>CAVPDL010000001.1:0-2197897 GCA_963702635.1 uncultured Alphaproteobacteria bacterium
CACAAAAGGCGACATGGCGGGCTATTTTGGCGTTGCCCGCTTTTCCCCCAATACCGCCCAGGTAAGGAAACCGGCGTCGCGCTTAGGCACTTCGGCGATCTGGCACCAACGGGGCCTGCGGCTCCGGGGTAGCTTCGATCGTGATTGCCTCTGGCTTCTGCTGTGCGATCTTCCGCAGCCGTGCTTCGAGCAAAGCGGCGAAACCCTCGCCCTGAACATTCGCCGTCACTGCGAGGTTCGGCGACTTGAATAGGAGCGCGGCGATGGCGGCGCGCATTCGGACCGGCAGAGGGAGGCCCTCGTTGCAATAGACTGCACGGAGAAAATCCAGCGAGTGTTTGGGGGCCTCTATCGTGCCTTCCGCTATTTGCTCAGCTGGCCGCACGGATAAATCTGGCAACAATTGCATTTCAACTGGTCCGTATGTGGTCCGCATGAGTGGTCCGCATCAACTCCATTGATCGGCCTAACTCCATCGCTTCTGCCCCTGATATTTCCCTTGGTCCTTATGGTCCGCATGGTCCGTATGAAAATCATATCCCCAATTATAAATATTCTGAGTGAGTGCACTAGAAGTGCATGCGGACCATGCGGGTTTCATGCGGACCAACAATTTCAGTATGCCGGGACACTCGGCGAACGGTTCTCATTGCAGTGAGCCCTTACGTAACCGGATGCCGGCGAACATCCGCTTGCGCGTGGAGTTACCAGCACGTGGGCGGATCGTTTCGATTTGTCCGTGGAATGCTGAACGGAGTTTTCCTGAAAATTGATTGATCGGTAATCGATCAACCCAGCCCGTTGCACCAGCGCCCTCGCACCAACTGCGATATGCGTGATACGTCGCATCAATGGCCACGGTGTAATCACTGCCAAGCTCGCAGCGCTCTGCAACAAACGCTTTGATCGAACTGGCAATGCTCGCGAGCTCGTCATTGAGTTCACCGCTGCCGGGCGGGTCGAATTTACCGCGCGCGGCAAGCCGTTGCCACCCGACCAAGGCCCAATTCAATATCCCGCTTAGCTCTGTGGAAAGTTTGCCTTCCAATCTGTGTGTCCTCGCGACCTAGGAAGCTCACCAGCGTTTGTAAGATGATGAACCTGGTTGCGATTACGCCAGTATCGTCTTTGAAATAAGGAAATCCATTTGTAAACACGATCACTCGTAGCCGAAGGATCCCGCTCCAATACGGCTTGTTCTTCCTGTTTGATGTCCTGCACATCCTCGCCGATGATGCTGAGCAGCTTTTCGGTAATCACGCTTTGATTTGCGCGATTGTCGAGCCTCGCATCTGCAGACCGGCAAGTTTCTTTCCAATCAATCCCTGCATTCCAAATTGCTGCGCCAATTGACTGAGGCTGGGCCCGCAATAGTTGTTACGACCAAGCAGATGCATGAGCACCCTGGCAATCGTTCCCTTACCGCTGCGTGCTGGCCCAACCAGGATGAAGGCCTTCTGAAATCTCGTTTCATCCGTCAGCACCAGCCCAAAGAACTCCTGCAGCGCATCGCGAGATGCCTGATCGTTGGCCCAAAGCTCATCAAGAAATTGCTCCCACCTGGGCGATTGCGCCTCTGGCCGATATTCAGTTTCGATCACATTCAGCGCGAACAGCCTCGGATGATGCGGCCACATCTGCCCATCGATCAGCCGAAGCACACCATTCTTGCAACAGATGATCGCCTCATCACCCCAAGGCGCTTCGCCATCGTCAAGCCAAGTGGAAACCTCAATTTCGGCGCTGAGCATCACCCAGGCCTTGATCCCGTCGATCACTGCGTTGACATGCTTCGGCGTCGGATCAAATTTGCCGCTGTTGGCTCTTGCAAGGAAACGGTAAAGCTCGGCCCTTAGCTCGTCCTCTTCCATTACGGCGTAGTGAGTGCCGTTCCACTTCCGCCATTCGCCACACCACCATCGCAACGTGGCGACGCCACCTTGGTGGTATCGATCCAACAGGAAGCGTCGGGCGACCTCATACGGCGCATCCATATCGACAAGCACTTCGGATGCCGTGCGGGGCACAGGCTTTGGATCGCAGGCTTCGGCTCTGGCCCTGTTCTTTCCTTTGCCCTGCCATGATCTGGCGCTGCTGGCTCTGCCACGACCAGAGGCACAGCTTCTGGCGCGATCTTTTTCTCCTCGTCAGCCTCAGGTTGTAGCTTGGGCAAAATAAAAGAAGCCCCTGCCTTCGGCTGAGCCGACTTCGCTTCGGCCCTAGCTCGGGACCATAGCTCCTTGATTTTTTGTCGGCCTCGTTGCCCCAGACACTGTTGAACTGATCGCACACCCGATCTTCGGTGGTTGCGTCATCGGGGCAATCAATCGCAATTGCCTTGGCTATTTCAACGGCTCCATTCCAATCGCCAGAAGTAACTAACTGCCCAAGCGCTTCCGCAGACTTTGGGGCAACCTTCAGTATGCCCATCACGCTACGCCATTCCTTGCGGTGTCGCAGTCGCTTAATCGATGCCTCTCGGCGACTGCCCTTTCCCAGCACGCATGGATAATTCGCTGTAGCTGAGTATCCGAAAGCCGCTTTGGCCACGGCACAATCTCTGCTCCGGTGTTGCACCTAGGCTTTACCCTCGGAGGTTCAGGCCCAAGATCAATGCTCTCGATTAATTTTCGCCGTTCCTCTCGCGTCATCATGTTTGGCTCCGTCATTGGCTTTGCCGTATTAGCCGTTCCTCCGTTTGCGCGAACACTGGATGCAACAACTGTCGGCCAGCCCAGCGTCGAATTTGAATGTCGGGGCAGTTGTGTGATGTGCACGCGAGCATCAGGAAGATGTCTTGCTCGGCGATTTCGGTTTGATAGGTCGATGGCGGTGGCAACCTAGGGTCGTTCCATTCCGACAGCGCGGCCTGCCAATGCCGCCACTTGTCGGCGCACAAACAGAGCGGCCACCATTCGCAGTATTTTGTCATCGCCGTCTGCGGGCCCATCACCTATGTTATTGAAATCATTCTACTATTCTTACGAGCAAAAGTCAAGTGATATCAATGGTTTATCCCATCCACAGAACGCGCTAAACGTCGCCAGCGCGCTATGCTGATGAGCGCCGTACATCGATTTGGGAAACGGGCTGGCGATGTCTAAAGCTGCATTCGCCGATATCGCGCGGAGCATCGGTGACGCCCGCTTAGGGAATGTTCTTGCGGCGCTTGCTATCCAGATCGAAACCGACATTCACAATGCACAAGTGGCTCCAAAGAAATCCATTCGGGGCGATATCAGCAAACTGCGTAAGGCTGCAGAGACGTTTCTAAGAGCATCTAGTCACCTGAGCCTGCTCAATCTGCCTCTTGATCAACCTTTATCCGATCGTGGGCCGGAAGAGCCTGGCGCTATAACGATGATGAAACAGGTTTTGGCATTTTGCGACAAATTCTTGCAGCCGGGTCGGACGGCTAAGAAAGGTAGAGCAAAGATCGCTGGCAGAACTGTCTGCGCAAGCATTGTGATCGAGGCATGGAATGCTGTGCACGGCCACTTTCCAAGCGCTAGCAATTCGACGGTGCAGAGCATTTGTGATGACTATTGGCAAGCATCGGGAAATGACCCAATCGGTGAATTAGAGCCTGCCAAATGGCGGCGATCTATCAGTGATGCACTCCTCTCTGACAATGCGTTCCGTAAGTATGTGCGTCACGAAATCGCGCTCCGTACAAAATAGCCTCTGATTAATTTCCAATTCTGTTCCTCGCACTCGTTGGGCGCTTGTGCAATTGCATTACGCCGTTGAACGCGCGTGCAGGCGCGTCGGCAAACAGCAATACACAAGGAGCAGACAATGAATGACTACAAAATTCACCCTCTCGCGGACCTAAATCCAATGATGGAGGGCGATGCTTACGAAAGACTGGTCGAGGACATCAAGGCTCACGGACAAAGAGAGCCAATCGTCATGTATCAAGGCGAAGTTCTCGACGGAAGGAATTCGGATGAAAGCCTGTCTCGATGCCGGAATCATACCCAAATTCCGTGAATTCAACCCAGCTGTTGAAGGCTCAGCGGAACAGTTTATCGCCAGCATGAACAACCGAAGACAGCAGACCAACGATGAAAAGAAAGGCGTGGTGCTGAAATACATTCGCCTAAGGCCAACTGCCAGTGATCGCGCGGTGGCTCGTTTCGCTGGAGTTGATCACAAGACTGTTAGCAGTGTTCGCAAGGGCATTCGCGAAGGCCTTGAAGAAGCCAAGGCGAAGTTCGCTCAACTGGCCGGTCAAGAGCAGCAACAGTTTGTGGCGTGCTATCGCGAGAAACTACAGTTGCTGCTTACACAGCTCGCCTGAGGAACTGGGGATCGTCCCCACTTCGAAATTGGACAACATCTTCAGCGCCTTTCGAGGTGGGGATACCTCCTAGGATTTGAGAATTCTCGAAACCACGATGAGCACCCGGACAATAAAAAGTTCAAGCCCTCGGCGGGGCCTCTCACGCGAAGAGGCTGCGATCTATCTTGGTATTTCGCCCAGCAAATTCGATGAATTGCGCAAGGACGGTCGGGTTGGCCCTGCGAAGCTTATTGATGGTCGAAAAGTCTGGGATATTCGGACTTTAGATGACGCATTCGACGCTTTTCCTGCAGAGTTTTACGATGACGTAGAAGAGTGGCGGGCCTCGCTATGAACGAGCTAGAATCCCCCACCATGCCTCGCAGACTTCCCCCCGGCTGCACTGAGGACCGTGATAGGCACGGCAATATACGAATTTATTTTCGTGCCAAGGGTAGGCCCAAGGTTCGCATTCGCGGTACGCCTTGGACGCCGGAATTCATGGCGGAATATGACGCAGCCAAGGGCGTTGAGATTGCCGCCACTTCACGGTCGCGCGCCGTCACGCCCGGCACATGGCGCTGGCTGTGTGTCCGCTATTTCGCGGAATGCGCTGACTACAAGCGTTTGGATACCCGTACCCAACACGTCCGCCGATTGATCCTTGAAGGCACGTTTGATGAACCTATCGCGCCGGGCGCTTCTAAATTCTTTCGCGATTTTCCACTTTCACGCATGACGGCCGACACAGTTGAGGTCTTGCGCGACCAAAAAATTCACACGCCCGAGGCCGCGAATGGCCGTGTGAAAGCTATGCGGCAAGTCTTCAAATTCGGAATCAAAAAGAAGCTCGCGCCAGGCAATCCAGCCCGTGATGTCGAATATTTCAAATCCGGCTCAAGGCTTCCACACTTGGACCACGGAAGAAGTTCAGCAATTCGAGGCAACGCCACGCGATTGGATGCAAAGCGCGGCTCGCACTAGCGCTCTTGCTGTTTACAGGGCAACGGCGCTCGGACGTGATCCGATTTGGCAAGCAACACGCCAAGGGCGGCAAGCTCACGTTCACACAACACAAGGGGCGCAATCGTAAGCCCAAGCGGCTCACATTGCCGATCCTGCCGGCATTGCAGCAAATCATTGATGCCACCCCTTGCGGCGATCTTACGTTCCTGGTGAACGATTGGGGCCGTCCATTCACGGACGCTGGTTTCGGTAACAAGTTCCGCGATTGGTGCGATCAAGCGAGCTTCCGCATTGCTCCGCTCACGGCCTACGCAAGGCAGGGGCGACCATCGCCGCGAACAATGGCGCAACGTCACGGCAACTCATGGCGATTTTCGGTTGGGACACGTTGAAGAAGCGGAGCGATACACGCGCAACGCGGATCAACGGCGCCTCGCGGAGAGCCGCGATGCACTTGCTCGAAAATTAAAGAAGAACAGAACAAAAGCGTGTCCCACTTTTTGCGCGAGTGGGACATTTTCCGGAATTCACCGACGAAATCAAGAGTTGGAATAGGTGGTGGTGCCCAGGGGCGGAATTGAACCACCGACACCTGCATTTTCAGTGCAGTGCTCTACCAACTGAGCTACCTGGGCTTTGAGGGGTAGGCGGGGGTTTATAGAGGCTCGATTTCGGCCTGTCCAGGAGGCGGCGGCAACCGGCGCGACCGCCGGCAAACGCCGCGAATTCGGTCATTCCGCCTTGATCCCGGCCTCGCGGATGATCGCGCCCCACTTGTCCATCTCGGCCTTCAGGAACGCGCGCAATTGCTCCGGCGTCGAGCCGACCACACCGACGCCGAGCGTATCGAGCCGCTGCCGGATCACCGGATCGGCCAGCGCCGCGACGGTGTCGGCATGGAATTTGGCGACGATCTCCTGCGGCGTTCGCGCCGGCGCGAAGAACCCATACCAGCCGGTCACGTCGAAGCCAGGCACGCCCGCCTCCGATACCGTCGGCACATCCGGCAGCGCCGTGGCGCGCTTTGCCGAGGTGACGCCGAGGGCGCGGAGCTTGCCACCCTTGATGAAGGGCATGACCGAGCCGATGTTGTTGAACATCACGTCGACGCGGCCGGGGATCAGGTCGTTGAACGCCGGGCCGGCGCCGCGATAGGGGATGTGGCGCAGCTCGACCTTGGCCATGCGGTTGAACAGCGCGCCCGACAGATGCACCGAGGTGCCGAAGCCCGACGAGGCATAGGTCACCTTGCCGGGATTGGCCCTGGCGTAGTCGATGAACTCCTGCACGGTCTTGGCCGGCGACGACATCGGCACGCACATCACATTGGGATAGTCGCAGATCATGCTGACCGGCGCGAGGTCGGCGACCGGATCGTAGGGCAGCGTCGCGAACAGATACTTGTTCACCGCAAGCGGCACCGATTGCAGCAGCACGGCGTAGCCGTCGGGGTCGGCCTTGGCGACCGCGTCGGTGCCGATGGAGGTGGCGCCGCCGCCCTTGTTCTCGATCACCATCTCATGGCCCCAAATGGCGGAGAGTTTGACGGCGACGACGCGGGCAATCGCGTCGGTGCCGCCGCCCGGCGGAAACGGCACCACGAGCTTGACGAAGCGCGCCGGCCATGCGGGCGCCGCCGGCGCGGCACGCGGCAACGCCGCGATCAGCGCCGACGCGGACGCAAGCTGCATGACGCGGCGGCGATCGAGCATGGCGTTCTCCCGGGCCGGACGCTCTGCGGCGCCTTGATGGGGAAGCTTAGAACATGTTCGTTCGTCGCTGAAGCATACTCCGTTCGCCCCCGCGACCCGCCTCCGCTCGCTCTGCGAGCTTCGGCGGGCTTGGAGTCCGCCGAAGCGCGGAGCGCGAAGGCGAAAAGCGGGGGCCCGGCTTTTTTGCAAAGACTGGGTTCCCGCGTCCGCGGGAACGAACGGGGTTTGCTTCAACCGTTCAACAGCTCACCGCCCGGCCGGCTCGTCCTCGATCTTGTCGCCGTCCTCGTCGTCGGTCTCGGTCACCGGCACGGCATAGACGCCCTTGAGCCAGCGGTTGAGATCGACGTCGGCGCAGCGCTTGGAGCAGAACGGCCGGAACTGCTGCACGCGCGGCTTGCCGCAGATCGGACAGGCGGGCGATGTCACGGCGGAGTTGGGCATGGGGAGTGATGTAGTCGTTATTGCCGCAGGCGCAAAGCCTCTCCGCGGTCATTCCAGCCGAGCGAAGCGAGAGCCGGAATCCATAACCCCTGCAGCGATTGTCTTGGCACCACAGGGGTTATGGATCGGGTTCGCGCCGGAGTTTGTCATCGGGCCGGCCCAATTGGGCCGGACCCGTTGGGCGCGCCCCGGAATGACGGAGAATCAACCGGCGCCACGCTTGCCGTCCATCGCGCGCAATTCGGTCTTCAATATCTTCCCGTAGTTGTTCTTCGGCAATGCCTCGACGAACACATAATCCTTCGGCCGCTTGAAGCGCGCGATCGAGGAGAGGCACAGCGCGTCGAGCTCGGCCGGCGCAGCGTCCCCGACCACGTAAGCCACCACCACCTCGCCCCACTCGCGATCGGGCCGGCCGATCACCGACGCCTCGCGCACCCGGCCGTGCTTGAGCAGCACCTCCTCGATCTCGCGCGGATAGATGTTGGAGCCGCCGGAGATGATCATGTCCTTGGAACGATCCTTGATCGTCAGATAGCCGTCGGCGTCGAAGGCGCCGATGTCGCCGGTGTGGAGGTACCCGCCCTTGAGCGTGGCCGCGCTCGCCTCCGGATTCTGCCAATAGCCAGCCATGACGACGTCGCCGCGGCATAGGATTTCGCCGCTCTGGCCGGCCGGCAGCGGCGCGTCCTGTTCGCCGGCGACCTTGACCCCGACGCAGCGGTAGGGCCGCCCGGCCGAAGCCAGCCGCTCCATCCAGCGCGGATGGTCGCGCGCCGCAACCTCCGCCTTCGATAGCGTCGTGATCGTCATCGGGCATTCGCCGAGCCCGTAGATCTGCGCGAGCCGCGGCCCGAACCGGTCGAGCGCCTTCCGCGCGTCCTCGACATACATCGGCGCGCCGCCCCAGACGATGGTGCGGATGTTCTCGCTCGGGCATTCGGCTCCGCTTTCGACCAGGCGCTTGACCATGGTCGGCGCCGCGAACATCGAGGTTCGCGGCCAGGCGCGGAACGCCTCGAAGATTTCCGCAGGCTCGAAGCCGCCCGATTTCGGGGACGACGTTGACGCCGCGCCGCATGACATGCGCCATGATGTAGAGCCCGGAGCCGTGGCTCATCGGGGCGGCGTGCAGGATCGGATCGCCCGGCGAGACCACATCGACCTCGGTGAGGTAGGCGTCGGTCGCCGCGGCCAGCACCTTGTGGGTCAGCATCGCGCCTTTCGGCTTGCCGGTGGTGCCCGACGTGTAGAACAGCCAGGCAAGATCGCCGCCGTCGCGCGGGGCGACGGCCACTGGGTCGGCGGCGAACATTTTTTCGTATTCGGCGCCGCCGATGACGATCAGCCGCTCCAGGCTTGCGGGCGCGTGCGGCGCGATCTCGGCATCGAGCCCGCCGGTGGCGAAGCACACCCGCGCGCCGGATTGCTCGATGATGTAGCCAAGCTCGGAGCCGTGCAGCTTGGCATTGGCCGGAACGGCGGCAAGCCCCGCGTGCCAGATCGCGTAGAGCACCTCGACGTAGTCGGGACAATTTTTTGAAGCGACGACGACGCAATCGCCGGGTGCAAGCCCCATCCCCCGCAGCGCGCCCGCCAGCCGCGCCACCCGGCCCGCAACCTCGCCATAGCTGCGCAGCACCCGCGTGCCAAAGCCGAGCGCGGAACGCTGCGGATCGTCGTGGCCGGCGCGTTCGAGGTGCAGTGCGAGGTTCACTTCGATCTCTCCGCCGTCATGGCCGTAGCACAAGGCCGAGCACGACGTGGACAGGATGTGCGTGCGCGGCTGGGCACTAAACCGCGTTGAGCCAGCCGAAGTGAATTGGAAAGCCTTCGCCGGACAACAACGTCGCCGTCTCGTAGAGCGGCAGGCCGACCACGTTGGTGTAGGAGCCGACGATCTTGACGATGAAGCTGCCGGCCAGCCCCTGCGCCGCATAGCCGCCCGCCTTGCCGCGCCATTCGCCGGAGGCCAGATAGGCCTCGATGTCGGTATTGGACAGCCGCTTGAAGCGCACCCGGGTCTCGACCAGCCGCTGGCGGAAGGCTTCCTTGGGCGTCACCAGGCAGACGCCGGTGTGCACCCGATGATTGCGCCCGGAGAGCAGCCGCAGGCACTGCGCGGCCTCGTCCAGCAGGTCGGCCTTCGGCAGGATGCGGCGGCCGACCGCCACCACGGTGTCGGCGGCCAGGATGTAGGAGCCGGTGAGCTCGTCGTCGAGCTTGACCGCGGCAAGCGCGGCCTCCGCCTTCTCGCGGGCCAGGCGGTTGGCGAGCGCGCGCGGCAGTTCGCCGCGCTTGGGCAGTTCGTCGATATCGGCCGGCCGCAGCGCGTCGGGCTCGATGCCGACCTGGTTGACCAGCGTCAGCCTGCGCGGCGAGCCGGATGCAAGCACGAATTTGGGGCGGCCGATGATCATCGCTGCGCTGGCGTTCCTGCGGATTGCTTAGCGGAATTCACCCAGACGGACAACCGAGCTCGCAGGCCTACTCATTGCCGCCTCGCCGCCAGCCGAACCGGCTCTTGATGCGCGCGGCCAGTTGATCGCGCACGTCGCGGTAGGCGGCGAGCCGCTGCTCGCGCGTGCCCTCCACTGCGGTCGGGTCGGACGTCGGCCAGTATTCGACCTCGGCGGCAATGGTGCGCGTCAGCTCCAGAGCCTTGTGATGCGCCTCCGGCGACAGCGTCACGATCAGATCGAAGTTGAGGCCCTCCCAGTCTTCCAATTCCTCGAACGTCATCGGCCGGTGCCTGGCGATGTCGATGCCGACCTCCTCGGTCACGGCGATTGCGAATGGATCGAGCGCACGCTTGCGAACGCCGGCCGAGGCCACATAGGTCGTCCGGCCGATGAATTGCCGGAACAGGCCCGCCGCCATCGGCGAGCGCACCGAATTGAAAGCGCAGGCAAACAGCACCGCCTGCGGTCTCGTGCTGCGCGGCGCGCCCTCCACCATCCACGCTCAGCCCTTCCAATGCAGCACGCAGACCAGCGTGAACAGGCGGCGCGCGGTGTCAAAATCGACCTTGATCTTGCGCCCGATGGCGTCCTGCAAAATCCGCGAGCCCTCGTCGTGCAGGCCGCGACGGCCCATGTCGATCGCCTCGATCCGGGTGGGCGCAGCCGAGCGGATCGCCGCGTAATAGCTGTCGCAGATCAGGAAGTAGTCCTTGATGATGCGCTTGAACGGCGTCAACGACAAAAGATGTGCGATCACCGGCTTGCCGTCGGCGAGCCTGATGTCGAACACCAGGCGGTTTTCCTTGAGGCTGAGGCCGAGCGCGTATGGGCCGCCTTTGTGGCCGACCGGCGCGAAGAAGTTTTCCTCGACCAGATCGTAGATCGCGGTGGCGCGCTCGTGCTCGACATCCGGACTGGAACGGCCGATCGAGCCTTCGTCGAGCGTGATGGCGACGAGACGGTTTCTATTGGATGATTTGGCTTGGATCATTATTCGCCGGGGGCGAGAGCCATGACCCGATCATAGAGTGCACGCAATACCGTCAATGCCGATCGAATTTCCTGCAATGAAGGCTGAGCGTCAGACAATACATCGGGGTAGCGCGCAGCCGTATACCAGCTTGTAAGTTGCGCCAAATCCTGGATCTCCATCCCGATAGCGGGATGAACCGTCTCCAACAACTCGCCAAGCTGTTGCAGATCGTGAATTCGCGGCGGCTTCACACTGAACGCTATCAGAACCGCCTTCGCGATTTTTTCGGCGGCTTGCTGACAATGGAGCGAGGCACCGTACACGGATGGCGAGGGTTGTGCCAACGCAGCATCGACCATGCTCAGATCGTCGAGAATCCGATTGAGCCATCGCTCGACTTCTTCCCACTGGTGAGGATCAACCGGTCTGGGGCCGCTCATAAACAACGACACCCTCGTTTTCGGCTATCCAGGGCAGCGAGCCAATAATGTCCCGTCGGTCTTCAAAGGTAGCCGCACGGCACGGAATCAGATCAATGGCCCCATGAACACCCTCTCGCGCCTTGTGGATGCCTCGCCAATTGACGCGCTCGGTCGGCGTGTCATCGTCCACCACCACGAGCAAATCCCAATCGCTGTCCCCGTGTGTGTTTCCGGTAGCCTGCGAGCCAAACACTATGATGCGCTGCGGATTGAGGTGCTCAACGATGCGATCCAGCAAACCGGCCGGAAGCCGCTGCTTCAAAGACTTTGCGTCGACATCGGTCAGGGTCATAACGCATTCTCGCGACCGGAAGGCTACGAATCCATTCTACCACATTATCGCCGGTTCAGGCGGATCGCGACCGAGCGGGCATGCGCCTCGAGACCCTCGGCCTCGCCGAGCGCAATGGCGGCCGGCCCGAGCGCCGCGAGCTGCTCCGGTCCGCACTTCAGGATCGAGGTGCGCTTCATGAAGTCCAGCACGCCGAGGCCCGACGAGAACCGCGCCGAACGCGCGGTCGGCAGCACGTGGTTGGAGCCGGCGACGTAGTCGCCGATCGCCTCGGGCGTGTGCGCACCGAGAAAGATCGCGCCGGCGTTGCGGATTTTTCCGGCGAGTTTTTCCGGGTCGGCGGTCTCGATTTCGAGATGTTCGGGCGCGAGCGCGTCGACCAGCGGGATCGCCTCGTCGAAATTCTTCACCAGCAGGATCGCGCCGAAGTCGCGCCACGACGCGCCCGCCACGGCGCCGCGCGGCAAGGTCGAAAGCTGCGCGGTGACGGCCTTCTCGACCGTGTCGGCGAGCGAGGCGTCATCGGTGATCAGGATCGACTGCGCCGCGGCATCGTGCTCGGCCTGCGCCAGCAGATCGGCGGCAATCCAGTCCGGATTGCTGCTTTTGTCGGCGAGGATCAGCACTTCGGACGGTCCCGCGATCATGTCGATGCCGACGGTGCCGAACACGAGGCGCTTCGCCGCCGCCACATAGGCGTTGCCCGGGCCGACGATCTTCGCCACCGGCTTGATCGTCGCGGTGCCATAGGCCAGCGCCGCCACCGCCTGCGCGCCGCCGATGCGATAGATCTCATCGACGCCGGCAAGCTTCGCCGCGGCCAACACCAGGGAGCTGAGCTTGCCGTCCGGCGCCGGCACCACCATAACGACGCGCGGCACGCCTGCGACTTTGGCCGGCACCGCATTCATCAGCACCGACGACGGATAGGCCGCGGTGCCGCCCGGCACATAGAGGCCGACCGCCTCGATCGCGCTCCAGCGATGACCGAGCTCGACGCCAAGCGCGTCGGTAAAGCGATCGTCGGAGGGTTTCTGGCGGCGGTGATAGGCCTCGATGCGCTCGCGCGCCAACGCGAGCGCGTCGAAGGCGCGAAGATCGCAGGATTCCACCGCGATATCGATCTGGGCCTGTGACACGCGCAGCCCGAGCCTGTCGAGATCGATGCGGTCGAACTTCCGGCTGAGCTCGACCAGCGCGCGGTCGCCGTCCTTGCGAACCTGCGCGATGATCGCCCGCACCGCCTGCTCGACATCCTCGGCGGTCTCGCGCTTGGTGGCGAGAAAAGCGGCAAAGCGCGCGGCGAAGTCGGCAGTTCGGCTGTCGAGACGTATCGGCATGACGCGCGGTCCAGCCGGGAGGGGCCCGGATGCAACGGTCAATGGCCCGCGCGGGCCGGTGCGTCAACCCTGTTTGGATGCACTCGCGGGGGCTTGGATTGGCTCGACGTCCACGGAGTGCATCGGGCAGGATTCCGTCGTCCAGGACGGGCCAAGATCGGCGAGCTCGACCTCCAGGCACTCGACCTCAAGGCGCAGCGTCGCGCCGCCCGAGAACGTCAACGTCACCACACCGGCCGGCAGGTCGGTCGGCTCGAACGAGACGGCAAGCAGGTTGAAGACCTGGTTCTTTTCGGCCGCCGCACAGTTGCGGCACTTGCAGGCCGTCACCCGCTCGAAGCGCAGCGCCGCAAGCCGCCGCCGAAACTCCGGAAGCGCGCCGTTGGCGGCCTCCCAGTCGAAGCGGTTGAGGCTGACGATCACCCGCTTTTCCGCCGGCCGCCAGCGGATATCGGCGGCCTTGGCTACCGCGTCCTGCAGATGCGCCGATATGACGGCGATATCGTCTTCGTCGAGCGCGACGAGCTTGAGCAGACCCATGCCCGGACCTTCGGTTTCGATGCTCACGGGAAGGTAGGAACGACCCCGCGGCCCCGCAAGGCTAAAACGACACGCAGGCCGGACGCACGATCAGCCCGACCGACAGCTGCCTGAACCGCGCCTTGTAGGCGTCGATGACCTGCTGCAGCCGCGCGTCGTTGCCGGCGTCGGCCGGCATCGCGATCATCACCACCTTGCTGCGCTCGCGGCGTATTTCTTTGCTGCCGGGCGGGCGCCACTGCCCCTTGGCGTCATAGACCGTGAGGCCATCGGGAAAGCGCGGCGTGATCTCGGCGGCGAGGAAGCGGCTCCAGCTTCGCTCGCTGACATGCTCGCGGCCGAACAGCAGCTCGGCCACGACCCAGGATTTCTGATTGCCGGTGCATTGCAGTGCAGGCTGGGCATGGGCTATTGCGCCGAATGCAGCCAAAAGAAACGTCAGAGGAATAAAAAGCGCGCGCATGTCTCCCGGCCTGTCATGCCCGCGAAAGCGGGCATCCAGTGTCCCCTGCGCCTGTGATTGATCTCAAGCGCCTTCGAGTACTGGATCGCCTGCTTTCGCGGGCGATGACGACCGATACGGCGACAGCGGGAAACGGCTACCCGCTGACCCGCGCGATGACGGCGCCGCAGGCGGCGAGCTTGTCTTCCAGCCGTTCGAAGCCGCGGTCGAGATGGTAGACGCGGTTGACCATGGTCTCGCCTTCGGCCGCGAGCGCCGCGATCACCAGCGACACCGAGGCGCGCAGATCGGTCGCCATCACCGGCGCGCCCTTGAGGCGCGTCGACGCCCTCGACGGTCGCGGTCTCGCCGTCGAGCTGGATGTCGGCGCCGAGCCGCGCCAGCTCCTGCACGTGCATGAAGCGGTTCTCGAAGATCGTCTCGGTGATGCGCGAGGTGCCCTTGGCCCTGGTCATCAGCGCCATGAACTGCGCCTGCAGGTCGGTCGGGAAGCCGGGGAACGGCGCGGTCGTGACATCGACTGCCGCGATGCCGGCGCCGTTGCGCTTGACGCGGATGCCGTCGATTGTTTGCGCTGATCTCGGCGCCGGTCCTGCCGATGACATCGAGCGCGGTCTGCAGCAGCTCCGGCCGCGCGCCTTCCAGCAGCACGTCGCCGCCGGTCATCGCCACCGCCATCGCATAGGTGCCGGTCTCGATCCGGTCGGGCAGCACGCGATGCCGCGCGCCGCCGAGCCGCGTCACGCCTTCGACGATCGATGCCGCGGGGTGCCGGCGCCGGATGATCCGCGCGCCCATCTTGTTGAGGCAATCGGCGACGTCGCCGATCTCGGGCTCCTGCGCGGCGTTCTCGATCACGGTGGTGCCGTGCGCCAGCACCGCGGCCATCAGCGCGGTGTGGGTGCCGCCGACCGTCACCTTGGGGAAGTTGATCTCGGCGCCCTTCAGGCCATTCTTGGCGCGGGCGATCACATAGCCGCCGTCGATCTCGATCTGCGCGCCGAGCTTCTCCATCGCCATGATGCAGCAGGTCGACCGGCCGCGTGCCGATGGCGCAGCCGCCGGGCAGCGACACCTTGGCCTCGCCCATGCGCGCCAGCAGCGGCGCGATCACCCAGAAGCTCGCGCGCATCTTGCGAGACCAGATCGTAGGGCGCGGTGGTGTCGACGATGCGCGACGCCGAGATATGCAGCGTGTGGCCGAACTCCTGCGATCTCGCCCGGCCGCTTGCCCGGCACCATCATGTCGACGCCGTGGTTGGCCAGGATGCGCTGCAGCAGGTCGACGTCGGCAAGCCGCGGCACGTTGTCGAGGATCAGCGTCTGATCGGTGAGAAGGCTCGCGATCATCAGCGGCAGCGTGGCGTTCTTGGCGCCGGAGATCGGGATCGTGCCCGATGAGCGGCCGGCCACCGACGATGCGAATGCGATCCATGCCCCGTGCCCCCCTACGCCAGCCGCAGGATTATCGGCCTAATCCTTGGCTTTGTCCGGCACAATTCCGGCGGAATCGTGAGGCGCGCCCTGCTCGTCCGTGCGGCGCCTGGCCTGCGCCTTGCGCCGCTTGAGATTTTCCCGGAGCGCCGCCTTCAGCCGCTCGGCGCGCGCGGCATCGCCCTTGCGCTGCCGGATGGGCCGGTCTTTTGACCTTTCTCCATGCGCTTACCGATAAGAATGCGCGACGGCGCCGGCAAGCCGGCCGCGATGGCTCGACAGCGGGCGATTGATCGGATATTCGCTGCGCTATTCCCGGCTGCTGCCGTAGCTCAGTGGTAGAGCACTCCCTTGGTAAGGGGGAGGTCGTAAGTTCAATCCTTACCGGCAGCACCATTGTCCCGGGATCCGCGCGGGGCACAGATGACAGTGCTATCCGATTGGCTCCGCCGACGGCTATTCGTCAAAACCCAGCCAGCGCGTTAGCCCCTCCACCGGCTCCCTCGGCATGCCCATGTGGTTGACCGCGGCCTCTTCGTCCGCATAGCCGCACGACGCGCCGCACGTCACCAGCTCGTCGGAACCCAATTTCAAGTGTTCGGCGATGATGGACTGGAATCGCACGAACTGAACCTGCGGGCACGTCGCCACACCGCGCACATGCGCGGCGAGCATCACGCTTTGCACGAACAGTCCGCAATCGAGCCAACTGTGCCTGGTGAGCGAGGCCTGAGTTGTGAAGATCAGCCCGACCGGCGCGTCGAAGAACACCAGGCCGCGGCCGCTCTGCCGCGCGCGGGCTGCCGTGTCGGCGCGGTCGATGCCGAGCGTCTGGTAGTAGCGCCGGCCAAAGTCGTCGACCCGCGCGGCGCAATCCAGCGGCGCCGGCTGCGGGAACGGCGAAAACAGCGGGACAGTTTTTCCACATGCGCTTGCAGCATCGCCTCGCCGAGCGCACGCTTGGGCTCTCCGGTCAGGATATGGACGCGCCAGGGCTGGGAATTGAAGTTGCTCGGCGCAGCACGCGCGGTTTCGACGATCTCGATCAGCGTCGGTCTTGGCACCGGATCGGGCCGGAACGCACGCACCGATCGGCGCGAACGGATCGCGGCGTCAAGGACAGCGACAGCTTCAGCGGTCTCGGATCGCATGGCTTTCGCTCCGCATCTCAATGTCCGACTTCAATATTCACGCGCACCTTGGAACATACCCAGCGTAGCGAAGCGACAGCGCATGACAATGTGTCTGGCCGGCTTTCACGTCCAAGCGTTCAATCGGCCCGGCAAGACGATCGCTCAAATAGCCAGCGGCCGGGCCGTCGCCGGCCCGGCCGCTATCGCAAATCCCGCGAACCGCTCTACTGCGCGAAGCAGTAGAACAAGCCGTCACCGCCGGTGCCGCGCAGATCGGCCTGGCTGCAGCCGCCGTCCGGCCCGCGCGAGGGATGCGACGAATTCCACGACCTCGACGCCGCGTCGTCGCGCAGACCCTTGCGGTCGATATGGCCCGACCATCGCCGCGCCCTGGGTGCTGCTGGTCCAGTTGCGGCAGGTCCGATCTTCGCCGGCCGGAAACGCGCTGCCGTCCATCTGCGAGCCGGTGAGGACGTCGTGGCGGTTCGGCGCGTAGCCGACGCCCGGTATGATCTGGCCCCGCTCGGTCAGCGTGGTCGTGCGAGCCGAGCTTGTTGTTGTCGCTGTGCAGATCGTCGACGTTCTTCGCGACCACCTCGCCCTTGAAGTTCTGCCACGGACCGTTGCCGATGCGATCGCGCGCATTGACGGCCGGCTTGCCGCCGGCGGCCTGGGTGCTCAGATAGGCGCGCCAGGTCTTGCCGCCTGCGCCGCGCGTCTGCGCCAGCTCCTGGCAGTACCGGTCGGCGCCCTCGAGGCCGCCGAGATCGGCGCCCTTGCCGGGCCCGAAGCCGGTGACGAAGAATGTCATGTTCGGCGACTGCGGGTGCTGCTGCTGCGCCTGTGTGTCCAAGCCAAAGCCGATTGACAGCACCGCGGCTGACACCACCAAGCCAAATACAGAGACGATTTTCATGTGAGCCTCCCTGGCATTGTCCGAGATTGTTCAGGTTTTCTCGGGTTGGATTGAATTCTAGCAAGCCTCGGATTGCCCGGGACAGGCAGAAATATTTCGCATCGGCGGGAATAGGCTCCCCACAGCGACAACGCCGCGACAGGATCGACTCGAAACGGTACATTGGCACTGGACGATACCAGCGCCGAGGGAATGCCATGAACACACCGAAATCCGCCAACATCGACCTGGAAAAATACCGGCTGCGCCGGTTCGTCGACCGGCTGATCGACATGGGCGACGTCGAAATCCACGACGAGCCGGTGGCGCTGACTTCGCTCGGCGCGATCATCGAAAATACCGAGAAGGCGGTGCTGTTCAAGAAGGCCGGGCCGGAGCAGGCCGAGATCGTCGCCAAGACCGCGGGCAGCCGAAAGCGGCTGATCGCGGCGTTCGACACCACCGAGGAGAAAATCTACGACGAGTATTTCAAGCGGCTCGCCAACCCGCAGAAGGTCGTGGAAATCCCCTCCGGCGAGGCGCCGGTGCACGCGGTCAAGATCACCGGCAAGGACGTCGACCTCACCAAGCTGCCGTTCTATCCGCATCACGCCTTCGACGGCAGTTGCTATCTCAGCTCGGCGATCGACTACGTCATCGATCCGGCGACCGGGCGGCGCAACGTCGGCTGCCGCCGCCTGAGCCTGCGCAACCGCACCGAGACCGGCACCAACGTCACCGCGCCGTCCGACCTGAAGCGCATCTACACCGCCTGCGTGGCGCGCGGCGAGAAACTGCCGATCACCTTCACCTGCGGCACCCATCCGCTCGATTTCGTCGCCGCCACCATGCGCAGCCCCGGCGACGAGCTGTCGCTGGTCGCGACCTTGCGCGGCGAGACCGCGGCGGTGGTCAAGAGCCTGACCAACGACATCCTCGTTCCGGCCGACGCCGAGATGGTGCTCGAGGGCTATCTCGACGAGCGCGGCTATGTCGAGCCGGAGGGGCCGTTCGGCGAATACATGGGCTACTACGGCGCGATCCACATGGACCCGGTGTTTCATTGCACCGCCATCACCATGCGCAAGGACGTGCTGCATCAGACCCTGCAGCACGGCTCGGCATTCGTGCTCGACCAGACCGACAGCCAGAACATCAGCGCCATCCGCACCGAGGCCGAGGCGATGCGCATCCTCAAGACCGCGGTGCGCGAGCCGGTCGCGGTGTCGCTGCGGCACGACGTCGGGCGGCTCGAACACGCTCCGCGTCTCGATCCGGCAGCGTTCGTTCGGCGAGGCGCGGGCCGCGATCGCGGCGCTGTTCGGCGGCATCATGCGGCTCAAGCACATCTACGTGTTCGACGAGGACATCGACATCCGCAACGACAAGCAGGTCGAGTGGGCGCTCGGCACCCGCTTCCAGGCCGACCAGGACCTGATGATCCTGCACGGCATGGTCGGGATGACCATGGACCCGTCGCTGCAGGGCCGCCGCACCGGGGCGAAGTCGGGCTTCGACTGCACCAGGCCGTTCGGCCGCGACGGCGAGATTCCGTTGACCCGGAGCGCGGCCAAGGTGTTCGAGCGGCCCGGCGCGGTTCCAGACCATCGAGCAGGCGCTGGGGGCGGGGCCGATGTTCTACGCCGACATCGTCGAGGCCATCGGCAGCGACGACGGCCGCGAGATCGCCTGCGGCCTGGATGAGCTGCGACAAGGTGGACGGTTGGGTCGCGACCGCGACGGCCGCTACCATCTGTCGCCGTCAAAGCCCGGCGTGACCGGGATCGTCGGCGAGCTCTACCACGATCCCAATTCCGGGCACGTGACGCCGCCAGACGGCCGGACACGGGAGCTTCGCACATGACCATCGTTCGGGCTGTGCTGTGCTGCACCTTGCTGATGCTTGCGCTGGCGCTCGCTTCGACCGCCCGCGCCGCCGACAAGGTGATCGCCGGCTCGCTCGGCGGCCAGGCTCCGCTCTGGGCTATCTACGTCGCCGTGCACAAGGGCTTCTTCGCCGCCGAGAATCTCGACCTCGAGCTCAACTTCGCGCAGAGCGGCGCAGCCGTGACCCAGCAGCTCACCGGCGGTTCGCTCGACGTGGCGTTGAGCGTCGGCATCACCGATCCGATCCATGCCATCGAAAAGGGCGCGCCGCTGGCGCTGATCCGCATCGTCGGCAACTCCGCGCCTTACGTGCTGATCGGCAAGCCCGATCAAGTCGATCGCCGACCTCAAGGGCAAGACCATCTCCTCCGGAGCGCCCAACGACATCACCACCGTCTATTTCGTGCGGATGATGGAGGCCAACGGCCTCAAGAAGGGCGACTACGAGATCATATCGGCCGGCGTCGCGGCCGCGCGCTATGCAGCGCTCAAGGCCGGCGTCGCCGACGCTGCCGTCGTGCTGCCGCCGCTCAATTTCCAGGCCGCAAAAGGTGGGCTATCCGACGCTCGGCTTCGCGGCAGATTTCGTGAAGGACCTGCCGTTCACCGGCATGGCGGTGAACCGGCGCTGGGCGGCCGCGAACATGTCGGCCGCCAAACGCGTCCTTGCCGCGACCGACAAAAGCGTGGCCTGGCTCGCCGACCCGGCGCATCGCGCCGAGGCGGTCGAGCTCCTGGTCAAGGTCGCCCGATCGAGCAAGGAGGATGCCGAGGCGAGCTACGACTTTCTCCATCGCATCGACTATTTCGAGCCGGGCAGCAAGATCTCGCGCAAGAAACTGCAGAACGTGTTCGACGTAGAGAAGGCCGCCGGCAACATCGACAAGTCGTTCGCCCTCGAACGCGTACTGATGCCGGGTCTCAGCGAGCTGAAGGACTAGCAGGCTGCTGAAAAAGGTTTTTGGGAGGGTATCGTGAGCAGCAATGATTTGAGATTCGAACCTGGGACGCAAGATAGATTTGAAATCGAGACGGCCTTTGATTCGGATATTGCTCGTCCGCCACACCTGTTCCGACGTTTTATCAGCAGACCTGCTAGAGCGGAGTCGCTTTCAGATTGAACTGCGGTTTGCCGCAGCCTCTTACCCTCCCCTTGAAAAGGGGAGGTAAGAGGGAGCGCACTGCCGATGCCGTGACCGCTTCGACCAAAACAAACATGCTCAGACGACCTATTCCGCCGCGGCGAGGCCCTTCTGCGCGTTGCGCTTGAGGCAGCCGATGGCGAAGTCGGTCGACATGATGTCGCCGAAGGTCAGATAGAAATTGTTCAGCGCCGCGTTGTGGTCCTCGTCGGTGTTGGCGGCGTTGCCGTCGGTGATCATGACGGTCTTGTAGTTCCGCATCATGGCGTCGCGCGCGGTCGACTCGCAGCAGACGTTGGTGACCGTGCCGGTGATCAGGAGCGTGTCGAGGCCGCGGCTCTTGCAGCACCGCCTCGATGTCCGACGAGCCCTGGATGAAGGCGCTGTAGCGGTTCTTCTCGACGATCAGGTCCGCCGGCTCGACCTTGAGGTCGGGGAAAATCTCGTAGCCCTTGTTGCTCGGCGACAGCGAGAACTTCCGCCGCTCGGCGCCCCTTCGGCCGATCATGCTCGTAGAGCGTCGACCAGCTTGTCAGCGTCTCGTCGGTGTAGGCGGTCTGGATCCAGATCACCGCGCCGCCGGTGTCGCGCACCGCCTGCGCCAGCCGGTTGATGTTGGGCACGATCTCGTGCGCCATCGCGCAGGGCGCATGCGCCGACGCTCGGGCACCATGAAGCCGTTCTGCATGTCGACCACGACCAGCGCGGTCTTGGCCGGGACGAGATCGTCGAAAATGTGCTCGCGGCCGCGGCGGGCCACCACCCGGTCGATCACCGATTGCGAGATGGAAATCTTGTGCATGGCGGGCCCTCTCCGGCCGATCGGTCGGATTATGCGGCCGGCGGTCGCGGCAAGAGCAACGGCCGTGTTATTCCGCCGACAAATCAAGCAAAGGTCGAAGACAATCCCGGAGGGTTTCGGCGCAAATAGCCGCTCGACAAGCAGCGTGGAAGCCTTCTAAAAAGGAGACCTCGGGGCGCAGCAAACGCCGAAAAATGCGGCCGGAAGAGGCCTGGGATTTCCATGAAATACGATGCGTTTTTCGCCGACGCCCTGAACCGCTTGCGGGACGAGCGGCGCTACCGGGTGTTTGCCGACCTCGAGCGCATCGCCGGCCGCTTCCCGCATGCCGTCTGGCACTCCGCCGAACGGCCCCCGCGAGGTCGTGATCTGGTGCTCCAACGACTATCTCGGCATGGGCCAGCATCCGAAGGTGATCGGCGCCATGGTCGAGACCGCGACCCGCATGGGCACCGGCGCCGGCGGCACCCGCAACATCGCCGGCACCAACCATCCGCTGGTCGAGCTGGAGCGCGAGCTCGCCGACCTGCACGGCAAGCAGGCGGCGCTGGTGTTCACCTCGGGCTACGTCTCGAACGAGACCGGCATCTCGACCATCGCCAAGCTCATTCCGAACTGCCTGATCCTGTCGGACGCCTACAACCACAATTCGATGATCGCGGGCATCCGCAACGCCGAATGCGAGAAGCAGATTTTCCGCCACAACGATCTCGCCCATCTCGAAGAGCTGCTGAAGGCGGCCGGCGACCGGCCGAAGCTGATCGCGTTCGAGAGCATCTATTCGATGGACGGCGACATCGCCCCGATCAACGCGATCTGCGATCTGGCCGAGCGCTACGACGCCATGACCTATCTCGACGAGGTTCACGCGGTCGGCATGTACGGCCCGCGCGGCGGCGGCGTCGCCGAGCGCGACGGCGCCATGCACCGCATCGACGTGATCGAGGGCACGCTCGGCAAGGCGTTCGGCTCGCTCGGCGGCTATATCGCGGCGAGCGCCGAGATCTGCGACGCGGTGCGCTCCTACGCGCCGGGCTTCATCTTCACCACCGCGCTGCCGCCGGCGGTCTGCGCGGCGACGGTCGCCGCGATCCGGCACCTCAAGACCTCGACCTGGGAGCGCGAGCGCCATCAGGAGCGCGCGGCGCGGGTCAAGGCGGTGCTGACCGCGGCCGGCCTGCCGGTGATGGACACGCCGACGCATATCGTGCCGGTGATGGTCGGCGATCCGGAGAAGTGCAAGGCGGCGAGCGATCTGCTGCTGTCCGCGCACGGCATCTACATCCAGCCGATCAATTATCCGACCGTGCCGAAGGGCACCGAGCGGCTGCGCATCGCGCCGTCGCCGTATCACGACGACGCGCTGATCGACGCGCTCGCCGAGGCGCTGGTCGACGTCTGGCAGGAGCTCGGCCTGCCGCTGAAGCAGCGCCCGCTCGCGGCCGGAATAGACGCGGCGTCATCGCTCGCGAATGCGGGCGATCCAGTACGCCTTGTCTGGATGCCTCGCCTTCCGGGCAGCATCGCGTCCAGCCGTCGATCGTCCACTTCGGGGCGTGTCAGTCCGGCAGCCCGCTGAGCCGGTGCGCCAGGAACGGCACCAGCATCGACACCAGCAGAAACCGCGACAGCTGCAGCGCGCCGACGAACACCGGGTCGAGGTGCAGCGCCAGCGCCAGCACCATCATGGTGTCCTGCGCGCCAGGGGCGAACGCCAGCACCGCGTCGGCGGCGCGCACCGACAAGAATGTCGTCAGCAGCAGCACGGAAAGCGCCGCAATCGTCATCGCCACCGCGAACGACCCCAGCGCCGCGCCGAGAAAGCGGAGCAGCGTATACGGATCGGTGTTGGCGAAGCGCGATCCGGTGACGGCGCCGATGCCGATCACCGCCGGCATAGGCCACCCACCACGGCAGGATGGAGTGGATAAAGCCGCCGCCGTGCAAGATGGCGGAGGCCATCATCGCGCCGAACATCAGCCCGCCCGGCAGCCGCAGCCGGAACACCAGCCACGCCAGCGCCGTCGAGCAAACAACGAGAACGAGAAGCTCCGGGATCGATGGCGGTCCGGCGGCGATGAAGCGCGCCATCAGCCCGCCGCCGGACACGGTCATGCCGAAGTAGCGCAGGCCAGCCGGAATGCCGAGCGTCAGCGCCACCACACGCATGGTCTGCACGATGGCGATGGCGCGGAGATCGGCCTTGTATTCGGCGGCAAGCGTCATCACCTGCGCGAGCGCGCCGGGGCTCGCGCCGAACAGCGCCGATTGCGCGTCCCAGCCGTGCACGAAGCGCAGATACGAGCTGGTCGCCGTGATCATGCACAGCGTCGAGACCGCCAGCACCGCGACGCTCAGCCGGAAACGCGGCGAGGCCCTTCAGCGTCTCCGGCGACACCACCGCGCCGAGCGAAATGCCGACCAGCACCGAGATCACCCGCGACAGCGGCACCGGCACGTGCACCGGCCGGCCGCACAGCGCCGCCGTCGCCACACCCAAGCAGCGAGCCGGTGACGAGGCCCGCGGGAAAGCCCAGCCAGTTCAGCGTCAGCCCGCCGGCCGCCGCGATCGCCAGCGTCTCGGCAGCGCGCCGCCATTCGTGCCGAAAAGGGTCGGAAAACGCCATCGCGCGATCAATGCCGGGATGCAGGCAACGCGTCAAACGACGCAAGGCCGTCATGGCCGGGCATAGAGCGCGATCGTTTCAGGTTGAATCGACGTGGCTCGGCACACGACTCTTCATCCCTCCCCGCCGGGGGCGGGCAATCGCATGTGCTTCGCCCTCGCCGCGAGCACTCTTACCTCTCCTTGAAAACGGGGAGGTCGCCGGGCACGAAAGCGCGTTCACGCGCGTCTTCGACGCGCTATGGCCCGGACCGGGTGGGGATCAAAATCAACCGCTTTCAAAAGAATGATCCCCACCCCAAACCCTCCCCTTTTCAAGGGGAGGGAGCGCGCTACCGCCTCGCCAGCAGATCGCGGATTTCGGTCAGCAGCACCTCCTGCCGGGACGGCGCCGCCGGCGGTTTCTCGGCATCCTTCTGGCGAAAATGCTGGATCAAGTTGACGAAGCCGAACAACACGGCGGCGACGATCAGGAAATTGATGACGAGGGTCAGGAAATTGCCCCACGCCAGCACCGCGCCCTGCTTCTTCGCTTCGACCAGGGTGTCAGCAGTGACCTTGTGCGACAGCGGGACCAAGTAGTTGCTGAAATCGAGCCCTCCGGTGACGGCGCCAATCATCGGCATGAAATGTCGCCGACCAGCGATGACACGATCCGCCGAAGCGCGCCGATGATACGCCGACCGCGAGGTCGAAGGCATTGCCCTTGATCGCGAATTCCTGGAATTTCTGCAGCATGGCTGGCTCCCCGATTTATGTTAAGTGCCTGACAATCCATGGACTTTATCGCCGCTCCTGAATGGTGGACAAGACCGCGGGTTCTGTGATGATTGGCCCTGCAGGGACGGGCCTGAGCGCCCGTACACCGGCCAAAATGCCGGGTGGGACACGCCAATGCTGCAAGGCTGGGTCGTTATCGCCGTTGCGCTCGGCTACATCGGGCTTCTGTTCCTGGTGGCGAGCTACGGCGACCGCATGCGCGGCCTGGGCCGCGAGGGCCGGGCGCGGCTGCTGATCTATCCGCTGTCGCTTGCGATCTACTGCACATCGTGGACGTTCTTCGGCTCGGTCGGCTCGGCGTCGCGCAGCGGCTACGAGTTCCTCACCATCTATATCGGTCCGGTGCTGATGATCGGCCTGTTCACGCCGCTGGTCGCGCGCGTGGTGCGGCTCGCCAAGGCGCAGAACATCACCTCGATCGCCGACTTTATCGCCGCGCGCTACGGCAAGAGCCAGGCGGTCGCCGCGACGGTCGCCCTGATCGCCATTGTCGGCATGGTTCCCTACATCGCGCTCCAGCTCAAGGCGGTGTCATCGTCGCTCGAAACCATCATCGCTCACAGCACGATCGGCTCCGGCGCAGCTCAGCCGCTGCTCGGCGACATGGCGCTTTATGTCGCAATGTCGATGGCGGTATTCGCGGTGCTGTTCGGCACCCGCCACATCGACGCGACCGAGCATCAGGACGGTCTGATGCTGGCGATCGCAGCCGAATCCATCGTCAAGCTGGCGTCCTTCCTGGCGGTCGGAATTTTCGTCACGTTCTGGATGTTCGACGGCCCGGTGGCGCTGTTCGACGAAGCCATGAGTTCGCCGCCCACAGCGGCTGTTCTGTCGCAGGCACCGGCCGCCGGCAATCTCATCGCGATGACGCTGCTGTCGTTCTTTGCCATCCTGCTGCTGCCGCGCCAATTCCACGTCGGCGTGGTGGAGAACAACGACGAGCGCGAGATCAGGCGCGCGCGCTGGCTGTTCCCGGTCTATCTCGTGCTGATCAATCTGTTCGTGGTGCCGATCGCCATTGCCGGCCTGCTGACGTTCCCGGGCGGCGCGGTCGACGGCGACATGTTCGTGCTGGCGCTGCCGCTGCACGCCGGCTCGAGCGTGCTGACCATTGCGGCTTTCGTCGGCGGCCTGTCGGCGGCGACCGCCATGGTGATCGTCGAGACGGTCGCGCTCGCCATCATGGTGTCAAACGACATCGTCATGCCCTGGGTGCTGCAGCGGCGCGAGGCGCTGATCACCGGACGCGAGGACGTGGGCTCGCTGCTGCTCGCCGTGCGGCGGCTCGCGATCTTCGCCATCCTGCTGTTCGCCTATCTCTACTATCGCTTGGCCGGCGACAGCCAGCTCGCCTCGATCGGCATTCTGGCCTTCGCCGCCATCGCCCAGCTCGCGCCGGCCTTTTTCATCGGCCTGATCTGGCGGCGCGCGACGGCGCGCGGCGCCATCGCCGGCATGACCGCGGCATTCTGACCTGGGCCTATACGCTGCTGCTGCCGACGTTCGCCGACGCCAGCAGTCCTCGCCAGCGGCCCCTGGGGCATCGAGGCGCTTCGGCCGCAGCACCTGTTCGGGCTCGACCTGCCGCCGCTGGTTCATGGCGTGATCTGGAGTCTCGCGCTGAACATTCTCGCCTACATCGCCTTCTCGCGCCGGCGGACGCCCAGCGCGATCGAGCGGATGCAGGCCGACCTGTTCGTGCCGACCCATCTCGCGCCGATGACGCCGAGCTTCCGGCTGTGGCGCTCGTCGGTGACGGTGGAGGAGCTGACCGCCGACGGTGGCGCGCTACCTCGGCGAGGAGCGCACCCGCTCCTCGTTCGAAAGCTTTGCCGCGACGCGCCGCATCAGCCTGCAGCCGCAGGCGCGAGGCCGACTTCCAGCTCATGCGCTACGCCGAGCACCAGCTTGCTTCGGCAATCGGCGCCGCTTCGTCGCGGCTGGTGCTGTCGCTGCTTATTCGCAAGCGCACGGTCTCGACCAAGGCGGCGCTCAAGCTGCTCGACGACGCCAACGCCGCGATCCACTACAACCGCGAAATCCTGCAGACCGCACTCGATCACGTCCGCCAGGGCATCGCCGTCTACGACAAGGATCAGCGGCTGGTTTGCTGGAACCGGCAGTTCGGTGAAATCCTCGATCTGCCGCCGGAATTGACCCGGACCGGCGTCACGCTGGAGGAGATCGTGCGCTGCAGCGCCGAGCAGGGCGCGCTCGGCCCCGGCCCGATCGAAACGCTGGTGCGCGAGCGGCTGGCACACTACGTCAACGACAGCGAGCCGTTCCTCAAGCGCTTCGCCGACCGCGGCATGGTGGTCGAGGTCCGCACCAACCGCATGCCGGACGGCGGCATCGTCACCACCGCAACCGACATCACCGCGAGCGTCGCCGCCGCCGAGGCGCTGGAGCGCGCCAATGCGACGCTGGAAATGCGGGTGCGCGAGCGCACCACCGAGCTGACCCGGCTGAACGCCGAGCTCGGCCGCGCCAAGGCCGACGCCGAGGAGGCCAACGTCTCCAAGACCCGCTTTCTCGCCGCCGCGAGCCACGATATTCTGCAGCCGCTCAACGCCGCGCGGCTTTATGTGACCTCGCTGCTGGAGCGGCAAGATGAGGGCGAGAACGCCCGGCTGATCGGCAATGTCGATGCTTCGCTCGACGCGGTCGAGGAGATCTTCGGCGCGCTGCTCGATATCTCGCGGACTCGACACCGGCGCGATGCGGCCGGAATTGGTCAGCTTCCGCATCGATGAGCTGTTCCGCCAGCTCGAGGTCGAGTTCGCGCCGCTCGCGCGCGAGCAGGGGCTTGTTCTGCAATTCGTGCCCTGCGCGCTGAGCGTTCGCTCCGACCGCCGGCTGCTGCGGCGGCTGCTGCAGAACCTGGTTTCCAACGCGATCAAGTACACGCCGAACGGCCGCGTTCTGGTCGGCTGCCGGCGCCGCCGCGGGCACCTGCGCATCGACGTGTATCGACACCGGTCTGGGCATTCCGGCTTCGAAGAAGCGGCTGGTTTTCCGCGAATTCCACCGGCTCGACGAAGGCGCCAAGGTGGCGCGCGGACTGGGCCTCGGCCTCTCCATCGTCGAGCGCATCGGCCGCGTGCTCGATCACAAGATCGAGCTGCGTTCGGTGCCGCGGCGCGGCTCGCGCTTCTCGGTCGAGGTGCCGCTGTCGACCGCCGCGCCTTCGTTGCAGCCTGCCACGCGAAGTCGCCGGCGTCGATCGCGGCCGGCTTCTCGGCACCGTGGTGCTGTGCATCGACAACGAGCCGAAGGTGCTGGACGGCATGGATGCGCTGCTCGGCGGCTGGGGCTGCCAGGTGCTGAAGGCGCCCGATCTTGCGACCGCGATGGCGGCGATCGCGCAATCGCAGGTCGCGCCGAACGGCCTGCTGGTCGACTACCATCTCGACCGCGGCAACGGCATCGAGGCCATCGCCGAGCTGCGCCAGCGCTTCGGCGCCGAGCTGCCGGCGATCCTGATCACCGCCGACCGCTCGCCGCGCGTGCGCGACGAGGCGCGCGCGGCACGACGTCCAGGTGCTGAGCAAGCCGCTCAAGCCCGCGGCGTTGCGCGCGCTGATGGCGCAATGGCGCGTGCAGCGGGTCGCGGCGGAGTAGCGGGCACTACTGATTCGTCGCGGCCTGCGGCCACTGGCCAAGCTCGATCTTGGCGGCGGCGATCACCGCCTGCGTGCGGCTGTCGACGCCGAGCTTCTGCAGGATCGCCGAGACGTGCGCCTTCACCGTCGCCTCCGACACCGAAAGCTCGTAGGCGATCTGCTTGTTGAGCATGCCCTCCGACAGCATCATCAGCACGCGCACCTGCTGCGGCGTCAGCGTCGCAAGCCGCGCCATCAGCGCCGCGGTCTCGGCGTCGGCGCCGCCGGAGAGATCGACGTCGGGCGGCGTCCACACCCCGCCGCCGAGCACGCGCTTGACCGCCTGCGCGCATCTCGCTCGATGCCGAGCGTCTTCGGGATGAAGCCGGAGGCGCCGAAATCCATGCAGCGGCGGATCACCGACGGGTCGTCGTTGGCCGACACCACCACCACCGGCACGCTCGGATATTGCGCGCGCAGGAACATCAGCCCGGAGAAGCCGCGCACGCCCGGCATGGTGAGATCGAGCAGGATCAGATCGACCTCGCCGCCCTCGTCGAGCAGCTTCGACACCTCCTCGAAGGTGCCGGCCTCGGCGATATCGGCGCGCTCGATCAGACCCGCCACCGCCTCGCGCAACGCGCCGCGGAACAGCGGATGATCGTCGGCGATCACCAGGCGATAGTGCGGATCGGTCATGGCCCGAATCTACAATATCTGCCGCCGGCCATTGCACGCCGCAGTGCCGCAGATAGTGCCTACGCCCGGCTGCCGATGAACTGCAGCATGACCTCGCGGCGGTGCGGCCGAGCCCGGTGCTCGACCAGATAGATGCCCTGCCAGGTGCCGAGCGCCAGCGCGCCGCCCCGCACCGGGACGTGCAGCGACACGCCGGTGAGCATCGCCTTGATGTGGGCCGGCATGTCGTCCGGGCCTTCGACCGTGTGCACCCAGGGACCGTCGGCGGGCGCAAGCCGCTGCAGCGCTGTGACCAGGTCGGCCTGCACGTCGGGATCGGCGTTCTCCTGGATCGTCAGCGACGCCGAGGTGTGGCGAAGAAACAGCAGCAGCACGCCGTCGCCCGCGCCGCTATCCCTCGACGAAGCGCGCGGCCTCGCGGGTGATTTCGAAAAGCCCTCGCCTTCGGTCTCGACGGCAAGCTCGGCGCTGGCCAGCCATTGCGGCGCTCCGCTGCGGATCGCCGACAGGCGGCCGGTCACGGCGTCGACTCCGTCAGCTCTTCGTCTGAATGTCCCGTTGCAGATCGACCATCATATCGACCAGCCGGCGCCAGACATGTTTCACAAGGCGAGGGCGCGGTCGAGATCGGCATCGCTCGGCCCCTTCGGCGTCCTTGTTCGGAGTGGGATCCGGCACGTTGGCGGGCGGCACCGGCGGCGGCTGGCTCGGCGCTTCAGCGACTGCACCGCCCGGCAGCTCGAGCCCGTGCGACAGCAGCGATTTCTTCAGCTCGGCATTTTCTCGCTGCAGCCGAGCGATCTCGCTGTCGAGCGCCGCGCGCTCGTCGGCCGCGGCCTGGCAGGACCAGCCGGTCGCAGCCCAGCCGCACTGCGCCACCTGGCCGGTCTGGGTGTCGAGCCGGACGAAATCGTCGCCGACGCGATGGAAGGAGTAGCGGCCGCCCTCGTCCGAGCCGCAGCCGGAGCCGCTGGCGGCGGGGACGGCCTCGGCGCTGCCGGAGGCGCTCCGAGCGCGGCGCTTGGCTCGCGATGTCGGGCGTCGCAAGCGGCGGCGCGTGATTCTCCGGCGCCGACTTGCCCGGCGCGGTCGCACTGGCGGCGGGCACCGTGAACGACGGGTCGCTCCTGGCCGGCTCGGCAACCGCCGCGAGGATCGTCATGGCAAGCACGAAAGCGGCGCGCGTCATTGTCGTCTCCGTGTGGCCAACAGTGCCGGTGCCGGCCGACCGTCGCGACGGTCGAAATCTAGCATCGGCGTGCAGCGCAACGAAGCGCGCCGTCGCATTGTTCCCGCGTCGCCGGCGACGCAGCAGAAAGCCTTGAAAACACTGCCGTTTCAATCAACGTCCGGATTCCGGCGGTTTCTTGACTCGCCCTACCCCAAACACTATGGTCCGCGCGGCTTTTTGGGACGGCAGGATTTACCTGGGTTTGCTCGCATCTCGCAGTGTCGAATTGAGGGCCGCTAGCATGGCCGAGGACACGCGCGGAACGAGCGGAAACGGGAGCCGGTCAGCCGAGGAAGCCGCTCTCTCCGCGAGGCTCCAGCGTCTCGGCGAACGGCTCGCCCACCAGAAAGGGGCGGAGCCGGCAACGACGAAGCTGGGCCCGGTCCGAGAAGCGATCCGTCGGCGCTCGCCCGCGGCTTCCGCCTCTCCACCGAACTGGTCGCCGGTGTCCTGGTCGGTGCATTCATCGGCTGGGCGCTCGACAAGTGGCTCGGAATCTCGCCGTGGGGGATGATCGTGTTTCTCTTGCTCGGCTTTGCCGCCGGCGTCATCAACGTGATGCGCGCCGCGGGAGTCTCCAGCGGACCGAGCCAGGATCGCGATGAGATCGCGATAGGGCGACAGGAATAGCAGGAAGCTTGCGGCGATGGCCGATCCGATTCATCAGTTTGAAATCCACAACATCGTCACGCTCGGCCACATCGGCGGGCACGAGATCGCGTTCACCAATTCGGCGCTGTACATGGCGATCATCGTGGTCGGTGATCGCGGCGCTGCTGCTCGGCGCGAGCGCGCCGCGCGCGCTGGTGCCGGGCCGGCTGCAGTCGATCGCGGAGCTGTCCTACGAGTTCGTCGCCGACACCATAAACAGCACCGCCGGCAAGGAGGGGATGAAGTTCTTCCCCTTCGTGTTCACGATCTTCATGTTCGTCCTGGTGGCGAACGTGATCGGGCTGATCCCCTACACGTTCACGGTCACCAGCCACATCATCATCACCGCGGCGCTGGCGCTGATCGGTGTTCCTCACGGTGATCATCTACGGCTTCTACAGGAACGGCCTGCAAGTTCTTCGGCCTGTTCGTGCCGCAGCGGCATCCCGATCTACATCCTGCCGCTGATCGTGTTCATCGAGGTGCTGTCGTTCCTGTCGCGGCCGATCTCGCACAGCGTGCGTCTGTTCGCCAACATGCTGGCGGGCCACATCACGCTCAAGGTGTTCGCGAGCTTCATCACGCTGCTCGGCGGACTCGGCATCCTCGGCATCGCTCGGCGCGACGCTGCCGCTGGCTCTGGTGGTGGCGCTGACCGCGCTCGAATTGCTGGTCGCGTTCCTGCAGGCCTATGTGTTCGCGATCCTGACCTGCATCTATCTCAACGACGCCATTCATCCGGGTCACTGACCCGTCACTCCATCCAGCCAACCTCGAACAAGGAGTTTCGTTATGGATCCAGTTGCAGCCAAGTACATCGGTGCCGGCATCGCCTGCATCGGCATGGGCGGCGCCGGCGCCGGCGTCGGCATCATCTTCGGCAGTTATCTGGCGGCGGCGCTGCGCAATCCGTCGGCGGCCCAGGGCCAGTTCGGCAACCTGATCTTCGGGTTCGCCGTGACCGAGGCGCTCGGCATCTTCTCGCTGCTGATCGCGCTGCTGCTGCTGTTCGCGCTCTAAGCGACACAAGCTCGACCGGCGATGGCGACCGAAGCGCACACCGAAGTTCCTGGCGGCGGGCACCCGAAGTTTCCGCCGTTCGACAAGGAAACGTTTGCCTCCCAGCTTTTCTGGCTGGTGGTGTTCTTCGTTGCGCTCTATGTCATCATCTCCAAGCTTGCGATCCCGCGGATCGGCGGCATCGTCGAGGCGCGGCGCGGCCGGGTCGAAGGCGATATCGCCGAGGCCAACCGGCTCAAGGAGCAGTCCGACGCGGCGCTCAAGGCCTACGAGAAGTCGCTCGCCGACGCCCGCGGCCGCGCCCAGCGCTTGCCAGCGAGACCCGCGACAAGCTCAACGCCGAGGCCGAGGTGACCCGCAAGCGCCTGGAAGGCGAGCTCAACGTCAAAGCTCGCCGACGCCGAAAAGACCATCGCCGCGACCAAGTCCGCCGCCATGGCCAATGTCCGCGGCATCGCGGTCGACACCGCCTCGGCCATCGTGCAGCGGCTGATCGGCACGACGCCGGCCGGCGGCGCGGTCGAGGCCGCGGTCGCCGACGCGCTGAAGCGGTAGGATGCGGGCGATGCTGGAATTCTTCAAAGAGCCGGAAAACTGGGTCGCGGTCGCCTTCGTGATCTTCGTCGGCGTGATCGTCTATGTCGGCGCCCACAAGAAGATGATCGACGCGCTCGACCACCGCGCCGGCCGCATCAAGGCCGAGCTCGACGATGCCCGCCGGCTGCGCGACGAGGCCGCAAAAGCTTCTGGCCGAGTACCAGCGCAAGCAGGGCGAGGCCGAGCGCGAGGCCGCCGCCATCATCGCCGATGCCCGGGCCGAGGCTGAGCGGGTCGCCGCCGAGGCGCACGGCAAGATGGAAGAGTTCGTCGCTCGCCGCACCAAGCTCGCCGAGGCGAAAATCAGCCAGGCCGAGGCCCAGGCGCTGTCGGACGTGCGCGCCGCTGCTGCCGAAGCCGCAGTGGCGGCCGCGGAAAAGATTCTTCGCGATACCGCCAAGGGCAAGGTCGCCGACGATCTGATCGCCCAGGGCATCGCCGAGGTCCGGGCCAAGCTGAACTAGATTTATTGCGCTGAGCGACAGGTCCCGCCGTGGAAAACGGCGGTCGCCATTGGCTGCCGCGCCTTTGTTCGCCGAACCGCGCAAAACTCTGTGCACAACCGGTGTACAATGACTTTTGTCCTGGCCTTGTGCTTCCCCGGCCAAGGGCTGCGTCCATAATCCTGCCACGCGAATCACGCTAGGCACGAAGGCACGGCACGGCAGCCGGTTCGGGGGCCTCCCGTGTTCATTTTCGACTGCAACGGCGTCCTGGTCGACAGCGAGGCGATCGTGGCCAACGTGGCCTCGCAAGAGCTCGACGCGCGCCGGATTTGCGGTCGCGCCTGAGATCGTTGCCCGGTTCTTCGCCGGCCGGCGGCCGACCGACATGCTGGCCGACATCGAGACCGCTACCCAGCGCCGTCTGCCGCCGAATTTCGCCGCGAGCCTGGCCGGCGCCACCTGCGGCGGCTGCGGGCCGAGCTGCGCGCCACCGCCCATGTCGAGCACGCCCTGACCTGGCTGCGCGGACCGAAATGCGTGGCCTCCTCCGCGCCGCTCGACCGCGTCCGGCTGAGCCTGGAAAGCACCGGTCTGCTGCGGTTTTTCGATCCCTACCTGTTTTCGGCGAGCGACGTGCCGAACGGCAAGCCGGCGCCCGATCTGTTCCTCTATGTGGCGGCGCGAGATGCGGGTCGCAGCCGGCCGACTGCATCGTGGTGGAGGATTCGCCCGCCGGCGTATCGGCGGCCCATGCCGCCGGCATGGTGCCGATCGGCTTCATCGGCGGCAGCCACACCAATCCGAGCCTCGGCGCCCAGCTCACCCAGGCCGGCGCCCGCGCCGTGATCGCCGACATGCGGGCGCTGAAGAGCACGGTGGTCGCGCTGCGCGGCTGGTAAGCCGGTCCGTCGAGCCCGTCTTCTTGTCGGCTGTCGGCTTGGCGCTTCGGCCGCCGGCTTCCTTCTGCTCCTGCAGCGCTGCAGCGGATCGAAGCCGATATAGACCACGTAGGAATCGATGGCGCCGCCCTTCGGCATCGGGAACACCAGCCCTTCGGTGACATGCGGAACAGCACATTGCTGTCGTTCGGCGGCACCGTCACGGCAACGCGGTCAAGCTTGGTCGCGATGATCTTGGGATCGATGCCTTCCTCGACCACGGCAAACCGCAGCGGAACGTCGATCTGTCCAGGGGCGCCCTCCGGGCCCAGGATAACGCGGCCCTCCATGCCGACCTTGATCGCCACCATGTTGCCGTGCCAGCCGGCATTCGCGCGCGGTGGTGCCGATGGTCACCTGATAGCGCAGGTTCATCGCGCTGGGCTCGGCCGGATTGGCGGAAGAGGTCAGAGTCGAGGCGCCTTGGCGGACGGTGCACGTCCGGACATTCGAAGTCCGGCGGCAAGGTACCGCGAACCCGTGGTGCTGGCGCTGGCGTTGCCGGCGGGCGTGCCCGAGCCGAACATCGACGTCACCGACGGCGGCATCGAAGGCAGGACGGACGACGAGCAAGCGGCGAGCACCGGACCCAACAGGACCAGCCGCCAACGCACCACGCCGCCAGCAACGGAATTCGAGTCACTCCCACCACCCAACGCATCCCCAACGCTTAGGTCCGTAATGGCTAACCCCAGGTAAACCGATCAGGCAAGCCGGGAGCGTTTATAGCAGCGGGAACATGGCGGGCCCAAGGCCGCCAAAGCCCAAGGCCGGCAAGACCAAGGCCGGTCGGCCAATGGCCGAGTTGAAGTTAATCCCGCGGATCGCTTTGCAGCCGTGCGTAGAGCAGATGATCCTGCCAGATGCCGTTGATGCACAGGTAGGAGCGGGCATAGCCCTCGCGGCGGAAGCCGGTCTTTTCCAGCAGCCGGATCGAGGCGAGATTGGTCGGGATGCAGGCCGCCTCCACCCGGTGCAGCCGCAGCACATCGAACGCCGCTGGAACGAGGGCCCGCACCGCCGCGGTCATATAGCCGCGGCGGATGTGCGGGGCGCCGATCCAATAGCCGAGGCTGCCGGCCTGCGCCACGCCGCGGCGGATGTTGGCGAGCGCCAGGCCGCCGACCAGGGCATTGTCCTCGGTGCGGAACAGGAAGAACGGATAGGCTTGGTCGGTCCGCATGTCCTCGGCGTAACGCCGCAGCCGCTGCCGGAACGCCGGCCGCGTCAGGTCGTCGGCCGGCCAGGTCGGCTCCCACGGCGTGAGGAACTTGCGGCTCACCTCGCGCAGCTCCGCCCAGGCGGGATAATCGGCCATCTGCGGCGCGCGCAGCATGACGCCGTCCCCGGTGATCGGAGGCAGCGGCTCTGGTGCGCTCAGCGTGCGAAACAACGCCATTGGCGAGACTTCAAGCGGCCCGACGCCGCAAACTGTCCACGATTGTCGCGGCGCCCTCAAGCCCCTTGCCGGGGCCGAGCGCCGCGATGGCGGGACGGGCGCGCGCGATCAGCGCCGGCGCCCGCGGCCCGCGCGCTTTCGACCGTCACGGCGTCGATGCGGGCGACCATCTCCTCGATCGGCAGCGGCCGGCCATAGGTGAGAATCTGGTTGGCGAGCTGGCGGGCGCGGGCGCCGGAGCTTTCCAGCGCCATCAGCAGCCCGACCTTGATCTGCGCCTTGGCGCGATTGACCTCGGCTTCGGTGAGGTTCGACGGCGGTCAGCGGCGACCTCGTCCACGGCGACGTCCATCAGCTCCTTGACGTCGCCGGCATCGGTGCCGGCATAGATGCCGAACATGCCGGTGTCGGCATAGGGCGCGTGGAACGCCGAGATCGTGTAGCAGAGGCCGCGCTTCTCGCGCACCTCCTGGAACAGCCGCGACGACATTCCGCCGCCGAGAATGATGGTGAAGACCTGAAGATTGAAGTAGTCGGCGTGGCGCTGCGGCCAGGCCTTCCAGCGCGAGCGCGATATGAACCTGCTCCAGGTCGCGCGGCCTCGAGCCTGATGCCGCCGCCGAAGCTCGCCGGCAGCGGCACCGGCGCCGCCGGGCCGTTGAACTGGCCGAAACGCCGCTCGACCTCGGCGACGACGGCGCTGGTGCTCGACCGCGCCGGTCGCCGCGACCACCATATCGGGGCCGCGATAGTTGCGCGCGAGATAGGCCCGCAGGTTCTGGTCCTTGAACGAGCACACCGTCTCGCGCGTGCCGAGGATCGAGCGGCCGATCGGCTGGTCGGGGAAGGCCGTCGATTGCAGATAGTCGAACACGAGATCGTCGGGGTTATCCTCGGATGCGCCGATCTCCTGGACGATGACGTTCTGCTCGCGCTTGAGCTCGGCCGGATCGAAGGTCGGGATTGGCCAGGATGTCGGACAGCACGTCGAAGCGCGAGCGGCATGTCGGTCTTCAGAACGCTGGCGAAATAGGCCGTGGTTTCCGAGCTTGTTGCCGCATTGAGGTCGCCGCCGACCGCCTCGATCTCTTCGGCGATCTGCCGCGCGCGTGCGCCGTTTGGTGCCCTTGAACGCCATGTGCTCAAGCAGATGCGAGATGCCGTGCTCGTCGGCTCGCTCATCGCGGCTGCCAGAACCGACCCAGACGCCCAGCGACGCCGTCTGCAGATGCGGCATGCTGTCGGTACACGACGGTCAGGCCGGTAGGCAGACGAGTGACTTCCACGCTCATGCCGCAGCTCCTTCGCGCGCGGCACGGCTTGCCGCCAGGATGAATTTTTCGAAGCGCCCCTGGGTCGACCGGCATCGGGGTCACCCGCTCAGGCCGTTCAGGTAAGTCGGAAAGCCAGTCCGGCAAGCCCGGCCGGACGCCGCAGGCCGCCTCGACAGCCTCGGGGAACTTGGCCGGATGCGCGGTGCCGAGCACGATCATCGGTATCGCTGGATCGCGGATTTCTTTCTCGGCCACCGCAAGACCGACGGCGGTGTGCGGATCGATCAGGCGGGAGGTTTCGCGCAAGGTGGTGCGGATGGTCGCGGCGGTCTCCTGCTCGTCGGCGCGATCGGCCGAGAACAGCGCGCGGATCCGCTCCAACGCCGGCGACGACAGCGAAAATCGCCCGGATTGCGCAAGCTGCGCCATCTGGCGGCGGACCTCGGCGGCGTCGCGGCCGGTAGCCTCGAACAGCAGCCGCTCGAAATTCGACGACACCTGGATATCCATGGACGGCGATGCCGTCGCCATCACCTCGCGGACCTCGTAGCTGCCGGTTGCAAGCGTGCGCACCAGGATGTCGTTGACATTGGTGGCGATCACCAGCCGGTCGACCGGCAGGCCCATCCGCGCCGCGACATAGCCGGCGAAAATGTCGCCGAAGTTTCCGGTCGGCACGGTGAATGCAACTTTCCGATGAGGAGCGCCGAGCGTCGCCGCGGCGGTGAAGTAGTACACCACCTGAGCCACGATCCGCGCCCAGTTGATCGAGTTGACGGCGCTGAGCCGCACCCGGTCGCGAAAGGCGTGGTGGTTGAACAAACCCTTCAACAGCGCCTGGCAATCGTCGAACGTGCCTTCGACGGCGATGGCGTGGACGTTGGCGTCCGGCGCCGTGGTCATCATGCGCCGCTGCACGTCGGAAATGCGGCCTTGCGGGAACAGCACGAACAGATCGGCGCGCTCGCGGCCGCGGAACGCCTCGACGGCAGCGCCGCCGGTATCGCCCGAGGTGGCGACGACGATGGTGGCGCGCTCGCCGCGGGCCGCCAGCGCGTGGTCGATCAGCCGGGCAAGCAGCTGCATCGCCACGTCCTTGAAGGCCAGCGTCGGACCGTGGAACAGCTCGAGCAGGAAGGTCGAGGCGCCGAACTGGGCAATCGGCACCACCGCGGGATGGCGGAACGCGCCGTAGGCCTCGCGGGCGAGCCGCGACAGCTCGGCCTCCGAGATCGCGTCGCCGACAAACGGGGCGGATCACCTCGACGGCGACCTCGGCATAGGGCCGCCCGGCAAAGCCGGCGATGGTTTCGGGCGTGAGCTTCGGCCAGCTTTCCGGCACATAGAGTCCGCCATCGCGAGCAAGCCCCGCGAGGGTCACATCCATGAAGCCGAGCGGCGGGGCTTCGCCGCGGGTGGAGACGTAGCGCAAGAGCGATCCTTTGAGCGTGGTGGGCGACCTTATGCGGCCGCCTGGCCTTTCACAAGAAAAGGCTTAAGCCCATGATTTATCAGATAAATCGCCTCGACGCCGTCAGCCGTAGAAGACCTTGGGCAGCCACAGCGCGAGCCCCGGGAACAGGAAAAGCAGCACGATCAGGATCAGCGGCGCGACCAGGAACGGGATGATGCCGCGGTAGATGCTGGTGATTTTCACATCCGGCGCCTGGGCCTGGATCACGAACAGATTCATGCCGACCGGCGGATGGATCAACCCGACCTCGACCATGATGACCACGACGATGGCGAACCAGATCGGGTCATAGCCGAACTTCACGATGATCGGCTGGAACACCGGCACGGTGATCAGCACCATGCCGATGCCCTCGAGAAAGCAGCCCATGACGATGTAGCCGAGGATGATGATGATCATCACGGTCAGGCCGGACAGGTTGAAAGCGCGCGCGCCTTCCAGCAGCAGGTCCGGGATGTGGGTCTGCACGATGAAGAACGAGAACAGCGTGGCGCCCATGACGATCACGAACAGCACGCCGCTAACCACGACCGTGCTTTCGACGGCGTGCAGCACGTCGCGCAACGTCATGCGCCGGCCAAGCACACCCAGCAGGATCGCGCCGAACGCGCCGATCGATGCGGCCTCGGTCGGGCTGAAGATGCCGGCATAGATGCCGCCGATTGTGACGATGAACAGCGCGACGAACTGCCAGGGCTCGCGCAGCGCGGCGATGCGCTCGCGAAACGAATAGCTTTCATGGTCGGGCGCATAATGTGGGCGCACGTGGATGACGGCCAGCGCCACCGCGACATAGAGCAGAGTCAGCACCAAGCCCGGAATGAGACCCGCGGCGAGCAGCTTCGGCACCGACAGCTCGGCGATTGCGGCGTAGATCACCAGGATGATGGACGGCGGGATCAAGATGTCGGTCGAGCCGCCGGCCGCGATGCAGCCCGTCGACAGTCCGTCGTCGTATCCGGCCTTGCGCAGCTCCGGCAGCGCCATGCGGGTCATGGTAGCGGAATTGGCGAGCGAGGAGCCGGACACCGCGCCAAACAGCGCCGAGGCTGCGAGCGTCGCCACCGCAAGTCCACCGCGGAATCCGGACAAGATGATGCGCGCCGCATTGAACAGCTCGCCGGACAGCCGCGAGCCCGACGCCACCTCGCCCATCAGGATGAACAGCGGTACGACGGACAGCGTATAGGACGAGGCGATGTCGAACGGCGTGGTGCCGGCGAGCGCGAGCGCCGCCGGCCAGCCGTTGACCAGGATGTTGCCGAAGAAGCCGACCAGGCCGAGCGCGATCCACACCGGCACGCGCAGCAGCAGCAATCCGAATAGGACGGCGACGCCGAGCGCGCCGATCAGCGAGGGGCTCATTCGGCGCGCCCGGGTTCGGCGGCGGCCGGCTTCGCGGCGAGCGCGACCAGGGCGCAGAACATCGTACCGGCGAAGCTCACCAGCGCCACGATCCAGAGCACGTAGATCGGGATCGGTAACTCCATCTTGCTGTCGCCGTACTGATAGGCCTGCGTCGCCGGCAGCCACATGGCCCACGCCAGCAACCCGAGACAGAGCACCGAGAGCACGTCGGCGATCCGGATCAGGACCCGCGTCATGGCGGCGGGAAACATGCTGTCGACCAGATCGATAACGATGTGCCGACGGCCGAAGAAGGCCGCCGCCATGCCATTGAACACGAACACGAGCAGCATGGTCTCGACGGTGTCGAGCGAAGCGCGGATCGGTTTGTTGAACACATAGCGCATGAACACATCGAGCACCGTCACCATCATCAGGATGAGAAGCGCCGCTGCCGCGATCCAGAGCTGGGTGCGCTGGACACGGTCGGCGAGGCCGACCAACTTCTGGCATGCGCTCATACGGTTCGACCGGGCCGCGGGGGACGGTACACGCGGGCCGGCACGGCCCGGTGTTAAGCGGATGGACTACCTGGTGTATTCCTCGAGGAACTTGCGGCCGGGCTTACCGGCCTTGTCGACCGCAGCGACCGCCGTCTCGATCTGCGGGGCGACCCGCTTCTTGATCTCGGCGAGGTCGGCGTCCGACAGCGTGTGGATTTGCACGCCCTGCTTGATTTCCTCATCACGGCCGTGCTTCTCGGCCGCCTCCCACATCTTGCCGAACTCCTCGGCCGCGGCCGGGCTGGTGTGCTTGTCGATGATGGCCTTCAGATCGGCCGGCAGCGAATTGTATTTCGCCGGGTTCATGACGAAGGCGAACGGCGCGGTGCTGAGCCCGGGCTCGGTCGCGTGCTTGGCAACCGTGCCGAGATCGAGCGAGAGAGCCGCCTCGTGCGGAAACGTCGCGCCCTGGACGATGCCCTTGGCGATGGCGTCCTGGGCCTCCGGCGGCGCGATCAAGAGCGGCACCGCACCAAGCGCATCGAGCAGGTTGCGGTTCTGCACACCGGCGTAGCGAATCTTGACGCCCTTGAAGTCGTCGACCTTTCTGATCGGCACGCTGGAATAGATTACGATCGGCATCGCCACCGACATGAAGAGAATGTGCAGGCCCTCATGCTCCTTGGCGAGCAAGGTCGGGGCGAGTTCGGTCAAGCGCCGCGACGTCACCGAGCTGTTGGAGCCCGCCTTCGGCCAGGAGAACGCCAGGTTGACCAGTTCGGTGGTAGCGTAGCGGCCGGGGGTCACGCCATGCAGCACCCAAGCCATATCGACGATGCCGTTTCGCGCGGCGTCGAACTGTCGGTTAGGCGGGCCGACCAATTGACCGTTCGGATAGATGGTGACCTTGAGCCGGCCGTTGGATTCCTTGGCCAGCGCGTCGGCGAAGCCCATCGCCCATTTGTGAAAGGTGTGATTGGGCGGCACGAAATGCGACAGCTTGAGCTCGATGGTCTGCGCCCGGGCGTTGCCCGTGAGGGCAGTGGCGGTGAGCACGGCCGCAACGGCGGCGAGCGAAATGAAACGACGCACCGACATAGGAATTCTCCCCATTTCCCGTTGCCCACTATGCGAGAGCGGACCTGCCTTGGCAACGCCGCCTATCCCGGCGGGAGGCGCGCTTCGCCGGGCTCCTCACGCCGCCGCTTGACCACCCAGACGGAGAACATCACCGCCAGCACCGCGGCGAGCCCGTACCATGTGATGGCATATTGCAGATGCTCGTTGCGCAGATGAGGCTTGAGCGCCGCCGGATGCGGCAGTCCGCCGGCCGGCACTGGGCTTTCCTGCTCGATGTAGAACGGCGGAACGTCACCCCATTTCTTGACCTGCGCCATCAAGGTTGGATTCTTCACGTACCAGGTCGTGCCGTAGGGCTCGTCGTGATCGGCGATCCAGCGCGACGACGGCTCCGGCCAGCGAATGGCCCCGACGATCTCCAGCGTGCCGTCACCCTTCGGGAAATTGTAGTCCTGGACGAACCCACGGTTGACGACGATCTGCGACCCGTCGGCAAGCCGGACCGGCGCGAACACCATGTATCCAGGCGACTTCACGTCGTCGCGCATCGTCGAGTTCGCGGGTGTAGACCAGGGCGTCGCGCACCGGAAGGAATGTGACGCGCGCCCTGACGCGAGTGAACTCGGAACTATCCTGGGTCAGATCGGCCCATTCGGACTGCGGCGGCAGCGCGATCGGGCGCCTCGTCAAGGCGACGCTCCAGGGTGGCGATCAGAGTTCTCCTTCCAGACCTTGCGCTCGACCTGCCAGGTGCCGAGCCCGAGCAGCACGACAAGACCCGCAAGCGCCAACAGCACTCGGCGTCAACATTCCTCGCCTGCGCGCGCCGCTCACCGGCTATCCGCGTCGGCCCGGCCTTCGGCGGCACGGTGATGGTATTGAAGAGCGATCATCAGTCCCTTCATTGGACGAAGCGGCAGCAGCGTGGTCGCGAGGATCAGCGGTCCCCACAGCAGTGCGTGGACCCAGAACGGCGGCTCGAATTTGAACTCAACGATCAGCGCGCATCCCACGACGATGGCCCCGGCGAGGAACACCACGAACACCGCGGGGCCGTCGCCGGCATCGGCGAAGGCATAGTCCAGCCCGCAGACATCGCAGCCCGGCCGCAGGTTGAGGAAGCCCTGGAACAGCCGCCCCTTGCCGCAACGCGGGCAACGGCAGGCAAGCCCGGCGCGAATCGGCAGGTGCTTACGATCGTCAGCCATGCTGCTTCCTTAACGCAAAAGGGGCGGCTTGTGGCCGCCCCTTCGCATCGAATTGATCGGTGCTAGTGGTGGATCGGCGTTCCGCCGCCCCACACATAGATGCAGGCGAACAGGAACAGCCACACCACGTCGACGAAGTGCCAGTACCAGGCGCAGAACTCGAAGCCGAGATGCTGCGTCGGCGAAAAGTGTCCGGCGTAGGAGCGGATCAGACAGACGATCAGGAAGGTGGTGCCGATCAGCACGTGGGCGCCGTGGAAACCGGTCGCCATGAAGAAGGTGGCGCCGTAGATGTTGCCCGAATAGTTGAACGCGGCGTGGGCGTACTCGTAGCCCTGCACACAGGTGAAGGTGGCGCCGAGGATGATTGTCAGCCACAGCCCGTTGATCAGGCCTTTTCGGTCGCCGTGCAACAACGCATGGTGCGCCCAGGTCACGGTGGTGCCGGAGGTCAGCAGGATCAGGGTGTTGAGCAGCGGCAGGTGCCACGGATCGAAGGTGCCGCGGAACGAGCCGTCCGGCGCCGGATGAGGTGGCCATACACCGCCGATGAATTCGGTGCGCGCGATCTGCTTGATGTCGTGGGGAAACAGCGCGACGTCGAAGTACGCCCAGAACCAGGCGACGAAGAACATCACCTCGGAGGCGATGAACAGGATCATGCCGTAGCGGTGCGAAATCTGCACCACGCGGGTGTGAAAGCCCTCGACCTGCGCTTCCTTCACAACGTCGCGCCACCAGCTCAGCATGGTGTAGAGCACGCCGATCACGCCGGCGCCGAACAACAGCGGCGCGGCCGAGAACATGTGGTGCATCCAGGAGATCAGCGCCGACCGCCATCACGAACGCCGAGATCGAGCCGACCGCCGGCCATGGGCTCGGCTCGACCAGATGGTAGTCGTGATGGGGCTTGGCGTGCGCGTCGGCCATTTCGTCTCCGTTAATAGATCTTATTCCGCCCGGACGGCGTGCCGTCGGCGACCGGCTGCGGATCGCGCTGCTTATAGAACGTGTAGGACAGCGTGATGGTGTTGAGGTCGGCGCCGTCCGGATCCTTCGCGATCGATGGGTCGACGTAGAACACCACCGCCATGTCGCGGGTCTCGCCGGCCTTCAGATGCTGCTCGGTGAAACAGAAGCAGTTGATCTTGTTGAAGTACGAACCGACGGTGAGCGGGGCGACGTTGTAGGCGGCAGACGCCGATGATCGGTCGCGCGGCCTCGTTGACGACGCGATAATTGACGGTGACGACCTGGCCGAGCCTGACCTCGATCGAGTTCTGCTCGGGCTCGAAGCGCCATGGCAGGCCGGGACCGACATTGGCGTCGAATCGCACCGTCACCTTGCGGTCGATCATGCCGCTCGGGCCCGCGGTCGCGACCTGCGTCGTGCCGTTGAAGCCGGTGGCGCGGCAGAACCAGTTGTAGAACGGCACCGCCGCATAGGCCGCGCCGACCATGGCGGCGACGCGACAGCCCGCAGGCCGCGGCGACGATCTTGTCGCGGCGGCGGAGCGGCGGTGTGGACGGCCCGGTCATCGCATGCCTCACAGCGGCCGGATCAGCACGCCCGGTCCCTTGACCAGGGTCACGGCGATAAATCAGAGCGACGAACACGCCGAGCGCCAGCGCGATGGCGATCGAGCGGGCGCGGCGGCGGCGCTTCTGCTCTTCGGTGAGCACGATTCCCGGCTCGGTCGGCTGCTGATCCATCACGAGGCTCATGCAAAAACACGTCCGAACGGAATGCCGAACTGCTGGAGGCCGAGCGCGCGCTCGATCAGCAGCGCCGCGAACAGCACGAACAGGTAGAGGATCGAGACGCCGAACAGCCGCTTGGCGGCCGGCTTGCCGCGGCGAGCGATAAAGCTGCCAGGACAGCGCCACCATCGCGAGGCCGCCGGCGATCGCGATCAGCGCCGTAGGCCAAGCCCGGCATAGCCGAGCAGCCACGGCAACGCGCCGATCGGCGCCAGCAGCACGCTGTAGATCAGGATCTGGCGGCGCGTCTCGTCGACGCCCGCGACCACCGGCAGCATCGGCACGCCGGCGCGGCGGTATTCCTCGGCGCTGTAAAGCGACAGCGCCCAGAAATGCGGCGGCGTCCAGAAGAAGATGATGAGGAACAGCAGGATCGACTCGAGCCCGATGCCGCCGGTCGCGGCGGCCCAGCCGATCATCGGCGGGAACGCGCCGGCGGCGCCGCCGATCACGATGTTCTGCGGCGTCCAGCGCTTGAGCCACATCGTGTAGATCGACGGCATAGAAAAAGATCGTGAAGGCGAGCAGGCCCGCCGCGAGCCAGTTGATCATCAGGCCGAGGAAGGTGACCGAGAAGCCGGCAAGCACCACGCCGAACGCCAGCGCCTCGCCGGGCTTGACGCGGCCGGACGGAACCGGACGAGCCGCGGTGCGCGTCATCACCGCGTCGATATCGGCGTCGTACCACATGTTGAGCGCGCCGGCGGCGCCGGCGCCGACCGCGATGCAGATCAGCGCGAAGAACGCCAGCACCGGATGCAAGTGACCGGGCGCGACCACCATGCCGACCAGCGCGGTGAACACCACAAGCGACATCACGCGCGGCTTCAGCAGCGCGAAGTAGTCGTCGACGCCGGCCATGCTCGGCTCGGCGTAGGCGACCTCGCCCCGCAGCGGCGAAGCGAGATCGGCGCTTTCGCTCGCGAGCGACATCACTTGATCCGCGGCAGCTCGTTGAACTGATGGAACGGCGGCGGCGACGGCAGCGTCCATTCAAGCGTCGTGGCGCCGGCGCCCCACGGATTGGCGGCGGCCTTCTCCTTGCGGATGAAGGCCTGGGCCAGGCCGATGAAGAAGATCAGCAGGCCGAACGCCGGAGATGTAGGAGCCGATCGACGACACGTAGTTCCAGCCGGCGAATGCATCCGGATAGTCGGCGATGCGGCGCGGCATGCCGGCAAGGCCGAGGAAGTGCTGCGGGAAGAAGACGATGTTGACGCCGATGAAGGTGCACCAGAAGTGCAGCTTGCCGATCGTCTCGTTAGTACATGTAGCCGGTGATCTTCGGGAACCAGTAGTACCAGCCGGCGAACACCGCGAACACCGCGCCGAGCGACAGCACGTAGTGGAAGTGCGCCACGACGTAGTAGGTGTCCTGCAGCGAGCGGTCGACGCCGGCGTTGGCGAGCACCACGCCGGTGACGCCGCCGACGGTGAACAGGAAGATCAGCCCGATCGCCCACAGCATCGGCGTCTTGAACTCGATCGAACCGCCCCACATCGTGGCGATCCAGGAGAAGATCTTCACCCCGGTCGGCACCGCGATCACCATGGTTGCGGCGATGAAATAGGCCTGCGCGCGCGGTCGACATGCCGACCGTGTACATGTGGTGCGCCCAGACCACGAAGCCGATGCCGCCGATCGCGACCATGGCGTAGGCCATGCCGAGATAGCCGAACACCGGCTTGCGCGAGAACGTCGCCACCACCTGGCTGACGATGCCGAAGCCCGGCAGGATCAGGATGTAGACCTCGGGGTGGCCGAAGAACCAGAACAGGTGCTGGAACAGGATCGGGTCGCCGCCGCCGGACGCGGTGAAGAAGGTGGTGCCGAAGTTCCGATCGGTCAGCAGCATGGTGATCGCGCCGGCCAGCACCGGCAGCGACAGCAGCAGCAGGAACACGGTGACAAGCTCGGCCCAGACGAACAGCGGCATCTTGTGCATGGTCATGCCGGGCGCGCGCATGTTGAAGATGGTGGTGATGAAGTTGATGGCGCCCAGGATCGACGAGGCGCCGGCGAGATGGATGCGACAGGATGACGAAATCGACCGCCGGGCCCGGATGGCCGACTGGTGGACAGCGGCGCATAGATGGTCCAGCCGGTGCCGGCGCCGGGCGAGCCCGGCTCGCCCTCGACGAAGGCCGACGTGAGCAGCAGCGCGAATGAGGCCGGCAGCAGCCAGAACGAGATGTTGTTCATGCGCGGGAACGCCATGTCCGGCGCGCCAATCATCAGCGGCACGATCCAGTTGCCGAAGCCGCCGATCAGCGCCGGCATGACCATGAAGAAGATCATGATCAGCCCGTGCGCGGTGGTGAACACGTCGAACTGATGGCTGTCGTGGAACACCTGGAGGCCGGGAAATTGCAATTCCATGCGGATCGCAATCGACATGAAGCCGCCGATCACGCCGGCGACCATGGCGAACACCAGGTACATCGTGCCGATGTCCTTGTGGTTGGTCGAATAGACGAAGCGGCGCCACCCGGACGGGGTGTGATGCTCGTGAGCCGCATGGTCGTCGTGTGCGCCGTGAGCCGTGGTAGCCATTATCAGTTCCTTCGACCTTGTCGTTATCGCCCGCTGATTTTTGCCGCCGAAAGCTTATTTGACCGCGACCAGATTCTTCGCCGGCCGGCTGTCGTCGGTAGCGTATTTCTTTTTCGCCTCGCCAAGCCAAGCGGCATAGTCCTTCTCGCTCACCACCCGCACCTCGATCGGCATGTAGGAATGATCGCGGCCGCAGAGCTCGGAGCACTGGCCGTAATAGATGCCTTCGCGCTCGGCCTTGAACCAGGTCTCGTTAAGCCGGCCCGGGACGGCATCGATCTTGATGCCGAACGACGGCACGGAGAAGGAGTGAATGACGTCGGAGCCGATCACCTGGACGCGGACCACCTTGTTGACCGGCACCACCAGCGCGTTGTCGACCGCGAGCAGCCGCGGCTGGTCGGGTTTGCGCTCGTTGTCCTTGAGCATCAGCGAATCGAACTCGAACTTGGCGTCCGGATAGCGTAGCTCCAATACCACTGCTTGCCCGTGGCCTTCACGGTGAGGTCGGCGGGTGGAATGGTCAGCTCGAGGAACAGGAGCTTGAACGACGGCACCGCGATCGCCACCAGGATGATCACCGGCACCAGCGTCCACATCACCTCGAGCAGCGTGTTGTGAGTGGTGCGCGACGGCGTCGGATTGGCCCGGGCGTTGAAGCGGACGACGACGATCAGGAGCAGCACCAGCACGAACAGCGCGATCGCCGTGATCAGCCAGAGCAGGAAGTAATGGAACGGTCTCGATCTTCTCCATGACCGGGGTGGCGGGCGGCTGAAAGCCGAGCTGCCAGGGCGACGGCTGCCCTGCGGCCGGCCAAAAGCCGCATGAACGCTGAAGAAGTCCGGGCATCGACCGCAGCCGCAAGGGCGGCCAACCGCTTAAGCACCAGCATCGTCGTCATTGCTCCTTCGACGAAATCGATCGTGACGCGTCCTTGCCGCACCGGGGAGCGTCGTTGCAGATCAATACCCGCTCCCGATAAGGCGCCCCGTGGGGGGCCGCGCTCCTCGGCGGGCGGTGCGGCGGGAGGGGATTTCCCGCGCCTCTCAAACCATAATTCCGGCGCAGTCGCAATGTGCATGGACGGCTGTCCGATGCGACAATCTGGATATTTTGCCTATATTGCCGATCCCATGGCCGGAAGGCGGCCGCCGGCAGAGGCACCGCGGCGGAATTCAAGGTTTGCATTGTTGACATGGCGGGGCGGCCGGTAGGCGAAACGGGCGGCGTGGTGATATCCAAGGGAACGCGATTCGAACGCATTCGCTTGGGTTTAGGACCAATCGAGAACGAGATGATGGGCAATTCGGGCCGGCACTTGTACCCACCGCGTCCACGTCGCGTTTCGAGATTCGTCTCTTTGGCATCCGCTGCCACAATCATAGCCACGGCGATGGTCTTGAGCTTCAGCGGCGCCGCCTTGGCCCAGGGCACGGTCCGCTCGATTCACGCCGATTGGCAGATTCGCTGCGACACTCCGCCCGGCGCCCAGACCGAACAGTGCGCGCTGCTGCAAAGCGTGACCGCCGAGGACCGGCCCAATGTCGGACTGACCGTGATCGTGCTGAAAACCGCGGACAAGAAAAGCCGGATCATGCGGGTGATCGCGCCGCCCGGCGTGCTGCTGCCATCCGGGCTGGGGCTGAAGATCGACAACGCCGAGGTCGGCAGGGCCGGCTTCGTGCGCTGCGTGCCCAACGGCTGCATCGCCGAGGTCGTCATGGACGACAACCTGGTGACCAAGCTGCGGACCGGAAAGTCCGCCACCTTCATCATCTTCCAGACGCCGGAAGAGGGCATCGGCTTCCCGATCAGCCTGAAAGGCTTCGGCGAAGGCTTCGACAAGCTGCCGTGACATTGGGGCCTGCTGCCAACCACGCGCGGTCATCGCCCGCCAACGGGCCCTGCCTTTGGCCGGCCCGATGACAAGCTCCGGCGGGCGATCCGGTAACCCCGGCGCAGTTTTTATCCGGCGCCCTCGCCTTCACATTCGTCACGGTGGATACTGGATGCCCCGCTTTCGCGGGGCATGACGACTGTTGGTTAGAGATGCGGACGTGAACATCGGATTTGTCGGCCTGGGCGCCATGGGCGCATTGATCGTGCCGCGCCTGATGGCGGCCGGACACAATGTCACCGGCTGGAATCGCTCGCCTGCGAAAGGCGAAACCGCTGGTCGAGGCCGGAATGAAACTCGCGCCGACGCCCAAGGCGGTGGCGGAGAGTTCCGACATCGTGTTCTCGATCGTCACGGATGCGGCAGCGGTGAAGGCCGTGGCGCTCGGGCCAGACGGCATCGTCTCAGGCCTGCGCAAGGGCGGCATCTACATCGACATGAGCACCATCGACCCGAATGCGAGCCGCGAGATCGCGGCCCAGTTCGCCAAGGCCGGGATCGATCATGCTCGACGGCCCGTTGTCGGGCAGTCCGGTGACGGTGAAGGCCGGCCAGGCCTCGATCATGATCGGCGGCGACGAGGCGGCCTTCGAGCGCGTCAAGCCGGTGCTGCTCGCGATCGGTCCCAAGGTCACCCGGATCGGCGGCAAAGGCCTCGCCTGCCAGATGAAGATCGCGGTCAACCTGCTGCTGATGGTCGAGGTGATCTGCTTCGGCGAAGCGGTGGCGCTCGCCGAGAAGGGCGGCGTGACGCGCGAGGTCGCGGTCGACGCCATTCTCAAGAGCGTCGCGGCGTCGCCGGTGCTGGGCTATCGCGGACCGTTCATCCTCGAGGGCAAGATGCCGGAGGTGCCGCTCGCCGACGTCACGTTGCAGCAGAAGGACATGCTGCTGGCGCTCAACCTCGGCCGCACGCTGGGCAGCCCCACGCCGCTCGCGGCCGCGGCCAACGAGATGATGAACGCCTGCCGCGGGCTCGGCATCGACGCCAACGATTTCGTCGTGGCGCACCAGGTTTACCGCCGACTGGGCGGACAAGGTTGAGGAGGACAATCGTGACCAGCAAGGGTGAGAAGATCGGCTCGGCATTGGCCAGGGCGGTCAAAGCCACGACCGGCATCACATCGGCATCGCTCGGAGCCAAGATGTTTCGCACCAACATCAAGAGCGTGCCGAAGGTCGAGGGCCTCAAGCGGGACGACGGCTGGATCGACATGCAGGTGCAGTTCCTGATCGACAAGAAATCGGCCGGCGCCGACCACGTCGTCGGCTGGACCGTGCTCAAACCCGGCGCCAGCCATGAATGCCATCTGCACAGAAACTGCGACGAGTTCTTCATCGTGCTGAAGGGCCAGGGCCACATCATCACCGACAAGGGATTGGAGCCGTCGATCGAAGGCGACGTGGTCTATTCGCCGCGCGGCGTCTGGCACGGCTTCAACAACACGTCCAAGGAAGACGTGGTGCTGGTCTGGGGCTGGATGGGCGCGGGCTCGATCGACGCCTCCGGCTACGAGGTTCCTGCCAGCGGCCATTCCCATTCATGAGCGAAACCCTGAAAGACCCGCGCATCGCAGAGGGCATGCGGGCGCAGATGGAGTTGCGCCGCAAGCTTCTCGACGCCGGAGCGAAACAGATCGGCTGGAAGGTCGGGCTCGGCGCGCCGGCCATGCAGTTGAAGCTCGGCCTCACAGCGCCGATCGTGGGCTTCCTGCTCGATCGCGCGCTTCTCGTGTCGGGCGCGGCCGTGTCGCTCAACGGCTGGCAGAAGCCGGTCGCCGAAGCCGAGGTTGCCGCGTATATGGGCCGCGATCTGCCGGCCAGCGCGAGCCGCGACGAAGCCCGCCGGGCGATCACGGCGATCGGGCCCGCAATCGAGCTCGCCGACGCCGACGGCCCGATGGACGACGTCCGCTCGGTGCTGGCCGGTGACATCTTCCAGCGGCACGTGATCCTCGGGCCGCGCGACACCATGCGGAGCGGCGCCCGCCTCGACGGCCTCAAGGCCCGCGTCAGCCGCAGCGGCACGGACGTGCCGGTGCCAGCCGCGCTTGAAACCAACACCGGCGACATCATCGATATCGTGCGCCACGTCGCCGACGTTGCGGCGGCGGTCGCCGGCGGACTGCGCGCCGGTCAGTTCATCATCTGCGGCTCGCTGACGGCGCCGATGCTGCTTGAAGCGGGCGAGCGTGGCGTCGACTACGCTCTGGAGCCGATCGGCGCGATCTCGGTCAAGTTTTCAGCGTAAAGCCCTGCTCTGTCAGGACGGCCGTCGGCATCCTATGTTAGGTGCCTGTATCCCTGGGAGAATCCGATGAACCCCAACGCATCCCTTCTCGACCGCGCCGGGCTTGACCGCGTTCGTGTCGGCAGGCTGATCGACCGCGGGCTCGAGGGCGCCGACGACGGCGAACTGTTCCTCGAATACGAGCAGACCGAGATGCTGGTGTTCGACAACGGCCGGCTGAAGCAGGCGACCTACGACACCAACCAGGGTTTCGGGCTGCGCGCCGTGAAGGACGAAGCGGTCGGCTACGCCCATGCCTCCGACGTGTCCGAGGGCGCAATTTCGCGCGCCGCCGACGCGGTGCGCGCGGTGAACAGCGGCCATTCCGGCAAGTATGCCGAGGCCCCCGGCCGCACCAACGTCAAGCTCTATGGCGACGACAACCCCCTCGAAGCGCCGGGCTTCGACGCCAAGGTGAAGCTCCTTGAGACCATCGACGCCTATGTGCGGGCGAAAGACCAGCGCGTGCGGCAGGTCACAGCAAGCCTCGGCGCCTCCTGGCAGGTGGTCGAGATCGTGCGGCCGGACGGCCAGACCTATCGCGACATCCGGCCGCTGGTGCGGATCAATGTCGCGGTGGTGGCGGCATCTGGCGACCGGCAGGAGTCCGGCTCTTACGGCTACGGCGGCCGCGAGGGCTACCTGCGCTTCATCGAGGGCAATTCCTGGCGACACGCCGCCGACGAAGCGGTGCGGCAGGCGCTGCTCAATCTCGAATTCGATCCCGGCGCCCGCCGGCGAGATGGATGTCGTGCTCGGCGCCGGCTGGCCCGGCGTCATGCTGCACGAGGCGGTCGGCCATGGCCTGGAAGGCGACTTCAACCGCAAGAAGACCTCGGCGTTCGCCGGCCTGATGGGCCAGCAGGTTGCGGCCAAGGGCGTCACCGTGGTCGACGATGGCACCATCGCGAGCCGCCGCGGCTCGTTGTCGATCGACGACGAGGGCACGCCGACCGAGCGCACCGTGCTGATCGAGGACGGCATCCTCGTCGGCTACATGCAGGACCGCCAGAACGCGCGCCTGATGGGCATGAAGCCGACCGGCAACGGCCGGCGCGAGAGCCACGCTCACGTGCCGATGCCGCGCATGACCAACACCTACATGACCGCGGGCGACAAGCGACCCGGCCGAGATCATCGCCTCGGTGAAGAATGGCGTCTATTGCGTGAACCTCGGCGGCGGCCAGGTCGACATCACCTCCGGCAAGTACGTCTTCAACGTCACCGAGGCGTTCAAGATCGAGAACGGCAAGCTCGGCGCGCCGCTCAAGGGCGCCATGCTGATCGGCAACGGGCCGACCGATCTGCGTCGGGTCAGCATGGTCGGCAACGACCTGAAGCTCGACACCGGCGTCGGCACCTGCGGCAAGAACGGCCAGGGCGTGCCGGTCGGCGTCGGCCAGCCGACGCTGCGGATGGATCGCATCACCGTCGGCGGCACAGGCTAAGGTGATCGGATCGTGTCGCGAATGTCACGCCTGCCGCAATGGGCGCAATCGGTCGTCCAGTTGGTCTGCATCTTCGCCGTGCTCACCGTGGCCAAGATGGCCATCGCCGAACCCTTTTACGTGCCGTCCGGCTCGATGGAGCCCACGCTTTTGATCGGCGACGAGCTACTGGCGACGAAATACAGCTACGGCTACAGCTCCGCGTCGCTGCCGCCGTCGATCGTGCTGCCGCCGACGCGGCCCATTCTCGGCGCTATGCCCGAGCGCGGCGATATCGTCGTGTTCCGCTATCCAGGCGACCGCTCGCAGACCTGGGTGAAGCGTGTCATCGGCCTGCCGGGCGACCGCATCGCGATGCGTTCCGGACGGCTCTGGATCAACGGCCGGCCTGTGCCGGTGGTGCGCGACGGCATCGGTGAGTTGGAGAGGGAGAACGGCTCGGTCATTGCGGCGCCGCGCTACACCGAGACGCTGCCAGGCGGTCGGCAGCACGCCATTCTCAAGCTTACCCACGATGGCCCATACGACAATATGCCCGAGGTCATGGTGCCGCCGGACCATGTGTTCGTCATGGGCGACAACCGAGACAATTCGGCCGACAGCCGCGTGCCGCTCGCGCTGGGCGGTGTCGGCCTGCTGCCGATCCACGATCTGGTCGGCCGGGTCAACGGGCTGGTCGGCTCCTGGGATCTCGCCGTGACCAGCCAGCCGATCTGGGCCTGGCCGTCGGGCTTGCGGCTGTCGCGGTTTTTCACCTCGATAAGGTGAGAAGGCTACCGCTCCCCCGATGCGCCTTTTGTGGCGGCGGTCGATCGAATCTGGTAGTTTGATTTGGATTGTCGGAGTTGAGATGACGGAGCGGGTGACGATCGAGCTTGATGCCGAAGCGATCGAGGCGGCGCGCGCTGCCAATATTGACTTGGCTGAATTGTTGACGGCGGCGTTGCGGCGGCGCCTGCCAACGCTTCACAAGGCCGAGCGAGAACAAGCCGCACGTCAATGGTACGAGGAAAATAAAGAAGCAATCAACTCCTACAATCGGCTCGTTGAACGCCATGGATTGTTTTCGGATGGGATTCGGAAGTTCTGATTGCCTCACCAATTCGATATTGTCGAAAATCTCAACCCACGTACCCGCGCGCAATACCCGTTTGTACTCGTTCTTCAACACGATCGGCTGACTTCCTTTCGTAGCGCGGTTGCCGCGCCTTTGGTCGAATGGACCGCCGCTCTTGGGAGTTCGCGTATCCACCCATCATTGACGGTAAACGAACGACGATACGTGGTTCTTGTCGAAGAACTGGCTGCGGTGCCGTCTTCAGTGTTTGGACACCAAGTCGGCTCCGCCGAGGCGTAACGTTATGAAATAATTGCCGCACTCGACTTGCTTTTTACCGGAGTCTGACGCTCTTCCTACCGCACCACGCCCGACATGCAGCACGGCTTGCGGCGCGGCGGCTTGATCTTGTCCTTGAGATAGCAGCGCGGGGCCGGCGTCCCGTAGCCGGCCCGGGCATAGGTCCAGGCACGGCACTTGTTCTCCTCCTCGCACGCCTTCTTGCAGGCATCGGCGTCGGCATTGGTGGCCATGTCGAAATGGCGGTAGTCGCCGCCGAAGCGGTCGATCGAGTTCTCGATCGGGCCGGGCCGCATCTCGACCAGGCCTGCGCCCTTGACGCCGGCGACGCAGCAGCGGTTCTCGGCGAGCGGCGTGACCTTGTTCTTCAGCCAGCAGCTCGCCGAATTGCTGCCGCCAAGTGTCGCAGTGCCCGGATAGGAGAAGGTCCAGGCCCGGCAGCGGCCATCGCGGTCGCAGCGCGCCGCGCACACCGCCGGATCGCCAGACGGCACGGTGAAGCGCGCGTAGTCCCCGCCCGGGCGATCGAAGCCTGATTGCGCGGACGCCTGCCCGAGCGCAGCCGCGGCGAGAGCCATTCCGCATAAACCGTTGAGGAAGAATCGCACCAATGCCGCAGCCTTCAATCGATGCGCGCCCTGCCGCATGTTAGAGAACGCGGTGCTGCGAGGCGAGCGCATTTGCGGCCCATTGAGGACGGGCGGCAAAAAAGAATGCGCCCGCCGGGGGGCGGCGGGCGCAAGGTCCGAAGGGCGAGAGGGGAGAACCGCCGTTCCGGACGCTCAGGCCGATGGGAGGACCGGCCTAGGCAGCAAAGTGTCAGGCCAGATTGCGCGTGCGTCGCTCGGCGGCACGCCGCGCCAGCACCTCGCTCGGGTCGCGCCACGGCAGTTCGGCGAAGGCATCGCGCAGGTCGCTGCGGTTGAGCCCGATATCCGCCAGCATGCGATCGTCGAGGGCGGCAAGGCGCATGGAGTCGTGGCGATTGCGGAGCCGCTCCAGGAACCGTTTGAGGCTCAGTCTCGCTCGCACCGCGGCGGCGATGGCAAGGGCTGTAAGAGCAGGCATGGCACACTCCAAATTCGTCGGGAAACGCGGTAAAGGCACCCTTTTGGGCCGCCGCATCGCTGCGGAGCCACCCGGAATGCCCACCCATTTCCCCTGGACGGAGGTTATTTAGGTCTCCCCTATTGATAAGTGAAACGAATGTTTTTAATCTGACCAATCATCTATGATGATGAATTGCCGGTCCCAGCAAATCCGGCGGCTGAGGAGACCCAACCATGAGCGCCCTGATCGACGTCGACCAACTGCGCACCTTCATCGCCATCGTCGAAACCGGCAGCTTCACCAAAGCCGCCGAGGTCGTGCACAAGACCCAATCGGCGGTGTCGATGCAGATGAAGCGGCTGGAGGAACGGCTCGGCAAGCCGATCTTCGCGCGCGACGGCCGCGCCTCGAAACTCACCGAGGACGGCGAGCGGCTGCTCGATTACGCCCGCCGCATCATCAAGCTCAACGTCGAGGCGCTCGCCGCCTTCGACGACAAGGACTTGACCGGCCGGGTGCGGCTCGGCCTGCCGGACGATTACGCCGACCGCTATCTGCCGGAAATCATGGCGCGGTTCTCGCGCGCCTATCCGGGCGTCGAGCTGACGGTGACGTGCGAGCCGTCGGTCGAGCTGGTCGAACGGATCGATTCGAACGAACTCGATCTCGCCATCATCACCGATTGCGGCACGTCGCGCGCATCCGAAGTGTTCCGCCGCGAGCGGCTGTTGTGGGTGACGTCGAACCGTCATTCGACGCATCTCGAGGAGCCGCTGCCGCTTGCGCTCGGCCGGCCAAGCTGCGTCTGGCGGCGCGCGGCGATCGAATGCCTGGAGACGATCGGGCGTCCGCATCACATCGCCTACACCAGCGCCAATGCCAGCGCGGTGGCTTCCGCGGTGCTGTCCGGCCTCGCCGTTTCGATATTTCCGGAATCCGGGCTGCGGCCCGGCATGCGGGTGCTCAACCCGGCCGACGGTTTTCCCGAGTTGCCCGGCTGCCGCGTCGGCTTGATCCGCAATCCGCACGAGAGCCTGGCGCTTGCCGATGCGCTCGCCGAGCACATCATCTCGTCGCTGGACAACCTGTCGGAAGCGGCGCAGGCGGCGGAGTAGTCCTAACCTTGTCCCGGGTCTGCAGGGCAGCACAAATGCTGCACTGCACCCGGACACGCCAGAGTTAATACGCGTACTCGTCGAACACCGGATCGACCGAACCGTTCCACGGCCCGTGGTATTTCTCCAGCAGCTCCTCGGCCGGCGTGACGCCACGCGCCACAATTTCCTGCAGCGGCCGCAGGTAGCGCGTCTCGTCGCGGCCGTTGCGGTCGAGCTTGTTGCGGCGAACAAGGCCCTGCTCGGCGAGGCCGAGCAGCACCGCCGCGAGATCGAGCATGTGCTGATGGCGGATCGTCGCCTTGAAGTCCGAGGCGCGGCACGTCGTCGCGCAGTTTCTGGCGCTCCTGCGCGCTCCAGTCCTTCACGATCTCCCAGCAGGCGTCGAGATTGGCGTCGTCGTAGATCAGGCCGACCCAGAACGCCGGCAGCGACGGCAGCCGGCGCCACGGCCCGCCATCGCTGCCGCGCATCTCGATGTAGCGCTTGAGCCGCACCTCCGGGAAAATCGTCGACACATGGTTGGCCCAGTCCGAGATGGTCGCGCGCTCGCCGGGAACGAGCTTGCCGGCCAGATGGTCGCGGAACGACTTGCCTGACGTGTCGATATAGCGGTCGCCGCGCTTGACGAAATACATCGGCACGTCGAGCGCGTAGTCGGTGTAGCGCTCAAAGCCCATGCCCGGCTCGAACACGAACGGCAGCATGCCGGCGCGCTGGTTGTCGGTGTCGCGCCAGATCTCGGAGCGGAACGAGAGGAATCCGTTGGGCTTGCCTTCGGTGAACGGCGAGTTGGCGAACAATGCGGTCGCGACCGGCTGCAGCGCCAGCGTCACCCGCAGCTTCTTCACCATATCCTGCTCGGAAGAGAAGTCGTGATTGGTCTGCACCGTGCAGGTCCGGTACATCATGTCGAGGCCGAGCGTGCCGACTTTCGGCATGTAGGCGGTCATGATCTTGTAGCGGCCCTTCGGCATCATCGGGATGTCGGAGCGCGTCCAATTCGGCGTCATGCCGAGCCCGAGGAAGCCGATGCCGAGGGGACGCGCGACCTCGCGCACCTGCGCCAGATGGGCGAACAGCTCGCTCGCGGTCTGGTGCACGCTTTCGACCGGCGCGCCGGACAATTCGAACTGACCGCCAGGCTCCAACGAAATGGCGCCGCCGCCGGTGACGTCGGCAAGCCCGATGATGTTGTCGCCCTCCATGATCGGCTCCCAGCCGAGCAGCTCCTGCATGCCGTCGAGCAGGGCGCGGATGCCGCGCGGGCCGCTGTAAGGCACCGGCTGATGGCCGCTCACGGTGAAGGGAAACTTCTCGTGCTCGGTGCCGACGCGGAATTGGCTCTTCGGCTTGCAGCCCGCCTCGAACCACGCGACCAGCTCGTCGCGCGAGTTGATCGGCGTCATATCGACCTGGTCGCGGGCCATTCAGGGGTTCCGGCGCAAAAGGGTCGCGACCTTAATCATGGGGCAGGAAAAAGGGCAATGACGGCGGCGATGGACCCGGTGAGCGAATTTGCAGCGGTTCAATATGACTTGCCACGCGCACGCTTATCCCTCCCCGCCAGAGGAGGGTGGACGCGAGCCGCAGCGAGCGGCCGGGTGGGGAGAAGCCTGTCGCTTGGCCGAGCCGTCCCCACCCGGCCTCGCTCGGCTATCGCCGCCGCTCGGCCAGCCTCCCTGGTGGGAAGGAATGAATAGCGTACGCCGCTGCGCCTGCGAATCAATTCGGCTTGCGGAACTTCAGCACGAACTCGTCGACCGGCACCTTGGAGCCGAAAATCTTCTCCTCGCGCGTGTCCTCAGGATGGCGCAGGAACTCGCCCGCGGCAATCAGCTTAAAGCCCGCGGCCAGAACCTCCTTCTCCAGCGCGTTCTGCTCAATGCGGTGCAAGGTCTTGCCCACGGAGGTGCCGGCGCCTTCCTTGGCCGAATGATCGGCGATGACCAGCATTCCGCCGGGCTTCAGCGCTGCGAACAGCTTCTGTTCATCGCGGCGCGGTCGACCGTCATGTAGGTGGTGTCGTGGTAGAAAAAGAAGAACGTGATGAGATCGAGATCGCGCACCTCGGCGGGCACCGGATCGTCGAACGGACGATCGAGTACCGTGACGTTCTTCATCGCATCGGTCTTCATCCGCGCCTCGAAGCGCTCTTTGGCCCGGGGCGCAGTATCATGGTCCTGTGCATAGACCTTGCCGGAGGGCCCGACCGCGCGCGCCATCAGCTCGGTGCTGTAACCGCCGCCCGCGCCCATATCGAGCACGGTCATGCCGGCCTTCGCCCCGGTGAACGAGAGCAACAGCACCGGATCGCGGCGCTTGTCGGTCTGCCGGTCGGCTTCGGTGCGGGCGGGCGCCGCGACGATCGCGGCGTAGTCCTGCGCATACGAGGGCGCCGGCGCGGCCAGCGCCGCGAGGGTCGCCACAACAAAACAAATTGCTTTTTGCATCACGCAGCCTTCTTTCCAGGCGCGAAGCGCCCATAAAAACTCTCATCCTTTTCCGCCATGTCGAGCAAGAGCTTCGACGGCGCAAAGCGCGCGCCGAATTTCTTTTCCAGGCGCTTGCACAGTTCGACGAACCGCTTGGTCCCCATCATATCGATGTAGGACAGGGTGCCGCCGGAGAACGGCGCGAAGCCGAATCCCAGGATCGAGCCGACATCGGCCTCGCGCACGTCGGTGAGCACGCCCTCCTCGAAGCAGCGCGCGGTCTCCAGCGCCTGCATGGCGAGCAACCGGTCCTTGATCTCCTGGACATCGATCTTGTCGGGGTCGAGCTTCTTGACCTGCAGATTGGCGAGGCCGGGCCACAGCTTTTTCGGGCCCTTCTGCGGATAATCGTAGAAGCCTTTGCCGTTCTTGCGGCCGAGCCGTTCGCGCTGCTCGACCATTTCCTCGCAGCAGCGCCTTCTGCCGCGGATCGATCGCCTTGGCGCCGAGATCGGCCTCGGTCGCCTTGACGATCTTCCAGGCCGAGATCGACCGCGACCTCGTCGTTGAGCGCCAGCGGGCCAACCGGCATGCCGGCCATGCGGCCGACATTCTCGATCATCGCGGGCGGCACACCCTCCACCAGCATCAGGTGGCCTTCACGGAGATAAGTGCCGACGACGCGCGAGGTGTAGAAGCCGCGCGAGTCGTTGACCACGATCGGCGTCTTGCGGATGGCGCGGACGAAATCGAACGCCATGGCAAGCGCGGGGTCGCCGGATTTCTTGCCAAGGATGATCTCGACCAGCATCATGCGCTCGACCGGCGAAAAGAAGTGAATGCCGATGAATTTTGCCGCGTCCTTGGCGAAGTCCGGCGAGCGAGGTGATCGGCAGCGTCGAGGTGTTGGAGCCGAAGATTACGTCGGGCACGACAGCCTGCGCCTTGGCGGTGGCTTCGGCCTTCACCTCGCGATCCTCGAACACCGCCTCGACGATCAGGTCGACGCCTTTCAGGGCGTTGTAATCGGCGTGGCGGTGATCAGCGACAGCACGCGCGTCACGCTGCGCCGCGGTGGCGCGGCCCTTGTTGACCTGGTCGGTCAGGCTCGCCTGGATATGGGCCTTGCCCTTGTCGGCGCTGGCCTGGTCGCGGTCGATCAGCACCACTTCAGCCCGGCTTGGGCGCTGACCGAGGCGATGCCGGCGCCCATGAAGCCAGCGCCGAGGATGCCGACCTTCTTGATTGGCGCGGCCGGCACGCTGGCCGGCCGGCGCGCGCCCTTGCTCAGCTCCTGCATGGAGACGAACAGCGAGCGGATCATCGCCGCGGCTTCGGGCGAGCGCAGAATCTTGGCGAAGTAGCGCGACTCGACGGTGAGCGCACGGTCGATCGGAAGCTGCAGGCCCTCGTAGACCACCTGCAGGATGGCGCGAGCGGCGGGATAGTTGTCGTAGGTCTCGCGGCGATAGATCGCGTTTGCCGCGGGGAAGGTCATCATCCCGCCCTTGGAATAGACCGGGCCGCCGGGCAGGCGGAAACCTTCGACGTCCCACGGCGCCTTGGCCTTGGGGTTGGCCTTGGCCCAGTCCTTGGCCGTCGCGATCAGATCGGCCGCCGGCACCACGGCGTCGACGAGCTTCATCGTCTTGGCGCGGTTGAGCCGAAGCTGATCGCCCTTGAGCAGGAACTGCAGCGCGTCGCCCGGCGGCATCATGCGAGCGATGCGCTGGGTGCCGCCGGCGCCGGGAAACAGGCCGATCTTGACCTCGGGCAGGCCAAGCCGGGTCCTGTCGTTATCGGAGGCGATACGCTGGTGGCAGGCGAGGCAAAGCTCGAAGCCGCCGCCCAGCGCCGTGCCGTTGATCGCGGCGACGAACGGCTTGCCGCAGCTCTCCATGCGACGGTAGAGCTGCGACAGCTTGCGACTCTCGGTGAACAGTGTCGAAGCCGCGGTCTCCTCGCCCTGGCCCTTGGCCATGTCCTTGAAGTTGCGCGTCAGCGATTCCAAGAGGTCGAGGTCGGCGCCGGCGCAGAACGTCTCCTTGCCGGATGCGATGACCGCGCCCTTGATCGCGGCGTCGGTCGCGACCTTCTCGACGATCTGCGACAGCTCGTCGATCACCGCAAGGTCGATGACGTTCATCGGCCGGCCGGGCATATCCCAGGTGACGAGCGCGATGCCGTCGGCGTCGACGTCGAGCTTGAAGGTTTCGTTGGCCATGCGCCCCTACTCCTTGATCGGCTCGCCGGACTTGCGCATCCAGCGGCGGCCGTTGTCGTTGCGCTCCATGCGGAAATCGACGTCGGGGTAATGCACGCGCTCGGACCTTCGACCGCGTGCCGACTTCAAGATAGAGCGCATCCTTGTCGGTGCGATTGATCAGGCAATGGCCGACGCCGCCATTGGCGCGCCAGCCCGCGGCGTCGCCGGGCTTGAGCACGGTCTCGCCGTCGTTCTCATGCAGCACGAGCTCGCCTTCGAGCATGTAGATGAACTCGTCCTCGCTCTCATGCCAATGGCGGAGCGCCGATTTCGAATTCGCCTTGATGCGGGCGACGTTGACGCCGAACTGTGAAAGCCCGGCCGCGTCGCCGAGCTTCTGCTTCTCGCGGCCTGCGATGACGGGTGCGAATTCCTTCGGATAGGAAGGGTTGTTCGTAAACGGAATTTTGGCGCGGTCGATCTTCGGCATGGCTCACGCTTTCCGCGGCGGATACGGCTCGCCGTTTTTGTGCACGTAGCGCATGCCGGTTTTGTCGCTTCTCGGCCCGCATGTCGATGTCGGGATAGACCGCGGTTTCGGTCGCGGCCCGCGTGCCGACTTCGATATAGACCGCGTCCTTTTGCGTACGGTTGATCAGGCAATGGCCGACGCGGCCGTCAGCCTTCCAGCCGGCGGCGTCGCCGGGCTTGAGCACGGTCTCGCTGCGGTGGTCCTCGACGAGCGTGAGCTCGCCTTCGAGCACGTAGACGAACTCGTCCTCGTTCCTGTGCCAGTGGCGCTGCGACGACCAAGCGCCGGGCTTGAGCGTGGTCAGATTGACGCCGAACTGGCTAAGACCGACGGCGTTGCCGAGACGCTTTCGCTCGCGGCCTGTCGATCGGCTTGCCAGAACGGGTCGGGATAATTGGTGACGGTATCGACCGGAAGCTTCGCGATATCGATTTTCGGCATTCAGTCCCTCACCCACCCTTCAACCAACTTGTTCCTGCCTCATCCTGAGGAGCATCGCGAAGCAATGCGTCTCGAAGGATGGTCGCACGTCCTGGCCTGTTTCCATCCTTCGAGACGCGGCCTGCGGCCGCTCCTCAGGATGAGGCCCGAAAACAATCACACCCGCTCGATGATCGTCGCCGTGCCCATGCCGACGCCGATGCAGAGCGTCACCAGCGCGGTGTTCAGATTGCGCCGCTCCAGCTCGTCCAGCACTGTGCCGAGGATCATCGCGCCGGTGGCGCCGAGCGGATGGCCCATGGCGATGGCGCCGCCGTTGACGTTGATCTTGTCGTGGCCGATGTCGAGCGCCTGCATGTAGCGCAGCACCACCGAGGCGAACGCCTCGTTCAGCTCGAACAGGTCGATGTCCTTGGTGGTCATGCCGGCCTTCTTCAGCACCTTCTCGGTCACCGGCACCGGACCGGTCAGCATGATCGAGGGCTCCGAGCCGATGTTGGCGAACTGCCGGATTTGCGCGCGCGGCTTGAGGCCCGCCGCGGTGCCGGCATTCTTGTTGCCGATCAGCACGGCAGCGGCGCCATCGACGATGCCGGACGAATTGCCCGGCGTGTGGACGTGGTTGATCGCCTCGATCTCCGGATAGCGCTGGATCGCGACCGCGTCGAAGCCCGCCATCTCGCCCATCTGCACGAACGACGGATTGAGCTGCGCCAGCGTCTGCATGGTCGTGGTCGGCCGCATGTGCTCGTCCTTGGCGAGCAGCGGCAGGCCGTTGACGTCGCTGCACCGTGATCACCGAATTCTTGAAGCGGCCTTCCTCCCAGGATTTGCCGGCGCGCTTCTGGCTCTCGACCGCGTAGGCGTCGACGTCGTCGCGCGAGAAGCCGTACTTGGTGGCGATCAGGTCGGCCGAGATGCCCTGCGGCAGGAAATAGGACTTCAGCGCGATCGACGGGTCCATCGGCCAGGCGCCGCCGGAGGCGCCGATGCCGACCCGGCTCATGGATTCGACGCCGCCGCCGATGGTCATGTCGTGCTGGCCGGACATCACCTCGGCCGCGGCGAAGTTCACCGCGTCGAGGCCGGACGCGCAGAAGCGGTTGATCTGAATGCCCGGCACCTCGTCGCCGAAGCCCGCCATGATCGCCGCGACGCGGGCGATGTCGCCGCCGGCCTCGCCGACCGGATCGACGCAGCCCAGCACCACGTCATCGACCAGCACCGGATCGAGCTTGTTGCGTTTGCTTGACCGCGCCGAGCGCCTGGGTGGCGAGATTGAGCGCGGTAACCTCATGCAGCGCGCCGTCGGCCTTGCCGCGGCCGCGCGGGGTGCGGACGTGATCGTAGATGAAGGCGTCGGTCATTTTCTTTTCTCCTGCCTCTCCGTCATTCCGGCCGAGCGCGCAGCGCGAGTGCCGGAATCCATAACCCCTGCCTGTCGATAAGAACCCGGCGCTGGGGTTATGGATTCCGGGTGGGCGCCTTCGGCGCGCCCCGGAATGACGCCGAGTGTGACTACAAACTCCTCGCGATCAAAAGCTTCATAATCTCGTTGGTCCCGGCATAGATGCGCATGACGCGGGCGTCGCGGTAGAGGCGCGAGATCGGATATTCGTCCATAAAGCCGTAGCCGCCGAACAGTTGCAGGCAGCGGTCCACCACCTTTGCCGAGCGTATCCGTGGTCCAGTATTTCGCCATCGAGGCGGTAACGGTGTCGAGCTCGCCTTTCAGCAGACGCTCGATGCACTGATCGGTGAACGATTTCGCGATCGTCGCCTCGGTCTTGCACGCGGCAAGCTCGAACTGGGTGTTCTGGAACTCGATGATCTTCTTGCCGAACGCGGTGCGCTGCTTGACGTAGTCGATGGTCAGCGCCAGCGCGCGCTCCATCATGGCGCAGGCGTGCACCGCGACGATCATCCGCTCCTGCGGCAACTCCTTCATGAGCTGGACGAAGCCCTGCCCTTCCTCGATGCCGAGCAGGTTCTCGGTCGGCAGCGACACGTCCTCGAAGAACAGCTCGGAGGTATCGGCCGAGTCCAAACCGAGCTTCTTCAGCTTGCGGCCGCGGCGGAACCCCGGCGCGTCGTCGGTCTCCACCACCATCAGCGAGACGCCCTTGGCCTTCTCCTTGGGGTCGGTCTTGGCGACCACGACGATCAGGTTGGCGTGCTGGCCGTTGGTGATGAAGGTTTTCGAGCCGTTGAGCAGATAGCGGTTGCCTTTCTTCACCGCCGTGGTGCGCACATTTTGCAAATCGGAGCCGGTTCCGGGCTCGCTCATGGCGATGGCGCCGACCAGCTCGCCGGTCGCGAGCTTGGGCAGCCAGCGTTTCTTCTGCTCCTCGGTGCCGAAGCGCCAGATGTAGGGGGCGACGATGCCGGAATGCAGCGGCGCGCCGAACGTGTCGAAGCCGGCCATGCTGTAGGCGCGGTTGATGACGGCCTCGTGCGCGAAGCTGCCGCCGCCGCCGCCGTACTCCTCGGGGATCATGGCGCAGAGCAGGCCGGCCTGCCCGGCCTTGGTCCAGACCTCGCGCGGATAGAACTTGTCCTCGTGCCACTTCTCGATGTGCGGGACGAACTCGGACTTCAGAAACCGGTCGGCCTGGTCCTCAAGCAGGACAAGCTCCTCTGTCATCCAGGCCGGACGCTGAAGATTGAGGGGGTTCATGGCCGAAATCTTGGGCTGATTCGTACGATCGGCTTTTACAATAGCGCCACTCCCACACCCGCGCGAGCCGGCGGCGGCACATTCGCCGCAGGGCATGGCCTCCCAAACCGTCTTGCTGGTGCACCCTGGAGTGGGCATCGTAAGGCCGAAGGCCAGCCTTAAACGACTGTTGGGAGGAAATCATGGACGCCAACATCAACCGCAATCGATTGCATGTGCCGGCCGTGACGGGGCTTTACGAGGCTCTGGCGCCGCTCAGCTATACGCTGATCCGCGTGGCGCTCGGCTTGATCCTCATTCCGCATGGTTTCAACAAGCTGTTCCTCGCCGACGCCGTCCCGGCGTCGCGGAATTTCGTCAATTTCGGCTGGGCCTACCCGCTGGCGTGGGCCTATTTCATCGGCGCGCTGGAGTTCTTCGGCGGCATCATGCTGGCGATCGGGCTCTACACGCGCGTCGTCGCCGCAGCCTTCGCCATCGAGATGGCGGTGATCTCGTTTGCGGTGCTGTGGCCGAACTGGTCGTGGGGCCGGCGCGGCATGGAATACGCGCTGTTCATGGGTATCGTCGCGCTGGCGATTTTTTTCCGCGGCGGCGGACGCTGGTCGGTGGACAATCTGATGCGCAAGGAATTCTGACCGGAATCGGCGAAAGGCCCCGAAAATGATCAAAGCTTCCCGTCGACTGCTGCCGATCCTGCTGCTGACGTTCGCGGCATCTGCAAATGCCGAGAACTGGCCCGATCGGCCGATCAAATTCATCAGCTCGCAGGCGGCCGGCGGCGGCACCGACCTGATCGGGCGCATCGTCGCCGACCAGCTTTCCAGCCGCGTTGGCCAGCCGGTGGTTTACGAGAACCGCCCGGGCGGCGGCAACAAGATCGGCACCGAGGCCGCGGCGCACGCGGCGCCGGACGGCTACACCTATTTTTATGCCACCGCGGCGGCGCTGGTCGTCGATCCCTACACGTTCAAGGCGCTGCCGTACGATCCGATCAAGGACTTCACGGTCATCTCCCGGATCGCGGAAGTGACTTTCATGGTGCTGGCGCATCCCGACGTGCCCGCGAAAAACCTGCCGGAGCTGTTCGCCTACGCCAAGGCCAACCCCGACAAGGTCGCGGTCGCGACCGATGGCGCGCGGCGCTTTTCCGGCATGGTTGCGGCCTGGCTGAACAAGCTCGCCGGAACCAAGATTTCCTATGTGCCGTACACCCAGATGACGCAGGGCATCCAGGACGTGCTGGCGGGCCGCATCCAGCTTGTCATCATCGCCGCTCCGGTGGCCAAGGGACACATCGCCGCCGGCAAGCTTCGTGCGCTGGCGGTGACGTCGCTGAAGCGGCTGCCGGACTACCCTGATGTGCCGGCCGTCTCCGAGACGTTTCCCGGTTTCGATTTCGCCGGCTGGTTCGCGCTGGCCGCGCCGAGCGCGGTGCCGCCAGCGATCGTCGAGCGCGTTCACAACGAGGTCAACGCGATCCTCAAGGACCCCGCCGTTTCGGGAAAGCTCAAGACCATGGGCTTCGTGCCCTATGGGGGCGGCACCCTGAAGCAGACGCAGGACTACGTGCAGTCGCAGCACGCGGCCTGGGGCAAGCTGGTCAACGAGATCGGGCTGAAGCCGGAGTAACGGGCCAACGCGATGAACGAACGTTTCGGCGTCGGCGTAGGCCTGCTGTCTTGCGCGGCCGGTGGAGCCGCGGCGGTGGCGACGCGCTACCTGATCGGCAGCGCCGACCCATTCACCTTGGCGGCGATCCGCTTTGGCGGCGGCGTCATTTGCCTCCTTCCGCTCGCAATACTGCTACGCGTGCGCTTCCCACAGCGCGCCGACTGGCTGGCGGTCGCCGGTCTGGGCTTCATGTTCTTCGCGGTGTTCTTCGTGCTCTACAACGTGGCGCTGGCTTACACGACGGTGGCGCGCGGCACGCTGGCGCTCTCGACCCTGCCGCTGATGACCATGATCGTCGGCGCAGCCCTGCGCATCGAAGCGCTGACCGCACGCAAGACCCTCGGCATCCTGGTGGCGATGTTCGGCGTCGCCGCGGCCCTGGCGACGGCGCTTGCCGACGCGCCGCCCGGCGCCTGGCGCGGCGACCTGATCATGGCCGGCGCGACGCTCTGCATGGCGCTCTACAACGTCTGGACGCGGCCGTTCATCCAGCGCTCCAGCGCGCTGGGCTTCGTCACCGCCAGCATGGGCGTCGGCGCCGCGGCACTGGTCGCGGTCAGCGCGTTCCATGGCGGGGCCGCGATGCTGGCCCGCTTCGCCACGGGCGAATGGCTCGCGGCGGCCTATCTCGCCGCCGGCGGCGGGGCGCTTGCGTTCTTTCTCTGGGTCTATGCGCTGCAATATGCGAGCCCGAGCCGTGTCGCCAATACCATGACGATCAATCCGATCGTCGCCGGGATATTGGCCGCCCTGATCTTGAACGAGCCGATCACGATTCAACTGGCTGTCGGGATGGTCGCGGTCTGCGCCGGGCTGTTCATCGCCACGAGCGAGGCTCCGGCCAAGGCGTCGTTTACGCCCGGTAGGTGAGGCGCGACACACCAAGAACTACCTGCCACGCCAACGCCCATTCTGCGATCAGCATCACTACGCCGACCAGCCAATACGTCAGACCGATCGGGTCTGCGATCATACGAACGAACAGCAATGTGCCGCCGAACAGAAGAAGGAAACCGCCGGCCACAGGAGGACCAAGCAGGGCGGCGATACGAAGCTCGCCGAGGTCGGCATCGGACTGCTTGACCGCAAGGTGCAGCACGAACAGCGGGATCAGCGGCAAGGCGCTCAAGCGTCCGACCAGTGAATGGGCGTCACGGCCGACGTAAGCGACGATCGAGACCAGCAGCAGCGAAGCGAAGAATAGGCCGACGCGCGGAGCGCAGCTCCGCATGAACTCGGAGAATCTGATGGGGTGATCAGCCAGAGCTGGCGCCGGCTCCCAACGCGAACGCAATGCTCGGAACGCCCACGCGGCGATGCAGAGGATCAAGATCGTAACGGCGATGGCCAAATTCCAGCGGTAAGGCCACAGCTCACGCCATTCCAGAAGAATGGCAATCAGTGCCCAGGCCAATAGGCACACGGCATATGCCAGCGCGTCGCCGACCCCCAGCCTGCGGCATAAGGCGATGAAAATCGCCGCCAAGAACCCGTTGAAAAACATTAGTGGAAAGATGCCGACAATCATCTCGCTGACAATCTTGTCGGTCGCGGTCAACAGCACGATGCCGTTGAGCGCCGGAAACGTCAGCATCATGCCGATGGCGCGCGGGTTGGCGGCGCGGATACTCCACAGTACCCCGATGAAGACCAACGTGCCGCCGATGACCTTGGCGGCGAGCGAAATCCATTCACCGGATAGAGCTAGCATCGCCCGCGAGTTTACCCGGCGCCGAGCGCCACAGCGACGTGGTAGGTGATGAACGCCGCCACATAGGCGAGCCCAGCATGTAGCCGAAGGTGATGAACATGTAGCGCCAGCCGCCGGTTTCGCGCTTGATCACCGCCAGCGTCGAAGCGCATTGCGGCGCGAAAATGTACCAGGCGAGCAACGCGAGCGCGGTTGCGAGGCTCCATTGCTGCGCCAGCGCCTGGCCGATCTGCTCGGCCGCTTCCTTGCCGCCCTCGATGGCGTAGACCGTGCCGAGCGAGGCCACGGCGACTTCGCGCGCGGCCATGCCGGGGATGAGCGCGACGTTGATCTGCCAGTTGAAGCCGACCGGCGCGAGCACCGGCTCCAGCCATTTGCCGATGATGGCGGCGAGGCTGTAGTCGATCGCGGGGCCGGTCGCGCCCGCCGGCGGCCGCGGGAACGACGCCAGGAACCAGATCAGCACCATCATCGAGAAGATCGTGGTGCCGGCGCGCTTCAGAAAGATCATCGCCCGCGTGTAGAGGCCGAGCGCGACGCTGCGCAGCTGCGGCATCTTGTAGTCGGGCAGTTCCAGCATGAACGGCGGCGTGGCGTTGTCGCGCCAGAAGAAATGGTTGGCGACGAACGACACACCGAGCGCGCTGACAATGCCGCTGGCGTAGAGGCCGAACATGACGAGGCCTTGCAGGCCGACGAAGCCCCAGATCGTCCGGTCCGGGATGAAAGCCGAGATGATCAGCGTGTAGACCGGAATCCGCGCCGAGCAGGTCATCAGCGGCGCCACCAGGATGGTGGTCAGGCGGTCGCGCTTGTTGTCGATCACCCGCGTCGCCATGATTCCCGGGAATTGCGCAGGCAAAGCTCGACAGCAGCGGAATGAAGGCGCGGCCGTGCAGGCCGGCACCGCCCATGATCTTGTCCATCAGGAACGCCGCGCGCGCCATGTAGCCGAGGTCTTCGAGCAGCAGGATGAACAGAAACAGGATCAGGATCTGCGGCAGGAACACGATGACGGAGCCGACGCCGGAGATCACGCCGTTCTGGATGAAGCTTTGCAGCAGGCCTTCGGGCAGCACGTCATGCGCCACTCCGCCGAGCGCGTCGAAGCCGGCCTGGATCAGGTCCATCAGGGGCTTGGCCCAGGCGAACACCGCCTGGAACATGACGAACAGCAGGCACAGCAGGATGAGCAGGCCGGCCACCGGTTGAGCAGCACCGCGTCGACCCGTCCCGGTCGATGGTGTCGGGCCGTTTCGGCTGGCCGACCGCCGCCTTGATGACGCGATCGGCCTCGCGCTGGGCGGCGCGAAGGTCGGACGTGGTCGGCGGCGCCCAGGTGCTTGCGACGGCCTTGCCGGCCGCTTCCGCCGCCAGCGTCGTCGATGCGGCGCAGCAATTCCTCGGTGCCGCCGCGGCGCACCGCGGTCGAGGTCACCACCGGAACGCCGAGCTCGGCGGAAAGCTTTTCCAGATCGATGTCGATGCCGCGCCGACGCGCGATATCGATCATGTTGAGCACCAGCAGCAGCGGCCGGCCGACCTTCTTCAGCTCGATGACGAGGCGGAGCGCGACGCGAAGGTTGGTGGCGTCGGCGACGCAGAGCAACAGGTCGGGCGAGGTCTCGCTGGCGACCCGGCCGAGCACCACGTCGCGGGTGATCTCCTCGTCGGGGCTTCTGCCGCGCAGCGAATAGGTGCCCGGCAGGTCGATCAGGTTGACGCGGTGGCCCGACGGCGTCGAAACAGCTGCCGGCCTTGCGCTCGACGGTGACGCCCGGATAGTTCGCGACCTTCTGACGGCTGCCGGTCAGCGCATTGAACAGCGCGGTCTTGCCGCTGTTCGGCGTGCCGACCAGGGCGAAGTGCCAGATGCCGATTTCGATTCGCAGTCGTCATCGCAGTCTTTCAGGACACGAGGATCGCCATCGCCTCGCGGCGGCGCAGCGCGATCGTGGTGTCGTTGACGCGCACCGCGATCGGATCGCGGCCGAGCGGGCCTTCGTGCAGCACCTCGACCTCGGCGCCCTCAACGAAGCCAAGCTCCAGCAGACGCTGTTCGAGTTCGGCAGCGCCCAGGCCGTGTGCGCCTTCGGCGACGTGGATGGCCTCGATATGGCCGCGGAAGCCCCGGACGCGCCAGACCGAGCGGCGTGCGCTGATCCGCTTTCAAAGATGGAGGCCTTTCCGACATAAAAGCCCACGCGATTTACGGACAATAGAGCTGTCAAGTGCGCCCAATCGTTACGCCCGGTCAAGTTAAAGGGCCTGGAATTTCAGAAGGTTAGAATAATTATAAGGAGCCGCCGGCCGGGCAGCACGGCGCTGTCTCGCCCGAGAAGGTGAAGCGGAAATCCTTGCCGTCGCGCTCGATCACGCCGCCGGTCGGGGTCGGGAAATGCGCCGGGAAACACCAGCCGGCCGCTGTTGGCGTGGTCGTTGAAGAACTTGACGCGGGTCGCGCGCGCCGCGTCTTGATCGGCGTCAGAACCGCGTGCTCCATTCCGGATAGCGAACCTGCAACGGATGGTGCATCAGGTCGGCGCTGAGGATCGCCTTGCTCGCGGCCCGAGCCGAGCCGGACCATCAACTGCCCCGGGGTGTGGCCGAGCGCCGGCTCGACCGAGATGTCGCCGGCGATCGCGTGCTCGTCGCCGATCAGGTCGGCTTGGCCGGCATCGATCACCGGCAGCACGCTGTCGGTGATGTAGTCGCCGGTGCGCTCCAGCGACTGTCGGAGCCACGCCGCCTTCCAGTAGTCTAACTCGCGGCGGCCGATCAGATAACGCGCGTTCGGGAACGTCGGCACCCAGCGGCCGTTCTCCAGCCGCGTGTTCCAGCCGACGTGGTCGACATGCAGGTGCGTGCACAGCACGATGTCGATGTCCTCCGGCTTGACGCCGGCCTCGCGCAAGGTGTCGAGCCACGGCCAATGCGCGCCGCTTGAACTGCGGCCGCGTGCGGTGCTCCTTGTCGTTGCCGGAGCAGGAATCGACCAGGATGGTCAGACCGTTCTGGCGGATCAGGAAGCTCTGGATGGTGATGACCAGGAGGTTGCTCGCCGGATCGTGGAAGCGCGGCGCAAGCCAGCTTCGGTTGGAATCGAGATGGCCTTGCGTGCAGTCCGGAAAAATCTCGAACGGCGGCAGCATTGCGGTTTCGGATTCGACGATGCGCTGCAAGGTCGATGCGCCAAAGTTCCACTGATGTTGATGCGCCATGGCTGTCACCTTCGCAAAATGCCGCCGAGCGCGCCGCGCACGATGGCGCGGCCGACCGAGCCGCCCATCGAGCCGCCGAGCGATTTGCCGAGATCGGCAGCGATCTGACCGGCGACGCGGTTGGTCACCGTGCGGGTGACCTCGCGGGCGATGATCTGACCCTGCGACAGCCGCGTGTTGCGCGGCACGCCGGTGCCGAAGATGCCGCCAAGCATGCCGCCGATCTGGCCGAGAATACCGCCGCCTGCGGGCGCCTCGCCCTGCGGAGCGCCGGGCGCTCCCGCAGGCGCACCGGACCCGGGATGCGCGGTCTGCTGCGTGCGCTTCTGCAACTGCTCGTAGGCCGATTCCTCGTCGATGGCGGTGTCGTACTTGCCCTTCACCGGGCTCTTGGCTTGGATCGCGGCGCGTTCCTGCGGCGTAACCGGGCCAATCCGCGCCGTCGGCGGGCGGATCATGACGCGCTCGACCATCGCCGGCGTGCCGCTGCCTTCGAGGAACGATACCAGCGCCTCGCCCTTGCCAAGCTCGGTGATGACCTGCGCGGTCTTGAGCTTGGGGTTGGGGCGGAACGTCTCGGCCGCGGCTTGCAACCGACTTCTGGTCGCGCGGCGTGAAGGCGCGCAACGCATGCTGCACGCGGTTGCCGAGCTGGCCCAGCACCTTGTCCGGCACGTCGATCGGGTTCTGCGTGACGAAGAACACGCCGACGCCCTTGGAGCGGATCAGGCGCACGACCTGCTCGATCCGGTCGAGCAGCGCCTTCGGCGCGTCGTTGAACAGCAGATGCGCCTCGTCGAAGAAGAAAACGAGCTTCGGCTTGTCGAGATCGCCGACTTCAGGCAGCTGCTGGAACAGCTCCGACAACAGCCACAGCAGGAACGTCGCGTAGAGCCGCGGGCTCTGCATCAGCTTGTCGGCGACCAGGATGTTGACGGTGCCGCGGCCGTCGCTGCCGGTACGCATCAGGTCCTTCAGCTCCAGCGCCGGCTCGCCGAAGAACTTGGTGCCGCCCTGGTTCTCCAGCACCAGAAGCTGGCGCTGGATGGTGCCGATCGTGGCCTTGGAGACATTGCCGTATTGCGTGGTCAGTTCGTCGGCGTGCTCGGCGAGGAAGGCCAGCATGGCGCGCATGTCCTTGAGGTCGAGCAGCAGCAGCCCCTGCTCGTCGGCGACGCGGAACGCGATGTTGAGCACGCCCTCCTGCACGTCGTTGAGGTCCATCATCCGCGACAGCAGCAGCGGCCCCATCTCGGAGATGGTGGCGCGCACCGGATGACCCTGCTCGCCGAACACGTCCCAGAACACGGCGGGAAATTCGTCGGGCTGGTAGGCGAAGCCCATGTCCTTGGCGCGCTTGACCAGCGCATCCTTGGCCTCGCCGACCGCGGCGATGCCCGACAGATCGCCCTTGATGTCGGCGGCGAACACCGGCACGCCGGCCCGCGACAGGCCTTCAGCGAGGACTTGCAGCGTAACGGTCTTGCCGGTGCCGGTTGCGCCGGTGACGAGGCCGTGGCGATTGGAAAATGCCAGCGAAAGCAAGGCCGGTCTTGTCGCCCTTGCCGACGAAAATCATGCCGTCTCGATCGACATCAGCCATTGGCGAACTCCGTCAACATGGCCCTAGGGCCCACAGCCTTGGTCACAATGAAGGCGTATAATGGCCCTTGTATCATAGCGTGCAATTTGGACTTCGGTGCAACGGCAGGCCGCTCATTCGAGCGGCGCAGTGTCTCATTCAACCCAGGGAGCAAGATCATGACAAGAATTGCGATTGCCATCGTTCTGACCATGGCAGCCACCAGCGCTTATGCCGACAGTTGCAAAGCCACCGCCGGCGAGAAGAAACTCGCGGGCGCCGCGCTGACGAGCTTCATGAAGAAATGCGAGTCGGACGCGAAGAAGGCGTGCGACACGTCGGCCGCCGACAAGAAGCTGCACGGCGCCGCGCAGACGAGCTTCACCAAGAAATGCGTGACCGACGCGGTGGGGTCGTAGGTCACAGGCCGTAGCGCCCCGCATTGCGAGCCGAAGGCGAAGCAATCCAGAACTGAAGGCACCGCGCGAGGCTGGGTTGCTTCGTCGCTTCGCTTCTCGCAATGACAGCGGGGCATGGCGAGCACCGTCTCGCGCTTTTCCGCTGCGGCGGGCGCTTGACGGAACCGTTTTACGTGGGCACATAAATTGCCGTGAGAATCACTTATAGCTCCGCCAAGCGAGAGAAGACGCTGGCGGACCGTGGGTTGGATTTCGAGGACGCCGCACAGGTCTTCAATGGAGCAACACTCACCCTGCTGGACGACCGGCAGGACTATGGTGAGCCCCAATTCCAGACCTACGGCCTGCTCGACCGGCGGCTGGTCATGGTGGTCTGGACCCCGCGTGGCGCGGATCGTCACGTGATCTCGATGAGGAAGTGCAATGCCCGCGAAAAAACGCGGTTCCAAGCGCGGCTGGGTTGATCCGGACGACGCGCCGGAATGGACCGAAGATCAATTCGATCGTGCCGAGCTTGCCGTTGACGGCAAAGTCATACAACCGGCGCAAGGCACACTTTCGCGCCCGCGCGGCCGACCGAGGAAGATTGATCCGAAGGTGCACACGCGCATTCGGCTGTCGCCGCAGGTGCTGCGCCATTTCCGGGCTACCGGCCCTGGTTGGCAGACGCGTATCGACGAGGTCCTGCGCAAATGGGTCGATAGGCGCCGAAAGTCGCACAGCAAGCGAGCGACTGCCGCCTGATGGTCTTCGATGCGCCCTTCACAAAACGCGCCGCCCGACGCGGTGGGGTCGTAGTTTCACTGACGCGGTGAGGCCGTAGCTGCCGCGGCATTCCGGGGCGCGCCGACCCGCCTTCGCTCACTAAGTGAGCTACGGCGGGCTCTGGTCCGCCGAAGCGCGCGAGCGCGTAGGCGGAAGGCGCGAGCCCGGAATCCGGAAACGATTGCTGAGCCGGCCTGCGGATTCTTGGGTTCGCTCGGTTTGCGAGCGCCCCGGAATGACCATGGTGGGTCAGAACGCCTCAGCCGGCAATTCCATCGTGCTCGCGCCGGCCGGAGTGGCGGGGCAGCCCCTTGTCCGGGCGCGGCCCCCGGGCCTGGCCTTCGGCCAGCCCGAGGACAGGCTCCGCACGAAACATGCCCTTCGAGCCGCGCGAAGCGCGGACCCGAGGGTGTTGCGCCGCAGACCCGGGACCTGGTTGGGGCCCGTCAGCAAAGCAGCCCGGAAGGGCGTCAGGGCGCGTTGATATCCCTCGCTCTGTTAAAATTGTCATGACATTGTCTGGCAACGGTGCCATATTATCCGTGCGGATCACGCGGAGAGCTGCAATGAGGGCCCGGACCAATCGCACCGAAAAGCTGGACCTGCGTTTGACTCCAAACGCCAAGCGCGCCTTGCAAAGCGCGGCTCAGGCGAGCCACAAGACCGTGAGCGACTTTGTATTGGAAAGCGCGCTGGCGCGGGCTGACAGCGTGCTGGCCGACCGCCAGGTTTTCAGACTGGATGCCCGGCGCTGGGCAGCGTTCATGGCGGCATTGGATGCGCCACCCAGGCCGCGTCCGCGTCTTGCGCGGCTGCTGCGCGAGCCGAGCATCGTCGATTGAATTCCGCTTCTGCCGTCAAGCCGCAAATCGTCAAACTCGACAAGAGTCATTCGACCGATGCGTTCAACTGTGGGGCCACGCCCCTCAACGTTTATCTTCAGCGCTATGCGCTCGTAAATCAAAGCGCCGGCGGCGCTCAGACCTATGCCGCTGTCGTGAGCAGTGCCGTGATCGGCTACTACAGTCTGAGCACCGGCAGCGTGGAGTATGACCACGCTCCCGAGCGAACCAGGAAGGGACTGGCCCGCTATCCCGTCCCGGTCATTCTCATCGCCCGGCTTGCGGTCGATCGTACTTGGCAGGGCAAGGGGCTCGGCGCGGCGCTGCTGCTGGACGCCTTACGGCGCGTCGTCTCGGCCGCCGACGTTGTAGGTGTCCGTGCCGTCTTGGTGCATGCCAAGGATGAAACCGCGAAACGTTTTTATGAACATTTTGATTTCGACCCCTCGCCGGTTGATCCCATGCACCTGTTCCTGCTGGTCAAGGAAATCGCCCGGCTCACTAAAAATCCGGGGCCAAGCTCCGGTTGACGCGTTGCGGCAGACGCGCGCCCAATTCCCTCATGCCTGCGGCGCCGGACAGTATGCACGAAAGGTGCCGCATTGTGTCCCAGAGCGCAGGCTTCCTTTACGCTGTACGCCAAGCTGAGCGGCTGGAGACGGTTCGGGCTTTTTCGTCTCCGACTGCATCGGCAGTTTGGAAGCTGGCGCAGGACTGGGCCATGGGCGAAGCACCAGTTGCTCCAGGATATCGACTGGCCACGATGTGCTCAACGTCGCCGTAAGCGATATGAAGCAGTTTGCTCTCGCAATATGCGCACTTACCATTCGTCTCGGCGATGAGCGCAGCCTTTACGTCGGGATGGCCATAACGAGAATTTTTGGCCTTTGCCTTGTCGCCAGCTGCTAGCAGCTCCGCTGTCCATCTTTCCGCGTCTGCTTGCAAGACGTTAGGCTCGGGGCCTTTTTGCAATTTGATCATGAGTGCTTGGCGAGATCGGCGAGTGCGTCGGTATACAGGTCGGAAAGCCCGGCTGCAGTGAGATCGTTTTTCAGTTCGGCGAGAGTAGACTTGTCCAGCGTCCGCGTTTCATAGCGAGCCACAATAGACTTTAGCTCGTCTTCCACCCATTGCGGCAGCGTGGTCGGCAGCCCAAGAACTTCGCGTAAGATTGCGGAAGCATTGCCTGCACGATTGTCGTAATCGAGTTTCTGGGCGACTAGGGGCGCTCGGTTCCTACGTGCTTCGCAAGAATGTTTAGTAACGTGCTTTTGCCTGAGCCGTTCGCGCCCGTAATTACGGTCAGCTTCGAGTGAAATTCCAGATTTACGCTCGCAAACTGTCGCCAACCGCTCAGCTGCAGTTGCTTAAATATTGTGCCTTCGGCCATCGTTCTCCCCGGAGCTTCATATCGGCGCAGACGAAGGTGGTAGTGCCGATTACCTCAAGAAAAGATGGAAATGCCAACCAACAATTATAACCGCACATAGGGCAGCGCCCACCGAAACAAGGGCATTCTGCGCACCCATTGTCCAGCACTGTTGTATCCGGGCGAAGTTGGAAGGCTCAAGGTGTCCCGCCAGTTAGCACTCGATGATGCATGGAGCGGTTTGGCGGGCACGCGCTGCAAGAGCCATAGAGCCATTATGTCAGGCTGGAGCAATTGCTGCGTTCAACTGCGCTCTCTGACGTGGGAACTCCCGGTCTGCAAATTCGGCCCAGATGCCGAACGTGTCATAGGTCGCTCGCTGACAAATAAAATTTACTTTCGGGCCAGTGTGCAGCGTCTCAACGCCTTCCTCAGGTTCAACGTCCAAAGCCTCTTTGACAAAGCCGAGAAGGCGATAGGCGGTGCGATCACTCCAGAAAATGGGGCCGCCACTCATACCGCTAAGCTTACCGATCAAGGGACGTTCCGGAATTTCACTCCAGAACTGGACTTGGTCCCTGTCGGGTGATCCAAGGCCTTGCGCAATCGCATGGACGCCCCTCAGCGCGAGACGTTCGCCCAGGGGATCGCTTCGGCTTTCCTTGGCAGCCGTGGGGAAGCCCACGGCCATTGCATAGGGCACAGGGAAAGTCGGTACGGCATCCTTTTCCTAAATGAGCCGGTAAAGCCGGGTCGATTGGTCGGAGCGCGATATCGGGCGCAGCGTCCGGAAACTGAGCGGGCGGGATCACGAATGGCGGCCCGATGAACACACCTGGACTAACCGGTAGAAAATATCCTTCTGGTGAAGAACCGTCGGCGTCTGCAGCGGTTTTGAAGATGCTGATCACGTGAGCTGCGGTGACGGCATAGGTCCTTCCTTCAAATAAAATGAACGTGACGCTGGCCGTTGGATCGTCAGCCGTAGGCACAAAAGCCCGTTGGAACAAATCTTTCGTCTTCGCCCGCGCTAACGTTGCGCAGTGCCGCCCGGCATCGCGCAATTCATCAGCGAACTCAAATGTTGGCTGTTGCAGTTGATCGGTCACAACAAGTTCTCGCACTTGGCTGAAAATAAAACGCAGGTCCGCAAAGTACTATCTGACCTTGTCCGCGGCTGCTTCCATATTGCTTCCACGAGACTGCGGCGTGGAAGCAACCAAAAAGGTCGTGAGAAAAACAATTTAGCTTTTCAGTGGGTTGTTGGTCGGAGCGGCGAGATTCGAACTCGCGACCCCCAGTTCCCCAGACTGCGTCGAAACACTGCCGGAATATGACTTAGTTTGTGAGTTGGACTGCGCTGGCTTGACACCCGTTCTTCCGCCGACGGCGGGCACAAAGCACTCCTGCCTGAATGCGACTTGCTGGCAATTCCTAAGCTTGCGCGTCTCGCTCTGGATTCCGGGTTCGCTCGCGGAGCCTGTCATCGGGCCGGCCCGAGAGGGCCGGACCCGTTGGCGAGCGCCCCGGAATGACCGGAGCTCAAAACATCTCGTCCGCCAACTCCATCGTGCTGGCCGCGCCCGCCGAAATGCGCGCGAGCTGCGCCGCAGTTTCCGGCAGCATGCGCTCCATGAAGAAGCGCCCGGTGACGAGCTTGGCGTTCATGCGCGCGTCGGCGCCGGCCTTGAGCTTGTCCTGCGCGGCTGCGGCCATCTTGGCCCACATGTAGCCGAGCGCAACCAGGCCGAACATGTGCATGTAGTCGGTCGAGCCGGCGGCGGCGTTGTCGGGCTTGCCCACGGCGTTGGCCATGAACCACATGGTCGCCTGCTGGAGATGGCCGGCCGCCTTGCCGAGCGGCTCGACGAAAGGCTTCATCGCCGCGTCCGCCGACTTCTCCTTGATGAAGCCTTGCACCTCGGCGAAAAACGCCTGCAGCGCGCGGCCGCCGTCCTTCGGCAGCTTTCGGCCGACCAGATCGAGCGCCTGGATGCCGTTGGCGCCCTCGTACATCATGGTGATGCGCGCGTCGCGCACGAACTGCTCCATGCCGTGCTCGGCGATATAGCCGTGGCCGCCGAACATCTGCTGCGCCATCACGGTGTTGGCGAAGCCCTGGTCGGTGAGCACGCCTTTGATCACCGGCGTCAGCAGGCCCATGTGGTCGTCGGCGGCCTGCCTGGTCTTTTCGTCCTCGGAGCGGTGGTGGAGGTCGGAGGCGAGCGCGGTCCACATCACCAGCGCGCGGGCGGCCTCGTTGAACGCCTTGATCGTCATCAGGGTGCGGCGCACGTCGGGATGCACGATGATCGGGTCGGCCGGCTTGTCCTTGTACTTGGCGCCGCCGAGCGCACGGCCTTGCAGGCGCTCCTTGGCGTAGGTCACGGCGTTCTGATACGCGACCTCGGAGAGCGCCAGACCCTGCACGCCGACGCCGAGCCGCGCCTCGTTCATCATCGTGAACATCGCCGACAGGCCGTGGTTTTCCGCGCCGAGCAGCCAGCCGGTGGCGCCGTCGTAGTTCATCACGCAGGTGGCGTTGCCGTGGATGCCCATCTTCTCTTCGAGCGAGCCGCACGACACCGCGTTGCGCGCGCCGAGCGAACCATCGGGCTTCGGCATGAACTTCGGCGCGACGAACAGCGAAATGCCTCGCGTGCCCTCCGGCGCGCCTTCGATGCGCGCCAGCACGAGGTGCACGATGTTGGCGGCGAGGTCGTGCTCGCCGGCCGAGATGAATATCTTGGTGCCGGTGATCTTGTAGCTGCCGTCGTCCTGCTTCACCGCCTTGGTGCGGAGCAAGCCCAGGTCGGTGCCGCAATGCGGCTCGGTCAGGTTCATGGTGCCGGTCCACTCGCCGGCGATCATCTTGGGCAGGTAGGTTTTCTTCTGCTCGTCCGAGCCGTGGGCGATCAGGGCGGCGACCGCGCCCTGGGTCAGGCCGGGATACATCGCAAACGACAGATTGGCCGAGGACATGAACTCGTTGACGAGCTGCGTCATGATCATCGGCAGGCCCTGGCCGCCATACTCCGGCGGCGACGAGATGCCGATCCAGCCGCCCTCGACGATCTGCTTGAAGGCGTCCTTGAAGCCGGTCGGCGTGGTGACGCTGCCGTCCGTCGCGCGCTTGCAGCCCTCCTTGTCGCCGATGCGGTTGAGCGGCGTCAGCACATGCTCGCAGAACTTCGCGGCTTCGCCGAGCACCGCTTCGACGACGTCGGGGGAGGCGTCGGAGAACCCCGGAAGGTTGGAGTAGCGGTCGACGTGGAACACGTCGTTCAGCAGGAACTGCGCGTCCTCGACGGGCGCCTTGTAGCTCGGCATGGCTGTTCGTCCCCTACCCTCCGGCACCGCGGAACATCGCAGGGACGGATGTAAGTGGCGTTAAGGGGCCGATTCCGTGAGGCCAAAAAATGACGGTTGTTGTGGGGTGCAGGCAGACATCCGGTTGATCCGCCATGAATTGTTCTGTTCAGTTTATACACTTTTAACGTGCAAATTCCCTCCTGCGACGCGCGCGGCCGGCGAATATTTTTACGGCAACACAGCTCGTGAATTCTATCAGCCGGACCAGCAGGTTAACGGCTTGTTTACCATAATAAACACAAAGTGAGCGCCGGTTTTCCGGACCGCGCCCAGTCAGCTCCTTCCGTCAAACGCGCGTTTTCGAGGGACCGTCCGGTCCCGCGTCGTCCATTTCAGCAAGCGAAGGAAGGCGTGCGACAGAAACGCAGATCATACCGAGAGCCTGACGACGACGAAGACGTCCGCAATGACGACTTCGCGGCTGTCAACGAGCGTCTCGACGACCTGACGCGGCAGCTCGAACGCATGGCTCATGCCAATGCGGCGCCGCGCCCGAGCCCGCCTGCTGTCGAAACCCGCGCGCCCGACCGTGTCACCGACGCGCTGGCGCGGCTCGACCGCAGACTCGATCAGGTCATCGCCGAGGGGCGCGTGGCGGCATCGAGTTTCGAACGCCACGCCCGCTACGCGCCGCCTCCGGCACCTGTGCCGACATACGCACCGGCTCCGCCCGCACCGATGTACGCGCCAACTCCGCCCGCGCCGGCGCCGGGCCGCGGCCCGGCCGGCTGGGCGGCGCAGATTTCGGAGCGCCAGCGCGTTCTCGATGGCGGTCCGGCTGCGGCGCCGGCGCCTCAGGTCGCGGCGCCCGTGCCGGTTCAGGCCAACTGGGGACCGGGCCCCGACCTTGCCGGCGTCGAACATCAGCTCCGCGAAATCAACTCGCAGATTTCGTCGCTGCACCAGCCCTACGAAAGCGCGCTCGCAGCGCTGCGCGGCGACCTCGCCGAGATCGGCCAGGCCTTGACCGAGGCCATGCCGCGCCACGCCATCGAGGCGCTGGAGGGTGAGGTTCGTTCGCTCGCCGACCGGGTCGACCGCACCAAACAGGCCGGCGCCGATGGCGAAGCGCTCGGAGCGCTGGAACGCGAGCTTGCCGAGGTGCGAAGCGCCTTGCAGCATCTCACTCCGGCGGAGAGCCTTGCCGGTTTCCAGGAAGCGGTGCAGGCGCTGTCGCACAAGATCGACCAGATCGGCGCCGGCGCCGCGGCGCCGCAGGACCCGCTGGCGTTCAAGGAGCTGGAGCAGGCGGTGGTGTCGCTGCGCGGCGTCGTCTCCAACGTCGCTTCGGACGGCGCGCTGGCGCAGCTTGCGGCCGAGGTGCGCGGTCTCGGCACGCAGTTCGAGCGCGCCGCGGCCGACAGCAGCACCGAGGCGCTGGGCCGCCTCGAAGCGCGAATCGCGGCGCTGATGGAAAGCGGCCGTGCGGTGCCGCCCGAGCTCGAAGGCTCGATCCGCGATCTCAGCACCAGCTCGACCGCATGCAGCTCAGCCAGGGCGATCAGCTTGCGCTCGGCGCGCTCGAGGATCGCATCGCCAAGCTCTCGGAAAAGCTCGACGCCTCCGACGCCCGGCTCGGCAACCTCGCGGCAATCGAGCGCGGCATGGCCGACCTGCTGGTGCATCTCGAAGAGATGCGGGGCGGCGGAGTACGCGGCTTCCGCGGCCCGCAGTCACCGGAGGCGGCATTGGCGCCGGCAGCACCGCCGCCGCCCGCACCGGTGACGCCAGCCGCGGCGCCCGCCTTCGCGCAATCGCCGCTCGATCTCATTCCGGAAATGCCCCCGGCGATGCCTGCGCCTGCGCCAGTGCCGCCCCTGCCGCCGGCTCCAGCCGAGTCCTTCGCCCCACCGCCGCCCATGCCGGCCGACGCGCCGCCCGCCGAAGCCCGACAGCGGCCGCCCGCGCCGCAGATGCCGCGTGGGCCGCAGCGCCGGCCGATCGATCCCAATCTGCCGCCGGATACGCCGCTCGAGCCGGGCAGTGGAGTGCCTCGCGTCAAGCCGGGCTCGGCCGCAGCGCGCATTGCCGCCTCCGAGGCCGCACTTGGCAATGCCAGGCCGATGACCGCGGAAGGCGGCGGCAAGTCGGCCGCCATCGCCGCCGCCCGCAGCGCCGCGAAAGCGGCCTATCTCGACACCCCGGTCAAGCGGCCGAAGTCGCTCGGCGCCAGACCCGACAGCCGCTTCAAGTGGCCGTTCAAGAGGACGAAGGACAAGCTTCCGGAGGCGCCGCAAATCCACGCCGCCCCGCTGCAAGCGCCGCCGGCACCGCCTCCGTTGCCGGTGCCCGAGGTGAAGGCGGCCATACCCGCAATGCCTGCGCCCATGTCGGTCCCGATGCCGCCAGACGACATCGCGGATGCTCCGCTATCGCGCGGCAGGCAGATCCTGAAGATTCTGAAAACGCTGCTGGTCGCAGCGAGTGTCGCGATCATCGTGGTCGGCACGGCGCAAACCGCGATCGAACTGCTGTTCCCGGCCAAGCCTGCGGCGCCCGATACGCAGCCTGCCGACAAGCCCGAGAAGCCGGCCGCCGGCATGCCGCCCGCCACCACGCCGTCACGGCCGAGCCGATGCCGATGCCGACGCCGGAAGGCTCTTTGCCCGCGCCGGTGCCGATGCCGCCGGCCGCCGATGGCGAGCCGACCCACTCGATCGGCAAATCGATGTTCGATCCGTCGACGATCATCAAGCTCCCGGACGTCACCGGCTCGATCCCGCGCAAGCCCGCACCGCCGCGGACGCCGGCGGGCAACCACATCGCCTCTGACACGCTGCCGGCTTCGATCAGCCCGGTGCTGCGCACCGCCGTGCTCGCCAGCAATCCGGCGGCCGAATACGAGCTTGGCGTCCGCTATGCCGAGGGTCGAAACGTGCCGCAGAACTCGCCGGAAGCCGCGGTCTGGCTGCGAACGCTCGGCCGATTCCGGCTTCGCGCCCGCTCAATTCCGGCTCGCCAGCCTTTATGAAAAAGGCGAAGGCCTGAAGAAGGACGTGCAGGCGGCCCGGCGGCTTTATCTTGACGCCGCCGAAAAAGGCCACGCCAAGGCGATGCACAACCTCGCCGTACTCTACGCCGAGGGCATCGACGGCAAGCCCGACTATAAGAGCGCGGTCGAGTGGTTCCGCCAGCGCCGCCAGCTATGGCGTTGCCGACAGCCAGTACAATCTCGCGATCCTCTATGCCCGCGGCATCGGCGTCCAAGCCAACCTCGCCGAATCATACCGCTGGTTTGCGCTGGCCGCGGCCAAGGGCGATCAGGATGCAGCCCGCAAACGCGACGAGGTCGCGGCCCGGCTCGACCAGAAAACCATCACGGCGGCGAAGCTCGCGGCGCAAACCTTCGTCGCCGACCCTGAGCCCGACGAAGCGACCAACCTCAAGGTGCCGCCCGGCGGCTGGGACCACGCTCCGGCGCAGCCGGTCAAGCCGCGGCGCCAGAACCCCGGGCCGTCGGCGGCCCACTGAATAAGCCGCGGTGACGCGGTGTAACCAATTAGCGTGCACATCCGCGCAATCGAGCCTATACCGAACAGGGTCCGAGTTGCCGCGATGTGCGGTGACGTGACGCTTCGGAACTGACATCGCAACCGCCGGACGGCCCGCTTGCAAATCTATCTTCCGATCGCCGACCTGCCCGTCGATATTTTCCTGGTCCTCGCCATGGGGCTCGCGGTCGGATTCATCTCCGGCATGTTCGGCATCGGCGGCGGCTTCCTGATGACGCCGCTGCTGATCTTCATCGGCATCTCGCCCGCGGTCGCGGTGGCGAGCGTCGCCAGCCACATCGCGGCGTCGTCGTGCTCGGGCGTGATCTCGTACTGGCGGCGGCGCGCCGTCGATCTTGCGCTCGGGCTGATGCTGCTGGCCGGCGGCATTCTGGGTACCGCGGTCGGCGTCTGGCTGTTCACCGTGCTGCGCGGGCTCGGCCAGCTCGATCTCACCATCGGCGTTTCCTACGTGGTGCTGCTCACGCACCGTCGGCGGGCTGATGGTCGCCGAAAGCGTGCGCGCCATCATGCGCCAGCAGCAGGGCAAGCCGGCGACGCCGCGGCGCGGCGGCAGCCATACCTGGGTTCACGGCCTGCCGCTGAAGATGCGGTTCAAGCGCTCGAAGATCTACGTCTCGGCGATCCCGGTCTGGCTGATCGGCTTCATCATCGGCTTCGTCGGCGCGATCATGGGCATCGGCGGCGGCTTCCTGCTGGTGCCGATGCTGATTTATTTCCTGCGGGTGCCGACCGCGACCGTGATCGGCACCTCGATGGTGCTGACCCTGATCACCATGGCGTCGGCCACGGTGATGCATGCCGCCACCAATCATCTGGTCGACGCGGTGCTGGCGCTGATCCTGATGGTCGGCGGCGTGATCGGCGCGCAGTTCGGCGCGCGCGCCGGACAGAACATGCGCGGCGAGCGGCTGCGCCTGCTGCTGGGGCTTCTGGTGCTGGCGGTGGGCATGCGGTTCCTGTTCCAGCTCGTCGTGCAGCCCGACGACCTCTATTCGATCCGTCTGCTGGGTGCCGAATGAGACGGCGACGCCGCCATTGCCGCGGCGGCGCTGCTGACCGCCTGGCTCGCGGGGCCAGGGCCCGCCGCGGCGGAACGGCTGGTGACCTCGATCTCGCGCCACCAGGTGCTGGTGAACTCGAGCTTTACCGGCACCTCGATCGTGCTGTTCGGCACCATCGAGCCGGACAGCCCCATCGCGCGCCGACGCAGCTACCGGCTACGACCTGGTTGTGACCGTCGCCGGCCCGAAGCAGACCATGGTCGAACGCCGCAAGGAGCGCGTGCTCGGCATCTGGACCAACATGGCGTCGCGCACTTTCGTCAACGTCCCGAGCTATCTGGCGGTGCTGTCGACACCAGCCGTTCGACAAGATCGCCAACGCCGAAACCTTGCGACGGTTGCAGCATCGGCTTCGACAACATGGTGCTGCCGCAACAAATCGGGCCGCGACATCGGCGACGTGCCTGTCGCACGATCCGTTCCGCGCCAGCTTCCTGCGGCTCAAGCAGGAGCACAGCCTTTATGTGCAAAAGACCAACGGCGTCACGCTGTTGACGCCGACCGTGTTCCGCGCCGAGATTTCCGCTGCCGGCCGAGGCCGCGATCGGCAATTACGACGTCGAGATCAAGGTGTTTGCCGATGGCGCCCTGCAAAGCAGCGCCGTGTCAGCTTTCGAGATCGTCAAGGTTGGGTTCGAGCAGTTCGTTGCGAACGCAGCGCATGACCATGGACTGCTGTATGGACTGACCACCGCGATGATGGCGCTGATGACCGGCTGGTTCGCGTCCGTGGTGTTCCGAAGGGATTAAGGCGCAGACTCATCAACACGCCGCATGCCGCGCAGCTTTCGTGGCGCATGATTTGAGGCCCCAGCCTGTTAGCGTGAATCGCGTGCGTTCCCCTTCACCACTCCGGTTGCGTGGTCGTGGCTGCGCCCGTCTGCGGTAAAAGCAGAAGCGACATTGCCACCAGAGTTCCGGCGGCTACTATGCGAGCCATCAAATCATTTTCCGCCGCGCAATCGCGCAATTCATGGACTCGCTCCCGGGGCTGTTTACTCCCATGATCGAGCAAACCACCATCACCTGTCCCAAGTGCGCACATCAAGCCAATGAGCGGATGCCGGAGAACGCTTGCCAGTTCTTCTATGACTGCAAAGGCTGTGGTGTACGGCTTAAGCCTCGGCCTGGGGATTGCTGCGTATTCTGTTCATACGGATCGGTGCCGTGCCCGTCGATTTAGACCGGAAACCGGTGTTCTTAAGTATTAAGAATGTGATCACGCTAATCTTTTTCGGGCAAGGTCGTTGTGCTATTCAAAGATCGTGAACCGCTTGGCCATCATAAGCCGCCTGCTATCCGGTTTCGCGTTGCTCGGGCTGATCCTTGCCCCGCTTGCGCAACCCGCAATGGGTAGCGATTCACGCCCGGCGATGAGCGTCCATTCGATGCATGACCCCGCTCATGCAGCGGGATCAAGCACGGACATGGCAATGCCGGACGGCATGCCGTGTTGTCCAGATCAAATGCCGATGCCGGATTGCGGCAAGAACTGTCCACTCATGGCACTGTGCATGTCGCAGCTTTTCCAAGTTGCGCCAACGTGGACCGGACCGCTGGTTCAGGATTTGCAGAGAAGCGTTGTTATTCCCGGCGATGACCCGAAGCTAACCGGTCAATTGCACGGTCCGCCGCCAAGACCTCCCAAGACTTCGGTTTGAGCACCGGCACCTAAGACGTGTCGGATGAAGCCGCTCGCCCGTTTGCGAGCGGCGAATGCGCGTGGCGTTGCCGCGCGTGTTGCGAATATTCAAACCGAGGAGAAATACGATGCACACTCGAACTGTGAACCGCGTTCTGGCGGCGGCATTGCTGGTGCTTTCCTTTGCCAGCGTCTCTCCTGTGCAGGCCGATGTGAAGGATTACGAGTTTCGACTGGTGCAAAGCGAGGTCAAGAAAGGCGACGGCGTGGTGGTCGCGGTGCGTCTCGTGAACAAGAAGACTGGCAAGGCAGTGCCCGATGCCGTGATTTTCGCCAAGCGGATCGACATGGCGCCTGACGCAATGAAGGAAATGGTGTCACCGCTGGAGGCGCTGCCATCGACGGAGCCGGGCGTCTATCGCTTCAAGACCAATTTGTCGATGCAAGGCCGCTGGCAGCTTTCGCTCGGTGCAAAGGTTCAAGGCGAGAGCGGATCGGTTGAAAGCAAGCTGGTGCTCAAGGCCCTGCCATGAGGCGCCTTGTTTGGTTGTCCCTGGTCCTCGCCGCGTTCGTGGCGGCGGGGATCGGGGGTTATTGGCTCGGGCAGGGCGGCGGCGTGGCGCACCTAACTGCAGCAAAGACCGGCGATGTCATTTACTACCAAGACCCCGACGGCAAGCCGGAGTTTTCGCCGGAACCGAAGACGACGCCGGATGGCCGGCCATATCGCCCGGTGATGGCCAGCGAAGACACGAGTTTTGACGGCGCATCGAAACAGAGGAATCGCGAACCCGGCAAGAAACGGCTTCTCTACTACCGCAACCCCATGGGCCTTCCCGACACGTCTCCGGTGCCGAAGAAGGACAGCATGGGAATGGACTACATCGCGGTCTATGAGGGCGATGATCAAGATGACGGAACGACGGTCAAGGTCAGTCTCGACAAGATCCAGCGCAGCGGTGTCCGCACAGAACCCGTGGAGACACGCGTTATAGTTTCGTCGGTGCGTGGGGTCGGCACGGCAAAGCATGACGAAGCTCGGCTGACTATTGTCACAACGCGCTCGGATGGCTTTATCGAAGAATTGTTCGTCAACCGGACCGGCCAACACGTCCATGTGGGCGAGCCGCTCTTTCGGATGTACAGCCCCGACATTGTCCGGGCTCAAATCGATCTGATGGTGACACAGCGCTCGTTGTCGCGGGGCACTGCGGGATTGGACTCGGAACGGACGACCCAGGGCGCCGTACAGCAACTGCGCAATCTTGGCGTTCCTGAAGATCGCATTCGCGAGATTCGTGAACAGGGTACGACGCCACTCACGCTTGATTGGCTGTCACCAGCCACCGGTGACGTGATTGAAAAGAACATCATCAACGGTCAGCGTGTGAAGGCTGGCGACGAGTTGTTTCGCATCGCAGACCACACGCATCTCTGGGTCATCGCCGATGTCGCCGAAGCGGATCTGCCGCTCGTTAAGCTTGGCACGCGAGCGACTGTAACGTTTCGCGCGTATCCCACGCATCCCGTGGAAGGTGAGGTGATCTTCATTTACCCGGAGTTGCGCACGGAAACGCGGACGGCCCGTGTTCGGATCGACGTGCCGAATCCAGACGGGCGGATCAAAATAGACATGTATGCCGATGTCGTGTTCCAGGCCGGGACCGGTGACGTGCCTGTGATAGCGATCCCGGACAGCGCCCTCATCGACAGCGGGACCCGCCAACTGGTGCTCATTGCAAAAGGCGAAGGCCGCTTTGAGCCACGCCCGGTGAAAATTGGCCGTCGCGGTGACGGTTACGCCGAGATCGTCGAAGGTGTCGCGCAGGGCGAAGAGGTGGTCACCTCGGCAACCTTCCTGATCGACGCTGAGAGCAATCTGAAAGCGGCTCTGCAAGGCTTCATTCAGCCCGAGCCACCAAAATGATTGCGGCCCTCATTCGCTGGTCGGCCCGCAACGTCTTTCTCGTAGGCTTTGCGGCGGTCTTCGTCACGCTCGCCGGTGTCTACGCTGTCTCGCGTGTTCCCCTCGATGCCATCCCCGACCTTTCCGACGTTCAGGTCATCGTCTACACGGAATATTCCGGCCAAGCGCCGCAGGTGGTCGAGGATCAGGTCACCTATCCTCTGACAACGGCGATGCTGAGCGTTCCAAAATCGCGTGTGGTGCGCGGATTCTCGTTCTTTGGTGTGTCCTTCGTCTATGTGATCTTCGAGGACGGCACCGACCTATATTGGGCTCGCTCTCGCGTGCTCGAATATCTCAATTCAGCCGCGCGTCGTTTACCGGCGGGGGTCGTCCCAAGCCTCGGGCCGGACGCGACTGGCGTCGGCTGGGTCTATCAATATGTCGTGCGCGGCACCCAGAAGAGCCTCGCCGAACTTCGGACCGTGCAGGATTGGTATGTCCGCTATGGCCTCGCCAAGGCGGAGGGTGTCGCTGAGGTCGCCAGCGTCGGCGGCTTCGTCAAGCAATACAGCGTTATCATCGATCCCCGGCGATTGCAGGCGCTGGGCATACCCGTCGCCAAGGTCCGCGAAGCCATACGCAGCAGCAATATGGACGTAGGCGGGCGCACAGTGGAGCTTGCCGAAACTGAGTTTGCAGTGCGAGGGCGCGGATACATCAAGAACCTTTCCGATCTAGAACAGATCGTCGTTAAGAGTGGTCAAGGCGTACCGGTCCTGCTCAAAGACGTGGCGCGCGTCGAGCTTGCGCCTGACGAGCGGCGCGGCATCACGGAGCTGAATGGAGAAGGCGAGGTCGTCTCCGGAATTGCGCTGCAACGCTTTGGGGAGAATGCGCTTACCGTCATTCGTAATGTAAAAGAGCGCCTGGCGGAGATCGCGCCGAGCCTTCCGCAGGGCGTAACCATCGAATCCATCTATGACCGGTCCGACCTAATCTATCGGGCAATCGACACCCTCAAACGCACGCTGATTGAGGAAAGCATTATCGTCGCCGTCGTGTGCGTCGTGTTCCTGCTCCATGTTCGCAGTGCACTGGTGGCCATCGTCACGCTGCCGCTCGGTGTATTGATTGCCTATCTTTGCATGCACCTCCTGGGCTTAAGCTCAAACATCATGAGCCTCGGTGGTATCGCTATCGCCATCGGCGCAATGGTGGATGCTGCCATTGTCATGATTGAAAATGCGCACAAGAGACTTGAACGCGCGCCGGCCGACAAGCCAAGGACGGAGGTCTTAATCGAAGCGGCGACCGAGGTAGGTCCGGCGCTGTTCTTCAGCCTTCTCATCATCACTGTCTCGTTCCTGCCGATCTTCGCGCTCGAAGCGCAGGAAGGACGTTTGTTTAAGCCTCTCGCTTACACCAAGACCTTTGCCATGGCAGCGGCGGCGGTATTGTCCGTGATGCTGGTCCCGGCTCTCATGATCCTCTTCGTGCGCGGCCGGATCGTGCCGGAACATCGCAATCCGGTGAACCAATTCCTGATTTGGATTTATCGGCCGATCATTCGCATAGCCCTGCGTTTCAAAACAGGCACGATCTTGATCGCTGTGGCCATTCTCGCTGGCAGTCTGTGGCCGGCGATGCGCCTCGGCACGGAGTTCATGCCAAATCTCAACGAAGGCACGTTGTTCTACATGCCGACGACCCTGCCTGGCCTATCGGTCACAAAAGCCGCTGAACTTGTTCAAACGCAGGACAAGATCATCAAGACGTTTCCCGAGGTTGCTTCCGTCTGGGGTAAGGCTGGTCGTGCTTCCACGGCGACAGACCCGGCTCCTATGGAGATGTTCGAAACCGTCATTAACCTGAAGCCTGTGGCCGAATGGCGGTCCGGGATGACAATCGACAGGCTGATCGCAGAGATGGACAAATCGCTCCAATTCCCCGGCGTCTCTAACGCATGGACCATGCCGATCAAGGCCCGGATCGATATGCTCTCGACCGGGATACGCACTCCGGTCGGCATCAAGGTTCTAGGCACTGACCTCGCCGAGATGGACAAGCTTGCCCGTCAAATAGAAGCTGTCATGCGGACTGTGCCGGGCACCACAAGCGCCTACGCCGAACGCGCAATCGGAGGTTATTACCTCAACATCGATCCGGATCGTGCGCAGCTTGCTCGTTATGGCCTCATGGTCGACGACCTGCAAAGCATGGTTTCAATGGCTCTCGGGGCCGAACCAATAACGACCACGGTGGAAGGTCGCGAGCGCTACACCGTCAGCATCCGCTATCCGCGCGACTACCGCAGCGATCCGCAGGCCATTGCTTCCCAAGTTCTCATTCCGACCGCCGACGGCGGCACCGTGCCGCTCGGGCAGGTCGCTAAGGTCGTGCTGGCACAAGGGCCGTCTAGTATCCGTACCGAGAATGCGCAGCTCGCGATCTATATTTATGTCGATCTTCGTGACCGGGACATTGGTGGTTATGTCGCCGATGCGCAGAAGGCGGTGGCGGCTCAGATTAAATTTCCCCCCGGTTACTATGTTACCTGGAGCGGGCAGTTCGAGTATCTGGAGCGCGCAAAGGCCCGCCTCCAGATCGTCGTTCCAGTTACGATCCTGATTATCTTCCTCTTGCTCTACCTCAACTTCCGGCGCGTGACCGAGTCCTTGATTGTCATGCTGTCCGTGCCATTCGCGCTTGTCGGCGGCCTGTGGCTCATGTGGTGGCTCGGGTTCAACCTGTCCGTCGCCGTCGTGGTCGGGTTCATCGCGCTCGCGGGAGTGGCTGCCGAAACCGGCGTCGTGATGCTCATTTATCTCGATCATGCGCTCACCGAACTGAAGGCTGAACGCGCCGCTCAGGCACTTCCGTTCACACGTAGCGATCTTCGTGAGGCCATCATGCGAGGAGCGGTTGAGCGCGTGCGCCCGAAGATGATGACCGTCGTCGCCATCATGGCCGGTCTTCTACCGATAATGTGGGGCACCGGAACCGGTTCGGAGGTGATGCAACGCATCGCGGTACCGATGATCGGCGGCATGGCCTCATCGACGCTGCTGACGCTGGTGGTGATCCCCGCGATTTACGGCTTGATTAAGGGCCAGGAAATTAAATCGGCTTGACCCGTGCCGACGAGGTGATCGAATGGGACGCTGTTTTACCGCGGTGCGCGCCCGCGCTTGATGTGACGCACAACGCGGCATTTCCCATATCGGGGTGCTAGGGCCTGTCCTCAATTGAGCCAGATAATAGCAGCCGCGAGATGAATTGCGGCGAGGAAGTTTCTGGCGGTTTTGTCGTAGCGCGTGGCGATGGCGCGATATTGCTTGAGCTTGCAGAAAAAATTCTCGATGAGGTGGCGCTCCTTGTAGGCCTCCTTGTCGAAATCTCGTTTAATCTTGCGGTTGCTCTTGGGTGGGATCACGACCGACTTGCCCCGGGCCAGCAAGGGCTCGATCACCCGTTCATCGGCATCGAAGGCTTTGTCTGCCAGTAAGGTGTCGGCCGCCATGTTTGGCAGCAGCGCGTCGGCACCTTCCAGGTCATGGGCTTGGCCCGGCGTCAAAATGAAGTCCAGCGGATTGCCCAATGCGTCGACAAGCGCATGAACCTTGGTGCTCAGCCCGCCTTTGCTGCGCCCGATCGCTTGGTCTTCGCCGTCTTTTTTTGGGCGCCGGCGCTATGCTGATGCGCCCGCACGATCGTGCTGTCGATCATGGCGCACGCATTGTCGGCATCGCTCGCCAGCATCTCAAACAGCTTCTTCCACACGCCGCTCTTGGCCCAGCGCGAAAATCGCGTGTGAATCTTGATCGGGTCCCCAAAACGCTCTGGAAGGTCTCGCCATGGTATTCCGGCGCGATAGCGGTAAAGCACCGCCTCCACAAACAGCCGATTATCCTTGGCGGTCACTCCGACGTGACCCTGCCGTCCCGGCAGCACATCTTTGACCCTGGCCCATTGATCATCCCGAAGACCATAGCGGCGCATCTGTCAGCTCCGAATCAGCTGACCGCCTATAAATCACGCGATAATCTGCTTGGGAATCCTCTAATTGAGGACAGGCCCTAGGCTGCAATGTTCGGGTCGAGAGAAGTCGGATGAAACGGCGCGAGTTCATCACACTATTTGGCGGCGCGGCGGCTTGGCCGCTGGCGGCCCGCGCACAGCATGCAGGCAAGCTACCGACCATTGGACTCCTGGGCCCGACCACGGCTTCGGCTATGGCGCCTTGGATCGCTGTTTTTGTACAACGACTGCGCGAACTGGGTTGGATCGAGGGGCGCACCGTCGTGATCGAGTATCGCTGGGCAGAGGCGCGCAGCGAGCAATTCGCAGAGATAGCCGCCGAGTTCGTAAAGCTCAAGGTCGATGTTATTGTTACGTATGCGTCTGCGCCAGTCCTAGCGGCAAAGCAGGCTACAACGCTTGTTCCCATTGTCTCTGCGGCACAGATGGACCCGGTGGGTGCCGGCGTCGTCAGGAGCCTCGCGCATCCAGGCGGCAACGTTACTGGTCTGTCAATTCAACAGACGGATACCGCTGGAAAGCGGCTCGAACTCTTGCGTGAGGCCGTCTCCAATCTTGGAAGGTTGGCGATAATGGCAAATCCTGGGGCGCGCGGCGCTATGTTGGAGACGCGCCAGGTTCAAGAGGCAGGCCGTACGCTGGGCCACGAAGTTACGACACTCGAAATCCGGCGGACGGATGATATCGCGCCGGCTATCGAAGCGCTGAAGGGCCGCGCAGACGCACTCTACGTAGCCACTGACCCACTAGTCTTCACCAATCGGATGCGAATCAACACCTTAGCTCAGGGCCTCCAACTGCCGACGATTTACGGCAGCCGGGAGTATGTCGAAGCGGGAGCTTTGATGTCTTACGGGCCAAACTTCCCCGGCCTGTTCCGGCGCGCCGCCGAATATGTGGACAAGATTTTGCGTGGAACGAAGCCAGCCGACATCCCGGTCGAGCAGCCGACCAAATTCGATCTCGTCATTAACCTGAAGACCGCTAGCCCGGATATCTCACAGCTTAATAGCGCATCGAGGCGCCGAATCAGCGAAAGTTGTTTTGCGCGAACGACTTCGCAGCGATTCGAGGAGCGCCCCGATGCCGACAGAGTGTAGCGCAGGACGATGTGACACAGAACTATTTGAGTTTACAGCTGTGGAAGGCCGGACTGTTGTTGCGGGATTTGATGGCGGGGCGATCACGTCGGATGCCGGGGCGCTGCTGTTGGCAGCGACGGACCGTGCGATCGGGCTGATTGGCCGGTTCGCCGCATGCTTCATCGATCGGCGGCGGCCGGAATTGGTCGAGCACCTGGTGACGACCCTGGTTGGGCAGCGGGTGTTTGGAATTGCGCTGGGCTATGAAGACATCAACGACCACGACGAGTTGCGCCACGACCCGGTGATGGCGGTTCTGGCGGGCAAGCTGCAAGCGCGGCGGGAGGACTGCGCACCGGTGGCCGGCAAATCGACGCTTAATCGGCTGGAGCTGAGCCGGCCTGTGGCGACGCGCTACCACAAGATCGCGCATGATCCGGCGGCGATTGAAGGGCTGTTCGTGAAGTTGTTTCTGGAGGCGCACAAGACGGCGCCCAAGCAGATCATCATCGATCTCGATGCCACCGACGACCCGCTGCATGGGCATCAGGAGGGACGGTTCTTCCACGGCTACTACGATTGCTACTGCTATCTGCCGCTGTACATCTTCTGTGGCCGTCACTTGCTGGCCGCGAAACTGCGGGAAGCCAACATCGATGGCTCGGCGGGCGCGGTGCAGGAGATCGCCCGGATCGTGGCGCAGATCCGTGCGTGCTGGCCGATGGTGCGCATCATTCTGCGGGCCGATTCAGGCTTTGCGCGCGATGCGCTGATGACCTGGTGCGAGGCCAACGGCATCGACTTCATCTTCGGGTTGGCGAAGAACGTCCGTCTCAACCGCGCGATCGGGGCTGAACTGGTCGCGGCCCGCGACGAGAGCCGGGTCACAGGGCAGCCGGCGCGCCGCTTCAAGGAGCTGATCTGGTCGACCCGCAACAGTTGGAGCCGCCCGCGGCGGGTCATCGCCAAGGCCGAATGGACGCAAGGCGAGGCCAACCCGCGCTTCATCGTCACCTCGCTGACGGCGGTCGATGGCGACGGCCGCCGTCTCTACGAAGACGTTTACTGCGCGCGCGGCGAGATGGAGAACCGCATCAAAGAGTGTCAGATGGACCTGTTCGCCGATCGTACCTCGACCGCGACCATGCGGGCCAACCAGTTGCGGCTGTGGTCTGCCTCGATGGCCTATGTTCTGCTCGATAGCCTTCGCCGCCTCGCCTTGCAGGCGACCGACCTGGCCGATGCCACCTGCGGCACCATCCGCCGCAAGCTGTTCAAGATCGGCGCGCTCGTCAGCATCAGCGTCCGCCGCATCAAGTTCGCCATGGCATCCGGCTGTCCCTACAAGACCGTCTTTGCCACGGCGCATCGGGCGCTCGCCGCCGCACCCGACACAGGCTGAGCGGGCCCACCCGCCGACATCGCCGCTATGGTCGCGCAAGGCCTCGGTGCGCCCGCCGTCACCCGCATCCCGTGCGTGATCGAAGGCAAGACTCGCTTCCCGCGAGTGCCGACGCCAACGGGTGTCCCAAAACACAACTCAGGCTCCGCCAATACGCTTCCCGGCGTCAAATCGGCGGTCTACAAACGCAGTGTGAGATATCCGGGCTAAAGCAATCGGGTTGAAGTTACCCAAATCGTTCCTCGTACGCGCCGACGAGGTGATCGAATAGCGATGCCGTTTGCCGCACTGCATGAGTCCGCAATGCTTTGTCGGCTATCGGGCATAGCGGACTCTCGCGGGCCGTGCGTTGGGCCTGTTTGTGAGTTCGTGCGCTAATCCGGCAGGCAGTGCTTGCCGGCGACGGCATAGACCCGCCGCTCTCCCAGCATATGCACGGTGAAGCCGAGCGTCCGGAATATCATCGCAAAGGCGCGGTCGCGCACGTTGAGCCCTCCGGCATAGGCGCCGAATGCCGGCATTACCAGGCGCGCGCCGTCGGCAGCAAAGCAGCGGCGGCTGACGGTGCGGCCGCGGCGCGATACTCGCGCCACCGGATGCAGATGGCCGGCGATCTCGCCGTCGCCGCTCTCCGCCGGCTCGTGGCGGAAGCGTTAGCGCGCCGAGTTCAAGCTTCGCCAGGAAGCGGCCGCCGATGTTCTCGGCCGGGTCTGGATCGTGGTTGCCGCTGATCCAGACCCAATCGCGGCCGCGTTGCATGCCGCGCAGGGTGGCGCGGTCGGTGTCGGCAAGACGCGCGGGCCCGCGCCCGTCGTGAAAGCTGTCGCCCAGCGCCACCACGACACGCGGCTGGTAGCGCGCCACCAGGACGGCAAGCCGCGCAAGCGTCGCCGCAGTGTCGTAGGGCGGCAGCAGCACGCCGCGCGCCGCATAGCTCGAGCCTTTTTCGAGATGCAGGTCCGCCACCGCCAACAGGCGATGCTCCGGCCAGTACAGGGCGCCGGCTGGATCGGCGGTAAGCTCGACGCCGGCGATGGTGACCGCGGCATTGGGCGCGGCGACCGCTTCGCGAACCACAGCGTGCGATGCGGATGCGGCCGACACTGACATCACCTGTGTTTCGCGGGCTTCCTGGCGGGCTTCTCGGCTTTTAATTCGGCAACGCCGGGCTTGAGCATGAGGCGCGCGGCGTCACCTTCAATGATGAGCTTGTCGCCGTCGACATGCCAGCGCTTCGCCGATCGCAGCGAGGTGAGGAAAGCGTCTTCCGCGGTCATCACTGGCTTGCTGCACATTTTCCGGGTGGTGACGATGTTGGTGAAGTCGATCTGGTCGTCGCGCAGGATCACGGTGGCGTTCCAGTTGTTGCAGCCGGCGCTGCCCGAGCCGCGCAGCTCGTCGCCGCTTGCTCCTTTGGCCACGACCAGCGACAGGCCTTTGTTCTGCACGTCGAAGCCCGAGATTGAAATCGCCTTGTAGGACTTGTCCAAAGGGAACCCGCCCTGCGCAGCAGCAGGCTGAGCCAGCGCGAGTGCCAGGATCGGGACCAAAATGAAGCGCATCATCCGACGGTTCCTCAAGACATGGTTTCTCAAGACATGGCTTCTCAAGACATGGCTTCTCAAGACATGGCCTCCTTGATCAGGTCGTCGGCGGCCTCGGCCAGCACGGCTTCCGACGCCTCGCCGTAGACGGTCTCGCGGCCGATCTCCAGCATCACCGGCACCGCGAGCGGGGACACCCGATCGAGCGCCTTATGAATGATTCGGCCCCGAACGCGCGAGAGCATTTCGCCGAGCCGCTTGATGTCGAGGAGACCGGTCGCCGCGTCGGCCCGCGCCGCGCGGAGCAGCATATGGTCACCCTGGTGCTTGCGCAGCACGTCATAGACCAGGTCGGTCGAGATGGTGACCTGGCGGCGCGACTTCTCCTCGCCGGGGAAGCGGCGCTCGATCAGGCCGGCGATGATTGCGCAATTGCGAAAGGTGCGCTTCATCAGCGCAGATTCGGCGAGCCAGGCTTCGAGGTCGTCGCCCAGCATGTCCTGGTCGAACAGCGCTTCGAGCGACAGCTCGCCGCGCGAGATTTTCTGCGCGACGTCGCCGAGCCCCCACACCGCGAGCGCATATTCGTTGGCGACGAAGCCGAGCGGCTTCAACCGCGCGCGCTCGAGGCGACGGGTGAGCAGCATGCCAAGCGTGATGTGCGCAAGGCGGCCCTCGAACGGATAGCAGATCAGATAGGACTTGTCGGCTCGCGGGAAGGTCTCGACCAGAAGGTCGTTCTGCCCCGGCACCAGCGAGCGCCACTGCTGGATGCTGAGCCATTCGCGGACGGATTCCGGCAGGTGCTTCCATCCCTGCGGATCGGCCATGATCCGCCGCACGCGAGCGGCGAGATAGGTCGAGAGCGGAAACTTGCCGCCCTCGTAGGCCGGCACCTTCGGGTCGTCGGCGCTGCTGCGCGAGACATAGACCTCGTCCTCGACCAGCGCCTCGTATTTCAGGATTTCGCCGGCGAACACGAAGGTGTCGCCCGGCACCATCATCTCGATGAAATACTCCTCGACCTCGCCAAGCAAACGACCGCCGCGGGCGATCGGCCCGGTGTGGCCGCCGCCTCCCGCGCGTGAGCGGACCAGGCGGACCTTCAGCATGTCGGCCTCGACGATGGTGCCGACGTTCATGCGATAGCGCTGCGCCACCATCGGATTGGCGACGCGCCAGCGGCCGTCCTTGGTCTGACGGATCTTGGCGAAGCGCTCGTAGGCTTTCAGCGCGTAGCCGCCGGTGGCGACGAAATCGACTGCGGCGTCGAAGTCGGGGCGGCTCAGCGCGCTATACGGCGCGGCGGTCCTGACCTCGCGGAAAAGCTCGTCGGCAAAGAACGGCTCGCCGCAGGCGCAGCCGAGCACGTGCTGCGCCAGCACGTCGAGCGCGCCGGTGCGCAGCGGCGGCGTGTCCTGGGCGTGGTCGGCGACGGCGCCGATTGCGGCGTCGCACTCCAGCACCTCGAAGCGGTTGGCCGGGATCAGGATGCCGCGCGACGGCTCGTCGAGCCGGTGGTTGGCGCGGCCGATGCGCTGGAGCAGCCGCGAGGCGCCCTTCGGCGCGCCGACGTTGATGACGAGGTCGATGTCGCCCCAGTCGACGCCGAGATCGAGCGAGGAGGTGCAGACCACGGCGCGGAGTTTCCCGGCGGTCATCGCCTGCTCGACCTTGCGCCGCTGCGCCACGTCGAGCGAGCCGTGGTGCAGAGCGATGCCGAGCGAGTCGTCGTTGATGTGCCAGAGCGCATGGAAGATCATCTCGGCCTGGCTGCGGGTGTTGACGAACACCAGCGTCATCTTGTGCTGCTTGATCAGCTCGTAGATCTGCGGAAACGCATGACGCGCCGAGTGGCCGGCCCAGGGCAGATATTCGCCGGGCGGCAGCATGGTGATGTGCGGCTCGGCGCCGCCGTCGGCTACCACCAGATCGGCGCGGCGCGTGCCGCTCTCCGGCTGCGGCACCAGGAAGCGGCTCAGGTCCTCGGGCTCGGCCACAGTGGCGGAAAGCCCGGTCATGGCGAGGTCCGGCGCCAGGCGCCACAGCCGGGCGAGGCCGAGCGAAAGCAGGTCGCCGCGCTTGGACGTGACCAGCGCGTGAAGCTCGTCAAGCACGACGCGCCTCAGGCTGCCGAACAGATACGGCGCGTCGGCGCTGGCGAGCAGCAAAGCGAGCTGCTCCGGCGTGGTGAGCAGAATGTCCGGCGGATCGCGGCGCTGGCGCTGGCGCTTTGATGACGGCGTGTCGCCTGTTCGGGTCTCGATACGAATCGGCAGGCCCATCTCACGAACCGGCGTCTCGAGGTTGCGGGCGATGTCGACCGCGAGCGCCTTCAGCGGCGAGATGTAGAGCGTGTGCAGGCCCGGCTGGCGTATGTCGCTACCGGAGATGAGGGGGCGTGAGCGGCGCCTCTCCCCTCCCCCCGCGAGCGAAGCGAGTGGTGGGGGGGGTCGGGGGTGGGGGGAGCAGCGGATGCGACGAAGAAGTCGCCCCCCACCCCAACCCTCCCCACCGCTTCGCGGGGGGAGGGAGCGCGCTGTGCGCGCGGCGAGCCTGTACTTCTTTCGCTCAACTCCACCCAGCTTGGCAGAAAGCCCGCCAGTGTCTTGCCGCCGCCGGTCGGCGCGATCAGCAGCACCGAACGGCCGTCACGGGCCCGCGACAGCAATTCAAGCTGATGGGCGCGCGGTGTCCAACCGCGCGAGGAAAACCAGCGCGAGAATTGATCCGGCAGCCGGATATCGGTGTCCTCGGCGAGGCGTGTATCCATCGCTCAAACTGCTGACCGCCGAACATGGCAGCGGCGGGGCATCGTATCTCGAAATTCCAAATCCAATTCATATTTGAGCGCAATGCGTCCCGAAGAGCTTCTGACGCCGACGCCGTCGGGCGTCTGCTGCCGGACCGGCGGCTTCCACATCGATCCGACGCGGCCGGTCGACAGGGCCGTGATCACCCACGGCCACTCCGACCATGCGCGGCCGGGTCACGGCGCGGTGCTGGCGACGCAGGAGACGCTCGACCTGATGCGGCTGCGCTACGGCGAGAACTTTGCCGGCTCGGTGCAAGCAGCGAGGCTTGGCGAGACGCTGACGCTTGGCGAGGCGAAGGTGACATTCCATCCCGCGGGCCACGTGCTGGGCTCGGCGCAGGTGGCGGTCGAACGCCAGGGCTGCAGGATCGTCGCCTCAGGCGACTACAAGGATGTGCCTGATCCTACGTGCGCGCCGTTCGAGCTGGTGCCGTGCGACGTGTTCATCACCGAGGCAACGTTCGGACTGCCGGTGTTTCGGCATGGCGACGCCAGCGGCGAGATCGCCAAGCTCCTGCATTCGGTTGCGGTGTTTCCCGAGCGCGCGCATCTCGTCGGCGCTTATTCGCTCGGCAAGGCGCAGCGGGTGATCGCGCTGATCCGCTGGGCCGGCTACGACAAGCCGATCTATCTGCATGGCGCGCTGGAGAGGATCACCGGCTATTACGTCAGCCGCGGCATCGATCTCGGCGATCTCCGGCCGGTGCGCGGTGCGGACAAAGCGGAGCTCGCCGGCTCCATAGCGCTTTGTCCGCCGTCGTCGCTGCAGGACGTCTGGACGCGGCGCTTTCCCGAGCCGGTGCCGTGTTTTGCCTCGGGCTGGATGCGGGTGCGGGCGCGCGCCCGGCAGCGCGGCGTCGAGCTGCCGCTGGTGATTTCCGATCACGCCGACTGGGACGGCCTCACCGCGACCATCGTGGCGACCGGCGCGTCGGAAATCTGGGTGACGCACGGCCAGGAGGACGCGCTGGTGCACTGGAGCAAGTCGCGCGGGTTGAAGGCGCGGCCGCTCGATATCGTCGGCTACGGTGACGAGGACGAAAACGACGGCACGACGGACGGAAGCACCGGCGAGGCGCCATGAACAAGTTCGCCGAGCTGCTCGATCGCCTTGCCTATGAGCCGAGCCGCAACAACAAGCTGCGGCTGATCGTGGACTATCTGCGCACCACGCCGGACCCGGAACGCGGCTTTGCGCTTGCGGCGCTGACCGGCGCGCTGTCGTTCCAGCATGCCAAGGCGGGCATGATCCGCGCGCTGATCGCCGAGCGCACCGACCCGGTGCTGTTCGAGCTTTCGTACGACTATGTCGGCGACCTGTCCGAGACGGTCGCGTTGATGTGGCCCTCGCCACAGGCAGGGCGCGTTCCCCTCCCCCCGCGAAGCGGTGGGGAGGGGTTAGGGGTTGGGGGCAAGCTTATGGCCGCCGCTGCTCCCCCACCCCCGACCCCTCCCCGCCACTCGCTTCGCTCGCGGGGGAGGGGCGAAGCGTGCCCCTTCGTTATCCGAAGTCGTGGCAACGCTGTCGACGCTCGGCAAGGCGCAGCTTCCCGGCCAGCTTGCGCGCTGGCTCGACGCGCTCGACGAGACCGGGCGCTGGGCGCTGCTCAAGCTCGTCACCGGCGGCTTGCGCATCGGCGTCTCGGCGCGGCTCGCCAAGACCGCGGCAGCCTCGCTCGGCGGCAAGGAGCCGAACGAGGTCGAGATGCTGTGGCCGGGGCTTGCGCCGCCCTACACCGAGCTGTTCGCCTGGCTCGAAGGCCGCGCCGACAAGCCGGTATCGCGCGACGTTGCGCCGTTTCGCCCGGCGATGCTGGCGCATGCGATCGAGGAGCCCGATTTCGCCGCGCTCGATCCGAAGAGCTTCATGGCGGAGTGGAAATGGGACGGCATCCGCGTCCAGGCCGTCACCGGCGTAGACGACAACGGCCGATCCGTGACGCGGCTCTATTCGCGCACCGGCGAGGATATTTCAAGAAGCTTTCCCGATCTCGCCGAAGCGCTGCGGCTTCCCGGCGCGATCGACGGCGAATTGCTGATCCTGCGCGACGGCCGGGTGCAGTCGTTCAACGTGCTGCAGCAGCGGCTCAACCGCAAAGCCGTGACGCCGAAACTCATGCTGGAATTTCCGGCGCATCTGCGCGCCTACGATCTGCTGGTCGAGGGCGCGGAGGATTTGCGCGGCCTGCCGTTTGCGGAGCGGCGGGCGCGGCTGCAAGGACTTTGTCGAGAGGCTCGACGATCCGCGCGTCGATCTTTCGCCGCTGATTGCCGTTCGACACCTGGGAGGCGCTGACCGCCGCGCGCGCCGATCCGGCGAAGGCCGGCGCCGGGGCCGACGCCGAGGCGGTCGAAGGCGTCATGCTGAAGCGGCGCGACGCGCGCCTACGTGCCGGGCCGGCCGAAGGGCCTGTGGTGGAAGTGGAAGCGCGATCCGCTCATCGTCGACGCGGTGCTGATGTATGCCCAGCGCGGCCACGGCAAGCGCTCGTCGTACTATTCCGACTACACGTTCGGCGTCTGGACCAGGGGCGAGAGCGGCGACGAGCTGGTGCCGGTCGGCAAGGCCTATTTCGGCTTCACCGACGAGGAGCTGCGCCAGATCGACCGCTTCGTCCGCAACAACACCGTCGAGCGTTTCGGCCCGGTGCGCGAGGTGACGCACGAGCCGGACAAGGGCCTGGTGTTCGAGGTCGCGTTCGAGGGCCTGCAGCGCTCGACGCGGCACAAGTCCGGCCTCGCCATGCGATTTCCCCGCATCAGCCGGCTGCGCTGGGACAAGCCGCCGCGCGAGGCCGACCGGCTGGAGACGTTGGAGAAGATGCTGGATGCGGATCGAAAGCGGACGCGCAAATCCGCTGCCGATGACGGCAGAACGCGTAAGCTGCAGATCATGCTAAGCTTCAGCGCATTCGGGAGATTCGGATGGCTGGACAATCTTCAATCGCTTCCTCGGCGGGCCGCCGCTCGCCGTGCTCGGCAAGCTCATCCTGCTGTCGATCCTGATCGGCGTCGTGCTGTCCGCGCTCGGCCTCGATCCGTGGAACATCGTGCAAAGCGTCGAGCGGCTGATCCGCCACATCTGGGACATGGGCTTCGATGCGGTGCGCTGGCTCTGGCAATATTTCCTGCTCGGCGCCGTGCTGGTGATCCCGATCTGGCTGATCCTGCGCGTTGATGCGCGCGCCGCAGAGGCAAGATAATCTAGACGGGCCAGTGCTCCGCCGTCATCGCCGCGGCATCGACGCCGACCAGATCGGCAAGCTTTTCCGCCTCGCCGCGATCGAGCGCCGCCAGCAAGCGTCGCCTTGATCTCGTCGACCAGCGCAAGCCCACGAAACACCAGCGCGCTGTAGAGCTGGACCAGGTCGGCGCCGGCGCGGATTTTGCCGAGCGCGGCCGCGCCGGAATCGATGCCGCCGACGCCGATCAGCGGAAACGCGCCTTCGGCCCGCACATAGGTTTCCGCCAGCATCCGCGTCGCCAGCGGATAGAGCGGCCGGCCCGACAGGCCGCCGGCCTCGCTCGCCGTCGCCTGGTCGCGCAAGCTCGGCGGCCGGCCGACGTGGTGTTGCCGACGATCATGCCGTCGATCTTGCGCGCGCGCGCGACGCCGACGATGTCGTCGAGATCGGGCAGCGACAGGTCCGGCGCGATCTTGAGCAGCACCGGCGTCGGTCCGGCGCGCGGCGCGATCCGATCGCGCGCCTCGACGACGCGCGCCAGCAGATCGTCGACCGCCGAGGCGCGCTGCAGTTCGCGCAGGCCCGGCGTGTTGGGCGACGAAATGTTGAGCGTGACGTAGCTCGCGACCGGCGCGACCTGCTCGATCAGGCGGACGTAGTCGGCGGCGCGATCGGTCGAGTCCTTGTTGGCGCCGATGTTGACGCCGACGATGCCGCCCGCGGTTGGCGCGCGCCGCGAGCCGCGTGCAGCACCGCCGCCGCGCCCTGGCTGTTGAAGCCGAGCCGGTTGATCACGGCCTGGTCCGGGTCGAGCCGGAACAGCCGCGGCCGCGGATTGCCGGCCTGCGGCAGCGGCGTCACCGTGCCGATCTCGACGAAGCCGAAGCCCAGGCCGAGCAGCGCGTCCGGCACCTCGGCGTGCTTGTCGAACCCTGGCGCCATGCCGACCGGATTGGGGAAATTGAGCCCGAAGGCCCGCACCGCCAGCCGCGAATCATCGCGCGGCGGCCGGCGCCGTGGCGCCAGTTTCAGGGCTTTGATGGCGAGCGAATGGGCATCTTCCGGATCGAGCGCCCGCAGCAGCGGCCGGGCCAGGCGTTCGAAAAAGCCGATCAATGCGCACTCCGGATCGAAGGCGCGCGGACCCTATCGGCCATGACTGCGTTCTTCAAGGAAGGACTGGACAGGACGTGGTTAAGGCTATAATTCCTACAGCTGGACAATAGTCTTAACCCGGATAAGCCCGGAGGCCGGGATGGCAAGCGCACCGCTCACCCACAATCAGATCTGGACGGCGCTCGACCGTCTCGCCGCCCGCGCCAAGCTTTCGCCGTCGGGACTGGCCAAGCGCTCCGGCCTCGACCCGACCACCTTCAACAAGTCGAAGCGCATCACGCCGGACGGCCGCGCGCGCTGGCCTTCGACCGAGTCGATCGCCAAGGCGCTGGCCGCGACCGGCGTCAGCGTCGAATCCTTCGTGTCGCTGATCGCCGACACCACCGGCGCGGCGCAGGCGGTGCCGCTGATCGGCTTCGCCGAAGCCGGCGCCGGCGGCTATTTCGACGACGGCGGCTTTCCGGTCGGCAAGGGCTGGGACGAGATCGCGTTCCCTGCGGTCAGCGACGAGCACGCCTACGCGCTGGAAATCTCCGGCGAGTCGATGATGCCGGCCTATCGCGACGGCGACGTCATCATCGTGTCGCCGGCGGCTCCGGTGCGGCGCGGCGACCGCGTCGTGGTCAAGACCAAGGGCGGCGAGGTGATGGTCAAGGAGCTCAAGCGGCAGACCGCCAAGCAGGTCGAGCTGAAATCGCTCAACGCCGACCACCCCGAGCGCACGCTGTCGCTCGACGACGTGGTGTGGATCGCCCGCATCGTCTGGGCGAGCCAATAGCCGGCGAGTTAGTGTATAGTCGGCGTCAGTTCATTCGATGGAGATGCCGATGACCATGAATGCCTTTGATACTTCGTCCTGCACGTGCTGCGGCGATCTGCTGCGCGGCGCGTTCAGCCGCCGCCGTTTCGTGCAGGGCGCCACCGCCTTCGGCGTCGCGGCGATGCTGGCGCCGTCCTGGGCATTCGCGGCCGAAGGCAACTACGAGGCGATGGTGCTGGGCTGCATCGATCCGCGCATGCAGGAGCCGATGCACCGCTATACCAGTGCGCCGCCATCTGACCGGCAAGTTCAGCCAGTTCATCATCGCCGGCGCCGCCATCGGCGTGGTCGCCGAACCGTTCAAGGACTGGCGCAAGACGTTCTGGGACAATCTCGCGACCTCGATCCAACTCCACAACATCAAGAGCGTGATCGCGATCGACCATCGCGATTGCGGCGCGGCGAAGATCGCCTATGGCGCCGAGAAGGTCGCGAACCGCAGCATCGAGACCGAAACCCATCGCGCCGCGATGGCCGAGTTCCGCAAGCAGGTGGCGGAGCATCACCCGAAGCTCAAGGTCGAAACCGGGCTGATGGCGCTCAACGGCAGGATCGAGATGTTCGCGTAAACCCTACTCAAACGCGCTGCCACATCAGCATGCCGCCGCGGACCAGATAGACCACCGCGATGGTGAAGATGATGCCGCGCGTCCATCGCCGGAAGCCATGGTCGCTCATGCGCTCGACCACGAAAGGCGCAGCGATCGCGCCGACCAGCGCCAGCACGATGCCCGGCCCCCAGACCATGAACTCAAGGTCGACCGACGCCGGCCAGCGAGCCGAAATAGGCCGCGCGCAGCACGTGGCTGAAGGTCTGGGTGATCGCCTTGGTGGCGTTGGTGGTCTTGCGGTCGAGCTGGCTCCTGTTGAAGAAAATATCGAGGAACAGCCCGCCGACGCCGGCCAAGAACTGGATCACGGTGGTGAAAACGCCGGTGATGAACGGCACGCCGCGCCATTCGATGTTCGGCCGCATCGCCTCCGGCAGCACCGCGACCGTGAACGGCATCAGGCCGAGCAGGATATAGACCATCGCCTTGTCGGGGACGAAGGCGATGGTACGCATCACCGCGAAGGCGATCACCGCGCCAGCGACATACCAGCAGAAGATCGGCCAGCAGCACGAATCGCCGCCAATGCAGCGCGCGCCAGCCGTTGGCGGTGATCTGGAGGATCGAGAACAGCACCATGGCGGTGGCGACGTCGAAATAGACCAGCAGCACGCCGAGCAGGACCATGCCGCCGGCCATGCCGAACACGCCGGAGATGAACGAGGCGAGGACGATGGTGCCGCCGATGAGGGTCAGCGCGGCCGCAGTCATTGCGGCTCGCTAGGCCGATCGCGCCAGCGCGCCGTCGATCATGTCGACGGTGTTCTTCAGCCCGTAGACCGCGACGAACGAGCCGAAGCGCGGGCCTTTCTCCTGGCCGAGCAGCACCTGGTAGAGCATGTTGAACCAGTCGAGCGACACGCCGGGCTTGCCGTCCTTGGCCTTCTTCTTCTCGTCGAGGAACGGCGGGCGGCGGCCGACCTCATAGACCACATCCTGGATCTGCTCGGCGGTTGCATCGGCCGGCAGGTTGGAGAGCGCGTCGCGCAGATCCTGCAGCGCCTTGCGCTCGCCCTCGCTCGGCTCGCGGAATTTCTTTTCCGGCAGCACGAAGTCGCGGAAATAATGGATGGCGTAGCCGACCGCGTCGTTGAGCTTGGGATGCGTCTGCGGGCGTCACGCCCGGCCGGTAGCGGCCGATGAAGCCCCACAGCGTCTCGGCGTTCTCGGCGTTCGACGACGACACCAGCGTCAGCAGCATCGAGAACGAGATCGGCATGTCGGCCTTGGGCGGATGGCCGGAATGGATGTGCCAGACCGGATTGGACAGCCGCTGCTTGCCGTCCTGCCGCGCGTAGCCGTCGAGGAACTGCTGGTACTCGTCGACGTGGCGCGGGATGACGTCGAAATAGAGCCGCTTCGCCGACTTCGGCTCGCGGTACATGAACAGCGACAGGCTCTCCGGGCTGGCGTAGCGCAGCCATTCGTCGATGGTCAGGCCGTTGCCCTTGGACTTGGAAATCTTCTGGCCCTTCTCGTCGAGGAACAGCTCGTAATTGAAACCTTCCGGCGGCATGCCGCCGAGCGCGCGGCAGATTTCGCCGGAGAGCTTCACCGAATCGATCAGGTCCTTGCCGGCCATCTCGTAGTCGATGCCGAGCGCGACCCAGCGCATCGCCCAGTCCGGCTTCCATTGCAGCTTGCAGCGCCCGCCGGTGACCGGGGTCGTCACCGGCTGCCTTGGTGTCCGGGTCTTCGTAGGTGATGGTGCCGGCCTTGGCGTCGTGCGCCGTCACCGGCACCTGCAGCACGATGCCGGCTGTGCGGATCGATCGGCAGGAACGGCGAATAGGTCTGCGCCCGCTCCTCGCGCAGCGACGGCAGCATGATGTCCATCACGCGCGTCGAAGCGCTCGAGCATCTTCAAGCAGCGTCGCATCGAAGCGGCCCGAGGTGTAGCACTGCGTCGACGAGTAGAATTCGTACTCGAAGCCGAAGGTGTCGAGGAAAGAGCGCAGCCGCGCGTTGTTGTGCTCGCCGAACGACGGATGCGTGCCGAACGGGTCCGGGCACCTTGGTCAGCGGCTTGCCGAGATGCTGCGCCAGCATCTCCTTGTTCGGCACGTTGTCGGGCACCTTGCGGAGCCCATCCATGTCGTCGGAGAACGCGATCAGCCGCGTCTTGATCTTGTCGTCGGTCAGCACCCGGAAGGCGTGGCGCACCATGGTGGTGCGCGCCACCTCGCCGAAAGTGCCGATGTGCGGCAGGCCCGACGGGCCGTAGCCGGTCTCGAAGATCACCTCGTCCTTCGGCTTGCGCTTGAGGCGCGCGACGATCTTGCTGCGCCTCCTCGAACGGCCAGGCGTTCGACTGCTCGGCCAGTTCGCGCAGCGATGCGGCGGTTTCGGTGACGGACATCATGCTCTCCGGACGCGGCCCTTCATAAGAACCGCATCCGGCGACGTCAATTGCGGCTGGGCCCGATCAATTTTGCGGCGGCGGCTGCGGCGGCGCGTTGATGGGGCGCACCCGCAGGGTCTGGCCGAAGATGCCGAGCGTGATCGCCCGCGCCATGTACTGCGACAGACAGGCGTAGCCTGCTTCGTTGCGCTGAAACTCGTCTGGCGCGAGCCCGCCGCCGCTGCCTTCGGCCTGTGACAGCAGCCGCTGCGCTTCGTAGCGGCGCACGATCGCCACGTTCTCCTTGGCGGCGATCTTGCGCAACAGTTCGCGCACCGCCTTGTAATTGTCGTCCTGCGTCGCGGGGTTGACGTATTGCAGACCGGCAAGGACGACATCGACCTTGTGCTCCCGGAGCCAATGCACCGTGTCGACGATGGTGGCTTCGAGCTGGTCGAGCGGCACATAGGCCAGCGCGTCGTTGGTGCCGACCTGCCAGAGCACGAGGTCCGGATCGTGCAGGGCGACCTCGTCCTTGATGCGCGACGCGGCCTGCGCTGACAGCTCGCCCGACACGCCGCGATTGATCATCACGACGTCGAGACCTTTGATCGCGTTTTGCAGGATATTTCTGATCTGCTCGCTGTGGCCGCCGTTGCGCGACGATCGGCCGATCGAGGATGACGAGCCGATCGCCAAAATCCTGATCTGCTTGCGGTTCTGCAAGGCGGCGGCGACGTTGGGCAACGGCGACTGCGCGACGATCTGCTCCTCGCCGACCTGGCAGTCCTGCGAGAACGGCGCCGGCATAGCCGCGCTGGGCATGGGTCGCGGCGTCGGGTTGTCCTGGCCGAATGCGACCGACCCTCCGAGCAACACGCCCAGAGCGACAGCTATGCCCGTTCGCGTGATTTCGCTCTGATGCTTTCGCGCCATTCCGGAAGCCATGCGGTTAGGGTCATGATCGCCACGCCGCAGATTACCACGACGGTATCGATGTAAATATTACCCTTGTAAACAAAGCGGATGATCTGCCCCGAAAGGCTCAGGATCGAGCCGACGCAGAACACATAGAGCGAATTGCGCCCGAGCAGGGACAGGTAGCCGACAAGCGGCGGGGCAAACCGCCGGACATAGGGATAAGTAAACGACATCACCGAGATCAGCGCCAGAAACTGGATGATCCGCGCCGGCGAATTGTAGGTCTTGCTGAAGATGAAAAACAGCCTCGGTTGCGGCACCGTGGTCGGGTCCGGCCACCAGTTGAACAGCACGACGCCGAGGAAGAACAGTACGATCGGCAACAGAAACAATGCGAATTGGCACTGATGTGGCGGTGCACAAAATCGCCGAGACCGTCGTTGCGCGCGATCAGGAAGCCGAGCACGAAGATCAGTTGCCAGGCGAGCGGGTTGAAGAACCATTGGCCCTCGACCGGCCAGGTCGGGATCGAGATCGGCACCGCAAGCGTGGCCAGATAGAGCGCGACTGACGCCGGCAACAACAGCCGTGGCACGTAGCGATCGATCAGGGCGATGCCCGGCGCCATCAGCATCAGCACGACATAGAGCGGCAGGATGTCGAAATAGCCAAGCTGATGCGTGATCAGGACCAGTCCGACATGGGTCGGCACCGGATCGTGAAACACAGCGGCCGCGTTGTGCCATTCCAGCAGCAGCGGATTGTCGGCCCAAAGCGCAACACCCGCCAGCATCGCGATGGCAATCATGGTGATCATGATCTGCGCCGCATAGAGCGTCAGCGCCCGTCCGAACAGCCTCAGCACCAGATATCCGCCCGACTGCTGCCGGCCCGGCTGGCCAACCACGTAGCGCAGCGCCCAGCCAGCCAGGAAGACGAACATGTCGGCCGAGTCCGACAGCGAGTAGCTGGCGTGGGTAAAGTGGGAGTAATAAATACCGGGGATGTGGTTGAGAAAGATGAAGACCAACGCCAGGCCGCGCCAGAAATCGATCGCATTGGCTTGGCGGATCATCTGAAAATGCGGCTTCCCTAATACGTCATAACGTTTAGGGGAGGCGGACCGACTTGAAAAGTCCGGGAGTCGCCGTCCGCGATCAAAAAGGGCTGATCGGAAAATAGCGCAGCCAAAGATCGCTGAAGCGGCCTTTTTCCCAAAGCCGGAACAGCGCCCAATTGAAGCCCTGGCGCAGCGGGTCATTGCCGCGCTTGACGGCGATGCCGACGCCTTCGCCGAAATAGCGGCTCTCCGTGAAAGGTCCGCCGCGGAAGCTGCAGCAGTTCTGGGAATCCGTGCCGTTCAGCCAGAATGCGAGCGAGATGCCGTCGCCGAACAGAAGATCGACCTCGCCCTTGCGCAGCGCCTCGCGGGCAAGCTCGGGGGTGGCATAGGGGTGCAGGTTCACTTCGGTGAACAGGGCCTTGAGGAAGGCCTCGTGCGCGGTGCCGGCGACCACAGCCACCTGCTTGCCCTCGAGCTGTTCCGGGCGCACGCCGCTGATTGCAGCATCGCGGCGGGCGACAAAGCGGGCGGGCGTGCGATAATAGGGATCGCTGAATTCGGCGAGCTTGCGGGTCTCCGGCGTCACCGCGATCGAGGCCATCACCGCGTCGCCGCGATTGTCGGCGAGCGACGCCAGCAGCGTATCGAAGCGGCGCATCTGGATCGAGCAGGCGATCTTCAGCTCCTCGCAGATCATGCGCGCGAGGTCGACGTTAAATCCGGCGGGCTGACCATCGGCGCCGAGATAGTTGAATGGCGGATAGTCGATCTCGGTGAGAAAGCGGATTAACGCGATACGCGAGAGATCGGGCCGCTCTGGCCGCCGCCGCGGGTCCCAGAACCCCGGGATGGCAACCGGATCGGGCGCCGGCTGCACGGATTGCACAGGCGCGGGCGGTGAAACCTGCGCTGGCACCTGATGCGGGCTTTGTGCCGAGCGACAAAACTAACCAGCAGAAAATCAAAACAAATTCCAGCACATTTTACAACCCAGCCGTGCGTCTTTGAGCAAATCCTTGCGCGGGCTTTCATCTTTGTGTCTGAATTTCGCTCGGGGACCGTGACGTATCGCCGGCTGCTTATAGACGAAACGTCGGAATGGTTCAGCGTCGTTCGTCGGTCGGGGTACCGCAGTGGCGTATCGGGTAGGGGACGGAGCGGTTGTCGACCGTGCCGGAGACGAGCGTTGGGGCGCGCCTATCGCGGCGCCGTCGATCGTGCCCTGGTCGTGGCGCGAGCGCGCTTCGCCAGACCGGTCCCCCTGCCCCGAGATCGACTGCATCCGCCATCTGGTACCGCCGGCAATCCTTGCCATTGCCGAGCAGCGCGCCGGCGAGGCTGACGTCGGCGCCGAGAGAGTTCTGATCGCCTGGGGCGTCATCAGCGAGGAAACTTATGTGGCAGCGCTGGCAAGCTCGCTCGACATTGTCTTCGAGCCGCTGAGCCACACCGCGCGTTGGCAATGCCCGCTACCCGACCGCCGGCTGGTCGAGGCGGCAAACACCGGAATGCTGCCGCTGACCGGCCGCCACGAACAATGGATCGTCGTGGCGCCAAGGCTGGTCGACAGCCGCCGCTTGCTTGCGCTCGCGATGGCCGGCGGCCAGCCGGCGCGGTGGCTGCGCCTGACCAGCACCGCGCGCCTGCGCGGCTTCATCGACCGGCACACGACGCGTGAAATCCGGCGCCGCGCCGCCGACGAGCTGCACTCCGAGTACCCGGAATTTTCCGCGGCGGGCGGCCGAAGGTCCATCGCGGTCCTTGGGGCCGCGACCATCGCAGCCGCATTGCCTGGCATCCTTGCTCCCGAGGCGACCTTGATGGCCGTCGAGGTCGGGTTCGGGCTGGTGTTTCTGTCGTGGACCGGTCTGCGCCTGCTTGGCCTGCTCAGCGAGCATTTGGTGCGGCGAATGCCTCGGATCCTGACCGACGACCGGCTGCCGGTCTACACCGTTGCCATCGCGCTCTATCGGGAGGCCGCGGCGGTGCCGGGGCTCATCGCCGCCTTGCGGAATCTCAACTATCCGCTCGAGAAGCTGGACATCAAGCTCGTGATCGAGCCGGACGATTTCGAAACACGGCGGGCCATCGATCGGCTGCAGCTCGGTCCGCCCTTCGAGATCATCATCGCTCCGGACTACGGTCCGCGCACCAAGCCCAAGGCTTTGAACGCCGCGCTGCCGTTTGCGCGCGGCACCTTCGTTGCCGTGTTCGACGCCGAGGACCGGCCGGAGCCGGACCAGCTTCGCCTCGCTCTCGACGCGTTTGCCGCCGGCGACGAGCGTCTCGCCTGCGTGCAGGCCAGACTCACCATCGACAACACCGCCGATAGCTGGCTCACCCGGCTGTTCACCGCCGAATATGCCGGCCTGTTCGACGTGTTCCTGCCGGGGCTGGCGACATGGCGGCTGCCGCTGCCGCTCGGCGGCTCATCGAATCATTTCCGCACCTCGGTGCTGCGGCAGATCGGCGCCTGGGACCCCTACAACGTCACCGAGGACGCCGATCTCGGGATGCGGCTCGCCCGCTTCGGCTATCGCACCGCCGTCATCCCATCGACCACCTACGAAGAGGCGCCGGCCCGGTTTGGGCCGTGGCTTCGCCAGCGCACGCGCTGGTTCAAAGGCTGGATGCAGACGTGGCTTCGTGCACATGCGCTCGCCGTTCACGCTGGCGCGCGAGCTGGGGCTGCCGGGCTTCGTGGTGTTCCAGCTCGTGGTCGGCGGCACCGTGCTGGCGGCGCTGGTGCATGCGCTGTTTGCGGCACAGCTTATCTTCCACGTTGCGACGGCGCGGTCGGACGACGCGGCCGGTCGCATGCTGCTCGGCGTCTATGCGGCAATGCTGCTGTCCGGTTACGCAGTGTCGGCGGTGCTCGCTTTTGTCGGCCTGCTGCGCCGGCGGCCTGCTCGCCTGCGGTTGGGTGCTGATGCTGATGCCGATCTACTGGCTGCTGCTGTCGCTCGCGGCCTGGCGCGCGCTGTTCCAGCTGCTGCTCGATCCGTACCGCTGGGAAAAGACCGAGCACGGCCTCGCCCGCACCTCGCGCCTCGCCGGCAACGTCAGAGATAGCGCTTGAGATCGGCCGCCGCCTCTTCGGGGCGGCGCTTGAGGTTGAACGGCGCGACGAAGCGGCCGTCCTTGTTCATCAGATAGACGATCGCGGTGTGGTCCATGGTGTAGCTGCCGCCGTCGAGCGGCACCTTCTTGGCATAGACCCGGTAGGCCTTCTCGGCCGCCGCGATCGCAGCGTCATCGCCGGTGACGCCGACGATGCGCGGATCGAAGCTCGACAGATAATCCTTGAGCACCGCCGGCGTGTCGCGCTCCGGATCGACGGTGATGAACAGCGCGCGCACGTCCTTGGCGTCGGGGCCGAGCGCGCGGAACACCTCGGAGACGTCGAACAGCGTGGTCGGGCAGACGTCCGGGCAATGGGTGAAGCCGAAGAACACCAGGAACGGATGGCCCTTCATGTCCGGCGTCGGTGATCGGCTTGGAATTCTGATCGACCAGCTTGAACGGACCGCCGACCGCCGAAGTCATCGCGATCGGGCTGGGCGTTCGCCCGGTGACGATGAAGATCACCGCCGAGAACAGCACCAGGCCGGCGACGAAGGCGCCGAGCGCGAGCAGGATGCGGGCGGTGCGTGCGGTCATTGCCATCTCGGAAGCCTCAACCCCGTTCGTCCCCGCGCAAGCGGGAACCCAGCACTTTTTGCGACAATCTGGATTCCCGCTTGCGCGGGAATGAACGGAATATGTTTCGACGAAAAAGCAACCATGCGCGCTATCCAAAGCAGGCGGCGAAGCCGGCCCGGATGGTCTCGAAGAACACCGCGGTGCCGTAATGCGCCCACAACGCCACGGTCGCGGCCAGTACGACGCCGATCACGCCCACACCTAACACAATCGGAACCACGTGGCGTGGCGCCAGAGCGTTCGGGATCGAGACCTCTTCCGGCATGTTTGTGGCGATCCTTGGACGGTCCGCTCTCACATAGGACCGATCGGGCCTCACGGCAACTGAGCGGTGCCTAAAGCGGGATGACTTTATCTTCGAATCGTCATCCCGCTTTAGCTTCTTGTTTGAGCATGATCTTTTCCGAAAACCGCTTCACACTTTTCGGGATCATGCGCTTGCCTCACCCGATCTTGACCAGCGCGCCGCCATCGACCGGCAGCGCCACGCCGGTGATGAAATTGGCCTCGTCGGAGGCGAGAAACAGCGCGGCGTTGGCGACGTCCCAGGCGGTGCCCATCCTGCCGCGCAGCGGCACCTTGGCGTCGCGCGCGGCCGCCACCTCGGCGCGCGGCTTGCCGCTGTGCGCGGGCGCGGGTGTCCACCGCCATCGGCGTATCCATCAGGCCCGGCAGGATGCAGTTGGCGCGGATGCCATAGTGCGCGTTCTGGATCGCGATCTGCCGCGTGAAGGCGATCATCGCCGCCTTGGTCGCCTTGTAGGCGACGTAAGGATAGTCCTCGTAGGCCGCGAGCGACGAGATGGTGAGGATCGACGCCCGATTGCTGCGCCCGCATCACCGGCAGCACGTGCTTCACCGCCATGACGCAGCCACGCAGGTTGATCGCGATGACGCGGTCGAACGCTGCTTCGGTGATCTCGGTCGGCGGCGCATCGCCGCCGGCGATGCTTAAGCCCACGTTGTAGTGCAGCACATCGATGCGGCCGAACTTTTCCCGGGTGTGCGCCACCATGGCGGCCAGCGTGGTTTCCCTGGTGACGTCGGCCTCGAACGCGGTGCAGCGGTCGCCGTGCTGGCGCGCCATCGCGACGGTCTCTTCGGCCGAGGCGAGATCGCGATCGGCCGCGACCACGGTCGCGCCCTCCTGCACGAAGCGCAGCACGGTGGCGCGGCCATTGCCCATGCCGGTGCCGGGCGATTGGCCGGCGCCGACGACGATGGCGATCTTGTCCTTGAGGCGCATGACGCGATCTTAGCGGCGCGCCGAGGCGCTGTCGTCATGGTGCGCGAGCCAATCGAGTGCGCCATGGCCGGCCATCGCGCCGGTCGCGAATGAGGCTTGCAAGAGATAGCCGCCGGTCGGCGCCTCCCAGTCCAGCATCTCACCGGCGACGAATACGCCCGCGCGCCGGCGCAGCATGAAGGAATCGTCGATCTCGTCGAAGGAAATACCGCCGGCGGTCGAGATTGCGCGCTTCAACGGCGACGTGCCGGTGAGGCGCACCGGAACGTCATTGATCAGTCCGGCAAGCTCCGCCGCGCTCATTTCCGCGAGCTTTCGCGACGACAACGCCGCCGCTTCGTGGAGCAGGCCGATCGCGGGCGGCGACAGATTGGCGGCCTTGCGCAGGAACGTAGACAGCGATTGCTTGTTGCGCGGCGCTGCTAACCGGCGTTGCAATTCTTCACACGGTAAATCGGGCCGCAGCGCGATGTGTAGAAGCACTTGGCCCGATGCCGCGATCGCGTCGCGCAAGGCCGCCGACAGTGCATAGACGGCGCCGCCCTCGAGCCCCTGCCGCGTGATCATCGCCTCGCCGCGAACGGTTTGTTCGCCGAAACACAACTCGATTCGCTTCAACGGCTGCCCTTCGAAGCGGTCGCGGAACACGTCGGACCATCGAACCAGGAATCCGCAATTTGCCGGCCGCAGCGGCGCGATGCCGATACCGTCCTTGGTCAGCACATCCGCCCAGCCGCCGTCGGAGCCGAGCCGCGGCCAGCTTGCGCCGCCGAGCGCCAGCACAAAGGCATCGGCGGGGACGGTCACCCGGCCATCGAGCGTTTCGAACAATGCGTCGCCGCGGTCGTCCCAGCCGGTCCAGCGATGGCGCAGTCGCAAGCGCACTCCTGCGCGATCGAGCCGCCGCAACCACGCGCGAAGAAGAGGCGAGGCCTTCAGCGCCTTCGGAAACACCCGGCCGCTGCTGCCGACGAATGTCTCCTGACCAAAGCCCTCGCACCAGGCGCGCACCGCGGCCGGCGGGAACGCCTCGATGGCGGCGCGCAGCCGCGGCGTCGCCGCGCCGTAGCGTGTCAGGAATCGTGTCAGGTCCTCGCTATGTGTAAGATTGAGGCCGCCGCGTCCGGCCAGCAGGAATTTTCGCGCGGCCGAGGGCATGCGTTCGAAGATGGTGACGTCCATGCCACCATTCGCCAGCACCTCGGCCGCCATCAGGCCCGCAGGACCGGCGCCGATAACCGCGACCTGCCGGGGAGGAGCACACGACATTTATTTGAATTCGATGGCTGGAGCGGGCGAAGGGAATCGAACCCTCGTATGAAGCTTGGGAAACTTCCGTTGTGCTACCAAGCGATGGCTACAAAGTCAGATTTCATCGGCCTTTGCGAGAACCGAATCCAAAAATTTAGGTGCGGTTTAGGTGCGCAATGGTCCGGCAGTTGCGCAACTAAAATTGGTCCTCCGAAAGTGGGTTGGAGCGGGTGAAGGGAATCGAACCCTCGTCGTGAGCTTGGGAAGCTCCTGCTCTGCCATTGAGCTACACCCGCAAAGCGAACCTAACGGACGGAAAATTCGGGCTAGACGGTCAGAAAGTCAAGGCAACACGGTCGGGGCAGCCGGGCATCAAGGTACGCCTTCGGGCCAAAGCGGAAGTACTTGGAGGGTTAGCTGCCTATCGCCCGGTAGCGATTGTGACCCAATGCCGACATGGCAGGACGACAACACGAACAGCGGCGGTTACATGAGCTTGGGTTGGAGCGCGGCTGCAACTTGCACGCCACGAGCGCCAGCATTGTCGATGGCACGCTGAACAATTCCAGATGCCTTTGCGTCTTCGATGAACTCGCTGATGTACGAAAGGCAGTCGGACTGCCCTTTCGGTATCGCTATTGCGAGAAGCAGTTCGCCAAAGCTTCCGTCTAACACCCGGGAGCCAGGCAACTGGTCCGAATATTCCAAGAGCGACGTTCGAACAGACGCCATCGCATCGGCTTGGTTACTCTGCAAAAGATGAAAAGTCGTGTCCGGGGTATCTCCGTAGATGGGTCGAGCGTACCTAATTTTGGTGGCGAGAGCCTTAGTCGAATTGTGATTACGAACGGCCGCGATGCGGATATGAGATTGGTCAACGTCCGAGATTGTGCGAAGCGTGGACCCAGCCGGTACAAGGTACGTGAAATCCGATCTTACAAAGGCCGGAGAAAAGTCCGCCTGATCGGATCGCGTAGGATCAATTCCAAAAAATCCCAAATCGCAGTCATCGTTCTTGATGCCGTTCATGGCCTCCGCAGGCGTCATGTAACCAAGTAGCTCGACGTCTACACCAATCCGTGTTGCCAGAGCATGTACAATTTCAACGAGATAAGCACCCTCTACACCGGCTGCCCGAACCCGGCCGGTAGCTGGGTCTTTTGCGCAAAGCGGAAAAAACAACGCAACGCGAAGTCTTCCTGCGCGGACGATATCGACAACCCTTAAGTCCGAGGTGGAATAACCTTTGGGCATGCTGCTCGCTTCCACTCTTGTGCAGGCCGCCAACAGTGCCAACGGAGCCACGCTCCTGCAACTGTGATAAGACGGCACGTCCAGAGGCGCTATCCAATTCTACGATGAAGATTACGAACGGTCGCTTCGCTGGCTCACGAACACCACGGAAGATTTTAATCGTGCACCACGGCAGAGCGGCTGACCGTACTAACAACGAAGCGACGCTGCCACGCTTGATGGTACGGATTTAAAATAATCCTTGAGTTCGTCCATGACTGTGGCCGTGGCACGATCAAAAAAATTCTTTGAACTCATGTTGGCGGATTTCGCCATTAGCTTGAACACCATGGTGTTTTCGACGCCCAGCCATTCGACGCAACAAAATATGAGATGCTCGAATTGATCGGCATTTTCGCCACCAACATGGCCTATGTATTCGCCAATGGGCATGGACCTGTCGTCTTCGGACAGAGCCAATATCGCCTTCTTGTATTTCTCACAGGACTGGATACTCGCTTTGCACCCGTGGTCTCGTATCTCAAATTGCGAGCCAGATTTTATCGGACACTGCGCGAGCAAGTCGTGAAGCTGGTTAAAGCCATTTTGTGTCAGATCAAGAAGTTCAAAAGCTTGGTCGAATGTCATGCCAGAGGATTTCTTAAAGACCCTCGTTCCATCGTGAGTGTCTCGAACTCCCAGTTCTTGAGCCATTGTATAGACTTCCACGAAAGTCAAAGTACATCCGCCAGCTTCTTCATAGATGGCGTCAGGAAGCTCAATATAGATGGCGTCAGGAAGCTCAATCGTTTTTCGCCAGAAGGCCAACGCTGTCTCCACTGCGCTTTGGATGCCTACTGACGGCGTTGGTTACACCGGGCCGTTGGATATTCTTTTGATTTTTTATTTCGAGTTCTACGGATCGGCCAAGCAAGCACGACTAAGGGGCCTATTGCTTCTAAACGCGATGCGTAAATTTTGATGCTACCCCGTAGCTCCGCGCTAACCATTGCACGCCGCGCATAGATAGGCCGCGACCGGCTCGAACCTTAACGTTAAACGCTCACGTTGATTGCGCGCGTGCATCGGTGAACTTATCGCCTCCGCTCGCGCACCCTCTCCCGCAAGGGGAGAGGGAAAGTGCGTTTGCCGCGCGCGCTCAATCAACTGAGAGCGTTACCTACACCAGCTTGACGTTCTTCAGCGGCAGGCTGCGCACCGGCTTGCCGGTCGCGGCGTGGATCGCGTTCAGCACCGCGGGCGCCGCGACGCAGATGGTCGGCTCGCCGACGCCGCCCCAGAAGTCGTTGGTCGTCACGATCACCGTCTCGACCTTGGGGAATTCGGCCAGCCGCATGATCTCGTAGCTGTCGAAGTTGAGGTTGGTCATGCGGCCGTTCTCGACCGCGCATCTCGCCGTAGAGCGCGGCCGAGAGCCCGTAGGCCACCGAGCCCTGGACCTGCGCCTCGATCTGGCCGGGATTGACGGCGTGGCCGCAGTTCAGCGCCAGCACCAGGCGGTGCAGCTTGAGCCGGCCCTGCGGCGCTGACCGAAACCTCGGCAACGGCGGCCGAATAGCTGCCGTAGCCCATGAACTGCGCGATGCCGCGATGCACGCCGGCCGGCAGCGGCTTGCCCCAGCCGGCCTTCTCGGCCGCGGCGTTGAGCACGGCGAGATGCTTCGGGAATTTCGCCATCAGGCCGCGGCGGAACTCGAGCGGGTCCTTGCCGGCCGCCTTCGCCACCTCGTCCATGAAGCATTCCATGTAGACGGCGTTCTGGTTGGTGTTGACGCCGCGCCACGGGCCGACCGGCACGTGGCGTGTTGCGCATGACGTACTCGATCAGCATGTTCGGCACGCTCGTAGCCGAGCTGCGCGTCGCCGGGCTCGGCGTACAAGCCCTGAAGCTGGCGCATGTCCTTGCCGCCTTCGATGCCGGTTCGGGCTGAGCCAGGCGTTGATCGACTGGCCGGAGATGCGCGACGTGCAGGCCGACAAGCTTGCCGTCGGCGTCGAGGCCGGCCGACAGCTTGCACTGCGAGATCGGGCGGTAGAAGTCGTGCGCCTGGTCCTCCTCGCGGCTCCAGATCAGCTTGACCGGCGTGCCGGGGAAATTCTTGGCGATCGCGACGGCCTGATGCACGTAGTCCTGCGTGCCGCCGCGCCGGCCGAAGCCGCCGCCGAGGTCGTGGCGGTGCACCTCGCATTTGGCGAGCGGAATGCCGGAGGCTTCCGACAGCGCCGCGAGCGACGCCTCGTCGTTCTGCGACGGCACCCAGCATTCGGCCTTGTCGGCGGAAAGCTTCACCGTGGCGTTCATCACCTCCATGCAGGCGTGCGCCAGGAACGGCGTCGAGTAGACCGCCTCGACCTTCTTCGGCGCGTCCTGCGATGGCCTTGATCGCGTCGCCGTTGCGGCGATCGCCGTTGGTCGTCGTTGCGCGTCAGGCCCTCCTTGAGCTGCTCGGCGATGCTCGCGCTCGAAACCTTGGCGCTGTCGCCCTCGTCCCAGTCGACCGGCAGCGCATCGAGCGCCTTCTTGGCGCGCCACCAGGTGTCGGCGACCACGGCGACGGCGACGTCCTTCACCTTCACCACCTTCTTGACGCCGGGCATGCCGGCGATCTTGCTCTCGTCGTAGCTCTTGAGCTTGGCGCCGTACACCGGCGCCGCCTTGATCGCCGCGCACAGCATGCCCGGCAGCTTGCAGGTCGATCGCATAGACCTTGCTGCCGTTGAGCTTGTCGGCGGTGTCGAGCCGCTTCAGCGGCTTGCCGGCGATCTTCCAGTCCTTCGGATCCTTGAGCTTGATGCTCTTGGCATCCGGCGGCGTGAGCTTGGAGGCTGCCGTCGCGACCTTGCCGTAGCTGGTCTTGCGCTTCGATGGCCGCGTGCGTGATGACGCCGTCGGCGACCGTGAGCTCGCCGACCGGCACCTTCCATTGGTCGGCCGCCGCCTGCAGCAGCATCATGCGCGCCGCCGCGCCGCCGCGGCGCACGTAGTCCTGCGAGATGCGGATGCCGCGGCTGCCGCCGGTGCCCATCTCGCCCCAGACGCGCTTGCGCGCCAGGTTCTGGCCGGGCGTGATCTGCTCGGTCGCGACCTTGCTCCAGTCGCACTCCAGCTCCTCGGCGACGAGCTGGGCCAGGCCGGTGAGCGTGCCCTGCCCCATCTCGGAGCGGGCGATGCGGATCACGCAGGTGTCGTCGGGCTTGACCACGACCCAGGCGCTGATCTCGTGCCGGCTCGCTCGCGGCCGCGCGATGGCCGTTCCTCGACGGCCTGCGCCACGAACGGCAGTCGAAGCCGAGCGCCAGGCCGCCGCCGGCGACCGCCGCCGAGCCGACGATGAACTTGCGCCGCGAGAGCTGCTGGCGCCTTGCCGAAGATCATCTTGCGTCATGGCGGCCTCCCTCAGACCTTTGCGTCGCCGGCGGTCTGCGCCGCCGGCCGCCATGTGGACCGCCTCGCGGATGCGCTGGTAGGTGCCGCAGCGGCAGATGTTGGTCATCGCCGCGTCGATGTCCTGCGTCGGTCGGGTGCGGCTTCTTCTTCAGCAGCGCCGCCGCCGCCATGATCTGGCCGGACTGGCAGTAGCCGCATTGCGGCACGTCGACCGCGAGCCAGGCCTTCTGCACCGGATGCGACGCAGTCGGCCGACAGGCCCTCGATGGTGACGATCTTGTCGGTCGCCTTCACGGTGCCGACCGGGATCGAGCAGGAGCGCATGCACCTCGCCGTTGATGTGCACCGAGCAGGCGCCGCACTGCGCGATGCCGCAGCCGTATTTGGTGCCGGTCAGGCCGACGTGCTCGCGGATCACCCACAGCAGCGGCGTGTCGTCCTCGACCTTCACGTCGGCGCACTTTGCCGTTGATGTTGAGCTTGAACATGTGTCGTCTCCCCAGGCGGCTTACGGCCGTCGATGTCGTCGCGGGCTTGCGGCCCGCGGTGGTGGCTTTTTTGTTGCCGATTGGGAGCAAGCTTAGCGCGCCGCCGGGGCGCTGCCTATGGGCAGAAGCTAGCACTCGCTTTCGGAAAAAGGTGACTGATGTGGAACATCGTCATTGCGAGCGAAGGCGAAGCAATCCAGGCCGTGGGCTGCATCTCTGGATTGCTTCGCCGCGGAGCCTGTCATCGGGCCGCGCTTCGCGCGGATCCGTTGGCTCCGCGCAATGACGCCCGTTTCACCGATTTACGATTCCGAGCACTAGTCGTAGCCAAACCAACGCAGGATGCCTCGCATGACGCGCGGCGTTCGCAGGACCTCGAAGCAAATGGCGGCCAAGGGCGGGAGCGCTGCAACTGCAAGCACCGCCTCCTGCATATCGGGGCGGATCATCCGGGGCCCGAGGGTGCCGGGCAATATCAGGATCAACGACGAAAGCACGATCGAGAGGAAAACCGAGGTGAATACCCGCTGCCCAAATCCTTCGTGCGCAGGCGGCATCATGCCGGCGAAAATGTAGATCGAACCGCAGGCGAAGGCGCCCACCAGGGCTACCACGACGACGCCGACATGGAATGCCAGCAGGCCCAGGAGCACCAGGCACAGCAGACCGAAAAGAATATCCTGCGTGCGGGGCATTCGAATTCGCATTCGACTAAACCCGGAAATGCTTCGACAGCTTCAGGCCCTGCGCCTGGTAGTTCGAGCCGATGCCCGTGCCGTAGAGCGTCGTCGGCCGCGCCAGCATCCGCTCGTAGACCAGCCGGCCGACGATCTGGCCGTGCTCCAGGATGAACGGCACCTCGCGCGAGCGCACCTCGAGCACCGCGCGCGCGCCGCGGCCGCCGGCGCCTTCGTAGCCGAAGCCCGGATCGAAGAAGCCGGCGTAGTGCACGCGGAATTCGCCGACCAGCGGATCGAACGGCACCATCTCGGCGGCGTAGTCCGGCGGCACCTGCACCGCCTCCTTCGAGGCCAGGATGTAGAACTCGTCGGGATCGAGGATCAGGCTCTTGTCGGCGCGCGCCGCGATCGGCTCCCAGAAATCGGCGACGGTCGTGGCCGTCGCGCTTCTCGACGTCGATCAGTCCGGTGTGGCGCTTGGCGCGATAGCCGACGAAGTTGTCCGGGCCGAGGCCCGGCGAGATCGACGCCGACCGCGATGCCGTCGCCGACATCGGCCTCGGCGTCGTCGGTCAGCCGCTCGCGTGTCGTGCAGCGCGCGCAGCGCTGCGGCGTCGAGCAGCGCCGTGGCCGCGGCGGAAGCGGATCTGCGACAGCCGCGAGCCCTCGCGCACCAGCACCGGAAAGGTCTTCGGGCTGATCTCGGCGTAGAGCGGGCCGTGATAGCCGGCGCTGATGCGATCGAAGCCGCGGGTGTCGTCGGCGATGACGCGGGTGAACACGTCGAGGCGGCCGGTCGAGCTTTTCGGATTGGCGGCGGCGGCGACGTCGGCCGGCAGCGCCAGGCTTTCGAGCAGCGGCACGATATAGACGCAGTTGGTCTCCAGCACCGCGCCGTCGGTGAGCGCGATCTCGTGCAGCTTCAGCTCGGCGATGCGCTCGGCGACCGTGGTCTGCGGCCCCGGCAGGAAGCTCGCGCGCACGCGGTAGGCGACCTTGCCGAGCCGCAGATCGAGGCTCGCCGGCTGGATCTGATCGGGCGCGAACTCGCGCGCGGGACGAATCCCACCGCGCTTCGCCAGCTCCGCGATCATGTGATCGGGCAGGATGCCCTTGGTCTCGTGGCGCTGCTCGGCACGATCGCCTCTCGGTGCGACGTTGCGCCTTCGATCTAGCCCGACAGGCGCCTTGACGGGAAGGCGGTCGGATCGTATGACCACATCTATCTCGTGGTCATTTGAGCCGGCCGGCTTGCAGCCACGTAAAACAAATAGCTAAAAGGCCGGGGACATGTGTGCCCGGCCAGGATTTTTCCGGCCGGTTTTTTGTTGGCCGAAGGAGGCCTGCACATGTCTGCGTCCAGCGAAACGCAAGCAAGTACCGCCCCGAAACCCGCCTGGTGCAGTCCGGCATCCTGCGCTCGCAGTTCGGCGAGACCTCGGAGGCGCTGTTCCTCACCCAGGGCTACGTCTACGACAACTCGGCGCAGGCCGAGGCGCGCTTCAAGGGCGAGGACCACGGCTACCAGTATTCGCGCTTCGCCAATCCGACCGTGACGATGTTCGAGCAGCGCATCGCCGAGTTCGAAGGCGCGGAGGCCGCGCGCGCCACCGCGACCGGCATGGCCGCGGTGACGCTCTCGCTGATGGGCCAGGTCAAGGCCGGCGATCACGTCGTCGCCTCCAAGGCGATCTTCGGCTCCTGCCTCTACGTGGTCGAGGACTACCTGCCGCGCTACGGCGTCACCTCGACGATCGTCGACGGGCTCGATCTCGACGCACTGGCGCGCGGCGATGCGGCCGAACACCAAGACCTGCTTCCTGGAGACGCCGACCAATCCCAATCTCGACGTGCTGGACATCGCCGAGATCGCCAAGATCGCGCACGCGGCCGGCGCGACGCTGGTCGTCGACAACGTGTTCTCGACGCCGCTGTGGCAGAGCCCGCTCGAGCTCGGCGCCGACTGCGTGGTCTATTCCACCACCAAGCACATCGACGGCCAGGGCCGCTGCCTCGGCGGCGTCGATCCTCGGCTCGCAGAAGTTCATCAACGACAACGTCGCACGGCTTCATCCGGCAGACCGGCCCGTCGATGTCGCCGTTCAACGCCTGGGTCATGCTGAAGGGGCTGGAGACGCTGGCCGTGCGCGTGCGCGCGCAGACCGACACCGCCGCCAAGGTCGCCGACGCGCTGGCGAAGCATCCGAAGGTGTCGCGGCTGATCTATCCGGGCCGGCCCGACCATCCGCAGGCCGCGGTCGTCGCCAAGCAGATGCGCGGCGGCTCGACGCTGGTGGCGTTCGAAGTGGCCGGCGGCAAGAAGGGCGCGTTCGCGTTCCAGGACGCGCTCAAGATCGTGCGCATCTCCAACAATCTCGGCGACGCCAAGAGCCTGATCACGCATCCGGCGACCACCACGCACTACCGGCTCAAGCCCGAGCAGCGCGCCGACGCTCGGCATCACCGACGGCATGGTGCGGCTGTCGTGCGGGCTCGAGCACCCCGACGATCTGATCGACGACCTGATGGCGGCGTTGAAGGCGGTGTGAATGCCTAGCGCGGCGTGCGCGCATCGCGGTGGCGGTGACGGTCGCGCGCGGTCGCGGCCTCGTGGATCGCGCCGGCCAGGAGCTTGGCGATGCAGCCATAGCTCCAGTCGTTCATGTGCAATTCGTCCGGCGAGATGAAGGTGCTGAACGGCAGATGCCTCGGTCGAGCTGCCAGTAGCCGCATCATCGCAAAGCGCTGGAACAGATCGACGTTGGCTTCCTTGGCGGTGAGATCGATCAGATCGACCATGCCATCGACGTCGTGCTTGGTGATGACCTTCGGCGAATATTGCGGATTGATCAGGACCACGTCGACGCCGGCTTCGTGCAGACGCTTGAGGCCGTCGTGCAGCGGCGCGTTGGCGTCCTTCAGCGGCCGGTCGCGGAGCACCGAATTGCTGCCGACCTGCCAGAGCACCAGGTCGGGCTTTTCGGCGAACACGTCGCGATCGAAGCGCGCCAGCATGTCGCTGCGATTCCTCGCCGTTGACGCCGCGATTGAACACGGTGATCGGCAGGCGAGGAAACAACGCCTTCAACTCGGCGGCGAGCCGGCTCGGATAGCTCTGTTCGCTGGCGAGCTTGCGCCGGCGCCATAGGTCGACGAAGAGCCGATGGCGACGATGGTCAGCGGCTGGCCGGCGGCTGCGCGCCGCGCCATGCGCGGGAGCCGGAGCTGGAGGCTGGTCAATTCGGAGGGCGCGCCGCAGGCCGGAGTAGCGACCTGAGAAGCAGCCTTGATCGGCTCGGCCAGCGCAGCCGACATCGCCGCCGCCGCCGCGGCCATCACCAGCGCTGTGGCCAAACCAAAAAAATTCAGCGAAGCCTTCATTTCGGCGCGGTCCCTTCGCGCGCCTCAAGACGCGCTGCGTCGATGATCAGGCCGCCGAGCGCATGGCCGCGACCGACCCAGCACAAGCCGTCGGCATAGGCGCCGAGGGCCATGATCGATTCCGTTCGCGGGCTGTATTGCATGTTCACCAGAACGACGTCCGCCCCACCAGCGTGCAGATTCTCGACACCCTCAAAAACCGTGGCGCGAAAATCCTCAGGATCGGTCCCGCGCACCGCGTCGTAAGTTCCTGTCTGCCATATCATCAAATTCGGTTTATCGTCGACAACTAGTTTATTGACACCATCAACCATCTCGGCGGCATTTTGCGCTGCATCAATTTTGCCGCAACGGTGATCTACAGACCTGACAGGCGGCTGAGGAGTGCGACTTGTAGCCGCGCCGGATAGGAGAATCTCGGACCATCCGGCGCGGCAATGTCGACGACGGGCCGCCAAGCACGACGATCTTCAGGGCGTTGTCCTTGGTCGGGGTGCATTGACCCGGTCGAGTGGGTTGTCGCCGTATGGGAGATAACCTGGGACGGGCTGCGCGCTTGCCGCTGCGCTGCAGCACTCGATGGCGGTCATCGAGATAGCTCGTCGGATACCTCACCTTCGGCGAGATCGGCATGGAGGCGACGAGGTCGCGCAGGCTCATGGTGCGGCCATGGACGAATATGTGGCCGCCATCAGGGGCTTCCAACATTGAATTGCGGCCGCGACGCGATGTATGAAGTGGCCGGTTCGCACCGGAGCACCAGATCAGGCGATGTACCGCGCCACCACCCGCAGCATCGAGGTCCAGGTCACGCCGCGCTTTCTTTCGGAGCGCTCGTCGCCGGAGAACGGCTATTACTTCTGGGCCTATACGATCGAGATCACCAACCGTGGGCCGGCGACGGTGCAGCTCAAGACCCGCCATTGGCGGATCACCGACGCGCACGGCAAGCTCCAGGAGGTGCGTGGCGCGGGCGTGGTCGGCGAGACGCCGGTGCTGGAACCCGGCGAGTCGTTCGAATACACCAGCGGCGTGCCGCTGCCGACGCCGTCCGGCTTCATGACCGGAACCTATGGCATGGTGACGGCGTCAGGCGAAGGCTTCGACATCGACATCCCGACGTTCTCGCTCGACAGCGGGCAGGGCAAGCGCACGCTGAACTAACTCTGCGGCAGGCAGCCCTTCAGCCGGTCGAGCGCCCCGCGCGGCAGGATCGCCAGCACCGCGCCACCTTCGGCAAAATCCTGCAAGGCCTCGACGCGCGGTTCGGGCACCGCGACGCAGCCGGCCGTCCCCGTGGTCGGCGAGCGCCAGACATGGATGAAGATGCAAGAGCCGGCCTGCCGCCTGGCGTCGGTCGGATAGTCCACCAGGAGGCCGCGCCGGTACATCGGCAGCACCCGGCTCATGTTCTCGGCACCGACGCGAGGGCCGACACGCGCGCGCGAGGCAATGGTGTTGTAGGCAGGCGACGACGGATCGTGGACGCAGATCGTATCCGGGCGTCACGTGAAGATAGTTCTGGCGCGACGAGGCAAGAATGCCGAAGCTTCGGCCGATCGCGATAAGCGCCGGCCGGCGTCCGCTTGTCGCCCTCGACCTTGATCGGCTCGCCACGGCGAGCGAGCCGCAGGAAGAACTGCGACCAGCCCATGCCGGCCCTGCCGATCGTCGCGGGCTCGGCCGCCCCCAGCGCGCGCCAAGCCTCGGACGGCGAAGCGCGTTCGTAGAGCCGCATGGTTGCGGCCACGTCGTTCATGGTTGGCGCGGTGACCAGCACCAGCCGCCGCGCGCCGGCGAGCGGCGCCGGGCAGCTTTGCGCATTCGCGGCTCCGGATGAAAGCAAAAACGCCGCCGTGACGACCAAAGCCACAACGCTGCTGCAAGATTCCGCGCTCACGATGCCGAATTCTCGTCGCACGCGGCGCACTCAGGGTCCGCTCGCACGTCCTCGGGCGCAAACAGATAGTTGGCGCTGCAGAACTCGCAGGTCACCGAAATCTTGCCGTTCTCGACCATATGGTCGCGGTCGTCCTGCGAGAAGTTGCGCAGCATGGCCTCGACGCTCTCGCGCGAGCACGAGCATTGCGCCGCCACCGCGGTGTGGCGGAACACGCGAACGCCGCGTTCGTGGAACAGGCGGTAGAGCAGCATCTCGCTCGACAGCGCCGGATCGATCAGCTCGATATCCTCGACGGTGTCGACCAGCGACCGGCCCTCGATCCAGGCGTCGTCCTCTTTCACCACGGGCACCACCATGCCCTTGGGGGCGTCGCCCGGGTGCAGATCGGCATGCAGCGCGATGGGTCGCCTTCGGCAGGAACTGCGCCAGGATGCCGCCGGCCCGCCAGCGGCGCTTCTTACCGGCGGCGTATTCCTCGGCGACCACAAGCTTCACCCGGGTCGGAATCTGCTCCGAGCTCTTGAAGTATTCATGGGCGGCGTCTTCGAGCGTGCCGCCCTGGACCGCGACCAGGCCCTGGTAGCGGTTGCGGTCCGGGCCATGATCGATGGTCATGGCGAGATGGCCGCGGCCGAGCAGCGCGCCGGACGACGCCTCGGCCGGCGGCGATCATCGTCTTGACCCGCGCGGCATCGAAGCGCGCGCAAGCCCGGATCGCGCCCGGGCTGCCGATAGTCGACAACCAGCATGCGCACCGGGCCGTCGGTCTGGGTTTGCAGGATAAGACGGGCATCCTTGATCGCCGAGCCAAGCATGACGGTCAGCACGACGGCCTCGCCAAGCAGCTTGGCCACCGGCTCCGGATAATCGTGCCCGGACAAGATTTCGTCCACGGAAGTTCCCAGCCGCACGACCCGGCCGCGCAGGTCGAGCGCGCCGACTTCGAACGGCAGTACCGAATCGTCGACGGACGTCTCCTCCGGCGCACGCACCGGGATGTCGATGTTGGGCTGAGTCATCGCGCCGATATGTAATGTGCCACCCGGCGAAAGACGACCCCCAATGGATGCGCGTCACCTTGCGCTGGCGTGCAGGCACCAGGCGAGGATGCCCTTCTGGGCATGCAGGCGGTTTTCCGCTTCGTCGAACACCACCGACTGCGGACCGTCCATCACCTCGTCGGTGACCTCCTCGCCGCGGTGGGCCGGCAGGCAATGCATGAAGATCGCCTTGGGATCGGCCTTGGCCATCAGCCGCTTATTGACCTGATAGGGCTTGAGCAGGTTGTGACGGCGGTTTTCGCCCTTGTCGCCCATCGATACCCAGGTATCGGTGACGACGCAGTCGGCGCCCTTGACCGCATCGTCCGGGTCGGCCCCGACGAGGATCTTGGCGCCCGACTGCCTGACCCAGTCGAGTCAACTTCTTCTGCGGCATCAGCTCCGGCGGCGTCGCCACCCGAAGCTCGAAGTCGAACCGCTCGGCGGCGTGCATCCATGAGGTCAGCACGTTGTTGGCGTCGCCGGTCCAGGCCACGGTGCGGCCCTTGATCGCGCCGCGGTGCTCCTCGAAGGTCATGACATCGGCCATCACCTGGCACGGATGTGAACGCTTGGTCAGGCCATTGATCACCGGAATGGTCGCATAGCGGGCAAGCTCCAGCACCTGATCGTGATCCAGCGTGCGGATCATGATGGCATCGACATAGCGCGACAGCACTCGCGCAGTATCGGCAATGGTCTCGCCGCGGCCGAGCTGCATCTCGGCCCCGGTCAAGGTGATCGAACTCGCCTCCGAGCTGCCGGATCCCGACGTCGAACGAGACGCGCGTCCGCGTCGAAGGCTTGTCGAAAATCATGGCGATGGTCTTGCCGGCGAGCGGACCCTTGCCGGCTGAACCGCGCTTGCCCTTCTTCATGGCGCGGCTCTTCTCGACCATCTCGCGCAACTGGCGGCGCGGGATGTCGATCAGATCGAGGAAATGACGGATGCCGTGCGCTCAACCCGGCCACCCCTTGCTTGCGCTGGCCGGCGCGCGATGCCTCGATGGCGGTGCAGGCGCGATCAAGCCGCGCCATCGCCTCGCCCACCTCGGCTTCGGTCACGATCAGCGGCGGCACCAGCCGCGCGACGTTGTCGCCGGCCGCCGACCGCCAGGAGCTTCTCGGCACGGAGCGCGTCGACCAGGTCGCCGTTCGGCACATTGCATTTCAGGCCGAGCAGCAGGCCCTCGCCGCGCACCTCGGCGATCACCGTCGGATGCCGGTCCTTGATCTCGGCGAGCCGCTGCTTGAACAGCAGCGCGATCTTCGCACGTGATCGAGGAAGCCTGGCTTGGTCACGACGTCGAGCATGGCGTTGCCGCCGCCATCGCCAGCGGGTTGCCGCCGAAGGTCGAGCCATGGGTGCCCGGCGTCATGCCCTTGGCGGCCTCGGCGGTTGCGAGCACGGCGCCGATCGGAAAGCCCGCGCCGAGGCCCTTGGCGAGACGCCATCACGTCGGGGGTCACGCCGAGCTTCTGGTAGCCGAACATCTCGCCGAGCCGGCCGATGCCAGGTCTGCACCTCGTCGAAGGCAAGCAGCAGGCCTTTGTCGTCGCAGATCTGCCGCAGCGCCCTGAAGAAGGCGGCGGCGCGGTACGCACCCCGCCCTCGCCCTGCAGCGGCTCGACCATGATGCCGGCGGTTTCGGGTCCGATGGCCTTCTTGACCGCCTCGATGTCGCCGAGCGGCACCTGATCGAAGCCGTCCATCGGCGGGCCGAAGCCATCGAGATGCTTCTTGTTCTTGGCGGCGGCGAGCGTCGCCAAGCGTCCGGCCATGGAAGCAGCCCTCGAAAGTGATGATGCGGTAGCGCTCCGGATGGCCGTTGGCCGATTGGTATTTGCGCACCAGCTTGATGACGCCTTCCATCGCCTCGGCGCCGGAATTGGCGAAAAATACGTAGTCGGCGAAGGTCATGGCGCACAGCCGGTCGGCCAGCCGCTCGCCTTCGGGGATGCGGTAGAGGTTGGAGACGTGCATGACCCGCTTGGCCTGCTCGGTGATCGCCTCGACCACATGCGGATGCGAATGGCCGAGCGCGTTGACGGCAACGCCGGAGGCGAAATCGAGATAACGGTCGCCGTTGGTCGCCGTCAGCCAACAGCCTTCGCCCCGCTCGAAAGCGAGGTCGACCCGCGCGAAAACCGGCAAAAGATGTGACGCCACGACCGGACCCCGAGGCCCTTCAGATGGGCCAGAATATGCCGAAATGAATCGTGCCGCCTCTCCGGGCGGCACGTTCAGATCATTTTATTTCCGTGGCCGCCGCAGGGTCAACACGCCGCACAAACAACGCCGGTCAACACCGATGTGTGCACAAACGCCGTGCGCGATTCACTTTCCTGGGGGTTGACGGACAGAACAACAAGAAGATGTGGACGTGAGTCGCGCCAACTCTTGCGCCCGAGTCTGCGCCATATTGTAGCGTCATCGCCGTTCAATACGAGATGTCGTAGCGAGCAGTTCCCTGTGTCTTGAGAGCGTGAGTGTACCCGGTTCGGCCTGTTGCCGGACTGCGAGGGCGGATTCTGCCAGCGTCACCGGCAATTCCGGGAGGGAGACGGCTCATGTCCTGGACCGACGAACGCGTCGAATTGCTCAAGAAGCTCTGGGCGGACGGCCTTTCCGCCAGCCAGATCGCCGGCGAGCTCGGCGGCATCACCCGCAACGCGGTGATCGGCAAGGTGCACCGCCTGGGTCTGTCCGGCCGCGCCAAGTCGGCATCATCCTCGTCGCCGCGGGTGCGCAAGCCGCGCTCCCACATGATGCGGGTGTCGCGCTCGATGTCGCGCGGCAACACCGCGCTGGCGCTCGCTTTCGAGATGGAGCAGGAGCCGGAGCCCGAGCTGATCGAGAACATCATCCCGATCGGGCAACGCCGAACGCTGTTGGAGCTGAACGAGGACACCTGCCGCTGGCCGATCGGCGATCCGGCGAGTCCAGAGTTCTTCTTCTGCGGCGGCAAGCCGCTCACCGGCTTGCCCTATTGCAGCTACCACTCCCGCGTCGCCTATCAGCCGGCGAACGAGCGCCGCCGCAGCCCGAAGCCGCCGTTTAGGCAGGGCTGAGCCAGCGAAGCTGGGTTTCCAAGCACAGCGATAGGGGTCGGGATCGGCTATCGCCGACCCCGCCCTCCGAACCGTACGTGCGGTTTTCCCGCATACGGCTCTCCAGTTGGTGGTTTCTTCATCGAGACTGTCTCGCTGCGTGCCCGGCCGTGTAAAGCGCGAACGGCCCGACATTCGCGAGGACGGCACGACTTGCCGCCTGTGACGTCGTTACCAACGCCGACAGCATGCGAGTGGTCCATACGTCGGCTTCGACCCACGCCCAGTTGCAACTGTCGTTTGGGTTTCTGCACCTTGCTTAGCCTCTCGGCACTTGCAGTGCTTCTCTGCTCCGGTATGGACCTCATGCATCCACCTTCCTGCCCTGCCTTTCCTTGGACGGGTTTTGCTAGCCCCTCCTTCAATGGTCCATGCATCAGACCACAACGGTACTATGCGGGCTCTGACTCCTGCTGCGCTTCGCCAACGCCGCAGGTCTCTCCGTTCCGTCCGCTTGCCTTCCCGACATCCCGCCCCCAACCACGTTATGCAGCCCGGTCGTCACGTGCCTATCACCTCGTGCGACCGGTCGACCTTCAGGTCAGGCTTCGCCTTCAATGAGCAGGCTCGCCTCTGCACGCCGCCGAAACGGGTTCGTCATCCTACGGGCTGTCGGTTCGCTTCCAGTTGCTCTCCACCCCGCCTCGCGGCGACGCAGTTGCTTTCAGCTACATGTGTAGTGACTTCACATGGCACAAACTCCCACTATGCTGACAAACGAACTCACGGACGCACTCATCGCCGGGCTTGACCCGGCGATCTACGACGGCGCGAGGCAAGTTCGGCCGAACGTAAGGTTTCCGTTGACGGACCTCATCGTGGATGCCCGCGTCGAGCGCACGAGCGTCCGGCAGGAAAATTGCATGCGTGCTTTTTTCGTTCTGTCATGGTTGGCGCGGAAGCTGGATCAACCGATTTCTTGCTTCTGAGCAACGCTCTGAAGCTCGGATCACCGCGTCTGCGCCGCGGCGTCGGAGCGACGATGAAAAAGATGAAAGAAAAGAATCCATCGAGGTAATACAGCGAACTAGGGTCTATACCTAATTAGCGAGTTCTGATTCCCTCGTGTCGAATAATTCGGCATGGGGAGGCATTGATGCGAGCGGGTTTGTTCTGGCTGAACGACAGGCAGTGGGCGCGCATGGCGCCGCAACTGCCGACCAACCTGACCGGCCCCGAGCGCGAGGATGATCGGCGCATCATCAGCGGCATCATACACATGCTGCAGTGCGGCGCGCGCTGGCGCGATTGTCCGCCCGAGTATGGTCCGCACACGACCGTCTACAATCGCTTCAATCGCTGGGCCAAGCGCGGACGTTGGCAAGCTATATTCGAGGCGCTGGCCAACTGCGGCAAGGACAGCATGACACTCTCGATCAACTCCACCTCGATCAAGGCGCACCGCTCGGCCAGCGGCGGAAAAGGGGGGAGCATGAACAGGCGATCGGTCGCTCACGCGGCGGACGCACCACGAAAATCCATGCATTGAGCGATCCAGACTGCAGGCCTTACGCATTTCATCTCACTCCCGGCCAGGATGCCGACATCGCCGCCGCGCCGGCCCTGCTGGCGCTGGCGCCGCCGATGCGCGCCCTCATCGCCGACAAGGCATACGACGGCGACGACTTTCGCACCGACATCGTCCACCGCGGCGCCAAGCCCGTCATTCCGAACAAGTCCAACAGAGTAGTCCTCCATCGCTTCAGCAAGCAAGCGTACAAAGGGCGTAATGTTATCGAGCGCTGCTTCTGCAGACTGAAAGACTTTAGACGCATCGCCACTCGCTACGATAAGCTCGCACGAAACTTCCTGGCCGCCGTCCAACTCGCCGCCCTCGTGGCCTATTGGATCAATTGAGTCTGGACCCTAAAATAACCATGCAATTTTCCTGCCGGACAGCCGTGGGCTTGACCCGGCGATCTACGACGGCGCGAGGCAAGTTCGGCCGAACGTAAGGTTTCCGTTGACGAACCTCATCATGGATGCCCGCGTCAAGCGCGGGCATGACGTCGAGTATGTGGTGCACACACACCACCATTCCAATTCAGTTTTCAAACAGCCGGCGTAGCCAATGCTTCGCCGCCCGGGGACTTGGTTTTCGGGCGGCCCGGTTCGCCTGTATCCCCGTTTTCCTTTGCCCCTCGAAACGAGGGGCTTTAGCCGACATCGGCACATTTGGTGCGCAAGTCGGGTAAACCCGACTTGCGACGGCGCCAGGGGCTTGCGAGGCCCCCCTACGGACCTTGCGAGGATCCGTTGAGCGCACCCACGGCGGACAATTTGTTACCAAGAGCCGCCACTTGCAGGGTGCGCACGGCCAATGACGCAGGCCGCTACGCCTCCCGGCGCTCCACCGCGGCACGCATTGTCGGCGGCCGCACCTGGCTCCGTCACCGAACGCCGCGATCGACGACGCCCTCGATGAGCTAGGCGCGGTAAAGATAAGGCCGGATTCCCGACCGGGGATAAGTTTATTTTGCACAGGAAAATGCAAAAATCTGATGCCGTTGGACTTGAGACATTCCCGCAAGACGAATGTCGTTCCTTCGAAGAGCTTGGAGCGCAATTTTCGTTACGGTCGAAACCTGTCCATCATCGCGTGCCTTCTACTATTTTCTACTTCCGCTCTCAGGGGCATAGCTGACATGGCAGACCTGCTGACGGCGTCGTCTCGGTCGTAAAACCGATTCGCTTTAAAGACTTTTGGAAGGACTAGGGCTTGTACTGATTAAATGCCTAGGTCGTCCAACAAAGCGCGATTGACAGAGTTGTTCTGTCAAGCTCATGCTCGCGCTTTCCGATATTCGAGGGGGCTGACTTATGAAAGCTCTTCCTTATTTGCTTGCAGCAGTGTGCGCGGTCGCACTGGGCGCAGGAGCCGCGAAGACGGCCAACGCTTCAATGATCACGGAGACCATCAACTTCACTGCGACTGGTTTTGGTGCCGGTGCGCCGTTTAGTTCTGCGACTGGGTCCTTCACTATCACCTTCGACCCATTGGTCACCGTCGTGGGGCAAGGGACCACGATTACATTCAACAGCGTCAACATCCCACAGGGGGCCTTAGCACCTTACTTTTTTTACAACGCGAACCTCTCAGGCGGAACTCCTCACCGTGTGCTCACCGGGTCAAGTTAGCGTCAGCAGTTGTATCGTTTCCCCCGGTCACAACGAATTCGACATCCAAATGCTAAATGTCAAATCCAGTCCAACGTTCAATTTCTTAAACTACGCAACCTCGTCTGTGACTACCAAAATTTTTGCATCTGGTGGCGGCATATTCGGTAAGGGAGGCTCGGTGTCCGTTGTTCCCGGTCCTATCGTTGGTGCTGGTCTGCCGGGCCTGATCTTGGCGAGCGGTGCCCTTCTCGGCTGGTGGCGCAGGAAGCAGAAGGCGACTGTTGCTATCGCCACCTAGTCAACGACCTGATCGGAAATTGGCAGAGACCGCCGCGTTGGCGGTCTTTGCTTTTGCGCCAATCGTGTTGCAATGCATGAGTCCGCTATGGCACTTCGCGTCATTTCGCGGCGGTGCAACAATTCAGTCGCTTTCGGAACGAAGCGGACATTCAGCGACCCGCGCTTACAGAACCGGACTTATGAGTACGCGGCCCAGATACAAAGCTCTGGCGCGCGTTTCCCTTCGCGTGACAAAGAAGAGCGTCCCGCCGGTCGATGCTATCAAGCCGCCGAGCGCCCGAAGCGGTCGTCGAGCGCATAGCCGGCGCCGCGGACGGTGCGGATCGGGTCGGCCTCGCGGCCGCGGTTGAGCGCCTTGCGCAGCCGGCCGACATGGACATCGACCGTGCGCTCGTCGATGTAGACCTCGGAGCCCCAGACGCCGTCGAGCAATTGCTCGCGCGAGAACACCCGGCCCGGCCGCTCCATCAGGAACTCGAGCAGGCGGTATTCGGTCGGCCCGAGCTCGATCTCGCGGCCGCCGCGCGACACCCGCTTCTTCTCGCGGTCGAGCTCGATGTCGCCATGGTTGAGCACGTCGGCGACGCGCTCCGGGCTGGCGCGGCGCAGCAGCGCCCGGACGCGGGCGATCAGCTCGGGCACCGAGAACGGCTTGACGATGTAGTCGTCGGCGCCGGTCGCGAGCCCGCGGACCCGCTCGCTTTCCTCGCCGCGCGCGGTGAGCATGATGATCGGCAGCGCCTTGCTTTCCGGCCGGCTGCGGAGGCGGCGGCACAACTCGATGCCGGACAGGCCCGGCAGCATCCAGTCGAGCACGACGAGGTCGGGCGCGGCCTCGCGCAGCCGGGTGTCGGCTTCGTCGCCGCGGGCGATGGTTTCGACCTCGTAGCCCTCGGCCTCAAGATTGTAGCGCAGCAGCAGCGCCAGCGGCTCTTCGTCCTCGACGATCAGGATGTTCGCGCCCATTGCCCTCTGCTCCTTAAACAGCGGCCTTGGCGAACGCGGTGGTGTCGCCCTTCGGCCGCTGGTCGGCGATCGGCCGGCCCTCGACCATGTAGTGCACGGTCTCGGCGATGTTGGTGGCGTGGTCGCCCATGCGCTCGATGTTCTTGGCGCAGAACATCAGGTGGATGCAGAACGTGATGTTGCGCGGGTCTTCCATCATGTAGGTGAGCAGCTCGCGGAACAGCGAGGTGCACATCGCGTCGATCTCCTCGTCGCCCTTCCAAACCGCAAGCGCGCTGGCGAGATCGCGGCTGGCGTAGGCGTCGAGCACCTGCTTGAGCTGGCCGAGCACGAGCGAAGCCATGTGCTCGACGCCGCGCAGCAGCTTGTTCGGATGGAAATCGCCGTCGAGCGCGCCGACCCGCTTGCCGATGTTCTTGGCGAGGTCGCCGATCCGCTCCAGATCGTTGGCGACGCGCAGCGCCGCGACGATCTCGCGCAGGTCGACCGCCATCGGCTGCCGCCGCGCGATGGTGAGGATGGCCTTTTCCTCGATCTCCTGCTGCAGCGCGTCGATGGTCGGATCGGTCGCCACCACCCGCTTGGCGAGGTCGGCATCGCGGCGGGTCAGCGCCTGGATGGAGTCGGCGATCTCGCGCTCGGCAAGCCCGCCCATCTCGGCAACCTTGCGGGTCAGTTCCTGCAGGTCGGTGTCGAAGGCCTTGGCGGTGTGTTCGTTCATCGTCATGGGTCAAACCTCCGCCGTCAGCCGAACCGGCCGGTGATGTAGTCCTGGGTCCGCCGGTCGTGCGGCGCGGTGAACATCCTGCTGGTGGTGTCGAACTCGATCAACTCGCCGAGATACATGAACGCGGTGAAGTCCGACACCCGCGCCGCCTGCTGCATGTTGTGGGTGACGATCACGATGGTGTACTCGTCCTTCAGCTCGTCGATCAACTCCTCGATCTTGGCGGTCGAGATCGGATCGAGCGCCGAGCACGGCTCGTCGAACAGGATGACCTCCGGCTGCACCGCGACAGTGCGGGCGATGCACAGCCGCTGCTGCTGGCCGCCGGACAGCGACAGGCCATTGGCGCCGAGCTTGTTCTTGACCTCGTCCCACAGCGCGGCGCGCTTAAGCGCGGTCTCGACCCGATCGTCAAGCTCGCTCTTGCCTAGCTTTTCGTAGAGCCGGATGCCGAAGGCGATGTTCTCGTAGATCGACATCGGGAACGGCGTCGGCTTCTGGAACACCATGCCGATCCGGGCGCGCAGCAGGTTGAGATCCTGCTTGGGCGACAGGATATCCTCGCCGTCGAGCGTGACGACGCCTTCGGCGCGCTGGTTCGGATAGAGGTCGTACATGCGGTTGAGGATGCGCAGCAGCGTCGACTTGCCGCAGCCGGACGGGCCGATGAAGGCCGTCACCTTGCCGGCGTAGAGCGACAGCGTGATGTCTTTCAGCGCGCGGTTGTCACCGTAATAGAAGTTGAGGCCGCGGATGAACGATGCGTTCGTGGAGGCCGGCGGTGTCGACCGGAGCAGTGGCTGACCGTGGTGACGGGGACTGTGGCGAGACTGTTCATGACGATTTTCTCGATCCGGACAAGGCACGCGCCGTGATGCTGAGCGCCAGCACGGCGAAGGTGATGATCAGCGCGCCGGTCCAGGCCAGCGACTGCCAGTCCTTGTAGGGACTGAGCGCGAACTGGAAGATGACGACCGGCAGGCTCGACACCGGCGCGTTGAGATTGGTGCTCCAGAACTGGTTGTTGAGCGCGGTGAACAGGAGCGGCGCGGTCTCGCCGCTGATGCGGGCGACCGCGAGCAGCACGCCGGTGACCATGCCGGCCTTGGCCGCGCGATAGGCGATGCGGGTGATCATCAGCGAGCGCGGCAGGCCGATCGAGGCCGCGGCCTCGCGCAGCGAGTCCGGCACCAGGGTCAGCATGTCCTCGGTGGTGCGCACCACCACCGGAATGACGATCACGGCCAGCGCTACCGCGCCGGCCCAGCCGGAGAAATGGCCCATCGGGTAGACCATCACCTCGTAGATGAAGAGGCCGATGACGATCGACGGCGCGCTCAGCAGGATGTCGTTGATGAAGCGCACCACCGAGGTGAGTTTGTCGTGGCGGCCGTACTCCGCCATGTAGGTGCCGGCGAGAATGCCGATCGGCGTGCCGATCAGCACTGCGAGGCCGGTCAGCACCAGGCTGCCCATGATGGCGTTGAGCAGGCCGCCGGCCGAGCCCGGGCGGCGGCGTCATCTCGGTGAAGACCCGCAGCGACAGCCCGCTGAAGCCTTCGTACGAGCAGCGCGCCGAGGATCAGCACCAGCCAGCCGAGCCCGAACAGCGTGGCGCCGAGCGACAGCGCCATGGTGATCGAGTTCTTGCGGCGGCGGCGGGCGTAGAGCGGGCTCATGGCACTATCCCTTTGCGCATGATCTTGTCCGAAAACCGGTTCCCACTTTTCGGGGTCATGCGCGTCACCCGATCCGCTTGTTGATGCCGCAGCAGCATGTAGCGCGCGCAGGCCAGCACGATGAAGGTGATGACGAACAGGATCAGGCCGAGCGCGATCAGCGACGAGGTGTAGAGATCGCCGACCGCTTCGGTGAATTCATTGGCGATGGTGGCCGAGATCGTGGTGCCGGGCGCGAGCAGCGAAGCCTGAGATCTTGTGGGCGTTGCCGATGACGAAGGTCACCGCCATGGTCTCGCCGAGCGCGCGGCCGAGCCCCAGCATGACGCCGCCGATGACGCCGACCCGGGCGTAAGGCAGCACCACGTAGCGCACCACCTCCCAGGTGGTGCAGCCGAGGCCGTAGGCCGCCTCCTTGAGCACCGGCGGCACCGCCTCGAACACGTCGCGCGAGATCGAGGTGACGAACGGCAGCACCATGATGGCGAGGATCAGGCCCGCGGTCAGCATGCCGATGCCGTAGGGCGGGCCCTCGAACAGCGACGACAGAACCGGGCACTTCGCCGAATGTCGCGATCAGGAACGGCTGCAGCGTCTCCTGCAGGAACGGCGCGAACACGAACAGGCCCCAGATGCCGTAGATGATGCTGGGGATGCCGGCGAGAAGCTCGATGGCGATGCCGATCGGCCGCCGCAGCCATTGCGGGCAGAGCTCGGTGAGGAACATCGCGATCAGCAGGCCGACCGGCACCGCGATCAGCATGGCGATCAGCGACGTGACCAGCGTGCCGTAGATCGGCGCCAGCGCGCCGAAGTTCTCGGTGACCGGATTCCAGCGCTGGCTGATCAGGAAGCCGAAGCCGAACTGCGCGGATCGCCGGCAGCGAACCCAGCGACCAGCGAAAAGATCACGCCGCTCAGGATGATGAGAACGCCGAGCGCCGCGGCGCGCGTCAGGTGGCGGAAGATCGCGTCGCCGAGTTGCAGCCTGGCCAGCGCCTTGGAGCGCGATGTCGCCGCCGCGGTGCCGATTGCGCCGCCCTGCAACGCCATGATCAGCCACGTTACGCCTCCCGGCGGGCTGCTGCATCCAGGGCTCCCTCGGTTCGTTCCCGGGAGCCCACTCAAGCCTTGCCCGCGCGCCTTCGCAAGCCGCCGTTACTTGTCGAAGTGGAACAGGGAAAGGCGCGTGCGGCGCCTTTCCCGCATTGCCGAGCACGATCAGAAGATTGGCTTGCCGGAATCGTCCTTGATGTCTTTCTTCCAGTTCGCCTCGATCATGCTTCACGACGCTCGCGGGCATCGGGATGTAGTCGAGGTCCTCGGCCATCTTGCCGCCGTTCTTGTAGGCCCAGGCGAAGAACTTCAGCGCTTCGCCGGTCGCGGCCGGGTCCTTCGGCTGCTTCGGCATCAGGATGAAGGTGGCGCCGGCGATCGGCCAGGACTTCGCGCCGGCCGAGTCGGTCAGGATCATGTAGAAGCCCGGCGCATTGCGCCCAGTCGGCGCCGGCCGCGGCCGCCATGATCGGTCTCGGCGGTCGGCGAGACGGTCTTGCCGTCCTTGTTGATCAGGTTGGTGGTGGTCAGCTTGTTCTGCTTGGCATAGGCGGTCTCGACGTAGCCGATCGAGCCCTTGGTGTTGGCGACGTTGTTGGCGACGCCTTCGTTGCCCTTGGCGCCGATGCCGACCGGCCATTCCACCGCGGTGTTGTTGCCGACCTTGGACTTCCAGTCCGCGCTCACCTTCGACAGATAGTTGGTGAAGATGAAGGTGGTGCCGGAGCCGTCCGAACGATGCACGACGGCGATCGCCTGCTTCGGCAGCTTGGCCTTCGGATTGAGCTTGGCGATCGCCGCATCGTCCCAGCTCTTGATCTCGCCCATGAAGATCTTGGCGAGCGTCGGGCCGTCGAGGGTGACGTCGCCGCTCTTGATGCCGTCGATGTTGACCACCGGCACCACGCCGCCCATCACGGTCGGGAACTGGATGACGCCGATCTTGTCGAGCTCTTCCGGCTTCAGCGGCATGTCGGAGGCGCCGAAGGTCACGGTGCGGGCGCTGATCTGCTTGATGCCGCCGCCGGAGCCGATCGACTGGTAGTTCAGCCCGTTGCCGGTTTCCTTTTTGTAGGCGTCGGCCCATTTGGCGTAGATCGGATACGGGAAGGTGGCGCCGGCGCCGGAAATGTCGGCGGCGAAGGCCGGCAGCGCGGTGGCGGCGGCGATGAGGCCGGCCGCGAGGAGTGTCTTGATGTGTCTCACTGGTTCTCTCCTGTCATTGGCCAAAGGCATCCGGCTTCGCGGGTCTGCGACCCGCGACAGCGCGCCTTCGGTTGATTTCGTTCGATGAGATGTCCGTGACGCAGCTACTGAGGCTTGGCCGGCGATGTCTGTCGAATGCGAGCCGTACCGAAGCCGCAGACATGTCTAAACGTCCCATGTCATCGTTCTATGATGGTTCGATGACAGCGCAGATGACAGATTAAGAGATTGATTATAACGTAGAAATCACGCGGCCAGCAGGCTTCGCCGCGGTCAACGGCAGACGGACCGTGAAGGTCGCGCCCTCGCCTTCGCGGCTGTCGATGGTGAGCCGGCCGTGGTGGCGGTTGAGGATGTGCTTGACCAGCGCGAGACCCAAGCCCGGTGCCGCCCTGGGCGCGGCTTTCGCCGACGTCGACGCGGTAGAACCGCTCGGTCAGCCGCGGCAGATGCTCGGCGGCGATGCCCGGCCCGTAGTCGCGCACCGAGACGCGCGCCTCGCCCTTGTCGTCGGTCGTGCCGGCGCGGGCCAGCGCGATATCGACGCGCTTGCCGCTGGCGCCGTATTTCAAGCCGTTCTCGATCAGGTTCTCGAACAGCCGGATCAGTTCGTCGCGGTCGCCCAGCACGATCAGCGGCTCGGGCGGCGCGCTGATCTCGATCGCGACGTCGCGGTCGCGCGCCAGCGTCTGCAGGCCGTCGACCACCTGCCGCACGATCGGAATGAGATCGACCGGCGTGTCGGGCCGCTGGTGCGCGCGCAGCTCGATCCGCGACAGCGAAAGCAGGTCGTCGATCAGCCGCGCCATGCGCCAGGCCTGCGCCTGCATGATGCCGAGGAAGCGCTCGCGCGCCGCCGGATCGTCGCGCGCCGGGCCCTGCAAGCGTGTCGATGAAGCCGGTCAGCGCCGCGAGCGGCGTGCGCAGCTCGTGGCTGACGTTGGCGACGAAGTCGGCGCGCATCTCCTCGACGCGGCGGATCGGCGTGAGATCGTGCACGGTGATGACGACGACGCCGGCGCGGCTCGCCGCCGAGCGCGACCGGCGCGACGAACGCCTCCGAGAAGCGCGGCGACGGCAGCCGCGATCGAGAACTCGATGCGCTGCGCCTTGCCGGTGAGGCTGGCGGCGCGGATCGCCTCGACCAGCTCGGGCATGCGCAGCGCGATCGATGCCGGCTCGCCGCGGCGCAGCGCCGGCGCCAGCGCCGACGGCCTGCGGCGTTGAAGGCAAGCACCCGGCCCTCCTGATCGAGCACGACGACCGGATCGGGCATGCCGGAAATCACCGCATCGAGCAGCGCGATTTCCGGCGGCGTGCGGACGGCATCGTTGGCCGGCCGCGGTGCCGCGAGCGCGGCATCGCGTCTCGCCGTCGCGCGCGCCGAGCAGGCGGCCCAGGCGGCCGATCCAGCCCGGTCCACCGCCGTCGTCATCGATCGCCGACATTGCGCCGACTCCAGGAAGTGCAGCCTGAATTCGCGGATGCCCAGCACCACCAGCGCCAGCGCGAACGGCACGAGTAGTAGAGCAGCCGGAAGATCAGCAGGCCGGCGAGCAGCTCCTCGGCGTCGAACTCCCACAGCGCGATCAGCATGGCGGCGTCGAACACGCCGAGCCCGCCCGGCGAATGGCTGGCGAAGCCGAGCAAGGTCGCGGTGATGAAGATCACCGCAACGTCGATGAACTGGATGTGCGGCTCGTTCGGCACCAGCATGTACATCGCCAGCGCGCAGCAGCTCAGATCGACCATGCCGATGACGATCTGCAGCAGCGTCAGCGGGCCGCTCGGCAGCCGCACCTCCCAGTTCTGCCGGCCGATGACGCGCGGCGTGCGCCACACCCAGGCGACATAGGCGGCGAGCACGCACAGCGCCAGCGATGCCGAGCGCGCGGTTGAGCCACAGCGGCAACTGGTCGATGTCGGAGGCGGCGCCGCGGATGATAGGCGAAGCCGAAGCCCAGCACGGTGACGTTGCCGAGCCAGAACGTCAGGCCGGCGATGAAGCAGAGCTTGGCGACCTCGATGGCGTCGAGGCCCCAGGCCGAATAGATGCGGTAGCGCACCGCGCCGCCGGTGAACACGCTGGCGCCGACGTTGTGGCCGACCGAATAGGAGGTGAAGCCGCCGAGCGCCGCGATGCGATAGGGCACGTCCTTGCGGCCGATCGTGCGCAGCGCGAACAGGTCGTAGAACGTCAGCGTGAAATAGCCGCAGCGCGACGAACAGCGCCGGCGATGGCGACGTCGCGATACTCGACCGTCGCCATCGCGGTGAGCACCTTGCCGACGTTGATGTTGTGCAGCTTGCGGTAGAGCACCACCGCGGCGACGGCGATGATGACGAGGCTGAGAAAAACGCCGAGCCGGTGCAGGCCGATCTTTTGCTCGAAGAACCGCCCGAAGGCACGCAGCCAAGCCATTTTGCGCCCCAGATCGGTCCCTCTTCAGTCCGGCGATGGGTCGCTAGTACCAGAACTTCCATGCTGACGCGAGCGTTCCGGCGCGCCGCGCACGCTGCCGGAGCAACGCTATTGTTCGCAGGGATCATGGGGAGCCGTTCGATGCAGCCGCTGACGATTGCGCTGGGCAACTACGGCCTGACCAAGCCCATCAAACAGGCACGGCGTCGATCTCGGGCGGCTCAAGCTCGACTACGTCGAGGTCGAGCAGATCGTCCCGATGATGCGCCGGATGTGCCGCGGGCTCGAATTCGACATCTGCGAGATGGCGTTCACGACCTACGTCTGCGCCCGCGCCGTCGGCCTGCCGTTCACCGCCATCCCGGTGTTCGTGACGCGGAATTTCCATCACTGGGCGATCTTCTACAACGTCAAATCCGGCATCCGCGGGCCGAAGGACCTGGAGGGCCGCAAGGTCGGCGTCAACCGCGGCTACACCGTCACCACCGGGACTTTGGGCGCGCGGCGTCCTGCAAAGCGAGTACGGCGTCGACCTGAACAAGATCACCTGGATCCCGACCGACGACGAGCACGTCGCGGAATTCGCGGCGCCGGCAAACGTCGACTACCAGTTCCGCGGCAAGCCAGATGCGCGACCTGCTGCTGTCCGGCGAGATCGACGCGGCGCTGGGCGAGGTCGGGGTCGAGGCGCCGGAGATCAAGCCGCTCATTCCCGACGCGCGGAACGCCGCCTTCGACTAGTTCCGCAAGACCGGCATCTATCCGATCAATCACGGCCTCGTCGTCAAGAACACGCTGCTCAAGGAGATGCCGTGGATCGCCGGCGAACTGGTGCGCGATGTTCGAGGCGGCGAAGGCGGAATATCTGAAGGACCTCGAAGGCAGCGCCGGGGTGTCGTCCTGGGACAAGGCCGCGGTCGCCAACGCCGCAGGTGGTCGGCGATCCGTTCCCGTTCGGCATCGAGAACAATCGCAAGGCGCTGGAGGCGATCACGCAATTCGCGCTCGACCAGAAGATGGTGCCGCGGAAATATTCGGTCGAAGAGCTGTTCGCGCCGCGGTTGAGCCGCTGTCCAGACGCCGCATCGCGGCGAGCCGCATTGCGGCATCGCCGGTCCAAATTGACAGACGTCTGACGATTTGGGAGAATGCTGCGCAACCGCATGCCGGCGCAATGCCGCTGCGGATCAAGAACAATCGACATTCAGGGACGGAGAACGCCATGGCCGAGCTGAAGAAAGTCAAAGCCTCGATGATGAACGCGGTCCACGACCTGCCGCTGCTGGTCGCGCGCGACGAAGGCTTCTTCCGCGACGAGGGCCTCGACGTCGACATCCTGGTCACGCCGGGCACGCGGCCAGCACAACTCCGACGACCGGGCGCTGAAGGACGACATCTTCAAGCGCGGCCTGGAGGCGACCTACGACCAGGGCCAGTGCGACCAGTTCCGCATGTGCGAATGGGGCATCATGAAGCGCGCGGTGGAGACGATCCAGGAGAAGAACCTGCGCCCCGCCAAGATCGTGGCGCTCGGCTCGGCGATGTCGAGCTTCGCCATCGTGGTCGATCCGCGGTCCGGCATCTACGAGCCCGAGCAGTTGAAGAACGTGCCGATCGCGGTGAGCCAGTACAACGGCTCGCACTTCACCATGCTGAAGATGATGGAAGGCTTCATCAAGCGCGACGAGATCAAGATCGCCAACCACGGCACCCATCGCCAGCGGATGGAGGCGGTGATGTCCGGCAAGGTCAAGGCCGCGAGCCTGCAGGAGCCGTGGATCAGCGTCGCCGAGGCCAAGGGCGCCCGCGTCATCATCGAGTCGCACTCGACGCGCAGCGAAGCGGCCGGCGACGAGATGGACGGGCCGACGCTCGCCAAGATGTTCCGCGCCGAGGCGCGCGCCGCCGAGGCGATCCAGAAGAACCCGGAGAAATACGCGCACTACATCGTCGAGGAGGCCGGCGGCATGATCGGCGTCAAGGACCTCAAGCTGTCGCGCATCCTCAACGCGCCGCCGACGCCGTACACGCGCGAGCGGTTCGACGACAATTACAACTGGACGCTCGGCTGGGGCCTGGTGCCGCCCGGCGCCACCTACGAGAACACGGTGGACAACCGCGCCTGGCAGTAGGCGGGCTTCGATAGCGATGCGGCGCCGATCGCGGTCGGCGCCGTTTGCATTTGCGGACATCGCGCGCGTATTGGCAAGACATGGCATCCGCTCGAAACTCCACTCGATGCGCTGTACCGCCGGCCGGGCTTCATGCTCCGCCGCGCGCACCAGATCGCGGTGTCGCTGTTCTACGAGGAGACCGGCGAGCTTCGGCATCACCAACCAGGCAATACGGCATCCTGCATGGTGCTCAAGCACCAGCCCGGCATCGATCAGATCTCGGTCGCGAAGCTGCTCGGCCTCGACCGCTCCACCACCGGCATGGTGCTGGGCAAGCTGGAGAAAGCCGGGCTGGTCGGCCGCAGCGTCGGCGCGACCGACCGCAGAAAGCGAGCCTCGCGCTGACGCCCGCGGGCGAGCGCATGCTCGAGCGGCTTGAGGAGCCGGCGCGCCGAGCGCAGGCGCGCGTGCTCGCGGCGTTCACGCCGCCCGAGCGCAAGCAGTTCCTTGCCCTGCTCGACAAGTTCACCCGCACGTTCAACGAGTCGACCCGGCGTGCCGCTGGAGGCGTCTTCCGTGGCGAAGAGCAAAGCGGAGCGCGCGAAGAAGCGATAGCTTCACCGATATGGCTGCTTGTGGTTCTTCAGATACCAGTCCGCGATCTCCTCGCGGGTGGCCCACCACACGCCGTCGAATTTCTTCGCATAGTCCAGAAATTCGCGGATGGCGCGGGCGCGGAAGGCGCGGCCGATGATGTGCGGATGCAGGCCGATGCTCATGATGCGGCCGCTGTTCTCGCTTGAGCGATAGAGCTCGTCGAACTCGTCCTTCCACAATCCGAATGCCTCGGTCGGCAGTGAGATTGCGGCGCAGGAACATGCCGATGTCGTTGGCCTCCTGCGTGTAGGGGATCGACACCAGCGGGCCGTGCGCGGTGTTGATCAGATAGGGCTGCTCGTCGTTCATGTAGTCGCAGTGGTAGGTCAGCCCCAGCTCCTTGCAGATGTCGGAGGTGTTGACGGTGCAGCGCAGCGACGACGACAGCCAGCCTTTCGGCCGCTTGCCGGTGGTCTTCTCGATCAGGTCGAGCACGCGCTTGATGACCTCGCGCTCCTTGGCGCGGTCGTCGCGGTAGTTGACCAAGAATTCGGTCTGGATGTAGTTGTGCGCGATCAGCTCCCAGCCGCGCTTGGCCGCCGCGGTGACGATCTGCGGATGGCGCTCGCACAGGATGCCGTTGACGGTGCAGCTTGCCGGCACCTTGGCCTCGTCGAAGATGTCGTAGAGCCGCCAGATGCCGACGCGGTGGCCGTACTCGCGCCAGGAGTGGTTGTTGAAGTCGGGAATGCGCGCGGGCAGAAGCCGCTCGTTGATCGACGGCCCGCCGGGAAAATAGGCGCCGTCGTGGTCCTGGGTCAGCTCCCAGTATTCGAGATTGAGCGTGATCATCAGCGCGAGCCGCTTGCCGTTCGGCCATTTCAGCGGCTTGCGCTCCGGCATCGGCACGAAGTCGTAGAGTGCTTGGGTGTCTTGCATGTCATTCTCCGTACGTGTCCCGGTTGTTTGCATTCTAAGAAACCGGGGTCCCGCATCTGCGGTGCACCGCTGTCGCGCTGCACCGCGTGCGGGACACGAGACCCTACTTCTTCAGTCCCTTTTCCTCGACGAAGTCGGTCCAACGCTTGACCTCGCCGGCGATGTATTTGGTCAGCGCAGGTGAATCGGCGTCCATCGACAGCAGCGCGCTCTTCTCGAACATCTGCTTGGTCTCCGGCGCGGCGATGAAGCGGCGAAGCTCGGCGTTGAGCTTTTGCACGATCGCCGCCGGCAGGCCCTTGGGCCCGCGAGCCAGAACCAGATCGCGCCGTTCATCTCCGGATAGCCGATCTCGGCGAAGGTCGGCACGTCCTTGAGCACGGCGATGCGCTCGGTCGAGGTGACCGCCAGCGGCACGATCGAGCCGGCCTCGGCCTGCTGGATGATCGGCAGGATCGGCGTCGCCGCGACCGGAATGTGGCTGCCGAAAAAATCGGTGAGCAGCGGCGCGCCGCCGCGGTACGGCACATGATTGAGGTTGGCGATCTTGCGCAGATTGCATCTGCTCGACCATGAGCTGGCCGAGCGAACCAGCGCCCGGCGTGCCGCAGTTGATCGGATCGGGCTTGCTGTTCGACAGCGCGATCAGTTCCTTGAACGATTTGACGCCGAGGCTTGCCTGTGCCGACAGCGCAAAGCTCTCGCCGCCGATCATGGCGATATGGGTGAAATCGCCGACCGGGTCGTAGCCGATGTTGTGGTTCTCGGCCGGGCCCATGATGTGCGGGCCGGAGCCGCCGACCAGCAGGGTGTAGCCGTCGGCGTCGGTGTTGCGCGCCACGTCCTTGGCGGCGACCGCGCCGCCGGCGCCGACGCGGTTCTCGATGTAGAACTGCTGCTTGAAGGCCGGGACAGATGGTCCGCGGCGATCCGGCCGAGCCGGTCGGCCGCGCCGCCGGCGCCGAACGGCACGATGACCTTCACCGGCCGATTCGGCCAGTCCTGCGCCCGCGAAGCCTGAGGCGCGAGCAAGGCCGCCCATGCGAATGCCGCAAGACCGACGAATTTAACCGCTCGCATCGCTTGCTCTCCCACCTGCCGCCGCACGCGGCGGTCTGCTATCATGCGGAAAAGAGCCTGCACCCGCAATGGCAGGCGCATCAACCTGGGAGAAGCGACATGGAAGGTCAGCATGACGTCGCACGGCGGAGCGGTTCTCATGAGCGCGGGCATCGGCATCGGCGCTGGCCTGGTCTCGGGCATCGCGCCCGCGCAGGGCGAAGGCGCAGCCCAAGCGGCCGGCGCCGAAATCTGGAGCCAGCGAATACTGGGCGCAGAAGGGCAGCGTGAAGCTCAACCTCTGGCGCAAGCGCGTCGGCGCACCGAAGCCCGGCGAGAAGCCGCTGCCGGTGCTGTTCCTGGTGCACGGCTCGTCGTTCTCGACCCGCACGTCGTACGATCTGCAGGTGCCGGGCAACACCGACTATTCGACGATGAACCTGTTCGCGCGCGAGGGCTACGACGTCTGGACCATGGACCACGACGGCTACGGCTATTCCGAGTCGTCGGGCAACAACTCCGACATCGCCAGCGGCGTCGAGGACCTCAAGGCCGCGGTTGCCGGTGGTGGTCAAGGAGACCGGCCAGCCGAAGATGCATTTCTACGGTCCGTCGTCGGGCTCGATCCGCGCCGGCGCCTACGCCATGGTCGAGCCCGAGCGCGTCGACCGGCTGGTGCTCGCGGCCTTCACCTACAAGGGCAAGGACTCCGTCGAGATGGATCGGCGGCGCAAGCGGATCGAGGAGCTGCGGTCGAGCAACCGCAGAAAGCGCGACGCCGACATGATCCGCTCGGTCTACACCCGCGACGGCCACGCCGAGGCCTACGATCCGGCGCTGATCGAGGCGATCGTGGCAACCGAGATGAAGTTCGGCGATACCATACCGAGCGGCACCTATCTCGACATGGCGGTCAACCTGCCGCTGGTCGATCCCGCCAAGGTGAAATCGCCGGTGCTGATGATCCGCGGCGAGCACGACGGCAATTCGACCAACGACGACCTGCTGGATTTCTACCGCCAACTGCCGAATGGCGACCGCCAGTTCGCCATCCTGCCGAACACCGCGCACAGCCTGGGCTACAGCAAGAACCGGCACCTGCTGTGGTACGCGGTGAAGAACTTCCTGGCGGCGCCCGCGCCAGTCGCAGGGTCGTAGTTGCTAACGCCGTCATGGCCGGGCTCGTCCCGGCCATCCACGCCTTTCTTCATATCCAAGACGTGGATGCCCGGCACATAGGCGAGTGAAGCGACGCCGTCCTTCGGACGACTGTGGCCGGTCATAACGAAGGAGAGGCTCGAATTTGGAGAACGATCATGAAAATCACGCAAGGCGACGGGCTTGAGTGGGTGCGCGGCTTGGAATATCGCGGCGGCACGTTCCATTACCGCAATTTGATGGAAGGCACGCCCGGCACCATCGACAACTTCCAGCTTTCGATGGGGCGAAACGACAAGGATTTCGTCTCGCCCAGGCACCGGCACAACTTCGAGCAGTTCCGCTTCCAGCTCGAGGGCGATCTGAATTTCGCCCGCGACGGGGTCATGAAACCCGGCATGGTCGGCTATTTCCCGGAAGGCACGTCCTACGGGCCGCAGACCAGCGAGTCCACGGCGACCACCTTCGTGCTGCAATTCGGCGGCTCGAGCGGCCAAGGCTATCTGTCGCGCAAGGAGGTGAAGCAAAGCATGGACGCGCTGCGCGCGACCGGCACCTTCGACGGCGGCATCTACCGGCGCAACGAGGGCGAACCCGGCAAGCGAAACATGGACGGCTTCCAGGCGATCTGGGAGCACGCCAACGGCCGACCGTTGCAATTTCCCAAGGCGCGTTACGACAAACCGGTGATGATGGACCAGGCCGGCTATGAATGGGTCGAGTCGGCGGAAAATCCGGGCGTCGCCGAGAAGCTGCTCGGCGTGTTCACCGAACGGCGCTCGGAGGCTTCGATCGTCAGGCTCGCCCCGGGGGCGAGGTTCACCGGCATGGGCCGCGGCATCTACGTTACCTATCGCGGTTCAGGCGTGGTGGATGAGACCCCGCTCCGTCCATTGACCACGGTGTTCCTGGAGCGCGGCGAGCGCGCCGCGTTCATCGCCAGGGAAGAAATCGAATTGCTGCACTTCGGCCTACCCGACTTGCGCGGGCTGGAGGCGCGGCCGGCGCTGACGCACGCCATTGCCGCGGAGTAGGCGTTCCGCCCCATCCTTCGAGACGCGACGCGGAGTTTATCATCGGGCCGCGCTTTGCGCGGACCCGTTGGCATCGCTCCTCACCATGAGGCCGGGATGGTTCAGCGCACCGCAAAAAACGCGCGAAGCTCGCTGTAAGTCTCTTCCGGCGCTTCCTCCGAGAGATAGTGTCCGCACGGCAGCGCCTTGGCGCCACGGATGTCGGTGGCGTAGCTTTTCCAGATCTCGCCCGGCCCCGGCTTGTGATTGCGGCCGACGCCGCCGCTCGCGCCCCACAGGATCAGCGCCGGGCAGGTGATCTTGCGGCCGGCTTCGAAATCCGTGGTGTCCATGTCGAGGTCGACCCCGAAGGTCGCGCGATAGTCCTCGCACACGGCATGGATGGTGTCCGGATTACGCCAGCAACGCATGTACTCGGCGAGCGCCTCCTTACCGAAGAACTCGAGCCCTTGCGGGGTCTTGGCAAGCTTCTTCTGGATGAACCAGTCGGGATCGGCGCCCATCATCTTCTCCGGCAACGGCTCGGGCTGGATGTTGAACAGCCAGTGCCACGAGAAGCGGCCCCATTCCCGGGTCATGTTGTTGAGCAAGTGATGCTGCGGGATGATGTCGAGGATGGCGGCGCGCTCGACCACGTCCGGATGGTCGAGGCACATGCGATGCAGCACGCGCGCACCGCGGTCGTGGCCGGCGGCCATGAACGTCTTGAATCCGAGCTGCGCCATGACCTCGATCTGGTCCTGTGCCATGGCGCGGAACGAATAGTTTTCGTGGTTCTTGCCGCCGGGCGGCTTCGATGAATCGCCGTAGCCGCGCAGATCGGTCGCGACCACGGTGAACTCCTGCGCCAGCCTCGGCGCGAACTTGTGCCACGACAGATGCGTGAACGGATTGCCGTGCATCAGCAGCAGCGGCGGGCCCTTGCCGCCATGCACCGTGACGATGGTGGCGCCGCTGGTCTTGATCTCGATTTTGGTGAAGCCTTCCATCATGGCACGTGCCCTTAATGCGAAGCGCTGCTTAATGTGCCCTTGCGGGAGAGGGCTGCACCAACAGTAAATACAGACTTGGTTGGGTGAGGGGTGAAGCTTTACCCCTCACCCGGCCCTCGTTGTTACACCGCTGCGGCAGCCCTCTCCTGCAAGGGGACAGCACAATAATAACCGCAGTGATTTATTTAATGTCAGCCAAGGGCGCAATAACAAAGGCTGCTACTGACTGCCCTCGAGGCCAGCGCGGCGGACGACGTCGCGCCAGCGCACGATGTCCTTCCTGACGAAATCCTGCAATTCATCCGGCGAGCCGGTGATCGCCGGCCCGACGCCGCGGCGCTCAAGCTCGGCGATGGTCGCGGGCTCGCTGAACGCGTCGTGGACCGCGCGGTTGAGCAGCGCGATCACTTCCGGCGGCGTGGCTCCCGGCGCGACCAGCATCTGCCATGATGCCGACTCGAAGCCCGGCACGGTTTCGCCGACCGCCGGCACGTCCGGCTCGGCGGGACTGCGCTTCGCCGTGGTGACGCCGAGCGCCCGCACCTTGCCCTGCTGGATCATCGGCAGCACCGAGGTGGTGTCGCCGAACAGCACCTGGATGTGGCCCGCGAGCAGGTCGTTCATCGCCGGCGGCGTCGCCTTGTAGGGCACGTGAGTCATCTTGATGCCGGCGAGGCTTTCCAGCAGTTCGGTGCTCAGATGATGCATCGAGCCTGGCCCGCCGGAGCCGTAGTTCAGGCTGTTCGGCTTCGATTTGGCGAGCGCGATCAACTCGGCCACCGTTTTCACCGGCAGGTCGTTGTTGACCACCAGGAAGAACGGCGACGACGACAGCAGCGCGACCGGAACGAGGTCCTTGAGCGGCTCATAGGGCAGCTTCTTGTGCATCGAGACGTTGATCGCCATGGTCGAGCTGGTGGCCTGCATCAGCGTGTAGCCGTCGGGCGTGGCGCGCACCGTGGTCATTGCGGCGAGCGTCGTGCCGGCACCCGGCCGGTTCTCGATGATGAAAGGCTTGCCGAGCTTTTGTTCAAGCTTTTGCGCGACGAGGCGCGCCAAGAGGTCCGAACCGCCGCCCGCCGCGAACGGCACCATGATGGTGACAGGCCGCGCCGGATATTGTTCGGCCTGCGCCGGCAGAACCGATAGCGCTGCAAGCACAACGATGAGGCTGAATCGAAGCATGTTTTTCTCCTTGGTCCGGCCCCGCTCGCTCCGGCGTAGCGCTACGACTATTGCTCGGCGCCGATCATGGCGCTCAGCATCCGCCGCATCTGAAGCTGCGCGCCGTCGGCGGTGATGTGGATCAGGCCGTCGAGTTCGCCGTCGACCCGATTGGTCTGCACGGCTTCGAGGAAGTCTACGTCCTCGAGGAATGTCGCGTGCGATCCGTCGTACAGGAGTGTCGACATCTGGGCGTCGCCCAGGCTGAAATTACGCGCGAAGCAGAACATGTAGTGGCTGGAATTTTCGGTCTCGGGCGTCACCAGATGGTTGGCCCAGATCGAGATGCCCTGGCTGCGGTCGCCCTGCGGCGCTCCGGTGCCGGTCGTGGCGCAGCCGACGTCGATGTAGACAATGCCGGGTGGGTGCCAGGTCACGTGCTGCCAGCGGTCGACGTTGGTGGTGAATTTTCCCGCTTTGGCGAACAGCGGCGGCGGCACGAAGTCGATCATCCAGCGGCCGACACGGATGCCGTTCGGCAGCCGCTCGGTCTTGGTCGGCGTGGTTGCCTCGCGCGGATCGCCCGACAACGTGTTCTTGTGGACGTAGGCGACGTGAGTGAGATCGAGGAGATTGTCGAGGATGAACTGGTAGTTTGATTTGACGTGCAGCCGGCCGGGCGTGGTCGCCCATTTGGCGTCGGAGAGCCACGGCAGGTCTGGAATCTGCGCCGGGTCGGCCTTCACCGCCTCGCCCATCCAGATCCAGATGACGTTGTTCTTTTCGCGCACCGGATAGCTGCGCACTTTGGCGCCTGCCGGCACGTCGGGCTGCCCCGGCACCTTGATGCAGGTGCCTCCCACATCGAATTGCAGGCCGTGGTAGCCGCAGGCCAGGTATTCGCCGGCGACGTTGCCCATCGACAGCGGAGCGGCGCGATGGCAGCAGCAATCCTCGAGCGCGCCGACCCGGCCGCCGGCGCCGCGGAACAGCACGACCTTTTCGTTGAGGAACGTCTTGGCGACCGGCTTGTCGGTCAGCTCATGCGACCACAGCGCCGTGTACCAGCCGTTGCGCAGGAACATCGCGGGCCTCCCTGGTGCCTTCAGGCCGGATTCTTAGCGCGGCAGCGGGTGTTCTTCCAGATAGCGCTGATACTCCGGCTCGACGTCGATCTGCAGCGTGCCAAGAAGCCGCACCACCGCGTTGTAGAACGCGATCGCCAGCGTCAGATCGATGACCTGCTCGCGGCCGAGCGCCTTCTCCAGTGCGGTGAAGGTCGAGTCCGACATGGCGAGATCGTTGGTCATCTCGCGCGCGGCGCGCAGCACGACCTTGGACAGGTCGTCCAGTTTGGTGGGCCGGCCGGCGGTCTCGTCGTCGATGGCGCGGATATCGTCGTCGCTGACGCCGACCTCGCGGCCGAGCTTGACGTGATGCGAATACTCATAGGGCGACTTCGCCAGGTAGCCGACCTGCAGGATCGCCATCTCGCGCAGCCTGCGGATCGAGCTTGCTCTTGTGGCGGATGTACATGGCGAGCGTCGACATCGCCCGCGACGCGTTCGGGCTGTTTGCCATCGCGCGGTTGAGCGCGATCGGCCGCGCCAGGAGCTCCTGGTGCTCGGGCGGAAGGTCGGACTGCTGAAGATAGGGAACGCGGGCCATGTTGCTCCTTATTCCTCGTTCGATTGGCCCGGCCGCACCGGCGTTTCCGGCAAGAGCCCGCGGCGCTGGCGCTTGAGCGTCTCGCGGCCGGTCTCCTCCCAGTCGCCCGCCGTGGTGCGGCGCGCAAAGGTTTCCCAGGTGTCGGTCCAGTCGTCGAGCGTATAGCCGTGCCACGGCGCCTGCACGTTGAGCGCGGGCAGGCCGAGCTCCTCCCACAACGCGCGGGCATGCTCCATGTAAGGTTTGGTCGGCAGAGCGAGCGGCGGCATCGGCCGCTTGCGGGTGGCGTCAACCAGCAGACCTGAGTCGGTCTTGTTGCCGGCGTATTGCGCGCCCTGCACGCCGCCGCGATTGGGCACGATGTGCATGTCGTCGACCGGGTTGGTGCGGTAGGCGAGCGACCACAGCACCGCGTCCATGCTCGACGGATCGATGTCCTCGCTGACCGCGATGACGATCTTGCCGCAGTTCGATTGCAGGGTCGATGCGCCGTTGAGCCCGCGCCAGACCTCGGTGCGCGGCGTATTGGCGGCGAACTGCAGAAAGATCACCGGGCGAAGGTTGGTCAGCCGCTCGTGCATGACGACGCGGAGGATGCCCTTGACGCCGAGCTGCGTCTTGAGATGCGCGAGGAACAGCGGCTCGTAGGCGACCTTCTTGATGACGCTCGACTCGCTCGGCGTCACCTGGCTGATGATCTGGGTGAATACCGGGTTGTTCTTGTGCGTGATCGCGGTGATCTGCATCGGCATGTTGAAGGCTTCGAGCGCGACATAGCCGTTGCTCTCGCCGAACGGCGCCTCGGGCTCGAGCACCTCCGGATCGATCAGGCCTTCGACGACGATTTCGGCAGTCGGCCGGCACGTCGAGGTCGACGGTGCGGCAGCGCGCCATGCGGATCGGCCTGGCCGGCGGCGCCGCCGGCGACCGCCATCTCGTCCACGTCGACGGCGAGTTTCTGCGGCCCGGTGAACATCACGATGGGCGCGGCGCCGACCACGATCGCGATCGGCATCTTCTCCTTGCGCTCGCGGTATTTCAGCCAGTGCAGAAAGCCGCCCGCGCCGGTCGCCTCGCGCGCCACCATGCGGACCACGGCGCGGTCAGCCGCTTTCAGCGCGACGCGATAGGTGCCCATGTTGCGGACGCCGCTCTCGGGGTCCTTGGTGACGCAGAGCGTCGCGGTGAGATAAGGCGCGGCGTCGAAGCCCGGCGTCGACACCGGCACCGGCAGAGCTTTCAGCCCTTCCGTCTTCAACGCTTCGCCGGTGACCACCACCTCCTGGCACGGCGCGGCGTTGGTCTGCAACCGGCGGGATCGGATGCGCGATCGCCGCCATCCAGGCGTCGCCGATATCCTCGACCGGGCGGCCCATGCCGAGCGCGTAGATCTCCGGCGACGAGGCCAGCGCGCCGACCACCACCGGCATGTCGTACTTGCGGCCCTTGCGAATCGATGACGTTGGTGAACAGGAAAGCGCGGCGCTGGTCCTCCGGCATGCCGCCGATGAACTGCCAGCGCACCAGCGGGATCAGCTCGGTGTCCTTGTTGATCGGCCGGTCGATGCGGACCAGCAGGCCCCGGCTTCGAGATCGGCCAGATGCTGCTGCAGATCGAGGCGCGGGCCGGCGGTTTTGGATTTGTCGAGCATGGCTTTGCACTTTCTTCCGGTCGCCGACGATAACACGGCGACCGCCTGTTGCGTCCTCTCCCCTTGCGGGAGAGGGCATCGCAGGCCTTTCATCAAGCTCGGTTGGGTGAGGGGTGAGGCCATCGACATGTTGTCACCCCTCACCCACTCTTTATGCTGGACCGCTGCGGCTGCCCTCTCCCGCAAGGGGGAGGACACAGCAATGGGCGCCGAGTGAATACCAGAGAGAGCGAGGAAACGTGAGCGACCGCAAAGACGATCCGGCTTTCATCTATTTCCCGAGCAACTACCGCTGGTCGATGGGGCTGCTGCTGTGCCTGTCCGCCGCGCCGTGGGGCGGCGCCGAAATCGACGAGGTCAATCGCGTCGGCCGCGCATTGCGCGACCGGCTCGGCGACGACGCCGCCTGGTTCGAGGAATGGTCGCGCATGGGCGACATCGTCGAGGCGCGCGGGCGCGAGGCGGCGAAGCAGGGCCACACACTCACCGCCGCGGCCTGCCTGATGCGGTCGGCGCACTACTACCCAGATCGGCGAGCGGTTCTATCAGCACGGGCCCGCGCTCGGCCGCGGCTTATCAGAAGGCGGTGAAGGCATTTGCCGACGGCGCAGCGATGCTGAAGCGGCCGCGGATCGAGTCGGTCGAAGTGCCCTACGGCGACAAGACAATTGCCGGCGCTGTTCGTCCACGCCGCGCCCGAAGTCGCAGGCAGCAAGCCCGCGCCGGCGATGGTGTTCTTCGACGGCTTCGACATCACCAAGGAAATCCAATATTTCAAAGGCATTCCCGATCTCGTGGCGCGCGGCATCTCCTGCCTGATCGTCGACGGCCCGGGCAACGGCGAGAGCGTGCGGTTCCGCGGCCTGCCGCTGATCGCCGAGACCGAGACATACGCACCGCCGCCTACGAATATCTGGCCGGGCGCAAGGAGGTCGATGCCAAGCGCATCGGCGTGATGGCGATCTCGCTCGGCGGCTATTACGCGCCGCGTGCGGCGTCGCTCGAGCCGCGCTATGCCTGCTGCATCGCCTGGGGCGCGCAGTGGGATTATTACGAGACCTGGCGCCGGCGCTTCGAGCTGCTCGACTCCGGCACAATTGCCGTCGCTGTCGGTGCCGCCGGAGCACCTGATGTGGATCTTCGGCGTGAACAGCCGCGCCGAGGCGATGAAGAAGCTCGAAGGCTTTCGGCTCGACGGCATCGTGCAGAAGATGAAGTGTCCGTTCCTGCTGCTGCATGGCGCGGGCGACGAGCAGATTCCGCTGGCAATCGCCGAGAAATGCTTTGCCGCGGTCGGCTCGAAGGACAAGACGCTGAAGGTGTTCCACCGCGAGGAAGGCGGCTTCCATCATTGCCAGGTCGACAACATCACCGTCGGCACGAACTCCATGTGGGACTGGGCCGCCGATGTGCTGAAGCCGGGGAGGTGAGGCTTCAGTGAAAATTGCGGCCTTTCGGCATCACCTGGGCCGCGTGTTCGACCGCGGCCAGGTGCTCCAGCGCCGGCTTGTTCTTGGCGAGCTTGACGAACGAATCGCCCGAGCGCGGATGGCGGAAGCGATCGGGAATATCGGCTTTGAGCATGTCGGCGCGCGACCGGGTGTGAACATTGGATATATTTTCGTTCAAGCGATTCAGCAGCGGCGTCAGATCCTCGAAATGATCGGCGACGATGTGGATGACGTTCTTCTCGTTCTGCAAAACGCCGGTCACGCTGATCAGCCGCGCGCCCATCACGACCGGCCGGTACTTCTCGAACTTGCGCAGCCACACGATGGTGTTGGCGATGCCGGTTTCATCCTCCAAGGTCATGAAGATGGCGTTGCCGTCGCCCGGCCGCTGCCGGACCAGAACGATGCCGCCAATGGTGACGCGCCGACCGGGCTTAACATCCGGCAAGAGCTCGTGACGAACGATGCCCCGCGCATCGAGGTCGGCGCGCAGGAACGACACTGGATGCGCCTTCAACGACAGGTGCAGATGACGATAGTCCTCGATGACCTGTTCGCCCGGAAGCATCGGCGGCAAATGCGCGTCGGGTTCAAGCGTCGGCATATTCACGCGGGCGAACAGCGGCAGGTTGTCCTTGTCGCCGGCCTTCTGCAGCGCCTTCACCGCCCACAGCGCATCGCGGCGGGTGAGGCCAAGCGAATTGAAGGCATCGGCATGGGCGAGCTTTTGCAACGCTTTCGGCGGCAATCCGGTCCGCAGCCAAAGATCGCGCACGGAATCGAAGCCGCGGCCGCGGACGCTTTCGATTGTCTTCGCCCATTCTTCGGAGAAGCCGTCGATCTCACGAAGGCCGAGGCGAACCGCGTGGGTCGCCAGAATATCCGCAGCCATCGACACATGGCGCGCATGCAAGCGGCCCTGCGGCGAAGGCGCACGTTCCAGTGTGCAGTCCCAGTTCGAGCGGTTCACATCGACGGCTCGCACCTCGACGCCATGTTCTTGCGCGTCACGAACGAGTTGTGACGTGGCGTAAAAGCCCATCGGCTGGCTGTTGAGCAGCGCCGCCAGGAATACATCAGGGTAATGGCATTTGATCCAGGCTGAGGAATAGACCAGGAGCGCAAAACTTGCGGCGTGGCTTTCCGGAAAGCCGTATTCGCCGAAGCCCTCAATCTGCCGGAAGCAGTTTTCCACGAATTTGCGCGGATAGCCTCGCTCGCACATGCCTTCGATGAACCGTTTCTTAAAGAGCTTCACTTCTCCCGTTCGTTTAAACGTCGCCATCGAACGCCGCAATTTGCTGGCTTCTACCGCTGAGAATTTGGCAGCGACCATGGCGATCTGCATCGCCTGTTCCTGGAACAGAGGAACGCCCAGGGTCCGGCCTAAAACCTTCTCCAATTCGTCCTTAGGGCCGAATTCCGGACTGGGGGACGGAATGTCGATCGGCTCCAATCCTTCCTTCCGTCGCAGATAGGGGTGCACCATGTCGCCCTGAATCGGGCCTGGACGCACGATCGCAACTTCGATCACGAGATCGTAAAATTTTTTCGGCTTGAGCCGCGGTAGCATCGACATCTGCGCACGGCTTTCCACCTGGAAGACGCCGATGGAATCGGCCCGCGACAGCATGTCGTAAACCGCCGTCTCATCTTCGGGGATGCTCGAAAGCGTGTGGCTTATCCGGTAGTGCTCGCGAAGCAGATCGAGACCCCGGCGCAAACATGACAACATTCCGAGGCCCAGCACATCGACCTTGAGAATGTCCAGAACGTCCAAATCGTCCTTGTCCCATTCGATCACCTTGCGGTTTTCCATGGCCGCATTTTCGATCGGGACAATCTCGTCGAGATGGGTTTCCGAAATGACGAAACCGCCGACGTGCTGAGAAAGGTGCCGCGGGAATCCGTGCAATTGCTCAGCTAACGAAAGAGTCTGATTGAGACGCGGGTCGGAAGGATCGAGACCGGCGCGGCGCGCTTGCTCTTCCGTAACGCCCTCCATCGACCATCCCCAAATCGAGGAGGTCAGCGCATCGAGAACATCCTTTGAGAGGCCGAAAACTTTACCGACGTCACGGATTGCGCTGCGGCTTCGATAGGCGATCACCGTCGCCGTCAGCGCGGCGTGCCGCTCGCGGTAGTGTTTGTAAACATGCTGGATCACTTCCTCGCGGCGTTCGTGCTCGAAATCAACGTCGATGTCAGGCGGCTCGCGGCGCTCAATGGACATGAAGCGCTCGAACAAAAGCCCCGCCCGCTCGGGACTGACGGCGGTGATGTGCAAGGCAATAACAAACGAGTGAGTTTGCGGCTGAACCGCGCCCCTGACAAAGGATGTCTTTGCGACTCGGCAAACCGGACGATGTCGTGGACCGTCAGAAAATAGGCTGCACAACCCAGTTGTTTGATCACCGCCAATTCCTTGGCGAGCGTTTTCCAAACGGATCGCGGAACGCCCGATGGATAGCGACGTTGGGCACCCTCTTTCGTCAGCGCTCTGAGCGCTTCGAGGGCGGTCGCATAGCCTCTGCGAAATTCGTTGGGGTAATGCGGCTTCAACTCATCCAGTGAAAACCGGCAACGCTTCAAGAATCGTGTCGTCTGCTCGATGGCCTTTGATGCCACGCCAAACAGCCGCGTCATTTCCTCGGCGGACTTCAGATGACGTTCGGCATTGGCCTCCAGCAGACGGCCAGCATCCTCCAGCGTCCGATGCTCGCGGATGCAGGTGACGACGTCCTGCAACGCCCGGCGCTCTGGCGCGTGATAGAGCACGTCGTTCACAGCAATCAGCGGAACGAACGCGGCATCGGCAATATTCTTGAGTTTTGCCAACCGGCGACGATCATCGCCGCGATAAAGCAAGCTGGCCGCAAGCCACACGGACCGGCGCGATGTTTCCTTGAGACGGCGAAGCACCCCGATCACTGCTTCGGAGTTGATCCGCGCCGGCGGCATGACGATGAGATTGAGCCCTTCCATCTGCTCCAGCAGATCCGGCAGACCCAGGATGCAATCGCCTTTCTCCGCGCGATCCTTGCCGACCGTCAGCAGATGAGTGAGGCCGACCCCAGGCGGCGCGATCCTGCGGATAAGCCAGAATGTCGGGCGAGCCGTCGCTGAACACCAGACGGGCTCCCACCGCGAGCTTGATTCCGACCGTCCTGGCCATCGCGTGAGCGCGCACAACACCGGCGACGGAGTTGCGGTCGGCGATGCCGATGCCAAGGAGACCTAACTTCCTGGCCTGTCTGACCAGCTCTTCAGCTGTTGACGCGCCACGCAAAAAAGAAAAATTCGTCGTGACGGCCAATTCGGCATACGCAGACATGACCAGACACTCACGCGAACAACCCTTGCAGATACCAGCGCGGCACGAGCGGCGGCTTCACCTCGTCGCCATAAAGCCCTTCGCGATAGAGCCATACCCGCGCGCCGGCTTTGCTTTCGACGCGGAAATAATCGCGAGTCAGCTTCTGGCCGCGTTCGTCGCGCCACCATTCCATGGCGATGCGCTCAGGACCTTCGACCTGTGCACCTGATGCGTGACATGACGCCATGACAAACCGGATCGGCGGACCATCTGGCACTTCCGCGATGGCATCGATGGGCTCCGGCTTGGCGAACAATCGCAATGGACGGACGGCTGAAAGAGAATCCTGCTCGCCGAGTGACGCGGCGGTAGCCGCCTGGCAGGCCGCATGCGCCGGCACAGCCGCCACCGCATATTCCGGAATATGCGTGTCCTGCGGCACCAGCCGCGACACCCGGCGCAAGCCAAAGCGCGCGCCGAGCCGGTCGATCAGATGCGCCAATTCCTCGGCGTGATCGCCGCCGGCAAGGCCGGTCTGCGTCGGATCGCTCCGCTCGGTGACCAGCGCCGAGAGCCGCACCATGTCGTAGCCAAACCCGGATCGCAGGCGTCGCCCAGCACAGCGAGTCGTTCCTGGAACAGTTTGCGCACGCGCGGCGGATCGCGCAGCGGGGCGCCGGTGCCAATCTCAAGGCGGTGCACCACGCCGTCGGTGCGAAACAGCGCCATCTGGAACAGCCGTCCGCCCTCGCCGCGCCGCTCCAGCACGATGTCGAGCCGACGCGCGAGCTGCTCGATGGTGCCGAGCACGTCGTCCTCGCGCGCAATCGGCTCGGGAAAACGCTGCTCGGCCATCGCCGCCGGCACCGGCAGCCGCGGCGTGATCGGTTCGTCGAGACGGCCAAGCGCCTGATCGAGACGGCGCAGCAGAATCTCGCCGAAACGCGCAGCAAACGGCGCGCGAGGCCGCGAAGCCAGATCTGCAACGAATTTGAGACCGAGGCTTGTGAGCTCGGAGACAATATCGGCATCGATGCGCAGGGCCGCCAGCGGCAAGGCCAACGCGGCAGCTTCGATCTCACCGCGAGGTACGATATTAACCGAATATCCGACGCTTGCATCTCGTGCCCTCTCCCCCTGCGGGAGAGGGCTACGCTGCGCGTCCAACAAGCACGAATGGGCGAGGGGTGAGGCCGCACCCCTCACCCATTCTTTGTGCTGAAACTCCGAACTGCCCTCTCCCGCAAGGGGAGAGGGCACAACAACCCGCGCTTCGCGATGCCAATATCGCGCCACCCCCCAGGCGCAGCCGACCGTATCGGCCACGGCGGCGCGCGCCGCAAATCCCTGGTGCGCCAGCCGCACCACCAGATCGCGGGCAAGCGCGGCCTCGCCGCCGAACAGATGTGCGCAGCCGGTGATGTCGAGCAGCAGGCCATCCGGCGCGTCGAGGCCGACCAGCGGAGTGTAGCGGTCGCACCAGTCGGCGATCGCTTCCAGCAATGCGCTGTCGGCTTCGAAATCGGCCTCGACCACCGGCAGCGACGGATAGCGGGCGCGAGCATCGGCCAAACCCAGGCCGGTTTTCAATCCAAGGCGGGCCGCGGCATCGTTCAGCGCGACGATACGCTGCGCCCCCTCGATCGAAGCAACGACGACGCGCGGTCCGTCAGCCGGCGAGGGCAGGCGGCGCTCGATCCGGTCGGTCGAGAGCCGGCGGAGCCACAGCGACAGATATCTCCGGCTGGAAAGCACGCTCATGATGATCCCACTCGATGATCCACCGGCCACACGGTCCGCGCCGGTTCTTGCGGAGGGAAAGGTCAAAACGCGTGCGGCCCAGGCCGCCGTAGAAATCCGGCCGGCTCGGCGCAGCGGCGACCTGCCAGCGGGTCGCCGCCGCGCTCGGCGCGTCGGTCGCGCGGTAGCGCAGGAAGAAACCGGGGCAGCCGCCTTCGCGCGCCGCCAGCATCAGGCGGCGCGTCGCGGTGAGATCGTCGGCGAGCGGCATCGTCGGCGAGCTCCGCGATGACGCCAGTCAAGCGCCGGGCAGCGCAGCGCCTCCTCCATGGCCCAGAGCGCATCGACCGCGCGCGGCACACGCAGCACCAGCAGGCGGGCGGACGGCAGTCCGAACAGGTCGAGGCCGGGGCCATAGGGTCCACCGCCCTCCATCAGGGCGAACTCGGTCACGATCCAGAGCGTTTGTCCCTTGCTGCCGCAGGCCCGCGCGGTGAGCGCCGTGGCGAAGCCGGTCGCAGCCGCGAGGTGCATCGGCGCGGCTGGCGCAAAGCTCGTGGAGCGCACCTCGAGCAAGTCCACCGCCAAGGGCGGCATCGATATCCGGCGCGCCCGTGCCGATGACCTGCTCCGGCTCGGGCAGGCTTGGACCCAGGCTCGGGTCGATACCGGCAAGAGCTTGGCGGAGATGACGAAGCGTGGGCTGTGGCGAGGCCGGGCCCATGGCGAATCCTCGAATATGTTCATGATTTGTTCTATAGATTCCTGAGCCTCGTCGCGATGTCAAGCACGCCGAGACTAGAGGAGTTTCATCAGCAAAATAAATGGTTTAACGATACCGCCAGTTTACCCACAGGTTTCGCCGCGCTGCGGAACAAACTCACAATGAGCGCACTTACTACCTTCAGCCTCCACCCGCCAAAAGTGCCTGCGCTCCAATGTTGACCCCTGAATTTCTGCGTCGCCAAGCCGAGAACTGCCTCCGCATCGCACGGAGCTGCTTCGATCTTGCCAGCGCCGAACGGCTGCGGCTGATGGCGGCCGAGCTCAACGCCAAGGCCGCCGAACTCGAGGACGATCGCCCCTCTTCTCGGCACGCGATGACGGCAGACCAGGCAACCGCCGGCAACAACAATCGCTGATTGTCAAAGTCGCCTAAGCTTCTCACCTCGTTGAATTAAACTGCGGCGCGGGGAATTCTTGAGGCATGAACACCATCCTGACGCGGCTATCGGCGGAACTCATCCGGAAATACGAGGCCGAAGGCTTCTGGCGGCGCGAGACAATCTATGCGCTGGTGCGCGGCCACGCCGAGCGCGCGCCGGATGCGTTCGCGGTGCGCGACCGGTTCCGCCGCCTTACCTATCGGCAGTCTGCTGCAGGCGACGGACGCGCTCGCGGCCGACCTCGCCTGCTCACGGCGTCCGCGCGGGCGAGCGCATCGGCGTCTGGTTGCCGAGCCGGATCGAGAGCGTCGTGGCGCTGCTCGCCTGCTCGAAGAGCGGCGCGATCGCCTGCCCGTCGCTGCACCGCGACCACACCGTCGGCGACGTCGTCGAACTGATGCAGCGCACGCGTGCGGCCGCCTTCATCTGGCAGAGCGGCTACGGCGCCGACGCCGACAAGCGCGATCTCGCCGAGGAGTTGAAGGCGGTGCCGACCATACGGCATGTCTATCGGCTGGAGCCGCTGTCCGGAGCGGCGACGCCGATCGTGCCGCCTGACGCGCGGCAGTCGGCTGACGTTGTTCCGAAGAAGACCGATCCGAACCGGATCGTCTATCTGGCCTTCACCTCCGGCACCACCGGCAAGCCCAAGGGCGTAATGCACTCCGACAACACGCTGCTTGCCAACGCCCGCCAGCTCGCCAAGGATTGGAGCATCGGCAGCGACTCCGTGGTCTATACGCTGAGCCCGCTTGAGCCACAATCTCGGCTTCGGCGCGCAGGTGATGGCGCTGGCGATGGGCGCCGAGCTTGTCATCAACGACCTGCCGCGGGGCGAAAGCCTCGCCGACCGCATCCTGGAAACCGACACAAGCTTCCTGGTCGGCGTGCCGCCGAACGCTATCGACCTGCTTGCCGAGATGCAGAAGCGCGGTCTCAAGGGCCTCGGCCGGCTCATCGGCTTCCGCATCTCCGGCTCCGCGGTGCCGAGCGAAGTGGTCGCGGGTCTGATCGCGCAGGGCATCAAGCCGCAGAGCGGCTACGGCATGACCGAAAGCTGCGGGCACCAGTACACCATGCCGAACGACGAGCCGCGGCTCATCATCGAGACGTCCGGCAAGTGCTGTGCGGGTTACGAGCTGCGCGTCTTCAAGGCCGACGATCCCGATACCGAAGCAGCGTCCAGGCGAACTCGGCCAGCTCGGCGGCCGCGGCGCGAGCCTGATGCTCGGCTATTTCGACGACCAGAAGGCCACCGAAGATGCCTTCAACAAGAGCGGCTGGTTCATGACCGGCGATCTCGGCACGATCGATGCGCAGGGCTATCTGCGCATCGCCGGCCGCAGCAAGGACATCATCATCCGCGGCGGCCATAACATCCATCCGGCGCGGATTGAAGAGTTGGCGACACGACATACGAGCCGTGCAGCGCGCGGCGGCAGTACCGGTGAAAGACGCGCGTCTGGGGGAGAAGGTCTGTCTTGCAGTGGTATGCCACGCCGGCAAGGACATCGCGCCGGCGGACCTGCTCTCGCATCTCGACGCGGCCGGTCTCTCCAAATACGACATGCCGGAATATTTTCTGCGGCTCGACGACATCCCGCTGACGCCGAACGGCAAGATGCTCAAGCAAACCATCGTGGACTGGATCAGGAACGGCCGCGTTACGCCCAAGCCGGTTCGCTTCGAGGCATAGCGGAGCCCACTTTCTTCGTCTCTCCCGCTTCCACAGTCAACCGGCGATGGCGGGATGCGGATAGGCAGGCCGTCGCTTGCGCGCCGGTCCAATTGACAGAGATTGGAGCCTGCCCATATGAACGGAGCCGGTTCCGCGGCAGCGTACGACCCGCTGAAATCAGGCGAATTCCACGCGCGATGTCATTTGAGCCTTCCGAGAAGTACACGGATTCCGCGCTCCGGGTCGGGGACGAGGACACCTATCCACAGCGCTTGGTGGGCGAGTTCATCGGGACCGTCGTATCCAACGAGTTGGTCAACCGGGAATACAAGCACCTGATCCTGAAGGTTCATCCCCACGCGCTGAGAGCCTACGCCGGGCAGATGTTCCACCTGCTCTGCCCGTCGCCCGATGGCGCCGAAGTGTGGATGCGCCGGCCGATGAGCGTCTATCGCGTCGACAAGGCCGAAGGGCAGGTCGAATTCCTCTACAAGACCGAAGGACGCGGCACCCGCGGCATGGCGAAGCTCGGACCGGGCGATGATTTCAATATCGCCGGCCCGCTGGGGCATGGCTTCAGGCTCGAGCCAGGCTGGAAGAATATCGTGGTGCTCGGCCGCGGCGTCGGACTCGCCACGCTGGCGCCACTGTCACAGCTCGCGGCCGAGCAGGGCGTGGGCGTCACGGCCATTCTGAGTGCGCGAAATCCCGGCGTCGTGATGTCGAAGGACATGTTCGAAGGCCTCGGCGCGCAGACCATCACGGTGGTCGATTCCGACAACAGCAGCGCAGTCGAGAACGTCGAGCGAATTCTCGAAGACCTGATCGCCAAGGGCAAGGCCGACGCCTTCTTCACCTGCGGCTCCAACCGCCTGTTGAAACTGATGCAGCGGGTTGGAAAGAAGCACGACATTCCGGGCCAGGTCGCCATGGAGCAGATCATGGTCTGCGGATTCGGGGCGTGCTACGTCTGCATGCGCACGTTCGAGGTCGACGGTAAAAAAGTGCTCCGGCGCGTTTGCCGGGACGGCCCGGTGTTCAACATGCAGGAGGCCGTGGGATGGTAGATCTCTCGGTCAAGATCGGCGACATCACACTGCAGAATCCGGTGCAGCCCGCGTCCGGCGCGTTCTCCTGGGAATATAACGACGTCATCGACCTCAACCGGCTCGGCGCGCTGGTCGCAAAGACCATCTGCCGGGAGCCTCGGCTCGGCAATCCGACGCCGCGCATGGCCGAAACCGAAGCCGGAATCATCCAGTCGATCGGACTGCCGGGCAAAGGCATCGACTACTTCATCGACCACATCGTCCCCGAATACGCGAAATTCAAGCCGCCGCTGGTGGTCAGCGTGTCGTCGGAAAGCATCGAGGATTTCGCCGCGCTGGCCGAAGAGCTGAGCGTACCGGACGTCGACGTGATCGAAGCGAACATCTCGTGTCCGACCCGCAACGCCACCGGCGGCAATTTCGCCATGCACGAGGATTACACCCGGGATTGCATCCGGGCGATCCGCGCCAAGACCACGAAGCCGCTGTGGGTGAAGCTTTCGCCCAATGCCGGAGACATCGTCTCCATCGGCAAAGCCGCCGAGGGAGCCGGCGCCGATTGCCTGGTGATCGCCAATACGTTCCTGTCGTTGAAAATCAGGACCGACAATTTCCGGCCCGCGCTCGGCAACAAGTTCGGCGGGCTGGTTTCCCCGGCCTTGAAACCCATCGTGCTGCGGATGGTTTATCAAGTCGCCAAGGCCGTCAAAATCCCGATCATCGGAATCGGCGGCGTGACCAAGGCCGAGGACGTCGTCGAATACATGCTCGCGGGCGCCAGTGCCGTCGGAATCGGTTACGCGGGTTTCCGCAATCCCACGGCGCTGATCACGATCATCGAAGATCTCGAGGCTTGGTGCGACGAACGCGGCATCAAGAAGGTCACGGAACTGATCGGAGCGGTGAAAGACGACGACATGGAACGGGACCCGCTGGTCGCGGCTTCGGTCGGCGTCTGATCCTTCGCACATTCGGCGGTCGCTATGGCGAGCCCATTCGAGCAACTCGTCGCCGACGCGGTCGCGCATCACCAGGCCGGGCGCCTCGATCAGGCGGAAGCCGCCTATCGTGACGCGCTTGGCCTTGCGCCGGGCCATCCGGCCGTCACCCACAATCTCGGCGTGATCGCCGCGGCGAAGGGCCAGCGTGGCGAAGCCATCGCCTGCTTCAACGCTGCCATTGCGACCGAGCCGCAATACGCCGCCGCGCACTACAACCGCGCCTCGGCGCTTCAGGCGCTCGGCCAATCGCGCGACGCCCTGCAGGGTTTCGCGCGTGTGTGTGCGATCGATCCTGGGCACTACGACGCCCACCGCGCTCTCGGATTCTTGTGGCTGGCAGAAGGCGATCGGGGCCGCGCGCTCGATCATTTCGCGCGCACCTACGAACTCCGGCGCGGCGAGGATCGATCCGGGATCGCGGCCAAGTCGCTGACCGGGGCGACGCGCAACAAGCTGCTGCACGACGCGGAACAGTTTCGTTTTCTGTCGGAGCGCCACCGTGACCGTCAGCGCTTCGAGATGCTGGCGCGGAATTACGAGGCGGTGGCGAGAAGCATTCCGGAAGAACCCACGCCACTGTCGGACGGACAGCTCGAAATGCTCGGCGAGGACTACAACACCGCGATCAACATCTGCGGTGCGCCGGAGCTTGCGGTTCCCGCCGTCGGCAACCGGACGGACCGCGACGCCCTGGTGCGGCGCTTCCGGGCGCCGCCGTCCGGCGCGGTGTGGTTCGACAACCTGCTCACGCCACCGGCACTCCTCGGACTGAAACGGTATCTGCTTGAAAGCACGATCTGGCACGACTTCAGCCATATCGGCGGGTTCGTTGCCTCCTATCTGGAGGATGGCTTGGCTTGCCCGCTGCTGCTGCAGATCGCGGACGAGATTCGCGGCGCATTTCCGGAGCTACTCGAAGAACACCCGCTTACTCAGGCCTGGGCATTCAAGGGTCTCCAATCCCAGGCAGCGATCGACGCCCATGCGGATGATGCCGCGATCAGCATCAATTTCTGGGTGACGCCGGACCAGGCCAACAACAATCCCGACCGCAGCGGATTGGTCGTTTGCCGCATGCCGCCACCCGCCGCATGGGAGGTGACGGACTACGACGCGGACAAGGAGCCGATTGCAGCGTTTCTGGATCAACACACGGATGACAACCTGATCGTGCCGTATCGCGAGAACCGGGCGGTCTTGTTCGAATCCCGTCTGTTTCACCGTTCCGACTCCCCCGAATTTGCGACCGGCTACGAGAGCCGCAGGATCAACCTGACACTGCTGTTTGGCCGCTCCGCGAATTGATGGTTCAATCTACCGTCTGCAAGCGGCCCAGCCATCGGAGGTCAGATTGAACATGCGCGCCGTGGTGGTCCGCGATTTCGGAGGCATCGAGAACGCAAGCCTGGGCGACGTGCCGAAGCCCTCGCCCAAGGCCGGCGAGGTGCTGCTCGAGACGCGGGCCGTCTCCGTCAATTTCGTCGATCTCGTCATGATGAGCGGCAGCTACCAGTTCAAGCCGGCGCTGCCGTTCGTTCCCGGCAAGCTTCCGGTCGGCGTGGTCGCGGCCGTGGGCGACGGCGTGAAGAATTTCCGGCCCGGCGACCATGCGCTGCTGATGGCCGAGCAGGGCGGGTTTGCCGAATTCTGCGTGATGCCGGAGAACCAGTGCGTGAAAATACCCACGTCGCTGCCGTTCGAGGAGGCGGCGGCGATGGCGCTGGTCTACGACACGGCGTATTTCGCGTTGAAGGATCGCGGGCGGATCGCGCCCGGCGAAACCGTGCTGGTGCTGGGTGCGACCGGAGGCGTCGGGCTCGCCGCCATCCAACTGGCGAAGGCGTTCGGCTGCCGGGTGCTCGCCGCAGTCGCTACCAAGCAGAAGGAGGATATCGTCCGCGTCGCCGGCGCCGATGCGATCGTCGATCTGTCCACGCCCGACCTGCACGAGAGCTTGCGGGCGCAAGTGTTCGCGCTGACCGACAAGAAGGGCGTCGATATCATCATCGACATGCTGGGCGGCGACATTTTCGACGCTGCGGTCCGTGCGCTCGCCTGGTGCGGCCGGCTGATCGTGATCGGCTTTGCCTCGGGCCGCATCCCGTCGCTGAAGATGAACTACGTTCTGGTAAAGAACATCGAAGTGAGCGGCATGCAGATCAGCGACTATCGCAAACGCCGGCCGGCCGACATGCAAGCCTGCTTCGCTGACATTTACAGACTGCACGCGCAAGGCAAGCTCAAGCCGCTGCCGACCAGGGTCTATCCGATCGAGCAGTTCGCGCAGGCGCTGCGCGATATCAAGGATCGCAAGGTGCGCGGCCGCATCGTGCTGACGATGGGGAACTAGCGCTCGGGCTTTGGGCGACTTTTACGCAATTCCTACGCGCATTCTTCGCGAACTCTTAGCCGCTGCCGCAATGAGCAAACAACGCACCGATACTATGGTGGTGCGCTTTGGTCGTCACCATCAGAAAGGGTTCCAAATGAAGCGCTTTTTCTTCGACGTATCGGACAAGACGCACGTTCACTACGATTATCACGGCCGCGATTTTGCCCAACCGGAACAGGCCCGGGAACTCGCGGAGCTCATCGCGCTCGATATTGAATGCAGCGATGACGGCGAGCGGATTGGCTGGGAAGTCCAGGTGCGCAACATCACAGGCGCACGCCTTTTCTCTATCCCAATCCGCCAGCCTGAGCAGATGGCGGCCTAAAAGCTCTATCACAATCCCGGCAGACGTGGTGCATCGTCGTCAAAGTGCATGCCTTCGAGGGCGAGCAGCTTCTGCTTGGTGCGGGTGCCGCCATAGGCCGAGAAGCCGCCGATCCTGTTGCCCGCCGCAAGCACGCGGTGGCACGGGATTACGATCGGGATTCGGTTGTGACCCATCGCTTCGCCGACCTCGCGCGCGCCCTCCCAGTCGGTCGAGCCGAGCTCTTTTGCGAGTTCGCCGTAGGTGATGGTGCGTCCGAAACCAACGCGGCGCAGCGACTCGTAAAGCTTGCGGCGGAAGCCGTCGACGCCATCGAGGTCGACCGCGACGGCGGAGAAGTCGACTTTGGCTCCGTCGAGATAATTGCGGATGTCGGCGACGAGCGACGCCACCCAGGCCGGCGGCGCGGCCGCGCCTGAGCTGTTGGACTTGGCGGCAAGACGGCGCTCCGTTGTGGCGCGATCCTTCTCCGGCAATTGCACGCCGGTGAGCCCGCGCGCGTTCCACGCCACCCCGCAAAGGCCGAGCGGGGTGTCGAACAGATGATGATGCGACTGGTCCTTCATGTGCGCTGGTGCAAGCAGTCCGTTGTGGGCTGAATCTAGGAATTTGCGTCCCGAGCCGCCACCCGATTTCGGCGTCTGCCCAAGTGACGCTCCGGGGCCGCGGTGCTATCTTCGCAGCAACAAATCCTGGGGAGGGCGTGATGCTTCGAACAGCAGCGATTCTGACGGCGGCGATTGGCGCGTTCAGCCTGGCCGTACCGGCGTGGGCGGCGCCCGTGGTTTCGAAGAGCACGGATTTCTCTGCTGCGGCGCAAAAGGGCGGCGGCGGCGCGAGAGCCGGTGGCGGCGGTGCGAGGGCAGGCGGCGGCGGTGGCGCAAGAGCCGGTGGCGGCGGCGGCAGAGCGAAAGTTGGTGGCGGTGGCGGTGGAGCGAAGGCCGGTGGCGGCGGCGGCGGTGCACACAACGTCAATCGGAATATCAACCGAGGCGCCAACGTCAACCGCAACGTGAATCGGAATGTCAACGTCAACCGGAGTGGCAACATTAATCGCAACGTCAATGTCAATCGCAACGTCAACGTCAACCGCGGCGTGGCGGGTGCCGCGCGTCTGCACGCCGGCCCGGGCCGGGTGAACGCCACGTTCGTGCGACCGGCGAATTTCGCCGGCGTCAGAGTGGCCAACCGGGTGTGGCCGGCGTGGCGCGGCGGCCCGCACCGCATCTGGTGGGGCGGCGGCTGGCGGACCTTCCTGCCGCTGACCGCGCTCGGCGTCGTCGCCATCGGCGGCGCCTACTACTGGCCCGATGCCTATCTCGGCGTGGCGCGACCGTATTGCGAGGGCATCACGCCGGACGGCTGCCGGCTGAACTGGCAGCAGGTCGGATTCGAAGGCGGCGGCGAGGACTGGCAATGCGTGCAGTTCTGCCCGCGGCCGAGCGCACCGCCCCCGGCCCGGACGGTGGCTCTGGTCGCTCCGCCGCCGCTGCCGCAAGGCGGCGCCTGCGAGGTGGCGATCTACTCCGAGCCGAATTTCGCCGGGGTCAACGCCTCGGCGACGGACGAGCAGCCAAATCTTGGCGAGACCGGCTGGCAGAACCAGATTGCTTCGGTGCAGGTGAAGGCCGGCACCTGGGACATCTTTTCCGAGCCGCAGTTCACCGGCGAGGTGATGCGGCTCGCGCCGGGCACCTACGCCGATCTCGGGCCGCAATGGACCAAGCACTCGGGCTCGATGATGTGCGTCCAGCCGTAGGCGCCGCACTTGGCCATCATAAAAGCCAACCGCGCGCCGCCGGCAAATCCGGCGGCGCGCGTCGTTTGGGCGACTCGCTGCCCGCTATCGCTTCAAAAAAAGCGGGACGCGAGGCTTTACATGTTGTGCTTCTTCTTCGACTTCGACATGGCTTTGCCGGTGGTCGTCGGTGCGCTGTTCGGATCCGCCGTGCTGGCGCGATTGACGTTGCCGGACGGCTTGCCGCCGGTCTGCGAGGCGCCTGGGGCGCTGTTCGGATCGGCGGTGTTCGCCCGGTTGACCTGGCCGGACGGCTTACCGCCGGTCTGCGAGGCCTTGGGGGCGCTGTTCGGGTCGGCGGTGTTCATATTCTGGGCTGCCGCCGCAGTGGCAAACAGACCGATGGACGCCGCGGCAAGGATCGGGATAAGACGCATGGTCGAACTCCTTGAAAGGATGAGAACGGACAATCGGGCGGCGCCAATGGGAACCAGCGAGCCCGCACGAAACGGAGGTTAAGTGGCAAAAGCGGTGGCGGGTTCCATCGCGCCAGGGAATTCAATCTTGCCAATGAAACGGAGCACCGCCACACTTGGCAGCGGATCGGACTGCTGTCCTAGAATTTCTGATCGAGGCGAATGAACCTAAAGCCGCGTTTCTTATACAAACAAAGCAATTCGATTCACCAAACCGATAGTCCCGCGATCCAATGCCATCCAAAGCGCCGAAATGCCCATGGTGCGCCAAGCCCATGACCCATGTGCGGACCGCGCCGACCGCGGCCGGCGCATCGCACAAGCACTATGAATGTAAGCGCTGCATCGTGTTTTACACCGAGCTTGACCGCGACGACGAGCGCAAGCCCGAACGCGCCCGCAAGCTCGACCGCGAGCCAATCCGCACCTTGCAATAGCGGCCGGTGCGCGCTTGCGCGGGCATGAAAAAACCGCCGCGCCCCATTGGAGCGCGGCGGCCTTTCCAAAACAGATCCGATCAGCAGCGGCCGCCACGGCAGGCCAGCGTGTGGTACGGTCCGCGGCTTGCGCTGCGCCCGAGAAATACGCGCATAGGGACAAGGTCCGAGGGCGCGCGGGACGCCGTGGTCCGACCGGACCCGCGGGCTACCCCTCATTTCGCATTCCATCGGCCACCGCATCCCGCCCCGCACTTGCGACGTTCCAGCGCCCCTCGGATGGGACGGGATGTGAGCATGAGCAAAAAGGGGGCGTGCGGGATTGTGATTATTTTCTTATTACGATTCTGCTGCGTCTCGAAAGACGTCGCCGGTCGCGACCTGCCGGGCTGCGTCGCGACCGGGGACACGGTTGCTGCGGTCGAACGCGAAATCCGCGGCGCGATCCGGTTTCATATCGATGGATTGAAGGAAGATGGATTGCCGGTGTCTGCGCCAACGAGCAGCGCGGAGTATGTGGAGACGTGAACCTCTCCGCAAGTCATTGCCGGCTTGACCCGGCAATCGATGAGGCACATCCACGAACTCAGTTGTAAGGTTTATTGCGCGGCGAGACATCATGGATGCGCGGGTCAAGCCCGCGCATGACCGCGGAGAGTCCGGAACCAACCCTACGATTGCAAACTTAAATGTGATAAGAGTTCGGCCATGACCAAGCTCCTCGAACAGGCCATCGCCAAGGCCCGCGAATTGTCCGAGGCCGAGCAGAACGCTATCGCCGGCGTCGCGCGCATCCGCGATGATCTGCGGAGCGGCCGGACGCGGCCCGCAACCGACGAGGAAGTGGCCGCCGTCTGGGAAAAGTGCGGCGCTACACGATCGAATTAACAAATCCCGGATTTCGCTCACCCATCCGGGCTACATTTGCTACGCTCGCTATTTCCCGCCGACCACGGCGATGCCCTGAATCTCGACCATGAGCCCTGGCGCGGCGAGGCTGCTGACGGTGATTAGCGCGCTCGCCGGGAAGCACTCCTTGAATATCTCCTTGCGCATGTCGGTGAGCTTCTGACCGTATCGGACCTCGGTGATGAACACCGTCATCGTCACCATGTCCTTGAGGCCCTGACCGCCATTGGCCTTGATGGTCTTGTCGAGCGCGTCGAAGACCTCTTTCACCTGCCCCTCGAAATCCGATTTCGGCGAGCCGGTCTGGCCGCCGAGCCAAAGCATCTTGCCGCCCTCGGTCGAGACCGCACGTGAGAACGAGCGCCGCTGCGACAGTTCGTCGGGGCCGTAGCATTCCTTGGCGAAGGCCGGTGCGGCCGCGCAGGCGATGGCGGCGACGAGAGCGACAGAGGCGAGGCGTGTGAATGGACGCATGGGGTGTCTCCCGGGGTGAAGGGGAGAAGTGTAGCGCGGATGGAGCCGGAGCGACATCCGGACACGGAACTGCAATCCCGGATTTCGCTCCGCTCCATCCGGGCTACACTTGCTCGCCGGGTGAGGGTTTTTGATCTAACGAGAGAGTGAGAGTCCCCTCTCCCGCTGTCATCACCGGGCCGCGCCTTTAGCGCGAGTCCCGGTGATCCCGCTTAGGGATGCAGTGCCATCCTAAGCGGGATGGCCGGGACAAGCCCGGCCATGACGGTATTGATTCAGCGACCATGAATCAGCCTCTACGGCACACAACCCGCCGGCAGCTTCGCCGCGTACTCGGCGATTGCGCCGGGCGTCGTCACCCACACTTTGTCGAATCCCGGATGCTTCATGAGCGTCTGCAGGGCTTGCCGCACCTGCGCGAGCCGGAACGGCTGACCCGTGCAGAACGTGTGCATCGAGATGCCGAACACGAGGGACTGTTTCTGCGAAAGCCGCAGCATTTCCTCGAACTGATCGAGGATCATGCGATGGAAGTCCGTCGCGGGCTGGGCGCGGCTGAGCATCGTCGGCGTATCGTTGATCTCGACCGGGTAAGGCACCGACATGATGCGGCCCGCGCGCGTCTTCATCCAGAACGGCTGGTCGTCGGCCGGCCAGTCCATCACGAACGTATAGCCGTTCTCCTGCAGCAGGTCGGGGGTCACGGCCGTCTCCGAAATCCACGGGCCCATCCAGCCATAGGGACGCCGCCCGCAACTCTCGGCCAGCGTCTTGGTCGCGTGCGCGATCATCGCGGCCTCGGTCGCTTCATCCATGTCGGATTGGCGCTCGGAGTTCGTATAGCCGTGGCCGATCACCTCGTCGTTTCGCTTGCGAATGCGCGCGGCGATCTGCGGCATCTCCTCGCAGACCGATGCATTGAGCAGATGGCACATCGGCCAGCTTCAATTCGTCCATCATATCGAAAATGCGCCAGATGCCGACGCGCAGGCCGTAGTCGCGCCAGCCGAAGTTGCGAACGTCGGGCTGAGGGCCGATCGCCGTCGGCGTATGGCCGAGGCCTTCGCCAAAGCTGAAATGCTCGACATTCAGCGCGCAATAGAAGGCGATGCGCTTGTTGCCCGGCCACGTGAAGTCCTGCCGCTCGGTGATCGGCGAATAGGCGTAGCGATTGTGTTTTTTCAGTTTCATGGCGCGCGAGCCTTATGGCTTCGATGGAGACGACGGGATGCCTCTCTGTTTCACGGCAAGCGCGACGCGCACTCCGTACCCTCCCCTTGCGGGAGAGGGTGCCCGAGCGAAGCGAGGGCGGGTGAGGGGTCAGTGTCGATGTCGGGCGCTAGTCCCCTCACCCGGCTCGCGCTTCGCTATCGCTCCGCGCGATCCACCCTCTCCCGCAAGGGGAGAGGGAAGAGAGTGTGCCGCGCCGATGCGCTCCGCAACAAGAGAATCAAGCGTTCCGTCCGCTGGCCGCGCCGGCGCCGGCGATGCGGCCGAACACGGCGCCGGACATCAGGCCGGAGCCGCCCGGATAGTTGAAGTAGAAGATGCCGCCGACCAGCTCGCCCGCGGCGTAGAGGCCGGGGATCGGGTTCATGTCGCTGTCGATCACCTGGCCGGAGTCCGGATCGATGCGCACGCCGCCGAAGGTGAAGCTGACGCCGCAGCCGACCTGGTAGGCCTCGAACGGCGGCTGCGTCGATGGTGTTGGCCCAGTTCGACTTGTTGACGTCGAGGCCCGACGGTGCAGCGGCCGTCCTTGATGTTGGGGTTGAACTTCACGTCCTTCTTCACCGCGGCGTTGTACTTCTTGATCTCGTCGAGGAACGCCACCGGGTCGACGCCTTCGAGCTTGTGGGCGAACTCCTCGATGGTGTTGGCCGATACCTTCGATGACGCGCTTGATGCGGTACTCGTCGCGCAGCATCGGCACGATCTTGCCGTCGAACACCTGCCAGGCGAAGTTGTTGGGCTGGCGCAGCACCACGGCGCCGTACTTGGCGTAGGTGTAGTTGCGGAAGTCGGCGCCCTCGTCGACGAAGCGCCGGCCGGTGGCGTTGATCAGGATGCCCCACGGATAGCTGTGCTTCTGGAAGTTGTCGCCGACCGAGAGGTCGCCGAACTCCGGCGCGTTGTAGTCCCACTGCACCGCGTGCGAGCCCGACCAGTTGCCGAAGCTCGACGCGCCGATGGCGAGCGCCATGTTGATGCCGTCGCCGGTGTTGTAGGGCGTGCCGCGCACCTTGGCGAGCTCCCAGCCCGGGCCGAGATAGCGCGTGCGCATCTCGGCGTTGCTTTCGAAGCCGCCGCAGGCGATCACCACGGACTTGCAGGGAATGTCCTCGAAGTTGCCGTTGGACTTCACCCGCAGGCCGCGACACCACCTTGCCGTCGTAGATCAGCGAGATGCCGCGCGTGTTGTAGCGGACCTCGATGCCGTTCTTGTCGGCGAGCTTGAGGTGCTGCTCGATCAGGCCCGGGCCGCCGCCCTTGGATTCCACGGTGAGGCCGCCCCAGAACTTGAACTTGCCGTCGATCAGATACGCCTGACGCCCCCAGATCGGATCGAACTTCATGCCCTTGCCGTGCAGCCAGCGCATGGCGTCGCGCGAGCGGCCGACCAGGCGGTCGCACAACTCGCCGTCGGTGCGGTACTGCGTGACGCGGAACATGTCGTCGTAGAACTGGTCCTGGGTGTAGGTGCCGAAGTCGGAGCGGTCGATCTCGTCCTTGGTCAGGTCCGGCATGATCGCCTTGAGATCGTCGACGCCGTCGTAGACGCAGCGGAAGGCGCCGGCGGTGAAGCGGGAATTGCCGCCCATCAGCTCCTTGGGCGCGCGCTCGACCATCAGCACCTTGGCGCCCTTCTCGGCCGCCGCCAAGCGCCGCGCAGAACGCGGCGTTGCCGGCGCCGACCACCACCACGTCGTATTTCGCCACGTTTATTCCTCCGCTCAAGTGCGCGCCGCCTTGCCGGCGGGCATAGTTCTTGTCCTTGCCTCACTCCGCCTCATCCTGAGGAGGCCGCGTAGCGGCCGTCTCGAAGGATGGAGGCGGCCACATGGTTCGAGACGCGTTGCTCCGCAACGCTCCTCACCATGAGGCCGGGGAGAGGCTTTCGGGTCTTTCATCGAACGTCCGCCCCGGGTCCGTCAAGGGTGCGGGCGTGCCGTCAGTCACTCCGGCCGGATACGCCGGCCTGCGAGAACGTTGCCATGCCGGCGTGGCACGCGAGCGCCGAACGCAGCAGGAGGATGGCGGTGGCCGCGCCGGACGCTTCGCCGAGCCGCATGCCGAGATCGAGCAGCGGATCGAGGTCGAGCTCGCGGAGCAGCAGCCGGTGGCCGGCTTCGGCCGAGACATGGCCGGCGCGACAATGATCGAGCGTGGCGCGATCGAGCCGCGCCAGCGGAACCACGGCGGCGGTGGTGACGAAGCCGTCAAGCAACACCGGGATGCCATGGCGGCGCGCAGCCAGCGTGGCGCCGAGGATCGCGGCAAGCTCGCGGCCGCCGAGCGCCGCGGCCGCCGCAAGCGGATCGCCGAGGATTTCGCGGTGATGTCGCAAAGCCTGCTCGACCGCCGCGCATTTGCGGGCAAGGCCCACGTCATCGACGCCGGTGCCGCGGCCGACGAAGCGCCCGGCTTCGCCGCCGAGCAGCGCGGCACACAGCGTCGACGCCACGGTGGTGTTGGCGATGCCCATCTCGCCGAGCGCGACAAGGTCGCTGTCCGGCGGCACGGTGCGATAGCCGAGATCGACCGCGGCGAGAAATTCGTCGGGGGTCATTGCGGGCGCTGCGGCGATGTCGCCGGTCGGCCGGTCGAGATCGACCGGCACGACGCAAAGCTCGGCGCCCGCAAGCTTGGCAAGCTGGTTGATCGCGGCGCCGCCTGCGGAAAAATTCGCCACCATCTGGGCGGTGACAGCCTGCGGATAGGCCGACACGCCGCGCGCGGCGACGCCGTGATTGCCGGCGAACACCGCGATCGTGACGCGGTCGAGGCGCGGCACCGCCTGCCCCTGCCAGCGCGCGACCCAGGCCGCAAGCGCTTCGAGGCGGCCGAGGCTTCCCGGCGGCTTGGTCAGGCTCGCCTGCCGCGCGACGGCCGCTGCCTCGGCGCGCGGATCGCCGCTCGGGAGGTCCCGGCAGAAGGCGCGAATCTCATCTAGACTGCGGAACTGCATGTGGTTTGCAGACAACATCAAAGCGGCGGCCATTGCCATGGCCCCCCTGGCCAAGGAATGGCTCGACGACATGCTGACTGCGACCGCGTTCCTCACGCGCGTGCCGATGCCGCACCCGCATGGCGCCAGTCCGCCCAATTTCGCGCGGGCGCATCGCGCGTTCCCGCTGGTCGGCGCCGTGATCGGGGCAATCGTCGGCGCGGTTTATCTGATGCTGCTCGCCATCGGCTTGCCCGCGCCCGGCGCGGCGGCCTGTGCGCTCGGGGCGAGCGCGCTTTTGACCGGCGGATTGCACGAAGATGGGCTTGCCGATGTCGCCGACGGCTTCGGCGGCGGGCGCGACAAGGCCGCGAAGCTCGAGATCATGCGCGACAGCCGGCTCGGCACCTATGGCGCGCTGATCCTGCTGGTGAGCTTTGCGGCCAAGGTTTCGGCGCTCGCGGTGCTGCCGCAAGCCGCGGTGGTGCCGGGCCTGATGGCGGCGCATGCGCTGTCGCGCGGCATCCTGCCCGCGATGGCGATGACCTTGCCCTATGCGCGGTCTGACGGACTTGCCGCCGCGGCCGGCAGGCCCGAGCCTGCGACAACGGCGATTGCGGCTGCGCTCGCGATCGTCGTCGCGCTCGTGGCGCTGCCCTTGCCGGCGGCGTTCAGCGCTGCGATTGTCGCCGCGGCCTGCGCCACCATCATGGGCATGCTCGCGATGCGCCAGATCGGCGGGCAGACCGGCGACGTGCTTGGCGGCGCCGAGCAGGTGGCGGAGACGGCGATCCTGCTTTTCCTCGCCGCGTGGGCCGGCGCATGAATGGCGAGGCGCGGCTTTGGCTGATCCGGCACGCGCCGGTGAATGGGCCGCGCGGCGTCATCCACGACAGCGATGCGCCGGCCGATCTTGGCGACGCCGCGGCCCTCGCCGCGCTGCGGGCGCGATTGCCGGCAGGCGCGGCTGCATTCTGCAGTCCGGCGCGCCGGACCTTGGAGACGGCGTTGGCGCTCGGGCTGGCGCCCGCGAAGATACCCGAATTCCGCGAGCAGAATTTCGGCGCCTGGACCGGCCGGCGGCACAAGGAAATCGAGGCGGAGCTGGGCGCTGCCGCCTACCGCGAGTTCTGGCGCCAGCCGGCGACCAACCGGCCGCCCGGCGGCGAGAGTTTCACCGATCAGATCGCACGGGTGGCCGCGGGACTTGCCGCGCTGCCCCCGGGCGAGGTCGTCGTGGTGGTGCATTCGGGCACCATCCGCTCGGCGCTGACGATCGCGCTCGATATCGCGGCCGAAAGCGCGTTGCGGTTCGTCATCGATCCGTTGTCGCTGACACGGATCGACCGGCTCGACAACGACTGGCGCGTTGTCGCCGTCAATCGGCAGTGAGTTCGGTTGGCGGCTGAGACCAGGACAACGTCAGCGCAAAGCGACGGCGCGTGGGGCCACGGCGGCATGGGCCTTGTCGCCTGGCGCCGGAGTCTTGGTTTTGGCTTGGGTCTGAACCTTGGCCTGGGTCTGAACCTTGGCCTGGGTTTGAGCCTTAGCCGGGGTCTGAGCCTTGGCTTGGATCTGAACCTTGGCCTGTGCCGATACCCGAGGCTTGGTCCGGTCGTGGACGGGACGTGGACGCGATGCCTGGAGGCGATCGGCTGATGCAGCCCCCGCGGCGGCGCGTTGCAGGGCAAGCTCAAGCACGGACGGCGCGGGAATGGGCTTCGACTGATCCTTGGCGAGCCGCGATTTGGCCGGCTTGTCGTTCGCCTTTGCCGCGCCGTTGGCCTTCGCCATCGCCGCGTCGGCCACAGCCATCGGCGGCTTCGGCGGCGGCCTGGTCGCCGCGGCAAGCTCTGCGATCAGCTTGCCGGTGCGGACGAATCTGGCCTCGGCCGCAACCTCGTCGGCGACCTCGGGACAAGGCGCCTTCGCCGGCATCAGCACGCGCTCCGGCCCGCGGTTGAACTCGGTGGAGGCCCATTGATCGGCGCGGTGGCCGGTGATGCTCATCACATAGGCGCGCGTTTCCCCGGGCAGCGGCCGCCGCTTGGTCAGCCATTCGTTCACGCGGCCGGGGCCGGCGTTGTAGGCCGCCGCGGCAAAGCCGAGGTTGCGGTACTGGTCCTGCAGCCGGCGCAGAAATTTTGCCGAAGTATGGATGGCGTGGATCGGCTCGAATGGATTGATCAGGCCGTGCTCGTTGGCCGTCTCCGGGATGAACTGCGCGACGCCGAGCGCGCCGGCGTGGCTGATCTCACCAAGGTGGAAGCTGCTCTCCTGCCAGATCAGATTGGCGAAGAACGGAATTGGCAGATCGTTGCCGCGCGCCGCCGAGACGATGGCGCTGCAAATCCCGAGACGCGAGATTGCCCGCGACCCGGCCTCCGCATCCAACGGCATCGCCGCGCTGTCGCTGGCGTCGGCCCAGGGCTCCGCAGGCACGGCCGGCTCGATCGCGGACGCCGCAAGCGGCGCGACCGGGTGATTGTTCGAATAGGCGAACGCGACGGTGACTGGACGCCAGCGGCCGACCCAGCGCTGCGGTTCGGCCGCGACCGTCGGCGGCCCTTCCGGCTCGATCAGCGGCTCGGGCTCCGCGGCGGACAACTCCGCCGACAGCACTTTCGGCTCCGGCGGCGGAGTTTGCGTCTCGGTCAGCACCCGCGGCTGCGGCAGCTCGACGACCGCTTGCGGCTCCAGCAACGAAGCCTGCTCCTGGGACACCGACGGCCCAACCGGACTGACCAGGGGCTCGGCCAGAGACGCCTGTGCGTCCGGCGCAAGCGAACCCTTGAGCTCGCAAGATTCGGATTGCGGACAAATGGACGAGCCAGCGCGCTCACTCGGCGGGTTGGCGCCCGTGACGATCTGCGAGATCCCGAACGCGGCAAACAGGCATGCCGCTACAGAGAAGTTTCGCACGGTTCGCGCTCCATAACCTGGGGACCTGCCCCTGGGACCAGCTCGAAGCGCCGCATTAACCTTAATGTGCCCGATGCGCGGGCCCGCCGCAAGCCTCAGCCTGTTTCAGGATGAGACACACCCGGATACCTTCGCACCGGACATCGCAAGGATGACGCGGCAGAGGCGTCGATTCGATTAAGACAATCGCTCTAATCAAGCGGTTCCAGCCGAATTACCGAAGCGGCATGGTCGTTGCCGCTCCAGACCGCAAGCTGCGGCCCGCGGTCATCGACGAACACACGGCGCAGGTTCGAGTAGCGCGGCAGCGGATAGTTGGTCCATGTGCCGGTCTTGGGATCGAGCCGGCCGAGCCGATCGGAGGATTCGTTGACCTCCCAGACCTCGCCGTGGCGGTCGGCGACGGCGTCGTAGGGCGATTCCCAGGCCAGCGGCTTTCGGTACTCGGTGATCTTCTCGGTCACCGGATCGAACATGGCGACGCCATTCGCCGCCGTACTCGGCGAACCACAGCCGGTTCTGCGCATCGACGCGGCCGCGCCGCGCCCGCGAGAACGGCGTCGGCGTCGGGTAGAACGCGAACTTGCCGGTCTTGGCATCGATCTTGCCGATGCCGCCGTTGCCGAATTCGAGGATGTAGGCGTTGTTCTGCCGGTCGGCGTAGATGCCGTAGATGCCGATCGGCCGGTCGGTGTCCGGGACCTTGAACGAGCCGAGGTTCTCGTAGACGCCGGTCTCGGGATCGAGCTTCAGGACCTGCGAACGGTCGGTGTTCTTCACCCAGACCTTGCCGTCGGCCTTCATGCCCGCCACCGAGAAGTGCGACTGCTGGGTGGCGTCGGTCTGCCACTCCTTGGGGAACGGGTAGATAGCGGAATTTCTCGGTCTTGCGATCGAACCGCGCCATGCCGCTCTGGTACATCAGCGCGACCCAGATGTTGCCGTCCGGATCGACCTCGAGATCGAGCGTGCCTTTCGGGTGATCGGGCTTGAACACCTGGATCGGGTAGTCCGTGACCTTGCCGGTTTTCGGATCGAGCTTGGAGAGAAACTGCTCGCCGAAATGCGAGAACCAGACGCCGCCGTCGGGATCGACCACCACGTCGTGCGGCTGGATCTCCTTTCGCGGCAGATCGTATTCGGTGACGATGACGCGGGTGGCGCGGCCGCTCGGGCGCGGCGTGGTCTTGAAGTCGAAGCCGTGCACCGGCTTGGCGCTGAGATTGAGCGCCGCGAGATAGTCGGCGAAGCTCTGCGCCATCGCCGGGTTGACCGGCGGGCGCCGGTGCGCGCCGACCAGGCGCTGCGGCTGCAGGTCCGAGGCGCCCGGATAATAGCCGCCCATGCGCTCGAACACCTTGCAGGAAATCCTCGCTGGTGTGCTTGGATTCGAAAATCCGCTGGGCGGAATGGCAGTCGGTGCAGTTGAGCAGCGCCGCGCTTGAGCTCGTCGGGGCCGGGTGCGCTGGTCAGCCACTCGGAATTGGTGAGCTGGTCGGAGGTGACGGGCGCGGGCTTGAGCTTGAGATCGGCGGTGGCCGGTCTGCCGGTGGCAAGCTCGACCGAGCCCGCACCGTCGAGCGCGTAGCCGATCGCGCGTATCTTCAATTGGTAGCTGCCGGGCTCCAGCCGCGCCGCCGGGAAGGCGTATTCGCCCTTGGCGTCGCTCACCACCGTCACGGTGATGGTGGAGCCCTGCTTCTTGGCGCTGACCAGGACGCCCTCCATCGGGCCTTCCCGGTCGGAGACCACGGTGCCGCGGAGCGCCGACTGCGCCAGCGCCGGCGCGGCAAGGACAAGCAGGCACGCCGCAACCGCGGCGGCACGCAGAGCGTTCATCCGTGTCGACATGCGATCCTCCCAGCAAAGGTCCGTTCTTGAAGCGGACTTGCAAACGCCAGCGACCGCCATCGTGCGACAACATGCGCCGTCTCGCAATCGACATTGCCGGCAAGATGCGAATAAATTGCCGAACGGAAGACGCCGACACCTTGGAGTATAAAATGCGCCGACTGCTCCCGATTGCGTTTGCCTTCATCGCCGCGTCCGCCCTGCCCGCCTCGGCGCAGAGCGTCGAGGATTTTTATCGCGGCAAGACCGTCAGCGTGGTGATCGGCTTCTCGGTCGGCGGCGGCTACGACCTCTACGCGCGGCACCTGGCGCGGCACATCGGCAAGCACATTCCCGGTAACCCGACCGTGGTGCCGCAGAACATGCCCGGCGCGGGAAGCCTGAAGGCGGCGAACTACATCTACACCGCAGCGCCGAAGGACGGCACCGCTTTCGGCACCTTCGCGCGCACCACCGGCATCAACCCGCTGCTGGAGAGCGGCGCGACCTTCGACGGCACCAAGTTCTCCTGGCTCGGCAGCGTCACCGACGACGTCTCGACCTGCGTCACCTGGCACACCACGCAAGTCAAAAACTGGGGCGACTTTCTCAAGAAGCCTTCGACGCTCGGCGGCCAGGGGCCAAGCTCGGAGCCCGACATGTTCGCGCGGCTGTTCAAGAACGTGTTCGACGCCCCAATCAAGCTCGTACCCGGCTATCCCGGCACCAACGAGATTTCGCTCGCCATGGAGCGCGGCGAGGTCGATGGGCTGTGCGGGCTGTCGTGGAGCACGATCAAGACGCGGCATGCGCAGTGGCTCAAGGACAAGAAGATCAACCTGATCGTGCAGGCGTCGTTCAAGAAGGTGCCGGAGTTGGCCGACGTGCCGCTCGCGCTGGAGCAGACCAAGGACAAGGAGAAGCTGCAAATCCTCAAGCTCATCCTCGCGGCGCAGCAGATGGCGCGGCCGTTCGCGGCGCCGCCCGGCATCCCGGCAGATCGCAGGGCCGCGCTGGTCAAGGCGTTCGACGAGACGATGAAGGACCCGGAGTATCTGGCCGACGCCAAGAAGCTCGACATCGACGTCAATCCGGTCAGCGCCAAGGAGCTCGACGAGTTGCTGGCCGAGCTTTACGCGACACCGAAGGACGTGGTGAAGAAGGCCAGCGAGGCGATTACGAAGTAAAGCGATGGTACGGCTTCGCTAACCACATCACCGGCGGGTGATCCACCTTCGCGGAACATGACGACCAAGAGGCGAAAGGGCGCGCAACACATCCGCTTGGGCCGTTGTCAGCCATTGGCAACCAAGCCATGATCCGCTTCCAGGACCGCCGGGGGCCGCCGGCACTGGGGGTGCAGCGTGATTACCATTCCCGAGCTCGCGTCCGATGCGCTCGGCGCGTTCCTCTCGAGCTACATGCAGAGCCGCTTCTCGTCGGAGCCGCGCCTCGTCGACCTGGTTCCTTCGATCGCTCGAATCGCACTGGAATGCATCGGCAACAGCGACGCGCTGTATCACAACATCGAGCACACCATGCTGGTGACGCTCGCCGGCCACGACATCATGCGCGGCCGGGCCCTGCATACCCACATGTCTCCGGACGATTACGCCCATGTGATCGTCGCCTGCCTGACCCACGACATCGGCTACGTGCGCGGCATCCTGCCGGGCGACGACGAGGACGGCTATGTGATCAATTCCGCCGGCAGGAAGGCCAAGCCGCCGCGCGGCTCGTCCGACGCCGCGTTGCTGCCGCACCACGTCGATCGCTCCAAGCTGTTCATCATGGAGCGCATCCAGGGCATGGAGCTGCTCGACGCCGCGCGGATCGCCCGGGCGGTCGAGGGCTCGCGTTTCCCCAGCACCTTGCCGGCCGAGGTGGAGCAAATCGACGAGGAGGCAGCGTTGCTGCGCGCCGCCGACCTGATCGGTCAGCTCGGCGACCCGCATTACATCCGCAAGGCCAACGCGCTCTACTACGAGTTCGAGGAGGCCGGGCTCAACCGCCAGCTCGGCTATGAGTCGCCGGCGGACCTGGTCAACAAATACCCGCAGTTCTACTGGAACTGCATCGCACCCAACATTCAGACCGCGATCAAATATCTCAACGTCACCACAAGCGGCCGGCAATGGGTGGCCAACCTCTACTCGAATGTTTTTCGCGCCGAGCGCGACCTCTCGCTGTGCGGGCCGCAGAAGTAGCCGGCGGCCTGCCGCAATTTCTCGCTGTCATCACCCGCGAAAGCGGGTGATCCAGCAATCAGCAATTTTCGTATATTCTACAAACGTTACGGCCTGCTGGATGCCCCGCCTTCGCGGGGCATGACAATCTGAGAACTTGGCAATGGCTACGACAATCGGCTCGCGCATCACCCGCCTCGAAGACGAGCCGCTGCTGCGCGGCCGCGGGCGCTTCGTCGACGACATCGCGCTGCCCGGCGTCTGGCATGCGGCCTTCGTGCGCAGCCCGCATCCGCATGCGCTGATCAAAAGCGTGGACAAGAGCGCCGCGCTGGCCATGCCCGGCGTGCACGCGGTGCTGACACTCGACGATCTATTGCCGGTGATGGCGCAGCGCCGCATGGTGCGGCATTCCAATTCGGGCATGCCGCTGGACAAGGCCTGGGCCTTCGCGCTGGCCGACGGCGAGGTGAGCTACGTCGGCGAGCCGGTGGCGATCGTGCTGGCCGACGACCGCTATGTCGCCGAGGACGCCGCGGCGCTGGTGGCGGTGGACTACGAGCCGCTGCCGTTCGTCGCCGACGTGCGAATGGCGAAGGAGGCCAAGCCGATCCGCCGCGAGCTTTCGAGCAACGTCATCACCACCTACAAGGTCGAGTTCGGCGACGTCAACGCGGCCTTCGCCAAGGCCGCGCATGTGTTCAAGACCGAGCTGTGGCAGCACCGCGGCGCCGCGCATTCGATCGAGGCGCGCGGCACGCTGGCCGAGGTGCGCGCGGCCGACGGCGGCATCACCGTGCACGCCTCGACGCAGAAGGCGCACGACCTTGCGCAAACGTTGACCACGCTGATGGACTTCGACCAGAGCCTGCGCGTGGTCGCGCCCGACATCGGCGGCGGCTTCGGCGCCAAGCTCTGCGTCTATTCCGAGGACGTGGCCGTGGTGGCGGCGGCGAAGCTGCTTGAGCCGCTCGATCAAATGGACCGAGGACCGCCGCGAGTATTTCACCAACGCGGTGCACGAGCGCGACCAGTATTGGCAGCTCGAGATCGCGGTCGATGCGCGAAGCCAAGGTGCTCGGCGTGCGCGGCAAGCTGCTGCACGACACCGGCGCCTACACGCTGCAGGACCCGAACATCCCCTACAACTCGACCTCGACCATGAGCGGGCCCTACGTGGTGCCCGGCCTGTCGATCGAAGTCACCATCGCCATGAGCAACAAGACGCCGGTGTCGTCGGTGCGCGGCGCGGGCTATCCGCAGGCGGCGTTCGCCATGGAGCGGCTGCTCGACATCGTGGCGCGGCGAGATGAAGCTCGACCGTGCCGAGGTGCGGCGGCGAAATCTCATCCCGGCGAGCAAGATGCCGTACAGGAAGCCGCTGAAGGCGCGCTCGGGCGCAGCGATGGAATACGACAGCGGCGATTATCCCGCCTGCCAGGCCGAGGCGCTCAACGCGATCGGCTGGGACGATTTCGCCGCGGCGACAGGCCGAGGCGCGCAAGGCCGGCCGCTATATCGGCATCGGCCTCGCCCACGGCGTCAAGGGCTCCGGCCGCGGGCCGTTCGAGTCGGGCCTGGTGCGGATTTCGCGGACCGGCAAGGTCACGGTGTTCACCGGCGCCTCGGCGATGGGCCAGGGGCTCGGCACCGCGATGGCGCAGATCGCCGCGGCGCAGCTCGGCGTCGGCGTCGACAAGGTGAAGGTGGTGGCGGGCGACACCGCGGGCGTATCGCTCGGCCTCGGCGGCTTCGCCAGCCGGCAGACCGTCACCGCCGGCTCGTCGGTGCATCTCGCGGCCAAGGCCGTGGCCGACAAGGCCAAGAAGGTGGCGTCGCACGTGCTCGAAGCCGACGAGAACGACCTCGAACTGGCCGACGGCGAGGTGCGCGTGATGGGCGCGCCGCAACTCAACGTCAAGCTCGCCGAGATCGCGCGCATCCTGCAGGGCGCGCCGGGCTACGGCTTTCCGGCCGGCGTCGATCCCGGCCTCGAAGCCAACGTCCATCACCGCACCGATGCGCTGGCCTACGCGAACGGCTGCCACGCCTGCCGAGGTCGAGGTCGATGCCGAGACCGGCGAGGTGAAAATCCTGCGCTATGTCGCGATGCAGGACTCCGGCATCCTGATCAATCCGATGATGGTCGAGGGCCAGATCCATGGCGGCGTCGCCCACGGCATCGGCAACGCGCTGTACGAATGGATGGGCTACGACGACGGCGCCCAGCCGGTGACGACGACGTTCGCGGATTATCTTTTGCCGACCGCGACCGAAGTGCCGATGATCGAGACGCTCTACAAGGAGACGCGCTCGCCGCTCAATCCGCTCGGCGTCAAAGGCGTCGGCGAGGCCGGCACCATTCCGGCCGCCGCCGCGCTGATCTCGGCGGTCGAGGACGCGCTCTCGCCGTTCAACGTGCGGATCGGGCATTTTCCGCTGTCGCCGATGAAGCTCGTCGAGATGATCCGGAGCGGCGCCGCAACGTAGGGCGCCGTGTCAGATCATCGCGTGCGTGACCAGATCGAGCGTGATCGGATCGAACGGCTGCGTATGCTCGTCTCCGAGTTGCCAGAACTCGAACTTGAGCTGGTTTGCCGTCGCCGAAGCGAACAGATAGCCGTAGGACGCCACGGCGGCGTCGTAGGTTACCTGATTGCTGCTGTCGGCCGGCTGGCCTGTCGCTGCCGGAACCTTTTGCGGCGGCATGCCGCCAGTGCCCGCGACCAGGTAGACCGTCTGCTTGCCTTTGATCCGGCGCGTGTAGCGCTGGTAATTGTGCGCATGCGCAGACAGGACCGCGTGCGGAATCACATTCGTCTTGGCGAACGCGTCATCGAGGCTCGCGCCCATCTCGTGGCTGCCGGCATGCCCTGCCGCGCTGTAGAGCGGATGATGCGTGGCGACGATCAGCGCCTTGCCGTCGTTTTTGCCCGCGATGGTGGACAGCGTGTCCTTGAGCCATGCGAGCTGTGATTTGTCGACCTTGCCTGCGGGCGTCTTGCCCTCGAGGTAGCCTGGATTCTCCAGCAGATTGGAATAAAGGCCGATGATGCGGACGAACGGCGCATCAAGCAGCCAATAGACCCCGGGCAGCGTCATGGTTTTGCGGAAGATGCCGGTCGCCGAGGCTTGCGGCGGAACGACCGCTTTCTTCGCGCAGAAATTCGCGTTGAACGCCGAGAGCGAGGGACTGTCGGCCCTGGCGCGCACCTCGCCGTCGTGATTGCCAGGGATCGCGAGGATCTTTCCGGGATAGTGGCGATAGGGCGAATAGAAGCGCTCGCCATAGTGGTTCGCTTTGTCGTTGCCGTAGATCACATCGCCGAGGTGCAGCATGAACGCCGGGTTCAAGGCGCCGGCCTCGGGCTTGAAGTCGATCGCCATGTCCTCGGCCACCTTCTGCGCGTCCTCGGCATTGCCGTGGCCGCTGTCGCCCAGCGCGTGAAAACGAAGCTCGCCGAGATTCTCGATTTCCTTGACGCCCGTAGCGCCGATCACATGTGCAAGATCGACGACGCCCTTGCCGGCCAAGCGCGGGATTGGACCGAGCTGAAGCTTGCTCCAATCGGTCATGCGTTTGTGGCCATCGACGGCCGCGCGATCCGCCGGCGGCGCCGGCACAAAGAACGGATGGGCGTAGCGCTGCGCGGCATAAGCCGTCGTCGCCGGGCGAGTTGCGGCGACGTTGGCGGTGTTGCTTCGTTTCGCAGGCGATTTCATGAGCGGCCTCCCTCAAAAAATGGCTGTGGCAACGACGCGCGGAAAACTTGCAACACGCGCGATTGCATTGCGTTGAACCAAACTCCGTTCGCTCCCGCGGCCCGGCCTTCGCTCGCTTCGCGAACTCGGCGGGTTCGAGTCCGCCGAAGCGCGGAGCGCGAAGGCGGAAAGCGGGAGCACAGTTCTTGGCCAAACCGCTGGGTCCCCGCTTCCGCGGGGACGAACGGCGGTGATTCAGTCTGACCCAACTACGCGCTAATGCTCCGGCGGCGAGCCGAACGCTTGCGAGCCCACCAGCACCATGATCCAGATGAAAGCCAGAAAGCCGAACGCGGCGATCAGCATTGTCATTCCGTTGAGCATCGTATCGCCCTCCCATACGGCCCTTCCTCAGCGGGAAGGTTTCAACTCGTCCACTTTAGCACATCATTCGATCACCTCATTGGCGCGCGCCGACATGGCGCCCGACACCTCAAAGCCGATGGCCCTCGCCGTCTTCAAATTGATGACAAACTCGAACCGGGTGGCCTGCTCGACCGGCAGATCCGCCGGCTTGTGTCCTTTGAGAACCTTGTCGACGAATTTCCCAGCGCCGCGCCAGATGTGGGGAAAATCGACACCATAGGCCGCCAGGCCGCCGGCTTCGCAATACTCCCGAAAACCGAGGCTCGGCAGCCGGCTCTGAATCGCAAGCTCGGCGACGCGCTGCCTGTTGGCGACGATCAGTCCATCATCGATCGCGATAAGCGCTTCGACCTGCGACCCGGCACGCGCGATCACGGCCTCCAGTTCGTCGAGGCGCCGCAGTCCGAAGGTTTGCAGCGTCACGTTGACCGCCTTCCCGGTCTGCGTCATGGCGCGGACGAGGGAGGTCGTGGCCGGATTATCGGGATTGAGCAAGACGCCGACGCGCCTCAGGGGCGGCATCAGCTCCTTCATCAGTTCGACTCGCTTGGCGTTGACCTCGGCCCAGAAAAACGAGGAGCCGGTGATGTTGCCGCCGGGATGCGACAGGCTCGCCACGATTCCGGTGTCGACCGGATTGCCGACGATGGCCATGACGATAGGGATCGTGCTGGTCGCTCGTTTGGCGGCGAAGGCCGCAGGCGTGCCCTGAGTGATGATGACCGCGACCCTGCGCTGGACCAGATCGGCAGCCAAGCCAGGTAACCGCTCATACTTGCCCTCGGCCCAGCGATACTCGATGGCCGCGGTGCGCCCCGCCACGTAGCCGTGGTCGCGCAAGCCGAGCAGCAGGGCTTCCATCTGCGGCGCGTATCCGGCTGGGTCGGCGCCGCCAAGAAAACCGATCGTCGGCATCGACTGCTGCGCACGCGCCGCGAGCGGCCGGATCAGCGGCGAGGTCGCCGCGCCTGCGAGGCCGGCGATGAAATCGCGGCGTCTCATTCGATCACCTCGTCGGCGCGGGCGAGCAGCGACGGCGGCACGGTGAGGCCGAGCGCCTTGGCGGTCTTGAGGTTAAGCGCCAACTCGTACTTGGTCGGCGCCTGCACCGGCAGGTCGGCGGGCTTCTCGCCCTTGAGGATACGATCGACATAGTCGGCCGCGCGGCGGTACTGGTCGAGGACGACGGCCCATTGGCCGATGCCGGCGGCGCCGTCGAAATCCCGGCAGACCGCGACGCGCTTGACGCCCGGCACGATCTCCCGGAGCAGCTCAAGCCATTTAGCGCTCAAGCTGTATTCGAATTGGGTAAAGCCGGTGGCGTTGGTGCCTGGCCGCGACAGGCTCTCGACATTGCCACTGCCAACTGGATCGATGTTCTGCGCAAACACGATTGGCACTGTCCGGCTGATCTGTCGCAGCACCCCCGTCGTTGCGCCGGGGCCGGCCAGGATGACATCCGGACCGAGCGCAACCAGCTCACCTGCGTTTCGGCGCAGGCTCGTGCGGTCAGCCGCGCTCCATCGGTATTCGATCCGCAGGTTGCGGCCGACGGACCAGCCCGCCTCCTGCAATCCTTGAAGGAAGGCAGCGATGTGGGTCTGCGATTCCGGCTCGTCCGACGACGTATGCATGAGCACGCCAACGCGGCGCACACGGTCTTGCGCGCGGGCGCCGATCGGATACGCCGCCGCACCGGCAAGCGCCGCGACAAATTCCCGACGCCTCATCAGCCTCACCCCCGGCCGAACAATCGATACACCAGTCCGCAATCAGCATAGCACGGCAATTCAAGCCGCGGCGGCCTCACTCCGCCTTGATCTTGGCCGCTTTCACCACGCGGCTCCACTTCGCCAGTTCGCTGTCCATGAAGGCGCCGAACTCCTCGATGCCCATCTTGTCGACGGTGGCGCCGCGCGCCTCCATTTGTTTCTGCACCTCGGGCAATTCCTGAATCTTGATGATCTCGTCGTGCAGCTTCTCGATGATCGCCTTCGGCGTGCCGGCCGGCACCGCAAAACCAATCCAGTTGCCGGCCACGTATTCCGGCAGGCCGGCCTCGATGAAGGTCGGCACGTCCGGCTCGGCCGGCAGGCGCTGCTTCGAGCTGACCGCCAGACCGCGGAGCTTGCCGGATCGCACGTGCGGCGAGATGGTCGAGGTCGAGGCCGTGACCGCCTTGGTGTTGCCGGCGACCACGTCGATCGCCGCGGGACCCGCGCCGCGAAACGGCACGTGCAGGAGATCGACATGGGCCGTGAGCTTGAACAGCTCCATGCCGAGGTGCAGCGCGCCGCCGACGCCGCCGGAGGCGTATTGCAGGTCGCCAGGTTTCGCCTTGGCGAGCGCGATGAACTCCTTGAGGTTCTGCGCCGGCACACCGGGATTGATCGCAAGCGTCATGGGGCTGGTGATCAGCATTGCCACCGGATCGAACGCCTTGCGCAGATCGTAAGTGAGCTTGTACATCGCCGGATGCACGGCGTTGGCGACCGAGACCACCGCGATAGTGTAGCCGTCGGCCGGTTGGTGCGAGACGTATTCGGTGCCGACCATGCCGCCGGCGCCGGACTTGTATTCGGCGAGGAACTGCTTGCCGAGCCGTTCGCTCAGATGCGTGGCGATGACGCGGGCGGCGACGTCGTTGATGCCGCCGGGCTCGAACGGCACGATGATGCGCACCGGCTTGGCCGGGTAGTCCTCCGCGCCTGCCGCAGTCAGCGCCAGCACGATCGCCGCAATCGCGGCAAATCCGGTCCGAATGAGCCTCATGGGGCCGCCCTCCCCTTTGCTAGTCGATTGCAGCATGCGGCCTCTCCATCGCCAATTCAACACTCTGTCGCATGCCGTGCTGACAAGGCTCATTGGCTTCGGCTCGCCGTACAACCGGCCGGGATTTCCGCTATCATTCCGCCCTGTCGCGCGATTGTCGCCCGGGGGCGATAAGCCGCGGTTGCAACAGCGGAGGGCGCCAACATGCGGCAAGTCATCAAAACGTTCGCCGGTATCGTGGTGCTGACCGTGCTCGGTGCGGGGATTGCCGTCGCGCAGGACGACTGCCCGCGCGGCCAACTCGACAAGGCCTATTGCGACCGCAACGGCGATCTGGTCGCCGACGCGCCGGCCGATCCGAAGAAGCTCATCAATCCCCCGACGCTGATCTTCGCCTACACGCCGGTCGAGGACCCGTCGCTGTACACCAAGGTGTGGGACGGTTTCCTCCGCTACACCGAGAAGGTGACCGGAAAGAAGGTGGTGTTCTTCCCGGTGCAATCAAACGCCGCGGAGATCGAGGCGATGCGCTCCGGCCGCCTGCACATTGCCGGCATCAGCACCGGCCCGACGCCGATCGCGGTGAACTGCGCGGGCTACGTGCCGTTCGCCATCATGGGCACCAAGGAAGGCACGTTCGGCTACGAGATGGAAATCATCGTGCCGGCCGACAGCCCGATCAAGACGCCGGCCGATCTGAAGGGCAAGAAGCTCGCCTTCACCGCGCCGACCTCGAACTCAGGCTTCAAGGCGCCGTCGGTGCTGCTGGAATCGGAGTTCAATCTGGTGGCGAAGCGCGATTACGAACCGGTGTTCTCCGGCAAGCACGACAATTCGGTGCTCGGCGTCGCCAACAAGGATTATGAGGCGGCGGCGATCGCCAACGAGGTGATGTTCCGGATGTTCGAGCGCAAGGTGGTCGACAAGGCCAAGATCAGGACGATCTACAAGTCCGAAACCTTCCCGACCACCAGCTACGGCATCGCGCACAATCTCGATCCGGCGCTGGCCGCCAAGATCAAGGAGGCGTTCCTGACCTTCCCGTGGGAAGGCTCGGCGCTCAAAGCCGAGTTCAAGACCGAGGACCGCTTCGTGCCGATCACCTACCAGAAGGACTGGAGCGTGATCCGCAAGATCGACGGCGCAAGCGGCGTCAAATACACCTGCAAATGATGCGCCGCTGCTGTCATCGCCCGCGAAGGCGGGCGATCCAGTACGCCCGGCGCCGCCGACGGGACCGACGATGCACCAAATGTCTCCTGTGAATACTGGATGCCCCGCTTTCGCGGGGCATGACAGCCGAGAGTCGAACAACGGACTTCAGCAATGAACCGAGCGCCGGTCCTTATCGCATGGTTTGCCACGCTTTTACTTTCGACAGCAGTTGCCGCCCAGGACGATTGCCCGCGCGGCACGCTCGACAAGGCCTATTGCGACCGGAACGGCGACCTGATCGCCGACCTGCCGGCCGACCCGAAGAAGATCGTCAATCCGTCGACGCTGATCTTCTCCTACACGCCGGTCGAGGACCCGGCGGTGTATCAGAAGGCGTGGGACGGATTTCTCAAAAATCTGGAGAAGACGACGGGGAAGAAGGTGGTGTTCTTCCCGGTGCAGTCGAACGCCGCGCAATACGAGGCGATGCGCTCGGGCCGGCTGCATATCGCCGGCGTCAACGCCGGCGGCAACGCGCTCGCGGTAAACTGCGCGGGCTACGTGCCGTTCGCCATGATGGCGTCGAAGGACGGCAGCTTCGGCTACGAGATGGAGATCATCGTGCCGGCCGATAGCCCGATCAAGACGCCGGCCGACCTCAAGGGCCACAAGGTCGCGTTCACCGACGCCACCTCGAACTCGGGCTTCAAGGCGCCGTCGGCGATTTTGAAGGCGGACTTCAATCTTGAGGCGAAGCGCGACTTCGAGCCGGTGTTCTCCGGCAAGCACGACAATTCGATCCTCGGCGTGGTCAACAAGGACTACGAGGCGGCGGCGGTGGCCAATTCGGTGCTCAACCGCATGCTCGACCGCAAGGTGTTCGACCAAGCGAAAATCCGCTCGATCTACAAGTCGCAGACCTTCCCGACCACCGGCTACGGCTATGCCCATAATCTCGATCCCAAGCTGGTCGAGAAGATCAAGGAGGCGTTCTTCGGTTTCCCCTGGGAGGGCTCGGCGCTGCAAGCCGAGTTCAAGAAGGAAGGCAAATTCATCCCGATCGACTACAAGAAGGATTGGGCGATGCTGCGCAAGATCGACGAAGCGACCGGCGTCAAATACACTTGCAAGTAGGATCAGACTAAGACCCTCCACGTCATGGCCGGTCTTATCCCGGCCATCCCGATTGACGTGGCATGGCCGTGCCAAACGAATTGGGATCGCCGGGACCAGCCCGGCGATGACGGCGGTGGGGACGCGATCGATGCTTCGCATAACAGGCCTGACCAAGCGCTATCGCACCGGCGACCTGGCGCTGAAGGGCATCGACCTCGTGGTGCCCGACGGCCAGGTGATGGCGCTGATCGGGCCATCGGGCGCCGGCAAGTCCACCGTGATCCGCTGCATCAATCGCCTGGTCGAGCCGACCGCCGGCACGGTCACGCTCAACGACGTCGAGATCACGACGCTCGGCCGCAGCGAGCTTCGCCGCGCGCGGCGGCGCATGGGCATGATCTTCCAGGAATACGCGCTGGTCGAGCGCCTGAGCGTGATGGAGAACGTGCTCAGCGGCCGGCTCGGCACCATCGGGTTCTGGAAAAGTTTTTTCCGGAAATTTCCGCAGCCCGACATCGACGAGGCGTTCCGGCTGCTGGCCCGCGTCGGCCTCGACGCCATGGCCGACAAGCGCGCCGACGAATTGTCCGGCGGGCAGCGCCAGCGCGTCGGCATCTGCCGGGCGCTGATTCAGAATCCGGAATTGCTGCTGGTCGACGAGCCGACCGCCTCGCTCGATCCGAAGACATCGCGGCAGATCATGCGGCTGATCAAGGAGCTCTGCGCCGAGCGCAAGCTCTCGGCCATCATCAACATCCACGACGTCATGCTGGCGCAGATGTTCGCCGAGCGGATCGTCGGCCTCCAGCTCGGCGAGATCGTTTATGACGGCCCGCCGGACAAGCTGACCGCCGAGGTGCTGACCAAGATTTACGGCGAGGAGGACTGGTCCGCCACCATCCGCAAGGTCGACGAGGGCGCCGACGAAACCGCCGGGACCGACGGCGTCGGCAACGTCATCGAGCTGCCGCTGCCGCACCGCGACCGCATGGCCGGGCTGACGTGATATCGCGGGGCCGCGTTCGTCATTTTCGACGTCACCGCGAGTTGCGGCACTCGCGTCTCGCGCCCTCTCCCCTTGCGGGAGAGGGCTACACCGACGGCGCAACAATGCACGATTGGGTGAGGGGTCGGCGCCGAACCCCTCACCCAATCTTTGCCGTTGAAACGCCGAGCAGCCCTCTCCCGCAAGGGGAGAGGGCACATCAACCGGCGCCGCATGCTGGCCAAAGTGGGTGCGCATGATGACTACCGCCACCCTGCCCCGCCGCTGGAAGAAACCGCCGCTGATCGAACAGGCATGGCTGCGCTGGACACTCGGGATTGGCGCCGCCGTCTATCTGGCGCTGGCGATCGGCACCACCGAGGTCAACTGGGTGCGGGTCTGGGAGGGCATCCCGCGCGGCATCAAGTTCTTCTCGGCATTCTTTCCGCCCGACTTCGTCAGCCGCTGGACCGAGATCGTCGAAGGCATCGAGGAAAGCCTCTGGATGACGGTCGTTTCCACCGTGATCGGCATCGCGCTGTCGATCCCGGTCGGCATCGGCGCCGCGAAGAACATCGCGCCGGCGCCGGTCTATTATTTCTGCCGCGGCGTGCTCGCGGTGTCGCGCAGCTTCCAGGAAATCATCCTGGCGATCTTCTTCGTCAAGCTGTTCGGCTTCGGCCCGTTCGCCGGCGTGGTGACGCTCGCGTTCGCCACCATCGGCTTCTACGGCAAACTTCTGGCCGAAGACATCGAGGACATGGACCCGGCGCAGGCCGAGGCGGTGCGCTCAACCGGCGCGGGCTGGCTGCAATGGATCAACTACGGCGTCCAGCCGCAGGTGATGCCGCGCATGATCGGCCTCGGCCTCTACCGCTTCGACATCAACTTCCGCGAATCCGCGGTGGTCGGCATCGTCGGCGGCGGCGGCATCGGCGCCACGCTCAACACCGCGTTCGACCGCTACGAATTCGATTCCGCCGCCGCGATCCTGCTGATCATCATCGGCATCGTCATGGTGGTGGAATATTCCTCCGGCTATCTGCGCCGCTGGGTGCAGTGATGGCGATCGCGATCCGAGGCCAAACGAAGCTCTGGCACCGCCGCGAGCGCGGCGCGCAATTCGCCACCTGGGCGGCGTGGCTCGCCGGCGCCGCGATCTTCGTCTATTGCTGGGAACTCATTTCCGACAAGACGATCTGGGCGTTCGTCACCGACGCGCCGGAGCAGGCCGCCGATCTCGGCGCGCGGATGGTGCCGCCGGACTGGGGCACCATCAACACGCTGTGGCGGCCGATCTGGGACACCATCAACATCGCCACGCTCGGTACCGTGATGGCCATCGTGCTCGCCGTGCCGGTGGCCTATTGCGCGGCGCGCAACACCACGCCGAGCGTGGCCTTCGTCCGGCCGGTGGCGCTGTTCATCATCGTGTCGTCGCGCTCGATCAACTCGCTGATCTGGGCGCTGATGCTGGTCACCATCATCGGACCGGGCGTGTTCGCCGGCATCCTCGCCATCGGCCTGCGCTCGATCGGCTTCTGCGCCAAGCTGCTGTACGAGGCGATCGAGGAGATCGACGAGAGCCAGGTCGAGGCGGTGCGCGCGACCGGAGCGAGCGGCGCGCAGGTGACGGCCTACGCCATCGTGCCGCAGGTGCTGCCGGCATTCGCCGGCATCTCGGTGTTCCGCTGGGACATCAACATCCGCGAATCGACGGTGCTCGGGCTGGTCGGCGCCGGCGGCATCGGGCTGCCCCTCAACGCTGCGATCACGACACTGGCCTGGACCCAGGTGTCGCTGATCCTGCTGGTGATCATCGGCACGGTGGTGGTGAGCGAATGGGTGTCCGCCAAGGTGCGGCACGCGATCATCTGATCAATCGCTGTCATTCCGGGCGCGCCTTGCGCGGACCCGTTGGCGGCGTCCGGAATGACGGAGAGATTACGCCAAACGTTTCCAAAGCACCTCGGCGGTGGCGCCGCTGACCGTGATCGGGTTGGAATATCGCAGCTCATCCGCGGTCAGCGACAGGATGGCGCGATATTGCGCGGTGCCGTTGAGCTTGGATGCTGAGCAGGCCTCGATGTTGGTGACCAGCACCTTGCCGGCATCATCGACCTTGTAGGTGCCGAAGGCGCAGAACACCTTGGCGCCGAACACGCGCGACTCCGATCCGACGATGATCTGCGAATAGTGGCCGCTGCGATCGAACATGAAGATGCCCTTGGGGGTGTCGCCCCAGCGGTCGAAGGTGCTGCCGTCCTTGCGGGTGTTGATCGACGAGGCGAAGCCCCAGGTGCCAGCGAGCTGGCCGGCGACCGAGCCCGGCGGATGGACAATCTCCGCGCCGGCAGGCTGCGGCATCGCGGCCGCGGCCATTCCAAGCAGTGCGATGAACTCGCGTCTTTCCATCGCTGATCCCCAGTCAGCTTTTTTGGAACTGTAGCACAAGCCACAGCGGCCGCGTGTGTAAATGCGGCGTATGGGCCTAAAATGGAACTTATTTCCAAGGCCGTCTGCGCGTCCAGCCGTTACCGCCGCTAGAGTTAAACCCGTTGATCTTTGAGGCGCTTGGCGGCATCGAGGGCCGCCAGCACGATGCCCTGGTAGCCGGTGCAACGGCACAGGTTGCCGGAAATCGCCACCCGCACCTCGCGTTCGGTGGGGTCCGGGTTATCGCGCAGAAATTCCAATAATGTCGTCAGCATCCCCGGCGTGCAGAAGCCGCACTGCAAACCGTGATTGTCGCGGAACGCCTCCTGCAGGGGATGCAGCTTGTCGGGCGACGGCGCGATGCCCTCGACGGTGAGGATGTCGTGTCCGTCGGCCTGCACCGCCAGCATCAGGCAGGAGCGCGCCGAATGGCCGTCGAGCAGGATGGTGCAGGCGCCGCAGACGCCGTGCTCACAGCCGAGATGGGTGCCGGTGAGCGCAAGCTCGTAGCGGATGAAATCGGCGAGCGTGATGCGGACCGGCGTCTCCCGGGTGTACTCGGTGCCGTTGACGGTGACGGTGATGGTGCGCTTGTCGGTCATGGGCCGATCCTGGCACGGGTTGAGCCGCGTGTCATTCGATCACCTCGTCGGCGGTAGCGAGGAGTTGCGGCGAGAATTCGATGCCCAGCACTCTGGCGGTTTTGACATTGATGACGAGTTCAAACTTGCTCGACTGGACCACCGGCAGATCGGCGGGCTTCTCGCCCTTGAGAATCCGCCCAACATAGAGCGCCGCTTGGCGATAGGCCTCTGAGGAGCTTGTTCCATAGCTCGCCAGCCCGCCTTCGATGACGGATTCGCGCTGCGGATAGATCGCCGGCAGCCCGTGACGCGCGGCGAGTGCGACGATCTGCCGGCGATTGCTGTTCATGAACGCGCCCGCGCCCATGATCAGGGCGGCGGCGCCCTGCCGCGTCAAGGCTGCGAACGCCGTCTCGATTTCGTGCGCGCTTCTAATCTCGAAAAACATGAGGTGTCGGCCCAGCGGGCCCGCCGCGGCTTGCAAATCCCTACGCTCTTGCTCGGTCTCCCTGGTGTTGGGATTGATGATCGCTGCAATCGTGGATGCGTTGGGCGCAACTTGCCGAAGCAACTCCAGCCGTTTGGTCGCAAGCGCTCCGGTGATGAAGACCGCACCGGTAACGTTGCCGCCCGGACGATTGAGACTGCTGACAAGGCCGTCACGAACCGGATCGGTGCCCGTGATGAAGATAATGGGCACGCTTCTGGTTGCTGCCTTCGCCCGAAATGCGGCCAGCCCATTGGCGAAGATCGCGGCGACCGGCCGGTTGATCAGCTCCGCGGCCAGTGCCGGCAGCCGGTCAAAGTTGTCTTCGGCCCAGCGGAACTCGATGGACACAGTCTGGCCTTCGATCAGCCCGCCTTCTTTCAGGACAGCATGGAACACCGCGATGTTTTTGGTCTGCGTGGACTGCCGGCCGCTGTGGAGGAAACCGATCGCTGGCACGCCTTGCTGCGCGCGAGCGGCGAACGGCAGCGCCGCCGCGCCGCCGAGCCCTGCGATGAAATCGCGCCGCCTCATTCGATCACCTCGTCGGCGATGCCGAGGAGCTGCGGATGGAATTCGAGGCCCAGCGCCTTGGCGGTCCTGAGGTTGATGATGAATTCGAACTTGCTCGATTGCATCACCGGCAGGTCGCCCGGCTTCTCGCCCTTAAGCACGCGCCCGGCATACAGCCCGGCTTGATGAAATGCGCCGGGCAAGCTCGCCCCGTAGCTCATCAGGCCGCCAGCTTCGGCATATTCACGCAGCGAGTACATCGCCGGGATGGCATGACGGGCGACCGCCGCCACGATCGCTTCCCGGTTGTTGGCCGTGAACGGCCCAGTCCCGGTCAGCAGAGCGCCGGCGCCGCGCGCCTTGGCCATCGCAACGGCCGGCTCGATATCGCCGGCGCGGCTGATATCGAGAACCATGAGTTGCTGCCCGATCGCATGGGCCGCGGCCTCCACCTCTTTTCGCTCGGCCTCGGTCTCCGACGTGTTCGGATAGACCAGCATGGCAATCGTCGTCGCCTTGGGCACGAGCTGATGCAGCAGTTCGAGACGCTTGGTCCCGACCGTGCCGGAGAGAAAGACCACACCCGTGATGTTGCCACCCGGTCGGCTCAGGCTTGACACCAACCCGTCCCTGACCGGATCGCTGCCGGTCGTGAAGACGATTGGAATTGTCGTGGTCGCGGCCTTGGCACGGAGCGCCGCAAGGGTATTCGACACGATGACGGCCGGCCGCCGCGCGATCACGTCGGCTGCCAGAGCCGGCAGCCGGCCGAACTGGTTATCGCCCCAATGAAATTCGATCGTGACGTTGTGACCTTCGATGAAAGTTGCTTCCTTCAAGCCCAGGCGAAACGCCGCAACGTTGTTCGTCTGGGTCGCCGCCTTGCCGCTGTTGAAATATCCGATCACCGGCATCGCCTGCTGCTGCGCGCGCGCCGCGAGTGGCAGCGCCGCCGCGCCGCCGAGCCCTGCGATGACATCGCGCCGCCTCATTCGATCACCTCGTCGGCGGTGGCAAGCAATTGCGGATGGAATTCCAGGCCGAGCGCCTTGGCGGTCTTGAGGTTGATGACGAACTCGAACTTGGTCGACTGGATGACCGGCATATCGGCCGGCTTGTCGCCCTTGAGAATCCGCCCGGCGTAGATGCCGGCCTGGCGATAGGCATCGGTAATGCTCGCCCCGTAGCTCATCAGGCCACCGGCCACGACGGCCTCGCGCCAGGTATAGCTCGCCGGCAGCCCATGGCGAGCCGCCAGTGCGACGAGTCGCTCCCGAAGGGAGTTCAGGAACGCGCCGGAACCGACGAGCAGCGCACCAGCCCCGCGTTCCACGAGCGTCGCAAAGGCTGCCTCGATGTCGCGGTCGCTGTTGGCCTCGGCAACGATGAGTTGCTGCCCGATCGCAAGCGCCGCGGCCTGCACGTCGCTCCGCTCCGCCTTGGTATTAGGACTATTCGGGTTGACCAGCAGGCCAATTGTCCTCGCTTTGGGCACGAGCTGGCGTAGCAATTCCAGTCGCTTCGCCCCTACCACGGAGTTGAAAAAAACCACGCCCGTGACGTTGCCGCCCGGCCGGTTGAGGCTGGCGACCATACCATCCTTGACCGGGTCGCTCCCGGTCAAGAACACGATCGGCACCGTCATGGTCGCGGCCTTGGCCGCAAGCGCCGGAACCCCGTTCCCGACGATCACGGCTACCGGCTGGCGGATCAAATCAGCCACCAGAGCCGGCAACCGATCAGCATGATCTTCCGCGGAGCGGAATTCGATCGCGACGTTTTGGCCCTCGACGAAGCCGGCTTCCTTCAAGCCTTGGCGGAACGCGGCTACGAGGTGCGTAGAGGCAGCGAGCGACGTGCTGCGGATAAACCCGACCACCGGCATCGCCTGCTGCGCGCGCGCGGCGAGCGGCCAAAGAATTGGTGATGCCGCCGCGCCGCCCAGGCCCACGATGACATCGCGCCGCCTCATGCCGCGTGTCCCGGATGCGGTGCAGCGCGGAGCAAGGCGGAGCGGTGCACCGCTGATCCGGGACCCCGGTTGCTGTCTGTCACCGAGGAACCGGGGTCCCGGGTCTGCAGCGCACCGCTGTCGCGCTGCGCTGCGCCCGGGACACGAGGCTCGGACTTGCGTCGCATCCTAATGCGCCCGGTTCCACGGCGCGTTGTCGGCAAGCCCCGCGGCCTTCTCCAGCGCGCGGCGCGACAGCACCGCGGCGAGATGCTGGCGGTAGTCGGCGGAAGCGTGGATGTCGGCCAGCGCCTCGATCGAGCGGCAGCTTTCGCAAACTTTGGCGAACAACTCGGAGCTCGGCGCCTGCCCAGTGATGGCCTGCTCGACCTCGCTCGCGCGCACCGGCGCGACGGCAACGCCGCCGACCGTCACCGAGGCGCGAACGATTTTTCCGTTGTCGATCTGGAGCAGCGCCGCCGCCGACACGATGGCGAAATCGCCGTGGCGGCGGGAGAACTCGATGAACGCCGCCTTGTGGCCGACAGGCCACAACGGGATGCGGACCGCGGTGACGATCTCATTCAGCTCGATGGCGGGCGTGAGGTAGCCCGCGGGGAAATCCTTGAACGCGATCTCGCGGCTGCCGTTCGGGCCCGCGACCGCCACCGTCGCGCCATGGGCGGCGCAGACCGACACCAGCTCGGCCGCCGGATCGAGATGGCACAGCGAGCCGCCGATGGTGCCGCGATTGCGCGTCTGCCTGTGCCCGATGTGCATGATCGCCTGGTGCAGCAGCGGGCATTTCGCCTTCACCAGTTCAGAGAATTCAAGATCGCGCTGGCGCGTCATCGCTCCGATTTCGAGCGCACCGCCCGCCTCGCGGATGTAGGACAGGCCATCGACGAGGTTGAGGTCGACGACGTGATCCGGCAGCACGAAGCGCATGTTGAGCATCGGCATCAGCGATTGCCCGCCGGCCAGGAGCTTGGCGTTGTCGAGCGTGGCCAAAAGCCCCACCGCCTCGGCAAGCGTTTTCGGATCGTGGTATTGGAAGGGCGGCGGCTTCATCGCGGACCTGCACAAGAGGAACCGCGAGTATAGGGAACCGCTGCAACGAAGGGCAACATGGCACGATCAATGTTCGCTGCATTGGCGCGAATTCTCCGTTCGTCCCCGCAAAAGCGGGAATTCAGCGCTCTGGATTCCGGCTTTCGCGGGAATGAACGGCGGATAGTCTGCGCCTTCATCGCGCTGGTTCTCATCGGGCTTGGGACATCTCCCGCTCGCGCGCAGGACAGCGTCGCCGAGTTCTATCGCGGCCGGAACCTCAACCTGATCGTCGGCTACAGCGCCGGCGGCGGCTACGACACCTATTCCCGCATCCTGGCGCGGCATCTCGGCAAGCACATTCCCGGCAATCCGGCAATCGTGGTGCAGAACATGCCGGGCGCGGGCTCGCTCAAGCTCGCCAACTATCTCTTCAACGTCGCGCCGAAGGACGGCTCGACCATAGGCATCTTCAGCCGCGGCATGGCGATGGAGCCGCTGATCGGAGCGAGCAACACGCAGTTCGATTCCAGCAAGTTCGCCTGGCTCGGCAGCGGTACCAGCGAAGTGAGCGTGTTCGTGCTCTGGCACACCGCGCCAGTGAAGACTTTCCAAGACATGCTGACGACTCCGTTCACGGTCGGCGGCGAAGGCTCGGGCTCCGATCCGGACATCTATGCGCTGCTGCTCAAGAACGCGTTCGGCGCCAAGCTCAAGCTGATCTCCGGCTATCCCGGCACCGCGGAGGTCGCGATCGCGCTGGAGCGCGGCGAGGTCGATTCGCGGGCGAGCTGGTCGTGGTCGAGCATCAAGACGCTGAAGCCGGACTGGATCAGGGAGAAGAAGGTGATCTTTCCGGTGCAGCTCAACCTGTCGCCGGGGAAGGACCTGCCGGACGTGCCGCTGATCATGCAGTTCGCCAGGACCGACGCGCAACGGCAGATGCTGAAGCTGATCCTCAGCCGCCAGGAGATGGCGCGGCCCTATGCGGCACCACCGGGTATTCCTAACGACCGCAAGGCCGCGCTGCGCAAGGCGTTCGACGAGACCTGGGCCGATCCGGAATTGCTCGCCGAGATGAAGGCGCGCGGCCAGGAGGTCAATCCGGTGAGCGGGGCCGACATCGACAAGCTGGTCGCCGAGCTCTACGCCACGCCGAAGGACGTGGTGGCGGAGACCAGAAAAGCGATAAGCGGGCAGTGATGGCGGGGATCAACGAACTGCAACCCGGCGACGCCGTCATCGTGCTTGGCCGCGTGTTCGACGCGCCGCGCGAGCTGGTGTTCGAGGCGTTCACCGATCCGCAGCGCCCGTTATTGCGCCCTCTCCCCTTGCGGGAGAGGGCATGTAGAGCGGATCAACGCAGAAAAGTTGGGTGAGGGGTCGGCGTTGCAGCAGGCGCTGACCCCCAACCCACCAAAATGCATGGCACATTCAGCGCAGCCCTCTCCCGCAAGGGGAGAGGGCACGAGAGGCCGCCGCCGCATTCGCGGCATGTTCTATACGGGCGCCTTTTGCTGCATCTCGGAACGCGCGGCCTTCACGGCCCGCACGATATTCTGATAGCCGGTGCAGCGGCAGAGGTTCGACGACAGCACGTCGATCAGCTCCTCGTCGCCGATGCCTGGATTTTTCTCCAGCGCATTCGGCGGCGAGCATCAGGAAGCCCGGCGTGCAGAAGCCGCACTGCAGGCCGTGGTGCGCCATGAAGGCGCGCTGCAAGGGATGCAGCGTCTTGCCGCTGGCGAGGCCTTCGACGGTGCGGATGTGCTTGCCCGGCGCCTGCACCGCGAACATCAGGCAGGAGCGCACCGCCTCGCCGTCGAGGATTACGGTACAGGCGCCGCAGACGCCGTGCTCGCAGCCGATGTGCGTGCCGGTCAGCGCGCAATCCTCACGGATGGCATCGACCAGCGTCTTGCGCGGCTCGACGCTGATGGCGTGATCGCGGCCATTGACGCGAAGGGTAATGTCGATTTTGGCGGTCATGCCGCCACCATCGGCGCGACGAACCGCAGCGCGTCTCCCCTCCCCCCATGAGCGAAGCGAATGGTGGGGAGGGGTCGGGGGTGGGGGGCACTTTGCGGGCACAGGAAGATGTTTTCACCCTCCCTACCGCTTCGCGAGGGGAGGGTGAAGGCGGCACCGTTTGCGCCAGATAACAACGCAGGTTGTTGCATCGTCATCACTTCGGCAGCTTGTCGCCGAACTTGCCGCGCACCAGCTCCTCGACCTCCTGGCTGGCGCGCACCACGATCGGAAAGGTGTCTCTCCGGCCGAACGGCTTGCAGGCGTCGATGACGACGCGGGCGTTGCGCGGGTCTTTTTCCGAGTACGCCATCGGATCGAGTGCCGAAGACCAGCAGCCGCGCAGGATTTCCATGCCCTCGCGCGGATCGCAGCGCGTGCACATCGCCCAGATCACCTTGTCCATGTCGGCCGGATCGATGTCGTCGTCGACCACCACGACGAAGCGGTTCACATAGGCGCCGGCATGGCATTGCGAGGCGATCAGCCCGGCCTGCTTGGCATGGCCGGCGTACATCTGCTTGATCGAGACGGTGAGCCAGAGCCGCGAGCCTCCAGCGGCGTGCGACCACACGCCCTTCACCTCGGGCACGCCGGCCGCTTCGAGCTGGTTCCACACCGCGCCGGAGCGGTACGAGCCGCTGATAAAAAGAGTTGTCGTCCGGCGGGATGCCGGGGATCGCGCCGAGCAGGATCGGATCGTCGCGATACATCATGGTCTCGACGCGGATCGCCGGCTCCTTCTTCAGGCCGCCGGCGTAATAGCCGGTCCATTCGCCGAGCGGTCCTTCGTCGATCTTGTCGTTCGGATGGATGAAGCCCTCGAAGGCGATCTCGGCATGCGCCGGGATCGGCAGACCGGTTTTCGGCCCTATGATCACCTGCACCGGCTCGCCCAGCAATCCACCGGCCGCGTCGTACTCGTTCTTGCCGTGCGGGATTTCCAGCCCCGCGATCATGAACAGCGCCGGGTGCATGCCGCACACCACCGCCACGGGGCACGGCTTCCCCGCGCTCGTGATACTTCTTCTGGATCATGTCGCCGTGCTTGCCCTTGGAGCACATCACGGTGGCGAGCTTCTTGCCGTGGGCCTGCACGCGATAGGCGCCGTAGTTGATCCAGCCGGTGTCGGGATCGCGCATGATCACCATGTCGCCGGTGCCGATGTAGTAGCCGCCGTCGTGCTCGTGCCAGCGCGGCACGGGAATCTTGAACAGGTCGATGTCGTCGCCGGTCTTGACGTTCTCCAGCAGCGCGCCGCTCGCCACCTCGACCGGCGGGATGGTCTTGGCCGCCTTCATGTAGTTGCGCCAGTGCCGCACCAGCTCGATCTCGGTGCCGTCGGCCGGATTGCCCATCGTCATGTTGATGCGGCGAATGGACGTGAGCAGGTTCGCCAGGATGCGATGGCCCTTGGGATAGCCTGGGATGTCGTCAAACAGCACCAGCGGGTTGCCGATCTTGCGCTGGTAGATGTCGACGATGCCGCCGATCTCGCGCTCGCGCTCGGCGCCCGAGATGTGCGTGACCTCGCCGGCCGCCTCCATCATGGCAAGCCAGGCGCGCAAATCCTGCTTCGGCGCATTGGATTTGGCCGAGGCGGCGCGCGGGTCGACGTTGGTGTTCATGGCGAATGTTCTCTGTTATCGATAAACCGGGTCATGCTATAGAGCACGGTCTCTCTGCCGCTCATTGCCGGGCTTGACCCGAGCTGCGGGTCGAAGCATCCATGGGATGCTATGTGGTTCCCGTCCTTCGGCGGGCGAAGGCCCGGCAATCCATGATGGCGGTCCGCACACATTGCGTTGCGTAAGGTCGTGCCCTGCCTCGTCGCTTCACGGATGCCCGGGTCAAGCCCGGGCATGACGCCGAGTGTGGCGAGCCTTTCTTTGACTAATGCGCCGCCGCCGCAAAATCCTGCGTCACATTCGAGCGCACCACCCGGGCGCGTCGCGTGGTGCCCGGCGTGTTGCGGCTTCGCCCGACAAAGCGCGGCACGCCGGCAGTGATCACACCGCCGATCGCCGCGATATCGCCGTGCTTGATGGCCTTGAGCGCGGTCGATTGCGTGCCGCCGTCCGGCGCGTCGAGCAGCACGATGTCGGCAGCGCAGCCGGGTTTGAGGAGGCCGCTGTCGAGCCGATAGACCCGCGGCGTTGCTGCCGGTCGCGGCGCAAATGAACAGCTCGGGCGGCCATGTCGGTCAGGCTTGAGAGGTGCGCAATCGTATAGAGCATGCCGAGCGGCATGACGCCGCTGCCGGTCGGCGTGTCGGTGGCGATGATGAAACGGTCGAACGCGCCAAGCTGCATGGCGAGCCGCGCGCACAGCAGCGTGGTGCGCAGGTTGCCGGCGGTGCAGACCTGGAGCGCCATCGTGCTTTCGCGGATCACGCGCTCGAAATCGGCATCCGGCATCGCGGTCGGCCCGCCGTTGATGTGGAACGACACGTGCGGGTGCATCTTCAGCAAATGATCGCCGGTGATGGCGCCCGAGCCCGGGATCGACGAGCCTCCGGTATGGCAGGTGGTGATCAGGCCGGCCGCCTTGGCGTCGGCGACCAGCGGCACGTAGTCGTAGGCGGTCTTGACCGCGCCGAAGCCGGCCTTGGCCAGCGTCACGCCCTTCCCGGCGAGCTCGTCGAAATCCTTCCGCTGCAAGCCTGGCTCGAGGATGACCGAGCCGGCGATCACCCTCATGCCGCCGGGGCGGTATTCGGCGAAACACCTCTGCGCCGCGACCGCCAACGCCTTGACGCCCTCGACATCGCGCGGCCGGCCGGGCACGTGCACCTCCGACGCCGAGATCGAAGTGGTCACCCCGCCGTGCAGGTAGCTTTCGAGATAGCCGACCGTGCGCTGACGCGGCGAGTAGTCGCCGAAGGTGATGTGGACGTGGGAATTGATCAGACCTGGGATCGCGGTCATGCCGCCGGCGTCGATCACCACGTCGGCGGCCTCGACCGCCGACGCCGAAGCGGTGCCGACCGAAACGATTTTTTCGCCGTCGGTCAGGATGGCGTCGCCGGAGGCGAACGGGTTGCGCCAGTCGCCCGATACGATCTCGCCGAGGTTTGTGATCGCGAGCTTCATGGCGGAGATCGGCGCCTGCTGTGCGGCGGTTCGGTGACCACATCCAGGACCACGTCTGGACTGTTCTCGATGACCTTGAGCAGCACCATGGTCGAACGATCAGGTGTATTCCTGCCCTGCTCCCAATTCTGCAAGGTGTCGAGCTCCAGACCGTAAAGAGATGCGAATTCAGGCTGGGTCAAACCCTGGCTTTCCCGCAGATGCTTCACGTCAACGTGCGGCTCCGTAAACGTCCGCGCCGCGACGCCCAAGCCGTGGAGCCTGGCGATCAATGCCTCCGGCCGATCAACGTGCAGCTCGACGGGGATTTTCTCGCCGAGAGCCAGGCGATCGAGAACACCGTGGGCCTTCTTCAGCGACAGCCCGTGTTCCGCCAGCAGCCGAATGACGTCGACTGGGCGGGCCATGTCTTCGCCCTCCAGCAGAAGCTTAATCATTGGGGAAGCGGAACGGCCTCGGCCGGCGGCCCTTGTTGCACCCCGTCGTCCGAACGCCTCCCTGAATGACGATTTTGTCGACATCCGCTTCTTCCAAAAGCTTACGGCCTATCGCGTTCAGCCCGGCGCGGCCGACGGCGCCAGGGTGCAAACCCTGAATGTGCACCCCGTCGAGGTAGAGGACCCGCCCTGCGACAGAGACGGCGCCCGCGATTTCGATCACTCCAGCGGGAGTTGTGATGAGCACGATGGCCTCGTCCTCCTCGACAAGGTCGAACTCGATCAGGATTTCGGCACTATCCCACATATACGCGAATCGCGTAGCGATGACAAGGGGCCGCTCGCGCCCTCAATGCCTGCCGTCGATGATCGCCTTCAGCCGCTGCGGCGTCACCGGCAGCTCGGTGACGGCGCCGGGGATGCCGATGGCGTCGTCGATGGCGGAGGCGATGGCGGCGCCGACGCCGTTGACGCCGCTCTCGCCGGCGCCCTTGATGCCGAGCGGATTGAGCGGCGACGGATAATCCTCGGTCAGCACGATCTCGATGTCGGGCGTCTCCTTCACGGTCGGCAGCAGATAGTCGGCGAAGGTGACGGCAAGCGGATCGCCGTTCTCGTTGTAGGTGAACTCCTCCATCAGCGCGCCGCCGAGCCCCTGCGCGAAGCCGCCGGCGATCTGGCCCTTGACCAGCATGGGGTTGAGCGCGCGGCCGATGTCGTAGCTGACGACGTAGCGCAGCACCTGCACGCCGCCGGTGTCGGGATCGACCTTCACCACGGCGACATGGTTGCCGTAGGGATAGACCTGGTGGTCGGCGTAGAACCAGCCTTCGGCGGACAGCCCGGGCTCGCGGTCGCCGCGGGTCTTCGAGCTCGGCCCGAGCGCCGCGGCGATCCTGCCAAGCGACATCGACGGCCCGCCCGGACGGCCCTTGATCACGACCTCGCCATTGACGATGTCGAGTTGGTCGGCCGGTGCCTGCATCAGCTCGGAAGCGATATCGAGCGCCTTGTCGCGAACCTTCAAGGCCGCAACGCGGGTCGCCGACGCCGTCATCACCGTGGCGCGCGAGGCGTGCGCGCCGATGCCGTGCTCGATGCGCTCGGTGCTGCCGTGGCTCACCCGCATTTTCTTGTAGTCGGTCCCGAGGCATTCGGCGGCGACCTGGGCCATCACGGTCTCAAAGCCCTGCCCGATCGAGGCGCCGCCGGTGATGACCTCGACCTCACCCGAAGTGTCGACCTGGATGCGCACGCCGTCGGCAGGCCCCAGGCCCGCCTTCTCGACGAACATGGCGAGGCCGACGCCAACCATCTCGCCTTTCTTGCGGCGGTCGGCGAGCTCCTGGTTGAGCTTGGTCCACTCGACGTGGGCGAGCGTGGTGTCGAGCAGCGCATGGTAGTCGCCGGAGTTGAAATGAATCTCCTCGCCTAACGCTTCCAGCGGCCGCTTGAACGGCATTTCCTCGACGCGCACGGCGTTGAGGCGGCGCACGTGGATCGGGTCGAGCTTCAACTGGTGCGCGATGGCATCGACCAGCCGCTCGCGCACGAAGGTGGTCTCGAATCGCCCCGGCGCGCGGTAGGTCGCGGCCGGCGTCTTGTTGGTCAGGCGGAAATGGCAGACCGCGCGGTAGGCGCCGGGCACGCGGTACGGCCCGGGCAGCACGCCGCAGGTCATCATGGCGACGCGGGTGGCATGGGTGCGAACGTAGGCGCCGTTGTCGTGATAGATCACGTCGTCGAGCGCGAGAATCTCGCCGTCGTCGGTGCAGGCGGCGCGGACGTGATGGTGCTGGTTGCGCGAATGGTTGGCGGCGATCAAGTGCTCGCGGCGGTCCTCGATCCATTTCACCGGGCGGTCGAAGCGCATCGCCGCAACACAGACCAGTACGTCCTCGGGGTAGAGCTCGCCGCGGATGCCGAAGCCACCGCCGACATGGGACTCGTAGCACTGCACCGAGGCCGGCGGCCGGTCGAGCATGCGCGCCAGCAATTCCTTGTTCCGGTGCGGCACCTTGGCGGCGCCGTGCAATTCCAGCACGTCACGCGAGGCGTCATAGCGGCCGAGCGCGCCGCGCGTTTCCAGCGGCACGCCGGAATGCCTGCCGCTGGTGAGCTTCAGCTCGACGATGTGCGGCGCGGACTTGAACACGGAATTCAACGTCGCCGTAACCCTGATGGAGAACGTCGGCCTCGGTGTTGCGGCCGAGCGAGAACTCGCCGGGCTCGGCCTCGGCCGAAAGCAGTGGCGGCAGTTCCTCGACCTCCATGACGACGAGATCGGCGGCATCCTCGGCAACGTAGGCGTCCTCGGCGAACACCGCGGCCACTGGCTCGCCGACGTAGCGGACCTTGCCGGTTGCCAGCACCGGCTGGCGGTACGGCGCGAGCTTCTCGATCGGCCCCTCGCGGAAGTCGACCGGCGGCACGTCGGCGATGTCCGCCGCGGTCCACACCGCGACCACGCCGGGCAGCGCCCTCGCCGCCTCGGTATCGATCGACAGGATATTCGCGTGAGCGTGGTTGGAACGCACCATCCGCATATGAAGCTGGCGCGGAAAGTTGATGTCGCCGGCAAAGCGGCCGCGGCCGGTAACCAACGGCGGGTCCTCCAGCCGCTCGACCGACTGGCCGATCCATTTGATAGCGGCGCTTTCGTCGTTCATGGCACCGCGTTCTCCAGCGCTCGGCGGACCATGGCGCGGACGATCTCGCGGCGGTAGTCGGCGCTGACGTTGGCGTCGTCGAGCGGATCGATCGCCGTGGTGGCGGCGTGCGCCGCGGCCTGGAACGTGCCGAGGTTCGGCGGCCGGCCGATCAGCACGCGCTCGGCCTCGGCAATCCGGCGCGGCGCGGCCTCGGCGCCGCCGAGCGCGATCCGCATGTCGCTCATCATGCCGTTCTTCAGCCGGTAGATCGCGACCGCCATGGCGATGGCGTAGTCGCCGGCGCGGCGGCTGTATTCGGCGAAGCCCGCGCAGGTGCCCTTCGCCAGGATTGGCAGCCGCAACTCACGCAGCAGCTCGTCCTCGTGCAGCGCCGTCATCATCACGCTCTCAAAGAACTCCCGCGACGGGATGATGCGCGTGCCGCTGACTTTGCTTTCGGCGACCATCTCGGCGTCGAGCGCCGCCGCCACCGCGCACCACTCCGAAGCCGGGTCGGCGTGGGCGATGCTTCCGCAGAACGTGCCGCGGGCCCGGATCGGGCCATGCGCGATGTGGCGCACCACCGACGCGAGCAGGCGGCCGAGCGGGCCGTCCTCGACCGGCTTCTCGAATGCGGCATGGCGGACGCCGGCGCCGATGCAAAGCCTGCCGTTCTCGATCCTGATGCGGTTGAGCTCGGCGACACCGTTGATATCGACAAGATGCCGCGGCCGGGCCAGCCGGAAGGCCATGGTGGGCACGAGACTTTGCCCACCGGCCAGCACGCGGCCGTCGTCGGAGGCGTGCTCGGCCAGAAGCGCCAGCGTCTCGGCGATGGTGGTCGGGGCATGGTAGTGGAACGGGGCGGGCTTCATCTGTGCGGAGCATAGGGCGGCAAGGCCCCGGGCTTCAACGCCGCTTGCTCATGCCAGGTGACTGGCGCGAAGTCGCGGCCTGACGATAGGATGCCGCCGCCAAAACGAAAGCCGCCATGCCGCAATCCATCGGACAACCGCTGCCCCGCAAGGAAGACCTGCGCCTGCTGACCGGCAACGGCCGCTACAGCGACGACGTCAGCCTGCCCGGCCAGGCCTATGCGGCGATCCTGCGCTCGCCGCACGCCCACGCCCGCATCCGCTCGATCGATCCCGCGGCAGCGCGAGGAATGCCGGGCGTGCTGGCGGTGCTCACCGGCGCGGACGTTGAGGCCGACGGGCTCGCCGACGTGCCGCACACGCCGATCCCGATGAAGCCGCCCGCCGACATTCTCTTGAAGAACCGTGACGGCTCGGACCACGGCTATGCGCCGCAGGCGCTGCTGCCGAGCGACCGCGTGCGCTACGTCGGCCAGCAGGTGGTGGTGGTCGTTGCCGAGACGCTCGTACAGGCCAAGGACGCGGCCGAGCGCGTCGCAGTGGACTACGAGCCGCTCAAGCCGGTGACCGTCACCGCCGCCGCGGCCGAGGCCAATGCGCCGCGGCTCTACGACCATGTCGGCAATGTCTGCATCGACGCCGATGTCGGCGACGTCGAAGCGACCAAGGCGGCATTCGCCCGGGCGACGCGCATCGCCAAGCTCGATACCTGGGTGCATCGGGTCACCGGCGTGCCGCTCGACGTCCGCGCTGCGGTCGGCGTCTACGATCCGGCGGCGAACAAATACACGCTGCACGCGGGCTCGGGCGGTGTGGTGCGGCAGAAGGCCGAGCTTGCGAAGATCCTCGGCGTCGAGCCGAATTTCGTCCGAGTCGAATGCGGCGACGTCGGCGGCAATTTCGGCACACGCAATGCGTTCTTTCCGGAGTTTGCGCTGGTGGTGTGGGCGGCGAAGCGCCTCGGCCGGCCGGTGAAATGGACCTGCGAGCGCTCTGAGGCGTTCGCCAGCGACTACCAGGGCCGCGACCAGGTGATCCAGGCCGAGCTTGCGCTCGATGACAGGGGCAAATTCCTGGGGCTGCGCGGTTCGATCGTCTGCAACACCGGCGCACATTCGGTGATGTTCGTGCCGCTGGTGAAATGTTCGGAGCTGCTGACCTCGGTCTATCGGGTGCCGGCGGCGCATTTCCGGGCCCGCGCCACCTTAAGCAACACCGTGCCGACCAATCCGTATCGCAGCGCGGGGCGGCCCGAGGCCATCTTCGTCATCGAGCGGATCATCGATGTCGCGGCGCGGCAGTTCGGCTACGATCGCATCGATTTACGCCGGCGCAACATGATCAAGCCGTCGGAGCAGCCCTACTCCAACCCGCTCGGCATGACTTACGACTCGGGCGACTACGCCAAGGTCATGGACAGCGCGCTGACGCTGTCGGACTGGAAGGGTTTTGCCAAGCGCAGGCGCGAATCCAAAAAGAACAAGAGGCTTCGCGGCATCGGGCTCGCCAATTATCTCGAGATCACCAGCGGCGCGCCGCGCGAGTGGTCCAAGGTCGACGTCAAGCCCGAGGGCCGGGTCGAGGTCTCGATCGGCACGCTGTCGAGCGGCCAGGGCCACGAGACGAGCTTCGCGCAATGCGTCGGCGAGTGGCTCGGCGTCGAGGTCGACCGCATCAAGCTGATCCAGGGCGACACCGACGTCGTGCCGGTCGGCGGCGGCTCGCATTCGGCCCGTTCCATGAGAATGGGCGGCGTCGTCATGGGCAAGGCATCCGAGGCCGTGATCCAGAAAGCCACGAAAATCGCCGGCCACGTCTTGGAGACCGATCCGGGCGACGTCGCCTTCGCCGAAGGCCGCTTCACCGTGAAGGGCACCGACCGCTCGATCAGCCTGTTCGAGGTAGCCAAGGCAGCGCGCGAGAGAAACGACCTGCCCGACGACCTGCGCGGCCCGCTCGCCGCGGAAAGCGACGAGTTCATCCGCGGCTCAGGGTTCCCGTTCGGCTGCGCAGTGTGCGAGGTCGAAATCGATCCGGACACCGGCCATGTCGAGATCATGCGCTACACCGCGATCGACGACGTCGGCCGCGCCATCAATCCGCTCATTCTCCACGGCCAGACCCACGGCGGCATCGTCCAGGGCGTCGGCCAGGCGCTGTGGGAGCATTCGCATTACGATCCGGAGAGCGGACAGCTTCTCGCCGGCTCGATGATGGACTACGCCATGCCGCGCGCGCATATGCTGCCGTCGTTCGACACCGAATTGAGCGAGACGCTTGGCGCCCGGCAATCCGCTCGGCGTGCGCGGCGGCGGCGAGGGCGGCACCACGCCGGCGCTTGGCGTCGTGGTCAATGCCGTGGTCGATGCGCTCGCCGAGTTCGGCGTGACGCATATCGAGATGCCGGTGACCGCCGAGAAGGTGTGGCGCGCGATCCGGGATGCGAAATCAAAAGCTGCGTGAGCGGCAGCGGGAGAACGACATGGCAAAGAACGACATCAAGGTGAAGCAGGACGGGCCGGTGCTGCGCATCACGCTGAACCAGCCCAAGCGCGGCAACGCTGTGACCGACGACATGGTGCGCGAGCTGACCAAGCTCATTCGCCAAGCGCCGAAGAAATCCGACATCATCGTGCTGCGCGGCGCCGGCGATGACTTCTGCGTCGGCCGCGCCGGCATGGGCGCGCGGCCCGCGGTCGAGCCCACCGCTTACACCCGGCGCAAGTTCTCCGACGTGGTGTTCGACGCCTACGGCGCGATGCGCCAGTGCCCGATCCCGATCATCGCCGTGGTGCAGGGCGGCGCGCATGGCTTCGGCTGCGCCATCGCCGCGGCCTGCGACATCACCATCGCCAGCGACAAGGCGAGCTTCTCGGTGCCCGAGATGGCGCACCAGATCATGCCGACCATGGTGCTGTCGTCGTTCGTCGACCGCGTGCCGCGCAAGGCCGCGGCCTACATGCTCTATTCGATGTTCGAGGTATCGCCCGAACGCGCGCTGTCCTACGGCATCGTCAGCGACGTCGTGCCCGCGGAGCAGCTCGACGCCCACGTCGACCGGCTCACCGAGGCGATGCTGAAGGCGCCGAGCATCGCACTGCGCGCTGCCAAGGAGTACATCCGCAGCGGGCCGGACATGCCGGTGGCAGGCGCCGTGGAATACGCCCGCAATCTGCACGCGGTGATCAATTCGGCGGCGGAGATCAGGAAGCCGCGGGACTAGGACCTGAGTTCATCGAAGGACGCTGTCCGCTTTTGTGAACGTAAAGCAGGCATACCCTGGAAACCTAGCAATGTCGGCCAATGGACCCAAAGCGCAATGGGCATTTAGCCGGCGCAGCTAGGCGGCGGCGAAATCTACGAGCGGCGTCCTTCAATCGCGTGGGCGCGCGCTGTGTAAGTAATACTCCCCGTGAGCCCCGGCGGTGGCAACGCTGCACGCACCGCTTCCACTAACCGTTCCTGATCACGGTCCGTTAGGGCGGCGACCATTTTCCCTTGTGGCGCAAAGCGCGGTGTTTGGGAGCGCCAATAATCGTCAAAGCTGGCAAACGTCATCGTGACATCGATCGATCTGAGTGCAACCTGCTCCAGCCCTGTACTCACAAATAGACGATGGAGCGACTTTTCACTCGTATCCTCCGAACCCGGAATTGGCGGCGGGTCGAGGCCGATCCGGGAAAACCCGAGCCGTAGCGGCCAGCCGGCGCTACGTTCGCCCGCAAAATCCATACATAGCCCGTCACCCGACCTCCGGGGCGGCAAACGCGACTCATTTCGGCCAGGGCGCGAGAACGTTTTGGAATGAAATTGATAACCAGCGCGGACGCTACGATGTCGAAACTGGCATCCGCAAACGGCAGCCTTTGCGCATCACAGACCTGGATGTCGACTTGCTGCTTATTCAGCTGTGTGCGTGCAAGTTCGATCTGAGCTGGCGCGGAATCGACGGCCGCCACGGCCGAAGGTGAGCACCGTTCCAGAAGCAACTTCGTGAACACGCCGGTGCCACAACCGATCTCCAGCCACTTCGAACCGCTCGGTGGGGCCAGCCAATCGAGAAAATCAATTCCGATGGCGCGGCTCCAACGCGCCATGAAGTCTTCGTAAGCCGATGCGTCGTCAAACGCGACTGCTGTGTCTACCATTCGATCTTTCTTTTCGCATTGTCCTGGTGAAGTCACGGGCGCATTCGATAAATTGTTTTGTAGGCGCACTGAGTGTTCAATTCTTCAGCGTAACGATGTTGACCGGCCAAGGTTGCACCGGCAGGTCGACAGGTAATGTCGTGAGCGAGCTAAAGCTCGCCACTGAGCGCGGAATTGCCGTGATGAATGGCCCGTTGGCGAGGAAGTGGGCGATCACCGACATGGACAGCGTCACCAGGTTCGCCCGTGGCATCGGCAGACCGCGGTTTCGAAATGCTTGCGCCAGCATCCGGTAATTTCCAGTCTGCGAGGATTGCAAAATCCAAGGCTCATCGACCAAATCGGCAATGTCAATTCTGCGGCGCCGGTTCACCCATTTGCTACGCGCTCCGGCCACAATAACCAATTCATCGTCGAAAAGAGTTTCGATGTTTAGGTCCTGAGTGGTCGGGCTCTCAATCTGCATAGACAGTCCGCCACGCCCCAAGAGCAGATCGTACCTTCGATCGCGCAATGCTCGCAGATCGCGCGTCGTCGAGTCGGCAGTTACTTCGTCGAAATGCAGAACTACACCAGGAAATCTCTTGGCAAACCGCTCAAAGATATGCGGCATGATCGAGAACGCGATACCTAGCGGACACGCGAGGCTGATTTCGCCCGCCGTTGGGTCGGCCAGCAATTCGATATCTTGAATGGCATGGCTCAGTTCGTCGAATACGACATGGATTCGTCCGAGCAATGCACGACCGGAACTAGGGCCTGTCCTCAATTGAGCCAGATGATAGCAGCCGCGAGGTGAATTGCGGCGAGGAAGTTTCTGGCGGTTTTGTCGTAGCGCGTGGCGATGGCGCGATATTGCTTGAGCTTGCAGAAAAAATTCTCGATGAGGTGGCGCGCCTTGTAGGCCTCCTTGTCGAAATCTCGTTTAATCTTGCGGTTGCTCTTGGGTGGGATCACGACCGACTTGCCCCGGGCCAGCAAGGGCTCGATCACCCGTTCATCGGCATCGAAGGCTTTGTCTGCCAGTAAGGTGTCGGCCGCCATGTTTGGCAGCAGCGCGTCGGCACCTTCCAGGTCATGGGCTTGGCCCGGCGTCAAAATGAAGTCCAGCGGATTGCCCAATGCGTCGACAAGCGCATGAACCTTGGTGCTCAGCCCGCCTTTGCTGCGCCCGATCGCTTGGTCTTCGCCGTCTTTTTTTGGGCGCCGGCGCTATGCTGATGCGCCCGCACGATCGTGCTGTCGATCATGGCGCACGCATTGTCGGCATCGCTCGCCAGCATCTCAAACAGCTTCTTCCACACGCCGCTCTTGGCCCAGCGCGAAAATCGCGTGTGAATCTTGATCGGGTCCCCAAAACGCTCTGGAAGGTCTCGCCATGGTATTCCGGCGCGATAGCGGTAAAGCACCGCCTCCACAAACAGCCGATTATCCTTGGCGGTCACTCCGACGTGACCCTGCCGTCCCGGCAGCACATCTTTGACCCTGGCCCATTGATCATCCCGAAGACCATAGCGGCGCATCTGTCAGCTCCGAATCAGCTGACCGCCTATGAATCACGCGATAATCTGCTTGGGAATCCTCTAATTGAGGACAGGCCCTAGTCGGTTCAATGCCCCTTGGGCCGCGATCAAGAAGGCGCACCCCTACCGCGTGCTCGAGGTCGGCGATAATCTCCGACACGGTCGGCGTCGAAACGCCAAGCTGCGTGGCCGCCTTCGCCATGCTGCCGCGCTCCGCGACAACGGAAAACACATGAAGCTGGCGCAGGTGCAAGCGCCGGCCGATTTGACTGTGCCACTCGATCTTCCTGAGCATTAGCTTTTTACCTAAGTCCATTTAAGCAAATAGGGAATTCTCCTAATCCTAAGCTGCGGCTAACGTTGCAGACAACCGGACCCTGGCTGAATCCATCGGGCCAATTTGAGGACGCCAAATGAAACTTGCGCGTCGCGATGTTCTGCGGCTAACGGCCAGTATGGCTGCGATGCCTGCCCTGTCCAAAATTGCCGCTGCGGACGAATATCCGACCCGACCAGTACGTTTAATGGTCGGATTTGCTGCAGGCGCAGGCCCGGACATTATCGCCCGCCTAACAAGTGGGTGGTTGACCCAGCGACTTGGTCAACCGTTCGTTGTTGAAAATCGCCCGGGCAGCGCGGGCAATATCGCAACCGCTGGTGTGATCAGAGCGGTGCCTGACGGCTATACGCTTCTCCACATTACGGTGGCCAACGCCATCCATCCGAGACTCAACGATGGCGCTTGGTTCCCGACTGAAATCGCTCCGGTCGCAGCCGTCGTCCGTTCGTCCTTCTTCCTGCTGGTCAATCCATCCTTTCAGGTCCGCACGATCCCGGACTTGATTGATTATGCCAAGGCAAATCCAGGCAAAATTGCTGTGGGCTCCAGTAGCATGGGGACGGCGCCGTACATGTCGGCAACACTGTTCAGAATAATGAGTGGCATTGATGTGCTGCAGGTGCCCTACACCGGCACACCGCAAGCCGTTACGGAATTGCTCGCCGGACGGGTCCAAGCGGTTTTCGCAGATCCATCGTCCATCGAGTTCATTAAGGCCGGCAAGGTTCGCGCTTTAGGCGTGACCGCGTCAGCGCGTCAGGACGTGCTGCCCGATGTTCCTTCGATTGGCGCTTTTATCTCGGGCTATGAAGCGAGCACGTGGCATGGCGTCGGCGCTCCTAAACAGATCGCTCCAGCCGCTGTTGACAAACTCAACAGCGAAATTAACGAAGGGCTGCGCGACCCGACGATCAAAGCGCAGTTTGCAAGGATTGGCTGCACCGTCATTGGCGGCTCCCCAATGGATTTTGGCAAACTTATCGCCGAGGAAACCGCAAAGTGGAGCAAGGTGCTAAAGATCGCCGGCATTGGATCAAACTGATTTGGCGCCAACCTAATTCGTCATATCTGCTATTGGGGCACATAGCGGACCGTCAGCGACGTCGTCCCCGCGAAGCAGCTCGACGCCCACGTCGACCGGCTCACTGAGGCGATGCTGAAGGCGCCGAGCATCGCACTGCGCGCTGCCAAGGAGTACATCCGCAGCGGACCGGACATGCCGGTGGCAGGCGCCGTGGAGTACGCCCGCAATCTGCACGCGGTGATCAATTCGGCCGCCGAGATCAGGAAGCCGCGGGACTAGGCACCCTCCCCGGTCGGTAATTTTGCTATAGTCGCACCTGTTTTTTAGGGCGGCTCGCCACATGCGGCGGCGTGACTTCATCGCACTCGTGGGCGGCGCGGCGTTAGCGCTGCCGTGCCCGGCGCAAACACAGCCACGCTTGCGTCGGATCGGCATGCTGCTGCAATTCCAGCAGAGCCCGGAGGTTCAGACATGGGTCAACGCCTTCAACAAGGGGCTTGAGCAGCAAGGCTGGCGGGAGGGCACCAACATCAAAAGCGAAGTCCATTGGGCCGGCAGCGATCTGAACGTGGTCTTGCAGCACGCCAAGGAACTCGTCGCCTCCAAGCCCGAGGTCATCTTCTCCTCAAGCTCGCCGACCACCGCGATTCTGATCAAGCAAACCCGCAGCATTCCGATCGTATTTGGCAATCTGGTCGATCCGATCGGCCAGGGTTTCGTCACGAGCCTTGCCAAGCCCGGCGGCAACGTCACCGGCTTCGTCAATCTGGAAGATTCGGTGACAGGCAAGCTTCTCGAGCTTCTGAAGGAAATTGCGCCGCGTTTGACCAAGGTTGCGATGTTCTACAATCCTGCGACCGCGCCCTATCACGACATCTACATCCCGCCATTCAAGACCGCCGCCGCAAACCACGGTATCGAGCCGGTCGTGACGCCCTATCGCAACCTTGCCGAGCTTGACGCCATCATGGCGAAGCTCGCGAAAGATCCGAACGTCGGGCAGATCGCGATGCCGGATGGCTTTGCCAGCGCCAACCACGAGAAGCTGGTCGAGATGGCCAACAGGTACCGGCTGCCCACTATTTTCGCAATTCGTGCCTCGACCGCCGCCGGAGGCCTGATCGCCTACGGCAACGACATCTCCGACAACTATCGGCGTGCGGCCGGCTATGTCAGCCGCATTCTCAAGGGCGAGTCGCCTAACAATCTCCCGGTCCAGTTTCCGGTGAAATTCTATCTCCTCATCAACCTCAAGACCGCCAAGGCGCTTGGCCTCGATGTGCCATTATTCCTCCAACAGCAGGCCGACGAAGTGATCGAGTGACAACGATATTCCTGCTATAAGCCGCCCTCGCCACAGCTCCCGTCTCGCCCACCTCTCTTCCCACTCCCGGACAAATCACAATGAAAGTCTTCATCTTCGACCTGCTGCCCTACGCCCAGCATTTCGAGGACTACAAGCGCGACAAGTTCATCCCCTACCCGCTGCCGCGGCGATCATTGGGATCCCAAGATCGGCGCGCTGACCTATGAGCAGCACCTTGAGGCCTGGGAGGAGATGGACCGGCTCGGCTTCGACGGCGTGGGCCTCAACGAGCACCACACCACGCCGCACGGCCTGATGATCTCGCCGAACATGATGGCGGCGGCGGCCTCGCAGCGCACCAAGAAGCTGAAGTTCCTGATCCTCGGCAACCTGTTGCCGATCCACAATCCGCTGCGCATCGCCGAGGAGCTGGCGATGGCGGACTGCCTGACCCAGGGCGGATTCTCTCGGGCTTCGCCCGCGGCGTGCCGCGCGAATACAACGTCTACAACGTGTCGATGGGGGAATCGCGCGCGCGGTTCGAGGAGGCCGTCGACATCATCATGAAGGCGTGGACCGAGCCGCAGTTCTCCCACGACGGCAAATACTGGCAGATGAAGGACATCGCGATCTGGCCGCGGCCGTACCAGCAGCCGCACCCGCCGGTGTGGGTGCCCGTTCACCGGCTCGAAGGAGACCATCGAGTGGGCCGGCAAGCGCAATTTCTCGGCGGTGCTGCCGGACTTCAAGCGCGGGCTGACCGAGGACATCGTCGGCTATTTCGCCAAGCAGCTTGCCAAGAACGGCCACGCCATCACGCCGGACCATCTGTGCTTCTTCACCGACGCCTTCGTCGCCGACAGACAAGGAGGCGGCGCTGAAGGAATATTCGCCGTACTATTTCTATTTCGTGCACACGCTGTGGCACCACGGCTCGACCAAGGAGAAGGAGGCGGCGATCAAGACCTCGGGCTATGTCAGCTCGTCGTCGTTCGACTACGTGCGCGAGGAGAACCGCGCGGCCGCGGGCCTCGACCGCGAGAAGATGAAGGCGATGACGGTGGCCGACGTCGAGAAGCGGATCGACGACGGGCTGCTCGGCCTTCGGCAACGCCAAGCACGTCACCGACAAGCTGATCGCCGACGCCGAGCGCTATGGCGCCAACTCGCTGCTGCTGATGATGAATCTCGGCGCCATGCCGCACGACGTGTTCATGAAGCAACTCCGCCGCTTCGGCCAGGAGGTGCTGCCGAAGCTCCAGGCCCACCAGGTCAAGCGGGTGCCGGCGGCGGCGTAGCCACACGTGTCCCGGGCGAGCGCAGCGTCCGGGACGCGAGTCGAGTCGCTCTACAGATCATCCCCTCAGGGCAGCGCAAACTGAGGGCCGAGGAATATTTCTTTAGCCCCGACAACCACAAACCACGAGTTCCCTCCATGTCCCCAGCCGCCACCGCCCGCCAGATCAGCAACGAGCCCGAGCATTCGACCGCCTACTACTTCATCGAAGGCCTGAACGAGCTCGGCATCGAGCACATGTTCTGCAACTTCGGCACCGACCATGCGCCGACCATCGAGGCGATGGCCGACCGCGAAAAGCGCGGCGAGAAGATGCCGAACGTGGTGCTCTGCCCGCACGAGAACACCGCGGCGCACATGGCGATGGGCTACGCCGCGGTCACCGGCCGCGGCCAGGCCGTGCTGGTGCACGTCGACGTCGGCACCGCCAACACCGCCAACGCGATGCACAACCTGTTCCGCTCGCGGCTGCCGGTGCTGCTGATGTCGGGCAAGGCGCCCTACACCGCCAACAACGAGCTGGTCGGCTCGCGCGACACCTACGTGCACTTCGTGCAGGAGCCGATCGACCAGGGCTCGCTGGTGCGGCCCTACATGAAATGGGAATGGACGCTGCCGTCCGGCGTGGTGGTGAAGGAGGCGCTGCGCCGCGCCCACACCATCATGGAAACCAAGCCCGCCGGGCCCGGTCTATTTCATGGCGCAGCGCGAGACGCTGACGCGAGAGATGGGCGAACGACCAGATCCGCAGCTACTCGGCGAATGAGTTCTCGCAGCCGCAGTCCGGCGGCGCCGATCCGGCGCATGATCGCGCAGCTTGCCGACAAGATCATCGCGGCCGAGCATCCGATCCTGATCTGCGGCTACGCGGCACAATCGAAGAACGCGCCGAAGCTGATCGAGGAGCTGGCGATGTTCGCCGGCATCGCGGTGTTCGAGGGCAACCAGACCTTCAACATCTCCCACGAGTTCCCGTGCTTCCTCGGCTACTCGCCGAACAAGCACCTGCCCCAGGCCGACGTCGGCCTGCTGGTGGACGTCGACGTGCCGTGGTTCCCGAGCGACGTGCAGCACAAGGACAAGTCGTTCTGGGCGCACATCGACGTCGACACGCTGAAGTCGGCGTCGCCGATGTGGACCTTCCCGGGCAATATCCGGATGCAGGGCGACTCCGGCGTCATCCTCGGCCAGTTGCTGGAGGAGCTGAAGAAGAAGGCGACGCCGAAGTTCAAGGAAGCCGCGGCGAAGCGCGTCGAGGCGCATGACCGCCGAGCGCAAGGCCTGGCGCGAGGGCGCCGTCAAGATGGCGGCCAACAAAGGCAAGCCCGACGAGATCAACCCGCACTATCTGATGGCCGAGTTGAACAAGCTGCTGAAGCCCGACGACATCGTGCTGCAACGAGGGCGTCCGCAACGCCGGCGCCGTGCTGCTGCAGCTCGACCGGCCGCTGCCGAACACCTGCGTGCGCTCCGGCGGCGGCGGGCTCGGCTGGTCCGGCGGCATGGCGCTCGGCGCCAAGCTCGCGGCCAAGGACAAGCTGGTGGTGCAGGTGGTCGGCGACGGCGGCTTCTATTTCGGCGGCCCGTCGTCGGTGTTCTCGGTGGCGCAGCAATACAAGCTGCCGATCCTGGTGCTGCTGCTCGACAACGCCGGCTGGTCGGCGGTGAAGGAATCGACGCTGCGGGTGTTCCCGGAGGGCGAGGCCAAGTCGATCGGCAGTTTCCAGGCCGGCCTGATGCCGAACGCCGAGTTCTCCAAGATCGGCGAGGCGTTCGGCGCCTACGGCGAGAAGGTCACCAATCCGGACGACGTGCCGGCGGCGCTCGCCCGCGCGGTGAAAGAGGTGCGCGGCGGCCGCGCGGCTATCCTGCACGTGCGCGTGACGAAGCTGTAAGAGCGGGGCGAACCGAGACGGCGCAACAAATACGAGCGTCATGTGCGGGCTTGACCCGCCTGCCGGGCCTTCGCCCGCCGAAGGTTGAGGTCGCAGCGCACCTCGATGGAGGCTACGGCCCGCAGGCGGGTCAAGCCCGGCAATGACGGCGGAGAGGGTGCCGATGCCGAAGTTTTCACGTGTCTTCGTCGCAATCGCCTTTGCTCTTGCCTTCGCGGCAGACGCCCTCGCCGCGCCCTACCCCACGCGCAACGTCGAGATCATCGTCTCCTACGGCGCCGGCGGCTCGACCGACATCGTCGCGCGCATCGTGGCGCAGGCGCTGCAGGAACGGCTCGGCCAGTCGTTCATCGTCGTCAATCGGCCGGGCGCCAGCGGCACCATCGGCATCGGCCAGGCGATGCGCGCCACGCCGGACGGCTACACGCTCTATGTCGGCTACACCGCCGAGTGCCGTGGTGGTGCCGCAAATCTCCCCCAATGCAAAATACTCGATCGTCGACGACTTCGAGCCGATCGCGATCACCGGCCTGGTGCCGGTGGTGCTGACCGTCTCCAAGAACATCAAGGCCGACAATCTCAAGGACTTCATCGCCGAAGTTCGCGCCAATCCCGGCAAGTACACCTACGGCGGCGGCTACGGCAGCCCGCCGCACATCATGGGCGCCTGGATGAACAAGATCAGGGACCTCGACGTGCGCCACGTGCCCTATCGCGGCGGCGCGCAGGCCGTGAACGACATGGTCGGCGGCCATATCGACGCGTTCTACGGCGGCATTGCGGTATCAAAGGCCGCGATCGATTCCGGAACGGTGAAGGCGTTGGCCATCAGCGGCGACGCGCGCTCGCGAGCGGTGCCGAACCTGCCGACCTTCAAGGAGGCGGGCGTGCCGGAGTTCGATCTGGCGAGCTGGACCGTGATGCTGGCGCCGAAAGGCACGCCGCCGGATATTCTGGCTCTGCTTCGGAAAGAAATGCTGTCGGCTTTGGACGATCCGAAAATCCGCGAGCTGCTCGCCCGGCAAGGCGTCGAGAAGAGCAGCACCCAGGACGTGCGGGCCTTTCTCAAAAATGAGCACGAGAAATACGGCCGCGTGGTGAAGACGCTCGGCATCACCATGGGCCAGCAATGAAGCGCAGCAGCAGCGGAAAAATCCTCACCACCCACGTCGGCAGCCTGCCGCGCCCCGACGGTAGCGACCGAAACGGCGGCGAGGACGCGGCGACACTGCAAAAGCTGGTGGCCGAGGTGGTGACGCGCCAGCGCGATGCCGGCATCGATGTCATCAACGAAGGCGAATACACCAAGGGCGGCGACTGGCTGTCCTACGTCGACAATCGCTTCGCGGGCTTCGAGGCGCGGCCGCCGGCCGGCGGCAAGCCGCTGATCCTGCAAGGCAAGGACCGCGAAGAGTTCGCCGACTTCTACCGGTATGCGTCGAAGCGCGGCACGCTATTCTACGAGCCCGGCGGGCAGATCAAGCACGCGCGTCCGCATTGGGTCGCGACATCACCGATCAGCTATCGCGGCGCAGCCGAGCTGCAACGCGAAATCGACATTTTCCGCGCGGTGGTCGGCCCGGCCGCCGAGGCGTTCGTCACCACCACGGCCCCGGCAAGTCTCGAGCCCTACCGGCGCAACGAGTTCTACAAGAGCCCGGAGGAGTTCGTGTACGCGCTCGCCGAGGCGATGCGGACCGAATACCAGGCGATCGTCGCCGCGGGATTCATCCTGCAGATCGACGACGCCTGGCTCGCGGCGCTGTGGGACCGGATCGGTATAACGATGGGGCTCGACGCCTACCGCAAGTATTGCGAGATGCGGATCGAGGCATTGAACCACGCGCTGCGCGGCCTGCCCGAGGATCGCATCCGCTATCATCTGTGCTGGGGAAGCTGGCACGGCCCGCACGCCTTCGACATCGGCCTCGACAAGCTGGTCGACCTGATGCTGCGGGTGCGGGCGCAGGGCTATCTGATCGAGGCCGCCAACGCGCGGCACGAGCATGAGTACGCGCTGTGGGAGAGCATCAAATTGCCCGAGGGCAAGATCCTCATCCCCGGCATGGTCTCGCATGCCACCGACGGCATCGAGCATCCCGAGCTGGTGGCGCAGCGCATTTGCCGTTTCGTAAAGCTGGTTGGAGCGGAGAATGTCATCGCGGGCGCCGACTGCGGCTTCGGCGGCCGCAGCCATCCGCAGATCGCCTGGGCCAAGCTCAAGGCGCTGGCCGAGGGCGCGGAGCTCGCCGCCAAGGCCGGGGCTTGACATAGGCGCAGTGCCAGCATCGCACACGCCCACGGCGAAACGCCTCTAGCGACCCAAGGCCCGCAATGCGTAGTATTCCTCCCAAGCCGTCGGTCACGTCGCGGCGCCAAGGGAGGAAGGCGATGAAAAAACTGCACTTGTCGAATGGTGGGATTTCGCGGCGCAAGTTCATCAGGAATTCTGCCGGCGCAGGAGCCGTACTGGCATCGAACCTCGCCGCGCCCGCCTTGCTCGCGCAGGCGCGCGCGCCGATCAAGATCGGCCATCTCAACTCGTTCACCGGCGGCATCGCCTATGCGGCGGCGGCCTCCTACAACGCCATGGAGCTCTATTTCGACAGCATCAACTGGACCGTTGCCGGCCGCAAGATCGAGATCATCAAAGAGGACGATCAGTTCAATCCGCAGGTCGGATTGCAGAAGGCGAAGAAGCTGATCGAGAGCGACAAGGTCGATCTCCTCGCCGGCGTGCAGGCCAGCAACGTCGCGCTGGCCGTCCTTAACTACATGAAGCAGCAGAAGGCGTTTTACGTCGTTACCGGAGCCGGCACCGACGCCATCACCTGGGATCGCTATCCGTACCTGTTCCGGACCTCGATCTCGGCCTACCAGCTCAGCCTGCCGATGGCGGACTATGTCTTTGACAACCTCGGCAAGGAAGTCGTCACCTGCTCGTCGGATTACGCCGGCGGCCGCGATGTCGCCGCCGAGTTCGTCGGCCCCTATGTCAAACGCGGTGGCAAGGTGCTCAAGCAGATCTGGCCGCCGCTCGGCACTCAGGATTTCAGCGCGTATCTGACCGACATCAAGTCGATCAATCCGCCCGTCACTTACGACTTCATGCCGGGGGCCGACGCGGTCCGCTTCATCCAGCAATATTCCGAGTTCGGCCTGAAGGAGAAAATGCCGCTGACCGGCTTTACCATCATCGACTCGCAGACCATCAGCGCGCTCGGCAAGCATGCGGCCGGCATCATCTCGGCGCTGACCTATATCGACACCGTCGACAATCCCGAGAGCAAGAAGTTCGTCGCCGACTACCAGGCGAAATACAAGGCATTGCCCGACCTGTTCGCCGACTATGGCTATGTCGGCGCCCGTGCGCTGGCCGAGGCGCTGAAGGCGGTGGACGGCGATGCCTCCAACAAGGACAAGCTCGCCGAGGCCATGTCCAAGCTGCAGTTCAAGGCGCCGCGCGGTTCGTTCCGCATGGACCCGGCAACGCACAACCCGGTCCAGGACATCTACATCGTCCAGGTGGTCGAGGTCGGCGGCAAGCTGACCACCAAGGTCCTTCACACCGCCAAGGACGTCGCCGACCCGGGCAAGAAGATTTATTGAACGGGCGCGATGGTTCCTTACGTCGCGAGGCCGCGGATGACGGCGTTCGTTACTGCGCCCTCTCCCCTTGCGGGAGAGGGCGGCACCAGCTTCACAGCAAGTACGATTGGGTGGGGTGCAGCTTCGCCCCTCACCCATCCTTTCCCGTTGAACCGCTGCGGCAGCCCTCTCCCGCAAGGGGAGAGGGCACGAGATGCGAGCGCCGAATGGAAGTGTTCGTTGCCCAGCTTCTGAACGGGCTGGTGTACGGCGTCCTGCTGTTCCTTATGGCGGCCGGTCTGTCGCTGATCTTCGGGCTGATGAACGTCGTGAGCCTCGCGCACGGCTCGTTCTTCATGCTGGGCGCGTTCGTCGGCCTGTCGATCTACAAACTCACCGGCAGCTTCTGGCTCGCACTCTTGCTGGCGCCGATCCCGATCGTCGTTCTCGGCGTCCTGACGGAACTGCTGTTCCTTCGGCCGTTGTATCGCCGCGGCCACATGGACCAGGTGCTGCTGACGTTCGGCTTCACCTTCATCTTCTTCGACCTGGTGCAGACCGTTTGGGGCCGCGTCGTTCTGCGGCTGCCTGCGCCCGACTTACTTCAGGGCACGGTGCAGATTGGCGCCGGTGTATTCTCGGCTTACCGGCTTTTCCTGATCGGCTTTGGCTTCGCCATCGCGCTGCTGCTCTGGCTGTTCCTGGAGCGCAGCCGGGTCGGCGCCATGGTGCGCGCCGGCGTCGACAACGCCGCGATGGCGGCGGGTCTCGGCGGCAATATTCCAGCGTTGTTCACCGGCGTGTTCGGGCTCGGCGTGGCGTTGGCGGCGCTCGGCGGCATTGTCGCAGGACCGGTGCTCGGGCTCTATCCCGGCATGGACACCGAAATTCTGATCCCGGCGTTCATCGTCATCGTCATCGGCGGCATGGGCAGCTTACGCGGCGCCTTCATCGGCAGCCTTCTGATCGGCATCGCCGACACCTTCGGCAAGGCCTATTTCCAGAGCATCTCGCTGTTTCTGATCTATCTGGCGATGCTGGCGGTGCTGCTGATCCGTCCGCAAGGCCTGTTCGGCATCAAATACTCCGATGTGTCGGTGGCGCCGGCCATCACTGCGACCAGCACGCCGGTCACGGTGCAGACCCGGGCGCTCGGGTTGATCGCGCTGGTCGTGTTCCTGGTGCTGCCATTCGTGCTGTCCGACTATCCGCGGGCGCTGGTGTCCGAGATTTTCATTTTCGCGATCTTCGCCATGAGCCTCGACCTACTGCTCGGCTTCACCGGCCTGATGTCGCTCGGCCATGCCGCGTTCTTTGGGCTCGGCGCCTACGCGGTCGCGGTGCTCGGCACCCAGTTCGGCCTCAACGCCTGGCTTGGCGTCGCCGCCGGCGTCGGCATCGCCGGGAGCGGCGCGGCGCTGATCGGCTTCTTCTGCGTCCGCACCGGCGGCATTCCGTTCCTCATGCTGACGCTTGCCTTCTCGCAGCTCATCTTCACGGTAGCGCTGAAGTGGCGCGACGTCACCGGCGGCTCCGACGGCATGGCGGTGCCGGAGAAGCCGGGCTTCTTCGGCTTCGACCTGTCGAACTCGCTGGTGATGTACTTCATGGCGCTTTCGTTCTTCGTCCTGGTCTATGCCGGCCTGCGACGGCTGCTGAACGCGCCGCTCGGGCACGTGTTCGTCGGTATCCGCGAGAACGAGCCGCGGATGCTCGCCATCGGCTATCCGACGCGGGCCTACAAACTCCTATCCTTCACGATCGCCGGGGCGCTGGCCGGGTTGGCTGGCGGGCTCTACGCCATCTTCAACGGCTTCATCTCGTCGGATGCGCTCTATTGGACGTCGTCCGGCGACATCCTGATCATGACCATGCTGGGCGGCGCCGGCAGCCTGATTGGGCCTGCGATCGGCACAGCGGTGTTTCTGCTGATGAAGAACGTGGTCAGCTCGTACAGCGAGCACTGGCTGTCGATCATCGGCATCACTTTCATCTGCTGCGTGATGTTCTTCCCAGGCGGTTTGTGGGGCATGCTGCGGCGGCTGGACTGGAAGCGGGTGCGGCCATGAACGTGCTGCGCCTCGACCATCTCAACAAGTCGTTCGGCAGTCTCGTTGTGACCGACGACATCAATCTCGAAATCGCACAGGGCGAACGCCACGTCATCATTGGGCCAAACGGCGCCGGCAAGACCAGCCTGATTAACCAGATCGGCGGCCAGCTCGAGCCCAGTTCCGGCCGCATCTTCCTGAAGGGCAACGACATCACCGGCTGGTCGCCGAGCCGGATCAGCCGCATGGGCGTGGCGCGGACGTTCCAGCGCAACAACCTGTTCCAGAACCTGAGCGTAATCGAGAACCTGCGGCTCGCGCTCGAGGTGCGCGCCGGCAATCCGCTGGATTTCTTCACGCCGGTCGGCCGCAATCCGACGCTGGCCGAGCGCGCCGGCAAGCTGATGGCGCAGGTGCATCTCGACGGCGACGGCACGCGGCTCGCCCGCAGTCTCTCCTACGGCGAGCAGCGCCAGCTCGAGATCGGCGTGGCACTCGCCGGCGAGCCCGAGCTTCTGCTGCTCGACGAGCCGACCTCCGGCATGTCGCCCGCAGAAACCGCGCGGATGATCGGCCTGATCGGCTCGCTGCCGCGGGCGCTGTCGATCTTGATGATCGAGCACGACATGAAGGTTGTGTTCTCGGTCGCCGATCGCATCACCGTACTTTATTACGGCATGGTCCTGGCCACCGGTACGCCAACGGAAATCCAAGCCAACGAGCGCGTGCGCGAGGTCTATCTCGGGATGACGCACTGATGCTCGAACTTGACAACGTCAACGCCTATTACGGCGACAGCCACATCCTGCACGGCGTATCGCTGTCGGTGCGTGAGGGCGAGGTGGTATGCCTGCTCGGAAGAAACGGCGCCGGCAAGACCACGACCATCCTCACCGTGATGGGTTACCTGCAGCCGCGGCCGGGCGCCATCCGCTACAATGGGCGCGACGTCGCGGCGCTGCCGCCTTACGCCGTGGCACGGCTGGGCTTCGGCTTCGTGCCGCAGGAGCGCGGGATTTTCCCGAGCCTCACGGTGCGCGAGAACCTCACCACCTTCGCCCGCGGCACCGACAAGGGCTTCTGGACGCTGCAGCGCATTTTCGAACTATTCCCGCACCTGCACGCCCGCGAGCGCAACCTCGGCTTTCAGCTCTCCGGCGGCGAGCAGCAGATGCTGTCGATTGCCCGCGCCCTGATGCTCAATCCGTCGCTGCTGCTGCTCGACGAGCCGTCCGAAGGGCTTGCGCCGATGATCGTGCAGGAGATTATCAATGTGCTGAAGCGCTTGAAGCAGGAGGGCCTCGCCATCCTGCTGGTCGAGCAGAATCTGCGCGCCGCCTTCGCGGTCGGCGACCGACACCACGTCATGAACAAGGGCGAGATCTGCTTCACCGGCACGTCAGCGGAGATCGAGGGCAACGAGCCGGTGCTGCGGAATTATTTGAGTGTGTGAAGTTGTGAGGAGCCGGCGAGCAGACTGTTGACTCACCCCGTCATGGCCGGGCTTGTCCCGCCTGCGGGCCATAGCACATTTGGAAATACACGAAGCTGCAAGCCTTCGGCGGGCGAAGGCCCGGCCATCCACGCCTTGCCTTTTTGATACTCAGACAAGAAAAGGCGTGGATGCCCGGCACAACTGTTTAGCCCGGGGACATGGCCGGGCATGACAGCGGCAAGGTGAGTGCACGCCAACTGAACGCTTTAGCAATGCCTGCCATTCCTGTCGCAGCATTCCCTTGTCCGCTCCGATGTGCCACGCTTCAGAAAAAGTGCGTTTGTTCCCGGAGGTGCCCGCTTGCCAGTTGCGAAATTGAAGATTGCCGACGTCGAGCTTGAATTGTTCGAGGCCGGCAGCGGGACGCCGCTTTTGTTCCTGCATGGTGCCGGCGGCTTCGATCAGGGTCAGCCGTTTGTGCCGCATTTGTCGGCCAAGCATCGCTTGATCGCGCCGTCACACCCGGGCTTCGGCAATTCCAGCCTGCCGGAATGGCTCGACGCCGTCGATGACATCGCGCACCTCTATCTCGAGCTGCTCGACGTGTTGAAGCTCGACAAGGTCGACCTGATCGGCGCCTCGGTCGGCGGCTGGATCGCCGCCGAGATCGCCACCAAGGTCCCTGAGCGCATCCGCAAGCTGGTCATGATCGGCCCGGTCGGCATCAAGGTCGGACCGCCGGACAAGCTCGACATCCCCGATATCTTCGCCATGCCGCAGGCCGAAGTTCAGAAGCTGATCTATCACGACCCCGCCAAGTTCGCGGCCGACCCGTCGAAAATGTCCGACGAGCAGCTTGCCGCGATGTTCCGCGGCCGCGAGACGCTGGCGCTGCTGGTCTGGGAGCCATGGATGCACAACACCAAGCTGAAGCGGCGCCTGCATCGCGTCAAAAATCCGGCCCTGTTCGTCCGCGGCGCGAGCGACGGCCTGGTTTCGGACGAATATATGAAGGCCTACGCACGCTTCCTGCCCAATTCGCGCACGCTGACCATCCCCGACGCCGGCCATGTGCCGCAGATCGAACAGCCCGAGGCGCTTTCGTCCGCGGTCCTGACATTTCTCGGAGAGTGACATGAGAGCGTGGCACTTCAGCGAAACCGCCTATCCATACCTGCCGCCGCAGGAGACCTATCCGTCGATTCGCGTGTCGCTGCCGAACAAGATCTACGATCCGGCGAAGGGCGCGGCGCTGTACGACCGCTACATCGACGAATGGCTGATCGCCGAGCAGGAAGGCGTCGAGATCATGCTCAACGAGCATCATCAGACCGCGACCTGCGTCGATCCGGCGGCGCCGCTGATGCTCGCCGCGCTGGCGCGCCTCTCCAAGACGGCGCGGCTGCTCATCCTCGGCAACCCGATCGCCAACCGCCGCCAGCCGGTGCGCGTCGCCGAGGAGATGGCGATGGTCGACGTGCTGTCGCACGGCCGGCTCGAAGCCGGCTTCGTGCGCGGCGTGCCGTACGAAATCCTGCCGGCCAACAGCAATCCGGTGCGGATGAACGAGCGCCACTGGGAGGCGCTCGACCTGATCGTGAAATGCTGGACGCATCGCGAGGGCCCGTTCAGCCACGAGGGCCGCTTCTTCCACCATCGCGCCATCAACATCTGGCCGCGGCCGATCCAGCAGCCGCATCCGCCGATCTGGGTCAGCACGACCAGCGCCGGCGGCGCCCAGCAGGTCGGCGCCCACGGCTATATCCAGGCGACCTTCCTCACCGGCTTCGATGCCACCAAGCGCATCTACGATGCGTACCGCCGCGGCTGGCGCGAGGCCGGCCGCGGCCAGAACGTGCCGATCGACCGGCTCGCCTATGCGGCGCTGGTTTACGTGGGCGAGAACGAGGCCAGGGCTCGCGCCGGCGCCGAGAAGCTTCTGTGGTACATCACCTCCAACAAGGTGCCGCCACACTTCGCCAACCCGCCGGGCTATGTGCCGGTAGCCCAGAACATTGCGCTCGCCCGCGGCGCGCACAACGTCGTCAGCGCCCACGGCACCCGGCAAGGCACTGTCGATGGCGCAATCGAGGCCGGCACCATGTTCGCCGGCACACCCGACCAGGTGTTCAATCAGTTCAAGAAACACTGGGACCACGTCGGCGGCTACGGCCACTTGTTGATCATGGGCCAGGCCGGCTTCCTCGAACATGACGACACCGTGCACGGCATCCGCATGTTCGCCCGCGAGGTCTATCCTCGGCTGAAGCAGCTTTATCCCGATACGACCATCTCCGGCTTCACCGAAAAGGCGCAGCCGGCGGCGAGCTGACCGTCATTGCGAGCCGAAAGCGAAGCAATCCAGACGTCCGGGAGATCGCCTGGATTGCTTCGTCGCGGAGCCTGTCATCGGGCCGCGCTTCGCGCGGACCCGTTGGCTCCTCGCAATGACGGCGTCGGACGAAATCGGAGCGGCGCGTCGAGGGTGCGTCGTCCTAATTCCGGAATAGCCGCGAAAACACCGCGCGAATCCAAAGGTTGCCGGGCTCGCGATTGAACCGCTGGTGCCAGTATTGGAAGATTTCGATCTTCGGCAGCTTGATCGGCGGCGTGACAATCTCGAGGTCGAGATCCTCGGCTAGCACCGTCGCAATCGACACCGGAAGCGTCGCCACCGCATCGGTGTGCTTGGCGACGATCGATGCGGCGAGGAAGATCGGCACCCGGCAGATGATGTTGTCGGCCGGGATCGCGGCCTCGACCGCGCGTTCGGCCAGTTGGTGGGCATGGCCAGTGCCGAACGTCGAGACCAGCACGTGCTTCTCGCCGGCGAACGCCTTGAGCGACGGCTCGCCCTTGATGCGCGGGTGTCCTTTGCGCACCACGCTGACATAGCGCTCGGTCCATAGCGCCTGGCGGCGGATGCCCTTGGTCAGGTGCGGAAACGCGCCCATGGCGAAATCGACGGTGCCGGTTTCGAGCCATGAATTCGAGATGCTGCGCGTCAAGCTGCATGGCCGAGAGCCGCACGTGCGGCGCCTCCGCCTGCAACAGATTGACCAGACGGCGGCAAGAGCTTGATCACGCCGGCGTCGACCACGCAGAAGGTGAAGGTGCGGGTCGATGTTCTCGGATCGAACGGCATGTTCTCGGTGCGCAGCGTCCGCATGCCGTCGAGCACGGCCCGCACCGGCGCTTCGAGGCTCAGCGCCTTCGACGTCGGCTCCATGCGGAGCGACACGCGGACAAACAGCGGGTCGTCGAAGTAGCGGCGCAGGCGAGCCAGCGTCTTGCTCAGCGCCGGCTGGGTGACGTTGAGCACGCGCGCAGCCCGGGTCAGGCTGCGCTCGCGCAGCAGCACCTCGAACACCTGCAGATGATGCAGCTCGAGCTCGCTACCATAACCCGAGGGAATGGCAACCATATCCATGGATGAATAGTATATGCCCGGGCCCGGGCGTAGGCTACCGGTGCGACGACACGTCGCCGAGCCTCGGAGGGCCTTCAATGAGCGCCAGCATGTCGATGCCGCGTTGCGACGCCCGCGAAGCCAAGCGCACGGTGCTGCGCACCGGCGAGCACTATCTCGAAATCGCTCGACGACGGCCGCGTGGTCTGGGTCGGCAACACCCAGGTCGACAACGTCGCCACCCATCCGCTGACGCGCGACTACGCCAAGCAGACCGCCGAGTTCTTCGACCTGCATCACCGCGAGGACCTGTGGGACACCCTCACCTACGTCGACGAGGACGGCGTGCGGCGCTCGATGATGTGGTTCCAGCATCGCAGCAAGGAACGAGCTCGTCCGCAAGCGCAAGTATCTCGAATTCATCATGAAGCACTTCGTCGCGGCCTCGATGCCGCGCACGCCGGATTCGCAGAACTACATGCTGGTGACCTACATCGACGATCCGGAGCCGTGGGAGAAGGCGGCGATCGGCGCCGACGGCCGCGGGCTTGCCGACAACATCCGCAACTTCTGGCAATACGCCATGGATCGCGATCTCGTGGTCGCGCCGCATTTCGTCGACCCGCAAGCCGACCGCTCCGATCCCAACGCCCATGCCAACTCGCCGGCGCTGCGCGTCGTCGAGACCACCGACGAAGGCATCCGGGTCAACGGCGTCAAGGCGATCGGCACCGCTTCGGCATTCGGCGACTACCTGCACCTCGGCGTGTTCTTCCGGCCCGGCGCCAAGGGCGACCAGATCATCTACGGCGTCTGCCCGGCCAACCTCAAAGGCATCACCATCGTCTGCCGCGACAGCCTGGTCGCGACCGATCCGATCGAGCATCCGCTCGCCTCGCAAGGCGACGAGCTCGACGCCACGGTGATGTTCGACAACGTGCTGATCCCGTGGAAATACGTGTTCCACATCGGCAATCCCGATCACGCCAAGCTCTATCCGCAGCGGGTGTTCGACTGGGGCCACTATTACGCGCTGGTGCGCCAGGCGGTGCGGGCCGAGCTCCTGGCCGGGCTCGCCATTCTGATGTGCGAGCATCTCGGCACCAGCAAGATCGAGGCGGTGCAGGCCCGCCTCGCCAAGATCATCGCGTTCCAGCAAACCACCTACGCCCACGTCCTGGCCTCAGAGGATCAGGGCTTCTACACGCCGGGCGGCCTGTTCAAGCCGGACATCCAGCTCTTCAACTGGGGCCGCGTCTACTTCCTGCAGAACTTCGGCGGCGATGGTCGACGAGCTGATCGACCTGTGCGGGCGCAGCGCCATCATGTTCCCGACCGAGGCGCAGTGGCAGAACCCGGCGATGCGGCCGTGGTTCGAGAAGCTCAACAAGGGCGCGACCGGCGAGGCCTATGACCGCGTCAAGATCGCCCGCGTGATCCGCGACCTCTATCTCACCGACTGGGGCAGCCGGCTGTTCATGTTCGAGAACTTCAACGGCACGCCGCTGCAGACGTTGCTGTCGCTGACCATGAAGCGCGCCGAGTTCACCGGCTCCGGCCCGTTCGCGGCATTCGCCCGCCAAGTCTGCGGCATCGAAGCCAAGACCGGCAAAGACCGAGTACCAGGCGACCGCCGACTACGCCAAGGCGCAGGACACCGGCCGCCGCGCGGTCAACATCCAGGCTGCGGAATAACGGACGACGAAAGGAGCAAGACGATGGCCAAGCAACGGATCAGCTACGTCCCGCTGGAAAAGATGGACGCCAAGATGCGCGCCGAGATGGAGCGCTGCCAGCGCGAGGGCACGCCGCGCCCGGAGAGCACCGCGGTGCGCGCCCATGTGCCGGCCTGCTTCTGGTTCTTTGCCGATTCGTGGAAGAACCTGTTCCACAACGGCGTGCTGGATCACTCCATCAAGGAGCTGTGCCGGCTCTACGTCTCGCGCTCGGTGCAGTGCGAGTATTGCGGCAACCAGCGCTCGGTGAAGTCCGACGATCAGCGGCGCGCTGATCGAGGACCACGTCATGGACCTGCTCAATTTCGAAAAGTCCACCAGGTACAACGAGCGCCAGAAGGCGGCGCTGGCCTATGCCGAGGCGATCGTCTGGCATCTCAACACCGACGATGCGTTCTGGGATCGCATGCACAAGAACTTCAGCGAGCCGGAGCTGGTCGAGCTCGGCTGCATGATCGGCCTCACGCTCGGCCAGCAGAGCTGGCTGCGGCTGCTCAACATCGAGCACCACCAGGTCATGGCCGGCACCGACGCCTCGATGGCGCCGGGCTACGAGGACATGGACAAGCTGAAGATGACCAAGGCGCAGGCCGACTACTGGGCCAAGCAGAAGGCCAGCCAGGCCGGCAAGGTGGCGTAGATCCAAATCAGTAAGGGAGAATCGCGAATATCAAATCGGCGCTGCCGCAAGCACGCTTCACCTCTCCCATAGGGAGAAGTCGTCGAGCGAAGCAGGCGGGTGAGGGGTTAGAGCCTATCGAGAATCCTAACCCCCTCACCCCAGCGAGGGAGCCGCGCTGCACTCGCGGCATCCCGTCGATCTCTCAAAAGTGTGCTGAAAACACCGCACGGAGTTTCAGGGGAGGGAAATCATGCACGGGCTTTATCCAAACGACGCGTCGATGCTTGACAGCGTCGGCCGGCTGCTGATCGTCGCGCTGTTCCTGATCATCGGCATCCGCAACCTGCAGAAATTCCACATCGACGACCACATCGCGCGCCTGACCAAGTTCAAGGCGCCGATGCCCAAGGTGACGTTCTGGGTCGGCCAGATCATGGAGTTCGTCGCCTCGCCATGGTCCTGTTCAACTGGCACGCCGACATCGGCGTGATCATTCTCGATCGTGTTCACGGTCGTCGCCTCGCTGCTGCTTGCTGCGGTTCTGGGAGGTCGACGTGCCGCCGATGCGGATCGGCATGCAGAACGGCATGGTCGCCAACATCGCCGTGGTCGGCGGGCTGCTGCTGCTCCTGCAGAACGTGCGGTAACCGGCGTGGCCGGCTCGATCCGCTGCCGCCCGGGCATTCGCCGGAGCTGAAGGAGCAGTTCGACTCGCTTCTTCAAGTCGCTCGGCTTCGTGCCGAACAGCGTCTTGACGATGCAGCGCAATCCGAAGCTCGTCCGCGCCTTCGTCGACGCTGCAGGGCGCGATCTGGGGACCGGACAGCCAGGTCGATCGCGGCCTCAAGCGCCTGATCGCGCATGTGGCAAGCCGCTCAGCCGGCGACGCCTATTCGATGGCGCACACCGCAAGCGGCGCGCTGCATTTCGGCGTCAGCGCGGAAAAGCTCGCGGCCGTTACGGCTGTTGCGGCGAGCCCGCTGTTCAGCGCCGCCGAGAAGGCGGCGCTCGCGGTTGCGCGCGGCTGCCGGGCATGCGCCGAACGCCGTCACCGACGAGATGTTCGCAGAACTGCGCGAGCACTGGAGCGAAAACGAGATCGTCGAGATCGTCGCGCGCCATCGCCGCGACCGGTTTCGTCAATCGCTGGAATGCCACCATGGCGACGCCGCTGGAGGACGAACCGATGCAGGTCGGCCGCACCCATCTCGCGCCGCTCGGCTGGTCGCCGGGACGGCATAGGCGCTCGCTATAGCTCGTCACCGCTGGCAGAGTGGGCACCTCGATGACCCGGCTGCTGATCAGGAACGGAACCGTCATCACCGTCGACCCGAACCGCCGCGTCTATCCGGGCGGCTTCGTGACTGTCGATGGCGCCAGGATTTCCGCCGTCGGGCCGTCGGCACAGTGTCCCGCACCAGGCGGATTCGATGACGTCATCGACGCCACGCGATCGATCGTCATGCCTGGCCTGATCAACATGCACCAGCATCACTGGTACACGCTGTTCAAGGGCATAGCCGATGGCTTGCTTCTGGAAGACTGGGTGACGGACATCCTGCTGCCGCTGTCGCTCAAGCTCGACGCCTCGGCGATGCGCGTTTCAAGTTACCTCGCCGGCATGGAGATGCTCGCGACCGGCACCACGTGCTCGCTCAATCATTCGGTGACGACAACCACGCCTGAGCTGGTTGCCGCGTCGATCGAGCCGCAGGCCGAGATCGGCATCCGCCAAGTGTACGCCAAGGAGTTGCGCTGCAAGACACCGGGCAACCCGCGCCATCCCCTAAGCCTCGACCAGGCGCTGACGGAATTCGAGCAGGAGGTTTCGCGCTGGAACGGCAAGCACGACGGATTGGTGCGGTTCGGCATGGCCATCGAATCCAACGCCCACTGGGTGGCCGCCGGCATGAGCACGGAGGAGCTGATCTGTCGCGGCTACGAGCTAGCCAACCGCCTCGGCTTGAAGATTACCGCGCACATCTCCGGCGGCACGTTCTCGCTGGAGAAGGGCTTTCTGAAATACCTGCGCGAGACCGGCCGCACCGACGTGCGCTATTTGATGCAGCTCGGCATCCTCGACCCGCATTGGATCCTGATCCATGGCATCCACGTGACCGAGCTCGATATCGAGCAGATGGCGCGCGTCGGCTCAAACTTTGTCTACACGCCGAGCAGCGAAGCCATTCGCGGTGGCGGCATATCGCCGTTTGCCAACGCGCAGCGCGCCGGAGTCAATACGGCGCTTGGCACCGACGGCCCGATGGTCGACTATTCCGTCGACATGGTCGAGCAGATGAAGGTCTGCACCCTGATGCAGCACGTCCGGCATCTCGACCCGACCCGGATGCCGATCGAGCGCACACTCGAGATGGCGACGATCAACGCCGCCAAGGCGCTGGGACTGGAGAGCGAGATCGGCTCCCTGGAAGCCGGCAAACACGCCGACATCGCCATTTTCGACCTGAACAAGCCCTATGTGGGCGTGCTGCACCGGCCGCTGTCGAGCTTCGTGACAGCCGGCAAGGGCAGCGACGTGCGCATCGTGCTGGTCGACGGCCGCGTTGTCTACCGCGACGGCGCGTTCACCCGCCTCGCCGACCCCCAGGGCATTGTCACTGAGGCGGAAAAAATCGGCCTGGCGATCATCGAAAGCGCCGGTCTCGGCCATCGGCTGGCGCCGGATTGGCGCTTGGCGGGGCTCTAAGTGGGGAGCGGCAGGCGGCGACATGTCTAAGACGTTCAAGCGCGGCGATCACGTCAGTTGGAATTCGGAGGCCGGCCGAGTCAGGGGCCGTATCGTGCGGGTTCATACCAAGGACGTGAACTACAAAGGCTACGTCCACCATGCCAGCAAAGATGATCCTCAGTACGAGATCAAAAGCGACAGAACGGACCATGTTGCCTTACACAAGGGCAAGGCCCTGAGACGTCTCGGCCGCTAACCTTGCCATGACCCTGGTGCCATTGTGGATTTTTCCGAGCTGATCGCCCAGGCCATACTGCTCACTCGCTCAGAAGCGATCATTGCCGCCGACCGTGACGGCGTCATTCGCCTCTGGATCCGGGCGCTGAACGCATCTTCGGGCATGCCAGCGGCGAAGCGATTGGACGCTCGCTCGACCTCATCATTCCGGAACGGCTGCGGCAGCGACACTGGGATGGCTTTCGCCAAATCATGGAAAGCGGCCATAGCCGCTATGGAGAAGGTGACGTGCTCTCCGTCCCGGCCCTTCGAAAGGACGACACAACGATCTCGGTCGAGTTCACCATTGTGCCGTTAAGGACACAGGCGGATAGAATGAGTGGCATGGCTGCAATCGTGCGCGACGTGACTGAGCGTTTCGAAGAAATGCGCCGGTTGAGACAGAAACTTGCTGAGATCGCAAAGGCGCCGGACTAGCGCAGGCCCGAGCATGACAAAGCCATTCCATACGATCGGCCATTCGACGCGGCCTCTGGGTGAATTCATCGACCTGGTCAGAAGCGCTGGCGTTACGCTCATCGCCGACGTGCGCACCGTCCCGCGGTCACGCACCAATCCCCAATACAACTATGATGTTCTGCCGCCTGCCCTCATGGAGTTCCAGATCGGATACGAGCACCTCCCCGCGCTTGGCGGGCTCCGTGGGCGGCAACGCGAAATCCCAGTCGACGTGAACGGGTTCTGGAAGAATCAGAGCTTTCACAATTATGCCGACTACGCGATAAGCAATGAATTCCGAGACGGCCTTGCGCGCTTGCGCGAGATTGGCCGCACAGAGCACTGTGCAATCATGTGCGCGGAAACGCTGTGGTGGCGCTGTCATCGGCGCATCATCGCCGATTACTTATTGTTTGCGGGTCAATCCGTTTTTCACATCATTGGGCCGGGAAACATAGTGCCGGCAGGCCTCACAGAGGCTGCAAAGGCAAACTCATCCGGAACGCTGACGTATCCCGCTGCCGCTTGACCGTCACGTTTCTCTCGGCCGGCGCGACGACAAGATGCTAGTGGCTTGGATTCGCTACCGAGCACGCACCCGGAGCGAAAACGAGATCGTAGAGATCGTCGCGACTATTGCGACAGGGGCCCGCCGAGGCACGCTAGACGCCGAGGTGCCGGTGCAGCCGCTCAGGTTGGTCTCGAACCGTTTGTGCCGACATCGATTCGACAATGTGGCCGTTGTTGATGATGTAGACGCGGTTGGCGAGGCTCATCGCGGCGGAAATGTTCTGCTCCACGACCACGATGGTCTGACCCGCATCCGCAAGCACACGGCACGTCGCCAGCAGATCGTGCACGATGATCGGCGCCAGTCCCTCAAACGGCTCATCGAGCAGGAGGATCTTCGGATCGCGGATCAGTCCGCGCGCGATCGCCAGCATTTGCTGCTCGCCGCCGGACAGGTCGGTGCCGCGGCTGCCGCGCCGCTCCTTGAGCCGCGGAAACATCTGGTAGACGCGGTCGAGCGGCCAGCGCTTGGGCGCCGTCAATCCGGCGAGGACGAGGTTTTCTTCCACATTGAGGCTGCCGAAAATGCGGCGGTCTTCGTGCACGAGCTGCATGCCGGCCTGCGCGATGCTGTGGCTCTTCCGGCCGGCGATTTCGACGCCGTCGAACATGACGGATCCGCTGCGCGGCGTCACAACGCCCATCAGGCTTTTGAGGGTGGTGCTCTTGCCCGCGCCGTTGCGGCCGAGCAGGGCCACCACCTCGTTACGCTCCACACGTAGCGCAACGTCGAACAGGATGTGCGAGTCCCCGTAGTAGGTGTTCAGTCCGCTGACCTCGAGCAGGCTCATTGTTCGCGAACTCCGCCGAGATAGGCCTCCTGAACGGCAGCATTGCCCTTGATCTCCCGAGGCGTACCCTCCACCAGAACGCGACCCTCCTGCAGCACGGTGACGCGCTCTGCCAATTCGAACAATGCGTCCATGTCGTGGTCGATGATGATCGTGGTGCGGCCCAGGCTGATGGATTTCAGCAGCTTGACCGTCTCCATGCGCTCGAGCGGGCTCATGCCGGCGAGCGGCTCGTCGAGCAGCAGGAGGCTCGGCGAGGTGGCAAGCGCCAAGCCGATCTCCAGTCGGCGCTTTTCGCCGTAGGCCAGCGCCGCAACCCGGGTGTCGGCGCGGCCGGTGAGGTCGATCATTTCGAGGGTGTGCTCGACCAGATCGCGCAAGCCGGGAATGCTTGCCGTCGGCCGCAGCAGATCGAGCCGGAACTTGCCGCGCAGCTCGGCCAATGCGGCAATCGTCAGATTTTCGCGAACGGTCAGGCGCGTGAACAACTGATTGACCTGATAGCTCTTGGTCAGGCCGAGCTGACAGACGTCGGTGACATTCATGCCGGTGATGTCACGGCCCTCGAACCTGATGCTGCCGGAGGTGGGCGGCACCTCGCAGGTCAGCATCTTGAAGAAAGTGCTTTTGCCTGCGCCGTTCGGGCCGATGATGCCGCGCAGTTCGCCGTAGTTCACCGTGAAATCGATTTCGCTGTTGGCGACGACCCCGCCATAATGCTTGGTCAGGCCAGTAGCTTGCAGGATCGGCCCGATGCCTCCGCATGGCGCGCTTTGGCGCGCCGGCATCGGGGCGGCCGCCGATTGTCCGGCGGCCTCGGCTACCGCGGCCTGCTGATCGCGCTCGGCAGTTATGCCCGGGACGGGCTGATCCTTCGGCTCGGCCTCCCCCGTGTGTTGGCCCGTGGCGAGGGCGTAGAGATCCTCGATACCGCCAATGATGCCGCGGCGCAGGAAGCACACCAGCAGCACGAAAACGATTCCCAGCACAAGCTTCCAAGCCGCTCCAAGGTCAAGCGCAGCCTGAAGAAAGTCCTGCAGGAACAGCCAGACCGTGGCACCGACCAGCGGACCGAACAGCGTGCCGCGCCCGCCGATCGCGGTCTGCATCACCAACTGACCGGAGGTGTCGAAGGTGAAGGCCTCGGGCGGCATAAAGGCTTGCAGCACTCCCAGCAGGCCGCCGGCAAATCCGGCGTAGGCCGCCGCAATCACGAAGGCGGCGAGCTTGTAGCCGTGAATGTTGTGGCCGACAGCGGCCGCGCGCAGCGGGTTCTCGCGGATCGCGCTGAATATGGCGCCGACCGGCGAGCGCACGATGCGCAGCGCAATGACGATGCCAACGAAATAGCAAACCGCGAGGAATTGGTAGAGCGACCAGCCGGTCTCGAAATGGATGGTGGTAAAGCCGAGATAGAGCGTCGGCGTCGGAACGCCGGGAATGCCGTTCTCGCCGCCGGTCCACGCCGCCAGCGGATTGAACTCCAAGAAGTAGAACACTTCCGCGATCGCAACTGTGATCATGGCGAAATAGATGCCGGTGCGCCGCAGTGCGATCAGCCCGACCAGGTAGCCGGTGACGGCCGCCGCGACCATGCCGACGATCAGCGCCAGTATGACGTAGGGGAAGCCGGCGCGTACCAGCAGATAGGCTGCGACGATGCCGCCGGTGCCGTAGAACGCCGACTGGCCGAACGATAACAACCCGGTGTAGCCGAACAGGATATCGAAGCCGATGCCGAACAGGCCCCAAACCAGGATGCGGTTGACCGTGTTGGGCGCGAACCCGAGGTAGGGCAGCACGAATGGCGCGACGAACAGGCCGACCGCGGTCAGCGCCTCGATCAGAAAAGGACGTTGCTTGAGCATCACGCCGGCGCGTTCATTCGCGGCCCCGCGCGCCGAGCAGCCCGTGCGGCCTCAGCAGCAGCACGAGCGTCATCGCCGCGAACAGCACGACGTAAGCGTAACTCGGATCGACCATCGAAGTGAGGCTGATGAGCTCGCCGGCGATCAAACCGCCGAGCACCGCTCCTGGGAATGATCCGACGCCGCCAATAACAACGACGACGAAAGTCTGCACCAGGATCGCTTCGCCCATGTCGGGGGCGAGCGATACGACCGGGGCATTGACGATGCCGGCGAAGCCCGCCGCCATCGCGCCGATTCCGAACACCACCATAAAGACCCGGTAGACGTCGATGCCGAGCGAGTCGACCATCGTGGAGTCCTCAATGCCGGCGCGCACGATCATGCCCAGCCGTGTGCGGTAGAGCACGACGAACAGCGCGAGCAGCGCCACCGCGACGATGCCAACCACCGCGAGGCGATAGGTCGGATAGAACATGAAGCCCACCGAGGTGATGCCCTGGAACAACGGCGGAGGCGGCACGACCTTGGAGAGGCTGCCGAAGAAGAAACGCACGATCTCGACGTAAACCATGCCGAGACCGAACGTGACCAGAAGCTGGTCTTCGTGGGGACGGCTGTAGAAATGGCGAATGATCACCCGCTCCATCGCCAGCCCGACCATCATCACGAACAGGGAGCCTGCGGCGACCGCGACGATGAAGGAGCCGGTATAGGTGAAGGCGACGTAGCCCGCATAACCGCCAAGCATGAACATGGCGCCGTGCGCCAAGTTCAGGACCCCGAGCGTGCCGTAAATGATGGTGAGCCCCGAGCTGATGAGCGCCAGCAGCGCCCCCAACGCCAGGCCGTTGAACAACTGCGAGACGAAATTGGGCCAAGTAATCATAGCACGGCGATCATATCGGTTCGCGGATGGACGCGGACGCCGCACCGGTGGCGGCAGGTCCGGCGCCGCAGGCAAACATTATTGCCCGCGGCGCCGACGCGCCGCTAGTCTCCTTACGAATAGTCGCCAAGCTGGCAACCGAACGCGTCGGGCTTCTGCATCAGCCCTTCGCCCGGAACGACTTCGAGAACTTCCCAGAAGTCCTCTTTGTTCTTCATGTCCTTCGCCTGCTTGCCGCGCACGATAATGACCGGCCGCACGAGTTGATGATCAGCGGCGCGGAAGTGCACATCGCCGACTGTCGACGCGAAGGTTTCGCCCTTCTCGTAAGCCTTGATGACGTCGGGCGGATAGAAGCTGCCCGCCTCTTCGACCATGCGCGCCCACATCGCGAATTGCATGTAGGCGTTGTTGGCGCCCCAATCCGGCCTGGAGTTGTATTTCTTCTGGAACTCTGCAACGAACATTTTAGCGAGCGGATACTTGTCCTCGAGCGTCCACCAGAAGTCGGTCGCGGCATAGACGCCAGCGAGCAGGCCGCCGCCGGTCTCCGGCGCAAGGAACGGCGTCTGGTACGGAATGACGAGCTTCATCTTGTCGAGCACGCCGAACTGCTTGGCCTGCTGGATCGACAATACGGCGTCATGGCCCCAATTGACGTTGAGCAGGAACTCCGCGCCCGAGTTGGCCACGTTGAGCAGATAGGACGAGTAGTCCGGCGCGCCGAGTGGCGCGACCTGATTGGTGACCGTGGTCCACCCCGCGGTGGCGAGATAGTCCTGCATCGACTTGGTCACCGTATGGCCGTAGGTGTAATCGGGCGTGAGATAAGCGGCCTTCTTGTTCTTACCGAACTGCTTGACCAGCACCGGCCCGATTGCCGCCGCCGCCGTTTGACCGTAATAGCACTGGCGGAAGCTGTAGCGCACGCAATCCTTGCCGGTGGTGTCATTGGAGCCGGATATGGCAACGGCATAGAGCACGTGCTCGCGCTGCGCGAGCTTATTCGTCGCGACCGCGACCGCGCTCGAGGTCGAGCCGGTCATCAGCACGATCTTGTTCTCAGTGATGAAGCGCTGCTGGGCCTGCACGGCGATGTTCGGCTTGGCGCCCGAGTCGGCGATCAAAAGTTTCACTTCCTTGCCGAGCACGCCTTTCTTGGTCTTGGGCGATATCTTCTTGATCAGTTCATGGCCGCTGTTGATGTGCTCGACCGCGAGCTGCATGCCTTTGAGTTCGTCCTCGCCTTGCACCGCATAGGTGCCAGTTCGCGGCACCGCGGCGCCGATCGACACTGTTGGACCGGAAGAGCCTTCCGGCCAGGTGCCCAGCGGCGGGTGCTCTGCGGCCGCGGCCTGGGGCACGAACCCAAACGGGTTGCTGAACGAAAGGGCCCCGAGGCCGGTACCGGTTGCGACCGCTTGCCGCAGCAGCGCGCGCCGCGACACGGAATTTTCAAAAATCGACTTGGGAATGGTCACGTGGTCCTCCTATTCGGCTCAATTTTCTCCGTCGGCCGATAGTGACCGTCTTTAGTAGGGGTAGCTTTAATCGCCCTTATTGATTCAGATTACGAAATGCCTGGCTTATCCCTGAGAACGACCGATCTGCCGCTTCGTGCGCCCAAGCCAAAGGACGCTCGAAGCAGCGACCCCTTTATCGCGCGTCTGCAAAACCACGTTACCCTGACACCCTCGGACCTCGGCGCTCTTCGCGCTGTCATTGAATCCGAACAGCCGGTGAAGAAGCGTCGCGATCTGGTCCTCGACGGGTACGAATTCTGCAAGCTCTGCTTCGTCAAGGACGGATACGCCGCCCGCTACAAGTTGTTGCGGAACGGCAAACGCCAGATCGTCAGTTTCGTCCTGCCCGGAGACGTCGTCGGCCTGCCGGGCAGCTTCCTGGATCGCGCAGCCCAGTCCGTGATCGCCGTCAGCGACATGAATTTGCAAGTCTGCTCACTCGAAGCCTTCGTGGCGCTGTGCTATGCACGGCCGCAATTTGCTCTCGCGCTGACTTGGCTCGCGGTGCAGGAGGCGACGATCTATGCCGAGCACATCATCGATATCGGCCGGCGATCGCCCATGGAACGGCTCGCGCACTTGCTGCTCGAAATCCATTCGCGTTTGACTATGGTTGGGCTCGTCACTGGGTCCGCCTTTGATCTGCCGTTCACCCAGGAAATGATGAGCGACGCGCTCGGCTTAAGCGTGCCGCATGTCAACCGCACGCTGGCGCGGCTCAAGGCGGAGGGCATGATCTGCGTGGACGAACGTCACATTACGTTCCCCGATCTCAAGGCCGTCCGGCTTTTTGCGCAGTTTCAGCCTGCAAATCCCGGCCGCGTGCCAACCCCTGCCCAGTTGCGCCACCAGCAGCAGATGGCTTAGTTAGCCCGCAGCTTTCGCTGTCGAGGCTTCGGCCGACGGACGTTCCGTGCGAACGGAGCGTTGCGTGGTCTTCCATGAATTGGACTTTCCCGTTGGGAACCGGCTAGTTTAGGCGGGCATCAGCGGAACCGGATGCAGGCCAGAAAGATCAGTGCATGAGTTACAAATTTGCCGTTGGACAGTCCGTTGAATACAAGCCGGCTGGTGGAAAAACCGGGTTGTTCAGGGTGGTCCGTCACATGCCGGAGGAGATTCAAGCCATCGACCGCAAGTATCGTATCAAAAGCGATGGTGAAGGGTTCGAACGCAATGTGTTGGAGTGCGATCTGAGTTCATCCGTGAAATCGCCGGACTCGTATGCCGCGGTGCTTCCATTGCGCCGTTCCGGCGGTCATTGATAGGCAAGTTTCGTTATTAAGGTCGAATCGGGAGGTATATTTCGATTTTGCCCTCGGATTGGGCTGCTGCCTCGACATTCGCCGGAAAGGAGCGCACGCTGGACGGCGTGTTGCGCCCTAACGGCGCCGGTTCCAAACAACAAGCGACCAGATCGGTTCATCTGGACCATTCCAGCCTTCGGACCGGGCACGAAGTGAACTTGACCGTCGCGCTTGACATCCTTGTCACAGTGCGTCCTGTTTCTACCTGACGGGATTTGCCCTTGCAGAAGATCAGCGTCGCGGCGCGCCGCTTCCAGCTCATCCTGATCAAGCCGTCACATTATGACGACGATGGATACGTCATCCGCTGGTGGCGGGCGATGATCCCCTCTAACTCACTGGCCGCGCTTTACGGGATCGCCGCCGATTGCGCGAAGCGGCAGGTTCTGGGCGAAGATGTCGCGATCGACATCGAAGCGATCGACGAAACCAACACGCGCGTCGATGTACCGGCGCTTCTCGCCCGATTCAAACGCCACGGCAATCTCGGGCTCGTGGCGCTCGTGGGCGTTCAAACCAACCAATATCCCCGCGCCCTCGATATTGCGCGCCCTTTCCGGGACGCCGGGATTCCGGTCGCAATGGGTGGCTTTCATGTCTCCGGGTGTCTGTCGATGCTCGACGGGCGTGCGGTCGGGCTCGATGCGTGCCGGAGTTTGGGGGTCGCCATGTTTGCCGGCGAGGCCGAAGGACGGCTCGACACCGTGCTCTGCGACGCGGCCAACGGCCAGCTCGCCTCCGAATACAATTCGTCAACGACCTTCCGGCGCTCGACGGCACACCCGTGCCATATCTGCCGAAACGCTATCTCAAACGCACACTCGGGCTAAGCACGACATTCGACGCCGGCCGCGGATGCCCTTACCAATGCTCGTTCTGCACCATCATCAATGTACAGGGCCGGAAGTCGCGGCATCGTTCGGCTGACGATGTCGAGGCGCTGGTGCGCCTCAATTGGGCTGACGGCATTCACAAATTCTTCATCACCGACGACAATTTCGCGCGCAACAAAGATTGGGAGGCGATCTTCGACCGCCTCATCGAGCTTCGCGAGAAGGCTGGCATTCCGCTCGGGTTGATGATCCAGGTCGACACGCTGTGCCACAAGATCGAGAACTTCGTGGAAAAGGCAAAGCGGGCCGGCGTGACGCGTGTCTTCATCGGTCTGGAGAATATCAATCCGGAAAATCTGGCGGCCGCCAAGAAACGCCAGAACAAGATCACCGAATACCGCAGGATGCTGCTCGCCTGGAAGGCGCAAGGCATCATGACGTTCGCAGGCTACATCCTGGGATTTCCCGCCGACACGCCGGAGACCATTCGCCGCGATATCGCGATCATCCAGCGAGAGTTGCCCCTGGATGCGCTGGAGTTTTTCTGCCTCACGCCGCTGCCTGGTTCGGAGGATCACAAGATTCTCTGGAAGCAGGACGTCTACATGGAGCCCGATCTGAACGTGTACGACGTCGAACACATTTGCACTGCCCATCCGAAAATGAGTGCGGAGGAATGGCGGTCAATCTACAGCGAGGCTTGGTCGCTTTTTTACACGCCAAGTCATATGAAGACGCTGTTGCGACGGGCGATTGCGACCGGAGTGCCGACAGGCCGCCTGATCAAGGTGCTGGTCGCGTTCGCAATGACGTCGAAACTCGAAAACGTTCATCCCCTTCAAGGCGGCCTGATTCGCTTGAAGCACCCTTCAGAACGCCGGCCCGGCCTGCCGCGCGAAAGCCACTGGGCGTTTTGGCCGCGCTTCGCCTGGGGAACCGTCTACAAGCACGCCGTTATTGCCGGATTGATTGCCCGGCTCGTCCTGCTGGCGATGGCGATGGCCCGCGATCCGAAGGCGCGCGCCTATCTCGACCAGGCGTTGACGCCGGTTGGCGACGACGACGATGAAACGCTCGATCTGCTTACGAAGACGACTGGAGGACTCGCGGCTGTCGCGCAGATCAGGAAGGTCGCTGAACTGACCGGTATAAGTCGCGTCGCCTGAGTGCTAAGCGCAGCGCGAGGTACCCCTTCTGCGCTGGAGATCGTCACCATGACCAATCGCACGGTTAACCTCGATCGGCACCGCGGGCTGGCCGCGCAAAAAGCCACCGAACTGCGGCGCCTTTTGACCGAAATCGAAGCCAACGAAACCCTCTTGCGCAGCCGGCAGACGGCTTTGGAGGAGCAACTTCTTGCAGATCCGGCGATGAGTTGGGAGGAGGCCGCAGACAAAGCGCGTTATCTGCTCTCGCTGTTCGCCACTTCGCCGACCGCCCAGGATCCGCGGCGTCAGTTGTTGATAGCCAGGGTTTTGGAAGATTTCATCAGACTGTCCACGCCGAGGTCAGAAAGCGATTCAGTCGACGACACGCCGGAAGCAGACGCATCGGAGAATCGATAGCCGCCAAGGGTAAAGGCTTCACGTGTCGCTTTGCCGAATTTCCTCGACCCCTGGTGGGCAATCGGCTACGGTTCGGTCACCCAATCGCGGATAAGCCGCGCTAGCGCCGCCAAGCTTGCAAATTGCTGCCCGGCCCCGATGTCCGCTTCCGGCCATCGGCCGATCTAGCTCTGCCGTCTGGCCAATAGCGCAGCAAGCGCGATCGGCTATTCAGATTCCAACAAAGAAAAGGATATCCCTTGCAGGTTCTCGTTCGCGACAACAACATCGATCAAGCCTTGCGCGTGTTGAAAAAGAAGATGCAGCGCGAGGGCATATTCCGCGAGATAAAGCGCCGTCGATCCTACGAGAAACCGTCCGAACAGAAGAACCGAGAAAAATCCGAAGCCATCCGCCGGGCGCGGAAGCTGGCTCGCAAGAAGGCGCAACGTGAAGGGTTGATCGCCGATCCGCGCAAGAAGAAGCTGTTGGAGGAAAAGGCGCAAGCGCAACGCACCGGCATGCGAGACCGTTCCGGACCACCACGGTTCTGATCGGCTGCCGCCGGCGCGCATCGCCTGGACGTTGCGATCATGATGAAGCGCGAGCCGTTTTCAATCGCCGACATCTATGTTCCGGTCAAGCGCCGGGCGACGCTCAAGCCCGGCGTGGTCGACGAGCTCGCCGAAAGCATCTTGCAGAAGGGCCAGCTCACGCCGATCCTGGTGCGCCGGGACGGCGAACGATTTGTGCTGGTCGAAGGCCTGCACCGGCTGGAGGCCTGCAAGAAGCTCGGTGAAACCACGATATTCGGCTATCTCGTCGACGCCCGAAAACATTAACCAGCACCTAAAGGCCGGCATCCGCGCCTTGTATTCGGCGCTGTTTGCGCCTACTTGGGTGGATATCGATATTTGGCCGGACAACTGGGCCGCTTCGCCTCGTCAATGACGGCGCGCACGTTTCAGACCTTCTCTCCAAGATCGACGAATTGGGAAAATGGCCACGATGGTCGTGCGCCACATCCCTCGTGCACGGCGCAGTGAAAGGACAATCCCATGACCATGGGCACAGTGAAATTCTACAACGATCAAAAAGGCTTCGGCTTCATCCAGCCGGACAACGGCGAGAAGGACGTGTTCGTCCATGCCACCGCGCTCGAGCGCGCCGGCATCAACGGCCTGCGCGAGGGCCAGAAGGTGAAGTTCGACACCCAGACCGATCCACGCAGCGGCAAGCTCGCCGTCGGCGCCATCGAAATCGCGTGAGCGTCTCCTCTCCATTGAGCTGATCAAGGGCCGTCGCTCGCAACCGGGCGGCGGCCTTATGCAATACGGGGTAAGACCATGCGCATCTTCATCTTCAAGTCGGAGGCAAACAAAGGGCTGCAGGCGTTTGCCGCCGATCCGGGCGGGCGAACGCTGCCTCCGCGGCATGGACCTTGGCACGCCGTCGGCGTCGTTGCGCCGGACAGAAACCCGCCACACAAGCTGGATCGCGTTGCCATCGAGAAGGCAATTGCCGACCAGGGATTTCAAATGTTCCGGGTCAAGCCGAAGAAAGTGGCGATCGCAGGCTGATCCACGATCCGCTGAGGAACGGCAGCCTCACCAAACAAGAATCGCGATGGCCAGGGCGAACGCGCCGGCGACGACAACGATACCAATCGCATAGTTCAATGTTGTGTCCATGAATCAGCCTGCGCCTTTTCGGTCGCCGACGCCAGTCGATCTCCACCCCGCCTTGCAATATTCTTTCGGAGCCGCGATCCAGCGTTAAAAGGGCCAATTAACGGCAAAGTTTAATCGAGCGAAGAACGCCCCCCGATTGAAGCCGGCTTGCGAAATCGCGCTATAATCCTTATACTGGCGCATCGAGTTTATGGCCGAACGACTTGGCCTCGCCGCGAGCAGCGCGCCTGACTGACGACATTCATCCTGACCTCGACCAACCGGCTGCGTTTGCGCGCGGCTTACATGCACTCGCATTTATAGGAAAGGCTCCCAATGGCGACGGGAACCGTGAAGTGGTTTAACGGACAAAAAGGCTTCGGCTTCATCCAACCGGACGATGGCGGCAAGGATGTCTTCGTGCACATCAGCGCGGTCGAGCGCGCCGGAATGCACAGCCTCAATGAAGGCCAGAAGATTTCCTTCGAGGTTGTCGCCGATCGCAGGACCGGCAAGTCCTCGGCCGACAATCTGCGCGCCGTCTGATCGACGGCGCTGAAAGCCATAGCGCCTTGGCCACGGATGTACTGGCAAGGTTTGCGGTCATGGTCCCGCGTCTGGTCCGCCAGTCGCGGGGCTATTTCTTTTTGCTGCGGGCGTATGTCCAGGCAGATGCGCCCCGGAATAGACCAGAAATGCGCCGCACAGGAATGCGCCGCAAAAGCCGCGACTAGGGAATAACACGCGGATCCGGTGGCGGCGGCCCGCGACAGTTCAGCGGCACGCGGTATCGGAAAAATCGAACTCCGTCGCGCGTTGCACCTGTCGAGATCAAGCAACCAACCGGCCGAAGCAACGGGAAAGCGAAAAAGAGAAATGACCGAACGCCACGAGATTGATTGCGCCGGCGACGTCGACGACATCATGTATCCGTCGTCGATTCCCTTCGTGCTGGTGCATCTGGCGTGCTTCGCGGCGGTCTGGACCGGCATCACCTGGTCTTCGGTCGCTCTTGGCATAACGCTTTACTGGGTGCGTATCTTCGCGATCGGCGCGGGCTATCACCGGTACTTCTCGCATCGCGCCTATTCGACCAGTCGGGCCTTCCAGTTCATTCTCGCATTCGTGGCGCAGTCCACCGCCCAGAAGAGCGTTCTGTGGTGGGCCGCCAAGCACCGCCACCATCATTTGCACTCCGATACCAAAGAGGACGTCCATTCGCCGCGTCACAAGGGCTTCGTGTACAGCCATCTCGGCTGGATTTTTGCGCGGCGCCATGACACGACCGATCTGGTCAGGATCGCCGATTTCGCGCGCTACCCCGAATTGAGGCTGCTGCACAAATTGCAGCTCTTGCCGCCCGCCATTCTTGCCGTGCTGTGCTTCGTCATCGCCGGCTGGCCCGGCCTTGCGGTCGGATTTTTCTGGAGCACGGTTGCGGTCTATCACGCCACGTTCTGCATCAATTCGCTCGCCCACGTGCACGGCCGCAAGCGATACGTGACGGGCGACGATTCCCGCAACAACTGGCTTCTGGCATTTATGACGATGGGCGAAGGCTGGCACAACAATCATCACGCCTGCCAGAGCAGCGTCCGCCAGGGCTTCCGATGGTGGGAGATCGACCCGACGTTCTACGTCCTGAAGGCGCTGGCTTGGTGCGGTGTCGTCTGGAATCTCAAGTCGCCGCCGGAGCAACTGGTGCGCAACGAGCAGCCGGTCGGCGGGCGCGCGCTCACCAGGGCTTCCGAGCAGCTCGCCGCAAGCTTCAGCTCAGACCGGATCGCGCTTGCGATCATGGCGGCGCTCCACGGCGCGGAACTCACCGCGCTCCAGCAGGCGGTATCCCGCGCCCGCAATCGCACCACCGAGGTGCTGGCGACCTGGCACCTGCCCCAGCTTCCGCGCCGCGATGAGTTGATGGCCGAGGCCAAGGCGATGTTCGCGCGGACCCCGTCGCTCGACGAGATCGTCGACCGCGCGCACGTGCTTATTCTGGAAGCTGTCGGGATGCGGCTGGCGGCCAAGGTCGAGGCTTAGCGCGACGAGAGCTCCCGACTGGGCTTTTGCAAACAGAGCCATTGTCATGCGGACTTTAGAAGCCGGTTGGCGTTTGGAATCGTGAACTGGAAATCAGTGCCGTGGGGTGTGCCCGGCGAGGCCCAGAGTCGGCCTCCATGCGCCTCGATAATGCTTCGACAGATCGACAGGCCCATGCCCATGCCCGCGGGCTTGGTGCTGAACAGCGGATTAAAGATACGATCGCGGATCGCTTCGTCGATTCCGATGCCCGAATCCTTGATCGTAACCTGAATGTTGCCTTCGTCGTCGAGCTTCGATCCGATCCATAAGACGCGAGGCCGGTCGGTCAACGGAGTTCATGGCGTCCGCTCCGTTCATGGTCAGATTCATGATGACCTGTTGCAGCTGGACGCGATCGCCCAATGCCAGCGGAAGGTCCGCGGCCAGTGTCGTCTGAACCGCCACCGAGCGGCTCCGCAGCGCGCTGCCCACCAGTGCGAGGACCTCTCGGATCGCCTCGTTGATGTCGAGCGCGATGTATTCCGGCTTGCGATGTCTGAGCAGCTCCCGAATGCGCACGATCACCTCACCTGCGCGATTGCCCTCCTCGACGATGCCTTTGAGCGCGTCTCTCGTCTCATCGAGATTGGGCGGGGCGTGCGCCAACCATCGCAGCGCCCCGTTTCCATAGGCAGACGACTGCAGCGAGCGGTTGGCTGATTTCATGGGCGATAGAGGCCGCGAGTTCGCCCATGGTCGTGAGCCGCGCCACTTGCGCGAGCTCCGTCTGCGCCTCGTGCATGGCGGCGTTGGCGCGGACGCGTTCGGTCTCGTCCACCGTGACGCCGACGTACTCAATCGCGTCGCCCGACTTTTCGAATGGCTTGCCGACACTATGAAGGTGTTTGACCGTCCCATCGCGCAGCACGGCGCGGAACGGAATGTCGAAGGATTTCCCGTCCCGGACCGCGCGCGCGCTATTCTCTTCCAGAAAGGGTCGATCCTCCGGGTGGATGAGTTCGATAAGTATCTGATAGGACAACTGAGTCGCTGCCGGGTCGAGCCCGAAGATGCGCCACTCCTCCGGCGACCAGAACAATTCGCCGGTTTTCGTGTTCCAGGCCCAGCAACCGGTATGGCTCAGCTTTTCGGCTTCGGTCAGATAGGTTGCGGACCGTCGCAACTCGTGGACAAGCTGCTCACGTTCGCGTTCGGCGCTGAGCAGATCCGTGACATCCCGGTTGATGCCGACCATGCGCATGGGTCGGCCGTCCGCGTTTCGGATAATTTGCGCAACGCCGCGAATGGTGCGGATGGCGCCGTCCGCTCGCCGCACCTTGAAGTCGGACGTGAACTCGCGGTCGCCACGAAGCGCCGCCTCGACGTCGGCCTTGGCCCGCGCGACGTCTTCCGGCACGAGGCACCGCGACCACGCGTCGAAAGCGCCACTGAACTTATCTTTGCGAACGCCATAAAGCTGGTACACCGAGTCGTCCCACACCAGCCGATCCTGCTCGACGTCCCAGTCCCAGATGCCGAGCCCCGCCGCGTCGATCGCGAGCTTTAACCGTTCTTCGCTTGTACGCAGGCGGGCTTCGCTTTCCCTCAGCTCGCGCTCGCGGCGCTTTCGCGTCTCGACTTCGCCGACTAGCTCGTCAAACGATGTCTTGAGCCTGGCCGCCATCTCGTTGAACGATTTCGTGAGGGCATCCAGCTCCTCCAGTTTGCTGCCTGGCACCTTTACGTCCAGCTCCCCGCGAGCCATCGTCCGCGTCGCATGCGCCATGCGCCGGAGCGGCGCGGTCACCACCGACGCCAGCCATGCGGCGAGCACGAGGGAGAGCACCAGGGCGAGGGCGAACACCATCGCCGAACGGCTGTTGGCCGTGCGTAACCCTGTCAGATAGAAAGCTTCAGGCATCGCCGTGACCAGGGTCCAATGACGGCCGGCGCTGTCGTCGCGATACGCAGTCGCATAGGCCAGCCAGGTTTCCCGCGAGAGTGGCTTCGCCGTGACGTGGTCGAACTGAAACTCCATCGCTGCGGCTGACAGGCCGGACGAACCGGCGGAGTGGGCCAGAGCTGCAACGGCGCTCACCACCACCGGGTCGCCCTCCGGAGCGGACGAGGCGATCATCGCTCCGGTTCTGTCAACGATGAAGGCTCGACCATTCGCGCCCAAGGCCTGGCTTCGCAGCAGCGAGACAAAAGTGTCTTTGCGCCGGGCGTCAATCGGCGACGGCGAACGATGTAAGGTAGTCGTCCAGCCGCATGCGGATATTCGCCGACGCGGCCTCATGGAGCCTCGTCGCAAGCCTTATCGCATCATCGTCGGCGCTGCGAAGCGCGACAATTGCCGTCGCGCCGACCATTATGAGCATCAGCGAGATGAATGGTGTAAAAATGAATATCCGGGTCGGCAGCCCTTCCTGCACCGGACCCGTGTCTTCTGACCTCTCGCCGCGACCAGATTCCCACACCCATTCGTTGTTGCCGATCGCGCGTTCTCTGACGTGTCCAGGAATTTCCGCCCAGAACCATCCGAACCGTCTGGCCAGCGGCAGAGCGGCCAGAAAGGCCACAGGCCCTATTACCCACGTGATCGAAGTCGTGAAGAACAGCGCCGGCGTGATGCTGTGATACGAAATCCCTGAAGGGAACTGGTCCGAACACACGTACCCCCACAGCACGGGCTCCAGCGTCATGAACAAGACGGCGGCCGCGAGATATCGCCACCACGTCCTGGCCATCCGAAAGTCGGGATTCTTGCCCAAGACCTGGTAGGCAATCCAGAAACATGCGGGATTGACGAAATATCCCGGCAGCCAGGCGAGCAGAAACTCTGGAGGGACGCCTTCAATCAAGTCCGACAACCCGTACGCGAACGGAATGGTTATCAGCGCCGGGTAGCCCAGCAGCACGATGCTCAGCAGAACGGTCAGGTCTTTCAATGACTCAAACGTCTGCGCTCCTGGGACGAGTACAATGAACGATCCGATGTAGCCGGTCGCGATGATCAGCACGAACGTCAGCGGCAGGTTCAGGAACGCCTTTGCATCCCATGTCTGCCGCGCCCGGCCAAACCCCCAATGCTCTCCGATCCGGAAGGTAAAGCCGCCGAATGCGCAGATCGCCAGGACGAGGCCGACGACATAGGCAAACCGTCCCCACACCTCCAGCATCGGAAGGGGGATGCTGCTGACGATCCCCTCGTACCAGCCGATGACGGTCGTCATGGTGGATCACGGGTTGTTACGGCGAATACGCGACGCTGTACCGGGATGCCATCAACAACGCGACCCTCGGTCGCTGCGCCGCCCAGACCGCCAAAAAAATCCCGTCGCCTCATGTCCACCCCTGACCGCTGGACGTTACATCGTACCGTCTCAAACAACCGATCCGATAGAGGGGCGAGTGGGACTTCGGACGCAGGTTAAATCGCGTAAAAATTCTAAATCAAAATCAAATGGCTGGACAAAAGAGTTTTTGGCGCGCCCGGAAGGATTCGAACCTCCGACCCCTAAATTCGTAGTCTAGTGCTCTATCCAGCTGAGCTACGGGCGCCTGCCGTTTCGCAAGGGAAGCCCCGCGCGCCAGGGCGCGGAACGCGGCTAGAGCTATAGCCTTCACCGGTTAATGGCAAGTCTGGCGGGAACTTGGGCTTGTACCGCCACGCCCGGAATTCCCTGATCCTTCAAAAGGCATCGCCGGATCAGCATTTTGCTGCATGGCGTCCGAGCCAGACGCGAATGGCGCTACATTCTCGGTTGTCATCATCCGCGAAAGCGGATGATCCAGTAGCCCCCAAAATCGCGGGGGGCAAAGCATCGCCACAGGTTGTTTGCCCGTGATTGCGGGATGCCCGCCTCCGGCCTCCGCGGGGCATAACACCAGAATTAAACCGGATAGCCGTGGGTCAAACCCGGCCACGGCGAGTTCGCTTGGTCACGCCCGCGCCCGCGCGCTGCGGTGGGCTTCGAACTCGACCGCCCGATCCGGGATGGTGAGCCGGAACGTCGCCCCGATGGTGCCTTCGACCAGCTTGATCTCGCCGCCATGGGCGCGGACGAGCTCGGCGGCGATGACGAGGCCGAGACCGGTGCCGCCGCTCCGCGCCGCGGTCTGGAACGCTTCGAACAGATGGTCGCGCGCCTTGTCCGGGATACCGGGGCCGGTGTCCGACACCTCGATCACCGCGACGGCGCCCTCGCGCCGCCCGGTGATGCGGACTTGGTCGCGCGCCGGATCGGTCGGTGCGCGCGTCTCCAGTGCCTGCACGGCATTACGCGCGAGATTGATCAGCACCCGCAGGAGCTGATCCGGATCGGCGTCGGCGATGAGCCCGCGTTCGACCGAGACGATCCAGCCGATCCTGGAATCCGCCAGGGCCAGCGTCTCGCGCACCTCCTCGACCAGCGCCTCCACTTCGACCGGCTTGCGTTCGGGCGGCGGCTCCTGGGCGCGGCCGTAGGATAACGTCGATTCGCAGAACGCAATGGCGCGCTCCAGCGCCCGCATCAGCTTCGGCGCGAAACGCTGCACCCGCGGATCCGGCACGTGGGTCAACCCTTCGGAAAAGAGCTGCGCGGAGGTCAGCAGGTTGCGGAGATCGTGGTTGATCTTCGACACCGCGAGTCCGAGCGAAGCCAGCCGGCTCTTCTGCTGCAGCATCGATGCGATGTCGCCCTGCATCGTCGACAGCTCGCGTTCGGCAAGACCGATCTCGTCCTGGCGTGACGACGCCACGATAATGCGCGCCGGATTTTCCGGGTCGTCGCGAAACCGCATCATATTGGCTGTGATGCGGCGCATCGGACGAACCAGCAGGTAGTGCAGCGCGAAATAGACCAGCATCGCGGTGATGCCGGAGATCACCAGCGACAGCAGCAGGATGTTGATGGAGAAGCGCAGCATGGCCTGGCGCAGCGGCTGCTCGTCGAGCACGATTTCGAGGAAGTCGCCGCCCATCGGCGCCGGTCCCACCACGCGTATGACGTCGTTGTCGTCGCAGAGCAGCGTATCGAAGGCGTCGAAAATGGCGCTGTGCCAGGACACGCTCCGCATATCGATGTCGTGGTGGATCATCGGCGGCATCTCGGAAACGGCGAGCAACCTTCGCTGCGTACCCATCTTCATCGCCACCGTGCGCGCGCCGACGCTGGCGAGAATCTGGCGCGTCGAGACTCTCCGGCACCATCCCGGAGGGTGCGGCCTCCAGCACCAGCGCCGCGGTATGCGCCGCGGCGAGGCGGTCGTTGAGCCAGTTGAGCCGAAAGTTCGCGACCGACGGCACATAGATCAGCACTTCGGCGATCATCACGAACAAGGTCGTGAGCAAGAGCAGCTTGCCCGACAGGCCAAGCCTTACGGCGCCGATCCTCGCCTGCCCTTCCGATGGTAATTCCTGCGTCATCGAACCTCAGCCAAAGCGCCGTATCAGCTTCAAGAGGCGGCGCACCCAAGAAGTGGCCAAACGCGGCGTAAAGAAGGAGATCGCCGCCCGTTTCCCCACCTCGGAATAGGTTGGATATGGCATCACGATTTCGGCGAAAGCGCGGATATTAAGACGATTCGCGATGGCGAGCGTCCAGCTTGTGATCTGTTCAGCAGCGGCGGCGCCGACGATGGTTGAGCCCAGAATCGCGCCCTTTCGATCGGTTACCACCTTGATATGGCCGCGGATTTCGCCCTCGGCCTGGGCGCGGTCATTGTCGCGGTAGGGCCAGCGCAGCACCCGGATCGAGCCATGGCGCTCGCGCGCCTGATCGACGGTGAGGCCGACATGGGCCAGCTCCGGATCGGTGAAGGTGACGCGCGGGATTTCGTTCACGTTCATCGCGACCGGCAGGCGGAACAGCAGGTGCCGAATCAGCAGGCTCGCCTGGTGATTGGCGGCGTGGGTGAATTGCGGCAGGCCGGTGACGTCCCCGATGGCATAGACGCGCTTGTTGCTGGTGCGGAAGCGCTTATCGATCAGAATGCCGTCCGGCTGGTGTTGGACGCCGCCGGCGGCGAGATCGAGCCCTTCGAGATTCGGCCGCCGCCCCGCCGCGATCAACAGGTCGGTGCCCTGGATGGTTTCCTCGCCTTCCAGAACCACCTCGATCCTCTGCCGCAAGCGGCGCAATCGCTCGATTTTGACGCCGCTGCGCACGGTGATCCCCTCGCGGGCGAGCGCATCGAGCACGACGGCCGCACACTCCGGGTCTTCCCGCTGCACGGGCTGTTCGCGCTCGAGGACGGTCACTTCAGACCCCAGCCGGCGGAAGGCCTGGGCGAGTTCGAGGCCGATCGGACCAGCACCGAGAATGATGAGATGCTGCGGCTGCTCGCGCGTCTCGAAGATGTTCTCATTGGTGAAATAAGGCACCTGCTCGATGCCGGGTATCGGCGGCACGACCGGCAGCGAACCCGTCGCGACCACGAACCGCCGCGCTTCGATCTCGTGCGAAATGTCGTGCTCGGGCCCGACCACGATCGTTCGGGGGTCGCGAAAGCGCGCAGCGCCATCGATCACGCGCACGCCTAGGCCGGTGAAGCGCTCCCTGGAGTCGTTTGGCGCTATCGCATTGATGACACGATGAATACGGTCGTTGACCTTGTCGAATTCGACGCCCGGCGGCGGCGCCCGCACGCCGAACCGCGCGCTGTCGCGAAACGCCTCGGCGCGCTTGCCCGCCGCGATCATCGCCTTGGACGGCACGCAGCCGGTGTTGAGACATTCGCCGCCCATGCGGCCTTTTTCGATGAGAACCGCAGGCACTCCGAAGGCCGCTGCGGCCGCGGCCACGGATAGTCCGGCAGCACCGGCGCCGATAACACAGAGATCCGTCTTAAGGCGTTCGGCCACGATCATCCTCTCCCGATGCCGAGCTTGCGGCCAAACACGCGCCGGGCAAGCACCGGAACAAGGGCGAGCACGCCGAGAGCCACGAGCGAACCGACGAGCGTCGGCGTCAGCACGTTGGAAAGATCGAAATCGACGGCGCAGTTCGCATGTTGTGCGGCGAGGCAGGCTCGGTATTGCGCCTCCTGCACGGCCACCGCGCTGCCGAGGCCTGCGCCGAACATCGCGAACGACACTGTCGCAGGCAGAATTCCGATGCCGGTCGCCATCACGAAGGTCGACAGTCGCACGCCGAACAACGCGGGCGCGAGGTTGACCAGCCAGAACGGCACCGGAACAAGCCGGAGAAAAAGAAGATAGCTGAAGGCGTCGGCGCGAAAACCTTCGGCGAGCTTCAGCGCCAAGGGGCCGGCGCGGCGCGTCAGGTATTCGCCGAACGCGCTGCGGGCAATGATGAACACCAGCGTGCCGCCGGCGAGCGCGCCGAGCACCGCCGCGAATGTGCCGAGCACTGTGCCGAATAGGAAGCCGCCGGCCACCGTCATGAATACGGCGACCGGCAACGAGAGGCCGACCACCGCGATGTAGAGGACGATGTAGCCCGCCACCGCGGCGACGCCATGCTGGGCGACAAAATGGTCGATCGCGGCACGGTTGCCGACCAGGGTTTCGAACGAAATATGGCGGTGCAAGCCAAGCCCATAGGCCAGAGCCACCAGCACGACGACCAGCAAGATCGGTGCAAAGCGGCGGATCGGCCGGCAGTCCTCGTCCGGCGTACGGACAGGTGGATGGCGATCATCGGCAGGCATCGTCACGGTGACACTCTTCGACAAACCCTACAGCCAATTAACGGCAGTAGCGGCGCGGCACGAGGTATACATGAGCCGACCGGCCGGCGGAGGCATCACACTGATATTTGAGGCAAATTGTGATCGACGCTGACCCGGCAGACGCTCCCCTGGGCCGGTATTTGACGTTCCCTGTGGCCCTCCCTATAAGCCGCACGCGACGGCGAACGGAGACAAGACTCGTGAAGCGGACCTATCAACCCAGCAAGCTGGTGCGCAAGCGCCGTCATGGCTTTCGCCATCGCCTGAAAACCACAGGAGGCCGTAAGGTCCTGGCCGCCCGCCGCAGGCGCGGGCGTAAAAAGCTCAGTGCCTGATCCGACGCGGGCTTCCGCATCCATCATGGAGCGGCTCAGGCAGCGCGCAGACTTCCTGGCCGCCGCGGCCGGCCCAAGGGCCCCCGTCAATGGATTCGTGCTGCAGGCGCTGAACCGGCGCGAGGATGGACCTGTGCGGGTGGGATTTACCGTGTCGAAGAAGGTCGGCAACTCGGTCGAGCGCAATCGGGTGCGGCGCAGGCTTCGCGAAATGGTGCGGCGCTCGGCCGGGGACGGCCTGCGGCCTGGCCACGACTACGTGCTGATCGGCCGTCGCGCGGCGCTCAACCTGCCGTTCGACCGCCTGGTCGAGGATTTCGGCCGGGCGCTCGGCCGTGTCCATGGTGGCAAGGGTGTGCCCGCCTCCCCACATGCGGGCACGAGATAGAGCATCCGATATGTTCGACAATAACAAGAACACCCTTCTTGCCATCGTGCTCTCCGCGCTGGTGCTGATCGCCTGGCAGTATTTCGTCGGCTTGCCGCAGATGGAGAAGCAGAAGCAGGAGGCTCAGCTCAAGGCCCAGCAGGAGCAGATTCAAAAGCCCCAGTCCCAACAGCAGTCAGGCCAGGCCACGCCGGCGGCGCCCGCCGGCCAACCCGGCGCGGTGCCTGGCCAACCGGCAACGGTGCCCGGCCAGACGCAGACACGCGAAGCGGTGATCGCGTCCTCGCCGCGGATCGTCGTGGACACGCCGCGGCTGCACGGCTCGATCGCGCTGAAGGGCGCACGGATCGACGATCTCGCGCTGATGCAGTACCGCGAGACAGTGGACCCGAAATCGCCTCCGATCGTGCTGCTCGAACCGTCGGGCGCACCCAATCCGTTCTACGCCGAGTTCGGCTGGCTCGGCACGGCCGGCAGCACCGCGAAGCTTCCTGGACCCGACACGGTGTGGACACGGCAGGGCTCCGGGCCGCTCGGCGTCGACAAGCCGGTGACGCTGACCTACGACAACGGCGAAGGACTCGAATTCCGCCGCACCATCGCGGTCGACGACAAGTATCTGTTCACGATCCAGGACCAGATCGCCAACAAGAGCGGCGCGCCCGTTTCACTCTATCCCTATGCGCTGATCTCGCGCCACGGCACGCCGCAGACGCTCGGCTACTACATCCTGCACGAAGGCCTGATCGGCGTGATGGGGGACCAGGGCCTGCAGGAGGCGACCTACAAGACGATCGAAGACAAGAAGAGCCTCTCGTTCAAGGCGACCGACGTCTGGCTCGGCATCACCGACAAGTACTGGGCGGCGACGCTTATTCCCGACACCAAGGCGGCGGTCCAGGCCAAGTTCTCATTCGACACGCCGGGCACAACGAAGACCTACCAGACCGACTATCTCGGCGAGGCGCAGACCGTCGCGCCGGGCACGACCGGCTCGACCAGCACGCGGCTGTTCGCCGGCGCCAAGGAGGTCGCGGTTGTCGACGGCTACGAGAAGCAACTCGGCCTCAACCGCTTCGAACTTCTGATCGACTGGGGCTGGTTCTACTTCATCACCAAGCCGATGTTCTGGTCGATCGACTGGCTTTATCGCCACGTCGGCAATTTCGGCATCGCCATCCTGCTGATCACCGTTCTCGTCAAGCTGGTCTTCTTCCCGCTCGCCAACAAATCCTATGCCTCGATGGCGAAGATGAAGGCGGTGCAGCCGGAGATGGCGGCAATCCGCGAGCGCTATGCCGACGACAAGGTGAAGCAGCAGACCGCGCTGATGGAGCTCTATAAAAAAGAGAAGATCAATCCGATCGCCGGCTGCCTGCCGATGGTGATCCAGATTCCGGTATTCTTCTCGCTCTACAAGGTGCTGTTCATCTCCATCGAGATGCGGCACGCGCCGTTCTTCGGCTGGATTCACGATCTGTCGGCGCCCGACCCGACCAATGTCTTCAACCTGTTCGGCCTGCTCGCGTTCGATCCGACGGTGGTGCCGGTGGTCGGCCATTTCCTGCATCTCGGCATCTGGCCGCTGATCATGGGCGTGACGATGTTCCTGCAGATGAAGCTCAACCCGGCGCCGCCCGACCCGACACAGAAGATGATGTTCGACTGGATGCCGGTGATTTTCACCTTCATGCTGGCGAGCTTCTCGGCTGGCCTCGTGATCTACTGGGCCTGGAACAACACGCTGTCGGTGGCGCAGCAGAGCGTGATCATGCACAGGAACGGCGCCAAGATCGAATTGTGGGATAACCTGAAGGCGCTGTTTGTCGGGAAGAGGAAAAACAAGGGCAAGAAGTAGCGCACGAACGATCTCTCGCCGACAAAGCGCCGGCCGCGCCGCCGGGGTTTTTTTGTTGCCGCGCTATGCCAAAAGCAATTTCGTCTCAGCAGCAAGGCGAAGACGCGCGAGGGTCTTGGCCGAGCGCGAGATGAAAGCAAGTCAGTCCAAAGCCTCGTTGGCAGGAAGCGCTTTTGTCATGCGTTGTCTCGGCTCATGAATGCGCTCGCCGAGAGAGGTCTCCGCTCGGCGGGCGCAAAATCCAGATATGGGAGTTCGAGGCTTGCATTCCGGACCGGGCCGATGGACCGGCCCGACTTCGCTCTTATGCTTTCATCGTGCCCGGGCTTGGGCTGTTCAAAATTGCTCACAATTGGAAAAGATCGGCTTTTGCCCTGCGGACTGGATACACCGATTGACAGGCGCGCGCCGGTCGCGAGCACGGGAACAATAGCGAGCCGGCGGCGTTGACGTGCCGGCCTCTGCACCGATCTGAATCGGCACTCCCATTGTGGCAGCTCCGGCCTCACCTATTGGAGAAATTTCATGAAGACCCTCACTCTGCCGCTGCTTGCGGCAGTGGCGATCGGCGCAATCACAATTGGCAGCGCCACCGCCATGCCTTTCAGCGCCAATCACGAAGCGGCTGTGCTGGACGAAAGCCTCGTTCACAATATCCGCGTCGTCTGCAATCGCCATGGGAGTTGCTGGAACACGGGCCGCTATCGCTCCGTGCAGCGCTCCTATTCGACGGGCTACTACGGTCGGCCGGGCTACTACGATCGGTCGGGTTACTACGCCGAGCCAGGCTATGGCTATTATGGCGGACCGCGTGTGGGCATCGGCGTCGGCCCAGTCGGCCTTGGCATATATTAGCCGATCGACAGCTTGCATCGATCGAACCGGAAACTCGCCGGGCGTTCAGCCCGGCGAGTTTGAATCCATCGGGAGGTTATTATGTCTGGTGAAAGTCTGCTCATCATATTGCTGGTCGGAGTTGTTGCCGGATGGCTGGCCGGCCAAATCGTGCAAGGCACGGGGTTTGGACTGGTCGGCGACCTTATTGTGGGAATCATCGGCGCCTTCATCGGCAGCTGGGTGCTTTCTCAACTCGGTATCCATCTTGGCGCGGGCCTCGTGGCGGCGATTGTCAACGCCACCATCGGCGCGCTCTTGCTGCTGGTGATCATCAGGCTCGTTCGCGGCGGAGGCGGATCGCGATGGGGAAGAAGCTGGGGAAGCCGATGGTAGCTGATCGCATCAAGGCCGCGCGAAATCCGGGCAAGCGATCAAACGGCCAACCGCGGTCCATGGTTCACGAGCCGTCCTCTGCTGGCCGGTGGATTGCCGGTGGCCCGCCGCGGCTCGAAATGTTAATTTTAAGCCGGTCGGTACCGCGCATGGCGCGTTTTCATTGCCTACGCCCCCGGGGATGACGGGTGGACCAAGTCGCTCAATGTGAGCGTTTTTATACAGATTACCGCTGCAGGTGTGCGCAAATGCTGGATGGCAAGGACGCCGGAATGACCAAGCGGAGAACGCCCCCGACAAAGAAGCGGGGCAGTAGGCGATTTCGACCCTGCGGTGTTTCTGGAGACGGCGGCCAAAGGCCGCGTCATTTCCACGCATTCCAAGAAGCAAGTCATCTTTGCGCAAGGCGATGCCGCGGATGCGGTTTTCTATATCAAAAAGGGCAAGGTCAAAGTCACCGTCGTATCCGCGCACGGCAAGGAGGCCGTGGTCGCCATCATGGGCGTCGACGAATTCGTCGGCGAGGGATGCCTGATCGGGCAGCCAAAGCGCCTGGCGACAGCCAGCGCCATGACGGAATGCGTGATGATGCGGGTGGACAAGGCGGAAATCAGCCGGGTCCTGCAGAACGAGCCGGCGTTCTCCAAGATGTTCGTCTCGCACATCCTGGCCAGGAACGCGCGGATCGAAGAGGATCTGGTCGACCAGCTCTTCAACTCGACCGAAAAGCGGCTGGCCCGGGTGTTGTTGCTGCTGGCCAATTTCGGCAAGGAAGGCCGCCCGGAGCCGATCAATGCCAAGATCAGTCAGGAGACGCTCGCGGAAATGATCGGAACGACCCGGTCGCGCGTGAGTCATTTCATGAATAAGTTTCGTCAATTGGGATTCATCGACTACAACGGCCATCTGGAGATCCACAGCTCGCTGTTGAGCGTAGTCCTCAACGACCAGCCCAATGCCGTGGCGCCGCCGCAATGACGTTTTCGTGAGCGGTCCAGCTCTGGCTCGACGCACATGAAATTTTCCGAGCATTGCGTCAATTTCGCCGTCGATCGCTTCACCGTACGCCTGCATGCCGGACCAGCGCTTTTTCAATTGTGAGCAATTCGGAACAGTATCGAACCCGGCACCGTGAAATCGTGGCGCCAGCCTGGGAAAAACCCGCCGGCAAGAGCGCGAAACGTCGCGTGGCGGGTCCACTCCGGCGAGTTCGGATCGCGCAATCGTCTGAGCCAATCCGGACGCAATTGAGCCCGGCGGCTTGCCGCCTCATGACACCACACAACAACGGAGGGGAGAACCATGAGCAATCGAGCAACTGAAGCCGAACTTCCGATTCCTCTTCGGCGTCCATTTGCGCGCGGTCGTAGCAACCAGAAGCCGGACGATGCGTTGGCGACCGATTTGAAGGCCGCGCTGGCCCGAGAACAAGTGTTGCTGCAGGAAAAACATGAATTGTCACGGCGTCAGGTCATGCTGGCGCAGGAATTCGAGCATCGGCTCATCAACGGCCTGCAATTGATCGTCAGCCTATTGTCGTTGCAGAGCCGGACCGCGCCGACGCCCGAAGCGGCCGATCAATTGACGATCGCAGCCCGCCGCGTGTCGGCGCTGGGGCGTGTGCATCGCCGGCTGCATCTGCTCGATCATCAGGATCAAGTGGAGTTCAAGGAATATCTCCAGAACCTGTGCGAGGACCTTTCGGGTCTCCTGGTCGAGGAAGGCAGCGGTTACGCCATCGTCGTTGAGGGCGCCAAGGTCGACATTCCGACCACGACGGCCATCCCGCTCGGTTTTATTATCAACGAGCTGATCACCAATTCGGCGAAACACGCCGAGGGGCACATCACCGTTCGAATTGAAGCCCTGTCGCCAACCGATCGGTCGGTGTCGGTCATGGACGACGGACCGGGGCTGCCGGCCGGCTTCGAGCCGACGGCCAGCAAGGGGCTGGGCATGAAGATCGTGCTTTCCCTGGTGAAGCAGATCGGCGGCGAGCTTCATATCCTGCCGGGCGATAACGGCCGAGGCGCGCGCTTCAAGATCAAGTTTTAGCGATGACGAAACGATGCGAAAGATCGTCGCCTTCGGTCACGCATTCGCTTTGAAGCCGGCGTGTGCGCCGACGAAGTGTCGAATAAGTTGGCTCGCGGTCCGGTCAATCAAGCCTGCTGGTGCCGTCCCACTCGGTGAATTCGATGACGGCGCCGTCCGGATCGTGGATGTAGAACTGCCGGCCGACGAAGACGCCTTTCTTGCGGTATTCCTCCTCGAACACTTCGACGCCCTTGGCGGCGAGGAAGACCTTGGCCGCTTCATATTTGTCCGCGTCGACCTTGAAGGCGTGGTGCGCCCGGCGGCTGTCCTTCGGATTGCGCTCAAGCGGCGCATCGCTTTTCGCCAGGATGACGTGATCCCGCCCGGCGCGCAGAAACACCATGCCGATGGCCGGCGCGTCCTGCACCAGCGTCAGCCCGAGAACCTCGGTGTAGAACTTGCGGCTGGCATCGAGATCGCTGACCGCAATGCTGAAATGAACGACGCTTCTGGGTTCGATCATGCGGCAGCCCCTCAAAACGGTCTCATTCCCCGCGCCCTACTCGGCGCGGATGTTGGCTGATTTGATCACCTTGGCCCATTTCTCGGTTTCGTCGGCGGCAAGCTTGGTGAATTCTGCGGTCGACAGCGAAAGCGGCACGTCGCCGAGATTGGCGATGCGTTGCTGGAGCTTGGGATCGGCGACCCCGGCCGTGATCTCCCGATTGAGCCGCTCCACGATGTCGGCGGGCGTGCCGTGCGGCGCGGAAATGCCGACAAAGATGCTGGCGTCATAGCTCGGCAGGAATTCAGCCATGGCCGGAACATCGGGCAGCACCGTCACGCGCGTCTTGGTGGTCACCGCCAAGGCCCGAAGCTTGCCGGCTTTGACGTGCTCGATCGCCGACGCCATGGTCCCGAAATAGCTTTGAACCTGTCCGGCGATCAGGTCGGTGACGGCTGGACCGCCGCCGCGATAGGGCACGTGCACCATGCTGACCCCGCTGACACTCCGGAACAGCTCCCAGAACATGTGCGGCGCGCTGCCGACGCCGGCCGACGCCATGGTGACCTTGCCGGGATTGGCTTTGACATAGGCGATCAGCTCGGGAACGGATTTCGCCGCGAGCGACGGGTGGACCACAAGAACGCCGGGGCCGCGCGACACCGTCGCGACCGGGGTGAGGTCGCGAACCAGATTGAACTTGTTGTTGACATAGAGCGTTGAATTCCACGCGTCGGCCGACGTGGTGAGCAGCAGCGTATAGCCGTCGGGCGCCGCCCGCGCCACCGACTCGGCCGCGATATTGCCGCCGGCTCCCGGCCGGTTCTCGACGATAAATTGCAGCCCGATCCGCTCCGACAGCCATTGCGCGATCAGCCGCGCGTAGGTGTCGCTGATGCCGCCCGGCGGGAAGCCGGAAACGATGTGCGGCGGTCGTGTCGGGTAGGCTTGCGCTCCGGCGATCCTTGGCAACGAAGGCATCGCGGCAACGCCCGCCACGAGACGCAGGAATGTTCGGCGCGGAAATTCCATGGCTTCCTCCGAATTCTACTGCGGCTTGATGCCCGCGGCCCTGATGATCTCGCCGAACTGCTCGATGCCCTCTTTTTGCAGGGCGGCAAATTGCTCGGGAGTATCGGCGATGATCTTCAGATCCTGCGCTTCGAGCTTCGTCCGCACGTCGGGCTCGGTTATCGCCTTGCGCATCTCGGTGCTGAGCCGCGCCACGATCTCCGGCGGCATATGCGCCGGACCGAAGAACCCGAACCAGGTCGACGGCTTGCGAAACGCCGGCAGGATCTCGGTCATCGACGGAATGTCCGGCAGCTTGTCGTAGCGGTGAGGCTCAAGGATGGCGAGGACTTTGGCCTTGCCCGAAGCAAGCGCGCCCCGCGCGCTCGACAGCGAGATGTGCAGCAACTGGATTTGCCCGGCGGCGACGTCCTGCATCGGCTGCGAGACGCCGCGATAAGGAACGTGAGTGATGTCGACGCCGGCGGTCCTGTTGAACAGCTCGCCGGTCAGATGGAAAACCGAACCGACGCCTGAGCTGCCGTAGGAAAGCTTGCCCGGATTGGCCTTGGCATAGGCGATCAGCTCCTGCACCGAGTTGACCGGCAACTGGGCGTTGACAACAAGCGCGGTCACCGGCTCGACCGCCGCCATGATCGGCGTGAAGTCCTTCACCGGATCGACCGGCAGGTTCTTCATCAGATGCACTGCGGTGACGTGCGAGGCCGGCGTTGCGGCCAGCAGCGTATAGCCGTCGGGCGCCGCATGGGCGACGGCGGCCGAACCGATCATGCCGTTGGCGCCGCTGCGATTGTCGACGATCACGGTCTGGCCGAGCGCGACCTGGAGCTTGGCGGCGACCAGGCGCGCGACCTGGTCGACCGTCGGGCCCGGCGGCACCGGCACCACGATGGTGATCGTCTTGGCGCTCGGCCAGGCTTGTGCCGACGCGGGTGCACCCGCCATGAAGACCCAAAGCGCGCAGACGATTGCAGCAATCGTGCGAAATTGCCTCGTCATGATGCCGGCTCCCTGGCTTGCGCTTTCATTCTGCTGCAGCAAGCCATGCCCGGTCCAGCCGGAAGCAATCCCGCGGCCGGGACCCTTGGCCGCACGTTGTATGGCGCGCCCACGCACACGGCGTCATCGCCGGACTTCCGGCCATGACGCCGTTGTGTGGCGGCCGGAAGTGAAACGTGCCGCAGCGCCGGCGATGATTTCGGAGAGGTTGTTTCGCGGCGCTTTAGGCCGGCGGTGAGCCCATGAAGTCGCGCTTGCCGACCTCGACGCCGCATTGGCGGATGATGTCGTAGGCCGTGGCGGCGTGGAAATAGAAGTTCGGCAGCGCGTTGCCGAGCAGCAGGCTCTGGCCGGTGAAGTCGCGGGTCTGGCCGCTCGGGAAGGTGATCTTGATTTCCTTGCCCTCGGTGCCGTCGACCTCGCCCTGCTTGACGCTCTTCAGGAACTCGATGGTCTTAGCGATGCGGTCCTTGAACTGTGCGATCGTGGTCTCGTCGTTGGCGAACTTCAGGAGTTCCTTGCCGGAGAGCCGTGCCGCAGCATTGGCGGCGTGATCGGTCGCGGCGCGGATCTGGCGCGACAGATTGAACATGTCGGGTGACAGCCGCATGTTCAGGAGATCGGCCTCGCCGACCTTACGGGCCGCGGCCCAGGCGGCGGCCTTGTCGAGCACGCCGGACAGGCCGTTGAGATGCTGCATGAAGACCGGAATGGACACCGAGTACATCGAAACGGGCATGGAAAGAACCTCTCGTCGGATGACAATGGGAGGACGGCAGCCTAGCCTAAACCGCGTGAGCGAAGCATCCGATTTTTCACGCGCCGAGATCGAAGCCGGCCGCCTCTTGTTCGCGCAGCAGTGGCAGTTCGCGACCGCCGCGAGCTCGCTGGAATCGCTGCCGAAGCCGCGCGGGGTCGAAATTGCCTTCGCCGGCCGCTCCAACGTCGGCAAATCGAGCCTGATCAACGCGCTGGTCGGGCAGAATGCGCTCGCCCGCACCTCCAACACCCCCGGGCGCACCCAGGAGCTGATTTTCTTCGCCGCCGATCCGATGCTGACCTTGGTCGACATGCCGGGCTACGGCTACGCGGCGGCGCCCAAGGACAAGGTGAAGGCCTGGACCCGCCTGATCCACGACTACCTGCGCGGGCGGGCCAACCTCGCCCGGGTTTATGTGCTGATCGACGCGCGGCATGGCTTGAAGGATGCCGATCAGTCTCCGCTCGATGCGCTGGGCGAGGCCGCGGTCAGCCACCAGATCGTGCTGACCAAGTGCGACCAGGTCAAGGCGAGTGAACTTGCGGAGCGGATCGCCGCGACCGAGGCGGCGCTGAGCAAACGGCCGGCGGCGTTTCCTCAGGTGATTGCGACGTCCTCGCGCGAGGGCACCGGCATCCCCGAGCTGCGCGCCGCCATCTCGCGATTGAAGGCGGAGCGGGGCTAAATTTGTTTCAGGCCACGGCCTTACGGCTCCGCTCCCCCCGCGAGCGAAGCGCGTGGTGGGGAGGAGTCGGAGGTTGGGGGCCGCATCGAGGACGTGAACTGATAAATGGCGCGCTGCCGTACGGCTGCTTGGAGTCCATCAGCACAAACATGACGCGGACAGCCTGCCCGCTATGATTGACCCAGGCATGATTGGTTGCCTGCTGAACAACGACGTCGCCCGCCTTGAGATGCACGACGCTCTCGCCCGACATGACAATGGCATAGTCCACCGTCCGAGTGCGGTGCATGAACGGATGTGTTTTATTATTTGCTACCGAACGAACGCGGCGGTGCGTGATCCGCATGCGCTTCTTCAATGGATATTCTTGCGCCTGAGTGGCACGGGCACGCTGCCTGCCGCCGTGAAATATCAAGGCTGCGTATCTTTCTGAGCGTTTGCGGCTCGTAATAGGCGACGCGGGGATAATGCAGCGGTTGCGCTTAACCGCTTCCGAACGATCATCCATCGTTGGACACCTTTTCCGGGAACAGCCCCGGCATCCAGCGCGATGCCAGCGCAGCGGGAAAGGCAAGGGTCAAAGGTTCGCGCACGCCCTTGGACGTGAGCACACCCCGATCGAGCAATGAAGAAACGATACGGCGCGCATGGCGCGAGGTGCTTCCCAGTAGTCCGGCCACATCGGCGCGCGCAAGCTCGCCGCGATACAGCACGGCTTCGAGAACATTGCCCGCTTTCGATGGCAATTTGTCGAGTCTGATCTCTTCTTCAGCCCACATTTGGATTCGCGTGCGCAGCCTATCGGGCTGCACCAACTCTTCCATGAACTTGATCTCATCGATTGCCATTTCAAGGAAGAACCGGGTAAAGGAGGCGAGGGCTTCCTCGCTCAGATTGCCCCGGCCGTCGAGATCGTTGCGGCGCGGAAGATCGCATTCCGCCAAGTGGCCCTGATATTTTTCGATGTTTCGCGCGAGTCCTCGCGCAACAGACCAGACGCCACCTGTGTCGAGAGCATCCAACAGCATGCTATGCGACATCAGCCGCGTCACGCGGCCGTTTCCGTCCAGGAACGGGTAAATCCATAGCAAGCGGTGATGGGCCGCCGCCGCTGCTAGAATGGCGTTGGTCTTGCCCACGCGACTATAGACGCGCTCGAATTGTTCGAGGAAGCGGGGGATTGCGCCCGGGCTCACAGCGATATGGCGCGCGACCTTTACATCGCGCTGGCGCAATTGACCGGGAACAACGCGCAAGCGTTTGTGGGTTTCGGGTTCGTCGACCCAAAGCATTCCCTCCGGAAGCAGATCGCAGAAGCGCTTGTGGATTTCACAGATACCGCCCGCCGATACCGCCCGCCCCATCAGATTGCCGTCGTCAATCCAACGCTGCACCGAGATATGCGCTTTTGCTTCAAGTTGGAGGTCGCGTTTTTTGTGGTCGGCGCTGTAGTCGTTTTTCAACGCGCGTTCGATGTCGACAGGATGCGTATCGTGCCCTTCGATAAGGTTGCTGTAGTAACAGTTCATGGACCGCACGAGGTCGGCCAGTGCCGTGCGGACGCCGGGCGCAAGGCTGCTCCGGAATCCGGATGCTTTGCCCGACAGCTCGACGGCAAGATCGGTCAATGCGCCCCTGTGGCGCGAGTCTTCGGAGATCAGCAATGGCTCCATCAAGCCGGTGCTTTCCCCGCGATCCGCCGCCGGATTGATGTCCGCTTCCATGTCCGCTTCCGAGTAGGATTTACACATGCAATATCATATATTTACCTGTATTATAGGAGAATATTGCCCATTAAATGTCCGCTCTGGCGTCCGTAGGAAGACGAGTGCCACAAGGGCGACAGCCTATCCCGCTCATTGGCGCGGCCTACTCCGGTTGCAGGACAATCGGCGGCGGTTAAGTGATTAGATAGTCGTTGAGGATTTCCAGCACGTCTGTTGGGTCCTGCTCGTGCACGGTATCCCCGCCACTAAAATCATGGACGAGTGAGCGACGCCATCAACCGACAAAGCCCATCGCGGCAGATGCCAATCCCCGGGTTTCCCGCTTTTTGGGGGATAGAGCTGGACTTTGCGCCAGGCAATGTCGGTTAATGACCCGGAATTTTCGGAGACCGTTTCGTCAGGTCTGGTCCCACTCCGCCCGCTCGGCACCCGGCTTCACGGGGTCGTAGTACCACTTGAGCCCCAGCTTCTCCTCGCTGAGCACGTCGGTCTTGAAGCTCTTCCAAGCCTGCAGCTCGAAGTAGTCGAGCGGACCGCCTTTGGCGCGAAGACGATGCGGTACACCCGTGGGGAAAAACACCAGCGTGCCGGGTTCGAGCTCCTGGGTATCGTCCCCGACCTGGACCACGCCTCGACCCTTGAACGTGATGTAGCAGTGGGAGGGGCCGTCCGGATTGGCTGGGGTGCCGACATGCCGATGATAGGGTGACGATCCACCATCGTGATAGCGCATCTCGCCTGCTTGAATGGCGTTGGTTGGCGTGAGCCTGCTGCCATCGAGAAGTCTGACGGTGGACTCGACGCAGAAGCGACGCACGCGGCCCCCGCTGGCGTCAGTGAGCGGCCGAAGCGTCTTGCGATTGAAGAAATATCCCGGCCCGCCCGGCAATCCCTGTTCGACGGCGGTGGGAGGCTTCGGCGTCACCATGTGAAGGAGCTCGAGCTTCGAGCCGGACGCCTCAAATCGCGCCGATTCGCCTGGCACGAGAAGCACCCCGGCACCGTCCTCCGCAGCGTGCGACTTGCCGTTGAAGCTGATGGTGCCCGCCTTCGGCGCCTCGATGACGTAGACAAGGTGGTAGTCGCCGCCTGCCTGGACGTCGAATTGGCGACCTTCCTGCACCGTTCGCTGGTAGACGGTCAGGTACTTCGAACCGCACAGACCTTGGCTACAGATCGTCCTTTCAAGACCGGATGCGACCGGCTTGGCTTCGGCCTTGTTCCAATTGATGATTGAAACGTCGTTTATTGTTGCCATCGGCATTCCTCCTCGAAAAGCGATCGAACCTATCTTGGGTGGGTCTGCACGGCTAACGCGTTGCCGCAGTTCGCGAATGCATTGCCGGGCCCGGTAGACATTCCCAGCACCTCGAGGCGGAGGATAACGCCAGGACTGCCCTGCTGTACATGCGGTTTCCCACCGCTTCGCAGCGGGAGGATAAGATCGCCCGCGGCCATGGAGTGGAGTGCAGACATGAACACCGGACTGGAGGGCGTGGTCGCGGCCGATACGGTGCTGAGCCACGTCGACGGCAAGGACGGCACCATCTGGGTGCGTGGACACACCATCGACGACATCGTCGGCAACCATGGATTCGAAGGCACGGTCGCGATCGTCTGGGAGGGCTTTTCCGGCGAGGGATTGACCCGGGCCAAAATCCAGGATGCGTTCGGCCAGGGGCGCGACAAGGCGTTCGCGCAGATGAGCGACTGGATCGGCGCAGCGTCGAAGCGGCCGTTGCTCGAAGGTGTGCGGATCGCGCTGGCGGCGTTGCCGGAGAATTCTTCGCCAGCCGAGATCGCCGCAACCTTGCCCGTCGCCACCGCCGCCCTGGTGCGCACGCGCGAGAGCAAGCCGCCGATCCGGCCGGACGCTTCGCTGTCGACGGCGGCGGATTTTCTCCGCATGTTGAAGGGTCGATCCGGGCCAGCGACCGAGATCAAAGCGCTCGACACCTATTTCACCACCGTATGCGAGAACGGGCTCGGCAATTCGAGCTTCGCCGCCCGCGTCACCGTCTCGACCAAGGCGTCGCTCGCGTCGGCCGTGGTCAGTGCCTATTGCGCCTTCACCGGGCCGCTGCATGGCGGCGCGCCGGGGCCGGTGCTCGACATGCTCGACGAGATCGAGGCTTCCGGCGACGCCGACGGTTGGATCGAGAACAAGCTCGCGTCCGGCGGCCGGCTGATGGGCTTCGGTCATCGCGTGTTCCGCATCCGCGATCCGCGCGCCGATGTGCTGCGCGCCGCGGTCGCTTCGCTGAACAAGGACGCCGGCCGGCGCGCCTTCGCCTCCGAGGTCGAGAACAAGGCGCTGGCGGCGCTGGCCCGACACAAGCCTGGCCGCTCGCTGCAGTCGAACATCGAAATGAACGCGGCACTGTTGCTCGACGCCGTCGGGGTGCCGCGCGACGCCTTCACCCAGACTTTCGCCGTGGCGCGCTGCGCCGGCTGGCTCGCCAATGCGATGGAGCAGCAAAAGACCGGCCGGATGATCCGGCCGGCGTCGAATTACATCGGGCCGCGGCCCAAGGAATGACGGTGGAGAGATCGCAACCGGCCTGCTAGAACAACCGCGCCAAAACGCGCCGGAACACCGCCAATGAACGACAAAAGCGTGACATCGCCGCAGGACGCCGCCCGCATCCTGTCCGAGGCGCTGCCGCATATGCAGCGCTACGACGAGGAAACCATCGTCATCAAGTACGGCGGCCACGCCATGGGCAATGAGGCGGTGGCGCGCTCCTTCGCCCACGACATTGTGCTGCTGGAGCAGACCGCGATCAATCCGGTGGTGGTGCACGGCGGTGGGCCGCAGATCGAGGCGATGCTCAAGCGCGCCGGCGTCGAATCGCAATTTGCCGGGGGCTTGCGCATTACCGACGCCAAGACCTTGGAAATCGTCGAGATGGTGCTGGCCGGCTCGATCAACAAGCAGATCGTCGGCTTCATCAACGCCGCCGGCGGTAAGGCGATCGGCCTGTGCGGCAAGGACGGCAACATGGTGATCGCCAAGAAAGCGACGCGCCGGGTTGTCGATCCGGATTCCAACATTGAGAAGGTTGTCGACCTGGGCTTCGTCGGCGAGCCGGATAAGGTCGACACCACAGTGCTCGACACCGTGTTGGGCCATAATCTGATCCCGGTGCTGGCGCCGGTATGCGCGGCGGCCGGCGGCGGCAGCTATAACGTCAATGCCGACACGTTTGCCGGCGCTATCGCCGGCGCGCTGAAGGCCAAGCGGTTTCTCCTGCTCACCGACGTGCCGGGCGTGCTCGACAAGTCCAAGCAGCTCATCAAGGAGACGTCGGCCGCCGACGTGCACAAGCTGATCGCCGACGGCACCATCTCCGGCGGCATGATCCCCAAGGTCGAGACCTGCCTTTACGCGCTGGAGAAAGGCGTCGAGGGCGTGGTCATCCTCGACGGCAAGGTACCGCACGCGGTGCTGCTCGAGCTGTTCACCGACCTCGGCGCCGGCACGCTGATTCATCGCTGACGCCGGGGCTGTCCGGCCTCCGAATGACACAGCGGAAAACCTTGTCGTGGGCGACATTCGACGCGTGCTGGTGGTCGGGGGCGGTGTCGGCGGGCTGACAGCCGCCGCGACGTTCGCACGGCGAGGCGTCGAAGTCGTCCTGATCGAGCGGCGACCGGCCTTTGATATTCCCGGAGTGGGCCTTGGCCAGCCCGCCAACGCACTCCGCGTTTACGATACGCTCGGCGTCCTCGACGAGATCCTGGCGACGGGCTTCAGCTACGACCGCATGTATCTCTTCGATCCCAGCCGGCGGCTCATCGTCGAGCACAAATTCCTGCTCGGCGACGACAGGGTGCCGGCCTTTTGCGCGCTGTCGCGATTGCAATTGCACGAGATATTGCTGGGCGCTGCCGAACGAGCCGGCGTGCAGGTTCGCCTCGGCGTCACGGTCAGCGACATCCACGAAGCCGGCGACCGCGTCGACGTGCGGTTTTCAACGGGCCAGCACGACTCGTTCGATCTCCTGGCCGGCTTCGACGGCATACGCTCCAGCACTCGGCTCCACCTGGTGGGGACGTCGTTTGCGCCACGGCCTTCAGGCTACGGCGCCTGGCGGGTGCAGGCGCCCCGGCCGGACGACGTGCGCGGCATGGAGTTCCTGCAGGGCATCGGCAGCAAGACCGGCGCGATGCCTCTCAGCAACAACATCATGTACCTGTTCCACATCCGCCCCGAAGCAGCCGGCGCCGATTTCACCGGACAGGACCATGCCCACCTGTTCAAAGAGCGATTGGCACAGTACGGCGGCTATGTCGCCGAAATCGCCGCGTCTCTCGATAGCAACTCCGACATCGTGTACAGCCCGATCGAGCCGCTGATGCTGCCATGGCCGTGGTTTCGCGGGCGGGTCGTCATTGGCGGCGATGCCGCGCATACGTTCGCTCCGCATCTCACGCAAGGCGCGGCCATGGCCGCCGAGGACGCTTTCGTTCTCGCTCGCGAGGTACTCGACGACGACGTTCCGATCGAGGCCAGGCTGATGCGCTATTCGATGAAGCGCTATCCGCGATGCGCCTTCGTCTATACATTCTCCGGCCAATGGCTCCATGACGAACAGTCCGTCCGTTCGGCCGCGGATCTGGAAGCGGCCCGCGTCAGAACTGACGTTGAACGCGTCGGCTCGCATCGGCGCCAGCGACCGTATCCTCAATGGGCCAATCTAGGGCGCGGACTCATTAAACGCGCAGCCACACCAATACCGTGATTTTACTCCCGCTATGGGACCAGCGCCACGGACGCTTACCGGCACGCCGGCATCTATGCTGGGCGGATTCTCAAGTGTGAGAAGCCAACCGACTTGCCGGTCATGCGGTCCACTAAGTTCGAACTCGTGATCAACCTCAAGACTGCAAAGGCGCTCGGCCTCGAAATAACACCAGCGCTCCTCGCGCTCGCAGACGAGGTTATCGAATAAGGTTGCTGTTTGCCGCGGCGCGAATCGCCGCGAATGGCACTTGCGTCATTTCGCGGCGACGCAGCAATTCAGTCGCTTTCGGAGCGAAGCGGACATTCTGCGAGCCAAACTTGCAGAACGGATTTATGAATACGCGCCATAGTACGTATCCCCGACATTCCCTCCATCAGCCCGAGACCCATCGTGAACGCTCCGAACCCGCCTACTGCACCCGGCCGGCTGCCCGATCTCGCGCCCGGCATCATCGCCGCGGTGTCGTTCTCGATTGCCGACGTGTTCGCCAAGGTGGTGCTCAACAACGGCGCCGACGTGCTGACGCTGTCGACGCTTCGCGGCGCGATCGCGGTTGCCTTCATCGCCGCTTGGCTCGGCATCGACAAGCCGCCGGTCGCGCATACGTCGCGGCAGCGCTGGATCGCGCTCGGCGTCGGCGCGCTGTTCGCCGGCATCATCTTCGGCCTCTACAAGGGCATGCAGTTCCTGCCGGTGCCGATCACGATCCTGATCTACTTCATCTACCCGCTGTTGACGGGCCTGATCGGCCATCTGCTCGGCATCGACAAGGTGACGTGGCGCGGCGCGGCGGCGGCCCTGGTCGCATTCTGCGGGCTGGCGCTGACGGTCGGCGCGGAGCCGGGCGGCATCGCGCTGGCGGGCCTTGCGCTGGCGGCCGGCGCCGCCTGCTGCCGCACCGCCATTCTGCTGGTCAGCCGGGCCATGCTGCAAGGCGCCGACGCGCGGCTCACCACTTGGTACTCGTTCGTAGGCTCCACCGCGATCTTTGCCGTCATTTCGCTCGCGACCTGGAATTGGAACGGGCCGCAGAATGCCGCCGGCTGGATCGGGTTCGCCGTGCTGACGGTCAGCACCATCGTCGCCGTGCTGACGCTGTTCATGTCGATCGCCCGGATCGGGCCGTTCCGCAGCGCGCTGATCATGAACCTCGAGCCGCTGCTCGCGGCGATCCTGAGCGTACCGCTGCTTGGCGAGGTGCTGACACCGTTACAGATGCTGGGCGGCGCCATCATGCTTGCCGCACTGGTGGCCTTCCAGTTGCGGCGCTAGAGCGGAGTTGTTTCAGATTAAATCGCGGTGTGCCGCAGCCTCTTACCTCCCCTTAAAAAGGAAAGGTCGGTTTGCGAAGCAAACCGGGCGGGGATCGCCTTGGATTTGACGGAATCCCCACCCCGGCCCTCCCCTTTTCAAGGGGAGGGAGAGCGCTGCCAATGCCGCAACCGCCTCGACCAAAAAACCGAACATGATCTAATGACGCACACCACCGAACACATCATGGTTGCGCGCGGCGACGCGCGGCTCGAAGTGCTGGCGCAAGGCGCGGGCCATCCGATCGTGCTGCTGCCGTCGCTCGGCCGCGGCGCGGCCGATTTCGACGAGATTGCCGAGCGGCTCGCTGCGGCCGGCTATCGCGTGCTGCGGCCACAGCCGCGCGGCATCGGCAAAAGCACCGGGCCGTGGCAGGGCATAACGCTCGAAGAGCTGGCAGCCGACATCGCCGCGGTGATCGAGCATGACAACGGCGGTTCGGCTTTCGTCGTCGGTCACGCCTTCGGCAACCGCGTGGCACGGATGCTCGCGACCAGCCGGCCGGAGCTGGTGCGGGCCGTGTCGCTGGTCGCCGCCAATGTCGGCCGCAACCCGAGCCCGCCCGACGTGCGGGCGGCGATCCGTATGAGCGCCGACAATCGCGCTCCGGACGAGGAGCGCATCAAAGCGATGCAATTCGTGTTCTTCGCGCCGGGCAGCGATCCCCGCGTCTGGCTCACCGGCTGGTATCCCGAGGTGCTGGCCGCGCAGCGCATCGCCGGCGACCTGACGCCGCGCGCAATGGACTATGCGGCGGGCCGGGCGCCGGTGCTTTATATCCAGCCGAGCCACGACCCGCTGGCCCATGTCGAGGACGCCGCGGAATACCGGCGCGCGCTGGGCGAACGGGTGACCGTTGTGGTCGTGCCGGATTCGTCCCATGCTGTCATCGTCGAGCAGCCGGCGGCGGTCAGCGAAGCCCTCATTGCCTATGCGCGAAAGCTTTGGCTTCCCTAGGATTGCGGCATTCATTGCCGCCGTCGCCGCAGCGCTGCTGACGCCGGTGGCGGCCAAAGCGCAGACCAAGACCGACATCCTGCTGGTGCTGGCGGTCGACGCCTCCGGCAGCGTCAACCAGACCCGCTTCGAGTTGCAGCGACGCGGTTATGCCGAGGCGTTCCGCAATCCGCGGGTGCTGAGTGCGATCCGCGGGCTGACCACCCAATCGATCGCAGTCACCATGACGCAGTGGACCGGGCCAACGCTGCATGTACATGCGGTGCCATGGACGCTGATCAAGGACGAAACCTCGGCCAACGCCTTCGCCGACGCTATCGAGGCGGCGCCGCGGCAATTGTTCGGCGGCGGCACGTCGATCAGCGGCGCGATCGATCACGCCATGCTGCTGTTTCCGGCCGCGCCCTACGCCGGCTTCAAGCGGGTGATCGACATTTCCGGCGACGGCTCGAACAACCGCGGCCGCGACGTGCGCGAAGCACGCGACGAAGCGGTGCGCGAGGGCGTGATCATCAACGGCCTGCCGATCGTGTCGCTCGAATACGAGCTCGACAAATACTACTTCAACAACGTCATCGGCGGCCCGGGCGCGTTTATCGTGCCGGCGAATTCGTATGAGAATTTCGCGCAGGCGGTGCTGCGGAAGCTGATTTTGGAAATCGCGTCGAACGATCGGTGATCACTGCCGCTCCTGGTCGTGGCAAGAGCTTGCGGCCATGGTTCGAGACGCGGTCCTTCGGACCGCTCCTCACCATGAGGTTTGGACTTGTTGCGCTGCCACAGCCTCCGTCCTCAAGAGCCTGGCTCGGAAACGAAACGAGTCGTATCAATGGCTTATGACTGTCGGACAATCTCTCCCCGTCATCGTCCGCGAAGGCGGACGATCCAGTAGTCGCTGACGTCGGCGATTACCGGATGCCCCGCCAGCGTGTTTGTTACCCATGGAACACTCCCCCCGATCGGCGCTGCTATGCCGTATTACAAATCGCACCCGGGCAGCTATCAGCGGCCATCGGCGCCGCTCGTGCGCCGGATGATAAACTGGCGGCCCTTGCCCTCGAAGTCCTCGTCGATCTTCAGGCCGGCCGCGCGGACGCCATGCACGGCCAGCTCCTCGTCATGATCCTCGGTGTCGCCGGTAACGCCGACCGCGCCGATCACCTCGCCGTCGGCGTCGCGGATCAGCACGCCGCCGCCTTCGGGAAAGATCTTGTCGTCGCTCATCATGACCAGGTGGCGCATGAAGACCGGCTTTTCCTCGCCGCGGACGCGGACGAGCTTGGAGGTGCGGCCCAGCGCCAGCGCCGCATAGGCCTTGCCGTAGGCCATCTCGAACCGGATCATCGAGGCGCCGTCCTCCTTCTGGAACGCCTTGACGATGCAGCCCGGCTCGACCACGACCGCGCTGATCGGCCGGAGCTTGAGTTCGGCGCCGCGCTTGATGATGGCGTCAATGATGCGGTTGGCCTGATCGAGCTTGATGGCGGTCATGATGTCCTCCCCGACCATGCGACTTTACCGCGTTCATGATAAATGTCGTGCGCGATTCGCATGGCCCTTCAAATCACCACGTATTTGATCTTGGCAATCTCGCCGCGCTGGCTGCGCTCAACCAGCCGGCCCACGCCGATCTGCAGCTTTGCAGCCGTATGAGCTACGTAGTCGAGGCCGCGATCGCCATCGAGGACAAGGGCGCGGCGGCAACGCGCGGCTGGTTCCGCGTCGATCCGGGACAATGCCGCACCGTGCTGCAGGGCGCGTTGCCGGGCGACACGCTCTACGTCCACGCCCGGGCGCTCGCGGTGTATGGCGGCTCGCCGCTGCCGCAGTCCGGCCACACCGACTTCTGCGTCGGCGAAAACAGCTTCGTGATGCCGGCGACCAAAAGCTGCAACCGCGCCGGCCAGAAGACCGCGCGCTTCACCGCGGTGAAGCCAAGCGAGAACGACAAGGGCCTGACGACGGCCTATCTTGCCGAGGACGCCGAATACGACAACGAGCAGGCGCGCGACGCCGGCATCCAGCGGCTACTGGCGATCGCGGGCTACGATGGCGGCCCGATCGACGGCGTTCGTGGAACGAAGACCGATGCAGCCCTCGCCCAGTTCATCGCCGACAACAAGCTCACGAACACCGCGGCCGGGCGGTCGGATTTCTTCGACGTGCTGATCTCAGCGGCGCAGAGGCCTTCCGGCGCCGGTTTCGCCTGGTGCAACGAGACGAAGAATATGGTGATGGCCGCGCTCGGCATCGAGGACAAGGGCACGGTGGTGACGCGGGGCTGGTACCGAGTGGCGCCGGGCAAGTGCCTGCGACCCGACCTCACCGGCCAGCCGCAGCGGCTCTACAGCTTCGGCGAGGCAATCGGCGCCGATGGCGCTCCGCTGAAGGATGCGTCGCGCCGAATGGCCTGGGGAGGCGCCACGATCCTGTGCACGCGCAACGTCAAGTTCGAGTTGAGCGACCACAAGGATTGCGCTGGCTCAGGCCTCACCGCCACCGGCTTCGCCACTGTGGAATTGGCCGGCAGCGGCGGCACCACGGTGCAGTTCAAGTAGGCTGGTGTCTTCCCTCAAGTGAGGGGTGGACCTCAAATGAGGGCCCCTTTCCCTCTCCCCGTGAAACGGGGAGAGGGTGGCGAGGCGCAAAGCGCCGAGCCGGGTGAGGGGCTGTGATCGATCGATGCGCGGGCCAATCGAAAAGTTGTTGGAACAGCACGGCGCTTGCGGCGCGATGCCACCGATGCTGAGACAAAGCTATGGCTCGCGCTGCGCGACCGGCGATTAGGCGGGTTCAAATTCGTCCGCCAAAACCCGATCGAACCCTATATCGCCGACTTCATTTGCCGTGAAAGGAAGCTGATCATCGAAGTGGACGGCGGCCAGCACGCCGAGAATCCACGTGATACGCGCCGCGATGCTTTCCTGAAGGCCGACGGTTTTCGAGTTTTGCGATTTTGGAATAGCGATGTATTGAGCAACCTCGATGGTGTATTGACCACCATACTTGCCGCGCTAAATCAGGATAACGTCTGAAGAAGGGTTGCCCCTCACCTGGCCTTCGCTTCGCGAAGGCCACCCTCTCCCCGTTTCACGGGGAGAGGGAAGACTGCATCGAGCAATGAATACAAAAGCAAATGCCAAATCCCCGGCCCGAAATTTCACTGCGGTCGAGACCTGGGTGTTCGACCTCGACAACACGCTCTATCCGCACGACCTCAATCTCTGGCAGCAGATCGACGACCGCATCCGTGCCTTCGTGTCGGAGTTCCTCGGCTGCACCAAGGATGACGCCTTCCGGGTGCAAAAGGACTATTACAAGCGCTACGGCACGACGATGCGCGGGCTGATGGCCGAGCATGGCATGAAGCCGGACGACTTCCTCGATTTCGTCCACAAGATCGACCACTCGCCGCTCTTGCCCAATCCCGAGCTCGGCGCCGCGATCGAAAAGCTGCCGGGGCGCAAGCTGATCCTGACAAACGGCACGCGCGCCCACGCCGACGCGGTAATGAAGCGGCTCGAGATCGATCATCACTTCGAGGATGTGTTCGACATCGCCGCGGCCAATCTCGATCCCAAGCCCCTGCCGCAGGTCTATGACCGCTTCCTGCACAAGCACGGCGTCGATCCGCAAAAGGCCGCAATGTTCGAGGACTTGGCGCGCAATCTGAGCGTGCCGCATGCGCTTGGTATGACTACGGTGCTGGTGGTGCCGCCGGCGACCCGCGAGGTGTTCCGCGAGGGCTGGGAGCTGGAAGGCCGCGAGGCCGCCCATGTCGACCACGTCACCGACGACCTGACCGGATTCCTCCGTAAAATCGCGGCCTAGCGGCCCTCCCCGGCCACCGCAGGAAATGTTATGCGGATGCCCGTAAGGAGAGCCCATGTCCAACGCTGATCTGGCTAAAGATCTTGCCAAGACCATTGATGACGCCTTCGAGCAGCGCGCCGACATCTCGCCCGCCACCAAGGGGCCGGTGCGCGAGGCGGTCGAGACCGCGCTCGACCTGCTCGACCACGGCAAGGCCCGGGTCGCCGAGCGCTCGGGCAACGGCGCCTGGACGGTCAACCAATGGCTGAAGAAGGCCGTGCTGCTGTCGTTCCGGCTCGCCGACAACGGACCGCTCTCGGGCGCGGCCGGCGGCTCGACATGGTGGGACAAGGTGCCGACCAAATTCGAGGGCTGGGATGCCGGCCGCTTCAAGGAGGCGGGCTTCCGCGCCGTGCCGGGAAGCGTGGTGCGGCGCTCGGCTTATATCGCGCCCAACGTCGTGCTGATGCCGTCGTTCGTCAACCTCGGCGCTTATGTCGACAGCGGCACCATGGTCGACACCTGGGCGACGGTCGGCTCCTGCGCGCAGATCGGCAAGAACTGCCATCTGTCCGGCGGCGTCGGTATCGGCGGCGTGCTCGAGCCGCTGCAGGCGGGCCCGGTGATCATCGAGGACAATTGCTTCGTCGGCGCGCGCGCCGAAGTCGCCGAAGGCGTGGTGGTGCGCGAGGGCTCGGTGCTGTCGATGGGCGTTTATCTCGGCGCCTCGACCAAAATCGTCGACCGCGAGACCGGTGAAGTGCATCTGGGCGAGGTTCCGCCCTACTCCGTGGTCGTGTCCGGCACCATGCCGGGCAAGCCGATGACAAACGGCGAGCCCGGCCCGAACCTCTACTGCGCCGTCATCGTCAAGCGGGTCGACGAGAAGACCCGCAGCAAGACCAGCATCAACGAACTGCTGCGCGACTGAGATCATGGCCGATCCCGTCGCCATCGCCCGCGATCTCATCCGCTGCCCGTCGGTCACGCCGAAAGAGGCAGGCGCGCTGGCGCTTCTGGAGACGACGTTGAAGGCCGCGGGCTTCGCCGTGCGCCGGATGACGTTTTCGGAGCCAGGCGCCGATGACGTCGAGAACCTCTACGCCCGCATCGGTACGAACGCGCCACACCTGATGTTCGCGGGCCACACCGACGTGGTGCCAACCGGCGATCCGAAAATCTGGTCGCACGCGCCGTTCTCCGGCGACATCGCCGACGGCGTGCTGTACGGCCGCGGCGCCGTCGACATGAAGGGCGCGATCGCGTGCAAGATTGCTGCGACGCTCGATTATCTCGCAGCGAACGGCGGCAAGCCGAAGGGCAGCATCTCGTTTCTCATCACCGGCGACGAGGAGGGCATCGCGGTCAACGGCAGCCCCAAGCTCCTGAAGTGGGCGGCCGGGCACGGCGAGAAGTTCGACCATTGCGTGCTGGGCGAGCCCGGTAACGTCGACGAGCTCGGCGACACCATCAAGCTCGGCCGCCGCGGCTCGCAGAACGGCGTGCTGGTGGTCACCGGCAAGCAGGGCCACGTCGCTTATCCGCACCGCGCCGACAACCCGGTCCGCGGGCTGGTCAAGCTGATGAGCGCGCTGATGGACGAGCCGCTCGATGCCGGCAGCCACAAGTTCGATCCGTCGAACCTGGAGTTCACCTCGATCGATATCGGCAATCCGACGGTGAACCTCATCCCGGGCGAGGCGCGGGCGCGCTTCAACATCCGCTTCAACGACTGCCACGACTACGCGTCGTTGAAAAAGCTGGTCGAGCAGCGCGCGGAGAAGGCCGCGGGCGGCAAAGTGAAGTGGAAGATCGACTGGGAGTCGTCGAACGCCGATGTGTTCTACACCGAACCAAGCCCGTTCACCGACGTGGTGATCGGCGCGGTCGCCGAGGTGACGGGAAGGAAGCCCAAGCTGTCGACCTCGGGCGGCACCTCGGACGCGCGTTTCATCAAGGACTACTGCCCGGTGGTCGAGTTCGGCCTGGTCGGCACCACCATGCACGCCACCGACGAGCGCGTACCGGTGAAGGATTTGGAAACGCTCACCAGGGTCTATCGGAAGATTTTGGATAGTTATTTTAGGTAGTCGTGCCGCGCAAGCTCGCCTCAATCTCGGCGATAGGGGTCGGGATCGGCTATCGCCGACCCCGCCCTCCGAACCGTACGTGCGGTTTTCCCGCATACGGCTCTCCAGTTGGTGGTTTCTTCATCGAGACTGTCTCGCTGCGTGCCCGGCCGTGTAAAGCGCGAACGGCCCGACATTCGCGAGGACGGCACGACTTGCCGCCTGTGACGTCGTTACCAACGCCGACAGCATGCGAGTGGTCCATACGTCGGCTTCGACCCACGCCCAGTTGCAACTGTCGTTTGGGTTTCTGCACCTTGCTTAGCCTCTCGGCACTTGCAGTGCTTCTCTGCTCCGGTATGGACCTCATGCATCCACCTTCCTGCCCTGCCTTTCCTTGGACGGGTTTTGCTAGCCCCTCCTTCAATGGTCCATGCATCAGACCACAACGGTACTATGCGGGCTCTGACTCCTGCTGCGCTTCGCCAACGCCGCAGGTCTCTCCGTTCCGTCCGCTTGCCTTCCCGACATCCCGCCCCCAACCACGTTATGCAGCCCGGTCGTCACGTGCCTATCACCTCGTGCGACCGGTCGACCTTCAGGTCAGGCTTCGCCTTCAATGAGCAGGCTCGCCTCTGCACGCCGCCGAAACGGGTTCGTCATCCTACGGGCTGTCGGTTCGCTTCCAGTTGCTCTCCACCCCGCCTCGCGGCGACGCAGTTGCTTTCAGCTACATGTGTAGTGACTTCACATGGCACAGACTCCCACTATGCTGACAAACGAACTCACGGACGCACTCATTGCCGGGCTTGACCCGGCGATCCATGATCACCCTCCGCGACTCAACGCCGTACGGCTCGTTTTGCTGCGATGCTTCATGGATGCGCGGGTCAAGCCCGCGCATGACGCCGAGGGTGTGGCCGCTATCAGCCGCTCAATAATCCACGCGCACCAGATAAAGCCCCTCGGGCGGCGCGACCGGACCGCAGGCGGTGCGGTCGCGGGCTTCGAGCGCGCGGCCGAGATCGTCAGCCGTCCACCTGCCGTCGCCGACCGGCACCAGAGAACCGACCATCGAGCGCACCTGGTTGTGCAGAAACGAACGGGCCACGGCGATGATGTGGATTTCATCGCCGGCGCGCGACACATCGAGACGATCGAGCGTTTTCTCCGGCGATTTGGCCTGGCATTCGGTCGAGCGGAAGGTGGTGAAGTCGTGGTGGCCGACCAGCCGCTGCGCCGCGGCGTGCATCGCCCTTTCATCAAGGGAGCGCGACACCCGCCAGACCCGGTTGCGATCGAGCGCGAGATCGGACCGCCGGTTGGCGATGCGATAGAGATAGTGCCGCCGGATCGCCGAGCGACGGGCATTGAAATTGTCCGGCACCTTCTCGGCCGTCAGGATCGCGATGGGATGCGGCCGCAGGTGCGCGTTGAGCGCGTCGCGGATGGTATCGGTGTCGCGCTCAGCCTTAAGATCGAAATGCGCAACCTGACCCCGCGCATGAACGCCGGCGTCGGTGCGGCCGGCGCCTTGCGGCACGGTTTTCTCTCCGCAGAACGCTTCGATCGCCGCCGCAACCACGCCCTGCACGGTCGGCCGATTGTCCTGCACCTGCCAGCCGGAAAACGGGGTGCCGTCGTATTCGATGATGATCCTGTACCGAGGCATGGGCCGGTCACATCACTCGGGTGCCGGTGGGCACCGGCATCCCGCGCAGGAAGTCCTCGGCTCTCATCGGCCGGCCGCCGGACTTCTGGAGTTCGACGATGCGAACCGAGCCGTCCGCGCAGGCAACGGTGAGGTCGCCATCGAGTGTCGTGGCCTGCGCGCCGGTACCTGCGCCCTTGGTCGAGCGCAGCACCTTGATCCGCTCGCCCGCCAGCTCGCACCACGCGCCGGGAAACGGCGACAGCCCGCGAATGTGATTGTGGACCTCGTGCCAGGGCCTGCGCCAGTCGATACGGGTCTCAGCTTTGTCGATCTTGGCGGCGTAGGTAACACCCCGCTCTGGCTGCGGCGTGAGCTGCAAGGTGCCGCGCTCCAGCGCGGCCAGCGACCGCGCCATCAGATCGGCGCCGAGCCGCGACAGCGCGTCGTGCAACTCACCCGCAGTCATGTCAGCGCCGATCGGCACTTTCTCGATCATCGCCATGGCGCCGGTGTCGAGGCCCTCGTCCATCTTCATCACGGTGACGCCACTCTCCGCGTCCCCCGCCATGGTGGCGCGGTTGATCGGAGCCGCCCCGCGCCACCGTGGCAGCACCGAGGCGTGCAGGTTAAAGCAGCCGAGCGGCGGCGCGTCGAGGATCGGCTTCGGGAGGATCAGGCCGTAGGCCACGACGACCGCGGCGTCGGCCCTGTACGCAGCGAATTCGGCTTGCGCCGCAGCGCTCCTGAGCGAGCCCGGCGTCTGCACCGGCAGGCCAAGGCGTCTGGCCTCACGCTCGACCGGCGACGGCGCCAGCTCGAGGCCGCGCCGGCCGCCGGGTTTCGCCGCGCGCGTGTAGATCGCGGCGATGTCGTGGCCGCGGTTCGCGAGTTCGAGCAGCGGAGCTACCGAAAAATCCGGCGTGCCCATGAAGATCAGGCGGAGCGACACTGGATGTCACTCCGCCGCATGCTTGCCGGGCGCTTTTCCGAGCTTCGCCGCCTTGGTGAATTTCTTGATGACGCGGTCGCGCTTGAGCTTGGAAATGTGGTCGATGAACAAAACGCCGTTGAGATGGTCGATCTCGTGCTGGATGCAGGTGGCGAGCAGACCGTTGGCCTCCATCTCGTGCTGCTTGCCGTCGAGGTCGAGATAGCGGACCGCGACGCTCGCCGGACGCTCGACCTCCTCGTAATACTCGGGGATCGACAGGCAGCCCTCCTCGTGGGTCTTCTTGTCGTCGGATTTCGCGATCAGCTCGGGGTTGATGAAGACCCGCGGCTCCTTGGGCTCGTCCTTCTTGGCGAGGTCCATGGTGACGACGCGCTTGGCCTCGCCGACCTGGATCGCCGCAAGCCCGATGCCGGGCGCGTCATACATGGTCTCGAACATGTCCTCGACCAGGGCGCGGGTCGCGGCATCGATCCTGGCGACCGGCTTGGAAACCAGCCGCAGCCGCTTGTCCGGCAATATCAGAATGTCCCGCACCGCCATGCGCGCGATTTAAGGGCTGGACTTCTCAGGGTCAATGTGTTCTCTATTTGTTCTTGTCGAGAAACCCGCCACAATCCACCACGCCGAGGCGAATCGCGTAAGAGACCGTCCATGGAAACCGTGTTGCTCATCGCTGTCGGTCTGGTCGTGGGCCTCACCATCGCCGGGCTCGCCGTTTATGTCGCACGACCGCGCTCGTCCCTCGCGGGTCCGGCCGCGGCGCAACTTGCCGCCGAGCAGGCCGCAGCCGCGCAACTCGCCGACCAGCGGATCGTCGAGCTTGGCGCCCGGGTCCAGGCCATGGGCGAGTTGCTCGCCAAGGCGCAAACTCAACTGCAAAGCTCGGTGCACGAACGGCTCGATGCCGTAACTCAGCATCTCGGCACCTCGATGCAGACCGCGACCAAGCACACCACCGAGAACCTGCAAAAGCTCAACGAGCGGCTCGCCGTCATCGATCACGCGCAGAAGAACATCACCGAACTCGCCTCGCAGGTGACTTCGCTGCAAAGCGTTCTGGCGAACAAGCAATCGCGCGGCGCATTCGGCCAGGGCCGCATGGAAGCGATCGTGCAGGACGGCCTGCCCAAGGGCGCCTACGAATTCCAGTTCACGCTGTCGAATCGCACCCGGCCGGATTGCTGTGTCTTCATGCCGGACAAGCGGCCGCTGATCATCGACGCGAAGTTTCCGCTGGAAGGCGTCACCGCCTATCGCGAGGCCAAGACCGAGGACGAGCGCAAAGCCGCGGCGCAGCGGCTGCGGGCAGACGTCACCAAACACTTCGCCGATATCGCGGAGAAGTATCTGATCCCCGGCGAAACCCAGGAGATGGCCTTGATGTTCGTGCCGTCGGAATCGGTCTATGCCGAGATTCACGACGGCTTCGACGACATTGTGCAGAAGGCCTATCGGGCGCGGGTGGTGATGGTGTCGCCGTCGCTGCTGATGCTGGCGATCCAGGTGGTGCAGCAGATCCAGAAGGACGCCCGCATGCGCGAAGCGGCCGACCTGATTCGCGACGAGGTTGGCCATCTGATGAACGACATCGGCCGGCTCGGCGACCGGGTCCGCAAGCTGCAGCAGCACTTCAATCAGTCGAGCGAGGACATCCGGCAGACGATCGTGTCGATCGAGAAGATCAAATCGCGGGGCGAGCGCATCCGGCAGGTCGAGGTCGGCGGCCTGGTGGCGGCGGCCAACGACATCGTGCCGCCGCGCCTGCTCGAAGCCGGCGAATGATTGCGAACATTTTCGAACTGGTCATGGCCGGACTTGTCCTGGGCATTCCGCCGGAGATGCCCGACTGATGACAGGCAGCGCGGAAGCAAAGCCCGCGAAACCCTCCGTACGCCAGGCGCTTGCGGTCTATTTCAAGCCGCGCGTGCTGATCGTGCTGCTGCTCGGCTTCTCGGCCGGGCTGCCGTTCTCGCTCGCCGGCCAGACGCTGCAGGCCTGGATGACCGAGAGCGGCGTCGACATCAAGACCATCGGCCTGTTCGCCGCGGTCGGCGCGCCGTACTGGGCGAAGGTTTTCTGGTCGCCGGCAGTCGACGCGCTCGATGTGCCGGTGCTGACGCGCCTGCTTGGGCGCCGGCGCGGCTGGCTGCTGCTGACCCAGGTCATGCTGATGGCGTCGATCGGGCTGCTTGCGCTCTGCGATCCGGCGCGCTCGCCCGGACTGGTGGCGGCGGCGGCGTTGCTGGTCACGACGGCGTCGGCCACGCAGGACATCGTCATCGATGCCTTCCGCGTCGAAAGCCTGCCCGAGCAGGATCAAGCCGCCGGCATGGCGTCCTATGTGGCGGCCTATCGTATCGCCGCCCTGGTTTCGGGTGCGGGCGCGCTGTTTCTGGTCAGCGGGTTCATCGGCCTCGGCCTCGACAAACAGGCGGCCTACAACGCCACCTACCTTTCGATGGCGATGCTCGTGCTCGTCGGCATTGCCGCGACGCTTCTGGCGACCGAGCCGGAGACCTCGGCCGGCGCCGAAGTTCACCACGCGGCTCACGCTGCGGAGAACGCCTGGAAGCGCGTCCTTGTTGCCGCCACGGCCAGCCTGAAAGATTTCTTCTCGCGCGATGCCGCGATCACGATCCTGCTCTTCGTCACGCTGTTCAAGCTCGCCGACGCCCTCGCCACTGCGATGACGACGACCTTCGTCCTGCAGATCGGTTTTTCCCGCATCGAGCTCGCCACCATCATCAAGGGCGTCGGCTTCGCCGCAACCCTGATCGGCGGCTTTGTCGGCGGGTTCATCGCCCGCGCCTATCCGCTCGGCGCGAGTTTATGGATCGGCAGCGTGCTGCAAACGGTCGCGATTCTGGCATTTTCCTGGCAGGCCGTGGTCGGCCCCGATCCGGCCTGGCTGACCTTCGCCATCATGGCCGAGAATTTCACCAGCGCGATGGGTACGGTGATCTTCGTCGCCTATCTGTCGGCGCTGTGCCGCAACCCGTTGCACACCGCCACGCAGTACGCGCTGCTGACCGCGCTGACTGCAGTGGGACGAACCGTGTTCGCCCTCGGCAGCGGTTATCTCGCGGACGCCACCGGTTGGGTGGCTTATTTCATCATCTGCGCGGCTTCGGCCGTTCCGAGCCTGATGCTGCTGGCTTGGCTGCAGCACCGCGGACATATCGCAGCGCTGAGCAATAAGCGGCTGGGCTGACCGGACTACAACGGCGTGCGGCTCTTGATTGCAGCCGACAGCGTGCCCTCGTCGAGATAATCAAGCTCGCCGCCGACCGGCACGCCATGGGCAAGTCGCGTCGCGGTGACGTTGGCCTCATGGAGCAGATCGGTGATGTAGTGCGCTGTAGTTTGGCCGTCGACTGTGGCGTTCAGAGCGAGCACAACCTCCTTCACCGCCGGATCGTGGGCGCGCGACACCAGCGCGTCGATGGTCAAGTCCTGCGGGCCGATGCCGTCGAGCGGCGACAGCGTGCCGCCGAGCACGTGATAGCGGGCGTTGAGCACTTCGGCGCGCTCCAGCGCCCACAGGTCGGCAACGTCGGCCACGACGATGATGACCGACGGATCGCGGCGCGGATCGGTGCAGACCGTGCAGGGATTCTGCGTGTCGATATTTCCGCAGGTCTTGCAGACCTCGATCTTGTCGATGGCGACCTGCAACGCCGAGGCGAGCGGCGCCATCAGCGGCTCACGCTTCTTGATGAGGTGCAGTGCTGCGCGACGCGCCGAGCGCGGGCCCAGACCCGGCAGGCGCGCCAGGAGCTGAATCAGGCGCTCGATCTCGGGGCCGGCGGTGGATTTTGGCATGTCGATTACGACTCGCAGCGCGGCGGCTCTAGCGTTCCCTCCCCCTTGTGGGGGAGGGATAGGGAGGGGGGTAGCTGTCGGATTTGGAGTCCAGCAACCACCCCCCTCCCCAACCCTCCCCCACAAGGGGGGAGGGAGCAGGCTGCAATTCGCGGCGACTATGTTCATTGTCAAAGAAAGCGGCAACAATTTCTCAAAACAACTTCAAACCCGGCGGCAACGACAGACCACCCGTAAGGCCCTTCATCTTGTCTTGCATGACCTCCTCGGCCTTGCGGCGGGCTTCGGCATGGGCCGCGACCAGCAGGTCCTCGAGGATTTCCTTTTCTTCCGGCTTGATCAGCGTGTCGTCGATCTTGACACCCTTCATCTCGCCCTTGGCGGTGAGGCGAACCGTGACCATGCCGCCGCCGGCCGCGCCCTCGACCTCGATGCGGTCGAGCTCGGCCTGCAACTCCTGCATCTTGGTTTGTAGCTGCGCCGCCTGCTTCATCATTCCGAGGAAATCGGCCATTAATCCTCACGCTCCCAGTTGTCGCCGAAGCCGCTGTCGTCGGGCAGCGGAATGTCGGGGTCGGCGGGCGCCAGTTCGGGCGCCGTATCCTGCTGGCCGCGCACGCCGACAATCTCTGCGCCCGGAAATCGTTCCAGCACCGCCTTGACCAGCGGATCGGCTCGGACGCCGACCTCGAACTCGGCCTTGCGTGCCTCCGCCTCCGATTTGAGCGTTGGTGCACCCGCCTCGCGCGAGATCACCACCATCCAGGGGCGGCCGGTCCATTGCTGCAGCTTGCGCGACAGATCGTTGATCAGCGTCTTCGGCGCGGTGTGCTCCAACGCAATTTCGAGCGTGCCATCCTCGAAGCGGACCAGCCGCACGTCGCGCTCGAGCGAAAGCTTCGTCTGGATGTCGCGCCTGTCGCCTGCCAGCGCCACCAGCTCGGCGAAATTGTTGATCGCGACAGTCGGCGCGCTTTGCGCAACGGCGGAAGGCTGCGCGGCCGGAGCGGCCATGGCGCGAGGCGAGCCGCGCGGCGCGTCGAAGCGCGGAGCCTGCGCCGGCGGGGAGATGGACACAGGCACCGCAGACGCGCCGCCTCCGTTTGCGTTGCTGCTTCCTTGGTTTACGTTGCTGCTTCCTTGCGGCCGCGACGGCGCAGCACCGCCGCCGTCGAGAGCGCGGATGGCCTCGTCCGGCGTCGGCAGGTCGGCCGCATAGGCGATGCGCACCAGCACCATCTCGGCGGCGGCGAGCGGCCGGCCCGCCGCCTGCACCTCGCCGATACCCTTGAGCAGCATCTGCCAGGTGCGCGACAGCACGCGCATCGACAACGCCGCAGCCATGGCGCGGCCACGAGTACGCTCCCCCTCGCCCAGGGAGATGTCGTCGGCCACGGCCGGCACGACCTTGATGCGAGTGACGAAGTGCGTGAACTCCGCCAAATCCGCCAGCACCACCGAGGGATCGGCGCCGATATCGTATTGCTCGCGCAATTCCTTCAACGCCGAGGCCACGTCGCCCTTGAGCAGCGACTCGAACAGATCGATGACGCGGGCGCGGTCGGCGAGGCCGAGCATGCCGCGGACATCCTGCGCCCGCACGGTGCCCGCGGCGTGAGCGATCGCCTGATCGAGCAGCGACAGTGCGTCTCGCACCGAGCCTTCGGCGGCGCGGGCGATCAACGCCAGCGCCTCCGGCTCGGCCCCGATGTTCTCCTTCTCGGCGATACCGCCGAGGTGCTTCACCAGGGCCGCGACATCGACGCGTCGCAGGTCGAAGCGCTGGCAGCGCGACAGCACGGTCACCGGCACGTCGCGGATTTCGGTGGTGGCGAAAATAAACTTGGCGTGCGGTGGCGGCTCCTCCAAAGTCTTCAGCAGCGCGTTGAAGGCCGGGGTCGACAGCATATGGACTTCGTCGAGGATGTAGACCTTGTAGCGGGCGTTAACCGGGGCGTAGCGGATGGCGTCGTTGATCTGGCGCACGTCATCGACGCCGTTGTGCGAGGCAGCGTCCATCTCGATCACGTCAAGATGGCGGCTTTCCATGATCGCCTGGCAGTGCACCCCGACCGTCGGCATGGAGATGGTCGGGGCCTTCACCGAGCCGTCCGGCAGCTCATAATTCAACGCACGAGCAAGGATGCGGGCGGTCGTGGTCTTGCCGACGCCGCGGACGCCGGAGAGGATCCAGGCTTGCGGGATGCGGCCGGTTTCGAACGCGTTCGAGACGGTGCGCACCATGGCATCCTGGCCGATCAGGTCGTCGAACGTCGAGGGCCGGTATTTCCGCGCCAGCACGCGATAGGAGGCCGGCGCGGCAGCGCCGAGTTCCAGGCCGGACTGGACCGGCTCAGCCGATTTCCCGCGTTTGGGGGCGTCGTTCATGGCATCTTTCCGTTGCCGTCATTCCGGAAACCGTGCGGAGCACGGTTATCCGAAATCCATACTCCCTGTGCTCACAATAATGGAGGGGGTTATGGATTCCGGGCTCGCGGGCTTCGCCCGCGCCCCGGAATGACGGGCGCTTTTGGCCAAGGTGGGAGGCTGACGAGCGACCCGATCCGTGCTCGTTAGGGCTGCTTCCTTCCGGACCTGACCCGGTTGGCGAGTGGCTCGTCCACCGCCAACCTCCCGGTGTTTATATCGGCTGTCCGGGACGCCAAGGCAAGCCGCCAATCCACCTGCTCTGCTGTCGTCGATATAATGCGCCATGGCTTTCGATCCGAAATCGGCCGGCTGGGCGATCGATCCGCAGATCGAGCGGGACACCACCCCGGTCGGCGACCTGCCGCTTTGCCGCGTCCTGCTCAACCGGGACGCCAACTATCCCTGGCTGCTGCTGGTGCCGCGGCGGAAAGGCGCGGTCGAAATCGTCGACCTCGACAAGGCCGAGCTGACGCAATTGATCGGCGAGATCGCCGACGCCTCGCGTGCACTCAAGTCGCTGACCGGCTGCGACAAGATCAATGTCGCGGCGCTCGGCAATGTGGTGGCGCAATTGCACGTTCATGTGATTGCTCGCTTCCACGCCGACGCAGCATGGCCGAAGCCGGTGTGGAACGCCGCACCGGCGCGCGAGTATCAGGCAGCGACAGCGGCCGGGCTGGCGGCCGCGGTACGGAAAGAGCTGGCGCTGTCGCCGCTTTAGATTACGGCTGGCGAAGCCCAAGCCGCTTGACCAGCAAATCGACGTTTGATGCCTCGCTCTGCATCATCGCCCGCATCTCCTCCGGCGAACTGGTGCGGATCGAGGTGCCGGTGGCCGTGAGGCGCTTCACCAGCTCCGGATCGTGCGACGCCTTCACCGCCGCGTCGTTGAGTTTCGCGATCACTGGCGCCGGCGTGCCCGCGGGCGCCAACAGGCCGAACCACATGGCGACCATCTGCTTGACCAGCCCCGCCTCCTTGAGCGTCGGCAGGTCAGGGAATTCGCTCCAGCGCTTTTCGGCGGCGACCGCTATGGGACGGACCTTGTTCTGGTCGATGAACGGCTTGCCCAGCCCGTAGGTCGGGAAGGCGAAGTCGATGCGGCTCGCGGCAAGATCGGTCATCGCCTGCGTGCTGCCGCGATATTGGACGGCCTGGACCGGAATGCCGGTCGCCTCGCCGATCAACACGCCGAACAGGTGCGGTGGCGATCCCTGGCCGGGCGAGCCCACGGTCAGCCCGTTGGGCTTGTTGCGCCCGTATTGGATGAACTCGGCCACGTTCTTGACCGGCATCTCTTCCGGCACCGTGAGCGTGCTGACGATCTCGAACATCAGCGAGACCGGAGCAAAAGCCTTCAGCGGCTCGTACATGCCGGGCTGCGTCGCCATCGGCACGTAGAAATGCTGCAAGCCGGATATCGTCAGCAACGTGTAGCCATCCGGAGCCGCATTCTGCACAAAGGCCGCGGCGACGCCGCCGCCCGCGCCGGTACGGTTATCGACCACGATGCGCTGACCCATGATGCGCGACATGGCGTCCGCGTAGATGCGCGAATTGATGTCCTGGCCGCCGCCGGCGCCGAGCCCGACCAGGAACGTGATCGGGTGCGCCGGATAATCCTCGCCGTACGCGCGCGGCGCGGGCGAGAGCGAAACCGCGCACAGCGCCGCAACGACCAGGTTCCGTACTGTCATCCAGCCACCTCGACCATTCAGGCCGTCGCCCTGCGGTGTTCCGGCTCGAGCCATTTTCGGAAATGCGCGAACGTGCGGGCGTCCGCCACTTTCGTCACCGCCGCATCGTACGTGTCGGGCCGGCGGTGGTTGGCGAAGGCATGCACCATCTTCGGATAGACGAAGGGCTGCACGTTTGAATTGCCGGCGATGGCCGGAAGAATCTGCCCCTGCAGCAGCTCCGGCGGCGTGGTGTGGTCGAGTTCGCCGAAATGCAGGATCAGCGGCCGGGCGATCGACTTGCCCTCGCCGGTGAACAGATGAATGCGCGTGCCGTAATAGCCGACCGCCGCCTCGGCATCCGTGCGTGAAGCGGCAAGATAAGCCATCGTACCGCCCAGGCAGAAGCCAACCACGCCGACCTTGCCGTTGCATTCCGGACGCGCGCGCAAGAACGCAATGCCGGCCTGCATGTCTTTGACGCCGGTCGCATAGTCGAACGCCTTGTGCAGCGCGCGGCCTTTTTCGTGGCCATGCTCGTCGTAGTCCAGATCGACGCCGCGTTCGAGCCGCGAAAATATGTCGAGCACCAGGACGGCAAAGCCTTCGGCGGCATAGCGCGCCGCGATCTCGCGCAGCGGCAGATTGATGCCGAAGATTTCCGGAATCATCACCAGACCGGGCGCCGGCGCCATGGACGGCCGGTGCAGAAACGCACCGACGTGGTGGCCATCGAAAGACGCCACCTGCAGCGGCTCGCGCACGACTTCAATCATGGTGGCCCGGCCTCTCCATTCGACGCGGGAAAGGTAACGGCTCGGCACTGCCTCGACAATCTGTGCCGAAGGCGGCCGATCCCATGCCTTGGAGCGACGGAATGTCACAAAAGGCGCGGCCATTTCGCGCAGGGGAACAGGCCGTTCGCCACCATCCATCAATTGCATTGATGCTGGAGCCCCCACTATGATTTGCAACCCGGCGAGCCTCGGATTCAACCAGGCGGCGACAGGGCTTCCATGGGAGGATACGATGATGCTCAACGGCGCAAGACTTGCCGCCCTGTTGGCAGCGGCAGTGCTTACCCAAATTCCAGGCTCGGCTCAGGCGCAGCAATGTGAGGATATCGTTCTCGGCGCGGCGCTTTCGGCGACCGGCATCTACGCGTCGAACGGCGTGAACACCAAGAACGGCTATGAATACGGGGTGAAGAAGGTCAATGATGCGGGGGGCATCAAGATCGGCGGCAAGTGCTATCACCTCACAGTCAAATATTACGACGACAAGTCAACTCCGGCCCGCGCCGCACAGCTCGTCGAGCGTCTGATCAACCAGGATAAGGTCCAGTTCATATTGGGCCCTTACAGCTCGCCGATGACCAAGGCGGTGCTGCCGATCACCGAAAAATACAAGAGGCCGGTGGTCCAAGCCGAGGCTGCGTCGCGGTCGCTGTTCACCCAGGGTTACAAGTATCATTTCGGCATCATCGCAACGTCGGAGAAATATCTCACGCCGGTGGTCGACATCGCTGCCGCACGTGCCAAGAAGGCCGGTAAGGACCCGTCCAGTGTCAAGATCGCAATGATTTATCAAGACGATCCGTTCTCGCTGGACGTGCGCTCGGGCGTCGTCGATGAGATGAAGAAGCACAACATGAAGGCGGTGATCGACGATCGCATGCCGAAAGACCTCAACGACATCACCACGTTTCTCACCAAGGTGAAGGCGTTGAAACCGGACGTGCTGCTGATCTCTGGACACGAGAAGGGCGCCGTCACCGCGGCCCGCCAGATGGGCGAGCACAAGATCGAAGTGCCGCTGGTCGGCGTCACCCACTGCGAATCGGCCAAGGTGACGCAGGATTTCCCGAAGATCGCCGAAGGTTTCGTCTGCCCGACGCAATGGGACGAGACCATGAAGGCCACCGATGCACTGCTCGGCACGCCGGCCGAATACAATAAGGCCATGCAGAAAGCCTACAACTACAAGGTCGTGCCCTACCAGACCGCGGAGGCCACCTGCGCCATCGCGGTCTGGAAGGACGTGTTCCAGCGCGCGCAATCGCTGGATACCGAGAAGGTGCGTGACACGATCACCAAGACCGATCTTGAAACGATGTGCGGCCATGTCCAGTTCGCCCCTGACGGAAGCAATCCCGGCAAGGACACGGTCATGCGGCAGATCCAGGGCAGCCAGTACAAGGTTGTCTGGCCGCCCAAGGTCGCGGCTGTCGATCTGATCTATCCGCGCGACGCACATTACTGAGCGACCGACGGAAGCGGGCGGCAACGCCTGCTTCCGCACTGCATCGGGGCGTTGTTCATCGCCACGCGATGGCGCGCCCTATCGGCTCATTGCACGACCGATCGAGGATGGCCGCGATGGACCAGATTCTTGCCAACATTACGATTCTGGCCACGGCGCCGATCTTCAATCTCGGCCTGCTGATCGATGGACTGTTGATCGGCTCGATCTTCGCGCTGGCGGCCTACGGCCTTGCCCTGGTGTGGGGTGTAATGAACGTCAAGAACCTCGCCCAGGGCGACTTCATCATGGTCGGCGGCTACGTCACCTGGGGCCTCGGCAAGCTCGGCATCCATCCGCTGTTCGGGCTGCCGGCTGCGATCCTCGTGCTCTGGTGCATCGGCTTCGTGCTCTATCGAACGGTGATCAGCAAAGTCATTTCACGCGATCTGTTCACCTCGTTGCTCGCGACCTTCGGCATTGCGATCGTGATCCAGCAGGGGCTCAACATCGCGTTCGGCCCCGATACCGAATCGGCAAACGCCCATTTGCCGACCTGGGATTTCGCCGGCGGACTCATCACCGTCACTGCGACCCGCCTGCTCGGATTCGTTCTCGCGGCCCTTCTTGCGCTGGGGGTGGTGCTGTTCATGAAGAACAGCCGCATGGGCCAGGCCATCCGCGCCACCGCGCAGGATGCGCGGGCCGCTCGCGTGCTCGGCATCGACACCGAAAAGGTCTACCAGTTCACTTTCTGCCTTAACGCGGCGATCTGCGGCGCGGCCGGCGCTCTCGTCGCCATCGTCTGGAACGTACAGCCGTTCATGGGCACGACCTATTCCATCCGCCTGTTCGTCGTGGTCACGGCGGCCGGCATCGGCAACCTGCCGGGCGTCATCGCGGCGGGCTTCGGCATGGGCGTGTTCGAGCAATTCGGCGGTTTCCTGCTCGGCGCCGAGTTCCAGCAGGCGCTAATTGTCCTGCTGCTGCTGGGCGTGCTGGCGGTTCGCCAGCTTCAGCAGCTTCGCTTCCGTCAGGCCGTGCAATGAGCATCCCTTCGATGCAATCGCTCACGTTCTGGCTTCTGCTGCTGGCGGGCGTCGCTGCGCCGTTGCTATTTCCGGATTACACCAACGAAATCGCCGTGCTCTGGCTGATGATCCTGTTCGCCTCGACCTGGGACATCCTCGGCGGTCAGATGGGCTACAACTCGCTCGGCAACATCTTTTTTTTCGGCGCCGGCATGTACGTTTCGGCCGTCGTCCAGATCGGCCTGTTCTACGACGTGGGCATGTACACGGCAGCGTCCCGCACCACCCACATCGTCTTCACTACGGCGCAGTATTTCACCGGTTTCGCGCTCGGGATTCTGGCGGCAGGCATTGTGTCCGGGCTACTCGGCTTGGTGCTGAGCCTGTTCGTGTTCGGCCTGCGGGGCCCCTATTTCGCCATCGGCACGCTCGGCGTCGCCGTCGCCGGCGCCGAATTGATGGCGTCGTGGGACTGGGTCGGCGCGGCCAGCGGCATTTCACTGCCGGTGTTTCCCGGGGCGCCGGACATCCAGAAGCTGTTTTTCTACATGCTGCTGTTCGGGCTCGCGCTCGGCTTGCTGCTGTTCCTGCGCTGGCTTTATTCGACGCGGTTCGGACTTGCGATCAACGCCATCCGCGACGACGAGGAGAAGGCCGAGGCGATGGGGCTGCACACCGGCGCCTACAAGCGGACCGCTCTGGCGATCACGGGCTTCTTCCTCGGCATTGCCGGCGCGGTGTTCGGCAACATGACCGGCTTTATCGATCCGCGCGACATCGCATTCCCCACCACGACGTTCAACATCTTCATGGTGCTGATGGTGCTGCTCGGCGGCAAGGGCACGCTGTGGGGGCCCGTGGTCGGCGCGCTGGTGTTCCATGTCATCAAGGAGGTGACTTGGACCTATTTCCTCGGCTGGCAGTTCGTCACGCTCGGCGTGCTGATCGTCGTCATCGTGGTCTATTTCCAGCAAGGCATCGTCGGCTGGCTGATCGAAAAATATCCCGAGCGGTTCGGCGGCCGAACCAAGCCGAAGGCCGAAGCATCGCAGCCGCGGGCAGGCGCTCTGGCGCCGCAGCCGGAGGGCGCGGAATGAACGGCGCCATCCTCGAGCTCGAAAACGTCAGCAAGTCGTTCGGCGGCGTGCGCGCCAACCGCGGCGTCTCGCTGAAAGTAGAACGCGGCCGCATCACCGGCCTGATCGGCCCGAACGGCTCCGGTAAGACCACGCTGTTCAACTCCATCGTCGGCTATCACCCGATCGATTCCGGCTCGATTCGCTTCGATGGCCATGAGATCTCCAACCTCAGGGTGCAGGAGATCGCGCGGCTTGGCCTGCTGCGCACGTTCCAGACCACTCGCATCTACGGCAAGATGGACTGCATGCAGAACATGCAGATTTCGATTCCGCACCGCAAAGCGGGATTTTTTGACATGTTCGCCGACGAGAGCCAGGAGCAGATCGGAGCGCGCCGAGCAGCTTCTGGCCTTCGTCGGGCTCTATGAAAAGCGCCACCTGCGCGCCGGCAGCCTGTCGTTCGGCCAGCAGAAGCTTCTCGAATTTGCCATGGCGCTGATGAACGAGCCGACCGTGCTGCTGCTCGACGAGCCGACCGCGGGCATCAACCCGACGCTGATCAACGGCCTGATCGACCGGCTCAAGCGCGCTAACACCGAATTCGGCATCACGCTCCTGGTCATCGAGCACAACATGCGCGTCATCATGAACATGGCCGATACGATCTATTGCCTGGCGCATGGCGAGCTGATCGCGTCGGGCGAGCCGGCCGAAATCCAGCGCGACCAGCGCGTCATCGACGCCTATCTCGGGGCGCATTGATGATCGGCGCCGAGCGACCATCGCAGGCCGCCTCGCATAATTTCGGCGGCGTCGAGACCATCATTTCAGTCGACGAGGTGGCGCGGCAAGCGAGCGCCATCGCGCGCGAGGTCAGCGTCGAGCAGCTCGACGCGCTGGCCGGGCCCGATCCGCATCTGCGCATCGACGACCTGCACGCCGGCTACGGGCAGATGGAAATCTTGCACGGATTCAACCTGCGGGTCGGCCGCGGGCAGTCGCTCTGCCTGATCGGACCGAACGGCGCCGGCAAATCTACCGTGCTGCATTCGATCTTCGGATTTACCAACGTTTTTTCCGGCTCGATCGAGGTCGAGCGCGGCGGCGGCTACACCGACGTGACGCACATGTCCGCGAGCGAGAAGCTGCGCTCGGCCGGCATCACCTACATCCTCCAGGACAAGTCGGTGTTCCCGGGCATGACCGTGGAAGAGAACCTTTGGATGGGCGCCTATCTGATGCAGCGCCCGGCGGAGGCCAAGCTCGCAGCCGAAAAGGTGTTTGACGCCTATCCGCGGCTTGCAGCGCGGCGCAAACACCCAGCGAAAGTGCTGTCCGGCGGCGAGCGGCGTCTGCTCGAGATCAGCCGCGCACTGGTGATGAACCCACAGGTGCTGCTGGTGGACGAGCCCTCGATCGGGCTGGAGCCGCGATTTATCGACGCGGTGTTCGAGATTCTCGGCGAACTCCAGCACAAGCAAGGCAAGACCATCGTCATCGTCGAGCAGAACGCCAAGAAAGGCCTGGAGTTTGCCGACATCGGCTATGTGCTGGTGTCGGGCAAGCTCGCGCTCGCAGGCAAGGCCAAGGACCTGCTCGCCGATCCGGACGTTGGACGATTGTTCCTCGGCGGCTGACGACAGCCGCCGTGCCCGATCAGGTCTTGTAGGCGGTATACTGCTTTTCTTCGACCACGCCGGACTTCAGCAACGCGTTGATCTCGCGCTTGATGCGGGAACGCTCGTCGTTGTTGAAATAGACCGACCGCGCCAGTTCGATGAATTGCCGGTCGAACGCCTTCTCCGCCTCCTTGGCGCGGATTCGGTCCTCGATCTCCCAGAGCTTCTCGTTGACCGATTTCAACTGCTGTTTCAGGCCTTCGAGCCCGGCGGGCGCCGACTTCAAGTCCATGACAATCCGGCTCAACGCCGCAAGTTCGGTCCGGACATTGGCCACCGCCGGTGGCGAATTCAGTCGCTGCTGCTTGATTTCCAGGATGGTGATCTTGTCAATCAGCTCGCCCCATGAGATCGCGACGGCCGGCGCGTTGCCGGCGGCGGGGTTGGTGGACGAATTCAAATGACGATCCTCGCTGCGAATTTGAATTGCGTATTCGTGGCACGGTAGAATAGAGCGGCGCGATGATATTTTCCATTCTCATGAACATGCCGAGATGAGCGCGGGCGCCGCAACGCCGATCCGGCTGCCGGACAAGCCGCGTATCCTGGTCGTATCGCTGCGCCGTATCGGCGACGTACTACTGACGACGCCGCTCACCCGCAGCATTCGCCGAACCTGGCCGGATGCCGTGGTTGACAGCCTGGTGTTCACGGGAACCGCCGGCATTCTCAAGGGCAATCCGGACATCGATCGGATCATCGCCATGCCGGCGCACCCAACGACGATGGAAACGATCAGGCTCGCTCTACAGCTATTCCGGGGGTATGACCTCGCGGTTTCGACCCAGCCGGGTGACCGTCCCACGGCGTTTGCCGTGCTGGCCGGACGAACCCATGCGGGACTGACCGACACCGAAGGACCCTGGCTTGGCCGCCTGCTCAAGGGACGCCTGCTTCATCGCAGCACTCCCACGGTGGCGACGATCCATCGAGTGGAACAGATGCTCCGGCTTGCGGATGTGCTCGGCGCGACGCGAGTGCCGGAGGTGGTTTGCCCGGCGGAGGCGCGCGACGAAATTTTTTCGAGCGAGAACTACGCGGTGATTCATGCGGCACCGATGTTCCGCTACAAGCAATGGACGCGAGAGGGCTGGCGCGCGCTCGCCGCAGGCCTAAAGCAGCGTGGCCTCGCTATCGCCGCGATCAGCGGACCCGACGAGGCCGAACGCAAATATCTCGATCACGTATGGCAGGGCATCGCCCCCGTTCAGGCCACCGCATGGCCTGCTACGGTCGCGCTGCTCAGGCGGGCGCGGGTCTATGTCGGACCGGACACCTCGGTCAGCCATCTTGCCGCCGCGGCCGGCTGTCCCACCGTGACGCTTTTTGGGCCGATGGATCCCCGTGTGTGGGGGCCATGGCCGGTCGGCGGCCTCGACGCGCCGTGGCAGGCGAGCGGCACGATCCAGAATCGCGGCAACGTATGGATCGTGCAGAATTCCCTCCCCTGCGTGCCCTGTATGCTGGAAGGCTGCGAACGGCATACCGGCAGCGCCAGCATGTGCCTCGAAGAGCTGACCGCCGAGCAGGTGCTCAGCGCGGTCGATCAAGCGCTGCAATTCCCGCGCTGATCCGCACGGCCCACAGGCCATTGCGCCGACCCCCTCTGCGAGCGCATCATCGCGACTCGCAAACCACAGGGCGACTTCCATGCACGACATCGTCATTCGCGGCGGCACCATCGTCGATGGCACCGGCAAATCGGCCTTCACCGGGGACGTGGCGATTTCGAACGGCCGGATCGCTGCGGTTGGCGGCAAGCAGGGGCCGGCGCGGCGCGACATCGACGCCCACGGCCTCCTGGTGACGCCCGGCTGGGTCGATGTGCACACGCATTACGACGGCCAAGCGATGTGGGACCCACTTTTGGCGCCGTCGTGCTGGCATGGCGTCACCACGGTGATGTTCGGCAACTGCGGCGTCGGCTTCGCGCCGGTGAAGAAGCATCACCGCCAGGCGCTGATGGACCTGATGGAAGGTGTCGAGGAAATTCCCAATCCGGTGCTGGCCGCGGGCCTGACCTGGGAGTGGGAAAGCTTCCCGGATTTCATGGATGCGCTGGACCGGCGAGATCGCGCGATCGACATCTGCGCGCAGGCGGCACATCTGCCGATGCGCGTCTACGTGATGGGCGACCGCGCCGTCCGCCGCGAGCCGGCGACACCCGACGACATCGCGCAGATGCGCGACCTCACCATCGAGGCGCTGCGCTCGGGTGCGTTCGGCTTCACCACCTCGCGCACCAACTCGCACAAGACCCCGGACGGCGAGCTGGTGCCGTCGCGCGACGCCGACGATCACGAGCTGCTGGGCATCGGCTCGGCGCTGGGTGTGACCGGCACCGGCGCCTTTGGCATGAACAGCGATTTCGACGACGAGGAATACGAGCTGCGCTGGATGCGGAAGCTCGCCAAGGAAACCGGCCGCCCGGTCTGGTTCCTACTGACCGACCGTTACGAGGACCCCGAACGCTGGCGCCGGCTGATCAAAGCCGTGCATGAGGCCCGCGCCCAGGGCCTGCCGATCACCGCGCAGATGGCCGGCCGGCCGATCGGCGTGATGATGGGCATCGGCACCGCGCTCAATCCTTTCACGGTGCGGCCGACCTACAAGCAGCTCGAAAGCCTGCCGATCGAAGAGCAGCGGCGGCGCCTGCGCGATCCGCAGATGCGGGCAAAGATTTTGGCAGACAAGCCATCGGAGGCCGAGATCGCCAAGCTCGCGCAGTTCCGCCAGGTCGTCACCAAGCGCTTCGACAAGTTCTTCACCATGGGAAATCCGCCGGACTACGAGCCCGGTCCGGAGAAGAGCGTGGCCGCAATCGCGCAGCGCGAATGCCGCAGCCCGGAAGAAGTGGCCTATGACTACATGCTCGAAGAGGGTCAGTATCTCTACTTCCCGGTGGTGAACTATGTCACCGGCGATCATGGGCCAATTCTGGAAATGCTCAACGACCCGGCCTGCCTGCTCGGTCTCAGCGACGGCGGCGCGCATTGCACCTCGATCGTCGATGCCGGCACGCCGAGCTTCATGCTGACGCACTGGGCGCGCGACCGGCAGCGCGGGCCGAGGCTGCCGATCGAGAAGCTGGTCAAACGCCAGACCAGCGAAACCGCCGATTTCTTTGGGTTGAACGACCGCGGCCGTCTGGCGCCAGGCTTGCGCGCCGACATCAACGTCATCGATTTCGATCGCCTCAAGGTACAGAAGCCGGAACTGGTCCACGACATGCCGGCCAACGGCCGCCGCTTCGTACAGAAGGTCGACGGTTACGAGACGACGCTGGTGGCGGGACAGCCGATTTTCGAGCGCGGCGCGCACACCGGTGCGCTGCCGGGCAAGCTGGTGCGCGCCGGACGTGACGCTTCCACGGCGCAGGTGGCGGCGGAGTAGCGGCACAGCCTCGTGTCCCGGGCGCGCTGCGGCACGAAGTGCTGCAGTGCAGACCCGGGACCCCGGTTGTTCTCCTTACGAAAGAAAGCTGGATCCCGGGTCTCGCTTCGCTCGCCCGGGACACGCCAATTGGCGTGCTTGACCCCCCGCCATCCCCGCTCCAATGTCGGGCCGCATGCCTTCACGCTATGATCTCGGGCCCAGGCCGCATCTCGGCTACACCCAAAGCCTGATTGATCGCATCGCCGAGCGGCGGCTCGATGCCGCTTGGCTCGCCGCTCGTATGGGCGATGCCCGCACGCTCGGCTATGTGATCGGCACCGAGCTGATCGTGCTGAAGAAGCGCGACGGCGTGCACGATCCGGCGTTCACGCCGGACGAAGCCCGCGCGCTTGCGCCCGCCGCCGAGACCGTGTTCCTTGGCCTGATCGACGGCGCGGCGCGGTTCGGCTTTGGCATTCCTCAAGCCAGTGCCGAGGCGCTGAAGGAGCGCAGCGATCTGGTCGTCATCGACCTTCGCTCGATCGCGATCCAAGGGCTGGTCACGCCGGACCATCTGCCGCCGCTCGCCGAGGCCAAGGCGATGCTGCACTGGCATGCGCGGCACCGTTTCTGCTCGGTTTGCGGTGTGAAGACCGATCTCGTAGAAGCCGGCTGGAAGCGCGCCTGTCCGGCCTGCAAGGCCGAGCATTTCCCACGCACCGATCCGGTTGTCATCATGCTGGCGGTGCGTGGCGACCGCGGGCTGCTCGGTCGTTCCGGCCGGTTTGCCGCGACGATGTGGTCATGCCTCGCAGGTTTTGTCGAGCCAGGCGAGGCCATCGAGGATGCGGTGCGGCGCGAGACGCAGGAGGAGGCCGGCATCCGCTGCGGAAAAGTGAAATACCTGTTCTCGCAACCATGGCCGTTCCCGATGTCGCTGATGATCGGCTGCCACGCCGAGGCGCTGAACGACAACATCAAGATGGACGACAACGAGCTGGTCGACGCGCGCTGGTTCACTAAGGACGAGATGGCAGCCATGCTGATGCGCAAGCATCCTGAAGGGCTGACATGCCCGCCGCCGGTCGCCATCGCCCACCACATCATCCGCGAATGGGTGGAGAGCGATGGTGCTGTCTTCTAGCGCGCAGCCCAGCGCACCTGCCATCCTGTGCGCCGGCATCGCCGTACAGGACATCGTGTTCCGGGTCGACCGGTTTCCGCCGCCCGGCGGCAAATGCATGACGCATGAATTCATGGTGGTGCTTGGCGGCTGCGCTGTGAATGCCGCCGTCGCGGTGGCGCGGCTCGGCGGGCGCGCTCACTACGCCGGTCCACTGGGCGACCTGAACGACAACGTCAGCAATCAATTGATGGCCGGGATGGCGCGCGAGGGCATCGACACCGCAGGCGTGGTTCGCGTCAAGGGCGCGACCGCGCCGGTGTCGGGAATCATGGTGGACGCGGCCGGCGAGCGCATGATCGTCACACACCGGGACAAACGGATTGAAGCCGCGCGGCTCGCCGATCCCGACCGTATGGTGGCGAATGTGGCGCTGCTGCTCGCCGACAATCGCTTTCCCGATCTGGTGCGTCCGCTATGCGAAGCGGCCAAGCGGCGCGGCATTCCGGTGGTGCTCGATGCGGATCGGCCTACGGTTGAGGATGATCCGCTGTTCGCGATACCAACGCACGTGATCTTCTCGTCGGAATGCCTGCGGTCCACCACCGGCGTCGACGATCTATCCGCCGGATTGCGGCGCATGGCGCCGCGGATGGACGCATTCGTCGCGGTCAGCGATGGCCCCGGTGCGGTGCGGTACGTCGAAGACGGTGCAGTTAAGACGCTGGCTGTGTTCGAGGTCGACGCCGTCGATACGCTCGCGGCGGGCGACGTTTTTCACGCCGGCATCGCGTTGGCTCTTGCTGAGGGACATGATCCGATTTCCGCGATGCGGTTCGGCAGCGCGGCCGCAGGCCTCAAATGCACGCGCTTCGGCGGCAGCACGGGCGCGCCGACGCGTGCCGAGGTTGAGGCGTTCCTGGCGAAGCAGGGCTGACCGCTACTTCTTCTGCACCGACGGACACGGCGCGCCGCAAGGCGCGCAAGCGCCGGCGAAATCTTCGGGCGACACCGGCCGTCCGCTGGACGGCGAGGCGAGATGTTCGGCGACAATCGCGGCAATGCCGATGAGGAACACGATGGCGTAGACCAGGCGCATCGGCTCACTCGCGCGGCAGGCCGAACAGCGGCCGAAGCTTGATGCCTATCCAGCAACCGGGCAACGCCGCGAGAAACCAGACCCAGCCGTGCAGCGAGCCCGAAGCGACGCCGCCCACGAAGGCGCCGATGTTGCAGCCAAAGCCGAGCCGCGCACCCCAGCCCATCAACAGGCCGCCGATCGCGGCAGCGGTGAGCGACTTCAGCGGCGGCCATGGGTTACTTGCGAACGGCGCCGAGGCCGCCGCTGCCGCCATCGCGCCAAGGATCATGCCCAGATCGGTGAGGCTCGACGTGTCGCTCAGGATCGAGTCGCCGAGCGCGTGCTTGGGTCCGGGCCATAGCCAAAACGCGGCGTGGGAAAAATCGGCGCCGAACAATGTCGCGAGCTTGGCGCCCCAGACGGTGAACCCGAAGGTCACGCTCCAAGGGTGATGGCCGGCAATGAACACCGCTATCGAGAGAACCCCAATTGCGATCGCGCCGAACACGATTTTCGGCGACGGCACGAACGACGCGGCGCGGCGGCGCGCGATGGCGACGGCGGCAAGCGCCGCTGCCGCAAGGCTTGCCCAGGTGGCGGCGAGTCCGCCCCATGGGCCGAGAACGTTCGCGGCGAGGATCGGATCGATGCCGCCGAGCGCGAGAAACGCCGGCAGATGCAGGCTGCCAATGACCGAGCCTGCAATGAAGAAGGCGAGCGCAAACAGCATACGGCCTGAGCCGCCGCCGACGGTGTAGAGCGTGCCGGAACCGCAGCCGTTGGCGAGCTGCATGCCGATGCCGAACACGAAGGCTCCGATCAGGAGCGACGGGCCGAGCGGGGCGATCGCGCCGCCGAAGCCGGGCTCGATCGCCGCGACCGGAACGATGACGGCCGCAGCGATGGCGATCAGCAGGAGGCCGCCGAGAAAGCCATCGGCCTGTCCGCGCATGATCAGACGCCGCCACGAAGCGGTAAAGCTAAACTCGGCTTTGAGGAACACCGCACCGAGCGCAAAGCCGAACATCAGCAGCGCGGCGGCCGCGGGCTGGCCATCAACCATGACGAGCGCGATCAGCACCGCCTGCGCCAGGACCGAGGCGACAAGGAACGGCCAGTCGCGATGGGATGCGCTGGGCAGAATTGTTGATTGGGTTGCTGTGACCGGCATCCGAACCAACTCTTTTGAATTTCAGTATCGCAGACGCTCTGCGCCATAACCGTAGCGAACGGCGCCCTTGTGATCTCGCTCGTGCCGCGCCCGGGTCAAGGAAGTGGCTTACGACCCCATCCCGAGCGCCCTCTTCAGGTCGTCGAGGCGAGTGCGCGAGCTCGCAGCCGGGCGGTGCGGATCCGCGGTCCATTCGACCATCGAGCCATCGTAGAGCCGGACATCGGTCCGCCCGAGGATCACCGACAGCACGAACCAGTCGGTCGCGGCCCAATGGCCGGTGTTGCAATATGCCACGACCGGGCCCGACGGGATCGGTTGCGCGATGGCGGCGAGCTGCGTCTTCGGCCGTAGGCGGTTGGTGACTGGATCGTAGAACGAGGCGCTATCGAGATTGAGCGCGCCGGGAATATGACCGTAGGCCTTCGAGGCCGGCGCCTTTTCCTTGCCGTCGAAATAGCTCGCCGGCCGCGCATCGACCAGCGTAGCGCCGTTGTTGCGCGCGACTTGGTCGACTTCGGCAAGCAGACCTTGGTCGAGCTTCACCGTAAATATTTTCGGCGGCGGTACCTTGCGGCCGCTCTCGACCGGGTAGGCCGCGGCCTGCCAGGCGGCAAACCCGCCGTCGAGGATCGACACCTGCGGATGGCCAGCGACCTTCAATGTCCAATAGATCCTGGCCGCGGCGCCAAAGTCGGTTGCGCTGACACCAGCCGGCACGACGACGACGTGGGTATCCTCGTCGATACCAGTCTCGCCGATCAGCTTCTCGAGCTGCGGGACGCTTGGCAGTTCGAACGGCACGCCGTTGCGCGTCACGCGCCAGCCTGCCTTGTCGTATTCGCTGTGCACGGCGCCCGGAATATGCGCCTTGAGATAGGCCTCGTCGCCGCCACCATCGATCGCGGACCGGATGTCGAGCACCAGAATCGCTGGATCGCCGAGGCGATCGTTCAGCCATTGCGGCGACACCAGCGGCGTCACCGCCGCGGCCGCGGCCGGCCAGGCGAATGCAACCATCAGCGCGGCGGCAGCGAAAGCGCGCCGCGCGGTGCTGGCAACGGTCCACATCTTGGGCTCCTGTCAGGAACGCGGGAGGGGAAATCGATTTCCCTTGAAATAGAAGATTGTTCTTCCTATAGAAAGGTCGTCACACATAAAAAGAATATTATTCTAAGATTCGGCGAACGCACGCACGGTTCTTTTCAATAACGTTGGATACCTCAGCATGGATGCCATCGACCGCAAAATTCTCGCCGTGATGCAGGAGGACGCCTCGTTGTCGGTGGCCGAGATCGGCAGCCGTGTCGGACTGTCGTCGACGCCGTGCTGGAAACGCATCCAGCGGCTGGAAGCCGACGGCGTAATCACTCGGCGGGTCGCGCTGATCGACCCGAGCAAGATCGGCCTCGGCATCACGGTGTTCGTCTCGGTCGAGACCGGCGATCATTCGCAGGATTGGCTCGGCCGCTTCGCCGAAGTGGTCGGCGCGATGCCGGAGGTGATGGAGTTCTACCGGATGGCGGGCGACGTCGATTACATGCTTCGCGTCGTGGTGCCCGACATCGCCGGCTACGACACCTTCTACAAGAAGCTGATCGGCACGGTGCCGCTGAAGAACGTCACGTCGCGCTTTGCCATGGAGAAGATCAAATCGACGACGGCGCTGCCGATCCCGTAGCGGGCGGCATCAAGAGTTGACGCGTGTCACCGAGTCGGACAGCCGCGGCCGCATGTAAATCTGATCCTTCAACGTCAGCGTGCCGCTGACGACATAGCCGATGGTCGGCTTGTAGGTGTATTGCACTTCGCTCCAGATCAGATAGGTGTTGGCGATGAGAAGCGCCGATCGGCAGCGTTACTGTCGAGCCAATGGCCCGGGCGCGTGCCGTTCAGCGTATCGCTCCAGACAACGGTCGCCTTGCTGTTGGCATCGATCTTGACGCTCGACACCGTCACCTTGAGATTGCTGACCGGATACGGCGCCATCACCGCTGACGCGGCGTTGAGCGAATTGGTCATGTCGGCATTGTTGACGCTCGACACCTGGGACACCAGGTCGGCGACGGTGCGCGCGGTCAGCGTCACCTTGCGGTCGGCGCCAATGCCCTGCGACAGCTCGACCGCGCCAAGGTACAGCGACAGCATGAGCGGCAGCAGCATCGCGAATTCGACCGCGGACACGCCGCGCTCGTCGCCGGCGAGACCTCGCAGGCGGCGCTTGAGCGAATGCATCAACGACCGGGCGCAAATCATGGCATAGGACGTCATGGCACGCCTCATTGATATGGCTCGTTGCGGAACGCGACCGTGGACATCAGCAGGCGCTTGCCGCCCGACATGTCGGACAGGTTGAGGCCGAGCAGCGACACGTAGACCGGCCACTGATACAGCAGCCGGACCACCACGATGTCGCCCGGGCCGCCCGGCTGATAGCCGAAGCTGCCGGTCTGCAGATTGCCGTTGGCGTCAAGCGGAAGCTGCGAATTGTTGATGCTGGCAAACGACGTGTAACTCTTCACGTCGACGTAGAGGCCGGCCTGGCAGTTGAACAACCCGTAAGATCTTGCTGCAGACCGCGTTCTTGAACGCGGCCTGGTCGAAGCCCTGCGTCTGCGCCTGTCCGGTCATGATCAGACGTGCGCTGTCGGCGCCGGCAGTCTCCAGCGTCTGGCCGGCGAAGAACACCACCGCGGTTTCGATGATGGCGAACACCATCGCGAGGAACGGCGCGGCGACCAGCCCGAATTCAATGGTCGTGGCGCCATCCTGCTGACGGATCAGCCGGCGCGCCGCAGCCCACGCCAGCGGCCGCTTGATGGCCCGACAAACTCTGGCTTGCATGTTCCCAATCATGAGCGATCACCCACGCGACAAGCGACGAATATCGCCGCGATGCGTGGATTTTTTATCAGGCAGGCGTTTTAGAATTGTTGCGGCAACCACCAACAACGACGCGGTCGGCGTTTACGTGCCGCTAACCACGGCTGGAGCGCCGGGCCGAAGTCTGATCCTATTGCTTCATCTGCGCCTGTGCGACGGCATTGGTCGTGCCGATCTGGGTGAGATTGGCCGTGAAGTAGGTCGGCGAATCTCCGACCGTCATCCGCCGTCCGCAATCCGGCGCACAGCTATAGGACTCGCGTTCGATGCCGCGATAGACCACGACGACGACGTGATCATTTGGCCCGACGACCTGGATCGGGTTTTCCATCAAGGTCGCGCCGGTGCGATCGAGTGCGACCAGATTGGTCATGCCATAGCTCTTGGCGGTGATCACCACGAAGCCGCCGGGCTGTACCACGGCATCGGCGATCAGTGGATTGCCGACCACAAGCGTGGCGGTGCGTTCCGGCAGCTTGAGAATTCTGGCTTGGTCGAGATGCACGACGACCGGCTCCCGGACCGCGTGCGAGGCCGCGGGAACCGGTTCGGTGGCCGATGCCGGGTTTGGGACTGCGGCAACGGCGGTTGCGACGACCAAACGGAAATACACGGCTCGCGCGCCGCGGCAGGCAACGAACGCCGACATCGAACTCTCCGCACGCTTTACAATCCGCCGGCCAGATCAAGGTCTCGCCGCGCGGCACCACACCAGATCGAGTTGACAGCAAAATGGTGAATGAAGTCCGAAAGCCAGGAATGTCGGGCCTCGCCGGCGCGAGCGCCAGGAAATGCCGCTGACAAAGCGCCCGGTCGCGCAGCCGGGATTTCTCGGCCGATACTATAGAATTCAAGTATGAGGCCGCTCATACTCAATATTCGCAAATATTCCGCGACCAATATCGATCCTTATACTTTTACATTACCGTTAAATCCATTGTTAACCATGATCCTTAATCCAGCTCAAAGCCTGGTAATTCATCGGTCGAATTAACTTCGCCGCAACGCCCCCTCGTTAGGGTTCGGCATGGTCCAGGAATGGGCCGGAACGGCCCACGGGCCAGCTCAGACAGCCACGTGTGGATCTCAAGGAGCTACCAATGAAGAACCTGGTTTCGCGTTTCGTGAAGGACGAGTTCGGGTGCGACCGCCATCGAGTATGGCCTGATCGCGGCCGGCATCTCGGTTGCTATCATCGCCGTCGTGCAGGGTCTCGGCTCGAAGCTGAAGTCCACCTTCACGTCGGTCCAGAACGCGCTCAACTAATTCGCGTTCGGCATCTCACGCGGAAGGCTCCGGCAAGTCCGGAGCCTTTTCGTTTTGGGCCTGCGGTCCCGGATATGCGCCCGGCAATGTCCGTAAATCTGCGCCCGGCAATTTGTTAAAAATCGAAATTTTCGCGTCACACTCGGTTTCAGCTTTGGTCTGTAGATACCTGGCACGCTGGCCGAACCCGGCGTTTGCTCAGTCAGGAGAACACTACAATGACCCTTATCGCTCGATTCCTTCGCGACGAGGCGGCGCCACCGCGATCGAATACGGCTTGATTGCCGCCGGTATTTCGGTCGCGATCATCGCCACCGTGGCCGGCCTCGGCTCCAAGCTGAACTCGACCTTCACCTCGGTGCAGAACGCGCTGAACTAGCATTTTGACGCCCGCCTGCACTCGCCCGGGCGTTTATCACCTCCGCCGCCGTCTCCGGACCGCGACGGAGGTGAATGGCATTTTGGCATTCGCGATAACGAAACCGCAACGAGCACCGCAGCCTAACATCTGCAAGGAATGCCATGCTGACCGATGCAATCCGGCTTCTGCTGTTTCCCGCGCTGATGGCGTTCGCGGCATCAAGCGATCTTTTCACTATGACGATCTCCAACCGGGTCACGCTGATCCTGGTCGGCGGCTTCGTGGCGCTGGCGCTTTGCAGCGGCATGAGCCTGCATGACATGCTGATCCACGCTGGAGCAGCCGCGGCAGTGCTATCGGTCACCTTCGTGTTCTTCGCCCGCGGCTGGATCGGCGGCGGCGACGCCAAGCTAGCCGCGGCCACCGCGCTGTGGCTCGGCTTCGATCATCTGCTGGCCTACCTGCTCTATGCCTCGATCTTCGGCGGCATCCTGACGCTGGCGATGATCCGCTTCCGCTGATGCCGCTGCCGCAGGCTCTGGCCGATCAGGAATGGGTCAAGCGTCTGCACCGGCTCGACGGCGGCGTGCCTTACGGCATCGCGCTCGCAGCCGCGGCGCTGCTGATCTATCCCGACACCGCCTGGATGCAGCTCGGCTAAGCAATCTCAGCTTCATTCCGGGTCCGCGCTTCGCGCGTCCCGGAATGACGCGCTGTGGCGCAGGTGATGCGCGCGCCGGCATTTTTACATCAAGACATTTTTAACCGCATTTGGATACGCCCCGTTAACCACGAATTGACCTTTAGCTGCTGAAATCCGGTGGAGTTCGGCTCCTGCGCCGCGGAGCCACTAGGTGAACAACAGACGGTCGTGTGCCGGCCGTCGTGTCCCGTAACAGAGTGAGTGAAGCGTTATGAAAGCTGCGCGTATTCTCGTGCTTGGCGTCGCCCTCGCTGCGGGCGGTGCCGCTGCGTTTCTCATCAGCTGCGATGACGAGAAGAAGCCCGCGCCGGCGCCACCCGTCGTCCAGATGCCGACCGTCGACGTGCTGATCGCCAAGGGCGACATCGGCATGGGCACCGCGGTTGCTGCCCAGGATTTCGCAATGGCAGGCCTGGCCGGCGGCGACGACCGGCGACAGCTACATCACCAAGAAAGACAGGCCAAACGCGATCGAAGAGCTCATCGGCGCGATCACCCGCGCGCCATTCACCGCCGGCGAACCGATCCGCGAGGCCAAGCTGATCAAGGCGAACGGCGCTGCCGGCTTCATGGCAGCGATCCTGCCCTCCGGCATGCGAGCGGTTTCGACCGAAATCTCGCCGGAAACCGGCGCCGGCGGCTTCATTCTGCCCAACGATCGGGTCGACGTGATCCTGTCGCGTCGGCCCAAGGACAACGACGCCAAGAACGCCGCAACGCCGACCAGCGAAACGATCCTGACCAACGTGCGAGTGCTGGCGATCGACCAGACCGTCGAGGAAAAGAACGGCCAGCGCGTCGTAGTCGGCAAGACTGCAACGATCGAGCTGGCGCCGCGCCAGGCCGAGACGCTGGCGCAGGCGCGGCAGCTCGGCACGCTGTCGCTGGCGTTGCGCAGCCTGCTCGACGCCAGCAAGAACGAAGTCGAAGACGACAGCAAAGACCGCAAGACCGACATCAACACCGTGCGCTTCGGATTCAGCGCCAATCGATGACGCTTCATAGGAGCAGGTTCATGACGAAAGCGACGTTCTTCCGCACCGCAGCCTTGGCGGCGCTGATCGTCATGACCATGCTCGGCGCGATCCACGCCGGTGACGGCCGCCGATCCGGGCGAGCAAGGTCGTTCGTACCCGCGGTGCAGATTCACGGCGACAAGTCGGCGCAGTTCGTCCCGCTCGGCGTCGGCAAAAGCATCGTGGTCGACCTGCCCGGCGAGATCAAGGACGTGCTGGTGGCCGATCCGGCCATCGCCAACGCGGTCGTGCGCACCTCGCGTCGCGCCTACATCATCGGCGTCAAGGTCGGGCAGACCAACATCTATTTCTTCGACGCCGCCGGCAAGCAGCTCATGGGCTTCGACATCGCGGTGACACGCGACCTCAACGGTATTCGCGCGGCGATCAAGCGCATGTTGCCGACCGCCGACATCTCGGTCGAAGGCATGGCCGACGGCATCGTGCTCGGCGGCTCGGCCTCGAGTCCCGATCGAGGCGCAGCAGGCCTACGATCTCGCCACCCGGCTCGCCGGCGACGACAAGGTGGTCAATGGCATCGCGGTGCGCGGCCGCGATCAGGTCATGCTCAAGGTCACGGTCGCCGAGGTGCAGCGCGACGTCATCAAGCAGCTCGGCATCGATCTCGGCACGCTGGGCAACGGCCTGACCAGCGGTCAGGCGATCCTCAATTTCACCAACAACAACCCGTTCCCGGTCGTCGGCCAGGCGCTGGTCAATTCCAACGCCATCACCCTGTCCTACAAGGGCGTGTCGGCGACGCTGCGCGCCATGGAGCGCGCCGGCATCATCCGCACGCTGGCTGAGCCGAACGCTGACGCGCGATCTCGGGCGAGTCCGCGAACTTCCTCGCCGGCGGCGAGTTTCCGATCCCAGCCGGCTATACCTGCACCGCCGCATCGACCCTCGGAGCGATCGGCAACTGCCAGTACTCAGATCGAATGGAAGAAGTTCGGCGTCGGCTTGAACTTCACGCCGGTCGTGATGTCGGAAGGGCGGATCAGCCTCAAGGTCCTGACCGAGGTGTCCGAGCTGTCGACCGACAACCAGCTGACCCTGACGCAGGCTGTCAGCTCCAGCAGCACGACGACGCTGACCATCCCGTCGATCAAGACCCGCCGGGCCGAGACCACGGTGGAAATTCCTTCCGGTGGCACGCTGGCCATGGCCGGCATGATCCAGGAGCAGACCAAGCAGCAGCTCAACGGCATTCCGGGATTGATGAACCTGCCGGTGCTCGGCGCACTGTTCAAGAGCCGCGATTACGTCAACCGGCAGAGCGAGCTCGTCGTGATGGTCACGCCCTACATGGTGCGCGCGGTGGCGCAGAAGGATCTGGCGCGACCTGATGACGGCTACGCCGACGCATCCGATGCGGCAACCACCCTGCTCGGCCGTTTCAATCGGCTTTACGGCAAGCCTGGGCAGGACGATCCCCGGCAGCAGACCTACCGCGGCAACGTCGGATTTTTCCTGGATTGAGACGGCGACGAGGAGACAATCGATGCGCAATCCCGAGTTCAAAGCCGCCCGCCGCCGCGTGGCCGCTATTTGCGTGCGGACCACGCTTATCGTCGGTGCTGCCGCAGGCGCTGGCCGCGTGCAACACGACGGTGGCGCGCGATACCACAGGCAGCATCCCGTATGATTACCGTGCGCGCCATCCGATTTCCATCAAGGAAGGCAAGAAAACGCTCGTGCTGTTTGTCGGCCATGGACGCGGCGGCCTGTCGCCGACACAGCGCGCCGAGGTGCTGGCCTTCGCGCAGAACTGGAAGCGCGACGCCACCGGCGGCGTCACCATCGATCGTCCGGTCGGCGGCGCCAACGAGCGCGCCGCAAACGACACCCTGAAGGAAGCCCTGTCGATCATCGAACAGGCCGGCGTGCCGAGCAGCGGCATTGGCATCCGACCGTTCGACGCGGCGGGCCTGAAGCACGCCTGGCTGCGGCTGAATTATCCGCTGATGGTGGCGAACGCCGGGCCGTGCGGCCTGTGGCCTGACGACGTCGGGCCGAGCTACGACCCAAAGACACTTCGAAAACCGCGAATACTACAACCTCGGCTGCGCTCAGCAGCACAACATCGCCGCCATGGTGGCGAACCCGGCCGATCTGGTGCAGCCACGGGCCGAAACGCCGGCCTACGAAGGCAAACGCACGTTCGGCATGGACAAGTGGCGCAAGGGTGAGAGCCCGGCGACGGTCTATCCCGATGGGCAGAAAGGCGCGATCAGCGATCTCGGCAAATGATCAGAACCGCACTGCAAACCGTCACACCCGAACCGGAGCCGGCGGAACTGGCGCCGCGCGACGAACACATCGCACCGGCGCCGCGCGTCTCGATCCAGGCATTCTGCGAAACCGTGGAATCCGCCGCTGCGATCCAGTCCGCCGGCGAGGACCGCCGGCTGGGCAAGGCCCACGTCAAAATCCAGATGGGCGGCATCACGGCCGCGATCGAAGCCTACCGCGGCTCACCGACGCCGAACGTCATTATGCTGGAGACCGACGGACGCGGCGACAGCATCTTGACCGGGCTCGATTCGCTCGCGGAATTCTGCGACGCCGGAACCCGCGTTGTTGTGATAGGGCGAACCAATGACGTCACGCTCTATCGCGAGTTGGTCCGGCGCGGCGTGAGCGACTATATGATTTCGCCGATCGGGACGATCGATGTGGTGCGCTCGATCTGCGGATTGTTCTCCGCACCCGACGCCAAGCCGGTCGGTCGCGTCGTCGCGGTCGTCGGCGCTAAAGGCGGCGTCGGCGCTTCGACCGTGGCTCACAACATTGGGTGGTCGGTGGCTCGCGACCTCGCCCTCGATTCCGTTCTCACCGATCTCGATCTCGCCTTCGGCACCGCCGGTCTCGATTACAACCAGGACCCACCGCAGGGCATCGCCGATGCCGTGTTTTCGCCAGACCGCATCGATACCAATTTCGTCGACCGTCTGCTGTCGAAATGCACCGATCATTTGAGCCTGCTGGCGGCGCCAGCAACGCTGGAGCGCGCCTACGACTTCGGCGCCGAGGCGTTCGACAGCATATTCGATGCGCTGCGCGCCACCATGCCATGCATCGTGCTCGATGTGCCGCACCAGTGGAACGGCTGGACCCAGCGCACGCTGGTGAACGCCGACGACATCCTCATCGTCGCGGCCCCCGATCTTGCGAACCTGCGCAACGCAAAGAACCTGTTCGACTATCTGCGCGCCGCCCGGGTCAACGACCACCGCCCGTTCTACATGCTCAACCAGGTCGGTGTGCCGAAGCGGCCGGAGATCAAGCCCGCCGATTTTGCCAAGGCGCTGGAAGATCAACCGGTGGCGGTGATTCCGTTCGAGCCGCAGCTTTTTGGCACTGCAGCCAACAACGGCCAGATGATTGCCGAAGCCTCCGCCGGCCATCGCAGCGCCGAGATATTCCGCCAGCTTGCGCAAATTCTCACCGGCCGCTCCGAGGTCAAGAAGGCCAGAAACGGCCTATTGAGCCCGCTGCTCGGCAAGCTTTTGAAGAAATAGCGCGGACGACAGAGCGTAAGGGAAGTCATTCGTGTTCGGCAAGCGCAGCACCAACGAAGCCCGAACGGCTCCCGCCGCACCGGTAGGGGCGCCGAAGCCTGCCGCCGCGCCTGCGCCCGTGCCGCAGGGCGGCGAGCGGCTGGCGCCGTTGTCATCGGCCGGACTCGGCGCGCCGGTGGTCGCAGCGCCGGCGACACCGGCCCGCCTCGCGGCGCAGGCGCCGGCCATGGCAACCGACACGCGGCGCTCGGAAAGCTACTACGAGACCAAGGGCACCGTGTTCGGCGCGCTGATCGAGGCGATTGATCTCGCCCAGCTCGCCCGGCTCGACGCCGACGCCGCCCGCGAGGAAATCCGCGACATCGTCAACGAGATCATCGCGATCAAGAACATCGTGATGTCGATCTCCGAGCAGGAAGAGCTGCTCGACGATATTTGCAACGACGTACTGGGTTACGGCCCGCTCGAGCCGCTGCTCGCCCGCGACGACATCGCCGACATCATGGTGAACGGCTCCGGCACGGTCTACATCGAAGTGATGGGCAAGATTCAGAAGACCGGCATCCGCTTCCGCGATAATCAGCAGCTTCTGAACATTTGCCAGCGCATCGTCAGCCAGATCGGCCGTCGCGTCGATGAGTCCTCACCGATTTGCGATGCCCGCCTTCCCGACGGCTCCCGCGTCAACGTCATCGCGCCGCCGCTGTCGCTCGATGGTCCCGCGCTCACCATCCGTAAATTCAAAAAGGACAAGTTGAAGCTCGACAACCTGGTCAGGTTTGGCTCAATCACGCCAGAGGGCGCCGAGGTGCTGAAGGTGCTCGGCCGTTGCCGGGTCAATACCATCGTCTCCGGCGGCACCGGCTCGGGCAAAACCACGCTGCTCAACTGCCTCACCCAGTTTATCGACGACGACGAACGCATCATCACCTGCGAGGACGCCGCCGAGCTTCAACTCCAGCAGCCGCACGTCGTCCGCCTGGAAACGAGGCCGCCGAATCTCGAAGGCGAAGGCCAGGTCACCATGCGCGACCTGGTCAAGAACTGCCTGCGTATGCGGCCTGAGCGGATCATCGTCGGCGAAGTCCGCGGACCCGAGGCGTTCGACCTGCTGCAGGCTATGAACACCGGCCATGACGGCTCGATGGGCACCTTGCACGCCAACTCGCCGCGCGAGGCGCTGTCGCGTATCGAATCCATGATCACCATGGGCGGCTATTCGCTGCCGTCGCGAACGATCCGCGAGATGATCGTGGCCTCGGTCGACGTTGTGGTGCAGGCGGCGCGCCTGCGCGACGGCTCGCGCAAGATCACCCACATCACCGAGGTGATGGGCATGGAGGGTGACGTCATCATCACCCAAGACCTGTTCGTCTACGAGATGGCCGGAGAAGACGCCCAAGGCAATCTGATCGGCGCAGCATAAATCGACCGGCATCGGCCGGCCGAAGTTCTGGGACCGCGCCCGCTACTACGGCGAGGAAAAGCGCCTGGCCGCGGCGCTGGATGCCTCGGACATCGCCATGGCGCCGGCCCGATGAGGGATCGCCCGCGATGAAGATGCAGACACTCGCGCTGTTCGGTATGGCGGCAACCGCCGTTGGCGGCGTCGCATATGTCTTTATCTATCCGTTAATCTCCGGCGAGCGCAAAGCCGAGCAGCGTCTCGCCAGCGCAACCCGCGCCGAACCCGCGGTGCGCGTGACCCGGACACAGCAGAAATCCCGCCGCGAGCAGGTCGAGGAGACGCTGAAGGAACTCGACGTCAAGGCGAAGAAGCCGAGGAGCCTGCCGCTGACGATCAAGATCGCTCAAGCCGGCTTATCATGGTCGAAGATCCAGTTCCTGATCATTTCCGCCGGCCTCGGCCTGTTGGCGTTCGCCGCGTTGTTCATTTCCGTCGGCAGCCTGTTGCCGGCCCTCGGCGTTGGCTTCGCCGCCGCCTTCGGCGCTGCCGCGATGGCTGTTGTCCTACCTGAAGAAGCGTCGCGAAAAGAAATTCCTCAACGGCTTTCCGGACGCTGTCGACGTCATCGTCCGCGGCATCAAGGCCGGCCTGCCGCTGCTCGACAGTCTGAAAATCATCGCACTCGACTCGCAGGAGCCGATCAAAAGCGAATTTAGGTCTATCGTCGAGACACAGACCATCGGGATGCCGATCGGCGAAGCCTGCGCCAAACTGTACGACCGCATGCCGTTGGCCGAAGCCAATTTCTTCGGCATCGTCATCTCGATCCAGCAAAAGGCCGGCGGCAATCTCTCCGAGGCGCTCGGCAATCTGTCGCGGGTCTTGCGCGACCGCAAGAAGATGAAAGCCAAGATCCAGGCCATGTCGATGGAAGCCAAGGCCTCGGCTTCCATCATTGGCTCGCTTCCGATCGCCGTCGGTACCCTGGTCTGGCTCACCAGCCCGGACTACATCGAGCTGCTTTGGACGGCCAGCCTCGGCCGTATCATGATTGCCTGCTGCTTGGTTTGGATGTCGATCGGCATCTTCGTCATGAAGCAGATGATCAACTTCGACTTCTAGGCACGGTATCATGCTCGATCTTCTCATCAGCAAGATGCACGACACCAAGTTTATCGCCATGCTGCTGGCGAGTGTCGCAGCGGTCGCGACCGTGCTGACACTCGCCATGCCGCTGTTGTCGCCGGATACGCTTGGCAAGCGCATGAAGTCCGTCGCGCTCGAGCGCGAAAAAATTCGCCAGCGCGAGCGCGAACGGCTGGCGCGGGGCGAGAAGGAAAAGGTCAACGCTCCGACAATCGCCCAAACAGTACATGGCGAAGGTGGTCGAGCGCTTCAACCTGACCAAGTGGCTGGCCCAGGAGGAGGCGCGCGAGAAGCTGGTGCAGGCCGGCTATCGCGGCCAGGCGCCGTACATCGCCTTCCTGTTTTTCCGCCTGGTCACGCCCTGCATTATGTTCCTGGCAGCGTTGTTCTACCTGTTCGTGGTGGTGGAACTCGATCAGCCGGTTGCTGTCAAGCTGGGTATCTGTCTCGGCGCCGCCTATGTCGGCATGCAGGCGCCGTACTTCTTCTTGAAGAACCGCATCGCCAAACGCCAGCTTTCAATCAAACGAGCGTTTCCGGACGCGCTCGACCTGCTGTTGATCTGCGTCGAATCCGGCATGTCGATCGAAGCGGCCTTCAAGAAGGTCAGCGTCGAAATTGGCTCGCAATCGATCCCGCTCGCCGAAGAGCTGACGCTGACGACCGCCGAGTTGTCCTACCTCCAGGATCGCAAGACGGCATACGAAAATCTCGCCAAACGCACCGATCTCGACGGCGTCAAATCGGTCTGCATGGCGCTGCAACAGGCGGAGCGTTACGGCACGCCGCTGGCACAGACCCTTCGTGTCATGTCACAGGAAAACCGCGACATGCGCATGTCGGAGGCCGAGAAGAAGGCGGCAGCGCTGCCGCCGAAGCTCACGGTGCCAATGATCCTGTTTTTCCTGCCGGTGCTGTTCGTCGTCATCCTGGGGCCGGCCGCCATCCGCGTGATGGCGACGCAGGACACCAACACCAATACCCCGCTCGTGAAGACGCCCAAGTAGGCGGCGCGCTTTCGCTAGGACCCGGTCGACGGCGCCAGCGGCGAGCCGCGCGGACCCTTCTTCCATGCACCTTGCTGCGCCAGCATCTGCCGCAGATAGGCGACGTTGGCGGCGGCTTCGTCGGGTGAGAGATCGCCGCGTGCGATACCCTCGGCCTCCTGGAATCGGCCCTGCAGCCCGACAACGAGAGCGAGGTTCTGCCGCACCTTCGGTTCGGCGCCAGGCTGGGCCGCAGCCCGCCGCAGCGTCTCTTCCGCCTTGGGCAGATTTTTCGACAGCGCGTAGGACAGGCCGAGATTGGAGAGCACCGAGGGCTCGTCCGGCATCAGCCGGAGCGCGCTGGCATAGTGCCGCTGCGCGTCGTCGTGGCGGCCCATCTGGTCGAGCACGGCGCCCTGTACCGACAGGATGCGCCAGTCGGGCTGATCCGGGGTGTGAGCGCGGGCAAGCACGTCGAGCGCCTGCTGGAAGTTGCCGTTGTCGGCCAATGCCCGGCCATAGGCTCCAAGCAAGGTCTTGTCATTCGGATTGTGGATCGCAGATTGCTCGAGCACCGCAGCCGCCTGCGCGCGCTGACCGACAGCACGCAACGCCTGGGCGTAACGGATCGCAGCCGTGGCATCGCCTGGATTGGCCCGGTAACGCTCGCCCCACGTCGCCATCTCCCGGCGCCATTCAGTCTCGGTCCGCGGCGCCGGCACCACCGAGCCGGTGACATCGGCCAAGGGACCGGTTGTGGAACAGCCGCCCAAGGCAACCGTGACCGCGATGGCGGCCGAGGTGAGCAGGCGCGCGTGGAATCGTTGCATCGGCGCAAGCCCTCGAGTGACGGCACGGCAGCAGCAGCCGGGCAGGCACCGAGCAATAAAACGTTAACCCTAATGGGAGGTTAACCGCCCCGGAGGACCACGGCCGAAAATGCCCCAAAACCGGGCGCTTGCTGGCCTGTCGGCCCCATGACATGATTCGTAAAAGCCTATTCGGGACCGACCGATTCCATGCACTCCGCCTTCGTGGCGTCGCAGCAAGTCTGCGCACCCAATCTGGTTTGTCACGCCCGCAACATTCCCCAAGGTCGTCGACGAAGCTCGACAAGCGCGCCCGCGCCTTCGTCGAAGCGTCGGGGTTCGAGCCGAAGCCCGGGCGGCATCTGATCCTGCCGTCAGCCGGCGGCTTGGGCGGCGTGCTGTTCGGGCTGGAGAGCAGACCGGACGGCAGCGAACGCCTTCCTGCCGGGCCTGCTGCCCGGCGTGCTGCCGGCCGGCACCTACCGCTTCGCCAACGCGCCGCACGATCGCGCGCCTCGCCGCGCTTGCCTTCGCGCTCGGCGCTTACCGCTTCACGCGCTATCGCAAGGCACGAGGACAAGGCGGTGCGCCTGGTGCTGCCCGAGGGCGTCGATGGCGACGATGTTTCGCGCATCGCCGAGGGCGTGACGCTTGCGCGCGACCTGATCAACACGCCGGCGAACGACATGGGCCCGGCCGACCTCGAAGCCGCCGCTCGCGCGCTCGCGAAGCAGCACGGCGCGAAATTCCGCACGATCGTCGGCGACGATCTGCTCAAGCAGAACTTTCCGCTGATCCACGCTGTCGGCCGCGCCGCGGACGCAAGGCGCGCGCCGCGGCTGATCGAGCTGCGCTGGGGCAAGGCCGGCGATCCGAAAGTCACGCTGGTCGGCAAGGGCGTGTGCTTCGACACCGGCGGGCTCGATCTCAAGCCCGAAAGCGCCATGCTGATCATGAAGAAGGACATGGGCGGCGCCGCGACCGTGCTGGCGCTGGCGCACATGATCATGGACGCAGGTCTGAGGATCTCGCTGCGCGTGCTGATCCCGGCGGTGGAGAATTCGGTCGCGGGCGACGCATTCCGGCCGCTCGACGTCTATCGCGTCGCGCAAGGGTCTCAGCGTCGAGATCGGCAACACCGACGCCGAGGGCCGGCTGATCCTCGCCGATGCGCTGGCGCTGGCCGACGAGGAAGCGCCCGATCTGCTGATCGACATGGGCACGCTGACCGGCGCCGCGCGCGTCGCGCTCGGCCCGGAGTTGCCGCCGTTCTACACCGACGACGACGCGCTCGCCGCCGAGGTCGCCCAATGCGCGGCGCGCCGAGAACGATCCGCTGTGGCGGCTGCCGCTTTGGATGCGCTACGACCAGAACATCGATTCCAAGATCGCCGACGTCAACAACGTCGGCGTCAGGCGGCATGGCCGGCTCGATCATCTGCGCGCTGTTCCTCAAGCGCTTCGTCTCGGCTGCCAAAAGCTGGCTGCACTTCGACATCTACGCCTGGACGCCAGTCGGCGAAGCCCGGCCGGCCCGAGGGCGGCGAATGCCAGGCGGCGCGAGCGCTCTACGCGCTGCTGACTGCCCGCTACGGCGGCCCGCGGTGAGCTTCGATCCGAGAACCACGCCGGCGCGGCCCGATGTTGCGGCGGCGCATCTGCGCGGTAAGGTCGAGGCGGTGCGCTTCGTCGAAGGCATCGAGCAGGAGGTGATCGTGGGACTTGCTCCGGTGCGGGCAGGACCTGCGCACGAAGCCACGCTCGTCACCGAGGCGCTGCGCGGCGAGCATGTGACGATCTACGACAACGACGGCGAGGGCTGGGTCTGGGGCCAGCTCCGCTCCGACAATTATGTCGGCTGGCTGCCGGCCGCATCGCTGCTGGCGCCGGGGCCGCAGCCGACTCACAAGGTCTCCGCGCTGCGGACGTTCGTATTCGCCGGCCCGTCGATCAAGCTGCCGCCGATGGATGCATTGCCCTTGGGGGCGCGGATCACCGTGGTGCGGGAACAGGATAGCTTCGCGGTGACGAGCTTCGGCGGGTATTTGCCGAAGCGCCATCTCGCGCCGCTACGTGCCGTCGAGCCGGATTTCGTCGCCGTCGCCGAGCGTTTTCTCGATGTGCCCTACCTCTGGGGCGGCAAGTCGAGCCTCGGCATCGACTGCTCGGGGCTGGTGCAGGTGGCGCTGACGGCCGCCGGTATGCCCTGCCCGCGCGACAGCGATATGCAAGAACGAACGCTCGGCGCGCCCGTAAATCTAGAAGTTTTGCAGCCCGGCGACCTGGTGTTCTGGAAAGGTCACGTCGCCATCGCACGCGACGACGATACGCTGCTCCACGCCAATGCGTTTCACATGCAGGTCGTGATCGAGACCGTGGCCGAAGCCATCGCGCGCATCCGGGCGGGCGGCGGCCTTGTCACCGGCGTGCGGCGTTTGGGTTGAGAGCGCGGTGGATCAGAATTTAAAGATCGACGCGGTGACGCTGACCAAGACGCTGTGCGCGCATCTTGCCACGGCACGGTTCGGTGACCTTTCGGAAGCTGCAAGGCACGAGGCGCGTCGCGGCCTGCTCGACTGGATTGGCTGCGCGCTGGCGGGATCGAGCCACAGCACCATTACGACGCTGCTCGGCGTGTTGCAGGAGACCTCGGGCAAGCCCACGACGACAGTGCTGGGCCGCAAGCTGAAGCTCGGCCTGCTGGACGCGCCACTCGCCAACGGCCAGATGGGCCACGTTCTGGACTACGACGACACCCATATGGGCGGCGTAGTCCTGCACACCAGCTCGCCCGTGTTGGCCGCACTGCTGGCGCTGGCAGAGCGCACATCGGTGAGCGGCGAGCAGTTCATGCTGGCCTACGCGATCGGCTTCGAGGCCGGCGTACGTGCGGGCCGCACCGCGCCGGGACATCACAAGGGCGGCTGGCATCTCACCGGGACGCTCGGCAGCCTCGCTGCAGGCGTCGCCGCCGGCAAGTTGATAGGCCTCGATGCACAACGGCTGACTTACGCCATGGGAATAGCCGCGACGCAAGCCGGCGGCATGCAGCAGAACCGCGGCACCATGTGCAAGTCATTGCACGCCGGCAAGGCCGCGGCGAACGGCGTGCTGGCGGCGCTGCTGGCCGAGCGCGGTTTCGATTCGACGCAGGAGATCATCGAGGGCAAGCGAGGCTTTGCTCGAATCTACAGCGACACCGCCGAGCCGGAGGCGCTGACCGCGGGGCTGGGCGACCGCTGGTTGATCGAAAGCAACGGTCACAAGCCCTACGCCTGCGGCGTCGTGCTGCATCCGCTGATTGATGCGCTAATCGCGATCCGCAACCGCGACAGGATCAATCCGGCGGCGGTGGGCGAGGTTGTGCTGCGGGTTCACCCGCTGGTGCTGTCGATCACCGGCGTGGTCGAGCCTTCAACCGGGCTGCAGTCGAAGTTCTCGACCTTGCATTCGGCCGCCGTGGCGTTGATCGATGGCGCCGCGGGCACCGCGCAATACACCGACGCTAGGGCGACCGATCCGGCGGTGGCGGCGCTGCGCCGCAAGATCAAGCCTGTGGCCGACGAGACACTGCGCAAGGACGAGGCTTACGCGACCATTGTGGCCAAGGGCAAACGCCACGAAGTACATATCCCGCACGCCAGTGGTACCGCCGGCAATCCGATGAGCGACACGCGGATCGAGGCAAAATTCCTCGCCAACGCCGAACCGGCAATCGGCCGCGACCATGCTCAGCGCGCGGTCGAACTAGCCTGGTCCCTGGAGAAGCAGTCGGACATGCGCGAGCTGATCGCGCTGCTCGCCTAATAGCCCCGGCTGCGGTCGACCAGATTTTCCAGCGGCAGGCCGCGTTCGAACCGCTCGATCTGCGCGATGACATGCGGAGCGAACACACGAGGCGAGATGTCACCGGCGTTGTGCGGCGTGATCGTCACCCTGGGATGGGTCCACAGCGGGCTCGATGCCGGCAACGGCTCCTGCGGGAATACATCGAGCGTGACACCGGCAAGGACACCATTGTCGAGCGCATTCAGAATGTCGGCATCGACCTGCAAAGGGCCACGCCCGGCGTTGATCAGGAACGCGCCGCCAGCGGCGCCATCGCGCAAGAGTTTGCGAAACAGCGAGACATTGAGAATGCCTTCAGTGTCCCTGGTACGCGGCAACAGGCAGATCAGGATTTCGGTGCGCGCGAGGAAAGCCTCAAGACCCGCACGGCCGTGAAAAGTTTGGATGCCGGGAATGCTCTTCGGTGTACGGCTCCAGCCAGCGACTTTGAAGCTCAGCCGCGCCAGCGCCTCGGTCGCCGCGCGGCCGATGACGCCAAGCCCCATGACGCCGACGCCGACGTCGCCGGCAGCAGGCTGATCGTGGACGCGCCACACGCGCTCGCGCTGCTGCGCGTCGTAGAGTCGCTGGCGGCGATGGTGCATCAGCACATGCAGCACGACGTAGCCGGTTACCCGCTGGATGAGGTCGTCATGCGCCACGCGCGCCACGGGCACATTCGGCAAGCTCGGATCGGCGAGCAAATGGTCGGCGCCGGCGCCGAGATTGATGACCGCCTTCAAGTTCCGAAATTTCGTCAGCAGCCCGTGGGGCGCCATCCAGACGCAGGCGTAAGCAACGTCGTCCGTATCGCCGATAGCATCGGGCCAAAGCCGCAGGTCGCGGTCCCTTGAATGCTCGCGCAAGGCGGAGAGCCATTCACCGGCCTGCGGGCCGTTGACGGCGACCAGGACCGCGCTCATCGCGCCGCGATCTCACGCAGGCTGCCGCGATTGAGTGCGAGCCATTGCAGCGCCAGAACCGCCGCACCGTAGTGCAATCGGCCGGACTTGAGAGCCTCCAGTGCGCGGTCGATCGGCGCGCGCAATGGCCGGATGTGCTCCTGCTCGTGAGCCGCGCCGGCGCGTTGCAAAACCTGGGAGGCGTCGACCACGGCGAGGAAGAAGAACATGTGCTCGTCCGACGAGCCAGCCGAGGGCATCAGCTCGAAGATCGGGACGAGCTTCTCCGGCTCAACGCCGATTTCCTCCCGGCATTCGCGGCGGGCCGCATCCGCCACCGTCTCGCCAGGCTCGACGCGGCCGGCCGGCACCTCGACCATGTCGCCCTTGCCAAGCGCCAGTTGCCCGCCCAATCGGAACTGACGGATCAACACGACTTCATCGCGCACAAGATCGACCGGCAGCATCACGACGACGCGGCCAATGCGGACCACGTCGCGCTGGAACGACTCGCCGTCCAGCGCGATGCGATAGCGGTCGTAGCCGTAGTAGCCACCGCCGCGATGCTCCGGCCCAGCCAGAACGGCGTCGGCCGCACCGTCCGAGAGATCGGGCCTGCTCATTGTGCGACGACGGCCTCGGGCGACGATTCGAGATTGAAGGCCGCGGCCAACAGCGCCTTGGTGTAAGCACTTTGCGGCGCCTTGAACAGTTGAGCTGCCGGGCCGGTCTCGATCACCTTGCCCTCGCGCATCACCATGAGCTGGCTCGACATTGCCGCAACGACGCGCAGGTCATGCGAGATGAACATGTAGGTGAGGTTGTGGCGCTTCTGCAGCGCGCACAGCAGATCGACCATTTGCGCCTGGATCAGCATGTCGAGCGCGCTGGTCGGCTCATCGAGCACCACGAAGTTCGGCTCAAGCACGATGGCACGCGCCACCGCGATGCGCTGGCGCTGGCCGCCGGAGAATTCGTGCGGATAGCGGTGGCGCGATTCCGGATCGAGCCCGACGTCTTCAAGCGCCTTGAGGACGTGTTTCTCGCACTCATGGCGCGGAATGTGCGGCTGATGAATCCACATCCCTTCCTGGATGATGTCGGACACCGACATGCGCGGCGACAGCGATCCATATGGGTCCTGGAACACGATCTGCATGTTGCGGCGGTACGGCCGCATTTCCTTGAAGCGTAGCCCCTGCAGCGCATTGCCCATGAACACGATCGGGCCGTCGGAGGAGATCAGCCGCAGGATGGCAAGCCCCAGCGTCGTCTTACCGGAGCCGGACTCCCCGACGACGCCGAGCGTCTCGCCCTGACGCACCTCGACGCTGACGCCGTCGACCGCCTTGATGTGACCCACGGTCTTTCGCATCACGCCGCGGCGGATCGGAAACCACACCTTCAGGTCGTCGGTCTTGATCACCACCTTGCCGGACGGATTGGGGGGCACCGCCTGTGGCCGCGGCTCGGCGGCGAGCAGGGCGCGGGTGTAGGGATGCTGCGGCGACTTGAAGATGTCGGCGACGTTGTTCGCCTCGACGATGTTGCCGTCTTTCATCACGCAGACCCGGTCGGCGATCTTGCGAACGATACCGAGATCATGGGTGATGAACAGCATGGCCATGCCGAGCCGGCCCTGCAATTCCTTGAGAAGGTTGAGGATTTGCGCCTGGACGGTGACGTCCAGCGCGGTCGTCGGCTCGTCGGCAATCAACAAATCCGGCTCGTTGGCGAGCGCCATGGCGATCATAACGCGTTGGCGCTGGCCGCCGGACAATTGATGCGGATAGGCCTTGAGCCGTTGCGCCGGATTGGGAATGCCGACCTGCGTCAGCAACTCCAGGATGCGGTCGCGCGCGGGCTTTCCGGTCAAGCCGCGATGCAAAAGCAAAATCTCGCCGATCTGCCGCTCGATGGTGTGCAGCGGATTGAGCGAGGTCATCGGCTCCTGGAAGATGATGGTGATGTCGGCGCCTCGGATTTCTCTGATCTTGCGCTCGGTCAAGGCAAGCAGGTCCTGGCCCTTGAACATCACCTGCCCGGACGGATGGCTTGCGGCGGGATACGGCAACAGCTTCATGATCGACAGCGCGGTCGCCGACTTGCCTGAGCCGGACTCCCCGACCAGCGCCAGGGTCTCGCCCTTCTTGATGTCGAACGAGATTCGATCGACGGCGAGCACCTGCCGATCGCCCTGACCGAAGGCAATGGAGAGATCGCGGACGGAGAGCAGCGGCTCGGTGGTCATGCGAGAGCTCTGCGAACTTCTTCAATTGACCCCACTTCAAATCCAATCTTTGCCATTCCTTCGGGGGGAACGATGCTTTTGTCAGCAGATACAAAGTATTGGCACTTGGCCTGGATGGCCGTGGCGAGATGAATTGCATCGACCAAGCCTAGCTTCCTGCCAACTGCCTGCTTGTGCACGGCGCAAAGGTCAGCGCCTTGGTAGAGGACCTCCCGACTAACAGGCGCGAGTTCAAAATTTTTACTCCACACAATCAAATCCAGGTAAGCACGCTTTATCTGAGGCCCGCCCTTGTATGATCCAGCGAGTACCTCACCCAGGGTAAGTTCACTGGTTACGCCGATGCCGGGACGAGTACGCAGCGATTCGAAAAGACCTTTAAGCGCAGCCGAATCCGAAGGAGTTCCTTCGAGATAGGAAATGAATGCGTTAGAATTGAGATAAAGCGCCCTAGGGGACACAGACTGCCTCAATCACCCGTTTTCGTCTCGAAGCTGTCTAATAGACGCGACGATCTCCTCGGCAGATCGGAACGGTGGCTGGCGCAGCGCGAAAATCTCTTCGAGCGTCATCGGTCGATGCGGTGGAACTTCGTGCTCCACCGTAACAGTGACTTGCGCATCAGGATCAACTCCTTCGCGCAGATCTGGCGGCAACTTCGAAGCGGGGTAGTTTCTCACGATCTTGTTCATGGTTTGCACCATACCACAATCATCACCGAAACGTCTTGCGCGGATCGAAGGCGTCGCGCACCGCCTCGCCGATGAAAATCAGCAGCGACAGCATGATCGCGACCGAGAAGAAACCGGCGAGGCCGAGCCACGGCGCCTGGATGTTGGCCTTGCCCTGCGACAGCAGCTCGCCGAGCGACGGCGAGCCCGGCGGCAGGCCGAAACCGAGGAAATCGAGCGCAGTCAGGGTCATCACCGACGACGACAGGATGAACGGCAGGAACGTCATGGTTGCGACCATGGCGTTGGGGAGCAGATGGCGGAACATGATGGTGCGGTTCGACACACCAAGCGCGCGCGCGGCCTGGATGTATTCGAAGTTGCGGCCGCGCAGAAATTCGGCGCGGACCAGGCCGACCAGCGACACCCATGAGAACAGCAGCAGGATGCCGAGAAGCACGAAGAAACCCGGCACCAGCACCGACGAGATGATCAGCAGGAGATAAAGCGACGGCACCGAGGTCCATATCTCGATGACGCGCTGGAACAACAGATCGGTCCAGCCGCCGAAATAGCCTTGCACGGCGCCGGCGGCGACGCCGACGATCGACGAGATGATGGTCAGGATCAGGCCGAACAGCACCGAGATGCGAAAGCCATAGATCAGGCGGGCCACCACGTCGCGGCCCTGGTCGTCGGTGCCAAGCCAGTTGTATTCGAGATCGCGGCAACCCGAAAGCTTCTTCTTCTCGACCACCGCCTTGCACTGCTCCTCGGTCAGCCGCCAGGTCGGCGGCGACGGGGCTGGCGTCGGCAGATCGAGGTTATGGGTGTCGTAGCGATATTTGATCGGCGGCCAGATCATGATGCCGCCCTTCTTGGCAATCAAATCTTGCAAAAACGGATCGCGATAGTCTGCGGCGGTTTCGAAGTCACCGCCAAATTTTGTCTCGGGATAGGTGATGATCGCCGGGAAATAGGCGCGGTGGTTCACCAGGATCAGGAACGGCTTGTCGTTGGCGATGAACTCGGCAAACAGCGACACCACGAACAGCGCCAGAAAAACCCACAACGCCCAGTAACCGCGGCGGTTGCGCTTGAAATTCTGCCAACGCCGGCGATTGAGCGGCGACAGCGAGAACAGCCGCCACTTCGGCTCGGTGACCGTCGTGGCCGGCCCGGGGACGGGAGCGTTTTCCGTGGTGCGGGCGTCCAACTCAGACCTCTCGCGTCTCGAAATCGATCCTCGGATCGATCCAGGTGTAGGTCAGGTCTGAGATCAGGTTCACGACCAGCCCGATCAGGGCGAAGATATAGAGAGTGGCGAAAACCACCGGATAGTCGCGGTTGAGCACGCTCTCGAAGCCGAGCAGACCTAGACCGTCGAGCGAGAAGATCGTCTCGATCAACAGCGAGCCGGAGAAGAACGCATGCACGAACGCGCTGGGGAAGCCGGCGATGACGATCAGCATCGCGTTCCTAAAGATGTGGCCGTAGAGCGTTTGGTGCGGCGTGCAGCCTTTCGCCCGCGCGGTTAGCACGTACTGCTTCTTGATCTCGTCGAGGAAGGAATTCTTGGTCAGCAGCGTCATGGTGGCGAACGCGCTGAGCATCATGGCGATGATCGGCAGGGTCAGGTGCCAGAAGTAGTCGAGAATCTTCTTCCACCAGGGAAACAACGCCCAATTGTCGGAGGTGAGCCCGCGCAGCGGGAACACGTCCCAATATGACCCGCCCGCGAGCAGGATGATAAGGAAGATCGCGATCAGGAAGCCCGGGATGGCATAGCCAATGATGATGACGCCCGAGGTCCAGACGTCGAAGCGCGAGCCGTCGCTGACCGCCTTCTTGATGCCGAGCGGAATCGAGATCAGATAGGTCAGGAGCGTCATCCAGATGCCGAGCGACATCGATACCGGAAGTTTCTCCCTGATGAGTTGCATGACACTGACGTCGCGGAAATAGCTCTTGCCGAAATCGAACACGATGAAATTCTTCAGCATCAGGAAAAACCGCTCATAGGCCGGCTTGTCGAAGCCGAACTGCTTCTCCAGCCGCTTGATGAATTCGGGATCAAGGCCCTGGGCGCCGCGGTATTTGGACGTGGTGGCGTCGATCGACGAGCCGCCCTGGGCGCCGCGCCCGCCGAAGTCGCCGCCTTGCCCGGAACCCGGGATGCGCGAACTCGCGCCGGTGTCGGCGCCCGACAGTTGCGCGATGACCCGCTCGACCGGCCCGCCCGGTGCGAACTGCACGACGATGAACGAAACCAGCATGATGCCGAGCAGGGTCGGGATCATGAACAGCAGGCGGCGGATGATGTAAGCAGACATTGTTTAGAACGGTTCTAGCCGGATTTCTCTATCTTGGATGCCTTGCTCTGATCGTACCACCAAGTTTCCGGCACGCCGCGAGCATATCGCGGTTTGGTCGGCGGGCGGCCGAACGTATCCCAATAGGCGATCCAGTGCGACGCCTTGTACCAGTGTGGAACCCAATACCGTCCGGCGCGAATCAGGCGATCCAGCGCGCGGCAGGCGGTGGTCAACGCCGCCCGCGAGTTCGCGGCGATGACGCGGTCGATCATGGCGTCGATCGCCGGATCGGCAATGCCGGCGAGATTCTGCGAGCCTTTCACCCCGGCCGACTGTGACGAGAAGTAGGTACGAAGCGAATCGCCAGGCGTCGCCGAGAAGCTGAAGCGCTGCACTGTGATGTCGAAATCGAAGTCCTTGAGACGTTGCTGGATCTGCACTGGATCGACGATACGAACTCGCGCGTCGATACCGAGCGTGGCCAGGTTCTTGATGTAGGTCATGTGGTGGGGCTGAAACGCCTGATCGTCGATCAGGAATTCGATGGTCATACGCTCGCCTTGCGGCGTGAAACGCTTGCGATCCCTGATCAGGTAACCCGCCTGGTCCAGAAGCTCGGACGCACGTCGCAACAGTTTCCGATCCATTCCTGAGCCGTCGGATACCGGCGGCAGATAGGCCTCTCCGAACACCTCGTCGGATACCTTGCCGCGAAATGGCTCCAGCAGCGCCAGCTCGTCGGCGCTGGGCTTGCCTTCCGCCATCAACTTGGAGTTCTGGAACACCGAATGGGTGCGCTCATATGAGCCGAACATGATATTCTTGTTGGTCCATTCGAAGTCGAAGGCATCAATCAGGGCCTCGCGCAGCTTCGGGCTTTGGAATTTCCTCCGCCGGGTGTTGATGAACCAGCCCTGCGCGCCCGAGGGGGTGTCGTCCGGCAACACCTCCTTCTTGACGCGGCCGTCCTTGATTGCCGGAAAATTGTACCGCGTTGCCCAGACGCGCGATGTGAACTCCTCACGGAACAGGTAGCTCTTTGCGGTAAAGCCTTCGAAGCCGACATCGCGGTCGCGATAGTACTCGAACCGCATGGTATCGAAATTGTTCAGGCCGCGGCTGGCCGGCAGTTCGGCGCCCCACCAATTTGCCGCGCGCTTGTACTCGATATAGCGGCCCGCCTCGAAACGGCCGACCTGATAAGGACCACTGCCGAGCGGAATGTCCAGGGTCGATTCATCGAACGAGCGATTGGCATAATAGGCTCGCGAAAAGACCGGCAGCCCGGCTACGAACAAAGGCACGTCCCGCGCACGCTTCGGAGCAAAGCGCAACATCAAGGTCGCATCGTCCTCTGCTTCGCCGCCTGCGAAATCGCGAAGCTGCGCCACGATGATCGGGTGTCCTTTCTCCTTGAGCGTCCCGAGCGAAAACGCCACGTCATGGGCGGTCAGCTTGCTGCCGTCATGGAAGCGGGCCTCCGGCCGAAGCACGAAGCGATAAGTCAGGCCATCGGCCGAGATGCGGACGCTGCGCGCGACGTAGCCGTACATCGCGTCGGGTTCGTCGTTGGCGCGGGCCATCAGCGTGGCAAATGTCAATTCCATGCCTTGGGCTGCGTCGCCGCGCAGAATGAAGGCGTTGAGCGTGTTGAAGGTCGTTCCGCTCTGGTTGTAGAGAGTATTCGGCCCGATTTGCGAGAACGTACCACCCTTCGGAGCTTTCGGATCGACGTAGTCGAAGTTCCGGAAGTCAGCCGGATATTTCAGATCGCCGAACGCCGACATGCCGTGCCGCTCGGCTTCGGTCTCGATCCGCGCATGCGCATTGCGCCCGATCGCGCCAGAGACGGCGGCGACGGCGCCGAAACGAAACAGCGCGCGGCGCGAGAGCGCGATCACGAGCGCGTTCCCACCTTGGCTGCCTTGGCCTGATCGAACCACCAGATCGTCGGGAACGCGCCGTTGCCGTATTTCGGCAGTTCGGTCGGCCGGCCGAACCGGTCCCAGCGCACGGTGCGGACCTTGCCGTAGGTCCATTGCGGCACGACGTAGAAATTCCAAAGCAACACGCGGTCCAGCGCCTTGGAGGTGGCAACCAGCTCGGCGCGGCTCTTGGCGAAGATGATGCGGTCAACAAGAGCATCCACCGCAGGGTTTTTGATGCCGGCGTAGTTGCGGGAGCCCGCGGTGGCGGCCGCCTGCGAGGTCCAATAGTTGCGCTGCTCGTTGCCCGGCGACAGACCTTGGCCCCAAGTCCCGACGATCATGTCGTAGTCCCAGCTCCGCAGCCGGTTCTCGTACTGGGCATCGTCGACGTAGCGAACCGACATCTGGACGCCGAGCCGTTCCAGCGACGGCTTGTAGAACAGAACGATACGTTCCCACTCCGGTTGGCTGATCAACACCTCTACCGTCATCGGCTCGCCGGTCTTGGCATTCACCAGCCGGCGATCCTTGACCTCCCATCCGGCTTCGCGCAGCAGCCGCACCGCCTCGCGGAGGTTGTCGCGCACTGCACTGGGGGTATCGTTGACGGGATTGCTGTAGGGCGTCGTGAAGACCTCGGGCGGCACCTTGTCGCGCACCGTTTCGAGGATGGCCAGCTCCTCACCCTGCGGCAGGCCGGTCGAGGCAAGCTCCAGACCCTCAAAGTAGCTGTTGATACGCTTATACTGGCCGAAGAATAGCTGCTTATTGACCTCTTCGAAATTCAGCGCGTAGTTGAACGCGCGGCGGGCACGCGGATCGGAAAACTTGGCGCGGCGGGTGTTGAACACATAGGCCTGCATGCCACCGGAGGAGTTGATCGGAAACTCCTCCTTGACGACGCGGCCGTCCTTCTGCGCCGGAAAATCGTAGGCGGTGGCCCAGTTCTTGGCGCTGTTCTCGGTACGCCAGTCGATTGCATCAGCCTTGAACGCCTCGATCGCGACGGTGGCGTCGCGGAAATATTCGAAACGCAACTCGTTGAAGTTGTCCCGGCCAATGTTGACGTTGATATCCTTGCCCCAATAGTTCGGGACTCGCTCGTAAGTGAGGCTGCGGCCCGGCACGAAATCCTTGATCTTGTAGGCGCCGCAGCCGAGCGGCGGCTCCAGCGTGGTGGCCGACACGTCGCGCTTCTTGCCCAACTTGTCGGTGCCCTCCCACCAGTGCTTCGGCAGCACGTTGAGCTCGCCCATGATCTGCGGCAACTCGCGATTGCCCGGGCCATCGAAGGTGAAGGTGACCTCGCGTTCGCCGGTCTTTTCCGCCTTGGCGACGTGCCGGTAGTAGGCCGAGTAGAACGGATGATGGGTCTTGAAGGACGTGAGCGAGAACAACACATCCTCGACCGTCACCGGCATGCCGTCGTGCCACGTGGCATTGGCGCGCAGGCGGTAGGTCACGGAGGAATGATCGTCCGGCGCGCTGACCGCTTCGGCCAACAGGCCATAGCCGACCGCGACCTCGTCCATCGCCGGCACCAATAGCGAGTCGTAAATCAGCTCGGTGCCGCCCGCGATCGAGCCCTTCACGCCCGCAACCACGGAATTGAAATTGTCGAATGTGCCAAACGCGATCATGCGTGCGATGCCGCCCTTCGGGGCGCCGACGTTGACATAGTCGAAGCTCTTGAAGCCCTCGGGATATTTGAGATCGCCGAACAGCGACAAACCGTGCTTCCAGCCGCGCTCCTGCGAAAGCGCCGCGGGCGCACGCGTGAGCCCATCCACCGCCAGCGCAGGGGGCGCCACTAGCGCCGCGGCGCCGGTTCGCAGCAAGGCTCGGCGGGTCAGGCACATTCGGAGGCTCCGGGTGGCTGTGACGGCCACGATGGCCAACCGATTATGTCGGTTTTTCGGTGGCTCGCCACCGGCCGACCGCCGGCAACGAGCATCAAATCTATGGGACAGCCGTGGGACCGGCCGATGGCGGCCGAACAGCCGGTTACTGGGCCTTGGGGGCCGGCTGCTTATCGGCCGCGGGCGCAGCGGCCGCCTTGGGGAATTCAACCGGCTTGTCCGACTTCGAATTAAGGTAGGCAATGACGTCGGCGCGCTGCTTGCCGCGCGGCAGGCCTGCAAAGGTCATGTTGGTACCCGGCACCACGCCGCGGGGGTTTGTCAGGTATTTGTCGAGTTCTTCCGGCGTCCATTCACCGGCCTGGCCCTTCATCGCGCCCGAATAGTTGAAGCCCGGCTCGGAGTGCTTGGGCCGCCCGACGACGCCATAGAGGTTGGGACCGACGCGGTTCGGCTCGCCCTTACCGAAGGTGTGGCAGGCCGAACAGACCTTGGTGGCGCTCTCGCCGCGCTTGACGTCGGCTTCCGCCAGCCGCTGCGGCAACGGTTCCTCGGCCGGCGCCTGCTCACCGGGCTTGCCGGCCGTCTCTTCCTGGATCGCGATCTCGTAACCCGGCTTTTCCGGATTGTGGGTCGCAAACAGCGCACCGGCCGCGATATTGAGCGACAACAGCACCAGGCAGGTGCCGAGCACGGCACCAAGGACTTTGTTGAGTTCGAAGGAATCCATCGCGGGATCGGCTCTTGCTTACGGGGCGGCTTCGGGCTGGACCGCAGGGAGGACGCGGCGGCGCAGAGATACCCGGTTTTCCTCGCCCCTGGCAACCCGTATAACGCAGCTCATTCGGGCATGATCCGGTCGTTTCGCCCGGCCGCGCTGGCATAAAAGCAAGGCTCAAAATCAAGGTCCATGACCGCCATGGCGGGCGACGTTCTGATCCTCATCCCCGCCCGCATGGCCTCGACCAGGCTTCCGGGCAAGCCGCTCGCCGACATCGCCGGGCTTCCCATGATTGTGCATGTGCTGCGCCGCGCGGAAGCCGCCGAGATCGGGCCGGTCGTGGTCGCCTGCGACGACGAGACCATCGCTGCCGCGGTCGATAGGGCCGGCGGCCGCGCTGTCATGACGCGGGCTGACCACATCTCCGGCTCTGACCGCATTTTCGAAGCGCTTGGCGTGGCCGATCCAAACGGCAAGGCGCGGATCGTGGTCAATGTGCAGGGTGATCTGCCGACGCTTGCGCCCGGCGACATCGTGGCGGCGCTGGCGCCGCTGCACGATCCCACGGTCGATATCGCAACGCTGGCCGCCGAAATACGCAGGCCCGAAGAGCGCACCAATCCGAACGTGGTCAAGGTGGTCGGCACGCCGGTCGCACCGCGCCGGCTGCGCGCGCTCTATTTCACTCGCGCCACGGCGCCATCGGGCGACGGCCCGCTCTATCACCACATCGGGCTCTATGCTTATCGGTGCGCCGCGCTGGAACGTTTCGTCAAGCTGCCGCCCTCGCCGCTCGAGAAGCGCGAGCGCCTGGAGCAGCTCCGCGCTCTGGAGGCCGGCATGCGTATCGACGTGACCATCGTTGACTCGGTGCCGCTCGGCGTCGATACGCCGCAGGACCTGGAAGCGGCACGGGCGATCCTCAAAGGCGGACGTTGACTCGCGTGCCGCGCTGGTAGAAACGAACCTCGGCTGAGAGCAAGAATATGGCGACGAAAAAACGCATCGCATTCCAGGGCGAGCCGGGGGCGAATTCGCACTTGGCGATTCACGAGGCCTATGTCAACGACGAGGCCGTGCCCTGCGCGACGTTCGAGGATGCCTTTGCCGCCGTGAGCGGCGGCGATTGCGCGCTCGCCATGATCCCGATCGAGAACTCGGTCGCGGGGCGCGTCGCCGACATTCATCACCTGATGCCGGCGTCGAACCTGCACATCGTCGGCGAGCATTTCATGCCGGTGCGCCATCAGTTGCTCGGCGTGAAGGGTGCGACGCTCAAGGATATCAAGACGGTCGAGAGCCACGTCCATGCCCTTGGCCAATGCCGCAAGATCATCCGCGAGCTCGGCATCAGGCCCGTGGTCGCCGCCGACACCGCGGGCTCGGCGCGCGAGATCGCCGAGCGCGGCGACAAGAGCTGCGCCGCGATTGCGACGCGGCTGGCTGCGGAAATCTACGGACTCGACATCCTGGCCGAAAATGTCGAGGACGAGGCCCACAACACCACGCGCTTCATCCTGTTGTCGCGCGAGAAGAAATGGGCGCAGAGCGGCAAAGCCAAGGTGGTGACCACCTTCGTGTTCCGGGTGCGCAATGTGCCGGCGGCGCTGTACAAGGCGCTCGGCGGCTTCGCCACCAACGGCATCAATATGACCAAGCTCGAAAGCTACATGATCGAGGGCAACTTCTTCGCCACGCAGTTCTATGTCGATGTCGAAGGCCATCCCGACGATCGCGGACTGGCGTTCGCGCTGGAGGAGCTGGCCTTCTTCTCCAAGGAACTGAAAATCCTCGGCGTCTATCCGGCGCATCCGTTCCGCGACACTTTCGCGGAGGAGCAGGATTAGCCTCATCCGAGGGCCGCACGAGGCCAAAGCGGACGCGCGCGAACATCATTCGACCGTCCGGTCGGCGAGCGCAAGGATGTTGGCGGGGACTTCGAGCCCGAGCGCTCTGGCGGTCTTGAGATTGATCACCAGCTCGAACTTTGTCGGTTGCTGGACCGGCAAATCAGCCGGCCTGGCGCCTTTCAATATTCTGACGACAAGCGTCGCCGCTGTCCGAAAGACGGCCTTATAGTCCGGCCCGTAAGACATCAGGCCGCCGGCTTCTACATACGAGCTATCTTCGAACAAAGCAGGTATCTTGTTGCTGCTGGCAAAGTCGAGAATGCGCGAGAGATAGCGCCGCGTAAACGCCTCCGTCGTCACGAGCAGAGCATCCGGCCGCTGCTTGAGAAGATCGGCGAACGCAGTGTCCAGTTCGTCGGCGTTGCGTGGCCCGACGGCGTGAAGAAAAACGTGCGATTGATCGGCGGCGATTTCCGTTTCCCGCACGCGTTGCGCCATGCCGGGGTTCGATGAATCCCATAGGATGGCGAAGCGCGATATCCCCGGGGACAGCGCGCGCAGGATGTCGAGGCGCTTGGCGCTCAGCTGCGGCGCCATCAACGAGTTGCCGGTTATGTTTCCGCCTGGGCGGGCTAGGCTGGCGACCAACCCGACCCCGACCGGATCGCTATTGGCGCCAAGAACGATCGGGATCGTCGTGGTCGCTTCTTTTGCGGCAAATCCGGCTGGGGTTCCGACGGTGACGATGACATTCACCTGCTGCCGCACCAGGTCGGCGGCAAATTCCTTGAGGCGTGCGGCATTTCCTTCCGCAGATTTACGTTCGATGACGAGGTTTTTTCCTTCCATGTAACCAAGTTCTTCAAGCCCCCGCATGAAGGGTTCGGTGAAAAAAGTCGCGTCAGCGCCGGTGGCCAGCAACCCTATTTTGAATCGCCGCTGCTGCGCGGGTGCGGCGCGCGGGCAAGCGAGGACTGTGCTGCCGAGAAGAACAATGAACTCTCGCCGCCTCATGTTGGCTGACCGTAGCTTGGGGGCTGGAGTTGCATTTGTCTGGCGATATCAGACTATCACATTCACGGCCGCGATATATGAGCCTATTCGCTCGCTATCCGAGGCTACGCCACCGTCCTGAAAATCTGGACCTCGATTCCCCGCCGCCGCACATGACGCTGGCGAGCAGCGCAGCCACTGCTGCTTTTCGGTTCAAACGAAAGTCTGCTGGGATGTCTCAAATCGTCTGATTGTATTCGCCGACCTCGGGGTGGGTGCGCAGCACCGCATCCAGCGCCTTGAACATGTCGCGCATCCGCGGCTCGGACACCGGGCTTTCGACCACCACCACCAGCTCGGGCTTGTTCGAGGACGCCCGCACCAGGCCCCAGGTGCCGTCCTCGACGGTGACGCGAACGCCGTTGACGGTCACCAGATCGCGGATCGTTTGGCCGGCGACCTTGTCGCCCTTTTTCTGCGCCGCCTCGAAGTGCTTCACCACCTGATCGACGATGCCGTATTTCTTCTCGTCGTCGCAATGCGGCGACATGGTCGGCGAGCCCCAGGTCTTGGGCAATGCGTCCTTGAGTTCGGACATTTTCTTTTCGGGATTGCGGTCCATCATGTCGCAGATGGCGAGCGCCGACACCAGGCCGTCGTCGTAGCCGCGTCCGAACGGCTTGTTGAAGAAGTAGTGACCGGACTTCTCAAAACCGGCGAGTGCGTTCTTTTCGTGAGTTCGGCGTTTCATATACGAGTGGCCGGTCTTCCAGTAGTCGGCCTTCACGCCGTTCTTCTGCAGCACCGGGTCAGTGACATAGAGCCCGGTGGACTTCACGTCGACCACGAAGGTCGAATTCGGATGCAGCGTGGACATATCGCGCGCCAGCATCACGCCGACCTTGTCGGCGAAGATCTCCTCGCCGTGATCGTCCACCACACCGCAGCGGTCGCCGTCACCGTCGAAGCCCAGGCCGACGTCGGCCTTGGTGCGCAACACCTCGTCGCGCATGGCGTGGAGCATTTTCATGTCTTCCGGATTGGGATTGTATTTCGGAAACGTATGATCGAGCTCGCAGTCAAGCCGCACCACCTCGCAGCCGACAGCCTCGAGCACCTGCGGCGCGAACGCGCCAGCCGTGCCGTTGCCGCAGGCGCAGACCACCTTGAGCTTGCGCTTGAGCCTCGGCCGCCCGGTCAGGTCGGCGATGTACCGCGCCGGGAAATTCTCGACGAAATGGTAGGAGCCGCCGGCCTCCGTCTTGAACTTGGCGCCGAGCACGATGTCCTTCAGCCGCGTCATCTCGTCGGGGCCAAAGGTCAGCGGCCGGCTGGCTCCCATCTTCACGCCGGTCCAGCCATTGTCGTTGTGCGAAGCCGTCACCATCGCGACGCAGGGCACGTCGAGATCGAACTGCGCGAAATACGCCATCGGCGTCACCGCTAGCCCAATGTCGTGGACCTTCATGCCGGCCGCCATCAGCCCCGAGATCAGCGAGGTCTTCACCGAAGCCGAATAGCCGCGGAAGTCGTGGCCGGTGACGATCTCGGGCTTCACGCCCATCTCGCGAACCAGCGTACCGAGCCCCATGCCGAGGGCCTGCACGCCCATCAGGTTGATTTCCTTGCCGAGCAGCCAGCGCGCGTCGTACTCGCGAAAGCCCGTGGGCTTCACCAGCGGCTCGGACTCGTAGGCATAGGTGTTGGGCGTCAGCGACGGTTTGGGCTTGGGGAACATCGAATCTCCGGGCGTTCTGGCCCGGAGCAATAGCCCAAACAGAGATGGACTGAAACCTCTCCGTCATTCCGGGACGGCCCGTAGGGCCGAGCCCCGAATCCAGATGTGACGCGATAGCCTTCTGGATTTCGGGTTCGCGCTTCGCGCGCCCCGGAATGACGAGGCCAGCTACTGTTCCAGCACCAGCCGGCCGTGGTCGTGGCTGAATTTCACCCGCGATAGAAATGTCATGCCAAGCAGGTTCACGCCCAACGCGTTGTCCGGCATCACTGCAGCGTTCACGTTATAGACGTTGATGCCGTTGACCTCGATACGGTTCAGCCGTACCGGAGCATATTTCGCGATGCCGTTGGCGGTGGAGCTCCGCCCGGTGTATTCGGACGGTCTCGGGAAAATTCCAAGTTTTGCCGCTGAGCTTTCGCGCAATACGACCGAGGACGCGCCGGTGTCTACCATGAAATCGATGGGCCGGCCCTCGACCCGCGCCTCGACGCGGAAATGACCGCGGCTGTCGCCCTCCAGCCTGACTGTGCGGCCGTATGCAACTTGCTGCGCAGGCTGCGGAGCGGGCGCCTTATGCACCGGAGCGCCGCTAACGGCCGCAGTCTGCGTTTCGCCCGCCGGCTTGGTGACGGCCTTGCTGATCTCGCGCGACAGCCCAGCACAGACCACCGCGACAAAAATGAAGAAGCAAAGAATGGCACGCATGATTTCCACCCGGATTTCAGGCCCATCCAATCACGGATGCGCCCAAGGAATTGCTAATGCTGTCGCCGACGGCAGCGGGTCGACGCCGATGGTGACCAGCGGGTTGCGACGATCGTTCGAATTTGAGCGATCACGTGCCGCGCGGCTTGGCACGGCGGGTGGCCAACGCTTTCAGCGGATCGTCCGGCCAGGGATGACGCGGATAACGGCCGCGCATCTCGGCTTTGACCGTGGCGTAGGAGCCGCGCCAGAAGCCCGGCAGATCGCGAGTCACCTGCACCGGACGATGCGCGGGCGAGAGCAACTCCACGACGAGGCGCACCTTGCCGCCGGCGATGCTGGGGTGCCGGTCGAGGCCGAACAACTCCTGGACGCGGATGGCAAGCTTCGGTCCTTCCGTGGAGTCGTAGTCGATCGGCACCGACGAGCCCGACGGCGCGGCAAAATGCGTCGGAGCTTCGGCGTCAAGCCGGCGTTTGAGCGGGTACGGCAGCAGGACGCTCAGCGCCGTGTCCAATTCGTCAACCGTGATCTGTGCGAGCGCCGTCTTGAACTGCAGCATCGGTTCAAGCCAATGGCCTGCGGTCACAGCCAGCGCTGCATCAGACAGATCGGGCCATTCGTCGCCCTCGGCGCGGCGCAGAAACATGACACGGTTGCGCCATTGCTGGAGCGATTTGGTCCAGGGCAGCTTGTCGATGCCGAGGCGGGCGATACCCTCGGCGAGCATCCGTGCGGTCTCGTCATTGGGCTCAATTCGCATCGGCCGCTCGGCCAACACAATGGCGCCGATCCGGTTGCTCTTGCGGCCGCGCAAGCTTGCCGAGGCGGCATCGAATGTGATCTCTTCGCGGCGCTCGATCTTGCCGGCGAAACGGGCTTCGATGTCTTCCAGCGCGATCGATGCCGCCGACAGAATGCGGCCCAGCGCCGCCGTGCCGGACAATTCGGCAACGGCAAGAAACGGCTCGCGCGCCAGCGCCGAGGCCGGATCGAGATGGGCGCCGCGGCCGTTGGCGAGCAGGAATGCGCCGTCGCCACCGCGGCTCTTGGCAATGCGGTCCGGATAGGCAAGCGAAAGGATCGAGCCTGCGGAGAGCTCCGACGTGTCGCGGGCCGGCGCGCCCACGTCATCCGCCCATCGCCTCGCCATCCGCCGCGCATCCTCGCCCCGGCGCGAGCGATCGCGGCGAAGTTGATCGAGGCGATGGGCGAGGTCGACATCGTCGCCGCCAAGCCCGCGCTCGGACAGGATCGCGGCCAGGTCGGCGGCGCGCCGGCCCGCGCCCTCGCGGGCCGCATCGACGACCATGCGCGCCAGCCGCGGCGGCAGCGGCAGGCGGCGCAGTTTGCGGCCTTCGCCGGTGATACGGCCTTGCGCATCGATCGCCTGCAATTCGACAAGCAGCGTCCTCGCCTCGGTCAGTGCACTCGTTGGCGGCGGATCGAGGAACGAAAGCTTCCGTGGATCGGTCGCGCCCCATTGCGCACAATCGAGCAGCATTGACGACAGGTCGGCGGCGAGGATTTCCGGCCGGGCGTACGCTTCGAGCGATGCGGTCTGCGGCTCGTCCCACAACCGATAGCAAACGCCGGGCTCGGTACGGCCGGCGCGGCCACGGCGCTGATCGGCGGCGGCGCGCGACACCCGCACAGTTTCGAGTCGCGTCAGCCCAACGTCCGGCTCGTAGCGCGGCACGCGGGCGAGGCCGGAGTCGACGACAACGCGTACGCCTTCGATGGTCAGCGAGGTTTCGGCGATGGACGTCGCCAGCACCACCTTGCGTTTGCCGGCCAGCGCCGGAGCGATGGCGCGGTCCTGCGTCTGCGCGTCGAGCGCGCCGTAGAGCGTGACGATATCGACCGCGGGATCGCTGACGCGCTCCTTCAGCAGTGTCTCGGTACGGCGGATTTCCGCTTGTCCCGGCAGAAACACCAGCGCCGAGCCCGGCTCCGCTCGCAACGCGCGCGCCACCGCGTCAGCCATCTGGCGCTCGACCGGCTGGCGCGCATCGCGGCCGAGATAGCGCGTCTCCACGGGAAAGGCGCGGCCCTCGCTTTCGACCACCGGGGCGTCGCCCAGCAGCTTCGCCACCCGTGCCCCGTCGAGCGTCGCCGACATCGCCAGCAGCTTGAGGTCTTCGCGCAGGCCCTGCTGCACGTCGCGCGCGAGCGCCAGCCCAAGGTCGGCGTCGAGCGAGCGCTCGTGGAACTCGTCGAACAGCACCGCGGCAATGCCGTCGAGCGACGGATCGTCGAGGATGAGCCGCGTAAAGATGCCTTCGGTGACCACCTCGATGCGGGTCTTGCGGGTAACCTTCGAGCCGAAGCGAACGCGAAGCCCTACGGTGTCGCCGACAGCTTCCTTCAGCGTCGCCGCCATCCGCTCGGCCGCGGCGCGCGCGGCGAGCCGCCGCGGCTCCAGCACCAGGATTTTCCTGTCCCTGGCCCACGGCTCGTCGAGCAGCACCAGCGGCACGCGCGTGGTCTTGCCGGCGCCCGGCGGCGCGACCAGCACCGCGGCGTGATGCTGGCGCAGCGCCGCGGTCAGGTCCGGCAGCGCCTCGTCGATGGGGAGCTTGGTGTCGAAAGACCTCATCGCCAATTTCAGCCGTCATCGCCCGCGAAGGCGGGCGATCCAGTAAACGCCGGGAGTACTGGATGCCCCGCTTTCGCGGGGCATGACAACCAGAATGTGCGACAGGTGCGGGCGGTCAGTGCCCGTTATTGCTCGCCCGGCCGACACCCTCATAGACAAAGCCACGCTGGCGCAGCTCGTCAGCCGGGTAGATGTTGCGCAGGTCGACGATGGCGGGCTTTGGCCCCATCACCTGCTTCAGCCGGTCGAGGTCGAGCGCGCGGAACTGCTCCCATTCCGTACAAATGACCACCGCATCGGCGCCCTTCGCGCACTCGTAGGCGTCCTCGCAATAGATCAGCTCGGGCAGCACCTTTTTTGCCTGCTCCATGCCGACCGGGTCGTAGGCCCGCACCGTAGCGCCCATGTCGTGCAGCGCAGTGATCAGCGGGATCGACGGCGCGTCGCGCATGTCGTCGGTGTTGGGCTTGAAGGTGAGGCCCAGCACGCCCACGGTCTTGCCGCGCAAACTGGTGCCGAGCGCCGCCGTCACCTTGCGGGCCATGGCGCGCTTGCGGGCTTCGTTGACGGCCGCGACGGTCTCGACGATGCGCAGCGGCGCCTCGAAGTCCTGGCCGGTCTTGATCAGTGCTAGCGTATCCTTGGGAAAGCACGAGCCGCCGTAACCCGGTCCGGCGTGCAGGAACTTGCCGCCGATTCGGTTGTCGAGGCCGATGCCGCGCGAAACCTCCTGCACATCGGCGCCCACCCGCTCGCACAGGTCGGCGATCTCGTTGATGAAGGTGATCTTGGTGGCGAGAAACGCATTGGCGGCGTACTTGATCAGCTCGGCGGTGCGGCGTCCGGTGGTGACGATCGGCGAGCGGTTTAGGTAAAGCGGCCGGTACAGCTCGGCCATCACCTTGCCGGCGCGCGCGTCGTCGGTGCCAACCACGACGCGGTCGGGATGCTTGAAGTCCTGGATCGCCGCGCCTTCGCGCAGGAACTCCGGGTTGGAGACCACGGCAACCTCGGCGTTCGGCCGCGCCTCGCGAATGATGCGTTCAACCTCGTCCCCGGTGCCGACCGGTACGGTCGACTTGGTCACGACAACGGTGAAACCGTCGATGGCGGCCGCGATTTCCTTGGCAGCAGCATAGACGTATGTCAGGTCGGCGTGGCCGTCGCCGCGCCGCGACGGCGTGCCGACCGCGATGAACACCGCGTCGGCCTCCGCCACCGGTCCCTTCAGGCCGGTGGTAAAGTCGAGCCGCCTGGCCCGCACGTTGGCGGCGACCAGATCGTCGAGACCGGGCTCATAGATCGGCATCTCGCCGCGTTTGAGCGCCGCGATCTTGCCGGTGTCCTTGTCGACGCAGGTGACGTGGTGGCCGAAATCGGCAAAGCAGGCCCCGGAAACGAGGCCGACGTAGCCGGTGCCGATCATCGCGACGCGCATCAGGACCCTGGGATGGTTAACGAATCCGGTCTTGGCGCCGGCCGAGGCCTCTTAGCAGAGGCCGGCCATGATGACGAGGGTCGGCCCGCAAGTTTCGTCGGCCTCGTAAACGGCCCTGAAACCACAGCCGGATGACAATGGCGCGACAGATTTGTGGCCATCCTTCGAGATGCTCGACCTACGGTCTCGCTCCTCAGGATGAGGCCTCATCCTGAGGAGCGCCCGAAGGGCGCGTCTCGAAGGATGGGCCATGAACGGAGAGCGCAGCGGTGCACGCACAGACGGGCCGGGTCGATTGGGTCGACTACGCCAAGGGCTTCTGCATCGTCATGGTGGTGATGATGCACTCGACGCTCGGCGTCGAGCTCGCGGCGGGCCGCGAGGGCTGGATGCATTACGCGGTGGAGTTCGCACGGCCGTTCCGCATGCCGGACTTCTTCCTGATCTCCGGCCTGTTCCTCGGCCGCGTCATCGACCGCGACTGGCGCGACTACCTCGACCGCAAGGTGCTCCACTTCGCCTATTTCTACGCGCTGTGGGTGACGATCCAGTTCGCCTTCAAGGCGCCAATGTTCGCCGCACAGCAGGGCTGGGCCCACGTCGGCCTGGATTACCTCGCAGCCTTCATCGAGCCGTTCGGCACACTGTGGTTCATCTACCTGCTGCCGATCTTCTTCGTCGTCATCAAGCTGACGCGCCATGTTCCGTGGCCAGTGATCTGGCTCGCCGGCGCGGCACTGGAGATGTCGCACATCGACACCGGCTGGACGGTGATCGACGAGTTCGCGCGCCGCTTCGTCTACATCTACACCGGCTATGTGTTCGCGACGCAGGTCTTCACCTTCACCGCCGGCATACAGCGCATGCCGGTCGCGGCGCTGATTGGACTGGGCTGCTGGGCGGCGATCAACGGCACGCTGGTGGCGCTTCATCTCGCCGATCTGCCGCTGGTTTCGCTCACGCTCGGGCTCGCCGGCGCACTGGCCGTGGTCGCGGTCGCCGCCTTGATGGCCAAAAGCGACATGTTCCGGCCGCTGCGCTATTGCGGACGCAACTCCATCGTCATCTACCTCGCCTTCTTCCTGCCGATGGCGGCGACCCGCACGGTGCTGCTTAGGACCGGCGTCATCGCCGACCTCGGCACGGTGTCGCTGCTGGTGACCACCGCGGGCGTGGTCGGCGCGCTGTGCTGGTTCTGGGCGGCCCGCAACACGCGCTTCGACTTCCTGTTCTCGCGGCCCGCTTGGGCGCGGCTAAAGCCCGCCCGCGCCCCGGCGCTGCAGCCGGCGGAATAATCCGACGGGCGCCTATTCTCCGGCTGTCGAGCCCGCGAAGGCGGGCATCCAGTACGCCCGGCGTCCTCGCCGCGCCAACGAGCACTCGGCTTTGCCCAAAAGCGGAGATGCCGCTTCTTACCGCCACCACGGTTGCACCGGACGATAGTCGCCGCGTCCACGCGTACTGCGAGTTTGGAAGTCCCAATTGCGTTGGAAGAAAGAGAAGCCGTCGTCGCCCCGGCCCCTGTCGCTCGCAACGAGGACGTCGTAGGTGGGCTTGCGCGTGATGAAGCCGCCTTGGGGCTGATTGCTCAGCACCGCGACAAACTCGGTGCGATAGTTGGTCTCTTTGCTCAGCGGCTCGTCAGAGACGATAATTGAGGATCGCGGCGATGCGGTCGGCGCGATGCGATCGAGCACCTCTTGCGGAATGGTGATGCGGTCGAGAGCGTCCTTGGCGTCGTCCCCGTTGTCGATCGTCACCGCGGTCCAGCGCAGGCCGGGTTCGTTACGCGCCATCGCGGTGAACACATGCGTGCCGATCGGCTTCTCGGGATCGCGGATCGCGACCGGAACCTCGATGCTCGAATCGAACACCTCGCCCCCGTCCGGCCACCGCTTGTGCGTGTTACGCCGCACGTAAAGCTTCTGCGTCGCGCGGCTGATGTAGATCGAGACCGGCTCGAGTGCGAGCTTTGCGTCGCTCGCCGCCTTGGCGGTGGCGGCCTTCCTGGTCTCTGCCGCCTTGGCGCCGTCCTTTGCGGCGGCGGCGGCGTCGAGCTTCGACTTCCCGTCGGCCTGGGCGGTGTCGAGCTTCGTCGCCTTTTCCGCGGCCCTGGCGGCGGCCTTCTGCTTCCGCTCCTCGGCCCGCGCTTTGGCTTCTTCCGTCTTTGCAGCGGCGAGCGCCTTGTCGGCGGACGCGAGTTCGGCGTCGGCACTCCTCTTGAGCAATTCCAGCTTGCGCAGCGACGCCGTGAGCGACGCTGTCTCGCGCGCCGCCTTCGCGGCGGCTTTCTTCGTCTCGTCGGCCGCCTTGGCAGCCTCCGCGGCCTCGCGGGCGAGCGTCTCGGCGCGCGCCGGAGCAGCCACCATGGCCTTCGCATCCGGCATGAATAGCGCCGGGTGCGAAAATTCGACCGGGGCCGCTTCTTCCGGCGAGATGATCACCCGCATCCCGATCCGCGTCTTGTCGAACATCTTCTCCGCAAAGCCGAATGGCATGCGTATGCAGCCGTGCGAGGCCGCATATCCGGGCAACGGTCCGCCGTGCAGCGCGACTCCGTTCCAGGTGATGCGCTGCATGTTCGGCATCCAGGCGTCGTCATACATGCTCGAATGGTGGTCCTTGTCCTTTTCGACGACGGCGAAGACGCCGGCCGGCGTTTCGCGCTCCTTGACGCCGGTCGACACCGGCGCGCGCACGATCCAGCCGTCGGCATCGTAGAAAGTCACTTCCTGCGTCTTGATCGACACGATCGCCATGATCGGTTCACCCGCCGCGCGCGGCGCCGTCGCTTCTTTGGGTGGCGCGGGGCGCGCCTCTCTCGCTACGGCGCCGGCGGTCAGCGCCGTCAGTACGATCACCGCCGCAAGAGTCGCAATGGCGGGACACCGCCATTGCCGCATCGCCTCGATGAATTGCGCCAGCGCCAATCGATTGACCATCCCCTGCTCCTGGAACCAAAGACACGTTTCGGCAGCGATTCTCTTATACACAACCGCCCTCGTAGGAGGCCATTGACCCGCGGCGTTGAGCCTAAAGCCCGTTTGAAGGCAGACAGCGCTCCATGATGGATGATCCGATGCGCTTTCTGCGCTATGATGTGCTCTGGTTCGGCGTGGTAACGCCGTACCGACGCGGGGCTTGGGGATTTGATGATGCGACCTTGGTGGTGGGCCTGCATTCTCGCAGCGGTCGTGACCTGCTTGGTAACCTACCTGCTCTTCAATCAATCCTTGATGCCGGACCGGCCGCTGGTTGCGTCCAGCAAGTCTGAACGGCCTTCACTCAATCAGAACATGGACCGGCCGGCCACTGACAAGGACGAAGCGCGGCTGCAGGACATTGAGTTAGCTCCTGCTGTTTTGAAGCTAGATCAATCGCCGGTTGCTCAGGAGGAAGCGCGTCTACCGGTTGCTCGGGAGGAAGCGCGTCTAGAGGACGCTTCCCGCCCCGAACCGGTCGAGCCCTCCAGCCCGAGTGACACAAAGCAAAATCTCTCGTGGCTCGCTTATTACGCTTATTCGGAACTGCCCCCGAACCCTAAGCCAGCGGACATCGTTCTCGGCGCTCTCAGCGGCTCTCCGCCTGGGACCCCAGTCGAAGAAATCAAGCGGGTGGCAGACGTATTGGGACTGGACTTCACATTCATGAAGACGGTTGCAAAGATCGAGTCTGGCTTTAACCCGAAGCAGCGTACCGGTTCGTACATCGGCTTATTCCAAATAAGCAATTATGAATTCGAGAAGTACGGGTCAGGCGACATTCGTGACTCGCGCGACAACACTGTCGCCGCCGCGTTGAAGTTCATGACCGAAGCTATCCTGTTTGAGATGTTCACTCACAGGAAGCCAACCTTGAACGACCTGTATCTCATCCACCAACAAGGAGTTGACGGCGCCGCGGAACACATAAGCCATCCTAAGCGACTTGCATGGCGATCAATGTGCGCGACGGACGAGGGTAAGGAAAAGGGCGAAAAATGGTGCAAACGTGCTATCTGGGGCAACACACTTCCGGCGATTAAACGCGCCTGGAAAAATGTGAATAACGTCACCTCGGCTGCCTTTGTCGGCATGTGGCAACAGCGCGTGTCGCAGTTTTATTCGCGATATTCTGCCGCCGCCGCCAACTGATTCCGCGCGTGCGCGAAATCTTGACGCGTATGGGCCTGTCCCACAATTCACAGCCCGCCGATCGACATTGATTCAAACCGCCTGACGGCCCACATTCGGGCCATGCCAGCAAAATCCAAAGCTCCCGCGACCAAGCCCGCGGCGGCAAAGTCCGCAGCCGTAAAATCCGCCAAACCGGCCGCGGCCGGTTCGCTCAAGAAGGGCGACCACGTCTTCTTGGTCGACGGCTCGGGCTACATCTTCCGCGCCTACCACGCGCTGCCGCCGCTGACCCGCAAGTCGGACGGCCTACAGATCAACGCCGTACTCGGCTTCTGCAACATGCTGTGGAAGCTGCTCAACGACATGAAACCGGAGGACAAGCCGACGCATCTCGCTGTGGTGTTCGACAAGTCGGAAAAGACCTTCCGCACCGATTTCTATCCGCAATACAAGGCGCACCGGCCCGACGCGCCGGCCGACCTCATCCCGCAGTTCCCGCTGATCCGCGAGGCGGTTCGCGCCTTCGACATCCCCTGCCTGGAGCAGGCCGGGTTCGAGGCCGACGACATCATCGCGACCTACGCGCGGCAGGCTTGCGAGGCGCGAGCCACCGCCACCATCGTGTCGTCCGACAAGGACCTGATGCAGCTCGTGAATGACTGCGTGATGATGTACGACACCATGAAGGACAAGAAGATCGGCATTCCCGAAGTGATCGAGAAGTTCGGCGTGCCGCCCGAGAAGGTCATCGAGGTGCAGGCGCTGATCGGCAACTCCACCGACAACGTGCCGGGCGTGCCGGGCATCGGCGTCAAGACCGCGGCGCAGTTGATCGGCGAATTCGGCGATCTGGAAACGCTGCTCAGGCGCGCCGGTGAGATCAAGCAGGACAAGCGCCGCCAGACGCTGATCGACAATGCCGAGCTCGCGCGCATCTCCAAACGCCTGGTCACCCTCGACCAGAACGTTGACCTCGAGGTGCCGGTCGAGGACCTTGCCGTGCACGAGCCGGACTACAAGCTCCTGATTGCGTTCCTCAAGGCCATGGAATTCTCGACGCTGACCCGTCGCGTCGCCGAGAAGTCCGGCATCGAGCCGAGCGAAATCGAGGCGAGCAGCAAGCTGTCGTCCCGCACCGCGCCTGTTGCTTCATCGCCCGCGGAGGCCGAACGGGCGCCAATCCCCTACGGCAAGAGCGGCGACCTGTTCGCTCCGGCCCCCAAACCGCGCGCCAAAGCCGAGGGGCAGAGCGATCTTTCGCCGGCCGCGCTCGCCGCCGCCCATCTCGCGGCGGCGAAGTCGAGCAAGATCGACCGCAGCAAATACGAGACTGTCCGCTCGCCGGACCGGCTGAAAGCTTGGATTCTCCGCGCCAAGGACATCGGCGTGATCGCGATCGCCACCAAGACCACCAGCCCCGATCCGATGGTCGCGCGGCTATGCGGTTTTTCGCTCGCGGTCGGCGACAGCGAGGCCTGCTACGTGCCGATCGGTCATCGCGACGGCTCGACCCAGGGCGGCAGTGACCTGTTCGCGCCGGAAGCGCTGCTCAGTCCCGGCCAGATTCCGGAGCAGGCCGCGCTTGAGGCAATACAGGCCGTCCTCGAAGACCCGGGCGTGCTCAAGGTCGGCCAGGACCTGAAATACCATTGGCAGATTTTCGCACGGCACGGCATCGAGATTCATCCCTACGACGACATTATGTTGATGTCGTACGTGCTCGACGCCGGCCGCGGCAAACACGATCTCGACGGCCTCGCCGAGCGCTGGCTCGGCCACCAGTCGATCCTGCCCGAGCAGGTCACCGGCTCAGGCAAGGCGCAGGTGCCGTTTGATCGCGTCATGATCGAGAAGGCTGCCGAGCACGCCGCCGAGGATGCCGACGAGACTTTGCGGATTTGGAAGGCCCTGAAGGCGCGGATGGTCGCCGAGCACGTAACCGCAGTCTACGAGACGCTCGAGCGCCCGCTCATCCCCGTGCTGGGGCGCATGGAGCGCCGCGGCATTTCCATCGACCGGCAGGTGCTGTCGCGGCTGTCCGGCGAATTTGCGCAGAAACAGGGCGGCCTCGAGGACGAGATCAACAAGCTCGCCGGCGGCACGCTCAATCCCGGCAGTCCCAAACAGCTTGGCGATATCCTGTTCGGCAAGATGGGCCTGCCCGGCGGCACCAAGACCAAGACCGGGCAATGGGCGACCGGCGCGAAAGCCCTGGAAGAGCTGGCCGAGCAAGGCCATGAGCTGCCGCGCAAGATCCTCGACTGGCGGCAGGTCTCAAAACTGCGCTCGACCTATACCGACGCGCTGCCGAACTACGTCAACGCCGAGACCCATCGTGTCCATACCAGTTATGCGCTCGCGGCAACCACCACCGGCCGGCTGTCGTCCTCCGAGCCGAACCTGCAGAACATCCCCGTTCGCACCGAGGAAGGCCGCAAAATCCGCCGCGCCTTCATCGCCGGGCCCGGCACCAAGCTCGTCTCCGCCGACTACTCGCAGATCGAATTGCGGCTGCTTGCCGAAGTCGCCGAGGTGCCGGCGTTGCAAAAGGCGTTCCGCGACGGCCTCGACATCCACGCCATGACCGCGTCGGAGATGTTCGGAGAACCGATCAAAGGCATGTCGAGCGAAACCCGCCGCCGCGCCAAGGCCATCAACTTCGGCATCATCTACGGCATCTCGGCGTTCGGGCTTGCCAACCAGCTTGGCATCGAGCGCGAGGAGGCGGGCGCCTACATCAAGAAGTATTTCGAGCGCTTCCCAGGCATCCGCGACTACATGGAGGAGACCAAGGCCTTCGCCAAGAAGAACGGCTATGTGCTCACCCTGTTCGGGCGCAAGTGCCACTATCCGGATATTGCCGCGGCTAACGCGTCCCTGCGCGCCTTCAACGAGCGCGCCGCGATCAACGCCCGGCTGCAGGGCTCAGCCGCCGACATCATCCGCCGCGCTATGGTGCGGATCGAACCGGCGCTGGCAAAAGCCAAACTCAACGCCAAGATGCTGCTCCAGGTGCACGACGAGCTGATCTTCGAGGTGCCCGAAGGCGAGATCGAGAAAACCTTGCCGGTGGTGAAGCAGGTGATGGAGGACGCGCCGATGCCCGCCGTGTCGATGGCGGTGCCGCTCCACGTCGACGCCCGCGCCGCGCACAATTGGGACGAGGCGCATTAAAGGGGCATGGCGTGAGCGGGTTTGCGCCGTCGACCATCCTGGCCTTCGCCGTCACCTGCACGATCGTCGAACTGACGCCCGGCCCAAACATGGGCTATCTGGCAACCCTGTCGGTGACCCGCGGCGCGCGTGTCGGGATTGCCGCCGTCGCGGGCGTAGCTGTCGGCCTCGCCCTCAATGGACTGGTCGTCGCGTTGGGCCTTGCCGCGGTCATCGAGCGGTCGCACTCGCTCTACGAGGCCCTGCGCTGGGCCGGCGTCGTCTACCTCCTGTGGCTCGCCTGGGAGTCATGGACCACCGAGCGCGAGGGGGCATCGGACAAGGGCCAAGACCCGAGCGCCGCAGGCGCGATCGCGTTCCGCCGTGGCCTCATCACCAACCTGCTCAACCCCAAGGCCGGTGTGTTCTACGTCGCTGTGCTGCCAAGCTTCATCATATCTGAGACCAGTGTGACCGGACAGACGCTGCTCCTGTCGGCAGTCTTCGTTGCCATCGCGACGACAATTCACCTCGCCGTCGTACTGCTGGCGAGCCGCCTGCACGGCTTCCTCACGGTCGAGCACCGTCGCGATACCACCAGAAAGGTGTTCGCGGTGATGCTCGCCGGTATCGCCGTATGGTTCGCCGTCTCAACCGCGCGCTAGGAAGACGACACGAGCCACAACCCCAAATCAGGCCGGCACGATCGCCACCGCTCCCAGAGCCAATCGCTTTCGGAATTTCCGGTCGCGCTTGAGATGCCACTCACGGCTCATGGCCTGCCGCCGCGTGCGGAATTTTTCGGTGTGCAGCAACACCCAGGTGCGCCCGCGTGTGCTCTTGGCGCCTGTGCCTGCGTTGTGCATGGCAAGCCTCTGCGCGACGTCGGTGGTCCAGCCGACATAGGTCAGGTGGCGGTCTGGCGTGCGGCAGCCGAGGACATAGACGAAGCTTGGCATGCCGCAATGATGCGCGATTCGTCTCAACGCGTCGTTAGCCCGCAGGGTCGCGGCGCGAACTCTCTTCACCCACCCCTCCGCGCGTTGAATTCACGCGTCTCGAAGTGATCGCGATCGGTGCGGCAAGCTCCATCCCCCCCGCGAAGCGGTGGGGAGGGGAGCCAAGGCGCCGTGCATCGCAGCCCGAGGTTTTTACCGGCGCTTCTTCTGGCGGGCCGCGCTCTTTGTCGCTACGCGCTTTTTGTTCGCCGCCTTCCCCGCCTTGTCCGGCACCACCGCCACCGCCTCGATCTCGAACAGCGCGCCGTCGCGGGCGAGACGGCCGATCTGGATCGCGGTCGAAGCCGGCGGCGCCTTGGTGTTCACGTATCTGTCGCGCACCTCGAAGAACTGCGGCAAGTGGCCCATGTCGACGAAGAAATTGGTGATCTTGACCACGTGCTCGAAGCCCGCGCCGACCGCGGCGAGGCCGGCCTTGAGATTTTCGAAGCACTGCGTCGCTTGCGCCCAAAAATCGCCTGGCGGGCCGGCAAAGGCGCCGGCCGGCGTCATGCCGAGCTGGCCTGACATATAAATGGTGCGACCGGGCCCCGTGGTCTCGACCACCTGGGTGTAACCGCGCGGCGCCGGCATGGTGTTCGGATTGGCAAAGCGGTTGGTCATGGGATCCTCCCCTGAAGTCGTGACTTTAGGCGTTTATCTGCCACATCAGCCCCTCGATGCGCCATTTTGGGGCCGCTCACCATGCGTTTACCGCTTGCGGACTAAATTGACCGCCGAAACCCATCCGGTCGCGGCGGCAACTCATGACGCGGCACTGCAACCGTTTTCGCAGTGCGGCGTTGACGGGGTGCCGCCGGTTGTTCCGGGCGTATGGAGACGTAGGTGCGTATCGCCAACCGCTTTGCGATCCGCCGTTCCGGCGGCATCATCATCGCCGCCGTGGCGCTCTGCCTCGCCCCCATCGAGCCGGCAGCAGCCGGCAGCCTGTTCGAAACCTTATTCGGCAGCTTCGGCCGGTCGGCTCGACAGCCATCCGAGCCCGCGCCGCAAGCGAGCTCTTACGCCGACCCGCTCGGCCTGTTCGGCAACCGCCACGCCGGCGGCGAATCAAGCTTCGGCCACGGCGTTGTGTTCTGCGTCCGCACCTGCGACGGCCGCTACTTCCCGCTGCAGCGCCTCGGCGGCGCGTCGCCGGCCGAGACCTGCCGCTCGTTCTGCCCGGCAAGCCGGACCATGGTGTTCTCCGGCAGCAAGATCGACACCGCGGTCACGCAGAACGGCACCCGCTACGCCGACCTTGACAGCGCGTTTACCTATCGCGACCGCTTGGTGAAGAACTGCACCTGCACGGGCAAGGACGGCGGCCTCGCCCATCTCGATACCGCAAGCGATCCGACCCTGCGGCCGGGCGACGTCGTCGCCACCGCAAACGGATTTGCCACCTTCACCGGCCGATCCGCGGAGTTCACGCCGATCAATCCGTCGTCGGGTGCGCTGGCGCGTCAGCTTGCCGAGACCAAGGTGCGGCCGGCGCCGCCGGCCGAGAAGATCGAGCCGATGGCAAGCGACGACACCGCGCCGGCGCGCAAGGGACGCGCTCAGGCGTCCAGGTAAGCCACCACCTCGTCGGCGATCGACAGGGACGCGGTCAGACCCGGCAACTCGATCCCGAACAGATGCACAAGCCCCGGCAGCCCATGCTGGGCCGGGCCTTCGATCAGGAAATCGGCCGCGGCTTCTCCCGGACCGGTCAGCTTCGGCCGGATGCCGGCGTAGTCCGGCTGCAATGAATTGTCCGGCAGGCCCGGCCAGTAGCGGCGGATGCTGGCGTAGAACGACTTCGCGCGCTCCGGATTGACGTTGTAGTTCTCCTCGTCGATCCACTCGACGTCGGGACCGAAGCGCATCCGCCCGGCCAGATCGAGCGTGACGTGGGTGCCGAGCCCGCCGTCGATCCGTGGCGCCGGGTAGATCAGCCGCGAGAACACCGGCCGTCCGGCGTAGCCGAAGTAGTTGCCTCGGGCCAGCACCAGCCGCGGCACACGCTGCTCCGGATAGTCCTCGGTGTGGCGCGCCAGCGCCTGGGCGCCAAACCCTGCGGAATTCACCACCGCGTCGACCGCGAGCTCGCCGCGTTCGATCCCCGAGAAGCGCACCACCCAGCCGGCTTGGGTGTGCAGCAGGCGCTCGACCTTGGTGTTGAAGGCGATGGCGCCGCCGCGATCCTCGAGATCGCCCTGCAGCGCGCGCATGAACGAATGGCTGTCGACGATACCGGTCTCCGGCGAATGCAGCGCAGCGACGCAATGAACTTGCGGCTCCATCGCACGCGCTGCGGCGCCGTCGATCATCTTGAAGCCCTCGACGCCGTTGACTTGGCCCTGCTTGAGAATTGCCGCCATCTTGGCGACCTCGGCGTCCTCGGTGGCGACGATCAGCTTGCCGCATTTGCTATGCGGCACGCCGTGCGAGGCGCAGAACTCGTACATCAGGCGACGGCCGAGCGGGCAGTGATGGGCGCGCAGCGAGCCGGTCGGATAGTACATGCCGCCGTGGATCACCTCGCTGTTGCGCGACGACACGCCGTTGCCAATGCCCAAGGTCTGCTCGGCGACGATCACGTCATGGCCTTTGAGTGCGGCCGCACGCGCGACCGCAAGCCCGACCACGCCTGCGCCGACCACCAGAACCTGCATTGACCGATCCGCTTGCTACGATCCGTCGCACCCGGGGGCGGCACGATACACGAGCCGGGGAACCATTCCACGGACTGAGGCATTTCATCTCCGGCGACGTGGGAGTTCAAGGCGATGTTCCAAATCAGTGTCAGGCTCGGCGGTGTCGTGGCGCTGGCCATGCTGGCCGCGCCGCTCGGCGCGGTGGCACAGCCCAATCAGAAACAGGGAGCGCCCGCGGCGGCGGCAAGGCCGGCGCCAGCGGCGCGTCCTGCCCCGGCCGCCGTCGCCCGCCCCGCGCCGGTGGCCAGACCCGCTCCAGCCGCGCGCCCGGCCATCGCCGCGAGGCCTGCGCCCGCTATCGCACGCCCGGCGGCACGACCGGCTCCGGCTATTGCGCGCCAGGCGCCGATGGCCCGACCCTCGGCAAGGCCAGCCCCACGCTCCGTGGCCCGACCGGCAACGGTGGCGCCGCGCACGCCGCAGATTGCCGCGCCGGCCCGTCAATCCCCGGCGCACCAGCGTGCCCAGCGGCAGAATGCGCAGCGCGCCACCACGAGCGCCGCATCAAACCCGCAGAGCGCGCAGCAGCAGCGCTTGCAGCAACTGCAATCGCGCGGACGCCTGAGCCGCAGCGAGCGTCGTGAAGTACAAAAACTGCAGCATGACCAACGGCTCGGCGTAAGGCCAGGCAATGCACCGCAACCGAACGCGCAGACCGCACAGCGGCAACGCCTGCAGCAGTTGCAGTCGCAACGGCGCTTGAGCCGGTCGGATCGGCGGGAGCTGCGGCAATTGCAGCAGCAGGAGCGGAAGAACGCCGGTCAGCAACAGCAGTTGAATCAACCGGGTGCACAGACCGCGCAACAACAGCGCCTGCAGCAGCTACAATCGCAGCGCCATTTGAGTCGCTCGCAACGGCAGGAGCTGCGGCAATTGCAACAGCAAGAGCGGCAGAATGCGCACGAGCAGCGGCAACTGAACCAGCCGGCAGCCACGGCTGTGAACCAGCAGCCGCGCGCGCCCCGCACTCGAGCCTTGTCGGCGCAGCAGATCAGGCAGGGTCGCTTCGCAGCAAACGCTATGGCCGCCCATGCTGACAATCGAGGCGCGCGCCATGCCACGCGCCGTGCTGCGCGGCTTGCCGCACGCACGGCATGGCAGCTCGGCCTGCTCGCGCCTTATGTGCCGTGGCGCGGGCCCGTCTATTGGCCCTACGCCTATAACGACGTCTTCTACTACACCTTCTGGCCGGAAGCCTATGACCGGGCCTACTGGGCCTACGCCTACGACGATTTCTTCGACGGCGTGTTCTTCCCGGACGGCGCGCCCGACGTCGAATACGCCGCCGAAGGCCCCTACGTCTCGGCGACGACCGGATCGGCGCGCGCTGCTGCGCCGGGACAGATTACGCGCGCCACGCGGGAGTTCTGCGCCGAGCAGGCCAAGGGCATCACCGCCTGGCCGTTCGACAAGATCGCGGAGGCCGTCCAGCCGACGAGCGAGCAGGGGGAACTGCTCGATCATCTGAAAAAGGCCGCCGCCGAGGCTGCCGAGCAATTGGAGCAAGCCTGTCCCGACATGGTGCCGATGACGCCGCCCGGACGCCTCCAAGTCATGACAATGCGCCTGCAGGCGACCGCCGACGCCGTCAAGATCATCAAGCCGGCGCTGGAAGCGTTCTACAATTCACTCACTGACGAGCAGAAGGCGCGTTTCAACGACGTCGGCCCGCAGCTCGCCCGACAGGAGCACAAAAAGTCCGGCGGCGAAGCGGACCAGGCTGAGGCCAATTGCAGCAGCGACAAGGCTGGCCTGTCCGGTCTCGCCACCAATCGCATCGAGGAGAACCTGCAGCCGAACGCGGCCCAGGGAGAAGCCCTGGACCGGCTCGACGCGGCGATGCAAAAGGCGGTCGACTTCCTGCGCGAAGCCTGCCCGAACACCATCCCGCTGACGCCGGTCGGCCGGCTCGACGCGATGCAGAAGCGGCTCGACGCGATGATCGAGGCCGCAAACGCGGTGCGTCCGGCGCTCGACACGTTCTACGCTTCGCTCAACGATGAACAGAAGGCGAAGTTCAACCGGCTCGGCCGGGAGGCCAATCAATCGGGCGGTTGATCGCTACCTACGGTGGGTTTGCATAAGTCTATCCGCGTCATGCCCGGCCTTGTTGTTGTGCCGGGCATCCACGCCTTCGGCCGCAAAGAAGCGTAGATGGCCGGGCCTTCGCCCACCGAAGGACGGCCTCCACGCGCTTTACCAACAGCGCTATGGCCCGCAGGCCGGACAAGCCCGGCCATGGACGGCGTTTGCTTCAGAGCGACCATTGAGTGACGCATTGAGACGCCACAGCCCACAATGCTAGATATCCGCGGGCGCCGGTTTTTTAGGTTTGGGTCTGCGTGATGTGGCGAAATTATCTGGTCTATGCCGGTGCCGCTCTGGCGGTTCTCAATGGCCTTATCGCCACATTCATAGCGAGGCTGCCGGACCGGCGCTCGGTCTATAAGCTGCGGCTCGGAGTCACCACTCTGGTGATCGGGGCGATCGCGGTTGGGGCCTCTATTTACTCGCAGCACTCTGTCCTGGTCCGAGCCGATCGCCAACAGGCCGACCGGCTCGAAGCCCGTAAGCGAATCGAGAATTTCTCGCTGGAAGGCCGTGGCCTGCTCGACCAGATCAAGGACCCACAGCGCGAGTTGCCGGCACGCGCCGCCGACGAGTGGGCGCAGCGAACGGAGGTCTTTCTTCGCGCCAAGCTCGGCGAGCGTTACGTCGCGCGTTTCCGAAAAGAACCCGGTCCGGCCTATGGCGACGACACCCAGATCGCGGCGGCTCGCATGGGCTATTGGCGCGCGGTGCGCACTCGCGTGATCAATCTCGACATGATCGGGGCCGAATTCGGCGAGCCTCCGCCGCTGCGGCGGTGACACGGCACGGTGCGGCCACCAGTCTAAAAGCCGTGCAGGCGGGCTGGATTGTCGACCAGCACCTTGCGCCGCAGCGCTGGCTCCGGAGTGACGAGGAACAGGAATTCCAGAAGCTCGGCGTCGTTGGGCATCGGCTTGCGATACATCACGTGCGGCCAGTCGGTGCTCCAGATCGTCCGGTCCGGCGCTGCCGCGAGGAAGCTCGCGGCGATCGGCACGACGTCGCTCCAGACCTTGTCCTGCGCTGTGAAACGGTCGGCGTTGGAAACCATGACCCACCAGTTCTCCCGCTTAAGGAAATCGCGCAGCAGCCGCATAATCGGGTGATCGACCCCGCCCCCAACGTCGGGGTGCCCCATGTGGTCGATCACCATCGGGATCTTAGGCTTGGCCAGCAGGTCCTTGAGCTCGGCCCATTCCTCGCCGACCGCGTGAATCCGGGCATGCCAGCCCATTTCGCTGATGCGCGCGACCGACCGCTCGAAGCTGTCGGCAGACGGCACGATCTTGAGTTGCTTCCAGAAATTGAAGCGTGCGCCGCGTACGCCGGCCTCGTGCATGTCGCGCAGCTCGCGGTCGCTGGTGTTGTCGTCGATGATGACGATGCCGCGATAATTGGGCCGGCCCTTCAAGGCATCGACCAGGACCCGGTTGTCGGTGCCGTAGGCCGTCGCTTGGACGAAGACCCCGCGTTCGAGACCCAAGGTGCGATGCATGCGCTCGGCCGCATCGGCGTTGGCTCCGGCATCCGGCACGTAGGCCGCACCAGGACGTGTCGGATAGCGGTCGATCGGTCCGAAGACATGGGCCTGGGCATCGCAACTCTTCGCCGGTGGCGCCTCGGAGGGCTTGCGGGTATCACTCCGGAATTTGGAGAACTCGTCCATGTCTTTCCTCTCCAATATGTCGATCATTTCCAATTGTGGGCGAGCTCGCGCACCTTGCCCTGGTCGAACTTGTTGATCTCGTCGATGAGATCGTTGGTCACCACGTCCTTGGCCTGAAGCGCGCGCGGAATGACACCTTCCTCCTGGAACATGTTGATGTAGGTCTGGATGCCGGCCATGTCGGCGAGGCCGTAGCGCTTATCGGCGTGGCTTTGCACGTCGTAAAGGGGAATGAGCGCGTGCATCTCGATCAGGCCGCGCTTCATCGCCTCCTCGTCGGTGCCTGCCGGCTTGCCGCCGGGATTGAATTTCCAGTACATGCGCAGCGTCGCTTCCGGGCTCGCGGTCATGAAGACCGTCGCCTTGGCGATGGCGCGCCCGAACCTGACCATGCTGTCGCGCTTCTCGGCCAGGGTCTTGTCGGAAGCAAAAAAGCCGCCGCTGCCGATGTTCGCCACGGTCGGATGATAGAGGAAGCGGAAGGCGAGGCCGGCCTTCATCATGCTGGCGTAGGCCGCGGTCCACATCGACAGCGCCTGAACCTGCCCGCTGCGCAGCGCCGCCACGGCTCCATCGCCGAAGCCCACCGGACGGAACGTGTCGCCTTCGATCGGCACGTTGTTCTTGCGAAGCGCGGAACGCGCAACGATCAGCGAAGCGCTCGCCATGTTGGTCACGCCAATCTTCTTGCCCTTGAGATCCGCGATCGACTGGATCGGGCCGTCTGCTGGAACGGCGATGTGATAGATCAGCCGCGTGAATTGCGTGTAGAAGATCTTGCCGCGGATGCCCTTGTCGTAGCCTTCGATCGCGGGCTCCTGGGTGACTTGGCCGATATCCGCGCCGCCTGACGCCGTGATCTGGGTCGCTTGTGGCCCTCCGGTGCTGAACCGCACCTCCATCTGCAAGCCCTCCTCTTTGAAGAAGCCGGCTTGTTCGGCGATCAGATTGAGGACATTGCTGAGGTCCGGGGTCGGGAAGCCCGCCTGCTCGACGAGCTTGGTCTGCGCCTTGGCGCCGTCAGCCAGCACCAAGCCGGCCACGAGCATCAGGCCAAAACTGTGGATCTTCCAGTTCTTGAATTCCCGCATCCGTCCCTCCCGTTTTTCCATCGCACTTTCGTCAATTGGATTGCCCGGCCGCCGACGCGCGATGCGACCAGAATGCATAGCGATGGGCGATGACCCGCAAGGCAGCGTCGAGCGCGATGCCGATCGCCGAGAGATAGAACAGCACCGAGAACACGCCGGGCACGTCGATCGAGGCCTGGCGCTGGATGATGAGACTGCCGAGACCCTGGGACGCACCGATGAACTCGCCGACAATCGCTCCGATGATGGCGAAGATGATCGCGGTCTCGAGCCCGGCGAACAGATAGGGCAGCATGCTTGGCAGCCGCACCTTGATGAAGGTCTGCAGATGTCCGGCCTTTAGCGCGCGCATCAGCAGCAGCATGCGCGGCTCCACCGTCTTCAGCCCGACCACCACATTGACCAGGATGGGAAAGAACGCGATCAGCCCGGCGGTCAGAACCTTCGACTGGATGCCGTAACCGACCCAGATGATCATCAGCGGCGCCACCGCGACCTTCGGGATTGTCTGCAGCGCGAGGATGTAGGGATAAACCACGCGCTCGAACCCCGGCACCAGTCCGACGGCACAACCGAGCCCGATGCCGAGAATGGCGGCGAGCAGGAAGCCCAACAACGTCTCTAGGACTGTCACCTCGACGTGCACGAAGATGAGACCCGTCACCGCATCCTTGACGATGCGCTCGATGATCTCGATCGGCGTCGGCAGGATGAATTGCGGCACCTCGAACAGCCGCAACAGGCCCTCCCAGACGGCGAGGAAGACAATCAGTCCGATCAACTGACCGAGCCTATCGCGCAGAAAGCCGAGCGACCGGCCTGCTGCGGAAGCTGGTGCAATCTCGGCTTCGGCGAACGTCGGGGCGCTCATGTCGTATCCGCCCGCACGTCGAACAGTTGCCGTAGATGAGTGACGAGGCCGCCGAATTGCCCGGATGCGATCATCTCAAGGCTGCGCGGCCGCGGGATGCCGATCTCGACCAACTCCTTGAGGATGGCAGGACGGCCGGTCATCACCATGACGCGGTCCGACAGAAAGACGGCCTCGGCGATCGAATGAGTGACGAAGATCACCGTGGCGCGGGTGGCCATGCTGATCTTCTGCAGCTCCAGGTTCATCTGTTCGCGTGTCATCGCGTCCAACGCGCCGAACGGCTCGTCCATCAGCAGCAGCGAGGGCGACAGCATGAGCGCGCGAGCGATCGCCACGCGCTGCTGCATGCCGCCGGAAAGCTCGTAGGGATACTTGCGCTCGAAGCCTTCAAGACCGACCAGAGAAATCAACTTGCGCGCGGTTTCGGCGCGCTGCTCGCGGCCGATGCCAGCGATCTCAGCCGGCAGCTCGACGTTGGTCTGCACATCGCGCCAGGGAAACAGCACCGGGTCCTGGAACACGATGCCGAAATCGGCTGCGCCGTTCGTCGCGCTCCGCTCGCCGAGGCGCAGATTTCCGCTGGTCGGCGAAACCAAGCCCGCGATGATCAGAAGCAGCGTGCTTTTGCCGCATCCTGACGGTCCGAGAATCGAGATGAACTCGCCCTGGCGGATCGCGCAGGAGATCTCGTCGAGCGCGCGAACCGGCTTGCCGTCACGGGCCGGATAGGTCTTGGAGATTGCTTCAAGATGGAGAAACGCGGACGCCGCGGCCTCGCTGTTCGCCGGTTCCCCGGGTGGGCCCCCCTGACCAACCCGCGTGCACGGGCTTGCATCCATATCCGCGCGCCATGCTCCGAGGAGATCGCCGGAAATATTTTATTTTTTTAGCGTAGGTCTGAAATCCCGGACCGTCAATGCGGCCAGGTTTCGCTGGCATCACACGCTGAAGCTGCAATGCGCCAAGCGCGCGCTGCAGGCAAGCGTGCCCGCTGCGCGCTCTGACGCCAATCTCGCCCCGGCGCGCATGGCGTTATCGGCGCGCGGCGCGCAACCGCCTGATCAACCTCGAGATGATCGGCGCCGAATTCGGCTAGTCGGCGCCGCTGCGTCGGCAGAGTTTGACCGCGTCATTCCGGGCGCCGCGAAACGGTGAACCCGGAATCCTGATGTGAATCATGCGAGACCCGGCCCTGGATTCCCCGGCGCTGCATCGCCGTCGCGCCCACTCGGTGAAGCCCCTGGGCGGCGCTTGAATTCCGGACGCTTTCTTGCAGTATGTCGCGCAACCACATCGCCAGAAACGGAACGCCAGCCGATGCCGATCAGCCAGAAAATCAGGGACCTCATCAAGTCAGCGTGGGATGACGGCGCGCCGTGCCTGGTGGCAACGGAAGGCCCCGACGGACCTAATATTTCGGTCAAGGGCAGCATGGTCGTCTATGACGACGACCATCTGGCCTATTGGGAGCGTTCCAAGAAGCAGGCGCTCGTTAACCTCGGCCACGACAAACGCGTCTGCATCATGTACGCCAACTTCAAGGCGCAGCGCGACGGCGTGCTCGAATTGGGGTTTCTCCGCTTCTATGGCAAAGCCGAACTGCACGAGAGCGGGCCGGTCCACGATGCGATCTTCAAGCTGCTGCTGCCGCGCGAGCAGACCCACGTCGGTGCCGACACCGGCATTGGCGTGCTGGTGAAGATCGACCGCTCGGCGGACATCCGCGGCAAACCGCTGCCTTGATCGTCGGCGTTAGGCCGCCTTGACGCCCTGGAAGTTCAGCTCGACACCGCAGCCGTCGGGATCCTTGCACGCAATCTGATAGACGCCGGTGCGCTCGATCAGCCGTGACTGAAAGGCGATGTTGTTGGCCGCGAGCTTCTGTTCCATTTCCTTGTGCGACCCCTCCATCGCAAAAGCGATGTGATCGAACGCGCCGGTCCGTCCCGGTTGGAACGCCCGGTCGGAGATCACGTGCACGATCGGCACATCACCGCTGTAGAACCAGATGCCCTTGAATGTGAGTTGCGGTCGCGGGCCGGCCTTCAGCCCCAGCACGCCCTCATAGAACGACGTGCACTTCGCTTCGTCACCAGTCACAATCGCCCAGTGGTCAAGTCCCTTGATGCCTGCCGTCATCGTTGCCCTTCCATCGCCTCCGGCTGCTTCATAGTGTCCATCGCATACCGCTTCAACAAGCGTTGTCAGTGCTGAGTTTTCATGCAACCGTCAAGCCATCTTTCTGAAGCATGCGGCGGGACCGCCGCGCCGAAACCTCGTCTGATCGGCGGTACAGTCGGCGGCATAGCGGAACAAGGAGCGTGCGATGGCTTGGGTTTCGAGACGTCTGTTGATTGCAACGGCGATCTGCATTGCAGTCATTCCTGCGGCGAATGCCGCGAAATTCGAAGCCAAGCTCGCATCCCAGGATCCGCCGACAACGGCCAAGCATCGCGGATTGCTCAAGGCCGCCGAATTGATCAAGCAGCGGACCAACGGCGACGTCGAGATCAAGGTTTTCCCCTCATCGCAACTCGGCGGCGGCCGGCAGATGATCGAGGGCGCCCAGCTTGGCAGCATTGAAATGGCGATCACGCCGGCGGCGTTCCTCGGCGGCTTCAATCCCTTGGTTTCGGTGCTCGACATTCCCTACATTCTGCCGTCCGACCGCGAGGTCTCGCGCAAGCTCCGCAACGGCAAATTCGGCCAGGCGGTACTGGATTCGTTTCGCGCAAAAGGGCTTGAACCGGTGGCGTTGTGGGACGGCGGACGCAAGCAGTTCACGTCGAACAAGCCGATCGCCGAGATCGCCGACTTCTCGGGCCAGCGTTTCCGCGTCATGGACTTCAAGATCCTGATCGAGCAGTTCGCGGGCCTCAAAGCATCGGCGATTGTGCTGCAATTCGGCGAGCTCTACACGGCCCTGCAGAATGGCGTCATCGACGGGCAGGAAAATCCACTCGACATTATCCAGGCGATGAAATTCTTCGAAGTGCAAAAGAACATCCTGGTCACCGACCACGGCGCGATCACAGAGGTGATCCTGATGAATCCGGGTTGGTACAAGAGCCTGCCTGAGAACTTCCAGAAGATCGTCAAGGCGGCCTTCATCGAGGTCGCTCCGCAGGTCGAGACCGAGAAGGCCGCAGACGCACAGAAGTCCCTCGAGTTCTTCAAGCAGAAGGGGCTGAACGTCCGCATCGCCGGCGAGGATGAGCGCAAGAAGCTGCGCGAGGCGGTCTATCCGAAGGCGCGTGACGCTTACATCGCCACGGCGGGTGCCGGTGGCAAGGAGATGATCGCGCTTTACGAGAAGGAGCTGGCCGCGCTGACGAAGTGAGTTCAGCGGAGCCATTCCGTGTCGAGCGGGAGCGTGCTCAGCATCCTCCCGCGGCCCTTCACAAAGCAAGCGCACGATATGAAACGCTCCATTGAGGCGCTCGCCGATAGCTGGGGCGCGATCCAACGCTACAGTGCCGCGATCCTGATGATCGCCATGACGGCGCTCTATGGCTTCAACGTCTTCGTGCGGACGGCCCTGCCGCAATTCGCCGCCACCTTCGCTTGGATCGAAGAGGGCTCGCGCTACACGCTGATCTGGATCGTGTTCCTGGCCGTGGGCGTTGCCCTTGAGGCCGGCCGCCACGTTCTCATCGATCTGCTGTGGGTGCGGATGGGCGCGCGCGCCAGGCGATGGGTGTTCGCGTTCATCGACATTTGCGGGATCGCCTTCTGCATCCTGATGATGGTGCTGTCGGTCCAGCTCGCGATGTTCGTCGCGCGCACCGGGCAGCTCAGCCCGACGCTCGGCATTCCGGCTTATGTGATCTATGTCGCGCCGGCGGTCGGATTTGCATCGCTCGCGTTCGGATATGTGCTCCGGCTGTTTTGCATCCGCGACTCGCGGACCAAGACGGCGTCCGGAGAGTGGCTCGGCGGCGGGCAGCAGCTATGATCTGGCTGATCCTGCTTATCACGACGGCCATGATGTTCCTCGGCTTCGAGATGTTTCTCGTACTGGGCATTCCGAGCTGGCTCATCCAGCAGGCCTATTACGGTCGGATGCCGGGCGTCGTGCTGATCCAGAAGATGGTCGCCGGCATCGACAACAGCGTGCTGATGGCGATCCCGTTCTTCATCTTCGCCGCCGAGCTGATGTCGGAAGGCCGCATCGCCGAACTGCTGAGCCGCACCACCAATGCCTGCTTCAAGCGCCTGCCCGGCGGCCCCGCTTATGGCGCGATCGGCGCGTGCATGGCGTTCGGCTCGGTGTGCGGTTCGGCGCCGGCGACGGTCGCGGCGCTGGGACGGCTGATGTATCCGTCGCTCCGGGCATCAGGCTTCAGCGAAGCCTTCAGCCTGGGTCTGATCGTATCGGCGGCGGAAACGGCGCTGCTGATCCCGCCGAGCATCACGCTCATCATCTATGGCTGGATCACGGAAACCTCGATCAGCCGGCTGTTCGCCGGCGGACTGATCGTCGGTATCGTGCTGGGGCTCGCGTTCGGCGTGCTGGTGTTGATCGAAGTCTGGCGCCGCGACATCGGACCGTTCCAGGACAAGGCCACCGCCAGCGGCCAAGTGCTCTGGGGCACCGCCTGGGCCCTCGGCATGCCGGTGATCATCCTCGGCGGCATCTATTTCGGCATCGTGACGGCGACGGAGGCCGCCGCCGTGAGTGTTATCTATGCGGTATTCGTCGAGGCCGTGATCTTCCGCGCGTTGACATTCCGCAAGTTTATGCTGATCGCCCAGCGTTGCGCCGTGCTGACAGCGGTGATTTTCATCCTGCTCGCAACCGGCACCGCGATCGCCTATTTCGTTACGCTGTCGGGCCTGCCCGAATGGATTCTTGGCGTTATGAAAGCGATCGATGCCGGTCCATACACCTTCCTAATGGTCGTCAACATCATCCTGCTGATCGCGGGAATGTTCATAGACCCCGGCACGGCGATCCTGGTCCTGATCCCGGCACTGTTTCCCGTGTCGGTCTCGCTCGGCATCGACCCCGTGCATTTCGGGCTGGTGGTCTGCGTTACGGCCTGCACCGCAATGATCACGCCGCCGTTCGGCCTTGACCTTTTCGTTGCATCCTCGACCCTCAACAAACCGGTGGTCGAAGTAACCCGCGGTGTCGGTCAGTTCATCGTCGCGAACATTGTCGTGCTGATCATCGTCACCTACGTCCCGGGGATCGCGACGTTCCTGCCCAATCTCCTGTTTGGCAAGGGCTGACGCCACAACTCCATCGAATACAAAGGGCGGTTCATCAACCGGCGTGCTTCGCGGCGTCTTTGTCGGTGGGGGCCACCTCGGCGATACAGCAGAGTTCGAGAAAAGCAAAAAGGGCGGCCACGGGGTCGCCCTTTGCCGATCAATGCGTCGCTGGATTATTCCGCCGCCAGCCGCACCTCGGGGGCTGCGGCGCGCACCTCGGCGTCTACGGTCTTTTCGTACTTGGCGAAGTTCTTCTGGAACATGCCGACGAGCTTGCGCGCGGTCTCGTCGAACGCCTTCTTGTCGGCCCAGGTCTGGTCCGGATTAAGCATCTTGGTGTCGATTCCCGGCACCGCGGTCGGCACCGCGAAGCCGAAGTACTTGTCGGTGCGGAATTGCGAATTCTTCAGCGAGCCGTCGAGCGCGCCGGTGACCAGCGCGCGCGTCACCTTGATCGGCATGCGCGAGCCGACGCCGTAGATGCCGCCGGTCCAGCCGGAGTTGACCAGCCAGCAGTCGACCTTGTGCTTGGCGATATAGTCGCGCAACAGCCGCCCATATTCCGCCGGCGGGCGCGGCAAGAACGGCGCGCCGAAGCAGGTCGAGAACTCCGGCTCGACGCCAACCAGGCCCTTCTCGGTGCCGGCGACCTTCGCGGTGTAGCCGGACAGGAAGTGGTACATCGCCTGTGCCGGCGTCAGCTTGGCGATCGGCGGCATCACGCCGAAGGCGTCGGCGGTCAGGAAGACGATGTTCTTCGGGTGCCCGGCCATGCCGCTGCGCGAGGCATTTGGGATGAAGTCCAAGGGATATGCGGAGCGGGTGTTCTCGGTCTTCTTGTCGCTGTTGTAGTCCGGAACGCGCGTCACCGGATCGAACTCGACGTTCTCCAGCACCGCGCCGAAGCGGTTGGTGGCGTCCCAGATCTGCGGCTCGGCCTCGGCCGAGAGCTTGATGGTCTTGGCGTAGCAGCCGCCCTCGAAGTTGAAGATGCCGTTCTCCGACCAGCCGGTCTCGTCGTCACCGATCAGCGTGCGGTTCGGGTCGGCCGAGAGCGTTGTCTTGCCGGTACCGGAGAGGCCGAAGAACAGCGCACTGTCGCCTGACTTGCCGACGTTGGCCGAGCAATGCATCGGCATGACGCCCTGCGCCGGCAGATAGAAGTTGAGCGTGGTGAACACCGATTTCTTCATCTCGCCCGCATAGGACGACCCGCAGATCAGCACGATTTTGCGGGTGAAATCGATCGCCACCATCGTATCGGAGCCTTCGCGGCCGCCGTGCCGCTTGGCGTCGGGCTTGAACGACGGCATGTCAACGATGGTCATGTCCGGCACGTAGCTCGCCAGCTCCGAACGATCCGGGCGGATCAGGAGCTGACGGATGAACAGCGAGTGCCACGCCAATTCGGTGTAGACACGCGCCTTGATCCGGTATTTGGGATCGGCGCCGCCATAGAGATCCTGCGCGAACAGCACCTTGCCCTTGGCGTGTGCCAGGAAGTCCTGGAGGAGGTTCTCGAAGTGCTCCTTGCCCTGCTTGCGGTTACCGTCCCACCAGACAGTGTTCTCGGTCAGAGTATCAACTACGGTGTGCTTGTCCTTGGGCGAACGTCCGGTGTGATGCCCGGTCTCGGCGCAGAGTGCGCCGCCGGCGACGACGGTCGCCTCGCCGTTGCGGATGGCGTGTTCGTAGAGTGGAGCTTCGGTCAGGTTCCAGTGAACCGCCGTAAGATCCTTGAGACCGAACTTGTCGGCGCCAAAGGCGGCGTTGCGCAGACCGGATTCTTTCACGGAAAATTCCTCCTGACGCCTCTCGGCCGGACGACGGCCGGAATCTCCCTTGACGGCCGTTCTGGCTCGGCCTTGGGAACGGTTATACTCCTCAACGCGATAGCGCGCGACTTTTAGTCCATGATCGCGGCGGCTGCCAAGACCAATCCGCATCCGGCAATAGCGGCCGAACGGCGCATTAATCGGGATCGACGCGCTTTGACATGGATTTCGCCGGGTAACGTTACTCGCAGCGCGAAGCCGGCTTGCGTGCATTGCAACAAAGCGGCCGCGCCGCGCGCTCAGTCCGACAGGCGCCTGCAATCTCGCATGCTGAATCCGCGCCGAAAGGACCGCGCCGCCTATTGCTTCAATACGCGCGCGGAACTCGCTCCGCGTCGCGGCATTGGCATGCCAGCAATCCATTGGAGGCAGTCGTGTGGAAGCTCCTGAAAACCAGTGCGCTGAACTGGCTGGCGCACAAAGATGCAAGGCTCGGGGCTGCACTTGCCTACTATTCCATATTCTCGCTCGGACCGCTCACGGTCATAGCCATGGCCGTGGCCGGTTTAGTTTTTGGACGCGATGCCGTCGAAGCGGAGGTCAGCTCGGCGATGCGGAGCCTCTTGGGCGAAAGCGGAGCTCAGGCCGTTCAAACGATGCTGGCAGGTGCATCCAAGCCGGGCGAGGGAATCATGGCGGCGGCGATCGGTTTGGGCGCTCTGGTTTTCGCCTCCGTAGGCGTAGTCGTTCAGCTCAAGGATGCTCTGAACACCGTGTGGGAGGTGGCAGAGACAAAGGATAGCGGCGCCTGGCATTTCGTAAGGACTTACGTACTGTCCTTTGCCGCCGTGCTCGCGGTCGGTTTCCTATTGTTGGTTTCGCTGCTTCTGACCGCTGGCCTTGCCGCGTTGGGCAAATATTATTCGAGCAGTATTCCTGAAGGCCTCCTACAGCCGCTAGGCTTCGCCGCGTCGTTCCTCGTGATCGCCTCGCTCTTTGCAATGATGTTCAAGTGGTTGCCGGATGCAGACGTCGCATGGCGCGACGTCTGGCTGGGGGCTGCTGCGACTGGCCTGCTGTTCGAGTGCGGCAAATTCGCAATCGGCCTCTACATCGGCAAGCAGGGTCTCGAATCCAGCTTTGGCGCAGCGGCATCGCTCGTGGTGGTTTTGATCTGGGTCTACTACTCGGCGCAGATCGTGCTCATGGGCGCGGAGTTCACCCGCGCCCATGCCTTAAGGCGACGGCCTTCAGTTGGCTGATTGCGGGTTCCGTTTGAGGCCTTGAGCGAAGGCCTCCTGACCTGCGCCAGCAACCGCCTTGGCCTTCGCGGTGATCCGCGACGCCGCATCCTTTGCGGCGTCCAATGTCAGGCCTTGGCGGGCTGCCTCGTCCTGGACCTCGGACGCGACCTTCTCGGCCCGGTCCGTGACGTCTTTTGCGACTTCGCGGACCTTGTCGCGCACCGCGGTCCCCGCTTGGCCCAGCCATTCCGTCTCAGCGTCGGTTGTTGCAAAGGTGGCAGCAATTCCCGCGCCAAGCGCGAGGCCGACGGCGCCCAGAAGCAAGGGCTGCCGCTCGAAGCTTTCCGAAAGCCGCGACTGAAGTACGCTGCCGTATTGGCGCCCCGCCGCCGCACCAGCATTCACGCGGTCCTTAAGCGCGCCGCCGGCATCGGCGATGATATTCCATGTTTTCTCAGTATCGGGTGCCGAGATATCCGGGACAATCGAAGCAACACTCAAATCGGGAGCAGCCTGTTTCACCGCCGACACAACGCCTGCGCCCGCGTTGGTAACCGCGTCCGCGACGGCGCCACCGGCAGATGCCGTTGCGGACGCAGCCTTGGTTGCCGCGCCGCCGACCGCGCCCGCTACGGTGCCGAAGCCCTTCGCGCCGAGCAGCATCCACGCAACCCCGGCGCCGATAAGCCCGGCCGCGAGGGGATTTTCCCGGATAGCTTGATTAAGTCCATCAATCACAGGGCGCGCACGGGTGAGCTCATCCGTCATCGCATCAACTCCTTCGCAGTCGTTACGTCCTGTTTCATCTGATACATCGTTACTTTTGGCTTCAGATGCTCGGGCTTGAGGTAACTCATGCCGACCGAGGCAAGGATCACGCTTAAGGTTGTTCCCACCGCGGCGGCCACGAGTAAAGCGATGGGTTGATTAAGGCCGAGCTCCACCAGCCAAAGCGCCAGCGCCATCAGGAGAACGACAAGGACCGGAATCGAGAGAATGGCCGCACCGACCAAGTAGGCTGCGCCAATTCCAGCCTGCGTCATCTTTTGGGCGAGCTCGGCGCGCGCAAGCTGCGCTTCGTTCTGAACGAGCTTGCCAAGTTGCTCGACCGCGTCGCCAAAAAGACGGGGAATCGTATGGAGATCGTCACTCAACGACATGATGCTTCACCCTTCGCCGCTCGCATCAAAGGCGGTCGATGCCGGAGCTTGCGGCGTGGCGCTCTTCAAAAACCGGAGTGCGGCAAAGCCGAGAACCACAGCGCCTCCGAAGAAGAGCGTTGGCTGGCGCCGCGCGAACGCCTGGACGTCACTGACGAGCTCACGGACGTCACGTTCCCGAACGGTATCGGCTACGTTCTAAATCTGGCCTGACGCGCGGCGGATGTATTGCGCCGCTTGCGGAAGGTCGCCCTCGAACTCACCGGCGGCGCGATGTGTCGCCTGGGCGATGGAAGCGATGTAGTCCGCACCCACCGACCGTTGACGGGTCACCGCCTCGCCTGCCTTTTCTTTGGCGTGGCCGGCGAAAGCGGAGGCCGCATCGCCCAGTTGCGCGGCGTTGTCCTTGGCGGCCTGCGTCACCCCTTCGGTCATTTCGGAAGCTTTTGCCTTGACGTCGCGGACGGCTTCTTTGGCTTTGCTGGTCAAGCCCGGTTTCGCGGTGTACGTGTCACTCATGTCGCATTCCTTTCGTTCGGCTGTCGCTGGATGGAGCATTGCCAAGCGCGGTATCGAGACCGCGGTCGGCGACGGCCCGCACGCTGTCGGCAACTGTGTTCAGGGCGCGCTGCACGCCGGTGGCATCGAACCCTTCGCGCGCGGCAGCCGAGGCAACGGCGCCAACGGCGTCCGCGGCCACGTCACCTGCTTTTTCGACACCCTGTGCGACGGCTTCACGCGCTTGTTCCTTGAGTTTATCGCTCCCGGCCCCCAGCAAACGGTTCTCGGCCTCTGACGGAGGAAGTGAAGCCGCAATAAAGGCGCCAACCGCCGCGCCCAAGCCCGCAACTAGAAGCGGGTTGTCATTGACGAAATCGACGACGGCACTTCGCGAACGGATCGCCGTTCTGCCAGCCCGTTGTTGCATGCTTTGGACCGTTTCGCCGGCCGCGGCCGCCATGTTCCCAACAGCCATCCTACCTTTTTCAAGCCCGGCATCGGTAGCGGCCGTCATCGTTTGCGTCTGTCTGCGAAGCGCGGAAGTGACGGTGTCGGCGGCGGAATCGGCTGTCTCGACGACGGCATCTCGAACCTCCTCGACGGCGTAGCGCGCTCCCGCGACGCGGTCTTCGATGTCCGAGCGAACGGAACCCGCGAAATCGGCAACCCGCTCAGCGCCGTCTCGGAGAGCCGTCCCGACCTTGGCCTGAACCTCCCGCGCCTCCTCTTGGCCGCGCTTGCTGGTGAGAAACAAGCCCGCACCGATCAGCATCAGTGGCATCGGAATGAGGCGCAACAAACCCCAGGCAGGATAGGCGAGTGCGGCGCCCACCGCAGCCATCTGCAGCGGATTGTCCTTGGCTCTGCGCCGAAGTGATTGGCTCAGGCTTTCGCGTTCGTTGCGAATGTAATCCTTGATTTCCTGCTTAATATGGCTCGGCGAAACCATGGTTTTTATCTCGGTGGCCGTATCTGTCACGCGCTCACGGAGTTCCCCAACGCTGGTGGCGAGCGCCTCGCGTGTGCGCTCAGCCTCCTCGCGTAGCTCGCGGATGGACGGTTCGGTCGTCTGTGACATGGATAGCCTTCCCACGCAGGCAGAAATGCTCCGGCAGCGGGACAAGGCTTCGAAACGCTTTTAGTTCCTTACTCGGAATGTTGAATTGATACGTCAAAAGATGTGCCGCACGACGTGCTGTGCGCAGGGCGTGCTGTGCCGCACGACGTGCTGTATGGCCGGCGACAATCCAGAGAAGGGAAACCACGTGCATTCGCGGCGTCACGCACTGCGGCTCAGACCACTTATAATATTTTCAAGCTTATGAGGACGGCCAAGGTGTCAAAGCGAAGGCCGCGTTCTTTGAAGCGCCTATCCCGCCCTCGCCTGCTCCGCGAGGTTCTTGAGCACCGCGCGCAGCACGCCGGGCTGCGTCACGCGTTGCGGAAACGGCAGGCGAAGCGCAGTGCGCCCGTTTTGCAGGTCGAGCCCCTCCGGATCGCAGCCGACGCAGCGCCATTCGCCCTCAGGCGCGCCGAGCAGCTTCGTCGCATAGAGCCGGCAAGCTTCGGCATGGTCGGCGTTCATGTGCGCGATGACTTCCGGCTCGGCCGCGACCAGCGCCTCGGCGCCGGCAAGATCGGTGTGCAGATCGGACGCTTTCAGATCGACAATGCGGCCAAAGCCCGCGACCAGATGTGCGCCCTTGAGTTCGATCTCATAGAACGCGAAGTCGGCGAAGCCCGCGAACATCTCCGCTTCGGGCTGCCGGGCGAGATAGCGCCGCCGCGCGTCGGCGCTGTCGGTTTTCGCCGCGGTGCCCAGCAGCATGACGCGCGCGCCCTGAAGCGGATCGCCTTCCTTGCGCTCGTCGAGCATCAGCGACACCCGCGTATCGGCCAGGATGTTCTTGGTGTGCACGGCGAGCCGCGAAATGAGCAGCAGCGGTGAGCCGCAGGCGGCGGTCGCGACGTTCACCAGCGAACAATAAGGATCGCCCGACCCGGCCATCAGCGTCGCCAGTGCGCCGGAGCGCGCCTCGCGCATTAACCTTTTGGCAGCGGTCTTTGCATCGAACACGGGCTTGGGCTCGAAATCGGCTTTTGCAGGCATATATGGGCTCAGGCTGAGGGCGCTCTCCACTCCATCCGGATCGCTGTCCGGCCGCAAGACCTGATCAGGACAAGGCCCGGAATTTATGCCCAGCATTCCGGCCAAGGATTTGACGAATCACGTATTTGTCGAAGGCTTGCCACATTTCGGTCCAGCTTTAAGGGCTTCAAATTCAGCGGGACTTGAACCGCAAGGGGACCAGGGCTCATGCCGACCATCGCTCTCGTCGACGACGACCGCAATATTCTGACCTCGGTTTCGATCGCGCTCGAGGCTGAAGGCTATCGGATCATGACCTACACCGACGGGGCCTCGGCGCTGGAGGGATTCAAGACCTCGCCGCCCGATCTGGCCATTCTCGACATCAAGATGCCGCGCATGGATGGCATGGAGTTGCTCCGGCGGCTGCGCCAGAAGACCGACATGCCGGTGATCTTCCTCACCTCCAAGGACGAGGAGATCGACGAGTTGTTCGGCCTGAAGATGGGCGCCGACGATTTCATCCGCAAACCGTTTTCGCAGCGGCTCCTGGTGGAGCGGGTCAAATCGGTGCTGCGGCGCTCGTCGCCGAAGGATGCCGCCGCCAGCCCAAAGGAGCCTGACATCAAGGCGCTGGAACGTGGCCAGCTTCGCATGGACCCGGAACGGCACACCTGCACCTGGAAGAACGAGCCGGTGACGCTGACCGTCACCGAATTCCTGATCCTGCAGGCGCTCGCCGCCCGTTCCGGCGTGGTGAAGAGCCGCAACGCATTGATGGACGCCGCCTACGACGATCAGGTCTATGTCGACGACCGCACCATCGACAGCCACATCAAGCGGCTGCGCAAGAAGTTCAAGGCGGTCGACGACGACTTCGACATGATCGAAACGCTCTACGGCGTCGGCTATCGCTTCAAGGAGCTGTAGGCGAGATCGCTGAGGCCTCGTGCGCTGGAATGACGCTCAGTCACGGCACGCCAGAATCTTTGACAGCGGGATGCGCTTTGACAGCGGGATGCGCTTTCAACCTTTCGATCATGCCACCGCTCCCGGAGCATCGGCGTCCGGCTCATCGAACAGACGAACGTATGTGTCGTAGCGGAAGCGGCGGTTGCGGGCTTGGCCGGTGATTTCCGTGAGAACGCCGATCCTGACCAGACGCTCCACCAATTGATTGGCCGCCGGGTAGGTCGTGCCGGTCAGTTCGCGGACCTCGTTCACGGACACGATCGGGCGCTCATAGAGGCGTTCGAGCACGCGATGGCCGTTGCCGGCGGCATAACCGAGATTTTCAGCGATCAAACTGCGATGCGTCTCGCGCAATGCGAGAATGCGCCGCGATGTCTCGGTTGCCTGCACGCTGACCTGCGCGACGCCGCGCAGGAAGAATTGCAGCCAGTCTTCCCATGCGCCCTTGTCGCGGGTCGCCTGCAACAGCTCGTAGTAGGTCTGCCGGTGGCGCTTGAAATAGTGCGAAAGGTAGAGCACCGGTTTGTGCAGGACGCCGCCCTCGCACAGCAGGAACGTGATCAGCAAACGCCCAACGCGGCCATTGCCGTCGAGGAACGGGTGAATGGTCTCGAACTGCGCGTGCGCAAGGCCGATCTTGATCAGCAGCGGCAGGTCACTTTGCGCGTGAAGAAATTTTTCGAGGTCGCCGAGTGCTTGCGGCACGACATCGGGTGGCGGCGGGACAAATGTAGCTTCGTTCAGCGTGCAGCCGCCCGGTCCAATCCAGTTCTGGGTGCGGCGCAGCTCGCCGGGGGCAAGCCGCGAGCCACGCACGCCGTCGAGAAGCTTTTCGTGGATTTCCCGGATCAAGCGCACCGACACGGGCAGTTCGGGAAGACGCGCCAGCCCATGGTTCATCGCGGCGACGTAGTTGACCACCTCGTCCACGTCCTTGGGCGTTTCGGGCGAGTGGAGCCGGGCCTCGGCGGCCAACAGGTCCTGCAACGAGCTTTGCGTGCCCTCGATCTGGCTCGATAGCACCGCCTCCTTGCGGACATACATGAATACGAACAGATCGGCGTTTGGCAGCGTCTGGATCGAGCCATCGAGCCGGCCCAGCGCGAGGTCAGCCTGGGACAAGAGGCGCTGTAGTTCGGTGCCGAGCGTGACCGGTGGTTGTGGGGGCAAGGGCGCGGGGATGAAAGCACGATAGCCGGTGGGCTGACGCTGGTACGATCCGGCGCGGCTGGCGAGTTCCGGCAAGGACCACCTCTGTTACCCTGCCTTTCACATGCGGCCGGGTCTCATTCATAATAAAGCCTGCCTTAAATAAGGTCACGGAACCGCAGCTTATGCAAGCGGGCCTTCAGCAGCCGCTATCCGGCGGCTGTCCCCACGATCCGCGCCAGCACCCCCTCAGTTTCCTTCGAAAGCGCCATGATGTCCGCCCGGATGCGGCTGTGGCTTGTAAAAGTAGCGGTTGAAGCCGATCTCGGTCTTGCTCGCATCGCTCCAGGCGTCGGACTCTGGACGCCCAACGATGTGCTAGAAGGACGCGCCAGGGGGCAGACGAGAACGGCAGCGACCCCATTGCTCGACCGAACCGCCGAAACGACACCGCAATCCGCCGAGACAAAACGTCCCGGCGATCCGCAGGCGCGTCCGCGGCGCAGCCGCTTTGCCGAGCTGCCGCGCCGGGTGGCGCAGGTTTACGGCGACAGCGGATTGCGCGGGCTCGCCCAGCGTGGCTGGCAGTTCTTCGTCAGTCAAAGCTTCTCGAGCCTGACGCGCCGCATCGTCTTCCTCAATGTCACCGGCCTGCTCGCCCTCGTTCTCGGCATTCTCTACCTGTCGCAATTCCGCGCCGGCCTGATCGATGCCCGGGTGGAGAGCCTGGTCGTGCAGGGCGAGATCATCGCCGGCGCCATCGCCTCCTCGGCGACGGCCGACAACTACGGCACCTACGTCGATCGCGACCGGCTCCTGGAGATGCAACCAGGCGACAATTACGGCGATGAAGGCCTCACTGGGCTAGAGTTCTCGATCAACCCGGAGCGTGTCGCGCCGGTGCTGCGCCGATTGATCTCGCCGACCAAGACGCGCGCCCGCATCTACGACCACAATGGCTATCTGATTCTCGACAGCCGCAATCTTTATATTCCCGGCGAGGTGCTGCGGCTCGATCTGCCGCCGCCGAACGCGAAGCAGCCGAACGTGTTCAAGCGTGCCTGGACCGCGTTCCGGGTCTGGCTCGGCCGCGGCGACCTGCCGCTCTACCGCGAGTATGGCGCCGATGCCGGCAAGAATTACCCGGAGGTGGCGCAGGCGCTGGCTGGCGCCAAGAGCGCCTACATGGTGCGGATCACCGACCGCGCCGAGGTGATCGTGTCGGTCGCAGTGCCGGTGCAGCGCTTCCGTGCCGTGCGCGGCGTGCTGCTGCTCTCCACGCAGGGCGGCGACATCAATCATGCGGTGGAGGCGGAGCGGCTGCAGATCGTCAAGCTGTTCCTGATCCTGCTCGGCGTCATGGTGGTGCTGTCACTCTTTCTTGCCGGTACCATCGCGGGCCCGGTCAAGCGGCTCGCCGAGGGCGCCGAGCGCGTACGCCACCGCATCCGCTCGCGAGTCGAAATCCCCGACCTGACCGCCCGCAAGGACGAGATCGGCCACCTCTCCGGCGCGCTGCGCGATATGACCAGCGCTCTGTACAGCCGCATCGAGGCGATCGAGCGCTTCGCCGCCGACGTCGCCCACGAGTTGAAGAACCCACTGACCTCGCTGCGCTCGGCGGTGGAGACGCTGCCGCTTGCCAAATCGCCGGACAATCAGCAACGGCTGATGGCGGTGATCCAGCACGACGTGAAGCGGCTCGACCGGCTGATCTCGGATATCTCGGATGCCAGCCGCCTCGATGCGGAATTGCAGCGCGGCGAGCTCACCCCCGTCGATCTCCATAAGCTGCTCGCCACCGTGATCGCGGTACAGAACGAGACCCGCACCGACGCCGCCAAGATTTCGGCGAGCTTCGAGGGCGGCGGTCCGCTGGCTTTTGTCGTGCCCGGCCACGACTCGCGGCTTGGCCAGGTCATCAACAATCTGATCGACAATGCACGCTCGTTCGCGCCCGCCGACTCGACCGTCCGCATCACCTGCCGGAAGCTTCGCAACGTGATCGAGATCGTCGTGGATGACGACGGTCCCGGCATCAATCCGGATGCGTTCGACAAGATCTTCGAGCGGTTCTACACCGACCGGCCCAACCACGGCTTCGGGCAAAACTCGGGGCTCGGGCTGTCGATCTCCAAGCAGATCATCGAGGCTCACCGCGGCGAGCTCTGGGCCGAGAACCGGACTGCTGTAGCCGCGTCGGCTGACGAAGCGCCCCGGGTGCTGGGTGCGCGTTTCGTGGTGCGGCTGCCAACCGTCTGATGGCGCCGCGCGGCCGAGCAAAGCGAGGGGCCGGCGCGGTATGAACCAATTGCCGACCATCCATGCCTCCGCCGTTCTGGTCGGCGCTCGCGCGGTGCTGATCAAGGGCGCTCCGGGTTCGGGCAAATCGCGGCTGGCGATGGCGCTGCTGCAAGCCGGGGAGCGCGGCGCGTTGCCGTTTGCAAGGCTCGTCGCCGATGACCGCGCGTACGTCGAGGCGCATCACGGGCGGCTGCTGGTGCGTCCCGCGCTCCATCTCGCGGGCTTGATCGAGGTGCGGGGCCTTGGCATCCGTCGCCTGCCCTACGAACCGCTGGCGGTGGTTGGAGCAGTCGTCGAGCTTGGTGCGAGTGACGCCGAGCGCCTGCCGAGCGGCACTGCAGAAACGACGAAAATCGCGGGAATCACCCTGCCGCGGCTGGCCGTCGCAGCCGGGGCAGACCCCCTCACTGTGCTGTGCTTGTACCTGTGCACGCAACCAGGCCCGCAATGATTTTGGCGCTGCGGAAAGGCCTCGAAATCCGACCGAGACCGCATATATTAGGGGTTGTAGCGGGCTACCCTGGCGGGTAAGTACCGCCGTTTACTGCAATGCAGCAACCCACTAGAATTGGCGCGCAAGCCCTTGAACTCGGGCTTTGGATGATGATGATTGCCGCCCGTTCGTGCGGCGCCACCGCGCCCGCCGGGATTTCTCGAAGATGATCGGCCTAGTTCTAGTTACACACGGACGGCTCGCCGTCGAGTTCCGTTCCGCGCTGGAACACGTCGTCGGGCCGCAGAGCCAGATCGAGGCTGTCACCATCGGCCCAGACGATGACGTGGAACAGCGCCGCAAGGAGATCATCGAAGCGGTGAAGCGCGTCGAACTCGGGCCAGGGCGTCGCCATCCTGACTGACATGTTCGGCGGCACGCCCTCGAACCTCGCGATCTCGTGCATGGGCCGGCCCAATGTCGAGGTGCTGGCCGGCATCAACATGCCGATGCTGGTGAAGCTCGCCAAGGTTCGTCAGGAATGCCCTCTGGAGGAGGCGGTGGCCGCAGCCCAGGCCGCGGGACGTAAGTACGTCACCATCGCCAGCCGCGTGCTTGCCGGGAAATGAGCGGCCCGGAAGACCTGGATGGCGATCTGCCGGAACGCCGTGATCCCGCAGACGCCGTCGTCCGAGAGCTGGAAATCGTCAACAAGAAGGGCCTGCACGCCCGCGCGTCGGCAAAGTTCGTGCAAACGGCTGAGCGCTTCGACGCCGCCATCCGGGTCACGCGCGGGCAGGAGACGGTCGGCGGCACCTCGATCATGGGACTGATGATGCTCGGCGCTGCGATGGGCACGAGGATCACGGTCGAGGCCACCGGCCGCGAGGCCTCTGCCGCCATCGACGCCCTGGAAAAGCTCGTGGCTGGCGGCTTCGGCGAAGAGGATTGAGGTCGCCCCACGCCCTCCTTCCAGCCTCGAAAGAGATATAAAGAAATCTTTATATGCGCATTGCGCCGGCCGATGGGTGCTGCTATAGGCACCCCGAACGGGCCGGCCGGCGTCGGCCATCAATCCATTCCCAACCAGCAAGGACAGTCATGGCCGTCGCCAAAGATTACGTTGTGAAGGACATCGGTCTCGCCGAATGGGGCCGCAAGGAGCTCGCCATCGCCGAAACCGAAATGCCCGGCCTGATGGCGACCCGCGAGGAATACGGTCCGAAGCAGCCGCTCAAGGGCGCCCGCGTCGCCGGCTCGCTGCACATGACGATCCAGACCGCGGTGCTGATCGAGACGCTCAAGGCGCTCGGCGCCGACGTGCGCTGGGCTTCTTGCAACATCTATTCAACGCAGGACCACGCCGCCGCCACGGTCGCGGCCGGCGGCACGCCGGTGTTCGCGATCAAGGGCGAGAGCTTGAAGGATTATTGGGACTACCAGCTCAAGATCTTCGATTGGGGCGACGGCGGCACGCCGAACATGATCCTCGACGACGGCGGCGACGCCACGCTGCTGGTCCATCTCGGTCTGCGCGCCGAGAAGGGCGATACCAAATTCCTCGACGGCGCGACCAACGAAGAGGAAGAGGTGCTGTACGCCGCGATCAAGAAACGGCTGAAGGACAAGCCCGGCTTCTTCGCCGAGTGCGCCAAGAACATCCGCGGCGTCACCGAGGAAACCACCACCGGCGTGCATCGACTCTACGAGATGCAGAAGAAAGGCACGCTGCTGTGGCCCGCCATCAACGTCAACGACAGCGTCACCAAGTCGAAGTTCGACAACCTCTATGGCTGCCGCGAGTCGCTGGTCGACGGCATCCGCCGCGGCACCGACGTGATGATGGCCGGCAAGGTCGCAATGGTCGCGGGCTTCGGCGACGTCGGCAAGGGCTCGGCGGCTTCGCTCCGCCAGGCCGGCTGCCGCGTCATGGTGTCGGAGATCGATCCGATCTGCGCGCTGCAGGCCGCGATGGAAGGCTACGAGGTCACGACGATGGAGGACGCGGCGTCCCGCGCCGACATCTTCTGCACCGCGACCGGCAATCTCGACGTCATCACCGTCGAGCACATGCGCAAGATGAAGGACCGCGCCATCGTCTGCAACATCGGCCACTTCGACAGCGAGATTCAGGTTGCGGCGCTCCGCAACATGAAGTGGCACAACGTCAAGCCGCAGGTCGACGAGGTCGAATTCCCCGACGGCAAGCGCATCATCCTGCTGTCGGAAGGCCGCCTGGTGAACCTCGGCAACGCCATGGGCCATCCGAGCTTCGTGATGTCGTCGTCGTTCACCAACCAGACCCTGGCGCAGATCGAAATCTGGACCAACCCGACGAAATACAAGAAAGAAGTCTACACGCTGCCCAAGCACCTCGACGAGAAGGTGGCGCGGCTGCATCTCGCCAAGATCGGCGTGAAGCTCACGGAGCTGAACGACACGCAGTCGAAGTATCTTGGCATTCCGGTCCAGGGGCCATTCAAGCCGGACCATTATCGCTACTGAGCTTTGTGCGACGCTGCCGATGGCCGGGGCGGATCACCCCGGCCATTTGCTTTCGGTCGCGTTGCAGATGTATCGGCACGGCCATATCGTGTCGTCCATCAAAGATAAGAGCGGCGGGCGGGCATGTCGGCGACATTGAAGTCTGCTCGACTGGGTCGGGGCATACGTCGCCCGCCACTTGTCGAAGCCGACCAGCGGCTACGAGCCCTATGCCGCGGCGCGGCCGGAGCTCGTGGCCATGGTGATCCGGCCCGGCGACGTGCTGCTGGTCGAAGGCGCCCGCTCCAAGATCAACTCGGCAATCCGCTACCTGACGCAATCGACGTGGTCGCACGCGTGCTCTATGTCGGGCTCGGCGCCAATCTCGGCGAACGCGACGGCGAGCCGCTGGTGCTGGTCGAGGCCGAGCTCGGCAAAGGCGTGATCGCCTCGCCGCTGTCGAAATTCAACACCTACAACACCCGCATCTGCCGGCCGGTCGGGCTGACGCCCGAGGACCGCAGCAAGGTGATCCGCTACGCCGCCGAGCGGATCGGCTACGACTACGACCTCAAGAACATCATCGACCTGATGCGCTATTTCCTGCCGCAGCCGCCGGTGCCGGCGCGCTGGCGGCGGCGCATGATCGCGCTCGGCTCAGGCGAGCCGACGCGAGCGATCTGCTCCACGCTGATCGCGCAAGCGTTCGAATCGGTCGGCTATCCGATCCTGCCGGAGGTCCACCGGGTCGATGATGAGAGCCGGCGCGAAATCCTGCACATCCGCCATCACTCGCTCTATGCGCCGCGCGATTTCGATATTTCGCCGTTCTTCGCCGTAGTCAAGCCGACGATCGAGACCGGATTCGACTACAAGCAGATGATGTGGGACAACGACAAGACGGGCGAATGCAAATGAACTTCGCACTGACTCTCCGGCGTCATTCCGGGGCGGCGCTAGCGCCGAACCCGAATCAAAGCCACACCACAGTTCGCATCTGGGTTCGGGTTCGCGCCGGAGCCTGTCATCGGGCCGGCCCAATTGGGCCGGACCGTTGGCGCGCCCCGGAATGACGGCGTTGGTGATATCGGCGTTGCTAGTCATCACCCCAGCGCAAGGCGAGCCGATCGCCGACTTCTATCGCGGCAAGACCATCAACGTGCTGATCGGCGTCGGCGTCGGCGGCGAATACGACATCCAGGCGCGGCTGGTGGCGCGGCATATCGGCAAGCACATTCCCGGCAATCCGACCGTCGTGCCGCAGAACATGACCGGCGCCGGCGGATTGCGGATGATCAACTATCTCTACAACGTCGCGCCGAAGGACGGCACCTACATCGGCATGATCGCCAATTCGTTCCCGGCGATGCAGGCGGCCGGCATCGCCGGCGTGCAGTTCGATGCCGGCTAGATGCAATGGATCGGCTCCATCGCGCCGGTGGTCGAAACCATGGCGGTCTGGCACACCACCGGCGTCAAGAATATCGACGATCTGCGCAAGCGCGAGACGGTCGCCGGCGCCTCGGCGCGCGGCGCCATCACCTACTTCTATCCGCAGATGATGAACGAGCTGCTCGGCACCAAGTTCAAGATCGTCACCGGCTATCCGGGCGGCAACCAGATCAACCTCGCCATGGAGCGCGGCGAGGTCGAAGCGCGCAACAACACCTGGTCGAGCTGGAAGGCGACCAAGGCGGCCTGGCTCGCCGAGAAGAAGATCACGGTGGTCGCGCAGGCCGGACCGCGGGCGCCCGATCTCGACGCGCCGTCGGTCGAGGACGCCGCGAAGCACCCCGACGAGAAGGCGCTGATCGAGCTGGTGGTGTCCGGCACGCAGCTCGGCCGCCCGCTCGCCACCAACGCGGCGCCCGCGGACCGGGTCGCGGCGTTGCGGGCGGCGTTCGCCGCCACCATGAAGGACCCCGAGTTCCTGGCCGAGGCCAAAGGGCTGAATTTCGAAGTCGATCCGGTGCTGGGCGAGAAGATGCAGGGGATCGTCGAAAAGGTGCTGGCGACGCCGAAGGAAGTGGCGGCGAAAGCCAAGGGTTGCTGGAATAACGGTCTCGTGTCCCGGGCGAGCGGAGCGAGACCCGGACCCAGCTGTCCCTAAGCTGGGTCCCGGATCAGCGGTGCAGCTACACGCTGCACCGCGTCCGGGACACGAGAGCGGAGTTTGCGGCGTTGTCCTTGCCGCGACGCAATCACGGTGTTATCTCGCGGCCATGACGGCCTCCGCCATCGACAACATCCGTAATTTCTCGATCGTCGCCCACATCGACCACGGCAAATCGACGCTCGCCGACCGGCTGATTCAGCTCACCGGGACGCTGCAGGAGCGCGAAATGGTCGAGCAGGTGCTCGATTCCATGGACATCGAGCGCGAGCGCGGCATCACCATCAAGGCGCAGACCGTCCGCCTCAATTACAAGGCGCGCGACGGCAAGGACTACATCCTCAACCTGATCGACACGCCCGGCCACGTCGATTTCGCCTACGAGGTGAACCGCTCGCTCGCCGCCTGTCGAGGGCTCGCTGCTGGTGGTGGACGCGAGCCAGGGCGTCGAGGCGCAGACGCTCGCCAACGTCTATCATGCCATCGATGCCGGCCACGAGATCGTGCCGGTGCTCAACAAGGTCGACCTGCCCGCCGCCGAGCCCGACAAGGTCAAGCAGCAGATCGAGGACGTGATCGGCCTCGACGCGTCGAATGCCATTCTGATCTCGGCCAAGACCGGCGAGAACGTGCCCGAGGTGCTGGAGGCGATCGTCACTCGCTTGCCGCCGCCTAAGGGCGACCGCGACGCGAACGCTGAAGGCGTTGCTCGTCGATAGCTGGTACGACAGCTATCTCGGCGTCGTCGTGCTGGTGCGGATCGTCGACGGCACTCTGAAGAAGGGCCAGCGCATCCGCATGATGGGCACCAACGCGGCCTACGACGTGGACCGCGTCGGCGTGTTCCGGCCGAAGCTCGTGCCGGTGGACGAGCTTGGGCCGGGCGAGATCGGCTACATGACGGCGGCGATCAAGGAGGTCGCCGACACCCGCGTCGGCGACACCATCACCGACGATCGCAAGCCGGTCACCGAAATGCTGCCCGGCTTCCAGCCGGCCATTCCCGGTGGTGTTCTGCGGCCTGTTCCCGGTCGACGCCGCGCAGTTCGAGGATTTGCGCGCGGCGATGGGCAAGCTTCGCCTCAACGACGCGAGCTTTTCCTACGAAATGGAGACCAGCGCTGCGCTGGGCTTCGGCTTCCGCTGCGGCTTCCTTGGCCTGCTGCATCTCGAGATCATCCAGGAGCGGCTCGACCCGCGAGTTCAACCTCGACCTGATCGCGACCGCGCCGTCGGTGATCTACAAGATGGACCTGCGCGACGGATCGAAGATCGACATCCACAATCCGGTCGACATGCCGGACCCGATGAAGATTCTGGAAATCCACGAGCCGTGGATCCAGGCAACGATCCTCACCCCCGACGAATATCTCGGCTCGGTGCTGAAGCTCTGCCAGGACCGCCGCGGCTCGCAGGTCGATCTGACCTACGTCGGCTCGCGCGCCATGGCGAAATACGACCTGCCGCTCAACGAGGTGGTGTTCGACTTCTACGACCGGCTGAAATCGGTGTCGCGCGGCTATGCCTCGTTCGACTATCACCTGACCGACTACAAGCCGGCCGACCTGGTGAAGATGTCGATCCTGGTCAACGGCGATCCGGTCGATGCGCTGTCGATGCTGGTGCATCGCACGCGCGCCGAGCAGCGTGGCCGCGCCATGGTGGAAAAGCTGAAGGAGCTGATCCCGCCGCACATGTTCCAGATTCCGATCCAGGCCGCGATCGGCGGCAAGATCATCGCCCGCGAGACCGTGCGCGCGTTCCGGAAGGACGTCACCGCGAAGTGCTACGGCGGCGACGTCACGCGCAAGCGCAAGCTCCTGGAGAAGCAGAAGGAAGGCAAGAAGAAGATGCGGCAGTTCGGCAAGGTCGACATCCCGCAGGAGGCGTTCATCGCCGCGCTGAAGGTGGATGTGTAGGCCCCTATTCGGCAGCGTCTATACGGCGCAACAAACCGGCAGCCTTCATATCGTCGTGCAAAGCAATAGGATCCCAGTCGTAACCATTGGGCCATGTGAGCGCGCCGTCATCGATGAAAACGCGCGCAAAATAGGCGGGATCTTTTAGCGGCTCCACCATCTCGCCGGTCTGGCCGCGAACTTCAGAAAAATCACGAGTACCAGCGGTACCGTCCGAGAAGGAAATCTCCAGACGGTAGTCGCCAAGGCGGCGAATGTTGATGACGTCAATCATCATCCTCAAGACCCGAAATATGGTCGAGCCGGCCTCTCGACTGCGCAGCTTGCCAATTCCGAAGCAGGTCCACCCGGCGCAGGTCGGTCCACTCCTTCACCAGCCGAGCCACCCGGCCCGGCAGATGTCCGTCTATCACATCTCCGGTGGCGATGAGAACACGGGCGCGAAATCCCTGATAACGCACATGGAAATGCGGCGGGGCATGGTCATTGAAGAACATCCGCACCGCAATCCCGAGAAAATACGCAATCGTCGGCACGCTATCATCCGCCGATCACCGCGACGCCCTGAATCTCGATCAACATGCCCGGCCGCGCGAAGTTCGACACCGTGATCAGGGCGCTTGCCGGATAGTTGCCGCCCGGGAAAAATCCGGCGCGCATCTCGACGAACTTGTCGCCGAGCCGGACATCGTTGATGAACACCGTCATGGTCACCATGTTGGCGAGGCTGCCGCCGGCGCGTTTCAGCGTCTTGTCGAGCAGGCTGAAGATGGTTTTGACCTGCGCCTCGAAGTTCCCCGAAATGTCGTTGCCCTGTTCGTCCTGTGTCGCCGTCTGGCCGGCGAGCCAGATGGTCTTGCCGCCCTGGGTGATGACGGCGGGCGAATAGGCGCGCTTCTTCTGCTGCTCGCTCTTGCCCATGTACTCGGCCATGACAACGGTCCTCCCTGATCGATCGCTTCGATCAGTGTAGCCCAGACCGGCGTGCGGGCAATCAGCGCCGTTCGGCAAAACGCGCGGCGCTCGACACCACGATGTGGGTACGACCCATGCCCTGGCTCTGCACCAGCGCGAACAGCGTTGCCGCGTGGCTCGGATGCAGCCGGACGCAGCCGTGCGAAGCCGGCCGGCCAAGCCGCGACACCACATAAGTGCCGTGGATCGCGTAGCCCTTGTAGAAGAAGATCGCATTCGGCATCGGCGCCCAGTCGTATTTGCGGGAGTGCCAGACGCGCTCCAGGCGCTCGGGGCGGAACTGCCCGGACGGCGGGCCGCCATCCAGGCCGGTCGAAATCGGCCAGCGATAGCGCTCGCGGCCGTCGACCGCGACGCTCAAGCTCTGGTTTGATTTGTTGACGACGATGAGGACGTCGGCTCGCGCTGAAGCGATGGAAAGCCAAGCCGCCAACAGGCCGGCGCAAGCGATAAAGACGAAAAAACGACGCATAACAACTCCCGGGCCTCGGGGTCAGCGCCGCATCTATGGTTAATGTGCCGGATCGCGGCCGGTTTGTAAAGACGGGTTACTTTAAAGCGAAGTCCACAGCCCGGCGGCTTTCCCCTGCCGCCGGGCTTAAGTAGAAATGACGCCGGGCGCGACCTCACTCAGGTCCGACTTCCAATGGCACGTTTTCCCGCAGCTTTGCTTGGCCGATGCCTCGTACTGATCCTTGCCGGTTGCGGCATGGCCGCGGCGCAGGACCTCGGCACCATGGATCCGAAGCCGCTGCCGCCGCTGGAGCATCCGAACGACCCGAAGACCCCGGCCAAGGAACTGTTCGGCCGCGAGACCAAGCCGGCGCACTTGCAGGCCCGCTCGATCGGCTATTACACCCACGGCTGCCTCGCCGGCGGCGTTGCGCTGCCGATCAACGGACCGACCTGGCAGGTGATGCGGCTGTCGCGCAACCGCAACTGGGGCCATCCGGAATTGATCAAGGTTCTTGAGCGGCTCGCCAAGAAGGCGCCCTCGATCGGCTGGCCCGGATTCCTGGTCGGCGACATGGCGCAGCCGCGCGGCGGCCCGATGATCACCGGCCACTGGAGCCATCAGGTCGGGCTCGACGCCGACGTCTGGCTCACGCCGATGCCGGATCACGAGCTGACGCGCGAAGAACGCGAAGAGATGATGGCGACCAACGTCGTCGCCGACAACTGGAAGGACGTGCGGAAGGACGTCTGGTCGGAGAAATACATCGCGCTCTACAAGATGCTGGCGCAGGACCCCGAGGTCGAGCGCGTGCTGGCCAATCCGGCGATCAAGAAGGCGCTGTGCCGCGACGTCAAAGGCGACCGCTCCTGGCTGCACAAGATCCGCCCGGTGGTCGGCCACAACTATCATTTCCATTTGCGCATCAGCTGTCCGAAGGACAGCCCGGAATGCAAGACGCAGCCGGCGACCGCCGCATGACGAAGGCTGCGGCAAGGACCTCGACTGGTGGTTCACCAGGAACACGGCAGAGCCGAAGCCCTCGGTCAACCCGAGGCCGCTGCTGATGTCGGCGCTGCCGCCGGCCTGCAAACAGATTTTGACGGCGAAATAGTCAGCGTCGATCTTCGCGGATCATCGCCGCGCCCTTTTCGGCGATCATGATGGTCGGCGAATTGGTGTTGCCCGAGGTGATCGTCGGCATCACCGAGGCATCGACGACGCGCAGCCGTTCGAGGCCGAACACGCGCAGCCGCTCGTCGACCACGGCCATCGGATCGCTGGCGAGGCCCATCTTCGCGGTGCCGACCGGATGGAAGATCGTGGTGCCGACGTCGCCGGCGGCCTTGGCGAGGCTGGCGTCGTCGTTGCCGACCGCCTCGCCCGGCAGATACTCGACCGGATGAAACGGCTGCCAGCGCCGGCTGCGCCACGATCCGCCGCGTCACGCGGATCGAATCGGCGGCGACGCGGCGGTCTTCGTCGGTGGACAGATAATTCGGCTGGATCGCCGGCGGCTCTGCCGGATCGGCGGACTTCAGCCGGATGTGGCCGCGGCTGGTCGGCTGCACGTTGGCGACGCTCGCGGTGAACGCCGGAAACGTATGCAGCGGCTCGCCGAACTTGTCGAGCGACAGCGGCTGCACGTGATACTGGATGTTGGCGCGCTCGCGGTGCGGATCGGAGCGGGTGAAGATGCCGAGCTGCGACGGCGCCATGGTCAGCGGACCGCGGCGGCGCAACGCGTAGTCGAGGAAAATACTGGCACGGCCGAACAGCGACGCATAGGTCTCGTTCAGCGTCTTGATGCCCGATGACCTTGTAGATCATCCGCAGTTGCAGATGGTCCTGCAGGTTCTCGCCGACGCCGGGCTTGTCGAGCACGACGGGAATGCCGAACTGCTGCGAGCTGCGCGGCGGGGCCGACGCCGGACAACAGCAGCGCCTGGGTCGAGCCGATCGAGCCGGCCGAAAGGATCACCTCGCCGCGGCAGCGCGCCAATTTCGTTACGCCGTTCTGCCGGAAGCGCACGCCGACCGCGCGCCTGCCGTCGAACTCGATGCGCTCGACCAGGCAGCCGGTTTCGAGCCGGAGGTTTTGCCGGTTGAGCGCCGGCTTGAGAAAGCCGCGCGCCGCCGACCAGCGCCGGCCGAACTTCTGGTTGACGTGGTAGGGCGCCGAGCCCTCGTTGTCGCCGGTGTTGAAATCGGCGATGCGCTTGATGCCGGCCTGCTCGGCCGCGGCGCGGAAAGCGTCGAGCAGATCCCAGCGCACGCGCGGATGCTCGATCCGCCATTCGCCGCCGGTTGCGTGATGCTCGCTGTCGCCCAGGAAATGGTTCTCGTGCTTCTTGAAGACCGGCAGCACGTCGTTCCAGCCCCAGCCGGTGAGGCCGAGCTGGCGCCAGTGGTCGTAGTCGGCCGCCTGGCCGCGCATGTAGATCATGGCGTTGATCGACGACGAGCCGCCGATCACCTTGCCGCGCGGATAGTTCAGCGCGCGGCCGTTGAGGCCGGGCACCGCCTCGGTCTTGAACATCCAGTCGGAGCGCGGATTGCCGATGGCGAACAGGTAGCCGACCGGGATGTGGAACCAGATCCAGTTGTCGCGGCCGCCGGCCTCCAGCATCAGCACGCGGTTGTTCGGATCGGCCGAAAGCCGGTTCGCCAGCACGCAGCCGGCCGAGCCCGCGCCGACGATGATGTAGTCGTATTCGCCTTCGAGCGGCGTCGCTTCGGCCATGCTATCCTCCAATCCGGGACTTTACCTCGCTCGCTCGGACTTGCTAGATTCTCCCTGACCGGCAGCGTCCCGTGCGTGCGCTGTCCATACCCGGAACGGCAATTCCGACAGGTCGATCCACCGATCCGATCCCTGGCTCGGCGCCATTGCGCCCGAGGAGAATCGCCATGTTGAAACGCGCCGCTCTCGCCCTTCTGTTTGCCCTGACTCGTAGTGTTCCCGGCGCAGGCGCAGGACAAGACCATCATCGTGTTCGCCGCGGCGTCGATGAAGAATGCGCTCGACGACATCGACGCCGCCTTCACAGAAGGCGACCGGCATCAAGGCGGTGGCGAGCCTGGCCGCGAGCTCGGCGCTGGCCAAGCAGATCGAGCAGGGCGCGCCGGCCGACGTGTTCGCCTCGGCCGACCTCGACTGGATGGACTATCTGGACAAGAAGAACCTGATCAAGGAAGACAGCCGCGTCAACCTGCTCGGCAACAAGCTCGTGCTGATCGCGCCGAAGGACTCCAAGCTCGACAACGTCAAGATCGAGCAGGGCTTCGACATCGCCAAGCTCGCCGGCGACGGCCGCATCGCGGTCGCCGACGTGCGCGCGGTGCCGGCCGGCAAATACGCCAAGGCGGCGCTGGAGAAGCTCGGCTCGTGGGCCGCCGCCGAGCCGAAGCTTGCGAGCGCCGAGAACGTGCGCGCGGCGCTGGCGCTGGTCGGCCGCGGCGAGGCGCCGCTCGGCATCGTCTACGAGACCGACGCCAAGATCGAGAAGAACGTCAAGATCGTCGGGCATTTCCCGGATGGCTCGTATCCGCCGATCACCTATCCGGTGGCGCTGACGGTGAATGCCAGGCCTGAGGCGGCGCGGTATCTGGATTATCTGCGCTCGAACATTGCGAAGACAATCTTCGAAACCTATGGCTTCACATTCCTGATCAAGCCGACGTCGTGAGGCATACCGCGCAAGCCGGAGCCTCGTGTCCCGGACGCGGTGCAGCGCCGTCAGCGCGTTACGCGCGTCTTCGACACGCTATGGCGTTGCACCGCTGATCCGGGACCCAGCTCTCTTCCTTGAGGAAGCTGGGTCCCGGGTCTCGCTCGCTCGCCCGGGACACGAGGCGAGCATGTTTGACCTCGCCCCCGAGGAATGGACCGCGGTCGAGCTGTCGCTGCGGATCGCAGTGGTGGCGACGCTGGTGTCGCTGCCGTTCGGCCTCGCCATCGCCTGGCTGCTGGCGCGGAAGGATTTCTGGGGCAAGGCGCTGCTCGACGGCGTGGTGCATCTGCCGCTGGTGCTGCCGCCGGTCGTGACCGGCTATCTGCTGCTGATCTCGTTCGGCAGGCGCGCGCCGGTCGGCGCGCTTCCTGGAAAAGTTCGGCATCGTGTTCTCGTTCCGCTGGACCGGCGCGGCGCTGGCCTGCGGCGTGATGGGGTTTCCGCTGCTGGTTCGCGCCATCCGGCTGTCGTTCGAGGCGATCGACCGCCGGCTTGAGGACGCCGCCGCCACGCTCGGCGCCGGCCGGCTGTGGCTGTTCCTCACCGTGACCTTGCCGCTGGCGCTGCCCGGCATCATCGCCGGCATGGTGCTGTGCTTCGCCAAGGCGCTCGGCGAGTTCGGCGCCACCATCACCTTCGTCTCCAACATTCCCGGCGAGACGCAGACGCTGTCGGCCGCGATCTACACCTTCACGCAAATTCCCGGCGGCGACGCCGCAGGCGATGCGGCTCGTCGTCGTCGCCATCGTGATCGCGCTGCCGCGCTGATCGCTTCGGAATGGTTCGCCCGCCGCGCCGGCATGCGCTACCACGGGGAATGACATGCTGAGCGTCGACATCGAGAAGCGGCTCGGCGAATTTTTCCTCGCGCTCAAATTCGAGGCGGCGGGCGGCGCCACCGCGCTTGTTCGGGCCGTCCGGCGCCGGCAAGACCTCGGTGGTCAACATGATCGCCGGACTGGTGGCGCCCGACCGCGGCCGCATCGCGCTCGACGACACGGTGCTGTTCGACAGCGCGGCGAGCGATCGACGTGCCGGCGCACCGCCGCCGCATCGGCTATGTGTTCCAGGAGGGCCGGCTGTTTCCGCACATGACCGTGGCGCAGAACCTCGACTATGGCCGCTGGATGGGCGGCGCTTCCGGCCGACGCCAGCCGAGCGCGAGCGCATCGTCGCGCTGCTCGACATCGGCGCGCTGCTGACGCGGCGGCCCGGGCATCTGTCCGGCGGCGAGCGCCAGCGCGTCGCGTTCGGCCGCGCGCTGCTGATGAAGCCGCGGCTCCTGCTGCTCGACGAGCCGCTCGCCTCGCTCGACCGCGCCCGCAAGCTCGAAATCCTGCCGTATCTGGCGCGGCTGCGCGACGAAGCAAAGGTGCCGATGATCTATGTCAGCCACCAGGCCGGCGAAATCCAGAAGCTCTGCTCGCAGGTGGTGCGGATCGAGGACGGCCGCGTGCAGGCCAGCGGCGGGCTGGAATTGCTGGATGCGGAGGCGGCGCACTGAGCATCCGCTTCCCCGGCTGTCATGCCCCCGGGCCAAACACGAAAGCGGGGCATCCAGTAGCCCCAGCGTTTACTGGATCGTCCGCTTTCGCCGACGATGACGGCAAGAGAGCTGGGCGACGACCGCGTGTTATAATCCGCCCATGTACAAGCGAATCGTCTGCCTGACCGAAGAGACCGTGGAGACGCTCTATCTCCTCGGCGAGGAGCGCCGCATCGTCGGCGTGTCGGGCTATGCGGTGCGGCCGGCGCGGGTGCGGCGCGAGAAGCCGCGGGTGTCGGCGTTCATCTCCGCCGACGTGCCGAAAATCCTGGCGCTCGATCCCGACCTCGTGCTGACCTTCTCCGACCTGCAGGCCGACATCGCCGCCGAGCTGATCCGCAAGGGCGTCGCGGTGCATGCGTTCAACCAGCGCGATTTGGCCGGCATCTTCGCCATGATCCGCACGCTTGGGGCGCTGGTGGGCGCGTCCGACAGAGCCGACGCACTGGCGCGCTCGCTGGAGCAACGCCTGGCACAGACGCAAGAGCGAGCGGCAACCCGCCGCGACCGGCCCCGAGTCTATTTCGAGGAATGGGACGAGCCGATGATCTCCGGCATCGGCTGGGTATCGGAATTGGTCGAGGCCGTTGGCGGCGTCGACGTGTTCAAAGACTTGTCGTCGCAGAAAAGCGCCAGGGACCGAATCGTTGCACCCGAGCAGGTGATCGCGGCTTCGCCCGACATCGTGATCGGCTCGTGGTGCGGCAAGAAATTCGCTGCCGGCGAAATTCGCCGCGCGGCAGGGTTTCGACGCCATGCCTGCCGTTCGCGACGGCTTCCTCCGCGAGATCAAGTCGCCGCTGATCCTGCAGCCCGGACCGGCGGCGCTGACCGACGGCCTCGACGCGCTGGAAGGCATCATCGCCGAATGGGCCAACCGGCATCCAGCGCGGGCCGCCTGATGCAATTGCGCGCTGAAGTGTGGTAAGCTCGGGCCACGACGAAAATACGCAAGGAATTCAAGCCGATGATCCAAGGCAATCGCGAAACGACGCTTCGAACCGACGCGCTGGTGGTGCTGTTCCTGATCGGCCTCGATGTCGCGGCGCGGCTCCTGCCGCACACGCCGAACTTCATGCCGCTGACGGCTTCGGCGCTGTTCGCCGGCATGATCATCAGCCGCCGCCCGCTCGCCCTGCTGGTGCCGCTCGCGACGCTCCTGGTCAGCGACTTGGTGCTCGGTTTCGACGACTGGCGGATCGCGATCGTCATTTATCTGGCGCTGGCGCTGCCAGTGGGCATCGGCATGCTGGGCCGGCGTTACCGGCTCTCCCTCGTGCTGGTGCCGGCGGCGCTCGCCTGCTCTCTGGTATTCTTCGCCACCACCAACTTCGCGGTATGGGCATTCAGCGGCATGTACAGCCACGACCTGGCCGGACTGACACAATGCTACGCGCTGGCGCTGCCGTTCTTTAAATACACCGTGGCCGGCGATCTCGCCTGGACCGCGGTGTTGTTCGGCGGTGCCTTCCTGGTGCAGCGTTTCTCCACGCGCGCCTCGGCTGCGGCCGCCTAGAGCGAAGTTGTTTCAGATTGAACCGCGGTTTGCCGCAGCCTCTTTACCTCCCCTTGAAAAGGGGAGGTCGGTTTGCCGTGAGCGCGTTTACGCGCGTCTTTCGACGCGCTATGGCAAACCGGGTGGGGATCGTCTTGGATTAACGGATCCCCACCCCGACCCTCCCCGTTTCAAGGGGAGGGAGCACGCTGCCGATACCGCAACCGCTTCGACCAAAAACAAACATGATCTAGGATCGCAGCCGCCGCAATCGCACCGCCAGGCGGCGGGCGATCCGCCGCCCTCTGATCAGCAGCTTTTCGTACCAGGTGCGCGGCACCGGCTCGGGCTCCGCAAGCTGGAGTCCGACGGTGACGACGCGGTCGTCGGTCACAGTGTGGGCCACAAGCTTCACCGGGCCGAGCGGGATGGCGTCGTTGGCTCGCGGCGGATGCTTGATGAAATAGGCGGCGAAGTAATCCGCGAGCGGCGTCTGTGCGTCCTCAGGCGGGATCGCAAGCCCATAGATTTCCGACAGCGCGCCGAGCGTTACATCGCCAGGCACGAAAAAGTCCTCGACCAGGGCCGCGTCGGGCGTGGCCTGCGTGCGCTCCGCAAAGAAGCGGTCGAGCGCCTGGACGCGGTCCGGGCGGCGCCAGGAAATAGACGTGATCGCCGACGCGAACAGCTCCCGCCTCTTCCGGGGTGTGCACGCGCTCTTCGCGCACCACCAGCGTAAGCTTGGCCCAGGGCGGCGTGATGCCGCGGCGCAGATACGGGCTGTCGGCCACCACCGGATAGCCGACCAGCTCGTGCTTGAGCGTGCCCGGCAGGTCGAGCTCGGTGCGGTGCGCTTGCACGTCAGCGCGCGGCAAGCCGATGCGGAGGAGCCGCGCGGCCGGCGCGATGGTCCAGCCCTGGATCGCGAGCGACAGCATCGACCACAACGAAGGCGACGTCGAAATAGAAATGCGCGCCGGGCAATCCGACCAGCATCGGGATGGCGGCGAGGAACACCGAGACCGCGCCGCGCAGGCCGACCCATGAGATGAACAGCTTCTCGCGCAGACTGAAACGGAATGGCGCCAGGCAAACCAGCACCGCCGCCGGCCGCGCGATCAGCATCAGGACCAGCGCCACGGCAAACGCCGGCAGCAAGCGCTGCGGCAGCCGTTCTGGCCAAGCCAGCAGGCCGAGCAGCACGAACATGGCGATCTGCGCGAGCCAGGTCGCGGCGTCGAGGAACACCACCACGGTGCCGTGGGCGCGGGTCTCGCGGTTGCCGACGACGAGGCCGGCGATATAGACCGCCAGGAAGCCCGAGCCATGGATCGCCTCAGCGAGACCGAAGGTCACCAGCGCGCCGGCCGCGACGAACGGCGCATGCAGGCCCTGCGGCAATTCCAGCTGGTTCAGCACCAGCACCATGGCGCGGCCGCCAAGCCAGCCGATCAGGCCGCCGACCACGGCCTTTACGGCCAGCACGCCTGCGATCTCGCCCCAGGACTTGTGGCCGGAGAACAGGATCTCGACCAGGATGATGGTGAGGAAGATCGCGAACGGGTCGTTGATGCCGGATTCGACCTCGAGCGTCGCGCGAGACGCGGGGGCGAAGCCGCAGGCCCTTGGCGTGGAGCAGGAAGAACACCGCGGCGGCGTCGGTCGAGGCCATCACGGCGCCGACCAGCAGCGCTTCGCTCCAGGTCAGTCCGAGCGCCCAGGCGGCGACCGGCGCTGTCAGCGTCGCGGTGACGAGCACGCCAACAGTCGCCAGCAGCCCAGCCGGCGAGCAGCACGTTGCGGAAGGTCGCGAGCCGCGTACGCAGGCCGCCGTCGAACAGGATCAGCCCGAGCGCCACCGAGCCGACCGTATAGGCCAGCCGCACGTCGTCGAACTTGATGCCGCCGATGCCGGATTCGCCGGCCAGCATGCCGATCAGCAGGAAGATCAGCAGCAGCGGCGCGCCGAAGCGCAGCGCGATCAGGCTCGACATGATGCCGGCGAGCACCAGCACGGCGCCGAACAGGATGGTAATGCTGACGGAATCGAGTGATGCCATCGTCGCGCCCTTTGCTTCTGCTATTGAAGGCGACATCGAGCGGAACGCAACGATCAAATCGATGTCAGCGCCATCATTCGCTCAGCGCGGGCGCCACGCGCTGAGAGACCCGCGAGCCCGGAATGATGGACGGTGGCTGGGATTTGTGCCCTCGCTCTAGAAATTCACCTTGTCGCCGCCCTTGAGCGACAGGATTTCGCGGGCGTCGTCGGGGCTGGCGATCTCGAGGCCGAGGCCTTCGAGAATTTGCCGCACCTTCTTGACCTGCTGGGCGTTGCTTTCGGCGAGCTTGCCCGGGCCGATCCAGAGCGAATCCTCCATGCCGACGCGGACATTGCCGCCCATCGCGGCGGCCTGCGCCGCGACCCGCATCTGGTTGGCGCCGGCGCCCAGCACCGACCAGTGGTAATTGTCGCCGAGCAGGCGGTCGGCGGTGCGCTTCATCATGCATGACGTCCTCGGGATGCGCGCCGATGCCGCCGAGGATGCCGAACACCGACTGCACGAACAGCGGCGGCTTGACCACGCCGCGGTCGAGGAAGTGGCGCAGCGTGTAGAGATGGCCGATGTCGTAGCACTCGATCTCGAAGCGGGTGTTGTTCTCGGCGCAGGTGGTGAGGATGTATTCGATGTCGGCGAAGGTGTTCTTGAACATGCCCTTCTTCGAGTCCTCCAGATACGGCTCCTCCCAGTCGTGTTTGAACTTGCCCTTGTAGCGCGGGATCATCGGATAGAGCCCGAAGTTCATCGTGCCCATGTTGAGCGAGGCGACCTCCGGCTTGAAGGTCGCGGCCGGGCTTGACGCGCTCCTCGATCGACATGGTCGGCGCGCCGCCGGTGGTGATGTTCACCACCACGTTGGACAGCGCTGCTTGATCACCTTGAGGAACGGCGCGAACGCCTCGGGCGTCTGGTCGGGCCGGCCGTCCTTCGGATTGCGCGCATGCAGATGCACGACCGCGGCGCCGGCCTCGGCCGCGCCGACCGCGGCGTCGGCGATCTCCTGGGCGGTGACCGGCAGATGCGGCGACATCGACGGCGTGTGGATCGAGCCGGTGACGGCGCAGGTGATGATGACCTTGTTGGATTTCTTGGACTCGTGGCCACGGTTTCACTCCCTGAACTTGTGTGTGGCCGAAGCTTAAGCAATCCCGGCCCGGATGCGAAAGCCCTATCCGTCCGGCAACACCCTGCGCCGCAGTGCTGGCGTGTGCGACATGTCGGCGTATGGGACAGCGCCATTGTTTGGCAACGCGCTGCACAACCTCAGCCGTCATCACCGGGCTTGTCCCGGTGATCGTTGGGCGAGCACTGCGCCATCCTGATCGGGATGGCCGGGCCTTCGCGCGCCGAAGGGCGTCTCCAGACGTTTTCCCAGCTGCTACGGCCGCAGGCGGGTCAAGCCCGTCATGACACCTGAGAGTCCGAATGAAATCGTCAATCCGCAGCCGCTCGACATTACTCGGCATCGCCTGCGGCGTCGGCGCGGCGCTGTTCTGGGCGGCGGGCTTCGTCGCTGTCCGGCACGGCATCGACATCGGATTCACGCCGGCCGACCTCACCTTCCACCGCTGCTTCTGGGCCGGCCTGCTGCTGCTGCCGCTGGCCTGGCGCGACGGGCTCGCCGACCTCAACGGCGTCGGCTGGGGCCGCGGCATCGTGCTGACGTCCTTCGGCGGGCCGGGATCTCGCCTTCGTCAGCTATTCAGGCTTTCTGCTGGTGCCGCTCGGCCACGCCGGCATCATCCAGCCGTCGACCGCGGCGCTCGTCGGGCCTGCTGCTGTGCGACCGTCGTTCTGCATCGAGCGGCTGCCGCCGCGCCGCGCCATCGGCGCCTGCATCATCGTCGCCGGCCTCGTGGTGATCGGCGGCGAGGCCGTCACCACCATCGGCGTGCATGGCGTTGCTCGGCGATCTGGTGTTCGTCGTGGCCGGCACGTTCTTCGCCACCTTCGCCATGCTGCTGCGTTATTGGCGCGTCGCGCCGATGCGCGCCACGGTGGTGGTCAGCGTCGTGTCGCTGGTCCATCCTGCCGATCTAGGCGCTGGTCGGCTTCGACCGGATGGTCGCATCGGGCTTGTGGGAGAACCTGCATCCAGGCGCTGGTCCAGGGCCTGCTCGCCGGACCCGGCGCGATCTATCTGTTCACCCGCTCTGTGGTCCTGCTCGGCGCCGGGCGCGGCGCGGTGTTTCCGACACTGGTGCCGCCGTGCGTGCTGCTGATCGGCTGGGTCGCGCTCGGCATCCAGCCCAGCGCTGCTGCAATTGATCGGCCTCGCCATCGTGCTGGTCGGATTCCGCCTGACCCAGCGCGCCTGAAGCGCGGAACGCGCCGGCAAAACTGGGCGTTAGCGCCCGAATCACGTATTTCCCGCCACACTCACTGCACAACATCTTGTGCCGGGAGGCGCATGGAAGCGGCAGACCTGGAAGACACTCTCAACTCGCTGGTCACCGCGCTGCGGGTGACGCTGCGGACCGAACTGACCTCGGTCTGGCTGCCGATCCAGTTCGGCCTGATCGCGCTCGCGGCGCTTGCCGCCTGGGCCGCCGCCTCGGCGATCCGCCGGCGGTTCGACCTGGTGTCGGCGACGATGGGCTGGCCGGCCTATCTGCGCATCCTGGTGCGCGCCTTGATCGACAATTTCGGCGTGCTGGCGTTCATGCTGATCCTCGGCGTGATCCGCGCCGCGATCCGGACCTGGGCGGCGCATCCGCGCACCTACATCCTCGGCATGGCGGTCGATCTCGCCACCGCCTGGGTGGTGATCGCGCTGGCGGCGAGCCTGATCCGCAATCAGTTCATCAATCGCCTGGTTTCGGTGACGGCTTGGACCATCGCGGCGCTGAGCATCCTCGGCCTGCTCGATCCAGCCGTGACGGCGCTCGACTCCCGCGCCATCGTGATCGGCGGCCTGCGGGTGACGCCGCTGCTGATCCTGAAGACCACCGTGCTGCTGGCGGTGGCGCTGTGGGCCGCGACCGCGACCAGCAATTTCCTCGACCGGCGGGTGCAGCATGCCACCGGGCTGACGCCGTCGATCCAGGTGCTGCTCGGCAAGCTGATCCGCATCGGCGTGATGACGGCCGCAATCGTCATCGTGCTGAGCGCCGCCGGCATCGACCTGTCGGTGCTGGCGGTGTTCACCGGCGCGATCGGCGTCGGCGTCGGCTTCGGCCTGCAGAAGATCGTCAGCAACTTCGTCAGCGGCATCATTCTGCTGGCCGACAAGTCGATCAAGCCGGGCGACGTCATCTCCATGGGCGATCATTTCGGCTGGGTCGCCAACATGGGTGCGCGCTACACCTCGGTCGATCTCAAGGACGGCCGCGAGCTGCTGGTTCCGAACGAGGACCTGATCACCCAGCGCGTCATCAACTGGTCCTATTCCAGTCCGACCTGATGCGGCTCGAGGTGAAGTTCTTCAACGACCTACGACAGCGATCTGCACAAGACGCGCGACGCCGCGATCAAGGCTGCGCTGAGCGTGGAGCAGGTGCTGAAGAATCCGCCGCCGGTCGTGCCACCTCACCGGATACGGCTCGGCCGCGATCGAATACGTGCTGTGGTTCTGGATCAAGGACGCCGCGACCGGGCCGACCGGGGTGCGCAGCGCGGTAATGATCGCGCTGTGGGACGCAGTTCGCGCGCGGATGGCGTCAAGCTGCCGATCCCTGGGCCGGCGCATATCGTGCATCGATCAGCCGAAGTAGGTCGCCTCGCCATCAACAAATTCCGGCCTCATGGTGAGGAGCGGTCCGCAGGACCGCGTCTCGAACCATAGCCGCAAGGCTCCTGCGGCCATCCTTCGAGACGCGCCCTGCGGGGGCCCCTCAGGATGAGGTCCGAATTTGCGGCTCGGCCGGCAACAGGCGCATCACTTCGCTTGGCAAGTCGAGGTCTTGCCGCCGTGCTTCATGATGGCCTTGCCGCCAGACCGCATAGCGAAGCTGTAGCCGCCCTGTTTGAAGCGCTGGCTGATTAGCGAAAACCGCTTCGGCAGCATCAACGACTTGCCGTCGATCTGCAAATAGGCCGCCTTCGTCTCTGGATAGAACGCCACCTCGAACCTGGCGCCGTCGTCGCACTCATAATGATAGTAGGTCTGCGCCTGCGCCGCGGTGAACACAGCCAAGCGCGCCGAGCGCCACGAGCGCAATCATGGCCTTTCGCATCGATCGTCACGCCGCCTTCCGGCTTGGCCAGGAAATTGCCCATGCGGTCGAGCGCCTTCAGGATGTTCTCGGTCGAGTTGGCGTAGGACAGCCGCATGTAGCCTTCGCCGAGGATGCCGAAGTCCGGCCCGCCGATGGTGACGACGCCGGTGTCGTTGAGCAGCGCGGTGGCGAGCTCCTTGGCCTTCCAGCCGGTGCGCTTGACGTTCGGGAACGCGTAGAACGCGCCCTTCGGCACCGCGCAGGACACGCCGGGCAGCTTGTTCAGGCCTTCGACCACGACCTTCCGCCGCTTGTCGAACTCGGCGACCATCCTGTCGACCTCGTCCTGCGGGCCGGTGAGCGCGGCGAGCCCGGCGTACTGCGCCGAGGCGTTGACGCAGGAGTGCAGATTGACCGCAAGCTTGCGCGCATAGTCGTAGAGCTTGCCGGGCCACACCGCATAGCCGAGCCGCCAGCCGGTCATGGCATAGGTCTTCGACCAGCCGTTGAGCAGGATCAGCCGGTCGCGAATCGACGGATACGACAGCAGGCAGACGTGCTTCTCGCCGTCATAGACCATGTGGTCGTAGATCTCGTCCGACATCACGCAGACGTCGGGGAACTTCTCCAGCCCGGCGACCAGCTTGTCGACCTCCGATTTCGGCGTCACGCCGCCGGTTGGATTGGCCGGCGAATTGATGATCAGCAGCCGCGTCTGCGGCGTGATCAGCTTCAGCGTCTCCTCCGCGGAGAAGGCGAAGCCGTTCTCCTCGCGGATCGGCACTGGGATCGGCCGCGCGCCGGTGTACTCGATCATCGAGCGGTAGATCGGAAAGCCCGGGTCCGGATAGAGAATGTCGACGCCGGGTTCGCCGAACATCAGGATCGACATGAACATGGTCGGCTTGCCGCCCGGCATGATCATCACGCTGTCGGGCGAAACCTCGACCTTGAAGCGCTTGTGCAGGTCGGCCGCGACCGCTTCGCGAAGCTGCGGGATGCCGTTCGCCGGCGTGTAGCCGTGGTGGCCGTCGCGCAGCGCCTTGATCGCGGCCTCGACGATGAACTCCGGCGTGCGGAAATCGGGCTGGCCGATGCCGAGGCTGATGATGTCCTTGCCCTGCGCCGCAAGCGCATTGGCGCGCGCCAGCACGGCGAAGGCGTTTTCCTCGCCGATGCGGTCGAAGGCCGCGATGGTCTTCAGCATGGGAACTCCCTGACGCTTTTCTCGGCTCAATTTGCGTCGGCGCGGGCGCGTCCGTCAACGGGAGCGTTCTCGCCGATCTGGACGTCGGCCATCTTCACCACCTCGAAGATGATGGCGACCGACCAGCCGACCAGCAGAAGGCCGTTGAGCGCGGTGATCGGCCCCATCAGGCGATAGCCCGGACCGGCCACCGCATCGCCGTAGCCGAGCGCGGTGTAGTTCTCGAAGGCGAAGTCGAACGAGCCGGCCTTTTCCGTCTCGATCCCGGCCCAGGCGTAGTACGTCGCCCACACTCCGATCTCGACGACATGCGCCATCATCAGCACGATCACCGTGAGCAGCATCAGGGCGGACAGGCGCATGAAGACGTGCAGATCGTCGGTCCGCCCGGCGACATGGCGCGTCATCACCACGATCAGCCCGGTCATCACCGCATGAATGCCGAACGTGACGATGCTGACGAGACCCCCAGCCAGCAATTGATGAAGCATCGAATCGCGCCCCTGCCTCGCCCTGCAGTTCAGCGCATTCGCCCGATGAAATCAAACGGCCCCACCTTGCGGCGTCGCTCCATCGACCTCATCCTGAGGAGCGGCGCAGCCCGCGTCTCGAAGGGTGAGGTGGAGAGAGGTCATGGCAAAGAAGCCGAAAACACTGGCGCCGCGCGGCAAGAATCTTCGCTCGCAGCTCTGGTGGGACAATCCGGACAATCCCGGGCATGACCGCGCTCTATCTCGAGCGCTATCTGAACTACGGCCTCACCGGTCCGGAGCTGCGCTCCGGCAAGCCGATCGTCGGCATCGCGCAGACCGGCTCGGACCTGTCGCCGTGCAACCGCCACCACCTGGAGCTGGCCAAGCGCGTGCGCGAGGGCATCCGCGACGCCGGCGGCGTGGCGTTCGAATTTCCCTGCCATCCGATCCAGGAAACCGGCAAGCGGCCGACCGCGGCGCTCGACCGCAACCTGGCGTATCTGAGCCTGGTCGAGGTGCTGTACGGCTATCCGCTCGACGGCGTGGTGCTGCTCACCGGCTGCGACAAGACCACGCCGGCCTGCATCATGGCGGCGGCGACCGTGAACATTCCGGCGATCGTTCTGTCCGGCGGGCCGATGCTGAACGGCTGGTGGAAGGGCATGCGCGCCGGCTCCGGCACCGCGATCTGGAAGGCGCGCCAGGAATTGGCGGCCGGCCGCATCGACGACCAGGAGTTTCTCGATCTCGCCTGCGCCTCGGCGCCGTCGGTCGGGCATTGCAACACCATGGGCACGGCCTCGACCATGAACGCGCTCGCCGAGGCGCTCGGCATGTCGCTGCCGGGCTGCGCCGCGATTCCGGCGCCGTACCGCGAGCGCGGCCAGATCGCCTACGAGACCGGCGTGCGCGCGGTCGAGATCGTGCACGAGGATTTGCGGCCGTCCGACATCCTGACGCGCAAGGCGTTCGAGAACACCATCGTCGCCAATTCGGCGATCGGCGGCTCGACCAACGCCCCGATCCATATCAACGCCATCGCGCGGCACATCGGCGTCAAGCTTTCGATCGAGGACTGGGAAAAGGTCGGCTACGACGTGCCGCTGCTGGTCAACATGCAGCCGGCCGGCGAGTATCTCGGCGAAGAATATTTCCGCGCCGGCGGCCTGCCGGCGGTGATGAACGAACTGCTCAACGCGAAGCGCATCCATGCCGACGCGCTGACCATCAACGGCAAGACCATGGGCGAGAACGTCGGGCGCGCGCAAGAGTCGCGGATGCCGACGTGATCAAGCCCTACAACAAGCCGATGAAGAAGCAGGCCGGCTTCAAGGTGCTCAAGGGCAACCTGTTCAATTCGGCGATCATGAAAACCAGCGTCATCTCCGACGACTTCCGCAAGCGCTTCCTCGTCCAATCCGAAGGACCGCAATGCCTTCGAGGGCCGCGCCGTGGTGTTCGACGGGCCGGAGGACTATCACCACCGCATCGACGATCCGTCGCTGAAGATCGACGAGCGCACTCTGCTGTTCATGCGCGGCGTCGGCGCCATCGGCTATCCGGGCTCGGCCGAGGTGGTGAACATGCAGCCGCCGGCAGCGCTGATCAAAAAAGGCATCACCTCGCTGCCCTGTATCGGCGACGGCCGGCAGTCCGGCACCTCGGGCTCGCCGTCGATCCTGAACGCATCGCCGGAGGCGGCGGCCAACGGCGGGCTGGCGCTTTGCTCAAGACCGGCGACCGCGTGCGGATCGACCTGAACAAGGGCACGGCCAACATCCTGATTTCAAAGGATGAGCTGGCGAAGCGGCGCAAGGCGCTGGAAAAGGCCGGCGGCTACAAATACGCGCCGCACCAGACGCCGTGGCAGGAAATCCAGCGCGGCATGGTCGACCAGCTCGCCGACGGCATGGTGCTGCAGCCCGCGGTGAAATATCAGCGCGTGGCGCAGACCAGTGTGCCGAGGGATAATCACTCGACTCGCCAAACGTGCAGCAATCATTGACAGACGCTACGGTGCCACCGGCAAGTCCTTCATCCCGGCGCGATCCATGGCGCGGCGGACTGCACCCGAGGCTTTGGCCTCCTCCATGAACTTCGTCACATAGGCCAGCGCGGCCGGCCGGCCCTTCGGCACCGCGATGGCGATGCCGGTCTGCTGGAAGCCGCCGTCGACGATATGCGAGCCGGGAAACATCGCCACGAAATCCGGCAGCGAGTCCCGGACAGCGCGAAGGCGTCGGCCTTGCCGCCGCGCAGCATAGCCAGGGCGTCGTCGATCGAGGTGGCGGCGATCGGCTGGATATTTTTCAAGGTGCGCCCGGCGGCGCGGATAGTCGTGGTGTTGGCGATGCCGACGACGCGAACGCCGGGGCGGTCGACCTCGGCCAGCGTTTTGATGCCGGAGGCCGCCGTCACCATGTAGGTGCTCTCGACCAGGGCATACATCGGCCCGAAGTCGAGGCGTTTCTTGCGCTCGTCGTCGACCGGCATGAAGGCCACATCGATTTTTGCATCTGCCAGCGCATCGGTGAGCACGCCGGTGTTCGGCGCGACCATGAACTCGACCGGTACGCCGAGCCTCTTCGCCAACGTGCTGCCGAGATCGGCGGTGATGCCGCGTGGGCTGCCGTCTTCTTCCTTGACGACGAACAGGGCCGACGTCTTCGGCGCGAAGGCAACACCGAAGCGAAGCTTGCCGGTGGGAATCAGCTCTTTCATTCCGCCACCAGATCGGGCGTCAGCGCCGCAGAGACTCGCCGCGCCGCAAAGCTGCATGGCGCGGACCAGCTCCTCGCGCATGTGCTTCAGCACCGCGGCGACGCCGTCGGCGCCCGCGACCGAGAGCCCCCACAGCGGCGGCCGGCCGAGCAGCACGGCGCGTGCGCCGAGCGCCAGCGCCTTGACGATGTCGGTGCCGCGCCGGATGCCGCCATCGACATAGACCTCGGCGCTGCCGCCGACTTCGGCCACGATCTCGGACAGCACCTCGGCGGTCGTCACCGTGGTGTCGAGATGGCGGCCGCCGTGGTTCGACACCATGACGCCCTTGACGCCGCAATCGACGCAGCGCCGGGCGTCGTCGCCGCGCAACACGCCCTTGACCACGACCGGGAAGCGGGACGCGCTTCACCAGCCATTCCAGGTCGCGGAAGTTGGTCGGGAACATCACGACGCCCTTGCGGTCGATATCGTAGGCGGTGCGTGCCATCGGCTGGCCGACCATGTTGACGCTGCGCACATCGTCGCGCACCGGCACCGGCGTGCGGTAGGCGCGCGGGCTCCAGCCCGGCGCCGGCTGATCGACCGTGAGCACCAGCGCTTTGAAGCCCGCCTTGACGCAGCGGTCGAGCAGCTTAGCCGTCGCGTCGCGGTCCGGCTGCATGTAGAGCTGGAACCATTGCGGCACGCCGGCGCTCTCTTTGGCAACGTCCTCGACCAGGGTCGCGCCGCTGGTGGACATGACGAACAGCGCGCCGGCGGCGGCCGCGCCGCGCGCGGTCTCGCGCTCGCCCTCCGCATGGAACAGGTGATGGCGGCCGGTCGGCGCCACCATGATCGGCGTCGGCAGCCTCGCGCCGAGCAGAGTCACGCCGGTGTCGATCTCGACGATGTCGCGCAGCACGCGCGGGCGCAGTTTCAGCCGCCGCCATGCCAGCGACGTTTTCCTTGACGGTGATCTCGTCGTCGGCGCCGGTGTCGCAGAATATCCACGATGCCGGCGGCATCACCCGCCGGGCATTCTGCTCCAGCGCATCGAGATCGACGCAATCGACCAGCATTTCCTCCTCCCGCGCGGCGGCCTATCACGCCGTCTCATGTCTTCATCACCGAAATGCGCTGTCCCGGCGCGCGCCGCCGTGGCAGGCTTCGGCATCTCCATCGTTGGGAGTTTTCCATGGCCTCCGCCCGTCCGTCTACCGCCGACAAGCGCAAGACCTTCCGCGAACTGCACAAATCCGGCTGCTTCGTCATTCCCAATCCCTGGAACATCGGCAGCGCGCGCTATCTGCAGGGCCTGGGCTTCAAGGCGCTGGCGACCACCAGCTCCGGCCACGCCCATTCCCAGGGCTATGCCGACGGCGCTCAGTCCGTCGACGAGGTGCTGGCGCATTACCGCGAGCTTGCGGCGGCGACCGACGTGCCGCTCAACGCCGATTTCGAGAACGGATTCGCGCACGATCCGGACGAGGTTGCCGCCAACGTGACGCGCTGCGCTCGCGACCGGCGTTGCCGGCCTTTCGATCGAGGATTTCCACGGCGACAACTCCGCCGCCGAGCCGCTCTACGATTTCGACTTGGCGCTCGCGCGGGTCAAGGCAGCGCGCGCCGCGATCGACAAGGCCGGCGGCGACGTGGTGTTCACCGCGCGCACCGAGGGCTTCATCCGAGACCGGCCGGACATCGAGGAAACCATCCGGCGGCTGAAGGCGTTCGCCGACGCCGGCGCCGACTGCCTCTACTCGCCGGGCATCAAGACCCGCGAGCACATCGAAGCGACCGTCAAGGCGGTCGGCGGCAAGGCCATCAACTTCCTCAATTGCGGCGCACTCGGCTTCACGGTCAGCGATCTCGCCGGCATGGGCGTGCGGCGGATCAGCGTCGGCGGCTCGCTCGCGCGCGTCGCCATGCACGCCTTCATCAAGACCGCGACCGAGATCGCGAAGGATGGCAAGTTCGACGGTTTCGCCGACCTGATCACCAACGCCGAGCTGAACAAGTTCTTCAGCGACAGACCGCAAGGCTGCACGGAGAATGAGCGCAGAATAAGCCGCCGGTCGGCCCTAGCGGTCGATGCGACGCCGGCGCAGTTTCCGGGGCCGGTGACGCTGCAGGGCCGCTTCGGTACCGTCGAGCGGCTGAGCGCTGAGCGGCACGGCCCTGCCCTGTCGACGCCATGCACGCCCACGACGCGATCTGGACCTACATCCCAGCAGGACCGTTTCCCGAACCGTGCCGCGCTCGCCGCCTGACATCGCGGAGTGCGAGCGCAACACCGCGCGCATCTTCTACGCCGTGGTCGAGCCCAGCGGACGCGCCCTGGGCTTCCTGTCGCTGATGGAAATCCGCCCGCCGATGCGCGTGGTCGAGGTCGGCAACATCGTCTATGCCCCGGCGCTGCAGCGAACGCCGCTCGACCACCGAGGCGCAGTACCTGCTGGCGCGCTACGCCTTCGAGACGCTGGGCTACCGCCGCTACGAATGGAAATGCGATTCGCTGAACGCGCCGTCGCGACGAGCGGCCGCAGCGCTTCGGCTTCACCTACGAAGGCATCTTCCGCCAGCACATGATCGTCAAGGGCCGCAGCCGCGACACCGCCTATTTCTCCATGCTCGACAGCGAATGGCCGGCGCGCAAGGCCGCGTTCGAGCGCTGGCTGGCGCCGGAGAATTTCGATAGCAATGGCAGGCAGAAGCAGAGGCTGTCGGCGCTGCGCTAATCCCTCATGGTGAGGAGCTGCGCGCAGCGCAGCGTCTCGAACCGTGAGGCCTCATCCTTCGAGACGCCCGCCTCCGGCGGGCTCCTCAGGATGAGGGTAAAGGTGGGTTGAAATGACCAACAGGCTGAAGGGCAAAGTCGCGCTGGTCACCGCAGCGGGCCAGGGCATCGGCCGCGCCATTGCCAAGGCCTTCTTCGCCGAGGGCGCGATCGTGATCGCGACCGATATCAACGAAAGCAAGCTGAAAGGGCTTAAGGCGCGGAAACGGCTGAGGCTTGACGTGTTGTCGGCCAGGGACGTCGAGGCGCTGGCGAAATCGGTTGCGAAAGAATTCGGCGGGCTCGACGTGCTGGCCAATGTTGCGGGCTATGTCCACAGCGGCACTGTGCTGGAGAGCACCGAGAAGGACCTGGACTTCTCCCTCGATCTCAACGTCAAGTCGATGCACCGCACCATGAAGGCGTTCATTCCCGGCATGCTGGAGAAGGGCGGCGGCTCCATCGTCAACATGTCGTCGGCGGCATCTTCGATCCGCGGCGTGCCCAATCGCTATGTCTACAGCCTGACCAAGGCCGCCGTGATCGGGATGACCAGGGCGACCGCCATGGACTTCATCAGGCACGGCGTACGGGTCAACGCCATCTGTCCCGGCACGATCGAATCGCCGTCGTTCCGCGAGCGGGTCGCGGCGCATTCCAAACGAGCCGGGAAATCTCCAAAGGCGGCGCTACAGGACTTCATCGACCGCCAGCCGATGGGCCGGATCGGTTTGGCCGCAGAGGTCGCCATGCTGGCGGTCTATCTGGCCTCGGACGAATCCGCCTTCATCAGCGGCCACACCCATCTGATCGACGGCGGCTGGGCGCTGTAGAGCATGATCCCGAAAAGTGGGAACCGGTTTTCGGACAAGATCATGCTCCAAACAAAGAGCTAGGGTCATCGCATGCATATCCTCATCACCGGCGCCGCCGGCATGATCGGCCGCAAGCTCACCGAACGGCTCGTGACCGACCGCACGCTCGACAACCGGCCGGTCGAAAAGCTGACGCTGGTCGACATCGTCGCGCCGGAGCGGCCGACCGGATTTTCCGATCATGTGAAGACGCGCGCCGCCGATCTTGCCGAACCGGGCGTGGCCGAGAAGGCAATCGCCGAACGGCCGGAGGTGATCTTCCATCTCGCCGGGGTGGTGTCGGGCGAGGCCGAGCTGAATTTCGAGAAGGGATATCGCACCAATCTCGACGGCATGCGGGCGCTGCTCGAAGCCATCCGCAAAAAAGAGAAGAGACCGGAGACGGCTACAAGCCGCGGGTGATTTTCACCTCGTCGATGGCGGTGTACGGCGCGCCGTTCCATGATGTGATCGACGACGACTTCCATCTGACGCCGCTGACCTCCTACGGCACGCAGAAGATGATGTGCGAGGCGCTGCTCGAGGATTACACGCGCAAGGGCTTCGTCGAGGGCGTCGGCATCCGTCTGCCCTCGATCGTGGTGCGGCCCGGCAAACCCAACAAGGCGGCGTCGGGCTTCTTTTCCGGCATTATCCGCGAACCGCTCAATGGCGACGAGGCGCAGCTTCCCGTCGCGGAAACCGTGGTGCACACCCACGCCAGCCCGCGCTCGGCGGTGGGTTTTCTGATCCACGGCGCCGAACTGCCGCGCGAGGCGATCGAGCCGCACATCAACATCACCATGCCGGGCGTGTGCTGCACGGTCGGCGAGCAGATCGAGGCGCTCAAGCGCGTCGCCGGCGACAAGGTCGCGGCGCGCATCCGCCGCGAGCCTGATGAGCTGGTGATGCGGATCGTCGTCGGGCTGGCCGCATCGGCTCTCCGGCAAGCGCGCCACTGCTCTCGGCTTCCGCGTCGAAAAGACCTTCGACGAGATCATTCGCGTGCATATCGACGAGGATAGAGGCGGGAGTTTTGTGAAGTGATTCTCCGCGGTCATTCCGGCCGAGTGAAACGAGAGCCGGAATCCATCACCCCTGTCTTCATTGTTACGGAAATACCGGGGTTATGGATTCCGGGTTCGCGCCTTCGGCGCGCCCCGGAATGACCGGACCTCATGCGCTTCCCTGCCCCGCTTATCCCGGCAACGCTGGTCAAGCGCTACAAGCGCTTCCTCGCCGATGTCGTGCTGCCCGACGGCACGACGATCACCGCCCACGTCGCCAATCCTGGCGCGATGACGGGACTTGCTGCGCCGGGCTCGCGGGTGTGGCTTTCGAAGTCGGACAATCCCAATCGCAAGCTTTCGCATAGCTGGGAGCTGATCGAGGTCGATCTCGGCGGCGGGCTCGAGCTGGTCGGCGTCAACACCGCGCATCCCAATCCGCTGGTCGGCGCCGCATTGGCGGCGGGCGCTGATTCCCGGAGCTTGCCGGCTACGACACGATCCGCCGCGAGGTGAAATACGGAAAGAATTCGCGGGTTGATTTCCTGCTGGAAGATGCGCGGCCGGCCGCCCTGCTACGTCGAGATCAAGAACGTGCACCTGATGCGCCAATCAGGGCTCGCGGAATTCCCCGATGCCAGGACCGAGCGCGGCAGAAAACACCTCGATGAGCTCGGCGACATGGTCGAGCAGGGCCACCGCGCGGTGATGCTTTATTTGATCCAGATCGGCTCGGCGTCCCGCTTCAAGCTCGCGCGCGACATCGACCCCAAATACGGCGCGGCCTTCGACCGGGCACGAGCACGCGGCGTCGAAGCGATGGCGTGGAAGTGCGCGATCATGGTGGACGGAATCGAGATGGCGACGCCGGTGCCGATCGAGGAATGAGGTCCACCCCACGCGTCCCGGACGCGGTGCGGCGCGAAGCGGTGCACCGCGTCCGGGACCCGGTTGCTTACAAAGCACAAAGAAGATGCTGGGTCCCGGGTCTGCAGCGCATCATCAAGAGGTGCTGCGCTGCGCCCGGGACACGAGTCAGTGCCGAGCCTGAAAGACGGCGGCTATCGCTACTGCTTGATGAACGTGCCGTTGCGCAGCTCGCTCACCGCCTGGTTCAACTCGGCCTGGGTGTTCATCACGATCGGCCCGTACCAGGCGACCGGCTCCTCGATCGGCTTGCCGGAGACGAGCAGGAAGCGGACGCCCTCCTCGCCGGCCTGCACCGTAACCTCGTCGCCGCGGTCGAACACGACGAGCGAGCGGTTGCCGGTCTGCTCGCGCAGCGTGATCTCCTCGCCGCCGACCTGCTTCTCGGTCAGCACGCCGAACGGCTTTGACGCCGAAGCGAACGCGCCGGAGCCCGCGAAGATATAGGCGAAGGCGTGGCGGTCGACCTCGACCTTGAAGGTCTTCTTCTTGCCGGGCGGCACCGAGATGTCGAGATAGCGCGGATCGGCGGCGACGCCCTCGACCGGGCCTTTCTTGCCCCAGAAGTCGCCGGTGACGACGCGCACCTTGGTGCCGTCGTCGTCGATGACCTCGGGGACATCGGCGGCCTTGATGTCCTGGTAGCGCGGCGCCGTCATCTTCAGCGAACGCGGCAGGTTGGCCCAGAGCTGGAAGCCGTGCATGCGGCCCTGTGCGTCGCCGCGCGGCATCTCCTGATGCATGATGCCCGTGCCCGCGGTCATCCACTGCACGTCGCCGGCGCCGAGCACGCCCTTGTTGCCGAGGCTGTCGCCGTGATCGACCTCGCCCGCCAGGACATACGTGATCGTCTCGATGCCGCGATGCGGATGCCAGGGAAAACCTGCCTTGTACTCCTCGGGATTGTCGTTGCGGAAATCGTCGAGCAGCAGGAACGGATCGAACTCCTTGGTGTCGCCGAAGCCGAAGGCGCGGCGCAGATGCACGCCCGCGCCTTCCATCGTGGGCTTGGACTGGATGATCTTCTTGACGGGACGGATGGACATGACATTTGCCTTTCCGGGATCGCTCGCGATCCCCTCACCGTGATGTCTATCCCCATTTACGCCGCCGCTCGCGACGGCGTGGCGAACCGCGCCACCAGCGCGGCGAACTGGTCGAGGAAGCCGTTCAAGAAACCCCGCGTGATTTCGTCGGTGATCGTGCCATCGTCGTCGATCAGGCCGGGCTTGAACGCGATATAGGTTTCGCCGCCCATCAGCAGAACGCCTTGGGCGCCGAGAATCTGGCGGAGGTGCTGCTGCGCCAGCGCGGTGCCGATCGCGCCCGGCGAGGTGCCGGTGACGGCGGCAAGCTTGCCGGTCCAGGAGTTCTTGCCCCAGGGCCGCGCGCCCCAGTCGATGGCGTTCTTGAGCACGGCCGGGATCGAGCGGCTGTGCTCCGGCGTGACGAACAGGATGCCGTCGGCGGCCGCGATCTCGGATTTGAAGCGAACCACGCTGGCCGGCAAGTTCCCCTCGTGGTCCTGGTTGTACAGCGGCAGATCGTCGATCTGCACGATCCGGAACTCCAGGCCGGGCGCGCCGAGCTTGGTCAGCGCCTGGGCGAGCTTGCGATTGACGGATTCGCGGCGGTTGCTGCCGACGATCACGGCGATCTTGAACGTGGCCATGGTGATGTTACCTTCTGGCTGTTGGTTACGACTTGATACTGAGGCTAGATAGATGACCCCGCGGCGCAAGCAAGAAGGCACACGCGTGATACCGGGCAACCTGCATGTGCCCGAGGATTGCCGCGCGGTGAGCGAGGTGCTGTCGCGCGTCGGCGACAAGTGGACCGTTCTGGTGGTCAGCGAGCTCGGCGACGGGCCGAAGCGCTTCAACGAAATCCGCCGCGCGCTCGGCAGCATCTCGCAGCGGATGCTGACCCTGACCTTGCGCGGCTCTGGAGCGCGACGGGCTCGTCACCCGCACCGTGTTCCCGACCATTCCGCCGCGCGTCGACTACGAACTGACCAAGCTCGGCCGCTCGCTGCTCGAGCCGGTCAGCGGCATCGGCCTGTGGGCGCGGCAGAACCGGATCGCAATCCAGGAGGCGCGCCGCCGCTTCGACTCAACGTCCGGCAGGGCGCGGTGAGCGTCGATGCTTGCTTTGCCACGACCAGTCCTTAAATTGGCAACCCATGACCTACGTTGAAGCGGCCGCTGCACCGCTCCGAAAAACCGGCCAGATCAAGCTGCACGGCAAGGATGCCTTCGAGGGCATGCGCAAGGCCGGGCCGGCTGGTCGCCGAATGTCTCGACATGCTGGCCGAGCACGTCAAGCCGGGCGTCACCACCGACAAGCTCGACCGGCTGGTGGCCGGAGTTCGGCTTCGACCACGGCGCCCTGCCGGCGACGCTGATGTACCGCGGCTACAAGAAATCGACCTGCACCTCGATCAACCACGTGGTCTGCCACGGCATCCCCGGCGACAAGCCGCTGAAGGAAGGCGACATCGTCAACATCGACGTGACCCTGATCCTCAACGGCTGGCACGGCGACTCCAGCCGGATGTACGCGGTCGGCGAAATCCCGCGCCGCGCCGAGCGGCTGATCGAGGTCACCTACGACGCCATGATGCGCGGCATCGCGGTGATCCAGCCCGGCGCCACCACCGGCGACATCGGCCACGCCATCCAGACCTTCGTCGAGGCGCAGCACATGAGCGTGGTGCGCGACTTCTGCGGCCACGGCCTCGGCCGCTTGTTCCACGACGAGCCCAACATCGTCCACGTCGGCCGCCCCGGCGAGGGCATCGTGCTGCGCCCCGGCATGTTCTTCACCGTCGAGCCGATGATCAATCTCGGCCGGCCGCACGTGAAGGTGCTGTCCGACGGCTGGACCGCGGTGACCCGGGACCGCTCGCTGTCGGCGCAGTTCGAGCACACCATCGGGGTCGATGCCGAGCGGCGTCGAGATCTTCACGACCTCGCCCAACGGCCTCGACAAGCCGCCCTACTAGGGTCTATACCTAATTAACGAATTCTGATTCCCTGGTGCCGAACAATTCGGCATGGGGAGGCATTGATGCGCGTAGGTTTGTTTTGGCTGAACGACAGGCAGTGGGCGCGCATGTCGCCGCAGCTGCCGACCAACCTGACCGGCCCCGAGCGTGCGGATGATCGGCGCATCATCAGCGGCATCATCCATATGCTCCAGTGCGGCGCGCGTTGGCGCGATTGCCCACCGGAGTATGGCCCCCACACGACCGTCTACAATCGCTTCAATCGCTGGGCCAAACGCGGACGTTGGCAAGCTATTTTCGAGGCGCTGGCCAATTGCGGACCGGACAGCGTGACCCTGTCGATCGACTCCACCTCGATCAAGGCGCATCGCTCGGCCAGCGGCGGAAAAGGGGGGAGCATGAACAAGCGATCGGCCGCTCGCGCGGCGGCCGCACCACGAAAATCCACGCACTGAGCGATCCCGATTGCAGGCCTTGCGCATTTCACCTCACGCCCGGCCAGGATGCCGACATCACCGCCGCCCCGACCCTGCTGGCGCTCGCGCCGCCGATCGGCGTTCTCATCGCCGACAAGGGATACGATGGCGACGATTTTCGCACCGACCTCCTCGATCGCGGCGCCAAACCCGTCATCCCCAACAAGTCCAACATAGTAGCCCTCCACCATTTCGACCAGCAACGCCTACAAAGGCCGCAATGTCATTGAGCGTTGCTTCTGCCGCCTGAAAGATTTCAGGCGCATCGCCACCCGTTACGATAAACTCGCCCGCAACTTTCTCGCCGCCATCCACCTCGCCGCCCTAGTCGCCTATTGGCTCAATTAAGTCTGGACCCTAGTACCTCTGCACAGTGATTATAACTCTTTGGAGTTGTTTGGATAGGCGCGGCCCATTTTGGTTCGGGCCTTTTCGGTTGTGAACATCCAATTGATGCGGGCACCGGCGGCGTTTCGCTGTCGTTGCCATGCGGCAATTTCGCGAACGAGGCGCCCGGGGTCGTCGATCCTACGGTCGAGGCACTGGCCGCGCAGCACGCCGATTTCGATCTCGACCATGTTGAGCCAACTGGCGTGCTTGGGGGTGTAGTGGAACTCCAGGCGGCGCAGAATTCGGCGGGCTTCGGCGGGCGCGAACGCCTCATAGAGGGCGCCGGCCGAGTGGGTCGACAGATTGTCCTGCACAACGCGGATGCACTCGGCGTCAGGATAATGAACATCGACAAGTTCGCGCATGCATTGAGCGTAATCTTCTGCCGCCCGTCGTTCTGTGACCTTGACCTTGCGCCAGGGCCGATGCACGTCGATGCAGACGAAGAGATTGACGGTGCCGTTGCGGCGGTACTCGCAATCGTAGCGTTCGAGCTGGCCCGGCTCGGCCGGGATCGGCTGACGGACCTCGCCGATGAGTTGGACCGGGCTCTCGTCGAAGCAGACCACCGGTCGCTTGGGATCGGGCGCTTCGGCATAGAGGTCGAGCACATCTTCCATGCGGGCGACGTATTCGCCGTCGATGCGGGGAATGCACCACATATCCCTGCGCCAGGGCTTGAGGTCGTTCTCGGCCAGCCGCCGGCGCACCGTCTCGCCTGACAGGCTCTCATGCCTGGTGAGCTTGACCATGGCATCGGCCAGCAGTTCCAGCGTCCAGCGGGCGCGGCCCTGCGGAGGGCTCGCGCAGGCCGTCGCCACCAGCAAGGCTTCCTCCTTGCTGGTGAGCTTGCGTTGCGCTCCAGGACGCGGCTCCTCGCTCAGCGCCCGTTCCAGATTGCCTTCCACAAAACGCCGCTTGGTCCGGTATACGGTCGAGCCGCCCACCGCCACCGCGCGGGCAATCTCGTCATCGCTGCGCCCGGCGTCGGCCGCCAGCAAGATCTGGGCGCGCTTGAGCTTGCGGGCGGCGCATTTGCCTTTGCTCAACATCGCGGTGAGTTCACAGCGTTCGACTTGGCTCAATTCGACCCGATAACGTACATTCATCTCGACCTCCTGGTTGGAGGACCGGACGAATCGACAAATGAATCAAAAATCAGGCGCCGCTCGCAGCCTCAGCGCGCAAGGCTTCACCGACAAGCAAGGCCACTACCTGGCCTTCATTCACACCTACGCGCATATGTTCCGACGCCCGCCCGCCGAGGCCGATATGCAGCGCCACTTTCAAGTCAGCCCGCCCTCAGTTCACCAGATGATCGTCACCCTCGAGCGAAATGGCCTCATCCGCCGTCAACCCGGCGTCGCCCGAAGCATCCAAGTCCTCGTTGCCCCGCAAGACTTGCCCATCCTAAATTGGCTCAAGATCAACCAGTCATAATCACTGTGACGAGGTACTAGTCGCCGTGCCGGGCTTGTGGTCGTAATGACGAAGCACGCGCGGCAAGAGGCCGCCGCGCGTGCTTTCGTAGTGCAGCTCCGAAATCGGTGCGCGTCTTCGGAATCAACCGTTAGCGCGAGCCGTCAATAGCAGCCTGCATCGATCCACGGATGGCACTGCGGACCGTAATAGCCGGTATAGCCTTGTCTGACGTAACCACCGGCGTACTCGGCGCGGGTGGGATACATTTCCCACACTGCCGCTGCTTCGGGCGCCAGGTGGCCCATACGGCGAGCCGCCGCGCGCGCAACCGGCGTAGGAAGGTATATCTCCCCGGCACGACGATAGATGCCCGCATTGAAGGCTCCAAGGTCGCCATATGCGGCGTAGCCGACCGCGCTGGTCGCCGCGACGGTGCCGGCCGCCACGGCGGCAGCGTTGCTGTTCCACCCGGGAGCACCCCAGTAGCTCGCGTTGCTCCAACCAACGCCGACACCGGGGGCGACGACACCTGCGTACGCTGCACGACGATACGCACGTCGGGCCGTACGACGATATACACCTGGTGCATAGGCGCCGTGGTACGCGGCGACACCGACGGCGCGGGTACGGTACACCGCTGAAGCATCGCCCATGGCGAGGGCCATGGTTGCGGTCGCAATCCCGCCCGCAAGGGCAACAAACCATACGCGTTTCATGATGATCTCCTGGCAGTCGTTGACGAGGATGCCATTTAAGGCGACCGATCCCAGTAGCTCCATTGTGCGTTGGTGCGATTCTGCTGTCGGATGTGATAGCGAGATTTACGCCTTGGTATGCGGCGACACACCGGTGACGACTGGGTTTGCGCGGCTCCGCACTCAATGCGTTGCCGCGGCAGGACCGAAAACTGCTCACACCCGGTCCGGTCTGCAGCGATCGATCGTCTCAGCCCGCCATTGCCAGGGGGCCCTGACGTGTGACCTGAACGGTTGCAAAGCCGCGCGACTGCCCTCATCCTGACGGCGGTAAGCAGCTGCGTTGGGTTTCATGCCTGTCAAAAGTCCCGCGCCCGACGCGAAATCTGGCCTCGCCGGCAGCGTGCCGCATTACCTCGGCCATCGTGAGCGGCTGCGCGGCCGCTTCATCGAAGCCGGCCCCGAGGCCGTCACCGAATATGAGTTGCTCGAACTCGTGCTGTTTCGCGCCATCCCGCGCCGCGACGTAAAGCCGCTCGCCAAAGATCTGATCGCCAGGTTCGGATCGTTTGCCGAAGTGGTGTCGGCACCGCGGCAGCGGCTGCGCGAGGTCGATGGCCTCGGCGAGGCGGCCATCACCGAGATCAAAATTGTCCAGGCGGCAGCGGCGCGGCTTGCCCGCGGCCAGGTCGGCAAGCGGCCGGTGCTGTCATCGTGGTCCGCCGTGCTCGACTACTGCCGCACCGCCATGGCGTTCGCCGACAGGGAGCAGTTCCGCGTGCTGTTCCTCGACAAGCGCAACCAGATGATCGCCGACGAAGTACAGCAGACCGGCACGATCGATCACACGCCGGTCTATCCGCGCGAGGTGGTCAAGCGAGCGCTGGAGCTTTCCGCCACCGCGATCATCCTGGTGCACAATCATCCCTCCGGCGACCCGACGCCGTCGCGCGCCGATATCCAGATGACACAGTCCATCGTCGAGATCGCGAAGCCGCTCGGTATCTCCGTGCACGACCACATCATCGTGGGGAAGGAAGGCCACGCCAGCCTGAAGGGGCTGAAGCTGATTTGACCGACAGGCATCAGCCATGTGCGCTCATCGAAGTGAACCGGACGTGGCGCGGACACTGCCGAACCACGCCAATGACTTGGTCACCGCCAGCATTCCATGTTGCAGCACCGAAGCGGGTTATGCAGCGTTGAATATCTGGCTCCGCGATTCACCAGCAAGGCGCCCAGATGTCATACATGTGGCGTGCTACGCGATGCCAACGATCTGTCTATTTATGGGATGACTATCCAACGGCTGGCGGTCTAATGGAGTTATGGACGGCACGATCACCCACTCGCGCCAATGCGTTGGCTCAACCTCAATCCGCCGCTTGGTTTTTGCATCACGCCAGCCCCCAAGGACGCGGCAGCATGGCAAGAAGAATGTATTTACCCCGCTGTTGTCGATGATGGCTAGTTCGAGATCGCGGTCAAATGGCGCAATAGAGATAGGTTGCCATATAGAAAAACTCTGATGATCCGTCAGTCTTTTCCACGGCGCACTCCGCATGCATGCTGGCATCGTTAGTCCGCCTCCCCTAGCTTGGCGACGACACCCGCTAGCAGTTATCGTGCGGGATCATGTCGAGCGCGGGTTAGGTTAGCCGCAAGAGTCACCTCGCATTAGCGTTCCCGAGGCACAAACACTGAGGCCCGCAGTTGGCACGGTCCAATTTTTCGGTCCTGGGTGGGCATGACTCTGCATTGGATCTTATGAGAACCGCGCCGCTAGAATTTCGCAATTGTCCGACGGTGTATTCGTCCGATACCTAGGTCTAAGATTCCATGTGATTTTCGGATCGCGCCCGATAGCGGGCACTGGCGAGAGCGCGACTAGCTGGCTCATCAGATGACGCAGTCGATCGTCGAGATCGCGAAGCCGCTCGGCATCTCGGTGCATGACCACATCATCGCCGGCAAGGAAGGCCACGCGGGTTTGGGGAGCCTGAATGTGATCTGATCTCTGCCCGTGCGGCCGATTGTCCAAGCCGTTACATATCGTTGCCAGGGCCGACGGATTTATTGCCATCCCGGACGGTTGCTGCAAATATGGCGTGGGCCATATCCCAACTGGGTGCATGGGGAGGGACTTGCAATGAAGAAATCAATGATCGTCGCGCTCTCGATATTGCTTGTGTTCGGCGCGGCATTCGCTCCGACCGCCGCGGTGTCGCAGGAGGTGACGCTGCGCCTGCAAACGTTCATTCCGCCGGTCGCAAACCCGTTCAAGCACTTCCTGATCCCGTGGGCCAAGAAGGTCGAGGCGGATTCCAAGGGGCGGATCAAGGTGAGCCTCTATCCGTCGATGCAGCTCGGCGGCAAGGCGGAGCAGATGCTCCAGCAGGTGCGCGACGGCGTCGTGGACATTGCCTGGACGCTGCCCGGCTTTACGCCGGGTGTGATGCCCAAGCTCGAGATTTTCGAACTGCCGTTCCTGCATCGCAGCACCCACGCCACCGTGATGGCGCTACAGGACTACGTCGACAAATACATGAAGAAGGAGTTCGAGCCGTATCATGTGCTGCTGGTGAACTGCCACGCCGGGGCGCTGTTCATGACCAAGGAACCGATCAACAAGGTCGAGGACTTCCAGGGCATGAAGCTGCGCTCCTACTCGCGCACCAACGCCTGGATCCTGGAGGCGCTCGGCGCCGCGCCGTTGCAGGTCGCGCTGCCGGAGCTCGCGCCGATGCTGAGCAAGGGCACCGTCACCGGCTCGATCCTGCCCTACGAGATTGCGCCCGCGGTCAAGATGCAGGACCTCACCGACTATTTCACCACGCTGGCGCCGCCGCAGCCGCGGCTGTCGACGGCGATCTTCACCTTCCTGATGAACAAGCAGAAGTACGAGAGCCTGCCACCGGACCTCAAGAAGGTGATCGACGACAACTCCGGCCGCAATCTCGCGCCGTTCGCCATCAAGACCTGGGATTTCGTCGAGGGCGAGGGCGAGAAGGTGATGCACACCAAAGCCAAGAACAAGTTCGTCAGCCTGAGCGCCGAGGAGACCGCCAAGTTCAAGAAGAAGGTCCAGCCGGTGTTCGACCGCTTCAGGAAGATGTTGGACGCCGCCGGCGACGACGGCACGAAGATTCTCGCCGACGCCGAAGCCCTAGAGGCAAAATACTCGCGGTAGCTTTGTTTGACGGGGCGAGCTTCGACCGGGGGAATTCGTCGATGGCCGAGACAGATGGAATGGCGGCCCGGCCGGCCACGCCGGCCGGCCGGGCGCTCTACCGCATCGCCGACCTATTGGCGATCTTCGGCGGTATCCTGAGCTGCGCGATGGCCACCATCGTGACGATCAGCGTCGCCGGGCGCTATGCCTTCTCCGCGCCGATTCCCGGCGACTACGATCTGGTCGGCATCCTTTGCGGCTGCGCCATCTTCGCCTTCCTGCCGTACTGCCAACTGCACCGCGGCAATGTGCTGGCCGATTTCTTCACCCAGAAGGCGTCGCCGCGCGTCAAGGCCGCGCTCGACGCGATGGGCAACCTGTTTTTCTGCGCCGCAATCGTCATGTTCACCTGGCGGCTGTATTACGGCACGCTGGAAATGAAGGAATCGGCCGAGCAGATATCGGCGTTCGCATTCTACCGCTGGTGGACGATGCCGTTCGACATTGTCTGCATGATCGTGCTGATCGTCGCGATCTTCTATTCGTTTCTTGAAGACCTCACCGCCGTAAGCGCCGGACATCCGGCCGAGCGGCCAATCGCCAAGGGAGAGTGACCCATGAGCGATCTGGCGATCGGCGGAGTGGGATTTGCCGCACTGTTCCTGCTGATCGCACTGCGCGTGCCAATCGGCGTCGCCATGATCTCGGTCGGCATGGTCGGCTACGTCTCGGTCGCCGGCATCACGCCGCTGCTCAGCTTCCTCAAGACCGAAACGTACTGGCGGTTTAGCTCGTTCGATTTCTCGGTCATCCCGCTGTTCCTGATGATGGGCAATTTCGCCAATCGCGCCGGCGTCACCACGGCGCTGTTTCGTGCAGCCAGCGCCTTCATCGGCCATTTCCGCGGCGGTCTGGCGATGGCGGCGATCGGCGGCTGCGCCGGTTTCGGCACGATCAGCGGCTCCTCGCTCGCCACCGCTGCCATGATGGGTCAGGTCTCGCTGCCGGAGCTGCGCCGCTACAAATACCGCGCTTCGTTCGCCACCGGCTGCCTCGCCGCGGGCGGCACGCTCGGCGCGCTGATCCCGCCGTCGATCCCGCTGATCATCTACGCCATCATGGTGGAAGGAAACATCGTCCAGCTGTTCCAGGCTGCCGCCATCCCCGGCGTACTCGCCGCCATCTTCTACTGCATCGTGATCGGCATCGTGGTTCGCCTCGACCCGGCGGCGGGACCGGCCGCCCCGCGGACCAGCGTGAGAGAAAAGCTCGCAGCGTTGCGCGACGTCTGGACCGTTATCCTTGTCTTCGCCGTGGTGATGGGCGGCATCTACACCGGAGCGTTCACGCCCACGGAGGGCGCCGGCATCGGCGCCGTAGGCATGGCGCTGATCGCGGTGTTTTACGGCGGCATGCGCTGGAAAGGCTTCCTCGACACGATGTACGAAACCGCGCTGACCTCGGCGATGATTTTCGTCATCCTGCTCGGCGCAGGCGTTCTGAACGCGTTCCTGGGCTTCTCGCAACTGCCGAACTGGACTGCCGAGCTGTTCGAGCACTCCGGCCTGCCGCCGCTGGTCGTCGTGCTGGGGATGATCATCCTCTACTTGTTCCTCGGCTGCGTCATGGACTCGCTGGCCATGATCCTGATCACCATCCCGATCTTCTGGCCGATCATCGCCGCGCTCGACTTCGGTTTTCCGGTCGACGACGTGAAGCTGTGGTACGGGATCATCATCCTGATGGTAGTGGAGATCGGGTTGATCACGCCGCCGGTCGGACTCAACGTGTTCGTGATCAATTCGCTCGCCAAGGATGTGCCGATGATCGATACCTTCCGCGGCGTCATGCCGTTCCTGATGGCGGACATGGTACGCCTGTCGCTTGTGGTGTTGGTTCCGACGGTGACTCTGTTGCTGCCGCACCTGATCGGCGGCTGAGCCCTCGCCGCTCAACCAGCGAGATGGTCGCGAAGCAGCCGACCATAGCCCGGGATACCGGCGCCGGTCTTCAGCAGCCGCAGACCGGCCCAGAGGCTGACCGCGTTGTTGACCAGCACCGGCTTGCCGAGTTCGCTTTCGAGCTCCTCGACGATCGGCATCGACGCCCAGTTGCCACCGGGCATGATGATCGCCTCGGCGTCCGGCCGGTCGGCGCGGCGGCCGAGCTCGTAGGCGGTTTCCGGCCCGACCCGGCCAAGCTCGACCGAGGCAACGAAGCCCACCACCTCGCTGTGCACGACCTGAAAGCCGCTCGCCTCCATGAACTCGACCATCGGCTTGTCCATGATCTTGCTCCACGGCGCGCCGATCGCGATTTTTTTGGCGCCGAGCAGATTCAACGCATCGACGAATGCCGTCGCCGCCGTGGTGGCGGGGCGGCCCGAGGCATCCTCCATCCGCTTGATCAACTCGCGATCATAGCCCTTGCCTTTGGCGAGCGTCGGCGCCGTCGCGGCGAACACGATGACGCCGACGTCGGCGTCGGCGAGCTTGCGGCTTTCGGATTCAAGCTCAAGCACACAGCGGTCCTGCTCCGACGGCGTGATCTCGCGGTAAGTCACGCGCCCGGTGTGCAGCGAGACCGTCGGCGGCAGCGCCGCGAAGAATTCCGGCTCCTGGGTCGTGTTCGAAGAAGGCGTCAGCAGGCCGAAGCGATGGATCTTCTTGACGTAGGACATCCGCTCACTGCGTGCCTTCCAGGCCCGCCGCTTTGATGACTGGGTGGAACTTGTCGGATTCCGCCTTGATGTAGCGCGCGAAATCGTCGGGCGTCCTGCTGCTCACCGCCTTCGAGCCCGATTTCAGGATCGCGGCGCTGACGTCCGGCATGGCCAGCGCCTTGACGAATGCGTCATGCAGCTTGTTGACGATCGGCTGTGGCGTGCCGGCCGGGGCAAGTATCCCGCTCCAGCCGACCACCACCACGCCCGGATAGCCGGCCTCGGTGGGCGTCGGCGTGTTGGGAAACTGCTCGTCGCGCTTGTCGCCGAACGTAGCCAGCAAGATGAGCTTGCCGCTTTCGACGAGATCCGACACGCCGGCCGTTGTGGTGAAGCCGAATGGAATCTGTCCGGCCAGGATGTCGGTGATCTCCGGCGTCTGCCCGCGATAAGGCACGTGCGTCATCTGGATGTCGGCGGCGAGCGACAGCATCACGCCCATCAAGTGGGTCATGTTGCCGATGCCGAACGAGCCGTAGTTGAGCTTGCCGGGGTTGGCCTTGGCGCGCTCGACCACGTCCTTGAGCGACTTCAATCCGGAGGATGGGTTGGCGATGACTCCGAGCGGATTGGCGGTGGTCTGGGTGATCGGCGCGAAGTCACGAAGCGGATCGTAAGGCAGCTTCTTGTAGATGAAGGCGTTGGTGGTGATCGAGCTGACCGGCGAATAGACCAGCGTGTAGCCGTCGGGCGCAGCCTTGGCGACGGCGTCGGTGCCGATAATGGCGTTGGCGCCCGGGCGATTCTCGACGACGCCCTGCTGGCCGATCAGATCGCCCAGCTTCTGCGCGAGCAGGCGCGCATGGATGTCGATGCCGGAGCCTGCCGCCTGCGGCACGATAATGCGGATCGGGTGGTTCGGATAATCCGTCTGCGCCGAGGCGCCAGCGCCGGATGCGATCGCGACCACGCTGGTGAAAATTGCAAGCCATGCCCATCGTGCCATCGGCGCCCTCCGTTTTTGACTTGGCAAGCCTAGAGAAGCCGACTCCGCGCGGCAAATCCTATTTGGAGAGCTACATGGACTCGGCGATCCCGGCTCGCTTCACGATCTTGCCCCAGTAGACCATCTCCGATTTGACGAAACCTTTCAGTTCCTCGACCGATCGCTTGTCGAAGGTAAGCATGCCGAGCTGGATGATCTCACTCTGGATCTCGGGCTGTGCCACGATATCGGTAAGCTCGGCGTGCAACTTCTCCACGATCTCGTGCGGCGTCTTGGCGGGCGCGACCAGCATATGCCATCCGGCGGCGTCGAATTCGGGCAGGCCCGCTTCGGCGATTGAGGGAACGTCCGCAATCGCCGGGACGCGGGAGGCGGTGGTGACGCCGAGCGCGCGCACCTTGCCGGCCTGCAGCATGCCGAGCGCCGGCGGAATATCGCTGAACATCATCGGAATGTGTCCGGCAGCGAGGTCGTTCAAAGCGGGCGCACTTCCCTTGTAGGGAACGTGAATCATCTTGATGCCGGTCATGCTCATCAGCATTTCGGCGAACAGATGATGCGGCACCCCTGGCCCGACCGACGCAAACGACAACTGCCCGGGTCTTGCGGCCGCGTACTGGATGAAATCCCGCAGCGAATGGACGGGAAGCGACGGATGAACGAGTAGCACGAAAGGCACCCGGGCCAATCCGGCCAGCGGGATGAAATCGGCGAGCGAGTCGTAGGGCAGTTTTTTGTAGAGCGTGGGATTGACCGCCATGGTCGAACTTGGCGCCATAAGCAGCGTGTAACCGTCGGGCGCGGCTTTGGCGACGGCGCTCGCGCCAATCAGGGTACCGGCGCCGGGCCGGTTTTCGATCACGAAGCTCTTGCCGAGCCGCTGCTCGAGTTTCTGCCCAAGCAGCCGGGCCAGCATGTCGGTGCTGCCCGCCGGCGTGAACGGCACGACGATGGTGACCGTATGCGCTGGATAATCCAGCGCCCAGGCCCGCCGCGACACGACAAGGCCGGCAACCGCGGTCGCGGTCAGACGAATGAATTCCCGACGACGGAGTGTCATGACGATTCCCCTCGATAAGCGCAGAACCACAGTGCAACGTTGAACGTGCGCGGCTCGGGCACGAAAAACATCGAGCCAGGGAGACGGTCTTTTTCTAATCTTTGCGCCTGCCGATGGCGACTGCGCGGCCCTCAAGGATGAACGGAGAGTTCGGCACGTCTCCTGCGGGCCGGGCACTCGATCAGGCTACAGAAACCGCGAACAGGAGCAAGGGGAATGGGACGCAAGGGCTATTTCGCCGGGTGCGGCACTTCGATGCTGGCGAGCAGCCGGTCGACGGTGTCGTGGAAGCTCTGCCACGGCGCCTCGCGGTCGCTCTGGTTGCGCACCACGATCGAGCTGCCGGCGTAGAACTTCTCGTAGAGCATGTGGCGGCCGGCGAACTCGGTGCCGGTGATGTCCCAGGCAAGCTTGTAGAGCTTGTGGCGCTCGACCGCCTCGATCGACGGCGTCTTCCACCAGCGCTCGAAGGTGTCGCGCAAGCGTCTCGTCGGTCATCACGTCGATCGAGGCCGGCATCACCAGCGGATAGCCGCCGAGCAGCGTGCGCAGCGTGTCGACGATCTCGGTGTGGTGCTCCTGGCACCAGTTCAGCGCCGCATACATGATGCGGCGGTTCGGCGTGGCGAAGCCGTCCGGCCAATTCTCCCAGGCCTCGATCTGGCCGTGCACCAGCCCGCCGATCAGCGCTTCGAGCGCGGCGAGCCGGCCGAGCTGCTCGCGCACCGCCGGGATCTTGTCGGTGCCGTTGGCCTGGCAGATGCGGCTGGCGAGGCCCGACGATCAGGCCCATCTTGGCCCAGAACCGGATGTTCGACTGGTGGTTCTGGTAGCAGTTCGCCGGCGTCTCGATGTAGATGCGCCGCGACATCGCCGCGTCGTTGTGCAGGAACACGCGCTCCCACGGAATCTTCACGCGGTCGCAGACCAGCACGCTGTCGGTCTCGTCGAAGCGGTACGACAGCGGATAGTCGGCCTGGTGCGCGACGGCCGAGCGCGTAGGGCTGGCGCGACCATAGCGACACGCCGGGCGCGTTGAGCGGCAGCGCCGCGGTGATCGCCTCGCTCTTGAGCTTGTCGTCGATCGGCGTGAGGTTGCCGATCAGGATTTCGTCGGCATAGACCGCGCTGGTGGCGAGCATCTTCATGCCGGACACGGTGACGCCCGCATCGTCCTCGGCGACCACCTGCAGGTTTGGATCGTCGCGCTGCTGGCCCGGGAAACAGGTCGGCGCTCTTGCGCCCGCTCGCCGGCGTCACGGCGAAGCTGAGATAGAGGTCGTTCCTTGCGGGCGAAGTCGTAGTAGCTCAGCAGGTTCTGCCCGAAGCCCGCGTGCAGCCGTCGAGCAGGCCGGCGTTCATCGCCAGCCCGGTGATCAGCCCGGACACCTGATCGGGCGAGCGGCCGACGAAGCCGTAGGTCGCATCGGCGATCGCCTTGCAGCAGCGCATGCGGCGCGCCAGGTCGTCGCGGTTGCGGCAGCGCAGCCAATACAGGCTGATGCGCTCGCCGTCCTCCTCGAACGAGAACAGCTCGCGCTTGGCCGGATCGGCCTTGAGATCGTAGAGCCCGGCGATGGTCTGCGCGCCCTCGCGGAACGCCGGATGGCTGGTGACGTCGTCGACCCGCTCCGCGCCGATATAGACGGCGCGGCCGTCGCGCATGCGCTCAAGCTTGCGTTGGCCGGAGATCAGCACGCGCTATTTCCGCATCATGCAGCAGCGGATTGGCGGTCTGCGGGAATGCGCTGCCAGCTTGCCGTCGTCGCCCTCCTCGAACCGCCAGGACTGGCCGCTGGCCGAATGCAGCACGATCTCGCCGCGGTCCATCTGCCAGGTCGCCGGCGCAAAGCGCGCGACCACGGGATCGCAGCCCGGCTGCACCCGCACCGCGAACTCCTCGCCGGCCGCGGTGTCCGACAGCGTCAGCCCGCAGACGCGCTTGCCGGTGCGGCGGATCGACCGTCCATTCGCCGGTGATCTGCTGCGGCGGTCTTCGGCGCCGGGCCGAGGTCGGTCGGGATTCTGGATGAACAGGATGCCCTCGCCCGGCTTCGGCGCCTCGAAGATGCCGCTCTCGACCTCGCTGAACTCGAGCACGGAATTGCCCTGGGCATCGAGCAGGCGCAGGAAATCGTTGTCGTTCAGCTGCCAGCCGGCGATCTCGCGAATGAACGCGAAATTGCTCGGCGCAGGCCGCATCGAACTCGACGCCGCTTGCCGACCTTGGCGGCATCGTTGCGGAACGTGATGGTGCAGATCTTCTCGCGGTCGGCGTTGGAGAACTCCCAGCTGCCGACCATCGTCCGTGGCGCCGGCGGCGCGGCTCGGCACTGCTCAGGCGGCGCTGTCCGGCGCAGGCGCCTGCGCGGCCAGCGGAGCCGCGAAGGCGATCGACAGGCGCCATGGCGAGCGTGATGCTGCGGATCATGCCGGCAAATTATCACGCCGCCTGCCGGCAATTCTTGCGGCAGCCAGTTCTTCGGCGGCCAGGGCGTCTCGGGCACCGGCGTCAGCGGCGGCTTGCCGGCCGCCCAGGCCAGCAGGTTGTCGACCACGAGCTGGTCCATCTTCTGGCGGGTGTGGACCGTGGACGAGCCGAGATGCGGAAACAGCACGACGTTGTCCATCGCAAGATATTCCTTCGGCACCTCCGGCTCGTTGACGAACACGTCGAGGCCGGCCGAATGGATTTTCCGCTCCTTCAGCGCCTTGATCAGCGCCGCGTCGTCGACCACCGTGCCGCGCGACATGTTGATGACGATGCCGTTCGGGCCCGAGCGCATCGAGCACCTCGGCGTTGACCAGATGCCGGGTCGACGGCCCGCCCGGCGTGATCAGGATCAGCGTGTCGACGTCGCGCGCCATGTCGACGAGCTTCGGATAGTGGCGGTAGGCGCACGCCGGCTTGCGGATTGCGGCTGTGATAGACCACCGGCACGCCGAAGCCGTCGAGCCGGCGCGCGATCGCCTTGCCGATGCGGCCCATGCCGACCATGCCGACGGTGCGATCGCGCAAGCGTCGCCTTGCGTCAGCGGATATTGCCGCTTGCATCCATTTGCCGGCGCGCAGGTAGCGCTCGGCCTGCGGAAATTCGCGCACGGTGCAGAGCAGCAGCCCGAGCGCGGTGTCGGCGACCTCCTCGTTCAGCACCTCCGGCGTGTTGGTGACGGTGATGCCGTGCTCGGCCGCGTATTTGACGTCGATGTTGTCGTAGCCGACGCCGAAGCTCGAGACGAATTCGAGCTTGGGCAAGCGCGCCATCAATCGCGCCGTCATGCTGTCGGGCGCGCCGGTGACGGCGGCGCCGCGCACGCGCGGCGCGACCTCGGCGATCAGCGCCTCGGCGTCCTTGGCGTCCTTCGGGATCAGATGCAGGTTGAACGCGCAGCTGAGCCCATCGACGATGAGCTTCTTCGGCACTCCGATCAGCACCACGTCGGCTTTTTCGCGGCCATCGCCTGCTCTCTCCGCTGTCATGCCCGCGAACGCGGGCATCCAGTAACCTGCATGTTCGCAGTCAAATCTCAAGTGCCGGAAATACTGGATCGCCGGCTCTCGCGGACGACACCGGCGTTGACTGCTGACATTGCAGGCGCTTGCGACTGCCGTGCTAGCAGAACGCCAACTTGGATCGGGCGTCGCAGAAGGAGTTTGGAATGGCACAGAACACGCAACGGATCGGATGGATCGGCATGGGCCGCATGGGCTATCCGATGGCCGAGCGGCTGCTCAAGGCCGGCTACGACGTCTCGATCTGGAATCGCACCCGCTCCAAGGCCGAGCCGCTGCGCCAAGGTCGGCGGCAAGATCGTCGACAAGCTTTCCGATCTCGCCGGCGTCGACGTGGTGTTCTCGATCGTCGCCGAAGGCAAGGACGTCGAGCAGGTCTATTTCGGCAAGGACGGCGTGCTCTCCGACCAACAAGACGCCGCCGCGTGTTCGTCGACTGCTCGACCATCGCGGTCGAGGAGTCGGTCGATATCCGCAAGAAGCTGAAGGAGCGCGGCGCCGACTTCATCTGCGCGCCGGTCAGCGGCAACGCCAAGGTCATCAAGGCCGGCAAGCTGTCGTCGGTCTGCTCGGGCCCCGAGGCGAGCTTCCGCAAGGTCGAGGAGATGATCAAGGTGCTACGCGCCGAAGCGGCGTCTCCTACGTGGGCGACGGCGAGCTCGCGCGCGTCTGCAAGATCGCGCACAACGTCATGCTCGGCGTGGTGATCCAGAACCTGATCGAGATCACGCTGCTGGTGAACAAGATGGGCGTGCCGCGCCACGCCTTCCTCGCCTTCCTCAACAACGGCGTGATGGGCTCGATGTTCACCGCCTACAAGTCGCCGGCGCTGGTCAATCTCGACTGGACCACGACGTTCACGCCGGAGCTGCTGCGCAAGGACCTCGATCTCGGCCTCGCGCTCGCCGACGAGATGGACGTGCCGATGCCGATCACCGCCGCCACCCGCGCGATCCTGCAGATGCACATGGGCAACGCCATGGCGCAGAAGAACCCCGAGGAGTATCTCGCAGAAGGACTTCACGACGCTGATGGAGACCATGGCGCTGGCGTCGGGCATGAAGCTGCAAAGCGAGAACAAGCCGGTGCCGACCGGGCTGGAAAGCTGATCGGCCGTTTGGCCGGCTGAGTGACGTTCGGGCGCCGCGGCGCGCCCCGGTGTGCAGCGATGAGCGACCCGTATCTGTCGCGAACCAGCCTGACGGCGCGAGCGCTGCTGCTCGGCGAACGCATCGATACGGTCGGGCTTGAACGCAACGATGTGCTGACGACCTCGCCGCTGGCGTTCCGGGCCGGCAAGGCTGGTGTGGTCGCGCTGTTCCGCTATGGCGTCGCGGTCCTGATCGGCCTGTCGACGCTCGAGGAGGACGAGGTGGTGCCGGCAGCTCGACGGCCGCGTCATCAAGCCGGTCAAGCAGCGCGAGGAGGAATCCACCCGCATCGAGATCGCGCCGGACAAGGACGAACAGATTCTCCCTGGCGGCACGATCGTGCTGAAGGCGTTGACCAACGAACATATGCTGTTGATCGCCGACGCGCTCGCCACCAGCGTGATCCTGGCGCACGATGAGAGGAACGTCGCGGCCGTCTTCGACGTGATCGAGCCTCTCGCGCGTCAGCTTGCGGAGCGGGGACGCACGCCGGGCGGCCGCCGCGCGATCCTCAAGCACATCGGCAACGCGTTGCTTGTCCAGCACCGGGTGTCCGGTCTGGTCGCGGTCGCCGAAAAACCCGACGTGCTCTGGGAGCGGCCGGACCTTGAGCGGCTCTACGCGCGGCTTGAGGACGAATACGAGCTGAAGGAGCGCGCCGATGTGCTGACGCGCAAGCTCACGGTGATCTCCGACACAGCGAAGGCGCTCGCCGACATCATCGATACCGAACGGTCACTGCGGCTGGAGCTCATCATCGTGGGGCTTATCCTGCTTGAAATCCTGTTTACCGCGTATCAGATCCTGGTGCTGCATTCCCCAGGATAAAACGGCACCATCCCCGGTTGACGGCCGCCTCAATACCCGAGACTGTTCCGCCACCACCGTCTCCGACCATGAGGAAACGCCATGCGTAACAAACCTGCCCTGACCGCCGACGACTGCCACAAGATGATGGCCGCCTGCAAAGCCGAAGCGCAGAAGAACAAATGGAACGTCGCCATCGCCATCGTCGATGACAGCGGCGCGGCGCTGCTGCTCGAGCGTCTCGACGGCACCGGCGCGATCGCGTCCGAAGTCGCGATGGGCAAGGCGAAGACCGCGGCGCTGACCAAGCGCGCCGACCAAGTTCTTCGAGGACCGCGTCAAGGAGCGGCCGGCCTTCGTGACGTTCCCGACGCCGGGCGTGATGTTCCAGGGCGGCCTGCCGATCCTGCATCAGGGCGAATGCGTCGGCGCCATCGGCGTCTCCGGCGTGCAGTCGCACGAGGACGAGCAGATCGCGCAGGCCGGCATCACCGCGCTGGGTTGAGCCTCGGCATACTCTGACCCGTCATGCCCCGCGCATGCGGGGCATCCAGTACTCGCGGGCGCCGATGAGGCATTCAATAGCAGCGATTACTGGATCGTCCGCCTTCGCGGACGATGACATCAGCGCTTGCGTCAAACCCGAAAGCTCTTCTGCACCTGCGGCGGGAACAGTTCTTCCGGCTTGAGCTTGCGGTGGCAGACGCCCTGCTCGAAGGCGTATTGCAGGAACGCATCGAGCGTGACGCGGTTGGCGTCGAGGCCGTAGGGCATCAGGTCCTTGCCGACCACGTCTTGCATCTTCCTGGCGAACTCGTAGCACCACGGCAGCGGCAAGGTCGAACTGGTGCAGTTGAGCGCGCGCTCGACGCTGCGCCGCCGCGCCTCGTCGAACGCCTTGAACAGGTTGCGCCGCCACCCACGGATTGCGCTCGACGATCTCGCGCTTGAGCGCAATCGTGTGCATGATCGGATAGATGCCGGTGTCCTTGACGTATTTCATCTCGACATCGAGATAGTCCTCGAACATCCGCATCACGTTGGGATGGCCGTGCTCGTAGCAGGACGGCGGATGCGCCGACAGCACTGCGTCGATCTCGCCCGACACCAGCATGCCGCTGAGGCTCTTGTCCGGTGCCGCCGTGTAGTTGATGCCTTGCGGCAGGTTGAGCTTGACCTTCTCCGGCTCGGCCCGGCTGATCGACGCCGGCCTGCACCCATTGGATCGAGGCGAGATCGACGCCGTACTGGTGCTGGATAAAGCCGCGCGAATAGACCGAGGCGGTCTGCGCCCATTCCGGGATGCCGACGCGCTTGCCCTTGAGATCGGACGGCTCTCTCACCGCGCCGTCGCGGCGAATGTAGATCGAAGAATGCCGCGCCACTCGCGACGGAAACACCGGGATCGCGACCAGCGGCGAGTTGCCCTGCGAGACCAGCGAGCAGTACTTGCCCATCGAGACCTCCGAGGCGTCGAAGTCGCCATAGTTGAACTGGCGGAAGAAAATCTCCTCGATCTGCAAGCGTGAGGAAGGTCAGCGCCACGCCCTCGACCGGCACGCGGCCGTTGGCGAGATCGGTGACGTGGTCGTAGTGGCTGGACGGCGAGAGTGAGGGGAAGAAGTGTCAAAGGTCTGATCCAGTTCGTCTTGAATGAGGCGGTGCAGTCTCCCCTCCCCCCGCGTAGCGCAGCGAAGCGGTGGGGAGGGGTCGGGAGTGGGGGGCGTTACGAAGGTCCCCCCGCCCCGGCTCGCTTCGCTCGCCGACCCTCCCCACCGCTTCGCGGGGGGAGGGCAATCCGTGGCGACTCAGCATTGTCATCAGATCGCGCCGGTCGCGGTCGGGCCGCCCTGCGGGCGATGGCGCTTCACGGCGTCCGGATTGGTGGAGTCGGCGCCCATGTAGACGCCCTTCTCCCAGGTGCGCTTGAGCGGATCGCGGACCTTCAGCGTCATCTTGCCGATGTTCTGGATTTCGATGTCGACCGTCTCGCCGTCCTGCAGGAAGCCGAGCCCTTCGTGGTTGGTGCCGCAGGCGATCAGGTCGCCCGAGTTCATGGTCATCACCGTGGTGGCCCATTCGACCAGCTCGGGCACGCGGTGCTCCATGTCGTCGGTGTTGTAGTTGTGGCGCAGCTGGCCGTCGTCCCAGAACCGCACGATCAGGTCGTTCGGGTCCTTGATCTCGTCGGCGGTGGCGATGCACGGGCCGATCGGCGCGAAGGTGTCGAAGGATTTGCCGAGCCAGCTCGTCAGCGGGATCGCCGGCCAGGTGCGGCGGCCGAGCTCGCGCGCCGAGACGTCGATCAGGCGTGGTGTAGCCGAACACCGCGCTCTTCCAGTCCTTCTGCTTCACCATCTTGGCCGGGCCCTTGATCACCAGCGCAAGCTCGGCCTCGTGCATGAACGCCCAGGGCACGGTGTATTCCGGCAGCATGATGGTGTCGCCCGGCCCGATCACCGCGTCCGGGTTCTTCATGAACATGTTGAGCGGCCGCGCCTCGCGCTGCGCGTGCTCCCAGTAGTTGGCGATGCAGCAAAGGATTTTGCCGGGCCGCGGCAGCGGCGGCTTGAGCCGCACCTGGCCGGCTGGCACGGCCTTGCCCTCGGCGGCGAGCTTCTCCAGCGCCGGCTGCAGCCGGTCGAAATCGTCGATGATGCCCTGCATCGTGAGCTGCGGCGTGTGGCTCTTCTTGACCGCGCCGGAAATGTCGACCACGCCGCGATCGGTCATCAGGCCCGGCAAGACCTCGCCGTTCGGAGCCGATTGAAACAGCACAAGTTTCACGAATTCCTCCCCTTATGCTTTGGCGCGGAATACAGCACATCGCCCCAGACCCCGGCCAGCCGCCGTGCAAAGCGGCGCGCATATCTGGTCTGACAGCGCGCCGGCGCAAATTGCCTCGCCGGACCGGCTGCGATAGTCGTCGCGGCCAGATGGGGCGACGAGAGCAGCCCCGTATCTCAGGGTGAGGAAACAATGGCAGTCATCAAGGTCACCGATATCGCCTATGCGCGCCTGCGCTCGCCCGACCTCGACCTGCAGGCGGAGTTCCTTGAGAACTTCGGGCTGGTCCAGAGCGCCAAGACCAACAACGCGATCTACTATCGCGGCACCGATCCGGTGCACCACCTGCACATCACCGAGAAGGGCGAGCCGAAGTTCGTCGGCATCGCCTACCACGCCGCGAGCGAGGACGATCTCAAGAGCCTTCGCCAAGGTGCCCGGCGCATCGGGCATCGAGAACCTCGACGAGCCCGGCGGCGGCAAGCGCGTCCGCGCTGACCGAGCCGAACGGCTACCAGATCGAGGTGGTCTGGGGCATGGACAAGGTACCGGAAATCCCGGCGCCGCGCCAGATGCTCAACTCCGGCTATGCGCCGACTGCGCGCGCCGGGCGACCTGATGCGCATTCCGAAGGGCGCCGTCGCGGGTCAAGCGCATCGCCCACGCGCGTGCTCGGCACGCCGAAGGTGAAGGAAACCGTGAACTGGTTCCGCCACCACCTCGGCTTCATCTGCTCCGACGACGTCTATGCCGGCGAGAAGGACAACCTGATCGGCTCGTTCAACCGCATGCGACCGCGGCGACACCTTCGTCGACCATCACGTGTTCTTCGCCATCAACCACAGCCACGCCGGCCTGAACCATATCTCGTTCGAGGTGCAGGACATGGACGACGTGTTCATGGGCCACCAGCACATGCGCGACACCGGCAAGTACGAGCACATGTGGGGCATCGGCCGCCATCTGCTCGGCAGCCAGGTCTACGACTACTGGGCCGACCCGTGGCGCCGCGTGCACGAGCATTGGGCCGACAGCGACCGGCTCAACATCAAGAACGGCTCGAACCTGCTCTCGGCCGAGGAGGCGCTGGTGTCGCAGTGGGGCGATCCGCCGCCGCAGAAGTTCATCGAGCACGTCAGCGCTGTAACGCGCACGAGCGATCCAATCGATCCTGATGGCCGGGCCCCGCCCCGGCCATCTTCATTAGACTGAGAGAGGAACAGCCATGGCCATCATCGCCATCGAAGAGCACTTCACATCGCCGGCCTGCGCAAGGTGATTCCGCCGCGCGCCGGCCCGATCCAGAAGAAGCTCGACGAAATGAGCACCCTGTTCCTCAAGGACATGGACGAAGCCGGCATCGACATCGCGGTGATGTCGGAGAACAATCCCGCCGCAGGCAACCTCGATCCGGAAGCTTCGGTGGCGACGGCCAAGGCCTCGAACGATTTCCTCCACGAGAGATCCAGGCCAACCCGAAGCGCTTCAAAGGCTTTGCCGCGCTGCCGCTGCCCGATCCCAAGGCTGCCGCCGACGAACTGGAGCGCGGCGTCACCAAGCTCGGCCTGCTCGGCGCCATGATCATGGGCACGAGCCGCGGCCAGTTCGTCGACGACAAGAAGTTCTGGCCGGTGTTCGAACGCGCCGCCAAGCTCGACGTGCCGGTCTACATCCATCCCTCGCCGATCAAGCCCGCGATCGTCGAGGCGTTCTTCCACGACCACGGCGCGCCGCTGCAAGGCTCGCCGATGGGTTTCGGCCTGGAGACGCTGACGCACACGTTCCGCCTCATCACCTCGGGCCTGTTCGACCAGTATCCAACGCTGAAGATCATCGTTGGCCATCTCGGTGAGACCGCGCCTTACACGCTGTGGCGCACCGATCACAACCTGGTCAAGCCGGGCTGAAGATGCCGAAGTCGTTCGCCGACTACTACAAGACGCACTTCTGGCTGACCACCAGCGGCGCGTTCTCCAACTCGGCGCTGACCTGCGCGATCGCCGAGATGGGCATCGATCGCATCCTGTTTGCGGTCGACTGGCCGTACATCAAAGCTGCGCTCGGCACCAAATGGCTGAAGCAGCGCCGGTCAGCGACAAGGACCGTGCGCTGATCGCCGAGGGCAATGCCCGAAAGCTGCTCAAGATGTGAAGACAAAGCCTCTTCAGCAGGAAGAGGAAAACCCCGGCATTGCTGCCGGGGTTTTCGTTGCTGTGGTTACCAGCTATCCGGGCGCGCCGTACGGACGGTCCGGATACGGCAGGTTCACACCGCCGTTCGGAGCGTTGCTGTAGATGTGCTCCGCCGGCGTATTGGCTTGGCCATCGTACACGGGACGGCCAGAAGTCGAGGCAAAGTCGTAGGTAGCCCGGCCGTTTACGGGCCGAAGTTGTAGGCTCCGCTGCGATCGAGGTCGCCGCTGGCATAGGCATCGACACCGCGATGCACTCGTTGAGCGGCCAAAGTCGGCTCGGCGAGTGCGAAGACAATCCCGGCAGCAGCCGTCAACATCAGAAGTTTTTTCATTGTCGTGACCTTACGTTTGTTGCGTTACGAGTTAACCCACCGAAGGCGGTCCACCCCTGACGTTTCTTGTCTTGACGGGTGTCAATCTATTCGCGGCTCGCGCGCCAACAAGCGCACTAAACGCACTGTGCGATCAAACCAATGTGACTCAAATATCGGGAATGAAACCGATCACGCGGAAACATCAATCGCGTGAATGTGGCGGCCCTGCCGCAATCCCTATCCCCATACCTGCCGCGCGGTCTCGACCACGATCTCGAGCTTGCGCTTTTGATCGCCGGCGCTGATCAAATTGCCGACAACATCGGAGGCGAAGCCGCATTGCGGGCTGATGGCGATCTGGTCGAGCGGCAGCACCTTGGCCGCCTCGTCGATCCGGCGCTTGAGAGCATCGATGCTTTCCATCTCCGGCACCTTGGTGCTGACCAGGCCCAGCACCGCGATCTTCCCTTTGGCAAGAAACGCAGCGGAGCGAACGAACCGGCGCGCGGGCTGTCGTATTCCAGCAGGAAGCGATGGTGCGGCAACTCGGTGAACAGCCGCTCGGCGATGGCGTCATAGCTGCCCTCGCGGTGCCACATGCTGCGCTGGTTACCGCGGCAAAGATGAATCCCGAAGGTGACGCCGGGAAAATTCGCAATCACCGCGGCGTCGGCCTTGAGCGAGCGCGAGAAATTCTCCGCCGGGTCCTCGCCGCGATCGCGCATCTGCTGCATCGACGGCTCGTCGACATAGGCGGTATAGCCCGGCGCGTCGATGTGGACGTAGCGGCAGCCGGCGTCGACCACGCTCTTGATCATCTGCGCTCTGGATCGCGACCACGTCGGCCATGAACGCGTCCATGTCCTTGTAGACCGCTTTCGAGTTCTGGTGGTCGAATCGCTGGCTGATGCGGTCCGGGCCGATCAGCGAAACTTTCGCCGGCGTCTTCGCGATGTCGGCGACGAAACTGGTATTCCTCAAGCGGCACATTGCGTTTGAGCCTCAATCGCGAGGTCACCGGCCGGCGGTGCGAGATCGCGGTGCCCTTCTCCTGCACCGGCACCTCCCAGCGGCGCAGCGCGGTACCGCCCTCGACCCTCCGGGTGTAGGCCTGCAGCGTGCTCTGGCTCGCGTCGTAGCCTTCGACCGCGGCGCCGAAGCTGTCCTGGAAGTTGAGCCGGCGCATCTCGCCGTCGCTGACGACGTCGAGGCCGACGCTCTCCTGCAACTTCACCGCACCACGCACGGCATCATCCTCGATCGCGTGCAGCGCTGCCTCGCCGATCTCCCGGCGTCGAATTTCTTGCGCGCCTCGATCACCGCCGCCGGCCGCAGCAGGCTGCCGACCACGTCGGTGCGGATGGTGTTGAGGTTGCTCATGGGAGCACTCACTTGGTCGGATCGAGGATGATCTTGCCGAGGCCGCCGCGGCCCTCGATCAGCTCGTGCGCCTGCACCGCCTGCGACAGCGGCATGATGCGGTCGATCAGCGCCCTTGAACTTTCCCTCGGCCGCGGCCTTGAGAGCCAGCGTCACGTCGTCCGGGCGTCTCGCCGGTGGCGCCGATGATGGTGAGGTGGTTCTGGTAGAGCCGGTTGACGTCGAGCGGCACGCTGGTGCCGCCGTGGCCGCCCGCGGTCACCAGGCGGCCGCGGCGCGCCAGCGCTGCGAACGCCTTCGGAAACGTGGTCGGATCGCCGATGTTCTCGAACACGACGTTGACGCCTTTGCCCTCGGTGATGCGCATCGCCTCGATGGTCAGGTCCTGCGCGCGATAGTTGACGCCGGCGTCGGCGCCGAGATCGAGCCCGACCTTGACGCGGTCGTCGGCGCCGGCCGCCGCGATCACCTTGGCGCCGAGATATTTCGCCACCTGGATGCCGGCGCTGCCGAGGCCGCCGGCCGCGCCCATCACCAGCACCCATTCGCCGGCCTGCAGCTTGGCCTTGTCGCGCAGCAGCGTGAACGCGGTCGGCGCATGGCGCGACACCACGGTCGCGGTGGCGAAATCGAGGCCGTCGGGAACGATCGCGGTACGCTCGGCCAGCGCGCAGACGTATTCGGCATAGCCGCCCCAGGCGTGAACGCCGAGATTGCGGATCGAATCGGCGCCGCTGTCGGAGCTGGTGCGCAGTTGCACCGTGACCCGGTCGCCGACCTTGCGGTCGGTCACGCCCGGTCCGAGCTTGGTGACGATGCCGGAAGGATCGACGCCCGGGCGTCAGCGGCAACGTAACGCGCCGCGCGTATTTTCCGGCGCGCACCACGCAATCGAGCGTGCGGTTGACCGAGACGGCGTGAACCTTGATCAGCACCTCGCCCGGGCCGGGCTCCGGCGACGGCACCTCCTCGAACTTCATCACATTCGGCGGGCCGAACTCACGAATGACAATGGCCTTCAACACGTCCTCCCTCGATACCGGGCGATAAGGCCGCACCCCATCGCAGCGGTCAAGCGTAGGCAGCCATGCGAAAACGAGCGATAATCCGGCAACGAGAGACCCACCATGATCCAGCGGATCGCGTTTCTTCGTTGCACGGCCGCGGCGGCTTTGCTGCTGGCGTTCGCCGCCGCCCGCGGCCGCGGACGATTTCTACGCCGGCAAGCAGGTCACCTTGATCGTCGGCGCCGGAGTCGGCGGCGGCTACGACCTTCAGGCGCGGCTGACGGCGCGGCATCTCGGCAAGCACATTCCTGGCAATCCGACCGATCATCGTGCAGAACATGCCGTCGCGGATCGCCGCCGCCAACATGATGTTCAGCACCGCGCATGAAGGACGGCACCACCATCGCGCTGCTGCAGCGCGGCGTGCTGCTCGCCAAGCTGATCTATCCATCGGGCGTGCGCTTCGACATCGAGAAATTCCACTGGCTCGGCAGCCTCAACAGCGAGGTCGCGGTGACGCTCGCCTGGCACACCACACCGCTTCAAGACCGCCAAGGACCTGTTCGACAAGGAGCTGATCGTCGGCGGCATCACCGGCGTCGATCCGGAGACCACGCCGAGGCTCTACAACTCGCTGATCGGCACCAAATTCAAGGTCGTCACCGGCTACAACAGCACGGCGCAGATCGCGCTCGCGATCGAGCGCGGCGAGGTGCAGGGCATCGCCGACTGGTCATGGTCGAGCGTCAAGGCGGTGCGGCCGCAATGGCTCGCCGACAAGCAGGTGACCGTGCTGCTGCAAGGCGCGCTGAAGAACGAGCCCGAGCTTGGCAAGCTGCCGAACGCGCTGGACTTCATCAAGAACGACGCCGACCGCAAGGTGCTGGAGCTGCACTTCACGCAGAAGACGGCGGCGCGCCCGCTCGTTGCGCCGCCCGAGGTTCCGCCCGAGCGGATCGCGATCCTGCGCAAGGCGTTCGAGGAGCTTGCCAGGACAAGGAGTTCCTGGCCGAGGCGGACAAGGCCAAGATCGAGATCGACTTCGTACCGGGCGACGGAGATCGACAAGGTGGTGGCGCAGGTCGCCGCGACGCCGGCCGACATCGCCGAGCGCTACGCCAAGGCGTTCGCGCCGGAGCAGAAGTAGCCGATCATTCGCCGCCCTCATCCTTGGAACCCGCGCAGCGGGCGTCTCGCAAAGATGGGGCGGTCACATGCTTCGAGACGCGCACTTCGTGCGCTCCTCAGCAGCCGATTAAGTCAGATCACGCCACACCCTCCGCCGCACGCAAACAACCAGGCCCCTGCAACGCATCAACCAACCTGCCGGAACTGTGGCCACCATAGGGCGGCAGGCGCCCGCATCGAGTCAGGTCAGCGCGACTCAACGAACCTGTCCGAAACTTCATCGGTCCAGCCGGTGCGATCCTGGAACTCCTACAGACCGGCACAGTTAACTCACGATATCTAACTGACGGCATCAGAAAAGATTGGGAGACCATAATGCAGTTCAGGAAGTCTGGCAATCGTGATGGCCGCCGCGTTGGCGGCCTCGCTCGCGGCCGTGGCTCCGGTGATGGCACAACCGCGAGGCGGACATGGCGGCGGCGGTGGCGGACATATTGGCGGCGGCGGACATGCCGGCGCCGCGCATGTCGGGGCAGGCGGCGCCAGGAGCGTTGGCGGTGCCAGAAGCGATTTGGCGCCAGGCAGCTTATGGCGGCGGCCAGGAGCGTCGGGAGTTCCGGCGTTGCACGCGCGAGAGTTGGAACCAGTGCTGGGCGGTCGCAGCAATTCGCCGGCAACGGCACGCAACGGATGGCGCGGCACGCGATGGGCACGGCGGCCGTGGCTTCGGCGGCGGTTTCGGTGCCGGCTTTGCCACCGGCGCCTTGGTGGGCGGCGCGGCCTACGGGTATGGCTATGGCGGACGATCCCTACTATGGCAATGGTTACGGCGACTACGCGTACGGCGATGGTGGTCAGTACGAGGCGCCTACGCGGCGGTTCCGGATTCAGGCGGCGACGATCAGTACTGCGCGCAGCGTTACCGGTCCTACGATCCGTCGAGCGGCACTTATCTCGGCTACGACGGCATGCGACATCCCTGTCCCTAACCGGACGTAATCCGGTTGCAGACAAGGCCCTCCGCCGTCGCGGAGGGCCTTGTCATTTACGCCACGCTCTCCGCGGCCTTGGCGTGCGCCGCGAGCAGCGCCGGCAGCCGCGCCGGATCGCCGCGCGCCATGCCGCATTCGGTGCCGATGCCGTCGACCCGCGCATGCCGCCGCGCCGCCGCGAGGCGCGCGGCGTCGCCCTGCGCGTCGTTGTGGTGGATCAGGCCGAGATAAAGCTCGGTTTCGGGCCGCCGCTTTAGATCTTTCAGCGGCGCGAAATAGGCGTCGTCGGTGCGCGACTTGATCACCGGCATGTGGAAGAACTGGATCGGCCGCTTCACCCCGGCCACGACCGCGTTGGTCATCTCCACCATGATGCCCATGTCCTTGGGCAGCACCATGTGCTCGTCGGCCGGGCTGCCGTAGCAGAGGTGATAGCCGAACTCGATGCCGGCCGGCACGCCGTCGCCGATCTTGGTCAGCACGTCGATGCATCTCGGTGCGGAAATCGACCGGGCCCTTGTCGTAGTAGCCTTCCCAGGCAAGCACCTCCTGGCAGACGTCCCACTGGATCGCGATGCGGTCGTTCGGCAGCGCCTTGGCGATCTTGGCAACCTCGCCGAGGAAATGCTGCGTCAGCGGCGGCAACAGCTTCGGCCGGTCGCCGGGCACCATGTTGTTGTAGGTCGGCGCGATCGGCGTCGGGATGCAGACCTGGAATTTCACGCCGGCCGGAATGTCGCCCGCCTTTTGCAACCGCTCGAACACCGCCCAGGATTCGATCGCCATGTCGGCATAGCCGGTCTTGAACGTCGCCGGATCGATGGTGGCGCCCGGCTTAACGCGCAGCCGCGGGATTTCGCGGATCACCTTGCCGTCCCATTGCGTGAACTTGAAACGGCGGCACGTCCTTGGCGAACTCGATTGCCGAGTTGCCGGACAGCACATCCTGCAGGAACCTGATCCAGGTCTTGCGGATGCCGGTCTCGCCGTCGGGCAACCGAACGAGATGCGGCCCCACCGCCTTCGAAAGCGTGCGGAACACGGTTTCGCTATCCGGCAGCGGAATGCTGCCGACGAAATGCACGATCGGATGCTTGCTGCGGTCGGTCATCACGACAACTCCTTGTTTGAGACCGTCGACGAGATTTATATCTTCCGCTTCGCCACCCGATCTTTGATGTTCGGGATCAGCTTCTCGGCGTTGAGCCCATGCACCAGGGCGTTGGCGTTGGGATCGAGCGCCTCGCAGGCCTTGACGTAGGCGTCGACCTCGCCCGGATCGCGGATCGCCTGCGGGTAGTCGGTGGCGAAAACGCACTGCGACAGCGCCAGCTCCTGCAAGCCGAACTTCACCCAGTCAGCGCCGAGCGGCCCGCACGGATCGGGGCCGGCCCAGCCGGCGCAATCGTAGTACAGCTTGTTGTTCAGATAATAGTCGACCGGACGCTTCGGCTGCCGGTTGTGGCCCTTGATCTGCGAGGTGCCCCACTTGGTGCGCTGCTGGAAGCCGTTGTAGCGGCCGCGGTAACGGCCGATGCCGCCGGAGAAATGCGAGAAATGGATTTTCAGGTCCGGCAGCTCGTCGAGCAGGCCGGAGTTGATGATGCGGATGGTGGCGACGATCAGCGAGAATTCCCAGCCGAACATGCGGCCGAGATCGTCGGCGTCCATCCGGTTCCAGTTGATCACCTTCGCCAGCGGATGGATGAAGACGTAAAGGCCGAGCTCGGCGCAGGCGCGTTCCAGAACGGACGCAAGCCTTCGGCGTCAAGCGCCTGGTCCTGCATCTCGGAGGCGATGACCACGCCGGGAAAGCCGAGATCGACGGCGCAGCGCTTGAGCTCCGCCTTGGCCTCGTCGGGCTTCAGCGCCGGCACATGGGCGAGCCCGATGAAGCGGCCGGGGATGATCCTTCTCGGCCTGCGCCATGCGGTCGTTGATCGCCCGGCAGATTTTCAGGTCGGGCTGATCGAAGCCGACGCCGCAGGACAGCACGCCGGCGTCGATGCCGGCGTGGTCCATCATCTTCACATGGGCCGAAAGATCGCCGAGCAGCGGATTGAGCAGGTAGTTCGGATTGCCGCGCTCATCGACCTGGACGGTCAGCGACTTCGGGTCGCCCTTGAGCATCTCGGCCGGCGTGTAGTGCTGCTGGAAATCGACGATCATTCTCGGCTCCACTGAAGTGACGACGCATCAAGCTTGGGCGCGTGGGCGCCTGTCAATAGACCGGAGCCATGGACTCCCGACCGCCGCCCGTGCTGGAATTTCGCCGGGGGAGCCCGACGATGCAGCGTGCATTGGTGTGGCCTTACGGCAACCGCGTCGCCGTGGTCGTTAGCGTCCTGCTGGAGACCTGGAGCGAGGGCAAGGCGCCGAGCTATTTTCCGCGCACCACGCCGCTGGCCGCCGGCTCGAAGGACGTGGCCGGCATCAACTGGTCGCGCTTCGGCGGCAACGAGGGCATCTGGCGGCTCGCCCGCAATCTGAAGGACCTCGAAATCCCGGCGACGCTGTTCTGCAACGGCCGCAGCGCCGAGCTGTGGCCCGAGGCAGTGGCGGAATTCGCCAAGTCCGGTAACGACGTCGCCGGCCACGGCTGGCTGCAGGACCAGACGCTGTTCTCGATGAGCGCGGACCGCGAGCGCGAAACCATCAAGAAGACGCTCGACGCACTGCAGAAGGCAGCCGGCAAGCGACCCACCGGCTGGGTCACGCCGATCTACGGCTGGTCGGAGAACACCGTCGAATATCTCGCCGAAGCCAAGCTGCAATGGTGCTCCGACGCGCTCGACGCAAGCGTGCCCTATCAGCAGCAGACCAGGAGCGGCAGGATCGTCGTCATTCCGTGGAGCGATTTTGTCGACAACCGCGCTTTGCGGGCAAGCCCGCGAATCTACCACGATGTCTACAAGGACATGTTCGACTATCTCTACGCCGTGCGAGCCCGGCGGGTTGATCAACATCGGCATCCACGCCCATTTCGGCGGCCGGCCGGCGATGACCGCGATCTTCCGGCAGCTTCTGGAGTATCTGCGCGGGCAGAAGGGCGTATGGTTCGCTCACCACCAGCAGGTGGCGAAATGGATCGTCGAACAGAAGTTCGAGGATACGTCCTACGCCACGCGCTTTCGCAAGTGACCGTCGCAAGTGACCGTCAGCGGCCGAGAGCCTGCGCCATCACCTCTTCGCAGCGCCGGTTCTCCTCCTCGTAGACCTCGCCGCCCATCGCCTTGCGGCAGAACGGAGACGGCGCGCGCCGCCATGTTCCAGCGGCACGGGAAGATATTCTGCTCGTTCCACTATTTGCGCGTCGTGGGCGACGTAATTGTCGTCGACCTGATCGACCTCGGTGGTGTATTCGGTGACGAAGCCGTTCGGCTCGACGAAATACGAGAACACGTTGCTGCCGGGGCCATGCCGGCCGACGCCCCACATGATCTCGTAGCCGCTCTTGCGCACGCGGCCGGCGCCGCTCATCAGGCCGTCGATGTTCGGCATCTCGTAGGCCATGTGGTTCAGCGACGGCCCGTTGCCGCGCGCAAAGGCGACGCTGTGGTGGTCGGAGCAGCAACGGACGAAATCCATCATCATGGTGGAGTCGCTCCACTTGAAGCCGAGCACGTCGAGGAAGAACGCGGTCTGCTTCTCGACCTCGGCGCTGTTGAGCACCACATGGGTGAGTTTGGTCGGCCGGGTGCGGTCCTCGATCGCCTCGCCATGGGCGCGCGACATCGGAGGAGATCACAAGCGGATGGCCCTCCGGCGTGCTGACGCCGGAAGCCGTAGCCGCCGCCCGCGCTGTTATCGAGCTGTGCCGGCGCGTCGCCGACCTTGGCGCCCATGGCCTTGGCCTGGGCGTGAAGCGCGTCGACCGTGGCGCGATCGGGCGCCGAGAAATGCACCCCCAGCAGCCCCGCGCGCGGCCGCTCCCGCAAGCGTGACGACGTGATGCTCGCGGCCGGTGCCGCGCAGATGGAGGCGTGTCGCCCTCGGCGGCGACGTCCTCCAGCGCCCAGACCTGGCGGTAGAATTCGGCAGATTTCTGCAGGTCGATGCACGCGCCAGCTCGATGCTGCGCAGGCCGTTGATTCTGGCTTGGGTCATGGTCGAGTCTCCGAAGTCTGGCGTTGCGGTGCGGCATGGCCGGGCCGACGGTTCACTCCGGCCGAAGCAGGCAGTTTACCGCCAAATCCTACCGCACAGGGGCCGAAACGGCGACGGCTTTTGCATCCCTCCCCCGGCACTGGCGCCGGTTGCTTTCGCGCCCAGGAGGGAGCAAATTCGACGCCAACATCAGAGAGAACCGGTCTGAAATCCGGCCTATAATCCTGGGAAGTCGAAGGCCCGCCCGGAACGCCGGCCGGCCATCAAAAGGGTACGACATCGCATGGCCGAAAAGTTCGTCGCGAAAGCTTCGGAAATGAACGATGGCGACCGCCGCATCGTGTTCGTCGGCGAGAACGAAATCGGCGTGTTCCGGCACGAGGGCCAGTTCTACGCCTACAGCAATTTCTGCCTGCACCAGGGCGGACCGGCCTGCGAGGGCCTGACCATCGCCAAGGTCGAGGAGCGGCTGCGCCCGGACAAGACCTCGCAGGGGCTCTACTTCTCCGAAACCGAGATGCACTTCGTCTGTCCCGTGGCACGGCATGGAATACGACATGAAGACCGGCGAGTGCGTCTCCGACCGGAAGATGAAGCTGAAGAAATATCAAGTCCTGCAAAAAGGGGACGAGATCTATGTCGTCGCCTAAGGCCGCCGCGCAAAGCGGCGCGCCGCCCGCCAGCGGCCGCGAAGCCGAAAGCTGCCGCCAGCCACGAGCGCCGAAGATCGAAGGTGCCGCAACGGGCTGTCGGCCGACGCGATCAAGCTGGCCAAGGAGATCGAGACCGCGTTCAAGAAAAGCGACAACGCGATCTCCGAGGAAGCGATGCAGGCGCTGATGGGCGCATTGTGCCGGGTCTATTCGGCGCAGGTCGAGAACGGCGCCAAGTACACGCCGATCGCGGAAGGACAGGTTGTCAGCCCGACCGGCGTCATGGTGACGGCGAGCGGCTTGTTGCGCGCCGCCAATCTTGCGGTGTTCGAACTCGGAATGTGGCAGAGCTGGACGGGGCGCTGATCGCGCTACCGTCAGAACGGAATATTTGGACTCAGGAGAAACACCATGGACCTCATTGCTGATCGCGGCCGACGCGTACCGATCGAGGAGTTGAACACCAGCCGGCTGCTCGCTCATGCCCGCAAGCAGGCGGTGCAGCGCAAGCTCGACGACATGATGATCGTCGACGTCGACGCCCACCACTACGAGAACGAGCACTACCGCGAGATCCTGCCGTTCATGGAGAACGACGTGCTGGCGCCAGCTCAGCCATGCAGTCGCTGCAACAAGGGCGGCCGCGGCGGCGTCCATGCCGCAGACCGTCGGCTACCAGGACATGGGCGGCCGCGTCACGCGCTATCCGCTGCGTTCATCCGAGAAGACCGACGGCGCCGACGGCCAACACCGCGACGTCCAGCTCGGCCATCGCTGGATGGACGCGATGAGCGTCGACTACTCCTGCCTGTTCCCGACCGGCATGCTGAGCATCGGCCTGCATCCGCAGAAGGAGATGGAGGTCGAGCTGTGCTGGGCCTACAACCGCTGGCTCACCGAGAAGGTGCTGCCGGATTCCGGCGGCCGCTTCTATCTCGATGCTGAGCCTGCCGTTCTCCGATCCCGACGAGTCGCTGCGCCAGGTCGAGAAGTTCGGCGACCGCAAGCACGTCGGCGGCTTCATGGTGACGACCGTGCGCAACAACCGGCGTGCACGAGAACCAGCTACATGAAGGTCTATCGCGCGATCGAGGAGCGCGGCCTGGTGCTGTCGTTCCATTCCGGTCCGAACTGGGCCGAGCCGATCTTCAAGACCTGCAACCGCTTCCTGTCGGTGCATGCGCTCGGCTTCAGCTGGTACAACATCCTCAACTGCACCAACTGGGTGATCAACGGCATGGGCGAGCGCTTTCCCGAAGCTGCCGGTGGTCTGGATCGAGTCCGGCCTCGCCTGGATTCCGTTCCTGATGCAGAAGCTCGACCACGAGTACATGCTGCGGCCGTCGGAAGCGCCGCTGCTCAAGAAGAAGCCGTCGGACTATATGCGCGACATGTACTACTCGTCGCAGCCGATGGAAATTCAGGACATGCGGCGCGCTGGAGTGCACGTTCCGCATGATGAACGCGGAAACGCAGCTGATGTACTCCTCGGACTATCCGCACTGGGACTTCGACCTGCCGTCCACGATCTCCGACCTGCCGTTCCTGTCGGAGAAGGCCAAGCACAACATCCTCGGCGGCACCGCGGCGCGGCTGTTCAAGCTGCCGCCGCGCAACGAGAAGCAGAAAGAGAACCTGAAGAAGTTCGGCAATCTTTCTGCGGCGGCGTGATCGAAAGATCAAAGCAACGACGGGGCAGCCTTGCGCTGCCCCGTTTGTTTTTTACTCAGCGTCAAACAAAGCCGTCATGGCCGGGCTCGTCCCGACCTTTCGATTCTCGCAGCAACCCGAGCCTATCGGCTCGGTCATTGCCGGGCTTGACCCGCCTGCGGGCCGTAGCCTCCATCGAGGTGCGCTGCGACCTCGACCTTCGGCGGGCGAAGGCCCGGCAATCCATGATGAGCGCCACGCGCAGAAGCCGTAACGTAATAAGGTCGCGTTCAACGGCACGGCCTCATCGATGCGCGGGTCAAGCCCGCGCATGACCCCGTCGAAATGCGATACCACTCTCCCTCACTTAATGAACTCATCCGTATAAAGCCCGTCAAAACTCTTCAGCGCGTCCTTGTCGGCGAGGAGCTTCGCCTCCAGGCTGACCTGCTGCGAATGCTCGAGGCCGGTCACCGTGACGTGCAGGTCCTTGGCATGCGCCGCAGACACCGTCTTCCATGCAGCGGCCAGCACCGACTGGTCCATCTTCTCGAAGCGCTTCTTGAGGATTTCGAGCGCTTCATCCGGCTTTTCGAGGATGAACCGGTTGGCGGCCGCGAGCGCACGAGTCACGCGTACGCATTTCTCGCGTTGCTTGGTGCACATGTCGGGCCGCGTGTAGAGCAAGCCGTAGCTGAACGGCAGCAGGTCTGGCGCATCGGTGGTGAAGCTCGCCAGCATCACGGCGCTACCCTTGAGCACGGGCTCGGTGGTGAACGGAAGCGAAGTGGCGAAGCCATCGACCGACTTGCTCGTCATCGCCGGCAGCATGGCGGGCGGGTCCATCGGCGCGATGCGGACGTCCTTCTCGACATCGAGCCCGCCGCGATGCACCACCAGCCGCTCCCAGGCGTGGATGATACTGCCGACGCCCTGGATGGCGATGGTCTTGCCCTTCAGCGCTTTGGCGCGCTCGGCGAACGGCGTCTTGTCGTTGATGCCTGAGGCCTCGGCAACGTCCTTGCGCAGCACCAACTCGACCAGCGGTCGATCGATCAGGTTGGCGATGGCAAACAGCCGCTGTCCCGCGGCGGCCGCACGCAGGAACACCGGCCCGGTGCCGATGGTGAAGTCGGCGGAGCCCGCGATCACCGCGTTCGGCGAAGCGACGCCGACCAGGATGCGATGCGAGACCTTGAGGCCTTCTTTCTTGTAGAATCCGGCATCCTCGGCGAGGAAAGCCGAGCTGAATGTCAGCGTCGGTGCCGGCAGCGCCATCAGGATTTCAATGTCCTGGGCGTGGCTGGACGTGGGCGCAAGCCCGATGGCGAGGGCGAGGACCACGGCGGCCCGGCGGAAGCGTTTGAACATCGCAACCTCCCTGACTACGTTTGGTCGAGCATTTCGTAACGGCGTGCAAACCGCAAGAGAGGCGACGAAAGGCCGCTCATGAAGGCTCCCCTGACAGGCGCGGTGGACTGCGATCTTCATCCGGCGCAGCCGAGCGTGACGGCGCTGCTGCCCTATCTCGATGAATACTGGCGCGATCAGCTCGTCGACCGCCACATCACCCGATACTCGTTCAACCTGACCAGCTATCCGCCGAATTCGCCGCTCAGCGCGCGGCCCGATTGGCGCCACGAGCCTGCCGGCGATCTCGATGCGATCCGCCGTCAGGCGCTGGAGCCGTTCGGCAGCCGGTTCGCCATCTGCAACGTGCTGCATGGCGCGGTGGCGCTGTTCAACGAAGACATGTCGATGGCGCTATGCGCCGCGGTCAACGACTGGGTGGCGAAGGAACTGCTCGACCGCGAGCCGCGGCTGCGCGCCTCGATCCTGGTGCCGATGCACAATCCGGAGCGCGCGGCCGCCGAGATCAGGCGGGTGGCGGCCGACCGCCGGTTCGTCCAGGTGCTGCTGTTCGCCATGGGCGACGCGCCGCTCGGACGCCGCACCTACTGGCCGATCTATGCCGCTGCCGAACAGCTCGGGCTCGCTATCGGCATCCACGCCGGCAGCACCTACCGCCACGCGCCGATGGCCTCGGGCTGGCCGGCGCACCGGGTGCAGGACTACGTCGCGCAGTCGGCGGCGTTCGAGATGCAACTGCTGAGCTTCCTCGCCGAAGGCGTGTTCCAGCAATTCAAGTCGTTACGCGTGGTGCTGATCGAATCGGGCTTCGCCTGGCTGCCGCATCTACTGTGGCGCAACGCCAAGGCGTGGCGCGGCATGCGCGCCGAAGTGCCTTGGATCGACCGATCGCCGGCCGAGATCATCCGCGAACATGTCCGCGTAACGCTTCAGCCAGTGGACACGCCGAAGGGCGATATGGCGGCCCTCAAGAGCACGCTGGAGCACATCGGCTCCGACCGGATGCTGCTGTTTTCGACCGATTATCCGCACTGGCAGTTCGATGGCGACGACGTGCTGCCGGACGGCCTGCCCGATTCCACCGTGAAGCGGATCCTGATCGAAAATCCGCTGGAAACCTATCCGCGTTTGCAGGACGGGGCGCAAATCGGCGATAATGCCGCAACCAACAAGGAGGCCGTGCGATGAACATTCCGGTTCGGCACGCCACCGCGGCCGCGAAGCTCGCCATCGTCGATTGCGACATCCATCCGGCGTATCGCAAGCCGTCAGACCTCTATCCGTTCATGTCGGCGCGATGGCGCGAGCACATGGAGACGTTCGGCGAGCACCTGCGGCAAGGCTTGTCCGGCCAACTTGCTTGGCCGCGCATGTCGGCGTTCGGCATGCGGGCCGACGCGTTCCCCAAGGACGGCCCGCCCGGGCTCCGACCTCGCGTTGATGCGGCAGCAACATCTCGATCCCAACGGCGTCGAGGTCGGCATGCTGATGCAGCTCTCCAAGGGCGGCATGGAGGAGCGCAACCTGGAGTTCGCCGCAGCGCTGTCGCATGCCATCAACGAATGGCAGTTGGAGACGTTCGTGCGGCCGGAGCCGCGTCTGCGCGCCGGGCTCGTGGTGCCGCAGGAGGACGCGGCGTTCGCGGTGAGCGAGATCGACGCCCGCGCCGACGATCCGTCGTTCTCGCAGATCATCATCTCGCCGCGGTCCAGCGATCCGCTCGGCCATAAGCGCTACTGGCCGATCTTCGAGGCGGCGCAGCGCTGCAACAAGCCGATCGCGTTGCACGTGCAGGGCTACCCCGGCGGCCATGCCTCGACCGGATCGGGCTGGCCGACCTACTACATGGAGGAGCACTACGCGGCGACCACCGGGATGCAGAACACGCTGACCAGCCTGGTGTTCGACGGCGTGTTCGAGCGCTTCCCGAAGCTCAAGGTGGTGCTGATCGAGGGCGGCTTCGCCTGGGCGCCGGCGCTGGCCTGGCGGATGGACAAGCACTGGGAGCGGATGCGCGAGCGAGACGCCGCACGTGAAGCGCCCGCCATCGGAATACGTGCGCCAGCACGTCTGGTTCACCACCCAGCCGATCGAGGAGCCGGACAATCCGCAGCACCTCGCCGAGGTGATCGAATGGCTGGGCTGGGACCGGCTGATGTTCTCGACCGACTATCCGCACTGGGACTTCGACGACCCGCTGCACACCTTCAAGTTCACCATGACCGAGGCGCAGAAGGCCAAGGTGTTCCGCGACAACGCCAAAGCGCTGTACGGACTGCCGTGAAGCGGCAGGTCGTCGCCCGCGCCATCGATGTCGCGCCGGGCGAGTGCAAGATCGTCAGCGTCAACGGCCGCGAGATCGGCGTGTTCAATCTCAACGGCGAGTATTTCGCGCTGGCCAACCGCTGCCCGCACGAGGGCGGCCCGCTGTGCGCCGGCCGGATCGATCGCGCTGGTGCAGTCCGACGGACCCGGCCATTACCGGCTGGCGCGGCACCAGGAATTTCTGCGCTGCCCCTGGCACGGCTGGGAGTTCGAGATCCGCACCGGGCAGTCATGGTGCGATCCGAAATCGACGCGAGCGCGGCAGTTCGACGTCAAGGTGGAATCCGGCGAGAGCCTGGTGAAAGGCCCCTACGTCGCCGAGACGATTCCGATCTCGGTCGAGGAGGAATATCTGGTGGTCGAGGTGTAGCTCTGCTCACTCCGCCGCGGTCTGTTGCGGGGCGGCGGCATAGCGATTGGCCGGCCGCGGCAGGCCGAGATTTTCGCGCAAGGTGCGGCCTTCGTATTGCGTGCGGAACAGGCTTGCGGCGCTGCAACTCCGGCACCACCAGCGTCGGCGAAATCGGCAAAGCCGTCGGGAAACGTCAGCGACAGGATGTTGAAGCCGTCGGCGGCGCCGCTGCGTGTACCAATGCTCGAGCGAGTCGGCGATGTCGGTCGCCGTGCCGAAGACGATGCGGTGCGCCGCGCGCCGGCGACGCCCGCTGATAAAGCTGGCGGATGGTCAAGCCTCTCGCGCCGCGCCATCTCGACGACGACCTTCTGCCGGCCCTGCTGCGAGTTGGTCAGCGGCACCTCGGGCAGCGGCCCGTCGAGCGGATACGGCGACAGGTCCATCGCCGACCATATCGGACAGCGTCGCGACGCCGAGCTCGGGATGGATCAGCGATTGGCAGCCGTCGTATTTGTCCTCGGCCTCGGCCTTGGTGCGGCCGACCACCGCCAGCACGCCCGGCATGATCAGGATCGATTCCGGCGGGCGGCCGTAGCGCGCGGCGCGGCTCTTGATGTCGGCGTAGAACTCGCGCGCCTTGTCGATGTCCTGCTCGACCGAGAACACCACCTCGGCGGTCTGCGCCGCGAGCGCGCGGCCGGCCTCGGACTGGCCGGCATGCACGATCACCGGCCGGCCTTGCGGCGAGCGGCGCATCATCAGCGGCCCGCGCACCGAGAAATGCTCGCCCTTGTGGTTGAGCATGTGCAGCTTGGCCGGATCGAAGAACAGCCCCGTCGCCTTGTCCATCACGAAGGCGTCGTCCTCGAAGGTGTCCCAGAGGCCCGTGCACCACCTGCACGAACTCGGTCGGCGCGCTCATAGCGGTCGCCATGCGCGGCATGGGCGGCGTGGCTGAAGTTGAGCGCTTCGGAGGCGGCCGACGAGGTCACCAGGTTCCAGCCGGAGCGGCCCTCGCTCAACTGATCGAGCGAGGCGAACATCCGCGCCACATGGAACGGATCGAGATAGGTCGTGGTCGCGGTCGAGACCAGGCCGATATGCTGCGTGACCGCAGCGAGCGCGCCCAGCAGGGTGATCGGCTCGATGCGCATGGCCGACGGTGTTGCGCTTCCAGACGTTGATATCGTCGGGGCCGAAGGTCGACTGGGTGTCGGCGTTGAAGACGAAATCGAACAGCGCGCGCTCGGCGAGCTGCGTGATGTCGACGTAATGGCGCAGGCTCTGGCCGGCGCTGGCGTCCGTCGCCGGATGGCGCCAGGCGGCGATGTGTTGTCCAGGTCCGGCGAGGAACAGGCCAAGCTTCATCATGGGCGATGCCTCTTCGCATCGACTCGACGTCATGCTTCGCGACGCAGCTTCATACGCCCTCTGCCGTTTTGCTGCACAGCCTGGCTCGCGGCATAGCGCGGCAGAGTCTCAAAGCTTGAGCAACTTCTTCGCGTTGCCTTCGAAGATCGCGTCCTTGTCGGCCTGCGAAATCTCCAGCGCGTTCACCGCCGCAACCGTGTTGCGCATCAGCCCCCGGCCCTGCTCGAAATCGAACGGCGCGTCGGTGGCGAACAGGCATTGGCCGGTGCCAAAGAAGGCGTGGCCGCAGCGCGTCGGCGCAACCTCGCCGAGCGCAGTATCGGCATAGAGCATCTTGTAATAGTCGACCGGCGGCTTCTTCAGCTTGGCGTCCTGCGCGGCGGGGTTGCGGTCTGCCGCACCGAAGAAAATCTGGCGGAAGCCGAGTTTGATCTTGCCGGAGAAGAACGGAATCATGCCGCCCATGTGGTGGCTGACGATCTTCAATCCTGGCAGCTCGTCGAAAATCCCCGAATAGACCAGCCGCGTCATGCAGGCCGTGGTCTCGTAGGGCCAGCCGAAGCTGAACCAGATCTCGTTCTGCGATTCCTTCTCATTCGCGTAGTCGGAGAACTGCGCCGTGCGCATCGGATGCACCCAGACGCCGAGATCGTGCGCGGCCATGCGCTGGAACACCGGCCGGAATTTCGGCGCCGACAGCGGCTCGCCGGCCACGTTGGTGAACACCTGCACGCCGCGCGCGCCGAGCTCCTTCACCGCGCGATCGGCCTCGGCCACCGAGGCCTCGACGTTGTTCATCGGCAGCGAGGCGATGAATGCCGGAAAATGGTCCGGATGTTTGCGGCAGATTTCGGCGAGCGAGTCGTTGGCCAGCCGCACCAGTTCCGGCGTCCGCTCCGGCGGACCGATCAGCTCCGGCGGCGGGTTGGCGAGCGACAGCACGTGCTGGGTGCCCGGGAACTCGTCCAGCAACGCGCGGCGCGCATCGACATCCAACAGCGTCTTGATCCGCGGGAACGCAGTCAGCACCGGATGGCCGGGAATGAGATCGCCCAGGCGGTCGAAATAGGCCTTGGGCATGAAGTGGTTGAAGACGTCGATCATCATGCGGGGGATGCCGGCTCCGTCGAAAACCGCGGCAACCTTCGCAGACGAGCGCTGCCCGGTCCAGGTCCCGGATCAGGCCGGTTTGTCCCCGAAATGGCATGGTTCGATATGGGCTTAGCCCATCCGACCCTTTCGCGGATGCCGCCGGGTCGTGTAGTTTGTCCGGGGTGACGGCCCAACAAGGCGATCGGATGACGACGAGCGAGGTCGCCAGCGCGACGGAAAGGCCCGCCGGCGGGTTCATACGCCGGCTGTCGGCCAGCGCCGCGACGCACATCGGCAGCCGGCTGTTCCGGAAGTATGTCGCGCTGTTCGTCGCCGTGGTGTGCGTGGCGCTGCTGACCAACGGCCTGTTCGAAATCTGGTTTTCCTACCAGGAGAACAAGCAGGCGCTGACCCGCATCCAGCGCGAGCAGGCCGAGGCCGCCGCCGCCAAGATCGGCCAGTTCATCAAGGACATCGAAGGCCAGATCGGCTGGACCACGCAACTGCCGTGGACCGCGAGCGCGCTGGAGCAGCGCCGCTTCGACGCGCTGCGCCTGCTCCGCCAGGTGCCGGCCATCACCGAGCTCGCCCAGCTCGACGCCAGCGGCAAGGAGCAGCTGCGGGTGTCGCGGCTCGCCATGGACGCGGTCGGCGTCGGCACCGACTTCTCCAAGGACCCGAAGTTCACCGAAGCCGTGGCGCACAAGATCTATTACGGCCCGGTCTACTTCCGCCGCGAGTCCGAGCCCTACATGACGCTCGCCATGGCCGGCGCGCGCCGCGACGCCGGCGTCAGCGTCGCCGAGGTCAACCTGAAGTTCATCTGGGACGTGGTCTCGCAGATCAAGGTCGGCAACAAGGGCCAGGCCTTCGTCATCGACGCCCGCGGCCGGCTGATCGCGCATCCGGACATCAGCCTGGTGCTGCGCAACACCGACCTGTCGCGGCTTGCCTACGTCGCCGCGGCGCGCAGCACCGACGGCGCGCCCGTGAAGGAAGGCGTCGAGATCGTCAAGGACGTGCAGGGCCGCGAGGTGCTGACCGCGCACGCGCCGATCCTGCCGCTGCGCTGGCTGATGTTCGTCGAGCTGCCGATCGACGAGGCCTATGCGCCGCTCTACGAATCGATCAAGCGATCGAGCTATCTGCTGATCGGCGGCCTGCACGCTCGCCTTCCTCGCCGGCCTGTTCCTCGCCCGCAAGATGATCATGCCGATCCAGCAGCTGCGCGAAGGCGCGGCGCAGATCGGCGCCGGCAATCTCGAGCAGCGCATCTCCATCAAGACCGGCGACGAGCTGGAGTTGCTGGCCGACCAGTTCAACGACATGGCGGGCGGCTGGAGGAGAGCTACGCCGGCCTGGAGCAGAAGGTCGAGCTGCGCACGCACGAGCTGAGCGAGTCGCTGGCGCAGCAGACCGCGACGTCGGAAGTGCTGCAGGTCATCAGCAGTTCGCCGGGCGACCTCGAGCCGGTTTTCGAGACGATGCTGGAGAATGCGACGCGCATTTGCGAAGCTGCGTTCGGCTCCATGCTTCTTCGCCAAGGCGACGCATTTCGGCGCGTAGCGATCCACAATGCGCCTCCTGAGTTCATGGAATTCAATGCGCGGACGCCTGTGATCGAACCCACCGTATCCGGCGCGCTCCGCACGCTCTGGGGTACCAAACAGGTGGTCCACATTGCCGATCTTATGGCGGACGATCCGGAGGATCCGATCGCAAAGTTCGCCGGCGGCCGGACGTCTGGTGGTCGTGCCGATGCTGAAGGAAGGCGAACTGATCGGCGCTATCGGCATCTATCGCCAGGAGGTGCGTCCGTTCACCGAAAAGCAGATCGAACTGGTCACCAATTTCGCCAATCAGGCCGTCATCGCCATCGAGAACGTCCGCCTGCTCAACGAACTGCGCGCGCGCACCGACGATCTGGCGCGCTCGGTCGGCGAATTGCAGGCGCTCGGCGAGGTCTCGCAGGCGGTCAACTCGACGCTCGACCTCGAACAGGTGCTCACCACCATCGTGCAGCGCGCCGTGCAGCTCTCGCGCACCGACGCCGGCGCGATCTACGTGTTCGACGAGGAACGCCAGGAATTTAAGCTGCGCGCCACCTACGGCATGAGCGAGACCATGATCATCGCCATCACCGACCGGCGCATCGGCATCGGCGACGCGAACATCGGGCAGGCCACGACGCAGCGTGCGCCGATCCAGGTTCCCGATATGAGAAACGAGCCGCCCACTCCGGTCAACGAGATCATTCTGCGCGAGGGCTACCGGGCGCTTCTGATTATTCCGCTGCTTCGTCCCGATCACGTCGTCGGCGCGCTGGTGGTGCGGCGCAAGGAGCCCGGCGAATTCCCGAAATCCGCCATCGACCTGCTCGAGACCTTCGGCGACCAGTCGGTGGTGGCGATCCAGAACGCCAATCTGTTCCACGAGATCGAGGAGAAGGGCAAGCAGCTCGCCATCGCCAGCCAGCACAAGTCGCAGTTCCTCGCCAACATGAGCCATGAGCTGCGCACGCCGCTCAACGCCATCCTCGGCTACACCGAGCTGATCCTCGACGGCATCTACGGCGAGGCGCCGCAGAAGGCGCAGGACGTGCTGCAGGCGGGTCGAGAGCAACGGCAAGCACCTGCTCGGGCTGATCAACGACGTGCTCGACCTGTCGAAGATCGAGGCCGGCCAGCTCACGCTGTCGCTGACGGACTATTCGATGAAGGACGTGCTGTACAACGTGTTCAGCGCGGTCGAGCCGCTGGCCAACGACAAGAAGCTCAACTTCAAGGTCGACGCCCAGCCGGAGATGCCGAAGGGCCATGGCGACGAGCGCCGGCTGACCCAGGTGATCCTCAACCTGGTCGGCAACGCCATCAAGTTCACCGACCAGGGCGGGGTCGTGATCAAGGCGACCTCGACCAACGGCTCGTTCACGGTCGCGGTGAAGGACACCGGCCCGGGCATCTCCCAGGCCGACCAGGGCAAGATTTTCGAGGAATTCCAGCAGGCCGACAACTCCGCCACCAAGAAGAAGGGCGGCACCGGCCTCGGACTTTCGATTTCCCGCCGCATCGTCGAGATGCACGGCGGCAAGCTCTGGGTCGAGTCCGAGATCGGCAAAGGCTCGGTGTTCCAGTTCACGCTTCCGGTGCAGGTGGCGGCGCAGGCCAAGCAATGACAGCGCGGGGGCGCGACAGCACCAGTAAACGCAGGCCGGCCGAGCCCTCGCGCGGTCGCCGCCGCACGACCGGCGGCGAGACTGCGCTGGCGTTGCAACTGCGGGCCGCCAAGGAGCAGCAGAAGGCGTCCGCCGAGGTTCTACGAGCGATCGCCGAGTCAGGAGCCGACATCGGCTCCGTGTTCCGCATGATCCTGGCCAATGCGACGCGGCTCTGCGAAGCCAAGTTCGCGACGCTCTATCTTTACGACGGAACCGCATTCACGGCGGCCGCGATGCACAACGCGCCCGCCGCCTATGTGAAGAACCGGCGGCGCGGCCCGATCAATCCAAGTCCAGGAACGGCGCTGGCGCGCGTGCTGAAATCCAAGCGGCCGGTGCACATTCCCGATATCAAGAAGGAACGCGCCTACATCGAGGGTGCGGAGATATTCCGAACCGCCGTCAGGCTCGGCGGTTATCGCACGCTGCTGGCGGTGCCGATGCTTCACGATGGCGAGCTGGTCGGCTCGCTCGCGATCCAGCGCCGGGAGGTCAGGCCCTTCACGTCGGAGCAGATCGCGCTGGTGCAGAACTTCGCGGCGCAAGCCGTCATCGCCATCGAGAACACCCGGCTGCTCAACGAACTGCGCCAGCGCACCGACGACCTGACCGAGTCGCTGGAGCAGCAGACCGCGACCAGCGAGGTGCTGAAGGTCATCTCCAGCTCGCCGGGCGAGCTGAAGCCGGTGTTCGAGGCCATGCTGGCAAACGCCATCCGCATCTGCGACGCCAAGTTCGGCACCTGTCATGCTGCGCGAAGACGACGCGTTCCGTCACGTCGCGCTTCATGGCGCGCCGCGCGCTACCGAGATATCGTCGAAGGAGCCGCGCGATCCGGCCACCCGGCGACCAGCCAGCGCTCGACCGCCTCATGCCAAGACGCGGCACGGCGCCATCCAGATTGCCGATATCCGCACCGAAGGCCCGGATCCGGCATCGCCGGCATCGTCAGATCTGGCCGGCGCCCGCGACCGTCGCTGAACGTGCCGATGCTCAAGGAGGACGAGCTGATCGGCTCCATCGCCATCTATCGCCAGGAGGTGCGGCCGTTCACCGACAAGCAGATCGCGCTGGTTGCAGAACTTCGCCGCGCAGGCCGTCATCGCCATCGAGAACACCCGGCTGCTCAACGAGCTGCGCCAGCGCACCGGCGATCTCACCGAATCGCTTGAGCAGCAGACCGCGACCAGCGAGGTGCTGAAGGTCATCTCCAGCTCGCCAGGCGAGCTCGACCCGGTGTTCGATGCCATGCTGGAGAACGCGACGCGCATCTGCGATGCCAAGTTCGGCACCCTGTTGCGCTTCGACGGCGAAGCAGTTCACGCCGGCCGCGCATTTTGGAACGCCGCCGGAACTGATCGAGATTCAACGGCAGCGCGGGCCCTATCCGGCCGCCCGCAGGCTCCATGCTCGACCGCGTCATGCAGACCAGGCAGGTGAGCCACACCGTCGATACCGCGCGAAGAGATTCCGGCACCCAGCCCCGCCGCGAAGCTTGGCGGCGCGCGATCGCTGATCGCTGTGCCGATGCTGCAAGGACAGGCGCTGATCGGGGCCATCACCATCTATCGCCAGGAGGTGCGCCCGTTCACCGACAAGCAGATCGAGCTGGTGCAGAACTTCGCCGCGCAGGCCGTGATCGCCATCGAGAACACGCGGCTGCTCAACGAATTGCGCCAGCGCACCGACGATCTCACCGAATCGCTGGAGCAGCAGACCGCGACCAGCGAGGTGCTGAAGGTCATCTCCAGCTCGCCCGGCGATCTGGAGCCGGTGTTCCATGCAATCTTGGCCAATGCCACGCGCATCTGCGGCGCCAAGTTCGGCAATCTGGTTCTTCATGAGAACGGCGTATATCGCGACGCAGCCCTTTTCGGTGCGCCTCCCGCGTTTGCCGCGCTGCGTGCGCGCAACTCCGTAGTCCCTGCCGGGCCCCATTCGACCGCTCGCCCAGGTGATCCAGACCGGGCGCCTGCTGCATATCGCGGATGCCGCAGACGACCCAATTTACACTGTGCGGCGCGAGCCGGCACGCGTGCGATCTCGTTGAGGTGGCCGGCGCCAGGACCTTGCTGGTCGTGCCAATGCTGAAGGACGCGCAATCGATCGGGGCGCTTGCGATCTTCAGGCAGGAGGTCAGGCCGTTCACTGAAAAGCAGATCGAGCTGGTGCAGAACTTCGCCGCCCAGGCGGTGATCGCCATCGAGAACACGCGGCTGCTCAACGAGCTGCGTCAGCGCACCGGCGACCTCACTGAATCGCTGGAGCAGCAGACCGCGACCAGCGAGGTGCTCAAGGTCATCTCAAGCTCACCCGGCGAGCTGCAACCGGTGTTCGACACAATGCTGGCGAAGGCCGCCGAACTCTGCGAGGCGAGCTACGGTGCCTTGTGGCTTCGCACAGGCGAAGGTTTTCGCTACGCCGCACTCTATGGCGATCTGCCGCATCTCTGGACCGACCACTTGCGCAACGGCACGGTGATCCACGTGAGACCCGAGGTCCCACTGGCGCTGGTATCGCAGACCCAGAAGCCGGTTCAGGTCCCCGACATGCGGATCGACCCGTCCTATATCGGCGGCGATCCTTTGCCGGTCAGCGGGGTCGACATCGGTGGCATCAGGACTTTGGCAGTGGTGCCTATGGTCAAGGACAACGACCTGGTCGGCGCCATCGCGATCTATCGCAAGGAGGTGCGCTCCTTCACCGACAAGCAGATCGAGTTGGTTTCGAACTTCGCCGCGCAAGCCGTTATCGCCATTGAGAACGCACGGCTGCTCAATGAGTTGCGCCAGCGCACCGACGACCTCACCGAGTCGCTGTCGCAGCAGACCGCCACCGCCGATGTGCTCAAGGTCATCAGCCGTGCGGCATTCGACCTGCGAACTGTGCTCGACACATTAACAGAATCGGCCGCCAGGCTCTGCGTCGCCGACAAAGGCGTCATCTTTCAAAAAGACGGAGACGTATACCGCCTGGCGGCAAACTACGGCTTCACCCGCGAAGCCGAGGAATATGCACGCGACCACCCGTTACGGCCCGGGCGGGGTAGCATGACGGGCCGAGTTGCCCTGGAAGGCAGGGTAATCCACGTTCATGACGTGGTAGCCGATCCTCATTACCTCGAGAGCGGCTATCAAAAAGCCTTTGGCCACCGAACAGCGCTCGGCGTTCCGCTTTCGCGCGAGGGCGTCACGATCGGTGTGTTCGTGCTCACCCGTGACGAGGCCAACCCGTTTACCGACAAGCAGATCGAGCTGGTCACGACCTTCGCCGACCAAGCGGTCATTGCCATCGAGAATGTCCGGCTGTTCGACGAAGTCCAGAAGCGCACCGACGACCTCACCGAGGCGCTGGAGCAGCAGACCGCGACGTCGGAGGTGCTGAAGGTCATCTCCAGTTCACCGGGCGATCTCAAGCCGGTGTTCGATGCAATGCTGGATAACGCCATCCGCATCTGCGAGGCCACGTTTGGCAATCTGGTGCTGGCCGATGACGGCATTTTCGACGTCGTCGCCTTGCGCGGCGCCTCGGACGAATGGACCGAGTTCCAGAATCGCCGGCCGCCCTTCAAGCCAGGCCCCAACAATCCATTGACGAGGGCCGCCCAGACAAAACGCCTCCAACACATCGACGATGCATTGCTGTACCCGGCCTACCTCGAACGGGATGCGACGTTCCTGCCGATGGTCGATCTCGCTGGCGCGCGAACTCTGCTCGTCGTGCCGATGCTCAAGGATGACGAGTTCATCGGTACCATTGCCATATACCGGCTGGAGGTGCGGCCGTTCTCCGAAAAGCAGATCGAGCTGCTGCAGAACTTCGCCGCGCAGGCCGTCATCGCCATCGAGAACACCCGGCTGCTCAGCGAACTGCGCCAGCGCACCGACGACCTCAGCGAAGCGCTGGAGCAGCAGACCGCGACAAGCGACATTCTCGGCGTTATCAGTGGCTCGCCCACGGATGTCCAGCCCATTCTGGACGCCATTGTAAAAACGGCGGTCACGCTGTGCTCCTCCTATGATGCCGTGATCCTGCTCCGGGACGGCGACTATCTCGGCATCGCGTCGCACCACGGGCCGATGGCGCTCGATTTCAAGGGGGCCCAGATCGGACGTGACTGGGTTGCCGGGCGCACCGTTGTTGATCGTGCGCCGGTGCATGTGCCCGATTTGACCGCCGAGAGCGCCGAGTTTCCATTGGGAGCTGAAATCTCCGTCAGGCTGGAGCAGCGAACAGTGCTTGGGCTTCCCCTGCTGCGTGAGGGGCAAGCGATCGGCTGTCTGTTCCTCCGCCGCACCGAGGTTCAACCCTTTTCGGAGAAACAGATCGCCCTTCTCCAGACCTTTGCGGCGCAGGCGGTCATCGCTATCGAGAATACGAGGCTGTTCAGCGAACTGCGCCAGCGCACCGACGATCTCGGCGAGTCTCTGGAGCAGCAGACCGCGACCTCGGAAATCCTGCAGGTTATCAGCAACTCGCCGACCGACACCCAGCCGGTGTTCGACACCATCGTCAAAAGCGGGCTCAGGCTGTTTGACGGCGCGGCCATCACTATCGGGCTGCCACGCGACGGCATGGTCCACGCCGTGGCAGTGGGCGAATCCGATCCAGGCCGCGCCGATGCCTGGCGCAGCCAGTTCCCTTTCCCGCTGTCACGCGAATACATGCACGGCGTCGCCCTTCTCGACCGCGAGATCGTAGACATTCCTGACGTGCGCGAAGCGCCGCCGAAGTTCGCCATCGGGCGTGACCGGTTTCTTGCCACCGGCTACCGCGCCGTAACGATGATGCCAATGATGCGCGGCGACACCGCAATCGGCGCGCTCAGCGTCGTCCGGATGGAGGCCGGCCGGCTCACCGGCAAGCAGCGCGAGGTGCTCGAGACCTTCGCCCGCCAGGCCGTCATCGCCATCGAGAACACGCGGCTGTTCAGCGAACTGCGCCAGCGCACCGACGACCTCACCGAGTCGCTGGAACAACAGACCGCGACCTCTGAGGTGCTCAAAGTCATCTCCAGCTCGCCGGGCGACCTGCAACCCGTGTTCCAGGCTATGCTCGAAAAGGCCACGCGCGTCTGCGGAGCCAGGTTCGGCATGATGTTCCGGCTGGAGGCGGGAGCCGTCGTCCCGGTCGCCTCTCACCAGATGCCGCCGGCTTTCCTGGAATATGTCAAACACGGACCGTTTCGGCTCGGCGACAAAGCCCCGATGATGCGCGCCGCAAAGTCGAAACAAGCCGTCCATATCCTCGATTTTGTGGCTGATCCGAGCTACGCGGAACGCGATCCTCTGGTTGTCGCCGGAGTCGAGCTTGCCGGCATTCGGACCCTGCTTGTCGTTCCGATGCTCAAGGAAGATGAGCTGGTCGGCGTTTTCGCCATCTTCCGCCAGGAAGTCCGGCAATTTTCGGACAAGCAGATCGATCTGGTGCAGAACTTCGCCGCGCAGGCCGTTATCGCCATCGAGAACACGCGGCTGCTGAGCGAACTGCGCCAGCGCACCGACGATCTCGGCGAATCGCTGCAACAGCAGACCGCGACCGCCGACGTGCTCAAGGTCATCAGCCGTTCGACGTTCGACCTGCAGACTGTGCTCACAACGCTGACCGAATCGGCCGCGCGGCTGTGCAACGCCGACATGGCGGCCATCACACGGGATGACGGCGCGGGCTATCGTCATGTCACCGATTACGGCTTCCCAGAAGACTGGGTCGAATACAACAAGACCATCCTGATGCAGCCGGGGCGCGGCAGCGTCGTTGGTCGCGCCCTCCAGGAGGCGCGGACAGTTCAGGTCGCGGATGTGCTCGCCGATCCCGAGTACACGTTTTTGGCGCCCGCGCGAAAGGCGGGCTATCGCACCTTCGTGGGGGTGCCGCTCATGCGACAAGGCAAGCCCATTGGCGTGCTTACGGTGGGCCGCAGGGTTGTTGCACCGTTCACCGACAAGCAGCTCGAGCTGGTCTCTACCTTCGCCGATCAAGCGGTGATCGCCATCGAGAACGTCCGCCTGTTCGACGACGTGCAGAAGCGCACCCAGGAGCTGACCGAATCGCTGCAGCAGCAAACCGCCACCGCCGACGTGCTCAAGGTGATCAGCCGCTCGACGTTCGATCTGCAAACCGTGCTCGACACGCTGACCGAGTCGGCGGCGCGCCTGTGCGAGACGGAGATGGCCACCATCGCGCGACAGGAAGGCGATACATACTACTGGGCGACGACCTACGGGTTCTCGCCCGACCTCACCGAGTTTCTCAAGAGCGTTCCGCACACGCCGAGCCGCGGCAGCGTCATCGGGCGAACCGTTGCCGAAGGCCGAATCGTTCATATTCCCGACGTCAACGCCGATGCGGAATACTCGATGTTCGACATGCAGAAAAGGATCGGCTTCCGCACCTTACTTGGCATCCCTCTGCTTCGCGAGGGGCGACCGATCGGCGTCATCACCTTGCTGCGCCGGGAGGTGCGGCCGTTCAGCGACCGGGAGATCGATCTGGTGACGACGTTTGCCGACCAGGCGGTGATCGCGATCGAGAACGTGCGGCTGTTCGACGAGGTGCAGAAGCGCACTGACGATCTCGCAGAATCGCTGCAGCAGCAGACTGCCACCGCCGACGTGCTCAAGGTCATCAGCCGCTCGACCTTCGATCTGCCAACCGTACTCAAAACGCTGGTCGAATCTGCAGCGCAATTGTGCGACGCTGAGAAAGCGCAAATTCTACGTCCGACTGGCGAAGGCGCTGGCTATTACTCTGCTGCCAGCTACGGCCATTCACCAGAATATGACGCTCACATGAGAACTCTGGCCTTTCCGCCTGGGAAAGGCAGTGTTGTCGGTCGCGTGCAGTTAGAGGGTAAATCGGTTCACATTATTGATGTGTTGGCCGACCCCGAATACACCGCGCTCGAGACACAGAGATTGGGGGGCTATCGCACTCATCTTGGTGTTCCACTGTTACGTGAAGGAAATTTGGTGGGCGTTCTTGTAGTTAGCAGGACAGCCATGCGTCCGTTCGAGACCAAGCACATCGAGTTGGTTGAGACCTTCGCCGACCAGGCGGTGATCGCGATCGAGAACGTACGGCTGTTCGATGAGGTGCAGGCACGCACCGAGGATTTGACCGAATCTCTGCAACAGCAGACCGCCACCGCCGACGTGCTCAAGGTCATCAGCCGGTCGGCATTCGATCTCATGACGGTGCTCGATACATTGCTGAAATCGGCAGCGCGGCTGTGCGAAGCCGATCAAGGCACGATCACCCAACGGAAGGGAGACATCTTCTATCGCTCGGTGGCCTACGGCTATCCGCAGGCTTTCATGGACTTTGCCAAAGACATCCCCGTTGAGGTGAACCGCGACACCGGAACCGGACGAGCGCTGCTGGAAGGCAGGGTCATCCACATCCCCGACGTCCAGACCGATCCCGAATACACCTGGAAGGAAGCGCAGCGGCTCGGCGGTTTCCGCACCATGCTTGGCGTGCCGATGCTGCGCGAGGGCATCCCGGTCGGCGTGCTGACCTTGACGCGGACCGAGGTCCGGCCCTTCACCGACAAGCAGATCGAACTGGTCGCCACTTTCGCCGACCAGGCGGCTGATCGCCATCGAGAACGTGCGGCTGTTCGACGAAATCCAGGACAAGAGCCGGCAGCTCGCGGAGGCCAGCCAGCACAAGTCGCAGTTCCTCGCCAACATGAGCCACGAGCTGCGCACGCCGCTCAACGCCATCCTGGGCTACACCGAGCTGATCACCGACAGCGTCTATGGCGAGCCGCCGGAGAAGATGCGCGCCGTGCTCGAACGCATCGCGCGCAACGGCAAGCACCTGCTCGGCCTGATCAACGACGTGCTCGACCTGTCCAAGATCGAGGCCGGCCAGCTCGTGCTGGCGCTCGACGAGTATTCGCTGAAGGACGTGGTGAACGGCGTGTTCAGCGCGGTCGAGCCGCTGGCCGCCGAGAAAAAGCTCGCCTTCAAGGTCGAGGTGCCGCCGAACCTGCCGGCCGGCCGCGGCGACGAGCGCCGGCTGACCCAGGTGCTGCTCAACCTGGTCGGCAACGCCATCAAATTCACCGACCAGGGCGAGGTGGCGATCAAGGCGTCCGCCGAAAACGGCTCCTACAGCCTCGCGGTCCGCGACACCGGCCCCGGCATCTCCGAGGCCGATCAGAAGAAGCTGTTCCAGGAATTCCAGCAGGCCGACAATTCCACCACCAAGGCCAAGGGCGGCACCGGGCTGGGATTGGCCATTTCCAAGCGAATCATCGAGATGCACGGCGGGCGAATCTGGGTAGAATCCCGCCTTGGCCAGGGATCGACGTTTTCACTCACGCTTCCGATCAAGGTTGAACAGCAGGCGAGGCAGCCATGACGAAACGCATTCTTGTGGTCGAGGACCAGGAGGACAACCGGCAGATCCTGCGCGATCTGCTGGCCAGCGCCGACTACGAGATGGACGAGGCCGAGAACGGCCAGGAGGCGCTCGACGCGGTCGCCAGGCAGCGGCCCGACCTGATCCTGATGGACATCCAGCTTCCGATCATGGACGGCTACGAGGCGACGCGCCGGATCAAGGCCAACCCGGCCTACAAGGACATCCCGATCATCGTCGTCACCTCCTATGCGCTGTCCGGCGACGAGGGCAAGGCGCGCGACGCCGGCTGCGACGCCTATGTCACCAAGCCCTACAGCCCGCGCCAGTTGCTGGCCAAGATCCGCGAGTATTTGCCGTAGCGGCATTTAGTGTGATCGCGCCAATGTCCCGCTTGTTTCGCGAAGAACGACGCCACAGCGTCCCCTCCCCCCTTGTGGGGGAGGGACAGGGAGGGGGGTCGTTGTTGCGATCGGAAACCACAATCACCCCCCTCCCCAACCCTCCCCCACAAGGGGGGAGGGAGCAGGCCCAGTCCGCTGCCGGGCATCGCCATGCATAATCCCCCGCGTATCCTGATCGTCGACGACAACGAGACCAACCGCGACATCCTGATGGCGCGGCTGGGCCCGCAGGGCTACGAGCTCAAGCAGGCCGCCGACGGCGAGGAGGCGCTCGCCGCCGCGAGAGAGCTGCTGCCCGACCTGATCCTGCTCGACGTGATGATGCCGAAGGTCGACGGCATCGAAGTCTGCAAGCAGCTCAAGGGCGACGCCGCCTTGCCGTTCATGCCGATCATCCTGTGCACCGCCAAGGCGGACTCCAAGGACGTGGTGGCCGGCCTCGAAGCCGGCGCCGACGAATACCTGACCAAGCCGATCGACCAGACGGCGCTGGTGGCGCGGGTCAAGGCCGCGCTGCGGCTCAAGCAGTTGCACGACCAGATCACCGAGATGAACAAGAACCTGGAGCAGCGCGTCGCCGAACAGCTCGGCGAGATCGAGCGCATGTCGGGGCTGAAGCGCTTCCTGTCGCCGCAGATCGCCGAGCTGGTGCTGACCTCCGGCGGCGAGAAGCTGCTCGACAGCCACCGCAAGGACGTCACCATCGTGTTCTGCGACCTGCGCGGCTTCACCAGCTTCGCCGAGACCGCCGAGCCCGAAGAGGTGATGACGGTGCTTCGCGAATATCACGACGGTCTCGCCGGCATCATCAACGCATTCGAGGGCACACTGGAGCGTTTTGCCGGCGACGGCCTGATGGTGCTGTTCAACGATCCGATGCCCTGTCCCGATCCCTGCGAGCGCGGGGTGAAGATGGCGGTGCAGATGCGCGACCGGGTCGTCGAACTCGCCACCAAGTGGAAGAAGCTCGGTCACGATCTCGGCTTCGGCGTCGGCATCGCGCATGGCTACGCCACGCTCGGCCGCGTCAGCTCGGAGGGCCGCTTCGACTACACCGCGATCGGCCGCGTGGTGAACCTCGCGGCGCGGCTGTGCGGCGAGGCCAAGAGCGGCCAGATCCTGATCGACGGCAAGGTCCACACCGCGGTCGAGACGCTTGCCGACACCGCCGCGGTCGGCGAGCTCGAGCTCAAGGGCTTCCACCCGCCCGTCGCCGCCTTCGACGTGCGCGGAATTCGGGCTTAGCTCTACCGTGTCAGAAACGCTAAGAGGCGCAGCACTCCGGTGTTACCGCGAGCGAGGCGCTCGTTGCTGTGCCCTCTCCCCTTGCGGGAGAGGGCACAATAACTGCGTCCGGCTTCTTGGTGACGCAGTCATACCAAGCGGGATGGCCGGGACGAGCCCGGCCATGACGTGGGGAGTCATCATTTGGTGCGTTGGCATTGGCGCCGCCGTCAGAACCGCAAAGCCGCCTTGATCGACCCGGTGTGGTTCTGGAACTTGTCGGCGAGCTGGCCGTCGTAGACGAAGCGCACGTCGAGACCGCCGAATTTCTTGGTGCTGATGAAATCCATACCGGCGCTGACCTTGTACAGCAGGCCTGGGAACGTCGCCGTCGTGGTGAATGGATTGACGCCGGCCGGGGTGCCTTCGAACGTCGAGTTCACGCTCCAGCGGTTGCTGCTGAAAGCGCTGAAGCCGCCGATCGCGAACGGCCGCAGCACGGTGCTGTCATTGAAGAGATAGCTCGTGCCGATCTCAAGCGCGGGCGTGACGGAGCCGATCGTCTGGCTCAGGCCGTTGACATTGAGATTGAGCACGCCGGCGCCGGTCTCGTTGAAGCCCGGCATCTCGACATGGAACACGTCGAAATCGATGCTCGGCTTGAAATAGGCGCGGCCGGCCTCGATCAGATAAGCGGCGCGGAACCGGGCATCGGCATGCCAGATTTGGGCCTGGCTCGCCGCCGACACCGGCGTCGGGAAGCTGATCGATCGCGTGGTGCTGACCGTCGCCACGCCAAAATCGAGCGCCCCGGCAAGCAGCAGATTGCCCATCTGCTTCTTGACCGCAAACCCGACGTCGCCGCGCTGGGCATCGCTGGTGGCGAGGCCAGGCGTCGTGGTCCGCGCGGTCTCGAAGCTCATCCCGAAGCCGTAGAAGGCGTCGGGTGCGAGCCGGGACTGAACGCCGACCTGGATCCGCTCGCCGGTCTCGCGATAGGCCATGTTGCCGCCGCCGGCCTGCTGGTTGGCGACGCCGCCGGTGAACCGGGCCCAGACGCATTCATGCTCGCGGAGCGGGGCCTGCGGGCCCTCGGCGCTGCGACAGCTCATCATGCCGTCGAGGAATCCCATGCCGGTCAGCATCACCCCGGTCGGCTGCGCCAGGATCGATTGCGGCGTGAGCTGGTTGAGCGCCGCCGCGTAGGCCGATCCGTCGGTGAAGTTCGCCAGATAAGCCATGACGCCGCCAAGGCTCGACGGAATTCCGCTGTTCCAGACGTTCTGGAAATGGCCGGCGACCCCGCCCTCGTTGGAGTTTAGGTTGCCCGCGAAACCCGGCGGGACGAAATTGACGGACTGCGGGGATATCTGGAGGGTGTTGCCGATATATTGCAGGCCGTAGCTGATGATCGGCGTGTTGACCGGCGTGGCGTCGTTGGTGCCGGTAAATCCTCCGGCCGCGTTGACGATCGTGACCGGAGCGGTCGGCGCCAGCCACAGCAGTGTCGGCGCCACCAGGCCGCGCACGTTCGCCGTGCCGGTGACGTTCATGAGGTCGGACGGCGATTGCCCAAAGCGGACATCGACCGCGAGCGTGCCGGCGGTGGATTGCGCGAAGTTGCCGGTCAGCGCGGTGGTGACGGCGGTCCTGGTGCCACCGGGGATCAGGAGCCCATCGTTGCTCAATGTTCCGCCACCGAGATTGACGATGGTGTTCGGTACGAACGTGCCGCCAGCCATGTTGCCGAACGAACCGGAGCCTGTGCCGAGATCGACATTGCCGATCACCAAGCCGGAGTTGCTGGTGTTGGTGACCGCTCCGCCGGTCGCTTTGACTGCCAAGCCCGACAGCGAGGTCAACTCCGCGGTGCTGGCCAAGGTGATGGCGTTGGTGGCGCCACCGTCGAGGTAGAGGCCGGCTGCCGCCCCGGTGCCGCCGCTGACCAGGCCCTGCTGCAGATGGATCGTGATGTCGCTGCCGCCGCTGCCGCCGGTGCTCTGGGCGAAGACGGCGTGCGAATCCTGGCCGAGCGCAACCACCGAGCCGACGTGGTTGATATTGATGGCGCCGCCGAAGCCTGCACCGCCGTTTGAGCCGGCGAACGACAGCGTTCCCAAGGAGCCGGCGCCGCCGCCACCGAGGCCGCCGCCGCCGCCGATGCTCTGCGCCAGGATGCCGAACGAGCGCATGCCTTGCGTCAGGATATTGCCGGTGGTCGTGACGTTGACGGTGCCGCCGTTGCCGCTCGCGCCGGCGGCTCCGCCGACGCCGATGCCGACGGTCAACAGGGAGCCGGACACGTCGCCGCCGATGCCGCCGCCGCCGCCGACGCTTTGCGCCAGCACACCATGCGCGGCCATGCCGAAGGTCGTGATGTTGCCGATCACGTTGACGTCGACCTGGCCGCCGTTCGAACCGGTGCCGCCGCCGCCGCCGACGAAGATCGTGCCGGCGTTGCCGGCCGAGCCGGTGCCGCCAAGGCCTCCGCCGGAGCCGATGCTCTGCGCCAGCACGCCCATCGCGCGGTCGCCCACGGTGATGATGTCACCGGTCTGGCTCACCGTGACGTGGCCGCCGAAGTCGGCGGTCGAGCCGCCGGTGCCGCCGACGCTCACCGAGATGCTGTTGGTATCGAGACCGGCGTTGGCATCGCCGGCGCCACCGACACCGCCGCCGCCCCCGATGCTCTGCGCAACAATGGCCGATAAATCGTGGCCGCGGGTGGCAATGATCCCAGTGTTGGCGACTGTAACATCGCCGCCGTTGCCCGCGGAGCCGCCGCCGCCGCCGGCACCGCCGCCGATGTTCAGGGTGGAGCCCGCGTCCGCGTTAGCCGAGCCGCCGCCGCCTTCGCCGCCGCCGCCGCCAATGCTCTGAGCGAAGATGCCGTATGACATGAATCCGAACGTGTCGATCCGGCCAACATTGGTGACCGTCACCGTGTTGCCGTTGCCGGCCGCGCCACCGTGACCGCCGACGCCGATCGACAGCGCAACAGATTGCGACCCGCCCTTCTCCTTGTCCTTATCGGTCTTGGTCTTGTCGGCTTTGTCTTTGTCGTCCTTGCCCGGCAAATCGGGGACCGGCATGTCGGGCGTTTGCGGCAAGGTGTCGCTGCGGGTCGCGGCGTTGACGATGGCGATAACCTTGTCGGCATAGTCCTTGAGATTGATATCAAGCGAAGACGCCATCGCGGTGGCCCGTCCGGCGCCGCCAGTGCCGCCGCCGCCGCCAATGCTCTGCGCATGAATGCCGTGGGCGTCGTCGCCGACCGTAACGATCCGGCCGTTGTTGGTGACCGTGACGGCATTGCCGTTGCCGGCCGTGCCACCGCTGCCGCCGACTGCGACGGCCAGCGCAAGGTTCTGCTTGGCGGCGAAGAACACCACCGCGGTGGAATCGGCGCTGCCGCCGTTGCCGCCGCCGCCGCCGATGCTCTGGGCGATGACGCCGGTGGCGCCCGCGCCGGACGTCAGGATGGTGCCGGCATTGCTGACATTGACGAGCCCGGCGTCGCCGCCGGTCCCGCCGCTGCCGCCGACCGCAACCGACACCGCCGCCGACTGCTTGGGTGATGCGCTGACCGCAAGCGCCGCAGCGGAGCCGCCGTTGCCGCCGCCACCGCCGACGCTCTGCGCATAGATACCATAGGAGTCGGTTCCCTGGGTGACGATGGTGCCATTCTGATTGATGGCGACGAGATCGCCCTTGCCGCCATCGCCACCGGTGCCGCCAACCGCGACGGCGATTGCGACGACGTTGGCGCTAACCGCAAACGACGAGCCGCCATTACCGCCGCCACCGCCGACGCTCTGGGCGTAGATGCCGACCGAACGGTCGCTCTGCGTCGCGACCAAGCCGTCGTTGGTGACGGTTACGGTGCCGCCGTCGCCGCCCTTGCCGCCGCTGCCCCCGATCGCGAAGGCGATCGGCGACACACCGACCGCCATGGCGTCGCCGCCGTTGCCGCCGCCGCCGCCGATGCTTTGCGCGAAGATCGCCGAGGCGCGATAGCCCGAAACGATGATCGTGCCGCCATTGATGACGTTGACCGCACTGCCGAAGCCACCGTCGCCGCCGCTGCCTCCGATGCCGACGCTGACCGGCGTGGACACGCCATAGGAATTGCCATAGCCGCCGTCGCCGCCGCCGCCGCCGACACTCTGGGCGTAGATGCCGAAACCGTAGAGGCCGGTGGTCTTGATGAAGCCGATGTTGGTGACGTCAACGGTGCCGCCGTTGCTGCCCGGCCCGCCGGAGCCGCCGACGCTGATCCAACCGCTCGAATTGCCGCCGTTGCCGCCGCCGCCGCCGACGCTTTGCGCGAAGACACCGTAAGCCGCGGCGCCCGCCGTGGTGATGGAGCCGTTGTTGGTGACACCGACATGATCGCCGCTGCCGCTGGCGCTGCCCGCGCCGCCGATCGAGACCGGGCCGCCGCTATCGCCGCCGGTGCCGCCGCCGCCGCCGATGCTGGAGGCCGAGATGGCGTGCGAGAAATCGCCGGTCGTGGCGATGACGCCATTGTTGGCGACCGTCACGATGCCGCCGGGGCTCGCCGCGCCGCCGCCGGTGCCGATGCCGACAACACCGGAACCCGATCCACCGCTGCCGCCGCCGCCGCCGGTGCTGGACGCGAGCACACCGTAGGCGGCAAGCCCGCTTGTCGTGACGGTGCCGTCGACCGTCACAATGACGTTGCCGGCTCCACCGCCAGCGCCTGCGCCACCACCCTGGCCGAATATCGCGCCGGCGTTGCCGGCGCCACCGCCACCGCCGCCTTGGCTAACCGCATAGATGGCGTGAGCGGCCTCGCCGCTGGTGACGATGCTGCTGGCGTTCGTCAGGCTGACTGTGACGTGGCCGCCAATACCGCCGCCACCTCCACTGCCGCCGTTGGTGGCGGCGAGCCCGGTCGCGCTGCCGCCGCTGCCACCATCGCCGCCCCAGCTTTTGGCCAGGATGCCGTACGCCGCCGAACTCGCGGTGGTGATCGCCCCGGTGTTGGTGACTGTCACGTTTGCTGAACTTCCGCCAGCGCCGCCATCGCCTCCGCTCGCGTGGATGCCGCCCGCGCTGCCACCGTCACCGCCCGCGCCACCGAGGCTTTGACCGAAGATTCCGTTCGACGCCGCTCCTGCGGTCGTCAGCGTGCCGGTATTGCTGATCACGACGCCGCTAGCATTGCCGCCGGAGTTGCCGGAGCCGCCGCTGCCGTTGAGGCCGTTACCGGTGCCGCCGTTCCCACCTCTGCCACCCTGACTGGTCGCAAAAATATCATGCGAGGCGCCGGCGAACGTCGAGATCGGGCCGAGGTTGGTGATGCTGATGGCGCCGGCGTGATTGGCAGCTCCACCGTGGCCGGCATCCCCCGTGATGATATCGCCATTGGACCCGCCGCTGCCGCCGGTACCGAGCGACTGGGCGACGATTCCATGCGAACCGCCGAGAGCCGCGCTGGTGGTGCTGATCGCGCCGCTGTTGGTGATCTGGATCGCGCCTCCCGTCGCAAGCGTGCTATCGATCGGGCCGCTGCCGCTCTGCGACGTGGCGCTGATCCCCTGCCCGCCGGAACCCGACATCGTGATCGTGCCGACATTGGTGATCGAAATGCCGCCGCCGTTGCCGGCATGGCCAAGGCCGCCCAGACCAAAAGCGCCGTTGCCGCCTGCTGTAAAGGCGACGATACCGACGGACGAGTTCCCCGGGACTGCTGATCTGCCCGGCGTTGATGATCGAGACGGCGCCGCCGTCGCCGCCATTGCCGCCGCTGCCAAAGCTGACCGCGCCGTTGCCTCCGAGACTTGTGACCGATATTCCGCGGCCGGTCCCGGGTATCGCCACCGCTACCGTATTGTCGGTCGTGACGGTAAGTGGGCTGCCGGCCGCACCGCTGTTGCCACTGAATAACGCGGCGTTGGCGCCGAATTGATCGAGCACGATGCCCGAGGTGCCGAGCGCCGGCTGGATCGGGCTGGTCAGCGTCTGCACGTTAACAGTGGCAATGCCGCTGCCGTCGTGGAAGGCAACCCCACTGCTCTGGTTGCCCGTGCAGGTCGCGGTCGAGCCAACGATGTTGCAGGGATCGTTGGCCCAGGCCGCATGTGGCAAAGCCATCGGGCCGACCGCAAGCGGCAGCGATAGCCACCATGGCGCGGTGGTCGACAGGAGCGCGCGGCGAAGCAGCGCGCCTCGTGCCGTGCGCGGCGGCTGACCGCGCGGCCTGTAATCCATTGGATCAAATACGCGCTGACACCCCGGCAGCGGCCAGACGTCCATTGCGCTCCTCGTCCGCGCGCGCCCTCTGTCGTGGCGTCGCGCCATTCCCAATCGCCCGCGGAACCGATGACTGATTCTTTTTGTGGAAAACAGGCGTTTGTGCGCAACAGGTCGCGTTTGTTTTCAATCGAGAATGGACAGAGACCAAGATTTCTGCTTGCGAAGTCGATTCGCGATTCCGGACGGAACGAACCCGGTCAACGCATGTTTGTCTCAAGCGGAGGTGTTCCGATGCGTGGCACGATGTTCGGTTTGGTGTTCTTGTCCGCCGGCACAATGGCGCAGCCGGCTCATGCCGACCCTTACAAGTGGTGCGCCGAATACGGCGGCTCCCGGGGCGGTGGCGGCACGAATTGTTATTTCATGACTCTGCAGCAATGCCGGGCCGCCATTTCAGGCGTTGGCGGCTTCTGTCGGCCAAACACCTTCTATACGGGACCTGAAGGCGATGGCCGGTCCTCCAGTCGCACGCAACGACGCCCGAATTAGCACCCGCAAACGACATCCGCTATTACTCACGAAACAGCCTTGGGCCGTTTGGCCTCCTGGGGTGCGCGATGTCGGATCGACCAACCCATATCGTCATGATGACGTCCGTTGCGTCCGAAACGGACGCCCATAAGCTCGCCGGCATTCTCGTCACGGCCAAGGCGGCGGCATGTGTTCAGATATTGCCGATCAGAAGCTGCTATTTCTGGGACGGCAAAGTGGCCAACGACGCTGAATGCCTCTTGCTCATCAAAACCCGTGCCGGTTTGTACGAAGCGGCGGCCGATCTCATAAAGCGGAATCACAGCTATGAAATCCCGGAAATCATAAGCCTGCCGATCGTCGCCGGCTCATCGCCCTATCTCAACTGGATCAATGCTGTGACGTCCGGCTGACGAAAGGCCATCTCGGCAACGATCAACGGCTGCGGCGCATCGCCGAAACAGTCTCGCGCGCGGGCCGCGGTTCGATCTCCTGAGCAAATTCGCGCTCGATCCCGTCGATCTCGGCGAGCGTCGGCAGGCCGGCCTCGTTGCCGAGATGCTGGATCTTGAAGACCGCCGCGCGCTGGGCAAACTGGAAGTGCTCCTCCCAGCTTTGGTTCGGACGCGCCAGGTAGGAATACACGTAGGCGCCGTGAAACACGTCGCCGGCGCCGCTGGTGTCGCGCACGCGCGACTGCGGCAGGCCGAGCGCTGGGAGCCTGCGCACCTCACCGCTCTCGTCGTACCAAAGAATGCCGCGTTCGCCTTGCGTAACGCCCCCGATCTTGCAGCCGCGGCCCTTCAGATAGTCAAGCATCGCGGCAGGCGTCTTATCCATCTGCTGGCAGAAGCGCTCGGCCACCATCGCAACATCGATGAAGGTGAGCAATTCATGGGTGTTGATGCGAAGCCCGCCGCCGTCGAGTGAGGTCAGGACGCCAGCCTTGCGGCAGCGCTGGGCGTAGAACATCGCGGCGTCCGCCTGATGACCGTCGAGATGCAGCGCCCGGCAATCCTCAATGTCGAGGCTGGGGAACGGCGTCAGATAATGATCGTCGCGGCAGCGAACGATCGCGCGCTTGCCATCCTTCGGCATGATGAACGACAGCGACGACTTCTCGACTTTGCGCGAATGCAGGCGGATGTCGTATTTCGCCGCCATGTCGAGGAACATGTGGCCTAGCCAATCGTCAGCGATGGTCGCGATCAGGTCCGGCTTGACGCCGAGCTTTGCGCAGCAAAACGCAGCCGTGACCGCGTTGCCGCCAAACGATACCGCGTATTCGGAGGCGACGGACTTTTCATCACCCTGCGGCATGTGGTCGGCCAGGAAGGTTACGTCGATGTAGGTCTGGCCAATAAACAGCGCTTCCATCAAAACCCTCGCGGCTCAGGCCCCCGCCCATGCACGTCGATCGGCGCGTGCCACACCTTTTCGGCATATTCGCGAACAGCGCAGTCCCGTGAGAAGTTCCCGTTGGAATAGAGCTTTTTACCGCGTGGGTCCACGTTACGACGCTCGAATCTGGACGCGTGGCTTTCGGACCGAGCTCTGGTGCCGCGTCGGAGCTCAGATTCCGCTATCGCCGGGGAAGGAATTCTACCGCATCCAAGCGCAGGGTGATCGCATGTGGCACAGCGCCGCTTCTCCCTCTCCCCGCTTGCGGGGAGAGGGTCAGGGTGAGGGGCGTTTTCACGTGCTCAGAATCGCCGATACGCCCCCTCACCCGGCTCGCCATCGCGCGTCGAAGACGCGCGTGATCGCGCTTTTGGCTCGCCGACCTCTCCTCGCGCAGCGGGGAGAGGTACAGGCCACGGCCACATGCGATTGCCCTGCATACAAGCGGGGGCGCCAATATTTTCAAGTACTTATGGCGCCGTCTCTGAAAGAATATATTGCGACGTCTTGGTAACGCTTGGAATAACAAATCAAGTTGGCGCTCGCTCAGATGCACATGCCCGAAAACACGTTGCCGAAGATGTTGAGGCAAAGCTCCGCCGAACTCGCGAAAGTGCGTGACGCGCTTTTCGCCGCAACTCTCGATCGCGTCTTTGCCGCACATCCCTACTATCGAAACGCGTTCGCGGCGGCTGGCATCGATCGCGGTGATATCGGTTCGCTTGCCGACCTGGCGCGCCTGCCGATCACGACCAAGCAAGATTACATGGCGCAGCCGGCAGACTTCCAATTGCGCGCCGAGGACGCGACCGACGGCAACGAAACTGTCATCTGGGATGTGATGTACACAACCGGATCGTCCGGGATTCCCGCCCCTTTCGTCTCCACAGTCTACGACTTTGTCAACATTCTCGCCATCAACCGCAACATGCTGCGGCTGCGTGGCGTGACCGACAAAGATTCGATCCTCAACTTGTTCCCGCTGACACGATATCCGCACGGCGCTTTCATCCGCGTGCTGCATGCAGCAGCGGCCTATAACATTCCGGTGGTTTCGGCGCTGCCGGGGCGGGCCAATCCGAGGCAGCCGGAGCTGTCCCATGACAACGACGAGGTCATCGGGATCGCCGTTCGAGCGCGGCCGACCATCCTGTGGGGGGTGCCATCATACATCCGCCGGCTGATTGGACGTGCCGCAGAACTGGGCGCGCAACTGCCCTCGGTACGGCTTGTGTTCGTTACCGGCGAAGGCTTCGGCGAAGAGGCGCGCGTCGACCTGATCGGCCGGTTAAAGCGGCTTGGCGCGGAGACCCCTTGGGTCAGCGTGTCGTACGGCGCGACCGAAATGCAAGGGGGCCTGGTCGAATGCGCGCACGGCTCCGGTTACCACAATCCGGCGCCGGACCAGTTCCTGTTCGAGGCGGTCGACCCGAAGACAAAACAACCGGTGGCCGACGGCGACGAGGGCCTTATCCTGCTCACCCATCTGGACAGGCGCGGCACGGTGATGCTGCGCTACTCGCTCGGCGACATGGCGCGGCTCACGAACGAGCGATGTCCGCACTGCGGCGCGCTGACCGAGCGCATCGTCAGCCTGCCGCGACGGATCGACAATCTGGTCAAGATCAAAGGCATGCTGGTCAACCCGCAAGTGCTGGTGGACGCGATCCGCGGCGAGCCGGCGCTATTGGATTTCCAGGCCGTGGTGGACAAGGAAATTCCGAGCGATCCGCTGTCGATGGATCGGTTGCGGCTTCGCGTGGTGCCGACCGCCTCGGCGCCAGCCGGCTTGGACGCGGAGCTGGCGCAGCGTGTGCAGCGCGCGGTCGGCGTCACGCCGGTCGTGGAACAGACCACTGCCGACGATCCGCTGCTCGCGGGACGCGGCTGGAAAGCGCAACCGATCGTCGATCTGCGGAAATAGTCAGGCGCCACCCATGCCCATGTAGAGGCGGGCGACCCGCTCGTCGCCAATCAGAGTCTGGGCGCGGTCCTGGAGGCGGATGCGGCCGAGTTCGAGCACGCAGGCGCGATCGGACGCAGCGAGCGCTTTCCTAACGTTTTGCTCGACCATCAGAACGGCCTTGCCGCTCGCGGCCAGGCCGCGCACTACAGCGAACACCTGGTCGACGAGGCGCGGGGCAAGCCCGATCGAGGGCTCATCGAGCATGATGACCTTCGGATCCATCACCACGGTGCGGGCGATTTCGAGCATCCGCTGCTCTCCGCCGGACAGGCTTGCCGCATACTGGTCCGTGCGCTCGGCCAGAACCGGGAACATCGCCTCGACCGCCGCGATGCGCTCCACCAGCAACGAGCGGTCGGCGATCAAATAGCCGCCCATGGCAAGATTCTCGGCGATGGTCAGGCGCGGGAAAATGGTGTGCTGTTGCGGGATGTAGGCGAGGCCCTGGCGCAGAAGCTCATGTGCCGGCAGCGCGAATACAGATTTGCCGGCAAGCTGAACATCGCCATGCCGCTCGCGTGTCATATGATAGATGCCCTTGAGCACTGTGGACTTGCCGGCGCCGTTTTGGCCGATCATGGTGACGACCTCTCCAGCGGCGACGTCCAGATCGACGCCGTCGACGATCAGCCGGCCGTCGCCATAGCCGGCCTTGAGATTGCTCACCGTGAGCAGGGCATCGCTCATCCGAGATAGGCCTCGATCACACGCGGGTCCGATTGCACCTCGCTCGGCGTGCCCTGCGCCAGCACTTTGCCCTGATGCATCACGACGATCCGTGCGGCGAGCGACATGATAAATTCCATGTTGTGCTCAACGATCAAGGTGACGATTTGCCGTTCCTTGTCGACGCGCCGCAGGAAATCGCGCAGCGTGTTGAGCAGCGTCGGGTTCACGCCCGACGCCGGCTCATCGAGCAGCAAGATGCGCGGTCGCGCGATCAGCGCGCAGGCGATTTCCAGGAGCCGGCGCTGACCGTAGGACAAGGCCGCGGCCAGCGTGTCGGCGTACGCTTCAAGATTGGCCAGCGACAAAAGACGCGTCGCCTCCTCCGCCATTGCGGCCCGCGCCGCATTCCGGCGCGTGACGCACTGCCAGAGCTCGGTGTCAAGGTGCTTGTCCTGCGCCGAAAACAGCACATTGTCGAGGCAGGTTTCTTCGAGCAGCACGCGGCATTCCTGGAACGTGCGTGAAAAGCCGAGCCGGGCGCGATGATGGACGCGGAGGCTATCGATCCGCCGTCCTTCAAAGCGGATGGCGCCTTCGTCCACCACTTGCCGCCCGCAAACCACGTCGAACAGCGTGGTCTTGCCGGCGCCGTTCGGCCCGATCATTCCAAAAATTCCCGGACGATCGATCTTCAGCGTCACACCATCGAGCGCGACGATGCCGCCGAACGCCTTGCGTAGGCCTGCAAGCTCAAGGATGGCCGGCACGGATCTGACCTTGGGGACGGCGGCGGACGACCGTCTCGACGAACCCGCAAAGACCGCGCGGCGCATAGAGCGCGAGCAGCACCAGCACGGCGCCGAAGATCACCAGCCGCAGTTCGTTGGCGATACGGAGCACCTCGGGGATGGCGATGAACAGCACCGCGCCGATCGGCGGGCCGAACAGGAAGCCCGCGCCGCCGAGGATGACGATCAGCACCAAATTGATGCTTTCAAGAAGCTCGAACGAGAGCGGCGCCGCAGCACGAAGAAACACCACCTTCAGCCCGCCGCCAACGCCGGCGATCGCGGCCGAAATCGCAAAGATGGCAAGCTTGTGGGCGAAAACGTTGACGCCGCGCGCCGCAGCAACCGACTCATCCTGGCGGATCGCGGCGAGCGAGCGGCCAAAATCCGACCGGACGATCAAGTATTGCAGCAGGAACAGCGCACCGAACACGGTCAACGCCAGCCAATAGAAGCCCTGGGGACGGCGGAAGTCGACAACAACAAAACCGAGATCGAGCGGCTGCGGCCGCGGAATGCCGGGCAGGCCTTCCGCGCCACCAGTCAGGGCATCGAGATTGTTGAACAAGGTGTAAAGGATGACGCCGACCGCGAGCGTCACAATGATGAAAAAATGGCTGCGCAAGCGAAGACAGGGTATTCCTACCAGGAATCCGACGACACCGGCCGCAACCGCACCTCCGCACAGCGCCGCAACGAAGCCCAGCCCTACCTTCTTCAGCAGGAGCGCGGTGGCATAGGCCCCGACGCCCGCAAATCCCATATGCCCGAGCGAAACCAAGCCGGTGTAGCCGAACAGCAGGTTGAGCCCGATCGCCGGCACTGCATAGCAGAGCGCCAATGTCAGGATGTGCAGGGCATAAAGCTGGCCTGGAGCCGCGAAGGGAAGCAGATAAAACAGCGCGAACAGCGCCAACACCGCGGCCGCCGTCACGGATGACCGCATGATCAGGCCTCACCGCGAACGCGTACGCCAAACAGGCCCCACGGGCGGACCAGCAGGACGACGATGAGCAGGCCAAACACCACGGTGTCGCGGAAATCCGTCGGGATGAACAGCGTCGAGACGGATTCGACAATGCCGATCGCGAGCCCGCCGATCACCGCGCCTGGAACGCTGCCCATGCCGCCGAGAACGATCGCTGTCAGCGCTTTGAGCAGCGGCAGATCGCCCATCTGCGGGAAGATCAGAAACAGCGGCCCAAGCAGAGCGCCGCCAAGGGCTGCGAGCGCGCTCGCAGCGGCGAAGGTGAACAGAAAAATCCGGTTGATGTCGATGCCGACGACCCGGGCCGCGTCCGGGTTCTGGCTGGTGGCGCGGATCGCGGTGCCAAAGCGGCTGCGGGTAAGAAAGAGCTGAAGCAAGGCGACGGTGACGGCGACCGTAGCGATGATGACGAAATGCTGGGCCGTGAGAGCTCACCGACCCGAGATGCACGACGGTTTGCGCGGCCGGCACGCTCATCTGCAACGCCTGCGGACCCCACAACGCGACGACCCCGTTCTCAAACACGAGGATCAAGCCGATCGAAGCGACGATCTGCATCTGCACGTTGTCACGCAACCGACGGAACACTGCGCTTTCCAGTGCGAGCCCGACCAACCCGAGCGCCAACATCGACAGTGCGATCGAGGCCGGGTAGCTGCCGGTCAGGTGAAAAAAAACAAAATGGCAGACGTAGCCGCCGGCCATGAACAGCACGCCATGGGCGAAATTCAGCACTTGCATCACGCCGAAGATCAGCACCATGCCCAGCGCCACGAGCACGTAGATACCGCCGATCATGGCCCCATTGACAAGCTGCTCGAGGAGCGCGGTCAGCATCGCCGCCCGGGCCCTGCGCTGCCGCCGCGCCTAACCCCCGCCACAGTCAGCCTTGGACGATTCAGGATAGACAACCCTGCGGATACCGTTGTCGCACCATTGCGTGATGTAGACCGGGGGCGATGCCTGACCCTTGGCGTCGAACTGGATGTGACCGATCACGCCATCCATCGAAATCGAGGCGAGCGCGTCGCGGATCTTCTTGCCGTCGGTCACGGTCCCGGCTTTGGTCATCGCCGCAGCGGCCACATGCAGTCCGTCGTACGACTGCGCTGCGAAGCCGTGAACTCCTCCTTGAAGCGCGTCTTGTAGCTTTCGCTGAATGCCATGATGCGCGGCGACGGCAAATTCGGCGGAAACGCATTGTACTGTGCCATGCCGGCGAGATACTTGGCGTTCAGCCTGTGCAGGAAGCGGTCGGACCCCATCGCCAGGGTGCCGATCAGATCGAGCGTGAGCCCGGCATCACGGATCTGCTTGATGGCGAGCGCACCCGGCTCCTCGTCCATCAGCAGCATGACCGCCTTGGCGTTCGAACTGCGGACGTTGGCGACGTGACTGGAGAAATCCACCTCGCCAACGTTGAAATAGCCGACGTAGCCGATTTCGATCGACTTCGGCAGCGTCGCGCGCATGCCGTTGACGCCGCCGCGCCCGGCATCGTTGTTCCAGGCGATGAAGGAGAGCGGCGAGAGATTGCGCGCCGCGACGTAGTCCGCAAGCGACGTGCTGAGCTGATCGTTGTTGGCGTTGATGCGGAAGGTAAAGGGATTGCCTTGGTTGGTGATGCTCGGACCGGTCGCGACCGTCACAATCAGCGGCATCTGGAAGTCGGCGGCGATCGGCGATTCCGCGGCGGCCACCGGCGTGCACAGCTCGCCGAGCACCACGGGGGTCTTGTCGATGGTCGCAAGCCGCTGCATCACCGAGGCGCCCTCGGCCGCGTTGCAGCGCGTGTCGTAGACTTTGAGCGCGACTTGGTAGCTCCTGCCGCCGACCTTGATGCCGCCGGCCTTGTTGATGTCATCGGCTGCGAGCTGGAAGCCGTTGAGCTGGAATTTGCCCGGCGCGGCCAGCGGGCCGGTCTGCGCGGTGACGATGCCGAAGGTCACGGTGTCGTCGGCGGCAGCCGCAATCCCGGCCGGAGCCAAAAGCGCCGCCAATAAGACGGCCAGGACAGACGGACGAAAGAGCACGGCCATGTCATCACTCCGAGACTTACTTGGCGTTCGAGGAAAGACCATAGACTCTCAGCGCGTTGTCGCGAAGGAATAGCTGCTTTGCTTCGGCGCCGAGATTCAGCGCGTCGATCTCGTCCCTGGTGCGCTTGAAGGCCAGTACCGGATAGTCGGTGCCGAACATCACCTTATGCTGGCCGTAGCTATTGAGGTAGTGCGTGAAGGTCGCCGGCCAGTAGTTCGGGCTATGCGCGTCGGAGCCGATGAAGACGTTCTCGTGCTTCCAAGCCATCGCGATCATCTCGTCGTGCCAGGGGATACCGATGTGGATGCCGATCAGCTTCAGCTCGGGAAAATCGCAGGCAATGTCGTCAAGATAGATCGGTCTGCCGACGCTGCGCAGCGGCCGCTTGTGGTAATAGACCAGCGATTGGCCAACCTGCATCTGGATCGGCACGCCAAGCTCGCAGCACTTGGCGTAGAACGGATAGTAGCGGCGGTCGTTCGGCGGTAGCTCGAACCAGTGCGGATAGGTATGCGCGCCGATGAAACCGAGCTCCTTCACCGCGCGCTCCAGGTTGCGCAGGCCCTGCATTCCCTCGGTCGGGTCGATGCCGGCCAATCCACTGAAGCGGTCGGGATATTGCCTCACCGCTTCTGCGATCCATTCGTAGGGCATGTGCCAAGCGCCGGGCGTGCCCTGCTGGCCGAGCTTGCAGGCGACAAGAAAGGCGCGCTCGATGCCGGCTTCATCCATCTGCGCCAGCATCTGCTCGAACGTGACGGATTGCACGTCCTCGGCCGCGCGACCGATCTTCTTGGTATGGAAGTCGCGAAACCAGGCCGGCCGCGCGGCGACGATGCGCGGCGTCAGCGGATTGGCGACAATGTCGATTGCGCCCGCGATCACGGCGTTCCCTTCGTCAAGTCCTGCACCATCCCGGCAATGGTCTGAATTTTCGCAACCGGACGCAACCCCCGGTGAGCGCGCGAAGATGGCTTAGACGCTTGCATGCATCGGAGCCGCAAGAAGCACTTCGCATCGCTGTCTCCATGATCTGAGAGCTGGACCAGCGACAGCGCCTTGCGGTCGACGATGCTCCGGCCGGCCGGAGCTGCCATTTTTGGATCAGGGACAGTGCCTGGTCGGTGGGGACCGCACGCATTTCACCTGCGCCAAGCGGATGCCAGCCGATGGTTCAGACCGGCTTTGCCTATGATCGCCCGGCCGATCTTTTCCGCCTCGCCAACGACGCCCTCTAAATCGTCAAAATTTGCGAAAGCGCCATTGCGATAGACGATCCGGCCGTCAACCAGCACCGTGCGTGCATCACTGCCTTTTCCCGCTGTTATGAAGCTCGACAGTGGCCGATGCAGCACGCCGATATAGGGCTTCTTCAAATGGAAAATGGCAATGTCCGCGCGTTTGCCAGCCTCCAGTGAGCCGATCTCGCTTTCCAGACCAAGCGCCTTGGCGGCATTGATGGTCGCCATTTCGAGGGTGCGCTCCACCGGCATCCGGGTCGGATCGAGATGGCGGACATGCTGCATCAGCGTGCAGACCTTCATCTGCTCGACCATGTCGACAGAATAATCGACCATCGGACCATCGGTGCCAAGCGCCACGTTGACCCCAGCGCGATGCGCGTTGGCAAAGGGCGAAATGCCGCCACCGCGGATTGCCTCGCTGCTCGGAGTGTAGATGAAGCTGCAGCCAACGCTTGCCATCTGCTCGATATCGAGTTCTGTGACGTGAATGCCATGAATCAGAATCCATTGTGGATCGAGAATGCCGAGCTGCATTAGATAGCGCACGTCGGTGCGACCAGTCTCGCGCAGATACTTCAGGAAGCCTTTCTCCAGCGAGAACGTCCCGCCGGCAATGTGGGCGGTGATCTTGAGACCGAGGCGTTTTGCGAGCTCATAGCCGCGGCAGATTAATTCTTCCGTGCTCATTCCGGCGGCGACCCAGTGCGCGTTCGATTCGATGGCGATGCCGAACCGCACCAGGCCATCGTGCTTACCGTTCCAGCGCGAAACCTCCTGTTCGAATTCCGCCAACGCTTCGTCCAAACCAAGTGGATGGTGCTGGTTGCCCGGTGTCTTGCAACGCAGCTCCTTCGCATAAACCTGGCGAATGCCCAGTTCGGCCTGTGGTTCGATCGACGCGGCGACCAACTCTGGCGTAGTCGTCGTAACCGAATGATTGAGCGAACAGGTTGTGCCGGTCGCCAGCATCTCCATGCCGGCCAGATAGTTCGAAACGCGCATCGCCGGAACGTCGAGCTTTAAGGACAGCGGCAGGAGAATATCCGTGACCCAGTCTTCCAGCAGCAGACCGTCAGCGATGCCCTTGAACAGAGTATACCAGTGGTGCTGATGCATATTGATGAGGCCAGGGACGACAATAGAGCCCGAGGCGTCGAGCACTTCATTAAACCCAACCGGCGCAGGAGTTTGTTCTGCCGGCCCGACGGCGGCGATCCGTGCATCCTCGATCGTCACAAAGCCGCCCGGATATACCTGCCGCAGTGCATCAACTGTTATGACAATTCCGTTCTTGATCAGTATGCGCGCCATGACCCACCGCGGTTCGTTTGCGCACGAAGGATGAGACAGAGCGGCGCTCAAATCAACGACGCCCACCCGGTAGCCGCCACCGCAGTGGCCGCATCATCAAACGTTAACGTCAGTGCCCGCTGAACACGAGCGCCTTAAAGGGAAGCAGCAGCGCCTGGAGCCGCAGAACCAGGGCGTGCACAAGTCCGAGCGCGTCCACCACGTGAAGAGCCACACGCCGCACGGCGCCCGTGTCTTTGGCGACAATCAAATCGTGGTTGTTGGAGTAGGCATTGGCGATACAACTGCTGCCGGGCGTTACGCCGTCGAGCCCGCCTTTGTAGAGAGGCTCGAGAAATACGAGAAGGGTGCCCGGCCTCGTCACCTGCTGCGCGTCGACCAGTTGCTCACCACCGCGGAACTGGCCGGCGGCAATGTAGTCCTGCACATTGGTAACCACCATCGGGATGATCGTCCAGGGCTTGGATACACACGTGACCTCGGCAATCATTCCGACCTTCATCACCTGCGCTTCGATCTGGTCGAAGCCTGCTTGCAGGCCTCGCTGACCGGCGCCCTCAGGGATCAGGATCCCGGCCGGCCGCATGAACGGATTGACGATATCGCCCACTCGAAGCGCGAACTGCACCAATTGCCCGCTCACGCCGGCACGGATCACTGTCTTTCCCAGGTCCACTTCAGCCTGCGCCAGCGCGGCTTCAGCGCTGGCTTTCTGAGCCGGCAGAACGGCCGAGACCCGTTCCGCAGCGGATTGTTTTGAGGCTGTGGCAGACGCGATCGCACCGAGGCGGCCTTCTGCCAGAACCTCAAGCCGTTCGATGTCGCGGAACGGGACATTGCCCGGATTGCGCTTTTGCAGTTCCCGTTTGGTCTCCAATTCGTCCAAGGTTTGCTGGTAAGCGCTCCTGGCCTCCTGAATCTGCCCATCGGCCTTCAGGATATCGATCCGCGCCACCACGAGCTCCGCCTCGACCTCCGCAATCTTGCGCCGCGCGGTCTCCGCAGCGGCCTCCTGCTGCGAACTGTCCAGCTTGAAGATCGGCGCTCCCTTTGCGATCGGCCCGCTGAAGCCGACGTACACCTCGGCGACGCGCCCGTTTGTTTCAGGGACGATCGGGATCGTCCTGAAGAATAGCGTGACGTTGGTCGTGGACGGGTGGTTGTAGAAGATCACCGTGATCAAACACACAGTCAGAACCAGGCAGGACGTGATGCCCCACCGCAGCTCAAACCATACGGAGAAAATCGTGATTTCCTTGCCGATCCGCTTGTTCTGCGCATACCGGCGGAAGAGATAGTCCGGGACAATTGTCAGCAGGGAGCAGAGAATTATCTCAAGCATGGGTCAGAGCCTCGTGCTTGAGGGAACGGCTTCGAGATTTGCCGGCGCTGCTGCGCCGCTATCGATCGCAACTCCCTCCGGCACGTCCACAGCGCCTTCGCCCGGCCCGAGCCCAGCGAGCTTCTCGGTCGATCCTGCAATTCGGCTGAGCGAGCCGCCGAAATCTGGAATATCGATCATTGCAAGCAACAGGCCAGCCACCCAGAAAAGATGGATGTGGGTGAAAAGGGAAAGAAGGCCGAGAACGGCGACGATTTCGAATTGCAGCTTATGGGACCTGTGCGCCATGCGCTCCGGCATGGTGTGCAATCGAAAGAACACGCTGCCGAATCCCAGAATAGCGAGCACCAGAATTATGCTCATCACGACCATGAGCACGTCCGTCTCTCCAGGCGCGGTGATAAAGGACGGCAGATGGTGGGAAGCAGCCGGGTGAAGCGACTCGTCATCCTGTCTCTCCAATGAGGACTTCGAAGCACCGCACCCGAGAGCGCAAAAAATATCTCGCTCCGCGCAATGATCTAGGACACAGATCAGTTCATCTGGCAATAATGGACAGCGCTGTTGCTGGAGCATGGCTCACCGAGATTTCATCCCGGTAGAGGATTGTCGGCATATTGGTGACTGCAGCTCTCTTGTCGGCATTGCCATGTGGCCGTCGCGTTGGTCGATTTCGCGGTGGTGGAAGGGATGACCGAGACAATGATCAACCAGGATTGGTGGTTCACCACGCTGCTGGTGAAACAGTTTAAGTATTGCCCGCCGCTCAATCAAGATATCCGGTGCGACGTTCTCATCGTAGGCGGCGGGTTCGGCGGCGTCAGCGCCGCGGCGGAGTTCGTCCAAAAAGGCCTCAAGGTTGTCCTGCTCGAGAAAAACATCCTGGGTGGAAGCAGCTCGGGCCGCAGCGCCGGATTCCTCACCCCTGACAGTGAACTTGAATTGAACCAGCTGGTGCGGCGCTACGGACATGAAGCAGCCAAGGACATCTGGGATGCGCCGTGCCGCGGCATCGAACGCATCGTCGGCGGCATCAAGCGATTCAACATCGAATGCGGTCTGCTGGAGCAGGACTCGCTGTTTCTCGGGCTCGGCAAGCACGGCAAGGAGGAGGTCGAGTTTGAGGCGGAATGCCGACGGAACGTCGGGTTTACCGACCAGACCATCTACGAAGGCGACGCGGTCAAGAGCGTGCTCGGGGCCGAGGGATACACCGCCGGCATCCGCTACACCGGCACCTATGGCGTGAACCCGCTACTTTGCCTGCAGGGCTTCAAGGACGCGCTCATCGACAACGGCATGCAGGTGTTCGAGAGCACGGAGGTGGTCCGGATCGAAGGCCACACCGCCTTCACGCGCGGCGGCAGCGTTACGGCGGATCACATCATCATCGCTGTCGACAAGCTCCAGAGGCACATAAGTCCGCTGGCGGATGAGGTCTTTCACGCGCAGACATTTTTGAGCGTGAGCGAGCCGCTCACCGATGAAGATCTCAACAGGCTGTTCCCCAGCGGAAAGCAGATGCAGTGCTGGGATTCGCGACTGGTTTACACCTATTTCCGGTTGACCGGCGACAACCGTCTCCTGGTGGGCGGCGGCACCGCCATCACCACATATCTGAAGGAGGCCTACAACAATCACCGGATCATCTCGCGCGTCATCCGGCGGTTCAAAGAGCACTTTCCGTTCCTGCGCGATCTCGCATTCATCCAGTTCTGGCCGGGCCTCATCGATGCAACGCGGGACCTGCTGCCGATTATCGTCCGGCCGCCGCAGCAGCCGCACCTGCATTTTGTGCTTGGCGCAGTGGGCCTGCCGTGGGCGGCGTTCGCCGGAAGCTTCGCAGCGCGCAACTTGCTTGGCGATGCTGACGAAGATTACAAGAAATACTACCGATACTTCTCAAACCGGCGTCATTTTGTCTTGCCGGCGGGGCTTGTGAAAATCATCGGCAAGCCGCTGATGTTCTCACTGAGCAACGGTTGGGCAAAGTTCTATCAGGTTGATCACCACCGCAAGCATGATGAACTGAAGGGCGAGTTCTAGCGGCGGGGCATCGGGCTCAATCACAGCCAACGGAAAGCCACGACCAATGATCATCTGGCGGTTCCGACGTTGTACTCGGGCGCGAGCGTAATCTGCGGTCTCGTATCGAATTGACCGCAGGCCGAAACATGGTGGCTCTGGGGACACATGACCGAATAGAAGACAAAACCCATCACTTGCCGCTCTTCGTGGTGTCCGGGTTGGGAATTGCTTGTTTGCGGCATTTCTCTATTTGATCGACGACGCTTCGAGATTACTCGGTCCGGTCTCGATTTTGACGCGCCAACGAGAGCGGCGACCCGCAACCGCGGCGATGCTGGCAACTTGCGCAAGTCAACGCTCGCGCTAAACAGTCATTGACCAAATGAAGAACAGATCGCGCGCGCAACCGCTAGGGCACAAGCGGAGCGCCGCAAAAAATCTCTATTCTCTCAGCAGCTTGGAAATTGATTTGGCGGAGGGAGAGGAACTGTATTCCAACGTTCTCTCGCAGGACTTCGCCACACTTCGCGCTGGTCCGATACCGCCGTTCGCTCGCGATCGGTTGTTCAGCGTTTGCCTATGACGTCTTGTTGCGAAGCTGCGATTTTTTTAGCTTGGCCGACCGCGTCATTTGCCATTGTACTGGCAAGCGGCGGGATGGGTTCGGCTCGCCCCAATCCTTTACGTGCCAGTTCGGCTAACGAAAGGTTCACGCCCTTCCCTTTCCCTACTAGACCCGGACAATCGGGTGAAATTGGGTGAACATTCGGGTGGCTTGCTATTTGGGTGGAGTTGGGTGTCTATTCGGGTGTGAGCATCCGAACCGATACCCTCCGGATCACCCCGGAGATCTTGGCCCTGATTGCCGAGATCGACGAGTTCAAGGGCGCTTGGCGGGCGCTCGGAACCATCGCGCCCGAACGCCTGTCGGCGCTGCGCAGTGTCGCCACCATCGAGAGCATCGGCTCCTCCACCCGGATCGAGGGCAGCAAGCTCACCGACCGCGAGGTCGAGCGGCTACTGTCCAACCTCGAAATCAAGTCCTTCGCATCCCGCGACGAGCAAGAGGTCGCCGGCTATGCCGAAGCGATGGAGCTTGTGTTCCGGTCGTGGGACGAGATCACGATCACCGAAAACCACATCAAGCAATTGCACCGCGATTTGCTCGTCCACAGCGAGAAGGACGAGCGGCATCGCGGCGGCTACAAGACCGGCCCCAACAACGTCGTGGCCTTCGACCATGACGGCAAGCAGATCGGCGTCGTGTTCGAGACGGCGACGCCGTTCGACACGCCCCGGTTGATGACCGAACTCGTCACCTGGTTCGCCGAGGCTATGGAGGAGAAGCGTCTCCACCCGTTGCTCATCATCGCCATCTTCACGGTCGTGTTCCTCGCCATCCATCCGTTCCAGGACGGCAACGGTCGGCTGAGCCGAATCCTCACGACGCTGATGCTGTTGCGCGCCGGCTATGCCTACGTGCCCTACAGCTCTCTCGAAAGCGTCATCGAGCAAAGCAAGGAGGGCTACTATCTGGCGCTGCGACAGACGCAAGCGACGATCCGCACCGACGATCCCAACTGGGAGCCGTGGCTTCTGTTCTTCTTGCGCGCACTGCGACAGCAGAAGGAGCGACTGGCGAAGAAGATCGAGCGCGAGAAGCTGGTAGTCTCAAGCCTGCCGGAACACTCCGTGCGGATTCTCGATCATGCCCGCGAACACGGCCGTGTCAGCATCGGCGAGATGGTCAAGTTGACAGGTGTCAGCCGCAACACTCTCAAGGAGCACTTTCGGCAACTGGTCGAGAAGGGCTACCTGTCGAAACAGGGTGGAGGCCGCTCGACTTGGTACGTCTTGTCTTGATTGATGCTGTCGTCACACCACAATGCCATCATAGCTGGCATGTCCTGAGCCAAGCCAGGGCGCCCGGCGTCGCGGTCCAGGCCGCCGCGGCGCCGTGAACGTATGCGACAGCCTCGTTCTTATCTCCCATACCAACATAGGCAGGAAGCTGGCGCGGCATCTTCTTGTCGCCAAGCAGCAAGCCCGCGACGTGTTTGTTATCGCCGGTCGCCTGTGAAAGCGCGCTGCGAGAACTCCGGGCAATCGCCGCCTTGCCGAAACGCCAACAACGCCCGGGACCAACTCCAGGCGGCTGAGCCGTCATTTTTGTAACGCTTGATTAGCGTGGCTGCATCGTCATCGCGACCAAGGATGAGAAGGCAGTCCAGCAGGAGATACCGGATGCCCTGATTGTCGTTGGGATTGAGACGGAGCATATCCCGATAGTGCGTCACGGCCTCGTCTCGCAGACCTTTGTCCCAAAGCGTCTGCGCAAGACCGTGGCGAGCGCGCATGTAAGGACGGGTTTCAAGCAAGCCCCAGAAATGCCCAACATCGTCGCGGAACGCGGCCTTCCCAATCGCCTTTTCGCCAGCCTCAACGCCTTGGCGATAGAGCTCGATTGCTTGATTCAAGTTTCCAGCCGTCTCCTGCGCCAGCAGGACATAAGCGTCGGCGCAGAGCAGCGATATTCCGAGTGCCTTCTTCGCCAATGCTATCCGGCGGTCCCGATCACTGGCATCCCAGGCGTCATACATGATGTCCTGGGCCGCATCGACAGCATTGGATTGCGGCCCGTCGCTGAACTTGGCCAGCAATGCCTGGATCACGCGCAGGTCAGGAAACTGACTGGACGCGGACATTCCGGTCTTCTTCGTTTTGCGCGGAGGACGCTTCGACATGGCCCGGTTCGCCTCGTGTGGCGACCCGAAAGCGTACCCGGGGTACGTATGCTCAGCAATGAGAGCGCACCGAAGCGAACGTGAGCGAAAACGCGCGTGTCGCAGCGCAATTCTGCGTATTTGGCGGAGGGAGAGGGACTGGCAGCCAACATTCTCTCGCAGAACTTCTATGACGTTCGCGCCAATTCGCTTCCAAGCCTTCTTGGCCATTCGAGACAAACCGATGCTTGCGAACTGACTCGATACATGGCCGGCGCTGAAGGCGTGGCGGCTCATGGCACCCGGGCATCCATCTCTGGTCGCATGACGAGGCTTTCTTGCGCCGTCGCCTCGTTGCGGCATCCCATGAAGACGGCCGGTGTGGCGCCTCGATTGACCGCCACATGAAGCACGTTCGTCGGAATATAGATGTAGTCTCCAGGCCGGACGCTGTCGCAATGTTCGAGGTCGTCTCCGGTCCAAAGTTCCAGCAGATCACCGCTCATCATGTAGAGCGCCGTTTCATGATGCTCGTGCACATGGGCCTTGGTTCGAGCCCCAGGTGGAAGAGTCATTAAACCGAGCCAGAGCACCCGTGAACCGACCGTCTCGGCGCTGACGCCGGGCTGGTAATCCGACCCCTGCTCGACCCGGTACCCGGACGCACCCTTCACCACCACGCCCTTTCGCCCATTTACCCGCGTCTTGGTTGTGCTCACACTGCTCATTGTTGGCTCCTTTTCGGCCTGATTGGCGCCCCAGGATGTTGTCGCGCTGAGCGCAAGTCTCGAAGCCGCCCGGAAAAGTTCCGAAATTTTCCGAAGACCCGCTACGCAGCTCGGGTGCCGGTCGGTTAGCCTTGCGTCATGAGGCGTCTGACCTTCGGCCCCTTCGTGTTCGATTCCGCTCGCGGCATGTTGCTGCGCGACGAGCGGCCGGTTCCGGCCAATCAAAAGGGGATCCGGCTGCTCGCGGCGCTGTTGCGAACACCCGGCGAGGCGGTAGACAAGGCAACGCTAATGGATGCCGCGTGGCCGGCCACAGCCGTCGAGGACAGCAACCTGTCGGTCCAAATTGCAGCGTTGCGCAAGCTTCTTGGAGCCGCGCACGATGGTAGTGATTGGATCGCGACGGTGCCTCGCATCGGATACCGCTTCACGGGCTCGGTCTCAAGCGCCGATGGCCAGGATGAAAGACTCGAAGCCGCCGCTTCGCGACCACTGATTGCGGTCTTGCCCTTTGACATTTTCAGCGAGGAGTCCGGGAAGGAGTACCTCGCCGATGGCATCATCGACGACATCATCACGGCGCTCGCGCGATACCGATGGTTTCGCGTGCTCGCGCGCGGATCGGCCTTTGCATTGCGGGATAGACCGATTGATGTCGCGGGAGCTGCACAGGTGCTCAGCGCCCGCTACGCACTCCACGGAAGCGTGCGTTATTCGGCGCAGCGGTTGCGCATCTCCGCACAATTAGTGGATTCGAGAGATGGCGCTCACCTATGGGCCGAGCGCTACGATCTTCCGATGGCCGATGTCTTTGCAATCCAGGATGAGATCGCGGAGCGTGTCGTCGCGGCGATCGAACCCGAGCTTCTGAAGACCGAATCCCGCCTCGCAATTGCGCGCCACACAGGCAACAGTACCGCGTGGGACCTTGTACGGCAGGGCATGTGGCATTTCCACAAGGTGACGCGCGAGGGACATCGCACCGCGCGGGAGCTGTTCCGTCGTGCCTGCGCGATCGATCCGGACTTACCGGAGTCGCATATCTGGCTTGGCCGGGTCAGCGCCGGCATTATCGCCTACGGTTGGACCGATGATGCAATCACCGACGGCCGCGAAGGAGCAAATGCCGCGACGCGCGCGGTCGCGCTCGATCCGCGCGACCCGTACTCGCATTATGCGTTCGCGATCGTTAGCTGCTATGCGGGTTCGGCCAACACCGCCGCCCTAGCGGCGCAGAGCGCGATAAATCTCAATCCGAGCTTCGCGCTCGGTCACCTCGTTCTTGGGATGGCACGACTGTTCGACGGTGACGCGAAACGCGCGATCGCTCCGCTGGAGCATGGGCTGACGCTGAACCCCAACGATCCGCAAAACGTTGCTTGGTACAACGTTCTCGCATACGCGCAACTGCTCGCAGGAGAACCGGACCGCGCGCTCGAGAGCGCAACACGGGCACTCTCTATCCGGCCAGTCTTCCGCCCAACCTTCGAGATGCTCGTCTGCTGCGCCGTGGCGCTGGGGCGCTCTGACGAGGCGCGTCGATGGCTTACAGGCATGAGGGAGCTCGATGGACCGGAGAGCCATTTCATAGCGCCGCTGAAAAGCAATAACCCGGACTACGACACCCGCATCACGCAGATGCTTAGGGATGCAAGTCCATAGGCAAAACAGATCGCGCGACCCGCAAACGGCCTTTTGGTCGGGTCTGGCGCGGGCGACCACAGCGCTGCTGGTGCCACTAGGCAGGTTCTGCGCACCAGAGCGAAAAGCAGCGAGTTGTGACGCAATTCTGCGTAGGTGGCGGAGCGAGGGGAACCGAAATCCAACCTTCTCCGTCGTAAGCCCTCGTAGCGCAGCGTACTGCGGCAGGGTCATCGCAGGGCTCGGAGGACAAAGCCGAGAGAAACTTCCAACTTTCGCTCGGTGCGGAGCTTATGTCCGCCTTACCGCCACGCAATACTTCCCAAGTCGACCTATCACAAACTGCCACATGACGTGCTGTCGTTGGATTTCAGCGGCTAGACCATTTTCGTCGACTCCGAAGCCGATGATGATTTGGTGATGCAGATTTGCGCGGGACTGGACGCAAGGAAAGCGCGCAGTCCTTGGGAAGAGCCCGGCGATTTGCCCGTCGAGCGGATGGCGCGCGAAGCGCCTGACACGCCGCAGACCGTACCACTCCATCCAGCAGCTGAGCGCTATTGGCGCGACCGCCGATACATTTGAGCGGAAGCGTCGCATTCTGCCAGCGTGGTCACGGACCCCCTAGGCTATTTCCCCCTTGGCCGAGGGTTTATTGCGATGTCGCGTTGTCCACTGACGCTCGGCCGAGTCGAACCCCCCTCGTCCAGACGGGCGCCTCAAGACGTCCACCTTTATGTCGGTTTTTTTGGGGGTGAAGCGCGCCTCAGCCTTCTTTTGCCAATCCCTGGCTATCGTTGCAAAGAGCGGCCCCTAATTGGTAGGCTATCGGCAATTCGGCGCTTTTGCTAGCCTTGGGCGCATATGTTGCGAGCAAAGTTGCGCTTCTCTGAAATCTACTGCCGTCCGCCGCTATCTGGCAGACGTGCTCCTCCTGTTGCTGCCCGGATTGCAGAACAGCGTCCGCGTGGATGCGATTGGACCACTGGACCATCACGAACTCCCAGGAAGCCCGTGCCGGCTTAAGTTGCCCGACTACATACACTGGTTGGTGGAGGGGTAGGCATATGTTTGACGATGATGATTTTTTCTCGACGAAATCGTCATTTGCACGATCTCTGATCGAACAAAAGTCGTTTTACGAAGGTCTGAAGGAATTTGAACAACTTGCTCGGCAAAAGAACTGGCTCAAGTCAAACTCATGGTTTCTCGCCACTCTTCTCACTGATTTAATGCGCGAAAACCTCAATACGGCAGCTTCCAAATCCGCAAACGACATTCAACGCCTTGTCCTCGAAAACAGTTCGTATTTTAAACTACCAACGGAGCACGACGATATTGAAATCGTCTCTATGGGATACGGGCTGTCGCCGGACGAAGCTTTTGCCAACGCGCGGCTCTTATATCACCTGGGTGACTTCTCCAGCGCTTTGAAAATTATCGAAGCGCTCTCGATGCACGAGGATTGGCTGACAGAGAATTGGTCTGCCTTACAGCCGATTCTTACAGGACTAAAACGAAGCACCCTCGTCGAGGGAGGAGAAGATCTCATTAGGCTGGTCATACTTGACCAGCGTCTAAAGGGAGTAATCAAAAGAGGTTCTTCAGATAGCGAGCAGCAGCAGCAGCAGCAACAGCAGCAACAGCAGCAACAGCAGCAACAGCAGCAACAGCAGCAACAGCAGCAGCAGGCAACAGCAGCAGCAGCAACAGCAGCAGCAGCAACAGCAGCAGCAGCAACAGCAGCAGCAGCAGCAGCAGCAACAACAGCAACAACAGCAACAGCAGCAACAGCAGCAGCAGCAGCAGCGGGCGCCGCCGTGGCCGTCGCCTGCAACGGAACCCCCAGCTTCGCCGGGTGAACCCCAGCCGCGTTACACAGACATCAAGATTTTGGATGGCCAGAATCAGCAGCTGACGCTGTTCGATGCGCTTGTGGCGGGTTCGCCCTACACGCTCGATGTTGCCATCCGAACGCTGCGTGAAGGCCTGTTGCGGGGCGAGCTAAGCCAGCCGCCAATCCCGCAGCTCGGCGACACCACCATATGGGTGGTCATTAGCGACGAGACCGATCGCGGCCACGATTCGGAAGGCGGCGCCTTCACGATCAACCACCGCTACCAGAGCCTGGAGATTCCCCGCGCCGGCGATTCGATTGGCAGCGCGACGTTTCGCATAACGCCGCGGGCCGACGTATTCGGCTCATTCCTGCGCGGCCGGATCGGTGTCCGCATCTATCACAAGCTGAACCTGATCGATCATGTGGAGCTCAACCTGGCCGTAGTCGCCCGCGGCATGCCGACCCGCGCGGCTGATGGGAGCAAGCTCATCGAGCCACGCTTCAGGCGGCCGCAGCCTGAGAAGAGTATCGAGCCGCTCGATCCGGATCGCGCTGGGCGCCAGCTGACCATCTCGGTCGATAAGACACCGGCCGATACCTATTGCTTTGCGTTCGCGCTCGACATTGACAACAGCGGAAAGCCTCAGCTCACGGGATCCCGAGTGCTTTCCGAGACCGTCCTCAACGATTTCGTTGCCAAGTTTCGCGAGATCCTTCTCGACACCGTGTTCGGGCCATCGCTTCTGAAGGTGAAACTCGCTGTGGAGGAGCGCGACGAGCTACTCCAAAAGCTGTCGGCCTTGGGGACCACGATCGTCGGAACGCTGTTTAACGTTCAGGCGGGGCGCGGCGATCTATTCGAACTCGGGGAAATGCTCTACCAGGCGATGCCGGAGCTGGCGATAATCCAGGTTTCGCTGTCCGAGGGTGCGCGGGACTTCGTCTTCCCGTGGCAGATTCTGACCATCGAGCCCTATACCGATTCTTCAAAACCAGCGAAGCCAGATAACCTCTGGGGCTATCGGTTCGTCATCGAGGTCAAACGCTGCGGTGACGGCGATCGCACAGAGAATGCGCCTTCGCCGATCCGTGTCAGCTACGGCCGCTGGCGGAACTTTCCGAACGAGCCGGCCCATTATGACGACCTGAAGAAGATCATTAGCAGCGCTGCAGTGCCGTCGCGGCTTATCGATCCTGTCATCGATAACGCCGGCGATTTTATCAACGCGCTGCTCGCCGGCCACGATTTCATCTACGTCTACGCCCACGGCCATGCGGCGCCGCCGCTCACGCCAGGCGGCCTCGCCATTCGCGATCGTATTCGCACTCAGGTCCTGGCCATCAAAAAGCGCATCGACACCAACCAGGCTCTCGCGCTCGACACATCGCGGCACGACTTGTGGATCGAAGTCTATAACCGGCACCTGGATGCGACAACGACCGGTACCGGCAGCGAGATGACCTTCAGCAACTCCGCGATCTCGCTGGCGAATCTCACGAACCACCGTGTCGGTCGCAAGCTGATATCCCTGGAAAGCAGCGCGCCGGTGGTTTTTCTCAACACATGCCAGTCGGCCCAGGTGTGGAATGCCGTGGAAAACTCGTTTGTCGGTTTCTTCCTCGACCGTGGTGCCCGCGCCGTGCTCGGCACCGAGACAACAATCCCGATCGTCATCGCCGATGTATTTGGCCGCGCCGTACTGCGAACCATGTTCTGCGACGGCAACTCGCTCGGGGAGGCCGTGTTCAAGGCGCGCCGCAGCTTGCTCGAGGACAACAGCAACCCGCTCGGCCTTTGTTATTCGATCTACGGGGCCGCTGACGCTCGCGTCGTACCGCCGTCAAAGAAAGCTGCCACAGTCGACATGACACCAGGAGGAGGACGATCATGAAGGCCGAAATCGATCAAGCTGTGAAGGGAATGGCCGGCGCTGATGTGAAGAGCCTTTATGCCAAACTCGGCACCTATTCGGTGGCTTTCCCGCAAGGCCCCAACCAATTCGCGGCACCCAACGCCACAGTCCAGGTGGCTGCCGACATCGCCGGCCCGTTGGACGATGCGGTCGACCTCGGCAAGCGAATTCTCAAGCGTTGGAACAGGGCGATCTACGACCTGGTTTGCACCGGCGACAGCACCGACCCCGAAGCCCGGAAGACCATTCTAGACGCGCTCAAGCTCAACTCGCCGGCAGCGCTGGCGGCGTCGATCACGGGCGTGCTCATCAGCGCCTTCAGCGTCGGACCGGCGGTTGCCGCCGTGATTGGCGTGTTGTTCGGTAAGGTGTTACTGCCGGCTGCCGGGCAAGAGGTGTGCAAGTTCTGGAAAGAGCGCCTTTAGCTCTGCCGCAGAGGCCCAGCCGTCGGTCTCCTGCTCGTTGGCGAGCACGGTCATGTCGACCGGATTCCGGTTCACCTTTGACTACTTGCGCTCGACCGGGCCCCGGACTTGAGGAAGTCGAGGAACATACGCTGCTGGTGCTTGTAGTAGATCGGATCGCAGGTCGCGAAAGCGCCGCTATCGTTCACGGCACCGCCGCACACGTTAGTTAGCGCCGTTGGTGGCGCAACACTTCGATGAACTCTGGAACGCGCGAATCCGGCGGCCGTGACCCATGACACGAGCGTATCGGCTCAATGAGGTCGCAGCCGCGACGTTCTTAATAGACGCACGCTGCGACCGGTGCCGTAGCGGGAGTGGTTGGAATTCGGTGTGGCGCGATCTCCGGTAACATGAAGGTATCGTTTCAGGCTGCGAGGTCAATTGGCTGATCGATGGGCTTTGTGGCAAGCGTCTGCCAGCCGTCAACCTTGCGCATGTTGATCTGACCGGAAGCGAGCAGCGCCCAGAACAGCATGGCCGCGGTGTCCGTGGAAGGCAGCACGGTCTGCGTCTTGATTCTTCGCTTGAACTCCTCGTGCAGGCGCTCGATCGCATTCGTTGTTCGCGCGCTGCGCCATTGGCTCGGCGGCAGGCGTGTGAAGGCGAACAGACGGTCGCCGGCTTCCTCCAGGCTGTCGGCGACGGCGCGATGCTTGAGCCGCCATTTGCGGATGAAGGCTTTGCGGCGCGCTTCGATCTCCCCGCGCGTCGCCGCGTAGATCATGTCGTTGTAATCGGCGGTGATCTCGTCGTGCAGGCGCTCGGGCGCGTGCGCGAAAAGGTTCCTATGCTTGTGGACCGTGCAGCGCTGGACCGGCACGCCGTCCCAGACGGCGGCGATGGCCCGGTCGAGCCCCGCCGCGCCGTCGACAATGAGGAACTCGGGCCGCCGCAGCCCGCGCTGGATGAGATCGTCGAGGACGGTACGCCAGGCCTCGGCGCTCTCGCCGCCCATGCTCTTGATCGCGAGCAGCACCTTCTGGCCATCTTCGCGCACGCCGAGGACAACGAGCAGCGAGATCGATGTGGCCTTGCGATCAAGGCGCACGCGCACCACCGTGCCGTCGAGGATTAGGCGAACGATCGGCTCCTCGGCCAGCGAGCGGGCATTCCAGGCGTCCCAGTCGCTCTTCACCTTGCGCCATACCCGGCTCACCGTGTCCTTGCCGACCGCGCCGCCAAACAGGGCACCGAGCGCACGGCGCACCCGGCGCGTGTTGGTGCCGGCAAGATAGGTGCTGGCGATCAGCGCGTCGGCGGTCAGTGTGCGCCGCTGGTAAGCCCGCAGCGCCTGACTCTTCCACTCCATCGTCTTGCCAGCGGGGGTGTTCAACCGGGCGCGCGGGACAGCGATCTCCACTTGGCCGAAGCTTCCCAGCAGCGACCTCGACCGGTAGCCGTGGCGATGACCGGTAGCGCCAGCCGCGCCCTGACCATCGCAGCTCGATGGTTGCCCACGGCGAGCGTAGCGCCGCCGCGACAGCACCATGTCGAGTTCACCCTCGAACATGGCGTGGAGAAATTCGTGAACCCGATCGCGCAGGCCAGCTTCGATCGGATCGAACCAATTGTCGAAAAGATGGGCAGCCGTCTCGGGTGCAGGCTGCGAAGAATCAGGCTTCGTGGTATTGCTTGTCATGGCGTGGTCTCCAGTCCGGCGCTTCAACGCCGGATGATTCGAGGTTGAACACCCCGGAGACTACGCCACCCTCAATTCCTACCAACCTTGCGACGGCACCCAGCGACCGCCCGGTACTCTTGTGCACGTAGAGCCCGCAAGAGGACGGAAAGGGTCGCCGTTGCCTCGTGCAGCGGAATCGAGGCATCTGGCCTTATGATAAAGATTGGCGATTACGATCACTTGTCATAATCATCGCTGTTGCTCTTGCTGGGTGTTTCAAAGGCCTGGGTAGCCTAAGTATCTTCAAGATTTGCTGTTCGTGGAACGGCTCGCCGCCGCAAGCGGCGCAGCGATGCCCTTGGCCCAGCCCCGTTTAGGGCGTGCTGCAAATGCAGAAAGCGCAGGAAGGTGCAGCTCCGATGCTGCAATGCGCTGTGGTTTCAGAGCGCCTGTTGCCGCCGCAGCGCCGGTTTCGCTATAACCGGTTTCTGGCAGGGAAATTCGATGACCTATGGCTGCGGAATCCTGGTTCGGGAAGGCTTGGTGCTCCTGGCTGACACGCGCACCAACGCCGGCATCGACAACATCGCCACCTACCGCAAGCTCCACGTCTTCCGCCAGCCAGGCGAGCGGGTCATGGCCGTGGCGGCATCCGGCAATCTGTCCCTCAGTCAGTCCGTGCTAAGCGTGCTCGCCGAAGGCATGGAGAATCCCGAGACGAGCGAAATCGAAACGCTGATGAACGCGCCGACGATGTTCCAGGCCGCGCAGCGCATTGGCCGCGCGATCCGGCACATCTTCAACGTCGAAAAGCACGCACTGGAGGCCGCCGACGTCAAATTCGACATCTCGTTTCTGTTCGGCGGCCAGATCAAAGGCAATTCGTTGCGCCTTTACATGATCTACTCAGCCGGCAACTTCATCGAGTGCACCACCGATACGCCATACCTGCAAATCGGCGAGCACAAATTCGGCAAGCCGACGTTGGACCGCGCAATCACCTATGACATCGATATCTACGACGCGTTGAAGATCGGATTGCTGTCGATGGATTCGACGATGCGTTCGAACCTTGGCGTCGGGTTGCCTCTCGACGTGGTCATTGTGCGGCGCGATACCTGCGATGCCGAATTGATTTACCGAATCGAACCGGGCGAGCCGTATTTCCACGATCTAAGCGAGCGCTGGTCCGCGGCGTTGCGCGCCGCCCATATCGCGATTCCACGACCGCCCTACAGCAACCGATAGCCGTCGTGCTTGATTTCATGAATCCAGAGAAAAGAGCATCGGAGAACTCCGAGTACGCAGGTTAGCTTGTAAGCGGTCCTCCGACCCCACGGCTCTGACGGCTTGATTTTTCGTTGGATCGAGCGCGAACGCGCGTTGTGGTTGTGGTCACGCCGCGAGGCGACCGGCGGAACGCTGTGCGGCCCATGCCCAGGGCATGAGCTCGTCGAGGCGCGAGGCTGGCCAGAGATTGACGAGCCGGATGAGCACGTCGGCGAAGTAGGCTTGCGGATCGACACCGTACAATTTGCAGGTCTCGACGAGTGAGGCGATGGCTGCCCAGTTCTCGGCCCCTTGATCGTGGCCAGCGAACAGCGCGTTTTTCCGATTGAGCGCGATCGGACGTATACTTCTTTCCACGATGTTGGTGTCGAGTTCGATGCGGCCGTCTTCGAGAAAGCGGGTGAGCCCGTCCCAATGGTTCGAGCCGTAGCGGATGGCTTCGGCGATGACGGACTTCGTCGAGACGCGCGCGAGTTGCTGTTCGAGCCAGATTTTGAGCGCCAGCACGAGTGGTTTGCTCTTTTCCTGGCGCACGGCGCGGCGCTCATCGGCGCTTTTACCGCGGATCGTCTTCTCGATCGCATAGAGCGCGGCGATGCGTTCCAGAGCTTCGCTCGCGATCGGCGCTGAACCGCCCTTTGCGATATCGAAGAACTGCCTTCTCAGGTGAGCCCAGCAGAAGGCGAGGCCACGGGCGCGCTGACGGTCTGGACCGGGTCGGGATGGACGGACATTGCAGCAGCGGGAGGATACCTGACCGTTGCGGCCGCAGGCAGCGGTACGCTCGCCAAGCTCGGCATCATGACCGCGGCCGACAACACCAACCGGCTTGCTGTCAAATCCAACGCCGCGCTCTTCAGTCACGACGACGTAACGCCCGGCACGGGCGACATGCGCATCGCGCTGAACAAGAGCGCGGCCGGGAAAGACGCGGCCTTCGTCTTCCAGGACGGTTTCAGCACGCGGGCGTTGTTCGGTCTCCTGGGCGACGACAACTTCACCGTCAAGGTCTCGCCCGACGGATCGACGTTCTACACCGGGATGTCGATCGACAAGTCGTCGGGCAAGGTCTCGTTCCCGGCGCTTGCGAAGGTTTCCGCCTACATCAACTACGACCACTACGCGGCGACCACCTATGTCAACACCGACATCAATAACGAGGACCTGGATACGGCCAATGCGTTTGCCTCGAACGTGTTCACGGCCCCGACGACCGGACTCTACAAGGTGGGATATTCGCTGGGCTGGACCCAGAACGGCACGAACGCGCCAACCTCGATGCACGGCCGCCTGCTCAAGAACGGGGCAACCGAAGTGCTGCCCTCCGCGTCGCGAAGCTCCAACAATGCCGCCGACACCGGGAAGATCATCATCTGCACGGAAGGCATCATCTCGCTGACCGCAGGCGACACGCTGCGGCTCCAGCACAAGTTCTCGTCGCTCGACGGCTACGCGTCGGCAAACATCACCCGCCTCTGGGTGGAGCAGCTCACCTGACCCGAACCTGCGGCCGAAGCATCATCGGCCCACGGACTGACCAACACTACGCAAGGCCGCCGCGAGGCGGCTTTTTTCATTGGAGGACGCGAATGGCGGCTTCGATCTATGACGAGGCGCTGCGGCGCCTGCTCGCGCACGAAGGCGGCTACAGCAATCATCCCTCCGATCCTGGCGGTCCCACCAACTTCGGCATCACGCTCGCGGACTACCGCCGCTACATCAAGCCGGACGCCACGGCCGCCGACCTGCGCACCATGTCGGTCGACCAAGCGAAGGCAATCTACCGCAAGCGCTACTGGGACGCGCAACGCTGCGACGAACTGCCGGCCGGTGTCGACTACAGCATCTTCGATTACGGCGTGAATTCAGGGGTTGGCCGCAGCGGCAAGGTGCTGCGCCGTGTCGTGGGCCTTCCGGCTGACACCAGCGCCGTCACCGACCAGGTGCTTGCCTACGCGCGGGTGCGTGACCCGAAAGTGCTGGTCGCAGCGATCTGCGACGAGCGCCTTGCCTTCCTGCAATCGCTCAAGACCTGGCCGGTGTTCGGCCGCGGCTGGGGAACGCGTGTCGCCGAAGTGAGGGCGGTCTCGCTCGCTTTGGCGGGCAAGGCGCAAGGCGTGACACCGAGCCCGGCGCCGCCTGCCGGTTGCTGGCACGCCGCCGTGGCTCGCGCGCATGAACGCGATCCTCGGGCTCTACGAGTTTCCGGGCACGGCCGACAATCCCGCTATCGTCGCAATGGCGCAAGGCCTGCGGCGGCAACATCGCCCGCACCTACAAGCACGACGCGATGCCCTGGTGCGCGCTCGCGGTCAACTACTGCCTGGTCGCTTCCGGGCTTCCCGGCGACGACAGCCTGTGGGCGCTCGACTTCGCGCGCTACGGCACCCGTCTCAAAGGCGCGGCGGTGGGCGCGATCGCCACGAAGAACGCGCGACGGCGGCGGTCACGTCTTCCTCGTCGTCGGCCGGACCAAGGATGGTCGGCTTGTCGGCCGCGGCGGCAACCAGCGCGACATGGTCTGCGACGAGGTCTTCGACCCATCCGTCGATCACCGCCTTCACCTGGCCGAAGGACTATCCGCAGCCCGCACAGCTCGGCTTCGCCGCTCTGCCGATGGTCGAGCCTGCGCCCAAGGCGAAGCGCGAACTCGCGCTGCCGCCGCCGACCAAGCTCGAGCTGCCCGCAAAAGGTGTCGTGCCGCCGCCCAATGCCGCCAAGGACATCATCACCAAGGGCGTGCCGGCCGGCGGCGCTGCCGGCGGCGTCGGCTTCTGGGACTGGATCGCCGCGCATCCGTGGGAGACGCGCCGGCATCGCGCTCGTCGGCGCCGGCGCGGTCGGCGGCGCCGTCTACGCGCTCAACCGCTGGCATGCAGGCGCCGCCAGGAAGCGCCGACGCCGAACCTCGTCCCCGTTGCAGCTTAAAACAAGGAGTAGACGATGCTGATGTTCATCCTCGTCGACCGCGACGCTTCGTCGCGGTCTACTGGTTCTGGATTCGCCCGATCCTGAAATCGCGGCCCGCTTTCCGCGAGCTCTACGAGCAGGAGGAGAGCTTCTTCGCCGCAGTGCGCGAGAAGTTCAAGGGCATCAAGCAGAAGCTCTCGTCCGCCATCGTGATCGCCGCGAGCGCATCGCGGTGAGCGGATACGACTTCATCGCGCCGATCGTGAGCGGCGTCGACGTGAGCTCGATCGCCGCGCAGGTGCCGTCCTGGGCATGGCCGCTCGTCCTGATCTCGGTGACGGCGCTCTTCCAGTTCCTGCGCAACCTTGCGGACAAGCGCCACCAAGCCGAGCTCGCCGACAGTCCCGTGCCAGCGCAGGAGGGCTTTCGCATCCGCCCCGCTCTCGTCGACATGGACCGCGACCACGCCGATCGATCCGACCTCACCGGTACGCGTCACGTAGAGCCGGTCGGCGGTGCTGGCGATGGCATAGGCGGCCGATAGCGCGCACTCGTTTGCCACCGCCCAAAGCGGCTTTGTGCTTGCGCTCTTGATTGCGCTGAATCTGTTCGACCAGATCGAACAGGCCGCCGACCTCGCCACCGGCTGAGTCAACATCGAGAATGACGCCGCGCACGGTCGGGTCGGCCATGGCGTCGGCAATCGCATCGCCGATCTCGCCGTACGACTGCGAGCCCACTCGCGGCATCGAGATAACCCGAGCGGCTGACGAGCGTGCCAATCACCGACACGACCGCGATCCGTTCGACCGTGATCGAGATCGGCGGCGCTGGATCGGCTTCCGGATCGATCGGTTCAGGCGCGGTTCCGCGCAAGCGCGCGGCGCCAGCACGCCGAGGATCACCTCGAGCTTGCCGCGCGCGATCATCAGCGGCGTCCCGAACACCCGGGACGCCACATGCGGCAGGTTGATCATTTATGCGATGCTCGCTTCAGTTCGCGCTGTGACGCAGCCGTTGCGCCGGGTCGCTCGGCAGTTGCGCGCATCTGCAGGCGCTGTCGATCCGAATGTCAGACCGAGCGATTTCTCGCGCGCCTTGTCGGCGGCGATCTCGGCGTCGACCTGCTCGGCGTCGTAGCCGCGCTCGGCAAGCGCCTGGGTGCGGCTCTTGAGCCCGGCATCGATCTGCTCGATCTCGGCGCGCGCGTCCTTCAGCGGATCGACCCAGTCCCATTTCGGCGGCAGCCAGCCGCAGGCCAGATACTCACGGCGGCGCTGGTCGTAGTCCGGCAGATCGAGCGCGCCCGCGAGCACCGCGGTGTCCATCCAGCGCGCCCAGACCTGGCGGCAGAGCTGCCAGACGATCACGGCATGCTGGTAGGCCTCGATGCGCCGGCGGAATTCGAGCAGCGCCAGGCGCGAGTTCGAATAGTTCGCCTTGAGCATGTCGTTCGACAGATACGCATAGGGCACGCCGAGCGCGGCCGAGACCTGCAACAGCGTGCGGTACTGGAACGGCTCATAGGTCTGCCCTGAATCGGCCGGCGCCGAGGTCTGCACCTCCTCGCCCGGCTCCAGCATGGTGATCTGGCCCGGCTGCAGGTCGATGGTGCGCTCGTCGTTCTCGTCGCGTCCCTCCGCCGCATCGAGCGGTTCGGCCGGCGCCGGCGTCGTGATGAAGAGCGCGTGCATCGCCGCGACCTTCTTCCGGTCGAGCTCGGCGTCGTCGTACTGGTCGAGCAGGAACAGCTTCACGATCCCGGCGGCGAAGCGCGAGATGCCGCGCAGCTGTCCGGCATCGACCGGATCGATGACGTGCACGATCTCGAACGCCGGGATGCGGACGATCTCGCCCGCAAGGCCTGGGTCGGTCATGTCGCCCGGGTGCCGGCGCAGGAAGTGGTAGGCGACGCGCCGGCCGATCGCATCGAACTCGATCCCCTGCCGGATGACGTTGCCGCCGGGCACGACCTCGTTCCGATTGAGCGGCAGCATCTCCGACGGGAGCATCTGCAGCTGCAGCGGGACCGCTGAGGCCATCCTGCGGCCGGCGCGGCCGGAACCGGAAGAACACCTCGCCCGCGATGAACACCTCGCGCGCGGCGCGGCGCTGCAGCCCATAGAAGTCCGTGAAGCTTTCCGCAAGCAATCGAGGCCGCCGTCGAGCGGTGGATGACCTGGACCATCAACCGACGCACCGCACGCGAGACCGGCATTCCGCGTGGACTGCCCTACTTGGTCGGCTTCGTCACCGACTTCGAGATCATGGCCGAAGCGGCCGCGTAGCGATCGGGAGGAGCATCGCCATGGAAGACTGGACCGGCCTAACCCCCGCGGAGATTCGCGCCCGCGTCGCCGCGGCGCGCGAGCCGGCGCTCCGAAAATTCCTCGCGAATTGCGGCGCCACGGTTCTGCCCGGCGAAACCCTCGAACAGGCAGTCCGGCGCGTCCAGCTTGTCATTGCCGGCGTGATCCGCCACGCCGCCGATACCGCGCTCCCGAACGAGACCTTCGAGCAATCCATGAACCGCGTGCTGTCGCGCCGGAACTGATTGGCTTTCGCGCTCCGAGACTCCGCCCCGCTCCGATGCGGGGCTCGGGGTCGTAGAAGGGTCGCGATGGTCGCGGCCCGACTACGAAGGAGCCTCAGATGCCCAAGTCGAACAAAGCAAAGACCAAGACCTCTCAGAAGCGGAAGGTCCAAGCAAAAGCCAAGACGCCCGGCACACGCGCCAACAGCAAACAGGCGCAACTCATCGAAATACTGCAGCGTCCAGACGGCGCCACGATCGAGGAGATCGTCAAGAAGTTCGACTGGCAGGCGCACACGGTGCGCGGCGCCATCGCTGGCGCGCTCAAAAAGAAACTCGGGCTCGACGTCCAGTCCGAGAAGGTCGAAGGCCGCGGGCGCGTCTATCGCATCGTCGCCTGACTTGGCGAACGGTTAAGCGCCGCCGGATTCAACCCCGGCGGTGCTTTGCCGTTCATGCGGGGGCAACCGCTCGTTCTTGAGCGCATCGAAGGTGCGGCCGTCGTCGGCAAGCGTCGCCGTCCCGCGTGCACGGCGCTGCCACCGCTCGATGACTACGTCGCAGTACCGCGGATCGATTTCCAATGCGAGGCAAACGCGACCGACCGAATTCGGCCGCGATCAGCGTCGAGCCGGAACCGGCGAACGGCTCGTAGACCCGATCACCTTTCGCGCTGTTGTTGACGATCGGCCGACGCATGCACTCGACCGGCTTCTGGGTTCCATGTTCGGTCGCCTCGTCGTTCTCGCCGGTGGCGATGGTCCACAACGTCGTTTGATCGCGCGCGCCCTGCCAGTGTCCATTTGCTCCCTTGCGCACCGCATAGAAACACGGTTCGTGCTGCCAGTGATAATCGCCGCGGCCGAGCACCAGGCGTGGCTTCGCCCATACGATCTGCGTCCTGATCAGGAAGCTGCAAGCATCGAGACTTTCGGCAACGGTCCGCGCGTGAATCCCCGAGTGCCAGACGTAAGCGACGTCGCCCGGAAACAGGCTCCAGGCTTCGCGCCAATCGGCGCGGTCGTCGTTTTTGACCTTGCCGGGCCGCGCAGTCGAGGACACACCGGATTCGATTCGCCAGTTCGGGTCATACTCGACCCCGTAAGGCGGATCCGTCACCATCAGGTGCGGTCGTGCGCCTTGGAGCAGCTGCTCGACATCGCTTGCGATGGTAGCGTCACCGCAAAGCAGCCGGTGAGGCCCAAGCAACCAGAGGTCGCCCGGACGCGTCACTGCCTCGCTCGGCGGGTCCGGGACTTCGTCTTCTTCCTCGGTTGCCCCACCCTCGTCGAGACCGTCGAGCAGACGGTCGAGTTCGTCCTCGGCAAAGCCGAGCAGCTCGAGGTCGACGCCGTCTTCCTTCAGCCGCTCAAGCTCCGCGGACAGGCAGCGCATCGTCCCAGCCGGCATTGAGTGCGATCCGGTTGTCGGCAAGCCGGAACGCGCGCGCCTGCGCATCGGTCAGGTGCCCGAGCCGGATGACCGGGACCTGCTGCAGCCCGAGCCGCCTGGCCGCCGAGGACGCGGCCATGGCCCGCGATCAAGACGCCGCGGTCATCGACAAGGCACGGTACGTTGAACCCGAACTCCGCGATCGAGCCGGCGATCTGTGCGACCTGCTCGTCGGGATGCGTCCGCGCATTCGCCGCATACGGCAGCAGCCGCTCGATCGGCCAGCTCTCGACTTGCAGCGGCTCAGTCGTCGGCCGGGATTGCGACCCCGCGCTGACGCGCGACCGCTTCGAAGGTTTGGCCTTCGCCATCGAGTTTCACTGGCTGATCGGGAAAGAGCTTGCGCCACCGGCGGAGCGCGACGTCGACGTACTCGGGCGCGAGTTCGATCGCCCGCATGCGCCGGCCCGTCCGTTCCGCCGCGATAATGCTGGTGCCCGAGCCGGCAAACGGCTCGTAGACGATGTCGCGCTCGTTGCTGTAGGCGCGCATCACAAACTCCGGCAGCGCGACCGGGAACACCGCAGGATGCTCGGTCTCGATGCCGCGCGCCTTGTGCCGCGTGATGCGGATGACGTTGTCCGGGATGCGCGTATCCTGGACGCCTTGTCCGGCATGCGTCCACTCGCCGACGTGACCGTCCTTGTGGCGGATGCCGCCGTGCGTGTCGTTGACGTGACCCGCCCATTTGCATGGCACGATCTTGTTGGGCTTGCGGGCCTTGCGATTGAAGTGAAAGACGAACTCGAAGGCCGGTGCCAGCCGGCCATTCCAGTCGCCCGGCAGGCCGGGGCCCTGATCCCAGATGTAGAAGCCGAAGCGCCGCCAGCTCTGCTCGCGCATCCAGTCGAGCCAGGCGTGCCAATATGGCTGCCATTCGTTGTCGCGGTGGACGAGACCGAGATTGACCAGGACCTGAGCGGCCTCCGTGACCGGCAGATCGGCGAACACGCCGCGCATCAGCATGTCCCAGTCACCGACGCCGCCGGTCGTGTAGTCGCGCTGATTGCCGTAGGGCGGCGAGGTGAAGACCAGCGCCGCGCGTTCGCCGTTCATGACACGCGCCACGGCCGACGGGTCCGTGCCGTCGCCGCACAGCAGGCGGTGATTGCCGATCAGCCAGAGATCGCCCGCGCGCGAGATTGGCTCGCGTGGCGGTGCCGGCATCTCGTCTGCAGCATCCTCGCCGACATCGAGAAGCCGGTGAGCGCAAGGTCGAAGCCGTCGCCATTTAGCGCATGCAGCTCGGCTGCGAGCAGTTCCTCGTTCCAGCCGGCATTGAGCGCGAGCTTGTTATCGGCGATGACGTAAGCGCGCCGCTGGGCCGGCGTGAGCTGATCGAGGACGACCACCGGGACTGTGTCGAGGCCGAGCTTGTGTGCGGCAAGGAGCCGCCCGTGGCCGGCAACGATGCCGCCCTCCGCGTCGACCAGGATCGGATTGGTCCAGCCGAATTCGACGATCGAGGCTGCGATCTGCGCGATCTGGCCGTCGTCGTGAGTCCGGGCGTTGCGCGCATACGGGTTCAGACGATCGAGCGGCCAATGCTCGACCGCGTCGGGCAGTCGCGGCTTCATGTGGCTTGGTTCGGCGGTGTACCGCGGCGGGTGGTAACTGGCTTCGGCGGGTTACCACGCGCGGTTACCAGGTCGGCCGACCCAAAAAATGCGCGCCGTTGCGCGCCTTTAGGGCACACAGGCGCCCACGTCGCGCGGTAACTGGTAACTCAGATTTTGTGGCTGGCTGTAGCGAAGTTTCGGGCCATTGCCCCCCGCATACCATTCTCGGTCAGGGAGGACCCGTGATTTCAGTGGGTTAGCTTCGATTTGGGTGGATTTGGGTGGGTAATTGGGTGTCTGGCGGGGGCCGTAAAATGACGTGACCTCCGGCATAGAGGCGTGTTATAAAACGGCTGTACATAGAGATAGATACAGCCGTTTTATAACATGGCCCACTCCTCCACCGCAGCCCAGAAGCCCACGAAAGCGGCCGACAAGGCGATCGAAATCCTCGCCAACAGCGGGATGGTCCGGCTCCATGAGTTCAAGGCTGCCGGCATCCCGGAAACCGTCGTCGCCCGGCTGGCCAATGCAGGGCGCATCGTTCGCCTTGCCCGCGGACTCTACCAGCTGCCGGATGCCGATCTTCAGACAAGCCACACCCTCGCCGAGGTCGCCAAGATCGTTCCCAAAGGCGTCATCTGCTTGATCTCGGCTCTCGTCTACCACGAACTCACACTGCAGCTCCCACCGTTTGTGTGGGTCGCAATCGAGGTTCATACGCGCCAGCCCAAGCATCGCTATCCGCCGATGCGTTTCGTACGGTTCAGCAAGAAAGCCCTGATCGAGGGAGTTGAACGGCACACAATCGAAGGCGTCCCGGTGAAGATCACAAGTCCGGCCCGGACGATCGTCGATTGCTTCCGGTTCCGCAACAAGACCGGCGTCGACATCGCCCTCTCGGCGATGCGCGAGGCTCTGCGCAAACGGGTCTGCAAACCCGACGACATCCTGACGCATGCACAGTCCCTGCGCATCGCAAGCGTCGTGGGACCTTATCTCGAAGCGATGACTACCGATGAAACGTAGTACCGCCGCTGTCGGAGCCAGCGCTCGCGCGCGGCTGGGCACGCTCGCACGCGAGAAGGGCATCAATCTCGAACTGCTTCTGGTGCGCTATGTGCACGAGCGCCTGCTCTATCGGCTCGGACAATCAAACCATCGGCAGCAATTCATTCTGAAGGGAGCGATGCTACAGACGATCTGGCTTGCGGATCCGTTCCGACCCACCCGCGATCTTGACCTGCTTGGGCATGGCGATAGCGAACCCGAAACCCTGCGCGCGACTTTCCGGGAAATCCTCGCGATTGAATGCGACGATGGAATCGTCTTCGATTTCGAGAGCCTCACGGTCGAGCCGATCCGTCAAGAAACCGAGTACGGCGGGTTGCGCGTCGAGACAGCGGCAAACATCGCCGGCGCACGGGTGAAGATCCAGATCGACCTCGGCTTCGGCGATGCGGTCACGCCGGATGCGAGCGAGATCGATTACCCTGTTTTGCTCGATCAGCCGGTTCCAAGGATCCGTGCCTACCCCAAGGAGACGGTCATTGCCGAGAAGCTGCAAGCCATTGTGGCCCTCGGAATAACCAACGGGCGAATGAAGGACTTCTATGATTTGTGGATGATGTCGCGGCATTTTGCATTCGAGGGCGCACTGCTGGCAAAGGCCATTGCGGCAACATTCGCACGGCGGCAGACACCGCTGCCGACCGATTTGCCGGCAGGCTTGAGCCCAGCTTTTGCCACTGACGCGGATGCAATCCGGCGGTGGGGCTTTTTCACGACTCGCAACGTCCTGAGCGAGCAGCCGGGCTCGCTGTCGGAAGTGGTTTCCGCATTGCGTGACTTTTTGATGCCGGTCATCCGCCGAGCAGGCGGCTCAGCTGTCAATGCGAAGCGATGGCCGCCAGCAGGGCCTTGGGAAAAGCAGCAGCCGCACGCACGTCACCCGGATTTGCCCTGAGCCAACTCGTTCGGCGGCAACTCATCGAGCAACTTGCCGCAGCCCGCATTGCAGCACCACTTCCCGGCCTTTGCGTCGTAGTGCTCTGAAAGTTGAGACCAGCCTTGATCGTGTTTGCAGCAGAGATCGCAGATGGTGCCGTGAATTTCGTCGTAGTAATACCATCCAGCGCCCTGGCACTTCGGACAATTGCTTGCTGCGCCGCCACCGAGGGAATGAGACGTGACCATCGCGCAATCCTCGACCGTGCCCAAGTGTTAGAGGTTGGATCGGACGACCGTCAATTCGAAAACGGCTAACGCGTGCGTTTTGTCTGCAAGCCATTGATGCCACTTGCGAATGTCACGAGTGGATCGCGCTCGTCTTCATGCACAGCGCCGCTCGCCCAACTCGCGGATGCCGAAGTGCTTCGCAAGGACGCCGAGCGCAGCAACGAGAATCCCCTGCGCACTCTCCTGCCTCACCGGCCGTCCGCCCCAGCCCCGTCGCAGCGCCCACTCGCGCGCGGACGTTTGCATGCCTACCACGTGCCAGACGCACGAACCTGCCGGCGAGCCGTGGCCGCCCAGAGCGTCAACAGCGCGTGCCACACGCTCGCGCGCGGCAAGCTGGCGATCACTGAGGTTGTAGACGTCATGCGCCGGCGATGGTGACCGCCCCATCAGGCTCAGGTTCACCCTCGGCATCGAATCGAAGCAGGCGATCGTGAACGCTGCCTGGAAGTCGCGGCCTGCCGCGTGCATTGCGCCCGTAATCGCACCCGAGCGCAGCATGAGCCCGAGCGTGTCGACCGTGCGGTGATGCGTCACTTCGACTCCGTTCGGGTCGAACTCGGTGACTACGCGTGTAGCGCGCTGCTGCCCGGCCTCGGCGCTCGGTCTGGAGCCGCGAACTTTCTGCTTCTGCTTCTTTGTCATTGCGCCCTCAACTCGCGGGCGATCAGGTCAGCGAGCGCGCCGATAATCGAGGCAGGCGATTTGCCGGCGCCGAGACGCCCCATGCTGGAGGCGAGCGCGTCGGGCGACACACCGTGCTGGAGCAACAGCGAGAGCGCCACGCAGGCATCGTCGAGGATGCGATCCATGGCGGAGCCGATCTTGGCGCCGTGCGTGAACACTTCGCCGACGCGATCATTAGCGACATCAAAGCCGAGCGTGACCGAGTAGTTGTTTGCCTCGTAGACAAACTGCATCGTCATGCTCGGCCGACGATCCGGCAGACGCGTCCGGTTCACGACGCGCCTCCATAGTTCTCGATCGCCCACAGCAGGATGGAGATCGCGTCGGCCTCGTTGTCATCGACTGGCGCGAAGCCGCGTGCCTTCACCGCCGCTATGACGGTCTTCTTGTCGGCGTTGCCCTTGCCAGCGATGAAGCGCTTGATCGTTCCGACTGGAACGCCCTGGTACGGTACGTCCCGGAATTCTGCCCAGGCTTCAAGGTGCGCGAGGAAGCCACCATAGACGTGCGCTGCAAGCGTGCCGGCATGCGCCCGCACTTCCTCAAAGAACACCGCCGTGATCGGTCCCGAGCTTTCGGCGAGTTCGCTCAGCCAGTGATTGAAGCGCAGGAAGGCCATGCCGCCGCCTTCGAAGCGGTTCGGCCGGAACTGCTGCACGCCACTGGTGATGGCGCCGTCCGACGCACGGAGCGCCCAGCCGGTCGACGAGCCGAGGTCGAGGGCGAGGATGGTTGATCGATTACCGGAAAAGAGTTTTGCGGCGGGATCGCGCGCCCGCGACGGCAGAGATGTCTTGGAGAGGTTCACAACGAAGGCTCACGGGACGTGGGCCTTCGGCTTTGGTCGCCGATGAAGCTATGGGCATAGAGTCCAGGCAATCAAGAAAAAAGGAACGTGTCCGCGAGAAATCGGCCCGATGTCCGCGTGTCACCGCTGGGGCACGCACGTCGTCAGCTCGATGCTCAAGTGGTGACAGCATAAAATTTCATTCGGCCAAAGCCTTAGTTCATCTGTCACCACCGTCACCTGTCACCACCACAGCTCATACAAACTCCTATAGAGGCATGCTTTTCTCTGCTTGCCGCTTCACACGTATCTCTAAGGAAAGGGTGGTGCAGGCGGTGACGGTGGTGACAGCGTTGTTCTTCCACACGAAATTCTGTCACCACTTCGGTTGCGAGGCGGTGACAGTGGTGACGCGCGTGCGAAAAGAGGCGCATATCAGGGCTGTGGAGGTTCAGCCTCGGTACGGCTTCTCAATTACGAGAGCAACTGCGCGAGCGCTCGCATGCCTGCCGGCGTGACCATGAGCTCGCCTTGGTTCGCAAAGAGGCCGCTGCGGACCCAACGAGCGTATGCCAGCTTCCTCCCTCTGCCGAGTCCCGTATACCGATAAGCGTAGCCGCGCCGGCTCAGCCAATCGAACAGGGGTCTCAGGATCGGTACCGAGCGCCCGGCTGGCTGCATCGAGCGGCCAGAGTTTTCGATAGTCTTGAACCAGTTTGTCGCGCGTCACGTGTCGCTTTTCCGTTCGCCTGGCCGGTGGTAGCGCCATTCGCGCAAGTCGCCACTGCGTCGCTGATATCGCTGCCAACCATTGCTCTTGAGGTAGGCGCCGACGCGCATCTGATCAGCCTTGGTCCAGCGCCCGGGCTCGATGCCGAGCGCGCCTTCAAGGATTTCGCCGACGGCGGTGTCCGTGAGCGGACTCGGTCGCTCGACTTCCTCGTCCCGCCAATCATCATAGTTGCCGTACCCGTGATTGACGCGGCGCCGCTCGTAGACGAGCCAGCGATCAATGCGGCCGTCCCACGCATCCGCGTGGTAGCGGTGGTCCTGCTCGGCCTTGGCCGACGCGACCAGTTCCGGCTTGTCGAGCCACCAGATGGCGCCGTCCCTATACCGCGCGACGGCTTCCGCCCAGAGCTGATCGCGGTTGCAGGCGAGCGCGTCGAGATCGATGCTTCCGCAACGCACCGGCCAGAATCGGCGGTTGCCGGTCTCGTCGCGCAGATAGGTCTCCGGGTTGACGCTGCCGGCGAACACGCACTGGCGCGGCACCGTGACGATGTAGCGTTCGTATGGCGGACGGTAGCGGTCGGTGGTCCGCGTCAGGAATGCCTTGATGCGCGACACCTCGGCACGGCTGATGGCATCGAGCTCGGCGATCTCGATGATCCAGATGCCGCGCATCTGCTGAGCTGCATCCTTGCTGCCGATCTCGGCGATCTCGTCGGTGAACCATTCCGCGCCGGCGAGCGCCTTGATGGCACTCGACTTCTTGCTGCCCTGCGGACCTTCGAGGATAAGCATGTGATCTGTCTTGACGCCGGGCTGCATGACGCGCGCCACCGCCGAGATCATCCAGCGCGCGCCGAAGGTCTTGTTGAGCTCAGTGTCATCCGCGCCGAGGTAGGTAATCGTCCATTGCGCCAGACGCGGAACATCATCCCCGTGGAGACTGTTCAGATAGTCACGGATCGGATGGATGCGAACCTCGCGCGCCACCGCTCCGACGCTGCGGCTGACCATCGCGGGCGCGACATTGATCTCGCGGCGCTGCAGCCACTCGGCACAGCGCACATCATCGGCATCGCTCCAGGCCCGCGGCAGAGTGGCGAGCGATTCATCCCAGGGCAATGCGCGTGCCACCATGATTTCCTGACGGAACTCGTCGAACACCAGCACCCCCGCAAAGGCCTCATCATTGGAGAGTGCGGTGATGACGTTCGCCTCATTGCGCTCAGGGGTGCCGGCGAGATCCATGCGGAGCTGGTTTGCCCAGCGCGGGCGCGAAGGCCGCAGGTGGATGTCACCTGTCGTGTTCAAGCGGCGGCGCAATTCGCCGATCTGCTTTTCGAGCACGGCGACGGGGATTCCGGTCGCTGACTTGATCGCGCGCAGCACCTGGCGCTCAGGCAATGGCTCCAGCCGCGCAGTGACGAGCTGACCCAAGATCGTGCCAAGCGCCTGGAGTTCCGGTGGTTTCGTTAAGGCACGCGCAGCGGACTCGAAGTCCGCTGCGGTTGTGAGGACGGCGACAGTCTGGCGTGGTGGCAGAAAGCCATAATTGCTCGCGGATGCGCCGCGCTGCAGGTCATCATTGAAATCATCACCATGCAGCGGTGAGACGGCTGCATTCGTTATGCCGGCAAGATTGAGGCGTTCCGTCAGCGCGGCGGCGGCCTGCTGGCCTGCCTCGCCTGCGTCCGCAAAGATGGTCACGCGCTTGATGCCTTGCGGCCACTCCCAGCGGCGCATGCCGTCGGCGGAGAGGGCGGCCCATATCGGGATCCCGAAAATCGCCTGTGCGGCGAGCGCTGTCTCGATCCCCTCCGCGATGCCAAGATGGCCGCTATCCCCAATCGGCGACAGCCGGACCGATCCGCCGGCAACGGGCCCGAGCATCTTCTTACCCGCGGGCGCCTTGCCGGAGCCGTCGTCGATCAAGTACGTGCGATGGATGCCGCCGGTCGGCTCGCCGGCGCCATTGCGCACGCGTGCCGCCATGCCGGGCCAGCCGCGGCGCGTCTCGAAGTCTGCCAGGTCGGCGTTGAACAGGAGGTCCGGCAGACTCCGGATCGTGGAGACCGCGGGCTTTCAGATACTGCTCTGCTACCGTGCCGGCGAGCGGCCCGCAGCCCGCAAGAATGCGGGCGACCTCGTGGCTGTGATCCGGAGTGGCGGCGGCGGGCCTGGTCGGAGCCGGCCGGTGCATCTGAGCACGCCGCGCCGCTTCCTCGAACAGTGCCGGGGGCGTGAGCCCGGTGCCATGGTGGATCAGGTCGATCGGGTCAGCGCACTCGCCGGTCGCATGGTCGTAGGCCCAGCCCGCACGCGGACCGCGGAGGTGGATGACACAGGAGCCCTCGTTGCGCGGCGGACGCCCCGACAGGTCAGCGCAGCGCAACGTCTTGCGGTCAGGCGACAGACGCGCCTGCGGAAACAATTGCGGCAGCCATTCGGCTGCCGTGGCACAAAGCCGTTCGCGGACTTCCTCGAGGTCGTACCGGATCGGCGGCCGCCAGACCTCATTGAGATCGATCATGCGAGGATCACCAGTCCTCGCTCGGCACGCGTGATGACGGTGTAGAGCCAGCGGCGCCGATCGGCGTCGTTGCGGCCAAGGCCGTCATCCCAGACGATCACGTTCTCCCACTGCGAGCCTTGCGACTTGTGCCCAGTGATCGCCCATCCGTATGTGGCTTCCGTGAATAGGCGCTTGTTCTTCCAGTCGCGATCATGCCGGCCACGATCGAAGGCAATGTGGTCCTCGAAGTGTCCCTTGTATATGCGCAGCCGTTCGGGTTTGCCGTCTGCGCCGGGTCGGCCGATCGGGTTGCTCTCCTCATCGCGCACCGTCGCCGAAAAGTAGAGACTGCCTTCATCGACGACATCTTCGAGCGTGACAAACATGCCGTTTATCAATCCGATGTCGTTCTGGTTCTTGAGGCAGATGATCTTCTCGCCCTGGCCGGTCGGGAGATAACCGCCGCCGAACCCCGCAGCGCACCGCATCGCATTGTTGAGCTGCAGCCGCGTGGCATTGAGTCCGCAGATCACCTGGCCGCCGCGCAGGCATTGCTCCGGCGTCACGTCCACCTTGCGCATCTTCCAGACGAACGTGTCGTACTGGCCAAAGCCAATCGGCTCGCCGCGACGCGCCATGGTGGCGAGCCGGATGATGGCGCTCTCCTCCGCCTGACGGTGGATCTCGGTCAGCATGACGTCGGGCGCGTCGTTGGTGAAAGCGCCTTCGCCCCTGATCGGCGGCAGCTGGCCGGGATCGCCGAGCACCAGGATGGGCTTGCCGAAGCTCATGAGGTCGCGCGCCATCTCCTCGCCGACCATAGAGACCTCGTCGAGCACGATCAGCTTGGCGTGCGCGGCGTCGCTCTGCGGGTTGAGAGCAAAGCGCGGCTTCTTCATCTGCGACAGCGCCTGGCGCATGGCCTCGATCGCTGCCTCGGCGGCAGTGCGTTCGAAGCCACTCAAGGTACGCGCGTTCGCCTCCGCCTCTTCGATCTTCTTAGCAGCGGCCTCGATCTCCTCGTCGGTCGAGACCACGACGCTGTAGATCAGGCTATGGATGGTGCGCGCCGGCGTGCCCTTGCGCCGGAGCACCAGTGCGGCCTTGCCGGTGAAGGTCGCGGTCACGACCCCAGGCGCGCATGCGCCTCCTTCGCGCTCGCTCTTGTGCGGCTCAAGTCCGAGCTCTGCGAGCGCGAATTTCAGGACTGTCGACTTGCCGGTGCCGGCGTAGCCGAACAAGCGGAATATCTGCTTCCCGCTGTTCTCGTTCTTGAACCAGACCTTGATGCCCGCAATCGCGCGTGCCTGGGTGTCGGAGGGCGTGATGTCAGTCATCGCGCAGGCCTCCAGCATCGGTTCTGCCAGGCGCAGGGCGGATGCCATTCGCCAGCGCTCCTGCCGCCGCGGCACACCGCAGAGGTCCGGTCCACCGCCGCGCGCGGCAACAGCTCTTCGGCTTCGCTCGCGCGCACCACCTGCACGGCGCGGTCGCTTGCGCGTTGCGCGAGAGAGGCGTCGAACGCCACGAGCTCGCAGTGGAGCTCCAGCGTGTCGCGATTGAGCGCCGTGAACAGTGCAGGGTTCGGCAGCTCGAGATAGGCCTGGTAAAGCGCGATCTGGGCGGCATAGATTGGCTTGGCCAGGACCACGCCTCGCTTGACCACTTCTTTCCAGGAAGCGGCGCCGAGTGCCTTGTTCTCCCAGAGGGCTGGATACGCTATGGCGACGGGCCCGCCCACGAGACATCCGTCGATGTGGCCGCGGAAGCGACCGTCCAGGACCGAGAACCCGAACTGCCGGCCGTCAGAGCGAACGGTGCGGAGGTCGAAGCCCGCGGCGCGCAGCCAGGCAGCCACAACGTCCTCGGCGCGATGGCCGGCCTCGAAGATGCGAAGTGTGCCGGGGTCGAATTCCCGCCCATCGTCCTTGGGCACCGCAAGGTAATCGTATTGGATCTGGCGCAGGCACTCTCGTCCGAGTCCGGACGTGCTGACATAGTGCCGCGGTCGCTCGGCGCCGTTGCGCTCGATCAGCGCCGCGTCGATCGCCGCCTTGACCGCGATGCCGATGCCTGGCGGCCGGTCCGGTCGCTCGTATTGGAAACCTGACCCGTGATTGAGATCGATCATCACGGGTTCTCAAAATGGAATCTCGTCATTGAGCGATCGGCGCTGCATGGAGTCCTGGAAGCCGTCGATGCAGGCCTCGATGATGCGGTCGATGTCCTCCGCGCTTCGATCGTGGAACGGCGCCATCAGCCCAAGTTCGGTGAGTGCTTCCGCAAGGAAGCGGCGCGCGTCCTTGATAGCGCGCTTTTCCATGTCGGTCTTGTCGATCAAGCCACGGCTCCTTCTGGCAATGGCGGCGCCAGCGTTCAGGCACCGCATCGAACAGAATGCAAAGGTCGGATAGCGATCGGGGCGAAGCTGATGGGTGTAGTACAGACCACCGCAGGACCGGCTGCAGATCGCGCAGACCCTCAGAGGAGCAGCATCGAGAGCTTCTGCGACCCGGGTTCGTCGGGGTGCTGCGCGATCCGCTGTGACGCCTTCACGATGAACGTGCTGATCGCGTTCTGCGCCATCGCCTCGAGGTCGGGCATGGTCAAGCAGCGGATGGGCTGGTGCAGGCCTCCTCTTCCTTCGAGCCATTCGCCGATCGCCTTCGCGGCCTCACGGATGACATGCGCCTGCCACTCGTCGTCGGTCACGAGCCGGCGTCCCTAGCCGTTGAGCCAGGCGGGACCGGGCGCGGCAGCACCCTGCGGTTTTGCCGCGCCCTGGTTCGCGGCTCCCTGGTTGGCCCACGGCACACCACCCGAGGCGGGCGCTGGCGCCTGTGAAGATGCCCAGGCAGGCGTGGCGGCGGCGGGCGTCTCCACCGCCTTGCGTGGCTTGGCGTTGGAGCCTTCCATCTGCGGCTGCCAGGTGTTCACGTTGAACTCGTCGGAAATCTTTTCCAGCACGCCGACGAAAATCACGGTCTTGCCGGGTGCGTGTTGCAAGTGCTTGAGCGCCTGGATGACCTCGCGGCCGAGCAAACCATAGCCTGATCTCAGCCAGGGAACGCGCTCAAATTCCCTCCGTGGTCTACGACAAGGCCAAGGCTGATGGCATCGTTTTGGAGAAGCTCGGAACGGAGCGTCTTTGGCTCGCCTTGAAACCGATTTGGCCGAACGAACGTCCGCATCTCTCGATAACGGAGGTCACAGACTGGTTCTCTGCATATGTCTACCTGCCAAGACTGCGCGACCGCGTCGTGCTTGAGAGTGCGATCCGTGAAGCGGTGGCCAAACTCGACGCGCAATTTGGCTATGCAGACGCTTTTGATGAGGCGACGGGCACATACCGCAAACTGATCTGGGCGCAGATGCCGCCGGAACTGCTGGCTTCAACCGCGGTGTTAGTCCGTGAGGCAGAAGCGAAGCAGCAGCTTTCCGGGCAATCCGGGCCGAGCCCGACCCCAACCGATGGTCCGACTGCGCCGGGATCGGGGCCTCAGCAACCCGGTACAGAGCCAACAAGTGGACCGCAACCTCCGAGCAAGCCTCGCCGCTTCTACGGATCGGTTGAGATCGACATGGTCCGTCCGGTGAAGTCATTCGATGCCATTTTGAATGCTGTCGTGATGGAGCTTCGCGGCAGGCATTTCACAAGCCGAGCTTGCCGAACGCATGGGCGTCGATCGCGCTTACGTCAGTGGCCTCGAATTGGGTCAACGCAATCCAACGGTCGTAACGCTTTGGCATATCGGCAAAGCTCTCAGCGTGAAGCTTCGGTCGTTTTTCGACGAAGAGAAGCCGCGGCGGCCGGCTCGTTAGCGCGCCCCCGCCTCACCGAACATAATCGAGTTCTGCTAGGGCAGCCGCTAGGGCACTTAGAGGTGTCATCACGAATTATATCGCTATATCAATAAGTTCTTCGATGGATATGGCGGAGAGGGAGGGATTCGAACCCCCGATACGGTTGCCCGTATGCCGCATTTCGAGTGCGGTGCGATCGACCACTCTGCCACCTCTCCGGAACCAAAGCGCGGCGCAGCGCGGAGCGCTCTATCTAGCCAATGGATCGGCTCCGAACAAGGCCGAACGGCTATTGCGAGCCGGCGAGCCCGGCCTGCCGCACGATATCGCCCCAGAGCGCGATTTCGGATTGCACAAATCGCTTGAGCTCGTCCGGCGGCGGCGATTGCACCGGGACCAGGCCAAGCCGGAGGAACTCGGCCCGCACCTGCGGCTCGCCGATGATGACGGTCACCTCGCGATAGAGCTTGTCGACGATGCCGGCCGGCGTGCCGCCCGGCGCGACCAGCATGAACCAGGACACCGCGCCGAAATTCTTCAATCCGCTCTCCGACAACGGCGGCGCGTCGGGCAGGATCGCGAGCCGCTCGGCCGTGGTGACGCCGAGGATGCGGAGCTTGCCGGCCTGCGCCAGCGGAATGGCGAACGGCACCGGGCAGAACATGAACGGAATATGGCCCGCCGGCGACGTCGGCGATGGCAGGCTGCATGCCCTTGTAGGGCACGTGGGTCATCGGCACGTCGAGCGCGTGGCTCAGCGCCACGCCGCTCAGGTGCTGCGCGGTGCCGGCGCCGGCCGAGCCATAGGCGAGCCCGCCGGGCGTCGCCTTCGCCAGCGCCGCGAGCTCGGCCAGCGAATGCACCGGCAGCCCGGCGTTGACCACCAGCACTTCGGGGATGCGGACGATCAGCGCGATCGGCGCAAAATCCTTGACCGGATCGTAGGGCAGCGCCTTTCGCAGCGTGACGTTGACGGCGAGCCCGGTGGTGTTCGCCACCATCAGCGTATGGCCGTCGTGCGGCGCGCGGATCACCGACATGGCGCCGACGATCGAGCTTGCGCCCGGCCGGTTCTCGACGATGAAGGTCTTGCCGAAGCGCTGCTCGAGCCTGGTGGCGATCAGCCGGGCGAACAGGCTGTACATGCCGCCGGGCGCGGCCGGCGCAACGATGGTCACGGTGCGATTCGGATAATCCTCGGCCTGCGGCCGCGCCGGGCTGCAAGCCAGGACGGCAAGCAACGCTCCGATCGTCGCCGCGCGCATCACTGCGCCCTACAGCGTTCCGGCGAGCCCGGCCTGCTTCACGACCTTGCCCCAGCGCTCCTTCTCGGTGGCGATGAACTTCGGAAGCTCCGGCAGCGGCGGGCTCACCACCGGCACGACGCCGGTCCGGTTGACCGCGTGCTGCACGTCGGGCAACGCCATCACCGCCTTGATCTCGTTGTGCAGCCGCTCGACGATCGGCTGCGGCGTTCCGGCCGAGCCCGCCACCATGAACCAGCCGGCGGCGTCGAAGCCCGGCACGCCGGCCTCGTTGAGCGGCGGGATGTCCGGCGCGGCCGCCCAGCGCGTCAAGGTGGTCACGCCGAGCGCCCGCACCGCGCCGCTCTTGATCAGCGGCACCGACGGCGCCGGATCGGAGAACAGCAGCTGGATGTGGCCGGCGACCACGTCCTTGATGGCGTCGGCGCTGCCCTTGTACGGAATGTGCGTCATCTCGATGCCGGTCATGCTCTTGAACATTTCGGCGTAGAGATGATGCGGCGAGCCGGCGCCGCCCGAGCCGTAGTTGATCGAGTGCTCCTTGGCGTATTTGAGCAGCTCGGGAATCGATTTGATCGGCAGGTCCTTGTTGACGATCAGCACGAACGGAACGCGGCCGACCAGCGCCATCGGCGCGAAGTCCTTGGTCGGCTCGTAGGGCAGCGACTTGTACATCATCGGGCTGATCGCCATCGAGCCGCTGCCCGGCAGGTTGAGCGTGTAGCCGTCCGGCGGCGCCTTGGCGCCGGCGGCGGTGCCGATGGTCGAGCCGCCGCCGGGGCGATTCTCGATCACGATCGGCTTGCCGAGCCGTTCGGTGAGCTTCGGCGCCGCGATCCGCGCCAGCGTATCGACCGCGCCGCCCGCCGCCCACGGCACGATCATGGTGACCGGCCGGGTCGGATAGTCGTCGGCGCGCGCGGGCTGGTGCAACAGCGCCAGCAGCGCGGCGATAGCGCCGCGAATGAGGACATGCATGGGCTTTCCCCCTCGTCAGTCTTTTGCTGGTGACGTCAGCATAGATGATTTTCGCTTCGCGGCGAAAGCAATCCATGCTCGCGGCGCCGTAGGTGGGTTGCGCGCGCAGCGCCGTAACCCACCAGGGGAGTCGCGGCAAAAAAAGACGGTGGGTTACGCGCCTTCGGCGCTACCCACCCTACACACTGCGAGCTGATGTCTTGCCTGAGCGGCGCGGCAAACTCCCTCCCTCCCCCCGCGAAGCGGTGGCGAGGGTGGCGCGTCGCCGGAGCGAAGCGACGGCGATGCGCCGGGTGGGGGGCGGCGCGGCCCGCGCACGTTTCGCGAAGGCCCCCCACCCCCAACCCCTCCCCACCACTCGCTACGCTCGTGGGGGGAGGGGAGCGGAGAGGCCGGCGTGTCGTTCAGGACAGACGTCGGAGCCCTGCCCTATTGCGAACCGGCGATGCCGGCTTTCTTCACGATGTCGCCCCAGCGCACGATCTCCGATTTGACGAATTTCTGCATGTCCGGGACCGAAGGCGTATCCAGCGGCAGCAGGCTGAGCTTGTCGATCTGAGCCTTGATGTCCGGCAAGGCCATCACCGCCAGCAATTCCTTGTGCAATCGATCGACCACCGGCTGCGGCGTCCTGGCTGGAGCCACGATGGTGAACCAGCCGGAGACGTCGAAGCCCGGCACGCCGGCCTCGTTGAGCGGCGGCACATCCGGGAACGCCTTGACGCGCGCCTTGGTGGACACGCCGATCGGCCGGACCTTGCCGGTCGCGACCACGCCGATCAGCGGCGGGATATCGCTGAACATCAAATCGATATGTCCGGCAATGACGTCGTTCAGCGCCGGCAGCGTACCCTTGTAGGGCACGTGGGTCATCTTGATGCCGGTCATGCTGCTGAGCAACTCGGCATAAAGATGATGCGGCGCGCCCGGCCCGCCCGAGCCATAGGTGAGCTGGCCCGGCTTCTCCTTGGCGAACGCGATCAGCTCCTTGACCGAATGAACCGGCAGCGACGGCTTCACCACCAGCACGAACGGCGCGCCCGCCACCATCACCAGCGGCACCAGATCGGCGGCCGGGTCATAGGGCAATTGCTTGTGCAAGGTGACGTTGATCGCCATCGGCGTCGGCGTCGCCATCAACAGCGTGTAGCCGTCGGGCGCCGACTTCGCCACGAGGTTCGAGCCGATCACTGTGCCGGCGCCCGGCTTGTTCTCGACGATCACCGATTTGCCGAGCCGCTCCTCGAGCTTCTGGGCGACGATCCGCGCCAGGATCTCGGTCGAGCCGCCCGGCGTGTACGGCACAATGAGTGTGACCGGCTTGGTGGGGTAGTCCTGGGCCGTCGTAGGCGGCGCGCTCGCGAATACGAGAACCGCGGCAAACAAGGCGATGAAGCCTTGCCTGAGCGGCGCCGCAAACGCCCTCCCTCCCCCCGCTCGCGCTGGCGAGCGCAGCGAGCGGCCAGCGCGAGCACTTTCAGGTGGCCGCGCCGGACCCTCGTTTCGCTCCGCTCCACTCGGCGGCGCGGCGCAGCGGTGGGGAGGGTGGCGCAGCGCCGAAGCGCAGCGAAGGCGATGCGCCGGGTGGGGGGCGGCGTGACTGCGGGGCTGTGTCATTCCCCATGCTCCGACTGCATGGGCCGGCAAGTCAACGGGACTCGAGGCCCTCCCTCTCCCGCTTAGCCGGAGAGGATGGCGAGGACCGAAAAGTCCGAGCCGGGTGAGGGCAAGCAGAATCACTCTAACTGCTGCGATCCCGCAAGAACTACTGCGACCCCGCGAGCCCCGCGTTGCGGATCACCGGCGCCCACTTCGCAGTCACCGATTTCACGAACGCGTCGAGTTCGGGCAGGGACTTCTTGCCGAGCGGAACCATGCCCATGTCGGAGAGTCTTTTGTGCAGAGCTGTAGGGCGGTTAGCGCCGCAGACGCGTAGCCCACCGCAAACATCGCCGCGATTCACTGATCGATCCCGCCTTGAGGCGGCCAAACTTGCGTCAGCTTCGTCCGGGATATTCGAGTTCGCGCGCAGAACCGCCTGACCGCTTCTGCAACGGTTCGTTCGGACACGCGCCCAACCGTTTTGACCACGAGGCTCACGTTGAGGGTGACGATCCGGTTGGTCCGAAATCCAGCTTGGCGCCGGCAGCAACCCGCTCACCATGTCGGTTTCACCTGCTCGTAAATCATGTCGGCGATGCTCATCTCGCTCTCCGTTCGGAATATCCGAGCGTCGAATATCATGTTTTGACAGCGGACGGAGGCAGCATGAATGGTGCCGAAACCCGCGCCGCCCTCACCCCGCCTCCGCCTGGCCAAGCCGGGCGTCGGCCACCCTCTCCCGCTTTGCGGGACAGGGAAAGAGTGCCCGCGGCAACGCCGCAAACTCCATCCTCTCGCCCACACGGGCAACGCGCGCCTTCATTTCATCCCTTCGCCAGCGCGACGCCGAGCGTGCGGGCGACCTTGGTCATGCCCCGGTCGAAGCTCAAAAGCCTGCAACCGAGCCTTTGCACCATCGCAATGTGCAGCGCGTCCGGCGTCCGCAGCGAAAGGTCGAAGCGGCGCATCAGGCCGGTGGCGCCGGCAATGTCGCCGCCTTCGAGCTCGGCGCGCTGTGTGTGCCGCGAGCACCAGGCGTCGAAGTTGAGGAAGGCCGCCGTCGCCTCGTCGGCCCGAAGATCGCGCGTCCGCACGCGGCGGGCGATCACCGCGGAAAATTCGGCGGTGGAAAAATTGCTGACGATGAGATCGTCGCGCAGGCCGCCGAGGGCCTTCTCCGCCCGTTCGGTCAGCAGATCGGCAACGAACAGCGGCACGAGAGCATTGACGTCGAGATAGACGCTCACCGCTCCCACTCGTCGCGCATCTTGCGGACGGCAGTTGCGGCGTCCTGGCGCGGCATGCGCCGGCCGACCCGGTGTTGCCTGAGCCAGTCGAGAGCATCAGCCGTGACCGGCTTCGCCGGCATCGCGACGGGCTTCAGCTCCACCACAGGCCGGCCGTGGCGCGTGATGACCACGCCCTCGCCTTTCAGGGCGCGGTCGATCAGCTCCGAAAGCTGGTTCTTGGCCTCGACGACGCTGTGCTTTGTCATGCCCAGAAAATAGCTATTTAATGGCCAGAATGCAATGGCGTTGCCGCCCCCCTCGCTTTCGCTCGGCTTACCGCTTTTGCAGGCGCACCCTCACCCGGCCTCGCTTCACTCGGCCACCCTCTCCCGCTTTGCGGGAGAGGGTAATGAGTGTCCGTGCCAGGGCCGCGAACCACTCTGGGGCAACGAGTGATATTCGTCGACGCACGTCCGCGACCACCGCGATCCGTATGGCAGCCTTGTAGCCAGCGGGAGTAAAGCGACAGCCGGGGACTGCCGCCGTCAAGAAACCCAGTTCTCTATCTTCAGGCCGCGAATACGTTTGAATTCGCCGGTGTTCGCGGTGACGAGCGTGGCGCCGATAGCCAAAGCGTGCGCCGCAATGAGGACATCGTTGCCGCCGATCGTCGTGCCAGCCGCTTCCAGCCTGGAGCGGATTGCGCCGTATTCGGCATCGGCCGGATTGTCGAACGCCATAACGGTCATCTCGTTGAGCAGGTCTTTAACAGCCTCGCGCAGGCGCTTCGAGCCGCTCTTCGCACACCCGTACCGCAGCTCGGCTGCCACGATGATGCTGGTGCAGATATTGGCCTCGCCAACCTGGCTGATCCGCTTCGCGGCCCGGCCCTGCGGATTGCGGATCAGGTCGGAAATGATGTTGGTGTCCAGCAGGTAGCGGGTCAAAACAGCCTCTGCGGCTTCGGCGTAGGATCATCGATTTCGGGAAACACCTCGTCCAACGGCTTCATCGTCCGGAGCAGAGCGACGAGCCCGCGCTTGCGGACCGGCTCGATCATCAGGCGTTCCCCGTCGGAATGCATGATGGCTTCGTCGCCTGGCAATTCAAACTCGACCGGAATACGGACCGCCTGGTTGCGGCCGTTTCGGAACAATCTGACGTGCCTGTGCTTGTTCATGGTCACCTTTAGGCCTATGCCGTTGACATATGCCAACGGAGGTCGATTTTCAAGGTGGCTGAACGCCAAGAAGCATCGTAGCCCGGCTGGAGCGAAGCGACAGCCGGGAACCGCCGCCCTCGCATTTCGCTTGCGCTCAATGCGGGCTACGGCGCCATCATCGCGACCGAAGCTCAAAGGGATTCAAAACATCCGCCCCAAGATCGACGACATCCGCCACATTGCGGGTCACGAGCGTCAGCCGATGCACCTTCGCGGTTGCCGCAAGCAGCGCATCGACCGTCGAAAGCGGCCGCGTCGCGCTCATGCGGCCCCATTCGTCGGCGACAGGCTGATCGACCGGCAACACCCGGTCGGCGAACGATCGCAGCAGGGTCTCCAGCCACTTCTCCAGGGCCGCGGCGCGCGGCGGATCGCCGGCCCGCGCCCGCTCGATGCCCTTGCGGATTTTGCCAAGCACCAGCACGCTGAGATAGATGTCGGCGTCGCCGATCGCGTCGTACCAGGCGGCGACATTGGGATCGCACCTTGCACCCTTGCGAACCTCGGAGATGATGTTGGTGTCGATCAGGTAACTCAAAGCGCGATCCGCCGCCCAAGATCGCGGTCACGGGTCAGATCGATGCCTTCGAGCGGCGCCGCCGCGAGCAGCGCCTTCAGGCCCCTGGCTCCGGCTGCGCCGAAACGCTCGCGCAGCAGGGCGCGCGTCTCCGCCTCGCGCGCCGGATCGGACAGCGCCTGCGCCACGCCGCGCAGCAGCGCAGCGTCGTCCTTGCGGACATGCACTTCGACACGGACCACACCGCGCCGTTTCAGGCGGCGGCGATAGGCGGCCAGCGGCTTTCGTTGCGCGTTCGGCATAACGGGGCCTGTCCTTACGGGAGCCTGTCCTTACGGGAGCCTGTCCTTACGGGAGCCTGTCCTTTGATTTCCGGAAATATATCCGGAAATATTTCTGGATGCAAGGCCCGGCTGCCGCGCAGCGATAGTCCGGGCCATCGCCCCGCATGAGAGACCCGTCATTGCGAGCGACGCGAAGCAATCCAGGTTAGCGCACGCAGGCTGGATCGTTTCGTCGCTTGCGCTCCTCGCGATGACGCCAGCGATAAAGCGCGGTCGCCCTCTACTGCGACCCCGCCAAGCCCGCGTTCCGGATCACCGGCGCCCACTTGGCAGTCTCCGACTTCACGAACGCATCGAGCTCGGGCAGCGATTTCTTGCCGAGCGGGATCATGCCCATGTCGGAAAGCTTCTTGTGCAGGTCCGGCTCGTTGACGGCGGCGTTGGCGCCGGTGTTGAGCTTCTCCAGGATCGGCTTCGGCGTGCTGCCGGGCGCGACGATCATCTGCCAGGCGGTGGTGTCGAAGCCTGGCAGGCCGACCTTCTGCAGCGGCGGAATCTCCGGCGCCGACGCGACAGTCTCGGCGCTGGTGACGCCGAGCGCCACCGCCTTGCCGGCGCGGATCAGCTGGATCGAGGGGCCGAGATCGACGAACAGCACGTCGATCTCGTGGGCGATCAGCGCGGTCATCGACGGCACGCTGCCCTTGTAGGGCACGTGCGTCATCTTGATGCCGGTCATGCTGGAGAACAGCTCGGCGTTGAGATGATGGAACGCGCCGACGCCGCCGGAGCCGTAGGTCAGCGGCTTCTCCTTGGCGAGCTTGACCAGCTCGGCGACGGTCTTGACCTTGAGGTCGGGGTGGACCACCAGCACGAACGGCACGCCAGCGATCAGCGACACCGGCACCAGGTCCTTCTCCGGCGTGTAAGGCAGGTGTTTGAAGATGGTGGGATTCATCGCCATCGTGCCGCTGGTCGCCTGCATCAGCGTGTAGCCGTCGGGCGCCGCCTTGGCGGTGGCGCCGGCCGCAATCGTGGTGCCGGCGCCGGGGCGGTTCTCGACGATGAACGACTTGCCGAAGCGCTGCTCGAGCTTCTGGCCCACCAATCGCGCCAGCACGTCGGTGCCGCCGCCCGGCGCGAACGGCACCAGGAAGGTGACGTTGCGGGTTGGATAGTCCTCCGCGGCGGCGCGCTGCGGCGACGCCGAAAGCATGGCCAGTCCGATCAAAGCCAAAGGGAACAAGCGCATCGTCAGTCCTCCGTTTCTATTCATCATCACTGTCGCCGCACCGCTTTCGCGCATGTCGCTTCGCTCCATGCGGGCGACAAACCTTCTCGGCCTCATGGTGAGGAGCGCGCCGAAGGCGCGCGTCTCGAACCATGCGCCGCCCCATCCTTCGAGACGCGTTGCTTCGCAACGCTCCTCAGGATGAGGAGGAAATAATTCAGCGGCGCACGGCGCACCGCGCACCGCTGTCATGCCCCGCGAAGGCGGGGCATCCAGTATTCCCAGCCGACACATCGAAGCACCCGCTTCTCCTTTTCATGCCGACTGGATCGCCCGCCTTCGCGGGCAATGACAGGCGGAATGCTATTGCGTGCCCGCGATGCCGGCGTCGCGCACCACCTTGCCCCAGCGCACCGTCTCCGATTTCACATAGTCGGTCAGCGCCGTCGACCGACCGGTTCTCGACCGGCAGGAAGCCGTATTTCAGCACCTGCTCCTTGATTTCCGGCCGCGCCAGGATCTCGGTCATTTCGCGGTTGAGCCGATCCACGATCGGACGCGGGGTCCTGGCCGGCGCCACCAGCATCTGCCAGCCAACCGCCTCGAAGCCCGGCACGCCTGCTTCGGCGAGCGGCGGGATGCTCTCCCATCCCGGCACGCGGAACTTCGAGGTGACACCGAGCGGACGGACCTTGCCGGATTGCAGCGCGCCGGTCGCCGGACCGAAATCGACGAACATCATCGGCACGTGGCCGGCGACCACGTCGTTCAGCGCCGGCAGGCTGCCGCGATAAGGCACGTACGAGGCCTGGATGCCGGTCATGCCCTTGAGCATCTCCATGTAGAGATGGTGCGGCACGCCCGGCCCGACCGACGCAAAGGTGAGCTTGCCGGGGTTGGCCTTGGCATAGGCGATCAGCTCGGCCACCGACTTCACCGGCAAATCCGGATTGACGATCAGCACGAACGGCGTCTGCGCCAGCAGCGCGATCGGGATGAAATCGCCAAGCGGATCGTACGGCAGGGTCTTATAGAGTGCGACGTTGACCGCCATCGTCGGGGTCGGCGCCATCAGCAGCGTATGGCCGTCCGGCGCCGACTTCTGCACCGCGACCGCCGCGATGATCGAGCCCGCGCCGGTCTTGTTCTCGATGACGAAGCTCTGGCCGAGCCGCTGCTCGAGCGCATGCGCGACCATGCGCGCCAGCAGATCGGTGCCGCCGCCCGGCGCGAACGGATTGACGATGGTGACGGTCCGCGACGGATAATCCTCGGCCGCCGCCGGGACGGCCGCCCCGGCCGCCAGCAACATGCCGAAAAACCAAAGCGCCAGACGCCGCCGCGTCATGGTCCTGCCTCCCTCGATCAGGCCGGCGGGCTGGTCCCGCCTGTCGTTGCGGCAAGCGTATCGGAAGGTTGGGAGGCCGGTAAGCGCCATAGCGGCGCAGGCCGGAGCGGCCCGCAACAGCAGCCCCGATTCTTGACAGTTTTGGCTCGCGCGGCCATAAGTTCGCCATTGGCGCGGGCAGGTTTCGGCCCGCGCGAATTGTTACGGCGCTAAGCGCTTGTAACCACAGCACAAACCGACTGGAAAAAGCCGGCCCGGAATAGTCCGAGCGCCGGGATTGAACGCGGGAAAAAACGATGTTCGCAGTCATCAAAGCCGGCGGCAAGCAGTACCGGGTCGCCGAGGACCAGGTCCTCAAGGTCGAGGGCATCAAGGGCGAGCCGGGCACCATCGTGCAGATCGGCGACGTCATCATGCTGGGCGGCGACACGCCGACGCTCGGCTCGCCGACGATTGCGGGCGCGAGCGTCGCCGCCGAGATCATCGAGCATGGCCGCGGGCCGAAGGTGATCGCCTTCAAGAAGCGCCGCCGCAAGAATTCGCGAAGGAAGCGCGGCCACCGGCAGGACTTCGTCCTGATCCGCATCTCGGAAATCCTGACCGAGGGCGCCAAGCCCACCAAGGGCCCGAAGCCCAAGCCGGAAGCGAAGGCCAAGACCACGGAAACTACGGCCGAGGATGAAGGCGCCGAGGGCAAACCTGCGGCGAAAAAGCGTCCGGCCCGCAAACCCGCGGCGAAGGGAAAGAAAAAGTAACGCTGGGGCTGCTAAAGCACAGATAATTGCGCTGGCGGGCTTCAGATCGCAGCGATCATCAATATTTGTGAGATGATTCCGTCACGGAATCGGAGTACAAGGATAGCGAGTTAGGAAAGGCGTTATGGCTCACAAGAAAGCAGGCGGATCTTCGCGGAACGGCCGCAACTCAGGTGGCCAACGGCTTGGTCTCAAGCTGTTCGGCGGCCAGAGCGTGCTTGCCGGCAATATTCTCGCGCGCCAGCGCGGCACGAAGTGGCATGCCGGCCTGAACGTCGGCGTAGGCAAGGATCACACGTTGTTCGCTCTCACCAACGGTCGCGTGCAGTTCAATACCAAAGCCAAAGGCCGCGTGTTCGTCTCTGTCCTTCCGATGACGGAGGCCGCGGCCGAGTAAGACGGTAGAACCATAATTGGGTCTGCCGGTGTCTGTTCCGAACCGGCGGGGCCCAACAGGCTCTTTAAGGGGGAGACGGACACCGTCTCCCCCTTAAGCTTTTCAACCAGGAGCCTGTGTCATGACACTTCAAGAAATACCTTCGGAGTCCTTCCGCGAGAGATGTATCCCCGTCCTCGAGACCGCGCGGCTGGTTCTGCGTGCGCCGCGCCTCGGGGACGCTAAAGCGGTCGCTGTGCTGGCGAACGATCGCCGCATCGCCGAGAACACGGCACGCATTCCTCATCCGTATCGTGCGGCCGACGCCGAAGACTTCATCGCCTCCGCCAATTTCGGCGGCGAAACCATGTTTCTGATCACGCTGCGCAACGGCCATAAGAGCGATCCGGTCATCGGCGCCTGCGGCTTCACCCAGGTCGACCGCCATCCGCCCGAGATCGGCTACTGGCTCGGCGTCAAGCACTGGGGCAAGGGCTACGCCACCGAAGCGGTGCGCGCGGTGATCGACCACGCCTTCACCGACCTCGATTGCGACGCGGTTCAGTCGGCCGCGCGCGTCACCAACCCGGCGTCGCGCCGCGTGCTGGAGAAGTGCGGCTTCCAGTGGACCGGTGCGGGTCTGCTTGCGCATCCGCGCGATCTCGAGCTCGGCGCCGATCGATCGCTTCCGCCTCGACCGCGGCCTGTGGGCGTCGCTGAAAAGCTGGGGCGCGGCGACACGGGACGTGGCGTGATAGAGCCGTCGCCATGTACCAGCCTGCACACTTCCGCGAGGACCGCATCGAGGTCCAGCACGGGCTTATTCGCGCGCACCCGCTCGGCCTTCTAATCACGGCCGGGCCGGGCGGGTTGCAAGCGAATTTCATCCCGTTCCTGATCTACGCCGACGCATCGGAACGCGGCACGCTGCGTTGTCACATGGCGCGCGGCAACCCGCAGTGGCATGAGCTTCGCGCAGTAGACGAATGCCTGGTCGTTTTCCAGGGGCCGCAAGAATACATCACCCCCTCGTGGTATCCGACCAAGCGGGAGACCGGCAAAGTCGTGCCGACGTGGAACTACGTCACGGTCCACGCCTGGGGTCGCCCGCGGGTGATCGAGGACGCCGGCTGGCTGCGCCGTCAGATCGAAGACCTGACCAATCTGAAGGAAGGCACGCGGCCGTCACCATGGCTGGTCGATGACGCGCCCGCGCAATATCTAGTGTCCCAGATGAAGGGCATCGTCGGCGTCGAAATTCCGGTTTCGCGGATCGAAGGAAAGTGGAAGGTCAGCCAGAACCGGCCCGAGGTGGATCGCGCCGGTGTGGTCGCCGGATTGCGCGGTGGCGGCGAGCAAGCGGAGGCCGTTGCCGCGCTGGTGGCCGAACGCGGCAAGACCAAGGGCTAGCGGTGTGCACTCATCAACGCGCACGCAATGTCCGTTATTGGTGTCGCATCGGAGGAAGACGAGACATCGCGCGAAAAACCGCAATCGGGCGAAAACGAGCCGAAGCGGTCATCCGTCAGCAAAATCTAATCTCCTAGCGCCAGTCACTCCGGCCAGCCCAGTTCGCGCCAAGCGTGGGCAAAAGGCGCAAACACCACCGGTTCGAGTTCAACGACTAAAAATGCACGAATTGTGAAGTTGGGTTCGCATTCCAGCATGGCCCGTACGGCGGCCTTCGCTTCCGCTGCGCGTCCAACTCGCAATAGTGCGGCCGCCAAGACAGCACGAGCGGGACCAAAGTGAGGGTTGTAATCGACCGCGTTTTGGGCTGCATCGACTGCGTCCTGGTATCGCCGCCTGAAAAAGCACGCAATGGCAAGCGCGTGGTGCGATCGAAAATTGCAAGAATCGAACGGGCTCAATCGTATCGCCTGCTCAGCCCGTTCGATGGCATTTTCCGCTTTGCCCATCCACGCAAGAGCGATGGCGTTCAAGCTCAGAGCAAAGACATTGGAATTGCTGAGCTCCAGTGCACGATCGAACAGCTTGAGTGCCGTAACCGTATCATGCGCAAGGTAGGTGATGACGTGAGCCGCAATCGCGAGCGCTGTCGCATCGTCGCTGCCGTGGGTAATCGCCGCGCGAGCATGTTGAATTGCAGCAATGCGGTCTTCCTGATGCATTCCGCCACGAACGAAACGATGATGGTAGCACCAACCTAGAAATGCATAAGCGGCACCATAATCGGGCTGGAGCTTCACGGCGTTTTCAAGCAGCGGAATTGCGATCTCGGCATCCTTCGGTACCATAGCAAAAATGAGCGGCAGCGAACGGAGCACAAGATCGTATGCATTGAGGTTACTGGGGCGTTGTCGTTTCACCCGATCAATCTCGGCTTTCCTCAGGCTTGGCTCGATCGCGCCGATCACGCACATGGTGATCTCGTCCTGAAGCGCGAAGACATCCTCCAGAACTCGGTCATACTGCTCGGCCCAAAGATGGGCATCGGTCTTTGCATTGATGAGCTGCGCGGTAATCCGGACTCGATTTCCCGATTTGCGCACCCCGCCTTCTAGCACGTAGCCAACGCCGAATTTGCCCGCGATCTCTGTTATGGCCACGGGCTTGTTCTTGTAGATGAAAGTCGAGTTGCGCGAGATCACAGATAGCCACTTGATGCGCGAAAGCCCGGTGATGATTTCATCCACCATGCCGTCCGCGAAATAATCTTGTTCGGGGTCGCCACTCATGTTCTGGAACGGCAGCACGGCGATCGAAGGCCTGTCTGATTGCGCCGGACTCGATGAGGAACCTGGGCCGTTGCCGCTTGCCGAAAGCTGTGACTTGAGACCGACCAGCCGGTAGCCCCGTCCCGACACGGTCATCAAGTGAGTTTGGCCGCTCGTTCCCTCTTCGAGCGCCTTTCTCAGCGCCGATACATGGACTCGGATCGTGTTCTCGTCGACAACCAATCCAGGCCAAACCCGGGTCATCAGTTCGTCCTTGCTGACCACTTCACCTTTCGCCAAGGCGAGCGCACAGAGGATATCGAGCGCACGGCTGCCCAGCGGTATCGGCACGCCTTCGCGGGCCAGTTGGCGCTGGCTCAGATCCAGGCGGAACCCGCCAAAGCTGACCTCATTCTGATCCGTCATGTCGGACCGCGATGGCCGCAACTTAAGAACAATTAAGCTCGTGAACGATGGACCTTAACCAGCCTCACCGCTTACGGTCCAGCATCGAGTTGAGCAGAGCCCGACGTCAGACCCAAGAAGTCACGTCCTATTAATTCCAAGGGGTTCAACCATGACACTTGCTCGTAGAGCTTTCCTTGGTCTGGCGGCTGGCGTCGCGGCGCTGCCGACCCTTCCGCGCACTGTCGCGGCGCAAGGCTATCCGAACCGGCCGGTTCGGATCGTCGTCGGCACCGCGCCGGGCGGTGCGGCCGATATCTTCGCGCGGCTGATCGGCGATTGGCTGTCCAAGCGGCTCGGCCACCCCGTCATCGTCGAGAATCACACAGGCGCGGGCGGTGTTATCGCGGCCGAGATGGTTCTGCGCTCACCGGCGGACGGCTACACGCTTTTCTTGGCGATCTCCTCGGCAAGTATCGTCAATGGATCGCTTCGGGACGGCTTGAATTTCATCCGTGACAGTGTGCCCGTCGCGATCCTTGTCCAGGAGCCGATTATCCTGAGCGTCAACCCCTCGCTCCCGCCGAAGACCCTTCCAGAGTTTATTTCCTATGCCAAGGCCAATCCGGGCCGACTCAGCATGGCGTCGCCAGGCAACGGGACGACGCCGCATATCGCCGGCGAACTGTTCAAGATCATGGTGGGTATCGACATGACCCACATCCCCTATCGCGGGGGTGCACCGGCGCTGACCGATCTCGCGGGGGGACAGGTTCAGGTTGCGTTCATGGGGCCCGCAGCGTCGATGGCGCTCGTGAGGTCCGGAAAAATTCGCGCCTTGGCAGTGACGTCCGAAACACGCGCCGCGGTGCTGCCGGACATTCCGACAATCGGTGAATTCGTGCCTGGCTACGAAGCCAGCAACTGGTTCGGCCTGGTCGCGCCGAAAAATACGGCCCCCGATATCATCGACAAGCTCAACAAGCTCGTCAACGAAGGTCTTGCCGATCCGCAAGTGAGGGCCCGTCTTGTAGGCCTGGGCGGGACTGTGATGGCGCGTCCCGCTGCTGACTTCGGCAAGCGGATCGCGGCTGACGCCGACAAATGGGCCGACGTCATCCGAACTGCCAAAATCAAGATTTAGCGGAACAGCGCCGAACGAGAACGCCGGCCGATCAGCGGCGGCCGCCGTGCTCCGGCGGATAATCGGCCGTGATGTAGCACTGCTTCTCCCAACGGCATTGCAGGAACCTGGGGCAGCGCATCACCTGGCGGCAGATGCGCCGGGTCTTTTCGATCAGGTTGAGCGATTGTGCCGTGCTCTGCACGGCCGGCGCGGGACCGACAATGCCGGCCTGCGCGGATTCGATCATGACGACGCCGCCGATGGCGAGCGTCGCCACGGCAGCGATAATGAGACGTCGGGTGCTCACGGGCGCTCCTTTGGCATCGGGACACATTGCGGAACGCTTGTATCCGCCGGGCACAAAACCGTCGTTGTCTTGCTGGAACTACCGTAAAGATAAACCATTAATCCTGGCGCTCCCGGTCGGCCGCCGCGCAAACGGAGCTGTGGAGATGTACACCGGCAGCCGACAAATCGGACGAAATGACCTTCCGGCTTCCGTTATCCTGGCCTGCGAGGGCTCACGATGCTTACCTCGATCGCAACCGTATCGCTCAGCGGCGGATTGGCCGAGAAGCTCGAAGCGATCGCCGCGGCGGGCTTTGCCGGCGTCGAAATATTCGAGAGCGATCTGCTGTCGTTCAACGGCACGCCGCGCGACGTGGCCAAGCTGGTCGCTTCACTCGGGCTGAAGATCGTCACGTTCCAGCCGTTCCGCGATTTCGAAGGCATGCCCGAGCCGCAAAAGGGCCGCACCTTCGCGCGCGCCGAGCGCAAGTTCGACCTGATGGGTGAACTCGGTTGCGATCTGATGATGATCTGCAGCAATGTCGCGCCCGACTCGCAGGGCGGCATCGATCGCGCCGCCGCCGACTTCCACGAACTCGGCGAGCGCGCCAAGAAGCGCGGCATCCGGGTCGGTTTCGAGGCGCTGGCCTGGGGCCGCCACATCAGCGACTATCGAGACGCCTGGGAGGTGGTGCGCCGCGCCGACCATGCCGCGGTCGGCGTCACGCTCGACAGCTTTCATATTTTCTCGCGCAAGACCGATCTCGGCGCCATCCGCTCGATCCCGCGGGACAAGATCGCGCTGGTGCAGCTCGCCGATGCGCCCTGGCTCGACATGGACGTCATTTCCTGGAGCCGGCACTTCCGCTGCCTGCCGGGGCAAGGCGATTTCCCGCTGACCGACTTCATGGACGCGGTGCTCGCCACCGGCTACGAGGGCCTGCTCTCGCTTGAGATTTTCAACGACCAGTTCCGCGCCGGCTCGCCGCGCGGCGTCGCCCTCGACGGCCAGCGTTCGCTCATTTACCTCATGGACCAGATGCGCGGCCGCGCCGGTGCGCTCGCCAAGTCTCTGCCGGCCATTCCACCGCGCGCGAAGTGCCTCGGCGTCGAGTTCCTGGAATTCGCCGCCGACGATCCGGCAGCGACCGAGCTTGGCCGATTGTTCGCCGGCCTGGGCTTCCGCAAGGTCGGCGAGCATCGCTCCAAGGCGGTGACGCATTGGTCGCAGGGCGCGATCCACCTCGTGCTGAACTCCGACAAGGAAGGCTTCGCTCATTCCTATCAGATCACCCATGGCCCGTCGGTTTGCGCCATGTGCCTCAAGGTCGACGACGCCGGCGCCACGCTCGATCGCGCCGAAAAACTTTGCGACACGCCGTTCCGGCAGGCCGTCGGCCCGGGCGAGCTGCAAATCCCGGCGGTGCGGGGGCTCGGCGGCAGCCTTCTGTATTTCGTCGATCCGGCAAGCCAGCTCGGCCGGCTGTGGGACATCGATTTCAAGACCCCGGTGCAGCCGGCTGGCGACGGCGACGCCGGCCTCGTCGCCATCGACCATATCTCGCAGTCGATGCACTACGAGGAAATGCTGTCGTGGCTGTTGTTCTATGCGTCACTGCTCGATGTCAGCAAGACGCCGCAGCTCGACGTGATCGATCCGGGCGGGATCGTGCGCAGCCAGGTGATCCAGAGCGCCGACGGCGCGCTGCGCATCGCGCTCAACGCATCGCAGAGCCAGCAGACCCTGTCGTCGCGTTTTCTCAGTGAATATTTCGGCTCGGGCGTTCAGCACGTCGCCTTCGCCAGCCGCGACATCGTGGCGACCGTGCAAAAGCTCCGGGCCAACGGCGTCGCCATGCTGCAGATGCCGGAGAACTACTACGACGACCTCGAGGCGCGCACCGATCTTTCAGCCGAGCGGATCGAGGTGCTGCGCGCCCACGACATCCTTTACGACCGCGACGAGTCCGGGGAGTACCTGCAAGCCTATACCGCGAACATCGGCGGGCTGTTCTTCTTCGAGATCGTCGAGCGGCGCGGCTACAAGGGGTTCGGCGCCGTCAATGCGCCGATCCGCCTTGCCGCCCAGGCCCGCCAGTCAAGGCCCGCGACTGGTTGAGCTTGTTGCCGGGACGAAAGGCCGCGGCGCCGGTCTTGCCATCCAACGATGTGTCGTGCAGCCTCGTCGCGTCGCGTCCGCGCCAAAATCTGCCACAGAGGTCGCCGTGATCGAGCCCATTTTGATCCTGGGAATTCCCCTCGATTTCATCCTGTTCGCGCTGATCCTGCTCGGCGTCGCGCTGTTCCACACCCACACGCTGCCAATCGCCGTCGGCGGCCTTGCCGTCATCACCGCCTACAAGCTGATCTTCACGGGATTCAAATACGGCACCGGGCTCGTCGGCCTGGGTCTGCACCTCGAGCACGATTGGGTCATCCTGGCCAACCTGTTCCTGCTGCTGATGGGATTCGCGTTGCTGTCGCGGCACTTCGAGAAGAGCGGAATCCCTGACGAGATGCCGGCTCTGCTGCCCGACGATTGGAGGGGCGGTGTTGTGCTGCTCGTGATGGTGTTCGTGATCTCCAGCTTTCTCGACAACATCGCGGCAGCCTTGATTGGCGGCACGGTGGCGCGCCATGTGTTCCGCGGCAAGGTTCACCTCGGCTATCTCGCGGCCATCGTCGCAGCTTCGAACGCCGGCGGCTCCGGCAGCGTCGTCGGCGACACCACAACCACCATGATGTGGATTGCCGGCGTCAGCCCGCTCAGCGTCTTCGAAGCCTACCTTGCAGCCGGAACGGCCATGCTGATCTTCGCCGTGCCGGCATCGATGCAGCAGCAGCGTTTCTCGCCGATCATGAAAAATCCGCCGAGGGAGCTTCAATTCGATTGGATGCGGGTGTTCATCGTCGCCGCCATCCTCATTGTCGCGCTGGTCGTCAACGTGACTATGAACGTGAAATACCCGGCGGTGCTTGACGCGGCGCCGTTGCTCGGCATTTCCGTTTGGGTGGTCATCTTGGCGACAGCGCCATTGCGACAGCCGGATTGGGAGGTGATGCCTGAAACGCTGAAAGGAACGATCTTCCTGCTCTCGCTTGTCACCGCAGCGACCATGATGCCGGTCGAGAAGCTGCCGGCCGCCTCATGGCACACCGCGATGGGGCTCGGCTTCGTTTCCGCCGTGTTCGACAACATTCCGCTGACCGCGCTCGCCCTGAAACAGGGTGGTTATGACTGGGGCTATCTCGCCTACGCCGTCGGTTTCGGTGGCTCGATGATCTGGTTCGGCTCGTCGGCCGGCGTGGCGCTGTCGAACATGTATCCGGAAGCGAAGTCCGTCGGGCTTTGGCTGGGCCGCGGCTGGCATGTCGCCTTGGCCTACGTGATCGGCTTCTTCGTGATGCTTGCGATCATCGGCTGGCATCCCGACCCGCCGCATTAGCAGCGTCTCAAAAGGTTCCAACCACCTCTCGCGGCGCAATGGCGCGTTCAATGCATGACGGCGCTGTTGACTCCACGTTGCCCGAGGAGGACGATCCGATCGTGTTTGCGCGTCGCCGAGGCGACCGCAGCAACAGCGCAAACGGCACAACGGAGGTGACCATGACACCACCGGGCCAGTTCCGCCGCGAAACGTCCCCGCTCACGTTCGGGCGCGGGCGTTGCGGCAACCCCACGAACGTCGCGTCGGGAGCGGCTTAGCGGGCCGCATCAGTCAGGCATGGCCCCTTGCCCCTCCCGGCGGCGTATTTCCCGGGTCTATTCCGGTTTTCCACCGCCATGCCGGCAGCATCGATTTTCTACGGGCGACTGGCGCGGCGTGGATTTTTGCGCAAAAATGGCTCCCTGCGTGGCAATTATTTCCGCCAACCCTACGCCGGGAGTACAATCATGGTCTACCAGCTCGATCAATTCATCGCCGACTGCCGCACCTCACTGAAGCGCGATCCGGGTCCCGCGGGCCGTGAACAGGTCCGCACCAAACTCGAGGAGCTGCTGCGCAACAAGGACTTCGTCGATAAATATTGCGGCGACCAGGCCGAGCGCGGCCTGAAGGTTCTCTACGAGGACCCTGAACTGAAGTTCCAGGTGCTGGCGCACATCAACGACAAGGCGCGTACCTCACCGCCGCACGATCACGGCGAGTCATGGGCGATCTACGGCCAGGCCACACTGTGGACCGACATGATCGAGTGGAAGCGCGAAGACGACGGCAAAGATCCCAAGCACGCCAAGCTGGTGCCGGAGAAGAAGTATCGCCTCAACCCCGGCCACGCCGGCATCTACCAGGACGGCAAGATCCACTCGATCGACTATCCGGACAAGTCGCGCTTCGTGCGCGTCACCGGCGTCAATCTCGACAACATCAACCGCATCCGTATCGATCTGAAGACCGGCGAAGTGCACCAGATGACACCGCAGCAGGCGACGTAGGGGCTTCACAGCGCTCCTCCACGACAGTCATTGCCGGGCATGACGACGGAGAGGTTATGCCGATCAGCGCCACCCCTCGTCCGGTCGATCCGAACGCCGTCAAGGCAATGCTTTCGGACGGCCAGGAACTGGCCTTGATCGATCTTCGCGAGGAACTGATCTTCTCGCGCAACCATCTGCTGTGGGCGCGCTCGGTGCCGCTCTCCCGGCTGGAGCTGCGCTTCGCACGCCTGGTGCCGCGCAAGGCCACTCGCATCGTGCTGTGCGACGACGGCGACGGCCTGGCCGAACGCGCGGCGAAAATTCTTTCCGCCGCGGGCTATACCGACGTTTCCGTTCTGGAAGGCGGCGTCGCCGCCTGGGAAAAGGCCGGCCTCGAACTGTTCTCCGGCGTCAACGTGCCGAGCAAAGCATTCGGCGAGCACATCGAGCACGCCTGCCGCACGCCGAGCGTTTCCGCCGAGGAACTCAACGGCCTGATGAAGAGCGCCGCCGACATGGTGATCGTCGACAGCCGCCCGTTCGACGAATTCCAGCGCGTCTCGATCCCGACCGCGACCAACGTGCCCGGCGCCGAGCTGGTGCTGCGCATCCACGATATCGCGCCATCGCCCGAGACGCTGGTGGTGGTGAACTGCGCCGGCCGCACCCGCAGCATTATCGGCGCGCAATCGCTGATTAATGCCGGCATTCCGAACAAGGTGGTGGCGCTGCGCAACGGCACCATGGGCTGGAGCCTCGCCGGGCTCACCCCGGACAGCGGCAAGACCGCCCGCTATGCCGATCTCACCGCCGAAGGCGCGGCGGCGGCGAAATCGGCCGCCGAGCGCGTCGGCAAAAAGTTCGGCGTCATGCACATCAATCGCGAAGCGCTGGTAAGCTTCCGCGCCGACGGCTCGCGCACGCTTTATGTGTTCGACGTGCGCGATCCGACCGAATACGAGGCCGGCCATCTGCCCGGCGCGATCAGCGCACCCGGCGGCCAACTGGTGCAGGCCACCGACCAGTATGCCGGCACGCTGGGCGCTCGCATCGTGCTGGTCGACGACCGCGAGGTCCGCGCCGTGATGACGGCCTCGTGGCTGCGCCAGATGGGCTGGCGCGACGTATTCGTCCTGGTCGCAGGCGGCGACGAGACGGGCCGTCCGCCTGTGCCCGTGCTCGGCGCTGTGCCGCCGAAACATCGCGGCATCGAGGCCGCGGCGCTGTCGGAATTGGTGGCCAGGGATCGCGTCACCGTGGTCGATCTGTCGCTCAGCCCGGCGTATCGCAAGGGTCACATTCCCGGCGCGTGGTTTGCCATACGCACCCGGCTGAAGGAAGCGCTGGCGAAAATCGCGATGAACGGCGAGCTGGTGCTGACATCCGAGGATGGCGTGCTCGCCGGTCTCGCCGCGTCCGAAAGCCGTGTACCAGCCCGTTATCTGCTCGGCGGCAACGCCGCCTGGCGCGGCGCCGGCTTCGATCTGTCCACCGACCCGCGCATGGCCGACGAGCCGCTCGATTATTGGCCGAAGCCCTACGAACGCGCCGGCAACACCAAGGACGCCATGAACGAATACCTGTCGTGGGAGGTCGATCTCTTGCCGCGGATCGAGCGCGACGGCACCACGCGGTTTACGCCCGCGCCGTAACTCATTAGGCGCCGGAGCGCAACGCCGTTTCGAACTTGGTGTGGAACTCCCGCAGTTCGTCGGCGCCGAGGTCGCTGATCGCGATGAATCGCAGACCCTGATCGCTCCAACGCTGGGTGTTGAAGCCCTGCACCACCTCGCCGCGCGCCGCGGTGTGGTCCGGACTGGTGGCGGCAGCCACGAAAAGGTTGATCACATGAACGCGGCGCTTGTAGACGATTGCCGCCACGGCCTTGCCGTCGATGTAGTCGAGCCGCCCACCGAGCAGCGTGAAACCCTGCGCCGCAAGGTCAACGACCGGAGGCGCCACGTCGAGCCGGCCGTTGAACCATGGCTTGACGGTATGCTGATCGGTCGACAGCACGTCGGTCAGGTGGTCGGCCTGCAATGATCGCAGATGCGCCGATACCACGTCACCGAGCACGCGTTCGTTCTGATCGGAACGCAGCACCATGAAGACGGCACCGGTGGCCGCCACCGCCGACAGCGCGGTGCCGAAAGCAAAGCCTTGGAGCAGGGAGCGCCGCGTCGGCGCAGCCGCAGTCGATCGCACCAGCGGCGCCGGGATCGCCGCCTCGATGCGGCTTCGCAGCGCTTGCGGCACCGTATACCTGAGGTTCGCGCCCGTCATCACCCGGCGCATCTCGCGGTATTGCGCGATCTCGGCCGCGCAGTTGGGACAGCTTGCGGCGTGAGCCTCGACCTCACGGGCATGACCGGCATCGAGCTCGCCGTCGATCAGGGCGTGCAGCAGCACTTTCGCTTCTTCGCACGTCATCCTCATCCCCTTTCCTCCGCCGACAGCCAGGCCGCGCGCAGCATGGCGCGAGCCCGCGCCAGCCGCGACATCACCGTGCCGACCGGCGCGCCGATAATGTCGGCGATCTCGCGATACGACAGGTCGTTGATCTCGCGCAGCACGATCGCCTCGCGGAATTGATCGGGCAATTCGCTCACCATCTTTCGCATAGTCTCCTCGTCGCGGTGGCGCAGGATCTGCGCTTCCGGCGTCTCCGGCGCTTCGCTCCACAGCGGCAGCGCGTCTTCGGCAGGCTCTTCGGCACTGAAGCCACGCTGGGCGTAGGCCGAGCGGCAAACGTTGCGCACGATGGCAAACAACCACGGCCGGATCGCGCCGCCACGGAAGGTGTCGAAGTGCTTGAGCGCCCGCAGGTAGCACTCCTGCAGCGCGTCGTCGGCGTCGGCGGTGTTGCGAAGGAGATAACGCGCCAGGGTGTAGACCTCGTCGAGATGCGGCAGCGCGGCGTCTCGAAAACGCCGCGCCCGCTCCGGGTCGTGCACGTCACCCGTCATCGTCCGCGCGTCCCGCACCCGGCCAGGCCGGCGTCGCCCCGCCAGCATCATTGCGACGCGGCGCTCCCCGTCGCTGTCTCGACCACGATGGTTCCCGTCATATGCGGATGCAAGGAGCAAAAGTAGCTGTATTCGCCGGGTGTCGTGAATGTGAACGAATACAATTCGTCGCTGTCCATGACCTTCGACTTGAACAGCTTGTCCTTGGAAGCGACCGTATGCGGAATGTCGTCGCGGTTGGTCCAGGTCACCGTCGTGCCGGCCTTGACCGTCAGCCGCTCCGGGCCGAACACGAAATTGTCGATCGTTACCGCCGGGCCGGTGGTCTGTGCGACCACCGGCGCGAGCGCGCAAGCCAACACTGCGCCCAGGGCGAACGCCGCCAGCACCATCCGCATCATTCACCCCTGCAACGGCGTGTCGATAATGGCGAGGCGCTGATCGCCGCGCTTGAACGTCACGCTGGCGACGCCGAGCATCGAGCGGAGCTTGTCGTCCGGCACCTTCATGGGCCCGGGCGATGGCGCCGCGCCCGGCGCGGGCTGCGGGAAGGCGGTCGAACGCGCGGTGTGGAACGCGACATTGCCCTCGACCTTCTGCATCACCTGGTGGATGTGGCCGTTGAGCACGGTCACCGAACCGAAACGCTTTAGCAGCCCGAGCGCCTGCGCGCCGTCGTCGGTGCCCCAACCCCATTTCTCGTAAACCACCCAGAGCGGGATGTGGGCGAACAGCACGACCGGGGTCGACGCTGTCTTGCCCTTCAGGTCGTCGGCGAGCCAGGCGAGCTGGTCGGCGCCGAGGTTGCCCATGCCGCCAGCCTTGAGGTTCTTGACGTTGACGAGGCCGACGAAATGCACGCCGCCGGCATCGAAGCTGTACCAGCCGTCGCCCTTGCTGCCGCGGCCGTAGCGCTCCTTGTAGAGCTTCACCTCCTCGTCGAGGATGTCGTGCTCGCCCGGCACGTAGTGAACGTCGAGCTTGGCCTGCGAGATGATCTTGTCGGCGTCGTCGAACTCGGCCGGCTTGGAGAGATGGGTGATGTCGCCGGTGTGAATCATGAACGAAGGCTTTTGAGGGATCGCCTTGATCCGGCCAATCGCCTCCTCGAGCGTGCCTTTGGCGTTCGGATTTGCGGGCTTGTCGAAACCCATGTGGCTGTCGCTGATCTGCAGGAACGTAAGGCCCTGCGCTTCCGCCGCCATGGCGCCGTCGACCAGGCCAAGAGAACGCGGCACGCCGCCAGAAACAGTCCAGAGCAGGCCGGTGCCGGCCCAGGTCATGCATTCCAGGACTTTGCGGCGGCTGGTGCCGCCGATGTCGGGTTTACCCGATATCGGTCTCGAAGGGCCTTGATCGCCGTTGTTCGTTGTCATCGCAGTCTCCCGTGCAGCATGAGCGCTACGGGGACCTGACCGGGGATCGTTGCGATTTATTCCCGGCCGTAGACCGTTTGACGAAAACGTTGCGAATTCAATCGTTTAGTGTAGAACCACGCCGGTCCGCCGATGACGAGAGCGGCTGGCGCACCCATATAGCGGCGATGAAATTCCTCGACGAAGCCAAGGTCTACATTCGCTCGGGCGACGGCGGCAACGGCTGCGTTGCGTTCCGGCGCGAGAAGTTCATCGAGTTCGGCGGGCCGAGCGGCGGCAACGGCGGCCGCGGCGGCGATGTCGTAGTCGAGGCGGTGGACGGGCTCAACACCCTGATCGACTACCGCTATGCGCAGCATTTCAAGGCACGCGCCGGCACCAACGGTATGGGCAAGGACCGCCACGGCGCCAACGCCGACGATATTGTGCTCAAGGTCCCGGTCGGCACCCAAGTGTTCGACGAGGACAAAGAAACGATGCTGGCCGACCTCACCAAGATCGGCCAACGCGTCGTGCTGGCCCAGGGCGGCAACGGCGGCTTCGGCAACGCCCATTTCAAGTCCTCGACCAACCGCGCGCCGACGAATGCCAATCCGGGACAGCCCGGCGACGAGCGCTGGATCTGGCTCCGCCTGAAGCTCATTGCCGATGCCGGGCTGGTTGGCCTGCCGAATGCGGGAAAATCCACATTCCTCGCCGCGACGAGCGCAGCCAAGCCGAAGATCGCCGACTATCCGTTCACCACGCTCAACCCCCAGCTTGGCGTGGTCGAGAGCGACGGCCGCGAATTCGTGCTGGCCGATATTCCCGGATTGATCGAAGGCGCACATGAAGGCTCTGGCCTCGGCGACCGCTTCCTCGGCCACATCGAGCGCTGCCGCGTGCTGCTGCATCTGGTCGACGGCACCGGTGAGCACGCCGGCCACGATTACAAGACGGTCCGCGCCGAGATCGAAGCCTACGGCAACGGGCTCGTCGACAAGCATGAGATCGTGGCGCTGACCAAGATCGACGCGATGACGCCCGAGCAGATCAAATCGCAGGCCGCCAAGCTGAAACGCGCGTGCAAGAAGGCGCCGCTACTCTTGTCAGCGCACTCCGGCCAGGGCGTGCCCGAGGCCAAGCGGGCCTTGCTCAAAATCATCGACAACTCCGGCGGCACCACGGCCGCCCGCCGCCGCGCCGAAGCCCCCGCCTGGCAGCCGTGATCGTCAACATACCATCAACTCCGGCTTCTGCGCTTGCGGCGAGAGGGATTTTGCACCGCTCCGCAATAACGGCACGCGTGCTCCATGCTAGAGTGTAGTTGTTTGAAATTAAATCAGCCCCGCTCATCCCCGTTCAGCCGATAACGATCGTGCTCTAGACAGCGCCGCCATGTCCGCCAAAGCTCCCGCCCTCGCCGACTTCCGCCGCATCGTGGTAAAGGTCGGCTCGTCGCTACTGGTCGACGCCAAGGCCGGCCGGCCGAAAGAGGCGTGGCTCGCATCGCTCGCTGCCGATATCGCGCGGCTGCACAAGGATAAGCGCAACGTGATCGTGGTTTCGTCTGGCGCCATCGCGCTCGGCCGCTCGGTGCTCAAGCTGCCCAAGGGCGCACTCAGGCTCGAGGACAGCCAGGCCGCCGCCGCGGTCGGGCAGATCGCGCTGGCTCGCACCTGGGCCGAAGTGCTTGGCAAACACGCCATCACCGCGAGCCAGGTTCTGGTGACGCTCGACGACACCGAGGAGCGCCGACGCTACCTCAACGCGCGCTCGACCATCGCCAAGCTTCTGGAATGGCGTAGCGTCCCGGTGATCAACGAGAACGACACCGTCGCCACCACCGAGATCCGCTACGGCGACAACGATCGCCTTGCCGCCCGCGTCGCCACGATGGCGAGCGCCGACCTGCTGGTGCTGCTGTCCGACGTCGACGGCCTCTACGACGCGCCGCCGCATCTCGACGCCAAGGCCAGGCACATCGCACTGGTGCCGCGCATCGGCGCCGAGATCGAGGCGATGGCAGGCGAGGCCGCCTCCGACCACGCCCGCGGCGGCATGCGCACCAAGATCGAGGCTGGCAAAATCGCGACCACCGCAGGCTGCCACATGGTGATCGCCTCCGGCCACATCGATCACCCGCTGAAGGCTATCGCCGACGGCGCGCGCGCCACCTGGTTTCTCGCGCCCGGCAATCCGGTGACCTCGCGCAAGCGATGGATCGCGGGGTCGCTCGAGCCGAAGGGCACGCTGACCATCGATGCCGGGGCGGCCGCGGCGTTGCGCGGCGGCAAGAGCCTGCTTCCCGCGGGCGTGATCCGCGTCGACGGCAATTTCGGCCGCGGCGACGCCGTGATCATCCGCGGCCCCGACGGCGCCGAACTCGGCCGCGGCCTCGTCGCCTACGACGCCGAGGACGCCGCGAAAATTGTCCGCAAATCGTCCGGCGACATCAAGCTTATCCTCGGCATCGAGGGCCGCGCCGAGATGGTGCACCGCGACGACATGGTGCTCGGCGGCACCTGACTGAGCAGCCTTCCGAACTCAAGGCATCTGCGCTGAATTGACGCGCGGTCGGCTGCCGCGCGTCAATCCAACACGTTGCTGAAGCGATGGGCTCTCCAGTCCAATCAACTGGTCAAGCAATAACGACTGGAGGGTGACACCATGAGGAAGGCCATTGCCGTCGCGGTCGCGGCGGGATTTTTGGGGTTCAGCGCAGCCCCGGCGTTCGCGATGTTTCCGTTTCTCGTGCCGGTCCTGCTGGCCAAGAAGGACCCCAATTTCAAGCCGGTAAACCCGTACGAAAAGAAGGTGACGAATCACGGCAAGCGCCACCATGGGAAGAAGATGTAAGTCCGGCGCAAGCCAGACTTCAAGGTTACGGAGAAGAAGAACAACAACATCCCGAGCTCGCGCTCGACATGTGCGATCGTGAGGGCGTCTAAGGCGACGCCAATCCCCAGCAGTCTTGGGGGGCCATCGCGCCCCCCACTTTTTTGCCGCTGCCATGGAACCGTGCTGACGATGCCGCGTTGCCATTCCGCGACGTGATACGATCAGGTATTGAAGGCGATCAATGATCGCCCGGAAACCCCGGCCCCTTTGGCTGGGGTTTCTGTTTTTGCAAGCCTTCGGCGTCAACGCACCGGAAAATCAAAATACGTTTCCGGATACGGCTCGTGCCGCAGGGTGAAATGCCACCACTCCTTGTCGTACGGCCGAAAGCCGCGCCGCGCCATCGCCTGCGCCAGCAATGTTCGGTTTCGCTGCGCCTCGGCACTGACGTGCCGGTCGGCCGGCCATGAGTGCGGGCTGAAGAAATCGAACGGCGTGCCCATGTCGAGCGGCTCGCCGCTGTCGCGGCGCGCCAGGGTCAGGTCCACCGTCGAGCCGCGCGAATGGCCGGAATGCGCCGCGATATAGCCGTCGCGGAACAGGGTGCTCTTGTCGACGTGCGGATAGAACTCGGCTTTCATCTTCTGATCGCCGAGATTGCGCGCCCAGCGCACGAAATGCGCTACCGCCCGCTCCGGGCGGTAGCAATCGTAGACTTTGAGCGTGACGCCCCTGGCTTCGAGGTCCTTCACCACCAGCGCCAGCGCCGTGGCGGCGGGCCTGGTGAGGTAACAGATCGGCTTGTCATAGCCTTCGATCGGCTGGCCGACGAAATTATGCGCGGTGGCATAGCGCGCCTCGACCAGAAGCCCTGGCGCCACACTCGCCGCGTCGATGAATATGTCGGGCCGCCGTTCGATCCGCGGCTCGGCGTACGCGAATGGGGCGAGCGTCAACGTCAGCGCGATGATAACGGCACGAATCATGATTCCCTGTAGCAGATTCGTTTCGGCGCTCACCCATCCAGCCACGCCACCGCGCGGATCGGGGCGCCGGTGCCGCCCTTGATCTTGATCGGGAAGCCGATGAAGCGGAACCGGCCCTTGCCGACAAGCTTGTCGAGATTGATCAGCCCCTCCATGTGGGTGAAGCCCAGTCGCGGCAGACGTGGTGCACCTCGAAGTTGTTGCGGCCCGGCCGACCCGGGCTCACCGCCTCGACTCCGAACATCCCGATGCCCTTTCTTGCCGAGCCAGGTCGCCGACTCCTTGGTCAGGCCGGGAAAATCGGTGATGAAGCCCGGCGTGCCGTTGGTGCGGCGAAAGAAATCCATGTGCAGCAGCACGGTGTCCTTCGGCTTGATGGTGATGCCGGCGGCCTGCTCGGCCCTCTCCAGATCCTCGATCGAGATGTCGGATTTCAGCGGCTTGTGCGACAGGTCGAGACACACAGCCTCGGTGAAGAAGTTCTCCAGCGGCACCTGGTCGATCGCCATGGCGTGCGGGTCGGCGTTGAAGTGCTTGGGCGCATCGACGTGGGTGCCGGCGTGGTCGCCCAGCACCAGCGCCATGGTCGCGGTGGTGAAGCTGTAGCCGTCAGCGACCCGCACCTCGTCATGGGTCGAGAACGGCGCGACGACGACCTGCGGATGGTTCGGCAGCACCGCCATCTTGTGTTCGATATCGCGGGAAAGATCGATCAGGATCATGGAAGGCCTCAAGAGCAATTGTCAGCGCAAAACAGCCACACTAACACGCTATGATCTTGACGTGCCCCTGTTCGCCATAATCGAGCAGCATTCGATCACGGGTCACAAGTGTCGCGCCAAGCTCGCGCGCTGTTGCCGCGATGATGCGATCGACTGGATCGCGTGGCGGCTTGCCCGGCAAGAAAGAAGAAGCGATCAACAAGTCGGCGGGCATCTCCGCCAACCGCACGTTCGGTGCTTCGAGGATGCGCGCAAACCAGCGCTGCGGAGTGATCAGCAGCCGTAGGCGTTCGCGCGAAGCCAACATGCCGACCTCCCATGCGGTAATCGGCGAGACGTATGTCCCGGCTTGCTCTGCATTTGCTTCGTTGAGCAGAGCCATCGCATTGCGCGCAATGGCTTCACCTTCGGCGATCCAAATCACAGCACAGGTATCGAGCAGGATGGGCTGCATTTCATTTGTCCCGGCCCCAATCCGGATCGGCCGGGCGGGTCAGATCGGTCCCAGGCGTAATTTGTACGAGGCCTTTTAATGCGCCGAACAAGGGATGATGGTCCGAAGTCGAAATGGAAGCCGGTGTGGTCGTTTGGGCACGTCGGAAAACAACTTTCCGTCCAGGCACGTCAACCTGTTCGCTTCGAAAACCTGCTTCCAACCAGACTTTGGTCATTACGTTATTGGTCGGGTTGTTGCTCCACCATGCGCTGTAACGCGCCGATGCGGGCAATTTTCCCTCGATCACTTCTTCGATCTTGCTGAACGTCAGAGGCACATGGCCAGTACGTTGCCGGCGAAGAAAAACGCCGAGGGCGGAATACTTGGACATCTCGCAGCTCCGTTATCGCGTGCAAATATATGCACAACTGTGCACATATTTCAAAAATCTTCACAGATTAGCGGCGAGTTGAAACGCACGTCCGCCGAATACGCTGTCCGCCGAGCGGTTGGCGCCTCTGGACGTGGCGATCACTGGGTGAGGCCGCGCCTCGAACGTGATAGAAGACCGAGAAATGACCAGATCGAGCATAAGTAAGCCGCCATGGCCGCGCCGCTGAAAAACCTCGGAAGGTTGGGCGACGTCGCCGCGACGATGCAGGACATCGGGCGGCGGGCGAAGCTTGCCGCCCGCGTGCTGGCGCTGGCCTCGACCGAGCAGAAGAACTGGGCGCTGGCCGGCATGGCCGCCGCGATCCTGCGCCCACAAGAGCGACATCCTCGCCGCCAATGCCGAGGATCTGGCCGAAGGCAAAGCGGCGGGTTTGACGCCTGCAATGCTCGATCGGCTGGAATTGAACGACAGTCGCATCAAAGCCATGGCCGAGGGGCTTGACGTGGTGCGAGCGCTCGATGACCCGGTCGGCAAGGTCACCGAATCCTGGACCCGGCCGAACGGCATGACCATCGAGCGCGTGCGCGTGCCGCTCGGCGTCGTCGGCGTGATCTACGAAAGCCGCCCCAACGTCACCGCCGATGCCGGCGCGCTGACGCTCAAGGCCGGCAACGCCGTGATCCTGCGCGGCGGCTCGGACTCCTATCGCTCCTCGGGCGCGATCCACGGCGCGCTGACCAAGGGCCTGCGCGAAGCCAATCTTCCGGAGGCCGCGATCTCGCTGGTGCCGACCCGCGACCGCGTGGCGGTCGGGTTGATGCTGCAAGGCCTCGACGGCAACATCGACGTGATCGTGCCGCGCGGTGGCAAGAGCCTCGTCGACCGCGTGCAGAAGGAGGCGCGGGTGCCGGTGTTCGCCCACCTCGAAGGCGTCTGTCACGTCTACGTCGACAAGGCCGCCGGGTTGGACATGGCCAAGAGCATCGTGATGAATGCCAAGATGCGCCGCACCGGCGTGTGCGGCGCAGCCGAGGCCCTGCTGATCGATCGCGCCGGTGCGCAGACATTCCTGAAGCCGCTGATCGAAATGCTGCTCGACGCCGGCTGCGAGGTGCGCGGTGACGAGGCCGTGCAGAAGACGGACGCGCGAGTGAAGCCCGCAAGCGAGCAGGACTGGTCGACCGAGTACCTCGACAAGATCATCACCGCCGGCGTGGTCGACGGCGTCGACGAGGCGATCGAGCACATCGAGCGCTATGGCTCGCACCACACCGACGCCATCGTCACCGCCGACCAGACCGCAGCGGACCGTTTCCTCAACGAGGTCGATTCCGCGATCGTACTGCACAACGCATCGACGCAGTTCGCCGACGGTGGCGAGTTCGGCTTCGGCGCCGAGATCGGCATCGCCACCGGCAAGCTGCACGCCCGCGGCCCGGTCGGCGTCGAGCAACTCACCAGCTTCAAATACCGCGTTCGCGGCTCGGGGCAGATCAGGCCGTGATCACCGAATCTCCGTCATTCCGGGGCGCGCCCAACGGGTCCGGCCCGCTTGGGCCGGCCCGATGACAGGCTCCGGCGCGAACCCGGAATCCATAACCACCAGCGGGGCGATTATGGCAAAGGCTGGGGGTATGGATTCCGGCACTCGCGCTGTGCGCTCGGCCGGAATGACAAGGGATAGACTCGTCCTACCCCCGCACGCGCCGGGGATGCGCATCGGCCTGTTCGGCGGCACCTTCGATCCGCCACACGCGGCACATCTCGGCGCGACCCTGCTCGCCATGAAGCGGCTTCAGCTCGACCGGGTCTGGTGGCTGGTGACGCCTGGCAACCCGCTCAAGGACACACGCGGCCTGCGTCCGCTGGCGCTGCGGATGGCCGACGCCCGCAAGCTCGCCAATCACCCGCGCATCGACATCACCGGTCTCGAAGCTGTCATCAACACGCGCTATACTTACGATACGTTGGAGTTCCTGGTGCGGCGTTGCCCGGGCGTGCATTTCGTCTGGGTCATGGGCGCCGACAACTTGCGGAGCTTTTACCGCTGGCAAAACTGGCGCGGCATCGCGAACCTGCTCCCCATGGCGGTGGTCGACCGCATGGGGTCGAGCCTCTACGCCACCGGCGGCCGCGCCGCCCAGGCCTTGGCCAGGTTCCGCCTGCCGGAACGCATGGCCAAGAAGCTCGCCAGCCGCAAACCGCCAGCCTGGCTTTACCTCCATGGCCTGAAATCGCCGTTGTCCTCAACGGCGCTTCGCGCCCTGCGAAAAGAAGGCCCATGATCCCGAAAGACGATCCCGGTTCTCGAACAAGATCATGCGCAAACGACAGACCAAGAGGTTGAAAGTCTTGAGCCGCAGTGCCTATCTTATGAGTCGTGGCCCCGGCGATTCCGGGGCGTGAGCGGCAAACGAAAGGAAAGGACGACCCTGTCCCCCATCGCAGCTCCTCGGGCCCACGCCCGTCGTGCGCCCGAACCGGTTTCCAGGCGCCCTGACGCCAAGGAAACCCTTCGACTGATCCTCGACCGCCTCGAAGACATGAAGGCCGAGGACACCGTCACCATCGATCTTACCGGCAAAAGCAGCGATCGCCGATGCCATGGTCGTCACCAGCGGCCGGTCGAATCGCCATGTCGGCTCCATCGCCGATCGCGTGCTGGCGGGCCTAAAGAAGGCCGGCGTACCGGACACGCGTGTCGAAGGCATGCCGCATTGCGACTGGGTGCTGATCGACGCCGGCGACGTCATCGTGCATGTGTTCCGGCCGGAAGTGCGCGCCTTCTACGATTTGGAAAAGATGTGGGCGGGCTCGCGCGGCCGGAAGGCAAGCTGACGCGCATGTTCCGGAAAAGCGGCAACCGGCTTTCCGACAAGAACATGCGCAAACGCAGGTAGCCGGCCATGCGGCTGGTCGTTGCGGCGATTGGTCGGCTCAAGGACGGCCCGGAACGGGAACTGGCCGAGCGCTATCGCAAACGCGCCGAGCAGACCGGCCGCCGGATCGGTTTCCGCGATACGGAAGTTGTGGAAATCCGCGAAAGCCGCGCCCAGGAGGTCGGCAAGCGCATGGTCGAGGAATCGATCGCGCTCGCCAACGTGATTCCGGACAAGGCGATCACCATCATCCTCGACGAGCGCGGCGAAAGCCTCGACAGCGCCACACTGGCGCAACGGCTCGGACGCTGGCGCGACGACGGCCGCCCGGCTGCGGTCTTCGTCATCGGTGGCGACGACGGCCTCGCTCCGAGCCTGCGCGACAAGGCCAACATACGGCTCGCCTTCGGCGCCGCGACCTGGCCGCACCAGTTGGTCCGGGTCATGCTGCTGGAGCAGATTTATCGGGCCGACGACCATTCTTTCCGGGCATCCGTATCATCGCGGCTGATGTTGCTTTCGGCCCGCCACGGCAGTACCTCGTTGCGCAATGAACGCCTCGGAACGGTCCGCCGATTCGCTTCGCACACTGGCCGCCGCGCTGGGCCTCGCGCTGCTCCTCGCCCCTGCTCCCGGCCTCCCACAATCGGCGCTCGATGCGCTGCGCCAGCGCGACCAGGAGCTCGAAGCGATCCGCGCCGAGCAGAAGAAGGCCGCCGAAACCCAGGCCAAGCTCAAGGAAGAGATCGACGCCATCGGCGAGGACCGCCGCAAGCTCAATCAGGCTTTGATCGACGGTGCCGGACGGTTGCGCGACACCGAAGACCGAATCGCCGAGACCGAGACGCGGCTCAAGCCGCTCGACGACAGCGAGCGCTCGCTTCGCCAATCGCTCGAAAGCCGCCGCGCCGTCATCGCCGAGGTGCTGGCGGCGCTGCAGCGCATCGGCCGCCATCCGCCGCCGGCCCTGATGGTCCGGCCCGAGGACGCGCTGAAATCGGTCCGCACCGCCATCATGCTCGGCGCCGTGCTGCCGGAGATGCGGGTGCAGGCCGAGGCGCTGGCCTCCGACCTTGCCGATCTGCTTCGCATCCGCAAGGACATCGCCGACGAGAAAGACCCGGCTGGTCCGCGACGTCGCCGCGCAAACCGAGGACCGCCAGCGAATCGCCCTGCTGATCCAGGAACGGCAGAAAAAGCAGACCGAGACCGAACGGGCGCTGGAAAGCCGAGCAGCAGAAATCGCTGGCGCTCGCCCGGCAGGTGGACAATCTCAAAGATTTGATCGGCAAGGTTGAGCAGGGGCTCGACAGCGCCAGCCGCGCCGCCCGCCAAGCCGAACGCGCCGCCGACGAAAAAAACCGCGAAAACCGCGTCGATCTGGCGGCTTTGAGCGATCCCGGCCGGCTGGCTCCGGCGGTTGCATTCGCCTCGGCACGCGGCCGTTTGCCGGTTCCGGTTAACGGTGTCCGGATCAAGGATTTCGGGGCATCCGACAGCCTCGGGGGAACCGAAAAGGGCATTTCCATCGCATCCCGGCCCGCCGCCCAGGTAACCGCACCATGCGATAGTTGGGTGGTTTATGCCGGACCCTTCCGCAATTACGGCCAAGTCTTGATCCTTAATGCCGGCGGCGGATATCATGTGGTACTCGCCGGGATGGATCGGATATCAGTGAATGTCGGCCAGTTCGTGCTGACCGGGGAGCCTGTGGCCGTCATGGGGAATGGCGGTTTGGGCAACGGTCCACAAGGCACGGCGACCCTGGCGTCAAGCTCGGATAAACCGGTGCTATACGTCGAGTTCCGTAAGGACGGCACTCCAATCGATCCCAGCCCGTGGTGGGCACCAGGCAAAGGCGAAAAGGTTCGCGGATGATGCGCAAGACATTTCTGATTCTTCTCGGAGCGGCTTCGGGCGTGGCCCTGACATTGCTGGCGACCCAGCCGCGGCTGGTGCCGGTCGGCTTCGGCTCCAGCGCCAAGGCGGCGGCCGCGGACACCTACAAGCAGCTCAACCTGTTCGGCGACGTGTTCGAGCGGGTGCGCGCCGACTACGTCGAGAAGCCGGACGACGCCAAGCTGATCGAGTCCGCGATCAACGGCATGCTGTCCGGGCTCGACCCGCATTCGAGCTACATGGACCCGAAGAGCTTCCGCGACATGCAGGTGCAGACCCGCGGCGAGTTCGGCGGGCTGGGCATCGAAGTCACCATGGAAGACGGCCTGATCAAGGTGGTGTCGCCGATCGACGACACGCCCGGCATCCAAGGCCGGCGTCATGGCCAACGACATCATCACCAAGCTCGACGACGAGCAGGTGCAGGGCCTGACGCTCAACCAGGCTGTCGAGAAGATGCGCGGCCCGGTCAACACCAAGATCAAGCTCACCATCATGCGCAAGGGCAAGGACAAGCCGATCGAGGTTTCGATCACCCGCGACATCATCCGCGTGCGCGCCGTGCGTTCGCGTACGGAGGACGACGTCGGCTACATCCGCATCACCCAGTTCAACGAGCAGACCACCGAGAACCTCAAGAAGGCGATCAGCGATCTGCAAAGCCAGATTCCGGCCGAGAAGCTCAAGGGCTTCATCGTCGATCTGCGCAACAACCCGGGCGGCTTGCTCGACCAGGCAATCTCGGTGTCGGATGCGTTCCTTGAGCGCGGCGAGATCGTCTCCACCCGCGGCCGCAACGCCGAAGAGACCCAGCGGTTCAGCGCCCGCCCCGGCGACCTGACCAAGGGCAAGCCGGTGATCGTGCTGATCAACGGCGGCTCGGCCTCGGCCTCGGAAATCGTCGCCGGCGCATTGCAGGACCACAAGCGGGCGACGCTGCTCGGCACCCGCTCGTTCGGCAAGGGCTCGGTGCAGACCATCATCCCGCTCGGCGCCGGCAACGGCGCGCTGCGGCTGACCACGGCGCGGTACTTCACGCCGTCGGGCAAGTCGATCCAGGCCAAGGGCATCACGCCGGACATCGAGGTGCTGCAGGAAGTGCCGGAGGACTTGAAGGCGCGGACCGACACCAAGGGCGAGTCCTCGCTGCGCGGCCACCTTAAGGCCGAGGGCGACGAAGCGACCGGTTCGCAATCCTACGTGCCGCCGGATCCGAAGGACGACAAGGCGTTGCACGCGGCCCTCGATCTGATCCGGGGCGTGACCACCAACGCGGCGTTCCCGCCGAACCCAAAGCGCGCGGCAAACTGATCCTGCGCGAAAATGCCTGTAAGGGCGGCCCTGCGGGGCCGCCCTTTGCTTTGGGCCGGGCGGCTTTGATTGTCACGGTAAACGAAGAATTTGACGAAAATCGCTTGAGGCCAACGCATTGCACGAATGTTCTCGAATACTATGAAATTATCATCGTATTTTGCGCCGAAATAGCGGACGAACCCACTCGTGCCAGATATGAAGTGTGTTAGCTTCAAATCGAAGATAGCAAGGCTGGGGAGTTGCTGCGACCCCAAATTTAATGAGGAACGCTTCGCCCCCATCTTCAAGGACGGTGATTGCAAGTTCGACTTCTTTTCGGAGGAATAAAATCGCGGACACATACATCACGCGTGTGGCTAACTAATTAGGTGCGAGCCCTTTGGCGACGCATAGATTGGCTATTTCGCGCCCGCCAAAATTGAAAACAACCGCCCTTGGAAATATTTGTTCACTTCTTCGACCGCCTCGTGAACCGGCCAGCCAAAATGCTCATCTAACTCGGCACCCGTGAGGCCAAATGGCTTTGGGATCGAGCACTTGCCGTAATAGAAAATGATGTGGCTGAACGCGTTATTTGTTTCGTGGCCACGTTGTTTGCCATACGATTTAAGCAGCACTTGAACCGCGAGCGTGTCTCGCAACATCGACCGGCGCTTGCCGGAGTTATGAAGGCCGGAACCTCGCTTAATCTCGTACGCGCTCAATGTGCCTTTGTTCTTGTCGAAGACGATCGCATCAACCTGCAACGTGCGCTGTCCATCCGAAGTCGGATAATCGGTACCAATCAACTTTGTTGGCTCGCTAATAGAGCCGTCAACAATGTGATCTACAGCGGGCGGCACCGGGAATATCGGGTCTCGCCAAACTTCAAAATGCGGACAGAGTCTAAGTGCCTCTAAAATTGCGCGCTCCAAAATATATCCGTGCCGCTTATATGCGGAACTCATAACGCTGGTGATTTTCGAAAAATGCGGACCCGCGATGGGGTCCGGATCAAAATTCTTTGAGTTGAGGCCGGTGACTGTCTTCTCGATCTCAGGCTTCAAAAGATCGAGAACAACACCCATTTGCTACCTCGAAAATAAGTCGCCCCCCTCCGATTTCCGCATCGGAATAACGGTGGCTACAGACTGCAACTCAGGCATACGAGGCGCTTGCTGATAGTCGCCCTCGCGTTCTAGGGCCTTCCGGCAAGCGGGTATCCAAAACAGTTCTGATTTTCCAAGCCGATCTTTTTCCCAAACGAGCCAAGCATAGCCTGTAGCTGTTGACGCTTTCTTATCAACCCGCCCTTTGACCATTGGGACGCGTTCTGTGAACTGCGCGAACCGCGAGGGAGGATTGATCTTGAACAGGCGCTCATAGCGACCGACGCTCTCAATGAAGACAGTCCGCGTCAGCATCGCCACGCCACGGCGCGCAATTCCCATCGCGCGACTGATAAATTCCTCACCGAGCCGAAATGGTGGATTGGTGATGACCCAATCGAATGACTGATCCGTATGTTTGGTTTTAAGAAAGTCGGCCACGCGGCCAAAGCCGTAATTAAACACGTCTGTTGCTGCCACTTCGCGAAAATACGGGGCCAACGCGACGGCCATGTGCCCACGGCCGCAGGCTGGCTCAAGGCACGTCATTGAGCCGAGTGCATCCTTTGAGGCAACAACGTGCTCGATGAGCGACCTCGTCGCCCAAGGTGGCGTGGGAAAGTCATCGAGGCTGTTTTTTAGCTCGGCCCTCTGAGCCATCACAGCGTGAGAGGTATTTTGCATCGCCATTGACCGTTGCTGAGGCGCTAAGTTTGTTCTACATTTGTTCCGATTCGACCGTAAAACACAATGGGGCGATTCGCGGGGGATATGTCGCCCGGATTTATGTCCGTCCCCGTTTTCCCCGCATGAACGCTACCGAGCGTAGGCAACAGGCTTGGCTTGCCGGCACACCAACGCTCTGGACGACGACGGAACAGACGCTGGCTGTCCAACTTTCATGCCATGCGATTTGACCTCTAAGCCATTGAAATCATTGCGGCCGAAATCCAATGCGGTAAACGAAGAGTTAACGATCCGGCTTTTACGCTGCCCTGCATGATTCGCGGGGACCAGCGGCCGTGGCCGACGACGAACTGAGCGCGCCGCTCGGGCAAAACGCCAAGACCAGACGGCGCCTCACGTCGCCGATCTCGCTGCTGCAGGCGACCGCCGGCCTGCTCGGCCTGCTTCTCACGATCTGCGCGGTCTGGGCCGTGCTGGTCGACGATCCGATCGGCGGCGAGCCAGCAGCCGTGGTCGCGACGAGCTTTCCGGCCAAATCCGAAACGCCCTTACCGGCGGTGGTATCGGCCAACGGCACGCCTGCCGGCGGCACGGCGCAGCAGCAACCGGCACCGACGCAACCGGCCGCAGCGCCGCCGTCCGGCACCAAGACCATCACCATTATCGACGGCTCGACCGGCAAGCGGCAGGAGGTCGCGATCCCCGCCCAGCGGGATGCGCGCGCGCCGCTCGAGCAGCGCCTGCTTGAAACATCGCCGCACGGCGCGATCCCCCGCATCGCCCCCGACGGCGTGCGCCCGGCGGACGCCTATGCGCAGCCGCTCGGCCCGGCCCAGGCGCGCAAGACCGGCCCGCGGATCGCAATCGTGCTTGGCGGATTGGGCGTCAGCGCAAACTTCACCCGGCAGGCGATGGAAAAGCTGCCGGGCCCGGTAACGCTGGCGTTCCTGCCCTATGGCTCGGACGCCGAGGGTCTGGTGGCCGCCGCGCGGGCTGGCGGTCACGAGGTGCTGCTGCAAACGCCGATGGAGCCGTTCGATTATCCCGACAACGATCCCGGCCCGCAAACTCTGCTGACCTCGCTCGCTGCAAACCAGAACCTCGACCGGTTCACTTGGCTGATGAGCCGGTTCCAGGGCTACGTCGGCATCGTCAACTACATGGGCGCGCGCTTCACCTCGACCGAGGCTGCATTTGCGCCCGTGCTCAAGGAAACAGCGCGGCGCGGTCTGATCTACGTCGATGACGGCTCGTCGCCGCGGAGCCTCGCCGGCCAAATTTCCGGCGCCAACAACCTGCCGTTCGCCAAGGCGGAGGTGACGCTCGACGCCGTGCCGACGCCGGCTCACATCGACCGCGCGCTGGCGAAGCTCGAAGCATTGGCGCGCCAGCACGGCAGCGCGATCGGCATCGCCTCGCCGCTGCCGGCCTCGGTCGAGCGGATCGCGCAATGGGCCAAGACCGTCGAGGCCCGCGGCTTCGTGCTGGCGCCGATCACGGCGGTGGCGATCAAGCCGAAGTCAAGCTGAAAAGAGCGAGCGGCGAATAGCGAATAGGGAGTGGCGGGTAGCGGGCGAAACGTTTTACTATTGGCTATTCGCCACGCACCATTCGCTTCTCATCGCTATGCCAAAAACCAAATACGAAGACCTGCCCCATCGCCCCTGCGCCGGCCTGTGCGTGATCAACCGCAACGGCCTGGTCTTCATCGGCCGGCGCACCGAGGGCCCGGAGCACACCGACGCGACCCACGTCTGGCAGATGCCGCAGGGCGGCATCGACGACGGTGAAAAGCCGTATCCGGCGGCGCTGCGCGAGCTTTACGAGGAGACCAGCATCAAGTCGGTCGAGAAGCTTGGCGAAATCCGCGGCTGGCTCACTTACGACATTCCGAAGAAATTCGGCACCAAGGCTTGGGGCGGGAAATACCGCGGCCAGGCGCAGAAATGGTACGCGCTGCGCTTCACCGGCAGGGATCGCGAGATCGACATTGAAAACCCCGGCGGCGGACACGATCCTGAGTTCGTCGAATGGCGCTGGGAGCCGATGGAAAACCTCCCCGACCTGGTGGTGCCCTTCAAGCGCAAGACCTATGAGCAGGTGGTGAAGGCATTCGCGAAATTCACTGGAGGCTTGAGGAGCGCCAGCCCCCGTTCATCCCTGCGACCCGGCCTTCGCTCGCTTCGCGAGCTACGGCGGGTTCGAGTCCGCCGAAGCGCGGAGCAGCAGGGACCCAGAGCCAAGAACCGAAAAGCCTGAGACTGCACTCCTGGATTCCCGCTGACGCGGGAATGAACGGGGAGTATGTCGCACCGCAATCAATGGCGGCTCAGTGCATCGCTGTTCCCTGCAGATGCTGGTCCAGCATCTTGAAGTGGTCGAGCCGGGCGATCGCCTTGTCGAGTCCCGAGCCCTGCTCCATGTTCTTGACCTTCTGCTCCATCTCCGCGATCTGCGCCTGCAGCGCGGCCCGGTCGATGTCGCCGATGGAGGTCGCGACGTCGGCGAGCACCGTCAGCCCGTCCGGCCCGACTTCGGCGAAGCCGCCGAGCACGACGATCTTGGTCTGCTCGCCACCCGAATAAACGGTCATAACGCCGGGCCGCAGCAGCGAGATCAGCGGCGCGTGGCCGGCCAGCACGCCGAAGTCGCCCTCGGAGCCGGGCACGTCGACCTGATCGACCTCGCCGGAGAAGGCGATGCGTTCGGGGGAAACGAGCTCGAAATGAAAAGTAGCCATCGTGTTTCAGCAAATAGCGAATAGCGAATAGCGAATGGAAATTTCGCTCTCGCTCCTCTGCCCTATTCGCTACTCCCTATTCGCTATTCACTCACTTGCTTACGCCGCTTCGGCTGCGAGCTTCTTGCCCTTCTCGACCGCCTCTTCGATGGTGCCGACCATGTAGAAGGCGGCCTCCGGCAGATGGTCGTACTTGCCTTCGACCAGGCCCTTGAAGCCCTTGATGGTGTCCTGCAGGTCGACGAGCTTGCCGGGCGATCCGGTGAACACTTCGGCGACGTGGAACGGCTGGCTGAAGAAGCGTTCGATCTTGCGGGCGCGCGACACCGTCAGCTTGTCCTCTTCGGACAACTCGTCCATGCCCAGGATGGCGATGATGTCCTGCAGCGCCTTGTAGCGCTGCAGCACCTGCTGCACCTGACGGGCAATGGCATAGTGCTCCTCGCCGACGATCAGCGGCGACAACATGCGCGAGGTGGAATCGAGCGGGTCCACCGCCGGATAGATGCCTTTCGCCGCGATATCGCGCGACAGCACGGTGGTGGCGTCGAGATGGGCGAACGAGGTCGCGGGCGCCGGATCGGTCAGGTCGTCGGCCGGCACGTAAATCGCCTGCACCGAAGTGACCGAACCCTTGTGGGTGGTGGTGATGCGCTCCTGCAGCGCGCCCATGTCGGTCGCAAGCGTCGGCTGATAGCCGACCGCCGAAGGGATGCGGCCGAGCAGCGCGGAGACTTCCGAGCCGGCTTGCGTGAAGCGGAAAATGTTGTCGACGAAGAACAGCACGTCCTGGCCCTGGTCGCGGAAGTGCTCGGCGACCGTCAGCCCGGAGAGGCCGACGCGGGCGCGGGCGCCCGGCGGCTCGTTCATCTGGCCATACACCAGCGCGCACTTCGAGCCCGCGGTGGAACCGTTGTTCTTCTTCGGGTCCTTGTTGACGCCGGACTCGATCATCTCGTGATAGAGATCGTTGCCCTCGCGGGTGCGCTCGCCGACGCCGGCGAACACCGAATAGCCGCCGTGGGCCTTTGCGACGTTGTTGATCAGCTCCATGATCAGCACGGTCTTGCCGACGCCGGCGCCGCCGAACAGGCCGATCTTGCCGCCCTTGGCGTAGGGCGCCAGCAGATCGACAACCTTGATGCCGGTGACCAGGATTTCCGCCTCGGTTGACTGGTCGGTGTAGCTCGGCGCCTCCTGGTGGATGGCGCGCTTCTGCGCGGTCTTGACGGGGCCGGCCTCGTCGACCGGCTCGCCGACCACGTTGATGATGCGGCCGAGGCATTCATCGCCGACCGGCACCGCGATCGGCTCGCCAGTGTCGGTGACCTCCTGGCCGCGCACCAACCCTTCCGAGATGTCCATGGCGATGGTGCGGACCGTCGTTCTCGCCGAGATGCTGGGCGACTTCGAGCACCAGGCGGTTGCCGCCGTTCTTGGTCTCGAGCGCGTTCAGGATCGCCGGCAGATGATCCTCGAACTGCACGTCGACGACGGCGCCGATGACCTGGGTGATCTTTCCGACTGCGTTGGGCGTGGTGGCCATATTGTCCTCGTTGCCTGAATCAGAGCGCCTCGGCGCCGGAGATGATCTCGATCAGTTCCTTGGTGATCATCGCCTGGCGGGTGCGGTTGTAGGTGATGGTCTGCTTGCGGATCATTTCGCCGGCGTTGCGGGTGGCGTTGTCCATCGCCGACATACGCGCGCCCTGCTCGGAAGCCGCATTTTCGAGCAGCGCGCGGAACACCTGCACCGAGATGTTGCGCGGCAGCAGTTCGGTGAGAATGTCGAGCTCGTCCGGCTCGTATTCATAGACCGCTGACGAGCCGCCCTCGGACTTGTCCTCGAACACCGGCGGGACGATCTGAAGCGCCGTCGGAATCTGCGCGATCACCGACTTGAAGCGCGAGAAGAACAGGGTGGCGACGTCGAACCCGCCGTTCTCGTAAAGCTCGATGATCTTGCCGGAAACCTTCTCGGCATGCTCGAAGCCGAGCGCCTTAACCCGCAGCTCGATCACCTCGATGATTTGCGGCGCATACTGCCGGCGGAGCTGTTCGGCGCCTTTGCGGCCGACGCAAAGAATCTTGACGGTCTTGCCGTCGGCAGTCAGCGAGATGATCTTCTCGCGAACAAGCCGGACGATCGACGAGTTGAACGCGCCGCACAGGCCCCGCTCGGCGGTGCAGACGATCAGCAGATGCGTCTCGTTCCGGCCGGTGCCGGCGAGGAGCTTCGGCGCCGATTTGATGTCGGTGACGGTGGCGGCGATGTTGCCGAGCACCTTTTCCATGCGCTCGGCAAAGGGCCGCGCGGCCTCGGCCGCTGCCTGGGCCCGGCGCAACTTCGACGCCGCAACCATCTGCATGGCCTTGGTGATCTTCTGCGTCGCCTTGGTCGAGGCGATGCGGACCCGCATGTCCTTGAGGCTGGCCATTCAGTGCGCCATTGCTTGAGTTGTCGCTTCACCGCTTGCCGCAGCGCACTCCCTCCCCCCTTGAGGGGGAGGGTTGGGGAGGGGGGTGACCGCAAGCACCAGCATGTGCCGCTTACCCCCCTCCTTAGCCCTCCCCCACAAGGGGGGAGGGAACACCGCCGTGCTTGTGGCACCGTTCACGAGAAATTCCTACGAAAACGTCCTGGCGTAGCCGTCCACCGCAGCCTTGAGCTTGGCGGCGGTGGCGTCGGTGAGGTCGCCGGTCTTGCGGACGTCCTCCAGGATGTCGGCGTTCTTGCTGCGCACCAGCGTCAGCAGGCCTTGCTCGAAGGCGCGCACGCGCGCCACCGGGATCGGATCGAGGTAGCCGTTGACGCCGGCGTAGATGACGACGACCTGCTCCTCCATCTTCAGCGGCGAGAACTGCGGCTGCTTGAGAAGCTCGGTCAGCCGCGCGCCGCGGTTGAGCAGGCGCTGGGTGGTGGCGTCGAGGTCGGAGCCGAACTGCGCGAAGGCCGCCATCTCGCGATACTGCGCGAGCTCGCCCTTGATGCGGCCGGCGACCTTCTTCATCGCCTTGGTCTGCGCGGCGGAGCCGACGCGCGACACCGAAAGGCCGACGTTCACCGCCGGCCGGATGCCCTGGTAGAACAGGTCGGTCTCCAGGAAGATCTGGCCGTCGGTGATCGAGATCACGTTGGTCGGGATGTAGGCCGACACGTCGTTGGCCTGGGTCTCGATAACCGGCAGCGCGGTCAGCGAGCCGGCGCCGGCGCCGTCGCCCATCTTCGCGGCGCGCTCGAGCAGCCGCGAGTGCAGATAGAACACGTCGCCCGGATAGGCTTCGCGGCCCGGCGGGCGGCGCAGCAACAGCGACATCTGGCGGTACGACGACGGCCTGCTTCGACAGATCGTCGTAGATGATCACGGCGTGCATGCCGTTGTCGCGGAAGTATTCGCCCATGGTGCAGCCGGCGAACGGCGCGAGGATACTGCATCGGCGCCGGGTCGGAGGCGGTGGCGGCGACGACGATGGAATATTCCAGCGCGCCCTGCTCTTCGAGCACCTTGACGAACTGCGCCACGGTCGAGCGCTTCTGGCCGACCGCGACATAGACGCAGTAGAGCTTGATCTTCTCGTCGGGCTGCGAATTGAGCGGCTTCTGGTTGAGGATGGTGTCGAGCGACGATCGCGGTCTTGCCGGTCTGGCGGTCGCCGATGATCAGCTCGCGCTGGCCGCGGCCGATCGGAATGAGCGAGTTCGATCGCCTTCAATCCGGTCGCCATCGGCTCGTGCACCGACTTGCGCGGAATGATGCCGGGCGCCTTGACGTCGACGCGCATGCGCTTGTCGGCCTTGATCGGGCCCTTGCCGTCGATCGGATTGCCGAGCGCGTCGACCACGCGGCCGAGCAGGCCCTTGCCGACCGGCACGTCGACGATGGCGCGGGTGCGCTTGACGGTCTGGCCTTCCTTGATCTCGCGGTCGTTGCCGAAGATCACGATGCCGACGTTGTCGATTTCGAGGTTGAGCGCCATGCCGCGGACGCCGTTCTCGAACTCGACCATCTCGCCGGCCTGCACGTTGTCGAGGCCGTAGACGCGGGCGATGCCGTCGCCGACCGACAGCACCTGGCCGACTTCGGTGACCTCGGCCTCCTGGCCGAAATTCTTGATCTGGTCTTTCAGGATCGCGGTGATTTCTGCGGCGCGGATATCCATCAGCCTGCCTCTTTCATCGCGTGCTTGATCGCATTGAGCTTGGTGCGGAGCGAACGTATCGACCATGCGGGAGCCGAGCTTGACCGTCAGCCCGCCGATGATCGCCGGATCGATCTTGACGTTGAGATCGACCGACTTCTCGCCGGTGATCGACTTGAGCGCGCTCTTGATCGCCTCAAGATGAGTATCGGACAGCTTTTCGGCGGCGGTGACCTCGGCGGTCACCTCGCCCTTCCATTTCGCAACCAGCTTGCGGAAGTCGCGGATCATGTCGCCCACCGAGAACAGCCGCCGGTTGGCGGCCACGAACAGCAGGAAGTTCGAAGCAAGGCCGCCGATGCCGGCCTTGGCCAGCACTGCGGCCGAGCGCCCGGCCTTGCTCCTCGGCGCCGAACACCGGGCTGCGGACCAGGCGAGGCAGGTCTGCGCTCTCGGCAATCATGGCGGCGAAATTGTCGAGATCGGCCTTCACCGCGTCGACCGATTTGGCGTCGAGCGCGAGCTCGAACAGCGCGCGCGCATAGCGGCCCGCCATGCCGGAAACGGTCGTGTCTTCGCCTGCCACGTGTGCGTGCTCTTGAAAATCAAATCCGTGAGTTCGGCGCCGGCCCCGAGGGCGCGGCGCAAACCCTTGGATTTCAAGGGAGTTTTGTGATTCCGGGAACCGTCGCCAACCCCGCGAAATCGCGCGGTTCCCGTAACATATCGATCCTTGCGGTGCAACACGCCGTGATATCGCGATAACCCAGGAAATGCCTGGGTTCCGGCGATGCCCGGCGGTACCTGCAGTGCGGCGCCCGGATGGCCGCCTAATGAGCGATCGAAGCCCGCCAGGCAAACGCCCGGCTTTCGAGCCGCGCGAAGACCCCATGCTCCAGGATCAGCATCAGGACCACGAACATGATGATCCATGCCAGCACCTGCTCCATGTTGAACTGCCCAAACCAGAAGAAAAACATGTAGCCGATGCCGTACTTCAGTCCGAAGGTCTCCGCCAAAGCCACGATCTTCCAAGTTACGCCGAAGGCGTAACGGAACGCCGAAAAAATGTAAGGCATGAGCTGCGGCAGATAGACCTTGCGGATGAGCAGCGATCTTCCCGCCTTGAACGTGACGCCCATCTCGATCAAGGACTTGTCCATGGCCTTGGCGCCTTCGAAGATATTCACGGCGACATAGGGCGTGACCACAGCCATGACGGCGATCAGGCCACCCGCCTCGCTGAAGCCGAACCACATCACGGCAAGGAACACCATCAGGATCGTTGGCATCGTCAGCATCAGCGGAATGACGGCAAGCAGCGCGTTCTCGATGATCCTGCTCGAGTCCCATCGCCAAGCCGATCCCGATGCCGGCGAGCATGGATGCGATAAAGGCGATGAAAATTCTGGCCAGCGTGATGCCGATATGGAAGTACGCCGACTGTCCTTCGGGGCCGGGGGTGACGAGGTCTTTCGCGATGGTGTCGCCGATGACCAACGGTCCGGGCAAAACTTCGGGATCGTGCATCAGCCGCGCCGCAATCGACCACAGCACGAGCAGAACAACGATCGAGCCCGCTCGCAAGGCGACGCTTTTGAGACCGGGTGTCATCTAGCCCTTCGCGTCGAGAACGCCGAAAAATTCACGCACCAGCGTCTTTTCCAGATCGAGGATCGCCGAGTCTTCCGGCTTGCGCGGCCTCGAAAAAACGACCGGCACTTCCTTGAAAATCCGGGCTGGCTTCGTATTCATCATATAAATGCGATCCGAAAGGAAAACGGCTTCCGCAAGATCGTGCGTCACAAACAGGATCGTCGGCTTGGCCCGCGCCAGAATTTCCATGAGATCAAATCGCATCTTTCTTGCGGTGATGGCGTCCAGATGGCTGAACGGCTCATCCATCAGCAGGATGTCGGGCTCGATCGCGAGCGCCCGCGCAATGGCGACCCGTTGCTGCATTCCTCCCGACAGGTTCAGCGGATAGTTCCGCTGCTGGCCGCCGAGCCCGACCATTTCCAGATGCTTTGTGACAAGTTCCTGCCACCGCTGCCGCGGGATGTTCTGCGCTTCGAGCACGAATTCGATGTTGCCCTGCACGGTCAGCCAGTTCAGCAGGCGAGGACTCTGGAACACATAAGCGACGCGCGGTTCATGGTTGGCCGTGCCGGCACGCGGCGAAACCGTGACCGATCCGGTGTCGTATGACTCGATGCCGGCAATGATGTTCAGTAGAGTCGACTTGCCGCAGCCTGACGGACCGACGATGCTGACGAAACTGCCCTCATCCACGGTCAAGCTGATGGAGTCGAGCACCGTGAATTCGCTTTCGGCGCCCGGCGCCCGAAATTTCTTTGTCAGCTTGTCCACGGTAACGGCGGGCGCTGACATCGCGCCTGGCCTCGCGGCCTGTCTCAACATGACATGTGCCATCTTGCTGCTCTAAGCTTCATGCACCTTTCCGCTCGTCTGGACGGTTCAGCTCGCAAATTGCGGCCTCCAGGCAAACGCGTGTCGCGCCCACAAGCGAAATACAAAAAGATCGATCAGAATCATCACGATCATGAAGCTCACGCCCCAAGCCAGCATCATGTCGACCCGTGTATCCTGGAACCAATTGATCAGCTCCTGGCCAACGCCGCTGCCCGCGCCGAACGCTTCGGCGACGAGCGCGATCTTCCACGACAACGACAGAGCGATCCGCAGCGAGGAAAAGATGTAAGGCATGAGCTGGGGAATGAGCACCTTCCGAAGCATCAGCGTCCGGTTCGCCTTGTAGACGCTGCCCATCTCCATCAGGTTCTTTTCCAGCGCCTTGGTGCCCTCCCATATGTTCATCACGACAAACGGAAAGACGATCAGCACGATCGTGAGAATTGGCGCCGCTTCCGATATTCCGAACCACAGAACGGATAAAAACGCCCAGCAAACTGCCGGCACCGTCAGCAGGACCATGATCCAGCTATCGAAGAAGATCTCGATGTCGCGCTTCAGTCCCATCAGCAGACCGAACGCCGTCCCGGCGATCATCGAGATGACGAAGCCCTCGAATATCCGGAGCAACGTCTGGCCGACCACGACATAGGATGCCGGATCGCGGTAGATCGCCAACATGCGATCCAACAGCGCCAGCGGCCCCGGAAAAATAACCGGCGGGAAGAAAAGAGAGATCGCTTCCCAAACGACGACGCCGATCGCAAGGGTGATCAGCCCCGGCAAGAACTGGTTTCCGGTCCGTTTCAACGTCGGGGTTCCGCGCGCGGGCGCTCAGCTTTTCGGATCCTCCAGAATCAGCGCGTGGGTTTTTTTGTCGGGCACGGCAGGTAAGACGCCATAGCGCTTGGCCATCTCCAGGAACTGCCATTCAGCGTCGACGACCTTCTGGTCCCAGCGGGCCAGGAAGATCCGCTTCTCCGCCAGCCACTTCTTGTAGACTGCGACGGCCTCGGGAGTCGTCACGCCCGCCATCGTTCCATAGGTCTTGACGGCGGCATCCAGATTTTCCGGCTTTCTCAGCCAGCGGAACGAATCCTCGACCGCTTCTGCGTAGTTCTTGGCCCTCTTGGGATTCTCGTTGACCCAGCTTTTCCAGGCGACGAGCGGCGCCGACCACACGATCGGATATCCGGTCTTTTTCTTCCAATACTCGTTGGGCGCAAAGATCGAACGGAATTTTTCCGGTTGCGAGGCCGCCTGAATGGTGAAGGAACTGATGTTGAGCATGGCGTCGACCTCGCCGCGTTCCGCCAGCTTGAACAACGCGGGCGGCGCAAGCTGCACGATCTTGGTATCCTTCAGAAGGTCGATGCCTGCTGCGTCCATGATCGCCGCGCGCGCCGCCTTGAAGGCGCCGGCGCCGGTGGACCAGACTCCGAACTTCTTGCCGCGCAGATCGGCGACGGTTTTGATCGGCGAATCGTTCTTGACGTAGACCTCCTGGAACACCGTCAGGCCGCCGCCGATGATCGCCAGATCCAGGCCTTCGTTCATCTTCAGGATCGCGTCGATGCCCGAGTAGGTCGTCGCCATGGTCTGCTTGGAGGGAATGGCGGTGAGGAAGCCCGCAAACGGACGTGCGTCCACCGTCAGATCAATGCCGTGCTTGCTGAATACCCCGGCGTCTTTCGCCGCGTTCCAGTTCAAAACAAAGACGCTGTTCTGAGGGATGACGGCGGTGACCTTTTCCAGGGTCTCAGCTACGGCGGCTGCGCCGGCAAGGGCCGGGACCAACAAGGCAACGCAAGCCAGGGCCAATTTGCTCTTCATATCAACCTCCCGCTTTGTGCCGTGCTGAAGTCGAGTATCCCCTCCTCTTCTCCAGTCGAACGACGGGCTATCGTATCGGGCCACGTCGGCGCGCGGGAAGCGCTTGATGGGGCATGCGACAATGAGCGCAGCCCCGTCAATCCCGGTTCCATACCGCGATAAAGACTCCGCCTAGGCGAACTACGGCGCCTTCGGCCCGACCTTCAGATACCAATCGAAAATCTGCTCGCCGGTCATGAACGCCACGTCGGATTTCCTGCGGATATTCTCGAAAATCCTGCGGAAGTATTTGAGCCGGTGCGGCGCGCCCATGATGTAGGGATGCACCACCAGCGCCATCACCCGCGCGCTGTCCTCGGCGTCGGAATAAATCTGCTCGAACTGGTCGATGGCGCGGTCGTAATACTCCGATGCCTTGTGATGCTGGATCAGCATCATCGCCACGTCGTTGCATTCCTGGGTGTAGGGAATATTCACGATCGGCTTGCTGCGGGTCTTCAGCCACACCGGCTGGTCGTCCAGTACCCAGTCGGCGACGTAGTCGTAGCCATCTTCCTTGAGGATGTCCGGCGTCTCCCATGTTTCGGTCAGGCCCGGGCCAAGCCAGCCGCGCGGCGGCTTGCCGGTGGCCTTCCTGATCGCCTCGGTGGTCATGTGGATGTCGGCCTTCTCGTCCGGCACCTTCTGCATGTTGCGCTGGGTGAAGCCGTGGCCGATGAACTCCCACTTGCGATCCAGCGCCGCCTTGACGATCGGCGGATAGGCCTCGATGGCGCAGCCGTTGATCGCCAGCACGCCCGGAATCGGCGAATTCATCGAACACTTTGATGAAGCGCCAGAAGCCGACGCGGTTGCCGTATTCGTGCCAGCACCAGTTCGGAATGTCGGGCGTCGGCGCGCCGCCGGCCGGCGGCGTCAGCACCGTTCGCGGCATGATGTCCTTCGGGTCCCACTCCTCGACGTTGACGATCACCCAGATCGCCATACGCGCGCCGCCAGGAAGCTTCAGCGCCGGCCGCTCGGCGATCGCCGAATAGGCGATGCGGTCGGTCGGCAGCATGCGCGTTCCGCTGGCGGTGGGGGTGTTCATGATGGCGCTCTCCTGTTGAACGGCCGGATGCTGGCATAGCCTCGCCGCCGGGCCAACATCGTGCGCAGTCGGCCGCAGAGGACCAATGCAATTGCGGCGCGCACGGTCCGGCCGATTTCGCGTAGGGTGCCGGCGAACGAGACCCGCGCCGGGTCGGAGCGCCATGAACGATCCTGCCGCCGCGGCCGTCCGCCCGGCCACGCCACACCTTTTCACGGCACTCGCGCTGCTCTGGCTCGCCGGCGCGGCGATCCGGATTCCGCTGCTCGTCGTGCCGACTGTGATTCCGCTGCTGCACGACGATCTGCACATGACCGAAACACAGGTCGGCGTTCTGATGGGGCTGCCGCTGGTCATGTTTGCCATCGCCGCGGTGCCGGGCTCGCTGCTGATTGCGCGGCTCGGGGTGATCCTGGTCGCCATCACCGGACTTGCCGCGACGGCGCTCGCCTCGGCCGCGCGGGCGGCTGCAATCGATATCTGGACGCTCTACGCCGCGACCGTGGCCATGGGCTTTGGCATCGCCATCATGCAGCCGGCGCTACCGACGCTGGTGCGCGCCTGGGCGCCGATCCACATGTGGCTCGCCAGCGCCACCTACACCAACGGCATGCTGGTCGGCGCGACCCTCGCCTCGGCGCTGAGCATCCCGCTGGTGTTGCCGCTGGTCGGCGGAAGTTGGCGCGCCGATCTGCTGGCTTGGTCGGCGCCGGGCTTCGCCGCGGTTCTGCTATACGCGGCAGCCGCGCTGCGATGGCGATCGGCCGGACCTGCAAGTGGGCCTGCCAATAAGGCCACCTCGCTGCGCTGGTGGCCCGACTGGAAAAGCCCGCGGCTTTGGCTGCTCGGCATCACTCTCGGCGTCAACAACGCGCAATTCTTCGCCGCCAACGCGTTCGTGCCCGACTATCTGCACAGCGTCGGACGCGGCGACCTGGTCGGGCAGGCGTTGGGCTGGATGAACGGCGCGCAGCTTGTCGCATCCTTCATCCTGCTCGGCATGGCGGAAAACCTGCAGCGGCGAAGCTGGCCGTTCACGATCTTCGGCCCGCTCACGGTGCTCGGGGTGCTGGGCATCCTGCTCTGCGAGGGCATTTGGATCGTGCTGTCGGCCATCGTGCTCGGCTTCGGCGGCGGTGACGTTCGTCGTCACCTTCGGCTTGCCCGCCATCCTCAGCCCGCCCGACGACGTCCATCGCATGGCGAGCGGCATGTTCACCATCAGCTACACCATCGCGGTTATTACGCCGATCCTGTGCGGCGCGTTGTGGGACGCCACCGGACTTCCATGGACTTCGTTCGTTCCGATCGCGCTTTGCGGCGTGGCATTGACGATCTTCGGCACCATGCTGACTGTACGAGCACCCAATTAAAGGAAATGGTCATGGCATGGTTTTACCTGTTGTTTGCCGGATTATTCGAAGTCGCTTGGGCCATCGGGTTGAAATACACCGAAGGCTTCTCGCGCCTTGTACCCTCGCTGCTGACCATCGTCGCGATGCTTTTGAGTCTCGCATTGCTGGGGTTCGCACTGAAAACTCTGCCGGTCGGCACGGCCTATGCCGTATGGACCGGGATCGGTGCGGTCGGTACTGCCGCGCTTGGCATCTACCTGTTCGGCGAACCTGCGACCGCCGCGCGCCTCGCATCGATCGGACTGATCGTCGCTGGCATCGTCGGACTGAAGATCGTCACCTGAATGCGCGCATGCCAGTCATGTGCGCCGGGATGTCGCCGACGGGCACATCCGCGGTAAAACAGCCCGCCCTTGATTTCGCCCCCGCCTTCACAGCACGTTTAGGTGACACGTGGCCGCCAAGCCCGGACCGAGCGATGCCACAGTCGCCAAGCTGTTGCTGATCGCCCTCAGTTTCTGCTGGGGCTTGAGCTGGAGTGCGATGCGGATCGCGCTCGACGAGGTTTCGCCCTGGGCGATGCGCCTGATCGGCTACAGCATCGGCGCCGCGACCATCCTGATTTTGCTGAAGGTCCAAAGGCGAAAGCTGGCGATCCCGTTCGGCCGGCATTGGCTGCACATTTTTGTCGCCGCGCTTTTTCTGTCGGTGTCGTTCGGCGTCGCCGGAAGCTTCGCCCAGCTTATGGCGAACACCTCAAGGGTCATCATCGTCAACTACTCGATGCCGGTCTGGGGCAGCCTGATGGCCTATTTCGTGCTGCACGAGCGCATCAATCGCCGCACCGCGATCGGGCTTGCGCTGTGCGTCGCCGGCTTGAGCGTGCTGGTCTATCCGGTCGCCGAGAAATCCATGCAGGAGCCGATCGGGCTGCTGCTCGCCCTGGCCTGCGCGCTCGGTTGGGGCGCCGGCACGGTCTACATGAAATGGGCGCGCATCCAGGGTGACCTGCTGGCGATCACGTTCTGGCAAATCATGGTCGGCGTCGTGGTGTTCGCCATCTTCTACGCGGTGTTCCAGGGCGCGCCGAATTTCGAACCGCTGCAATGGCGGACCTGGGGCGGGCTGCTCTTCAACGGCATCCTCGGCACCGGCATCGCCTATTTCATTTGGTTCAACATCATCGGCCGGCTGACTACGGCCATGGCCTCGCTCGGCTCGCTGATCAACCCGGTGGTCGGCGTCATCGGCGCCGTAATTGTCCTCGGCGACCGCCCGACCGTGCCTGACTGGATCGGCTTTGCGCTGATCTTCAGCGCCGCCGCCTGCATAATGATCCCGCAGCGAGACAAGCCGCCGCCCGACGCAACGGCCTGAGTTTTCAGCCGATTCCAATTCGGTATTTGCTCGCGTTTACGCGTGCTTAACCATCGTGCCGCATCCTCGCCAGGATCGTCCCTTGTCGAGTAGCGCGTGCTATGGCGTATGCGGCCGCGACGTCGCCCGGCGTCTCTCCGTCCCGACGGATTTCCCCGCACAGCACCGGCCGCATTGTCTTCCGAGGCCTGGCCTTCGGCATCGGCGCCGTGGCCGTTGTGTCGGTGGTCGGTGGCTGTGTCATCATCGCCGCGGGATGGATGGTTGCGGCCTCCGTCAATGCACGCACCGGCCTTCGGACCACAGGACCGTTTGCATCGCCGGCCGTTGCCTTGGCCGACCGGCGGCATTCACCGCTCCGGGCGGCGGGTTACCTGAGCATGGCGAAAATCTCACCCGACTCGGTGAGTGTGCCTAATTTCAATCTCGACGTGAAACCGGCTCCAATGCCGATCGCCGCGTCCTTCCCGATGGGCCGATTGGCGATGACAACCAGCGAACTGCCTGAGATTACCAACAGCATTCCACCGGCTCGTACGAGCGAACTGGATATCCATCGCGACAGCAGACCGGTATCGGCCGCAGTCGCGAAGCCGGCAATCCCGGATGTGCCGCTGCCGCGCACGCGCCCGCAACTCGCGCTGAGCATCGAGCCGAAGCGGGCGCTGGAGCGCGTTCCGGTTGATCCCATTCCCAGCCGCACAGCGATTTACGACATTGAAGCGCGCACCGTTTATATGCCCAACGGCGACAAGCTCGAGGCGCATTCCGGCTTGGGTGAATGGATGGACGATCCTGGCTCCGTCAAATTGAAGAATCGCGGCGTGACGCCGCCAAACACCTATCAACTCACGTTGCGGGAAAGCTCGTTCCACGGCGTCCAGGCGATCCGGCTGAACCCGGTCGACGACGATAAGATGTTCGGCCGCGACGGCATTTTGGCGCATTCGTACATGCTGGGCCCCAGCGGCCAATCCAACGGCTGCGTGTCTTTCAGGGACTATCAGCGATTCTTGCAGGCGTTCCAGCGCGGCGAAGTCGATCGCATCGTCGTCGTGACGAACTCCGGCAGAGAACCCGTCCGCGCCGCCGCCCGCTCGCCCGCTCGGCATGCCGATCGATACCGGTATGCCCTGAACAGCCGCAGACCTAATGACATCAGAGAAGATTACGCCGCGGTCCACTGATGATTGTTGCAGGCCGCTTGCGCCACGCCCTATTTGAGATTCGGGCTGATCTGCCTGGCCTTCTCGATCGTCTGCGGCGGCGTCGCGTAGAGATGCCGCACCACCTGTTCGAGATGCTCCGGCGGCCGGTACACCATGTCGAGCTTCATCTTCCCGGCTTCGGCGACCAGCTCGGGGTTGCCGACCGCGGCCTTGATCGCCTTGCGCATAAACTCGACGCGGTCCTTGGGCACATCCGGCGGGAATAGATAGGGCCGGCCAAACTCGGTCGAGGAAAAGATGAAGCGCATCAGCTGACGCTGCTCCTCCGTCTTGGCGAAGTCGTAGATCGACGGCACGTCCACCCCGGGCAGCGGGCTTTCTTCGGCACGCAGCAGGTAGCGCAGCTTGCCGTCCTTGAACTTCTGCTGGGAGGTGCGGAACTGGCCGAGCGACATGCACACGCCCTGGACCTCGCCCCGGTCGACCGCCAACAGAATGTCGCCTGCGCCGCGATAGCCCTCGACGATCTTGAATTTGGTGCCCATCACGCGGTTGATCACGGTCGGCACGATACTGGTGGAGGAGCCGACGCCGGCGCCGCCGATCAGCAGCTCGGTCTGGAAAACCTCGGCCGCAGTCTTCACCGGCGCGCTGTCGGACCTCACGCACACTCGGCCGGGAAAGGAGGTCGCGCCGAGCCAGATGAACTTGCGCGGGTCGGCCTCGATGTTCGGCAGCTTCATCATGGCCTGGCTCGGCAGATTGCGCGAGATGCCGCCGATCACGCTGCCGTCGCGCGCGGCCTTCAAATACATGTAGTTCGCCGCGACCACGCCCGACGCCTGCGGCATGTTCTGCACCACGACGGTCGGATTGCCCGGCAACTCTTTGGAGAGATAGCGCGCCAAGAGCCGCGCGCCGATGTCGTAGTCGTTGCCGACCTCATAGCCGACGATCATCTGGATCTGCCGGCCCTTGTAGAACTCCTCGGCGCTCTGGGCTTGTGCGCTTCGGATTTGCGCCGCTCCGGTGAACCCGAGCGCCAAGCCGAGCGCTATCCCCACGCGATATGCATGCACACCCATCGCAAGCTCCCCGACGCTTATTCGGCGGCGCGCTTCTGCACCAGGCCAGCGGCAGCCTTGTCGTAGCTTTCCTCGCGCGCCAGCATGTCCTTCAGGCCGACGAGGCCGTAGTAGTCCTCGAGCGGCAGCAGATGCTCCTGGCAAGGCGCGAGCGAATTGTCGCGCTTCAGTAGCCGCAGCACGTTACGCACCGCGTTGGCGGCGGCAAACAGCGCCACCGACGGGAAGGTCGCAGCGACGACGCCGGCCGCCTCCAACTCCGGCAGGCTGCGCGCCTTCGGACCCGCGGCCTGCGACAGCGTCGCCATGTGCGGTCCCGGGATTTCGCGCAGCGCCCGCTTGATCTCGGGGATGGTGTCGAGGCCCATCGGCTTCGCCATGTCGGCGCCGGCTTCCATGAACAACTGGCAGCGCGCGATCGCCTGCTCGACGCCTTCGACGCCGGCAGCATCGGTGCGCGCGGCGATCAGCAGGTCGGGATCGCGGCGCGCGTCGAGCGCGGCCTTGATCTTCGCCAGCATCTGCTCGACCGGACGATCTGCTTGCCCGGCAGATAGCCGCAGCGGTTCGGAAACACCTGGTCGCTGATGAACAATCCGGCGACGCCCGCCGCCTCGAAGGCGCGAACCATCTGCCGCACGTTGTTGACGCCGCCAAAGCCGGTGTCGGCATCGACATAGACCGGGATTTCCACCGCGTCGCAGATGCGGCCATAGTGGCCGGCATAGTCGCGCACGTTGGACTGGCCCATGTCGGCCTGCGCCAGCATCGAGCCGATGCCGGCATAACCGCCGGCGACGATCGCCTCGAAGCCCTCGGCCTCGATGACGCGTGCCGACAGCGCGTCATAGGCGCCGGGCATCAGCACCAGCTTCTTGCCGGCCATGATGGCGCGGAATTTCTTTCGGGCGTTCATGGGTGCACTCCTCATTTGCCGCGCGCTCTGCCGGAGCGACGCGACGGCAGTCGGGGTGGGGTGAATCGCGAAACAAGCAGGCTCACCCCACCCCGGCTCGCTGCGCTCGCCGACCCTCCCCCTCCAGGGGAGGGTAAAGCGCGTTCGCGGTGATTCACTGCCTCACCGTCGACTGTCTCTTGCCTCCTGCAACCACGGTTGCGAATTCGCCATGCGGTTCTCCCAGGCGACGATCTCGTCGGTGTGCTTCAGCGTCATCCCGATGTCGTCGAGGCCTTCGAGCAGGCGCATGCGATCGGCCGGCGGAATATCGAACGCAATGTCCGATCCACCCGGGCCGCTGATGATCTGCGTTTCGAGATCGACGGTGAACGGCGCCGCGCCATTCGCCCCGACCACGCGCGCGATGAAGGCATCGGCATCATCCGGCCCGAGCACCACCGGCAGCAGGCCGTTCTGCAGACAGTTCTCGCGGTAGATGTCGGCAAAGCTTTTGGCGACGATGACGCGGATGTTGTTCGCCAGCATCCCCCACACCGCAGCCTCGCGCGACGATCCCGCGCCGAAGTTCTGTCCGGTCACCAGGATGCCGGGGTCTTGGAACTGCGGCTTGTTCAGCACGAAGTCCGGGTCCTCAGCGCGCCGGCGCATGAACAGCAGCTTCTTGTAGTCCGGCTTCATCTCGCGCATCGCCTGCACCGGCGATACCTCGTCGGTGTTGACGTCGTCGCGGAGCAGCGGCACGGCAATGCCGGTATGACGCTTGAAGGCTTGCATCACGCCCTCCCCGGCAGTTGCCGCACGTCGGCGATGCGGCCGGCGATGGCAGTCGCAGCCGCGGTCGCCGGGCTGACCAGATGCGTGCGCGTCTTCGGCCCCTGGCGGTTCTCGAAATTGCGGTTGGTGGTCGACACGATCCGCTCGCCCGGCTCGCCGCGGTCGCCGTTGCCGCCGGCGCACATCGAGCAGCCGGACTCGCCCCAGAAGAAGCCGGCATCGCGAAATACGCGGTCGAGGCCCTTGGCCTCGGCCTCGCGCTTCACCGTCGACGATCCCGGCACCACCATCGCGACCACACCCTCGGCGACCTTGCGGCCGCGCACCACATCGGCCGCGACCTGCAAGTCCGGCAGGCGGGCGTTGGTGCACGAGCCGATGAAGACGCGATTGACCGGCAGGCCGGCCAGCGCCATGCCGGGCTGCAGGCCCATATAGGCCAGCGCACTTTGCATGGCGTCGCGGCGGCTGCCGTCGGCCGACGACGGATCGGGCACGCGGCCGGAGATGCCGAGAACCTGGCTTGGATCGGTGCCCCAGGTGATCTGCGGCTCGAGCCCGTTGCAGTCGAGCACGATCTCGCGGTCGAACTTCGCGCCGTCGTCACTCTTCAGCGCGCGCCAATGCGCCAGCGCGAGATCCCACATCGCGCCCTGCGGCGCGAACGGCCGGCCGGCGATCCACTGGAACGTGCTTTCGTCCGCAGCCACGAATCCCGAGCGACCGCCCATCTCGATGTTGAGATTGCATAGCGTCATGCGCTGTTCCATCGGCATGGCGCGCGCGGCGCTGCCGGCATATTCCACGACATGGCCGCGCGCGCCCGAGACGCCGATCTCGGCGATGATGCGCAGCGCCACGTCCTTGGCGGTGACATGCGGGCCGAGCGTGCCGTCGAGGCGGATCAGCATCGACTTCGGGCGCTTCATCGCGATCACTTGCGTCGCCAGGATATGGCCGAGCTCGGTGGTGCCGCAGCCGAAGGCCAGCGCGCCCAAGCCGCCGACCGTCGAGGCATGGCTGTCCGGCACCGCATGCGTCGCGCCGGGCAGCACCATCCCGAGCTCGGGCCCGACCACGTGGGAGATGCCCTGGTCGGGATCGCCGAGGTCGAACACCTTGATGCCGTTCTTGCGGCTGCCCTCGCGCATCGCCCGGATGAAGGCCGCGCCCGACGGGTTGCTCTCGTCGGTGCGGCCCGGTTGCGTCGACACGGTGTGATCCTGCGCCGAGAACGTCAGGTCAGGCCGCCGCACGGGACGGTGCTGCTTCTCCAGAGTCTCGAAGGCGTGCGGCGCGTGCAGCTCATGCAGCACGTGCCGGTCGATGTAGATCAATTCGCGGCCGTCGGCGCGTCGCGCCACCAGATGGGCGTCCCAGATTTTCTCGAACAGGGTTTGCGGCATGGCCCATCTTGGGCGGCTCAAGGAGCCAAGGCAAGACGCCCGCTCAATCCGCCTTCACGCCCGCGACCTTGATGACCTTGCCCCATTTCGAGACCTCCGCGGCCATGTAGGCGCCGAACTCCGCCGGCGTGTAGAAGATCGGCGTGGTCGCGACCTGGGCGAGCCGCGCCTTGACCGCCGGATCGCGCAGGCCGGCGTTGATTTCGGTGTTGAGTCTCGCAATGATTTCCGCCGGAGTTCCCTTCGGCACGCCGACGCCGCACCACGAGTTCGCCTCGTAGCCGGGAATCGTTTCGCCGACCGTCGGAACGTCCGGCAGGAACTCCGATCGTTTCTTGCCGAGCACCGCGAGGATGCGCAGCTTGCCCGCCTTGATGTGAGCGAGCGAGCCGGTCATCACGTCGATGGCGATATTGACCTGGCCGCCCATCAGGTCGGTCACCATGGGCGCGCCGCCGCGATACGGCACATGGACCATCTGGATGCCGGTCATCATCTTGAGCAGCTCGCCAGCCACATGCGAGGTCGAGCCGGTGCCGAACGAGCCGATGCTGACCTTGCCCGGGTTGGCTTTGGCGTATGCGACGAGCTCGGCGACGTTCTTCGGCGGAAACGACGGATTGGCGACCAGCACCAGCGGGAAGTCGATCAAGCCGGACACCGGCGCGATGTCGCGCAAGAGCTCGTACGGCAGCTTGTCGAACAAGGAGACGTTGACTGCGGCGGAAGCGGCGACGAACAGCAGCGTGTAGCCATCTGCCGGGGAGTTGACCACGGCCTGAACCGAGATGTTGCTGCTGGCGCCCGGCCGGTTCTCGATCAGGACCGGCTGGCCGAGCCGCTCCGCGAGCCACGGTGCGATGATCCGCGACACGATGTCGGCGCCGCCGCCCGGCGGGAACCCGACAATCCAGTGCAGCGGATGCATCGGATAGGCCTGCCCCCAGACGAGACTCGGGATGGCGGGCGTGGCGGCCGCACCGGCGGCCAGTTGCAGGAAACGGCGGCGTTGAAGCGTCATGGCGTCCCCCTGTTTTGGCCAAGACCGCAGACAAGACTACAGGTCCGGCAGGGCCGCCGGAAGATGCGGACGGCTGCCCCGACCCACGAGCACTTAGCCAAACGCCGATTTGCACCCGGCGCGGAGCCTGTCATCGGGCCCGCCCAATTGGGCCGGATCCGTGGGCGCCGACCCGGCGATGACGTGGGTGGGTTTCCAACGCCGTTGATCTGACTCCTGCTACTGATTTCCGCGAGTCTCAGTGTCTCGTTTGAGCCGCCTGCTCGTTTCGGTACCGCACTCATTGCAATGGTATGTCGCCGTGTAGAGATCGCTTCTATCCGAGATCGGATGCATCTCTTTGAGCATCATCGCCATCGCGCAGCCAGGGCACACGACAACGGGAAAGCGTTCGAATGGTTTGACGATGGCGAGCCCGGTGGACATGCAATGATCCTCCAGCCGTCGTCCTTGCGATCAGACTTAATATCATCCCGCACTGCCGTCGAATTAAATTTTATCCATGGATGCAGGCATCACGCAGCGCGCTTCCAATCGATCACCGAGACGATCCAAGCTGGACTTTCCGGATCAAAACGCAGCCGATAGGGCTCCCATCCCTTCGCGCGCAACTTCATCGCAACTTCGACCGCACTTGCGGTTGCCGGCACCGTAAACTTCGCCGGGACGCGACCCTTGGCGGTTTCGATCAGGACTGCATATCGCTGCTTCGGCATAGTCGTATTCGCGCGTGAGCAATGCCACGCACCGCAGCGTCGTTTGACGCTCGAGTAGAGGTTGAGGCCCGCAAGCGCAAAGCGCCACGCGAACGTCCGAGATATAGGTTGGGCGTGACCCAATGCAAGGGCGACGGAATACCGCCGAAGCGCCCGGCCCCGTATATGCCGAGGCTCCTTTTTGTCGGGGGCGCGCGCCTTAGAAAAAGCTCTGCGGATCGACATCGACCTCGAGCTTGAGCGTGCCTTTGGCTTTCGGCGCGGCGGCGAGCCATTCGCGCAAATAGGCCGACAGGTCGAACCCGCGCGGCGACTTCACCAGCAGGCGGAAGCGATAGCGCCCGCGCACCACCGCGAGCGGCGCCTCGGCCGGGCCGAGCACGCGCACGTCATCGTGCATCGGCGCGACCGCTGCGATCTTTCGCGCATGCGACTCGGTGGCGTGCTTGTCGCCGCCCGAGACCAGCAGGCTCGCCAGCCGGCCGAACGGCGGATAGCCGGTCTTCTCGCGCACCTCGATCTCGGCCTGCGTAGAACGCCTCGCGGTCCTGCGCGATCAGCGCCCGCATCACCGGATGCTCGGGCTGATGCGTCTGCAGATAGCCGTAGCCGCGGCCCGCCTCGCGGCCGGCGCGGCCGACCACCTGGTGCAGAAGCTGGAACGTGCGCTCGGCGGCGCGCGGATCGCCGTTGGCAAGCCCGAGATCGGCGTCGACGATGCCGACCAGATTGAGCTTGGGGAAATGATGGCCCTTGGCGACGAGTTGCGTGCCGATGACGATGTCGAAGCGGCCCTGCGCCACGTCGTCGAGCTCCTGCCGCAGCCGCTCGACGGTGTCGACCAGATCGCTGGAGAGCACCAGGATGCGCGCGCCGGGAAACAGCTCGGCCGCCTCCTGCTCCAGCCGCTCGACGCCCGGACCGACCGCGACGAAGCTGCCCTTGGCGTGGCACTTCGGGCATTCCTCCGGCGGCGGCATCGAATAGCCGCAGTGGTGGCAGACCAGCCGCCGCTTGAAGCGGTGATCGACCAGCCAGGCGTCGCAGTTCGGGCAGGCCATGCGATGGCCGCAGGCGTTGCACAGCGTCAGCGGCGCGAAGCCGCGGCGGTTGAGGAACAGCAGCGCCTGCTCCTTGCGCTCCAGCGCGATCTTCACGGCTTCGGCCAGACGCGGCGAGACGAAACGGCCGCGCGGCGGACCCTCGCGGCGCAGGTCGATCGCCTCGACCGACGGCAGATGCTGGCCGCCGAACCGCTCGGGCAGATGCAGGTGCGCGTAGCGGCCGCGCTTGGCGTTGACCACGGTCTCGACCGACGGCGTCGCCGAGGCGAGCACGATCGGAATCTTCGTTCTCGCGCGCCCGCACCACCGCCATGTCGCGGGCGTGGTAGCGCACGCCGTCCTCCTGCTTGTAGGCCGGGTCGTGCTCCTCATCGACGACGATCAGGCCGAGGTTGGCGTAGGGCAGGAACAGCGCCGAGCGCGCGCCGACCACCACCGAAACCTCGCCCGCCGCGACCGCCGCCCAGGTCCGCGCGCGCTTTCGCGGCGCGATCTCGGAATGCCATTCCGCCGGGCGCACGCCGAAGCGCCCGGCGAAGCGGTCGAGGAACTGCGCGGTGAGCGCGATCTCCGGCATCAGGATCAGCACCTGCCTGCTTGCGCCGGATCGCCTCGGCGACCGCCTCGAAATAGACCTCGGTCTTGCCCGAGCCGGTGACGCCATCGATCAGCGTCACCGAAAAGCCGCCCTTCTCGACCGCCGCGCGCAGCGCAGCCGCCGCCTTGCCCTGATCGTCGGTGAACTCCGGTACCTGATGCTCCGGATCGGGCTGCCGCGCCACCGGCTCCGGCGGCAGCACCACCGTCTCCAGCGCGCCCTCGTCGATCAGGCCGTTGATCACGCCGGCCGACACGCCGGCCTCGTGCGCCGCCTCGCTCTTGCTCCGCAGCAAGCCGTCGGCGAGCAGTTTCAGCACCCGTGCCCGCGGCGCGGTCATGCGCTGCGGCTGCGGACCGGCCAGTCGGACGCCGACCTTCTCGCGCGCCGGGCCCCAGATCGCCCATCCGCAGGCACATCCGCAGCACCATGCCGCGCGGGCTGAGCGTGTAGTCCGACACCCAATCGACGAATTTGCGAAGCTCGGGCTTGAGCGGCGGATAGTCGAGCTTCAGCTCGACATCCTTCATGCGGTTGTGCAGGCCGGGCCGGATCGCAACGTCGTCGGCCCAGACCACGCCGATGGCGTCCCGCGCCCCAAGCGGCACTGTGACGATGTCGCCCGGCTTCAGCGCAAACTCGTCCGGCACCCGATACGAATAAGCCTGGTCGAGCGCGACCGGCACCAGGACATCGACGAATTGCTTGGCCATGGCGATTGACTGTTATCGAAGCGCTGCACCTTGCGCGCTTCCCTCTCCCCTAGCGGGAGAGGGGAAGAGAGTATGCCGAACCGCTTCAATCCTTGAAGCAATCAGACCCTAAACGATGAGGTAAGGAAGGAGGGAGATACTCGAATCCGTGTCAAACACAAGACGAACCAAACCCGAGCCGGATTTGACCTTCGCCGCCAAGGACGTGGCCGCCGAGTTGACGCGCTGGCTCGCCCATCTTGGCGCCGAGCGGCGCATGTCGGGCAAGACACTGGAGGCCTATGAACGCGACGCGCGGCAATTCCTGACCTTCATGGCCGATCACCTCGGCGGCCAGCCGAGCCTCTCCGAACTCGCCAGGCTCAGCCCGCAGGATGTTCGCGCCTTCATGGCTGCGCGTCGCGCCGGCGGCGTCAGCAGCCGCTCGCTGATGCGGGCGCTGGCCGGAGCGCGTTCGTTCGCGCGATTCCTGGAGCGCAACGGCAAAGGCAAGGTCGGCGCGCTCGCCGCCGTCCGCGCGCCAAAGCTGGCGAGGACGCTGCCGAAGCCGCTTGCCATTGCCTCGGCCAAGCGCGTCACCGACACCGACGTCCGCGCCGGCGAGGAGCGCGAGCTCTGGATCCTGGCCCGCGATGCCGCGGTGCTGGCGCTGCTCTACGGCTCCGGCCTGCGAATCTCCGAAGCGCTCGGACTGAAGCGCGGCGCTATCCCGGCGCCGGGTCGCGGCGACGCCATCACGGTCACCGGCAAGGGCAACAAGCAGCGCATGGTGCCGCTGCTGCCGCAGGTGTCACAATTGATCGCCGATTACGCTTCGATCTGTCCGTACGATCTGCCCGCCGACGGCCCGCTGTTCGTCGGCGCCCGCGGCAAGGCCCTGTCGCCGCGCATCATCCAGCTTGTCATGGAGCGCTTGCGCGGCGCGCTGAGCCTGCCTGACACCGCCACGCCGCATGCGTTGCGCCATTCCTTCGCCACGCATCTGCTCGCCCGCGGCGGCGATCTGCGCGCGATCCAGGAGCTGCTCGGTCACGCCTCGCTCTCGACCACGCAAATCTACACCGCTGTCGACACCGACCGCCTGCTCGAAGTCTACCGCAACGCGCACCCACGGGCATGATAGGCTGCCTGCACGGACGCAATGTCCGGCAAATTGCGGGGGAGCGACATGAGTCACGGCGTGCATGAAGTGCAGCATCAAGCCGAACATGAAATAGAGCATCACAAGGGAAATGGCGGCCACGACGAAGGCAGAAGCTTCAATAAAAAGGTGGCGTTGCTAATCGCGGTTCTGGCGCTGTTTTTGTCACTATCGGAAACCATGGGCAAGAGCTCGCAGACAGCCGCGCTCAACCAGCAGATCGAAGCGTCGAATCTCTGGAATTTCTTTCAGGCCAAGAGCATCCGGCGTACCGTCACGATCGTCGGCGTCCGAACAAGGCAAGCTCGGTCTTGCCGACGCAACCACGCGACGCGCAGAAGGCGGCGCTGCAAAAGCAGGTCGACGAGTGGACCAAGAGCGCCGCGCGCTATCGTTCCGAGCCCGACACCCGTGAGGGCACCATCGAGCTGATGGAACGGGCCAAGGAGCAGGAGCGCAAGCGCGACCACTCGCTCGCCCGCTATCACCAGTTCGAGTTCGCCTCGGCGGCGTTCCAGATCGGCATCGTGCTGGCGTCGGCGGCGGTGATCACCGCCATGGTGGTGATGGCCTATCTCGCCGGCGCGCTAGGTCTCGTCGGGCTCGGCTTTATGGCGCTTGGCCTGTGGGCGCCGCACGCGGTGCATCTGATGTGAGGCTGAAGCCGGGCGTTTCGCGCCCGGCGCGCATGCGGCGGCGGATGCGCCACATCAGCCGCAGCGAGCGCCCGGCGCGACCGGGCCGCAGGATCGCGCAGCCGCGCCTTGATCCGCCGCGTGATCGGGTCCGCCAGCCGATGCGCCCATTCGAGCCACGCCAGCACCCGCTCATAGAGCCAGCGGAACCACCAAAGCTGCAACAGCTTCGGCCGCGTCATCTCGAACACGAACGCGGTGACCGCAAGTCCGACCAGCTTCGCGAACAGGATCAGCGCGCCGGCGGCGATCCAATGCTTGTTGGCGAGCAGCCACAGGCCGAGCACCTTGAGCGGAAACAGCACCACCACCGGCACCGCAAACACGATCAGCGTCGCCGCAGGCGACAGCTTGCGGATCGTGCCGGCGATCCAGGCCTTGACCGCCCGCAGCGGAATCCGCGCGACGATCCGTTCGACGATCGGCTCAAGACGCCTCCAAAGCCACGCCTCGATCAAAAAGACGATCGCGAGAAGGGTCAGCAGCGGGTGAAACCACCGGCGCATAATGCAAAATCTTAAGGCTGCCGAACGCCACAATTAAGGCAAGGCATCCGATTTTGGTCGCGGTAGATGGCCGGCCGGTTCAGCCGAAAATCCGGCCGCCGTTGACATTGATGGTTTGTCCAGTGACGAAGGCCGCGTCGTCGCTGGTCAGATACGACAGCGTTCCGACCAGGTCCTCCGGCACCTCGACCCGCTTGATCGATTGCTGCTGCGCAACCAGTTGGAATTCATCCTCCATGCTGGCAATCCCCGCGCGAGGCTTGCGGCCGAGCGTCCCGGGCGTCCGGGTCATGCTCGGCGCGATGGCGTTGACGGTGATGCCGTGCGGACCGAGCTCACCCGCCAGCGCCCGGGTGAAGCCGATGATGCCGGCCTTGGTGGTGACGTAGTGCACGTAGCCGCTCACCACCGAGCCGACCGTGCTCGACGACAGGTTAACGATGCGGCCCCAGCCGCGCTGCTTCATGCTTGGCACCAGGGCGTGCGTGACCAGGAACATGCCGTCGAGATTGATCGACATCATCCGCCGCCAGTCGGCGAAGGTCATGGTGTCGAAGGCCTGGACCGGGAAGATGCCGGCGCAGTTGACGACGATGTCGCAGCGGCAAAATTTTTTCAGCACGTCGACGGCCATCGCGGCGACCGACTGCTCGGAGGTGATGTCGCAGTGGCAGGCCAGCGCCTGGCGGCCGGCCTGCTCGACCATCTTCACCGTGGCATCGGGCGAGGCGATATCGGCGATGGCAATATGGACGCCGTCCTCGGCGAGCCGCCTGGCGAACGCCTGGCCGATGACCGTTCGAAGCCCCGGTGACGACGGCAACCTTGTCCTGGTGGCCTTTGGCCATGTGGTTCCTCCGCTTGCTTCGCCCTTACGCCGTATTCGCCGCGTACGCCTCACACTCAGCGTCGCCCCCGGGCTTGACCCGGGGGTCCATGAGGCGGCGAAACGTGTACCGACCTTACCGCTGTTCCAAGAGGCGCGTCATCATGGATCGCCGGGCCTTCGCCCGCCGAAGGTGGAGGTCGCACGGCATCTCGATGGATGCTACGGCCCGCAGGCGGTCAAGCCCGGCGATGACGCTGCGGTGTGGGGCGAGGCGATAGTCCTACGCGCATTGCCAGCAACATTGACGATGCGCAGTGTGGCGATGCAATGGCGGCAAGCAGCCTCGACTACATATGAATCGCCCGCTTCGCCACCGCGAGCGCAGCTTCCTTCACCGCCTCGGGCAGCGTCGGGATGGGCATGGCAGGTGCGCGCGATGTCCTCGGCGGCGGCGCCGAACTCCATCGCCACGGCCGCCTCGGCAATCATGTTGCCAGCGTCCGATCCGACAATATGCACGCCGAGCACGCGATCGGTCTTGGCGTCGGCCAGGATCTTCACGAAGCCGTCGGTCTGCTGGTTGGCCTTGGCGCGGCCATTCGCGGTGAACGGAAATTTGCCGGTGTTGTAGGCGACGCCCGCTTCTTTCAATTCCTCCTCGGACTTGCCGACCGAGGCGATCTCCGGGAACGTGTAGACGACGTTCGGAATCACGTCGTAGTTCACGTGGCCGGCTTGGCCGGCGAGGATTTCCGCCGCCGCCATGCCCTCGTCCTCAGCCTTGTGCGCCAGCATCGGCCCGGCGATGACGTCGCCGATCGCATAGATGCCCTTGACGTTGGTGGCGAAATGCGCGTCGACGATGACGCGGCCGCGGTTGTCCTTCTTCACGCCGGCCTCGTCGAGCCCGAGCCCTTCGGTGAACGGCACGCGGCCGATCGCGACCAGCACAACGTCGGCCTCGATGGTCTCCGCCGCGCCACCCTTGGCCGGCTCGATCGTGGCCTTCAGCGTCGCGCCCGCACCGTCGACGCCGGTGACCTTGCAGCCGAGCTTGAAAGCGATGCCCTGCTTCTCCAGCAGCCGCTGCGACTGGCGGCCAACCTCGCTGTCGATGCCCGGCAGGATGCGGTCGAGGAACTCGACCACCGTCACCTGCGCGCCGAGCCGCCGCCAGACCGAGCCGAGCTCGAGCCCGATCACGCCGGCGCCGATCACCAACAAGCGCCGCGGCACCTTGTCGAGCGCGATTGCCTGATCGGAGGTGACGATACGTTTGCCGTCGGTGTCGACGCCTCGAAGCCTGGCAACGTCGGAGCCGGTGGCGATGACGATATTTTTCGTCTCCAGCGTCTGCGTCTTGCCGTCGGCTGCTTTCACCTCGACCTTGCCGGGCGCGGCGATACGCCCGGTGCCGAAGCACGCTATCGATCTTGTTCTTCTTCAGGAGATAGTCGACGCCCTTCACGTTGCCGTCGACCGCCTCGTCCTTGAACTTCAGCATCGTCGGCAGATCGAGCTTGGGTGCGCCGACGCCGATGCCCATCTTCGCAAAGCTGTGGCCGGCCTCCTCGAACATCTCGGACGCGTGCAGCAGCGCCTTCGACGGGATGCAGCCGACGTTGAGGCAGGTGCCGCCGTGGGTCGCACGCTTCTCCACCACCGCGACCTTCATGCCGAGCTGCGCCGCGCGGATGGCGCAGACGTAGCCGCCAGGGCCGGTGCCGATGACGATGAGATCGTAGGCCATGACAAACACTCCAAACCATTCGTCGTCATGGCCGGGCTTGTCCCGGCCATCCACGCCTTATGTTTAGTCCAGACCAGAAAGGCGTGGATGCCCCGGCACAGGCCTGCACTCGGGCCGGCCGAAGGCCGGACCCGGGTGGCCGGGCATGACGGAGTAACAATCAAATGTCCAGCACCAGCCGCGCCGGGTCCTCCAGCACGTCCTTCACCTTGACCAGGAACGTCACCGCCTCGCGGCCGTCGACGATGCGGTGATCGTAGCTCAGCGCCAGATACATCATCGGCCGCGGCTCGATCTTGCCGGCGACCACCATCGGCCGCTCCTGAATCTTGTGCATGCCGAGGATGCCGGACTGCGGCGCATTGAGGATCGGCGTCGACATCAGCGAGCCGTAGACGCCGCCGTTGGTGATGGTGAAGGTGCCGCCCTGCATCTCCTCGATCTTCAGCGCGCCGTCGCGGGCGCGGCGGCCGAAATCGGAGATCGCCTTCTCGACCTCGGCGAGCGATTTCTGATCGCAGTCGCGCACCACCGGCACGACGAGGCCCTTCTCGGTGCCGACCGCGATGCCGATGTGGTAGTAATTCTTGTAGATCAGGTCGGCGCCGTCGATCTCGGCGTTGACGGCGGGAATGTCCTTCAGCGCCGCCACGCAGGCCTTCACGAAGAAGCCCATGAAGCCGAGCTTCACGCCGTGGCGCTTCTCGAACTGATCCTTGTATTGGCTGCGCATATGCATCACCGCGCTCATGTCGACCTCGTTGAACGTCGTGAGCATGGCGGCGGTGTTCTGCGCCTCCTTCAGCCGCCGCGCGATGGTCTGGCGGAGCCGCGTCATCTTCACACGTTCCTCGCGCGAAGCGTCATCGGCGGGTGACGGCGCGCGAACCTGGATCGCGGCCGCGGTCTGCGGCACCGGCGTGGGCTGCGCCGCAGCGCGCTCGATCGCCGCCAACATGTCGCCCTTGGTGACCGGCCGTCCTTGCCGCTGCCGTCCACCTTGGCAGGATCGACGCCGCTTTCGGCCGCCATCTTGCGGACCGACGGGGCGAATCGGCCGATCGCCCGAAGGCGGAGCGGCAGATTTGGCCGGCTCGGGAGCCTTCGCCAGGGCTGGAGCGGCCGGCTTCGCTACGGCCGCCGCGCCGGCGCCCTCCTTGATCTGGCCGAGCAGCGCGCCGACCGCGACAGTCTCGCCGTCCTTCGCGGCGATGTCGCTCAGCACGCCGGCCGCGGGCGCCGGCACCTCGATCGTCACCTTGTCGGTCTCGAGCTCGACCAGCGGCTCGTCGACCGCGACGGCTTCGCCGGGCTTTTTGAACCACTTGCCGATGGTCGCCTCGGTGACCGATTCGCCCAGCGTGGGAACGCGGATCTCAGCCATGGTTGTCGTCCATTGAGCTATCAATTCACTCTGGTGTCATCGTCCGCGAAGGCGGACGATCCAGTAATCACCAACGGCCGTCCGTGATTACTGGGTCCCCGCTTTCGCGGGGACGACTGCCTCTATCCCAACGCCTCTTCCAACAATTGCTTCAATTGCGCCTGGTGCTTCGACATCTGGCCGACCGCGGTCGCCGCCGACGCCGGACGTGTGGCGTAACGCGGCCGGCGGTTCTTGGCCTCGATCTGGTTGAGCACCCATTCGAGATAGTGCTCGACGAAATGCCACGCGCCCATGTTGCGCGGCTCCTCCTGGCACCAGACGAACTCGGCCTGCTTGAAGCGCGACAGCTCGGTGACCAGCGCCTTGGTCGGGAACGGATAGAGCTGCTCGACGCGCAGAATATAGATGTCGTCGATGCCGCGCTTCTCGCGCTCCTCGTAGAGATCGTAATAGACCTTGCCGGTGCACAGCACGACGCGGCGGATCTTGTCGTCGGCCGCAAGCTTGATTTTCTCGTCGGGAAGAAGCTGCGCGTCGTCCCACAGCACGCGGTGGAACGTGGTGCCGGTCGCCATCTCGTCGAGCCGCGACACCGCGCGCTTGTGGCGCAGCAGCGACTTCGGCGTCATCAGGATCAACGGCTTCCTGATCTCGCGCTTGAGCTGGCGGCGCAGCACGTGGAAGTAGTTCGCCGGCGTCGAGCAGTTCGCGACCTGCATGTTGTCTTCGGCGCACATCTGCAGAAAGCGCTCGAGCCGCGCCGACGAATGCTCCGGCCCCTGGCCCTCGTAGCCGTGCGGCAAGCAGGCACACCAGGCCGGACATGCGCAGCCATTTGCGCTCGCCCGAGGAGATGAACTGGTCGAACAGCACCTGCGCGCCATTGGCGAAATCGCCGAACTGCGCCTCCCAGAGCGTCAGCGCGTTCGGCTCGGCCAGCGAATAGCCGTACTCGAAGCCGAGCACGGCCTCTTCCGAGAGCATCGAATTGATGACCTCGAAGCGGCCCTGCTTGCCGGCGAGATGGTTGAGCGGCGTATGGCGGTCCTCGTTCTCCTGGTCGATCAGCACCGAATGGCGCTGCGAGAACGTGCCGCGCTCGCTGTCCTGGCCGCTGAGCCGCACCGGATGGCCTTCCAGCAGCAGCGAGCCGAACGCCAGCGCTTCGGCCGTCGACCAGTCGATGTCCTGGCCGGTCTCGATCGATTTCGCGCGCGCATCGAGGAAACGCTGGATGGTGCGGTGGACGTGGAAGCCCTGCGGCACCGCCGTCAGCTTCCTGCCCATGTCCCGCAGCGTCTCGACCGCGACGCCGGTGTTGCCGCGGCGCGGATCGTCGCCCGCGCCCGCGGGCTTCATGCCGGACCAGCGGCCGTCGAGCCAGTCGGCGTGATTGGCCTTGTAGTTCTGGCTCGCCTCCTGCTCGACATCGAGCCGGGCGCGCCAGTCGGCGTTCATCTTCTCGACCTCGCCTTCGGTGACGACGTTCTCGCCAATCAGCCGCTTGGCGTAGATGTCGAGCGTGGTCGGATGCGCGCGGATCGCCTTGTACATCAGCGGCTGGGTGAACGCCGGCTCGTCGCCCTCGTTGTGGCCGTGGCGGCGGTAGCAGAACATGTCGATGACGACCGGCACCTGGAATTTCTGCCGGAACTCGGTCGCGACCTTGGCGGCGTACACCACCGCCTCCGGATCGTCGCCGTTGGCGTGGAAGATCGGCGCCTCGACCATCTTGGCGATGTCGGACGGATACGGCGACGAGCGCGAATAGCGCGGATAGGTGGTGAAGCCGATCTGGTTGTTGACGATGAAATGCACCGAGCCGCCGGTGCGATGGCCGCGCAGGCCGGACAGGCCGAAGCACTCGGCGATCACGCCCTGGCCGGCGAAGGCGGCGTCGCCGGAGATCAAGAGCGGCATCACCATGGTGCGGTCCTCGCGGGTCGCGCCGTGCTGGTCCTGCTTGGCGCGGGTCTTGCCGAGCACCACCGGGTTGACGATCTCCAGATGCGACGGGTTGGCGGTGAGCGACAGATGCACCTGGTTGCCGTCGAACTCGCGGTCCGACGACGCGCCGAGATGGTACTTCACGTCGCCCGAGCCTTCGACGTCGTCGGGCGACGACGAGCCGCCCTTGAACTCGTGGAAGATGGCGCGGTGCGGCTTGCCCATCACCTGGGCCAGCACGTTGAGCCGGCCGCGGTGCGCCATGCCGATGATGATCTCTTTGACGCCGAGCGCGCCGCCGCGCTTGATGATCTGCTCCAGCGCCGGGATCATCGACTCGCCGCCGTCGAGGCCGAAGCGCTTGGTGCCGGTGAACTTCAGGTCGCAGAATTTCTCGAAGCCCTCGGCCTCGACCAGCTTGTTGAGGATCGCGCGCTTGCCCTCGCGGGTGAAGTTGATCTCCTTGTCGCGACCCTCGATGCGCTCCTGAATCCAGGCCTTCTGCGCGGCATCCGAGATGTGGATGAACTCGACGCCGAGCGTCTGGCAGTAGGTTCGGCGCAGGATCGCGACGATCTCGCGCATGGTCGAGAATTCAAGGCCGAGCACTTTGTCGAGGAAAATCTTGCGGTCGAGATCGGCCTCGGTGAAGCCGTAAGACCGTGGGTCGAGCTCAGCCTCGTTCTGCTCGACCGCGAGTCCGAGCGGATCGAGCTTGGCGTGGAAGTGGCCGCGGATGCGATAGGCGCGAATGAGCATCAGAGCGTGGATCGAATCGCGCGTGGCCTGCTGCACGTCGGCGCTCGAAATCTCGACGCCCTTGGCTTGCGCCTTGGCCTTGATCTTGTCGCCGACCGCCTTCTCGACCTCGCTCCAGTCGCCGGTCAGGGCCGCGACCAGATCGCCGTTGGCGTGCGGGATATTCGGCCGCTTCCACGACGGGCCGCTGGCGTTCTTTATGACGTCGGATTTGTCGTCTTTCAGGCTCTCGAAGAAGGCGCGCCACTCGGCGTCGACCGATGCCGGATTGGCCTCGTAGCGTGAGTGGAGCTGTTCGACATAGGCGGCGTTGCCGCCATAAAGGAAAGAAGTGCGGGCAAACGCCGCATTCGCGTCCTGGCGAGACATTTTTCGCGTCCTTTGCGGGGCATGAGCACCCCGGGCAGGCGGCGCAATAGGCAAGTGAACCCGCGACCGCCAATGGTGGTATGACTCGAATTTATGACGCCCGAAAGGCTACGAAAGGCTCAACGCCCGACAAAATGTTGAAGAACTGAATAAGCCTTCAGAGCCACGACCGGCCTATTTTCCGATCCGAGCCGAGGACGGTGTACCCCAATTCCCACCGATTCGATTGCCGTAGTTTTACACAAAAAACACCGGGAGTAATGCCCGGGCTTTTCAATTGCGTCGGACGGCCCGCGTCAGCCCGGCCAATTGAACCGATAGACGATCTCGCCGCGAACGGTCTGCACCGTCGGTTTGAAGGTGATGGAGCTTTGCGGGTTGGCAAACACGCCCAGCCCGGGGACCGCAACCGCAGGACCGGCGCCCGGCACCGTATCGGTGAGAGTCTTGGTGCCGAAATAGGAATAGCGATATTCGCTGCGCCAGAACCAGCCGGGCCCGACAAAGGCGAGTGCCCGCTCGACGCCGCCGCCGAGGAACCAGCCGCCTTTGTCGAACGAGGGCGTGACGAACGTGGACGACAGGCCGGTAAAGGTATCGACCATCGCCGCGCTGCTGAAATGCGTCTGCGTGTATCCGCCGTTCACGTAGCTGAGCGTCTGCGGCGTCAACAACCAGCCGACGCGAGGACCGACGGCCCATGACCAGCTCTGTTTGATCCGGCCGGCAAAGAACGGGAATTGATCCTGGATCGTGCCCTTGATGCTCGAAATGTCGGCGTCGGCGAACACGCCGCCGACGATCCGGCTGTTGAATTGATGGTCGTAGCCGACGCCGATGGTGCCGAACCATCCCTTGCCGCCCTGGGTCTGCTGAACACAAAGGATGCAAGCGCCCGTCGCCGGATTGACCGTCGTCGTATCGGCCGCCCACAAGCCGTAGCCGATGCCGCCGTTCGCGTAGACGCCGCTCCATCGGACCGGGGCTTCCGGCGCTGACCAGCCGGCATACGCCGGGGTGCTTCCCGCCCAATTGAACTTGTAGACAATCTCGCTGCGAACGGTCTGCACCATTGGTTTGAAGGTGATCGAGTTTTGCGGATTGGCAAACCCTCCCACTCCCGGGACGACGACGACAGGCCCCGCCCCGACGGCCGTATCGGCGAGCGTCTTGGTGCCGAAATAGGCATAGCGATATTCGCTGCGCCAGAACCAATTGGGGCCGAACAGCGAGAACGGCGTCTCGACGCCGGCGCCAAGGAACCAGCCGCTCTTGTCAAATGCGGGAGTCGCGAACGGCGTCGGCGTGCCGGTGAAGGTGTCGACCATCGTGGCGCTGCGGAAATGCGTCTGCGTGTAGCCGCCATTCACGTAGCTGAGCGTCTGCGGGGTCATCAGCCAGCCGATCCGGGGACCGATGGCCCACGACCAGCTCTCTTTGATTCGAGCGGCAAAGAACGGGCCTTGATCCTGAATCGTGCCCTTGATGTTCGATATATCGAAATCCGCGAACACACCGCCGACGATTCGGTTGGTGAACTGATAGTCGTAGCCGAAGCCAACGGTGCCCAGCCATCCCTTGCCGCCGTGCGTTTGCTCGACACAGAGCACGCAGGCACCCGTCGCCGGATCGATCGTCCTGGTATCGGCCGCCCACATGCCGTAGCCGATGCCGCCGTTCACGTAGAACCCGGTCCACGACGTGACCGGCACGGCGGGCGGCCTTGCTTTGACCGGCATATCGGCGGCGTATGACGAACCGGCAGCGACGACGATAAAGGCCAGGGCAACGAGGAGGCGCTTCATAGAAACCCTTCGGGTTCAAGTCGTGAGCTGATTTCTGCGCCCCATAACGCCTGACGCCGTCATGAGAGATCGCAATACCGACCAACTCAGACTAACTCCCGGCGACGATGATGGCTGTGCCCGCAAATCCACATCGGGCAGCAAAGACGCATCGCGCCCAAGTTCCAAATAATTGGTTAACGCCGCATTAAGCATGCCATCCCAGTGGAACCGACGGATTGCCGGTACGTGGGTATCGAGCGCGCTAGCCCTTCAGCAGCTCGACCAGCGTTTTACCGATCCGGGCGGGTGACGGCGAAACCTTGATCCCCGCCAATTCCATCGCCGCAATCTTGGACTCGGCGTCGCCCTTGCCCCCCGCGATGATGGCGCCGGCGTGGCCCATGCGGCGGCCGGGCGGCGCGGTACGGCCGGCGATGAAGCCTACCATCGGCTTCTTGCGGCCTTTCTTGGCCTCGTCCTTGAGGAATTGTGCGGCGTCCTCCTCGGACGAGCCGCCGATCTCGCCGATCATCACGATCGCTTCGGTCGCCTTGTCGGCGAGGAACAGCTCAAGGCCGTCGATGAAGTCCATGCCCTTGACCGGATCGCCGCCGATGCCGAGCGCCGTGGTCTGGCCCAAACCCTCGCGGGTGGTCTGGAACACCGCCTCGTAGGTCAGCGTGCCGGAGCGCGACACGATGCCGACCTTGCCGGGCTTGAAGATCGAGGCCGGCATGATGCCGATCTTGCATTCGCCCGCAGTCATCACGCCCGGGCAGTTCGGGCCGATCAGCGTCGACTTGGAGCCCGCAAGCGAGCGCTTCACCTTCACCATGTCCTCGACCGGAATGCCCTCGGTGATGCAGACGATCAGCGGGATCTCCGCCTCGATCGCCTCCTCGATGGCGTCGGCGGCGCCGGGCGGCGGCACGTAGATCACGCTGGCGTCGCAGCCGGTCTTGTCTTTGGCTTCCCGCACAGTGTCGAACACCGGCAGGCCGAGATGGGTCGCGCCGCCTTTGCCCGGCGAGGTGCCGCCGACCATCTTGGTGCCGTAGGCGATGGCCTGCTCGGAATGGAAGGTGCCGTTCTTGCCGGTGAAGCCCTGGCAGATGACCTTGGTGTTCTTGCCGACAAGGATGGGCATGTCAGGCACGGCCTCTCGGAGAGTCACGCACAATAACGATCGGCGTCATCGCCGGGCTTGTCCCGGCCATCCACGCCTCGTTTCGTCACTGGGAACGACGTGGATGCCCGGGTCAAGCCCGGGCATGACGAAGGAGAGCACGGAGTATCCATCACGCGGCCTTCTTCACGGCGGCGACGATCTTCTGCGCGGCGTCGTCGAGGTCGTCGCCGGAGGTGACGTTGAGCCCGGACTCCGCGATGATCTTCTTGCCCAGATCGACGTTGGTGCCTTCGAGCCGCACCACCAGCGGCACCTTGAGGCCCGACTTCCTTCACCGCCGCGACCACGCCCTCGGCGATCACATCGCACTTCATGATGCCGCCGAAGATGTTGACCAGGATGCCCTTCACCTTCGGATCGGAGGTGATGATCTTGAATGCCGCGGCGACCTTTTCCTTGGAGGCGCTGCCGCCGACGTCGAGGAAGTTCGCCGGCTCCATGCCGTAGAGCTTGATGATGTCCATGGTCGCCATGGCAAGGCCGGCGCCGTTGACCATGCAGCCGATCGAGCCGTCGAGCGCGACATAGTTGAGATCGTATTTCGAGGCCTCGATTTCCTTCGCGTCCTCCTCGGTGACGTCGCGCAGCGCCACCACCTCGGGATGACGGAACAGCGCGTTGTCGTCGAAGCCGATCTTGGCGTCGAGGCAGACGAGCTTCCTGTCCTTGGTGACGACCAGCGGATTCACCTCGAGCAGGCTCATGTCCTTGTCGACGAACGCCTTGTAGAGCGCCGGCAGCATCGCGCTCATCTGCTTGCCGAGATCGGCGTCGAGGCCGAGCGCCTTCGAAATCCGCCGCGCATGATGCGGCGCGACGCCGGTCACCGGATCGACCGACACGGTGACGATCTTGTCCGGCGTGTCGTGGGCGACCTTCTCGATGTCCATGCCGCCTTCGGTCGAGACCACGATGGCGACACGCGAGGTCTCGCGGTCGAGCAGGATCGACAGATAGAACTCCTTGTCGATCGCCGAGCCGTCCTCGATGTAGAGCCGGTGCACCTCCTTGCCGTGCGGGCCGGTCTGGTGCGTGACCAGGGTCGAGCCGAGCAGGCGCGTCGCCTCGCGCTTCACGTCATCGACCGACTTGACCACCTTGACGCCGCCGGCCTTGCCGCGGCCGCCGGCATGGATCTGCGCCTTCACCACCCACACCGGGCCGCCAAGCTGCTCCGCCGCCTGCACCGCCTCGGCGACGCTGAACGCCGGGATGCCCTTGGGCACCGGCACGCCGAACTCGCGCAGCACCGCCTTGGCCTGGTACTCGTGGATGTTCATTCAGGTACCCCGTTCTCGTGTCCCGGGGCGCACACGAAGCGATGCGAGATCCGGGACCCAGCCTGCTTTCGTAACTGGGTCCCGGCTCGCGCTCGCTGCGCTCGCTTGGCCGGGACACGAGAGATTATTTCTTCCCTAGATCCGGCGCGATCTTCTGGCAGGCGTCGACCAGGCCCTTCACCGCGTCGACCGACTTGTCGAACTCGGCCTTCTCGGCGCCGGACAGATCGAGCTCGACGATGCGCTCGACGCCCTTGGCGCCGATCACCACCGGCACGCCGACGTAGAGGTTCTTCACGCCGTACTCGCCGTTGAGCCAGGCGGCGCAGGGCAGCACGCGCTTCTTGTCGCGCAGGTAGCTTTCCGCCATCGAGATCGCCGACGACGCCGGCGCGTAGAACGCCGAGCCGGTCTTGAGCAGGTTGACGATCTCGGCGCCGCCGTTGCGGGTGCGCGTCATGATCTCGTCGACGCGGGCCTGCGTGGTCCAGCCCATCTTGATCAGGTCGGGCAGCGGAATGCCGGCCACCGTCGAGTAGCGCGCCATCGGCACCATGGTGTCGCCGTGGCCGCCGAGCACGAAGGCGCTGACGTCCTCGACCGACACGTTGAATTCGTCGGCCAGGAAATAGCGCAGCCGCGCCGAGTCGAGCACGCCGGCCATGCCGACCACCATGTTCTTCGGCAGGCCGCAGGCCTTCTGCAGCGCCCAGACCATGGCGTCGAGCGGATTGGTGATGCAGATGACGAAGGCGTTGGGCGCATATTTCTTCAGGCCGGCGCCGACCTGATCCATCACCTTGAGGTTGATGCCGAGCAGGTCGTCGCGGCTCATGCCGGGCTTGCGCGGCACGCCGGCGGTGACGATGCAGACGTCGGCGCCCTCCATCGCCTCATAGGCGTTGGTGCCCATGAACTTGGCGTCGAAGTCCTCGACCGGCGACGACTGGATCAGGTCGAGCGCCTTGCCCTGCGGGATGCCTTCGGCGATGTCGAACAGCACCACATCGCCAAGCTGCTTGAGACCGATGAGATGAGCGAGCGTGCCGCCGATTTGGCCTGCGCCGATCAACGCAATCTTGTTACGCGCCATGTGGGGAAAATCCTTGTGGGACGGTCGAAATTGCCCGGTGCGCGGTCATTAAACCTTTCGGCAGAGCCGTTCAAGTCGGCAGACGCACCGGCGTCAATGCCCGCCTTCCGAAGCGGCCGGAGAAGCCGTCACGGCAGGCGCACCGCGCCAGCCATGCACCGTCTCGCGCATGCGCTGGACCACGACGTAGAGCAGCGGGATCAGGAAGATGCCGAAAAATGACGCTGCTATCATGCCGCCAAACACCGACGTCGCCACACCGCGGCGGCTCAGCATGCCGGCGCCCGTCGCAATGACCAGCGGAATGAGGCCGGCGATGAAGGCAAAGCTTGTCATCATCACCGCGCGGAAGCGGGCCGCCGCGCCTTCGACCGCTGCGTCGTGGATCGACATGCCATGTTCGCGCCGCTCCTTGGCGAACTCCACGATCAGGATGCCGTTCTTGGCGGACAGCGCGATCAGCACGACAATGCCGATCTGCGCGTAGACGTTGTTTTCAAGCCCAAGCAGGATCAGCGCCGCCATGGCACCCAACATGGCGACCGATACCGACAGCAGCACCGCGATCGGAATGGTCCAGCTTTCATACAGCGCCACCAGGAACAAGTAGGCGAACAGTACTGCCAGCGCGAGAATGAGTGTGGTCTTGCCTGCCGCTTCCTTTTCCTGGAGCGCGGTTCCGGTCCATTCGTAGCTGTATCCCGCAGGCAATGTCGTGGCCGAGAGCTGCTCCATGGCCGCGAGCGACTCGCCGGACGAATGGCCCGGCGCCGGCCCGCCGTTGATGGTGATGCTGCGGTTGTTGTTGTAGCGCACGATGGACTGCGGCCCGAGGATCAGGCGGACTTCGGCAAACGCGCGGACCGGCACCATGTCGCCGTTCTTGTTGCGCACATTGATCTGATAGATGTCGGCGATTTTTGCGCGCTCGGCGGCCTCCCCCTGCACGTTGACCTGCCAGGTTCGGCCAAACAGGTTGAAGTCGTTGACGTAGTAGCCGCCAAGCATCGATTGCAGCGCGTTGAACACATCGGACACTCCGATGCCGAGCGTCTGCACCTTCTCGCGGTTGAGATCGAGATAGAGCTGCGGGTTGGAGGCGCTGTAGGTGATGAACACCCGCGACAGCGTCGGGTTCTGGTTGGCGGCGAAGACCATGGCACGCGCTACAGAGGCAATCTCGGCCGGATCGGCGCCGCTCAGGTTGACGAGTTGATATTCGAAGCCGGAGCCGGTGCCCAACCCGATGATGGGCGGCAGATTGTAGGCGAACACGATCGCTTCCCGGATCGTCGCAAATTCCGGCGTCAGCCGGGCGATGATACCGTTCACCGACTGCTCGACACTTTTGCGCTCGGCGAACGGCTTCAGCGTCATGATCAGCAAGGCGCTGTTCGACTTCGCCAGCGAATCGAGCAGGCTGTAGCCCACCACGGACGTCACGTTCTGCACGCCGGGCGTGTCGCGAAGCATCTCCTCGACGCGCTTTGCCACGGCGTCGGTCCGGTTGACCGAGGCGCCTTCGGGGAGCTGGATCTCGCCGAAGATCGCGCCCTGGTCTTCCGACGGTAGAAATCCCGTCGGCGCGATCTTGAACAGCCCGCCCGCCCCGGCCATCACCGCCGCCAGGACAACCAGACCCAGCACGGTGAGCCTGACAGTCTTGCGCACCACAAAGGCATAACCGTCGCGTGCCTTGTCGATGCCACGCAGCACATATCCCAGAATACCGCGCTTCGGCCCGTGCACCTTGCTAAGGAACACGGCACAAAGCGCCGGCGAAAGCGTCAGCGCGTTGATCGCCGAGATCACCATCGCCACTGACACCGCAACCGCAAACTGCCGGAACAGCTCGCCGGAAATGCCCGGGATGAATGCAACCGGCACGAACACCGACAGCAGCACCAGCGTGATGGCGATGATCGGCGCCGTGATCTCCTGCATGGCGCGCTCGGCCGCTTGTGCAGGCGTGATCGAATGGTCCTTTTCCAAATGCGCCTCGACCGCCTCGACCACGACAATCGCATCATCCACCACAATGCCGATGGCAAGAACCATCGCGAGCAGCGACACGGTGTTGGCGGAAAAGCCGACCGCGAGCATCACGGCGAACGTGCCGATCAGGGACACCGGCACGGCGATCAGCGGGATCAGCGTGGCGCGGAAATTGCCGAGGAACAGGAACACCACGATGACGACGAGGGCGAACGCCTCGGCCAGCGTGTGCACCACCTCTTCCATGCTCTGCTTCACGAACGAGGTGGTGTCGTAGGTGATCTTGTAGTCGATCCCCTCCGGAAACGATCGCTTCAGATCTTCGAGGGTCTTCTTGACCGCGGCCGCGGTCTGGATCGCGTTGCTTCCCGGCGTCTGGAAGATGCCGAGCACCACGGCGGCACCGCCGTCGAGCCGGCCGATCTGCTCCTGGCTCTTGGCGCCGAGCTCGATGCGCGCCAGATCGCGCACCCGGACGAACGAGCCGTCCGGATTGGCGCGCACCACGATCGTGCCGAACTCCTCCACGGTGGTCAGGCGGCCGAGCGTCTGGATGTTGAGCTGAAACTGCTGGTCGGGCAGCGCCGGCCGCGCGCCGATGCGGCCGACCGCGGCCTGGATGTTCTGTCCCTTGATGGCCGTGACGATGTCGTTCGGCGTCACGCCGAAGTTCGTCAGCTTGGCGCTGTCGAGCCAGACGCGCATGCTGTAATCGGCGGCCGTGAAATTCTGTACGTCGCCGACGCCTTTGATCCGCTTGAGGTTGTCGATGATGTTGATGGTGGCGTAGTTGCTGAGATAGAGCTGGTCGAATCGGTTGTCCGGTGAGTTCAGCGCCGCAACCAGCAGGAACGCCGACGATTTCTTGGACACGTTGACGCCGGTCGCCTTCACTTCGGACGGCAGCACGGCTTCGGCCAAGCTCACGCGGTTTTGCACCTTGACGGTGTTGAGGTCGGGATCGGTGCCGACCGCGAAGGTCACGGTGAGGTTGTAGCTGCCGTCGTTGCCGCTGGTCGACTTCATGTAGAGCATGTTGTCAACGCCGACGACACGCGACTCGATCGGCTGCGCCACGGTGGCCTCCACCACAGCGGCGCTGGCGCCGGGATAGTTGGCGGTCACCGATATCTGCGGCGGCACGATGTCGGGAAATTGCGCGATCGGGATTTGCGTCAGCGCGATCGCGCCGGCAAGCGTGATGACGACGGAGATGACGACCGCAAGCCGTGGGCGCGCGATGAAAGTGCTCGACAGCATCGCTCAAGGACCCGGCTTGATTTCGTTGGCCTGGACGACCTGGCCGGGGCGCACTCTTTGAATCCCCTCGGTGATCACCAGGTCGCCGGTCTCCAACCCTTTGGGCACCGCAATGCTGGTGCCGACCAATTGACCCTTCTCGACGCGGCGGACCTGGACCTTGCTGTCCTTGTCCACGACAAGGACAAACACGCCGGACTGATCGAGCTGCAACGCCTGCTGCGGCACCACCAGCATGCTTTCGCCCGCGCCGACCTCGCCCACCACCGTGACAAGCTGGCCATCGACGAGGTGGCGGTTCGGGTTGGGGAATGTCGCCCGCACCTGGACCGTGTCGGTGCCCTGGCTCACGGTCACATCAAAGAAGCTGAGCTTACCTGTCTCGGCATAGCGGGTGCCGTCCGCGAGTTGGAGGTAGATCACGAACGCATCGGGGCTGGCCTTGGCCCCCTCGTTCCTGAAGGCAAGGACCTCACGCTGCGTCACCGGAAAGGTGACGTAGATCGGATCCTGGCTGACGATGGTCGCCAGCACTCCACTGTTGGGGCCGACGAAATTGCCGACCGAAATGTTCGCCCTGCCGATGCGGCCGGAGATCGGCGCTTTGATGTCGGTGTAGCTCAGATTGAGCTCGGCCTTATCCAGCGAGGCTTTCTGCGCCAGCAGGCTGCCGCGCGCCTCGCCCTGCTTGGCGGTCACCTCGTCGACGCGGGCCTGCGCGCCGACGTTGCGAGAGAGCAGTTCGGTCTGCCGGCCAACCTCGATGTCGGCAAGCTTGAGCGTGGCTTCGGCCGTCACGATGCCGGCTTTGGCCTGATCGACCGCGGCTTGGTATTGGCTCTTCTCGATGGCGAACAGCAGGTCGCCCTCTTTGACATCGGCGCCTTCCCTGAAGGTGCGCTTCTCCAGGAAGCCGTCGACCCGCGCCCGCAAATCGACCTTGTTGACCGCCTCGACCCGGCCGGCGAACGACGACGTCATCTTCACATTCGCTGTTGCAACCTTGATCACGTTGACGGCCGGTGGAGGCGCGGCAGCGTGCGGAGCGGCCTGCTTGCCGTCACCGCAGCCTACCAGTGCGAGCATGAGCCCCAGCAACGGCGCGGCGCGAACGATGACACGTGACGGGAAGATTGCGTTTGGCGAGCACATGGCCGCTCCCGAACGATCGGAACCCGCCAAATTTCGACAGATGCGGCGGGCCGCGAACCGAGTTCATCATGCGCGGGCGGGCAATCCGGTTCAAGCGGGCCGCACAGGGACGCAAGCGCGCGCCGGTTGACAACGTCCCGCTGCCGAATAGGCGGTGGGTAACGCGCCGCATTGCCGCTCGCCAACCCGCGCGATACCGTCCGGCAGCGGCAATCCGGGAGGCGACGGTGACCATCGGGCGGGCGATCGGCGCGGCGTTGCTCGGCCTGACCGCGGCCTGCGGCGCGGCGCGGGCGCAGGACTATCCCACGCAGACCATCAAGCTGATCGTGCCGTTCGTCGCCGGCGGACCGGTCGATGCGCTGGCACGATCGATCGCGCCGCATCTGCAGAGCAGGCTGCATCAGAACGTCATCATCGAGAACCGCTCCGGCGGCGGCACCAGCATCGGGGCCAAGGCGGTGGCGGCCGCCGAGCCGGATGGCTATACGCTGCTCTTCGTCGGCCCGAATCTGGCTTATTACCCGGTGCTGTTGCCCAATCTCGATTTCGATCCGGGCAAGAGCCTGCTGCCGGTCGCAACCGCGGTGACCTGGTCGCACGTGCTGGCGGTGGCGCCATCGGTGCCGGCCAAATCCGTCGCCGAGCTCATCGGCTACGCCAAGGCCAACCCCGGCAAGCTGGCGTTCGGCTTCGGGCTTGCGACCATGCCGCATATCATCGGCGAGATATTCCAGCAGGCGGCCGGCATTGAATTCACCGACGTGCCCTATCGCGGCGGCGAAGGGGCGCGCGCCGATCTGCTCGGCGGGCGCATTCATATCAACATCGCGCCGCCGCCCCAGTTGCTGTCGCTGATTCACGACGGCCGGATTCGCCCAATTGCCTACACAGGCTCGAAGCGCAGCCCGGACCTGCCGGACGTTCCCACCATGACCGAAAGCGGCCTGCCTCAGGTCGGCTTCCACCCCGACGTCTGGATGGGACTGCTCGCGCCGGCGGGCACCCCGGCGACAATCGTCGATCGGCTCAATCGCGAGATGAATGAGACGATGCAATCCGCCGAGATGGCGCCGACGCTGAAGCGTTTCGGCTACGAAGCGAAAATCACCACGCCTGATGAGTTTCAGACATTTTTCACGGCCGAACTGCGCAGGTGGCCGCCGATCCTCAAGGCCGCCGGCATCAAGCCGCAGTAGCAAGGCCGGGCAAGCCAGCCGGCCGCCTCAGGTTTCGACGATGCCTTCGCTCGATCCTGTTGCCGACGAATCGCGCCGGCCGTGCGGCAAGCGCGAGATAGCTCTGCGAACGCATCTCGATCAGCCGCGAGGCGGTGCGCCGGAATTCGGCAGCCTCGAAGCCATCGTCCGCCCGGTAGAGCGCGTCGGGCTCCGCCGCAGCCGAGGCGATCAGCTTCACGCTGTGGTCATAGAGCGTGTCGATCAGGATGATGAAGCGCTTGGCGGCGTTGCGCTCCTCGAAGCCCATCACCGGAATGCGGTCGATGATGATGGTGTGGAATTCGTGGGCGATGCGCAGATAATCGGCCGCCGCCAGTGGCTGCTCGCAAAGGTCGTGGAAGAAGAACCGCGCCACCCCCATGGCGGCGCGCGGCACCCGCAAGCGTGCGGCCCTTGACCGACAGCTCCTGCGGCCGGCCGCTGCCGCTGCCGACCAGGTTGCGCCAGGCCTGGTCCAGCGCCGCGGTGGCGGCGTCGTCCGCCGGCACGAACCAGACCTTCTGGCCGGCGAGCTTTTCCAGCCGGAAATCGGTGCGAGCCTTGAGCCGTATCACCTCCATGTGCTTCTCGATCATGGCGATGAAGGGCAGGAACAGCGCGCGATTGAGCCCGTCCTTGTAGAGGTCCGACGGCGCCACGTTCGAGGTCGCCACCACGACGACGCCGACCTCGAACAGCTTGGCGAACAGCCGGCCGAGGATCATGGCGTCGGCGATGTCGGTGACGTGGAACTCGTCGAAGCAGAGCAGCCAGCTTTCCTCGGCGATCTCGGCGGCGGCCAGCCGGATCGCGTCGTCGCCTTCGATCTCGCCGTCCTTGAGCTTCTGGCGGAACACCCGCACCCGCTCGTGCACGTCGGCCATGAACTCGTGGAAGTGGGCGCGGCGCTTGCGCACCACCGGGCTCGCCTCGAAGAACAGGTCCATCAGCATGGTCTTGCCGCGGCCGACGTCGCCGTAGATGTAGAGGCCCTTGGCGATGTCGCCGTTGCCGTTGCCGTTGCCGCCGAACAGCCAGCCGATCGGACGCACCCGCCGCGCCGAGCGATGCGCGACGACGCGTTGCTCCAGCTCCGAAAGCCGGGCGAGCAGTTGTTCCTGCGCGGGATCGCGCTCGAGCTTCTTGGCGGAGACCAGGTCTTCGTAGAGTTCGCAGGGCTGACATGGGAACTGGGGTCGCGGGCGGGACGCTGAGATGGCCACCGATACGGCCTGCGGCGGGCCGCTGCAAGCAGCTCTGCCGTCCCATAGGACAGCATAGCTAGCCATGCAAAACCTATATCTTTTTCAATGCCTTACCGCGCACAATTCAGTTATGCTGCATCGCAGCAAATAAATGATTCGCTGCGCAGCAATTTGTGGAGCGGCGCAATGCAGGAACCCCTGGCCGACGGCGGCATCATCCGCAAATTGTGGATCGGCGAAGCCGGCAAGATACCGCGATCATCTGCTGCGCCTCGACTCCGACAGCCGGCACAGCCGTTTCGGCGGCGGCGTGTCGGACGAGTTCATCCGCAATTACGTCGACACGACGTTCGGGCTGACCGCGGCGGTGCATGGCTTCTTCGCCGACGGCGTGCTGCGCGGCGCAGCCGAATTGCGGCCGCTCGGGCCCGCCTTCACCCGCGAGGCCGAGGCGGCGCTCAGCATCGAGGCGCCCTGGCAGAGCCACGGCATCGGCTCCGCGCTGCTGGAGCGCACGCTGCTCGCCGCCCGCAACCGCGGCATCAAGACGCTGCACATGGCCTGCCTCGCCAACAACCGGCGCATGCAGGAGCTGGCGCGGAAATTCGCGGCCGAACTGAGCTTCGATTTCGGCGGCGTGGTCGGCGAGGTCGCGGCAGCACGGCCGACGCCGCTTTCGGTGCTGCGGGAACTCGTGGCCGACAACCACGGCTTCGCCACCGCCGTTCTCGACGTGCAGTCCCGGCTGCTGAGCCCGCCATTTCGCGGCGAAAATCATCGTTAACGAGTTGGCGGGATTGACTCCTATCCTCCATTCCCTGTCCGGGACCACGGGGAATCCATCATGGGCGTCGTTCACGCGGCCGAGATTCGCGTACTGGGGCCGACGGCCATCGAGGACTATCACGCCCATCTGATGCGGCTCGACCGCAGCAGCCGCTTCCCCGGCGACGACCGCGGCATCGATGCCCATTGCCTCGATCTGGTCGCCGTCGGGCGCGATCCTGATCGGCGCCTATGTGAAGGGCGTCATGCGTGCCGGCGCCGAGATCGTGCCGGACCGCACCGCGCGGCGCGCCGAAGCCGCGATCACCGTCGAGGACGGATTTCACGAGCGCGGCTTCGAGCGCGAGCTGACCGCGAAGATCATCGACGAGGCGCGGCGCTATCATCTCAACGACGTGCGCGTGCACGAGCAGAGCACCAGCCGGCGCTACAGGATCCCGGCGCTGGAACTGCACAGCTACGCCGCCAGCGGATAGGCCGCTTCGACCACGTAGGGTCCGCCGCCGACCGAGGCGCGCGACGAGAACAGCACGAATCGCGACACCGTAAATGGCTGCGAGCGAAACGCCGCGCGCGCCGACAGATATTCGGCCACCTCGAAGCTCGATGAATCGCGCAACCGCGCCAGCGTGACATGCGGCGTGTACTTGCGCCCCTCCGGCTCAAGCCCGACCCGCTGCATCAGCCGCTCGTGCTCGGCTTGCAATTCCATCACCGCCGGCGATGGCGCGACCGCAGCCACCACGGCGCGCGGCTTGCGCCCGCCGAACGACGACAGCCCGTCGAGCCGCAGCTCGAAGTCCCTGCGCCGGACCCTGCCGAGCAGCCAGGCAATTTCGCGCGCGATGTCGTCGTCGACATCGCCGATGAAGCGCAGCGTCAGATGATAATTTTCCGGATCGATCCAGCGCGCGCCCGGCAGCCCGCCCCGGAGCAGCGAAAGCGATTCGCCAAGCTCCTCGGGTATTTCCAGACCGGTGAACAGTCGCGGCATTGTCGTCTCTTGGCTCTAACGAATCACGATCGCGGCGGCTTCGCAATGGGCAGCCATGCCAGGCGGTTGACAACGATGTGTCAGGATTTGGGGTTGGCCCGCACGCGCGACAAGAGTTCCTCGACCTTAGGCAAAATGCGCTCGACGATCACCGCGACGCCGGCCTCGGTCGGATGCAGGCCGTCGTGCTGATTGAGCTTGGGATCGGTGACGATGCCGTCGAGGAAGAACGGGTAAAGCAGGAGGCCGTTTGCGGCTGCAAGCTCCGGATAGATCGCGTCGAAGGCGCGCGCATAGTCCGGTCCGAGGTTCGGCGCCGCCCGCATCCCGCACAGCAACACCTCGATATGCCGGGCCTTGAGGCGGCTGCACGATCTCGGCAAGCGCGCCACGCGTCACCTTGGGATCGATGCCGCGCAGCATGTCGTTGGCGCCAAGCTCGAGGATCACCGCGTCGGTGCCGTCCGGCACCGACCAGTCGAGCCGCGCCAGTCCGCCCGTGCTGGTGTCGCCGGAAACGCCGGCATTGGCGATCTCGACGGCGAGCCCCTTGGCCTTGAGCGCCGTCTCCAACTGCGCCGGAAACGCGGCGCTGGCCGGGAGCTGAAAGCCGGCCACCAGCGAATCGCCGAGCACCACCACCTTGACGGGCCGCTCGGCAGCCGCCAGCCGTTCCGGTCAATCGCCAGCCAAAGCAGCGCCAACGTCGCGAAACGCTGGACGATGCAGGCCCATTTCCCATATGAGCGGGGCGCGACAGCGGAACGCACGCCGGATTCCATGAACGACAGCTCCAATGCCGGCCCGGCCATCGCGCTCTCCGGCGTCAATCTTTCGCTCGGCCGCGGCGCCGCCCGGGTTCATATCCTCAAAGACATCGACCTGCATATAGGGCGTGGCGAGGCCGTCGGCCTGGTCGGGCCGTCAGGCTCAGGCAAGACCACGTTGCTGATGGTGCTGGCCGGGCTGGAGCGCGCGGACACCGGCTCGATCGTGGTGGCGGGCTCCGACCTGCGCGCGCTCGACGAGGACGCGCTGGCGCGGTTTCGCGGCCGCAACGTCGGCATCGTGTTCCAGTCGTTTCATCTCATTCCGACCATGACGGCGCTGGAGAATGTCGCCGTGCCGCTGGAGCTTGCCGGCGACGGCCGACGCCATCCGGACGGGCCCGCGCGGAACTGGCCAAGGTCGGGCTGGCCGAACGGCTCGCATCACTATCCGGCGCAGCTTTCCGGCGGCGAGCAGCAGCGCGTTGCGCTGGCCCGGGCGCTGGCGCCCAATCCGGCCATTCTCGTCGCCGACGAGCCGACCGGCAATCTCGACGAGGCCACCGGCCGGCAGGTGATCGATCTGTTGTTCGCCGGCCACGTCGAACGCGGCACCACGCTTATCCTGGTGACGCACGACACGGCCCTGGCGCAGCGCTGCGACCGCATCGTTCGCCTGCGCTCGGGCCACATCGAAGACGCGCCGGCACCGGCGAGGGCCGGTTGAGCCATGGCCGACGCCGTCCCCGCACATGGCACAAACCGCGTCCCGCTCTGGCTCAAGTTCGCCTACACCGGCGTTCATGATCGTGCTGGTGCCGGTTTATTGGCACTACTACGGACCGGCCAACTTTCTTTATTTCTGCGACGTGGCGTTGTTCCTCACCCTGGTCGGGCCTCTGGGTCGACAGCCCATTGCTGATCTCGATGTGCGCGGTCGGCATCCTCGCGCCGCAAGCCGTCTGGGTCGTGGACTTCGTGTTCGGCCTTGCCGGCGTGACGCTGCTCGGCATGACCGCCTACATGTTCAAGCACGAGAACTCGCTGTTCCTGCGCGGGCTGTCGCTGTTTCACGGCTGGCTGCCGTTCCTATTGGCCTATCTGGTATGGATGCTCGGCTATGACCGCAGGGGCTTTCCGGCATGGACCGCGCTGGCCTGGGCGCTGCTCCTGGTCTGCTTCTTCTTCATGCCGCCGCCGAACCCGAACGCCGGCCTGGTCCCGGTCAACATCAACTACGTCTGGGGGCCGAGCGATGACGCGCCGCAATCCTGGGTGCCGCCGTACATCTGGCTTGCCGGGCTGATGATCGGCATGCCGTTGCTGCTATTTCTGCCGGTCCACATGCTGCTGACGCGATACGCGCCGAAACCGATATGACAATTGCCACGCCCAGCAACCGGTTTGCCATTCAGTCCGCTGCGGTTCGCGCTCCGCGAATTGCGCGGCGGCATTGCATGGCTTCCGTATCTTCGTCGCCTGCATCGCGCTCGGGGTGATGGCGATTGCCGGCGTCGGTTCATTTTCGCGGAGCCTGACCGATGGGCTCGCACGCGAAGGCCGCGTCATCCTCGGCGGCGATCTCGCCTTCACGCTGATTCACCGCGAGGCCAGCGCCGACGAGCGGCAACTTTCTTGCGTCGCATGGCCAAGTCTCGGTGGCAGCCACGCTTCGCGCCATGGCGCGCATCGGCAGACGGCCGGCGCGCGCTGGTCGAACTCAAAGCGGTCGATGCCGCCTATCCGCTCTACGGCACGGTCGCACTCGATCCCGCCATGCCGCTTGCCGATGCGCTGGCGCAGCGCGACGGCTGCGTTTGGCGCGGCGGTCGACGGCACGCTGCTGACGCGGCTCGATCTCAAGCCCGGCGCGCGATTGACCATCGGCGGCGCGACCATCGTCGTCACGGCGATCCTCAAGAACGAGCCGGACAAGCTCGCCAGCGGCATCGCCTTCGGCCCGCGCGTGATCGTCAGCGAGGACGCGTTGCGCGCCACCGGCCTGCTGGTACCCGGCAGCCTGGTGCGCTGGCATTACCGGCTGCGGTTGCCGGACGCGAGCGAGCGGACCGCCAAGCGCCGTGGTCGAAGCGGCAAAGGCGCAACATCCCGGCGCCGGCTGGGACATCCGCGTCCCGCACCAATGCCACGCCGTCGGTCGAGCGCAATGTCGAGCATTTCACCCAGTTCCTGACACTGGTCGGCCTGACCGCGCTGCTGGTCGGCGGCGTCGGCGTCGCCAACGCGGTGAAAAGCCACATCGATCGGAAGCGCGACGTGATCGCGACCTTGAAGGCGCTGGGCGCGAGCGGCGGCCGCGTGTTCGCGATCTATCTTTCGCAGGTGATGCTGCTGGCGCTGATCGGCTCGCTGATCGGGCTTGCGCTCGGCGCCATCCTGCCGTTCGGCATCGCGGCGGCGTTCGGCGCCATCATTCCGCTGCCGATCGCTCCGGCGCTGCAGCCTTCCGAGCTGGCGCTGGCGCTGCTCTACGGACTGCTCACTGCGCTCGCCTTCGCGCTCTGGCCGCTCGGCCGCGCCCATGACGTGCCGGTCATCGGCGCTGTTTCGCGACGCCGTCGCGCACGAGCGCCACTGGCCGCGCCGGCGATACGTGGTTGCAACCGCGATGGTGATTGCCCTGCTCGCCGCCATCGCCGTGACGCTGTCGTACGACCGCAAGATCGCTGTCGATCTTCGTGGTCGCCGCTGCCGCCGCGTTCGTCATGCTCGAGCTTGTGGCGCTGTTGCTGATGGCAGTGGCGCGCCGGCTGCCGCACGCCCGCGCGACCGCTCTTCGCCTTGCCATCGCCAACATGCACCGGCCGGGCGCGCTGACGCCGACCATCGTGCTGTCGCTGGGGCTGGGTCTCGCCCTTCTCGTCACGGTGATCGAGATCGACGGAAACCTGCGCCGGCAGTTCGAGGGCGCGCTGCCCGAAAAGGCGCCGTCGTTCTATTTCATCGACATCCAGTCGGCCGATGCCGATCGCTTCGACGCCTTCGTGCGCCGGCAGGCGCCGCGGGCCACCCTCGAACGGGTGCCGATGCTGCGCGGCCGCATCATGTCGGCGAACGGCGTCAGGGCCGAGGACATCAAGGCGCAGCCGAATGCGGCCTGGGTGCTGCAAAGCGATCGCGGCATCACCTTTGCGACCGAGGTGCCGCGCGGCTCCAAGGTGGTCGAAGGCCAATGGTGGGGCGCCGGACTATCGCGGCCCGCCGCTGGTGTCGTTCGAGAAGAAGATCGCCGACGGCCTCGGTCTCAAGCTCGGCGACCCGATCCTGGTCAACGTGCTTGGCCGCAACATCGAGGCCCGCGATCGCCAATCTGCGCGCGGTGAACTGGGAGAACCTTGGCATCAATTTCGTCATGGTGTTCTCGCCCAACACCTTCGCCGGCGCGCCGCACACCGACATCGCGACGCTGACCTACCCCGGCGGCGGCACGGCGGCAGAGGAAACGGCGCTGCTCAAGGCGGTCGGGCGAGGTGTTCCCGGCTGTTACCACGGTGCGCGTCAAGGATGCGATCGAGGCCGTCGGCGACATCGTGCGCAACCTCGTGCTCGCCGTTCGCGGCGCGAGCGTCGTGGCGCTGCTTGCCGCGATCATGGTGCTCGGCGGCGCGCTTGGCCGCCGGCCATCGCGATCGGATCTACGACGCGGTCGTGCTCAAGACGCTCGGCGCCACCCGCGGTCGATTGATCGGCGCCTACGCGCTGGAATACCTCCTGCTTGGCTCGGCGACCGCGCTGTTCGGCGTCGCCGCCGGTTCGATCGCGGCGTGGTACGTTGTCACGCGGGTGATGAATCTCACCTTTGCGTGGCTCCCGGAGCCCGCCGCGGCTGCGGCATTTGGCGCGCTTATGATCACGGTTTTGTTAGGCTTGATCGGCACGTTCACGGCGCTCGGCCATAAGCCTGCGACGGTGCTCAGGAATTTGTGAGGCATTGCGACAAACCGTCGCGTAACGTCCAAGCATTCTCGACGTTTTGTCGCGGTCATATGTCGGCGAGGCAGCGTGATATACATGGCCAACACGAAACTGCGCGCATTGGTGTCCGTTCGGCGCGCGGTGCGAAATGCAGAACGGAAAGCGGTTCGACAACCATGGGGGTTTCGACGATGTCGGACTATCAACGCAACATCGCAGGCGCGCAGTTTGGGCAAGGCGCCGGCCGCGCTGGCTCGATTGCGGTCGACGAAGGCCTGCGCGCCTACATGCTGCGCATCTACAACTACATGGTGCTCGGCCTCGCCATCACCGGCTTCGCGGCGCTCGGCACCTATCTGCTGTCGGTGACGACGGACCCGAGCCTCGCGGCCCTGAAGCTGCGCGACGGCTTGATGTTGACCGCCTTCGGCAAGGCGCTGTTTGCCAGCCAATCTGAGATGGCTCGTGATCCTCGCGCCGCTTTGGCGCTGGTGTTCCTGCTCAGCTTCGGCGTCGAGCGGATGCGGCCGGCGATCGCGCAGTTCGTGTTTTGGATTTACGCGGCGTTGGTCGGCGTTTCGCTCGCTTCGATCTTCATGGTGTTCACCCACACCTCGATCGTGCGGGTGTTCTTCATCACCGCGGCCTCGTTCGGCGCGCTCAGCCTGTGGGGCTACACCACCCAGCGCGACCTTTCCGGCATGGGCTCGTTCCTGCTGATGGGGCTGTTCGGGATCATCCTGGCGAGCCTGGTCAACCTGTTCATGGCGAGCAGCGCCTGCAGTTTGCGATCTCGGTGATCGGCGTTGTGGTGTTCGCCGGCCTGACCGCCTGGGACACCCAGCGGCTGAAACCGATACCTCTACGTCGCCATGGACGGCGAGGCGGCGGAGCGTTCGGCGATCATCGGCGCGCTGTCGCTGTACCTGAACTTCATCAACCTGTTCACGCTGCTGCTGCAGTTGCTCGGCCAGCGCGAGGAGTGAGCGGCAGCACCTGGACTCCGCTCGAAGGTATTTCCCCTGGCTTTTCAGGCATCTAAACATTCGTTAACCCGCGCCACCCATCCCTGGCGCGGCGAACCTCCGGTGCACTAGATTCCAGGCAAGCGGTTTGCCGGCGCTTTTCCGGCAGACCAAGAGGCCCGGCTCCGTCCGGGATCAAAGAGGGAAAGAATTCCATGTCGGACTTCGACCGGAACGTAGCGGCCCGCGGCGGCTTCGCCGACCGGGCGGCCGCGATCGACGCGGGCCTGCGCGCCTACATGCTCCGCGTCTACAACTACATGGCGGCCGCCGTGGCGCTGACCGGCGTCGTGGCCTATGGTCACCTACCATGCCGCCGTGATCACCGATGCCAGCGGCCGGATCACCGGCCTGACGTCATTCGGCCAACGGTCTTCAGCGGCCCGCTGATGATCGTGCTGATGCTCGGCACGCTCGGGCTGGTGTTCTTCATCAGCGCCCGCATCAACCGGCTGCAGTACACCACCGCGCTTGACGCTGTTCATGGTCTATGCGGCCTTGCTCGGCGTCACGCTGGCGTCGATCTTCCTGGCCTACACCGGGGCTTCGATCACGCGGGTGTTCTTCATCTCGGCGGCGTCGTTCGGCGCGCTCAGCCTGTACGGCTACACCACCAAGACGCGATCTTTCGCCGATCGGGCTCGTTCATGATCATGGGCCTGTTCGGCATCATCATCGCGAGCCTGGTCAACCTGTTCCTGGCCAGTCGGCGCGCTGCAGTTCGCGATCTCGGTGATCGGCGTCGTCGTGTTCGCCGGCCTCACCGCCTGGGACACCCAGCGGATCAAGGAGATGTACGACTCGATGGACGACGACGGCACCATGGGCCGCAAGGCCATCATGGGCGCGCTGTCGCTCTATCTCGACTTCATCAACCTGTTCCTGATGATGCTGCGCCTGTTCGGCGACCGGCGCTAAGTCATCGCAGGCCTGCAAATTGGCAACGCCCCGGCCTCTCGCCGGGGCGTTTTCTTTTATGCTTTGATGCGGGCATGCCTGCCGTCATCGTCCGCCTCGCCGCGCCCGCCGACATACCGGCGATCACGCGCATCTACCGCCATGCGGTCGAGCACGGCACGGCGTCGTTCGAACTCGAGCCGCCTGATGAAGCCGAGATGTCGCGCCGGCTGCGGACGCTGCTCGACGGCGGCTTTCCCTATCTGGTCGCAGAGATCGGCGACGCCGTGGCCGGCTACGCCTATGCCGGGCCCTATCGGCCGCGGCGCGCCTACCGCTTCAGCGTCGAGGATTCGATCTACATCGATCCGGCGGCGCAGCGGAAGGGCGTCGGCCGCGCGCTGCTCGATCGGCTGATCGAAGAATGCGAGCGCCGGGGCTTCCGCCAGATGATCGCAGTGATCGGCGATTCCGCGCAGACGCCGTCGATCGAGCTGCACCGCGCGGCCGGCTTCCGCATGATCGGCAACATCGAGAACGTCGGCTACAAGTTCGACCGCTGGCTCGACAGCGTGCTCATGCAGCGCGCGCTCGGTCCCGGCGCGACGACCAAGCCGTAGTCAAACCGCGACGAGGCTCGGACCCCTATCGAGCGCGCGCAGCACGCGATCGAGCTCGTGGCCGCGGCGGACGATCAGGCCGGTGGCGGAGACGACGCTATAGGCGCCCTGGCGGCGCGCCAGCTTGGGATTTTTCTCGATGCGGTAGATCGGAACTTCCGAGGAGCGGCGGAACACCGAGAACACCGCGCGGTCCCGGAGGAAGTCGATGGCGTAGTCGCGCCACTCGCCGGCGGCCACCATGCGGCCGTAGAGACCGAAGATACGGTCGAGCTCGCGGCGGCTGAAGGTGACCTGGTTGACGGGGGCGGCCGAACTGGTGGCGCCCCCGAAAAGCTGACTCGGTTCGGTTTCGCCGAATGTCATGCGGCGCCTCCCTGGTTGTCGCTCTGAGCATGATCCTCGAACAGCGGGAACCGCTTTCGGATCGGATCGTGCTCTACACAAATGTCATGATCGCGCCAGAAGCCAATGACGGCAAGGGTTTAGAAGCCGGCCCGGCCGATCACGGATTTGTTAGCAAAATCATAAAGCTGCCCAATTTCGGACAGGGCGCCGCCAAGCTGGCGAGTAAGATAACACCAGTTACCTCAGGCCCGGTCTCGCGAGAGCGCCGGATTCCTCAGCCCCCCAGCCCCCCGGGGCTCGAGCAGACCGGGCCGGTTGTTTCGCGTACGGTTCAATCCCCAACGCTCTAGGGCCGGCTTCATTGCCGGCCCTTTTTTATTGCGCGATTCTTGCGCGACGCGCCGCGGGATGCGCTAGCTTTCAGCAACAAGCAAAAACTGCTGGAGGATCGCCGTGATTCAATCTGCCGCCCGGCGCATGAGCCGGTCCACGTTCATTGGCTGCGCCGTCATCGCTTCGACAGCACTGGCGCTGCCCGCGTCGGCGCAAGCACCCAAGATCGGCGACCCGCCCGAAGCCAAGGACATGCGCCTCGTCGGCATGAGCGATCTGCAGGCGCGCAGCGCCTACCAGCCGACCATTCACAAGCAGGGCGACCGTTATATCGCCTATATCGGCCATCATGGCGGCACGCCGGACGTGCCGAAGCCGCTCAATCCGCTCACCGGCCAGGCGGAGTTCAACGGCACGTCGATCGTCGACGTCACCGATCCGGCTCATCCGAAATACCTGTTCCACATCCCCGGACAGCAGGGAAACTACGAGGACGGCGGTGCGCAGATGACCCGCGTCTGCGACGGCAAGACTTTGCCCAAGGGCGACCCCAACGCCGTTTACCTTCTGCGCACGTTTGGCAAGCAAGGTCACGAGGTCTGGAACGTCGCCGACCCGGCGGCGCCAAAGCTCGTGTCGCGGCCGAGCTGGGACCTGAAGGACACGCACAAGAGCTTCTGGGAATGCGACACCGGCATCGCCTATCTGGTCTCAGGCGTGGCCGGCTGGCGGGCACGGCGTATGACCGAAGTGGTCGACCTCAGCGACCCGACGCATCCGTCGAGGATCCGGCTGTTCGGCCTGGTCGGTCAGGAGCCCGGCGCGTCCGGCTCGGTGCCGACCGAGCTGCATGGCATGATCTCGCTCGGCCCGCAGGCCAATCGCGTCTATTTCGGCTACGGCACCAACAAAGGCGGCGTGCTGCAGATCGTCGACCGCGAGAAGCTGCTCAAGGGACCGAAGGAACCGACGCCGGAGAATCTGCGCACCCCGGTGGTGTCGGAGTTGCACATGATGCCAACCAACGGCGCCCACACCACGCTCCCGATGCTGCAAATGCCGGTCGCCGAGTTCGCCAAGGACAAGGATGGCAAGGTTCGCGATTTCGTCATGATCGTGGACGAGCAGATCCTCAACGAATGTCAGGAGCCGCGGCAACTGGTGTGGTTCGTCGACGTCACCATCGAGGCGCAGCCGATGGTGGTGTCAAACTTCCAAGTTCCGGAGGCAAGCGGCCATTTCTGTGATCGCGGCGGCCGTTTCGGCTCGCACTCCTCCAACGAGAGCACGGCGCCCGTGTTCTACAAGAAGGTCACGTTCGTGACCTACTTCAACGCCGGGGTCCGCGCCATCGATGTGCGCAATCCCTATCAGCCAAAGGAGATCGGCTATTTTATCCCGTCGATCACCGAGGCGACGGACAAACGCTGCATCAAGGTGAACGGCCAGGATCGCTGCAAGGTCGCGATCCAAAGCAACAACGTGGAAACCGACGACCGCGGCTACGTCTACGTGGTCGACCGCGCCAACACCGGCATGCACATCCTGGAACTGACCGGCGAGGCAAGGAAGGCTGCCGGGTTGCAGTAGCTGAGCCTGACGAGGCTTGCGGCGCTTGTCGTTGTGCCCTCCTTACGGGAGAGGGCAGTTCCAATTTTGCAACAAGCACGATTGGGTGCAAGGGGTTGCGGTGTTACCCCACCCAGCCGTGCATCGTTCCACCGCCGGTGTGGCCCTCTCCCGCAAGGGGAGAGCCGCTATTCATCGTATCGCGATCTGGGCCGCGCCGAGCATCAGCTTGGGTGCGCTGGCGACGCCGTGCTGCACCACGACCGCGGCCGAGTTGATGTGGCCAGTCTGGAAATCCTTCACCGGGACGTCGAACGTCTCTGCCTTGCCGCTCCAGTCGCCGAGCTTGATCCAGCGGCGCACGACGTTGGTGTAGGTCAGTGTGTGACCGCTGTTTTCGCCTCTGTTGATGGTCACGGGAACGGACGTAGTAATCGGACACAGCCAGACTTCGGCCTGACCTTTTTCATCCTTGGACGCGGGCACCGTCACGGTGAGCTTGTCGCCGTCGAGCGCCATGGTCACGGGCAGCGTTAGCGGCGCGGCCTGCTCGCGCTCCTTGCGAATGGCTTGCTCGATCGCCGCCTTGTCGCTGCCGAGCGCATGGATCGCGCCATCGATCACAGCCTGCGGCGTGTAAACCTGACGATCGCCGCGCACCTTGGCATAAGCGCGTTGCCGGTTGCTGTGACCGGACAGGGCGAGCGTATCCTTCCAGCCGAGATAGTCCCAGTAGTCGACCGCGAGGCTCATCATGATGACGGAGGGATCGCGGGCGTATTCTCCTGCGAGCTTGTCGGCGGGTGGACAGGACGAGCAACCCTGGCTGGTGAACAACTCGATCACCGCGCGCGGTTCCCCTTGCGCACACTGCACCGACAGCAGTCCCAGACTGACGATTGCGAACGAAGATGCAATCCGGGGGTTAAGCATGACGATCTCCAACACCTCTGCTGCCCCGCCAGCCGAATCTTGAGGCTGGAACTGATACCCGCCAAAAACATCACCTGCCACTCACTTCACGGTGAGTGGCGGGTATCAAACAATCGAAGATGCCGGCCAGTGGGGTCCACGTCTAGGCTGCGAGGTGGCGGAGCACATACTGCAGGATACCGCCGTTCTTGAAATATTCCAGCTCGTCATAGGTATCGATCCGGCAGGTCAAGGGCACACGCGTCAGCTTGCCGTCGGCCGCCACGATCTCGGCCATCAGCCGCTGCCGCGGCTTCAAGTCGCCATGCAGTCCGCGGATCGTCACCTGCTCACTGCCCTTCAGCCCCAGCGTCTGCCAGGAGGTGCCTTCCTCAAAGCAAAGTGGGATCACGCCCATGCCGATCAGGTTGGAGCGATGGATACGCTCAAACGACTGGGTGATGACCGCCCGGACGCCGAGTAGCACGGTGCCCTTTGCGGCCCAGTCGCGCGAAGAGCCGGTGCCGTACTCTTTGTTGGCGAAGAGGACCAGCGGCACGCCCTCGGCCCTGTACTTCATGGCGGCGTCGTACATCGCCATCTTTTGCTTCGACGGATAGTGGACGGTCACGCCGCCTTCGACGCCGGGCACCATCTGGTTCTTGATGCGGATGTTGGCGAATGTGCCGCGCATCATCACCTGGTGGTTGCCGCGCCGGGTGCCGTACTGGTTGAAGTCCTTCGGCCGGACCTGGTGATCGCGCAGGTATTCGCCGGCCGGGCTCTCTTCCTTGATCGAGCCGGCCGGAGAGATGTGGTCGGTCGTGATCGAGTCGAGGAACAGGCCGAGGATGCGGGCGTCGACAATGTCCTCGACCGGACGCTGGCGTTTCTCCATGCCGTCGAAATAGGGCGGGTTCTGCACGTAGGTCGAGCGATCGTCCCACGAATAGGTCAGGCCACCTTTCACCGCGATCTTGCCCCAAGCGGAATCGCCCTTGAACACGTTGGCATACTTCTTCTGGAACACCTGCCTGGTGATGCACTTGCGGATGACCGAATTGATCTCGCGGCTGGTCGGCCAGATATCCTTGAGCATCACCTTCTTGCCCTTCTTGTCGAACCCAAGCGGCTGCTTGGCGAGATCGACATACATCGAGCCGGCGATGGCGTAGGCGACGACGAGTGGCGGCGAGGCGAGATAGTTGGCGCGCACGTCGGCGTTGACGCGGCCCTCAAAGTTGCGATTGCCGGAAAGCACCGCCGCGGCAACGAGATCGTTCTTATTGATCGCCTCGGAGATTTCCTCCGGCAGCGGGCCGGAGTTGCCGATGCAGGTGGTGCAGCCAAAGCCCACGAGGTTGAAGCCGAGCGCATCGAGATCCTTCTGCAGGCCCGACTTCTCGTAATAGTCGGCGACCACCTGCGAACCTGGCGCGAGCGAGGTCTTGACCCAAGGCTTCACCGTGAGACCGCGTGCAACGGCCTTCCTGGCCAGCAATCCGGCCGCAACCATCACCGACGGATTGGAGGTGTTGGTGCATGAGGTGATTGCAGCGATCACAACGTCGCCGTGGCCGAGCGTGAAATCCTTGCCTTCGACCGGGAAGCGGCCCTTGCCGCCGGCCTTGTTGAAGTCCTTGTCCATAGGCGCCGTGGCAATCGACGGGTGCAGTTCGAATACATCCTTGCCGCCGCCGTCGCTCGGCTTGTTGAACTCCTTGTCCATCGCGTTGATGAAGCTCGACTTGGCCTCCTTCAGCGCGACGCGGTCCTGCGGGCGCTTGGGCCCGGCGAGCGACGGCTCGATGCTGGATAGTTCGAGCTTGAGCACGTCGGTGAAGATCGGGTCCGGCGTGGTCTTGGTGCGATACATCCCCTGCACCTTGGCGTAGGCGGCGACCAGCTCGATGCGCGCGGCCGACCGGTTGGTATCGGTCAGATACTGCATGGTGTCGTCATCGATCGGGAAGAAGCCGCAAGTCGCGCCATATTCCGGCGACATGTTGCCGATGGTGGCGCGGTCGGCGATCGTGAGGCCCGCAAGGCCCGGTCCGAAAAACTCGACGAACTTTCCGACCACGCCGCGCTTGCGCAGCATCTGCGTGACGGTAAGCACGAGGTCGGTCGCGGTCATGCCCTCCTTGAGCTTGCCTGTGAGCTTGACGCCGATCACCTCGGGCAGAACCATCGAATAGGGCTGGCCGAGCATCGCGGCCTCAGCCTCGATGCCGCCGACGCCCCAGCCGAGCACGGAAAGGCCGTTGACCATCGTCGTATGCGAATCGGTGCCGACCAGCGTGTCCGGATAGGCGACCTCCATGGTCTGCTCTTTGCCGTCGACCTTGACCCGGCCGGGCGCGGACCACACCGTCTGCGACAGATATTCCAGATTGACCTGATGGCAGATGCCGGTGCCGGGCGGCACCACGCGGAAATTCTCGAACGAGCGCTGCGCCCACTTCAGGAACTTGTAGCGCTCCTGGTTCTGCTTGTACTCCTCCTCGACGTTCTTCTTGAACGAGTCCTTGTGGCCGAAGAAGTTCACCGCGACCGAATGGTCGATGACGAGATCGACCGGCACCAGTGGATTGATCTTCTTGGCGTCTCCGCCGAGGTGATCCATCGCGTCGCGCATCGCCGCGAGATCGACCACCGCCGGCACGCCGGTGAAATCCTGCATCAGCACCCGCGCCGGGCGGAACGGCACCTCGCGGTCGGAGGTCTTGTTCTTCAGCCAAACCGCAAAGGCCTGGATGTCCTCCTTGGTGACGGTGCGGCCGTCCTCGTTGCGCAACATGTTCTCAAGCAGCACCTTCAGCGAAAACGGCAGCCGGGAAATACCCTTGAGGCCGTTTTTCTCGGCCACCGGCAGGCTGTAATAGGCGTAGGTCTTGCTGCCGACTTTCAAAGTCCTGCAGCACTTAAAGCTGTCGAGCGAGATCATGACGGGGCTTCCATCCAGGGCGCGGGAGCGTGCGGCGGTCCTGGTCTAAACCCTTGCCAGAACAGACGTTTGACCCCCGGGCCGCGGACCGGGCGCTGGTTCCTCCAGCGCCGCGCGGCCAACGGGCTTATAAGGGCTTTTTTCGCGCTCTGCTAGACAGACGCGTATGGCTGGACCGTGGGGGCTGCGTTGCAGGCATACCGAAGGCTGAGGGGTCGTGGCGATGCGGCTTGAGGCGAGCGGCCTCGCCTGCGTACGGGGCGGCCGGGAGGTGTTTACCGGGCTCGGATTTGCGGTCGAGGGTGGCGATGCGCTCCTGGTTACCGGCCGTAACGGCTCCGGCAAGTCTTCGCTGCTGCGGATGATCGCCGGCCTGGTGCGGATCGCCGGGGGGCGGCTGGATTGCTCCGGCGGCGACCCGGAGCGGACTGTCCCGGAACAGGCCCACTACCTGGGCCACCAGGACGCCCTGAAGCCGTCCCTGACAGTCGCCGAAAACCTGGCCTTCTGGAACCGCTATCTCGGCGGCGGGGAAGCGCCCCAGGAGCCCCAGGAAGCGCTGGCGGCGGTGGGCCTCGCGCCCCTGGCCGGCCTGCCGGCGGCCTATCTGTCGGCCGGGCAGCGGAGGCGGCTGTCGATCGCCCGGTTGATCGTTTTGAAGCGGCCGCTGTGGCTGCTGGATGAGCCGACATCCGCCCTGGATAGCGATGCGCAGCAGGTTTTGGCGGCCCTGATGCGGCAGCATCTTACCGGCGGCGGATTGATAGTGGCGGCGACGCACGGGCCGATCGGGCTGGATGGCGCGCGGGAATTGCGGCTGGGAGCGGTGGGATGAGGGCGCTCTTCGCCCTGTTCCTGCGCGACATCCGGCTCGCCACTCGCGTCGGCGGCGGCGCCGGGATCGGCGTGCTGTTCTTCCTGATCGTCGTGGTGCTCGCGCCATTTGCCATCGGTCCGGACCTGGCCCTGCTCGCGCGTATTGCGCCCGCGCTGCTGTGGCTTGGTGCGCTGCTCGCCAGCCTATTGACGCTGGAAAGACTTCTCTCCGCCGATTTCGAAGACGGCTCGCTCGATTTGATCCTGATGGCAGACACCCCGTTGGAACTCGCGGTCGCCGCCAAGGCTGCGGCGCATTGGCTGACCACAGGTGTGCCGCTGGCGATCGCGACACCACTGCTCGGCCTGTTCATGAACCTCGATGGCCGCGCGAGCCTCGCTGTCGCGCTTACGCTGCTCGCCGGCACGCCGGCGCTGACTTTCATCGGCCTGATCGGGGCGGCGCTATCGGTGACGCTGCGCCGCGGCGGGCTGCTGCTCGCCGTGCTGGTGCTGCCGCTGACCGTGCCGGTGCTGATCTTCGGCGTCTCGGCTTCCAACGCTGCTATCGTCGGACCGTTGCCGTTCGGCACGCCATTCACGATTCTCTGCGCGCTGACATTGTTCAGCCTTGTCGTCGGCATATTTGCCGCGGCGGCGGCGTTGCGGCAGGGGATGGAGTAGATAAGCGGCATGGCCCTGATCGATCTCGCCAACCCGACGCGTTTCCTCTCACTCGCCGAGCGCGCTTTGCCGTGGCTGATGGGGGCAACCGTCATCGCCTTCGCGGTGGGCCTGCAACAGACCTACGGCGCGCCGGATGACTACCAGCAAGGCGCGACCGTGAAGATCATGTTCATCCACGTGCCGTCGGCCTGGCTCAGCATGTTCGGCTGGGCGCTGATGAGCGCGGCGGCGCTGGGCACGATGGTTTGGCGGCATCCGCTCGCCGACGTCGCCGCGAAGGCCGCGGCGCCAATCGGCGCTGCCTTCACATTTCTCTGCCTCGTCACCGGCTCGCTGTGGGGCCGGCCGATGTGGGGCACCTACTGGGTGTGGGACGCGCGGCTGACTTCGGAGCTGGTGTTGCTGCTGATGTATCTCGGCATTATCGCACTGTGGCGCGCTGTCGAGGACCCGTCGCGGGCGAGCCGCGCGGTCGCGGTGCTGACCTTGGTCGGCGCCATCAACCTGCCGATCATCAAGTTCTCGGTCGACTGGTGGAACACGCTGCACCAGCCGGCGTCGGTGTTCCGCGTCGGCGGCTCGACCATCGATCCGACCATCCTGATCCCGCTTCTTGCCATGGCGATTGCCTTCACGCTGCTGTTCGTCACGCTGCACGTCGCGGCAATGCGTAACGAGATCCTGCGCCGCCGCGTCCGCACCCTGATGCTGCTGCAGGCACGGGCGGCGCCGGGAAGCGCATCATGAATCTCGGTCCGCATGCCGACTTCATCGTTGCGGCCTATGCGATGGCCGTGCTGGTAGTTGCCATGCTGACCGGCTGGGTCGCACTCGACCACCGCGCCCAGAAGCGGCGGCTGGCGCAGCTCGAAGCCAGCGGCGTAACGCGGCGCTCCGACCGAGCCGCCGAGAGGACGGCATGAGCGCCACGCCAGACCAACCCGCGCTGCCAAAGCGCCGCCGGCTAATCGTGCTGCTGCCGCTGGTGCTGTTCCTCGCGCTTGCCGCCCTGTTTCTGTTCCGGCTCGGCTCGGGCGATCCGTCGAGACTGCCGTCGGCGCTGATCGGCCGCCCGGTGCCAGACACGCCGCTGCCGCCGGTCGACGGACTCCTCCACGACGGCGCGCCGGTGCCGGGCATCACGCCCGCCTCGTTCAAGGGCGCGGTGTCGCTGGTCAACGTCTGGGCGTCCTGGTGCGTACCGTGCCACGACGAGGCGCCGCTGCTGGTGAAGCTTGCGGCCGACAAGCGCTTTCGCATCGTCGGCATCAACTACAAGGACCAGCCTGACAATGCGCGGCGCTTTATCGGCCGCTACGGCGATCCGTTCTCGGCGGTCGGCGCCGACATCAACGGACGGGTTTCGATCGATTGGGGCGTCTATGGCGTGCCCGAGACCTTCATCGTCGATCGCGACGGTCGCATAGCCTACAAGCTGGTCGGGCCGATCAGCGAGGGCAACATCGAAACGGCGCTGAAGCCGCAGTTGGAGAAGGCGCTGGCGGCGGGTCGTTGACATTGGCGATGCGCGGCCCCACACCCCGCCGATAGGGGTCGGGATCGGCTATCGCCGACCCCGCCCTCCGAACCGTACGTGCGGTTTTCCCGCATACGGCTCTCCAGTTGGTGGTTTCTTCATCGAGACTGTCTCGCTGCGTGCCCGGCCGTGTAAAGCGCGAACGGCCCGACATTCGCGAGGACGGCACGACTTGCCGCCTGTGACGTCGTTACCAACGCCGACAGCATGCGAGTGGTCCATACGTCGGCTTCGACCCACGCCCAGTTGCAACTGTCGTTTGGGTTTCTGCACCTTGCTTAGCCTCTCGGCACTTGCAGTGCTTCTCTGCTCCGGTATGGACCTCATGCATCCACCTTCCTGCCCTGCCTTTCCTTGGACGGGTTTTGCTAGCCCCTCCTTCAATGGTCCATGCATCAGACCACAACGGTACTATGCGGGCTCTGACTCCTGCTGCGCTTCGCCAACGCCGCAGGTCTCTCCGTTCCGTCCGCTTGCCTTCCCGACATCCCGCCCCCAACCACGTTATGCAGCCCGGTCGTCACGTGCCTATCACCTCGTGCGACCGGTCGACCTTCAGGTCAGGCTTCGCCTTCAATGAGCAGGCTCGCCTCTGCACGCCGCCGAAACGGGTTCGTCATCCTACGGGCTGTCGGTTCGCTTCCAGTTGCTCTCCACCCCGCCTCGCGGCGACGCAGTTGCTTTCAGCTACATGTGTAGTGACTTCACATGGCACAGACTCCCACTATGCTGACAAACGAACTCACGGACGCACTCATCGCCGGACTTGATCCGGCGATCCGTTCCATGATGACTCTCCGCGAATACAAACCGTAAGATCGTTCTTCGACGCACCGCTTCATGGATGCCCGGGTCGAGCCCGGGCATGACCCCGAGTTTGCAGAACCGCTGCGGAATTTCATGGTCCGCTCGAAATTCATTGTTGCCGCACTGCTTGGCCTCGCCTTTGCGCAGCCGGCGCATGCCCAGACGCCGCTCGCCCCTGGTCCGGCAGCGCAGCAGCAGCCCGCCGCGCAAACGCCGCAAGCCAGCGCCGATGAGGTCGGCAACGTGGCGAGCGTGCAAGGCGTCACGACCGTGACCCGCAACGGCACGTCCCAAGGATTGAAACTTCAGGACCCGATCTTCAAGGGCGACGTGCTGCGCACCAGCGCCAATGCGACGCTCGGCATCATCTTCGACGATGAAACGACCTTCAACCTCTCGGCCAACGCGTCGATCGAGGTCAACGAGTTCGTCTACGAGTTCGGGCGGCAAGAGCAATTCCGCGCTGTTCAACGTCGCCCGCGGCACTGTGGCCTTTGCGGCCAACCAGGTTGCCAAGACCGGCGACATGAAGATCGCGACGCCGTCGAGCGTGCTCGGCATCCGCGGCACCAGCGGCGTGATCGAGGTGCCGGAAGGCGCGACGCCCGGCTCGACCGGAGAGGTCGCGGTCAAGCTTTACCAGGACGAGGACGGCCGCGTCGGCCGCATCGAGCTGTTCGGGGCGGGCGGCGGCCCGCGGCTCGGCCTGCTGACGCGGGCCGCGACCGGTTTTACGTTACGCGCCGGCGCCGGCGGCCGTTTCGCCGCGGTGCCGCTCACGATCACGGCGGCGCAGATTGCGCGCGACCGCGGCTTCGTTCAACGCACGTTCGCGGCGCGCAACACCGGACGGCAGATGATCAACCAACGGCAAAAACTCCGCACGCCAGGCCTGCAACGGCAGCAGCCCAATCAACGGCAGCAAAATCTCCGTCAGCAGAATCGCCCACAAAATCTGCGTCAGCAGGGCGGGCCGCAGCGCGGGGCGGGGGCGCCGAACCAGCGCGGCGTCGGCTCGCAAAACGCGCCGCGGCTCCAGAACCAGCCCGGTTCACGCAATGCGCCCAGCCTGCAACGCCAGAATTTGCAGCGGACACCGGCCATGCCCCGCGCAGGTCAACCGGCACGGAAGAAATTGCCGGTACGCTGACGCTTTCTTGTTTCAGGCGCAGCGCAGCACGAAGTTTTTCAGCCTGCAGGCAACCCGCAAAGGCCCATCGCGGCAGATGCATACTCCGGACCGCGCCAATTACGCAGCCCGGTTTTCTTTGGTCCAGAACGTGGCGTGAGTGATCGACACGGTCGTGCCCTCTGGATCGGAGATTGTTTCAACCTTGGCACCGAGCTGTTGCGCGAGTGCCTTCACGATACCGGTTCCGAGTCCGGTTTTTGGCTGCGCGAAGACGCCATCCGGCCTACCGGTCCCGTTGTCGGCGACCGAAAGCTTCCAATTCGTCCCTTCGACATCATAGGCGATGACTATGCGGCCATCGATTTTATCGGTGACGAACGCATGCTTGAGCGCATTCATAACAAGCTCGGTGGCGATCAAACCGAGGCTCTCAGCTTCCCGGCAAGTCGCATTGCCCCCTTTGCCGACCACTTTGATCGAGACTGACCGACCGTCGCCAATCATCGAGGTCGTGAGGGCCGTGCACAGCTTTGAGAGATAAGGCAACATATCGATAGGTCCAGCGATGCCGGAGGCATGGAGCTGCTCTCGCACCGCCGCAATCGAGAGGACGCGCTTGTGAGCGTCTTGCAGATGAGCGCGCGTCTCTTCGCAATTGACCCTGTTCGCTTTCAGCAAGATAATGCCTGCGATGATTTGTAGACTGTTGGCAATTCGGTGCTGTAGTTCCAAAAGCATCACTTCTTTTTGTCGCAACAGCTCGTCCTTTTCGCGCTCCAGGAAGCGCCGTGCAGTGACATCCTCTATGCCGAGCAGAATGGTCGTTTCGGCGCCTTCCTTGTAGGTCACTTGGCGGGCATTTAAGTACATCGTGCGGTGTCCGAGGTCTGGGAAACTCATGCTCGACCTCATAGTCCTCCATCACTCCGTGCTCGGGAATGATTTTTTCCAGCAGCACACGAAGCTTTGGAATGTCCCATTGTCCATCGCCCAACGCGTAAAGAAGTCTGCCTTGGGTGTCCTCGGGCCTAACCTTGAATGCCGAATAGAAAGAGCGGCTCGCCGCGATTACGCGCAGCTCTTTGTCGAGCACGACAACAGGTTCGCGGACAGTATCGACAATGCTCTGTGCGAGCGCACACGCATCTGCGATATCCGTGAATTGTTCTCTGAAGTTGGTGGTTTGCATAAATCCCCGCGATGGTTTTGCGCGCTCGGATGAAGACCCCGGCCGGATTCGGGGGCCGAGGGCCGGCCTGCTCGACGGTCGTGACCTAGCTTGGGGCAACCCGAAGTACGCCCAGCCCGCGAAGCGTAAGGCTCAAACAGAAGGCGAGTCTGTGCAATATTGACCACTGACAGCCGGCAAATTCGAAGGTGAATGTGAGCAATTTTGAACAACCCGCCGCTTGGTGGTTTGTTACTTTGGCATGTAGCGGGTTGCACTGTCGGGTACCGATCATACCGGATCACCCCTGACGAGCTTCTGAAAACGGAGATGCATTCATGTCGCTAGGACTTATCCTCGTCATCATCCTTGTCATCTTTTTGATCGGGGGATTTAGTGGTCGCTTCGGCGGCTATGGCTACGGCTTCGGTCACGGCGGTGTCGGCATCATCGGCATCATCCTGATCATTCTCGTCGTACTGCTTCTCACGGGACGGCTTTGAGCTGATAGGCGGGCGGTTACTTTCACCCCCAAGCCATTCGATTGCCTGTCGGGCCGCCTGCCACGCGCCGCATCGCATGCGGGACATAACCGTTGGGGGCTAGACTTCGTCCTTCGGCGTGGCGTCGTATTTCATGATCAGCGGATACTGCAGCGCCGCGAAGATGAAGGTCAGCGGCGTCACCCCGAACACCTTGAAGCTCACCCAGGTGTCGGTGGTCTGGGTCCGCCACACGATCTCGTTGATGATGGCGAGCGCCAGGAAGAACAGCGTCCAGCGGATGGTCAGCCGCCGCCAGCCCTCCTCGGTCAGATGAAATACCTGGTCGAACACGGTGGCGAGCAGCGGCTTGCGCAGGATCATGCCGCCGAACAGCGTGCCGGCAAACAACAGATAGATGATCGTCGGCTTGATCTTGATGAAGGTGTCGTTCTGCAGGATCAGCGTTGCTCCGCCGAACACCACGACAATGACCGCCGAGACCATCGCCATCACCGGCAGCCGACGAGTCAGCGCGTAGGAAATCGCCAGCGCCCCGAGAATTGCGACCATGAATACGGCCGTGGCGACGAAAATCCCCGAACGCTCGCCGGTCTGCACCGCCACGGGGATCAGCGGCGCAAGCCACGGCTCGAACAGCGCCGGCTTGGCGTTGGCGAAGAAGAACAGCAGCAGCGGCCCGAGATCGAGCGCGAGCTTCAGAAATGGGTTGAGTTGGGTTTTCTCACTCATGCAGTGTCTCTAGCGCGACTTTGCGGCGCTGTCATTCCGGCCGCGAAACCAGGCGCCGCGCCAGATCGCCAGAGCGACCATCAGGCCGAACACCGCAAGGCCCGCGCTGAGCGCCACATAGACCGCCGTCAGACTGCCGGCCCAGCGCAGCAGGATGTAACCGCCGCCGACCGCGACGACCATACGCGAGAAGCCGGCGAGCACCGGCCATTTCAGCGTACCGGCGCCCTGCGACGCGAAATAGAGCGCCATGCCGAGGCCGAAGAAGCCATAGCAGGGTCCGACCACGCGGAGATAAGCCGAGCCCGCCGCGATCATGGCCGGGTCGCGGTCGAACAATGAAAGCCACGCCGCCGGGAACAGCGCCGCCGCAAGCCCGATCGCCTCGGTCAGCGCAAAACAGATCCAGCCGCCAAGCCAGGCCGCACGCAGCGCGCGCTCACGGTTGCCGGCGCCGATGTTGGTGCCGACCAGCGCCACCAGCGGCCCGCCGAAGCCGAAAGCCAGCGGGATCAGGAGATACTCCAGGCGGGTGCCGACGCCGTAGCCGGCGATCGCGGCCGGCCCGAAGGCGCCGACCACGCCGGTGGTGAGCGCGATGGTGACATTGGTCATGATCGAGGACAGCGACGCCAGCAGACCGATCCGCAGGATGTCGCGGAACAAAGGCCAGCGCAGCCGCGTCTCCAGGAGCTTTGGCGTCACCACGGCGCGGCCGGACCACAAGTAATAGACGAAGGCGAGCGCGCCGATGCCGTAGTAGGTCAGGATTGCGGTGGCGCCGCCGGCGACGCCAAGCGCCGGCAGCGGCCCGATGCCGAAGATCAGGCTCGCCGACAGCGGCACCAACAGCCCCGCGCCGACCAGCGTCACTATCGCCGGAATGAAAGTGTTGCCGGTGCCGCGGATGATGTTGGCAAGCGTGTTGAACAGCCAGATCAGGATCACGCCGGCGAACACGATGTTGGAATAGGTCAGCGCCACGGCGAGCGAGGCGCCCCGGCCGCCGAGCGCCGAATAGAGCGGCGGGCCGCAGGCGATCATCGTGACGCTGAAAAATAACGCAAAGCCCGCCGCGATCACCAAGGCGTGGAGGATGGTGGCGTCGGCATCCTCGCGGCGATTGGCGCCGAGTGCGCGGGCAATCGCGGAGGACACGCCGCCGCCCATGGCGCCGGCCGACATCATCTGCATCAGCATGACGCCGGGGAATACCAACGCGACGCCGGCCAAGGCGTCGGTGCCGAGCTTGCCGATGAAATAGGTCTCGATCAGCCCGGTGCTGGCCTGCACCACCGTGGTGACGACGTTGGGCACCGCGAGCCGCAGCAAGGTCGGCACGATCGGCGCTTCGAGCAGGATTTTGGTGCGGGGGTCCAAGGAATAAGGGCTCGATATGATCTCGCGTCATTCCGGGGCCGGAATCCAGCAGCAGATTCCGATAGTGCTTATGGATTCCGGGTTCGCGCTTCGCGCGCCCCGGAATGACGAAGGAGGATGCTGCAACATCATCCTCATTCGAAATCCGACCAGCGCCTTGCCGAAATCCTGCGCCTGGAACGGCGCGAGATCGTCGACGCCTTCGCCGACGCCGATGAAATGGACCGGCAGTTTGAATTTCTCCGCAATGGCGACCAGGATGCCGCCGCGCGCGGTGCCGTCGAGCTTGGTCATCACCAGGCCGGTGACGCCGGCGATCTTGCCAAACACCTCGACCTGCGACAGCGCGTTCTGGCCCACCGTCGCATCGAGCACCAGCAGCACGGCATGCGGCGCACCGGCGTCGACCTTCTTGATGACGCGAACCATCTTCTCCAGTTCGCCCATCAACTCGGCGCGGTTCTGCAGGCGGCCGGCGGTGTCGACAATCAGCACGTCGGCATTGTCGGCCTTGGCGACGCCGAGCGCGTCGAACGCCAAGCCCGCCGAGTCGGCGCCGGGCTCGCGGGCCACCACCTTGGCGCCGGTGCGGTCTCCCCAGATTTTCAATTGATCGATGGCGGCGGCGCGGAACGTGTCGCCGGCCGCCAGCACGACCTTGCGGCCCTCGGCGGAAAACTTCGACACCAGCTTGCCGATGGTCGTGGTCTTGCCCGAGCCGTTGACGCCGACCACGAGGATGACGAACGGCCTGGCGCCTTCGATCAGGAGCGGCTTCGCCACGGGTTTCAATATTTTCGCAACCTCGGCGCCGACCACCTCCTTGATCTCCTCGGCGGTGATGCCCTGGCTGTAGCGGCCCTGGCTGATCACCGTGGTGACACGGCGAGCGAGATCGTAGCCGAGATCGGCGCGGATCAGCGCCTCCTCGATCATGTCGAGCTTGGCGCCGCTCATCGGACCCTTGGCGAGGTCGGCGATCGCGGCGCCGAGCGACGACGAGGTGCGCTTCAGCCCGCCGGTGAGGCGGCTGAGCCAGCCTTGCTTTTCGCCGCCTCCTTCTGAGCTTTCCTGGGTGCTGTCGCTCATACCGGATGCCGTGATACGCGTTTACGCATGTCACCGGAAGACATAGTGAACCGCCTGCTCTACCGCGACGGGCTGATGCTGATCATCGACAAGCCTGCCGGCCTCGCCGTGCATCGCGGGCCGAAGGGCGGCGCGAGCCTGGAGGACTGGTTCGACGCGCTGCGCTTCGGCCTGCCGCGACCGCCGGCGCTCGCGCACCGGCTCGACAAGGAGACCTCGGGCTGCCTGGTGCTGGGGCGGCACAGGAAGGCGCTGGCCGATCTCAATCTCATGTTCCGGCACGGCAAGGTCGGCAAGACCTACTGGGCCGTGGTCGAGGGCGGGCCAAAGGAAGACGAAGGCCGGATCGACATGCCGCTCGGCCGGCTCGACGACACCCGCGGCTGGTGGATGAAGCACGACCCGAACGGCTTGCCGTCGCAATCGACCTGGAAGGTGCTGGGCCGCGCGACGACCGATGCGCGTGGTGCTGATGCTGCTTTTATCCAAGAAAGTGCAACTCGCGTCCCCTCCCCCCTTGAGGGGGAGGGAGCAGGCCCGTCGAGTCGCAACGAAGGCGCGAAGCAAATCACATGGCTGGCGCTCGAGCCTCTCACCGGGCGGACACACCAGCTTCGGGTGCATTGCATGGAGTCCGGATTTCCGGTTCTGGGCGACAACATCTACGGCAGCGCGCCGCGCTTCAGCGGACCGGGCCTGCATCTGCATGCGCGGGAGATCATGGTGCCGCTCTACAAGAACAAGCCGCCGATCAAGGTGAGTGCGCCAGTACCGCCGCACATGAAGGAGCGGCTCAAGGCATGCGGGTGGAATGAAGCCGCCGACAACATCTCCCGGCCTCATGCTGAGGAGGCCGCGACGCGGCCGTCTCGAAGCATGAGGCCGCCCCCATCCTTCGAGACGCGGGCTACGCCCGCTCCTCAGGACGAGGGCGGAGAGAACGCGCAGCGGCCGAAACGTCAATAAATCGTCTGCATCATCCGCGCCGGCGCCAGGCGGTCGTGTTCGTCGCCGCCAACCTTGCCGCCGCTGATCTCGGCCAGGATTTTTCCGGCGGTCGGCAAGGTCGAGCGCTCGACCTGGATCGACGGATCCCAGAGCTTCGAGCGGACGATCGCCTTGGCGCATTGGAAGAACACCTGTTCGACCGCGATCACCAGCACGCAGCGCGGCGCCTTGCCCTGCATGGTGAAACTCGCGCAAAGCTCCGGCTCCGTGCAGATCGTGGCGCGGCCCATGACGCGCAGGGTCTCGCTGACACCCGGAATAAGGAAGATCAGCGAAATGCGCGGATCGGTGACCAGATTGCGCAGACTGTCGATGCGGTTGTTGCCGCGCCGATCGGGAAGGATGATGGTCTTTTCGTCGACCACGCGGACGAAGCCCTTGGGATCGCCGCGCGGCGAGCTGTCGAGGCCGCCGGGGCCGCTGGTCGCCATCACGCAGAACGGCGAGGCTTCGATCAACGCCTGATACGCCTTGGTGATTCGGTTGGTCTCCTTGAACTCGGGCCGGCGGATAGACCTCATCCGGATAGAGCGCTTCGAGCTCGGCCAGGGTGGAGATGGTGTGGGCTTTGGAACCGTTCGTTGCCATGATTCTCTCCGTTGGCCTTTAGTTTATCACGCCGCGATCAGTTGTCGCCCGTCGTGACCGGCGACTGCGATATCGAGGATCACGCCGGGCTCGATCGGCGCCGCGAGCCGCACCGGCGTGAACTGCTCGGTGCGGGCGAGCCCTCGCGTCTCGGTGAGCACGCTGCGGCGCGCGCCGACTTCGCCATCGAGATGGCGACGCAGTGCCGCTTCGCCCTTCTCGCGCAGCCGCCGGGCACGATCCTTGACCACATCGCGCGCCACCTGCGGCATCCGTGCCGCCGGCGTGCCGGGCCGCGGCGAGAACGGGAAGACGTGGAGCTGCGTCAGCCCGCATTCGCCGACCAGGTCGAGCGAGCGGACGAACATCGCTTCGGTCTCGGTCGGGAAGCCGGCGATGATGTCGCCGCCGAACACGACGTCGGGGCGAAGCCCCCGCACCTGGTCGCAGAACGCAATCGCATCAGCCCGCAGATGCCGGCGCTTCATGCGTTTGAGGATCATGTCGTCGCCAGCCTGCAAGGACAGATGCAGGTGGGGCATCAGCCGCGTCTCACGCGCCAGCGCGTCGAGCAGATCGGCATCGGCCTCGACCGAATCGATTGAGGATAGCCGCAGCCGCTTCAAGTCCGGCACGTCGCGAAGAATTTGCTTCACGAGCAGGCCCAGGCTGGGTGCGTAGCTCGTGATATCGACGCCCGTGAGCACGATCTCGGCATAGCCATTGGCGACAAGTTGACGGGTCTGGGCGATCACGCCCTCCACCGGTACCGATCGCGAATTGCCGCGGCCGAACGGGATGATGCAGAAGGTGCAGCGGTGGTCGCAGCCGTTCTGCACCTGGAGGAAGGCGCGGGCGCGACCCTCGATGCCATCGATCCGATGCGGCGCCGCGGTCTTCGCCGTCATGATGTTGCCGACCAAAACTTTGGGATTTGTATCCAGGCTGGACCAAGTCGCAGCGGCAAGCTTCTCCTCGTTGCCAAGCACGCGATCGACCTCGGGCATTTCGGCAAAAGTTTCGGGATCGGCCTGCGCGGCGCAGCCAGTGACGACGATCCTGACGCCCGGCCGCTCGCGGCGAAGCTTGCGGACGCTCTGCCGCGCCTGACGCACCGCCTCGCCGGTGACCGCGCAAGAGTTGACGACGACAGCATCGGTAACGCCCGCAGCGTCGGCTTCGCGGCGGATCAATTCCAACTCAGCGGCGTTGAGCCGGCAGCCGAAGGTGATGACATCGATGGTCACGACACGAACCTCTCCACCCGTGTCCCGGGCGCGGCGCAGCGCGAAGCGGTGCGCCGCAGACCCGGGACCCCGGTTGCTCGCCACTGAAAAAAGAAACCGGGGTCCCGGATCAGCAATGCACCGCTGCGCGCTTCGCGCTTGCGCTGCATTGCGTCCGGGACACGAGGCTGAATCATGCCGCACCCGCTTTCGAAAACAACACCGGATCGAACATACCCTCGAACTCGAACTCCACGGGGCCGGTCATCAGCACGTGATCGTCGCTGTCGCGCCAGTCGATCGTCAGGTCGCCGCCCGGCAGCGTCACCCGCACTTTGCGTCCGGTACGCTTCAAGCGTGCTGCCGCGACCGCGGCCGCGCAAGCGGCCGATCCGCAGGCTTTGGTCAGGCCTGCGCCGCGTTCCCAGGTGCGGATCACGATGTGCTCCTTGGACTTCACCGCGCAGAGTGTGATGTTGGCGCGCTGCGGAAAGATCGGATGGTTCTCCAGCATCGGACCGATCCTGGCGAGATCGTAGGCGTTCACGTCGTCGACCCAGAAGATCGCATGCGGATTGCCCACGCTCACAACCGACGGCGAATGCAGCACTGGCTTGTCGATCGGCCCGATCTGCAACTCGATGGCGCGAGTGTCGCGGAATTCCTCGGCCAACGGAATATCCTTCCAGCCGAACCTGGGCGCGCCCATGTCCACGGTGAACAGGCCGTCGGCGTTCTTCCAGGTGTTGAGAACGCGGCCATCGATCTCGAATGCAGCCTTGTCATTGCCGCCGCCCTTGCTCAGCAACGAGGCGACGCAGCGCATACCGTTGCCGCAGGCGCCCGCTTCTGAGCCGTCGTTGTTGTAGATGCGGATCAGCAACTCGGTGCCCGCCAGGCGCGGCGGATAAAGCGCCATGAGCTGGTCATAGGGCGCGCCCCCCGGCTGCGCCACGGCGCGGGCGTCGGCGGCGCTGATTGCGGCCGGCGACTTGCGCATATCGACAACCACGATCTCGTTGCCGAGACCGTTCATCTTCACGAAAGACCGATTGGCGAGCGCGCTCATGTTTTTCGGAATGTTGACCGTAACCGGCTGTTTATATGGGAAATGGCCGAATAATGGCCAGGGCCCGCGCATGGCGCATGGTGTCATCACGCGTTTTCGTTTATCCCGCTGCGCCGGGGGGCATGGTAGATTCGACCAAATCCTCGGGCGCTGAGCCGGGAGCGCGGCGGGTTCAAGGAGAATTCGATGACGCGCCCATTGCGGGTGACAGCCCTAGCTGCGGTGCTCGCGCTTGGCTTCGCCTCTGCCGCTTTCGCCCAGACATCCGGCCCCGCGCCGGCCGATCCGCCGCCTCCGCCGGCGTCCGCCCCCAAGGCGGAAACGCCACCGCCGGCCAAGGACGAGTTCGGCGTCGAGGTCACGCTGACGCCCAAGACCATCATCTACCTCAAGGGCAACAGCACCTGGGACAAGGCCCTGGACACGTTGCAGGACGCCTTCAAGTCGCTTTATGCGCTGATCGACAAGCAGGGCATCCAGCGTGCGGGTCAGCCGATGACGGTCTACACCCAGGCTGACGACACCGGCTTTCAGTTCCAGGCCGCGGTGCCGATCGCCGAGGCGCCGAAGGACCTGCCCAAGGGCGATATCCAGGTCGGGCAATCGCCGGGCGGCAAGGCACTGAGGTTCATTCATCGCGGCTCCTACGACGCCATGGACAACACCTACGAGGCAATCACCAACTACCTCGACGAGAAACGGCTCGACGCCGCGGACGTATTCATCGAGGAGTACCAAACCGATCCCGTGACAACGCCCGACGACAAATTCGTCGTCACGGTCTATGTGCCGCTGAAGTAGGACTGGCCGCGTCGCCGGCTCTTGATGCTTGAGCGATCGGCCGGCGGGTCTGGAACGCCAGCAGGATCGCGTAGCACGACGCCGCGGCGGCAAGATGCTTGAGCGGATGCCCGCTCATGACATGAAGCGCCGAGTAGATTGCCGCGTCGAAATGCTCCAGGAGCTTTGCGACGATGTAGAGAGCTGCCGCAGCGTACCAGCATCCGGTGCCGGTGTATTTCGACGGCAGCAGCCAGAACATCAGCGGCAGCGCCATGCAGGGAAAGAACTGCACCCAGCCGTAGAGCCGCAGGTCATCAGTCTGCCGCCACACCAGCAGGCTGACCACGCCGAGCGCGACCAGCGGCCACAGCAGCAGTCGGCCGGTCCTGGCATCGACGCGTTCCTCGATCTGGTTGGCGAGGATCGCCATGAAGGCGACCGACATCGGCAGACGATCCCAGAACAGGCCGGCGTCGTTCGGATTCCAGTGGTAATAGGACGAGCTGAAGCCGGTCAGGAACACGCCGACAAAGAAAATTCGCGCCGACAGGTCGCGGACTCGCAAGCCCAGCGCGCCGACCAGGATGAACGGCAGGTTCGACACAACATTCCAAAAGTTCGGGATGCCGAGCATGGTCTGCCGGTCGGCGAAGTGGTGGTAGTCCTGCGGCTGCGGGATCGGTGGAACCGCCAGCAGGCCGAGCAGTGAAATACCCGCAAGCCCAAGCAGAAACGCCAGCGGATGGTTACGGATCGCCCCGGTCGGCCCCATTTCGCATCAATAGCACGGCGATTTGACCGCTTGCGACGGCGTCGGGCGCCCCTAAATCGTTGACGGCCCAGGGCCTCGCCCCTATGGTCCGTCCGCTCTCGATAGAGCTGGACTTGAACGATCGCCGACCGGTCCTGGAGGCCGGAGGCAACCGCCCGACAGCGCGATGCGCCCTCGGGCGTCAAAGGTGTTTGGGGCCTCATCCTGAGGAGCCGCCGGAGGCGGCGTCTCGAAGGATGGGCCAACACGGCGGCCTGTCCTTCGAGACGCGTGCTTCGCACGCTCCTCAGGACGAGGTCGTAAGAGGCATAGGCCGCCCGAAGGGCCGGCCGTTCTTGGAGACCGAGTGTGTTCGACAACCTGTCGGAACGACTGTCCGGCATTCTCGACGGCCTGACCCGGCGCGGCGCGCTGACCGAGCCGGACGTCGATGCGGCGATGCGCGAGGTCCGCCGCGCGCTGCTCGAGGCCGACGTTGCGCTCGACGTGGCGCGCGCATTCGGCGACCAGGTCAAGAAGCGCGCCGTCGGCGTCGAGGTGATCAAGTCGGTGACGCCCGGCCAGATGGTCGTCAAGATCGTGCATGACGAACTGGTGAACACGCTCGGCGCCAGCGCACAGCCGATCGACCTCAACGCCGTTGCTCCGGTGCCGATCATGATGGTCGGCCTGCAGGGCTCCGGCAAAACCACCACCACGGCGAAGATCGCCAAGCGCCTGGTCGAGCGCGGCAACCGCAAGGTGCTGATGGCCTCGCTCGATACGCGACGGCCGGCAGCGATGGAACAGCTCGCCGTGCTTGGCCAGCAGATCAGCGTGCAGACGTTGCCGATCGTCGAGGGCCAGTCGCCGGTGCAGATCGCGAACCGCGCCATCCAGGCGGCCAAGCTCAGCGGCATCGACGTGGTTCTGCTCGACACCGCCGGCCGCACCACCCTCGACGACGAGATGATGAACGAGGCCGCCGAGATCAAGCGCGCCACCAATCCGCACGAGGTTCTGCTGGTGGCCGACGCGCTCACCGGCCAGGACGCGGTCAATCTCGCCCGCTCGTTCGATCAGCGCGTCGGTCTCACCGGCATCGTGCTCACACGCGTGGACGGCGACGGCCGCGGCGGCGCCGCGTTGTCGATGCGTGCGGTGACCGGCAAGCCGATCAAGCTGATCGGCACCGGCGAGCGCATGGACGCGCTGGACGACTTCGATCCGGCGCGGATCGCCGGCCGTATCCTCGGCATGGGCGACATCGTCTCGCTGGTCGAGAAGGCCGCCGCCTCGATCGACCGCGAGCAGGCGATGCGGGCGGCCGAGCGGATGCGCAAGGGTCAGTTCGACCTGAGCGATCTCCGCGAGCAGCTTGTCGGCATGGCGAAGATGGGCGGCATGACCGGGCTGATGGCGATGCTGCCCGGCGTCGCCAAGATGAAAAACCAGCTCGCCGAGCGCAACCTCGACGACAGCGTGCTCAAGCGCCAGATGGCAATCATCGATTCGATGACGCCGGGCGAGCGCAAGCATCCCGACCTGCTCAAGGCCAGCCGCAAGAAGCGCATCGCGGCGGGCTCCGGCACCAAGGTCGAGGAGATCAACAAGCTGCTGAAGATGCACCGGAGCATGGCCGACATGATGAAGATCATGGGCGGCGGCAAGGCGCGCGGCCCGATGGCGGGCCTCGCCCAGATGATGGGCTTCGGCGGCGGCATGCCGTCACCCGAAGAGATGCAAAAGCTTGCCGAGAAAATGCCGGGCGGGCTGCCGCAAAACATGCCGGGCATGCCGCAGGCGCCGCCCGGTGGCTCGGGAATGCCCGGGCTTCCAGGCCTCGGCAAATTTCCGGGCCTCGGCGGCGGCGGCGGCGGCAAGCCGCCGACGCCGGGCGGCCTGCCGCCGGATTTCTTCAAGAAGAAATGAGAATGCACGCGCAACCCACACGCTCCGTCATTCCGGACGCGCCGCAGGCGCGATCCGGAATCCATAAGCCCGGTCTGTGGTTATGGATTCCGGCACTCGCTTCGCTCGGCCGGAATGACGGAGAGACCCTTACCTAACGAAAGGACGTAAAATGCCCGTCGTCATCCGCATGGCCCGCGCCGGAACCAAGAAGCGGCCGTTCTATCATATCGTTGCAGCCGACAGCCGTTCGCCCCGCGACGGCCGCTTCATCGAGCGGCTCGGCTATTTCAATCCGCTGCTGCCCAAGGAAAAGGAAGAGCGCCTCAAGCTCGACCTGGACAAGGTCAAGGAGTGGATGAAGAAGGGCGCGCAGCCGTCCGATCGCGTCATGCGCTTCCTCGACAAGGCCGGCGTCGTCAAGCGCGAGACGCGCAACAATCCGGAGAAGGCGGTGCCGCGCAAGGAGCGCAAGGCGCAGAAAGAGGAGGCCACCAAGGCCGCCGAAGCCGCCAAGGCCGAAGCCAAGGCCAAGGCCGATGCCAAGGTCAGGGAAGACGCCGCCGCCGCGGCCGCGGCCGAGAAGAAGTAAGCATGTAGGACGCCGTGGCCGACCGCATCTGCGTTGCCCAGATCGGCGCCGCGCACGGCATCCGCGGCGAGGTCAGGCTGCGGTCGTTCACGGAGGACCCGGCGGCGGTGACGTCATATGGTCCGCTGGAAAGCGAGGACGGCTCGCGGCGCTTCGTCATCGAAGCCTTGCGGCCGGCGAAGGACCTCTTCGTGGCGCGGCTGCAAGGCATCGACACGCGCGACGCAGCCGAGACGTTGACCAATCTTCGGCTGTACGTGCCACGCGAGGCGCTGCCGGCGATCGAAGATGCCGACACGTTCTACCATGCCGACCTGGTCGGGCTTGCCGCGGTGACGCCGGATGGCGCGCCACTCGGCACCGTCTCGGCGGTCCTCAATTTCGGCGCCGGCGACCTGATCGAGATCAAGCCGCCGGACGGCGAGCCGCTGATGGTGCCGTTCACCGACACGGCGGTGCCGGAAATCGATATCAAGGCCGGCCGCCTGGTCGTGGTGCCGCCCGAAGTGATCGAGTAGCTGCGATGTGGCGCGCCACCGTGCTGACGATCTTTCCCGAGATGTTTCCCGGGCCGCTCGGCATCAGCCTTGCCGGCAAGGCGCTGGCATCGGGCATCTGGTCGCTCGACGCCCGCGACATCCGCGCCCACGCCACCGACCGGCACGGCACGGTCGACGACACTCCCGCCGGCGGCGGCCCGGGCATGGTGATGAAGGCCGATGTGCTGGCCCGCGCGATCGATGCGGCGGCGACCGACAGCCGTCCGCGCCTGTTGATGAGCGCGCGCGGCGCGCCGCTGACCCAGACGCGCGTCGCCGAGCTTGCCAAGGGCGACGGCGTGCTCGTGGTCTGCGGCCGGTTCGAGGGCGTCGATGAACGGGTGATCGCGGCCCGCCATCTCGAAGAGGTTTCGGTCGGCGATTACGTGCTGTCCGGCGGCGAGGTCGCGGCGTTGGTCCTGCTCGACGCCTGCGTCCGGCTGTTGCCGGGCGTCATGGGCAAGGAGGCCTCGGGCGCGGAGGAGAGCTTTACCGACGGGCTCCTTGAGTACCCGCACTACACCCGGCCGGCGGTGTTCGAAGGGCAAGCCATCCCAGACATCCTGACCTCCGGCGATCACGCCAGGGTCCGGGCCTGGCGGCAGGGCGAGGCCGAGCGGCTAACCCGCGAGCGGCGGCCGGATTTGTGGGCGGAGCGCCTCAAAACCTCCCCAAAGCGCCCGAAAACGTGACGGGGTGACAACACGGCGGCTTTGTCGTAGAAGCTCGCCCGAACCCGGACAACAAGCCTATCTGGCGCAGCCCCCGGGGCGCGCAGCCGACGGAGAATTTGCCATGAACCTCATTCAGCAACTCGAGAAGGAGCAGCGCGACAAGCTTGCCGCCGGCAAGGACATCCCCGACTTCGAACCGGGCGACACCGTGATCGTCAACGTCAAGGTGGTCGAAGGCGAGCGCACCCGCATCCAGGCCTACGAGGGCGTCTGCATCGGCCGCTCCGGCCACGGCCTCAACGAGAGCTTCACGGTGCGGAAGATTTCCTACGGCGAGGGCGTCGAGCGCGTGTTTCCGCTGTACTCGCCGATGATCGATTCGATCAAGCTCACGCGCCGCGGCAAGGTGCGCCGCGCCAAGCTCTATTATCTGCGCGGCCTGCGCGGCAAGAAGGCCCGCATCGCCGAGGGCACACATCATAGCGGCCAGACCGCGGACGTGGCCGACGCCGCGGAGTGATCGCTTCGTTCCTGGCACCATGCAAAAAGGCCGGCATGTCCGGCCTTTTCTATTTCTCGCTTCGACGTTGCTTTCAGTTTGGGCAGTTTGCCGGCTGTGGCGTCCGGTCGATCGATGGCTGCAGCGGCGTCAAAGCCGCGGCGACGCCGCTGCTGAGAAACACCAGCCGGCGCGCCAGATAGCGCCGCTGCCGCAGCGTGCACGCCGGGTCAACCTCGGGGGCCGGGGCTGCTGCCTCGGCCGGCGCGACAAGGTCGACACGATGATGTGCCTCAATCGCCATCAGACCCGCGGTCACGAGAACGGCAATTACCGTTAAGTCGGTCTTTGTCATCGGGCGTTTCTTCCGGTGATGATGGCAACCCGCCTCGGATAGCATAACACCGCAGCATGACTTTTCGTTGCCGCCCCTTGTTGTTGTCCGCGCCGCCCAGGCTGGCTATATCTAGTCTATGTCGAACGTTTCCAAAGAGCGCAGGATCGTACTGGGCGACCATGTGCGCCTGCCTGGCCGCTTCTTCGGCCGGCTGACGGGCTCGATCCAGGCCGAGCTCTGAGCCGCCTCAAGGCCGCCGACCGCGGCACAAACCGCACGTCCGATTTCTTCTTTCAGGGTTCATTCTCATGCCGCAACCACGCACCTTCTACGACAAGATCTGGATCGATCATCTGGTCGACGAGCAGCCGGATGGCACATGCCTGCTCTACATCGACCGGCACATCGTCCATGAGGTAACCTCGCCGCAGGCGTTCGAAGGCCTGCGCACCACCGGCCGCAAGGTCCACGCGCCGGACAAGACCTTGCTGGTGGTCGATCACAACGTGCCGACCACCGACCGCAGCAAGCCCAATCCCGACAAGGAGAGCGCGGACCAGATCGCGTACCTGGCCGAGAACGCCAAGGTGTTCAATCTCGAATATTACGACGAGTTCGACATCCGCCAGGGCATCTGCCACGTCATCGGGCCCGAACAGGGTTTCACCTTGCCCGGCGTCACGCTGGTCTGCGGCGATAGCCACACCGCCACCCATGGCGCATTTGGCGCGCTGGCCTATGGCATCGGCACCTCCGAGGTCGAGCACGTGCTGGCGACGCAGACCCTGGTGCAGGTCAAGTCCAAGAACATGCGCGTCATGGTAGACGGCAAGCTGCCGCCCAACGTCACCGCGAAGGACATCATCCTCGCCATCATCGGCGAGATCGGCACCGCCGGCGGCACCGGCTACTCGATCGAATACGCCGGCGAGGCGATCCGTGCGCTGTCGATGGAAGGCCGCATGACGGTCTGCAACATGTCGGTCGAGGCCGGAGCGAAAGCGGGCTTCATCGCGCCGGACGAGAAGGCTTACGCCTATGTGAAGGATCGGCCCAAGGCGCCGAAGGGCAAACTCTGGGACGAGGCGATGCGGTACTGGCAGACGCTGCCGACCGACGACGGCGCATTCTTCGACCGCGAGGTCAAGCTCGATGCGGCCAAGCTGCCGCCGATCGTCACCTGGGGCACGAGCCCCGAGCAGGTCTCCTCGGTGACCGGCCGCGTGCCGGTGCCGTCCGAGATCGCCGACGAACACAAGCGCCGCGCCGCCGAGCGTTCGCTGGCCTACATGGGACTGAGTGGCGGAGAGAAAATCACCGACATCGCGATCAACCGCGTGTTCATTGGCTCGTGCACCAACTCGCGCATCGAGGACTTGCGCGAGGTGGCGCGCATCGCCAACGGCAAGAAGGTCAGCGCCAGCGTCAACGCCATGATCGTGCCGGGCTCCGGCCTCATCAAAGAGCAGGCCGAGTCCGAAGGGCTGCACAAGATATTCACCGCCGCGGGCTTCGAATGGCGCGAGCCGGGCTGCTCGATGTGCCTCGCCATGAATCCGGACAAGCTTTCACCCGGTGAGCGCTGTGCCTCGACCTCGAACCGCAACTTCGAGGGCCGTCAGGGCTTCAAGGGCCGCACCCATCTGGTGTCGCCGGCGATGGCCGCGGCCGCGGCGATCGCAGGCAAGTTCGTCGACGTGCGCGACTGGCACTGAACCTGGTGTTGTCATGGCGTGTTGTCATGGCCGGGCTTGTCCCGCCTGCGGGCCATAGCACGCTTGGGGAAGTATACAGCCATACCCCTACGGCGGGCGAAGGCCCGGCCATCCCGCTTAGGGTTGCACTGTGCCCTCCTGAGCGGGATGCCCGCGACGAGCGCGGGCATGACGGAGATATGGTGCAAGCCAGTTAGAAACCGAAGCCAAAGCCGAACGGGCCGACGCCGACCGAGAACCCAGGCCGGTAGTACGGCCGATAGTACGGATCGTAGGCATAGGCGCCGTATCCGCGGTAGTAGCCGTAGCGCGGTGCGTAATAGTGCCGGTAACCGTAGTGCCGATAGGTGCGATGATGGTACCGCCGCGCGGAACTGACCTCGATCGACTTATCGGTTTTCATTCCGGCACCGGTGCTCGGAGCTGCGCTGGCCGCACCCGGAAGCGCGATCATCGCGGCGATGCCGATCGCAGAGACTGTGACGAGAAGCTTGGACATGCACACCTCCAAAGTTCCCCCTTCGATGTATTTCCCTCGAAAAGACAACGCAGCCGACGCCACGCGGTTTCGCGGCGGAACATTGCAAATCGGAAAGGTCAGGGTGGTCAGGGACCGGGATAGCGACCCGCCACCCAGCGACAACGCATGCGCGGCGCGATCACGGTGCCGCTCGGACGGCGCTCGGTGACGTAGCCGTGGACACATTCACGGTGCGCGTTCGGCCCCGGGTATTCGATCGGGTAGGGCAACGGATAGATCGTGTGGAAATGGCGGTCCGGATAGAGCGGCCGGACCCGAAGCCTGGTTCGCGGCCGCGGCTTGTGCACCAGCACCTCGGGCTCGGCGCCCGGTCCTGCCGCCTGCGCCGCGCTCGGCGCGGGCGCCGAGAGGCCGATCAGCGCCGCCATCGCGATTGTTGCCACCGCTTTCATCGCCCAACGCTCCCGCATCGAAAGCAAGGCGTCAACCACACGCGTGGAATGCGGTTAAACGGCGGCTTATGCTTGTTCCATGGCCGACCATGCCCTGCCCGACCCATTGTATTGGCGCCCGCTGAAGGCGCCTTCGCTCGACGAGTTCGAGGTCATCGCAATCGAAGCGTTCCGGCGGCTGCCGGCCGAGTTTCGCGCCCGCTGCGAGGGCGTGGTGGTCCGGGTCGAGGACTACGCCACCGAAGAGGTGCTGGACCGCATGGGCATCGAAAGCGAGCTCGACCTGCTGGGGCTGTTCCAGGGCGTTGGCCTGCCGTTCCAGTCGGAGAGCGCGCCGGCCCACATGCCCAACATGGTCTGGCTCTATCGCGTGCCGATCCTGCTGTACTGGGCCGAGCATGACGAGGCGCTTGGCGCTATCATCACCCACGTACTGGTGCACGAGATCGGGCATCATTTCGGACTGTCGGATGACGATATGTACGAAATCGAACGGCTGGCGGATTGACGGAGGAATGAAATGAAAGTGACAGGCTCATGCCATTGCGGCGCGATCACCATCGAGGGCGAGGCCGATCCGGCGCTGGTCAACATCTGCCACTGCACCGACTGCCAGACCGGCACCGGTTCGGCGTTCCGTGTCTCGGTGCCGATCCCGGGCAACCAGTTCAAGATGAAAGGCACGCCGACCAGCTACGTGAAGACCACGGCCGACAGCGGCAATCCGCGCGTGCAAGCGTTCTGCGGCAGGTGCGGCTCGCCGATCTATTCGACCTCGCCGGGCGAAGGCCAGCAGGCGGCCTACATGGTCCGCGTTGGAATTTTGAAGGAGCGCGATCAACTCGCACCGAAGCGGCAAAGCTGGTTCCGCTCGGCGCGGAGCTGGGTCACGAACATGGATGCCATTCCGAAGAACGAGAAGCAGCGGGCGTGAACGCTCCTTGTCCCGGACGCGGCGCAGCGTGAGCGTAGCGAACGGTGCGCTGCCGATCCGGGACCGTTCCAGATGCTGAATTCGGGAAGGTCCCGGGTCGCAGCGCGTCACTTCGTGCCGCACTGCGCCCGGGACAACAGGTGAGTTATCGTCCGCGTTGATGCCTGCCATCGATATTCTGCATTGGATCATATCGGGCGCCGGCCGACACAATGGCGGCCACCAGACGAGGAGCTTCCCATGATCGTCACCGTATTCCGCTCGCGCCTGATGCCCGGCTTCAAGGACGAGTACGTCGCGCTGGTCGAGCGCATGGCCGAGCTCGCTCGCGCCACCCCAGGCTACATCTCGCACAAGGGCTTCTGGGCCGAGGACGGCGAGCGCTGCACCATCGTCGAGTTCGAGCATGAGGAAGGCCAGAAGGCCTGGCGGACCAATGCCGAGCACATGGCCGCGCAGCGGCTCGGGCGGAACAAGTTTTACGAGACCTACGATATCCAGGTCTGCGATGTCCGGTATGAAGCGCATTACGATCGCAAGAAGGACGCCAAGGCCAGGGCTTGACCCGGCATCGGACAGAGGCCATTCAAAGGCCCGAGGAGAGGCTCCATGGAAAAATTCGACAAGCTGGAAGGCGTCGCCGCGCCGTTGCGGATCGTCAATGTCGACACCGACATGATCATCCCCAAGCAGTACCTGAAGACGCTGAAGCGCACCGGCCTTGCCAAGGGCCTGTTCTCGGAAATGCGCTACAAGGACGACGGCAGCGAAAACCCGGACTTCGTGCTCAACAAGCCGGCCTACCGCAAGGCCAAGATCATCGTCGCCGACAACAACTTCGGCTGCGGCTCCTCGCGCGAGCACGCGCCGTGGGCGCTGATGGACTACGGCATCCGCTGCGTGATCTCAACCCAGTTCGGCGACATCTTCTACAACAACTGCTTCAAGAACGGCGTGCTGCCAATCAAGGTCAGCCCCGAGGACCTGGAGAAGCTGTTCGACGACGCCGAGCGCGGCGCCAACGCCACGCTGTCGATCGATCTCGAGAAACAGGAAATCCGCGGCCCGGACGGCGGTGTGGTGAAATTCGACATCGACCCGCACCGCAAGCACTGCATGCTCAACGGGCTCGACGACATCGGCCTAACCAAGCTGAAGCAAAGCAAGATCGACAGCTTCGAGGAAAAGTCCAAGGCCGCGCGGCCGTGGGCCTGAAGACGTCGCTAGCGATCGCGCTGCTGCCGGCGCTCAGCCTACGCGCTGGCGGATTGATCAGCCCCGCTCATCGCGGCATCAGCACCCAATAGTCGAGATCGAGCAAGACGGCAGAGTCATACTCGTCGCCGGTCTTATAGGGGAAATCGGGGCAGGGCCGGTCTTTCGTCGCAACCGTGCGTAGCCGCAGCGCACCGACGTCATTGCGGCCCGGAAGCTCCGCTGTCGCCAGCACCTCCGACCACGCGAACACGGTGCCGCCGGCGAATAGCGGCGCGACGTGGCGGCCGCCGTTGACCGCGGCAATGTGGAACGCGTTGGCAAGCCCGTTGAACGAGATCGCGCGAGCGAGCGAGATGACATGGCCGCCGTAGATCAGGCGGCGGCCGAAGCGGCCCTGCGCCGCCGAGAACTGGTCGAAGTGAATGCGCGCGGTGTTCTGGTAGAGCCGCGTCGCCGTCATGTGTTCGGCCTCCTCGACAGTGATGCCGTCGACATGGTCGATCTTCTCGCCGGGCTGGTAATCGCCGAAGCGATAGGCGCTGCCGGCGAGCGCGTTGTCATAAGCCTTGCTGTCGATCCGTGGGCAGGCGGCGCCGAGCAGCTTCGGCTCGACCGCCGTCGGCAGCCGCGGCGCGTGATCGGCCGACACCGGCGCAGCCTCGTCGCGCTTTCGCACCATGACCCAGCGGACATATTCGAGCACCGCAGTGCCGTCGTCCTTGGTGCCCCGGGTGCGGACATAGACGATGCCGGTCTTGCGGCTGGAGTTTTCCTTGAGCCCGATCACCTCGGAGGTGGCGCTGAGCGTGTCGCCGGGAAACACCGGGGCGAGGAATTGCATACCGGCGTAGCCGAGGTTGGCCACCGCGTTAAGCGAGACGTCGGGCACAGTCTTGCCGAACACCACGTGGAACACGAGAAAATCGTCGAGTGGCGCCCGCGGATAGCCGATCGCCTTGGCGAAGGCGTCCGACGATTGCACGGCAAAACGCGGGCCGAACAACCCGGTATAAAGTGCGACGTCGCCCACCGTCAGGGTGCGCGGCGTGGCGTGCCGGATGGTCTGGCCGAGGCGGAAATCCTCGAAGAAGTTGCCGGCGCTGATCTTGGTCATGCAACGTGTCCTCAAATCGAACAGCCCGGAACCTGTTGTATATAGCCTATTCGTTGCGGCGTACGAACGGCGGCACACTCACGCGATCCTGAAGATCGCAGTGGCCCTACGAACTTGCAGAGCGCCCGCTTCTCAACGATAACAGCGCTGCCATGGCCAGCATCGACGCCGCCGCGCCGCCGTCACCACCGATGATCCATCCGGTCTGGGTGCGCATCACGCACTGGATCAATGCGGTTGCGGTGCTGGTGATGATCGGCTCGGGCTGGGAAATCTACAATGCCTCGCCGCTGTTCGGCTTCTCTTTCCCGCGCTCGATCACGCTCGGCGGCTGGCTTGCCGGCGCTTTGCTCTGGCATTTCGCTGCGATGTGGGTGCTGGCGATCAACGGCGTGGTCTATGTCGCCGTTGGCCTTGCGACCGGCCGCCTGCGGGCGAAGCTTCTGCCGATCCAAGGCGGCGCGGTGATTGCCGACCTGCGGGCCGCGCTCACGTTGACGCTGTCGTATGACGATCTCACGGTCTACAACGCGGTGCAGCGGCTGCTTTATCTTGGCGTCATTCTGACATTGTTCGTCGCCGTGCTGTCCGGGCTGGCGCTGTGGAAGCCGGTCCAGCTGCAAAACCTGACCGCTGCGCTCGGCGGCTATGAAACCGCGCGCTACGTGCATTTCTTCTGCATGGCGGCGATCGTTGGATTCCTGACGTTGCATGTGGTGCTGGCGCTGATCGTGCCGAAAAGCCTGCGCGCCATGGTAGCGGGGCGGTAGCATCATGCCGCGCCTGCGAAGAATTATTCCCGGCGTCGATCCGAAGCTGCTCATCAAGGACGCGGCCAAGCTCATGCCCGATCCGTCGCGGCGGCTGTTCCTGCGCGGTGGGCTGAGCCTCGGCGCGTTAGCAGTGCTTGGCGGCTGCGATATCGTTGACAGCGACGCCGCCGAAGGCGTGCTGCGCAAGATTTCCAAGTTCAACGATCGCGCCCAGGCGCTGTTGTTCAATCCGAACGCGCTGGCGCCAGAATATCCGGAGAGCGCGATCACCCGCCCGTTCCCGTTCAACGGCTACTATTCCGAGGACGACGCGCCCGACGTTCCGGCCGAAGGTTACAAGCTCGAGGTCGGCGGGCTGATCGACAACAAAGCGTCGTGGACGCTCGATCAACTTTACGCGCTGCCGCAGGTGTCGCAGATCACCCGCCACGTCTGCGTCGAGGGCTGGAGCGCGATCGGCTCATGGCAGGGCGTGCGGCTCTCCGAATTCCTCGAGCGGCTCGGCGCCGACACCCGCGCCAAATACGTCTGGTTCCGGTGCGCCGAGGGCTATTCCAACACCATCGACATGCCGACCGCGCTGCATCCGCAGACACAGCTCAGCTTCAAGTTCGACAACAAGATCCTGCCGCGCAAGTACGGATTCCCGATGAAGTGCCGCATCCCGACCAAGCTCGGCTTCAAGAATCCGAAATACATCACGGCGATGTACGTGCAGAACAACGACGCTGGCGGCTACTGGGAGGACCAGGGCTACAACTGGTTCAGTGGGCTTTAGGCCGGCACCTTGCCAACGGCGGTTGCGGTCTTTAGCAATCCTCTCCACCGTCATTCGGGAAGCCGAGCGACCCGTCTTCGCTCATACTGAGCTACGGCGGGTTGGAGTCCGCAGAAGCGCGGAGCGCGTAGGCGGAAGCGAGGCTATCCGGAATCCATAATCCCGGTATATGCGGTCATGGACAGACAGGGGCTATGGATTCCGGGTTCGCGCTGACGCGCGCCCCGGAATGACAAGTTGAGACGCGTGAGGAAACCACGAATGCCCACCCACAAGCTCCTGCTCCTGCCCGGCGACGGCATCGGCCCCGAGGTGATGGCCGAGGTGAAAAAACTCATCGCCTGGATGAACAGCCACGGCATGGGCACGTTCACGAGCGAGGAAGGGCTGGTCGGCGGCTGCGCCTATGACGCCCACAAGGTCGCGATCACCGAGGAGACCATGGCCAAGGCGCATGCAGCCGACGCCGTGATCTTCGGCGCGGTCGGCGGGCCGAGGTGGAACAAGGTTCCCTACGAGGCGCGGCCGGAGGCGGGGCTGCTTCGCCTGCGCAAGGACCTCGCGCTCTACGCCAACCTCCGCCCGGCCGTGACCTATCCGGCGCTGGCCGACGCCTCCTCGCTTAAGCGCGAGCTGGTCGAGGGGCTCGACATTATGATTCTGCGCGAACTCACCGGCGGCGTCTATTTCGGCGAGCCGAAGACCATCACCGATCTCGGCAACGGCCAGAAGCGCGCCGTCGACACCCAGGTCTACGACACCTACGAGATCGAGCGCATCGGACGGGTCGCCTTCGAGCTGGCGCGGGCACGGAAGAAGCTCAACAAGGTCACCTCGATGGAAAAGCGCAACGTCATGAAAACCGGCGTGCTGTGGAACGAGGTGATCACCGCACTGCATCAGCGCGAGTTCAAGGACGTGACGCTTGAGCACCAGCTCGCAGACTCCGGCGGCATGCAGCTCGTCCGCAATCCCAAGCAGTTCGACGTCGTTGTCACCGACAACCTGTTCGGCGACATGCTGTCCGACATCGCGGCGATGCTGACCGGCTCGCTCGGCATGCTGGGCTCAGCCTCGCTCGGCGACATCGACCCGAAGAGCAGAAAGCGCAAGGCGCTGTACGAGCCGGTGCATGGCTCGGCGCCCGACATCGCCGGCAAGGGCGTCGCCAACCCGATCGCGATGATCGCGTCGTTCGGCATGGCGCTGCGCTATTCGTTCGATATGGGCCGCGAGGCCGACATGGTCGACAAGGCGATCGCGGCCGTGCTCGACAAGGGACTTCGCACCGCCGACATCAAATCGGGTGGCGGCAAGCTCGTCGGCACCAAGGAGATGGGCGACGCCATCATTGCCGAAATGGAGAGGCTCGCGGCGTAGCGCACCGTTCAGGCGCGGCCTCGACTAGAACTGGAAGCCCGGCCAGGGATTGTTCGGGCCCGGCAGGAAGAACCGATCAGGGATCGGGCCAAGCGGATCGGTGATTATGTTGTGACTCGAGCCGGTCGCCCGGTGGGTGAGGAAGGTCGAGCGATAGGGGTCGGAGTTGTCGGCCGGCATCACCTCGGTACCACCGTCGAGGTAAGAGCGCTTCTGCACCAAAACCTTGGTACGGGTACGGCCGTCTTCGCCGCGGTGCACGATAATGGTGCCGGGAACATATTCGCTCGGCGCCGCGGTATTGCTCCGAGCGACGACGCGCTTCTTGGGCGGCGAGGATTGCGCGTGCGCGGCTGACAAGGCGCCTACGGCAACCGCGGCGGCAACGGCGACAGCCATGAGGCGCATGTTTCGACCTCGGTTCAAGCCTCGACCCTTATAGGCCCCTTTTGCGCCGCACCACAAGAGAACGCCGGACGGGTTGGCGCGTTCCCTCGGGCGGCAGGCCGCGAACCCATTCAATATCTTGAATATCAAAGGCGGCCAGCCTAGCCTTCGCACAAGCCGTGCCGATCGAGATCGTGTTCAACGGCGCCGACGGCCCGCCGGTCGACAAGACGCCGGACTTCGTCAAGAGCATCCCCGTCTGGAAGGCGATCGAGGACACCACGCTGATCGCCTACGAGATGAACGGTGCGCCGCTGCCGCATCTCAATGGCGCGCCGGCGCGCATTATCGTTCCGGGCTGGACCGGCACCTACTGGATGAAGCACGTGGTCTCGATCAGCGCCGTGACCAAGCCGGACTCGAACTTCTGGATGAATCCGGCCTATCGTGTGCCGCTCGGCAAATTCCCGGTGGTGGCGCGCTTCACCTCGCAGGAGACGGCCGTCAACACGCCGATCACCGAGATGGTGGTGAATTCGCTGATCACCAGCCATCCAGATGGCGCCAAGGTGAAGGCCGGCGCCGCTGTCGGCGGCATCGCCTGGGACGGCGGCTATGGCATCGCCACGGTCGATGTGTCGACCGACGGCGGCAAGAGCTGGCAGCAGGCCAGGCTCGGCGAGGACCTCGGCAAGTTCGCGTTCCGCACCTGGAGCTTCCCCCTCAAGGGCAAAGGCAAGGTCACCGTCATGGCGCGGGCCAGCAACACCATCGGCCAGACCCAGACCGCGGCGCTGATCCACAATCCAGCCGGCTACCATCACAACGTCATGCACGGCGTAACGCTGACCGTGGCCTGAAGGAGGACATCATGCGCAGCATCCTGATTGCACTTGCGGCCGCGATGATCACCCTTCCGGCGTTTGCGGACGAAAAGCTGGTCGATCTGAAGAAGGCGCCGGGCCTCGACAAGGTCGAAGGCAACTGCGGCGCCTGCCACAGCCTCGACTACATCCAGATGAACTCGCCCTATCCGAACGCCGCACTGTGGGACGCCGAGGTCACCAAGATGATCAAGGCCTATGGCGCGCCGATCAGCGACGCCGATGCCAAGGCGATCGCCGACTACCTCAAGAAGAACTACGGCAGTTGAGCCCGGCCGGGCGCGTCAGTGGCGCGTCCGCGCGGTCGGCTGTGACCAGCGCGACGGCGGCGACACGCCGCGGTGCCCGGTGTCGGTGGTTTGCATTGCCGGATCGCTTTAGCAGTAGGCCAGCTTCCATCAGGGCCGCGCAACATACGGCATCGGGGTGGCTTCCCGCCCACTCGGCCGGGTGTTAGCCTCTAGGCTGGGGCGACAACAATAACAACAAGAAAACTGGAGGAAGTGGCCGCAACGACGGCATCAGGGGAGGCAACACCGTGGCTCAGACAATCGAAGGCTTTGTCGGCAATTCGCTGGATAACGCGAAGATATCGCCGCTTCACATCAAGATCATCTCGCTGATCGCGGCGGGGTATTTCTTCGACGTCATCGACTACATCGTGCAGGGCTCGCTGTTCCCTGACATGATCGCGTCCAAGTTCGCGACGCCCGCCAGCGCCGCCGGCATCGTGACCGCGACCACCTTGGGAATGTTCATCGGCACCGCCGCCCAGGGCGAGTTCACCGACCGGTTTGGCCGAAGGTTCGTCTACCAGTTCAACCTGCTGCTGTTCGCCGTGTTCACGATCCTCGGCGCATTCTGCCCGAACATCGAGCTGCTCATTGTCTGCCGCTTCATCGCAGGCCTTGGGCTCGGCGCCGAACAGCCGCTCTGCTTCGCCTACGCCGGCGAATATTCGCCCAAGGCGATCCGCGGCCGCATCCTGGCGATCATCCATTTCATCGGCGGCGCCTGCGTCTGGCCGATTGGCACGCTGTTTACATTGGCCTTCCGCGATCAGATCGGCTGGCGCGGCGTCTGGATCGCGATCGGCATCGGCGCGCTGATCGTCTGGGTGTTCCGCTTCACGCTGCCGGAGTCGCCGCGTTATCTGGCGACGCACGGCCGCGGCAAGGAGGCGCTCGACGTGCTCGCCCGGCTCGGCATCGCCGGTCCCAAGGAGCAGCTCACGACCAGCGCCGCGAGCGACACCAAGAGCGATCCGTTCGTGGTCGTGTTCAAGCAGTTCCCGACCCGTGTCATCGCCGGCATGATCTGCTTCTCGGCGTTCTTCGGCGTCGCCATCGGGCTTGGCGGCTGGCTGCCCAGCATCATGGTGGCGAAAGGCTTCACCATCACCAAGTCACTCACCTACACGCTCGGCATGAACCTCGCCGTGCCGTGCGCCAGCATCTGCATGATGTACACGCTCGATAAATACGGCCGCAAGATCACGTCGGTTTGCGCATTCATCGGCGCTGGCATCATGGCCGTCGTGTTCGCCAATGCGCAAAGCGACATGCAGCTCCTGGTCGCTGGCTTCATCATGATCTTCTTCGTGCAGGTCGCCGGCAACGCCATGCAGATTTTCGCGTCTGAGGTGTTCCCGACGAATGCCCGCGCCTCCGGCTTCGGCTGGTCTGCGGGCGTCGGCCGCCTCGCCACCGCCGGCATCTTCCCGGCAATCCTGTGGGTTCAGAACGGCTGGGGGCTGACCACGGTGTTCGTGTGCCTGGCCATCGTGCTGGTGATTGCCGCGGTTGCGGTCACGCAGCTCGGCCCCGAGGCCAAGCAGAAGGGTCTCGACGAGATCGCCCCGCCGACCGGCTGACGGCACGGGCTTTCCAAGTCATGGCCGGGCTTGTCCCGCCTGCGGGCCGTAGCACGTTTGGGAAAGCGTGTAGAGACTGCCCTTAGGCGGGCGAAGGCCCGGCCATCCCGCTTGGGTGAGCACCGTGCTTTCCTAAGCGGGATGCCGGGCATGACGGCTTTTGATTGCCCGCATTCCCGATACCGACGATACATTGGCGACATTCGTCGGATACAGACGTTGGTTATTGTCCTCCCCCATGGAGATCGGTGCGGCTGCGGCGGCGGCCGCCGGACAGGGGAGAAGCCATGCTGAAGACGATCGTAACGGTTGCGGTGGTCGTGGTGATCACCTCGTCGAGCGCCATCGCCGGCATCGTGCTGACCCACGCCGCCCTCGGCCGGATCTCGACCGTCAATGCCGCCGGCACCATGGCCGACCAAAGCCAGAGCTTCCGGCTGGCCGCCAAGGCGCCCCTGACCTTCGATTGGTAAGTCTTCGTTCCTCCAAATCCCACCCGCGACCTTTGGCGGCGGCAGCAATGCCGCCGCTTTTTTTGCCGAATGGCCATTCGATTGCCGCGGACGATGGAATACCGGCAGAAAAGTCATATATCGCGGCAACGTCATAGCGTTGAGTTGCCTGGGTTTTTGCCCTAGAAGCTGGCTCGCCGGACCTCCGGCGCGCTTCGGTTTGGAGTTTTGCCATGGGTTTCAAGGTCGCGGTCGTCGGCGCCACCGGCAACGTCGGCCGCGCAATGCTGAACATTCTCGACGAGCGGCGCTTCCCCGCCGACGAGCTGATCGCGGTCGCCTCGCGCAAAAGCCAGGGTACCGACATCTCGTTCGGCGACCGCACGCTCAAGTGCAAGGCCCTGGAGCACACCGATTTTTCCGACGTCGACATCTGCCTGATGTCGGCCGGCGGCGCCGTGTCGAAGGAATGGTCGCCCAAGATCGCCGCCCAGGGTGCGGTGGTCATCGACAACTCGTCGGCCTGGCGCTACGACAGCGACGTGCCGCTGATCGTGCCGGAGGTCAACGCCGACGCCATCGCAGGCTTTCGCAAGCGCAACATCATCGCCAATCCAAACTGCTCGACGGCGCAGCTTGTCGTGGCGCTGAAGCCGCTGCACGACAGGGCCACCATCACCCGCGTCGTGGTCGCGACCTATCAGTCGGTGTCCGGCGCCGGCAAGGACGCCATGGACGAGCTCGACCGCCAGACCAAGGCGATCTATTCGCTGGCCGACATCGAGACCAAGAAGTTTCCCAAGCGCATCGCCTTCAACCTGATTCCCCAGATCGACGTGTTCATGGAGGACGGGACCACGAAGGAAGAGTGGAAGATGATGGCCGAGACCAAGAAGATTCTCGACCCCAAGATCAAGCTCACCGCCACCTGCGTGCGCGTGCCGGTGTTCGTCAGCCACTCGGAAGCCGTCAACGTCGAGTTCGCCAATCCGATCACCCCGGACGAGGCGCGCGACATCCTGCGGATGGCGCCGGGCTGCATCGTCATCGACAAGCACGAGCCCGGCGGCTACGTCACGCCCTATGAGGCGGCCGGCGAGGACGCCACCTTCATCAGCCGCATCCGCTATGATGCGACGGTCGAGAACGGCCTGTCGATGTGGGTGGTGTCCGACAACCTGCGCAAGGGCGCGGCCTTGAACGCCGTGCAGATCGCCGAGGTGCTGATCAAGCGCAAGCTGATCCAGGCCAAGCAGAAGGCGGCTTAGGGCAAAGTTGTTTCAGATTGAATTGCGATTTGCCGCAGCCTCTTAACCTCCCCTTGAAAAGGGGGAGGTCGGGTTGTCGGAAGCGTGTTTACGCGCGTCTTCGACGCGCTACGGCAAACCGGGTGCGGATCGCCTAGGATTTAACGAATCCCCACCCCGACCCTCCCCTTTTCAAGGGGAGGGAGCGCGCTGCCGATGCCGCGACCGCTTCGACCAAAAACAAACGTGATCGAGTACGCCTTATCCGGTGTGGCCGTTGTTGCAGCAAAACCCAGCGCCATCATTGGCCAACATTCACGCGCAAAAAAAGGGCGCCGGCTGCATTCGTGCGGCCGGCGCCAAGGGAAGATGCTGGGACTAATTCGATTCCGGCGGGATGACGTAGCCGAGCACGCGGCTCTTGGGATACGGGCTCTCCCACACCTTGTTGCCGTGATTGCCGGAGATGACGATGATGTTGCCGGCGCCGTCGGTGCCGCGCACGATGCCGACGTGGCCGTTGTCGCGTCCGCGCTGCAGCACGACGATGGCGCCGACTCGCGGGCTGTCGATGCGCTTGCCGTAATCGAGGAACGACTTGGCGGCGCGTGAATTGGTGGTGGCGTGGCCGGTGCGGCGCAGGATGAAGTTGATGAAGTCCGCGCACCACAGATCGGGATACGGCACGCCGACCTGGCGCGAGGTGGCGCCGACCCACTTCAGGGCTTCAAGCCCGATGGCGAAGACGTCGTCCTTCTTCTCGGACGGCATCACCGAGGCGACGGCGGCGGTGTTGTCGGTGCGGTGCGTCGGTTCGACAGCGGAGCTGAGCACGAACCGTTCTTCTTTTTTTCGCCGGCGGCGAGCGCGGGCGAGCATGCGGCAGGCGGTGGCGGTGGCCAACACAAGGAGCGTCTGGATTGCGCGCTTCATGTCAATTCCCATCCAATGACTGTGTCTACGACCTCCTATTTCCTGAGCCGCCGCACGCGGGAAATGGACACTTTTTTATGGCACTTTTGCCGATGATTCTTTCCACTCGCGCAACCTGTTCGCAAGCGTAAACGCTCGCCTTGTGACGTTTGCCTTTTGTTATGGTTAATGACGGCGCGTCGGCCCCACCGCGCGCCTTAACTGGCTGAAAGGTTGAGAGTTCCTGCCCAAGGCAGGCCCGGCGCTTCAACATCGCAAGCGATGCCGTTACGGTGGCGGCGGCGGCGCGCCAACGGCGCGCTTTTGTGCATCGGTCGGGAGACAAAAATGGCAGGCGAGGCGACACAGGTTCTGGCGAATTTTGCGGCCTCGTTGAAATACGACGACGTTCCCGAGCGGGTTCGCGAGCAGGCCAAGAACCTGCTGCTCGACACGCTGGCCTGCGCAGTCGCCGGCGGCCAGGGCGAAGAGACCGGACAGATCGCGGCGCTCGCCGGCGCGCTGGCGCAGTCGCGCGAGTTCGAGCGTGATCGGCGGCGACCGGCTGTCGCTTGCCGGCGCGACCCTGCTCAACGGCTTCCTGGTCACCGCGGTGACCATGTGCGACGCGCACACCTCGACCATGACCCACATCACGCCCGAGGTGATGCCGCCGGCGCTGGCCATTGCCGAGCGCGACAACATGTCGGGCCGCGACCTGCTGGTGGCGCTCGATCGCCGGCATGGAGGCGATGACGCGCATCGGCATCGGCACCGACTATCCGGCGTTCCGCGCCAAGGGCTGGCACGGCCCGGGCACGCTCGGCCCGTTCGGCGCCGCGGCCGCGGTCGGCCGGCTGCGCGGCCTCGACGCCGAGACCATGGCCAAGGCGTTCGGCCTCGCCGGCAGCCAGTCGGCCGGCACGTTCGCCGCCTGGGCGCACGCCGACGGTGAAATTCCACCAGTGCCGCGGCGCGCTGTCCGGCCTGATGGCGGCGCTGCTCGCCGAGCAGAAATTCCTCGCCACCAAGGAATTCCTCACCGCCAAGGACGGCGGCCTCTACACCACCTATTCCAACGGCGGCAAGCCCGAGGTGGCGATCGCCGACCTCGGCCAGCGCTGGGAGCTCGAGCAGATTTCGCTGCGGCTGTGGCCGTCGGCGTCGTCGACGCAGACCATGAACACCGCGCTGTTCGATCTGGTCGAGAAGCATCGGCCTGCGTTCGACAAGATCAAGAAGGTGCGCATCTCGTTCAGCCAGGCCGTCTACGACTTCCACGGCAAGCTGCCGAACTACAAGGGCAAGTTCGACGCGCTGATCTCGGCGCACTACGTCGCCGCCGCGATCCTGCACGACCGCGCGCTGACGCTCACCCAGTTCGAGCCCAAGCGCTACGACGACCCGAAGCTGCGCCGCGCCGCCGCCGAGCTGATCGAGTGCCGGCCCGATCCGGCGATCAGCGGCAACGCCTGCGCGGTCGAGATCGAGATGGCCGACGGCGACCAAGCTCGCGCAGCGCTGCGAGCATCCGCGCGGCTCGCCGAAGAACCCGCTCAGCCGCGCCCAGATCGAGACCAAGTTCCGCACCTATGCCAAGGGCGTGCATCTCCGACGCCCACGCCGAGGACGTCGTCGCAACGGTCGCGCGGCTGGAAGACCTCGGCTCGGTGCGCAAGCTGATGGACCTGCTGCGCGGCTCGGCGATCAAGGCGCAGGCGGCGTAGCATTCTTTGCCGACGCGTTCGACTGATACGCACTCGCCCTGGTTCTTCACATTGCCTCCATACGGCAATGCGATAGCATGTACACAACCAACCGCAGAGTATGGAAGATATGCCATCGACAACGTTCACCGTTCGCGTCGAGTCCGAGGTCAAGAGAGGCGGCTGGAGCGGCTCGCGAAAAGCACCGGCCGCAGCCGCTCGTATCTCGCGGCTGAGGCGGTGAGCCAGTACCTCGACGTCTAACGAATGGCAGGTTGCCGGCGTCAGGCGCGCGAAAGCCTAAATAAGGCTGCTCTATCAGGAGGTCCCGATAGGGACGGCGTTTTCGTTCGCGTTCCCAGAAACCGACGATGCCGGCCGAAGTGAAGCAGAAGAAATCGGCGGGCGCGCGCGGGTCGCGGCGCGAGGTGTATTTCGGACCGTCGTCCATCAGCCAAATCTCGCTAAAGTCGAACCCAGCAAAATCGCTTTGGGAGGACGAGTTCCGCAAGTTCTTCGCGTAGGTCGTAAAGCGCCGGGCCGTCGACGTTGGGTGTCGGCCAATCCAGACTGCCCAACAACATGAGTGGACGGTTATCGAATACGCCGTTGCGTTCGTAGGTTCCGTGTTTCTTCCGTGCGAGGCGTAAGAGCTCGTCGATAACGTCACCCGCGCTGCTGGCATGGATAGCGGTAAGTTCGACGCCGGTTTCAATCCCGTCAATGAGCATGATCCGGTCGGGCTATTTACCCTCGGATACGATGACGACGTTCCGGCCCGTCACGGCTGGAAATTCTGCGGCGAAGGTCTCGGCAGTGCTTGTCTCGGTCTCGCGGAGGCCGAGCGCATGCTCATATGCGTCTCTCGATTTGCGTCCCACTGCGGGAATTATCCTTTACGCTGCAGATTCTCGTACGAAAATTTGTCTCTTGAATGAGGTTTTTCGCACCAAACTGATGTTGTCAGTTCAACGGCTGATGTCCGCTTCTGGACCCGACTCTGGATATGGGCTGCGCAACAGGCTGAACGTGTGCGTCGCCTTGGCATAATCGCAAGTCGTGATCCTGGTAGTCGGGCGTGGGTAAGCGCGCAGCAAAAGCCGCCCATAGCAGCCGAGCAAGTTCGATCTCGTAATCAATTTCACCACTGCCAAGCAAATGGTTGTCACGAAAAGGCCGAAATGGCTGGCGATAATATGAATTATGAGTGAAGTGTACGCCTGGAAGTTCTTGGTCGAGCTTGAGACAGCCTGATGGGCGCGTTCTGCCGCGAACGTGCTATGTGAAAGGCGCGGGGGAAAGAGATGCTGCCGCAAAAGCCCTCATTAGGGAACGGCCTGACGCGCATTTTCGGATCGACTTTGGAGAACCGCTCTCCGACAAAGCTCTCTATATCTCCCTCGGAGATACGTTTCTGCGTGATGAGATAGTGCGCATTGAGCTGCCCTAATCAGTTTCGATTTGTTGATTGCTTCTGCTTCCAATCACGCGTCAGTTTCTACGCCTCAGCGATCTGCGCCGCGGTCAATAGCGGAGCGATTGCATCGAGCATATTTTTTGCATTTGTTTGCGCATTGCGGTCAGCCTGCGTAGCCATTACGCTGGCCCACATGTAGGCCTGGACTAGGTTCTTTTTCACGCCTTGGCCCAGTGCATACATCGTGCTGAGAGAAAATTGAGCGCGCGCGCGTCGCCACGATCGGCAGCCGCGCGAAACCACTTCAGCGCTTCAGCGTAGTTCTGTTGAATGCCTTCGCCGTCACGATACCATGATCCCGAGATTGTTCTGAGCTTCAGCCATTCCTTGGTCAGCAGCTTTTCGATACCATTTGAGTGCTTCGGCAGCGTCTTTCGGCACGCCTTTGCCGTTAGCGTACATAAAGCCAAGATTGTCCTGCGCAGCGGCATCATCTTGATCGGCAGCCTTGCGAAACCACTTCAGAGCTTCAGCATAGTTCTGCGGTACGCCCTGGCCTTCTCGATAAAGGACACCAAGGTTATGCTGCGCACGAGGCATTCCCTGGTCGGCAGCCTTGCGAAACCACTTCAGCGCTTCAGCGTAGTTCTGCGGCATATCTGGGTCATCGTAGTACATGTGGCCCAGGTTGTATTGCGCGTCAGCCATCCCCTGATCGGCAGCCATGTGGAACCACTGCAACGCTGCGGCGACGTTCCGCGGCGTGCCTCTACCGAAGCGGTACATGAGGCCAACGATTGAATTGCGCAGCGGCGCTGCCTCGTTCTGCCAATGGACAGGAAGAAGTTGCAGAGCCGTCGCGTAGTCCCCTCGTTGATAGGCCGCAACACCATCCTCGAACGCCCCTCCCACAGCATCCCCGGCCATCGCCACCAACATGCTTGCTGTTAGCAGCACGGCACACACCCTCATTGCAGCCTCCTATCCACATCTCGCAAACGCAAACAGCGTCGTCCCATGTACTGCAAGGTTCTTATTGTTTTAGTGCTCATCTACGAATTTTCGGCTTTGCTTCGGCGAGCCCGGCGTAGCGTTCTGGATGACGAATTCAGTGAGCAGCGCGTAGGGCGGAATAGCGTAGCGTATTCCGCCGATCAGCATTCCTCAATTCACCGAAATAAAAATGGCGGAATACGCAGGTCGCTTCGCTCCGCTATTCCGCCCTACGTGCTACTCTCACGCTCACCAGAGCTTTTTGCTGGCGAACGCGTGGCCGGAGCCAGACTTCAAATAGCGCTCGAAGGTCTCCGCTTTTTGTCCGTCGGAGAACGCAACGTAGGTCACCAGTCTCCATGGCGCGTATTTGGATGTGTGCGGAGATCTTCCGGCGTTGTGCTCGGCGAGCCGCTTTCTTAGGTCCGAGGTGATGCCGACATAGCGCTGACCCGCGAACGCTTCGCTCTGTAGCAAGTAGACGTAGCGCATTCCAGCAGCCCTCCTCCGCCGGCCGCCTTCGTCCGAAGACGGACTTCGGCGGCCAAGAGGCTTCGGAGGGCATCCTGCTTCGCGATTTTCAGCGTGCAATCCTGCGAAGCGCGTCAGCGCGAAGAGGATGGTGCCGGCGGAGGGATTTGAACCCCCGACCCCCCGCTTACGAAGCGGATGCTCTACCGCTGAGCTACGCCGGCAGGCGCCGAAATCGGCGGAAAATCGCGCCCGTCTTAGCCACGCGGGCCTGGCGCTTTGCAAGCAACCGGCCGGAAGCCGGCTATTTGAACAGCCGAGCCCGCGCGACGCCGGACGGCTCCGGTTCCGTCGTCGGGCACGGGATCGGGGCCGGGATCGTCGGGCACGTGCAGCAGCGGGATCACCGGCTCGACCCGGGGCGGCGTCGCGGCCGAGCCGGGCGGCGTTGCCGGCGGCCGCGGCGGCGCGGCTTCGGCGGCGGGCGCGCTCGCGCGCGGCAGCTCGGCTGGCGGCGGAGGCGATGGCGGCGCAACCGCGATCGGCGGCGGCTCGGCGAAATCCTCGTCGCCCTCGATCACGTCGCGCGGCTCGCCCAGTTCGGCCAGCGGCACCTTCCACTGGAAGGCATCGAGCCGCCCGCTCACCGGCGACACCGGCATCCAGCGGTCGGACACGAAGCCGTCGGCGGTCCAGTCCGGATCGCGCGGCGCGCGCAGCGCCCGCGCCATCCATTCGCGGGCGCGGCCCTCGTCGCCGCTCTCGCGCTGCTCGATCTCGGCCATCAGCATGGCGACGCGCTGGGTCGGCTCCTTCAGCAGCGGCTTGATCGCCTCGCGCGCCACCGCAAACTCCTGCGCGTCGAGCGCGGCGCGCGCCACCGCCAGCGCGCTTTCGATCTGGCCCGGCGCCTTCGGCGCCAGCGTCTGCACGCGGGCAAGCCGCTCGCGCGCGGAATCGCCGGGGCGCAGATGCGCGTAGGTGTCGGCAAGATCGGGATGCGGATTGGCCAGCCACGCCTTCTCGACGATCCGGCTGGCGCGGCGAAGCTCGCCGGCCTCGCCAAGCAGCCGTCCGGCCAGTTCCGCCGCCGGCACCAGCGTCGGCGCGAGCTTCACCGCATCGAGCGCGAGCGAGCGGGCGCGGTCGCGATCGGTCTCTGCGGCGGCGAGCGCGCGCGCCGTCAGCAGCACGGCGCGCTGGCGGCGGTATTCGGCCTGGTCGATCAGCTTGTAGCGGCTGTTGCGGTCGAGCGCTGCCAGCGCGCCGGCCCAGTCGCCCGACAGCGCAGCGGAACTCCAGCACCGCCTGCCCGGCCCAGCCGAGCGCACGGCGCGGCATTCGCGGCCTCCTCGGCATAGGCGCGCGCCGCGGCCATGTCCTTGCGCCGCTGCGCCTCGACGAAGAGGCCGCGCAAGCCGAGCAGCCTGGTGTCGTCGCGCTCCGCCATGGCGCGGAAGGCATGTTCGGCGGCGTCGCGGTCGCCGGAAAGCTGCGCGACCTGCGCGTTGAGCAGCAGCGCCAGCGGCTCGCCCGGCGCGATGCGCTCGACTTCGCCGGAGGCGCGCTTCGCGCGCCGCGGCGTCGCCGGCGCCGATCGCGACCAGGCCGCGCGAGATGGCGAGATAGCCGCGCACGCCGCGCCGGTGGCTCAGCGCCATGGCGATCAGGTCGGGCGAGCGCATGATGGTGCGGATCAGCGACCACAGCAGCACAACGATGAGCGCAATCAGGGCAACGCCGGCCACGGCCACCATCACCGAGGTCTCGATGCGATAGCCCTGCCAGACGATGACGACGTCGCCCGGACGGTCGGCGAGCCAGCACGACCAGCCAGGACAGGCCGAATATGACGGCAAGGTAAACGATGACGCGGATCATCGGGGCGTTCGCCTCAAGGCGCCGGCTTGAGCGCGGCGATGGCGTCGGCAGCCAACCGCCGGCCGGCTTCGATGGCCTTGCCGCGCGCCTGGGCCTTGGCGATCCACGGCTGGAACGGCGCGCGGGCGTCGGCCGAAAGCTTGCCGAGCTCGGTCAGCGCGCCTGCGACATTGCCCTGCGCTGCGCGCTGCCCGATCCGCGAAAGAATGGCCCCGCGATCGTCGCCGTGCGGCCTCGCCGACCGGCGTGACACGAACGAGCTTCTCGGCGTTGGCCTGCAGCCGGTCGAGGAACCCGCCGCCGGACGTTTCGCCCGACGGGCGCTGCAACATCGGCTGGACTAGCGCGACCAGTTCGCGGCCGAGAACGGCGTCACTCGGCACACCGGCCTGAGCGAACGGCTCAAGCACCGCGATCTCGGGCGCATCGGGCGCGAGCGGTTTGACGATCGCAAGCTCAGCCGCGAACGGTTCGCCGCGCTCGACTGAGTTCCGCAGCGCCGCCGCCGCAACCGCCAGCCGCGAGGCGCGGTCGCTGCCGGCCGGCGAGGTGCGAAGCGCCGTCTGCACTTCGCCGAGCGCTGCGGTCAGCTTTTCGATCCTGGCATTGGTGTCGCGCACGGCCCCGTCGAGGCCATCGATACGTTGCGCCAGCGCATTGACTGTGGTCGGCAACCGATTTCACGGCGGCTTCGGCGGCGCCAAGCCGGCCGGCGATCGCCGGATCAGTCGCCGGGCCACGCGGCGTGGATTGCGCGGCCTCGAGCTTGGCGAGCCGCGCGGCGATCGCGTCCAGCGCTTTCGGATCGATGGATGCCGGAGCCGGGCGATCGGAAAGCTCCTTCAACTGCTGCTGGATCGCCGCGAGCTGCGGCCCAACGTCGGCCGAGGCGTCGCGGACGGCGGGCAGCGCGCCGCCGAGCCACAGCAGCACGAACACGCCAAGCCCGCCGATCGCGCCGGCGATGCCGGCGCCGACATGCGTCCACGACGCACCATCCGGCAGCCAACCCGATGACGCGCCGTGGACCGGGCGGCTCCTCGGAGGGTGGCGGCGGAAGCGGCGGCTCCGATGGCCCTCCAGCAGCCGTATCAGGCGGCGGAACCGGCGGCGCGTCCGCTGCGCCAGCCGGAGCCTCGGCCGGCGGCGGCTCGGGCGCGGCGGTTTCGGGCGTCACGTCGGTCGCCTCCAGATTAATCACGGTCGGCGGCCGCTTGCGGCGCCCGCCCGGCCCGGCCGGCGGAGAGCTGCTTTCATCGGTCATGCGGCCATTCTAGACAATTCGACTACGACTTTGGCGTGACCAAAGCGAGCAGGCTCGCCTCGTCCGGGTGCGCCGCGATGCGAATATGCGCCGCTCCGGCCCTCCGCAACGGCTCGGCGGCCCGCGCCGACAGGCAATAATGCACCGGCGCCATGCGCCGCTGCGCCGACATCGCCCGGCGCACTCGACATAAGCCTCCACGCTGCGCCGGGAAAAATGCAGCACGCCGTCGATCTCGTCCTTGCACCAAGCGCATTGCGCACCTCCGCCGGGAAATGCCCGGCCTTGGCGGCGCGATAGACCACGACGGTGCGCACCGCGACGCCCGGCGCCGTCGAGTTCGCCGGACGCGATCCTCGCCGGCGAGATAGAGCAGCGGCGCTTTCGCGCCGGCGAAGCGTTCGGCAGCGAGCCGCGCGAGATCGCCGCGCGTCGCCGTCGGCGGAAGCGACATCGGCAAAGCCCGCGGCCCGCGCAGCCTCGGCGCTGCTGTTGCCCACCGCCAGCACCGGCAGCGCCATCAGCTCGCCGCGCCGGGGATGGCGCGGCCAGCGCGCGCGCGCCGTTGGCGCTGGTCAACAGGATCGCCGGCCAAGGCGGCCGAGCCGAGATCGGCGTCGGCGACGGCTTCGATCCGCAACAGCGGCGCCAGCAGATCGACCTCGTGGCCGCGCGCGCGCAGCGGCCGCGGCGGTGCGCTCGTTGTCGCGGCTTCCGGAGCCGGCGTGCACGCAGGCAGAGCCGCATGCGTCAGCTGCGCTCCGCGCGAAGAAATCCGGCGCCGGCGCGCGCCCTTCAATTCGGCCGCCGGCATCGGCGCCGAGCTTTTCGGCATCGCCGCACGTCGCCTTCGCGCGTGGTCTCGAACGCCTCGCTGCCGTCGGGCTTCACGATCATGCCGCGGAAGCGCAGCCGTCCGCCGGAGACGGTCGCGTGGCCGCCGATCGGCGTGCGGCACGAGCCGTCGAGCACGGCGAGGAAGGCGCGCTCGGCAGGCCAGCGCGCTCGCGGTGTCGGCATGATTGATCGGCCGCGAGCAGGTCGCGCGTCTTCGCGTCATCGGCTCGCGTCTCGATGCCGATGGCGCCCTGCCCGACCGCCGGCAGAAAGTCCTCGACGTCGAGCACCGCCGTCGCGGCATCGGCAAGACCGAGCCGCTTCAGTCCGGCGAGCGCCAGCAGCGTCGCGTCGGCCACGCCTTCGTCGAGCTTGCGCAGCCGCGTCTCGACGTTGCCGCGCAGCGGCACGACTGACAAGATCGGGCCGCATCCGCTTCACCATCGCCTGCCGGCGCAGCGACGCGGTGCCGACCGTCGCGCCGCGCGGCAGCGCAGCGATGCGTCTTGGCCTTGCGGCTGATGAACGCGTCGCGCGGGTCCTCGCGCGGCAGGAACGCCGACAGCACGAGCCCGGTCGGCAGCACGGTCGGCATGTCCTTCGACGAATGCACCGCGAGGTCGATGGCGCCGGCTGCCAGCGCCTCCTCGATCTCCTTGGTGAACAGGCCCTTGCCGCCGGCCTCGGCCAGCGGCCGGTCCTGGATGCGGTCGCCGCTGGTGCGGATCACTTCGAGCGCGATCCGCTCGGCATCGAAGCCGTGAGCAGCGGCCAGCGCTTCGCGCACCATGCGCGCCTGCGCCAGCGCCAGCGGGCTGCCGCGCGTGCCGAGCCGCAGGATGGTGCCGGAGGATTGCGCCACGTTGCCTCGTTCTTCTTTGGGAGCATGATCTTGTCCGAAAACCGGTTCCCACTTTTCGGGATCATGCTCCGGTATGCTAATAAAGCCCCATGCTTGTACTCGGAATCGAGACCACATGCGACGAGACCGCCGCCGCGGTGGTCGAGCGCGACGGCAACGGCCAGGGCCGCATCCTGTCCAACGTGGTGCTGTCGCAGGTCGGCGAGCATGCCGCCTTCGGCGGCGTGGTGCCGGAGATCGCCGCGCGCGCCCATGTCGAGGCGCTGGACCGCATCATCGCCAAGGCGCTGGTCGATGCCGGCAAGATCTTTCGCGACCTCGACGGCGTCGCCGCCGCCGCCGGGCCGGGCCTGATCGGCGGCGTCATCGTCGGGCTGACCACCGCCAAGGCGATCGCGCTGGTCAACGGCAAGCCGCTGATGGCGATCAACCATCTCGAGGCGCATGCGCTGACCGCGCGGCTCACTTCGGCGACGCCGTTCCCCTATTGCCTGTTCCTCGCCTCCGGCGGCCACACCCAGATCGTCGCGGTGCGCGGCGTCGGCGACTACGTCCTGCTCGGCACCACCCTGGACGACGCCATCGGCGAGGCCTTCGACAAGACCGCAAAGCTTCTGGGCCTCGGCTATCCCGGCGGGCCGCAGGTCGAGAAGGAGGCGGCGCACGGCAACGCCGGCGCGGTTCGCGCTGCCGCGGCCGATGCAGGGCCGCGCCGAGCCGGATTTCTCGCTGTCGGGGCTGAAGACCGCGCTGCGGCTCGAAGCGGAGAAGATCGCGCCGCTCAGCGACCAGGACGTTGCCGATCTGTGCGCGTCGTTCCAGCAGGCGGTGGTCGAGGTGATCCAGGACCGGCTGCGCGCCGGCATGAAGCTGTTCCGCAAGCGCTACGGCGCGCCGACCGCGCTGGTCGCCGCCGGCGGCGTCGCCGCCAACGAGGCGATCCGCAAGGCGCTGCAGCGGGTCGCCTTCGAGGGCGGCATCAAGCTCGTGGTGCCGCCGGCCGAGCTCTGCACCGACAACGGCGCGATGATCGCCTGGGCCGGCGCCGAGCGGCTGGCGCTCGGCCTCACCGATCCGCTCGACTTCGCGCCGCGCGCGCGCTGGCCGCTGGACGAGGTCGCCGGGCCGCGGCACGCGCCGTCGCGCGCAGCAGGGCGCATGAGCGTATGGCCTTCGACCGCATCGCGGTGCTGGGCGGCGGCGCCTGGGGAACCGCGCTCGCCAATGTCGACGGCGCGCGCCGGGCGCACCGTCACGCTGTGGGAGCACGAGGCCGCCAACGCCGAGCAGCTCGCGCGGAAGCGCGAGAGCCGGTTCCTGCCCGGCGTGCGCATCGAGGAATCGATCGCGGTGACGCGCGATCTCGGCGCAAGCCGCGCGCGCCGACGCAGTCCTGCTGGTGGTGCCGGCGCAGGCGATGCGCTCCGTCGTCAAGGCGCTGGGCGAGGCGATCGCGCCGCGCACGCCGGTCATCGCCTGCGCCAAGGGCATCGAGCACGGCACCCGCAAATTCATGACCGAGGTCATCGCCGAATGCGCGCCGAACGCGATGCCGGCGATCCTGTCCGGGCCGAGCTTCGCCGCCGACGTGGCGCGCGGGCTGCCGACCGCGGTGACGCTCGCGGCGCAGGACGAGGCGCTGGCGACGATCTTGCCAAGGCCTTGGCGTCGCGCACATTCCGGCCCTATCAGTCGTCCGACGTGCGCGGCGTCGAGATCGGCGGCGCTGCCAAGAACGTGCTGGCGATCGCGTCGGGCATCGTCGCCGGCCGCGGCCTCGGCGCCAGCGCGTCGGCGGCGCTGACCACGCGCGGGTTCTGCCGAGCTGGTGCGGTTCGGCCGCGCCTATGGCGCCAGGACCGAAACGATGATGGGCCTGTCCGGACTGGGCGACCTGATCCTGACCTGCTCCAGCCCGCAGTCGCGCAATTTCACCTTCGGCGTCAATCTCGGCAAAGGCGAGCGGCCGAACGACATTCACGGCACGACGGGGCTGGCCGAAGGCGCGTTCACCGCGCCGGTGCTGCTGGAAATGGCGCGCGAGCGAAAGCGTCGACATGCCGATCTCGTCGGCGGTCGCCGCCGTGCTGGCGCGGCGACGATGAGCGTGGACGAGGCGATCGAGATTCGCTGCTGACGCCGGCCGATCCGAGTCGGAGGACGTGACGGCATTGAGGACCGATGGCTACTGGCTGATGAAGAGCGAGCCCGGTGCCTGGTCGTGGGACCAGCAGGTCAAGGCCGGCGCCAAGGGCACCGAATGGACCGGCGTGCGCAACCACACCGCCAAGCTGAACCTGATGGAGATGAAGAAGGGCGACCGCGGCTTCTTCTATCACTCCGGCGAGGGCAAGGACATCGTCGGCGTCGTCGAGATCGTCCGCGAGCACCATCCCGATCCGACCGCGGAAAAGGGCGAGCCCTGGGTCGTGGTCGACGTAAAGGCGGTCGAGCCGATGCCGAAGCCGGTGACGCTCGAAGCAATCAAGAAAGAACCGAAGCTGAAGGACATGGCGCTGGTGAAGTACGGCCGCCTGTCGGTGCAGCCGGTCACGCCGGACGAATGGAAGCTCGTCTGCAAGATGGGCGGGCTGAAAGCTTAGCCGGCTATTTCATTAGCACGTTGGCAATCGCGTCAGCGAACACCCGCGCGCCGAGCACGATGTCCCCATCCGCCGTGTTCTCCGCCCAGTGATGGCTGATGCCATCGATGCTCGGCACGAACATCATTGCCGCGGGAATGACGCGGGCGACGATCTGCGCGTCGTGCACCGCGCCTGACGGCATCCGCAACGCAAGCCCGGGCGCGTGGCGCGCAGCAGCTTCGTCAATCGCCTGCTGAAAGGTCTTGTCCATCGCCTGCGGCACATCGCGGCGAGTGTTCTTGATCGTCACCGCACAAGGCCCAGCGCGATGGGCCTGCTCGGCCATCTCGAGCAGAGCCGCCTCCAGTCGCTCCAGCACGGTGACGTCGTCGTCGCGGAATTGCAGCACGGCGCCGGCACGGCCGGGAATGATGCTGGGCTCGCCCGGCTCGAACCGCACGCTGCCCATGGTCCAAACCGTACGCTGCGCCTTGATCTCGGCAAAGCGGCGGTCGATCGCAGCCAGGAGCTGCACCATGGCGAGGCCGGCATCGCGCCGCTCCCACATCATCGTGGTGCCGGCGTGATTCTGCTGACCTTCGACCGTGATGCGATAGTTCCAGAGGCCGACCAGACCGGTCACCACGCCAATCTTGAGATCGGCGGTTTCGAGGGTGCGGCCTTGCTCGATATGCGCTTCGAAATAGCCGATGCAGCGCTTAGGGTCGATGGTCAGGCGTGGCCGCCCGGCGTAGCCCGCCGCCGCCAGCGCCTCGCGCATCGGCGTGCCGCGGGTGCGGTCGCGGGCGTTGTCGATCTCGGCCTCGGTAACGTCGCCTACGAACGAGCGGCTGCCGAGGAAGCTGCCAAAATGGCCTTCCTCGTCGCAGAAGGCGACGACGTCGATGCCGGGGTCGCCAGCGGCTCCGTCCTCGCGCAGGGCGCGAGCGGCCTCAAGCGCATAGATGACGCCGAGCGGACCGTCGAGCCAACCGGCGTGGTTCTGGCTCTCGACGTGGGAGCCGGCGAGGATTTTGCGGCCCTTGGCGCCGCTCCATCCGAACACGTTGCCGATGCCATCGATCTCCGCGTCGAGCCCGGCTTCGGTCATGCGCTCGACCAGCCACTGGCGCGAAGCAACGTCCTCCGGCGAGAACGTCGGACGGTGCACGCCGGTCTTGTAGGTGCCGAAGGTACGGAGCTTATAGAGATCGCCGAGGACACGATCGGGATTGATGGTTGGCATCGAATGTCCTCGCTGCGGGCGCTCCGCCGTCATTGTATACTCCGCGAAATGCCAGGGAGGAGCGCATGGGCTTCGCGAATGTTAATTTTCTGTCGATCCTGATCGCCGCCGTGGCGGCCTGGATCTTCGGCGGCATCTACTACACCACGCTGAGCAAGCCCTGGCTCGCGGCGCAGGGCAAGACGCTGGAGCAGTGCAAAGCCGAGCAGGTCGGCAAGTCGGCGCTGGCCAATGCCGCACCGTTCGTGCTCGCCTTCATCGGCGCCTTGCTGATGGCCTGGGTGCTGTACGGCATCCTGGTCCATCTCAACATGTTCACCGTGCGGGCTGGCGCAATCTCCGGTGCATTCTGCTGGTTCGGTTTCGTGCTGACCACGATGGCGGTGAACAACGCTTTCACCTCCCGCAGGGTGATGCTCACCGTCATTGATAGCGTGCACTGGCTCGGCGCCCTACTGATCATCGGCGTGATCCTGGGCTGGATGGGCAAATGAGCCGGACTGCTCACTCGACCTTGATGCCGATGGACCGGATCAGCTTGCCATACTTTTCGTAGTCGCCCTTGATGCGGGCGGCAAACTCTTCGGGCGTGCTGATGTAAGGCTCGCCTGCTCCCGCGTCGCCAAGTCGCTTGGCGAAATCCGGCTGAGCCAGCACGAGGTGAATTTCGGCGCGCAGCCGGTCGATGATCGGCTGCGGCGTGCCGGCCGGCACGAACAGGCCTTGCCAGATCAGCGCCTCGTAACCGGGATAGATTTCGTTGATGGTCGGCAGCTCCGGCGTCGCCGGATTGCGCACCTTGCCGGTCGAAGCCAGTCCCCTCACCTTGCCGGCGTGTACGGTCGGCACCAGAGATCCGCCGCCGAACATCGCGCTGACCTCGCCGGCAACGAGCCCGATCGCGGAAGCCGCTCCGCCGCGATACGGCACGTGGATGAGATCGATGCCGACGTGTTGCTTGAGCAATTCCATCGCCAGGTGGTGCTGGCTGCCGTTGCCGATCGATCCATAGAACATCGGCGGTTTGGTGCGGCGCGCCAGCTCGACGAATTCCTGCAGTGTTTTGGCCGGCACCGACGGATTTACAGCAAGCACGAGCTGGTTCGACGACAGGCTCGAAACCGGCACCAGGTCCTTGAACGGATCGAACGGCATCCGGCTGTAGATGTGCGGGTTGCTCATGAACACGTTGTCGGGGCCATGGAACAGCGTGTAGCCGTCCGGCGGGGCATGCGCCGCGATATCGCCTGCGAGATTGCCGCCCGAGCCCGGCCGGTTCTCGATGACGACGGGTTGTCCCAGCCGCACGGTCAGCGCCTGCCCATAAAGCCGAGCGATGAGGTCCACCGCCCCGCCAGGCGGATAGGGAACAACGACCCGGATCGGACGGTTGGGCCAGGGCTGCGCGAATGCAGCGCCTGTCAGCGCGGCGAAAATGAGCGCGGTCGCGAGAATGCGTCTGATCATGGCCGGCCTTTGCGGAGCCGCGAACGGCGGAGGCCAGTCTAGCCCTTTCCCGCGACGAAAGTGCACCCTGCGCCGCCTTGTCGCTCGTCGACAGGCCGGCGCATAATGTCCGCAATCAGCGCGCCTTGCAGCGACATTGGCGTTCGCGTGGAGGAAACGATGTCTGACGACAAGATTTATGACGTTCCGGCCGAGTGGAAGCAGCGCGGTTATGTCGACGACGCCAAGTACCAGGAGATGTACGCGCGCTCGATCAAGGACCCGAATGGATTCTGGGGCGAGCAGGCCAAGCGCATCGACTGGATCAGGCCGTTCAGCAAGGTGAAGAACGCAAGCTACGTCGGCAACGTTTCGATCAAATGGTTCGAGGACGGCACGCTCAACGCCGCCTACAACTGCGTCGACCGGCACCTGCCCAAGCGCGCCAAGCAGACCGCTATCATCTGGGAGGGCGACGACCCAAAGGACAGCAAGCACATCACCTACCAGGAGCTGCATGACGAGGTGTGCCGGATGGCGAACATCCTGCGCAACCGCAACGTCAAGAAGGGTGATCGCGTCACCATCTACATGCCGATGATTCCAGAGGCGGCCTACGCCATGCTGGCCTGCGCGCGGCTTGGTGCGATCCATTCGGTGGTGTTCGGCGGCTTCTCGCCTGAACTCGCTCGCCAATCGCATCGAGGACTGCAAGTCGAACGTCGTCATCACCGCCGACGAAGGCGTCCGCGGTGGCCGCAAGATTCCGCTCAAGGCCAACACCGACGAGGCGATCAAGAAGGTCGGCGGCGTCGATCACGTCATTGTCGTCAAGCGCACCGGCGGCGCGGTCAACATGGAGCTGGTGCGCGACGTCTGGTACCACGAGGCCGCCAAGATGGTGACCGCGGAGTGCCCATGCGCGGAGATGAGCGCGGAGGACCCGCTGTTCATCCTTTACACGTCGGGCTCGACCGGCAAACCGAAGGGCGTGCTGCACACCACCGGCGGCTACATGGTCTACACGTCGATCACGCACCAGTACGTGTTCGACTATCACGACGGCGACATCTACTGGTGCACCGCCGACGTCGGCTGGGTCACCGGCCACAGCTACATCGTTTACGGCCCGCTTTCGAACGGCGCCATCACGCTGATGTTCGAAGGCGTGCCGAACTATCCCAACATGTCGCGCTTCTGGGAGGTTTGCGACAAGCACAAGGTCAACACCTTCTACACCGCGCCGACCGCGATCCGCGCGCTGATGCAGGCCGGTGAAGGTCCGGTGAAGAGCGGCCAAGCGGACGAGCCTGCGGCTGCTCGGTTCGGTCGGCGAGCCGATCAATCCGGAAGCCTGGGAGTGGTATCACCGCGTCGTCGGCGACGGCCGTTGCCCGATCGTCGATACCTGGTGGCAGACCGAAACCGGCGGCATCCTGATCACGCCGCTGCCCGGCGCGACGCGGCTGAAGCCGGGCTCGGCGACCAAGCCATTCTTCGGCATCGTGCCGCAGATCGTCGATGCCGAAGGCAAGGTGCTGGACGGCGCAACCTCCGGCAATCTCTGCATCGTCGAGTCGTGGCCTGGCCAGATGCGCACGGTGTACGGCGATCATCAGCGCTTCATCGACACCTACTTCAAAACCTATCCGGGCAAGTACTTCACCGGCGACGGCTGCCGGCGCGACGCCGACGGCTACTACTGGATCACCGGCCGCGTCGACGACGTGATCAACGTCGCCGGCCATCGCATGGGCACCGCCGAGGTCGAGAGCGCGCTGGTTGCGCACCCGAAGGTGTCGGAGGCCGCTGTGGTCGGCTATCCGCACGACATCAAGGGCCAGGGCATCTACGCCTATGTGACGTTGATGGCCGGCGAGCAGCCGAGCGAAGAACTGCGCAAGGAGCTGGTGAACTGGGTGCGCAAGGAGATCGGCCCGATCGCCTCGCCTGACATGATCCAGTTCTCGCCCGGCCTGCCGAAGACACGCTCCGGCAAGATCATGCGCCGCATCCTGCGCAAGATCGCCGAGGACGAGTACGGCAACCTCGGCGACACCTCGACCTTGGCCGACCCGACCGTGGTCGATGACCTGGTGAAGAACCGGCAGAACAAGAAGCACGAGGCCAAAGCCGGCGCTGCGTAACCGACGCGCTCTGCATTGCGACGTTCTCGGCTTCGTGCTCTGGCGCAAGCGTAGCGAGATCCGGGGCCCAGCTTGCTATTCAGAGAGGGCTGGGTACCGGATCTCGCTACGCTCGTCCGGGTCAAGAGGGGTGTGGTTGCAGCAAAACCATGTCCCAAAACAGGTCAGGTTTGCGAGCGCGAGAGCGTTATAAATCCTTGTCGCGTCTGAAAAATTATGGTTAATGATCGGTTAAGAGATGCGGCAACGTTAGTCAGGACGTTGCGTTATGAGTGCTCTGTCCCGTTGTGTCGCCGCCTCGATCGCGGCAGCCGCTCTTTCTCTCTTCGTCATCCCCGCCGCCACCACGCCGGCCGCAGCGAGCGGTAGCGTCGTCGCCTTCAACGACGAAGTGTCGCCCGGCACCATCGTGGTCCGCACCAACGAACGCCGGCTCTATCTCGTGCTCGGCCAAGGCCGCGCGATGGCCTATCCGGTCGGAGTCGGCCGCGCCGGACGCCAATGGGCTGGCAAGTCGTTCATCAACAGCAAGCGCGTTCGCCCGGCGTGGGAACCGCCGCCCGACATCAAGCGCGACCATCCCGAACATGCCGGACGTTATTCCGGGCGGCGCGCCGAACAATCCGATGGGCGTCGCGGCACTGACGCTGTCGGGCGGCAAATATGCGATCCATGGCACCAACAATCCGGGCTCGATCGGCGGCTTCGTCTCCTACGGCTGCATCCGGATGTACAACCAGGACATCACCGATTTGTACGATCGCGTCGGCGTCGGCACGCCGGTGATCGTCACGCGTTGACCCAGGAGACGGCGGTCTGATCGGGAGCCAGCGGTTGGTGGTCGGCGATCGAAAGATCGCCTGCTTACCGATCGCTGGCGACTGATTCCTGATTTTCGTCAGCCGCACCAGCCGTCGCGGTGACCGCCGCCGTAGCGTCGCGCATGTCCGGCGCCAAGCAGCGCCGAGGATACGTCGGGCGTTCGTTGCGTCGACGCATCGGCGACAACGCGGCCGCCGTACTTGTCGAGCGTGACATGGCGGATGCCGACCTCGCCCTGATCAAGAATGGCGCGGAGCGCATCGCGCGCGGCCTCCGCCTTGATCCGCTCTTCGCCGCAACGAGCCTTGAGCTCCGGCGCGTCGATGCCGCGCAGCCGCACGCGTGTGGTGACGTCGAGACCGGGCCACAGATTGACCCGCGCCTCGAACGTGTCGCCGTCGATGACGCGCAACACCTCGGCGGGATGCGCCACCCGCACCGTTTCGGATCGAACCGCCGGCGCAGGCGGCGGCAATGGCATGGCGTTCCGGCTCGCGGTCACCGGAGCGATACTCGCCCCAACGCCGAGCCCGATCGCGAATGCCGCCGCGGCCGGCAGCGTTCCGGCGCCGCCAAGGCCTGCGGACAATAGTCTCGTAAGAAGGAATATATCGTGGCGGCCTCGACCAGCGGATGATGGGCGAGGCCGTGGCAAGATCGTGGAGGCAGATGAGGCTTACCACGGCAAGATACGATGTGCCGCGCGAGACGCAAAAACGTAAACGCTACACACAGCCACAAGGAGTGGACGATCTGGCACTGCGCAATAAGCGCGCCATCGATAGAACTAGTAGAGCGCGGCGGTTCGTTGCGTTCGTTCCATGTTCGGGAAGGACGACGGAGAGAGGGTCAGCGAAGATCGTGAGCGAGAACGTAGCACGCGAAAGCCGCCTGCACACCGATGAAAGCAAGTTGTACGTCAAGGTCGGGCGAGAATTTGCGGCGCACGAAACTGTCAACCACGCGCCAAGGAATATGTGCGCGGCGACGTGGACGCGAATACCGTTGAAGGCTATGTTCTCAATCTTCAAGCGCGGAATGAGAGGCAACTACCAGCATTGCGCAGAGAAGAATTTGCATCGTTATCTCGCGGAATTTGATTTCCGCTACAACACCGGAGAACGATCACTGACGGGGAACGTGCTGTACTTGCAGTGCGCGGTGGCGAAGGCAAGCGCCTCAGTACGGGCCATCTCATTAGCGAGAATTTCGGAGTTTCAGGCGGCTAGGCTTTTGCGGGCGTTGCGGCGTTTGCGCCGCGAAGCGCGATTGAGGGTCTTTCAATGTTCGCGGCTGCTTGGAGTGTTTTTTGGGAATGTCCTTCAACTGGAGTTGGCGGCACAGCGAATGCGCGGCGCAAGCTCGGCAGCGCGAGTCGCCGCTCGGTCTCCCGCTCGTCGTAATATTCAACTAGGTGGACGCAACGATCCGCCTAGAATCTTGAAGACGGTTCGCCATTATCTATATACAAATAGCGGCGGCGCGCCACCGGGGGTACAGACCGATAGCGCGCCGCCTCTACTTGGTGGGTTCATTTTTAAAAGCCACCTCCTTCCGGGGCTTTCAGTGTCTGCGCCGGTTTCGACTTACGGCCTGCTCAGAACCGCCGTTTGCCACCCTCGCGGTGGCGCCGACTGCACCAGTGAACACGTCCTCTATATAACCGAGTCGCCCCGCCGAACACAACCGTCTCTGAAACCAGAAGCAAGCCTGGGATCCTGCAAAAGGCGGCATCGGCCGATCGGGTCAAAAATCCGACGCCAGACCCTTTTTTTCCCAATCGCCGTAACGGGTTGGTTCGGGTCCGCTGGGACCGCCAACCTCCTTGGCTCGTTCCAGAGCCGCCTTGGCGCGCCGTTCGGCCGCCTCCTGCAGCGCCCGCTCGGCCGCAGGCGGCAGCGGCTTGCCGGACTTTCCGGACCGATCGTCGGGCGAGGCCATGCGCGGTTAGATGTCCGCCAACGCCTCGCTGTCAAGGCCGCCAGCGCGGCACGCACATTGTCACGCGCGGCAAAAGCGGGGCATGACAGACGCGCATGCCAACCGCTCCCACATCGCCGACGCCCGGTCTCGCCGCGCGCCGCATCGCAGCCGACATTGTCGGCGGCGTGCTGCAACGAAAGCGGCCGCTCGACGAACTGCTGGAGACCACCGATCTCGGGACCTTGCCGGAGCGCGATCGCGCCCTGGTGCGGACCATCGTCGCGATTGTGCTGCGGCGGCTCGGAACCTTGCGGCATCTGCTCGGGGCGCGGCTTGAGCGCGGCGTGCCGCGCGAGGCGCCGCTGGTCGAACCGGTGCTGCTGGCCGGCGCCGCTCAAATTCTGTTTCTCGACGTGGCCGATCACGCCGCGGTCGATCTTTCGGTGCGGCTGGCCCAGGCCGACCGCCACGCCTCGCGCTATTCCGGCCTCATCAACGCGGTGCTGCGGCGGCTCGCGCGCGACGGCAAGAGCCAGCTCGCCGCGCTCGACGCCGTGCTTCTCGACACGCCGGAATGGCTGATGCGGCGCTGGATCGCGCATTACGGCGAGGCAACCGCCCGCGCCATCGCTGCTGCGCACACGCAGGAGCCTGGTCTCGATCTGACGGTCAGGAACGATCCGCAGGCCTGGGCCGACAAGCTCAGCGGCCGCGTGCTGCCGACCGGATCGGTGCGGCTTGTCGCGTCCGGCCCGGTGACGCAGCTTGCAGGCTTCGGCGATGGCGAATGGTGGGTGCAGGACGCGGCCGCCGCGTTGCCCGCGCGACTGCTTGGCGATGTCCGCGGCAAGTCGGTCGCCGACCTCTGCGCCGCACCCGGCGGCAAGACCGCACAGCTTGCCTCAGCCGGCGCACAGGTGACCGCGGTCGATCGTTCGCCTGCTCGGCTCAAACGCCTTAGGCAAAATCTGGAACGGGTGAAACTCAGCGCTGAAATCATTGAAGCCGATGCCGCACAATGGCAAGCAGGGCCGTTCGATGCCGTGCTGCTCGACGCGCCGTGCTTCTCGACCGGCACGATCCGGCGGCACCCGGACATTCCGTGGCTCAAGTCCGAAGCCGACCTCGCCAAGCTTGCCGCCTTGCAAACTCGGCTGCTCGACAACGCTGCGACACTGCTGAAGCCGGGCGGCATGCTGGTCTATTGCACCTGTTCGCTGGAAAGCGAAGAAGGCGAGCGGCAGGTCGCGGCGTTGCTTGGCCGCAACCCAAACCTGACCCGCAGCCCGGTCGAGGCCAACGAAATTGCCGGCCAAGCCGGGTTCCTTACCGCCAACGGCGAGATGCGTACGCTGCCTTGCCACTGGCCCGATGCCGAGCCTCGCATGGCCGGGCTCGACGGCTTCTACGCCGCGCGAATCACAAGAAATTAAGCCACTTAGCCGGTCTGCCCCCGGTTGGCCGCAGTTTCGCCCTTCGCTATATGTGACACGGGGAAGGCGGGGCGACGGGCGCCCGCAATTTTACTGAGAGGCGGACGCTTTCATGGCGGGCCTGTCGATTGCGGAGCGGGCCAAGCTGACGGTGCTTCTGGGACGGCGAGCGTTGCGCAGCATCGCCGGGCGCCTGCGCGGCCATCCTTTCATCCGTTTGAGCTTCATCCCGCGCCGGGCCGAACGGCTTTTGATCGCGCCGCAGGACCTGCGCACCGCCGACAGCACCCGTGCCGGCGAAATCTACTCCGGCCGCTTCGCGTTCAACGGCAAGGTGGTGATCAGCGACGGTCGCTCGCCGTTCGAGATCCCGCCGCCTTCGGACGAATGGGTCGCGACCCTGCTCGGCTTCGGCTGGCTGCGTCATCTGCGGGCCGCCGAATCCGGCATCACCCGCGCCAATGCCCGCGCCTTGGTTGACGAATGGATAGGCCTGCAGGGCTCGTACCACGCGGTCGGCTGGCAACCCGAGATCCTGGCGCGCCGCATCACCTCGTGGCTCAGCCAGGCGCCCTTGATCCTGCACGATGCCGACGACCCGTTCTATCGGCGCTTCCTGCGCAGCCTTGTCCGACAGGTCCGATACCTCCGACACACCGCCGCCGAAGCGCGCGACGGCGTGCCCCGCATACAGGCGCTGGTCGCACTCAGCTACGCCGCACTCTGCATGTCCGGCCAGGCGCGGCACATGCGCCGCACCATGAAGCAACTTGTCGCAGAGATCGAACGGCAGGTGCTGCCGGACGGCGGCCACGTCAGCCGCAATCCTGGCGCACTGGTCGAGTTGCTGCTCGATCTTCTGCCGCTGCGCCACGCCTTCGCCGCCAGAAACATCGCTCCGCCGCCGCAACTCAACAACGCCATCGACCGGATGATGCCGATGATGCGGTTTTTCCGTCACGGCGACGGCAATTTCGCCCATTTCAACGGTATGGGGCCGACCTTGCCCGATGTCATGGCGACAATCCTCGCCTATGACGATGCGCGCGGCGCGCCGCTATCGAACGCGCCGCACTCCGGCTATCAGCGCATCGAGGCCGGGCCGATGCTGATGCTGATGGACACCGGCCGGCCGCCGCCGCTCAACATGAGCCAGCAGGCCCACGCCGGCTGCCTGTCGTTCGAGCTGTCGCACGGCTTGCAGCGCATCGTGGTGAACTGCGGCCTGCCCGGCACCAACCGCGAGACCTGGCGGCATGTCGCTCGCGCCACCGCGGCCCATTCGACCGTCGTGTTCAACGACAGTTCGTCGTGCCGCTTCCTCGAGGGCAGCTCGTTCAAACGCATTATAGGCACGCCGATCGTCAGCGGCCCGAGCAACGTCCAGATCTCGCGCGAGGATCGCAGCGATGCGGTCATCCTGCGCGCGTCCCATGACGGCTACGCCGACCGCTTCAAGGTAACGCACCAGCGCGCGCTGAAGCTCGCCGCCGACGGCAACCGTGTCGACGGTGAGGAGCTGTTTGTCTCCACCGATGGCGATATGATCCCGCAGGACATCGCTGACGAGTTTGCGGCGCGGTTCCATCTTCATCCGTCGGTCAAGGCCAACAAGCTGACCGATGGCCATGGCGCCATGCTTGTGCTGCCGAACCGCGAAGTCTGGACCTTCAACGCCTACGAGGATCGCGTGGAAATCGAGGAAAGCGTCTATCTCGCCGGCGCCGACGGGCCGCGCCGCACCGTGCAGATCGCGATCTACGGACGCGCCCGAAAGGTCCCGCGTGTACACTGGAGCCTGCTGCACGTCCCGTCGCCCGGCGGCGGCGCCGGCCGGCGCCGCGACGACAATCCCGAGCTGCCGCTGAGCGCTCCATGACGGATTCGCGACGCATCGGTCGAGCATTGATCTCGGTGTCGGACAAGACCGGGCTCGTCGAGTTCGCCAGCGGGCTGGCGTCTCATGGCGTCGAACTCATTTCGACCGGCGGCACCGCCAGGGCGCTGAAGGACGCGGGCCTCGCGGTGCGGGACGTTTCCGAACTGACTGGTTTCCCGGAGATGATGGACGGCCGGGTCAAGACCCTGCACCCGAAGGTGCACGGCGGATTGCTCGCGGTCCGCGACAACAAGGCCCACGCCGCGGCGATGGCTACACACGGCATCGCGCCGATCGATCTGCTCGTCGTCAACCTTTACCCGTTCGAGGCGACGGTCGCGAAGGGCGGGGACTACGACGACTGCATCGAGAACATCGACATCGGCGGCCCGGCGATGATCCGCGCCGCCGCCAAAAATCACGCCGATGTCGCGGTCGTTGTCGAGCCGGAGGACTACACCGTGGTGCTGGCCGAGCTGTCGCAGCACGGCGGCGCCACCACTCTGGCGCTCCGCAAGAAGCTCGCCGCCAAGGCCTACGCGCGCACTGCGAGCTATGACGCGGCGATTTCGAACTGGTTCGCCAACGAGCTCGGCGACCGGGCGCCGGCCTTCCGCGCCTTCGGCGGCAGGCTCGCCGAGGCGCTACGCTACGGCGAGAACCCGCACCAGAGTGCCGCGTTCTACCGGGCGCCGGAGCGGCGCTTTGGCGTCGCTACCGCGCGGCAAGTTCAGGGCAAGCAGCTCTCCTACAACAACATCAACGATACCGACGCCGCCTATGAATGCGTCGCCGAGTTCGATCCGAAGCGCACCGCCGCGGTTGCCATCGTCAAGCACGCCAACCCCTGTGGCGTGGCGGAAGGCGCAAGCCTCCTTGAGGCCTATCGCAAGGCGCTGGCCTGCGACCAGACCTCGGCTTTCGGCGGCATCGTCGCATTGAATCGTACGCTCGACGCCGAGGCGGCGAAGGCCATCACCGAGATTTTCACCGAGGTGATCATCGCCCCCGATGCAAGCGATGCTGCTATCAAAATTGTCGCGGCGAAGAAGAACCTGCGTCTGCTGTTGGCCGGCGGTCTGCCCGATCCCCGCGCTTCGGGACTCACGGTAAAATCGGTGGCCGGCGGCCTCCTGGTGCAGTCGCGCGACAACGCCACCGTCGACGAGATGCAATTGAACATCGTGACCAAGCGTGCACCGACGGCGGCGGAGCTTGACGATCTGCGCTTTGCCTTTCGCGTTGCCAAGCATGTGAAGTCGAACACCATTGTCTACGCCAAGGATCGCGCCACCGTCGGCATCGGCGCCGGCCAGATGAGCCGGGTCGATGCCGCGCGGATCGCGGCGCGCAAGGCCGAGGACGCGGCGAACGAGCTGAAGCTCGCGGCACCGCAGACCAAGGGCTCGGTGGTCGCCTCCGACGCGTTTTTCCCGTTTCCCGACGGCCTGCTGGTCGCAATCGAAGCCGGCGCCACCGCGGTGATCCAGCCCGGCGGCTCGGTCAATGACGACAAGGTCATCGCCGCTGCCGACGAGCATGGCGTGGCCATGGTGTTCACCGGCACCCGGCATTTCCGGCATTGAGCTACGGCACCGATCTCGGAGTTCACCCCGAACCTACCCGCGAGATAGGGGTCGGGATCGGCTATCGCCGACCCCGCCCTCCGAACCGTACGTGCGGTTTTCCCGCATACGGCTCTCCAGTTGGTGGTTTCTTCATCGAGACTGTCTCGCTGCGTGCCCGGCCGTGTAAAGCGCGAACGGCCCGACATTCGCGAGGACGGCACGACTTGCCGCCTGTGACGTCGTTACCAACGCCGACAGCATGCGAGTGGTCCATACGTCGGCTTCGACCCACGCCCAGTTGCAACTGTCGTTTGGGTTTCTGCACCTTGCTTAGCCTCTCGGCACTTGCAGTGCTTCTCTGCTCCGGTATGGACCTCATGCATCCACCTTCCTGCCCTGCCTTTCCTTGGACGGGTTTTGCTAGCCCCTCCTTCAATGGTCCATGCATCAGACCACAACGGTACTATGCGGGCTCTGACTCCTGCTGCGCTTCGCCAACGCCGCAGGTCTCTCCGTTCCGTCCGCTTGCCTTCCCGACATCCCGCCCCCAACCACGTTATGCAGCCCGGTCGTCACGTGCCTATCACCTCGTGCGACCGGTCGACCTTCAGGTCAGGCTTCGCCTTCAATGAGCAGGCTCGCCTCTGCACGCCGCCGAAACGGGTTCGTCATCCTACGGGCTGTCGGTTCGCTTCCAGTTGCTCTCCACCCCGCCTCGCGGCGACGCAGTTGCTTTCAGCTACATGTGTAGTGACTTCACATGGCACAGACTCCCACTATGCTGACAAACGAACTCACGGACGCACTCATTGCCGGGCTTGACCCGGCAATCCATGATGCATCTCAACGCGTGATATCCGCATACAGATCACGCCATTGCGGATTGGATGAATTGACGAGATCGAGCTTCCAGGCTCGAGACCAATGCTTGATGTTCTTTTCGCGTTGGATGGCGAGTGACGGTGCGTCGTACTTTTCGAAATAGACCAGCTGCTTTAGCCCATACTGTTTGGTGAAATCGGGGACCGCACCCTCGCGATGCTCATGAATGCGGCAGACAAGATTGTTTGTAACGCCGACATACAAAGTCCCGCGCGGCTTGTTTGCAAGGATATAGACAAAATAGTCTGCCATGGCCGAAAAGCATCATGGATTGCCGGGTCAAGCCCGGCAATGACTCGCGGATAGACCACGCAAAGAGCCCACGCTTGGGGCGTGAGCTTTTTGCAGTTCCAGTCCCCACACTCACGTCGGCGATTTGCCTTCGGCCTTCGCCGTGGTGCCCGGGTTCGGGCGGTTCGCCAGCGAGCGCGAGGCGTTCAACCGGTCCATCACCTGCTCGGGATCGACGACCTGGTTGCGCTTCTCGTCGAACACCCGGATGTTGAGCGCAAGCGCGTCGTCGTTGGTGAGGAAGTTCATCTCGTTGGCCTGCGCCTTCAGCATCAGCCGGATCACGTCCATGTCGGTGCCGATCGCCTTCAGATAGTCGGCGACGACATACACCGTGCTTTGCGTCCGCTGCACCACGATCTTCAGATCGTCCGCGGTGTAGCTCTTGTCTTTGTCGAAATCGCGCGTGAAGGAGTGGAAGCCGAGCCCGCTGTTGGAGGCCTTGGTCCGCAGCGGCTTGCCGGACTCGTCGCGGCCGCCGAGGAAGGCAAGTGCGCAGGCGCTGGCGCAAGCGGTCTTGGTCTCGATCACGGTCTCGATCTTGTGCTGGTAGAAAAACTTGCCGAGCCTCATGCCTTCGCCGAGGTTGCCGCCGGGCGAATTCAGATAGACCACGACATGGGCCTTCTTCGGCAAGCCGGCGATGTAGGCCTGCAGGTCGAAGGTGTCGCCCTCGTCGATGCGGCCCTTGAGCTGGATTGCATTGACCGCGGCCGTATCCTTGGCGTGTTTCGTAATCTCGATGGCGCTCGCGGGCTGCGCGAAAGCGCCGAGCACCAGGCCGGCCAACGCCGCGCCGAAGATGCTTTGTCCGAACGTGTGCCGCATGACACCCTCCTGGTGTATCGCGTTCTCTTCGTTCGGTTAGTCAGGCCGCAGGGGCCGGGGGTTCTGGACTTTTCGCACACCCCATGATGAGACGGTAAGCGCCTCTTAAGTATCTGATTTCGCTTGATAATATTTCTAGCCGCGGGCGAGGTCGCCGAGCAGACTCGCCGTCACCGTGAGCTTCGACAGCGTCAATCCCGAGCCCGCGATCTGCCGGATCGAGGCGCGGATGCGTTCGACCTCGACCTGGCGCGGCTCGATCCAGGCCTCGACCGCGTCCTTGCCGGACTTGCCGGTCTCGACCATCGCGGCGGTCAGCCGGCGCTCAGCGTCGCCAATCGAATCGAGCGCGCGGTCGAGCGCCAGGCGATCGAAATAGTCCGACACCACGATGCCGCGCGCCGCCGCGACGATGCGGTCAACGCGGAAATAGGCTTCGCCGGAAAAATAAGTCGCAACGATGGTGGCGATCGGTTTCCTGGTGCGGTCGGCGATCAGGACGACATCGGGCGCCGCCGCGATTTCCGGGATATCGGCTATGTCGCTCGCGAGCGCCTCCGGCACACCGGACCGGACGAGCTCGTGCTTCCGCGCCGCCCGCGCCGCAGCGGCCTCCGGCGGCAGCGCCTTGTCGAGCGCCTTGGTCAGCGCACCGATGCCGTCGCGATAATGCTCGACCACACCGGCCAAACCCTTGGTCAGATCGGCGTTGCGCAGGAACCAGACCACGCGGTCGAGCAGCAGGTCCTGCACCGCGGCATAGAGCGAGAGCTGCACCTTGCCGTCGACCTTGCCGTCGAGCGCGTTGATCGCTTCGTTGCGCGCCGGCATGCCATAGCTGTCGCGCACCGCAGCGAAGGCGAACGCGATGGCGGCCGGCGCGGCGCCTGTCTGATCGGCGATACGGACGACAAATGACGGCCCGCCGCGGTTGATCATGGAGTTGGCGAGCTGGGTCGAGATGATCTCGCGCCGCAGCCGGTGCTTCTCCAGTGCGTCAGGGAACTTGTCGGCGATCACCCTGGGGAAATAGCGGGCGAGCTCGCGGCCGAGATAAGGATCGTCCGGAACCTTGGAATCGAGCAGGTCGGAATAGAGCGAGAGCTTGGCATACGCTAGCAGCACCGACAGCTCCGGCCGCGTCAGCCCGTGCTGCCGCCGCACGCGCTCGGCAATTTCCATGTCGTCCGGCAAGAACTCGACGGCACGGTCGAGCTCGCCGCGCTGCTCCAGAGATCTGCATCAGCCGCTGCTGGAAGCCCAAATCCTCCAGGCCGCGCCGCTCGGCAAGCGACAGCGCCAGCGTCTGCAGATAGTTGTTGCGCAGAACCAGCGCCGCGATCTCGTCGGTCATCTTGCCGAGCAGCACGTTGCGCGCCTTGATCGGCAGCCGGCCGTCGCGCATCGGCACGCTCAGCGCGATCTTGATGTTGACCTCGACGTCGGAGGTGTTGACGCCGGCGGAGTTGTCGATCGCGTCGGTGTTGAGGCGGATGCCCTTGCCCGCGGCCTCGATCCGGCCGCGCTGGGTCATGCCGAGATTGGCGCCTTCGCCGATCACCTTGACGCGGACATCCTTGCCGGCGATGCGGATCGGATCGTTGGCCTTGTCGCCGGCGGCGTCGTCGCCCTCCGTGGAGGCGCGGATGTAGGTGCCGATACCGCCGAAGAACAACAGATCGGCCGGCGCCTTCAGAATCGCGCTCATCACCTCGGCCGGCGCCGCCTTGGCCTTGCTGAAGCCGAGCGCCTTCTGCGCCTCCTTGGACAGCGCGATTTCCTTTAAAGAGCGCGGGAACACACCGCCGCCCGCCGAGATCAGCTTCTTGTCGTAATCCTGCCAGCTCGACCGCGGCAGCGCGAACATACGTTTGCGCTCAGCGAAGCTTTTCTCGGGATCGGGATCGGGATCGATGAAGATGTCGCGATGATCGAACGCGGCGACGAGCCTCATCGTCTTCTCGCGCAACATGCCGTTGCCGAACACGTCGCCCGACATGTCGCCGACGCCGACCGTGATGAATTCGGTCTTGGTGATGTCGGTGTTCATCTCCCGGAAATGCCGCTTCACCGATTCCCAGGCGCCGCGTGCGGTGATGCCCATGCCCTTGTGGTCGTAGCCGGCCGAGCCGCCGGAGGCGAAGGCGTCGTGCAGCCAGAAGCCGTGCTGTTCGGAAATCTCGTTGGCGATGTCCGAGAAGGTCGCGGTGCCCTTGTCGGCGGCGACGACGAGATACGGATCGTCGTCGTCGTGGCGCACCACGTCCTTCGGCGGCACCACGCCCTTGAGGTCGAGATTGTCGGTGATATCGAGCAGCGACTGCATGAAGAGCCTGTAGGTCGCAACGCCTTCGGCCTGGGCCGCCTCGCGTGCGCCGCCCACGGGCATGCGCTTCGGCACGTAGCCGCCCTTGGAGCCGACCGGCACGATCACCGCGTTCTTGACCTGCTGCGCCTTTACCAGGCCGAGGATTTCGGTGCGAAAATCCTGCGGCCGGTCGGACCACCGGATGCCGCCGCGCGCCACCTTGCCGAAACGCATGTGCACGGCCTCGAACCGCGGCGAATAGACAAAGATTTCGCAGAGCGGCGCAGGCTTCGGCATGTCGTCGAGCTTTCGGCTGGAGAATTTGATCGAGATTTCCGGCTTCGGCTGGCCGTCGTTGCCGAACTGATAATAGTTGGTGCGGATCGCCGACTGCACCGCGTTGACGAAATGCCGGACGATGCGGTCCTCGTCGAGGCTCTCGACCACTTTCAGCGCCTCTTCGATTTCGCCAGCGATTGCTGCTTCGCGCTGCTGCCTCTCCACGGTGATTCCGGCCGAGCGCGAAGCGCGAGAGCCGGAATCCATAACCCCTGTCTTCGCAAGTTTAGTGCTGGGGTTATGGATTCCGGGTTCGCGGGCTTCGCCCGCGCCCCGGAATGACGACGGGGGCGTTTTTGACGGCGGGCGCGGATCGAACCGCGCGTGGTATAGATCGACGATCTTCGCGGCCAAGGCGGCGTGCTTGCGCAGCGTCGTCCACATGTAGTCCTGCGAATAGGGCACGCGGATCTGGCGGAGGAACCGCGAGATGGTTCGCACCAGCGCCACGTCGCGCCAGCCGAGACCCGCCGCCATCACCAGCGCGTTGTAGCCGTCGTTCTCGGCAACGCCGCGCATCACCGCGTTGAAGCAATCCTCCAGCGCCTTCTCGATCGTTTCGAGATTGGCCGGCTGGCCATCGGCGCGCTCAAGCGCCATATCGTGCAGCCACGTGCCCGGATGGCCTGGGGTTTCCGCCGCAACGTGGTAGGTCTGCTCGTCAACCACGCGGAAGCCCATGTTCTCCAACACCGGAACCCGCTCCGACAGCGCGATCGGCCGTCGATGACTCCAGACCTTGAGGCCGACGGACGGCTTCTCGTCCCAGACGCGATGGTAGAAATCGACCCCGAGCGGCCAGGCGGGCGACAGTGCCTCGATGAAGCGAATGTCGCCGACCGCGATCAGCGGCGAATAGACCTCGCGGTAGCCTTCCGAGAACGCATCGCGATAACGGCCGAACAGCGCCCGGGCATCAGCCGGCTCGAACGACTCGCCCAGTGCATCCCCCAGCGCGTCGGTCCAGGTCCGCACGATGGCGCCGACCGCCTGCTCCAAGGTCGCACGGCCCGGATTCGGCGTCGCGCCCCCGGCGCGGCCGATGATGAAGTGGGCACGGGTCAGCGGCCCTTCCGGGAAGAACGGATAGAACGCGCTGACGTGGCCCTTGAAAACGTCGGCGAGATATTCTCCGATTTCGGCGCGGACCTGCGAGTCGTAGCGTTCGCGCGGCACGTAGACCAGGACAGACACGAAACGGTCGAAACGATCGCGCCGCGCCAGCACACGGATGCGCGGGCGCTCGTCGAGCTGCTGGATGGCGCGGGCGAATTCGTAGAGCGTATCCTCGTCGATCTGGAACAGCTCGTCGCGCGGATAGCCTTCCAGCACGTTGACCAGCGCCTTGCCGGAATGGCCGCTCGGATCGAAGCCGGCGCGCCGCAGCACCGCGTCGACCTTGCGCCGAAGATAGGGAATGCCGCGTGCCGACCGCGTATAGGCTGTCGAGGTGAACAGGCCGAGGATGCGAAGCTCGCCAACCGGATTGCCATCGGGGTCGAAACGCTTGACGCCGACGTAATCGAGATAGGCGCGACGGTGCACGCGCGACTTCACGTTGGCCTTCATGACGATCAGCGTCTTCGGCTCGTCGAAGAAGGCGCGGACCTGCGGCGCGATGGTCACGGCCTGGCCGTTGCGGGTGAACACCGGGATGTCGTCACCGCGCAGGATACCGAGGCCCGAGGCGGCCGCCGGAGCGAGATCGCGGCTCTTGCCGGCGAAGACGTAATCGCGGACGCCGAACAAGGTGAAGTTGTCGGCCGCAAGCCATTCCAGGAACTGAATGGCCTCGGCGATGTCATCCACCGGCACCGGCGGCGGATTGGCTTTCAACTCCTTGATCGTGTCGCCGATGCGGCCGAGCATCGGCTTCCAGTCCTGCACGCAGAGCCGCACCTGAGTAAGCACGTTGTCCAGAGCTTGCACGATCTCGGCGCGCCGCTCTGCATCCTCGATCCGCGCGACGTGGATATGGATGAAGCTCTCGCGGACCTCGCCATCCTTGCGGCTCGCCGCCGCAGGCGGCGCAGTGAGCCTGCCTGACTTGTCGCGCTCGACCGCAAGAATCGGGTGGACAACCAGACGGACAGCCAGACCGCGCTCGGTCAATTCGCCCATCACCGAGTCAAGCAGGAACGGCATGTCATCGTTGATGATGTCGATCGTCGAAATGACGTCGAGACAGTCGCTCTTCGCCCTTGGCTGGTCGACGCGGACTTTCGGCACGCCCGGCTTGCGGCGCTCGAGGAATGCGTGGGCTTCGCCGGCCAGCGCCGCCAGCTCATCCGCCTTGTAGCCGACCAGATCCTCGGCCGCGGCGTTGCCGAACAGCAGCGCGACGAAATCGGCTGGCACCTCGCCGCCGCGCAGAAGCTCCGCGGCCGCGTCGATACGCGAGCGCGCGGCGCGCTCCTCAGCCGCGGGACGATCGGCGGTCTTGACATCCATCATGAGCGAATCAATCGCAGCAGCCCCAGATGACTGTAGTGGTTTCGCCCGGCGGCGGAAGGGTTGTAGGCTTCCGTCAACATCCTGCCCGGAGGCTATGACGTGCCAACGAAACGAAAGAAACCCAGCAATATCAAGGCAAGGCTGCCCAAGCCGGCGATACCGGCCATGGCGCGCCAGACCGCCAGCGACGACACCAAGATCACCGCACTTTCCCTGAAAGGCGGCGAGCTTTCGCCCGCCATGGCGGCCTATTTTGCCAAATGCGCCGAAAAACTTGGCTTCGTGCCGAACGTGCTGTCGGCTTACGCCTTCGACAATGCCAAGCTCGAGACCTTCGTCGCCATGTACAACGACCTGATGCTGGCACCGTCGGGTTTGAGCAAGCTCGAGCGCGAGATCATCGCGGTTGCCGTGTCGTCGCAGAACCGCTGCTACTACTGCCTGGTGGCGCATGGCGCAGCGGTGCGCGCCATGTCGGGCGATCCGGCGCTTGGCGAGCTGATGGCGATGAACTATCGCGCCGCGCGCTTGAGCAGGCGGCAGCGCGCCATGCTCGACTTCGCGGTGCGGCTCACCGCCGAACCCTGGACCGTCGAGGAGGAGCACCGCGAGGCGTTGCGCCGCGCCGGCTTCTCCGATCGCGACATCTGGGACATCGCCGCGGTTGCCGGCTTTTTCAACATGAGCAACCGCGTCGCGTCGGCCACCGACATGCGGCCGAATTCCGTCTATCACGCGCAGGCGCGGTGATGTGCGAAAACGGAAGCAGAGATAGACCGTAACCTCACCACATCGATAGGGGTCGGGATCGGCTATCGCCGACCCCGCCCTCCGAACCGTACGTGCGGTTTTCCCGCATACGGCTCTCCAGTTGGTGGTTTCTTCATCGAGACTGTCTCGCTGCGTGCCCGGCCGTGTAAAGCGCGAACGGCCCGACATTCGCGAGGACGGCACGACTTGCCGCCTGTGACGTCGTTACCAACGCCGACAGCATGCGAGTGGTCCATACGTCGGCTTCGACCCACGCCCAGTTGCAACTGTCGTTTGGGTTTCTGCACCTTGCTTAGCCTCTCGGCACTTGCAGTGCTTCTCTGCTCCGGTATGGACCTCATGCATCCACCTTCCTGCCCTGCCTTTCCTTGGACGGGTTTTGCTAGCCCCTCCTTCAATGGTCCATGCATCAGACCACAACGGTACTATGCGGGCTCTGACTCCTGCTGCGCTTCGCCAACGCCGCAGGTCTCTCCGTTCCGTCCGCTTGCCTTCCCGACATCCCGCCCCCAACCACGTTATGCAGCCCGGTCGTCACGTGCCTATCACCTCGTGCGACCGGTCGACCTTCAGGTCAGGCTTCGCCTTCAATGAGCAGGCTCGCCTCTGCACGCCGCCGAAACGGGTTCGTCATCCTACGGGCTGTCGGTTCGCTTCCAGTTGCTCTCCACCCCGCCTCGCGGCGACGCAGTTGCTTTCAGCTACATGTGTAGTGACTTCACATGGCACAGACTCCCACTATGCTGACAAACGAACTCACGGACGCACTCATTGCCGGGCTTGACCCGGCAATCCATGCTGAATGTCCACGAGATCGGCCTTACCATCTACACTGTTGCGCGGCCTCATGGATGCGCGGGTCAAGCCCGCGCATGACCGCCGAGAGGTTGCTATAAAAGATCGAGGCAGAATTCTATGCCGATCCGGCTCATGGAGAATTTTCGCGCGGTGTTCTATGCGCCGTACTACGCGACGCATGCGCTCGGCTTCTACAAGCGCGAAGGCATCGAGGTCGAGCTGCTCACGTCGGACGCGCCGGGCGACGCCGTGCCCAAGCTGCTCGATGGCTCGATCGACATCACCTGGGGCGGACCGATGCGGGTGATGAAGGCGCACGACCAGGATAAAAGTTCGCCGCTGGTAAGTTTCTGCGAGGTGGTGTCGCACGATCCGTTTTTCCTGATCGGTAAGAAGGGCGCAAGCGCGTTCCGTCTCACCGACCTGCCAAACAAGAAATTCGCGTCGGTGTCGGAGGTGCCGACACCGTGGATGTGCCTGCAACAGGACCTCCGCGACCAGGGTATCGATCCAGCCAGGCTGCCGCGGTTCTCCGACCGCGCCATGACCCGCAATTACAATGCACTCAAGGCCGGCGACATCGACGTGATGCAGGCGTTCGAGCCGTTCATCTCGATGGCCGAACAGGACGGCGCCGGCGATATCCTGTATGCCGCAAGCACGCGCGGCCCGACCGCCTATACCGCCTTCATCGCGACCCGCGAGGCTTGCGCAAAGCACCGCAATGAATTCGCGGCGATGACGCGCGCCACCGCAAAGCTCCTGGCGTGGCTCTACGCCAATCCGGCCGAAGAGCTGGCCAAGGCAGTGAAGACATTCTTCCGCGACGTGCCGCAGGACATTCTCGCCAGCTCCCTTGGCCGCTACAAAGACGCCGGTCTGTGGTCCCGCGAGACAAGAATGATCCCGCAAGGCTTCGCGCGTCTCGCACAAAGCCTGCACTCGGGTGAATTTATCGCCCGCATGCCGGGCTATGATGAATGCGTCGAACCGACCCTGAATGGAATCACACCATGACCGACATGATCATCAAATCCGTCCGCACCACCTTTTTGCGCGTGCCGTGGCCGGATACGCCGTGGCTCAAGGGTCACGCCTTCGGCGACGCGCGCAATCTCCTGGTGCTCGAGGTCGAGACCAAGGGCGGCATCGTCGGCATGGGCTATCTGTTCTCGTTCCGGCCCGGGCTGAAGACCATCAACGCTGCGCTGGAAGAAACAATTCTTCCGCACGTCATCGGCAAGGACGCCACCGCAGTCGAGGGCATCTGGAACGATCTGTGGAAGCGCACCGTGACCTACAACCGCGGCGGCATCGTCACCATGGCGATGTCGGCGCTCGACATCGCGCTGTGGGACGCCATCGGCAAACGCGCCAACATGCCGCTGCATCGCCTGTGGGGCCACGTCCGCAACGAGCTTCCGGTGTACGGCTCCGGCTGCTTCCGCGGCTCCGGCGGCGACGGCATGATCGCCAAGGCGCTGCACTACAAACAGCAGGGCTACAAAGCGATCAAGATGCAGATGGCGCACACCAATGATCTCCGCCGCGACGTCGACAACGTCAAGCGGATGCGCGAGGCGCTCGGCCCCGACATCGACATCATGATCGACGTCAACCAGGGCTGGAGCGCCGACGTCGCCATCAACCAGGGCAGAAAAATCGTCGACTATGACATCTACTGGCTGGAGGAGCCGGTCCCGGCAGACGACTTCAAAGGCTACGTGCGCGTCGCCGAGGCGTTGCCCATCCGCATCGTCGGCGGCGAGACCCATTTCACCCGCTATGACCTGCGGCCGTTCTTCGAGAACCCACGCTGCCCGATCCTGCAGCCCGATCCGATGCGCGGCGGCTTCACCGATCTGCGGAAAATCTCGGTGCTGGCCGACACCTGGGGCCTGCAGATGGCGCCACACCTGTTTCCCGAATTGAACGTGCAGTTGCTCGCCTCGATCCCGAACGGCGCCTGGATCGAAGACATGGGTCTGTCCAACGACCTGTTCGTCGATCCGGTTCCGATCAAGGACGGCATGATCACCGCGCCGGAGCGGCCGGGCCATAGCCTCGTGTTCAAGCCGGAGATCATGAAGGACTGCCGGGTGTGACAGTGGGCGCCATCCCGCCGCACTCACCACGAGATAGGGGTCGGGATCGGCTATCGCCGACCCCGCCCTCCGAACCGTACGTGCGGTTTTCCCGCATACGGCTCTCCAGTTGGTGGTTTCTTCATCGAGACTGTCTCGCTGCGTGCCCGGCCGTGTAAAGCGCGAACGGCCCGACATTCGCGAGGACGGCACGACTTGCCGCCTGTGACGTCGTTACCAACGCCGACAGCATGCGAGTGGTCCATACGTCGGCTTCGACCCACGCCCAGTTGCAACTGTCGTTTGGGTTTCTGCACCTTGCTTAGCCTCTCGGCACTTGCAGTGCTTCTCTGCTCCGGTATGGACCTCATGCATCCACCTTCCTGCCCTGCCTTTCCTTGGACGGGTTTTGCTAGCCCCTCCTTCAATGGTCCATGCATCAGACCACAACGGTACTATGCGGGCTCTGACTCCTGCTGCGCTTCGCCAACGCCGCAGGTCTCTCCGTTCCGTCCGCTTGCCTTCCCGACATCCCGCCCCCAACCACGTTATGCAGCCCGGTCGTCACGTGCCTATCACCTCGTGCGACCGGTCGACCTTCAGGTCAGGCTTCGCCTTCAATGAGCAGGCTCGCCTCTGCACGCCGCCGAAACGGGTTCGTCATCCTACGGGCTGTCGGTTCGCTTCCAGTTGCTCTCCACCCCGCCTCGCGGCGACGCAGTTGCTTTCAGCTACATGTGTAGTGACTTCACATGGCACAGACTCCCACTATGCTGACAAACGAACTCACGGACGCACTCATTGCCGGGCTTGACCCGGCAATCCATGATGAGCATCCACGAGACCAACCGTACTGATTTTGTTTTCCGCACCGCCTCATCGATGCCCGGGTCAAGCCCGGTCATGACGTGGCGGGGTGGGTGCCCACCTAACCAGAGTCGCCCCCATGACCTCACTCATCACCGAAGACATGTTGGTGCCATCCGAGCCCGGCATCGAAATCTATGTCCGCAACAAGCGGCCGGCCGACCTCACCACCTTCAAGCCCGAGCGCACCTTGCTGATGGTACACGGCTCGACCTATCCGGCGCACACCGGCATTGACCTGCCGCTCGGCGGGCAATCGTGGATGGAATACGTCGCCTCACGCGGCTTCGACGTCTACTGCCTCGACGTGCGCGGCTACGGCCGCTCGACGCGGCCCAAGGCGATGAGCGAGCCGATGCAGAACAATCTGCCGGTGGCGCGCACGCCGGACGCGGTGAAGGACATCACCGCGGTGCTCAATATGGTGCTCAAGCGCCGCAGCGTGCCGCGGCTCAACCTGCTCGGCTGGTCGTGGGGCTGCACCTTGATGTCGACCACAACGATCCAGAATCCCGACAAGGTCGCGCGATTGGTGCTCTACGCGCCGCCGTGGCTGCGCACCACGCCGTCGGTGCTCTCGCAAAATCTCGGGCCCGGCCCGCTCGGCGCCTATCGCACGGTGACGCGCGAGCAGGCCAAGGCGCGCTGGCTCAACGGCGTGCCGGCCGACAAGCAGGCGGCCCTGATCCCGCCCGGCTGGTTCGAGCAATGGGCCGAGGCCACCTGGGCGACGGATCCGGAAGGCGCCAAGCAAAACCCGCCGGTGCTACGCGCGCCGAACGGCACGGTGGCCGACTCCCAGGAGTTCTGGACCAAGGGCAAGCCGATGTACGACCCCGGCAAGATCGCGGCGCCGACGCTCGTCGTCATCGGCGAGTGGGACCACGACACCCCGCCGATCATGGCGCAGACCGTGTTCTCACTGCTGACCAATTCGCCGGGCAAACGGCTGGTCATGCTGCCCGAAGCCACGCATCACCTGATGCTGGAGAAGAACCGCATGATGCTGTTCAAGACGGTGCAGGATTTTCTCGACGAGGGCTGCGAATAAAGTCGCTCGAAAAGGAAACGAGTAAGTTCGCGATGATGAAAAAGCCGCTCGCGCTACTTGCCGCAGCTTGCTCAGTCCTCCGCACGGCCTCTCCGCTCCCCTCCCCCCGCGAGCGAAGCGAGTGGTGGGGAGGGGTCGGGGGTGGGGGGCCTGTGGCAGACGCACGACGTGAAACTACCCCCCACCCCGGCTCGCGCGTAGCGCTCGCCGACCCTCCCCACCGCTTCGCGGGGGGAGGGTCAACCGCGGCACCGCTGCGAAACGTCCTCTATGCAGCTCTGGCAGCACTGCTGCTCGTCAGCGACCCCAGCCACGCCCAAACCCAGCGGCGCTTTGAATATCCGCCGATCCAACCGGTCACCGCCCAGCATGGCATGGTGGTGACGCAGGAGGGCCGCGCGTCGCTGATCGGCGCCGAGGTGCTCAAGCGCGGCGGCAACGCGGTCGACGCCGCGGTCGCGATCGGCTTCACCATGGCGGTGACCTATCCGCGCGCCGGCAACATCGGCGGCGGCGGCTTCATGGTGATCCACCTGGCGCGGAAGAAGCAGGGCGGCGCGCGGGACATTGCCATCGACTATCGCGAGACTGCGCCGGCCGCGACCACCAAGGACACGTTCCTCAACGCTAAGGGCGAGGCCGATCCGAAAAAATCCCGCGAACAGGGTCTGGCGATCGGCGTGCCCGGCACCGTCGCCGGCCTGACCATGGCGCTGGATAAATACGGCTCGGGCAAATTCAAGCTGGCGCAATTGATGGCGCCGGCGATCGATCTCGCCCGCCATGGCTACAAGGTCGGCGACGAGTTCGAGGACACCGGCCGCTCGTCGATTGCCCGCATGGCGAAATGGCCGTCGACGGCGAAGCTGTTCCTCAAGCCCGACGGCTCGCTGATCGCGCGCGGCACATTGCTGGTGCAGACCGATCTGGCCGGCACGCTGGAAGCGATTTCCAAGAATGGCCCGCGCGCCTTCTATGAGGGCCAGACCGCTGAAAAGCTTGTCGCCGCCGTGCGCGCGGCCGGCGGGCTGATGACGACGGACGATCTGAAGAACTATCGCGCGGTCGAGCGCCCGGTGCTGCGCGGCAGCTATCGCGGCTATCAGATCGTGTCGATGCCGCCGCCGTCGTCCGGCGGTGTGGTGCTGCTCGAAATGCTCAACATTCTCGAAGGCTTCCGGCTGCAGAAGGACGATCCGACATCGGCCCATCTCATGGTCGAGGCGATGCGCTACGCCTATGCCGACCGCGCGCATCTGCTCGGCGATCCCGACTTCGTCAAGGCGCCGATCGCACGCCTGATGTCGAAACGTTACGCCGCGAAAATCCGCGCCGCGATTGACAGGGCGCGCGCCACGCCGTCCGACAAGATCAAGACCGGCGAGGCCGCATCGTTCGAGGGCAACAACACCACGCACTTCTCCGTCATCGACCGCTTCGGCAACGCGGTCGCCAACACCTACACGCTCAATCTGAGCTATGGCGTAGGCTTAATCGCCGAAGGCACCGGCATCCTGCTCAACAACGAGCTCGACGATTTCGCCGCAGCCCCGGGCGTACCCAACTCGTTCGGCCTGGTCGGCTACGAGGCCAACGAGCCCGGCCCGAACAAGCGGCCGCTGTCGTCGATGACGCCGACCATCGTCTTGAAGAACGGCCGGCCGTTCCTGGTCACCGGCTCACCCGGCGGCAGCCGCATCATCACCGCGGTGCTGCAGGTGCTGCTCAACGTCATCGACTACCGGATGCCGCTCGGCGAGGCCGAGCACGCGCCGCGCATTCATCATCAATGGCTGCCGGACGAAACCATGATCGAGCCGACGGTGCCGGCCGCGATGGCCAAGGCGCTCGAAGCGCGCGGCCATCGGGTCAGGGTGTGGCCGCCGTTCACGTCGGTGAATTCGATCCTGGTAACGCCGCAAGGCTTCGTCGGCGCCGCCGACACGCGCACGCGCGGCGCGCTTGCGGCGGGGTATTGAAGAACTCGGTTGGAGTCCGCCTTCGCTCAAGCTGCGGCGGACAACCTTCGCGATGAAGGTTGGCTTGCCAACCGAAGCGCCGGAGGCGCGAAGGTTGGAGCGGGCGAAGGGATTCGAACCCTCGACCCCGACCTTGGCAAGGTCGTGCTCTACCCCTGAGCTACACCCGCGTCCTGGGATTGTGTCGGCTGAGCCGCCACATCCGTTCATAGTGGGTCCGTTCCTATAGCCAATACTGCTGGGGCTTTGCAACCGCACCCAAAAATGGCCAAAAAAGCCCATGCCTGCCGCCACCCCCGACGAGCTGTTCGCCACCCTCGACCGCCTCGGCATCGCGCACACGACGGTCAGCCATCCGCCGCTGTTCACGGTCGAGCAGTCGCAGAGCCTGCGCGGCACGATCCCGGGCGGCCACACCAAGAACCTGTTCCTCAAGGATAAGAAGGGCGCGCTCTATCTCGTCACCGCGCCCGAGGATGCGACCATCGAGCTGAAGTCGCTGCACCGGCGGCTCGGCGCCAGCGGCCGTTTTTCGTTCGGCTCGGCCGAACTGATGCGCGAGGTGCTCGGCATCGAGCCCGGCGCGGTGACGCCGTTCGGGGCGATCAACGACACCGCCGGCCGCGTCACCATCGTGCTCGACCAGGGCCTGATGGAGCACGCCGTCGTCAACGCCCATCCCCTGGTCAACACCATGACCACGTCGATCGGCCGCGGCGACCTGGTGAAATTCCTCGAACTCCACCGGCCATGCCCCGCGGATCGAGCCGGTCACGGGGCCGTTCTCCGGGGGCTAGAAGCGGGACGATTTTAAAATCGAGGCCACCGCCACAACGGCAGCGCGCTCCCTCCCCTTGGAAAGGGGAGGGGTGGGGATCAATCAGTGCAGTTTTTGATCCCCACCCGGCTCGCTTCGCTCGCCGACCTCCCCTTTTCAAGGGGAGGTGACCGAGCCCGCGGTGCCGGTTCGAACCCATCTCACGCTCACTCACCCGATTGCATTTGCCGGTTCCCCGGCCCATTTATTGGCGGAACAATGCTGGTCGGGGGCAGCCCGAACATCCGGGCGCCAGGCGAGGAAACGCATGACGATGCTGCAGAACAGCGGGGAAGCGGCGGCCGCCGCACCGGAGGGTCTCATCAAGGAGACCACTACCCAGGGCTTCATGAAGGACGTGATCGAGGAGTCGAAGCGCCAGCCGGTCTTGATCGACTTCTGGGCGCCCTGGTGCGGCCCCTGCAAGCAGCTCACCCCGGTTCTGGAAAAGGTCGTCAAGGGCGCCAAGGGCAAGGTCAAGCTGGTCAAGATGAACATCGACGACCATCCGGCCATTCCGGGACAGATGGGTATCCAGTCGATCCCGGCGGTGATCGCCTTCGTCAACGGCCAACCGGCTGACGGCTTCATGGGTGCGTTGCCGGAAAGCCAGGTCAACGCCTTCATCGAGCGGCTGACCAAGGGCGCGGTGGCGGGCGAAACCAAGGATCTGTTGGCCGAGGCCGACGCGGCGCTCGCCGCCGGTGACGCACAAACCGCGGGCAGCATCTACTCGGAAGTTCTGGCCGAGGACAAAGCCAATGTCGCGGCGCTGTCGGGCCTTGCCCGCTGCTATCTGGCGATGAAAGAGACCGAGAAGGCCAAGCAAGTGCTGACCCAGGTGCCCGAGGCCAAGCGCAACGACTCGGCCTACGCCGCCGCCAAGGCCGCGCTCGACGTCGCCGAGCAGGCGAACTCGGTCGGTCCGGTCGGCGAGCTCGAACAGAAGGTCAATGCCAATCCGCTCGACCATCAGGCGCGCTTCGATCTCGCGGTGGCGCTCAACGCCGCCAACAAGCGCGTCGAGGCGGTCGAGCACCTGATGGAAATCGTCAGGCGCGACCGCAAATGGAACGACGACGGCGCGCGCAAGCAGCTCGTCCAGTTTTTCGAGGCTTGGGGACCGGCGGACGAAGCCACGATCGCCGGGAGGAAACGCCTGTCGTCGATCTTGTTTGCGTAATCGGCCTCGTGGTGAGGAGCGTTGCGAAGCAACGCGTCTCGAACCATGGGGCCGCCCTCTCCCTTCGAGACGCGGCCTTCGGCCGCTCCTTCAGGATGAGGGCGGGTGAGGCGGAGCACAGCCGATGCCGATGAACGTGATCTATCGCGGTTCCGCGGACCTGCCGGAGATCGTCCCGGTATTTCCGCTGCCGGGTGCGCTGCTGCTGCCGCGCGGACAAATGCCGCTCAACATTTTCGAGCCGCGCTATCTCGCCATGGTCGACAACTCGCTGCGCGACGGCCACCGGCTGATCGGCATGATCCAGCCGGACCCGGCGCATCCGGGCCCGGAGGACAAGCCGACGCTGTTCAAGGTTGGCTGTGCCGGCCGCATCACCCAGATCGCCGAGACCGGAGACGGCCGCTATCTGCTTCAGCTCACCGGCATCGCTCGCTTCCGTGTCGAGGAGGAGCTCAACGTCGCGACGCTCTATCGCCAGTGCCGCGTCACCACCGTGCCGTTCGCCGACGACTTCGTCGCCCGCAAAGGCGAGGAGAAGGTCGACCGCAAGGCGGTGCTGGAAGCTCTGACGGCGTTCCTCAAGGCCAACAACCTCAAGACCGACTGGGATGGCATCGAGAAGGCGCCCAACGAGGCTCTGGTCAACGCGCTTGCCATGATGTCGCCCTACGGCGCCCCCGAGAAGCAGGCGATGCTGGAGGCGCCGGACCTGAAAGCACGCGCCGAAATCCTGATCGCCGTCACCGAGATGGAACTTGCCAAGAAGACCGCCGGCGGCGGCGAGACACCGCTGCAATAGGAAAACCCATGACCACGTCACCCACCGACCGTCCCACCGGCAGTATCGATCCGAAGCTGCTCGAAATCCTGGTCTGCCCGCTGACCAAGAGCACGCTGGAATACGACGCCGAGAAACAGGAGTTGATTTCCCGCGCCGCCAAGCTCGCCTATCCGATCCGCGACGGCATCCCGATCATGCTGCCGGAAGAGGCGCGGCGGCTGGACTGACTGGGCAACAACGGACAAACTCTCCCGGCCTCATGCTCTGGGGAGCGCCCAGCAGGGCGCGTCTCGAAGCATGGGCCGCCCATCCTTCGAGACGCACTCGCTTCGCGAGCGCTCCTTCAGGATGAGGTGGACAAGCGTCGCGCAGGGAGAGCCATATGCTGAAAATCTGGGGCCGTAACACCTCGTCCAACGTGCAGAAGGTGATCTGGGCGCTGGCCGAGATGAAGCTGCCGTTCGAGCGCATCGACGTCGGCGGCGCGTTCGGCAAGACCAAGGACCCGTTCTACCTCGCGATGAATCCGAACTCGCTGGTGCCGACGCTCGAAGAAGAAGACGGCTTCACCATGTGGGAGTCGAACTCGATTGTGCGTTATCTCGCCGCCAAGCACGGCAACCGCACGCTCGAGCCCGCCGCCCTGAACATCCGCGCCCGCGCCCAGATGTGGATGGACTGGCAGCTTTCGGTGATGGGACCTTCGCTGACGCCGGTGTTCTGGGGGCTGATCCGCACGCCGCCGGAAAAGCGCGATCCCGAAGGCAATCGAAGCCGGCAAGGAGAAGTCCGTCGCCGCGGCAAAGATCATGGATGCCCAGCTCGGCAAGACCAAGTTCCTGGCCTACGACGAGTTTTCCTACGGCGACATTCCGGTCGGCATCATGATGTACCGCTACATGCAGCTCATCCCCGAGCGCGCGCCGACGCCGAACCTCGACCGCTGGTACGCGGCGATCTCGTCACGTCCCGCCTTCAAGGAGCAGATCGCGGTGGTGCCGCTGACGTAAGGAATTTGTGTCCCGGACGCACGAGCGCCGCGGCGTTCCAGACCCGGAAACAAATAAAGCAACTCCACCCATGAGCAGCCCGCATAGCGGCCCACATATTGGGCCGCTTGTCGTTGCCGCAACCGCCGCCCATCATCCCCGCATAACAAGTCAATGCTGGGGAAATGCTTATGTCTATTCGCATCCACCGCCTCGCGGCGGCGGCGCTGGCGGCATCCGGTGTGATCGCCGCGACGGTCCTGCCCGCCCGCGCGCAGCTTCAGCTCTACGCCAAGGCCAAATCCGAGGGCGCCGTCGTGCTCTATGTCGGCGGCCCGACCGCGCCATGGGAGGCGATGGCGAAGAAATTCAGCGAGCGCTATCCGGGCATCAAGTTCTCGATCAGCGGCGGCTTCTCCAATGTGCTCGACAAGAAGATCGACGCGCAGATCGCCGCCGGCCAGCTCGAGGTCGACACCGCCATCCTGCAGACCATTCCGGACTTCGTGCGTTGGAAGGCCGAGGGCCGCCTCCTCAACTTCAAGCCGCAGGGCTTTGCCGAGATCGACGGCAGCTTCAAGGATCCCGACGGGGCGTTCTGGGCGACCCAGGTGATCGCGGTGCCCTATATGTACAACACCGAAAAAGTCACCGCGGCCGACATCCCGAACTCGGCGCTGGATTTTCTGAAAGCCCAGTTCAACGGCAAGGTGGTCACGCCCTATCCGGCCGACGACGACGTCACGCTCTGGGTGTTCAATCACATCGTGCAGAAGTACGGCTGGGAGTGGATGGACAAGTTCATGGCGACCAAGCCGAACTTCATCCAGGGCCATCTCGGCGAGCAGCGCAGCATCGGCACCGGGCAGAACCTCGTCAGCTTCAATTCGATCTTCAACATCACCACGGTGCTGAAGAAGCAGAACATGCCGGTCGAGTCGCACTTCGCCGAGAAGGACGCCACGCCGATCTGGCCGCTCAGCGGCGCGATCTTCAGGAATGCACCGCATCCGACCGCGGCGAAGCTGTTCCACTCGTGGCTGCTTGAGCCCGAGCAGCAGATCGCGACCGAGACGTGGTCGGGCCGTCGCGACGTTCCGCCGCCAAAGGGCTACAAGCCGATCCTGTCGTACCAGGTCGCCAACGACTACAAGGCGTTCATGGTCAACGAGGCGCAGATCGCCGAGTTGCGCAAGAAGTTTGAGGGTTACACCGGCCCGGTGGTCAACGCCGGCGGCGTGCGCTAGCCTAGCGCGTGATTGCCTTTTAAATCGTAGCGGCTTGTCACGCGCTTCACCCTCCCCCTCCAGGGGAGGGTGACGCGTTCGCGGCAGCGCTGGGAAAACCTACAGCGCCTCGCCGCGCAAAAGCTTCGGCACGTCGCCGGTCAGCCCGGCCGCCTCGCGGATGAACAGCTCCTTCAGCGGCGGCGCGCGATCGACCAGGCCAAGGCCGACATCGCGCATCAGGCGCAACACGTCGGAGCGATTGGAGAACAGCCGGTTGAGCCCGTCGGTCGCGATCCCCATCGACATGGTGTCGAACCGCCGCCAGCGCTGATAGCGATCGAGCACATCGGGACCGCCCGGATCGACACCGAGCCGAGCCGCGTCGGCAACAGCCTCGGCCAGCGCCGCCACATCGCGCAGGCCAAGATTGAGCCCTTGTCCGGCGATCGGATGGATCACGTGGGCGGCGTCGCCGACCAGCGCCAGCCGCTCGCCGACGAATGAGCGCGCCACCGATAGTCCGAGCGGATAGGCGCGGCGCGGACCGGCGACCTCGATGTCGCCAAGCTTCAGCCCGAAGCGCTTTTCCAGCTCGGCATGGAATTCCTCGTCCGGCAACGCGACGATGCGCTCCGCCTCGCGTTTTTCTTCGGTCCATACGATCGACGAGCGCCGGCCCTTGAGCGGCAGGATCGCGAACGGACCGGCCGGAAGGAAATGCTCCTCGGCGCGGCCGTGGTGATCGCGCTCATGCCTGACCGTGGTAACAATGCCGGCCTGGTCGTAATTCCAGCCGAAGCTCTGGATGCCCGCCGCCTCGCGGATCGCCGAACGGGCGCCATCGGCCGCGACCAGAAGCTTCGCGGAAATTGTTGCTCCGTCCGACAGCGCGACGTCGACGCAACTTGAGACCCTCACCTCATTCCTCCCCCTTTCAGGGGGAGGATGACCTCGCGGCGAGTTCTCCCTCCCCCTGAAAGGGGGAGGGTCGGGGTGGGGATCATGCTTGTTGAGGTAATAGAAGCTGGTAACTGATTCAGCAGTCAGCTCCACGCCATCCGCCTGCGCGCGCTTCACCAGCGCCTCGACCAGCACCGGATTCTCGATCATGTGGGCAAACGGCTCGCCGGCCGCGACCTCGCCGGCAAAGGTCAGGTACGTCGGCCGCATCACGTCCGAAAGCTTGCTGTCGGTCACCGCCATGTCGAGGATTGGCTGCGCCTCCTCGGCCACCGCATCCCACACCCCGATGGTCTCGAACAGCCGCCGCGCCGCCGCCGCAATGGCCGAGGCCCGCCCGTCGCCGGAGTGGCTCTGCCCCAGCACCGGATCGGCGACCACGACGCGGAACGGATCGCCGAGTCCCTGGCGCAGCGCGATGCCCAGCGCCAGGCCGGCAAAGCCGCCGCCTGCGATCACCACGTCGGCGCGGTTGCCTGGTCCGCTATGCTTTGTGTTCGCCATGACGGGAGTATATCAAAGTGCCGGCATGACCACCGCCGTCCAGAGCCTGCTTTCCATCCTCGACCTCGAACAGCTCGAGGTGAATTTGTTTCGCGGCACCAGCCCGCAGGTCGGCATGCAGCGCGTGTTCGGCGGCCAGGTGCTCGGGCAGGCGCTGGTCGCCGCCAGCCGCACGGTCGCCGGCGTCCTGCCGCATTCGCTGCACGCCTACTTCCTCCTGGCAGGCGATCCGAAGGTGCCGATCGTCTACGACGTCGATCGCATTCGCGACGGCAAGAGCTTCACGACGCGGCGCGTCGTCGCCATCCAGCACGGCCATGCGATCTTTTCCATGTCGGTATCGTTCCACAACGATGAGCCCGGCCTCGATCACCAGATGACGATGCCGGACGTGCCGCATCCGGACGCACTGCCGAGCGACGCGGAGATCAAAGAAAAGATCCTGCCGAAGCTTCCGGAGAATGTGCGGCGCTACTACGAGCGCGTGCGGCCGATTGAGTTCAAGCCGGTCGACTTCGAGCGCTACATCGGCAAGAAACAGGAAGGCGACCGTTTGAACATCTGGATGCGCACCACCGGTCCGCTGCCGGACGATCCGGCGATCCATCGCTGCGCTCTGGCCTACGCCTCGGACATGACCATCCTCGACACCGCGCTGCTGCCGCATCGGCGCAGCGTGTTCGACCGCAGCATTATGGGTGCAAGTCTCGATCATGCGCTGTGGTTTCACCGCCCGTTCCGGGCCGACCAATGGCTGCTCTACACCCAGGACAGCCCCAACATGCACGGCGCCCGTGGTTTCGGCCGCGGCTTGATCTACGCGGCCGACGGCATCCTGGTCGCCTCGGTGGCCCAAGAGGGCCTGCTCCGCGAACGCCGGCCTGAGGTCAAGCCAGCCTAGACTCGGGCCCGGTTGCCGCTGACATGCGCTTTTGCCTGCTGATAAGGCAATAAATCCGCTTAATCTCCGTCCCGGTTGCCGATAACGTAGGCAATATCCAGCTCGCTCCAAACCATCGGGGCGGCTTTTCGTTGTCTATCGTGGCTGCCCGGGGCGCCGCGATCAGAGGGTAACCGATATGAAGCTCGTCATTGCCATCATCAAGCCATTCAAGCTCGACGACGTCCGGGAGGCGCTCACCGCGCTCGGCGTCCACGGCATGACTGTCACCGAGGTCAAGGGCTTCGGCCGGCAGAAGGGCCACACCGAAATCTATCGCGGCGCCGAATACGCCGTGAACTTCCTGCCGAAAATGAAGATCGAGGTCGGTATCGAGGACGGCCTGGAAGACAAGGTGGTGGCCGCGATCGGCGCCGCCGCGAAGACCGGCCAGATCGGCGATGGGAAAATCTTCGTCTACGACCTCGATCGCGCGGTCCGTATCCGCACCGGCGAAACCGACAACGATGCACTCTGAATAATTCGAACTCGGGGGGAGGGGTGAGCATGACCAGTTTGATCGCCGCGCGCTCAAATGCGCTTGCCGGCATTGCGATGTCGACCGTGCTTGCCGCAACGCCGGCTCTTGCGCAGGCGGCGGCGCCGGCCGCGAAGATCGATACCGGCGATACCGCATGGATGATCGCGGCGACCGGTCTGGTGTTGCTGATGAGCATCCCCGGACTGGCTTTGTTTTATTGCGGCATGGTCCGCAAGAAGAACGTGCTCGCCACCATGGCGCAGACGCTTGCGGCGGTCGCGCTGGGGTCGATCCTCTGGATGGCGATCGGCTACAGCCTGTCCTTCACCGGCGAAGGCGCGGCCATCGGCACGCTCGACCGCCTGTTCCTGCATGGCATGGGCATGAACGCAATCAGCCCGCTCGCCAAGACCATCCCGGAATCGGTGTTCATGATCTACCAGATGACCTTTGCGGTCATCACGGTGGCGCTGGTCGCGGGTTCTGTGGCCGACCGCATGCGATTTTCCGCCTATCTGTGGTTTGTCGCCGGCTGGCTGCTGTTCGTTTATGTGCCGATAGCGCATTGGGTGTGGGGCGGCGGCTTCCTTGGCGCCGCAGGACTGCTCGATTTCGCCGGTGGCACTGTGGTGCATCTCAACGCAGGCATCGCCGGATTGGTCGCCTGCTATTTGCTGGGCACTCGGCGCGGCTACGGCACCGACAATCTCGCGCCCTATGACTTGTCGCTCGCGGTGATCGGAACCGGACTGCTTTGGGTCGGCTGGTTCGGCTTCAACGGCGGCTCGGCGCTCGGCGCCAATGCCCGCGCCGGCTACGCCGTGGTCGCAACCCACCTTGCCGCCTCCGCCGGAGTCATCACCTGGATGGCCCTGGAGTGGATCGACCGGGGCAAGCCGTCGGTACTCGGCATGATTTCCGGCGCGGTCGCAGGCCTCGGCACCATCACCCCGGCCTCGGGCTTCGTAGCGCCCTGGCACGGCGTCGTCATCGGAATTGTCGCCGGCGCGGTCTGCTACTGGGCCTGCACACGACTCAAGAATAAATGCGGCTATGACGACTCGCTCGACGTGTTCGGCGTGCACGGCGTCGGCGGCGCGACTGGCACCATGCTCGCCGGTGTGTTCGCAGTTGCGGCCGTCGGCGACACTGCGGGCCTGCTCGAAGGCAATGCCAGGCAGGTGCTGACCCAGCTCTATGGCGTGGTCGCGACCCTCGCCTGGTCGGGCATCGTCACCTTCGTATTGTTGAAGGTCATCGCCTTCTTCCTGCCGTTGCGCGTTCGCGAGGAGCACGAACGAATTGGTCTCGATGTTTCGCTCCACGGCGAATCTTTGCAGTAAGACCCCCGGGGCCCATGCCCCGGGAAACCGGGCTACCGGTAATGCCTACTAATTGGGCATATGGTGACCTGCGGCGTTTTGGCTGACTAATCCGTTCGCAATCGTGCAACGCCGGGTCAAGCGAAACCCAGGAGTCGGCTGGGATCGCGCCAGCAATACAAGCATTACCAAGGCATTAACGGCCCCTTCCGGCAGTTGGCACGGGGTTTGATTCCCTCCCTGCGGCAGCGCACGCGGGCATGAGTTCGCGCGGCGCGGCATTAGTCCGCCCGGCCATTCAAGGCCGGGCTTTAAGCGGGGGATCGAACCCATGAAAATCGTCATGGCCATCATCAAGCCTTTCAAGCTCGACGAGGTCCGCGACGCTCTCACCGCGGCGGGGGTGCACGGTCTCACCGTCACCGAGGTGAAGGGTTACGGGCGTCAGAAGGGCCACACTGAAATCTACCGCGGCACCGAATACGCCGTGAACTTCCTGCCCAAGATCAAGATCGAAGTCGCAGTCGCCACCGATCAGGTCGACAAGGTCGTCGAGGCGATTACGGCTGCGGCCAAAACCGGCCAGATCGGTGACGGCAAGATCTTCGTCTACGACATCGACCACGCCGTGCGCATCCGCACCGGCGAAACCGACACCGCCGCGCTTTGAGCCCAAACAGGAGTTCGACCATGATGTTCAAGAAATCGACCCGTGCTGGGCTTGTGGCTCTCGCCTTCGGAGCCGTGCTCGGCATTGCCCTGAGCTTTGCGTCCGTTCCCAGCTCGTACGCCCAGGCGCCGGCAGCGGCACCCGCGGCTGCGACGCCGGATGCGGCGAAGCCTGCAGAACCGGCCGCTCCGCCGCCGGCCTGCGCCGCCGATCCCGATCCAAAGAAGGCCGTGCTCACGAATTGCACGCCCAATTCCGGCGACACCGCCTGGATGCTGACCTCGGTCGCGCTGGTGCTGATGATGACCATCCCGGGTCTCGGCCTGTTCTACGGCGGCATGGTCCGCAAGAAGAACGTCGGCGACACCGTGATGACGAGCTTCGCTGTGACGTGCTTGGTGACGATCCTGTTCGCGGTCGTGACCTACAGCATGTCGTTCACCGGAGGCACGCCCTATGTCGGAGGCTTAAGCCGGGCGTTCCTGCAAGGCATCCTCAGCGACATCTCCAAGGGCATCGGCAATCCAAACCCGCTCGCAGCCACGATTCCCGAAACCGTCTATATGTGTTTCCAGATGACGTTCGCGATCATCACGCCGGCGCTGATCGCGGGCGCGTTCGCGGAGCGCATGAAATTCTCGGCGATGTTGTGGTTCATCGGGCTATGGGCGATCTTCGTTTACGCACCGATCGCGCACTGGGTCTGGGGTCCGGACGGCTTCCTCGCCGCCGGCAACTCCGACGCGATGATCAAGGTCCTCGACTTCGCCGGCGGCACAGTCGTTCACATCAACGCCGGCGTGGCCGGCCTGATGTGCGCGATCTGCCTCGGCAGGCGGACCGACATGGCCCCCGCCCACAACATGGTGCTGACCTTCATCGGCGCCTCGCTACTGTGGGTCGGATGGTTCGGCTTCAACGCCGGCTCCGCCGTCACCGCCGGCATGCAGGCCGGCATGGCGATGACCGTGACCCAGATCGCCACCGCGGTCGCGGCCTTCACCTGGATGCTGGTCGAGTGGGCGCACCGCAGCAAACCGACCGTGATCGGCATCTGCTCCGGTGCGGTCGCGGGTCTCGTCGCCATCACCCCGGCGTCGGGATTTGTCGGTCCGGTCGGCTCGATGTGCATCGGCATCGCTGCCGGCGCGGTGTGCTACTGGGGCGTCACCGGCCTGAAGAAGGTGCTCGGCGCCGATGACGCGCTCGATGCGTTCGGCGTTCATGCGCGTCGGCGGCATCGTCGGCGCGCTGCTGACCGGCGTGTTCGCCGTCGAGCAATACGGCGGCACCGCCGGCCTGCTCGAAGGCAACCCCAGCCAGGTGATCAACCAGATCGAAGGCATCGTGATCGTGTTCGTCTACGACGCCGTCGCCTCGCTGATCATCCTCAAGATCCTCGATGCCATCATCGGGCTCCGCGTCACCAAGGATGTCGAGCGCGAAGGCCTCGACCTCGCCCTGCACGGTGAGACGGTGCAATAGGCGTCACGCGACAACGGTTGGGGTGGACACCCGGCACTGCCCCGTCCGTCGAGAGGTCCAGGTCGAAAGGCCTGGGCCTCTCTCTTTTTTGAGCGAATATTTCGCGGACGCTCGGTCATTCCGGCCGAGTTAAAGCCAAGCGGGACGCTTCCGGAAGGGCCGTTTGAACGGCTACCATGCGGCGTGCCGGAGTATGAGGGCGACGGAATTTTCAGCGCTGGCGCGCGGAGGAATGACGACAGCTTTCGGGGGGACAAATGCACAGGATTGCCTGCCTGCCCGACAGGGCCGAGCTTGCCATTGGAGAAGACGAAACCATTTTGCAAGCGTCCCTTCGGGCCGGCATTGCCCATGCCCACGCTTGTGGCGGTCGCGCGCACTGTTCGACATGCCGGGTATGGATCCTGGAAGGATTGGAGCACTGCAGCGAAAGAAGCGACTTGGAGCGAGCGATCGCCGGTCCGCTGCGATTCGGACCGGAGGTTCGTTTGGCCTGCCAGACCAAGGCGTCTGGCGACCTCAAGTTGCGCCGGCTGGTGCTTGATGAGACCGACCTCGAGATCACGAGCCAGCTGGCAAAACCGAACCTCGGACGCTGCGGTGAGGTCCGAACCATTGCCGTGCTGTTCTGCGACATCCGGGATTTCACCAATCTTTCACAGCAGCTTTCACCTTATGACCTGATGTTTGTGCTGAATCGATATTTCTTTCAGATGGCCGACGTGATTGAGCGCAACGGCGGAAAGATTCAGAAGTTCATTGGCGATGCAGTCATGGCGATTTTTGGCATGGACGATGCGCGGGATGCGCCACTGCGCGCCATCAAGGCCGCGACTGACATGCTCGGTGCGGCGGATCGGATGAAGCCGTACATGCAAACGATGTACGACAGAGACTTCGCCATCGGCATCGGTCTGCACTACGGCGAAGCGGTGATCGGCACACTCAGCGGAGGCAGAGAGGAAAGCCTCACGGCGATCGGCGAAACCGTCAATATTGCGAGCCGCGTCGAGGCCGCCAACAAGGAAGCCGGAACCCGTCTGCTGATCTCCGAGGCGCTCTTCCAGCAGGTCGAACGTCAGGTGGAAGTGGCCGATTTCATCCGCGTGCGGCTGCGCGGCACCAACGAGCGCATGTCGCTCCACGAAGTCGTCCGTTTGACGCCAGAGGCCGAAGCCCGGCTAAGTGCCCAGGAGAGCCGCGAAACAATGCGTCTCGCCGGCCGGCAATGGACGCGCCTTTGCGCCGCGGACGATATTGCTGACGGCGGTCGGCGGGTTTTCGAGCTCGATGGATTCGATCTTGCCGTTCTGCGCCGAGGCGAGAAGTACTTTGCTTTCAACAATTCATGCCCGCATTTGCATGCGCCATTTTTTGAGAAAAGAGACCTGGCCGTTATCGTTACGCCAACCGGACGAGAGCTTCCGCGCGACAGCAGGCTGACGGACGATCTGGGTCTTGTTTGCCGCTGGCATGACACCTGTTTTGACTTGCAGACCGGCGAGCCACGCAATTGGGCCCCCAGGCTGCAGCTCGATGGCACATCGAAGGGATGGGAATTTCTGGGCGATATCTCGAAAAACCGGGCCCCGATCAAGCCGCTTCCCTGCCTCGTGAAAGACGATAACCTATGGGTGGCGCTGGCATAATCAATCGCGATCGCCTCAGCCCAGATCGCCCCGAACAATCGCGGCACCGTCCGCCAGCGCCTTCAGCTTGCCGAACGCCACCTCGCGCGTGAGATACTTCATGCCGCAATCGGGCGCCGGAACGAGCCGCTTGGCATCGACGAATTTCAGCGCCGCCGCGGATGCGGCCGGCGACGACCTCCGGCGATCTCGACCGCCGCGTCGCCGAGATCGATGACGCCGAGCATGACGGTCTTGCCGGCAAGGTCGCGCAAGCACGCCGAGATCGAGCTTGGGCTGCGCGGCCTCGATCGAAATCTGCTCGGCCGTGCAATCCGCAAGCTGCGGCAGGAACGAATAGCCGGTCGGGCTTCTGCGCCGGGCACGACGGCGGCATAGCCGAAGCAGAGATGCACGACGGTCGTGCACCTTCAGCCCCTCGAGCGCGCGGTTGAGCGCGCGCACCGCGATGCGCTTCGCCGCCTCCGGGATCGTTGCGCAGCCACGGATCGTCGAGCTGGATCACGTCGGCGCCGGCGGCTTCGAGATCGCGCGCCTCGGCGTTCACCGCGGCGGCGAAGTCCATCACCATCTCGTCGTCGTCCTTGTAGAACTCGTTCTTGGCCTGCTGCGCCATGGTGAACGGGCCCGGCAGCGTGATCTTCGCCTTGCGCGGCGGTGTTGCGCCGCAGGAACTTCATGTCGTCGACCTCGACCGCGCGCCTTGCGCCGGATCTTGCCGACCACGCGCGGCACGCTCGACCGAGCGGCCGGCGCGGTTGGTGATCGTCGCGGGATTGTCGTTGTCGATGCCGTCGAGCGCGGTGGCGAAGCGGTTGGAATAGCTCTCGCGCCGCATCTCGCCGTCGGTGATGATGTCGATGCCGGCGCGCTCCATGTCGCGGATCGCGAGCAGCGTGGCGTCGTCCTGCGCCTGCGCCGAGATAAGGCTCCGCCACCCGCCACAGCTCGTGCACGCGCACGCGCGGCACCATGGTCTTCGAGCAGCGCGCGGTCGACCAGCCAGTCCGGCTGTGGGTAGCTGCCCACGACAGTGGTCGGCAACAGAGCGGTCATGCATACTTGTCATTCCTGACGGCAATGTCGCTCTTCGACTCGCACGCGGAGCTCAGCATGTCTTGAAGCGACTTCCGGCGCCAGCGACACCAGCAACGCATTCGCTGCCTATCGGACGCGAACGTCGGGAAAACACCGCGGATAACGAGCGAACTGGAGACGGACGCGACGCGCCGCGCGACGGCAAGCCGTCCCATCATCATCCTGCTTCGGCACAGGGAGGCTCGGATGCGACGCGACGGCAATTCGTCGGCGCGCTCGCCGCCGTTCGCGCTTCCGCCATGCGCGGGCGCACGCGCCAGGCATCGCGGAAACCGTGGACGGCTGGCCGTCGCGCAGCGTGCGCGTGATCTCGCCGACCGCCACCGGCGGCCCGAGCCAGAACTTCCGGCTCTACGCCGACAAGCTGAAGGACACGTTCGGCCAGAGCCTTCGTGCTGGAGAACATGCCGGGCGGCTCCGGCTCGATCGGCTGCATGGCGGTGGCGCGCTCGGCGCCGGACGGCCACACCATTCTGCTCGCCTCCAACAGCCTCATCGTGCTGGCGCCGCTGGTGCATCAGCGGCAACCCGGTCAACGTCAAACGGGACTTCGCTCCGATCGCGCTGATGTTCACGTTCCCGTTCCTGCTGGTGGTCAATCCGAGCCTCGGCGTGCAAGACGCTCAAGGAGCTCGTCGACTACGCCAAGGCGCGGCCGGGCGAGCTCAACTGGGGCTCGCCCGGCATCGGCACCGGCGGGCATCTGGTGACCGAATTGCTGCTGAAGCAGACCGGCATCAAGGGCCAGCACGTGCCCTATCCCGGCACGACGCAGCAGATTCTGGCCGCCGCCGCCGGCACCCTGCAATTCACCTTCGACACCGCCCGGCAATTCCAAGGGCATCCGCGACGCCGGCAAGGTGATCGCGCTCGCCGTCACCGGCGACAAGCGCTCCAACACCGCGCCCGACGTGCCGACCTTCAAGGAGCTCGGCTACGACGGCTTCGACGACCTTCGCGTCGCCAACGGCCTGCTGGCGCCCACAGGCACCTCGCCCAAGGTGATCAAGGCGTTCAGCGCCGAGATCGTGACGATGAACGCGCAGCGGCCCGATCCGCGACAAGCTGGTGCAGGCATCCTACGAGCCCGGCACGATGTCGCCCGAGCAGTACGGCGAGATGATCGACCGCGAGCTGAAGCAGTGGGGCGCCATCGTTCGCGACACCGGCGTGCAGATCGAAGGCCGGATGCCAACACCTCAGCCGTCATGTATGGACGGCCCCCTCGACAATGGATGCGACCGTGGACCTGCCGAAAACCAATTTCCACCCGCCGTTCAACATCACGCGGGCGAGCCATCTCGTCGTTCACGGCGCGCGATCTCGCCGCCAGCCGCGATTTCTACACCGAGGTGATCGGGCTGATCGTCACCGACGAGGACGGCCGACACGCTCTGGCTGCGCGGCGTCGAGGAGCGCTGCCATCACAGCCTGACGCTCAAGCGCACCGACCGGCCAGCCGCAAGTGCGAGCGCGTCGGCTTTCGTGTGTTCATGGACGAAGACCTGGACAAGGCCAAGGCGCACTTCGACCGGATCGGCATCAAGTCGGCGTTCGTCGACGTGCCGCACCAGGGCCGCACCTTGCATTTCGACGATCCGGCCGGCACGCCGGTCGAGCTCTGCGCCACCATGCCGACCGTTCCGCGCATGCACACCAGAAAGCACACGCATCGCGGCGCCGGCGGCGCTGCGCATGGATCACTACCAGGTGCTGGTGCCGGACGTGCTGAAGGCCGCAGCGTTCTACATGGATCTGGGCTTCCGCATCTCCGACTACATCGTGATCGAGGGCGCCGACCGCATCGTCGGCACCTTCCTGCACCGCAAGAACAATCCCTGGGACATCGTGTTCCTGACGCGGACCGGGCCGCGCTTTCATCACGGCGGCTACGTGGTGGAATCGTTCGACGACATCATCGACGCCTGCGACGTCGCCGGCAATCTCGGCTTCGAGGACCGCATCGAGCACGGGCCGGGCCGCCACGGCCATCAGCATTCGTATTTTGCTCTATCTGCGCGATCCGGACGGCCACCGCACCGAACTGCTGCTGCCCGGCATCCAGATCATCGACATCGACGACGAGCCGGTGATGTGCGCGATGAAGCCACAGGCGAACAACAATCTCTGGGGCCTGCCGGCGCCGAAAAGCTGGGTCGAGGAGGCCTCGAGCTTCGCCAACGTGGAGGTGATCGCCGGCCCCGAAGGCTCGCCGCTCACCGCCGAGCGTTTCCTCGCCGAGAAAAAGCCCGACGCGGTGACGGGATAGGCGCGCCTCTCTTTTTTGGCCAGCAGATGCTATATTGCTCGTATGACAAAGACACTTGAGAAAGCCATCGCGATGGTTTCTGATCTCCCGCGAGCCGATCAGGACCAAATCGGGCGAGAATTGGTGGCGCACGTCCGCAAACTGCAGAAATTGCGCGCCGATCTCGAAAAGGGCATCCGATCTTTGGAGGGGGGCAAGGGCAAGCCGCTCGATATCGACGAATTTCTCAAACGTGCCCGAAGGCGGCATGCCAAGGGCTGAACTGCCGATTCTCTGGTCTGCCTGTGCCGATGATGACCTCTTCCGCATCTGGAGCTATCTCGCCAGGGAAGCGTCAACTGGCATAGCTGACAAAGTCACGCGGGCCATCGAGCGAAAATGTCAAAACCTCGCAGCTTGGCCCTATGCGGGTCGAGATCGAACAGACCTCCTTCCTGGAATGAGGTCATTGATCGCAGGCTCTTACATTGTGTTTTATCGCGTTGAAGCGTGCACCGTGCAAGTTGTCCGCGTCCTGCATCAAAGAAGGGACATCGATGCGGTTTTCGTCGCATCGCAGACCCGGAATGACGCTCATTCCGATGGTTAATCACGCCTTAACCTCGCCGCCTCTATGGTACCGAAAGGCCTGACACGGCGGGCAATTCCGCCGTCCCTATGTCTTTGGTGCAAGGCTCTCGATGACCGCTGCCACCGCCGCCGCGCCGCAAACCGCTCCGCCAATGGCCGAGGGCCGCTCGCCGTTCGTGCGGCTGCATGAGCTATCTGGCCGACATCAAGCCGGGCCAGTCGCCGATCAACTTGTCGGTCGGCGAGCCGCAGCATCCGATACCGCCGTTCGTCGGTCCTGTTCTTCAGGCGCATCTCAACGATTTCGGCCGCTATCCGGCCAACAAGGGCACCGAAGGCTTCCGCAAGGCCGCCGCCGCCTGGCTCGGCCGCCGCTACAACCTCGCTAGGCCAGTGGACCACGAGACCGAAGTCATCGTGCTCAACGGCACCCGTGAGGGCCTGTTCCTCGGCGCCATCGCGGCCAAGCGCTACGTCCCGCGCCGCTCCGGCGCGCCGGCAATCCTCATCCCCAACCCGTTCTATGCCGCCTATTCGGCCGGCGCCGCCGCCGCCGATTGCGAGCCGGTGTACCTGCCGACCACGCGGGAGACCGGCTTTCTCCCCGATCTCGACGCCATCGACGACGCCCTGCTCGCCCGCACTGTCGCCTTCTACATCGCCTCGCCGTCCAATCCGCAGGGTGCGGTCGCCGGCGACGCCTATCTTTCGCGTCTCGTCGCCATGGCTCGACGCCACGGTTTTCTGATCTTTGCCGACGAGTGCTATTGCGAGGTCTATCTCAACGGCAAGCCACCGCATGGCATGCTGGAGGTTTCCGGCCCGGACTTTGCCAACGTCCTGGTGTTCCACTCGCTGTCGAAGCGCTCCAACCTGCCGGGGCTCCGCATCGGCTTCGCCGCCGGTGACCGCAAGTTCCTCGCCCGCTACATCGAGCTTCGCAACATCGCCGCGCCGCAGGTGCCGGTGCCGTCGCAGGAGGTGGCGATCGCGGCCTATGCCGACGAGGCCCACGTCGACAAGAACAGAGAGCTGTACGTCGCCAAGTTCGACCTCGCCGATCAGATCGTCGGCAACCGCTACGGCTATAAGCGCCCGGCCGGCGGCTTCTTCCTCTGGCTCGATGTCAGCCGTCACGGCGGCGACGAGGCGGCGGCGAAGAAGCTCTGGCGCGAAGGCGGACTTCGCGTCATTCCGGGCCACTATCTCGCGCGCGACGGCGCCGACGGCCGCAATCCCGGCGACGGCTACATCCGCGTTGCGTTGGTTCAGGACAAGGAGATCACGGCCGAGGCGCTGCATCGCCTCGTCGAGGTGTTGGGATGAATGTGATGGAAGATGACCGGGGCGCTGATTGTCGTGCCCTCTCCCCTTGCGGGAGAGGGCAACGCCATCGGTTCAACAATTTCTGTCGGGTGAGGGGTCGCGGCCTTACCCCTCACCCAATCTTCTCCGCTGCGCTTCTGAGCTGCCCTCTCCCGCAAGGGGGGAGGGCACGAAAGGCGCACGCGTTTCGCGGTGCCGGACTGACAGCCGGAAAAATGGGCTGACCCATGGCAACAATCGACCGCAGCATGGACTTCTCGAGCTGGTCGGACGACCTGCGCGGCCTCGTTCGGCAGCGCCTGTCGGAAACCGGCGGTCTGGCGCTGATCACTTTCTCGGCGCTGATGGCGGTCGCACTCGCGACCTGGTCGGTGCAGGACCCGTCGCTCAGTCACGCCACCGACGGCCCGGTGCGGAACTATCTCGGCACCCCAGGCGCGATCGGCGCCGACCTGCTGATGCAACTGTTCGGGCTCGCCTCGACTGTGTTCCTGCTGCCGGTCGCGGTCTGGGGCTGGCGCATCGCCACCCACCGTCCGTTCGATCGCGAATGGATGCGGCTTGCATTCTGGGTCGCCGGCTCGGTGTTCGCCGCGGGCTTTGCCTCGTGCCTGCCAAAGAGCGCGCACTGGCCGCTGCCGTCCGGCTTGGGTGGCGTGATCGGCGACGCCGTGCTGTACCTGCCCGCGCTGGTCTTGGGTCCGCTGAGCGCCGGCGAGGTGCTAGTCGCGGCTTTGATTTTCGGCGTCTGCACCCTGGCCGCCGTCGTGATCGCCACAGGCTTCGGCTACCACGATCCGTCGGCGGCGGTGGTGCTCGACGAACGCTGGGCGCGCGAGGCCGCCGGGCCTGAGGATAACGACGAGGAACGCACCTCGATCTCGCTCGGCTGGCTGGTTCATGCGGCACTTGCCATCAAGGCGCGCTTTCTCCGGTTGATGTGGCGCCGCTCGGCGCTGCTCGCGCCAAAGCCTGCGCTGCGCCAGGCGCCGACGCCTGTGGTTTCGCCGCGAGACCGTTTCGAGCCGCGCGTTGTCGCCGAGGCTGAGGTTGAGTCCGAAGCCGAGGAGGACGAAGAAAACGATTCCGCGCCAGCCCCGCGCAAGCCCGCTCGGGTCCGCATCCCGAAAAAGTTGAGCAACGGCTATCAACTTCCCGACCTTGCGCTGCTCGCGGCGTCGCGGCCCTCCGATCGTTTTGCGCCGAGCCAGGAATCGATCCAGGAGACCGCCACATCGTTGGAAAGCGTACTCGGCGATTTCGGCGTCCGCGGCCAGATCATCAACGCAAGGCCCGGCCCGGTGGTGACGCTTTACGAGCTTGAGCCGGCGCCTGGCATCAAATCGTCGCGCGTCATCGGATTGGCCGACGATATCGCCCGCTCGATGAGCGCGCTGTCGGCTCGCGTCGCCGTGGTTTCCGGAAGGAACGCCATCGGCATCGAATTACCGAACGACAAGCGCGAGAAGGTCTATCTGCGCGATCTGCTCGACGACGATGCCTATCACGGCCACTCCGCCAAGCTGCCGCTTTGCCTCGGCAAGACTATCGGCGGCGAATCCGTGATCGTCGACCTCGCCCGCATGCCGCATCTGCTGATCGCCGGCACCACCGGCTCCGGCAAGTCGGTCGCCATCAACACCATGATCCTCAGTCTGCTCTACCGGCTCAATCCCGAGCAGTGCCGGCTGATCATGGTCGACCCCAAGATGCTCGAACTGTCCGTCTACGACGGCATCCCGCATTTGCTGACGCCGGTCGTAACGGACCCGCGCAAGGCCGTGGTCGCGCTGAAATGGGCGGTGCGCGAGATGGAAGAGCGCTACAAGAAAATGTCGAAGCTCGGCGTGCGCAACATCGACGGCTATAACGCGCGGCTGGCCGAAGCCCGCACCAAGGGCGAGACGCTGAGCCGCACTGTGCACACCGGTTACGACAAGGAATCCGGCGAGGCGATCTACGAGAAGGAGGAGCTCGAGCTGGAGCCGCTGCCTTACATCGTCGTGATCGTCGACGAGATGGCCGACCTGATGATGGTCGCCGGCAAGGACATCGAAGGCGCGGTGCAGCGCCTCGCCCAGATGGCGCGCGCCGCGGGCCTGCACGTCATCCTGGCGACGCAACGCCCATCAGTCGACGTCATCACCGGCACGATCAAGGCGAACTTCCCGACCCGCATCTCGTTCCAGGTCACCTCCAAGATCGACAGCCGCACCATTCTGGGCGAGCAGGGCGCCGAGCAGCTTCTGGGCCAGGGCGACATGCTCTACATGGCCGGCGGCGGCCGCATCAGCCGCGTCCACGGGCCGTTCGTATCCGACGAGGAGGTGGAGAAGGTCGTGCGGCACCTGAAGTCGCAAGGCACGCCGCAGTACCTCGAAGCCGTCACCGCGGCCGAGGAAGAGGACGAGGACGGCAATCCCATTTTCGACGCCACCTCGATGGGGGCGACCGGAGACGCTACAGACCTCTACCAGCAGGCAGTGCAGGTGGTCATGCGGGACAAGAAGGCCTCGACCAGCTACATCCAGCGGCGGCTGCAGATCGGTTACAACCGCGCCGCTTCGATCATGGAGCGGATGGAGCAGGAAGGCATCGTCGGGCAAGCCAATCACGCCGGAAAGCGTGAAATCCTGGTTGGCCAGGAAGAGCACGCGAAGTATTGATGGAGCCGGAGCCGTGAATTCGCCACAGCCGGTGTCTAGGAATCGGGCGAATTAGGGTCGGTCGGAGGACAGCATGGGGAGCCGGATGGCCGTCATTGCCGCATTGCTGTCGAGCCTCGCCTTGGGGGTGAGCGCGGCCTCGGCGCAAAGCGTCCCGCTTCCGGTTCCGGCGCCCAAGTCCCCGGCGAAATCCCAGGCCGCGCCACGGCCACCTGCGGCGATCGCGCCCGGCTCGGCGCAGCAGCAGCCCGCCCAACCGCCCGCGCAGTCGTCCAGCGGTTTGCCGTCGATCTTCCAGGCGCCGGCCGCGCTGTTCGGAAAATCCGGTGAGACCACGGCCTTCGACGCCAAGCAGCGCGCGCTGGCTGATCGCGTCAGCGCCTATCTTTCCAATATCCGCCGGCTTCACGGCAACTTCGTCCAAGTCGCCCCGGACGGCCGCAAGTCCGAGGGCGAGTTCTATCTGCAGAAGCCCGGCAAGGTCCGTTTCGACTACAACCCGCCAAGCCCGATCGAGCTGATCGCCGACGGCTCCTCGGTCGTGGTGCGCGACAAGAAGCTCGCAACGCAAGACCTTTACCCGTTGTCGCAGACGCCGCTGCGGTTCCTGCTGGCCGACCGCATTGACCTGCTGCGCGACACCAATGTGGTCGGCATCTATGCTGACGACGTGTTCGTCACCGTCGTGATCGAGGAACGGCAGATTCTCGGCGGCACTCACCGCGTCATGATGATGTTCGGCGCGCAGGACTATCAGTTGCGGCAATGGACCGTAACCGACCCGCAGGGCTACGACACAACGGTCGCGGTCTACAATCTCGACAGCAAGATGGCCGCAGATCCCAACATGTTCAGGATCGATTACACGCGGCAGATTCAGTAGCCGACAGCCGGCACACGCTCTCCACGCGATAGGGGTCGGGATCGGCTATCGCCGACCCCGCCCTCCGAACCGTACGTGCGGTTTTCCCGCATACGGCTCTCCAGTTGGTGGTTTCTTCATCGAGACTGTCTCGCTGCGTGCCCGGCCGTGTAAAGCGCGAACGGCCCGACATTCGCGAGGACGGCACGACTTGCCGCCTGTGACGTCGTTACCAACGCCGACAGCATGCGAGTGGTCCATACGTCGGCTTCGACCCACGCCCAGTTGCAACTGTCGTTTGGGTTTCTGCACCTTGCTTAGCCTCTCGGCACTTGCAGTGCTTCTCTGCTCCGGTATGGACCTCATGCATCCACCTTCCTGCCCTGCCTTTCCTTGGACGGGTTTTGCTAGCCCCTCCTTCAATGGTCCATGCATCAGACCACAACGGTACTATGCGGGCTCTGACTCCTGCTGCGCTTCGCCAACGCCGCAGGTCTCTCCGTTCCGTCCGCTTGCCTTCCCGACATCCCGCCCCCAACCACGTTATGCAGCCCGGTCGTCACGTGCCTATCACCTCGTGCGACCGGTCGACCTTCAGGTCAGGCTTCGCCTTCAATGAGCAGGCTCGCCTCTGCACGCCGCCGAAACGGGTTCGTCATCCTACGGGCTGTCGGTTCGCTTCCAGTTGCTCTCCACCCCGCCTCGCGGCGACGCAGTTGCTTTCAGCTACATGTGTAGTGACTTCACATGGCACAGACTCCCACTATGCTGACAAACGAACTCACGGACGCACTCATTGCCGGGCTTGACCCGGCAATCCATGATGAAGCGCGATAGTGGAAGCCTTTCGTAAGTCTTCCAGGCGCTTCGAGGCATCATGGATGGCGGGTCAAGCCCGCGCATGACGCCGTGCCTGTGGAAGCGTTGGATTTCGCGCACCAACCGACACCGCACGGTGACAAACGCGTCGTGCCGCACTACTTCATCATCTATGCAGCTCAAGCTCACCACCTGGAACATCAATTCGGTGCGGCTGCGCATCAACCTCGTGGCGAAGTTCATAAAATCGGTCCGGCCCGACATTCTCTGCCTGCAAGAGACCAAGTGTCCGGACGATCGCTTTCCGCTCAAGCGCTTCAAGCGGCTCGGCTACGAGCACGTCGCATTGAACGGCCAGAAGGGTTACCACGGCGTCGTCGTGCTTTCGCGGCTGCCATTCGAGTCCAGCACGGTGAAGGCCTATTGCGGCAAGACCAACTCACGCCACGTCGGCGCCGTGCTCGGCGACAAGGCCGGGCTGCGCGACCCGCTGACCATCCACAACTATTATGTGCCGGCCGGTGGCGACGAGCCCGATCCCGAGATCAACCCGAAGTTCGCCCACAAGCTTTCCTTTCTCGACGAGATGAGCGTCTGCTCGAACATGCTACCGGCGCGCGAGCAGCGCTCCATCGTGGTCGGCGATCTCAACGTCGCCCCGCTCGAGTGCGACGTCTGGAATCACAAGGCCCTGCTCAAGGTGGTCTCGCACACGCCGATCGAATGCGAGAAGCTCACCGCCGCGCAAAAGGCCGGCAACTGGATCGACGTGGCGCGCACCTTCGTCAAGGAACCGGAGAAGCTCTATACATGGTGGAGCTACCGCTCGCCCGACTGGGCGACGGCCGATAAGGGCCGCCGGCTCGATCACATCTGGGTGTCGCAGCAGCTTGGCGACCGGCTCGCCAAGATCAGCGTCACCAAGGACGCGCGCGGCTGGGAGCGGCCCTCCGATCACGTCCCGGTCACCGTGACGCTGGAGGTGTAGGCCGAGTGTCGGCCTATTGTCCGGGCTGCTGGCTCGTGTCGAGCAGCGCGCGCACGTCGGTCATGTCTTTCACGGTCTGCTGCGCGCGGCGGACGATCTGCTCGCGCATGATGCCTGCTGCCTCCGGATAACCTTCCAGCATTTTGAGGAACAGCGTGCGCGAAATGCGGATCACGCTCGACGGCTCGCTCGCCATCGCGGTCGCCGGCCGTTTCGTTTCGGCGATCAGCGCGAGCTCGCCAAGCAGTGTTCCGGCTTCGACCATCACGTCAGCGGCGAGCCTCGACCTGGTTTCAAGCCGGAACGACCCCTCCTGGATGACATAGCCGCAGTCTGCCACCTCCCCCGCGACGAACAGCACCTCGCCCTTGTGCACGTTGCGGCTCTCGGCGCCGATCGCCAGGATGCGCAACGCCTCGCGGCCGAGCAGCCGCAATGTCGGCACCCGTTCGAGGAAGTGGATATCGTCCTCAATCCCCAACCTACGCCCTATCGCTTTCGAAGCATGATCTTTTCCGAAAACTTTTCGGGATTGCGCTTAGCTCCCTTGAGCATGATCTTTTCCGAAAACCGCTTCACACTTTTCGGGATCATGCTCCGTCAAGGCACCAGCTTGTACCCGCCCGCGTCGGTCACCAGGATGGCCGGAGCGGCGGCGTCCTTCTCGACCTTCTGCCGCAACCGATACACATGCGTCTCGAGCGTATGCGTCGTCACCCCGGAATTGTAGCCCCAAACCTCCTGCAGCAGCGTCTCGCGCGACACCGGCTTCTGACCGGCGCGGTAGAGATAGCGCAGGATCGCGGTCTCCTTCTCGGTCAGCCTGATCTTGCTGCCCTTGGGGCTGATCAAAAGCTTCGAGCTCGGCCGGAACGTGTAGGGCCCGATGGTGAACACCGCGTCCTCGCTTGCCTCGTGCTGGCGAAGCTGCGCGCGGATGCGCGCCAGCAGCACGGCAAAGCGGAACGGCTTGGTAATGTAATCGTTGGCGCCGGATTCGAGGCCGAGGATGGTGTCGGAATCGGTGTCGTGACCGGTCAGCATGATGATCGGCGCCTTGAACCCGCTCTTGCGCAGGATGCGCACCGCCTCGCGGCCGTCGACGTCGGGGAGCCCGACGTCCATGATCACCAGATCGATCTGGCCGACCTTGGCGGCCTGCACGCCCTTGGTGCCGGATTCGACCGCCTCCGCCTCGAATTCATCGTGCAGCGCGAGCTGCTCGACAAGAGCCGTGCGCAGTTCGGTGTCATCATCGACAATCAGGATTTTGCGGCTATTGGGCATGATTGACCTGGGTATCCCAGCGGCTTCCCCCGGCGGCTTTGCGCAAAATAGAGCATTCGGGGATAGCATTGGGGCATAAAAGAGCAAGCGCCTTGCAACCTATGCCGACAGTTGCGGAGAATACCATACGGGTGCGTGCGAAACCGGGCGCCCGCAGCCGCGGCTGGCTCCTGGCCGGGCCGCTTGCGCTGCCGGTGGCGCTCGGCCGCGGCGGCATCAAGGCAAACAAGCGCGAGGGCGACGGCGGCACGCCGCGCGGCACCTTTCGGCCGCGGCGGCTGTGGTGGCGGGCCGATCGCGCGCCGCGGCCGCGAACGCGGCTGCCGGTGCGGCGCATCCGCGCCGACGACGGCTGGTGCGAGGACCCGCGCGACCGCCATTACAACCAGCCGGTCCGGCTCCCGCCCGACCATCCGGGCGACCGGCTGTGGCGCGACGACCGGCTCTACGATTTCATCGTCGAGCTCGACCACAACACCCGGCCGCGGGTCGCCGGTCGCGGCAGCGCCGTGTTCGTGCACGTGGCGCGGCCGGGCTTTGCCCCGACGGCCGGCTGCGTCGCGCTCACCGCGCCTGCGCTGCGACGACTGATCGCACGCACAAGCCCTCGCACGCGAATCTGCATCGGTTGAGACAGCGCCTGCGCTTTCATGGTGAACGTTTGGTTTAAGTCGAAAGCGCCTTCCGGCTTTAACGGAAACTCCAAGTTCGTGTCGTATGGAATGCCCAAACCAAGAGGGCGTCCCGGAGACGCCCTTGACCAGTTTTGACAGGGGCGCAGATGACAGTCGCCGATACGACTTCACCCGCCACATCCGCCACGCCCGCCCGTGCGGCGCGCGAGGCGCTGGGCCGGGTGATCGCCGTCAGTGGCGCACAGATCACGATCGGCCAGACGCCGTCCGCGCCCGGCAGCGTATCACGCGCCACCGTCGGAAAATTCCTCGGCGTCGTCAGCGGCAGCTCCGTGATCGTCGGCCTGATCACTGAGATTGCCGAGCGACCGCAGCGCGACCAGGATGCCAACTGCCGCAGCACGGCGCGGCTCGACCTCGTCGGCGAGATCAGGGCGAACGCGGCGGGCTCGGCCTCCTTCCAGCGCGGCATCACCGAATATCCGATGATCGGCGAGCCCGCGATGCTGATGAGCGATCGCGAGCTTCGCTTGATCTACAGCGGGCTCCACGCCAAGCCGTCGAACGTCGGCGCGCTGCAGCAGGACCCGACCATCCAGGCGCAGATCGACATCGAGCAGCTTGTCAGCAAGCACTTCGCCGTGCTCGGCACCACCGGCGTCGGCAAGTCGACCGGCGTCGCCATCCTGCTGTCGCAGATTCTCGACGAGCGGCCGGACCTCCGCATCTTCCTGATCGATCCGCATAACGAATACGGCCGCTGCTTCGGCGACAAGGCGCAGGTGCTGACACCGCGCAATCTGCGATTGCCGTTCTGGCTGTTCAATTTCGAAGAGACCGTGGACGCATTCTTCGGCGGCCGTCCGGGCATCGACGAAGAGGTCGAGATCCTGTCGGAGGCAATCCCGGAGGCCAAGGCCGCGTATGTGCAGCTCAAAGGCTCCAGCGACCGCGGCACCCTGACGAAGAAGAAAGAGGCAAAGGCCACCGGCTATGGCGTCGACACCCCGGTCCCCTACCGCATCGAAGACCTGATCGCGGTGATCGACGACCGGATGGGCAAGCTCGAGAACCGCTCACGCATCACGACCTACAACAAGCTGCTCCAGCGCATCAAGACCTTCCGCAATCATCCGCGCTACGGCTTCATGTTCGAGAACGCCACCGTCGGCGGCGACACCATGGCCGACGTAGTGAGCCACCTGTTCCGCATCCCGTCGAACAGCAAGCCGATGACCATCATGCAGCTCGCGGGGTTTCCGTCCGAGGTGGTGGACTCGGTCGTTTCCGTCCTGTCACGCATGGCGTTCGACTTCGGCCTGTGGAGCGACGGCGCTTCGCCGCTGCTGTTCGTCTGTGAGGAGGCGCATCGATACGCGCCGGCCGACTCCAAAATCGGCTTCGGCCCGACGCGGCGCGCGCTATCGCGCATCGCCAAGGAAGGCCGCAAATACGGTGTGTTCCTCGGTCTCGTCACCCAGCGCCCGGCCGAGATCGATCCCAACATCATCTCCCAGTGCAGCACCATGTTCGTGATGCGGCTGTCGAACGACCGCGACCAGGCGCTGATCCGCTCGGCGATTTCCGACGCCGGCGCCAGCATGTTGACCTTCGTGCCCTCGCTCGGCACCGGCGAGGTGTTCGCGTTCGGCGCCGGTGTGCCGCTGCCGACCCGCATGAAATTCCGCGAGGTCGCGGTAGAGAAGCGGCCGTCCAGCGAGGCCGGCGTCAACACCCGCATTGCGGCCGGCATGTCCCCCGACAAGAGCATGATCGATTCTGTGATCGACCGTTGGCGCGCCTCCACCATGAGCAAGAACCAGGGCCAATTCGACGACGATGGCGGCGAGCTCGGCTCCTGGCGCGACGAGGTTGCGAGCGGCCGCGAGGAATTGCCGCGCTATCAGCCGGCGCCGCCATTGCAACCCGCGCCGGCCGCACCGCCCCTGCAGCCCGCAGGCGCCCAGCCCGCCGCGCCGCAACAACCGCGCCCCAGCATCCTGCGACGGCCGCTGTCGTCCGAACCGCTCGGCCCGAACAACCCGGCGCCGTTGCCCAGCAGGTATCGGTAAGCTTCGCCACGCAATTCCGTGCACGGCCCCTCCGCTCCGCCCAGTCGCGCAGCGAATGGTGGGAGGGGTGGGAGTTCGCGGCATCGTTGCGGGCCAATTCGAGATTATAAATTTATAGCAAGCGAGAGAGGTGAAGCGCGCTTGCCTCATCTTTACCTGTGCTCCCTGGCGCCAAAAATCGCGCTGCCGACGCGGATATGCGTCGCGCCCATGGCGATAGCGGCCGGATAGTCCGCGCTCATTCCCATCGACAAAAACCTGAGCCCGTTGCGCTGAGCGATCTTGGCGGTCAACGCAAAATGCGGCGCCGGCGCTTCCTCAGCCGGCGGAATACACATCAGCCCGGCAACGCCGAGCCCGTATTGCTCGCGGCAGCGTCCCAGAAAGCCATCGGCATCCTGCGGCAGCACACCGGCCTTCTGCGGCTCGGCGCCGGTGTTGATCTCGACGAACAGCAGCGGCCGGCGGTTCTGTTTTGAAATCTCCTTGCCGAGCGCTTCGCACAAGCTTGGCCGGTCGACCGAATGGATGGCGTCGAACAGCGCCACCGCCTCCCTGGCCTTGTTCGATTGCAGCGGTCCGATCATGTGCAGCTCGATGCCGGCATGGCGCGCAGTGATCGCCGGCCATTTCATCTTAGCCTCCTGCACGCGGTTTTCGCCGAACACCCGCTGGCCCGCGGCAATCACCGGCTCGATCGCTTCCGCGCCGAACGTCTTCGACACCGCGACCAGCGTTACGCCCGCGGGATCGCGCGACGCGTCGCGGCAAGCGCGCTCGATCTCGGCGCGAACGGCGGCAAGCCCGGTGCTGGTGGTCGTGGCCTCCACGGCACATCCATAACACCGCGTGAAAACCCACAAAACCCGGCATCGCCGGGTTTTGTGCGAGCTCCCGCGTGGAGAAATCCGTCAGGCCGCGGTCTTCCACCGCGACCTGGCGTCCTGGCCCGACCTCTTCAGGTGCACCTTCTGGTCGACACGCTCCACCCAGTCAGCCGGGATCAGGCGGTGCTTGCCATTCTTGGCATCGCCCTTGGTGAGCTTGATGCTGCCGGGACCTTCCATATGCTGCTTGATGTCGCGCGATCATCGCGCCGCAGCCTGTGCCCCGGGCTATACTGCGGGGTGCCGTTCACCTGCCAAGGAGGGATCATGCGTGCCACTGTCTGCGCCATTGTTGCGGCGATCGGCTTGGCCGCGCATCCGGCGTTCGCGCAGGCCGACCGCCCGGCGGCGCCGTTCTGGAAGACCGTGCAAGCCACCTGCAACGCCACCGCGGCGAAGCCTCCAAGCGAGCTCGGCCGGCGCATCGCGCAGACCGCAATCGACGAGTTCACCAGCTTCGGCGGCCATCGGATCGATTCCAACGGCCGGCTGTTCCACTTCGGCCTGACCGAGGCGGAGCACGAGGAGGACGACGGTGGCGACCGGCCGGCGAGCCTCGGCCATCTCGGCTGGTGGCAGGTGATGAAATACTGGCGGGCGCTGTTCGGCGACGACATCTGCGGACAAGCTCGAGGTGCGCGGCTATCGCGACGCCTCGAGCTCGACGCAAGGAGACGCAGGCCGCCGAGCGTGTTGCGGACCCAGCGCCGGCGAGCTCCTGCGCGCCGCCGAAGCGGTGTCCGATCCGGCGGCGCGCGAAATCCTGCGCGAGGCGGCCTTGCGCGCGGCGATCATCGATACGCCGTGGTCGGCGGCCTTTATCAGCTACGTGATACGGCAGTCGGGTGTCGCGGCGAACGCGTTCCAGTTCTCCAACGCCCATCGCGCCTATATCTACGACGCTTTCGCGGCGAGCGCGGCCGAGCTGACCCATGAGGCCGGCGACCGGCTCTATCGCGCCTGTCCGCTCACCACGACCAAACCCCGCGCCGGCGATCTGATCTGCCTCAGCGCGAGCCCGCGCTCGCCGACGCCAGCGACGAGGCGGTGCGCGAGCGCATCCGGGCGGAGCTCGCCGGCGGCACCGACGCACGCTCGGTCCGGCGCACCCATTGCGAGGTGGTCGCGTATATCGATGCGCGGGCGCGCAAGATGTACACCATCGGCGGCAACGTCAATCAGGCCGTCACCGCCAGGAAGCTGAACCTGCGGCGCGACCTGAAGTTCTCGGCCTCGCAAAAGGGCCATTGTGGCGGCCCAGGCCATTGGACCTTGCCCCAGCCCTCGGCGCAGCGCGCCGCAAGCCCACTGAGAAATGCTCGCTCAACGACAAGAAATGGTTCGTGCTGCTGCAGTTGAGGTGAACATGTCTGGCGCGCTGCGATTTTGCCATGATTCAGCCAGAGCAATAATTGTTAAGTTGCGGTCGAAGGATAGAAGGGCGCTCAATTGTTTCCAGCACGCCGGTTTGCTGCGCTGCCGCGGCAGCGTTGCTGCTGATGGCAGGTGCATGTTTCGTCTCCCTTTTCTCGGCAGCAGGACTCACGGGCCCAGGGTTCGCCCGGCACCTGTGAAGATGCGGCCGATCTCGCGGTGCTGCCTTCGCCGATCACGCCGTGGCAGGGCGCGCCCCTGCGCGTCGTCTTCGCCGCGGAGAAGCCGCTCAGGGCGAGCTTTCTCTGATCGCGCCCGATGGCAGCGTCGCGGCCAAATCGCGTGCGCGGCACGGCGGGCCGCCGTATTTCTGGTTCGCCGAGGTCAAGTCGCCGGCCGCGGGAACGTGGCGCGCGACGCTCGCGCTCGACCGCGCTCCGGCCGGCTGCGGCACGATCACGCGCGACATCGCCGTGCGCACCGACCGGCCGCCGCCGCCGGGCGCAGCGCCGGGAAGCGTCTGGCCGATCCGCAATTCATGGAATCGCGCCACCGAAAACTTGTTCTCGGCCTGGATCGAGAAGCTGTTCGACGAACCGCTCGACGCCGAGCCGTCGTGGCCGGCGCTGCATGAGGTGCTGCGCGATCGGTCGCGCAATATTCTGTTCAACCATCTGGGTCTCGGCGAAGACGAGATCAAGATGGTGCTTCGCCCCGACTGCGCCGACCTGCCGTACTTCTTGCGCGCCTATTTCGCCTTCAAGATGGGGCTGCCGTTCGGCTATTCGATCTGCTCGCGCGGCGGCGGCGGCGCGCGCGCCGCGATGTCCGTCATGGTCGAGCATTCAGAGCGCCGAGCGCAAGCCAATCCGCCTGAGCAGGAAGGCGCGACCAGCGGAGCCACAGCAAGGCGCCGAACGGCCGGGACTCGTCGCGTCGTTCGCCCATTATCTGCCGAATCTCGCCAACGGCGTCCATTCCGGATCCGGACGAACGCTGGCAAACGACAACAACACCGACTACTATCCCGTGTCGCTCACGCAGGAGACGCTGCGCCCAGGAACCGCGTATCACGATCCGTACGGGCACGTTCTGATGATCGTGCGGCGCGTGCCGGAGGCCAACGGCGAGGCCGGCGTCATTCTCGCGGTCGACGGCCAGCCCGACGGCACGGTCGCGCGCAAGCGCTTCTGGCGCGGCAATTTCCTGTACGCCCAGAATCCCGCGCTCGGCGGCCCGGGATTCAAGCGCTTCCGGCCGATCGTGCGCGACAAGAACGGCGTCCTGCGGCGGCTGACCAACGACGAAATCGCAAAAAATCCGCAGTACGGCGACTTCTCGCTCGAACCGTCGCGACTTGGGGTCGAGGAATTCTACGACCGGATGGACGACGTGATGTCGCCCGAGCCGCTCGATCCGGTGGCTGCGTTGAAGGACGCGATCACCTCGCTCGAAGAGCAGGTGAAGGTCCGCGTGACCTCGGTCGAGAACGGACGAAAATTCCAGAACAGCGGGCGCGGCGAGGCCAGCATGCCAGACGGCGCGACGATCTTCGAGACAATCGGCCCGTGGGAGGATTTCTCGACCCCGTCACGGGATTTGCGCCTGTTGATCGCGATCGACGTGGTCCGCGGATTTCCGGATCGCGTCGCGCGGCGGCCCGAGCGGTATGCGATGCCGCAGGGCAGGAGCGTCGCAGACGTGAAGGCGAATTGCAGGGCGTGCTCGCATCGGAGCTCGCCGCCCGCAAGTTTTCCTATCCGCGCAGCGACGGTTCGCCGTGGACGCTGGCGCTCAAGGATGTGATGGACCGCACGCCCGAGCTCGAGATGGCCTACAACCCCAACGACTGCGTCGAGCTGCGCTGGGGCGCGCCGGCGCGAGAGCGACGAGGCAGCGACGTGCAAGCGGTATGCGCCGTCGGCGCAGCGCGCCAAGATGACGAAGTACCGCGCCTGGTTCCACGAGCGGCGCCGGCCGCCACGCGCTTAGCGGCCGGTGCATCCCGTATCGAAAGTGGCGGGACCTACGCGCTGTCTGAAAGCCGCTTGAGCCAAAATGCCATCAGTCCAATGAATACCGATGGGACGGCGATCAAGGCGGCACCCAGCCCTTCCCCCTGCCACAGCAGGTAGCCCGGCGTGGCCGCCATCAGGGCGGCCAACAGAAAGAACCATTTATTTGACATCAGCAACCATCCGCCCTCTCAGCGGGGTTGGCGGGCCCTACTGCCGCCGGGGATGAAGGCGTGGAGGAGCTCACGCCTTGGACTGCTTGGGTCGTTTTATTGCTTTCAGCCGGTGCATCTTGATGCTTGTGCACGAAACGAGCGATGCGTTCCCTCAGCGAGGCGATATCCAAAGCGTCGCCCATTGTGCTGGCGCAATCGAAGAGTTGCCGCCGAATGTCTGCAGGCAGCCCGCTCCACTGCATGATGACCGCGGCACCGATGCAGCGCAAAACATGCTCTTCTTGCTCCGCCAGGCCGGAGCTCCCCGGCGGGTCAACAACGCAGGCCTGCACCGTTCTTTGATAGCTTTCCGAAAGCCACTGCTCGTTGTCCGCCAATGTCGTGAAATTCTTTTCGAGCCTCGCGAACTCTTTGACCTCTCTTGATCCGTTCGCGTTCTCGCCCCGCTCGGCATATTCAGCCGCTTTGTCACGATATCGATTTGATGTGAACATCGGTGTCCCCCGACAGAAAAGCGGCAAATTGCTGCGCTCTGGCTGCTCAAATGGAGTCGGAGGCTGCGTTCCGTACGCCACCGGGTTCGGAACCAGCTCTTTGTTTTTCCGATTCAACAGCCTCCTTTTGCTGTTGATCGGCCAGCCACCTGAGCAATAGCCCGTGCTTGATTTGGACGGTCGAAGGGACCTTAAGCTTCTTTCCAAACCTTGTGATCGTCACCATTGGCTGACCGCCATGATCCAGAATAGCAATGCCAGGATCAGCGGCACCACGAGCGGTGGAACGAGCCAATCGCTAACTCGATCTCTGAGTGTCATTGCAGGCTCCCGGTAAAAAGGAGCCCGGTGCGAGCGCGCCGGGCTCCGGTCCGCCCGATAGACAAAATTACTTCTTCGGCTCGCCAGACTTGTCGGCGGGCTTTGCGGGACTGACCTGAGGCTGCTGTTGCGGAACCGGCGGAGTGGCGGGCTTCTGATCGGTGCTGGTCCCGGAAACCGGAATATTGGTCATAGTATTTCCTTTCGAGAAAACCCAAAAACTATTTTTCAGGTACTTTAAGTACTTAAGATCAATTCTAACAGTTACAATGCTGATGCTGTAAATATTGTCGAAACGCAAGAATTTCTCATATTTTCAACAATAGAATCGGATAAGCATCGGAAAATGATCGAGCATCCAGACTTTTCTGTCGTCGTGAAAAACAAAGGCGCGCTTCCCGCACCATGGAAGTGGCAGATTTATCGCGCCGGCAGGAACAGCCCGATCAAACAATCGGATGCCTTTTTTGCCACCATGACGGAAGCAAGCCGCGAGGGTAAGAAGGCGCTCAGCTTGCTCTTGAGCGAGTACCACTGTTGAGAGTGGCTCAATTTAAGGCCGTGCCGGATTGGAAGCCAATAACTCCGACGCAGCGTGCCGAACGATTCGTGGGACAATGCGCGACCAAACAATACAAAGAGAACTTGATTGACTTGCTAACCACGGCTGAAAACGACGTCTTGGAGCGCGCCGCGTTGTACTGCGACAGCGTACAAGCGGAATGCTGTTCATCCGCCATCCGCAATTTGAAGCACAAGCTGACTTGATCGCATCTCGCGTGCGGACGAGTCGAATCGTTTTGCCAGCAGCGCGGGTCGATACCGCCATCGTTGCCCATCGCGCCACCGACCCGGTGGCACGGGACCAAGCGGACTCTGGCAAGTCGTCCGCCCGAGGGATTTAGGAGCTCATGCCTTAGTTGGCGCGGCCCTGCGCGTCGGTCATTGGCGGCAGCAGGCCGTAGCGGGCGAACTCAGAGGAGATGCTGGGCTTGATGGCGCGAGCCGCGGCGATGTCGGCGTTGCCGCCGGAATAATCGCCCTTCCTTCGCTTCGCCATGCCGCGGCCGTAGAGCGAAGCGACCTTCTTGCCGTCGATCTGCAGCGCCGCGTCGTAATCGGCGATCGCCTCGTCGTATTTGCCCATGCGAAGCTGCACGAAGCCGCGGCTGTCGAGGGCGTTGATGTAATCGGCCTTGAGCTTCAGCGCCTCGTTGCAGTCCGCGAGCGCCTCCTGCAAACGCCCCATGCTAGCATGCGTCCAGCACCGGCTGTTCCAGGCCGCGGCGTTCTGCGGCTGCAGCCTGGTGACCTGGGCATAATCGGCGACTGCCAGATCGAGCCGGTTCTTGCCCTCGAAGGCGATGGCGCGGCTGAAGTAGGCCGCCACATACCTCTTGTCGATGGCGATCGCCCGGTCGTAATCGGCGATGGCGCGGTCGTACTCGCCCTTCTTCAGGTGGGCGTTGCCGCGGTTGTTGTAGGCCACGGTATCCTTCGGTTCGAGCTTCAGCGCCGCATCGTAGTCGGCGACGGCGCGGTCGAGCGCGCCCTTCTTCTCGTGCGCGACGCCCCGGTTGACGAAGGCGTCCTCGTATTTCGGATTGAGCCTGATGGCCTGGTCGTAGTTCTTGATGGCGCGGTCCGGCTCGCCCTTGGCGAAATAGGCATTGCCGCGGTTATAGATCGCGATGACGTATTTGTCGTCGAGCGCCACCGCCTCATCGAAGTCCTGGATCGCGCGGTCGTACTGGCCGCGGCTGGCATAGGCGTTGCCGCGGTTGTTGAGCCGCACCGCGTCCGGCTCGAGCTTGATCGCGGCATCGTAGTCGGTAATGGCGCGCTGCTGCTGACCCTTGTTGAAATAGGCAAGGCCGCGGTTGTTCAGCGCCGAAGCGTATTTCGGATTGAGCTTGATCGCCTCGTCGTAGTCGACAATTGCCCTGTCGTAGGACGCCATCGCCGCATAGGCGATGCCGCGATTGTTGTAGGCCGCGGATTGCTGCGGATCGGCCTTGATCGCTTCGTCGTAGTCGGCGATGGCTTGCTTTAGATCGCCCTTAGCCTTCCACTCGACGCCGCGGTTCGAATAGGCCAGCGCCAGCACGCGGCCGGTATAGGTGCCGGACTTGATCGCCCGGGTGCAGGCCGCGATCAACTCCTCGCCCTTGCCCTTGGCGCAGGTTTCCCATTCGTCGGCGAGCGCCGGCGCGACAGACGTGACGGCGAGCAGGGCGGCGAAAGGCAGAAGGCGCCGAGAATATCGCGGCATACAGTCCCCTCGTGGCCTTCCCCGGCGTTAACAAATCAGGCCGCCGTGGGGGTGCCAACTCGTTTCCGCCGTTAATCTTAAGACGACGGCGCCGTCCCGACACGGGCGCCGATCGCACGGCGACGCTGCTCCAGCTGGCGCTCCAGCCGATGGGTCGCAAGGCCCAGCGCCAGCGCTTCGCCGGCGTCGACCTCGCCCGGCGGGTATCTTTCCAGCTGGCTCTTCAGGATACCGTCGATCTCCCGTTCGGCATTCGCCAGATCGGCCTCGCTGCGCGCCTCGCCGACCTGGCTCATCAGGCCGTAGAGCCGGCGCAGCGGCGGCTCAGCCGGCGCATCCGCTTTCTTGGTCATGAATTTCCACATCGCCGCAAGCACCGACATCAGCGAGCCGAGCAGCATCGAGCCATAGAAAAGCTGATCGCCATATTTGTCGAAGAACGTCTTCTGTTCGCCGTCGAAATAGTTCGCAGCCCCCGGATGGACCGGAACGAACGCGTCCTTGTCGGTGTCCGGCTTGGCGATCTGCGCCAGCAGCGGAAACTCTCCGACCAGATCGCTCCGCACGTCGAACACCGCCTTGGCCAAGGCGCCGACGACGTCGCTGTCGAGCTTCTTCTGGGCCACCAGATAGAGCGGCAGCCGCAGCGTGGTCAGGTCCTCGTCGGGCACCGCCGGCGAGCCGCGGATGGTGCCTTTCGGCAGATCGTAGCTCTCGTAGGCGCGGTGGATGGCGGCGATTGCGCCCGCCGACTCGATCGGGATCAGCGCGACCTTGACCTTCGGCACGCGCAGCAGCGCGTCGCGGATCCTGGCGATATACGTCTCGGAAATTGGCAGCACCAGGAGCAGCGCCTGGATCTGCTTGCCCTGCAAGGCCTGCGGCGCTTCCATCGGCAACAGGTCGCGGAACCGGACCTTGTTGCGCTCGAGGTCGTATTCCTTGGAGATCGCGTCGACCACTCCTTTGTTGATCGACGCAGCGACGACGCCGACGGTCTTGCCCTTGAGATCGTCGATGTCCTTGATGCCGCCTGTGCCCGACGGCGCAATCAGCAGGACCACCGCGCGGGCGACAATCATCACGGCGCGGGCGTTCGACAGGTCGCCGACGTCGGCACGCACCACCGCGAGATCGGTCTCGCCCTTGGCGAAAGCGTCGGCGGCCTCCGCCGCGGTCGCCTTCTGCACCACCTTCAGCCGGACCGGAGCGTTAGCCGCGGCGAGCTTTCCGGCGATCGCCGTCATCAAACGCGGCGCATCGCCGTCGATCGAGCCGGCTGAAACCGAGAGCGTCGTCGGCTGCTGGTAGTGGCGATAGCCCAATGCGGCGGCGCCGCAGGCGATTCCGGCAAGGCCCGCGACCAGGATGATCCGCAGCCACCGCGGCGCGCCGCGCGTCGCCAGCGCAGCGACAATGGCCAGCACGCCAGCCCCCGCGGCGATCGCCTGATAGCGGGCGCGATCCGATGAATCACTCACAGCGGCATGCCCCGTAGCGGCCCGTCAACACCACGATGGCGATAGGCTGCACGCACCCGCCACGAACTTCAAGTGTCGCCGAACACCCACGCGGCTGCGCCTGCGGGCTTATCGCGTCCGGCCCTCATGGCCGTCGAGCCCGATGCCGGTCAGGTGCCCGAACAGCTTGGCGAGCTGCTTTTGATCCGCCTCCGGCAGCGGCGGCTTGAGCAGCGAGGCGACGTTGGTCCGCAGATGGCCGGCGTCGCCGGTGCCGAACAACACCACGTCGACGCCAGGCTCGTGCCGGACGAATCGATAGGCCGCCTCGATCATGTTGCTCGCGCCGCCCTCGTGCACCAGAAAACCCAGCGGATCGTCCAACTCGCCGAGCCACTTCTCGACCAGGCCCTTGTCGGCGAGCGCCTTCATCTCCCGCTTAACGCGCGGCGGATCGGCGAAGATGCTCCGCACCGCGAACATCAGGAGCGTGCCAATGCCCTTCTCCCGCGTGATCGGAAACACGTTCTGCCGCGCGCCCTGGTGCATCATGTGGAAGCCCACCATGAACACCTCCCAGACCGGGTCCTTCACCGCGCGCTTCAGCATCGCGTTGGTGTGATCGACGATCGGATTCTCGGTCAGCCCGATGTGCCGGATCTTGCCCTTGCGCTTCTCGTCGAGCAGCGCCGGCGCGATCACGTTCAGCGCGTAGTCATACTCGGGCAGCTCGACGCCATGCAGATTGAACACATCGACATAGTCGGTGCCCATCAAGCGGAGCGAATCGTCGAGGCTTCCGACCACCTGCTGCGGCGTCCGCCATACCTTGCCGCGAAACTGGGTCTTGGTCGCGATCACCACGGAATCCCGCGGGATGGTTTTCAGCGCGCGGCCGACGACGCCTTCGGTGCCGTAGGACGTCGCGGTGTCGATGAAGTTGACGCCGAGATCGATGGCCTCGTGGATCAGTCGCGCGGCTTCGTCTTCGGTCTTGCCGGATTTGAGGCCGAGCCGAGAAAAACCGCCGGTGCCGAGGCCGGCGACGCTGACGCGGAGGGAGGTAGCGCCGAGGGTGGTGTATTGCATTGGAGTCTTTCCGTTAGGCCGAAGGTACAATTGAGGCAACAAGAATGGTAGTTCTGCTCAATTCAAGAGAGCGTCTGCTGTGAACCTCGATCGAATTCCTCCCGACTTACGTGTCAAAGATGTGTTCCATCACATCGACATGGGCTTTCTCAACAGGCGACTGTGTCTGACCGCGTTACCGGCTGAACTTCGCGAGGTGTATGCTCAGCAAGCGCGTCCAGGGGATGATCATCGGACTGTCCTGTCAAACGATCACCTGTTGGTCACGATGCTCCTGGACGTTTGTGAAGCGGTAGAGGCCCCGACACTTTTACAAGCCCTCAAGATCGGAAAGCCAAGGCATCTATTTCGAAGTACCGAACGTTTGGAGGCCTGTCCCGAAGTGTATTCCGCTACTCGAGTCCGCCACGACGTCTTATTGGATGTTAATTTTGGCAAGCCGGTGCGCATTGCGTATCACACCAGCCACCTCGTGAGTGATACCGGAACGATGACGCTAGCCGAAGGCGTGAAAGAAGGTTACATGCAGTCAATCGTCGGCTTGTTGCACGATTACACTGATCGATTCGAAATCGAGCCTTTGGTGATTGGTGCACCGTGGCTCGATCATCCCCGCAATGGGGACGATTGCCCTCAGCTAATGTGGATGGGTAGGGACTTCGGCGAAATATTGCCGGAGGACATTGACCAATTCTCACAAATGAAGGAAGTGCAGGCCAAGACCGCCGATGAATGGCTCGGTGTCATGGCGGAAGTTCCTGAAGCTAAAGTGAAAGAGGCTTTTGCTAGTCTTCTCATAGAGCCAACCAAGAAAGACTGGGGCGGCGAGACAAACGATCATTTCTCGGGAAGCATTTCGATCAAAGGGCAACGCAAAACCGCAGCGTTTCTCTTTAAGGGCCCGACGAATTTTCGAGAAATGACTTTAGAGATGTGCGGAAAGAGGGCGGATCAAGTTTACCGGTTGACCAATTCTGGCGCGGACATTTCCATTGTTCAGCACAGCCATCTAATCGGCGAAGCCGTTCGAGCGACTTTGCGTAGCTTAGTCTTTTACCCCGGACGGCCTCGCAAGTACTGTTTGATCGATGGCCAAAGCACGTATCGAATCCTGAAAGCCTACTCGCGCCTTTAGCGCGTAGGGTGGACAAACCGGAGTGTGCCTACCACTTTCCTGCGAGCAGCAAGTGACTTTTCCGTTTGGGCTCAGCGCCTCGCGCTTAACCCCCATCTTCTGCCTCATGCCGCGCGCAGCATGACGTCGACCCGGATCGCGTCGAACGGAAACACGATCCGCCCGTTCTCGGTCTTGTGCAGAATGCCGGCGTTCAGCAGCGCGTGCACGTCGCCATGAACGGCCTTCACATCGCGGCGCACCCGACGCGACGCGCCGCGGATCGTCAGCGGACCGGCGCCGGCCATCGCCCGGACCAGCTCCCAGCGCTTCACGGTCATGACCCGGAACAAGAGCTCGGGCGACGCGAAGCTGATGCGCGCGCCCTGCTTGCCGCCCTTGAAGGCGTCCTGCGCGCGCCGCTTGACGTCGTTGAGCGAACCCAGTTGCAAGGTGACGACTTTCATTCACGGCCTCCAAGTTCCAACGTCGCGCCAGAAATCGGCCAGCAGCGTGTCCGCGTCCGAGAACGCGTAACTTTCTTCGCGCCTTCCGACATGGCGGTGGTCGCCCTTGCCTGCTTCATTGTCATAACGCAACACGCAGATTCCTTCGTGGACCAGCGCCAACCGGTACTTGAAACGGTGCGCCGATGCTCGCGGCGGGCGCGGCAGCCGCCAGATCACGATTTCAACGAACGTCGCCTCATCGAGGACGTGCCGTTCGTCCAGCAGCAACTCGGCCCGCATGTTGGAGAATATACCAACAGATGCAGAGTGTTGTCAAATGATCCAACATCTGTGGCCGCCGCGCTCACCGCTTCTCCGCCGTGATGGCCGGGTTTGTCCGGGCCACTCCGCTTATGAGGGCAAAAGGCCCTGCCTTCCTGAGCGGGATCACTGGGTCACGGCGCTACGCGCCGGCCCGGTGATGACGGCGAGCGGCATCGCCGCCTCGCATCAAAACCCCTTCCCCATGCCGCCCGCCGCCTCTAAAAGAGCGGACAAATGACCGCAGAATCACCAGAAATCCGACCGCTACAACGCCCGCGAGGCCGAGGCCCGCTGGCAGCAAACCTGGGACGCCCGCGGCATCTTCAAGGTCGCCAACGACGACCCGCGCCCGAAATACTACGTGCTGGAGATGTTCCCCTACCCGTCGGGGCGCATCCACATGGGCCACGTCCGCAACTACACCATGGGCGACGTGGTGGCGCGCTTCAAGCGCGCCCGCGGCATGAACGTGCTGCACCCGATGGGCTGGGACGCCTTCGGCATGCCGGCCGAGAACGCCGCCATGGAGCGCAAGGTCCATCCCAAGGAATGGACATACGCCAACATCGCCGCGATGAAGAAGCAGCTCCAATCGATGGGGCTGTCGCTTGACTGGAGCCGTGAGGTCGCGACCTGCGACCCGTCCTACTACAAGCACCAGCAGAAGATGTTTTTGGACTTCCTTGCCGCCGGCCTGGTCGAGAGGAAGCAGTCGAAAGTGAACTGGGACCCGGTCGACATGACCGTGCTCGCCAACGAGCAGGTGATCGACGGCCGCGGCTGGCGCTCCGGCGCGCTGGTTGAGCAGCGCGAGCTGACGCAGTGGTTCTTCAAGATCAGCGACTATTCCGAAGATCTGTTGAACGCGTTGGATAAGCTCGACCGCTGGCCGGAGAAGGTCCGGCTGATGCAGAAGAATTGGATCGGGCGGAGCGAAGGCCTGCACGTGCGCTTCGCGCTCGATGCCAAGACCACGTCCGGCGGCGAGAGCGAGCTCGAGGTTTTCACCACGCGGCCGGACACCCTATTCGGCGCCAAGTTCGTCGCGATCGCGCCGGACCATCCGCTCGCGAAGACTGCAGCGACGAAGAACCCGGCGCTCGCGAAATTCATCGAGGAGTGCAAGCACCGCGGCACCGCGCAGGCCGAGATCGACACCGCCGAGAAGCTCGGCTTCGACACCGGCATCAAGGCGCTGCATCCGTTCGACGACCAATGGAAACTGCCGGTCTACGTCGCGAACTTCATCCTGATGGAATATGGCACCGGCGCGATCTTTGGCTGCCCGGCGCACGACCAGCGCGACCTCGACTTCGTCAACAAGTACCACCTCGGCAACGTGCCGGTGGTCTGCCCGCCGGGCCAGGACCCGAAGTCGTTCGTCATCACCGACGCCGCCTATAACGGCGACGGCACCATGATCAATTCGCGCTTCCTCGACGGCATGACCATCGAGCAGGCCAAGGAAGAAGTGGCGCAGCGGCTGGAAAATACGTTCATGCCTGCCCCGGCGGGCACCACGAGTCTACCTCCCCTTGAAAAGGAGAGGTCGGCTCGCGAAGCGAGCCGGGTGGGGATCAGCGGTGAAAACGGACCCCCACCCCAACCCTCCCCCTTGCAGGGGGAGGGAGCGGAGAGGCCGGCGCAAGCATTCGAACAGCGCGCCCGTCGCGCAGCGCCAGGTCAATTATCGCCTGCGCGACTGGGGCATCTCGCGGCAGCGTTACTGGGGCTGCCCGATCCCGATCATCCATTGCGAGACGTGCGGCGTGGTGGGCGTGCCTGTGAAGGACTTGCCGGTGCAACTGCCGGAGGACGTCAGCTTCGACAAGCCGGGCAACCCCCTCGACCGCCATCCGACTTGGCGGAACGTGGCCTGCCCGCAATGCGGCGGCGCGGCGCGGCGCGAGACCGATACCATGGACACCTTCGTCGAACTCGTCGTGGTACTTCGCGCGCTTCACCGACCCCTGGATCGCGACTGCGCCGACCAACCGCTCCGTCGCCGACGCCTGGATGCCGGTCGACCAATACATCGGCGGCATCGAGCATGCGATTTTGCATCTGCTCTACTCGCGCTTCTTCACCCGCGCCATGAAGAAGACCGGCCATATCGGCATGGACGAGCCATTCGAAGGCCTGTTCACGCAAGGCATGGTCGTGCACGAAACCTATCAGAAGGCGAACGGCGAATGGGTGACGCCCGCCGAAGTGAAGATCGAGGGCGGCGAGGACAAGCGCACGGCCACCCTCGCCGCCACCGGCGAGCCGATCGCCATCGGCGCGATCGAGAAAATGTCGAAGAGCAAGCGCAACACCATCGACCCCGACGATATCATGGCGACCTACGGCGCCGACGTAGCGCGCTGGTTCATGCTGTCGGATTCGCCGCCCGAGCGCGACGTCGAATGGACCGAGCGCGGCGTGCAGGGCGCCTGGCGCTTCACCAACCGGCTGTGGCGGCTGGTCAATGAAGCAACCGAGATCGCCCAGAAAGCCCCCGCCGCCCGCCCGGCCCAATTCGGCGAAGCTGCGCTCGCCGTCCGCAAGGCCGCCCACGGCGCGCTCGCCAAGGTCACCGACGCCATCGAGAAGCTGCACTTCAACGTCGGCGTCGCCCACGTCTACGAGTTCGCCAACGCGCTCGGCTCGGCCATGGCCAAACCTTCAAGCGAAAAGCCGGCGCCCACCCCTGACTTCGCCTGGGCGATGCAGGAGGCGGCCGGCATCCTGGTCCGCCTGTTCCACCCGATGATGCCGCATCTCGCCGAGGAGTGCTGGGCGGCGCTCGGCCACAACACCCTGGTCGCCGACGAGCCTTGGCCCACGGTCGAACCGGCGCTGCTGGTCGAAAACACCATTACTTTACCGGTCCAGGTTAACGGTAAGCGGCGCGCCGAGGTCACGGTCGCGCGCGACGCAACCAATGCCAGGATCGAGGCCGCGGTGCTGGCCCTGGAAGGCGTGCAAAAGGCGCTCGACGGCAAGCGCCCGAAAAAGGTCATCGTCGTCCCGCAAAGGATTGTGAATGTGGTGGCCTAGAGCCAGTGCCGCGATCGCGGCGCCGCTTAATGTGCCTTCTCCCCTTGCGGGGGAGGGCAACGATGCCCTTCAGCGCAATCGGTCGGGCGAGGGGTGCTTCTTCACCCAGAAATACCCCATTTCCCGATGTGGCAGCCCTGCGGCTGCCCGCTCCCGCAAGGGGAGAGGGCACATCAACTGCCGCCGCGGATTCCAGTTCGTGTGCGTTCTGCTCCTCGCCATCCCCCTTAGCGGCTGCTTCCAGCCCTTGTACGGCGACCGCACCGTGGTCGGAGGCCCCGGCCTGAAGGAGCGGTTGAATGCCGTTTCGGTGCAGCCGATCGTCACGCCGAACGGCTCGCCAACCACCCGCATCGCCGTCGAGCTGCGCAACGATCTGATCTTCGATCTGACCGGCGGCGCCGGCGGCGACCCGGCGACCCACAGCCTGGTGATTCAACTCAACACCCAGAACCAGCAGGTGATCGTCGACATCACCACCGCGCGCGCCGACGTACAGCAGTTCGGCATCAACGCCAGCTATTCGCTGGTCGAGAAGGCCACCGGCAAGATCGTGGTCAAGGGCGAGACCTTCGCCCGCGTCTCCTACGACAATCCCGGCCAGGCCCAGCGCTTCGCCAACGCCCGCGGCCAGCGCGACGCCGAAAACCGCGCCGCCAAGACGATCTCCGACGCCATCAAATCGCGCCTCGCCTCCTACTTCAGCGCCGGCGCGTAATACAGCGTTATCCACATATGTGGCGTCTTCGCCGGGGCTTGACCCGCCTGCGGGCCGAAGCTTTCATCGCGAATGTAGTGGTCGATAAATCCTCCGGCGGGCAAAGGCCCGGCGATCCCGCTTGGGAAGGCTCTGTGCTCAACCGATCGGGATCACCGGGTCACGCCGCCTGTCGGCGGCGGCCCGGTGATGACACTCTGACCATGGTCGCCATCAAGAACAACGACGTCGACGCCTTCATCGCCCGTCCGCCGGCGGCGCGGCCGGTCGTGCTGGTGTTCGGCCCCGACGCGGGCCTCGTCCACGAGCGCGCCGAAAAGCTCATCAACGCCTCGGTCGACGATCCGAAGGACCCGTTCTCGCTGGTGCGCCTTGAGGGCGACGCGCTCTCAGCCGAGCCGTCGCGGCTCGTCGAGGAGGCCCACACCGTGCCGCTGTTCGGAGGCCGCCGCGCCGTCTGGATCAAGGCCGGCGGCAAGAATTTCGTCACCGCAGTCGAAGCCGTGGTGGCTTCGCCGCCGGCCGACTGCCGCATCGTCATCGAGGCCGGCGATCTGCGCCGCACCTCACCGCTGCGCGCCGTCTGCGAGAAGGCAGCCTGCGGCGCTGTCATCGCCTGCTACGTCGACAACGAGCAAAACCTCGGCAGGCTGGTCGACGACGAGATGCGCGAGGCGAGGCTCACGATCGCGCCGGACGCCCGTGCGGCGCTGGTCGCGCTGATCGGCGGCGACCGCGCGGCCTCGCGCAGCGAAATCAGGAAGCTCGCGCTCTACGTCCACGGCAGGGACCGCGTCGTGCTCGACGATGTCGTGGCGGTGGTCGCCGACGCCTCGGCGCTGGGCCTCGATGCCGTGATCGACGCGGCCTTCGCCGGCCGCGCGCCCGAGACCGAGGCGCAGTTCTCCAAGGCTGTCGCCGCCGGCACCGCGGCCGGCACCATCCTGTCGTGGGCGTTGCGTTATGTCACGCAGTTGCACAAGGCGCGTGTCACGCTCGAGGGCGGCGCCGACAACTTCACCGTGATGCGAAGCTTTATCCCGCCGGTTAATTTCCGCCGCGAGCAGCAGGTCCAGGCGGCGTTGAAATCATGGAGCGCATCGGCTCTCGAAGCCGTGATGACGCAGCTCGCCGACGCCATGCTCAACGTCCGCCGCACCAGCGCGCTTGCCGACGCGCTGGCCCAGCGCGCGCTGCTCATGGTCGCGCAGCAGGCGCGCCGGCAGCGATGACGGGAGGCGCGCGATGAAGGCTGCGATCGTCACGCAGGCTGGACGCCTGCCTGTCTACGGCGACTTCAAAGAGCCGGCTCCCTCCGAAGGAGAAATCCGCATCGCCGTCAGCGCCGCAGCGCTGAGCCCGGTGGTGAAGAGCCGCGCCTCGGGCGCCCACTACAGCGCGCCGGGCGCTTTCCCTTTTGTCGTCGGCATCGACGGCATCGGCCGGACTGACGAAGGCCGCCGGGTTTATTTCACCCTGCCAAAGGCGCCCTTCGGCAGCATGGCCGAGACAGCCGTCGTGCCTTCGTCGCACTGCGTGCTCGTGCCAGACGGACTGGCCGACATCACCGCCGCCGCACTCGCCAATCCCGGCCTGTCGTCATGGGCAGCGCTCAAGGAGCGCGCCAGGTTCGCGGCCGGCGAAACCGTCCTGGTCAACGGCGCGACCGGAAATTCCGGCCGGTTGGCTGTTCGGATCGCCAAGTACCTGGGCGCGAAAAAGGTCATCGCCACTGGCCGCAACACCACCACGCTGAAATCGGTCGGTGCCGACGAGACCATCCAGCTTGCCGAAAATCCGAGTGCGATTGAGGAAGCCTTCAAGGAGCATTTCGCGGCCGGCGTCGATGTCGTGCTGGATTACCTCTGGGGCCGGAGCGCCGAACACCTTTTGTCAGCGGCAGCCAAAACGGCAAAGGAAGGCGTGCCGATCCGTTTCGTACAGATCGGCCATTCCAGCGGCGCAAACATCACCTTGCCCGCCACGACGCTGCGGTCGGCCGCGATCGAGCTGACGGGAAGCGGCCTCGGCAGCGTCCCGCTGCATCGCATTGTCGCGACCGTCGACGAGCTGTTCCGCGCGGCGGTCAAGGGCGGCTTCGAGATCGCCACCCGGCCCCTCTCGCTCTCGCAGGTCGAGCAGGCCTGGGCCGTCGACACCGGCACGCCCCGCATCGTCTTCACGTTTGAGGCACAGTAGCGCCTCAGTTCGCACTGAGGATTTTCAGCACCCGCGCCTTCTGTTCCGGCGTCACGCTGCCGACGACGGCAACGGCGTTCCGGTGCGTGCTGACCGGATCGAGATATTCGATGATCCGCTCGGCCCTCTCGCCGTCGGCGATGAGCTGCGGGTTGTGCAGCGTTTCCTTCACCGCCGCCTGCAGATAGGCCAGCCGGGCCGGCGGAATGCCTGGCGGCGCGATCAGAATGCGGCCGAGCTTTTCAACGTTGGCGAGGAAATCCATCACCCAGAGCCCGTCGGCGTCCATTCTGGCGGCCTCAAAAATGGTCGGCCGGTCCGGGAAGAACCGCGACTTGGTGTGCGAGATCGTCGCCAGCGCCCAGTTCTGCTTGGCCTTGACGAAATTGTTGGCGGACAATTCCGGCACGTAGAGCGCGTCCATCTCGCCGCGCGTGACCGCGAGGCCGGCGTCGGCGCTGCCCTTGTAGCCCTGCACCACATGGCAATCGAGCTTGAGCGCCTCGCAGGTGAAAGCGGCGCCGATGCCCAGGCCCGACGTTCCGCCCGACGACGCCCATCGCCACTTCATCCTGGCATCGATCGCCTGCTGCACCTCCCTGATCGGGGAATTCGGCCCGACCAGCCACAGCCCGGGCGGCGCGCCGACGGTGGCAAGATAGCTGAACCTGGTCAGGTCGAAGCGCACCGCCGATTGGTTGGTGAGCACGGCAAACGCCGCGCCGGTGCCGTTGGTGAGCGATATCTGCAAGCCGTCCGGCGGCGCGGCATAGAGCTTGTTGAGTGCGAGAAGTCCGCCGGCGCCGGGTTGGTTCTCGACCACGACCGCGGTGTCCAGCACCTTGGCAAGGTAGGGCGCGATCATCCGCGAAAAGATATCGTAGCCGCCGCCGGTGCCGGAGCCGACGACCATCCGCACGGTCTTGCCGGCGTAGAAGGCCTTCTCGCTGTCCTGAGCGTGGCCGGGCGACGCCGATAGCGCCCAGCAGACCGCAAGCGACAAAACGGCAACCCGACGCGTTGTGATCATGGCATGCCTCGCCCAACCGTTTTTATCACAAGAATGTCTCCAGCCTGCCACATCGCCTCGGCTATTCGAAATGCTCTTCCGAGAGCGCGCAATCGTGGCATAAGGGCGCCGCAATTTCTTCGGAAGCCCATGCGCGAATGATCCGCCTCGACAACATCGGCAAACAGAACGGCCACCAGATCCTCTTCATCGAGGCTTCTGCGGCGCTCAACAAAGGCGAGAAGGTTGGCCTCGTGGGCCCCAACGGGGCCGGCAAGACCACGCTGTTCCGGATGATCACCGGGGAGGAACAGCCCGACGAGGGCCAGGTCGCCGTCGATCGCGGCGTCACGATCGGCTACTTCAGCCAGGACGTGGGCGAGATGTCGGGAAGGAGTGCCGTGTCCGAGGTGATGGACGGAGCCGGCCCGGTCAGCACCGTGGCCGCCGAGCTGAAGGAGCTCGAGGCTGCGATGGCTGATTCGAGCCGCGCCGGCGACATGGAGAGCATCGTCGCGCGCTACGGCGAGGTGCAGGCGCGCTTCGAGGAGCTGGACGGCTACGCGCTTGAGGGCCGGGCGCGCGAGGTCCTCGCCGGCTTAAGCTTCAGCCAGGAGATGATGGACGGCGACGTCGGCACGCTGTCGGGCGGCTGGAAGATGCGCGTGGCGCTGGCACGCATCCTGCTGATGCGCCCCGACGCCATGCTGCTCGATGAGCCGAGCAACCACCTGGACCTGGAGAGTCTTATTTGGCTGGAGCAATTCCTCAAGGGCTACGAGGGCGTGCTGATGATGACCTCGCACGACCGCGAGTTCATGAACCGCATCGTCACCAAGATCGTCGAGATCGATGGCGGCACGCTCACCGCCTATTCGGGCAACTACGAGTTCTACGAGCAGCAGCGCGCGCTGAACGAGAGGCAGCAGCAGGCCCAGTTCGAGCGCCAGCAGGCGATGCTGGCGAAGGAAATCAAGTTCATCGAGCGCTTCAAGGCGCGCGCCTCGCACGCCGCGCAGGTACAGAGCCGAGTGAAGAAACTGGAGAAGATCGAGCGGGTCGAGCCGCCCAAGCGCCGTCAGACGGTGTCGTTCGAGTTTCCGCCTGCGCCGCGCTCCGGCGAGGACGTGGTCAGCCTGAAGCGCGTGCACAAAGGCTATGGCAATCGGACCATCTATGACCGGCTCGACTTCACGGTGCGCCGCAAGGAGCGCTGGTGTGTCATGGGCGTCAACGGCGCCGGCAAGTCCACGCTATTGAAGCTGGTGGCGGGCTCAACCGAGCCCGACGATGGGATCGTGGCCGTGGGTGGCAGCGTCAAGATAGGTTACTTCGCGCAGCACGCCATGGATCTGCTGGACGGCGAGCGAACGGTGTTCGAATCGCTGGAGGACTCATTCCCCCAGGCGGGACAAGGCTCGCTGCGGGCGCTGGCCGGCTGCTTCGGCTTCTCCGGCGACGACGTGGAGAAGCGATGCCGCGTGCTATCGGGCGGTGAGAAGGCGAGGCTGATCATGGCGAAGATGCTCTACGACCCGCCGAATTTCCTGGTGCTGGATGAGCCCACCAACCACCTCGACATGGCGACCAAGGAGATGCTGATCGCCGCGCTGTCGCAGTACGAGGGCACCATGCTGTTCGTCTCGCATGACCGGCATTTCCTCGCCGCGTTGTCCAACCGGGTGCTGGAGCTGACGCCCGATGGCATTCACCAATACGGCGGCGGTTACACCGAATACGTGGCGCGCACCGGTCACGAAGCCCCCGGCCTGCGGAGTTAACCAGGACGCCGCGACACTAACCAATTTACCTATTTATCCGCATTTTTACGCAACCAGCCCTGGTCTGGCTATGGAAGTCAGGGGCAATTGGCTACCGCCCCTTGGGATATGGCCATGACGAGATATGCCGTTGCCGGCGCATTGCTGCTGATCGGTCTGGCCGCTTCTGGCCGGGTTGCGGTCTCTGAGCCCCGCAACGATGATTGTGTGAATTGCGCGCCGTCGAATCCGTACGACACCCAAAGCCCGGCGCGGATCAGGCAGGAGATGGACCGGCCGCGCTCTCCCTATGCCGGCAGCCCGGTCCAGAGCGAAACCGGAGTGCCCTCCGATCGCACAAGCGATGCGACCGCGCGGCAATGCACCGATTGTCCGCCGCCAAAACACTACGACAGCGTCGAGGTTGTGAAGTCGAGCCGCGACGTCGATCAGTCGCGAGTCATCAACACCGAGTCCGTCGTGCACCTTCGCCCCAGGGTGAAAGAGATCAACAAGCTCGTCATCCACGAGAATGAAACGCGCAATGTCGGGGTGATTCAGCACAATCACCGGATCATCGACAAAGAAATCCGTTACGTGACGCGCAAGCAGGTCTATCGCTATGCGCCTTCCTATCAAGTGGTTCAGCGCGTCCAGACCGTGCTGGTGCCGGTCGTGGTGCAGCCCCCGCAGCCGTGCGGCTGCCCGTGCACGTGTTCTGGCGGATTGTTCGGCGCTTTGAGCCAGGCCCGTACTTACGACGATTACGCCTACGTCACCGGCCAGCCGGCCGTGCAGCAGGTCCTGGTCCCGGTGAGCGGGCCTGCCGGCTATGGCTACCGGTAGTACCCGCTTTCGTTGGAGCATGATTTAAGCCACGTGTCCCGGGCGCAGCGCAGCGTGAAACGATGCGCTGCAGACCCGGGACCCCGGTTGCTTCTTCAAACCGGGACCCCGCATCTGCGATGCATCACTTCGTGCTGCACCGCGTGCGGGGAACGCCGTGGAAGGACTACGGGTCAATCTCGGTGGCTACTGGATCATCCGCTTTCGCGGATGATGACAGCCGAGAATGTTGCATCACTTTGCGTCCTGCTCAGACGCCATGCAGCAACAGCACGCGCCTTGCAGCTACGGCACCCCTATTCGATGACTTCGTCGGCGCGGGCAGGCGCCGGCAACCGCGCCGCTGTTCCCTCACCATAGCTCGTCGTTTCCACCCTGACGTTTCCACACGCAACGTGCTATGCTGTCTGTTCTCCAGATTGCCGTCGCCATGGCCAAGACGTTGATACGCCGCCGGCTGCTGCAGCTTTGCGCCGCGTCGGCGCTGGCATCGGGCGCGCCTGCCCGCACGGCGCGGGCGCAGAACTATCCGAACCGCATCATTCGGCTGATCGCACCATTCCCTCCCGGCGGCGGCACCGATGCCGCGGCCCGCATCATCGCGGCCCGCCTGTCGGAGCTGCTCGGCCAGCAAGTGGTGGTCGACAACCGGCCCGGCGCCGGCAGCAACATCGGCGCCGAAGCCGCCGCGCGTTCGGCGGCCGACGGCTACACGTTGCTGCTCGGCGCGCCGACGCTTGCGATCAACCGGTTCATGTACACCTCGCTCAACTACGATTTTGTCACTGATCTCGCGCCGGTGTCGTTGCTGTGCCGCTTCCCGAACATCCTCGCCGTGCCGCCGTCGTCGCCGCTGACCTCGATGCGCCGTTATATCGACTACGCCAGCGCGAACCCCGGCAAGTTGACCTATTCTTCGCCGGGCATCGGAACGACGCCGCACCTCTCCGGCGAACTGCTCAAGCGCATGGCCGGCATCGAGATCGTTCACGTGCCCTATCGCGGCGCCGGCGCCGGGGCCATCACCGACGCCCTTGCTGGGCGCATCGATTTCGGCCATCAACACCACCGGCTCGCTGCTGCAAACGGTGCGCTCCGGGCAGTTGCGCGGGCTCGCCGTCACCACGGCGCAGCGCTTCCCGACCGCACCGGAGTTGCCGACCATCGCGGAGTCCGGCGTTGCTGGATTTGACGTCTCATCCTGGTATGCGCTGTTCGTGCCGGCAAGGACCCCGCGCGACATCGTCGCGAGGCTCAACACCGCCACCGTCACGGCCTTGTCGGAGCCCGCGGTGAGGGCGAGGTTCGAGCCGCTTGGTGTCGTCGTCGAGAGCTCGACGCCCGAGGCACTGGGAGCGTTACTCCGGTCCGAGATCGACAAGTGGGGTCCGGTTATCAAGGCCGCCGGCATCAGCCCAAGTCATTGAATGTGGTCCGCTCTGAGCTCAAACTCTGACATCGTGCCGCTCGTTCGATTCCCTCGGCGGAGATCGAGCTACGGCGCGGTCCTTTCGGTCAGCCGGCCGTAGCACGGCTTGTGTCGCCGCAACCACGTCTGGAGACGATCCAGATAGAGATAAACAACCGGCGTGGTGTACAAGGTAAGCAACTGGCTGAATGCCAGCCCGCCGACCATAGCATATCCAAGCGGCTGACGTAGCTCCGAACCGGTCCCGGTGCCGACCGCGAGCGGAACGCCAGCGAGCAGTGCAGCCGCTGTTGTCATCAGGATCGGGCGAAAGCGCAAAAGGCAGGCCTCGCGAATCGCTTCGGCCGGAGACAAATGGCGGTCGCGTTCAGCGACGATGGCGAAGTCGACGAGCATAATGCCGTTCTTCTTGACGATACCGATCAATAGAATCATCCCGATGATGCCGATGACCGACAGGTCCATATTGCCGAGACGCAGTGCGAGCAGCGCACCGACGCCTGCCGACGGTAACGTCGAGAGAATTGTCAATGGATGGATAAAACTCTCATAAAGCATGCCGAGGATCAGATAGACGACCACGAGAGCCGCCACAATCAGAACCGGTGTACTCGATAACGACGTTTGGAACGCCTGGGCGTTGCCTTGAAACGTTCCGACCACGGTTCCGGGCAAATGGATATCGGCCGCAGCTTGATTGATGGCATCGACGGCTTGGCCAAGAGCTACGCCTGGCTTCAAGTTAAATGACAGCGTAACCGCCGGAAACTGCCCTTGGTGAGTTATAGAGAGCGGCCCGACCTTCGTCGTATCGATCGTCACCAGAGTGGACAGCGGGACTGTACCTCCGGTCAGCGGCGACTTTAGATAGATGCGATCCAGTGAGGAAAAATCACTCTGCATTCCAGGTGGGATTTCGAGAATGATCGGATAGGTATTCAACTGCGTATAATACTGCGTGATCTGTCGCTGGCCGTAGGCGTCATTCAGGGTGTCATCAATGAGCTGGGGCGAAATGCCGAAGCGCGATGCTTGATCACGATTGATGTTGACTTTGATCTGAGGCGCGCTTGCTAGGAGATCGGTCGCGGCGTCGGCAATTTGTGGCAGCGTGCGCATTTTTTCGAGCATTTTCTGCGACCAAGAAATCAGTTCATCGATATCCACGCTCTGCAACGTGTATTGGAAACTCCCACGCGAGCTGCGTCCACCGACGGTGATGTCCTGGATAGGCTGCAAGAAAAGGTTTGCGCCCTGGACCTTGGCAATCTCGGGTCGTAGCCGATCGATGATTTGAGACGCAGTGAGTGTGCGTTCCTCGCGCGGCTTGAGCACAATGGTGAACCGGGCGGTGTTCGCGGTTTGCGCATTGCCGTTGCCGCCCGTGCTGGCCGTTGTCGCATTGAACCCCGCGACATCGGGGTCACTCAATATCACCTCACCGAGCGTTCGCATGAGGCGCTGCATCTCCGCGGATGAAGCCTGTTGCGCCGTTTCCGCGACGCCTCCTATGAGGCCAGTATCTTGAATTGGAAAGAACCCCTTAGGTATCCAGATGCCCATAACGACCGTCAACGCGACAGCGGTAAAGAATAGTGCAAGCGTGATTGGCTGGCGGCGTAACACAACATCGAGTGAACGCCGATAGCCCGCCAGCATTGCATCGAACGAAAGTTCGATTGCGCGATAAAGGCGGCCGTGTGCCTCGGACTGGGGTCGCATGAAACGTGAACACAACATCGGCGCGAGCGTGAGGGACACCAAGGCCGATACAGCGATCGAAGCAGTGACGGTCAATGCAAATTCGCGGAACATGCGACCGATGATGCCGCCCATAAGCAAGAGCGGGATGAATACTGCAACGAGAGATAGGCTGATTGACAAGACGGTAAAGGCGATTTCTCGCGAGCCTTTCAGTGCAGCCTCAAACGGCGGCAGGCCATTCTCGATATGACGATGAATATTCTCCACGACGACAATGGCATCGTCGACGACAAAACCAATGGCGATGGTGAGTGCCATTAGTGACAAATTGTCGAGGCTGAAGCCCAGCAGGTACATCGCCGCGAATGCGCCAAGCAGAGAAAGGATCACGGTGGCGCTCGGGATCAGCGTTGCCCAGAGGCTGCGCAGAAACAAAAGGACTACCAGCACAACAAGTCCCACGGTGAGCACGAGCGTAAATTCGACCTCACGAACAGAGGCGCGAATGGTAGTCGTGCGATCGAGAACGATATCGACACTAATGGCGGGCGGAATCGTAGCCGTGAGTTGTGGCAGTTGTCGTTTAATCTTGTCGGCGATTTCGATGACGTTGGCGCCAGGTTGCTTGTTGATCGAGAGCAGAATGCTTGGCGTATTGTTCAGGATCGCGGCGGCATTCCTGTCCGCTGCCGCGAATATCGCATGTCCAACATCGCGGACCCGAACCGGCGCGCCATCACGGTAGGCGATGATAACGTCGTTGAATTGCTCAGCCTCGGTAATCTGGTCGTTGGCGGTAAATGTGAAGTTTGCCCTTTCGGTTGTGAGCGTGCCTTTGGGAGCGTTTGCCGTGGAACTCACGAGCGCATTTCTCAGCTCTTCGAGGGCTAATCCACGTGCCGCAAGCTTGGCGGGATCGACCTGAATGCGGATCGACGGTCGCTGTTCGCCGCCAATAGAAACGAGTGCAACTCCGGATACCTGTGAAATACGCTGCGCAAGAAAGTTATCGGCATATTCGTCGACAACCGTGAGCGGCAATGTATCGGAGTGAACGGCAAGTATGAGGATAGGCGCTTCGGCGGGATTGAGCTTCCGATAGATCGGCGGCGTTGTCATGGCTTGCGGCAAAGTCCGGCCCGCAGCGGTGATTGCCGCTTGTACGTCTTGCGCCGCCAAATCGATATTGCGGTCGAGATCAAATTGGATCGTGATCGAAGTCGCGCCCAGTGCGCTAAATGAAGTCATCTGGGTCACGCCAGCGATTTGCCCAAGCTGGCGCTCAAGCGGCGTAGCAACCGAGGACGCCATCGTCTCCGGGCTTGCACCCGCGAGCGTCGCTGTGATCTGGATAGTCGGAAAGTCGACTTGTGGCAGGGGTGCGACGGGAAGGAACGGGAAAGCAGAAACGCCCACAAACACAAGTGCGGCCATCAACAACGAGGTCGCAACCGGACGCCTGATGAAAGGCTCGGAAAGATTCACTTCGTGTCCTCTGTCGCAATCTTGGAAGCTTGCACCGGCGCATTGACCCGCAGCTTGTACTGTCCATCCGTCACCACTTGTTCGCCGTCGGCTACTCCGGATGCGACTATGGTTAGATCGCCAGTGCTGGGTCCAATCTCGATCCGACGCGGGACAGCGGTATTGTTTGAGGTCACAACCCAAGTGAACAGGCCTTGTGGTCCGCGTTGCACTGCCGCTGTTGGTATCGTGACGGCGTTTTTGCGGGTTTCCAGCAGCAAACGAACGTTGACGAATTCACCCGGCCAAAGCTGATCATCCTCATTGGCGAATATCGCTTTGAGGCGGATCGTCGCGGTGGCCAAATCGACAGCGTTATCGATCAGCAAAACCTTGCCGGTACTGAGCTTGCGTCGATTATCGTGGTCGAACGCTGTCGCAATGACCGGGCCGCGGGCCATTGCTCCGCGTACATCGTCGAGCAATTGTGCTGGCAAGGTGAACAGAACAGCCGAGGGGCGTGTCAAGACCAGATTGGCGATTGGCTTTGTGTCGGACGCACGTACCAGATTTCCCGGATCGACGAGGCGCACGCCGATGCGGCCGTCATTCGGCGCAACAATCGCGGTGTAGTCCAGTTGAGTTTGGGCAGTGGCGATCGTAGCGTCATCAGAATCGAGAGATGCCTTTAGTTGATCGACCTTTGCCAGTTGCTGGTCGAGGCTTTGCTGTGTCCCGATCTCCTTGAGCACTAGCGTTTTGGCACGGGTAAGGTCCTTTTCAGCAGCAGCAAGCAATGCGGCGTCTTGCGCCCTTTTCGCCCGAGCTTGGTCGAGAGCGGCCTGGAACAGGCGCGGGTCGATCTTGGCCAGCACATCCCCTTTTTTGACTTGCTGCCCCTCGGTGAACCGCACCTCTTCCAGCTTGCCGTCGACTTGTGAGCGTATGTCGACAGTCAAGGAGGCATGCACCGTGCCTAGTCCGGTCAGATAAATCGGTATGTTCTGCCGATTTGCAGCGGCGATGCTGACCGGTATCGCTGAGCGGGCAGATGGGTGGGCGGTCTGCGCGGTTTCGGATCGCCTTGCCGAATACCAGTAGGCCACAACGGCCATCGCAAGAACAACGATACTGGCAAGAACGACAACGATATGGCCACGATGGTGACGTTTACCGCTCGGCGCACCTCCATCGGGTGCAAGTGTTCTCGACGATTTACAACCTGTCGCCACCTCAGTTCTTCAACGGTTGCGGAATAGAACGTCCTTTGTCCTTTTCAGCAACGATGAACTCTAAGAAGCGGAGATGCTCAGTGGCGCTTGGATTCCAGTGAGAATGAATTGTGCCAGCAGCGACAAACAGACTATCCCCGGCGCGAAGTGTAACGGGCGGTTTTCCTTCTTCCTGCCAGACGCCGGTACCTGACAAGACATGGAATGTGATCGCTGCTGGACGGAGATGCCTTGGATTGATCCCGCCCGGAGCATATTCGGTTTCGTAGACTGCGACTTCCTGGTTCTTCGTGTTTGGGAGCACGGCCTTCAGAAGCGGTTCATGCGGTATGACGCCACGCTTTTCTTGAGTGGCAGCGGGTTCTGCCCGAAGCATGCACAGGGCTCCAATGATTGCGATGCCGATCGGTATCAGATGCGATATCTTGGCCATGTCGTCCCCGAGACTAATGAGCGTGTTGAGCGGTCACCCTGAGGTGTCCTGAGGAAGCTGGCCGTGTTGCCAGCCCGAATGCCACCAATCATGCCAAGGCCAGTCCCATCCGTGGTTCATCGGTCCCCGCTGGGGCCACGCCGCAATCGCGGCCAGCAAAACGGCAGCGGCTGCGATGCCTAGAAACAGCTTGCGCATAAAAATTATTCTCCATGTCGCGCTTTAAGATGTCGGTGATAACCTTGCATCGCAAACGCAATTAGCTCATCCTGACCCATCATTAAATTTGGGCTACTGATGGCGCGCCAACTGCCCTCATTAAATGGATTGCGAGCTTTCGAAGCGGCCGGTCGGCTCGGCAGCTTCAAGGCGGCAGCTCAGGAACTGAATGTCACCCAGACCGCGGTGAGTCACATGGTGCGGCTTCTGGAGAAACGGCTGGGCTATGCGGTGTTCCTACGTAAGCCCAACCGGCTCGAACTCACCGTTCAGGGGCAAGTGTTGTTGGCCGGTCTCACCGATTTGCTTGACGCGATAGCTCGGCTTGCTGATCAAGTGGCGGCAATGCGGGCGGGGCCTGTGCTGACCGTCGGTGTCGGCCCGACCCTTGCTGTCAGTTGGCTGATTCCGCGTTTAGCCAATTTCTATCGCGGTCATCCAGACGTTGAAGTCCGCATGGCTACCGGGGGCGCGACACGTCCCGTGCGCGACGATTGGACCTGTACAATCCGCCGCGATACTGCGGCATGGCCGGGCTATGTCGCAGAAAATCTATTCCCGAGCACGCTTGTTCCAATTTGCACACCTGCGATCGCTTCGGGCCTGCGATCACCAAACGACTTGCAGAACACTACACTGATCCGCGTGTCTCATATGGCCAATGATTGGCCTTGCTGGTTCGAAGCGGCCCGGCTGCCGAGCCCGATGCTTCCGGCCGGCGAGGTGGTGTTCGAAAGCAATGCAATGGCAATGCAAGCTGCACTCGACGGGGTAGGGATCGCTTTGGCCCAACTTCCCTACGTCAGCGACGCAATCGCGGCGGGCCGGTTGATCGCACCGTTCCAGATTATCGCACACAAAAAGGAGACTTGGTTTTTGGAATACCGGCCTGTTCGTCGGGATGATCCCGCGCTTCAATCGTTTCGCGAATGGCTTCATAGTGAAGCCGAACGGGAACGCGAAGTGGAAGCGACGTTTTTGAAACGATCAAGCGGCAAATCTGGTCCGCTACGCACTCAGACTCCGCTACGTTGAACCCGGCTTCGCCACCGCAGCATGCAATACGGAACGATGTCCGAGAGGGTCAAAACCGGACTTGGGCCAGGCCCTGCCGCTGCCTACAACGACCTGATGCGCGGCTTGCCCGGCGGCCAGTTCGTCGTGACGCTTTGCGGATCGCGCTCAAGCCGCCGCACCACGTCGTCGAGCTGCTCCAGCGTACGATAGCGAACCAGCAGCACGCCGCCGCCGTTCGGCCGATGCTCGATAGTGACGCCGAGGCCCAGCGCGTTGACCAGGCGACTTTCCAACGCCTCGGTGTCGGCGTCCTTGCCCATCTGGCCGGTGCGGCGAACCTGCCGCGCCTGCGCCTTGCCGTCCTTTTTCGCCAGCGCCTCGACCTGCCGGACGTTGAGGCCGCGCTTGATGATGTCCTCGGCAAATTCTTCGGCGTTGGGTTGGCCGATCAGGGCACGCGCATGTCCGGCCGAAAGCTTGCCCGACATCACGTGCGCCTTGATCGCATCCGATAGCTTGAGCAGACGCAGCGTGTTGGCGATGTGGCTGCGGCTCTTGCCGACGATGGTCGCAACGTCGTCCTGCGCGTGATTGAACTCGTTCATCAGCGCCTGGTAGCCGGCGGCCTCTTCGATCGGATTGAGATCGGCGCGCTGCACGTTCTCGATGATCGCAAGCTCAAGCGACTCGGCATCGCTGACTTCCAACACGACCACCGGCACTTCGTGCAGGCCGGCGCGCTGCGCCGCGCGCCAGCGCCGCTCGCCGGCGATGATTTCGAAATGGTCGGCGCCGCGCGGCCGCACTACGATCGGCTGAATGATGCCCCGCTTGCCGATCGAAGCCGCGAACTCGTCGAGCTCGGCTTCGGAAAACGTCTTGCGCGGATTGCGCGGGTTGGGATGCAGAAACTCGATCGGCACCTTGCGCTGGTTGCGCGTGCCGCGCTCGGTCGAGGCCTGCGCCTCGCCGCCGACATCGCCCATCAGCGCAGCAAGGCCGCGCCCCAATCTCGATCGCGATGCATCGTCGGCCATGGCGGCCTCCTCGGAAATTTTCAACTCGACGCTCCGTCTGGTGCGCTCCGCAAGCGCGGCCACGTTCGCAACGCTCCTCAACTCGCGCGCAATTCTTTCTCTCGCTGGATAATTTCGGTGGCGAGCCGCAGATAGGCTTCGCTGCCGACGCACTTGAGATCGTAGACCAGCACCGGCTTGCCGTAGGACGGCGCCTCGGAGACGCGCACGTTGCGCGGGATGATGGTGTCGTAGACCTTGCGGCCCATGAACTCGCGCACGTCGGCGACAACCTGGTTGGAGAGGTTGTTGCGCGCGTCGAACATCGTCAGCACGATGCCGTGGATGGTCAGGTCGGGATTGAGCGTGGTCTTGACCTGCTCGACCGTTTGCAAGAGCTGCGACAGCCCTTCGAGCGCGAAGAACTCGCATTGCAGCGGAACAAGAATGGCGTTCGCCGCAGCCATGGCGTTGACGGTCAGAAGATTGAGTGACGGCGGACAATCGACCAGCACGTAAGAGAAGTCGCCGATGCCGGCGTATTTGCCGGCGTTGAGCGGCGCGATCGCGGTGCGCAGCCGGAACGCGCGGTCGCGCGCTTGGCCGATCTCAAGCTCGAGCCCGGACAGATCCATGGTCGACGGCGCGATCGACAGCCGCGGCACCGCGGTGGCGACAACGGCGTCGCGCAACGCCGCCTCGCCAATCAATACGTCGTAGGTCGAGACGCGGCGATTGCGGCGGTCGATGCCGAGGCCGGTCGAAGCGTTGCCCTGCGGATCGAGGTCGATCACCAGCACGCGCTCGCCGATCGCGGCGAGCGCCGTGCCGAGGTTGATGGCGGTCGTGGTCTTGCCGACGCCGCCCTTCTGGTTGGCGATCGCGAGGACGCGCGGCGTCTTCGCCGGCTCGGTGCGGTCGGCCAGCACCACGACTTGGGGATCGGTCTCCGGCGCCGGACGCTCCGCATCGACCGCTGCGATCGATCCCGCCTTCAATGCCCTTAAGTTCTTGGTCAGGCATAATAATTCACTTCTTTTGGGGGCGCCGACGCAGATCCTTGATAACGACGATCCGGCCCTGGGGACTCGTTTTACTCGGCACCAGCTCCATGTCGATGTTCCAATATTTAGATGCTTGGGTCAATTCTGCATCTACATCTTGTCCCTTGGGGAAGAGCCCGAGCACAGGCTTTTTCAACAGCGGTTCGGCAAGAACGAGCAGACGGTCTAGCGGAGCCAGGGCGCGCGCGGTGACAACGTCGGCTGTCTCCTTGAAGTTCTTCACGAAATCCTCGATTCGCACATTGTGTACGATTGCCGGAACGCCAAGGTGGTTGGCTGCTTCACGAAGGAAGGCGGCTTTCTTGCCGGTGCTTTCGACCAGGTGGACCCGGGCCCCTGCCCGGACATGCAGCGCGCAGGCGATCACCAGGCCCGGAAAGCCGGCGCCAGAGCCGAGATCGATCCAGATGCGCGCGTTCGGAGCCAGCGCCAGGAGCTGAAGCGAGTCGGCGACGTGGCGGGTCCAGATCGAACCGCGGCGTGGAACGGGAAATCAGGTTTTGTCGATCCGAGGACTCCACGAGCGAGTTCACAAGAGCGTCGAGCAACGCCAACGTCTCAGGTGTTTCACGTGAAACAGCCGGCATTTCCAAGGCGCGGGCCCGGTCGGCAGCCAGTTCTTGCCGCAAGGAATCCATCGCTGCCACTCAGGCCGCCGGGCGGCCTTTGGCGCGCTTCGCATGCGCCACCAGCAGCGTCAGCGCCGCCGGCGTAATGCCATCGATGCGGCCGGCCTGGCCTATGGTCCGCGGCTTAAGCAGCTGAAGCTTCTGGCTGATTTCGTGCGACAGCCCCGGCAGCCGCGCGTAATCGAGCTGCTCCGGCAGAGCGAAGCTCTCGTCGCGGCGGTAGGCTTCGATATCGGCGTGCTGGCGATCCAGATAGACCGCGTATTTGGCATCGATCTCGAGCTGCGCGGCGATTTTCGGCTGCAAGGCGCCGAACTGGGGCCAAATCCGCGAAACTTCGGCCATTCCCAACCCCGGATACGACAGCAGATCGAATGCGGTCCGCCTCTGGCCATCCCGGTTCAGCGAAATGCCGTGCTTTTCCGCCTCGTTCGGCGTGATCGCCAGCGCATTGGCCAGCGCCCGGGCGGCCTCCAAGTCCTTGAGTCTTAGCCTCGAATTGCCGCCGTCGAACGCGGCCGACGCAGCCGATCGCGATGCCCTTGCCCGGTCAGCCGCTGATCGGCGTTATCGGCCCGCAAGGTCAGGCGGTATTCCGCCCGCGAGGTGAACATCCGGTACGGCTCGGTGATCCCGCGGGTGACCAAGTCGTCAATCATGACACCGAGATAGCCCTCAGCGCGGTCGAACACGATATCGCCGCCCTCACCCGCGCGCGAAGCCGCATTGAGGCCCGCGACCAGGCCCTGGGCCGCGGCCTCTTCGTAGCCGGTGGTGCCATTGATCTGGCCGGCCAGGAAAAGGCCCTGGATTCGTTTGGCTTCCAACGTCGGCTTGAGCTCCCGCGGGTCGACGTGGTCGTATTCAATGGCATAGCCCGGCCGAACCATCCTGGCCCGTTCCAGGCCTGGAATGGTCGCCAAAAGTGCCATCTGCACGTCCTCCGGCAGCGACGTCGAAATCCCGTTCGGATAGACCGTCGTATCCTCCAACCCCTCGGGCTCAAGGAAGATCTGGTGGCCATTGCGCTCGCCAAAGCGGACGATCTTGTCCTCAATCGACGGGCAATAGCGCGGCCCGCGGCTCTGGATTTGCCCGGAATACATCGGTGAACGGTGGACATTGGCCCGAATGATCGCGTGCGTGGCCTCGGTGGTCCGGGTGATTCCGCAGCGGACCTGCGGGTTCTTAATGCACTCGGTCAGGGCCGAAAACGGCTCCGGCGGCTCGTCTCCAGGCTGCATTTCCAGGCCCTGCCAGTCGATGGTCTGGCCATCCAGGCGCGGTGGAGTGCCGGTTTTCAGCCTGCCGAGCGCGAATTCCATGCGTTCCAGCGTCCGCGAAAGGCCAATGGCTGGGGCTTCTCCCACCCGCCCGGCCGGGGTTTGCCGTTCGCCGATATGGATCAGGCCGCGCAGGAAGGTGCCTGTGGTCAGAACGACAGTTCCGGCCGGCATTTCACGGCCGTCCACCAGCCGAACCCCAGTGATGCGGCCGTTTTCGATCAGCAGATCGTCGGCTTCGCCTTCAACCACGGCCAAATTTGGCGTTTCGCGAATGGCGCACTGCATGGCAGCAGCATAGAGCCGGCGATCGGCCTGGGCACGGGGACCGCGCACTGCTGGGCCCTTGCGGCGGTTGAGCACACGGAACTGGATGCCGCCCTGGTCGGCGACCCGGCCCATCAGCCCGTCCAAAGCATCGATTTCTCGGACCAGATGACCCTTGCCGAGCCCGCCGATAGCCGGATTGCACGACATGGCCCCCACCGTGGCCAAGCGATGGGTCAAAAGTGCGGTTTTGGCGCCCATTCGCCCAGCAGCAGCCGCAGCCTCGCAGCCAGCGTGGCCGCCGCCGATGACAATCACGTCGAAGCTGAGGTTCATAGTGGCCTCGATTTGGTGGTTCTAGCGGCCCTTGCAATGGCCGTCAAAGCGGGCTCTCGAACAGGTGTTTCACGTGAAACAAAGAAATGAATCTATTTTCCGATACAAAAGTCACGAAAGATCACGTCGAGAACCTCCTCGACATCAACCCGTCCCGTCAGCCGGCCGAGGGCGGTTGCGGCCAGCCGCAAGTCTTCGGCGATGACCTCCTCGTGACCATCGATTTTGGGGGATAACGCTCGGTCGAGTGCGTTTCCAACGTTTTCAAGCTCTTTCCGCTGCCGTTCCCGGCTGACAACACTAGGTTCCAGGCTAAAGTAGCTCGCTGCGTGCCCGGAAAGTCGATCCAACAGCAGATCTAATCCCTGGCCGGTTGTCGCGGAAACATCAAAATTAACACTTAAGCCTGTAGCATTAGTACTATTCTTTCTTTCATTTCTTAAAGAAGAAGATGGCAAAAGATCGATCTTGTTTTGAACAACCCAGATCTCCCCCGTCATGTTTGGTCTGTTGCCCGGCGTGGTCGCGGCACTGCTCGCAGCATCGTCGGCGTCTTCCACCCACAGCACCAAGTCCGCCGCGGATGCCCGCTCGCGAGCCCGCCGCACCCCCTCCCGCTCCACCGGATCGTCGCTGTCGCGGATGCCGGCGGTGTCGAGCAGCGTCACCGGGTAGCCGCCGAGATCGAGGTGGACTTCGATGACGTCGCGGGTAGTCCCGGGGATCGGCGACACGATCGCCGCTTCGCGCCTGGCGATGCGGTTTAGCAGCGTCGACTTGCCGGCGTTGGGCGGGCCTGCGATGGCGACCACCAGACCGTCGCGCAGCCGTTCGCCGCGGGCAGCGCCGGCCAGCGCCACGGCGATCTCGTCACGCAATTGCCGCGCAATCTTTAGCGCCGGGCCGATCAAATCCTCCGGCACATCGGCCTCGTCGGAAAAATCGATCCGCGCCTCGACCAGCGCCAGCGCCTCGATCAGCCGCTTGCGCCAGCTCTCGGCGCGATCGCCGAGCAGGCCTTTGAGCTGACGATAGGCCTGCCGGCGCTGCGCCTCGGTCTCGGCGCCAATCAGGTCGGCCAAGCCCTCGACCGCGGTGAGATCGAGCCGGCCGTTCTCGAACGCGCGCCGGGTGAACTCGCCCGGCTCCGCCATCCGCAAGCCTTCGATCCGGCCAAGCGCGGCCAACACTGCGGCAATGACCGCACGGCCGCCGTGCAATTGCAGCTCGGCCATGTCCTCGCCGGTCTCGCTGCGGGGCGCCGGAAACCACAGCGCCAGCGCCTCATCGATCGCCTCGCCGGTGGCGGGATCGCGCACGCGCGCCAACGCAGCCTTGCGCGGCTCGGGAACTTTGCCGCTCAGCGCCTTCAGCGCGTCGCCGGCGCGCGGCCCGGAGATGCGGACCACACCGATGGCGGCCGGCGGCCGTCCGGAGGAGAGGGCGTAGATCGTATCGCGGGCAGGGAGAGACATCGCGCGCACCGAAGCGCCGCCACCGCGTGCGGTCAAGGCCAGAAAGACGCCTTCCAACTCACCGCGGAGCCGTTACCATGACCTTATCGGTCGGGAGCACTCATGAGGCGGCGCACTTTCTTCGGCGTTCTTGGTGCAGCACTCGTCGGGTGGTCCCTCCCGGCCCACACGCAGCCATCGCAACGGCTGCGACGCGTTGCAGTCTTTCAGGGCGCTTCTTCCGAAGACGATCCCGAGGCCAGACTGAACGCGACGATCTTGACGACCAACCTGCAAAAGCTCGGCTGGACCGAAGGCCAAAATGTCCGGTTCGACTACCGCTATTCCCAAGGCAATCTCCCGGTCATGTCCGCGCACGTCGCTGAGCTGGTCAATCTTGCACCCGACGTCATCGTCGCGCGAGGCAATCGTCCGGCGGCGTTGATGAAACAAGCGACCTCCACCATCCCGATCGTATTTGCGCAGGTCGGCGACCCAGTCGGCAGCAATCTGATCGACAATCTGGCGCGGCCGGGCGGCAATATTACCGGTTTCACTCATTTCGAAGCGTCGATGGGTGGAAAATGGCTCGAACTTCTCAGGGACATCGCCCCATCGGTTCGCCGTGTCGCCGTCCTGATGCACCCCACCACGTCGGCCAACATCGCATTCCTGAAGGCAGCGGAAGCAGCCGCGCCTGCATTGGGCGTAACGCTGAGACCGACCGGTGTGCGCGATGCCGCCGAGATCGAGACCGCTTTCGCCGCCATCGCAGGCGCCAACACCGGCGTCGCAGTCATGCCGCACGACGTGACGGTCGCCCATTACAAGCTGATCGTCAGTCTGGCGGACCGCCATCGGCTGCCGGCCGTCTATCCCTACCGCTTCTACGCGACGCAGGGCGGGCTTGTTTCCTACAGCTTTGACACCGCCGATCATTGGCGGCAGGTCGCAACCTACGTCGATCGCATTCTTCGTGGTGACAAGCCAATGAATCTTCCCGTACAGGCGCCGATCAAGTTCGAACTCGTGATCAATTCCAGGACAGCGAAATCGCTCGGCCTTACCGTGCCGCCAACGCTGCTTGCCCGCGCCGATGAGGTGATCGAATGACCGCACCTTCGCCCCCCTTCAAAGCCGACACGGTCGGCAGCCTGCTGCGGCCCAAACGCCTGCTCGATGCACGGGCGCAACAGAAAGCAGGCCAGCTTTCCGAGCCAGCCCTGCGGCAAATCGAAGACGAAGAAATCCAACGCGCCGTCGATCTACACAAAGCGGTCGGGCTGAAGGTCTGCACCGACGGCGATTTCCGCCGCCGGCACTGGTTCATGGACTTCATCGAGCGGATCGACGGGCTACGCTTCGGCGCACCGATGCCGGTGCGCTTCAAAAGCGCGGACGGCAGCGTCGAGTTCTCGCCGCCGCAGATGGAGTTGCACGGACGGCTGAAGCGGACGCAGAGCCTCACCCGAGGCGATTTCGCTTTGCTGAAGCCGGTGGCCGATGCGGCAGGGCTTTTGGCCAAGCAGTGCATCCCGTCCCCGACCTTGCTGCATTTTCGCTCGACGCGCTCGCGCATGCACAGCGCGATCTATCCCGACGTCGAGCCGCTCTACGACGACATCGCCCAGGTCTATCGCGAGGAGATCGCCGCGCTCTATGCCGCCGGCTGCCGCTATCTGCAGATCGACGAGACCAACCTGCCAGGCCACCTGTCAGACCCGTCGTTGCGGGAGCGGGCGATCGGGGAGGGCGAGGACCCCGACGCACTGGTCCGGCGTTACGCCAGGCTGATCAACGATTCGGTGCGCAACGCGCCCGACGACATGACCATCTGCGTGCATATGTGCCGCGGCAACCACGCCGGCGGCTGGTTCGCGGAGGGCGGCTACGATGCCGTCGCACAAGTGTCATTCAGCCAGATCGACGTCGATGGGTTCTTCCTCGAATACGACACGCCGCGGGCCGGCTCGTTTGCTCCGCTGCAGCATCTGGCAAAAGGGAAGGTGGCCGTGCTCGGCCTGGTGACGACCAAATCGCCGGTGCTGGAAAGTAAGGACGAACTGAAGCGCCGGATCGCGGAGGCGCAGAAATACGTACCGCTGGAATTCCTGGCGCTGAGCCCGCAATGCGGCTTCGCCAGCACGATCGAAGGCAATCCGCTCACCGAGGACGACCAGAGGCGCAAGCTCGAACTCGTCGTCGAGACGGCGCGAGAGGTGTGGGGTTCGTAGGGCGCGAAGCGCCCGGTCCATTGGTGCGCTGGCCGCCACACCGACGGACCCAAAGCTGTCCCTCCAGTGATATACTCGGTGTGCTACTTTGTTTCGTTGATCATCTGTGCGGGGGCCAAATCTAAGGCGACGTTATGGATCTCGGAGGGTGGCTGCGGAGCCTTGGCCTCGATCAATATGAGGGGGCATTCCGCGACAACGCGATCGACAGCGCGGTCCTGCCGAATTTGACGGCGGAAGACTTGAAGGACCTGGGCATCAGTGTTGTCGGGCATCGCCGCAAGCTGCTCGATGCCATCGCCGCGCTGCGCGAGGATACCAACGCGAAAGCCTCGTCTCCCGGTGCTTCGCCTGGAATCGAAAATGCTAGTCAAGACGCCGGCGAACGCCGCCAGGTCACGGTGATGTTCTCGGACCTGGTCGGCTCGACGGCGCTGGCCACGCGAATGGATCCGGAGGATTTGCGGGAGGTCATCGCGGCCTATCAGAAGTGCGTCGCCGAAACGGTCGGCCGTTTTGGCGGGTTCGTCGCGAAATACCTGGGCGATGGCGTCCTCGTGTACTTCGGCTATCCGCACGCGCATGAGGATGACGCCGAACGCGCGGTGCGTGCCGGGCTGGAATTGATCGCAACGGTATCCGCTCTGAAGACTCGCGCGGCGTTGCAAACCCGTGTCGGCATCGCAACCGGCGCGGTCGTGGTCGGCGATGTGATCGGATCGGGCAGCGCGCAGGAACGCGGCATTGTCGGCGAGGCGCCCAACCTCGCCGCAGAATCCATGCGGCCGCGGACCCCGACACGGTGGTGGTGTCGGAATCCACTTGGCGTCTTGCCGGACGCGCATTCGAATACGACGACCTCGGCGCGCGAGAATTCAAAGGCATCTCCGGAACCGTCCGGCTCCGCCGGGCGACCGGCGAAAGCGCAGCGCGAGGACGGTTCGATGCCCGTCTGGTCAAGGGGCTGACGCCCCTGATCGGCCGCAACGAGGAGCTCGCACTGATGCGGCAACGCTGGGACTTTGCGAAGGAGGGAGACGGTCAACTCGTGCTGCTCTCGGCACCGGCGGGCGTCGGCAAGTCTCGCTTGATGCAGGCGTTTCACGAAAGCCTGGGCGAGGCGCCGACGTGCCTGCAACTGTTCGGCTCGCCGTTCCACACCAACAGTGCATTCTATCCGTTCATCCGCTCGCTCGAATGGGCGGCGGCCATCACAAGGACCGACACGCCGGCACGTAAGCTGGAGAAGCTGGAAGCGATCCTGCAAGACTCCAAGGATGGCGAGTTGGATGCCGTGCCGCTGATGGCAACGCTGCTGTCCATTCCTTTCGAGGAGCGCTATGCAGCGCTGCAAATCAACGAGCAGGTCCAGAAGCAAAGGACAATGGAGCTGTTCGAGCATCAGCTCGTTGCCCTGGCCAAACGCGGGCCGGTGCTGATCCTGTGCGAGGACGCGCACTGGATCGACGCCACTTCGCTGGAGCTGCTCGGTCGCATAATCCGCCTGGCGGCAGACCTGCCGGTGCTGATCATCGTTAATCACCGGCCGGAATTTTCGCCGCCATGGTCGGGCCTCGGTCATGTGACGATGTTGCGGCTCAATCATCTGGGTCGCCGACAAGCGGTCGATCTCGTCAAAAGCCTGGCGCGTGACAAGCCGTTGCCGGAGGCGATCGTCGAGCAGATCGTCATCAAGGCGCAAGGAATTCCGCTGTTCGTTGAGGAAATCACGCGGTCGGTTCTGGAATCAAAGAGCATGTGACCGCGGCAGCCGGCAGACGACATCGCCATTCCACCGACGTTGCAGCAATCGCTGATCGCGCGCCTGGACCGACTTGGCCCGGCGAAGGACGTTGCTTTCACGGCTTCGGCCATTGGCCGGGAGTTTTCCTACGAATTGATCAGGGCGGTATGGCAGGGATCGCCAGCGATGCTGCAGACCGCGCTGGAGCTGCTGGTGCAGTCCGAACTGCTCTGGCAGCGTGGCGTACCGCCCGAAGCGCGATATACGTTCAAGCACGCCCTGATCCAGGACGCGGCCTACCAGTCTATCCTCAAGGCCAAGCGCCGCGAGCTGCATCAGCGGATTGCCGATACGACCGTCAGTCTGCTTCCGGAAATCGCCGAAACCGAGCCCGAGCTTCTGGCGCACCACTATAGCGAGGCGAACGCTCTCAGCCCGGCGTTGACGCATTGGCGGCGCGCCGGCGAACGTGCAGTCGCGCGGCTGGCTTATATCGAGGCGCTCGGCCACACCACCAGGGCCAAGACGCTGATCGAAACCTTGCCTGCCGGGCAGGAACGGGACGAATGGGAACTGACCTTCCTGGTCATCGAAGGCCCTTCGCGGATGGCGCTTGAAGGCTGGGACAGTCCGGCGGCCAAGCTGCTCTACGACGAAGCACGCACCGTGGCGGAGCGGCTCGGACGCCCTGCAGAGGTGTTCCGGTCGATCTGGGGCTTATGGATGGGCGCGCACGGCAGCGGTCGGCATGACAAAGCGCGCGAACATCTCGGCGAGATATTCAGGCTGCTGCGCGATACCAGCGCTCCCGAATATGTCGTGCAGGCCCACCATGCCGGCGGCTCGCAAATGCTGGCGGAAGGAAAGCCAACGCTGGCACTGACACATGTCGAGAAGCTTTTGGCCAGCTACCGGGCCGACACCCACGGAAACCTGGCGCTGGTCTATGGCGCGCACGATCCCCGCTGTTGCTCGCTCGGCATGCGCGCCTTGAGCCTGATGATGCTGGGCCATCTCGATCAGGCGGAAGCGGCGAGCACCAGCGCCTTGAACCTCAGCCAACAGCTCGGTCACAAGCCCAGCGTTGCTCATTGCCAACTGTTCCGCGCCGAGCTGTTCATCATTCTCAACAAGCTGGAAGAGGCGGAGCCGCATTTGCGGACCTGCATCCAGCTTTCAAAGAAATACTCGCTCGCAGGATACCTGTTCCCCGCGGAATTGAAGGAAGGTTTGGCGCGCGTGGTCCGTGGCGACACCGAGGCGGGCGTGCGGCAGGCCGATACGGCCCTGCAATCGTTGCGGTCGATTCCCTCGCGGCGCTTTCATTTGCCGATCCGGATAGCGATCGTCGGACGCGCCAAAGCGGCGGCAGGCGATGTCGAGGGAGCGCTTGCACTGTTCGACTCTGCGCTCGAAGCGGCCTCGACCTACGGAGAACGGTGGTACGAGCCCGAGTTGCTTCGCCTGCGCGCCGAAATGCTGCTGGCCAAGGGCGGCCAAAATTCGCAAGCGGCCGAACAATGTCTGCAAGCCGCCATCGCCATGGCCCAGACGCAACAGGCACGATTTTGGGAGTTACGAGCCGCGACCGCGTTGGCCGAACTCTGGCGTCGTGACAGCCGTGCCGCTCAGGCACGGGACATCCTTGCTCCGGTGTACGCGGGTTTCAACGAGGGCCTCGATACACCCGACTTGCGGCATGCCAAGGCTCTATTGGACCTCCTTGTTCACTAGGAGTGTGTCCGAGTAGCCCGCGGCACCCTCGAAATTTGAAAGTTATGGAAATCGAGAACCGGGCATATGAGCAACCATCTTGCGAGTGAATACCGCCTCCAATTCTTTACGTTCGTTCCGCCGACTAAATGGACAGGCTCCTAGTCTTGCTGTGTCAGCAAATTCGGCGCCGGCATCTCGTGCCCTTGCGGGAGAGGGCTGCTCGGCGCTTCAACGGTAAAGAATGGGTGGGGTGATGCTGCAACCCCACCCCAACCGAGATCGTTGAATCTCATGCGATGCCCTCTCCTGCAAGGGGAGAGGGCGCAGCAACGAGCGCCTTGCCGCGCTTGAAGCAGCTAAGCTTTCCCGGCCTCATGGTGAGGAGCGCGCCATCGGCGCGCGTCTCGAACGGCGCAAGTCGCGTTTACCCGACTTGCGCATATAGACTGATGATTTAGCGCACGTGGATCAGTTCCTAGACAAAGGACATTTTACAGCCCAGCAGTCACGTTATGATGACGGCGACCCCTGGGGAGGGCCTTGTCATGAATGCCATGCTCCGTTTTGTCGCCACTGTTTCGGCTGTCACGCTTGCCTCCGCGTTATCCATGCCCGCGCAAGCCTCCAGTGAATTGCAGCGCGCCTACCGCGTGATCAAGACCAAGACGTTTGTCGATCTCACCCACAGCTTCGACTCAACGACGCCGGTGTGGTCGGGCTTCGGCCCGGCCAGGATGACGCCCGCGGCCGATCCGAAAACCAAGAAGCCCTACACCATCAAGGACGACGGCTTCCGCTCGACGTTCTACGAGATGGTCGGGCAGTACGGCACCCATGTCGATCCGCCGGCGCATTTCGACGAGCACGGCATCACCATGGACGAAATCCCGCTGAAGCAGATGATCCTGCCGCTCTACGTGCTCGACAATACGCCGTATCAGGCCAAGGACGAGAACCACGCCTTCTCGGTGGACGATCTGAGAGCCTGGGAAAGAAAGAACGGCCGAATCCTGCCGGGCTCGTTCGTGGCGCTGCGCACCGATATGTCGAAGGACTGGAACGCAAACCCGGAGCGCTTCAAGCGCAGTCCATTCCCGGCCTGGGCGTTCGAGACCATCAGGTTCCTGTACGAGCAGCGCGGCGTGACCGCGACCGGCCACGAGTCGCTGGACACCGACATCACCGACAAGATGGATTCGGAGACTTATATTCTCCAGCACGGCCACTACCAGATCGAGGTGATGGCAAACCTCGACAAGGTGCCGGCGAAGGGCGCGCTGATCGTCGTCACATGGCCGAAGGTGCGCAAGGGCCTGGGCTTTCCGGCGCGGGCGTTTGCGATCTTGCCGTAGCGGGCGAGGGCTGTTGCAGCGCCCTTTGGGTAGGGCAGGGCAGGCACGCGATCAGGGACGCCCGCATCCGGCGCGTTTGATATTCCCATGTCCCTGAAAGCGGCGCGAACGCAGACATCGCCGGAGGTTCGTGCTGTCCCGGAACCAGAAGTCAATTGGGCGCAACCTTCCAATTTTTCGCATTTTTACGCAGCCTGGTGCCGAGAATCATAAATCGGTGATACGAGCGTCATTGCGAGGAGCCAACGGGTCCGCGCGAAGCGCGGCCCGATGACAGGCTCCGCGACGAAGCAATCCAGCCGTCCTTTGCGCTTCTGGATTGCTTCGCTTCGCTCGCAATGACGTCGTCCCATGAAAGTGCTTTAGATTAGGTCAGAAGCAGACCTGTGGTGATCTGCTCGCGATGCCAGAATGCCGCATCGCAGGTCTACTTGATCACCTCGCCGGTGCGGTCAAGCGGCGTCTCGGCACGGTGGCTTGGCTGGTGTCCGCCCGGTGCGGACGGCCGTACGTCGATCATGTAGTCCTGGATCGCCACACCGATGTGGAGCGCGATGAGCGCCAGCAGCGCGAATGCGAAATAGGCGTGAGCGCGCAGCAGCCATTCGTCATATCCCGCGCCCTCCGGCCAGATCGCGGGCAGCGAATAGCCGGGAAAAATTTCGCGGGCGCCGAAATCCGAAACACCCGCCCAGCCAAGCAGCGGCACCACAATCACCACGCCGTAAAGCAACAAATGCAACACCGGGCGCCGATGTGCGTGTGCTCGCGCCTGCGGCACGCCACCGACGATGCGATAGAGAAGCCGCAACAGCACGGTGATGAGTGTCAAGACGCCGGTGAGCTTGTGCAAGCTGAACAGCATGTCGGCGATTGGATCGCCGTCGAGCTGCTTGGCAATCACGCCGGAGACGATCATGCCGAATAGCAGACCGGCGGTCAGCCAATGGAAAACCTTGGCAGGCATCCGGTACGCGCGGATTTCATAGGCGGGGACATATTTGCCCGCAGGCTGCATGCCGGATGGAGTGGCGATGGATTTCATGCCGCGATCCTTTGCGCTGCTTCGATGAAGTGCTCGACCGCCGCGCGCAAGTCGCTCGCCTGCTGTCCGAGATCGGCGGACACCTTGGTGGCCAGTTCGGCCGCCTGCTTGGTCTGACCGATCATGCCGGCCACATCCTTCACATTGGCGGCCACATCGCGCACGTCGGCAGCGGTTCGTGCCGTGGTCGAAGCTATGGCCTGCGAATTGAAGTCCTGCTTTTGGATCGACGCCGCGATCACCGCGGCAACCTCCATCACCTGATCGATGGACTGAACGAGCTTGGCCACCCTCTCGGTGATGCGTTGCGACGACGCGGTGATGCCATGCAGGCCGCCTCGTACCTCCTCGGTCGCCCGTGACGTCCGGGTGGCAAGCTGCTTGACCTCGTGCGCCACAACGCCAAACCCGCGACCCAGCTCGCCCGCGCGCGCGGCCTCGATGGTGGCGTTGAGCGCCAGAAGATTGGTTTGTCTGGCCACGTCCTCGATCAGCGCGATGACCTGCTCAATGGTGCGCGCCGCCTCGGTTAGCGCTCTGACGTCGTCCTTTGCCGCCTCGACGACTTGCCGCGCGGCGGCGGCGACCGCCGACGTCTTCTCGGCGTCACCTGCCGCCGCCGTCAACGTTGCTGCGATATCCTGGATCGAAGACGCCACGACATCGACGTGGGTGGAGACGCGCTCGGTCGATTGTGCCGAAGCAAGCGCCCGGGCATCCGCCTGGGACGACATCGAGGCAAGGTTCTCCGAGGCTGCCGACATGCGTCCCGCATGGTCCTCCAGGCGCTGCACCACCTCGGCGACCCGGCCCTGGAATGACACGCTTTCACACTGCAGCTCTTCCTGCTGCGCAAGCCGGCCAGCAAGCGTGGCCTGCTCGACACTTGCGTTTTCCTGTTGCCTTGCCACCAGCGCGAAATGCCTGAGCAGCGCCTGCGCGAAGGCGCCTATCTCGTCGTGCCGGTAGGCGTAAGTTGCAAGCTCGTCGGGCGCGTAGCCGCTTGCCTGCAGCGCCGTCCCCATGCGCACGATCGGCCTGACCAGGAAACGATATTCGAGGAACAGGATTTCGCCGATGACGAACAGGGCTAGAAGTCCGATGAGGATCTTGTTCTGACGATGATTGGCAATGAAAGCTGCCTGTCGCGCGTTGATCGCGTCAATCGCCGCGGTCAACTCCTTGCCGTGCTCGGCCCAGCTTTCGCTGGGCTGCGCCGGTACGGCCCCGACGTAGGCGCGCGCGGCTGCCGTGGCATGTTGCAGCTCGGCCGATATCTGCGCGGTCTGCAATTCTCGGATGAATTCGGTGGAGGCGAACAGCAAAAGCAAAAAAGCCAGCACGGCGCCCCAAATCGCCATCCGCTGCGCAACTCGCCCGTTGAAAGACTGGGGAAACATGATCTAAATCAGGATTATGAGAATTGAATAAGTCTATCCCAAGCATGGTTAAGGATATCTTTCCGTCACGTGTGGCTCACTCCTGGTTGTAGCCCGGCGCCGAGCCGCCGGATTCCCGCGGCGACGCTGCCGATGTCGCAGATCGTTCAATTGCGTTGATTTTGGCCTACCGGGCCACGGTTATAGATGGGCTAACTAAGGCGAACTTGCCGGTGTTCCTTCAGTGCCCGCCCCGGAAAGATGAGCTTTCGCCGCCTCGGTGTCTTCATTACGGAAGTGCTGAAGAACAAACAGGCGGATCGCCGAGGATAGATTGCCCTGTTCGCGCGTACCGTCGATCTTAGTGACCAATTCCGACAGCGTCATTTGCTGGGTCTGCGCTATTTTTTTCAGGTCAGTCCAGAAGGCATCTTCAAGGCTGACGCTGGTCTTGTGTCCATCGACGACGATGGAACGTTTAATGACCGAGGATTTCATTGGGGCCCCCCGAACCCCCCTTGCCCGTTATTGTTGTAAAGCAAATTCGGGATTAGCTGAAGTAGTCCATTACCGCCGCCGCACTATTGCGTCATTTCGTGATGCACGACACAGCGACATCCGCTGTTATGTGCAACCTTCCCCCATTACGAATGGGGGGTGTCATGAACACTCACGAACAAGATGTCGCTGCGCTCATCGAGCTCTTGAAAATGGCAGCCGAGCGACGGCCCCGTTCCGAAGCTGACCAGGTTTCCCAGAGCGAACTATTCCGCGAAGATCACTCCTTGCTTGAGATGTGGCCGGAAGCCTGCCGGCGCACCGGGATCGGCAGGCGTGAATTTCCGCCTGGAGTCATCAAACTCTGGAAACAAAGTCTGGGCCGGGCGAATTGAAAGGTTTGCGCGCTGTCGCTCCGCAACCTTGGTAGACAGTGCCAATGCATGAAGCCGGAGCGCGCTGCGCCTGTTCGATGCCGACGCCGGGACAACCGGCCTCGATGTTCGACCAGCCGAGATAGGACAGGAACCACCAGTCGTCACCGTAGTGAGCAGCCAACCTCCGGCAGATTGAAAGCCGCGCTTCGTCATGATCGTTGCGGCCCGAGAAGGCGTAAAGCCCGAACGCACCGAGCAACGACACCAGTACCAGCGCATCGCGCGGATACGCGTCGACATGGCGCTCTGCATCCGCGAGCGCCTGCGCCGTCTTGCCTTCGATCGCCGAGGCGATGACGTGGACGTGGCCGCGCTCACGTTCGGTCGTTTTGGCGGCAAGGTCGCGCGCCTGCGCAGCGCAGGCGCGCGCTTCGACGCCATGGCCGAAGATCGCATACATGCGGGCGCGGGCGATGTGGGCGAGTGCAAAGTCGGGGTCGGCCGCGATGGCGCGGTCCAGCGCCTCTTCGGCGCCGTTCCACGCCGCCAGCAGGCGGTCGAAGCCGTCGCGATATGCCGAGGCGGCTGCTTCGGATGCGGTTGAAAGCGGCAGGCCGTAGCGGTCGCGCTGCATCTGTTTTACTGTAAGTCTCACTGTGACTAAGGATGATATCTTACCGGCAACGCATTCCATTGCTCCAAGACGGCCGCGCTCATTCGAGTTCAGCTAACGAGATGGGTCAATCGCTCCATTTCGTCGGCCGAGCCATGTCCGGTTTACTCACAGAAGCGGAAATTCACGACTAGCGACGATTTCGGCACAAGCTTGACTGCATTTTAGGCATCGGCATATCCATCGGCATGTCCATGCCGTGGATCGGGTGGAATGTCGGCAGGAATTTGGGTGCCGTCACGACCACAAATCCGTAAGCGATGAGCGCAACCGCCGCGGCGCGAGCCGCCGCGCGACCCCACGGTAATGTTTTCTCAGCGAATATGACGAGCGTAATAATCGCCATGGCGGCGATATTCATGATGCCGAGCGGGAACAGGATGACGAACAGGAGCCAGCAACAGCCGAGGCAGTAACCACCGTGCAGCAGTCCCATGCGCAATGCGCCCGCTGCACCGTCGCGCCACGATGTCATGATGAAGCTGATGGGTGTGCGGCACTTTGAGAGGCACAAGTCCTTCAAAGGAGTGAGCTGGTAGAGGCCCGCCGCAACCAGCACTATCCCGCCGATGCGGGCTGCAGTGGCCGGCGATAGCGCAGTGTGCGCAGCGACCGAACTCGATGGCGAGCGCACCGATATAGGCGGCGACACCTGCCAACCCCCACACCAAAAGGTATGCCGCAACGAATATCCACGTTGAAACGAATGCTTCGCCGCGTTGCCGCTTGCCTGCTTGCACCTTATGGAAAGTGAGGATCATCGGCGCGGCGGTCGGAAACATCATGGCCACCATCATGATGACCCAGATCGCTAGGAACAGCGGCGCGCGCAGGCCCATGGTGAGCGAGCCCATCGCCATATCCATATCGGTGCCGGCGCCTTGCCAAGCGAGCGTTGCCCAAGCTGCTGCTGCAAGAGCCAGCAGCAGGCCCAAGATGACGTTGCGTTGAAGCAAGATCGGGTCGGTCTGAACGCGGGCCAACGAAACGTCTCCTCGCGGCGCCAGATTGCCATCCTGGCAAGAGAGCGCGCGTTCAGGGCTATCAGTTCGACCAGCTGATCGGAGCGTAATGGCCGTTCTTGCCGGAATTGTCCCAGCGCATGCCATGGTCGGCGAAGGTGCTGCCCTTGCCCCCAACCGCGAGCGCGAACTTGTCCGGCGCGACCGGATGACCGGCCGCCGCCCAAATCTCGCCGCTGGGATGCATGGTCGGCAGGGGCTCCACCGCCAAATGCATGATGCCGGGAATTTCTGCCGAGCGGCTCTTGCCCGTGATGGCATAATTGATGGCCACTTTTTTCACGCCGAGATGTTTCCCGACCAAAGGCGCGAAGGCCGCCATCGGACCTCCCTCTGCGCCGCCGAAAATGGCGCCCAGCGCCGTGGTCTGCTGCTCGTCGGCTCGTTCGTCGATATAGGCTGCCAGCGTCCAGTTGCCCTCGCCCATGATGCCCGGCGTATGGCCAACCACGGCAACATTGAGTCCGTCCAGCGAAATCTTGCCATAGCTGCCCTTGTCGATGTGGAAGACGAGTGCAACGTCGCACATTCCCTCACTCGGCCGCGACGTCAAAGGCGCACTGGGCGAGACGAGGCATGGACACACCACGTTGCAATTGCAGTTCTCGAAATAATCGCCCGACAACTGCCACTTCTGCGCCGCCATGTCTTCCTCCTAATCGGCCGGAAAAAGAATGATCGAGGTTACGACGGTTTTGCCTCGGCCGCCAGCGCCTCAGATCTCCGGTAATTCCGCAGCCGAATGTCGCTGAAGGGTGCCTCCAGCCGGCATTGGCAGGCGCGCTTATTCGACTACTTCATCGGCGATCCCAAGGAGCACCGGCAAGATCGTAACGTTGAGCGCCCTGGCGGTCTTTAGGTTGATCGTCAGTTTGAATTTGGTGGGTGCTTGGATCGGCAGATCGCCGGCCTTTTCGCCTTTGAGGATTCGATCAACATAAACAGCCGAGCGAGCATAAAGGTCCGGGAAATCGATCGCGTATGACATCAATCCGCCGCTCTGGATTAGCTGAGGCGAAAATACATTTGTCGGGATTTTGTATTTGAGAGCGAGGCTTGTGATCGCTCCGCCATGCTGCTGGTTGAAAATTTCGGCAATGGCCAACAATCCGCCACCGCCTTCCTGCGCGAGTGCAGCCATTACCGCCTCAATTCCCGCGTCGTCATGGCATGGAGCGTCACGAAGCGTAACGCCGATCGATCGGCTCGCAGCCTCCATGGCCTGCAACATGCGGCCGGCATATGGCGCGGTGCGGCCAAATAGCGGGCTTGATCGGCTCGGCGCAGAAACCGACATCACAGGCTCACATGATCGGCGCGAGCAAGCGGCGTCGACGGGGCCTGTCTAAAGGGTCAAGTTCGCTCTGCGATCAGGAGCTAATGTAGCCAACCGAACCTGTAATTAACGCCCAATTTAACGACGTTCATCCGGAAGTCGGTGCTTTTCAATAGCGGGTTGAGGCCCACCGGCCCGACGTATGTCGCGCTCTTCAACTCCGTCGTGGTGCCAAAATCCATGAAGTCATATTCAAGCATTGCCGACCAATTCTGCCAGAAACCCCATTCCACGCCGCCGCCCACTGTCCAACCACTTCGCGTATTATCGCCCGTGGTCGTAGCGACTAACGCGCCTCCCGCAGCAGGATTGACCGTGGCGGAGTTGGTTTCCTTATGCGCCCACGCGCCACCGCCCTTCGCATAAAACAGCCAATTTGAACTGGCGTAGCCGACGCGCCCAGTTACACTTGCCAACCAATTGACCTTGACGTGGCTGTTGCTGACTCGTGTCGCTGGAAACACTAGACTGGTTTCGCTGCTGTCGCCGTCAATATTGCTCCAAGAGTAATCGCCTTCGATACCAACGAGCCAGGGGACGGCAGCAATTCACCCTTGGTCCCCCGGCGGGCGGTTCTGGTCCCGTAGCCAAATGAAGCCGCCAGCCACGACGTGATCGGACCAGCATCATTCCAGCTTGATGCCGGCCTTGCTGATGATCTCGCCGTAGCGATCGGATTCCGCCCGAATGAACTTCGCGAACGCCTCCGGCGTGCCAAGCGGCATCGCCGCGCCCTGTTCGACGAAGCGGTCGCGGGTGTCCGCCACCGAGAACACCTTGTTGGCCTCGCGGTTGACCCAGGCGATCGCCTGCGGTGGCGTGCCGGCCGGCGCCAGCATGCCGAACCAGGCGCCGACCTCGGCCGGGAAACCCTGCTCGGCCAGGGTCGGCACGTCGGGCAGCGCCGCGGCGCGCGCTTTGGCCGCGACACCGATCGCGCGCACCCGCCCGGCCGCGATCGACGGCAAAGCGAGCGACACCACGTCGAACATCATGCTGACGTGGCCGGCCGCGAGATCCTGCGCCGCGGGCGCCGCGCCCTTGTACGGCACATGCACGACATCGATGCCGGCGTAAAGCTTGAACAGCTCGCCGGCAATGTGGCCGGACGCGCCGGCGCCCTGCGAGGCGTAGCTGAGCTTGCCCGGATTGGCCTTGGCGTATGCGATCAATTCCTTGAGCGAGTGAGCCGGGATCGACGGATGCACCACCAGGATGTTCGGCACGGTGACCAGCAGGATCACGGGAGCGTAGCTCTTGAACGGGTCGTAGGGCAGGCTCTTGGCGAGATGCGGCAGCATCGCCAGCCCGGCGTGGTTGCCCATCAGCATCGTGTAGCCGTCGGGTGGCGCGTTGGCGACCGTCTCCGAGGCAATGACGCCGGCGGCGCCCGGGCGGTTCTCGACCACGACGGTCGCGGAATTGCCGGCCTCCGCGAGCTTTTGCGCGAACAGCCGCGGCAGGATGTCGCCGATGCCGGCGGGCGCCGCCGGCACAATGAACTTGATCGGCCGCGCCGGGTAGTCGTCGGCCTGCGCCGGAGAAAAGGCGATGGCCGCGGCGATCAGCGCGACGGAAATGCAAAACAATTCTCGAACGCGGCGCATGGCCAGCCTCCCCGGTGTTACTCTTTGGAGAGAGACTAACGCATGACCGCGTCAAGCTGAATCAAAATGCTGTTCTGCTTGTGCGTGTCACGGTCGCATGCGCAACCAGAGCGCGGTGCAATCAGAAGCAGGCTCGCGAACGCGGCGATCCAAACCGGATGGACGAGAGGCGGCTGCGGTTGGCCGCGACCCAGTTGTAGAGCCGGTGGCCGAGCATCCGGCTCAGCAGCGGGGTGTAGAAGAATGGGAGCTGCCACCAGAGGCCTGGAACCCGCAGCACCACATGACGATAGGCCTCAAACCCAGGCAGGGCCCGCCCATCCGGCAACACAAGGTGAAGCGCCTTCTCCATTTGTGCATCGCTGACCGCGGGCGAAGGATCGGTGCGGAAGTCGCGGACCTTGATCTGCCCCAGCCCGTCAAACGAAAGAAACCAGACCATCGACCGATAGCAGAAGCCGCAGCGGCCGTCGTAGATCATTTCCATATCGCCGAATCGGCGTTTCCAGGCCTGCCCCAGGCGCTGGAGCCAAGCGGGATACACGAAGCTCATGTGGCCCATCACCATCACGAGCGAGAAGTAGAACAGCCCCATGAGCCATGCGAACATGACGTGGAGCACGATAGCGCTCGCGAGCAGATAAGGCCGCGTGCGCCGTTGCCAGATCAGAAACGGATAGGCGAGCTCGATGAGGACCGTTCCGTAGGTCGCAATGTTGACCAGCCAGTAGTGCGACGCAAATAGGCCCAAGGCGAAGCGGTTGAAGTGCTCGTTGGTTGTGAACACGATCCAGACGGCATCGCCAGACCACCAGTCATCGCCCCTGAGCTTGGAGATGGCGCTGTAGAACAGCAGCGTCGCCATCTGGATTTGCATCAACCTCGTGCACGCACCCGCCCAGGGGCTGCAGTAACGCGGCGGCATGGCCTCGAGATTTCCGGTCGAGGCTTTGGTCCAGCGCAAGGCGCGCACGCGGTCGAGGCTGATCGCTTTTCCGATCGGCGCGATGCAGAGGATGAACAGCAGGCAGGCGAGAATCTTGTCGACGCCGTAGGTAAGCGACGGGTTGCGGTGGTCGAAGGATATCTGCCCGATCAACAAAATCCACTTCACCCACGACGTGCGCCACCCCAGGGTGAAAGCGACGCAGCAGAAGCAGAAAGAACACGTGGAAGGCCAGCAACTGCCAGGGCGCGGTAAAGTAGAAGAACAGCGATTGCTTCCAGGGATCGTAGTTCTCCATCGCCCGCCCGTAGGGCATCCAGCCGGCCTCGCCCCACAGCTCGAACAGATAGGATGTCGCGAGCGCATAGTGCAGCACCATCGCCGCGCCGATGCCGATACGTGCAATCTCAAGCGGCGTTGTCGGCTGGTTCTCGAACCAGAAGCGCGACCACGATTTGCCCATGCCGGCAAACACATCCCGGCCCATGCGCGCAAGCGTTACGAGTTTGGACATGTGACGCGCTTGAGATCGGTCTCGGTGACAAACTCGGGAGTCGGTGGGCAGCTTGCCGGCCAAATAGTCGTCAGCCGCGAAGAACGATTGGTCATACTCCGCGAATGTGATCGCCACCGGATGCAGCGCGGCATGCTTGCGACAGAAGAATTCGGCGGCGCCGTCGGCGTAGGTGTCGGGTTCATCGAGGATGCCGTAGTACCAGGACCGCTCCCAAAAATAGGCAGGATGGTACCAGCTCAACTCTCGCGTCGGCGCGAAGGTCTGGCGATTCCCGTCCGCGTCCTCGATGGTGTAGCGAAGCTCAGACCCGAGCTCGACCGAAGGCGCGAAGAAGTCCCAGAGGTTGTCTTGCCGCAGCAGGTTCAGATAGGGCTCGAACCAAGGACGCATCGCGATCGCGATGACGCTGTTGTCGGGCGCCGGAGCGAACACGATGGCGATGGTGTGCCAGGCGAGGAACAACGATATCGCCGTGCAGATCACCCGCTCGCGCAACTGCTTGGGAATCATGAGTGCCGGCCATCGGCGCGGATTAGTTTTGGTGGATCAGCATGCATAGGGCGGCCAGCACGGGCCGCCCATGCGTCTAATGCGGCCGCGACACCGCATTGGTCCGCGGCGTCGCGGGCGTGTGGCGTCAGTGTCGAACCGGCGCACCGGCAGGGACATGCGCGCCGGAGGCCCGCCACTGGTCGTAGGTCTGGAACTTTAGACCAAGCTTGTCATAGAAGACCCGCAACTTGCCGTCATTGCCGCGCGTCACCGCCTCCGGCACGACCATCTGCACTTCTTGCGCCATCACGCCAACGAAGACCTTGTCGCTGCCGTTGTAGCTGAAGCGGTAGTAGCCAAGACCGTTGTCGAGATGGCCGAGCAGCGCGATGTCATGCTTGAGCGTGATGTCCGAGCGCCGGCCGCCACCACCGCCGCGACCGCCGCCGCCGCCACGGCCACCACCGCCGCCGACGCGGCCTCCGCCATGACGACCGCCGCCAACTCGTCCGCCGCCGACGCGGCCTCCGCCATGACGACCGCCGCCGACTCGTCCGCCGCCGACACGACCAACCCCGACGCGGCCGCACACGGCCAACGCCAACGCGGCCGACGCCAACGCGGCCGACGCCGCCACGATAAGCCCATCCACGCCAGCCAACGCCACCGCCCCAGCCGATACCGGGAACGAGGTATTGGCCGCAGCAGTACCAGCCGGGACCGTTCCAGCCGCCGTCGTACCAGCAGTAGCGACGACCGCCGTAGTAGTACTGCACGTGGTCGATCAGGCTGAGTTCGTCGAGTGCGCTACGAATGCTGGACGAGTTGCCAAGCGGCATGGCTTGAGCGCGATCAGTCGGAGAACTCGCTGCAATGAACGTCATGGCCGCCGCCAAAGCCATAAGGGCTTTTCGCATGATTGCTTCCTCTTCGCTCGAACGACCGGCCCTCCCCCGGTAGCAAGCCAGAATAGCACAAGGTTGGTCGACCGTCCCGTCCTCGGGGCCATCGCCTGGAACGGACGCCGTCAGGAGTGCTGCGTGATGGTGTCCACCAGTGCGCAACGGCCTTTCTTGACCTCGGCCAATGCGCGAAGCAGCGCCGGCCTGACGTCCTTCGGCTTATCGATCGGACCTTCGCCGTAGCAGCCCATCGAACGCGCCAGCGCGCCGAAGTCCGGCTCCGGGCCGAACAGGTCCATGCCGATGTGCGCCTTGGCTTCGTCGGTGCCGCGCAGCTTCGCCATCCGGATCTGGTGCGCCCAGTCGTTGTAATAGGCACGGTTGTTGTGCATTACGATCAGCATCGGGATCTGGTATTTGGCCGCGATCCACAACGCGCCGGCGTCAAACATCAGGTCGCCGTCGGGCTGGATGTCGACCACGATGCGCTTGTTGTCGCGGTGGGCGAGCGCGACGCCGAGCGAAATGCCGATCTGCGTCGAGGTGCCGAGCTCGGTGCCGGGATGGCGGTACGGCTTGTCGAAGTCCCAGAGTTTTCTGACCTGGTGCTTGAGGTCGTTCGCGGTCAGCACCCAGTCCTCGTCCTTGATGACGTCCCAGACTTCCATGGCGAGGCGCGAGAACGTCAGCGGCGAGGCATCCCAGTTCTTTTTCGCCTCGTCCTGCCATTTCGCCCAGACCTGGTCATGGCGCTTAGCCGTTGCGACTTTGCGGTCGGCGATCTTCTTTTGCAGGTTGGCGCTGCCTTTGATCTTGTCGCGACAAATCCGGATCAATTCCGGGATACCGAGCGACGTGTCGCCCAGCGCCCGCACCGAGCACGGCTGCATCCGGCAATAATCCATCGCCCATTTGCTGATGCCGACCTCGGCGAAACCGATCTCGACGAAATCGCAGTGCTCCGGCGGCAAGAATTCGCGGATGCGCTTGGCGTTGTTCAGCTCAGTGAGCTGCTTTTCCCAATCCTTCACGTCCAGCCCGAGAATTAGGTCCGTGTGTTTCAGCGACTCCTTGTCCATGCTCAGGCACAGCGGGTGCTTGTTTGGAAAATTCAGCGCGTTGTTGACGTCCCACACCGCCGAGCCGGTCAATTCCGCCAGCTCGACGATGCTCTCGAAGCCGCCGGCTCTGCGGCCGGCGTATTCCGGCAGCAGCATCGGGTGCTCGGCCTTGAGCAGCTTGTCGGCGATCGCCTCGATGGCGCGCGGATCGGGCGCCATCGGCGACGGCATGGCGACGGCTTCCGCGGGCGGCTGCGGCACGTCGTGGGCCTTCGGCGCCTCCTGCAGGGCTGCGTCGTAGCACATGTAAACCGGGCCCGGCGGCTGCGTCATCATGATCGAATAGGCGCGGGCGAAGCTCTCCGGCACGCCGTCGATCGAGGTCGGCTGATAGTCCCACTTGACGTAGTCGCGCACCGCGTTGCCCTGCACCAGCGCGGTGTGAGTCCAGTCGATGTGCGGCCGGCGCTTGGCCTCGTCCATGGGACCGGTGGCGCCCATGATGAAGATCGGCACGCGGTCGAGGAAGGCGTAGTAAATCGCCATGCAGGCGTGGAGGAGGCCGACCAGATTGTGCAGGATCACCGCCATAGGCTTGCCGCTTGCCTTGGCGTAGCCGTGGGCGATCTGCACCGCGATCTCCTCGTGATTGCAGAGCATCATCGGCGGCTGGTTGTCGCCGTAGTTGACCAGCAAGTCGTGCAGGCCGCGGAAGCTCGCGCCGGGATTGAGCGTGATGTAGGGAAAGTCGTAGCGCTTGATGCAGTCGACGATGACGTCGGACTGCCAGCCGGTGTAGTTTTTGGTCTTGTCGTCCATTAGCGTGGATTCCGTTTACCTACCTCAGTCTCTCGGCGATAGATCCGGTGCGCGCTCATTTCTTCGCGATCATGGCGGCGGCCTTGTCGGCCAGCTCTTTCGGCGTCGCGTAGATTTCCTTCACCAGCTCTTGCAGCTTGTCGCCGGCGACCGGCGTGATCTCCATCTTCGCCTTTTCGGTGTCGGCGAGGAAATCCTTGTCGGTCATGGTGTCCATGAACGCCTTGCGCAGCGCATCGACGCGATCCTGCGGCACGCCGGGCGGCGCCAGGAATGGCCGGCCCATCACCTGGCGGGCGAAGATCAATCGCAGAATCTGCCGCTGCTCCTGGCTCTTGGCGAGATCGATGACCAGCGGCACGTCCGGCAGGTCCGGATGCTTGTCGAGCGCGAGCTGCACCAGGATGCTGAACTGCTTCTCGTCGATCCATTTCTGATGGGTGGATTTCACGCTCGACCATGACCAGCCGCAGCGGCCTTGCACCTCGCCGCGCTCCATGGCGAGACCGACCTCGTTGCCGCCCGGATAGCCGGTGACGACGCGCATCTTGGTGCCAAGCACGCCGTTGACGATCTTCGGAAACTGATCGGTGTCGGCGGAGGAGCTGGTGCCACCGACCACCAGCTCCTTGGTCAGCAGCTCTTCGAATTTGGTGATGCCGCTGGTGTGCCAGGCGACGCAGATGCTGACTTCGTTGTTGGCGCTGCCGATCCAGGTGAACTTGGTGCCGTCGAACTGCGCCTTGGCGTTGCCGAGCAGCGGATCGAAGCCGGTGCCGCGGCCGATGATGGCCATGGCCGAGCCGTCCTTGGGCGCGACGTTGTAGAGCCAGTTCGCCAAGCGCAGCGAGCCCGCACCCTCCATGTTCTTCGGCAGCACCGTCGGATTGCCGGGGATGTGCTTGCCGATGTGTCGCGCGATCATCCGCGCATAGAGGTCGTAGGCGCCGCCGACGCTGTAGCCGATGTAAAGATCGACGGTCTTGCCCTTGTAGAAATCGGCCACGCTTTGGGCGCGGCCTCCCGGCGTCGCGACCAGGAGAAGGGCCGCAGCCAAGAGGCTCCGCGTCAACGCTGCAAACACCATGTTCCTCCCTTCGGAACGATTGCCGTTCGGCGGCTCTTTCCTGTTACAGGCATTATCCTCGCCGCCCGATTGATTTGACAAGGACGCGCGATATGGTGGCGCCAAGTCTCGAAGAGCAGGGCTCCAAGGAGCAGGCCAAATGACCGGCATTCTCGAAACTCCCGGCGTCGGACATAACACCGAAGGCGCCGAGAAGGAAAACCAGCACTGGGAGCGATGGGCCAAGAAACGCACCTTCGTCCGCGCGCTGGAGGGAACCTACAGCCATCTCTACAAGCAGCTCATCGACCAGCCGCGGGTGTTCTCGTCAAAGGATGTACCGTGGAAGGGCGGTCCCGGCCACTACGGCAAGAGCGTGATCTCGCCGCAGGCCGTCAACATCACGCAATCGATCGAGTCGCACATCGAGGCCTACGCGCCCGGCGCGAGCGGCCAGAAGCACGGTCATCTCAACAGCGCGGTGTTCTACGTGCTGAAGGGCCATGGCCATGACGTACACGACGGCCGCCACATTCCCTGGAAGGCCGGCGACGTGATGCTGGTCGAGAACGCCTGCGTGCACCAGCACTTCAACAATTCCAAGGACGAGGAGGCGATCCTGCTGGTGTTCAAGGCCAAGCCGCTGTTCCTGTTCATGCACCTGCTGTTCCAGAAGATCGTCGAATGGCCGTCGAAGATTCCGCCCAAGGGGGCGGAGAACTACAAGCCGCCAAGCGAGATATGACACACACGACGTCATGGCCGGGCTTGTCCCGGCCATCCACGCCTTCACCTGAAGCCAAGGCGTGGATGCCCGGCCCAAGGCCGGGCATGACGGAGCAAGAGGAAGCGCTATGACCCTGTTCACCGATCGCGGCCCGGCACTCTCCGGCGACAAGACGGCGACCTTCCGCGCCGACGAGGCGCAGGCATCTCAGGAATTCCGCAAAGCTTATGAGAGCCGCACCAACGTCGTGCTCGCCGAGGACATGCCGTGGGAGCATTGCGCCGATGGGCTGATCAAGCATCTCGTCCACGAGAAGCTGAACACGCGCGAGATGTGCGTTGAGGCCTACATGCAGTTCCTCAAGCCCGGCGAGAAGTCAGGCGTTCACCGGCACATGTGGGAGGAGATCATCTTCGTCGCCGAAGGCTCGGGCTACGACCTGCACTGGGACCTGAAGTGGGACTGCCTCGAGGCGTTCCAGTGGGAATGGGCGCCGGAGCCCAAGGCTTATTCCTGGAAGCGCGGCGACTACATCTACATCCCGCCCTTCACCAACCATCAGCACGTCGCCGGCGACCACGAGGACTGCCGGCTGATCGTGATGTCGAACCGCATCGTCAAGGAGATGGGCTTCGACTGGTTCGACCAGGTGGCGAATGCGCCGAGCTTCGACGCGCTGAAGAACAACGGCGGCGCTTCTCGATAGCAGCAGCCACGAGCGCGGCATGAATTGCTGTGCCCTCTCCCCTTGCGGGAGAGGGCAGCGCTGCGCTTCAACGAATTCTGGTGGGTGAGGGGTGCGGCCTCACCCCTCACCCGACCGAATGCGATGCGGGCTCTGAGTAGCCCTCTCCCGCAAGGGGAGAGGGCGCATCAAGCCGCGCCGCGAACATTGGCCGTGCGTTTCGCCTTGGCTATCATCAGCACCGCCTCGATCATTGCGGCCGGATCGGCGACACCTTTGCCCGCGATATCGTGGCCGGTGCCATGCGCGACCGACGCGAACAGGATCGGCGTGCCGATGGTCAGCGCCGCGGCGGCGTTGCGCGCCATCAGCTTGGTGGCGATATGGCCCTGGTCGTGCAGCATCACGACGAAGGCGTCGAAGCCGCCCATATGAAACATGGTGTCGGCGCCGAACGGACCTGAGACGTTCAGCCCCTCGGACGCGACCGTGTCGATCGCCGGCTTGATGATCTCGATTTCTTCCGCCCGAACAATCCGCCTTCGCCGGCGTGGGGATTGAGCCCGCTCACCGCGATTTTCGCATGTTCGATGCCGAGCCGCTTCAATGCCGCATCGGTGGCGCGGATGGTGCGCGCCACGTTGTCTTTGGTGATCAGCGCGATCGCCTCGCGCACGCTCCGATGCAGGGTGCAATGCGCGATGCGCGTTTCGCCGAAGCACAGCATCATGTAGACGCCGGCCTCGTCGCCGCCGGTCTGCCGCGCCACGAATGACGGATGGCCGTCGAACTTGATGCCGGCCTGCGCGATCGAAGTCTCGTTCTGCGGCGCCGCGACCACGGCATCGACCTCGCCGCTCATCGCGGCTTTGACGGCCGCCGCGCAGAACGCGATCGAGGCGCGGCCTGCCGCTGGCGTGGTGACACCGAAGCCGAGCGACGCTGTTTCCGGCTGCGGGCAGGGCAGCACGCTGATCTTCGAGGTATCGAGGCCGCACGCCTTGGCATGGCGCGCGAGCAAATCGGGATCGCACACCAGGATCGGATCGCAGGCCGCCTGCACAGCCGGATCGAGCGCGGCCTTCAGCACGATCTCCGGCCCAATCCCGGCCGGATCGCCCGCCGGCATGGCGATTTTGATTTTGCCGCTCATGACAGGAATGTGCCCGGTGCTTTCGACGCGACGCCGCCACGTCGTCCCCTCCCCCCTTGAGGGGGAGGGACAGTGAGGGGGGTACAACATATACGGAGCTTGCCATCACCCCCCTCCCCAACCCTCCCCCTCAAGGGGGGAGGGAGCACACTGTGCTCGGGGCGAGGGTGTTGGCAATTCTGAAACATGGAATCACATCCATGGCATCAGCGAGGCGTGGATCACGTCCGGCACGCCTTCGCCGCCGACCGCCTTGATCGCCTTGTCGACCTCGTCGAGGCCGAAGCGGTGCGTGGTGACGAACTCCAGCGGGAAGCGCTTCGAGGCAAGCTGCTCCAAAGCGAGCTCGCAGGCCCGGTAGCTGTGGCCGCGCGCGCTCTTCATGGTGATGAACTTCACCGTGAACTTCTCCAGCGGGAAGTTCGGAAATTCGCGCAGCTCGCCTTGCGCTACGATGATGCCGGCCTTGCGCTTCAGCGCCTCGATGCCGAGCAAAATCGGAATGGTGCCGGCCCCGGCCGTACAGTCGAGCGAAACGTCGACGCCCTTGCCGCCGGTGATCTCCATGATGCGAGCCAGCGGGTCCTCCTTGCTGACGTCGATCACATGGTCGGCGCCGAGCTTCTTCGCCACCGCCATGCGTGCTTTGTCCTTCGCAGTGCCGGTGACGACGATCAGCGAGGCGCCGGCCTGCTTGCAGATCACGGTCTGCGACAGGCCTTGCTGTCCCGGCCCCTGAATCAAAACGGTCGAGTTGTAGCCGACGCCGCCGTCGAACAGCGACCACTCGACGCCATTCGCCATCGGCGTCACCAGCCCGGCCAATTCCGGCGTCACCCCCTTCGGCACGTGATGAATCACCGCGTTCCACGGCAGGTACATGTATTGCGCGAAGCCGCCCCACAGATGCGGCGGCTTCTCGTCCGAGGTGTAGCCGTAGCGGATGGCGTCGGGATTGGTGCGCCAGTTGGTGTTCTCGCAGTGGCGGTACTGGCCTAAGTGGCACCACTCGCACTTGCCGCACGACACGTAGTGCTCGACAAACACCAGATCGCCCTCCTTGAAGCCCTTGCGCGCCGTGAACTCGCGGCCGGCCTTGGCGATGATGCCGATGTTCTCGTGGCCCATGATGGTGGGCTTGTTGTTCGGCGGGTGCTTGTAGAGCTTGACGTCGGTGCCGCAGATACCGCCGACCTCCATCTTCATCAATGCGGCGTCGGCCGGCACGTCCGGCATCGGATATTCGCGGATCTCGGTCTTGCTCGGCCCGGTCCGCACGGCCGCCAGCACCTTCTCAGCCACGACACGATCCTCCAGTGGTGCTCATACGTAGCCTTGCCGGCCGGGTCTCTCAAGGAGCGTAGCGCCTAACCCGTCCTCATCCTGAGAGCGTGTGAAGTCCGTCGTGCCGCAGTGTCATGATAAGCTCTCGCTATGCTGGTCTTCGGTAGCAAAAATCCCGAACACACCGCCGCCCTCGATCGCGTCCGCGAATGGGTGCGCGCGCGGTTTGCGCTGGGCGACTGCGCCATCCTGGTGGCCGAGGTCGCCTGCACGGTACCGGGCTGCCCGCCGATCGAAACCGTGATCGCGTTCTGGTCGGACGATCAGCGGCACCATTTCAAGGTGTTCAAGCCGGTGGCCGAGGTGACCGACGGCGACCTGCCGCCGAAATGGCTGAAGCCCGCGCTGGCGGTGTCCGACGATTTCGTCTGCGATTGCTGTTGAAGCCTCCGCGGTTACCGCCAGGCCGCGGCGTCAGCGGTTGAATTCCGGGGTTGCGGCGGTTGCCTTGGGCGGGATCAACTGCCCGGGCCGCGGCCGCTGAAATCCGGCCCTCTCGCGCAAGCCGAGCTCGATGAAGCCTGCGAAAATGGCAAGCAGCCCGGCTCCGAACATCACCGCTTCAGTGGTGGGCTGAAGATGGCCGAACGGAGTGAACTGTCCCGGGCGATCGAAAACGAAAGCCAGAGATTGGGCGAGGAAGCCGAGGCAGGCGAGCCATCGCACCGCCCGCATCGCCAGCCACGTCAAGGTCGCCTCGTTCATAGGCCGCTCCCGAATGCTCTTGCTGGCGGAGCCTTGCGCATCACCCGGTGTTCGTCAATGAGCTTTGTGCCGCGCGCCGGCCGGCGCGAGCCGGTCGCGCGCCTTGCGGCCGCAACTGTCTGCTAAAGCGTGTTGCCTGCGCCGCGCCAGCGCGCCACCACCAACTCGACCAGCTTCCTGTCGACCGCGCCGCCAGCCTTGACCCGGCTGCCCCACATCGCTTCGCTGCGCGGAATGTACTGCTCCGGCAGCTCCTTGAAGCGAAGCCGCGTCGCCACCGGGACGCCAGGGCCGAACGCCAGCGCCTCGCGGGTGCCGAGCGCCGGAAGAAAGCCGAGCAACCGGTCGCCCGGATCGGATACCGCGGCGCGCACGATGCGCTGATCGGTCTCGTTGCCCATGCGCATGGCGAACACCGTGCTGCATTGCGACACCAAGGTCGGGTCGATCTGCGCCGGCCGCTGAGTTACCAGGCCGAGGAACACGCCGTGCTTGCGGCCCTCTTTGGCGATGCGCGACAGCGCGTCTCGCGCCGGCTGGAAGCCGATGGAGCGGTCGGAGTTGGCGTATTGATGCGCCTCCTCACAGACCATCAGCAGCGGCAACGCGCCGTCGCTCCATACTCCGAACTCGAAGGCCAACCGAAACAGCACCGAGACCAGCGCGTCGAACACCTCGGCCGGGAAACCTGCGAGCTGCACGATGGTCATCAGCCGCTCGATCTCTTCCAGCCGGAGCAACTGGCAGAGCACGTCGACCATCGAGTCGCCGTCGGCGTGGCTGTCGTCAAAGATGAAGGCATAGCGCGGGTTCTTGCGCGCGGTGTTGATCCGCATGATCAGCCGCTGGTAGCGCGCCGCGGTGGTCTGGTTCTCGAGCTTGCCCATCCGGCTGTCGGCCAGCCCGATCAGGTCGTCCATGCGGTAGGGCACCGGCGAATCCGCGGTGTAGCGGCCGCCATCGGGATCGACAATGCGATAACTGCTGGCAACGCCGGCCCGGCTGCGGGCGTATTCGTTCTTGGCGAGCGGAATCAGTTCGGAGAGCAGGGCGATCTCGTCGGCGAGGTCGGTGCGCTTGCCGAAGATGATCTCGACGGTCTCGTCGAAGTTGAACAGCCAGTACGGCAGGCGCAAGTTGCCAGGCCGCAGCACATGGGCCTTGTCCTCGAAGCATGCCGCATATTCGTTGTGCGGGTCGATCAGCAGCACGCGCAAGTCCATACGCGCCGCCATGATCTCGCGCAGGATCAACGCCACGCCGCTCGATTTGCCGGCGCCGGTCGAGCCGAAGATAGCGAAGTGCTTCTGCACCATCTCCTCGACGTCAACGTAGGCGCCGATGTCGCGGTCCTGCTGCAGATGTCCGATCGCGATGGTGCTGGGACCCGCCACGTCGAAGATCAGCCGCAGCTCGCGCTCTGCGGCGCGCAGCACGGCGCTGCCGACCTTGGGATAGTGAGACACGCCGCGATAGAACCGCGCCGCGCCGGCGGCGTCGGCAACGATCTCGCCCAGCATGTCCATGCGGCCGGTGGCCTGCATCGGCTGCGCGGCGTCAAACGAGATATCGCACAGCGCGCCGATGATCAGCGAACGCGGCGTCGAGATGACGAGATAGGTGCCGACGCTGAAGTCGGTTTCGTCGTCGTCGGCAAGAGCCGCTGCGGAAAACTTGACCGTCGCCTGCGCGCCGCTGACCGCGACCATCTGGCCAACGGCGCTGGCGGACGCCGGCCGAACGTCACCCGCGACCATTTGTTCGAGTTGCTTGAGCTGCGCATGGGCGGTCATCGGCAAAAGCTTCGTCGACACCTCTAAACTTGCGATGAAAAATCGCCTGCAATTTGCACACGATTGGAGGTGCGTGTTGGCAAATTCATAAGGTTAAAAAATTCGCCTCCCCCGCGCGTGGCTCGGCAACGTCGAAATCCGGCGAAAGCGCACCGTCATGCCGTCGGAAGAGCGGCGCGAATCGTATCCTGCCTGGCGGATGGCTTCGGCCTGCAGCCGCGGGTGCTCCGGCGTGCCGTCATCCCACCACTCGGCGCGCTGCGCGCTCCTCGGCAGCGCAAAGCCGAGGATCTGCTCGATCTCCTCGAACGTCAGCGTAAAGTCGGCCCGAGTCTCCTTGATCAAATACTCGTACAGCGGCTCGTACTTGTTGTCCGACATCCCGTCAGCCCTTGATCTGCTTTCCGGCGCGAATGTCTTCGATCAGCGCGGTGAAGGCCGCGAGCGCGTTCTTTGCCGTGTTGACGTAGGTTTCGGTCTTGGAATCGAGCCATTTGTCGGTGTAGCCGATCGCGGTGTGGGCGAGGCGAACGCGGCCATCGAGCCAAGGCCCGCCGCCAAAGCCGCCGATCACCGGGATTTTCACCGCCTTCACCACGGCGGCGCCGGCCATCGGCCCCGAGTTGGTGAAGTCGAGCATGCAGGCGCCGGCGGCTTCGAGGAGCTTCGCCTCTTCGACCAGCTTTTCGGCGGCCGCGGCGGCGGCCTGGGCCCGTGGCGAATTCTGCGCGCTGTAGGGAATGCCGTGCTTGGCCGCAGTCTGCGGCGTGAGCCCGAACTGCGCGAACACCGGAATGCCGGCGCGCACCAGCGCCCGCACCGCGCCGGGGAAATCGGCCGCCGCATCGACCTTGATCATGTCGGCGCCAGCTTCTTTCACGAGCCGCGTGGCGGCGTGGAGCGCGGCGTCCGAGCTCTCCTGCGCCGGGCCATAGGGCAGATCGCAACTCACCAGCGCGCGCGTCGTGCCGCGCCGCACCGCTTTGCCGACGATCACCATCTCGTCCATCGTCACCTGCAGCGGATCGTCATGGCCCCAGAGGTTGACGCCGACCGAGTCGCCGACCGAGACGAGATCGACGCCGGCGAGATCGGCGATCCTCGCCATCGGGGTGTCCCAGGCGACCACGCCGGCGATCTTTTTGCCGTCGCGCTTCATCTGCTGAAGCGCCGCGATAGTGATTTTGTCAGGCATGCACGGCCTTTCCGTTGTCATGTGCGGGCTTGACCCGCGCATCCCGCTTAGGAACGCACTGTGCCCACCTCATCGGGATGGCCGATTGACCAGCGTGCGGTTGAGCCGCCTGAGCGGCGATTGGGCGACGTTTTCGGCCGGGGTTTGCGGCGCCAAGGCGCACATCGTCTACGATCCCGACGCCGACCAACCGCTGTACCTCATGGTGACGGCCTCGAACGTCAACGACATCACGGCGGCGAAGGCGATGCCGATCGAGGCGGGGGCGACCTATGTGTTCGACCTCGGCTATTACGATTTTGGCTGGTGGGCCGAGCTTGATCGGGCGGGCTGCCGCATTGTCACGCGGCTCAAGTCCAATACGCCCTTTGAAGTGGTGGAGGATCGCCCGGTGCCGCAGGGCTCATCGGTCCTGATCGATCGAACCGGCTACCTTCCCAAGCGGCTCGCGGCCTCCCGCCATAACCCGATGGCCGGGCTGGTGCGTGAAGTGCAGCGTCATCAACGAGCGCGGCAAGGTGCTGCGCATCTTCACCAATGACCTGAAGGCCAGCGCGCAAGATATCGCCGACCTCTACAAGCGTCGATGGGCGATCGAGTTGTTCTTTCGATGGGTCAAGCAAACCCTGAAGATCGGCCACTTCTTCGGAACATCGGAAAATGCCGTCCGGATTCAGATCGCGGTCGCGCTGATCGTCTTCCTGCTGCTGCGCCTGGCCCACAATGCCAACCGGATCGTTGCAAGCCCGCTCGCCTTCGCAAGGCTCATTCGAGCTAACCTGATGGATCGGCGCACCATCGCCGAACTTCTCAAGCCTCCGCAGGGATTGAGCCGCAACAGCCGACATTCGATTTTCGGCCGAACGAGACCCGCCTTGCTCATCGCCGCCGAAACGATCGTGTCGAATGGAAGAAAGCGGCATGATAAAGCACAAAGCGTGCCGGACAGCCGTGGGTCAAGCCCGGCCATGACGGTGTTGCGAAGCTGCATCTCACAGCTAGGCCTTCGCCTTCAGCATGGTGTTGAACGGCTGCGCCGGATCGGCCAGCGCCGCGGCGTCAACAGGGATGCGCCGCTCGATCAGCCGGCGGATGGCGGCGAGGTCGCGCTGCACGTTGATGCCGAGCGCGTAGCTGAGCACGCCGTCCCGGGTTTCCAGCAGCAGCGCGCTCTTGTCGAGCAGCGGACGCCGCACCTTTTGCGCCGCGGGATCGGGCCAGCCGATGCCTTGGATGTAGAGATCGTATTGCTCGGTCCAGAACGACGGCACCACGTTGTAGCTGTCGCTGCCGCCCGCGGCGTTGCGGCCGGCGACGGCGCCGTGGTCCTGGGCGTGCTTCCAGTTCTCCAGCCGCACCGCGCCTTGCGGCGTGGCGAAGCGCGTCACATCGCCGGCTGCAAAAATATCGGGGTCCGACGTGCGGCACTGCGCATCGACGACGATGCCGTCCTGAACCGCAAGGCCCGCCGCTGCGGCCAGCGCGTCGTTCGGCTTCACGCCTGTGCCGACCAGCACCAGATCGGCCACGTGCAATTCGCCGTCGTCGGTCTCCAGCGCAATCGTGCCGTCGAGCTGCGGCGTGACTTGCGTCACCTGGCGCGACAGCTCGAACTCGACGCCGTGATGCCGATGCTCGTCGAAGATCAGCGCGCCGGTCGCCTCGTCGCAGGCCCGCGCCATGATGCGCGGCGCGAACTCGATCACCGTGACTTCGACGCCGAGCTCGGCGGCGGACGCCGCGGCCTCGAGCCCGATCAGGCCGGCGCCGATCACCACCAGATGCTTGCAGGAGCCGAGCGCCTCCTTGATGGCGCGGGCGTGCGCCTCGGTGCGCAGATAGTGCACTCGCGGCATACCGATCGGCAGCAGCGGCAGTTCGCGCATTTGCGAGCCGGTGGCGATCACCAAAGCGTCGTAGGGCAGGGTGCCCGCGGTGGTGACGACCTGCCGCGCCGCGCGGTCGATGGCGGTGCAGCGGCTGTCGAGCTTCACGGCCACGCCATGCCTGGCGAGCCCGCCGGGCCCGGCGATCGGCGCGTCCTCCGGCTTGGCCTTGCCGAGCAGCACGGCCTTGGACAGCGGCGGCTTCTCGTAAGGCTCGCAAGCCTCCTCGGTGACCAGCGTGACGTTCGCCGTGCCGTCCTTTTTCTTGGCTTCGATCGCGGCGAACACCGCCGCTGGCCCGCCGCCGATCACCACGATGTTCCGAGCCATTCCCACCCTGCCTCGATATGCTCTACAGTCTCGCGGAACGCCGGTCCACGGAGCGGAACATATCGTGCCGACGCCCCGCACGCCACCACGCAAAAACGCCGGCCGGCTATCGTCGGTCGCCACCTCCGTGCGGCTGCTCAAGGCCTTCTCCGAGCAGCAGGTCGAGATCGGCATCAGCGATCTCGCCAAGCGCCTCGGCGTCGCCAAGAGCACGGTGCATCGGCTCGCGGTCACGCTCGTTGCCGACGGCATGTTGGAGCAGAACCCGGACACCGGCAAATACCGTCTCGGCATTGCGCTGTTCCGGCTGGGCTCGCTGGTGCGCCGGCGGATGAGCGTGTCGAACGAGGCGCGGCCGTTCTTGCGCGACCTGCGCGAGAAGGTCAACGAGACTGTGCATCTCGCCGTGCTCGACGGCAGCGAGATCATGTACGTGTTCAATCTCGAGAGCACGCAGGCGATCCGCATGCGCTCCGACGTGGGTGTGCGCAAGCCCGCGCATTGCACTGCCGAGGGTCAGGCCATCCTGGCGTTCCAGACGGACGACGTGGTCGAGCGGGTGATGCGCGACGGGTTGGCGGCGCGGACGCCGCAGACCGTGACCGACCCGCAGGCGCTGAAGAAGGTGCTCGACGGCGTGCGCGCCCGCGGCTGCGCCATCGAGGACGAAGAGAGCGAGCTTGGCATGCGCTGCATCGCGGCACCGTTGCGCAACGACTCCGGCGAAGTGGTGGCGGCGATCGGCCTTGCCGGGCCGGTCAGCCGGCTGTCGAAGAGGGCGCTGGCGACGTTCATTCCGCATGTCATCGAGACCGCCGCCGCCATCTCGGCGCGGCTCGGCCACCGCGAGCGCGCGGCGGGTTAGCGCGGGATGAATTTGGGTCGAGTCGCCCCGCACTCCGTTCATTCCCGCGTAAGCAGGTATCCATATGTGGGTCCCCGCTTTCGCGGGGACGAACGGAGGAAAGCGCAGCCTTCCATACTTCGACAAAAAGCCATCGTTCTTTAGCCCGCGTAGGCGTAGCCGAGCACGATCAGCACGGAGCCGTGTACGACGTAGTATCCGGCGATCACCGTGATGATGGCGTTCGCCCAGCGTCGATACTGCTGATCGCTCATGGCTTCGAGAATGCGCTTGGCGAGCGTGGTGCCGAGCATCGAGCTCGCGATCGCCAGCCCGGCGACGATCGGATCGACCGAGCCGGTCTGGCTGATCAGCGTGCCGAAGTAGATGAGCTTCGCGGCGTGGCCGAACACCTGGCACATGGCTTTGGTGGCAACGATCTCGCGCCGGTCGAACTTGCCGCCAAGGAAGAACTGGTCGACCAGCGGACCGGCGACGCCGGTCAGCAGGATCAAGGTCATGCAAGCGAGGCCGTAGATGACGCCCTGATGCAGTTGTTCCGGATTGGGCCGATAGTCCTTCGGCATCAGCCGGACCAGGAACGGCGTCAGCCCGAGCATGAGCAGCGCAACGGGCGTGCTCGGCACGTAGCGCGTGAACGACCACACCAGCAGCGCGGCGACGCAGCCGAACAGGTAGGAGCCTGCCGCACTCCAGCGCACGTATCGCCACCACAGCAGCGCGCGCCAGCCGTTCGACGCCATCTGCGTCACGCCGTGCAGCATCATGGCTTCCGGCACCGGCAGCATGACCAGCAGGACACCGATCAGGATCATGCCACCGGCCATGCCGAAGATGCCGGACAGCAACGAGGTGCCGACCACCACCAGACAGAGAACGGCGATCAGAATCGGGCTCATACGAATTCCCTCGCCCGTTCATGGCCCGGACGAAGACGGGCCGCAAACTGAGTTATTGAATGCTTAGCATCAACTTTACTGATGCTATCCGTGAACCAATTCAGCTTGTTCTGCGTTCTCCATCGCCCTATGACAAAAGCGCAGGGCTAGTTTTCTTGATGGCCACCATGCGCAAGCTGCCTTTCCTCAACGGCATACGGGCGTTCGAAGCAGCGGCCCGGGCGGAAAGCTTTGCCAAGGCCGCGGCTGAGCTTCACGTGACGCCGGCCGCGATCAGCCGGATGGTGCAACTTCTCGAGCAGCGTCTCGCCGTGCCACTGTTCGAACGCAGGGCCAACCGGCTGGCGCTGACGGCGGCGGGCCGCGCCTACCAGTTGGGCCTGACCCAGATCTTCGATCAGCTCGCCAACCTGACCGCGCAGGTCACTGCACTGGCCGGTTCGCGTGTGCTGACAATCGGAGTGGGTCCGACCTTTGCGACGCGATGGCTCATCCCCCGGCTCGCGGACTTCCAGAAAAAGGAGCCGGAGGTCGAGGTGCGCTTTGCCACCGGCGGCGCGACGTTGCCTTTCAACGACGACTGGACCTGCGGCATCCGGCTCGGCGACGGCCGATGGCCGGAGTTCATCGCCGAGCAGTTGTTTGCCGCCGATCTCACGCCGGTCTGCGCGCCAGCGGCGGCCAAGCGCCTGCGGACGCCGGAAGATTTGCGCGGCGCGACGCTGCTGCGGGTCGCGCACGCCGCCGACGATTGGCCGCGCTGGTTCAAGGCCGCCGATCTGTCCAAGGCGCGCGCCAGAGGGCCTGAGTTCGAATACTACGGCCAGGCCCTGCAGGCCGCCGCCGACGGTGTCGGCGTTGCCATGGGCATCAGCCCGTATGACGATGACGATCTCAAAGCCGGCCGGCTGGTGGCGCCGTTCGCCCAGTCGGTGCCCAAAGGCCAGCAGTGGTATTTGATCTATCGCGACGCCCGCAAGGACGAGGCTGCATTCCAGGCGTTTCGCTCCTGGATCATGCGCGCCGCCAAGACGTGATTCTTTTGAATCGATGCCCGAGCAACAAATTCGTCATTGCGAGGAGCCAACGGGTCCGCGCGAAGCGCAGCCCGATGACGGGCTCCGCGACGAAGCAATCCAGGCTCTCTCTCGATAGCTTCTGGATTGCTTCGCTTCGCTCGCAATGACGAGCGCAGCCCTGGCACGGCTCCGGGTTCAGGAATTCGGAAGCGGCCGGCTACTGCTTCGGCGCCGGGATCGGCTTGCCGCGCGGCGAGTCCTTGTCGGACATGCACTTCGCCATGAAGCTCTTGCGCGCCGCGCCGGCGAGCTTCTTGTCGTTGGCGCCGAACTCGCAGGTTTCCTTCTTTTCCTGCGGTGTCGCCGCGAGGGCGGCGGTGCCGAGCAGGAACGGTACGGCGAATGCGACAGTGGCAACGAAACGGATCATGGTGCGAATCCCCTCATGCTCGCAACGCGGTCAACATGTCGGCAATGTACTCCTCGGCGCTGGCGATCACCAGCATCAGCGCCCAGGGACGGAGGTGCGACAAGGTTTTCGACAACGCCTCGTCGGAGATCGACGGACCGCCCAGCACCAGCGCCGTGGTCATCACCCGCTTGACGCTGCAGGCCTCACCGATGATCGAGGCCGCGGAGGCGCTTTCGCCCGCGGCCGCGACCATCACGACGAGGTCGGCGCTGTTGACCTCCTCGATCAGGTTCTTGGTGCGGCCGGCGAGGTCGCTGAGCCAGCCGGAAAAGCTCTCACCCTCCCGCGGCGCGCCGCCGAACGCCGATGCGGTGAAGAACGTCGCCCGGTTCCACGGCCGCTGCGCCAGTTCCTTGATCACGCGTTCGCTCGGCTGATCGAGCGCGATCACTTTCACGGCGCGCGGCTTGGAGTTCGGCGCGTCGATCCGGAACCGCGCCTCGGCGGCGCTCGACATGCGGGCGGATTCGGATTCCATTATTCGCACCGTCCTATCCGCCGTCATGGCCGGGCTTGACGCCGAATTTGCCTACACCGTGACGTGCTCTTTGCCGTTCTGCACCACAAGCGCTTCCTTTGCCGCGTCCTTGAAATGCTTGTCGGGCGGCAGCACCACGGCGGCCGAGCGTACCTTCTGGTGCTCGCCGACAATACCGGGCGGCGTCTCGCCCTTCTCCATCACCTTCAAGGCGCGCAGCAAACGATGCCGCGCCATGATGATGCCGTTGTCGGTCGAGACCAGGTTCTCCTTGGCGCGGTCGACGACCGGCCCCATGCTTTCCTGCAGCGAGGCATCCTGCATGGCGATGCCATAGACGCCGCTGTAGGTCTTGCCGGCCTTCTGTCCGGCGCGATCGATCAGGTAGTCGTTGTTCTTGTTGGCGGCGGGACGGAAGGTCCCCGGCACATAGGCGACGTGGATGCCCTGGCCGTCCTGCATGGCCTTGCGCTCCTTCGGCCGACAGCGGCCGCGTCACCTTGTAGTCGAAGCTCCAGGCCCAGCAGTTCTCGTCGTCGATCGGCACCCAGAAGTGACCGTGCACCGGATGGTCGGCGCGCGGCGGGATCATGGTGAAGGCCGGCATCACCCATTGGGTGACGCGCCAGTAGTAGTTGCCGTTCTCGGCGTTGCGGCGGGCGCCGATGTAGAGGCCGCCGGGGCTCTCGACCACCTCGAACACCGGCTTCATGTCGCCCATGTTGTACTGGTTGCCCTTTGAGCCCTTGAACAGCGGATCGCTGTCGAGCTCGCCCGAGTGCAGGAACGAGACGTGGCTCGAATCGATGCCGCCTTCCATCGCCTGCAGCCAGTTGCACTCCTGCAGCCGCTTCGACATGAAGCTGTGCTCGGCCGGCACCATGGCGAACTCCCACTCCGGCAACGGCGGCTGCTTTTCCGGCGGACCCATGTAGGTCCACAAGCACGCCGCCGCGCTCGATCAGCGGATACGACTTCAGCTTGATCTTCTGCAGTAGCCGCTCTCGCTCGGCTCCGACGGCACCTCGATGCATTGGCCGGTGTGGTCGTACTTCCAGCCGTGATAGGGGCAGCGCAGGCCGCCGTGCTCGTTCCTGCCGAACCACAGCGACACGCCGCGATGCGCGCAGAACTCGTCGGTCAGCGCGAGCTTGCCGTTGGAGTCGCGCCAGGCCAGCAGCCGCTCGGAGAGAAGCTTGACCCGCACCGGCGGGCAGCCGGGCTCCGGCAGCTCGCGCGCAAGCAGGGCAGGCTGCCAGCTCGCGCGGAACATGTTGCCCATCGCCGTGCCGGGGCCGGTCTGGGTCAGGAGATCGTTCTGTTCTTTTCGCAGCATCGGAGCGTTCCCAATATGACGCCGCGTGCACGGCGCGCGTGGCGTAATTCTTCAAGCCTTTTCAGGCTATTAGCTCAAGGGCCGACGGTTGACCAGCGGCCGGGAGCCATGATTTATGATCGGTGCCAATCCTACTCCCAACCCCATCACAAGAGAACCCGCAAGCCGTGCCTACCAGAGTTGAACTTTGCAAAGCCGACCAGGTTGCCGCCGGAACCGCGCTGCGGGTCGAGGCGGGCGGTCTCACCGTTGCGGTCTTCAACGTCGACGGCACGTTCTATGTCACCGACGACGCCTGCACCCACGGGCCGGGCTCGCTGTCGGAGGGCTTTATCGACGGCGACGTGGTCGAGTGCAACTTCCACAACGGCCAGTTCGACATCAAGACCGGCGAGGTGGTGTCGCCGCCCTGCATGATCCCGGTGAAGACCTATCCGGCGACGGTCGACGGCGGCGCGGTGTTCATCGATGTGGATTGAAAGCGCCGCGCCGCGGCGCGACAATGAACTCTGCAACTCACTTCGTTCTGCCATGAGGAACACAATGCGCTGCTTCGCCCCGAAAGCTTCGATCGCCGTCGCTGCCGCCGCGCTCGCCATTTTGCCGACCGCGGCCTTCGCCCATGTCGGCGACCATTCGCACATGAGCTTCGCCGAAGGGCTGGCGCATCCGTTCACCGGCCTCGACCACATGCTGGCGATGGTGGCGGTCGGCCTCTGGGCCTCGCAGATCGGCGGGCGGGCGCTGTGGCTCCTGCCGCTGACGTTCCCGGCGGTGATGGCGGCCGGCGCGGCGCTGGGCTTCGGCGGCGTGGCGCTGCCTTGGGTCGAAATCGGTATCGCCGCGTCGGTGCTGGTGCTGGGCGGCGCGGTGGCGCTTCGCGCGCGGCCGTCGCTCGCCGTCAGCGTGCCGCTGATCGCGGCGTTCGCCGCGCTGCATGGCTACAGCCACGGCGTCGAACTGCCGGCCAGTGTCTCGGCGCTGACCTACGCGGCGGGCTTCGTCGCTGCGACGCTCGTGCTGCACCTGATCGGCATCGGTCTCGGTCTTGACCGCCAACCGCCTGCCGGTGCGCTTCGCCGCCCGCGCCGCGGGCGGCGCGATTGCGGTGGCCGGTGTGGCGCTGGTGCTGACGCACTGAGCGCTTCAATACGCTCAGCGTCCCACACATTCGGCGTCATCGCAGGGCTTGACCCGGCGATCCATGATGATGCGCGACATCGGGAGCCGCCTTGTAAGGCCGCAATTCGACGCGACGCATCGTGGATGCGCGGGTCAAGCGCGCGCATGACGGAGTGTGTGGTCAGGTCGCAGCAGGATCGAGGGGCTCGACGCTCGAATCCATCGCCGCGCTGCCCGGAAAGATCAGCGACTTGATCACCACCGGCACGGCGCCGGAGCTTTCCAGCATGGTGCCGATGTCGATGTAATCGAATTCCTTCAATTCGAGTCCGTCGATCGACACCACCGGATTTTTCAGCTTCATCTCCTCGTGCAGGTGAATGCCAAGCAGCCCGCCGACATCGCCGTCGCCGGCCAGCACCAGCGGATGACCGTTGGCGAGCACGCTTGAGAGGCCATCGACCACGCCACGGCAGAACGCGTCGAGCCGCTGGAACGTCGCCGAGCCCTGCCACGGCACGAACACCGCAACCGGCTGCTCGCCGCCGGCGAGATCGAGCCGCTTCAGCATCGCCTGCGTTTCGCGTGCGATGGCTGCCGGATCGATCATCTCGCCGGCGAGCGGCAGCGGCGGCGCGATCACCGGCACGTTGCGCAGCGGCAGCGCCGCCATCGGCGCCACATAGATCGTGCTGCCGCTGAGCTGGATGGTGTATTGCGAGGCGCCGACCACGGTGGCGCGGATGCCTTCGATCGAAGGTTCCACACGCGGGCAGAAGGATTCGACGCGGGCGCGGATTTCCGCCGCCAGCAGCGGGCCGAGATCGCCGAATTTGTTCGCCTCGTTGCCGTAGATGAATTCCGACACGCCGCCCGAGAACTGAATCTGCGCGATGGCATGGCTCTTTGACAGCGGATCGGTGCGAAGCAAACTCGCGCCCTGCGCCTCAGGCGAGCCGCCGCGCATGGCTTCAAGCAGCTTGTCGGCCATCAGCCCGGCGATGGCGCGGCCCTGATCGAGCGTCAGCATGCCGCCGGCCTTCAGATCGATGCCGAGCTCCTGGCCGTAGCGCCGGCCGGCATCCTCGACGCGGACGATTTTTCCGTCCGGCTCAAGGCACACCAGCCGCGCGCCGACATCGACCGCGGCGATGTCGATCACCTTGCCGTCGGCGCAGACCGCGATCTTCGAAGTGCCGCCGCCGACGTCGACATTCATCACCGTGCATTCGTCGCGGATCGAGCGCGCCACCGCGCCCGAGCCATAGGCCGCCATCACGGTCTCCAGGCTGTCGCCGGCCGACACCGCGACGAGCTTGCCGGCCTCCTTGGCGAACAGCTCGCCGATGGCGCGGGCGTTCTTGCGCTGCACCGCGACGCCGGTGAGGATCAGCGCGCCGGTGTCGATCTCGTCCGGGCTCGACCTTGGCGTCGGCATATTCCTTGGCGATGAAGGCGCCGAGCGCCTCGGCGTCGATGGTGTTCTCGGCCGAGTACGGCGTCAGCAGTATGTCGGAGGCGTAGAACGTCTCGCGCTCGGTGACGACATAGCGGCTGTCGAGCCGCTCCAGCACGATCCGCGAGAACACCAGATGCGAGGTCGACGAGCCGATGTCGACCCCGACGCTGAGCACGACGACTTCGTCTTCGCCCTCCAGCGAGCGGCCGGTCGAGGAAAAGAAAACGCGGCCGCCCTGGTTGTCGGTCTCAACGGGCATTCTTTAGGTATCCGTTTTTCCAGACCTGCCACGTGCGCGCTTCACCCTCCCCCTCCAGGGAAGGGTGAAGCGCGTTTGCCGCGCCCGCTACGCCTTCAGCTTCAGCAACGCATCGGCGTTGCCATGGCGAGAGCTTCGCCATGTCCACGGGCGACAGCGCGACCTCGTCGAGAAATTTCCTGCCCCAGGCGTCGGCCGCGATACGGGTAGTCGAGCGAGAACATGATGCGGTCGATGCCGAACGTCTGCAGCGCGGCGATGAACGGCGGCTGGCTGAAGATGCCGCTGGTGGTGATCCAGACCTGATCGAGAATGTTGCTTGCTTGGCAGCGCGGCTGAGAAGCCGTCGGCTTCGGATGCGGCAACATCGTCGATGCGGGCCAGCATCACCGGCAGCATCTCGCCCATGTGGCCGATGATGATCTTGAGCTTGGGATGCTTGTCGAGCACGCCGTTCAGCACCATGCGCAGCACGTGGATCGACGATTTCCGAGTGCCAGCCCCAGCCGGCGGTGCCATCGACAGCATCGGTGCCAAAATGGCCCGGCAGGTCGGAGTAATAGGCTTGTCGCACCGGCTCGGGCGGCAGGTGCGGATGGATGTAGATCGGCACGTCAAGTTCGGCCGCCGCGGCGAGCAGGCCGTCGTAGCTCGGATGATCGAGGAAGCGGCCGTCGGTGGTGCCGTTGACCAGCGCGCCGACGAACTTCAGGTCCTTCACGGTGCGCTTGAGCTCGGCCGCGCATGCCTCCGGGCTCGCCATCGGCAGGGTGGCAAAGCCGGCGAAGCGGGTGGGGTGCTTCGCCATCGCGCCCGCCAGATAATCGTTCACCTCGCGGGCCATGGCGACGCCGTCGGGGCCGGGCACCAGATCGGGGCCGGGCCCGGTGTTGGACAGCACCTGCACGGTGATGCCGGTGTCGTCCATCGACTTGAGCCGCACCGGGCCGATCTCGGCGGCGCGCTCCATCGGGCTCGGCCGGCCCGTCGGCGGCTTACGCGCCACGTAGCCGCGGCGGGCGATCGCTCCCTTGTCGATGCGCTGGACCACGGCCGGAACGGTGAAATGCTCTTCGAGCGCGACCACACGCATGGACGTTTCCTCCCGATTTTCGATCAGTTGTCACATTGATTGCGGCGGTTCAGCAAGCTCGGCATTGGCTTCCAGGATTTGCTGCGTTCAGTAGATTTCCAGACATGCCGAGGTATCCTGTTCGAATGCCGCAATTGCTTCCGTGTGATTACGCAGCAGGCCTTCAACGATTGCGGTGCTCTGATTGCCGCATCGCAGCCAGATTACTTTGGGTGGAGCGCCCAACAAGGCGGCCAGTTCGGCAAAATCGGAGTCGAGGGAAACAAGTGCGAAACCGTTCGCTAGCGTAGTTCCACACTGTGCGATCGTTCGCGTTCGCCAATCCTATCATTCTGACGTGAGCGGAATTTGGATATTTGTCAGCGAGCTTTCGACAAAGATTGAAGCTCAAGTTCTGATCGAACAGAAGCTTCATTTGGCCGCGGTGATAACACGACGTTCTCGATCAGCGGCGAAGGCGAGACACGCGCGGATGTCATCCTCGGTCAGTTCGGGATATTCGTTAAAAATCTGCTGATGAGACATGCCGGACGCGAGCCACCCAAGGATATCGGCCACGGCGATCCGCATTCCGCGAATGCACGGCCGGCCGCCGCGTTTTCCAGGTTCAATCGTGATGATGTCTTGGTAGCTGGTCATGCTAGAATCATACCATCGCAACCGAAAAGACGCACGTCACTCCTTCGGCAGTTCGCCCTTGTAGTTCTTGTCGTAATACTCGGGCTTCATCCGGTTCTCGACGCCCTCGCGGGCGAGCCGTTCGTCGTATTCCTTCTTGATAAACGGGTCCTCCATCCAATACGGGATGGCGCTGCCGCCCTCCGGAATATCCATCGCGGTGTAGTCGATGTGCTGTTCGCCCGGCGGGCCGGGCTCGCGTCCGGGATTGTGCGGACCGAACCACGCGGTCAAGCGCAGCGGCTCCTTCGAGGCGCCGAAATGCTGGTGATTCCAACGCGCGCCGCCGGGCGCCGCCGACACGAGGCCGACTGGCTCATAGTCGACGCGCTTGATCTGATCCTGGTGGCCGTCCTTCCACGGATTGACCCCGCATCGCTCGGGCCAGGTGTAAGTGTAGCCCTTGCCCTTGATGCAGATCAGCACCGCAGCCGAGGTGTGCGCGTGCGCCTTGGAGTAGCGGCCGTTCTCATGCTGGCCTATCCACAGATAGAAGGTGTTACCGGTCATGAACGGCTCGACCCGGCGAAATCCGGGTGAGCGGCGATTGTCGAGCGGCAGGTCGCAGTTGACGATGTCCGGCACGAAGTTGGTGCGGCGCATGGCCAGCCCCCGCACCGGGTCGGGCTCGATGTCGTCCTTGTACTTGTAGAAATCGTCGGCGCCCGAAAAGCGATCGCGGAACTGGTACGGGTTGTCGAACACCGCTCCAACATTGTTGACGAGGTTCATCAGGTTCGGCGCGGTGGTGCCGGCGAGCAGCAACGCCGGGGCGGATGAGGCGTTGACGATGCGGTGCATGGCGTTCACCGGGATCGAGAACAGCGAGCCCTTCTGCCATTCGAACACGTGGCGTTTGTTGTCGCCTTCGAGCCAGACCTCGGTCGAGCCGCGGCCCTCCACGACGAAGAATATCTCTTCGTACATGTGTTTTTCGGGATTGAGCGCGCCGGCGCCCGGCACCTCGATGACGTAACAGCCCCATTTGCCTTCGGTGCCGTGCAACTGGATGTAGGTGCCGCGGCCGCCGGTGCGCTTCCACGGCGCGAGCGGCAGGTTCTGCACCTTGCTCACGCCGATGTCGCGGAACACCGGGATGCCTTCCAACTCCATGAAGTTGTCGTACGGCGTCTTCGGCCGGCCGAACTTGCCGAAGCCGGCGCGCTTGCCGCCGGTCGGCTCGTGCCAGTGGGTCTGGCCGGGAACATCATGCATGGGCGGCTTCCTTGTTCAGTTCAGCCGTGCGGCAGAACTCGGTTCACCCTCCCCTGGAGGGGGAGAGCAATCGCATATGGAGGATCGGCATCGGCAGCGCGCTCCCTCCCCTTGAAAAGGGGAGGTAAAGAGTGCTCGTGGCGAGCGCGTGCCATATGCGATAGCCCTACCTGGAGGGGGAGGGTGAAGAGAGCGTGTGGCAGGCGCGTAGCCAACTACGCATGTTCTTTTTCCGCCGCGGCGACGGTCTTGCCACCGGATCCTTCAAGCTCTGCCGCGTAGAACTTGTCCATCTGCGGCGTAAGTCCGTGCTTGGCAAGCTCCTGGGAGAATTGTTTGCGCGTCTCCGGATTCTCGTCGCGGTAGTCGATCTGGTCGCCGCCGACGCGCCGGCTGATCCATGCTTTCGGCACGCCCTGGGCGTTGCGAACCGCGACACCCTCATGCTTGAAGGCAAGATAGCGCGCCGGCGTGGTGCCGGTGTTGAAGTGCTGGTGCAGCCACATGTTCGGCGGCACGATCATGGTGCCGACTTCCCATTTGTAGTGGCGCGGCTCGTCGCCCTCCGGCCACATCAACGAATAGCCTTCGCCGGACAGGATGATGACATGGGCGCCCGGCCCGTGGGCGTGCGCCTTCTTGTAGGTGCCGATCGGAAATTGCGAGATGTGGCTGTTCAGCGAAGACTTGGCGAAGTTGAAGCGGATGTGGCCGCCGCCGGCGCCGCGCTCCTTTGCCGTGATCAGCGGCAGGTTGACCGCGTCGGGCACAAAGTTGGTCGCGAGCAGGAAGCCCTTGGTCTCGTCCTTGGCCGAGAAGTAATCCGGCTCGCCGTTGAAGCGGCCCTTGAAGTCGTACTTGGTGCCGAAGATGAAATCGATGTCCTCGTAGAGGTTGATCACGATCGGGGCGTTGGTGACCGAGACGAAGCGCGCCGGATCGCGGCCCGAGCCGTTGAAATGCTGGTGCCAGCAGTTGAGCGGAACGGCGAACAGTGCGCCCGCTTTCCATTCGAAGGTGATGCGCTGGCCGGCATCGTTCCACACCGTGGTGGAGCCGCGGCCGTCGAGGATCATGACGGTTTCCTCGAACAGTTGCCGCTGGGGGTTCAGCGTCTTGCCCGGCGGAATCTCGCAGACGTAGCAGTCGTTCGAGGTGCGCGACGCCTCGTGGTTCATGAACACGCCTTTGCCACCGCGCCGCGGCCACGGCTTCAGCGCGACGGTGTGCAGGTTGGCCACATAGGTCGAGCTGATGAGGTCGAGCCCTTCGCTCTTCACCCAGCGGGTGTAGGGCGTCTCCTTTTCGGCGGCGAATTTCTTTGCCAGTTCGTCCGAAACGATGGCGTCCTTGGCCATGATGTCCGTCTCCGCTTTCGGCGTGTTCTTCTATATGGAACGATGTTCCAGGATTCGGCGCAAGCTATCACCCGCGCGACGACCTTCGCAAACCGCCGAACCTCATGGCTGCGCGGCGTCCGAAATTGCCGCGGAGGTCCGGTGACAGTGCATTTTCCGACGTGCCACACTCGGGCCGAAGCTGCATCGCCGGGGAGGGATCAGTGATGCAACGGATCACCGGGCTGCTGCTGGCTTGCGGCGTCCTCGCCGGCACGGCCAGCCAGGCGATAGCGCAATCCGGCGAAGCGAGCTGGCCGACGCGGCCGATCCGCGCCATCGTGCCGTTCGCACCCGGCACCGGAGCCGATCTCGTTGCGCGCCTGGTGTTCAACCAGCTCTCGATCCAGCTCGGCCAACAGATCGTGGTCGAAAACCGTGGCGGGGCCGGCGGCACACTCGGCACCGCCCTGGTCGCCAAGGCCGATCCCGACGGCTACACCATCCTCGGCCATTCGACGAGCCACACCATCGCGCCGGCGCTGCATGCCAGCCTGCCTTATGACGTCGCCAACGATCTCGCCGCCGTCGCGCCGTTCGGGCGGATGCCGACCGCGCTGATCGTCGCGCCGTCGAAAGGCCTCAAGACGCTGCAACAGTTCGTCGCCGCCGCCAAGGCCAAGCCGGGAAGCTTCACTTACGCCTCGGCTGGCGTCGGCTCGACCACGCATTTGACCGCAGAGCGATTCCGGCTCAGCGCCGGCTTCGAGGCGGTGCACGTGCCGTTCCGCGGCGGCGGCTTCCGGCCCGAGGTCGCCTCGGGACGCATCGATTTCGGGTTTTCACCGATCGCGGTGGCGATTCCGGATATCCAGGACGGCAGGCTGATCGCGCTCGGCGTCAGCAGCAAGCAGCGCGCCTCGGCCCTGCCGGATGTGCCGACCACGCTCGAGGCCGGCTATGCCAATTCAGATTACGCGCTGTGGATGGGCGTGTTCGTGCCGGTGAAAACGCCGCGCGGTATCGTCAACCGGCTGCACGGCGAAACCGAGAAGGCGCTGAATGAACCCGGCTTGCGCGCCCGGCTCGCCAACCTCGACGTCGAACCGATGAAGATGACGTCCGCCGAATTCGACGCCTACGTGCGACAGGAAATCGTCACCGAGGGTGCGCTGGCCAAGGCGGCGGGGTTGAAGCCGAACTAGAAGCGCACCGCAGTTCAGGGAGCAAGACATGAAACGATTGACGTTGCTGCTGCTGTCCGCGGTCGCGTTTGCCGCTGCGGCGGCGCATGCCCAGGACAAATACCCGAGCCACTCCATCCGCGTCATGGTGCCGTTCGGCGCGGGCAGTGCGACCGACATCACCATCCGCATCGTCGGCGAGCAGTTCCGGCAGATCACCGGCTACGGCTTCGTGGTCGAGAACAAGCCCGGTGCGAACGGCGTCCTCGCCATCGAGGAAATGGTTAAGGCCCCGCCCGACGGCTACACGCTTCAGGTCGGCAACGCCGGCACCAATGTGCTGTCGCCGATCATCTACAAGAGCCGTTTCAAGTTCGACTACGCAAACGATGTCACCATTGTCACCCGGCTCGGCGAGATTCCCCTGATCCTGGCCGCCACCACCAAGGATTTCGAGCCGAAGACTTACGCCGAGTTCATCGCCTACGCCAAGGCGCATCCCGACGCGGTGCGCTACGCCAGCGTCGGCGTCGGCAGCAACAATCACTACGACACCGAAGCGTTCGCGCAATGGGCCGGCATCAAGCTTTATCACGTGCCGAACAAGGGCGGTGGCGGCGCCATCACCAACGACGTGGTGCGCGGCGACGTCCACGTCGTCCTGGTCAACGCCGCAAGCTCGGCGGGCCTGGCCAAAGCCGGGCTGATCCGAGTCCTCGCGGTGATGGCGGACCAGCGGCTGCCGGACTATCCGGACGCGCCGACGCTCAAGGAACTCGGCTACGCCGCCGGCGAGGGCCTGTGGTCGGCGCTCTATGCGCCGGCGAAAACCCCGAACGATGTGCTCGAAACGCTGCACCGGGCGGCCGTGCAGGCGCTCAAGACCGAGGCGGTGCAAACCACGTTCGGCAAGCAGATGATCAAGGCGATCCCGGACGTCTCGATCGCCGAGGCGCAGGCGTGGAACAAGCGGGAAACCGCACACTGGAAGGAGTTGACCGAACGGGTGAAGATCGAGCATCCGCAGTGACGCGCTGCCGGAGCGACGGCCTCATTTGCAATTTCTGCATTCGATATGAAAGCTACGTGGCCGGCCCGGTTCCCAATCCGAGCGGCAAAATTGCGGCATCTATTGTAGCGGTTCGCGAGCCGCACTGCGCGCCTGATAGAAACGGACGATTCGCTTCGCGGTGGCGGGTTGTAACCGCTCGAAATGCTGACGTGCGTTCATGCTTGCGGTCGCGACCAGACCGGCTGCTCCGCATCGCATATCGAGGATCAGCTTCGCTGTGGGCCATGACATGCCTGCCGCCTTGATCAGGAGCAAGGCAAGATCGATGTCGGCCTTGCTATCCGAAAGAATTCTCTCGACCGCTTGGATCGACATCTGGGAGAGGCGTGAAATGGCGAGGATCGTTTCCTCGAATTTTCGGCTTTTGGCGTAACCCTGGATGGCGGTCTCAATCGACTTTCCCGATCGTTGCAACTCGTCGAAAGCAGCCTTGGCCTGGACGTAGTTGCGCACCGTCTTTTCCGAGGTCCCGGCCTCGTGGCCGGTCAGGTCGAACAGCACCCGGCTGACCTCGCCGACCGCGGCGGGATTGCTGGCCGTGAGCCTCTTGAACACGGCCTCGGAGGCTTTGCTCACGAGGGCGCGAAAGTGCTCCTTGGGAATATCGTGACGAAGGCCCACGCTGACGGCGAGTTCGTCATCGTCGATGGATCGCTCAACGAGCGTGCCGTAGCCGGCGTCGGAAAATTGCGCTCCGGTATTCCGCGCGACGGAACGAACCACGTCCTGGTTTCCCTGCCTCGCCAGCATGTCGCCGACCATCTCGCTCAGCAAAGCTCGCTTGGAAATGGCAAACAGCCGGGCCTGATCCTTGCCATCGGCGAAGGCGAGGAGATCCGCATCCGTCAGGCGTTTTGATTGGCTTAGAATCGGCCCGGCGACCGAGATAGCCGGATCGCGCGCAAGATTACGTACAGTTTCGATGGGCGCATTCGCCACCACCGCCAAACGGCGAGCGAGCTCGGCGCGCGCCTTGGTTTCGATTTGCTCGGCCAGGCGGGCGATAACGTCGTCGAAGACCTCGACCTGCTCTTCGGAATAACTATCCGCGCTGCCCACAAAGAGGTCGGTAATCCGTCGAAGCGTGTTGAGTCGCCGATCCGCCGAGCCGCACGCAATCGCGCTTTCAACTTCAGCGATGAGGGATCGCTGAGATTCCATCGGAAGCCACCGCTCTGGAGCTGATCAAGATTCAACCAAAAATGGAACAGAATCGTTACCGTCACGTAAATCGTTATGAGTCGCCAGCGCAGCCGGCGGTTGATGACCTACGGAGTCAATGACGTGTTCGGCAGCCGAGCCGAACAGCCAAATCGCGCCTCAGGGCGACACCTCTTCAAGCACGCGGCCCTTGGTCTCGACCGCGAATGCGGTGGTGATGCCCGCGGCGACGATCGCGGCGCTGGCAAACATCCAGAACACCGGCGACAGCCCGCCGCCGACCATGTGGCCGACCGCCCATGGCCCGATCATCGAGGCAAAGCGCAGCCACGCCGTCGCGGTGCCGACGCCGAGCGCGCGCGCCCTCGTCGGGTAGAGTTCCGGCGTGTAGAGATAGGCGCCGATGTTGATGGTGCTGACGAAGAAGTACGCCGCCGTGACGTACATCAGGACCTGCTCGGCGGAGGGCTGCGCCTGCATCGCTAGCAGCCCGAGGCTGGCGGCGGCGACCGCAAACGAAACCGCGAAATACGGCTTTCGCCCGACATGGTCGATGGTCATCGCGCAAACGAACGTGCCGATCAGGCCCGCGATCTGCGTGATCATGCCGTAGCGCAGCGACTGTTCGAGCGGCAGCTTGAACACGGTGCGGAAAATCGTCGGCAGCCAGATCACCAGGCCGTAGTTCATGAAATAGGCGGCGAACCAGATCACCCAGACGACGAGCGTGCGCCGCAGATAGGTCGGCCCGAACAGGTCGGACCACGACGCCTGTTGGTTCGCCGTCGAGATCACCGGCTGCACCGGCGGCAGCGGCTGGCCGGTCGACTTCTGCGTCTCCTGCTCGATCGTCGACATAGCGACCTCGGCGTCCATGACGCGGCCATGCACGGCGAGCCAGCGCGGCGATTCCGGCAACAGCGCGCGAAGGAACAGCGCCAGGACCGCCGGCAGCGCACCGAGATAGAACATCCATTGCCAGCCGAGATGCGGCACCACCCAGATCGCGATCGTGCTGACCGCGACCAGCCCGATCGGGAACACCAGCTCGTAAAGCAGCACGAATCGGCCGCGGTTCTTCGCCCGCGTCAGCTCGCTGATATAGGTTGCGGCGACCGGCACCTCGCCGCCGAGGCCGATGCCCTGCAAGGTGCGAAACCAGACCAGCGAGTTGTAGTCCCAGGCAAACGCGCAGACGAAGCTCATGATCGCGAACACCGCGATCGAGCCGATCATCGCCGGCATGCGGCCGTAGCGTTCGCCGATCCAGCCGAACAGCAAGGCGCCGATGAGTTGGCCGACATAGCCGGCCGAAATCATGAAGCCGATGTCCGGCGGGGTGAGCTTCCACATCGGCACCAGCACCGGCAGCACGGTGGCGATGGCGATGGCGTCGAAGGCATCGAAGAATGTTGCGACGCCGACGATGATCCGGGCTTTGACGTGCCACCACGAGGTGGGCAGCCGCTCGATCCTGGCGACGACGTTATCGACGGCGCCGGCCTGCGCCGCGGAACTGATGCTCATGGTGGCCTCCCCCGACAGATTATTCTTGCGATCAATGTTATATGGCGAGATGCCGCGCGGCGAGGCACAACCCGCATGATGAACGTGGAAATAAATGAGGATCGAGTGATCGGAACATTGACCCCCACCACATTCCTCCCCCTTTCAGGGGGAGGAAGACCGTGCGGCGAGTCTCCCTCCGCCTAAAAGGGGGAGGGTCGGGGTGGGGGTCGCAAAATCGCGAGCCACGTTGGCTTCGGATCAAGCCAGACCTCCGGTAAGCTGCATCATGGCCGAATCCCAGTCCCTTCTGATGTCCCGGCGCTTCGCGCCGCTGTTCTGGTGTCAGTTCTTCTCGGCGTTCAGCGACAATTTCCTGAAGAACGCCCTGGTATTCCTGATCCTGTTCAAGATCGGCGGCTCGGCCGCCGAGAGCCTGATCACGCTCGCAGCCGCCGTGTTCATTGCGCCCTACTTCTTCCTCTCGGCGTTTGGCGGCGAGATGGCCGACCGCTACGACAAGGCAATCGTGGCGCAGCGGCTCAAGCTCTGCGAGATCGGCGTCGCTATCGTCGCCATCGCCGGCTTCATGCTGCACTCGGTGCCGATCCTGTTCGCGGCGCTGTTCGGCTTCGGCGTGATCGGCTCGCTGTTCGGCCCGATCAAGTACGGCATCCTGCCGGACCTCCTGCCGCGCTCGGAGCTGCCGGCCGCCAACGCGCTGGTCGAGGGCGCTACGTTTCTGGCGATCCTGCTCGGCACCATCGTCGGCGGCATGGCGGCGAAGGGCGGCGGCGATCCGGCGCATTTCGCCGGCCTGATGCTGGTGTTCGCGCTGCTGTGCTGGGGCTCGAGCCTGTTCATTCCTAAGGTCGGTTCCGGCGCTCCGGACTTGCGCATTTCCGCCAACATCGTCTCGTCCACCAAACGTCTGCTTGGACATTTGCGCTCCGACCGCCGGCTTTGGTGGGGCGCGCTGGTGACAAGCTGGTTCTGGCTGGTCGGCGCGGTGGTGCTGTCGCTGCTGCCGCCGCTGGTGAAGACCGTGCTCGGCGGCACCGAGGAAGTCGTCACCATGTTCCTTGCGGTGTTCTCGATCGCGGTGGCGGTCGGCTCCGGCCTCGCCGCCTGGCTGTCGGCCGGCCGCATCGTCATCCTGCCGACGTTGATCGGCGCCGTCCTGCTCGCGATCTTCGCTGTCGATCTCGGCTGGACCACGCTGGGTATCCCGCTCGCCACCACACCCGTCGGTGTGCGCGACATGTTCGCGTCGAGCCGCGGCCCGCACGTGATGATCGACCTCGCCGGCCTTGCCATCGCCGGCGGCCTCTACATCGTGCCAACCTTTGCAGCGGTGCAGGCCTGGGCCGGCGCCGACCGCCGCGCCCGCGTCATCGCCGGCGTCAACGTGCTCAACGCCGCCTTCATGGTCGCCGGCACCGTCGTGGTGGCCGCGCTGCAAGCGTTCCTGGTCACCACACCAGAGCTGTTCATCATTATCGGTATCGCCACCTTCTGCGTCGCCGTCATGATCGGCCGCACCATGCCGGCGCGGCCCGCCATGGACTTCATCTCCATGGTGTTCCGTGTCCTGTTCCGCGTCGAGCTGCGCGGCGTCGAGAATCTGCACAACGCCGGACCCAATCCGATCATCGCGCTCAATCACGTCAGCTTCCTCGACGCCGCGCTGGCGATGTCGTTGCTGCCGACCGATCCGGTGTTCGCCATCGACAGCGCCATGGCACAAAAATGGTGGGTGCGGCCATTCCTGCGCTTCACCCGCGCGATGCCGCTCGATCCGACCAAGCCGATGGCGACCCGCACCCTGATCAACGCGGTCAAGGCCGGCGAACCGTTGATCATCTTTCCGGAGGGCCGCATCACCGTCACCGGCAGCCTGATGAAGATCTATGACGGCGCCGGCCTGATCGCCGACAAGACCGACGCCTTCGTCGTGCCGGTGCGCCTCGAAGGCCTGGAGTACACGCCGTTCACCCGCCTGCACAAAGATCAGGTGCCGCGGCGCTGGTTCCCCAAAGTCACCGTCACAGTCCTGGAGCCGGTGAAGCTCACCGTCGATCCGGCGCTGAAGGGCAAGCATCGCCGCATGGCGGCGGGTGCTGCGCTCTACGAGATCATGTCGAACCTCGTTTACCGCACCACCTCGATCGAGCGCACCGTGTTCGAGGCGCTGGTCGAGGCGGCCGAGATCCACGGCATGGAGCGCGTCGCCGTCGAGGACCCGGTTGCCGGGACGCTGACCTACCGCAAGCTCCTGATCGGCGCCCGCGTGCTCGGCGAGAAGCTGATACCGATGGCGCCGGAAGGCAAGCCGATCGGCCTGATGCTGCCGAACGCCAACGGCGCCGCGGTCACGCTGATGGCGCTGATGTCAGCCGGCCGCGTGCCGGCGATGATCAACTTCTCGGCCGGCGTCGCCAATGTGCTCGCGGCCTGCCGCGCCGCGCAGATCGGCACCATCCTGACGTCGCGGGCCTTCATCGAGAAGGGCCGGCTCGATACCCTGATCGCGGGCGTGCAGAAGGAAGTCAAGATCGACTATCTTGAGGATATCCGCCCGACCATCACCACCATGGACAAGCTCCGCGGCTTCTGGAAATTCCGGAAGCCCCTGGTCAGGCGCCGGCCAGGCGACTGGGCCGCGATCCTGTTCACCTCGGGCTCGGAGGGCACGCCGAAGGGCGTCGTGCTGTCCCACCGCAACATGCTGGCCAATGCCGCCCAGGCGGCGGCGCGCATCGATTTCGGCCGCAAGGACAAGGTGTTCAACGTACTACCGGTGTTCCACTCGTTTGGCCTGACGGTCGGCCTTGTTCTTCCGCTGGTTTCCGGTGTGCGCATCTACCTCTATCCGTCGCCGCTGCACTATCGGATCGTGCCGGAGCTGATCTACGGCGTGAACGCCACCATCCTGTTTGGCACCGACACGTTCCTCAACGGCTACGCCCGTTCGGCACATGCCTACGACTTCCGCTCGCTCCGCTACATCCTAGCCGGCGCCGAGCCGGTGAAAGAGACCACGCGCCGTATCTACCTGGAGAAATTCGGCCTGCGCATCCTCGAGGGCTATGGCGTCACCGAGACCGCGCCGGCGCTCGCGCTCAACACACCGATGTTCAACAAGTTCGGCACCGTCGGCCGGCTGCTGCCCGGCATGGAGGCTCGGCTCGAGAAGGTCGAAGGCGTCGACGATGGCGGCCGGCTGTTCGTAAAGGGGCCGAACGTCATGCTCGGCTATCTCCGCGTCGAGAATCCCGGCGTGCTCGACCCGCCACGTGACGGGTGGCATGACACCGGCGACATCGTCGCCATCGACAAGCAGGGCTTCGTCGCGATCAAGGGCCGCGCCAAGCGTTTCGCCAAGATCGCCGGAGAAATGGTGTCGTTCGCGGCGGTCGAGGCGCTGGCCTCGGAGCTTTGGCCCGACATACCGTCGGCGGTCACATCGGTGCCGGACGCTCGCAAGGGCGAACGGCTGATCCTGGTGACGCAGAAGAAAGATGCGACGCGCTCCGAATTCCAGGCCTTCGGCCGCGCTCATGGCGCCACCGAGCTGATGATGCCGGCGGAGGTCGTCACCATGGAAAAGCTGCCGCTGCTCGGCACCGGCAAGATCGACAACATGACGCTGACGCGAATGATCAAGGAGCGCTTCGCTGCCGCGCCGGCGCAAGCGGTGGTGGCGTAGCGCTGTCGCTGCCGCGAACTCCGGCTCGCTTCGCTCGTTACCCTCTCCCGCAAGGGGAGAGGGTAACGGAGTGCGTGGCGCTGCTTCGGTCCACTTGCTACGCTCCCTCGCAACCCACGGAGGCCAGCCATGAACGTCAACACCAAGCCGCAATCGACCTTCAAGCTCGAAGCCGTCCATCCCGATCCGTCGCAGGCGCACAAGATGCCCTACGCGCCGGCGATCAAGATCGTCGGCGCCTGCGACCTAATGTTTCTGTCGGGCGCGACGGCATCGCCGCTCTACCATAACCATCCGCATCAGGATCACGAGCACATCCATCCGCATTCGATCGAGGACCAAACGACGAATGCGATGGAGGCGATCAAGTCGATCCTCGACGATCAGGGATGTACGTGGGGCGACGTCATCAAGGTGACGAAGTACCTGACCGATTTCCGCGAGGCCGACGCCATGCACAAGACCATGGCGAAGTACTTCGGCGATTGGCTGCCGGCGTCGACCACGGTGTGCATCAACCAGCTCTCGTCGCCGGGTGCCCGCATCGAGCTCGACATGATCGTGGCGCTGCCGAAGTCAGCGGGGACGTAACGGCTTATGAGCTGCGTCGTACCACATACTCGGCGTGGAAAGGTTCGCGCGAAGCAGCATTGCCGTCCTACTCCGCCGCCTGGACCTGCGGCTTCTTCTTCGCCCAATAATCCGGCGCGGACTTGGAGCGCTTCAGCGCAGCTTCGGTCTCGAAGCCCGGCGCCATTGAGCCTTCCTCACCCGGCAGAATCTGGTGGTGCTCGATGTTGAGCGTGCGCAGCCAGCGCTGCTGGCCCATGGTCAGCGCAATGAAATAGCCGATCTCGACCAGTTCGGGTTCGCTGAAGTGCTGGTGCAGCCGCGCCCAGAACTTGTCGTCCACCGGCAGGTCCCAGGTGATCGCCTCGGCGTAGGATAGCGCCGCCTTCTGCTTCTCGCTGTAACGGGTCGACGATTCGAAGTTGATCAGGTCCTTGGTCTGCTCTTCGACCACGTCGCCGGCCTTGGCCGCCTTGATCGAGCGCTGGTTGCCGCAGAATTCGCACAGCACCGAGCGCGACACATACAGCCGGCACAGCTCCTTGATGCCGTGGTCGGCGACGCCGGTGTGAAACACGTCGCGCCAGGAGTTGGCGAACGACCAGAACACCGCCGGCACATGGGCGCGGATCGCCTGGCTTTCCGGTCGCGGCGTGCCGTAGCTTTTGCAGCGGTCGAGCTCGGCGAGCATCGCCGCATCTTTCATGGTCGAGGGGTCGATATAGCTGATGTAGGGCTTGCTCATCGCGCTGCGTCCTTGCGTTCCAAGTCCTTTGCGGGGGCAGACTTAACGTCCGTTAGCCATGCGGCAGCAACCGACTAGGCCGTCCGTGATTTGCGCGCAAGCAAAATGTCGCTCACGAACGGATTTACATTGCCGTAACCGTACGCCGGCCGGCATCGGCCGCCGCTCACAACCCGGAAAATCGATTAAGGTTTCTCATTCCTTCGTGCGCCGCGCATTCAATTCAAAAGCAAATCGCGGCTCTCACCAATCATAAAGAATACGGCTTCAAGCAATCTTCAGCATAGCTGGCTTTGCCCGTTTCACTTCACCATTTCAATACCAGCGCTCCTCAATATTGGTCGCGACAACAACGCAGAAATAGCGGCGTCAAGCGGGGAAGAAGCGTGCGTACCAGCACCATCGTAATGATCGCGTTTGCCGTGCTGTTCGGCCTGCTCGCAGTATTCGTTGCGCAGTCCTGGCTGAACAGCGCGGCAGAGCAGCGCATGAAGAGCCTGGAGGCCAACAAGAAGCCTGTCAGCACGCGCACGATCGTTGTCGCGTCGAAGCCACTGCGCTTCGGCATGGAAGTCACGGAAGCGCAATTGCGCGAAATCACATGGCCCGAGGCCGCGTTGCCGGGCGGCTCGTTCGCGAAGATCGCCGATGTGCTCAAGGGCGGCAAACGGATCGCGCTGACCGCGATCGAGCCGAACGAGCCGGTGCTCGGCAGCAAGATCACCGGACCTGGCCAGCGCGCCACGCTGTCGGCGATGCTGCGCGACGGACTCAAGGCCGTCACCATCCGGGTCAACGATGTCGAGGGCGTCGGCGGCTTCGTGCTGCCGGGCGATCGCGTCGAAGTCTCGTTGACCCGGCAGGTCGACAAGACCAATGCCACCTCCGAGGTGGTGCTGCAGAATGTCCGGGTGCTTGCAGTCGATCAGATCGCCGACGAGCGCACCGACAAGCCGACCGTGGTCAAAGCGGTCACGCTCGAGGTCGACGAGATCGGCGCTCAGAAGCTTTCGCTCGCGGCCTCGGTCGGCAACCTGTCGCTGATGCTGCGCAAGGCCGGCGAATCCAACAACCAGTACACGCGCCGCATCACACTCAAGCGATCTTGGCGCGCCGAGTACGCCGGCCGAGCAAGTGGCCAAGGCGCCGACCGGGCTCACGACCGTGTCGGTGCGGCGCGCGGCGACGACCCAGGAATACAGCGTGCCGGTCGAGACGACCAATCTGCAGGCGGCCAACGATGGGGGTTTCTAACCGCGCTGACGTTTGAGAATTCGGGGAAGGCAAAAACAGATGGGTGGGGAGTTGAACATGAGTAGCAGAAAAGCATCGAGTTCGCCGATCAAGGCGCTGCTGGTGGCCGCGTCGATCGTAGCCGCCGGCGGCATACTCGGCGACGGTGTGGCGAATGCCGAACGGTCGATCCAGATCGGCGCCGCCAAACGCACCGCCACGGTGCCGGTCTATATCGGCAAGTCGGAGGACGTTCGTACCGACACGAGCTTCGTCGAGATCACGGTGGGCGATCCGGATGTGGCGGACGTCAACCCGCTGACCGACCGCTCGCTGTCCATCCTCGGCAAGAAGAACGGCACCACGCGGGTGTCGGTCTATGCCGAAGGCAAGAAGCTGATCGGCGTGTTCGACGTCGAGGTGGTCTACGACACCTCGCTGCTCAACACGGAAATCCAGCGCCGCTTTCCGAACGCCCACTTTCGGGTGACCGCGGTCAACGGCCGCATCATGCTCACCGGCACGGCGCCGGACGGCCCGACCGTCGACAAGGCTGTGACCATGGCCAAGCAGTTCGGTCCGGACGTCATCAACATGGTCAATGTGCTGCAGCCGCAGCAGGTCATGCTCGAGGTGCGTTTCGTTGAAGCGACACGGCAGGCCGGGCGCGATCTCGGCGTGCAATGGAACGTGTTCGGCCAGCACAACCTCGCCAACATCGGCAACCGTACGCCGACCCCGCAGCTTCCGGTCACCAACACCGGCGGCGGCCTGTTCTCGCAGCCGGGCGTGACGGTCGGCGGGCCGAACCTGACGCCGTCGGCGGTCTCCATCTCGCCGATCGACGTGGCCGGCGTTCTTTCCGGTACGGCGCCGTTCGGCGTCCTCGTCAGCAAGCTGATCGGCAAGGGCTTCGAGACCGACATGATCATCAACGCGCTGGAGCAGAAGGGCGTGGCCCGCGCGCTGGCCGAGCCCAATCTGGTGGCGCTGTCGGGCGACACCGCGAGCTTCCTGGCTGGCGGCGAGTATCCGATCCCGGTGCCCGGCTCGTTCGGCTCGGTCACGGTCGACTACAAGCGTTACGGCGTCGGCCTTGCGTTCACGCCGACCGTGCTGACCGGCGGCCTGATCAATATGAAGATCGAGCCCGAGGTCAGCCAACTCGACTTCAGCCATATGGTGACCATCGGCGGCCTGTCGATCCCCCCGCTGATCGTGCGCCGCGCGTCGACCACGGTCGAACTGCGCGACGGCCAGAGCTTCGTGATCGGCGGGCTTCTGCAGAGCAACAACCAGAACGCCATCGATCAGATGCCATGGCTCGGTGACGTGCCGGTGCTCGGCGCGCTGTTCCGCAGCGCCTCCTATCAGAAGCAGGAGACCGACCTCGCCATCGTCGTGACGCCGCGATTGGTGCGGCCGGCACGGCCCGGCGATGTCATCAAAACGCCGCTCGACGCGTCGCTGCCGGTCAACGACGTCGATCTGTTCCTCATGGGCAAAACCGAAATCACCCCGGCCATGGCGCAGCTTGTCGCCGGGCTGCCTGCAAACGAACTGGCCGGTCACGTGCTCGACCTGCCGAAGGGAGGCGCCGATGTGCTCCGCGTCCGTGACTAAGACGATTGCCGCCGCCGTCCTGCTCGGCGCGATGCTCGGTGGCTGCTCCGACCTCTATTGGGATCGCCGCGACACCATAACGCTGCACTCAGGCGAGGCAATGGCGGCCAACGTCGTGACCGAAACCATCGATCCGTGGTCGGCAGCGAGCGGCAACCGCAACATTGTCTATAGCGGCGAGAGGGCGGCAGTGGCGTCAGAGCGCTATCGCACCGGCCGCGTCATCCCGCCTGTGAACGCCACCACAAGCTCTGCGTCCTACGCCGCAGCAGCGCAGCAGGCGCAGTCGACGGCCAACACCCAGGCCAATTCGGCGCCGAGCGCCGGAAACAACAACAGCAGCAGCCCGACGAAGTAGCGAGCAGTAGAGCAAACAATGCGCAAAGCCGGTTCCTCGGGCGCGAATAAGACCGTAGTTGCGGTGCTCACCGCCGACCCGGCCTTCGAGCAGGCTGTTCGCTCGACGTTCGGAACCAGCGGAGCGATCGAGCTGCGGGTGACATCCGGCACGATCTCCGAAATTTCGGAGCTCGAAACCGACGGCGTTACCGTTATCATCATCGACCTCGATGCTTCGAAAAACGAGGACATGCAGGGCCTCGAGCGGATGATGGTGCGCGCCAGCGCCTGGCCGCCGGTGGTGGTGGTGACGCAGACCTTCGATGCCGAGGTGGCGCGCAGGCTGCTGCAAATGCGGGTCGCCGATTTCCTGGTCAAACCGATACAACCCGTCGAACTCGTCCGCACATGTGCCCGCGTTGCGCGGGCTGCAGGCACCGAGACCGCCGAGGCGCAGATCTACACTTTCCTGTCGTCGGTCGGCGGTGCCGGCGTCAGCACGCTCGCAATCCAGACCGCGCTGCTGCTGCTCGACAGCGGCCAACGCTCCAGGCCGACCACCTGCCTGGTCGACCTGGATTTCCAGCACGGCGCCTGCGCCGACTACCTGGATCTCGAGCCGCGCCTCGACCTCAAGGAAATCGAGCCGCGGCCCGAACGGCTCGACCGCCAGCTCCTCGAAATCATGCTGTCGCATCATTCCTCCGGCCTCGAACTGATCGCCGCGCCGAACCGGCCTGCAGAAATGCGCTCGTTCGATCCCGATATGGTCACCCGGCTGCTCGATCTGGTGTCCTCGCACTTCGACTACGTCGTGATCGACATGCCGCACACGTGGTTCTCCTGGACAGACAGCGTGCTGCTCGGTTCCAACAAGCTTTTTGTCGTCAGCGAGATGACAGTGCCGAGTCTGCGCCAGGCCAAGGGATTGGTCGCCGCCATCCGCGAGCGGCTCGGCGACGGACCGCAGCCGCAAGTGATCGTGAACCGCTTCGAGCAGAGGATGTTCGAAACCGGGCTGAAGCGGACGGACATCGAACAGGCGCTGGGCAAGGATTTTGCCGGCACCATTCCGAACAACTACCGCCTGGTGCGTGAGGCGATCGACCGCGGCGTGCCGCTCGACGAGGTCAAGGCCGGCAACAACGTCTCGGCGCAGCTCAAGAAGCTGATGTTGCCACAGAACGCCCCCGGACAGCCCGCCGTCGCGGCCGCGGGTCTGATCAAGAAACTCAACCTCTCGCTCGCGAAGTGACGCATGGCCAGCCGTTTCACCGTTCGACGCAGTGCCGCTCTCGAACCGCCGCCGGCGGTCGAGGAGGCGCCGTCGTCATCGATCGGCATGTCGTTTGCGGTCGTGCCTGAGCCGGACCCGCTGAAGGACAAGGTGGCCGCCGAGCCTGCCAATCCGCTTCTATCCGACAAGCTGCTCGACGCCAAGGTCCGCCTGCACCGCCGGCTGATCGAGGAGATCAATCTTTCGGCGCTGGAAAAGCTGCCCGAAGACGAGATGCGGGCGCACATCCAGCAGCTCGTCACGCAATACATCGTGGTCGAGCGGCTGGCGTTGAACACCCAGGAGCTCAACGAGTTCGTCTCGGAAATCCTCGACGAGATGACGGGGCTCGGCCCGCTCGAACCGCTGCTCAAAGACCCGAGCATCAGCGACATCCTGATCAACGGCCACGAATCGACCTTCGTCGAGCGCGGCGGCCTGCTCGAGCCGATCGCCTGCCGTTTCAAGGACGAGGCGCATCTGCTGCGCATCGTCAACAAGATCGTTTCGGCCGTCGGACGGCGCGTCGATGAATCGCATCCGCTCTGCGACGCCCGCCTGCTCGACGGCTCCCGCGTCAACGTGGCCGTGCGCCCAATCGGCGTCGACGGCCCACTGGTGTCGATCCGCAAGTTCTCCAAGAAGCCGTTTAATCTGTCCAAGCTTGTCGACATCGACGCGCTGAAGCCGCCGATGGCCGAGCTGCTCGCCGCGGCGGTGAAGTCGCGCATCACCACGATCATCTCGGGCGGCACCGGCTCGGGCAAAACCACCATGCTGAACGCGCTGTCGGCGTTCATTTCGGAGAAGGAGCGGCTGATCACCATCGAAGACGCCGCCGAACTGCAGCTTCAGCAGCCGCACGTCGCCCGCATGGAGACACGGCCGCCGAACATCGAGGGCAAGGGCGAAATTCGCCAGCGCGAGCTGGTCAAGAACGCGCTCCGTATGCGTCCTGAGCGCATCATCCTCGGCGAGTGCCGCGGCGAGGAAGCCTTCGACATGCTGCAGGCCATGAACACCGGTCACGAAGGCTCGATGGCGACCATCCACGCCAACAACCCGCGCGAGGCGATCTCGCGTCTGGAGCAACTCGTCGGCATGGCCGGCCTGCCGATGACGATCCCCTCGATCCGCGGCCAGATTGCCGCCGCGGTCCGCATGATCGTGCAGCTCCAGCGCATGTCGGACGGCAAGCGTCGCGTCACCTCCGTCGCCGAGATCACCGGCATGGAGGGCGACATCGTGCAGATGCAGGAAATCTACAAATACGTCCGCACCTCGACCGCAGAGGACGGCACCGTCGAAGGTCATTTTGCCGCCACTGGTGTGCGGCCACGTTTTCTTTCCGAGCTTGCCGCCCGCGGCATCAAGATTCCCGGCAGCTACTTCGAACCCGGCAAGCCGCTATGAGCTCTGCTGTGCATTGGGCAGAGCGCCAGCGACGCCTGCACCTCTCCCCGCCGTGCGGGGAGAGGTCGACCGCCGAAGGCGGTCGGGTGAGGGGGCTTTTCCGCGAGTTTGAGCATGTGGAAACGCCCCCTCCCCCGACCCTCTCGCAAGCGGGGAGAGGAGAAGAGGCACTATGAGCTTTCTGCCGACCGAGATCGATCCGGTCTACGTGATCTACCTGTTCGTGGCGCTGGCCGCAGGCCTGTTCGCCGAAGGTATCTATCTGCTGTTCTTCAACACGCGGTCGTATCGCAAGAACATCAATCGCCGGCTGAAGCTGATGGACGGCGAGGCCGATCGCGAGAGCATGCTGGTGCAATTGCGCCGCGAGCGCGGGCTGACCAAGGGCGGCGACTACCGCCTGCCGCTGGTCGCGTTCAACCGGCTGATCCTGCAATCCGGGCTGACGCTGGGCATCGGCAAGTTCGCGATCTACGTGGTCGTCGTCGCGCTGTTCGCCTTCGGACTGGTGATGGCGACCCGCGGCGACATTCTCGAGGCGCTCGGCGCGGCGTTGTTCTGCTGCACCGCGCTGCCGTACCTGGTGCTGCGGATCAAGCGCGGCCGGCGGCAGAAGGCGTTCGGCGCGCAGTTCCCCGACGCGCTCGACATCATCGTGCGGAGTCTCCGCGCCGGGCATCCGGTGCCGATCGCCATCACCATGGTGGGGCGTGAAATGGCCGATCCGATCGGTTCGGAATTCGGCATCGTCGCCGACGAGATCACCTACGGCGCCGACCTCGAAACCGGCATGCGCAATCTGTATTTCCGCATCGGCCAGGACGACCTGCCGTTGTTCGTAACCGCGGTGGCGATCCAGAGCTCAACCGGCGGCAACCTCGGCGAAATCCTGGAAAATCTGTCGTCGGTGATCCGCCAGCGCTTCAAGATGCGCCGCAAGATCCGGGCGCTGGCTTCGGAGGGCCGAGCCTCGGCGATGATCCTGTCATCGCTGCCGATCCTGATGTTCCTGGTGATCCAGGTCATCACGCCGGAATTCTACGCCAGCGTCTGGCACGAAGATATCACCAAGATGGCTCTCGCTGCCGCCGGCGGCTGGATGTCGATCGGCAATTTCATCATGTACCGCATGGTCAACTTCAGGATCTGATGCGATGGGCGCGGTCGAGCTGATGTTGACCGAAGGCGATAGCGTCATGGTTGGGCTGCTGGTGTTTCTGGCCGCCGGCACGCTTGCGTTCAGCGTCATGGCCGTGATCCGCGTGCAGGGCTCGGTCAAGCGGCGCGCCGCCAACATCGGCCGGGTTAGCGACATCGAGCAGCGCGGCGGATCGCGCTCGCTGCGTCATTCAAGTCTAAAGGCGGCGCAGCGCGTCATCGAGTACACCGCCAAGCACTATTCGTCTGGCAACAACGAGGAGACCAAGGTGCTCCGCCGCCGGATGATCATGGCCGGCATCTACGACTCGCGCGCGGCAGCGTTTTTCTTTCTTGGCCGCGCAGCACTTGCCATCGGGATCGCGGCCCTGGTCTTCCTGTTCGCTCCGGTTGAATACGGCGGCACGGCGTTCTGGCTGTGGACCGGCGCCGGCGGCATCGCCGGCTATCTGGCGCCGAGCCTCTACATCGACAAACGCATCAGGGCGCGCAAATACGAGCACCAGGCCGGTTTTCCGGATTTCATGGACCTGCTGGTGGTCTGCGCCGACGCAGGACTGAGCATGGAGGCGGCGCTTGACCGCGTCGGCCGCGAGCTTTCCGACTCCTATCCGTCACTCACCGCCAACATCCACATGACCAATCTCGAAATTCGCGCCGGCCGCACCATGAGCGATGCGCTCGAGCATCTCGGCGACCGGCTCGGCATCGACGAGGCGCGTTCGTTCGCCACCCTGATCCAGCAGTCGGAGGAATTGGGCTCGAGCATCACCGACGCGCTGCGGGTCTATTCCGACGACATGCGCCACAAGCGGCTGTCGCGCGCCGAGGAGAAAGCCTACAGCCTGCCGGCCAAGCTTTCGGTGCCGATGATGGTCTGTATCTTCCCGGTGCTGTTCGTGGTCATCCTGCTGCCGGTGTTCGTCCGGCTGCATCTCGGGAACTACTGACTACGCGCCGAAAACGGCAACGTATCACATCGATGCCTTGATCAAATTCTGCGCCGGAATATCCGCAGGCGGGCGGGGTGGCTCTTCGTTGGCAAACCAGCCGGTCACCTCCGAATAGGCACGCTGCGGAATGCTCGTCACCGTCGCGGTAACGCCGCGCAGCCTGCCGATCATGGTGCGGTCATTGTCCGCGGGCGCTACCGCGGGTTGCGGACTGGCAGGCGGCGCGATCGGCAACGGCGTCGCCGCCGTCGCAGGTTGGCGCAACTCGGGCAATTCGGTCGCGGCGACTTTGCGCGGTTGCGGCTTCGATTTGGCGGCGCGGGTAGCAACCGCCGCGGCCGGCTGTTCTGCGATCTGCGCCGGTTCGGCAGGCCGGGGGGTCGGCGTGAACACCGCCTCGGTCTTCATCGCGGTTGCGACAGGTGTAGACTGCGGCGGCGCGGAAACCGGCTTGGCAAGACTGCTCAGCAAAACGATACCGATCGTGGTAACCAGCGCGGCGGGCGCGAGCTGGTAGACCAGCTTCGAAACAAACGGATTGATCGGAAACACGTGCATCCCCTGGTCGATAGAACGGCCGTTACCACAAAACCCCCGGTTCTAGGCGCAACCGCGGCACAATCGAGGAAATTTGTCGGCACGAGTAAACCCCTCGGGGAGTGTTGCCCGCCGGGTACAGGGTGACGATTTCTGCGCCATTCCAGGCTTTATAGCTCCACCCCCGGATACCAGCGAAATTTTAACCATCCAGCCCTAGTTTCGAACGGCTTCGGGGTTTGCGTATGGGCGTGAGAGTCAGTCGGATCGTACTTGCCGTCGCGGGGCTGATATGGCTCGCCGGTTGCGCCACAACATCCTCGCCCGACAGTCCCTTCGCCAAGCTCAGCAACGCGTTCGGACCGTCGGCTTCGACCGACGCGAAGGGCGGCGACGTTACCGGCTCGGTGGAGACGCCGGCCGACTTGCCGCCAAAAACGCCCGAGCTTCTTGGCGACAACCCCAACGACGACCTCAATATCGGCAAGAAGTATTTCCGCCAGGGCAGCTATGGCCTTGCCGAGCGACATTTCCGCAAGGCGGTCGAATTGCATCCACGCGACGCCGATTCCTGGGTCGGCCTCGCCGCCGCTTACGACAGGCTGCGCCGTTTCGATCTCGCCGACCGCGCTTATCAGCAGGCCATCAAGCTGATCGGCGAGACCCCGGAGGTGATGAACAACCGGGGCTTCTCCTACATGTTGCGCGGCGACTACCGCCGCGCGCGCGAGATGCTGCTCGCGGCCCAGGCCAAGGACCCCAACAGCCCGTACATCGCCAACAATCTCAAGCTGCTGGCGAAAAGCATGCGCAACGCAAGGCAGGTGAATTGACCGCCGCGATTGCGCACTCCACGCAAACACATAAATATGCGTGAAGGGAAAGGCGGCGACACGCGGCTTTTCCGGAGGTGCCAATTGTTCGACGCCATCAAGAGCTTCGTTGCCGATCTCACCAATGACGAGAAGCCGGCCGGCAGTCTCGACGATCATGACGTTCGCGTTGCCTACGCAGCGCTGCTGGTCCATGCCGCGGCAATCGACGGCGACGTCGTGGATATCGAGCGCGATAAGTTGATCGCGTTGCTGAAGCAACGCTTCGACCTGACCGATGCCGCGGCCGGCGAACTGGTGGCGCAGGCCACGGCCGCCGAGGAAAAGGCCGTCGATTTCTACCATTTCACTCAGACGATCAACGGCGCGCTCGACGAAACCGAGCGGCTGCGCATGATCGAGATGATGTGGACGATCGCCTACGCCGACGGAACAATTTCCGACTACGAGGACAACCTGATCTGGCGCGTCGCCGACCTGCTCGGCGTGTCGTCGGCCGAACGCATCGCTCTGCGTCAGCGCGTCGCCGCGGCCGGCGGCCAGGCATGACGCCGGTCACGGTCGTCACCGGAGCCTCGGCCGGGATCGGCGCCGCGCTGGCGCGAACATTTGCCCGGCATGGTCATGAATTGATGCTGGTGGCACGCCGCGCCGAGCGCTTGAACGCACTCGCCGACGAACTTGGTGGAACGGGCCGGCCGAGGCCGGCGGTGCTCGCGCTCGATCTGAACGAGGCCGGCGCGGCGGAAAAAATCGGCGCGGCGCTCGCCGCCCGTGCGCTTGAGGCGCAATACATCGTCAACAATGCCGGCTTTGGTCTGGTCGGCCGTGCCGCCGAGCTCGATCGCGGCGAGCAGCTTGCCATGATCGACCTCAACGTGCGCACACTCGCCGAACTGTCGCTGGCGTTTGTGCCGAACATCGAGCGCCATGGCGGCGGCATCCTCAACGTCGCTTCGGTGGCCGGGTTCCTGCCGGGCCCGAATTCGGCAGTCTATTACGCCGGCAAGGCCTTCGTGCTGTCGTTTTCCGAGGCGCTGCACCGCGAGCTGAAGCCGCGCGGCATCCGGGTGACCTGCCTTTGTCCAGGGCCGGTCGCGACCGAATTCCAGGCCCGCGCCGGTGTTCCCGAGGCATCGGTGGCGTGGCCGCTGGCGGTGCCGGCCGAGCGCGTCGCCGAGGCGGGCTACCGAGGCTTGATGCGCGGACAGCGAGTTGTGGTTCCGGGCCTTGCCAACCGGCTGGTGACGAGGCTTGCGCCGCGGGCGCCGCGCGGCCTGCTGCTGAAGCTGGTCGAGGGACGACAGCGCCGGCGGCTCACCTGACAACCGGTAAGCTCTGTAGCGGCGGTATATCGGTTCCGCGTTCGCGCTCTTGTAATGATTCATTAACCATATAGGACTTATGGCATCTGAATTGCTTTGATTTGCGGCATGCCCCTTTTCACGCCATGAACGACCGCCCGGCGATCCTGATCGTCCTGCACGGCGAGCTGTCCACGCCGGGCCGCATCGGCCTGCAATTAAAGGAACGCGGCTTCGCACTGGACGTCCGCCGGCCGCGGTTCGGCGACACGCTGCCCGAGACGCTCGACGAGCACACCGGCGCGGTGATCTTCGGCGGTCCGCAGAGCGCCAACGATGACGACGAGATCGTCAAGCGCGAGATCGACTGGATCGGCGTGCCGCTTCATGAGCAAAAGCCCTATCTCGGCGTCTGTCTCGGCGCGCAGATGCTGGCAAAGCGTCTCGGCGCGCGTGTCTACAAGCATGCCGAAGGCCACGCCGAGGTCGGCTACTATCCGATTCGGCCGACCTCCGAGGGCCGCGCGGTCTGCGAGGACTGGCCCAACCACGTCTACCAATGGCATCGCGAAGGTTTTGATCTGCCGCAAGGGGCGGTGATGCTGGCCGAGGGCGATTTATTCCCGGTACAGGCCTTCAGCTACGGCGGCGCTGCTTTTGCTCTGCAATTCCACGCGGACGTGACCCACGCCACCATGTGCCGCTGGACCACACGCGGCCATGAGCGCATGTCGGCGCCGAACGCCAAACCGCGCGAGGCGCATTTCGAAGGCCGGCTGATGCACGATCCGGCCTGCAAGGCCTGGCTGGGCGACTTCATCGATCACTGGCTTTCGCCGCCGGCCAAGGTCGTGCCGCTCAAGCCCGAGCGCACCGGCCTCGACACTCAGCGGCGCGTTTCGAAGGTTTCGACCCGATAGAGCTTGTCGAACGCCTTGCGGCCGACCAGCACGACCAGGATTGCGCCGGCGCCGCCCACCATCACGGCCGGTATCGTGCCGAGCCAGGCCGCCATCAGGCCGGCGCGGAAGTCGCCGAGCTGGTTCGACGCGCTGACGAACAGAGAATTCACGGCGCTGACCCGGCCGCGCATTTCGTCGGGCGTTTCAAGCTGAATGAGCGTCATGCGGATGACGACGCTCATCATGTCGGCGCAGCCGAGGACGGCGAGAAGGCCCATCGACAGCACGAACGAGCGCGACAGCGCAAAGATGATGATGGCGACGCCGTAGGTCGCAACCGCGGCAAACATGATCCGCCCGACCCGCCGGCGCGGCGGCCGATGCGTCAGCACGATCGCGGCACAGATCGCGCCAAGCCCGGGCGAGGCGCGCAGGAAGCCCAAACCCCACGGGCCAGCGTGGAACACGTCGCGGGCGAACACCGGCAACAGCGCGAATACGCCGCCGACGATGACGGCGAACAGATCGAGGGTGATGACGCCGAGGATGACCGGATTGTGGCGCATGTAGCGGAAGCCCGCGAAGATCACCGCGAGGCTCAGCGGCTCGCGCAGAGTTGCGGTGCGCACGGCCGTCACCAGGCTGATCACGACGCTGGATGTGAGATAGAGCGCGCAACACAATGAGTAGACCAAGATCGGGCTGATCGCGTACAGCAGCCCGCCTGCCGCGGGGCCGCCGATCACCGCGATCTGCGACGCGGTGGCGCCCGCCGCGGTGGCCCGCGCCAGCATCGGCAGTGGCACGATGCCGGGCAGCAGCGTGGTCAACGTGGTTTGTTCGAAGGCGCGGCACGACCCGGTCACGAACACCACGGCGAGCAGCGATTCTCGCGTCATCCAGCCGCCTGCGGTGCCGGCCGCCAGCGTCGCAGTCGCGAGCGCCGACACAATCTGGCAGGAGCGCACGATCTTGCGGCGGTCGTAGCGGTCGGCGACGTGGCCCGCCACCAGCACGAACAGCGCCGCCGGAATGAATTGGGTGAGGCCGACGAGGCCGAGATCGAACGGATTGCGGGTGATGTCGTACATCTGCCAGCCGACCGCCACCGACTGCATCTGCAAGGCGATGGTGCTGCACACCCGCGACAGCCAATAGAACGCAAACGGCCGGTGACGTCGAAGCGGCGCGCGAAGCACGTCGTCTGAACTCATCGGAATTGTTCGACCTGACTAAGGAGACGGTGCTCGGATACCCAGTGTGGAACCATCAAGACGGCCAGCGGATTGTAGGGCATTGCGGGTGAGGCGGGGCGGCGATCATGCTATCCTTCAACATCATAGGTTCATCCAGTCGAACGCCGTTCCGCGGCGGAAAATCGGCTTTTGACCGAGAAGGATGATGGAACGGCAGCAGGGCGGGCAGGGGCGCCGCATCCGCGACAGCGAGACCGCGCTGCGGCCGCGGTCGATCATTTCATTGTCGCTGGAACAGACGCTGCGGGCGTCCGACGAAATCCTGGAGCTGCTGCCGATCGCCACCTGCATCTGCGATTTCGCCGGCCGGATCGTGCAGTACAACCAGCGAGCCGTCGAGCTGTGGGGCCGCGCCCCGCTGCCGGGCCAGACTCACGACCAGTTCACTGCGCAATGCCGGTTTTTCGCCGGCCAAGGCGAAGAGTTGCCACGCTCTAAGCTCGCCGAGGTGCTGCGGACCGGCCGATCCGTCCGCAACGAAGAGGTGACGGTCGAGCGCGGCGACAGAGAGCCGATCGTGGTGCTGCTCAACATCGAGCCGCTGGTCGACTCGCAGGGCCGGCTGGTCGGCGTCATCAACTGCTTCCAGGACGTCACCGAGCGCAAGTACATGGTCGACGCGCTCGACCGCAGCCGGCAGGATCTGCGCCAGCAGGAGGAGCGCTGGAACGCAACCTACGAGCACGCCGCGATCGGCATCGTCGAACTCGACGCCGAAGGCCGGTTTCTGCGCGTCAACGAGACGATCTGCTCGATCACGGGCATGAGCCGCGAGGAGCTGTTGGGCTGGCAACTGTTCGGCCGCACCCATCCCGACGATCGCGACGTCGATGAAGAGCTCTACCGCAGGCAGGTCGCCGGCGATCTCGGCTTCTACTCGATCGAAAAGCGCTTTGTCCGCCCAGACGGCCGCGTGATCTGGATCGCGGTTCGCTCGTCGACGGTGCGCGACGCCACCGGCCATTTCCTGTACGGCGTGCGCGTCGTGCAGGACGTCACCGAGCGCAAGGAAGCCGAGGAGCGCCAGAAGCTCCTGATCGACGAGCTCAATCATCGCGTCAAGAACACGCTCGCCACGGTGCAGTCGCTGGCGACGCAGACCGCGCGCGGCACCGATTTGCCGGACGCGTTCCGCCGCGCCTTCGAGGGCCGCCTCATTGCGCTGAGCCTCGCGCACGACCAGCTCACCCGGCGGCATTGGCGCAGCGCCGGTCTCCGCGACATCGTCGAAGGCGCCACCGCGCCGCACCTGGCGCACTCGCAGGACCAGATCGCGATCGGCGGCGAAGCTATCACCGTTACGCCGCGCGCCGCGCTGACATTGGCGCTGGCGTTGCACGAGCTCACCACCAACGCGTCGAAGTACGGCGCGCTGTCGGTGCCCGAGGGACGCATCCAGGTGAACTGGCGAATTGAGCGGCCGCCGGCGCAGCCTGCAATGCTGCGGATCGAATGGCGCGAGCGGGGCGGCCCGCCGGTGGCCGTGCCGAAGCGGCATGGCTTCGGCACTCGTTTCATCGAAGGCAGCATCGCCGCCGAGCTGCAAGGCACGGCGCGTCTCGACTACGACCCGGCCGGCTTTCGCTGCACGATGAACATTCCCTTTGACGCCGCGACGCCGCGCGGCGATGGCGCGTAGAGCGGAGTTGTTTCGGATTAAATCATCGCCGTTCGTCCCCGCGGAAGCGGGGACCCATATGTGGCCAAGAACTGGGCTCCCGCTTCCGCGGGAGCGAACGGAGTTTGGTTCAACGCAATGCAACCACGCTCTAGTACCTCTGCACAGTGATTATGACTTTTTGGAGTTGTTTGGATAGGCGCGGCCCATTTTGGTTCGGGCCTTTTCGGTTGTGAACATCCAATTGATGCGGGCACCGGCGGCGTTTCGCTGTCGTTGCCATGCGGCAATTTCGCGGACGAGGCGCCCGGGGTCGTCGATCCTACGGTCGAGGCACTGGCCGCGCAGCACGCCGATTTCGATCTCGACCATGTTGAGCCAACTGGCGTGCTTGGGGGTGTAGTGGAACTCCAGGCGGCGCAGAATTCGGCGGGCTTCGGCGGGCGCGAACGCCTCATAGAGGGCGCCGGCCGAGTGGGTCGACAGATTGTCCTGCACAACGCGGATACACTCGGCGTCAGGATAATGAACATCGACAAGTTCGCGCATGCATTGAGCGTAATCTTCTGCCGCCCGTCGTTCTGTGACCTTGACCTTGCGCCAGGGCCGATGCACGTCGATGCAGACGAAGAGATTGACGGTGCCGTTGCGGCGGTACTCGCAATCGTAGCGTTCGAGCTGGCCCGGCTCGGCCGGGATCGGCTGACGGACCTCGCCGATGAGTTGGACCGGGCTCTCGTCGAAGCAGACCACCGGTCGCTTGGGATCGGGCGCTTCGGCATAGAGGTCGAGCACATCTTCCATGCGGGCGACGTATTCGCCGTCGATGCGGGGAATGCACCACATATCCCTGCGCCAGGGCTTGAGGTCGTTCTCAGCCAGCCGCCGGCGCACCGTCTCGCCTGACAGGCTCTCATGCCTGGTGAGCTTGACCATGGCATCGGCCAGCAGTTCCAGCGTCCAGCGGGCGCGGCCCTGCGGAGGGCTCGCGCAGGCCGTCGCCACCAGCAAGGCTTCCTCCTTGCTGGTGAGCTTGCGTTGCGCTCCAGGACGCGGCTCCTCGCTCAGCGCCCGTTCCAGATTGCCTTCCACAAAACGCCGCTTGGTCCGGTATACGGTCGAGCCGCCCACCGCCACCGCGCGGGCAATCTCGTCATCGCTGCGCCCGGCGTCGGCCGCCAGCAAGATCTGGGCGCGCTTGAGCTTGCGGGCGGCGCATTTGCCTTTGCTCAACATCGCGGTGAGTTCACAGCGTTCGACTTGGCTCAATTCGACCCGATAACGTACATTCATCTCGACCTCCTGGTTGGAGGACCGGACGAATTGACAAATGAATCAAAAATCAGGCGCCGCTCGCAGCCTCAGCGCGCAAGGCTTCACCGACAAGCAAGGCCACTACCTGGCCTTCATTCACACCTACGCGCATATGTTCCGACGCCCGCCCGCCGAGGCCGATATGCAGCGCCACTTTCAAGTCAGCCCGCCCTCAGTTCACCAGATGATCGTCACGCTCGAGCGAAATGGCCTCATCCGCCGTCAACCCGGCGTCGCCCGAAGCATCCAAGTTCTCGTTGCCCCGCAAGACTTGCCCATCCTAAATTGGCTCAAGATCAACCAGTCATAATCACTGTGACGAGGTACTAGATTCTACGCCACGCCACCGCGGTAGTAGAGCATGACGACATGCTCGGCTTCGGCGAAGAACAGCCAGCGTTCGATCAGCACCCCGACGCCAGCGCCGAGCACGGACAACAACGCGATGACGCTCGGAAGCGGACCCGGTAGCTTCAGCAGCAACAAAAGCATGGCGGCAATCGGCAACGCAAACAGCAACACTGTCGACAAGCGGCGAAGTCTGGCGACGTGGCGCCGCGCCACCTGATAGCCCATCTCGCGCATGACGAAATTCGGCTGGGTGTGCGGCGGATCGAGCGGCCGCACCGTGCCGAACTGGCCGAGCCCGGTCGCCGCTTCGGCGGTGCGCGTTTTCTTCGCGCCGTCGATCGCGGACCAGTAGCGGACCTTGAGCGCCCAGCCGATGGTCAGCGCCAGCACGCCGAGGACGGCCGCCCAGCGCGGCTCGTATCCGAACAGCACGAGAAAAAAGCACAGCAGCACGAAGCCCGTCGCCAGCGCCAGCGCCGCATAAACCGGCGCCACCAGCGGCTGGTTCCAGGCGCGAATGGTCGGCAACGACGCATAGATCATGCCGGTGCACCAGAGCGTCGCCAGCGCGCCCGCGGCCGAGAGGCAAGCGCCGAGGACAATCTGACCCGGCGTAATTTCGCCAAACACCCAGCCCAAGCCCAGCACAGCGGCCGGCAAATAAGTGACAACCGCAGCAACACCCTCGCGCGACAGCCACGACGTTTTCCATTGCGACAGGCCACGCCAGGCGCGCTCCGGCCGGCCGAGATGAAACGTCGATGTCAGCAGGCCGATGGTGATGAGCGCCAGCGCCGTGCCCAGGCCGAAAAGCCCGAGCAGCGGGTCGCGCGGCACCAGCCCGAATGCCGCTGCGATCGAGAGCCCGATCAGCAGGCCATAGCCCGCGCCGGAAGCCGTGGTGAAAACGATGACCGAATAGGCGGGATTTATTTGCGAGCGGTCAGCGCGACAGCGCCTTGTCGGCCCAGGCAAAAAACCGGTCGGCAGGCGAGCCGGAATTTTTCGCCGCTTGCTCGACCGCGGGCGAAGCATACGCGTCCCGATCGCGGCGCGGCCGCGGCGGCAGGTATTTGTTGACCGGCCGGTAGCCCATTTCCGGCAGCAGATCGAAACCTTGCCGCTCTTGCACGAGCTGTGACACCGCGCTCGAAGGATCGCCGAGATCGCCGAAATGGCGCGCGCCGGTCGGGCAGGCCCGCACGCAAGCGGGAATGCGGTCTTCCGGCGCGAACGTCTCGTTGTAGATGCGGTCGACGCAAAGCGTGCACTTCTTCATCGTGCCGTCATCGTAATCATACTCTCGGGCGCCGTACGGGCAGGCCCAGGAGCAGAGCTTGCAGCCGATGCAGGTATCCGGGTTGACCAGCACGATGCCGTCCGCCGCGCGCTTATAAGAGGCGCCGGTCGGGCACACGGTGACGCAGGCCGGCGTTTCGCAATGCAGGCACGAGCGCGGGAAATGCACGGTCCGGCTTTGCGCGCCTTCGCCGACCTCGTAGGAATGCACGCGGTTGAGCCAGGCGCCGTGCGGATCGCGCCCGTGCGCGTCCTGGTCGGTCAACGGCGCCGAAGCGCCCCCGGCGTTCCATTCCTTGCAGCTCGTCGCGCAGGCCTGACAGCCGACGCAGGTGTCGAGGTCGATCACCAGGCCGAGCTTCTTCTCGGTGCGTTCCGGAAGTGAGGTCATGATACGGCCTCGGCCAGCGGCAGAGCGGGGATCGGCTCGAAGCGCGGCGAGGTTTCGCCGGCCTCGTTCGGCTTGGCCTTCTCGATGCGGACGCGAAGGTCGTACCACGCCGCCTGCCCGGTGATCGGATCGCTGTTGGAAAAGCGATAGCCGCCCTCGCGCTCGGGAAGAAGCTCGGCGATCAGGTGGTTGAGCAGAAAGCCGCGGGTGGCTTCCGGCGCATCGGGATCGAGGGCGGCCGCGCCGGCGCGCCGGCCGATCGCGTTCCAGGTCCACACCGTGTCGGGGTTGACGCCCTCCATCAACCGGACTCGGCCCTTGACGCGGCCGATGGCGCTCTCGATCCAGACCCAATCGCCATCGGCGATGCCGAGCGCCAGCGCCCTGGCGCGGTGCATGTAGAGGCAATTCTCCGCCGTGATCTGGCGGAGCCAGCCGTTGTGCGAGCCCCACGAATGATAGATGTGCATCGGCCGCTGCGTAATGGCGGAGAATGAATACGCATCGTCGCCGCTCTCGAACGGCGGATGCCAGAACGGGATCGGATCGAAGTATCGCTCGATCCGGGCGCGGTGCGTCACTGGCGGCGCGATGGCGCCATGGCCTTGCGCGGCCAAACGGAATTTCTGCAGCGGCTCGAGATAAAGCTGAAAGACGATCGGCTCGGCCGCGCCGATGAAGCCCACCTCCTTGGCCCAATCGAGATAGGCCCTGTTGGCGTGCTTGTAGTGGCGCTGCTCGGGCGCGAGGTGATGCTCGTGAAAGCAGCCGCGCTCGATATAGGCGTCGAGCTGCCCCTCGTTCGGCGCGCCGCGGCCGTAGCTTTTGCCATCGGCGCCACGGAAACCCGCGAGCGAGCCGATGCCGGGGCTGCGTTCGTGATGGACGATATAGTCCGGATATCCGCCCGGATAACGCGGCGCACCGGTCTCGGTGACGAAGCCCGGCAGCCCAAGCCGCGCGCCGAGGTCGAGCAGCACGGTCTGGAAGGGACGCACGTCGCGGTCGGGCGCGACGACCGGCTGGCGGATGGCGTCGGCCGGACCGTCGGCGCTGGAAATCGGCCGGTCCAAAAGCGAGATGCAGTCCCAGCGCTCCAGGTAAGTCGTGTCCGGCAGGATCAGGTCGGCATAGGCGACCATCTCGGATGAGTAGGCGTCCGAGTAGATGATCTTCGGGATCTTGTATTCGCCGGTTCGTTCGTCCTTCGCGGTCAGAGTGCTTGAGCACCGCCGGAATGTTCATCGACGAATTCCAGCTCATGTTGGCCATGTACATGAACAGCACGTCGACCGGATAGGGATCGGCCTCGGCCGCGTTGGTGATGACCATGTGCATCAGGCCGTGAGCGGCGAGCGGCGCATCCCACGAATAAGCCTTGTCGATGCGCTGCGCTTTGGCCTGCGCATCGACCAGCAAATCCTCGGGGCCTTGCGGAAAGCCGAGCGGCCCACCCTTGAGCGGCGCGCCGGCCTCGCTTGGCCGCGCCGGCCGGTTCGGCGGCGGCGTCGGCCGCGGGAACGGCGCCTTGGTGCGGAACCCGCCGGGGCAATCGATCGAACCAAGCAGGATTTGCAGCAGGTGCAGCATCCGGCAGGTCTGAAAGCCGTTGGCGTGGGCCGAGATACCGCGCATGGCATGCATGGACACCGGCCGGCCGGCAGTGTTGTCGTGACGGCGGCCGGCGTGGTCGGTCCAGGGAATGTCGAGCGTGATCTGCTGCTCGAAGGCGGTCTGCGCCAGCTCGCGCGCGATGCGCCGGATGATGTCGGCGGCAATTCCGGTCGCTGCGGCCGCCTTGTCGGGACTGTATTCGTCGGTGAGGTATCGTTCGGCGATCAGCGCGAACGACGGCCGCACGCTTCTGCCATCCGGCAATTTGAACGAGCCGACCAGCGCCGGCGAAATATCGACACGTGTGGCATCGACCGGGCCGTTGCTCGCCTTGTCGAATGCAAGCGGCTTGCCCTTGTCGTCCCGCGCAAGCAAACCGTGGTTTGCCCCGCCGGAATCGTCGATCACCAGCCAGGGTGCATTGGTGTAGCGAACCAGGTAGTCGAGGTCGATCTTCTGTGCACGCAGCAATTCGTGGATCAGTGCGCCGACGAACATGCCGTCGGTGCCGGGCCGGATGCCGATCCATTCGTCGGCGATCGCGCCATAACCGGTGCGGATCGGATTGACGGCGACGACCTTGACGCCTTTTTTCTTGAGCTTGCCGAGCGCGATCTTGATCGGGTTGGAGGCGTGATCCTCGGCAACGCCAAACAGCATGAAATACTTGGTGTGCTCCCAGTCCGGCTCGCCGAACTCCCAGAACGAGCCGCCGAAGGTGTAGAGCCCGGCCGCCGCCATGTTGACCGAGCAGAAGCCGCCGTGAGCGGCGAAGTTGATGGTGCCGTATGCTTGCGCAAACCAGCCGGTCAGCGCTTGGCTCTGGTCGCGGCCGGTAAAGAAGGCGAGCTTCTTCGGATCGCGCGCTCGCGTCTCCTTGAGCCAGCGCGTCGCGGTTTCCAGCGCCTCGTCCCAGGAAATTTCCGCGAATTCGCCGGAGCCGCGCGGGCCAATCCGTTTCAGCGGCGCGCGCAACCGCGACGGCGAACTGTGCGTCATGATGCCGGCCGCGCCCTTGCCGCAGATCACGCCGCGGTTGACCGGATGATCGCGATTGCCGTCGATGTAGCGGACGCGGCCGTCCTTCAGGTGCACGCGGATGCCGCAGCGGCACGCGCACATATAGCAGGTGGTGGTCTTGATCTCGTCGGCCGAGGGCTCGGACAGCGCAATAGCCGGTTCTTGAAGTCCCATTGCGCTACTCTTCGACAATTCAGGGGGGCTCGCGCTTCGGTGAAGGCGAGCCTGGACTGCTATTTCTACAGTGCCATTGGCGTCCTGTTCGCACAACGGCCAGCAGGTGGAACTGCTGGCTATGCGATTTTGCGTGCGCCGGCGCCCTGCGGACTTCCACGATCGGTCAGAATGGCGGTCATGGATTGACGCGCCAGTAAACGCCCATGCCGTCGATCGGCAGGATCAACTCGCTGATGCCGTGTTTGCTGCGATATTCATTCACAGCCTGGGCGCAGGGCTGCAGGAAATAATCGTCGATGATGACAAATCCTCCAGGCGACATCTTGGGGTACAGCGCATCCAGGGCCTGGATCGTCGATTCATACATGTCGCCATCCAGACGAAGGACGGCGAGCTTGTCGATCGGGGCGCCGGGAAGCGTGTCCTTGAACCAGCCCTCAAGGAAGAAGACGCGTTCGTCGAACAGGCTATAGCTCTTGAAATTGTCTTCGACATCCTTGCGCGACACCACAAGCTTCTTGAAGGTGTGGTGCGGGTCGCCGGCGTCGGCGGGGTAATTTGCCGCGTCGGGCTCCGGAAGGCCCATGAAGCTGTCGGCGACGAACACGCGGCGGTCGCGCTCGCCATAGGCTTCGACAATACCCTTCATGTAGATGCAGGCGCCGCCGCGCCAGACGCCGGTCTCGATGAAATCGCCCGGCACGCCGTCCAAGATCGATGTCTCGCATGCGTTGCGCACATTGCGCATCCGCGTGGTGCCGATCATGGTCTGCGCCAGTGCCGGCCAGTCGCGGCCAAGCGCCCGGTACGCCGGATTGTAGCTTGTGCCGGCCCACGGATCGGTGGGGGGATCCTTGTAGAGCGTTCCGACGAGAGATGCTTCCAGCAGATTAAGGTACCTATTAATCAGCCGCATCTCATTCATGTTTGTATTTGCTTTCTATTCTTAGCCTTGATCGAAACAGCGCTAGCGATAACAATATGATAGCCGAATCAAATAGTAACATTTTCCGACAGTGCGGAGAAGGCAACCGCGGTTCGCAGCGACTCGAGCCGCCTGCCGGCCGCGCGCTGGACATTCGGAGCGCTGGCGCATGACCCGCTATTCGATATGGATCGTGTCGCCGCCGAATTACATTCACAGCCACGCCTTTGACGAGGTCGCGCTTGCACTTCACACCGCATTTCGCGCGCTTGGACTTGCAGCCGAGATCGTCCGCGAGCCGCCGCGACTCGGCGACGTCAGTATCGTCCTTGGCGCAAATCTGCTGTCGACAACGGTACCGACCGACAAGCGCCTCATCCTGTTCAATCTCGAGCAGATCACCCCGAACTCGCCCTGGCTGACGGATGCATATGTCGCGTTGCTGGCGCGGTATCCGGTCTGGGACTACAGCGAACGCAACATCGTCGAACTTGGCCGCATGGGCATCATGGCCCAGTACTGCGGCATCGGCTATATGCCGGAACTGACCCGGATTGCGCCGGCACCGGAAGACATCGACGTGCTGTTTGTCGGTTCGCTGAACGATCGCCGGATCGCGGTGTTGCAGCAGCTTGCCGCCGGCGGCGTCAATGTCGAGGCCAGGTTCAACATCTACGGCTCCGACCGCAATTCATTCATCGCCCGCAGCAAGATCATTCTGAACGTGCACTACTACAAGTCGCGCGTGTTCGAGATCGTCCGGGTGTCGTATCTGCTGGCAAACCGCAAGTGCGTCGTTTCGGAAACCGGTTCGGACGCAGCATTCGAAAGCCAATTCGCCTCGGGGGTTGCGTTCGCACCCTATGACATGATCGCCGAAACCTGCACACGGCTGCTGCGGGATACGGGGGCGCGCCGCGACCTCGCGCAGGCCGGTTTCGATCGCATGGTGGCGTTGCCGCAGACCGAATATCTGCGCCGGGCGCTGGTGGCGCTCGATAGACCTTCAGGATGACGGATCGAGGGCTGCTGGCGAGTTGGGTGGTTGGTGGAGCCGGGCGGGATCGAACCGCCGACCTCCTCATTGCGAACGAGGCGCTCTCCCAGCTGAGCTACGGCCCCAACCGCGGGCACAATGGGCGCCCGGCAAGTGCGCGCCATTTAGGCCGCGTACCCCGGAGAGTCAAGAATAGCCGGTAAACAGCCGGTTTTGGCCGCTTGTTTGGCCGCACCCGACCCGGTACATGTTCCCGGTCCAGGATTCACGGCGGGTTTTTTAGATGCGCGCATTGCTCGATGTCATCGTCATGCTGCTGCGGCTCTACATCTACCTGCTGATCGCAGCGGCGGTGTTGTCGTGGCTGGTCGCGTTTAACGTCGTCAACACGCGTAACTCGGTGGTCGCCATGGTCGGCGATTTCCTCTACCGCATTACCGAGCCGCTGCTGCGCCCGATCCGCAACATGCTGCCGAGCCTCGGCGGCATCGACGTCTCGCCGGTGGTGCTGATCCTGATCATCATCCTGCTCGAAAAAGTCATCTACTATTACATCTATCCGAACGTGTTTTGACCGGCCCAATGACGACGCGGCCCGTGGACGGTCGTTGCCGGCGGCCTCGCCGTCGTGGCGCGGCTGACGCCGCGCGGCGGGCGCGACGCAATCGACGGCATCGAGCGGCGCGCCGATGGGCAATACGTTCTCAAGGCGCGGGTGCGCGCAGCGGCGAGCGAAGGCGAGGCCAACGCGGCGCTGATCGCGCTCCTCGCCCACGCGACCGGCGTCCCACCGCGGAACGTGACGCTGGTGTCCGGTGCAGGAGCCCGCATCAAACGGCTGACGATCGCGGGCCATGGCCCAACGCTCGCCGCCGCGCTGGAGAAAGTCAGTCAGAGCGAATGAGGCGCCCGCATTTTCCGGTTGTCATGCCCCGCGAAAGCGGGGCATCCAGTATTCTCGGCGTTTGTTAATCGGCACCGGGAATACTTGATCGCCCGCCTGCGCGGGCGATGACGCCCGGTGGAAGCGGCCAGCGAAGGTGGACATGACGGCACGTACTATCGACGGCAAGGCGATCGCGGCGGAACTGCGGGCCAAGGTCGCCGGCGACGTGAGACGCCTGATCTCGCAGCACGGTGTCACCCCCGGACTCGCTGTGGTTCTCGCCGGCAACAACCCGGCGAGCGAATCCTATGTCGGCAGCAAGGCCAAGGCCACCAAAGAGGCCGGCATGCAATCGTTCGACCACCGCCTGCCGGAAACCGTCAGCCAGGCCGACCTGCTGGCGCTGGTGAAGCGGCTCAACGCCGACCCCGCCGTGCACGGCATCCTGGTGCAACTGCCGCTGCCCAGGCAGATCGATGCGCAGGCCGTGCTCGATACCATCGACCCGCGCAAGGACGTCGATGGATTCCACCCGGTCAATGCCGGCCGGCTCGCCTCCGGCCTGCCCGCGCTCGCGCCCTGCACACCGCTCGGCTGCATCATGCTGGCGAAGACCGTGCATCCGTCGCTTGCCGGCATGGATGCCGTGGTGATCGGGCGCTCCAACATCGTCGGCAAGCCGGTGACGCAACTCCTACTCGCCGAGAACGCGACAGTGACGGTGACCCATTCCAAGACCCGCGACCTGCCGGGCGTCTGCCGGCGCGCCGATCTCCTGGTCGCGGCAATCGGCCGGCCCGAGATGGTGCGCGGCGACTGGATCAAGCCCGGCGCGACCGTAATCGACGTCGGCATTAACCGCGTACCGAGTCAGAACGGCAAGTCGAAGCTGGTCGGCGACGTCAATTTCGCCGAAGCCTCGCAGGTCGCGGGCGCAATCACGCCGGTTCCCGGCGGCGTCGGCCCAATGACCATCGCCTGCCTGATGGTGAACACGGTGCGCGCCGCTTGCGCCATCGCGGGATTGCCTGCGCCAGCGGTCTAGAATCAAAAAGCCCGGCGAAAGCCGGGCCGCCGAGCATTCATCCGATCAGGTTCAGTTGTTCCAGGCGAACGCCACCTTCTCGAGGCTCTTCTCGCCGAACCGTTCCGAGGAGCGGGCAACCGCCTTGCCGCCAAGCGCCCGGTAGAACTCCGTCGCCGGGTCATTGTCCGAGAGCGCCCAGACCACCAGGCTCTTCAATCCGCTCTGCGCCAAATCGCGGCGCGCCGAGGTGAACAGCCGCCGGCCGAAGCCCAGGCCTTGATATTCCGGACGGAGATAAAGCTCGTAGATCTCGCCATCGTAGAACAGGCTGCGCGCGCGGTTGCGGCCGTAGTTGGCATAGCCGGCAACCTTGTCGCCGAAGGCCAGGATAGAGATGCGGCTGCCCTTGCGGATCGCGCTGTCCCACCAGTCCGGACCGCGGCGGTTGATCAGCTTGTCGAGCTCGAGACCGGGGATCACACCCTGATACGCGCCGCGCCAAGCCTCGTCATGAGTCTCGGCGACGGCGCAAGCGTCGGACGCCTTGGCCCGACGAATCTCGATCAGGACAGTGCTCATGTGGGAATATGAGCAAGCGATTCCTTGCGCTTCAAGTGCTACGTTTAACGGTCGGTTAACGATGTGGATTACTGCCCGTCCGGAGTGCACGCGCCGCGATGCGATCAGGGGAAAACCGGCACGATGCCTGAGGTTGCGCGGGATGTGGCCCTGATGACACGCGGGCGAACGAAATTGCTGTGCGCACTCATTGCCATGCTCGCGACTGGCGGGGACTCGCTGTGCGCGCAAAATTCGATCGGTCCACAAGGTCCTGAACAAGGAGTGATTCGCCGCCAGACCTGGCGCATTCCGGCACAGGACCGGACCACGATGATGTGGACGGAGGTGTTCCGTCCGCCGGGCAGTGGGCCGTTTCCGCTCGCGGCGATCAACCACGGCTCAACGCAAAACGAGCTGCAGCGGGGAGCGTTGCGAGCGCCCGAATACACCGCACTCACCGAATGGCTGGTATCGCGCGGCTACGCGGTGGCGGTGCCGCAGCGGCCGGGGCACGGCAGAACCGGGGGCCCGTACTATGAGGACCAGGGCGGCTGCGCCAACGCCGACTATCGCAGGTCCGGCCTGAACACCGCGAGCTCGATCGCCGCCGCAATCGATTACATGACTCTTCAGAAGTTCATCCGCAAGAACGGCGTGGTCGCGCTTGGCCAGTCGGCCGGCGGCTGGGGCGTGGTGGCGCTGGCAAGCCAGCCCTTGCCGGCGCTCAAGGCGGTGGTCGCGTTCTCGGCCGGCCGCGGCGGCCGCATCGACGGCGTTGCCGACAGCAATTGCGCGCCGGACCGGCTGCTCGCCGCAGCGCACCAATTCGGCGAGAAGTCCCGCGTGCCGGCGCTTTGGCTGTATGCGCAAAACGACGGCTATTTTCCGCCCGCGCTGTCAAAGCAACTCTTCGACGCCTATCGCCGAGGCGGCGGTCACGCCGAATACCATCTGCTGCCGCCGGTCGGCGCCGACGGGCATGAGTTTGTCCAGGACAAAGCCGCGGTGGCCTTGTGGGGGCCGATTTTGGAGAGGTTTTTGAAGTAAGCGATGCCTGGCGCTCGGCGCCACTTCCAAATGCCGCAGCCGTCATCGCCGGGCTTGTTGTCCCGGCGATCCCGATCAGGCGGCCACTGTGCCTCCCTAAGCGAGATGGCCGGGACAAGCCCGGCCAAGACAACAACATTGGCCTTGCCTGAAAGCGATCACACCGCCTCGGCTTCCCTGGTGCGCTCGGCCTTCTTGCGGTCGTTGGGATCGAGCAGCTTCTTGCGCAGCCGGATCGACTTCGGCGTTACCTCGACCAGCTCGTCGTCCTCGATATAGGCCAGGGCCTTTTCCAAGGTCATGCGGATCGGCGGCGTCAGCCGCACCGCCTCGTCCTTCGACGTGGTGCGGATGTTGGTGAGCTGCTTGCCCTTGAGCACATTGATTTCGAGGTCGTTGTCGCGGGTGTGCTCGCCGACGATCATGCCGCGATACACCTTCCAGCCCGGCTCGATCATCATCGGGCCGCGATCTTCGAGCTTCCACATCGCGTAGGCCACCGCGTCGCCCTGGTCGTTGGAAATCAGCACACCGTTGCGGCGGCCCTGGATGTCGCCCTTGAACGGGGCGTAGGCATGGAAGATGCGGTTCATGATGGCGGTGCCGCGGGTGTCGGTCAGCAATTCGCCCTGGTAGCCGATCAGGCCGCGGGTCGGTGCGTAGAACACCAGCCGAACCCGGTGCCCGCCGGAGGGCCGGTGCTCGATCATGTCGGCCTTGCGCTCCGACATCTTCTGCACCACCACGCCGGAATGAACCTCGTCAACGTCGATCACGACCTCTTCGACCGGCTCTTCCAGCTCACTCGCCTCGTTCTTGCGGAGCAGCACCTTGGGGCGCGACACCGACAACTCGAAACCCTCGCGTCGCATTGTTTCGATCAGGATACCGAGCTGCAATTCGCCTCGGCCGGCGACCTCCATGGAGTCCTTGTCGTCGGATTCACGGACCCGCAGCGCCACGTTGCCCTCGGCCTCGCGCAGCAGCCGATCGCGGATCATGCGGCCGGTGACCTTGCTGCCTTCGGTGCCGGCGAGCGGCAAGTCGTTGACGCGGAATGTCATGGCGAGCGTCGGCGGATCGATCGGCTGGGCGTGGATCGGAACCTCAACCTCGGGATCGCAGATGGTGTGGGCGACGGTGGCCTCCGGCAGCCCGGCGATGGCGACGATGTCGCCAGCCTCCGCCTCCTCGACCGGAACGCGCTCCAGTCCACGGAACGCCAGCACCTTGGTGATGCGACCGGTTTCGACAAGCTTGCCGTCGTAGTCGAGCACCTTCACCGCCTGGTTGGGCTTCGCCGATCCGGAGGTGATGCGGCCGGTGACGATGCGGCCGAGATAGGGATTGGCTTCGAGAATGGTGCCGAGCAGCCGGAACGGTCCCTCTTCGACCTTCGGCGACTCGACGTGGCGGAGGATCAGGTCGAACAGCGGCTTCATGCCCTGGTCGGTCGGGCCTTCGAGCTTCTCAGCCATCCAACCCAGCTTGGCCGAGCCGTACAGGATCGGGAAATCGAGCTGCTCGTCGCTGGCATCCAGCGCCGCGAACAGGTCGAACACCTCGTTGACCACCTCGACCGGCCGCGCATCGCCGCGATCGACCTTGTTGATGACGACGATGGGCTTGAGCCCCATCTTGAGTGCCTTCGACACCACGAACTTGGTCTGCGGCAGCGGGCCCTCGGCGGCGTCGACCAGCACCAGCGCGCCGTCCACCATGTTGAGGATGCGCTCGACCTCGCCGCCGAAATCGGCGTGGCCCGGCGTATCGACGATGTTGATGCGGGTGTCCTGCCACAGGATCGATGTGGCCTTGGCCAGGATGGTGATGCCGCGCTCGCGCTCGAGATCGTTGGAATCCATAGCACGCTCGGCAACCCGCTGGTTCTCGCGGAACGAACCGGACTGCTGCAAAAGCCGGTCGACCAGCGTGGTCTTGCCGTGGTCGACGTGGGCGATAATGGCGACGTTGCGAAGGTTCATCGGGTTCCAAAAGCCGACGCGGGCCGTTTCCCGACCCGCGCTGGCGCCATACATGGTGCTAAAGTCGCGCGGAATATAGCCATGGATTGCTGCAACGCAACCGAGAAAGGACCGTACCAATGGCGCAGAAGTTAATCGGGCAGGCCCGAGCCGAGGCACTCGGCAAGCTTAATGGCTGGAGCGAGGTCGCGGGTCGCGACGCCATCAGCAAAAAATTCGTGTTCAAGGACTTCAACCAAGCCTTCGGCTTCATGGCGCGGGCAGCGCTGGTCGCCGAGAAGATGGATCACCATCCCGAGTGGTTCAACGTCTACAAGACGGTCGAGGTGACGCTGTCGACCCACGACGCCGGCGGCCTGACCGAGCTCGACGTCAAGCTCGCCAGCGAGATGGATGGGCTTGCGGGCGGCTAGCTCCGTCACCACTTGGTTGCACGGCAGGAGGAACGCCATGAGCAGTGCGAGTGCGGCGGCGATGAGCGACGACGATCGGTTGCAACGTGACGAAACCACCGTCCGCGGCGGCTTCTGGCGCGCGCTCGGCCGCATCGCGGCGCAAATCCCGTTCGCCGAGGACGTGCTGACCGCCTATTACTGCGCCTTCGACCGCAGCACGCCGACCTATGTGCGGATCGCATTGCTCGCTGCGCTCGCCTATTTCATCGACCCGTTCGATCTGATGCCCGACATGCTGCCGATCATCGGCCTGACTGATGACGCTGCCGTCCTCGGCGCCGCGACCAAGCTGGTCTACGACCAGATCAAGCCCGAGCATCGGGATGCCGCCCGCGACGCATTGAAGCGGATCAACGAAGCTCCCGCAGCCTGAGTAGGCACGATTTTGATTTTGAACCGCCGCACGGGCAACAAATTCGTCATTGCGAGGAGCCAACGGGTCCGCGCGAAGCGCGGCCCGATGACAGGCTCCGCGACGAAGCAATCCAGGCTGTCACTTCTATTCTGGATTGCTTCGCTTCGCTCGCAATGACGGGCATCGAAGCCGACGTCCCGCCTTACGGCCTCAACACCACCTTGCCCATCACCTTGCGCGCGGCGATCTCCTTCAGCGCGCGGGCGCCCTCGGCAAGCGGATAGGCGGCATGCACATGGGCGCTGAGCTTGCCCTCCGCGCACCAGCGGATCAGGTCGGCAGTGTTGGCGCGGTGTTCCTCCGGCCTGCGCTCGGTCCATGAGCCCCAGAACACGCCGCGGACGTCACAACCTTTCAGCAGCACCAGATTGAGCGGCAGCTTCGGAATCTGGCCCGCGGCGAAGCCGACCACGAGATAGCGGCCGTACCATGCGAGCGAGCGGAGCGCGGGCTCCGCGTAGCGGTCGCCGACCGGGTCGTAGACCACGTCGATGCCGTGATCGCCGCCGAGTTTTTTCAGCCCCTCACGGAGATCGCCGCTGGCGTAATTCACGCCTTCATCGGCGCCGTGCTTCTTGGCGAATTCGAGCTTCTCGTCGGACGACGCACAGGCGATGACGCGTGCACCCATCACCTTGCCGAGCTCGACCGCGGCAAGACCCGCGCCGCCGGTGGCGCCGAGCACCGCGAGCGTCTCGCCGGCTTTGAGTTCAGCACGCTGCTTCAGCGCGTAGTAGGACGTGCCGTAGGTCACGATCAGTCCCGCGGCGCGGTTGGCGTCGAGGCCGGCCGGCATGGCAATGAGCCTGGTCGCGGCGACCGCAACTCGCTCGCGCGCCGCGCCCCAGCCGGCGTAGCCGATGACGCGATCGCCGACCTTGAAACCGCCGACCCCGGGGCCGACGCTCTCCACGGTGCCGGCAAACTCCGCTCCCGGCGAGAACGGGAACGCCGGCTTGTACTGGTACTGGCCGGCGATGATCAGGAGATCGAAGAAGTTCAGCGCCACCGCCTCGACCTTGACCACGGCCTCTCCTGGACCAGCCACAGGGTCCGGCAGATCGGCCACGGTCAAGTCATCCGGGGTGCCGGCGCAGGTGGCGACGAGGGCTTTCATGGCGTGAGAGTCCAGGTTCTATATGGATTTTGACAGAGCGCACCGGCGCGAGCTTCCCCCGATCGGCTCCGGGTGCGACGGAACGTCCTTTCTATTACCGATTTTCCCCATTATTTCGCTATACTTGGGCCAATTGTAGCACCGAGCTTCCGCCGTCATACGAGGGGACCGATGACACCGGATAGATCGAACCGCGCCGTCCGTTGGACGGCTGCTTTGATGTTGTTTGCACCCGCCGCGGCGACGGCGCAGCCCAAGCCGCCGGCCAATCCGGCCGCACAGGCTACGCTGCTGGGCCAGTATGGCGATTGGGGCGCCTACTCGGCGACACCAGGCGGCCACAAGGTATGCTTCGCGTTGTCGAAGCCGACCTCGTCGCAGGACAACCCGCCGAACCGCCGCACCGCGGCCAATGTCGTTTATCTGTTCATCTCGAGCCGGCCCGAGGAGAAGGTCAGCAACGAGGTTTCGATCCTGGTCACCGGCTATGTGTTCAAGCCGAATTCCGAGGCCAATGTCACGGTCGGCGGCGCGGCGTTCGCCATGTACACGCAGAACGACGGCGCCTGGGTCAAGAACGCGGCCGAAGAGGCCAAGCTGATCGAGTCGATGCGCAAAGCCCCCGACTTCGTGATCAAGGCCACGACCTCGCGCGGCACCCAGACCACCGACACGTTCTCGCTGAAGGGCATCTCGCAAGCGCTCGATCGGGCGGCGCAGGAGTGCAAATAGCGGCGCGGCTGGCGGTTTCACGGGCCAAGGCCCATCTATGCTTATACCGCACTACACTCTCTGCCGTCATTCCGGCCGAGCGAAGCGAGAGCCGGAATCCATAACCCCGGTTTCGCTTGATAGAAACACAGGGATTATGGATTCCGGGTTCACGCGCTCCGCGCGTGCCCCGGAATGACGGCAAGTCAGAATCATTTATCCATGACCATGCTTCAACTCGACATCGAAAAGACGCCGCTTGAGCGCTACGTGCCGCCCGCGAAGCCTTCGCTGGTCGGCCTGACGCGCCAGGCGCTGGCCGAGGCGCTCGGCGCCATCGGCGTCGCACCGGCACAGCAGAAGATGCGCGTGCAGCAGCTCTGGCACTGGATCTACGTTCGCGGCGTGCAAAGCTTCGACCAGATGACCAGCGTGTCGAAGGAGCTGCGCGCCGTGATCGATTGGCACTACACGCTGGCGCGGCCCGAGGTTGTCGCTGAGCAGGTCTCGGCCGACGGCACCCGCAAGTGGCTGCTTCGTCTTCCCGGCGAACATCAAGGCGAGCGGCCGCACGAGGTCGAGTGCGTCTACATCCCGGAGAGCGGACGCGGGACGCTTTGCGTATCGAGCCAGGTCGGCTGCACGCTGAACTGCTCGTTCTGCCACACCGGCACGCAGCGGCTGGTGCGCAATCTCACGCCAGGCGAGATCGTCGGCCAGGTCATGGTGGCGCGAGATCGTCTCGGCGACTTCCTCGGCATGGAACGCACCAAGGGAGAAGGGCTGCCGACCGAGGGCGAGCGCTGCGTCTCCAACATCGTCATGATGGGCATGGGCGAGCCGCTGTACAATTTCGAGGCGGTGCGCGACGCGCTCGCCGTGGTCCAGGATGGCGACGGACTCGCGATCTCCAGGCGCCGCATCACGCTGTCGACCTCCGGCGTGGTGCCGATGATCGAGCGCGCCGGCAGCGAGATCGGCGTCATGCTGGCGGTGTCGCTGCATGCGGTGCGCGACGAGTTGCGCGACAAGCTCGTGCCGCTCAACCGCAAATATCCGATCAAGCAACTGCTCGATGCCTGCCGCAACTATCCGGGCGTATCGAATTCAAAGCGCATCACCTTCGAATACGTCATGCTTAAGGACATCAACAACTCCCTCGCCGACGCCAAGGCGCTGGTCCAGTTGCTCAAGGGCATTCCGGCCAAGATCAATCTTATTCCGTTCAATCCGTGGCCCGGCACACAGTATGAATGCTCGGGCTGGGAGCAGATCGAGAAATTCTCCGAGATCGTGTTCAACGCCGGCTACGCCTCACCGGTGCGCACGCCGCGCGGCCGCGACATCCTCGCCGCCTGCGGCCAACTCAAGAGCGCAACCGAGAAGCTATCTGCCCGCGAGCGGCTGGCACTGCGCGCCATGGCGATGACGGACTGATCCCGATGGCTTTTGGCCGCTTCCTGATGCGCCTGCTGCTGGTGCCGCTGGGCGGCTGCATCGCCGTCTGCGTCGCCATGTTGTTCGTCATGGTGGCGCAGTGGAATCGCGTGGCGACGCTGAACCATGACGACATCAGCGGGCTCACCATATTCTTCGTCGTCGTGCCGATGCTGGCGGTGACGTCGGGCGTCATGCTGCTGCCGGGCATTGTCACGGCGCTGATCGCCGAGGCGTTCGCGATCCGCTCTTGGATGTACCACACGATCTGCGGCGGCCTGGCGGCCTGGGTTGGCATGGCCACGATCGGGCCGGTTGATGCGGACTACGATTTTTCCGGAGTGCCGCTGATCGTAGTCGGGGCCGGCATCGCAGCGGGCTTCGCCTACTGGCTGGTCGCCGGCTGGAGCGCGGGCTTCTGGAAGCCGGTGTTCGCGCAGCCGCAGCCGGCTCCGCCGTGAAAAACTATTTGCCGCTGAATCAAACACTGTCATCGCCGGGCTTGTCCCGGCGATCCCGATCAGGTGAGTACGTGCGTCCATAAGCGAGATGGCCGGGACAAGCCGGCCATGACAACGTTTTATTCAGTGCGAGGAGCTCAACGCCGCGGCTGCTCGGCGCGGGCGCTGCCGCCTTCGAGCCGCTCGGCGAAGGCCGCGATGGTCTTGGCGTAGACCATGGCCTTGTTCCAGCCGCGGATCGCTTCGAAGTTGGGATCGCCCTCGTTCCACCGCTGACCGCGCTGCCAGCCGTGCTCCTTGAGATAATTGGCGGTCGAGGCGAGCACGTCAGGCACGCTGTGCACCAGGTCCCGGCGGCCGTCGCCGTCGAAATCGATCGCGTACTTGTAATAGGACGACGGCAGGAATTGGGTCTGCCCGAAATCGCCGGCCCAGTCGCCGTGCATCTCGGCCGGCGTGAGATCGCCGCGATCGACGATGCGAAGCGCATCGGTGAGCTGCGCCTGGAACATGTCGGTGCGGCGGCAGTCGAACGCCAAGGTCGCGACCGAGCGGATCACGTCCTTCTTGCCGACGCTGACGCCGAAGTCGGTTTCAAGACCCCAGATCGCGACGATCACCGGGCCCGGCACGCCGAACTGCGCCTCGACCTTGCGGAGCACCGGCGCATATTGCTGCAGCAGGCGCAGGCCCTTGGTCATGCGGTCGCGATTGATCATGCGGCCGGAGAATTCCTCAAAGGTCTGCTTGAACACGCCCTGGCGCTTGTCGGCTGAGAGCACCAACTCGTCGACCGTGAGGCCGTTGAGCGCGGACAGTCCCCGCTGCGACACGCCCTTGGCCGCGGCGTCGCGCTTGAACTCGGCCATGAAGGCGGCAAACCCGCCCGGCGGATTGCAAGTCGCGGCAATCGCCGGGACGCTGAACATCGAGGTCAGAACGGCTGCGGAAATCAGTCTGGCCAGTCGCATGATTGCCCCTCGCGAAATGGAACATGGCGTGGCGGCAGATTTAACGGAACGTCCAAGCGCCGCGTAGCGCGATCAAACGGCGAGGTTAAGGCACGCGGTTAACCGGTACGGTGACGCCGGCGAGAACCGCGGACGCGGCACTCTGCCGCCATTTTGACGACGCTTGCGGCTGGCCACGGCCGCAAGGGGATGCCTACAATCGGTCACCCAGCATAAGGAGGCGCAGATGCGAATGCTCCGGTCCGCGACGATTTTGGCGGTCACGCTCGTGTTCGCCGCATTCAGTCCGCTCGGTGCGGCCGAAACACTGACCAAGATCACGGTCGGCAAGGCCACCGGCGCCAGCGGCTTCCACATCCCGAGCTACATCGCGATGGATCAGGGGTTTTACAAAGCCGAAGGGCTCGATGCCAGCTTCGTTTCCCTCACCGGCAAGGCGCTGGTGACGGCCGGCCTGTCCGGCAGCGTCGACTTCATTCCGATCCCATCCGGCGGATCGCAGGCGGCGCTGAGCGGCGCCGACATTCGTTACGTGGTCGGCAAATCGCTGAAATCGCAGTGGCTGATTGCGGCGCGCCCGGACATCAAGAAGCCGGAAGACCTGAAGGGCAAGACCTTGGGCTACGGTCGCGCAGGCTCTGCCGATTACGATGAAGGCGCGGCCGTCATGCAGCGCGCCTTCAAGATGGAAGTCGGCAAGGACTACAAGGTGATCTCATTTCAGGGCGAGCCGGAGCGGATCGCCGCGCTCATCAATGGTGACATCCAGGGCGCCCTGATTTCGGTGCCGAACGCGCCGCGGGTGATCGGCGCCAACATGAAAATCCTGGTCCGCACCGGCGACTACATCCAGCGGGCTGGCGGCACGATCTGGACGATGAAAGCGTATGTCGACGCGCATCCCGACACCGTGAAGAAATTCATCCGCGCCATCGCCAAGGCGGTGATGTTCTACCGCGACAACAAGGCTGGATCGCTGCCGACGATCAAAACGTATTTTGGCGTCACCAACGACAAGGATGCCGAGATTGTCTGGGAGCAGACCCACAACACGTTCGGCGCCGAGCTGCCCAAGGCCCTGTTCCGCGACATCTTCGAGTCGCGCCGCGAAACCATGATCGCCGCCAAGCAATGGGCACCCGACAAGCCGTTGCCCGATCCGGAAACGTTTCTGACCCGCGCGCTGCTGGAGTCGACGCTGACGGACATGAAGTACGTTCCAACCAAGCTCGACGTGCCGTCGAACTGAGGTGTAATGTTCCGCTCGGCGCGGCCAGTCAGGCCGCTCGCGGGAGGAGCAACACCATGCGCAAGGTTTCGTATCTGCTCGCGGCTGCCGCGCTGATCGTGGCGGCTGGACCGTCCGGCGCGGCGCAGGCGCAGACCAAGGTCGCCATCGGCAAGATCCTCGGTGGCACCGGCCTGCACATCCCGAGCTACGTTGCCATGGATCAAGGCTTCTTCAAGGAGGAGGGTCTGGACGCGACCTTCGTCTCGCTGGTCGGACGGCCGATGATCACGGCCGGCCTGTCCGGCAATATCGACTTCGTTCCGATCCCGTCGGGTGGGGCGGGGGCGGTGCTCAACGGGGCCAAGCTCCGCTACGTCGTCGGGCAATCGCTCAAGCCGCAATGGATCATCGTCACCCACAAGGACATCAACAAGCCGGAGGATCTCAAGGGCAAGACGCTGGGTTACGCCCGCGTCGGCGCCGCCGATTATGACGAAGGCGCGGCGGTGTTCGCGCGCTTCTTCAACATGCAGGTCGGCCGCGACTACAAGGTGATCTCGTTCCAGGCCGAGCCGGAGCGGATCGCGGCGCTCGCCAACGGCGACATCGCGGGGGCGCTGGTGTCGGCGCCGCGCGCACCGATGGCGCAGAAGGCCGGCCTCAAGGTGTTGCTGCGGACCGGCGATTACATGCCGCGGGCCGGCGGCGCGTTCTGGACCACGGATGCGTTTTTCGAGAAAAATCCCGACGCGGTGAAGAGGTTCATCCGGGCCATCGCCAGGGGCGTCATGTACCTGCGCGACAACAGGACCGGCTCGATCCCGAGCATCAAGGAGCATCTCGGCATCCAAAGCGACGAGGAGGCCGGCATCGTCTGGGACGAGCTGCACAACACCTTTGGCGCCGAGCTGCCGCCGGACCTTTACCGGGAAATCTGGGAATCACGCCGGCAGGACATGATCGCCGCCAAGCAATGGCCGGCGGACAAGCCGCTGCCCGACCCGGAGCAATTCCTGGCGCGGGCGATGCTGGATTCGACGCTGAAGGATATGAAATACGTGCCGACCAAGCTCGACGCGCCGAACAAATAAACGCCCGCCTTTGGGTTATTCCCCGCCCGGCTTCTGCGGCCGCCAGCCGCTGAGGCGGTTTTCGAGAATCTGGACCATCCCGGTCATCAGCAGCGACACGCCGGCGAATACGATCAAGCCGGAGAACACCACGTCGACCTGGTAGCGGCCGGCGGCTTGCACCATCATCACGCCGAGGCCCTGCTCGGAGCCGAAGAACTCCGCCACCACAACGCCGAGCACGGCGCGGCCGATGGCGAGCCGCAGACCTGCGACGATGTAGGGCATCGCGTTCGGCACCACCACAAGGCGGGCAACGTCCCACTCGCTCGCGCCGAACGAGCGGACGACATTGATTAACGTCTTGTCCGCGTTGCGCACGCCCTCATAGGTGTTGATCAGGATCGGAAACAAGGCGCCGACAAACACGATCACGACCTTGGCCCACAGCCCGAGCCCGAACCACAGCATGACCAGCGGCAGGAACACCAGCCGTGGCGTGGCGTTGAACGCGGTGATGAAAGGATCGAGCATGGCGTTGAGCGTGCGCGAGCGCCCGATCAGCACGCCGAGCGGCAGTCCGGTCAGGATCGCAAGTCCGAGGCCGATCGCGAAACCCGATGCGCTGACGCCGAGCGGCGCCCAAATCGATCCAGTGGCAAACATTTTCCAGAGCGTGCCCACGACCTGGCTCGGCGTGGTGAAAAACAGCTTGGTGCCGGCCGAAATGGTAACGACCCGCGGCAGGCCTTCCCACAGCACGAGCAGCACCAGAATGCTGGCAACACCGTAGACCGTGGGCTCAAGCCGATGCCACAGACTGCGGCTCGGGGCGGTGAGATCGCCGACGGGTGCAATATCGGCCTGAAGCGCGCGGGTGTCAGTCATTGTCCGAGCCGCCAGGGAAAAGCCGCGCGCTCGGCGTAACGAATGCCTTCGGTCATCGCCACGGCAATGAGCATGATGACCAGGATGCAGGCGAACATTTTGTCGAGCGCGAACAGGTCGCCAAACCGCGCGATGGCATAGCCGATGCCTTCGGAGGCCGCGAAGAACTCGCCGACCAGAACTCCGATCAGGCCACGGCCTACGGCGATGCGGGCGCCGGCGACAATGTAAGGCAGCACGCTCGGCAAAATTATCTTCAGATAAAGGTCGCGCTCCGAGCCGCCCATCGAGCGCACCACGTTGATCAGCAGCGGATCGACGGCGCGGACGCCGGCCTGGGCGTTGAAGATGAATGGAAACACCGACAGCAGGAAGATGATGATCGCCTTGCCGCTCACACCGACGCCGAAGAACACAATCACCAGCGGAGCGAGCGCCACCAGCGGGCTTGCGTAGAACAATGTCATGACCGGATCGAGCGCGTAGGCAACCCGCTGGCGCCAGCCCATAACGATGCCAAGCGTGACGCCCACCACCACCGCGGCACTGAAGCCGTAAAGGAACGGCACGGCGCTGACCGCGAGATCGCGCAACATATCGCCGCTGACCAGCAACGTGACCAAGCTATCAAACATCAGGTTCGGCTTGGTGATGAACAACGGATTGAACGGCACGAACAGGAACGCCGCCTGCCAGGCGGCGAAGAAGATCGCAACGGCGAGCAGGCCAAGCAACACCTTGCGGTGCTTTTCGGCGAAGCTCTGGCGTGGCGCGGCGTCGTCAGGCATGGCGCAAGGTTTCCCCGGTCATTCGCTACACCGTAATCTCGTCCTTCAGCTCATTCCAGATTTCGAGCTTGAGCTCGTTGAACTCCGGCGTCACGCGCATCTCGTAGTCGCGCGGCCGCGGCAAATCGATCGGAAATATCTTCTTGGCGCGGCCGGGACGCTTGGTCATCACCATGACTCGGTCGGAGAGATAGATCGCCTCGTCGATCTGGTGGGTGACGAACAGCACGGTTTTCTTGGCCTCCTGCCAGATGCGCAGAAGCTCGACCTGCATCAGGTCGCGGGTCTGTGCGTCAAGCGCCGCGAACGGCTCGTCCATCAGCAGCACGTCCGGGTCGGTGGCGAGCGCGCGGGCGAGGCCAACGCGCTGCTTCATGCCGCCGGAAAGCTCATGCGGGAAATGCCCCTCGAAGCCCGCGAGCCCGACCATCTCGATCAACGGCTGCGACACCTTGCGCCGCGCCTCGCCGCCCAAGCCCTTCAGTTCCAGACCAAGCTCGACATTGGCCTGCACGGTACGCCAAGGCAGCAATCCGAATTCCTGGAACACCATCGCCCGGTCGGTCCCCGGTCCGGAGATGGCCTTTCCGTCCAGCCGCAGGTCGCCGGAATCCGGCTTGATCAGGCCCAGCAGGACGTTGAGGAACGTGCTCTTGCCGCAGCCGGAAGGGCCGACGATCGACAGGAATTCGCCCTCGCCGATATCGATATCAAAGCCCGATAGCGCGCGAACAGGCCCGCGGTTCGGCGGCCGGAAGGTCAGATTGACGTTGCGACCCTGGATGTACCCCTGCATGCGATCCAACACCCGTCCATCCGCGCGGCCAGCTTACCTACAGCCGACCCGAAAGCTTAGCCAAATCAGCCTGCCAGAACAGCCGCCATACCCCTGCCCAGATTGAGGTTCATTGCCGCAACGCGGGTGTTTCGGGACGCCCGTGGGAGCCCAGGAGGGGCGTGTCGGATGGAGACCGGGGCCGGCCTGAACAAGGCCGATACCGCCCGTTCATCACCTGGTAAGCATCTTCGTGCTTCGATTGGTGCAAGTGCGGCCGTTTGAGTCGGTCGCGTCAACGCAAGGAAACGCAATCATGACCAGGGGTTTGATCGTTCTGGTGGCTGCTGCGACCATGGGCGCGGCGATCGCTCCCGCGCAGGCCGGGAACGGCGGCGCCGTGGCCGCCGGTGTCATCGGTGGCTTGGCGGCCGGGGCCATCATCGGATCTGCAGCGGCATCCGGGCCGCGCTACTACGAGCCGGCGCCGGTTTACGTCGCGCCGCCGCCCAGCCGTTGCTATTGGACCCGTGGGGCGCCCGTTTGGGACGGTTATCGCGGCGTCTATGTGCGTCCGCGCGTGCAGGTCTGCGAGTAAAACATCCAGCGGCTGTCTGACATCTTCAACGCCCGCGCCCCAGGCGCGGGCGTTTTCCTTTGGGCTTCCAGGCGGTGTTGCACCGCCTGTCTTTCCCCCTATAGTCCGCGCGGTTTTTGACCGACGGACCCGCCATGGCCAAAGGCGACATCAAGAAGGTGGTGCTCGCCTATTCCGGCGGGCTCGACACTTCGATCATCCTGAAGTGGCTGCAGACCACCTATGGCTGCGAAGTCGTGACCTTCACGGCCGACCTCGGCCAGGGCGAGGAGCTTTCGCCGGCGCGCGAGAAGGCGCTGTTGCTCGGCATCAGGCCTGAAAACATCTTCGTCAAGGACCTGCGCGAGGAATTCGTCCGCGAATACGTGTTTCCGATGTTCCGGGCCAATACGCTGTACGAAGGCCAATACCTGCTCGGCACCTCGATCGCGCGCCCGTTGATCGGCAAGAAGCAGATCGAGATCGCCCACAAGGTCGGCGCCGACGCGGTGGCGCACGGCGCAACCGGCAAGGGCAACGACCAGGTCCGCTTCGAGCTGACTTATTACGCGCTCGATCCGTCGATCAAGATCGTCGCGCCATGGCGCGAATGGCAGTTCAAGGGCCGCGAGGATCTGCTGGCCTTCGCGCGCGAGCACCAAATTCCGATCGCCAAGGACAAGGAGGGCGAGGCGCCGTTCTCGGTCGACGCCAACCTTTTGCACTCGTCCTCGGAAGGCAAGGTGCTGGAGGATCCTCGAAAGAGGCGCCGCCGGTGGTCTACCAACGCACCATCTCGCCGATGGATGCGCCGGATAAGGCCACCGAGGTGCGGATCGGCTTTGCCAGGGGCGACGCCGTGAGCCTCGACGGCAAGACGTTGTCGCCGGCCGCAATCCTGACCCGAACTCAATGAACTCGGCAAAGCCAACGGTATCGGCCGCGTCGACCTGGTCGAGAACCGCTTCGTCGGCATGAAATCGCGCGGGGTCTATGAGACGCCCGGCGGCACCATCCTGCTGGCGGCACATCGCGGCATCGAGTCGATCACGCTCGACCGCGGCGCGGCGCACCTCAAGGACGAGGTGATGCCGCGCTATGCCGAGCTGATCTACAACGGTTTCTGGTTCACGCCTGAGCGCGAAATGCTGCAGGCGCTGATCGACAAGAGCCAGGAGCATGTCGAGGGCGAGGTGAGGCTCAAGCTCTACAAGGGCAACGTGCTGATGGCCGGCCGCGAAAGTGCGAAGTCGCTATACTCGTCGACCCTGGTTACGTTCGAGGACGACAAGGGCGCTTACGACCAGAAGGACGCGGAGGGCTTCATCAGGCTCAACGCGCTGCGGTTGCGCACGCTGGGCATGCGCCGGAAAAAAACGAAAAGATAAGCGCGCGATCCGGAAGGAGCGCCTTCATGCGAAGTGTGTTCGGCAAGATCGCGCTCGCCACCAGCTCGGCATTGGTTGCCGGCGCGCTTTTGGTGGTCGCCTATCTTGCCGCCGGCACGTTTATCCTTGCCGGTTTCCTGTCGGCGGTGTTCCTGATTGGCGAGCGCATCGACGTGGTGCAGCACGTGTTTGCACCCATCGCGGCTTCCGCCGCTATCATATTCGCGGCGGCCTCATGGGCTTTGGCCGCGATCGGCGCCGGCGCCTGGTGGCTGTGGAAGAAGCGGTCTGGCTGACGAACGATCTTTATTTCACGGACTTTGGCGCGCTGCCGACGGTTGCGCTGCCAGCGCCGCTCGGCAGAATCACGCCGCAGGCGATGCGATCACCGGCGTTGCCGGCCGGATCGCTCTTGTAGTCGTCGGCCTTGGCGTGGATCACCAGCGCCGAGCCGTCGCTGTCGAGCAGCGAGTTGGGCTTACCTTTCTCCAGGGTCACCTCGCGGTTGAGCACCTCGACCGAAAGGTCGCCGCTCTGCGGCACGTGCAGGTTCGGCAGGTCGCCGGCATGGCCCTCGCCGGACATCATGCCATGCTTGTGGTTGCCCGGATTGAAATGCGGACCGGCCGATTCAAACGGCGCCTCGCACTTGCCGACAGCATGGATGTGGAAGGCATGCTCGCCGGGCTTCAGCCCCTTGAGCTGGAGCTTGATCAGCACGCCGGCCTCGGTCTGCACCAAATCGGCGTCGCCCACGGCGATGCCGCTGGAATCCTTGAGCTGGGCGCTGGCGAGATCGGCGGCAGACGCCGGCATGGTGACGGCGGCCGCAACAAGCGCCGCGGCGCCTACGGTCGCCAACAGATTGAACATGCGCATGATCTATCTCCCTGGGGCGCGACCCCTTCGGAAACAACCTCGATCCGGCGATCCCGGTTCCGTCGCCGGCGGGCTAATTCGGCTTGGCCCGCATGTGCTCGACGAGCTGCCGGGCATAGGGTGGCAGCGCCGCAAAGTCGCGGACGCAAATGGTGAGGTCACGGAGCGCCCAAGGATCGGTCAGATCGACCGCCTTGATGGCCATGGCCTTGACGGCGCGGCGCGCCGTGGTTGCCGGCACCACGCCAACGCCGACATTGCACTCGACCAGCCGGCAGACTGCGTCGAAGCTGCGAAGCTGCACACGCAACTTGAGCGGCCGGCCGATATTGCTGGCCTTGCTCGACAGGAAGCGCTGCAGCGCGCTGGCGCGGTCGAGGCCGACGAAATCGTGGTCCAGCACCTCAGCGAAGCCGATCTTCGATCGCTTCGCCAGGGCATGATCGCGCGCCACCACTAGAACGAAACGGTCGCTGCGGAACGGATAGGTGGTCAGGCGGCCGGCATCGACGGTGCCGGCGACGATGCCGATGTCGCCCACTCCTTCGGCAATGAGGCCCACGATCTCGTCGCTGAGCCGCTCCTCCAGATCGACACTGACGTTGGGATGGGCCGCCAGGAACGCGCTCAACGCCTCGGGCAGGAATTCGGTGAGCGCATTGGTATTGGACAGCACCCGGACCTGGCCGGCGAGCCCTCCCGCATAGGCGCCGAGATCCTCGCGCAGCCGTTCGGCCTGCTCCAGCATCGTGCGGGCGTGCTGCAGCAGGGTGCGGCCGGCCTGGGTCGGGGTGACGCCATGCCGCGCGCGCACCAGGAGCGGCGCGCCCAACGCCTCCTCCATGTTGCGGACGCGGGTCGAGGCGGCGGCCAGCGCCAGATGGGCGCGCTCGGCGCCGTGGGTGATGGAGCCGGCCTCCACCACGTGACGGAACAGGCTGAGATCGGCGAGGTCGAAGCGCATGTCAGTCTTCGCTAAATCCGAAGGTAGGCTATCGGAAAATCACATTGTATTGAGCCTATTCTAACGTCATGTTTCGTCCTTGGCGAAGCAATTCTGCGACGCTTCGTCTCTGCGACGGGCGCGTCAGGCATCGCCGCCGTGCGTTGACCGGCGTTGCGGCACGTCCGACCATCGGTTACCACCTGCCGATACGGTCAATCGCCGGAGTGAGACTATGGCCGAGGTCAAGGCAAGCCGCTTGAGAGACCGTCCGCTTTCTCCGCACCTGCAAATCTACAAGCCGACGCTGACGATGATGATGTCCATCGTCCATCGCATCACCGGAGCCGCGTTGTTTTTCGGCATGCTGCTGCTGGTGTGGTGGCTGACGGCGGCGGCGGCCGGTCCGAACGCCTACAGCATGGTGCAGTGGTTCATGGAAACCTGGCTCGGCCGGCTGCTCCTGCTCGGCTTCACCTGGGCGCTGATCCATCACATGCTCGGCGGCATTAAGCATCTGATCTGGGACCTGGGCTATGGTTTCGGCGCGGCAGAACGTGAATGGCTGACCGCGGCTTCGCTGATCGGATCGATCGGCTTCACCATCGTGCTGTGGATCGTCGGCTATCTGATCATGGGCGGCATCAGATGACCGACCATACGCCGCATTCGCTTCGCACCCCGCTCGGCCGCGTCCGCCATCTCGGGTCCGCGCACCACGGCACCCGCGTGTTCTGGCATCAGCGGCTGACCGCCGTCGCCAACGTGCCGCTGACCATTGCGGTGATCGTGATCATTGTGGGACTGCTCGGCCGCAACCACGCCGCGGTGGTGCAAATTCTCGGCTCGAGCTTCGTCGCCATCACCATGCTGCTGTTCATCGTGACCAGCGCCTATCACATGTGGATCGGCATGCAGGTCATCATTGAGGACTATGTCCATGACGAGGTCTGGAAGATCGTCAGTTTGATGGCCAACACGTTCTTCTCGATCGCCGTCGGGTTCACCGCGGTGTTCGCCATCCTGAAACTCGCATTCGGACTGTAAGTCATGGCTGGAAACGGCAGCAACGGCGCAGCGCCCAAGACCAACGGTCGCGCCTACCCCATCGAGGACCACAGCTACGACGTGGTCGTGGTCGGCGCCGGCGGTTCGGGCCTGCGCGCCGTGGTCGGCTGCTCGGAAGCAGGCCTCAAGACCGCCTGCATCACCAAGGTGTTTCCGACCCGTTCGCACACCGTGGCGGCGCAGGGCGGTATCGCCGCCGCGCTCGGCAACATGGGCGAGGACGACTGGCGTTGGCACATGTACGACACGGTGAAGGGCGCCGACTGGCTCGGCGACCAGGACGCCATCGAATACATGGTGCGCGAGGCGCCGGCTGCAGTCTACGAGCTCGAGCACTGGGGCATGCCGTTCTCGCGGCGCGAAGAAGACGGAAAAATCTATCAGCGGCCGTTCGGCGGCATGACCACGCATTTCGGCAAGGGCACCGCGCAGCGCACCTGCGCCGCCGCCGACCGCACCGGCCACGCCATGCTGCACACCATGTACGGCCAGGCGCTGAAGCATTCGGCCGAGTTCTACGTCGAATACTTTGCCATCGACCTAATCATGGACGAGGGCCGCTGCCGCGGCGTCATCGCGCTCAACCTCGATGACGGCACCATTCACCGCTTCCGCGCCCAGACGACGGTGCTGGCGACCGGCGGCTACGGCCGGGCGTACCTGTCCTGCACCGGCGCCCACACCCAGACCGGCGACGGCAACGCCATGGTGCTGCGCGCAGGCCTGCCGCTGCAGGACATGGAGTTCGTGCAATTCCATCCGACCGGCATCTACGGCGCCGGCTGCCTGATCACCGAGGGCGCGCGCGGCGAAGGCGCCTACCTGGTCAACTCCGAGGGCGAGCGCTTCATGGAGCGCTACGCGCCCTCCGCCAAGGACCTCGCCTCGCGTGACGTGGTGTCGCGTTCGATGACCATCGAAATCCGCGAGGGCCGCGGCGTCGGCAAGCAGAAGGACCACATCTTCCTGCACCTCGATCACCTCGATCCGGCGGTGCTGCACGAGCGGCTACCCGGCATCACCGAGAGCGCGCGCATTTTCGCCGGCGTCGACCTCACCCGCGAGCCCATCCCGGTGATCCCGACCGTGCACTACAACATGGGCGGCATCGCCACCAACTGGAAGGGCGAGGCGCTGACCAAGAAGAACGGCGACGCCGACACCGTGGTGCCGGGCCTGATGGCGCTCGGCGAGGCCGGCTGCGTCTCGGTGCACGGCGCCAACCGGCTCGGCTCCAACTCGCTGATCGATCTCGTGGTGTTCGGCCGCGCCGCAGCGCTGCACCTCGCCGAGAAGCTGACGGCGAACGACAAGCAGCCCGAGCTGCCAAAAGACTCCGCCGACAAGGCACTGTCGCGGCTCGACGCGATCCGCAACGCCAGTGGCGGCACACCGACGGCCGAGCTCCGCACCCGCATGCAGAAGGTGATGCAGAGTAATTGCGCGGTGTTCCGCACCGGCGAGGTTTTGCGGGAAGGCCACAAGCTGATCCATGAGGCGTTCAGCGCGGCCTCCGACCTCCGCGTCACCGACCGCTCACTGATCTGGAATTCCGACCTGGTCGAAACGCTCGAATTCGACAACCTGATCGCGCAGGCCGTGGTGACGATGGACGCAGCGCTCAACCGCACCGAAAGCCGCGGCGCCCATGCCCGCGAGGACCATCCCGACCGCGACGACAAGAACTGGATGAAGCACACGCTGACCTGGATGGACGACAAGGGCAACGTGAAGATCGACTACCGTCCGGTCCACACCTACACGCTCACCAACGACGTCGCTTATATCGAGCCCAAGGCAAGGGTGTATTGATCCAACTCATGGTACGATAGTCGTATGACTGAGCCTGAAAACCTGGTTCTCGAATATCTGCGCCGAACTCGATCGGCGAATGGATAATTTCGAGCAAAAACTGGAACAATTGATTGATCGTGCTGGATCCATTGAGGATCAGTTGGTCGTAATAAAAAACGACATGGCGTTGATGCGTTCCGACATGGCCCGAATGGAACATCGGATGGATCAGATCGAACGAAAAGTCGAGCGGATCGAACGCCGGCTCGACTTGATTGAGGCTTAGTGCATGGTCCAGCTCACCCTTCCGAAGAACTCGAAAATCACCGAGGGGAAGACTTGGCAACGCCCGACGGGCGCGCGCCACGTCACGCCGTTCCGCATCTACCGCTGGAACCCGGACGACACCGCCAATCCGCGCATGGACACCTACTTCGTCGATCGCGACGACTGCGCGCCGATGGTTCTCGACGCGTTAATCTGGATCAAGAACAAGATCGATCCGACATTGACGTTCCGCCGCTCCTGCCGCGAAGGCGTGTGCGGTTCCTGCGCCATGAACATTGACGGCACCAACACGCTCGCCTGTACCAAGGGCATGGACGAGATCAAAGGCACGATCAAAGTCTATCCGCTGCCGCACATGGCGGTGGTCAAGGACCTGGTGCCGGACATGACGAACTTCTACGCGCAATACGCCTCGATCCAGCCATGGCTGCAGACCACGTCGCCGCCGCCCGAGAAGGAATGGAAGCAAAGCCACGAGGACCGTCTGAAGCTCGACGGTCACTACGAGTGCATCCTGTGCGCCTGCTGCTCGACCTCATGCCCGAGCTACTGGTGGAACTCGGACCGCTATCTGGGTCCGGCCGCGCTGCTGCAAGCCAACCGCTGGATCAGCGACAGCCGCGACGAGGCAACCGGCGAGCGGCTCGACAATCTCGAGGATCCGTTCCGGCTCTATCGCTGCCACACCATCATGAACTGCACCAAGGCCTGCCCGAAGGGCCTCAATCCGGCCAAGTCCATCGCCGAGATCAAGAAACGGATGGTCGAACGGCAGGTTTAGTTCGCCCGGCGTCCGTTAGAGCTATTCCAGACGAGCGATCCAGCGCGCCTCTTTCAAGTCGCAACGCGTGGCCATAAGTTTCCGCTCATGACCGAAGCAGCGACCCTGACCAAACACGTCATTACTCGCGTCCGCCACGAGGCCCGCCGCCGCATTCTCACAGTCCAGCGTGTCGAACGCCTCACGCCCCAGATGGCGCGGATCACGCTTGGCGGCGATCTGACCGGATTCCTGAGCGCATCCTACGACGACCACGTCAAAGTGTTCTTCCCGCTCCCGGGCCGCAACGCGCCGACCATCCCGGCGCCGGACGCGCCCGAGAACGCCGAGCGCTCGCCCGGCCGCGATTATACGCCGCGCCGTTACGACGCCGGCCGCAACGAGCTGATCCTCGATTTCGCGCTGCACGACGCCGGACCTGCGACAAGCTGGGCGGTTCAGGCGAAAGCCGGACAGCAGCTTGCCGTCGGCGGACCGCGCGGATCGTTCGTCGTGCCGGACGATTTCGACTGGTATCTGTTCGTCGGCGACGAAACCGCCCTGCCGGCGATCGGGCGCAGGCTCGAGGAGTTGCGCGGCGGTGCCCGCGCCATCGTGGTCGCCGCCATCACCGGGCCCGCGGAGAAGCAGAGCTTCACCAGCCGGGCCGAGGTCGAAACCACCTGGGTGCAGCGACCGCTGTCGCGCGCCGAAGATCCGGCGCCGCTGCTCGACGCGGTGCGCGCCCTGAAGCTTCCGACCACCGGCGACGGTTACGCCTGGGCCGCTGGCAAATCGCAGACCGCAAAGCTGTTGCGCCGCCACCTGATCGACGAGTGCGGCCTCGACAAGGCCTTCGTCAAGGCCGCGGGCTATTGGAAGCGCGGCGCGGTCAGCATCCACGAAACCCACAACGATTAGTTAGTCCAGCCGGCGGTTTGGCGGAAATCCGTTAAGCTTCAGGTGAGCCGCGCGGCCGGCGCCTGAACCCTGTCTCCGTGCATGGCGACCATACGCCGGGGCGGCATCACCGCTCGCGCTTCGGAATGACCGAAGGCACTATCGCTTCACCGGATCCTTGGTGTCAGGATTCTTGAACGCGAACGCCGTTTGGTAGCCCGGCCGGGCCTGGATGCGCTGCCACCAATCGGCGACGCGCGGTCGCTTCGCCGGCGCCAGCATCTCCGGCCGCGCCAGCACCTCGATGCGATTGACCATCGGCGCCATGGCGACGTCGGCCAGGGTGAACGTCTTGCCGGCGATCCATGGGCCGTCGGCCAGCCGCTGCTCCATCTGGTCGAGCAGGTAGTCGAGCTTGGCATAGGCCTCGTCCTCCTCCTCGACCGACACGCCAACCTCAAGGCGCCGCTTGAGACGCAATGCGATCATCGGATTGGGGCAGCGCAATGCCGCCGCCATCTGTTCCTCGTGGCTGTAGCGCTGGTCCATGCGCTTGGCGTGACGCAGGTTGTGCGAGCAGACGTTGACGTTCCAGTGCGCCAGCTCCTCGGAGTTATAGACCCAGAGCCGCATGACCGAGCGCTCGAACGGATCGTCCGGACGAAGCGGCATCCGATCCGGGAACAGGTCCTCGAGATATTCAAGGATAATATTGGACTCGATCAGGATGTGGCCGTCGTGATCGAGCGTCGGCACCACGGCCTTGGGGTTGAGGCGGGTATAAGTCGGCTCGTAATTTTCGAACGCGAAGATGTCGACGTGCCGGCTCTCCCAGTCGAGGCCCTTTTCGGCGAGGCACATGCGGACCTTCTGCGAGCAAACCGAGCTCCAGTAGTGGTACAGCCGCAGCATTGGACGTCTCCCGGGAAATTCAGCCTTTCGGCGCCGCGATCGCTTCGGCGATCGCAACCGTGCGCCGCGCCATCTCGGCATGCATGCGCTCGACCATGCGGCCGTCGATCTGCACCACGCCCTTCTCCCTGTTCTCCGGCAGATCGAAGGCGGCGATCAGCTTGCGGGCCTGGGCGATCTCATCGGTGCTCGGCGAGAACACGTTGTTGCACGGCTCGACCTGGTTCGGATGGATCAAGGTCTTGCCGTCGAAGCCCATGTCGCGCGCCTGCGCGCATTCGGCTTCGAAGCCTTTGGTGTCGCTCAGGTCGTTGTAGACGCCGTCGAGGATATCGATGCCGTGGGCGTGGGCGGCAAGGAGGCACTGCGCCAGCCACGATAGCATCGGCGCCCGCCCGGGCATCAGCCGCGCCCGCGTCTCCTTGGCGAGATCGTTGGTGCCCATGACGAAGCCCGCGAGCCTGGTCTCGGAATCGTGCGCTTCGGCGGCGAGCGAATTGATGTTGAAGATCGCCTGCGGGGTCTCGATCATCGCCCACACGCGGACCTTCAAGTCGGCCTTCATGTCGAGCAGGCGTTGGCCGACGCGTTCGAGCTGCACCACCTCCGAAATCTTCGGCACCAGGATGGCGTCAGGCCCGCCATGGGCGGCTGCTTGCATGTCGTCGGCATGCCATTCCGTGTCGATGCCGTTGACCCGGATGAACACCTCGCGGGAGCCGAACCCCCCGGCCTTGACGGCTTCGATGACCTGCTTGCGGGCCTGCTCCTTGGCGTCTGGTGCGACCGCGTCTTCGAGATCGAGGATGACGCCGTCGACCGGAAGCGTGCGCGCCTTCTCGATGGCGCGGGCATTCGAGCCCGGCATGTACAGCACGCTGCGGCGCGGACGAAACGTCATTGACAGCCCTCCAGCTTTCCCACCGTAGCGGCGCCGCAACGGCTGTGCCAGCCTGTGCGCCATGAGTGCGGCCGACCAGGATGCATGGCTTGCCGGCGTCGATGGCTGCGTCGCCGGATGGATTGCGGTCTTTGTCCGCCCATGCGGCGGCGAGGTGCGTGTGCGGACCGTGCCGCGCTTTGCCGATGTGCTCGGCGCGCCCGAGATGCCGGCTGTGGTCGCCGTCGATATGCCGATCGGATTGCCCGAGCGCGCCGGGACAGGCGGACGGGCGGCGGAAAACCAAGTGCGGCCACTGCTCGGCGCGCGGCAATCGTCGGTGTTCTCGGTTCCGTCACGGGCTGCTATCTATGCGCGAGACTACGCCGAGGCCTGCCGCATCGCGCTTGAAACCTCCGACCCGCCGCGCAAGGTGTCGAAGCAGCTCTTTAACATCGCGCCAAAAATCCGCGAGGTGGACGAGGCGCTACGCGACGCGCCTGCGGCCAGGGTGTTCGAGGTGCATCCCGAGTTGGCCTTCTGGCGGCTGAACGGCGAGCAGGCGCTGACCGAGCCGAAAAAGGTCAAAAGCCGGCCTTACCAGCCCGGCTTGACGCTGCGTCGTCGCCTGCTTGCCACTGCCGGCATTCCGGATGAGGCCTTCGATGCGCCCCCGCCCAAAGGCGCAGGCGTCGATGACCTGCTCGACGCGCTGGCTTGCGCAGCCATTGCGCGGCGCATTCACAAGGGGCTGGCCACGCCGTTTCCGAACCCGCCGTCGCGCGATAGAATTCGGCCTTACCATGGCCATATGGGCATGACGTTTACTTGGACATGAACATGACTTTTCCGCAGCGTTTGATCGACGGCTATAGCGCCTTCGCCGAAGGGCGGCTGCAATCCGAGCAGGGCCGCTACCGGGAGCTCGCCGAGCGCGGCCAGACGCCCGAGATCATGGTGATCGGCTGCTGCGATTCCCGCGTCTCGCCAGAGGTGATCTTCGATGCCGGCCCAGGCGAGCTATTCGTCGTGCGCAATGTGGCCAACCTGGTGCCGCCATTCGAGACCGGTGGAACCTATCACGGCGTATCGGCTGCGCTCGAGTTCGGTGTCGCTGCGCTCAAGGTCAAGGACATTGTCGTCCTCGGTCATGCCCACTGCGGCGGCGTGAAAGCCTTTGCCGAGGAACACGAGCCGCTATCGCCCGGCGACTTCATCGGCCGATGGATGTCGCTGATGGCGCCAGCCGCCGCCAAGGTCGGGCCACGCGGCAGCATGTCGCACGCCGAATATCTCGAACGCATGGAGAAGGCGTCGATCGTCAACACGCTCGACAACCTGATGACATTCCCGCGCCTGCGCAAGCTGATCGAACACAGCGCAGTCACGCTGCATGGCGCCTATTTCGGCGTGGCGACCGGTGAGCTGTCGGTGCTCGATAAGGCAACCGGCGAGTTCAGGCCCGTCCCGGCGAAACGCTGATATCGACTTCCGGTACCACCGGCACATGCTCGCGCACGTCCGGCACGGTGACGATGACGTCGCCGTCCGACACTGCAACCTTCATCGGCCGCAGCCGCGCCTTGGAATTGCCGGGATGGCGGCCGGTGCGGATGTCGAACTCGAAGCCGTGCCACGGACAGACCACATGCATCTTGGTCTTGGAAAAGATCATGCCCTTGCTGGTGCGGTCCGGCGCAATGTCTTCCTCGACCTTGGCGATCATCTTGCCTTGGCAGGCCGGTCCGCCCATGTGCGGGCAGTGATTGAGGTAGGCATAGAATTCGCCGCCGAGCTTGAACACGGCGACCTCGAAATTCTCGAAGCCGATGATCTTGCGGCCGGGGTCTTTGAAATCCGACGCCGCACCGACGTTCACCTCACGCATGTTTTCCCCCTACCGCTTCGTTCTGTTGAACCACATCGACACGTCCCACAGATTGAGGCCGGCGGCGCGGATCAGATCACTCACCGTGACCACGATCTCGGTCGGCGTCACGGCAGACGGCGTGATCGGCTGCGACGGCGGCCTGTCGGTCTCAGCCTTGGCGGCGTAGAGCCGCACCGCCGCCGTCATCACCCGCTCAAGTTCTGCATCCGACACCTGCTCCGGCCGGCCGGACGACAGCGCTCGCTCGGCAGCTTCGACGAAGTCGCCGCCCAGCGCCCGCGCTTCCGGCCGCACCGAAACCGCCATCAGGACACGCCCGGCCTTGCCGCCAGCACATCGGCTGCTTTCGGCCGCTTGCGCTCGACCTTGAGGTCGAAGATGCGCGCGGCGTTGAGGCCGAGGATGTTGCGCTTGGCCTGTTCGTTGAGGAACGGCAGCGTCGTGATCGAGCTTGGCGCATCGAAGTCCCAGTGCGGCCAATCCGACGCGTAGAGTAACTGCGTGTCGGCCTTGAAGGCCTCCATCGTCGCCTGCAGCAGCTTCAGGTTGGTCTTCTCCAGCGGCTGGCTCGTATAGAACATGTCGCTCATATACTCGCTCGGCAGCTTTTTCAGCATCGGCGCCTCGCAGGTGCGCATCTGATACTCGTGGTCGAGCCGCTGCATCAGAAACGGAATCCAGGCCAACCCGCTCTCGACCCACAACAGCTTCAGCTTCGGGAAGCGCTCGGGCAGCCCGTTCATGATCCAGTTGGTCATGTGGATCAAGCTGTAGTGCACGAACGACAGCGCGTGCATGGAGATGAAGCGGTTGAGCTGCAGGAACGACGGATCGTTCCAGTTGAAACCGGAGTGAAAGGCGAACGGTTTGCCGGTCTCCTCCATCATCGCGTAGAGCTTCATGTAGTTGTTGTGATGCACCGGCTTGTTGCGGGTCGAGCAAACGGTGAAGCCGATGATGCTGTCGACATGGGCGTATTTCTTCACCTCTTCGACGCAGGCTTCGGGCGTGTTGAACGGCAGATAGATCAGGCCCTTGAGCCGGTCGTCCTCGGGGAGAATCCGCTCGACCAGCCACTTGTTGTAGGCCGCGCCCAGCGCCGCCTCGATCTCGTCCTGCGGATGCATGCCAAGTGTGAGCATCGGGGTCGGGAACACGATCTGGTAGTCGAGGCCGAGCGCATCCATCGAACGGCGAGCCAGCTCGGTGAAATGATGCACACCCTTTTTCTCGACCTTCTCCATCAGCCCCTGCTGATGCGGGATGCGGCCGTAGACATGCTGATACAGGATGCCCGGCTGGTTGCTGAGCAGCGCGACGTTGCCGCTGCCGGGACGGCCAGCGACGGCTTCGCCCATATGGCGGATCACTTCGTTGTCGATCGAGGCAAGAATCTCCGGCCAGAACGAGGTCTCGGTGACATGGGCGTCGATGTCGACGAGGAAGTAATCCTCGTAGCTTGCCGCCTGCCGCGTGGCGTGCGCGAGGATGTCGCGCGTGTCGGTCTGCATGGTGATTTCGTGCAGTTCGCGGAACTGCGGCGGCGTGCGCTCGAGCATAGCGTGGCTCCCTCGGGCGGCGGCGTGGCTGTTTTCATGCGGCCGGCGCCGCGATCACATTAGCTCATGGGATTGTCGTGCAACAGGGCCTGTCAATCGTGCCGGTGAAGCGGGACATGCGTCGCCGGCGTATCGAATACCGGCGCAGGCTCCGTTGAAGGCCGTCAATCGGGCGCGGGAATCATAACGGCCCGCCGAAGCGGGCCGCTTGCGTTGCAAACAGGCGCGCTACGATCACCCGCGATCGAGAATATCGGCGATCGCCTTGATGCGGTTGCGCACGTAGCTCGGCAGGCCCGCGCTGATCGAATTGCCGGTGTTGAACGAGCTGTTGCCGAGCAGCACCTGCGACGGCACCAGGTTTCGCAGCACCGGTACCGCCTCGTATTTCTTCTTCATTTCGAGCGTGCTGGATCCGACGGCGAGCGCGATCATCACGGTCGCGACCGAACTCTTGGCGTCGGCCGGATTGGGCTGGAACACAGCGATGAGCTTGCCGAAGCGCATCACCTGGTTGACGTAGAACATGTTCTGCTCAAGCATCGCCGGCGACCGGCGTATCGATGCCGGTCAGTTTCTTCAGGCCGTCCTGATCAACGTCCGCCGCGGCCAGCAGCCGCAGCTCGCTCTCGAAATCGATCGAGTCGGAAAGTTTCTTGTCGCTGTCGCGCAGCTTGTTGGCGAGCGCCACGCCGATCGGCAGCTTGCCTTCGAGCTTGTAGTGCGAGCGGACGCAGGCGGTGACGCCCTGGCCGACACACCAGGCGCGGTCAGGGTTCTTGTTGTTGGCAGACTTCTCGTCCTTGAGCACGGACACGTCAGCCGGTTGGATCGCCTCGTGCTTGATCGACGGATCGATGCTCTGAATGAACGGCAGCGTCGCGTAGCTCTTGAGATCGACGGACTCGGCCGGCCGAGACAGCATGAAGCGCGCCTCGGTGATATACATCTGCAGCGCGTCCTTCACCTCCTTCTTCGACCCGTCGATGATCTTGTGGACCATGCCCTCCTTGAAGGCCGGGAACAGGTTGAGGAACTTGAACTCGTTGGGCTTGGTCTTCGCCCATTCGTCGAAATGGATGAAGGCGCCCTTGTCGGTTTTGTCGTCGATGCGGTGATCGGTGAAGAAGATCGTCTTCGGCTTGAGGCCATCGATGGCCGCTCCTGCGACCGAGGCGACCTTGACGATCTGAAAATCCTGCGCCGCGGCGGCGAAAGCGACGCTGGTCGCAAACACCAGGATCGCGGCGGTCGAGCTTCGTGTCCACATGGCAGCTACCTCAACTTCCGTTTTACCGTGCTTCCAAACCAAATTCTCGCAAAACATTGTTCGATTTGTGTGTTCAACGGCCGAGCAGCTCCCGCAGGTTTCGTGGCATTCGCTCCGGCGGCATGTTCATGCGCGCCGAGGCGGCCGGCGGCAGGGTCATCATGCGGGCCTCGGCGGGGCTCTGCACGGGCCGCGGCTCGCTCCGCGTCGCCACGTGACGGCTGCCGAGTGCATATTGAGTGTCGCGCACCCGCTTCTGAGCGTCGAGCCGGAAGTACTCGGTAAAGGCATTCGGACCGGCGTGAGCCAGACGATTTCCGCTGTTGTAGTCGATCGGCAATGCCTTGAGATGGCGCGCCGCTTCGGCCGAGGGCGGCGGCAGCGGTGTCTTCGACCCATAGAGATTCCAGCTTGCCTCGATGATCGACCGCACGATCGGCACTGCGACCTTGCCGCCGGTCTGGGTGGCGCCGAGCGTGCGTCTGCCACGGGCGTTGTCGTAGCCGACCCAGGCGGCGACGGTAACGTCGCTGGTGAAGCCCACGAACCAGGCGTCGTTTTCGTTCTCGGTGGTGCCGGTCTTGCCGCCGATGAAATGGGCGTAGATCGCGCATCGACGCCGCGGTGCCGCGCGCCACCACGCCTTCGAGGATGGTGCGCAGTTGATAGAACGCGGCGCGGTCGCCGTCGGCCAGCACCAGCGGTGGCGGCGTTTGGTGCTTGTAGACCGCATGGCCGTGCTGTTCGATCGACTCGATCGAATAAGGGATGACGCGCTGGCCTTCGTTGGCGATGGCGGCGTAGAACTGGGCGAGATCGATCATCCTCAGCGGCTGGGCGCCGAGCACGAACGGATAGTTCTTGATGCACTCCGGGTAGATCTTGGCCTGCATAGCGAGATTGCAGATCATCTCCAGGCTCTTGGTCGGATCCTTGTCGATGCCCTCGAGCAGCCGCGCGGTAACCAGGTTTTTCGAGTTCTCCAGCGCGCGGCGGAGCGTGATCGAGCCCCAGCTCTGGCCGTCGTAGTTCTTCGGCGTCCAGGAATGCGTGGTGACGCCGGGAATCGACGGCAGCGTGACCGGTGCGTCCAGCACCAGCGTGTTGGGCTGCAGGCCGGTGTGCAAGGCGGTGAGATAGGTGATCGGCTTGATCGATGAGCCCAGGCTGCCGCAGCGCCTGGCTGGCGCGGTTGAGCTGGCTCAGCGGGTAGGAGAAGCTGCCGACCATCGCCAGAATGCGCCCGGTCTTGTTTTCCAGAACCAGCACTGCACCCTGCACTTTCGGCCGCACGCGAAGCTCGGCGCGCGCGTCGCCCGGCTTCTTGCCCTCGATGAGGTTGATATAGATCACGTCGTTGACGTGCATCGCATCCGGCGCGACACCTTCCGGCACCGTCAGCGGAATCACGCGGCCGTCGTGCAGGCCGACCTTGATCTGGCCTTTGCCGGCGTTGCCCAGCACCACCGCGGCCGGCCAATGCACGTCGTAGAGCGGCAGCCGCGCTCGTTGCAGCGCGATCTGCCAGACCGGCTTGACGATGCGGCCGCGCCGCAGCGCCCGCGTGCTCTGCTCGGTCTCGACCCGCATGTTGAGCTCGCCGAGATTGAGCTCCGGCCCTTCGTATTTGGCCCGGTTGCTTGACATCTCGTAGCGCGCCAGCCCGTTCTGCAGCGCTTCTTCGGCGGCGCGCTGCAGCTTGGAATTGATGGTGGAGCGCACCGTGTAGGATTCCGAGGTCAGCGATTGCATGCCGACCAGGGTTTTGGCCTCGTGCATCAGATGATCGACGAAGTGGAATCCCGCCTCGCGCCGCGGCCGCTCGTAGGGGAGGATATGCGGCAGCGGCGTGACGCCGGGATCGATCCCCTCGGCGCCGGCGACCTTGTCCTCCTGCATTCGCTTGAGCACGTAGGCATAGCGCTCGCGTGCACGCTCCGGATAGCGATCGGGGCTGAAATAGGCCGGGCCCTTGGCCATGGCGGCGAGCATGGCGCCTTCGGTCACGCTGAGCCCCGATGCCGGCTTCTTGAAATAGCCGCGCGCCGCCATGTCGATGCCCCAGGCGCCGCGGCCGAGATAGATCGAGTTGAGATAGATTTCGAGCGTCTCGTCCTTGCTCAGCGACTGGTCGATGCGCGAAGCCACGATCATCTCGCGGATCTTGCGCTCATAGCTGACGTCGTCGCCGACCAGCAGGTTCTTGGCGACCTGCTGGGTGATGGTGGAGCCGCCCTGCGGCCGGCCGGGCTCGGCGATATTGGTGATGAAGGCGCGAATCAGCCCGCGCTCGTCGATGCCTTTGTGCTGGTAGAAGCGCTTGTCCTCGGCGGCGACGAACGCGCGCTGCACGTATTCGGGAATTTGGGTCGAGCGGCACCCAGACGCGGCGCTGGTCGGATTCGAACAGCTCGGCGAACTTGTCGCCTTTGCTGTCGAGCACGGTGCTGGTGCCGGGCAGCTTGAGGTTCTTCAGCCTGTTGTGGTCGGGCAGATGCGCGGCCACGCCGTTGTAGAACTCGATCACCTGCTTGAAGTCGAACCGCTCGTTGTCGACCGGATCGTTGCCGCAGAGCTGCTTGTAGGCGGCGGCGAGGTCGTCGAAATTGATGCCGCGGAATGCCTTGATCTCGCCGGCGACGGTCTGCGGATCGGCCATGCGCGGTGTCGATCAGCGAATCGAGATTGAGGTCCTCGATGTCGAACGCCTTGCGCATGTGCGCGCAGCCGTCCTTGAGAAGCTGCACGACCTCGGGCTGGTCCTTGGCCGGATCGAATTCGGTCTTCAGCGTTTCCGGATGCGTCGTCACCTGCGCGAGCGCGAGCGCGGTGGCAAACATCTTGACGAGGATCAGATTCATCGCGCTGTACCGGTGGCCGCCAAATTCCGGATGTGAGGAATTTTGTAGTCGCATAACGGTCGAAAGCGCCAAGGAGAAGTCGGACGTCGGGGCCGAATTGATCGCGTTAGTCTTAACCGCGCCGCCGCCGCATTCCTGTAAGCACCGTGCTAATCCGATCGGAACAATTCGAGCGACCGTGTTCACGCCTGCTTCACCGCGCATTTCATCGTGCACAAATGGCGAATAGCGCGACGCGAAAACGTGCGCTGAAATCGAGAAAATGCGCGCGCCGCGATTAATGTTACCTGCCGAAAGCTCAACGTTTACCAACGTTCTCGGGCTATAGAGCGCGAGCAGGCACAAGACGAGGTCCAGTGCGGCGCATGCTGCCAAGCGACCTGAAGAGGCGGTAATGGTCAGGGGAATGCGGCACGTCATCGGCGGGGCGGCGCTGGTCGCAGGCATTCTGCTCCAAGCAACGCAGTCCTTCGCGCAGATGCCGCCGTGGGCGCAGCAACAGCGCCGCTACAACTCACGCACCGCAGCGTCACGCCGCGCCTTCGCACGCGCCTACCGCAGCGTCCAGCTCAACGACCGGGGCCGCAGCAGCAGGCTCAGCCGCAGCAGCGGCCGAAGCCCGAGCCGCCGCCGCAGAACATCAGCCGAGCGGCAGGCCTGCCTGAAACAAGGACACGCCGGCCAGACGCGATGATCGCGGCCTGCACCGTGGTGATCGACGCCGGCGCGCGACAAGGGCGCGACGCTTGCGACGATCTATCATCACCGCGGCGACGCCTATCGCGAGAAGGACGATCTCGACAACGCCATCAAGGATCTGGGCGAGTCGATCGAAGCTCGATGGCAAGAGCGCCGCGGTCTATTTCAGCCGCGCCACCGCCTACAAGCGCCAAGGGCGAGCTCGACAACGCCATCGCCGACTTCGATCAGGCGATCAAGTTCGATCCGCGGCAAGCGAACTATTATTCAAGCCGCAGCCACGCGCTCTACGAGAAGCGCGACTACAGCCGCGCCATCGCCGACCTGACCCAGGCGATCAAGCTCAATCCGCGCAACACGCTCGCGATCTACAACCGCGCCATGGCCTATCGCGCCAAGGGCGAGCCCGAGCGCGCGGTGCCGGATTTCGATCTGGTCCTCAAGATCACCCCGAACGACGCCTTCGCCTATCATAACCGCGGCCTAGCCTATCGCGACATGCGCGACTACGACCGCGCCATCCGCGATTTCGATTCCGCGGTGAAGATCAATTCGAGCCTTACCCAGGCGATCAACGACCGCGGCTTGGCCTATGTCTCGAAGGGCGAGACCGACCACGCGATCGCCGACTTCGATCAGGCCATCCAGATCAACCCGAAGGACTCGCTCGCCTACAACAACCGCGGCCTGGCCTATCGCAACAAGGGCGAGACCGACACCGCGATCAACAATTACGACCAGGCGATCCTGATCAGCCCGGACTTCGCGCTCGCCTACTACAACCGCGGCAACGCCTATTACGACAAGCGCGACTACGACCGCGCCATCGCCGACTACAACCAGGCGCTCAAGATCAATCCGAACTATGCGCTGGCCTATTACGACCGCGGCGTCGTCTATTACGACCGTCACGATTACGATAAAGCGGTCGCCGATCTCAGCAAGGCGATCGAGCTCGACGCGAAGGACTCGCTTGCCTACTACAATCGCGGCCTGACGTTCCGCGCCATGGGCGAGATGGACAAGTCGCTGGCCGACTTCGATCAGTCGATCAAGCTCGATCCGAAGAATCCGCTGCCGTACTACAACCGCGGCCTCGCATTCCGCGACAAGGGCGATCAGGAACGCGCCATCGCCGACTTCAGCCAGTCGATCCGGATGGACGCCCGCAATGCGCTCGCGTTCTACAACCGCGGCCTCGCCTATTGGGATCGGCGCGGAGCACGACAAGGCGCTGGCCGACTACGAGCAGGCGATCCGGATCAATCCGGGCTACGCGCCGGCCTACTACAATCGCGGTCTCGCCTACTACGAGCGGCGCGACTACGACCGCGCCATCGCCGACCTCAACCAGGCGATCAACGGCCGGCCGAACTATCCGCTGGCCTTCAACATCCGCGGCCTCGCCTACGTCGCCCGGGGCGAGACCGACCGCGGCATCCAGGACTTCGACCAGGCGATCCGGCTCGACGCCAAGTTCGCGGTCGCCCTGAACAACCGCGGCGAGGTCTATCTCGGGCAAGCGCGATCTCGACCGCGCCATCGCCGACTTCGACCAGGCGATCAAGGCCAACCCGAACTACGACGCCGCCTACTACAACCGCGGCATGGCGTATCCGCGACAAGCGCGACTTCGAGCACGCGATCTCGGATTTCGCGCCAGGCCATCAAGATCAATCCGAAGAACGCGGCGGCGTACAACAACCGCGGCTTCGCCTATTGGAACATGGGCGCCAACGACAACGCCATCGCCGACTTCGAGCAGGCGCATCAAGCTCGATCCGAAGTTCGCCGCGGCCTACGCCAATCGCGGCACCACCTACTACGACAAGCGCGACTACGCCCACGCCATCGCCGATTTCGATCAGGCGATCCGGCTCAACCCGAACAGCGCGGCGGCCTTTCACGATCGCGGCCTCGCCTATCGCGACAAGGGCGATAGCACCCGCGCCATCGCCGATTTCGATCAGGCGATCAAGCTCGATCCGAAGTTCGCCGCGGCCTTCGCCAGCCGCGGCCTCGCCTACAGCAACAGGCAGGACTACAACCGCGCCATCGCCGATCTCGACAACGCGATCCGGCTCGACGGCAAGTTCGCCGGCGCCTACAACGACCGCGGCCTGGTCAACGCCGCGACCGGCAAGACCGATCGCGCGCATCGCCGATTTCACCCAGGCGATCCGGCTCAATCCGAACTACGACATCGCCTACAACAACCGCGGCCTGATCTATCGCGGCAAGGGCGACGCCGACCGCGCCATCGAGGATTTCAACCAGGCGATCAAGGTCAATCCGAAGTACGACGTCGCCTACAACAACCGCGGCCTGACCTATAAGGCCAAGGGCGATATCGAGCGCGCCATCGCCGATTTCAGCCAGGCCATCGCGGTCAACCCGAACTACGAGGCAGCCTACAACAGCCGCGGCCAGGCTCTATCGCGGCAAGGGCGATCTCGACGGCGCGATCAAGGATTTCGACGCCGCGATCAAGATCAATCCGAACGACTGGCAGAGCCTCTATCAAGCGCGGCAGCGCGCTCGCCGAGAAGCAGGACTTCGACCGCGCCATCGCCGACTTCGACGCAACGCTCAAGCTCAACCCGAACAATGCGTTGGCCTACAACGATCGCGGCAGCGCGCAGACCGCCAAGGGCCGCAACGACCGCGCCATCGCCGATTTCGATCAGGCGATCAGGCTCAATCCGAACTACGACCTCGCCTACAACAACCGCGGCCAGGCCTATCGGGCGACGCGGCGACAACGACCGCGCCGTCGCCGATTTCGACCGCGCGATCAAGATCAACGGCAGCTTCGCCGCGGCGTTCCACAACCGCGGCCTCGCCCAATACGACCGCGGCGACTACGACCGCGCCATCGCCGATCTGAGCCAGGCGATCAAGCTCGACGCCAACGATCTGGCGGCGCTTCAACGATCGCGGCATCGCCTACGGCGCCAAGGGCGACAACGATCGCGCCATCAAGGATTTCGACCAGGTCATCCGGGCTCGACGCCAACAACGCTGTGGCGTTCAACAACCGCGGCATCGCCTATCGCAACCAGGGCAAGTACGACCGCGCCATCGACGACTTCGACGCCGCGATCAAGCTCAAGCCGGACTATGCGGTGGCGATGTACAATCGCGGCACGGCATTTTACGACAAGCTCGACTACGAGCGCGCCATCGCGAGCTTCGATCAGGCAATCAAGCTCGATCCGGCCAACGTGCTGGCGCTGCATGATCGCGGCGTCGCGCACTACGACAAGCACGACTACGAGCGCGCCATCGCCGACTTCGAGCAGCTCGCCAAGGCCAACGTGCCATGGTGGTTGCCGCCAATCCGAAGGATCGCACCATCGATCGTCAGCATGGTTATGACAGCGGCGCCGCGGCCGCGCCGCGCCAGCTCAGGCTCAGCCCGAGCTTTGCGCTCGCTTTCAACGATCGCGGGCTCGAGTTCAGCTCCAAGGGCGAGTTCGACAAGGCGATCGCCGACTACAACTCAGGCGATCAGGATCAACCCGGCATACGGCGTGGCGTTCTACAATCGCGGCAACGCCTTCTACGGCAAGCGCGATCTCAATCGTGCGCTGGCCGATTTCGACCAGGCCATCAAGCTCGACCCCAAGACCGCGCTGGCCTACTACGACCGCGGCCTGACCTACTACGACCTGCGCGACTACGACCGCGCCGTGGCCGATTTCGACGCCGCGATCAGGATCGATCCGAAGGACGCGTTCGCCTATTACAACCGCGGCATCGCCCAGTACGCGCGCCGCGACTTCGACCGCGCCATCGCCGACTTCTCACAGGCGATCAAGCTCGACGGCAAGATCGCGCTCGCCTTCCACAACCGCGGCAACGCCTATGCGCGGCAAGCGCGACTACGACAAGGCGATCGCGGACCTCGACCAGGCGATCAAGCTCAACGGCAACGACGCGCTGGCGTTCAACGATCGCGGCCTCGCCTACGGCGCCAAGGGCGATCTCGACCGCGCCATCAAGGACTTCGACCAGGCGATCTCGATCGACACCAAAAACGCGCCGTCCTACACCAACCGCGGCGTGGCCTACAGCGTGAAGGGCGACATCGACCGCGCGCTCGCGGACTACGAGCAGGCCATCAAGCTCAATCCGAGCTACGCGTTCGCTTTCTACAACCGCGGCAACGCCTATCTACGACAAGGGCGACTACGACTCGCGCCATCGAGAGCTACAGCGAGGCAGTCAAGCTCAATCCGGGCGATCCGCTGATCTATCACAATCGCGGCAACGCCTACGCCAACAAGCGAGACATCGACCGCGCCATCGCCGACCAGAATCAGGCGATCAAGCTCAACGCCAACTATGCGCTGGCTTATAACGACCGCGGTCTGGCCTTCGGGGCGCGCGGCGACACCGCGCATGCGTTGGCCGATTTCGACCAGTCGATCAAGCTCGACGCCAGGAATGCGCTGACCTATTACAACCGCGGCCTGACGCTGCGCAATCGCGGCGAGATCGATCGCGCAATCGCCGACTTCGACGCCGCGATCAAGCTCAACGCGAGCTACACGGCCGCGTTTTATGCGCGCGGCAACGCCTATCTGTCCAAGCGCGACTACGACCGCGCCATCGCCGATCTCGAACCAGGCGATCAAGCTGAGCCCCAACGACGCCGCGGCCTACTACGACCGCGCCGTCGCCTATGGCGCCAAGGGCGACGCCGACCGCGCAATCGCTGATTTCGACCAGGCCATCAAACTCAATCCGAACGACGCGCTGGCCTACAACAACCGCGGCTACGCCTATCGCAACAAGGGCGACATCGCACACGCCACAGCCGATTACGACCAGGCCATCAAGCTCGATCCGGCAAACGCTGTGGCGCTCTATAACCGCGGCAACGCTCATTACGAAAAGCACGACTACGACCGCGCCATCGCCGACTTCGACGCGGCGCTCAAGGTCAACCCGAACGACGCGCTGACGCTGTACAACCGCGGCCTGGCCCTGCGCGACAAGGGCGACTATGCCCCCGCCGTCGCCGACTTTGGCCGGGTGGCACAGCTCCAGCCAAAGAACGCGCTTGCCTTCAACAATCTCGGCCTGGCCTACCGCGGCAAGGGCGAGCTCGACCGCGCATTGGCTAGCTTCGAGCAGGCCACCAAGCTCGACCCCGGGCTGGCGGCGGCGTTCGAGAACCGCGGTGTGACCTACGGCATGAAGGGCGACACCGACCGGGCACTGGCTGATTTCGATCAGGCCGTGAAGCTCGATCCCGGCAATGCCCGCGCCTTCCACAACCGCGGCTCCGCCTTCCGCAACAAGGGCGATCTCGACCGCGCCGTGGCGGATTTCGATCAGGCCATCAAGCTCGATCCGGCCAACGCAGTCGCGCTCTACAACCGCGGCAACGTGTTCTACGGCAAGAAAGACTACGACCGCGCCATCGCCGACTACAACGCGGCGATCAAGCTCGACCCGAATTATGCGGCGGCCTACAACAGCCGCGGCCTGGCTTATGACGACAAGCACGACTCCGACCGCGCCATCGCCGATTTCGACCAGTCGATCAAGCTCAACCCCAACGATCCGCTGGTCTATAACAACCGCGGTTTCGCGTTCCGCAACAAGGGCGACACTGATCACGCCATCGGCGATTACCAGCAGGCGATCAAGCTCGACCCGAACTATGCGCTGGCGTTTTACAATCGCGGCATCGCGTATTACGACAAACGCGATTACGATCGCGCCAGCAGCGACCTGAACACGGCGATCAAGATCAACCCGAACTACGCAGGCGCGTTCCGCGACCGCGGCATCACCAACTACGACAAGCGTGACTACGACCCCGGCGTCGCCGAGGGTGACTCCACGATCCGGTCCACAGAAAACTATGCCATCGCGGCCAACAACCGCTCGAGCGTCTACGAGAACAAGCGCGACGATGACCGGGTGATCCAGGAGGTCAACCAGACCATCAAGAACAACAACGCGCCGGCGGTGGCCTATTACAACCGGGCCAACATGTTCTACGGCACGCGCGACTATAGCCAAGCCATCAAGCTTTACGATCAGGCGATCAAGCTCAAGCCGGACAACGTCGAGGCGCTGGACCAGCGCTGCGGCGCACACGCCATCGTCGGCGATCTGAAGGCGGCGCTGCAGGACTGCAACGCGGCGCTGGAGCTCAAGCCCAACAACGCCTCGGCGCTGGATCATCGCGGTATGGCCTACCTCAAGCTAGGCCAGCCCGATCAGGCGCTCGCCGACTACGACGAGGCTCTCAAGGTCAACCCGAACTCGCCGGCTGCGCTGTATGGCCGCGGCGTCGCCAAGCTGATGAAGGGCGATGTGGCGGCAAGCAACGCCGACTTCGAGGTGGCCAAAGAGATCAAGCCGAGCATCGCCGAGGAGTTCACCAAGGTCGGCGTCCAGGCCAAGCCGAAGAGCTTTTTCTAGTCAAGCGCTGCTTGCGCGACACCGCGTGCCCCTCGTTCGGCGTCATGCCCGGGCTCGACCCGCGCATCCACCATGAACTGCACCGAGTAACAACCTTACGGCTTCGATTTGCCGATCGGCATCATGGATCGCCGGGCCAAGCCCGGCGACGACAGCGATGGCGCGGATGAATGTCAGCGTTGCAGCATTCCGCCGAGACTCGCCGAACTCCTTCCGCTAACGTGCGCCAAAATCGCGGAGGGAGGCCCTGCATGGATGAATTGGAACGCTCGATCGGCGATCTGGTGATCGCCAATCGGATTCTAGCGAACGAGAACGTCGTCGACGCCTACGGCCACGTCAGCATCCGTCATCCGAAGAAGCCCGATCACTATCTGCTGTCGCGCTCGCTCAGCCCTGAGTTCGTCACCCGCGACGACATCATCGAATTCAAGCTCGACGGCACGCCCGTGAACGACACCCGGCCGCCCTATCTCGAGCGCTTCATCCACGGCGCGATCTACGAGGCGCGGCCCGACATCAACGCCGTGATCCATTCCCACGCCGAGGACATCCTGCCGTTCAGCGTCTCCAAGACGCCGATGTGCTGCGTGGCTCACGTGGCAAGCGATATGGGCAGCCACGTACCGGTGTGGGATATCGACGACAAGTTCGGCGACGCCACCAATCTGCTGGTGGTCAACATGGCGCAGGGCCGCGACATGGCGCACGTGCTCGGCGGGAACTCGGTGGTGCTGATGCGTGGCCACGGCTTTTCCGCCGCGGCCGACGGCCTGCTCAAGCTGGTACGCCTCTCGGTTTATCTGCCGCGCAACGCGCGCATTCTGCTTGCCGCCATGCGGATGGGCGAGTTCAAGGCGTTGTCCGACAATGAAATCAAGACCCGTAACAGCTTCCGCGCTGACTCCCCGGAAATGCAGCGCGGCTGGGAGTTCTGGGCGCGCCGCGCTGGCTGCGGCGACATGCTGAAGAGCAGCAAGGGCGGGGTCTAGGCGATGGCCCTGCGGCGGATCGACGTCCATTTCCATCTGATCCCACAGTTCTATGCTGACATGGTCTATGCCGCAGGCTCCGGGCCTGCGATCGGCCGCTATCCGGACTGGTCGGAAAGCCTCGCGCTCGAGATCATGGACCAGTTCGACATTGCCACCGCGCTGTTGTCGCTCGGCCAGCCCGGGGTGCAGTTCTGCAAACCCGATCAGGCGAAAGCTTTGGCGCGGCGCTGCAACGACTATTCCGCCGAATTGAACTCGAAACATCCCAAGCGCTTCGGCGCGTTCGGCACCTTATCAATGTGGAATGTGAAGGATGCAGTCGAGGAGGTCGGCTATTGCCTCGACACTCTGAAGTTCTCCGGTATGAGCTTGTTCGCGAGCTATGACGGAACATTTCTCGGAGACGAAAAGTTCGATCCGGTGATGGAGGCCCTCAACGCTCGCGACGGCGTGGTGTTCGTGCACCCCAACGCGCATCCCACCAACAAGCTGATCGACCTGCCCTGGCCGGCCTTCATGATGGAATATCTGTTCGATACCACCCGGGCCGTGGTGAACTTGATTTTCGGCGGCGCGCTGGAACGCTTTCCGCGCATTCGCTTCATCCTGCCGCATGCCGGCGGGCTCGTGCCGTACTTCTCCTGGCGGCTATCGGTGTCGCCAATGATCGACAAGAGGCTGAAACAGCTCTCGCAGGAGCAGGTGTTCGCGCTGTTGCGCCGGTTCTGGTACGACAATGCGTTGTCGGCCGGCGCGCAGACCTGGGGCTGCCTGGAAAACGTCGCGGCGCCCGAGCAGATCGTGTTCGGCACCGACTGGCCGTTCGCCAACTTGCGCGTCACCACCGAGGCGATGAAGACCTACGAATCTCTCGCCGCGATCTCGCCGGCGCAGCGGACGGCGATCGACCGCGGCAACGCGCTGCGGCTGTTCCCGCAATTCGGGTAAAGCTTCGCCATGCATGCACCACAGCGAGCTCCGGGCCGGGGCTTTGCCCTTTCTCTGGCGATGACCGCGTTGATCACGCCGCTCGCCGTGCACCTGTTCTTTCCGGTGATTCCAGCCGTCAAGGTCGCGCTGGCTCTGAGCGACGCCTACGCGCAATTCACCTTCAGCGTTGCGCTATTCGGTATGGCCTTCGCCACGCTGTTCTATGGGTCGTTGTCAGATCGTTACGGCCGGCGTCCGGTGCTATTGTCGGGGCTGGCGCTGTTCCTCGTCGGCAGCGTGGTCTCGGCCGTCGCGCCGACGCCCGCAACCCTGGTTCTTGGCCGGTTCGTGCAGGCGATCGGCGCCGGTTGCGCGTTGACGCTGGTCCGCGCCATCGCCCGTGACGCCTATCGCGCCGAGCAACTGGTCAAGGCGATCGCCTATCTCACCATGTTCGGCACGCTCGGGCCGATGGTCTCGCCGATCATCGGCGGCCTGCTCACCGATACGCTCGGCTGGCGCAGCGTATTCGGCTTTGCGCTGCTTGCCGGCGGCGCGATCTCGCTGTCGAGCTACCTGGTGCTGTACGAGACCCACCCGGTCGCCAAGCGCAACAGGGCCGGCGAGAGCGTGCTGCAAGGCTACGCCGCGCTATTTCGCCGGCTGCGTTTCAATGCCCTCGTGCTGCAGAGCGGTTTCAACACCGGCGCTTTCATGGTGATGGCGAGCGCCTCGGCATCGCTGATGACCGAGCTGCTGCACCGGCCGGCAACCGAGTTCGGCTTGTATTTTCTGCTGTTTCCAGTCGGCTTCTTTACCGGCAATTTCATTTCGACACGCCTCGGCTTGCGCTTTTCAACCGAGGCGATGGTGCTGGCAGGCTCAATCATGACGCTGACGACCGTGGTGGCGCAGGCACTGGTGCTCTCGCACGGCTACGTCACCCCACTGGCGTTCTTCATTCCTGGCACGTTCATCACCATGGCGCAGGGCATAGCCATGCCCTACGCCCAGGCCGCCGCGATGAACGAGGTCCCGCGCTATGCCGGCACCGCGGCCGGCATCGGTGTGTTTATGCAGAATTTCGGCGCCGCGGTGTTCTCGCAACTTTACGGCATGTTCGCCGATGGTACGCCGGAGCCGATGATCATGATGGCGCTGCTGTGCGGCAGTTTAACCTTCGTCGTCGGCGCGATTCCGATTCTGCAGAAGCGGCTCGGCACGGTGCCGGCGCCGGGATAGAACAGCTCTCCTGCCCAACGCGCCGGAAGAAAAGCAAAAGCCCGGCGGTGGCCAGGCTTTTGACGGGGCTACTGAAATGGAACCGGGCAACGGATGGAACCGCGAATCCGGTCCGCGGGCGATTGTTATTTCACCTTGAGATTTTCCGCGGATTCCCTGCCGCGGTTGGCAACGATTTCATATTCAAGCTGTTGACCTTCATTGAGCGACTTCAATCCGGCGCGCTCGACGGCAGAGATATGCACGAACACATCTTTGCCGCCGCCTTGCGGCTGAATGAAGCCATAGCCCTTAGTCGGGTTGAACCATTTCACGGTGCCTGTCGCCACATCGATCTCCAAGTCGTTTTCAAGAAGTCATTTTCAAGCCACCACGCGAGCGTCGACTGACATCGCGCGGAAACGCCGGCAGTCATACCCGAGAACACTAGACCGCGCTACCCTGGTAGCAGCTTCGTCAAACTGTCATAAAATTAGACCATGTCCACAAACGAACATTCCACCAAACACTCGCCCGGGCCGGAAAATCGCCTGGCACGCGAGACCAGTCCGTATTTGTTGCAACACAAGCACAATCCGGTGGCGTGGTGGCCGTGGGGACCCGACGCGCTCGCAGAGGCGCAACGCAGCGGCCGGCCGATCCTGCTCTCGGTCGGATATGCGGCCTGTCATTGGTGCCATGTCATGGCGCATGAGAGTTTCGAAGACCACGATACCGCGACGGTGATGAACGAGCTGTTCGTCAACATCAAGGTGGACCGCGAAGAACGGCCCGATATCGACCAGATCTACATGTCCGCCCTCCACCATTTGGGGGAGCAGGGCGGCTGGCCGCTGACAATGTTCTTAACGCCCAACGGCGAGCCGGTGTGGGGCGGCACCTATTTTCCGAAGACCTCGCGGTACGGCAGGCCAGCATTCGTCGACGTGCTGCGCGAGGTATCGCGGCTGTTCCGCGAGGAGCCGGAGAAGATCGGCAACAATCGCGACGCGTTGATGGAACGCCTGTCGAGGCAAGCCCGGCCGGCCGGCAAAGTCGTAGTCGGCGCAACCGAACTCGATCAGTTAGCCCGCCAGGTCGGCGGAGCATTCGATCCGACCCACGGTGGGCTTCGCGGCGCGCCTAAGTTTCCAAACGCCGCGATCTACGAGATGGTCTGGCGTGCGGGCCTGCGGAGCGGCGACGAGCGGTTCTTCACGCTGATCGCACACACCATGGAGCGCATCTGCGAGGGTGGCATCTACGATCACCTCGGCGGCGGCTTCTCGCGCTATTCCGTCGACGAGCGTTGGCTGGTGCCGCATTTCGAGAAGATGCTGTACGACAACGCGCAGCTCCTGGAGATGCTGGCGCTGACCCATGGCAAGACCGGCGCGCAGTTGTTTCGCCAGCGCGCGCGGGAGACCGTCGAATGGCTGACACGTGAGATGACCACGGCCGAAGGCGCGTTCTGCGCTTCGCTCGACGCCGACTCCGAGGGCGAGGAGGGCAAGTTTTACGTCTGGTCGCGAGCTGAGATTGTGGAATTGCTGGGCGGGGCCGATGCGGCGTTTTTTGCGCAGCACTACGACGTGACCGACGACGGCAACTTCGAAGGCCATAACATCTTGAACCGGCTGCAAAGCGTGCCGCGGAGCGAGGCCGACGAGGCGCGGCTTGCGGGCTTGCGCGAGAAGCTTCTGGCTGTGCGTGGGGGACGCATCAGACCCGGCCTCGACGACAAGGTCCTTGCGGATTGGAACGGGCTGATGATTGCGGCGCTGGCCAACGCCGGAGGGATGCTCGGCGAGCCGTCATGGATTGAGCGCGCCGAGCGCGCATTCGAGTTCGTGTCGCGGGCGATGACCAAGGGCGATCGACTCGGCCATTCCTGGCGCGAGGGCCGACTGCTCTATCCGGGGCTGGCATCGGATTTCGTCAACATGATCCGCGCGGCGCTCGCTTTGTACGAGGCCAGCGGGCAGCGCAGCTATCTCGAACGCGCGCTGGCCTGGCAGAAGGCGTTCGACGCCCATTACGCCAATCCGGGCACCGGCGGCTATTTCCTCACCGCCGACGACGCAGAGGGCCTGGTGGTGCGGCCGTCATCGACCAGCGACGACGCCACGCCCAATCCCAACTCGATCGCGGCGCAAAATTTATTGCGGCTCGCGGTGCTGACCGGCGACAGTAAGTGGCGCGAGCAGGCCGATAGGCTGTTCGACGGCGTGCTGGCGGCCGGCGCCGATCACCTGCTGCAGCACGCGGCGCTGCTCAACGCGCTCGACCTGCGACTGAACGCGGCCGAGATCGTGCTGACCGGCCCGGAGCACGAGCGCTTCGCCAAGGCGGCGCTGAAGCTGCCGTTCGTCCGCCGCGTGGTGTTGCGCGCGCCGTCGCCCGATGCACTGCCGAAACACCATCCGGCGCAGGCCAAGATGGCGGCGGTCGCTGGTAGTGCTGCGTTCGTCTGCTTCGGCGAAACCTGTTCGTTGCCCCTGACCGACCCGGACAAGATTGCGGACATGGTCGGAGCGATGCGTCCGGCAGCGATGCCAACCTAACTCAGCGATACTCGCAAATATAGCCCTCGGGGCACTTCGGCCGGCGGGCCGCCGGGCGGCGCGGAGGCGGCGGCCGATGTGCGGGGCGGGCCGCCACGTGTGGCACTGGCTCGGGCTTGATCTGCTCGGCGCGAGCCGCACCGCCGTTGCCCCACAGCACGGGAATCCAGGCGTTGACATATTTGCGCGCGGTCGCCTCGGTTCCGTTGTCGCTCAACGTGGTAAGGCGGAATTTGACGAACTTGTTGTTCCAGGCGGTCAGGCAGAGGTAGCCGTCCTGGGGCTTCGCGCCGTCACGCGTAAGATGGAACGCCGCGCATTGGAACCGGGTGCGCTTCCCAGCGTCCTCGATGGTGAAGTTCCGCCGCAGATAAACCTGGGCATAGATGCCGCGCGGCACGGCGAGAAACGCGTCGGCCCGCACGCGCTCGAATTCAGCGCGCACGATCGCCGACTTGGCATCGTCCGGAATCGCAGCACGCTTGAGATCATAGATGAAGACGTCAAGTTTCCAGCCGGACTGGGAGTAGTCCAGGCCGTAGCCATCGCCCGGCTTGACCTTCTCGAAGTTGGTTGAGTCGTTGAGAGTGAAGCCTTCGATCTCCTCGGGAGCGCGAAGCCCGAACACGTTGACCGACGCGATCCCGAACGCCGAAGAAGTTGCGGCGGCAACCAATCCCAGTGTGAGCAAGGCTTGCCGGGCAGATCGCATCAGGTGTTCATCGACTCAAAGAATTCCGCGTTGTTCTTGGTGCTGCGTAGCTTGTCCAGAAGGAAATCAATCGCATCCATGGTTCCCATCGGGTTAAGAATACGGCGCAGCACATACATTTTCTTGAGCTGATCGGGAGGGGTGAGCAACTCCTCCTTGCGGGTTCCCGAGCGGGTGATGTCCATGGCCGGAAAGGTGCGCTTGTCCGCCACCTTTCTGTCAAGAATAAGTTCGGAATTGCCGGTGCCTTTGAACTCTTCGAAAATCACTTCGTCCATCCGGCTGCCGGTGTCGATCAGCGCGGTCGCGATGATGGTGAGCGAGCCGCCCTCCTCGATGTTGCGCGCCGCGCCGAAGAAACGCTTCGGCCGCTGCAGGGCGTTGGCGTCGACGCCGCCCGTCAGCACCTTGCCGGATGACGGCACCACGGTGTTGTAGGCCCGGCCCAAGCGAGTGATCGAATCGAGCAGGATCACTACGTCGCGGCCGTGCTCGACCAGGCGCTTGGCCTTCTCGATCACCATTTCGGCGACCTGAACGTGACGCGAGGCCGGCTCGTCGAACGTCGAGGATACGACTTCGCCCTTTACCGAGCGCTGCATGTCGGTGACTTCCTCGGGCCGTTCGTCGATCAAGAGCACGATCAGGTAGCACTCGGGATGGTTCGACGTGATCGCGTGCGCGATATTCTGCAGCAGGACGGTTTTGCCGGTGCGCGGCGGCGACACGATCAGGGCGCGCTGACCCTTGCCGATCGGGGCGACGATGTCGATGACACGCGCCGAAAGATCCTTCTTGGTCGCGTCCTCGTGCTCCATCTTCAGCCGCTCGTCGGGATAGAGCGGGGTGAGATTATCGAAGTTGATCTTATGGCGAGCCTTCTCGGGGTCCTCGAAATTGATGGTGTTGACCTTGAGCAGCGCGAAATAGCGCTCGCCCTCCTTCGGGCTGCGGATATGACCGTCGAGCGTGTCGCCGGTGCGAAGGCCGAAGCGGCGGATCTGTGACGGCGAGACATAGATGTCGTCGGGGCCGGGCAGGTAGTTCGCCTCGGGCGAGCGCAGGAACCCGAAGCCGTCGGACAGCACTTCGACGACACCTTCGCCGATGATGTCGATCTCCTTGCTGGCAAGCTGCTTGAGGATGGCGAACATCAGCTCCTGCTTGCGCATGGTGCTGGCGTTCTCGATCTCCTGCTCCTCGGCAAAGGCCAGAAGCTCGGGCGGTGACTTGGATTTCAGGTCTTGTAGTTTCATTTCCCGCATGCGGGTGGTCCTTGGGGGATGACCGCCAGCGCTTAAAAACAAACGGCGCGGACGGAAAAGATAAGGAGGGCGCAGGTCTTGTAGGGTCAGGTCTTGGGGTTTCGGCAGCGATTTAAGAAGGCCTGACCCTGATGCGACGACCGGTCCGGATACGCGGGACCGAGACTCGACTGCATCCGCCTACGTTCGGTGGGATACATAAACATACGGAAACGCAGGCGAATTCGCAAGGGGAGCAGGCTGCCCGGCCGTAAATTTTGCCGTCGTGGTTTAAGCCGTCAGAACGGTTTAACCACCGCCAGGATCACGATGACGATCAGCAGAACGGTGGGTATCTCATTGAGGATACGAAAGTATTTCTGCGATTTGCGGCGCCGGTCGGCGGCAAATTCGCGAACATATTTTGATAGCACGCCATGCACACCGCTCATGGCCAGCACCAACACAAACTTGGCTTGAAACCAGTGTGCGGCGTAGAGGCCACTCGTCCAGGCGAGCCACACCCCAAGCAGCCAAGTCAGGATCATTGCCGGATTGATGATGACCTTGAGCAGCCGGCGCTCCATGACCTTGAATGTTTCGGACTGCCGCGAGCCCGGATCGGCCTCGCAGTGATAGACGAACAGTCGCGGCAGATAGAGCATCCCGGCCATCCATGCGATGACCGCGATGATGTGGCAGGCGAGCAACCATTGGTACATGGGTTAAGATTTCCCGTGCCGTCATCCCCGCACGCGCTTGAGCATCTGTTCGACGTGCGCAATCGGGGTATCAGGCAGGATGCCGTGGCCGAGATTGAAGATAAACGGGCCGGCGGCCAGCGTCTTTAGGATCGCGGCAATGCTGCGATCGAGCGCAGCACCGCCCGCGCGCAACGCCAGCGGATCGAGATTGCCTTGCACCGGCCGGCGGCTTTGGACTTCATCCCGCGCAAAGCGAAGATCCACCATCCAGTCGAGCCCGACCGCATCGATTTCAATCTCCTCGACGTAACGGACCAAGTTGCTGCCCGCACCACGCGGAAAGCCGATGATCTTTGCTCCCGGCACGGCGCGACGCACATCAGCGACGATTCGCCTGGTCGGCGCAATACACCAGCGGTCGAACTCATCTGGCGGCAGCACACCAGCCCAGGTGTCGAAAATCTGCACGGCATCGACACCAGCCTGAAGCTGACGAACAAGATAATCAGCCGATGCCTGGGCCAGGATGTCGATCAACCGGTTAAACGCTTCCGGATAGCGATAGGCGAAGATCCGCGCTGGTGCCTGGTCCGGAGTGCCGTGGCCGGCCACCATGTAGGTTGCAACGGTCCACGGCGCGCCGCAGAAACCAAGGAAGGCGGTTTTACGCGGCAGGCCCGCTTTAACAAGCTGGATGGTCTCGTAGATCGGCGCAAGCACCTGGTCATCGACGGTGTCGCAAAGACCAGCGATTGCCCGCGGATTGTCGAGCGGCTCGAGTTGCGGACCTTCGCCGGTGGCAAACCGGACCTGCCGTCCGAGCGCGTGTGGAACGACCAAAATATCGGAAAACAAGATCGCTGCGTCAAAATCGAACCGTCGGATTGGCTGCAGCGTCACCTCAGCAGCAAATTTCGGTGAGAAGCAGAGATCAAGCACCGAGCCTACGGCTTTGCGGACCGCCATATATTCCGGCAGATAACGCCCAGCCTGGCGCATCAGCCAGACTGGAGGTATGGCTTGACGCACGCCTGCCAGCACTTGGCAGAGCGGTTTATGCACGGACTCTCTAGTCACGTCTCTTCCATCTCTAAATCTTAGATTCTTAGTGTTAGTAGTTATTAGGCAGTGGTTTTAACTCACAACTCGACGTCCACACGCGATGCACTCAAGACGCCGCTATCCCCGCAGTGCCAAGGCTTTATTGTGGACGCCTTTGGATAGCGAATTTGCTTGTGTTTTCAAAGCATACTGACGGGATAGCAGTGGCATTGTCCGGCGTTGACGGTAAATCCACACAGCCCCGCTGACATCCGCCAATTCTGTTCCGTAGGGTGGTGTGGGGACGTTTCGCCTGGCTCTGGGGCTAGAATGCTTGCACCTGGAGGCAGGCCGTGGCCTCCTCCCCAGCGATTAACAGGTTGGTCAGTCGTTATCCATGCCTCAGCGCGGCGCGCATTATTTTCATCTGCATCTGGTTTCGGATGCGACCGGAGAAACCCTGACCACGGTGGCGCGGGCCGCCGCCGCGCAATACGCCAATGTTTCGCCGATCGAGCACATGCATCCGCTGGTGCGCTCGCACAAGCAGCTCGACCGGGTGCTGACCGAAATCGAGAATTCGCCTGGAATTGTGCTCTACACACTGCTGGACAAGGAACTCGCCGATCGGCTGGAGGCGACGTGCAAAAATCAGGGGCTACCGTATCTATCGATCCTTGGTCCGGTGCTGGGCCTGTTTCAAGCCTACCTCGGCGGTGAGAGCAAGCCGCGCGTCGGCGCCCAGCACATGCTTAACGCCGAATACTTCAGGCGTATCGACGCTCTGAACTACACGATGCTGCACGACGATGGCCAACACACCGACGACCTCGAGCAAGCGGATGTTGTGCTGGTCGGTGTGTCGCGAACCTCGAAGACGCCAACCTCGATCTATCTTGCCAACCGCGGCGTTAAAACCGGCAACATCCCGCTCGTGCCCGGCGTGCCGGCGCCGTCAAATCTCGAGGAATTGAAGCAGCCGCTGATCGTCGGGCTGACCGCGAGCCCAGAGCGAATCGTGCAGATCCGTCAGAACCGGCTGCTCGGGCTTCGGGCCGAGCACGAGGCCGACGAGTACGTCGATCGCCAGGCGGTAGCGGCCGAGATCGCGGCTGCGCGAAAGCTCTGCGGCAAGCACAATTGGCCGATTATCGACGTGACGCGCCGTTCGATCGAAGAGACCGCAGCTGAAGTGATGACGCTGCTGGCCGAACGCCGCCGGCACGCGGGCCAAGAATAAACATGGCTTTGTGGCTCGCCCCGCAGCCTCTTTTGCTTGCGTCGAAGAGCGCAGCGCGACGGGCCGTTCTGGAAGCGGCCGGTATTCCGATCGATATCGAGCCGGCCGATATCGACGAGCGGGGAATCGAAGCGCGGGCGAGACTGGAAGGGCCGGCTGAAGTGGCGGCGCTGCTGGCGCGTGAGAAAGCCAAGGCGGTCGCGGCAAAGCATCCGGACCGGCTGGTGCTCGGCGCCGATCAAACCTTGGCGCTGGGCGAGCGGCGCTTCTCCAAGGCGTTCGATCGCGCCGGTGTCCGTGACCAGCTTTGGGCGCTGCGCGGCAGGACGCACGCATTGCATTCAGCGGTCGCTGTGGCGCGGGGCGGAGCGGTTGCGTTTGAGCATGTCGATGCGGCGCATTTGACCATGCGCGAATTTTCCGACGGGTTCCTGGATCGCTATCTCGATGTGGTTGGCGACAAGGCGACCGCGAGTGTCGGCGGCTATCAGCTTGAGAGCGCCGGCATCCAGCTATTCGACCGCGTCGATGGCGATCATTTCACCGTGCTCGGCCTGCCGCTGCTGCCGTTGCTCGAATGGCTGCGGCGGGCCGGGCATTTGGCGAAGTAGTTCGCTGCGGAGCCGGGACAAGGGATTTTGGATGTTCGTCATCGGTCTCACCGGCTCAATCGCAATGGGCAAGAGCACGACGGCGCGGCTGTTCTCCGAGGAGGGCGCGCCGGTGCATGACGCGGACGCCGCGGTGCACAGACTTTATGAGGGCGAGGCAGCGGCGCCGATCGAGATGGCATTTCCGGGGACGACGAAAGGCGGCAAAGTCGACCGCGTGGTGCTCGGCCGGCGCGTGCTGGGCGACGCGCCGGCGTTGAAACGCCTCGAAGCAATCGTGCACCCGCTGGTGCGACAGGCCGAGGAAATGTTCCTGCAGAGTGCGGAAGCCGCTGGTGCAAAAATCGTCGTGCTGGATATTCCGCTGCTGTTCGAAACCGGCGGAGACGCCCGTGTTGACGCGACCGTGGTGGTGTCGGCGCCGGCCGAGATGCAGCGCGCCCGCGCGCTCGAACGCGGCGTCACTGCGCAGCGCCTGGAGGCTCTGCTGGCCCGTCAGATGCCCGACGCGGACAAACGCGTCCGAGCGAATTTCGTCGTGGATAGCGGGCAGGGAATTGAACACGCCCGCTCCCAGGTGCGGCAGATCCTTGACGCAGTTGCTAAGATGCCGATCCGGCGAAAATGATTCGCCGCTGCGATCGAAAGTTCCATGCGCGAAATTGTGTTCGACACAGAAACCACCGGGCTCGACCCCGGCCAGGGCGACCGGCTGGTGGAAATCGGCTGCGTCGAACTGGTTAACCGCTTCCCAACCGGCAAGACGTTCCATTGCTATTTCAATCCGGAACGCGACATGCCGGAGGCGGCGTTCAAAGTGCATGGGCTTAGCGTCGATTTTCTGAAGGACAAGCCGCTGTTCGCCCAAAAGGTTGAGGAGCTGATCGAGTTTCTCGGCGATGCGCCCCTGGTCGCGCACAACGCGATGTTCGACCTGGCCTTCCTCAACGCCGAGCTTGAGCACGCCAAGCGCGGAGCGGTGAGCCGTGATCGGCTGGTCGATACGCTGATGTTGGCGCGCAGAAAGCACCCGGGCGGCTCGAATCGGCTGGACGATCTCTGTCTGCGCTACAAGGTCGACAATTCACGGCGCACCAAGCACGGCGCGCTGCTTGATGCGGAATTGCTGGCTGAGGTCTATGTCGAGCTGATCGGCGCGCGGCAGGCGAACCTCGGCCTCGCCGCGGCAACAATGGGCGGCGGTGAAATGCGCGTGGCGGCGATGACGGTGCGGATGCGGAGCGAGCCGCTTGCGCCGCGGGTTACCGATGATGAGCGGGCGGCACACCAGCAGTTTATCGCGACTTTGGGCGAAGTTGCCGTTTGGCGGAAGTATCTTACGATTTAGGCGGCTGCGGTACGCCGCCCTGCGCCTGCAACTGCGCCATGTTTTGCTGATAGAGCGAAACGAAGTCGATGGGATCGAGCAACAGCGGCGGGAAGCCGCCGTTGCGCACCGCGCTCGCAACGATCTCGCGCGCGAATGGAAACAGCAGGCGGGGGCACTCGATCATCATCAGCGGATGCAGGTTCTCCTGCGGCACGTTCTGGATGCGGAAGGCGCCGGCGAACACCAGCTCGATGTCGAATAGCACGGTGCCGGCAGCCTCGGCCTTGGCCTCGAGCTTGAGAGCGACCTCGACGTCGGTCTCGGTGATCGGCGTGGCGTTGACGTTGACCTGAACATTGATCTGCGGCTGCACGCCCTGATTGAACGAGCGCGGGGCGTTCGGATTCTCGAACGACAGGTCTTTGATATACTGAGCCAACACCATGAGTTGGGGCGCAGGATTGGTGATATTGGGACTGGGGGCTCCGGCCGGACCGCCGTTGGTCGTGCTCACGATTTACGCTCCTTGAAACTGGATAGCCGGAATTGAGGCTTTGAACCGAGGCTTGGGCGCGGGGTGTGGCTAACATGCCGCCCGCAGCCGGACAAGAACGCGACGGGTTTCAGTCCGGGCTGCCGGATCGGCCCGGCAGTTCTGGATCGGGCACCTTTCGCCACTCTTCCGGCGCAAGATCGACCACAGAACGGTCTGCCTGGCTGTTCCGCAGCCACGACCGGAGAGCCCTGCCGCAGCCGCGGCGCACCGCGCCAATCAGCAGCGCTGCCCCGACCAGATCGGTGAGGAATCCCGGCAGGAACAGCAACAGCCCCGCCAGCACCGTTACGAATCCGCCGGAGTCGGCCTCAATCCCGGCGATGCCGGTGTCGCTCACGGCGACACGGAAGCGGGCCATCTGCCGGCGTCCCGCCCGGCGCAGCACCAGGGTGCCGCACAGCGTCGTCAACAGCATCAGGGCCAATGCCCAGCCGAGCCCAACCAGGGTCGTAATCGCGACGAATACGGCTATTTCCGCCAGCGGCAACAATAGGATGGCGGCAATGATCCACTTTACCATGGCGGTTAATCCGGCTGCCGGCGCGGTTGGCGCGGGGGCGGGGATCGTCTATGGTCGATTTGAGGCAACTCTGCCGGCCGTGTCGACCGACGCGCCTCTTTATGGCTGCAGTCGCGTGCCTACATTATAGCGTCGGAACGGGTATGGCGTGCTGCGGCTTGATCCGCGGATAAGCCCGCTCCTCTTGATAAAGCCGGCCGTCGCCTCGGGAGCATGCGAGACGTGTTCGATATCTACACCATCATCTTCCTGGCGCTGGCGGTTTTCATTTTCCTGCGGCTGCGCAGCGTGCTCGGGCAGCGCACTGGTCGCGAGCGACCGCCCTATGATCCGTACTCGCAGGCGCGAGACGCGGTCCGGCCGGCCCCGGGCGACAAGGTCGTGGCGCTGCCCGGCCGTGCGCCTGAGGTGCAGAAGCCGTCAGAGCCGTCCGACCGTTGGCAGGGCATCGCCAAATCCGGCTCGGCGCTGGCGTCCGGCCTCGACGCCATCGTGCGAGAGGACAAGACCTTTGACGTCAAGCATTTCGTCGCCGGCGCGCGCGCGGCCTACGATATGATTGTTACCGCCTATGCGGGCGGCGACCGCCGCCAGCTCAAGGGCCTGCTGGGCCGCGAGGTCTATGACGGCTTCGAGCATGCCATCAAAGAGCGCGAGCAGCGCGGCGAGACCGTGGAGACGCGCTTCGTATCGATCGACGGCGCCGATCTCACCGCCGCTGAGATGCGCGGCAAGACCGCCCAGGTGACGGTGCGCTTTCAATCGCAGCTTGTCTCGGTGACGCGCGACAAGAGCGGCAGCGTCATCGACGGCAATCCCGACAAGGTCACCGACGTCACCGACGTCTGGACCTTTGCGCGCGACATCGCATCGCGTGATCCGAACTGGAAACTGGTGGCGACCGAAGCCGGGCAATGACAGCGGTACAGCGGCGCGACGGGATCGCAGCTTTACTGTTCGGGGGCTTAACGCTCTCCCTCCTGACTGCTCTGAACATCGCGCCGGCCGAGGCGCGGAACCCTATGAAAATTCCCGACGCGCAGTACGAGCCGACCACGTGGTCCATGGTCGATGGCTGGGCGGAGGATGACCACGACGACGCCTTCGCCGCGTTTCTCAATAGCTGCAAGGCGATCCTCAGCGGCATGCCGTCGTCGCGTCCGGGACGCCCGATGCACGCGGGCCTCTATAAGGTTTGCCAAAGGGCGGTGGACATCAAGCCGCAGAAGCCGGGCGAGGCGCGCGAGTTCTTCGAAAAGAATTTCCAGCCAGTGCGGATATCGCCGCTCGGCACGCCCGACGGGTTCCTCACCGGCTACTACGAGCCAATTGTCGCGGGCAAGCGCAGCCGGGCTGACGGCTACGACCAGCCGCTCTATCGCAAGCCGTCCGAGCTCCTGCCCGGCGGGCGCATGGCGATCATGGCCGCCGCGACGACGGGCAAGAAGAAGGCCCGCAAGCGCAAGCTCGTCGCCTACCACGACCGCGCCGCGATCGACGACGGTATTCTGGCTGGACGCAATCTGGAAATCTGCTGGCTGAAGGATCCGATCGATTCGTTTTTCGCCCAGATCCAGGGCTCGGTGCGTGTCGCGCTCGACGACGGCAAATTGTTGCGTCTCAACTACCAGGCGGCCAACGGCCAACCCTACTACGCGGTTGGCCGTTGGCTGATCGACCAGAAGATCATCCCCAAAGACGAGATGTCGATGGATCGCATCCGCGAGTGGATGCAGCGCAACCCCGAGCAGGCCAAGGAACTGCGGCGGAAAAACAAGTCCTACGTTTTCTTTCGCGAGACCGACTTGGCGAGCAACGAAGAGCCGATCGGTGCGCAAGGAGTTTCACTGACGCCGGGCCGCTCGATCGCGGTCGATCACAAGCTTCATGTCTATGGCACGCCGTTCTTCATCTCGGCTTATCTGCCGATGGAGAGCCTGAAGCCGGACACCTGGTTTCGCCGACTGATGATCGCGCAGGACACGGGCGGCGCCATCGTCGGACCCGCCCGCGCTGACATCTATTTCGGCGCCGGCGACGAAGCCGAGAGCGTCGCCGGACGGCTGCGCCACTATGGCAAGTTTGTCATGCTGGTGCCGAGAACGATCGAGCCCGAGGAAAAGCCGGAGGAAATTCCTTTGCCGCGGCCGCGGCCGAAGAATTTGGCAAGGTCGGTCGCCACCGCGGCAAGTGAGCCTGTGCCGCAGATCGCTGCCACGGCCAAGCCCGCGGGAAAGGCCGAGAGAAAAGCCGACAAGACGGTGGAGGCGAAGGCTGCCCGCGACGGTGCGCCTGAGAAGCAGGTCGAAGCCAAACGCGAACAGGCTGAGAAGAAAGCCGGCAGGAAGGTAGCGGCAAAGCCCGCCGATCGGGCGGCGGAGAAGAAGGTTGAGGCAAAGCACGAAAAGAAGAAGCGCGAGAAGGTCGCGGGTAAAGCGACAGCCACCAAGACGGACATGTGGGAATCGCGAGTCATGCCGAAGCTTTCTCCCCAGACGCCGGCAAAGAAGCCTAAGTCCAAGAACAAGGGATGAGCCGGCGGCGGCTCAACGACGACGAGCGTGCCTTGTGGAAAGGCTTCACCCGATCGATCGCGCCGCTGCGCAAGCCGCAGGCAGCCGAAGTTCAGGAGACCGAACCGCCGACGGCACCGCCAGCGACGAAGTCTCGCGTCAAGCCCATGCTGACGGCGCCGCCGGCTCATGCAGCACCGAAGCCGGGACCTCCGCCGCTGGCGCCGCTCGATCGCAGGATGAAACGGCGCGTGGCCCGCGGCAGAGACGCCATCGATGGCCGCCTCGATCTGCATGGGCTGAGCCAGGCCGAGGCGCATGACGCACTTTTCAGGTTCCTGCGCGCAAAGCACGCGCAGGGCGCCCGAATGATCCTGGTCATCACCGGGAAGGGTACCGGCGGCAGCAACCACGGCGGCCGCGGCGTGCTCAAGCGGATGGTGCCGCAATGGCTTGGTCAGCCGGAATTCCGCAGCATGATCATTAGCTTGGAGCCAGCTTCTATCGCCCATGGCGGGGAAGGCGCGCTGTACATCAGGCTGCGCAAGCTCCGTTGAGCCGCTGATTGCGGGATTGGATTGCGGTCTGGGTCGGATTGGCCCGGTCCCCGATATTGCGCCCGCTCCCTGTTATAATAATGTTAGATTTGAGCGATAATAATTTTACATTGTAATAACGGAGGGCTCCATGAAAAGCCATGTCCGCAAGCTCGGCAATTCCCACGGGGTCATCATTCCAAAGCTGCTGCTGGACGAAATCGGCGTGACGGCCGGCGACCCGGTTAGTTTGAAGATCAACAAAAAAGGTCGCCTGGTCATATCGCCGATCCGCGTTCGGATCCGCGATGGCTGGGCCAACGACAGCAAGGCGTTGGCGCAATCGGGCGAAACCGGGCAGGCTTGGCCGCATCTTGCGGCCGGGTCGGATGGAGGTTCCAAGTGGTAAGCCGCGGAGACGTCTGGTTGATGCTGCCCGATATCCAGGGAACGCCATCCGATCCTCAGCCTTGCGTGGTGTTGTCGCCGCCTGAAATTCACGACTATCTCGGGGTGGTGACGGTGGCGCCGGTAACTCCCGGCGGCACGCCAGCCGCCTATCGAGTCCCGATCAAGCTCGGCGACCGGGCCGGCCTCATCCGGCTTGAGCAACTTCGGACCGTCGAAAAGCGCGCATTGACGCGTCAGGTCGGTGCGGTCGAAGGCAAGAGCCTGACCGTGGCGCTTGCGACGCTTCGGGAAATGTTCGCCGAATAGCGGACTGCGAAATTGTATGACGATGACTTCGACTTGGCGGATTGGCTTCTGGGGCGACGGCTCCGTGCTAAGCTGGTGCGGTCATGGAGACCATGGACATCGTCATTCGGCTCAGTGTCGCCGCGTTGGCGGGCGTGGCCCTCGGACTCAACCGCGATCTGCGCGGCAAGCCGACGGGGGTGAGGACTCTCGGCCTGGTTGGGCTCGCTTCGGCGGTGGCCGTGCTTGCAGTTGGCAGCGACAGCGCTGACGCCGCCAGCCGCGTCATTCAGGGCATCGTCACCGGCATCGGCTTTCTCGGCGCCGGGGTGATCATCCGCAACGAAACCGGCAAGCGCGTCCATGGATTGACGACTGCGGCTTGCGTGTGGCTGACGGCTTGTGTCGGCGCGGCCTGCGGCATCGGCGCATGGCGTCTGATTGCGGTGGCCGCACCGGCTGTTTTCATACTTTTAGTTCTGGGCGGGCCTTTTGAGCAATTCATTCATCGGCATTGGCCCGAATCTACGGAGCCGGATACCGACTGAACGGGACGCGCTTTCATGATGCACCGGCATCATGAACAGGCCGAGACGTGGGCATTTCTTTGCCGTTGCCGGCAGTTTAGCTTGCCCCCCCGGCATGCAGCCATCCAAGGAAAAGCCATGACGAAGGACGAACTGGTCGGGGTCTATCGCACGCTCGGGGATGAGACGGTCGGCGCCGACGGCACCGTGACGGCCGACGCAAGCCGCACCGCGCAGATCATGTACAGCCCCGACGGCTACATGTCGGTGGTCAGCATGCCGAACGGGCGGAAGCTGACGGCGGCATCGAGCGGCGGTCCCGATCTCAACGCGGCGACTGCGGAGGAGCGCGCCGCGGCGGCGCTGGGCATGGTCTGCTACGCCGGCCACTACACGCTGCAGGACGATGTGCTGCACCACCACGTCGAGATGGCGCTCAATCCCAACGCGGTCGGGCAGACCATCATCCGCAGAGCCGAATTGAAGGGCGGGGACCTGACGCTGTCGTCGGTGCCGGCCAAGGACGGCAGCTACCGGCGGATCAAGTGGCGAAGGGTGGGAGCGAAGTAGGACGTATTTCGTCGCGGAGGTTGCCGCTACTCCGCGGCCTGCGCCTGCGTGTGCTGCCGGAATTTCGGCATCACCTCGTGGGCAAGGAGCCGCATCGCCTCGCGCTCCCAGGCCTCGTTCGGGCCGGCCCAGTCGATGCCGGTCATCAGGAGCGTGCCGAATGGGCCGACGCGCTCGCGAAACGCGACGAGCTTGTCGAGCACGGTCGCGGGCGAGCCGTAGATCACGCATTCCTTCAAGATCGCCTCGGGCGTGGTTTCGTCGTCGGTCATCTCGGGGCGAGGCTTGAGGATCGGCAGGATGCCGACCCGGTGCAGCACGTCGCGGATGTAGGTGAAGAAATAGCGGTTCGAGCCCTTGTTGCCGAACACGCGGTCCTCGGCCTCGGCGTCCGATGGTGCCACCATGACGTTGCGAGAGACGCGCCAGTTTCCGCCGTCCGGCGTGATGCCGTTGTCGGCGCAGGCCTTGCTGTAGACCTGCCAGTGCGAGGCCACCGAGTAGACCGGGATGATGTTGGCCGAGATGATGCCCCAGCCGTGCTCGGCCGCGGTCTTGGCCGAAGCCGAGCTTGGGCTCGCAAGCGAAATCATGATCGGCGGACGCGGCTGCTGGTACGGCTTTGGCATGAAGCCGACGCCGAGCTCGGGCATGATCGCGTCCTTGATCTCGATGTTCCAGAATTCGCCCCTGAGATCGTACGGCGGGTCCTGCGACCAGATTTTCTCGACCATGCCCATCGCCTCGACCACCATGCGGTTGCGCGCGCCGTGGTCGGTGGCCTTGAACAGCTCGAAGTCGGAGACCAGTCCGCCGGGGCCGACGCCGAGCATGAAGCGGCCCTTGCTCATGTGATCGAATTGCGCGGCCTCGGCGGCGATGATCGCAGGATGATGCAGCGGCACGTTGATGACGGCGGTGCCGAACTTCAGGTGCTTGGTTTGCGCCACCAGGCCGCCAAGGAACAGCAACGGTGACGGGAACGGCTCGGTGGTGGCGGTGAAGTGCTCGCCCATCCACAGCTCATCGAAGCCGAGCCGGTCGGCGAGGATCGATTTCTCCGTGTCCTCGGCAAGCGTGCTCCACATCGGACGGCCCGGCGGATGCACCGGCATCATGAACATTCCAAGACGCATGGGCGTGTCCCTCCGGTTGTTGAGAGAAGCGTAGCTTGAGTTCGATTTGGATTGAAGCGGTGAAGCGAACGCGGGTTATACCAACCCGCGTAATGATCGACGCTCTCTCTACGTCATGGCCGGGCTTGTCCCGCCTGCGGGGCCGAAGCCCCTTCGGCGCGGCGAAGGCCCGGCCATCCACGCTTTGATTGATTCAGGAAGTAAGACGTGGATGCCCGCGACAAGTGCGGGCATGACGAGTCAAGCATTGCGAACTCTGGTATCACCTCTCCCCAACGGGGAGAGGTGAAGAGCGTTCGCGGCGAATCTTTCTGTCAGCCCGTCATGCCGCCGGCTTTGATCTCGACCAGGATGGAGTGCATCTTGCCTCGCTCCTCCAGATTGAACAATTCGTGCGGACCACCACTCGCCTCGCGATAGACGACGTTGCCAAGCACGTCGGTGATCTCGCGTTCGCGGCCGTCCTCCCAGCGCATCAGCGCCTTGCCTTCGCTCACCGGCACGACGAGGTAGGGATGCTCGTGCTCGTGCAGCGGCTGATGGCCCTTGGGTGGCAGCTCGACGCTCCAGACGCGGATGTACTCATTTTCGAACAGCACCTTGGTGCCGATCGGGCCGAGCGGCTTCCCGGATTTTGAGAGTTTCTCTGCCATTGCGACCTCGTACCGCTGTCAATCTGGCGCGCGAGCTTTGCTCGCGCTCCGGAAATGACGGAGGATAGGCTGCTGTACGAGAAATAAAAGGACGCGGGGAGCCACAAAGATGTGCCCGCTCAAATTGGCGTTGCTGCTCGCGGCGCGCGGGCGCTAATTGATCTTGATCCCCGTCGACTTGATGACGGCGCTCCATTTGGCGATATCGGACTTGAGCAGCTTGCCGAGCTCCTCAGGCGAAGAACTTTCGGCTGCATAGCCGGATTGCGCCAGCTTGTCCTTGATTGCTGGGTCGGCGAGGGCCGTGCGGGTGTCGGCGTTCACCTTGCGGACGATGTCGGGCGGCGTCTTGGCCGGAGCGAACAGCGCCTGCCACGCGGTTACCTCGTAGCCCGGGACGCCAGCCTCGGCGATGGTCGGCACTTCTGGCGCCGCCGGGTCGCGCTTGGTGCCTGTCATACCGAGGCAACGAACCTGGCCTGAGCGCGAGTAGGACAGCAACGTGCCGCTGCCGAAGTAACAGTCGATGCGGCCGGGAATCAGATCGGCGAAGGCGGGCGAAGCGCCGCGATACGGTACGTGCGTCACCTTGATGCCGGCCATCTGCAGGAACAGCATCTCGGCGAGGTACGGCGCGCTGCCGGTGCCGGGCGATCCGATCGTGAGCTTGCCCGGGTTGGCCTTGGCGAGGTCGATGAATTCCTTGACCGAATGGGCAGGCGACGAGTTCGGCACGAACATGTAGTAGGCCAGTTGGGTCACCAGCGAGACCGGAGCGAAATCGGCGATCGGGTCGTAGTTGAGTGAGCTGTAAAGACTGACGTTCACCGCAAGCGACGCGGTGGCAAACAACATCGTGTAGCCGTCGGGATCGGACCGCGCGACGTATTCATTGCCGAGATTGGTGCCGGCGCCGCCTTTGTTCTCGACCACGACCTGCTGGCCCCAGATTTTCGAGAGCTTGTCGCCGAGCATACGCGCGACAATGTCGGTCGGTCCGCCCGCCGCGACCGGCACCATGAAGTGCACGGGCCGATCGGGGAAACGCGCCTGCGCGCGCGGCGCACCGATGAGAAGGTTTGGCGCAAGTGCTTGCGCGGCGGACAGTGCAATCAAGCGGCGACGCGTGAGCATCATGGCCCCCCGGCGGTCCCGATGGGGGCAGTCTAGACCTGGCCAGCGCATCCCGGATACGGCGAAAGGTCGCGGATCACGAACGGCGTGTCCCGGGTCTGCAGCGCACCACCCTCGGGTCCGCGCTTCGCGCGGCCCGAGGGCATGCTTCGTGAGGACTGCGCCCGGGACACGTGTCTCAAGTCTGCGCCCGTGAGGCGGGCTACAAAATGAACCGGCTCAGGTCCGCGTTCTTGGCGAGGTCGCCGATGTGCTTGTCCACGTAGGCGGCGTCGACCTTCACGGTTTCCCCGGAGCGGTCGGTGGCGTTGAACGAAATGTCGTCGAGGATGCGCTCCATCACGGTCTGCAGCCGCCGCGCGCCGATGTTCTCGACGCTGGAGTTGACCGCGACCGCGACGTCGGCGATGGCGTCGATGGCGTCTTCGGTGAACTCCAGGGTAACGCCCTCGGTCGCCCATCAGCGCGATGTACTGCTTGATCAGGGCGGCTTCGGTATCGGTGAGAATTCGCCGCATGTCGTCGCGGGTCAGCGCGTTGAGCTCGACCCGGATCGGCAGCCGGCCCTGCAGTTCCGGAAGCAGGTCCGACGGCTTTGAGATGTGGAACGCGCCCGAGGCGATGAACAGGATGTGGTCGGTCTTCACCGCGCCATGCTTGGTCGAGACCGTGGTGCCCTCGATCAGCGGCAGCAGGTCGCGCTGCACGCCCTCGCGCGACACGTCGGCGCCAGTGCGGCCCTCGCGGCCGGCGATCTTGTCGATCTCGTCGAGGAACACGATGCCGTTCTGCTCGACCGACTTGATCGCTTCCAGCACAAGCGTTTCCTGGTCGAGCAGCTTGTCGGATTCCTCGGCGACCAGAATCTCGTGCGATTCCAGAACCGTGACACGGCGCGTCTTGGTGCGGCCGCCCATCTTGCCGAAAATATCGCCGATGTTGATGGCGCCCATCTGCGCACCCGGCATACCCGGGATTTCGAACATCGGCATGCCGCCACCGGAGGCCTGCACCTCGATCTCGATCTCCTTGTCGTTGAGCTCGCCGGAGCGGAGCTTCTTGCGGAACGTTTCCTTGGTCGAGGCGCTGGCGTTCGGGCCGACCAGGGCGTCGACGACGCGCGCCTCGGCGGCCTGCTCGGCGCGGACCTGGACGTCCTTGCGCTTTTTCTCGCGGGTCTGCGCGATGCCGACCTCGACGAGATCGCGCACGATCTGCTCGACGTCGCGGCCGACATAGCCGACCTCGGTGAACTTGGTGGCCTCGACCTTGATGAAGGGCGCGCCGGCGAGTCGCGCCAGCCGGCGGGAGATTTCGGTCTTGCCGACGCCGGTCGGGCCGATCATCAGGATGTTCTTCGGCAGCACCTCCTCGCGCAGCTTGTCGTCGAGCTGCAGGCGCCGCCAGCGGTTGCGCAGCGCGATCGCGACCGCGCGCTTGGCGTCGGCCTGGCCGATGATGAAGCGGTCGAGCTCGGAAACGATCTCGCGGGGGGAGAAGTCGGTCATGCGTCGCGCACCATCAGCAGCGCCGGCCCGTCCGGCGTATGAACAATGCGGTCCCTTTCGAAGCCGGCTTTTTCATAGGCCCGGATGGCACGCGCATTGGCGGGATCGGGATCCATGACGACGCGCGGCGCCCCATTCGCCAGCAAGCGATCGGCGAAAGCGCGGATGAACGCCGAACCATGGCCGCGATCGAGCATGTCCGGTTCGCCGATGAACTGGTCGAGGCCGCGCGTTCTGATCCGGCTGCGGACCGAAGCCGGCGTGCCAGGCGCTGAGGTCGTAGCATTGCAGATAGGCGAACGGGCGTGCGCCCGCGGCGACGATAAATTGCGCCATATCCGGATGATCGAGGTCGCCGCTGACCCGCTCGAACTGTTCTGTCGCGTCATGCCACCACTCGCCGACGTGCGGGTGCTGCGAGCCAGCGCCTGATCAGCGGCAGGTCGTCGGCGGTCATCGGGCGGAACTCATACATCACTCGCACTTGAAGCACGATGGATCACGCCTTCAACGTCTCGATGGTGACGTTGCGGTTGGTGTAGACGCAGATGTCGGCGGCGATGTCGAGCGACTTGCGCACGATTGCCTCGGCGTCGAGCGGGCCGTCGGCGAGCGCTCGCGCGGCGGCGAGCGCGTAGTTGCCGCCGGAGCCGATGCCCATGACGCCGGCCTCAGGCTCGAGCACGTCGCCGGTGCCGGTCAGCACCAGCGACACCTCCTTGTCGGCAACGATCATCATGGCTTCGAGCCGGCGCAGGATAGCGGTCGGTGCGCCAGTCCTTGGCGAGCTCGACCGCGGCGCGGGTGAGCTGGCCGGGATACTGCTCGAGCTTTCCTTCCAGGCGCTCGAACAGCGTGAAGGCGTCGGCGGTGGCGCCGGCGAAGCCGCCAATGACATCGCCCTTGCCGAGCCGGCGCACCTTCTTGGCGTTGGCCTTGACGATGGTCTGGCCGATCGAGACCTGGCCGTCGCCGCCGATTGCCACCACGCCGCCCTTGCGGACGGTCAGAATGGTGGTGCCATGCCAGAGGTCGGGGGAAGGTGGGTTCATGCTGGTGGCTCGTTGGCGGGACAGGGCATTATCTGGTGATCGGGAAATCGAGTTGCAATCGCGTACAATCGAGGCTTCAACCTTAGCATGCGAGCCGAACGCACATCCAACGCCTCCTTGTATGTGCCGCCGCTCACCGGCATCCGGGCGCTTGCCGCGCTGCTGGTGCTCGGTCTGCATGCCGACCAGAACGTGCCGGCGGGCATCGGCGCGGTCATGCCGTTTTTGGCGCGCGGCTATCTCGGCGTCGATTTCTTCTTCGTGCTGTCGGGCTTCATCATCACGCATGTTTATCTGGCGAGCCAGGCGCGTCCGAACGGCCGCGCGGTGAAGATTTTTCTCTGGCACAGGTTTATCCGGCTCTATCCGGTGCATGTCACGGTGCTGGCGTGTCTTGTCGCGCTCATCTTGATTGCGCGCGTGGCCGGCGTGCCGCTGAACAATCCACAAGACTGGCGCCTCGCCGACATCCCGTGGCATCTCGTGCTGCTGCACGCCTGGGGAGTGATTGCTGCGCCGGGCTGGAATGCGCCGTCCTGGTCGATCAGCGCGGAGTGGTTTGCTTACCTCTTGTTTCCGTTGATGGCGCCAGTGCTGATCGGCGTGCGCGGCGTTCTGGTCGCGCTGGCGATCGCGGTGGCGGCGCTGGTGGCGACCGCGTTGTTGTTTGCGCTGGCCGGCTGGTCGCTGAACATCTGGGTCGGAGCGCCGGCGCTCGTCCGCGTCACAGGCGAGTTCGTGTGCGGCGCCGCGCTCTGCCGCGCCGTCGCGCTCGGCACCGGGCTTTCGAACGGAGGCGGCGATTGGCTCGGCGCCGGAGCGTTCACCGTGTTTCTGATCGGCGCGTCGGTGGGGCTCGACGATTTTGCCCTGGTGGTCTTGCTGGCGGCCTTCATTCTCGGCGCCGCGACCTCGGATGGTGCCTTGGCGCGGACTCTCGGCAGCGGCCCGCTGGTGTGGCTCGGCGAAGTCTCCTACTCGATCTACATGGTGCACTTTCCGGCGTTGCTGGTGGTCCGGCGGCTGTGGGAGCGGCTCGGATTCGCCGGCTGGGAGGCGTCGGGCAAGGCGATGGCCTTTCTGGCGACACTCGCGCTGGTGATCGCGCTTGCAGCGCTGCTGTTCTATGCGGTCGAGCGGCCGGTGCGGACGCATCTCCGCGACCGCCTGGGCAAGCTCGCCCCAGCCTGACGATCGTGCTGGCAGGCTTGCGCCACCCCTGATAAAAGGGCGCGCATTCATACCGGCAGGCGATTCTGATGGCGCGGGCGCGCAAGCTGACACTAGTGAGAAAATCCCCTGCGCCGGCCAGGAAGGCCGGGCGCGCGGGGTCGGTCAAGCGCACCACCAAGGAAACCGACATCGAGGTCGCGGTCGATCTCGATGGCAAGGGCGCTTCGAGCGTCTCGACCGGCATCGGCTTCTTCGACCACATGCTCGATCTGCTGGCGCGGCACTCGCGTATCGACATCACCGTCAAGGCCAAAGGCGATCTGCATATCGACCACCACCACACCACCGAGGACGTCGGGATCGCGCTCGGCCAGGCCGTGAAGAAGGCGCTGGGCGACCTCAAAGGCATTACACGCTACGCCGACGTGCATGTGCCGATGGACGAGGCGCTGACCCGCGTCGCCGTCGACGTGTCAGGAAGACCGTTCCTGGTGTTCAAGGCCAAGTTCGGCCGCGACAAGGTCGGCGCGTTCGACACCGAATTGGTACAGGAGTGGTTTCAGGCGTTCGCCATGAACGCCGGGATCACGCTGCATGTCGAATGCCTGTATGGGTCAAACGATCACCACATTGCCGAAGTCCTGCTTCAAAGGATTGGCGCGGGCGCTGCGCACGGCGTTCGCGATCGATCCGCGAGCTGCCGGCGAGGTGCCTTCGACCAAGGGTATGCTAGGCGGATAGCGTTTCGGAGGCTCGACATGGCGGTCTTCACGGTTCACGAGCCACGTCCGCGCAAGCGTGAGAGCGCGGCCGCGCCCGAGCGCTACAAGTTCGTGCGCGACGGCTTCTATTTCTGGGCGTTCCTGCTCGGTCCGCTTTGGATGCTCTGGCACGGGCTGTGGCTGGTGCTGTTGTTTTATGTGGTCGCGACCGCGGCGATCCAGATCGGGCTGTTCGCACTCGGCATCTCAGACGTGGTGAAGTTCGCGGTGCGGATTCCTGATCGCGGTGCTGGTCGGCTGCGAGGCCGGAACACTGTGGCGTTGGAGCCTGCGGCGCTGGACCCAGGTTGGTGTTGTCGTAGCGCCGTCGCGCGAGGAGGCCGAGCGCCGCTTCTTCAGCTGGTGGGAAGAGGGTGCGACCTTGCCGCCGTCCGCCGCGCCGCTGCCGCCCGACGTGTCGGTGCCGCAACCGCCGTCCGAGGTGATCGGGCTGTTCCCCGAGCCGCAGCCGCGGCCATGATCATTGCCGCGTCATGAGCGTCGCAATTGTCGATTACGGGTCGGGCAATCTGCACTCCGCGGCGAAGGCCTTCGAGCGCGCCGCACGCGAGAGCGGCCACGACGAGCCGATCATGGTGACGCGCGATCCCGATAGGGTGCGCAGCGCCGGGCGCGTGGTGCTGCCCGGCGTCGGCGCCTTTGCCGATTGCCGGCGCGGGCTCGATGCGGTGCCCGGCATGGTCGAGGCGCTGGAGGAGGCGGTGCGCGGCAAGGGCCGGCCATTCCTCGGCATCTGCGTCGGCATGCAGCTCATGGCCGAGCGCGGCCGCGAATATGTGGTGACCGACGGCCTGGGCTGGATCAGCGGCGAGGTCGACAAGATCGCGCCGTCCGATCCGGCGCTGAAGATCCCGCACATGGGCTGGAATACGCTTGCGGCCCGTGCCCCCCACAAGCTGCTGGATGGGATTCCACTCGGTCCGGATGGGTTGCACGCCTATTTCGTGCACTCCTACCAGCTCATGCCGAAGGACCGCGCCGACCTGGTGGCGCAGGCCGAATATGGCGGGCCGATCACGGCCATCGTCGCGCGCGACAGCATGGCTGGCACCCAATTCCACCCGGAAAAGAGCCAGAAACTTGGACTTGCGCTGATTGCGAATTTCCTGAAATGGAAGCCGTGATGTGCTTCTCGGCAGCGCCACGAGTCACCCTCCCCCCGCGAAGCGGTGGGGAGGGTCGGCGAGCGAAGCTCGCCGGGGTGGGGGGCGGTCTATCTCACCGCATGCCAAAAATGCCCCCCCACCCCCGACCCCTCCCCACCACTCGCTTCGCTCGCGGGGGGAGGGGGGTGGCGGCGCCGTCCCGGTTCAAGAAGGCTCGAGCGTGATCCTGTTTCCCGCCATCGACCTGAAAGACGGCCTATGCGTACGCCTCGAGCAGGGCGACATGGCGCGCGCCACCGTGTTCAACCGCGATCCGGCAGCGCAGGCATACACCTTCGAAACCCAGGGCTTCCGCCATTTGCACGTGGTCGATCTCGACGGCGCCTTCGCCGGCAAGCCCGTGAACGCCGCCGCGGTCGAGCGCATTTTGAAGACGGTCGGGCTTTGCGTGCAGCTCGGCGGCGGCATCCGCGACATGGCGACAATCGAGGGCTGGCTCGGCAAGGGCGTCAACCGCGTCATCATCGGCACCGCGGCGGTGCGCGACCCGGCGCTGGTGAAGGAGGCGGCGAAGAAATTTCCTAAGCGCATCGCGGTCGGCCTCGACGCCAAGGACGGCAAGGTCGCGGTGCAGGGCTGGGCCGAGACTTCGGAGCTGTCCGTGCTCGACATCGCGCCGGCGCTTCGAGGACGCCGGCGTTGCGGCGATCGTCTACACGGATGTCGCGCGCGACGGTATGCTCAAGGGCATCAACTGGGACGCGACCATCGCGCTGGCCGATGTCGATCTCGATTCCGGTGATCGCGTCAGGCGGCCTCGCGTCGATCGAGGACATCAAGGCGATGATCGAGCCGCGCGCGAAAAAACTCGAAGGCGCCATTGCCGGCCGCGCGCTCTACGACGGGCGGCTCGATGCCGTCGAGGCGCTCGAAGCTGATCCGCGCCGCGCGGGGCAAGTGAGCGGCCATGTTCAAGGTCCGCGTCATCCCCTGCCTGGACGTCAAGGACGGCCGCGTCGTCAAGGGCGTCAATTTCGTCAACCTGCGCGACGCCGGCGATCCGGTCGAGGCGGCGATCGCCTACGACGCTGCCGGCGCCGACGAACTCTGCTTTCTCGACATCACCGCGAGCCACGAGAACCGCGACACCATCTTCGACGTGGTGACGCGCACTGCCGAAGCCTGCTTCATGCCGCTCACGGTCGGCGGCGGCGTGCGCACGATGGAGGACATCCGCAAGCTTTTGACCTGCGGCGCCGACAAGGTGTCGATCAATACCGCGGCGGTGAACCGGCGCGCCTTCGTCAAGGAGGCGGCGGAGAAGTTCGGCGACCAGTGCATCGTGGTGGCGATCGACGCCAAGAAAGTGTCGAAGCCGGGCGAGAAGGACCGCTGGGAAATTTTCACCCACGGCGGCCGCCATCCGACCGGCCTCGACGCGGTGGACTATGCCGCGCGAGGTGGTGTCGCTCGGCGCCGGCGAAATCCTGCTGACCTCGATGGACCGCGACGGCACCAGGTCCGGCTTCGACATTCCGCTGACCCGGGCGATCGCCGACGCGGTGCCGGTGCCGGTGATCGCCTCGGGCGGCGTCGGCACGCTCGACCATCTGGTCGAGGGCATCCGCGACGGCCACGCCACCGCGGTGCTGGCGGCCTCGATCTTCCATTTCGGCGAGCACACCGTGCGCGAGGCCAAGCTGCACATGGCCCGCGCCGGTCTGCCGATGCGGCTCGATCCTTAAGAGCCAGGTTGCGCGCCGCGCCGCCCAAGCGAGCGCCTGCTCGAGGCGGTCGTTGCCCCAGAACAATTCGCCGTCCTGCGGTGATGAAGCTCGGGGCACCGAACAGGCCGAGGCGTTGCGCCTCTTCGGTCTGTGCTCGCAGCCGCAGCTTGTTGTCATCGGACAGCGCCGCGTCGAGCGCCGACTTGGCGTCGACGTTGAGACCCGACAGGATTGCTGTGAGCGTCGCGGGCTCGTCGATGCGGCGGCCTTCGGCGAACTGCTGCGCGAAACACTGCGACCGAGAATTCCTCGCCCCAGGCTTGGTCGAGCCCGGCCAAGGCGACTCGCGCGGCGAGAAGGCTGCTCTGCGGGAATGGCTCGGGACGGCGGAATGGCAGACCGAGGTCGGCCGCAAGCCGCTCCAGGTCGCGCCACATGTGCCGGCCTTTGACCGGATAGAGGTTGAACGGCGAGGTATTCCAGCCCTGGGCCTTGAAGATCGGTCCGAGCAGGAATGGCCGGAATCGGACGGCGACGTTTGCCTGCGCGGCCAGCGGCCTGATCCGGGCCGCCGCCAGATAGGAGTAGGTCGAGGCGAAGTCAAACCAGAAATCGAGCGCGGGGCCGGCCATGGGACAATGCTAGCGTAGCGTCGCCCCACCGGGAAATGCTATTGAACGCGCATGAGCAGCTTCACCATCGCCGATCTCGAGCAGCGCATCAACGAGCGCGCCAAAGCGAGCCCCGAGCAGTCCTACACCCGCAAGCTGCTCGACAAGGGCGCGGTGCAATGCGCCAAGAAATTCGGCGAGGAGGCGGTCGAGGCGGTGCTGGCCGCGGCCGGCGAGGACCGCGAGCGCGTCATCGCCGAATCCGCCGACGTGTTTTATCACCTGCTGGTCATGCTGCACGCCCGCGGCGTCACGCTTGCCGAAGTCGAGGCGCTGCTGGAGACCCGCGCCAAGAAGTCGGGGTTGGAAGAGAAGGCCTCGCGGCCAACCGCATAATGGAACAGCGCACCGAGGACGGTCTCTCGCCTTTCCGCACCTATACGCGGGCGGAATGGGCGGCGTTGCGCGAGGACATGCCGATGACGCTGTCCTCGGACGAGGTCAATCGGCTGCGCTCGCTGCACGACCGGCTCGACATCCGCGAGGTCGAGGACATCTACCTGCCGCTGTCGCGGCTGCTGTCGCTCTACGTCGCGGCGACGCAGCGGTTGCATCGCGCGCAGCAGCGGTTCCTCGGCAGCGAAGATGCCAAGGTGCCGTACGTCATCGGCGTCGCCGGCTCGGTCGCGGTCGGCAAGTCGACCACGGCGCGCGTGCTGCAGGCGCTGCTGGCGCGCTGGACCAATGTGCCGCAGGTCGATCTCGTCACCACCGACGGTTTTTTGCTGCCGAACGCGGTGCTGGCTCGCGAAGGCCTGATGGAGAAGAAGGGCTTTCCGGAAAGCTACGATCTGCCCGGCGCTGTTGCTGTTTCTTTCCGACGTGAAGGCCGGCCGCCGGCCGGTGCGGGCGCCGATCTACTCGCATCTGGTCTACGACGTGATGCCGAACCAATGGATCGAGATCGACCGGCCCGACATCCTGATTGTCGAAGGGCTCAATGTCCTGCAGGCCGGCCGGCTGCCGAAGGACGGCAAGGCGGTACCGTTCGTCTCGGACTTCTTCGACTTCTCGGTCTATCTCGATGCCGACGAAGGTGTGCTCAAGGCCTGGTACGTCAGCCGTTTTCTGACCTTGCGCGAAACCGCGTTCCGCGATCCGAAATCGTACTTCCACCGCTATTCCAAGCTGAGCGACGACGAAGCGGCGGAGACCGCGACCTCGATCTGGGAACGGATCAATCTCGTCAATCTGCACGAGAACATCCTGCCGACCCGGCAGCGCGCCGACCTCATCCTGAAGAAGGGCGAGAGCCACATGGTCGAGGACGTCGCGCTGCGGAAGCTGTGAGCGGCTGTTACGCCGCCAACTCGGCCGGCTTGGCCATGCCGGCGAGCGCTGCGGCGAGCCGCTCGCGGTCGAGCGGTTTGACCAGGAAGCCGTCCATGCCGGCGGCGAGGCAGGCCTCGCGGTCCTCGGCGAAGGCGTTGGCGGTGAGCGCTACGATCGGCGTGCGAGGCTCGCCGCGTTCGGCCTCGGCCGCGCGGATGCGCCGCGCCGCCTCGAGGCCGTCGAGGCCCGGCATGTGCAGGTCCATCAGCACCAGGTCGTAGGGGGCGCCGGCCTCGCGCGCGGCGCGCCAGGAATCCAGCGCCGCGGTGCCGCTTGCCGCCAGGGTCGGACGATGGCCGAGGCGAGCGAGCAGCGAACGAGTCAGCAGCGCGTTGATCTCGTTGTCCTCTGCGACCAGCACGGCGAGCGAGCGGCCCGGAGCGGTGTTGGCCGAATGTGGGACCTCGTCTGCGGAATCCTGTGCCGATTCATCAATCGAGCCCGTGAGCTGGGCCCGGAGCGAAGCGGCGCGAACCGGCTTAACCAGATAGCCGGTGAAGCCCGCCGCTTTCAGCGCGGCGAGGCGATGACGCTCGCCGGGCGTGATCAGAACGATGCGCCGCGCAATGTCGGCGCTGGTGAGAACAGCCGCCGCGTCGGGCCCGGCAGAAAGATCGGTCACCACCGCGTCCCAGTGCCGTTGCGCGAACATGTCGACGAGATGCGGTGCGAGATGCATGGCATGGGCGCCCCAGCGGGTCAGCCGTCGCTCCATCAGCGAGGCCTCCACGCTCGCGGGCGCGACGATGAGCACCGCCAGACCGGCGAGATCAGGTGGCGAAGCGCTGGCGATGATCTCGCCTTCTGCCGGCGACAGCGGCAGGGTGACGCGGAAGGTCGCGCCCTGGCCCGGTGCGCTCTCGACTGCGATGGTTCCGTTCATTAGCTCGACGATGCGGCTCGAGATCGCGAGGCCAAGTCCGGTGCCGCCGAATTTCCGCGCGGCGCCGCCGTCGACCTGCTCGAACTCGCGGAAGATGCGGGCTTGCTGTTCGGCGGCGATGCCGATGCCGGTGTCGCTGACCTCGAACTGGATCTCGCCGGGCCCGGGGCCGGACTGGACCACGATGCCGACGCCGCCGGTTTCGGTGAACTTGATGGCGTTGCCCGCGAGGTTGAGCAGCACCTGACGCAATCGCGTCGGGTCGCCCATGACGCGTTCAGGCAGGCGTTCGTCGACGTCGGAGGCGATTTCGAGACCCTTGGCCTGGGCCCGCGGTCCGAGCAATTCGACCACGTCCTCGACCAGCCTGCTCAACGCGAACGGCTGCGACTCAAGTTCCAGCTTGCCGGCCTCGATCTTGGAAAAGTCGAGGATCTCCTCGATCAGCGAAAGCAGCGCGTCGCCCGAGGTCTTGGTGGCTTTGACATAGGTGGCCTGCTCCGGCGTCAGCGGAGTGTCGGAGAGAAGCCCGGCCATGCCGAGAATGCCGTTCAGCGGCGTGCGAATTTCGTGCGACACCATGGCGAGGAAGCGCGACTTGGCGCGGCTCGCGGCTTCGGCGGCGTCGCGCGCTTCGGCGAGCGCCCGCTCGGCCTCGATGCGCTCGGTGACGTCGCGGCCGACGCTCTGCACCTCGGCGCAATCGGACTTCTCCGCCCAGACCACGACTTCGCGCCAAGCGAGCCAGCGGGGACCGTCCGCGGTCATGATCTGCTCGTCGTGAAGCCGCGTGCCGTCGCCGAGCACGTTTGAGCGGCCGAGCTGCAGCGATGGCAGCACGATGGTGGCGCCGAGCAACGCCTCCCGCGGCTGCCTGGCCAGCGCGCAATACGCGTCGTTGGCGTAGGTGATGCGGCCGCCGCCGTCGCGGCGGACGATCAGGTCGCCCTGGGCTTCGAGCAGGCTGGTGGCGCGCGCCTCGGCCTCCTTCAGCTCCCAGGTGCGGTCGGCCAGTTCCTCGCAACGTGCCTTGGCACGGCGCAGCTCCATGTGCAGCCGGCTGTTGCGCGACAAGCATCATCAGCATCGCGCCGCAGGCCATGGAAAAGAGCCCGCCGACACCGATCGCGAACAGCGAAGGGTCGTAGATCTGTTCGTTGACTCGGTAGAGATAGGAAAACAGCACGGAGGCCGTGGTCACTGCGCCGATGACGATGAACGTCCAGCGCAGCACCGCCGACAAGATACCGGCGCACCATGTGGTAGCGCGGGCGCGGCAAGCCCGTGACCGGACGAACCTGCATTGAACGCCTGCCCCTGATCCCCGCAGGTCTGGCAGCCCGGCGGGAGCCCGCGGGCGCCTGGACTATTGGAATGTCGCCACGGGAGTGTTGATCCGGGAGCCTTGCGATTCCCTTTTATCCGGCGGGGGTAATGGCCGCGGTGGTTGACGCGGGCCTAATGCCGTCGATCATTTTCGAACGATCCGACAGGCCGCCGAGCCGCCGACAATGCACATGCTGTCCCGGTGCGCCGTAAAGGTCGAATATGCCGCAGCCGGAACCGCTACGGCCGCGATCAAGAGCAAGGCTTTTTGGATGCGATTTACGCAATCAACGCCAGGTCGGCATGGTTGCCAGTTTCTTAATGAGGGTTGACGCGCGCTCGCCCAACGCGGGACATTTCGACATTCGAGAACGCAGTCCCGGGAGGACACCATGGCGGTCGCCAGCCGAGCGAATTCCGACTACGGGCGGTTCATGGACGAGGTGAAGGACATGAGCCTGTTCCCGCTGTGGGAGCGGGTCGGCGGCCTCAAGCCCGGCAGCAAATGCGTGCCGGCGCACTGGAGCTACGACGAGGTGCGGCCGCAGCTGCTGCGCGCCTGCGACATGGTCACCAAGAAGGAGGCGTCGCGCCGCGTGCTGTGCCTCGAGAACCCGAGCCTGCGCGGCACCACCTTCGTCTGCGACTCGCTGTTCGCCGGATTGCAGATCATCATGCCGGGCGAGGTCGCGCCGTCGCACCGCCATACGCCGAGCGCGCTGCGCTTCATCATCGAGGGCGAGGGCGCCTACACGGCGGTCGCCGGCGAGAAGCTGCCGATGAAGCCCGGCGACTTCGTGGTGACGCCGGCCTGGGCCTGGCACGACCACGGCAATCTCGGCATCGACGCCGGTGGTCTGGCTCGACGGTCTCGACACGCCGTTCGCGCGCTTCTTCGGCGCGGCGTTCTGCGAGCCCTATCCGCAGGACACCCAGCCGCTCGACCGGCCGGAGGGCGAATTGCAGGCGCGTCTACGGCATGAGCCTGATCCCCGACGAATTTCAGTCCGACGGGCACTCGACCCCGGTGCTGATCTATCCCTACGAGCGCACCAGCGCCGCGCTGGACAGCATGGCGCGTGCCGGCAAGCCGCATCCGGCGCACGGCTTCCGCCTGCGCTACGCCAATCCGGCGAACGGCAAGCATCCGTTCCCGACCATGGCGGTGTCCATGCAGCGGCTGCCGGCGGGATTTGCCGGCAAGACCTACCGCTCGACCGGCAGCGCGGTGTTCGCGGTGCACAAGGGCCATGGCGAGGCGCAGATCGGCGACGAGCGGTTCGCGATCGCGCCGCACGACGTGTTCGTGGTGCCGCCGTGGGTGCCCTACAGCTTCAGCGCCGAAAGCGAGCTCGAGCTGTTCAGCTATTCCGATCGCGCCGGCCAGGAGGCGCTGGGCTATTGGCGGGAGCAGCTCGGATGATCGCACCGCACGATCTCGGGGTTGGTTGCAGCGCTTGCTCTTTGCGGCGCGCCGCTGCAAACGCGCAGCAGCGTCGAAGACGTCACCATGGCGGTGCCGGCGGTCGGATTTCCGTTCACCGCCGGCTACATCGCCGACGGCCTCGGGCTGTGGGAGAAGCACGGGCTGCGGGTGAAGACCATCGTCATCGCCGGCATCGGCTCGACCAACGCGGTGATCTCCGGCAGCGCCGAGTTCGCGCAGATGTCCGGGCTGTCGCTGAACCGCGCGGCGGCGAACGGCCAGCAGCTGCTGGTGATCGTCAACACCCTCGACAAGCCGATCACGGAAATCTCGATCCGCAAGGATATCGCCGACGCCGGCGGCTTCGATCCAAAGCGCCGCTGCGAAAAGCGCGCGCAAATCCTCAAGGGCCACACCTTCGCGGTCGGCGGCATCAACACCGTGGTGCACGCCTATCTGCGGATCGTCGCGCGCTTCGGCGGGCTCGACCCCGAGAGCATCCGGGTCACGCCGATGGCCGGCGACAAGATGCTCGCGGCGATGCAGACCAAGGCGATCGACGGCATCTCGACGGTGCTGCCATGGCCGCGCAAGGGCCGGTGCTGGAGGGCACCGCGGTGCTGGTCGCGAGCGGCGCCGAAGGCGATCCGCCGCATCTGTCGCCGCTCGCCTTCAACGTGCTGGCGGCCAAGCCCGACACCTGCGAGAAGCGCAAATCGATCTGCGAGAAGATCGGCCGGCCTTCAGCGAGGCCATGGCCTATCGTCCGCGACAACCCCCAAGGGCACGCTGACGATCCTGAAGAAGACGTTTGCGAAGTTCGACGACGCCGTGCTGACGGCCTCGATCGACGTGGTGCGGCGCTCGACGCCGGTTTCGCCTGCGGCGACCGCCGCACAGATGGAGAACGCCGACAACTTCAACGTCGAGGCCGGCTGATGAAGCCGGAGGAGAAGCTGAAGAGCTACGACGGGCTGTTCACGGATGCCTATGTGAAGTGATCACGCCGCCCGTCTCACCTCGTCCGTCAGCGCGCGGTAGGACAACGCCTCGGCGAGATGCACGCGGCCGACCTTTTCGGCGCCGTCGAGGTCGGCGAGCGTGCGAGCGACCCGCAGCACCCGATGATAGCCGCGCGCCGACAGCCGCATGGCGTCGGCGGCGTCGCGCAAGAGGGCAAGCCCGGCGCTGTCCGGCTTCGCCACCTCCTCCAGCACCGATGGCGGCGCTGCCGCATTGGTGGTGACGCCCGACAGTCCCAGCGCCGCATAGCGCTCGGCCTGCACAGCGCGGGCCTGCGCCACGCGCGCGGCGACCTCGGCGCTGCCTTCCGACGGCGGCGGCAGGATCAGGTCGGCGGCGGTCACGGCCGGCACCTCGATGTTGAGATCGATGCGGTCGAGCAGCGGCCCCGACAGCCGGCGTCTGGTACTCGGCGGCGCAGCGCGTGTTCGGCCCGCGCCGGCAGGCAAAGCCTGGATCGCTGGCCCGGCCGCAGCGGCACGGGTTCATCGCCGCCACCAGCATGAAGCGCGCCGGATAGGTGACGCGGTGGTTGGCGCGCGCGATCGCGACCTCGCCGGTCTCCAGCGGCTGGCGCAGCGCGTCGAGCGCCTGCGGCTGGAACTCCGGAAATTCGTCGAGGAACAGCACGCCGTGATGGGCGAGCGAAACCTCGCCGGGCCTGGCGCGCAAGCCCGCCGCCGACCAGCGCCGGCATCGAGGCCGAATGATGCGGCGCGCGGAACGGCCTGCGGTTGGTCAGCGCGCCGTTTTCGATCACGCCCGCGACCGAGGCGATCATCGACACTTCGAGCAACTCGGCCGGCGTCAGCGTCGGCAGGATCGTCGGCAGCCGCGCCGCGAGCATCGACTTGCCGGAGCCGGGCGGGCCGATCATCAGGAGGTTGTGGCCGCCGGCGGCGGCGACTTCGAGCGCGCGCTTGGCGCTCTCCTGGCCCTTGATGTCGGCGAGATCGAGCTTCGCGCCCGCGGCTTCGGCGCGAATGCCGGGCTTCGGCCGCGCCAGCACCTGCGTGCCCTTGAAATGGTTGGCGAGCTGAATGAGCGACGACGGCGCGACGATCTCCATCTCGGGGCTGGCCCAGGCCGCCTCCGGGCCGCAGGCCGCCGGGCAGATCAGGCCCTCGTTGCGCGCGTTGGCGCCGATCGCTGCCGGCAGCGCGCCGGCGACCGCCGCGATCGAGCCGTCGAGGCCGAGTTCGCCCAGCACGGTGAAGCCGGTCGAGCGCGTCGTGCGGCATCGCGCCGATCGCCGCCATCAGGCCGAGCGCGATCGGCAGGTCGTAGTGGCTGCCTTCCTTCGGCAGGTCGGCGGGCGCGAGATTGATGGTGATGCGGCGGGCGGGCAGCGCGAGGCCCGAGGCGACCAGCGCGGCGCGGACGCGCTCCTTGGCCTCGGACACGGCCTTGTCGGGCAAGCCGACGATGTTGAAGGCCGGGAGGCCCGGCGCGACCTGCACCTGCACGTCGACCGCGCGGGCCTCGATGCCCTCGAACGCCACCGTGGAGACGCGCTGGACCATCGTGCCCTCAGCCAGGACACGAGCCTAGCGGGACGGCTTGGCGCAGTCAAGAACATTTCAAGAACATTTCGCCAGAAATGGCTGTAAAATCGGGACAGTGTAGGGTCGGATCGATAACGGCCGGGAGGCATCATGGTTCAGCTCGTCGACAGCGACATCAAGACCCGCGAGGTGCTCGATTGGAAGGGCGTGCATGTGCTGCACTTCGCGGGCTCGTCGTGCTCGCAGAAGCTCCGCATCTTCCTCAACCTCAAAGGCATCCCCTGGGAATCGCATCCGGTCGATCTGTTCCACAACGAGAACTTCCGGCCGTGGTTTCTCGGCATCAATCCGCGCGGGCTCGTGCCGGTGCTGGTGCATGACGGCGCGGTGCACATCGAGAGCAACGACATCATCCAGTATCTGGAAAAGAAATTTCCGACGCCGAAGCTCATTCCGGCCGGCCACGAGAACGAGGTCGCGGCGCTGCTCAAGCACGAGGACGACCTGCATCTCGATCTGCGCACCTTGAGCTTCCGATTCGTGTTCGATCCGCCCGGGCCGCCGAAGCCCGCCGAGGCGCTGCGAAAGCTACGCCGACGAACGGCACCGGCACCGTGCAGGGCGCTCAAGGACCGCGACAAGGAGATCCAGATCGAGTTCTGGCAGCGCGCGGCGAAGGAGGGCTTCACCGACGAGCGGGCGCGCGCCTCGGCGCAGAAATTCCGCGCCGAGTTCGACGCGCTCGACAAGCGGCTGGCGCAGCGCCCTATCTGATGGGCGAGGACCTGAGCGTGCTCGACATCGCCTGGTTGATCTACGCGCACCGGCTGTCGCTCGGCGGCTATCCGTTCGCGCGGCTGCATCCGCATGTCGCGGCCTGGAAGGACAAGCTCCGCGCGCGGCCGGAGTTCGCCAAGGAGATCGCGATGCTGCGGGATTCCGACCGAGCGGCTTGAGGCCGACGCGCCGAGCCCAGGAGCAGGCGGGCAGCAACGCTGGAGGCGGTGGCGGGAGTTTTAGCCGCGCTTGCTTCTCGATCTTGTCCCAGATCAGCGCCGCGATGTCGGCGCCGCCGAGATTCCTGATCGCGCGGATGCCGGTCGGCGAGGTGACGTTGATCTCGGTCAGCCAGCCGCCGATCACGTCGATGCCGACGAACAGCAGGCCGCGCTCGCGCAGCGCCGGGCCGATGGTCTTGCAGATCTCGCGCTCGCGCGGCGTCAGCTCGGTTTCCTTCGGCGAGCCGCCGCGCACCATGTTGGAGCGAAGGTCGTCGGCCGCCGGCACGCGGTTGACCGCGCCGGCGTATTCGCCGTCGACCAGGATGATGCGCTTGTCGCCGTCGCGCACCTCGGGCAGGAATTTCTGGATCACCCAGGGCTCGCGGAAGGTGTCGGCGAACATGTCGTAGAGCGAGCCGAAGTTGAGGTCGTCGCGGGTCAGCCGGAACACCGCGCCGCCGCCGTGGCCGTAGAGCGGCTTCATCACGATGTCGCCGTGCTCGGCGCGGAACGCCTTGATCTCGGCGAGGTCGCGGGTGAGCAGCGTCGGCGGCATCAGCTGCGGAAACTCGGTGACGAACATCTTCTCCGGCGCGTTGCGCACCGAGGCCGGGTCGTTGACCACCAGCGTCTTCGGATGGATGCGCTCGAGCAGATGCGTCGTCGTGATGTAGTTGAGATCGAACGGCGGGTCCTGCCGCAGCAGCACCACGTCGAACGTCGACAGCGCCATGCGCTTGCCTTCGCCGAGGGTGAAATGGTCGCCGGCCTTGTCGCGCACGCTGAGCGGCTGCGACGGTGGCGAACACGCGCGCCCTGCAGCATCGCCATCCGGTCCGGCGTGTAATAGCTGAGCCGGTGGCCGCGCGCCTGCGCCTCCAGCAGCAGCGCAAAGGTCGAATCGCCGCGGACGTTGATCCGCTCGATCGGGTCCATCTGCACCGCGACGTTCAATGCCATCAGCAAATCTCTCGGGCCCGGCGCCATCAGCGTAAACGCAAGGTTAACATCTTATCGCCAATCTGGCCGGCGGATTGTCGTGGGGGACAATGGCCCGTTTGCCACGACTTTCCATCGCCAGCCAAGCTTTATGCGATCTTCGCGCTGCTCGCCACCGCCACCGTGGTGCTGGCGCTGGTCGCGGTCGTCAGCGCGCGCCGGCACGCGGCGCTGACCGACGAGTTCGAGGCGGCCTTGCAGGGCTCGCAGAACGTCGAGCGCATCAACGGCCTGATCTACGCGGTGGTGATGGAATCGCGCGGCGTCTACATGTCGGAGGACGCCGCCGACGCGGAAGAAATACGCCGACGGACTGCTGCGGTTCAACGATCAGATCGCGCGGATCGTCGACGCCTGGGAGCGCACGGTCCGGCCGGAGGATGCCGCGCAGTTCAAGCCGTTCGCCGAGCGCATCCGGCAGTTCATCGAATTCCGCAAGGAGCTGGCGCGGCTCGGCACCGAGGTCGGCCAGGCCGCCGGCCGCGAGTGGGGCGACAACGACGCCAATCGCACGGTCCGCATGGCGCTGAACAAGGACCTCGAGATGCTGGGCGCGCTCTACGCCAGCAGGCGCGCGAGACCTATGCGAAGATCGACGCCGGCATCGACCGTCACCGCCTGGCTGATGACGCGTGCTCGGCGCGCTGGCGGTCCTGCTCGCCGCGTCGGCGCGCTCGTGATCATGGCGCGCCGTGGTCGCGTCCGCTGGCCGAGATCACGCGCGTGACCGAGCAGGTCGCCGAAGGCAGCGCGGTCGCCGTGCCTTACGGCTCGCGCCGCGACGAGATCGGCGCGCTGTCGCGCTCGATCAGCGTGTTCCAGCACGCCATGCAGCACAACCAGGAGCTCAACCGCACCGATGGTCACGGAGGCCGAGGCGCGCGGCGCAGCGCCAGGAGCATGCTGTCGGCCGAGATCGCGGCGTTCACGGCGTCGATCGAGCGCAACATCGCCGAGCTCGGCGCCATCAGCGATCAGATGCTGGAATCCGCGACGCAGCTTGCCGAGGCCGCCGATCGCGCCTCGCGCCGCACCGAAGGCGCGACCGCCGCCTCGGCCGAGGCCTCGGCCAACGTGCGCGACATCGCCTCGGCGGCCGACGAGCTGGCCGCCTCGGTGATGGAGATCGACCGCCAGGTGGCGCAGTCGAACGCCATCGCCGAAAAGGCGGTGGGCGAGGCCGAGCGCACCAACTCGGCGGTGCAGGAGCTGAGCGAGGCGGCCAAGCGCATCGGCGACGTCGTCAGCCTGATCACCGACATCGCCGAGCAGACCAATCTGCTGGCGCTCAACGCCACCATCGAGGCCGCCCGCGCCGGCGAGGCCGGCCGCGGCTTCGCCGTGGTGGCGGGCGAGGTCAAGGCGCTGGCCGGCCAGACCGCGAAGGCGACCGAGGATATCGCCAAGCAGATCGCCGACATGCAGCATGCGACCGAGCCGCTCGATCGCGGCGATCGAGGCGATCGAGCGCACCATCCGCGACATCGGCGCGATCAGCGGCGCGATCGCGGCGGCGGTGACCGAGCAGGGCGCGGCCACGCAGGAGATCGCGCGCAGCGTCGATGTCGCCGCCAAGCGCACGCATCGAAACCGCCGAAGAGGTCGAGCCGGGTCGGCGACGCGACCGACAACACCCGCGCCAGCGTCGTGCCGGTGCGGTCGGTGGCGGAGGAGCTCGGCGCCGTCGCGCACCGCATCCGCGACCAGATCGACGACGTTCTCGCAGAAGCGCTGCGCGCGGCTTGAGGCCTATTCCGTCTCGAACGCCGCCGGGATGTGGCGCGGGATGCGGCCGGGCGCCACCAGCACCGCATCGAACCGGATGTCGCTTTCGGCATCGTCGGGATGCGCGGCGAGCCAGGCCGCGGCCGCGGCGGCGATCCGGCGCTGCTGGCGCGGCAGCAGCGATTCCGCGGCGTCGTCGAGCGTGTTGCGCGCCTTGACCTCGACGAAAACCAGCACGCCGCTGCGCCGCGCCACGATATCGACCTCGCCGACCGGGCTTCTGAAGCGCCGCGCCACGATGCGATAGCCCTTGGCGACCAGATAGGCCGCGGCGCGGCTTTCCGCCGACAGCCCGGTGAAATGCGCGGCGACGCGCTCCGGCCGGGGCGCACGCGGTGCACCGCCGTCACCGCGCCTGCGCCATCGTCGTCTTCGCTGAGCGCGAGCGCGCGCTGATAGATTTCGCGGCGCGGCCGGCCGGTGGCGGCGGCGACGTCGCTGACCGCGTCCTTCACCGAGGCGTGCTGCAGCGCGCGGCGCAGCAGCGCATCGACCTCGTCGGCGTCGGGCTGACCGGCGTCGGCCGCGGGCGGCGCGATGACGATGGTGAATTCGCCGCGCGTCTCGGCGCCTTCGCTCGTAGGCCGCGCGAGCGCCGCGAGATCGCCGCGCCGGACCTCCTCGTGCAGCTTGGTGAGTTCGCGGCAGACCGCGGCCTGGCGCGGCGCCGAGCCCTTCCGCCAGCGCCGCGAGCGTGCGCGCCGACGCGCGGGCCGCTTTCGTACAGGATCAGCGTCGCCGGAATGCGGCGCAAGCTCGGCGATGCGGGTCCGGCGCTGGCCGTCCTTCGCCGGCAGGAAGCCCTCGAAGAAGAACCGGTCGGTCGGCAGGCCGGCGACGCTGAGCGCCGCCAGCGCCGCGGAGGCGCCGGGCACCGCGATCACCGGCGAGCCCGGCCTCGCGCGCCGCGCGCACCAGCTTGAAGCCGGGATCGGAAATCAGCGGCGTGCCGGCGTCCGAAACCAGCGCGATCGGCCTCGCCGGCGGCGAGCCGCGCCAGCAGCTTCGGCCGCGCCGCTGCGGCGTTGTGCTCGTGGTAGGGCGTCAGCGGGGTGGTTATGCCGTAATGGTCGAGCAGCTTGCGGGTCACCCTGGTGTCCTCGCAGGCGATCAGGTCGGCGGCGGCCAGCGTTTCCAGCGCGCGCAAGCGTGATGTCGCGCAGGTTCCCGATCGGGGTGGCGACCAGATGCAGGCCGGCCGGCGAGGCGCGGCGGCTCGACCGGCTGCCCGGCCAGGACGTAGGTCTTGGTCGCGATCTCCCCGCATGCCGGCCATTGTAACGGCCGGGTCCGGTTACCCCGTCATCGCAAGGCCAGCCGGAAGGAAACGATTCGTTATCCTTTCCATTTGGTTAACCTATCGGCCGTCAATATGCCGGTTTGCCAAGCGTGGACTGGCATCGCCGCTTGCTGACGCTGTCGAGGAATTCCGGCCATGGTTCCGGCCTTGCAGGCCCAATTGCACTTGCTGTCCGGGCGCGCGCGACAGCTTCCACGGTCTGCGCGGCGCGCCTGCGTCGGCGGGCTGCTGGCTGGCGCGCTGGCGCTGCTGGCGGCGTGCTCGAGCATCACCGACGCTGCTCCGCAGCAATCCGCCGCCCGCCGCGCCGCCGCAGGCAGACGGCCGCGATCGGCGCCGGCGCGGTCCGGGTCGGGCTGATCCTGCCGCTGTCGGCCGGCGGCAACGCCGGCACCGTCGCGCAATCGATGAAGAACGCCGCCGAGATGGCGCTGGCCGAATTCAACAGCCCGAACATCCAGCTGCTGGTGAAGGACGACGGCGGCAGCTCGGGCGGCGCGCAGCAGGCGGCGCAGCAGGCGCTCGACGAGGGCGCCGAGATCATCATCGGGCCGCTGTTCGCGCATTCGGTCGGCGTGGTCGGCGCGGCGGCGCGCCAGCGCGGCGTGCCGGTGATCGCGTTCTCGACCGACGCCAGCGTCGCCGCGCGCGGCGTCTATCTGCTGAGCTTCCTGCCGGAGTCCGACGTCGACCGCATCGTCGATTACGCCATCGCCAGCGGCAAGCGCTCGTTCGCCGCCATGCTGTCGGAAGGCGCCTACGGCAACGTGGTCGAGGCCGAGTTCAAGCAGGTGGTGGCGCGCAAGGGCGGACGCATCGTCGCGCTCGAACGCTATCCGCTCGATCCGAGCCGGATGCAGGGGCCGGCGCAGCTCGTCGCGCAGGCGGCGCGCGGCGCCGATGCCGTGTTCATTCCCGAAGGGCCGGAGGTGGTGCCGTCGGTGGTGCAGGCGCTGTCAGCGCGCCGGGCCTCGACACCAAGCGGGTCCAGCTTCTCGGCACCGGATTGTGGGACGATCCGCGCATCTTCAACGATCCGCGGCTGCAAGGCGGCTGGTATGCCGCGCCCGACAGCGCCGGCTTCCGCAATTTCTCGGCGCGCTATCGCAGCCGCTACGGCCAGGATCCGGTGCGCACGGCGACGCTCGCCTATGACGCGGTGGCGCTGGTGGCGGCGCTGGTCAAGACGCAGGGGCCGCAGCGTTTCTCCGAGCAGGTGCTGACCAGTGCGTCGGGATTTGCCGGCATCGACGGGCTGTTCCGCTTCCGCGCCGACGGCACCAACGAGCGCGGCCTTGCGGTGATGCGGGTCAGCCCGACCGGCGGCCAGATCATCAGCCCGCCGCCGCGCGCCTTCGGCGCCTCCGGGACTTGAGCGGCCTGATTTGCTGATCGACCGCTCTATTCGGCCGGCGACCAGCGCCTTGGTCGGCTTGAAGCTGTAGTGCGAGGCGTCGCGGCGGCCGGACGAGGCCTCGCGCGCGAACAGGATCAGGTGGTGGGCGACGCAGGCTCACCGCGATCAGGTGCTCGATCTCGCCGCGCCTGAGCCGCGCCCAGGCGAAACCGCCAGAACACCCGCCGGTAGTCGCCGCGCACGCCGACGTACCAGAGAATGCGCGCGAGCATGATCAGGCCGCGCCGGATGTTGCCCCAGGACGCGCGCTGCGGACTGTTCGGCAGCTTCAGGCGATTGGGATAGGTGGCGCGGATCTGGTGCTCGTAGCGTGCGAACAGCCTTCGGGCTGATAGGCGACGCGCATGCATTCGCGCCACATCGCAAGCACCTGATCGTACGGCAGGTGGAACGCGACGTTGGATTCGCGGCCGTCGTCGTCCTCGATCAGCCGCTGCTCGCGCTTGAGGCGATCCCACAGCGGCGTGCGCGGCAGCGCCTGCAGCAGGTTCATGGTCAGCATCGGGATCTGCGACAGCTCGACGAATTCGAGCAGGCGCTTGCCGCTGTCCGGCGTGTCGGTGTCGAGGCCGAGGATGATGCCGGAGACGACCTCCATGCCGAAGCTGTTCACGTGTCGCATGGCCTCGAGCGATCGGCACCATCATGTTGTGCTCTTTCGAGATCGCCTCGAGCGCAGCGGGATCGGGCGTCTCGATGCCGCAGAACACCGTGCAGAAATATCGCCTCGCGCATCAGCGCGAGGATTTCCGGCCGCTTGGCGATGTTGAGCGTCGCCTCGCAGGCCATCAGATAGGGATAGCCGTTGCGCTTCTGCCATTCGATCAGGTGCGGCAGCAGCTCGCGCACCGCGCGCTTGTGGGCGATGAAATTGTCATCGACGAAATAGACCGCGCCTGACAGTGCCGCAGGCCAGCATCTTGTCGAGCTCGGCGCAGACCTGCTCGGCCGTCTTGAAGCGCGGGTTGCGGCCGTACAGCGCCGGGATGTCGCAGAACTCGCACTGATAGGGGCAGCCGCTGGAGAACTGGATGCTGCCGATGAAATAGCGGCTGAGCTGCGCCAGCTCGTAGGCCGGCATCGGAAACTCGGTGAGTTCGCGCCGCTCGCGCGTGGTCAGCACGACCTGGCGCGCCGGGCGCGTCACGTCTTCGCGCCAGCCGCGCGAACAGCTCGTCGGTGGCGTCGCCCAGTTCGCCGACATGCAGATAGTCGAAATCCGGATAATGCTCAGGGCAGGCCGAAACCGAGGAGCCGCCCAGCACCGTGACCTTGTCGAGGGCGTGGGCGCGGCGGCGGATGTCGTCCATCTGCCGGCGCTGCACATGCATGCCGCTGACGAACACCACGTCGGCCCAGGCGAAATCGTCGTGCGGTGGCGGGCGCGATGTTCTCGTCGATGAAGCGGACCTGCCATGCCGGCGGCAGCACCGCGGCGATGACCAGCAGCCCCTGCGGCGGCATGAAGGCGCGGACGCCGTCGGTCAGCGGGTAGGAGAACTCAAATGAGCCGAAGGACGGCGCATAGCGCGGAAACACGCACAACACGCGGCGTCCGACACATTCGCCAAGCGACGGTGCCAGCGGTAGTTCCGCTTGGCTCAGGCTGATATCGGATACTGACATCAATGAGGCGACAGTCGCTCCCAGTTTCACCCGGCAACCATCCGCAGTGTATCGGTCTTTATGCAAAGATCGAGGCGCAAATAGCGCAACCCGGTGGTTACGCCGCCAAATCGGCCACCACAGCGTCGAGCACGGGAAATCCCGCCGGCGGTGACGCGCAAGCAGCCGTCGCGGCCGCGCTCGACGAAGCCCTGCGCGGCCAGCAATGTCGATCCGCGCTCGGGATCGAGCGCGCGGCCGGCAAGCGCCTCGTAGCGCGCCGGGTCGATGCCCTCGGCGAGGCGAAGCCCCATCAGCAGGAATTCGTCGGCGCGCTCTTCCGAGGTGAGCAGGTCGTCGGTGACCACGCCGTGGCCGAGCGATTCCACCCGCATCAGCCATGCCTCCGGGCGCTTTTCGGTCACGGTGGCGCGGCGGCGGCCGTCGATGTCGAGCCGGCCGTGCGCGCCGGGGCCGACGCCGGCGTATTCATGCGCGCGCCAGTAGACCAGGTTGTGCCGGCACTCGGCGCCGGGCCGCGCGTGGTTGGACACTTCATAGGCCGGCAGGCCGGCGTCGCGCGCAAATCTCCTGCGTCAGGTCGTAGAGCGCGCGCGCGGTGTCGTCGTCGGGGATGACGAGCTTGCCGGTCTTGTGCAGCGTTGCGAACGGCGTGTCGGGCTCGATGGTGAGCTGGTAGAGCGACAGATGCTCGGCGGCCTCGGCGATGGCGCGCTTGAGCTCGAGCCGCCCATTGCTGCGGCGTCTGCCGGGCCGGGCGTAGATCAGGTCGAACGAATAGCGCTCGAACGCCTGCCGCGCGATGGCGACCGCGTCGAGCGCCTCCTGCGCGGTGTGCAGCCGGCCGAGCTCCTTGAGCGACGCGTCGTCGAGCGCCTGCACGCCGAGCGAGACGCGGTTGACGCCGGCCGCGCGATAGCCGCGAAAGCGCGCCGCCTCGACGCTGGTCGGATTGGCCTCGAGCGTGACCTCGACATCGGGCGCGACGGTCCAGTGCTTGCCGATGGCTGTCGAGGATCGCGCCGACGGTCTCGGGCTGCATCAGCGACGGCGTGCCGCCGCCGAGGAAGATGCTGGATACGGTCGCGGCCCGGCACGCGCGCGGCGGTCGCTTGCGATTTCGCGATCGAACGCGCGCAAGAAGCGCGGCTCGTCGATCGCGGCATGGCGGACGTGGCTGTTGAAGTCGCAATACGGGCACTTCGACAGGCAGAACGGCCAGTGCACGTAGACGCCAAAGGGCTGGATGGCTTGTTCAGCGCTTGCCAAGGCACGCCTCCGCGAGCTTGAGGAAGGCGCGGGCGCGGTGCGACAGGCCGTGGCCGCGCGGCGGCAGGCCGTGCTTCTCCTCGGCTCGACATCTCGCCGAAGGTGCGGGTCTGGCCGTCGGGCAGGAACAGCGGATCGTAGCCGAAGCCGAGATTGCCGCGCGGCGGCCAGACCACGGTGCCGTTCGACCGTCGCCTCGAACTCCTCGACGTGGCCGTCGGGCCAGGCGACGCACAACGCCGAGACGAAACGGCCGCGGCGGCGTTCCGCGCTCTTGGCGCCGCGCTCGATCAGCAGGCTTTGAATCTTGTTCATCGCAAAACGGAAGTCCTTGTCCGGCCCGGCCCAGCGCGCCGAATGGATGCCGGGCTGGCCATCGAGCGCATCGACCGCGAGCCCGGAATTGTCGGCGAACGCCGGCATGTTCGCAGCCTTGGCGGCCGCATTGGCCTTGATCCGCGCGTTGGCCGCGAACGTCGTGCCGGTCTCTTCCGGCTCCGGCAGTCCGAGCTCGCCCGCTGATATGGCTTCGATGCCGTAAATCGCCAGCAGGTCGCGCATTTCGGCGAGCTTACCCGGATTGTGGGTCGCGATCACGAGGCGGCCTGTGATCGGGCGATGCGCCATATTTTACATCACCGCCATCTTTTGCAGGTCGACCAGCTTGCCGATGCCTTTGCGGGCCAGACGCCAGCAGCGCCATGAACTGCTCTTCGCTGAACGGCGTCTTCTCCGCGGTGGCCTGGATTTCGACGATGTTGCCGGTGCCGGTCATGATGAAATTGGCGTCGGTCTCGGCTTCGGAATCCTCGGCATAGTCGAGATCGAGCACGGCGACATTCTTGAACACGCCGCAGGAGATCGCGGCGACGTGGTCGCGCAGCGGATCGCTCTTGATCATCTCGCGCTGCCGCATCCAGGCGAGGCAGTCGTGCAGCGCCACCCAGGCGCCGGTGATCGAGGCGGTGCGGGTGCCGCCGTCGGCCTGGATCACGTCGCAGTCGATGGTGATCTGCCGCTCGCCGAGCGCCGGCAGGTCGATGACGGAGCGCAGGCTCCGCCCGATCAGCCGCTGGATCTCGACGGTGCGGCCGCTCTGCTTGCCGGCCGAGGCTTCGCGGCGGGTGCGGTCATGGGTGGCGCGCGGCAGCATGCCGTATTCGGCGGTGACCCAGCCGCGGCCCTGGCCCTTGAGCCAGGGCGGCAGCCGTTCTTCCAGCGTCGCGGTGACCAGGACATGGGTGTCGCCGAACTTCACGAAGCACGAGCCTTCGGCGTATTTCACCACGCCGCGCTCGAGCGACACGGCGCGCAGCTCGTCGGGCTGTCGGCTGCTCGGCCGCAATGACGATCTCCCGCTCGGCGCGCTGTGCGCGCGCCGAGCTCGCTTTTAGGTGGCAATGGCCTGAACCGACAAGAGGCCGAGCGATGTCACTCCGGCTGGATGCCGGCGTCCTCGACCATCTTTTTCCACTTGCCGAGCTGGACCTTGATGAAGTCCTCCAGCTCCTCGGGCGAGCTCGAGAACGCCTCGAAGCCCACCTTGCTGAAGCGTTTCCTTCATCTTCGGGTCGTCGATGATCTTGCGCATCTCCTTGTTGAGCAGCGTCACGACCTCCGGCGGGGTGTGCGCCGGCGCGACGAAGCCGGCCCAGGCATCCATGTCGAACCCGGTGACGCCGGCCTCGTCCATGGTCGGCAGCTCGGGGAACAGCGAGCTGCGCTTGATGCGCGTCACCGCGAGCGCGCGCAGCGTGCCGGCCCGCACGTGCGGGATGCCGGTGGTGAAGTCGACGAACATCATCGACACCCGGCCGGCGAGCAGGTCGTTGAGGCCCTGCGGCGTGCTCTTGTAGGGCACGTGCAGCATGTCGAGCTTCGGCCAAGTGCTTGAGCGTCTCGCCGGCGACGATGCCCGCGGTGTTGCCGCTGGCGTAGGTCAGCTTGCCCGGATTGGCCTTGGCGTAGGCGATCAGCTCCTTGACGGTCTTCGCCGGCACGCTCGGATGCACGCAGAGCATCAGCGTGAAGCTGCCGAACCGCGATACCGGGGTGAAATCCTTGATCGGATCGTAGGGCGACGTTCTTCATCAGGAACGGCACCGCCGAATGCGGCGAGTTGGTGGTCATCAGCAGCGTGTAGCCGTCCGGCGCCGCGCGCGCGACGTACATCGCCGAGATCGCGCCGTTGGCGCCGGGTCGGGCCTCGACGATGACGCTCTGCTTGAGCGCGATGCCGAGCGGCTGGGCCAGCACGCGGGTGATGGTGTCGCTGGCGCTGCCGGGCCCGAACGCGGTGATGATGGTGATCGGCTTGTTGTTCGGATAGGCCTGTGCGCGGGCCGCCGCGATGCCGAGCAGCGTCAGGCCGCATGCCGCGACAATGCGAAGCAATCGTTTCATGCGTGGTTCCTCCCAGACGTTGCGCGTTATGAGCGATGGCGCGCTGTCCTCGCGTGGCGCGCGCCTTGGCCCCCGCCGGGAGCATAACAGGTTTTGCCACCTTATCCAGAACCGGCAATTGCGAGAGCTCGATTGGCGGTTATGGGACCGTGCCAGCCGGGTTCTTGGGCATCGTGCGCTTCTGAAATTCTTGCGCCAATTTCTTGCAGGTGATCGAGATATGCATCAGCAAGGATTTTCTCAGATAGAGAGGGCGGATGTGGTTTCAGCCCGCCTCCATGCCCTGCGATTTAATGACCGGAATCGCTGTGGGCCCAGTGAGGAATTTGATTAGAGCCTTCGCTGCATCCGGTGCTTTCGCACGTGTGCTGACACCTGCGGCAAAGTCGATGTAGAGCTGAATCTCCGGCGGAAGGGGACCGACCAATTCGACGCCGGGAGTTGTGAGAATCTGCGTAATGACCATGATTCCAAGCTCAAGCTCGCCTTTGGCGACCTGTTCCGAGACGATATCTCTATCCGGAATTGTGACCTTCGACTTGATCGCGTCCGCGATTCCAAGACGTTCGACCAGTTGCGGCACTCCGGCAACCCGCAGGTACCCGATCGATTTTGCGTTGAGCAAGGCGCGCTTGAATGCCTCGACCGAACTGATGTCCGGTTTGGGTGCACCCGCGCGTACTTCAACCCCGGTTCCCGTACGCGCAAGATTGGTGCGCGAATCGGCAATGAGCTTGCCGTCTTTGAACAAGTTCTCCATGCCGGCGGGCGTGCTGACAAAAACGTCGAATGACTCTCCGGCATTGATTTGTCTCAGGAAGACAGGACCGAAGCCGGATATCACGTTTAACTTGTGTCCGGTCGTGCGCTCGAACTCAGGACCGATCTTTTCCAACACGGTCGCAATTGCTCTCGCGGTAAAGACCTTGACTTCAGCGGCATCGACCGCTGTGACCCGAGCAACCGCGACGAATAGTGCAACACCGATTGCCGCAAAGTTGGCGCAACGGTTTGTCATGTCCCGCCTCCGCACACTGACGATGCGAGCGGAGCCAAAGTATCTGAATAGCTCAATGATAGGGAAGTGGCTCAACAGAGCCATTCCCGATACGTCGCACGATGCCGCTTTGGCGAGGCAGCGCCCGCCGACCGGCGGCCCCGCCGCGGCTATGCCGCTTCCGGAACGTAGTGCAGAACCAGCAATTCCGACTGTGGGCACGGTGCCACGGCATAGGCGCGACCGTTGTCGTCGCTGAATTCCACAAGGACCGTGGCGTCATTTAGCCTTTCTACGACCGTGCCCACTTGTCCGCGCGCGAGTCCGGCTGCCGGCAAATCGGCGAGCAGCGCTACCGCGTCGAGGACCACCGGCTCCGCTTTCTTTGTATCTTCGGCCATCAAAGCACCCAGCAAGTTACGAAACGAGCCGTATTCTCGCCGCTTCGTACGATCCACACCGTTCGTACCATAACGGCCGGTATGACGTAGCAAAGATGCTGCTAGAACCCGATCATGTCGAACCGGGTCAACGTCACCTTGGCGCTGATCCGCGCCGCGGTGGAAAGATGCCAGGCAGTGTAGAGCTCCGGAAACACGTCGTCGGCCGACATGCCGTCAACCGGCACGATGACGTTGAAGCCCTTCAGCGCCGCGGTTGCCCCGGTGTGCAGCACCGAGGTCTGCGCCTGGGTGCCCATGGCGACCACGGTCTTGATGCCCTTGTCCTTGAGCGTCTTCTCCAGATCGCTGTTGATGAACTTGTCGGGGCCGAGCGGCGGCAGCACCTGCTCGCCGGCAGCCGGCGTCAGCGCCGGCAGGATGTCGGCCGGCACCGAGTTGGGCACCGCGACGCTGTAGATGATCAGCGCGCCTTTGGCGCGCGCCTCGTTGACCAGCTTGAGCACCTTCGGCACCGAGTCGGCGCACCGCTTGCGGCGCTCCGGCGTGCAGGTCTGCTTGGTGAAATCCATCACCAGCAGCGCGGTTTCCGCGGGCACGATCTTGGCCGGCTTCAGTGGCGGTGGCGGCGGGAATTTGGCGGTGCCCCATTCCTCGATCAATGTTTGCGCCTGCCCGGCCGGCGCGAGCGAGGCAGAACGCCGTAACCGCGCCCGCCAACAGACGAATGAAAGGTTTCATGGTGCCGCTCCCCAGCTTGCGTTCCTCAACCGTGCTAGGCTAGCAGCGGCCCTTGCCCGAACAAGGCCCAAACGGTCGCGACTTGAACCGATGCGGCCGAATGGACAATTCTGGGGCCCTCGAACGGAGTTCTTCGGGTGTCCCAGGACGTCCCCATCGGCCGGTCGCAGATCAGCCTGGCGCAGCTCAACGAGCGCTCGCGCGAAATCTTTCGGCAGATCGTCGAAAGCTACCTGACGACCGGCGAGCCGCTCGGCTCGCGCAACCTGTCGCGGCTGATCACCACGCCGCTGTCGCCCGCCTCGGTGCGCAACGTGATGGCGGACCTGGAGCAGCTCGGCCTGATCTATGCGCCACACACCTCGGCCGGACGGCTGCCGACCGAGCTCGGGCTTGCGCTTCTTCGTCGATGCGCTGATGCAGGTCGGCGACCTGAACGAGAACGAGCGGCGCCAGATCGAGGCGCAGGTCGCGGGCGCCGGCAAGTCGGTCGAGAACGTGCTCAGCGAGGCGTCCGGCCTGCTCTCGGGACTGACCCACGCCGCCGGCGTCGTGCTCACCGCCAAGGCCAACCCGCGGCTCAAGAACATCGAGTTCGTCCGGCTCGAGCCGGAGCGCGCGCTGGTGGTGCATGGTCGGCGAGGACGGCCAGGTCGAGAACCGCATCGTCAATCTGCCGGTCGGGCTGCCGACCTCGTCGTTGACCGAAGCGGCCAACTTCCTCAACGCCCGGATCCGCGGCAAGACGCTGGCGGAATCGCGGGCCGAACTTGAGCAGGCGCTGGCGGCGGCGCAGTCCGAGCTCGATCAACTGACCCAGAAGGTCGTGGCCGACGGGCTCGCGAGCTGGTCGGGCGGCGACGGCGACGAACGCAAGTTGATCGTCCGCGGCCAGGCGCACCTGCTCGAAGACCTCAAGGTGATCGAGGACCTGGAGCGGGTGCGGCTTCTGTTCGACGATCTGGAATCGCGCCGCGAGGTGATCGAACTCCTGGGCCGTGCCGAGCGCGCCGAGGGCGTCCGAATCTTCATAGGCTCGGAGAACAAGCTGTTCTCGCTGTCGGGCTCCTCGACCATCATCTCGCCCTACCACGACCGCGCCGGCCGCATCGTCGGCGTCATCGGCGTGATCGGTCCGACACGGCTGAATTATGCCCGCGTCATCCCGATGGTCGACTACACCGCCAAGGTCGTGGGCAAACTGCTTGCGGGATAATCCATGATGCGCACCGAACAAGTCGACTCGGGCCGGGTGAACGGGCTCGTCACGCACGCGGACCGCCCGCGCGCCGGCGTCCTGATCCTGCCGACCATCACCGGCGTCGACGCGCCAATGCGCGACCGCGCGCAGAACCTCGCCGAAGCCGGCTTTTCATCGCTGGTCTGGAATCCCTATCCAGGCGAGTCGCCGCCGGCCGATTTGCCGAGCGCGCAGGCGCGCGCCGGAAAGCTCAACGACGGCGCGGTCGCCGCGATGTCGGACTGCGTCAGCCATATGCTGGAAGGGCTGAAGCTGCCGGCGGTCGCGGTGCTGGGCTTCTGTCTCGGCGGTCGTTATGCCGTGCTGCTTGCCGCGCGTGACCCGCGGGTGTTCGCCTGCGTGCCGTACTATCCGTCGATCCGCATCCCGCCGAGCCCGAACCAGACTCTCGATGCGGTCGCGCTGGCCGCGGAGATCCGTTGCCCGGTGCATATGATCCACGCCGGCGCCGACCAGGTGTTCGTGCAGAGCGCATTCGAGAAGGTCCGCCAGGCCCTGGAGCGACGGCCGGTCGCGACTTTCGTACAGGTCCATCCGGGGGCGGTGCACAGCTTTATGCGACCCGATCTGCAATCGTTGCCGGCGAACGCCTCGGCGGCCCGCCTGTCGTGGCCACTGGTGCTGGCGTTCCTGGAAACCTGCCTGCTTTGGCACGCCGCTCAGGCGGTGGCTTGATTTTTAACGCGTCTGCCCTGATATCCGGGGCGCCATGACCGACAGCGACATCCGACCCCCGACCGACACCGAAGCCGCGCGCGACGCTGCCGCTGAAGCGGCCTCGGCCGCAGCGCCGAAGCCGTCGACTTCGCTCGACCGGGAGCTGGCCGATATGAAGGACCGGCTGCTGCGCACGCTCGCGGAAATGGAGAATATGCGCAAACGCACCGAGCGCGAGGTCGCTGACGCGCGGAGCTACGGCATTTCGTCGTTCGCGCGCGATATCCTCGGCGTCGCCGATAACATGCATCGCGCCATGCAGGCGCTCGACGACGAGCTGCGCAGCAAGGCCGATGAGGCCACCAAAGCGCTGCTTGAAGGTGTGGAATTGACCGAGCGCGAGCTGATGAACGTGTTGGATAAGCATGGGGTCAAGCGGCACGAACCGCTCAATCAGAAGTTCGATCCCAACCGCCACCAGGCGATGTTCGAAGTCGAGGACGCGAGCGTGCCGTCGGGCACGGTCGTCCAGGTCATGCAGGCCGGCTACACGATTGGCGAGCGCGTGCTACGGCCTGCCTTGGTCGCGGTGTCGAAGGGCGGCGCGAAGGCTGCGCCGCCGGCGAACGACAACCCGGGCAATTAGCTGAACCTCAACAGCCGTTCCCGAGAGCGAATAGCGAAATAGTGAGTAGCGAATAGTCGACCGAGGATTTAGCGCCTTATTCGCTATTCGCTATTCGCCGGCTACCGCGGCTCCAGTCCATCGCGGACCGCGCGGAAGCGCATGAACGTCGGCGTCCAGTTGTCCTTCGGCCCAAATCCCAGGATGCGCAAATAGGCGCCGGTGCCGAAGCGCAGCCATTGCACGATCTCGATCTCGGCGCCGGTTTGCGCGTCCTTGGCCTGCGCGCGGATTTCATGGCCGGGCTGGCCGCCGATCCGCATCGGCTCCGAATTGACGACGCGTACGTCTCTGAACGGCGGCAGGCCGCTCAGCGCGTCGCGCGCGAAGCGATCGCGGCCGTCGGGCTGTTGCGGACCGCCGGCCGCGGCCGCGATCACAAGCTGCGCCTGATCGGTCGCTTCGAGCCCATCCTTGGGGCCATCGGTAAACTGCGCCGCTACCCCTGGCACGACTCGGACGAGCCGCAGGCCCGCGGTGTTGCCGACCCTGAACGGCAGCAGCGTGAGCTGCTCGTCATCGGGGATGGTCGGTCGCGTGGCAAGGGTTGCGAGAGCGGTGCGGATTGCGGCGTCGGGATAGGCCGCCGGCGTCTTGACGGGCATTTCAAACGACACCAGTGCGGTCAGGTTGTCGATCGGCGCGATCAACAGCCATTTGCGGATGCGACCGGCGTTGGTTTCCTGGCGTGCGATCACCAGGATGGCGTTACCGCTTCCAAGCTTCAGCGACTCGCGCTTCTCGACCGTCATGCCCTGCTTCTTCAGAGCATCGCCGGTCATGGTCTTTTCGATTTCGGTGAAGGCACTTCCAGGCAGCGCCACCAGGCGGACGAAGGCATTGTTGGTCTGATCCTCGAAGCCTGGGAACACGGTCGATAGCTTCATGCCCGCCGGCGGTACCAGCCCGATGCGCGAGGCGAGCGGGAACACGGCATCGGCGGCAACAGCCGGGCTCGGCAGAGCCGACCACAAGACGCAAGCCGCGAATAGCGATATCGCTTGGCGTTTCATGGGTCCGGTATGCGGCCCCGTTAAGCGAAACTCAACCCTGTTGCGCCATGTCTTGAAGCTCGGCTCATCCCGGACATGGCCCCGTTTCATGGTCAATAATCTGCTGCGACAGCCGAATTTCGCGGCCCTGGTGACGCTGGTGTGGCTCCTGGTCGCGCTCGGCCTGCTGCTGCAATTCTGGACGCAGACCGCCGAAACGTTGCTCGACACCGACGACGCCATGCGGCTGGTCGAGATGCGCGCCTGGGTCGCCGGGCACGGCTGGTTCGATCTGCATGAAGCGCGCGTGCAGCCGCCGCTCGGCTACGACACGCATTGGTCGCGGCTGATCGATGCCGGGCTGGCCGGGCTGTTCATGACCTTCAGGCTGGTCGATCCGCAGTCGGCCGAACGGCTGATGCGCGCCTGGTGGCCGCTGCTGTGGCTGCTGCCGACCATTGCGGGCATGGTCGCGATCGCCTGGCGGATGGCCGGCCGCGAAGCGGCGATGGTATCGCTGCTGCTCGCTTTGGTCGGCGTACCGGCCTATCAGCAGTTCACGCCAGGCCGGATCGATCATCACAACGTACAGATCGCGCTGACGCTGCTCGCCGCAGCGGCCACTGTGTGGGCGGATCGCAAGCGCTGGGCCGCGGCGTCTGCCGGCGCGATCAGCGGCCTTGCGCTTTCGATCGGCCTGGAGAGCGTGCCATATCTCGCCATGTGCGGCTTGGCGCTGGCATTGCGCCAGGTGTTCGACCGGGATTTCAGCCGGGCGCTGCGCGATTACGGGCTGGCGCTTGCGTTCGGGGCGGCTGCGGCGTTTCTGGTCAGCGTGGCGCCCGATCATTGGTCGGCATCGCGCTGCGACGCCATCGCCGTCAACAACGTTGCCGCGGTGGTTTGCGCCGGCCTCATGCTGGCGCTTGCCGGCTTCGTCCAGCACCGGGAGGCGCTGATGCGGACTCTGGCCATGATCGGCGCCGGCAGTCTTTCGCTGGCCGTGCTGCTGTTGTTCGAACCGCGCTGCATTCACGGGCCGTTCGCCATGGTCGATCCGGCGATCTGGCCGGTCTGGCACTCCTATGTGCGCGAACTGCAGCCGTTGCTTACGGTGTTCCGGGTCAATCCGTTGACCGCGGCCGGCATCGCCGCATTCCCGATGGTGGCGGTGGTGGCGACGCTCGCGCTGTTCAGCGATACGGCGCTCCGCCGCGATTTCGGATTCCTGGCCGCGGCCGGCGTGTTCCTTGTCGCCGCGGCGACCATGATCATGGCCATCCGCGGCTATTCCTACGCGATATGGCTCGGCATGCCGCTGGTCGCGGCCGCGGCGCTGCGGCTGTTCGCGGCGCTGAAGCTTCAGGGCGTGCTGTCGCGCCTCGTCACCGCGTCGCTGCTTACCCCACTCGCGATTTCGTCGGGCGCAATCGCCGTCGCCTATGCCAACGGCCTCAACGACACCGACAGCTTCGCCCGGCCGGCCAGCCGGCAATGCATCCAGACCGCGAGCTACAGTCCGCTGGCGATCCTGCCGACAGGGTCTGGTGGTGACCGATATCAGCTATGGGCCCTATCTTCTGGCGCTGACCCCGCACTCGGTCATGGCGGCGCCCTATCACCGGCTCGGCCCCGGCATCGTGGCAGCGCATCGGGCGCTGGCATTGCCGCCGGAGGAGGCCCGCGGCATCCTCAAGGGCGCCGGCGTGAATTACGTGATGATTTGCGGTCCGCGGCCGCCGGACGGGCTCCTGGAGCCGGCGCGCGGCCGCAGCCTGTGGGGCCGGCTGCAGGCCGGGGCAGTGCCGGACTGGCTCGCGCCATTGTCCGGCGGGGGCCCTTCGCGGTCTACCAGGTCAAGCCCTGATGCGCCCTTCCGCCCACATCCAGGGCCGTCAAGTCCTTGCGGCGCAAGGGGTCCCTCCTATATGAGCCAAGACGCCGCACCACGCGGCGAATCGTTAATTTGGGGGCCGGGTAAGGGCGCCTTTCAGGGCTCAACCGGCCTGCCGTGAAAGAGAGGGTACACCATGGGCAAGGTCATCGGCATCGACCTCGGCACCACCAATTCCTGCGTCGCGGTGATGGAAGGCAAATCGCCCCGCGTGATCGAGAACGCGGAAGGCATGCGCACCACACCTTCGATCGTCGCCTTCACCGATGACGGTGAGCGGCTGGTCGGACAGCCCGCCAAGCGGCAGGCGGTCACCAATCCGGAGAAGACCATCTTCGCGGTCAAGCGCCTGATCGGCCGGCGCTACGACGACCCGATGGTCGAGAAGGACAAGAAGCTCGTCCCTTACAAGATCAGCAAGGCCTCCAACGGCGACGCCTGGGTCGAGATCGACGGCAAGACCTATTCGCCGTCGCAGATCTCCGCCTTCATCCTGCAGAAGATGAAGGAGACCGCCGAGGCTCATCTGGGCCAGAAGGTCGAGCAGGCGGTCATCACCGTGCCGGCCTACTTCAACGATGCACAGCGTCAGGCCACCAAGGACGCCGGCAAGATCGCCGGCCTCGAAGTGCTGCGCATCATCAACGAGCCAACCGCGGCTGCGCTGGCCTACGGCCTCGACAAGCAGAAGACCGGCGTGATCGCGGTCTATGACCTGGGCGGCGGCACGTTCGACATTTCCATTCTCGAGATCGGCGACGGCGTGTTCGAGGTGAAGTCGACCAACGGCGATACCTTCCTCGGCGGCGAAGACTTCGACATGCGGCTCGTCAGCTATCTGGCCGACGAGTTCCAGAAGACGCAAGGCATCGACCTGCGGCGCGACAAGCTCGCGCTTGCAGCGGCTGAAGGAAGCCGCCGAGAAGGCCAAGATCGAGCTGTCGTCGACCACGCAGACCGAGATCAACCTGCCGTTCATCACGGCGGATGCGTCCGGTCCGAAGCATCTGACCATGAAGCTGACCCGCGCCAAGTTCGAGGCGCTGGTCGATGACCTGGTGCAGAAGACGGTCGAGCCGTGCCGGCAGGCGTTGAAGGACGCAGGCTTAAGCGCAGCCGAGATCAACGAGGTCGTTCTGGTCGGCGGCATGACCCGCATGCCGAAGGTCCAGGAGGTGGTGAAGCAGTTGTTCGGCAAGGAGCCGCACAAAGGCGTCAACCCGGATGAAGTTGTGGCGGTTGGTGCGGCCATTCAGGCCGGCGTGCTGCAGGGCGACGTCAAGGACGTGCTGCTGCTCGACGTGACGCCGCTGTCGCTCGGCATCGAGACGCTGGGCGGCGTGTTCACCCGGCTGATCGATCGCAACACCACGATCCCGACCAAGAAGAGCCAGGTGTTCTCCACCGCGGAGGACAGCCAGCAGGCGGTCACGATCCGCGTATTCCAGGGCGAGCGCGAGATGGCGGCCGACAACAAGATACTCGGCCAGTTCGACCTGGTCGGCATCCCGCCGGCGCCGCGCGGCGTGCCGCAGATCGAGGTCACGTTCGACATCGACGCCAACGGCATCGTCAACGTCCATGCCAAGGACAAGGGCACCGGCAAGGAGCAGCAGATCCGCATCCAGGCCTCGGGTGGCCTCAGCGAGGCCGACATCGAGAAGATGGTCAAGGACGCCGAGTCCCATGCCGAGGAGGACAAGAAGCGTAAGGCCCAGGTTGAGGCGAAGAATCACGCCGAGGCTTTGGTCCACTCCACGGAGAAGGCCCTGGCCGAGCACGGCTCCAAGGTCGGCGAGGCCGAGCGCAAGGCGATCGAAAACGCGATGGCCGATTTGAAGGAAGCGCTCAAGGGCACAGACGCTGACGCCATCACGGCCAAGACCAATGCGTTGGCGCAGGCTTCGATGAAGCTCGGCGAGGCGATGTACAAGTCGCAGCAGGAAGGTCAGCCCGGCGACGGCGGGCCGAGCGCCGGCGCGCAGCCTGGCGGCGAGCCGGGCAAGAAGGAAGACGTGGTCGACGCGGAGTTTACCGAGGTCGACGACGACAAGAAGAAATCCGCCTGACGTCCGGCATCCGGATCATGGGCGATAGTGGCTGAACAGCGATGGCCCGGTGCACCAGCTCCGGGCCATTTTGCTCGCAGGGGCGTTCGGGGCAGACGCAGGATATTGAGGGCAGTGCGGGCCAGTAATGGCGAAGCGCAGACTATTACGAAGTGCTGGGAGTAGTGCGCGGCGCGAGCGAGGCCGAGATGAAGGTCTCGTATCGCAGGCTCGCCATGCAGCATCATCCCGACCGCAATCCCGGCGACAAGGATTGCGAAGCGAAGTTCAAGGAAATCAACGAAGCCTATGACGTCCTCAAGGACGAGCAGAAGCGCGCTGCCTACGACCGCTTCGGCCACGCCGCCTTCGAGCAGCGGCATGGGCGGCGGCCAGCACGGCTTCGGCGCAGGACTTCGGCTCGGCCTTCGCCGATATTTTCGAAGGCATCTTCGGGATGGGCGGCGCCCGCCAGCGCAGCTCCGGCGGGCGCGAGCGCGGCGCCGACCTGCGCTTCAACATGGAGATCACGCTCGAGGATGCTTTCGCCGGCAAGACCGCGCAGGTGCGATTGCCGACCTCGGTGACATGCGAATCCTGCTCCGGCACCGGCGCCAAGGCCGGCACCAAGCCGAAGACCTGCCAGCACTGCAACGGTCACGGCCGCATCCGGCATACCCAGGGCGGCTTCTTCACGTTGGAACGCACCTGTCCGATCTGCCAGGGCCGCGGCCAGGTGATCGAGGATCCGTGCCAGACCTGCTCCGGCTCGGGCCGCGTCACGCGCGAGCGCACGCTCTCGGTCAACATTCCGCCAGGCGTCGAGGACGGCACCCGCATCCGGCTCGCCAACGAGGGCGAGGCCGGCATTGCGCGGCGGACCGCCGGGCGACCTCTACATTTTCCTCGCCATCGCCGCCCACGATCTTTTCCAGCGCGACGGCGCCGACCTGCATTGTCGGGTGCCGGTTTCGATGGTGACCGCAGCGCTGGGCGGCGAGTTTGAGGTGCCGGCGATCGACGGCAGCAAGGCGCGCGTCAAGGTCCCGGGCGGCACCCAGTCCGGCCGGCGGTTCCGACTTGTCAGCAAGGGCATGCCGGTGCTTCGCGCCAAACAAACCGGCGACATGTACGTTCAGGTGGTGGTCGAAACGCCCCAGAACCTCACCAAGCGGCAGCGCGAGCTTCTGACCGAGTTCGAGAAGCTGTCGTCCAAGGAAACCCAGCCGGAATCCTCGGGATTCTTCTCTCGCGTCAAGGACTTCTTCGGCAACAGCGCCTGATTGGGGCCAACCCCGTCTTGACCCCCAGCCCGCCGCCCTTTACCGATGGTGGCCCCAGTTAGCAGTGTTTTCAAAGCGTTCGCTCACCCATGCCATTACTCGCCTTCCAGATGCTGGAAAAAAAGATCGAAAGGCGAATTCGTCTGTTGGAGCGCAAGAGCGGGCTCCGTTTCCTCGACGAGGTGGCATTCATCCGGCACTGGATCGATAAGCCTTTGTCGATGGGTGCGGTGACGCCCTCAAGCAAGGTGCTGGCGCGGGCGATGGCTCGCTACGTCGATCCGGAATCGAGCGGACCGGTGATCGAGCTTGGCCCCGGCACCGGCGCGGTGACCAAGGCGCTGGTGGAGCGCGGGGTCGATCCGTCGCGGCTGGTTCTGGTCGAATTCAATCCGTCGTTCTGCCGCCTGCTGCGCACGCGCTATCCAGGCGCGACCGTGATCCAGGGCGACGCCTACCGGATCAAGCACCTGCTCGGCGGGCTGCTGCGCGAGCCGGCCGCGGCGGTGGTGTCCGGACTGCCGCTGCAGACCAAGCCGTTCAAGCGGCGGCTGCAATTGATCGATGAGGCCTTCGAGCTGATGGCGCGCAGCGCGCCGTTCGTGCAGTTTACCTACGCGATGGTGACGCCGATCCCGAAGAAGCACGCCGGCGTCACCGCGCAGCCCTCCGAGTTGATCTGGCAGAACCTGCCGCCGGCGCGGGTGTGGGTCTATCGCAAGAATTGACGCCGCCGTCGTCATCGCCCGCGCGGGTAGGCGAGCCAGCAATCGCCGAGCCTCGCGATATCGGTCGGCCGATTCCAAGTCTCCCTCCGCGGTTACCGGGTGTCTTGCCTTCGCTGGGCATGACAGACGTGGTGCATTGATAGGATACTGGCGTGGGTACTTTTGGGATCGCCCATGCCGCTGCCGAAAATCCTGGTCTTTGCCGGCTCGATCCGCACCGGTTCGTACAATGCGCGGCTCGCAGCGCTGGCGGCCAAGGAGCTTGCGCTGATGGGCGCTGAGGTGACTCGTATCTCGCTTGAGGACTATCCGATGCCGATCTACGACGGCGACAACGAAACAGAGTCCGGCGTGCCGTCTAACGCCCGCGATCTCAAGCAGATACTGGCAGCGCACCAGGGGGTGTTCATCGCCAGCCCCGAGTACAACGCCTCGATCACGCCATTGCTGAAGAACGCCATCGATTGGATTTCGCGCGTGCGCGAGCGCGGCGAGCCGCCGCTCGCGGTCTTCAAGGACCGCGCCTTTGCGCTCGGCGGGGCGTCCGACTCGGCCTACGGCGCGATGCGTTCGCTGATGGCCTTGCGCCAGGTACTGGAGCTCGGCTGCGGTGCGCTGGTAATCCCCGAACAGATCACGGTGTTCCATGCCAGCGAAGCGTTCGACGAGATGGACAATCTGAAGGAGGAGCGCGCGGCCAACATGCTCAAGCGCGTGCTGCGACGGCTCACCGACACGGCGCGGGAGGTGGCGTAATGGATGCCCGCGAACGGCTTATCGTCGCGCTCGATTTGCCGTCGGTCGCCGCCGCCGAGGCGATGGTCGAAAGGCTTGGACACGTCGTCGTCGTTCTACAAGATCGGCTATCAGCTTGCCTTTGCCGGCGGGCTGCCGTTTGCCGAGATGCTCGTCCGCGCCGGCAAGCGCGTCTTTCTCGATCTCAAGCTGCATGACATCGGCAACACGGTTGCCAAGGGCGTCGAGAGCGTGGCGAAGCTCGGCGCGACGCTTTCTCACCGTGCATGCCTATCCGCAAACCATGCACGCCGCGGTCGATGCGCGAAAAGGCTCAAGCCTGCGCATTCTCGCCGTCACGGTGCTGACATCCTACGACGATGCCGACCTTGCCGCCGCGGGTTACGACTTCACCGTGACCGAGCTGGTCGCCGAGCGCGCGGCGCAGGCTCGCGATATCGGCGTCGACGGGCTCGTCTGCTCGGCCGAGGAGGCGGCAAGGCTCCGCACCATCGCCAGTGCCGGCATGGTGCTGGTGACGCCCGGTATCCGGCCAACGGGAGCCGCGAGCGGCGATCAGAAGCGTATCATGACGCCGGCCGCGGCGATCTCGGCTGGCGCCGATTACCTTGTGGTTGGCCGGCCGATCCTGGAGGCGCCCGATCCGAAGGCTGCGGCGGACGCGATCGTCGCCGAGATCGCCGCCGCAACGCGACAGGGAGCGTAAACGATGCCCAAGGGCTATTGGATTCCGCATCTCGACGTCCACGACATGAAGGGCTTCCAGGCCTACCGCGACCAGGCGGACGAAGGCCACAAGCGCTTCGGCTCCAAGCTGTTGGCGCGCGGCGGCCGCCGCGAGGTGGTCGAAGGCAAGATGCGGGCGCGCAACGTGCTGCGCGAGTTCAATTCCTACGACGAGGCGCTGGGCTTTCTATCACGGGCCGGACTATTCGGCCGCGCATCCGCTTGCGCGAAGCCGTTCTCGGTCTGCGATTTCCTGATCGTAGAGGGCTACGACGGGCCGCAGCCACAGCCGGTCGGCATGCAGCCGCTCCGCGGCCAAGCTCCAAGCGCTATTGGATCGTTCATATCGATGTGACCGATCCCGAAGGCTACAAGCCCTATCAGGGCGCCGCGTCCGCGGCGTTCAGCAGGTTTGGCGCGCGCTATCTCGTTCGCGGCGGACGCTACGAAATCACGGAGGGGCAGGCTCGCTCGCGTACCGTCGTGGTGGAGTTTCCGAGCTATGACGCGGCGCTTGCGTGTTATCGTTCGCCCGAATACCGGCAGGCGATTGATCTGCGCGCCGGCAAGGCCGACTTCGACATGGTCATCATCGAAGGCTTACGACGGCGACTGATGGGAGCGAGCATGGCCAAGGGCTATTGGATCGGACGGGTCGATGTGCACGACGAGGAGGGCTACAAGCCCTACGCCGCGGCCAATCCTGCGATCTTCAAGAAGTTCGGCGCCAGGTTCGTCGTCCGTGGCGGACACGTATGAAAATCCGGAGGGCGCCAGCCGCAGCCGCAACGTGGTCGATCGAGTTTCCGAGCTACGAGCAGGCGCTGGCCTGCTACCGCTCGCCGGAGTATCAGGCCAACATCAAGATGCGGCAGCCGAATGCCATCGCCGACATCGTGATCATCAGCGGCTACGACGGTCCGCAGCCGTAGAACGGGAGAGGCGTATGGCCGACATGCGGCTGGTGGTGGCGGGCGCCGGCGGGCGGATGGGGCGCACGCTGGTCAAGGCCATCGCCGAGACCAAGGGGCTTGCGCTGGCCGGGGCGGTCGACGCGCCGGGCTCGGCGGCGATCGGGCGCGACGCCGGCGAACTCGCGGGTCTCGGCGCGAACGGCATTGCGGTTGCGACCGATGCAGCGGCGCTGCTCGCCAACGCCGACGGCCTGATCGACTTCACCGTTCCGGCGGCGACCGTCGCTTTCGCCGAGCTGACCGCGCTGCTGGGCAAGGCGCATATCATCGGCACCACGGGTCTCAAGGACGAGCGATGAGAAGCTCGTCGCCGAAGCCGCCAGAAAGGCGGTGATCGTGAAGTCCGGAAACTTCAGCATGGGCGTCAACCTGATCGCGGCGCTGACCAGGCGCGTGGCGAAGACGCTCGACGACAGCTTCGATATCGAAATCATCGAGATGCACCACAACAAGAAGATCGATGCGCCGTCCGGCACCGCGCTGATGTTCGGCCGTGCGGCGGCGGAGGGCCGCGGCATCGATCTCGCCAAGCGTTCTGCGCGCGGCCGCGACGGCGAGACCGGCGCGCGCCGGCCCGGCGACATCGGCTTTGCCAGCCTGCGCGGCGGCACTGTGGTCGGCGAGCACAGCGTGATCTTCGCCGGTCCCGCCGAGCGGATCGAGCTCACCCACCGCGCCGAGGATCGCATGATCTTTGCCCGCGGCGCGCTGCACGCTGCGGCCTGGGCCCGCGGTCAGAAGCCGGGCCTGTATTCGATGGCTGATGTGTTGGGACTGAAGGATTTTTAACCAAATGGCGAGAATGTTCGGCTGGGTAGTGACCTTTCGCACTTCATTGTCAAGCGGATAAGAGCATTATCTCCCCGGAGATATCTGGGAGATCGTCCATGTGCTTGGTTGAAAACGATCCGCCTGAGCGCTCGCCTGGCACGGCCACTACCCCGATACCCGACACCGCCGGCAAGGCGACTGTCGACGATACGCTTCCTGGTTTGGAGGAATGGTTCACCGATCCGGTGGCGCAACGGCGGGTCGGCGAGTTGATTTCACGGGCAGCGCGGCGCGCTACTTCGAAGCCCTGATTAGTTTGCCTTCAGCAAGGACACGCCGGTCATTTCCTTCGGCTTCGGCAAGTCCATCAATTCCAATATGGTCGGCGCAATGTCGGCAAGACGGCCTTCTGCCGCCAGCGCCCGGTTGCGTGCGCCAAACAGCAGCAGCGGCACCGGATTGGTGGTGTGCGAGGTGTGCGGGCCGCCGGTGTCGGGATCGCGCATCATCTCGCAATTGCCGTGATCGGCGGTGACCAGCAGCGCGCCGCCCTGGCGCTGGATTGCGGCGACAATCTTGCCGAGTCCCAGGTCAACGGTTTCGACCGCTTTGATGGCGGCCGGCAGGCTGCCGGTGTGGCCGACCATGTCCGGGTTGGCGAAGTTCAGGACGATCAAGTCGTACTTGCCGGAGTCGATCGCCGCCACCGCCTTGTCGGTCAGTTCGGGGGCCGACATTTCCGGCTGCAGATCGTAGGTCGCGACCTTGGGTGAGGGCACCATGATGCGGTCCTCGCCGTTGTAAGGCTTCTCGCGGCCGCCGTTCAGGAAATAGGTGACGTGCGGATATTTTTCTGTCTCGGCCATGCGGAGCTGTGTGCGGCCGGCATCCGAAACGACTTCGCCGAGGATGTTCGGAAATGCTCTGCGGCTCGAAGATCGTGCCCATCAGCTTGTCGAGCTCGTCGCTGTATTGCGCCATGCCGACGGCGGCGGCGAGCGCGATCTTCCGCTTGCGCGGAAAGCCGGAGAAATCCGGATCGAGCATGGCGCTGAGAATTTCGCGGACGCGATCGGCGCGGAAGTTGAAGCACAGCACGCCATCGCCGTCCTTGATGCCGCGATAGTCGCCGATCACCGCCGGCACGATGAACTCGTCGAACTGCTTCTTGGCGTAGGCGTCGGCAATGGCGGCCTGCGGATCGGGGAAGCGCGGCCCCTCAGCCTCAACGATGGCGTTGTAGGCTTTGGCCACGCGCTCCCAGCGTTTGTCGCGGTCCATCGCGTAGTAGCGGCCGGTCACAGTCGCAATCGACATGGACTTCGGCAGCGCTGCGGTGAATTTCTTCAGGTCTTCGCTGGCCGATTGCGGCGGCGTGTCGCGGCCATCGGTGATGGCGTGTGCCACGGTGGGCACGCCGGCGTCGGTCAGGATTTTCGCCAGCACCGCGCCGTGGTCCTGATGCGAGTGCACGCCGCCGGGCGAGACCAAGCCGATCAGATGGCAGGTGCCGCCGCTTTTCTTGAGCTTGTCGATCAGCTCGGCCAGCGCCGGCGCCTTCTTGATCTCGCCCGAGGCGATCGCGTCGGTGATGCGGGGCAGGTCCTGCATCACCACGCGGCCGGCGCCGATGTTGAGATGGCCGACCTCGGAGTTGCCCATTTGGCCGGGCGGCAGGCCGACGTCGCTTGCCCGAGGTGCGCAGGAACCCGTGCGGGCCGGTGTCCCAGAGCCGATCGAACGTCGGCGTCTTGGCCTGGCGCACGGCGTTGTCGGCTTTGTCCTCGCGCCAGCCCCAGCCGTCGAGCACGACCAGCATCACGGGGCGGCGCTGTTGCTTCGATCCGTTGCTCATCGGCCGGTTAGATAGCGATTGATCGGGCGAGGGGCAATTGCTGCGGCGCTGCGTTTACGCCGCCACCTTGCCGGCCTCCCAGCCGAGCATGGCGCGCTTCCGGGTCAGGCCCCAATGGTAGCCGGTGAGCTCGCCAGACTTGCCGATGACGCGGTGGCAGGGCACGACGAACGAGATCGGGTTCTTGCCGACCGCGGCGCCGACCGCGCGCGAGGCCTTGGGGTTGCCGATGTTGCCGGCGATGTCGGAGTAGGTGGTGGCCTTGCCCATCGGGATGCGCAGCAGCGTCTCCCAGACGCGCACCTCGAAGTCGGTGCCGATCAGCACCACACGCAGCGGCCGGTCCTCGCGCCACAGATTCTTGTCGAAGATGCGCGCGGTCAGCGGCGCGGTGCGTGCACTGTCCTCGACGTATTTCGCGGCAGGCCAGCGCCGGTGCATGTCGGCGAGCGCGCCTCGCTCCTGGCCGTGGTCGGCGAAGGCGAGGCCACACAAGCCGCGATCGGTCGCCATCACCAGCGCGGTGCCGAACACCGAGGGATGGAAGCCGTAGGAGATGGTCAGGCCTTCGCCGCCGGATTTCCATTCGCCGGGCGACATCGCCTCGTGGGTGACGAACAGGTCGTGCAGCCGGCCAGGGCCGGACAGGCCGACCTCGTAGGAGGCGTCGAGCACGCTCGCGGAATCGCGCAGCAGATTGCGCGCGCTGTCGAGCGTGAGCGCCTGCAGGAATGCCTTCGGCGTCAGCCCGGCCCAGCGGCGGAACAGATGGTGCAACTCGGTCGGGGTGACGCCGGCGGCTTCGGCGATCTGCTCGATCTCCGGCTGCGAGCGCCAGTTGCCTTTGATGTGAGCGATGGCGCGGCGGACGACGTCGTAGTCGGCGGCGGCGGTGCTGAGCGGGGCGAGGTCGAGAAATGCGCGGGCGAGAGCATGGTGTTCTCCATCGTCATTGCTCTCCATCTAGGCCGCGAATGCCGGCCTCTCCACCCGATTCCTGACCCTAAGTCGCCACGCGGGTCGGGCCGCGCCTGGCCTCGCCGAGCGCTGCCGACAGCGCCTTGGCGAAGCTTTCCTTCTCCTTCGGCGACAGGAAGCCCGCGACCGCGAGCCTGCGTCCGCGCGACACCAGGAACAGCCTCAGCAGGCCGAACTCCTCGTGCCTCTCGCGGTCGAATTGCGTCCACAACGGATTGAGCGTCCATTCGGCGACTTCGCCGCGGTGGCTGACGCGGCGCACCCGCAGTTCCGACGGCGTCACCGTGACCTCCTCGAAGGCCGCCGCGGCGCGGTAGTTGGCGCGGAACGCCCAATAGACCAGCACCACGTCGAGGCCGAGGAAGCCGACCACCGGCCAGGCGCCGAGCAGGAAGAAGAACATGCCGCCGATGAAGCTCAGGCCGCCGATCAGCGCCATCACCAGCAGGAAGCCGGTGCCCGACAGCGAGCGATGCGGCGTGATGATCGCCGAAAAAAGCGTGGGCTCGGCGGCGGGGTCGTTGTCTGTCAGGTTCGGGCCGGTCATGCTGCATGCAATATAGGGCAATCATGGCGAAGAAGCAGACCCGAGACGGTGCCAAAAAAACAGCGAAGGCGCTGAAAAAAGCGCGCAAGGGCAAGGCCGCGAAGAAGAAGCCCGCGAAGGCGCAGGCCAAGGCCGACCGGAAGGCCATGCACGGCAGGACCAAGCCTTGGACGAGGGCCGAGGTCGAGGAGGCGTTCCGCCGGTTCCAGGCGGCCATGCCGGAGCCCAAGGGCGAATTGCACTCCGTCAATCCGTTCACGCTGCTGGTCGCGGTGGTGCTGTCGGCGCAGGCGACCGATGCCGGCGTCAACAAGGCGACGCCGGCGTTGTTCGCGCTGGCCGATACGCCGGAAAAGATGGCGGCGCTCGGCGAGGAGCGGGTCCGCGAGCTGATCAAGACCATCGGGCTCTACCGCACCAAGGCGAAGAACGTCGTCGCGCTGTCGGAAAAGCTGGTCGCCGAGCATGGCGGCAAGGTGCCGGGCACGCGCGAGGCGTTGCAGGCGCTGCCGGGCGTCGGCCGCAAGACCGCCAACGTCGTGCTCAACATCGCGTTCGGCCAGCCGACCATGGCGGTCGACACCCATATCTTCCGCATCGGCAACCGCACCGGCCTGGCGCCCGGCAAGGACCCGCTGGCGGTGGAGCTGAAGCTGCTCGAAGTGATCCCCGAAAAATACATGCTGCACGCCCATCACTGGCTGATCCTGCATGGCCGCTACACCTGCCTCGCGCGCAGGCCGCTGTGCGAGAAGTGCATCATCGCCGATTTGTGCAAGTGGCCGGGCAAGACTGTGTTGTATAACGAGCCGTCATCACTGGGCCGGCGCCATAAGCGCGTTCACGCGCGTCTTCGACACGCTATGGCGCCGTGACGCGGTGATCCCCGCTAAGGGAAGCAAAGTGCCCGACCTCAGCGGGATCGCCGGGTCAAGCCCGGCGATGACGGCGATGGATGCTGATGCGCTCTAAGCGCGCCGCGGATTGAAATTCGACGCGCTGCTGCGACAGCCGCTTGTGCATGTGCACCATCATCGCCATGGCGAACAGCGGCGTGGCGAGATTGACGATCGGGATCGAGACGAACATCGCGATCAGCAGGCCGGCCAGAAAAATCTGCGTGCGGTGGTCGCGGCGCATCGCCTTGGCCTCGTCGGGCGGGCGAAACCGCATCGCGGCGAGCAGGAAATATTCGCGGCTGAGCAGATAGGCGTTGGCGAGGAACATGATGACGAGGCCGAGGCCGGCGACGAACAGGAACGGCACGGCGACAGAGATAGACCAGCGATGGCCAGCAGCGCGGTCTTGATGCCCTCGATCAGCGCGCAGCCAGAGCGGCAGCGCCGTTCCGGGCGGTTCGTTCGGATAGTGCGTCGCGCTCGACCTCGTCGGCGATCTCATCGACGAAGAACGAGCCGACGAAGGCGGTCACCGCCGGCATCAGGAACACCGCGCCGGTGACGATGCCGAGCGTGGCGGCGATCGACAGCACCCAGGCAAGGATCTGCCAGAGCGCGTGGCCGCCGGCGGTGGCCTCGGCCCAGGTCGCGCCGGCGGCCGCCATCCAGGAGAACAGCCGGTTGAGCCCGATGCCGATCAGCACGATCAGGATCAGCGCAAGCCCGATCGATTTCAGCAGCACCCGCCGGAACGGCGGCGAGAACATCTGGGTCAGCGCCTTGATGGCGGCGTCGAACATGGACTTCCTCCGCGACCGGGCAGAGGTATGTCCGCGCTCGGGGATGGGCAAGTGCGTCAGCGAGAGCGACCGACATCAGCTCAGTTCGGAACGGTCTCGGCCTCGCTCGCATGCCTCGTCCGGCGCCGTCGATGCCGACTCGTGGGTATGCGGCAGATGGGCCCAGGCCATGCGGCGGTAGTCGAAGCCGCGCTCGATGGTCGGCTTCACCAGCTGGAAATACGGCGAGATGTCGAAATCGCGCGGCGCATAGAGCGACGAGTGGCGGATTTCCAGGATATCGCGCCGCGCCGTCTCGCTCTCCAGACGCGTGACCTTCGGCAGGATCGGATAGCGCACGTGCTCGAACGCCTGCGCGATCAGCGCCGAGCAGATGATGCGGGTCGGGTGGCCGGAGCCGAGCGCCATCATGCGCCGGCGCCAGCGCTGCGGCACCGGCAGCGGGAACAGGTAGCGCAGCAGGTCGAAGATGTTCTTCACGTCGTAGTCGAAGCCGATGCGCTCGGCGGCGTAGGTGCAGACCCGCGCGCAGTCGTCCTCGGTCAGCCCGATCGGACGGCAGATGCGGGTGTGATAGCGCTGGTATTTCGACAGCGGCGCGCCGACCACGCCCTCGCCGAGGTTGGCCTCGACCAGCACCAGCGGCTCGCCATCGGCGGTGGTGCGCTCGCCGATCGGGCCGACATAGAGCGCGGCGTGCGACCAGGTCGATTGGGTGAGATACTTGATGACGCCGGAAATGTGGTTGTTGCCTTCGACCAGCAGCACGTCGCCCGGCCGCAGCGCCGCCCGCAGCGCCTCGGGATCGCTCGGCGTGAACGGCTCGTAGCCGTCCTCCGGGCGGTTGAGATAGCGGGCGATGGCTCTGCCCGACCCCGCTGAGCATCCAATGCATGACAGCCGAATCCCAATGTGGCGCGCGCGTTTTGCCGCGCGTCGCCGCATTGCCGGCGAATTTAGCCGAGACTCGTTGCAATTCGGTTCATTGCCGCACGGCCGCCGGCAATGAATTGTTAGCCATGGGCTTTGCGTGATGGCGCTGGTTCAGGCAAGGTTTGCGTTCGGGGCGCAGTCAGCGTAACAACCAATTGCAAACCATGAGTGCGTAATCCATGAGCCTTGTTGTCGCGCCGAAGCTTTCTCGCCGGCTCTGCCGTCGTTCGCCGCGCGGCCGGCGTTCGCGCAGCGCGGTCGCACCGCAGCCCAGCGAAGTCGATTGTATCATCGTCGGCGCCGGCGCGGCCGGGATCGCCGCGGCGCGGCGGCTTCGCAGCCGCCGGGCGGAGCTTCATCCTGGTCGAGGCGTCGAGCCGCGATCGGCGGGCGCTGCTATCGCCGAGAACACCGAGCTTCGGCGTGCCGTTCGATCGCGGCGCGCACTTCATTTACAACCCGGACAGCAATCCGCTGGCCAGGCTGGCGGCGCCGCACCGGCCTCGACATCTATCCGGCGCCGTCCGGCTCAGCGCATCCGCATCGGCCGGCGCAACGCCCGCGACAGCGAGCTTGAGGATTTTCTGGCGGCAACCGTGCGGGCCAACCGCGCCATCGCCGATGCGGCGCGCAGCAGGGCGATATCGATTGCGCCAGCGCGCTGCCGCAGGACCTCGGCGAATGGCAGTCCACTGTGGAGTTCGCGCTCGGCCCCTACAACAGCGCCAAGGATCTCAACGAGATTTCGGCGCAGGATCTGAGCCGGGCGGGCGATCGCGACGATCGGCGCGTTCTGCCGCCAGGGTTACGGCGCGCTGCTGGCCAAGCTCGCCGAGGGCATCCCGGTCCAGTTCGACACGGCGGTGAAGCGCAGTCGACGTCGTCAACCGCGGCACCAAGGTCGAGGCTGTCGACCACGCGCGGCACGATTTCAGGCCGCAACATGATCATCACCGCGTCGACCAACCTGCTGGCGGCGGACCGCATCAAGTTCGACGGCGACCTGCCGAAGCGTCATGCCGACGCGCTGGACAAGCTCAAGCTCGGCAGCTTCGATCACATCGCGCTGGAACTGCCGGGCAATCCGCTGGGATTGCAGCGCGACGATCTGGTGTTCGAGAAGTCGTCCGGCCCGCGCACCGGGGCGCTGCTTGCCAATCGTCGCCGGGACGTCGCTTTCGATCGTCGAGGTCGGCGGCCGATTCGGCCGCGATCTCGCCGCGCAGGGCGACAAGGCGATGGTCGAATTCGCGGTCGAATGGCTGGCCGGCCTGTTCGGCGCCGACGTGAAGAAGGCGGTCAAGCGCACGCAGACCACGCAGTGGGACAGGGATCCGTGGGCGCTGGGCGCGTTCGCGACCGCGTCGCCCGGGCGGCCAGGCGCGCGCCGGGTGCTGATGGAGCCGCTGCGCAACCGCGTGTTCTTTGCCGGCGAAGCCGTGCATGAGACGCAGTGGGGCACGGTCGGCGGCGCCTGGGAATCGGGCACGCGCGCCGCCGACATGGTGGTGCGCCGCATCCTCGGCCAGCCGGAGCCCAGGGGGCCGGAAACCGAGGGCTCGCAGCCCTTGGAGCGTCCGCGGAAGCGCGGGAAGAAGTCGTAGAGCGCGGGTGCCTGGGACGGCTTGCTGCTATCGTAACTGGTGCTTCAACCAATCGACGATGGTGTGGGTGATGTGCTCGGCGGGCTGGCCCGGCGTGCGACCCATGTGGTGGCCGTCCGGGTAGACGCGCGCCGATTTCGGATTGCCGTGCTCCATCAGCAGATAGACGTCGGCGATCGGCGCCTGGTCGTCGAGCTTGCCGTTGATGCCGAGGATCGGCGCCGACGGCTTGTCGAGCAGGCCCATCGTCAAAAGCGAAAACCGCGGCGCGATGTCGAGAAATTCCTCCATGGTCTTGGTGCCCATGGCGCGGCCGCGGGCATCGAGCAGGCTTGCCGCGCCGAACAAGTAAGTGGCGCCGCCGGTGGTGAAGGCCGGCACCAGCCAGTCGCGCTGGAAGCCGTAGTGCACGCTGCCGCCATGGAACACCGCGCCCTTGATGCGCTCGGCGGCGGTGTGGGCGAGCCGTGCCGCCCAGTAGGCGCCGAAGCTGCCGCCCCAGACCGCGGCCTTGCGGCCGTCGATGTCGCTGCGCGTCGGCAGATGATCGAGCCAGGCGAGATAGGTGCGCTCGGCAGCGGGATCGCTGTAGGACACCGGGTTCTCGCCGCTGCCCGGCATGTCGATGGTCAGGAGGCGAGGCCGGCGTCCATGATCGATTTGGCGATGCGGAGGCGGTCCTCCTTCCAGCCGTCGACGCCGCCCCAGTGCAGCACCACCGGCGGCTTGGTCGACGCCCGGCGGCTTCTGCAGATAGCCGACGAGCTTCTTGCCCTCGAATGGGATTTCGACGATTTCGAGCGGCGGATCGAAATGCTTCGCCGCCTTACGGAACATGCGGAGCGAATGCTGGAACGCCTTGAGCTTGCCGGGCGAGGTCGGCGACGGATAGCGCCCGACCCGGCAGGCGTCGAAGGCGTGCATGTAGAAATCGGCGAGCTCCTTGCCGCTCGCGCCTGGCTTTGGCGCGCGGCGTCGCCCTTGGCCTCGTAGCCGAGCCCGATCTTGCTCCACTCCTCGGCCCAGTGATCCTTGTCGAGGTTTTTCAGCGCCGCCATCACCGTCTCGGCGTCCTCGCGCTTGATGTCCTCGAACGGATTGAGCTTGCCGGCCCGCCGCATGAACTCGGCCTTGACCTCGTCCAGCGTGCGCTCGCGCGAGCCCTTGGGCTGGTTCTGGATGTTCATGATATTTCCTCCCTCGCAGTCACGCGCGTTACAAGGCGCCGCCATTGCCCAAGGCTTTGCCACACACTCGGCGTCATGCGCGGGCTTGACCCGCGCATCCATGAGGCGGTGCAACGGCCACAACCGTACTGATTTTCTATGCCGCGAGTTATCATGGATTGCCGGGTCGAGCCCGGCAATGACGCGCGAAGAGATGGACGCGCTTCAACTTGCGCAGTGCTTCGCTGCCAACCGTTTTACGTTATATCCTTCGCGCTGGTCTTGTCCTCGAACACCTTGATCTCCGGCGCCTTGCCGGCGAAGCCGAGCTCGTTCCAGCGCGCCGCCACCTGATCGTAGGTTTTCTTGTCGAGCTTGGTGCGCGGCGAGAAATTCTTGATGTGCTTGTAGTCCATGCAGGCGTTGATCAGCGCCTTGGAGCCCCACGGCCGGATTTCCGGCGGGTTGAGGCTCGGGTCGAGGAACGTGCTCCAGGTCTCGCGCAGGATGTCGATCGACTGCGCCGGCCGCGACCGCGTCGCCATCGCCCACAGCACCTGGCCGATGTTGCTCGGGTCGATGTCGTCGTCGACCACGATGACGTACTTGCCGAAATAGGCGCCGGCGGTGCATTGCGCGGCGAGCGCCATCACCTGCGGTGCGTGGCCGGCGTACATCTGCTTGATCGAGACCACGGTCATGCCCCAGCCGGCCGCCTCGGGGATCGACCACACGCCCTGGATGCCGGGAATGCCGAGCTTCTGCAGATCGGCCCAGATGCCGGCCGAGCGCACCGCCGCCCAGAACAGGCCGCACTCGTTCGACGGCCCATCCGCCATCAGCGCGCAGGTCAATGTCGGGATTGTTGCGGTAGCGCAGCCGCTCGACCCGCATGTAGGGCGTCGCGCCCGAGGGGCGGCCGTAATAGCCGGTGAACTCGCCGAACGGCCCTTCGGCGAAGGTCTCGTCCGGATAGAGATGGCCTTCGAGGATGATCTCGGCGTGCGCCGGCAGCGGCAGGCCGGTGAGGTCGGAGGTGAACAGCTCGATCGGCGAGCCCTTGATGCCGGAATAATACTCGTACTCGCTCTCGGTCTTCGGCAGGCTGGTGGCGCCGACAAGGAACAGCAGCGGATCGATGCCGTAGGCCGCGGCGATCGGCGCGGGCTTGCCCATCTTCCACCACTTGTCGCGGTCGGCGCCGGCGTCCTTGCCGGGCGAGGTGTAGACGCCGATCTCGCGCGGGCCCTTGATCATCATCCGGTAGGTGCCGACGTTCACGCGCCGGGTCTCAGGGTCCATGGTGATGACGGCGTCGTTGGTGCCGAGATACATGCCGCCGTCGAGCGGCCACATCCGCTGCGCCGGGAACTGGCGGATGTCGATCATGTCGCCATCGACGACGTTCTGGCTGGAGACCGCCTGCGACGCCGGCACCTCCACGGGCTTCATCTTGCGTCCGAACTTCTTCTGCAACAGCTTCACGGCCTTGAGCGGATGATCGACCGGCTCTTCGCCGATCATCAGGCAGAACCGGCTGAGGTTGCAGCCGATCATGTTGTAGAGCGCCTTGTGGCCGGGATGGCCCTTGATGTTCTCGAAGAGGAGCGCCGGGCTTTTTTCCAGGCCCACGAGATAGGTGATGTGTGCGGCTTCGAGGTCGGGGCTGACCTCGGCGGTGATGCGTTTGAGCTCGCCCATCTGCCTCGGCCTTCTCCAGCCAGACGTCGAGCTCGCTGGCGTTGCGCCGGTCTTTGTTCGTTTGATTTTTCGGCGGCTCGATGGTGGTGGCGTTGCCGCCGGCCTTCACGCTCATTTCCATGACGCCACTCCCTGGACGTGTGTTGTACGTCTGTTGCCGTGATCCTAACGAACAGGACGGGTGAGGTCACGCATAGCAGTGCCGCACATTCGGCGTCATGCGCGGGCTTGACCCGCGCATCCATGAAGCATTTCCATGAACACAATCCTTACGGCGTTCGTTCGCGGAAGCTCATCATGGATTGCCGGGTCATCAAGCCCGGCAATGAGTGCGTCCGTGAGTTCGTTTGTCAGCATAGTGGGAGTTGTGCCATGTGAAGTCACTACACATGTAGCTGAAAGCAACTGCGTCGCCGCGAGGCGGGGTGGAGAGCAACTGGAAGCGAACCGACAGCCCGTAGGATGACGAACCCGTTTCGGCGGCGTGCAGAGGCGAGCCTGCTCATTGAAGGCGAAGCCTGACCTGAAGGTCGACCGGTCGCACGAGGTGATAGGCACGTGACGACCGGGCTGCATAACGTGGTTGGGGGCGGGATGTCAGGAAGGCAAGCGGACGGAACGGAGAGACCTGCGGCGTTGGCGAAGCGCAGCAGGAGTTAGAGCCCGCATAGTACCGTTGTGGTCTGATGCATGGACCATTGAAGGAGGGGCTAGCAAAACCCGTCCAAGGAAAGGCAGGGCAGGAAGGTGGATGCATGAGGTCCATACCGGAGCAGAGAAGCACTGCAAGTGCCGAGAGGCTAAGCAAGGTGCAGAAACCCAAACGACAGTTGCAACTGGGCGTGGGTCGAAGCCGACGTATGGACCACTCGCATGCTGTCGGCGTTGGTAACGACGTCACAGGCGGCAAGTCGTGCCGTCCTCGCGAATGTCGGGCCGTTCGCGCTTTACACGGCCGGGCACGCAGCGAGACAGTCTCGATGAAGAAACCACCAACTGGAGAGCCGTATGCGGGAAAACCGCACGTACGGTTCGGAGGGCGGGGTCGGCGATAGCCGATCCCGACCCCTATCGCGCGGAGAGGCGCTGCTACAGACAAAGGCCAGAGGCGGTGCTTACGCGCGCAGCACGCCGCCCTGGCGCTTGCCGACCTCAGCGACGATCTTGGCGGCAAGCGCGTCGATCTCCTGATCGGTCATGGTCTTGTCGCGCGGCTGGATCGTCACGGCGATGGCAACAGACTTCTTTCCGGGATCGATGCCCTGACCCTCGTAAACGTCGAACACGCTGACGCCCGCGATCAGCTTGCGGTCCACGCCTAAAGCGGTGCGAACGATGTCGCCGGCCTTCACCGCACGATCGACCACGAAGGCGAAGTCGCGCGTCACCGGCTGGAATTGCGAGAGTTCAAGCACGGGCTTGGCCCGCGTCGCCTTGGCCTTGCCTTCGGGAATCTTCTCCAGGATCACCTCGAAGCCGACCAGCGGGCCCTCGGCGTCAAGCGTCTCCAGCGCACGGGGATGGAGCTCGCCGAAATGGCCGAGCACGTTCTGCGGGCCGATCTGGATGGTGCCGCGAGCGGCCGGGATGGAACCACGCCGGTCCGCCGGGCACCACCTGCATCGCCTGTGCGGGCGCGCCAGCCGCAGCCAGCACCGCAAGCGCGTCGGCCTTGGCGTCGAAGCAGTCCACGTCGGCGGCCTTGCCCGACCAGTGCCGGCCGATGCCGTTTGCTTTAGCGAGGGCGCGGCGGATGCCGGTCGCCGCCATGAACTGGTCCTCCGGCTTGTCGCCTCGGAAGATCTGGCCGACTTCGAACAGTGCGGTGTCCGGGAAGCCGCGGTCGGCATTCTTCTGCGCGGCCGCGACCAGACCAGGGATCAGGCTCGGCCGCATGTCGGACAATTCGGCCGCGATCGGATTGGCCAGCGCCAGCTCCTTTTGCCCGCCGCCGAACAATTCGGCCTGCGGCTTCGAGATGAACGACCAGGTCACCGCCTCGGTCAGGCCACGCGCGGCGAGCGCGCGCCTGGCCTTGCGGGTGCGCACCTGCGCCGTTGTGAGCACGGGCTTTCGCGGCGCGTCGCCGCGGTCGAACGGCGTCGATGGAATCCGATCGACGCCGACGATGCGCACGATCTCCTCGACGAGGTCGGCCTTGCCCTCGACGTCCGGCCGCCACGACGGCGGGGCAACCTTGACGCGCCGGTCCTGGCCAGCGACGGCGAAGCCGAGCTTTTGCAGCACGCGACGCATGTCGGTGAACGGCAGATCGAGGCCGGCGAGGCGCTTCAGTTCGCTGGTCGGGAACTCGATCACCTTGTCTGGCGCTTCGGCTTTGCCCGCGACTGTGATCTCCGACGGCGTGCCGCCGCACAGGTCCATTACCATCTGGGTGGCGAGCTCCAGGCCCGGCAGCATGAAATTCGGATCGACGCCACGCTCGAAGCGGTAGCGCGCATCGGAGTTGATGCCGAGCTTGCGCCCGGTCTGGGCGATGTTGATCGGCTCCCACAGCGCCGATTCGATCAGCACGTCGGTGGTGCTCTCGTCGCAGCCCGAATGCTCGCCGCCCATGATGCCGGCGAGCAATTCCACGCCGTTGTCATCGGCGATGACGCACATGGCGGTGTCGAGCGTGTAGGTCTTGCCGTCGAGCGCCAGCACCTGCTCGCCGTTCTGCGCGCGCCGCACCACGAGATTGCCCTTCACCTTCTTCGCGTCGAATACGTGCAGCGGCCGGCCGCGGTCGTAGGTGATGAAGTTGGTGATGTCGACCAGCGCATTGATCGGGCGCAGTCCGATCGCGGTGAGGCGCTTTTGCAGCCACGCCGGCGAGGGCCCGTTCTTGACGCCGCGAACGAGGCGAAGCGCGAACGCAGGGCACAGCGGATGGGTTTCCCCGAAGTCGAGCGTCACCGACACCGGACAAGGGAATAAGCCCGGGATTTTCTTCGGCGTCGCGCTCTTTGAAATCGCCGAGGTCGGCGGCGGCAAGATCGCGGGCGATGCCGTTGACGCCGGTGCAGTCCGGCCGGTTCGGCGTGAGGTTGACGTCGAGCACCGGATCGTCGAGGCCGGCGTATTTCGCATAAGGCTGGCCGACCGGCGCATCGGCCGGCAGGTCGATGATGCCTTCGTGGTCGTCGGAGATTTGCAGCTCGAATTCCGACACCAGCATGCCGCGGCTTTCGACGCCGCGGATGGTGCCGACCTGCAAGGTCATGTTCTTGCCGGGGATGAACGCGCCCGGCGGCACGAACACGCCGGTCATGCCGGTGCGGGCGTTCGGCGCGCCGCACACCACCTGGATCGGTTTGCCGTCGCCGGTGTCCACCATGCACACCCGCAGCCGGTCGGCGTTCGGATGCTGCTTCGCCTCGGTCACCTTGGCGATGACATAGGGCGCCAGCATCTTGCCCTTGTCCTCGACGGATTCGACCTCGAGCCCGATCATCGTCAGCTTTTCGACGATCTGCTCCAGCGTCGCATCCGTATCGAGATGCTCCTTCAGCCAGGCGAGGGTGAATTTCATTTTGAATCTCCCCGCACCGCAGCGCGTTCCCTCCCCCCTTGAGGGGGAGGGTTAGGGAGGGGGGTAGCTTCGCGCGCGACGCCAACAATGGTCTGCAGTACGCCGTCGCGATTCCGCAGCACGTCGGAATTCCAAAATCTCAGCACGCGATAGCCTTTCGATGCCAGCCATCGATCACGCGCGACATCGTGCTTTGATCCTGCGTGTTGGCCCCCATCGACCTCGATGACAAGCATGCGTTCGTGACAGACAAAGTCGAGGATGAACGAACCGATTGGAACCTGACGGCGGAAGCTTAATCCGTCCAATCGATGCGCTCTCAGCCAGGACCACAGCCGAAGTTCGGCGTCCGTCATGTCGTGGCGCAATGACCTCGCGTGACCTCGAAGAGTTGTCGATACCGCGCGATGCGCTGTTGTACCCCCCTCCCGGACCGCTTCGCGGTCCGACCTCCCCCTCAAGGGGGGAGGTGAAGAGCGTTCGCGGCGAGTCATCATCAACTCAACCCTCCCGCCAAGCGTCGGGAAGTCGAGCGGGCGGAAGCCGTAGTGCGAAAGCCAGCGCACGTCAGCCTCGAAGAACGCGCGCAGGTCCGGCATGCCGTATTTCAGCATGGCGATGCGGTCGATCCCCATGCCCCAGGCGAAGCCCTGCACCTCGTCGGGATCGAGCCCGCAGTTGCGCAGCACGTTCGGATGCACCATGCCGCAGCCGAGAATCTCCAGCCAATCCTCGCCCTCGCCGAACCGCACCTCGCCCTTGTCGCGCTTGCACTGGATGTCGACTTCCAGCGACGGCTCGGTGAACGGGAAGAACGACGGGCGGAACCGCATCTTCACCTGGTCGACCTCGAAGAACGCCTTGCAGAATTCTTCCAGAATCCATTTCAGGTGGCCGAGGTGCGCGCCCTTGTCGATGACCAGGCCCTCGACCTGGTGGAACATCGGCGTGTGGGTCTGGTCGCTGTCGCTGCGATAGGTGCGGCCGGGGATGATCACGCGGATCGGCGGCTTCTGCGCTCAGCATGGTGCGCACCTGCACCGGCGAAGTGTGGGTGCGCAGCAGCATCCGCGAGCCGTCGGGCTTCGGCGGGAAATAGAACGTGTCGTGCATCTCGCGGGCCGGATGGCCCTCGGGAAAATTCAGCTTGGTGAAGTTGTAGTCGTCGGTCTCGATGTCGGGGCCTTCGGCCACGGCAAAGCCCATGTCGGCGAAGATCGCGGTGAGCTCGTCGATGACCTGGCTGATCGGATGGACGCGGCCCACCTCGGCCGGCGCCTCGCGCACCGGCAAGGTCACGTCCACGGTTTCGGTGGCGAGCCTTGCGTCCAGCGCCGCGCCCTTGAACGCCTCGCGGCGGGCATTGAGCGCGGCGTTGACGCGGTCCTTGAGCCCGTTGATCGCCGGGCCCTGCACCTTGCGCTCGTCCGGCGACATGCCGCCGAGCGTCTTCAGCAGCGCCGTCACCGAGCCGTTCTTGCCCAGCGCTGCGACGCGCGCGGCCTCCAGCGCGGCCTCGTCGCCCGCTGCGGCGATGGCGCTCGAAATCTCGGTTTCCAAGGCGGCAATGTCGGTCATTCAAGTCCCCGCGGATGCGGCTGGTTTTGGCCGTCCGGTGTCCATCTGGTCAAGCCCCGGGAAGCCATGGGACAGTCCAACGCGAACTGGGACACGGATTTTCGATGCTCAAGATTTTGGCGATGGCGGCCATTCTCCTGGCGACGGCCCCGGCCTGGGCCAAGGATTGCCCGGTGGCCGTTCGTGCCGAAGGCACCCTCGATGCCCAGGAGGATGCCATTCGCAAGGCGCCGACCTGCCGAGCGGCGTACGAGATCATGGAAGCCTGCGCCTATGGCGCGGGCGGCGATACCGGACTTGGCGGAGCGGTGCACGAGAGGTGCGAGCCGCAGTTCCTGCCCAAGCTCAGGAAGGCGCAGCGCCGCGCCTACAATCGCGAGCAGAAGCGCTGCGACGACAAGTATGCGCGCCAGAGCGGCACCATGTACCGGTCGTTCACCGCGTTTTGTCAGGCCAAAAGTGCCGTGGCCTACGCCGCGAAATACGGCGCGAAGCCAAAGTAGGCTTAGGCCGCCGCCGGCAGCGCCGCCTTGGCCTTCTCGACGATTGCCTGGAACGCGGCCGGCTCGGCGATGGCGAGGTCGGACAAGCACCTTGCGGTCGACCATGATGCCGGACTTGGCGAGCCCGTCGATGAACTTCGAGTAGTTCAGGCCGAACGGCCGCACCGCCGCGTTGATGCGCTGGATCCAGAGCGCGCGGAACGTGCGCTTCTTGCTCTTGCGGTCGCGGTAGGCGTACTGTTGGCCTTCTCCACCGACTGCTTGGCGATGCGGATGGTATTCTTGCGCCGGCCGTAGATAGCCCTTGGCGCCTTGTAGACTTTCTTGTGCTTGGCGTGCGATGTGACGCCGCGTTTGACGCGAGCCATGACTGATCTCCTGAAATGATTAAGCCTGCAACGACGGGATGCGATCGGCCGCATGTACGGCCGAAAATTCAGCCGTTCGGCAGGAAATATTTGACGATGTTGTCGCCGTCGGTCTTGAACATGACGCGGGTGCCGCGGTGCTGGCGGATCTGCTTCTTGGTCCGCTTGATCATGCCGTGGCGCTTGCCGGCCATGGCCGACTTCACCTTGCCGCCGGCGGTGATCTTGAAGCGCTTTTTGGCGCCCGACTTGGTCTTGATCTTGGGCATTTTGCTCTCCTTCAGGTTCGGCATCGGACGCAGGCCAAAGGCCCGGTCCCGCCGGAAAATGCTCGATATGAGCGTGCTGATTGGATCAGCTTCGCCGCCACGGCAGCCCTTGTCAGCCGGGCGGCGAGAAGGCCGGGTTTATGGCAGAGGATCGCCGGAAAGACAACCATGGCGAACAGCGAAATAGCGCGCCGCGAACAGGGGTCGAGGCCGTCCTATCCTCTACTCGCTATTCGCGATTTCGCCGTTCACAGGTTACCGCGGCGCCAGGACCATCACCATCTGGCGGCCCTCGACCCGGGGCTCCGACTCGACCTTGGCGAGCTTGGCGGTGTCGTCCTTGACCCGGTTGAGCAGCCTGGTGCCGAGCTCCATGGTGGGCCATTTCGCGGCCGCGGAAGCGAAGCGTCACCTTGACCTTGTCGCCCTCCTCGAAGAAGCGCTCCATCGAGCGCATCTTCACCTGGTAGTCGTGGTCGTCGATCATCGGCCGGAATTTGATTTCCTTGACCTCGACGACCTTCTGCTTCTTGCGGGCTTCGGCCTGCTTCTTCTGCTCCTGGTATTTGTACTTGCCGTAATCCAGGATCTTCAGATCGGCGGCGTGGCGTTGGGGGAAATCTCGACCAGATCGAGACCGGCCTCCTGGGCCTTGGCCAGCGCGTCTGCGATCGGGACGGTTCCGAGATTTGCACCGTCCTTGTCGATCAGGTGAACCTCACGAACGCGGATGTCTTCATTGATGCGCGGGCCGTCCTTTTGGACGGGTGCCTGCGCTCTCATGCGGGCGACGAATGGGGGCGAACTCCTTGCTGTTGCGGCAGCCTTCAGAATCGGGATTGTCCGTTCATAAGTCAACGCCGTTGGCGGCTAAAATTGCCGGATTTCAGGTGACTTTAGGCGGTGTGCGGCTTTTCGGTTGCCCGCACCCTGCCCCCTCTTGCATCCGGCGCAGGCTTGCGGCGAAACACTGGAGATGAGCGAAAGCACTCTGCAAACAATCGAAGTTGGAACCGGACCGTCGGCGCGCCGCATCGCGGTGCGCAAGCGCGACGGTGCCGCGCCCGGCCTGTTCTGGCTCGGCGGCTTCAAATCCGACATGGGCGGCACCAAGGCTGTCGCGCTCGACAATTGGGCCGGCGCGCAGGGCCGCGGCTCGCATCCGCTTCGACTATTCCGGCCATGGCGAATCCGGCGGCGACTTCGCCGATGGCACCATCGGCCGCTGGCTGGAGGAAAGCGTGGCGGTGTTCGAGCGCTTTGCCAAGCGGTCCGCACGTGCTGATCGGCTCGTCGATGGGCGGCTGGCTGGCGCTGCTGCTGGCGCGCGCGCTGAAGCAGCGGAAGACGGCCGGCGCGGTTGCCGGCATGGTGCTGATCGCCCCGGCGGCCGATTTCACCGAAGAGCTGATGTGGAAGAAATTTTCGCCCGAGGTGAAGCGGCAGATCGAGACCGAAGGGCGCTGGCAGCGGCCGTCGCAATATTCCGAGGAGCCCTACGCCGATCACCGGCGCGTTGATCGAGGATGGCCGCAAGCACCTTCTGCTCGGCGGCTTGATCGAGACAGGATGCCCGGTGCGCATCCTCCAAGGCGTGCAGGATCCGGACGTGCCGTGGCAGCACGCCATCGAGTTGTCGTCGCGTCTTGCGCGCGATGACGTGGTGCTGACGCTGGTGAAGGACGGCGATCACCGCCTGTCGCGGCCCGAGGACATCGAGCGGCTGCTCGCGGCCGTGGCGGAGTTTTGAAGGCTCAGCCGCCGATCCGCTCAATGTTGGCGTCGGCGATCACCTTGGTCCAGCGCGCCATGTCGGTGGCGATGCGGTTCTTGAAATCGTCCGGCGTACCGCCCTTGGGTTCGCTGCCGAGCTTGTGAATGCGCTCGATGATCTCCGGTTCGGTGATCAGCGCGTTGATTTCCTTGTTGAGCCGTGACGCGATCTCTTGCGGCAGCTTTGGCGGGCCGGCCATTCCCATCCACGAGGTAACGGAGAATCCCGGGAAGCCCGCTTCGGCGATGGTGCCGACATCCGGCAGCGGCGCGTAGCGCTTGTCGCCGGTGACCGCGATAGCCTGCAGTGCGCCCGACTTGATCTGGCCGATCAGCGCGATCGGCGGATCGATCAGGAAGTCGAGCCGCTTGCCGAGCAGATCGGTAAGCGCCTGGTTGCCGCCGCGGAACGGCACCGCCTGGATCTTGATGCCGGCGAGCCGCGAAAAATATTCGATCAGCAGATGTTGCGGCGTGCCGGCGCCCGGCACACCGCACAGCACCGGCTCTTTGCGCTCCTTCGCCGTCTTGATCAGATCGGGGATGTTGCGGATCGCGCTGCCCGGCATAGGTGACGAACAGGAACGGGAACTCAAGCGCCTGGCCGATGAAGGTGAAATCGTCGAGCGGCTTGTACGGCAGCGACTTGTACATCGCGGCGCTGACCGGCGAATCCGCTCGGCATCCAGCCGAGCGTGTAGCCGTCCGGGTTGGCGCGAGCGAGCTTGCGCCGCCATTAGCGTGCCGGCGGCGCCGGGCTTCGGCTCGACCACGATCTGGTGGCCAAGCTTGCGCGACAGGCCTTCGGCGATCACCCGTGCGCTGACATCGACGCCGCCGCCCGCAGTCAGGCCATGGATCAGCGAGATGTTGCGCTCCGGCCAAGCTGCGAAAGCGCGGTCGGGCCGCAAAGCGACGGTCGCCGAAAGCCCAGCAAGCACAGTGCGGCGTGTGGTGTCGGCCATGGCTACGCTCCCTCGATTTTCGGAGAGCCTAGCACGGCCGTCGCCGGAATCACGTCCCGGCGGCTGCGGCCCATTCGTCAATCACCGCAGCATCGGTCTCGCCGGCGTGTACCGGCGCGAGCGTCGCGAGCCGCGGCGGATCAAGCCGGCCGAGCGCCCACACCGCTGCGCCGCGCACCAGCGGCGAGGCGTCGACCAGAAGCCGCTCTGTATGGGGAGCAAGCGCGGCGTCGCCCGAGTTGCCGATCGCGATCAGCACGTTGCGGACGAAGCGATCGCGGCCGGTGCGCTTCACCGGCATCTTGGCAAACATCTTTCGGAACGCGGCGTCGTCGAGCTGCGCGAGCTCTGCGAGTCGTCGGCGCCCGCGCCGTCTCGCGAGCGGCGAGCTTGGCCTCGCGACCGGCCTGCGCGAACTTGTTCCAAGGACATACCGCGAGGCAATCGTCGCAGCCGTAGATGCGGTTGCCCATCAGCGGCCGCAGCTCGCGCGGGATCGGACCTTTGTGCTCGATGGTGAGATAGGAAATGCAGCGCCGTGCATCGAGCCGGTAGGGCGCCGGGAACGCCGCGGTCGGGCACACATCGACGCAGGCTTGGCAGGAGCCGCAGGAATCCGACACCGCCTGATCGGTTGGCAATTCCAGCGTCGTGAAGATCGAGCCGAGAAACAGCCACGAGCCGTAGTCCCGCGACACCAGGTTGGTGTGCTTGCCCTGCCAGCCGAGGCCGGCGGCGGCGGCGAGCGGCTTCTCCATCACCGCGGCGGTGTCGACGAATACCTTCACGTCGCCGCCCGCTTGCGCGATCAGCCAGCGCGCCAGGTCCTTCAGCCTCGGCTTGATGATCTCGTGATAGTCCTCGCCCTGGGCGTAGACCGAGATCGCGCCGCGCTCGCGGTGTTTCAGGATCGCCAGCGGGTCGTGGTCCGGCCCGTAGTTGATCCCAAGCATGATGACCGAGCGAACATCGGGCCACAGCGCACGCGGGTCGCCGCGCCGCTCGGCCGTGGTCTGCATCCAGATCATGTCGCCGTGGGCGCCCTCTTCGAGGAACTCTTCGAGCCGCGCCTTCGCCTCCGGCACCGCGTCAGGCCGGGTGATGCCGGCGACCTCGAAGCCGCGCTTTTTTGCTTCAGCCAATAATTTTGTTTTCAATGTGCCCGCGAATGCCGACCCGCTCCCTCCCCCCTTGAGGGGGAGGGTTGGGGAGGGGGGTAACTTTTGATTGCCGGTTGTAGCCAACAAATACTCCCCTCCCGACGCGCTTCGCGTGTCGACCTCCCCCTCAAGGGAGGAGGTGGAGGAAGGAGAAGCCGGATCGTTCAGAAGTCGAGATTGGTGTATGTCGCGGCCGGCGCGAGGCCCGGCCAGGTCTCGGCCAGGATCGGACGGAACGACGGGCGCGACTTCACCCGCGCGTACCAGCTCTTCGCCGCTTCGTCTTCGCTCCATGGCACATCGCCTAGATAGTCCACCGACGACAGGTGCGCGGCGGCCGCCAGGTCGGCGAAGCTCATGCGCTCGCCGGCAAGCCAGTTCCGGGTGCGCACCAGCCAGCCGATATAGGCCAGATGATAGCGGACATTGATCCGCGCCGCACGAATGGCGTCGGTGTCGGGCGGTCCGCCGCCCTGCTCGATCCGCATATGCCGCTTGTAGAAGCGTTCCGTCACCAGCGGGCCGCTGACCTCGGCGAAGAACTTCTCGTTGAACCAGGCCGTGAGGCGGCGCACCTCGATGCGCCGGCTGGCTTCGACCGGCATCAGCCGGCGCTCGAACAGATCGCCGCCGCGCGTCTCGTCCAGGAACTCCATGACGGCCGGCGCGCCCGGCACCGGCGGGTAGCCCTCGACCATCAGCACCGGCGTGGTCGCTGCCGGATTGAGCATCAGGAATTCCTCGCGCCGTTCCCAGACCCGCTCCTCGACGAGGCGGTGTTCAAGGCCGTGCTCGGCAAGGCGAGCCGGACGAAACGGGAATGGGGGCAGAACGGGTGATGGAAGAGTGTCAGCATTGCGCCCGGTTATGGTGCCGGCCGGAGGGGAATCACAAGCGCGCAACCCTAACAGGGCGCGAAAAAAGTCCCAACCGATGATATGCGCCGCGCCCACAGCCCGTCCGACCCTGCGAGCGGTGTATTCGCGGTCCGGTACGGGAATACGGGATCGCCCGTCAGCGATGTACATCGAACGCATCCTGTTGAGGCCTATGCCGTTGCCATTGCCGAAGCGAGACGGTTGCGCGACAAGCACGGAACGATTCCATCGCGGCCGCCGCCACATTCCCCGCCGGAGCGTTTCATGACCTTCGAGATCATCAAGGCGATTTTCCTCGGCATCGTCGAGGGGCTGACCGAGTTCATTCCGGTGTCCTCGACCGGTCATCTGCTGCTGGTGCAACGCTTCTTCGGGTTCGCTGACGAGGATTTCGGCAAGACCTTCGCGATCCTCATTCAGTTCGGCGCGATTCTGGCGCTGCTGTCGATCTACTTCTTCAAGCTGTGGCAGTTGCTGATCGGGTTCTTCACAGATCCGGCGGCGCGCCGCTTCGTCATCGGCGTGCTGCTGGCGTTCCTGCCCGCTGCGGTGGTGGGTGCGTTGGCGCACGATTTCATCAAGCGCGTGCTGTTCAACGAATGGCTGATCTGCTTCACGCTGATCGCCGGCGGCGCGGTGCTGCTGCTGATCGACATGCTCGATCTTAAGCCGCGCTATCACGACGCGCAGAAGTTCACGCTGCCGATGTATTTCATCATCGGCGTGGTGCAATGCTTCGCCATGATTCCGGGCGTGTCGCGCTCGGGCGCGACGATCGTCGGCGCCATGCTGCTCGGCGCTGACCGCCGCTCGGCCGCTGAATTCTCGTTCTGGCTGGCAATGCCGACGATGGCCGGCGCGTTTGCCTACGATCTCTACAAGTCGCACGGCCAGATGAGCTCGGGCAACATCGCACTGGTCGCCATCGGTTTCGCGGTGTCGTTCGTCTGCGCCTGGATCGTGGTGAAGACGTTCCTCGGCTACGTGCAGCGCCACGGCTTCGCGCTGTTCGCTTGGTGGCGGGTAATCGTCGGCTCGCTCGGGCTGATCGCGCTGGCGCTGGGGAAATAGCCGCCGGTTCAGGCGAGCCGGCGGGTCCGGAACTGGCCGGTCTTGCGGAAGCGCCAGAGATACGACGGCACGATGACTTCCATCGCGGTCGGCTCGATGCCGAGGCCGGCAAGCGTGCGGCCGTCGGTGTCGGCCAATGCCGACACCACATTATCGGTCTTGAGCAGCTCGACCTGATCGGGTGTCAGCAGCGGCGTCGGCAGATATTGCAGGAACGTCGCCTGCAGCTTCGCCAGGGGGAACGGCAGCGGAATCAGAAACCGGCGCCGCTCGATCACTTTAAGCACGTATTCCAGCAGCTCCTTGAAGGTGCGCACCTCAGGTCCGCCAAGCTCATAGATTGCCCCGCTCCTGGCTTGCCCATCGACGGCACGCGCGATCGCCTCGGCTACGTCGCCGACGAACACCGGCTGGAACTTGGTGAGACCGCCGCCGATCAGCGGCAGCGCCGGCAGGATACGCGCCAGGGCGGCAAACTTGTTGAAGAAGCCGTCCTCGGGCCCGAACATGATCGAGGGCCGGAAGACCGTCGCATCGGGCTTGGCCGAAAGCACCGCCTTCTCGCCGTCCGCCTTGGCGCGGGCATAGCCCGAGGCGGAATTTTCGTCAGCGCCGATGGCCGAAATCTGGATCATCCGCGCGTCATGGGCTGCGGCCGCCAGCGCCACTTGCTCGGCGCCATAGGTCTGCACCGTGTCGAAGCGCTGCCGTCCGCGCTCGAACAGGATGCCGACCAGGTTGATGACCACGTCGGCGCCGCGCATCGCGGCTTCGACCGAGCCGGCATGGCGGACATTGGCCTGCACTGCATGAATCTGCCCGACGCGGCCAAGCGGCTGCAGGTGGCCGGCGAGGTCCGGCCGCCGGCACGGCGACGCGGATGCGGTAGTGGCGTCGCGCCAGCGCCCGGACCAGATGGCGGCCAAGGAAACCGGAACCGCCGAAAATGGTGATCAGCGTATCGTTCTGAGCCTGGAGGGTCATGGCCGTGCGCTCGGGGACGGAATTGCATCCGCCGAATACAGGATGGCGGCAGGACTGTATAGGGGCGGGGATTCCCTCGATTGACAAGGCAAAAGGTCGGACCTTATCTGTCCTTGCCTGCGTGCTTCCCGTGCCCGGGTGGCGGAATTGGTAGACGCACCAGTTTCAGGTACTGGCGCCGAGAGGCGTAGGGGTTCGAGTCCCTTTCCGGGCACCACTATCTTCCGGCATGTTTGTTGGTGGAGAATTTGCTCGGTCCTCTGCCAGCCACAAAAGCCTGGAAGGCGTCCGCTGCCTCCAGGTATGGTTTCACCGGGCAGCGGAGATGCATTGCTTTGAGTGCGTTATGGAATGCGCTGTGGGCCAAGCGAAAGTATTGGCTTGGTCAAATCATCTTCATGATCGTGGTCGGGGGCATTTTGTTCATCGTCGCCGGCGCAGCTCGGATCCTGCCGCTTTTTCATGCGCTGTTTTGGTCCTGACGCGCCAAGTTATCGTGGGAAGAGGTGGACGATGCCTCCGGCAGTACAGAACATTGCCCTGACTCTTGTTTCGTTTGCGATCGCGTTCGGCGGTGTCGAAGGCGCTCTGAGGCTGTGGGGCCCGGACGTGCTGGCGATGGGCAACCAATATGTGTTCTACAAGTTCGATCCTGTGCTCGGATGGGACAATCTGCCGAACTCGAGCGGACGCTTCAGCCGCTCCGAATTCAGCTATCCGGTGCAGATCAATTCACTCGGCATGCGGGACGCCGAGATCGAGCCCAAGCAGCCTGGCGAATTTCGCGTCGCGGTGCTGGGCGACAGCTTCACCTGGGGCGTCGGCGTGAGTTACGGCGAGCGCTTTACCGAAGTGGTCGAAGCGCGCGATCCGAAAATCAATGCCTTGAACTTCGGTGTCTCGGGTTTTTCGCCGATTTCAATATCTGCAGCAGCTCGACAGGGTCTTCGAGCTCAAGCCCGATTATGTCGTCGTGACGTTCTGCCTCGGCAACGATCTGACCGACAACGTGAGCTTCAGCCCCTATCGGCATCCCAAGCCCTATGTGGTGCTGACACCCGATCGGCAGAACTTCGAGATCAGGGGCTACCCGTTGCCGGAAACCAAGGACACCGGTCCATATCTGGTCGGTGCGGCGTCGGCGTCCCGGCTGGTCGGCATGATGATCTACCTCTACGACCAGACGCATAAGGAAAGGGGCGTGGGCGACATCAGCATGGAAGAAGCCCTGGCCTATGTGCCGCCCGAGAAGCTCGACAAGGACAACGCCGAGAAGGTCAGAGAGGTCTATAAGCTCAACGAGCTTGTGTTCGCCGCCGTCAAGAAAAAGGTCGACGCCGCGCTCGGCCCGGGCCGGCTGGCGGTGCTGCTCGCGCCCACCAAATTGGAAATGGGGGAATACCTCCGCCACCAGGGTTCGGACCGCAACTACGTCGGCGATCAGGTTTCGGCGAGTTCGCACGCATCGGCATTCCCGTCATCGATGGCCGCCCTGTAATCGTCGCGGACGACTTCTGGAAGACCGACGCGCATTGGCGGCCGAGCGGCCACGCCAAGATCGGCGAACTCCTGGCCAAGTTTCTGGCCATAGCGAAAGGCAAAGTCGAAAACGCAAAAATGTAGAGCGTGCTGGCTGTTGGTGTTAGAAAGGACCCCTATGGCGGAGGTCGTCTGATCGACCAGCGGAGCATGCCATGCGCGAGGACGTCATCGGTCGGGCCAATGTCGAGGACAGCCCCGAGCTCGACCGCTACTACCAGGAGCTCGGCCGGCAGGAGAGCTACGCGCTCTGGACCGTCGCCAACTCGATCGAGCCGTGGCATCCGCAGCCGGCTTCGCATCCGACGTTGTGGAGCTACAAGGCGATGCGGCCGCTGGTGCTGCAGGCGCTCGACCTGGTCAGCCCCGAAAAGGCCGGCCGCCGCGTCATCGCGCTGGAGAATCCCGGCCGCAAGGGCACGTCTGCGTGCGTCGGCTGGCTTTACTCCGGCCTGCAGGTGATGAAGCCCGGCGAGTTCGCCACCGCGCACAATCATGCGTCGTCGGCGCTGCGCTTCGTCATCGAGGGCAAGGGCGCCTACACGGTGGTCGACGGCCACAAGATGGATCTCGGCGGCCGGCGATTTCGTCATCACGCCGAACGGCACCTGGCACGATCACGGCGTCGAGCCCGATGGGGCGACGACGATCTGGCAGGACGGCCTCGACATGCTGCTGGTCAACCAGCTCGACGCCAACTTTTATGCCGTGCATCCCGATCACCGGCAGAAGTCGAACTATCCGCTCAACGACACTGCGCAGATCTATGGCGGCGCGGGGCTGATGCCGGCCGGCGGCGAAGCCTGGAGCAAGCCTTATTCGCCGCTGCTCAAGTACGAATGGGGCCGCACCTACGAGACGCTTGCAGAAGGCCGCTGCCGCGACCGACGGCTCGCCCTACGACGGCATCATGATGCAGTACGTCAATCCGGCGACCGGCGGGCCGGTGATGAAGACGCTCGGCGCGAACATCCAGCTGCTGCGCGGCGGCGAGCGCACCAAGGCGCACCGCCACACCGGCTCGGTCGTCTACACCTGCGCCAAGGGCAGCGGTCATTCGATCATCGACGGCAAGCGCTACGACTGGGGCAAGAGCGACATCTTCGTCGTGCCGTCGTGGGCCTGGCACGAGCACGCCAACGCCTCCGAGCGCGAGGACGCGGTGCTGTTCTCGTTCAGCGATCTGCCGTCGATGGCCGCGCTCGGCCTCTACCGCGAAGAAGCGTTCACTGAAAACGGCGGCCACCAGAAGCCAGTTCACTAGGGCGACAGCCAATGACCATCCGTCTGCATCGTGGCGATCTGCCCGATCTCGCGCGCTACAACGTCCCGGCGGTCGCGGTCGACACCGAAGCCATGGGTCTCGATGCGCGGCGCGACCGGCTCTGCGTGGTGCAGCTTTCGCCCGGCGACGGCTCGGCCGACGTGGTGCAAATTCCGCCGAGCAACATTCAGGCGCCGAACCTGCAAGCGGCTGATGGCCGACGCCAAGATTCTGAAAATCTTTCACTTCGCCCGCTTCGATCTCGGCATGATCTTCGACGCGCTCGGCGTCATGCCGCAGCCGATCTATTGCACGCGGACCGCGTCGCGGCTCGCCCGCACCTACACCGACAAGCACGGGCTGAAGGACCTCGCGCGCGAGCTGCTCGGCGTCGACATGTCGAAGCAGCAGCAGTCGTCCGACTGGGGCGCCGAGACGCTGACCGACGCCCAACTCGCCTATGCGGCCTCCGACGTGCTGCACCTGCATGCGCTCAAGGAGAAGCTCGACGTCATACTGGCCCGCGAAGGCCGCGCGGAACTGGCTGCGGCCTGCTTCGCGCTTCCTGCCGGATCGGGCCCGGCTCGACCTCGCCGGCTGGGCGGCCGAGGACATTTTCGCCCATTCCTGACCATTTTGGCCGCGAACGGGCCATATTCGCAGCGGATTTTTAACCCGCCGAACCATGATATGTACATCGCACAGCGGCGACTTCCGGACCGCGAGGACCAACGGCCTGTCCACCACATCGGCATTTGAGGCGTCGAAAGATTACCGTTTCGACTTCGGCGGACGGCGCGATGACGCGCGCGCCTTCCAGCGTGCGGCGCGTCACAGCCGGCGAGTCCGCCTGCTGCGCTGGGCTATTCCGGTCGGCATTGCGCTGATCCTCGGCGACAACGGTGCTGGTGACCTGGCTCGATCCGCTGCGGGTGCTGGTGCGGCTGCCGGTCGATCACGGCGGCCTGGTGATTTCCGGCACCAAGATCACCATGCAGGCGCCCAAGCTCAGCGGCTACACACGCGACCAGCGCTGGTACGAGGTGACCGCGAAGGCCGCGGGCCAGGACATCACCAAGCCGGACCTCATCGAGTTGCGCGAGATCCGCGCCAAGATCGAGGCCCAGGACAAGAGCACGATCGATCTGTCGGCCAAGAGCGGCGTGTTCAATCGCAAGGCCAGCGTGCTGACGCTGACCCAGAATGTCGTGGTCAAGACCTCGACCGGCAGCGAGATGCATCTCGATGAGGCGACGATCGACACCGGCAGCGGCGAGATCATTTCCAACAAGCCGGTCGCGGTCTTCACCGACCAGGGCACGCTCAACGCCGATCGTCTCGAGGTCTACAACTCCGGCGAGGTCATCCATTTCATCGGCGGTGTCGTCATGAACCTCAACGGCAACGACGACGCCAAACCGGCAGAGAAGCGATGAAAGCGCGCGATATCGCTCGATGCGCGGCAATCGCTGCCGTGCTTGCCTGGGCTGGCGCGTCAGGCGTTGCGGCGCAGCCTGCCGGCAACAGCGTGCCGAACGCGCTGCAAGGCTTTTCGCAAAATCGCAACCAGCCGGTGCAGATCGAGGCGGCGCGGCTCGAGGTCCGCGACAAGGACAGGAAGGCGACCTTCAGCGGCAGCGTGAAGGTCGTGCAGGGCGACACGACGATGCGCTGCAAGACGCTGGTCGTGTTCTACGAACCCAAACAACAGACCGCAGGCGCGGGTGGCGCTATGCCGGCGGCAAAGCCGGGTCCCGGCGGATCGTCGCAGATCAGCAAGCTTGAGGCGAGCGGCGGCGTCACCGTCACCCAGAAGGACCAGACCGCGACCGGCGAGACCGGCCTGTTCGACATGAAATCCAACACCGTCACCCTGCTTGGCAATGTGCTGGTCAGCCAGGGGCCGAACGTGCTGCGCGGCGAACGGCTGATGGTCGACCTGACCACCGGCGTGTCGCACGTCGAAGCCGGCAACAACGGACCGGTCAGAATGCTGATCCAGCAGAACAACGAGCAAGGGCGCTCCGAAGTTCGGCCCGGCGCGTCCGGCGGCGTCGAAGCCGTCGAAATGACCGGACCCGGGGGCTGCGGTTGAAAGCCTCCCCGCAAGGGATTATCACGGCGCCGAATCCGAACGGGAACCCGGAGCTGGACCGCAGACGTGCTTGACGCCCTGCTCACGCTGTTTCGGCGTCGTCGCGCCCCGCTCCGCCGGCGGCAGCCGGCTTCCGGCGAGAGCCGGTGGCGGATCGATCTGGCGACCATGGGCGGGCTGATCGGGCTGGGACGCAGCGACCGCATGCCCCGCTCCGGCCTGCGCATGAAGCAGCCCCCGCGCGTATCAGCGACAACGACGAACTGGCAGGCTGCGCAAGCCTATGTGCGACCACTTCAGGATCAGCAGCCCGGCTGGCAGGCCGCGCACGCTTACGTACAACATGCCGAGCCGCGCGCGCCGCAGCCGCAAAGCTACAATGGCGCCGCCCAATGGCAGGATGCGGCAGCGATCAGCAGCAGGCGGTGCAGCAGGGCTATCTCGCCGCCCATGCGGTCGAGAAAAGCTTCGCGCAACCGCAAGGTGGTGAAGGGCGCGAGTCTCTATGTGCGGCGTGGCGAGGCGGTCGGCCTGCTCGGGCCGAACGGCGCCGGCAAGACCACGATCTTCTACATGATCACCGGGCTGATCCAGGCCGACCGCGGCCGCATCGAACTCGACGGCCACGACGTCACCGCCTGCCGATGTACCAGCGCGCCCGGCTCGGCATCGGCTATCTGCCGCAGGAGGCCTCGATCTTCCGCGGCCTCACCGTCGAGGAAAACATCCGCGCCGTGCTCGAGGTGGTGGAGCCGAACAAGCGGCGGCGCGAGCGCGATCTCAACGCGCTGCTCGAGGAGTTCAACATCGCGAGGCTGCGCAAGACGCCGTCGATCGCGCTGTCCGGCGGCGAGCGCCGCCGCTGCGAGATCGCCCGCGCGCTGGCGTCGCGGCCGAACTACATGCTGCTCGACGAGCCGTTCGCCGGCATCGATCCGATCGCGGTCGGCGACATTCAGGTGCTGGTGCGCCACCTGACCAACCGCGGCATCGGCGTGCTGATCACCGACCACAATGTCCGCGAGACGCTGGGCCTGACCGACCGCGCCTACATCATCTATTCCGGCGAGGTGCTGATGGAGGGCCGCACCGACGACATCGTCAACAATCCGGAGGTCCGCCGGCTCTATCTGGGCGAAGAATTCCGGCTCTAAGCGCCGATTCGCTGTGCAGATTGCCGGCCCAGGCGTTGTCAGCCGGGGCGGCAAATACATAGAAATGCGCGATATTCGAGGATGTTAACGAGTTATACCGCATTGCGGTATACAACGTCCGTATAAATCATATAAGCAAGAACCGGACCAACTTTGGTCATCGAATATGGCACTGACGCAACGACTGCAAATGCGGCAGAGCCAGGCGCTCGTGATGACGCCGCAGCTGATGCAAGCCATCAAGCTGCTGCAGCTCTCGAACCTGGATCTGGCCGCCTATGTCGAGGGGGAACTCGAACGCAATCCTCTGCTCGAGCGCGACGAGCGAGGGCGAGCCGCGCCGATCGCTGCCGAACCGGTCGAGGCGGGACCGGGCGGCGACAGCGCCGGCCTCCGACGGCGCTCGCTGCGGACCGAATCGACGAAAGCCTGGAAACCAGCCGCAGCGCCATCGAGGAGCGGCTCGGCACCGAATCTCGAAAACGAATTTCCCGACGACGCCGGCGATCGCGGCCCGCGCCCCGGCGCTGATGCGCCAGCGCCGCTGTCGGACTGGTCCGGGACCGGCAGCGGCGGTCGCGAGGACGGCGACTACAATCTGGAAGCCTTCGTTTCGGCCAAGCCGACGCTCGCCGATCATCTGGCCGAGCAGCTTGCGCTGGCGATCACCGATCCGGTCCGGCGGATGATCGGGCAATACCTGATCGACATGGTCGACGAGGCCGGCTACCTCACCGGCGACCTGCCGTCGGTGGCGGAAAAGCTCGGCGCGCCGCTCGCCGAAGTCGAGGCGGTGCTGGCGATCGTGCAGACGCTTCGATCCGCCGGGCGTATGCGCGCGCAATCTCACCGAATGCCTGGCGATCCAGCTCAAGGAGCGCGACCGCTTCGATCCGGCGATGCAGGCGCTGGTCGGCCGGCTCGATCTTCTGGCCAAGCGCGACCTTGCCGCGCTGCGCCGCATCTGCGGCGTCGGCGACGAGGATCTGGCCGAGATGATCGCGGAAATTCGCGCGCTCAATCCGAAGCCCGGCCTCGCCTTCGGTTCGACCACGGTGCAGCCGATCGTGCCCGACGTCTATGTGCGGCCCGGCCCGGACGGCGGCTTCATCGTCGAGCTCAACTCCGACACCCTGCCCAAGGTCCTGGTCAATCAGCGCTATCACGCCGAGCTCGCCAAGAGCGCCAGGCCGACAGCGCCAAGACTTATCTTGCCGAGAACCTGCAGTCGGCGACCTGGCTGATGCGCGCGCTCGATCAGCGCGCCAAGACCATCCTCAAGGTCGCGATGGAGATCGTCAAACAGCAGGACGCGTTCTTTGCCCACGGCGTGCAGCACCTGCGTCCGCTCAATCTCAAAGACCATCGCCGACGCCATCAGCATGCACGAGTCGACGGTGTCGCGCGTCACCGCCAACAAATACGTCGCCACCAACCGCGGCATTTTCGAATTGAAATATTTCTTCACCTCGTCGATCGCGTCGTCCGACGGCGGCGAAGCGCATTCGGCGGAAGCGGTGCGGCACCGCATCAAGCAATTGATCGACGCCGAGAGGCGTCGATGACGTGCTCTCCGACGACACCATCGTCGATCGGTTGCGCGAGCGCCGGCATCGACATCGCCCGCCGCACTGTGGCGAAATACCGCGAGGCGATGCGAATCCCGTCGTCGGTGCAGCGCCGGCGCGATAAGCTCGCGGTGGCGCATGAGTGAGGCTTCGGAGCGTGTTGACGGCCCGTTTTCTCGAGTCGGAGGCAATCTCATGTCGTTTCGCGTGTCCGGCAAGAACATCGAGGTCGGGGAGGCGTTGCGCGAGCGCATCAGCGCGCGTGTCCAGGAGGCGGTCGAGAAGTATTTCGGCGGCGGATATTCCGGGCATGCCACGGTCGGCAAGGAGGCATTCGGCTTCCACACCGAATGCGTGCTGCATCTCGATTCCGGCGTCGTGCTGCGCGCCGACGCCATGGCGGCCGACGCCTAATCTCAGCGCCGATCAGGCGGCGGACAACATCGAGAAGCAACTGCGCCGCTACCATCGGAAGCTGAAGGACCATCACTCCGACAATCGGGCCGGAGGCCGCACACCAGATTAGGGCCATTGACGGGCGGTTGGGCGGTCCCTATAAACCGCCGCCTTCCATCCAGCCCCGAAATTGAATTGCAATCCGACTCCGGACGGTTCCATGCCGACCACCGATCTCGTCGCGCCGAACGCGATCATCCCGGCCTTGAAGGTCAACGGGAAGAAGCAGGCGTTGCAGGAGATCGCCGCCAAGGCGGCGGCGCTCACCGGACAGAGCGAACGGGCGATCCTGGAAATCCTGCTGCAGCGCGAGAAGCTCGGCTCGACCGGCGTCGGCAATGGCGTCGCCATCCCGCACGGCAAGCTGCCCAAGCTCGGCCAGGTGTTCGGCCTGTTCGCGCGGCTGGAGCGGCCGGTCGATTTCGAGGCGCTCGACGGCCAGCCGGTCGATCTGGTGTTTCTGCTGCTGGCGCCGGAAGGCGCCGGCGCCGATCATCTCAAGGCGCTGGCGCGCGTCGCGCGCCTGCTGCGCGATCCCGAAGTGGCGCGCAAGCTTCGCAATTCGCAGCGACGCCGATGCGCTCTATGCCGTGCTGGCGATGCCGTCGGCGAGCGCGGCGTAGCGGTAGTCATGACACCGCCGATTAACTCCGCATTCACCCTGAGTCAGTTTGCTGTTCCCGGGGACCGTCGGTGTATTCTCGGCACGGGAGGGGGGTCGATGCTGTCTCGCAGGCAGATTCTGCGATCGCTTGGTGCGTCCGCCGCCGGCGCGCTTGGCGCCGTCGCCAGTGTTTTCGTTGCCGTTCCAGCGGATCGGGTCGCCGGCCAATCGCGCGCAGATCGTCGATGTCGATTTCAACGTGACGCCCTATCTCGGCCGGCTCAAGCCGCCGGCATCAAGACCATCGGCCGCTACTACGACCGCGAGTACGGCACCGGCAAAGGCGAGGTCTGCTACCACAACACGACCAAGATGCTGACCAAGGCGGAGCTTGCCGCGATCGAGAACGCCGGGCATGTCGGTGTTCGTGGTGTTCCAGCACTGCGGCCACGGCTGCGCGAACTTCGATCTTGCAGAACCGGAGACCGCGAACAAGGGCCGCAAGGATGCCGAGGCCGCGGTCCAACTCGCGCACGAGCTCGGCCAGCCCGCGCATACGCCGATCTATTTCGCGATCGATTTCGATCCCTATCCCGGCAAGGACTGCGCGATGCCCGCGGCTCGCATCTGGCCGAGCATCGAGGCGTATTTCGATCAGGTCAACGAAGTGTTCGCGCAGACGCGCTGGCAGGTCGGCATCTATGGCGCCGGCGTCACCTGCCGGCGTCTGAGGGCAAGCGGCAAGCGCCAAATATTTCTGGCTTTCGACGTCGCTCGGTCATGTCGGCACGCCGGAGTTCTTCAACGGCGGCGACTGGCACTGTTTCAGAATGTCACGGAGATCAAGCGCAGCTACGCGCCCGACACGTTCGACACCGATGTCGCCAATCCGGCGGCAGACCTACTTCGGGCAATGGACGTCACGCGGGCCCGGCGCTGCCGCACACGATCCGTCGAGTCGCGACGGACGATCCTGGCCAGCCGCGCCTTCGTCAAGAAGGGCTGCGTGCACTGGTCGACGCCCTGATCCCGAGAAGCCGCGCGTGGCATCGAAGCCGGTGCGCTACAACACCACCTGCCGCATGATGACGCCCGAAGAGCGCGGTTATCACGGCGTCAGCCTGACCGAGGACGATGACATCGACGGCTACGTCCATAAGGCCGACCTCGTGACCGGCGGATTGTGGGGCAACATGCCGGTCTATGCAGTTCGCGCGCAGCGAAGTGCTCGCTGCCCCCGACGGCGATGGCGCTCCCGGCCAAGCCGGCTGGTGCCGGCTCGGTGGAGGCCAAGGCTTTGCCGCCCCGTCAGTGCACGCTGACGGTTTCCAGCTCGTGCGTCATCGCGTTGGCGATGGCGGCCTCGCGGCTGTCGGTCACCAGGATCGGCGTGCCGTCGGCGGCATGCAGCGCGAACAGATGCATCCCCGGCTCCAGCTCCGGCGCCTGCGGATAAAGCCGGTGCACGTCCTCCGAACGGATCGGCTTGACGTAGGCGATCTTGCCGCCGCCGAGGATGGCGAATGCCTGCTCGGTCATCTGTTGGCGTCGTGGTTTCGCATTCCGGTTCTCTCACTCATGGCCCTCGACTCCTTTCTTGGTTTGTCGGTCGAGTCCGAACTTCACGTTCACTTCATGTTCCGCGATCTGGATCGTCCTTACGACGCGGGCCGGCTCCGGCCGCGCCAAGTCGATCGAGAGCAGTCCGTTCTTCAGATCGGCCTTCTGCACCTGCATGCCGTCCGCCAGCACGAACGTGCGCTGGAACTGCCGGGCGGCGATGCCGCGATGCAGATATTGCCGGCTCTTGTCCTCCTGTTGGCGTCCCCGGATGACGAGCTCTTTCTCCTCGACGGTCACCTCGAGTTGATCGAGCGTGAATCCCGCGACCGCCAGCGTGATGCGCAGGCGCTCGGGATTGTCGTCGTCGGCAGCGAGCCGTTCGATGTTGTAGGGGGGATAGCCGTCAGCCGCCTTGGCGACGCGATCGAGCGCACGCTCGATCTGGTCGAAGCCGATCAGAAACGGACTGGACAGCGACGGAACTCGGGACATCTTCAAAGCCCTCGCTTTCAAGCGACTTTGACCGGGGCCCCAGGAGGCACCCCACGAACGGACAACGCACTGCCCATCCGATTCGATCCCAATATGGGTTCCTGGGGTTAAGCTTTCAAGAATCGGCGGGTTCGGCCAGCGAATGGCCATTGGCGCGAGGCTCGCGCGGTTTGCTAAGGTCCGGGTTCCAGTGAGCCGGGGAGGCTCCATGCCGCCAAACATCGAATCTGCCGGCCCTGACCGTCCGCGCCGTTTCGGCCGTCGGCGTCGAGGTGCCGATGACCTATGCGCTCGGCACCAGCCGGGGCCGGATCACCAAGGCGCCGCTGCTGCTGATCGACGTCGAGACCGAGGAGGGCGTCACCGGCCGGGCCTATCTCTGGTCCTATTTCCCGCGCGCGATGGTCGGCGATCGCGAGCCTGCTGCAGCGAGGTCGAGGAGCGCGCCAAGGGCGAGCGCATCGTGCCGGCCGACGCTCTGGGACAAGCTCGCCGAGCGCTTCGCGCTGATCGGCGTGCAGGGCATCGTCCGCATGGCGATGGCGGGCTTCGACATCGCCTGCTGGGATGCGCTGGCGGTGGCCGCCGGCGTGCCGCTGGTGCGGCTGCTCGGCGGCGAGCCGCGGCGCGATCCCGGCCTACAATTCCTGCGGGCTCGGCCTGATGCCGACCGACGCGCTCGCCGACGAGGCCGAGAAGCTGCTCGAGCGCGGCTTCCGCGCCATCAAGCTGCGGCTCGGCTATCCGACGCTGGCCGAGGACCTCGCCGCGGTGCACGCCGTCAAGGCGCGCATGCCGGACGGCGTCGCGCTGATGGTCGACTACAACCAGGCGCTCGGCGTCGACGAGGCGCTGGCGCGCGGCCGCGCGCTCGACCGCGAGAGCATCGCCTGGCTCGAGGAGCCGATCCGCCACGACGATTATGCCGGCGCCGCGCTGCTCGCCCGCGAGCTGGCGACGCCGATCCAGATCGGCGAGAATTTCTCGCTGGTCGCCGGAATGCAGGCGGCGCTCAACGCCAAGGCCTGCGATCTGGTGATGCCCGATCTCGAACGCATCGGCGGCGTCACCGGCTGGCAGCAGGCGGCGGCGCTTGCCGCCGCAGCGCAAGATCAAGATGTCATCGCATCTCTATCCGGAGACCAGCGCGCATCTGCTCGCGGTGACGCCGACCGCGCATTTTCTCGAATACGTCGACTGGGCCGACAAGATCGTGCAGGAGCCGCTGCAGATCGTCGACGGCCACGCGGTCATTCCCGACCGGCCCGGCCACGGCATCGTCTGGGACAAGGCGGCGGTCGAGCGGTATCGGGTGTAGCGGCCAGACGGGTGGCTATTCAATCACTTCGTTGGCGATTGCCAGCGCGGCAGGCGAGATGCTGAGCCCGAGCGCCTTGGCAGTTTTCATGTTGATGACGAACTCGAATTTCGTTGGAGCCTGAACCGGGAGGTCGCCAGGTTTCTCTCCCTTGAGAACGCGGTCAATGTAGGGCGCTGCTCGCTGGAATATCTCTCTTTGGTTCGGTGCATAGGACATCAGGCTGCCTTCGGCGACAGCTTCCCTAGCCGGCACGATGTGCGGCAGTCTCCACCGGCTGACCTGGTCGATGATGGTCTTGCGATGAACAAGGCTGAAGATGCTGGGAGGGGCGATGATAGCACCACTCGGCTTTTCGGAAAATTCGGCGATGGCGGCCTCAATGTCCGGATCGGAGTGCACGCGCACAGGCGTGACTTCGATGTTCAGAGTTTGGCGCAGCGGCTGGAGCGAGGTGAGATACTGCTCGTAGTAGGGATAGTCCGTCGGGTCGAACAGAAAGCCTACCCGGGTCACGCCGGGCACCATCTGCTTCAGAAGATCGAGCGCTTTGCCGATCATCGAATAGTCCATCAGGCTGAACCCGGTGATGTTGCCGCCGGGATGTCCGATGCTCGGGACGTAGCCTTGCGCGACGGGATCGTGACGATGACAAAAACGATCGGAATGATTTGGGTCGCGGCTTTCAAGGTCGCGATCGCCGAGGTCCCATGCGAAAGTATGACGTTCGGTGCGAGCTTGACGAGCTCTGCCGCGTCGGCACGCAGGCGATTGAGGTCGCCGCCGGCCCAACGGGCTTCGAGGCGAAGGTTGCGGCCCTCGGTCCAGCCTAGTTCGCGAAGGGCGTTCCGGAAAGCGGTAAAGTGAGCCTGGGTAATTTGGTCCTTCTCGCTTGCGCCCGTGAGAAAGCCGATCAGGCGAACGCCCGGTTCAGTCGAGGCCGCCCTGGCTGACCTTATAGCCGCCAGGGCCACCGGCTAGACCGAGAAATTCGCGCCGCCTCATGTGGCCCCCCTGCTGACATCAGACCCTGAAGATCACCCCTTCAGCTTGAACAGCTTCAGCGCATTGGTGCGGCCGATCTTTGGCGGTCTTCCTCGCCGATCGGCACCGCGTCGAACCAGATCGCGGCATGATCGATGTTCTCGAACGGCCAGTCGGTCGAGAACATGATGCGGTCGGCGCCGTTCACCATCAGCGCGGTGAGCAGCGCCTGGGTGCAGAAGTTGCCCGACACGGTGATGTGGAAGTTGTTCTGGAAGTACTCGCCGATCTTCTTCTTCGCCGGGTAGTTGTTGCGGTTCGGAATCCAGGCGTTGGCGTTGTCGACGCGCCAGATGTTGAACGGCAGGCCTTCGCCCATGTGGCCGAGGATGATCTGCAGGTTCGGATATTTGTCGAACAGGCCCGAGCCCATCAGGCGCAGTGCATGCACCGCGGTCTCGTGGCCGAACGCCCAGATCGGACCGAGCAGCCATCCGCGCCCTTGTAGATGCGCGAGTCCTGCGGCAGCGGATTGCGCGGATGCAGGTAGAACGGCACGTCGAGTTCGGCGCACACACCCCAGAACGGCCAGTACTGCTTTTCATCGAGGTAGGCGGTGGTGCTGGGATCGCCGATCTGCGAGAAGCCGTTGGCCAGCGCGCCGACCATGCCGAGGTCTTTCACGCAACGCTGCAGCTCCTTCGCGGCGAGATCTGGATCTTGCAACGGCAGCGCGGCCAGCGCTTGGAAGCGGTCGGGCCGCTTGCGGACCTGCTCGGCCAGGTAGTCGTTGGCTTTGCGCGAGATTTCGTTGGCCCTTCTCGGGTCGGGGATGGCCTGGATCGCCGGCGCGTTCAGCGACAGGATCATCATCTGCATGCCGAACTCGTCCATCAGGCGCAGGCGCCGGCCGTGGATGTCCATGATGCGATCGCGGACTTCGATCCAGATCTCTTCGGGAAAGTATCCCTTCGAATCCATCAGCGTGTCGTCGATGGCAAAATGCTCCTCGAGCCCGATCTTACCTTTCATTGCGCTCCTCCCGGTTACGGCTATCCTATTCAACTCCGCACAAAAACCGAAAGCCGCCCGGCCTTTCAGCGGAGTCTCTTTTTTGCGAAAGCGCGGCCAGACGAAGATTTCATATAGCGCTCGAAGGCAACAGCTTTGGTCTCATCCGAGAAGCCAATATAGGTCACAAACCGCCAAGGCTTGTATTTCGCCGTATGAACAGAACCTCCGGAGTTGTGAACCTTGAGCCTTGCTCGCAAATCATCTGCGAGACCGACATAGTTTTGGTCCGGGTGGTCAATGCTTTGCAGGAAGTAGACGTACTTCATGGATCAGAACCTGACTGATCCGGCCCGTCTTCGCCCTACGGGCTTCGACGGGCAACCTTCGCCGTGTTTCTGCGAAGGCCACTGCGCCAACCTTGGGAAGGTTGGCTTGCCAACCGAAGCCGCGAAGGGGCGAAGGTTGGTGGAGCCAGGCGGAGTCGAACCGCCGACCTCTTGAATGCCATTCAAGCGCTCTCCCAACTGAGCTATGGCCCCTCCTGGGATCAGGAATCAGATTCAGAGATCAGGTTTGAGGCCGATCGGGTTGCTGATCCCCGATGCCTGATTTCTGATTCCTGCAGTTAGGTTTCCTCTTCGTCCTCGCGGCCTTCGCCGACGATGTCGGTGACGTCCTCGTCGCCCTCTTCCTGTTCTTCGATGAAGGGGGCTTCCTCGGTCTCCTCGATCTCGATGTCGTCGTCGCCCTCCACGGCCTCGGCGCCGTCGCCCTTCTTGCCCTCGGCCTCGGCGTCGGCGTCTTCGAGCGAAACCATCTCGACGTCGGCGGTCTCCGGCTCGACCACCTCGGCCTCCTTGGCGGGCGCCCGGCCGCGGCGGCTGCCGCCGCAGCGGCAGCGGCCGCAGCCGCGGCTATGCCGGCGGCCGCAGCCGCATCGGTCCGGCCGCGCGACACCGGCACCACAATCTCAAACACCGTGCCGCATTTCGGGCAGGTGATCGGGTCTTTACTCAGATCGTAAAATTTGGCGCCGCAACTGCTGCAGAGACGCTTCGTGCCGAGCTCGGGTTTTGCCACGGTTCGGAAATCCTTGGAACGGTCCGGATGACGAGGAAATTGGTGCTTCCCTTGGCCGCTGGCAAGGCCGCTGTCAATAGCGTCTCGCGGGCTTCCGGGGCCCGTGCTAGGACGGCGACCCTGGGGTACGACAGGCCATGGAACATCCCGCTGCCTCGCCGTTGACCGCCCGCCGCTCCGGGGCCGCTGACCGGCCGCGTCCGCGTGCCGGGCGACAAGTCGATTTCGCTGCGCTCGCTGATCCTGGGCGCGCTTGCGGTCGGCGAGACGCGCATTACCGGGATGCTGGAGGGCGAGGACGCCATCAGCACCGCCAACGCCATGAAGGCGCTCGGCGCCACCGTGGAACGCACCGGGGAGCGGGCCTGGCGGGTGCGGGGCGTCGGCGTCGGCGGTTTCGCCGAGCCCGCGGCAGCGCTGGATTTCGGCAATTCCGGCACCGGCTGCCGGCTCGCCATGGGCGCGGTCGCCGGCTGCCCGATCACCGTGACCTTCGACGGCGACGCGAGCCTGCGCACGCGGCCGATGCGGCGCATCCTCGATCCGCTGGAGCGGATGGGCGCGCGCGTCCGCGACATCCGCGATGGCGGCCGGCTGCCGGCGGTGGTTCAGGGCGCCCGCGACCCGATGCCGATCGAATACGAAGCGCCGGTGCCGTCGGCGCAGCTCAAATCCGCGGTGCTGCTCGCAGGCCTCGCCGCGCCCGGCTCGACCACGGTGATCGAGAAGGAGGCGACCCGCGACCACACCGAAAAGATGCTCAGGCATTTTGGCGCCAATATCCGCGTTGCCCCGTTCGGCCAGCACGGCCGGCGCATCACGGTGGAGGGCCAGCCCGAGCTCGAAGCAGCGCCTGTCGTGGTGCCGGCCGATCCATCCTCGGCCGCGTTTCCGATGGTCGCCGCGCTGATCGTGCCGGGCTCCGAGATCATCCTCGAGGGCGTGATGTTGAATCCGCTGCGCATCGGGCCTGCTCACCACGCTGAAGGAAATGGGCGCCTCAATCGAGATTGCTGGGGCAGCGCAACGAGGGCGGCGAGGACGTCGCCGATCTGCGGATCAAGGCCGGTGCGCTGAAGGGGGTCGACGTGCCGGCCGAGCGGGCGCCGACCATGATCGACGAATATCCGATCCTGGCGGTGGCGGCCTCGTTCGCGGAAGGCCCGACGCGGATGCGCGGCTTGAAGGAGCTCCGCGTCAAGGAATCCGACCGGCTCGAAGGCACCGCCGCGATGCTGCGCGGCAACGGCGTCGAGGTCGAGATCGAGGGCGACGATCTGATCGTGCAGGGCAAGGGTCAGGCGGCCGGCGGCGGCGTGGTCGACGACGCACATGGATCATCGCATCGCCATGTCGGCGCTGGTGATGGGGCTCGGCAGCGCGCAGCCCGTCGCGGTCGACGACGCAGCGTTCATCGCCACAAGCTTTCCCGGCTTCGCCGAGCTGATGCGCGGACTGGGCGGCGATCTCAGCTGACCAAGATTTGAGAAGCCCTAGCTACTTTCCGGCGCAAAATTGATGCTTGCGGCATTGTGGCGGGTTTCGCCGGACAGCAAAGCCCGCCAGGATGATGAGCGGCGGGCTGGCTGATCTAGCCGTGGTGGAGACGGCTTAAGGAAGCGCGTGCTTCTGCATGGCGCGGCCGATGTTGATGATGTTGTCGGCGATCACGCCGAGGCCGACCCAACGCTTCATTCCGGCTTCGCCCTTGTAGCGACAGCGGTTGAGACCATGCCGTCGCTTGGCGACGCTGATGCGTCCCTCGCAGCCGGTCCGCCACTTCTGGCCGTTGCGGAACCAGCGCTTCCTTTGCTCACGCTTGCGCTCGGGACTCTTGGTCGAGCGGTTGGGAATACAGACGCGTTTTACGCCTTGGGCTTTCGCTGCTGCCTCGTTCTTGGCGGAGTAGAATGCGGCGTCCGCTGCCACCAAGTGCGGCGCGCGTTCCAGCATTGCCCGATGTGTCTCGATGGCGGCAATCAGCAGGTCCGAATCGCTCGGACGTCGATCATAGACCTCGTAATCGACCACGATTTGGTCCTCGGCCTCCTGCAACTTCACCATCTTGCCGAACTCGTTCGGCTTGCCAGCCTTGCCCTTGCGAATGATCTCCGTCGATGGCTCGAACACGCTGAGGAGCTTGCCTTCGGCGTGTGTGTCGCCGCGGAAGATACGCGCTCTCGTCTGCTTCATCACTTGCTTGACCAGCAGCACCATCGCGTCGAGCTGTTGGCGCAGCCCTTCGAGCGCCAGCTGCTTCAGCACGTTCCTCGCGCGCTTGGTTCCTCCGGCGATCTCTTTGGAGAACCGCTTCGCCTGTCCAACCACGCGGCTGGTCGCATTGAGTAGCTTGCCATAGGCTCGATTGAGCCTTTCCCGGCTCTGCTTGGCTCTGGAGCGCGCCGCCCGGGCGATGTCCAGGACCCGCAGCTTCACGCTGCGTCCGCGGTCGCACAGCCTGGCGCCAGTCTCTCCGGCGATCTTGCCGATCCTTTTCATGGTGCGGATCAGAACCCGTACGCCGTCGCCTAACAAGCTCGAATCCGTCGGATAGTGCACGTTGGTCTCCACCACGGTGGTGTCCACGCGCATTCTGCGCCCCGCCACCAACCCGTTGGCCTGAGCCAGCTTCACCAGCCTTTGGTGAATCAGCTTGACCACCTCGGGCCCCACCGCCACGCCCCATCGCCCCATCGTCTTGGCATCAGGCGTCTTGCCGGCGCCGACGCGAGTGAAGTCGCGGTACACCAGATTGGCCCGCACCTCGCGCTCAGGCACCTGGTAGCTCCAGTTGCGGATGTGCTTGAGGATCAACAGGCGCAACACCATCTCGGCCGGTGCACCCAACCGACCGCGGCTGCGGCTCTTGGGATGCCGCCTCGCCAGCGCTTCGTAAACCGCCGCGACAATCTCCTCGTCCGAGAGCACCGCGTCGGCGTGCTTCATCCAATCTTCACGAAGATCGCTCACTTCCTCGGCGATCAGCCCGTCGCCGAAGCTGAGTTGCGTTCGTCGCATATCAATCATGGCCGCTTGCTCCGTACCTTCCGCATAGCCCGTTCCGGACGCAGCAGGTCATGATTGAGCTCGCAGATCGCTTCGATCGCCTCCTTCAGCTCCTGATAATTGCTGAGCCAGCGACGTACCTCCGTAACCCGCTCGCGCCGCACGCTGATCTGGCGCGTGCGGCCTCCCGGGTAGGTCACGGTCAAGACGAACACGTGGTGCCCTTCACCCCGCGCGCATTTGGGGCAATCCTTCGTGTGTCGGACCGTGCGCTCCAACAGCGAGCCGCGCAGCAACTCGCCGCTGATCGGCAATTTGCTCACCAGCTTCTCACGCATGCGCAGAGCTTGATCTCGAATCATCCATAAGAATAAATCAGCGCCAGCCGCCGGCGTCAATCCAAATGCCGTTCGATCTTGCAGTTTTCCGCCGACCAGCAGATTCTCAGCAAAAGCGCGAGGTCGCTAATTTTGCGCCGGAAAGTAGCTAGCGATGGGTTCGAATACTAAATATATTTTGATGAGATGCTGATTCTGCGCATCGAGGGAGTCGCTGTGAGCAAAGTGAAAGTGGCCAAGCTGGCTATAAAGCACGGCAATCGTCGGCCGAAGGCTGTTGCTAGAACAGTCGTTCGTCGTTCGAACGGGCGCATGATGGAAGTTTTTACCGTTGATGCGAATAGCCCCACTTTTGATGACGATCTGACTTACGTCTATCGGGAAAACGTCGCCAACGCGCGCCGGGAGAATGAAAGGTTGTTTGGATCGGCAGATGGCTTTGGCAAAGCCGCACGCAGATTTAAATCTTCTGGTCTTTCGGATGGCATCCAGAAAAAGTGATGTTCCGGCTTTTTGGATTATCGCGGGGCCTAACGGATCCGGAAAAAGTACGTTGTATGGATCGAGGCGCGACGCCGTTTATGGAAATACGGTGATTGCCGACACGAGCCGATCGTTCTGGATCATCAATCCTGATTTGCTGGCTTCGCGAATTCTTTCAATGGAGCACCTAACCCGACGTTTGGCAAACATTGAAGCGGTGAAGCGCATTGAGGCTTGGCTCGAAGCGTCAATCCATGCTCACCAATCGATCGGCGTGGAGACCGTGCTGTCTACCGATAAGTACCGGCGACTGGTGCGCGCCGCAAAGAGGCGGGGCTTCGAGATTCGGCTCATATACGTCATCCTCGATAACCCCGCCCTTAACGTCGAGCGAGTTAGGCTGCGGGTAAAAAAGGGCGGCCACAACGTGCCTGCGAAGAAGGTCAAGGAGCGCTGGCGGCGCTCGTTGCGACAGCTCCCCTGGTTTTTGCAACACGCGGATTGGGCATTGCTTTTCGACAATTCGGCCGCGCTCCGACCAATTGGGCGAAAGGAACGCGGAACGATATTTCTCGATCCAAGTGCGCCGCCCGCGATTCGGCGCATTGTCGAGAAACTACGCGTCGGCGAACGGACCTGAGCTGGTCATTGGTACAGATCGGCGCGCGACAGCGGCACGCCGGACGCACCGCGACGTCGCTTCGACGCCAATGTCTGGAAGATGCCGATGGTCGAGCGATCGAACGCGATCGAGACCCCGGCCAGGTAAATGAGCCACATCCGGGTCTTCACTGCACCCACCTCGCGTTCGGCAGCGGCGGCATTCGCCAATAGGCGGTCGTGCCACAACCGCGTGGTGCGGGCGTAGTGCTCCCGCCAGGCTTCGACGTCATGAACCTCGAACCCATATCGCTCCAGGTTGGCGGCCGACATGCCGATGTGGTCGAGCTCGCTGCCCGGGAAGATGTAGCGGCCGATTGCCAGCGCCTCGGTGGTGTGCCTGCGGCGAAACTCGCGGTCGGTGCGCTTGGCCGGGCGCGTAATGGCGTGATGCAGGTAGAGCCCGCCGGGATTGAGCAGCCGGTGGATGGTCTTGAAGTAGCGTTCGTGGTTGCGGTGGCCGACGTGCTCGAACATGCCGATCGAAGCGATCTTGTCGAACGCGCCGTCGAGCCGCGAATAATCCTTCAGCTCGATGGTCACCCGGTCCTGCAGGCCGAGCCGCGCAACCTTCTCCCGGGCGTAGGCGTACTGGTTCTCGGCGAGCGTCACGCCATGCGCGCGCACCCCGAAGTGCCGGGCGGCGTGGATCGGCAACGCACCCCAGCCGCAGCCGATATCGAGAAAGCTCTCCTCCGGTTTGAGCCGGAGCTTGCGGCAGATCATGTCGAGCTTGTCGCGCTGGGCGCGGGCGACGTCGTCATGCGGCTCGGCGAAATAGCCGCAGCTATAGACCATCTCGGGATCGAGGAAGAGCGCGTAGAACGCGTTGGAGAGATCGTAGTGATACTGGATGTTCGCGCGGTTGGCGGTCTCGCTGCCGTCTCGGCTTGCCTTGTCGCCACGCACCTGCTCGAGCGGCCATGGGCCGCCGCGCGGCACCAGCAGGAACCGTGCTGCGGTGCCCAGCGCAAGCTTCTTGTCCAGCGCCTTGCGGAAATCCCGCGAACGGACGCGCGGACGTAGCGCTGCGAGGTCGAACAGCGTGCCGTTGCGCAATTCGAGGCGCGACGTGATCAGCAGGTTGAGCAGCGTGTCGAGCTTCGGGCGCCGGATCAGGGCGGCGACTGCGCCTTCGTCGGCGATGGCAAGCGCCAGCGCGCCGGGGGCAAGATATTCGGGCACGGTCGTGCCGTCCCACAATACGAAGCCGATATCCACGCCCAGGCGGTCGCGCGCATGCGAAAGCAACGCCTTCAGGCTCTGGAGCCGTCGTGCCGCGGCATTCATGCGCGCAATGCCCGTCGTTGTGGTCGGGAAAAACCGTTGACGCCCCTTTCATCTATCGGCTTTTCGTCCTAACTCCAACCGCATGATCATCGCCATTGACGGACCGGCGGCGTCAGGCAAGGGCACGCTCGGCAAGCGGCTCGCGGCGCACTACCGCCTGCGCCATCTCGACACCGGCCTGCTCTATCGCGCGGTGGCGAAGGCCTTGCTCGATGCCGGCCACGAGCCCGGCGACGAGGGGCGTGCGGTCGCCGCGGCGAATGCGATCGATCCAACGAGCTTCGACGAGCCCGCACTGAAGGCTTACGCGGTCGGCGAGGCGGCGTCGGTGGTTTCGGCCATTCCGGATGTTCGCGCTGCGCTGTTCAACTTCCAGCAGGAGTTCGCCGCGACGCCGCCCGGGGCGGTGCTCGATGGCCGCGACATCGGCACGGTAATCTGTCCGAATGCCGACGTGAAGATTTTCGTCACGGCGGCGCCCGAGGTCCGCGCCCGCCGCCGCGCGCTCGAACTGCAAGGCCGGGGCGAAAGCGCCGATGAGGGCGACGTTCTGGCCGACATCCGCCGCCGCGATGAACGCGATCGCTCGCGCACCGCCGCGCCGCTGGTGCAGGCCGTGGACGCGCATCTTCTCGACACCACCGACATGAACGCCGATGACGCCTTTGCCGCGGCGGTGCAATTGATCGAGAGCCGGCGCAGCCGCTGAGCTACTGCGCCGGCATTTCGGCGCAAGGTCCGAGCGGTCCAATCGGCTGGCGGCGCGCCGCGAGCCTGAAGGCATGATACTGGCGGCTGGTGGTCGGTCCAGTGCGGATATCGATTGGCCCCAACGGCTGGACGTCGCCGTAGAAGCGCCGGAGTTCTCGACACCACCGGGCATGTGCTGACAAACAGCACCGGCTCGGCCGCCGAGTTGTCGAGCGCGCGGGTCAGGTCGAACTGATGCTCGGGAATCTCGCTCTCGGGCCACGACAGCGTGCGAACCGGCTCGTCGCGGAGGTCATAGATCAGCTCCGCGACCTCGCCGCGGCCTTCGGCGACCACGGTCGGCGCGTGGTTGGCGCGGGCGAGCTCGGCGGCGTGGCGGCCGAACTCACGCCAGCCCAGCGTGCGCCTGTAGACGTCGATATTGCGCCCCATGACCGGGATGCTGATCCGATAGGCGTAGGCGTCGCCGACCAGCAACAGGGCCTGCGCGAGCAAGCCGATCGTGATCGTCGCCCGCAGCGCGTGCCTCTGGCCGTTGCGCACCCACCAGGCGACCGCCACGATGATCATCGACAGGATCGACGGCGCGGCCCAGTTGGCATTGGCGGGGCGGAACGCGGACAGCGCGGTGATCAGCCCCAGCACTGGTATGGCGAAGGCGAGCATCAGCCGGTCCGGCCGCTCAATCCGGCCGCTGAACATCCGGACGAGCAGGATCAGGAAGGTGGCGAACACCACCGGCCCGGCCACGGCGAATTGCGCGGCCGCGAAATCGAGCATGTCCTTGGGCTGGAATCGCATCAGGTCGCCGGTGATATTGCCTCCGGTATGCTTGAAGGTGACGAGGCCGTTGGCCAGGTTCCAATAGATGTTGGGCGACAGCATCGCGGCGGCGATCAGCAGCGCCACCCATGTCTGCGGGCGCGTCAGCAAGGTGCGCGCTTCGCGATCGACCACGGCGGCGCAGATCGCGCACAGCGCAAAATAGACCATCGCATATTTGGCAAGCAGGCCGAGCCCGAGCGCGACGCCGAGCGCGCCGGCCCAGCGCCAGTCCGGCGCCGGCAGAAGCTTGACATAGGCCAACAGCGCTACCGCCCAGAACAGCAGCAGCGGCACGTCGGTCGAGATGATGCGCGACGAGAAGGCGACGCCGGTCGCCAGCGCGCAGACGAGCGCCGACCACGTCGCAACGGTGCGGCCATACAGCGCGTCGGCGATGGCGTAGATGACAAGGCTGGTGGCCAGATAGAAGATCGGCGATACGGCGCGGAAACAGGCCTCGCCGCTGCCGCAGACCAGGCTCGACGCCGCGATGATCCAGGCCAGCAGCGGCGGCTTGGAAAAATATCCGAACGCCAGCTCGCGAGACCAGGCCCAGTACTGCGCCTCGTCGAAGTAGAGGTCGACCGTCGAAAAATAAAGCCCGGCGATCCGGATCGCGGTCAACGCCACCAGCGCAAGCAGAACCCATGCAAAGCCCGGATTGCCGAACCCTTGGCGTGCCGGGGAGCCGGTCGGGGACATCTCTTTAGTCCGCCATTCGGGACCGCGCCGGCGGATCGATCCATCGGCGGAGCAGAAGCAGAATCAACATCATCACCAGCGCACCGAACAGGACGTCCGTAAGGAAATGTCCGCCCGCCATCACGCGCTGGGCGCTGACGATGACCGTGAATGCGGCGGCTCCGGCGATCGCCACCGCGCGCCACGGTGCCGGCATCAGCATGGCCGGGCCAAACATCCAGGCCGCCGTCGAGGCCTCGCCCGAGATGAACGAGCAGTTGGTGTCGCAGGCGCCGGTCGGGTCCCACCAGTTAACGAAGGACAGGGTCCCGCCGAACTGCGTGATCTCGCTCGGCCGTGGTCGGCCCCAGTAAGGCTTCATGACGGCGTTGACCAGGAGGCCCGGACCGATCAGCAGGCTGACGGTCAGAAAAACCGCGGCGCGGGGCGGAATCCTCGGCATGCGCCACGGCAGAAGCCGGGCGAGTGCCAGCAGAACGCAGCCGATGCAGGTGAACACGGCGATCCGGCCGTTGTCGCGCAGCATCGCCAGCTTTGGATTGGTGTTGCCGATGAACTGATGGGTCGCCGGATCGTAGAACAGGTTCGAAATCGCGATATCGAGATTGAGGCCCAACAGCGATAGCAGGGTCATCGCGGCAGCGATCGCCAGCAGCAGATAAACGAGCAGCCGCAAGGCGTAATCCCTCCTAAACGCGGCGCACCATAGGGCCCCAGTCGGGGTTTGAAAAGAACGAGAATGCACTAAGCTGTTGCCGGTTCCAGAACGAACATGACCGCGCAGCGCGACTATTACTACCCCAACACCGAGCCGCTCGCGGCTGACGAGATGCGCGTCATCGCGCTCGGCACCGGCCGGCCGTTCGTGCGGCGCGGCCAGGCGAATTGCTCGTGGCTCATCGAATTGGGCAACGGCAACAAGTTCGTCATGGATTTCGGCTCCGGCTCGCAGGGCAACTTCACCGCGCTGGAAATTCCACCGCAGGCCGTCACGGCATACTTCGCTACCCACCTGCACGCCGACCACGTCGGCGATTTTGCGCAAGTCTGGGTCGGAAGCTGGGCCGGCGGCCGGGTGAAACCGCTGGTGCTGTACGGGCCGTCGGGACCCGAGCCGAAATACGGCATCGAACATTTCGTGCGAAAACAGATGGAATTGCTGATCTGGGACACTGAGACGCGGCTTGGCCTGCTGCCGGATGCGGGCGCCGAGGTCGAGGTCCACGAATTCGATTTCACCAGGACCGGCGCGGTCTATGACAAGAACGGCGTCGTCATCAAAAGCTTCCCGGCGATCCATATCTACGACGGCCCGGTGAGCTATCGGCTGGAATGGAATGGGCTCACGTTCGTGTTCTCCGGCGACACCACGCCGAGCCAATTCTTTATCGACAACGCCCAGGGTGCCGATCTTTTGATCCATGAGTGCTTCAACACGGTGAAGCAGCTTGTCGAGCGTTCCGGCTATCCGGAGAAGAGCGCAATCGGCATCGGCACCATCGCGCACACCGCGCCGGAGGAATGCGGCAAGGTCCTGGCGCGGGTGTTGCCGCGGCAGGCGGTGGTCTATCACTTCTTCAACGATTTCGACACTGCGCCGGAAATCGAGCGCGAGATCAGAAAGAGCTACCAGGGGCCGCTTGCTTTGGCGCGGGACCTGATGGTGTTCAATGTCACCAAGGACAAGATCACCACGCGGCTCGCGGTCACGCCGGAGTTGGTGTGGCCAAACAAGGAGCACCACGACGCGTTCCGCGCGGCGACCCGGGCGAAGAAGCCGGCCATGTCGCGCTGGCTGGCCGACAAGCAGTTGTTTCCGAAGTTCTGAAGGGCTTAACAAAACACCGCCATGGCCGGGCATAAAGCCGGGCATGACAACTGAGAGGCTGTCTATGCGTTGGCTGACCCGCCGCCGAGTACTGGCTGGCATGATTGCCACGCCGTTCGTTGCAAAGCGCGCGCGGGCCGCCTCCTATCCCGACAAGCCGATCAAGGTGATCATTCCATACACCGCGGGCGGTGTGCCGGAAACGATCACGCGCCTGCTCGCGGTCGGTATGGAACAGCGCCTTGGCCAGAAGCTCGTCATCGAGGCGAAGCCCGGTGCCGGCGGAAACATCGGCACCCAGGAGGTCGCGCGCGCCGCGCCGGACGGATATACGATCCTGGTCGCAGCCACCAACAACTTCGTCATCAACCAATACGTGATGAAGATGGCGGTCGATCCGCTGGCGGCTCTGGCGCCGATTGCCAAACTTGCCGATATTCCATTGGTGCTGTTCTCCAATCCCGACGTGCCGGTCCGGACGTTTGCGGAATTCATGGCCTACGCCAAGACCAACAAGACAAACTACGGCGTACCTGGGCTCGGCACCGTCAATCATCTGCTGATGGAGCACCTCAAGCAGATCACGCGCACCGACATCGTCCTGGTGCCTTATCGCGGCTCGGCGCCGGCAGTGCTGGCGCTGTTGAAGAACGACATCCAGATTTTCCCGATCGGGCTTGCGGCTGTGGGCGGCAACCTCACCGATGGCAAAGTCACGGCGCTCGCAGTCGCGACCGAAACGCGCATCCCGATGCTGCCCAACGTCCAGACGTTGGCGGAAGCGGGCTTCGCCGGGCTGATCGCCTCAAACTGGTTCGGCATGGCTGCGCCGGCCGGCACCCCGGACCACATCCTCGACATCCTGGCGGGCGCGGTGGCGGAAGCGCAGAATACGGCCTTGGTGAAGGAGCGGTTCACCAAGCTCGGCATGTTGGCGCCGGAGCTGCCCCGCCCGAAGTTCGCCGCAAGCCTCGACGCCGAAGCCGCCCAATGGCGCGAAACCGTGCAGCGCGGCCACATTACCCTGGAGTGACCGGCTAGCTAATTAGGAGGTGCCGGCCGCCGCCAAGCTTGCCCGCAGCGTCGCCAACCGCTATATCCCCGCGGTCCGGGCCGCCACATCATCGACGTGGCCCCCGAGCGGGCCGAGGTGCGAGTAACGCCCCTCGCGGTTGGAGGACCAAGCCCCGCTTCGAGCCCCGCCGCGGCGCGCCGGACTCTAAAGCCATCGTTCCGACCGCTCGGTTTCGCGCCGGCCTGCCGGATTTCCGGCAGTGCTGTTGGTCTTGCGGGGCCACACGGCCCGTGCGTTCGGAACGCCCTCAACATCAACCGCCTGCGCACCGCTATTGGAGACTTCATGGCCACTGCCACCACCGCGTCCGCGCCGTCGCGCGAAGATTTCGCTGCAATGCTCGAAGAGTCGTTCGCGCAAGGCGGCGCCTGCAGGAAGGGGCCGTCATCAAAGGGACCGTCGTCGGCATCGAGAAGGACGTCGCCGTCATCGACGTCGGAGCCAAGACCGAGGGGCGCGTCGCGCTCCGTGAATTCCAGGGCCCGGGCCGCGGAAACGAAATCAAGATCGGCGACACCGTCGAAGTCTATCTGGAGCGCGTCGAGAACGCGCTCGGCGAGGCGGTGCTGTCGCGCGACAAGGCGCGCCGCGAGGAAAGCTGGGGCAAGCTCGAGACAGGCCTTCAAGAACAACGAGAAGGTCCAGGGCGTCATCTTCAACCAGGTCAAGGGCGGCTTCACCGTCGATCTCGATGGCGCGGTGGCGTTCCTGCCGCGCTCGCAGGTCGACATCCGGCCGATCCGCGACGTCACGCCGCTGATGAACGTCAACCAGCCGTTCCAGATCCTGAAGATGGATCGCCGCCGCGGCAACATCGTCGTGTCGCGCCGCACCGTGCTGGAAGAGACCCGCGCCGAGCAGCGCCAGGAGCTGGTGCAGAACCTCGAAGAGGGTCAGGTCATCGACGGCGTGGTCAAGAACATCACCGACTACGGCGCGTTCGTCGATCTCGGCGGCATCGACGGCCTGCTGCACGTCACCGACATCGCCTGGCGGCGCGTCAATCACCCGACCGAGGTGCTCAACATCGGCCAGCAGGTGAAGGTCAAGATCATCAAGATCAACCACGAGACGCACCGCATCTCGCTCGGCATGAAGCAGCTGCTTGGACGACCCGTGGCAGGGCATCGAGGCCAAGTTCCCGGTCGGCGCCAGGTTCAAGGGCCGCGTCACCAACATCACCGACTACGGCGCGTTCGTGGAGCTGGAGCCGGGCATCGAGGGTCTCATCCACGTCTCCGAAATGTCGTGGACCAAGAAGAACGTCCATCCCGGCAAGATCGTCTCCACCTCGCAGGAGGTCGAGGTGCAGATCCTCGAGGTCGATCCGGTCAAGCGCCGCATCTCGCTCGGTCTCAAGCAGACCATGCGCAATCCGTGGGAGGTGTTCGTCGAGAAGTATCCGCCGGGCACGACGGTCGAAGGCGAAGTCAAGAACAAGACCGAGTTCGGCCTGTTCCTCGGCCTCGACGGCGACGTCGACGGCATGGTCCACCTCTCCGATCTCGACTGGAAGCGTCCGGGCGAGCAGGTGATCGAGGAGTACAAGAAAGGCGACAAGGTCCAGGCCCAGGTGCTCGACGTCGATGTCGAGAAGGAGCGCATCTCGCTCGGCATCAAGCAGCTCCAGGGCGACCCGATGGCGTCGGCCGGCGAGATCAAGAAGGGCGACGTCGTCACCACCGAGGTGACCGAGGTCAAGGAGTCCGGCATCGACGTCAAGATCGTCGGCACCGAGCTCACCTCCTTCATCAAGCGCTCGGAGCTCGCTCGCGACCGCAACGACCAGCGCTCCGACCGCTTCCAGGTCGGCCAGAAGGTCGATGCCCGCGTCGTCACCGTTCGACCGCCGCGCCCACAAGGTGCAGCTCTCGATCAAGGCGCTCGAAGTGGCCGAGGAGAAGGAGGCGATCGCCCAGTACGGCTCCTCCGATTCCGGCGCCACCTTGGGCGACATTCTCGGCACCGCGCTCGAAGCGAAGGGCGAGGAGGCCGAAGGCGACAAGGAGTAGGCGCCGGAGGTTGCTGCGCCAAATCCGAACCCCCGGGCCGAAACCCGGGGGTTCATTTTTTTGCCGCCATCCGGCGTCATTCCGGGGCGGCCCGAAGGGCCGAACCCGGAATCCATAACCCCTATGTTTTCCGTAATCTCCAGGACCGGGGCTATGGATTCCGGCTCTCGCTTCGCTCGGCCGGAATGACGGTCGGAGAGTCTCGCCGGACTTGCTACAATGCGTTTCGAATCAAATTCGAAGGAACAGAACCATGTCGCTCGATGCCGATCTCATCGTCGATCGCCGCCGGATGCGGCGCAAGCTGACGTTCTGGCGCGTCGCCGCCGGCACTGGTCGCGATCGTCGCCGTGGTGGGCGGGGGCTATGTTTTCAGCCACCGCGGCACGCTGGCGGCGGGCCCGGGCGGTTCGGTCGCCCGGATCACCATCGAGGGCCTGATCCGCGGCAAACCGGGACCGCACCGAGGCGCTCGACCGGCTGGCGAAGTCGAGCGCCAAGGCGGTGATCGTGCATATCAACAGCCCGGGCGGCACGGTGGCCGGCTCGGAGGAGCTTTACGACGCGCTGGTCAAGGTCAAGGCCAAGAAGCCGATGGTGGTCGTGGTCGATGGGCTCGCTGCTTCGGGCGGCTATATCGCGGCCATCGCCTCCGACCGGATCGTGGCGCAGCAGAGCGCCATCGTCGGATCGATCGGCGTCATCTTCCAGTATCCGAACGTCACCGATCTCTTGAAAACCATCGGTGTACAGGTCGAGACCATCAAATCGTCGCCGCTCAAGGCCGCGCCCAGCGGGCTTGAGCCGACCAGCCCCGAGGCGCGCGCCGCTGTCGAGTCGCTGGTCAAGGATTCCTACGACTGGTTCAAGGGGCTGGTCCGCAACCGCCGCCATATGGACGATGCGCTTCTCGTCAAGGTGTCGGACGGCCGGGTGTTTACCGGCCGCCAGGCGGTCGCTTTGAAGCTGATCGATGCGCTCGGCGACGAGCAGGCGGCGATCGATTGGCTCGCCAAGGAGAAGAACATCGATCCGAAGACGCCGATCCGCGACTACCGGCTCAACCCGCGATTCGGCGACCTGCCGTTCCTGCATGTCGCAGCGCTGGGCTTGCTCGACGCGATCGGGCTCAACGGCCTGGCCGAGCGGTTCAAGGAGTGGGGTGCCATCCAGGCGGTCGAGCGACTCAACCTTGACGGTCTGTTGGCGCTTTGGCACCCTCCGGTAAGCAATTGATGCCGGACGCGTAATCCGGTTCGCCGCGACGAGGCAGGCCCGATGATCAAATCCGAACTGGTGCAGCGCATCTCCACGTCCAACCCGCATCTCTACCAGCGCGACGTGGAGAACATCGTCAACGCCATCCTCAACGAGATCGTCGCCGCCATGGCGCGCGGCGACCGGGTCGAACTGCGCGGCTTCGGCGCGTTTTCGGTGAAGAATCGTCCGGCCCGTACCGGCCGCAACCCGCGCACCGGCGCGCACGTCTCGGTGGCGCAGAAGTCGGTGCCGTTCTTCAAGACCGGCAAGGAAATGCGGGAGCGGCTGAACAAGGCGACGCCGTAGGCGTCGTCCCGGACAAGCGAGCGCGCAGCGCGAGCGCCGATCCGGGACCCAGGATAAAGTTCGCGAAGCGGCTTTATCGGTGAGCAATCATTTCTACGTCTATATCCTGGCAAGCCAGCGCAACGGCACGCTCTATGTCGGTGTGACCGGCGACCTTGCCCGGCGCATCGGGGAACACAAATCCGGCCTGGTCCCAGGTTTTACACGCCGATACGGCGTGAATAAGCTCGTGTATTTCGAAGTGCATGTTTCTATTCTCGATGCCCGCGAGCGTGAATATCAAATGAAGCGCTGGCAACGCGCTTGGAAGCTGGAACTGATCGAGAAGCTAAATCCAGAATAGCGTGATCTGTCTGTGGAGATACCGATCTGAGAAGTGACATGGACGCCACGCGGCATTTTTCCTGGGCCCCGGATCGTCGCTTCGGCTCGCTTTGCTCACCTTCGCTCGTCCGGGGCACGAGGGTGGTGTGATGCGTAAATTCGTCAGCCTCGCCATCCTCATTCCGCTCGCCGCCGTCATCGTGATGTTCGCGGTGGCGAACCGCGAGACCATCGCCGTGTCGTTCGACCCGTTCGACACCGCGCATCCGGCCTATGCGCTGAAAATGCCGCTGTTCGTTTTGATCTTCGTGCTGGTGGGTCTGGGCGTCGTGGTCGGCGGCATCGCCGCCTGGCTGCGCCAGCACAAATGGCGGATGCGGGCACGGCGCGCCGAGGCCGAGGCGCACGAGCTTCGCGCCAAGCTCGACGCCGAGGTGCCGCGCCGCAACATGCCGGTTCCGGTCGAGACGCCGCCGTTCGCCGTCCCGCCGGCGGCGTGAGCGGAATTTCAAAAGGATGGCTCCGCGCATCGTCACCGCCGACGACATCAATCGCGTGCTGCGCTATGACACACTGATCGACGCGCTCGACGAGGCGTTCCGCTCCGCCATCGAAGCGCCGGAAAAAATCGCATATTTCATCCCGCAGCCGTCCGGCGGAGAAGCCAAGGTGCTGCTGATGCCGGCCTGGAGCACCGCCGGCCAACGCCTCATCGGCTGCAAGCTTGTCAATGTATTCCCCGAGAACGCCAGGGCCGGCAAGCCGACGGTGCTCGGCTCGTATGTACTGATGTCTGGCGACACCGGCGAGACCTTGGCCGTGATGGACGGCGCAGCGTTGACCGCCTGGCGCACGGCCTGCGCCTCGGCCCTGGCGGCGCGGTTTCTTGCGCGCGAGGATGCCGCGCATCTTGTCATGGTCGGCGCCGGTGCGCTGGCACCCCATCTCGTACGTGCGCATTGCGCGGTGCGGCCGATCAAGCGCTTGACCCTGTGGAACCGAACGCGGTCGCGCGCAGTCTCGACCGCATTTGCGATGTCGGCTTCCGGACTTTCGCCCGACATTGCGGACGATCTCGAAATGGCGGTGCGCGAAGCCGACATCGTATGCTGCGCGACACTGTCGCCCGCGCCGCTGGTCCGCGGCGCTTGGCTAAAGCCGGGCGCGCATGTCGATCTGGTCGGCGCCTTTTCGCTGAAAACGCGCGAGGCCGACGATGAGGCCGTGCGCCGCGCCCGCGTCTATGTCGACAGCCGGGCGACCGCGCCGAAAGGTTCCGGCGACATCGCCGGTCCACTGAAGAAGAAGGTGATCGCGCTGAAGGACATCCAGGGCGATCTGTCCGAGCTTTGCCGCGGCAAGGCCAAGGGCCGCGGGCGCAAGGACGAGATCACGCTGTTCAAGTCGACCGGTCTTGCCCTGGAGGACCTGGCCGCGGCGGTGCTGGTGTGGAACGCCCTCAAATAGCGGCCGCTTCGGCAGCGGTTGGAATATGGACGCAAGACGCGCTAGAACCCCGCCGGTCATGCCCCTTTTGGTCAAAATCTGCGGCCTGAAGACCCCCGCCGCGCTCGACGCCGCGCTCGAGGCGGGTGCCGACATGGTCGGCTTCGTGTTCTTTTCGCCGTCGCCGCGCAATGTCGGCATCGAGGCGGCCCGCATGCTCGGCGGACGGATGAAGGGCCGGGCGAAAAAAGTTGCGCTGTCAGTCGACGCCACCGATGCCGAGCTTACCGGCGTGGTCGAGGCGCTGAAGCCCGACATGCTGCAACTGCACGGCAAGGAGACGCCCGAGCGCGTCGTCGCGGTGCGGACGCGCTTCCACCTGCCGGTGATGAAGGCGCTGCCGATCGAGCAGAAATCCGATCTCGCTCCGATCCGCATCTACGAAAAGGTTGCCGACTGGCTGTTGTTCGACGGCCGCGCGCCGCGGGAGGCGACACGGCCGGGCGGCCTCGGCAAACCGTTCGACTGGACTTTGCTGCAAAATCTCGATCTCAAAATTCCGTTCATGCTTTCGGGAGGCCTCGATCCCGTCAACGTGGCCGAGGCGCTGCGCGTCACCCGGGCCCCCGCGGTCGATGTGTCGTCGGGCGTCGAGCGCGCGCCGGGCGACAAGGATCCGGATAAAATCCGCGCTTTCATTCGCGCGGTGCGTCAGATGCCTGCCGAGATGCCGGCCTCGTCCGACCCAACGCTGGGCGGCAAGGCGGCGCGCGTCCCGGGCTCCATCACCGACATGTCCGCATGACCGCGCCGCAGCAGCCCAACTCGTTCCGCACCGGGCCAGACGATCGCGGGCACTTCGGCATTTATGGCGGCCGCTTCGTTGCCGAGACGCTGATGCCCTTGATCCTCGAATTGGAAAAGGCCTATGCGGCGGCCAAGGCCGATCCGGCATTCCGGCGCGAGATGGACGGCCATTTGAAGAACTACGTCGGGCGGCCGTCACCGCTTTATTTCGCCGAGCGGCTGACCGCGCATTTCCGGCGCAACACGGCCTCCGGCCTGATGGGCGCCAAGATCTATTTCAAGCGCGAGGACCTCAATCACACCGGCGCGCACAAGGTGAACAATGTGCTCGGCCAGATCATGCTGGCGAAGCGCATGGGCAAGCCGCGCGTCATTGCCGAAACCGGGGCCGGCATGCATGGGGTCGCAACCGCGACCATGTGCGCCAAGTTCGGCCTGGAATGCGTGGTGTTCATGGGCGCACTCGATGTCGAGCGCCAGCAGCCGAACGTGCTGCGGATGCGCGCGCTGGGCGCCCAGGTGCGGCCGGTCGAAGCCGGCGCAAAAACCCTGAAAGACGCCATGAACGAGGCGCTGCGCGACTGGGTCACCAACGTCGCCAACACGTTCTACTGCATCGGCACGGTCGCGGGTCCCCATCCCTATCCGATGATGGTACGCGACTTCCAATGTGTCATTGGCGACGAGACCCGTACCCAGATGCACGAGGCCGAAGGCCGGCTGCCGGATTCGCTGATCGCTTGTATCGGCGGCGGCTCGAATGCCATGGGCCTGTTTCACCCGTTCCTCGACGACCGCAGCGTCGAAATCTATGGCGTCGAAGCAGCGGGCCACGGCCTCGACAAGAAGCACGCGGCGTCGGTCGCCGGCGGCAAGCCGGGCGTGCTGCACGGCAACCGAACTTATCTCCTGATGGACGACGACGGCCAGATCGAGGAGGCGCATTCGATCTCGGCCGGGCTCGACTATCCCGGCATCGGGCCGGAGCACGCCTGGCTTGCCGATCTCGGCCGGGTGAAATTTCTTTGCGCCACCGACAAGGAGGCGCTCGCTGCGTTCCAGCTTTGCAGCCGGCTTGAGGGCATCATCCCGGCGCTCGAGCCGTGCCACGCGCTCGCCAGGGTCGCCGATCTGGCGCCGACGAAACCAAAGGACCATCTGATGGTGGTCAATCTCTCCGGCCGCGGCGACAAGGATCTCGACAGCGTCGCCAAGCACCTCGGAGGCAAGCTTTGACGCGGTTCTATGCGTGGTGGACCGGCATGCCGCGTCAGGGCCGGACCGGCTGGACGCTGGTCGTTGTCGGCGTCGTCTATATCCTTTATTTCTTCAAGGCGCGGCTGTTCGAGACGGGTCCCGAGATCACCCGCAAGGAATGGTTCTATTTCATCGCCATGCTGGTGCTGATCATGCTCGGCACCATCAACATCCGCATGGCCGAGATGCGCTCGCGCAAGCAGGGAACGCTGCCGCTCATCGATCCCAGGCGCACTCGCAAATGACCACGCGCATCGACCAACGTTTCGCGGATTTGCAGCGCGAGGGCCGCGCCGCGCTCGTCACCTTCACCATGGCGGGCGATCCGGACACCAGGACATCGCTGGCGATATTGAAGGCGCTGCCGAAGGCCGGCGCCGATGTCATCGAGCTCGGCATGCCGTTCACCGACCCGATGGCGGACGGGCCGGCGATTCAAGCCGGTGGCCTGCGCGCACTGCAGGCCGGACAGAACATGCACAAGACGCTTGGCATGGTGCGCGACTTCCGCAGGGCCGACGACGCGACGCCGATCGTGCTGATGGGCTACTACAATCCGATCTACGTCTACGGCGTCGAAAAATTTCTTGCCGATGCCAAAGCAGCCGGCGTCGACGGGCTCATCGTCGTCGACCTGCCGCCCGAGGAAGATGAGGAGCTTTGCCTGCCGGCGCTCAGGGCCGGATTGAACTTCGTTCGCCTCGCGACGCCGACCACCGACGATCGGCGCCTGCCGGCCGTGCTCGCGAACACATCGGGCTTCGTCTACTACGTCTCGATCACCGGCATCACCGGCGCCGCCGCGCCGGATGCCGGCAAGGTCCATGCCGCGGTCGACCGCATCAAGCGCTACACCAAGCTGCCGGTCGCGGTGGGCTTCGGCGTTCGCACCGCGAAACAGGCGCGCGCCATCGCGCAAGGCGCCGAGGGCGTGGTGGTTGGCTCCGCGCTGGTTCACGCGGTGAAAGAAAGCCTCGACAAGAAGGGCAAGGCGACGGCAAAGACCGTCAAGGCCGTGACCACGCTTGTTGCTGAGCTGGCGAGCGGCATTCGCAGCGCCAAGCGTAACGCCGTAAAATAGCCATACGGTCATTGCCCGGATTGAACAGTTGATCCGGCAATCCATCTATACGTGCTAGGGTCTATACCTAATTAGCGAGTTCTGATTCCCTCGTGTCGAATGATTCGGCATGGGGAGGCATTGATGCGAGCGGGTTTGTTCTGGCTGAACGACAGGCAGTGGGCGCGCATGGCGCCGCAACTGCCGACCAACCTGACCGGCCCCGAGCGCGAGGATGATCGGCGCATCATCAGCGGCATCATACACATGCTGCAGTGCGGCGCGCGCTGGCGCGATTGTCCGCCCGAGTATGGTCCGCACACGACCGTCTACAATCGCTTCAATCGCTGGGCCAAGCGCGGACGTTGGCAAGCTATATTCGAGGCGCTGGCCAACTGCGGCAAGGACAGCATGACACTCTCGATCAACTCCACCTCGATCAAGGCGCACCGCTCGGCCAGCGGCGGAAAAGGGGGGAGCATGAACAGGCGATCGGTCGCTCACGCGGCGGACGCACCACGAAAATCCATGCATTGAGCGATCCAGACTGCAGGCCTTACGCATTTCATCTCACTCCCGGCCAGGATGCCGACATCGCCGCCGCGCCGGCCCTGCTGGCGCTGGCGCCGCCGATGCGCGCCCTCATCGCCGACAAGGCATACGACGGCGACGACTTTCGCACCGACATCGTCCACCGCGGCGCCAAGCCCGTCATTCCGAACAAGTCCAACAGAGTAGTCCTCCATCGCTTCAGCAAGCAAGCGTACAAAGGGCGTAATGTTATCGAGCGCTGCTTCTGCAGACTGAAAGACTTTAGACGCATCGCCACTCGCTACGATAAGCTCGCACGAAACTTCCTGGCCGCCGTCCAACTCGCCGCCCTCGTGGCCTATTGGATCAATTGAGTCTGGACCCTAAACCGTCGATGCAGCCAAGGACGAGATCGTCATCGTGGCCGTTCAACATGCGGCCCGCGGCCGTGAATATTCCGATCTTTGAAACCTTTCCGCCAAAACCATGAAGGCGGTCAAGGACATCGTCGGTTTCGTGCGGCGATAGACGTTGCAAATTGCCGGGGAAATCGGCCGGGGCCGCGCCTTGTGCCACGGCCAAGCGCCATGGCACCATTGCGCCGGGCGTGCGGTTCACTCGCGAGGGCGGAGCGACCATGACGACGACGCGTCGGCGGCGAAGTTATGAAGCCGGCCACAAGCCGAAATGGCTGGTCGTCATCGACGACACCCCGGAATGCGACCGCGCCGTCTATTTCACCGCGCGGCGCGCGGCCCGCGTCGGCGCCGGCGTGATTATGCTGCGGGTGATCGAGACCCACGATCGCAACCAGCAATGGCTCGGCGTCGCCGACATCATGAAGGCGGAGGCCCACGAGGCCGCCAACGCGGCGCTCGACAAGTATTCCAACCGGGCGAACGGCATCGCCGGCATCACCGCGGAGCGGGCCGTGCGCGAGGGCAACACCGCCGACGAGATCCTGGGGCTGATCGAGGACGACGAGGACATCGCCATCCTGGTGCTGGCGGCCGGCACCGGCAAGGACGGCCCGGGGCCGCTGGTATCCGGCTTCGGCGCCACGGCCGGCGACTACCCAATCCCGGTCGCCATCGTGCCGGGGCATCTCAGCGACGAAGAGCTCGACGCGCTGACATGACGGCGGCGCACCTACTCGATCACCTCGTCGGCGCGGGCGCTGAACGTGGGTGGAAATTCGAATCCGAGCGCCCTGGCCGCCTTCAGGTTGATGACCAGCTCGAACTTGTCGAGCCGCTGCACCGGCATCTCGGCGGGCTTCTCGCCCTTGAGGATTTTCGCCGCATAGACGCCGAACAGCCGATAGCCCTCGCGGAGCGCCACGCCATAGCTCGCGAGCCCGCCGGCCAGCACGTATTCGCGGAACTGATAGATCGCCGGCAGGCGCTTGCTCGTCGCGAACGCCACGATGCGGTCCCGCCGGGTGTCGAAATACGGATCGGCCGCGACCAGAAGCGCGCCGACCTTGCGCGCGGCGAGCGTGTCGAAGGCCGCGGCCAATTCGGCATCGCTGCCCGCCTTGGCGACGAACAGCGGCCGGTTCAGCGTCTGCGCAGCCGCCTCCAGCTCGCGCAACTGACGCGCCGCCGGCGGGAATTTCTCGTTGAGCAGGACGCCGATCAGCGCCGCGCCCGGCACCAGCTCGTGCAGCAGGCCGAGCCGCTTGGTCTCCATCTGGCTGGTCAGGACGTTGATCCCGGTCAGGTTGCCGCCGGGCCGGTTGAAGCTTGCGATCAATCCGGCGGCGACCGGATCGGTGCCCAGCCCGAACACGATCGGGATCGTCGCCGTGGCGCGCTTGGCGGCGCCGACCGAGGCGTCGCCGCCGATGGCGACCAGCACGGCCACCTTGCGCTGGACGAATTCAGCAGCGAAGCCGGGCAGGCGGCTGTAGTCGCCACGCGCCCAACGATACTCGATCGCGACATTGCGGCCTTCGGCAAAGCCGTCTTCGGCCAGCCCCTTCCGAAATGCCTCGACCAGGTGAGCCGAATCCTCCGGCGTCCGCGAGCTCATGAAGCCAACCACCGGCATCGGCTGCTGCGCCCAGGCCGGCGCCAAGCCTGCGCACATGCACCCCGTAAGCCAGATGAATTCGCGCCGTTGCATGCCCATGCCACCTCTGATCCAATTTACAGGTCTGCCGCGGCGGTCAAAAGGCGGCGGTTGACCGCACCGAGCGCAAGCACCACTTATCTGCTATGTTGATTTGAGCCGCCCGGGCCTTGAACCCGCCGCCGGCCAAGGAGAAACGCCATGTTCATCCAGACCGAAGCCACGCCCAATCCGGCGACCCTGAAGTTCCTGCCCGGACGTCCGGTGCTGGAAACCGGCACCCTCGACCTGCGCGATCCGGCCGACGCCGCGAAGTCGCCGCTGGCCGAGCGGCTGTTCGGCATCAAGGGCGTCAACGGCGTGTTCTTCGGCTCCGACTTCATCACCGTCAGCAAGGCCGACGGCGAGTGGCCGCAGCTCAAGCCGGCGATCCTCGGCGCCATCATGGAGCATTTCATGTCCGGCGCGCCGCTGCTCAACGAAGGCCAGGACAGCGCGGCCGAGGACGAGTTCTTCGAGGCGGCCGATGAAGAGATCGTCACCACCATCAAGGACCTGATCGAGACCCGGGTGCGGCCGGCGGTGGCCAACGACGGCGGCGACATCACCTTCAAGGGCTTCAAGGAAGGCATCGTCTACCTGCACATGAAGGGCGCCTGCTCGGGCTGCCCGTCGTCGACCGCCACGCTGCGTCACGGCATCCAGAACCTGCTCAAGCACTACGTGCCCGAGGTGGTCGAGGTCCGGCCGGTCTAGGGACACGTCACATCGCACCACGCATGGCGCCATCCCTCCCCGCCAGGGGAGGGTGGACGCGAGCGTCAGCGAGCGGCCGGGTGGGGTCTGCCCTCGATCAAGATTCAGCCCCGACCCAGCTCGCGCTCGGCTATCGGCTCCGCGAGCCACCCTCCCCCTTCGGGGCAGGGCAATCGCATGTGGAGGATCGGCATCGGCAGCGCGCTCCCTCCCCTTGAAAAGGGGAGGGTTGGGGTGGGGATCGCTCTTGTTCGACGCTGTTTTGATCCCCACCCGGTTTGCCATAGCGCGTCGAAGACGCGCGTCAACGCGCTTACGGCAAACCGACCTCCCCTTTTTAAGGGGAGGTAAAGAGTGCTCGTGGCGAGCACGTGCCACATGCGATTGCCCTCCCCTGGCGGGGAGGGATGATGTGACGCGGGCGTACTCAAATCATCAGCGGTGCTAAACTCATTGCCATGCGTGTGCTCGCGATCGATACCGCGCTCGAGGCCTGCTCCGCCGCCGTGCTCGACACCGAGCGCGGCCGGATGGCGAGCGAATCGCTGCCGATGGTCCGCGGTCACGCTGAGGCGCTGATGCCGCTGATCGAGCGCGTCATGCAGCAGGCCGACATGGCGTTTGCGGCGCTCGACCGCGTCGGCGTCACCACCGGGCCAGGAAGCTTCACCGGGCTGCGCGTCGGCATCGCGGCGGCGCGCGGCATCGCGCTCGCCGCCACCAAGCCGGCGTTCGGCCTCACCACGCTCGCGGCCTACGCCGCGCCCTATATCGCGGCCGACGACAAGACCGCGGTCGCGGTCGCCATCGATGCCCGGCATCAGCACGTCTATCTGCAAGTGTTCGGCGCCGGGCGGGCGCACGCTGGTCGCGCCGCGGATCGCCGGCGCCGCCGACGCCGCGCGGGCGTCGGCGGTCGGCGCGGTGCGGTTGGTCGGCACCGGCGCCAGAATGCTGGCGGACGCCTGGCCCAGACGCGAGACGCCGCCCGCCGTGGTCGACGACGTGCGCGCGCCCGACATCGTCTGGGTCGGCCGGCTCGCGGTCGCCGCAACCGACAGCGGCGACGGACCGAAGCCGCTTTATCTCCGCGCGCCGGACGCCCAGCCGCAGGACGCCGCGAGGCTGCCGCGCCGATGATCGGCTTCGTGGCACGGCTGTTCGCGCGGGAGCGAGCCTGCGCTGTCGGACGCGGGCGTTCGCGATGCGCCGGCGATCGCCCGCTTGCACGCAGTGTCGTTCCAGCGCGGCTGGAGCGACGGCGAGATCGAGCGGATGCTGCTCGATCGTGGCACCGTCGCCCATCGCGCCACGGTGCGGCGCGCGCTCGAAGGCTTCATCCTGTCGCGCCTTGTTGCCGGCGAAGCCGAAATCCTTTCGGTCGCGGTCGCATCGGCGCGGCGCGGACGCGGGCTCGCCCGCGCGCTGCTCAATCTGCATCTGCGCAGGCTCGCGGGGCTCGGCGTGCGCGCGGTGTTTCTCGAGGTCGACGAGCACAACGAGCCGGCGCGGCGGCTCTACCGGCGCGCCGGCTTCCGCGAGGTCGGCCGCCGCCCCGGCTATTACCAGCAGGGCCGCGAACGCCCCACGGCCGCCCTGGTGCTGCGCCGCGACCTGGTTTGAGGCTATGATTCGGATGCAAGGGGACGTCGTGACCGAGTCCAGGACCAACATCGAAGCGCTGTGCGCCTCCAAGGGCATGCGCATGACCGAGCAGCGCCGCGTCATCGCCCGGGTGCTGGCCGATTCCGCCGACCACCCCGACGTCGAGGAGCTTTACCGGCGCTGCCACGAGATCGACAAAAACATCTCGATTTCCACCGTGTACCGGACGGTGAAGCTGTTCGAGGACTCCGGCATCATCGAGCGCCATGACTTCCGCGAGGGCCGGGCGCGCTACGAGCAGATCCCGGAATCGCACCACGACCACCTGATCAATCTGCGCACCGGCCAGGTGATCGAGTTCCAGTCCGAGGAGATCGAGAAGCTGCAGGCCGAGGTGGCGCGCAAGCTCGGCTACAAGCTGGTCGACCACCGGCTCGAGCTTTACGCCGTGCCGCTCGACGACAAAGCCCGGCGGTGAAGCCCATCAACCGTCATGGCCGGGTCAAGTGTTTGGTCCGAGGACATGACCGGCCATCCACGCCTTTCGCCGTTGCATAGCTATTAAGGCGTGGATGCCCGCGACAAGCGCGGGCATGACGGTGCAAGATTGCTGACAACGAGTATGACATGAACGAGCAAATGAAATTTCCCGCCGGCACGGCGTTCGGCTCGATCGGCCAGCCATGCGCCGCAAGGAGGACGCGCCGGCTGCTCACCGGCAAAGGCCGCTTCACCGATGACTTCGCCGTCGAGGGCCAGACTTACGCCGCGATGGTGCGCTCGCCGCACCCGCATGCCAGGATCGTTCGTATCGATACGGCGGCCGCGAAAGCGATGCCGGGCGTGCTCGCCGTGCTGACCGGCGCCGACTGCAAGGCCGACGGGCTGAAGCCGATCCCGCACACGCCGGTGCCGGCGACCAAGTTCGACATGAAGCTGACCGCGCCGGGCGGCGGCCCGGTGTTCGCCGGCCCGCACATGCTGCTGCCGGCCGACAAGGTGCGCCACGTCGGCGAGGCGGTGGCGATGGTGGTGGCCGAGACGCGAGCGCAGGCGATGGACGGCGCGGAGGCGGTCGAGGTCGAGTACCAGGAGTTGCCGTTCGTCATCCACTCCGAAGATGCGCTGAAGCCCGGCGCGCCGCTGGTGTGGGACGAAATCGCCGGCAACGTGCCGTGCGATACGACGTTCGGCGACAAGGAAAAGACCGATCGCGCCTTCGCCGAAGCGGCACACGTGGTGAAGGCTGAATTCAACGTCGTCCGCGTCACCGGCGTGCCGATGGAGCCCCGCTCCTGCCTCGCCGAGTTCGACGCCGCGACCGGCAAGTACACGCTCTACGCCGGCTCCGGCGGCGCGGTGCGGCAGAAGATCGAGCTGGTCAAGGTGCTCGGCATCGCGCCTGACAAGCTTCGCGTCCTGTCCTACGACGTCGGCGGCAATTTCGGCACCCGCAACCGGCCGTTCGTCGAGTTCGGCCTGGTGCTGTGGGCGGCCGGCAAGCTCAAGCGCCCGGTGAAATACACCGCGACGCGCTCGGAGGCCTTCCTCAGCGATTACCAGGGCCGCGACCTTGTCACCAAGGTCGAGCTTGCCTTCGACGAGGACGGCCGCGCGCTGGCGATGCGCGCCGACAACATCAGCAATGCCGGCGCGCGTTGCGTCTCGCTGTCGCCACTGTCGAAAGGCTCGGGACTGATCACCGGTCCGCTACGACATCCCGGCGGCGAGCCTGCGGTCGCGCGCGGTGTTCACCAACACCATGCCGACCAACGCCTATCGCAGCTCGGGCCGCCCCGAGGTGACGTTCGCGATCGAGCGATTGATGGACATGGCGGCCGACCAGCTCGGCATCGACCGGGTGCGGCTGCGGCGGAAAAATCTGATCCGGCCGAAGGCGATGCCATACTCGCAACGCGGTCGGCATGACCTACGACAGCGGCACCTACGAGGCCAACCTTGACCTCGCGCTGGAGATCGCCGATGTCGATGGCTTCAAGCAGCGCAAGCGCGGAGCGAAGAAGCGCGGCCGGTTGCTTGGCCTCGGCATTGCGCCCTACGTCGAGTCCTCGATCGGCTCGCCCAAAGAGCGCACCGAGATCACGGTGAAGCCCACCGGCGTGGTCGACGTGGTGATCGGCACCCAGCCGAGCGGCCAGGGCCACGAGACGAGCTTCGCCCAGGTGGTCGCCGACCTGATCGCGGTGCCGCACGCGGCGATCAACATCATCATCGGCGACACCGACATCGTCAGCGTCGGCGGCGGCTCGCACTCCGGCCGCTCGATGCGCCACGCCGCGACCGTGATCGCCAAGGGCGTGCCCGAGCTGATCGCCAAGGGCAAGAAAGTTGCGGCGCTGGTGCTCAACGCGCCGGTGGAGAAGGTCGAGTTCACCGACGGCCGGTTCTCGTCGCCGACCAGCAACCGCAGCTTCGATTTCCTGGAGCTGGCGAAAGAGGCTGCGCGGCTGACACTGCCGCCCGAGCTGAAGGACGGGCTGGCGGTCGCGGCCGACAACGAGATGCACGATCCGGTGTTCCCCAACGGCTGCGCGGTCTGCGAGGTCGAGATCGATCCCGACACCGGCGGCCTGGAACTCACGCGCTACGCCGCGGTCGACGACGTCGGCCGCTGCATCAATCCGATGATCGTCCACGGCCAGACGCATGGCGGCATCGCGCAGGGCGTGGGACAGGCGCTGTGGGAGCAGTGCTATGTTGATCCGTCCTCCGGCCAACCGCTCACCGGATCGTTCATGGATTACGGCATGCCGCGCTCGAACACGTTGCCGTCGTTCAGGGCCGAGATCGTCGAGGTGCTGTCGCCGACCAATCCGCTCGGCATCAAGGCCGGCGGCGAAGGCGGCACCACGCCGGCGCTCGCGGTCATCGTCAGCGCCATCGTCGATGCGCTGCGCGACTATGGCGTGCGCGACATCCAGATGCCGGCGACGCCCTACGCGATCTGGCAGGCGATCCAGAACGCGAAGGCGGCTCAATCGAACGTGCAGCCTGCATGATGAAGCGCGGCATACTCTTTTCCCTCTCCCCTTGCGGGAGAGGGTGCGCGAGCGGAGGCGATAGCCGAGCGAGCGCGGGTGAGGGGTCGGCATCTGCGTGTAGCACTGACCCCTCACCCGGCTCGCGCTCGGATTCGCTCCGCGCGAGCCACCCTCTCCCGCAAGGGGAGAGGGGAAGCGCGCAAGGTGCAGTGCTTCGACCAAGAGCGATTACGCTCTAAGCGCATGGACGCAGCCGTAACGCCCAGCGCGATCCGCAGCCTGACCCACCGCGAGACCCTGCTGATCGTGCTCGGCGTGATGCTGCCGGTGTTCATGGGCTCGCTCGACAATACCATCCTGGCGAGCGCGCTGCCGACCATCGGCCGCGAGTTCGGCGACATTCACAACCTGCCTTGGCTGGTGACCGCCTATCTGATCTCCAACACCGCGATCACCGCGCTCTACGGCAAGATCAGCGACATCCGCGGCCGGCGCGTCACGCTGCTGATCGCGATCTCGATCTACATGCTGGGGTCGATCGTGTGCGCGCTGGCGCCGAACATGCTGGTGCTCATCATCGGCCGGGTGCTGCACGGCTTCGGCGGCGGCGGGTTGACCTCGACCGGCATGGTGGTGCTCGGCGATGTCGCTGCGCCAAAGGAACGCGGCAAGTATTACGGCTATTTCTCCGCGGTCTACACCTCCGCCGGCGCCTGCGGCCCCGCGCTCGGCGGCGCCATCTCCGAATACCTGCACTGGTCGGTGATCTTCTGGATGAACATCCCGCTCGGCCTGATCGCCATCGCGCTCACGTTGACGCTGCTGCGCCGCCTGCCGCGGCACGACCGGCCGCACAAGCTCGACTTCCTCGGCGCCGGATTGATCATGACCGCGAGCTCCTCGTTCATGCTGGCGCTCAGCATGGGCGGCGTGACCTATCCGTGGAACTCGACGCCGATCCTCGCTCTGTTTGCGGCGGCGCTGCTGCTCGGCGCTGCCTTCGTCGTGCGGCTTCGCACCGCGCCGGAGCCGCTGATTCCGCTGTCGATCCTGGCGGACCGGGAGTGCCGGCTTGCGGTCGCCGCCAACGCCTTCGGCTGGGGCCCGATCGTCGGCCTGCACATCTTCTTGCCGATGTATCTGCAGAACATCGTCGGCCTCGCCCCGGCGCCGGCCGGCCTCGCCGTGCTGATGCTCGCCGTCATGCTCAACATCAGCGCCGGCGTGACCGGCACGATCCTGCCGCGGCGCGAGCGCTACAAGACCATCCCGATCCTCGGCCTGACGCTTGCGATCGCGTCGATGCTGATGCTGGCGTGGCGCGCCAAGAACATGACGCTTGCCGGAGTTCGAGGTGCTGCTGCTGCTGATCGGCATCGGTTTTGGCTGCATGCCGCCTCTCGCCGCCACCGCGCTGCAAAACAACGTTTCGATCAACACGTTCGGCTCTGCGGTCGCCACCATGCAGTTTTCGCGCAACCTGTTCGCGACCATGCTGGTCGCGGTGTTCGGCGTGCTGATCCTCGCCGGAACCGGCGCCGGCGCCGCCAGCCAATATTCCGTCGAAGGCTTCGTCCGCGTGTTCCTGGCGGTCGCCGCGAGCTTTGCGGTGTCGCTCGCGGCCATCCTGCTGATGGACGAAAAGCCGCTGGAGACGCGGCACGGCTAAGGCACGATCGGCGGGCCGCTACTGCGGCCGGTGCCTCCCGGTCGGGTCATCGATCGGAGCGGTGCGTAGTCCCGCCCAGGGGTCGCGCGGGGATTGCCGCGCCGAGCCGGTCGAGCGAGCGGCCTCCGGCTCGTAAATATACTTCTGCCTGTCGCGGGAGATTCCCAGAAGCGGACGCGACTGCGAATTCCTGACGGCGGCGCCGATACCGGTATCGACCGGGTCGCCAGGCAGCACCTGGGACTGGGCCACATCTGCGGCCAGCAGCGCCCAAAGCGCTCCCGAAAACGCTCTCACGCGATAACGTGACACGGCAGAGTCCCCGACCGATGCGATAACCTATTATACAAGATCGCCTGCGGGGTGCAGCGTCTGCGCAGACAGGGAGGGAAAATCATGATTTCCAATCGAATTTGGTCCGCCGTCACGCTAGGGCTGATGGCCGCGTGGCTGGTTTCGTCGCAGAGCCACGCACAATCGAAATATCCCGACCACCCGGTCAAGGTCGTGGTCGGATTCTCGGCCGGCGGCGGCACCGACGTGGCGGCGCGCGTCATCGCGCAGAAGCTCACCGAAGCGCTCGGCCAGACCTTCGTGGTCGAAAACCGCACCGGAGCGAGCGGCCTGATTGCTTCCGAGCAGGTCGCCAAATCGCCGGCCGACGGCTACACCATCATGGTCGGCAGCCAGACCACGCTTGCGGTCGCGCCCGCGCTTTACCGGAAATTCCAGCTCGACGTGCCTAAGGAGCTGACCGGCCTGGCGATGATCGGCATTTCGCCGCTGGTCGCCGTGGTCAACGCCAATTCGCCGATCCACTCGATCAAGGACCTGATCGCCGAGGCCAAGTCGAAGAATGGCACCATGAACTTCGGCTCGGGCGGCGTCGGCACCACGCCGCACATGGCCGGCGAGCTGTTCGCCTTCAACGCCGGCATCAAGTGGGTGCACGTCGCCTATCGCGGCGAAGCGCCCGGCCTCAACGACCTGCTCGGCGGGCAGATTCCGTTCATGTTCTCCAACCTGTCGGTGGTGATCGGCAACGTCAACGCCGGCAAGCTTCGGGCGCTCGCCGTCACCAGCCCGAAGCGCGTGGCACAACTGCCGGACGTGCCGACCGTCGCCGAGACCTTCCCGGGCTTCGACGCCGCGACCTGGTTTGCGCTGGTCGCACCGGCCGGCACGCCGCACGACGCCGTGATGCGGATCAACGCCGAGACCAAGAAGATCGTCGCCACCAGGGACTTTCAGGAGCGGTTCGACAAGCTCGGCATGATCCCCGATCAGGACCGCACGCCGGACGAGATCAACGCCTACATCAAGGCCGAGATCGCCAAATGGGCCAAGGTGATCAAGGACGCGGGCGTGAAGCCGGCGGATTAATTTGACCGTGCACCAGACCGATCGCCCGTCATTGCGAGCGAAGCGAAGCAATCCAGAAGCACGCGATTAGCCTGGATTGCTTCGTCGCGGAGCCTGTCATCGGGCCGCGCTTCGCGCGGACCCGTTGGCTCCTCGCAATGACGAACGTCTCATTTCAAACGTACGACTATCGCCGCTCCGCCGCCTCATCTCCTGGCGCCAGCGCCAGCCTGCGGCCGACCGGGAAGAGCTGCACGCCGTAGCGTTGAACGACAAAGCCCCAGATGCCGAGCGGCGCCTTCAGCATGATGACGATGGCGAGCACGCCCATGCAGATCAGGTAGATCGTGCCGTAGTCGGCCAACAGCTCGCGCAGCACGATATAGACCAGCATGCCGATGAACGGCCCTTCGATGGTGCCAATGCCGCCGATCACCACCATGAAGATCACCACGACGGTCCAGTCGTTGATGCTGAAGCCAGCATCGGGAGACAGCCGCAGCTTCTGCAAAAAGATCAGCGCGCCGATCAGCCCGGTGCAAGCGGCGGTCACCATGTAGATGATGAACTTGGTGCGGAAGGTGTTGACACCGAGGCTGGCCGAGGCCGGCTCGGAATTGCGGATCGCGGTCAGCGCCAGGCCGTGCCGCGAGCGCAGCAGCAGATAGGCGATGGCGAACACCAGCACCGAGCAGGCGAGAGTTATCAGATAGAGGATGGTGTCGCGGCCGGCGCGGTCGGGCGCGATCTGCCGCACGATGTCCGGCGTCAGCGACAGGCCCGAGCCTGCGCCGACGGCGGCGATCAGGCTCGCCGAGAGCGCGAACACCTCGGACATGACCCAGCTACCGATGGCGAAATACGCGCCGCGCAGACGGAACACCGCGAACGATACCGGGATCGACACCAGACCGGCGAACGGGCCCGCGAGCAGCAGCGCGAGATAGACGTTCATGTTCATCGCGCCGGTCATGTAGAAGAAGAAATAGGCGCCGAGGCCGACATAGGCCTGCTGGCCGACCGAGACCAGGCCGGCGTAGCCGGCGAGCAGATTCCAGAGTTGCGCCAGGGCGAGGTAATAGGCCATCTCGCCGATCAGCCGCATGTCGCCGGCATCGCCCCACCACGGCAGCGAGGCGAGCGCGGCGAGCCCGAGGGCCGCCACGATGGCGAAGACCCGGCTCGCTGCCGTGGCGCGCTCGACCCGGACCGGCTGCAGGTCGTCGGCCATCTCAATCCCTCGTGCGCGGGAACAGCCCGCTCGGACGGACAATAAGGATGATCAGGAAGGCGATGTGGCCGGCGAGGATCTGCCAGGTCGGCGACAGCGCCGCGCCGACCGCCTGCGCGATGCCGAGCACCATGCCGCCGATCAGCGTACCCCACAGGCTGCCGAGGCCGCCGATGATGACGGCCTCGAAGGCGAGGATCAGCCGGATCGGGCCCGCCGCCGGGTCGAAGTTGGTGCGAATGCCGAACAGCACCGCGGCGAGCGCGGTGAAGATCATGGCGATGCCGAGCGCCAGCGCATAAAGGTTGCGGTTGTCGATGCCCATCAGCTCGGCGGTGTCGGCGTCGTCGGAGGCGGCGCGGAAGGCACGGCCGAGCGCGGTTCGATAGAACAGGAGCTGCAGGCTGCCGATGGCGAGCAGCGCCACGACAAACACCAGGAGCGGATAGAGGCCCACCGAGATGCCGCCGGGAAGCTGCACGCTTGCGGTTTCGATCGCGCCCTGCTGCAGGCGATGGGTGTAGGCGCCGAACGCCTCCAGCAGGCCATTCTGGATGATCACCGAGATACCGAAGGTGACGAGCAGCGGCGGCAGCAATCCGCCGCTCAGCGTCTGATTCAGCAGACCGCGCTGCAACGCGTAGCCCAGCACGAACATCACCGGCACGACGATGACGAGGCTGGTCAACGGATCGATGCCGGTGCCCTCGCCGACCACCAGCGCGACGTAAGCCGACAGCACGATCAGGTCGCCGTGGGCGATGTTGACCAGCCGCATGATGCCGAACGACAGCGACAGCCCGATCGCGAACAGCGCATAGATGCCGCCGAGCAGGCTGCCCTGGATGAGCACGTTGATCCATTGCATGCGGTTGCCGTCCTACGGCGGATCGTTTTTTGACGGAGCGCCGCCACGAGCGCGTTCCCCTCTCCCCTTGTGGGAGAGGGTGGCGAGCGCGGAGCGATAGCGAGCGCGAACCGGGTGAGGGGTTAATGCGTCGCCGAAGTTCCAACCCCTCACTCGCCCTCGTTTCGCTACCGCTCCACTCGGGCACCCTCTCCCGCAGGGGGAGAGGGAAGCGAGAGCGCGGCGCCGCTCGGATTCAAATCGCTGAGTCAGATTGCGCGCCATCTCCCTACATCCCAAAGTATGCCGCGGTGATCGCGCTGCGGTCGAAGCCCCGGGTCGGCGCGGTGAGCGCGAGCCGGCCCTCCTGGAAGCAGTAGAAGCGCGCCGAGGCGTCGAGCGCGCGGTTGATGTCCTGCTCGACCAGCACGACGGCCGTGCCTTCGGCGGTGATGGCGCCGAGGCACTGGTAGATGTCGCGGATCACCACGGGGGCCAAGCCGAGCGACAGCTCGTCGCACAGCAGCAGCCGCGGATTGGCCATGAGCGCCCGGCCGATCGCCGCCATCTGCTGCTGGCCTCCGGACAGCGCCGGCGCCGGCAGGCGGCGGAGCTCTTGCAACCGCGGAAACAGCTCATAGACACGCTTCAGATTCCATGGGCCGGCACGTCCGCAATGACTGCCGAGCAACAGATTCTCTTCCACCGAAAGGCTCGGAAACAGCCGGCGCCCCTCCGGCACCATGGCGATGCCGAGCCGGACGATCTCATGGGGCGTCCTGTCGCCGATCGGCTGGCCGTCATAGACCACCGCCCCCGGCGCGGTCGGCAGCGCGCCGGCGACGGCGCGCAGGAAGGTGGTCTTGCCGGCGCCGTTGGCGCCGATGACGGCGACGGTTTCGCCCTGCTCGACGCTGACGTCGACGTCGAACAGCGCCTGGAAGTCGCCGTAGAACGCGGAAAGCTTCTGGGTCTGCAGCAGGCTCATGACGCGGGCATGCCCATGTAGATTTCGCGCACCCGGCGGTCGGCCATCACCTCGCTGGGATTGCCCTGCGCCAGGACCTGACCGAAGTTCATCACGATCAGCCGGCTCGCCACCGAAACGAGCGCGTGCACGATGTGCTCGATCCAGACGATCGTGGTGCCGCGGGCGTGGATCTCCTTGATGGTCTGCACCAGCTCGCCGCATTCGTATTCGGTGAGGCCGCCGGCGATCTCGTCGAGCAGCAGGAGCTTGGGCTTGATCGCCAGCGCCCGCGCCATCTCCAGGCGCTTGCGCTGCAGCAGCGTCAGCGTCCGCGCCGGGACGTTGGCCTTGCCGTAGAGCCCGGTGACCTTGAGCACGTCGCTGCAGCGCTTGTAGCTTGCCCGCTCGCTCTCGCCGCCGCCGAAGATCGCGCCGACGAGGAGGTTCTCGAACACGGTCATGTTCGCGAACGGATGCGGTATCTGGTACGAGCGGCCGATGCCGAGCCGCGAGCGCGCATGCGGCGCCATCGCGGTCATGTCGGCGCCATCGAACAGCACGCGCCCGGCGTTCGGCGCGACGTCACCGGTGATCAGGTTGAACATGGTCGACTTGCCCGCGCCGTTCGGGCCGATCACCGCCAGCGCCTCGCCGTTCTCGACTGCGAGGCTCACGCCGTCCACGGCCTTCAGCGCGCCGTAGGACTTGGACACTCTGTCGAGTTGGAGGAGGACGGCCATGAGGTACTTTTGTTGCGGCCGCCCGAGCGTTGGGCGCGGCGGCCGTAAACAACTGCCGCTATAGTAGGTTTGTTGTAGGCCTACGCGGTAGCGGCGCCGGCAGCGAACTCCCTCTCCCCGTTGGGGAGAGGGTTGGGGTGAGGGGGCAAATCGACTCTCGATAGGCCATAACCCCTCACCCGGCACGCTTGCGCGTGCCGACCTCTCTCTATGGGAGAGGTGAACCGAGTTCGCGGCACCGCGAGTGGTGGCATTTCAAAGCAACGAGTTCGGAGCACTCAGGAATACTTGATCGCTTCGAACGGGCTGTCGAGCGGAATGTTCGGAGCCGACCCGTTGTAGACGATGTTGAGGTCGTACTTGAACTTCTTGCCCTTCTTCCACTGCCCGCCGACCAGCGGCGTGGTGCAGACGTTCGGCACCGGATTTTGCGGCGTGCCGCCCTTCCAGGTGATCGGACCGACCAGCGAGTGGTAGTCGGTCGCTTTGACGGCGTCGCGGATCGAGGCGGCGTCGAGCTTCTTCGCGCGCTTCAGCGCGTCGATCGCCACTTCGAGATTGGCGTGCTTGAAGCCGATCGGCTGGGTCCACTGCTTCTTGGTCGCCGCCTCGTAGGCGTCGCAGAACTGCAGCGCGGTCTGTCCGGTGAGCCCGGACTTGAACGGGTGATGGTGCGACCACCACACCTCGGTCGACGTACCGGTCCCGCGGTCGCCCAGCGCCTCGACGGCGGTCGGGAACAGCAGCGCCTTGGGCGGCGTCATGATCTTCGGCCGATAGCCCTGTTGCGCGCACTGCGTCCAGAACGTCGCGAACTGCGGCGGGTTGAAGATGCCGCAGGCGATCTCGCAGTCGTTCTCCTTGAGCCGGCGGATCTGCGAGGTGAAGTCGTCGCTGAGCGGCGGATAGAGTCCGAGGTCGACGACGGTGAGACCCTTCTTCTTGAAGTGCGACGCGATGCCGTGCTCCGGGTTGCTGGCGGCGATGCCGTCCTGGTCGTTGGTCAGCATCAGGCCGACCTTCTTGTTCGACGGCGGATTGAGCGACAGCCACATGTCGGCGAACAGATCGGCGACCATGCCGAAGCCCCAGAAGAAGTGGTAGGTCCACTCGAAGCCCTTGGCGGGGTTGCCCTTGCGGCCGAAGAAGAAGTCTTCCCACGGATCGTCGGCGGTGATGCAGGGGACGCCGGCGAGCTCGCATTGATCGGCGACCGGAATAACGGTGTCGCCGGTCGAGGAGGCCATCATGATGTCGATCTTGTCGCGATTGATGAGCTGCGCCGCGACCTCCGACGCCCGGTTCGGGTTCGACTGGCTGTCGCGGTAGAGGATTTCCACCGGGTGGGTCTCGCCGGCGACGGTGACGCCTTTCGCCAGTATTTTCTTGGCCTCCGCCAGAACCCATTGGTCGGCTTCGCCGAACGCCGCGATCGGCCCGGTCGACGGGCTGATCATGCCGATCTTGATGGCGCGTCCGGCAGCTCCGGCCGAATACAGCCACGACGGCGCGACAGCGGCGGCGCCGCCCGCGGCTATGAGCTTGACGAGCCTGCGGCGCTGCCGGTCGATCTTTCCGCCGCGCCCAGCCTGCTGTGATTTCGCCTTCATTTCCGTCCTCCCGTTTTCGCAATGCCGCCCCGGCCCGTTGGTGGGAGGCGGCCCCAATAGCATCCCATCATTGCAGAGGTTCGAGGGTCAGACCATATGATCAAGGTCACAGGACGGCCGAAGGACCAAAGTCAAAGCGCCGCGCGCGGCCGAGGGTTTCAACGCCCGGCAGCCTTGCGGGTAAGGCAGTTTTACCTTACATTCTGTCCATGAACGCATTGACCGTCACCGCCAAAGGCCAGGTCACGCTCCGTAAGGACCTGCTGAAACATCTCGGCGTGCAACCGGGCGACAAGGTCGCCGTCGATGTGCTTCCCGACGGCCGGATCGAGATGAAGGCCGCGCGCTCTGCAGGCAAGATTTCCGATGTCTTCAACGTGTTCAGGAAGCGGGGCGGTCCGCGGCTCTCGATCGAACAGATTAATGAGGCTACGCGGCGCGGCTGGTCCGGGCGACGATGAAGATCACTGCCGACACCAATCTGCTTATCCGCGCCATGACCGGCGACGACCGGCGGCAGAGCCGGATTGCGCAGGAGGAGCTTGCCAAGGCCGACGTCGTGGCGCTGGCGATCCCCGCGCTCTGCGAGTTGGTCTGGGTGCTGGCGCAGGGCTACAGGATTCCGTCCGCTGAGGTCGCTGAGGCGATCCGCCGCCTGATCGATGGCGCCAACGTCGTGGTCAACCGGCCCGCCGCCGAGGCGGGCCTCGCCGTGCTGGAGGCAGGCGGCGATTTTGCCGATGGCGTCATCGCCTATGAGGGCCGCTGGCTCGGCGCAGACACGTTCGTCTCGTTCGACAAAAAGGCCGTGCAGTTGATCGAGCAACAAGGCGAGTCGGTGCGTTTGCTCTCGTAGAGCATGCTTCGGCAGAGCGGGAGCGTCTCATCGACGCTTCCGCCAATACCGGTTGGCGCGAGCCATCGTCCGCGACCAGGCATTTAGCAGGAAGCGATTTCGGCAGGCTCGAACATCGTTTTCCTTTTGCGCTGAAAAGGTCTAGAACAACACGGCGTGCGGGCCATATGCTGCCTGCCCGATTGTTCCAATAGGCTGAGATCATAGGAACTCCGTCGCCCCAGGCATGACCCGCAAGCTCTTCGTCAAGTCCTACGGCTGCCAGATGAACGTCTACGATTCCCATCGTATGGCGGACACGCTCGCCCCGCAGGGCTACGTCGAGACCGCGACGCCGGACGACGCCGATCTCATCATCCTCAACACCTGCCACATCCGCGAGAAGGCGGCCGAGAAGGTCTATTCCGAGCTCGGCCGCATGCGCGTGCTGAAGGAGGCCGCGGCGCGCGCAGGGCCGCGACGTCAAGGTCGCGGTCGCCGGCTGCGTCGCGCAGGCCGAAGGCGCGGAGATCATCCGCCGCGCGCCGGCCGTCGATCTCGTGGTCGGGCCGCAGAGCTATCACCGCCTGCCGGAGATGCTGGCGCGCAGCGCGACAGCGGCAAAGTCATCGACACCGAGTTTCCGGTCGAGGACAAGTTCGAGCATCTGGCGGCGCCGAGCCGCGCGGCGACCCGAAAGCGCGGCGTCTCGGCCTTCATCACCGTGCAGGAGGGCTGCGACAAGTTCTGCACCTTCTGCGTGGTGCCCTATACGCGCGGCGCCGAAGTGTCGCGGCCGGTGGCCAAGATCGTCGCCGAGGCGCGAGCGTCTGGCCGAGGCCGGCGTGCGCGAGATCACGCTGATCGGCCAGAACGTCAACGCCTATCACGGCGATGACGACGGCGGCCGCGGTTCGACACTCGGCCGGCTGCTGCACCGGCTTGCGGAAATTCCCGGCGTGGCGCGCCTGCGCTACACCACCAGCCACCCGCGCGACATGGACGACAGCTTGATCGCCGCGCACCGCGATCTGCCGGCGCTGATGCCGCAACTGCATCTGCCGGTGCAATCCGGCTCCGACCGCATCCTCGACGCCATGAACCGCCGCCACACCCGCGCGGATTATCTTGCCGTCATCGAGCGGCTGCGCACGGCGCGGCCGGACATCGCGTTCTCGTCGGATTTCATCGTCGGCTTCCCGGGCGAGACCGAAGACGATTTCAGCGACACGCTGCATCTCGTCGGCGAGGTCGGCTACGCCAGCGCGTTCTCGTTCAAGTATTCGCCGCGGCCCGGCACGCCCGCCGCCGAGATGGAGCAATTGCCCGAAGCTGTGAAGGACGAGCGGCTGCAGCGGCTGCAGCGCGAGATCGACCGGCATCAGGCTGCGTTCATGGCGCGCTGCGAAGGGCAGACCTTCGACGTGCTGTTCGAGAGGACCGGCCGGCATCCCGGCCAGATCGTCGGCCGCTCGCCGTATCTGCAGCCGGTGCAGGTCATGGCGCCGCCATCATTGATCGGCGAGATCGCAGCAGTGACGAATCACCGAAGTCGCGCCCAACAGCCTGTTCGGCGCGTTGACCGGCGTGCCGAAGTGACACCGCTCATTTGCAAGTCGAAGCGTTAGAAGCCTGATGGCGCCGCCCCCGCTCGGACCCGGCCAGGGACTGATCGCGTCCAGCCGAAGACGGCCCGACCCAGGTCGTGCTGGCCTTCGACGACAACCGCCACGCCTCCGTGCTGTTCGGCCAGTACGGCCAGAACCTTGCGCTGATCGAGCGCCGGCTCGACGTCGTCGCCGAGCAGCGCGGCAACCACGTCACCTTCGCAGGCTCGCGCGACGCCGTCGAGCAGGCGCGGCGCGTGCTGGAAAGCCTCTACGAGAACATCAAGCGCGGCCAGGATCTCGCCGCCGGCGACGTCGAAGGCGCGATCCGGCTCGCCATCGCGCAGGGCTCGCTGTTCGATTTCGACCAGGCCGCGACGCGGCCCGATTTCGAGGAGATCAACCTGCGCAAGCGCCCGGTGCGCGCGCGCACCACCGCGCAGGACGCCTACATCCGCGCGCTGCGCCGGCACGCGCTGGTGTTCGGCACCGGACCCGCCGGCACCGGCAAGACCTGGCTCGCGGTCGCCTATGCGGTGGCGCTGTTCGAGCGCAAGGAAGTCGACCGCATCATCCTGTCGCGGCCGGCGGTCGAGGCCGGCGAGCGGCTCGGCTTCCTGCCCGGCGACATGCGCGAGAAGGTCGATCCGTATCTGCGGCCGATCTACGACGCGCTGTTCGACCTGATGGACGCGCGCATCGTCGAGCGCGCGCTGCAGACCGGCGAGATCGAGATCGCGCCGCTCGCCTTCATGCGCGGCCGCACGCTGTCCAACGCCGTCGTCATCCTCGACGAGGCGCAGAACACCACCGCGATGCAGATGAAGATGTTCCTCACCCGGCTCGGCGAGAACAGCCGCATGATCGTCACCGGCGATCCGAGCCAGGTCGACCTGCCGCCCGGCCAGACATCGGGCCTGCACGAGGCGACGCGGCTGCTCGACGGCGTCGAGGGCATCGGCCACGCGATCTTCACCGCCGAGCGACGTGATCCGCCACGAACTGGTGGCGCGGATCGTCGCGGCCTACGACAAGGCGGACGCCGCGCGACGCCGCGCGAAGGACGGGACCAAGGAATGAGCCGGACTCGCCGCCTCGCGCGGCGCCTCCGGAACCCCGCACCGCAGGCGGCGGAGGGAGAACAAAGTGAAAATCGAGATCATCGTCCGCTCAGCGCGCTGGCGCAGGCGGCCGCCGGCCGAAACCATCGTCAAAACGGCGGTTTTGGCCGCGGCCAAAGCCGTCTCAACGCGGCGGGCCGAGCTTGCTATCGTGCTCAGCGATGATTCGGCGATCCGCGCGCTCAACGGCGAATGGCGCGACAAGAACGCGCCGACCAACGTGCTGTCGTTCCCGGCCGCCGACGCGCGGGCAAAGGCCGGTCCGCGTCCCCATATATCGGCGACATCGTCATCGCCTATCAGACCACCGCGCGCGAAGCGGCCGCCGAAGGCAAGCCGTTCGACCATCATCTCGCCCATCTCGCCGTCCATGGATTTCTGCATCTCCTCGGCTACGACCACGAGCAACGACCGCGACGCCGAGACAGATGGAACGGCTGGAGCGCAGGATTCTGGCGCGCCTCGGCGATGCCCGACCCCTACGCCGTGCGCGACGCTGAGACGTAAACCGCATCATGGCTGACAGCGACACGCCCACGGCCGCCCGGCTGAGCCGGCCGGCGCTTCGAACGAACCGCGCAACCTGCCGGTGCCGGTCGCGCGCAGGGCCGACGCCGAGAGCGAAGGCTTCTTCGCCCGGCTCGCCCGCGCGCTGTTCGGCTGGAAGAACGGCCCGACCCGCGCCGACATCGAGGTTGTGCTCGAAGCCGCCGGGCCCGGCGAAACCGGCGTCTCGCCGGAAGAGCGCACCATGATCAAGAACATCCTGGCGCTGCGCGGCCGCCGGATCGAGGACGTCATGGTGCCGCGCGGCGACATCGTCGCCGTGCAGCAGGACATTTCGCTCGGCGAGCTGGTGAAGGTGTTCGAGAAGGCCGGCCATTCGCGGCTCGTGGTTTATCGACGACACGCTCGACGATCCGATCGGCATGGTGCACATCCGCGACCTGATCGCGTTCATGACCGCGCAAGGCCACGGTCGACCCGGAGAAGCCGACGCAGGCGCAAGAAAGCCGCGTATCGCCGGCCTCGATCTCAGCGCCGATCGATCTCTCGATGCCGCTTTCGGCGACCCGGATCATGCGCGAGATGCTGTTCGTGCCGCCGTCGATGCCGGCGCTCGACCTGCTCGGAGAAGATGCAGGCGACCCGCATCCATCTCGCGCTGGTGGTCGACGAATACGGCGGCACCGACGGCCTGGTCTCGATGGAGGACATCGTCGAGCAGATCGTCGGCGAGATCGCCGACGAGCACGACGAGGACGAGCTGCCGGCGGTGGTCGCCAACCCGACGGCTCGTTCGTCGCCGACGCGCGCGCGAGCCTCGACGACGTCACCGCCGCGGTCGGCGTCGCCTTCAACGTCGGCGAGGCAGCCGAGGAGGTCGATACCATCGGCGGCTATCTGATGGCGCAGGTCGGCCGGCTGCCGCTGCGCGGCGAACTGGTGCCAGGCCCGACCGGCTTCGAGATCGAGGTGCTGGATTCCGATCCGCGCCGGATCAAGAAGGTCCGCATCCACCGCAGCAAGGATCGCCCGATCGAGCGCGACCGCGACGGCCGCCGCCGCTACAGCGCGCCCGAAGCGGCCAGCCCGGCGATTGCGTCTGCGACGCCGACGGCGCAACGTCCACACCGCAACCCGCAGACCCCAACGCACCGACCAAATCGTGACGACCATCGACGCACCTTTCGCCACGCTCGTCCGCGTCACGCGTCTCGCGCACTGGATCGTGCTGAGCTGGGGCTGGCGGCGGGCGCTGGTCGCGTTCGTCGCCGGCGCCGCTGTCGGCGCTGGCGCTGGCGCCGTTCGACGCCTGGCCGGTGCTGTTCCTGACCTTCCCGGTGCATGGTGTGGCTGGTCGACGGCGCCGCCGCCGGCCGCCTCGGCGGCGTGCTCGAGCGCGGCGCATCGCCGGCTGGTGGTTCGGCTTCGGCTATTTCGTCGCCGGTCTTTACTGGATCGGCTACGCTTTCCTGGTCGACGCCAAGACCTTCGGCTGGCTGCTGCCGTTCGCGGTCACTGGGCCTGCCGGCGTACCTCGCATGCTACACCGGGCTCGGCCTGGCGCTGGCGCGCGTGATCTGGACGCGCGGGCCGGCGCGGCTGATTGCGCTCGCGGTGGCGCTCACCGTCGGCCGAATGGCTGCGCGGCCATCTGCTCACCGGGTTTCCCTGGAACACTTACGGCTACGCGCTGACCGGGCCGCTGGTGCTGGCGCAGGCCGCGGCGCTGATCGGCATCTGGGGGCTGACCTTCGTCGCGGTCGCGGTGTTCGCGAGCCCGGCTCTGTTCACCGACGATCGCACCGACACGCGGCGGCCGTGGCTGCCGCTTGCGCTCGGCTTGCTGCTGCTCGCGGCGCTCGCGGGCTACGGCGCGTTGCGGCTCGACGCGCACGCCGACCGCGTTTGTCGATGACGTGCGGCTGCGCATCATGCAGCCCAATCTGCAGCAGGACGAAAAGTTCAACTACGGCGCCAAGCAGCGCGTGATGCGCCACTACCTCGAGCTGTCGGACCGCTCCACCGGCCCGCAATCGGCCGGCGTGCGCGACGCCACGCATCTGATCTGGCCGGAGTCGGCGTTTCCGTTCCTGCTGACGCGCGAGCCCGACGCGCTGGCGCAGATCGCTGCGCTGCTGCCGGCAGGGCACGGTGCTGATCACCGGCGCGGTGCGCGCGCCGGAGCTGCCGGCCGGCCGGAAGATCGGAGCGCGCCTACAATTCGATCTACGTGATCGACCACGACGGCTCGATCCTGTCGGTCTACGACAAGATCCATCTGGTGCCGTTCGGCGAATACCTGCCGTTCCAGGATTTGCTCGAGAAGCTCGGCCTGATGCAGCTCACCAAGCTGCCGGGCGGCTTTATTCCGGGCGAGCGGCGCCGCACCATGAGCGTGCCGCAGGCGCCCCGCATGCTGCCGTTCATCTGCTACGAGATCATTTTTCCCGGCGAGGCTTTGCCGCGCGGCGAGCCGCGTCCGGGCTGGATGATCAATCTCACCAACGACGGCTGGTTCGGCGTCAGCACCGGTCCCTATCAGCATCTGCAGCAGGCGCGCGTGCGCGCGATCGAGCAGGGCCTGCCGCTGGTGCGCGCGGCCAACACCGGTATTTCCGCGGTGGTCGATCCGCTCGGCCGCATCATCAAATCGCTGCCGCTCGGCACCGAGGGCGTGATGGACGCGCCGCTGCCGCGCCGCATCAACGCGCCGCTCTACGCGCGCACCGGCGATGCCGGCGTAATGCTGGTGATCCTCGCTGCCTTAATCTTCGTCGTCCGACGCCGCGTTTGGCGCGGTTAAAACAATTTATACTTCATATCGAGAATTCATCGCGCACCGCTATGTGGCCGTGATCGCAGCAATATTTCGCCACTGAATTGGTGTGCGCTACCACTAAATTGGTGCGCCGTACCGCTAAAATTGCGTATCAAGTGGACCACATTCGCCACTTGTGAACCGGTAATCGTCGGTTGGCGCTGCACGAGGCCTTGGGCGTGACACCAATAACTTGCAATTCACGCATTGCGCGCTGGTTTGAACTGTGTGCAATAGAGTTCCACCGGAGCGAGTCAAGCACGATGATGGCGAAGAAGGCGCCCAATCCCACCGACAAGCACGTGGGCGCGCGCGTGCGTATGCGGCGCATGATGCTTGGCATGAGTCAGGAGAAGCTCGGCGACGCGCTCGGTCTGACGTTTCAGCAAGTGCAGAAATACGAGAAGGGCGCCAACCGGATCGGCGCAGCCGCTTGCAGCAGATCGCGCACATCCTGCAAGTGCCGGTGTCGTTCTTCTTCGAAGGCGCGCCGAGCGCGCCGGGCGCGCAGCCAGGACGGATTGTCCGAGGCGCCCTCGCCCGCCTACGTGTCCGACTTCCTGGCGACCTCCGACGGCTTGGCGCTGACCAAGGCTTTCATGGGCATCAAGAACGCCAAGCTGCGCCGCCGGATCGTCGATCTGGTCGAGCAGATCGCGGACGAGGAAGACGTTAGAGCGTGATCCCGAAGCGGAGACTGGTTTTCGGACAAGATCGCGCTCAAAACGAAGTCCAATTCGCCGCGGCGCCACGACCTGGGCGTTTGCCCACGACTGCCCACATCTTGACCGCGCTTGAGGACACTGCAAAAACCACGCAGCGGATTGTCCGGCGCGGCCCTATCAGCCCGCCCTCTCAGGAGTGTGTTCCGGTGCCCCACGCCAACTATCTCTTCACCAGCGAATCCGTATCCGAAGGTCATCCGGACAAGGTCTGCGACCAGATTTCCGACGCCATCCTCGACGCCTTCATCGAGAAGGACATCAAGCTCGGCATCGCCGACGACAGCCTGATCAACACCCGGCTGGGCTGCGAGACGCTCTGCACCACCAACAAGATCGTGGTCGCCGGCGAAGGCCGCGGCCAGCTTGTTCCGCACCATCCACGGCGTGTCGGTGGTCGACCGCGAGCTGATCACCGAGATCGCCCGCGGCGTGGTCAAGGACATCGGCTACGACCAGAACGGCTTCTCCTATCACGGCGCCGACGTCGAGGTGCTGCTGCACGGCCAGTCGCCCGACATCGCCATGGGCGTCAATGCCAAGAAGAAGAAGGGCGGCGAGGAGGAAGGCGCCGGCGACCAGGGCATGATGTTCGGCTACGCCTGCACCGAGAGCGAGGTCTACGAGAAGGGCTCGTTCATGCCGGCGCCGATCTACTTCGCACACAAGATCCTGAAGGTGCTGTCGGAGAAGCGCCGCGGCGGCTCAGCTTGCTCGACCTGCAGCCCGACGCCAAGAGCCAGGTCACGGTGAAATACGTCAACGGCAAGCCGGTCGGCTGCACCAAGGTCGTGGTCTCGACGCAGCACAACGAGAAGAGCCGCAACAACAAGAAGTACACGCCCGGCATGATCAAGGAGATGATCGCCGACCGCGGTCGAATCGGCGCTGCCGAAGGGCTGGATGCCGAAGAAGGCGTCCGACTTCCTGGTCAACCCGACCGGCAACTTCGTGGTCGGCGGTCCGGACGGCGACTGCGGCCTGACCGGCCGCAAGATCATCGTCGACACCTACGGCGGCTATGCCCCGCACGGCGGCGGCGCGTTCTCCGGCAAGGACCCGACCAAGGTCGACCGCTCGGCCGCCTATGCCGCGCGCTATCTCGCCAAGAACGTGGTGGCGGCCGGCCTCGCCGAGCGCTGCACCATCCAGGTCGCCTATGCGATCGGCGTCGCCGATCCGATGTCGGTGCTGGTCGACACCCACGGCACCGGCAAGGTCGAGGAGCAGAAGCTCGAGAAGGTGCTGCCGGAAATCTTCCGGCTCACCCCGACCAACATCCGCCGCTCGCTCAAGCTCAACCGGCCGATCTACCGCCGCACCGCGGCCTACGGCCATTTCGGCCGCGCGCCGGACAAGGACGGCGGCTTCTCCTGGGAGCAGACCAACCTCGTGGGCCAGCTCAAGAGCGCGCTGAAGTGAACGGCTGAAGCCGTTCATCCCCGCGAAAGCGGGGATCCAGAAGAAGATGCGTCATGGCCGGGCTCGTCCTGGCCATCTCGTTTGCGACGGCACGACGGTTCACAAATCCTGACTGTCATGCCCCCGAAAGCGGGGCATCCAGTATTCTCGGAACCCTGACGTTTGCGAAACGTCGGTGTTTACTGGATCGCCCGCCTTCGCGGACGATGACACCATGATGACTAGAAGCGAACAGGGCAAACGAACCGGCGCGTTCTTCGGCCGGCGCAAGGGCCATACGCTGCGGCCGCGCCAGGCGGCGCTGATCGACACGCTGCTGCCGCAGCTGGCGCTCGACCTGTCGCAACCCGCGCCGGCCGATCTGCGCGCGCTGTTCGACGGCGTCGACGACGTGCGGCTGGAAAGCGGCTTCGGCGGCGGCGAGCATCTGATCGCCGAGGCCGAGCGCCATCCGCGCACCGGCTTCATCGGCATCGAGCCGTTCGTCAACGGCATGGCCAAGGCGCTGGCCGCGATCGACGAGCGCAAGCTCGACGAACATCCGCCTGCATCACGGCGACGCCACCGAGCTGCTGGCCTGGCTGCCGGCCGCGAGCCTCGCCCGCTTCGATCTGCTCTATCCCGATCCCTGGCCGAAGCGGCGGCATTGGAAGCGCCGCTTCGTGCAGGACGAAAGCGTCGCCGCGATCGCGCGCATCGTGCGGCCGGGCGGCGAATTCCGCTTCGCCAGCGACATCGCCGATTATGTGGCCTGGACGCTGGCTGCGGCTGCAGCGCTCGCCCGATTTCGCCTGGACCGCGGAGCGGGCCGACGACTGGCGGCAGCCGTGGCCGGGTTTCTCCGGCACGCGCTACGAGGCCAAGGCCAAGCGCGAAGGCCGCGTGCCGTGCTATCTGATTTTCAGAAGGAAATAGCCGTCATTCGCACAACCTCTCCACGGCCGGACGCGTCGTTCTGGCGGCCCTATGGGTTGGAAAGCGGACCACATGGGCTCGCTACGGCATTTCGCCTTTTGTGACCCCAACAGAGACATTCGCCAGCATCTTGTGTTGCAGTAGCGAAGCTTGCTTCGGCCCCTATCAAAGCACTCGCTTGAACCGATACGATGCGTTGCCTGAGCCTAGAGGCGGACATGAGGCGACGGGAATTTCTCGGTGCGCTGGGTGGAGTAGCGGCTATGTGGCCGCTCGCTGCGCACGCGCAGCAGCCGGCAACGGGTGCCGCGAATCGGATGGATCGCCATCGGCACGCCCCAAGGATCGGAGTTCTTTGAAGCCTTTAGGCAGGGACTGCGGCAGTTGGGCTATGTCGAAGGTCAATCCCTCATCATCGAGCCGCGTTGGCCGGCCAACATCCGTGATCGCGTGCCGGAACTCGTGCGCGAACTGCTGGCGCTCAATGTACAAGTTATCGTGGCCCAGGGAGCGATCGTGCCCCTCGTGCGCCGAGCAATCGACTCGACTCCCGTGGTGTTCGGTTATAGCGGCGATCCGGTGGAGGCTGGGCTGGTGAATAGCTTCAGCCGCCCAGGCGGAAATTTCACCGGCGCAACATTCATGTCCTACGAGGTGAATGCGAAGCGGGTCGAGCTGTTGCGTGAGGCGTTTCCGCACGTCACGCGCGTGGCGATATTGTCCAACCCATTGCATCCGGGCGAGCAACGCGAGCTGAAAGAATCCGAGCAGGGCGCCAAACGGCTCGGTATCGAGCGTTTCCTTTACTCAAATGCGGTCGGCCGCCGAAATCGAGCCGGCGTTGGAGCGCATACGTGCCGGCGGGCGCCGAAGCAATGATCGTCCTGCCGGATGGGCTGGTCATGCAGCATCGAAAGCAAATCATTGAATTTGCAGCACTGCAGCGTATTCCGGTTATTTCTGGATGGTCGGAATTCGCCAAATCGGGCGGCACCATGACCTATGGGCCCAACCTCAAAGCTTCATTCCAGCGGCTCGCAATATATGTCGACAAGATTCTGAAAGGAGCGAATCCGGGCGAGTTGGCCGTCGAGCAACCGACCAAGTTCGAGCTGGTGATCAATCTCAAGGCGGCCAAGGCGATCGGCCTCGAAGTGCCGCCGATGCTGCTCGGGCGTGCCGACGAGGTGATCGAATAAGGCTTCAAATTGCTGCGGTGCATATGGCAGCTTGTGTGGCACGAAGCCGACATAAAACAGCGTCCGCTACTCGATCGCTATCCGTAAAAGCAGACATCGAGCAAGACGCCCTCAGCAAGCTCGCTTTGTGGGTATGCCCTAATAACCCGCGCTGCCTTCCGGCTGGCGCACCTGCCAGAACCGCACCACGCGCTGCGCGGTCGAGGGCGACAGCTTCTCGAAATTGGCGAAGGCCGCATCGAGCGCCTGGGTGGACGTGCCTTTGGCGCTCGGCCGCGCCATGATGATCGCGCGCGCCGTGGTCCAGCCGTAGCCGGCGGCCTTGCACAGGATCAGGATCGGGTCGGGCCGGTCGCCGGCCATCAGCCGGTCCGCCGTCTCGATCGGAACGCCGCACAGCAGCGACAGCGCCGCCACCGTCTCCTCGAACTTCTTGTCTTGGCGAACTCGGCAAGTTCGGTTTCGCCGAGCTTGCCGGCCTGGTCTGCATCTCGAGCACGGCGCGCTGCGCCGCCGCGTAATCGCGCGCCGGCGTGCCGCTGCTGAATTCCTTGGAGACCTTGTCGAGCACGCGCTGGATTTCGTTCCGGGTCTCGGGCTTGGCCGCCTGACAGCAGCCGCTGCTGCACCACGGCGGTCGCGCGCACCAGCAGATCGCGGAACAGATGCGGCGGAATGTCGGCCCGCTGGCCGACCTTCTCGGCCAGATCGCCGTCGCCTTCCGCGCGCTTGCACCAGCGCGGAGAAGCCGCCTTCCGACAGCTTGGCGGACTGATTGTCGGCGACGTTGCGCACCACCTCGGTGTCGCCGCGCCGCACCAGCACGTCGGTGACGGCCTCGCCGATGTCCCTGCGGCCGGCGATGGCGGCGAGATGCGCCTGGCCCTTGGTGCTGGCCAGCTCGACCAGCTCGGTCTCCTTCAGCCGCGCCGATTGCGTCAAGCACCGGGCCGGCCACCGCGATGTCGTCGTCGATGCGCGAGCTGGCGCATCAACTCGGTCGGCGCGTTCGCGATCGGCGCCAGCAGTTCGCGCCATTTCGGCGCGCGCCTTGGTCTCGATCTCGATCACCAGCCGGCACAGCACGTCGTCGAACAGGCCGATATGGTCTTCGTTGAAATGCGGCGCGCCGTCGACGAACAGATTGGCGATGCGCTTGACGGTCGCGGCCCGCCTGCTCCTGCGAGCCGTGCTGGATGATGTCTTCAAGCTCGGGGATCAGCGACGCGGACGCAGACATTCGAGAATTCCTGCCACCCACGGCACGCTGACGGCACGCTGACCGCACGCTTCGAGAAGGTAGAATGGCTTTGTGAACGAACCGTTAGCCAAACCTTGCCCTTGCACGACGGGCGGCAAATCGCTATATTCCGCGCATTCTTACAGACCGTCTGTATGGATCCTCATAAGTCAGATCGGCTTTTGAGAGTGGGCCCCCCGGGACCCGCTCTTTTTTGTTACCCGAGCTCCGGCCGACCGGGCCGGCAAGAAAAAGACAGCAAAAACAGTAGTTTACGAGAGCGGCGCCAAGGCGCGAATGAACGAGACGAACGAGACCACAACCGGCCGCCGAGCCGCGCCTGATCGTCGAGCCGGGACTTGCCGCCCGGGTCGCCGCGATCGTCGAGCCCGTGCTCGAAGGGCTCGGCTATCGGCTGGTGCGCGTGCGCGTTTCCGGCGCCGACGGCTGCACCGTGCAGGTGATGGCGGAGCGGCCCGACGGCACCATGACGATCGAGGATTGCGAGACCGCCTCGCGCGCGCTGTCGCCGGTGCTCGACGCCGCCGATCCGGTCGATCGCGCCTACCGGCTGGAGATGTCCTCGCCCGGCCTCGACCGCCCGCTGGTGCGCCAATCCGATTTCGATCGCTACGCCGGCAACGTCGTGAAGATCGAGATGGCGGTGGCGGTCGACGGCCGCAAGCGCTTCCGCGGCCAGTTGCTCGGCACCGAAGGCGACGTCGGCGCGCGTCCAGCGCGACGACGTGCCGGCAGGCGAGCCCGCCGACGTGCTGCTGCCGATCGAGGAGATGGCGGAGGCCAAGCTCGTCCTCACCGACGCGCTGATCGCCGAAGCGCTCCGGCGCAGCAAGCAGGCCGAGCGCCAAGCAAGCCCAGAACGACAACCAACGGCACGACCGGCACCAGCCCAACGAAGGAGAATGAGCGATGGCCGTCAGCGCCAACAGGCTCGAGCTGTTGCAGATCGCGGACGCGGTCGCCCGCGAGAAGTCGATCGACCGCACGATCGTCGTCACGGCGATGGAGGACGCGATCGCCAAGGCGGCGCGCTCGCGCTACGGCGCCGAGACCGACGTCCACGCCGAGATCAATCCGAAGACCGGCGAACTGCGGCTGTCGCGCCACATGCTGGTGGTCGACCATGTCGAGAACCCGTCCAACCAGATCAGCGTCGAGGACGCCAAGAAGCGCAATCCCGCGGCGCAGGTCGGCGACACCATCGCCGACACGCTGCCGCCGCTGGAATACGGCCGCATCGCCGCGCAATCGGCCAAGCAGGTGATCGTGCAGAAGGTGCGCGAGGCCGAGCGCGACCGGCAGTACGCCGAATACAAGGACCGCATCGGCGACATCGTCAACGGCATCGTCAAGCGCGTCGAATACGGCAACGTGGTCGTCGATCTCGGCCGCGGCGAGGCCATCATCCGCCGCGACGAGATGCTGCCGCGCGAGACGCTGCGCAACGGCGACCGCGTCCGCGCCTACATCTACGACGTGCGCCGCGAGCCGCGCGGGCCGCAGATTTTCCTGTCCCGCACCCATCCGCAGTTCATGGCCAAGCTGTTCGCCCAGGAGGTGCCGGAAATCTACGACGGCATCGTCGAGGTCAAGGCGGTGGCCCGCGATCCGGGCTCGCGCGCCAAGATCGCGGTGATCTCGCGCGATTCCTCGGTCGATCCGGTCGGCGCCTGCGTCGGCATGCGCGGCTCGCGCGTGCAGGCGGTGGTGAACGAACTGCAGGGCGAGAAGATCGACATCATTCCCTGGTCGCCGGACATCGCGACCTTCGTCGTCAACGCGCTGGCTCCGGCCGAGGTCGCCAAGGTGGTGCTCGACGAGGACCGCGAGCGCATCGAGGTCGTGGTTCCGGACGCGCAGCTTTCGCTCGCGATCGGTCGGCGCGGCCAGAACGTGCGGCTTGCCTCGCAGCTTACCGGCTGGGACATCGACATCCTCACCGAGCAGGAGGAATCGGAGCGCCGCCAGGCCGAGTTCCAGAACCGCACCAAGGTGTTCATGGAAGCGCTCGACGTCGACGAGGTGGTCGGGCAGTTGCTCGCCTCGGAAGGCTTCGGCTCGGTCGAGGAGCTGGCGCTGGTGGAGGAGAAGGAACTCGCCGCCATCGAGGGCTTCGACGAGGACACCGCGCGCGAACTGCAGATCCGCGCGCGCGAATATCTCGCCAAGATCGAGGGCGAGCTCGACGCCAAGCGCAAGGAACTCGGCGTCGAGGACGCGCTGCAAGCGACGTTCCCGGCGTGACCACGGCGATGCTGGTCAAGTTCGGCGAGAACGGCATCAAGTCGATCGAGGATCTGGCCGGCTGCGCCACCGACGATCTGGTCGGCTGGACCGAGCGCAAGGACGGCGAGAGCAAGCGCGAGCCCGGCATCCTCGACGACGAATGTCGCGCGAGGACGCCGAGGCCATGATCATGCAGGCCCGCCTCAAGGCCGGGTGGATCACCGAGGCCGATCTTGCCCCGCCGCCGGCCGCCGAAGAGGCGCCGGCCGAAGCTCCGGCGGCACCGGCCTGAATGGAGCGCCAACACGCCGATGCTCGCCCGCAGGTATAGTGACGAACTCGACGCCGGACCGCACAAAGGCGGCCCGGGCGCGGAGCGATTGTGCGTCGTTAGCCGCGCGGTGAAGCCGGTCGACGAGATGATCCGGTTCGTGGTCGGCCCCGAAGGCGTGGTGCCCGACCTCAAGCGCAAGCTGCCCGGCCGCGGCCTCTGGATCACGGCCGACTATGCGACGCTCAAGGACGCCATCGCCCGCAACGTGTTCGCCCGCGGCTTCAAGCGCGACATCCGCTTGACGCCCGGGCTTCTCGATCTGACCGAGCGGCTTCTGGTCCGTGCGGCGCTCGATGCGCTCGCCATCGCCGGCAAATCCGGACAGGTGGTGGCGGGTTTCGCCAAGGTCGAGGCGGCGATTGCCCACGATGAGATCGCAGGCTTGATCCACGCGGCCGATGCCGGAACGGATGGCGTTGCCAAGCTCGGCGGCGCGCTGCGGCGGCAGCCCGGCGGCGAGAAACTTCCCATCGTCACCGCCTTCACGACGGCCCAATTGGATTTGGCATTGGGCCGGTCAAATGTGGTACATGCAGCTCTGCTTGCCGGGCCTGCGAATGACACGTTTTTGGCGCGTTTCGCGCGCCTCGAGCGCTTTCGGAGCGGCAAGCCCGACGAAAGCGGCCGAGGCCGTGAACAGAACTGACAGGATTCGAGATCGGAATGGCTGATACGAAGACCCCTGACGGCAAGACGCTGAGCGTCGGCAAGTCGACGCTGTCGCTCAAGCCGCGCACCGAAACCGGCACAGTGCGCCAGAGCTTCAGCCATGGCCGCAGCAAGCAGGTGGTCGTCGAGGTCAAGAAGCGGCGCATCGGCGGCGACGGCAAACCCGAGGCCGCGGCGCCGGCCGCCGCCGCTCCTGCGGCGAAACGTGCGGCGCCTGCGGCGCCCGCCACGAAGCCTGCCGCCCCGGCCGCAAAGGCGGCTCCCGCAGCGCCTGCACCCGCCGCCGCCCCGGCCGCGCCCGCGCCGAAACCCTCCGGCGTGGTGCTGCGCACCCTGACCGACGAGGAGCGCAACCGCCGCGCCCACGCGCTCGGCGATGCCCGTCTGCGCGAGGCCGAAGAGCGCAAGATCGCCGAGGAAGAGGCCAAGATCCGCCAACAGCGCGACGCGGTCGAGAAGGCCGAGCGCGAGGCCGCCGAAGCCCGCAAGCGCGAGGACGAAGCCCGTCACAAGCGCGACGAAGAAACCAAACGCAAGGCCGACGAGGTCGCGAAGAAACGCTTCGGCGAGGGCGAAACCGCCGCCCGCCCAGGCGCACGTCCCGTGCTCGAAGCCGACGAAGACGAGGCGCCGAAATTCCGGCGCGGCCCCGGCGGCGCGATGCGACCTGCGGCTCCGCCGCAGCGGCCGACACGCGCCGCCAAGACCGCGACCGAACGGCCGCGCGGCCGCCTCACGCTCGTTACCGCGCTCAGCGCCGACGATGTGCGCGAGCGATCGGAAGCGTCATTCCGCCGCCGCGAGCGCCGCCGCACCCAGGGGCAGACCGACGAGCCGCGCGAGAAGATGATCCGCGAGGTGACGATCCCGGAGGCGATCACCATCCAGGACCTCGCCAACCGCATGGCCGAGCGATCGGTGGACGTCATCAAGATTCTGATGAAGCAAGGCCAGATGGTGACGATCAACGACGTGATCGACGCCGACACCGCCCAGCTCATCGCCGAGGAACTCGGCCACACCGTCAAGCGCGTCGCCGAAGCCGACGTCGAGGAAGGCGTGTTCGACGTCGCCGACGATCCGGCGTCGCTCGAGCCGCGCGCGCCGGTCGTGACCGTGATGGGCCACGTCGACCACGGCAAGACCTCGCTGCTCGACGCCATCCGCTCGACCAACGTCGCGGCCGGCGAAGCCGGCGGCATCACCCAGCACATCGGCGCCTACCAGGTGAAGTCGCCGTCGCACGGCAAGATCACCTTCATCGACACGCCCGGCCACGCCGCGTTCACGGCGATGCGCGCCCGCGGCGCCAAGGTCACCGACATCGTCGTGCTGGTGGTCGCCGCCGACGACGGCGTGATGCCGCAGACGGTCGAGGCCATCAACCACGCCAAGGCGGCGAAGGTGCCGATGATCGTCGCCATCAACAAGATCGACAAGCCGGACGCCAACCCGACGCGCGTGCGCACCGATCTGCTCGCAGCACGAGGTGCAGGTCGAATCGCTCGGCGGCGACGTGGTCGACGTCGAGCTCTCTGCGACCAAGAAGACCAACATCGACAAGCTGCTCGAAATGATCGGGCTGCAGGCCGAAATCCTCGACCTCAAGGCCAACCCGTCGCGCGCCGCCGAAGGCACCGTGATCGAGGCCAAGCTCGACCGCGGCCGCGGCCCGGTGGCGACCGTGCTGGTGCAGCGCGGCACGCTGCACATCGGCGACCTCATCGTCGCCGGCGCCGAATGGGGCCGCGTCCGCGCGCTGGTCAACGACAAGGGCGAAACCGTCGAGGAGGCCGGCCCGTCGGTTCCGGTCGAGGTGCTGGGCTTTGCCGGCACGCCCGAAGCCAGCGACCGGCTCGCCGTGGTCGAAACCGAAGCGCGCGCGCGCGAACTCACCGATTACCGCGTCCGCCAGAAGCGCGAGAACTCGGCGGCGCGCGCCACCGGCATGCGCGGCTCGCTCGAGCAGATGATGTCGCAGCTCAAGACGACGGGCCGCAAGGAATTCCCGCTCATCATCAAGGCCGACGTGCAGGGCTCGCTCGAAGCGATCGTCGGCGCGCTGGAGAAGCTCGGCACCGACGAGGTGGCGGCACGCGTGATCCACTCCGGCGTCGGCGGCATCACCGAGTCCGACGTGACGCTGTCGCACTCCTCGGGCGCGGCGATCATCGGCTTCAACGTGCGCGCCCACAAGGAAGCGCGCGAAGCTGGCCGAGCGCGACGGCGTCGAAATCCGCTACTACAACATCATCTACGATCTCGTCGACGACGTGAAGAAGGCGATGTCCGGCCTGCTCACGCCGGAGCGGCGCGAGACCATGCTGGGCAACGCGCTGATCCTGGAGATCTTCAACGTCTCCAAGGTCGGCAAGGTCGCCGGCTGCCGCGTCACCGACGGCAAGGTCGAGCGCGGCGCGGGCGTGCGGCTCATTCGCGACAACGTCGTCATCCACGAGGGCAAGCTCTCGCAGCTCAAGCGCTTCAAGGACGACGCGCGCGAAGTCACCGCCGGCATGGAATGCGGCATGGCCTTCGAGAACTACCAGGACATGCGGCAAGGCGACGTTATCGAGTGCTATCGGGTGGAGACGGTGCAACGCTCGCTCTGAGTCCAAATCTCAGGCGAGCGACGAGACGACCACCCATCCCCGTCATGCCCGGGCTTGACCCGGGCATCCCGCTTAGATGGGCACAGTGCGTCCCTAAGCGAGATGGCCGGGACAAGCCCGGCCATGACGACTGCAACTTTGGTTCGACATGGCAAGACAGAAACATCGCGAACATTCGTCGGCCGGTCCATCGCAGCGCGCGCTGCGCGTCGGCGAACTCATCCGCCACGCGCTGTCGGACATGCTGACGCGTGGCGACGTGCACGACCCGGTGCTCGAAGGCCATCTCATCACCGTACCCGAGGTGCGCATGAGCCCGGACCTGCGCATGGCGACGATCTACGTTATGCCGCTCGGCGGCCGCGACATCAAGGAGGTGATCGAGGCGCTCGACCGCAACAAGCGCTATCTGCGCGGCGAGATCGCGCACCACGTTAACTTAAAATTTGCTCCTGAAATTCGCTTCCGCGTCGACGAACGATTCGACGAAGCGGAACGGATCGAGAAGCTTTTGCGAACACCCGCGGTACAGCGCGACCTCGGGCGCGACGAGGACGAGCGAATGACCCAGGACGAATTCGCCCGCGGAACCGCAGGCGCCGGTAATTCCTGTGGCAAAGCAGAAATCCAGGCAATTCCGCCGCGAGAAGCGCGACGTGCACGGCTGGATCGTGCTCGACAAGCCGGTCGGCATGACGTCGACGCAAGCCGTCGGCGCGATCAAGCGGCTGTTCTCCTGCAAGCGTGCCGGCCACGCCGGCACGCTCGATCCGCTCGCCTCGGGCTGCCTGCCGATCGCGCTGGGCGAAGCCACCAAGACCGTTCCGTTCGTCATGGACGGCCGCAAGATCTATCGCTTCACCGTGCGCTGGGGCGAGGAGCGCGATACCGACGACGCCGACGGCACGCGTGTCGGCGACCAGCGAGGCGCGGCCGGCGCGCCAGGCGATCGAGGCCCTGCTGCCGGCCTACACCGGCACCATCTCGCAGGTGCCGCCGCGCTATTCCGCCATCAAGATCGAGGGCGAGCGCGCCTACGACCTCGCCCGCGACGGCGAAACCGTCGAGCTCGCCGCGCGGCCGGTCGAGATCCATCGTCTGACGCTCGTTGACGTGCCGGACGCCGACACCGCCGAATTCACCGCCGAATGCGGCAAGGGCACCTATGTGCGGTCGCTCGCCCGCGACATCGGCCGGGCGCTCGGATGTCTCGGACATATCAAGGCTTTACGGCGCGAGGCGGTCGGCCCGTTCGCCGCGAACGACTTGATTTCGCTGGAACAACTGACCGCCCTGTGTCATAGAGCAGCCGCCGGCGAGGTTAGCCTCGCCGACGCACTCCTGCCCGTCGAGACCGCGCTGGACGACATCCCGGCGCTGGCCGTCAGCCGGGCAGACGCGGCAAGGCTTCAACAGGGCCAAGCCGTCTTGTTGCGTGGAAGGGACGCCCCCATCTTTCGCGGCACGGTCTATGTCACGGTCTCGGGCCAGTTGCTGGCCCTGGCCGAAGTCGACCGCGGCGAGATCGTCCCCAAGCGCGTGTTCAAACTGGCCGGGCTGGTGGGAAGCCGCGGGCTGCAGAAAGGTCACTAACCCGATGTCGATTACTGCTGAGCGTAAAGCAGAAGTCATTAAGACGAATGCCACGAAGTCCGGCGACACTGGGTCGCCCGAAGTGCAGGTCGCGATCCTGTCCGAACGGATCACCAACCTGACTGAACATTTCAAGAGTCACGTTAAGGACAACCACTCGCGGCGCGGGCTGCTGAAGCTCGTGTCGCAGCGTCGCCAGTTGCTCGATTATCTGCGTCGCACCGACGAGGCCCGCTACAAGACCTTGATCGAGAAGCTTGGCATCCGCCGCTGAAGAATGCCGCGCGGGTTTCCCGCGCGTTTGTACGGATTGCTTGAATTCAGTCCGTGTTTCCACCGGCAGCGAATGCGCTGCCGATATTTGAACCGGGCGCACATGTCGCTTCAAGGACTGGCGCCGGTTCGCCTCGACGGAGGCTCGAAGGCCATGGCAGGATCGCAAGGCACTCTCCCAGGGCGCGGCGTTGTCGCGCGGGACAGTGTCTCGCCGTCTTGCTCATGGCCATCGCCCCTTCGCGAAAACCATGAGAGAAAATCACAGATGTTCGATATCAATCGCGTTGAGCTCGACTGGGGTGGCCGCAAGCTAACCCTGGAAACCGGCAAGGTCGCGCGCCAGGCCGACGGCGCGGTCGTCGCCACCTACGGCGAAACCACCGTCATCGCCACCGTGGTCGCGGCCAAGCAGCCGAAGCCCGGCATCGACTTCCTGCCGCTCACCGTCAACTACACCGAGAAATACTACGCGGCCGGCCGTATTCCCGGCGGCTACTTCAAGCGCGAGCGTGGCCCGACCGAAAAGGACACGCTGACCTCGCGCCTGATCGACCGCCCGATCCGTCCGCTGTTCGCCGACGGCTGGCGTTGCGACACCCAGGTGATCATCACCGTGCTGTCGCACGACCAGGAGAACGACCCCGACATCGTCGCCATGGTGGCGGCCTCCGCCGCGCTGACGCTGTCAGGCGCGCCTTTCATGGGTCCGATCGGCGGCGCGCGCGTCGCCTTCACCAACAACGAATACGTGCTCAACCCGACCATCGACGAGATGAAGGAGAGCCAGCTCGATCTGGTCGTCGCCGGCACCCAGGACGCAGTGCTGATGGTGGAATCGGAGGCCAAGGAGCTGTCCGAGGAGATCATGCTCGGCGCCGTGATGTTCGGCCACCGGCACTTCCAGCCGGTGATCCAGGCCATCATCCAGCTCGCCGAGAAGGCCGCCAAGGAGCCGCGCGAGTTCGCGCAACCCGACACCAAGGCGATCGAGACGGAAATGCTCGGCATCGTCGAGACCGATCTGCGCAAGGCCTATGCGATCCCGGCCAAGGCCGAGCGCCAGGACGCCGTCGCCGCCGCCAAGGAGAAGGCGATGGCGCACTTCTTCCCGGAAGGCGACGACAACCCCGAACGGCCGATTACCCAGGTCGCCGGCGTGTTCAAGGAGCTCGAAGCCAAGATCGTGCGCTGGAACATTCTCGACACCAGCAAGCGCATCGACGGCCGCGATCTCGTCACGGTGCGTCCGATCGTGGTCGAGGCGCCGTTCCTGCCGCGCACCCACGGCTCGGCGCTGTTCACCCGCGGCGAGACCCAGGCGATCGTGGTCGCCACGCTCGGCACCAGCGAGGACGAGCAGTGGATCGACGCATTGCAGGGGACCTACAAAGAAGCGTTCATGCTGCATTACAACTTCCCGCCGTTCTCGGTCGGCGAGACCGGCCGCATCGGCGCGCCAGGCCGTCGTGAGATCGGCCACGGCAAGCTCGCCTGGCGGGCGATCCGTCCGATGCTGCCGGCGAAGGAGGAGTTCCCCTACACCATCCGCGTGGTGTCGGAGATCACCGAGTTCGAACGGCTCGTCGTCGATGGCGACAGTGTGCGGCACTTCGCTCGCGCTGATGGACGCCGGCGTCCCGCTGAAGCGGCCGACCGCCGGCATCGCCATGGGTCTCATTCTCGAGGACAAGCGCTACGCCGTGCTGTCCGACATCCTCGGCGACGAGGACCATCTCGGCGACATGGACTTCAAGGTGGCCGGCACCGAGGAGGGCGTAACCGCCTTGCAGATGGACATCAAGATCGCCGGCATCACCGAAGAGATCATGAAGGTGGCGCTGAGCCAGGCCAAGGGCGGGCGTCTGCACATCCTTGGCGAGATGTCGAAGGCGCTCAACGCCGCGCGCGCCGAGCTCGGCGAATACGCGCCGCGCATCGAGACCTTCAAGATCGCCACCGACAAGATCCGCGAAGTGATCGGCACCGGCGGCAAGGTGATCCGCGAGATCGTCGAGAAGACCGGAGCCAAGATCAACGTCGAGGACGACGGCACCGTGAAGGTCGCCTCCGCCGACGGCAAGTCGATCAAGGCCGCGGTCAACTGGATCAAGTCGATCGCTTCCGACCCCGAGGTCGGCCACATCTACGAGGGCACCGTGGTCAAGACCATGGACTTCGGCGCCTTCGTCAACTTCTTCGGCGCCAAGGACGGTTTGGTCCACATCAGCCAGCTCGCGCCAAACCGCGTGCAGAAGACCACCGACGTCGTCAAGGAAGGCGACAAGGTCAAGGTCAAGCTCTTGGGCTTCGACGAGCGCGGCAAGGTTCGGCTGTCGATGAAGGTGGTTGATCAGGCCACCGGCGAGGACCTCGAGGCCAAGCAGAAGGCCGAGCGGTCCGAGCAGCGCGAGGCAGCCGGCGGCGAATAAGCCTGGAACGTCGATCAACCCTCACAGGGCGCCTTCGGGCGCCCTTTTTTATGGAAATACCTTTGTGAAAACAAACGGTTACTGGAATCGACCTTTTTGTGATGGCCAGCACATCGGTAAGGGCGGTCAACACATATCGTCCTACCATCGAAGAGCGCAGATGCTCCGGCCACGAATTTAAGGGGAACGACCATGACCACCACCGTCCACGCCGGGACTGCAACCGACCGTTTTGACGCTGCCTTTTCCACTTTCATCGGATTCTGCGCCGACTTCTTCGCCGGCGCCCGACAAGGCCAGGAGATCGCCGCCCGTTACAACGAATTGTCGCGAAAGTCCTCTTCTGAACTGGCGAAGATCGGCCTGACCCGTTCCGAGATCGCGCGCGCCGCCCTGAACGGCACGCACCACTGAGTTTCGTTCGCTGCACTGAGACGACGTTCACCATCCTTCCTCCCCCAACCTCGACTTCCCGTCCGCGGCCCCACCACGGACGGGATTTTTTTTCTGCCCCGCGCTATCGTCCAGGCTGCAAATTCACCCTCTGGCGCGGTGGCGACGATGGCCGTTCCGGCACCTGCCAACCTGTTTTCGGTGTTTCCCGAAAAGCTCTCGGCGAAACTGTTCGACCACGCCAAGACGATCAAGCTCGCCACGGATGAAGTGCTGTTCCTTGCCGGCGATCCGGGCGACGGCTGCTACCGGGTCGAGCAGGGCCTGCTCAAGGTCGGCATGATCGCACCGTCGGGTGCCGAGCGCATTCTCGCCATCGTCGGTCCGGGCGGCATCGTCGGCGAGCTTTCGACCATCGACGGCCGGCCGCGCTCGGCCTCGGTGTCGGCGGTCCGCGATTCCGAATTGAGCTTCATCAGCCGGGCGACGTTCCAGGCCTTCGCCAGCGAGCATGCCGAAGTCTACCGGCATCTGGTGACCTTGCTCGCCAGCCGGCTGCGCGACACCGACGACGTGGTCGCGGCCGGAAGTTTCTTGCCGCTCAAGGGCCGCGTGGCACGTGCGCTGCTCGATCTCGCCGAAGCCTTCGGCCAGGATGTCGGCCAGGGCCGCATTCTCATCCGCCAGAAGGTCAGCCAGAGCGACGTCGCCGCCATGGCCGGCATCGCCCGTGAGAACGTTAGCCGCATCCTCAACGATTGGATCCGCGACAAGCTTTTGAGCCGCCTGTCGGGCTACTACTGCCTGGAAAACAAGAAGCGGCTGGAGCGCGAGATCGTGCTGTAGTTCTCGCTTGCCCCCTGCCTCATCCGCGAATTCAGCGTCACCCCCGGGGCTTGACCCGGGGGGTCTATGATGCATGTCAGTAAAACGATTGAACGTAACGTTCTCGATGACGCACGCCATCATGGATGCGCGGGTCAAACCCTCGCATGACGCCGAGAGTGTGGCGACGCTGGGAAATCACCCTGCAGCGCGATTGTTGCCCCGCTACGCCGCCTTTGCCGGCACCGCACGCAGCGCCTCGCCGGCATCCCACGGCTTCCACCACAGCTTCAGGCCCAGGTCGCGCGCGATCAACGCCGGCGCTGATGTAGCCCGCGCCGCCGGAGATCGCGCCGCCCGGATGGCAGGCCGAGCCCGCCATGTAGAGCCGCCCGATCGGCGTGCGGTAGCCGAAGTGGTTGTACATCACCTGCTCGGCGCTGAACGAACCCATGAAGATGTCGCCATGGCGCATCTCGCGGGAACGTCTGCATGTATTCGCGCGCGGTGTAGACATGCTGCGCGATGATGTTCTTGCGCGTCATGTTCGGCGCGTATTGCGCCCACTTCTCGAGGATCGCTTCGGCGAACTCCTGCTTGAAGGTCTCATAGTCCCGGCCGCCGATGTCGGGATCGAGCGGCATGACGTGCCAGGCGTAGGTGGTGTGCTTGCCGGGCGGCGCCTGGGTCGGATCGAGCACGCTGAGCGGGCCGGAGCCGAACTGCACGATCTGCGGCACCCGGCCGGCCATCGACGTCGTGATGCGCCGCCAGCAGATCCTCCATGGTCTCGGCGCCGAGGCTCCATTTCAGCGTGCGGTGCAGGTTCGGATCGAACTTCTCGGCGGTGAAGCGCACCGGCTCGTGCATCGCGAGATGCAGGCCGAACAGCGTCCACGTACGTGTACTGGAAGCCGTCGAGCTTTTTCAGGAACGCCGCCGGAAGCTGCGCGCGGCCGATGTAGTCCTCGAAGGTCTGGTGCACGTTGAGCGTCGAGGCGACGAACTGCTTCGCCCGCACGGTGCGGCCGTCCTTCAGCGCGATGCCGGTGGCCTTGCCGCCCTCGATGACGATGCGGTCGAGCTCGACCTGCGGCGCGAACCGGCCGCCGGCGGCGATGAAGGTCTCGAACAGCGCCCGCGCCAGATTGCCCGAGCCGCCCTTGCAGAGCTGGTAGCCGCTCTGCAGGTCGAAGGCGCGGATCACCGAGCCCATCGGGCTGGTCTTCGACAGCGTGTCGACCAGCCAGGTGCCGAACAGCGAAATCTTGAACAGGAACAGGAGCTGGACGTGCTCGTTCTCGAACAGCTCCTTGACCATGTCGAACGGCTGCCGCTTCGTCGCCGCCAGGAAATCGCGGCCGATATCGCTCTTGCCAAGCAGCGCCTCGCGCTCGGCCTGCGGCAGCGGCTCGGAGAAGCGCTCCGGCAGAAAGATTTTCGCGCGTGATCTCCTCGGCCTTCCGGTTCCAGTCGCGGAAGGTCTGCGCGTCCTTCTTGGAGAAGCGCGCGACATTGGCCAGCGTCTCTTCCAGGTCGCGGCCGAAAATCAGCGCCGAGCCGTCGAGATGCGGCTGGCCGAACTCGTAGCGCGGCGTGATGTAGCTGACGCGGTCGGCGAGGTTGAGGTCCTTGAACCACGGCGTCTCGCTGATGTGGAAGTGATTGATCGAGTGCAGGTTGTGGTAGAAGCCCGGCGCCGTGACTTCTTCGGTCGACGATCGCGCCGCCGTAGTGCATGCGGCGGTCGACCAGCAGGATGTCGAGGCCGCATTTGGCGAGATAGCTGCCGAGCACCAGGCCGTGATGGCCGGCGCCGACGATGATGCCGTCGTAGGATTGGTCCAGAGCTGCCGGCATAGCCTTCTGTCCTTGAATGCCGCACTCTCCGCGCCATGCCCGGCTTGTGCTGGACATCCACGCATTTCTCAGCATCTAAGCAAGCACGTGGATGGCCGCGGACAAGCCCGGCCATGACGAACTTCGAATGTGAACCGGCTGGAAGAGGCGGCGCCCTACTGCGCGGCGTCCTTGGTCTCGTCGCCTTCGCTGCGCAGCGCGTCAGGCTGCGGCATGGCGATGATGTTGTAGCCGGAATCGACGAAGTGGATTTCGCCGGTGACGCCGCCGGACAGATCCGAGAGCAGATAAAGCCCGGCGCCGCCGAGGTCTTCCAGCGACACGCCGCGGCCGAGCGGCGAATGGCGCTGCTGGAACGCGAACATGTAGCGCGCGTCGTTGATGCCGGCGCCGGCGAGCGTGCGGATCGGGCCGGCCGAGATGGCGTTGACGCGGATCTTCTGCGGCCCGAAATCGACCGCGAGATAGCGCACCGAGGATTCCAGCGCCGCCTTGGCCACGCCCATCACGTTGTAGTTCGGCATGGCGCGGTCGCCGCCGTTGTAGGTCAGCGTGATCATGCTGCCGCCGTTCGGCATCAGCGCCGCGGCGCGCTTGGCGGCTTCGGTGAACGAGAAGCAGGAGATCACCATGGTGCGCTGGAAGTTCGTCGCGCGTGGTGTCGGCGTAGCGGCCCTTCAGCTCGTTCTTGTCGGAGAAGCCGATGGCGTGGACCAGGAAGTCCATCGTGCCCCATTGCTTCTTGATCTCGGCGAACACCGCATCGACCGAGGCGATGTCCTCGACGTCGCAGGGCAGGACGATCTTGCCGCCGACCGATTCGGCGAGCGGCTTGACCCGCCGGCCGAGCGCCTCGCCCTGATAGGTGAAGGCAAGCTCGGCGCCGTGCGCGGCCAGCGCCTTGGCGATGCCCCAGGCGATCGAATGATCGTTGGCGACGCCCATCATCAGGCCGCGCTTGCCTTGCATCAGTTCGGTCATCAAGTCCCCAAACTCTCCGCCGTCATGCCCGGCCACCCGGGTCCGGCCTTCGGCCGGCCCGTGCCGGGCTTCCACGCCTTGGCCAAGAAGACAAGGCGTGGATGGCCGGGACAAGCCCGGCCATGACGCGCCGATATGGTTCCCCCGAAAGGCATCGCCTTAGACGTCCAGCCGCTTGAACACGACGGAGGCGTTGGTGCCGCCGAAGCCGAACGAGTTCGACAGCACGCAGCCGAGCTTCGCGTTGTCGCTGGCGCTCGCGCACGATCGGCATGTCGGCCATGGCCGGATCGATGTTCTCGATGTTGGCGCTCTCGCAGATGAAGCCGTTCTGCATCATCAGCAGCGAATAGATCGCCTCCTGCACGCCGGTGGCGCCGAGCGAGTGGCCGGTCAGCGACTTGGTCGCCGAGATCGGCGGGCACTTGGCGCCGAACACCTCGCGGATCGCCTCGATCTCCTTGATGTCGCCGATCGGCGTCGAGGTGGCGTGCGGGTTGATGTAGTCGACCGGCGCCTTGACGCCTTCCAGCGCCATCTTCATGCAGCGCACCGCGCCCTCGCCCGACGGCGCCACCATGTCGTGGCCGTCGGAGGTCGCGCCATAGCCGCCGACCTCGGCGTAGATTTTCGCGCCGCGCGCCTTGGCGTGCTCCAGCTCTTCCAGCACCAGCACGCCGGCGCCGCCGGCGATGACGAAGCCGTCGCGGTCGCGGTCATAGGCGCGCGAGGCCTTGTCCGGGCGTCTGGTTGAAGCCCGACGACATCGCGCCCATGGCGTCGAACAGCACCGACATGGTCCAGTCGAGGTCCTCGCAGCCGCCGGCGAACACCATGTCCTGCTTGCCCCACTGGATCGTCTCGGCGGCGTTGCCGATGCAGTGGTTGGAGGTGGCGCAGGCCGACGAGATCGAATAGTTGACGCCCTTGATCTTGAACCAGGTGGCGAGCGTCGCCGACGCGGTCGACGACATCGCCTTGGGCACCGCGAACGGGCCGACGCGCTTGGGGCCCTTCTCCTTGGTGGTGATGCGCCGCCTCGACGATGGTGCGGGTCGACGGCCCGCCCGAGCCCATGATGATGCCGGTGCGCTCGTTGGAGATTTCGTTCTCCTCGAGGCCGGCGTCGCGGATCGCCTGCTCCATGGCGACGTGGTTCCAGGCGGCGCCGCGGCCGAGGAAGCGCATGGCGCGGCGGTCGACGGATTCGGACGGATCGAGCTTCGGCGCGCCATGCACCTGGCAGCGGAAGCCGAGCGTGGCGTATTCGTCGGCGCGCGAGATGCCGGACTTGGCCTCGCGCAGGCTCGCCAGCACCTCCTGGGTGTTGTTGCCGATGGACGAGACGATGCCCATCCCGGTGACGACAACGCGTCTCATGCAAGCCTCGTCGGTCTCTGCGCCGTCATTCCAGGACGGCCCCAACGGGTCCGGCCCACTTGGGCCGGCCCGATGACAAGCTCCGGGCCGATCCCGGAATCCATAACCCCTGCGTTTACGTAACAGCAATGCCGGGGTTATGGATTCCGGCACTCGCTTCCGCCTACGCGCTCCGCGCTTCGGCGGACTTAACCCGCCGTAGCTCCCTGTCGCGAGCGAAGGCGGGTCGCTCGGCCGGAATGACGGCCGAGGTTGGGAGCTTCAGGCCGGCTTCATCGCCTCGGCGTCGCGGAACAACCCGACCTTGAGGTCGAGCGCGCGATAGATGATCGAACCGTCCGCCGACAGCCAGCCGTCGGCGATGCCGAGCACCAGCTTGGAGCGCATCACCCGCTTGATTTCGAGGCCATAGACCACGTTCTTCATGGTCGGCAGCACCTGGCCGGAGAACTTGAGCTCGCCCAGGCCCAGCGCCCGGCCCTTGCCCGGCGAGCCGAGCCAGCCAAGGAAAAAGCCCAGCAGTTGCCAGAGCGCATCAAGGCCGAGGCAGCCCGGCATCACCGGATCGCCCTTGAAGTGGCAGGGGAAGAACCAGAGGTCCGGCCTCACATCGAGCACCGCGCGCACCAGGCCCTTGCCGTACTCGCCGCCCAGTTCCGCGATCTCGGAGATGCGATCGAACATCAGCATCGGCGGCAGCGGCAGCTGCGGCCCCTCGGCGAACAGGTCGCCGCGGCCGCAGGCCAGCAGGTCCTCGAATTCGAAGCTGTTGCGCCGGTTTTCCATTGCCGTCCCGCTTGTCCGCCCGGTTTGCTACTCTATAGCATAGCGGCGCTCGGGACAAAATAGGACCAAACCCCGGCATTGCCAGACCAGAGACACATGGGTGTGCCTATCGCCGCGGCTGTTGCGAAACAGTTGCAACTTGAGGCCCGGGGCTATATGATTGCAATTGCAACGATATTAGAACGGTTCTGATCTGGTTTGGGCGTAGTAACAATGACCGAAACGCGTACCATGATCCTTTCGAGCGCGCCGGAAACGCAGCGCGCAGGATCATGTCGACATGCGCCGCGGCGCACTCAACGGCTGTCCCTGGCACGACGTGAAGTCGATGCTGCGCGACGTTGGCCTGCGCCCGACCCGCCAGCGCATGGCGCTCGGCTGGATCCTGTTCGCCAAGGGCGACCGCCATCTCACCGCCGAAATGCTCTACGAGGAGGCGACCAAGGCCAAGGTGCCGGTGTCGCTCGCCACCGTCTACAACACGCTGCACCAGTTCACCGAGGTCGGCCTGCTGCGCCAGGTCGCGGTCGACGGCTCGAAGACCTACTTCGACACCAACACCTCCGCGCACCACCATTTCTTCGTCGAGGGCGACAACGCGCTGGTCGACATCCCCGGCGCCGAGGAAATCGTCAGCAAGATGCCGCCGGCCCCCGCCGGCTACGAGATCGCCCGCGTCGACGTGGTCGTGCGCCTGCGCAAGAAGGGCAAGTAAGCGAAATCGCATCGGATTGATTGGAAGGCCGGGCCTCTGCCCGGCCTTTTCTATTTTTGCGATTCCACCCTCTCCATGTCATGGCCGGGCTTGTCCCGCCTACGCGGGCCGAAGCATAGCCGCCCGCCATGATCGACCATCCGCTTCGGCGGGCGAAGGCCCGGCCATCTCGCTTAGGAAGGCACGGTGCCTTATGAATCGGGATCATCGGGTCGCGCCGCTTCGCGGCGGCCCGGTGATGACGGCGGAGTTTGCGGATGGACCAAACCGCCATCGACGAAGTCGCAAGAACCTTTCTGCGCGCCCGGCAGACCGGCGAACGCCTCGACCAATTGCCGCCGCGCCTGGCGCCGCAAAACTTCGAGGACTCCTGCGCCGTGATGGATGCTGTCGACAAGCTGGTCGGCGACGAAATCGTCGGCACCAAGATCGCCGCCAAGCCCGGCGCCGAAGTGGTCTACGCGCCGCTTCAGGGCGGCCGCGTATTCGTCAGCCCCGCCCGGGTGCCGCTTTGCCTGACGCCCAGCAAATACATGGAATGCGAGATCAGCTTCCGGCTCACGCGCGACCTGCCGCCGCGCAGCGCAGAATACTCGCAAGCCGAAGTGTTCGATGCGCTGGAAGCCTGCGCCGCCTTCGAGCTGGTCGACAGCCGTTTCCGCGACCTGAAACAGGCGATGGAGCAGGCGCCGTACGAATTCTACGCCGACCACATCGCCAACGGCGCCATGGTGTTCGGCGCGTTCCGCAAGGACTGGCAAGGGTTCGATTTCACCAAGACCCGCGTCTCGATGAAGCAGGGCTCGCGCACCATCATCGAGAAGATCGGCGGCCATCCGACCGGCAATCCGGCAATCCCTGCAGCGGTGCTGGCGAACCTCCGCCGCGTCACCACAGGGCTGAAGGCCGGCACCTTCGTCGTCACCGGCTCGTTCACCGGCTACCACCCGGTCGAGATCAATGAGCCGGTAACGGGCGAGTTCGAAGGCTTCGGCACGATGGAAGCGACGATCGTGGGCTAGCGAAGGTCCTCTCTCCGCCTCATCCTGAGGAGCACTCGCGAAGCGAGTGCTCCTCAAAGGATGAGGCGGCCCATGCTTCGAGACGCGCCCTACGGGCGCTCCTCAGAGCATGAGGCTGAGTAAACGGCGATGACGCTGTGCTGGTGCCGAGGCCGAAGAAGACAGCGAGCGCCGCGCGTCGTTCCTCAATCCACTTTCTCGTTCGGATAGACGCCCCACAGCCGGACCTCCTGGATCCAGCCGTCGAAACCGCGGCCGGCGATCCGGCACCAGCCGTCGTCGCAGCGCTTCACCGTGCCGATCACGCCGCGCTCGAGCTTGGCCGATCACCGCGCTGTCCGCGGCCGCGGCCTCATGCACCGGCACCAATTCGTCCGGTTGCTTGGTGGTCACCATGCCGGTGCGCTTGCCCGACAGCAGCGAGTGGTACACCCAGCCCTCGGCGCCATCGGCGTCGCGGATGCGGCGCCAGTTGTCGGACTCCGCGGTGATCTCGACCGGCAGGCCGGCGCGCTGATACAGCCATTTGACCTCGTAGGTCTTGGCCGGTCCGATGTGCATGTTGACCTTGTCGGCCTTGAGGCTGACGAAGCGCGGCACCGGCAGGCCGCTGGCAGGGCCCAAGCGGCTCGGCTTGCGACGCCCCGGCCGCTGCCACAAAAATCATCACAAACAGGGCACGATCGGCGTGTCTCATGCGTGACGCGAAAACCGTTTGAAGTTTCGGACGCAGCCCGGGTGCCTTTGTCTTGAAACGCCCTTCTGATAGAGAAGGACGAGCTCCACCCGCACCGCGATGGGCCGTCGGCCAGTGTCGCCCAGCCCGGTTAACGAGCATTGAACGAGCGGGGAAAATGAGTCACTGGCGACGACAGGACCCGAGTTCGGACTCTGCCAAGATCAAGCCAACTGCCGTGTTTTGGCGTGTAGTGCCATTCGAAGCGCTCGACGAGCCGCCTGGCCTCGGCGGCCAGAAAGGCTTCGTAGAGCGATGCCTTGGCGTGGATATTGAGATTGTCCTGCACCAGAACAATGGTCCTGGCGTCGGCGAAGTGGACATCGGCCAAGTCTTTCAAGACGTGAGCATAGTCCACGGCAGTATGGCGATCGGTGACTTTGACATGGCGCCAGCCTTCGAGCGGGGCAAACATCATGAAGAGGTTGGCGGTGCCGTTGCGCTCATACTCGTAATCGAAACGCGCCGGTCGTCCCGCTTTCATCGGGATCGGCACGCGCGTCTCCGCCAGGAGTTGCTTTGAGCTCTCGTCCAGGCAAACCAGCGGGCAATCCGGATCGCGCGGCGTGTGTAGACGGCCAGTATATCCTCCATCGCGGCTACGAACGCGCTGTTAGCCTTCGGCGGGATGACCCAGCACTGTCGGCGATGGGGCTGGAGAATGTTTTTTTGAGCGTCCGTCCGATCGTACTGTCGCTGGCGCGGTCGACAATTTTGAGTTCCACGACCTTGTTCTCCAGCAACCGCAGGGTCCAGCGCGCGCGGCCCTTGGGAGGCTTAGAGCAAGCCAATGCGATTAGCTTGGCTTCCTTCTCGCCATCGAAAATCCGCGCAACCGCCGCGTCGCCCGTTGCTTGCGGCTCAAAACGGCCTCGAAGCCTTCTTCCGTAAGTTGCGCTAGTGCCCCGTTTCCGAAGTTCGTGATACGTCGCAGCACCTTCTGATACGAACTTCGGAAGCAAAGGGGCACTAGAAGTATATGGTTGCTAGTGCCGCTTATCGATTTGAAGTTCCTGATTGGAGCTTGCGGCAGGCGGTGCAGGAACTTCAAATCGGCGGCACTAGCAGTGAGATGCGAGCAGGCATGGCTAAGCCCAAGAAACCCCTGGTCATCGTCACGCGGAAGCTGCCGGACAGCGTCGAGACCCGCATGCGCGAGCTGTTCGACACCCGGCTCAATCTCGACGACAAGCCGATGAGCCAGGCCGCAGCTCGCCGCGGCGCTGAAGACCGCCGACGTGCTGGTGCCGACCGTCACCGACCGCATCGACGCGCGGCGCTGATCAGCGAGGCCGGCGACCAACCTGAAGCTGATCGCCAATTTCGGCAACGGCGTCGACAACATCGACGTCGCAGGCCGCGGTCGCAGCGCGGCATCACCGTCACCAACACGCCGGGCGTGCTGACCGAGGACACCGCCGACATGACCATGGCGCTGATCCTGGCGGTGCCGCGCCGGCTCGCCGAGGGCGCGAGCGTGCTGAGCGCGCGACAGCGAATGGGCCGGCTGGTCGCCGACCTGGATGCTCGGCCACCGCATCTGGGGCAAGCGGCTCGGCATCATCGGCATGGGCCGGATCGGCCAGGCGGTGGCGCGCCGCGCCGCGGCCTTCGGCCTGCAGATCCACTATCACAACCGCCGCCGCGTCGCCGCCGAAGATCGAGGAGGAGCTGGAGGCGACCTACTGGGAGAGCCTCGACCAGATGCTGGCCCGCATGGACATCATCTCGGTCAACTGCCCGCACACGCCGGCGACCTATCACCTGCTGTCGGCGCGGCGGCTGAAGCTGCTCCGGCCGCAGGCCTATGTGGTCAACACCGCGCGCGGCGAGGTGATCGACGAGAACGCGCTGATCACGCATGATCGAGGCGGGCGAGCTCGCCGGCGCCGGCCTCGACGTGTTCGAGCACGAGCCGGCGGTGAACCCGAAGCTCGCGAAGCTCGCCCGCGACGGCAAGGTCGTGCTGCTGCCGCACATGGGCTCGGCCACCATCGAGGGCCGCATCGACATGGGCGAGAAGGTGATCGTCAACATCCGCACCTTCATGGACGGCCACAAGCCGCCGGACCGCGTGCTGCCGTCGATGCTGTAGCGGTTATTGCGGCCGCCCATCCGCGCCACCCGCAGACAACCCATCACGTGTGGCTCGACAGGTCCTTGATCGTCGGCTGCTCGCCGCTCAGCGGATTGGCCGGGTCCCACGCATAGTTCAGCGTCTCGAACCGCATCGCCCGCGCATCGACCATCAACAGCCGCCCGACCAGCCCTTCGCCGAAGCCGACGATCTCGCGGATCACTTCGAGCGCCATCATCGAGCCGAGCACGCCGGTCAGCGCGCCGAGGATGCCGGCCTCGGCGCAGGCCGGCACGGTGCCGGGCGGCGGCGGCTCGGGGAACAGGCAGCGGTAGGTCGGGTTCGGCTTGCCGTCCCGGCCGCGCTCGTGGGCGCGGATCGTCGTCAGCGTGCCGTCGAAGGTGCCGACCGCGGCGGTCACCAGCGGCTTCTTCGCGAGATAGCAGGCGTCGGCGACGAGATAGCGGGTGGCGAAATTGTCCGAGCCGTCGGCGACGATGTCGTAGGCGGAAATCAGCGCGAGCGCGTTCGCCGCGGTCAGCCGCTCGGCATGGGTTACGACCTTCACATGCGGATTGAGCTTGTCGATGGCCGCGGCCGCGCTCGCGGTCTTCGGCGCGCCGATATCGGGCGTGCCGTGGATCACCTGGCGCTGCAAATTTGACAGCGCCACCACGTCGTCGTCGATCACGCCGAGCGTGCCGACGCCGGCCGCGGCGAGATAGAGCAGCGCCGGCGCGCCCAGGCCGCCGGCGCCGATCACCAGCACGCGGGCGCGGCCGAGCGCCGCCTGGCCGGGGCCGCCGACCTCGCGGAGCACGATGTGACGGGCGTAGCGCTCGAGTTCCTCTGCCGACAGCATCCTTTGCTCCTGTACGCCAAATTGGCGCATCGCGGCCGTTTCGGCTAGGGTGCCGCCAGCGTGGCGCCACGGGGCTCGCGGAGTGTCTATGCGGATTTTCGCCGCGATTTTTGCAGCGATGATTGGCGCCTCGGCGGCGCTGGCGCAGAGCGACGGCCGGACGCGCACCGATCCCGCCCCCGCTCCGGCAGCGAAACCAGGGGCCGAAGCGAAGGCCAAGCCCGACGCGAAACCCAAGGACGAAGCTGAAGCCAAACCCGACGCCCGAAGTCGAAGCCAGGACTGAAACCGACGGCAAGGCCAAGGCGCCGCGGAAAAAAGAAGCCAAGGGAAAATCCAAGGCAGCCACCGGCAAACCCGCGACCAACGGCAGCGCCAATGCGGCACGCGCCGGAGAAGTCGTCGCCGGCGCTGCGCGAATCCTACGGCGCGATCCCGTTCGCCGACCGCATCGCGATCCAGTCCGACCTGGCCTGGGGCGGCGACTACAGCGGGCCGATCGACGGCGAGTTCAGCGACCGGCTCGCCGAAGCGGTGCGCGCCTATCAGAAGCGCCACAAGGAGCCGGTCACCGGCGTGCTGACGCCGGAGCAGCGCGCCGCGCTTGCCGCCGCGGTCGAGCCGCGCAAGGACGCGGTTGGCTGGCGTCTGGTCGAAGATGCCGCCGACCGGGGCGCGGCTCGGCGTGCCGGAAAAATTCGCCACCAAGACCACGCCCGGGCCGAACGGCACGCGCTGGAGCTCCGAGCAGGGCCAGTTGCAGATCGAGACCTTCCGCATCGACACCGGCGCCACCATCGAGGGCGTGTTCGAGCAGCAGAAGAAGCTGCCGCGGCGCAGGATCGAGAGCAGCGCGCTGCAGGGCGACAGCTTCGTCATCAGGGGCATGCAGGGGCTGAAGAAGATGGTGGTGCGCGGCTTCGCCCGGAACGGCGAGGTGCGCGGCCTTACCATTCTCTACGACCAGGCCATGGAAGGCTCGATCGATCCGCTGGTCGCGCCGATGACGAGCGCCTACGTGCCGTTCCCGAGCTTCTCGGTCGCAAGCGCCTCCGGGCAGCCGCGGCGCAAGGTTGAATACGGCACCGGCATTTTCGTTTCGTCCGCGGGTCACGTGCTGACCGACCGGCGGCTGGTCGAAGGCTGCAATGTCATCGCGCTGCCCGGCCTCGGCAACGCCGAGCGCCTCGCGGTCGAGGCCAACGGCGAGCTCGCGCTGCTTCGCGTCTATGGCGCGAGCAGCACGCCGATCGAATGGGCCGGCGCGCCCGTCGGCGGCGACCTGACGCTGCTCGGCATCGCCGATCCGCAGGCCCAGGGCGGCGAGGCTGCCATCACCGCGGTCCCGGCGCGTGCCGGCGCGGCGGCCGACGCTCTCGAAACCGCTCCCGCGCCTGGCTTCACCGGCGCCGCCGCGCTCGATGCGCAAGGCCGCTTCGCCGGGCTGGTGGTGACGAAGCCCTCGCTGGTGGCGGGCCCCGCGGGTGCGCCGCAGGCCATCATCGTGCCGGTCGAGCGGATCAGGAGCTTCCTTGTGACGAACTACCTCACGCCTCGGCTCCGGCAAGCCCGGCGTCGACGAGGCCAAGGCCGCGGTGACGCGGGTGATTTGCGTGAGGAACTAGACGCGATGTCATCGCCCGCGACGCTAAGGATAGGGCACGTGTCCCGGGCGCGGCGCAGCACGAAGTGGTGCGCTGCAGACCCGGGACCCCGGTTTGAGGCATCAATCAAAGCAACCGGGGTCCCGGATCAGCGGTGCACCGTTCCGCTTCGCTTCACGCTGCACCGCGTCCGGGACACGATGCCGTGCAAATCACCTGTTCTTGAACTTCGCCGGCCGCTTCTCGACGAACGCCGCCATGCCTTCCTTCTGGTCTTCCGTCGCGAACAGCGCGTGGAACACGCGGCGCTCGAACAGCACGCCTTCGGCGAGCGACGTCTCGAACGCGCGGTTGACCGCCTCCTTGGCCGAAAGCACCGAAGGCAGTGACATCGACGCGATGGTCTCGGCGACCTTCATCGCCTCGGCCATCAGCTCCGCCGCCGGCACCACGCGCGCCACCAGTCCGGCTCGCTCGGCTTCCGCCGCGTCCATCATGCGGCCCGTCAAGATCAAATCCATCGCCTTGGCTTTGCCGATGGCGTGGGTCAGCCGCTGGGTGCCGCCGTAACCAGGGATGACGCCAAGCTTGATCTCGGGTTGGCCGAACTTGGCGTTGTCGGCGGCGATGATCACATCGGCCTGCATCGCGAACTCGCAGCCGCCGCCGAGCGCAAAGCCCGCCACCGCGGCAACCACCGGCTTGCGGGCTCGTGCGATCGCATCCTCGTTGGCGCCGAAGTTATTGAGGAACGCATCCATGTGTTCCTTGTCCACCATCTCCTTGATGTCGGCTCCGGCGGCAAACGCCTTGTCCGAGCCCGTGATCAGGATGCAGCCGATATCGGCGTCGGCGTCGAACGCCTCGACCGCGGCGTTGAGCTCAGCGACCAGCGCTCTGTTGAGCGCGTTGAGCGTCTGCGGCCGGTTGAAGCGGATGATGCCGACGCGGCCTTTGGTTTCCGTCAGGATGTTCTGGGTGCTCATGGAATTCTGGCCTCATTTGGTCCGAGATGCCTACGCAGGGCGTATGCCGGGCTTGCCCCGGGCATCCCGCTTGGGCGAGCACAATGCCTCCATAAGCGGGATCGCCGGGTCAAGCTCGCGATGACGACGGTGTGCGCAGCGCGTTTGGAGCGCGAGCAAATTACTTCTGGCACACCGGGCAGAAAAACGTCGAGCGGCCGTTCTGCACGATGCGTTTGATCGTGCCTTTGCAGCCGCGGGTCGGGCACGGCTTGCCCTCGCGGTCGTAGACCCGGAAATTGTGCTGGAAGTCGCCGAGCGAGCCGTCGGTGCGGCGGTGATCGCGCAGCGACGAGCCGCCGGCCGCGATCGCGTCGTTCAGCACGGCCTTGATGGCGTCGACCAGCTTCGCCGCGCGTTCGTTCGGCGCGGCCTTGCGATCGGCAAGGGTCGAGGCCTTGCGTTTGGGTGAGAGCAGCGCGCGGTTCAGCGCCTCGCAGACGTAGATGTTGCCGAGCCCGGCGACGATCCGCTGATCAAGCAAAGCAGCCTTGAGACTCGTATTCTTGCCCTGGCAGGCCTTGGCCAGCATCGCGGCGTCGAATTCGTTGCCGAGCGGCTCGGGGCCGAGCGCGCGCAGCAGCGGCTCGTCCTCGAGATGCTTCCGCGCCACGATCTTCATCGAGCCGAACCGGCGCGGGTCGTTGAAGCGGATGGTCGCGCCCGACGACATGCCGAACACCACGTGGTCGTGCGCCAGGTCCTTGGATCGGTCGTGATAGTAGTTGCCGGCCACGGTCTCGCCGCTCGCCAGCGCCACGCGGAACGAGCCGGACATGCCGAGATGCATCACCAGCACGTCGCCCGAGCTGAGATCGGCCAGCAGATATTTCGCCCGCCGGCCGAGCCCGCTCACGGTCTTGCCTTTGAGCCGCTCGACGAAATCCTTCGGCAGCGGCCAGCGCAAGTCGCCGCGGTTGGCTTTGACCTCGACGAACCGCGCGCCCTCCATCACGGGCGCGAGCCCGCGGCGGACCGTTTCGACTTCGGGGAGTTCGGGCATGGTTAACTCAGGGCGGTCGCAACCGCATCACACATAGCCTCCCCGCCCGCATCGCGCTATGGTCCTGTCCACAAAGGACTTTCCGATGGCCCACAACGCGCCAGAGACCGATTTCGGCTTCCGCCGCGTGCCGCTTGGCAGACAAGCAGGCGCTGGTCGACGGCGTATTCCATTCGGTCGCGCGGCGCTACGACCTGATGAACGACCTGATGTCGGGCGGCCTGCACCGCGCCTGGAAGGAGGCGCTGGTCACCGCGGTCAATCCGCCCAAAAGCGACCAGCCGTTCGCCGTGCTCGATCTGGCCGGCGGCACCGGCGACGTTGCGTTGCGCATCGCCAACAAGGGCGGGCATGGCACACGCGTCACCGTCGCCGACATCAACGCCGAGATGCTCGCGGTCGGCCGCGAGCGCGCCGCCAAGGCGAAGCGCGAACATCGAGTTCATCGAAGCAACGCCGAGGCGCTGCCGTTCCCCGAGCGAAGCTTCGATGCCGTCACCATCGCGTTCGGCATCCGCAACGTGCCGCGCATCGACAAGGCGCTCGCAGAAATCCATCGCGTGCTGAGGATCGGCGGGCATTTCCTCTGCCTGGAGTTTTCCTCGGTCGATATCCCGGGCCTCGACCGGCTCTACGACATGTATTCGTTCAACGTCATTCCGGCGATCGGCCGCGCCGTGACCGGCGACGCCGAGGCCTATCGCTATCTGGTCGAATCGATCCGCAAGTTTCCAAAGCCCGCCACCTTCGCCGACATGATCCGCGCCGCGGGCTTCCGCCGGGTCTCGTTTCAGCGCCTGACCGGCGGCGTCGTGGCGCTGCACTCCGGCTGGCGGCTGTGATCGCTGTGCGGGAGCGATCTTGCGCAACCTTCGCCACATCGTCCCCTCCCCCCTTGAGGGGGAGGGACAGGGAGGGGGGTACGGTTCATTCTGAATTTGCGATCACCCCCCTCCCCAACCCTCCCCCTCAAGGGGGGAGGGAGCAGGCCGAACCCACCGCAAGGGCGGTGCAATACCGGCACCGCCGAGAGTGACTCCCGTGATCTCCGCCCTCTCCTATCTTGCCCGATTGAGCCGCGCCGGTTTCGTGCTCGCGCGCGAGGGCGTGCTGGCGTTGCCCGATCCCGCGCCGCTGCCGCTGCCGGCGCAGACCGCGCTGAAGCTCGCCCGGACGATCGAGCGGCCTACGCTCAGCAGCACCGAGCGTCGGCTCGCAACCGCGCTGACCCGGCTCGGCCCGGCCTACGTCAAGCTCGGCCAGTTCCTGGCGACGCGGCCCGACGTGGTCGGCGTGGCGCTCGCCCGCGATCTCGAAGTCGCTTCAGGACAAGATGGCGCCGTTCCCGCAGGCCGAGGCCGAGACCGTGGTCGTGGCTGCGCTGGGCAAGCCGTTGCGCGAGACGTTCGCCTCGTTCGGACCGGCCGTCGCCGCGGCCTCGATCGCGCAGGTGCACCGGGCCGAGGTCGCGACTGCCTGAAGGCCGCAAGCCCGTCGCCGTGAAGGTGCTGCGCCCGGGCGTCGAGCGACGCTTCCGGGTCGATCTTGACGCCTTCACCTTCGCCGCAAGTCGCGCCGAGCGCATCTCCACCGAAGCGCGGCGGCTGCGCCTGATCGAGACCGTCAACACGCTGCGCCGCTCGGTCGGGATCGAGATGGATCTGCGGCTGGAGGCGGCGGCGCTCTCCGAGATGGCCGAGAACACCAAGGCCGATCCCGATTTTCGCGTGCCCACGGTCGACTGGGATCGCACCGCCAAGGACGTGCTGACCCTGGAGTGGATCGACGGCACGCCGCTGCACGACCGCGCCACGCTCGAAGCCAAGGGCTTCGATCTCAGGCACTTGTCGCACGCCGTGATCCAGACCTTCCTTCGCCACGCCCTGCGCGACGGTTTCTTCCATGCCGACATGCATCCGGGAAACCTGTTCGTCGACGCCGACGGCAAGTTGACCTTCGTCGATTTCGGCATCATGGGCCGGCTCGGTCCGAAGGAGCGCCGCTTCCTCGCCGAAATCCTCTACGGCTTCATCACCCGCGATTACCATCGCACCGCCGAGGTGCATTTCGAGGCCGGCTACGTGCCGTCGCATCATTCGGTGGAGAATTTCGCGCAGGCGATCCGCGCCATCGGCGAGCCGATCCACAACCGCACCGCCGAAGACATCTCGATGGCCAAGCTGCTGATGCTGCTGTTCGAGGTCACCAGCCTGTTCGACATGCGGACGCGGCCGGAGCTCCTGCTGCTGCAAAAGACCATGGTGGTGGTCGAGGGCGTGGCGCGGTCGCTCGATCCCAAGCTCGATATGTGGGCGGTGTCGGAGCCGGTGGTGCGGCAATGGATCGAGCGCCATCTCGGCCCGGCCGGCCGCATCGAGGATGCGGCGCAGAGCGCGTCGGGCTTCTTCGCCAACGTGCCGTCGCTGATGTCGCGCGGCGCGGTGCTGGTCGAGCAGCTCGACGCCATCACCCGCGACGGTCTGGTGCTGGCGCCGGAAACGGTTGCCGCCATCGGCGCCGCGGAAGCACGGCACGGCCGCTGGACCGCGGTGGCGCTCTGGGTGATCGCGGCGCTGCTGCTGTATCTGCTGATTCAGTTGCTGAGGGGCTGACCCGGCAGCCGCCATTCTGCGAAGGCGCAGCCGACGTAGATTTCCTCCAGCGGCGCGTAGCCGATCAGGTTGAAGCCCTGGGCGCCGGCGGCGGCATGAGCGACGACCCAGTTACGGACCTCATGACCGCCGTTACCGGTGTGGCGAACGTCATGCTCAAGCTGCGACGCCAACTCCGCAGGATCGCCGTTCTCGAACAGTCTGATGCAGGTGCGATCGAAGGCCTCGTCGATCTGGCCCATGCCCGGTTCGCCAATGAAATGGCTCAGGCCCCCGGTCGCCAGCACCGCGACGCGAAGGTCTTCCGGATAGCTCTCGATCGCCTGCTTCAGCAGGCTGCCCCAGGCCAGGCATCGCCGCATGGTCGGCATCGGATCGTCGACCTCGTTGACGACGATCGGCACGATCGGCGGGATCGGCTCGATGCCCATCCGCCACAGCGGCAGGCAGAAGCCATGATCGAGCGTGAGCCGATGCGACAACGACGGATCGAAATCACGCTCCAGCGCCGTGTCCATGATGTGCCGGCCGAGGCGGGCGTGTCCGGCCAGCACCGGATGGTTGAAGCGCGTTTTCAGGAACGGCTCGGGCGGTCCGTCGTGCTCGGCGCCTACACCGACGCAGAACGCCGGAAAGTTGTTGAGGAAGAAGTTGCACCAATGATCTGTCGACACGATGATCAGCACATCGGGGCGCGTCATCGTAAGACGCCGACCAACCCGCCCGAAGCCCTGTTCGACAAGCATCCGCGTCGGTGGCGACAGCGAGTCCCATTCGCGGGCGATCATCGGCCCATGGCTCGCTGCAAAAACTCCGACCAGTTTAGCCATGGCTTTGCGCTCGCCCCTTAGGTTCCGGATTGCCGGGGAGCTCGTTCAGCCGCCGGATGAACTCTTCATCCTTGACGCCCACGATCGCGAAGTAGAAACGCAGCAGATAGGCGTTCACGTGCGGCGCCAGCGCGGCGAGATCGTCGGCCAGCACCGCATCGCGAAGCTCCGCGCTCATCGGGTAATGCACCAGCACCGCCTCGCGGTCCTTCTTGTATTGCGCCCCAAGCTCCGGCTGCTGCAGGTCGAAGAAAAGCTTGTTGAGCCAATAGTCTCGCATCGCAGTTCGGCCTCGCTCAGTACTGTCCCTTGGGATCGAGCCCGAGGGCATATTGGCCATACATCGTGCTTACCGCATCCCAGTTCATGCTGACATGCACCGCGGCGGCATGGGCGTCGCGCCAGGCGCGCTGCAGCGGCTTGCCGGTGAAAATGCCGTGTCCGCCCGAGGCCAAAAACAGCGCATCGATCGCCTGCACCAGCAGGCGAACGCTGAACGCCTGGCCCAAGCGATTTCGCAATCGCCGTTCAAGCTCGGCCTGCTGCCCGGCCTCGGCCGCCAGCGAGGCCTTCTCCAGGCTGTCGAAAATCATCAGGCGCGCGGCCTCCACCGAGCCGGCCGCCTCGGCGACGCGACTCTGGATGGTGGCGAATTCGGCCATGCGGTTGTTGGCGCCGGCGACGGCGCCGCGCGTGGTGCGGATCTTCGCCATGTCGAGGAAGTCGGCCAGCGCGCCTTCGGCCATGCCGAGGATCGGCGCGACCAGCGTAAACGGCACGGCTGACAGCATCGATTGCCGGTAGAGCGGGTTGTCATGCACCGCCGCGCCCGGTGTGGTTCCGGCGAGCAGGTCGGCGATCGGCAGCGATACGATAGGCCGGCACAAAGACGTTATCGACGACGGTGTTCTTGCTGCCGGTGCCGGCGAGACCCATCGTAAACCAGTTGTCGTCAAGACGGACGTCGGCGCGCGGAAGCAGGAAGAAGGTCGGCTTCGGCGGCGCGCCCTCCTTTGCCGGCGGAACCATGCCACCCACGAGCAGCCATTGCGCGTGATCGCAGCCGCTGGTGAAGCTCCAGTTGCCGGCGAGGCGATACCCGCCGTCCACCGGCACTGCCTTGCCGACCGGCGCGTAGGAGCCGGCCATGATCGGGTCCGGGTCCGACCAATATTCGTCCTGCGCCTGTTTTGGAAACGTCGCTGCAAGCCATTGATGGACGATGTACAGGCTGAAAACCCAGCCTGACGATCCGCAGCCGGCCGCCACCGGCCCGACAGCGTGGACCAATGCGTCGAAGCCATATTCGTAGCCGCCATAGATGGCCGGTTGCATGATCCGGAGCAGCCCGGCGTCGCGCATTCGAGCGATGGCTTCGGCCGGCGCTCGGCGGTCGGCTTCGGTGTGCTCGGCGCGCTCCCGAACCAGAGCCCCGACGGCTGCGGCGCGCGCCACCAAATCGCCGAGCGCCGGTCGGGGTGGCGTGGCGCGCAAGGACATGATCGTCATGGCAGCAGCTCCGCGCGTTCGTTGAACGGCTTATGGTTCCCCTACCGCGTAGCGGGGATGACAACCAGATGGCAATTTCGGTCTGTCGATCCGCAGGCGCCGCAGCGCGGGCGCAGCTCGTTTGATTGCATTGATTGCATCGCAATCATTAGTTTGTTATGTTATTGGCCCTGCATGTAATTCCGGAGGCCAGGGTGGCCAGCCTCACCGTCCGCCAGCTCGACGACAAGCTGAAAAAGCAGCTTCGGCTGCGCGCCGCCAGGAACGGTCGCTCGGTCGAGGACGAGGTGCGCACCATCCTGCGCTGCGCCGCGGCCGACGCGGAATCTTTTGCGGCAGCGCCGGACACGCGGCCTGACGGCGCGCGCAAGATCGAGCAAGACACAAAGAAAATCGTGCTCATCATCGGCGGTGGCATCGCCGCCTACAAATCGCTCGACCTGATCCGCCGGCTGCGCGAGCGCGGCATGACGGTGCGGGTGGTGATGACGCAAGCCGCGCAGAAGTTCATCACGCCGCTGTCGGCCGGCGCGGTCGCCGGCGAGCAGCCCTATACGGACCTGTTCGACACCGCGCACGAACTAACCGTCGGGCATATCCGGCTCGCCCGCGAAGCGCGGATCGTGCTCGTGGCGCCCGCGACGGCCGACCTGATCGCCAGGATGGCGAACGGTCATGCCGACGATCTTGCTTCGGCGGTGCTGCTCGCGACCGACGCCAAGATTTTGCTCGCCCCAGCGATGAACCCGCGCATGTGGGCGAACAAGGCGACCAGGCGGAACACGGCGCAGCTTGTCGCCGACGGCGTGACTCTGGTCGGGCCGAATGCCGGCGAGATGGCGGAAAGCGGCGAGGCCGGCACCGGCCGGATGGCCGAGCCGCTTGAGATTGTCGCGGCTGTTCAGACATTGCTCGCCGGCTTTCCGGGCGCGCTCGCCGGCGTTCGCATGCTGGTTACGTCGGGACCAACGCATGAGCCGATCGACCCGGTGCGCTACATCGCCAATCGCTCGTCCGGCAAGCAGGGCCACGCGATCGCCGAGGCCGCGGCCGATGCCGGCGCCAGCGTCACGCTGGTGTCCGGTCCGGTCAATGTTCCGGATCCTCGCGGCGTCCAAATCGTCAAGGTCGAAAGCGCGCGCGAAATGCTGGCGGCGGTCGAAAGCGCCTTGCCCGCCGACGTCGCGGTGTTCGCCGCCGCGGTCGCCGACTGGCGAACGGCGACGAGCAGCCGGGAGAAGATCAAGAAGGCGGGCACCCAGGCGCCGGGGCTGGCGCTCGTCGAGAATCCCGACATTCTATCGACCGTGGCGCATCTGAAATCGAAGCGGCCGAAGCTCGTGATCGGCTTTGCGGCCGAGACGGAACACGTCATCGAGCACGCCAAGCAGAAGCTTGCGCGCAAGAATTGCGACTGGATTCTCGCGAACGACGTCTCGCCGGAAACCGGCATCATGGGCGGCGACAGCAACACCATCCATCTCGTTACGCGAACCGGCGTCGAACACTGGCCGCCGCAGACCAAGGGCGAGGTGGCGTCCGAGCTCATCAAGCGTATCGCCGAGCAACTGCGGATCGCGCGATGACGACTGTGAAGATCAAGATCGCGCGGCTGCCGCATGCCGACGGCCTGCCGCTGCCGGCCTACCACAGCGCCTCCGCTGCGGGTTTCGACCTGATCGCCGCAGTGCCGGCCAATGCGCCGATCGCGATCGCGCCCGGCGCCCGCGCCCAGGTGCCGACCGGCATCGCCATCGCGCTGCCTGCCGGCACGGAGGGGCAAGTCCGGCCACGCTCGGGGCTGGCCGCAAAGTCACGGAATGACCGTTCTGAACACGCCCGGCACGATCGACGCTGACTACCGCGGAGAAATACAGGTCATTCTTGTAAATCTAGGGCGCGAATCATTTTCGGTTGCGCGCGGTGATCGTATTGCCCAATTGGTCATCGCGCCGGTACTGCATGCACAGCTTTTGCAACGAAAAAAACTAGACAAAACAAGACGTGGGACAAAAGGCATCGGGTCTACAGGGCATCGGACGATTGACAAAAAGCCGAAATCTCGTCCGTAATATCACCACCGTTATATGGTATAATGGATGCAGGTTGGATGGCGCTGCTTTCCCGCAAAGGGCTCCTGGCGATAGCCGCCGTTATAGACGTGGCGCTCCATGGTTTAGGGCGGCCGGTGTCGGCGAAAGCCTTGGCGGCCCGCCATAATCTGCCCTCCCGTCATCTTGAGCCGGTGCTCCAGGCGCTGGTCCGGTTCGGCATCCTCAAGGGCATCCGGGGTCCCCGCGGCGGCTATGAACTGGCGCGCGAGCGCCGCCGCATCACCGCCGACGACATTCTCCGCGCCGCAGGCACGATCGAGGAGGCGAACGGGGCGTCAAACGTGGGATCGGAGCTGCTCGACCAAGTGGTCCTGCCCGCGGTCGGACAGGCCGAAAAGGCCTTCTCCTCGGCGCTCAACCGCATCAATCTTGACGAGCTGGTCAGGCGCGCCGAACCGCTCCGCGGCGCTTCCGCCTGAATTGCCGAGTCGCTCCGGCAACACTCCGCCGCCTTCGCCGCCGTTCACGATCTGGACTCTTTCGGCGCGATTCCCCTTGTGCGTAAAGTCTCAATGATTCGTAGGCGATAGCGGGCCACCGCCTGCGCAGGGGCAGATCGGGAATGCCGGAAATAGTCCGGGCGACGGACGCGAAATGCCTCGCTCCACCGCGGCGGGCGGCATGCTCGGCCTTGCTCGGCGCGTTCCTGTGCATTGTCGACGCCTCGCCGGCCTTCGCCGCAGGCATTCCCGGATTGCGCGATCTCGACAGCTACGTCGATGCCTTTGCGGCGCTCAATCGCGGCGAAATCGCCGCCATGACCCTCACCCTCGGCGTGCTGCTGTTCGCGGTCGTCACCTCGATCCTGCTGGTGCGCACGCGGGCACGCGCCGCGCACGCCGACAATACGCTGCGCGACCAGGTCGTGGCGCTCACGGCCGAGCGCGACCGCACCTACGCGCTGTTGCTGTCGGAGACCCAGGTGCTGGTGTCGTGGGCCGCAGCCGACAACGAGCCGGACATCCTGGGCGACACCACGCTGGTGACCAGCGCCGCGATGCCGCAGCGCGTGCTGGCGTTCGGCACCTGGCTCGAACCGGACAAGGCCCAAGCCATGGAGCGCGCGGTCGACGCGCTTCGCGCCGAGGGCGAAGCTTTCGCCATGCCGCTGATGACGCTCGCCGGCCGCACCATCGAGGCCGACGGCCGCGCCATCGGCGGCCGCGCGGTGCTGCAGGCTGCGCGATGCAGGCGGCCTCAAGCGCGAGCTCGCCGAGCTCAATGTTCGGCACGAGAAGCTGTTGGCCGAGAGCAACTCGCTCCGCATGCTGATCGACGCGCATGCCCCAGCCGGTTTGGGCCCGCGACATCGCAGGCTCCCTGACCTTCGTCAATCCGGCCTACGCGCGCGCGGTCGAGGCCAAGGACCCGGCCGACGCCATGGCGCGCTCGCTCGAACTCCTCACCCGCGTGGCGCGCGACGAGGCAAGCCGTGCCCGCGCCGCCGGCAAGAACTACGTGGCGCGGACACCCGCGATCGTCGCCGGCGCGCGGCGCAGCTTCGACGTGCTCGACGTGCCGACACGCAAGGGCAGCGCCGGCATCGGCATCGACGCCACCGAAGTCGAGGCGATGCGGAGCGCGCTCAGCCGCCTCAACGACGCCCATCGCCGCACCCTCGACCAGCTCGCCACCGGCGTCGCGATCTTCACCGCCGACCAGCAGCTCACATTCTACAACGCCGCCTATCGTTCGCTGTGGGACCTCGACGGCGGCTTCCTCGATCAGAGCCCGACCGATTCCGCAGTGCTCGACCGCCTGCGCACCGAACGCAAGCTGCCCGAGGAAAAGGACTTCCGCGAGTGGAAGGCCGCGCTGCACGCGGCTTATCGCGCGACCGAGGCCAAGGAGCAGTCCTGGCATCTGCCCGACGGGCGCACGCTTCGTGTCGTCACCACACCCAATCCGCAGGGCGGCGTGACCTATCTGTTCGAGGACGTGACCGAGCGGCTAGAGCTGGTGCGGCGCTACGACGCGCTGATCCGCGTGCAGAGCGAAACGCTGGACAACCTGGCCGAAGCCGTCGCGGTGTTCGGCAGCGACGGCAGGCTGAGGCTGCACAATCCCGCGTTCGCGCAGATGTGGCGGCTTGCTCCCGAAGCCCTGACCGACCGCCCGCACATCGAAACGGTCATCGACAAATGCCGGCCGCTCTACCGCGACGAATCGTTGTGGCAGCGGCTGCGCTCGACCGTCACGGCGATCGAGGGCCGCGACAGTGTCAAGGACCGGCTGGAATTGCGCAACGGCAGCGTCGTCGATCTGGTCACGGTGCCGCTGCCCGACGGCGCCACCCTCGTCACATTCCTCGACGTCACCGACACGATCAATGTCGAGCGCGCGCTGCGCGAGCGCAACGAAGCGCTGGAGACCGCCGACGCGCTCAAGGTCGATTTCGTCCATCACGTGTCCTACGAGCTGCGCTCGCCGCTGACCAACATCATCGGCTTCGCCTCGCTGATGGGCGAGCCGAGCCTCGGCGCGCTTTCGAGCAAGCAGCGCGAGTACCTCGGCTACATCAACACCTCGACCAACGCGCTGCTCGCTATCATCAACGACATTCTCGATCTCGCCACCATCGACGCCGGCGCGATGCGGCTCAACGCTCGGCCCGGTGGACATTCGCCGGACCATGAGCGCGGCCGCCGAGGGCATTCGCGATCGCCTGGTCAAGGACCACATCACGCTCGACATTCGCGCCGACGCCGACATCGGCAGCTTCGTCGCCGACGAGCGAAGGCTACGGCAGGTCCTGTTCAACCTGCTCGCCAACGCGGTCGGCTTTTCGCCGCCCGGCGCCACCATCATACTCGCGGCCGAGCGCCGGCCCGACGCCGTGGTGTTCGCCGTGACCGACAACGGCCCCGGCATCCCGCCCGAGGTGCAGGACCGCGTGTTCGACTGGTTCGAGTCGCATTCGCAGGGCTCGCGTCACCGCGGCGCAGGTCTCGGCCTCTCGATCGTGCGGTCGTTCGTCGAGTTGCACGGCGGCGCCGTGACGCTCAACTCCGTGGTCGGCCAGGGCACAACGGTCACCTGCCGCTTCCCGGTCGCGCAGGGCGCCGAGCCGCAACGGACGGCGGCTTAGGGCCTTGCCGAACACGTCCGCCGTCGGGCGCGACCGGAAGAATTATGCGCAAACAGGGGGCTTCCTTCTATGACCCCGAAGACTTGGCAACGCTCTCCTCTGCATCCATGATTGTGCTGGAGGGCCGATATAACGCATGGCTGACAAGATCGGACCTTGGCTGGAGAGCCTTGGGCTCGGCAGATACGCCAACGTATTCGCCGAGAACGAGATTACCTTTGAAGCTCTGCCGCACCTGACGCAAGACGATCTCAAGGAAATTGGCCTCCCGGTCGGGCCGCGACGAATTGTTTCCCAGGCTATTGCCAAGCTGGCGTCTCCGGCCTCTCCGGGAGATATCGCGCAAACGAGCGAACCTTCGGGTCCGCGCAGGGGCGCCGAGCGCCGTCAACTCACTGTGCTCTTTTGCGACCTTGTCGACTCGACCGAACTCTCCACCAAGCTCGACCCCGAGGACATGCGCGATGTGCTGCGCGCCTATCAGGACGCATGCACCCGCGTCATCTCCAGCTTTGATGGCTACGTGGCCAAGTTCATGGGTGATGGGGTTTATGCCTACTTTGGCTATCCACGCGCTCACGAGGACGACGCCGAACGTGCCATCCACGCCGCGGTTGGTTTGGTGGCAGTGGTTCAGCAACTTGACACCAAGACAGCGGATCTTGCCGTCCGTGTCGGAATTGCCACCGGTCCCGTGGTGGTCGGCGACCTGTTAGGCCAGGGCGCGGCGCAGGAAACTGCCGTGACGGGCGAGACGCCAAACCTCGCCGGACGGCTTCAGAGTTTTGCCGCGCCCAACGCGATCGTCATTTCGGATACGACCTACCGGTTCGCGGGCGGGATGTTCGAATGCGCCAATCGCGGCAGGCATGCCCTGAAGGGCTTTGCCGAACCGGTGCAAACCTGGTCTGTGATCCGGTCGCGCACGGTCGAGAGCCGCTTCGACGCTACCCGGTCTTCGAGCATCACCGAATTGATTGGCCGCGACGAGGAGATTGAGATTCTGCTGCGCCGCTGGCAGCGTGCCAAGGCCGGAAACGGACAGACCGTGCTGATCACCGGCGAGCCTGGGATCGGCAAGTCGAGGCTCGTGCGCGCCTTGCAAGACGGCGTTGCGCGCGAGCCGCACATGCGGCTCTTCTTCCAATGTTCGCCCTACCACACCGGCAGCGCGCTGCATCCGGTGATCGAGCAGTTGCAACGCGCCGCGCAATTCGAGCCGGCGGACGAAGCCGCAGACAAATTGAACAAGCTGGAGGGGGTTCTCGCTCTTGCCGGCTGCAACGACCAGCAAATCTCGGCGATACTCGCGTCGCTGCTGTCGATCCCGGCAGAAGGCCGTTACCCGGCGCTGGCGCTCAGTCCACCGCAACTCAAGCAGCGAACGCTGAATGCGCTGATCCTACAGCTCGCGGGCCTCGCCGAACGGCAGCCGGTGCTGTTTGTTTTCGAGGATGCGCACTGGATCGACCCGACGTCCATGGAACTGCTCGAACGCACGCTTGCGCGCCTGCAGGACCTGCCGGTGCTCGCGGTGATCACCTATCGCCCAGAATTCACCGCGCCCTGGACAGGCGGCGCACAGGTGACGTTGCTCACGCTCAACCGCCTGAGCCGCGAGGATCGCGCAACCATGGCTGAGCGCGTGGCGGGCGGCGCTCAATTGCCCGCGGAGGTGCTCGACCAGATCGCCGACAGGACGGATGGCGTGCCGCTGTTCGTCGAGGAACTCACCAAATCGATGCTGGAATCAGGCCAGCTTCGGGCCGCCCTCGACCGCAACACCCAAAGCGGAGCGATGCCGACACTCGCGATACCTGACACGCTGCAAGCTGCGTTGATGGCGCGGCTCGACCGGCTCGGTCCGATCAAGGACATATTGCAGGTGGGCGCCTGCGTCGGGCGCGAATTTTCGTTTGAACTCCTGGCCGAGGTTTCCCGCGTCCCGGCGGATGAGCTCGGCTCGGCGCTGGATCAATTCGCCGAAGCCGAATTGATCTTCCGTCGCGGCGATCCACCGGCGGCAATCTATACGTTCAAGCATGCGCTGCTGCAGGATGCGGCCTGTTCGTCGCTGTTGCGAAGCCGGCGCGCCGAAATTCACGGAACCATCGCGAGCGCGATCGAGGCCACGTTTCCCGACACAGTTCAAGCCCAGCCGGAAATCGTCGCGCACCATCTTACCGAAGCGAACATGCTCGACCGCGCAATCCCGATGTGGGAGCAGGCCGGCCGCAATGCCGCTCGCAAGTTCGCCAACACCGAGGCGATCCGCCACTTCGGCAAAGCCCTCGAACTGATCTCGTCGTTGCCCGACGGCGAGGCACGCAAGCGCCAGGAATTGGCGCTCCAGATCAATCTCGGGCCGGTCTACATGGCGGTGAAAGGCTTCGGGGCAGCCGAAGCCGGAGCGGCCTACGCGCGGGCGCGCGACCTCGCCAAGGAACTCGACGATTCGTCGCAGCTATTCACGTCGCGTGGGGGTTGTGGCTGTTCAGCCTGCAACAATCGCAGAAAGGAATGGCACGCTCGCTGTCCGAAGAGCTGCTGGCGCTCGGGGCGCACAACGCAGATTCGGGCCAGATCCTGCAGGCGCGCCACGCATCCTGGACGTCCAGCTTTTTTTTCGGCGACTTCAAGTACACGAGGGAACAGGCCGGACGGGGGACCGCCCTTTACGATGCGTCGGAACACCGCTCCCACAAATTTCTGTACGGCGGCCACGACCCTGGCGTATGCAGCCGGATGTTTGGTGCCCTCAGCACCTTGATGCTGGGGTTTCCCGATCAGGCGCTGGACGTGATGCGTAATGGGTCGGAACTGGCGCGGACCATCAACCATCCGCTGAGCCTGCTGCTGGGAGAGCTGTGGCTTGCGATGATTCATCTGTTCCGTGGCGAGGCTCGCGAAGCGGGACCGATCCTGGAACGAGCGATCCGGCTGGCCTCGGAGGCCGGCATCCCGCGAGGCATGTGGGCGAATTTTCTGAGCGGCTGGGCGCTGAGCGCGGCCGGCCGGTCCGCCGACGGGGCGACGCAGGCGCTTTTGGATTTCGACGCCGTCGGCGCGGCCGGACAGGAGGTGTTCCGTCCGTACTACGCCGGTGTCCTCGCCGATATATGCCGGGCCGCCGGCCGGGTGGATGATGGTTTCGCTCTTGTCGACAAAGCCATAGCGATCGCCTCGTCGCAGGATTTGCAATGGTGTCTCGCCGAACTGCACCGCATCAAGGGTGAGCTGATGATTGCGCGGGGCGAGCCGCCTGCCGCGGTCGAGCCCTGCTTCGAAACTGCAATCGCCATGGCGCGGGATCAGAGCGCCATGACCTGGCAATTACGGGCCATGGCCAGCCTTGCCCGCCTCCGCCATGCGCAGGGCAAGTCTGACGAGGCTCGCGACCTTCTCTCGCCTGTATATGGCTGGTTCACTGAAGGCTTCGGCAGCGCAGATCTGAAAGCGGCGAAGGCGTTGTTGGCGATACTTTCGAACGGCAATAATCCGTGAGCTTGAAGTGCTGAATGTCGCCTTGGCACGTTCGAGACGTGCTGCAATGTCCGCGATTTGGTCGCTAACGGGGGCAAGCGGACATGACGCGGACATGGGTCGCGCCCGAACGCCGCCCCGACGCCGTGGTGTTCGCTGTGACCGACAACGGCCCCGGCATCCCGCCCGAGGTGCAGGACCGCGTGTTCGACTGGTTCGAGTTGCATTCGCAGGGCTCGCGTCACCGCGGCGCAGGTCTCCGCCTCTCGATCGTGCGGTCGTTCGTCGAGCTGCATGGCGGCGCCGTAACGCTCGACTCCGTGGTCGGCCAGGGCACAACGGTCACCTGCCGCTTCCCGGTCGCGCAGGGCGCCGAGCCGCAACGGACGGCGCTTAAGGCTTTTCTCGCACGCCCGATTTGGGGCAGCGCGCTAACGGTTCCACGCGGGCGTGTACGGAGGCACGACGTCGAGCGGGGCGTTCGCCGCCTTGGTCAGGTCGAAGTACCAGCGATCGTCCCCGCCCTTGTCGACGAACACGATCATTCTGAATCCAGTTTTTCTGGCGCCGTTCAATATCCGGGCCTCGCCAATCAGCTCGTGCACCCTGTCCTTGGTCAAAAAGGTCCAGACGATCAGCCGGGGGTAGGCGCCGCTGCCCGGGTCGCCGGTTTCCTCGACAAAGACATTGACGCTCGATCCGATTTCGAGAAGCGTGCGCTCCAGGCTCGCGCCATAGCTCCGGCGTCCTTGCGTCCGGCAGGCGGCGCTCGCCTTGTGGTCGGCAATGCCGGCGCAATCGGTCGCCTCCGCGAACGCCGGCATGGCGACGGCACAGAGCCACAGCCTTACGAGCGCAAATCGAGCTTTCGTTTGCCGCTTCATTGTGCGATCTCCGGATTTCCGAAATCCGGAAGCGTCAACCGGAATGGAGCGTTATTGTTCCATCGATTGAGGGCGCAGTGTATGCGCGAGCTTTCGCGTGATGCGCCGGATCGCGACGGCTTTTGCGCGCTTAAGCTCCGATAAAGCCGGTGTCAGCCCGCGGCGCGCACCGTGGACAGGAAATCCAGCGCCTTGACCCGGAGCTTGCTGCTCTCGCCGGCAAGCGTGCGCGCCGAAATCAGCACGTTCGCCGACGCCGAGCCGGTCTCGGAGGCGCCCTTGTTGACCTCGAGAATGCTGGTGGCGACCTCGGACGTCCCTTGAGCCACGTGCTTCACGTTCCGCGAAATATCGTGCGTGGTCGCGTCCTGCTCGTCGACCGCAGCGGCAATCGCCGCCGCGATCTCGGCAAGCTCGCCGATGGTGCCGCGAATTTCCTTCAGGGCCGAAACCGAGTCGCGCGACGCGGTCTGGATGCCGGCCACCTGGGCGCGGATTTCCCCGGTCGCATCGGTGGTCCGCTTGGCCAGCATCTTCACCTCGCTGGCGACGACGGCAAAGCCGCGGCCGGCTTCGCCCGAGCGGGCCGCCTCGATGGTGGCGTTCAGCGCCAGCAGGTTGGTCTGTCCGGCGATGGCGGCGATCAGGTTGACGACGTCGCCGATGCGGCTTGCCGCACCCAGCAGCTCAGCCATCCGGCTGTCGGTCAGTTCGGCCTGCGCCACCGCCCGCTGCGCCATGTCGCTGGACGCCTGGGATTTGCGGCTGATCTCTCCGGTGGACGCCGAGATCTCCTCGGTGGCGTCGCTGACCGCGCGGACGTTGCCGGAGGCCTGCTCGGCCGCCGAGGCCACGGCCCCAGCCAGCTGCCTGGTGGTGTCGGCGGCCTTGGTCAGCGTCGAGGCCGAGCTTTCGAGTTGCGTCGACGTGGCAGAAACCGAATTGACGATCTCGCCGATCGTCTGCTCGAACGTATCTGCCAGTTGGCCCATCTCGGACCTGCGCTTGGCGCGCGCCCGGGCCTCCGCGTCGTTCTGCTGGGCTTCGATCTCCGCCATCCGCAGCAGGCTGTCCTTGAACACGCCGGCGGCTCGCGCGGTGTCGCCGATCTCGTCGCCGCGGGCAAGGTATGGAATCTTGACCCCGGTTGTCGCCGTTGGCGAGCTGCATCAGCACGCCGCCGATGATGCGGATCGGCCGGCCGATGGCGCGGGAGGCGAACAGCGCAATTCCCAGGAACAGCGCCGCCACGATCAAGCCTGCGGCGATACGCAGGCGTTCGGCCCGCGCGGCGCCGGAGAGGGCGTCGGCGGTCGCCCGGTCGCTGAGCTCGGTGGCGGTTGCGATCATATCCTCCAAAAGCAGGCGCGCTGCGCTTTCCGCGGAATCGGCCTGGTTGCTCTGGAGTTTGTTCTGCGTGTCGATGGCTTCGGTGGTGGCCTTGAGAGCGGCGACATATTCCGACACCAGCGCCTGCAACCGATCGATCCGCCCGATGATCTTGGGGTCCTTCAAGTCCCTTCTTGCAAACCCGAGCTTCTCGACGGCCTGCTCGGCTGCGCCGCTGATGCGCGCGACTTGCATCGGCTCGCTCAAAACGAAGTACCGCCATGTGGCCGTGCGCGCATCCTTGAATGCGGAATTGGCTTCGTTGAGAAGCGCCTCGGTCGGCGCGACGTTCGGCATCAAGCTGAACTCTTCCGAGTTTACCAGCTGATTGAACGACCGCAGCCAAACTGCTTCTGAATCATCCAGTCGTTTGAAGAGCGACAGTATCTCGGTCTGCTTGGCGCCGATCTCCCGCAGCGCGCCGACGTAAGCCAGCGTGAGTTCGCTGATGCTGTTGAAGTTTCTTCGGGTGTCGGCGGAGACCGCAAGGGCTTCGAGAGCCGACGTTTTGTCGCGAGCCTGATCGGCGACCTTTTGCAGTTCGATCATCTGCGCGTCGATCTGATCCGTGGTCTGCGCCATGCGCAGAACGCGGCCGGCAATCTGCGCGGCCTGGAGCATGACCTCGGTCGTGATGCTCTCGTGGACGATGGCCTGCTGCTTGTCCGCGGCGGCCACGAGTTCCGCGACGACACGGCTGTTGAAATGTTCGTTGGCGATCATCCCGCCAATGAGAACAACGCCGACGCCGATCGAAAGGCCGAGCTTCGCGCCTATTCCGGCTTTGAAGGGAAGTTTGAAGCGCGGCATCCTGGTTGGAATTTGATGACCAGATTTGGTTAATTGCCGGTTAATAAGTGCGGCGCGTGCAGGCATTCCCTGCATTTGGGCTACAATTACCCCCCGAGATCGCAGGCGACGATAAGGACGTTGATGCTTCCGACCACCTCCGGCGGATCGAGCTACGCCGTGGCGCTGGCCAGCCAACAGGCCACGGAACGGCTCGTCGCAGACATCGCGGCGGCGCTCGACCCCGGCGACCTGGTGACGCTGTCCGGCGACCTCGGCGCCGGCAAGACCACGTTCGCCCGCGCCCTGATCCGCTATCTCGCCGAAAACCCGGACATCGCGGTGCCGAGCCCGACCTTCACGCTGATGCAGAGCTACGATCTGCCGCGGTTCCCGCTGGTGCATGCCGATCTTTACCGGCTGGAAGGCCCGGGGGAGCTGGCCGAGCTCGGCTTCGACGACCTGCCGAAGGACGCCGTGGTGCTGCTGGAATGGCCGGACCGCGCCGCCGGCTTTCTGCCGGCCGACCGCCTCGACATCGCCTTCACGCTGGCGCCGCAAGCCGGGCCTGAGCACCGCAACGTCCGCATCACCGGCTACGGCACCATGCGCTCGGCGCGCCGAGCGCATCCCGGTCATCCGGCGCTTCCTCGATTCCACCGGCTATCGCACAGGCCGAGCGCAGGCGCATCCAGGGCGACGCCTCGACGCGCAGCTACGAGCGGCTGCGCGCGGGCGAGCAGCGCGCCATCCTGATGAACTCGCCGCGCCGGCACGGATGGCCCTGCCGGTGCGCGACGGCAAGCCCTACAGCGCCATCGCCCATCTCGCCGAGGACATCGTGCCGTTCGTCGCCATGGCCAACGGGCTGCGCCAGTTCGGATTTTCCGCGCCGCAGATCTACGAGGCCGAGCTTCCCGACGGGCTGCTGATCATCGAGGATCTCGGCGCCGAGCCGGTGGTGGCCGGCGATCCGCCGGCGCCGATCGAGGAGCGCTACGCCGCCGCGGTCGAAGCGCTGGTCGCGCTGCACAGCCGCGAGGCTGCCGAACGTCGGTGCCGGTCGCGCCGCACGTCGCCCACTCGGCTGCCGATCTACGACCTGGACGCCTATCTGATCGAGGCCGAGCTGCTGCTCGACTGGTACCTGCCGCGGCTCGGCGTCGCCGTGTCGGAGGATATGCGCGACGAATATGCCGGCGCTGTGGCGCGAGGCGCTGCAGATCGCAGTCGAGGCGCCGCCGACCTGGGTGCTGCGCGACTTCCATTCGCCGAACCTGATCTGGCTGCCGGAGCGCGAAGGCATCGCCCGGGTCGGCCTGCATCGACTTCCAGGACGCCATGATGGGGCCGGCGGCCTACGATCTTGCTTCGCTGCTGCAGGATGCGCGCGTCGACGTGCCGGAATTGATGGAGGTCGCGCAGCTCGGCCAATACGTCAGGAAGCGGCGCGAGATCGACACCTACGTTCGATCCGTCGGATTTCATCCGGCTCTATGCGACGTCGCGGCGCAGCGCGCCTCGAAAATCCTGGGCATCTTCGCGCGGCTCGATCGCCGCGACGGCAAGCCGCAATATCTCCGACACATGCCGCGGGTATGGGGCTATCTGCAGCGCTCGCTGGCGCATCCGTCGCTGGCGATGCTGCAGGAATGGTACAGCCAGCAACGTGCCGGCGCCGCCGAACTGACGACGCAGCCGCGCCTGTCGCCGACAGCTGAAGCTGACGAAGGGTACGCAATGATGCCGATCAGCTCCCCGCACCGCCATGGTGCTTGCCGCCGGTCTCGGCGAGCGGATGCGGCCGCTGACCGACCGGATGCCGAAGCCGCTCGTTGCGGTCGCCGGCAAGGCGCTGATCGATCACGTGCTCGACCGGCTGGCGGCCGCCGGGGTCGAGCGCGCCGTGGTCAACGTGCATTATCTCGCCGACCTGATCGAACGCCATCTCAAGAGCCGGACGGCGCCGCAGATCGTCGATCTCCGACGAGCGGCCAAGCTGCTCGACACCGGCGGCGGCGTGGTCAAGGCGCTCGGCTGCTCGGCCGCGAGCCGTTCATCCACGTCAATTCCGATACGATCTGGATCGACAGCGTCAAGCCGAATCTCGAACGGCTGGCCGAGGCATTCGATCCCGCGGCCATGGACGCGCTGCTGCTGCTGGCTCCGGTCGCGACCAGCATCGGCTATGCCGGCCGCGGCGATTTCTCCATGGCGGCCGACGGCCGCCTGCTGCGCGCGGCCGAGCGCGATGTCGCGCCATTCGTCTATGCCGGCGCGGCGATGCTGCGGCCGGAGCTGTTCAAGGACGCGCCGGATGGCGCGTTTTCGCTGACGAAGCTGTTCGACAAGGCGGCGGACAAAGGCCGGCTCCACGGCCTCCGCCTCGAAGGCGTCTGGATGCACGTCGGCACGCCCGATGCAATCGCGCTGGCCGAGGCCGCGATCAAGGCGAGCGCCGCGTAAATCACAGCGCGACGCTGGTCTTATCAAGAGCAGCGCATATCTCACGCGACTCGGGTTAAATGCGAGCGCATGGCTTCACGACCGCGCGTCTTCAACATTCCGGCCTCGGCGCCGTTCCTGCCGACGCTGATCCGCGCCTTGATGGACGACCGGCTGGGGCTCGGCTTCAAGCCCGGCGGCGGGATCCGCTGGCGCTGGCCTCCGCCACCATCTACCTGCCGACCCGGCGCGCCTGCCGGCTGGCGCAAAAGATCTTTCTCGACGTGCTCGATCGCGACGCCGCGATCCTGCCGCGCATCGTGCCGATCGGCGACGTCGACGAGGACGAGCATCGACTTCGCCGAGATCGCGGCCGGCGGGCTCGGCGCTCGACCTGCCGGATGCGCTCGAAGGGCTCGAGCGCAAGATGCTGCTGGCCGAACTGATCCTGAAATGGGCGGCGACGCCCGGAGATGCACGGCGGCGGCGTCTCGCTGGTCGCCAACAGCCCGGCCTCGGCGCTGGCGCTGGCCGGCGATCTCGCCCGGCTGATGGACGACATGGTGACGCGGCAGGTGCCGTGGGAGCGGCTCGACGAGCTGGTGCCGGACGAGCTCGATGAATACTGGCAGAAGACGCTTGCGGTTTTTGCAGATTGCGCGCGAGCAATGGCCGCTGCTATTGCAGGAAGTCGGCAAAATCGAGCCGGCGGAGCGCCGCGACCGGCTGATCGCGGCGGAAGCGGCGCGGCTGGAACAGACCAGCGGGCCGGTGATCGCGGCGGGCTCGACCGGCTCGATCCCGGCGACCGCGACGTTGCTGGCGACCATCGCCAAGCTGCCGCACGGCGCGGTGGTGCTGCCCGGCCTCGACACCGATCTCGACGCACGCGACCTGGGCGATGATCGGCAAGCGACGGCGAGGCGGAGGCTGCCCACGGCCATCCGCAATTCGCCATGCAGGCGCTGCTGCAGCGGATCGGCATCGCCCGCGACGAGGTGGCGGCGCTGGCGTCGCCCGCGGCGCACGGCCGCGAGCGGATTGCGTCGGAGGCGCTGCGGCCCGCTGCCGCAACCGAGCTGTGGCAGCAGCGGCTGGCGGAGGCGGATTTTGCAGCCCATGCCGACGCGGCGCTGAACCATGTCGCGGTGATCGAGGCAGCCAACGCCGAAGAGGAGGCGCTGGCGATCGCGGTGGCGCTGCGCGAGGCGGTCGAGCAGCCGGGCAAGACCGCGGCGCTGGTGACGCCCGACCGGGCGCTGGCGCGCCGCGTGCTGGCGGCGCTCGCGCGCTGGAACGTGCCGGTCGACGATTCCGGCGGCGACGCGCTGGCCGATACGCCGGCCGGCGTGTTCGCGCGGCTTGCCGCGGAAGCGGCGCTCGGCGGGCTGCCGCCGGTGACGCTGCTCGCTCTGCTCAAGCATCCGCTGTGCCGGTTCGACGGTCGCGCGGTGGCCGCGCTGGAGCGCGCGGTGTTGCGCGGGCCGCGGCCGAAACGCGGCACAGCGGGATTGGCCCATGCGCTGCAAACCTTCCGCGGCGAGCTTGCGAAATTCCGCCGCAAGGAGGCGTCCTCGCTGCATCGTTCCGACCCCCGCGTCAGGATCGCGCGAACGCGAGCTCGAAGCCGCTGCGAGGTCTGGTCCACGAGCTCGAAACCGCGCTGGCGCCGCTGGAGGGCCTTGCTAATACGCCGCAAAGCTTCAGCGCGATCGCCAGGCAACATGCCGCGGTCATTCAGAATCTCGGCGTCATGACCGAGGAGCTGGCGAAGGCCTTCGACGAGATCGACGAGGCCGGCTCGCTCGCGATCAAGCCCGCCGACTATCCCGAGCTGTTCCATGCCGCCATCGCCGACCGGAAAGTGCGGCGGCCCGAGGCCGACGTGCGCGTGCGCATCTACGGCCCGCTCGAAGCGCGGCTGCAGTCGGTCGACCGGCTGGTGCTTGGCGGCCTGGTCGAGGGCGTCTGGCCGCCGGAGACGCGCGCCGATCCCTGGCTGAGCCGGCCGATGCGCCACCAGCTCGGCCTCGATCTGCCGGAGCGGCGCATCGGGCTTTCGGCGCACGATTTCGCCCAGGCGCTCGGCGCGCCCGAGGTGATCCTGACGCCGCGCCGCAAAACTGGGCGGCGCGCCGACGGTGGCGTCGCGTTTCGTGCAGCGGCTCGCCGCGGTCGCGGGCGAGCCGCGCTGGGAGGCCGCGCTCAAGCGCGGCGCACGCTATGTCGACGCTCGCCCGCAGGCTCGACGAGCCGGCAGGCCAAGACCGGCCCGCACCGCGCCCGGAGCCGAGGCCGCCGCTCGAGGCGCGGCCGCGAGCAGCTCAGCGTCACCGAGATCGAGCATTGGCTGCGCGATCCCTACACGATCTACGCCAAGCATGTGCTCGAGCTCGCGCCGCTCGACGCCATCGACACGCCGCCGGGCGCAGCCGACCGCGGCACCGTGATCCACGACGCGATCGGCGAATTCGCCAAGACCTATCCGGACAAGCTGCCGGACGATGCAGTGCGCGAGCTGATGACCGAGATCGGCGACGCGCCACTTCGCGCCGCTCGCCGACTTTCCCGAGGCGCGCGCGTTCTGGTGGCCGCGCTTTTTGCGCGATCGCCGAATGGTTCGCGCGACTTCGAGACCAATGCGGCGCGCTGAAGCTTTCGCAGGTTCGACGCCGAGATCGGCGGCAGCATCGCAATTCCGTTCGGCGAGCGAGCAGTTCAAGCTGACGCGCGCGCGCCGACCGCATCGAGCGCCTGGCCGACGGCCGCTACGCCATCCTCGACTACAAGACCGGCGCGCCGCCGACCGAGACGCAGGTCCGCACCGGCCTTGCGCCGCAGCTCACGCTCGAAGCCGCCATCCTGCGCGGCGGCGGCTTCGACACCATCCCGGCGGGCGGCTCCGGTCGCCGAGCTGGTTTATGTGCGCGCTGCGCGGCGGCAGCCGACGCCGGCGAGGAGCTAGCCGGTCCAGTTCAAGGATGGCACGCCCGGACGCAGCACGCCGACCACGCGCTGGCGCGGCTCGCCGACCGTGGTCGCCCGGTTCGCCGACCCGGACGAGCCGTACCGCTCGCTGGTCCATCCGATGTGGAGCGACGCAATACGGCGACCTACGACCATCTGGCGCGCGTGCAAGGAATGGTCGCTGACCGGCGGCGCAGAACGACGAACGAGGACGGCGAATGAGCCAGCCCGCGAGTCATCCCGGCGAGCGTCACCGCGCTGCAGATCGATGCGTCCGATCCGGCAGCGCTCGGCCTGGGTCGCCGCCAATGCCGGCTCGGGCAAGACCCACGTGCTGGCGCAGCGCGTGATCCGGCTGCTGCTGGCCGGCGTCGATCCGGCGCGCATCCTCTGCATCACCTTCACCAAGGCCGCCGCCGCCAATATGGCCAACCGCGTGTTCGACGACGCTGCGGCAAATGGACGCTGCTCGACGACGCCGCGCTCGACGCAGGCCATGCGCGACGACCGGCGTCAAGACGGATCGACGCCGCGCTGCGCCGCGGGCGCGGCGGCTGTTCGCGCTGGCGCTGGAGACGCCGGGCGGACTGAAGGTCCAGACCATCCACGCCTTCTGCACCCGGCTGCTGCATCTGTTTCCGTTCGAGGCCAACGTCGCGGCGCGTTTCGAGCGTGCTCGACGAGACCGAGCGAGACGCAGCTTCTCGAACAGATCAGTCTGCGACGTGCTGCTCGAAGGCCGCCGACGATCCGGACAGCGCGCTCGGCCGTGCGCTGGCGCAAGCCGTGACTAGCCGCGGCCGACGTGACCTTCCGCGACCTGGTGCGCGAGGCGATCCGAAGCGCGACAAGCTTCTGCGCTGGGTCGAATGCGGCCGGTGGGTTGCCGCAGGCGATGGGCGCAACTTGTCGCGGACGCTCGGCATCGAGACCCGACGAGACGGCGGATCAGGTCGAGGCCGCGATCCTCGACGGCAGCCTGCTGCCGGCCTCGGAATGGGCCGCGATCGGCGCGGCGCTGGCGAAGGGATCGAAGACCGACAAGGAGCAGGGCCAGCGATTCCAGGCGCTGGCCAAGCTCGACGGCACCGATCTGCTCGACACTTATCTGCGATGTTTTCTGCACCAGCACGCGCGACAAGACCAAGGACAGATCGCCACCACCGCGATCCAGCAAGGAGCATCCGGAGCTGTTGCCAGCGCCTGCACCACGAGCGCGACCGGGTCTGGACGCTGTTCGAGCGCCGGCGCGCCGTCGAGCGCGCGCGACCGCACGCATGGCGCTGTTCACCATCGCCCACGCCGTGATCGAGCGCTTCCGCGCCGAGAAAGACCGGCGCGGGCTGCTCGACTACGAGGACCTGATCGACAACACGCTGGCGCTCCTCAACAACGTCTCGGCCGCCTGGGTGCACTACAAGCTCGACCGCGGCATCGACCACGTGCTGATCGACGAGGCGCAGGACACCAGCCCGAAGCAATGGGAGATCGTCAAGGCGCTGGTCAGCGAGTTCTTCGCCGGCGCCGGCGCGCATGAGCGGCGGCGCACGATCTTCGCGGTCGGCGACGAGAAGCAATCGATCTTCTCGTTCCAGGGCGCGGCGCCGCGCGAGTTCGCCGAGATGCGCCGGGACTTCGAGCTGGCGCACAAGCGCGCCGAGCTGGACTTCGCCATCACCGAGTTCAAGCACTCGTTCCGCTCGGGCGAAAACGTGCTTGGCGCGGTCGACACCGTGTTCGCCGGCGCCGAGGCGCATGCGGGCCTGACCGCCGATCCGGTACCGCCGGTCCACCAGGCGTTGCCGGACATGGCGCCCGGCCTGGTGGAAATCTGGGACGCTGTCGAAGTCGGACGAACGAGCCGAGATCGAGCCCTGGGATGCGCCGTTCGACAAGCAGACCTCGACCAGCCGGCGTGGTCAAGCTCGCGCGACGGATCGCCGCCTCGGTGGCGGCGTGGCGGCGGCAAGGCCGTCTCGCCAAGGACGTGCTCATCCTGGTGCGGCGGCGCGGCGCGCTGTTCGAGGCGATCATCCGCGCCCTGAAGAACGAGGAGATTCCGGTCGCCGGCGCCGACCGGCTGGTGCTGACCGAGCACATCGCGGTGATGGACCTGATGGTGCTGGCCGACGCCGTGCTGCTGCCGGACGACGATCTGGCGCTGGCGACGGTGCTGAAGAGCCCGCTGTTCGGCCTCGACGACGACGATCTGTTCAAGCTGCGCGTGGAATCGCCGAGGCCGCTTGCACGCGTTGCGCTCCGCGCACAGCGGCCCGATCTCGCCGCGCGGCTCGATGCGATCGGCGCCGCAGCGCGCAGCAGGACGCCGTTCGCGTTCTACGCCGAGCTGCTCGGCGCCGGCAGCGGGCGACGCAGGATTCTTGGCGCGGCTCGGGCACGAGGCCGCCGACGCGCTCGACGAATTCCTCAATCTCGCGCTCGACTACGAGCGCGCCGAGACGCCGTCGCTGCAGGGCTTCGTCGCGTGGCTGCGCACCGCCTCGACCGAGGTCAAGCGCGACATGGAGATGGAGCGCGACGAGGTGCGGGTGATGACGGTGCACGGCGCCAAGGGACTCGAGGCGCCGATCGTCGTTCTCGCCGACACCACCACGCCGCCCCAGGGCTGGCATCCGCCGCGGCTGCTGTCGCTGCCGGCAGGAGAATGCGGCGCCGCACGCCGTTTGGTCTGGGCCGACCGCCAAGGCCAATGACGTCGGGCCCGATGGGCGCGGCGCGCCAGGCGGCGCTCGACGACACGCCGCAACGAATACCGGCGGCTGCTTTACGTGGCGATGACGCGCGCGATCGACCGGCTGATCGTGTGCGGCGTCGAGGGCGAAAGGAAACGGCCCGAGGGCTGCTGGTACGATCTGGTTCGCGACGCGCTGCAAGGCCAATGCGTCGAGGAGCAGGCCGACGACGGCGATGGAGAAGGTGTGGCGCTACCGCAAGACGGCGGACGCACCGGCTGGCGTTGCGCCGGTGGCCGCCGCACCGGCGCCGGACGACCGTTTGCCGGACTGGCTGACGCTGCCGATTGCGGCCGATCCGTCACGCGCCGCGCCGATCCGGCCGTCTGGCTTCGTCGGCGATCCACCGCTTGCCGAACCGTTGCATCCGGGCGAGGCGCGGCAGCGGGCGCTCCTGCGCGGCAACATCGTGCATCGGCTGATGCAATCGCTGCCGGACATTCCAGGCGAGCGGCGCGCCGAGGCCGCGCGCCGTTTTATCGCGCGGCAGAACACGGATTTCAGCGAGGCAGAGCAAGACGAGATCGCAAGCCAGGCGCTCGGCATGCTGGCCGACCCGCGCTTCGCGGAACTGTTCGCGCCGGGCAGCCGCGCCGAGGTGCCGATCGTCGGGCTCGTCGACGGCCGCATCGTCACCGGCGTGGTGGATCGTCTGGTGGTCGCGCCCGACGCGGTGCTGATCGCCGACTACAAGACCAACCGTCCGGCGCCGACAAGTCTTGCGGAGATTCAGGAGCGCTATCCGGGCTATGTCGCCCAGCTTGCGCTCTATCGCGCCGTGCTGATGCGGCTTTATCCGGGCCGGCCGGTCCGCGCCGCTTTGGTGTGGACGGATTTGCCGGGATTGGTGGAAATTCCGGCGGAAATTCTCGATGCGGCGCTCGCAGGTCTCACCAGCCCGTGATGCGGCTTGACGCTCCGCCATGGCGTCCATAGGTTCCGGGCTCCCACCGGGGCTGCCAATTCCCAATTCGAAGCAAACGAGGTGTTCCATGACCGTTGGCAAGGTCTCCGACGCGAATTTCGAGGCCGAAGTGATCAAGGCGACCGGGCCGGTCGTGGTCGACTTCTGGGCCGAGTGGTGCGGACCGTGCCGCATGATCGCGCCGGCGCTGGAAGAGATCGCCGGCGCGATGGGCGACAAGGTCAAGATCGTCAAGCTCAACGTCGATGAGAACCCGGCGGTGGCGCAGAAGTACGGCATCATGTCGATCCCGACGTTGATGATCTTCAAGAACGGCGAGCTCGCCGCGCGCCAGGTCGGCGCCGCGCCGAAGCAGAAGCTCGAGCAGTGGATCACCACCGCGGTGTGAGCCGACTGCCCATCCGAAGATTTTGCCGAAGATTTTGCCAAGGCCGGCCGAAACGCCGGCCTTTTGCGTTGCGGTCACTCCGGCGGCGTGCCGTTGCGCGCCAGCACTTCGCCGGCGAGATAGAGCGAGCCGGTGATCAGGATGCGCGGCGCGGGCGCAAGCTCGAGCCTGCCGACGGCGGCAAGCGCGCCTTCGAGATCGTCGCGGCCTTCGGCCGGAATGCCGACCGCGCGGGCAAGATCGGCCAGCGCCTCGGCCGGCACGCTCTTCTCCTGGTGCGGAATCGGCACCGCGATGACGCGGCGCGCGAGGCCTGAGAAGTTGCGCAGGAATCCGGCATTATCCTTGGTGGAGAGCATGCCGACGATCAGCACCAGCGGCCGCGGCACCCGCTCCTCGAGGTCGCCGATCGCCGAGGCGACGGCGCGGGCGCCGTCGGCATTGTGGCCGCCGTCGAGCCACAGCTCGCTCTCCGGCGGCGCCAGCGCCTTCAATTTTCCCTGCGACAGCAGTTGCATGCGCGCCGGCCATTCGGCCTTGGCAATGCCGAGTTCGAAGGCGGACAACGGCAACGCCAGCCCCGAAGCGCGCAGCGCCGCGATGGCGGTGCCGGCGTTGTCGATCTGATGGCGGCCGTTGAGCTTCGGCCGCGGCAGGTCGAGCAGGCCGTCGTCGTCCTGATAGACCAGCCGGCCGCCCTCCTCGTGCACGCTCCAGTGCTCATTGGCGATGCGCAGTGGCGCACGGACACGCCTAGCCTCGCGCTCGATTACGGCGAGCGCCGCGTCAGGCTGCGGCGATATCGCGGCCGGCACATTGCGCTTGAGGATCGCGGCCTTTTCCGTCGGCGATCTTTTCGAGCGTGTCGCCGAGAAATTCCAGATGGTCCATCGAAATCGGCGTGATCGCGCAGGCGAGCGGCCGCTCGATCACGTTGGTGGCGTCGAGACGGCCGCCAAGCCCGACCTCGAGCAGGTCACGTCGGCGGGATGGCGCGAGAACAGCAGAAACGCCGCGGCGGTTTCGATCTCGAACACGGTGATCGGCTCGGCGCCGTTGGCACGCTCGCATTCCTCCAGGACCTCCGCCAGCGCCTCGATCGCTGACGAGCTTGCCGCCGCCCGGTGCGCCAAGACGAAAGCGCTCGTTGAAACGCACCAGATGCGGCGAGGTGTAGACGTGCACGCTCAGGCCTGCGGCCTCAAGCATCGCCCGCATGAAGGCGACGGTCGAGCCTTTGCCGTTGGTGCCGGCGACATGGATCACCGGCGGGATGCGCCGCTCCGGATGGCCGAGCCGGTCGAGAATGCGCCACATGCGGTCGAGCGAAAGATCGATCCGCTTGGGATGCAGCGTCAGCAGCCGCGCGATGATCGGTTCGTAAACGCTCATGGCCGTGTCCGGCGGTGCCGCGGTCAGACCTGCGCCGCCCAGGTCTCCGGCGCAGCCGGCGGCAAGACCGGCAACGCCAGCCGGGCCGCCGGCGGCTTCTCGGCCTTGGTCAGCACGCGGCACAGATCCGCAAGCGTCGAGCGCAGCTTGTGGCGATGCACCACCATGTCAACCATGCCGTGGTCGCGCAGGTATTCCGATTTCTGGAAGCCGTCCGGCAGCTTCTCGCGGATGGTCTGCTCGATGACGCGCGGGCCGGCGAAGCCGATCAACGCGCCGGGCTCCGCGATATGCACGTCGCCCAGCATGGCGTAGGACGCGGTGACGCCGCCGGTGGTCGGATTGGTCAGCACGACGATGTAGGGTTTCCTCGCGTCGCGCAGCATCTGCACCGCCACGGTGGTGCGCGGCAATTGCATCAGCGAAAGAATCCCCTCCTGCATGCGCGCACCGCCGGAGGCCGCGAACATGATGAACGGTGTGCCGCGATCGACTGCGGTCTCGAGCCCGGCGATGACCGCCTCGCCGGCCGCCATGCCGAGCGAGCCTCCCATGAAGTCGAAATCCTGCACGCCGACCACGACCGGCGCACCCTCGAGCTTGCCGAGGCCTATTTTAATGGCGTCGGCCAGGCCGGTCTTGGCGCGCGCGTCCTTGAGGCGATCGAGATACCGCCGCTCGTCGCGGAACTTCAAAGGATCGGCCGCAACCTGAGGCACCGCGATGTCGAGCCAGGTTTCCTCATCGAAGATCGACTTGAGGCGGGCCACCGCGCTCATGCGCATGTGATAGTTCGAGCTTGGGATCACAAACTGGTTCGAACTCGACGTCCTTGTAGAACACAAGCTGACCGGTCTCCGGACATTTGATCCAGAGATTCTCCGGCGACTCGCGCCGATTGAGGAAGTTGCAAATCTTCGGGCGGACGACGTTGGAGATCCAGTTCATGGCCTGATGTCGCTCAACCTGCTCCGCCGGCGTTCGCGAACTATTGCCGATACTAGGGTCCAGACTCAATTGATCCAATAGGCCACGAGGGCGGCGAGTTGGACGGCGGCCAGGAAGTTTCGTGCGAGCTTATCGTAGCGAGTGGCGATGCGTCTAAAGTCTTTCAGTCTGCAGAAGCAGCGCTCGATAACATTACGCCCTTTGTACGCTTGCTTGCTGAAGCGATGGAGGACTACTCTGTTGGACTTGTTCGGAATGACGGGCTTGGCGCCGCGGTGGACGATGTCGGTGCGAAAGTCGTCGCCGTCGTATGCCTTGTCGGCGATGAGGGCGCGCATCGGCGGCGCCAGCGCCAGCAGGGCCGGCGCGGCGGCGATGTCGGCATCCTGGCCGGGAGTGAGATGAAATGCGTAAGGCCTGCAGTCTGGATCGCTCAATGCATGGATTTTCGTGGTGCGTCCGCCGCGTGAGCGACCGATCGCCTGTTCATGCTCCCCCCTTTTCCGCCGCTGGCCGAGCGGTGCGCCTTGATCGAGGTGGAGTCGATCGAGAGTGTCATGCTGTCCTTGCCGCAGTTGGCCAGCGCCTCGAATATAGCTTGCCAACGTCCGCGCTTGGCCCAGCGATTGAAGCGATTGTAGACGGTCGTGTGCGGACCATACTCGGGCGGACAATCGCGCCAGCGCGCGCCGCACTGCAGCATGTGTATGATGCCGCTGATGATGCGCCGATCATCCTCGCGCTCGGGGCCGGTCAGGTTGGTCGGCAGTTGCGGCGCCATGCGCGCCCACTGCCTGTCGTTCAGCCAGAACAAACCCGCTCGCATCAATGCCTCCCCATGCCGAATCATTCGACACGAGGGAATCAGAACTCGCTAATTAGGTATAGACCCTAGTAGACGAGGTAAGGATACCGACTGATCACGAATTTTCGGACACTTTCAAAATTCTGGCGTCGTCCCAACTCCGGGAACTGACCGATGGTTTCCACCGCAGCAAGAATCGCCGCGCGGATTCGCTGCGCTGCAGCGGGATTATAGGACCGAATGTAATGGGCAATATCCGCCAAATCGTTTTTGGCACGCGGACTAAACCGAACGATCATCGGTCGAAGAGGCGGAATACAGCTTCGATCTCTGCGTCGGTGGCGAATTCACGACGCTTGGCTTGCGCCAATCCTTCGAGGACAGCCGGCAAATGCGCGGGATCGATCGGCTCCGGCTCGGCTTCATTCCGGACCAGAAGCATCATCGCCCGCGCGATCTCGTCCTGACTCTCATCCGGCAAGAGACGCACCGCTTCGAGCGCTTTTTCCAGGAGCTTCGTCATTGTCGCAGAATACGCCGGTCCGCTGCGATGGTCTACTTCCGCACGAAACCGACGATGTCCTTGACCGCCTTCATGGTTTCGGCGGCGAGCGCCTGGGCGCGGGCGGAACCGTCGGCGAGCACGGAGTCGATGTAGGTCACATCGTCCTTCAGCCGCCGCATCTCGGCGGTGATCGGCGACAGCTTCGCCACCAGGAGGTCGGCCAGCGCCGGCTTGAAGGTCGAGAATTGCGCGCCGCCGAAAGCTTTCAGCACCTCGGCCTTGGTGGTGCCGGCGCAGCGCCGCGTAGATGCCGACCAGGTTGTCGGCCTCCGGCCGCGGCTCCAGCGCCTTCTCGTCGTGCGGCAGCGGATCGGGATCGGTCTTGGCGCGCCGGATCTTCAGGGCGATCGTGTCGGCGTCGTCGGTCAGGTTGATGCGCGACTGGTCGGAGGCGTCCGACTTCGACATTTTCGACCGGCCGTCGCGCAGCGACATCACCCGCGTCGCCGGGCCCTGGATCAGCGGCTCGGGCAAGCGGAAAGAACACCTCGCCGAAGCCGCGGGCGCGAATCGAATCGCCGTAGTCGTTGTTGAACTTCTGCGCGATGTCGCGGGAAAGCTCCAGGTGCTGCTTCTGGTCCTCGCCGACCGGCACGTGGGTGGCGCGATAGACCAGGATGTCGGCCGCCATCAGGTTCGGATAGGCGTAGAGCCCGACCGAGGCGTTCTCGCGGTCCTTGCCGGCCTTCTCCTTGAACTGGGTCATGCGGTTGAGCCAGCCGAGGCGCGCCACGCAGTTGAACACCCAGGCGAGCTCGGCGTGCTCGGCGACCTGGCTCTGGTTGAAGACGATGTGCTGCTTCGGATCGATGCCGCAGGCGATGAACGCCGCGGTGACCTCGCGGATCGCCTTGGTCAGCTCGCTGGGCTCCTGCCACACCGTGATGGCGTGCAGGTCGACCACGCAATAGATGCAGTCGTGGGTCCTTTGCAGCTCGACGAACTTGACGATGGCGCCGAGGTAGTTGCCGAGGTGCAGGTTGCCGGTCGGCTGGACGCCGGAGAACACCAGCGGCTTGAACGCCTGTTTCGGCGCTGTTGTCGTCGCGGTGCCGGATGAGCTTCCTGGCGCGTCCATAGCGAAAAATCCCTGATGCTTGCGGGCCACATTCCACAATGCTTTGCACGATGCAAGCGGCGTGGCTGTGCTTCAGTCTTTCCCCGCCTCAACCTGAGGAGCATCGCGAAGCGATGCGTCTCGAAGGGCGAGGCGGCCCAGATCGTGGCGGCCCCATGGTTCGAGACGCACGCCTTCGGCGTGCTCTTCACCATGAGGCCGGGAAAGGGTGCCGTCGCCTTGCTGGAAGCCGCCGCGGCGCGATGCTAAGAGCCGCGCGTCTGCCGCATCCGCGGCATTTTTGATGCGAGCGTCTCCGATGCCCGACACAGAACCGCCGCTCCCCGCCGCGGCCTTCGATCCCGCGGCCTCGGGCTGGCAACCCTACCGCGACGAAGGCTTCATCGGCCTGGTCGGCCCGTTCTGGACGAAGGAGGAGGGCGGCGCGCACCTCTATGCCTTCATGGCCGCGCCCAAGCATCACAACCGCCGCGGCGTCGTCCAAGGCGGCATGCTGATGACGTTCGCCGACCGCGCCATGGGCATGACCTGCTGGTACGCCAACGAGCGCCAGCCGCAGGCGACCGTCCAGCTCGACATGCATTTCATCGACGCCGTTCATGTCGGCGAATTCGTCGAGGCGAAGTGCACAGTGGTGCGGCGGACGCGCTCGCTGGTGTTCATGGCCGGTGAGCTCATGGTCGGCGACCGCGTCGTGGCGACGGCCAATGGCGTATGGAAGACGCTGGGCAAGCGGTGAGGCGCGCCGCATTGCCCAGGCCGTGCCTCACCCACCGCCGTCATCGCCGGGCTTGACCCGGCGATCCCGATCAGGTGAGCACAATGCCGACCTAGGCGGGATAGGAGAGTTCGCCATGAAGCGCAGCACTGACCGCATCCTCACCACCCACGTCGGCAGCCTGCCGCGGCCGGCCGACCTGATGGCGCTCTATGCCGACAACGCGTCCGACGACAAGCTGCAGCCGCGGCTGCGCTCGGCGATCGGCGACATCGTTCGCCGCCAGGCCGAGTCCGGCATCGACGTGGTCAACGACGGCGAGTTCGGCAAGGCGATGCGGAGTGCGATGGATTTCGGCGCGTGGTGGTCCTACGTCTATCCGCGTCTGCAAGGCTTCGAGCTGCGCGACGAGCAGGCCAAAAAGGGCCGCGCCGCCTGGACCTTCGGCAGCAAGGAGCGCAAGGAGTTCGCCGAGTTCTACGCCGCCGAGGCGAGCGCCGCCGCGAGTGCGGCGAAGCAGAGCGGCTCCAGCACCGCGGTGCTTTACGGCCTCACCTGTACGAGCCCGGTGAAGTACACCGGCCACGCCGCGATTAAGCGCGACATCGACAACCTCACCGCTGCCGTCCGCGCCACCCGCGCCGAGGAGGCGTTCATGACCGCGGTGTCGCCGGCGACGCTGCAGATACTGCCGAACGCCCATTACAAGAGCGCCGAGGACTACACCTGGGCCTTGGCCGAGGCGATCCGCGAGGAATACAAGGCGATCGTCGACGCAGGCTTCATCCTGCAGATCGACGATCCGGCACTGGTCGATATCTACGACTGGTGGTTCTCGATGAACGACGACATCGCGGGCTTCCGCAAATGGGCGGCGTTCCAGGTCGAGGCGGTCAACCACGCGCTCGAAGGCATTCCTGAGGACCGCGTTCGCTTCCACATCTGCTGGGGAAGCTGGCACGGCCCGCACAAGGGCGACGTGCCGCTCAAGGACATCGTCGATCTTCTGCTCAAGGTGAAGGCGCAGGGCTATTCGGTCGAGGCCGGCAACGTGCGCCACGAGCACGAATGGAAGGTGTGGCAAGAGCACCAAGCTGCCGGACGGCAAGGTGCTGATCCCCGGCGTCGTCAGCCACGCCACCAACGTGCTGGAGCATCCGGAGCTTGTCGCCGACCGGATCGTGCGGCTGGCGCGGGTGGTCGGGCGGGAGAACGTGATCGCTGGCACCGACTGCGGCCTCGGCGGCCGCGTGCATCCGCAGCTCGCCTGGGCGAAGCTGGGTGCGCTGGCGGAAGGCGCGAGGCTGGCGAGCAAGGAGTTGTGGGGGTAGTGGGGTGAGCGCAGCGAAATCCGGGAGCAGCCAGTCCATCGGTCCGGGATTTCGCTTCGCTCATCCGGGCTACCGGACGACCTGGCTGTCGCCCCCGCGCGCGCCGTCTCCCGACGGGAACCCAAAATCGGACCTGACGTTATATTGGCATGACGATCACCAGCATCGCCAGCGACGACATCCAGGGCATCCACGAATTTCTCGCGGGCGCCGACGACAGCGACATCATCGAAGGACCCGATGAACTCTATGCCGTCGTGGCCGAGCTCTGGCCCGAGCACCTCCACAAGCTCAAACCGCCGCGCGCCTTGATGCACTAGGAACAACCAAGCAAAGGAGAAGTCTGATGGCGGTCAACAAGCCGGTCGGCGACAACGCACGCAAGGGCGCCGTTCGAAAGCGCTCACAGCTCAAAGGCAAGCTGATGGGCAAGACCGCCTGGACCAAACGCAACAAGGAGAGCGGCCGGTTCATGGACGTGAAGAAGAGCAAGACGAAGTTCAAGGGCGTGCGTCGCGAGAACAAGGCGGCGTGATGATCTGGCGTGCCGCGCTGATGCTGGCGGCATCGATCGGCCCGGCCGCCGCCTTCGGCTTCACCGCCTCCGGCGGCGGGCCGCGCGAGCATGCCTATCCGGCCGATCCGCAATATCAGTACGAGCCGCGAGGCCGGGCGCACAAGCCGGCGCGCCAGTGCCCGAAGGGACAAGCGGTGTGGCAGGACCGGTGCCGGGTGGCGCTTCCGGTCTATCCGAGTCGCTAAAAATCAATTTGCGGCCATTCCTTTGCGCCGCAGCCGTCGGGCCTGTGGCGTTGCGTCATAAGACCGGAGGTGTCGGCGAATTTCTGCCTATGATGCTGCCGGGGCGCCTCGACGCTCCGATGGAGAGCGCGATGGGATTCTTGCGCTGCACGGTGTTGATTCTCCTGGGGCTGGCGTCGTCGCGGGCGGCGGCGCAGGACATTCCCGGTCTCGAAAACTGTATGGCGGAAAAGCAGATGGAGCGCCGCACCGGATGCTTCCAGAGCAATGACGATTTTCTTCAGCGGACGCTGGTGAAGCAGGCGCGCGATATGCAAGCCAGGATCGCCGCCTCAGGCCGCGATCTCGCCGCGGCCCAAGCCGAGATTGCTGCGCTCAAGTCGGCGATGGAGAAGATGAACGGCGAGTTGGCGCAGCTCAAGACGAAGCTGGAACCCACCGGCAAGAAATAGCGACGGGACATCGCAGGGGGCAAGCCATGCCGTTCAAATGCAACGAGCCTGCGGTACCCGGCGGTCCAGCAGGAGGACGCGGCGGTGCGGTCACGCGCCGGGACTTTGCGCCGGGCGCGGCGACCGGATGGCACACCCATGGCTATCCGTATTTCATGGTGCTGCTACCGACGCACTCTTGAAGATCGAGGCGGCCGACGGCGGGCTGTCCGAGGTGCCGCTGAAGGCGGCCGGTCCCACCGGCGCCCCGCCTGCGTCGAGCACGACGTGATGAACGGCTCGGACCCCGCGATCGCGTTCATCGAGATCGAGATCAAGGGGCTGGAGGAATTGGGGAAGGGGAGACAGCCGCGGATACCGTGCTGCCTCGACAACGCCCTCCGCCTCACCTAGATTCTCGCCATGAACGTGAAGCTCCGTCCCATAGAGGTCGACGCCGAGACCGCCGATTTGCTGGAAGCGCGGGCGAAGGCGCGCGGCATGACCGTCGCCGAATTCCTGGCCGACGTCGCCTGCAACGAAGAAGCCCTGCCCGCCGATCTGGCGCAGTTACGCGCCAGGGGCGAAGGTCCGTGGTCGGCGGAGGCGCTTGAAGACGATGCGCGCCGCCTCGCCGAGTTCGAGCGCACCCGCGTGGGCCTGCCGTGGCACGAGACCAAGGCCTGGATCGAGAGCTGGGGCGCGCCGAGCGAGTTGCCGATTCCCAAGCCCCGGCGGTTATGAAGCTGATCGTTTCGCAGGCGGCGGCAGCCGACCTCGAACGGCTGCACGAATACCTCGCGGACAAGAACCCAGCGGCGGCGCGGCAAGCGGTCGCCGCTTTGGTGGCTGCGGCGGAATCGCTTCATTCATTTCCCGCGCGCGGCAGACCGTCCAGCGTTCGCAATATTCGTGAATTGATCGTGCCGTTCGGCCGCTCGGGATACGTTCTCCGCTACGCGTATTCCGCCGTGGCCGACGAGGCGGTCATTCTGCGCATCTGGCACGGACGCGAAGTGCGGGAATGATTGGGGGAAGGCAAGTTGGCGGAATACCCGGCCGCTCGCTGCGCTCGCGTCCACCCCCCGAAGACCGGGAGGGATAAGCGTTGCGTGTGGCGAAGCCGTAATCACCAATACCGATTGCGCCCACTCAGCCCATCGGTTGCCGCGCGGACATTCGCCGCTATAGTGCGCCCGCCTTCCAGCACAAAGAGAGTTTTCATGCCCGACCTCAAGTACGACGTTCTCGGCATCGGCAACGCCATCGTCGATGTCATCGCCCGCACCGAGGACGATTTCCTCGTCAAGCAGGGCATGCACAAGGGCGGCATGGCGCTGATCGACGAGCCGCGCGCGCAGGCGATCTACGGCGCCATGGGCAAGGCGGTGGAGAAGTCCGGCGGCTCGGCCGCCAACACCATCGTCGGCGTCGCGGGCTTCGGCGCCCGCGCGGCCTTCGTCGGCAAGGTCAAGGACGACAAGCTCGGCCAGTCGTTCGCCAACGACATCCGCAAGGCCGGCGTCGCCTTCGACACGCCGCCGGCCAAGGACGGCCCGTCGACCGCGTGCTGCTACGTCATGGTGACGCCGGACGGCGAGCGCACCATGAACACCTATCTCGGCGCGGCGCAGAACCTTTATCCCGCCGACGTCGACGCCGGCGCGATCGCGGCCTCCGCCATCACCTATCTCGAGGGCTATCTGTGGGATCCGCCGCACGCCAAGGAGGCGTTCCGCAAGGCCGCCAAGATCGCCCACGACGCCGGCCGCAAGGTGGCGCTGACCCTGTCGGACGCGTTCTGCGTCGACCGCTATCGCGCCGAGTTCGTCGACCTGATCAAGACCGGCACGGTCGATATCGTGTTCGCCAACGAGCGCGAGCTGCACAGCCTCTACCAGACCGCCGATTTCGACACCGCGGTGAAGGCGCTGCGCGCACGACGCGCAGACTCGCGGTGGTCACGCGCAGCGAGAAGGGCTGCGTCGTGGTCAGCAAGGACAGCACGGTCGAGGTGCCGGCCGCGCCGATCGACACGCTGGTCGACGCCACCGGCGCGGGCGACCTGTTCGCTGCGGGCTTCCTGTTCGGGCTTGCCCGCGGCCGCGACCACAAGACCGCGGCCGAGCTCGGCGCGCTCGCCGCCTCCGAGGTGATCCAGCACATCGGCGCGCGGCCCGAGGTCAATCTCAAGGATTTTGCCAGGCAGAACGGCCTGCCGGTTTGAGATTAACCCCTTGGTAAGCAAATCGCGGTTACCGGTTGGTAAACCCACCACACCGGGGACCGTAGGTCATGGCGAAGCGCGAGGATGACGAGGCGCCGGCGATCGATGCAACGCGGCTGCTGATCGCGGGGCCGAAGGCCGAAAACGACAGTCCGATCATCGATCTTGAGCCGCTCGGCGCCGATGCGGGCGACAAGGCCGCGGAGGCACAGCCATCCGAAGCCGATGCGCCCCAAAATTCTGGGCGCAAGCTTCCCTCCTACGCGCCGCTGGCCGCAGGCATTGCGCTCGCCGTCGCGGTCGGCGCGCTGGCCGGCGCCGGCGCAACCGCAAGCCTGATGCGGGACGATCCTTCGCCCGCAAGCCTCTCCGCCGCCCATGACAATCGCGTGCTGCGCGACAGCGTGGCGCAGCTCGGCAGCGAGCTTGCAACGCTAAAGGCCGGCATCGCCACCGCGCAGCGCAACGCCAGCACCCAGTTCGGCAAGCTCGCCGAGCGGCTCGACCGCGCCGAGAAGGCGCAGGCCGAGCCCGCCGCCAAGCTCGCCAAGATCCAGGAGAGCCTCGACCGGCTCGATCACCGCCAGCAGCAGGCTGCCGCCGCGCCGGCTCCGGCGCCCGTCGCTGCGCCCGAGGTCACCGGCTCGATCGCGGCCAAGGAAGAAACGCGAAGCCGCCGCTCGCCGAAGGCTGGCGGATGCGCGACTTCTATGCCGGCCGCGCCATGGTGCAGAGCCGCAACGGCACGCTGTTCGAGGTCGGCCCGGGCTCGAACCTGCCGGGGCTCGGCCGGGTCGAGTCGATCAAGCGCGAGAACGGCCAGGTGGTGGTGATCGACGCAGAACGGCATCATCGCCGGTTCCGTCGCACAACGCCGCCCGGCCGTATTTCCTGCCCTATCGCTACTGACCACCTCGATCGACTACGACGGGCGGCGCCGCAAGGCTGCCGCCCGTCGCGCTGTTGTGATGGCCCCGACCTGAAATCCGTGTCAGATTCCGGTGTTGCGTGCTGGGCGGATGGAGGACTGACCATGCGTCTTGACCGGAGGCTGCTCGCCGCGCTCGCGGCGCTGTCTGTCCTGGCCGTCGCCCGGGCTGCGGCGCAGCCGGCACGCCGCCCGTCCGCGCCCGCCAAGCCCGAGATGATGGAGAACTGCCCCGGCCTGGTGGCCGGCCAGCCGCCGCGGGCCATGCCGGCCGCCTTCAGTCTCGCCGCGCTCGGCGCCGACGAGGTCCGCATCTCCTACGTCGGGCATTCGACCTTCCTGATCGAAAGCCCGCGCGGCGTGAAGATCGCCACCGACTACAACGACTACGTCAAGCCGCGCGTCATTCCCGACATCGCCACCATGAACCACGCGCATTCGACCCATTACACCGAAAATCCCGACCCCGGCATCAAGCACGTGCTGCGCGGCTGGGGCCCGAGCCCGGAGCAGCCGGCCCGGCATGACGTTCAGGTCGGCGACGTGCGGGTGCGCAACGTGCCGACCAACATCCGGAGCTGGAGCGGCGGAACCGAGCGGCACGGCAATTCGATCTTCATCTTCGAGATCGCCAATTTGTGCATCGCCCACCTCGGCCATCTGCACCACACGCTAAACCAGCAGCAGCTCAACGAGATCGGCCGCATCGACGTGGTCATGGTGCCGGTCGACGGCGGCGTGACGCTCGATCTCGAAGGCATGGCCGAGGTGCTGCAGGCGCTGAAAGCGCCGATGATGATCCCGATGCATTATTTCAGCACCTATTCGCTGCGCCGCTTCCTCGATGTGCTGGGCGAGAAGTCCTACGAGGTCGAGATCAGCGAGATGCCGTCGGTGGTGGTGTCCAAGACCACGCTGCCGGCGAAGCCGAAGGTGCTGGTGCTGCCCGGCCGCGCGTTCTGACGCGCGCGACGTCACGCGCGACATGCAATTCTGTGGATAGCGTCAGCCTGCTTTGCGAATGTGCATGCGCAAGCGCGCGCATTTCGTTTATCAAAAACGGGTCGTGCGTCGCGTGTGAAAGCAGATCCCGCCGCCCGTTTCTCCGAGCCATAGCGCCCATGAGCGACCGCTGGACCGACTGGAAGTCCTTCCCCGACGATTTCTACGGCGAGTTCATCCAGGCGCCGCTTGGGCCCGGCCTCTACGAGGTGTGCCGCTCCTCGACCCGGGAACAGGTGGCGTTCGGCTGCACCCGCAACGTCGCCGAGGCGCTCGGCGATCTGCTGCGGCCTCGCGGCTTGAAGAGTGGCTGTTTTTCCGGCGCGGGCGGCGCTACGAGACCGGCGAGCTTGAATACCGCACCTGGCCGACCGCGACGCTCGCCGACGCCAAGAACGTGCTGGGCCTGATCCGCGAGCGGCACGAAGCGGTGATGCGGAAATACGCCGCCTCGGCGCGGGTTTAGACGCTTCATTCCGGGGCGCGTAAACCCGGAAATGACCGTGGATCAGCTATGAATGCCCGGTGGCGCGGCGCAGCACCGCGGCGGCTTCCGCTGACGAATTGCCGCGCCAGGCGACGATCTGGTCGGGGCGGATCAGCGCAAGGTCGGCGCCATAGAGATCGCGCGCCTCGTCGCCGGCGACCGGCACCACCGACAGCGGCATGCCCAGCGCCTCCGCCGCGGCGCGGAATGGCGCGGCGTCCGCCGGCTGTCGCACCCAGCTGCAGCAGGGTGAACTCGAAGCCGAGCGCGTCATAGAGCGAACGGCCGTCGCCGAGCCAGAGATGCGGCGCGCGGCCGCCGGGGCAGGCGGTCGGCTGATAGCTGTTCACGGCATCGGGCGGCGGCGCGCTGCCGTCCGGCACGACGATCGGCGAGCCGTCATAGCGGCCGCCGAAGGTGATGCCCGGAATGTTGAACTCGAACCGGGCGTGATGATTGAAATGGTCGCCGGTGAGCTTTCGCGCCGCATCGCCGGCGGGGCTTTCGTCTTCCAGTTCCGGCGGCGGCACGAACAGCCCGAGCGAGTCGGCAAAGCCGCGCGCGTAGCCGGTGTTGCGCCGGGCGATCGCCTGCCGCTCGCTCTCGTAGGTGTCGAGCAGAGCCGGTCCGCCCCAGCCTTTCAGCACGGCCGACGAGCTTCCAGCCGAGGTTGACCGCGTCCTCGACCGCGGTGTTGTAGCCAAGCCCGCCGGCCGGCGTGAACAGATGCGCCGCGTCGCCGCCGAGGAAAATGCGGCCGCGCTGGAATTTCTCCGCGACCAGCGTGTAGCCGGCGTTCCAGGCCGAGCGCGCGATGATCTCGATGTCGAGCGGCGCGGCGAGCGCCTCGCTCGAACATCGCCTGGGCCTCGCGCGTCGGTGATGTTTTCGGATTCGCCCGGCTTGAGCTGGGTGTGGAAGTTGAACTCGTCGCGGCCGTTGACCGTGGCCATGAAGGCGCGGCGGTCGCGGTTCACCGTCCAGTACATCCAGGCGCGCGGATGCGGGATGACGTCGTAGAGCTTGGCGCTGCGGAAATGGATGGCGAACATCCGCCCGCCCATGAAGTCGCGCACCGCGCCGGCTCTCGCCGATATAGCCGTAGCCGAGCGCCTTGCGGGTCGGGCTCGCCGCCGCCGTCGGCGCCTATCGCGTAAGCGGCGCGCAGCGTCGTGCCGGCCGCCGTCGTGCTCGGCATCGACCTCGACGCCGGTTCCGGTGTCGCGCATCGCGGCCATCCGCCAGCCCGGCCGGATCGACACCGTCGGGCAGGCGGCGGCCTCCGCCCGCAGCACGGCCTCGACGAACATCTGCGACACGCGGTGCGGCAACTCGGCCGCGCTCCAGGAGCCGGTCAGCGTCTTGACCATCTCGCGGGCCGCGCGCGCCGACGGCAGGCTGAAGCGGGCGAGTTCATGCCTGGAATAGCGGGTGAAATAGGCGATGTCGGTCGGGTAATCCGGCGGCAGGCCCTCGGCGCGCACCTTCTCGGCAAAGCCCAGCCGGCGGTAGTGCTCCATGGTGCGGGCCTGGGTGGCGTTGGCCGCGGGGAACCGCGCCGGCGAGGACTTTTCCTCCAGCAGGATGACCGGAACCCCGCGGCGGCCGAGCTCGATGGCGAGCATCAGCCCGCACGGCCCGCCGCCAACGATGACGACGGCGCAGTCTTGCTCCCCGTCCACGGAATTCCCCGCCTGCATGGTCCGACGCTATAATAGCCGCCAACTCGATGCGAGGAATCCCATCATGAATCCGACGGTCGCGGTGGTTGCACAGGGCGCCATGGGCGCGGGCGTCGGCGGCACGGCTGGTGGAGCGCGGGCTGCGCGTGGTCACGTCGCTCGAAGGCCGCAGCGAGGAGAGCGCCAAGCGCGCCAAGGCCGCCGGCATGGTCGGGGTGTCCGACCAGGAGCTGGCGCGCGCCGATTATTTCCTGTCGATCCTGCCGCCGAGCGACGCGCTGTCGCTGGCCGAAAAGATGGCGGAGCTGATCGGTCCTAGCAATCACAAGCCGGTCTATGTCGACTGCAACGCGGTCAGCCCGCCGACCAAGATCGAGATCGGCCGCGTCGTTACCCTGGCGGGATCGCCGTTCGTCGATGCCGGAATCATCGGCGGGCCGCCGAAGGCGGGCTACGACGGCCCGAGCATCTATGCATCCGGCGGCGATGCCGGCCGGTTTGCGCAGCTCAACGATTTCGGTCTGGTCGTGCGCGTGATGGACGCCCCGACCGGCGCCGCCTCGGCATTGAAGATGTCCTACGCCGGCATCACCAAAGGCTTCACCGCGCTCGGCGCCATGATGATGCTGGCGGCGACCCGCGGCGGCGTCGCCGATGCGCTTCGCGCCGAGCTCGATCGCAGCCAGACGGCGCTGCTGCCCTGGCTGCAGCGCTCGATCCCGGCGATGTACTCCAAGGCCTATCGCTACGTCGGCGAGATGGAAGAGATCGCCGATTACGTCGGCGAGGACGTCTCGGCGCAGGAGATGTTCGACGCCTTCGCGGATTTCTACACCCGGCTCGCCACCGACTTCGACGACAAGCACGCCGAGACCGACGCGCTCAGCGCCTTCCTCAAGCCGAAGGCGTGATAGTCACAGGATCGCCTGGATCCCCTTTTTTTCGGCAAGTGCCAGAAGTTTGAGCGAAGGGCCGCTCGGCTTCTTTTCGCCACGCTCCCATTGGCTCACGAGCGAGGTTGTGACGTTTAGGGCCAGCGCAAAAATCGACTGACTTATCCGCGCATCGGTCCGAAGGCGCCTGATCGCCTGCGGCTTGAGCCGCGCGACCGGAGTCAGGCAGGCCACATCGAACTGGCGCATCGTTGTCTTGTCGATGGCGCCAACCGTATAAAGGTCTTTCGCTGCCAGATGCAGCGATCGAAGGGGGCTGCTGCGATATTTCTTCTTGTTTGCTTTCATGGCTTGATCTCGATCCATTTGCTTTGTTCGACCAATCCTTTGATCTGCTCCGAGGTGAGGTTCGCAAGAACCCTGGCGAAGTCGCGGTACGCCTCCAGTTCGGCGTTCGAAAGATTGTCCCTGTCGTTCTTGGCGAATAGATGAAGGAATATGGCTCGATCCATTCGCGGTAGAACACGATGCTGCGAAACCCGCCCGATCGACCCTCGTTCCTCCTTGGGACACGCTGTTTGATGAGGAACTTGCCGATGCGGGCATCGATGAGGCCTCGTTCGGCGCGGCGCACGGCCTCGCGGAGGCTTGCATCGTCGACGTTTTCTCGCCTGGCGAGGCGGGCAAATTCCTTCGTCTTATAGAGCCTCATCGTCGCTCGTTATATAGCACTCGGTGCTATAGAGATCAATCGCCCGATATGCTCAATTCGGGGTAGCAATGTGGAGGCGCGATGCGCACCCAGGTCGGGATCGTCGGCGCGGGCCCGGCCGGGCTGTTGCTGGCGCTGCTGCTGCAGCGCGCCGGCATCGACTGCGTGGTGCTGGAATCGCGCAGCCGCGACTACGTCGAGAACCGCGTCCGCGCCGGCGTGCTGGAGCAGGGCACCGTCGACCTGATGGACGAGCTTGGCGCCGGCGAGCGGCTGCACCGCGAGGGCATGCCCGATCCGCGGCTCGATATCCGCTATCAGCGGCGGCACCATCCACATCGACATGCCGGTGCTGACGCCGGGCAAGATCGTCACCGTCTACGGCCAGCAGGAGGTGGTGAAGGATCTGATCGCGGCGTGGCTCGTCGCGCGGCGGCGCGATGCTGTTCGAGGCCGAGGCCATCGCACATCGACGGCCTCGACGGCAAGCGGCCGACGATCCATTTCAAGCACGAGGGCGAGAGCAACACGCTGGAATGCGACATCGTCGCCGGCTGCGACGGCTTCCATGGCATCTGCCGCGGCGCCATTCCGGAAAACCTGCTGACGGTCTACGACCGCATCTTCCCGTTCGGCTGGCTCGGCATTCTGTCGGAATCGCGGCCGTTTCCGGAGATGAGCTACTCCAATCACGAGCGCGGCTTTGCGCTGGCGAGCCGGCGCTCGCCGCGGCTGTCGCGCCTCTACGTGCAGTGCGGCGCCGATGACGATGTCGCCGCATGGCCCGACCGCCGCATCTGGGACGAGCTGCACACGCGGCTCTATGACAAGGACGGCAGCGAGCTTGACGAAGGCCCGATCCTGCAAAAGGCGGTGATCGCGTTGCGCGCCTTCGTCACCGCGCCGATGCAGTCACGGCCGGATGTTTCTCGCCGGCGACGCCGCCCACATCGTGCCGCCGACCGGCGCCAAGGGCCTCAATCTCGCCGCGGCCGATATCCGGGTGCTGTCGCGCGCGCTGATCGAGTTCTTCCGCACCGGCGCGACCGAGCGGCTCGACCGCTATTCCGACACCTGCCTCAAACGGGTGTGGAAGGTGGTGCGCTATTCCAACTACATGACCTCGCTGCTGCACCGCTTCCCCGAGCACAGCACGTTCGAGCGCCGGGTGCAGCAGGCCGAGCTCGAATACGTCGCAGGCTCGCGCGCTGCGCTGCACCACGATCGCCGAGAACTACATCGGCCTGCCGTTCGAGGAGGATTGACGCAAGGCGCGCCGCTCCGCATCCTGCGCCGGTCATGAGATCGGTCATGTGGCGTCGCATCGGAGCCCTGGCTGCCGCCGTCGCGCTGTTTGCGCTCGGATTGGCCGCCGCCAAGGCCGAGGATTATCCGTCCCGCCCGATCCGCCTTCTGATCCACACGCCGCCGGGAAGCCTGGTCGACGTGCTCGGCCGGCTGCTCGGCCAGGAGCTGAGTCAGCGGCTTGGCCAAAGCCTTGTCGCCGACAACCGCACCGGCGCCGCTACCATGATTGCGGTCGAGCAGCTGCTTCATGCGCCGCCGGACGGCTACACGCTGATGATCACCACCTCGGAAGCGACCATGCAGCCGTCGCTGAAGAAGAGCTATCGCTACGATCCGATCAAGGATTTCACCCCGGTCGCGCTGATTGTCACCTCGTGGACGGTGTTTGCCGTCAATCCGAGCGTGCCGGCAAACACGCTGCAGGAGCTGGTCGCGTATTCCAAGACCCATCCGGTGCGCTACGGCTCCGGCGGCATCGGCGGCGTGCTGCACATCGCGGTCGAGGAATTGAAGCTCAAGACCGGCGGCAATTTCGTTCACGTGCCCTATCGCGGCGGTGCGCAGGCCGCCACCGACGCGATCTCCGGCCAGATCGAGATGGTGTCAATGGGGCTTGCCTCGACGCGCGTCGCCGAGAACGGCAAGCTGACGATCTTGGCGCAGACCGGCCCGACCCGGCATCCGATGCTGCCCGACGTGCCGACCACGAGCGAGGTCGGACTGCCGGATGTGCGCATGGAGACATGGTTTGGGCTTGCAGGACCCCCTGGTATGCCGAAAGAGGTCGTGACGCGTCTCGACAAGGAGCTTGCCGCGATCGTGAAGCAACCGGCGTTCCAGGACAGGCTGGCGAAGCTTGGCATGGCCGTGGAATTCAAGCCGGCCGACGAGTTCGTTCCGTTTCTCGCGGAGGACGCCAAAAAATGGCGAGCGCTCATTCCGGCGATGGGAATTCCGCAGGTCGACTAGGAGTAGGAGAAAGCAGTCTATGGCGAAGAAGGCATCGACCAAGAAGCCAAAAGCGCTGACTTGGCCCAACGGCAAGAAGGTCGCGGTGTCGATCACCGTGATGTTCGAAACCTGGCCGGAGGACAGCGCGCCGAACTATTCGGTGCAGACCACGCATCTGAAGAAAGGCACCGTCGATCACGCCGCCAAAGCCTGGTCGACCTACGGCGGCCGGGTCGGGGTGTGGCGGCTGATGCGCACCTTGGAGCGGCTCGGCCTGCCGGCGACGTTCTTCGTCAATGCCAAATGCACCAAGGACTATCCGGACGCGGTCAAGCAGATCGTCACGTCCGGCTTCGATATCGCCGCGCACTCCTATACGCAGGACGACCTGCCGTCGTACAAGACGCTCGACGAGCAGCAGGCGCTGATCCGCCAGAGCATCGACATGCTGCAGGATTGCGGCGGCAAGAAAGTAACAGGCTGGGGCAGCCCGGTGGTGGCGTTTACGCCTGAGACCGCTGGCTTTTTGAAGCAGGCCGGGCTGAAGTGGACCTGCGACATCACTTACACCGACCTGCCGATCAAGATCCAAACGCCGTACGGCCCGCTCGCCGGCGTGCCGACCACGGATTTTTCCGACAACCGGGTACTGCGGGCGTCGTCGCGCGACCTGTTCGACGTGCATCGTAGCATGTTCGACTATCTGCGGACCCACGAGACCATCGGCTTGCAGACGTTGGTGATCCATAGCCAGTTCGGCGGCCGGCCGCTGATCACCGCGGTGTTGGTTGAACTTCTGAAATACATGCAGAAGTCGCGCGACGCCTGGTTCACCACGCACGACACGCTGGCCGACTGGGCGCTGAAGCAGGACATCGACGAGCACACCTACCAGAGCCGGTATTTCGCTTGAGATGGATTCCGTTGAAGATACAAGGACCGGGCTCTCCCGGCCTCATGGTGAGGAGCGCTGCGGAGCAGCGCGTCTCGAACCATAGGCCGCCCCATCCTTCGAGACGCGTCCTGCGGGCGCTCCTCTGGATGAGGCGGGGATAGCCTGCAGCCGTTAAGTTACTCAGTCGAAGGGGCCCAAATGCCGTACGCCATCGCTAAGGACAACGTGAAGCTCTATTACGAGGAGGCCGGCAGCGGCACGCCGATCCTGTTCGGCCACGAATTCGCCGGCGACCATCGCAACTGGGAAGACCAGATGCGCTTCTTCTCGCGGCGGCACCGCTGCATCACCTATTCGGCGCGCGGCTACAAGCCCTCCGACATCCCGAGTCGATGCGAAGAGCTACACCTACATGCACTGGGTAAGCGACGCCATCGCGGTGCTCGACCATCTCAAGATCGACGAAGGCGCATTTCGTCGGCCTGTCGATGGGCGGCTACACCGCGGTGATGCTCGGCGTGCACCATCCGGACCGCTTCGCTGTCGCTCACGGCGGCCGGCGCGGGCTCCGGCTCCGAGCGCGGCCAGCGTCGAGGAGTTCCGCAAGACCTTCCTCGGCGACGGCCGACGAGTTCGAGAAGCACGGCTCCGCCCATGTCGTCGAAGCAACTACGGCTTGGCCGCGGCGCGCATTCCGTTCCTGGTCAAGGACCCGCGCGGCTTCGCTGAGTTCAACGCGCATGTTCGCCTCGCACGACCCGTATGGCTCGGCGCGACACCATGCGCGGCTTCCAGGCGGGCCGGCCGTCGCTCTACGATTTCGAGGCCGATATCCGCAAGATCAAGGTGCCGACGCTGATCGTGGTCGGCGACGAGGACGATCCATGCCTCGAGCCGAGCCTGTTCCTCAAGCAATGCATCCTGACGTCGGGCTTGGTCGTGTTTCCCAAGACCGGCCACGTGGTGAACCAGGAGGAGCCGGCGCTGTTCAACGAGGCGGTCGCCGATTTCATCGCCCGCGTCGAGGCCGGCCGCTGGCCGGCGCGCGATCCGCGCTCGATCCGGCAATTATCCGGTCGTAACATGTAAGTCCGCCGAGCGCCGCCACTCATGCTGAGCCAGGAACAGAACGACCTCATCACCCGATCCGGGCCGGGCACGGCCGCGGGCGGGCTGTTGCGGCGCTACTGGCAGCCGGCGGCGCTGGTCGATGAGCTTGCCGGCAACCGGCCGGTCAAGCCGGTGAAGCTGCTCGGCGAAAATCTCGTGCTGTTTCGCGACGATAAGGGCCGCTACGGCCTGATCGAGCGCGCCTGCCCGCATCGCGGCACCGATCTCGCCTACGGCCGGCTGGAGAACGGCGGCCTGCGCTGCGCCTTTCACGGCTGGCTGTTCGACGTCACCGGCCAATGCCTGGAGACGCCGGCCGAGCCGGACGGCTCGAACCTCTGCGCCAACATCCGGCAGAAGGCCTATCCGGTGGTGGAGAAGAGCGGAATTCTGTTCGCGTATATGGGGCCGGGCGAGCCTCCGGCGTTCCCGCACTTCGATTGCTTCGTCGCGCCGGAGAGCCACACCTTCGCGTTCAAGGGCATGATCGACTGCAACTGGCTGCAATCTCTGGAGGTCGGCATCGACCCGGCGCACACCTCGTTCCTGCATCGCTTCTTCCAGGACGAGGACCCGAAGCAGGGCTACGGCAAGATGTTCCGCGATCAGTCGCTCGGCACCGAAATGCCGATGACGCAGATCATGCGCGAATTTCCGCGGCCGCGCATCGAGGTCGAGCCGACCGGGTTCGGCTTCCGCATCGTCACGCTGCGGCAGATCAGCGACGCCAACGCGCATGTCCGCGTGACCAATCTGGTGTTCCCGAACGCCTTCATGATTCCGATGAGCCGGGAGATGACGATCAGCCAGTGGCATGTGCCGATCGACGACACCAAGCACTACTGGTACGCGATCTTCACCAGCTTCGGCGAGCCGGTGAACAAGGACGAGATGCGTCGCCAGCGCCTGGAGCTCTACGAGCTGCCCGATTACGTGCCGCGCAAGAACAAGAGCAACGACTACGGCTTCGATCCGCACGAGCAGGAGCACGATACGTTCACCGGCATGGGCGCCGACATCAACGTGCACGACCAATGGGCCTGCGAGTCGATGGGCGCGATCCAGGACCGCACCCGCGAGCATCTCGGCCAATCCGACAAGGGCATCACCGCCTATCGCCGCCTGCTGCGGCAGGCGATCGACGAGACCGAACAACGGCGGCAAGCCGCTGATGGTGCTCGATGCCAAGTCGGCGCCGACGATGACCGGGCCTGCCGCCGTGGACGGCATCGGCCGCGCCGACGACTGGCAGGGCTATTGGCAGACGACCGACGCCAGCAAGCGCAAGGCGGCGAGCTGGGCTAATGGACGGTAAGGAAGGCAGGGCGTTCCCTTACCTCCCCTTGAAAAGGGGAGGTCGCCGGACGAAGTCCGGCGGGTGGGGATCCGGCCCGTTACGCTGGATGAATGATCCCCACCCGGCTCGCTGCGCTCGCCGACCTCCCCTTTTCAAGGGGAGGTAAAGAGCGGCAATGCCACGCCGGCCATCAAATGCCCGTAGCTCTGCTTTCGTCGACCGCCACGACTTGTGGAGCGGCGAGCAACGTCGCGCCGCAACAGCGGTCGAGCGCGAGATCAAACGCCGCAAGCTCGAAGTCGTGCGCTTTGCATTCTGCGATCAGCATGGCGTGCTGCGCGGCAAGACGCTGATCGCATCGGAAGCCGTCGAGCGCCATGCGGGCCGGTGTCACCATGACCTCGACCTTGTTGGCAAAGGACACCTCGCACCGCAACGTATTTGCAGTGTTCTCCGAAGGCGGCGGCATGGGCCTCGACGAGATGGAGGGTGCTGGAAATTTCGTCATGGTCGCCGATCCCGCAACCTTTCGTGTGCTGCCTTGGGCCAGCGCCACCGGCTGGGTTTTGTGCGACATCTATTTTCCGAATGGCAGGCCGGTGCCGGTCTCGACCCGCGCGCTCTATCGCGATGCACTGGCAACGCTCGCTCGGTCGGGCTTCGATTATCTCGCCGGCCTCGAAGTCGAATTCCAGCTCTTCAAACTGATCGATCCGAAGCTCGCGGCCGAAAGCCTGACGTGGCCTGCCGAAGCGCCGGCAATCGAGCACACCACGCACGGCTTTCAGTATCTCACCGAGGCGCGGTTCGACCAGGTCGATCCGATCCTCGAAATCCTTCGCAAGACGCTGCAGGCGCTCGGGCTTGCCGCTTCGCTCGCTCGAAGTCGAGCTCGGGCCGAGCCAATACGAATTCACCTTCGCGCCTGAGCGAGGCATGGCGGCGGCCGATGCCATGGTGTTGTTTCGCAGCGCCATGAAGCAGGTGGCGCGCCGGCACGGCTATCTGGTGAGCTTCATGTGCCGGCCGCGGCTGCCCAATACGTTCGCCAGCGGCTGGCATCTGCACCAGTCGCTGCTCGACCGGAAATCGGGCAAGAACCTGTTCGCCGTGTCCGGCAAGAACGAGCTGCTTTCGCCGCTCGGAAAACATTTTCTCGCCGGCCTTCTCGCTCATGCGAGCGCCGCGGCGGCGTTCACCACGCCGACCATCAACGGCTACAAGCGCTATCACGGCATAAATTCAATGGCGCCGGTCCGCGCGATCTGGGCGCAGGACAACCGCGGCGTCATGATCCGAGTGCTCGGCGGGCCGGACGATCCTTCGACGCATCTGGAGAATCGTGCCGGCGAGCCGCTCGCCAATCCATACCTGTACATGGCCTCGCAGATCCACTCAGGTCTCGATGGCGTTACGCACAAGCTCGATCCCGGGCCGCCTGCCGAGAAACCTTACGAAGACTCTTCTGCGCCGCTGCCGAAATCGCTTGCCGAGGCACTCGACGCACTCAAGCGCAGCGCTTGCTTTCGCCAAGCCTTCGGCGAGGTGTTCGTCGATTATCATCTGCGCATCAAGACCGCGGAGATTGCCCGCTGCGATGCCGAGACCGGCGGACGGTCGGCCGACGCCGCCGAGGTCACGGCATGGGAGCAGAATGAATATTTCGATCTCGCCTGATGCTCGCCGGCGCGGAACCGCGTTCAGGCCAACTTCGTTGATGGAGAGCCGCGCGTAGTGGGAGTGTCGAACCATGCTGAGATGGGCGCTGATTTTCCTGCTCATCGCCATCGTTGCCGGGGTGCTCGGGTTCACCGACGTGCAGATCGTCTCGGCAACCATCGCGCGCGTCCTGTTCGGTATCTTCCTGTTCGGCTTCCTCATGATCCTGTTGTTCGGCTTTGCGCTCGGCTCCTGGCTGACGCCGCGTTAGCCCGCTGGATCGGGTCTCAGTTTCCGGATATCGCGCTGGAATGCTGCGCGGCACAGGCGGCTTCGGGCGGGCGCCTCAAAGCTGTGCCATTTTGAAGCGATTTTGTGGCGGATGCAGCGTAAAAATTAACGTGATATCAGATAGATATATGGTTAACGCCGGATAATTTCTGCGCTACCATCAAGCCTTCTGAGATGTGGCAATGAGGAGGCTTAAGATGCGTCGCTACGCGTATGCGTTGATGGCGTCCCTCGCGCTGATGTTCGGCGCGGTGACGTCGGCGTCGGCCGGTTGCTATGGCGGTGACTGCGATGTCGGGTACCGGTCCGGTCCGTCGTACTACGGCGGCGGCTACGATCGGGACGGCGACGGCTCGGGCTACTACGGCCGAGGCTATTACGATGACGGTCCACGCGGACACACCGTCTACTACGAACGCGGTCCGGAATATTTCGCCGGCTATTACGAGCGACCGCTCTACCGCGGCGGCTACTACGACGACGGCTATCGCTCGGCCGGATATTCGTCGTGCGGCGACGGCTATGGCTGCGGCGGCAGTCGCTACTATTCGAGCGGCTGCGGCGACGACTGCGGCTACACGCGCTACTCGTCTTGCGGCGATGGCTATGGTTGTGGCGGCAGCCGCTACTATTCGGGTTGCGGCGGCGGCTATGCCTGCGGCGGCACTCGCTACTATTCGGGCTGTGGCGGCGGTTACGGCTATGGCTGCGGCTACCGGCGCTACTATTCGTCGTGCGGTTACGGCTATGGCTGCGGCGGCTACGGTTACGGCATCGTGCGCGTCGGCGGCGGTTGGTCGCAGACGCTGCCGGCATTGGCCTCGGGCTATGGTTACGGCGGTTATGGCGGTTACGGCTGGGGCGGCGGCTGCCACACGGCCTACATCCCATACGGTTGGAACTGGGTTCGCACCTCGAGCTGCTGATAATGTGCAGTGCGCCGCCTTGCTCGCGGCGCGCTTCGAGCGGGATCGAAGAAGCGCGCGGCCCGTCGCCTCTGCGGGCTGCGCACATTCGCTGGACCAGATAAGCTTAAAGTCGAGGTATCTGCGATGCGCGCTTACGTCGTCAAAATCGCTGTTGGTGTGGTGCTGCTCACGGTGCCATTCGGGGTTGCGGCTAAACCTGGCGGCGCCGGATTGGGCGCCCGCGGCCACGGCCTGTCGGCGCATGGCCCGGGGTTCGGCCATCGCGCTCCGTTTCGCCGACAGGTTCCCTGGTACGGCAGCGGCGGTGTCGCTTACGACCCGTATCCGTACTACACCGCCTATGGCGTCGGCCAAGATGTCATCCAGAAGGTCGTCCTGCCGCCGGAGCCGCCGCGAGCGCTGACCTGCCAGCGCAGTCAGCAGACCGTCACCGTTCCAACGGACGAAGGCGGAACCAGGCAGATCACTGTCACGCGATGCTGAGTTTGCGCGCCCCTCGATCCGCCGGCACTTAAGCGTCGACGCTGGCGGTCAGCGCGTTGTCCTGGATGAAGGCGCGGCGCGGCTCGACCTCGTCGCCCATCAGCTTGGCGAAGATGTCGCTCGCTTCGTCGATCTCCTTGACCTTGACCTGCAGCAGCGAGCGCGCGTCGATATCGAGCGTGGTTTCCCAGAGCTGCTCGGGGTTCATCTCGCCCAGGCCTTTGTAGCGCTGCAGCGTCAGGCCCTTGCGGCCGGCGGTGGTGACCGCTTCGAACAGGCTCGACCGGACCGTAGATCGTGGTTGGCAGCTCATCGCCCTTGCGCCGGAGCGAGCCGGGCTTGGCGTAGGCGCCCTGCAGCGCGGCGGCATATTCGTCGAGCTTGCGCGCGTCGGCCGAGTTCAGCAGCGCGTGGTCGATGATCGCGACCTCCTTGACGCCGCGCACGGTGCGCTCGAACTGGAAGCCCTCGCCTTCGACGAACTTGCCTTGCCAGCCGCGGTCGGTTTCGCCCTCGAACGCGTCGAGCCGCTTTGCGATATAGGGCGCGGCGGCCGACGCCTTTTCGGTGTCGCCGAAGATGGCGGCGTTGAGCACGCCGAGGATCGCGGCCTGCTCGACAACCTTGCGGTTGTAGCGGCTGTGGATGCCGGACAGCACGTTGCGGATGACGCGAGCCTGCTCGACCAGGTCGTGCAGGTCGACGCCGGCGCGCTCCTCTCCGGAGGCGAGCTTCAGCACCGCGTCCTGCAGGCCGGTGGTGATCAGGTAGTCCTCGAGCGCGCGCTCGTCCTTGAGATATTGCTCGGACTTGCCGCGGGCGACTTTGTAGAGCGGCGGCTGGGCGATGTAGAGATAGCCGCCGTCGATCAGCGCGGGCATCTGCCGGTAGAAGAACGTCAAGCAGCAGCGTGCGGATGTGGGCGCCGTCGACGTCGGCGTCGGTCATGATGATGATCTTGTGGTAGCGCAGCTTCTCGACGTTGAACTCCTCAGTGGCCGATGCCGGTGCCGAGCGCCGTGATCAGCGTGCCGATCTCCTGGCTGCCCAGCATCTTGTCGAAGCGCGCACGCTCGACGTTGAGGATCTTGCCGCGCAGCGGCAGCACGGCCTGGAATTCGCGGTTGCGGCCCTGCTTGGCCGAGCCGCCGGCGCTAGTCGCCCTCGACGATGAACAACTCGGATTTCGGCCGGATCGCGCTCCTGGCAATCGGCGAGCTTGCCGGGCAGCGAATTGAGATCGAGCGCGCCTTTGCGCCGGGTGAGCTCGCGAGCCTTGCGCGCGGCCTCGCGGGCGGCGGCGGCCTCGACCACCTTGCCGACGACGGCCTTGGCCTCGGCCGGATGCTGCTCGAACCAGGCGGCGAGCCGGTCGTTGATGGCGCTCTCGACCGCCGGACGCACCTCGGACGAGACCAGCTTGTCCTTGGTCTGCGACGAGAACTTCGGGATCGGCGACCTTGATCGACAGCACCGTGGTCAGGCCCTCGCGGCAGTCATCGCCGGTGAGGTCGACCTTCTCCTTGCGGGCGCCGCCCAGGGTCTCGGCGTAGCCGGTGACCTGGCGGGTCAGCGCGCCGCGGAAGCCGGCGAGGTGCGTGCCGCCGTCGCGCTGCGGGATGTTGTTGGTGAAGCAGAGCACGGTCTCGTGGTAGCTGTCGTTCCAGGTCATCGCGCATTCGACCGCGACGCCGTCGCGCTCGGCCTTGATCATGATCGGCGCCGGAATGAGCGAGTTCTTGTTGCGGTCGAGGTATTTCACGAACTCCTCGACGCCGCCCTCGTAGCGCATCTCGTCGCGCTTCTCGACCGCGTGCCGCATGTCGGAGAGAACGATGGTGACGCCGGAATTGAGGAAGGCGAGCTCGCGCAGCCGGTGCTCCAGCGTGGCGAAATCGAACTCGGTCATGGTGAAGGTCTGTTTTGACGGCAGGAACGACACCTCGGTGCCGCGCTTGTCGCCGCAATCGCCGGTGACCGCGAGTGGGGCGACCGCATCGCCGTCGCGGAACTCCATCGAATGTTCCTTGCCGTCGCGCCAGATCGTGAGCTTCAGCCATGTCGACAGCGCGTTGACCACCGAAACGCCGACGCCGTGCAATCCGCCGGACACCTTGTAGGAGTTCTGGTCGAATTTCCCGCCGGCGTGGAGCTGGGTCATGATGACCTCGGCCGCCGAGACGCCCTCGCCCTTGTGGATGTCGGTCGGGATGCCACGGCCGTTGTCGTGCACCGTGCAGGAGCCATCAGGATTGAGCGTCACCGTAACTTCGGTGGCGTGGCCGGCCAGCGCCTCGTCGATGGCGTTATCGACGACCTCGTAGACCATGTGATGCAGGCCGGAACCGTCGTCGGTGTCGCCGATGTACATGCCCGGCCGCTTGCGCACTGCGTCAAGGCCTTTCAGGACCTTGATCGATTCGGCGTCGTAGTCGGCGGGGATGTTGCGGGCGGGTTCGGCCATGCGAGCTGCCTCGAATCGCTGCACAAAGGGGTGTGAGAATCAGTGGTGATTTGGCACGAAAAGGAGGGTGCCGTACAGCGCAAAGTGGACCGCGCTAATATGTTGATTCAAGGGCGGTTTTTAAAGGTCCCACGGGTCGAAAAACAGGCGTTTTTTTGGCCTCTGAAAGTGACGCTTTTTTCAGTGCTTGCGCGACGCGTTAGGGCGCGCTTGGCGTGTCGGCAGCAGGTGCCGGGTCAGGTCGTCGGAGGCCTTGTACTCGGGGATCGGCTGCGCCAGCCGATCGAGCGCATCGGCCCAGAACTCGACGCGATCAATGTCATCGCGCAAGCGCTCGATCGCTTCCCGCAGCTTGTCCTTTGCCGGTGCGACGGCAGACATTGCCGGTTCCTGCCTGCTGGCGTTCCATCATCCAGCTCCTCGCCAGACTGTGTGTTAAGCCCCTGGCAGAACAGAAGGTTCCTGAAATTTCCTGGCCAGAAATTCCTCTATGAGAAGCTTTAGGTGGAACGCTGCACGCGGCCAGGGCTGACGCTGAAGATATCGGCCCGATCATCGACATCAGCGAACGCCGCGCGATCGGCGCCGGTCATCCAGACCTGCGCGCCGAGCTTGCCCAGTGCGCTGTAGAGCGCCGAACGGCGCTCGGGATCGAGATGCGCCACCACCTCGTCGAGCAGCAGCACCGGCGCGGAGCCGGTCATCTCGGCGATCAAGCCCGCGTGCGCCAGCACCAGGCCGATCAGCAGTGCCTTCTGCTCGCCGGTCGATGCGTCGGTGGCCGGAATATTTTTCGGCGCGTAGACCACCGCGAGATCGGTGAGATGGGGGCCGTCAAGGGTGCGGCCGGCGGCGGCGTCGCGGGCGCGATTGTCGCGAAGGATGCCCCGATAGCGCTCCTCGATCTGCATCGCGGGGTGCTCCGGCAGCATCCGTTCCATCCAGCCGTCGAGTGCGATCTCGGCGGACGGGAAGGCGTCGTTCTTGCGCGATAGCAAGTGCCGCCTGAAGGCGCTGCACCGTCTCGGCGCGCTGCGCCGCAACCGCAACCGCGAGCTCCGCCGTCTCGTGCTCGATGGCGTCGAGCCAATGCGGATCGGGGCGAGGGTCCTCAAGGAGACGATTGCGCGAGCGGAGCGCGCGCTCCAGCGCATTGACGCGGCCCTGGTGCTCGGCATCGACTGCGAGGACGAGACGGTCGAGGAAGCGGCGCCGCTCCGACGCCGGTCCCATGAAAAGCTGGTCCATGGCGGGGACCAGCCAGACCACGCGCAGGTGATCGGCGAAGGCCGCCGCCGAGCCAACCGGCTCGCGATCGATGCGGCAGGCCCTCGTGCGCGCCGTGTCGTCCGCGGCCGGGGCCTCGATACCGGTGCCGAGCGTGGCGAGGCCAAGCATGCCCTCGACCTCGGCTGCGACCGCCCAGGAGCCGTCGCCCTCGGCAAACGCTACCTCCTCGAAAGTGGCGCGGCGCAGGCCCCGTCCCGGGATCAGGAAGGAGATCGCTTCGATCAGATTGGTCTTGCCGGCGCCGTTCGGTCCGGTCAGCACCACGAGATTGGCCGCGACCTCGACACTGGCCGCGTGGTAGCTGCGGAAGTTGGTCAGCGTCAGGCGGCGGATCAAGGCGGAGGTCATACCAGGGATCAGTAATCAGAAATCAGGCATCAGAAAAAGTCGATACCCGCTCCTGATCCCCCGATGGCTGATCCCCTGACTACACCCGCATCGGCATCAGCACATAGAGCGCGCCCTTGGCGTCCTTGTCCTGGATCAGGGTCGGGGAGCCGGGGTCGGCGAGCTTCAGCACCGCCACCTCGCCGTCGAGCTGGGCGGCGATGTCGAGCAGGTAGCGCGAGTTGAAGCCGATATCGATCGGGTCGGCGTCGTAGTCGACCTCGATTTCCTCGGTGGCGCTGCCGCTGTCCGGATTGGTCACCGAGAGGATGAGCTTGCCGCCGGAGAGCGACAGCTTGACGGCGCGGCCGCGCTCGCTCGACACCGTGGACACGCGGTCGACCGCCGCCTCGAAGTCCTTCTTGTCGACCACCAGCTCCTTGTCGTTGCCGGAGGGGATCACGCCGCTGATAGTCCGGGAAGGTGCCGTCGATCAGCTTCGATGTCAGCACCACATGGCCGATCGAGAACCGGATCTTGGACGTCGACAGCTCGATGGCGACATCGCCCTCGGTGTCCTCAATCAGCCGCTGCACCTCGGTCACGGTCTTGCGCGGCACGATGACGCCCGGCATGCCGGCGGCGCCGGCCGGCACCGCGAGATCGGTCTGCGCCAGACGATGGCCGTCGGTCGCGACCGCGCGCAACGTCTGGGTCTTTCCGCTTCCGGCAACATGCAGGTAGATGCCGTTGAGATAGTAGCGCGTCTCCTCGGTCGAGATCGCGAACTGAGTCTTGTCGATCAGCCGTTTCAGGTCGGCGGCAGGCCAGCGTGAACTTGTGCGTCATGTCGCCTGCGGCGAGATCGGGGAAGTCGCTCTCCGGCAAGGTCTGCAGGGTGAAGCGCGAACGGCCGGCCTTGATCGCCAGCACTGCGCGATCGCTCGATGATTCCAGCACCACCTGCGAGCCTTCGGGAAGCTTGCGCACGATCTCATAGAACATATGCGCCGGCACCGTGGTCGAACCGGCGGGCGACACCTCCGAGGCGATCGATTCGATCACCTCAAGGTCGAGATCGGTGGCCTTGAGGCTGAGCGCCGCCTTCTCGGCGCGCACCAGCACGTTGGCGAGGATCGGAATGGTGTTGCGGCGCTCGACCACGCGATGCACGTGGCCCAACGATTTCAAAAGCTCGGCGCGTTCGACGGTGACCTTCATGGTCTTAGCCTCAAAAGGGCATCGAAAGTGGCGCGGCTAGGCCATTTTCGCAAGGGTTCGGCGTTCGCGAACCCGGGGTTTTCCCTGCGATTCACGGTCTCGCCGCGCCAGCAAAAGGCCCCCTGAATGGGGGCCTTGATAGTGCCTGCCGGCGGCGACGCCTACTCCTGCAACTGTCGCTTCAGGACCTCGATCTCATCGGCCAGCATGGCGTCGTTGCCGACCAGCCCCTCGATCTTGCGCACGGCGTGCAACACCGTGGTGTGGTCGCGCCCGCCGAATCTGCGTCCGATCTCGGGCAGCGAGCGCAAGGTCAACGTCTTGGCGAGATACATCGCCACCTGCCGCGGTCGTACCACGTTGGCGGTGCGGCGCGATGACAGAAGATCCGCCCGGCTGACGTTGTACTGGCGGGCGACGATGCGCTGAATGTCTTCGATCTTGACGCGCTTGGGCTCCTGCGGACGGATCAGGTCGCGCACCTCGCGCTCGGCCATCTCCATGGTCACCGGCTGGCCGGTGAGCTTGTTGTGGGCGAGGAGCCGGTTGACCGCGCCTTCGAGATCGCGGCCGTTGTGGGTCACAGATTTGGCGATGTAGGCCAGCACCGGCGCCGGCACGTCGAAGCTCGGATGATATTGCCGCGCCGCCGAAACGCGGGTCTTGAGGATTTCCAGGCGAAGCTCCTCGCCGAGCGGGCCCATCTCGACCACGAGGCCGCCGGCCAGCCGTGAGCGCACCCGGTCGTCGAGGCTCTCCAGGTCGGTCGGCGGCCGGTCGGCGGCGATCACGACCTGGCGGCCGGCGTCGATCAGCGCGTTCAGGGTGTGGCAGAACTCGGCCTGGGTCGACTTGCCTTGCAGGAATTGCAGGTCGTCGATCACCAGCACGTCGATGCCGCGCAAAGCTTCCTTGAAGGCCAGCGCCGTCTGGGTCCGCAGCGCCGAGACGAAGCCATACATGAACTTTTCGGCGGTGAGATAAAGCACCTTGCGCTCGGCGCCATTGTTGCCGGCCCAGGTGACGGCCTGGAGCAGGTGAGTCTTGCCGAGTCCCACCCCGGCATGAATGTACAGCGGGTTGAACATCACCGGCTCGCCACGGCGGGCCAGCGCCACCTGCTTGGCGGCGGCGTGGGCCAGGGTGTTGGACCGGCCGATCACGAAGCTTTCGAAGGTCAGCCGCAGATCGAGCGGCGATCCGCCGAGCGCGTCGTGGCCGGTTGAAACCGGCGCGTAGGCCGCGCGCAGATCGCCGATGTCAAGGCGCGCCAGGCGCTGGTCGCGATGCGGCTCGATGAGCTCGGGCGGCTTGCCTTTGGGGGGCGCGGTGCGGATGACGGCGCTACGCACGCTGACTTCGATCTTTTGAACGTCCGGATGTTCGCTCTGCCAGCAGGCCAGCACACGGTCCATGTAGTGCGATTGGATCCAGCTCTTGAGAAAGCGTGTCGGCACCGAGAGATACGCGCTCTGCTGCTCGATCCGCTCAAGCTCCATTCGGGCGAACCAGCTCTGGAAAATATCCTCACCGACGTCAGCACGGAGCCGCTCTTTGACCTTCAGCCAGCGCTCCTGATCCGGGCTTGTCATTGTTTTTCTCTGATTATTCGAATGTTTGTGGCGGAACTCGGTGGAACGGACGGCAATACGACACCGGAGCCGTTACGCGCGGTTACATCACTTGAAGCCAGACTTTGATTGTTGAGGCGAAGGGTGATCCCTCGCAAAAGCGGGGGCAGTCAGGCGGCGCCCGAGCGGTCAGGCGCTCGACGGCGCAGATCGACTACTGGGTAGGGTTTCTCCCGCGCGCAACTCCCGCAAAATCAGTTCAGCGCTTGCAATTGGAGAAAACACCCGCCGTTCCGACATAATGCCCCCCAGTCCATTGCGATCGAACGTCGCAACGGATGTGCCGTGATCCGCAGTTGAAGTACTAAAGACCGCCGCTTCGGGACGCCCAATAACGCCTTACCATTCCGAAGTCAGATGAAGGTAGGCCGTTGCAAACTCTCAACCCAAGACTCGGATAAGATGTCGCCACTCCCGTCGTGGCGCCCCCCGTCTTATCCTCGATGAGTTTGATTTCCACCCTTCAACTGAATTCGCGAGCAACCCGGAGACAATAAAAAATAGCACGCTCCGTTTTCACCGCAATGGTTGATGTTCGCGAAAACGCAGATAGCGTCTGGCTTCTGACGTGATGACAATTCGGATAAATCAATGGTCAACGTCTTGAATCGTCGTGCAGATTATTTGTCATCAAATTTAACGAAGCGGCGCATTATGACAGTAACTTCATCTCACCAAATCGTGACGACGTTTTTTGAAATTCAAACTCCTCGGTTGTGCTTAACCGTTAAACCCTTTGGCCACATGACGTTTTTATGACCGAAAACTCAGGGTAACCCTCGGCTGCAAAATCGCTGCAGCGAAATGCGTGCCGTGAGAAGGTGAGGGACTGCGAATAATTTGGATTCGTGTGGCGCTATTGCCACATGAACATTTTAATCGTGCGCAAATTCGGTGGCCGAGAAATTTTTCCGAAAAATTCGGATGCAGCGCTCGTCGTGCGCGGCAGCGATTCTACTTGCCGAGCTTGGCGATCTGTTGAGTCAGCCGCGACACCTTCCGGCTCGCGGTGTTCCGATGCACCTGACCTTGACGAGCCGCGCGCATGAGCTGCGGCTCGGCGTCCTTCATCCCCTCCAGCGCCTTGTTGCGGTCGCCCGCGGCGATCGCCTCCTCGACTTTGCGCACGGCGGTGCGCATGCGCGAACGGCGGGCCTGGTTGATGGCGGTGCGACGGGCGATCTTGCGCGCGGCTTTGCGGGCGGAGGTGGTGTTGGCCATGTAGCTCTAAGTCGTTGTGATCGGGAAAATTCGATGGCGGCGAGGGCTCTCGCCGCCAGCGGGATGCTTATAGTCAGCGGCCGTTTTGCCGTCAATGTCCGGGGATTTGGGGGATTCCGGGATTGTTGTCGAGCACGCCTGCGTCATGGCCATAGACCCAGGCCACAGCCCGATACGACCAGTCGGTCATGCCCTTGGCCATCAGCGCGTCGCGCTCGACCTGACCGGGTCCATCGGGCATGTGGAATCGGGTCTTGTTGTCCCAGGAGCCGTTCTGGATTGCGGTGGCGCGCGGCAGACGTACGGTTTCGTAGAGTTTGAGGGCCGCTTCGACGTCTTCGCCGCAACGGACGAGGCACGCGGTGATGGCAACGGCATCCTCGATCGCCTGGGCGCCGCCCTGGCCCATGAACGGGATCATCGGATGGCTGGAATCGCCCAGCATGGTGACGCGGCCAAAGCTCCATCGTGCGATCGGCGGACGGTCGATCACCGCCCAGATGAAGGTCTCGTCGACCTCGTCGATGATGCGCTGCACCTGCGGGTGCCAGCCGGCGTAGGCGGCACGCAGATCCTCGACCCTGCCCGGTTCGGTCCAGGATTCGCTGAGCCAGGCTTCCTGCTCGACGTGGCCGACGAAGTTCAGCATTCGGCCGGCCGCGACGAAATAGTGGATGAAGTGCCGGCCCGGCCCAAGGAACGCCGTCGACTCCCGCGGGATGTCGCGGCACCCGCTCCGCCGGGATCAGGCCGCGATAGGCCCGGCAGGCGAACCGCGGACGTTCGGGACCGAGCAGAATGCGGCGCACTGCGGAATGGATGCCGTCGGCGCCAATCAGCACGTCGGTTTTGGCTTCGATGCCGTTGTCGAACCTGATCCGAACTCCTTTCGAATCCTGTTCGAAGCCGATGCAGCGATAGGCCAGATGCACCCGCTCGGGTGGCACCGCCTTGGCCAGCAGCGCATGCAGCTCGCCGCGATGGAAGATCATATGCGGGGCGCCGAACGCTTCTTCCATGGGGGCGCCGAGCCGGCGTGTGGGTCAGCGTGCGGCCATCCTGCCAGCGGCGCTGGTGAAACCATTGCGAACGAAACGCAACCTTGGCGCATTCCTCGCCGAGACCGAGCCGGATCAGGAGCCGCGACGCGTTTGGCCCGATATTGATGCCGGCGCCGACCTCGCTGAGCAGGCGCGACTGCTCGTAGACCTGCACGTCGAAACCCGCCTGCAGCAGCGCGATGGCGGCGGTCAGCCCGCCGATGCCGCCGCCGACGATGGCGATCCTGAGGTCTTTCGCTGCCATCGAGCTAAGCGACGCGCTTGCCGCGCACCTGATCGTAGCCCGCGACTACGCTGGCGCGGTCGGCGGCCGGGAACGGCGCCAGCGGGGGTTTGACGCGCGCCAGCGTCGGGTCGGCGTGGATGTGCGATAGCAGGCATTTGACGCCGGAAACCAGCGGCTTGCCGTCGAACAGCTTGCGGATGGCGACGGCGGCGTCGAGTGCGGCCTTGTCGCCCCTGGCCCAGGCAAGCTGGCAAAGGTCGGAGTTGAGGTTCGCGGTCGCTGAGATGCAGCCGGCGAAGGCGCCGCCGCGGGCGTCGAGCAGCACGGCCTCGGTCGAGGGGAATACGTCGAAGCTTTTGGAGATGGCCGCGGCTTCGCGGGCGTAGTTCATGTCGCCCGAAGAATCCTTCAGGCCGACGATACGGCTGCCGAACGTGTCGAGCAGCCGCTTCACCAGCGCCGCGTGCCAGTGCAGGCCGGACTGCTGCGGATAGTGATAGAGATAGATCGGGATCGGCCTTTGCGCCGTCGCCTTCACGATGGTGTCGATATAAGCGACCAGGCCATCGTCCGGCACGCCTTTGTAATAGAACGGCGGCAGCACCAGCGCGCCGGCAAAGCCGAGTTCCGAGGCATGACGGGTCAGCGCGACCGCATCGGCGGTCGCGGCGGCCCCGGTGCCGACCATCATGCGATCGAGCGGCAGGCCCGCAGCCTTGTAGGCGTCCATCACGCGCTTTCGTTCCTCCAGCGAGAACGAGGTCGCTTCGCCAGTGGTGCCGAGCACGTTCAGGCCATCACAGCCGTTGTCGAGCAGGAAACGCGCAAGCTTGGTGGCGCGCGCGGTATCGGGCGAGCCGTCCTCGCCGACCGGCGTGGCGACGGCGGCGATCACGCCGCGGAACCTGGTGCTTGACATGATGGGCTTCCTGAACTCGGCCGGCCCGGCCTTCCGGGCCTCGATGGTCTTCGATCTGCATAAAACAGGACGTGGCCGGCTGCGACAAGCCCCGCGTCCCGCGGCTGGATATGCCGCAGGCGCAGCCGAACGGCATTCATATATTCGCCACTGGAGCGGTGATCCTATGCGCTATGCTGACCGCCTCGTTGCTCCAGATCGGACCAGCCATGCGCCTTGCTCTTGCACTTCCGTTTGCCCTGCTGCTCGCCGTCGCCGTGTCGGCGCCGGCCGCCACGCAGCAGGCCAAGCCAAGCCAACCCAAACCGAGCCCGTCCAAACAAAATCAGCCGAGCCAGGCGAACCCGGCCGCTCAGCCTGCTCCCGCCGCCGCCAAGCCCAGCCCGGAGGAAGAGCTTCTGCACCAGCGCATCCTGCTCCGGGAACGGTTCAACAAGGGCTGGGATATCCAGCCCGAGGACGCGCGGTCGCGCGCGGCCCGGTGCAAGGCGGAGGCGAGGAAACGCTATTCGGCCGTCCATCCAATCAAGCGCCGGAAGTACGTGAAGAACTGCACGGCCGGCGCGACCCACTGAGGCGTCGCTGGAGATATTCCCTCGCCACGCCATCGAGTGCGCGGCGTGGCTATCCCAACGGAAGGCTCCGGCCGCCGCCGCTCACCATCGCACCGAGGGTGGCGCAAGCTTGCCGCCCGCCGCGGTGCGAATGCGAAGCGCCGACGCCTTGCCGTCGCGGACGATCCTCTCCACGTCGTAAGCGACGAGCTTCCCGCCTCGCTTCACGATGCGGCCGTCCACCAGCACGGTGTCCACGTTGGACGGCGTCGCGGCCTGCACCACGGCGGTCTCGGCGTTGGCGACTGGGGCGATGTTGATGTCGTTGCCGCGGATCAGGATGATGTCGGCGCGCTTGCCGACCGTGATCGAGCCGGTGACGTCGCCAATGCCCAGCGCCTTGGCGCCGTTGATCGTCCCCATCTCGATCACTTCGAGGAAGCCGACCTCCGGCAGGCTCTCGGACGGCGTGCCCTTCCACGGCATACCCATATTCCAGGTCACCCGCATCGTCTCGAACATGTTGAGCGGCGCGATCGAGGTGGCGTCGAACGACAGCGAGACCAGCACGCCAGCCTTGCGCATACGCAGCAGGCAATCGCGCGCGTCGCCGGTGCGCGAAAGCCGCATTTCCGACAGTGTCGAGAAGCTGAGCGGCGTCTTGGTGCGCGCCATCGCGGCAGCGTCGGCGTCGCTCGCCGGGATGTAGTGGCAGATCAGCAGGTCCGGTCCGAGCCAGCCCTTCTTCTCGTAGTCCTCGGCGATGAGCGTGTTCGGGCCGGACTGCCCGGCGTGAATCGCGATCTTCATCTTGCGCGACATCGCCTGCTTCATGTCCTCGAAATAGGTCGGCTCGTCGCTCTGCGATAGACCGCGAAGGTTGACGCCGAGCGTGACAAGTCCGTCGAAGGCCGAGCCGGTCGAGAAATAGCTGGCCTTCACGCGGTCGATGTCGGCGAAGTTCAGCGGCTCGTTGCGCGGCATCTGGTCGATGTGGCCGTACGAGTAGCGGGCGCGCAGCATGCTGTCGTGGTGCGCCTGCAGTTCGGCGTCGGCATGCGCCGGCGTGCGCGTGTTGTGCGACCAGTTGTGCACCGTGGTGATGCCGGCATTCGCGCATTCGACGAGACCGAGCGTCACGCTGCGGTGGAAGTCGACGGGTTCGTAGAGCTTGGAGGTCGCGGCCTTTGCCGGGAAGTAGCCGTAGCCGGCATTGCCGGTGAAGTTGCGGCCGATTGAGCTCCACATGTGGTGGTGGGTCTCGACGAAGCCCGGCATGACGATCATATCGGTGGCGTCGATCGTCTCCGTGCCTGCGGCGGAAAGATCGGGCCCGACCGCTTCGATGCGGCCGTTGTTGACGTGAACGTCGGCGCGCGCCAGCGTCCCGAGCGCCGGATCGACCGTGATGATGGTGCCGTTCCGGATCAGGTAGTTGCCGCGCCCGGCGAGCGGCGTCGCCGCGCCCTGCGCCAAGCCGCGCGAGACAATCGCCGGAGCGGCCAGGCCGGTCAGCGCGGTTGCACCAAGGAGCTTTCCGAATGTCCTGCGATCGAGCATCGTCGCCTCCCGCGCTGCTCTTCCGGCAAGCGTAGCGCGGATGCCCCGGGGCCGCATCCCAGGGACGGGCCTATCTGCTCCGCGTTTTCCTGGGGCATGTCCTTGGTCGGCTGCTCGGGATTTGGGCAAAGATCGAGCCAGAAACCAATTCGCGGATGGGTCCGACGGCACCTCGATCGTTTCACCGCATCAGGCTCGGCAGCCAGAGCGAGATGATGGGAAACGCGATCAGGATGGCGAGCCGCACCACGTCTGCGACCATGAAGGGCAGCACGCCGTGAAACACGGTGCGGGTCGGCACCTGCGGCAACAGCGCGTTGATGACGAAGAGGTTCATGCCGACCGGCGGGCTGATCAGGCCGATTTCCACCACCACCACGATCAGGATGCCGAACCAGATCGGATCGAGGCCGAGGTGGACGATGAGCGGGAAAAACACCGGCACGGTCAGGAGGATCATCGACAGCTCCTCCATCGCCGTGCCGAGGATGACGTAGATCACGCAGATCGCCGCGACAACCATGATCGGCGACAGGTTGAACGATGTGACGAGATTCTTGAGGTCGTCCGGCATCGACGTGTAGTTGACGAACTCCGCGAACATCAGCGCGCCGGTCAGAATGGCGAACAGCATCGCCGTGGTCCGCGCCGATTCGATCAGTGCGTCGAGCAGCGTGTGCCAGGTAAGCGCCCTGCGCGCCAGTGCAAAGCAAAGCCCGCCGAAGGCGCCGATGCCTGCGCCCTCGGTCGCCGTAAAGACGCCGCCGTAGATGCCACCCATGACCACGATGAACAGCATCGCCACGGCCCACACGCCTTTGAGCGCGATCAGCCGCTGGCGCCAGGTCGAGCGCTCGCCGCGCGGGCCTGACTTTGGATCGGTCCAGACAATCCATTGCACGGCCAGACAGAGCAGGAAGGTGGCGAGCAGGCCGGGCAGTACGCCCGCGGCGAACAATTTGCCGATGTTGGTCTCGGTCAGCACCCCATAGATCACCATGATGGTGGACGGTGGAATGAGGATGCCGAGCGTGCCGCCGCCGGCGATGGCGCCGGTCGACAGCCGGTCGGAGTAGCCGAGCTGGCTCATCGCGGGATAGGCAACCTTGGCCATGGTTGCCGCGGTAGCGATGGAGGAGCCGCAGATCGCGCCGAAGCCGGCGCAGGCGCAAACGGTCGCCATGGCAAGCCCGCCGCGGAGATGACCGATGCAGGTGTAGGCGGCGCGGAACAGCTCCTGGGACATGCCGGCGCGGGTGACGAAATTGCCCATCAGGATGAAGAGCGGCACCACCGAGAGCGTGTAGTTGCGCCCGGTCTCGTAGACCTTGGTCTCGACCATCGCGAACGCCGGGGAGAAATCCCAGTCGCGCAAATAGGCGACGCCGAGGAAGCCGACCACGCCCATGGCGATGGCGATGGGGATGCGCAGCAGCGCGAGCACCATCATCAGGCCAAGCCCGATCAGAGCTTCCGTCATGTGGTGGTGGCCTTGTTGGGATCGAACGGCTCGGATCCCCGCGCCGCGCCCGGGTAGACGACCTTGCCCAGATGCACAATGGCGGTGGCCAGAACCATGATGGCCATGAAATAGACAAACGGGCTGACCGGCAGGCGCAGCACTTCGGTGGTGTCGCCATAGCCAGCAATCTTGCCGGCCTTGATCCACACCCGCCACGCCAGCCCCAAAATCAAAAGTCCGCAAACGAGATGGCTGAGCCGGCGGAGCAACAGGCGGCCGCGGGGGCCGAGCACCATGTCGATGAAATCCAGCGTGACATGCTCGTCGGCCCGCGAAGCGAGCGGCAGCCCGGCGAAGATCAGAGCCAGCAGCAGCAGCTCGGTGATCTCGAAGGCGCCGCGGATCGGCCAGTTGAAGATGTAGCGGCCGACGACGTCGGCCGCCGTCAGAAGCATAAGGCCGAGCAGCAGGGCGGCGGCCGCCGCGCCGAGCGCGCGATCGAGCCAAATGCCCCAGTCGGGCGGCCGCGACATGGTTCAGTCCACCGCTACTTAAGTCACTGCCCGGCGGCGACGCGTTTGAGCTCTGCCTGGAAGTCGGCATACACCTTGGCGCCGTCGACGCCTTTGGCGGTGGCGTCTTTGATCCACTTGTCGATGATCGGCTTGGATCGTTCCTGCACGCCTTTGACCAGCTCGGGCGATGCCTGGCTGATCTGAATGTTGGCCCGTTTCATCTCCTCGAGCGCGGCGTGATCGGTGGCGTCCCAGGCTTTGCCGGCGAGACGCGCGAACGGCTCGCCCGACACCGACATGATGGCATCCTGGTCCTGCTTGGACAGCTTGTTCCACTTGTCCTCGTTCATGAAGAAGCCGAACGAGGAGCTGTAGAAGCCCCCCGGAAACAGGGTGGCATATTTGATCACCGAGCCGAGCTTGAACGAAATGATCGACTCCAGCGGGAAGAACGTGCCGTCGGCGACGCCGGAGCTGAGCAGCTCGTAGGATTCCGGCGCCGGCTTGACGAAGGCCGATGCGCCGAGCGAGCGCGCCATCTCCTCGGCGATTCCGCCGCCGGTGCGAATTTTCAGGCCGGAGAGGTCCTCGACCTTGGTGATCGGGCGCTTGGTGTTGAACATCTGGCCTGGGCCGTGGGTGAAGACGCCGAGCAGCTTGACGCCCTTATACTCGCCGGCCTGCTGCAGATATTTCCAATGGATGCGCGAATAGGCCACCGAGTTGATGACCGCGGTGTTGCCGCTGCCCGGCAATTCGGCCAGCAACGGCAAGATGTGGCGGGCGGGCGTATAGCTTGCGGTGACATAGGAGACATCGACCAGGCCGTCGCGCACGGCGTCGAATGTGCCGGGAGGTGCGGACGGATGCTTGGGCAGCATCCGCAGCTTGACGCGGCCGTTGGTGGCCTTCTCCACCTGCTCTCCCCAGACCGCGAGCACGTCCTTGGTCAGCAGATGACTGGGCGACACCCAGCTCGACATGGTGAGGGTGGTCGTTTGCGCGGTGGCGGGCTGCGGTACGACCGCGACCGCACCTCCGAAAAGCGCAACAGTTCCTGCAAACGCTAAGCCGGCGATACGAAGCATTGTTGGTCCCCTCCCGGATTTGTGGCGCCTCATCGGGGCATTTGGGCTCGTGAGCGTCAAGGCCCTTTCTCTGGTGAAAATGCGTGTTTTGCCGGCCTACGCTTGTGAAACCGCGGCGCTGCTGGAATTTGCGACCCTGTCAGCCGCTGATGTTGAACGCCGCGAGCGCCGCCATGTTGACGAGCTGCGAATCCTTGGCGCCAAGCGGCACGATCTGCACCGGCCGATCGAGCCCGACAAGCAGCGGGCCGATCACGGTGGCGCCACCCAATTCCTGCAGCATCTTGGTCGAGATCGAGGCCGAATGAAATGCCGGCATGATCAGCACGTTGGCCGGCCCGGTCAGCCGCGAGAACGGGTAGGGCGCCGCAGCCTCTGGGTTGAGCGCGACGTCGGCCGCCATCTCGCCTTCGTACTCGAAATCGACCCGGCGCTGGTCCAGGAGCTTGACCGCCTCGATTACCCGCGAAGAGCGCTCGCCCGGCGGATGGCCGAAAGTCGAGAACGCCAGCATCGCCACGCGCGGCTCATAGCCCATCCGGCGGGCGACGCCGGCCGCCTCGATCGCGATCTCGGCCAGCTCGTTGGCGTCCGGCATTTCGGTGATCGCGGTGTCGGCGACCAGCACGGTGCGGCCGCGCGACAGCACCAGCGAAAGCCCGATGACGCGGTGGCCGGGTTTTGGGTCGATGACGCGCCGCACATCTTCCAATGCCACCGAATAGTTGCGGGTGACGCCGGTGACCATGGCGTCGGCGTCGTCGAGCGCCACCATGCACGAGGCGAAGGTGTTGCGGTCCTGGTTCACCATGCGCTGGCAGTCGCGGATCAGGTAGCCTTTGCGCTGCATGCGCTCGTAGAGATAGGCGGCGTAGCTGGCATTTCGCGTCGACAGCGCGGCATTGATGATCTCGATACCCTGGCCGAGCTCGATGCCGAGGTTTTTTGCGCTCTGCCCGGATCGGGTCCTCGCGGCCGACCAGCAGCGCGGTGCCGAGCCCCTGATGCACGAAGCTTGCGGCGGCGCGGATCACCTGCTCCTCCTCGCCCTCGGCGAACACCACGCGCTTCGGCGCGCGACGCAGCCGCTGGAACACCTGCTGCAGCACGCCGGCGATCGGATCGCGCCGGGTGCGCAGGCTGTGGCTGTAGGCGTCCATGTCGACGATCGGCTTGCGCGCCACGCCGGTGTCCATGGCGGCCTTGGCCACCGCCGGCGGCACGTGTGAGATCAGCCGCGGGTCGAACGGCACCGGGATGATGTAGTCGGGCCCGAATTTCGGCCGCGCGCCGTAGGCGGCGGCGACCTCGTCGGGCACGTCCTCGCGGGCGAGCTCGGCGAGCGCGCGGGCGGCGGCGATCTTCATCTCCATGTTGATGGTGGTGGCGCGCACGTCGAGCGCGCCGCGGAAAATATAGGGAAAGCCCAGCACGTTATTGACCTGGTTCGGATAGTCCGAGCGGCCGGTCGCCATGATGGCGTCGTCGCGCACCTCGGCCACCTCTTCGGCGGTGATCTCGGGGTCGGGATTGGCCATGGCGAAGATGATCGGCTTCGTCCGCCATCGACTTGACCATGTCCTTGGTCACCGCGCCCTTGGCGGAGAGGCCGTAGAACACGTCGGCGCCCTTGAGCGCGTCGGCCAGGGTGCGCGCCGAGGTTTTCACCGCATAGGCCGACTTCCACTGGTTCATGCCGTCCTTGCGGCCCTCGTAGATCACGCCCTTGGTGTCGCAGAGGATCAGGTTCTCCGGCCGGAAGCCGATCGAGCGCAGCAGTTCCAGGCAGGCGATGCCGGCGGCGCCGGCGCCGTTGCAGACGAGCTTGGTGTCTCGATCTTGCGGCCGGTCAGGTCGAGCGCGTTGAGCAGGCCGGCGGTGGCGATGATCGCGGTGCCGTGCTGGTCGTCATGGAACACCGGAATGTCGAGCAGTTCGCGCAGCCTCTGCTCGATGATGAAGCACTCCGGCGCCTTGATGTCCTCGAGGTTGATGCCGCCCCAGCCTTTGCCGAGCAGCTTGACGCAATTGATGATCTCGTCGGGGTCCTCGGACGACACTTCAAGGTCGATGGAATCGATGTCGGCGAAGCGCTTGAACAGCACCGCCTTGCCTTCCATCACCGGCTTGGCCGCAAGCGCGCCGCGGTTGCCGAGGCCCAGGATGGCGGTGCCGTTGGTGATGACGGCGACGAAATTGCCCTTGGTGGTGTAGTCGTAGGCCTTGTTCTCATCCTCGGCGATCGCCAGCACCGGAACGGCGACGCCGGGCGAATAGGCCAGCGACAGGTCGCGCTGCGTCGCCATCGGCTTGGTGGCGATCACCTCGAGCTTGCCGGGGCGGCCCCTGGCTGTGGAAATCGAGCGCCTCCTGATCCGTGAAGGTCGGCCGGTTGCCGCTGGATTTCTTTGCCATTTCAACACTCTACCCCCGGCGCCCAGGCCGAGGCACGACGTTAGCGGAACGGCTGGGCTTTGCTCAAGGGCGCTCCAGCATTGCGGCGTCGCAAAGCATTGAACGCATGCAGCGGGGCAGGGTAAGCGATCACGCGGCGGGCGTTGGAAGAGGTCATGATCCGGTTTGTGTTTCGTTTTGTCGGGATGCTGTTGCTCGCACTGGCGTTCATTTTCGTGGTCTACGATGGTATCCGCTGGATTTCCGACGGCATGCTGCTGGTTACCAGGACGGATTACGTCTGGAACACGCTCCACGACGGCAGCCTGCAGGCGTTCCAGGCCCTGGTCGAGAAGTGGGCCGGCGCGGAGGTCTGGAAGCTCGGCATCGCGCCGATCCTCGATTTGCCGGCTGCGGCCGTGGCCTGCATCCTGGGCGTCATCCTGATCGTGATCGGACGGAAGAAGAAGCCGTTGATCGGTTACGCCAGGGATTAGCTTCTTCGAGGCACTAAAGTCACCGGCCCCGAGCCGGCCAAATGCCGTCCGGGGCCGGTGTGCACGCCCCGCACGGGGCGAAACGCATCAATCAGATGTCCAACTCGGCGCGCGGGCGCACGATCCGGATCAGGCCTGTATCCTGGCTGGACTTGGCCTGGAAGCTGGTCGAGGTGAAGCCCGGGGCATTGACTGGGGCGGCGACCGCGCTGGCGACATGCCCGATGGTGACGCCAAGCGCGCCGACCATGACGCAGGCGAGCAGCACCGCGCCGAGGATGCCGCCGCGCGGCAGCAACAGACAGAGGCCGGCGGCGATCTCGGCCAGGCCGGCGACGGTGAGGAAGGTCGAGCCGAGGCCGAGCGCCTCGAACTGCTGCGCCATCAGGCCGGTACCGGTAAGCTTAGCGTAGCCGGTCGCGATCGCGATCACGCCGAGCAGGATTTGCGCTGCGTAGATGCTGATGGTCTTGGTCATGGCTGGCCCCGATTTCGACGGGGCCACACTAGGAACGATCGGTATCGCCCGCATGTCACGGTAACGCTGATTGGTATCGTCGGTATCGGGACCAGGGATCAGTAATTGAGCGTCAGCAATCGGCGCTAAACCGCATTTCCTTCTGATTCCTGATCACTGATTCCTGACCACTGATCCCTGGCCCCGATACCAACGATACAAATCCCCCCAGGCACGAAATACCGACGATACAAAGCCGCGACACTATCGGTTATTGGGGGATGTTTTGGATGCCGATTCCGCGCATGTCTCGTGCTGCCGCCAAGACCAAAGCAAAGACGGCAACGCGGGTGGCGAAGCCGGCCCGGCCCGAACGCGCGGCCGCCATCCTCGCAACAACGGTTGAGCGACCAGGAGCGCAATGCGCTCGCGCTCGAATCGATCAATGAAAATCTCTACGACTGGGACATCGCCAACAATTCGGTCTATTTCGCGCCCGGTCTGTACAAAATCCTTGGCCTGACGCCGAAGCAGCTCAAGACGCCGAAGGACTGGACCGACCGCATCCATCCGGATGACCAGCCGCTGTTCAAATACATGCTGGCGGAGCACCTGAAGGGCAACACGCCGCGCTTCTCGATGGAACTGCGCTACCGCGACGGCGCCGGCAACTGGCGCTGGGCGAGGCAGGCCGGCATCGCCATCGCGAGACCGGAACGGCCGGGCGCACCGCATGGTCGGCGCGGCCGGCGAAATCAGCGATTCCAAACGCGACAACGAGGCGATGATCGCCTCGGCCGACGTGCTCAAGGTGATGAGCCGCTCGACCTTCGAACTGCAAACCGTGCTTGACACATTGGTGGAATCGGCCACGCGGCTTTGTGAGGCCGAAGCGGCGCTGATTTTCCGGCGCGAAGGATCGCACTATCGGTTGGCGGCGCAGCATGGTCTCGACCGCGCCAAGCATGAATTCATGATCGGCCGGGAAATCTTGCCGGCGCGCAATACGCTGGTCGGGCGCACAGCGCTGGATCGCCGTATCGTCCATATTCCCGACGCTGCAGCCGATCCCGAATATCACTGGCCGGATGCCACCCGGGTCGGCCGGTTTCGCGCCTTGCTGGGCGTTCCGCTGCTGCGCGAGGGCGAGCCGATCGGCGTCATGACGCTGACCCGCACCGCGGCGCGGCCGTTCAGCTCAAAGCAGATCGAGCTGATCTCGACCTTCTCCGATCAGGCGGTGATCGCGATCGAGACCGTGCGGCTGTTCGACGAGGTCAAGGCGCGCACTTCCGAGATTGAGCGTACCCGTTCGATCCTCGCCACCATGATCGACAATATGAATGACGGCCTCGCACTGATGACGCCGACGGCGGACGACGTGCGGTGCGACTTCGTCAATCAGGCAATGATGAAATTCCAGCGCTATCCAGCCGACGTGGTGTTTCCAGGCTGTATGATGAGCGACGTGCGGCGCTTCCAGATCGGCCGCGGCGACTTCGGGGAGGTCGAGGATGTCGAGGCCAAGATCCGCGAACTGGTCGACCACCTGAAGACGCCGGGCGGCGTACGTTTCGAGCGTCCCTCGGCGAGCGGCCATTACATCGAAGTGAGCTATAAACCGCTCGACAACGGCACCATCATCAGCATCCACCGAGACATTACGGAGCTGAAGGAGCGCGAAGCTTCGCTCGCTGCCGCCAAGGAGGCGGCCGAGGCGGCGCGCGCCGACGCCGAGCGCACACGGCAGTCGATGCAGATCGTGCTCGATAACATGAACGAAGGCGTTCAGCTCTTCGACAAGGATTTCAACATCGAATTCGTCAACCGCAGGCTCTACGACTTCCATCGCTATCCGCCCGAGATTGGCGGGCCCGGCGCCTCCGGCTTTGACGGCATCCGGTTCATGGCCAGGCGCGGCGACTATGGGCCCGGCGTCGATGTCGAGAAGGTGGTCGCCGAGCGCGCCGCGCGGATTCGCGATCCGAACGGCAGCCGACACACGCGGCGTACCGGTAATGGCAGCCTGGTCGAGTTCACCTTCAACCCGTTGCCCGATGGCCGTGTGCTGGCGGTTGGCCACGATGTCACCGAGATCAAGCACCGCGAGGAGGCGCTGCAAGCGGCCGCCGACATCCTCAAGCTGATCAGCGGCGGCCGCTTCGATCTGCAAACCGTGCTGGGCAAGCTGGTCGAATCCGCGGTCCGGCTGTGCGAGGCCGACGGCGCCAACATCTTCCAGCGCGACGGCGACAGCTTCCGCGTCATCGCCAGCCGCGGCTACTCGAAAGACCTCACCGATTTCATGTTCGCGCAACGGCTAAAGCCGGCGCGCAACAGCCTGACCGGGCGCACGGTGCTGGAGCGCGCCGCAGTGCACATTCCCGACATCCTCAAGGACCCCGAATACACCTGGGCGGGACCTCAGCGGTTTGGCGAATACCGCACCATGCTGGGTCTGCCGCTGATGCGCGAAGGCGCGCCGATAGGCGTGCTGGTGATGACACGGATCAAGTCCCGGCCGTTCACGCCGGCGCAGATCGAGCTGATCTCGACCTTCGCCGACCAGGCGGTGATCGCGATCGAAACGCTGCGTTTGTTCAACGAGGTGCAGGAGCGCACCGCCGAGACCGAGCGCACCCGCCAGGTCATGCAGACCGCGTTCGACAACATGGACGACGGCGTCGCCTTGCTCGACAAGGACCTGCGCCTGCAATTCATCAACAAGACAGCTGAACAGCTCGCGGCAATTGCCTCCCGAAATGGTTCACCCGAGCGCCGCGGCCCGTGACCTGATCCGGATCCAGGCGGCGCGCGGCGATTTTGGCCCGGTGGCGAACGACGAGGAGATCGAGCGCAAGGTCGATACCGCGATCGAGCGGATGCTGGCGCCCGGCGGCACCCGCTACGAGCGTCGCGAGGGCGGCCGCCACATCGAATACAACTTCAAGCCGATCAGCGACGGCGGCCTGCTCCTGGTGTTTCGCGATATCACCGAGCTGCGGCAACGCGAAGAAGCGCTGGCAGCCGCTAAAGAGGACATCGAGCGCACCCGCGAGCTGATGCAGACCATTCTCGACAACATGAACGACGGCGTCACGCTGTGGGACAAGGATTTTATCTGGCGCTTCAGCAACCAGGTCCACATCCGCCGCCAGCACTACACTCCCGACATGCTGCTGTCCGGTTCGACCACCGGCTACGATATGATCCGCTTCCAGGCCGAGCGCGGCGAGTACGGCCCGCTCGAGGGCGAGGAAATCGAAAAGAAAGTCGAAGAGATCGCCGCGATCATCCGCAATCCACGGGGCGGGCGCTACGAACGGCAAACTTCGAGCGGCCAGTATCTGGAATTCAATTACACGCCGCTGTCCGACGGCGGCACGCTCGGCGTCTATCGCGACATCACAGAGCTGCGGAACCGCGAACAGCTGGTGGAGCAGGCGCGCGGCCTTATGGAGTCCGTGCTCGACAACATGAGCGACGGCGTGACGCTGTTCGACTCCAGGTTCCGCCTGAAGTTCACCAACCAGCGCCTGGTCGACTTCATCAAGCTCGGTCCCGAAGTCACGAAACCCGGCGTCAGCCTGCTCGATATCCTGCGGTATCAGGCCAAGCGCGGCGATTTCGGCCCGGCCGAGCAGGCCGAGGGGATCGCCCGCGCCCGCTATGAGTTCATCGTCAAGCCGGGCGGCAGCTATTTCGAGCGACGCACCTCGGACGGTCGGCACCTCGAATTCCATTTCATCCCGCTGCACAACGGCGACACCATTGCGGTCACCCGCGACATCACTGAGTTGAAGGACCGCGAGCGGGCATTGGCATCATCCAAGGAGGCCTCGGAGGCAGCGCGGGCCGAGGCCGAGGCGGCAACCCAGGCCAAGTCTACTTTCCTCGCCACCATGAGCCACGAGATTCGGACGCCGATGAACGGCGTGCTCGGCATGATGGAGGTGCTCGAGCACCAGGGGCTCGACGCCGAACAGCGCAAGAGCGTCGCCACCATGCGGGATTCCGCGCAGGCGCTGCTGCGCATCATCGACGACCTGCTCGACTTCTCGAAGATCGAGGCGGGACGGCTGGATCTGGAAGACACGGCGTTCTCGTTGTCCGGTCTGATCGCCGGTGCGATCGACACCTTCCGACCGCAGGCCTCGGCCAAGGGGCTGCTGCTCGAAGCATTCATCGCCGCAGGCTCCAACGACGCTCTGGTCGGCGATCCGACGCGGGTGCGGCAGGTGCTGTTCAATCTTTTGTCCAACGCGCTGAAATTCACCAACCGCGGGGGCGTCGAGGTCAGGGCCTCGACCACGCCGCTCGGCGACGGATCGACACGGGTTTTACTCGCGGTGCGCGACAGCGGCATCGGCTTGACCGAGGAGCAGCGCGCCCGGCTGTTCCAGCCGTTCGCCCAGGCCGACTCCTCGACCACGCGGAAGTTCGGCGGCACCGGGTTGGGCCTTTCCATCGTGCGGCGCCTCGCCGAACTGATGCGCGGCAGGGTCGAGATCGAGAGCATGCCGGGCAAGGGCTCGACGTTCACGGTGACCCTGACGCTGAAGGCGGCGCCCGCGGATTCACCGCTGACGGCGCTGCTGCGCCCCGACCCCGCAGCGAAGCCCGGAGGTTTGCACGCCAGGGACGAGCGTTTCCGCGTGCTGGTGGTCGACGATCATCCGGTCAATCGCGAGGTCCTGGTGCGTCAGCTCGATCTGCTCGGGCTCGCCGCCGACAGCGTCAACGATGGCGTCGAGGCGTTGGAGGCCTGGGCTGCGGGCCGCTATACCGCGGTGCTGGCCGATATCCATATGCCGCGGATGGACGGTTACGAGTTGGCGCAGCGCATCCGTGTGGCCGAGGCCGAAGGCCGCAAAAGCTCGCGCACGCCGGTCGTTGCAGTCACCGCCAATGCGATGAAGGGTGAGGAGGAGCGCTGCATCGACGCCGGCATGGACGCCTACCTGGTCAAGCCGGTCAGCATTGAGCGGCTGCGCACGACCCTGGAGCGCTGGCTCTCGGTCGAGCGCGGCGGCAACGGTCAAGACGTCGCCAAGGGAGAGCCGACCGGCAACGCGATTGATCGCAGCGTGCTGGGCGCCTGGCTCGGCGACGATCGCTCAGCGATCGATTCGCTGTTTGGCAAATTCCGCGACACGGCCATGGAAACCCAGCGCGAGATCGACAGCGCCTCGCGCAACGGCAATCTCGCGGCGCTGGCCGCCGCCGCCCACAAGCTCAAGGGTGCGGCGCAGGCGATCGGCGCCAAGGGCGTCGGCGCCGCCGCGGCTTCGCTTGAACAGGCCGGCAAGGCGGGCGACCGCGCCCGCTGCCGCGATGGGCTCGGGCCGCTCGCTTCGGAGCTGCGCCGCGTGCTGGCCGAGATCGACGCCCAGCGGGCCGCGCGGTGAAGGCTCAGCGCCGGTTCATCGCGATCTTGACGCTGATGACGTAGGTCGCTTCGGGCGTGATCGTCACCGATTGGCTGTTGCCGTTGGTGACCACCGAAAGCGCCGCATTGAAATTGCTGCCTCGGGCCTGCGCCGTGATGCGATTGCCGTTGATGCGTCCGGTGATGTCACCTGAGACGTCGTAGCTTGCTTCGCGCCACCGTCCGGCGAGCGTGCCGGCGCGTTCGGCGACGTTGCTGGTCAGCTCGAACTTGTAGTTGTCGCTCGCGCAGCGGATGCTGAGCGCAAGGTTGTTGCCCTGGGACAGCGTGTAGTTGGCGCGGCAGCGCAGCGTCTCCTTGATCTCGCCGGTCAATTCGATGCTGCCGCCACCGGTCCAGTTGCCGGCGAGGTTGGCAAACGGATGCAGTGGCTGCGTCGGATTGACATTGACGCGTGTCGCGGGCGGGGCCTGCACGCCAGAGACGTGCGCCTCCGGTTCGGCAGCCTGTACCGAAGCGGGCAGCAGCGATAATGCGAACAGGAGAGCGGCAAAGCGAATACGGTTCGAATTCATGATGACATTCCTACAGCCGATGATTTGGTGTTGGCGCGTTTCTTACCGTCGGGTGAGCGCAATGTGAACTCCGGTAATGTAGACGCCCTGGAGGGTGATTGATACCGATTGGCGGTTGCCGCTGGTCGCCACCGATATCCCGGCCGTGAACATATCACTCTTCGCGACCGCTGAAATCCGGTTGCCGGCGGCGCGTCCGCTGATGGAGCCCGATACGCCGTTGCCGGCTTCGCTCCAGCGGCCGAAAATCCGGCCGCGCCGGTCCACCACCTCGCTGGTCAGATCGAATTTGTAGCTGTCGCTGGCGCAGCGGATGCTCATGGCGAGGCTCTTGCCCGCCTTTCCGTAGCTGTGATTGGCACGGCAGCGCAGCCGCTCCCGGGTGCCGCCGGAAAGCGAAATCGTGCCGCCTCCCGACCATGAGCCGGCCATCGTCGCGAACGGATGGATGGGCTCGGATGTGATTGCCGTCGCCGCGGCATCGCCGTTGGCGATGGCAACAGCCTTGGCCGCTTCGGCCGGATTGTCCTCGGCCGCGGCCGGCCGGGGCAACAGCGAAAACGCCAGCAAAAGCGCGGCGGCGCTGAAAACAGCCCTCGATTTCATAGCGTTGTCCCTACGAAAAAGTCGCTGCTGAATTGGTGTGTTTCAAATCCGATCGGGTTCAATCCTTCGGCGGCACGAACATGTAGCCGACCCCGCGGACGGTGCGGATCGAATCCGGATGAGCAGGATCGACCTCGATCTTGCGGCGAAGCCGCGTGATGCGCAGATCGATGGCGCGGTCGAACGCCTCCATCTCGCGGTGCGCCGCCGACTCCAGAAGCCAGTCGCGTTGCAATGGCCGATTGGGATTCTCGGCGAGCAGCTTGAGCAGGTCGAACTCGCTCGCCGTCAGTGTCTCCTCGCTGCCGTCGGCTGGATCGACCAGTACGCGCTTGTCCAGATCGAGCACGCGGCGGCCCATGCGCACGCGCGGTCCTGAGGTGGCAGGAGCGCCGGTTGAGCGGCGCAGTACGCTCTTGATCCGTGCCAACAGCTCGCGCGGCTCATAGGGCTTGCCGATGTAGTCGTCGGCGCCGGTTTCCAGGCCGACGACACGGTCGACGGTGTCGGAGGCCGCGGTGACCATGATGATACCGATGCGTCCGCTCTTCTCGCGCAGCCAGCGCGCCAGCGCGAAGCCGTCCTCGCCAGGCAGGCCGACGTCGAGCAGCACCAGCGCCGGCAATTCGCGCTCGACCAGGCGGCGCAGCGCGCCGCCGCCGTCGGCGCTGCTGACCCGAAAATTCTGCTTGTCGAGATAGTCGACCAGCAGCTGGCGCTGCGTCGCCTCGTCCTCGACCACGACGATATGCGGACGGTGATCCATGCCCCCCGGATCCCGAGCTGTATGCCCTGCTACTTGATCGCGTCGAGCCCGGTCTGGGCAATCTGCGCGTCCTGCGACGACAGCACGCCCGAGACGCCGATCGCGCCGACGATCTTGCCTTCGAACACAATCGGCATGCCGCCTTCCAGCGGCACGATGTCCTTCAGCGCCAGAAAGCGAAGGCCCGGGCCGCCGCTGGCGATCGCGTCGTCCAGCACCTTGGACGGCCGCTTGAACATCAGCGCGGTCTTGGCCTTGCCCTGGGCGATTTCGATCGCCGAGAGCTGCGCGTCGTCGCGACGGTGCAGCATCACGATGTGGCCGCCGACTGTCGATGATGGCGATGACGACCGGCCAGTTGTTCTTGGCCGCCTCTTCCTCGGCCGCGGTCATGATCTTGCGCGCGCTCTCGATTCCGATCGGCGGGCCGTAGGGCGGGGGCGGGGTCTGCGCCCGGGCCGGCAGCGCCGTCAGCAGGGCAAGAGCGCCGGCAAGCCGATCAGGGTTTTCAGGGTGGTCATAGGGCCTCCGATATTCGAATTCGGCCGCAGCATAGGTTGCCCTGGGCGGCAAGGGAACCGGGCGTGGGCCGCTCGCGCGAAGGTGAAGCTTGGGATTGCGCCGGAATGGCCGGATTGTGACGCCAGGCCACGTGTCGAGCGGAGCAATTCGGCCTATATTCGCTGCATCGATTGCCGGCAATTCATCGGAGAACGAACGATGTTCATGTTCAAGAAGTCGCTCGACATACCCAGCAAGGCGCAGGCGCTGCCGGGCCGGGCCAACCCGATCCCGACCGCGAAGCAGCACTTCGTCAACGGCAATCCGCTTGAAGGGACCGTACCCGGCCGGGCTGGAGACGGCGATCTTCGGCATGGGCTGCTTCTGGGGCGCCGAGCGCAAGTTCTGGGAGCTTGGCGACGGCATCTACAGCACCGCGGTCGGCTATGCCGGCGGCCCCACGCCCAATCCGACCTACGAGGAGGTCTGCTCCGGCCGCACCGGCCACAACGAGGTGGTGCTGGTGGTCTACGACCCGAAGAAGATTTCCTACGAGACGCTTTTGAAGACGTTCTGGGAAAACCACGACCCGACCCAGGGCATGCGCCAGGGCAACGACGTCGGCACGCAGTATCGCTCCGGCATCTATGCCACGACGCCGGCGCAGAAGAAGGCCGCCGAGGAATCCAAGGCGATGTTCGGCAAGGCGCTGGCGGCGAAGCGCTACGGCGCGATCACCACCGAGATTCTCGACGCGCCGCCGTTCTACTTCGCCGAGGACTATCACCAGCAATATCTGGCGAAGAATCCGATGGGCTATTGCGGGCTCGGCGGCACCGGCGTGTCGTGCCCGATCGGCACCGGCGTCGCGGCGGCCGCACACTGACAGGCCGTAAACTGAACGGAAGAGGGCTGCGTCGGCGGTCCTCTTCGCGTTTACGGCTGGAACACCAGCAGCCCGAACACCAGGAACATGACGACGTGGACCGCGCCTTGCAGCATGTTGGTGCGTTCGCCGCTGAAGGTTAGCGTCGAGACGACGAGCGTCAGGGCGAGCAGTACCATCTGCTGTTGATCGACGCCGAGGATCGTGGGCGTGCCCTTCAGCACCCCCAGCACCAGCACCGCCGGGAGCGTCAGCCCGATGGTGGCGAGCACCGAGCCCAGGGAGATATTGACAGCGCGCTGCAACTGGTCGCGCAGGCTCGCCTGCATCGCGCTCATCATCTCCGGAGCGAGCACCAGAACAGCGACGATCACGCCGGCGAGCGCTGGCGGCGCGCTCAGCGCCTTGACTGCGTGCTCGACGATGTGTCCGAGTTCCTCAGTGAGATAGACCGCGGGCGCCAGCGTCAGCACCAGGCACCCGGCGTGGAAGCCGACCGAGTGTTCGCTCTGATGCGGTGCCTGCGGTATAGCGCTGGCTTCCGCCTCGCTCGGATCCTGGAAGAAGCTGCGATGCCGCACCGTCTGCATGGCGAGGAACACGGCGTAGAGCGCCAGCGTCAACACCGCGATGGTGATCGCCTGGGCTGACGACAGAATTGGGCCGGGCGTCACCGAGGTGAAGTTCGGCAGCACAAGTGCAAAGATCGCGAACGGGATGACCACGGAGAGAAAGGCCCGCGCACCAGGAAGGTTGAAGCTCTGCTCGCGGTGGCGCAGTCCGCCCATTAGAAGACACAGCCCGATGGTGCCGTTGAGCATGATCATCACCACGGCCAACACTGCGTCGCGGGCGACCGGCGAACTGCCGCCGCCGGTCGCGATCGCTGTGACGATGAACACGACCTCGATGATGGTCACCGCGAGGGTAAGGATCAGGGTGCCGTACGGCTCGCCGAGGCGTTCGGCGAGGTGCTCGGCGTGACGCACCACGCCGAATGCGCCCCACAGAATCGCCGCAAACAGCCAGGCGAACAGCAGCAGCGTCAGCCCGCCGTTGTTCGCCGCCGCGGCGAACCAGCCCTTGCCGAATGCCAGGAACAGCGCGGCGGTCAGCCACACCGCCGGCACCTGAGCATCATCCCGCAGGGTTTTCAGCATCGTCCGACTCCGTTCTCCGAGCCTGTTTAGCACCTCACTAAGCCTTCATTAACCATACTGGTGGTTAATACCGCTTAACTTTTGCCGGCCCTGGATTCGCATGCGGCTGCGTAATCTTTCCGTATTGTTTCTGCTCGCTCTGGCGCTTGCCGGCTGCGCGAACCCGCGCGCGCGATACGCAGCGGCGCCGGCGGCCGCCTATTCCGAACTCGACATGCGGATGTACGGCGCGCCGCAGCGTTCGTCCTACGTCCCGCAGCATTCGGCCTATGTTGCGCAGCCGCGGTCCTATGTGGTGCAGCGGGCGGCCCAGGTCGTCCCGGTGCGGGAGGCGATCGACGACGGCCCCTACACGCTCGACACCGGCGACAAGCTCCGCATCGTCGTGTTCGGCCAGGATGCGCTGTCCAACAGCTACATCGTCAACGCCGAGGGCCAGGTGTCGCTTCCGCTGGTCGGCAGCGTCGACGCGCGCGGCATGACCGCCGAGCAGTTGGCGGGCGCGATCGCCGGGCGGCTGAAGCAGAGCTATCTGCGCGACCCGAGCGTTGCCGTCGAGGTCGAGGTCTACCGGCCGTTCTTCGTGCTCGGCGAGGTCACCTTCCCGGGGCAATACCCGTTCGTGCCGAACATGACGATCGAGAACGCCATCGCCATTGCCGGCGGCTTCACGCCGCGCGCCTTCAAGGACAAGGTTACCATCAGCCGCAAGGCCCAGGGCGTGCCGAGCCGGATCGCGCTGCCGCTCGCGCTACCCGCTGCGTCCCGGCGACACCATCGAAGTCGGCGAACGCTGGTTCTGATTTCCCGCCACTTGTCGTAGGATGCCGCTCATCCAAGGGGGGGCGTCCATGCAAATGGTTCGTTTTGCTTGCTTGCTGCTCGGTCTGATCTGCGGGCCGTTGATCGCGTTTGGCCACGGCCGCCGACAAATTTCCGAGCCGTCCGATCAAGTTCGTCGTCGGCTTCCTGGCCGGCGGGCCGACCGACACCACCGCCCGCATCTTCTGCGAGTGGCTGTCGCAGCATCTCGGCACTTGCGTGGTCGAGAACAAGGTCGGCCAGGGCGGTATGATCGCTGCGGCCTCGGTGGCTAACGCGCCGCCCGACGGTTACACCATCCTGTTCATCGGCCCGAACAACTTCATCGGCCCGACGCTCTACAAGAATCTGTCGTTCAACCACGTGCGCGACACCGTGCCGGTTGCCGGGTTGGCGCGGCTCTCTAATGTGATGGTGGTGCCGCCGACGCTGCCGGTGAAGACGGTTGCCGAGTTCATCGCCTACGCCAAGGCCAATCCCGGCAAGATCAGCTACGCCTCGTCCGGCAACGGCACTTCGGTGCATATGTCGGCCGAGCTGTTCAAGATGATGACCAAGCTCGACATGGTGCACGTGCCGTATAAGGGCTCGGCCGGCATCTATCCCGATCTGCTGACCGGCAAGGTCGATGTGCTGTTCGACAACCTGCCGGGCGTGCTCGAATTTTCCCGGAGCGGCAAGCTGCGCGCGCTCGCTGTCACTACCACGAAGCGGCAGCCGTCGCTGCCCGACGTGCCGACGGTCGCCGAGACCGTGCCGGGCTACGAGGCGACCGTGATCTACGGGGTCGCGGCGTCGAAGGGCACGCCGCCTGAGGCCGTGCAGATCCTCAACAAGGCGTTCAACGATGCATTGGCCGATCCCAAGGTGCAGAAGCGGCTGGCCGATCTCGGCAGCGAGCCGCTGCCGATGACGTCGGCCGAATTCGCCAAGCTCACCAATGATGAGATCGAGAAATGGGCCAAGGTGGTGAAGGCCGCCAATCTTTCGATCGAGTAGTGGCGCAGCCTGTCCGGCCTTATGGTGAGAGGCGCTGTGAAGCTGCGCGTCTCGAGCCATGGGGCCGCCCCATCTTTCGAGACGCGGCCTTCGGCCGCTCCTCAAGATGAGGCGGATGTGCTCGCCGCGTGCTTTCCTGCAATCCGGCCGAACACAGCGCCGCGCAGCACCGATGTGGCGCCGGCATAGGCCCCGTAATACAGCCCGATGACCTCGCCGGCGGCGTAGAGGCCCGGGATGATCTCGCCGTCGGCGTTGACGACGCGGGCATCGGTGTCGACCTTCAGTCCGCCGAAGGTGAAGCAATTGCCGCAGATGATCGGGAAGGCGAGGAACGGTGGCTTGTCGATCGGCCGCGACCAGTTCGACTTTGCCGGGGCGTAGCCGGGTCTGGTCGCGAGCCCATCGGTTTCCAGCGGCTTGAACGCGCCGGCCGGGCAGGCCGCATTGTAGGCCTCGACCGTAACCGCGAGCTGCCGCGCGTCAATGCCGAGCTTTTGCGCCAGCTCCGGCAACGTCGCGGCACTGATTGGCGGCTGGTCGGAGCGCACCGAGCGCTTCCAGTTCGGCACGTCGTCGATCCGCGAATCCAGGATGACGAAGGCGATGCCGTCCGGCTGCTCGAAGATGACCCGCGTGATCGCCTCATAGGTGGCGTCGACCGTAGCCGGGGCCTCGTTGACGAAGCGCAGCCCGAGCTTGTTGACCAGGATGCCATAGTTGAACACCAGCACCACCGGCTCGGTCGCGCCGGAGCGCGGATCGAGCGGCTCGGCATGAAAGCTGCCGTAGTCGCCGCACGCCGCGGCGCCGATCGACAGAGCCATGCGGATGCCTTCGCCCTTGTTGTAGTAGCCGCCGCGCGCCACCGGCCGGATGTAGCGGGCGCGCGGCCCGAGATAATGCGTCAGCATTTCCGGGTTGCCCTCGAAGCCACCGCTGGCGAGCACGACGGAGCGTGCGCCAAGCTCGACCGATTTGTGGCCGGGGCCGACGGCACGGAGACCGATCACCGCGCCGTCGTCGTCCTGGATCAGCGAGCGGGCGGTGGTCTGGTAGAGGAACGCCGCGCCGTTCTGCTCGCACCATCCGGCCAACGCTTCGATCAATGCGAGGCCGCCGCCGATCGGCGCCATGCGCGGCTGGCAGGCGGTGATGAAATAGGTTGGCAGGAAATCGAATTTCACGCCGAAGCTTTTGAGCCAAGCGACCGTCGGGCCGACCGCCTCTGCAAACGTCGCGATCACTTCGGGATCGGTGAAGCCCAGCGTCTTGACGATCGACGACCAGCCGTCGCGGTCGCGCGCGGTTTCCGCGACCAGCTCCGGATCGAGATGGTGCCCGGCGTTGCGCGCGAAATGCGCGGTGAAGTCGTCCGACACCTCGCGTTCGCTTTTCATGCGCAGCAGCGCTTCGGTCCAGCGGGTGTTGCCGCCGCGTTCTTCCTTGATCGAGCGTTCCAAGATCGCGACGCGTCGGCCGGCCTGCAGCGCGGTCGCTGCCGCCGACAGCCCGGCGATGCCGCAGCCGACAATCACGAGGTCGAAGGTGTTGGTTGTCATGATGCTCGCATCCTGCATGAATGGATGGCATCGCGCGAGCCGCAGACACGCTTAATCCCTCCCCCTTGCGGGGCCCGAAAGGGGGAGGGTGGCGCGCGAAAGCGCGCCGGGTGGGGTTGCGCCCGTTGTGTTGTTCGGCGTTCCCCCACCCGACCTCGCTCGGCTATCGCCTCCGCTCGGCCACCCTCCCCGCGAAGCGGGGAGGGATAAGCGCGTGCTCGGCGCGACGGTAGAAACAAAAAAAGCCGCGCGGCGAGGTCACCGCGCGGCCGAAGCGTATGCGAAAGAAGCGCAGCCTACTTCTTCATGTGCTTGGCGAAGAAGTCCTGTGGTGCGCTGCCACGCCAGGTCGCGGCTGCCTTTGTCGAAGCTGCCGCGCTCGTCGCAATGAAAGCCGTGGCCGCCGTTCGGGTAGACGTAGATCTCGCAGTCCGGCACGCTTCTGCTTGATGGTCTCGACGTCGGTCATCGGGATGCTGGCATCTTTCTCGCCGAAATGCAGTTGCGTCGGGCACTTCGGCTTCTCGTCGGCGAAGGCGACGATGCGGCCGCCGTAATAGCCGACCGCGGCGCTCAAGCCCGAAAGCCTGGTCGCGGCAAGGAACGCGATCGTGCCGCCCATGCAGAAGCCGACGATGCCGACCGGGCCGGCCGACTTCAGCTCTTTGATCGCGGCATCGGTGTCGCGCATCATCGCGTCCCAATCGGGCTTGGCGACAAAGGTGCGCGACTTCTCGATCTCCGGCGGCGTGTAGCCGGACTGGTAATCCTTCTGCGTGCGGTCGAACAGCGCCGGCGCCACCGCGGCGTAGCCGATCGCGGCGAAGTCGTCGCAGACTTTGCGGATGTGCTGGTTAACGCCGAAAATTTCCTGAATGACGACAATGCCGCCCTTGGGCGTGCCGGCCGGATCGGCCCGATAGGCGCCGAGCTTGAAGGAGTCGGACGCGGAGAGCGTGAACTGTTTACCCAAATGAACCTCCCTAACTGTGACGTTTCGCACAGGCCGGGCCGCCCGTCGGCGGCCGGTCTGAACACCTGTTTATCACGGCTTTACTGGATTTGAACCGCGTCCTGAGCCCATCCGGGCGGCGGCGGGGCAGGGCTGAACCTTTTGCGACAGCGCTCCGACCAATGCGCAGTTGCCAGATCACCGATCCCACAGGGATCACCCAAAGGAGAGTCCCATGCTTCGTAAATCAACCCTTCTGGCCGTCGCCGCGAGCGCTGCGCTCGGCTTCGCCATGCTGTCCCCGATCACTGCCAGCGCGCACGGCGGTGGCGGTCATGGTGGCGGCGGCCACGGCGGTGGCGGAATGCACGGCGGTGGCGGCCACGGTGGTGGCGGGCACTGGCGGCGGGCACGGTCACGGTGGGCACGTCCACTTTCATGGGCACTATCGCTGGCGCGTTGGCTACTATCACCGGCCGATCTGGTATGCCCGGCCCGTGGTGTACGGCGGCTACACGGTTGCGCGGCCCATCACTCCCGGCCCGTGCACCTGCCTGACCAAGGAATACACGCCGGAAGGCGCGGTGGTGTTCAAGGATCGCTGCACCAACGAGGAGGCGATGAATCCTCCGCCGACGCAGACCGGCGAGCTCCAGGCGCCGCAGGCTCCGGTCGCCCGGTAAGATTCTCGAAGTCGAGTGAGTAGAGTTGAGAACCCCGGCGCAGAGCCGGGGTTCTTATTTTATTTGGCGTGCACCGCGAGCCAGACAGTCGGCATTACGGCGTCGGTCGAGATCACGCGATGGCGCGCATGGGCGGGAATGTGAAGGTAGTCGCCGCGCCTGAGCGTGCGCGGCGCGCTCTCGCCGTCGAACAGAAGCGTGGCCGCGCCTTCCAGCACGATCACCCATTCGGCCTCGCCCTGATCGTACCAGAAGCCCGGCGGGCTCGAGTGGCCGTGGGAAACGATCCGTTCGATGCGGACGTTTGCCGTGGTGAACAGCGAGACAATCTGCTCGCCAGGCAGGTTTGCAGGGATGTCGGCGAAGACGTTGCCGGTCTCGGTCATGATGCGGTCTGCTCCGCGGCGACAAGTCCGAACGCCTCCGCCAGCAGCGCGTAGGAGTGTTTGCGCGCCTCGTGGTCGTAGATCATGGTCGTGATCATCACCTCGTCGGCCTTGGTCGCTTCGATCAGCGGTTCGAGATGCGCCATCACCGTGGCCTTGCTGCCGACGATGAGGCGGGCGCGGTTCTGCGCGATCAAGGCGCGGTCGGTCGGCGAATAGCTGTAGGCGGCGGCCTCCTCGGGGCTCGGGATCGGCAGGTAGTGCCCTTGCCGTCGCCGCGCAAAGTTGAGGTCGACCGAGCTTGCCAGCCGCTCGGCTTCGGCGTCGGTGTCGCCGCAGACCGCGTGCACCGCGAGGATCGCCAGCGGCTTGTCGCGCCAGGGCTGACGGCTTGAACTGCTGCGCGGTAGGTCGTCATCGGCGCCACCGGATCGAAATCGGAGAAATGATGCGCGAACGAGAAGCCCGCGCCGACATGGGCGGCGAGCTGCGCGCTGTAGCCGCGACGAGCCGAGCAGATAGAGCGGCGGCAGCGGCACGTCGGCCGGCATGGCGGTGCACCTTGCGGAACGGATGGCTTTCGGGAAACAGCCGCTGCTCGAAGGCGATGCAGCTCCTGGAAGCGGTCGAGGAAATCGTCGGCGGCGGGATCGTCCTGGCGGCGGCGCAGCGCGTAGGAGGTGACCGGGTCGGTGCCGGGCGCGCGGCCGAGGCCGAGATCGATGCGGCCGGGAAACAGGCCTTCCAGCACCTTGAAGCGCTCGGCGACCAGGAGCGGCGCATGGTTGGGCAGCATCACGCCGCCGGAGCCGACGCGCATGCCGTTCGGTCGACCGCCGCGATCTGGCCGATCATGATGTCGGGCGCCGAGCTCGCGATGTTCGGCATGTTGTGATGCTCGGCGACCCAATAGCGGGTGAAGCCGAGCCGGTCGGCCATGCGGGCGAGGTCGAGGCTGTTGCGCAGCGCCTGCGCGCCGGTGTTGCCGGTGGTGACGGGCGACAGATCGAGGACGGAGAGCGGCGATAGCACGGATACAGAGTTAGCGTGCCGGCCACGCTTTTGCCATGCGTCCGGCGATGGGGACCGGCGCGTTACGGCTCAGCCGACGGATACGGTGCGCCGTCCGGTTCGGCCGTGAGCGTGGTGTCCGGCTCGATCGCCGCGACCGGGCGATCGTCCTTGTCGCGGGCCACCGTGGAGCCGGCCGGCGCGGGCAGCTCCTCCTTGGTGACCGGCCCGATCGCTGGCGGCGTGATGTCCAACGGCGGGGCTGCCGGCGCAAGGCTTGCCAGCATCGGCGTGAAGGCGTTGCTGCTCGCGACGAAGCGCAGGTCGTACATCACCGGCACCGCCGATTGGCCGCGGCGCATGGCCGGATCCGCGGGAGGCACCGCCTGGATCGGTGCGGCATGTGCCGCCATCACCGGCAAGCCTTCGTGAATGTCGTTGAGGGACGCAGCGATGCGGAGCCCTGCGAACACCACGACAAAGCCGCAAAAAAATGTTGCCGCAATCAGCCGTATACTCGGAAGCATGGTCGCCCTCCCGATTCCGGCGCCTTGGCGCAGGAGTTGGCCTGCATATCTGAGTCGCCGATAGGCCGAAACGAAAATTGCGGGATCGCGCCCGCGACCTGGACGAAAAGCGGCCCGTGTGGGTTATTCTTGCGTGGCATTTGGGCCTTGAGGTCGACGGCTGAACGGCGATACTCGGGCCAAGACGGCGGCAAAGCCGACGGCGAACAAGGAGCTTTGGGATGGCGTCGGTGAGCGATTGGAAGGTGCCGGCTTCCGTGCAGCCCAAGCCGGAGGATTACGGCTACGATCTCGAAGCAGCGCTAAGCGCCGTGGTCGGCGTCCGCGCCGTCGATCCCGGGCGACGCCTTCACCGCCGACACGCTCGGCACCGAGCGCGCCGGCAACGGCGTGCTGATCCGCGCCGACGGCCTGGTGCTGACCATCGGCTATCTGGTCACCGAGGCCGAGACGATCTGGCTCACCCTGATCGACGGCCGCGCGGTGCCCGGCACTGTGCTGGCCTACGACCAGGCCACCGGCTTCGGCCTGATCCAGGCGCTGGCGCGGCTCGATCTGCCGGCGCTGCCGATCGGCCAGTCGAGCGCGGCATCGGTCGGCGAGCGCGTCGTGGTCGGCGGCGCCGGCGGCCGGCAGAAGTCGGTCGCGGCGCGGATCGTCGCCAAGCAGGAATTCGCCGGCTACTGGGAGTATGTGGTCGACGAGGCGATCTTCACCGCGCCGTCGCATCCGAATTGGGGCGGCACGGCGCTGATCGGCCCGCGCGGCGAATTGCTCGGCATCGGCTCGCTGCAATTGCAGGAGGGCCGCGAGCAGGGGCCGCCGGGCGATATCAACATGATCGTGCCGATCGACCTGTTGGGGCCGATCTTCGACGATCTGCTGACGCTCGGCCGGCCCAACACGCCGCCGCGGCCATGGCTCGGGCTTTACGCCACGGCGATCGAGAACCGCATCGTGGTGGTCGGCCTCGCCAAGGACGGGCCGGCGCAGAAGGCCGATCTTCGTACCGGCGACGTGCTGCTGTCGGTCGCTGGCGCCGAGGTCCGCGATCTCGCCCAGCTCTATCGCAAGGTGTGGTCGCTCGGCGCCGCCGGCCTCGAAGTTCCGATGTCGATCTACCGCGACGGCAAGACCATGGAGACGCGGGTCAAGTCCGGCGACCGCACCCGGTTCCTCAAGGCGCCGACGGTTGCACTGACCTTCATGTCGCATTCTGCTGATGGTCTTGCGCGCGAAAATTTCATCGCGATGCATCGCTGAAATGCGCCCGCCGGCCGCGACGGGCGCGCCCGCAGATGCTAGGACTGATCCCGCCAATTGCCGGGAATAATCCACGTGACCACGACGATCAGGCCGGGCCTGCCCCGGCGAGCGAGATCGATTCCAGCTACGCCTGGATGCGGCTGCTGGTGGCGCTCGCGCTCGGCACCATCGGCAGCGTCGGCATGTGGTCGTTCGTGGTCGCGCTGCCGGCGGTGCAGGCCGATTTCGGCATCGCGCGCGGCGAGGCGTCGCTGCCGTTCACGCTGACGATGATCGGGCTTCGGCATCGGCGGCATCGTCATGGGCCGGCTCGCCGACCGTTTCGGCATCGTGCTGCCGGTCGTCGTCGGCGCGCTCGCGCTTGGCGCGGGCTACGGCCTGTCGGGCTTCGCCGGCAACATCTGGAGCTCGCGCTGGCGCAAGGGCTGCTCGGCTTCGGCAGCGCGGCGACGTTCGGCCCGCTGATGACCGACATCTCGCATTGGTTCGTGCGCCGGCGCGGCATCGCGGTGGCGATCGCGTCGTGCGGCAACTATCTCGCCGGCAGTGATCTGGCCGCCGCTTGATCCAGCATTTCATCGCGACCGACGGCTGGCGCGCCACGCAGATCGGCATCGGCGTGATTTGCGTCGTCACGATCGCTGCCGCTGGCGATGCTGCTGCGCCGCCGCGCGCCGTCGCATCATGCGACGGCGCGTCCGGCGCGACGCAGCGTGCCGCGCGTGGCTTCGCTCGGCATCTCGCCGAACGCGCTGATGGCGCTGCTGTTCATCGCCGGCATCGCCTGTTGCGTCGCCATGTCGATGCCGCAGGTGCACATCGTCGCCTATTGCGGCGATCTCGGCTACGGCCCGGCGCGCGGCGCCGAGATGCTGTCGATGATGCTGGGCTTCGGCCTGATCAGCCGCATCGCCGGCGGCTTCATCGCCGACCGCATCGGCGGCGTGGCGACGCTGCTGCTCAGCTCGGTGCTGCAGGGCTTGGCGCTGTTCCTCTACCTGTTCTTTGATGGTTTGTTTTCGCTCTACGTGATTTCGGCGCTGTTCGGCCTGTTCCAGGGCAGCATCGTGCCGATGTACGCCATCATCGTGCGCGAATATTTCGCGCCGCAGGAGGCCGGCACGCGGCTCGGCGTCGTGCTGATGGCGACGCTTGGCGGCATGGCGCTCGGCGGCTGGATGTCGGGCTGGATTTTCGACCTGACCGGCTCCTACCAGGCCGCATTCCTCAACGGCGCTGGGCTGGAATCTGGTCAACGTGACGATCGTGGCGTGGCTGCTGCTGCGGCCGGGCCGCCGCCTCGCGCCGGCCTGAAGCGCGATCGCGTAAAATTCGACATATCGGTTTAGCGGAAACACAGTTCCCGGCCGGGTATCTGTGACTCGTGCAGTCAAGGCGCGCGGTCGCGGTTAACGAATGGTTACCCAGCAGCTCAAGAAAGCCATCGAAGGGCTGGTCGTCCTGATCGCGGACAGCAACGCCTATACGCGCCGGCTGACGCGGATGATGCTGACCAATCTCGGCGTCAAGTCGATCTACGAGGCCGGCGACGGCGTCGCCGCGCTCGAACGCCATCCGCACCGTCAATCCGGACGTCATGATCATGGATTGGGACATGCCGGTGCTGGACGGCCGCGAGGTGATGCGCATCGTGCGATCGCCCGGCGTGCTTCCCAAGGCGAACCTGCCGGTCATCATGCTGACCGATCTCGGCCTGCAGTCGCGGGTGCAGGCGGCGATCCGCGTCGGCGTGCACGAATTCCTGGTCAAGCCGATCTCGCCGAAGACGCTGCAGCAGCGCCTGCTCGGCATCATGCTCAATCCGCGGCCGATGGTGCACGCCGGCAAATACTACATCCCGATGCCGCGGCGCCGCGTCGATATGCAAGAATTCATCCACGTAGCCTGATCAGATCGGCTCGGCGAGCTTGCGGAAGGTTGCCGACATCAGGTCGAAGTGCGCCTGGATCGGGATCGACGTGTCTTTCTCCATCTCGCCGAGCTTGATCGCGGTCTCGACCACCAGCCGGCAGCGGTCGAACCGCCGCGTCATGAACCGGTCGAGCAGCTCCGCGGCCGGCAGGTCGGCGGCCAGCATCTCGGCCAGCACGACAGCGTCCTCGATGGCGATGCCGGCGCCGGTGGCCAGATGCGGCGTGGTGGTGTGGGCGGCGTCGCCGATCACGACGACGCGGCCGCGATACCAGGGCGACGGCAGCAGGAACGAGTTCATCGGCCGGTAGTCGACCTTGGCGCGGATCGGTGATGTGCTCGCGGGCATAGACCATCACCTCGCCGCTGAAATCGTCGAGCTGCTCGCGCAGCAGCACATGCATCCGGTCCGGCGGCAGCCGGCGGTCGTCGCGGATCGGCTGCACCAGGAACAGGAACATCTCGTCGCGCGAATGCGGATTGACGCCGCACTTGACCTTCGGGCCGTAGAACATCTGCATGCCATCGACCGCCCGGTGCCGCGGCATGGTGGCGCGCCACACCGCGAGCCCGGTGAAGCTCGCCTCCGGCACTTCGTCGAAGGCAAGCTCCGGACCGTCGAACGGATGCCGTCGCAGCCGACGACGAAATCGTAGGTTTCGCGCCGACCATCGGAGAACGTCAGCCGTCGACCGCATCGGCGCTCTGCTTCAGCGCGATGACCGTGGTGCCGAGCCTGATCGTCGGCGCCGAGCTCCGTCGCGGCCGCGATCAGGACGTCGTGCAGCGCCGGGCGGCCGATGGCGACGGTCGCCGGATACTCCGGCCCGCACAGCCGCGGCATGTTGAGCGCGCCGACCTCGCCGCCGGCCGCATCGGCGAACACGATGCGGTCGAAGCCGAACGCCACCGCGACGCATTGATCGATCAGGCCGATCGACTTGAGCGCCCGCAGCGTCGGCCGGTCAGGCTGATGCCGACGCCGAGGATGTTCCAGCGCGGCTGCATCTCGACGACTTCGACATCGATGTCTCGCCGCCGCAGCGCGACGGCGAGCGTCAGCCCGGCGATGCCGCCGCCGACGATCAGGACTTTTCTGCCGGTGCTCACCGAGCGGCCGCGGCGCCGTCTACTGCGGCTTCAGCCCGCCGCCTTGACGATATCGCGGAAGCGGTCGTGATCGCGGCGCATGCGGGCGCCGAACTGCTCCGGGCTTTCCTTGAGCGGCTCCAGGCCGCCCTCGCCGAGCGTGCTGCACCACCTCGGGATCGTCCTGCATGGCGTGGATGTTCTGCACCAGCTTGTCGATGATCGGCTTGGGCGTGCCCTTCGGCGCGACAACGCCGAACCAGGTGACGAACTCATAGCCTGGCAGCCGGCCTCCGCCGAGTCGGAAGCTGCGGCGCGGCCTGCGAGCCGCTTGCGGCTGCGCCACCGCCAGGACCTTCAGGCGGCCGGCCTCGACCGGGCCGCGCACCGCGCCCCAGCCGACAAAGGTGAGCTGAACATGGCCGCCGATCGTGTCGTTCACCGCCGGGCCCGCGCCGCGATAGGGCACGTGCAGGATGTCGACGCCGGCCATCGACTTGAACATCTCGCCAGCGAGATGCGGCGCGGTGCCGAGGCCCGGCCGAGCCATAGGCGAGCTTGCCGGGCTCCTTCTTGGCGAGCGCGATCAACTCTTTCAGATTGTTGGCCGGCACCTCGGCGCCGGCGACGACCAGGATGGCGGAACTGGTTACCGGCGCGACCGGGATGAGATCGGTCAGCGGATCGAACGGCATGTCGGGATAGACATACGGATTGATCGCGACGTTGCCGATCTGGATGAGGCCGAGCGTGTAGCCGTCGGGCTCGGCCTTGACCACCGCCTCGACGCCGAGATTGCCGCCGGAGCCCGGGCGGTTCTCGATCACCAGGCGCTGGCCCAGCGCCTTGCCGAGGTGATCGGCCGCGATCCGCGCGGCGACGTCCATCAGTCCGCCGGCGGCGGTCGGGATCATCAGCCGGATCGGCTTGGTCGGATAGTCCTGCGCCAAGGCGGCCGTAGTCCCGGCGACTGTGCCTGTCGCGGCCAGGATAACGCACAAAGAACGTAGCCAATGCATGATTGCTCTCCCGGAAGGAAAGCGATTGTCGCCATCATTTGGCGAAGCCGCAAGTCGCTGCGATGATGGAAGCTGAGGCTCTGCGCCGCGCCTTGGAACCACCGCGAAAAGCTGCGGGCGGCCGTTCAGGCCGCGCTGCGGCGCCCGATGCGGATCACGTTGTCGCTGGGCGGCTGTTCGCCGTTCGATGGGACCTCAGGCATGAAGATCGAAACCCGGTTGCGGCCGTCTCTCTTTGGCGCGATAGAGCGCCTGGTCGGCCTGCAGCAGCAAGCGCCGGCAGCTCGAACGGCCCCTGCGGGCTGAACGCCATGCCGGTGCTGACCGTTGCGCCGACCAGGCGGCCGTCGATATCGGCGGCCGGCCTTCTCGAAGGCGAGCTGGATGCGCTCGGCCACGGTCGCCGCGATCTCGCGGCTGGTGTTGTAGAGCACGGCGACGAACTCGTCGCCGCCCCAGCGTCCGACCACGCCCGGCTTCGCCGATATGCGCCTTGGCGGTGTCGGCGAAAATCTGCAGCGTGCGGTCGCCGACGGCGTGGCCGTAGCGGTCGTTGATCGACTTGAAATGGTCGAGATCGAACAGCAGCACCGCGGTCGGCAGGTCGCCGGTCGCGGCGCGTCGGGACACCGCGGTCTGCTCGAGGAAGCCGCGGCGGTTGGCGATGCCGGTGAGCGGATCGGTGCGCGCCGCGGCGCGGTGGCGATATTCGGTGCGCTCCTTCGCCATGGCAAGCAGGATGAAGGCGATCGAGATGGTGAACAGCAGCGCCTCGAGGCTGAGCAGCTCGAGCCAGCCGCTCATCGCGAGATTGTTGCCGGCTGCGACATGGCATCTGCGAGCCGAGCGGCGTGCGCAGCAGGAACAGCGCGCCGTGCGCGAACAGCATGAAGATCGCCGGCCAGCGCGACACCAGCGCCTCGTCGCGGCCGCGCCAGAATTCATAGGCGGTGAGCCAGATGTAGGTCGTGACGATGCCGGAGCCGAGCAGCGCGCGCAGCTCGCGGCGCCGACATGAACGACGGCAGGCGGCAGGCGAGCAGCCAGATCGCGACGCCGACCAGCGCCAGCGCCGGCTCCGGGCTTGCGGCGGTCGAACACCCGCGCGCCGCACCAGGTCAGCGCGAACGAGCCGAACAGCACCGCATTGGCGAAATCGATCGAAAGCGAGTCGGGCACCGATGCCGTGCAGCCCGAGCAGCATGATCGAGACCGCGCGCATCAGATGGGCGCTGCCCCACCAGGCCAGCGCGCGCTTGCTGAAGTTCTGCGCCCAGGCAAAAAACAGCAGCAGGCCGAGCATGATCTCGACATGCATCGTCACCATGAACAGCGTGTTGACGTCGAGATCCATGCAAGCAGCGAATGCGCAGGTGCTGGCTTTGTCCGGCATGGCGCCAAGCTACCGGCGGCAATGAAACAAGCGGTGAAGGCAGGCACGGGCCGGGCTTATTGCGGGCGCACGGTTAGCAAAGCCTTTCGCGGTCCGCGCAATTTTGCATATCGGCGCGGCATCGGCGCGCAGCGGCATGATCGCGCGGCCGGGCATTGGAACGCGGGACGGACGTGCTAAAACGGCACAGTTGAGTCGTTGATGGGGGAGGGGAATGAACTGGACCGAACGCCGCGAGCGGCTGCGCGCCATCGTCGAGGGCAAGCGCTGCATCTTCCCGGCGTCGGTGTACGACGGGATTTCGGCGCGCATCGCCGGCGAGCTCGGCTTCGAGGCGATGATGTTCGCGGGCTCGGTCGGCTCGTTCAGCGTGCTGGCGGCGCCCGATCTCTGCGTGCTGACGCTGACCGAATTCGCCGCAGCAGGCCTATCGCATCAACCGCGCCGGCTCGCTGCCGCTGTGCGTCGACGCCGACCACGGCTACGGCAACGCGCTCTCGGTCAAGCGCACGGTCGAGGAACTGGAGACCGCCGGCGTCTCGGCGCTGACCATCGAGGACACGCTGCTGCCGGTGCCGTTCGGCGGCGACGACGCGCAGCTCATCTCGATCGACGAGGGCGTCGGCAAGATGCGCGCGGCGCTGGCCGGCCGGCAGGACCCGCGGCTCGTCATCGTCGGCCGCACCAGCGCCATCGGCATCACCGGGGTCGAGGACACCATCGCGCGGCTGAAGGCCTACGAGGCCGCCGGCGTCGACATGCTGTTCATGGCGGGATTGAAGAACGCGCGCGCAGCTCGACGCGGTGGCGGCGGCGGTGAACAAGCCGCTGTTCCTCGGCAGCGTGCCGGAGGACATGATGGACCGCGACTATCTTGCGGCGCGCAACGTGCGCATCTGCCTGCAGGGCCATCATCAGTTCTGGGCCGGCGTGCAGGGCGTCCACGATGCGCTGAAGGCGCTGCGCGAGGGCACCAAGCCGTCGCAGCTGAAGAACATCGCCTCGGCCGACCTGCAGAAGAAGCTGCTGCGGCAGGCGGACTACGCAAAATGGTCGAAGGAATTCCTGAACAGAAACGAAATAGGGAGGACGAACCATGCGTGCCTATCAATTGCCGAAGGGCGGCGCCGGCATCGAGGCGCTGGCCAAGGTCGAGCGGCCGAATCCGAAGCCCGGCCACCGCCAGGTGCTGGTCAAGGTCGCGGCCTGCTCGCTCAATTTCCGCGATCTCGGCATCGTGCGCGGCACCTACCGCATGCCGGTGCGCGACAACGTCATCCCGCTGTCCGACGGCGCCGGCGAGGTGGTCGAGGTCGGCTCCGGCGTCACGCCGCGTCAAGGTCGGCGACAAGGTCGCCGGCAATTTCTTCCAGCGCTGGCCCGGCGGCGAGCCGCCGCCCGACGCGCACGCCACCGCGCTCGGCGGCGGCATCGACGGCATGCTCGCCGAATACGTCGTGCTGGAGGAGGACGGCGTGGTGAAAATCCCGGCGCATCTGTCGCTCGAGGAGGGCGCGACCTTGCCGTGCGCCGCCGTCACCGCGTGGCACGCCATGATGGAGCACGCCAAGCTGATCGCCGGCCAGACCGTGCTGCTGCAGGGCACCGGCGGCGTCTCGGTGTTCGGCCTGCAATTCGCCCACGCCATGGGCATGCAGACGATCATCACCTCGTCGAGCGACGACAAGCTCGCCAAGGCGAAGAAGCTCGGCGCCACCCACACCATCAACTACAAGACCACGCCGGACTGGGAGAAGGCGGCGATGGAGTTCACCGGCGGCCGCGGCGTCGATCACGTGGTCGAGGTCGGCGGCGCCGGCACGCTGACGCAAGTCGTTCGGCGCGATCCGCGTCGGCGGCAAGATCAGCATGATCGGCAACCTCAGCGGGCCGGCGAGCGAGCTCAATCCCGGCCTGATCATGGGCCGGCGCGCCAACATCCAGGGCATCTCGGTCGGCTCGACGCAGATGTTCGAGGCGATGAACCGCGCGATCGCGGCGAACGCGATCAAGCCGGTGATCGACAAGGTGTTCGGCTTCGACGAGGTGCAGGCGGCCTACAGGCACATGGCCGTCGGGCGCGCATTTCGGCAAGATCGTGGTCCGCGTGGTGACGCGCGTAGCGGTCGAACAGCTTGCGCACGGTGCCGACGGTGAGCGCGATCAGGTAGATCCAGACGATCACGGCGCCAAGCGCGAACACGTTCGGCCGATCGTCTCGCCGGCGGTGTGCATGTCGGCGAACGGCACGGACAGGCCGAAGGCGCGCGGGCCTGAGCCGATCGCGATCCAGGTGCCGATCGTCGCCAAGGCGCCCGCCACGCCGATGGCGAGCATGCGATATGAGAGCTGGAGCGTGCGCGGCGCGCTGTCGGGCATGTCGGCCTGTTCGGCGGTCATGCCGGCGCGGGCGCGGACCATGCAGGTCAGCCCGGCGAACAGAAAGGCCGCTCCGGCGCAGGCGATGATGAACGATGGACTGTTGGTTTCGGGCATCGGCAGGTAACCGGCGGCCCCGAGCATGAAATAAATGCCGGCGGCGCAAAACGCGACGCCCATGCCGATCACGTCATGCGGCGAACTGCCCGATCCTGGATACGCATGCACGAACCTCACGCGACAGCGTGCGCGCAGTATGCATGACCAAGGTTGCCAATCCGTTGCCTGGCCGTCCGAACGCCTCAATCCCAGCCGCCGGACACCCGCTCGACCGGATTGGCGATGCGGCCGTTCGCTCGCTTCAGCGCGGCGATGCGCCGCATCTCGTCGTCGCCCGAGCGTGAAATCGAAAATCCGGGAATTGTCGGCGATCCGCTGCGGGTTTGACGATCGGGGAATCGAGGCGACGTTCTGCTGGAACAGCCAGCGCAGCGCGATCTGCGCGACGCTCTTGCCGCGCGCCTTGGCGATCTCGGCCAGCACCGGGTCGCCGAACAGTCGGCCACGGCCGAGCGGGCAATAGGCGATGTAAATGAGCCCGCGCTGCCTTGCAGCGTCCAGCAGTTTGGTCTGGTCGAGATAGGGATGGTACTCGGCCTGCAACGCCACCAGCGGCTCGGGACAGAGCTTGATCGCCTGGTCGAGCAGCGCAATGTTGAAGTTGGCGACGCCGATGTGCCGCGCGAGGCCCTGCCGCTTGGCCTTGGCCAGCGCCGGCATGGTTTCGCTCAGCGGGATTTCCGGATTGGGCCAGTGCACCATCAGGAGATCGACATAGTCGACCTTCAACGCCGCAAGGCTTTCGTCGACCGACTTGGCGAAGTCTTCGGCGCGCAGATATTCGTGCGACACCTTGGTGGTGAGGAAAATGTCCCCGCGCGGCACGTCCGAGGCGCGCATTGCCTCGCCGACGGCGCGCTCGGTGCCGTATTTTCGGGCGGTGTCGATGTGGCGGTAGCCGGCCTTCAGCGCCGCGACCACGGTGTCGGGCGCAAGCCCGCCGGTCATCGGCGAGGTGCCGAAGCCCAGCGCCGGGATTGCGGCGCCATGCGCGGCAAATGTCGGGGAGGTGTCGGTCATGCCCTACTTTCTGTCAGTGGCGCGAAGCTGGCATTTGGCCTAACATTTCGCAATTGGCCAGTGAGGCGCGGACGTCCAGGGGGAAATCATGCGGCTGTCGAAATTCTTGGTGACGGGCCTCGTCGCGGCCCTGTCACTCATGTCCGGGACCGGATCGAACGCCGAGCCGGTGAAAATCCGCGTCGCCTGGATCGCGCCTATCTCCAACTGGGGGCCGATGATCCTGGAGAAGAAGGAACTCGCCCGCCATCTCGGCAAGTCGTACCAATTCGAGCCGGTGCATTACGCCGGCACGCCGCAGATGATCACGGCGCTCGCCAACAATCGAGCTCGAGATCGCCAACCTGGCATTTTCCACGCTGCAGATTGCGATCGAGAACGCCAAGATCGACGACCTGCGGGTGATCGCCGACGAAATCCAGGACGGCGTGCCCGGGTATTATTCGCAGGAATACATGGTGCTCAAGGATGGGCCGGTCAAAAAGGTCGAGGACCTCAAGGGCAGGGTCGTGGCGATCAATGCGGCCGGCTCGGCCGTGGATGTGGCGACGCGCACCATGCTGCGCAAGCACGGCCTGGAGAACAAGCGTGACTATGTGATGATCGAGGCGCCGCTGCCAGCCATGCGCGCCGTGCTGGCCGACAAGAAGGCCGACCTCGTTCCCACCGTGCCGCCGTTTGCGTTCGATCCCGCATTGCGCGCCATTGCATATCCGCTGTTCACCAACAAGGACGTCGCAGGCGTCATGGAGTTGCTGATGTGGTGCGCGCGCCAGTCGTTCATCGACAAGAATCGCGACGCCATGACGGATTTCATGGAGGACGTGCTGCGGATCACGGGCTGGTATCTCGATCCGAAGAACCACGCCGAGGTAGCGGTGATCTCGGGGCGCCTGACCAAGCAGCCGCCGGAGCGCTTCGATTGGCCGTACACCACGCGCGACTATCATCACGCGCCCGGCATGAAGCCCGATCTTGAGGCGTTGCAGAGAAACGTCGCGATGATCAAGGAACTCGGCATCGTCAACAGCGTGATGGATGTGAAGAAGCATGCCGATCTCAGCCTGATCGAGGTGGCGGGCAAGCGGTTGAAGTGAACGCCGCCACACCATGGCGTATGACGCATAATTCCGGATATATCGATTGATCAGCCACTGCTTCAAATCGGTCACTGTCTGGAGAAACTGCCGCTTCCGCTCGATGGTTCGCGGCGTCAATGTAGGTATTCGATCTTTGACTGGAGCAAGATAGACATCATGGGCTCTACGGTTGCGTTGAAAGTTTGCGATCCCATCGACATTCACGTGGGCGCGCGTATCCGCATGCGGCGTCTCATGCTCAACATGAGTCAGACCAAATTGGGTGACGCGCTGGGCGTGACATTCCAGCAGGTCCAGAAGTACGAGAGCGGCTTCAACCGGGTTGGCGCGAGCAAACTCCAGCAAGTTGCAATTGCCTTGCAGGTGCCGGTGGCTTTTTTCTTTGACGGCCTGCCAACCCGCTCGCCCAACCATGCCACCGCGGCGAGCGCGATTTCGCCTTCGGTCGTCTACCAGTTCCTCGGCACGTCGGATGGTCTCGATCTGGTCAGAGCGTTTACGCGAATCAAGAATCCAAAACTGCGCCGCTGCGTCGTACGCTTGGTCGAGCAGATCGGCGGATGAACGCGATGGCGCCGCCCGGGCGGATGCATTAAGGCCGGTATTGCAGTATCCTGCCCTCGGGGAGACGGGGCGGGTTCACCATGAAGATTCTTGTGGTCGACGATCACGTTTTGATTCGTCAGGCGATGCAAGGCGTACTCAAGAAGCTGAAGCGCGACGTTGTCGTGCTTGAGGCATCGACCTCACAAGAGGCCATGCAGCTCATCGCGAGCCATTCGGACCTCAACCTGATCCTGCTTGATCTCACGCTTCCCGACCGCGACGGATTTTCCGTTCTTGCCGAACTGCGCGAGCGGTTGCCGCAGATTGCGATCGTCGTGCTGTCGGCCGTCCAGGACCCTGACAATGTCATCAAGGCGCTCGATCTCGGCGCTCTCGGCTATATTCCGAAGTCGGCCCAGAGCGACGTCATTCTCAGCGCTTTGCGGCTGGTCATTGCCGGCGGTATTTACGTGCCTCCCGAAGTTCTTGTCCGCGATGGTACCGCGAATTTATCGCTGCGCCAGGTCGCCGGCGGCCGGACGTCGCCCGCGGATCTCGGTCTGACGGATCGGCAGCTCGACGTTCTGGCATTGATGATGGAAGGCAAGAACAACAAGACGATCTGCCGAATCCTCAATCTGGCCGAGCCAACAGTGAAGAATCACGTCACTGCAATTCTCAAAGTGTTGAATGTGGCCAATCGGACCGAGGCGGTGATCGCGGTCAACAAGCTCGGCTGGAATTTACCCGCACCCGCCAAGCAGTGATTTTCAGTTGTGTCGCGCTCGCCCGGCTATCCGACGCGCTCGGTATTCCGGTTCTTCAGAACCTGCGTGAGCGTGGCGCGCAGCTCCAAGGGGCTCACCGGCTTATGCAGCAAGGCATAACCGTTGGCTTTGGCTTGGCGCAGCGGTTCGGCATCGGTATCGCCGCTCATCAGGAATGCCGGAATCGGAGCGGCGAGAGCGCGCCTCATATGAGTGATCGCCTCGATGCCGGTCTGCCCATTGCGCAGGTGGTAATCGGAAATAATCACATCGGGCGGCTGCTCGTAATCGGCCAAGGCAATGAGCGCCGCCTGCTCGCTGTTTTCGGTGACGACGTTGCAGCCCCAGCCTTTGATCAACCCGCCCATTCCTTCCAGCACCAATGGATCGTCGTCGATGACGACGACAAGCTTGCCGTCGGCCACGTTCAATCGTGCCATGCGCGGCGCCGGTGGCGCGATGCTATCGGCGGTGGCGGCGACGATTGGCACTGCGACGGAAAAGCACGAGCCCTTGCCGAGCATGGAGCTGACTGCAATGGGGTGATTGAGCAGACGGCTCAGGCGGTCGACGATCGAAAGACCAAGCCCGAGACCGCCGCGTTGATCGCGATCGGCCGGCGCCAAGCGATAGAATTCGCCGAAGATATGCCGCTGCTGATCCTTCGGAATTCCAGGACCCGTGTCATACACCACGATCCGCGCTTGACCAGCTTTTCTGCGGCAACCGACGACCAGACCACCGCTGGAGGTGTATCAAATCGCGTTCGACACCAGGTTGGACACAATCCGCGTCAGCAGGATGAAGTCGCTGCGAACCCACACGCTGCTGCCGACCACCCTTAGTGAGAGTCCTTTTTCGCGCGCCGCCTCGGCGAACGTCGTTTCCGTTTGCCTCAGCAACTGGGCGATCGGAAACTCGGTCGGCTTGGCCGTCAGCACGCCGGCGTCCAACCTGGAAATGTCGAGCAGAGCATTAAAAAGCTCGTTCATGGCCGACAACGCGGCATCAATCCGCGTCACGATCCGGTTTCGCTCGTCGGCGCGCATGCGGCCGCGCAATTGAGCGACGAACAAGCCCAGGGCATGCAAGGGCTGCCGCAGGTCATGACTCGCCACCGCCAGGAATCGTGACTTGGCAAGATTAGCGACTTCCAGCTCGCGGGTGCGTTCCTCCACCTTGCGCTCAAGCGTGCTGTACGAGTCTTGGAGTCGGGCCGCCATGCTGTTGAACTGGTCGCCCAGCGCCTCGAGTTCGTCGCCGGTCCGAATCGCTATTCGCCGCGTGAGATCGCCGCTTCCGATCTGCGCAGCGCCATCGCTGAGCGTTCGGATCGGCACCACCATCCTGCGGGCCAGCAACAATCCGGCGACAGCCGCCAGGGCAAGACCTGCGAGAAGCAGGAGCCCGGAGCGAAGCAATGTTTTGTAGAGCGGCGCATAGGCCTCTTCGATCGGCATCTCGGCAAAAACCAGCCATCTCAGCGGCGCAACGGGTGTTTGCACGCTGAGCACCTGGTGGCCTTTGAGATTGACGGCGAGGACGAACTCGCCGGACGAGTTGGATCGGGCGGCTTGCACGTAGGGCAGCCGAGACAGATCGCTGTTTCGCAGCACTAGACTGATGTCCGGATGCGCGATGAGGCGATTCTGCGCGTCGACGACGAAAATCTGGCCCTGCCGGCCGACCTTGATTTGCGAGACAACGTCCCAAATGAACTTGAGGTTCACCTGCCCGACGATAACGCCATCATCGGGCCGCGCGCCCCTCAAGGCGAGGGTCATGTACGGCTCGGATTCACGAAGAAAATAAACCGGCCCATAGTAGACCTTGTTGGCCATCGCCTCGGTGAAAATGGCGTCTCGCGAGTAATCGGCATGGCTACCGATCACGTCCATCGCTTGCCGTGACATGCGGTAGCGTTCCCGGCCATTCGCGTTGAGATGGGCCAGCTCGGTCACAGCCGGTACTTGCCGCATTAAACGTACGGCGTCGAAACGCCATTCGTCGTCGGATTTGTCGGCCAGCGGCAGTTGCGTCATCCAAGAGAGCTGGCCTTCGATTTCCTTGACGAACTGGCCGATCTTGTCCGCAGCCGATCTGGCCTGCTCGGTTTGAACGCGGACCAGGATGGTCCGCAATTCGTCATATGCGAACCAAATATCCAGCAGGCCGTTCGGGATCAGAGCCAAGGCGACGGCGCCCAGCAGGAAGGCGACGTATCTGCGAAACAGCCGGCCGCGGACGGGGGTGGCGAAAAAACCACTCGCCCCGGCGGCCTCGCCATGTACCGCAGGTTGCATCAACTCAATCCACCAGCACGCGCGCGCCAGCGCCTGAAAAACCGGAAATGCACTTTTGCATTCGAGAGCTGCACGAGCTTGTCACCGCACAATCTAACATGACGGCCCACGGCCCGGCGAGCATGTCACTGCGCGCCGCAGTGGCGCGGCAATCTGCGACAGGTACCTGCCATGCAGCTCGGCTTTAGGATGACGCTCGACATCAACTCTTCCATTCTCAACACTGGCGATCCGGACTGGCTTCATGAAAATGGAGAGCTGGATGGCGGTTGGCATGAGACGGCGCCGGTTTATGGCCCTTCTGGGCAGCGCCGTGGCCGCCACGCCGATGCCTTTGCGTGCGCAACAGGCGGATAGGGTTCGGACCATTGCCGTCCTGATGGGATTGGACAACGATCTCGAAGCGCAGGCCCGCATCAAGGCTTTCGAGGAAGGACTGGCAAAAGAATGGAGTCCGAACAAAGACGTTCGGATCGTGTATCGCTTTGCTGCGGGCGATGCTGGCCGCATGCGGGCGCTGGCGAGCGAGCTTGTTGCGCTTCGGCCCGACGTCATTGTCGGGCATAGCACTCCCGTCGTCACGGAGCTGGTGCGGGCGACACGCTCGATACCGATCGTATTCGTCGTGGTGGCCGATCCGGTCGGCAGCGGCTTCGCTGCCAGCATTCCCAGGCCGGGCGGCAACGCCACCGGCTTCACCAATCTTGACGTCACGATCAGTGGCAAGCTTTTGAACATGCTCAAGCAGCTGACGCCAAGCCTCTCGCGCGCTGCGTTGATGTACAATCCGGACACCGTCGCGCGCGCCGGGCTGTTCGGCCTCTACCTGCGTCCGTTCCGGGAGGCTGCGTCCTCGCTCGCGGTCGAGGCCATCACAGCGGCGGTCCATACATCCGCGGAGATCGATAGCCAGATTGCGCAGCTCGGACATAAACCGGGCGCCGGACTCATCGTGTTGCCGGACAACTTCACCACCGTCCACCGGCAGGTGATCATCGAATGCGCGGCTCATCGACGCGTTCCGACGATTTATCCGTATCGGTATTTCGTCGAGGCGGGCGGCCTGATGTCCTATGGCGTCGACGTCACCGACTTGTTCCGCCGCGCCTCGGAATATGTCAGCCGAATCCTTCGCGGCGCCAATCCTGCCGAACTTCCCGTTCAGGCGCCCACCAAGTTCGAGTTGGCGATCAACCTAAAAACCGCCAAGTCGCTCGACCTTGCGGTGCCGCGAATTCTGCTAGCGGGCGCCGATGCGTTGATTGAGTGAAAGAATTGTTTGCAGGAGCGAAGCGTGTTCAATTTTGCGCGGCCGACTGCGCGCGGGCGCGCCGGTACATCCCTTGCCGGAAGCGTCGGCCGGCGCGCCCGACGGCGTCGAGCAGTGGGGCGATTGACGTCTTTCCGTTGATGGCCACCACGCCAATAAGAACGGCCAGAAGTCCGGCGCCGGTGGTCCACGTCAGGTTCTCTCCCAGCAGGGTGCAACCGATCAGCACTCCGACGCCCGGCTTGAGATAACCGGCGCTGGCGGTGCCCATGCTGCCAATCGTGCGGATGAGACGAAAATACACCACGAAGCCCAGCGCGGTCGCAACAACGGCATTGGCAGCCAGCGCGGCAAGCGACACCAGCGATGGCTGAGAATGCCAAGGCGCTTCCACCAAAAGGCAAAGTGGAAAAAGCAGCACAGCGGCAGAGGTCAACACGCAGGCAGCGGTCACCTCCGGCGCCACCCCGGCAAATCGCCGTCCATAGATTGCGCTGACAGCGGATGACACCGTCGCCAGCAAAATTGCAGCCTGCCCAATTGTTTCCTGGCCGAGCCCCGCGAGCGCGCTCGTGCCTGCAATCATCACGACACCGCCGAGCCCGACCGCAGATCCAAACATCCGGCCTGCGGTTATCAACTCGTGGCGGGTCCAGATCACGCCGATGAGGCACACAAACAAGGGCGTCGTCGAATTCAGAATGGCCGCCAACGAGCTGTCGACCGACCGCTGCCCAAAAGCAATGAGCGTGTATGGAATCACGCAGGCGACACAGCCTTGAACGGCGATGCTGCCGGCGAAATTCCAGCTCCACGGAACCCTTCGACCGAGCGCGAGCGCGGCGATCCACAACACCGTCGCGGCGAGAAGCACCCGGGCAGCCACCAACGTCAGGGGAGGGATGCTGGCCAGAGACAATTTGGTGAGGGCGTACGGGAGGCCCCAGAGAATACCGAGCAGCAGGACCAGACTGAACTCAAGCAAGGACGCCGTCTGGTGTTGCGGACGCAGCATTGACGTTTCTAGGCCCGGATCACAGATGCGTCGATCAGCGCGGCACGAAACGCTTTGGCATCCACCGGCTTATGCAAAAGGCTGTAGGCGCCGAACGCATCTTCGCCGGGGGGCAAGCTGCCATCGGCGGAGATGAGCAGGGCAGGAATCTCGAACGCATTGCGCAGGCCCTCGATCGTATCGATGCCGTTTTCGCCCTCCGAGAGGCGATAATCGCACACGATCAAGTCCGGGCGGCGCCTTATCCTGGCAAGATGCGCCAGCGCGCTTCGATAGGAGTCTGCCGTCACCACCTCGCAACCCCACGAGCGCAGCAGCCCGCCAGTGGCTTCCAACACGAGCGGATCGTCATCGATCACCACTACGAGCTTATCCTTGAGAGCGCCGGCTGCTTTCATCGATCCCACCTTCGCTGGGTTGGTGGCAGAAATATCGGTTTGCTGGCCCGGGAAATAAATCAGCCCGAAGTATCGCGCGCAGCCCGGTCGGTCTCGACCCTGTGAATACCTTGGTCTGGGCGCCTCCGGTACTTGAGTTTGATTGTGCCGCTTGACGCTTCCCATACGCTGGCAACCGCAGTCGCAATCCGCGACAGGCCATATGGGAGCACATCATGAAGCGTTCAATCCATTCCGGCGACAAGGTAATCCGCGACGCAGCAACCCAAGACCAGGGCAAGGTTCGCCTCGGGGACAACGCCCCGGCCTTCCGCCCCGGCAAGAAGGTCGCCCGCGACCTCGCAACGACGGATCAGGGCAAGGTCCGGCTCGGCGACAACGCCCCGGCCTTCCGTCCCGGCAAGAAGGTCGCCCGCGACCTCGCAACGACGGATCAGGGCAAGGTCCGGCTCGGCGATAACGCCCCGGCTTTCCGGGCTGGCAAGAAGGTCGCTCGCGACCTCGCAACGAAGGATCAAGGCAAGGTCCGGCTCGGCGACAACGCACCGGCCTTCGCCCGCTAATACTGCCAAATCCGTTTGCCCACGGGGAGCGCCTCGCTTCCGTGGGCAAACTGATCTTCGTCCCGACGGTTCGGTCAAAGGAGTGTGTCCATGCTCGCTGTCGATCCACCGAACGGCCCACTCGTCGAATTCTTCCAGTTGGTGCCCAATGCCAATCCGCCTCGCCGCGCCGACAAGTCGGTCGGCGGCGTCATTCCGGCGCGGGCATTGCGATATTGCGAAGCCATCACCAGCGCTTCGGCCTTCGGCTGGTATGTGTTCCTGCCGATCGCCTTCAAAGTCGTTTGGGACGGGCACGACATGCTTTGGACCTACGACGGCACCGACGAATGGCTGCCGTTGACGCGCGATGCCGTGCAATATCCGGGTTTTCGTGAGACATTCGACCGGGCGGCGCCGCCCGAGGTGCAGGGGTTCTCGCCACCGTTTTTGACGCCGTCCCTTCAACCTGGCGGCCTGCAGATCTGGACCGGCTGCATTGCCCGGACCGCGCCCGGATGGAGCCTGCTGGTCCGCGGTGTCGCCAACCTTCCGCACGGCCTGTCGTATCAGATGCTGGAAGGCATCATCGAAACCGACCACTGGTTTGGCCCGCTGTTCGACAATATCCGAATTCTCAAGACCGACGTGCCGATCGAATTCCGGACCGATGTTCCTTTTCTGCAGATCCAGCCAGTGCGGAAGGCCGTCTACGCGGAAAAGCTTCTGCAGAACTACGAGGTGAAGGAGCTCGATCAGCTCTTGCCCGAGCATTGGGACGCCTTTCACCGCACCGTCGTGGTTCCCAACACCGCAGCCGAAAGAAAGCGAGGGCAATACGCGGTTTCCGTGCGCAAGCAATCGGCCCACGCCACGGCGGGGCCGCCGTTGGCCGAGTGATCACATCGCCGATGTGCAGACCTATCGGTTGTCGTTCTGACCGGCAATATTCCTGACGAGGTCGACGATGCTCTGGCGCAAACCGGGATCTTCGATCTTTACGAAGTGTTTGAGCAGCTCCAAGCCTTCTGCCGCGGGCGAGCCAAACGCGCGACTGACATTGAGAAGCTGAGTTAATTCGGAGGAAAGCCTTCGTTCCGTCATGGTGCATCCATCGAGTTGGGATAACTGCGCAAAAGGGTACCCAATGGCGCAACGCTCGCCAACTCGATGCGTCCATCGACGCCCCAGTACTAAGGAATGGCGCAGCCAGTACTTTTGTCCGCGTGTAACCAATACCTTTGCATGATGTCGGTTGATTTGCGCTCATGTCCTATATGCGCGGACTGGGTAGGAATCGGCATGGACGACCGAGAGAACCATCGGGCCGCATACATTGGCGAGCTATCGCAAGAGCTTGCCGAGATGGCGCGAACCGATGGTTTGGAACTGCTCGCTTACCTTCTTGAGATGGCAAATCTTGAAGCCGAATCGACGCGCAAACAGTCTCATGATCGACAGCATGGCTAAGCTTGGTATGCCGGTTGATGCATCATACCTGCGCGAGCAGGCGCAACGCTGCGTACGTATCGCTCGGGATTGTCCGCATGCGCCGACATCGCACAAGCTCGAAGCGATCGGTCATGAGTTGATGGAGAAAGCAGCGGAGATAGACGAGCTGCTTTCGGATTTGTCTGCGGCGCCATAAGACGCCGCCATCGACCGGTCTTGCGTCGTCGGAGCAAAGCCCACTCAAACCAGCAGAGCGCTCCGTGCCGAGCCTACTGGTCTGGCGGCGGCGGCATCCAATTTGGGTCGTTGGGATTGGTGGCCTGCGCCGGAGGCGGAGATTGGCCCTCTAACGTGCGCAGGAGGCCTCTCCTGTTGAACAGGTCGGGTCGTTCTTGCGACGTGTTGTCCGGCTCGCAGAATTCCCCCGACGCCGCTGACCGACTGCTGGCAACTTTCCAGTGTTGGAATGCCGCAATTCTGAGTGCCGGCGTCATACACAGCGCAATAGGGCTGGGCATCGGCGACGCGCTGCGCGTAGAGCGTGATGCCGAGCGTTAGAAACCCGGCACAAATCCAGCACCGCGCAATCGACCGGCCGCCGCACATGTCGAGACGACTCATTGGCAAACCTGTGTCTTTGGCGTGAACACTGCTCTTCTTGCTAAGGCTCGGCGCGGCGTCAAGCTATTGGATTAAAGGTCATTGCCCCTAAAGACAATATCAAGCCAGCGCTGATTGCAGCGATGATCGCCTCGGGAATGGTTGTGGCGCTGTGCCAAGACAGATGCACCGCGCTATCGGGTGATGTCGGTCGGCCCATTGCTACCGGCAGTTCATCGATCGAACTGGAATGCTGATGGTCATGGGCGAGGTCGCTTTCATCAAAGCCCTGTGCGTCGCAGCCACCATTAGCCAATACACGCCTCAAGAAGCGTCCTCTGCCGGTTGTGATGCGCCGCAATGGCGCGAGCCCAAGGGGGCAAACATCATGCGCATGACGTTCACAGTTGTCTGCGTGTTATTCGGCTTTGTTTCATCGGCTGCTGGCCAAAATGCGATTGGTCCCACGCTGATGCGATCCGGCTTCCAATTCAGACCGGCTGACACGCAACAGAAACTCTACCGGCTGCGAGCCTTTCCGCAAAACAGATTCACCTATCGCCAATCCAAGTCCGGCCAGCCCTACTACGTTTATGCGGATGCTGGCGGATGCGCATGCGCCTACGTCGGCAGTCAAAAAGCGATGGATTTCTACAGTCTTTGGCGCCGCGGGCTGCTTTCAAGCGATCAGATGGGTGATCCGCCGAGCGGCGGCATGTCGCCGGAAAGCGAAATCGTCACAGACATGAAATCGGACGACGTAGAAGCCGAGTTCGATGAAACCGCGTTTAACCCAAGCTTCGAATAGGGATAGCGGCAATAGGGGAGCGATATGTGCATGACAATGGTTGCGCAAGGTGCCGCGTCCGAATGGGTGCTTAGCCGATGATCAAATATCCCGCCTGACGAGCGGGCAGGCCGAAACCAAATCTCAATCAGGAGCAAAAGAGATGTCCAGGATCACCAGCTATTGCGCAGGCATCGCCACCGTATTCGGCATGGCTTTGGCGCCAGCATTGGCGCTGGCACAAAATGCGCCAGGCGCGGCAGTTAAAACCATCGGCAGCACCGCCAAGTCGCAGGTGGTGCCGTCCCTGATCGTGATGAACTCCCGCGGGGCGACGCTGCAAGGCGGCAAGCTGACGCTGATCGGCATTTCGCCGAATTCGATCGTGTTCGCTGATCGGCCGGTGAGAGCTGCCGGACATGACCTGACGACACGTCTTCTCGAAGAATGGGCACCTGGAGCGGACTTCGCCAAAGACCCTCCAAATGCCACAGTATCGGAATTCAGCAAGGATAGCGTCCGCGACGCCGTCGTCGTGTTGAAGTCCCCGAAGCTGGAGGGCGACCGCTTGACGTTCGATGTCGAGGTTCTGGAAGGCGACCTCTCCGGCGCCGACGGACCGGCATCCATCTTCATCGACATCATTGGCCGGCCGTTGACGCCATTGTCGTTCGCGGGCGTCGCACGACGCAGCGCATGGCGCGGCGCGATGTATGCCGGAGCGGTCGGCGCCGCCGGCATGGCCGCTGCATATGGCTATCATCCCTATGGCTACGGCTATCCGCCGCCCTGCGGCTATTACCCCGCGCCGCCTTGCTACTGAGCCACGCGTCAGCCTGGAGACGGCTGTTGCAACTCAATCCGCATCGCAGGAACAAGGACCATGTCGAAATTCCCCTTAGCCCTGGCCGCAATTGCGCTGACCGCAGCAATGATTCTGCCGACCTCCGGTCGCGCGCAGCCGCCCTCGACGGCACAGGTAGGTGTGCTGACCTGCAGGCTCAATCCGAGCATCGGGCTCATCGTGGTTGCGCAGCAAACCATGGAATGTCGCTTTGCCCCGGCTGGACCGTATCCAGGAGAGAACTATAGTGGGGTGTTCGATACTGTCGGGCTCGACATCGGGTTCACGGCTGGCGGCGTCATGGGATGGGCTGTTTTCTCGCCGACCGCAGGTCTGCCGCGAGGAGGACTAGCGGGAACATATGTCGGGGCTTCCGGTGACGTTGGAGTAGGCGTCGGTGTGGGTGCCAATGTTCTGTTCGGCGGATCAAATCGCACCATCTCGTTGCAGCCGGTCAGTATTGAGGGCACGACCAGCCTCAACCTCGCGCTGGGAGCTTCGGGACTGCAGCTTCGCCCTGTCCCCTGATCCGGCGGGAATGCCAGTCTCAGTAAGGGGGTAATCGTAGTGTCGAGGAATGCGTGTTCGTACGGCGTTGCCCTGGGCCTTGTCATCACCGCAGCTTGTGGTTCGACCGCGCATGCCGATGAAGGCGGCGTCAGTTTCTGGCTGCCGGGCCTGTACGGCAGCCTGGCGGCTGTTCCCGCCCAACCGGGGTGGTCGGGCGCCGCCATCTACTATCATACCAGCGTCAAGGCCAACGGCGACGTCGCCGCGGCTCGCGAATTGACGATCGGGCGTTTTAGCCGAACCTTGAATGTCGATCTCAACGTGAGCTTGAAAGCACGGCTCGATCTCGAGTTGCTGAACGCAAACTACGTTTTTGCTACGCCTGTTCTCGGCGGACAGTTCGCTGTCGGAATGATGGGCCTGTTCGGCCACAATAGCACCTCGGTGAACGGAACGCTGACGGCTTCGGTTGGCGGCTTGAGCGCCACGCGATTTGGCAGCATCAGCGATGCGCGAGACGGTATTGGAGATTTGTATCCAATGGCGTCGCTGCGCTGGAATGCAGGCGTGCACAACTACATGACCTATGTCACAGGGGATATTCCGGTCGGCACTTACAATCCGAACAATCTGGCCAATTTCGGAATCGGTCATGGCGCGATCGACGGAGGTGTGGGTTATACCTATTTCAATCCGCAAACCGGACACGAATTCTCGGCGGTGACCGGACTGACGTACAATTTTAAAAACACCGACACCGACTATCAAAACGGAATCGATTGGCACCTCGATTGGGGTGCGTCGCAATTCCTCTCCAAGCAATTGTTCGTTGGCGCGGTCGGCTATTTCTACAGCCAGCTCACGGCCGACAGCGGCTCACTCGCCATATTGGGCCCCGTCAAATCGAGCGTGATCGGGGTAGGTCCGCAGATTGGGTACCTGTTTCCAGTCGGCGGCATGCAGGGCTATCTCAATGTCAAAGGCTACTATGAGTTCGACGCCCACGACCGGCCGCATGGCTGGAACACGTGGCTGACATTCGCGATCTCGCCCGCGGCACCCACGTCAGTATCCGCAACGCGTCTCGTTCATAAGTGACGCTGCGAAGCGCTATTTGATCTCAAAAGTTCGTGATCAAGTCCGCGCCAGATACAAAGACCGACAATTCAACTCACGACGCCGTGGATGGGCGAAGCCCGTATTCTCCTCTCTGCCAGCCTATGGCTGGAGAGGATCGGAACGGCCACACCTACCATTGGGAGAGGCGGACCAGCTTGCTCGCATGCGGGATTGGACTTCGGTCCAACTCGACTAGCACGCCGGACATATGGACAATTACCACCAAATATCGTGGGCCTGACCGCGGCCACGCCGCGTGTAATGGGACGACATCAAGGTGTCGTGCAATGTTCTCAAAATTGCCCGGCGCAAAAGGGGGGCGTGGTTGGTCTCTCGAAGGGTCTTCCTATCAGTCGCGGACGGCCTCGGTTGGGCGCAGGCCCTTGTACATCGTTGTCGCGAATTGTCCTGTTGGACAGCACCAACGCCGAGTTGGCTGCGTGTCGCGTTGGCCTGCTTTGTTCTAACAATATCAAGCGCGATTCACGGCTTCGCAGCGGACCAGCGACGACGCATCTACTTTCTGGAAAGCCTTTCACCCACGCAACCGGCCGCAGGCCGCACGATCGAGGCGTTCAAGCAGCGCCTGGGCGAAAGGACAACCGAGACTTTTGATATATTCGTCGATTTCATGGACCTCGTGCGGTTTCCGAGCGAGGCGCACGTCGATCGCACGGTCAAATTCCTATCCGGCAAGTATGCGGAAGCGCCGCCCAACGTCCTGATAACGCTGGGCCGCGCCGCAATTCCGTTCATGGTCAAGTATCGCGATGTCGTAGCGCCCGGCGTACCGACGATCCTCGCCAGCGTGACTTCGCGGGATGTCGCTCGATCGAGTGGTCTCGACAATGTCGTCTGGGTGGTGACGGAATACAGTTTCGCGACAACCTTGGAGCTGGGCCGCAAGCTTCAACCGAATGCCAAGAATCTTGTCGTCGTCGGAGGAGCAAGCGAATACGACCGGCAATGGCTGGATGATGCGCGCCGCGAGCTGCAACCGTATGGCGACACCTACACGATCCGATACATTGCCGGGCTTCCCTACGGCGACCTGTTAAGCGAAGTCTCGCGACTGCCGAAAGACACGATCGTCCTTATGTCTTTCGTCTTCGTCGACGGCTCCGGCGAGCCGCGCGTTCCGCCCGAGGTCGCTGCCGATGTTGCCGAAATCTCGCCTGCGCCAGTCTATTCGCCGGTCAGCACCTTTTTGGGCAGGGGAATTGTCGGCGGCTACACCGACAGTTGGGAACAGCAGGGCGCGGCGGCCGCAGATCGCGCCTTGGAAATTCTTTCGGGCAAGTCCGTGGCCGCGATACCTGGCAAGACTGTCTCGCGGCAGACATATCAAATCGACGCGCGACAGCTCAAACGCTGGAACCTCAGCCAATCCAAGCTGCCACCGGGCTCCGATGTCCAGTTTCGCGAATTCGATCTTTGGGAGCAATATCGCTGGCAGTTGATCGCCATCGTTGCGATCGTGTTTGCACAAGCCGCCATGATTTTTTGGTTGCACAACGAGCGGCGGCGGCGCCAGATCGCACAAGGAGACTTGCGTCAGCGGCTGCAGGAGGTCATTCACTTGAATCGAACGGCGATCGCGGGCGCGATGTCGGCCTCAATCGCGCACGAGCTCAATCAGCCCCTGGGCGCCATCCGAAGCTACGCCGAGGCAGCCGAGATATATCTCAAAGCCACGCCCCCCAACGTCGATCGGGTCGAGCAAATTCTCGGTCACATTCGCCGGGACGACCAGCGCGCCGCCGATATCATCAGTCATCTTCGCGGATTGCTGAAGAAGCGCGACGAGGCTGAGTTGCAGGAGTTCGATCTTGGCGAGGCGGTTCGCGATGCCGTTCAGGTCGTCCAGCCTGAAGCCTTGAAAAGAGGCGTGGAGATAGACGCAAGCCATGCGAATGGCTCTTTTTTCGTGCGCGGCGACAGGGTGCACTTGCAGCAGGTCATCTTGAACCTCGTGATGAACGGCCTGGATGCGATGCAGAGCTGCGCTGCCGGCAGTGGCAGGATGTCGATCCAGACCGCGGCGACCGAACAATCCACAGTCGAAGTGTCGGTGTCGGATTCCGGAACGGGCATCCGCGCAGACAAGCTGAACGAGATTTTCGATACGTTCTTTACGACCAAGCGTCAGGGCACCGGGCTGGGTTTGTCCATTGCGCGCACGATCGTCGAGACGTACGGCGGCAAGATATGGGCCGAGAACCGCCTCGCAGGTGGCGCCGTATTCCGCTTTACGTTGCCGCTGTCGAAGGTCGCCGCCGCATGACCAAGGTGCCGCCGATCGTTCACCTGGTCGACGATGACGCATCGTTTCGCGCGGCCACGGGCGAGCTGTTGGTCGCTTGCGGATATAGGGTTTCGCTCTACAAATCGGCGCAGCAACTCCTGAAGTCGCCGCCGGCCGCAGAACCTGCTTGCATTCTACTCGACGTACAGATGGCCGGACTGAACGGGCCGCAGCTTCAGAACCGTCTCGGTGAGTTGGGATGCAAACTGCCGATCGTCTTTATCACCGGCCATGGCGATATTCCGACAACTGTACAGACGATCAAGGCAGGTGCCGAAGACTTTCTCACCAAACCGGTGGTCAAAGACCGGCTACTGACGACGATCGAGCGCGCGATTGTTCGATACGAAGAAACACGGGAACTGGACAACCGGATTGCCGGTCTTCGTGCTCTTGTGTCCCGACTTTCGCCGCGCGAGCACGAGGTCTTCACATTGCTGGTTCGCGGCAAACCGCACAAACAGGTTTCCTATGCCCTGGGTGTATCGGAGAGGACCGTCAAGGCGCATCGGCACAAGGTTATGACCAAGCTTGAGGTTCGATCAACAGCGGAACTTGCGGTAATTGCTGAACGTCTTGGATTGCTGAATGCGGACGACAAAATAGAGCCCGAGCCCGGGAAATAGCGCTCTCTCAATAGCGGATACTTTACCCGAAGCAGGTTGCGATTCCGGGTGGGCTTCCCATATGGGCAAGTCAATTTTAGCTCCGTGTCTGTAATAATGAGTCCCGCATCGCAAGAATTTGGCCACGCGGGCCTGACACGAACCCTGAGCTTCGATGAGCACGTCCAAGCGGCGAAAGACGGTGGCGGTCGTCGATGACGACGCAAGCACGCTTGGCGCCACCGAGAGTCTGCTGGACGCCCATGGCTATGCAACCGTTGGCTTCTCGTCTGCGGAGGAGTTTCTCGAACGCGGGACCGCGGTTCAGGTTGATTGTATTCTGCTCGACATCCATCTTGGCGGCGCATCCGGAATTGAACTGCGGCGCAGGCTGACGGCTTCCGGGTCCACGCTGCCGGTCATTTTCATGACGGCTCTCGATGACGATGGAGTGCGCCGTGAGGCGCTCCGCGTCGGTTGCATTGCGTGCCTGCGCAAACCGTTTCCGGCGCGTCAGCTCGTTGAGGCGATCGAGAAAGCCGTCCCTTAGACCGGTACGGCCTTTGCGCGCACTGGCCTTCCCCTATGTGCAATTTTTCAAGTCCTGAGCCAATGCAAAATTGGGGCAGGAAGTTCCGGCCGAACCTGCCCCACTGTCCCAAGGCGGCGTGCGTTGTCATTATGACCGTTCAGGCAGATGCCCAACGTAGTATCTCCGCATCCCTTCAGATGGATCGCGGGATGATGTTCATCCCCGGCGGAACGTTCCGGATGGGATCGGACAGGCACTATCCGGAAGAGGCGCCGGTTCACCGGGTCACGGTCGGCAGCTTCTGGATGGATCGCACGCCGGTGACCAATCGGCAGTTCAAGGAATTCGTCCGCGCCACGGGCTACATCACGACCGCCGAAATCTCGCCCGATCCGAAAGATTATCCCGACGCCCGGCCGGAAATGCTCTACGCCGGCTCGCTGGTGTTCACGCCGCCACAGAACGTGGTCGATCTGCGCAACTGGATGCAGTGGTGGCAGTTTCTGGAAGGCGCCGATTGGCGCCATCCCTACGGACCGAAAAGCAACATCAACGCGCTCGACAATCACCCGGTCGTGCATGTGGCGTTCGCTGATGCGCGCGCTTACGCGCAATGGGCCGGCAAGGAGCTGCCGACTGAGGCAGAATGGGAGTTTGCCGTGCGGGGCGGGCTCGATGGCGCGGAGTACGCCTGGGGCGATGAGCTGACACCCGGCGGCCGCCACATGGCCAACACCTGGCAGGGCGAATTCCCGCACCAGAACCGCAACGAGGACGGCTTCGAGCGTACCTCCCCGGTGACGGCGTTTCCGCCGAATGGTTACGGCGTGCACGACATGATCGGAAACGTCTGGGAGTGGACGACCGACTGGTATGCTTCCAAACACGTGCCCGACGCACCGAAGGCCTGCTGCATCCCGGAAAATCCCCGCGGTGGGCGCGAAGAGGGCAGCTACGACCCGGTAATGCCCAACAGCCGGATTCCCCGGAAAGTCATTAAGGGCGGCTCGCATCTTTGCGCGCCGAACTACTGCCGCCGCTACCGGCCGGCCGCACGCCATGCCAAGCCGGTCGACACATCGGCCAGTCACGTCGGATTTCGCTGCATCAGGCGCGCAAGCCCTGATGAATAACATGCAGGAGGAGGACACCATGTCTGATTGCATACTGGAGAACCAACCGCGGCGGAAAAAGCGAAACTTGCGAAGCATCCTTTTCGGGGCGGTGGCATCGCTCGCCGTCATGGCCACGACCAATTTGCCGGCGGTTGCTCAGCAACAGCAAAAGCCAAACATCGTGTTCATCATGGGTGATGACATCGGCTGGATGCAGCCGAGCATCTACCACCGCGGGTTGATGGTCGGAGAGACGCCGAACATCGACCGCATCGGCAACGAAGGCGCGATGTTCACGCACTATTATGCCGAGCAGAGTTGCACAGCGGGGCGTACGGCCTTCATCACCGGCATGCAGCCAGTTCGCGTTGGCATGACCTTGCCGGAAATTCCCGGCAGCCCATCCTATATGCGGGCCGGGACGCCGCACCTTGCCAAGTTCCTGCTCGATCTCGGCTACAGCACCGGCGAGTTCGGCAAGAATCATCTCGGCGACACCACCGAGTCGCTGCCGACCGCGCACGGGTTCCAGGAATACTGGGGCTATCTTTATCACCTCGATGCGATGCAGGGCGTGAGCTTCCCCGACATCAACAAATCGCCGACGCAGCAGACCATCGCGCCTCCATGCAAGAACACGCCGATCCCCGGTATTCCGGAGGTGCCTGGCGCCGTGGATCCGAAGACCACGGTCTGCCTGACCCCGCCGCGCAACGTGTTGTGGTGCAAGTCGTCGGATGGCGGGCCTGCGAACCAGATGTGCCAGGACCAAGGCCCACTGACGCTCGATCGATCGAAGGGCGTCGATGAGGAAATCTCGGCGAAGGTCGTCGACTTCCTCGATCGCAATGATCCGAAGAAGACCAACAAGCCGTTCTTCGTCTGGTACAACCCGGCGCGCATGCACATCACCACTGTGTTGTCGGACAAGTACCTGGCGATGGTGGGCGAGCCCGGCGGCAAGGATTGGGGCATCAATGAAGCCGGCATGAAGCAGATGGACGACAACATCGGCGTGGTGCTCAAGAAGCTTGAAGACATGGGCCAACTCAACAACACGATCGTCGTCTTCACCACCGACAACGGCGCCGAGACAATTACCTTCCCGGACGGCGGCGTCACGCCGTTCAAGGGCGGCAAGTTGAGCACCTGGGAGGGCGGCATGCGCGCCCCGATGGTGATCCGGTGGCCAGGCGTCATCAAGCCTGGCACGATCAAGAACGAAATGTTCGCTTCTCTCGACTGGGTCCCGACGCTCGTCGAGATCGCCGGCGGGCCGAAAGGCGACGGACTGAAGCAGCGGATCGAGGCCGGTCAGTATCCCGGTATCGTCAAGACCACGCTCGATGGAGTCAACCAGATCGACTACCTGAGCGGCAAGTCCGACAAGTCGGCACGCGACCACTTCTTGTACTATTCCAGTAAGACGCCTTCCGCGGTCCGCTACAAGAACTGGAAGATGTACTTCGCGATGGTCTCCGACGACCCGGCGGGCTTCGTTAGCGGAGTGCAGCCCTATTCCTGGACCCAAGTCGTGAACATCAAGCGCGACCCCTTCGAGACCTCGGTTGGTTCACAGCAGAAGACGCTCTTCGGTATGGGCGGGGCGATAGCTTCTCCGTCGACCGCCTATGTCTACGACTGGAACCTGCTGCCGATCGGCCAGCAACTTTGGTTGCAGCACCTCGAGACTTTCATCAAATTCCCGCCGCTCCAGAACCCCGCCAGCTACAACCTGGAACAGGTCATGCAGCAGGTTCGGGAAATGAGGACAGCCGGTCGCAGCGACTAGTCACGAGCGTCAGACCGCGATTTGAGAAGGCGGGCGCCCCACGGGGCGTCCGCACTCCAGAAAATCCCGACTCGCATACGACAGCTTTCAAGTTGAATTTTAAAGCATCGGACGCGGACGCGTCGATGCTCATATGAAGGAGGGTACAATGCCTGACTGCGTATTGGAGAACCGGCCGGACCCCACGGCGCTAGGAGGGATAAGACGCGTCTTCTTCGGTGCGGTGGCATCGCTTGCCGTGCTGACGGCAGCGAATTTTCCGGCGGTGGCACAGCAACAGCAGCGGCCCAACATCGTCGTCATCATGGGCGACGACATCGGCATCTGGAACATCGGCGCCTACCACCGCGGCATGATGGCGGGGCGGACGCCAAATCTCGACAAGATCGCAGCTGAAGGAATGCTGTTCACCGACTACTACGCCGAGGCGAGTTGCACGGCGGGCCGGGCGAACTTCATCACCGGCGAGCTGCCGATCCGCACCGGCATGACGACGGTCGGCCAGGCCGGCGCACCCACCGGCATTCCGGCCGAGGCGGTGACGATTGCCACCGCCCTCAAAGGCATGGGCTACGCCACCGGCCAGTTCGGCAAGAACCACCTCGGCGACAAGAACGAGTTCCTGCCGACGGTGCACGGCTTCGACGAATTCTTTGGCTACCTCTACCATCTCGACGCGATGGAAGATCCCTGCCATCCGAACTACCCGCAGGAGCTGCGGCCGCAGGTCGGTCCGCGCAACATGCTCCATTCATGGGCGACCACCGCCGACGATGCGACCGTCGATCCGCGTTGGGGCAAGGTCGGCAAGCAGAGGATCGAGGACGCCGGCGAGCTCTGCCCGAAGCGGATGGAAACCGTCGACGACGAAATCCGCGACCTGGCGCTCAAGTTCGTCGACAAGGCCAAGGCCGACAACAAGCCGTTCTTCCTCTGGCTCAATCCGACGCGCATGCACATCGTCACCCATCTGTCGCCGAAGTATCAGGCGATGCGCAACTCCAAGAACGGCTGGTCCATCCACGAGGCCGGCATGGCGCAGCTCGACGACGACATCGGCCTGGTGATGAAGAAGCTGAAGGACATCGGTGTGGACGACAACACCATCGTCATCTTCACGACCGACAACGGCACCGAGGTCTTCACCTGGCCGGACGGCGGACAGACGCCGTTCGCGCAGAGCAAGGGCACCGTCATGGAGGGCGGCTTCCGCGCGCCGGCCATGATCCGCTGGCCGGGCAAGGTGCCGGCCGGCAAGGTCGAGAACGGCATCATCTCCGGGCTCGACTGGTTTCCGACTCTGCTGGCTGCCGCCGGCAATTCGAACATCGTCGAGGAGCTCAGGAAGGGCAAGCAGATCGGTGGTACGACCTACAAGGTGCATCTGGACGGCTACAACCAGATGGACTTGATCACCGGCAAGGGTCCGTCGAACCGGCACGAGATCTGGTACTTCGGCGAAAGCGAGCTCGGTGCCGTGCGCATCGACGACTACAAGTATCGGTTCATCGACCAGCCGGGCGGCTGGCTCGGCGACAAGAGCAAGGTCGACGTGCCCTACCTGACCAACCTGCGTCTCGATCCGTTCGAACGCACCGGCTGGCCGAACGCCGGGACCAAGGAAGGCGCGCAGCAGTACTTCGATTGGTTCAAGTACGAGTTCTGGCGCTTCGTGTTCGTCCAGCAGCAGGTCGAGAAGCTGGCCATGACCGCGATCGAGTTCCCGCCGATGCAGAAGGGCGCGAGCTTCAACCTCGATGCGGTCAAAGCAAAAATCGCGGCAGCCCGCTCGGCTATCGCGAAGTAACCAAGACACGGCACGACCCCGGAGCGCTCTCCGGGGTCGTCTGCGCTTTAATATGTAGGAGATCGCCTATGTCTACGCTTCATGTGATCCTCCGGCGCGCGTTCTTGGCTGCGCTGCTCGCTTCGTCGGTCGCGGGATCGCTGTCCTCCGTAAATCGCGCGCTCGCTCAGGACAATCCACTGCCATCGTGGAATGAGGGGACGGTCAAAGCCTCGATCACGGATTTTGTGAAGCGCGTCACGACGCAGGGCGGGCCGGACTTCGTGCCGCCCGATCAGCGCATCGCAACGTTCGACAACGACGGTACGCTCTGGGTCGAGCAGCCGATGTATGTCCAGCTCGCATTCGCTCTCGACCGCGTCAAGGCGCTGGCGCCGCAGCACCCAGACTGGAAAAACAAGCAGCCGTTCGAGGCGGTGCTGAATGGCGATATGCGGGAGCTGGCCGCGGCGGGCGAACAGGCGCTTGTCGAGATGCTGGCGGCGACGCACGCCGGAATGACCGTGGACGATTTCGAAAAGATCGTCTCCGACTGGCTCGCGACCGCGCGCGATCCGCGATTCAAGAAGCCCTACACCGAGCTGGTTTACCAGCCGATGCTTGAGCTGCTCGCCTACCTGCGCGCCAACGGCTTCAAGACCTTCATCGTCTCCGGCGGCGGCATCGAGTTCATGCGCCCGTGGGCCGAGAAGATCTACGGCGTCCCGCCCGAGCAGGTCGTCGGCTCGTCGATCAAGACGCGGTTCGAGATGCGCGACGGCCAGCCGAGGCTGTTCCGTCTGCCGCAGATCAATTTTATCGACGACAAGACCGGCAAGCCGGTCGGCATCAACCAGCACATCGGCCGCCGCCCGATTGCCGCGTTCGGCAACTCGGACGGTGACCTTGAAATGCTGCAATGGACCACGATGAGCGGCAGCGGCGTGCGCCTGGGACTGATCGTGCACCACACCGATGCGGAGCGGGAGTATGCCTACGATCGCAAATCCCACTTCGGGAAGCTCGATATAGCGTTGGACGCCGCGGCTGCAAACAGATGGACCGTGGTGGATATGAAGAAGGACTGGAAACGTATTTTCGCATTCCAATAGCTGTGCGCGTACTGAACCGGTGGTGGACGTCTGCTGATAAACAGGTGTTAGGGACGATGTCCGTTTTGCGCCTATTTCAGCGGCATCGGGTTGCGACCGTCGCCGCGATCCTTTTAGCGATCACGTTGATGCGGGACGTCAGCGTAGCGCAATCACCCACGGACATTTCTGTCACTGGCGGTGCGGATACGCAACGAATTGTCGTCATCCCGCGACCAAGTCGCGACGCCGTCGTGCTCTCTTTGCAAGGCTCGGTGAGTTGGGAAAACTCAGAAGGATCGTCTTCCGGTTTTCTCAAATATCGATGGGGACTATTGGATGGCAGCGGACGGTTTATTCCGTCGGCTTCGGAGACGCCAGCCCGTGTGGCGTTGGAATCGGCAGAAAGTGGGTTTACTGAGCTGGCGGTTGAGAGGTCCATTCTGGCGCCGGCGGATGCTGCATCAGGTGCAGATATGCTCATTGCTATCCGTATCGACGAATGTGGATTTGACCGCCCAAATCCAGGCGCGCAAGCCAGATGCATGTTTTCCGGAACCGTGCGGGCCCAAGGCCGATAGCGCCGGTGGTCCCAACCGATCGTCGTTATTTCCACACGCTATCTCAGGTACTTGTTGAACCAGTCCAGCGTGCGCTGCCAGGCGAGTTTGGCCGCTGCTTCGTCGTAACGCGGGGTGGTGTCGTTGTGGAAGCCGTGATTGGCGCCTGGGTACACATAGCCTTCGTGCGTCACGTGCGCAGCCGTGAGTGCGACATCAAAGGCCGGCCATCTTGACGTGATTCGGGGATCAAGCTCGCCGTATTGCGCGAGCAACGGCGCCTTGATTTTTGCCGCATCGTCCGCACTCGGTTGGCTGCCGTAGAATGGAACCGCAGCGTCAAGATCCGAGCCCATCCGCACGGCCAGAAAATTGGTTACGGAGCCGCCGAAGCAGAAGCCGACGGCGCCGAGTTTGCCAGTGCCGTCCGGGCGCGATTTCAACCATTTTGCCGCGGCGAGGAAATCTTCCCGCATCTTCGCGCCGTCGATCTGGCGGAAGAGCGCATTGCCTTTCTCGTCATCTCCGGGATAGCCGCCCACCGACGTCAGCCCGTCAGGGGCAAAGGCGATGAAATTGGCGACCGCCAGGCGTCGTGCGACATCTTCGATGTACGGATTGAGGCCACGGTTCTCGTGAACGACCAGGACGGACGGCCATTTTCCGGTCGCGTTCGCCGGCCGCACCAAGTAGCCCTTGATATTTCCGTTACCCAGCGGCGATGGAACAGTTGCAAATTCAGCTCTGATGCGTGCGTCGTCTTTTTGAACTTGTATAGCCCAAGCGTAGTTCGGCTTGAGCATCTCGAAGAGTGCTGCCGCAGTCATGCCGCCGACGGCAAATTTTTGCGCACCATCCAGAAATTGGCGGCGGTCAATTCGACCGTGCACATATTGGTCAAGCAGGTTCAGAAGCTCCTGCGGGAAATCAGACGCTTTTTTTCGTTCCATAGGTGACCCCTCAACAATGCCGAAGTCTCGGTGGCTGTGTGTAAGGTTGGAGAATACCGCCAAAAGACCCTCTGTCACAGCAGCATCGCGTTCGGCTCGAACCTTATCATCACCGCGATCACTCAGATAGGCTTCAGTCCTTCGGTCCCACACTGTCTTGCCTCGCCCTCAGTCCGCGGCCTAGCCTTGCCGGCACACCTCTCGTGAGCGTAGAGACAGGACGAATGCCATGAAGCGCGACCTGCATCTCAACCTGTTCATTCACAGCCGCGGGCATCATGAGGCGTCGTGGCGGTCGCCGCTGTCGTCGCCGCTGTCGCTGACCGATATCCGCTATTACACCGACCTTGCGCAGCGGGCGGAGGCCGGATTGTTCAATTCGGTGTTCCTTGCCGATCAGCTCGCTCTTGGCGACGATGCCTCGCAGGCGGCACGCAGTTGGCTTGAGCCGGTAACCGTGCTTGCCGCGATGGCGGTGGTGACAAACCGGATCGGGCTGATCGGAACGTGCTCGACCACTTACACTGAGCCGTTCAACCTTGCCCGCCAGTTTGGCTCGCTCGATCATATCAGCAACGGTCGCGTCGGCTGGAACATCGTTACATCCTGGCTGGCGACCGCGGCTGCCAACTTCAGCGACAGTGGACAGGTGAGCCACGCCGATCGTTATGACCGCGCCGAGGAATACATGGACGTCGTCAAGGCGCTGTGGGACTCCTGGGCCGAGGACGCTGTCGTCGACGATCGCGACGGCGGACTCTACGCCAAGAAGGATCGCATCCGCGCCATCAATCACAAGGGTCACCACTACCGGGTCGCGGGGCCGCTCAATTTGCCGCGCACGCCGCAAGGGCGCCCCGTGTTCGTGCAGGCGGGCTCATCCGATACAGGCCGGAAGTTCGCAGCGCGACATGCCGAGGCGGTGTTCACCGCACACATGGAAAAGGCGACCGCGCAGGCGTTCTACGCCGATCTGAAATCGTTGGTGAAGGCCGAAGGGCGCAATTCGGACCAAGTGCTGATCCTGCCCGGTCTTTCGCCGATGATAAGCTCCACCGAAGCCGAGGCGCAGCGTCTCGTGCGCGAGGTCAACGACCTCTCCGATCCCGAGGTTGGTCGTAAGCGGCTTTCCGGCCGCTTCGGCGGTTATGATTTCTCCAAGTTGCCTCTCGACCGGCCGCTCACGCCGGAAGATTTCCCTCCGTCCTCGGCGGTGGAGGCGGCGCGGAGCCGCACCGAAGTGATCCTGAGTGTAGTGCGACGTGAAAAGCCGACGCTGCGGCAATTGCTGGCAAGTCTCGCCGGCGCGCGCGGCCATTTCACTTTCGCCGGCACGCCGGAGCAAATCGCCGATTTGATCCAGGACTGGTTTACTTCAGGCGCTGCTGACGGTTTCAACATCATGCCGCCGCTCTTGCCAACAATGCTCAATGTGTTCAGCGCCGAGGTAATCCCGATCCTGCAGAAGCGCGGGCTGTTCCGCACCGCCTACGAGGGCAAGACCCTGCGCGAGCATTACGGCCTGTCGTGGCCGGCCAGTGCTTTCAATAAGGCTGATCTGCAGACGGCTTAGACTGAGAATTCCAGCGGAAGGGCAAACTGCAAAACGCTGCTCCGTGGCGCGCGCCGGGGCTGTCCACGAGCCTCGGAGGGGCGACGGATAAGTCGTAGACGTCTTACGCCACCGTGGCCGCTACCGCCGCAAAGCGCTCGCAGGCGATCTCGTGAGCCGCGAGCGACTTTAAATCCATGGTTGGCATGTAATCTTTGGGCAAAACCAGGGCACCGGCCTTGAATTGCAGCGGATTGGCGAACAGCCGATCCCTCGGCTTGAGGAAGCCGTTGAACTCGCCGGCATTGCTGATGGTGCTGCGAGCGACGCAGCCCTCCATCCAGCACTGAATTTCGCAGGACGTGCCGTCGCCCAACACGGGCTCCATGTCGAGCGCTCGTACAAGCTCTAAGGCGTGTTTCAACGCATCGAGGCTGCCAAACCGCTTGAGCTTGAGCTTGCAGTATTCGATGTTTGGGATCTCCGCAGCGCGTTCGATGTCGGCAATGCTGCAGATCGGCTCGTCCAGCATAAGCGGAACAGTCGAGACCTCTGCGACATTGGCGTTGGCAGCCCAATCGTCGGCGTGGCAGGGCTGTTCGAACAGTTCGATGCCCGAAGGATCGAGTCCAGCGGCGAAGCGCTTGCCGTCGGCTTCCGAAAAGGCGCGGTTGGCGTCGAGCCGCATAGTGGCGCGGCCGTTGATGACGCGCTGAATCGTCTTCACCCGCGTGAGATCGGCGCTAGCATCCTTGCCGACCTTGATCTTGAAGGTGCCGAAGCCCTCTTCGAGCCGCCGCTCGACCTCATCCTCGATTTCTTTCAACGTCGAACTGTTGAACGGCGTCAGCATCGGCAGCCGCGCGTCTTGTTCGATCTTGAGCAGCGGATGACCTTCCAGCATCTCAATCGCGGTCAGGATTGCAGTCGCCGCAACTTTGCTGTCGCCCAGGTGCGCACTGACGATGGCTTTCGCGTCCGCGCTATCGATGCCGGCAATCTTTGCTGCATGTTCGCAGCAGAAAGCCCAGCCACCCTCGCGGGTCTCGCTGCTTGAGCCGGGCGAGATGTGGCCTTCGCCCCAACCGACGCGGCCGTCGTGGTCGCGCACCTCGACAACGATCGGCTCGAACTCATGAAAGGTTCGATAGGACAGTACGTAAGGCCGGATCAGCGGCAAGCTGACCTTTCTCAAAGTCACGTCATGAAGTCTCATCGTAACCCCGCCAAATCTCGGTCAGAACTGAATGCCGCTCGCCTTGATCGGCCCCTCCCATTTCTTGACCTCGGTGGCAACGAAACGCGCCAGATATTCTGGCGTCATTCGCTCGGGCGAGACCAGGTCGGAGCCGACCTTTTTCAGTCGATCTTGCAATTCCGGCGTCGAAAGTGCCGCCACCAAGGCGGCGTCCAGCTTGCGCACGATCGGATCTGGCGTCCCCTTGGGCAGGAACAGCGCGTACCAGCTTGGAATGTCGAAGTCGGTCAATCCCTGCTCGTGGGCGGACGGCAAATCGGGCAAGCTGGGAGAGCGGTGTTTGCTGAGGATCGCCAATGCCTTCACCGACTGGCTCGTGATCAGCGGAATAGCAGCCGGAAGGCTTGGGCAGGTGTAGTCGATGCGGCCTCCGATCACGTCTTGCAAGGCCTGGCTCGCACCACGATAGGGAACGTGGGTGATGTCGCCGAGCCCGATGGCGGAATTGAGCAGGACACATGCGAGGTGGTTGGAGCCGCCGGCGCCCGATGAGCTATATTGAACTTTAGATTGGTTTGCCTTTGTGTAGGCGATGAACTCTTGCAAATTGTTGGCCGGGAAATCTTTGCGTGTCACGAGCACGAGTGCTTGATCTGTGATCAGACCGACCGGCGCAAAATCGGTCAGCACATTGTAGAGGGGATGTTTGTAGAGCGACTGGTTCTGGGCGTGGGTGCCGACATTACCAAGCACGAACTGGTAGCCGTCGGGCGGCGCCTTCGCGACGCGGTTAGCGCCGGTCATGCCGCCACCGCCGCCGACGTTCTCAACCACGACAGGTTGGCCGAGCTGACCACTCAGCCCGTTGGCGACGATGCGAGCGATCGCGTCAGTCGAGCCGCCGGCTGCGAACGGAGCGACCATCGTCAGCGACCGCGTCGGCCAGTCCAGAGCCAATGCGGGCGCAACATGGCAACAAAGGCCGAGTAGAGCACCGCCCAAGACAGCCCATCGGGAAGACAACATCATCTCCTCCCCCTCAACCGCGCATGTGCACTTCCAGGAATCGCTCGCATATTGCCGCGCTTAGTAATTAATTCTTATCACAATATGGCCTCTTCGGCACGGGAACGGGCTCGACGACCGCAATGCCCCGGCACACCTCGGCACACAAATCCCGGCGCCCGAGAGGATTCGAACCTTTGACCTCTGCGCCATCCATGTGCTGAATTTGATGCCGTTGCCGCGTTCGGCCCCTTCGGCTATCTAAGGAACAAAGGCGCCCGTAGCTCAGCTGGATAGAGCGCTGCCCTCCGAAGGCAGAGGTCAGAGGTTCGAATCCTCTCGGGCGCGCCAGCATTTAGCCAGTAGTATTGGAGCCCGTCATGTCGAGCGTAGCCTCGCACGGCAAATCGTCATCGAAGCCCGCCACTGTCCTCAAAGACAGCGACTTCAACTGGGAAGATCCCCTTGGGCTCGATGCCGAATTGACCGAGGAGGAGCGGATGGTGCGCGACTCAACGCGCGCCTTCGCCCAGAACAAACTGATGCCGCGGGTGCGGCTCGCCTGGCGCGACGAGAGGGTCGACAAGGAGCTTTTGCCCGAGATGGGTGCGCTCGGCCTCCTTGGCCCGACCATCCCGGAGGAATACGGCGGCGCGGGCTTGGGCTACGTCGCCTATGGGCTGATCGCGCGCGAATTGGAGCGTGTCGACTTCAGGTTATCGCTCGACGCTCTCGGTGCAATCGTCGCTGGTCATGCACCCGATCTATTCCTACGGCACCGAGGCGCAGAAGAAGAAGTATCTGCCGAAGCTCGCCAAGGCCGAGCTGATCGGCTGCTTCGGCCTGACCGAGCCGGACTTCGGCTCCGATCCGGGCTCGATGATCACCCGCGCCGAGAAGGTGCCGAACGGCTTCAGGCTCAACGGCGCCAAGATGTGGATCTCCAACGCGCCGATCGCCGACCTTTGCGTGGTCTGGGCCAAGCTCGAAGGGAAAATCCGCGGCTTCATCGTCGAGCGCGACACCAAGGGCTTCTCGACGCCGAAGGTCGAGGGCAAGCTTGTCGCTGCGCACCTCCGTCACCGGCGAGGTCGTGCTCGAAGACGCCATCGTGCCGGAGGACAATCTTCTGCCGAACGTGTCGGGCCTCGCCGGCCCGTTCGGCTGCCTCAACATGGCGCGCTACGGCATTGCCTGGGGTGCGATGGGCGCCGCCGAGTTCTGCTGGCACGCCGCGCGGCAGTACGTTCTCGACCGCAAGCAGTTCAACCGGCCGCTTGCCGCCAACCAGCTTGTTCAGAAAAAGCTTGCGGACATGCAGACCGAGATCGCGCTGGGCTTGCGTGGCGCTCTGGCGCTCGGCCGCATGCTCGAGGCCGGCAAGGCCGCCCCGCCGTCGATCTCGCTGATGAAGCGCAACAACACCGGCAAGGCGCTCGACATCGCCCGCGTGGCGCGCGATATGCACGGCGGCAACGGCATCTCCGACGAATTTCACGTCATGCGCGTGATGTGTAACCTCGAAACAGTCAACACCTATGAGGGTACCCACGACATCCACGCGTTGATCCTCGGCCGTGCCCAGACCGGTATCCAGGCGTTCATGTGAATTGGCCGCGCGATCTATCAATTGGCGTTGTCGGTTGTTGTTGTGCCCTTGCGGGAGAGGGCAGCTCAGCGGATCGTCAAGGAAGGCTGGGTGAGGGGTGAAGCCGCAACCCCTCACCCAATCGTGCATGTTGCAACGCCAGCGTAGTCCTCTCCCGCAAGGGGAGCGCACAATAAATTGCCGCAGAATTCGCGGCGCTACCCTGACCGCATGACCCTCCATACCATCCTCATCCTCATCGGCACCGGCGTGATCGGCGGGCTGATGGCGTCGCTGGTTGGCGGCGCCTCGGTCATCACCTTTCCGGTGCTGCTTGCGGTTGGCCTGACGCCTGTGGTCGCGACTGCGTCAAATCTGGTGGCGGTCAGCGCCGGCAATCTGCTCGCTGCGTTCACCGACCGCGCCAAGCTGCCGCCGCTCAACCGCGCCTTCGCAGGCCTCGTGCTCGCTTCGGTGTTGGGCGCGCTGATCGGGGCGGTGCTGCTGCTGGCAACGCCGGCGCGCATGTTCGAGCAATTGATCCCGCTGCTCCTCGGCTTCGCCACCATCCTGTTCGCTTTTGCCGGCCGGATCACGCAATGGATGCGCGAGCGGGCAAAGCTGCGCGGCCACCACCAATGGCGCATGAGCGTGACCAGCGTTCCACTGGTGCTGCCGATCTCGGTCTACGGCGGATATTTCGGCGCCGGCGCCGGGACGTTGCTGCTCGGAGTCCTGACCATCGCCACCGAAGGCGATTATCGCCGCGCCAACGTCACCAAGAATCTGGTGTCGAGCCTGAACACCGTGGCGGCCTCCGCGTGGTTCATCAGTCACGGCGCGGTGAGCTGGCCGCAGACGCTGGTGATGATGGTCGGTTGCCTGGTCGGCGGCTTCAGCGGCGCACACCTAGCGCGGGTCGTGCCGCAGCAGGCCATGCGCTGGCTCGTGGTCGCGGTCGGTCTTGTGCTGACCGTGGTGTTCGCCCAACGGTATTGGTTCCAGGGCGTGTACTCGTGACTACTCCAATTTGATATTCCCCGACTTGATGACTGCTTGAAAAGCCGTGCCGATCTGTTCAACCATCGCCGCGAACTCGTCGGGAGAGGTCACAACTGGAACGATGGAGAGCTTCTTCAATCTCGCTTTTATTTCAGGCGTCACAACAACTTTCCCGATGCCATCCGCGAGCTTTGAAACGATGGGCCGAGGCAAGCCGGGCGGGCCGTAGAACGCATAAAGGGCAAAGGGCCGTCGGAAGGAAAAACCGGGCATCGCCTTTGTGATCGGGGGAATGTCTGGCGTGCCCTCGTAAGGGTCCGCCTGGGGCAGCGCGAGGATCTTTACTTTCCCGTCCTCGGCGAGTGGCAGACTGGACGCGAGGTTTGTGATGGCGACGTCGATCTGCCCGCCCGCGAGAGCCGTCATTGCGGGAGCGATGCCGTTGAACGGCACATGGAGCATCTCATACCCCTGCTGCTTGAAGTACTCACCGATGAGATGCTGAGAAGAACCGTATCCAGCGGTGCCATACGTCAGCTTTCCGGGGTTGGCTTTGACGTATGCAAGAAATTTTTCCATGGAATCCAGCCCCAAGCCCGCGCGCACCGCGATTGCTCCCACGGGACTAATGGCGGACGTGATCGGCGTGAGATTCCGAATACCCTCAGCCGTGCTGGGCCTGCTTTTCAACAAGGTCTGGTCAGCAGCAGTCGTATAGAAAATTGTGTAGCCATCCGGCTCCGCTCGCGACACAAACTCGGCGGCGATCTTTCCCGCCGCGCCAGGCTTATCCTCCACAATCACCGTTTGCCCCAGCAGCGGCCCCAAACGCTCCCCCAAAATGCGCGCTGTCAAATCGACGACGCCGCCTGCCGCGTAGGGCACGATGATGCGAATGGGCTTGTTCGGATAGTCCTGCGCCGTTGCAGCGGAGGAAGCGATGACCAGCGTGAGAAAAAGCATGTGAGGAAGTTGTCGCAAGGCCCGCGGAACATCGGCCAGTCTGTTGAGCATCGGCTTCCCCTCTTTGTCAGTACGAGATCGGTTCGGGGCGATCGATCAGTCTATACGACTGGAAAAACAGATTTCAAAACAGATCCTGTCGATAGATATTCCCCGCATCGACATTGACAACCTCTCCACAGATCCAAGCTGCCCGATCCGAAGCCAGAAACACCACGACATCGGCGATCTCCTTGGTCGTTGCCCCCCGGCCGTGGGGCTGGGAAGCCATCGCTTCGCGCCATCGCCCGGCATCGCGGAACACCTTTTCCGCACGGCTTTGAAGAAGCGTCTTCATTCGTTCTGTTTCGACCGCGCCAGGGTTGACGCCTAAGACGCGAACCCCGTGATCCAGGCTGCGTCCGCCCAGTGACTTGGTGACGCCGTTCAGGGCGACGTTCGCGGCGTTACCACAGACATAACGCCATTGCGGCCGCTCTGCGCCCATGCCGATCACATTGAGGATCACCTTTGGCGGATGGTCACGCATGTGTCCAAACATCGCGCGCATCAAATTGATGTAGCCGAACACCTTGAGGTCCCACGCCGCGCGCCATCGCGCTTCGTCGATCTCAAAAATATCCCCTGATGGAATCGCACCAGCGTTGTTGATGAGAATGTCGGTGTCGTTATAGGCATCGGCCAGCGCAGCCGCGGCACCCGGAAGCGACAAGTCAATCGCCTTGCTGCCAACTCGGTCGCGCCCATGCTTCGAAAGCTTTTCGACTGCCGCGCTGAGCCGTTCCTCGTTTTGAGATGCGATGACGACCGAACAGCCTTCCTCCAGAAAGCCCTCCGCCACGGCGTATCCGATACCTTGCGATCCGCCGGTTACCAGGACGCGTCTTCCTTGCAAGCCCAATTCCATCGCGCCATCTCCCCGCGCCAGAACTCAGAAAGCAGCGGCTCAGAGTAGAAAGCCGGAAGACTGCTTTGGGGTCCTCAGCGAACATCATCTATTGAGTACAGATCTTAGGTTTTTCTCGCCAGCTCCACCAGCCGCTGGGTCATCGCGCTGTTTGCATCCATCATCGGATCGCAGACCGTGAAGTGATTGAGCCCGGGGACCGCCTCGTAGCGCGTCTGCGCGCCCCGCTCGCGCCAGTCGTCGGCGACGCTCTTCGAGTGCCGCAGGAACTCCGACAATTCCAACGCGCCGACCACGGCATCGAGCACCTTGCCTCGCACCAGCGGCCAGAACAGCGGCGAGACGCGGCGCGCCTCGGCGGCGTCGAGCTTGAAGTCGGCGTTGGCGGCGAGATGCATCAGTGGCGCCAGATCGAACAGGCCCGAGATGGCGTAGCCGGCGGGCGCCAGATCGGCGGGCGCGCCGAGGTCGAGCGCCTTCCAGTCGGTCGCGACCATGCAGGCGGCGAGGTGGCCGCCGGCGGAATGGCCGCTGACCATGATCTTGCGGCCGAGCTTCTTCCACAGATAGAGGCAGGCGGCCTGGGTCTGCTCGATGATCTGGCCGATCGTGACCTGCGGGCTGAGATCGTAGCCCGACACCGCGACGGTGACGCCATGGGCGTTCATGCCTCGCGCCATCTGACTGAAGCTCGACGGTTCGAGCGAGCGCCAGTAGCCGCCGTGGACGAACAGCGCGACTGGGCCGTTGCCGCCGCCGCGCGGCTTGAACAAATCGATGGTCTGGCGCGGCGAGGGGCCGTATTTCAGGCCAAGCTCGGCGCGACCCTCCTTGCCCGTCTCGTCGCGATAAGCCGCGCCATCGCGCGCCCAGCGTTCGAAAATCTGCGGATGCTCCGGCACCCGCGCCCGGTTGTTGTATTCAACCTCCCAGTCGATGGCCATCATTCCTCTCCCGAAGCGACGACAGAGAGTGCCGTACCGCGGTGAAGCGGGCAACCCGGCTTCTTGTCGATCGCGGCACGGCGCTCTATGAGAGCATCATGAACGTGGACGGCAAACCCACGCGCACCATCTGGCTCGAGCCCGACGGCTGGTCGGTCGGCGTCATCGACCAAACCGTGCTGCCGCACCGTTTTGCGACGTTGCGCCTGGCCACGCTCGACGATGCCGCGCATGCAATTAAATCCATGCAGGTTCGCGGTGCGCCATTGATCGGAGCCGCGGCGGCCTATGGCGTGTGCCTGGCGCTGCGTGCTGACTCCTCCGACGCGAGCCTCGATCGGGCCTGCACCGCGCTGCTCAAGACACGGCCGACCGCGATCAATCTGAAATGGGCGCTGGACGAGATGATGGCGGCGGTGCGCAACCGGCTCCGCGAGGAGCGCGTTGCGGCGGCCTATCGCCGCGCCGCCGAAATCTGCGACGAGGATGTAGCGATCTGCCAGGCGATCGGCCGCCACGGACTGGAAGATCATCGAGACCATCGTGGCGCGAAAGAAGGGCGAGCCGGTCAACGTGCTGACCCATTGCAACGCCGGCTGGCTCGCCACCGTCGATTGGGGCACGGCGACCGCGCCGATCTACATGGCGCATGACAAAGGCATCAAACTCCACGTCTGGGTCGACGAGACCCGGCCACGCAACCAGGGTGCCTCGCTCACGGCCTGGGAGCTTGGCCGGCACGGCGTGCCGCACACCGTGATTGCGGACAACACCGGCGGCCATCTGATGCAGCGCGGCATGGTGGACATGGTGATCACCGGCACCGATCGCGTCACCGCGCGGGGCGATGTCTGCAACAAGATCGGGACGTATCTGAAAGCGCTCGCCGCCAAGGACAATGGCGTGCCGTTCTATGTGGCGCTGCCGTCGCCGACCATCGACTTCAGCGTGTCGGATGGTCTCAGCGAAATCCCGATCGAGCAACGCTCCGGCGAGGAGCAGTCGACCATGACCGGAAAGACCGCCGACGGCCGTATCGAGACCGTGCAGATCGTGCCGGACGGCTCGGCCGTGGCAAATTACGGATTCGACGTGACGCCCGCGCGGCTTGTCACCGGGTTGATCACCGAGCGCGGGGTCATAGCGGCGACGCGACAAGGCCTCGCCGAGGCTTTCCCGGAACGCGCGGCTGAGGCAAAATGATCGCGTTCGGCGTCGTGTTGCGGAGTGGCGTGCCGTGCGTCAGCTTGAGCTGCGTCTGGTCGGCTTCGACGAGCAGGCCCAGGAGCCTTACGGGTCTATCCACGTGAATTCGCCTGCGATCGTGCCGCCGGTCGACGGCCGGCAATCGGAGACTGCGCTGAAAATCGCGCGTGGCACCGCGCGGCTTCTGCATGCGCACGGCTTCTGCGTCGTCAGCGAATTGCCGCTGGCGTCGGGCCGGCGCGCCGACCTGGTGGCGCTCGGCGGCGACGGCGAAATCTGGATTGTCGAGATCAAATCCTCGGTGGCCGACTTCCGCGCCGACCAGAAGTGGATGGATTATCGGCTGCATTGCGACCGCCTGTTCTTCGCCACGACGGTCGAGGTGCCTTGCGACATCTTTCCGAAGGATACCGGTCTGATCGTCGCCGATGCCTTCGGCGCTCATATCGCCTGCGAGGCGCCAGAGCACCGCCTGCACGCCGCGACCCGCAAGAGCATGACGGTGAGCATCGCCCGCGCCGCCGCGCTGCGGCTGCAATCGCTGATCGATCCGGCTGGACCTTACGCCGGCGCATTCTGACAGCGTTGCCGCACATTCGACGTCATGCCCGGCGAAGACGACGGCGCAACCTCTCTCCATATCGCGACCAGCAATGACCAAAGCAAGGTCGTTCGCTATAGTCATCGCAGCGGCGTGCAATGCGCCGACAAGAACGACTGCTGGGAGGATATTCATGAAACGCTCGTTGTTTGTCGCGTTGCTTTCGCTGATCGCGTCGGCCGCGTTCGCGCAAGAGGCAGCGCCGATGATCCCCTATGAGTCGGTTTCGAACTTGCTCAAGCTGCCGGAGGACATGTATCTCGGCGAGGTCGCGGGCGTCGCGGTCAATTCCAAGGGTCACATCTTCGTCTATTCGCGCGGCGGCTCGAGCCACGGTCCGGCCTACGGCAACACCGCCTCGCAGCTCCTCGAGTTTGCGCCGAACGGCCGGTTCGTCCGCGAGATCGGCAAGAACCTCTACGCCTGGGCGTTCGCGCACACGGTGCGGATCGACAAGGACGACAACATCTGGACCACCGACAAGGGGTCCGACATGGTCGTCAAGTTCAGCCCGCGAGGGCCGCGTTTTGATGGTGTTCGGGCGAAAGTCGGAGGCCTCGGACGCCGAGGCCAAGCCGCACGAGCGCAACGCCAATCCGCCGCTGCCGCACGAGGACGGCCGCTTCCGCCAGCCGACCGACGTGACCTGGGGGCCGGACGGCACCATCTACATTTCCGACGGTTACGTGAACTCGCGCGTCGCCAAGATCAGCAAGGACGGCGACTGGATCAAATCCTGGGGCAAGCGCGGCAAGGGGCCGGGCGAGTTCAACACGCCGCACAGCATCGCCGCCGACCTGAAGGGCAATATCTATGTCGCCGATCGCGCCAACCGCCGCATCCAGGTGTTCGACGGCGACGGCAATTTCCAGCGCGAGATCAAGATCGACGTGCCGTTCGACCAGAACGCCAGGCCCGCGATCGGCAACAAGCCCAACCTCGCCAACTATCTGCAGACTGGCGGCACCATGACGCCCGGCGCGCCATGGGCGCTCTGCATCACGCCGGGACCGAACCAGGTGCTGTATGCCGCCGATGCGTACCCAGGTCGCATTTACAAGCTCACGCTCGACGGCAAGGTTCTGGGCGTGCTGGGCTCGTCGGGCAAGCGGCTCAAGCAGTTCGGCTGGGTTCATGAGATGGCGTGCCCGTCGGAGAACACGCTGTTCGTTGCCGAAATCCTGAACTGGCGGGTGCAGAAGCTGATCCTGCATCCGGAGCAGATCAAGGCGGCAGCCAAGCAATGAGGAGAGGCATGATGCGGGGAGCGATTCGGCTGGGGGTGGCGCTTTTCGCGGCGAGCGTTTGGAGTTCGTCGCAGGCTTACGCGCAATCCGCAGCCGAGCCGTTCGTCGGCAAGAATGTCTCGCTGATCATCGGCTTCGGGCCGGGTGGCGGCTACGACCTGTGGGGCCGCACCGTCGCCCGCCACATCGGCAAGCACCTGCCCGGCAATCCGACGGTGGTGCCGCAGAACATGCCGGGCGCCGGCAGCTACGTCGCGGCGAGCCACATCTACGGCGCCGCGCCAAAGGACGGCACGGTGTTCGCGATCATCGCCCGCGATGCCGCGCTCGGGCCGCTGAGCAATGCGCCGGGCGCGCGGTTCGATGCGACCAAGATGTCGTGGCTCGGCAGCCCGACCCGCGAGCACAACGTCTGCATCGCCAACGCCACCGCCAAGGTGAAGAACGTCGACGCAGCTTCGCGACACGCAACTGATCCTGGGCGACACCGGGCCCGGCACCGGCACGCGCTCCTATCCGAAGGTGCTGAACGACCTGTTCGGCTTCAAGTTCAAGCTGGTGTCGGGCTTCCGCTCGTCGGCCGACGTGTTCCTGGCGATGGAGCGCGGCGAGGTCGAGGGCATCTGCGAGAGCCTCGACAGCGTCAAGCAGCGCAAGCCCGACTGGCTGCCGAAGAAAACCGTCAATGCTCTGCTGCAGGCCGGCGCCGCCTCGCCGCCGGAGCTCAAGGGCGTGCCGAACGTGCTCGATCTCGCCAAGACCGATGACGAACGCCGGACTCTGGAATTCCTCTACGCCGGCCAGGACATCGGCCGGCCGTTCGTGGCGCCGCCGGACCTGCCGCCGGAGCGGCTGAAGATGCTGCGCGACGCCTTCGACGCGACCATGAAGGACCCGGAGTTCATGGCCGACGTCAAGCGCAACAAGTTCGAGCTCGAGCCGGTGAGCGGTGCGCAGCTTTCGGCGCTGATCAATAAGATTTACGCCACGCCCAAGCCGATCATCGAGCGGGTGAGCAAGTTGATCAAGTAGGCCGTTTGCAGCCTCTCTCGGCCGCCCATCCTTCGAGACGCACTCGCTTCGCGAGTGCTCCTCAGGACGAGGCGGAGGGAAAGATGTACTCGCTCCGCTCGCACCGCAAGGTGACGGCGGGAAGCATGAGCAAGACATCATGGATTCGGCTTGATGCCCGCCGCCTTCACCAGCGCCGCGTTCCGCGCGATGTCGTCGTGGAAAAACTTGTCGAACTCCGCCGGCGTCATTTCCTCAGGCTCGCTGCCGAGCGCGACCAGCTTGTCCTGCACCTCCTTGAGCGCCAGAGTCTTCTTGGTCGCCGCGTAAAGCTTGTCGACGATGTCGCGGGGCGTCTTCACCGGCACCCACATGCCGAGCCAGAAATTGTAGTCCGAATTGGGATAGCCGGCTTCGATCGTGGTCGGCACCTCAGGCAGCGCCAGCGCCCGCTTGGAGCCCGACACCGCGAGAGCCGAGAGCTTGCCGGTGCGGATGAGCTGCACCGCGGCGAGCGTCGGCGAATAGAAGAAGTCGACACGCTTCGCCAGCACCTCGTTGATCGCCTCGGGCGCGCCGCGGAACGGAATCTGCTGGGCCTCGAATCCGGCGGCGAGGCGAAACCGCTCCGCGGCGAGGTGCGCCGCTGCGCCATAGCCGACGCTGGAATAGTTCACGGAATTCGGCTTGGCCTTGGCGGCGTTCACCAGATCCTTCAGCGTCTTGTACTTCTCCGGCGAGGCGATCATCACCAGCGGCGCCATGCCGAGCAGCGTCACGCCCGCGAAATCCTTGCCGGAATCATAGCCAAGGTTCGGAAACGTCGACGGCTGGATGGTGAAGGCCGCCGAGTGCACCAGGATGGTGTAGCCGTCCGGATCGACCTGCTTGGCGACATAGCCCATGCCGGTGGTGCCGCCGGCGCCGGTGCGGTTCTCGACCACGAAAGGCTGGCCGAGCTGCTGCTGCAGATGATCGGCGATCAATCGCGCGGTGACGTCGGTGGCGCTCCCCGCGCTGACCGGCACGACGATGCGCACCGGTTTCGACGGCCAGCTCTGCGCCGGCGCATTGCAAGTGCCGGCAAGCAAAACGGCGCCAGCGACGAGCCAACGGTGTCTCATGGCCTTTCCCTCGACCGAAGAGCAATTATCGCGGCGCGCGCTTTGCCAGAATGCGCTGCAGGGTGCGGCGATGCATGTTGAGCCGGCGCGCCGTCTCCGAAACGTTGCGGCCGCACAATTCGTAGATGCGCTGGATGTGCTCCCAGCGCACGCGGTCCGCCGACATCGGATGCTCCGGCGGCTCGGCCTTGCGGCCTTCGAGCGCGAGCAGCGCCGCAACCACGTCGTCGGCGTCGGCGGGCTTGGCGAGATAGTCGACCGCGCCCATCTTCACGGCATTCACCGCGGTCGCGATGTTGCCGTAGCCGGTGAGAATGATGGCGCGCGCCTCGGGCCGGCGCTGCTTGAGGGCCGAGACCACGTCGAGGCCGTTGCCGTCGCCGAGCCGCATGTCGACCACGGCGAAGGCCGGAGCCGACTTCTCGACCTCCTGCAGGCCTTCGCCGACCGATTCGGCGATGCGGACCTCGAAGCCGCGGGCTTCCATGGCGCGCGCCAGCCGTTGCAGGAAGGACTTGTCGTCCTCCACGATCAGCAGCGTGCGCTCGGCTTGCATGGCCTCGGCCATGACACTCATCATCGCGACACTCATTCCCATGGCTCCATGAACCTTACGGACCCTCGCTTGCCGACTCAAGTGGCGGCGAAACCAAGCGGCCGCTCAAAATCGCCGCGCTCCCAGCGCACCCGGATCACCGCGCCGCGGTCCGGATAGATGCGATTTTCGAAATCTATGGTCGCGCCGGAGCGTTCCAGCAGGGTCTTGGCGATGAAGAAGCCGAGGCCAAGCCCGGTGGTTTCGCTGCCGGCGTTCATGCGCCGCCGCTTGCTCGAACGCACATAGGGCTCGCCGATGCGGTCCATGATCTCCGGCGCAAAGCCCGGACCGTCGTCGCTGATGGTGACCGCGACGTCGTCGTTGCTCCAGTCCGCCGTGACCTCGACCCGGCCTTGGGCGAAATCGACCGCGTTCTCCAGCAGATTGCCGAGGCCGTAGAGAATGGCCGGATTGCGCGCGCCCATCGGCGGCGCCGGATCGTGCGCCAGAGCAACGTCGATGGCGACGCCGAAGTTCCGGTGCGGCGCCACCACCTCCTCGATCAGCGCCGACAGCGGCAGGCGGTCGAACGGCTCGCCGGTCGACAGCTCGGTAAGCTTGGCGAGGATGTCGCGGCAGCGCTGCGACTGCTCGCGCAGCAGCCGCACGTCGTCGGCGTGCGGCGAGTTCGGCTCGATCGCGCGCTCCAGCTCCTTGGCGACCACCGCGATGGTCGAAAGCGGCGTGCCGAGCTCGTGCGCGGCCGCCGCGGCGAGCCCGTCGAGCTGCGACAGATGCTGCTCGCGCGCCAGCACCAGCTCGGTCGCGGCCAGCGCCTCGGCGATCTGCCGGCCCTCCTCGGTGATCTGCCACGCATAGACGCCGATGAAGCCGATCGCGAGCAGGATCGAGAACCAGACGCCGAGCAGATAGATCCACGGCAGTTCGAGCGGATCGTCGACGTCCCACGGCAGCGGATAATGCGCGAACACCAGCACGGTCGCGCACAGCACGGCGAACGCCGCCGAGCATGACGGTGATGCGCGGCGGCAGAGCGGTCGCCGACAGCAGCACCGGCGCGAGGAACAGGAACGCGAACGGATTTTCCAGGCCGCCGGTGAGGAACAGCAGCACCGCGAGCTCGGCGATGTCGAAGGCCAGCAGCCACGCCGCGCGCTCGGGCTCGAGCCGTTGCGTCAGGCTGAAGCGCACCCGCAGCGCCACGTTCAGCCAGGCCGACAGCGCGATCACCGCAAGGCACGCCCAGATCGGCAGCGGGAATTCGACGGCGTAATAGACCACCAGCACCGCGGTGGTCTGGCCGATGATCGCAAGCCAGCGCAGCCGAAGCAGCGTGTCGAGGCGCACGTTGCGCCGCTGCGGCAGATGGATTTGGTCGGCGCTGTCGTCGAGCATGAGGCTTATCTCTAGTGCGCGCGCCGTCGTTCTCAATGTTGCCAACGGACGCAGGTGGCCGATCGTCTCAGCTTGGGGCTTGCGCGGGGCCGCCTGCCGCGTCACATCTGCGGGGTGATGCGCGCCCCCTGCCCAGAATCCTGCTCCCATCGCCGTCGACCGCCTGGTCAAGCGCTACAAGGCGGTGACCGCGGTCGACGGCATCTCGTTTGCCATCGAGGCCGGCTCCTGCGCGGCGCTGCTCGGCGGCAATGGCGCCGGCAAGACCACCACCATCTCCACCATCATGGGGCTGGTCGAGCCGACCTCGGGCGGCGTCACCGTGCTCGGCGCCGCGATGCCGCGCCAGCGCCATCGGGTGCTGCACCGGATGAATTTCGAGAGCCCCTACGTCAACATGCCGATGCGGCTCACGGTGCGGCAGAACCTCACGGTGTTCGGCATGCTGTACGGATGCGCGGACGTCGCCGGCCGCATCCGCGGCGCTGGCCGACGAGCTCGACCTGCACGATTTTCTCGACCGCCAGACCGGCAAGCTGTCGTCCGGCCAGAAGACCCGCGTCGCGCTTGCCAAGTCGCTGATCAACGAGCCGGAGATTCTGCTGCTCGACGAGCCGACCGCCTCGCTCGATCCCGACACCGCCGACTGGGTGCGCGGGCGGCTCGAACACTATCGCCGCGAGCGCGGCGCGACCGTGCTGCTCGCCTCGCACAACATGAGCGAGGTCGAGCGGCTGTGCGACCGCGTCATCATGCTGAAGACCGGGCGGATCGAGGATGACGACACCCCGGCGCGGCTGATCGCCCGCTACGGCCGCAGCAATCTCGAAGAGGTGTTCCTCGACATCGCCCGCGGCACCGGCGAGGCGCGGGAGACGGCGCAGTGATTGCGAGCTCGCACTTTGCGATCCGGCCTATCGGTGTGCACGGCGCCACCCTCCCCCCGCGAAGCGGTGGGGAGGGTCGGCGAGCCGGAAGCGCGGTTACGCGCGTCTTCGACGCGCTATGGCGAGCCGGGGTGGGGGGCGCTCGAAGGCAAGCAAAGTGCCCCCCACCCCCGACCCCTCCCCACCGCTCGCTTCGCTCGCGGGAGGAGGGGAGTGCGCTGTGCCGCGAGGCGAGGCTGTAATGACCATGCAATCGCCCGCCTACACCGCCATCTCTCCGCGGCGCGTATGCGCGATGGTGCTGCGCCACTGGTATCTGCTCAGCTCGTCATGGCCGCGTATCCTCGACCTGATGTACTGGCCGACGGTGCAGATGCTGACGTGGGGCTTCCTGCAGATCTATGTGGCGCGAAACTCCGGCTTCTTGCCGCCGCGGCCGGCACCTTCCTCGGCGCCGTGATGATGTGGGACATCCTGTTTCGCGGCCAGCTCGGTTTCTCGATCTCGTTCCTCGAGGAGATGTACGCCCGCAACATGGGCAACCTGATGATGAGCCCGCTGCGGCCGATCGAGTTCGTGGCGGCGCTGATGATCATGAGCACGATCCGGCTCGCCATCGGCATGGTGCCGGTGTCGCTCCTGGCGATCGCGTTCTTCGGCTTCAACCTGTGGGCCACGGGGCTGGCGCTGGTCGCCGTTCTTCCTCAACCTGTTCCTGACCAGCTGGGCGGTAGCGATTTTCGTCGCCGGGCTGCTGTTGCGGAACGGGCTCGGTGCGGAGACCATGGCCTGGGGCATCATGTTCCTGTTCCTGCCGCTGACCTGCGTCTACTACCCGGTGGCGGTGCTGCCGGCTTGGCTGCAGGTGTTCGCCTGGATGCTGCCGCCGACTTACGTGTTCGAAGGCATGCGGGCGCTGCTGATCGAGCATGTTTTCCGCGCCGACCTGATGGCGCAGGCCTTCGCGCTGAACACCGTGCTGTTCGGCTGCGCCGTGATCGGCTTTCTGCTGGCTCCTGAAAAGCGCGCGGCGCGAGGGCACTTTGCTGCAAGGCGGCGACTGAGCCGGTTGGCGCATCTCTTCGAGAATGCAGAAAAGACCTGCATTTCCACGGGCTAACGGGTCGCAAAGTCTTTTCTTATATGTTGACCATGTCATCGATTCGTCACTATGCTGCATCGCAGCAACGGGGCCGGGGAGCCAACATGGCGATCGGGGAATTCGGCGGAGCGCCAGCTTCTGGCGGTCCGGTGCTGTCGAACGGCCTTTATTGGCTTTACGAGATGAGCCACGCTGCGCTGCAGCCGGCTCGCGCGCTCGCCGACGTCACAAGGCTCTACTTCAAGAACCCGCTCAATCCGCTCGCGCACATCCACCTACGGCAAGACCATCGCCGCGACCGCCGAGCTGTTCGAACGCTCGACGCGCCGCTACGGCAAGCCCGAGTGGGGCATCGATTCCGTCGTGGTCAGCGGCGAGCGCGCGCCGATTCACATCTCCACCGTCTGGGAGCGGCCGTTCTGCCGGCTTCTGCATTTCGAGCGCATGTTCTGCCACATGCCGCGGCGGCCGCAGCCCAAGGTGCTGATCGTCGCGCCGATGTCGGGCCATTACGCGACGCTGCTGCGCGGCACCGTCGAGGCGTTTCTGCCCAATCACGACGTCTACATCACCGACTGGATCGATGCGCGCATGGTGCCGCTGTCGGAGGGCCGCTTCGATCTCGACGACTACATCGACTACGTCATCAGCATCCTGCATTTCCTGGGCGGCGACACCCATGTCATCGCGGTATGCCAGCCGTCGGTGCCGGTGCTGGCCGCGACCGCGCTGATGGAGGCCGGCAACGACGCCTACGCGCCGCGCTCGATCACGCTGATGGGCGGGCCGATCGACACCCGCGTCAATCCGACCGCGGTCAACAAGCTCGCGGAAGAACGCGGCATCGACTGGTTCCGCCGGAACGTCATCACCAAGGTGCCGTTCCCGCATCCGGGCGTGATGCGCGACGTCTATCCGGGCTTCCTGCAGCTCCACGGCTTCGTCAGCATGAACCTCGACCGGCATGTCGACGCGCACTGCAACCTGTTCTTCCATCTGGTCAAAGGCGACGGCGATTCGGTCGCAAAGCATCGCGAGTTCTACGACGAATATCTCGCGGTGATGGACCTGACCGCCGAGTTCTATCTGCAGACCGTCGATGTCGTGTTCGTCCGTCACGCATCTGCCGAACGGCACGATGACCCACCGCGGCCGCCCGGTCGATCCGGGCAAGATCCGCAACGCGGCGCTGCTCACCATCGAGGGCGAGCACGACGACATTTCCGGCGTCGGCCAGACCGAGGCGGCGCACAAGCTCTGCGTCAACATCCCGCCGGAGCGCAAGGCTGCATTACCTGCAGCTCGGCGTCGGCCACTACGGCGTGTTCAACGGCTCGCGCTTCCGCGCCGAGGTGGCGCCGCGTATCGCCGACTTCATCCTGTCGCTCGACCGGCCGCGGCAAGCCGTGCTGCGGCCGGTGAAACTCGCCGCGGTGTAGGCGGTAGCCTCCGGCACGGCACCAGCCGTCGTCATTGCCGGGCTTGACCCGGCAATCCACGCTAAATCGCAAGTACGCACAAACTTTACTGATGGGCGGTGTGGCAACGCCCCATGGATGGCGGGTCAAGCCCGGCCATGACAGCCGAGAGGTCCGAGCCTGTCGCGTGTCCGGGCCGCAATCTGGTAATCTGCATCCCAGGATTCGGGACCGCCTCATGCCGTCACTGCGCGCCTTGTTCTATCGCCGGCCGAGCGAACCGCAGACGATCCAGATCGTCTTCGACCGGGCGATCTATCTGATGCGTATTCGCCGTCATCGCCAGGCGCGCCGTTATACGCTGCGCATCCATGCCGCGAGCCGCGAGGTTATCCTCACCATGCCGCCGCGCGGCAGCCTTCGCGAGGCCAAGGAATTCGCCCAGAAGCACGGCGGCTGGATCGCGGCGCGGCTGCACCGCTTGCCGGAGGCGGCTCCATTTACCCATGGCGCCCTCGTGCCGTTGCGCGGAATCGAGCATCGCATCGTGCATCGGCCGGGCCTGCGCGGCACGGTCTGGCCCGAGACCGACGAAAGCGGCGAGGCGCTGCTTTGCGTTGCCGGCGAAGCTCCGCACATCGATCGTCGAGTCAGCGATTATCTGCGCCGCGAGGCGCAGCGCGATCTCGAAGCCGCAAGCCGTCGTGCCGCGGAACGGCTCGGCGTCGCGATCAAGCGCATCTCGGTGCGCGACCAGTCAAGCCGCTGGGGCTCGTGCTCGACCACCGGCGTGCTGTCGTACTCCTGGCGGCTGATCCTCGCGCCGCCATTCGTGCTGGACTATCTCGCCGTCCACGAGGTCGCGCATCTGATCGAGATGAACCATTCGGCGCGGTTCTGGCGGCTGGTGAACGGCGTCTGTTCCGACTCGCAGCGCGCCAAGGTGTGGCTCGACATCCACGGCAGCGATCTGCACCGCTACGGCCTGTCAGTGGACGGCGCCACGCCACGCGCGCCAGCCATCGCTTGATCCCGCGATCGCCTAAAGCGGAGTTGTTTCAGATTGAATCGCCCAGCGGTTTGGCCAAAGAACTGGGCTCCCGCTTTCCGTCTTCGCGCTCCGCGCTTCGTCGGACTCGAACCCGCCGGAGCTCGCGAAGCGAGCGAAGGCCGGGTCGCGGGAGCGAACGGAGTTTGTTTTAGCGCAATACAATTGTGCCCTAAATCCTCGGTCGTCATGCCCCGCGCATGCGGGGCATCCAGTAATCGCAGGCCTCCGTGACCTCTTCCACTGGCATAGGTTACCGGACCATCCGCTGTCGCGGATGATGACAGTCTAGGATCAACCCCAATCCCATGCTTCGTCCCGGCTCGTTCGCGCTGACCAGCCTGCTCGCCTTGCTCACCGGCATCGGGCCGCTGTCGGTCGACATGTATCTGCCGTCATGGCCGGAGATGGCGCGGCTGCTGAACGCCGCGCCCGCGCAAGTGCAGCTCACCATCTCGGTCTATCTGGTCGGCTTCGGCCTCGGGCAGGTGATCTACGGGCCGCTGTCGGACCGCCACGGCCGAAAGCCCGTGCTGATGGGCGCGATCGCGCTGTTCGTGCTGGCGAGCGTGATCTGCACGGTGGCGCCGTCGATTGAGGTGCTGATCGTCGCGCGCACATTTCAGGCGCTCGGCGGCGCCGGCATGATGGTGCTGCCGCGCGCCATTGCGCGCGACATGCACGAGGGTGTCTATGTCGCGCGCGAGATGGCGCGCATGGCCGCGGTGATGGCGCTGACGCCGGTCATCGCGCCGTTCGCTCGGCGGCGTGTTGCAGACCGCGTTCGGCTGGCGCTCTAACTTCGTCTGCCTGACCGGCTTCGGCCTGGTGACGGCCGCGCTGGTCTGGTGGCTGCTGCCTGAAAGCCTGCGGACGCGCGCGCCCGAGCCGATCTCGCTCACCGCGATGCTGCGGGTGTATTGGCGAATTCCTGCAAAACCGCTATTTCCTCGCGCATCTTGGCCTCGGCGTTTGCGCCTTCATCGGCCTGTTCACCTGGATATCGTCGGCCGGTTTCGTGATGCAGGATATCTATGGCCTGTCGCCGTTCAGCTTTGGCCTCGCCTTTGCCATCGGTTCCTGCGGATATCTGGTCGGCACCTTTCTCGGCTCGCATCTTGTCACCCGCATCGGCATCGACCGCACCATCGGGCTCGGAACCGTCGCGTTTGCGGCGGGCGGCATCGGCGCGATTTTGGCGCTCATGCTCGGCCTGACCAGCGTTATGTCGATCGTATTGCCGGTGTCGCTCTATCTCGCCGGGCATGGCCTCGCGTTTCCGCTGGCGCAGGCCGGCGCGCTGCTGCCATTTCCAAAGCGCGCCGGCGCCGCATCGTCGCTGGTCGGCTTTGTGCAGCAGTCGTCGGGCGCGATCACCGGCGCAGTCGTCGGTCAAATGCTGGGACAAAGCGCCTGGCCGCTCGCCGCCGGCCTCGGCATCGCCGGCGGTCTTGCGGTCGCGACATGGGCGCTGACGCGCGGAGCGCGCGCAAGCAGCGGCCAGGAGCGTCATTGAGTATCAACGCCGGCCGAACAGCCGGTCGATCAGCCAGTTGTCGATGCCGCCTGCGCCTTCGGCGCGCACCGGCGTCGGTTTGCCGGGCACCGTTGCGTTCGGTACCGGCGCCGGCGGCGTTCCCCATGGTGGCGCGAGGCCTGCGATCAGCGGTCCGCTCGACACGCCGGGCAAGCCCACGACCGGCACGCCCTGGTGCGCCACTTTCATGAACCTGCTCCAGATTTCGACCGGCAGGCCGCCGCCGGTGGTTTTCTTGGTCGGCGAGTTGTCGTCGTTGCCGAGCCAGACGCCAGTCGACCAGGTGACCGGTGTAGCCGATGAACCAGGCGTCGCGGAAATCCTGCGAGGTGCCGGTCTTGCCGGCGGCCGGCCAGCCAGGCAGCTCGGCTTTGTGCGCGGTGCCGATCAGGAGCGTATCCCGCATCATCGTGTTCATCATGCCGACGTAGGGCGCCTCGACGATGCGACCGAGGTTTTCCGGCTGATGCTGATAGAGCAGCTTGCCGTTGGCGGAGCGCACGCGTTCGACAACGTGTGGCGTCACTTCCATGCCGCCGTTGGCGAAGGTCGCGTAAGCGCCGACCAGCTCCAGCACCGAGACCTCCGAGGTGCCGAGCGCGATCGAAGCGTTGGGCTCGAGCTTCGATGCGATGCCGAGCCGGTGTGCGGTGCGCACCACCGCGCTCGGGCCGAACTCGAGCGTCAGCCGCACCGACACGGTGTTGAGCGACAGCGCCAGCGCTTTGCGCAGCGGCACCGGACCGAAATATTCATGGCTGTAGTTCTCCGGCCGCCAGCCTTTGACCGCGATCGGCTTGTCCTCGCGGATGGTATCCGGCGTCAGCCCGCGCTCGATCGCGGTCAGGTAGACGAACGGCTTGAACGCCGAGCCGGGCTGGCGCTTGGCAGCGACTGCGCGGTTGAATTGGCTCTCGGCGTAGTTCCGGCCGCCGACCAGCGCGCGCACCGCGCCCTCCGGCGTGCAGCGCCACCAACGCGCCCTGGCCGACGCCGGCCTTGGCGCCGTTCTTCGCGAGCTCGTCAACGAGGGCGGTCTCGGCCGTCGCCTGCAACGCCGGCTCGATCGTGGTTTCGACCACGATGTCCTGCTCGACCCGGCCGACCAGATCGTCGAGCACGTCCATCACCCAATCGGCGACGTAGCCGACCGAGCCCGTGCTCGCGGTTTTCACGGCATGCGCCGGCTCGATCAGCGCGACCTTGGCCATGCCGTCGGTGATGAACTTCATGTCCGCCATCGCCGCCAGCACGATCTGCGCGCGCTTCTCGGCGCCGTCCGGGTTGCGGCTTGGCGCAAGCCGCGTCGGCGAGCGCACAAGGCCGGCCAGCATCGCGGCCTCGGCGACCGAGAGCTTCTGCGCCGGCTTGTGAGAAATAGCGCTGCGCCGCCGCCTCGACGCCGTAGGCGCCGGCGCCGAAGTAGACCCGGTTGAGATACATATCGAGGATCTGGGTCTTGCTGAACTTGCGCTCCAGCCAGAGCGCCAGCGCGACCTCCTGCATCTTGCGGGTCAGCGTGCGCTCTTGGGTCAGGAACAGGTTCTTGGCGAGCTGCTGGGTGATGGTCGAGCCGCCCTGCGAGACGCCGCGATGCAGCATGTTGGCGAACGCGGCGCGGGCGATGCCGAGCGGGTCGACGCCGTGGTGCGAATAGAAGCGGCGGTCCTCGATGGCGACGAAGGCCTGCGGCACATAGCGCGGCAGCTCGTTGAGCGGCACCGGCGGGCCGCTCATGTCGCCGCGGGTGGCGAGGAGGTGGCCCTGCCGGTCGACGATCTTGATCGATGGCGGGCGCTTGGGGATTTCGAGCGACTGGATCGGCGGCAGATGCGCGCCGACCCAGACCACGCCGCCGACCATTGCAATCAGAAGCCAGAGGCCTACGACCGCGCCCCAATAGGCAATCCGGCCGATCGTCCGGCGCCCGCCGCCCCCGCCGCGCCGCCGGCGTTTGCGGCGCTTGCGCCTTGGTCCAGGCGAGGCTTTGGGCTTGGTCCGGCCGGCGCCTTCCGAAGGGTCCGGCGGCCGCACCGCGGGAGCTGAATCCAGGCTTTCCGCCACGTCGAAGACGGGCTCCCGCCGTTCCTTGCCCCTTGGCGTCGCCATGTGCCGTCCCACGAACCGGCCCGGCCGATCAAGCAGCTTCCGGCTGGGCCCTGCCGCAGGCTAAGGGCGGGGCTTTAAGGGTGGGTTAAGCCGGCACAGCCAGGCCCTCGCAACGCCATGTCCGTTGTGGCTTTTCGGACGTGCCGCGCATGTGCCGAATGATGCTGCAGCTATTTTCAACCGGCAGCGATTTGTGCATCATCGGCGGGTACCGGGGGATCCGGTGGATGCTAAAGCCTGGGGAATCCACATGCATAAGGTTCTTGTTCTCACTGCACTGATGCTCGCTGTTGCTGCGCTTCCGGCCACGTCAATTGCCGCCGCCAAGAAAGAAGACCCGGCGATTGCGGCGCAGAATAACACCGCCAACTTCATACGCGCTGCGATGAATCCGTATGAGGCGACAATGCCCAAGCCGGCGGCGAAGAAGGGCAAGAAGAAAATGTAATCTCGGCCTGAACAGAACCGGCGCAGGATGCGTATAGCATCCCAGCGTCGGTTTTGTTGCGTTCGCTCTGCAAAATCGGCAGGTGGCTCGCGTTGTTCGCCATCAGACGGACGTTCTTTTGGCGATATGCAAACGCTGACTTCGGATTGCCGCTGAAGTCAGAGCCGTGGCGTTGCGGCATCACCGCAAGATAAAGCAAGGGAAACCGCGCCGGATCGGTTCGCTCCGTCTTTCGGCCGTGCTAGTGTGACTTGGTAAAAGGGCACCGCCCTGCGGGGCGTAGGAGGGGACACATGACAATGAAAAAGATCGCGTTTGGCATTCTCATCGCTTTGATTGCGGCGTCGCCCGCGGCGGCGAAGGGCAAGAAGCAAAAAGTCAAGGCACAGCCGACGGTCGCTGAGCTCAATGACAATGGCTATCGGTTCGTACGGGATCAGATGCCGGTCTATTGGCCGACCATCATCAAGGCGATGGTGTACGGCCCGACCACGCCCAGCAAATAATGTCTACGGCCTCACGCCGGTGACGTGAGGCCGCAGCCACAATGCTGGCGCAGCGGCTTCCAATCTAACGCGACGCGGCTTTGACGCTCGCCGATGCCAAATCGGCGGGCGCAAACAATTGCGTCAATGCACGCTTGATCGCCATCTGGCGGGTCGGCGATGCGATTTTCGCGCCCAGCAGATCAGTCACGTAGAACACGTCGACCACGCGCTCGCCGAATGTGGCGACATGCGCGGAGGTGATGTTGAGGCTGAGCTTCGACAGCGTCGCCGTCAGCTCGTAGAGCAGGCCGGGCCGGTCGAGCCCGGTCACCTCGATCACGGTGTAGCGGTTGGACCATTGGTTGTTGATCGTCACCTCCGGCTCGATCGCGAACGCCTTGAGCCGCGTCTTTGGCGCCGAGCGGCGCGCCACCACCTCCGGCAGCTTGAGCGTTCCGCGTCAGCGCCTTCTCGATCGTATCGGCGATGCGGCGCGGCGCGGCGCGCTTCGTCCTCGTCCTGGTCGAACTCGCGCGACACCGCGATGGTGTCGAGCGCGCGGCCGTCGGTGGTGGTGAAGATCTGCGCGTCGACGATATTGGCGCCGGCGGCGGCGCAGGCGCCGGCAAGGGTCGACAGCAGCCAGGGATGGTCGGGCGCAAGCACGGTGAGTTCGGTGACGCCGCGCGCGGCGTCGAACGCGAAGCGTCGTGGCCAGCGACTTGCCGGCATCCTCGGCGGCGCGCACGAAGCGGGCGTGCGCGACGCGATGCGGCAGATCGACCTTGAGCCAATAGGCCGGATAGTGCCGCGCGAGGTAGGCGTCGATCGCGCTCCGCCGGCCAGTCCTTGAGCTCGGCCTTGAGCTCGGCCTGCGCCATGGCAACGCGCTGGGCGCGGTTGACCTCGGAGAAGCCGCCGGTCAGCACCGGCTCGGTTTCGTAATAGAGCGTGCGCAGAAGCTGGGCCTTCCAGCCGTTCCAGACGCCGGGGCCGACCGCGCGGATGTCGGCGGTGGTGAGGATGGTGAGCAGCTTCATCCGTTCCAGCGACTGCACCACCGCGGCGAAATTCTCGATGGTCTTGCGGTCGGACAGGTCGCGCGACTGGGCCACCGTCGACATCACAAGGTGCTGCTCGACCAGCCAGGCGACGGTGTCGGTGTCGGCCGGCGATAGCCCGAGCCGCGGGCAGAAAGCGCCGCGCGATGCGGGCGCCGGCGATCGAATGATCCTCGATCCGGCCCTTGGCGATGTCGTGCAGGAACATCGCGACATAGAGCAGCGTGCGGTGCTCGGGCAGGATCTTCTGCATGAGATCGTTGGCGAGCGGGAACTCCTCGTTGCTGCCGCGCTCGATGTCGGCCAGGACGCCGATGCAGCGCAGCAGGTGCTCGTCCACCGTGTAGTGGTGGTACATGTTGAACTGCATCATGGCGACGATGCGGCCGAACGCGCGGACGAAGCGGCCGAGCACGCCGGTCTCGTTCATGCGCCGCAGGACGATCTCGGCGTCGTGCGATGTCAGGATTTCCAGAAACAGCCGGTTCGCCTCGGGATTGTGCGCGCAGCTTCGGCGTCGATCAGCTTGAGCGACCGCGTCGCCGCGCGCATGGCGTCGGGGTGCAGCACGAGATTGTGCTTCTGCGCGAGCCGGAACATCCGGATCAGGTTGACCGGGTCGCGCGCGAACACGTCTTGGTCGGCGATGGTGAGGCGGTTGTTGTCGTCGACGAAGTCCGTCGCTTTCGGGCAGGGGCCGGCGGCCGCGCGGGCGCAGCCGCGCCATCATCCGGCTCAGCACCGGCGCGGGCTTGGCCTGCCGGTCCTCGAGCTCCGCGCACAGGATGGCGGTGAGATCGCCGACGTCCTTGGCGATCAGGAAGTAGTGCTTCATGAAGCGCTCGACGTCCTTCAGGCCCGGATGCTCGGTGTAGCCGAGCCGCACCGCGATCTCGCGCTGGATGTCGAACGACAGCCGCTCCTCGGCGCGGCCGGTGAGGAAGTGCATGTTGCAGCGGACCGACCAGAGGAAGTCCTCGCAGCGGCGGAACAGCTTCAGCTCGTCCTCGTCGAACACGCCGCGCTCGACCAGGTCCTCGACGTCGCGGACGCGGTAGACGTATTTGGCGATCCAGAACAGCGTGTGCAGGTCGCGCAGGCCGCCCTTGCCGTCCTTGACGTTGGGCTCGACCAGGTAGCGCGACTGGCCGGCGCGGCGGTGGCGCTCCTCGCGCTCGGCAAGCTTGGCGGCGACGAACTCCGGGCCGGTGCCCTGGACGACCGACTTGTCGAAGCGCGTCATCAGCTCGTCGAACAGCTTCCTGTCGCCGAGCAGGAAGCGCGATTCCAGGATCGCGGTGCGGATCGTCATGTCCGCCTTGGCCTGGCGGATGCATTCGTCGATCGAGCGCGTGGCGTGGCCGACCTTCAGGCCGAGGTCCCAGAGGCAATAGAGGATGGCTTCGGCGACCGACTCGCCCCAGGCGGTCTGCTTGTAGGGCAGCAGGAACAACAGATCGATGTCGGAGCCCGGCGCCATCAGGCCGCGGCCGTAGCCGCCGGTCGCCACGATCGCCATGCGCTCGGCTTCGGACGGATTTTCCGAAGGATAGAGATGCGTGCGCGACGAACTCGAACAGCACGCGGATGATCTCGTCCTGCATGAAGCACAGCCGCTCGGCGCAGCGGCGGCCCTGCCGGTCCTTCAGCAGCAGTTGTTCGGCCTCGGCGCGGCCGCTCGGCGAGCACGGTCTTGAGCCGCTGCGCGACGGCGCGGCGCAAGTCCTGCTCGGAGCCGGCATGCTCGTCTGGCGAGCTTGGCGAGGTCGGCGACGATGGCGCGCTCGTCGAACAGTTCGACGGCGCCTTCGCGTGGCTTGTCGGGGTTGAGCATGCAGATATCCGGATAGCGAAGCGGCGCGCATCATGTCACGGCGCGATCGCCGCGCGGGAAAACAAGGCTGCTGCCGGGACTGCTCAAAAGGGAAGCAAATTTCCTCTCGGCCATACGCATGGAATATATTTTTCTCGTTGACGGACAATGGGTTAGGACCTATGAACAGTTCAGCGCCGATTTGAGCGAACAGCTTGCGGGCGCTTAACAAATGCAGCTAAAGCGGTCGGGGCCCGCCCCGTCGCAAAGCTGACGGGCGGGCGATTTGTTTTGCCCGCCTCCATCGAACCCGTCCGGCCAGAACGCGGCCGGACAACGTGTGGAGGTTAGTCGTGTCTGTGTCACGCCGTTTCGTTCTGACGTCGGTCCTGGTGGGCGTGTTGCTGCCAGCAAGCGCCGCATTGGCCGCCGACAAGCCCACGACCATCAACATCGACTGGGCGACCTACAACCCGGTGTCGATGGTGCTCAAGGAGAAAGGCCTGCTCGAAAAGGAGTTCGCCAAGGACGGCATCGGCATCCGCTGGGTGCAGACGCTCGGCTCCAACAAGGCGCTGGAGTTCCTCAACGCCGGCTCGATCGACTTCGGCTCGTCGGCCGGCGCAGCGGCGCTGGTCAGCAAGATCAACGGCAATCCGATCAAGTCGATCTATGTCTATTCGCAGCCGGAATGGACCGCGCTCGTCACCCGCAAGGACACGACGATCCAGAAGATCGAGGACCTCAAGGGCAAGCGCGTCGCCGTCACCCGCGGCACCGATCCGCACATCTTCCTGGTGCGCGCGCTGCAAAAGGTCGGGCTGACCGAGAAGGACATCGTGCCGGTGCTGCTGCAGCATCCCGACGGCAAGACCGCGCTCATTCGCGGCGACGTCGACGCCTGGGCGGGCCTCGATCCGATGATGGCGCAGGCCGAGGTCGAGGACGGCGCGCGGCTGTTCTACCGCAACAAGGCGGCCAACACCTGGGGCATCCTCACGCACGCGCATCGAGTTCCTCAAGGACCATCCCGATCTGGTGAAGCGCGTCATCGCCGTTTACGAACAGGCGCGCAAGTATTCGCTGGCCAACTACGGCGAAGAGAGAAAGGCGTTCCAGGCCGCCACCAAGCTGTCGGACGCGATTGCCGACATCCAGCTCAAGCAGCGCACCGATCTCAACTACAACAAGATCGGGCCGGAGCAGCGCGACTCGATTCTGCAAGCCGGCCTCGCGCTGCAGAAGGCGGGCGTCATCAAGGCCGACGTCGATGTCACCAAGGCGGTCGACGACCTGATCGACTCCAACGTGGCGTTTACGAATTGACGAGGCGTGAAATCTCTCTGGTCATTCCGGGCTTGCGAGCGTCTTGCGCCCCGGAATGACGACGGAAGGTCGCGGGTAGCGGCCGCAGGCTTGCGTCGCAACGGGTGTTGGTATGTCCTTTGTGTCCATGACATTGACCGCCGCACAGACGAAGCCGGCACAACGCAGGCGCCGGGCGCGAGCGCTTCGCCCGCTGGTGGCGGCCGGCGCTTGGCCTGGTGCTGCCGGTCGCGGCGGCGCTGGCATGGGAACTGATCGTGCGCGAGCACTGGGCCAGCGGCCGCCTGGTGCCGCCGCCGTCGGTGATCTTCGCGACCTTCGTCGAGCTGGCGCAGACCGGCGAATTGCAGCGCCATGTGCTGGTGACCTGCCTGCGCGTCGCCGCGGGCTTCGCCATCGGCGTGGTCGCCGGCACGCTCGCCGGCGCCATCACCGGTTATTCGGCGCTGCTGCGCCGGCTGCTCGATCCGACCTTGCAGGCGCTCCGCGCCATCCCGTCGATCGCCTGGGTGCCGCTGTTCGTGCTGTGGTTCGGCATTTTCGAAGGCTCGAAGGTGACACTGATCGCGGTCGGCGTATTCTTTCCGGTCTATCTCGGCGTCATGGGCGCGATCATGTCGGTCGATCGCAAGCTCGTCGAGGTCGGCCGCGCCTTCCGGCTGTCCGACGCCGCCATGGTCCGGCGCATCCTGCTGCCGGCGGTGCTGCCGGCTTACGTGCTGTCGCTGCGCTCCGGGCTCGGCCTCGGCTGGATGTTCGTCGTCGCCGCCGAATTGCTCGGCGCCTCGGAAGGGCTGGGCTATCTGCTGATCGACGGCCAGCAGCTCGGCAAGCCGGCGCAGATCGTCGCCGCAATCGTGGCATTCGCCATCATCGGCAAGACCACGGATTGGATCGTCGCCGCCGGCGCCGCGCCGTTCCTGCGTTGGGAAGACGCATTTGCGTGAAGCAATAGACATGCTCAATCTCGAACGCGTTGGCAAAACCTATCCGAACGGCGTGCATGCGCTCGATGCCGTCACGCTCGGTGTCGCGCCGGGCGAGATCGTCGCGGTGATCGGCGGCTCGGGCTGCGGCAAATCCACCTTGCTGCGCGCCATCTCCGGCCTCGACACGCCGACGCAAGGTGCCGTTCAGCTCGACGGCATGAAAATCACCACGCCGCACGAGAAGATCGGCATCATCTTCCAGGAGCCGCGGCTGCTGCCGTGGCTTACCGTCGCCGGCAATGTCGGCTTCGGCATCGAGGATCGGCCGAAGGCCGAGCGCCGGCGAGCGCATCGCCTTCGCGCTCGATCGCGTCGGCCTCGCCGACAAGGCCAACGTCTGGCCGCGCGAACTGTCCGGCGGCCAGGCGCAGCGCGTCGCCATCGCGCGCGCGCTGGTGCCGCGGCCGGAGGTGCTGCTGCTCGACGAGCCGTTCTCGGCGCTCGACGCCTTCACCCGCGTCGATCTGCAGGATCACCTGCTCAATCTGTGGGCCGAGCTCAAGCCGACGCTGGTCGTGGTCACCCACGATGTCGAGGAGGCGATCGTGCTCGCCGACCGCATCGTGGTGATGCGGCCGCGGCCCGGCCGAGTGTCCGACGAGATCGAGATCGACCTGCCGCGCCCGCGCGACCGCCAGTCGGCGGCGTTCGATTTTGCCAAGCGGCGCGTGCTGGCGGCGCTCGACCGTTCGCTCGACCGCACCGTCGGCGTGGAGCATCGCGAGCATAAGGCTGCGCACGGCGCCGCGATGTGGTGGTGATTTCTGGCGTCAGATACTATTTTCAGCGTCATCGCCGGGCTTGACCCGGCGATCCCGCTTAGGGAAGGCACTGTGCCCGCCTAAGCGAGATGGCCGGGACAAGCCCGGCCATGACGGGGAGGAGATCCATGCGTAGCTTCCAAGTCTGCACCTGCGGCCAGCCGCTCCAGTGCAACGAGTATCCGACGCCGCAGCCCAAGGGCACCGAGGTGCTGCTGAAGGTGCTGGCCGCCGGCGTCTGCCACAGCGACCTGCATCTCTCCGACGGCTATTTCGATCTCGGCGGCGGCAAGCGCATGAGCCTCGCAGGACCGCGGCATGAAGCTGCCGGTCACGCTCGGCCATGAGAACGTCGGCGAGGTGGTCGCGGCGGGCTCGGGCGCGCAGGACGTCAAGATCGGCGCGCGGATGCTGGCGCATCCCTGGATCGGCTGCGGCGCCTGCGCGGTCTGCCAGCGCGGCGAGGAGAATCTCTGCCGCGCCATGAAGAGCCTCGGCGTGTTCTCAAACGGCGGCTATTCCGACTACGTGATGCTGCCGCATCCGCGCTACCTGATCGACATCGGCGATCTCGCCGCCGGCGCGCGCTGCCCCGCTCGCCTGCTCGGGCGTCACCACCTACGGCGCCCTGAAGAAGGTCGGCCCGACGCTGAAGACCGATCCGACCGTGATCATCGGCGCCGGCGGGCTTGGGCCTGATGTGCGTCGCCATCCACAAGGCGATGGGGGGCAAGAGCGCCATCGTCGTCGACATCGACCCGGCCAAGCGCGAAGCGGCGATCACGGCTGGCGCGGCGGCCGTGATCGACGGCAAGGCGCCCGATGCCGCGCAGCAGATCATCGCCATGACCAATGGCGGCGCCTGGGCGGTGATCGACCTGGTCGGCTCGTCGGCGACGGCCCGGCTTGGCATCGACAGCCTGATCAAGGGCGGCAAGTACATCATCGTCGGCCTCTACGGCGGCGACATCACGCTGCCGCTGCCGCCGCTGCCGATGCGCGCCATCACCATCCAGGGCTCCTACGTCGGCAGCCTGCCGGAGATGCGCGAGCTGATCGATCTGGTTCGCCGCACCGGCCTGCCGCCGGTGCCGGTGGCGACGCGGCCGCTCAACGATGTCAACGCGGTGATGGACCAGCTACGCGCCGGCAAGGTGGTCGGCCGCGTGGTGCTGACGCCGGCTTAGCCGTCATTCCGGAGCGTGCCGGAGGCGCGAACCCGGAATCCAGATACTGGCTCAGCACATGTTTCTGGATTCCGGGTTCGCTCGCTTCACTCGCGTCCCGAAATGACAAACGGGAGGTTAGGAGAAAACAATGGACGCCACAGAACTCCGCGCCATGCAGGCGCCGATCAAGGATCGCTACAAATCCGACCCGGGCGCGGCTCTCATCACGCTGAAGGCCAAAGGCACGCTCGACGACAGCAACATTGCCTGCAAGGTCGAAACCGGCCGGGCGCTCGCGGTGGCCGGCCTGCACCCCGCAACCGGCGGCTCAGGCCTGGAGCTCTGCTCGGGCGACATGCTGCTCGAGGCGCTGGTGGCCTGCGCCGGCGTCACGTTGAAGGCGGTGTCCACGGCGCTCGCCATCCCGCTGAAATCCGGCTCGGTATCGGCCGAGGGCGATCTCGATTTCCGCGGCACCCTTGGCGTCGACAGGGAGGCTCCGGTCGGCTTCCGCGAAATCCGGCTGCGCTTCGACGTCGACACCGACGCGCCGCAGGAGAAGCTCGATCAGTTGCTCAAGCTCACAGAGCGTTATTGCGTGGTCTACCAGACCATCGCCAAGGGCCCGCCGGTGGACATCAAGATGCAGCGGGTGTGATATCCCGGACGACGGACTGAAACCTCAACCGGCCTCATGCTGAGGAGGCGGCGAAGCCGCCGTCTCGAAGCACGAGGCCGCCCCATCCTTCGAGACGCGGGCTTCGCCCGCTCCTCATGATGAGGGCGGAAGCCGCGCCTCGATGTCCCCCGATCTCCTGTTCTGGCTTTCGCTTGCACTGAAGATGGCCGTCACCGCGGGCTTCGTCATCGTGGCTGCGATGGTGGCCGAGCGCGCCGGGGCCGCCATCGGCGCAATCGTCGCCACGCTGCCGATCGCGGCGGGGCCTGCCTACTTCTTCGTCGCGCTCGACCACGACTCGGCGTTCATTTCGGCGAGCGCCATCGGCAGTATCGCCGCCCACGCCGCGACTGCGGTGTTCTCGCTGGTATTCATCGTGCTGGCGCAGCGTCTCGGCACGGCGCTGAGCGTCGGCGCCGCTGTCGCCGCGTGGTTCGCCGCAGCCTTCCTGCTGCGCTCGGTGAACTGGACGTTCCCAGGTGTTGCTGCGGCCAATCTCGGGATGTTCGCCGTCTGCATCGCGCTGACCAACCGCTATCGCCATGTGCGGATGCCGCCGATCGTGACCAAATGGTACGACCTGCCGGCGCGCGCCTTCCTGGTGGCCTGCCTGGTCGCCGCCGTGGTCGGCTCAAGCGGCCACGTCGGCCCGACGGTGACCGGCCTGCTCGCGGTCTATCCGATCGTGATGACGAGCCTGATGCTGATCTTCCAGCCGCGCGTCGGCGGACCGGCGTCGGCCGCCCTGATCGCCAACACCATGTGGGGCCTGGTCGGGTTCAGCGCCTGCCTGTTCACGGTGCATCTGGCGGTGGTGCCGCTCGGCACCTGGTGGGGCCTCACGCTGGCGCTCGCCGTGTCGGTCGTGTGGAATCTCGCGCTCTACTGGCTACGCCGCCGCGCGATGCTCAGGCGACTTTAGCAAGCGTCGTCATTGCCGGGCTTGTCCCGCAGTGCCAACCCAGGCGATGTACTCATAATCAGGGCACTCGGATGTAGCGCATTTGATGTCTGTTTTGACCCCAACAGCGGCGCAAAAGCGGGCACCGCCTAATGTCGGTTTGTGCCAACAGCCGACATGACGCTATGACTTTTTCTTCCCCAACGGCTCGGCAACCTCGCGGGCGCACTCGATGAAACGCTCGACGACAGGGCTCAAGGTTCGATCTCTAAGTGTCGCCATTACTACGGGCCACGCCCGGACCGGCAAATCGATTGGCAGCACCTTCAATGAATTATAGAGCACTACCGATCGCGGATAAGCGGTGATGAATGGACCATTGGCCAGAAGATCGACAATAAGCGGCATTGAGATTGTCACCAAGGTGGTCTTCGGCAGATCGAGCCCTCGCACGTCGAACGCTTCTTTCAAGCGCCTGTAATTCCATGTATGCGGCGCCTGCAGAATCCATGGCTTCTGCATGAGCTCGGCGAGATCAAGCTTGCGACGTCGCGCCAATGGATTGTTCGCTCCCGCCGCCACTACCAAGGGATCGTCGAAGAGAGATACGACATGCAAATCCTCGTCATAAGGAGAGTGCAACCGTCCCAGGATCACGTCGCATTCTCGACGGCGCAGCGCCGGCAGCGCCACCGTGGTAGTGACCACATTGTCAACGTGAAGCACAACGTGCGGATAGATCGCAGCAAACTGGCGAACGACATTTGGAAGGATCGTTGCCGCGACGGTATCGTGGCATTGAAGCTTTACTTCGCCACTTCTTGGATCAGATAGGAATTCAATGTCCCTCACACTCTGCTTGAGCTCGTCGAATGCAGCAACGCCCCGTTTAAGGAGCGCATCTCCATATATTGTCGGCTCCACGCCGTTGCGGCCGCGATCAAGGAGTCGCACGCCAAACACGTATTCCAGGTCGGCGATCACCTTTGATATCGCAGGTTGGGACACCCCGAGTTGCTCAGCAGCCTTCGCCATGCTGCCGCACCGTGTCACCGTGAAGAAGGCATGCAAATCCCGTAACCGCAGGCGGCGGCCAATCTGAACTTCCCAGCCGAGCCTTCTTGACATACGCGGCAAGTTATAGGGGTAGGTCAAAATACAAAATGTATTTTATGGAGCTGGTGCTTAGCATGCAATCGGCCTGACGATCCTTGATCATCGCCTGCTCGCTGTCAAAACGTCCAAACATGAGGAGGACGTCATGAAGCTTTCGCGCCGTCATGTCCTGCATTTGGCAGCCGGTGCTGCCGCACTCCGATCTCTGCCGGGCGTTGCCTGGGCAGAAGCTTATCCCATGCGGCCGGTGCGCTGGATCGTGGGCGTTGCCCCGGGCGGTGGGACCGACATCCTTGCGCGCCTGATGAGTCAATGGCAATCGGAGCAACTCGGCCAGCCATTCGTCATCGAAAATCGGCCTGGAGCCGGCACCAATATTGCCACCCAGGCTGTCGTGAAGGCGGCACCGGATGGCTACACGTTGCTCATGATCGGTCCAAGCAGCGCCATCAACGCGACACTTTACGACAAACTCAATTTCAATTTCATCCGCGACATCGCGCCGATTGCGAGCATCATGCGCACGCCGACTGTGATGTTGGTCCATCCATCGTTTCCGGCCAAGACAGTTCCGCAGTTCATCGCCTATGCCAAGGCCAATCCAGGCAAGGTCAGCATGGCATCAGCTGGCACTGGGACAGGAGGCCATTTGTCAGGCGAGTTGTTTAAGATGATGACTGGCATTGATATGATTCACGTACCCTATCGTGGCATGGCGCCCGCACTCACCGATCTGCTGGCCGGGCAGGTGCAAGTCTTCTTCGGCACCACGAGTGGTTCGATCGAGTACGCCAGGGCCGGCAAGCTGCGCGCGCTGGCAATAAGCAGCGCGACGCGCTGGGAGCTGTTGCCCGATCTGCCGGCCGTCACGGAATTCGTGCCAGGCTACGAGGCGAGCGGATGGTATGGCCTCGGTGCGCCCAAGAAAACGCCAGCCGAGATCATCGACAGGCTCAACAAGGAAATCAATGCCGGCCTCGCCGATCCCAAGATCAGGGCGCAACTTGCCGATCTTGGGGGCGCCGTGCTCCCCGGCACGCCGGCCGAGTTCGGTAAGCTCATTGCCGACGAAACCGAGAAGTGGGGCAACGTGATACGGGCAGCCAACATCAAGGCGGGGTGAGTAATCACCGGCCGACATTCCATAAATCTCGATGCGCGAATGACTCGGCTCAAGTCGCATACGGGTCAAACGCTACCGGGGCGGTACCGCATCAACCTCGCCCGATGTCCGAAATGCTGCCACAATCAGAAATCACAAGAAATAGTCACGGCCGTGACGCTCCGCGGTCGGCCCCCATCGAGTGCATGTGAACGCTCTTCATCCGGCTGGTGTCAGCTTGATTTATGAGCGATTACGATGGGGTTACCCGCGTGCGCCGATCTTGTCCTGCGTTTTGGTCTCGAAATCGCTGGCATCATGGCGCTCGTGCAATTGTCCTTCAGGCGGCCCGCTGGCGCGGTTGACCATTCGCCCGCGCTTGACGGCCCGGCGCTCGCCGATTTCTTTCGTCCAGCGCGTCAGGTTTTTATATTCGTGCGTCTGCAGGAACTTGCGCGGGTCGTTGTAGGAGGTGCCGTTCAACATGCCGTTGCCGTACCACGGCCAGATCGCCATATCGGCGATCGTATATTCGTCGCCGGCAATAAACCGATTGTTCGCAAGCTGCCGGTCGAGCACATCGAGCAGGCGTTTCACCTCCATTGTGAAACGGTCGATGGCGTATTTGATCTTCACCGGAGCATAGGCAAAGAAATGCCCGAAGCCGCCGCCCACGTAGGGCGTTGAGCCCATCTGCCAGAACAGCCAATTCAGCGCTTCGGTGCGCTTGCCGCGATCCTTTGGCAGGAAGGCGCCGAACTTGTCCGCGAGGTAGAGCAGGATCGCGCCGGATTCGAACACGCGTCGCGGCGTCTGCTCGCCATAGTCCATGAGCGCCGGGATTTTGGAGTTCGGGTTCACCCCGACAAATCCGCTGCCGAACTGGTCGCCCTCGCCGATCCGGATCAGCCAGGCGTCGTATTCTGCTCCACGGTGACCGGCGGCCAACAATTCCTCCAGCATGATCGTGACCTTGACGCCGTTGGGCGTCGCCAGCGAATAGAGCTGCAGCGGATGCTTGCCGCGCGGCAACTCCTTCTCATGCGTCGCGCCCGCGATCGGGCGATTGGTATTGCTGTAGCGCCAATTGGGACTGTCGTCCTTCTCCCAGACCCAGACTTCCGGCGGCGTGTATTCAGGTGTGTCAGTCATGTTGGGCTCGCGTTTGTCGCTCGATAGGCTGGCTGGACGGATAGAGTGGATTAGACTAACGCGCAACACCTTGGCGCTTACTTAAACGTTCACCTTGGGTCAATCGCGTCGATTTTGCCCGCTCCGCAGCAGGTCCGCTTTCCATCCTATAGCGACTGAATGACAGACGTAGCTTTATGTCGGCTTCGGCCAATATCCCGCCGAGCTACTCAATCTTGATATTGGCCGCCTTCACCACCTTCGACCATTTCGCGATCTCGGCGTCGATGAACTTCTGGAACTGCTCCGGCGAAGTGACCAGCGGCTCGAAGTATTGCGGCTCCAGGAACCTCTTCTTGAATTCCGGGTCGTTGAACAGCTTGGCCGCCTCCGCGTTCAGCTTCATGACGATGTCGCGGGGCGTTCCGGCCGGCGCGAACAGTCCGAACCATGTGGTCGAGGTGAAGCCGGGTAGCCCGGTCTCGCTGACGGTCGGCATGTTGGCGAGCTGCGGCACGCGCTTTTCGCTGCCAATGCCGAGGATCTTGATCTTGCCGGCCTGGTAGGGCGGCAGCGCCAGGCTGATGCTGACCGTCATCAGGTCGACGTGGCCGCCGATCACGTCGTTCAGCGCCGGCGCGGCGCCGCGATAGTGAACCGGCAGGAACTTGACGCCGGACATGCTCTCGAACAGCGCGATGTTCATGTGCGGCGCCGAACCGATGCCGGCGGTGGCGTAGGTGATCGACCCGGGCTTCTGCTTGGCGAGTTCGATCAGCTCCTTGGCGTTGGAGGCCGGCAGATCCTTGCGGGCGAGCAGCGCCTGGTTGATGCGAACGAGGCCGGTGATCGGGATGAAGTCCTTCTTCTCGTCGTAGTCGAGCTTGCCCTTGGGGTAGATGGCCGGATTGATTACGAAGCCGCCGGCCTCGCCGACCATCAGCGTGTAGCCATCCGGTTGCGAACGGGCGACCACCGTCATCGCCTGCGAATGCGCCGCGCCGCCGCGGTTCTCGACCACGACCTGCTGTTTCCAGGTTTCCGTGAGGTGCTGGGCCAGCGCGCGGGCAACCGTATCGGTCACGCCGCCGGCGGCTGCGGTCACCACCATGGTGATGGTGCGGGATGGATAGGACTGCGCCTGCGCCGATGTGGCGGCCAATAGCAATCCCAGCGTAGCGATCATGCTCATGCGTTTCATGGCGCTCTCCCTATCGGAACGAAATCTATCGCCACGGCTCGGCAGCCGCCAGCGCCCGCGATGCCGCAGGTTCTTCCAGCCTCGCGCCGAGGAGCGCAGTGAAGCTGAGCGCCTCCAAGCATGGGCAGTCCTCGGCCTTCCCGCCCCCGCTCGCTGCGCGAGCTATGGCGGGCAGGCAGGCAGGCCGCGCCGAAGCGCGTGAGCGCGTAGGCGGGCGAGACGCGGGCCGGAGCCTGTCACCGGCCGGCCTTCGGCCTGACCCGTTGGGCCGCTCTTCAGGGTGAGGGCGGGGAGAAGTTACGGCGTGTCAGTCGATCTTGATATTGGCGTCGCGCAGCACCTTCGACCATTTCTCGCCGTCACGCCTGATCAACTCGGCAAACTCCTCGGGCGAGCTCACCATCGGCTCGAACATGTTGGGTACGATGGCGCGGTCGAGGAATGCCTGGTCGGCGAACAGCGCCCGCACCTCGGCGTTGATCTTGTCGATGACCGGGCGCGGCGTGCCGGCGGTGGTGAACAGGCCGAACCAGGTCACGGCTTCATAGCCCGGCACGGTCTCGGCGGTGGTCGGCACCTCCGGGATTTGCAGCAGGCGCTTGAGGCTGCCGACCGCCAGCATCTTGGCCTTGCCGGCCCGGTAGGGCGGCACCGAGGCGCTGAGCGCAACCGAGATCAGCTTGACGTGGCCGGCGATCACGTCGTTCAGCGCCGGCGTGGTGCCGCGGTAATGCACCGCGGTGAGCTTGATGCCGGTCATGTTTTCCAGAAGCGCCATGTTGACCTGGCCGGCCGCGCCGATGCCGGCATCGCCGTAGGTGATCGCGCCGGGCTCTTGTTTGGCGAGCGTGATCAGCTCTTGAATGTTGTTGGCCGGCAGCGATGGCGTCGCCAGCAGCCCCTGGTTGACTGCGCACCAGCCCGGTAACCGGCGCGAACTCGTTGACGTCATACGGCAGCTTGCCCGAATGCAACGCCGGATTGATGACGAACACGGTTTCGGCGCCGACCATCATCATGTGGCCGTCGGGCGCGGCCTTGCCCACCATGGACGCGCCGATGGCGTGGTTGGCGCCGCTTCGGTTCTCGACGATCACCTGCTGATTCCACGCCCTGGTGAAGCGCTGCGCGATCAGCCGCGCCATTACGTCGGTGACGCCGCCCGGCGCGGCCGGCACCACGATGGTGATCGGCTTGCTGGGAAAAGCTTGGGCCTGCGCCGATACGGCGATCAGGCATCCGAATAGGGCAAGCGCTATTCTTACCATGGCCGGCTCGTCATTCGATCTTCAGGTTCGCCGCCTTGATGACCTTTGCCCATCGGGCCGAATCCTTGCGGAGATAGTCGGCGAACGCGTCGAGCGATCCAGGCACCGGTTGCACCACCAGCCGCTCGAGGAATTTTTTGTGAAACTCCGGATCGTTGACGATCTTCTGAACGTCGGCATTGATCTTGGCGATCACCTCGCGCGGCGTTCCCGCCGGCGCGAACAGACCGAACGATACGGTTGCCTCATAGCCCGGGACGGTTTCGGCGATGGTGGGTACGTCGGGGAACTCCGCCACGCGTTTCTCGCTGCCGAAGCCCAGCATGTTGAGCTTGCCGGCCTTGACCGCCGGCAGCGCGACCGACGGGCCCATGGTGACCATGTTGATGTGACCCGCGATCAAGTCGTTCAGCGCGGGAGCTGCGCCGCGATAGTGCACGGCGGTCATCTTGATGCCGGTGAGGCTTTCCAGCTCCAGCGCCGGCGGTATGCAGCGCCGTACCGACGCCGGCGGTGCCGTACGTCAGGGCGCCGGGCTTTTCCTTGGCGAGCGCGATCACGTCGGCCACCGACTTCGCCGGCACCGAAGGGTTCACCAGCAACGCCGCCGGGATGGTGCCGTAGCCGGCGACCGGGATGAAATCCTTCTCGGGGTCGTAGGGCAGCTTCCCTTGGCGTAGAGATGCGGCTGGATGGTGACGAAGCCGGTCTCGGAGGCAAGCAGCGTGGTGCCGTCGTGCTCGGCCCGCGCCACCGCGAGCGCCGCGAAGCTGTGGCCGGCGCCGCCGCGGTTCTCGACCACGACGCTCTGTCCCCACATCTGCGACAGCCGCTGGCCGACGGCGCGGGTGAGCACGTCGGTCAGCGCGCCGGCCGCCGAGGTCACGACGATGGTGACGGTGCGATCCGGATAGGTCTGCGCCAAGGCGCTGGGGACTGGCGAGCAGAAGGCCGAGCAGGAGCAAGCGGCCGAACGGTTTCATCATGGCCTCCCTGGCAATCTTTTTGCTTGCGGGAAGCTTAGCACAGGGGCGCGAGCGCGCGACTAATCCGGCGCCTTTTGCTTCAGCGCGTAGAGCGCTTCGAGCGCTTCGCGCGGCGACATTTCGTCGGGGTGGATGGCGGCGAGCGCGGCGACAAGCGCTTCGCGCGCGCTCTGGCGTGGATCGGGCGCCGCTGGCCTCGACGGTGCGGCAAAAAGCGGCAGGTCGTCGAAGCCTCGCGGCGCCGAGCGGTCGTCGGCCTCGAGCATCGCCAGCACCACCTTGGCCCGCTCGATCACGCTCGCCGGCAGGCCCGGCGAGCTTCGCCACCTGGATGCCGTAGGAGCGGTCGGCCGCGCCCGGGCACCACTTCGTGCAGGAACACCACCTCGCCGTGCCATTCCTTGACCCGGACGGTGGCGTTGTGCAGGCGCGGCAGCTTCTGCGAAAGCGCGGTCAGTTCGTGGAAGTGCGTGGCGAACAGCGCGCGGCAGCGGTTGGTTTCGTGCAGGTGCTCGATCGCGGCCCAGGCGATCGACAGGCCGTCGAAGGTCGCGGTGCCGCGGCCGATCTCGTCGAGGATGACGAGCGAGCGCTCGCCGGCCTGGTTGAGGATCGCCGCGGTCTCGACCATCTCGACCATGAAGGTCGAGCGGCCGCGGGCGAGATCGTCGGCGGCGCCGACCCGGGAGAACAGCCGGTCGACTGCGCCGATCCTGGCGCGTTTGGCCGGCACGAAGCCGCCCATCTGCGCCAGCACGACGATCAGCGCGTTCTGGCGCAGGAACGTCGACTTGCCCGCCATGTTCGGGCCGGTCATCAGCCAGATGCGCCCGGCCTTGCGCGTCCTTGCGGCGGCGACAGATCGCAATCGTTGGCGACGAACGGATCGCTGATCGCCTGCTCGACCACGGCGTGGCGGCCGCCCTCGATGACGAAGTCGAGCGAGCGGTCGATCTCGGGCCGCACGTAGGAGCGCTCGACCGCGAGCATCGCCAGCGCGCTGACGCGACGTCGAGCGTCGCCAGCGCCTCGGCGGCGGCCTTGATCTCGGCGCTTGCGGCGATCGACCGCAGCGGACAGCCGCTCGAAAATCTCCAGCTCCAGATTGAGCGCGCGGTCGGCGGCGTTGGCGATCTTGGCCTCCAGCTCGCCGAGCTCGGTGGTGGTGAAGCGCACCTGGCCGGCCAGCGTCTGGCGGTGGATGAAGGTGGCGTTGAGCGGCGCGCTCATCAGCTTGTCGCCGTGCTGCGCGGTGACGTCGACGAAATAGCCGAGCACGTTGTTGTGCCGGATCTTCAGCGACTTGACGCCGGTGTCGTCGGCGTAGCGCGCCTGCAGCTGCGGCGATCACCTTGCGCGATTCGTCGCGCAGCGCGCGCGACTCGTCGAGCGCCGCGTCGATAGCCGTCGCGGACGAAGCCGCCGTCGCGCTTGAACAGCGGCAGCTCGTCGGCGAGCGCCGTGGCAAGCTCGTCGCGCCAGCGCCGGATCGGGCCGGCGCAGCGCCGCGATCGACGCGGCGATCTCGGCGGCTTTGCCGCGCAGCGCGTCGAGCCGCGCTGGCAAGCGCCGCGGCCGCCACGATGCCGTCGCGGATGGCGGCGAGATCGCGCGGCCCGCCGCGGCCGACCACGAGCCGCGACAGCGCGCGCGCCAGGTCGGGCGCGACGTTGAGAAGCTCGCGGCGTCTCCTGGCGGGCCAGCGCGTCGGCGGCGAAGATCTCGACCGCGTCGAGCCGCTGCGCGATCGCCGCCGGATCGGTCAGCGGCGCGGCCAGCCGCTGCGCCAGCAGCCGCGAGCCCGCCGCCGTCACGGTGCGGTCGATCGCGGCGAGCAGCGAGCCGCGCCGCTCGCCGGCCGAGCGTGCGCACCAGCTCGAGGTTGGCCCGCGTCGCCTGGTCGATCGACAGCGTCGCGCCCTGCGCCTCGCGCACCGGCGGCGACAGCGGCGGCCGCTTGCCGAGCTGCGTGCGCTCGACGTAGGTGACGCAGGCCGCGGCGGCGTTCAGCTCGAGCCGCGACAGCGCGCCGAACGCCTCGGTGGTGGCGACGGCGAAATAGTCGCGACAGCCGCCGCTCGGCGGTGGCGCCGTCGAACACGTCGCGGGTCAGCGGCGTCACCGCCGGCAGCGTGCGCAGATAGGGCGCCAGCTCGGGATCGGCATAGAGCGCGTCGGAGACGACGATCTCGCCGGGCTCGAGCCGCGCGATCTCGGCCGGCAGGCCGGCGCGGTCGCATTCGGCGATGCGGAATTCGCCGGTCGAAATGTCGATCCAGGCCAGCGCGAAGCGGCTCGGCCTCGCCGTCGGACGAGGCGCGCGCGCGCGCGATGGCGAGCAGGTAGTTGTTGCGCCTGGCGTCGAGCAGCGTGTCCTCGGTCAGCGTGCCCGGCGTCACCAGCCGGACGACGTCGCGCCGCACCACGCTCTTTGCGCCGCGCTTCTTCGCCTCGGCCGGGTCCTCGGTCTGCTCGCAGACCGCGACGCGGTGGCCCAGCGCGATCAGGCGGTGCAGGTATTCGTCGGAGCGGATCACCGGCACGCCGCACATCGGGATGTCGCGGCCGAGATGCTTGCCGCGCTTGGTCAGCACGATGCCGAGCGCGCGGCTCGCCACCTCGGCGTCCTCGAAGAACAATTCGTAGAAATCGCCCATCCGGTAGAACAGCAGGCAATCCGGATTGGCCGCCTTGATCTCGATGTATTGCTCCATGACCGGCGTCGGCCGCGCCGCGGCGCTCCGGCGGCGGGTCTTCGGCGAGGCCGATGTTGCGGGCGGCGTCCATCGCGGGACGCTAGCAGAACGCGCGCCCCGTTTCATGGGCGCGCGCCGAGAAAACCCACAGCTTGGAGGTTTCAATAGCCGCGACGGCGCTTCTTTTTGGCCGCCTTGCGCGCAGCGTAGCGCGCGTCTCTGGCCGCTTTTTGCTCTGTGGCGAGCGCCGCCTCAGCCTCGGCCTTTTCCGCTTCGGCGCGGGCCGCGGCGTCGTCGGCTTCGCGCTGGGCCTGGGCGGCAAGCTCGGCTTCACGCGCTGCTTGCGCCGCCCGCTGTGCAGCCAACTCCGCCTCGCGCACTTTCCTGGCGGCTTCGCGCTCGGCGGCGCGGGCCAGGCGCGCTTCATGCATCGCGGCCCGGGCAGCCTGCCGTTCCGCGATAGTCGGATCGCTTGCCGCGGCCTTGAATTTTTCCAGCATCGCCTTCTTGGCCGCAGCAGCGGCTTGCTGGCGCTGTTGAAGATCGGGAGTCTGATAACCCATTCGGAACCTGCACCTGGAAACAGACGGACGTTTCGGGACGCGGAACGATGCCGCGCAAAACCATCCGTGTGGGGAAGGACGCCAATTAGGTATCCGCGCGTCGCGCGGATTTCAAGATGGATTTTGTGCGGGGCAACCCGCTAGGGTTAGCAACCTCTCAACCAACAGGCGTGGAATTACGCGGCGCGCTTCGTCGCCGCGACGGCCTCGCCGAATGCCTGGAACAGCGCCCGATTGATCGGATTGCGCTGCGGGTCGTACTCCGCGTGCCATTGCACGCCGAGCGCAAAGCCCGGAGCGTCGGCAATCCGGATCGCTTCGATCGTGCCGTCTTCGGCGACGCCTTCGACGACAACGCGCTTGCCAGGCTCGAGAATGCCCTGGCCGTGGAGCGAGTTCACCCGGATGGTCTCCTTGCCGAGGATGCGTGCGAAGGCGCCGCCGGGTGTCAGGCGGACGTCGTGTCGGTCGCCGAAGATAACCTCGTGATCAGGATGGATTTCGCCGGTCTCGGTTCGCGGCATCCGATGGTTGACGCGGCCGGGCAATTCGCGGATCTCGGGATGCAGCGTGCCGCCGAACGCGACGTTCATCTCCTGGAGGCCGCGGCAGATGCCGAACAGCGGCACGCCGCGTGCGACGCAGGCCTCGACCAGTGCCAGCGCCAGCGCGTCGCGATGCAGATCGTAGGGCTCATGCTTGGGATGCGGCTCGACGCCGAAGCGGCTCGGATGAACGTTGGCGCGGCCGCCGGTCAGCAACACGCCGTCGACCGCCTCCAGCAGCGCGCCGATATCGGTGATCTCCGGCGTGCCGGCAAACATCATCGGCAGCGCGCCGGCGACGTCGGCCACCGCACGTAGATTCTTTTCTCCGACGAACTGCGCCGGGAATCGGTTTTCGACCTGGCGGGTGTTGCCGATCACGCCGATCACGGGTCGCTTCATGGGTTCGTCTCGACTCCCTGCCGGCAAATCTGAAGCGCGTCGTGCGCAGGCGCAAGGCCTTGCAAAGCGGATGGCCGGGTTGCAGCCCGGCCATGGAAGGTCACCGGCCTCGTTCGGCCTCAGAGCAGGCTGCGAGGGTCATTTCACCAGCTTCCTGCCGGTGAGCTTCTCCAGATTGCCGTGCATGATCGCCTTGTATTTGGCCTTCGACATGTTCAGGCCGTCGAGAATCTTCAGCGTCTCGCGGATGTAGTAGGTGCCCTTCTCGGGATCGAACGGGCAGTCCGAGGCGAACACGATCTTGTCCGGTCGGATAGAAGGCGAGGCCGCATTCGGTCGCGGGCTTGCCGCCGAACACCGCGGTGTCGCAGTAGAAGTTGTGCTTGAAGTAGTCGAGCGGCCGCTTCTTCAGCGACTTCTTCAGCTTCTGCAAATCCTCGTCGGAGGTGCGCGCGCCGATCTGGTCCCAGCCCGGGCCGATGCGGCCTTCCAGCATCGGCACGATGCCGCCGAAGTGGTGGGTGATGATCTTCAGCTTCGGATAGCGGTCCATGATCCTGGAGAACACCAGCCGCGACATCGCCGCGGCGGTCTCGTAGGACCAGCCGAGCGTCCACCAGATTTCGTACTTCGATTTGGTCTCGCTCTGGTAGTCCGGGAAGCTCGAGGTGCGCGACGGATGCAGCCAGATCGGCGTCCCGGTCTTGTTCATCGCCTTCCAGAACGGCTCGAACTCCGGGTGCGTCGAGCGGCTTGCCGGCGACGTTGGTGTAGATCTGCACGCCGAGCGCGCCCATCTTCATCGCGCGGGCCGACCTCGCGCACGCCCGACGTCCGGCGCGGACATCGGCGCCTGCGCCACCCAGCCGGGGAAATGGTCGGGGTCCTTGGCGCAGAGCTCGGCGAAGCCGTCGTTGACGATCTTGGCGTATTCCTCGGTCTTGCGCCGGGTCCTTGGTCATCAGCTCGAACGGCGGCATCGGATAGGACAGGATCTGGCGTAGTCCTTGAACTTGTCGACCACCTTCAGCCGGACGTTGACGTCGTAGATCGACGGCACGCCCATCATGCGCTTGCCGATGTCCGCGTGGGCGCCGACCGACAGCACCTCCTTGTAGAAGCGGTTCGGAATGAAATGGGTGTAGGCGTCGACGCGCATCGTCATGTTCGATTTTCCTCCCAGGCGCTGCGGCTTGTTTATAGCGATGGCCCGATTTGTCGAGGGGGTTAAGGGCAGAGCTGTCGTCCACGTGCTGCGCATCACGGCGGGCAGATCACGTTGAGCAGCGCCTGGCGCTTCTCCTTCACGACCACGTCGCGGGCGCGGGCCAGCGCCGCCGGCAGCTCGGACGCCTTCTCGACCCGCTCGCCGTGGCCGCCCTGCGCCTTGACCGCCTCCTCGAACGCCGGGCTCGGCGTTGAGGTCGGCCATGAAGCGGCCGCCGTCCTCGCCGGCGACGCCGTCCTTGAACATCGACATGGTGGCGCCGCGCACCGCGCCGTAGAGGCTGTTGTTGAACACGATCATGAGGATCGGCAGCTTGTGCACGTCCGACACCCAATGGCGCCACCATCGGGTTGGAGAACATGTAGGCGCCGTCGCCGAGCGTCGCGACCACGAGCTTGTCCGGCGCCGCGAGCTTGGCGCCGAGCGCCGCGCCGAAGCCCCAGCCGAGGCCGCCGGCGGCGCGAGAGGCCGTAGAACGTGTCGGGCTTGGTGCGCGCGCACCTGCTCCTGGATCATGCGAATATTCGTTGAAGATCACGGCGTCCTCGCCGACCGCCTCGCCGACCAGCCGGCTGAGATAGGCGAAGTTGATCTTGTCGCCGGCCGGCGCGGCCGACGCCTTCGCCAGCGCCTTCCTTGCGCTTGCGGTTGAACTCGGCCGCCCGCGTGCGGCGCGCGGCGAGCCGCGCCTCTGGGAACGGTGTGCTTCGCCATCGCCTGCTCCAGCATCTCCAGCGCGCTCGAGGTCTTCGAGGTGATGGCGAGGTCGCTCGGGAAGCTCCGCATCGGATAGCGGCGTGAACGCCGGGTCCTCGCCGATGGTGGCGAAGCGGGCATCGGCGCAGCGGCTGCTGCTCGTTCGGGATCCACGGCACGTCGGCGTCGAGCACGATGACGAGGTCGGCCTCCTGGATCAGCCCCTGCGGGTCGAAGCCCATGTGCATCGGATGGCTCGGTCGGCAGGCAGACCACGCGCTGGCGCTGCGTCACCACCGGGATCGCGTATTTCTCGGCGAGCCGGCCGAGCGGCGCCATCGCGTCGGCGCCGCTCGCCGTGGTGATGATCAGCGGCTTCTCGGCGCGCCGCGAGCCATTCGGCGAGCGTTGCAATCATCGCCGGATCGGCATGCGGCGGCGGCCGGTACCGCGCGCGGCTTCACCGGCCCGATCGGCTCTGGCAGCGGCGCCGCCAGCGGCTCGCGCGGCAGCGACAGATACACCGGCCCGCGCGGGCTCGACATGGTGATCTCGTAGGCGCGCGACACCACGTCGGTGATCTGCTCGGGCACCCGCAGCTCGTAGTCCCACTTCACCACCTCGCGCAGCATGCCGGCCTGGTCGAACATCTCCTGGCCCCAGTGGATGTAGCGGTTGCGGCCGCCGAACTTGCCTTTCTCGGTGATCGGCGTGCGGCCGGCGGCGAGGATCAGCGGGATATTGTCGCGGCTCATGTTGATCAGGTTGTTGATCGCATTGGCGGTGCCGACGTTGACATGCAGCATCACGCATTGCGGCTTGCCGGACATGGCATAGGCGCCGTGCGCCATCGCCACCGCGAGGTTTTCGTGCGGGATCACCAGCGGCGTCGGCACCTTGGCGTTGGTCAGCTTGGAGCGGCTGAAGGCCTCCACGATCGGCGGGAAGTCGGTGCCGGGATTGGCGAAGAAATAGTCGATGCCGTGGTCGGCGAGCGCCCGAAGGAACGCCTCCCCGGCGATCGGCGGGCGGTCCTTGCGCTCGGCGCGCTGCGCGGTCGGTTGTGTCATGATTTTCTCGTGCTGTTGTCAGAACATGGTGTTGTTGTTACGCGGCTTCTCCGGGATGTCCTGAGCAACGTCCCAATGCTCGACGACCTTGCCATTCTCGAACTTGAAGATGTCCATGATGGCGCGGCCGCGTGCGCCCGGCGTCGGAATGTTGTGAACGTGCAGGATCACGTAATCGCCGTCCGCGAAAGCACGCTTGATGTCGCTGTGGTAGTCCGGGAACTTCTCGCGCAGGAAGCCGAGGAATGCCTTGAGGCCCTCGGGGCCGTCGGCCGCGCCCGGATTGTGCTGCACATAGCGGTTGCCGAGGTATTTCGACGCCGCCTCGAAATCCTTCTTGTTGATAGCCGCGTCGTAGAACTCCTATCGCCGCCTTCTTGTTCGCCTCCATCTGCGCCGCGTCGGCGGCGAAGGCAGCGGACGCGGCGAACATGAATGCCAGGGCAGTCGCAGCAAAGATGATCTTCGTCATGACACGCTCCACGGTTGGTTACATGTGCGAGGGCAGCCAAAGCGCGATGATCGGGAAGGCGATCAGGATGACGAGGCGCAGGAGGTCGGTGATGATGAACGGAATGACGCCGTAGAAGATGGTCGAAATTTTGACGTCCTCGATCACGCTTTTGATCACGAAAATGTTCATCCCGACCGGCGGGTGGATCAGGCCGAGCTCGACCGTCATCACGATGATGACGCCGAACCAGATCGGATCGAAGCCCAGCTCCTTGATGACCGGAAACACGATCGGTACTGTCAGGATGATCATGGCAAGCGCATCCATCAGGCATCCGAGCACGAGGTACATCAGCATGATCAGCGCCAGCACGCCGTAGCGGCCGATGCCGAGTCCGGTCAGGAATTCGGTGACCTTCTGCGGCGTCTGGGTCACGGTGAGGAAATAGCCAAACAGCAGCGCGCCGATCAGCACGGTGAACACCGCCGCTGTGGTGCGGGTGGTTTCCAGGAGCGAGCCGCAGAATGTCGGCGCGCGACAGCCGGCCGCGCGCGACGCCGATGAGGAAAGCGCCGCCGGCGCCCGCCCCGGCCGCTTCGGTCGCGGTGAACAGGCCGCCATAGAGCCCGCCGATGACGAAGGCGAACAGCAGCAGCGTCGCCCAGACGTCGCGCAGCGCCGCGATCCGCTCCTTGAACGCGGTTCGCGGGCCGGCCGGCAGGTAGCCAGGGCGCACGAAGCCGATCAGCGAGATGGTAATCATGTACATCGATACCGCGAGCACGCCGGGCAGCACGCCGGCGATGAACAGCTTGCCGACGTCCTGCTCGGTGATCAGTCCGTAAACCGCGAACACCGTGGACGGCGGGATCATGATGCCGAGCGTGCCGCCAGCCGCGATCACGCCGGTGGCGAACGATTGCGGATAGCCGTAGCGCCGCATCTCCGGATAGGCGACGCGCGAGAACGTCGCTGCGGTCGCGACCGACGAGCCGCAGATCGCGGCGAACCCGCCGCAGGCCGCGATGGTGGCGATGCCGAGGCCACCGCGCAGATGGCCGAGGAAGGCGTTGGCGGCGCGGAACAGCTCGCGGCTCATGCCGGAGGTGGTGGCGAACGAGCCCATCAGCAGGAACAGCGGGATGACGGCGAAATTGTAGTCGGTCACCGTGCGCGTCGTGGTGTGCCCGACGTTCTTCAGCGCCGGCGCGCCGCCGACCAGGTAGGCGAAGCCGCCGACGCCGACCAGGCCCATCGCCATGCCGACCGGCACGCGCAGCAGCATCAGCACGAACAGCGTCACGAAGCCGAGAATGGCGACGGTGTCTCCGCTCATCGCCGCGCGCTCACTCGACCGCCTTGCACTGGTGGCTTCGCCAGCCGCTCGGGATGGAACAGCAGCCGGTAGGTGCGAACCGCGATCAGGATGACGGCGGCGGCGTCGCCGAGCCAGGCCACCGCGAAGAACGGCCAGGTCGGCAAGCCGCAGGTCGAACGTGAGCACATGGTCGGCGCGTGTGGCCAGACCTTGTCGTAGAGCGTCCAGGTGTGGACACAGACGACGAACAGCAGGACCAGCGTCGCGAAAGTGTCGATCATGCGCTGCAGCTTCGGGCCGACATTGGCCCAGAGCAGATCGACGGTGATGTGCGTGCCGCGATAGGACGTCGCGCCGATGCCCCAGAAGATCAGGATGCCGAGCAGCAGCCGGCCGAAGTCGTAGGAATCGGGAATCTGAATAGCTGAAGAAATAGCGCAGCATGATCGAGATGAAGACGTCGGCCGCGACGATGCCGACGAACAGCGCGGCGATCATCTCGATGGTGTCGATGAAACGGTCGGCGAAATAGCGGCTGCCTGCGAGCTCCTGTGGCCGGCATTCCGTTGCTGCTGCCCGATTCGGCCATTTCCCCCTCAGCACGATGACGGCAGCGGATGCGATCCGCCGCCGTCGCTCAAAGCAATCGCGGCGGAGCCGCGACGGCAATCGCTCCCATCAATACGCCGCCTTGATATTGGGCGAGCGTGTCCTTGAGGTCCTTCATGATTGCGTCTGGATCGCCGCCGGCCTTGCTTGACGTCGTCGGCCCATTTCTTGTGCAGCGGCTCGGCCGACTTCTTCCATTCGTCGAGCTGGGCGTCGGTGATCGTGTAGACCTCGTGCCCCGGCATCGCCTTCATCTTCGCAAGACCGGCACGCTCGAAGTCGGCCCATGGATCGGCGAACTTGGCCGCCCATTCGGTGGTGCAGTGATCGTCGATCACCTTCTTCTGCGACGCCGACATGGCGTCGTAGGTCTTCGGGCTCATCAGCCACTGGAACGTCGGTCGTTACGAGCGGCGCGTCCATGTGATACTTGGTGACCTTGTCGACGCCGAGCAGCGGCACCGAGCCCCACGGGAAGGTCACCGCTTCGGCCACGCCCTTCTCCAGAACGTCGCGCACTTCGGTCGCGCTCGCCTGCACGTTGGTGCCGCCGAGCAGCGTCACCCAGGCCGCGACGGTGCCGTGCGACGGCCGCACCTTCATGCCCTTGATGTCGCCCGGCACCACGATCTTCTTCTTGCTCGAGTGCCAGGTCAGCGGATCGAGGATGAAGGAGAAGCAATAGTGCACGTCCTTCATCTCTTTCGCCGCGTACTTGCGGTACCAGGTCGTCGACCGCGCGGTTGCCGCCGTCCTTGGCGTTGCCGATCAGGAACGGCAGCTCGCCGGCGGCGATGATCGGGAAGCGGCCGGGCTGATAGCCGGGATTGACGTAGACAAAGTCGGCAATGCCGTCGCGCGCCATGTCGTAATGGTCGAACGCCTTGCCGAGCTGCTGCGACGGAAACATCTTGTATTTGATGGTGCCGCCCGACGCCTTCTCGACGTCGGCGCCCCACTCCTCCATCGCCTTCTGCAGCGGATGCGACGGCGGCACCCAGTGCGACAGCTTGAGCTCGAAGGTCTTGTCCTGCGCCTGCGCGAGCGGCGCGGCGGCGAGCAGCATGGCGAGCCCAGCCGCCGGTGCAATGGCGTGCACGAAACTGCGTGTCATGATCTAACTCCTCCCCGAGAAACGATAGCTGCACGCCAACTTTTCAGGGATTCAGCCTGAGAACCCGGACTTTGTAAAGCAAGCCACCCGGCCATTTTCCCGGGGAAATCGTCCTTGGCGCTGCGGAACAGATTTCTTGGCTTTACCCCGCTCGCTCGACAACTCGGCGGAGTGGAATTGGGTCTAGCTGGTATCCGCTATCCGAGAAGGGCGAGTCATGGGGCGTCGTCATTGCGAGGAACACAAGCGACGAAGCAATCCAGGCGTGCGCATGCAGCCTAACCGATCCTGGATTGCCTCGCCTTCGGCTCGCAATGACGCCCGTATCACCGATTGATGATTCTCGACACTAGGGCGCGATGAATTTCGCGATCACCTCTTCGGGGATGGGCTTCGACTTGATCTTTTCCGGATCGTCGGGATCGCGCTCGGCCCAGACCCGGGTGTCGAAGCATTCGACGCAGAGCTCGCCGTTGAGCGTGATGCGGTGCTGCACGTCGAAGCTCGAGCGGCGGAATTCGGCCACCTTGGTCTCGATCACCACGTCGTCGCCGAATTTGGTCGGCTTGAGGAAACGGGCGCGGGTGTCGACCATCGGGTAGCCCTCGAACTCGTAGTGGCGCATGAACTGGTATTTGCTCATGCCGAGCGCCTGCGAGAACATCGCGGTGGTGCAGGCGTCGAACATCGCGAAATAGCGCGGAAAGAACACGATCCCCGCCGGGTCGCAGTCGCCCCATTCGATCCGGACGTGCCGCGTGTAGATCAGCATGACGACGCCCCCTCCCGCGCTCAGCGCGGCGCCATGCGCAGCGCGCCGTCGAGGCGGATCACCTCGCCGTTGAGATAGCTGCTGCGCACGATGAACAGCACCAGCTCGGCGTATTCGCGCGGCTCGCCGAGCCGCTTCGGAAACGGCACCGAGGCGCCGAGGCTAGTCCTGCGCGGCCTGCGGCAGCGCCCGCAGCATCGGCGTGCCGAAGATGCCGGGCGCGATCGCCATGACGCGGATGCCGAACTGCGACAGTTCGCGCGCCGCCGGAATGGTCAGCGCGGCGACGCCGCCCTTCGAGGCGACATAGGCCGCCTGGCCGATCTGGCCTTCGTAGGCCGCGACCGAGGCGGTCGAGACGATGACGCCGCGCTCGTCGTCGGCGAGCGGCTCGAGATTCTGCATGTCGGCGGCGACCAGCCGCATCATGTTGAAGGTGCCGATCAGGTTGATGGCGATCACGCTGCTCGAAGTCGGCGAGCGGCATCGGGCCGTCGCGGCCGACCATGCGCTTGGCCGGGCCGATGCCGGCGCAATTGACCAGGATGCGCGCCGGCCCGTGCTTGTCGCGGGCCGCCTTGAGCGCCGCCACGGCGTCGTCGGAGCTGGTGACGTCGCAACGGATGGCGATGCCGCCGATCTTGCCCGCGGTGTCGCTTTGCGCCGTCGATGTTGATGTCGAGGCAGGCGACCTTGGCGCCGGCCTTGGCCAGCTGCGCCGCGGTCTCGGCGCCGAGGCCCGAGGCGGCTCCGGTGACGATGGCGGCGTGTCCCTTGGGGTCCATGCTTATTTCCGTTCGTCGATCGCGATCACGTTGGCCGATCGGCGTGTCGGCGTAAAGCTCCTCGACCAGGGCGGCGCGGCGGGTCAGCACCGCGCGCTGGTTGATCGAGCCCTTGTCGGTGGCCTCGCCGGCGTCGAGCGAGGGCGGCTCGGCCATCAGCAGCATGCCGGCAGATGCGGGTCGAGCTGCCGGTGCTTTGCCGCGCCAGCGCAGTCGAGCCGGTCGCGAAACTCGTCGCGCAGCTTCGCGTCGGCGAGCACCGCCGGCAGGCGGCGCGTCGGCGGCAAGGCCCGGCAAGCTTGCGGCAGGCTTCGATGTCGGGAAACACCAGCACCGCGATGTCGTCGCGGTCGGCGCCGGCGATCACCGCGTCGCGCACCAGCGGCGCGCAATGGTCGACGAACCGCGCGCGCAGCGCGCCGGCGCTGACCCAGGTGCCGCTGAGCGAGCTTGAAGTCCTCGGCGAGGCGGCCGTCGAACAGCAGGCCCTGGCTGGGGTCGTCGGCGTCGGCGAATTTCACCGCGTCGCCGATCTTGTAGAAGCCTTCGTCGTCGAACGCCTCCGCGGTCAGGTCGGGCCGCCGCCAATAGCCCGGCGTGATGTTGGGGCCGCTGCAGCCGCGACTTCGAGCTTGCCGTCGCTGGGCACGAGCTTGAGCTCGATGCCCGGCGGCGGCAGGCCGATGTTGCCGGGCTGCGTGGAAGTCCCAGGTGCAGGCCAGCGCCAACGGCGCGGTCTCGGTCGAGCCGAGGCTGGACAGGAAGATGATGCGCTCGCCGCAGGTGGCGACGCTCAACTCCTGCAATTCGTCCCAGACGTATTGCTGCAGGCCCGCGCCGGCGTAGAACAGCACCTTCAGCCGGCTGAAGAAGGTCTTCCGCAAGCTCGGCGTCGGCTGCGCAGATAGCGGCAGCAGCATCTCGAAGCCCTTCGGCACGTTGAAGTAGATGGTCGGCGCGATCTCGCTGCAGGTTGCGCACGGTCGCGTCGATGGCGCCGGGCAGCGGCTTGCCCTCGTCGATGTAGAGCGAGCCGCCGTTGTAGAGCACCAGGCCGAAATTGTGGTTGCCGCCGAAGGTGTGGTTCCACGGCAGCCAGTCGACCAGCACCGGCGGCTCGTCGGCGAGGAAGCGCAAGCCGGCGAGCGGATCATCGCCTGGTTCGCGCACAGCATGCGCTGGGTGTTGATGACGCCCTTGGGGTAGCCGGTCGAGCCCGAGGTGAACAGGAACTTCGCGATCGTGTCGGGGCCGACCTTGGCGTGCGCGGCGTCGACCGCGGCGGTCGGCTGTGGTCGCCAGCAGATCGGCGAACAGCGTCGCCGGCCGGCCGTCGGGCGGATTGGCGGTGACCGACGATCTCGACGTCGCGCGGCACCGCGGCCTCGATCGCGCGCGCGAACGTCTTGCCGTCGGCGGCGAACACCAGGCCCGGCGTCAGGATCTGCATGATCGACTTGAGCTTGCCGAAGTCGCTCGACATCAGCGAATAGGGCACCGAGATCGGCGCATAGGGCATGCCGGCCATCATCGCGGCGAGCGCCGAGCAGCGCGTGCTCGATGTCGTTGCCGGAGAGGATGCGATCGGCCGCTCGGCCGACAGATTCCGCGCCAGCAGCGCCTGCGCGATGGCGCGCACCTGCGCGAGCGCCTGCGCGTAGGTCAGCGTCCGCCAGGCGCCGTCGGCGGTGCGCTGCGCGAGGAAAACGCGGTCGGGCGCGGCCTTGGCCCAGTGCTCGAGGCGCTCGCGTGAGCTTGTCTGGATAGGCGCCGAGCGCGATGCGGCGAGCGGAGCGTAGATGGTGCCGTCGGGCTTGCGGTCGATCAGCACGTCGGCCGGCCCGAGCCGCACCGGCCGCAGCGGCGCGCGCCGAAGCCTTCATGCTGCGTGCCGCTTCCGCGCTCATCCGCGAAGCACCTTCTTGCCGCGCTTCTCCAGGAAATCCTTCAGCCGCGCCTTGGCCTCGTCGCTGCTCGACGCGACCGCCGCCATCAGCGACTCGGTCATCGAGCCGCTCGCCGGGTCGCTCTCGGCGATGCGCGGCAGCGCGTGCATGATGGCGAAGTTCGACAGCGGCGCGTTGGTGGCGATGCGCTCGGCGAGCTCGATGCCCTTGGCGAGGCCCTTGCCGTCGTCGACCAGCGTAGTGCGACAGGCCGTAGGCCTGGCCCTCCTCGGCGCCGTAGGTGCGGCCGGTCAGCATCAGGTCCATCATCCGCGACGACGCCGATCAGCCGCGGCAGCCGGACCGAGCCGCCGCCGCCGAGGAAGATGCCGCGGCTGCCTTCCGGCAGCCCGTAATAGGCCGAGCGCTCGGCGACGCGGAGATGGCACGCGGCCGCAAGCTCGAGCCCGCCGCCGACCACCGCGCCGTGCAGCACCGCGACCACCGGCACCTTGCCGAACTGGATCTGGTCGAACACGCGGTGCCACATCCGCGAGTGCGCCACCGCTGCGGCGAGCATCGCGCTCGGTCAGCTCGGTGAGGTCGAGGCCGGCGGAAAAATGCTCGCCCTGGCCGTGGATCACCACGGCCTTGATGTCCTTGGGCAGCGTGCGGAAGAACGTCTCGATGCCGAGGATGATGGTGTCGTCAATGGCGTTGCGCTTCTGCGGCCGCGACAGGCGCAGGATCGCGATATCGCCCCGCCGCTTCGCCGACAGCGAGGCCGGCAGCCGGGATGCGAAGGGCTTGCCAAGCATCTTTTTGGAGGACTTCGCCATGACCGACTCATGCGGGGTCTGTGTTGCGGGTCAAGCCTGGGTCTCGTGTCCCGGACGCGGTGCAGCGTGGAGCGAAGCGGAACGGTGCACCGCTGATCCGGGACCCCGGTTGCTCTGAAGAATAAAGAGGGCTGTTGGGTCCCGGGTCTGCTGTGCGTCACTTTGTGCCGCACAGCGCCCGGGACACGGCGGAGAGGTTGCGACCCGATTCACAGCACCTCGAACACCTCGATCCGCACCGCCTTGTTCGCTCGGGCGCCGCGGCCGATGGCGAGGATGCGGTTGAGCCAGGCCGACGCCGGATCGGCGGTCTCGAACCGCATGAAGGTGCGGAAGTAATAGAGCTTCGGGTCCACGGTCTCGTCGCGGGCGAGCCGCGCCATCACCTCGGGCGGGCCATGGCGGTAGCCTTCGGCGTCGACCAGGATCAGCCCGCCGCCGTCGGTCTCGATGGTGTAGCGCGCGGTCAGGTGGACCACGCCGTCGGCGCGCACGATCTGCCAGTCGGCGCCGCCGGGCAGCACCTTGCCGTTGAGCCGCTCGCCCTCCACGGTGCCGCCGAGGATGTTGATGATGCGCCGCTCGCCGTACGGCGTGTCGCCGAGCTTCTGGATGTCGCCGAGCGGCGAGGAAATGACGAAAATCGGCCTGTCGGACACGAGCGGCATGGCTGTTTGACCCCGTCTTGGATGGTGCCTAAATTCGTCCATGAAATCGTGGCGCAGGCAATGTGCGCGCCGCAAAAATGTTTGGAGCTGAGGCTATGCCCGAAGCCTTCATCTGCGATGGCGTGCGCACGCCGATCGGCCGCTATGCCGGCGGGCTCGCCAAGGTGCGCACCGACGATCTCGCCGCGGTGCCGATCAAGGCGCTGATGAAGCGGCATCCCGAACGTCGACTGGACCGCGCTCGACGACGTCTATTACGGCTGCGCCAACCAGGCCGGCGAGGACAACCGCAACGTCGCGCGCATGGCGCTGCTGCTGGCCGGCCTGCCGGAATCGATTCCGGGCATCACCGTCAACCGGCTGTGCTCGTCGGGACTGAACGCGGTGGGGCTCGCGGCGGCAGGCGATCCGCGCCGGCGAGATCGACTTCGCCATCGCCGGCGGCGTCGAGTCGATGACGCGCGCGCCGCTGGTCATGGGCAAGGCGCAGGAGGCGTTCCAGCGCAGCGCCGACGGTCGAGGACACCACCATCGGCTGGCGCTTCATCAATCCGCTGATGAAGCAGCAGTACGGCGTCGACGCCATGCCGGAGACCGCCGAGAACGTCGCCGAGGATTACCAGGTCGCGCGCAAGGACCAGGATGCCTTCGCGCTGCCGCTCGCAGCAGCGCGCCGCCAAGGCGCAGGCCGCGGGCTATTTCGCCGAGGAGATCGAGCCGGTGATCGTGCCGGGCGGCAAGGCCGGGCCGATCACCGTGGACAAGGACGAGCATCTGCGGCCCGACACCACGATGGAGGCGCTCGCCAAGCTCAAGCCGTTCGTGCGCGCAGCCCGGCACCATCACCGCCGGCAACGCGTCGGGCGTCAACGACGGCGCCGCCGCGATGATCATCGCCTCGGAGGCGGCGGCGAAGAAGCACGGGCTCACGCCCTACGCGCGCATCACCGGCATGGCCTCGGCCGGCGTGCCGCCGCGCGTCATGGGCATCGGGCCGGTGCCGTCGACGCAGAAGCTGATGGCGCGGTATGGGCTGAAGATCGGCGATTTCGACGTGATCGAATTGAACGAGGCGTTCGCCTCGCAGGCGCTGGCCTGCCTGCGCCAGCTCGGCCTTCCCGACGATGCCGAGCACGTCAATCCGAACGGCGGCGCCATCGCGCTCGGCCATCCGCTCGGCATGTCGGGCACGCGGCTCGCGCTCACCGCGGCGCATCAGATGGTGCAAGCAGGGCGGCAAGCGCGCGCTCGCCACCATGTGCGTCGGCGTCGGGCAGGGCGTGTCGCTGGCGATCGAGCGGGTCTAGTGAACGCGTCATCATCGATCCTGCCAGATCGGAAATCCGACGATGGACTCGGCGACGTCCTCGCCTCGAGACGCGCCTCGCGTTCCACAGGATCGAGGCGGGAAAGCCGAAAGGAGACACCCACGTGCCGATGAGTGCCGGCTACATCCCGTTCCATCCCAATCCGTCGAAGCCGAAATACAAGCCGCCGGCGGGCGCGGTCGATGCGCATTGCCACGTGTTCGGGCCGGAGGCGAAGTTTCCGTTCGCGCCGAAGCGCAAGTACACGCCGTGCGACGCGCCGAAGGAGACGCTGTTCGCAGCGCCGCGACTTCCTCGGCTTCGACAAGAACGTGATCGTGCAGGCGACCTGCCACGACACCGACAACCGCGCGCTGGTCGATGCGCTGGTGACCTCCAACAACAAGGCCAAGGGCGTGGCCTTCGTCGGCGAGGAGATCACCGACGCGGGCTTGAAGGAGCTCGACGACGCCGGCGTCAAGGGCGTGCGCTTCAACTTCATCAAGCGGCTGGTCAATTCGACGCCGAAGGACGTGATGCAGCGGATCGCCAACGCGCATCGCCAAGCTCGGCTGGCACGTCGTGATCTATTTCGAGCACGCCGATCTCGACGAGATGGGGCCGTTCCTGAAATCGCTGCCGACCACGCTGGTGTTCGACCACATGGCCTGCCCGAACGTGAAGGAGGGCGTCGACGGCAAGCATTTCCAGAACTGGCTGAAGGCGCTCGACGCCAACAAGACCTGGATCACCAAGGTGACCTGCCCGGAGCGGTTCACGCTGACCGGCCCGCCCTATGACGACGTGGTGCCGTTCGCGCGCGCCATCGTCGAGCGCTTTCCCGACCGCGTGATCTGGGGCACCGACTGGCCGCATCCCAACATGCCGAAGGAGGCGCCGGACGACGGCGTGCTGGTCGACATGATCCCGAAGATCGCGCCGACCGCGGACTTGCAGAAGAAGCTCCTGGTCGACAACCCGATGAAGCTCTATTGGGGCTAAGCAAGCGAACTTGGCGTCGCTGCCGCGCTAATTGTTGCGCCCTCCCCCTTGCGGGAGAGGGCAGCTCGGAGTTTCAACAATGGAGGCTGGGTGGGGGTGAAGCTGCCCCCTCACCCGACCCGGGCTGTGGTGATGCTGGCGTAGCCTCTCCCGCAAGGGCGCACCGACAACCGCCGCATGCGCGGCAGCGCTGCATATGTCCGCCGTTGCAATGACCTGAGGCGGTGGATATATCATCGAGAAATCAGAATTTTTTCGCGGCCGGAGCAAGCGCCATGGCGCCCGCAAAGCAGCAGACCGAGAAAGACTACGACGACATCCCCGGCACCTATGTGTTCGATGCCGACCGCTCGCGCCGGGCTATCACCTCAACATGTTCTGCATGTCGCTGATGAAGGCGGAGAACCGCAAGGCGTTCAAGGATAACGAGGCGAAGTACCTCGACAGCGGTTTCCGCAGCTCACGCCCGAGCAGCGCGAGGCGATCCTCAAGCGCCAGTACAACCGGCTGCTGGAACTGGGCGGCAACATCTATTTCACCGCCAAGCTCGGCGCCACCGACGGCCATCCGTTCCAGCATCTCGCCGCCCTGATGACCGGCTCGACCCAGCAGGACTACGCCGACCTGATGCTGCGCGGCGGCCGCTCGGTCGAGGGCAACCGCAGCCGGTCGGGCAAGTATGCCAAGGCCGGATCGAGCATCGTCAAGGCAGCAAACCGAAGGCCAGCAAGGGAAAGAAACGCCGTGGCTAGGATCATCGCAGGAGTGACGTCGTCGCACGTGCCGGCGATCGGCGCCGCGATCGACAATCACCGCACCGGGGAGCCGTACTGGCAGCGGGTGTTCGAGGGCTTCGAGCGCTCCAAGGAATGGATCGCGCAAGGCCAAGCCGGACGTCGTGCATCGGCGTCTACAACGACCACGCCTCGGCATTCTCGGTCGAGATGATCCCGACCTTCGCGCTCGGCACCGCGGCGGAATTTCCGATCGCCGACGAGGGCTGGGGTCCGCGCCCGGTGCCGGTGGTGAAGGGCCATCCCGAGCTTGCCGCCCACATCGCGCAGTCGGTGATCCTCGACGAGTTCGACCTGACGCTGTGCAACAAGATGGAGGTCGATCACGGCCTCACCGTGCCGCTCAACCTGATGTTCGGCTCGCCGAAGGCGTGGCCGTGCCCGGTGATCCCGCTCGCGGTCAACGTGGTGCAGTATCCGCCGCCGACCGGCCACCGCTGCTTCATGCTCGGCAAGGCGATCCGGAAGGCGGTGGAGTCCTATCCCGAGGACTTGAAGGTCGTGATCTTCGGCACCGGCGGCATGTCGCACCAGATCAGCGGCCAGCGCGCCGGCCTGATCAACTCGAAGTTCGACCACGCCTTCCTCGACAATCTCACCAAGAACCCGAAGAAGCTCGACGCGCATGGCGCATCTCGAATATGATGCGCGAGGCCGGCGCCGAGGGCGTCGAGATGGTGATGTGGCTGATCATGCGCGGCGCGCTCGACGACAAGGTCGACGAGGTCTACCGCTTCTACACCGTGCCGGCGTCGAACACCGCGGTCGGCCACATCATCCTGGAGAACCGGAAGAAGGCGACGAGAAAAAGTTCAGGCAAGCCAGCGTCGAAAATGAAGCGCGCCGCCGCGCGGCAAAAGATCCAGCGCATTCGGAGCTAGAGGTTTGTTGCAAGTGAGCCCCTTGCTCCGTCATGGCCGGGCTTGTCCCGGCCATCCCGCTTATGCAGGCACTGTGCCAGCCTGAGCGGGATGCGTGGGTCAAGCCCGCGCATGACAGCGGAATGACGTCATCATTCCTATCAAATCGTTGAAGAGAGATTCCCATGAAAATCTGTGTCGCCGGCCAGGGCGCTTTTGGCCAGAAGCATCTCGATGCGTTGAAGCGCATCCAGGGCGTGGAAGTCACCTCGCTGGTCGGCGGCAACCAGGATTCGACCGCCGCCGGTCGCCAAGAAATACGGCATCCCGCATTACACCGGCGATTTGAGCGAAGGCATCAAGCGCGCCGACGCGGTGATCCTGACCACGCCGACCAAGATGCACTTCCGCCAGGGCGAGCAGGTGATGCGCGCCGGCAAGCACGTGCTGGTCGAAATCCCGGTCACCGACTAGCGTCGAAGACGCCGAGAACCTGGTGAAGATCGCCAAGGAGACCGGCGTCACCGCGATGGGCGGCCACGTGCGGCGCTTCAATCCGAGCCACCAGTACGTCCACAAGAAGATCGAGGAGGGCGAGCTGAAAATCCAGCAGATGGACGTGCAGACCTATTTCTTCCGGCGGAAGAACATCAACGCCGCCGGCAATGCGCGGAGCTGGACCGATCATCTGCTGTGGCACCACGCCGCCCACACCATCGACCTGTTCCAGTACCAGGCCGGCGAGAACATCTCCGACTGCTACGCGGTGCAGGGGCCGATCCATCCGCAGCTCAACATCGCGATGGACATGGGCATCGTGGCGCGGACGCCGTCGGGCGCGATGCTGACGCTGTCGCTGTCGTTCAACAACGACGGGCCGCTCGGCATCGTTCTTCCGCTACATCTGCGACAACGGCACGTTCAAGGCGTTCTACGACGACTTGAGCGACGGCAAGGACAACAAGATCGACGTGTCGAAGGTCGACGTGTCGATGGACGGCATCGAGCTGGAGGACCGCGAGTTCATCAAGGCGATCCAGGAAAAGCGCGAGCCGAACGGCAGCCTGCAGCAGTTGCTGCCGTGCATGCACGTGCTCGGCAAGCTCGAGAAGATCATCGATCCGCAGCGCAAGGCGCACGCGTAGCGCATTTGCGTCATGGCGACCACACCACGTGCATGGCCAGGCTCGACCCGGCGCAGCGCAGTCGTGTGAGTGCGACCTTGCCCGGCATTGTCGGGATCACGCGGACTGCGAGCCTTCGGCGCGTTCCAGCGCCGACGATGACGCCGAGCGAACGTGGCGTTTCGCGCCTCACTCCACCTTGATCCCGCCGCCTTGACCACGCTGGCCCCATTTCTCGGTCTCGGCCGCGAGCAGCTTGGCGAAATCCGCCGCACTCCCGGGCAGCGGCGTGCCGCCGGTGTCGGCGAGCTTGCCTTCATGCCGGATCGGCGAAGGCCGCCTGCACCGCCTTGTTCAGCACTTCGATGACGTCGGCCGGCGTGCCCTTCGGCACGCCGAGGCCGGTGACGGCGCTCGCTTCGAAGCCCGGCACGGTCTCGGCCAGCGCCGGCACCTCCGGCAGCGCCGCTGATGCGCTGCGCTGTGGTGACCGCCAGCGCGCGAAGCTTGCCACCTCGCACCGGGCCGATCGACGCCGACATCGGCTCGAACATCACCTGCGCCTGGCCTTCGATCATCGCCTTCAGCCCCGGCCCGCCGCCGGCGTAGTGCACGACGTCGAGATTGAGCCCGGTCATCTGCTTGAACAGCTCGCCGGTGACATGCGGCGAGCTGCCGATGCCGGTCGAGGCCATCTTCACCTGCCCGGATTGGCTTTCGCGTAGGCGAGGAACTCCGGCACGGTCTTCGCCGGCACCGACGGATGCACCACCATCACCAGCGGCTCGCGGGTGACGCCGGCGACCGGCGCGATGTCGCGCAGGAAGTTGAACGGCAGGTTCGGATAGAGCGAGCCCGACAGCGCGTTGGCCGGCCCGACCAGAAGCAGCGTATATCCGTCGGCCGGCGCATGCACGACCTCCTCGGTCGCGATGTTGCCGGACTGGCCGGCCTTGTTCTCGACCTCGAACGGCTGGCCGAGCTTTTGCGACAGCCATTGCGCGATCAGCCGGCCGAGGATGTCGTTCGGCCCGCCGGCCGGGAAGCCGACGACGAGCCGCACCGGTCTCGACGGATAGCTTTGCGCATTGGCCATGGCCGTTCCCAGCGGCAGCGCGGCGAGCGCCGCGAGGCGAAGCAGGCAGCGGCGGGAGAGCTTCATTTCACGCTGATGCCTGCGGCCTTGATCACATTGCCCATCTTGTCGGTTTCGGCGGCGAGGTACTTGCCGAATTCGGCGGGCGTCATCAGGAACGGGGTGCCGCCGAGTTCGGCAAGGCGGCCCTTCAGCTTCGGATCGTTGAGACCGGCGTTGATCTCCTTGTTCAAGGCGGCGACGATCTCCGGCGGGGTGCCGGCCGGCACGCCGACGCCATACCACTGGGCCGATTCGAATCCCTTCACGGTTTCGCCCACGGTTGGAATATCCGGCATCGCCTCGTAGCGCGTCGCCCCCGTCACCGCCAACGCCCGCAACGTTCCGGCCTTGATGTACTGGATTGCCGACGGGATGGTGCAGAACACCATATGCACCTGGCCGCTGATCAGATCGGTGAGGGCTGGCGCAGTGCCGCGATACGGCACGTGCGTCATCTGGATGCCGGTCATCAATTGCAGCAGCTCGCCCGAGGCGTGATCCGGCCCACCGGCCCCGCCGGTCCCCATGTTGACCTTGCGCGGATTGGCCTTGGCGTAGGCGATGAACTCGGCAACGTTCTTGGCCGGGAACGACGGGTTGACCGCCATGAAGTAGGGAAAGCGGCCGATGCCGGCGACCGGCGCCATGTCGCGCAGGAAATTGAAGCTGAGATTTTCGTAGTACGTCGCATTGATCGCATTCGCGGCGTTGACCAGCAGCAGCGTGTAGCCGTCGGGCGGCGAGCGCACGGCCGCTTCGGTCGCGATGTTAGTGGCGGCGCCGGTGCGGTTCTCGACGACGAACTGCTGGTGCAAGCCGCTCCGACAGCCATTGCCCGATCAGCCGCGCGGCGATGTCGACGCCGCCGCCGGCGGCATAGCCGACCAGGATGTGCACCGGCCGCGACGGATAGGCCTCCGCGGCTGCGACCCGCGGCAGGGCGGGAAGAACCGCCGCGCCTCCCGTAAGCCGAAGAAATTGGCGTCGCTGAATGACCATGATCTTCTTCCCCAGAGTGGAGACGATTCCGATTTGGAATTATCCGGCTCTTTCGGGCTTGTCCGCAAGGCTATGGCCGCGGCAGGCCCGCGACTTATTCGCTCACGCCGATCAGCTTGGCCAGCCGCTCCGGATCGTCGCGCAGCGCCGCCGAGGCGCCGTCATAGACGATGCGGCCCTTGTCCAGCACCACGCTGCGGTCGGAGAAGCTCGAGCGCCACGCGGCTGTTCTGCTCGACCAGGATGATCGACAGCCCGCTCTCGCTGCGAAGCTTGCACCAGCACCGCGGTCAGCGCCTCGACGATCACCGGCGCCAGCCCCTCGGTCGGCTCGTCCATCAGCAGCACGCTCGGGTTGGTCAGCAGCGCGCGCGCGATCGACAGCATCTGCTGCTCGCCGCCGGAGAGCTGGTTGCCGCTGTTGTCGAGGCGCTCCTGCAGGTTCGGGAACAGCTCGAACACCCGCTCCTGCGTCCAGTGGCCCGGCCGGGCGCCGACCTCGAGATTCTCCCGCACGCTGAGCGAGGGAAAAATCTCGCGCTCCTGCGGCACGAAGCCGAGGCCGGCGGCGGCGCGGCGATAGACCGGCACGCGGTTGAGGCTCGTGCCCGCCGAGCAGCACCTCGCCCTTGTGCAGCGTGGTGTGGCCCATGATGGTCGCCAGCAGCGTGGTCTTGCCGACGCCGTTGCGGCCGATCACGCTGATGCTCTCGCCCGGCGCCAGCGCGAGGTTGATGTCCTCCAGCACCACGGTCTCGCCGTAGCCGGCCGACACGCGCTTCGAGCTCGATGCAGCGCTCAGCCATGATGCGTGGCCTGCCCGAGATAGACCGCGCGCACGTCGGGGTTGGCGCCGATCTCCTGCGGCGTGCCTTCGGCGAACACCGCGCCGCGCACCAGCACGGTGATGTTCTTGGCGAAGCGGAACACCAGGTCCATGTCGTGGTCGATGATCAGCACGCCGATGTTCTTCGGCAGCGCGTCGATGGCGTCGAGGATGATGTGGCTCTCGGCGCTCGGCACGCCGGCGGCCGGCTCGTCGAGCAGCAGCACCTCGGGCTTCAGGCCGAGCGTGATGGCAAGCTCGACCAGCCGCTGGCGGCCGTAGGGCAGTTCCGGAATGGTCTGGTGCGCGTCGTCGGCGAGCTTGAGCGGGTCGAGCAGCTCCATCGCCTCGTCGATCACGTCGCGGCGCGAGCCGGCCGGCCGGAGCATGTCGGGCGCCGCGCCGACCCGCTCGGCGATCGCCATGTAGACGTTCTCCAGCACCGAGAGGCCGCGGAACAGCCGGTTGATCTGGAAGGTGCGGGCGATGCCGAGCTTGACCCGCTCGGCCTGCGCGACGCCGGTGATGTCGCGGCCCTTGAGCAGCACCTCGCCGGCGCTCGGCGTCAGCACGCCGGTGAGCAGGTTGATGAAGGTGGTCTTGCCGGCGCCGTTCGGGCCGATCAGCGCGTGGCGCGCGCCTGCCTCGAGCTGGAAGTTGACGTCGCGCGTGGCGCGCAGCGCGCCGAAGTTCTTGCTGAGCGACGCGGGTCTCGAGCAGCGCGGTCATGACGGCTTGCCGCGCCTGTCGCGGCGCGCGCGTCAGCGTCTCGACGATGCCGAGGATGCCGCTGCGCGCGAACAGCGCGATCACCACCAGCAGCAGGCCGAGGCCGAGCTGCCAGGCGGTGGGATAGACCTTCGACAGGAAATGCGAGAGCGCCATGTAGGCGACGGCGCCGACGAAGGCGCCGTAGAGCCGGCCGTAGCCGCCGAGCACCAGGATGATCAGCACGGTGGCGGCGCGGTCGAGGCCGAGCGTGCTCAGGTTCACGTAGGCGTTGGCCTGCGCCCAGAGTGCCGCCGGCGATGCCGGCGATCGCCGCCGAGATCGTGTAGCAGACGACCAGCCGCGTGCGCACCGGCGCGCCGACCGCGTGCATGCGCAGCGTGTTCTCGCGGATGCCGGTCAGGCTCTGGCCGAACGGCGAATAGACCAGCGTGCGCACGAACACGAAGCAGACGAACAGCACGCCGAGCACGTAGAGATACTGCGTGCTGGGAATAGAGCGGGTTGAACTCGAACAGCCCGAACAGCGGCGGGATCGGCAGGCTGGCAGGCCGTCGAAGCCGCCGGTGTAGTCGTGCGCCGAGGTTGGCGGCCTCCTCCAGCAGCGCCATGGTGCAGAGCGTCAGCATCAGCAGCGTCAGCCCGGTGGTGCGCAGCAGCACCAGCGCCGGAGGCGAAGCCCGACCGCGGCCGCCACCGCCGCGGCGAGCATCAGGCCCGTGATCGGCTCGGTCCAGATGCCGTGCTTGGCCAGCATGCCGACCGTATAGGCGCCGGCGCCGAAGAACGCCGCGTGGCCGAGCGTGACGATGCCGGCATAGCCGAGCGCGAGATCGAGCGAGATCGCGAACAGGATCGTGATCAGGAGCTCGGTGCCGAAGCCGAGATAGCGCGGGAAAGCGAAGTAGAAGGCGAGCGCCAGGAGCCAGGGCAGCGGCTCCCACCAGCGCAGCCGGTGGCGGCGGGCGAGCGCGCGCGCCGCCGGATGGTCGCGTGAGGTCGGAAGCCACGCTCATGCCGACCTGCCCGAACAGGCCCTGCGGCCGCCACAGCAGCAGCAGGATGGTGAGCGCGTAGATGAACAGCGTGCCGCCCTGCGGGAGGTATATCTTGAGCGCGAAGTCGAGCACGCCGATGATCAGCGCGGCGTAGAACACGCCGGTGATGCGGCCGAGCCCGCCGACCGCGACCACGATCAGGAAGTACACCAGGTATTTGAGCGGATATTGCGGATCGAGGCCGAGGAACTCGGCGCCGAGCCCGCCGCCGAGCGCCGCCATGCCGCTGCCGAACGCGAAGGTGAGGGTGAACAGCCGGTCGATGTTGATGCCGAGCGATTCGGCCATGCGGCGGTTGTCGACCGCGGCGCGGATCTGCGCGCCCATGCGGGTGCGCTCGAAGCCGAGCCAGAGCCCGAGCATGATGACGACGCCGACCACGATCAGCACGATGCTGTAGGTGCGGTAGCTCATGAAGCCGAGATTGATCTGGCCCTGCATCCAGGCCGGCAGGGTCAGCGGCTGGGTCTCCGGCCCGACCACCAGCGTCACCGCCGCGATCATCGATGAACACCAGGCCGATGGTGAACAGCACCTGGTCGAGCTCGGCGGCGCGGTAGAGCCGCGAGTAGAGCAGCCGCTCGAACACCACGCTGACCGCGGCGATGACGATGAAGCCGAACGCCAGCGCCAGCGACGAACGGCATGCCCAGGCGGTTCATCGCCAGCACGATGACGTAGCCGCCGATCATGGCGAAGCCGCCGTGGGCGAGGTTGACGAAGCCCATCAGCCCCATGGTCACCGACAGGCCGACCGACACGATGAACAGCACCATGCCGGCGGCCAGGCCGCCGAGCAGCATGCTGGCGATGTCGATGCCGAAGATCACGGGCGAATTCGCCGGAAACAGGCGTATGCCGCCATGACTCGCGCCCGCTGCATTCTCTGCATCCCCTGCCGGTTGGCCCGGCTTGGCCGGATAGTAGAGCATGCCGTTGTGAGAATGAAGCTTGGTGTCTTTCTGCCTCACCCCGTTCTCGGCGTCATGTCCGGGCTTGAACCGGGCATCCATGAGGCAGCGCCGCACGGCACATCCGTACGGTTTTCATCGGTGCGACTCATCATGGATTGCTGGGCCTTCGCCCGCCGAAGGTAGAGGTCGCACGGCATCTCGATGGATGCTACGGCCCGCAGGCGGGTCAAGCCTGGCAATGACGCGGAGAGGACGGAGGGTGGCCTCAAGGAGCGCATGCCATCGCCAAAACAAAACCGCCGCCCCGATGGGGCGGCGGTCTGTCGCATGAGAAACCGGCGAAGGCTCAGCTCTTCGGCGCGCAGGGGCCGATCTTCTGCTCCTTGCAGGGATCCTTGACGTTGTCGATCTTGCCGAGCTGCTTCTGGTGCAGCTTGCCGTCCTTGCCCTTCACGACCTCGACCAGATACTCGTTCATGACGATGTCGCGGGTGGCGGGATCGATCGAGATCGGGCCGCGCGGGCTGTTGTATTTCCAGCCCTTCAGCGAGTCGAGCGCGGCGGCGGTGTCGGTGATCTTGCCCTTGGTGGCCTTGATCATGTGCGCGAGCACCGCCATGCCGTCATAGGCGCCGACCGCCATGAAGTCCGGCGTCGCGTCGGGGCCGTAGTCCTTCTTCCACGACGCGACGAGAGCCTTGTTCTCGGCGTTGTCGAGGTCGGCGTTGTAGTGGTGCATGGTGATCAGGCCGACGGCGGCGTCGCCCATCGCCTGCAGCTTGGTGTCCTGGGTGATGTCGCCCGGGCCGATCAGCTTGATGCCGGCGGCCTTCATGCCGAGCGCGGCGTAGGTCTTGACCACGGCGAGCGCGTGGTCGCCGGCCGGCACGAAGACGAAGAACACGTCCGGCTTCTTGTCCTTGGCGCGCTGGAAGAACGGCGTGAAGTCCGGCACCTGCGCCGGGCCGCCCATCGGGATTTCGTCGATGACCTTGCCGCCGCTGGCCTCGAACGCTCGCTTGAAGGCGGCGAGGCTGTCCTTGCCGGGCGGGAAGTCGCTGTAGCCGACCACCGCGGTCTTGGCCTTGAGCTGCTTGGCCGCGGCCTCGCCCAGCGCGTAGCCGGCGTGCCACATGCTGAACGAGGTGCGCACGAAGTACGGCGACATGGTGGTGATGTGCGCGGTGCCGGCGTTCATGATGACGCCGATCTTCTTGCCGGCGGTGACGACCGGCGCGGAGGCGATCGCGTTCGGCGAATAGATCCAGCCGGCCAGCGCGTCGACGTTGTCCTGGGTCAGCAGCTCCTGCACCGCGATCTTGGAGTCGGCGCCCGACGGGTTCTTGTCGTCGCGCTTGATGAGGTTGATCTTGTAGGGCTTGTACTCGTCGGCCTTGAGCTTGAGGTATTGCTCCATGCCGCGGTCGATCTGCTGGCCGAGCTCGGCGCCGATGCCGGTGAACGGCGCCACCAGGCCGATCTTGACCTCCTGCGCCTGGGCCACCGCGGCCGAAATCGCAAGCGCGGCGGACGCCGCGAGAACGCGTTTGATCATCGAACTCCCTCCCAGGATGGTGCACCGGGTGCATGGGTGCACGGCCGGTCTCGGGCCGGATACTAGGGCGAAATCCCGAGTGGTCGCAAGCGAGTGGGCCGTGTCCGGCGCGACCTTTCGGCGCATTTTGCCGCAGAAAACCGCTGTCCTGCGCGCCGCTGTCCGAGCCGGCGGGCTCTGTGATGGGAAGAGTCCCACGGCGGCCGCGCATGCCGCTGTCTCGGTTCAGGGTTGACGAACGGGGCGGTTCTCGACCACTGACGGGCGACCGTGCGATGCTTCCGGCAACGCCAGCAGTTCCGAGTGAGGAGACAATCCAATGAAACGAACCACGCCGCCCTATCGCGCCGACCATGTCGGCAGCTTTCTGCGCACGCCGGCCATCCACGAGGCGCGTGCCAAGCGTGAGAAGGGTCAGATCAGCGCGGCCGACCTGAAGAAGGTCGAGGACCAGGAAATTCCAAAGGTCATCAAGAAGCAGGAAGAGGTCGGGTTGCAATGCGCGACCGACGGCGAATATCGCCGCATGTTCTGGCATTTCGATTTCTACGATGGCCTCGACGGCGTCGAGATCTACGAGCTCGACCACGGCATCCAGTTCCAAGGCGTGCAGACCAAGCCGAAGAGCATCCGCGTCAACGGCAAGATCGGTTTCGGCAATCATCCGATGCTGGACCACTTCAAGTTCGTCAAGCAGCACACCAAGGTGACGCCGAAGATGTGCATCCCGTCGCCGACGGTGATGCATTTCCGCCTCGAGCCCAACGCGGTCGACACCAAGTTCTATCCGAACCGCGATGCCATCTTCTCCGATTTGTCCGCCGCGTATCGGCAGGCCGTAAAGGCGTTCTACGACGCCGGCTGCCGCTATCTGCAATTCGACGACACGGCCTGGGCCTATCTCTGTTCCGACGCCGAGATGAAGAAGGCCAAGGATCGCGGCATGAACACAGCGACCTTGGCCGACGACTACACCCGCGTCATCAACGACTCGATCAAGGACAAGCCGGCCGACATGGTGATCACCACCCACGTCTGCCGCGGCAATTTCCGCTCGACCTGGATTTCGTCGGGTGGCTACGAGCCGATCGCCGAGCGGATGCTTGGGCAGTGCAACTACGACGGCTATTTCCTCGAATACGACAGCGAGCGCGCCGGCGGTTTCGAGCCGCTGCGCTTCCTGCCGAAGGGCAAGAAGATCGCCGTGGTCGGCGTCATCACTTCGAAGAGCGGCACCTTGGAGACCAAGGACACCGTCAAGCGCCGCATCGACGAGGCGGCCAAGTTCGCGCCGCTGGAGCAGCTCGCGCTGTCGCCGCAGTGCGGCTTCGCCTCGACTGAGGAAGGCAACGTGCTGACCGACGAACAGCAATGGGCGAAGATGCGCGAAGTGGTTGAGCTTGCCGACGAGATCTGGGGCAAGTAACGGCGAAATGCAGCGCACCCGGGCCCCGTTCCGCGCCGACCACGTCGGCAGCCTGCTGCGGCCGCAGGCGCTGAAGGATGCGCGCTTAAGGGTCGCCAAGGGCGAACTGAGCGCGGCTCAGCTCCGCGCCATCGAGGACCGCGAGATCGAGAAGGTCATCAGGAAGCAGGAGGAGATCGGCCTGAAGCTCGTCACCGATGGCGAATTGCGCCGCTCGTGGTGGCAGTTCGACTTCTTCAAGGGCCTCGACGGCGTCGAGATGTACTCGACCGGCAAGGGCATAATGTTTGCCGGCGTCGAGACCAAGGCGGAGAGCGTGCGCACCATCGGCAAGGTCGGCTTTTCCGGCCATCCGCATCTCGCCGACTTCAAGTTCGTCAAGGATCGCGCCAAGGTCACGCCGAAGATGACGATCCCGGCGCCTGGTGTGCTGCATTTCCGACAGGGCCGCGCGATCAACAGGGGCATCTATCCGGACCTCGATGCGTTCTTCCACGATCTTGCCGCGGCGTATAAGAAGGCCGTGAAGGCATTCTATGACGCCGGCTGCCGCTACCTGCAGCTCGACGACACCGCCTGGTCGATGCTCTGCGATGCGCGCGAGATCGAGCTTTCGCGTGAGCGCGGCGACCAACCCGACAAGCTGCCGAACATCTACGCCCGCATGATCGCCGACGCGATCAAGGACCGACCGTCCGACATGGTGGTGACGATGCACTCCTGCCGCGGCAACTTCCGCTCGACCTTCATCGCCTCGGGCGGCTACGAGCCGATCGCCGAGGTGATCTTCAACGAAATCCCGCTCGACGGCTATTTCCTGGAATACGACAGCGAGCGCGCCGGCGGCTTCGAGCCGCTGCGGTTCTTTCCCAAGGGCGGCAAGCAGATCGTGCTCGGCCTCGTGACCTCGAAGACCGGCGCCTTGGAGAGCAAGGACGCCATCAAGCGGCGCATCGACGAGGCCGCCAAATACGTCGCGCTCGACCAGATTTGCCTGTCGCCGCAATGCGGATTCGCCTCGACCGAGGAGGGCAACGTGCTGGCCGAGGGCGAGCAATGGGCGAAGCTTCGGATGATCGTGGAACTGGCAGAGGAAGTGTGGGGGAAATGACCAAATACGCTGCCCGTCATCACCGGGCTGCCGCGAGGCGGCATGACCCGGTGATCCCGTTTAGGAAGACACTGCGTCCCTAGGCGGGATGGCCGGGTCAAGCCCAGCCATGACAACCGATAGGTGATGCGCAAACCAACGAGAACGTTATGCAGCGTACCAAGCCGCCGTTCCGCGCCGACCATGTCGGCAGCCTGCTTCGCTCCGCCGCGTTGAAGGACGCCCGCGCCAGGCGGGAGAAGAACGAAATCACCGCCGAGCAGCTCAAGGCCGTCGAGGATCGCGAGATCGAGGCGATCATCAAGAAGCAGGAGGCGGTCGGGTCTCAAATCGATCACCGACGGCGAATACCGCCGCGCCTTCTGGAACTACGATTTTCTTGGCAGGCTCGATGGCGTCGAGGCCTATCTCGGCGAGCGCAAGATCGCGTTCCAGGGCAAGCAGCCCAAGCCGATGATGCTGCGCGTCATCGGCAAGCTCGGCGTCGTACACGCCGCATCCGATGATCGAGCATTTCAAGTTCGTGCAGTCCGCACACCAAGCAGACGGCGAAGATGACGATCCCGTCGCCGTCGTCGCTGCACTTCCGTTACGGCCGCTCGGCGGTGCCGGAGACGATCTATCCCGACATGGAGGATTTCTACAGCGATCTCGGCCAGAGCTACCGCAAGGCGGTGCGCGCCTTCGCCGACGCCGGCTGCCGCTACATCCAGCTCGACGAGGTCAATTTCACTTATCTGTGCGATCCGAAATTGCGCCAGCAGGTTACCGAGCGCGGCGACGATCCCGAACAAGATGCCGCACGACTACGCCAGGATGATCAACGCGGCGATCTCCGACGTGCCTGCCGACATGACCACGGCGATGCATCTGTGCCGCGGCAACTTCCAGTCGACCTTCGTCGCCTCCGGCGGCTACGAGCCGGTCGCGGAAATCCTGTTCAACGAGGTCAACATCCAGGCCTATTTCATGGAGTACGACAGCGACCGCGCCGGCGGCTTCGAGCCGCTGCGCTTCGTGCCGAAGAGCAAGACCGTGGTGCTCGGCCTCGTCACGTCGAAATCCGGCGACTCTGGAATCCAGGGACGCGCTCAAGCGCCGCATCGACGAGGCCACAAAATACATCGCGCTCGACCAGCTTTGCCTGTCGCCGCAATGCGGCTTCGCCTCGACCGAGGAGGGCAACATCCTGGCCGAGGACGAGCAATGGGCGAAGCTGCGGATGATCGTGGAACTGGCGGACGAGGTGTGGGGCAGGTGAAGGCCTCGTGTCCCGGGCGCAGCGCGGCATGAAATGACGCGCTGCAGACCCGGGACCCCGGTGTTTTGCAGTAAGAAACCGGGGTCCCGCATCTGCGGCGCACCGCTTCGCGCTGCACCGCGTGCGGGACAAGAAAGAGAGAGAACTGGCAATGCAACGAACCAGCCCCCCATACCGCGCCGACCACGTCGGCAGCCTGCTGCGTTCCGCCGCGCTGAAGGAGGCGCGGGCCAAGCGGGCAGCCGGCGAGATCGACGCCGCCAAGCTCAAGGCCGTCGAAGACCGCGAGATCGCAGCCCTGATCAAGAAGCAGGAGGAGGTCGGCCTCAAGTCGATCACCGACGGCGAGAACCGCCGCCGCTCCTGGCAGACCGATTTCCTCGAAGGCCTGGACGGCATCGAATCCCGGACCGGCGAGCGAAAGTTCAAGTTCCAGGGCGCCATCCAGCCGAAGCAGGTGGTGATCAGGGTCACCAAGAAGCTCGGCGGGTTCACCGGCCACCCGATGATCGAGCATTTCAAGTTCGTGCAGGCGCACACCAGGCAGACGCCGAAGATGACGATCCCGTCGCCGTCGGCCGTGCATTTCCGCCACGGCCGCGACGCCGTGCCGGAAGCGATCTATCCCGACATGGACGAGTTCTACCGCGATCTCGGCCAGACCTACCGCAAGTGCGTGCGCGCCTTCGCCGACGCCGGCTGCCGCTATCTGCAGCTCGACGAGGTCAACTTCACCTATCTGTGCGATCCCAAGCAGCGCCAGATCGTCATCGACCGCGGCGAGGACCCGGACACGCTGCCCGGCATCTACGCCGGCATGATCAACGCCGCGATCTCCGACATCCCGGCCGACATGGCCATCACCATGCATCTGTGCCGCGGCAACTTCCGCTCGACCTTCATCGCCTCGGGTGGCTACGAGCCGGTCGCGGAGATGCTGTTCAACAACATCAACGTGCACGGCTACTTCATGGAGTTCGACAGCGAGCGCGCCGGCGGCTTCGAGCCGCTGCGCTTCCTGCCCAAGGGCAAGATCGTCGTGCTCGGCCTGGTCACGTCGAAATTCGGCACGCTGGAATCCAAGGACGAGATCAAGCGCCGCATCGACGAGGCGGCGAAGTTCGTGCCGCTCGACCAGCTCTGCCTGTCGCCGCAATGCGGCTTCTCGTCGAGCGACGAGGGCAACATCCTGTCCGAGGAGGAGCAATGGGCGAAGCTGCGGATGATCGTGGAACTGGCGGATGAGGTGTGGGGATGACTTGAGCGAGTAGCGAATAGCGGATAGCGGATAGTAAGTGACGGGTAATTCTTCCTTTCAATTCGCTATTCGCTACTCACTATTCGCTACTCACCATTCACGATCTGTCTCGAAGGAAGCCACCGATGCAACGAACCAAACCGCCATTCCGCGCCGACCACGTCGGCAGCCTGCTGCGTCCCAAGGTGCTGCACGAGGCCCGCGCCAGACGCGCCAAGGGCGAGATCACGCCGCAGGCGCTGAAGGACATTGAGGATCGCGAGATCGAGCGCGTCATCAAGAAGCAGGAGGATGTCGGCCTGCACGCCATCACCGACGGCGAGTTCCGCCGCTCTTGGTGGCACATGGATTTCCTCTGGGGCCTCGACGGCGCCGAGAAGCACGTGATGGATTCCGGCGTGGCGTTTTCCGGCGGGCCGACGCGCAACGAGGGCGTCCAGGTCACTGGCAAGCTCGACATGAAGGGTCCGCACCCGATGGTCGAGCACTTCAAGTTCGTCGCTGCCCACACCAAGCGTACGCCGAAGATCACCATTCCGTCGCCGTCGGCGATCTACGGCCGTCCGGCGATGCTGCCGGTCAGCAAGACGGCCTACCCGGCGATGGACCGGTTCTGGGACGATCTCGGCAACGCCTACAGGAAGGCGGTGCGCGGCTTCGCCGATGCCGGCTGCCGCAGCCTGCAGCTCGACGAGGTGTTCATCGCCATGCTGTGCGATCCGAAATACCGCGACACCATGACCAAGCGCGGCGACGATCCGGCAAAGCTCGGCCCGCTCTACGCCGATCTGATCAACGCGGCGATGTCGGACATTCCGTCCGACATGGTGATCACCATGCATCTGTGCCGCGGCAACTTCCGATCGACCTTCATGGGCACGGGCGGCTACGAGGCCGAGGCCGAGGTGCTGTTCGGCCGCACCAACGTCCACGGCTATTTCCTGGAGTACGACACCGAACGCGCCGGCGGTTTCGAGCCGTTGCGCTTCGTGCCCAAGGGCAAGGTCGTCGTGCTCGGCCTGGTCACTCGAAATCCGGCAAGCTCGAATCCAAGGACGAGATCAAGCGCCGCATCGAGGAGGCGGCGAAGTTCTGCCCGCTCGACCAGCTCGCGCTGTCGCCGCAATGCGGCTTCGCCTCGACCGAGGAGGGCAACACGCTCACCGAGGACGAGCAATGGGCGAAGCTGCGGATGATCGTCGAGGTGGCCGACGAGGTTTGGGGGTAGGACCAGCCTCGTGTCCCGGGCGCAGCGCAGCACGAAGCGTAGCGGAGTGGTGCGCTGCAGACCCGGGACCCAACAGCTTGCTCATTGAAATAGAAACCGGGGTCCCGGGTCTCGCTTCGCTCGCCCGGGACACGTGTGGCAGCGCGCTTGCCCGCACTCGGCGTCATCGCCGGGCATAGCCGTCCGAAGGACGGCGTCGCTGCGCTCGCCTATGCCCCGGCGATCCATGATGACGCGCCGCTTGCAACGGCGGTAAGGTCAATACCTGAAGCACCGCTTCATGGACCCCCGGGTCAAGCCCGGGGGTGACGGCGGTGCGTGTGGCACGGGTCGAGAAAACCAATGGGCATCGTCGAAGGAAAAGTCGCCATCGTCACCGGGGCGGGGCGAGGCATCGGCCGCGCCATCGCCATGCTGATGGCCGAGGAGGGCGCCAAGGTCCTGGTCAACGACGTCGGCGCGGCGCTCGACGGCTCCGGCGGCGATGCCGGGCCGGCGCAGCAGGTGGTCGACGAGATCAAGAAGAAGGGCGGCCAGGCCATCGCCTCGACGCTTGTCGATCGGCGAGCCGCAGAACGCCGACCAGATCGTCAAGGCCGCGCTCGACGCGTTCGGCCGCGTCGACATCCTGGTCAACAACGCCGGCATCCTGCGCGACAAGATTTTCCACCGCATGAGCTGGTCGGACTGGTCCGACGTCATCTCCGTGCACCTGCACGGCTCGTTCTCGATGAGCCGCGCCTGCGCCGGCGCATTTCCGCGAGCAGAACTCCGGCAGCTTCATCCACATGACCTCGACCTCGGGCCTGGTCGGTAACTTCGGCCAGGCCAACTACATGGCGGCGAAGATGGGCATCGTCGGCCTGTCGCGCGGCATCGCGCTCGACATGCAGCGTTTCAACGTGCGCTCCAACGCCATCGCGCCGTTCGCCTGGGGCCGCATGATCGGCTCGATCCCGACCGAGACCGACGCCGAGAAGGAGCGCGTCGCGCGCCTGCAGCAGATGACGCCGGAAAAGATCGCGCCGCTCGTGGTCTATCTCGGCTCCGACAAGGCCGCCGGCATCTCCGGGCAGATTTTCTCGGTGCGCAACAACGAGATTTTCCTGTTCAACCAGACCCGGCCGATCCGCGCCATCCACCGCAGCGACGGCTGGACGCCGGAGAAGATCGACGCCCAGCTCAAGGGCGCGTTCGGCCCCTCGTTCACGCCGCTCGACCGCTCCGGCGACGTGTTCTCCTGGGACCCGATTTGAGGCGGGGCGTTGGCCTCACCCAGCGACGTCATGGCCGGGCTTGACCCGGCCATCCCGCTTAGGAAAGCAATATGCCATGCTAAGCGGGATCACCGGGTCTCGCCGCTTCGCGGCGGCCCGGTGATGACGGCAGAGAATGTGGCGTCGGAGTGGGACATGGCCATCAACTACGACAAGCTCCTGGCGCTGAAAATTCCTGACGCCGAGCACAGTCTACACCGTGAAGGATACGATGCTCTATGCGCTCGGCGTCGGTCTCGGCCACGATCCGATGGATCGCCAGCAGCTCGACTTCGTCTACGAGAAAAACCTGAAGGCGCTGCCGACCTTCGCCTGCCTGCTCGGCTATCCCGGCTTCTGGGTGCGCGATCTCGACACCGGCATCGACTGGGTGCAAGATCGTCAACGGCGAGCAGGGCTTCACGCTGAATGCGCCGGTCAAGCCGCGCGGCACCGTGATCGGCAAGACCCGCATCGTCGACGTGATCGACAAGGGCGCCGGGCAAGGGCGCGGTGATCTACACCGAGCGCAAGATCACCGACAAGGCGAGCGGCGAACTGATCGCGACCGTGACGCAGACCACGTTCGCCCGCGCCGACGGCGGCTTCGGCGGTCCGCCGCGCGAGAGCCCGCCGACGCACAAGACGCCGGAGCGCGCGCCCGATCTGGTCTGCGATCTCGACACCCGGCCGGAGATGGCGCTGGTCTATCGGCTGTCCGCCGACCTCAATCCGCTGCACGCCGATCTCGACGTCGCCAAGGCCGCAGGCTTCCCGCGGCCGATCCTGCATGGGCTCGGCACTTTCGGCGTGGTCGGTCATGCGTTGCTCAAGAGCGTGTGCAATTACGATCCGACGAACTTCACCGCCATGAGCGGGCGCTTTTCGGCGCCGGTGTTCCCGGGCGAGACCATCCGCACCGAAATCTGGCGCGACGGCAATGTCGTGAGCTTCCGCGCGCTGGTGCCGGCCCGCAACGTCGTCGCCATGAGCAACGGCCGCGCCGAGATCAAGGGATGAGTTTTTTTTTCCTATCGCACACGGCCTCTCCGCTCCCCTCCCCCCGCGAGCGAAGCGAGTGGTGGGGAGGGGTCGGGGGTGGGGGGTACTTTTGCGCGATACTCGCCCCCCACCCCGACCGCCGGAACCTGTCATCGGGCCGCGCTACGCGCGGACCCGTTGGGCGGTCGACCCTCCCCACCGCTTCGCGGGGGGAGGGTTGGGAGTTCGCGGCTGGGCCGGGACTTAATGCGGGGATTGGCAGCTTGTGGCAACGCCGATGATAAGCGCCGACGACCTCAGCGCGATCCGCGAAGCGGTGCGGGCGCTGTGCGCGGAATTTCCTGGCGAATACTGGCGCAAGGTCGATCGCGAGCGCGCCTATCCGGGCGAGTTCGTCCAGGCGCTGACGAAGGCCGGCTTTCTCGCGGCCCTGATCCCGGAGGAATACGGCGGCTCGGGGCTCACGCATGTCGGCGGCGTCCGCGATCCTCGAGGAGATCCATCACGCGGGCTGCAACGGCGCCGCCTGCCACGCCCAGATGTACACCATGGGCACGGTGCTGCGTCACGGCAGCGCCGAGCAGAAGAAGCAATACTTGCCCGGCATCGCCAAGGGCGAGCTGCGCTTGCAGGCGTTCGGCGTCACCGAGCCGACCTCTGGCACCGACACGCTGTCGCTCCGCACCACCGCGGTGCGCGAGGGCAACAGCGGCTATGTCGTCAACGGCCAGAAGATCTGGACCTCGCGCGCCGAGCATTCCGACCTGATGCTGCTGCTGGCGCGCACCACGCCGCGCGAGCGAAATCAAGAAGCGCACGGAAGGTTTGTCGGTGTTCCTGGTCGACATGCGTTCGGTGAGGCAAGGGCCTCACCATCCGCCCGATCCGCACCATGATGAACCACGCCACCACCGAGGTGTTCTTCGACAACATGCGGATGCCGGCGGAGAACCTGATCGGCGAGGAGGGCAAGGGCTTCCGCTACATCCTCTCCGGCATGAACGCCGAGCGCATCCTGATCGCGTCGGAGTGCATCGGCGACGCCAAATGGTTCATCGACAAGGCCGCCGCCTACGCCAAGGAGCGCACGGTGTTCGGCCGGCCGATCGGGCAGAACCAGGGCGTGCAGTTCCCGATCGCGCGCTGCTACATGCAGATGCGCGCCGCCGAATTGATGGTGCAGCGAGGCCGCGCGAGCGCTACGAGGCAGGCGAGGATTGCGGCGAGCAGGCCAACATGGCGAAGCAGCTCGCCGCCGAGGCGTCATGGGCCGCCGCCGACATGTGCGTGCAGACCCACGGCGGCTTCGGCTTCGCCGAGGAGTTCGACATCGAGCGCAAGTTCCGCGAGACGCGGCTCTATACGGTGGCGCCGATCTCGACCAACCTGGTGCTTGTCGTACATCGCCGAGCACGTGCTCGGCCTGCCGAGGTCGTATTAGGTGAGTCGATGATCGAGCGTCCGCATCGCCGCAAACTCGGCCTGCTCCCTCCCCCTTGGGGAAGGAGAGGGGGGCGATCGCGAGTCGCGCTCCCGTCGACGTCGTGCGCGCTCGGCATGACGAACGAGAGGTAAGCTGTGGCTCTCCCGCTGGAAGGCATCCTCGTCGTCTCCCTGGAGCAGGCAGTGGCCGCGCCGATGTGCTCGTGCCGGCTCGCCGACGCCGGCGCGCGCGTCATCAAGATCGAGCGGCCGGAGGGCGATTTCGCCCGCGGCTACGACGACGCTGGTGCACGGCGCAGTGCAGCTATTTCGTCTGGCTCAACCGCGGCAAGGAATCGCTCGTGCTCGATCTCACCAAGCCCGACGACAAGGCGCTGCTCGAAGCGATGCTGGCGCAAGGCCGACGTGTTCATCCAGAACCTCAAGCCCGGCGCGGTGGCCAAGCTCGGCTTCGCCGTCGAGCGGCTGCGCCGCGACTATCCGCGGCTGATCGTCTGCTCGGTGTCGGGCTACGGCGACACCGGGCCGTACGCCGCAGCGCAAGGCCTACGACATGCTGATCCAGGCCGAGGCCGGCGTCGCCTCCGTCACCGGCGGGCCCGGAGGCGCCGGCGCGCGTCGGCGTCTCGGTCTGCGACATCGCCGCCGGCATGAACGCCTACGAGGCGGTGCTCGAGGCGCTGATCGCGCGCGGCAAGCACCGGCGAGGGCGCGGCGATCTCGCGTGTCGATGTTCGACGGCATGGCCGACTGGATGACGACGCCGCTGCTGCAGCACGAGGGCGGCGCGCCGCCGAAGCGCATCGGCCTCGCCCACACCTCGATCGCGCCCTACGGCGTGTTCAAGATCCGGGACGGCGCCGACATTCTGATCTCGATCCAGAGCGACCGCGAATGGCGCGTGCTGGCCGAGAAGGTGCATGGGCGACAAGGCGCTCGCCGCCGATCCGGATTTCGCCACCAACATCGAGCGGGTGAAGCGCCGCGCCGAGACCGACGGCCGGGTCGCCGCGGCGTTCGGCGCGCTCGATGTCGACGCGCTGGTGGAGAAGCTCGCGGCGGCCGACATCGCCTTCGGCCGCGTCAACGGCACCGGCGGAGCTTGCGCGCGCATCCGCATCTGCGCCGCATCACCATCGGCTCGCCGAGCGGGCCGCTGTCCTATCCGGCGCCGGCCGCGCTTTGGGCCGGCGAGCCGCGCAAGTACGGTCCGGTGCCGGCGATCGGCGAGCACAGCGACAAGATCAGGGCCGAGTTCGGGCGCTCGACGTGATCGGCTTGGCCGAGCATCGTTTATTTCGCAGCAGTCGATCCCAATTCCAGTAAGTCAGTGGTACTGACCGATCGGGGGCGCGGCATGTTGAAGCGTGCCATGTTTTTAGCTCGATCCAGCCTGACGCCGAGGCATGATTGATCGCTGGCGAAGCTTGGAGGATATCGTGCGCAAAATGAAGGCCGCACTCGGCGCCGCCGCCGGGCTGTTTGCGCTTGTGCTTTCCATGGCATCAGCGGCAGCGCAGACTTGGCCGCAGAGGCCGGTGAAATTCATCCTGCCGCTCGGAGCGGGTTCGGGCGCCGACATCGGCGCCCGCCTCGTCGCCGAGAAGCTCGCCGCGCGCTGGGGTCAGCCTGTGGTGGTCGAGAATCGTCCGGGCGGCGACGGGATTGTCGCAATCACTACGTTTGTCAATGCACACGACGACCACGTGCTGTTCTTTGGTCCGTCGTCGTCGTTCATCGCGCACCCCTATATGTACGACAAGCTGTCGTACGATCCGCACGATCTCTCACCCGTCGCCCGCGTCACCTCGACCTTGATCGCGATCACCGCGCCGTCCTCGCTCAACGTCAATTCGCTGAAGGAGCTGTTCGCAATGGCGCGCGCGCAGCCCGGAAAGCTGAACTGGGCGTCGATCACCGGCGCCACCGACCTGATCCTGCGCTCCTACATCAAGAAGGCGGGACTCGACATGGTCAGGGTGCCGTATCGCAATCCGGTCGAGGCGATGACCGATGCGGCCAAGGGCCGTGTGCATCTCTACTGGGCCGCCTACGCGATCGTGCGGTCGCAGGCCGAGGCGGGCAATGTCAAGATCATCGCGATCGCCAACAGCGAGCCGACCTCGCTCTTGCCTGGCGTGCCGACAGCCGCGCAGGCAGGTTACCCCGATCTGAATTTCGACGGTCTCGTCGGAATCTTCGGTGCGCGCGACATGCCACCGGCGCTGCGCGAGCGCGTTGCGGCCGACGTGAAGACCGCGCTGGACGACCCCGCCATCCACGCGCGGCTGACCGCCACCGGCCAGGTCGTCGTCCCCGGCTCCGCCGCCGCGCTCGCTGCCTCGATCGACAAGCAGCGCGCGGGCCTCGCTGAGGTCGGTGCCCTACTCGGCATCAAGGCCGCGACGCAATAACGGCGCCGCTACGCGCCTTCCATCACCGGCAGGATCAGCGCCGACGGATGCTCGGCCGAATGGTGGATCGTGTCGGTGCCGATCTTGCTCGGGATGAAATAGTGCGTCCACAGCACGTCGGTGACCGCCGAATCGCCGTTGACGATCTCGAGCCGCACGCGGCTGCCCTTCTTGAAGCGGTGCGCCATCGGCTCGACGCTGATGTCGAAGCGATAGACCTTGCCGGGCTCGATCGGCTCCGGATTGGTGTGGCTGTGGTAGGGCTCCATCTCGGTGCTTTTCTTCGGATCGAGCGCGCGGTGCGAGGCGCGCAGCCAGCCCTTGGTGATCCAGAAATACGCCGGGTTGAGGTCCTTGGCGCGGTCCTCGGGCGACTGCGGCATCTGCTCGGACAGCTTGACGAAGAAGTCCATGTCGTTGCGGGTCGATGAGCGCGTAGAGCGTGAGCTTGATCGGCCCGGCGATCTCGAGATCGCTGCTCGAGCGGCGCGCGTGGTGAAGGTCAGCACGCGGCGCGCCGGATCGGGCTGCGTTGTTGGGCCCGAAGCCGACCACGCCCATCATCCAGCCCGGATTGGGATAGGCGTAGGACGTCTTCGCCTCGCCCGCGGCCGCCTCGCGCGACAGGCTGCCGTCGTTGAGCGAGGTGACGCTGCCGGACTTCTGTCCGCTCAAGATGCCAGGTGACGTAACGCACGCCGGGCGGCGGCCAGGTCTCGGCGGTGCGCACGCGCATCGGCGCCGCGCACGAAATACTCGACCGCGGGGCGGTCGAGATAATCGGTCTTCTTGCCTTTGAGATAATGGTCGTAGAACGGCAGCAGCAGCTTCTCGTGCATCTCGGCGCTGTTGAACTCGCGGTTGGCGGCGAACGCGTTGACAGGCCCGACCATCTTCAGCTTCTTCGGCCCGCTGGCGCGGCGGAAGCCGTCGATGTTGCCGCGGGTGTGCAGATCGACCTTGCCCCAGACGCCGACCGAATAGAGCGGCACCTCGATCTCGTCAGCCGCTCGGCGGCGCAGCGCTCGCGCCAGAAATCGTCGTAGGTCGGATGCTGCTGCGATCAGCAGGTTGAGGTCGCAAGTCTGCTCGCGCGGATGCTCGCCGTTGGCCGGATGGCGGTTGATGATGCGGTTCTGGTTCCACCAATAGGCGCCGAAGAAGTCGCCCAGCATGCCGCCCTGATAGACCGAGGCGCGGTAGGGATCGTTGAGCCCGTCGAAGGCGGCGATGCAGGCGAGCGACGGCGGCTTCTGGATCGCCATCCACCATTGCGACATGCAGAAATAGGACTGGCCGATGCCGCCGACCTTGCCGTTCGACCACGGCTGGTGGCCGAGCCACTCGATGACGTCGTAGAGGTCCTTCTGCTCGTTGCGGTCGAGCAGGCGGAATTCGCCGCCGGACTTGCCGCAGCCGCGCACGTCCATGTTGGCATAGACGTAGCCGTGCGCGACATAGAACTCGATCGGCCCGGTCTCGCGCCAGAGGAACTGCGGGCTCGCCGGCAGCGCGTTGTTGTCATAGCGATAGGGCGACGGCGCGAACAGCACCGGGAACGGCCCGTCGCCCTCCGGCATGTAGAGCGCGACCGCGATCTCGACGCCGTCATGAACGCGGATTTTGACCTCGCGTGATGGCAGAAGTGGCGCGTTCGAGCTCATGGTCCGGTCCTTTAGTTTGAAGCAGTTGCGGCATCGGCAGCGATCTCCCTCCCCTTGAAAAGGGGAGGGTTGGGGTGGGGATCATGCTGACATCATGTGATCCCCACCCGGGTTGCTTCGCAAACCGACCTCCCCTTTTCAAGGGGAGGTAAGGCGCTGCGGCAAGCGGAAATCGTCTAATGCATCATGGTTGACGGCAGCCACAGCGTGATCGCCGGGAACAGCACCATCAGGATCAGCTTGATCAGATCGGCGGCGACGAACGGCAACACGCCCTTGTAGATCGTCCAGATCGGCACGTCTGGCGTGATGCTCTTCAGCACGAAGACGTTGAGGCCGAGCGGCGGATGGATCATGCCGGCCTCGACCACAGATCATCATGATGATGCCCCACCACACGACGTCGTAGCCGAGGCTCAGCACCAGCGGCGTCACGATCGGCACGGTGATCACCATCACGGCGAACGATTCCATCAGCGATCCGAGCGCGAGGTAGGCGAGCAGGATCACCGCCATGACGGCAAGCGCCGGCCAGCCGAGCGCCCCGACAAAGGCGGTGGCCGATTGCGCTAAGCGTGCTGACGCCGACGAAGAACGAGAAAATCTGCGCGCCGAAGATCAGGCCGTAGATCATCGCCGTGGTCGCGGTGGTTTCGGCCATCACGCTCCAGAACGCGCCGCGGCCGAGCTTGCCGCGCCAGGCGGCAAAGGCGAACGCGCCGAAGGCGCCGACCGCCGCGGATTCGGTGTCGGTGAAGACGCCGAAATAGAGCCCGCCCATCACCATGCCGAACAGGATGCCGACCGGGATGCAGCGCCGCGCTGTTTCGCGGAGTTCCCCCGGTTCCCGTTCGCGCACCTCCGGCGCCGACCCCGGCGCAACGCGGACATAGATCATCACAGTGATGAAATAGAGCAGGATGGTGAGGATGGCGGGCCCGACCGAGGCGACGAACAACTGACCGATCGACGCCTCGGTGAGCAGCGCAAAACGATGATCGGTCCTGAGCCGGGCGGCACGATCGGCCCGAGCGTGCCGCCGGCGGCGCAGCAGCCGGTGGCGAGCGCCGGCGAATAGCCGCGCGCGCGCATTTCGGGGATGGCGACCCGGCCGATGGTCGCCGCGGTCGCAAGCGACGAGCCGGTCAGCGCGCCGAAGCCGGCGCAGCCGCCGATGGTGGCGAGCGCAAGCCCGCCGCGCGAGCGGCTCAGCAGCACATGGCCGAGCCGGTAGATGTCGTCGGCCATGCCGGAGACGGCGGCGAAGCTGCCCATCATCAGGAACAGCGGCAGGGTGGCGATCTGGCTGTTGGTCAGGAAGGTGACGGCTTCGGTCGCAAACGCGCTGGTTGCCGGCACGAAATCGACGAACAGCGCCGAGCCGATGATGCCGGTCAGCGCCATGACCGCGGCAAGCGGCACCTGCCCGAGCATCAGCAGCCACATCAGGACAAAGGCGATGCCGACAGCGAGGCCGAGATTGCTTTGCGTCCAATGCGACACGAAGCCGAAGTTGAGCAGGCACCAGCCGATCAGGGCGAACACCGTGATTGCGGTCGGCACCACGATCAGGGTCATCGCCCGCGACTCGCCTTCCGCGGGCGGCCGCGTCAGCCAGGCTTTGCGGATGGCGCTGACGCCGACCACGGCCTGGACCAGCGCGCCGATGCCGAACAGGACGGACACCGCATACATGAACGGCGGCAGCGGTATGCGAAGAATAAGTGTGGTGCGGCCCTCCTGCATCAGCGCGCCAGCATAGACCCAAACGCGCCACGTCAGGATGAGGAAGAAGATCAGCAGCAGCACCGCGCCGAGCGCATCGAGCCAGGCGGCGACCCGGCCGGTGAGCCAGCGCGCCAGAATATCGACCCTAAGATTGACGCCGCCGGCCAACCCCGCCGGCATGCAGGCCGCGACCGCGACGGCGAAGATCATGGCGTCGATCTCGTTGAGCGCGATGATCGCCGTGCCGGCGAGCCAGCGCATCAGTACGTCGAACACCGTGACGGCGGCGGCGCCCAGCATGCCGAGCACGCCGATGAATGCGATCGGCCGCGTCCAGACGGTGCAGAACCGCTCAGCGCGCTCGATGAGCGAGCCGGGCGCGGGCCGCAGCGCGTCGTCGGTCACATGGTGCTCCGATGTGATAGCGGGGCGCGAGCGGAAAACTCCGTCACCTCTCCCCGCAAGCGGGGAGATGGAGCGGCCGTCGCCGTGTCAACCGCTCCAACTTTCACCGAACAACTCTACTTGCCGGCGCGGATGGCGGAGACCTCGCTGCGGAACGCTGCCAGCACCTTGTCGCCGTCGGGAACGCTCTTGGTCCATTCCGCCGCGATCGGTTCGAGACGCTTCTTCCATTCGGCCTGCTGCTCGGGAGCAAGCGTCGTCGTCTGCTGCTGCACCAGAGTGCGCGACTTCTGCCACTGCGATTGGGTCTTCTCGCCGAACGCCTTGGACAGCATCGCGTAGGAGTGCTTGTCGATCGCCGCCTTGGCCTGAGGCGGCAATTCATCGTAGCGCTTGCGGTTGATCATCAGCAGCGCCGGATCGCTGCCGAGCGCGACGTCGAGATGATGTTTCGTCACCTCGTGAATCTTGAACGTCTCCATGCCGGTGAACGGCATCAGCACGCCGTCGACGGTGCCGCGCTGGATCGCGGTGTAGGCCTCGTCGGGCCGGAAGCTGATCGGTGTGGCGCCGAGCGCCGCGACGATCTTGGCGGCGATCGGGTTCGAGGCCACGAGCTTCTTGCCGCGGAAGTCGTCGAGGCTCTTGATCGGCTCGCGGGTATGGATGGCGGCGTTGGGGAAGGTCCACAGCGCCAGCGGCTTCACGGCGTCGAACTCGGCCGCGGTGACGCCCTTCTCCGCCATGCGCCACAAGGCGTTCGACGCAAGGATCGCGGTGTCCGCCTCGAACGGCAATGCCGCCGCGTCCTGGCGGCGGAACTTGCCGGCGGCGAAAGCGGTCAAGATGAAGCCGATGTCGACGACCTGATCGACAACGCGGTCATAGGTGTTGGCGAAGCTGCCGAGCGTGCCGCCGTAGAAGGTCTGGATTTTCAGCGTGCCGCCGGAATCGGCTGCGACCGCCTCGGCCCAGGGCGTCAGCACCTCGCGGTTGATGTAGGACATCGGCGGCGCCGGTGAATTGAGCTTCAGCGTGATCGGTTCCGCGGCGAGCGGGCCGGCGACCACCGCAGCGGCCGCGACACCGAGCAATGTCCGTCTCAGCATGCTGTCCTCCCTCTGTTCTGGTTGGCCGGGATTATTGCGGAATCCGCGGCCTAAGCAAACGTCCCACGAAGGACTTGGGCTCGCCGATTTGTCAGAACCCGAGCGTCGGCACGACGCCGGCCGGCGGCGTCTTCCAGCGCTTGCGTTTGCCGCCCTCGGCGATGGCACGCAGCTCGCGAGCGAGAATCTTCCGCCACAGGATGATGCCTGCGTCGGAACGCCCCAGCCGCTCGTTGTCGCGGTCTTCGATCCGGCCCTGGCCGGCCTGCACCGCGATGTCCTGGATGATGGCCAGGTCGGGATGCGAGACGTCTGCGTAGCTCTGCTTGCCGGACCAGATGTCGCGGACCACCTCCATCACCGGGCGGGCCGCCGCGACCTTGCGATCATACTCGGCGCGCTTGGCGCGGTAGGCATCGGCCGCCTCGCCGGTAACCTCGACGTGGCTGGTGATCAGCCAGAGATGGTTCTCGTCGTCGACCGGGGTGAAGCTGAAATAGATCTCGGTCCAGCCGCCGACCCCGTCCATGCCGGCAAGCGGCGGCACGATCACGCGCGTGAGATTGGGCGCGTAGTGCAGCGTGTGGCGCACCTTGCCGGACTTCCGGGTGCCGACCCGCAGCATGCCCCAATCGGTCTCCTCGGCAGTGATGATCGGCAGGTCCTGGGACAGCTTGGCGTGCGAGCCGCCCGGCATGTGGGTGAAGGCGACGTGGACCTCGTCCATGCTGTTCTCGAAGCTCTGCAGGTAGTTGCAGGGCACGTGCTCGACGTTCCAGGCCTGGATCAGACCGGGCGTGGTGCGATGAGGAAAGTGCGGGAACGGCGGCGGTTCGCCGTCGCCGAAATACGCAAAGATCAGACCGAGATATTCCTGCGTCGGATAGGTGCCGATCCGCACCTTGCGGGCGAAGCCTGCTTCCTCGGCCGGTTGCTCGACGCATTGGCCGGAGCAATCGAACTTCCAGCCGTGATAGACGCAGCGGATGGTGTCGTCCTCGACCCAGCCAAGATGCATTGGCGCGTGGCGATGCGGGCAGTGATAGTCGATCACCTGCGCCCTACCGGACGTGCCACGATAGAGCGCGTGGTTCTCGCTCATGATGCGGATCGGCTTGGCCTGGCCTTTCGGCAAATCCTGGCTGCGATAGATCGCGTGCCAGAACTGCCGCATGAAGACGCCGCCCGGCGTGCCGGGGCGCGTGGTGGCGAGATCGATGGCGAGGCCTGGCGATCCCGCCCTCGGCGTACGGACGCGCCCGGATTGTTCGATCAGGGCCATGGGTGGTTTCTCCAGGCTCTTGGAACACGCCCGATACTTTACGTCACGACGGGCGGCGTGTCTGCCGGACCGGCCGCCTGAAACTGCGGCCTGGCAACAGACGTCCAGTGGCGTCAATTTTTCACGTTCGCAACGCCAGTTTGGATGGGTATCATCATTTGCTCGAAAACAGTCCGCGCGAAAGACGCAGGGCACGGGAGGAAACACCATGACCGACATCGCGGCTTCAGGCGTGCGCGGCGACATGCGCCATGTCGTGGCGAGACTTGAGCGGCTTCCGTATTGCTCATGGCATCTGAAAATGCGGCTCATCATCTGCACTGCATGGTTTTTCGATGCGTTCAACTCGATCGCCATCGCCTATGTGCTGCCGCCGCTGATCGGCCTCTGGCACATGACCCCGCAGCAGATCGGCTCGCTGATCGGGATCGGCTTTGCCGGCCAGCTCGTCGGCGCCGTCGGGTTCGGCTGGATTGCTGGGCACTGGGGTCGCCGCCCGTCGATGCTGACGACGCTGCTGATCTTTTCCCTCGGCTCTCTGGCTTGCGCGGCGGCGTCAAGTTACGACACGCTCTGGTGGCTGCGCTTCGTTCAGGGCATTGGCCTCGGCGGCGAGATTCCGCTGATGGCGGCCTATCTCAATGAATTCGCCAGGGCCGAGGGCCGCGGCCGCTTTTCGCTCTCCGTGCAGGTGCTGTTCTCGATCGGCCTGCTGGCCGTGGCGGTGGTCAGCGTCTACGTCGTGCCGCATTGGGGTTGGCGGTGGATGTTCATCATCGGCGCCATTCCGGCGCTGGTGGCGATCCCGATGCGGAGCATCCTGCCGGAATCGCCGCGCTGGCTTGCCAGTCGGGGCCGCAGCGATGAAGCCGATCGCGCGCTGACGCGAATCGAAGCCGTCGCGGCGCGCGACGGCATGACGGTGCCGCCACTGCCGGCGGACCTGCCGATGGTGGCCGAGGCACAGCCGCGCGTCGCCGAGCTGTTCAAGGGCATCTATCTGCGCCGCACCCTTTCGGTGTGGCTGCTTTGGATCGGCGCCTATTTTGTTTCGTACGGCATCACCGCCTGGATGCCGTCGCTGTTCCGCACCGTCTACAAGCTCGGCGTCGAGCAATCGCTGACGTATGGCTTGATCATGAGTGGTGTTGGTCTCTGCGGCGCGTTTTCCGCGGTCTATCTGATCGAGGCGATCGGGCGGCGGCCGCTGCTCATCCTCAGCCTCGGCTGTTGCTGCGTGCCGCTGCTTTCGTTCGCGTTCCTGCCGCAGTTGTCGGCGGCGGGCACGCTCGTGGTCGCAACCGCCGGATTCGCCTTTCTCAGCCTCTCGCTCATTTCGCTGGCGACCTACACCGCGGAGATCTATCCGACCCATCTGCGCGCGCTGGGCGGCGGCGTCGCCAGCGCCTTTCAGCGCGGCGCCTCGATGGTCGGCACCACCGTCGTCGGCTGGGTGCTGCCGCACTACGGCATCAATGCGGTGTTCGTGATGTTCGGGCTGTTCGCCCTGATGGGCGCGGTTGTCGCGTTCTTCTTCGCGATTGAAACCCGCGCCCAGGTTCTTGAACGCGTGTCGCCGGTGGTCGGCAGTCCGGCCGCGTGAAATCTAGGGTCTATACCTAATTAGCGAGTTCTGATTCCCTCGTGTCGAATGATTCGGCATGGGGAGGCATTGATGCGAGCGGGTTTGTTCTGGCTGAACGACAGGCAGTGGGCGCGCATGGCGCCGCAACTGCCGACCAACCTGACCGGCCCCGAGCGCGAGGATGATCGGCGCATCATCAGCGGCATTATTCACATGCTGCAGTGCGGCGCCCGCTGGCGCGATTGCCCGCCCGAGTATGGTCCGCACACGACCGTCTACAATCGCTTCAATCGCTGGGCCAAGCGCGGACGTTGGCAAGCTATATTCGAGGCGCTGGCCAACTGCGGCAAGGACAGCATGACACTCTCGATCAACTCCACCTCGATCAAAGCGCACCGCTCGGCCAGCGGCGGAAAAGGGGGGAGCATGAACAGGCGATCGGTCGCTCACGCGGCGGACGCACCACGAAAATCCACGCATTGAGCGATCCAGATTGCAGGCCTTACGCATTTCATCTCACTCCCGGCCAGGATGCCGACATCGCCGCCGCGCCGGCCCTGCTGGCGCTGGCGCCGCCGATGCGCGCCCTCATCGCCGACAAGGCATACGACGGCGACGACTTTCGCACCGACATCGTCCACCGCGGCGCCAAGCCCGTCATTCCGAACAAGTCCAACAGAGTGGTCCTCCATCGCTTCAGCAAGCAAGCGTACAAAGGGCGTAATGTTATCGAGCGCTGCTTCTGCAGACTGAAAGACTTTAGACGCATCGCCACTCGCTACGATAAGCTCGCACGAAACTTCCTGGCCGCCGTCCAACTCGCCGCCCTCGTGGCCTATTGGATCAATTGAGTCTGGACCCTAATCCATCGCGTGGACTTCGGTCGGGCCGCCGGTGGGGGCCTTCTTCGCCTTCGGCGTGCCAATCGCGAACACCAGCGGCAGCGCCACCAGCGTCAGGATCATCAAGAGCTTGAAGGTGTTGTCGTAGGCGATGATGGTCGCCTGCTGGGTCAGCATGAGATCGAGCAGCGCCCGGCCCTGGTCGGTCGCGGTGATCAGTATCGAACCGGCCTGCTGCAGGGCGTCGTTGAACGGCGTGATGTGCTCGGCAAGCCGCGCATGCATCAGGGTCGTGGTGCTGGTCAGGTTGGCGATCACCATCGAGATGCCGACCGAGCTGCCGAGATTGCGTACTAGCGTAAGCATGGACGGTGCCGCTGGTGCGCAGATGCCCGGGCAATGTGGCGAACGCGACGGTGCTGAGCGGCACGAACACCAGGCCGATGCCGGAGCCCTGGATGATGCCGGTGACGACGATGGTCCAGGCCGAGGTCTGGTGGTGAAGCCGACCATGACGTAGAGCGTCGACGCCGACAGCACCAGGCCGAGTGCCACCAGCGTGCGGGCCTCGAAGAATTTCATGAGCCGGCCGACGAGCGATCATCGAGATCAGCGTGCCGACGCCGCGGGCGCCGAGCAGGAAGCCCGCGGTCATGATCGGATAGCCCAGGAGGTTCTGCATGTACGGCGTGATCAGCGCCATGACGCCGAACAGCACCACGCCGATCACCGACCATGAACAGGCAGCCGGCGAGCGAAATTGCGGTCCTTGAACAGATCGAAGCGGACGAACGGCTCGTCGGTGGTCAGCGAATGGGCCAGGAAGAAATAGAAGCCGGCGACCGAGATGATCGGTCTCGACGATGATCTCGTTGGCGTCGTACCAGCCGACCTGCTCGCCGCGGTCGAGCAGCAGTTGCAGCGAGCCGATGCCGACGGCGAGCGCGATGAAGCCGAACCAGTCGAAGCGCAGGTGGGTCTGCTTCTTGGTCTCGTCCATGAACAGCATCAGGCCGAGCACCGTGACGATGCCGACCGGCAGGTTGATCAGGAACACCCAGTGCCAGGAGTAGCGATCGGTGAGGAAGCCGCCGAGCGTCGGGCCCATGATCGGGCCGAGCATCACGCCCATGCCCCAGATCGCCATGGCCTGGCCGCGCTTGTCGGGCGGGTAGGCGTCGAGCATCACCGATTGCGACAGCGGCACCAGCGCGGCGCCGAACGCGCCTTGCATCAGGCGCGCGAACACCATCGAGCCGATGTCCTGGGACGCCGGCGCAGAGCAGCGATGCGAACGTGAAGCCAGCGGAGCAGATGATGAACAGGCGCTTTCGTCCGAAGCGGTCGGACATCCAGCCGATCGGCGCCGTCATGATCGCGGAGGCGACGATGTAGGAGGTCAGCACCCAGTTGATCTGGTCGAGCGAGGCCGACAGACTGCCCTGCATGTAGGGCAGCGCGACGTTGGCGACCGTGGTGTCCAGCGCCTGCATGATGGTCGCCGTCATCGCGCAGACCGTCAGCATGGCGCGGCGCGCCGACGGCGACATGCCTGCGGCAAGGCGGATCATATTTAGTCCGCTGCTTGCTTGGTTTCGGCCGAACCGCCGAACCAGCGGCGCTTGCCGGTGTCGATCTCGACATAGGCGCTCATGCCGGCGCGCAGCTTGCTCAGCATCGGGTCCCTGTCGAGCTGGACGCGGAGCGGCACGCGCTGCACCACCTTGACCCAGTTGCCGCTGGCGTTCTGCGGCGGCAGGATCGCGAATTGCGCGCCGGTGCCGGGGCTGACCGAGACGACCGTGCCGTAGAACGTCGTGGTCCGGGAACGTGTCGATCACGACCAGTCGCGCGCTGGCCGATCTGCAGATTGGTGATGTCGGTTTCCTTCGGATTGGCATCGACCCAGGGCGCGCTGTCGTCGATCACCGAGAACACCGGCGTGCCGGCGATGACAAAGCGGCCGAGCTGGATGTTGTCGACCTGCGTCGCCATGCCGTCGATCGGCGCGCGCAGCGACGGTGTGGTCGAGAGTCGCGCTGCGCCTGCTCGAGCGCGGCGCGAGCCTGCATGATAGGCGGGGAATTTCTCGATCGGCAGGTCGGGGTCGCCGAGGAGCTGGTTGCAATGCCTCGTCCTCGTCGCTGCTCGGCGAGCTTTTGCTGCAGGCCGGCCGTCACCGCGGCGGAGATCGCGGTGTCGAGGTCGGCCTGCGAGACGCTGCGGGTCGCGACCAGCGCCTTCTTGCGCTCGACGTCGCGCTGCTTGATGTCGACGTTTTCCTTGGCGAAATCGACGAGCTGGCCGAACGTTTTCAGATTGCCCTTCAGCACCGCGAAGTCGGTCCGCACATTGGCGAGCTTGGCCTGGGCCTGGTCGAGGGCGATGCGGAACGGCTGCGGATCGATCTCGAACAGCTCGTCGCCGGCTTTGACGTGCTGGCCCTCGCGCACCATGACGCGATCGACCTTGCCGGAGATGTCCGGCGTGATCAGCACCTTCTGCGCGCCGACATAGGCGTTGTCGGTTGTGATGTAGCGGCCCGCTGCTGAGATAAAGCGCGAGCCCGCCCGCCGCGGCGATCAGCGGCAGAACGACCAGCAGGATCATGCGAAGCCGCTTGCGCGAAAAGCGCCGGGCCGGCTGCTCGGCGGTCGTCTGCCGTCGCCGGCGCGTCGGACCAACGACTTTCAACGAAGGTTCAGCCATAACGCTTGATGCCTTCTTGCGGTGTCTTGTCGGCGATCGCCTGTTTGAGATTTTCGCGCGCCAGCTCGAGCTGGGTCAGCAGCGTGCTGCCGGAACCGCGGTCGATGCCGGCGAGCACCGTCTCGCCGAGCTCCTCGACCTGGGTCTCGATGTGATCGAGCAGCGGCCGGGCCGCCGGCGTCAGATAGAGCCGCTTGGCGCGCCGGTCGTTCGGATCCGGCCGGCGTTCGATCAGGCCGTTGATCGCAGAGCCGGTCGACGAGCCGCGTCAATGTGATCGGCTGGACATCGAGGAGGTCCGCGAGGTCGGATTGTTTCAGGCCCTCGTGACGTTCCAGCCGCAGCAGCACCGCCCACTGCGCCCGGGTCATGCCGAAATGGCGCGCCTTCTGGTCGGCATAGGTCCGCAACAGGCGACCTACATCGCTGATCACAAAGAGGATTTCTCGATTCTGGCTGCGCTGGGGCATGGGGTTCAATTCCTGTGTAGCGATAATATAAGCAGGCTTACAATATACGCAAGCAGCTTTTTGGGCGGATGCGGCCGGCATAGCCCCGAAGGATGACGGCCGCGCTGCGCTCGGGCACTCTGCGCCGAAGAAAGAGTGGGGAGGACTGGAATGGAAATCGGATTCATCGGCCTCGGCAACATGGGCGGCCCGATGAGCCGCCGCCTGGTCGAGGCCGGCCACAAGCTCACGGTGTTCGACGCCCGCAAGGAGGCGATGGAGCCGCTGATCAAGCTCGGCGCGCAGGCCGCGCGTTCGCCGGCCGACGTCGCCGACCGGGTCGAGACGGTGATGACGAGCCTGCCCTCGCTCGACATCGGGCTGAAGGTGGTCAGCGGCGATGACGGGCTGATCCGCGGCAATCGCGTGCGGCGCTACGTCGACCTGTCGACGACCGGCTCGCGCGCCGCGATGAAGACCGCCGAGATTCTGAAAGAGCGCAACATCGTGCAGATCGATTGCCCGGTGTCGGGCGGCGTCGCCGGCGCCGAGAAGGGCACGCTCGCCGTCATGGTGTCGGGTCCGCGCGACGAGATCGAGCATGTCCGCCCGGCGCTCGAAGTGTTCGGCAAGGTGTTCGTCTGCGGCGACCGGCCGGGACTCGCGCAGAGCATGAAGCTTGCGAACAATTTTCTGTCCGCGACCGGAATGGCGGCGAGCTCGGAGGCGATCGCCATGGGCGTCAAGGCCGGGCTCGATCCGAGCCTGATGTGCGACGTGATCAACGCCGGCTCCGGCATGAACACGGCGACCACGCAGAAATTTCCGCGCTCGGTGCTGCCCGGCACGTTCGACTACGGCTTCGGCATGGGGCTGATGGTGAAGGACGTGCGGCTGTTCCTCGCCGAGGCCGAGGATTTCGGCATTCCGGTCGAGGTCGCGAAGGCGGTCGGCAGCCTGTGGGAGGCGGCGCTGGCCGAACATGGCGCGGGCTCCGATTTCACCGAGCTGGCCAAGACGGTCGAGAAGCGCGCCGGCGTGAAGATGCGGGCGCAGAAGAAAACGCTAACGCTGTCATCACCGGGCCGGCGCGAAGCGCCGTGACCCGGTGATCCCGCTGAGGTCGGCACCGTGCCTTCCTGAGCGGGATGGCCGGGACAAGCCCGGCCATGGACAGACGGCAGAAGTGGAGGCAAGCCATGAGCGACGACATCTGGGAAATCTTCGCGGTCCGCTACGCCGAGCATCAGCGCAAGGCCGCGGAGAACTACATCGGCGGCGATCCGCACGACGTGCTGCAGCCGCTCGACTATTTCGTCTGGGTGATCAAGAACGACAAGCGCACGTTCCTGGTCGACACCGGCTTCGACCAGCCGGTCGGCACCAAGCGCGGCCGCACCGTCATCACGCCGATCGACGAGGGGCTGAAGCGGCTCGGCGTCGAGCCCGACAAGGTCGAGGACATCATCATCAGCCACATGCACTACGACCATTGCGGCAACGTCGATATGTTTCCGCGCGCCCGCTACCACGTGCAGGACAAGGAGATGCACTACTGCACCGGCCGCTGCATGTGCCACACGCAGCTTCGCGCCTCGTACGAAGAGGATTACGTGGTCTCGATGCTGCGCAAGGTCTACGCCGGCCGCGTCACGTTCCACGACGGCGTCGAGCGAGATCGCGCCGGGCATCACGCTGCACCACGTCGGCGGCCACGCCATGGGATTGCAGAGCATCCGGGTGAAGACCAAGCGCGGCTATGTGATGCTCGCGGCCGACGCGGTGCATCTCTATCCGCATCTCGACGAGGCGCGGATTTTCCCGACCACCTACAATCTCGCCGAGGTGCTGGAGGGCTACGAGACGCTGAAGCGGCTGGCCACGTCGCGCCATCACATCGTGCCGGGCCACGATCCGGCGGTGATGAAGATCTATCCGGCGGCGTCGCCGCAGCTGGCAGGCCTGGTGGTGCGGCTCGACGTCGATCCGAAGGTGTGATCGTGCCGGGCGCAGCGCAGCACGTCGTGATGCGCTGCAGACGCGGGACCCCGGTGCTCGACGATGGTACCAGCCGGGGTCCCGCATCTGCGGCGCATCGCTTCGCGCTGCACCCGATGCGGCGACAAGTTGCGTTAGGCCAACCCCAGTTCGGCGAACGCATTCATGTGATGCTTCGCCGAATCCTGCGAGAAACAGCAGAACACCACGCGCTGCATGCCGCGCGGGTCGGCGGAGATCTCCGACACCACAGTGCCGACCGCGATCCGCGCCGCGAGATCGGCGGGAAAGCGATAGACGCCGGTCGAGATCGCCGGGAACGCGATCGACTGACAGCCGGTGCGCGGCGGCGAGCGTCGAGCGCGGTGCGATAGCACGACGCCAGCAGATCGGCCTCGCCGCGCGCGCCGCCGTTCCACACCGGCCCGACCGCGTGGATGACGTGCTTCGCCGGCAGGCCGTAGCCGCGCGGTGATCTTCGCCGATCCGGTGGCGCAGCCGCCGAGCGTTTTGCATTCGTCGAGCAGCTCCGGTCCGGCGGCGCGGTGGATCGCGCCATCGACGCCGCCGCCGCCGAGCAGCGACGTGTTGGCGGCGTTGACGATGGCGTCGACTGCGAGCGTGGTGATGTCGGCGACGACGATATCGAGCCGCGCCGGGCCAACTTCGGCGGTGAAGAGGCTTCGGACATACACCAAAGTACCACAGCGGAATCCAGAGGCAGACTGTGCTTGTGTCTGGATTCCGGGTCACGCGCTTCGCGCGCGCCCCGGAATGACGGCGCACAGGTTCACTTGCTCAGCCGGTCGACGCCCGCCGGCATCGCCTCGTCCTTCTCGGCGCGCATTTCCTCGCGCAGGTCGATGGTGCTGTCGACGCCGATGTCGTCGAAATGCGCATCGAGGAAGCGCCGCGCGGCGCGGCGGCCGGCGCGGTGCAGCATCTCGAAGAAATCGAAGTCGATGTTGAGCCGGCTCGTCGGCGGTCAGCTTCTTGCCGATGAAGCCGAGATCGATGCGATGCACGTTGATGCGGCGGTATTGCCCCGGTCCGGTGCCGCGCTTGAGCGCGCCCTCGATCGATCAGCCGGCGCACGAACTCGATCGCGCGGTATTCCGCCACCAGCGAGGCGTTGAAGGTGATTTCGTTGATGCGGTTGATGATCTCCTGCGCCGAGTGCGGCGTCGCCGCCCGCATCACCGGATTGATCTGCACCACCAGCACATCCTCGGTCTCGGTGGTGCGGAAGAACGGGATAGATCGGCGGGTTGGCGGTGTAGCCGCCGTCCCAGTACGGCACGCCGTCGATCTCGACCGCGCGGAACACGAACGGCAGCGCCGCCGAGGCCATCACCGCGTCGGCGTCGATCTTTTCGCGCGGAAAGACGCGCAGCCGTGCCGGTCTGCACGTTGGTCGCGGCGATGAACAGCGGCATGCCGCTTTTCTTCACCGCGTCGAAATCGACGAAGCGGACGATCAGGTCTTTCAGCGGATTGATGTTGAGCGGATTGAGATCGTAGGGCGACAGATTCTGCGACATCGCGTCGAACCAGGGCTGGAACGGCGTCACCGCGATCGGGATCAGCGAGAACAGCCGGTCGGCGACCACGCGGTTGAGCTTCGACATGTCGCCGTCGCGGCTCGCCGCGCGCCAGAAATCGGCGAGGCGCTTGCGCGCCTCCTCGGGCCCGCCGCGGGCGAGCCCGTCGGCCACCATCACCGCGTTGATGGCGCCGGCCGAGGTGCCGGACATGCCCTCGATCTCGATCCGGCCGTCGTTCAGCAGCTCGTCGAGCACGCCCCAGGTGAACGCGCCATGCGCGCCGCCGCCCTGCAGCGCGAGGTTGATGCGCTTCTTGCCGTCGGCGGGCTTGGGCGGTCGGGCTGTTGCCCAAGGCGCGCGAGAGCAGGTTCATCACTGCGCGGTCCAGCCGCCGTCGATCGAAAGGTTGGCGCCGGTGATCGAGGCGGCGGCGTCCGAGGTCGAGATAGAGCGCCAGCGACGCGACCTGCTCGACCGTGACGAACTGCTTGGTCGGCTGCGCCGCGAGCAGCACGTCGTTCTTGACCTGCTCCTCGGTCATGTTGCGCGCCTTCATCGTGTCGGGAATCTGCTTCTCGACCAGCGGCGTCCAGACATAGCCCGGCGAGATGCAGTTGCAGGTGATGCCGAAGGTCGCGGTCTCCAGCGCCACGGTCTTGGTGAGGCCGGCGAGGCCGTGCTTGGCGGCGACATAGGCCGACCTTGAACGGCGAGGCGACCAGCGAATGCGCCGACGCGGTCGAGATGATGCGGCCCCATTTGCGCGCCTTCATGCCGGGCACCGCGGCGCGGATGGCGTGGAACGCCGCCGACAGATTGATGGCGATGATCTGGTCCCACTTCTCGATCGGGAATTCCTCGATCGGCGCGACGTGCTGGATGCCGGCGTTGTTGACCAGGATGTCGCAGGAGCCGAGCGTGGTCTCCGCGCGTCTTGATCATGGCGGCGATCTCGGCGGGCTTGGTCATGTCGGCGGCCGAATAGATCGCCTTGACGCCGAACTCCTTCTCGATGCCGGCGCGCTCCTTCTCGATCTCGGCCTTGTCGCCGAAGCCGTTGATCAGGACGTTGGCGCCGTCCTTGGCGAAGGCGCGGGCGATGCCGAGGCCGATGCCCGAGGTGGAGCCGGTGACGACCGCGTTTTTCCCTTTAAGCATTTGAGAAGCCCTATGAATTGGCGATGCTGCGCCAGGCAGCGCACCCGACCGATGCGCATCGAACGTGGCGATTGTATTGCTGCATTGCAACATAAAATTGCGGCGGCGTCACTTTTCTGCGATGCGGCCGGGCGGGCTACAATCGCGTCAATCCGCAACCCATTTGCCCGCAATGCCACAACCGGTCTTCCACGCCCCCGACCACGACCACGAGCGCTGCACCGCCGACGCGCTGGAGCACGCCGAGGCGCTGTGCGCCGAGCGCTCGCAGCGGCTGACGCCGATCCGCCGCCAGGTGCTGGAGGTGCTGCTGCGAAAGCCACAAGCCGCTCGGCGCCTACGAGATCATGGACCGCGCTGCGGCGCGCGGCGGCGCGGCCGGCGCCGATCACGATCTATCGCGCGCTCGATTTTCTGCGCGACAACGGCCTCGTGCATCGGATCGAGAGCCGCAACGCCTTCGTCGCCTGCGTCAACAATCACGCCAGCGGCGAGCTCGTGGTGTTCCTGATCTGCGAGCATTGCGGCGCGGTCGGCGAAGCGGCGTCCGCCGCGGTCGCCGATCAACTCAAGGCCGCCGCGCGCGCGGCGGGCTTCACGCCGAAGGCGCCGGTGATCGAGATCTGCCGGCGTCTGCGCCCATTGCAACGAAGTGCCGTGAAGTGAACTTGCCGATTGTCTCACTTCTTTTGCCACACGACGGGCCTGCTCCCTCCCCCTCAAGGGGGAGGGGACGTTGTGGCACTGCCTCGTCTGACCACTCGCTGTCGCGCGAGCAGCGATCGCACCCATGACCCCCATCCCCGCCAGCCACACGCGGCCGCTCGACGCCGCCAGCATGGTGCTGGTGGTGTTTCTCTGCCTGACCTGGGGCTTCAACCAGCCGGCGATCAAGCTCGCGATCCATCGAACGTGCCGCCGCTGACTGCAATGCGCGATCCGCTCGAGGCTCGCGACCCTGATCGTGCTCGGCATGATGCGGCTGCGCGGCCTGCCGGTCATGGCGCGCGACGGCACGCTCGTGGCCGGCCTCGTCGCCGGCGCGCTGTTCGGCTTCGAGTTCCTGCTGATCTATCGCGGGCTGCTCTACACCACGGCGTCGCGCGCGGTGCTGTTCATCTATCTCGCGCCGTTCTTCGTGGTGATCGGCGCGCGCTGGTTCTTTCCCGGCGACCGCTTCGGCTCGATGCAATGGCTCGGCCTGCTGCTGGCGTTCGTCGGCATGATGGTGGCGTTCGGCGTGCCGGCGCCGGCGTCCGTCGCCGCACCAGCTTCTCGGCGACCTGATGATGGCCGGCGCGGCGTTGTCCTGGGCCGCGACCACGCTGGTGATCAAGGCGAGCTCGCTCGCCCGCGTCTCGCCGGAGAAGACGCTGCTCTATCAGCTCGTGGTCTGCGTCCCGATCGTGGCGCTCGGCGCGCTCGTGTTCGGCGAGCGGATCGACGGCGATGCCGTCGGCGGTGGCGCTCGGCTCGCTCGCCTACCAGACCATCGTGGTCGGCACGACCTTCAGCCTCTGGTTCGCGCTGATCGTCAAGTTCTCGGCGAGCCGGCTTTCGGCCTTCACATTTCTGACGCCGCTGTTCGGCGTCGCCGCCGGCCATCTGGTGCTGGGCGAGCCTTTGACGCCGGCTTTTGCCCTCGCCGTGGTGCTGGTGGCGGGCGGCCTGATACTCGTCAACCGGCCCCGGTAAGGCTATATGTCGGCCATGGAGCAAGCCATGTCCGAAGCTGGAATCACAGCCCCGGCGCCGGTCGGTGCCGGTCAAGGTCGGCAATGTGACGGTCGGCGGCGGCGCGCCCGATCGTGGTGCAGTCGATGACCAACACCGACACCGCCGACGTCGACGGAACCGTCCGCCAGGTGGCGGCGCTGGCCGCCGCCGGCTCCGAGATCGTCCGCATCACCGTCGACCGCGACGAGGCCGCCGCCGCCGTGCCGAAGATCAAGGAGCGGCTGCTCAAGATCGGCTGCGACGTGCCGATCGTCGGCGACTTCCACTACATCGGCCACAAGCTGCTCGCCGACCATCCGGGCTGCGCCGAGGCGCTCGACAAGTACCGCATCAATCCCGGCAACGTCGGCTTCAAGGACAAGAAGGACCGCCAGTTCTCCGCCATCGTCGAGATGGCGATCAAGCACGACAAGCCGGTGCGCATCGGCGCCAACTGGGGCTCGCTCGATCAGGAATTGCTGACGCACCTGATGGACGAGAACGCCAAGTCGAACGATCCGAAGGAGGCGCGCGAGGTGACGCGCGAGGCGATGGTGCAGTCGGCGCTGCTGCTCGGCCGCGCGCGCCGAGGAGATCGGGCTGCCGCGCGACAAGATCATCCTGTCGGCCAAGGTCTCGGCGGTGCAGGACCTGGTGCAGGTCTATGCCGATCTCGGCCGGCGCTCCGACTACGCGATCCATCTCGGCCTGACCGAGGCCGGCATGGGATCGAAGGGCATCGTCGCCTCGTCGGCGGCGCTCGGCATTCTGCTGCAGCAGGGCATCGGCGACACCATCCGCGTCTCGCTGACGCCGGAGCCGGGCGGCGACCGCACGCTCGAGGTGAAGGTCGCGCAGGAAATCCTGCAGACCATGGGCTTCCGCACCTTCGTGCCGCTGGTCGCGGCCTGCCCCGGCTGCGGCCGCACCACCTCGACCACGTTCCAGGAACTGGCCGGCTCGATCCAGAGCGTTCATCCGCGACTCGATGCCGGAGTGGAAGAAGCGCTATCCGGGCGTCGAGGGGCTGAACGTCGCGGTGATGGGCTGCATCGTCAACGGCCCGGGCGAGATGCAAGCACGCCGACATCGGCATCTCGCTGCCCGGCACCGGCGAGGCGCCGGCCGCGCCGGTGTTCATCGACGGCAAGAAGGCCGTGACCTTGCGCGGCCCGACCGTCTCGCAGGATTTCCAGAAGCTGGTGATCGACTACATCGAGCGCCGCTATGGCGCCGGCGGCGCGGGGCGGACCGCGGCGGAGTAGGCATGAACCGTGCGCCGATTGTGCATGGTGACAAAAAATTCTGCGCTTAACTCTGAATCAGCGGGCCCAAGGTTCAGCCATGGCGGGGCCGTGCGATGCGCTATTGGGTAATTGCTCCGTACGAAAACAGTCCATTGTATGAAGCTGTGCGGAATTTCGATTTCCAGCTGACTGCGATTTCCATTGGGTGGCCAGCCGTCGGCGATGTCTCAAGGATGACTCCGCGCCAAACTGCAAGAGAAAGTCGTCGCCGAGTATCCGGATTCCGCTCACACCCTTGTCGCCAACATGCTGTGGAACACTCTATCACGAAATAGAAGTCGGTGACATCATTCTCGCGAGACGCGGATTGCAGGTTCTCTCTGGAGTAGGGACCGTTAAACGAAAGGCGCAATTTCTGCCCGGAACGAATGAGCGAATAGATCATCCGCCTTTTCTCAAAGTCTCGTGGCACGCGGCCTTGTGTTATGTTTCGCTGGGCGTAAACATCTTCCATCAAAGAGGCGGTCGCGGGAATGACGCAAGAAAAGTTTGAAGCGGTTACGAAGCAAGCTGCCCTTGTAGGGTCGATACAGCTGACAACAGAGACGGATATTCCAGCAATCGAGGAAACCGAAACAATCTCCGAACAGATGGTGTTCTTTGCGCTCGGCAAGGTGGTGGAAAGTTTTCTCGGCGGTAACTGAGGATCGGTATTTCGCGAACTGGATGGTCTATGACGATAAAAACGGCCGGGACGGCCAGCAGTATCCGACGGAAATAGTACCGAGCGACATTCTTGCCGTGGAAAAACGGTCGGTGCAATGTCGTCGTAATCGAGTTGAAGCGGAACAGGTACTCGGACCAAGCGCTAGGCCAGGTAAAGCGCTATCATGGGATGGGTAAAGGCGACGTTGGTAAAGACAACCAGAAGAAGGTCCGCGGCCTCATCGTCTGTGGGGAAAAGCTCCTGCATCTTGCGTACGCGATGGCGGTTACTCAGGATATCAAACTGCAATACTACAAGATCTCCTTTTCCCTGGGTGACAAGCCTCCAAAGAGGACTGAATCTTAAAATATTACAGCGCGTAGCAAGCGTAGCCAGCGTAGCCCGGATGAAGCGAAGCGCAATCCGGGTGCCGATTGCTCGGAGAGGGCGGCGGCCCGCATTCCACTGCGCTCCGTGCGGGCTATTATTTACTACACGCCTCCTATTTCTTTTCCCAAAGTGCCCGAGTTTTCAGGGCCCGTCGCAAGCGCTTGTGCACTTTCGGCGGCGCATTGAGACGGGCCTCGAAGACAGAAAAGGCTTTCGGAGATACGCTGATCGTCACGTGATCGTCCGCTTTCAGGCTCGCGAGCAACTGGTCCGTCAGGCGACGGTCACAAGTTCGCCACGGCGGGCAGCTTTCATGGCCTTGATGGTCTTTTCAATTGGCATGTCACTCAATAGCCGATGAGATTGAATTCTGCCACCCGGCCGCAACAAGTCGAATCGCCTACTTCAACATCTCCACCGTCAGCGGCTTGAGCTTGAAGTTGTTGCAGGCGTTGAACAGGATCGGGCAGTTCGAGATCGCCACGATCTGCGGCATCAGCGCCGTCATCGATCATGTAGTCGCCGGGCTTGCCCTTGGGCAGGCGGATTTCCCACTTGCCGTCGGCGTCGTAGGCCACCGTCATGAACACGTTGAAGCAGGCGTCGACGTTGAAATTCCAGCGGTCCATGCCGTAGCCGCGGATCGCGCTCTCCAGGTTCTGCTGGCAGTTCGGCGCGCCCTTGGCCTTGTCGCCGTAGCGCCGCATGTTCATGTGCTCGGAGCAGTAGCCGCCGCCGCAATAGTTCTCGCCGGTGAGGTCCTCGTCGATCTGTCCACATCTCGCGCGACAGGTTGGAATAGAGCGTCATCGGCGCGGTGAACTTGTAGCTGAGGTTGACGGCGCGGCTGGTCAGCATCGACAGGATTTCGCGGCGGTCGTCGCGGTTGAACGAAATGAGGTCGGCGACCTGCTCGCCCTCGCGGCTGCGTCAGCTTGAAGCGCTGGCCCTTCTCGATCTCGAAGCTGATGTTGCCGGCCGGCGGCAGGGTGACCGGCTCGCCGGGCTTGAGAACGGCGGTGGCTCCACTCATGAAACGGCTTCCTCGCGGCGGTTACCCCGCGCCGAAGGTAACAGCCGCTGCCACCGCCGAGTCAATCGCCTGTGCTGCCGCAGCGCACGCAACCTCAAGTCCGCTCAGTAATAGTATGAGCCGTACGGATAGCCGCACACCCGGATGTGCCGGTAGCCGACCGGCGTCCAGCGCCATTGCCAGCACGAATATCCGTAACCGTAGCCATAGCCGGCGGCGAAGAAGCGGCGGCCCGCGAAGTGACGGTGGAACACATGATGGCCGCCGTGCCATACGCCGGCGCCGTGCCATACCCCGGCACCGCGCCATGCACCGCCGCCACCGCGCCAGCCGCCGACGCCATGCCATGCGCCGCCACCGCCATGCCAACCGCCGCCTCCGTGTCCGCCGCCGCCATGTCCACCACCACCATGTCCACCACCACCATGTCCACCACCACCGTGTCCGCCGCCGCGCGCAAGAGCTCCGGTAGCCGGAACAGCGAGAACGGTGGCGAGCGCGGCAATCAGAGCAATCCTGCTTTTGCGCATGTTCTTGTTCCTTGGGTTCGAGTGTCGCCCGCATCGTGAACATCCACCGGACCGTCCGTACTCCGCGATCACGCAATGTTGAGCGCGTTCGTCCGGAATGAATGGCCGTTCAACTTGATGAACATCAACCCGCACTCTTCAGTGCGCTGGCCGCCATGGCGTAGCCGCCCATGGCGCCGTCGATGAAATGCACGTGGTTGGGCTTGGCCGGCGACGGCGTGAAGCAGGTCATCATCGCGGCGTGCTGGCGGTGGGTGCCGTAGCGCACGATGCCGCGCCTGGCGCAGTCGGCAAGATGCCGCTCGATCTCGTCGGCCAGCTCCGGCGTGCAGTCGAGCACCATGCGCAGCGAATCGTCGAACTTGCGGAAATCCGAATTCTCGATCAGCTCGCTGGTGTATCTGGCCGGAAGGAAGCTGCCGACCTTGATGCCGAAATGCATGATCAGGAAATAGAGCAAGGTCTTCAGCCAGCACCTTGATCTTGCGCGCCCGCACCGACTCGCCGGGCTTGCGCGAGGCGCGCGCCTCGAGGTCGGCGCCGCGTCGGCGGCCAGGTGAAGCGCAGCATCTGGCCCGGCACCGGCCGCGACGCGTCGGGCGTGTGCTCGACGATCCGGGCGATATGCTCGATCGCGGCGCGGAATGCGTCGGCATTTGCGCCCGGCGCGGGCGCCGCCACCAGCGACAGCACCAGCGCCGCGCGAGGCCGGGATTTCCTCGTAGCGGCAGGACAGACCGGACGAGGTTCGGGATGCGCGCCGGGCGGCGCCGGCGGCACCGCGATCTCGCCGCGCTTCATCGCGGCGTCGGCCCAGGCGATGCCGCCGCCGGAGAACATCGCAATCGAGATGTTCTCCGACGGCGCATAGCGGGCGACGCGGACGTCGAAGCCATGGGCGCGGATGTCCGCGACCGGCACGAGGCCGACGCGCAACGACAGATCGAGGTCCTCCTTGACCCAGGTCGCGGTCTCGGCCAGCGCCTGCCGCGCCGCTGGCGGCGTCGGCGGCGGACACCGCGAAGCTCGCGCCGTCGCCGCCGAACACGAAGGGAAAGTCGCGATCGCCGAGCGCATTGGTGACGGCGACGATCACGGCTGCGCCGGCCATGTTCACCGCCTTGTAGCGGTTCTCGGCGATCGCCTTGGTCGATTGCACCACGTCGGCCAGGCCGACCATCCAGTCGCCCGGCAGCGGCCGGAACAGGCCCGGGTCCATCACCTGGGTGAAGTCGCGGAAGACCGGCAGGCTTGCGTAGAAGCATCGGCCTGCGCGGGTGCGTTCATCGCGAGGATATTATCCGATCCAAGGCCGCCAAGGCTTCCGCACACTCGGCGTCGTGCCCAGGCTCGCGGTTGTCTTATGTCTGCAGGCAACGGGTGTCATGGCCGGGCTTGACCCGGCCATCCACGATGACGGGCGTCGTTGGAAGCTTTACGTTCGGCTGCGCTGGCCGAAATGCCTCATGGATCGCCGGACAAATGTTCAGCCCGAGGATATTGCGATAACGCCGGTGTATGTGGCAGCGGTTGGTGAAAATTCCCGGGTGCCCCAAGATTAAATCCCCAGGCGGCGGAGCGTTGGCTCAAAGCTACAACGGCGTGTCGCTTTCGCGCCGCGCCAGGATCGTGGCTTCCTCCAGATCGAGATCGCGTTCCAGCCGTCGCCGCGTCTCGTCGGTAATCTTGCCGTCGCGAAGCAGCTCGTAGAGGAAGTCGCGTTCGGCGGCGATCAGCTCAAGCCGTACGTCGTTGCTCGAATGAATGGCATTGAGACCGTCGTCAAGATCGTTCGGGATCAAACGCGCGCGATGGTCGTGTCGTGCGTTGAGGAACGCGAGCGTCGCCGGGCTGAGATGACGCTCCTTCGCAAGCTTCTTGAGAAGCTCCCGCGATGCGTCGATTGCGGCGTTGCGCGCGGCAAGCTCCGCCTCCTGCTCGCGGCGGCGCTCGGCCTTGCCGTGCCGGTTGACACCGAGCCAGCGGATCACCGTTGGCAGCGTCAAGCCCTGACCGACCAGGGTGATGATGATGACGCCGAAGGTCGCAAACAGGATCACGTCGCGGTTCGGGAATGGCGCGCCGCTTTCGACCGTGAGCGGGATGGCGAGCGCCGCCGCGAGCGACACCACGCCGCGGACGCCGGTGAAGCCAAGGATGAACACCTGCTGCCACGGCGGCGACGGATCGCGCCTGCCTGAGCGACGGGCTGAGCCAGCGCGGCAGATACGTCGCTGGAAAGATCCAGACGAAGCGGGCGACAATGGCGATGGCGGCCGTGATCGCGGTGACAAGCGATCAGTTCGAGAACGGGGAAGTCATGCGCCTTGTCGATCAGCGTGCGCGCCTGCAGGCCGGTGATCAGGAAGACGAAGCCCTCGATCAGATAGATGATCAGGTCCCAGAAGAAGATGCCTTGCAGCCGCGTCGATGCCGAGATCAGCCGCGGTCCGTTCCAACTCACATAGAGCCCGCATGCGACGGTCGCCAGCACGCCCGAGCCGCCGAGATGCTCCGGAATCAAATACGCGAGATACGGCGTCATCAGCGACAGCGTGATCTCGACTCGCGGATTCTTCGCCCATTGCCGCAGCCGAAGGCTCAGCCAGCCCGACGCCGATGCCGAAGAAGATTTCGCCCAGCACGATCAAGCCGAACGTGCCGGCCGCTTTCGACATGCGAAAACGAGCCGGTCGCGATCGCCAGCACCGCGAAGCGATAGAGGATCAGCGCGGTGGCGTCGTTGGCGAGGCCTTCGCCCTCCAGCACCACGAGCAGCCGGCGCGGCAATCCGAGCCGGCGCGCGATCGCAAGCGGCGCCACCACGTCCGGCGGTGCGACGATGGCGCCGAGCACGAAGGCCGTGGCCCATCGCCAGCCCAGCAAAAAGTGCAACGCGGCCGCCACTGCGCAGGTGGTGAACAGCACGCAGCCGAAGGCCAGCAGGATGATCGGGCGCAGGTTGAAGCGGAACTCGCGCCAGCTCATCGACACGCCGGCGGAATAGATCAGCGGCGGCAGCAGCACCAGCAGCACCAGTTCCGGCGCGAGCTCGACCGGCGGCATGCCCGGCACCAGCGCCAGCACGATGCCCGCGATCACCAGCAGGATCGATGGAGCGAGCTTGAGGCGCTGAGCGGCGACCGCGACGATCACCAGCACCACAACAAGGCCCAGAATAAGCTGGATGATGGTGGTCACGATCAGCGCCCCGCAAGTCGCTCGCCGATCTATTTCTGAATCACGCTCGCCGCAATGTTCACGGCCATGGCGATGAACGCGGTGGTGAAAAAGAACGACAGCACGCCGTGCGCCACCACCATGCGTCGTATCAGACTTCTGAGTGACCGCGACATCCGACACCTGGAAGGTCATGCCGATGACGAAGGCGAAGTAGATGAAATCCCAGTAGTCCGGCTCATCGTCTTCGGGGAAACGCAAGCCGCCCATACGGCCGCCGCCGTAATAATCGTGGGCGTAATGCAGCGCGAAGATGGTGTGGATGAAGGCCCACGACAGCACGACGGTGCAGACCGCAAGCGCGCCATAGAGGCTGTAATGCGGATCGGAGCGTTCGATCACGGCCAGCTCGGCGAAGATCGCGCCCACGGTGGCCATGGCCGCAGCGGCGGTCAGGATCAGAATGGCGTAGGCACCCTCGTCCTGCGCCGCCGCGTTGTGCTTCATCTGATTCGACCGAAGCGCATCGCGACATCAGGACAATCGCCGACAACGATAAAGACCAGCACGCCGACATCCCAGCCGATCAGCATCCGCGTGATCGGTGCAGCCGGGGTCGCTATCGCAGTCAGGATGTCCCGAGCACGAACGCAGATCCACAGGCGTTTGTGCGCCCTGCCGACCCGCAGCAGATAGGCCGGGCGCTTGGTCTGGGTGCTCATCGGCGACGCTCAGGCGCGCCGTTCGGCGACGAAACGCGCGGCGTCTTTGAGGATGGCGGCGTCTTCGCCGAACGGCTTGAGCGCGGCTCTCGGCGTCCTTGACGAGCTGCGCGAGCCGGGCGCGAGCGCCGGCGATGCCGAGCAGGTCGACCAGCGTCGCCTTGCCGTGGGCGGCGTCCTTGCCGGCGGCCTTGCCCAAGCGTTGCGGTATCGCCTTCGACGTCGAGCAGATCGTCGGCGATCTGGAACGCCTGGCCGATCACCTGGCCGTAGCGGGCGACGGCGTCGCGCTTGGCCTGCGGCGCGTTGCCGAGGATCGCGCCGGCGGTGCAGCAGAATTTCAGGATCGCGCCGGTCTTCATCGCCTGCAGCGTCAGAACGTCCTTCTCGCCCTGCGGCGTGTCGTTCTTGCCGAAGCGGCCTTCGGCAGCGAGATCGAGCATCTGGCCGCCGACCATGCCGCCGAGGCCGGCGGCGCGGGCAAGCCCGGTCACCAGCGCGATCCGCACGCCGGCGTCGGGATGGGTCTCGGGCCGCGCCAGCACGTCGAAGGCGAAGGTGAGCAGGCCGTCGCCGGCCAGGATCGCGGTCGCCTCGTCGAACTTCTTGTGCGCGGTCGGCCGGCCGCGGCGGAGATCGTCGTCGTCCATCGCCGGCAGGTCGTCGTGCACCAGCGAATAGCAATGCACCAGCTCGATGGCGGCGCCGGCCATCAGCGCGTGCTGGCGCTTGACGCCGAACAGCGCCGCGGTCTCGACGGTCAGGAACGGCCGCAGCCGCTTGCCGCCGCCGAGGCTGGCGTAGCGCATGGCCTCGATGACGCGATGCGGGCGCGCGATCTCGCCCTCGGCCGGCGCCGCGGCGAGCAGCCGGTCGAGCAGGTGCTCGGTCTCGGTCGCCGCGGCATTGAGCCGTGCGGCAAACGAGGCCGTGCGGAGCAGCTTTGGTTTTGGCGGCGGTGCGTCGGCATGGGATGAATTGTGCTTAACTCGGCAGCAATGACAAGCGCTGGTTCGTCTCGAAAAACCGTCCTTCCGCGTGGTCCGCTGGCTCGCCGCGGCCCTGGCGGTGCTGATCCTGCTGCCCTATCTGCTGGCGCCGCTGTACCGCGTGGTCGATCCGGTCTCAACCCTGATGCTTGGCGCGCCGGATTTTGGGCAAACGGGTGGACCGCACGGTGGTGCCGCTCGGTCGGATCGCGCCGGTGTTGCCGCGCACGGTGATCGCCTCCGAGGACGGCCGGTTCTGCGTCCATCACGGCGTCGATCTGGCCGAGCTCAAGGAGGCCTGGCAGGACGCCGACGATATCTCCGAGCTGCGCGGCGGCTCGACCATCACCCAGCAGGTCGCCAAGAACCTGTTTCTGTGGCCGGGCCGCAGCATCATCCGCAAGGCGCTGGAGTTCCCGCTGGCGCTGTGGATCGACCTGGTGCTGCCCAAGCGGCGCATCATGGAAATCTATCTCAACATCGCCGAATGGGGGCCGAACGGCGAGTTCGGCATCGAGGCCGGCAGCAGGCACGCCTTCAACAAATCGGCCTCGCAACTGACGGCGGGCGAGGCCGCGCTGATGGCCGCGGTGCTGCCGAATCCGAAGCGGCGCAGCGCCAAGCTGCCGCGGCCGGCGGTCCGGCGCATCGCCGGCATCGTCCAGGCGCGGGCCGCCCATTATCAGGCGATGGATGTCTGCCTGCGGAGGCCCTGATGCCCAAAAAGAGGGGTCTAGCCTTGGCAGGAGGCTTCCTCTATAAGCCCGGCTTCCCGCACGTTTTTGATGGTTCGGCGCCTGATGCGCCGCGGTTTTGAAGGAGATTTCGCGATGGCCGTGCCGAAAAAGAAAACGTCGCCGTCGAGGCGAGGCATGCGCCGTTCGGCGGATGCGCTCAAGGCACCAACCTACGTCGAGGACAAGGATTCCGGTGAGCTGCGTCGCCCGCACCACATCGATCTGAAGACCGGCATGTACAAGGGCCGGACGGTGCTGAAGAGCAAGACCGAAGCCTAGGTCGGTTCGCGCGCCTCGAGGGGGAGGCTGGGCCATGTACCTGATCGGTTTCCCGCTGCTGGTGGTTACCTTCGCGATCTACAACATGATCGCGTTCCTGACGCCCGGGCTGGCCTGGACCGCCAACGTCGTCACCATCCGCCTGATTTCCGGACAGGATTGGACCGTGACGCCGGAGGACATCATCCTGGCGTTCGCGATCGTGCTGCTCGGCATCGAGGTGATCAAGGCGACCCGGATGGGCATCCGCGGACTGATGGATCATGTCCTGTCGATGATCCTGTTCATCGTCATGCTGGTCGAGTTTCTGCTGGTGCAGCGCGCCGGCACCTCGACCTTCTTCATCCTGATGGTGATCAGCCTGGTCGATGTGTTGGCTGGTTTCATCATCACCGCGCGGACGGCGCAGCGCGACATTCAGATCGAGCGGGACGTGGCGCCCTCCGTGTGAGCGCCCCCGCCCGTCCTCACACAACCGGTTCCCTGCCATGAGCCGCGACTTCCATCTGCCCGGCCGCTCGCCGGTGATTGCCGGCGAGGCAATGGCCGCAACCTCGCATCCGCTTGGCCACGCTCGCCGCGATCGACGCGATGCGAGCCGGTGGCAACGCGGTGGATGCGGCAGTTACCGCGGTCGCCGTGCTATGCGTGATCGAGCCGCACATGACCGGCATCGGCGGCGATTGCTTTGCGCTGATCGCCGAGCCCGGCAAGCCGGTGTGGGGTTACAACGGCTGCGGCCGGTCCGGCGCCAAGGCTTCGACCGAGGCCTTGCTGGCGAAGGGCATGCGGGCGATTGAGCCGACCTCGCCGCACGCGGTCAACGTACCGGGCGCGATCGAGGCCTGGGGCGCGATCCTCAAAGCGCACGGCACATTTGCGCTCGACCGCGTGCTGGCGCCGGCAATCAAATACGCCGAGCACGGCTTTCCGGTCGCGGCGCGGGTTGCCGCGGATTGGAAGGGCCTGGTTGCCAAGCTCGGCAACAGCCCGGGCGCAAGCAAGCACTACCTGCCCGGAGGCCGCGCTCCCGAGGAGGGCGACATCGTCAAGCTGCCGGCGCTCGCCGCGACGCTCAAAGCAATCGCCAAGGACGGCCCTCGTGCGTTTTACGAAGGGTCGATCGTCGAGGATATGGTTGCGACGCTTTCAGCGATGGGCTCGGTGCTGACCGCCGCCGATTTCGCCAGACATCGCGGCGAGGCAGTGACGCCGATCTCGACCAATTACCGCGGCGTCGACCTTGTCGAGATTCCGCCGAACACCCAAGGCCTGACCGCACTGGTGATGCTCAACATCCTGGAAAACTTCGATATGCCGGCGCTGGAGCCGCTCGGGCCGGACCGCTTCCATCTGATGCTCGAGGCGGCGCGGCTCGGCTTCGCGGTGCGCGATACGCATATCGCCGAGCCCTCGTACATGACGCTTTCCCGCCGCCGCGCTCAACGATAAGGCGTTCGCAAAAAAGCTTGCGGCCAAGATCGATCGCGCAAAGCGCGTGCCGCTGCCGGCAGCGCCGATGCCCGGCAGCGACACCGTCTATTTGACCGTCGTCGATCGCGACCGCCGTGCGGTGTCGATCATCAACTCGCTCTATTCGAGCTTCGGCACCGCGATCTGCACCGAGAAGACCGGCATCATGTTCAACAACCGCGGCTCGGGCTTCGTGCTCATCACCTGGACATCCGAACACGCTTGGGCCTGCCAAGCGGCCGATGCACACCATCATTCCGGCGTTGGCGATGCGCGGCGGCCGATGCGACACCACGTTCGGCGTCATGGGCGCGCATTTCCAGCCGATGGGTCATGTACAGATGGTGCTCAACCTGTTCGACTACGGCATGGATGTGCAGCAGCGCGATCGACGCGCCGCGGGCATTCTTCGAAGGTGACCGGACCGTGATCGAGCGCGGCATGCCGGCCGCCACCGTCGAAGGATTGAAATCGCGCGGCCACAATCTGCTGGTTGCGCCGTCGCCATGGGGCGGTGCGCAGGCGATCCGCATCGACTGGAATCGCGGCGTGCTGATCGGTGGCTCTGAGCCCCGCAAGGACGGCTGCGCGCTCGGCTACTGAAACTCTCCACTGTCACGCCCGCGGTCACTGTCATCATCCACTTTCGCGGATGATGACAGTGGAACGAATGGCACCGTCAGGGGAAATTCCGCGGCTACTTCCGCTCGATCGTGTTCAGATTGCGGATGCGCTGGACCGTGTCCTGGTAGGCCGCGATGACCTCCGAGGCGTCGGCTCTGCGGCGCTCGCGCGCCTGCGGCAAGCGTCGTGCGCTGGCGATCATCTGGGTGAGGAAAGCAGCCGGGCGCGGGACAAGGCGATGCGGACACGTCTTGCTCGCATCAGCGGCGACAACGACAAGCGCGCGATTTGAAGATGGTAAATCTTGTCCTGCCGGCACCGCAGAGTCCCTGTCTCAACGCGGGACAAAGGGTCCCGTATCAGGGAACATCGCAAACGTCATGCCAGAGCATAGCGAAGCGAAACAAGCCCGATTGCCGTTTATTTAAGGGTTTTCCGATAGTCCTTCGCCCTGATCGAGGCTGCGGTGTTGCGCTCCGAGGCAACGCAGCTTTCCCGAAAAGGTTCGATTGTGGTCCAAGATCGCGACGATCGCGCCCCCGGCACACAGCCCGCCGCAGCAGATGTGTTCGCCGCATCCGGACGTGTTTGCGAGGCCGGAGCCGGCCGGCGAGCCGGTGTTTGAGCCGGGGCGCGACGAGCAGGCGTTCGACCTGGCGCGGATCATGGCCTCGATCGGCGAGGTCGCGTACGAGTGGTCGATCGGCAGCGATGGGCTGGCCTGGGGCCGCAATGCCACCGATGTGCTGACGGTCGGCAGTCTCGCCGCGATCTCGAGCGGCCGCAACTACGCCAAGCTTCTGGCGGCGGACGCGGCGGCCAGCCGGTTCGACGCGGTGATGAAGTCGTCGCAACGCGACGAGGGCACAGGCGTGCCTTATCAGGTGCAATACAAGTTGCAGCCGCCCGGCCAGGGCAAAAGCCTCTGGATCGAGGACATCGGTCGCTGGTTTGCCGACGTCGACGGCCGGCCGGCGCGGGCGCACGGCGTGGTCCGCGTCATCAACGAGCGGCACGACGAGGAGGAGCGGCTGACCTATCTGTCGCGCTTCGACGGCCTGACCGGCGAGATGAACCGATTCCATCTCACCGAGGTGCTGGAGAGCACGTTGAAGCAGGCGGTGGCGCAGCGCACCTCCTGCGGATTCATGCTGGTCGCGATCGACAATCTGGCGCGGATCAACGAATCCTACGGCTTCGAAGTCGCCGACGAAGCAATCGGCGCGGTGGCAAAGCGCCTGCGCACCAAGATGCGCGGCGGCGATCAGCTTGGCCGCTTCTCCGGCAACAAGTTCGGCATCATTCTCAACAACTGCACGCCCGAGGACATGGAGAAGGCGGCCGAGCGGCTGATCGCCGGCGTCCGCGACGACGTGGTGCGCACCCGTGGCGGTCCGGTCGCGGTGACCGTGACCATCGGCGGCGTCACCGCGCCACGCTATGCGTCGAACGTGCAGGAAATCCTGGCGCGCGACGCAGGAAACGCTCGACCGCGCCAAGACCAGGCGGCTCGGCTCGTACCAGGTCTATCAGCCGAACGTCGAGCGCGAGACGCTGCGCCGCGAGAACGTGCGTGCCGCCGACGAGATCGTCACCGCGCTCAACGAGCGGCGAATTCTTCTGGCGTTCGAGCCGGTGGTCGCGGCCGCGACACGGCAGACGGCGTTCTACGAATGCCTGATGCGCATCCAGCGCACCGACGGCTCGCTGGTGCCGGCGAGCGCGGTGAGCCCTGTGGCGGAGCGGCTTGGTCTCGTCCGGCTGCTCGACCATCGCGTGCTGGAGCTACTGGTGGGCGAGATGGCTGCGGTTCCGGGGCTTAACGCCAGCGTCAATGTGTCGCCGGCCTCGATCACCGATCCGGATTGGTGGTCCGCGTTGGGTGCACTGTTGCGCGCCAATGGCGGCGTGGCGGAACGCCTGATCGTCGAGATCACCGAAACCGCGGCGATCCACGATGTCGACGACACCCGCGGCTTCGTGTCCCGCGTCAAGGATCTCGGCTGCAAGATTGCGATCGACGATTTCGGCTCGGGCTCACACCTCGTTCCGCAATCTGCGCAAGCTCGGCGTGGATATTCTGAAGATCGACGGCGCCTTCGTGCAGAACATGATGCGAAACGACGATGACCGCGTTTTCGTTCAGGCGCTGGTCGATCTCGCCAATCGGCTCGGCCTGAAGACCGTCGCCGAGTGGGTGCAGGACGAAGCCGCGGCGAAGCTGCTCACGCAATGGGGCTGCGACTACTTGCAGGGCGCGCTGGTCGGGCTTGCCAGCGTCGAGCGGCCATGGGGTGACGTCGCGCCAGCCGATCGCCGCAAGTCATCGCGAAGCTAGGCGTAGAACTCTCCATCGACATTCCGGACCACGCGTCATAAGCGCGCTCACGCGCGTGTTCGATGCGCCATGGCGCGTGAACCCGGAATCACAATCGCTGTATCGTGTTATACCAACAGCACCAAATGATGACTCTTCCGTCATGGCCGGGCTTGTCCCGGCCATCTCGCTTAGGAAGACACAGTGCCAAATGAATTGGGATCACCGGGTCACGGCGCTTCGCGCCGGCCCGGTGATGACGTGGGTAAGTTTCTAACGCCGTTGGTATTAGTCGTCGACGCAGGGAGCATGGATTGCGGATCGCCGCGGAGCTTGTCATCGGGCGGTGCTTCGCGCGGGCCCGTTGGCGGCGTCCGGAATGACGGAGAGGGTTGTGCAACCAGCCGAACTTCCTCGCGGATTCCGCATGAACAAGGTTTAATTCGGCCGCCAGCACACCGTAAGGTGCGATCCCCATTATTGCGCGTTGAAGCCACAGCGTCTCGGGACGCCTGGTAATGACGATATGATGGAGACTGACCCATGACAAACGAAGTATTTCCGAAAGCGCGCAAGTTCTTGTCGAAGCGCCGGCTGGTGCTGCTTGCTTCGGTCGCTGCGATCGGCGCAGCGGTGATCTGGCCGGCCCCGGCGGCTACCAGCCGCTCACGCTCGGCGGCACATCGGCGCACGCCATTGAAGCGCGCTCCGCAGTCCGGCTTTGCCGATCTGATCGAGAAGGTGAAGCCCGCGGTGATCTCGGTCCGAGTCAAGATCGAGCAGGACGACGACACCGTCGGCCAGGGCGGGTTGCAACAGCAGCAGTTCACCGACAACGATCAACTGCGAGAAATTCTTCCAGCCAGTTTGGCATGCCCAACATGCCGAACTTCCGCGGCGTGCCGCACGGCAAGCAGTTGGTCACCGGCGCAGGGCTCCGGCTTCTTCATTTCGGCCGATGGCTATGCGGTGACCAACTTCCATGTGGTCGATCATGCCAAGACCGTCCAGGTGAAGACCGACGACGGCAAGACCTACACCGCAAAGGTGGTCGGCTCCGACCAGAAGACCGATCTCGCGCTGATCAAGGTCGATGCCGACAAGAAGTTCGCGTTCGTCTCGTTCGCGGACAAGCCGCTGCGGGTGGGCGACTGGGTGGTCGCGGTCGGCAATCCGTTCGGGCTCGCCGGCACCGCGACCGCCGGTATCGTGTCGGCGCGCGGCCGCGATATCGGCGCCGGCCCCTACGACGACTTCATCCAGATCGACGCTCCGATCAACAAGGGCAACTCCGGCGGTCCGACGTTCGACATCGACGGCAAGGTGGTCGCCGTCAACACCGCGATCTACTCGCCCTCCGGCGGCTCGGTCGGCATCGGCTTCGGCATCCCGGCCGAGACGGTCAAGACCGTGGTGGCCAAGCTCAAAGACAAGGGCTACGTCGAGCGCGGCTGGATCGGCGTAAAGGTCCAGGGCGTCAACGAGGGCATCGCCGAAAGCCTCGGCATGAAGAATGCCGAAGGCGCGCATCGTCGATGAGGCGCAAGCCGACGGCGCGGCGGCGAAAGCCGGCGTCGCAGGCGGGCGACGTCATCACCGCGGTCAATGGCGATGCCGTGAAGGACTTCGCGCGATCTCGCCAAGAAGATCGGCGCGATGTCGCCTGGCGCCAAGGTCACGCTCAGCGTCCAGCGCAAGGGCGAGCAGAAGAGTATCGCGCTGACGCTCAAGCAGATGCCGAACGACAAGCAGGCCAAGGCCGATACCGGCACGGAACAGCAGGACAGCGATAACGTGCCGCATCTCGGGCTGACCCTCGCACCCGCCAACCAGGTCGAAGGCGCGGGCTCCAAGGGCATGGTGGTTACCGGCATCGAGTCCGATGGCGCGGCCGCCGAGCACGGCTTGCAGACCGGTGACGTCATCCTTGACGGTCGGCGACAAGTCGGTGTCGAGCGTCCGCGATATCCGAACCGCTCTGGCCGACGCACGGAAGAACGGCCGGTCGAATGTGCTGATGCGGGTGAAGTCGGGTGACGCGATGCGCTTCGTCGCGCTGCCGATCGGCAAGGCCTGAGCGAAGGCCGGAAGACACGATCCGACGAGGTCGTGCCGACCGTGACCGTCGGTCTCCTCGGCCGGCACGAACTCCGAGGGCGGGCGACGAGCCCGCCCTCACTGTTGTGGCATGGTCATCACCGGGCCGCGCCCGCCGAAGGATTGCAGCCTCGCATATTTCAAAATGTGCTATGGCCCGAAGGCGGGACAAGCCGGCCATGACATCCGATAGGTTGGATGTGGGGAAAGACCGCTACTTGTCTTTGTCGCCCAGCCGGTCGAGACGCTTCTGCATCTCTTCCATCTGCCGCTTGAGATCGTCGATGTCGCCGCCGGGGGCGCTTCCCGCGGGCTTCGCATCCTTGTCAGGCGATCCCGAGCCCTCGGCACCCTGGGTGGCTTGGCCCCGTGCGAACGGCGCGAACATCGCAAACGTGCGCTCGAACATCTCCATGTTGCGGCGGACCTGATCCTCTATGCGCGCCGAAGCCGCCGATGCCGAACGCCTGCGACATCTGATCGCGGAACTTCGTTGTTCCTTGGTCAGCGAGTTCGATCGAGACTTCGAGATAGCGCGGCACCATCATCTGCATGCTGTCGCCGTAGAAGCGGATCAACTGGCGCAGGAAATTGATCGGAAGCAGGTTTTGCCCGCCTTCCTTGTTCTCCTGCTCGAAGATGATCTGGGTCAGCACCGAGCGGGTGATGTCTTCGTTGGTCTTGGCGTCATAGACCACGAAGTCCTCGCCGGCCTTCACCATGGTGGCGAGGTCTTCGAGCGTCACATAGGTGCTGGTGCCGGTGTTGTAGAGCCGCCGGTTGGCGTATTTCTTGATGGTGATCGGCTCGTCGGATTTAGCCATGCGTTGGTCGCTTCCCCAAGCCGGCGTTTGCCGGTCAGTCCGTTCCCCGGATCAAAATAGGCGTTTTCGGCAGGGGCGGCCACCGTTTTGTGCAGTGCGCCACCTTGGCGGGCACCTTTCGCCGTACTATCAAAGAACCTAGCTAATCACGAGGCCCGCCGGCGCTTCGCGCCCGCAGCAAAACAAGGAGTTTTCGCAATGAAGGACGATATCGTCATCGTCAGCGCGGCGCGCACCCCGGTCGGCGCGTTCAACGGCGCGCTTGCGCAACCTGCCGGCCCATGAGCTTGGCAAGGTCGCGATCGAGGCGGCGCTGAAGCGCGCCGGTGTCGAGGGCGGCCGAGGTCTCCGAGGTCATCATGGGCCAGATCCTGACCGCCGGTCAGGGCCAGAACCCGGCCCGCCAGGCGTCGATCGCCGCCGGCATTCCGGTCGAGAGCCCGGCGTGGGGCGTGAACCAGCTCTGCGGCTCAGGGCTCCGCGCGGTCGCGCTCGGCTACCAGGCGATCCTCAACGGCGACAGCGACATCGTGGTCGCCGGCGGCCAGGAATCGATGAGCCAGGCGCCGCACTGCCAGCATCTGCGCAACGGCGTGAAGATGGGCAGCGTCGAACTGATCGACACCATGATCAAGGACGGCCTGTGGGACGCCTTCAACGGCTACCACATGGGCAACACCGCCGAGAACGTCGCCAAGAAATGGCAGATCACCCGCGCAGCAGCAGGACGAGTTCGCGGTCAAATCGCAGAACAAGGCCGAGGCGGCGATGAAGGCCGGACAATTCAAGGACGAGATCGCGCCGGTCACGATCAAGTCGCGCAAGGGCGACATGGTGGTCGACACCGACGAATATCCGAAGGCCGGCGTGACGCTGGATTCGATCGCCAAGCTGCGCCCGGCGTTCGACAAGGAAGGCACGGTGACCGCGGCCAACGCCTCGGGCATCAACGACGGCGCCGCGGCCGTGGTGCTGATGAAGGCGAGCGAAGCGGCCAAGCTCGGCAAGACGCCGCTCGCCCGCATCGTGTCGTGGGCGCACGCCGGCGTCGATCCGGCGATCATGGGCACCGGCCCGATCCCGGCGTCGCGCGCGGCGCTGAAGAAGGCCGGCTGGAAGGTCGATGACCTCGATCTGGTCGAGGCCAACGAGGCGTTCGCGGCGCAGGCCTGCGCGGTCAACAAGGACCTCGGCTGGGACACCGACAAGGTCAACGTCAACGGCGGCGCCATCGCCATCGGCCATCCGATCGGCGCGTCGGGCGCGCGCGTGCTGACCACGCTGCTGTTCGAGATGCAGAAGCGCAACTCCAAGAAGGGCCTCGCCACGCTCTGCATCGGCGGCGGCATGGGCATCGCCATGTGCGTGGAGCGGTAAGCTCGACGCGCTACTGAGCCTGTCATCACCGGGCCGCGCCGAAGGCGCGTGACCCGGTGATCCCGCTTGAGCGGGCATTGCGCCCTTAAGCTGGGATGGCCGGGACAAGCCCGGCCATGACGAACGATAGGTTGTTGGGGAGGCGAAACATGGCTCGTGTTGCGTTGGTTACGGGCGGTACGCGCGGCATCGGCGCCGCGATCTCCAAGGCGCTGAAGGCGGCCGGCTACAAGGTCGCCGCGAGCTACGCCGGCAACGACGAGGCGGCGCAGAAGTTCAAGGCCGAGACCGGCATCGCCGTCTACAAGTGGGACGTGTCGTCGTTCGATGCCTGCGCGGCGGGCATCAAGCAGGTCGAGGCCGAGCTCGGTCCGGTCGAGGTGCTGGTCAACAACGCCGGCATCACCAAGGACGCCACCCTGCACCGCATGAAGCCGGAGCAGTGGAGCGCGGTGATCAACACCAACCTCGGCTCGCTGTTCAACATGTGCCGCAACGTCATCGAGGGCATGCGCGAGCGCAAGTTCGGCCGCATCGTCAACATTTCGTCGATCAACGGCCAGAAGGGCCAGCTCGGCCAGACCAATTATTCGGCCGCCAAGGCCGGCGAGATCGGCTTCACCAAGGCGCTGGCGCAGGAGAGCGCGCGCTCGGGCATCACCGTGAACGCCATCGCGCCGGGCTACATCAACACCGAGATGGTGCAGGCGGTGCCGAAGGACGTGCTGGAGAAGAGCATCCTGCCGCAGATTCCGATCGGCCGGCTCGGCGAGCCGGAGGAGATCGCGCGCTGCGTGGTGTTCCTCGCCTCCGACGACGCCGGCCTGATCACCGGCTCGACGCTGACCGCCAACGGCGGGCAGTATTTTGCCTGAGCCGTTACCGCCGCGGCGCGAACCGGTAGTTCAAGCCTACCCGACGATCAATCCGGTGTTGTGGAACGTCGGCAGCAACGCGACGCCCAACGCGGTGCCAGCGCGAGCGCTCGCAGCCGGATCACGTCGTCGGCGGATAGCAATGCCGTCCCCCGTTGAAATCCTCGACGTAGGTTCGCCCGTTCTCGTCCCGTGACATGTAGTCGGGCCGATCGGCGATTTGCCGTGGCCGCCCGGAATGTCGAGCACGTAGCTCGGCTGGCACAGGCCGGACACCCGTCCGCGTAGATTCTCGCATCAACTCCTGGCCGCGCTCGATCGGAGGTGCGCAAATGCGAGGTGCCGGGCGCGAGATCGCCATGATGCAGGTAGTACGGCTTGATCCGGCATTCGACCAGCGCGCGCATCAGCGCGCCGAGCGTTTGCGGATCGTCGTTGACGCCTGCGAGCAGCACCGACTGGCTCAGCATGGGAATGCCGGCGTCGACCATCCGCGCGCACGCCTCGCGCGCCGTTTCAGTCAGCTCGCGGGGGTGATTGGCATGCAGCACCACGTATGTGGCCTTGCCCTGCGCTTTGAGCGCGCGGACGAGCTCAGGCGTGATCCGAGCCGGTTCGGCGACCGGCACGCGGGTGTGGATGCGGATGATTTTGACGTGAGGGATCGGTGGCAAGGCGCGACACGACCTGTTTGAGCCGGCGCGCCGACAGCACCAGCGGATCGCCGCCGGTCAGGATCACCTCCCAGATTTCCGGATGCGAGGCGATGTAGCCAAGCGCGGCGTCGAGTTCGGCTGGCGTCAACGGCTTGGCGCCGGGGCCGATCATCTCGCGGCGGAAGCAGAACCGGCAATAGACCGCGCAAACGTGAGTAAGCTTGAGCAGCACGCGGTCGGGATAGCGATGCACGATGCCTGGCGACCGGGCTGTGCGCGCGATCGCCGATCGGATCGGCCCGCTCCTCGGGTTTGCTGTCGAGCTCGGCCGGATCGGGGACGAACTGCCGTGCGATCGGGTCGGATGGATCGGCAGCGGTCGATCAGCGCCGCCATCGCCGGCGTAATCGCGATCGCGTAATGTGCTGCGACCTGCTCCAGCGCGGCGCGTTTCTCCGCGGGTGCGAGCCCGGCCTGTTGCAGATCGGAGAGATGGCGCAGGGTCTTCGGGGCGGCGTTCATGGCAATGATCCAACAGCATTCGTCATGCCCGGCCACAGCCGTCCGAAGGACGGCGTCGCTTCGCTCGCCTATGTGCCGGGCATCCACGCCTGAAGCAAGGCGGCATTGAAGGCGTGGATGGCCGGGCCTTCGCCGCGCCGAAGGGGCTTCGGCCCCATGGCCGGGACAAGCCCGGCCATGGCAGTGGTTAGGTCTTGGCAGACGGTCAGTTCGAGAATCCGATGGCCTTGCACCATCTTGCCCCAGCTCTCGACCTCGCTCTTGAAATAGGCGTTGGTCTCGGCGACGTTCTTCACCACCGGGTCGAAGCCAGCCTTGGCGATCTTCTCCAGCGAATCCGGCTCCTTCATCACCGCGTTGATCTCGGCGTTGAGCTTGGCCACCACGGCGTCCGGCGTCTTGGCCGGCGCGAAGAACGCCGACCCACGACTGCGAATAGATATTGGGAAATCCCATCTCGCCGTAGGTCGGCACGTCCGGGATCGCGGAATTGCGCTTGGCGCTGGCGACGCCGAGCCCGCGCAGCGCGCCGCTCTTGATGTGCGGCGTCACCGGCGGCAGCGTCAGCACGATGGCATCGACGTGGTTGCCGAGCGCCGCGGTGATCGCCGGCGCGCCGCCCTGGAACGGCACGTGGACGTATTTCACCTTGGCGACTTCCTTGAAGAAGTACTCCGCGCCGACATATGGGCCGGTGCCGACGCCGGCGCTGCCGTAGGTGAAGCTCTTGTCCTTGGCGTTGGCGATGAACTCCTTCAGCGTCTTGGCCGGATTGCTCGGGTGCACGGCGATCACGTCGGGGCTGATGGCGACGATCGCGACCGGCCGCAGGTCGTTTGCCTCGAAGCCTTTGTTCTTGGAGGCGGTGATGTTGACGGCGAGCGCAGTGGTCGTCGCCAGCAGCGTGTAGCCGTCGGCCGCAGCGCTGGCGACGGACTTTGCGGCGATGTTGCCGCCGGCGCCGCCGCGGTTCTCGACGACGAAGCTTTGCTTCAGCCGCTGCTCAAGCTTGGTCGCGACCAGCCGCGCGATGATGTCGGCGAGCCCGCCGGCCGGAAACGCGACCATGACGGTGACGTTCTGCGAGGGATAGGACTGCGCGCCAGCGTGATGGGCCAATCCGGTGATGGCGGCGCCGATCGTCAGCGCCTTAAGCATCGATTTGAATTTGAGCATAAAGCCCTCCCTCGGCATTGCGACGCACCCTAGTGCGCCGTAATCGCGGGGGTCAATGCGGCGCGTTAGCAATCTCCGCCATCGACGGGCATCCACATCACCTGCTCGATCCGCGCGGCGCCGGTCGTCAGCATCACCAGCCGGTCGAAGCCGAGCGCGATACCGGACGCCGGCGGCATTGCTGCAAGCGCTGCGAGAAAGTCCTCGTCGATCGGGTAGCGCTCGCCGTAGCGGCGCTGGCGCTCCGTCATCGCCTGCTTCGAATCTGCAGGCGCTGCTCGGCCGGCGTCGGTGATCTCGGCGAAGCCGTTGGCCAGCTCGACACCGCAGGCGTAGAGCTCGAAGCGCTTGGCCAGTTGCGGATCGTCCGCTGCGCTGCGCCCAGGCGGCTTCAGGCCGCGGATAGAGGTCGAGCAGCGTGGCGCGGCCGAGGCCGAGCCGCGGCTCGATCCGCTCGACCAGGACGCGGCTGAACACATCGGACCAGTCGTCGTCGGACGAGACCTGAATCCCGGCGCCTTGTGCCGCTGCGGCGAGTTTCTTGGCGATCGGGCGCGCCGCCGGCGAGCGTCGCCATAAGGTCGATGCCGGCGAGCGTCCTGAATGCGTCGGCGACGGTGAGCCGCTCCGGCTGCGCATAAGGATCGGCGGTGCGCTCCTTCCATTGCAGTTGCAGGCAGCCGGCCGCCTTTGCCGCCTCCACCACGATCGCGGCACAATCCTCCATCAGCGCCCCGTACGGCTCGTTGGTCCGATACCATTCCAGCATGGTGAACTCGGGATGGTGCAGCGGCCCGCGCTCGCGGTTTCGGAACACGCGGGCAAGGCTGAAGATTCGCGGCTCGCCGGCGGCCAGGAGCTTCTTGCAGGCGAACTCCGGCGAGGTGTGCAGATTGCGCGGCAGGCGCTCGCCGGCGGGGGTTACCAGTTCGGTCGCAAACGCATGCAGATGGACCTCGTTGCCCGGCGACACCTGGAGCGCCGGGGTCTCGACCTCCAGGAAGCCGCGTTTGCGAAACCAGTCCCGCAGCGCCGACAGGATGCGGCCGCGCGCCAGCAGCAACGGCCGCCGGTCGGCGTAGCGGTCGCGGTCCCACCAGGGCGAGGATGCGGTCAAAGTGGCCTCATCGGGTGCGAAAAAGGCTGGCGAACCCGGCCAGGTTCAGTATGGTGCGGCCCGAAATCGCGGGGCTTTGGCTGTGAAGATTTGGCCTCGAAGGCAAACAAGGGAATAGCATCTGTGAAAATTATCGCCAGCTCCGTCCGCAAGGGCAATGTTCTCGATATCGACGGCAAGCTCTACGTCGTGCTGACCGCCGAGAGCTTTCATCCCGGCAAGGGCACGCCGACCACCCAGATCGACATGCGCCGCATCAGCGACGGCGTGAAGGTGTCGCAGCGCTACAAGACCACCGAGCAGGTCGAGCGCGCTGTGGTCGAGGACCGCGAGTTCACGTTCCTCTACAACGACGCCGAAGGCTTCCATTTCATGAACTCGGAAACCTATGACCAGATTACGCTGCAGTCCGATCTGGTCGGCGACGGTGCGGCCTATCTGCAGCCCGAGATGAAAGTCATGCTCAGCATGCACGAGGCCAACGCGGTTGCGATCCAACTGCCGCAGAAGGTGGTGCTCGAAGTGGTGGAGACCGAGCCGGTGACCAAAGGCCAGACCGCGTCGTCGTCATACAAGCCAGCGAAGCTGTCGAACGGCGTGCGCACCAACGTGCCGCCGTTCATCGACACCGGCACCCGCATCGTGGTGATGACCGAGGACGGGTCGTACGTCGAGCGCGCGAAGGAGTGAGCGGGACCCGGTGTGCTCCGTGCATTACGGCTAAACCTCTCCGTTGTCATTGCCGGGCTTGACCCGCCTGCGGGCCGTAGCCTCCATCGAGGTGCGCTGCGACCTCGACCTTCGGCGGGCGAAGGCCCGGCAATCTATGTTGGGTCGCAACGGGTAGAGCAGGTAAGGCACTCTGTCCGCTGGCATTCATCATGGATGCGCGGGTCAAGCCCGCGCATGACGCCGAGTGTGTGGCGTTGCTGAACTCGTCGAGGACTCAAAACTTGTTCTTCCGCGCCCTGATCTCGGCGAAAACTTCGGCGGCGGACTTGCCGGCGAGACCGACCGCGGCGGCGACCGCGGGCACGTCGGCGCGCAGGAACGGATTGGCGGCCTTCTCTTCGTCGATCGTGGTCGGGAATGGTCCACTGCTTGCCAGCGATCTGCTTTGCCGCCTGCGCTGCGCGCGCCTGCAGGGCCGCGTTGCCCGGTTCGATGGTCTGCGCGAACTTGATGTTGGCTAGCGTGTACTCGTGGCCGCAATAGACCTTGGTGTCGCCGGGCAGGTCGCGCAGCTTCTTCAGCGACGCCCACATCATCTCGGGTGTGCCTTCGATGACGCGGCCGCAGCCGATCGAGAACAGCGTGTCGCCGGCAAACGCGAGCCTGTCGCCATGGAACCAGTAGGTGATGTGGCCGGCGGTGTGGCCGGGCGTCTCGATCACATTCGCCGCCAGTGTGCCGACGCTGACCTCATCGCCCTCGCACACGGTCTCGTCGACCAGCGGGATCTTGCCGGCCTCGGCCTTGGGCGCCACAACGCGGCACTTGTGCCTGTCTTTGAGCTCGGCGATGCCGCCGGTGTGGTCGGCATGATGATGCGTCACCAGGATATCGCTGAGCTTCCAGCCGGTGGCCTTCAGCGCGGCCTCGACGGGAGCAGCCTCCGGGGCGTCGATCGCGGCGGTTGCCCCGTTCGCCGGGTCGTGAACCAGCACGCCGTAGTTGTCTTTGAGGCAAAGAAAGAGATTGAGTTTCGGCCGGCATGTCGGACCCTCGTTGGATGGCCGTTGAAACTAGCACGGTTGGTGGTTTGGATTGAATGCCCGAAGCCGCCCGTCGTTCATGATACAATTCGGCCATGTCCATCGATGTCGTCGATCTGCGCGATTTCTATACCCACAGGCTTGGCACGGTGGCGCGACATTTCGTCGGTCGCGGCATCCGCAAGCGTTGGACCGACACGCGCGGTCTGCGTGTCCTCGGCATCGGCTATCCAGGGCCTTATCTCGGTCTGTTCCGCGACGAGGCCGAGCGCACCTTGGCCTTCATGCCGGCGGCGCAGGGTGTGGTGAAATGGCCGACCATGCGGCCGACACTTTCGGCGCTGGTGGATGAGCTCGAACAGCCGTTGCCGGATGCCGCGGTGGATCGTGTGCTGCTGGTCCATGCACTGGAGATGTCGCAGGACGCCACTGCGCTGCTGCGCGAGATCTGGCGCGTGCTGGCGTCGGGCGGGCAGTTGCTTGCGGTGGTGCCGAACCGGCGCGGGCTTTGGGCGCGGATGGACACGACGCCGTTCGGCCACGGCCGGCCGTATTCGCGCTCGCAGATCACCGCGCTGCTGCGCGACGCTTGGTTTACGCCGGTGGGCTGGGGCGAGGCTCTCTACGTGCCGCCGATCCAGCGCGGCTGGTTCCTGCGCTCGGCGGTCGCCTGGGAGCGGACCGGCTCGACACTGTCGGCGCCGTTTGCCGGCGTCCACATCGTCGAGGCCACCAAGCAGGTCTATCGAGCGATACCGGCGAAACGCGAGAAACGTCGCCTGGTGCCGGCGTTGCGACCCGCGCTGGCGCCGTCGCCGCGCGGCTCGATCGGTTGAACAAGATCCGGCGCGTCAGCGGCCGACAGCGCTTTGGATTTATGAGAGATGCAATGAGATCTCAGGTTCGGGTATTCGAAGCCTCGCCTCCAGCCTGCGCCAAAAAGCAACAAGGCCGCTTAATGGCGGCCCTGTCGCGAAAGTCCAACCGGATCGGCGTCAGCTATTGCCGATATCGGGGCCGTCATCACCACGGAAATCCTGCGGCGCGTTGGGCAGATCCGGCCGCGGTCCACTGCTGCCGCGATGCCGCCGCCTGCGGTGGCGCGGGAAGCGATCGCCGCCGCCCTGATTGTCGTGGCCGTTCGGGCCGAAGTTCTGCGGGTTTTGCTGCTGCTGCTGCGCGCCGGTGATGAACGACGGCAGCCCCTGACCGTCGCTCGCCTCGGCGCTCGGCTGCGGCGGCTGATACTGCGGCTGCGGTTGATACGGCTGATGTGTGTTGTGGCCGGCCCTGATAGGTCGAGGTTGGCTGCTGGCCGCCGTACGGCTGCGGCTGCTCGCGCGGGGGATAAGGCGGCTGCTGGTTGAAGTTGGGCTGCTGGTTGACGCCCGGCTGATTGAAATTCTGCTGGCCGCCGAAGTTCTGCTGCCCTTGCATCGGCTGACCCTGCGCGGGCTGGCCGTCATCGCCCTCTTCGCCGTCGATCGCGTCTTCGGTCGGATTGGCGCCCGGCGCGGGTGGCGCCTGGTAGTACGGATTCTGCTGCCGGAACTGCTCCTGCGCCGCGGCAATCAGGCGGAAATAGTGCTCGGCATGCTGAAGTGGTTCTCGGCGGTGACAGGATCGCCGGAGCTTTGCGCGTCACGGGCGAGCTGCAGATATTTCTCGGCGATATGATGCGCGGTTCCGCGGATTTTCACCTCCGGGCCGTTCAATTCGTACACCCGCGTCAGCGGATTGTGATGATGGCCGCCGCCGCTGCTCCCGCCGCCGTGGTGACTCTTGTGGTTGCGATTGCGTCCCCGCATGCGCTTGTTTTGACCGTTTCTCATGGCTGCCTGTCGCCAACTCCTGTTTGCGGCGGTTGTTGCCCCGCCGGTTCGTTTCACCCAACTTCAAGCTATCCACTCGGCCGAACTGGCCGGCTGAACGACAAGCCGGCGCGCAAAGCCGCGCTATCTGGATTTCATTGCGTTGGTCGCAATAACCTTTCGGCCGCGATCCTGCCGCGGCGGCGCCTATCTCTCACCTTGCGCGTCGTTGTCGTTAATGCGTCGTAAAGCCCGATGCGCTGCTCGACCGCTTGCTGACCCGAATTCGGCGATCCTGTTTGCCGTCTGACCCGGTCCTTTATCCGGTTTACCGCCGGCCTCGCCGAGCGCAACGCTCCGGGCCTGACAATGAAACCTTCGGGTCGATTCCGTAAGCTCAAGCTAGTCTCTCTCACCACATAATCCAAGTGCTTTTTTGCCTATCCGCAATGTTCATGAGTCATGGCGTCATTGTGGCAACACGCGCCGGCAGCGCGCGGGGGATGCCGGCCAGATCGGTACGTGCCGGCGAGGGGGCGAGGCCAGCCGAACGCGAGCAGGCCGGCAACGGCCGCCTCCTGGCCGAGGCCGAGCTCGACCACCAGATGACCGCCGGTTTTGAGCAAGCGGGGGGCCTGTCCCGCAATGGCGCGGTAGCAGTCGAGGCCATCGGCGCCGCCGTCGAGCGCGCGGTGCGGATCGTGGCGAACCTCCGGCGGCAGCGCGGCGATGTCGCCGCTCTTTATGTAGGGCGGGTTGCTGACAACGAGATCGAACCGGCCCGGCAGCGCCGCGCCGAAGTCGCAATGGATGAAGTCGGCGCGTGCGGCGAGGCCCAGGCTGATGGCGTTGGCGTGCGCCGTCTCGAGCGCCTGCGGACTGATATCGGTGCCGACGCCGGTCGCGTTCGGCAGCTCGGTGAGCAGCGCCAGCAGTAGTGCGCCCGAGCCGGTGCCGAGATCGGCGATGCGCAACGCGCGCGTGCGCGGGCCGCCGGCGTCGATTGCGGCGAGCGCCGTTTCGACCACGGTCTCGGTTTCCGGCCGCGGCACCAGCGTTGCCTCGTTGATCTGCAGCGGCAGGCCCCAGAACTCCTTGACGCCGACAATGCGCGCCACCGGCTCGCGATCGAGCCGGCGCAAGGCAAGCGTCGTGCAGTTTCGCCGTTTGCTCGTTGTTGAGCTTTCGCTCGCTTTGGGCGATGAGGTCCGCGTGATCGAGGCCAAGCGCGTGGCCGGTCAGCAGCCGCGCATCGAGTTCCGGCGAATCCAAGGCCTGCCAGGCGGAACGCATCGGCCAACGCACGACGCGCCTGCGCGATGGTCAGCCCCAGCGTCAGCACCGTCTGCGACGTCATCAGTTGACCTCGGCCGCCAGCAGCTCGGCCTGGTGCTCGGTGATCAACGCGTCGATGATCTCGCCCAGCGCCTCGCCTTCCATCACCTTGGGCAGATTGTAGAGCGTGAGATTGATGCGGTGGTCGGTGACGCGGCCTTGCGGGAAATTATAGGTGCGGATGCGCTCGGAGCGGTCGCCCGAGCCGATCTGGTCCTTGCGCGTCGGCGGCACGCTCGGTGTCGCGCTTGGTTTTTTCCGCGTCGTAGAGCTTGGCGCGCAGCATCGCCATGGCCTTGGAGCGGTTTTTGTGCTGCGAGCGCTCCTCCTGGACCATGACGACGATGCCGCTCGGCATGTGGGTGATGCGGATTGCGGATTCGGTCTTGTTGACGTGCTGGCCGCCGGCGCCTTGCGACCGCATGGTGTCGATCTTGAGATCGTCGGGCTTGATCTCGATGTCGACGTCCTCGACCTCGGGCAGGACTGCGACGGTTGCAGCCGAGGTGTGGACGCGGCCCTGCGCCTCGGTGTCGGGCACGCGCTGGACGCGGTGCACGCCGGATTCGAACTTCAGCCGGGCGAACGGACCGCGGCCGCTGATCTCGGCGACGATTTCCTTGTAAGCCGCCCTTGGTGCCTTCGTTCGCCGAGAGGACCTCCGTCTGCCAGCCCTGGCGGGCGGCGAAGCGCTCGTACATGCGGAACAGGTCGCCGGCGAACAGCGAGGCCTCGTCGCCGCCGGTGCCGGCGCGGATTTCGAGGATGACGTTGCGCTCGTCCATGGCGTCCTTGGGCAGCAGCGCCAGCCGCAGCTCCTCGACCATCCGCTCGCGCTTGTCGGCGAGCGCGCGGCGCTCCTCGTCGGCCATCTCGCGCATCGCGGCTTCGGTCTTGGGATCGGCGATCAGCGCCTCAAGGTCGGCGATTTCGGCCGCGACCTCGCGATAGGCCTTGATCTTGCCCACCACCGGATCGATCTCGGCGAACTCGCGCGACAGCTTCACGAACGCCTCCGGCGGCATCTGGCGCGACAGCTCCGCCTCCACCGATGGCGTGGCGGGTGAGCAGCGCGTCGAGCTTTTGCTCCGGCAGCGTCGTCACAGTTGCAGCCCTTCGGCGGCAGCGAAAGCTTCGAGCTTCTGGCGGATGGTGCCGTCGGTCGGCGGGTTCTCGATCAGCGGCCGCAGCAGCGCCTCGGCCTTCTCGGGAGTCGAGATCGAGCAGCATCGCCTTGACCGCGCCGAGCGCCGACGGCGTCAGCGACATCGCACGGAAGCCCAGCCCCACCAGCGCCAGCGCGCCGATCGGCTTGGAAGCAAGCTCGCCGCACAGCGCCACCGGCTTGCCGCCGGCCCTGGCCTTGTCGAGGATCGTCTTCAGCGCGCGCAGCACCGGCGCCGAGATCGGATCGAAGCGATCGGCGACGCGGCGGTTGCCGCGGTCGGCGGCGAACAGGAACTGCACCAGGTCGTTGGAGCCGACCGACAGGAAATCGACGCGCGGGATCAGGCCGTCGAGCTGGAACAGCAGCGACGGCACCTCGACCATGGCGCCGACCTCGACGCGGTCCGGCAGCTTGTGGCGCCGGCGGCGCAGCGAAGTCAGCTCCTGCTCGATCAACTCCTTGGCCTCGTCGAACTCGGCGCAGGTCGCGATCATCGGGAACATCACCTTGAGCTCGCGGCCGGCGGCGGCCTGCAGCAGCGCGCGCACCTGGCTGCGCATCAGGCCGGGCCGGTCGAGGCCCGAGCCGGATGGCGCGCCAGCCGAGCGCCGGGTTTTCCTCTTCCTCCTGGCGCATGATAGGGCAGCACCTTGTCGCCGCCGATGTCGAGGGTGCGGAACGTCACCGGCAGATCGCCGGCGGCGTCGAGCACCGAGCGATAGAGCGAAAGCTGCTCGCTGATGCGCGGCATTTCGCTCGCGATCATGAATTGCAGTTCGGTGCGGAACAGGCCGATGCCGCCGGCGCCGGTCTCGGCGAGGTGCGGCAGGTCGACCAGCAGGCCGGCGTTGATCATCAGCGCCACCGGCTGGCCGTCCTTGGTGACGCAGGGCCTGTCGCGCAACGCGCGGTATTGCGCCTGGCGGCGGGCGCGGAGCTTCACCCGCTCGCCATAGGCGCTCTCGATGTCGGCGGGCGGCCGCAGGTGAACATCGCCGGTCGAGCCGTCGACAATGACGGCATCGCCGGAATCGGCGATGCCGGAGATGTTCTCGACCTCGCCGACCGCGGCGATGCCGAGCGCGCGGGCGACGATCGCGACATGCGATGTCGGGCCCGCCCTCTTCGAGGATGAGGCCGCGGAGCTTTCTGCGGTCGTAGTCGAGCAGCGCCGCCGGGCCCATGGAGCGGGCCACCAGGATGGCGTTGTCGGGCAGTTGCTCGCGCGGCGGTGCGTGGTCCTGGCCCATGAGCTGTCGCATCAGGCGGTTGCCGAGGTCGTCGAGGTCGTGCAGCCGCTCGCGGATGTAGGGATCGGTGACGCGCAGCATGCGGGCGCGGTTGTCGGACTGCACGCGCTCGACGCCGGCTTCGGCGGTTAGGCCGGTGCCGACCGCTTCGCGCAGGCGGTGCAGCCAGCCCTGGTCGTGGGCGAAGCTGCGGTAGGCGTCGAGCACGTCGCGATGCTCGCCGCCATCGGCGACGTCGCGGCGTTCGAGCATGACGTCGAGGTCGGCGCGAAGCGTCGCGATCGCCTCGTCGAGGCGCTTCAATTCCTTCTGCACGTCGTCGGCGATGACGTTCTTCACCGTGACGCGCGGCTCGTGCAGCACGACATGGCCGAGCGCGATGCCTTCGGCCAGCGGCTGAGCCGGTCAGATGCAGCCGCGGCTTGATCGCGGGCTCGGCGCCGGGCTTGGCGAGCGACAGCGAGCTCGCCCGAGGCGATCATCTCGGCGAGCACCATGGCGGTGGTCTGCAGCGCCTCCTCTTCCTCCTCGGAATAGGCGCGGCTGGCGCGGTTCTGCACCACCAGCACGCCGAGCGTATTGCCGGCGCGCAGGATCGGCACGCCGAGGAACGAGTGGTAGATTTCTTCGCCGGTCTCCGGCCGGTAGGCGAAGGCCGGATGGGTCTGCGCCTCGCGAAGGTTGATCGGGTTGGCTTCGCTCGCCACCAGGCCGACCAGGCCCTCGTCCTGGCGCAGCACGGTCTGGTGGACGGCCTCGCGCTTGAGGCCTTCGGTGGCGTAAAGCTCGAGCGTGCCGTCGACGCGCAGCACGTAGACGGAGCAGACCTCCGCCACCATGTTGGCGGCGATCAGCACGACGATCTTGTCGAGGCGATCCTGCGCGCTGACCGGTTCCGCCATCACCTCGCGGAGCCGGCGCAACAGCACGCGCGGACCGCCGAGCGCGCCACGGCATGGTCAATTGTCCTCAGGGTCCGCTGTTCATCCAGGGCTATAGCGAATGCGCCATGCAAACGGCAAGCCAAAGCGGTCTTAAGCCGTTGATGCGACGGGACCGTTACCAAGCCGAGCTTGCCGAGATGCGGCCACAGGCGGCGCGAAACGCGTCGCTCGCTGACTGCACTGCGATAAAGATCGCGGACGGTGGCATTGGCAGCGAGGCCGAGGCTTTCGGCCCAACCGGCGGGGTCAGGCGTGCCGAACAGGCGCTGGTGGGCCGCTGCGATGTCGGCGGGCTGCGCCGGTCGCCGCCGGATCGAGCCCGCCGATGCAGCCGCCCGGCCAGCGTGTCAAAGGACATCAGCGGCAGCCGCACCATGTCGATGCCGGCCAGCAGGCAGGCGAGGCCATGGTCGGGATGCGAGGGGTCGTCGAGCGCCGGCTTGAAGTCGCTGAACTTCGTCATCCGTCGAACGGAGGCAGGCGACGCGGCGAGCCGCGTCGGCGAGGCCTGCGTGCTCGTCGGCGACGTAGTAGCGGTTGAGGCTGTCGAAGAAGGCGAAGCGATAGCCGTTGCCGGTGAGCAGCGGCTCCCAGGTCTCCCAGGCCGGCGCCATGGTGACCGGCGCCAGCGCCTCGGCGACCACGATCTTGGGCCGGAACCGCCGCCAGTCGTTGCCGAGCAGAACCTCGCGCTCGGCGCCCTCGACATCGATCTTGAGAAAGTCGATGGCCGGCGGCGCGTGTTGCTCGCACAGCGTCCGCAGCGTCGTGACCGGCATGGTCATCGGCTTCGAGGCCTTGCCGAATTCGCTCCGCGCCGCGTGCGCGTGGCTCTTCGACCGTGGTCGACAGGCCATGAAAATCCTCGACCAGATAGTAGGTCGCCTCGCCCGGCTTCTCGCCGACCAGCGATTGGATGCGCGATGTCGCGCGGCCGCACCGCCTCGCTCAGTTGCGCGAGCCAGGGATTGGGCTCGACCGTGATGCCGCGCCAGCCGCGCAGATAGAACGCGAACGACACGTTGTCGTAGACCGGATGGCCGGCGCCGATGTCGATGTAGAAGCCGCTCGCCTGCTCGCCGAACGCGCGCAGCAGGTGCATGTCCTCGTAGCGCTGCGCGTAGGAGATGTCTTGCGCGGCCATTGCCCATCCGTCATTCCGGGGCGCGAGCCGAAGCTCGCGAACCCGGAATCCATAACCCGCAGCGTTCAAATGATCAGTACAGGGGTTATGGATTTCGGCTCTCGCTTCGCGTCGGCCGGAACGCACGGCCGGAGAATGACGCGCTGGCGTAATCTACTTATCGAGCCCATACAGCGAATGCAGCGTGCGCACCGCAAGCTCGGTGTAGGCGGCGTCGATCAGCACCGAGAACTTGATCTCCGACGTGGTGATGGCGCGGATGTTGACGCCGCGGCCGGCCAGCGCCTTGAAGGCGTCGGCGGCGACGCCGGCGTGGCTGCGCATGCCGATGCCGATCACCGAGACCTTGGCGACGTCGGTCGAGCCGTCGAGATGGTCGAAGCCGATCGCGGCCTTGGCCTTGTTCAGCACGTCGACCGAGCGCTGGTAGTCGGCGGCCGGCACCGTGAAGGTCAGGTCGGTGGTGGCGCCGTCGGCCGAGACGTTCTGCACGATCATGTCGACGTTGATGCTGGCCTCCGCGAGCGGCCCGAAGATCGCGGCGGCGATGCCCGGCTTGTCCGGCACGTGGCGCACCGAAATCTGCGCCTCGTCCTTGGAGAAGGCGATGCCGGTGACGGTCTGCTGTTCCACGATATCCTCCTCGTCGCAAATCAGCGTGCCCGGCGGCGTGCCGTGCGGGTCGATGTCCTCGGGCCTGTCGAAGCTCGAGCGCACGAAGATCTTCACCTTGTGCAGCATGCCGAGCTCGACCGAGCGCACCTGCAGAACCTTGGCGCCGAGCGAAGCGAACTCAAGCATTTCCTCGAACGCGATCTTGTCCATGCGCTTGGCGCGCGGCACCATGCGCGGGTCGGTGGTGTAGACGCCGTCGACGTCGGTGTAGATGTCGCAGCGGTCGGCCTGGATCGCGGCGGCGATCGCCACCGCCGAGGTGTCGGAGCCGCCGCGACCGAGCGTGGTGATGCGGCCGGTTTCCTTGTGGACGCCCTGGAAGCCGGAGATCACCGCGACCTCCTTGCGCTCCTTGAAGCGCTTGATCAGCTCGGCGCCGTTGATGTCCAGGATGCGCGCCGAGCCGTGGGCGTTGCTGGTCAGGATCGGCAGTTGCCAGCCCTGCCAGGAGCGGGCGTTGATGCCGATGCCCTCCAGCGTGATCGCGAGAAGCCCGGCCGTCACCTGCTCGCCGGAGGCGACCACGGCGTCGTATTCGCGGGCGTCGTGCAGCGGCGAGGCGGCGCGGCACCAGGCCACCAGCTGTTGGTCGTGCCGGACATGGCCGACACCACGACGGCGACCTCGTGGCCGGCATCGACCTCGCGCTTGACGTGGTGCGCGACATTGCGGATGCGGTCGATGTCGGCGACCGACGTTCCGCCGAACTTCATCACCAAGCCGGGCCATGAGCCGACGCGTCCCCGGACACTAATGCGCGGCGCAAACCCGCTGGAGCGCCGGCCGAAAAAGGCGCGTATACATACCGGCGGGGTCCGGGCGCTGCAACCGCGCCGCCGGATTAACCAACGAGAGCCGCAAGAGAAGTCAGGCATGGCCCGAACGTCCGCACCACAGCACGGTCGACCCGGCCGAGGTCGAGCGCTTCTCCGCGCTCGCCGCCGAGTGGTGGAACCCGCGCGGCAAGATGGCCCCGCTGCACAAGTTCAATCCGGTCCGCATCGGCTATATCCGCGACCAGGCGGCGGTGCGATTTCGACCGCGATCCCAAGCGGCTCGATTCGATGAAGGGCCTGCGCATGCTCGACATCGGCTGCGGCGGCGGCCTTCTGTCGGAGCCGCTGGCGCGGCTCGGCGCCGACATGGTCGGCGTCGATCCGTCCGGAGACCAACATCGCGGCGGCGAAGGAGCACGCCGCGCAATAGCGAGCTCGCGATCGACTACCGCTGCACCACCGCCGAGGAGCTGGCCGAGGCCGGCGAAGAGTTCGACGTGGTGCTGGCGATGGAGGTGGTCGAGCACGTCGCCGACGTGCCGCTGTTCGTCGCAAAGCTGCGCCGAGATGGTGAAGCCCGGCGGGCTGATGATCGCCGCCACCTTCAACCGCACGCTGAAAAGCTTTGCGCTCGCCATCGTCGGCGCCGAATACATTCTGCGCTGGCTTCCGGTCGGCAGCCATCGCTGGGACAAGTTCGTGACGCCGAACGAGCTGGAGATCGCGATGGAGCAGGGCGGCCTGCAAGTAATCGGCAGCCAGGGCGTGATCTACAACATCCTTGCCGACCGCTGGCAGCTCTCGTCCGACATGGACGTGAACTACATGCTGGTCGGCGGAGCGCTCCCAATAGGCCGCGGCGCGGCTGTGGTCGCAGTCGCCGCCAAGGCCGTCGCGCGCCTCGCCCCACATCTCGCGAGATCATCTGCACGATCGGCGCCTGCGCGCCGACCTGCGCGGCGAGATCGGCGGCGATGCCGACGTCCTTGGCAAGGAGGCCGAGCGCGAAGCCGGTGGCGAAATTGCCACTGAGCACGTGCTGCTTCATCACCAGATCGGTCGGGAAGCTGCGCCCGGTCGAGACATTGATGACGTCGATCATCGCCGCCGGATCGAGTCCGAACTGCTTGCCGACGCGCAACGCCTCGCTCGCCGCGGCGAACGATGTGCCGGCGAGGAAATTGTTCAGCGCCTTCATGGCATGGCCGCAGCCGAGCGAGCCCACCTCGAACAGCTTGCGTTCCCATGCGCGCCAGCACCGGCTTGACCGCCGCGACGGCGCCGGCCTCGCCGCCGATCATGATCGCGAGCGTGCCGTCCTTGGCGCGCGGCACGCCGCCCGATACCGGCGCGTCCACCAGGGCGATCTTTCGCGCCGCAAGCTCGCGGCCAAGCTCGCGGGTGCCGACCGGTGCGGACGAACTCATGTCGACGACGAAGCTGCCGGGTCGCAGGCTTTTAGTCAGGGCCCCGCCATCGGCTTCCAGCAGAGCGTGGCGCACTTCACGGCCGCTCGGCAGCATGGTGACGATGGCGTCTGAACTCTGGCCGAGTTCGATAAGGCTTGCGGACGCGCGGGCGCCATGATGTTTAGCGAAGCGTTGGGCGCGGTCGGGCGCGATGTCGTAGGCGGTGACCTCGAAGCCGCCGCGGACCAGATTGGCGGCCATCGGCACGCCCATGTTGCCCATGCCGATGAAGCCGATGCGTTTGATGTCGGTCATATGCCATGCTCCGTCATGGCCGGGCTTGTCCCGGCCATCCACGCCTTTGTAAGAAAGCAAGACGTGGATGCCCAGCACAAGCCTGCACTCGGGCCGGCCTGAGGCCGGACCTGGGTGGCCGGGCATGACGGTGAGAGCACCATTTTGCGATGACGGCCGGCTTGCTCTGGATTCCGTTCACGCTGCTGGCCGCCGCCGGCCAGACCGCGCGCAACGCCATGCAGCGCGAGCTGACGGCGGCGCTCGGCACGGTCGGCGCCACCCATGTGCGCTTCCTGTTCGGATTTCCGTTCGCCCTCATTTTTCTCGCCGGCGTGCTGATGGCGACAGGGCTGCCGCTGCCCGACGCCGCCGGCGGTGTTCTGGCCATGGGTCGTGCTCGGCGCCGGCGCGCAGATCGTCGCCACCGCGACGATGCTCGCGACCATGAACGACCGCTCGTTCGTGGTCACCATCGCCTACATCAAGACCGAGGCGATTCAGGCGGCGCTGTTCGGTCTGGTCTTCCTCGGCGACACGGTGACGCCGGGCATGGCGGTCGCCATCCTGGTTGCGACCGCGGGCGTGGTCGCGATGTCGCTCAAGGGCAAGGGCGCGATGGAGGGCGGCTATCGGCCGGTCGCGCTCGGGCTGTTCTCCGGCGCGATGTTTGCGCTCTCCGCGATCGGCTATCGCGGCGCCATCCTGTCGCTCGGGCTGCCGAGCTTCGTGTTGGCCGCGACTTTCACGGTCACCGCCGGCCTGCTGATGCAGGCTGCGCTGCTGACGCTCTATCTCGCACTGCGCGACCGCGCGGTGCTGCAAGCGATCGTCCGGGCCTGGCGGCCGTCGATGTTCGCCGGGCTTCATGGGCGCGACGGCGTCGGAATTCTGGTTCCTGGCGTTCGCGCTGACCAGCGTCGCCAATGTGCGGACTCTGGCGCTGGTCGAGGTGCTGTTCGCCCAGGCGATATCGTTGTTCGTGTTCAAGCAGACAGACGACCGGGCGCGACGCGCGTTGGCATCGCGATTGATCGTGATCGGCGTATTGCTGCTGATCTGGGTGCAGTAGGGCGCCTATGAATGTGCTCCTCCTTGCAGGGGCCTCGGACAAAGCGCGAAGCCTTTTCGCTCTCAGAATTGAGGGTGCCGGCCACGGTTGCTTTGCCTCAGTCATGTCATAGATAGATCGACAAGTTCAGGAGTCCCTGAGCGCAAGGTGGCGAGAAGTCTTGGCGCGCGTTCAAAACCGTACATGGCGAATAGGGCTATGAACTCATCATTCGACGAAGTTCAACCGGTCGTTGAGGGTACGCCGGCCAACGACGTTCCCGACGACCTAACCGGTCGCGCGCTCCATCTACGTATTCGCCAGCAGGAACTCCTTGCGGAACTTGGCGTATTGGCTCTGCAAGGCACGAATTTCATTGGCATGCTCAATCACACCGCCCGCATGACTGCCGAAGGGTTACAGGCGGAATATTGCAAAGTCATGGAATACCTTCCGGCCGAGAACCGGCTGCTCGTTCGTGCGGGCGTCGGTTGGGGCGAAGGCGTGGTCGGCCACGCCACTGTCGGGGCCGATCTGGCGTCCCCGGCGGGCTATGCCCTGCGCACGGGCAAGCCGGTGATTTCCAACCACCTTGAAAACGAGCAGCGGTTCAGAACGCCGGAACTGCTCATTGAACACGGTATCCACCGGGCGATGAATGTCATCTTGCAAGGCGATGGCTCGCCTTTCGGCGTGCTCGAAGTTGACAGCCGCTCAGAGGGCGAGTTCGGCGAGCATGACGTTGCGTTCCTGCAAGGTGCCGCCAACATCCTCGGCATGTCCATTGAGCAGCAGCAATACCAGCGCAAGCTGCAAGCAGCACTCGACCGTCATCAGGTCCTGCTCAAGGAGGTCAATCACCGCGTCAAGAACAGCCTGCAAGTGGTCTCCAGCATGCTTCACCTGCAAGCGAGCGCCAACAGCGACCCGGTGTTAAGCGAGCGGCTTAATGAAGCAGCCACGCGGATTTCGGCAGTCGGCCGCGCCTACGAGCGGCTCGCCTACAACGCCGACTATGAGAATATCGATCTGGTCGCCTATCTGCGTGAAGTCATCGCCGACCTGGACGCCGCGGTTACCCCGTGCAAAATCCATCTCGAAGCGCCTGAAGGAATTCAATTCGCGGCAGACCGCGCCATCCTTGTGGCGTTGATCATCAATGAACTTGTCCTGAATGCCAGCAAGTACGCCTACCCCAATTCCCCTGGCGGAACCATCTGGGTGACACTCGCCCAAGTCGAAGAAGGTGCTGTATTGATATCGGTCCGTGATGAGGGCGTTGGACTGCCTGGCGACTTCGACCCCGCGACGAGCAGGCGGCTCGGGACGCGCCTGGTCAACGCGCTGGCCAATCAGTTGGGTGCTGAACTGACACGGTTGGTGTCCACCCTGGGCGCTAATTTTGCGTTGCGTGTGCCGTCGCGGCCAGCTCCAGCCGGTTGATCGCCATCTTTGGATTGCTAATGACTGCTCGTGTCGCTTGCTGCCGCTGTCGGAGTGTCCGGACGTCCAACCAAGGCTGGATGAACGAGTGCAAGCCTAGTTCCGCTCGTCGGGCAGCACCGGCAGTGGATGGAATTCAATGCCCTCTTCGGCCAGTTCTTTGGCGTCATGCGGCGACGCCTCTCCGTAGATCGAGCGATGCTCCTTTTCGCCGTAGTGCATCTTGCGCGCTTCTTCGGGGAACTTGCCGCCGACGTTCTCGGCGTTCTTGGTGAGGTGGTCGCGCAATTCCTTGAGCTTGGCGCGAAACTCGCGCTCCTGCGGCGACACCATGGCGACGGGCGTCTTGTTCTCGGCCGGAGCCGGCGCTTCCGGAGGCAGGCGACCTCCGGCGCGGCCGCGCCTGCGCCTTTCCGCGAGCCGCGGCCGAGCGACGGCGTCATCAGCGCCTTCTCGACCTTGGCCGAGCCACAGGCCGGGCAGGTCACCAGGCTCGCGCTTTTTCTGCTTGTCATAGTCCGCCGAATTCTTGAACCAGATTTCGAATTCGTGCTTCTCGTCGCAGACCAGCGAATAGCGGATCATGCCGGACCTCGCACGGCGCGAAGATGCGTCGGCTCCGCCAACGGCTCGATCATCTCGAAACGCCGGCCATGCTGAAGCGAGGGCACGCGGCTGCGCGCAGCAACGACTTCAGCCGGATCGATCTCGGCGATGATGACGCCTGGCTCGGTGCCGCCCTCGGCGACGATGCGGCCCCATGGATCGACCACCAGCGAATGGCCGAAGGTTTCGCGGCCGTTCTCGTGCTTGCCGCCTTGCGCCGCGGCAAGCACGTAGCAGCCATTCTCGATCGCGCGCGCACGGAGCAGCACATGCCAGTGCGCCTCGCCGGTCTGCCTGGTGAAAGCGGATGGGATGGCAAGGAAGCTCGCCCCGGCCTCGGCCAGCGCCCGATAGAGCGCCGGGAAGCGCAGATCGTAGCATACGGTGATGCCGAGCCGGCCCCACGGCAGGTCGTGCAGCACAGCAAGCTCGCCCGGCCGATAGCTCCGCGACTCGCGATAGCTTTCGCCGCCGGCGAGATCGACGTCGAACATATGGATCTTGTCGTAGCGCGCGACGATCTCGCCGTGCGGATCGATCAGGAAGGCACGGTTCGCCGCCTTGTCAGGCGTGACCTTCACGGCGAGCGAGCCGATGTGGAGGTAGATGGAGAGCTTGCGCGCCAGCTCCCGGTAGGTTGCGAGGCTGGTGTCGTTTTCCTCCGCGACGATGGCGGCAAACAGCTTGTCGCGGCTGACCTCCATGATGTTGGTCATCTCGGGGGTCTGCACGTACTCGGCGCCGGCTTCTTTGGCCTCGCCGATCAGTTTGGCGACGGCGTCGAGATTGGCGGCCGGCGAACGCGCCGCGCGGGTCTGGATCAGGCCGACGCGGAATTTGGAGCCGGTCATGCCGAAACCCGTCCGCTGAGCAACGGATCGAGCTTGCCATCGCCGTCAAGCGCATAAAGATCGTCGCAGCCGCCGACATGGGTCGCGCCGATGAAAATCTGCGGCACGGTGGCGCGGCCGTTGGCGCGCTCGGTCATCTGCACGCGCAAGGCGCGATCGCGCGACACGTCGATCTCGGTATAGGCGACGTTCTTCTGCTTCAGGAGCGCCTTGGCGTCTTGGCAATAGGGGCAATAGGGCGTGGTGTAGATTTCGACGGGCGGCATGGTGTTGTTTCGCGGTTCGGCGGCCATTTTATATGGGGGCGCGCACCACGTCGACAACCCGGGCAAACACCAGAAGGTCGACGCTTCGGGCGCCGGCCCGCAACAAAGCCCGCGCGCAGGCGTCTGAGGTGGCGCCGGAGGTCAGCACGTCGTCGACCAGAACGAGCCTGCGTCCAGCGATCTCGGCCTTGCGCTCGGCAGGGACCTGGAATGCGCCCTGAACGTTCTGCGCGCGTTCAGCCTGCGTTAACCCCACCTGCTGCGCGGTCGCCTTGACGCGCTTGAGCGCCAGGTCGGCGACGGACACACCGGATACGTCGGATACCGCCCCGGCAAGCAGCGCTGACTGGTTGAAGCGGCGCGCCCACAGCCGCCGCCAGTGCAGCGGCACCGGAATGAGTGCGTCGGCGCTGTCCAGCAGTTCCCGCCCGGCGCGCGCCATCCACCGGCCCATAGTGGGCGCGAGATCGTGGCGGTCGCCGTATTTCAGCGCATGCACCAGCTTGCGGGCGACGTCGTCGTATCGCACGGCGGCGCGGGCGCGGTGGTAGGCGGGCGGATCGGCGATCGCCTGCATCGAAATCACGCCGGGGCCTGGGTCGTAGGCGAAAGGGATGCCGAGCCGCTCGCAATAAGGCGGCGCGATCAGCGACAGCTTCGACCAGCACGGCGCGCATAGACCGTTTTCGGCCACGGGTTCGCGGCAGGCCGGGCAAAGTGTCGGCAATGCCAAATCAAGCGCGTGGCCGAAAAGCGCACGAAATGGCGCCGCCACGCGGGCCAACCGCGCGGCGTTTACGCTCTTTGCGATTGCCTGTTGCACAGCCGCCAAGGCTAACGCTGTTATGGCGGCGTCTCAACAGCGGCCGCGTGGTTAACGCCGCAAAGCGTGTGAACCGAGATGCCCGGCTGGGATTCGCTGCAAACCGTGGCGGCAGTGCATGGCGGCCTCCAGCTCGCGAGCCTGCTGCTGCTTGTGGTGGTCGCGGCACTGGCTGGGTTTGCGGTCTGGCAGCTCCGCAGCCGGCATTGGCCGGAATGGCTCGACATCGGCGAATACCAGTTGCGCAGCCGGTTCTTCGAGATCGCCTGTGCGGTGGTGTTCGGGCTGCTTCTGGTTTCTGAGGTCGTAGCGTACGGCTACGGCATGCGCCGGCAGACGCTGATGGCCGCGGCCGAGCAGGCCAGCGCTGACCGCATCAAGCATCTCGCCGCTCAAGCCAAGGCGCGCCGCCCGGCCGAAAGCTCCAACCGCTATCTCAAGGAGAATTCCGCCCTGCGACAGCGGTTGATCGATGCCGAGAACAAGCTGGCTTCGCTCGAGCGCACGCAGACGCACAAGCGTTTATCGCCGGAGCAAAAGCGTTACCTGATCGACGCGCTGCGGCCGTTCTCCGGCCAGAAGGTGTCGATCGCCTCGATCCGCGGCGACGATGACGGCGCGGCCTTCGCCCAGGATTTCGTCTCGGTTTTCGAGGCCGCTGGATGGGACCACCATGGCGAAGCCGGCGTCACCAGGCAGGACTGGGACCGCGACCCGGTCGGCATCGAGGTGGCGCTGAACGAGACCGATGCGCGTGCCGACCGAATTTCGCCGGGCGTTGCTGCATTGATCAACGCGGTCCGCGCGCTCGGCCTGGTCTACGACAACACTGTTTTCATGGACGAACGAGGTTCCGGCCGGGCAGGCGCTGCTCAAGGTCGGCAAAAAATTGAAAAAATGATCTGATCCTCGGCCTCCCGGCGGCCGGACGTTCTCCCTACAATAACAAGATGCCGTTTCCGGTGATCTTCGATCGCGGCCTTGCTGCGCGCGCGCCGCGCGCGCGCCGGTGCGCTCGACCCAGTGACGTTCCTGGTCGATCGCGTCGCCGACGATCTTGCCGCGCGACTTGCGGCGGTGCTGCGACAGTTCGATGTCGCCGCCGATCTCGGCACGCCGACCGACGCGGTGCGCCAAAGGCTTGCCGGTCGCGTCGGCCGCATTGTTGCGGTCGATCCTCTCGCGGCGAATGGGCACGGGCCGGCTATCGCGGCCGACGAAGAGGCTCTGCCGTTCCGCGATGGCTCGCTCGATCTCGCGGTGTCGGCGCTCGCCCTGCAATTCGTCAACGACCTGCCGGGCACGCTCATCCAGATCCGGCGCGCGCTCAGGCCGGACGGGCTGTTCCTCGCCGCCATGATCGGCGGCGACAGCCTCGCGGAGCTGCGCGCGGCTTTTGCCGAGGCGGAGACCGAGGTCGAGGGCGGCGTGTCGCCGCGCGTGGCGCCGTTCGCCGACCTGCGCGATCTCGGCGGGTTGCTGCAACGCGCGGGCTTTGCGCTACCGGTGACCGATGTGGATCGGATCACTGCGCGCTATGCCTCGCCGCTTGCGCTGATGCACGATCTTCGCCGCATGGGCGCCGGCAATGCGTTGATCGAGCGCCGCCGCGTGCCGCTCCGCCGCGCGACGCTGCGGCGTCTCCTGGAAATCTATGCCGAAAAATTCGCCGACGCCGACGGCCGTATTCGCGCGACCTTCGAGATCGTCTGGTTGTCGGGCTGGGCGCCGCACGAAAGCCAGCAGCGGCCGCTCAAGCCGGGGACGGCCCGGACGCGGCTCGCCGAAGCGCTGCACACACGGGAAATTTCGGCCGGAGAAAAGGCGGGGCGCTGACGCTGCTACAAGAGCGCAGCGAGCTTGTCGTAGAACGTGGTCTTGAGGTTCGAGCCCAAGCTCATGACTGCACCGGCGACGCACGCCCCGACGCCTGCCGCGATCATCCCGTACTCGATCGCCGTCGCGCCGCTTTCGTCGGCGCAGAGACGGGCGATCTGACGGCCGGTTGCGCAAGCAAGGCTCTTGAAAGTCGTCATCGGTCACCCCTCACAACAATGTCGTCAGATGCGAGACCAGCGGTTCGTCCGCGGGTGGCATCTTGTAGTCGCGGAGCCGATTCGGGCGAACCCAAGCGAGCCGTTGGTCTTCCTTCGCAGTGACGATCCCATCCCAGCGCCGGCAAACATAGAGCGGCATCAGCAGATGGAAGTCGTCGTAGCTGTGGCTCGCGAAGGTCAACGGAGCCAGACACGGCTCCCGCACGACAATGCCAAGTTCCTCCTTCAGCTCCCGGATCAGCGTTTCCTCGGGCCGTTCGCCGGCTTCGATCTTGCCGCCGGGGAACTCCCACAGACCCGCCATCGTCTTGCCGGCCGGGCGCTCGGTAAGAAGCACGCGACCGTCGGCGTCGACAAGGGCACAGGCAGCAACAAGAACGAGTTTGATACTCACTGGCCCGGCCTCGAAACTAAATAGTCCGTGGTTAATAGCCGTTCAAAATGAACTATCAAACTTATGACCTCGACTGTGGCGGTTAGTAAAAGCTTAACGGGGCGCGGGCTGCTCACGAGCGATAGTCGCCGTTAATGGCGACGTACTCCTTGGTGAGATCGCAAGTCAGCACGCGGTCGGCGCCTTTGCCGAGCCCGAGCGCGACCTTGAGTGCGATGGTCTGGCTCTTCATCGTCAGTGATACCAAACCCTCGTCATAGGACGGGTCGCGCGCGCCCTTATGCGCAACGCGGATGCCATTGAACCATATCGAGAGCTTGTCGCGGTCGGCGGGCTCGCCGGCCTTGCCGACCGCCATGACGACGCGGCCCCAGTTGGCGTCCTCGCCGGCGATCGCGGTCTTCACCAGCGGCGAGTTGGCGATCGACATGGCGATCCGCCGCGCCGAGTTTTTCGATTTGGCGCCCTCGACCTTGATCTCGACAAGCTTGCGGGCGCCTTCGCCGTCGCGCGCCACCTGCTCGGCGAGATTGCCCAGCACCGCGTTGAGCGCGGCACGGAACGCCCTCAGCCGCGGGTCGGCTGCGTCAGCAATGCGCGGCGCGCCACGCTCGACCGCGGCCCCGGTCGCGAACGCCATCAGCGTGTCGGAGGTTGAAGTGTCGCCATCGATGGTGACGGCGTTGAAGCTATCGGCGACGCCTTCGGACAGCAGCGTCTGCAAGGCGCGAGCGCCGAGCGGCGCATCGGTGAACACAAACGACAGCATGGTCGCCATGTCCGGCGCGATCATGCCGGCGCCCTTGGCAATGCCGTTGACGGTGACGGTGGTCTTGCCGAGCTTCGCGGACGCGGTGGCGACCTTGGGGAAGGTGTCGGTGGTCATGATGGCCCTGGCGGCGTCCAGCCATGGCTCGGGTTTCGCTGCTGCAACCAAGCCTTCCATCACACCGTCGAATGCCTTGGCGTTGAGCGGCTCGCCGATCACGCCGGTGGAAGCGAGGAACACGTCGACCGGTTTGCAGCCGATGGCGCGGGACGCAATCTCGGCGGTGAACTTGCATGCCTGTCGGCCGGTCTTGCCGGTGAAGGCGTTGGCATTGCCGGAATTGACCACCAACGCACGTGGCTTCGCGCCTTTGAGGTTGGCGCGGCACCATTCCACCGGCGCCGACGGGCATTTGGATTTGGTGAAGACCCCGGCCACGGCGGTGCCGGGATCAAGCAAGACGAGCAGCACGTCGGTGCGGTTCTGATATTTGATGCCCGCTGCGGCGGTTGCGAGCCGCACGCCGGCGATCGGCGGCAACACGGGAACGGATTTCGGGGCGAGGGGGGAGACAGCCATGGCGAACAGTGAGTAGCGAATGGTGAATAGGGATAGCAAACGAGAGGGCGAGGCGCCACCCGAAGCCCTCTCAACTCTACTCGCTACTCGCCATTCGCTATTCGCTCACTACTTCTTGTCCATCCGCTCGATCTTGGCGTTCTCGCGGAGTTTGCCGATGAACTCGGCCTGGGCCTCGGCGCTCGACGTAGGTCTCGATCTGGTCCTTGACCTTGTCGAACTCCGGCACCGGCTTGGTGCGCTTGTCCTCGACCTTGATGATGTGCCAGCCGAACTGCGTCTTGACCGGATCGGACACTTGGCCCTTTTCCAGTTTGAACGCTACTGTGGCGAACTCCGGCACCATCTGCTCCTTGGTGAAATAACCGAGGTCGCCGCCTTCGGCCGCTGCACCCGGGTCCTTCGACTTCTGCCGGGCGAGTTCGGCGAAATCGGTGCCCTTCTTGACCTCGGCCAGCACCGCTTTGGCTTCGTCCTCGGTCGGCACCAGGATGTGGCGGGCGCGCACCTCCTGCTCGCCGCCCATCTGCTGCTTAGCCTCGTCATAGACCTTCTTCATCGAGTCGGGCGTCACCGCAGCCTTGCCGACGTTCTGGAGCAGGGTCTCCATCAAGAGCTTGTTGCGGATGAAGGCGATGCGGTTCTTGAACTCCTTCTGCTCGGTGACCTTCTTGTCCTCGGCTGCCTTGGCGGCAAGGATCACGTCGGCGAGATAGGCCACCATCTGCTCGCGCTTCTGATCTGGCGGAAGCTGCTGGGCCTCCCGGCCCATGTCCTCCTCGGCCATGGCGAGATCGCTTTCGTGGATTTCGACTCCGTTCACCTTGGCGACGACCGGATCGCCCTGCGAGCGGGCCGGGCCGGCTGGCAGCGTCAGCAGCAGTGCTGCGGCGATCAGTCCGAGCACGCTCACGTGCAAGGTCGGGGCGGCGGCCGGCTTGGCCGCAGCGCGGGTTTCAATCTCGGCTGCTCATGGCGATCCTTTGGATGGGTTGGTCGGCGCCAACGGCGGAAATAGGCGGCGACTTGTCGCGCAATCGGTTCGGCTTGGCAACGGCAGAATGGCTGGGCGGCTTGACGAGGCCGTGATCGCAATGCGGCGGAATGGTGAACCGCCCGAGCCGAAAACTACGCTAATTGACAAGGCTTAGACCCCCTCCTATGTCTCGATTGCCGCGCGGTCCTGCTCGATGCTCTCTATCCCATTGCAAATGCCCGAGAAGTGCCGCATTTCCCGGTGGCGGGCCGCATCGGCGGCTGGCTGGAGGCAAGGATTCCAAACGCAATGATCGGCGCCGTCGCTCGCAAACTTTTCGGCTCTTCCAACGACCGGCGCGTCCGCAAGTATCAGCCGCGGGTCGACGAGATCAACGCGCTCGAGCCGGAACTGATCAAGCTCAGCGATGCGGAGCTTCGCGCGCGCACCGATGCTTTCAAGAAGCAGGTCGCCGACGGCGCCTCGCTCGACGACGTCCTGGTGCCGGCGTTTGCGACCGTACGCGAGGCGGCCAAGCGCACCATCGGCCAGCGCCACTTCGACGTGCAGCTGATCGGCGGCATGATCCTGCACGAAGGCCGCATCTCCGAGATGAAGACCGGCGAAGGCAAGACGCTGGTCGCCACGCTTGCGGTCTATCTCAATGCGCTCGCCGGCCGCGGCGTCCACGTCGTCACCGTCAACGACTATCTCGCCAAGCGCGACAGCGAGTGGATGGGGCAGATCTACGGCTTCCTCGGCCTCAAGACCGGGGTGATCGTGCATGGCCTCGACGATGAGCAGCGCAAGAAAGCCTACGACTGCGACGTCACCTACGGCACAAACAACGAGCTCGGCTTCGACTATCTCCGCGACAACATGAAGTACCGCATGGAGGACATGGTCCAGCGCGGGCATATCTTCGCCATCGTCGACGAAGTCGACTCGATCCTGATCGACGAGGCGCGCACGCCGCTGATCATCTCCGGCCCGCTCGACGATCGCTCCGACTTCTACAACACCATCGATGCCTATATCCCGAAGCTCGACAAGACCGATTACGACGTCGACGAGAAGCAGCGCACGGTGGCCCTGTCGGAAGCCGGCATGGAGAAGCTGGAGCGGTTGCTGACCGAGGCGAACCTGCTCAAGGGCGAGTCGCTCTACGACGTCGAAAACGTCTCGACCGTACATCACGTCAACCAGGCGCTGCGCGCGCACAAGCTGTTCCAGCGCGACAAGGACTACATCGTGCGCAACGGCGAGGTCGTCATCATCGACGAGTTTACCGGCCGCATGATGCCGGGCCGGCGCTATTCGGAAGGCCTGCACCAGGCGCTCGAAGCGAAAGAGCACCAGCCGATCCAGCCCGAGAACCAGACGCTCGCCTCGATCACGTTCCAGAACTACTTCCGCATGTACGAGAAGCTTGCCGGCATGACCGGCACGGCGCTCACCGAAGCCGACGAGTTCATGGACATCTACAACCTCGAAGTCGTCGAGGTGCCGACCAATCGGCCGATGATCCGCGACGACCAGGACGACGAGGTCTACCGCACCGCAGCCGAGAAATACCGCGCCATCATCACGCTGCTTGAGGATTGCAAGGTCCGCGGCCAGCCGGTTCTGGTCGGCACCACCTCGATCGAGAAATCGGAAAGCCTCGCCGAGATGCTGCGCAAGCAGGGCTGGGAGCAGCACGATTTCACCGATCCGAACGCCTTTGCGGCGCTCTACAGCGGCGACGAAGGGCGCCAAGAAAACCAAGGTGTTTGCCATGCTTAACGCCCGCTACCACGAGCAGGAGGCCTACATCGTGTCGCAGGCCGGCGTGCCCGGCGCGATCACGATCGCCACCAACATGGCCGGCCGTGGCACCGACATCCAGCTCGGCGGCAATGCCGACATGCGCATCCAGCAGGAACTGAAGGACATGCCGGAGGGCGGGCAACGCGACGCCGCGGCGGCAGACATCAAGGCGCAGGTGGCGCGGCTGAAGGAAAGCGCTCTGGCCGCCGGCGGGCTGTTCGTGCTCGGCACCGAGCGTCACGAGAGCCGCCGCATCGACAACCAGCTCCGCGGCCGTTCCGGCCGTCAAGGCGACCCGGGCCGCTCGAAATTCTTTCTCTCGCTTGAAGACGACCTGATGCGCATCTTCGGCTCCGACAAGCTCGACGGCATGCTGACCAAGCTCGGCCTGAAGGAGAACGAGGCGATTGTCCACCCTTGGATCAACAAGGCGCTGGAGAAGGCGCAGCAGAAGGTCGAGGCGCGCAACTTCGACATCCGCAAGAACATCCTGAAATTCGACAACGTCATGAACGATCAGCGCAAGGTCATCTTCGATCAGCGCATTGAATGGATGTCGGACGACGTGTCGGCCGAGGTTGTCACGGACATGCGTCATACCGTGGTCGACGAGCTCGTAGCCAAGCACGTTCCCGAGAATGCCTATCCGGAGCAGTGGGACGTTACCGGCCTCAAGCAGGAACTCGACCGCGTGCTCGGCATCGACCTGCCGGTCGATCAGTGGGCCAAGGAAGAGGGCATCGCCGACGAGGAGCTTCGCTCCCGCATCGAGCGCCGCGCCGATGAGCACATGGCCGCCAAGGTCGGTCAGTGGGGCCCGGATGTGCTGCGCTACGTCGAGAAGACGATCCTGCTGCAGACGCTCGACCATCTCTGGCGCGAACATCTCGTCATGCTGGAGCATCTGCGCCAGGTGATCGGGCTGCGCGGCTACGGCCAGCGCGATCCGCTCAACGAGTACAAGGCCGAAGCATTCAACCTGTTCGAGAGCATGAGCCAGAACCTGCGCGAAGGCGTCACCGCGCAATTGATGCGGGTCGAGATCGTGCAGCGGCCGCCGGAAGATGTGCCCGAGCTGCCGCCGATGCAGATATCGCATGTCAATCCATCGACCGGCGAGGACGAACTGGCGCTGGCCGCCGCCGGCGCCGAGACGCTGGCGCGCGCCGGCATCACGCCGCGGCCCGCGGCCGAGCGCAATCCGAGCGATCCGTCAAGCTGGGGCAAGGTTGGCCGCAACGAGGTCTGTCCCTGCGGCTCAGGCAAGAAATACAAGCATTGTCACGGGCGCTACGCATAGAGCGCAATTGCCGTTCGTCCCCCCGCGGAAGTGAACGGAGTTTGTTTCAGCGCCCGCTTGTGAGGGCACAATGCCTCGCTAAGCGAGATGGCCGGGGCATGCTACGGCCCGCAGGCGGGACAAGCCCGGTCATGACAAGAAGCTAATTCTAATTAGAGCAAAGCCCTCAGCGGAATCCTGACCAGCGGCTGTCGAACGAGCCGGCCGGCACCACCGGAGCCGAGCCGTTCATCGCGCTGGTGGTCGGAGCCTGCGCGCTTACGGCCGGCGCTGGCGCCACCGCCGCAGCTGTCTGCGCTGGTTTCGGCGCTTCTGCGGGTTTGGCAGATGCGGCCTCGGCTTGCTTCGGGCGGATCGCGCCATGTGCAGCGACGTGAGTGGGCTTTGCCGCGGGCTTTTTAGGCGAAGGGGCCGCCTCGGCCGTCTTGGCCTTGGCGTCGTCCTTGCCCAGGCCGATGAAGCGAGCCATGCGATCGATGGCGCCGTCGCTCTTCTTCTCTTCGGTCTTTTCCGACTTCGACGCGAACAAGCTGCCGAACAGGCCGCCCGACGATTTTGCGGCGGGCTGCGGAGCAGGCTCGGCGATGGCCAGTTGCGGCGTCGACAGGTCCGCGGCGGTGGCCTGCGCCGGCATCACGCCGTTGTTCATCACCGGCGCGTCGGCGAGCTCCGGGATGCGCGGCGGCCGTACCGTCGCCGGAATAGTGCCGGGCGGCGTCGAGACGAACAGCGCCTCCTGCGGATGCACTCCGATCTGGTTGCGCTTCACCGCGGCGACAAAGACCGGGTTCATGCCGCCGTCGGCGTAGGTCTTGACCGGAGCAGTCGGCGTGCCACGGCGAACAAGTTCCGCGACCTGGACGTCGTCGTTGTGCTCTTTTTCCTTCACAGCGCTTGCGATCTCTTCCGGCACCTGGAAAGCCGGGCACTTGCCGCTGGCGCTGAACGAAAGGCGCGCCGATCCGTTGCGAGGCTCGGCGTCGAACACGTAATGCTTCTCGCAGACATTAACCTTGGGCTCGAGCTTCGACACCTCGAAATGGTCGTTGCCCTTCTTCAGCATCTTCCAGAACGCCAGGTTCGGATTGTCGCGATGCTTGGCAAGATTCTGCGCCGTCATCTTGAATGGATATGCCTGCACCTGGAACGATTTCTGGCCGCCGAAGAATGCGTCGCGGCCAAGGGCGTAGATCTCCGAAATCTGTTCGTCGGTCATCGAGTAGCAGCCGCGCGACGAGCAGTCGCCGTGCACCATGAGCTGCGAGCCGGTGCGGCCCCAGGAGCGGTCATAGGCGTTGGGATAACCGAGATCGAACGACAGATAGTATTGCGAATTCGGATTCATCTGGCCGGGGGTGATGTTGTAGAAACCCTCCGGCGCCTGACGGTCGCCTTCCTTGACCTTCGGCCCGAGTTCACCCGACCAGCGGCAGATCGGATAGGTCTTAAGCAGGGCGAACTTGCCTGTCGCGGTCCTGCTTCCAGACTTCCAGCTCGGCTTCTTCCTTGAATAGCCGGACCAGGATCGGAGATTCCTTGTCCATATTCTTGGACTCGATCTCCTTCACCAACGCTTCCGGGAGCGGCCGGGCCGCCTTGTCGCTCATCGGCAGGATGCTGTCGGTGTTGCAGCCGGCCAGAGCTACGGCAGCGCCAAGGGCCGCGGATGTCAGGAGTGCGCGGACAAGCGGGCTTCGGATCAACGCAAACTCCCCCAAGCGGCAGGCAGTCCCCGAGCCATGATGCGGAAATCGTTACCCCCGAGGGGCCGAGTCCGCAAGACCCGGACCAAAAACCGCGGCTTCGATTGAGCATAGCTAAGATGAACGAACGGTAAAATTGTGACCAATTTGGTGGATAAATCCGGCGCAAATGGCCGTTCCGGCCAGGTTTCGGGCCTTAATTAGGGGGCGCCCTATTCGAGTCCGCGGCCGATGGCTAAAAACTTGTCGCGGCGCTGCCGGCGCACCGTCTCGCGGTCGAGGCCTTTAAGATCGGCCAGCGCATTGGCCACCGCGTCCGCGGTCGAGGCGATGGCCGCCGCCGGGTCGCGGTGCGCGCCGCCGGCCGGCTCGGTGACGATGCCATCGATGATGCCGAACGCGGTGAGGTCCGCTGCGGTGATCTTCATGTTGGTGGCGGCGTCCTGCGCCTTGGTGGTGTCGCGCCACAGGATCGAGGCGGCGCCCTCCGGCGAGATCACGCTGTAGATGGCGTGCTCCAGCATCAGGACGCGGTTGGCGGTCGCGATGGCGACCGCGCCGCCCGAACCGCCTTCGCCGAGGATTACGGCGACATTCGGCACGCCGAGATTGAGACAGGCTTCGGTTGAGCGCGCGATCGCTTCGGCCTGGCCGCGCTCCTCCGCATCGATGCCCGGATAGGCGCCGGCGGTGTCGACCAGCGCCAGCACCGGAATATCGAAGCGGTCGGCCATCTCCATCAGCCGCACGGCCTTGCGATAGCCCTCCGGCCGCGCCATGCCGAAATTGTGCTTGAGCCGGCTTTCGGTCGACGAGCCCTTCTCGTGGCCGATCACACAGATGCTCTCGCCTTTGAAGCGGCCGAAGCCGCCGACGATCGCCTCGTCTTCGCTGAACTTGCGGTCGCCGGCGAACGGGATGAAGTCCTCGATCAGCGCGTTGACATAATCGAGACAGTGGGGCCGCTGCGGATGGCGCGCAACCTGGGTTTTCTGCCAGGGCGTGAGCGCGGCGTAGAGGTCCTTGAGCGATTCCGCCGCCTTCGATTCCAGTCTGGCGATGTCCTCGCTGATGTCGGCTGCGTTGCCGGCGGCCTGCATCGCGCGCAGCTCCTCGACCTTGGCCTCAAGCTCCGCCACAGGCTTTTCGAAATCGAGATAGCTTCGCATTTGAGAAAAATGTAGTCTCCGGAACCCTCGCGCAAACAGGCCAAACTGGCCCTGCGGCGGGTTTCAAGTCAAGCAAGCGCCGGGACGAATTCTTATGACTTATTAGGGCCGATCGGATAGAATGACGACATGCTCGACAGACCAAAGCGACTCACCGAGAAAGAGGTTGCCGAGGCGCGAAAGCGCCGCCTTGAAGCCATGAATCTACAGGCTATCGAGGGCAATCCGCTCGACGCCGAGGATATCGCAATGTTTGAGATGTTCGAACGCGAGCGGTGGTCGCACGAGCGCTGCCTCGAATATATTCTCGAACAGGCGAACGCTGATCGGCGCAAGTGATCGAGCACGGCGACCCGTACGTCTATCCAGGCACCAGGATCCTCAAGAATCGGCTTGGCATCACCGATCCGGCACGACTTGATCGAATCGAGCGACGTATCGTTATCCAGCGCAGCAGGAAGGGTATTCCCAACGGCGCTTTCGATCTTGCGCATCTTCAAGCCATCCATCGCCACCTGTTCCAGGACATCTACGATTGGGCGGGAGAAATCCGCACTGTCGAAATCAGCAAAGGCGCGCAGCAATTCCAGTTTCGGCAATACATCCACACCGGCATGGCGGACGTTCATCGCCGGCTGACCAAATCGCGATTTCTGGCCGGCTTGTCGCGCCACGATTTTTCCCAGCAAGCTGCCGTTATCGTCGGCGACGTCAACTTCATTCATCCGTTCCGTGAAGGCAACGGCCGGACACAAATGCAATATCTCAAGCAGCTTTCCGAGCGGGCTGGAAATCCGGTCGATCTTGCGCAGCTCGATTCGTCCCGCTGGATCGAAGCGTCTCGGGTCAGTCACGCTACCGAATATGCGTTGATGGCAGGGCTCATCGAGAACGCTGTCGCCAGTTGATCTCATGTTTCCGCCAGCGGATGCAGGTCGCGCACCAGGCTCTTCAGCCGTTCCTCCAGCACGTGCGTATAGATTTGCGTGGTCGAGATGTCGGCGTGGCCGAGCAGCGTCTGCACCACGCGAAGATCGGCGCCGTTCTGCAGCAGATGACTGGCGAAGGCATGGCGCAGCACGTGCGGGCTGATCTGCCCGGGCTTGAGCCCGGCGGCCGATGCCAAGGCCTTCAGTTCGCGGGCGAAATGCTGGCGGCTCAGATGGCCGCTTTCGCCGAACGAAGGGAACAGCCATTTCGACTTGTCGAGCTTGGCCTCGCTGCGCAGCGCCAGATAGTCGCCCATGGCGCGTTTGGCCGGCTCGTTGAGCGGCACCAGGCGTTCGCGGCCGCCCTTGCCACGGATCACCAGCATGCGCTGGTCGCGCCGCGCCGCGGCCTCTGGCAGCGCCACCAGTTCGGACACGCGCAGGCCCGTGGCGTAGAGCACTTCGAGCAGGCACGCGAGCCGCGCCGCGCGAAGCCGCTCGGCGGCGCTTTTGGCCTTCATGCCGTCATGCGCCTGCGTCGAGCAGATCGTCGACCTGCTTGACGCTGAGTACCTTCGGCAGGCTGCGGCCGCGTTTCGGTCCCTCCAGCACGGCGGCCGGATCGTCGGCGCGATGGCCTTCGCCATAGAGGAAGCGATAGAGCTGCCGGATGGCCGACAGCCGCCGCGCCACCGACGCCGGGGCGAGCCCGCGCTTGGCCAGCCGCCCGAGATGAGCGCGCAAAGCGTCGCTGTCGGCGGTGGCGACGCTCTCTTGCCGACCTGGCAAGGTCGGCGGAAAAATCGGCGAGGTCGCGCCGGTAGGCGTCGAGCGTATTGGCGCTAGCGCCGCGCTCGGCCGCGAGCATGTCGAGGAACAGCTCGATCGGCGTTTCGTTGCCTGCGCGCGGCCTGCGGCCCATCGACGAGCCGCCGGTTCAGCGATGCCGCAACAGCTTGTCCGGCGGGATGATCACGGTCATCTCGCGCGGATGGGGGTCGACGTAGCGCGACAGCGCGAACATGCCGGCATAGCCGAGGCCGCCCAGCAGCCCAACCACCAGCAGGAATCGGAACAGGGTCGGCATTTCGCTCGCTTTGCGCTCGCCTTGCGTTGTTGAAGCCGCAGCCCGGCGGCGTGGACATTCTCAGGCCACGGTTTATGCCATCGCCGGATTTCGATACAAGTATAGCATGTCGGAGGTTGTCACGCATAACGGCGCTGCGCAGCAGCCGCAGGCGGCGCTGACCGCGTCGCTTGGCCGCCGGTCGGTCGTGCTGGTCGGCATGATGGGCGCCGGCAAGTCGTCGGTCGGCCGCCGGCTGGCGGCTCGGCTCGGCATTCCGTTCGTCGACGCCGACACCGAGATCGAGAAGGCCGCCGGCATGACCGATCGCCGAGATCTTCGCAGGCCCACGGCGAGCCGTATTTCCGCGCCGGCGAGACGCCGCGTGATCGCGCGCCTGCTCGAAGGCGGTCCGCAGGTGCTGGCCACCGGCGGCGGCGCGTTCATGAACGCCGACACCCGCGCGGCGATCCGCGCCAAGGGTATCTCGGTGTGGCTGCGCGCCACGCTCGACGTGCTCGACGCGGCGGATCAAGCGCCGCGGCGACCGTCCGCTGCTGAAGAACGTCGATCCGGTCGGAGACGCTGCGCCGGCTGATCGACGAGCGCTATCCGGTCTACGCCGAGGCCGACCTCACGTGGAATCGCGCGACGTGCCGCACGACACCATCGTCGACGAGATCGTGGAAGGGCTGCGAGCGCGCCAACGGCCTGCCGGAGGCGCGACACCATGACCGCGCCGTTGCGCGCCAGCGAGCCGATCGTCGTCAACGTCGCGCTCGGCGATCGCGCCTACGACATCGCCATCGGCCGCGGCCTGCTGACGACACTCGGCGAGCGGATCGCAAAGCTGCGGCCCGGGTGCAAGGTCGCGATCGTCACCGACGAGACGGTGGCGCGCCATCATCTCGCGGCGACCGAAAGCTCGCTCAAGGACGCCGGCATCGCCTGTTCGTCGGTGAAGGTGCCGGCCGGCGAGAGCAGCAAGAGCTTCCGTCATTTCGAGCGTGTCTGTGACGCGCTGCTCGCCGCCAGGATCGAACGCGGCGATCTGGTGGTGGCGCTCGGCGGCGGCGTGGTCGGCGATCTCGGCGGCTTTGCCGCCTCGGTGGTGCGCCGCGGCGTCGATTACGTGCAGGTGCCGACGACGCTGCTGGCCCAGGTCGACTCCTCGGTCGGCGGCAAGACCGCGATCAACTCCAGCCACGGCAAGAACCTGATCGGCGCGTTCTACCAGCCGATCCTGGTGGTCGCCGACACCGCGCTGCTCGACACGCTGCCGGAGCGCGAGTTCCGCGCCGGCTACGCCGAGGTGGTGAAGTACGGCCTGCTGGGCGACGCCGCCTTCTTCGAATGGCTCGACGCCAACTGGCGCGACCTGTTCGCCGGCGGCAATTCTTCCGGAAGTTTTGCGCGCGAGCACGCCATCGCCGTGAGTTGCCGCGCCAAGGCCGCGATCGTCGCCCGCGACGAGCGCGAGACCGGCGACCGCATGCTGCTCAACCTCGGCCACACCTTCGGCCATGCCTTCGAGGCCGCGGCCGGCTTCTCCGACCGGCTGCTGCACGGCGAGGCGATCGGGCTCGGCATGTCGCTGGCGTTCGAGTTCTCGGCCCGGCGCGGACTGATCCCGCAGGCCGACGCCGACCGCGTCATCGTCGCATCTTGCGGCGGTCGGGCTGCCCACCCATGTCAAGGCGGTGCCCGGCGGCAACTGGCCCACGCTCGACGCGATGATGGACCTCATTTCGCAGGACAAGAAGGTCAAGCGCGGCCAGCTCACCTTCATTCTGGTGCGCGGCATCGGCCAGGCCTTCGTCAGCCGCGACGTCGAGGCCGACGAGGTCCGCGCCTTCCTCGCCGAAAAGCTTGGCGCGCGACGATGATGATGTTCGAAGACTGGCTTGCCGTCGCCGCCATCCTCATCTGCCTGCTGCTGTCGTTCTTCTTCGCCGGCAGCGAGACCGCGCTGACGGCGTCGTCGCGCGCCGCCATGCTGCGGCTCGCCCAGGACGGCAACCGCCAGGCCGGCATCGTCAACCGGCTGCTGGCTGCGCGCGAGCGGCTGATCGGCGCGCTGCTGCTCGGCAACAACGCCGTCAATATCCTGGCGTCGTCGCTGGCGACCAGCATGTTCCTGGTCTGGTTCGGCGACGTCGGCGTGATCTACGCCACGGCGGTGATGACAGTGCTGGTGGTGGTGTTCGCCGAAGTGCTGCCGAAGACAGTGGCCTTCAACGCGCCCGACCGCATGGCGCTGATGGTGGCGCGGCCGATGGAGTTGGTGGTGCGCGTGCTCGGCCCGATGCTGACGGCGATCGAGTGGATGGTGCGCCGGATTCTGCGCCTGCGTCGGCATTCGACGCCGGCGACGAGCAAGTCGATGCTTGCCGCGCACGAGGAGATGCGCGGCACCGTCGATCTGATGCACCGCGAGGGCAGCGTCGAGAAGCTCGACCGCGACATGATGGGCGGCCTGCTCGATCTGCGCGACCTGACGGTGTCCGACGTCATGGTCCACCGCACCGAGATGACTGACGGTCAACGCCGACGATCCGCCCGAGGAAATCGTCAACGCCGTGCTCAAGTCCGGCTTCACCCGCATCCCGCTGTGGCGCGGCAAGCCGGAGAACATCGTCGGCATCCTGCACGCCAAGGATCTGCTGCGCGCGCTCAAGAGCGCCGAGGGCGACCTCGGCAAGATCGACGTCATGGCGATCGCGCTGCCGCCGTGGTTCGTGCCCGACATCCGGCCGCTGTCCGAGCAGCTCAAGGCGTTCCGCCGCCGCAAGACCCATTTCGCGCTGGTGGTCGACGAATACGGCGAGGTCGAGGGACTGGTGACGCTCGAGGACATTCTGGAGGAGATCGTCGGCGATATTTCCGACGAGCACGACACGCCGCTGCCGGGCGTGCGGCCGCAGCCGGACGGCTCGGTCAACGTCGACGGCTCGGTGCCGATCCGCGATCTCAACCGCGCGATGGACTGGAACCTGCCGGACGCCGAGGCGACCACGATCGCCGGCCTCGTCATCCATGAGGCGCGCTCGATCCCCGATGTCGGGCCAGAGCTTCACCTTCCACGGCTTCCGCTTCAGCGTGATGCGCAAGGAGCGCAACCGCATCACCGCGCTGCGGATCACGCCGCTCGCCCGTAAGCCCGTGGCGATGGCGCGGGCGGGTTAAGTCTACCCCGCCATCGCGCCGCGGCTGACCATCAGCACCGCCACGATCAGCACGACGGAAAATGCCGTGAAGGCAGCGATGTTGACATCCCAGCGCTGTCGCAGTCCGAGCGGCGCCGCGAACGGCAGATAGCCGTTGTCGTCGTAGGTGCGGCCGCCGTAGATCGGCATGGTCGCAAGCGCCACGAAGAACGCGCCATAGACCACGGCGGCGAACAGGCAGGCGAGATAGAGCCGCTCCACGGCATAACCGCCTGGCCACCAGACTAGGGCGAGTGCCAAGCAGCGCGAAACCGCTGTAGCTCGAAATCTGCCATACCACATGGAAACGGGCGTGCGGCGTCCACGACGGATTGCTGGCGTGGGTCTTGTTGAAATCGGCGAGGATGGTGATGGCGCTGTAGCCGAGCGTCGCCAGCGTGACCAGGATGCGAGCAACAAGATTGCCGTCAGTGAATGCGTCCATGGACCCCCCCGCCGCTTCTCCGGCCGTCATCGAGGCCGGATATGCGTATCATAGCGGGAATTCTAGACGCTGCCTTCCCCCGGGGCGCTGGCGTGGATCGCCAGCGCGTGGACGCCGCCTGCGAGTTCGCCGGAAAGCGTCTGGTTGATCATGCGGTGGCGCTCGATCCGGCTCTTTCCGCGGAACGCCTCCGACACGATGTGGACCCTGAAATGGGTCTGCCCGCCCGGCCGATGGCCGGCGTGGCCCTCATGCCGATGCGATTCATCGACCACGTCGAGGCTTTGCGGCGTAAACGCGGCGGTAAGCTTTTCGGCGATCTGGTTCCTCACCTGCATGGAATTTGAGTTAAGCGAGCCCCGGCGCCGGGGTCAACCGGCGCCGAAGCATCCCCGTCTCCCGGAAAAACGATCTGTCAAGACTTGAAGGTGTCATCGACGCCTCCGCATAATGTTCGGTCATGAAATTCGACTCGCCGCTGTTCGATCGCATTCGCGTCAAGCCCGACCGAGGACCGCACGCGCCGCACCGACGCGCCGTGCTGCCAGTGGAAGGGCTGCGCCAACACCGCGACACACCGCGCGCCGAAGGGCCGGCTGCGCGAGAACGAATATTGGCGGTTCTGCCTCGACCACGTGCGCGAATACAACCATTCCTACAATTACTTCTCCGGCATGAGCGACGACGCCGTGATGAAGTATCAGAAGGATGCGCATCACCGGCCATCGCCCGACCTGGAAGATGGGCATGGGCAACTCCGGCCAACGCCAATATCGGCAACGATGCGCGCGATCCGTTCAACGTGTTCCGCGAGTTCGGCGCGGGGGCCAGGCAGCGCTCGGACCGCGCCGAGCCGCCGCGCGCGGTGCGCAACGCCGAGCGCAAGGCGCTGCACGAGCTCGGGCTCGAGGAGGGCGCCGACAAGGTCGAGATCAAGGCGCGTTTCAAGCTTCTGGTGAAGCGCCATCATCCTGACGCCAACGGCGGCGACCGCGCCACCGAGGACAAGTTGCGCGAGATCATCCAGGCTTACAATTATCTGAAGTCGACCGGCGCCTGCTGACCAGGATCAGCGCGGCGGCGCCGATGTCGAGCGCGGCGCACAGCAGGAGCGGCGCGGTGTAGGCGCCGGTCAAGTCGCGGACTACGCCCATCACGCCTGGGCCGAACGCATAGGTGAATTGGCTGACCGCCCAAGACAGCCCGACCAGCATGCCGAACGAGGCCGGCTCGAACTCGCGCTGGATCACCAGCGCCGGCAAAGTGAGCAGGTTCCCGGCGGATAGTCCGAACAGCACGCAGGCCGCCATGAGAACCGCCGGATTCGCCGTTGCCGTCAGCGCCAGCAGCGCCACGGCCTGACTGGCCACCGACCATGCCGCGAACCGCCGCATGTCAAGCCGCTTGGCGAAGGCGCCAAGCCCAAAGCGCCCGAGGATCGCCATGACGGTCAGCGCCGCCACCGAGAACGCGGCCTGCGCTCGGCCCATCGCCGGTTCGAGCGCCGCGATCTGATGCACCAGAAAGCCGACCTGTGCGGTCAATGCCATGGCGAACGGCGCCGCCACGCTCCAGAACCTGGCGCTGCGCAGCGCGCTTTGCCGCGTCCACGTCGCCGCTGACGCGGCGGCGGCCCGGGTGGCGCCCGCGTTGCGCGGACGGTCGACCCAAAGTGCAATGGCTGGCAGCATGACCGCCGCCGTCACGATGGCCGAGCCGATGATCGCTTCGGAAAATCCGTAGCGGGCAATGGCCAATACCAGAAGCGGCGTCACGAGAATCCCACCCGAGCTTGCACCGTTCAGCGCAAGGCTGATGGCGAGCGGGCGTTGCCGGTCGAACCACAACCCGACCACATTGCTGATCGAGCCGACGTGCATGGTCGCCGCACCCACCGCCATCAGCATGTAGAGCGCATAGAGCTGCCAAAGCGCGTCGATGAAGGCGAGCAGTGCCACCGCGCTGCCAAAACAGCACGCGCCGAAGAACATCACCCGCCGCGGGCCGAGCTTTGCGATGGCGTCGCTGATGAACACGACCAGCGCTGCGGTCAGCAGATAGAATCCGGTGATCGCGCCCGAGATCAGCGCGGTCGGCCAGCCGTGCATCTGGTGCAGCTCGGTAAGATAAACGCCGTGGCCGTAGAGCCCGAAGCCCCAGCAGAACACGGCGGCGAGATAGCAGGCCAGCACCACGCGCCAGCCGGCATAGCGTGGCGAGGATTCGTCGATCGATGGGGCAAGGCTCGACATGGACGGCATCATGGCACGCTGGCGGCTCGCGATACTTCGAGAATCGTCGAACCTTGCCCGCTACTTTACGTAGGGCGGCGGCGTGTAGAGCCATGCCAGGCGGTCGAGGTACTGCTCGGTGGTGCGACCCTCGAACAGCGAGTTGCGCACCAGACGCTCGACGCCTTTGGCGTGGTTGAGCTTGGTCATCATCATCGAAGAAATCTGCACCCGCGCGGTGCGCACGATTCGGATATTCTGGTAGCGCCGGAACGTTTCAGCAAAATCGCCATCGCACTCGTGCGCAACGTTGCCGAGGCAGATCGCGTCCTCCAGCGCCATGGCGGCGCCTTGGGCGATGTATTGCACCATCGGATGCGCCGCATCGCCCAGGAGCGTCGCGGGTCCGGCGCTCCAGTTGTCGACCGGCTCGCGGTGCACGATGACGAAGCGGCGAAAGCTCTTCGGAATGCGCAGCACGCGGTCGGGGATTTCGCAGCGTTCGGCGAAATGCGGCAGCACTATTTCCGGCGCGAACTCCTCGGCTTCAGTGAGGGTGTCCTGGCCGGTCAGCACGGTGCAGCCGAGGTTGAACGTGCTCCAATCGCTGATCGGGTAATAGATCATGTGCCAGCCGGGTCCGGCCCAGAACGTCGGATTGGGATGCTGCAAATCCTTCGGCATTTCGGCCGCCGGAATGGTGGCGCGGAAAATGATGGCGCCGGCCGGCAGCGGCTCGCCGTCGCCGACGATCTGCTCGCGCACGTTGGAGTAAACACCGTCGGCGCCGATCAAGGCGGCAGCTTTGATGCGCTCGCCCGATTGCAGCGCCACCGAGACGCCGGGATTGTCCGTTGCGAAACCCGTTACCCGGCTGTCGGTTCGCAGCTCGATCAATTCGTGCGCGCGGCAGGCGTCGAGCAGCGGCCCGTGGATGTGGGCGCGATGCGCCACCGCGTAAGGATTGCCGAACGCCCGCTCGAACGGGGCGCAGGGAATGTTGCAGATTTCCTCGCCGGTGACGGCGTCCATCATCAGGAGCCGCTCGATCATCAGCGCGTTTTTCTTCGCAGCCGCGCCGACCCCCAGCGCGTCGAGCACCGACAGCGCGTTCGGCGCAACATGGAGGCCGACGCCGACCTCGCCGAATTCGCGCGCCTGCTCCAGCACCAGCGAGTGGAATCCCTTGCGCGCCAGCGCCAGCGCGCAAGCGAGTCCGCCGATGCCGCCGCCGGCGATTGCGACGGGCAGGGTGTTGCGAGGGGCAGTCATGCGTTGCTCGCGCCTCCGTTTCATTCCGGACGCTGCGCGAGAGGCGGATGCCGAATTCCAGATGCAGCTCGGCCTGCTCTGATCGGGTTATCGCGGACCTTTCCGGCTCAGCCCAACTGGGATGGCCGTCGGGCAAGCCCGGCCATGACAGATGGGCAACGATCATCCCGCAATCCCTCCGTCACCTGTCGAGCCAACCCTTGTCGCCGGTCAGCGTCCTCAGCTCGCGCAGCGCCTCGTCCTTGGTCTGCGTCACCTGCGGCACGATCTCGGGTTCACCTTCGCCGTTGCTCGGCTGGCAGGAGAACTCAAGCCGGATGTCGTTGGGATCGAACACATAGATCGAGAAGATGCCCGGCAGGATTTCCAGCGGCCCGTCGAACGGCACCTTGGCGGCCTTGAGCCGCTCGCAAATGCGCTGTCTGGCTTTCCGGCGACACCGCGAACGAAACGTGCTGCATGGCGCCAAGCGCGTTGCGGTCGCCGCGCTCTTTTGCGCCTTTCGGCATTTCGAAGAACGCCAGCAGCCCGTCACGGCCCATGTCGAAGAAATAATGCCGGACCTCCTCGAACGGCGGGTTGCCGCGATTGCCCGGGCCGGTGCCGAGTCCCGGCGGCACCTTCATGGCGTGGACCAGCCGCATGCCCAGCACGCCGACATAGAAATCGATCGTCATCTTCATGTCGTCGGTGTTCAACGCGAGATGGTGCACGCCGTAGAACCGGACCGGACTGTCGGTGCGGGCTTTGCTGCGATCCCTGAACTGGATGTCTGCCATGGAGGGCCTCCCGGGCCGATTCCGGAGTATTTATTTCGCCGATTTTCTCACCAGTGCGACAGCATAGGCGCCCCTTGGTTTGCTCGACAATCGGGCCGGAATACCTACATTTCAGCCATGCGCGGGGCGGCTTTCGCGGTGCACCCGGCTCTGATAAGTTCGCCCGCATTCCAATCGAATCCCGGCAGAAATCGCGGCCCCGCGCCGTTCCGGGGCCACGGAGTACCAATGGCAACTGCAACCCAAGACGTGCCAGGCCTGCCCGACATGAAGTTGTCGGTCCGGCAGGTTTTCGGCATCGAAAGCGACATGGAAGTCCCCGCCTATTCGAAGGCCGACGACAAGGTCCCCGACGTCGATCCGGACTATCGCTTCGACCGCGCCACCACCTTGGCGATCCTGGCCGGCTTCGCCCACAACCGCCGCGTGATCATTTCCGGCTACCACGGCACCGGCAAGTCGACCCATATCGAGCAGGTCGCGGCGCGACTCAACTGGCCTTGCGTGCGCGTCAACCTCGACAGCCACATCAGCCGTATCGATCTGATCGGCAAGGACGCCATCGTCATCAAGGAAGGCAAGCAGGTCACCGAGTTCCGCGACGGCATCCTGCCCTGGGCCTACCAGAACAACGTCGCACTGTGCTTCGACGAATACGACGCCGGCCGCCCGGACGTGATGTTCGTGATCCAGCGCGTGCTGGAATCCTCCGGCCGGTCTGACGCTGCTCGACCAGAGCCGGGTGATCCGCCCGCACCCGGCGTTCCGGCTGTTCGCCACCGCGAACACCATCGGCCTCGGCGACACCTCCGGCCTCTATCACGGCACGCAGCAGATCAACCAGGCGCAAATGGACCGCTGGTCGATCGTCACCACGCTGAACTATCTGCCGCACGACAACGAGGTCGAGATCGTGCTCGCCAAGGCGAAGCACTATCGGACCGAGGAAGGCCGCGAGATCGTCAACAAGATGGTCCGCGTCGCCGATCTTACGCGCAACGCCTTCATCAACGGCGATCTCTCGACCGTGATGAGCCCGCGCACGGTGATCATCTGGGCCGAGAACGCCGACATCTTCAAGGACGTCGGCTTCGCCTTCCGGCTCACCTTCGTCAACAAATGCGACGAGCTGGAACGGCCGATCGTTGCCGAGTTCTATCAGCGCTGCTTCGGCCAGGAGTTGCCCGAGAGCTCGGTCAACGTGGCGCTGAGCTGATTTGGAATCATACCCTCTCCGCGGCTCCGTTACCCTCTCCCCTTGCGGGAGAGGGTGGACGATCCGAGCAAAGCGAGGATTGTCCGGGTGAGGGGGCGTTCTAGACTGAGCGAAGGACCCCTCACCCGGCTCGCTTCGCTCGCCACCCTCTCCCGCAAGGGGAGAGGGTAACGGAGCAAGCGGCAACTTCGATGTCCTCCAACCAGAAGCCGAAGACTCAGAGCAAGGAATCGCCGACCGAGCCGTTCAAGCGCGCGGTGACGGGCTGTCTGCGCGCCATCGCGCGCAAGCCCGAGCTTGAAGTGTCGTTCGCGGCCGAGCGGCCCGGCCTGGTCGGCGGCAAGGTGCGGCTGCCCGAGCCGCCGCGAAAGCTCACGCGTGGCGAGGCCGCGATCGTGCGCGGCCATGCCGATTCCGTCGCGCTCAAGCTCGCCTGCCACGATCCGGCGGTGCATCGGCGCCTGGTGCCCGGCGGCCAGCAGGCCCGCGCGGTGTTCGACGCCGTCGAGCAGGCTCGCGTCGAGGCGATCGGCGCGCGCCGCATGCTCGGCGTGAAGAACAATCTCACCGCGATGATCGACGACCGCTTCCACCGCGGCAAGTTCGACGAGATCACCGACCGCGCCGACGCGCCGATCGAGGAGGCCGTCGCCATGATGGTGCGCGAGCGGCTTACCGGGCAGTCGCCGCCGCCGGCGGCGAAGAAGCTCGTCGACCTGTGGCGGCCGTTCATCGAGGACCGCGCCGGCAAGGGTCTCGACCGCCTGGAGCGCCTGCTCGACGATCAGCGCAAGTTCGGCGACGCCGTCCACGATCTCCTGGAATCGCTCGACATGGGCGAAGACCGTGCCAGTTCCGAAGAGGAGGAAGAGGGCGAGGAGGGCGATCAGGACCGCCGCAAGGACGAGACCGGCGAGAAGGGCGAAGCCGCCGACTCCGAGGATATGGAAAAGATGAGCATGGAGGACGCCGAAGCGTCCGCCGATGCCGCAGAGACTTCGGAAGAGGCGGTCGATGCGCCGGCAGCCGACATGGCCGACAATTCGGAAATGGGCGAGTCGGAGACCGCCGCCGAGCCATGGCGGCCACGCAACCGCGCCGAACGAGCCGCGCGGCCCGGACTATCGGCCCTTCACCATGCGTTTCGACGAGACCGTGCCGGCCGAGGAGTTGTGCGAGCCCGAGGAGCTCGACCGCCTGCGCGGCTATCTCGACAAGCAGCTCTCGCATCTGCAGGGCGTCGTCGCCCGCCTCGCCAACCGCCTGCAGCGCCGGCTGATGGCGCAGCAGAACCGCGCCTGGGACTTCGACCTCGAAGAGGGCCTGCTCGATCCGGCGCGGCTGCCGCGCATCATCATCGATCCGCTGCACGCGCTGTCGTTCAAGCAGGAGAAGGAGACCAACTTCCGCGACACCGTGGTGACGCTGCTGCTCGACAACTCCGGCTCGATGCGCGGCCGGCCGATCACGGTGGCGGCGACCTGCGCCGACATCCTCGCGCGCACGCTCGAGCGCTGCGGCGTCAAGGTCGAGATTCTCGGCTTCACCACGCGGGCCTGGAAGGGCGGCCAGTCGCGCGAGATCCTGGCTCGCCGCCGGCAAGACCGGCCAATCCGGGCCGGCTCAACGATCTGCGCCACATCATCTACAAGTCGGCCGACGCGCCCTGGCGGCGCGCGCGCAAGAACCTCGGCCTGATGATGCGCGAGGGCCTGCTGAAGGAGAACATCGACGGCGAGGCGCTGGATTGGGCGCACAAGCGCCTGCTGGCGCGCACCGAGCAGCGCAAGATCCTGATGATGATCTCCGACGGCGCGCCGGTCGACGATTCGACGCTGTCGGTCAATCCGGGCAATTATCTCGAGCGGCACCTGCGCTGGATCATCGAGGAGATCGAGACCCGCTCGCCGGTCGAACTGATCGCCATCGGCATCGGCCACGACGTGACGCGCTACTACCGCCGCGCCGTCACCATCGTCGACGCCGAGGAGCTCGGCGGCGCCATGACCGAAAAGCTCGCCGAACTGTTCGAGGAGCACGCCGCCGAGGACGCGCGGCGCGCGCGGCGTCCGGCCAGCGCCGGCGCGTAAACTACATTGACGATTAACGCGGCCGACCGTCGCCGCATGCGCGCGTGCGGCCGTCGATGGTAAACTCGCCCCGGTCAGGGGGATCGCCTTGAACACATGTGCTTTCTCGCGGTTCGGCCGCTCTGGCCCTGCTCGCGCTTGCGCTGATTCCGGCGTCGGCGCAGTTGCCGCGCGCAGCCGATACGGTCCAGCCGCATCGAGATTCACGCCCAGGCGATCGAGACGTTCGATCCGCGCGAGCCCAAGCGCACCCGTTTCGGCGCGCTGACGTTCCGCGGCGGCCTGGTGCTGGATTCCACCGATCGCGGATTTCGGCGGGCTGTCGGCGCTGCATGTCGAGGCCGACGGCGAGCACTTCCTCGCGGCTCAGCGACAAGGGCCAATGGCTGCGCGGGCGCATCGTCTATCGCGGCCAGGCGCCGATCGCGATCGCCGACGCCGAGATGGCGCCGATCCTCGGCGCCGACGGCCGGCCGCTCGCGAGCCGCGGCTGGTACGACGCCGAGTCGCTCGCCTGGGACGACGGCACGGTCTATGTCGGCATCGAGCGCGTGCAACAGATCGTGCGCTTCGATTATCGCCAGAGACGGCCTCAAGGCGCGCGGGCACGCCGATCGCGGTGCCGCGCGGCATGAAACTTTTGCCGCACAACCAGAGCATCGAATGCCTGGCGGCGGCGCCGCAGGACGGCCCGCTGGCCGGCCGCTGATCTCGATTTCCGAGCGCGGCCTCGATAGCCACGGCAATCTGATGGGCTTCATCGTCGGCGGTGCGGGCGGCGTATTCTCGCTCAAGCGCAGCGACGAGTTCGACGTCAGCGATTGCGCGTTGACGCCGGACGGCAAGCTGCTGGTGCTGGAGCGCCGCTTCTCATGGATACGCGGCCTCGCCATGCGCATCCGCAGCGTGCCGCTCGGCGACATCAAGCCCGGCGCGCTGGTCGACGGTCCGGAGCTGATTTTCGCCGACATGGCTCAGCAGCTCGACAACATGGAGGGCCTGTCGGTGCACCGCGACGCCTCGGGCGCCACGGTGCTGACGCTGATCTCGGACGACAATTTCTCGCCGTTGCAACGGACGTTGCTGCTGCAGTTCACGCTGGAAGCGAATGGCAAGTAGCGAATGGCAAGTAGCGAATGGCGAGTAGCGAGTAGCGAGTAGTTGCTTTCCCTACTCGCTACTCGCTGTTCTTTAACCCGCGGCCTTGACCTGCTTCTTCTCGATCTGGCGCTTGAGTTCGCGCATCGCGGCGCCAGCACGTCGTCCTTGGCGCCGAGCAGAAGGCGTCGAGGCCGCCGCGGTGATCGACGGTCTTGAGCGCATTGGCCGAAACCCGGAGCTTCACCGAGCGGCCGAGCGCGTCGGAGATCATGGTGACGTTGAGCAGGTTCGGCAGGAACCGCCGCTTGGTCTTGATGTTGGAATGGCTGACCTTGTGGCCGACCAGGACGGCTTTGCCGGTGAGATCGCAGCGGCGTGACATGGCGATACCCTTGGAATAACTCGGGCGCCCTTCAGGGCGCCGGAAATGGCGGTTTCGATGGACCGCGGACGTATAGTGACGGTGGTTCGGGGCGTCAAGGCGAGCCAAAAGCGTGGCGACTCCGATCATCAAAACGACTTAATCCCCGCCGAGATCGGGGATAAGCGGCTTTTCTGCCGCGCCATGCCTTGATCAGGTTCTCCCGGCGCGGCAAAGCGGTTGTTGGCGCGTTCGAGGAGATTGCAATCGTGACTTTGACGATGCGTCCGGTCCGCGTTCGGCGTCGCAGCCACGGCCATTGCGCTCACGGTCGCCGATCCGGCGCTGGCGCAGGGGCGGCTGGACGCCCGCTACGCCGTGTCGCTCGCCGGCGTGCCGATCGGCAAGGGCGCCTGGGTGATCGACATCGCCGACAACCAGTTCACCGCCGCGGCCAGCGGCGCGACCGCCGGCCTGCTTCGCGTCTTCGCCAGCGGCCAGGGCAGCGGCGCCTCCCGCGGCTTCATGGTCGGCGGCAATCCGGTGCCGGCGACCTTTGCCGCCAGCATCACCTCGGACAAGAAGACCGAAGAAATCCGCATGACGCTCGGCTCGGGCGACGTGAAGGACTTCGTCGTCACCCCGGCGCTGCCGGACGATCCCGAGCCGCGTGCCGGTGACCGACGCGCACCGCCACGGCGTCAGCGACCCGATGACCGGCTCGCTGCTGCGCGTGCCGGGCACCGGCAATCCGCTCGGCGCCGCAGGCCTGCCAGCGCACCACGCCGATCTTCGACGGCCGCATGCGCTACGACCTGCAGTTCGCCTACAAGCGGATGGAGCAGGTCAAGGCCGACAAGGGCTATGAGGGCCCGGTGGTGGTCTGCGCGGTCTATTTCACGCCGGTCGCCGGCTACGTGCCGTCGCGCGTCGGCGATCAAGTATCTGACGAGCCAGCGCGACATGGAGGTCTGGCTGGCGCCGGTCGCCGCCACCCGCGTGCTGGTGCCGTATCCGGGTTTCGATCCCGACGCCGGTCGGGCATCGGCGTCATGCAGGCGACGCAATTCGTCTCCATGGCGACCGCCGCGCGCCGCGGTCCAACGCCCGCGACGCAGTGAACGCGGCGCTTGCGGCTCGGCCCAGGTCTTCCCAGATATTCACAGCCTGATCCACAGAGTCTTGAGGGCGTTCGAGGTTGACTCGCCGAATATGACCAAAGCGGTATCGTGTTAATGAATGAAGTGCGCAACGGCGGCGTTCGACGGCCTTCGATACCCGATGTTGTGGCCGGCCGAGACGATCGGGTCGACATATCGCGGTGAACGAAATCAAACAGCGTCCGGAGTCAGCGATTCGGGCGCGTTTCGTTCCAGACTCGTTCGCTATTGTTAAGCGCGCGCCTTGTCCGGCGTCGCATTGTGATACAGAAAGGCGTGCCCGCTCGCTGAAGCGGGCCATTCCCAGCCTGGAAATCGGATGCCCATCTCGTTCTCGTCGCCCGTGACCCGCGACGGCCGCCTGCGTGGCGCCGGCGTCACCGCCGTGCTCGGCCCGACCAACACCGGCAAGACCCATCTCGCCATCGAGCGGATGCTCGGCCATTCGTCCGGCATGATCGGGCTGCCGCTGCGGCTGCTGGCGCGCGAGGTCTACAACAAGGTCGTCGACCGGGTCGGCGCCGACAACGTCGCGCTGATCACCGGCGAGGAGAAGATCAAGCCGCCGAACCCGCGCTTCTGGGTTGCCACCGTCGAGGCGATGCCGCGCGATCTCGATACTCGCCTTCGTCGCCATCGACGAGGTGCAGCTCGGCGCCGATCTCGAGCGCGGCCACGTCTTCACCGACCGCATGCTCAACCGCCGCGGCCGCGAGGAGACGCTGGTGCTCGGCGCCGCGACCGTGCGGCCGATGGTCGAGCGGCTGTTGCGCGGCGCCAATATCGTGCAGCGGCCGCGGCTGTCGACGCTCATTCACTCCGGCGACAAGAAGATCACCCGGCTGCCGCGGCGCAGCGCCATCGTCGCGTTCTCGGCCGACGAGGTCTATGCCATCGCCGAACTGATCCGCCGCCAGCGCGGCGGCGCCGCCGTGGTGATGGGCGCGCTGTCGCCGCGCACGCGCAACGCCCAGGTCGAGCTCTACCAGTCCGGCGACGTCGACTACCTGGTCGCCACCGACGCCATCGGCATGGGGCTCAACCTCGACGTCGATCACGTCGCATTCGCCTCCGACCGTAAATTCGACGGTTACCAGTTCCGCCGGCTCAACACCGGCCGAGCTCGCGCAGATCGCCGGCCGCGCCGGCCGCGCCCAGCGCGACGGCACCTTCGGCACCACCGGCCGCTGCCCGCCGTTCGAGGACGAACTGGTGCACGCGCTCGAAAGCCACTCGTTCGAGCCGATCAAGGTGCTGCAATGGCGCAACACCGATCTCGAATTTTCGTCGATCGGCGCGCTGCAGGCCTCGCTGGCGATGACGCCGACCGAGCCGGGGCTGACCCGCGCGCCGATCGCCGAAGACATCCTGGTGCTGGAACACGCTGCGCGCGATGAGGAAATTCGCGCCATGGCGACCGAGCAAGGACGCGGTCGAGCGGTTGTGGGAGGTCTGCCAGGTTCCCGACTACCGCAAGATCGCGCCGGCCACGCACGCCGAGCTTGTGGTGACCCTCTATGGATTCCTGATGCGGGAGGGTAAAATCCCGGTCGACTGGTTCTCCGCCCAGGTCGCGCAGGCCGACCGGACCGATGGCGATATCGACACGCTCTCCAACCGGATCGCGCATGTGCGGACCTGGACCTTCGTGGCGAACCGGCCGGACTGGCTTGCCGACCCGGAGCATTGGCAGGCGGTCGCCCGCAGCGTCGAGGACAAGCTCTCGGATGCACTGCATGAGCGTCTCACCGAGCGCTTCGTCGATCGCCGCACCAGCGTGTTGATGCGGCGGCTGCGCGAGAACACGACATTGGAAACTGAAATCAAAAAGACCGGCGAGGTGGTGGTCGAGGGGCACGAGATCGGCCGGCTCGACGGCTTCACCTTCGCGCGCCGATGCCTCCGAAGGCGGCTCCGACGCCAAGGCCTTGCAGGCCGCGGCGCGCTCGGCGCTCGCCGGCGAGATCGACGCCCGCGCCATCAAGCTGACGCAGGCGCCGGAACGCGAGTTCGTGCTGGCTTCCGACGGCACGGTGCGCTGGACCGGTGCGCCGGTCGGCAAGCTCGATCGCCGGCGACGACGTGCTGCGCCCGCGCATCCGCGTGATCGCCGACGAGCAGCTCACCGGGGCGTCGCGCGAGGCGGTGCAGGCGCGGCTCGATCTGCTGGCTGAAGAACCACATCGAGCGGCTGCTCGGTCCGCTGTTCGCGCTCGCCGCGGCCGACGATGTCACCGGCATCGCGCGCGGCGTCGCCTTCCAGCTCATCGAGTCGCTCGGCGTGCTGGAGCGCCAGAAGGTCGCCGAGGAGGTCAAGGGGCTCGACCAGCCGTCGCGCGCGATGCTTGCGCAAATACGGCGTGCGCTTCGGCGCCTATCACCTCTACATGCCGGCGCTGCTGAAGCCCGCGCCGCGCAGCCTCGCGGCCCAGCTCTGGATGCTCAAGCACGGCGGCCCGGACGCCAAGGGCCTCGACGAATTGCAGCGGCTGGCCGTCGAGCGGCCGCACCTCCATTCCGGTCGACAAGGACACGCCGAAGCCGCTCTACCGCACCATCGGCTATCGCGTGTGCGGCGAGCGCGCCATCCGCGTCGACATTCTGGAGCGGCTCGCCGATCTGATCCGGCCGGCGCTGGCCTGGCGCGAAGGCGCGAGCGGCGCGCAAGCCGGCCGGCGCGTTCAACGGCTTCGGCTTCACCGTCACCGGGGCGATGACCTCGCTGACCGGCGCTCGGGCGAGGATTTTGCCTCGATCCTGCGCTCGCTCGGCTATCGCATGGAGAAGCGGCCGAAACCGCCGGAGGCGGCGAAGCCGGAATCGGCGGCGCCGGCGGCCGAGGGTGCCGCCACGGCCGAGGCCACGGAAGCGCCGGCCGGCGAGGCTGCCGCTGCCGAGGCTCCTACGGATACCGCGCCTGCCGCCGAAATGCCCGCGGCCGAAACCGCCGAGCACGCGCCGACGCTTGCGCCGGACGCCGAGCCCGAACCCGCAACGATCGAGCCTGCGGGTGAGCCGCCAGCCGCCGAGCCGGTTCCCGCTACCGAAGCCGCAACTGAACCGCCGGTCGTGGCCGAAGCATCGCCGCCGGAATCGGCCGCTATGCTCGGACGATTGCCGCGGTTGCCGCGGCGGACGCCGCGCCGGCTGCACCCGCCGAGCCCGAGATGATCGAGGTCTGGCGTCCCGGCCGGCCGCCCGGCGAACGCCGCCCGCGCGATGGCGAGCGGCGCGGCCGCCGGCGTCCGCGCGGTCAGGACGCCGCCAAGCCGGCCGAGCCAGCCGGCAGGCGAAGGCATGTCGCCGCGGCTTCCACCGAACCGACGGCAGGCAGCGACCGCCGAAACATCGCAGCAAGCGGCCCCGATGGTGAAGCGCCGTGAGCGGCGCGGCCGGCCGCGTCACCGCCGGCGCGACGGCGAACAACGCGAAGCGTGGCGAGGGCCGCGCCGAGCGTCGGCCGCCAGGACCGTCATGAGAAGCGCGACCGTTCTCAGCGGCCGGATCGGCCCGAGCGTCAACGGCCGTCCGCCGCGTCGCGATCGCGATCGTGACCGCCGCGACGACAACCGGCCGTCACGGACCTGGAGTTCGAGCCAGCAGCCGCGCGGCAAGGAGCCCGATCCGAATTCGCCCTTCGCCAAGCTGCTGGCTCTGAAGGAGCAGCTCGAGGCCAACAAGGAACGCTGCGTTAGCGCTTGGACCGCCAGCGCATCGACAAATGGCTGTGGCACGCGCGCGTGGTGCGCACGCGCTCGGCCGCGGCGGCGCTGGTGGACGCCGGCCTGGTCCGCATCAACGGCGCGCGCACTGCCGCATCGAGCCGGCCGGTGCGCGCCGGCGACGTCGTCACCGTCGCGCTCGACCGCACCGTGCGGGTGCTCAAGGTCAGGGCTTTGCCGAGCGCCGCGGTTCCGCCGAGGTCGGCCCGCGCCCTGTTTGAGGATCTGACGCCGCCGGCTGCGCCGCCGCGGAGCCGCCGGGCGGCGTCCGCGACGAGGGCTCCGGCCGCCCGACCAAGCGCGAGCGGCGCGAGATCGATCGGCTGCAGGCGCGACGACGATCTCGACTAGACCCGACATGCCGCCTGGGGTTGCGAAGGCCGGCACCATGCGGTACGCAGCCACGTCCGGAGCGATTGAATGACCTACGTCGTCAACGACAACTGCATCAAGTGCAAGTACACCGATTGCGTCGAAGTCTGTCCGGTGGACTGCTTCTACGAGGGCGAGAACATGCTCGTCATCCACCCGGACGAGTGCATCGACTGCGGCGTCTGCGAGCCGGAATGCCCGGTCGACGCGATCAAGCCCGACACCGAGCCCGGCCTGGAAAAGTGGCTGGGGCTCAACGCCGAATACGCCAAGACCTGGCCCAACATCACGGTCAAGAAGGACGCCCCGCCCGACGCCAAGGAATGGGACGGCAAGCCGGACAAGGACGAAGCTGTTTGATCCGGAGCCCGGCGAGGGCGACTGATGCCGGCACCGGCCTGCCGGCCGCGGCCGCGATCGTTAACCAGTCTTAACGACTTGTTGCGGCCAGAAAGCCGCGAAATTGGCATTTTGCAGTGCAATAACGCTTTGATTCTGACGGAAAATGTGCTATACAGCGCGCTAACATGGATTTGCGCCCGAATCGCTCCCCGTGGGGAGCATTATTTTTCGGGACAGATCCCCATATAAACCCGTGTAGGGGCGTGCCAAAGGCACGCATAAGCTGTGGCAGGGAAGATGCGTTCAGAAGTCCAAGAAGGGCTCGTCCGGCGTCGAGCCGGCGGGCCAAGAAACCGCCGCTGGGCGCCGCCCGGCGGACCTCGCAGGCCTCGCGCGGGCCCGCCCGCCGCGTGGCTCCCGTGGCCAACGCTCGGCCGAACAAGCCGGAGCAAGGAGCAGTTCCTGGAATGACCGCCAAGAAGACGACCCAACGCCAGGGCTTCAAGACCAACGAATTCATCGTCTATCCGGCCCATGGGGTCGGCCAGATCATCGCCATCGAGGAGCAGGAGGTGGCGGGCGCCAAGCTCGAGCTGTTCGTCATCAGCTTCATCAAGGACAAGATGACGCTGCGGGTGCCCACGGCCAAGGTGACCGCGGTCGGCATGCGCAAGCTCGCCGAAGGCGGCCTGGTCAAGCGGGCGCTCGAGACCCTCAAGGGCCGCGCCCGGATCAAGCGCACCATGTGGTCGCGCCGCGCCCAGGAATACGAGGCCAAGATCAACTCCGGCGACATCGTCGCCATCGCCGAGGTGGTGCGCGACCTGTTCCGGTCCGAGAGCCAGCCCGAGCAGTCCTACTCCGAGCGGCAGCTTTACGAGGCCGCGCTCGACCGGCTGTCGCGCGAGATCGCGGCGGTGCAGCACGTCACCGAGACCGAGGCGGTCAAGGAGATCGAGGCGGCGCTCGCCAAGGGCCCGCGCCGCGGTCCGAAGCCGGCCGAGGAGCTGGTCGAGGAAGAGGCGGCGTAAGCCGGCTTCTCATCGCAAGACATAAAGGCCCGGTCGCAGACCGGGCCTTTTGCATCCGGCCTCTCGGCTATCGCCTCCGCTCGGCCAACCCGCCCCGAAGACGGCAGGGCTATCGCATATGGCGCGCGCTCGCCTCGAGCACTCTTTACCTCTCCTTAAAAAGGGGAGGTCGGTTGCCGTAAGCGCGTTGACGCGCGTCTTCGACGCGCTATGGCAAACCGCGCGGGGCTCAAAACAGCGTCGAACAAGAACGATCCCCACCCCAACCCTCCCCTTTTCAAGGGGAGGGAGCGCGCTGCCGATGCCGATCCTCCACATGCGATCGCCGTGCCGAAGACGGGGAGGGATAAGCGCGCGTGCGGCGCCGGCTGTATCAAAACCTAAACCGCCACCGCGGTCGCGTCGTAGGCGTAGAGCCATTCCATCCGCTCGCGCACGCGCTCCTGCTGCCATTCGCGCGCGACCTCGACCGCCACCGCGCTTGGATCGGCCAGCGCCGGGCTGAACGCCGAGCGGCGGTTCTCGTGCGACTTTCGCACCACCGCGGCGGTGCGCTCGCGGCGGATCTCCTCGTAGCGCGCGAACGCGGCGGCCGGATCGTCGAAATATTTGGCGAGGCAGGCCGCGACGACATAGCCGTCCTCGATCGCCATCACGCCGCCCTGGCCGAGGAACGGCAGCGTCGGATGGCAGGCGTCGCCCAGCAGCGTGACGCGGCCCCTTGCTCCAGCGCCGGCATCGGCCCGCGCACCATCATCGCCCATTTGTAGGGCGTCTCGATCCGGCGCGATGATCTCGTGCACGTCCTCGTGCCAGCCGCGGAAGTCGTTGGCGAGCTCGTCGCTGGTGCCCTGCGTCACCCAGGATTCGATCTGCCAGTCGTCGCGCTCGACGAAGCTGATGAAATTCATGATCTCGCCGCGCCGCACCGGATAGTGCAGCACATGGCCGTGCGGCCCGAGCCAGTTGGTGCCCTGCATCTGCGCGCAGATGCGCCGGCAGCTTGTCCATCGGCACCAGCCCGCGCCAGGCGACGGCGCCGGTGAACATCGGCTTGTCGGCGCCGAACAGTGTCGGCGCGCACCTTGGAATGGATGCCGTCGGCGCCGATCACATAGGCCGCGCGCACCGTCGTCGCCGTCTTCGAACGTCACTTCGGCGTGGTCGCCTTCGGTCGCGACGCCGGCGCAGCGGCGGCCAAGCTTGACCGCGTCGGGCTTGAGCGCCCGCACCGCGTCGGCCAGCAGCCCATGCAGATCGCCCCGGTGCAGCATGACATGCGGCGTGCCGTAGCGCTGCCGCGTGGTGGCGCCGAGGTCGAACCAGTTCCAGGTCTCGCCGGTTGCCCAGTGCCGGATCACCCGGCGCGACGGCAGCACCTGCACGCGCTTCAGCGCGTCTTCGAGCCCCAGCGCGTAGAGCACGCGGGTGCCGTTGGAGCTGATCTGGATGCCGGCGCCGACCTCCTTCAGCTCCGGCGCCTGCTCGTGGACCTCGACGTCGAGGCCGCGCTTGAGCAGCGACAGCGCCGCAGCGAGGCCGCCGATGCCGCCGCCGATGATGACGATTTTTTCCCGCGCGGCCGTCACTGCAGCTTCACTCCGGTCGATTTCACGATCGCCGTCCAGCGCGGCGTTTCCTCTTTGATGAACTTCGCGAAATCCTGCGGCGAGCCGATCTTGGCGTCCATGCCGAGCTTGGCCATGCTTTCCTTCATCTCCGGCGAACGCAGCGTTTCGTTGATCGCGGCGTTGATCTTGCCGACGATCTCGGGCGGCGTGCCGGCCGGCGCCATCACGCCGGCCCAGAACTCCAGTGTCAGGTCGGGCAGTCCGATTTCGCGCGCGGTCGGCACATCCGGCAGCTCCGCGCTGCGGGCTGGGCTCGTGATCAGCAGCGGTTGCATCTTGCCGTCGCGGATGAGCGAGATCGACGTCGAGGGCGTCGGATTCAGCACCTGGATGCGTCCGCCGAGGAAGTCGGGCAGGGCGGCGGCGCCGCCCTTGTAGGGGATGATGAACAGGTCGGCGCCGCTGTCCTGCTTGAACTTTTCCGCGACCAGGATCGCTGCGGTGCCTTGCGTCGCGGCGAAATTGACGTGCCCGGAGTGGGCCTTGGTGTAGGCGACGAACTCCGTCAGCGTCTTCACCGGCAACGACGGCGATATGGCGATCAGCCAGGCGGTGGTGTTCACGCTTGCGACCGGCGCGAACTCCTTGAACGGGTCGTAGTCGACGTGCTTCATCGCCGGATCGATCACGATCGCCGAACTGATGAAGAGCAGCGTGTAGCCGTCGGGCTCGGCCGCGGCGGCGGCCTTGGTTCCGATCGCCGTGCCGCCGCCGGGCTTGTTGTCGATGACGATCGGCTGGCCGAGCCGTGGCTGCAGGTGTTGCGTGAGCAGCCGCGCCATCACGTCGTTGGGCGAGCCTGCCGTGAACGGCACGATGAGCTTGATCGACCCGGGATGGGTAGGATTGCGCGGCGGCGGGCGCGGCGAGCGCCAGCAGCGCAAGTGTCGTGAAAAGGGCCCGCATCGTCATCATGGCACGCACCCTCACGTCCTGGTCATTGCGGCGGACGACGCAGCGCGATCGCGGATCCATAACCACGCACATTTCGTCAAGTGCGGGCTATGGATTCCGGATCGCGCGTCGCGGCGTGCCGGAATGACGAGCGGGTATCCCCACCCCTCTAGTTCTTCGGCTTGTAGTTGATCGCCTTCGCGGTCGCCGCGACGTTGCGGCGCTGCTCTTCGATCGACTCGGCGAACTCCTTCGGACCGCCGAGATTGATGGCCTGGCCGGTGGCCTTGAGCCGTTCGCCAATGCTGCCGTCTTCCGCCACGGCGCGGAAGTCGGCGGCGATCTTTTCCTTCAGCTCGCTCGACATCGATTTCAGGCCGAACAATCCGACCAATCCCTCGACCTCGAGCGACGGATAACCTTGCTCGCGCGCCGTCGGCATGTTGGGCGCCGGGCAAGATGCGGGTCTTGTTGTTGACCACGAACAGCTTGATACGACCGGCATTGATCTGCGGCTGCACGATCGCATAGGAGGCCATCACCATCTGGATGCGGCCTTCGCCGAGATCGACCGGCGCAACGTTGATGTCGCGGTAGGGCACCTGAGTCATCGTCAGCTTCTCGTGATAGAGATAGCCCCAGAAGGTGAACTCGGTGATGCCGGGCACCGCGCCATAGTTGAACTTGCCCGGGTTGGCGCGAGCGAGCCTCAGTGAACTCCTTGACGTTGTTGTAGGGCGCATCGGCTTTCACCGCGGCCGCGAGCAGCGTCGTCGACGCGCGCACGATCGGGATCAGATCGGCCGAATTGTAGCTGAGCTTGCTGTAGTTGAACGGATGAACGGTGAAGTTGCCCGACGGTCCGAACAGCAGCACGTGATCGTCATTGGCGCCGAGGAACGCCTGGATCGCGACGATGCTGTCGCCGCCGGGCTTGTTCTCGATCACCACCGCCTGGCCCCACCTGCGCTGGAGCTTCTCGGCGAACAGCCGCGCGCCGATGTCGGCGCCGGCGCCGGGTCCGAACGGCACGATGAATTTCACCGGCCGGGTTGGCCAGTTTTGCGCCTGCGCCGGGGCGGTGAGGCCTGTGACCAGAGCGATGGCGACAACGATGAATTTGATTACAAACATGGGTTTCCTCAATGCTTTCGACCTTTGGCCCGAACGCTAAGCATTTTTCCGAGCGAGGACAACACGGGTGGTCCCCGCCCTCATCCTAAGGAGCACTCGCGAAGCGAGTGCGTCTCGAAGGATGGGGCGGCCACATGGTTCGAGACGCGTCGCGGAGTTTATCATCGGGCCGCGCTTTGCGCGGACCCGTTGGCGACGCTCCTCACCATGAGGCCGGGAGAGGTTTCGCCGGTTGTCCCGGCTCGCAATTTCAGCGAAACTCGGCGCACCCATCATCACGAGGCGAGCACCGCATCATGGACGCCAAAACAGCCGACGCCCGGACCCACGAATTCGACGCGCAGGATATCGAATACCTGCGCCATGGCGAAAAGCCATTGCTGGCGCGGGTCTATAAGCCGCGCGGCAACGGGCCGTTCCCGGCGCTGGTCGAGCTGCATGGCGGGGCCTGGTGCAACGCCAACCGCATGAGCGACAAGGTCCGCCACGAATGGCTGGCGAGCCACGGCGTGGTCTGCATCTCGCTCGATTGGCGCGTGGCGCGCGAGGGCGCCTATCCCAAGGCGCTGGAGGACATCAACTACGCCATCCGCTGGGCCAAGCTGAACGCCAAGGAGCTCAAGACCCGCCCCGATCTGATCGGCATTTCCGGCCAGTCGAGCGGCGGCCATCTCGCCATGCTCGCCGCGATGCGGCCGAACGATCCGCGCTACAAGACCATCGCGCTGCCGCCGGGCTCGCCCGCCCATCGACGCCACGCGTCAAATGCGTCGTGATGTCATGGCCGGTGATCAATCCGATCGGCCGCTATCGCTTCGCCAAGCGAAGCGCCGCGGCAACTCCACCTGCGGGGTGGGCACCTGACATCATCGACCGGCACAACCAGTTCTGGGGCACCGAGGCCAACATGTCCGAGGCGAGCCCGATGCTGATCCTTGAGCGCGGCGAGAAGGTCGCGCTGCCGCCGGCGATCTGGCATCAGAGCCACGGTGACGTGATGCACGACTACAAGGACGAGGATTACAAGGGCCCCGAGACCGAGGCTCCGCGGTTTGCCGCCAACTACAAGAAGGCGGGCGGCGACATCGAGCTGCATTACTTCGACAGTGACAGGAAGCCGGGGCACTCGCCGGATATGACCAAGATCGGCAACACCTTCGAGCTGATGCTTGGGTTCATCAGCAGGAACTTGAAGCCGTAGTCGTGGCCTATCATGGCCGGGCTTGTCCCGCCTGCGGGCCATAGCAAGCTTGGAGATGCATACGGCCACGACGCTTCGGCGGGCGAAGGCCCGGCCATCCACGCCTTCGTTTTCCGCGCAGCCCCAAAGCAAGACGTGGATGCCCGCGACAAGCGCGGGCATGACGTCGTGCGGGTCGTTGGGAAACGCTCTAAGTCGCCGGCTGCGCCAGCGCCACCGCATCCTTGGCCGTGGCGCCGAGCTGGCTGTGGCCGGCCTTCATCAGCTTGCCGAGATAGTGCTCGGACACCGTGACCGGCGGATATTTCTCCGGCTGTCCCGGCCCGACGCAGCTTTCGATGCAGCGGATTTCGGCGTCGGGATTGGGGTTGGTGAAGAACACCAGCGAGATGCGGTCCTGCGGCCTGGCGTCCGGCGGCGGAATGGCGACGCGATGGAGCGTCGACACCCAGCGGTCGTTCGACCAGCGCATCATCAGGTCGCCGATGTTGCAGACGAACTCGTTCGGCGGAATGTGCACGTCGATCCAACTGCCGTTCCTATGCTGCACCTGCAGACCGCCCGGCGTGTCATCGCCGCGCACGAAGGTCATGATGCCGTAGTCGGTGTGGGTGCCGGCGCGAAGCTGGCCGGGCAGCGGCGCCTGCTTGACCGCCGGATAGCGGATCATGCGGCAGACGCTTGCCTGCCGATCGAACTTGTCGGCGAAATAATCCTCGTCGACGCCGAGCGCCATCGCCATGGCGCGCAGCACGCCGGTCGCCAGCTCTTGCATCGCCGTCGTAATAGCTCTGCATGGTGTCGCGGAAATCGCGCGGATTGTCTGGCCAGATGTTCGGCGCGTACATCTGCGCGCTGGCCTTGTCGACCTTGGCGGCGAGATCGGCGCGGTCCTGGCCGAACGCGAACGCCTCCTGGATGTCGGGCGGCGTCGCCTGTCCCATCGAATAGGCGATGGCGCGGTCGCCGACCCAGTTGTAGCCGCGGCTGATCTTGGCCGGCGGCCGCTGCACCTTCATCTTCTCGTCGTCGGGCAGCGCGAAGAAATCGATGGCGCGCTGCCGTGTCCTGGTAATGAGATCGGCCGGTACGCCGTGCCCGGTCACCATGAAGAAGCCGGTGTCGCGGCAGGCGGCGTCGATCTGCGCGCGCCACCTCGCGCTTGGCCGCGTCGCTGCTGCTGCGCAGCGGCGAAAGATCGATCATCGGGATGGCGTCGGCAGCCATGGTTTCCTCGTTGTTCGCCTCGTCAAGCCCGCCCATGACAACGGATGGGCCAATCGGCCCGGCGCAGCCAAAAAACGTTTCGAGTATAGCTCCGATGGTGCAAGATGACACGCGTGTATTACGGGATGGCTCTCATGAATCGTCGCAACGCGCTTCGCTCGATGTTGGCGGGAGCGGGCGCGGCGATCGCACCAGGCGTGTTGCGCGCGCAAGCGGCCTTCCCCAACCGCAACATCCGCATCGTCGTGCCGGTGTCGCCGGGCGGCGGCGTCGACACCTTCGCCCGCTTGATCGCGGCCAAAGTCAAGGACACAGCGCGACGTGACCTTCATCGTCGAGAATCGCACCGGCGGCAACTCGACGATCGGCGGCCTCGACGTGCAGCGCGCCGCGCCGGACGGCTATACCGTTCTGTTCCACGCCTCGACCCATAACGTCGCGCGGCTGGTGCTGAAGAATGCGCCTTACGATCCGGTCAAGGATTTCACGCCGATCGCGCTGACCGGCGAGGCGCCGCTTCTGCACATCGTCGCCAACAACCGGCCGGAGAAGACCCTGGAGGACATCGTCGCGGCCTGCCAAGGCCAGCCCCGACAAGTGGTCGTTCGCCACTGCGCAGCTCGGCGCGCCGGGCCATCTCGCCGCCGTCGCCTTCAACCAATACAACGATCTCAACCTGCCGATCATTCCCTATCGCGGCACCGCGCCGGCCGCGAACGACGTGGTCGGCGGTCATGTGCCGATGATGATCGAGGCGATCCTGGCGCTGCTGCCGATGGTGCGGGCCGGCAGCGTGCGCGCCATCGCGGTGACTGCGAAGAAGCGCAGCTCGCTCGCGCCGGAAATCCCGACCATGGCCGAGGTCGGGTTGCCGAAGCTCGACTTCGGCGCCTGGTGGGGCATGTGGGGACCGCCGGGCCTGCCGGCCGAATTGACGAACACGATTAACGGCTCGTCAACGATGCCGTGAAGGCGCTGGCCGCGGAGGGCCGTCTGACCGCGCTCGGCATCGAGCCGATCACCGAGACGCCGCAGGCCTTCGCGAAATTCGTTGCCGAAGACCTCGACCGCAGCGCAGCGCTGCTCAGGGCCGCGAAGTTCGAGCCGCAGTGAGCGCCGCCATGACACAATGTGAATTCACAACGAGACCCCGATCGATGATGGTCGTTGCCGCTATTCTGCTGGCGACGCCGCTTTCTTCACCGGCCCTTGCCCAGCAAGCCCCCCGTGCCAATTGTGTCGCGGTCACCAAGCAGGAATATAACAACGCAAGAAAGACCAAGCTTCAGCGACACCGGTTCGGCGAATATCTGCGAACCGGCCGTGTGCTGAAGCGCTTCTATTGGTTCTGCCCGGCGTGATGCCGTTGGAAAGCGTTCGCACCGAGCACGCTTTCCCTCTCCCGCAAGGGGAGAGGGAAGAGAATGTGCCGCCCCGTCTCATTCAACTCGCGACCCGAAACTCCGCGATGCCGGCGACCGACTGGCCCTTCGGCCGCGACGGCACCTCGTCGGTGTCTTCCGAATAGACGAACTTGGCGGCGGGCCGCGCCATGGCGCGGTCCCACCAGTCGATCAGGCGGGGCAGAGCGCCGCGGGTGAGGCGGTCGGGAAGCAGTTCGAAGGTGCGGTGCACGATCGCCAGCATATTGATGTCGCCGAGCGAGAACGTCGAGCCTGCGAGCCACGGCCCGCGAGCTTTCAGCTCCTCCTCCATGCGTCCGAACACGAAGAACACGCTTTCGATCGCGTCGTCGATCTCCTTCGGCGAATAGCCGCCGTCGATCAGCGTGCGCCAACGCTCGCGCTTGTCCGGCACCGGCGTGTTCTTCAGCATGATATCCAGGTCCGCTCGCGAAAGCTCGTGGACGCGCGAGCGCAGCATCTTGGCGTGGGTCAGCCGCGCCGCCGGATGATGCACGTCGTCCGCGGTCCAGGCCCAGTAGCGCGCCCGCGCCCGCTCCACCGGATCGGCGGGCAGCAGGGGTGGCGTTGGAAAGACATCCTCGATGTATTCGTTGATGCAGAACGAGTTGATGATCGGGGTGCCGTCATGCACCAGCGTCGGCACCACGCCGTTGGGATTGAGCTTGAGATAGGCCGGACTCGAATTTTCGTAGCGCCATAGCTCGACGTAATGGGTTTTGTATTCCAGCCCCTTCTCGCGCAAGCAGTGACGCACCTGCTTGGAGCAGGTGGTGAGCCCGCTGTGATAAAGCTCAAGCATTCAATCCTCCCTTGATCCTGCTCCCGACGATAGCGCGCCGCCGCGCAAGCGGCTACCATCGGTCCGCCTGATCCGGGGAGGGCAGCCATGTCGTTCGTTTCGGTATTTCGCATTGCATCGCTGGCCGCTGCGGCGGTCGCGGCTTCCACGCTGACGGCGGCCGCGGACAATTATCCGTCGCGCCCGGTCCGCGTCATCGTGCCGTTCGCGCCGGGCGGCCCGACGGACGTGACCGCGCGCCTGATCGTCAACAAGATGGCGGAGCAGACCGGCAAGCAGTTCTACGTCGAGAACGTGGGCGGCGCCGGCGGCAATGTCGGCGAGGGCCGCGCGGCGCAGGCGGCGCCCGACGGCCACACGATTCTGGTGACCGGGGGCAACCACGTCAACAACCCATTCCTGTACGCGCACATGAGCTACGATCCGATCAAGGATTTCCACGGCGTCACGATCGCCACCGAGCAGGCGATTGTTCTCACCGTCAATCCATCGGTGCCGGCCAAGACGGTCAAGGAACTGGTCGAACTGGTGAGGGCCACGCCCGGCAAGTACAGCTATGCCTCCCCCAGCACCGGAACGCCGCCGCAACTTGTCGGTGAGCTGTTCAAGCTGTCGCTCAAACTCGATCTGGTGCACGTGCCGTTCGGCGGCGGCGGGCCTGCGATCGGCGCGACGGTTGCGGGCCACACCCCGATCTCGTTCGGCGCCATGGCGCCGGCGGTGCCGCTGGTCAAGGACGGCAAGCTTCGCGCCCTCGCGGTGACAACGAAAAAGCGGTCGCCGGCCTTGCCTGACGTGCCGACCATGGCGGAGGCCGGCTTTCCTGACGTCGAGGGCACGACCTGGACCGGGATGTTCGTGCCGGCCGGCACGCCCAAGGACATTGTCGTCCAGCTTAACCGCATGGTGGCCGCCATCGTGGTGATGCCCGACGTCAAGGATCGGCTGGCTGCGCTGGGCGTCGAGCCGGTCGGCAGCTCGCCCGAGGAGTGCGACGCCTTTGTCCGGTCCGAGATGGAGAAATGGTCGAAGGTCATCCGCGCCGCTGGCCTCAAGGCGGAATGAGTATCACAGCTTCGCGCAGGTGATGACGACCGTGGCATGGAGCACGCCGACGCAGCGCGCGCCGCGCGGCGGAATGATGATCGGCGCCGACGTGATCTCGTCGGCGCGGCTGACGCAGTAGGCGCTGATCATCGCCTCGTCGGCCTGACAGGCGTTCGAGGCGCTGCCTCGCAGAACGCGCAAGGTGCCAAGCCCGCCCGGCTCGCCCTTCGGACCTTGCGGTCGGGCCTCTCCCTTCGGTCCTTGCGGTCCGGGCTCGCCCCTGGCGCCTGGGGCTCCTGCTTCACCTTTGGCGCCCGGCGCTCCTTGAGGTCCGGTTTCCCCCTTCGGACCTTGTGGCCCTGGCTCGCCTTTTTCTCCGCGGGCGCCGGCCTCGCCCTTGGCGCCCTGTGGTCCCGATTCACCGCGGGCGCCGGTTTCGCCCTTCGGCCCCCGATCGCCGGGCTCACCTTTGGGCCCACGCACACCCGGCGGCCCGGGCTCGCCGCGCGGCCCTGATGGCCCGCGCTCGCCCGTTTCGCCCCCGGCCTGCTCGGCGTTGCGAGGCTCGGGAGCGCTCTTTCGAGTCTGTGAATCTTGGCCGACGGTTCCGGTCGCGAGTTCGCGGGTCTGGTTCCGCACTGCGCCGACAAGCGCGCCGATCCGATCGGGGGCATCGTTGCCGAGAGCGGCATAAAACGCCACGCCCACGACGGCACATCCCGTCAAAGTCAGGAGCCAGGAAGCCCATAGCCGCATGCAACGGTCCCCGAACCCAACGCCGACCAACTTAAGCGCCTGATTGGCGCGATCAACGGGTCCATGGTTGTGTCCGGACGGATGCCTCAGCAAAAATCTGGGCAGAGGTGAGGCGGGCCGATGCTACTTGGGCTTCGCCGCGATGGCCTGCGCCACCGCGGCGACCTTGGCGCGCTGATCCTCGATCGCTGCGGCGAACGCGGCGCCGTTGCCCGGCCGCATCGTTGCCCCGGTCGGCTTGAGCCGCTCGGCCACCGCCGGCTCGCCGGCAATTTCGCGAACGTCGGCGGCGATGCGATCCTTCAGGCTTTGCGGCATGTCGCGCCAGCCGTAGATGCCGTTGGTGCCATTGAAGGTCAGCTCCGGAAAACCCGCTTCCTTCGGCGTCGGCACCTCCGGCGCGAGCGGCGAGCGCTCGCTGTTCGTCACCATCAGGAACTTGCCGCGGCCGGCCGCAACCTGTGGCAGCAGCAGCGTGATGCCGGTGGCGAGCAGATGCACGCGGCCGGTGGCGAAATCCTGGAACGCCGGGCTGAAATCGCGATACGAGATCTGCGCGATATCGATGGCGGCATTCTTTTGTAGTGCCGCCACGACGTAGAGCGGCAGGCCGGTGGTCGCCGCCCAGTTGATCTGGCCGGGCTGCGCCTTGGCCGCCGCCACGAACTCGGTCATCGAGTTGACCTTGAGAATGGTCGATACGGTGAGCGCCAGCGTCGAGTTCGATCGCACTCGCCACCGGCACGATGTCGCGCGCTGGATCGTAGGGCAGCTTGTCGTGGATCAGCGGGTTGATCGAGATCAGACCGCCGAAGCCGAAGATCAACGAGTGATTGTCGCGATCGGACAGAAACGATTGCACGGCCAGGATGCCGTCGGCGCCCTGGCGGTTCTCCACCACCACCGGCTGGCCCCATTTCGCCGAGAGCTTCTCGGCGAACAGCCGGGCTGCTACGTCCATGCCGCTGCCGGGTCCGAGCGGCGTGATCATGCGCACGGTGTGGTTCGGCCAGCCTTGAGCCGAAGCAGCCGCGGTCGCTACGGCCAATGTCAAGCCGCAAGACAGCACGCCGATCGCGGATGACAAAATGCGCATTGTGTCGCTCCCCTGTGTCGGGGGAAGATTACACAAGACGGCGCGGTCCGCGACCGCCCCGTCGCGTTGCCCCTCGGTGAACGGGAGACCCCATGACACGGCTGCTTGCCGCCTGCGCCATCGTTGCGGCCCTGCTCGGCTCCGCCAGAGCCGAGACCTTTCCCGATCGGCTGATCCGCATCATCGTGCCGTTCACGCCGGGCGGATCGAACGACGTCGTGGCGCGCGAGATCGCCACGGGCTTGCAGGAGCGCTTCAAGCAGAACGCCGTGGTCGAGAACAAGCCGGGCGGCGGCGGCGTCATCGCGTACTCCTACGTGGCGAAATCGCCGCCGGACGGCTATCTCATGCTGATCGCGCCGGCCTCCTTCACCATGGGCCCGCATCTGTCGAAAAATCCGCTGTACAATCCGATCACCGAATTCACCGCGATCGACTTCGTCGCCGATGTGCCCTTCGTCATGGTGGTGCCGCCGACCCTTCCCGTGAGCACTGTGGCCGAGTTCATCGATCTGGCCAGGAGGTCGCCCAATAAACTCAGCTTCGGGTCGGTCGGCGCCGGAACGCCGCAGCATCTCGGCGGAGAACTGTTCAAGCTCAACGCCAATGTCGATCTCGTCCACGTGCCGTTCCGTGGCGCCACCGCCGCCATCCCGGATCTCCTGGCCGGACGCGTCGATATGTTCATCGGCGCCATCAATTCGCTGCTGCCGCTGATCAAGGACGGCAAGCTCCGGGCGCTGGCTTCGGCCGGCGGCAAGCGCATCGCCGCGCTGCCGGACGTGCCGACGTTTGCCGAGGCGGGCCTGCCCGGCGTCGCGATCGGCTCGGGCGTGGGCCTGGTGGCACCGGCCGGCACGCCGCCTGCGATCGTCGACACGCTCAACCGCGCCATCGAGGCGATCATCGCCACGCCGGGTTTTCATCAGCGCATGGCGGCGATCGGCGTCGATGTGGTCGGCATGACGCCGCAGGCCTACGCCCAGGTTCTCCGCGAGGATTACGACAAGTGGGGCAAGGTCGTCGCCGCCGCCGGCATCAAGCCGCAGTAGGTGTGGAACCGGGAAAATCCGAAACCTGCGCGAGGAGGCTCGGCCGCGCGTCGGGCTTGCCGTCCGGCATGGAACATGAACGGGCGCTCCGAGTTGTGTGATGGGGAGAAAACACCTTGAGGAGCTTTCCCATGAGAGGAACTTTGATCGTGCTATCGGCGCTGGCGGGTCTGGCGCTGGCGGCGCCTGCGTCCGCCGAAGACACCTTTGTCGGCGCGCGCGTTGGCCCGGTCGGCGTTGGCGTTGACGTCGATGCCCACCGGCATCACGACCGCGTCTATCGCACCGAAGGCTACGACCGCGCCTACGGCGCCGAGCGCTGCCGCACCACCATCATCCGTCACAGCGACGGCTCGGTGCGCAAGATCAAGCGCTGCCGCGACTAACTAACGGCGGCGCATCCGCTGCTGCGAAAAGCCCGGCGCCAGTCTATGGCGCCGGGCTTTCGCGTTCGGCGTCGGAACGAAACGGTCAGAAGACCTATTCGGCGGGAACGGTGGCGGGTTGATGCAACTCGCCGAAAGACTGCTTGATCACGACCGTCGCGCCTTGCAGCGCCAGGGCGGCCATGATTGCCGCGACCGCCACGTCCGGCCAGCCGGTCCCGGTCCCGAACACTCCTAGTGCGGCGAGAAGAACGGCAAGATTGCCCAGCACATCGTTCCTGGTGCAGATCCAGGCCGAGCGCATATTGGCGTCGCCATGCCGGTAAGCCCACAGCAAGCCGAAAGAGGCGGCATTGGCGGCAAGTGCGGCAACGCCGATTGCACCCATCGTAAAGGCGCTGGGCAACGTGCCGTGCCACGCGTGCCAGACAACGGTGCCGATCACCCATAAACCGAACAGGCCCATGCTCGCGCCCTTGGCCAGCGCGGCCATCGCCCGGTAGCGAAGCGTCATCCCGACCACGAACAGGCTGATGCCGTAGTTTGCCGCGTCGCCCAGGAAATCGAGGGCGTCCGCTTGAAGCGACGCCGATCCCGCTGCCAGCCCGGCGCCGACCTCGACAGCGAACATCGCCGCATTGATCGCAAGAACGGCCCAAAGCACGCGGCGATAGGCGGTGTTCGCTTGATTGCGATCAAGATTGAGAGGCGGCGGTGTGCAGCAGCAGTCGGCCATGCGCCCGGATATAGCGCGTGGGCTAGACGTTATACAATCACACAGGGCTTGTTCAGCGAAGTCCGATATTGCCGGAAGCTTCGCGGATGATCGCTGTCAGAACCGCCAGGGCGTCCGCCGTTCCGTCCGCTTCGCCTTTTTCGAAATCCTCGGCGGTCTGTCCCATGGTGTTGGTGACATGGGCGATGCATAGAACGTTGGCCCGGCGGGTACTGGCGAACGCATAGAGTGCTGCAGCCTCCATCTCGACGGCGAGAATGCCGCGCCGGCGCGCCGCTTCGATCGCTTCCGCGGTCTCGCGGAATGGAGCGTCGGTGGTCCAGGTCGGACCGACGATGGCGCGCAGGCCGGCGGCTGTGACGGCGCTGTCGGCCAGCGCCACCAACGCCGCGTCGGCCTCGCCGTACTCCGAAGGTGCGGCGTAGTGGTAGCTGGTTCCCTCGTCGCGCAAGGCGCGGTCGATGATGACGAAGTATGGGGTCGGTCCGGCTGCAACGATCTGGCCGGCGGAGGTCACGCTCAGCAACAGGCGGCAACCGCTGGCAAACAATTCTTCCGCGATCAGGACCGCAAACGGCCCGCCGACCGCGCAGCCGACGATGCCAACCGTTTGACTGGCCAGTTCGAAGGCATCCAATTGGGTATGGTAGCAGGGCCAGCCTTCGAAAGGCTTGGATCGGCCTTCCTTTCGCAGCCGCCTCACCATGTCGCCGTCCGGATCGAGAATGCAGACCGGCGGCACATCGACGTTCGGCAAACCTTTTTGCCGCCGCGCTTCGCGCAACAGCGCAGCCGGGCGAAACACCGACGGTGAGGATGGATTCTTGTTGTCGAGCAGCGGTGGCATGTTCAACGGGTCCGTTCAAAAACAGCGCCATAGTGGTGGGGCGAGACCTCGATCCGGTTGCGGAATTTCAAGCCGCCCGGTTCAACGCCCGCGATGGTCTGTTCCGGCGTCATCCGGAGCTCCGACGCTGGCCCTCGCGGCTCTCCCAGGACAGTCGTTTCCTCGCGTGGCCGCGCGTGCCAACTCACGATGGCGAATAAACCGCCGGGCTTGAGAACGTCATGGATCGCCCGCGCAAGGCGCGGTTTGTCTGGAACGCCGTGGAACGCATTGGCGAGAAAAACGTGGTCGACGGGGTGGCGTACTGCCTTTGCGACATCGTAGGCGTCAGCCTCGACAAACGTGCAGTTAGGCGCACCCCCGCGTTCGGCAATCCGCACCTTCGCCACGCTTCCAGCAGCGCGGCGTCGATATCGATGGTAATGACGCTGCGCGCGATTTTGGAGAGCGGAAACGTAAACCAGCCGTCGCCGGAACACAGATCGACCACGTCCATTCCGGGCGTCACACCCACGTCCCTCAGCACTTTGGCCGGATCAGGCCACAGTGCTTCCCACCACCCGGGATCGGGCATTCCGGTGCCTTCGAAGAAACCGGACTGCCTGTCAGTCACGCGCAGTACCCTTTCCGAGGACGGCTCGGCAGTCTTGCTAAAAGACTGCGTCGATCCGAGTTCATGCGAACTCTTGTATCAAATAACGCGGCAGACGATCTTGCAAAGCGCTTCATTGACCATGGCTGCGCTACTCTTGCTGCAGACGTGGTCGCGAAACTTGGCGCCCGGGCGCTACCGCGGTCGCGGCACACGCAGCTTCGCCATCTCGCGCGCCCGGTCAATGAAGAGCTGCGCGACCGGACTGAGGGTGCGGTTCCTCAAGCTCGTGATGCCGACCGGCGGCGGCGGGCCGGGCAGCTCGACCGGCAGAACCTTGACCGGCATGGGGCCGGGGCTGAACCGCAGCAGCGAGCGTGGAAAGATCGCGAGAAACGGGCCGCGCGCCATCAAGGACAGATGCATCTGGATCGAGCCGCAGGTCACGGCCGGGCGGGGACGCTCCAGGCCGGCGGCGCAAAAGGCCTTGGTCAGGTAGGCGCCCACCACGCCCTCCGGCCATGGCAAGGTCCATGGCTCGTGCAGCAGATCGGACAGTGCGAGCCTGCGCCGCCGGGCCAGCGGATGTTGCAGCCCCGACACCACCAGCCACGGCTCTTCGAACAGGACCTCGGTCGTCAGATCGTCCTCCGCATCGTCGCGCATCACGCGCCCGATGACGAGATCGACCTGGCGTTCGCGCAGCTCGCGGCGTTGCTCCGCAAGCGACAGCGGTTGCGTGACCTTGAATTCGATGCGCGGGTGGCTTCGATGGAGGTCGGTGAGAACGGCGGACAGAAATCCACCCAGCATGGGCTCGGCCGCGCCGATGCGAAGTTCGCCGACGGTGGGATCGGCGAGGAACTCGATCTCCTGCACGCCTTGCCTGACGTCGTCGAACACGGCAACGGCCCATTTCAGCAGGGCGCGGCCGTATTGATTGGGCTGTACGCCCTGCGCGGTCCGGTCGAACAGGCGCAAGCCAAGCGCGTGCTCCATGTCGGCGACGGCCTTCGACACCGTGGGCTGCGAGACGGCGAGATGAGCCGCCGCCTTGGCCATGCTGCCGTGTTGCGCGACCGCGATCAGCGTATCGAAATCCCGCAGCTTGAGGCGCCGCCTCATGCGCGCGTCGAACACCATGCCGCACCTATTTAGAATCTCTATAGGGATATTCGATCTTTAATCTTCCATCTATAGCCACCGGGGCTATGCCTGCAACGGTCACCCCGGTGCATTCGACGGAGGAGCGAGCCATGGCGGTCTATCGGCGGTCATTCAGCGGGGCAGCCGCGCTCATCGTGCTGCTGGCGGCGGCTTGGCCGGCGCCGGCCGCGGAATATCCGGCGCGCCCCGTAAACCTGATCACGCCCGCCCCCGCCGGCAGCGGACCGGACGTGATCGCGCGCCTGGTCGCCGACCGGCTCGGCAAGAGATGGGGCCAGCAGATCGTGATCCTCAACCGCCCCGGCGCCGGCGGTTTGATCGGCGTGCAAGCTGCCGCCGGCGCAAAACCGGACGGCTATGCGCTGTACATGCCCCTCTCGTCGACCTTCATCGTGCTGCCGGAGACGCATCCGAAGCTGCCGCTGGATTTGCTTCACGACATCGTCCCGATCGGGCTGATCGGCGAGCAGCCGATGGCGGTCGCCGTCAATTCCAAGCTCGGCGTCGACACGCTGTCGGGATTGATGGCGCTGGCCGAGAAACGTCCCGGGGGCGTGCTCTACGGCGCCAATCTCGGCGGCCTGCCGAATCTCACGGGCGAGCTGCTTCGCCAGCGCACCGGCATCAAGCTCGAGTTTGTGCCCTATCCGAACACCGCCAAGGCGACGCAGGACGCCACCGCCGGCACCGTGCAGGTCGCCATCGAAAGCCTGTCCGGCCTTGCCGGCCCGATCAGGAGCGGAATGCTCAAGCCGCTCGCGGTCGCGTCGGCCCGGCGCGTGCCCGATTTCCCCGATCTGCCGACGGTCGCCGAGGCAATTCCGAACCTGAAGGCCTTCGAAGCGCGCGGCTGGTTTGCCCTGACCGCGCCCAGCGGAACCCCGGACGCCATAGTGCACAAGATCAGCGTAGATTTGCGCGAGGTCCTGGCGCAGCCGGACCTGCAGAAGCAATTTGCGTCGCTTGGCACCTACGTCCGGCCGACGTCGCCTGTGGAGACGGCCGCCTTCATCCGCAACGAGCAGGCGCTGTGGCGGCCGCTGGTCCGGCAAATCATGGTCGCAACGCACTGAGACGAAACAGGCCGCTATTCGCCGGGCAGCACTTGGAACGGATCGATGACTGTCACGCCCGTCGGTGCGAAATGCCGTTGGCTTCTCCAAACCCCGTCGCAGTCTTACCGCCACAAGCCGAGGTTCTTGATCGCGGTCGGCAGCGTTTTGGACTTGTTCTTCTTGCAGTAGGCCGTGATCTTTGCGGAATTCCTTTGAAAGCGGTCGTAGTTCAAGACATTGATATCGGCGGCCGCATTGTAATAACCGCTCATCCAAAAGCGGACGAAATCCCGCTCCTCTGGGCTGTATCCGAGCCAGCCTCCGCAAGTGATCTTATTCATGTCCACACTGATCTGAGCCACACCTGGCTGCGAAGCGGCCACCAGCAAAGTGGCTGCTAGGAAAAAAACATTCCTTCTCATGGCATTTCTCCGGGGGTCCAAAATGTCATTGCGGGCCAATCGCACTCTGCACGGCATTCATCACGCTTGCTTGCGGATGGAATTGGCACCAGGATTTTAGGCTTGCGATATTTTTCTGATGCGCAAGCACATCCACAAATGTCTTGCGGGTCTGATAACTGGACCAGCCGCTCATCCAGGCAGAAAAGTCGCGCGACATTGTCGGCGACATTGCTAGATATTGGCCGCAAGTAAACGCGCCCATATCGACAATCACCTGCGCATTTGCCGCCATCGGAAGAAGCGAGATTGCAAATGCAGTACTTATCAATCGAAGCTTCATTTTGCTCGTCCTTTTGGATGCTGTACGATTTGACATACGAGAGGCCCATGTTCTGCGCGCATTGACTTGGATCAAATGTCGAGAATTAAGGATTTCGATTTTCCTATTCCGTGGCGATTGATTTAATCAATGCGGACGCTGCGGAAGACTTCTCCATCTCCTTCATGATGCCCCGGATATGCTGAATTGCGCTTCGGCATTGCTGGACCAAGGGATCGCGGCCGCTCAACCGAGCCAGTCGGACGCTGGCTCGCATGGCCTGGATCCTGGTAAGTGCGTCAGTCGGAAAACCTTCCCTCGCAGCAAGTTCAATACATTCACCGGGCACCTGATACTGTGCAAGCGCGGGACTTGCAGCGAGCAGCAACGCGATAGTAATGACTATGGAACGCATCATTCGCCTTGAGATTTGTGGTGCATCAACGGGTGACGCTTAATCGTGCAACTTCTCATCTGACCAATTGCACAGAGCTGCGCTTACAGCCATGAATGCGATTGACGCCAGTAAAGTGCTAACGGCTAAGACCATGGCCTGCACCTGTGAATGTTTGCGGCACGATCGATGATTTCCTTTCAGCGAGATGTCTGGCCCTCTTGGCCTGCATATTTCGCTGGCTGGCCCGCTTTCACGACACCATTTGCGGATCGAATTTGGGCAGTTGCAAGATCCGCGGTCCTCGCATTGATGCCAACAAGAACGACGATGATCACACATACAATCGAAACAGCCACGATCTTGAGGTGGGTGGCGCGGCCAGCGTGAAAGAGCGAGGAGTTCATCGGAACCCTTCTAAAACTCCATTCGCTTCCCGAATTGATGGTCTGCGTTCACCGTCCGATGCAAGAAACTACTTTCGTTTTGCGCTGACTCCTCGCTCGAGACTGCGCATTGTCGTGTGAATAGAGGAAAAGATGTGCGGCTGGCTCCGGGGAAAGAGCCAGCCGCGCGCGAACCGGAGCGGGGGGCCTGTCGGTGGCCGGATCGCGGAGGTCGTCTACAAACCGTTCGCATCTGCGATAACGCCCTATCTGCTCGCATTTACTTTGGTTAATTAGTCCTCATGGATCGCGCTTCGCCGGGCTATTGTCCTTGAGTGTATTGGCCCTAACCTTTCGGATTATGCGGCCTATGCCTTGGCCAAGAGCATGAGGCTCCCCTGCCGCTCAAGGCCTGTTACTTTGCCGAGACCGGTGTGCAAAGAGCACAAGGCGCCGGGCAATCCGCGCTGAGCCGGGTGTTGGAAGCGGGCAACGATGAAATCCGTCGTCATCCATCGATTTGGCGATCCGGGCGTCCTCAAGCCGCGTACCATGCCGGAGCGCTTGCTGAATGCGAATGGTCGCGGAGCACGCCGGATCGTTCCGTTAGTGGACAGACCGCATCGGCGGAATCCTTGTTTCCGACTAGGAATATCGGCTTTGACTACATTCCGACCTCGGGCGCGCCCGATATAACTATACGCACGTACAATATGTTCTTCCCGCGTGATGAGACACGGTGGTGGTGATAAGGAGAAGGCACCGGCCGCAGTTCGGTCGCACCCTCTCACTTAATCGACGGCAGGTACCTTAACCAAAGTCGGCGACCGGGAGGCTCACCATGAGTGAAAAACTGAAAGCAGAGTTTGTTTCGCGCCGAGGCGTTTTTGGCCTTTTCGGCTTGGCGGTTGCATCGACCATCGCCATACCGGCGACGGTGCTCATCGTAACGGATGCCGAGGCCCGCGTTGGCAATCCGGCCTCAGCCGCGAGCGTTGCGGGCATGAAATCGGCGTGATCGGCGTCGGGATCGGCGCTACAAGAAGAAACCGGCGCAGCCCGACGCGAAACAGTAATCTCCAGCACAGCAAGCTCAAAGAGCCACCCGCAGGTGGCTCTTTGAGCTTCAACGCTCGCTCGCGCAGACGAGGCGATCGAACAGTCGCGCCGATGTCCGTTGGCACACTGCGTCATTTCGCTGCGATGCGCTGGCATGTCTCCTATTGGCAGATACTGTTGAAAAACTCAAAAGTCAGATAGCAACAGAATTTTGCTGGGACTCATCAAAACCGATATTTTTGCGATCCAATGCCTCATAAAGACCTTGGGAAGGACGACCGTTAGAAATCTGGTTGGTGACACGGTCCTCCACATAATTTTCGGTCGAGCGCATCAGCGCCTCTGCAAAATTTTGATCACCAATGAAGTCGGACTTTTTCAACAGTATCTGCACTCGGCGACCATTCCAGCGCGTCCGCTATTCGGGCGCTAAGAGGCGGAAAGCGAACATCGTGTGGGCATGGCGAAAACCGTGCGACGACCCGCAGCGGAAGTTACTCGGGGTTCTCGGGGCGCGGCGTCGCCGGATGAGTATCACGGCTGAACGGAGCCCGACCCGTCGGATAAAAACGGCAGTTCTGGGGGCGTAGGGGGCTTGCCTATAACCGAGATCACAACGGTTATCGAAAGCGGCATTTTAGTGTGGCAATCTGAGCGGAGCAGGCAAATCGGCGAGGGGCAATGAAACGCTTTCTCGATGGCTTTCTCCGCGTAGCCGGCTGGTGTCTGGTAGGGCTGTGGGTCGTCGGAACCGCGGGCCCGCTCGCGAACCGACTCGCGGACCAAGTAGCCGCTGCGGCCGCACATCACGATGGATATTTCATTGTCTCCGTCGTGATCGTTATTGGTGTGGCCATCGTTGGGTGGTACCGCTTTCACGTTCGCCTACGCGCCAAGGGGTACCATCCGTTCTTCATTTCTATCTGTCTCTTCGTCCTTTTGTTCTTCTGTTACAGCGTCTTCCCGGCCCTTCCAACAAACGCCTCTGACGCTCTGGAGGTCTCCCTCCCACCTATCGCATGGATTCTGTTGGCCGCTGCCCTTGTGCGCCTAGGTCCCAATCGACATCGCCGAGTGTCTGGGCCGCGGCGCTCAATTATTCCATATCTTTGGCTGGGGCGGGGCACCATCGCGCTCGGGATTGCGTTCTGTGCGTTCTTCGTCTGGCAGTTCTTCGGGGGTGACGAAGTCCCACGCAACGCGGCGTGGCAGGGACTCTTAGGTTCGAGCTTTTTCTTCATACTCGGACTATTCTGGCTTCGATTGGGGCGGCGCGTCAAAACCGCGCCTACAGTGCTGCCCAAATTGGAGGTGTCGGTTTTATATTTAAGGGCATTCTCCGACGACAAACGGCCATTTGCGACTGGCACAGCCTCCAAGCTCAGGGGCTATACCGGCAAGTTCAAAGCGAAAGCAGCTCACAGTTACAACATCCTTCGACTCACGCTGGAAGAGTTCCTCGATGAGGAATTTTCGGCGCAGATAGGTCCGCTCGTGGGTCTTGGAAATCCCCTCGACCGCCTTCCTCCCGAAGGCGCGATCCGCGAATACGCTCCTGACTCTGCATGGCAAGATCGCCTTGTGGAGCTCGCCCGTATGGCCGCGTGCATCGTTATCGATCCAGGTCAATCTGACAATCTCCAATGGGAGCTGACGCATATCAGGGCTGAGGGAATGAGCCGCAAACTGTGCCTATTCACTCCGCCCCGGATTTCTCACGGAACGGTTTTTTTTGCTTCCTGGAAGGACCTGTGGTCTGAACCTCGACGGCGCGATGCTTTAGCGTCTTCCTGGGCCGCTTGTACCGAAGGCTTGCGGCGCGCTGGATACGAATGCGACCCTCCGTGTCCTGGTCCAGGCGCAGCGGTCTCCTTCGACGAAACGGGCAAGAGTGTGCTTTTAACGACCGAAGCCAGAACGCCGGCTGAGTATGTGACACCAGTTGCAGATTGGATAAGGAAGGGAACGAATACCGGTCGGTGTATTCCCGGAGCGTGCGCGTCCTGCGGTACTGCGATTTATGTGTCGCATGAGAACTCGAAGGATGGCGGTCCTGCGTTCTGTTTCACCTGCGATACGAAAGCGCAACTATCCGCGAAGAAGTTACTTGAAACGACTCTCGCTTGCGTTATTGGGGTTACCTTCACCGCATTGTTGATACTTACCGAAAAGGGGCTAATCGGTTTTTGGACCTGGTTGTTTATTTTTGGGCTAGGTATATGTGCGTTTGGGATTGACGTGACAAAGACTTGGTTACGGTTACATCGAGCAGCTCTGGCGGATACATCCCCGCCGATAGGCTCGGACCACTCAATTGGACGCTCCAATCCGACTGATAGGAGCAATGATTCGGTGCACGGTTGACAGCTCCAATGACTGGGACATCGGCCATCGCCTCACTTTGGGGATCACACCGAGCCTTTCGGACAGCCCGCCTAATTCTACTGCGTCAGAAATTGTAACGGCATCGCCGCGCGTTGTGCGAGAGTCATTGTGCCCTCTCCCCTTGCGGGAGAGGGCAGCTTGGAGCTGCACCGAGTTCGGTTGGGTGAGGGGTTGCGGTCTCACCCCTCACCCATCCTTTCCTTTGAAACTCTGAATAGCCCTCTCCCGCAAGGGGAGAGGGCACGAGATGCGAGCGCCGAATTCTTCTGACGCAGTAGAACTAAGCGGGTATGCTATTTGCCAGCTGGTTGCTGAACCGCAACATCGGGCCGGCATGATGCCTAAAGGTACTGTTGGCGAGTTGGCTCAGGAGCCGGGTCGCGATTTCCCAGTCGTGATTGCAAACATGCCCGCGAGGGCTGCCGAGCGGCGGGTGGCATTCGCCCTGATTGTTTTTCTGTTTATTATTTTCGGGATGGTAGCGCCGTTCGCTCGCGTGTCCTTGCCTCGCGTTGATGCTTTCATTCCGGTTATCCAAACCGTTGTGTGCGTTGCCGAGCTGGTTACGGCAATTCTTTTGTTTGCTCAATATTCGATCCAACCCCAGCCTGGTCTGTTGGCGCTGGCCAGCGGCTATGTTTTCAGCGGACTATTCGCGTTTCTTCAAACCCTGGCTTTTCCCGGCGCATATGCACCGGCCGGTTTGATTGGTGATCCACTGAGTAGTGCACCCTACCTTTTCTGCCTCTGGCACATTGCGCTGCCTACGGCAGTCTTAGTTTATGCATTGTCCACGGAAGCTGGCGCAAGCACCGGCAAATCGACCAGGATCACAATCGGCATCACTATCGCATCCGTGTTGGCAGTCACCGCAGCACTCACGTGGATGGTGACAGCGGGCGTGAAACATCTGCCAAACATGTTTGTGGATGCGAGGCAACAAGCCCCATTTGCAAGTTATTTGACCGGTTCAATTTGGCTTTTGAGCGCCGCAGCACTTTTGCTGTTGTTTATTTATAAACGCACATCCCTCGCTGTCTGGCTGATGGTGACAGTCTTTGCCACCTTACCCGACCTTACATTGTCGACCGTCATGACTACGGTGCGTTTCACGTTTGGCTGGTACACTGCTCGGACCTACGCGCTGATTGCCAGTTTTACCGTGCTGGCCGCAATGCTGACGGAAACGACGGTGCTCTATGCGCGCCTCGCAAACGCGATCTTGCTGTTGCGTCGCGAACGTTCAAATCGCCTCATGAGCCTGGATGCCGCTACAGCTGCCATGGCGCATGAGCTCAGGCAACCGCTGACTGCAATTGCGATGGCGAGTGTCGCAGCTTCGAACTGGCTCAAAAGAGCGCCGCCGGACCTTAAAGAGGCGCGCGCCTGCCTCGCCTCAATCTCGGATTCCAGCAATCGTGCCGAGGAGATCATTGCGGGAGTTCGCGAGCTGTTCAAGAAGGGCGCCGACCACAGGACGATGATCCATGTTGACGATGTTGCGCGGCAAGTGCTGAGATTGGTGCAACCGGACCTGTTGCTCAACGAAGTCGCTGTGGCAACCGAATTCCAAAATGATCTTCCTGAAGTCCATGCTGACCGCACGCTCATTCAGCAAGTGATTTTGAATTTAGTAAGGAACGCAATCGACGCGATGGCCTCCACTCTTCCTCGCGTAAGACGACTGCGCTTGGCGACGAGCCTCAATGGACATTCGTCCGTTTTGCTGTCCGTTCAGGACACCGGACCTGGAATAACCACAGAACAATCCGAGCGTATATTCGAGCCGTTCGTTACAACAAAGCCCACCGGTATGGGATTGGGACTCGCCATCTGTCGGACTATCGTGCAGGACCACGGCGGCCGTTTGAGGCTGGCCAAGACGGGCTTAGACGGATGCGTTTTTGAAATGACGTTGCCAGTCGCGGCAACAACTCGCGGGGGCGGCACGCACTCTTAAGGCAAGCGCGGTGTCCGCTGCCGGCACTTTGCGCCATTTCGCTGCGATGCGGGCTGGCATGGCAGAGCCGGCGGAGATGGCCGCCTTCATCCGCAGCGAACAAACGCTGTGGCGGCCGGTGGTCCGGCAAATCATGGTCGCGACGCACTGAGACCAAAGGCATTGAGCCTACACCCGTCATGCCCGCGCTTGTCGCACGGCTGTCCGGCAGGAAAATTGCATGGTTATTTTAGGGTCCAGACTCAATTGATCCAATAGGCCACGAGGGCGGCGAGTTGGACGGCGGCCAGGAAGTTTCGTGCGAGCTTATCGTAGCGAGTGGCGATGCGTCTAAAGTCTTTCAGTCTGCAGAAGCAGCGCTCGATAACATTGCGCCCTTTGTACGCTTGCTTGCTGAAGCGATGGAGGACTACTCTGTTGGACTTGTTCGGAATGACGGGCTTGGCGCCGCGGTGGACGATGTCGGTGCGAAAGTCGTCGCCGTCGTATCCCTTGTCGGCGATGAGGGCGCGCATCGGCGGCGCGAGCGCCAGCAGGGCCGGCGCGGCGGCGATGTCGGCATCCTGGCCGGGAGTGAGATGAAATGCGTAAGGCCTGCAATCTGGATCGCTCAATGCATGGATTTTCGTGGTGCGTCCGCCGCGCGAGCGACCGATCGCCTGTTCATGCTCCCCCCTTTTCCGCCGCTGGCCGAGCGATGCGCCTTGATCGAGGTGGAGTCGATCGACAGTGTCATGCTGTCCTTGCCGCAGTTGGCCAGCGCCTCGAATATAGCTTGCCAACGTCCGCGCTTGGCCCAGCGATTGAAGCGATTGTAGACGGTCGTGTGCGGACCATACTCGGGCGGACAATCGCGCCAGCGCGCGCCGCACTGCAGCATGTGTATGATGCCGCTGATGATGCGCCGATCATCCTCGCGCTCGGGGCCGGTCAGGTTGGTCGGCAGTTGCGGCGCCATGCGCGCCCACTGCCTGTCGTTCAGCCAGAACAAACCCGCTCGCATCAATGCCTCCCCATGCCGAATCATTCGACACGAGGGAATCAGAACTCGCTAATTAGGTATAGACCCTAGTTCGCTGTATTACCTCGGTGGATTCTTTTCTTTCATCTTTTTCATCGTCGCTCCGACGCCGCGGCGCAGACGCGGTGATCCGAGCTTCAGAGTGTTGCTCAGAAGCAAGAAATCGGTTGATCAAGCTTCCGCGCCAACCATGACAGAGCGAAAAAAGCACGCAGGCAATTTTCCTGCCGGACGCTCGTGCGCTTGTCGCGGGCATCCACGCCTTACTTTCTCAACTACATCAAAGACGTGGATGGCCGGGACAAGCCCGCCGAAGGTTTGCAGCCCTCGTGTATTTCCAAGCGTGCTACGGCCCGCAGGCGGGACATAGGCGAGCGAAGCGACGCCGTTCTTCGAACGGCTAAGCGCGGCCATGACGGCGTGGTGAGTCATCGTTAAGTGCCGTTGATATAACAGCGCTATTTTTCAAAACGCTGCGATACTCTCAAGGCGCGCCGGGTGGAAGCAACTGACCGCCGCCGTTTGATCGGCCGCGACCGCCCCGACCTCCGCTCGCTCCGCTACTCCACCACCACCTTCACCCAATCCCCCGGCTTCACCCGGTCGTTCGGGCCAAGCCCGTTGAGCACGCGAAACCGCTCCATCGCGCGGTCGTTCACCGCCATGCGGTGGGCGAATTTCTCCACGGTGTCGCCGGCCTTGACCTCAATGAGCTTCAGCCGCTGCGGCCGCGCCTGCGCGATCTCCGACACCGTCATGCGCCGGAACGTGCCTAGCGATTCGCGGAACACGCGGTCGATCGCCTCGGTGCGGTTCTTGGCGGCGAAGATCATGCGATAGACCTCGCTGCCGAACCGCACCACATAGAGCCGGAACGACCACTGGTCGCCCTGCGCGGTCGCGGTCGCGGCGGGAAAGCCGCCGACGATGACCTCCTCGATGCTCTTCGGATCGATGTTCTCGATCCAGCCGGAGTTGAGATACTCCGGCAGGCTCTGCTCGGCCGGCACCCGCACCACGTCGAGACGCAGCGCCTGCGAGCCGTTGTCCTTGACGCCGAACACCGCATGCGCGGTGTTGTCGAGCGCAAAGCCCTCCGGGCGCCGTGAAGGTGAAGCCGAGCTTGGGATGCAGGAACCTGCGCCCGCGCACGATAGCCTTCGCTCGGGTCCTCGCCATAGACGATGCCGTCGAGGTCTTGCAGGTAGGCCTGCTTGTCGCGGGCGCCGCCGCCGGGCCCCGCGAACTGCCGGGCGTTGGCGACGGCGTTGCTGACGCGCTCGGGGGTGGCCGGATGCGACGACAGGAAGTCCGGCGCGCGCGGATCGATGTTGGCGCGCTGCGCGCGCAGGTGCGCGTTCGCCCCCATCGAGGTCAGGAAGCGCTCGGCGCCGTAGGGGTCGAAGCCGGCGCGCGCCGTGATGCCGACGCCGATGCCGTCGGCCTCGAACTCCTGGGCGCGCGAGAAGTTGGCGAGCGCGATCTTGGACTTGGCGAGCGCCAGCGCGCCGAGCTGCGGATCGCTGAGCAGATCGATGGCGACGCGGTTGACCACCGCGGCCTGCCGCGCCTGGTCCTCGCGGATCTCGGCGTGGCGCGCGATGACGTGCGCCATCTCGTGCGCCAGCACGGAGGCGAGCTCGGAGTTGTCGTTGGCGAGCGCGATCAGCCCGCGGGTGACGTAGAGCTGGCCGTTCGGCAGCGCGAAGGCGTTGACCGCGGGCGAGTTCAGGATGGTGACCTCGTACTTGAGGTCCGGCCGCTCGGAGGCTGCGACCAGCTTGTCGACGGTCTTCTCCAGCATGCCCTGCAGCTTGGCGTTCTGGTAGGCGCCGCCGTAGGCCGCGAGGATGCGAAGATGCTCGCGCTGCTGCGGCGAAGATGGCTCGATGGTGGCGGCGGTGCGGCGTTCGGGTTTCGGCGCCAGCACCGAGGTGTCGATGCCGCCAAAGCGGGTCAGGTTCGAACAGCCGCCGATCATGAGCGCGAACAGCGCGACCACGACTCGGGCAAGGCGCGGAACAGCGCGGGCATTGGACCAATCAAGGACGGCTTGCGTCCGCTTCATGATCTAATTGTGCTCCACGACTTCGATCTGCTCGGGGGCGCTCGCCTCGATCCACGGCCCGCCGCGCTCTTCGATCGTGCCCCTCACTCTAACATGCCGGCCTGCCAGCTTCTTTAACGGCAGGCCCGCGGCGGTAAAGCCGCTTCTCGCTGCGCTTTGGCACCGTGACCGTGAAATCCTCCGACCAGCGCCGGCCGAAATTGACGTAAATCGTGGCGCCGCACTCGCGGACCGACAAAACCTTGCCCTCAACCACGGCAAAACCGCCCCGAAACGCCAGGATTGCCCCCGGGTCCTCGGCCTTTCGCGCCAGATAGTGCGGGTCTCGCCACACGCCAAGGCCAGCGTCCCGCGCCTTCCCCTCGGTCTCCCACAATGCTCCGGCGCAGCCGAAAGCGCCGACATGGGCGGCAACCCGGGCCATGCCCTGGGCCAGCATCGCCGCCTGCACCGAGCTTTCGATGTCCACCGGCCCGGGTTTTGCCGCCAGCACCGCCACGACCCGGCCGTAACGGTCGGTGTCCGGGCCAAGCCGCGCCAGCGTCACATCGCGGCTTTCGACCAGGCCCCGCAAAGCCGCTGTGGCTTCGCCGGAAACCTCGATCCCGGCGAGCCGCACCTCGCGGCCGTCCGCCAAAGCCACGGTCCGGCCATCCAGCACCGCCCTGACCCTGGCATCGCCGAGATTCGCCAGCGCGCACTGCGGCTTGTCGCCGGCAAACGCCGCGCCCGCCAGCATGACGGCCAAGCCAAAGGCCACGATGGCACGAGATGGCAAGTCCCACTCCCCCACACGCCGCCCTCAGCGCAACGTTGGATTGCGGCAGCACCATGTCGGCGCTCGATCACAAAATCGCCAGCGCCCGCCGATGCGCCGCAGCCGGGCCTAACTTGCGGCCAGCGACGGGCTTTTGATGGTCGCGACCGGCTCTTCGAGGACGGCGTCCGACGGCTTGATCTGATGTCCGGCCATGCAGTGCGGGCACCACACCCAGAGCGACAGGTCCTTTGCCCGCATCTGGACCAGCACGTCGCTGCGGGTCTCGATCGCGGTCGTCACGTCCTCGCCCGACTTCGGACACCGGTAACGCACAACGCCCATACGCCGACCCCCGCCGCATTCCGCCGCGGACGATGCGGGCGGCGCATGGAGAGGGTCAAGGAGAATCTAGATTCTGCCTGGATTTTGCCGGGGTGCCGCTGCAGTGGCGCAACAGTCCACGCCTGGTCGGCGCGTCGTCGCGTCTGGTCCGTGCATGGTCGGCGCTTGGTCGCTTTGGAACATCAGCGCTTCGGCTTCGGACGGGAATTCCGCTTCTCCTCGACGCGGCGGACCTCGGTGTTCATCCGCACGTCGCTCCTGCGCCGCTGCTCCAGCGACTCGGCGTTGTCGAAATAATCGCCCGCGCGTGGCGCGTGCAGCCATGGCGTCGAACTCCTGGTTCCACTCGCCGAGCGAGTAGCCGAACCACGGCGCCTCGGGCTTGAGCTTGGGCAGGCCGAGCTCCTCCCAGATCGCCTTGGCGCGCTCCATGTACTCGCGCTTGGGCAGCGAGATCGGCGGGAAGTCCTCCTTCAGCGTGGCGTCGATCAGCACCGAGGCGTCCTCGCCGCCGTTGCGCAATGACTGCGCGGGCCATGGCCCTGGTCGCGGTGCGGCAGCACGTGCATGTCGAGCGCTGGGATTGGCGCGGTACGACATCGCCCAGAGCAGCGCGTCGGCGTTGGTCGGGTCGATGTCGTCGTTGACCGCGATGACGTACTTGCCGGCGGCGCGGTGCAGCACCGCGGCGCCATACATCGCGCGCCAGATTTCCGTCGTCGGCATGTCGCGCTCGCAGACCAGCGCGATCACCTTCCTGATGTTGGTCAACGGCTCGTGCATCGACACGCGCTTGATGCCCTTGATGCCGAGCGTGTTCTTGAGAAAATTCAGGAACAGCGGCTCCATGCCGACGAGCTTGATCAGGCTCGATTCCGACGGCGTCACCTGCGAGATGATCGAGGTCAGGATGGCGTCCTTCCGCCGCGTGATGGCGGTGACGTCCATGAAGGCGTTGAACTCCTGGAGATTGACGTGGCCGTGCGATCTCGCCGAACGGCGCCTCGGGCTCGAGATACTCGGTGTCGATGAAACCCTCGATCACGATCTCGGCCTCGGCCGGCACCAGCAGGTCGACGGTCTTGGCCTTCACCACGTTGATCGGCGCGCCGACCAGCGCGCCGGCGACGTGCAGCTCGTCGAGCGTCTCCGGCAGCTTCTGCACCGAGGCGAAGGTGATGCACGGCGGCGCGCCGAGCACCACGGCGCACGGCAGCTTCTTGAAGCCGCGGCCGCGCAGCTTTTCCCAGTGGTTGTAGATGCCCGGGCGCAACTCCAGCGACGGGTTCATGCCGAGCCGCCGCCGCGCCTTCACCTGGCCGCGGTAGTTGCCCATGTTCTGCACGCCGGTGTCGGGGTCCTTGGTGATGTACTGCGACAGCGTGGCGTAGGGCGCGACGTCCCAGCCCGGCGTCGAGATCGGCAGCGGGATGCCGTCGAGGCCCTGGCCCGGCTTGTCGAGGGCCGCGCCGGTGATGACGATGTCGTGGCACGGCGCCTTGGTGACGACGCGCGGCGGCAGCGGGTTGCTGCGCGGCCTTGACCCAGCGCGCGTCGATCTCGGCGAACTCGCAGCCGATGCCGATGCGGTAGATCTCGCGGTTGGCGGCGAGCCCGCCGACCAGCACCGGGATGTCGTACTTGCGGCCCTTGCAGTCGGTGACGTTGGTGAACAGGAACGCCTTGCGGTCCTTCTCCTCGATGCCGCCGCGGAACTGCCAGCGCACCAGCGGGTGCATCTCGGTGTCCTTGTTGATCGGGCGGTCGACGCGGATGAGCTGGCCGGCTTTCTCCAGCGCGCGGACGTGGTCGTGCAGGTCGGGGTAGGGGCGGGTGGGTTTGGATGCGGGAGGCGCGCGCGGGCGGCGCGGTGCGCGGAGGCCGGGTTTGCGCTTGGGGTGGGTGAGGGCGTCCATGGTAATGTCCTGTTGGCGCCGTCTTCGTCAGTCTATCACCGCGATGGCCGCAAATTCTGACCCGTCATGGGTTGGGCTGATCTGGCTATGACGGCGGGTGGGCACGGAAGCAGTGCGCTAACTCTCCCATTTGGCCGATGGTCTAAAGCCATCGTTACAGGACGTAGCCAACATGCAAACAATCCCGGCGAAAAGCCCCTTATTGGCGTCGGTGCATCGTTGCCTTCGCAAGAACGTCCGCAAACACATACTCTTTCCCAAGAACATGAATGAGACACCCGCTGACAAGCTCAACTAAACCCGCCTGTCTTTCACGAATTGACCGTTGCAATAACGCAAACGCCCTGCGCTCATCTTCATCGTCGAATAATAAAGCGGACGCATTCGAGTTTGGGTACACAACGAGATGGCGATTTGCACATGGCTGTGAATATATACACTTGTTAGCCTTACGTTCGATTGCCGCTAAAATATCTGAAGACCAGACATATCCGGGCTCGCTTGCTCCGTCCTTAAACCTGCCTCCGTACTCGCCGAGCAGAACAGCCGGCTTTTCGCTAAGTTCAACTGCCGTCAGTTCGCGTTGATCCGCGGGTGAAGTAGCCTCTGTAATCTCAACCCACGCGGCATCCTTCGCCCCTTCAATTACGAAGTCGGCCTCATGTTGCCGACCCTTTCGGATTGATATGGGAAGGGTGAACATCCCCGATCGGATCGCTATCGGCATAAAACGGCGCACCACATACCATTCCTTGTCGTCTTTAGTACGCCTATTGGTGCCGGTACGCGGGCCGACGCGCAAACCGATCTGTTCAAACGCGTTCTCAAGTTCAGTTAGTTCCGCAATTCGTATTTGGGTCACGGCGCAAGGCCCCTTCGCCTTACTTGTCTTCCCGCTCATCGCCCGTAAAATCACGGAATGCGCAGAATAACGTTCAGAGGTTTACAGGCATTTGTCGGCACTGTGATTACCATTACCACGATTCTCAACATTGATATTGCTGGCACGGATTCAGTTTCGGAACGGTTCAAACAGGCATTTTCCGCGATCCAACGAAATGACTATGTCGGCGCTGCCGAGATATTTCGTGCGTTGGCCGAAGGAGGAAACGCAGCAGCGCAGTTTAACCTCGGGAACATGTACCTTGGCGGCAATCTACCGAAGAATTATTCCGAGGCAGCGAAGTGGCTCGGCCGTGCTGCCGAGCAAGGCGATCCACTAGCCCAAGGCAGCCTCAGCGGTTTGTATTTCGAGGGATGGGGTGTCAAGCAAGACTTGGTGCAAGCATACAAATGGGCCGCTCTGGCTCATCTACGGCGCAAACCCATTATGGGTGGAACCGAAGAGGACCTTGCAAGAATTTCGTCCAACATGACCCCAGCGCAAATCTCCGAAGCTCAGAAACTCGTGCGAGAATGGTCGCCGGAGCCGGAACGTTGATGTTTTGAGCGAGCGTAACCCGGATGGAGCGCAGTGAAGCCCGGGATGGGTTTATAGCGGGTGACCCCGCTACAGGCTGGACATCCTTGACTTGCTACGGATAACCCGTATCTATCATGAGCGACGACTTCGAGTGGGATGCGGCCAAGGCCGTCGAGAACGACGCCAAGCATGGCGTGAGCTTTGAACTGGCGACCCTGGTCTTCAAGGACCCATTCGCGATCGAGCGAATGGATGACCGCGAGGATTACGGCGAGGACCGTTTCATCCTGATCGGCCTCGCGGAAGGCGCGTTGCTCACAGTCGTCCATACCGAAAGGAATGGCCGCATCCGAATCATCTCGGCACGTCAAGCAACCAGGCATGAGCAAGATGGCTACTTCGTCGAGAACAACTAAGCGCCCCTTGCGAGCGATGTCGCAAAAGCAGATCGAGGCCGCCGCCGAGGCCGACCGCAATAATCGGCCATTGTCGCCGGCCGATCTCGGCCGCATGAAGCGCACGCCGCAGGTGAAGATCATTCGGCGCGCGCTGGGCATCAGCCAGGAGGATTTTGCGGCGCGCTATCATATTCCGATCGGCACATTGCGCGATTGGGAGCAGGGCCGCGTCGCGCCCGATCAGGCCGCGCGCGCTTACCTGACTGTCATCGCTCGTGACCCGGAGACCGTCCGCAAGGCCCTCAATCAACCGCATCCGCCGCATCCGTGACGCGCATGTGTAGCCCGGATGGAGCAAAGCGACATCCGGGTAGGCCTGAAGGTGCTTGGCCCCGCATTTCGCTTTTCGCTCAGTGCGGGCTTCTCGCTATTCGCTCCCGGCAGGAGTTTCAGCCAGCGAGTAGCTCGTGCTCCGCCCGCCGCCAGCGTCCTTGACGAGCATGCCGCGCTCCACAAGATCATCGATGTCGCGCAGCGCCGTGTCCTGCGAAGCATTTGTCGAGCTTCGCCCATTTCGATGAGGTGAGCTTTCCCTCGAAGCCATCGAGCAGCCTGTTGAGGATCTTGCGCTGCCGGTCGTTGAATGGCTTCGCCGCATGCGCTTCCCAGAACCGCGCTTTCTTCAGCACGCTCGCCAGATGGTCTCCGCGCCGTCGAAGGCGCGGTCCAGACACCCAGAAACCATTGAGCCAGGCGGTGACATCGAGGTTGCCCTTCTGCGTCGCTTCGAGGATGTCGTAGTAGGCATTGCGCTCCTGCCGGATCTGCGCCGACATGCTGTAGAAGCGCTGTGAACTTTCCTCGGAGCGCGCCAGCGCCATGTCGGCGATCGCGCGCGCGATGCGCCCGTTGCCATCGTCGAACGGATGGATGGTCACGAACCACAGATGCGCGACGCCGGCTTTGAGCACCGGATCGATGCCGGCCTTGCCGTTGAACCATTCCAGGAACGCGCATTTCCGCTGGAACGCGGTCGGCTGCCGGCGCTTCGAAGTGGACCCGCTCGCGGCCGATCGGTCCCGAGACGACCTGCATCGGTCCTGATTTGTCGTCGCGCCATGCGCCGACCGTGATCTTCGTCATGCCGCTGCGTCCGGTCGGAAACAGGGCGGCGTGCCAGCCGAACAGGCGTTCTTCGGTCAGCGGCTTGTCGTAGTTCTGCGTGGCGTCGAGCATCATCTCGACGACGCCTTCGACATTGCGGTCGGCAGGCGTAAGCGCGCCGATGTCGATGCCGAGGCGCCGCGCGATCGAGGAGCGGACCTGTCCTTGTCCAGGACTCGCCTTCGATTTCGCTGGATTTCATGACGTCCTCGGTCAGGGTGTTCAGGACGGCCTCGCGCGCAGGGGAAATCCCAGGCCTTCCATCCGGCCGATCAGCCGGCCTTGCCGGTGCCGTACCGCCGCCAGTTGCGCGGCAATGGCTTCGTGATCCCATGTAAAGGTCGGCCAGTTTTTTAAATGATAGAGATATGGCATTCACCGCACCTTGTGCGGTGAATGTAGCCCTATTCACCGGACGGTCAAGGTAATATCCGCAATTTATGCGGAGAATAAGGCCTCTAATCTCCGCATTCGGCGGTTACGCCTTTAGAAAATAATCCTGAGCGCTCCTTCAAAGATCCGGACTCGGCGCCGCCATGCTCGGGCCGGTCACCTTCATCATCCAGCAATAGACCTCGAGGCGGTTGCCATCCGGGTCGAGGAAGTAGAAGGCGTGGCTGCCGCTGCCGCCGACGAAGCCCTTCTCGCCGCCCTCGGGGGCGTGCACGTAGGGGCCGCGGACGATCTCCACGCCGCAGGCGCGCACGTGGTCGAGCGCCTTGAGCCAGTCTTCGCGCGAGTCGACCTCGAAGGCGATGTGGTCGAGGCCGGGCGCCCTGCGCATGGCGGAGTCGGTGATGGCTAAGCCGGCCTTGCGCGCGTCCTCGGCGAGCTCGAACAGCACGACGTCGTGGTGCTTGTCGCCGATGCGCATGAAGCAGATCGGCCGGCGGATGTCCGGCGGGCCCCACTTCCCGGTCAGCTTCAGCCCCAGCACCTTGCGATAGAAGGCGATGGAGCGCTCGACGTCGCTGACGTGGATGCCGATGTGGCCGACGCGATCGAGACGGATTGGCATGGTGATTCCCCCATCAACCGAAGACCCATGATCTGGCCAGGGCCGGAGCATGAGCCCGTGGGTGCGGCCGTCAAGCCTGCGAATTGATTTCCTGCGCCCCGCACGCCGATCAGCTCCGGCGCGCTATCGCGCAATCGCCGCGGCGTCGACAAACCACTCGGCGCCCTCCAGCCGGCCCTTGCCGGTCATCTCCACATAGACCCGGCTTTTCTTCGGGTTGTAGCCGATGATTTTCACCTTGAGCGGATTGATGAACTGCCAGGCCTCGCGCGCGCCCAGGACTTTCTCCTGGTAGGCGTCGAACGCCCTGGCGTCGCCGGCCTTCTTCATCTGCTGCCATTGCTCAAGCTGGATGGCCTCCTCGAACCACATCGACATGGCCGTCACCGTCATGATGGAGCCCCGGCGAATTTCGGCGGCGTGGGCGGCAGCGCCGAGGGACAGTAGGATAAAAAAGGAGAGGAGTGGTTTCATGAGCTTTGGTCTCGCGCGGAGATCGTGTCCCGGGCGCAGCGCAGCACCATAAGCGCGTTCACGCACGTCTTCGACGCACTATGGTGATGCGCCGCAGACCCGGGACCCCGGTTTCTTTCTGCCACAGGACAACCGGGGTCCCGGATCAGCGGCGCACCGCTGCGCGCCTCGCGCTTGCGCTGCACCGCGTCCGGGACACGAGGCCGTTGCTGGGCAGCGTGGGTTTCACGCCATATGCCGCCGCATCCACTCCGCCTGATCCTTCACCGCCGCCTGCAGCGGAAACTGCGGCTCGAAGCCGAGGTGGCGCTTGGCGCGGCTGAGGTCGGCGTGGTGGGCGCGGTTGGTCAGCGCGACGCGGGCGCTCGCCGGCGCATCGAACTTGATCTTGGCGCCTGGAACGACAGCGCCGATCGCCTCGGCCATCTCGCCCGGCTGGGTCAGCGCGCCCATGGTGATGTTGAAGATGCCGTTGCCGAGGTCCTTGGCGTCGAGCGCCAGCACCGTGCCGCGCGCCGCATCCTTGGAGTAGACCCACTCCATCGCGCTGGGCGGCACGGTCGCCTCGCGGCCGGCGAGCGCATTCTTCATCGCCTCGCGGATGATGTTCGACGGCCCGCCGCCTCCTGCGCCGCTCCACGGCCCGAACACCGCGCCGTAGCGCAGCCCCGCGAACTCGATGCCGCACCACTTGGCGTAGTTGAGGCCGAGGCTCTCGACCGCCTGCTTGGTCGCCGAATAGAACGTGGTCGGGCGCGGGAACGCCTCCTCGCGGCCGAAGTCGCCGCCATCCTCGCCGCCGGCGAGGTAGGAGTTGAGCACGCTCGACGACGACACCACGACGCGCTTGAGGCCGGCGATGCGCGCGGCCTCCAGCACGTTGACGGTGCCCATGATGTTGAGGTTGATCGCGGAATAAGGCTCCTTCTGCGCGCCGACCGTGAGCAGCGGGTTGGCGGCGGTGTGGGCGATCCTGGTGATGTTATGGGTGCGCAGCGCATCGACGATCGACAGCGGGCGCAGCACGTCGCCCTGGATCAAGCGTGACCTTGTCGAGGTCGACGATCTGGGCGATCGCCTCGCGCTGCGCAGCAACATCCATCAGCAGGGGCTTCTCGCCGCGCTCGACCAGGATGCGCGCGACCTGCGAGCCGATCAGCCCTGCGCCGATGACCAACGTTGCCATTTGATCCTCCTATTGCTTGTGCGGCGCTCGTCGCTGTGCCCTCTCCCCTTGCGGGAGAGGGCAATCGCAGCGGATCGGCAGCAAGAATGGGGGGTCATGGCCGATGCAGAGATCGTAACCCCTTACCCAACGGAACATGTTGCACCGGCAGCGTTGCCCTCTCCCGCAAGGGGAGAGGGCGCAATCACCAGCGCCTCGCCAGCCGACTTGTTTGACGGTATTCTGACAACAGAAGCGCCAAAGGAGAAGCCCGATGGACATGAGCGTCGGCAAGCTGGACCATTACAACGTTTCGACCCGCAAACTCAAAGAGACCGTGCAGTTCTATGAGACCGTGCTGGGCTTCGAGAACGGCCCGCGGCCGCCGTTCAATTTTCCCGGCGCGTGGCTCTACAGCGCCGGGCACCCAGTGCTGCACATCAACGACATCTCGGGGACCGACAAGGAGCAGCGGCCGGATTCCGGGGTGATCGATCATGTCGCGTTCGGCAGCCGCGGCTTCGAGGCGATGAAGCAGCATCTCGCGGGCAAGGGCATTGCGCACCGCGTTAACCTGGTGCCGAACAGTACCCGTTGCCAGATTTTCCTCCGCGACCCGAATAACGTGGAGCTTGAGCTGAACTACGACACCAAGAACGAGGCCGCAGCCTGAGTTGGCGGCGCAGACCATAACAGCGAGGAACAACATGGCGAAATATCTGCTGGTGAGCTTCAAGACCTGCCCGTGGGTGCAGCGCTCGGCGATCGTGCTGCGCGAGAAGAACACCCCGTTCGAGTTCCGCCACATCGAGCCGGACAACCGGCCCGACTGGTTCCTCGCCATCTCGCCGCACAAGAAGGTGCCGGTGCTGCGCGTCAACGACAGCGTGTCGCTGTTCGAGTCGAGCGCGATCAACGAATATCTCGACGAGACCATCGCGCCGCGGCTGCATCCGGACGATGCGGTGCAGCGCGCCATCAATCGCGCCTGGACCGACTACGTGCCGACCTTTTCCGAGCACGTCACCGGCGTCGCCTATGCCGAGGACGAGGCGGCCGCGAAGAAATGCCTGGACAAGATCCCGGTGGCGTTCGAGCGCCTCGAAGGCGCGCTGACGAAGCAGGGCGCCGGGCCGCTCTTCAACGGCGCAAAATACTCGCTGGTCGACGCCGCCTATGCGCCGTTCCTGCAGCGTTATTTCTTCCTCGACCGTATCCGGCCTATCGGCCTGATCGAGAAGTATCCGCGGCTGAAGGCCTGGGCCGACACGCTGATGAAGCGGCCGTCCACGCATTCGTTCCCGGAGGCCGAATTCGAGGCGCTGTACCGGCTCAATGTGAAGAAGCGCAAGAAGTGGCTGTCGCAGTTCATCGCCGAGGCGGCGATCGCTGCGGAGTAAGGCGCGGCTTGTTGTCCGGGCGTAGCGCGGAATTCGGCGCTTATATTTGCGCCCTCTCCCCTTGCGGGAGAGGGCAATCGCAGCGGATCGGCAGCAAGAATGGGTGAGGGGTGAAGCTACACCCCTCACCCGACTTTGCTTGTTGCGAGTCCGGCGCTGCCCTCTCCCGCAAGGGGAGAGGGCGCAGCATTGAGCGCTGCGCTCGCGGCTATGCGGTGATTTTCTGGCGCGCGAGCCAATCGTCGCGGAGCCTGTCGCGCAGCACCTTGCCGCGGTCGCTTTTGGGAAGGTCCGGGACGACAAAGACCTGCTTGGGCGTCTTGGCCGGCGGCAGGAATTTGCCGCAGTGATCGAGGACCGATTGCTCGGTGAGCGCCTTGTCCTTCGCCACCACGTAGCACACCACCTCTTCGCCGTAGATCTTGTCGGGCACGCCGACGGCTGCGGCCTCGGCGACGCCGGCGTGCTTGAGCAGCACCTCGTCGATCTCCAGCGGCGCGATGTTGACGCCGCCGCGGATGATCAGGTCCTTGGTGCGGCCGGTGACGCGGACGAAGCCCTCGGCGTCGCTGATGCCGAGGTCGCCGCTCTTGATGCGCTTGCCAAGCAACGGCTCGATCGAGCCGTCGTCGTTGAGGGTGCCGATCGCCATCTGCGGCCCGCCGACCGTGATCTCGCCTTCGATGCCGGGCGGGCATTCGTTGCCTGCGCCGTCGACGATCTTCAACTCCTGATGCAGCGCGGGCAGGCCGACGGTGCCCATCTTCTTGGCGTAATGCCGGTTGCCGCAAATCCAGCCGGTTTCCGACATGCCGTACATCTGCAGCAGCGTGACGCCGTACATCTCCTCGAACTGCGTCCATTGCTGCGCGGTCAATGGCGCCGTCGAACAGCTCATCAGCCGGAGCGTCGGGATGTCCTTGGCGGTGAAGCCGAGCGGCTTGTTCAGCAGCATGTTGAGCACGGTCGGCACGCCGGCCGAGAAGGTGATGCCGTGCTTCTGCACCCATTCGAAGAAATGGCTGTGCGAGAAGCGCCTGCGCGATATGCATGGTCAGGCCCTTCTGCAGGAACGGCAGCAGGCTCAGCACCTGCGCCGAATTCCAGCCGAACGAGCGGTATTCCAGGGTGCGGTCGTCCTCGGTGAGGCCCAGAAATTCCAGCGTGTCGAGGCCGTTCATCCAGTAGGCGGCGTGGTTGTAGATCACGATCTTCGGCCGCGCCGTGGTGCCCGAGGTGCAGAAGATGCAGGCGGTGTCGGACGCTTCGTTGCGCTCGGGCAGGCTCGCCGCGTCGCCGCGTGGTAGCGCGGCGAAGAATTCATCCTGCGGGTCGTTCTTTCGCCCAGGCGCCGAAGCGCACGCGCTCGGCCGGCGCGTCGCCGACCATGGCGGCGGCGTCGATGTCCTTGTGATAGAGGATCAGCGCGGGCTTCAGCGCCGCGGTCAGCGACACCATCTGCTTTTCGTTGATCTCGAGATTGAACGGGCAGATCACCGCGCCGATCCGCCAGACGCCCATCCAGATCAAAAGCTTTTCCAGGCATTCGTCGGACAGCACCAGGACGCGGCTGCCTTTCTCGATGCCTTTGCTTTTGAGATAGGCCGCGATGTCGACGGCGATTGTTTCGAGCCGGCCGAAATCGATCGACGCGCCGGTTTCCAGGTCGACGATGGCGGTCTTGTCCGGATCGCGCCTGGCGTATTTCGCCAGCAGCTCGGCGACCGGCTCATAGGGAATCTTGAGCTGATGATCGCCGAACGGGCCGGGCATTATTTTCTCTCGGCGTAAGTTGTCTGACCAAAGTGCTTGCCATGGGCACGCTTCCCCTCGCCCCTTGAGGGAGAGGGTGCGTGAGCGGAGGCGAAAGCCGAGCGAACGCGGGAGAGGGGTTCATTTCGCCAAGAACTTCTTGCGAAGCAAACCCCTCTCCCGGATCGCGCTCGGATTCCCTCCGCGCGATCCACCCTCCCCCTCAAGGGGGAGGGGAAGAGAGCTCGCCGATCGCCAGGCGATCGATCATTCAAACCCCGGCTTGACGCGATTGTCTGGCGAACTGATGCGGCGGTAGCGGACCTTGTCCGCCGTCTCGACCAGCTTCATGTGGCCGAGCGTCACCAGATGATTGAGATGCGCGATCGCCTCGCCCATGGCGAAGCCGACCTGGTGGCCGTCGAGGCCCGGCGTGAACAGCACGTCGATCAGGTCGCCGGCGCAGGTCTCGGCGCCGGCCTCGTCGAGGATCACGTTGACGCGGACGGCGTGGTGCTCGGCAAGCTGGCGCAGCCGGTGCTGCACGTTGCGGAACGGCTTGCGGTGCGACGGCAGGATCAGCGTGTCGGGATGCAGCACGTCGAGAAAAGTCTTGCAGGTTTTCAGGAACGCTCCGACGGCGTCGAATTCCGGCTCGACATGCCAGGTGCTGACGTTGGTGGTGATGGCGGGCAGGATCTGGTCGCCGGCGATCAGGATTTTCCGCTCGGCGCAGTAGAGCGAGACATGCTCCGGCGAATGGCCTTCGCCGATGATGACGCGCCAGCGGTCCGCGCCGATGGCGACGATGGTCGCCGCCGCGCAGGCGCTTGTGGCTCTTCGGCAGCGTCACGCCGTCGCTGTAGAGCACGACGCCCTTGAGAAAGTGCTGCAGCCGTGCCTCGTCCAGCCCATGACGCCGGTAGAACGTGCCGCGCGACTGCACGTGGTCGGTGTTGCGGTTGAGCGCGGCGAGGTTGGCGGTGAGCCATTCGCCGTGCGACATCCGCGGACGAAGTCCCCACTGCTCGGCGATCCAGCCGGAGTTGCCGGCGTGGTCCGGGTGGAAATGCGTCACGATCAACCGGGTGATCGGCCGCCCGCCCAGCACCTTGGCCCAGACCGTGCGGATCAGCTCGCGGATGCTCTCGCTGCCGTAGCTGCAATCGATCATGGTCCAGCCGTCGCCGTCGCGAAGCAGCCACAGGTTGACCTGCTTCAGTCCGACGAACGGCACCGGCGTGGAGATCCAGAAGATGCCGTCGGCCACCTCGGTCGCGGCGCCGGGCGCCGGATAGTCGGCGAACGGGAATTCCAGGCCGTCGATGACGGTCAGGCCGGCGGGCTTTGATTTTGTTACAGCATCCATCGAGTCATCCACAGGCTTGAATCGGGATCGTGTCCCGGACGCGGTGCAGCGTGAAGCGTAGCGGAACGGTGCACCGCTGATCCGGGACCCCGGTTGCTTTGTGCGGCCACCCAACCGGGGTCCCGGGTCTGCGGCGCACCACTTCGTGCTGCGCCGCGCCCGGGACACGTGCCCTCATGCCCATCGAATCCATCATCAGGTCACCGGCCATTTCAACTGCACCATCTGGTCGACCTTGAGGTGTTTGGAAAACCGCATCACCGCCACGGGAATTTCCTCGTAGAGCTTGCTCTCGTCGATCTTGGTCAGCGCGCCGCCGGCCACCACCTGCTCGCCCTGGACGAACACGTCGCGCACCGAGTCGCCGGTGGCGCTGTAAACGAGATTGGCGACCGGATTGATCAGCGGCTGCCATTCCGGCCGCCGCGTGTCGAACAGCACCACGTCGGCGTCCTTGCCGACCTCGATCGAGCCGATGCGGTCGGCGAGCCGCGCCGCCCTGGCGCCGTTGATCGTCGCCATCTCCAGGCCGGTCTCCGGCGGCATGACGCGCGGGTTGAGCCGCTTCTCCTTGTAGCAGCAGCAGGCCAGCCGCACCTCCTGCGTCATGTCGACGATGCCGGACGAGGCGTGGTCGGAGCCGATCGCGACGTTGACGCCGAGCGCCATCAACTCCGGCAACTTGCCGACGACAAAATTGCCGTAGCCGTTGTGCAGGCTCGACGACGGCGCGCAGACCAGCGAGGGTTTGCGTTTCGCCAGCATCGCCACCTCCTGCGGCTCGAGCCAGCCGGAGTGCACGATCAGCATGTTCTCGTCGAGCACGCCGAGCTTCTCCAGCCGCTCGATCTCGGCGAGCCCGCCGCGGGCGATGCTGGAGTCGTGGGTCGAATAGGAGAAGCAGGCGTGGGTCTGCAGCAGCGTGCCGTATTTCTTGGCGAGCTTGTCGAGGCCGATGATCAATTCGTCGGAGGCGTTGTTGAGACCGCGGAACGAGGCGCTGGCGCCAAGCCGAGGATTGCTCGTGCTTGGAGTATTTCTCCAGCACCGCTTCGGCGCGCTCCAGCGCGGTCGCGGTGTTCTCGATCATGCGCTCGGGCAACAGCCCCAGCACCGACTTGGTCAGGTCGAACGAGGAGCGCGACACGATCATGCGGATGCCGGTCGCCATCACGCCCTCGACCGACGACTCCGGATGGTAGTTGCCGGGATCGACGAAGCAGGTGACGCCGTGCTTGAGCAGCTCGGTGGCGGCGAGCGTCGCCGACACCCGCACGTCGTCGCCGTCGAGCGCGGCCTCGTAAGGGTACATGCGGTCGAACAGGAACGACTGCGCGTTGGCCTCGTCGGCAAGGCCGCGCGAAAGCTGGAACGACGAGTGCAGGTGGCAGTCGACGAAGCCCGGCGTCGCCACCGTGTTGCGGCCGTCGATCGTCTTCTTGCCGGTGTAGTCTTGCGATCTCGCCGATCTTGCCGACGGCGACGATCTTGCCGCCATCACGGCAATCGCCGCATCGCGGATGATGCGGCGGCCGGGATCGACGGTGATCAGCCAGCCGATGTCGGCGATGATAAGATCGACGGTGTGCATCGCGTGCGCCTTACTTCTTGTCTTCCCCGACATACGTCAGCTCATCGGCGATCTTCAGCTCGATCAGCACGTTGTCGTCGGTGGAATCTCGCACAGCATCGAGCGGTGGCCGATGCCCTTCGGGATGAACAGCATGTCGCCCGGATGCATGATCTTCACGCCCATCTCGGTCTCCCACTTCAGCGCGCCCTTGACGCAGAAGATGATCTCGTGGGCGTCGATGTTGCGATGCCAGAAGCCCATGTCGTGCTTCCGGCGCTTCGACATCGACCTTCACCGTCGAGGTGTAGAGCGCAGCGGCGTGCCGTCGGCCTTGTCGATGTTCGACGGCGAGAACTTCTCGTCGAAGATGTTGAACATCCGGAAAATCTCGGCCATCTCCAGCACGCCGGCGTTGACCACCGGCGGCTCGTTGTGCGAGCACGACGTTCTTGCCGTTGATCGTGACCAGCTCGCGGTACACCGGCTTGGCCTTCGCGCGTCCTTCTTGGTCTGTTCGTTCATCTCACTCTCTTCAATTCAACCGATCCCGGCGGCTTCCTTCAGCGCCGCCATGATGCCGGCATATCCGGTACAGCGGCAGATGTGGCCGCTGAGCACGTCGCGCAACTCGTCCTCGGTGGGTTTCGGGTTGCGCGAGAGAAAATCGGTGAACGACATCAGGATGCCGGGCGTGCAGAAGCCGCATTGCAGGGCGTGATGGTTCTGGAACGCCTGCTGCAGCTTGTTGAGCTTGCCGTCCGGGCCGGCGAGCGATTCCACGGTCTTCACCTCGCGGCCCTCGGCCTGCATGGCGAGCGTCAGGCAGGAGCGCACCGCCGCGCCGTCGATCTGCACCGTGCAGCAGCCGCAGACGCCGTGCTCGCAGCCGACATGGGTGCCGGTGGCGCCGAGCGAATGGCGCAGGAAATCGCTGAGCAGCGTGCGCGGCTCGGTTTCGGCCGACATTTTGCGGCCGTTCAGCGTCAGGCCGATCCGGACCTTGCTGTCCTTGTTCACGCGGCGCATTTTTGCGCCTCCGCGATGACCAGCGGCGCGAGGTTGCGCAGGATGTCGCTGCGCAGTTCGGCCGAGGCGTGCAGGTCCTCGTAGCCTTCGAGCTCGGCGGCGAGCTTTTCGACGGCGCCCTTCGCGCCGCCGTTCGCAATCGTCCGCACCACCGGCGTCGCCGCCATGCCGCCGACGCCGAGCCGGACGTTGCCTTTGCCGTCGATCGTCGCCGCGACCGCGACCATGGCGAAATCGCCGTGCCGCCGCGCCACCTCGCGGAAGGCCACGCCCCTGCCGTGCGCCGGAAAGCGCACCGCGACGATCAGCTCGTCGGCCTCGCGCGCGGTGGTCAGCATGTCGATCTGGAAATCCTTGGCCTTCAGCACGCGCTCGCCGCGCTTTGAGCGCAGCACGACCTCGCCTTCGAGGATGGCGAGCGACAGCGGGATTTCCGAGCTCGGATCGGCGTGCGCGATCGAGCCGCAGACCGTGCCCTTGTTGCGGGTCTGGAAATGGCCGACGTAGGGCAGGGCGGCGGCGAGCAGCGGCAGTTTCGCTTTCAGGTCGGGCCAGGCCAGCAGCTTGTTCTGCGTCACCGCCGCGCCGATCTCGATTTTTTCTCCGAGATCGCGGATGTAGGCCAAGCTCGGCGATGCCGCGCGATGTCGATCAGCATCGCCGGATCGGCGAGCCGCAGGTTCATCATCGCCATCAGCGACTGCCCGCCGGCGAGAATCGCGCGCCTCGTCGCCGTGTTCGGCGAGCAGCGCGACGGCCTCGTCGACCGTGTCGGGCCGCGCGTAGTCGAACGGCCGGGGTTTCATTGGGAGACCTGTTTGTTTGGCCTGAGCGCGAACGGCGTATTCCACCCTCCCCCCGCAAAGCGGTGGGGAGGGTCGGCGCCGAAGGCGCCGGGGTGGGGGGCGCCGCACAGCACGATGCCCCCCACCCCCGACCCCTCCCCACCGCTCCGCTTCGCTACGCGGGAGGAGGGGAGCGGCAAGCGCTGCGGCTTCATTTCGCGTCTCCGCCGGTCATCACGGCGTGGATGCGCTTGCGGCGTGGCCGGCAGCCGCACGTCCTTGACGCCGAGCGCATCGGCGATGGCATTGGCGATGCAGGCCGGCACGCTCATGCAGTTGCCTTCGGCCAGCCCCTTGGCGCCGAGCGGCGTGAACGGCGACGGCGTCTCGATGTGCAGCATCTCGACCGGCGGGATTTCGGCGACGGTCGGCACCAGATAATCGGCAAACGTGCCGGTGAGGAACGCGCCGTCCTCGTTGGTGACGAACTCCTCGTAGAGCGCGCAGGCGATGCCCTGCGCGAAGGCGCCGCGAATCTGGCCGTCGGCGATCAGCGGATTGAGGATTTTTCCGGCGTCATGCATCGACACGTAGCGGTCGACCTTCACCTGGTAGGTCAGCGGGTCGATCTCGATGCCGCACATGTCGAACACGAAGCCGTAGGTCAGCGAGGTGTTGATGCGGTCGTCGTGCGACGGCGGCTCGAGCTCCGGCGGATTCCAGACGCCGGTCTCGCTCAAGCGCCGGCGCCATGCCCTCGGGCAGCATCACCGGCGACCAGTGCGACGTGCCGGCGACGCGGCTGAACGGCAGCGCGTTGTCGGGATTGCTTTTGCTCCTGATCTTGCCGCCGGCCAGCTCCACGTCCTCGGCCATGACGTTGAGCTGCTTGGCCGCGATGGCCTTCAGCTTCTCGGCCAGCCGGCTCGCCGCGATGTGGGCGGCGACCGCGGTGCCGGACGTGAAGCGGGACGAGTAGGTGCCGGCGGCGATCGACCACTGGTCCTTCGCGGTGTCCATCTCCAGCACCACGTTGATGTCGTCGGGCTTCAGGCCAAGCTGGTCGGAGATGATCTGCGACAGCACGGTCTGGTGGCCCTGGCCCTGCACCGTGACGTCGGCGGTCGCCGAGACTGCGCCGAGCGGATCGATGTTGACCGTCACCATCGAGGTGGCGCCGTTCTTCGGCCCGGCCTTGTCGCGCGCCTCGGGCGTCAGCAATGTCGAGAGATAGCCCATGTTCGACATCGCCGGCTCGACCACCACGGCAAAACCGATGCCGTATTTCTTGCCGGCCTTGCGGGCTTCGTCGCGGCGCTTCTTCAGATCGTCGAGCCGGCCGTCGCCGGTCGCGATCGCCACCGCCTTCGGATAATCGCCGGAATCGTAGAGCCCGCCGGCCGCGGCCCGATAGGGGAATTTCTCCGGCGGCACCAGATTGCGTCGGATGACGTCGAGATGATCGAGGCCGAGCTCGACCGCGATCCGCTGCACCAGCCGCTCCAGCGCCAGATAAAGCTGCGGCCCGCCGAAGCCGCGAATCAGGCTCGCCGGCATCTTGTTGGTCAGCACCACGCGGTTGACGACGTCGAGATTGGCAATGTCGTAGCCGCCGGTCAGCGCGCCGTGCATGCGATAGAGCGGGCCGGGCATCGGCGCGCGCAGGAACGCGCCGTAGTCCTCGAGCTGATCCAATCTTCAGCCCGAGTATTTTGCCATCCTTCGTTACGGCGGCTTCGATCTCGGTGACGCGGTTCGGCCCGGTGCTGGCGGCGAGGAGATGCTCGGCGCGGTCCTCGACCCATTTCACCGTGCGGCCGGTGACCTTCGCGGCGAGCGCCGTCAGCACCACATAGGGGAACACCGAGAGCTTGATGCCGAAGCTGCCGCCGGAGTCGGGCGGGATGCGCAGCCGCATCTTCGGCCCGGCCACGCGCAGCGCCTTCGCCATCACCGGATGCGTCGAGAACGGCCCCTGGAAATTGGCCAGACAATCGTAGCTGCCGTCGGCCGGGTTGTGGCTCGCGACGCAGACGTAGCATTCCATCGGCGTGAACGACAGCCGATGGAAGTCCACCGTCAGCTTGACGATCTTGTCGGCCTTCTCGAACGCGCTCTCGGTGTCGCCGTAGTGGAATTCGCGAACCGAGATTTCGTTGGTCTTGGCTTCCTCGTGCAGGAGCACGGACGATTTCTTGCACGCTTCGAGCGGGTCGATCACGGCCTGGCGCGGCGCATATTCGATCGCGACCAGCTCGGCGGCGTCCTCGGCGAGATAGCGGCTCTCGGCCACCACCAGCGCCACCGGCTCGCCGACATAGCGCACGCGGCCGACCGCGAGCGACCACTGGTGGATCTGCGCCTTCAGCGCCACCAGGAACGGATCGGAGATTTTCCTGACATCCTCGCCGGTGAGCACCGCCCAGACGCCGTCCATGGCGAGCGCCGCCGATGTGTCGATCTTCACGATATCGGCGTGCGGATGCGGCGAGCGGATCACGTGGGCTGCCAGCGTGCCGGCCGGCACCGGCAGATCGTCGGCATAGCGCCCGCGCCCCGACAGCAGTGCCGGGTCTTCCTTGCGCAGCGACGCGCGTGCCGAGACGCTGTGACACTGAACTCACCTCAATATGCCAGTTGGCTTCCGTCTGCATGCCTGTCGGCTGTCACGCGCGGGCTTGACCCGCGCATCCCGCTTAGGAAGGTACGGTGCGTCCCTAAGCGGGATGGCCGGGACATAGGCGAGCGAAGCGACGCCGTCCTTCAGACGGCTATGCCCGGCCATGACAGGATAACTCATCGCTAGCGGTTACTCCAAGGACACAAAGCCCTGATTTCCGGCTGGAATCAAGCGTTGACCGGGCTCGCGGACGGTGCCCATAAACCGGTCGATGCCGTTCGAAATTCCCGCGCCAAGCCTGACCTTCGAGGTCCCGCTCGAGGACGGCGCGCGCATACGGATGCGCCGCCACGGCAATCCCGACGGCGTGCGGCTTGCTCGTCACCCATGGCAACGGCTTCGCCGCCGACGCCTACTATCCGTACTGGCGGCAGCTACTATCCAAATTCGACGTGCTGGTATTCGATTTTCGCAATCATGGGCAGAACGTGCCGGTGACGCCCGCGAACCACACCTATGAGCAGCTTGGTCCGCGATCTCGAACGCGTGGTGCAGGCGGCAAGGGCGCAGCTCGGCGCGCGAAAAGACCGCGGGCATCTTCCATTCGATGTCGGCGCGCACCGCGATGAAGCACGCCGTCGAGGTCGGCTTTCGCTTGGACGCGCTGATGCTGTTCGATCCGCCTGACGTGCCGCCCAAGGGCCATCCGCTCTACGCCGCGATGGAGGTGTTCGAGAACCGGCTGACCGAATGGGCGAAGGGCCGGCGCCGCCGCTTCGCCGCGGTCGAGGAGCTGGTCGAGGAATACAAAGCGTCGCGCGCGACGCGCGGCTGGGTCGAAGGCGAGCACGAGCTGATGGCGCGCTCGGTGCTGCGCAAGGTCGCCGGACGGCAACGGCTATGAGCTTGTCTGCGCGCCGGAGAACGAGGCCGGCATCTACGCGCAGGCGCTGACGCTCGATCTCTGGCCGAAGGCGTCCGAGTTCGGCGGGCCGGTGAAGCTCATCGGCTGCGATCCGAATTTCAAAGGCGCGCCGGCGACCGGCCCGGCCAACCAGGCGCTCGGCAGTCGAGGGCGGCTACGACTATGGCTTCGTCGAAGGCACCGGCCATCTGCTGCAGATCGAGAAGCCTGACGAATGCGTCGCGCTGACGCTGGAATTTCTAGGCAAGCACGGGCTGGCGTAGCGGCCGTGGCTGCCGATCTCGTAGCATCGCTGGGGCGATGCTGCCGCAAATGAGCGAGGTCTGTTCGCCCTCAAACACCGGAGGGCAGAGCGCACCCGCACCAAAAGAAACGACGACCGCGCCATCGTAAAACAGCGCTACCAACCCCATATATAATCTAAGGAATTAATCGCCAAACGATAGTAGGAGACTGATCATGGCTTCGTCTCATGTTTTTTCTGGCGCGCTTCCTCGCGCTCTTCCTGGCGTTCTTTCTGAGGTTCTTTCTGACGCTGCAATCAAGGCGATCTATTTTTCTCTAGTGGCGACCGCATTCGCCTTTGCGTCGATTTTGTTGACGGGTGTTCATCCCTAGGACCGTGGAGGAATGACGCTGGCGTGCCGACCCGGCGCGCTGCCAACGCGCCTTTGAGGCTTAGCAATGCCCCGACCCGAACTCTATCCAGTAAAAAAGATCGTTGGTTTCGACGAAGGAACGATCGCCGCACTTGAAAAGTGGCGGGCGAAACAGACACCAGTCCCAACCGTGTCTGAAGCGATCCGCCTGCTGGTCGGACAAGGGCTTGCCGGTACATCGGCGGCCGCAAAGCAAAATCCTAAGGCCGCATCTAAGGCATCAAATCTGGCAGGCGCGGAAATCGACCGCCTGGGCGATCGGTCGGCAACTGATGAAGAACGGGCAAGCCGGAAGCGGCGGCTTCTCAAGGGGCCGAAGGAATTCCGCGATATTCGCAGCGATCATCCGAAGGCGAAACGATAGCCAAGCATGAGGGTCAAGAGCATGCCTCAACGCACGCGCAAGCGCCCGGAAAATACCAAAGCCCTCGAAAGCTGGGATAACGAAGGCGGCACAACCTCGCGGGCACCGCAGAAAGATCGTGACACGCCGGAGGTCCTCACTGAGAAAGAGGAGCACGTTTTAAGGTGCCTTGGTGCGGCGGTAATTTTGGAATGGAATGATCTGCCTACGGACACCCAACGGGAACTCTTTGGGGCTGCCTCATCCATGGGTGCGCCGCGCACCAAGATCAAGCTGAAGGAGCAGATTGCCCGATTCCTCCATACGCATAAGGACGATTTGCCGCGATGAGTTGCGGCCCGAGGTAGGATGTATTGCCCAGAGGCGGGATCGAAGCTTGCTCTGTTATCTGACACAAGAATTTCTAGGCCGCCACGAGCTGGCGTAGCGATTGGCACCGCGCTCTGATATTCAGGCGGCACGGTCCCGTAGCTCAGCCGGATAGAGCAGCGGTTTCCTAAACCGAAGGTCACAGGTTCGAGTCCTGTCGGGACCGCCACGCAACGACGCTTGCGCGAACGAGAGAACGCCGAGGCGGTGTCGATCGCGAGCGGCGCTGGAAGGGGCAACAATGAAAGCAGTCGTCATCCGCCAGTTCGGCGACCCGAGCGTCCTCAATGTGGAGGATGTGCCGCCGCCCACGCTCGGCGCCGGAGAGATCGCCATAAAAGTTCGTGCCGCCACGGTGAACCAGACGCTCGATGTCGCGCTGCGCGCCGGGAAATACGCCAGGCGGCCGCCGTTGCCGCATGTGCCGGGGTCGGATGCGGCCGGCGAGGTCACGGCCGTGGCGCCGGACGTGAAGACCATCAAGGTGGGCGATCGCGTCGTCTGCCATCCGATCGTCGGCCGCCAGCCGACCGGCGCGCCCAGGCTGCTGGGTGTCGACACCTGGGGCACCTACGCGGAGTTCGTGAAGGTGCCCGCCGGCACGGTGCAGATCGTTCCCGACGCGCTCGATTTCGTCACCGCGGCGGTGGTCGGGCGGCACGGGCCGCTGGCGTTCACGCAATTGCGCGATCGTGCCCAGGTCAAGCCGGGCGAATGGGTGCTGGTGATGGGGGCGGCCGGCGGGCTCGGCAGCGCGTCGGTGCAGGCGGCGAAGTATCTCGGCGCGCGCGTCATTGCGGCGGCCGGCAGCGACGAGCGCGTCGCCGCCGCGGTCGAGCTCGGAGCCGACGAAGGCATCAATTACCGGCGGCAGGACCTGACGGCCGAGGCGCGCCGCATCACCGGCGGCGCCGGCGTCAATGTCGTGGTGGAGAACATTGGCGACCCGACCACGTTTCCGAAGGCGCTTGCGGCGCTTGGATTCATGGGCCGGCTGGTTACCGCGGGCGGCCACGCCGCCGGCGGCGGCGGCGTTCCGCTCGACGTCAAATATCTCTATCTCAACGTCATCACGATCTACGGCAATCCGATCGATACGCCGGAGAATTTCAGGCTCGCGCTCAACGTCGCCGCAGAAGGCAAGCTGAAGGTGCTGATCGACAAAGTTCTTCCCCTGGAACAAGCACGGCGCGCACACGAAATCGTCGAAGCGCGTTCGGGAATCGGCAAGGTGGTGCTTACGATCGGGTGAGGAAATTTCGCAACGGCTGAGGCAGACAAAAAAGGGCAGCCCCATTGGCTGGGGCCACCCGATCGCATGCGCGATGTTATCACCAGTGTCGATGATACCAGCGACGGTGCCAGCCCGGATGCCAGCCATAGGCGTAGTAGCCACGGCGCCATCCGCCCACATGCCAGCATCGGCCCCAGCGGTTGCAGACAAGGCGCACCTGATCGATCTGCGCGCCGGTCGCTTCGGTGCCAAGCTTTTGCACCGGCATGGCGGACGCTGACATCACGAAACCCACCGCCATGACGGCGGCAGCGGCCGTTAGTTTGACGAGTTTCATTCAGTCCTCCGTAAGGTCACGCTCCCTGGGAAGGGGAATTCTTTCTGTCACAAAAGGTTCCTGGATGTTCGTGCGGCGTATTGGCTTCGGCTCCGAATTGCCGAAAGCTCGCCCTGCATCGTTCCAACCGTTCGCCCGGTGCGCTGCCGCTCACGCGTGACTGCGACGACGCGTCCGGCCCTGAGCTTTCCCCGCAAGCACGGATGGCGCTAGGATGAGGCCACGCAAAAAGAACGCATGGGGCAGGGACGATGACAATGTTTTGGCGCGGAGCGCAGGGCTTTCTGATCGCGGCCGCAATGCTGGCCGCTCCGGCGGCGCACGCCGCCGACACCGTGACCATCGGCCTCGTCGGCAGCACCGGGCCGACCCACTGGCCGATCCATATCGGGCTGAAGAAGGGCTATTACGACGCCGAAGGCATCAAGCTCGACCTCGTCTTCATCCAGTCGAGCGGCGCGGTGATGCAGCAGCTTGCCGCGGGCTCGCTCGACGCAGCGCTGTCGGCGGGGCTGGCCGATCCGATCCACGCCATCGACAAGGGCGCGCCGATCTCGATCGTGCGGCTGGAGATGCAGCTTGCGCCGTATGCGCTGAACGCCAAGAAGAGCTACTCCAAGATCGAGGAGCTCAAGGGCAAGACGCTGATGGTCGATGCTCCCAAGGGCATCACCAAAATCTACGTCGAGCGGATGCTGGTGGCGCACAACGTCAAGCCGAGCGAGGTCGATTACGTCTACACGGGAGCGACCGCGGCGCGCTTCCAGGCGCTGCAGACCGGCGCGATCGACGCCACGTTGCTGCTGCCGCCGTTCAGCTTCGCCGCCGACGCTGCGGGCTTCAGCAATCTCGGCCTGATCGCCGACTACAACAAGGACCTGCCGTTCACCGGAGCGGTGGTCAACAAGAACTGGGCGCAGAAGAACCCGGACGTGATGCGGCGGCTGCTCGCCGTCCACAACAAGAGCGTGGCCTGGTTCCTCGACAAGTCGCACCGGCAGGAGGCCATCGAAATCATGGTCGAGGCGAGCAAGCTCAAGCCCGACGTGATCGACAAGACCTACGACTTCCTGCACCAGCGCGACTTCATCGACGGCAGCGGCGCGGTCTCGAAGACCAAGATGCGCGCGCTGCTGACGGCGATGAAAGGCCTTGGCGATCTCGACGGCTCGACCGAGCCGGAGCGCTTCGTGCTTTCCGGCATCGCGAAGATGGGTGAGTAGTAGAGCGCGATCCGGTCAGCTCATCGCAGCGGTTCGACATACGCGCTTATCCCTCCCCCTTCGGGGGAGGGATAAGCGAGTTTACTCGTTCGAGCCGTAGTCCCGCACCGCCGCTTCCCTGGTGATGTAGCCCTCGGCGAGGTCGCGATCGACCGCCGTGCGGTCGCGTTGCCGCGGATCGCCATAGCCGCCGCCGCCGGCGCTTTGCAGCAGGAAGCGTTCGCCGGACAGCATCTCGACCCGCGCCGAGGCTTTGGTCTCGAATTCCTTGTCGGTGCCGACCCGCAACACGAAGCGGGCGCGCGCGCCGGCCTGGCCGCCGCCGACGCCCTTGGGTGGAAACCTGGTCTTGTTGAAGCGCCGGATGACGGTGGCGTCCTCCAAGAGCTCATACTCGCGCTGCACCGCGAGGCCGCCGCGCCAGCGGCCGGCGCCGCCGGAATCCGGCACGATATCGAAGCGTGTGATGCGGCAGGGAAACTCGGATTCCAGCACCTCGATCGGCGTGGTGTGCAGGTTGCTGAGATGCGTCGCAGCTCCGGTTGCGCCGTCGTGGCCCATGCCGCCGCCGTAGGCCGAGCCCGCGATCTCGTACTGCTGGTTGATCTGGCCGGGCCGGCCCCTGCTCCAGGCAATGCTGAGCGCGCTCGAGGCGCCGCAATGCGCGAGCGCCCGGCTCGGATTGAAGTGCGCCAGCGCTTCGAGCAGCACGTCGGCCAATGCGAGATTGACCATCTGGTAGCTCGACACCGGCCCGGGCGGATCGGCGTTGACGATGGTGTGCGGCGCGTAGGCGATCCGCACCGCGTCGCGCATGCCGTCGTTGTAGGCGATGTCCGGGCCGAGGCTGCCGATCAGCGCGTAGAACACGCAGGCCTCGGCCATGGGTGGGCGCAGGTTGACCGGTCCGCGCGCCTGCGGATCGCATTTTGTGAAGTCGAAATGCGCCAGGCCGTCCTTGATTGTCACGGTGACGGCGAGCTTGATCGGCTTGTCGACGTCGATGCCATCGCTGTCGAGATAGCCTTCTGCAGACGCGGTGCCCTCCGGCAATCGGATAATCGCTGCCCGTAGCTCGTCGGCCGCGCCTTTGAGAATGGCGGCGAAGGCCTGCATGAGCTGGTCGGCGCCGAAGCGGGCGCACAACTGCTCGACGCGATCGACGCCCATCCGGGTCGCGGCGATCTGGGCGTGGATGTCGCCGCGCATCAGCACCGGCTGCCGGGAATTGGTCAGGATGATGCGCTCGATGTCGGGCAGCGGCTGGCCCTCCGCCCAGATCTTGATCGGCGGCACCAGGAGGCCTTCGTGGTACATCTCGGTCGCGGTCGCGGACGTCGAGCCCGGCACCGCGCCGCCGACGTCGGCCTTGTGCGCGATCGAGCCGGAGAACGCGACAAGCGTCCCGTCGGCGAAGATCGGCGCGATGAAGGCCATGTCGGAGACGTGCGGCATGCCGGCTTCGTACGGGTGGTTGGAGACGAACACATCGCCGTCCTTGATCTCGTCGCCGCGGTACAGCGCCAGGATGCGGGTGACGAGATGCCGGTATACCGGCGCATGAAAGAACATCGGCGGTGCCACGATCAGCCGGCCGTCGCGGTCGAGGATGACGCAGGAGAAATCGCGCAACTCGCGGATGATGGTGGAATAGCCCGAGCGGTAGAAATGATAGTGCATCTCTTCGACCAGGCTGGAGATCTTGTTGCGCAGGATTTGCACCAAGATGGGGTTCATCATCTGCGCCTCTCTTCCATCGCCATCACCACATTTTCAGCTGTCATGCCCCGCGAAAGCGGGGCATCCAGTAGACACAGGCGTATCCGTAATGCACGTACGCTGTGCCCATCTGCGATCGGCGATTACTGGATCGCCCGCCTTCGCGGGCGATGACAGCCGCATTTGGAGTACTGTTACACACGATCCCTCTCCAAAATCAGGTTGCGCAAGCCGTCGACGCGCGCGGTCCAGCCGGGCGGAATGACGGTGGTGGCGTCGAACTGCTCGACGATGGCGGGGCCGACGATGCTTGCGCCAACGTCGAGCCGGTCGCGTTCGTACAACGTGGCCTCGGCCGATGTCGCGCCGTCGAAATGGATGGTGCGCCGGCCTTTCGCGGCGGCGCTCGCCGGCTGTGCGGCTGCCGGTGGTTCGTCCTCGCGGGCCTGATATTTCGGCACCGGAACGCGCACGCGCAGCCGATAGCTGACCACCTCGACCGGCCGCTCTTTCGCGGCGTGACCGTGGATTTGCGCGTGGCGCTCGTCGAATTTTTCACGCGCACGCTTGAGTGAATTCGCGTCGAGCCGGTCGCGGAACAGGCCATCGAGCGGCGTGCGCAGCTCATAACCTTGGCCAGTGTAGCGCAGATCAAGCTCGCGGGCGAAGCTTGCCGTTGCCGTATCCATACCCTCGGAGGAAAGCTCCGAACGCGCCTTGGCCTCGAGCTCCCGGAAAATCTCCTCGGCTTGGTCGGCGTCGACCTCGGCGAGCGGGCGGAGTTCCGAGCGGATGTAGTCATGCACCACGTCGGTGCAGAGCAGTCCCAGCGCCGAGAACGCGCCGGGCCGCGGCCGGCACCAGGATGCGCCGCATGCCAAGCTCGTCGGCGACGGCCGCGGCATGCACCGCGCCGGCGCCGCCGAACGGCAGCAGCGTAAATGCGCCGAGGTCGACGCCGCGCTTGGCGGCGAACACCCGCACCTCGTCGGCCATGCGCATGTCGACGATGCGGCGGATGCCGGCCGCGGCGTCGAGCACGCTCATTTTCAGCGGCTTCGCGACGTGCATTTCGAGCGCCGCGCGCGCCGCGGCGGCATCGAGCTTCTGCTTGCCGCCGAGGAAATAGTCCGCGTTGAGGAAGCCGCAGACCAGATCGGCGTCGGTGACGGTCGGTTGCGAGCCGCCGCGGCCGTAGCAGGCCGGGCCCGGATCGGCTCCGGCGCTCTGCGGCCCGACGGTGAGGAAGCCGGCGCCGTCGATGTCGGCGATCGAGCCGCCGCCGGCCGAGATCGTGGTCATGTCGAGCGCCGGCACATCGACCTGCCGCCGGGCGATCAACCCTTCGGTGGTCTCCAGCGGCGCGCCGCCTTCGATGAAAGCGATGTCGCAGCTCGTGCCGCCCATGTCGAGCGTGACTAGGCCGGCGCTGGCCTCCTTCGCCAGATAGGCGCTGGCCTGGGCGCCAGCCGCGGGACCCGAGAACAGCGTGTGTACGGTGCGGCCGCCGGCGATCGCGGCGCTAAACGGCATCACGCCGCCGTTCGACTGCATCACGAAACGCTGCTGCGAGAGAACGCCGACGCCGTCGAGCTCGCGGTTGAGATGATCGATGTAATGCACCATCACCGGCTCGAGATAGGCATTGAGCAGCGTGGTCGAGAGCCTCGGCCATTCGCGGATGCGCGGCAGCACCTCGCTCGACAGCGATACGCTGGCCTCGGGAAACTCTTCGCGGATGATCTTGCGGGTTTCCGCCTCGTGCTCCGGATTGAGGAACGAGAACAGGTAGCAGACCGCGATGGAGCGCACGCCTGCGGCCTTCAGTTCGCGCGCGGCCTTGCGCACCGCCTCGCGGTCGAGCGGCGTCAGCACGTTGCCAAGATAATCGGTGCGCTCGGGAATTTCCCTGGTCAGGCTTTGCGGCGCAATCGGAGTGGGCAGCGAATAGAAATAATCGAACAGGTTGCCGTCGCGCGCCTGGGTCTGCACCTCCTGCACGGCGCGGAAACCCTTGGTGATGAAGAGGCCGATCTTGGCGCCGCGCATTTCCAGGAGCGCATTGGTGGTGATGGTGGTGCCGTGGGCGAAGAACTCGATGTCACTTGCGGGCACGCCGCGTGCGACAAGGCGGGAGATGCCGTCCAGCACGCCGAGCGCGGGATTCTTTGGCGTGCTCGAAACCTTTTCGACCAGGAGCTCGCCGCTCGCGGAATCGAGCAGCACCAGGTCGGTGTGGGTGCCGCCGACATCGACGCCGAGGCGATAGCGCGCGCTAGCGGACATTTCGTATTGCCCCTGAAGGCAGCGGCGGACTCGGCCTGCTCCCTCCCCCCTTGCGGGGGAGGGGTGGGGAGAGGGGTGGCGGCACGTTTATGCGCTTGTAATTACCCCCCTCCCTGTCCCTCCCCCTCAAGGGGGGAGGGGACGATGTGGCATCGTCGTGCATAAACTCGCCAGAGTAGCGACTTGCGGCCATATTCACGGCGTGCGGTCGCCTACCATCATGGCGGCGAGGCCGCCGTCGACGAACAGCATGTCGCCAACGATGAAATCGCTGTCGTCGGAGGCCAGGAACAGGATGGCGCGGGCGAGGTCCATCGGCACGCCGACGCGGCCGCGCAGGTTGACCACCGGGCGGGTCGGATCGAATTCATTCTTGCCGACCGGCGAGCCGATCTTGTTCGGCACCACGCAATTGACCCGGATGTTGTGCGGCGCAAGCTGCACCGCCATCGACCGCGTCAGGTTGGCGACGCCGGCCTTGGCGGCGGTGTAGGCGAGCGCACGGCTCCGTCCGAAGAAGCCCGAGGTCGAGCCGACGTTGACGATCTTGCCGCCGGTTTTCTGCGCCACCATCTGCCTGGCCACGGCCTTGCTCATCAGGAACGGCCCGGTCAGCGTTACCGCCATGACGCGATCCCAGTCCGCCTTGGTGATCTCCAGCATGTGCTTGTTGTCGGACACCGCGGCGTTGTTGACCAGGATGTCGATCCGGCCCCACTTCGCGGCGACGTCGCCGGCCAGCCTGTCGACATCCGCCTCCGACGACACATCGGCGACAAAGCCCGCCGCCTCGCCGTTCGCCTTGACGATGTCGCCCGCGACCTTGTCGGCGCGGCCCTTGTGGTTGTCGACCACCGCAACCTTCGCGCCTTCGGACGCGAACAGCTTGGCGGTGTCCTCGCCGATGTTGCGTCCGGCGCCGGTGATGATGGCGACTTGACCTTTAAGCTTCATGCGCTGCTCCCGGGCGGATTATGGACAAGGTGCGGGGCCCCGGCTAGCGTTCCGCACAATGCGGACCGGGAGGCGACCATGCGCGGAAAGCGGCCGTCGGGCGGGGTGCTCGTGCTCGTCTTTGCAGTGCTCGCCGTTCTGAGAGCGCCGCCCGTGTCCGCCGCCGAGCTCATGCCATTCAAGGTCGGCCTATCCGAGAACGTCAACACCGCGCTCGCTATCTGGATGGCGGAGGACGCCGGCTTCTACGGCGCCAACGGCTTGAAGGTCGAGATCGTCAACATGCAGGGCGGCAGCCGCGGCGCGGCCGAGCTCGCGGCCGGCCGGCTCGACGCCATGCACGTCGGACTGTCGTCGGTGATCCGCATGAACCAGACAGGCGGCGATCTGCGCGTGGTCGCCGCATTGGCAAACGTCATCCGCTTCACGTTCTTCTCGGCGCCTGGCGTGACCAGCGCGGCCGACCTCAAGGGTGGCGTCGTCGGCATCAGTTCGTTTGGCTCGGAGACGGATTCCACCGTGACGCTGGCCCTGCAACGACTGGGGCTGACGCGCAGCGACGTCACGCTCAAGGAATATGGCGGCGGCGGCAAGAGGATCGCCGCGCTGAAGTCCGGCGAGATCAAGGCGACCGCGGTCAACGAACCGATCACCAGCATGGCGCGGGAACAGGGCGTGCACGTGCTGTTCGATCTGGTACCGGAACGCATTCCCTGGCTGTTCACCGCGATCGTGGTCAAGCGCAGCGCGATCGAGCAGCGGCGCGATGCGCTGGTCGGTTTCATCAAGGCAACGGCGGAAGGCAATGCGCTGGCGCTCGCCGATGGCGGGCGCGCGAAGGAAGTCCTGTCGCGGCAGGCCAACATCAAGGACCCGAAAATTCTCGACATCAGCTACCAGGATTTCAAGGCGCTGTCGCCGCCGGACATCGCGCCGACCGATGCCGCGGCGCGCAACATCCTGGCGCAGTTCCCGGATGCGAGCCGCGACCTCGCCGACTACATCGACCCGAGCATCCTGAACGGGCTGAAGAACGACGGAATGTTCACGACGTTGCAACAAAAATACAAGCGTTGAAGAGGGGCTCACCGTCATTCCGGCCGAGCGACCCGCCTTCGCTCCCGACAGGAGCTTCGGCGGACCCGAGCCCGCCGTAGCTCACGGAGTGAGCGAAGGCGGGTCGCGCGCCCGGGAATGACGGTGGGGTTAGCCTCGATAGCTCGGCCGCCAGCGCTCGAACCGCCGCTCGATCAGCCGTAGCAATTCGGTCAGCGCGACGCCGGCCGAGGCGATCAGGATGATACCGACCATCACCTTGTCGGTCTGGAAGCGCGCGCCCGCAGTTGCGATCAGAAAGCCCAAACCCTTGGTCGCGCCGTACATCTCGCCGACCACGATGCCGACCAGCGCATGACCGAGGCCCAGCCGCAGGCCTGCGAGCAGCATCGGCACTGACGAGGGCAGCACCACGGTGAGGAACACCTGCCGGTCATTGGCGCTGAACGAGCGCGCTGCCTTGACGAAATCGGCTTCGACGGTGCGCACTCCGGTGATGGTGTTGACCAGGATCGGGAAGATCGCGCCGAGAAAGACGATGGCGATCTTGGAGGCGATGCCGATGCCGAGCCAGATCAGGATCAGCGGCAATAGCGCGATGCGCGGCGTGGCGTAAAGCGCGGAGACGAACGGCTCCAGCACGGCGTTGAGCCGGCTGTACCAGCCCATCAGGATGCCGAGCGGTACGCCGATGACGATGGCGAGGCCATAGCCGACCACAAACTCATGCGCGCTGACCTCGAGATGCTCATAGATGCTGCCGTCGACGAACATCTCGTAGCCGGCGAGCGCAATTCGGCTCGGCGACGAGGTGAACAGCGGGTTGACGAGGCCGAGCGCCACCGCGCATTCCCAGAAGGCCAGGAAGCCGACCATCGAGATGGTGCCGAGCAGCTTGTTCTCGTGACGCTGCCAGAAGGTGCGCGATGCGATGGTAGCCGTAGCCGCCACAGACTCTCGTGTTTGGCTCTGCATATCCACGTGCTACCACCTCGTTTCCCGGACGCGGGGCAGCGCGAAGCGTAGCGGAGCGGTGCATCGCTGATCCGGGACCCCGCTTAAGCGAAGAAAGCTGGGTCCCGGGTCTGCAGCGCACCACTCGCTGCGCTCGTGCTGCGCTGCGCCCGGGACACGAGGCTTGTTGCGGGTCATGGCATCACGCCGCCGTCATCATGCCCGTGCGAACCGCTTCTTCCTCGATCAGCCGCCAGACGTGTTTCTCCAATTCCACGAACCGCGGTTCGTGCTTGATCGCGAGCGTGCGGTCCTGCGGCAGGTCGATGTCGATGATCTCTTTGATCGTGGCCGGCCGCGCCGAGAACACCGCCACGCGGTTGGACAGAAAAATCGCCTCGCTGATCTGATGGGTGATGAACAGCGCCGTGGTCCTGGCGCGGCTGAGAATCTTGAGCAACTCCATCTGCATGAACTCGCGGGTCTGCGCGTCGAGCGCGGCGAACGGTTCGTCGAGCAGAAGCAGTTGCGGCTCCATCACCAGGGCGCGCGCGATGTTGACGCGCTGGCGCATGCCGCCGGACAATTCGTGCGGATAGTGCTCGGCGAAGCCGCGAAGCCCGACCAGCTCGATGATGGCGCCGGCGCGCTCCCTGATCTCGGGCTTCGACAGCTTGCCCTGCAGCTCGAGGCCGTAGCTGACATTGCGCACGACCGTGCGCCACGGGAACAGGCAGTCGTGCTGGAACACGACGGCGCGGTCCGGTCCGGGTCCGTCGACGGCGCGGCCATCGACCTCGATCCGTCCGCCGCTCAGCCGCATCAGGCCATCGACGGCATTCAGGAACGTGGTCTTGCCGCAGCCGCTTGGGCCGACGATGGTGACGAGCTCGCCCTCGGACACCGTCAGATCGATGCGGCGCAACACCTCCAGGGGCTGCCGGGTGCGCTCGTTGACATGAGTCAGGGCGACGTGCCGCGCGTCGAGCTTCGGCGGGTGCGGCGCAGCCATGGCCATCAGCCGTGCGTGCCCACGAGCTTGGCGAAGAACCCGTCGCGCTCCAGCTCATCGAGCGTGGTGCGATCAACGAACTGCTCGGCCTTCATCGCCTTGGCCTTGGGATCCTTTTGGCCCATGGTTTCCAGCACCGATTCAATGCCGGACAGCGATATGTCGAGCTTGTCGGGATAGGCCTTGACGTAGGACTCGTACGCGGCGCGCACGTTCTCGACGTCTTTCACCGACAGAAATTTCTGCGTCAGCGGGATTGCGATCTCCGGATGGGCCTTGAGCTCGTGGACCGCGGTCGCCATCGCCATCAGGAATTTCTTGACGATGTCGGGACGGGTTTTGAGAAAAGCCCGCGTGGTCACGAACGACGTGTTCGGATAGTCGCGCACCACGTCGTTGAGATCGACCAGCACGTGAAAGCCCTGCCGCGTCATCTCGGCCGAGTCCGGATATTGCTCGAAGGTGCCTTCGACGCGGCCGGAGAGCGCGGCAGCCATGCGGGTCGCCGCGCCGCCGAGCTGCAGCACGCTGACGTCGCTGCGGGTTAGCCCAAGATGCTTGAGCGCAAAATCGGCGGCGGCGTCGGTGGATGAGCCGTAGCGGCTGATGGCGACGCTCTTGCCCTTGAGATCGGCGGCGCTTTTGATTCCCGACCGCACCATGAGCTGATAGGGCAGAGTGTTGGCGATGCCGGCAATGATGACGACATCGGCGCCCTGCAGCGTGGCCGAGATCGCCGGCGTGTAGCCGTTCTGCGCGACGTCGAGCGAGCCGCCGACGATGGCCTGCGTCAGCATCGAGCCGCCGGCGACGAAGGTCGGCGTGATGTCGAGGCCGAAGCGTTTGAAGATGCCCTGCTGCACGGCGTAGTTCAGCGGCGCCGAGGTCATCGAGAAGCCGTCGTAGGCCATCCGCACCTTCATGAGTGGTGCGTTCTGCTGCGCGGCCGCGGGTGTGATGAATGCCGTGAACAGACCCAGAGCCAGCGATCGGATCAGTGCCCTCATGACAGCAGCGCCTTCATCCGCTCCTGATTGATCTGCTTGACCAGTTGATCGACAAGACCGCCGAGCGGCACCGGCACCCTGGCAGCTTGCGCAAGCTCGAGCGCCACGTCCATGTCCTTTTCGGCCCATTTTCCCGTACTTTTGCCCCAGCGGGAAAGCGACCAATTGGCGCCGCTGCCGGAGCCGAGCGCCGCGACCAGCCGCGGGATGTCGGCGCCGAGTTGCTTTGCCAGGGTCAGCGCCTCGAAATTCGCCGCCATGCAGGACCACAGCAGCAAGTTATTGATGGTCTTGGCGATTTGGCCGTTGCCGGAGGCGCCAAGATGCAGCACCTTGCCGCCGAAAGCGGCCAGCGCCGGCCGGGCGCGTTCCAGCCATTGCTCCTCGCCGCCGACGTAGATCGTCAGCGTGCCGTTGTTGGCGGCCTCCTGGCCGAGCACCACCGGTGTGTCGAGCACGCCGACGCCGCGCTTGTACGCCAGCGCCGCCATGTCGCGGCAGGTCTCGGGCGCGACCGAGCTTGCGATGCAGACCACCGCGCCGTGCGCAAGATTTTGCAGCAGTCCATGAACCGCGTCGCGCACCTGCTCGTCGGTCGCCACCATGACGATCGCCGACTTCGGCGTGGCGGCCGACTCGCCGCTGCGTCGGCGGTGCGGACGCCGGCCGCCTGCGCCCGCTTCATCGCTTCGGCGTCGATGTCGTGGCCCAGCACGTCGAAGCCCTTGGCGGCCATGTGCTTGGCCATCTGCAGGCCCATCGCGCCGAGGCCGATGATGCCGGTGCGTTTGATCTGTTCCATGTCTGCCTCGATCAGCTCTTGGACTTCATTTCATTGCGCCGCTTTGCCGTCGCGGCTTCGTCGACCGCCCTCGCAGCCGCGTCAAGGACGACGCCATACTCGCGCTCGGCCGCTTCTCGCGACACCACGCCTTCGCGCACGTCGTCGAGCACGCGCGCCGGCTCGCGCGCGAGCGGATCGCCGTAGCCGCCGCCGCCCGGGCTGTCGAGCCGGAACACGTCGCCGTCCTTGAGCGGATAGTCGGCGTAGCGTGTCGGCAGGCGTTTGGCGCTGTCGCGCTCCGGATTGATCCAGATGTCGCCGCAGCGGCCGGGCTCGCCGTCGCCGCAGCCGTTCGGCGGGATGACGTGCTTGGTCGAGCGGATCGAGAACCGCGCGTCGGCGAGGTTGAGATACTCGCGGCGGATGCCGAGCCCGCCGCGGAATTGGCCGGCGCCGCCGGAATCGCGGATCAGCTCGTAGCGCAGCATCCGGGTCGGAAACTCGCTTTCCAAGATTTCGACCGGCGCGATCTTGGCGTTGCTCTGGTTGACCGAGGTGCCCGACATGCCGTCCTTGGTCGGCCGCGCGCCAGCGCCGCCGCCGATGATCTCGTATTGCACGTAGCCCTTGCCGGTCGTGGTCGTGCGGCCGCCGATGATGATCGAGCGCGAGCCGGCGCCATCGGCGCGCACCTTGCCGGGATTGATGCGCGACAGCGCATCGTAGACGGCATCGACCAGCGCATGCACGGTCGGATTGTAGGTGTTGACCGGCGCCGGGAAAGCGCGGATTGAGCACGCTGCCCTCGCGGGCATGCACCGTATAGGCGTTGAGCAGCCCGCTGCTGACGTACATGTGCGGGTCGATCATCGAGATCAGGCAATAGGCCACCGCGGCCTGCACCAGCGGCGGGCGGATGTTGGCCGGGCCCTTGGTCTGGTCGGCCGAGCCGGAGAAATCGAAATGCAGCGTGTCGCCCTTCTTCTGCGCGACCACGTGGATGCGCACCGGCTTGTTCAGCTCGACGCCGTCGTCGTCGATGAAGCGCTCCGCCTCGTAGCGGCCATCGGCCCATTCGGCGACGGCGGCGCGCACCTTGGCTTCGCCGAGCGCGAACAGCCGCTCGGTGCAGGCCAGCACCTTGCCTTTGCCGTATTTGGTCAGCAGCTCGCCGAGCCGCTTCTCGGCGAGGCGGCAGGAGCCGAGCTGGCCGCGGATGTCGCCCAGCACCAGCTCGGGGGTGCGGCTGTTGGCGGCGATCAGCCGCTCGATGTCGCGGTTCGGTTGATGCGCGATCTGGTAGCGCACCGCCGGCAGGTGCAGGCCTTCGTTGAACACCTCGCGCGCCTGGCCGGAGCAGCTTCCCGGCACCGGGCCGCCGATGTCGCTCTTGTGCGCGATCGAGCCGCAGAAACCGATCAGCTCGCCTGCGAAGAACGAAGGCGTGATGATGCAGATGTCGGGGGCATGCGGGCTGCCGCCATAGTACGGATGGTTGATGATGAAGGCGTCGCCGTCTGCGATCGCGCCGGAAAATTCCTTCAGCACGGCGTTGGTGCAGGCCGGGAACGCGCCGATGTGCAGCGGCAGCACGACGTGCTGGGCGATGATCTCGCCGCTTCCGTTCATCAGCGCGCAGGAGGCGTCCTGCAACTCGCGCACGATGGTGGAGAAGCCGGTGCGGAACAGCGAGTTCTGCATCTCCTGGACGATGCCGGAGAGCGAGGCCTTGACCACTTCGAGATCGATCGGGGAGATGTGCATTCAGGCCGTCCGACAAATTCTGCTGTCATGCCCGGGCTTGACCCGCCTGCGGGCCGAAGCTTCGTCGAAACGCCTTCGGTTGTTGGTCCTTCGGCGGGCGAAGGCCCGGGCATCCATGAGGCCATGCCAGTGGCACAAACGTACAGATGGCTTTTGTGGCGTCTCAACATGGATCGCCGGGTCAAGCCCGGCGATGACGCCGAGTGTGGGGTCAGCGCCGTGCATTATTCTCCAATCGCCGAATGTGGGGCGCTCTCGGAGCATCACTTCTCCATCGTCACGATCAGGTTCTTCCATTCGTCGACCCGCGCCACTTGGCCCGGGCAGAGTACGGTGGTGCAGTCGAACTGGTCGAGCACCGCGGGGCCACGCACGGTCAGCCCGACATCGAGCCTCTCGCGCTGATAGGTCGGGCAGTCGATGGTCTTACCGTCGAAGCGCACCTGGCGCGTCTCGCGCAGCGCGTCCGCAAGCGTCGTGCCTTCGCGCTCGAAGCGCGGCAGCTCCACCGGCGGCACCAGCCCGACGCCGCGCACACGGTAGGACACCACCTCGACCGGTTCCTCCGGCGCCGAATGGCCGAACAGCGAGCGGTGCTGCTCGTCGAAGGTTTGGCGCAACGAGGCGAGGCCAGCGCTGGTCAACGCTTCGGCCGGACAGGGCAGTGTGATCTCGTAGCCCTGGCCGGCGTAGCGCATGTCGAGGGCGCGCTCGATCCTGATCTGCTCCGGCCTGAAACCGTCGCTACGCAAGTCGACGCGCGCCTGCTCCTGTAAACTGGCAAACAACGCGTTGGCATCGTCCGGCGATAGCTCGGCGAGCGGGGTCATGCGCGACTGCACGTAGTCGTGCTTGACGTCGGACATCAGGAGCCCGATGGCCGAATAGACGCCGGGATAGAGCGGCACGATGATGCCCGCCATGCCGAGATCGCGCGCGATCCGGCCGGCGTGCAGCGGTCCTGCGCCGCCGAAAGCGAGCAGCATGAAGTCGCGGAGATCATGACCGCGCATGGTGGAGATCGCCTTGATCGCCTCCTCCATCTTCACGTCGATGATGCGGATGATGCCTTCGGCGGTGGCCACCACGTCCATGTTGAGCGGTTTGGCGATCCGTTCTTCGACGGCCTGCCGAGCTTTCGCCGCATCGAGCCGCATCCGGCCGCCGAGGAAATTGTCCTCGCTGAGCGTGCCGAGCACCAGATTGCAGTCGGTGATGGTCGGCTCCGTGCCGCCGCGGCCATAGCAGGCCGGGCCCGGCACGGCGCCGGCGCTTTGCGGGCCGACCTCGAGCGCGCCCAGCCGGTCGACCCGGGCGATGGTGCCGCCGCCGGCGCTGACCGTGTTGATATCCATCATGGGGACCGCGAGGTCGCGGCCTTCGATCTTGCCCCGGCTGGTCAGCGACGGCTCGCCGTCCTTGATCAGCGCCACGTCGCAGGACGTGCCGCCCATGTCGAAGGTGATGATGTTGCGGAAGCCGGTCATGCGGCAGGCATAGGCGCCCGCGGTGACGCCGCCGGCCGGCCCCGACAATACGGTCGTCACCGCCCGTTTCGCCGCGCCGTCGAAGGTCGCCATGCCGCCGTTCGACTGCATGACGTATTTCTGCCGCGACGCGATGCCGGCATCGCTCAGCCGCCGGTCGAGCTGGGCGACGTAACGGGCGAGGATCGGCTGGAGATAGGCGTTGATGACGGTGGTGCTCAGCCGATGGTACTCGCGGATCAGCGGCAGCACCTCCGACGACAGCGAGATGCTGCACCCAGGTATTTCCTCGGCAGCGATGTCGCGGACGCGCGCCTCGTGCTGCGGATGCAGGAAGGAGAAGAGGAGGCATACCGCCAGCGACTCGACGCCCTTGGCCTTGAGTTCGCGCACCGCTGTGCGCAAAGCCATTTCGTCGAGCTCGCGCAGCACCCGGCCGCGGAAATCGACGCGCTCGGCGACCTCGCCAGTGAGGCTGTCCGGCACCAGCATGGCGGGCTTATCGTACATCACGTCGAAGATCGCGGGGCCGTAGGGCCGGCATTGCTCCGCCACCGGATAGATGCCGCGGAAGCCTTCGGTGACCAGCAGCCCGGTCTTGACGCCTTTGCCTTCCAGCAGCGCGTTGGTGCAGACCGTGGTGCCATGGCAGAAGAAGCCGATCGCGTCGGCCTCGACTCCGCGAGCCAGCAGCGCCTCGATGCCGTTGAGGATCGCGCGTGACGGATCGTCCGGCGTCGACGCCACCTTGGTGATCGATATCTCGCCGCTGTCCTCGGCGAAATAGACGAAGTCGGAGAACGTGCCGCCGGTGTCGACAGTGATGCGATAGCGACTCATGCGCGGCGGCTTTGGGGATTGAGGAGTGTTTGCGGACTTGGGCCAATTTGGCATGGCGGCTCGGCGCTGAGAATGGGGTTCGTGTTCGCGCCTGCCGTCAAAATCTGATAGCATCTGCTGCAGGCGACGCGTTCGGAATTGCCAGGGAATTGCATCGATGAAATCGTCAACCAGCGCCGTCCTGCTCAAGGGCGCCCATGTGATCGACCCCGGCCAGGGCATCGACGGCGTCCGGGACATCGCGCTGGAGAACGGCAAGATACGAGCGGTCGAAGGCCTGCCGCCCGATGTCGAGACCATCGATCTCGCCGGCTCCTACGTGACGCCGGGTTGGATCGACATCCACGTCCATGTCTATGGAACCCTGGGCTTTGCCGATCCGGACAGCATCGGCATCTGCCAAGGCGTGACCTCTTACGTGGAGGCTGGCGGGCCGGGCATCGGCACGCTCGACGAGTTCCTGGCGCTGCTCGACGGCCAGACCAAGACCACGCTGTACGCCGGCCCCTACATCCGGCCGCTCGGCATTCTCGGCTTGAACTTCATCGAGTCCGACGTTCGCACGCTGACCAATATTCCGATCGCCGACTGGCTTGACTTCAAGAAGGCGCATCCGGGCCTGCTGCGCTACATCAAGGTTGGCGCCTTCAGCGGCTACGGCTACGGGCCGACCAAGCTCGGCAAGGGGCTCGCCGAAATTCTCGACCTGCCGCTCTATGCGCACATCGGCGAGCATCAGCTTCAGCCCGGCAATGAGTCGGCCTACGAAATCTATCGCGTGTCGGAGGAGGGCGATATCGTCACCCACATCTACCATGGCAACGAATGCGGCATCCTCGACAAGGACGGCAGGGTCCTGCCGGTGGTCCAGGAGGCGAAGAACCGCGGCGTGCTGTTCGACGTGGGCTTCGGCGGCTTCAATTTCTCCTGGCGCGTCGCCGAGCGGGCCTGGGCGCAGAATTTCTTCCCGGACATCATCAGCTCCGACCTGCAGCAATTCAACGTCGCGGGGCCGGCCTATTCGCTCGCCAACGTCATGACCTGCTTCATGAAGCTCGGCATGTCGCTCAACGACGCGATCGAAAAGGTCACGATCGCGCCGGCCAAGGCGCTGCACATGACCGATATCGGCGGCGCGCTGAAGCCCGGGCTGCCGGCCGACATTACCGTGTTCCGCGTCGACAGCGGGTCGTTCACCCTGACCGACACGACAAATCATACGCGGCCGTATGACAAGAAGATCGTGCCGACAATGGCGTTCAAGAACGGCGAGCGGATCGACTGCGACATGGCGCGCTGCCAGGACGAGAAGAACTGGCTGATCCAGATCGCGGAGGATCACGAGCCGGAAGGCATGAAGCGACTCACGGCCGCGCAGAAATCATTTCTCGGCGCGCTGGCCGGCAAGCTCGCGCCGGTCCAGTGGGATGAGTTCTCGGTGCAGACGCTGGACTACGACAAGTCGCTGGTGTTGCAGGCCGCCTTCCATCAGGCGCGCCAGGAGCAGGACATTCCGCTGCGCGACGCGCTGGTCGCGGTGTTCGATCTGTTCCTCGATCACCGCTTCACCATGCAGATCGGGCTGTTCCTGCTGCGCCTTGACCGCAAATTCGCGCTCGAGCGCATGCGCAAGGTGGCCTCGGCGCAACGGATGGTTGCCTGAACGATGACGGAGCAAGCGGCGACCGCAGAGACACAGTCCGATGCGAGCTCGGACTGGCAGGTGCTCCAAGGCATCGATCCGGATACCGCCGAATTTCCGGCGCTGTCCCGGGTCGGCGAAGACCGCATCCTGGTGCTTCGCATCGGCGAGGGCTTTCGCGGCGTCGAGCGGAGCTGTCCGCACCAGCAGCACTCGCTGCACGATGCCTTTCTCCAGGGCGGCGGCGCTATGATCCGCTGTCGCTGGCACAACTATGTGTTCCGCCTGAACGACGGCAAGGCGGTCAATTGCCCGGGCTACAGGCTCAAGGTGTTCGAGGTCAGGCGCAAGGACAACGTGCTGATGGCCAGGGCCATATAGCGCCGCCCATCCGCGAGTCATTGCCGGGCTTGACCCGCCTGCGGGCCGTAGCCTCCATCGAGGTGCGCTGCGACCTCGACCTTCGGCGGGCGAAGGCCCGGCAATCCATGATGAGATTGCGACGAATCCATTCAGTACGGCTGACCTCGTTGCACGACCTCATGGACGCCCGGGCCTTCGCCCGCCGAAGGACCAACAACCGAAGGCGTTTCGACGAAGCTTCGGCCCGCAGGCGGGTCAAGCCCGAGCATGACTGCGTTTGATGCGGTGCTGACAGAACATGGCTACTTCGTCGCCTTGCCGCTCCAGAAGCAGAGCTTCAGCTCGACCTGCCGCAGGATGAAGCTCAGCGCCACGCCGGTGATGGCGATCAGCACCAGCACGGCGAACATCGACGCCAGGTCGAGGCCGAAATTGGCCTGCAGGATCAGCACGCCGATGCCGGTCTTGGCGCCGACGAACTCGCCGACGATGGCGCCGATCACCGCCAGCACGATGCCGGTGTTCAACCCGGCCATGATGTAGGGCAGCGCGTTCGGCAGTTGCACGTAGCGCAGGAGCTGCGCGCGGGTGCCGCACATCGCGGTGATCAGCGCGATGCGATCGGAATCGACCGCCCGCAACCCCGCAATGGTGTTGACCAGGCTCGGAAACAGGCAGGTCAGCGCGACGATGAAAACCTTCGACGAGATGCCGAAGCCGAACCACACGATCATCAGCGGCGCGATCGCGACCTTGGGCACGGTCTGCAATCCGACGACGTAGGGATAGACCAGCCGGTCCAGCAGTGGAATCTGCACCATGGCGATGCCGAGCAGGATGCCGCAAGCCGAGCCGATGGCGAAGCCGCCGAGGATTTCGGTCAGCGTGACACCGAGCGCATACAGATAATTGCCGTCAACCACGCCCTGGTAGAGCGCGAGCCCGATCGCCGAGGGTGTCGGAAATACATAGGGCGGCACATCGAACAGGCGAATGCCGCCCTCGAGGATCGTCAGCAGAATGCTGAGCGACACCAGGCGTTCGAGCCCGCGCAACGCCGCCGCGCGGATGCGGTCCGGCGGACCGGCCTCGGCCGTTCGCGTCTCGGTGGTTGCCAGGTCTGTCATTGGACCGCGAGATCGAGGCTTTGCCGAATTTCGGTGGTCAGCTCGGCGAGCGCCGGCGACAAAAGGTCGGCAAAACGCCGCGGCCGCAACGCCGGATTGTCGAACGTCGCAACGATGCGTCCCGGCCGCGCCGACATCACGGCGATGCGGTCGGACAGAAACACGGCCTCGCCGATCGAATGGGTGATGAACACCACGGTCTTGCCGCTGTCCATCCAGATCCGCTGCAGCTCGGTCGCCATCTGCTCGCGGGTGATGGCGTCAAGCGCGGCGAACGGCTCGTCCATGATTAGCAGCCGGGGATCGTGCACCAGGGCGCGAACAATCGAGGCCCGATGCTGCATGCCGCCCGACAGTTCGTAAGGGTATCTCCGCTCGAAGCCGCCGAGGCCCGCCATATCCAGCAGCGCGCGGGCCCGCTCGGTGGCACGCGCCCGGTCGAGCTTCATCACGTCGGCCGGCAGCAGGACGTTCTCCTCGATGGTCCGCCACGGCAGCAGCACCGGCGACTGGAACACAGCGCCCACGCCCCGGGAAGGCCCGGCGATCTCGCGGCCGTCGAGCGCAAGGCTGCCGCGCGTCGCGCGCTCCAGCCCAAGGATGAGCTTCAACAGGCTGCTCTTGCCGCAGCCGCTTGGTCCCACCACCGAGACAAACTCGCCGTCGCGCACGTCGAGCGATACGCCGCGCAGCGCCTCGACCGGGCCGGAACCGGTACGATAGGTCAGCCCGACCGCCGACACCTCCAGCGCATGCGCGGGCTCGGCGCGGGCGGGCGGAACGGTCATTGCGCCGGCGCGGATTTCGCAGCCTGCTCGGCGAGCGCGTTGATGTCGATCTTGTTGACGTCGCCGATCAGCGAGCCGTTGAAGTAATCGCTGAACTTGGCGTTCTCAGGCGTCAATCCGTATTCGGGGCCGGCCAGGGCGACCAGCTTGTTCCAGCCGGCCTCGGTCATCTCGCCCCATTTGTGGCCGTCGTTCGGTTGCTTGAAGATCGTCAGCGTCTTCTCGATGGCGTGCACGTCGTTGCGGAGAGCCTTGGCGGTGTCGCCGATGGGCTTCTGGAACATCTCATAATAGTTGCGAGCCGCCGCCGCGGGATTGAGCTGGGCGAAGCGCGTGCTGAGCGCGATACCTTGCAGGCCGCGCACTACGAGGTCGCGGTTTTTGGCGAGCAGCGCATTGCTGGTGACGAACACGCCGGAGGGCACGTCCGGCGAGAAGCTGCGGAACTTCATGCCGAGGTTTTCCAGACCGGCGATCACGCCGATGAAATGGGAGTATGCATCGATGCGGCCGGACTTCAGCGCGACCATGGCCGGCGCCTCGGCGCCGACCGCGACGAATTGAATCGACGCGGGATCGATGCCGGCCTCGCGTGCCATCGCCTTCAATGTCGGCACCGCGCCGGAGGCGAGGCTTGTGACGCCGACCGATTTACCCTTCAGGTCGGCCGGCGCCTTGATCGGGCTGTCCTCCGGGACGACCGTGATGTAGGACGAGGTGTAGTCGTGACAATAGACGACCGATAGCGGCAGCGTCGGCTGTTTTTTCTTCGACGCGATGAATTCGAGGATGCCGATGTTGCCGATGTCGCCGTCGCCGGAGAGCAGCAGTTGCAGCACGGCGCCCGAGCCGGCAATGAACAGGAATTCGGGCTCGACGCCGACCTTGGCATGCAGCCCCGCCTTCGCGCCGGCGTAGATATAAGCGTGATAGGGGCGTCCTACCGGCGACGAGCTGACGTAGCGGACCTTGCTCAGCGCCTGGGCGTGCGCCGCCCACGGTGCCAGGCTCAGGCCGGCGCTGGCCTGGAGAAATGTTCGCCGGGTGGTTGTCATGGTCATATGTCCGGTGTCGAGGGCGGCTCAGTCTAGGGTTCTCACCGACGCGGTGGCAAGTTTGCTGCCAACGTGCCGCACGCAGTGGGGCACTCCAAATCGTTCGAGCCGCCCTACAGCGGCACAGCCATCGGCGCATGGACGCCGTCGCTGTTCATCAGCGCCACGCGCTTCATCTTGATGCGAAACGAACTGTCGCGGCGGGCAAGCTGATAGGAATGCCGGCCCGAGTAGATTTTCTGCTTGTCGGCCTGGTGCTCGACGCAGATGAACGCGGCGCCGACGCTGAACTCGCCGTCGCCGGTTTGCTCCGCCTCGATGTTGCTCACCAGATGCGTCGTTCGCGGCATCGGCGTCAGCACCAGCGCGCGCGCTTCGAGCAGCCGCTGCACTCGGATCGAGAGGATGGCGTGATCCTCATAGACGATCGATGCGACATTCAGCGGATCGGTCTGGCCGGGCTGGCTCGGCATCCAGTAGATGCCCTGCGGCTCGTAGAGCTTCAGCCACTCCTCGAATCGCCCGGCGTCGAGCAGCCGCGCCTCCTCGAACACGAACAGCTCGATCCGCCGCTGCGTATCGTGATCGAGCATCACGCCGCCTCGGCGGTCAGGTAATTGACCCAGGCCGCGAACTGAACGCGCATCGGCATCTCGCTGGCTGCGCCCGAGACGCTGCCGTCCGCGCCGCGCTTCTCCATGCCAAGGCCGCGCGAGATGTCGATCCAGGGGCCGACGTCCCTGGCGAGCCCTTGCTGGCAGCGCTCCAGCATTTCGACGTCGTCGGAAAAGATCATCGACATCGGCGAGCCGAGCGTGGTGAGGAAGCGCACCGCGCGCTGGAACAGCTCGTCGGGCGCGCCCTTCAGGCGGAAGCAATGGATGTGCAGGAGCGTGCGGTCGACCGACACCGGGACGGTAACGCGCATCTGCTGGTACTGCGCGTTGATGACGAGGTTTGGATAGATGATGTTGTTGAAGCGGTTCATCGCCAGCACGCGCTCGGCCTGCTCCGGCCCGAGCCTTGCGTTCAGCGCCGCGCGATAGCGCGCTGCCACCGGATCGGTGTCCTGGTTGACCAGTACGCCCTTGCTGTAGATGTTGTTCATGAAGGCGTGGCCGCCGAGAAGGCCGTTGAGCTGGATGCCCTCCCACTCAGTGGTGCCGAAGCCGTTGGCCAGCAGCATCTCGCGCGTCTGGTCCTGATCGAGAATCGAGGCGTTGGCCGGCGCGCGGCGGGCCGGCATCACCGACGAATTGTGCACGAAGCTCGGATGGAAGATGTCGGCAGCGTTCTCCAGGTGCAGTTTCCAGTTGCCGCGGTATTCCAGGGTGAAGCTCGAATCGGCGATCTCGATCTCGCCATCGGGCGCACGATCGACCAGGTTGTCGATGACTTCGCTCATGGGGCCGAGATGATCGAGCAGTGGCGCCGGATTCTCGCTCAGCGTGGCGAACACGAAGCCGCGGTAGCTGTCAACGCGGCCGATTCGCTGCATGTGGTTCTGCGGATCGTCGAGGCTGAAGGCGTCGGGATAGCTCTTGCGATGCGGCACCGAGTCGAGCGTGCCATCCGGCCGGAACGACCAGGCGTGATAGGGGCAACTGAACACCTTGGCGTTGCCGCGCTCGGCCATGCAGATGCGTGCGCCGCGGTGCGGGCAGCGGTTCTGTAGGACGTAGATGTTGCCGTCGGTGTGGCGTGTGACCAGGATTTCGAACGAAGCCAGCCGGGTGCGGACGAAATCGCCCGGTTTCTTGAGCTGGCTGTCGTGGGCGACATAGATCCACAGCCTGCTGAAGATGCGCTCCTGTTCGAGCTGGAATACGGCGGCGTCCGCATAGGCGCGGCGATGCACATGATCGGGGCGCACCAGGCCGCGGATTTCGTCCGAGGTCAGGGACGTGGCCGGTTCTGTGTGATGGTCCATGGCAAACGCCTCAATGCAAAAGATTGCCGAAGATTTCGGTGAAGCCATCGATCCGTTCGAATCCGGCGCCCGGCGCATCCATTAGTGTGGCGGCGCCGTCGCTGACCGGAATGCCGGCGGTAAGCCGGCCGAACAGCGACGAGGTGTCCATCGCGACCTCGGCCAGGCCGAGGCCGAGCCCAGCGACGGCGTTCATCGCCAGCAGATGCCCGGCATGCGGCGCGCAGCGCTCGCGGCGCCAGCCGTGCTCGCCGAGATCGTCAAGGATGCGGAGATATTCGACAATGCCGTAGCTCAGCGAAATGTCGAACTGAAGGAAATCGCGGTCCTTGCGCAGGCCTGCGTAGCGCAGCAGATTGCGCGCGTCGTCGCGCGAGAACAGGTTTTCGCCAGTCGCGATCGCGATCTTGCTTTGCGCCGCGATGTCGCGTGTGAGTTCGAAGTCGAGCGGGTGTACCGGCTCCTCGATCCAGGCGAGCGGGTAGGGCTTCAGCGCGTCGAGATACTGCAGCGTCTTGGTCGCGATCGAAGCGTGCCGTTGCCGTCGACCGCGAGGCTCATGCCGCGCTCGAGCAAGCCGAACACCGCCTCGATGCGCTTGATGTCGTCGGCGAGGCTCGCGCCGCCGATCTTGATCTTGAACCGGCGATGGCCTTGGCCTATGGCGCGGCGCACGTCTTCGCAGAGGCCTTCGATGTCGTTCGCGGCACGGTAGTGCCCGCCGCTGGCGTAGACCGCGATCTTTGCGCTGGCGTCGCCATCGCCGTGGCGTTTCGCCAGCAAGCTCCACAGCGGCTTGCCGTCGGCTTTCGCGGCCAGGTCCCATAGCGCCGCGTCGATCAGCCCGACCGCGCCGCTGCGCTCGCCATGGCCGCCCGGCTTTTCGTCCTTCATCAGCACCGCCCAGGCGCGATGCGGATCGATACCGCCGTCGCCATCGGCGTAGTCGTCAGGATCGGCGGCCAGCAGCCGCGGAATGAAGCGCTCGCGCAGCAGCCCACCATGGCCGTAGCGGCCGATCGAGTCGAACGCCAGGCCGACAAGCGGCCGGCCATCCTTGCTCGCGTCAGTGTGCACCGCGATCACGCTTGCGGTCATGGCGTCGAAGCTGATGCTCGAGTTCCGCGTGGCCGATGACAGCTCGATCGTCCGCTCCCGAACGGCGACGATGCGCATCAGCTCCCTTTGTATTGCGTCCAGTCGTGCTCGGAGACGTCGAACACGATGCCGTTGATGTCCTTGAACTTCCGCTCGGCGTCGACGCCGGGAAATTTCGGCAGCTGCATGAAGAACTCGCCGCCGTTCTTTTCGATTTTCGTCTTCGGTCGCCGGGCCGTTCTCGACGATGAAGCCGAAGTGATGCAGTCCCGCCCAGTCCGGGCCGCCCTTGCCGCCCTTGGTGCCTTCGGGGAAATGCAGCAGCGTCAGATTCACCACGCCGTCGGACAGCGAGATGGCGTTGCCGATCGGTGCCTCGACCTCGGCGACCCGCTTAAGATCGAACACGTCCTCGTAGAACTTCGCCGCCTTTTGCAAGTCCGGGACCTGGATGGCGATATGTCTGAGCTTTGCCATGGTGCTTCTCCGCCAAGTGAGCGCTGATGTGTCAGTGTAGCGCCAACTGCGCGCCAAATATAGCAAAAGCGGCTTGACCCTATTCGCGCCGGCCAACATTGTAGATGTCCGTAATCGGACCGAACCGAAGGAGATTTTTGATGCCCGCCCCGCGCCGCCGGACTGTTCTTCATGGTGTTTCCGTCATCGCGGCGGGCCTGGGCTTCCTTGCGGTTGCAGGTGTCCCTGCCGGCGCCGAGGAAATCACGTTGAAAGCCGCGGCGTTCGTGCCGCCGACCACCACTTATGGTGTTCCGTTCAAGCGCTTCGTCGATCACGTCAACGAGACCGGCAAGGGCGTGCTGCAAATCCGTATCGTCGGCGGACCCGAAGCGGTGCCGGCCGACGGCCAGGCCCAGGCGGTTAAGAGCGGTGTCCTCGACATCTCCTCGATCCCGACCGCCTACTACAAGAGCCTGATGGTCGAAGGCGACGCCCAGGTGCTCAATAACCTGTCGGTGGCGCAACAACGTTCATCGGGGCTCTACGCGATGCTTAATCAGCTCGCCAACCAGAAAATGAACGCCAACTACCTGACCACCTATGGTGTTGGCGTTCATTTCCATTTCTATGTGACCAAGGACATGATGGTCGCCAAGCCGGAAGACCTCAAGGGCTTGCGGTTCCGCGGACAGCCGAACTACGCGGCGATGTTTAAGCATTACGGCATCGCCGGCGTGAATATCGCGCCGCCGGAGGTCTACACCGCGCTCGAGCGCGGCACGGTGCAGGGCTACGGCTGGCCGCTGTGGGGTATCGAGGACTTCGGCTGGGACAAGCTCACCAAGACTAGGATCGACCCGGGATTCTACAACGTCACCGTCAACGTGCTGATGAACAAGCCGAAGTACGACTCGCTGTCCGCCGCGCAGAAGAAGGTGCTGGACGACGCGGTGGCCTGGTTCGAGCAGGACGATCTGCGCTACACCGAGGAAAAAACCAAGACCGAGCTCGCCTATCAGGCCAAAGCCGGCATCAAGGTCGTCGACTTCGGCCCGCAGTGGAGCAAGACCGCCGTCGATCTGTCCTGGGAGGATTTGACCAAACTCAGCCCCGACTCGATCGGCAAGCTGCGGGCGGTGATCGACAAGGCCGAGAAGAAGTGACCTCCGCGGCACGGCACCGTCATTGCGAGCGAAGCGAAGCAATCCAGAACGGCACACTAAACCTGGATTGCTTCGTCGCTATCGCTCCTCGCAATGACGGCGATTCCGTCCGATCGGAACATGCTCTAGCATGCGCCTGATCTTCTGGCTCAACGGCTGGCTGGTGCGCATTCTTTGCGTGCTGGCCGTCCTGGCGATCGCCGTCATGGCGATCGGGGTCAGCGCCGAGGTGGTCCTGCGCATCTTCAAGTTTCCATCGATCACCGGTCTGATCGAGCTGACCGAGTATGGTCTGTTCATTTCGACATTCTTCATGGCGCCACATCTACTGCGCACCAACGAGCACATCCGAGTCGACATCGCGATGTCTCGGGTCGATCCGGCAACAGCCCGCGCCTTCGAATATTTCGTGCTGAATTCGATCATCGTCGTGTGTATCGTGACCGGCGCCGTCAGTACGTCGATGCTGATCGATAGCATTCGTGACGAGACGCTGATCTTCAAGGACCTGGTGATCCCGAAATGGTGGCTGGACTGGATCATCCCGCTCACCTCGCTGGTGCTGGGGTTGCAGGCGCTGGAGATGCTGGTCGCCCATAGCTATTCATCGGCGCCGCCGAGCCATGACCCATCCGAGCATGTGCCGGGCATCCAACCGGGAGAGCTGCCGTGAACTGGGCGGCCGTGCTGTCGCTGATGTTCGCGTCCAAGGTCGGGCTGCTGCTGACGGCGCTGCCGGTGGCCTTCGTCTTCTTCATCATCAACATCGTCGGCTCCTATCTGATCTTCGGCGGCTTTCCCGGCCTTGAGCAGATGGTCCGGAACGAGCAGCTTTCGGTCGCGCAATTCTCGCTGGTGCCGATCCCGTTTTTCGTCCTGATGGGCGAGGTGCTGTTCCACACCGGACTTGCCATGAAATCAATCGATGCGGTCGATGCGGTGATCCGCCGGGTGCCCGGCCGCCTCGCGGTCGTGGCGCTGGTCGCCGGCACGATATTTTCGGCGATCTCGGGCTCCACCATCGCCACCACCGCCATGCTCGGCTCGCTGCTGCTGCCGCAGATGCTTCAGCGCAAATACGAGCCCAAGACCGCAATGGGGCCAATCCTGGCGATCGGCGGCGTCGATATCCTGATCCCGCCGTCCGGCCTCGCCGTGTTGCTGGGCAGCCTTGCCGGCATCTCGATCTCCGGCCTGCTGGTTGGCGGCATCGTGCCCGGCCTGATCCTGTCGGCGCTGTTCATCGGCTATGTGCTGATCCGCTGCTGGCTCAATCCGGCGTTGGCGCCAGCCTACGACGACGGCGCGGCGAGGGTGGGGCGCCCGTGGCTCAATCTCTGCGTCACCATCCTGCCGCTGATCGGGGTGTTCGCCATCGTCGTCGTCAGCATGACCGGCGGCTGGGCGACGCCGACCGAGTTCGAGCGCGCTCGGCGCGGTGGCAACCGTGTTGCTCGCCGCCTGCTACGGCTGCCTGACCCGGAAAAATCTTTGGAAATCGCTGATGGGCACGGTGTCGATCTCCGGGTCGCTGCTGTTCATCATCGTCGGCGCCACGACATTTGCCCAGCTTCTGAGCTTCTCCGGCGCCACCGGCGGTCTGGTCGCCATGGTCGAGAGCTCGCACTTCAGCCCGGTGACGGTCCAGATCGGCATGCTGGCGGTGCTGCTGATCCTGGGCTTCTTCATCGACCAGACCAGCATCATGATGATCACGCTGCCGTTCTACATGCCGCTCTTACGCAACATGGGCGTCGATCTGATCTGGTTCGGCATTCTTTATCTGCTATGCATGCAGATCGGTCTGCTGACGCCGCCGTTCGGGCTGTTGCTGTTCGTGCTCAAGGGTGTCGCACCGCCCCGCATCAGCATCGGCATGATCTATCGCGCCGCGATTCCCTATGTCTGGCTGACCATGCTGATGATGGCGCTGATCTTCATGATACCCGCCATCGTCACTGCCTTCGTGCCAAGCTGAGCGGACGGACGGGCTCATGGCTGAAGCTGGCGTTGCAAACGAATCCTGGATCGGACGCAGTATGCCGCGCCGCGAGGCTGCACGGCTAACGGCCGGCCGCGGCCGCTACACCGACGACATCGCCGTGGCGGAAGTCGCACACGTCGCGTTCCTGCGCAGTCCGTACGCCCACGCCCGCATCGGCGCGATCGATATCGCCGCAGCGATGACCGCTCCCGGCGTCATCGCCGTCGTCACAGCCGACGACCTCGCGGCGGTCTGCAAGACTTGGCAGACGCAGTTGGCTTTGGTCAAAAGCCACATGTCGCCGCCGCAGTTTCCATTGGCGCGAGGCGAGGCCTGCTGGCAGGGCGAGGCGGTCGCCGCCGTCGTCGCTGAAACCAGGGCTCAGGCCGAGGATGCGGTGGCGCTGATTGGCGCCGAATGGACCGAGCTTCCGGCCATCGCCAGTGTCGGCGCCGCAGCGGCGCCGCAGGCAGCTCTCGTCAACACAGCGATGACGGGCAATCTCGGCCTCGATCATTCCTTCGAGGCCGGGCAAGTCGACGCGGCATTCCGCGCTGCCGCCGCCGTCGTCGAGCATGATTTTGTCTTCGGGCGGCAGACCGGCGTCACGCTGGAGCCGCGCGTGATCGTGGCCGAATTCGATCCGCGTGTGCGGCAGCTTACGATCCGGCATTCGCATCAAGCGCCGCACATGATGCGCGAAATCTTCGCCGCGCAGCTCGGCCTGCCGCTGTCGCATGTTCGCGTCGTCGTGCCGGACGTCGGCGGTGCCTTCGGCATGAAGCTTGCGGCCTATCCGGACGAGATGGCGATTGCCGCCATCGCCGTGCTACTTGGCCGGCCGGTGAAGTTCTGCGCCGACCGGTTGGAGTCCTTCGCCAGCGACAACAACGCGCGCGAGGCGAGGGTCCGCGGCCGCCTCGCCGTCGATGCCGACGGCAAGCTCACGGCAATGGAGGTCGAAGTCCTGTCCGGCTTCGGCGCCTATTCGGCCTATCCCCGCGGCAGCGTCGGCGAGGGTCTTCAGGCCGTGCACATGTCGGCCGCACCCTATCGGCTGCCGAATTTCCGCGGCCGTGTGAAGGGCTATTTCCAGAACAAGCCGCCGAGCGGCGTTCTCCGCGCCGTCGGCCAGCCGATCGCCACGACCGTGACCGAGCAACTCCTCGATCTTGCAGCGCGCAAGCTCGGCATCGATCCAGCGGATATCCGCCGGATCAACTATGCCGATGCCGTCAAAGCCGACGCGAAGTCGATCGCCGGCGCCGTTCTTGGCGAGCTGTCGCTCGATCGTTGTCACGAACGCCTGCTGACCTTGATGGACTACGGGCGCTTGCGCCACGAGCAGGGCGAACTGCGCAAGGCCGACAGGTATCGCGGCATCGGCCTGGCGGTGTTCATCGAGCAGACCGCGGTGGGGTCGCAGCTCTATGGCTCGCAGCAGGTGCGAGTCACCGCGACCGAAAGTTGCCGGGTCAAGCTCGAAGCCGACGGCAGCTTCCGCTGCGCCACCAGCGTCGTCGACCAGGGTCAGGGCACACCGACCGCGCTCTTGCAGATCGTCGCGCAGGAAATCGGCGTCGAGCCTGGCCAGATCGAATTGGACAGCGGCGACACCGGCAACACGCCGCTTGGCGGCGGCTCTTGGGCGTCGCGCGGCACCGCGCTCGGCGGCGAGGCGGCATTGCGCGCGGCCCGGAAGCTCAAGCTGAACATCCTGACCATCGCGGCCTCGCTGCTGCAATCCGATGTCTCGGCGCTCCGGCTCGAACGCGGCACGGTCGTCAACGCTGCGGGCCTCGCGCAGATGGCGATCGTTGATCTGGCGGCCGCCGCGTTCTTCCGGCCGCACACCATTCCACTTGAAGAGCTGCCGCCGCTGGAAATCGTCGAAAGCTTCGCACCGCGCGACGTTCCCTATATCGCCACGAACGGCGTCCAGGCCGCTTACGTCGAGGTTGATCCCGCGACCGGCGCCATTCGCGTGCTCGATTTCTGGGTGGTCGAGGACTGTGGCCGCGTCGTCAACCCGCGGCTGGTCGATGAGCAGATCCGCGGCGGCGTGGTGCAGGGCATCGGCGCCGCGCTCTACGAGCAGTGCATCTACAGCCCGGAAGGCCAGCTTCAGAACGGCAACCTCGCCGATTATCTGGCGCCAATGTCGGGCGAGATGCCGAACGTCGCGGTCGCTCATGTCGAGACGCCGACGCGGCATACGGCATTGGGGGCGCGCGGTGTTGGCGAGGCCGGCACGGTCGCAGCGGGCGCTGCGATCTGGTGCGCGGTCAACGATGCGCTGTCGCCGTTCGGCGCGGCGGTGACGGCACAGCCGATCACGCCCGAGCACGTGCTCGATTGCCTGAAGCGTTCTCGCCGCGGACCATAGCGGTCGGTGCGGTCGACGAACTCTTGCAATCCTCGTATGAGCTCTTCGCCAGGCTCGATCCCGACGGCAAATGTGCGGAACCCGTCATTGTTGTGCCGGAACGCAACCTGGCCTTGCTCGCCATATTTTTCTCAAGTGCGCCCCAACGAATGTGGCAATGCAAGGTCCTGTCGCACGGGCGCCGATTTTAGCCGTATGTTGCGTCGGTTCTAACTGAATGTTGCGTCGGGCATGGTCGCTTTTCCTGTAATCGGAGATTTGAAATGGGACGGGCATGTGCCGGCAATTGTGTTCGACGTATGTTGCGTGGGTAAAGTTTGGTGAGTTTGTTCGATTCCACAGCGCGCGACCGCTTCACGCATCAATCACCGTGATACACAAAGTCATGGCCACAAGCCCGACAATTTCTTTACAGATGCTGCCACTGCGACGCCTTACCCGGGACGGCAGGGGTCGCATTCTTGGACGGCGGGGAATCGGCTATGCGAATTCGGGGCGCGTACCGGAATACAAATACCATCTCAATGGACAGCTTGAAGTCACCGGCGGTGGCCCCGGAAGAGGCGGCCGCGAGGCAGATCTATTCGTCAATGCAATCGCCGGCGTGCCCAGTCTCGCGTTGCATCAGCTCCGCGAGTTAGTGCAGCATGCTCAGTGACAGTTTGGTGTTGGACGCCCCGGCGATCGCATGGGTGCGAGCCCACGCATTTCGCTTTCCGACCGACGCCCCCGAAGCCGACGGCACCAGTGCCTGGGACGCGACCACCATGGTCGTCGTCCATATCGAGGCAGGGCCTGCGCGCGGCATGGGCTACAGCTTTGCCGACAGCGCCGCGGCCAGCGTCGTCAATAACGTGCTCGCCGATTTGATCATCGGAAGAGACCCATGCGCCATTCCTATGCTGTGGTCGGAGATGGTCGCCGCGGTCCGCAATATCGGCTGGCGCGGAATTGCCGCCTGCGCGATCTCGGCCGTCGATGTGGCGTTGTGGGACTTGAAGGCGAGACTGGTCGGATTGCCGCTCGCTTCGCTGCTCGGCGTGGAGCGGGAGCGTGTCCCGGTCTATGGCAGCGGCGGCTTCACGTCCTACCCGGACGACCGGCTCCGCGAGCAGCTCGGCGGCTGGGTCTGGCGCGACGGTTGCCGCGCCGTGGAGATGAAGGTCGGCCGCAATCCCGATCAGGATGTCCGGCGGGTGGCTGCGGCGCGCGAGGCGATCGGCAACGCGGCGCTGTTCGTCGACGCCAACGGCGCCTATTCGCGCAAGCAGGCGCTGTTCTACGCCCAGCGCTTCGACGAGATGAACGTGAACTGCTTCGAGGAGCCGGTATCGAGCGACGACCTCGACGGCCTGCGTTTTGTGCGCGACCGGGCGCCTGCCGACATGGAGGTCGCCGCCGGCGAATACGGCTACGAGCCGCTCTACTTCCGCCGCATGCTCCAGGCCGGCGCCGTAGACCTGCTCCAGGCCGACGCCACCCGCTGCGGCGGCTACACCGGGTTCTTGCGGACGGCAGCGTTGGCCGATGCCTATGGCATTCCGCTGTCGGCGCATACCGCACCGGCGTTGCATCTGCCGGTCTGCTGCGCCGCGCCGCGGCTGCGTCATATGGAATGGTACCATGGCCATGCACGCATCGAGCGCACCGTGCTCGACGGTGCGCCAAAGCTGCAGGCCGGCGATCTTTCTCCGGATCCCGATCGCCCCGGCCACGGCCTGGAATTCAAGCTCAAGGATGCAGAACGGCTCGCCGCCTGACAGGCTTGCAATCCGCATCGATCATCGTGCCAGATGGCGGCGCTTGGCTTGCCATTTGGAGGGTGTCGATGAAAGCGATGGTGCTCAACGGGCCGAATCTGCCGTTCGAAAAGGTCGAGCGGCCCGATCCGGTCGCAGGACCCGGCGAGGCGGTGGCCCGTGTCATCACCTGCGGCGCCGGCCTCACCATTCAGCACGTCAAGGCCGGCCGGCGGAAGGTGCAGTTTCCCCGCATCATCGGCCATGAGATCACCGGCGAGATCGTCGAAACCGGGCCCGGCGTGAAGGGCATCAAGGTCGGCGATCCGGTGACTGTCCATTTCTATCTCTACTGCGGCCATTGCCGCTGGTGCCTGCGCAATCTCGAGCCGCTGTGCGAGAACCTCGGCGGCATGGTCGGAATGGACTGCGACGGCGCCTATGCCGAGTACATCAAGCTGCCCGCACAGAACTTCATCAAGCTGCCGGAAGGCCTCGATTACAAGAAGCATCCCGCCGAGATCGGCGTCGTCACCGACGCGCTGGCGACGCCCTATAAGGTGTTGAGGCGCGCCGATGTGAGAGCCGGTGAGACGGTCGCCGTGATCGGCGCGGGTGGCGGCCTCGGCATACATCAGGTGATGATGGCGAAATGGGCGCGAGCGCGGGTGATCGCGGTCGACACCAAGCCGAACAAGTTCGACGCCTGCCGCAAGGCCGGCGCCGACGATATCGTTGACGCCAGCAAGGGCCGCGTCACCGAGCAGTTACTGGATTTGACCAAAGGGCAGGGGGTCGACGTGGTCATCGATTATGTCTCCGCCGCCGATACGCTGGAGGCCGGCGCCAAGGCGCTCGGCAAGCGCGGCCGGCTGGTGACGCTCGGCGGTTCCGGAAAATCCTTCCAGGTGTCGGCGGTTGACCTGCTCTACAAGGAGCAGGCCGTGCTCGGCAGCCGCTATGTCACGCCCGCCGAGGTGCTGGAATCGCTGGAACTGGTCGCGCGCGGCGAAGTGTTTCCGCTGGTCACGGTGCTGCGCCCAATGGAAGAGGCGGAGGCCGTGCACGAGCTGGTCGAGCGCGGCGAGGTGATCGGCCGCGCCGCGCTGCGAGTGGCGAACTGAAGGAAACTGGGATTTCCCATGAAGATCGTCATCCCCGACGACTACCAGGACATGGTCGATCAGCTGCCGTGCTTCTCGCTGATCCGCCACCACGACGTGACGCGCTATCGCGCGCCGGCGCGCGATCTCGATCAACTGGTCGAACGGCTCAAGGACGCCGACGTGGTGGTGTCGATCCGCGAGCGCGTCGAGTTCTCCCGCGCGCTGCTGCAGCGGCTGCCGAAGCTGAAGCTGATCGCGCTGGTCGGCCGCAACTCGCATATGCTCGACTTCAACGCCGCGACCGAGCTCGGCATTCCGGTGTCCACCGGGGTGAGCAACTCGCCGGTGGCGCCGGCCGAGCTGACCTTGGCGCTGATCGTCGCCTCACGCCGCAACATCGCGCTCGAAGCCGAGCGCATGAAGCGCGGCGACTGGCCGTGCACGCTTGTCGCACCGGCTGCGCGGCTCGACGCTCGGCATTTTCGGCCTCGGCCACATCGGCTCACTCGTTGCCGAGGGCGGCAAGGGGCTGGGCATGAAGGTGCTGGTCTGGGGCCAGAAGAATTCGCTGGAGAAGGCGGCGGCCGCGGGCTACGAGGCGGCGAACAGCAAGGCCGATCTGTTCGAGCGTTCCGACGTGCTATCCATCAGCGTGCGGCTTGCGCCCGGAGACCAGAGGCATCGTCGGGCCCGACGATCTCGCCCGCATGAAGCCGACTGCGCTGTTCGTCAATGTCGCCCGCGCCGAGCTGGTCGCGCCCGGCGCGCTGCTCGACGCGCTGAAGAAAGGCCGGCCCGGCTACGCCGCGGTCGACGTCTACGAGCAGGAGCCGATCGTCGGCGGCAATCACCCGTTCCTGAAAATGCCGAACGTGCTGTGCACGCCGCATCTCGGCTGGGCGGAGTGGGACAACTTCGAACTCTATTTCCGCGAGTGCTTCGAGCAGATCGTCGCGTTCGAGAAAGGCCAGCCGCTGAGGCTGGGTAATCCGGCGGTCAAACCCGGGGCCGAAGGCATGACCGCGAGTTCATTCCGGGCGTGCCGAAGGCGCGGACCCGGAATCCATAATCCCGATCTATCATAGCAAGCACAGGGATTATAGATTCCGGATCGTCACTCCCGCCTTGGCGGCTCGCGCCGCTTCGGCGGGCTGGCAGCGCTCCGTAGCTCGCGGAGCGAGCGAAGGCGGGTCGCGGCGTCCGGAATGACGGTGGAGAGTGATACTACTTCGCCAGCGCCTCGATCAGCGGCGTGACGTCATCGAGCTTGTCGATATTCCACAACCGCTCCGACAAATCCTTCGCCTTCGCATCGCCGAACGCCGGTGCGACCAGACCAAGAAACTTCTCGATCAGCCCGGCATCGTCCAACGGCACCTGACGCGAGCCCCAGGCCTCGTCGGCCTGGCGGACGAACTTGCCCTTCGGCGTCGTCACCGTGACCCGCGCGGGGCGGAGCTTCGGATAAAGCTGGTCGATCTCGGCCGGCGCCGACACCGTGAGCTTCTGCGCGAAGTCCCCGAACGCCGGATCCTTCCGCGTCTGCTCGTCGAAATGCTCGAACTTGATGCCGCGGTAGCGCGCCGCGAGCCCGACCAGATAGGGAAAGCTCAATTGCGCGCTGGCGAAATCGTCCCACGGCACATGGGCGTGCTCGGCCGCGATCTTGTAGGTCTCGACATCGATCTTGCGAATATCCTCGAACGCGATGTTCTCGTCGTTGAGCAGCTGGAACGTCGCCTCGACCGCCGGCTGGATGTGGCGGCAGCAGGCATACGGCTTGATGTAGCAATCGGTGATGCCGTATTCGGCCGCGGGCGGCAGCACGATCGGCCGCGCCTTGTCGATTCTGCCGAACGCGAAGGCCTGCATGAAGCCGTCGCGCGCCTCGATCACGTGCGGCGGGCCTTCGGTGCCTTGCTCGGCCAGCAGCGCCGCCTGCATGCCTTCTCGTGAAGCGTGCCCGGCGTGCAGCCGCTTGATGTCGCCGCCGCCGTTGACGAAGGCGAACAGCCCGGCCGCGCTCGACGCCGCGATGCCGAGCGCGTTGGCGCGCTGCCTTGCGTCGAGCCCGCGCAGCTTCGCCGTCGCCATCGCCGCGCCGAACGGGCCGACCGCGCTGGTCGGATGAAAGCCGCGCTGGCGCAGGTCCGGCGCGCAGGCGCGCGCCAGGCAGATGTTGGTCTCGTAGCCGGCGACGATCGCCTCGATCAGCGCCGCGCCGGAGGCGCGCGCTTGTCGTAGGCGACGCGCGATCGCCGCCGGGATCGACCACGCAGCCGCAATGCGCCGAGCCGTGGCGGTAGCCGTCGTCGAGTTCGATGCCGTGCGCCGCGGTGCCGCCGAGGAACGCCGCGTCGAGCAGGTCGGCGCGCCGCACGCGGCCCGGCACCGGGATTTTTCCGGCCGGCCGCACCGCCGCGATGACGTTCTCGGCCTGCGTGGCGATGGTGCCCGGCGCGCCGGCGATCATCACGCCGACGGTATCGAGCAGGTGCCGGCGCGCGTAGTGCCGCGCCTCCTCGGGGATCGCGTCGTAGCGCAGGCTGCCGGTGAATTCGACCAGTGCGTCGGTCGCGCCGGCGGCGGGCTGCAGGGTGTGGACGGCTTCGGCGTGGGACATGGCGGTGCTCCGGCCTTGATCGAGTTCGATAGCTTGGTTGTCCCAAGCGTACCACAAACTCGCGCGTCATCGCCGGGCTTGACCCGGCGATGACGCGGAGAGGTGGGAGCACGCGGCGAAGGATCAGGCGTTCGGATCTTCTCCAGCACCGGCAGCAGATAGCCGATGAACTTCGGCGGGTCCTCGCTCATCGGGAAATGGCCGAGGCCCTTCATGATCGTCGCCTGCGCGCCGGTGCGCTTGCGCGATGTCGAGCGTGCCCTCGCTGGTGCAGGAATAATCGTACTCGCCGGTGAGCAGATAGAGCGGTCGTCGTGCGGCCGTCGATCTGGTCGATCTTGTCGCGGATGTCGCCGTCGACCTTGTAGAAATGAAGGTCGCCCTTGAACACGCCGGGGCCGCTTTGCAGGTAGTGCCACAGCGTCTCCCAGCGGTGATTGTCCGGCGCGGTCGGCGCGACCAGGCCGGAGACGACGCCGGCCGAGACCTCGCCGCCGTGCACGTCGCCGCGGTGCAGCCAGTTCGACGTCGTAATAGGGCGCGACATGGGCCGCGGTTTCGAGCCCGATGATGGCGCGGAAGCGTTTCGCGTGCTGGTGCGCGAGATAGAGCACGATGCGCCCGCCGATCGAGCAGCCCATCACCACGGGCTTGTCGAGTTCGAGCGCGGCGGAGATTTCCAGGATCATCCGGACGTAGTCGCGCGAGGTGAGCTTGTATTCCTCGTTCTGATAGCCCTCGGGCGGCGACGACTTGCCGTGCCACGGCATGTCGAACACGATGACGCGGTAGTTGTCGGTGACGCGCTTGTCGTTGAGCAGGCCGCGGTACTGCCGGCCGTCGGAGCCCGCGGTGTGCAGGCACAGCAGCGGAATGCCCTGGCCCGCCTCCTCGACATAAAGCCGATGCGGCCGGTCGAGCAGCGTCAGGTTGAGATAGCGCCCGGTGATGGGCTCGAACCGCGGGCTCATCGCTTTGCTCCATTGACGGCGTCGCTTCGCTCGCCTTTGGCCTCCTTGCGCGGCGCGGCCAGCACGTCCTTGATGTAGAGCAGGTTCGCCATGAACGGATGCAGGTCGCCTTCGATGGTGAGCTTGCCGCGCTTGAACAGCGCGAAGATGTCGTTGTGGCCGGGCTCCGGCACCTTCTTCCAGAACATCTCCCATTCGTCGCTGCGGCGCGCGCAGCGCGAAGCTGTAGTTCGGCGTGACGAACGGCCCCGGCGTGATCGAGACGATGCGGCCTTCGATGATCTTGACCAGATAGCCCTGGTCGCCGATCTCCAGCAGGAACGTGGTGCTGAGAAAGCGCCCGCGCCGCACCAGGTTTTCGTCGGCGTTCACCAAGTCGGGAATGCGTTCGATCATGGCCTTTGTCCTCACCCAGGTCATGGCCGGGCTTGTCCCGGCCATCTCGCTTAGGGATGCAGTGCCTGTCTAAGCGGGATCACCGGGTTTCGGCGCTTCGCGCCGGCCCGGTGATGACGGCAAACTATAGCAGCTTATTCCATCAATCACTGGCCATCCTCACCAGCGCATCGACTGCGACGACGCCTTCGCCCTTCCTGCGCACGATCAGCGGATTGATCTCGGCCTCGGCGACCGCCGGGCCGTCGCGCACCGCAAGCTGCGACAGCGCCACCAGCGCCTTGCGCCAGCGCATCGAGATCGCCGGCCGGCCTGCCGCGATAGCCGGCCAGCGCCTTGAGCGAGGCGACCTCGCCGATCATGGCGTTGGCTTCGGCGAGATCGATCGGCGCCAGCCGCAGGCTGCGGTCGCGGTGGATTTCGGCCAGCATGCCGCCGGCCGCGAGCATCACCATCGGCCCGACGTCGGCGTCACGGCGATAGCCGATCAGCACCTCGCCGAGCCCCGGCATCATCGGCTGCACCAGCACGCGATCGCACCTTGGTCGCCCGCACGATGTCTTGCGATCGCCGCCAGCAAGCCGTCCGGCGTCGTCGCGGACGTTGAGCATCGACGCCGCCGACGTCGGACTTGTGCGCGATCGCGGCTGACAGCGCCTTGACCGCGACCGGATAGGGGAACGGCAGTGCCGGGCGCCTGCCTGATGCCGGCGTCGAGCGCGACCGACGGCGCATGCGGCACGCCGAGCGGGCTCGAGCAGGGCGTAGGCCTCGAGCTCGTCGAGGATGCGTCCGTCGCCGGCGGCTTGCTCGACGCGCTCGATCGGCCGCGGCGGCCGGCGCTTCAACGCCGCGGCGACCGCGTCGGCGCAGGCCTCGGGCGTGTGGAAGCTCGGCACGCCGGCGGCGGCGAGCCGCGCCAGCGCGTCGGGCGCTTCCGGCACCAGGAACGCCGCGATCGGCGTCTTCGCGCCGGCGCTGTCGATGATCGGCTTGACCGCAAGGTCGGGATAGAACCGCGCCGACGAGCCGACCACGACCACCACCAGGTCGAACTCCGGCGCGGTGGTCAGCACGTCGAGCGCGCCCTTCATCACGTTGTATTGCGCGCCGGCGAGCGTCAGATCGATGATCCGTGCCGGCGCCACTTCGACGCCGGTTGCCTCCTTGATACGCGCCAGAGTCTGCGGCGTCGGCGCCTCGACCGCGATGCCGCGCGACGCTGAGCGGATCGACCACCATGGTGGCGCCGCCGGCGGTGGTGGTGACCACCGCAACGCTGGCCTTGCGCGCGCCGCGCGGCGGCACGCGCGCCAGCAGCGGAAAGCCTTCGATCAGGCCTTCGAGCGTATCGACCCGGGCGATGCCGCATTCGGCGAGGAACATGCCGGCGATGTCGTCCTCGCCGGCGAGCGCGCCGGTGTGCGACACCGAAAGCTCGCGCGCCGCGGCCGAGCGGCCGAGCTTGTAGGCCAGCACCGGCTTGCCGCGCGCCGCGGCTTCGAGCGCGAAAGCGCGCAACGCTTGCGCCTTGCGCATGGTTTCGAGGAACAGCACGTAGCCGTCGATGCCGGGATCGTCGAGCGTCGCCTGCGCAAATCTCGCCGATCGACAGATCGACCTCGTTGCCGACCGATACCAGGCCGGCGAAATGAATGCCGCGCGCCTTGCCGCGCGACAGCAACGTGCCGATCATGCCGCCGGAATGCGATGCCGCGAAAATGCGGCCGGCCGGCAGGCCGCGCTCGTCGAACGCGGCGTTGGCGGTGAGAAACGAACCGGTGCCGCAGGTCGACGACGCCGAGGCTCGACGGACCGACGACGCGAATGCCGGTCGCGGCGCAGATTTCGCGGAGCCGCGCCTCGCGCTTCTCGCCTTCCGCGCCGGTCTCGCTGAAGCCGTTGGCCAGCACCGTTGCCACCGGCACGCCGAGCCGGCCGCACTCCTCGACCGCCTCGATCGCGCCTCGGTGCCGGTCACGACATAGGCGTGTTCGGGCACCTCGGGCAGCGCTGCGAGCGACGGCCAGGCGCGCTCGCCCAGCACTTCGTCGCGCCGCGGATTGACCGGATAGATGCGGCCGGCATAACCGGCCTGCCGCAGATACTTCAGCGGCCGGCCGGCGGTCTTGCCGGCGTCGTTGGACTGCCCGACGATCGCGACCGAGCGCGGCGCGAACAGAAGCTGCGCCAGCGAGCGGGCATTACTCGGCGGCATCGGCTTGTTTGCGTTGCGGGCGCTGGTCGAACCGGCGGTCGAATACGTGCTCGGCGATGCGGTTCTTCAGCATCTCGATCGAGCCGCCGGCGATCATCCAGCCGCGGCAGCGCCGCATGCAATATTCGACCAGCGACGACTTGCTGTAGCCGGCCGCGCCCATGATCTGGATCGACTCGTGCGCGACCTCGAAGCCGGTCTGGTTGCAGGCCGCCTTCGCCACCGCGGTCTCGTAGGCCGAGGGCAGGCCTTTGTCGGCATTGGCGGCGGCGCGATAGAGCAGAAGCTGCGCGCCTTCGAGCTTGATCGCCATGTCGGCGAACTTCCATTGCAGGCCCTGGAACTCGGCGAGCGGCCGGCCGAACTGCTGGCGCGTCGCCTGCGTATTCGCGCGCCCGGTCGTAGCAGTAGCGGCCGAAGGCCAGCGAGCGCGCGGTGTTGCCGAGCCGCTCGACGTTGAAGCTCGCCATCTGCTTCTTGAAGCCGCCGGGGCCGAGCAGCACGTTCTCGGCCGGGATGCGGCAGTTCTCGAAATGCAGCTCGCTCCAGGCTTCGCCGCTCATGAACTCCTGCGGCGGGCCGATGGTGAAGCCGGGCGTGCCGCGCTCGACCAGCACCGAGCCGATGCCGCCGACGCCTGGCCCGTAGCGCACATAGACCAGGAACACCGACGGCCTCCGGGCTGAAGGTCGAGAACACCTTGGTGCCGTTGATGACGTAGTTCGTGCCGTCCTGCTTGGCGCGTGGTCTTGAGATCGGTCACCGCCGAGCCGGCGTCCGGCTCGCTCATGCCGAGGCTGATCACGGCGTTGCCGGCGAGGCATTCGCGTCAGCCATTTCTTCTTCTGATGCGGCGTGCCGTATTCGGCGAAGGTGCGGATCGGTCCGAAATTGCCGAACTGCACCACGTCGGCGCTGCGCGGGCACACCGCGGCGATCTGCTCGATGGCGATCACCGCGTCCATCAGCGAGCCGCCCTGGCCGCCGTCGGCCTCGGCGATGGTGATGCCCATCAGCCCTTGCTGGCTCATCAGCTTGGCGACATCGAACGGGAAATCGCGGGTCGTGCGCGCGCTTCGAGCGCGTCCTTCTCCAGATGCGCCTGCGCGAACCGGCGCACCGATTCGGCGAACAGCTTCTGCTCTTCGGTGAAATCGAAGTTCATACGTTACTCACCACGCAGTTATTCCGGCATAACCGACTCATCATACCGAGGATGATCGGCCATGCGAACCTGCAAACGCGAGGGGTTATGGATTCCGGCACTCGCGCTTCGCGCTCGCCCGGAATGACGGGGCGCGGCATCATTCCCCCTTCACACCCGTCTTGCGGATGATCTCCGACCACTTGGTCTCTTCGCTGGCGATGTCGGCTGCGTATTGGTCGGGGCTCGACGGCAGCGGCTCGGCGCCGTCGACGGCCAGCCGTTGCTTGACCTCGCCGTCGGCCAGTGCCGCTGTTGAGCGCGGCGTTGAGCTTCTCGACGATCGGCCGCGGCGTGCCGGCCGGCGCGACGATGCCGTAGTGCAGCACCGCCTCGTAGCCGGGCAGGCCGGCTTCGGCGACGGTCGGCAGGTCCGGAAACAGCGGCGAGCGCTTTGCGCCGGTCACCGCCAGCGCGCGGACCTTGCTGCCGTCGCGCACCAGCCCGGCCGCGCTCGCCATAGTCGAAAACATCATCGCGACGTGGCCGCCGATCAGGTCGTTGAGCGCCGGGTCCCGAGCCCTTGTAGGGCACGTGGTTGATCTTGACGCCCGCCATGCCGGCGAACAATTCGGCGGCAAGATGCACGCTCGATCCGGTGCCGGTCGAGGCGAAAGTGAGCTTGCCCGGCTTGCGCTTGGCCAGCGCGATCAGCTCGGCGATGGACTGCGCCGGCACCGACGGATGCACCAGCACCACATTGCTGCTCGACGCGATCAGGCCGATCGGCGCGAAGTCCTTGCGCGGATCGTAGCCGGCATTGGGATAGAGCGACGGATTGATCGCCAGCGAGCTCGTCGCGATCAGCAGCGTATAGCCGTCGGGCGCGGCGTGGGCGACCTGGCGCGTCGCGATGGTGCCGCCGGCGCCGCCGCGGTTCTCGATCACGATCTGCTGGCCGAGGCTCGCGCTCATCTCGCTCGGCGACGATGCGCGCGATCACGTCGTTGCCGCCGCCGGCCGCGTAGGGCACCACCAGCGTGATCGGCCGGCTCGGATAGTCCTGCGCCGAAAGCGGTCGCGGCGCCGATGAGTGCCGGACAACAGCAGCGCGGGTTTCGCCAGAGCCGTCAGCCGCAACCGTCTCATTTCGCCTGGATGCCGGCCGACTTGATCATCGCCGCCCATTTCTTTTCCTCGCGGTCGATGACGGCGGCGTGTTGCTCCGGCGTGGTCGGCACCGGCTCGGCGCCTTCCTGGGCGAGCCGTTTCTTCACCTCGTCGGTGGCCAGCACCTCGCGCAGCACCTTGTTGAGCTTGTCGACGATCGGCCGCGGCGTGCCGGCCGGCGCGACGATGCCGTAGTTCAGCACCGCGTCGTAGCCGGGCAGGCCGGATTCCGCGACCGTCGGCAAGTCCGGGATAGGTCGCCGAGCGCTTCAGCGAAGTGGCCGCAAGCGCGCGGATGAGCTTGCCTTCGATCGCGGCGCGCGACACCGGGATCGGATTGAAGCCGACCTTGACGAAGCCGCCGATCAGATCGGTGTTCAGCGGCTGCGAGCCCTTGTAGGGGATGTATTGCAGCTTGACGCTGGCCTGCTCGGCGAACAGCACGGCGGCGAGATGGTTGACCGAGCCGACGCTCGGCACGCCGACCTGGAACGGCTCCTTCGATGCCTTCATGGCCGCGATCAGGTCGCCGACGTTGCGATAGGTCGCGCCTGGATTGACCAGGAGCAGCGCCGGCGCGAATCCGATCAGGCCGATCGGCGCGAAGTCCTTGCGCACGTCATAGCCGACATCGGGCAGAATGTGCGGCGCGGTCGCCAGCGTCGTGGTGTAGGCGAGCAGCAGCGTGTAGCCGTCGGCCGGGCCGCGGGCGACGGCGCGCGACGCGACGGTGCCGCTGCCGCCGGCGGCGCGGTTCTCGACCACGACCTGCTGGCCGAGCGCCGCGCTCATCTTGTCGGCGACGGCGCGCGCCATGATGTCGTTGGTGCCGCCCGGGCGGCAGCGGCATCACCAGCGTGATCGGCTTGTTGGGATAGTCGCTTTCGCGCCAGGACCGGAGATGAGATCGCGGCCAGCGTCACCAGCGCCAATGCCGTCACGCTTGAACATGTCACGGACTCTCCTAGTTCGCCTTCGCCCCCGATTCCTTCACCACCTTGGCCCAAAGCCGTTCTTCCTTGTCGAGATCGGCGGCGTATTCCTCCGGCGTGCTCGGCACCGGCTCGGCGCCTTCCAGCGCCAGGCGCTTGCGCACCTCGTCGCTGGCGAGCGCGGTGTTGAGCGCCTTGTTGAGCTTCTCGATGATCGGGCGCGGCATGCCGGCCGGCGCCACCAGCGCGTAGCGCAGCACCGCCTCGAAGCCCGGCACGCCTTGCTCGGCGATGGTCGGCACTTCGGGGGCAAGCGTCGAGCGCGTCAGGCTGGTCACCGCGAGCATCCGCATGGTGCCGCTCTTGGCGTTCTCGTAGGTCGCCGGGATCGGCGCGAAGGCCACCGGGATGTGGCCGCCGATCAGGTCGCTCAGCGCCGGGCCGGTGCCCTTGTAGGGAATGTGCACGAGCTTGATGCCGGTGGCGGTGGCGAAATACTCGCCGCAGACATGGCTCACCGTGCCGATGCCGGCCGAGCCGATAGCTGACCTTGCCGGGGTTCGCCTTGGCGTAGGCGATGAACTCCTGGACGTTCTTGGCCGGGAACGACGGATGCACCACCAGCGTGTTCGGCGCCGTGGCGATCCGCCCGATCGCGGCGAAATCCTTGCGCGGGTCGTAGCCGACATTGGAGTAGAGGTTGGGGCCGATCGCCAGCGTGCCGGTGTAGCCCAGCCCGATGGTGTAGCCGTCGGGCTCGGACTTCGCCAAGCGCGCGCGTGCCGACGCGTGCCGCCGGCGCCGGCGCGGTTGTCGATGACGATCTGCTGGCCGAGCGCCTCGCCGAGCTTGTCGCTGACCGAGCGGATCACGATGGTGGTGCTGCCGCCCGGCGGGAACGGGATGATCAGCGTGACCGGCCGGGTCGGGTAGTCCTGCGCCGCGACGCCGTTGTGCGCGTCAACACCGACGCCGCCGTGCCGGCCATGAATGCGCGTCTGCCGATGAGCGGCATTTCGAAGCTCCTCCCGTCGCCCGCATCGCCCCGGGTCTCACGCCCGGTATCCCGGTTACTGTCGCGCATTCCGCGTGATAGATAAACGTCTGATTTGTCGCGGGAGCGTTGTGCCGATGGCCTGGTCGGATGTGTTCCTGAAGGTGCTCACGACGCGGGACGGGCAGCTATGATAGAGGCTTGGCTAGCATTGATCGTCAGGTAAGACTGTTGCCCTGTGTCTCCATTAGGATGGCCTCGGAATGTCACGAACGATTGCCCCGAGCGGCAACCAAACTCGGCTGATTTTGATTGGCACCGCTCTGTTGCTCACCCTCGGCATGGGAATACGCCAGAGCTTCGGCCTGTTCCTGGCGCCGATCACGCACGATCTCGCGGTGACGGCGGCCGATTTCACGCTGGCTCTGGCGATCCAGAACATCGTCTGGGGTCTGTCGCAGGCGCTGGTCGGCGCGATCGCCGACCGCTTCGGTCTGCGCATCACGATGATGGCGGGCGCGGCGATCTACGTCGTTGGTCTCGGCATCATGGCTGCGGCCCAGGGCGCGCTCGCGCTGATCGTCTCCGGCGGGTTGATCGGCGTGGCCTTATCGTGCACGGCGACATCATTGGCGATGACCGCATGCGTTCGCGCGGTTTCGGAGGAGCGGCGGAGCAAGATGCTCGGTCTCGTCTCCGCGGCCGGATCGCTCGGGACCCTCGTGGTGCCGCTCGTCACCCAGGCGTTGCTCGCGCGCGAGCCGTGGCAGATCGGGGCTCTGTTTTTCCTGCTCATGGCGGTCGCGATGCTGCCTGCTGCCTTCTGGGCCGGCGGCGCCGACCAGATACCGGGGCACAGCACGGCGACGACCTCCATGCGCGAGGTGCTCGGCCAGGCCATGCGGAACCGGCCGTTTCTCGTGATGTCGGGGGCTTATTTCGTCTGCGGTCTCAATCTCGTATTCCTGACCACGCATTTGCCGGCCTATCTGGCGATCTGCGGCCAGGACCCGATGCTGAGCGCGGAAGCGCTTGCCGTGATCGGCGGCGTGAGCGCCATCGGCTCATTGCTGACCGGCTGGCTCGGCGGGAGATATCCGAAGCACATCCTCCTGGGGCTTCTCTACATCCTGCGTTCGGTCATGTTCGCCGTCTATTTCGTGCTGCCGCCCACTCCGACCAGCACGCTGCTGTTCGCCGCGGCGATGGGCATGCTGTGGTGGCCCGGGCTGGCGCCGCTCATCGGCGGTCTGGTCGCCGAGATGTTTGGCACCCGCTATATGGCGACCCTGCTCGGGCTGTCCTTCGTCGTGCACCAGCTCGGGTCGTCGCTTGGAGCCTGGGGCGGCGGGTTGATCTTCGACCTTTCCGGCTCCTATGACCGCGCGTGGCAGATCGGCACGCTGATCGGGTTCGCCGCCGGTGTCGTCCAGATCCTGGCAGGCGGTCCAACCCGGCGGCACGATCGTATGATCGTGCCCGCGGCCGCGACGACGTAATTCTTGTCGTACCTGGCCGGCGCTCTTAAGGTGATCGCGCTTTAACGAGCGGCGGCGGATGGGAAAAAGTCATCCCAAATGCGGTCGAGTCGTTTCAACGCCTCGTCGAGCGGTGGCACCGAAAGCTTGTCGCAATTGCGCTCCAACAACCCAAGCCGGTCGAGCTTCTCCAGCGCCTCGTCGCACCCGAAGGCAACGTCGACCGCGAAGTTCTGCCGCAACCAGGCTTCGATGCGCCGATCAAGCGCATCCGACGTCGATGATTCCGCAGCCAGCAGGAAGTAGTAGGCGAGAAACGCCTCCTTGCACTCCTGCTCCTCGGCCTCGCCAATGATGTAGTCGAAGATGCCAGCGTTGTTGTTGATGTTGCGGTAGTAGACGTTGTCGGACAGGATTTTCTGGTAGAGCAGCGACTGGCGTTGGAATTTCAACCATTGCCGGAACACCAGTCCACCGAGTCCGACGAGACCGCTGACCGCGGCGAGCGCGCCGGCCATATCGGCGTCCTTCACCGATCCTGCCATGCCGAGATAGAAGCCGGCCACCAGGAACAGCACGGTCAGTGTCGAGGCGAGCTTGAGCACGATCGGAATACCACCGAACAGCGCCGGCACGCCGAGAATGAGCCGGTCTTTGATCCCCATGACCACCCGCACGTCGGGAAACAGGGCGTTGAGATCGGTGCGGGCGATGTCGCGGAAATACTTGAGCAAGACCGCGCCGGGCCGCGCCCGGTGTTTGCCGGCATGTCTCGATTTCGTGCTCTTGGCATCGCGCTTGATCGCCACCATCAGGACGACGTCGTCACAAACGTCGATCTCCGCGGCTCGCTTGCGCCAGCCGCCCCATGTCGGAATCTCGATGGTTTCGCGATGGTGGCCGCGGCGGAAGAAGCGGACCTCGCGGTAATCATCGAGCGGCGCCCGAACCTCGACCTGCACCAGCGCGTGCTCGCGATGGGCGCGGTTGATCTCTTCGTGCGGAACCTCGACGAAATCGGCGCCGTGCAGCACGGCGGTCAGCGTGACGAGCAGATCGCCGTAGGCGCGCTCCAGCGTAACCGTATCGAACCGGGCGTGCGCCTCGTCGAGGTCGGGACTGAAGTAGAAATAGTCGTTGCGCAGCCGTTCGAGCTGGTCGAAATACTGATGATGGTAGATCGCCCCGAGCAGGCGGCAGAATGTGCGGAAATTCTCCTGCTCCGCCTCGCCCGGCAGCGCGCCGTGCGCAATCAGCGCCTCCAGCACATCGATCTTGCGGACCGGGATGAAATGGTCCCGCTCGCCTGTGCCTGCACTTTCGTCCATGGCTCGGCCGGCTGCGACCAGCCCGCCGCGGCCGGTCGAATCAAGTCTATTGCAGCGTCACGTTAGCCGATTTGATCACTGCGCCCCAGCGCTGGGTGTCGTCCTTGACGATCCTGGCCATGTCCTGCGTCGTTCCGCCGACGGCCTGCAGGTGCAACTGGTTGAAATGGGCCTGGACGTCGGGCTCTTTCAGGGCCTGGTTCACTGCGGCGTTGAGCTTGGCGACGATCGCGGCCGGCGTCTTGGGCGGCGCCGAGATCGCGTTCCAGGTGTCGGAGAGGAAGTTCGGCACGCCGGCCTCCTCCATGGTCGGTACATCCGGCAGTTCAGGGAAGCGCTTCTCGGAGGTGACGGCGAGGAGCCTGGCGCGTCCGCCTTTGTGCAGCGTGATTGACGTCGCGAGCTCATTGAACATGACGTCGACGTGACCGCCGACCAGGTCGTTGATCGCGGGCGCGGTGCCCCGATAGGGCACGTGGTTCATCTTCGTGCCGGTCGCCGCCTCGAACATCGCGCCGGTCAGATGCGACGTCGTGCCGTTGCCCTGCGAGGCGTAGGTGACCTTGCCCGGGTTGGCCTTCACGTAGGCGATGAATTCCTTGACGGTGTTGGCTGGAAAATCCTTGCGCACCAGCAGCGTATTGGAGATGCGCGACATCACCGCGACCGGCTCGAGCTTGGTGGGATCGTACGGCAGGCTCTTGAACAGCAGCGGTGCGGTGGTGATCGGCGCCGGCTGCGAGGCGAGCAGGGTGTAGCCGTCGGGCGTAGAATTGTAGACCGCTTCGGTGCCGAGGTTGCCGGACTGGCCGCCCTTGTTCTCGACCACCACCGGTTGTCCAAGGATTTTCGACATCTTGTCGGCGACCATCCGCGATACCGTGTCGACGCCGCCGCCGGCGGGGAGGCACACGATCAACCGGATCGGACGGTTGGGAAAGGCATCCTCGGCGTGGCTCGGCGAGGCTGCGAACAGCGCGGCAGCGATGGCGATGATCGACAGACACTTCGACATGACGTGGTTCCTTGGAAACGGAATGTCCGGATTGCGTATGCCAGCAGCAGCGCCGGCAAAGTCGCGGCCTTGATTGCCGAGCCGATCGGAAATGTCAATTTGGTGCGAGGTCGCGCATGGCTGCCGCGCCCCAGATCGAGCCGGTGACTTGCGCGATCAGTTTGTCGGGATCGGCCGGTGGCACGTTGCCGCGCCAGGCAACATATTGATCGGGCCGCACCAGCGCGAGATCGCAGCCGTAGAGATCGCGTGCATCGGACGCCGGCACATCAAGCGTCTTCAATGGCACCTTGCGCGCCCGCGCCGCGGCTTCGAGCGACGACGTGTCCGCCGCCTTGCCGCCGAGTCGAATCAAGCTGAACCCGTCGCCGAGCCGGTCGAACAGCGAATCGCCGTAGCTGCGTCCCGAACCGAGCCAATAGTGCGGCATGCGACCGCCAGGAATCGACGTACGGCGTGTAGTTGATGTAGTCATCGGGAGGCGGCGCCCCGTTGCCTGCGATGATCGGCGAGCCGTCATAGCGCGCGCCGAGCTGCACGCCGAGTCGAGGCGAACTCCTCGCCCATGGTCGCAAGATGCGCGCTGACCAGCCGTCGCGCCGCAGCCCCTTCAGGTGTGTCGTCTTCCATCTCGGCCGGCGCCGGCATGGCGATGAGATGCTTGTTCAGGTCGCGGGCCGCTACGGTGTTGCGCTCGGCGATCGGCCGACGCTCGATCTCGTAGGATTTCAACAGGCCTGGGCCGCCCCAACCCTGCACCAGCGCGGCGAGCTTCCAGCCGAGATTGGACGCGTCGTCCATGCCGGTGTTCATGCCGAAGCCGCCGGTCGGCGTGAACAGATGGGCGGCGTCGCCGGCGAGCGCCACGCGGCCGGCGGTGAAGCGTTCGGCGACGAGAGCGACGCCGGCGGTCCACGGCCAATGGCCGAGCACTTGGATCGGCAGATCGGCGCCGATGCCGCCCTGGATCAGCTTGATCATGCTGGCGTCGGTCGGCGTAAGGCCCTCGTCTGAGCCTTTGGAGAACACCAGGAATTCGTCCGGATCGTTGAGCGTGATCATGGACAAAGCGCATCTCCGGATTGACGATCCAATAGTTCCAGCCCGGGCGCCCGGCGAGGTGATCGCGGTAGAGCGTCGGCGCGCGAAAATAGGTCGCGTTCATACGCCCGCCGTAATGCGGCGAATCGAGCTTGGCGAAGCCTTGGTAGCGCAGCGCCAGCGAACGGCGCACGAAGCTGCGCCCGCCGTCGCAGCCGGCAAGATATTGCGCGCGCCAGGTTTCGCGGCCACCGTCCCGGCCTTCCGCTTCAACCGTCACGCCGGTCTCGTCCTCCTGGAATGCGGCCACGGACCAGCCGAAGCGGACCGTGACGTTCGGCCGCGTCCGCGCATGCTCCAGCAGAAATCCCTCGACATACATCTGGTTGGCGCGGAGCAGCGGTTCGGGGATCTGGTCGGTCGCGGTGGAGGCCGCGACAGCGCGGCGCTTGTCAGTTTCCGAGGGCAAGGGGAGGCGGCCGAGCTCCCAGCCGGTGAGACGGGTGTAGTAGCTCACGTCGGTGGCACGGTCGATCGGCAGACTGAGACCGCGGACCAGCGGCGCAATGCCGAGCCGGCGGTGGTGCTCCATGGTGCGCGAGTTGTGCGTCGAGCCCTTGGGATGGCGGCGCACCTCGGGCTCGGCGTTGAAGATCACCGAGCGCACGCCATAGCGGTCGAGGAACAGCGCCAGCATCAGCCCGACCGGGCCGCCGCCGACGATGGCGACCGGGATTTGCTTGTTATCGGAATTGAAAGTTGCCATGTATCATTCCGGGGCGTCGCGAAGCGCCGATCCTGGAATCCATAACCACGAAGTCGTCGATGGGCTAGTGCCCTGTCCCTTCCTTGTGACTGTGGCTATGGATTCCGGCACTCGCTTCCGCCTATGCGCTCCGCGCTTCGGCGGACTCTAACCCGCCCGTAGCTCCTGTCGGGAGCGAAGGCGGGTCGCTCGGCCGGAATGACGGAGAGTTCTCATCCGAGCGCACGCAGATGCCGGATCGGCCGGCCGGGCGCAATGGCCTCGGCGGCGGCAACGATGGCGTTGGCGTCGATTCCATAATGCCGGTAGAGGTCGGAGATTGATCCGGTCTGGCCGAAGTGCTCGACGCCGAGCGGTCGTACCCGGCGGCCGTTGACGGCGCCGAGCCAAGCGAGCGTGGCGGGGTGGCCGTCGAGCACCGAGACGATGCCGCAGTTGGTCGGGAGCTCGGCGAACAGCCGCTCGATATGGGAGCGGGCGTGGACGAGGCCGCGCTCGCGCGCCCGGAGCGCGGCGGTCCAGCCAGCATTGAGCCGATCCGCCGAGGTGACGGCAAGAAGACCGACGTCGCGGCGGTCCTCGGCCATCAAGCCGGTCGCCTGGATCGCTTCGGGTGCGACCGCGCCGGTGTAGGCCACCACCACCTCGCAATTCGGGCCGGGTTCGCGCAGCCAGTAGGCGCCGTCGACGATGGCTTGCCGCAGTTCGGCGGTCATCGGCCGCTTGATCTGCTCGATCGGCCGCGTCGACAGCCGCAGATAGACCGAGCCGCCGGTTTCGTCGCGCAGCCAGTTGCGCTCGGAAGCCTCGCCATCGCCGTCGCGCTGAATGTAGTCGAGCGCGAAGGCAAGAATCGCGGCAAGCTCGTCGACGAACGCCGGCTCGAACGCAGCAAGGCCATCCTGCGCCAGCCCGATCAGCGGTTGGGCGATCGACTGGTGTGCGCCGCCCTCGGGCGCGAGCGTCAGCCCCGATGGCGTTGCCACGATGATGAAGCGCGCATCTTGGTAGCAGGCGTAGTTCAGCGCATCGAGCCCGCGCGCGATGAACGGATCGTACAGGGTGCCGATGGGGAGCAATCGCTCGCCGTTGATCGAATGCGACAGGCCGAGCGCTGAAAGCAGGATGAACAGGTTCATTTCGGCGATGCCGAGCTCGATGTGCTGACCCTTGGGTGAGAACTCCCAGTTGAACGTGGACGGAATGCGCTCGCTCTTGAAGGTGTCGGCCATGCTCTTGCGCGCGAACAGCCCGCGGCGGTTGACCCACGGTCCAAGGTTGGTCGAGACCGTGACGTCGGGCGACGTGGTGACGATGCGCGCGGCAAGCGGCGTCTTCTCCCGCGCCAGCTCGTTCAGCAGCGCGCCGAAGCCGAACTGGGTGGACATCTCCGGCTGGATCGTTACCGCCAGTTGCTCGGGCGCGGGATAGTGCGGTGCCTTGAGTCGGCGCGGACCGCTTTGCGAGAAGGGCACATTTTTCAGGTAAGCTTGCAGCTTGTCGACCTGCGTGCCCAGCCCTTCAAACAAATCCCACTCGTGGCCTTGGCGAATGTTCATCGCCTGACGAAATATTTCCATCTGCCCCGGCGTCATCAGGCCGGCATGATTGTCCTTGTGTCCGGCGATGGGCAGGCCGAAGCCTTTCACGGTGTAGCAGATGAAGCAGGTCGGCCGGTCGTGATCGATCTTGCCGAAGGCGTCGACCAGCGACGGCAGGTCGTGACCGCCGAGATTGTTCATCAGCCGCGCCAGCTCGTCGTCGCTGCGCGCCTCGATGAGCTTGGTCACCGAGCCTTGGTCGCCGATCTCGTCGAGCAGGCGCTTGCGCCAGGCGGCGCCGCCCTGGAACACCAGCGCCGAGTAGAGCTGGTTCGGGCAGCGGTCGATCCATTGCCTCAGCGTCTCGCCGCCAGGCTCGCGGAACGCCGCTTTCTGCAGCGAGCCGTATTTCACGATCACCACGTCCCAGCCGAAATTCTTGAACAATTGCTCGTAACGCTCCCACAGGCCCTCGCGCACCACGGCGTCGAGACTCTGGCGGTTGTAGTCGATGATCCACCAGCAATTGCGCAGGCCCTGCTTCCAGCCCTCCAGCATGGATTCGAAGATGTTGCCTTCGTCGAGCTCGGCGTCGCCGATCAGCGCCACCATGCGGCCTTCCGGCCGGACCTTTCCGTCAATTTCTTGGCCCCAGCCGTGGGCGCGGACATAGTCCTGCACCAGCGACGAGAACAACGTCTGCGCCACACCCAGACCGACCGAGCCGGTGGAGAAATCGACGTCGTCTGTGTCCTTGGTGCGCGACGGATAACTTTGCGCGCCCTTGTAGCCGCGGAACTGCTCAAGCCTGTCGCGGGTCTGCTTGCCCAGCAGATACTGGATGGCGTGGAAATTCGGCGATGCGTGCGGCTTCACCGCGACGCGGTCCTGCGGCCGCAGCGTGCGGAAATACAGCGCCGTCATGATGGTGGCGAGCGAGGCCGACGACGCCTGATGGCCGCCGACCTTCAGCCCGTCGTCGTTGTCGCGCAGGTGATTGGCATTGTGGATGGTCCAGCTCGCGAGCCACAGCACCTTGCGCTCGAGCTCGCCCAGAATGGCGAGGTCGGAGGGGGAGATTGTTCCGGGCACTTTGCTATCAGGCATGGGCGGATTCTATTGTGCCCTTATGGGAGAGGTCACAATGGCAAATACATCACTCAGCCACCGATCCTCAATTAGCTGATTGACGGTCGAAGTCGCGACCTTCCGCGCGGCAAGACAGATGGTATGGCCTGTCTGCTGTGCCGCCGATAGATGCGGAAGTCGGTATCCGTGGTCAATAGCACAGGATCGTTCAGCGTCTCGGTCATTCGGACCAGGCAGGCATCAGCGAAGCTCATCGGCACGTCCGCGTATTTCTGCATCAACCGAAGTACCGCTTGCGCGCCTTCCTCGAGATGAAAAGCGGGCACGACGGCGGCACGGCGAAGGAGCGCTGCAAGGCTCGGAGCGCCGCGCGGGCCAAGCAAGTGGAACGTCTCCGAAAGCGCCGCCTCGCAAGTCTTCCAAGGCGGTGGATACAAAAGTGTTTGGTCCACCGCCCAACGGTGGTTGGACTCGCGGCGGCTGAGGAGCGTTACCAGAAAACTCGCGTCAACGATGGCGCTTGCGGCCATAGCCCGTCGCCTTGAGGTAATCTTTTTTGCGTGCGCCGAGATCGGCTGGCAGCCCATCAACCGAGCCGATCAGATCGGCGATGGCGTCTAGCGATGCCGGATGGCTCCGTCGCGACCGCAGCGGAAGCGTCAATCGCTCGCGCACCACATCAGACTTCGACAGCTTCCGGCGGCGCGACTCGGTTTCGATTTGTGAAACGAGCGCCTCGGGCAATCGGACGGTTAATGTTTTCATGATCCGATTGTAATACGACATCGCCACATATGCAATACAACATTGTTCCTACCTGCTTTGAATTGGGGAGTTTGAGCCATGATGTCAGGCCAGCATCGAGAACCATTCGGGAGAGACGCTCGGGTCCGACAAGCTTGACGCCGTTTGCGTCGTCGCTCTTGCCGACGGTGCCCGTGTGCCAAACGAAGAACATCCAAGAGTGGGCTTCCTTGGACGAGGCGTCGCCACACCATGTGCGCCGCACCCAAGCGGTAGCGCCGCGTGCGGCCTGCGGACGCTAACTTTGTTCGCGGGTCATCGAAAGCATTGATCCTGCCCTGGCTAATATGCCGAAATGGTCCCCAACTGGCCTCCGAGGGGAATGACGATGCTCGACAGGACCGAATCCAAGACCCAATCGTTCCGTCTCGAAGAGGCGACGATCGACGATCTGCATGCGGCGATCCGGTCGGGCGCGACCACGGTGGTCGGCGTGGTGCAGCGCTATCTCGCCCGCGTGCGTGCCTACAACGGCGTGTCCAGCATGCTGGTGACCGCGGATGGCGCCGCGGTTGCAGAGGCCAAGGGCGTGGTGCGCGCGGGCACGGCGCTGAAGTTTCCGACGAGAGACGGTGAAGGCCTCGACCATCCTGCCTGACCTCGACAAGTACAAGGGCCCGCCGATCGAATACGGCCGCATGGAGGCGACCGCGTCGAAGCCCGACGTGCAGCAGCAATTCGGCATGATCGTCGGCATTCCCAACGTCGGGCCAGCTCAACGCCATCGGCACGCTCAACATCCGCGGCGAGCGCTCGGTGACCTGCTGGGGCGAGTTCGACAAGCATCCGTCGCTCGGGCCGTTGCCGCCGAACGCGCCGCCGGTGTGCGAGTTCTTCCGCCAGCAGCCCGACGCGCTGGAGCGCGCCGCCGAACTGGACAAAGCAGTTCGGGCAAAATCCCGATCTCGAAAAGATGCCGATGTACGGCGTGGTGTTCGCCTTCAAGGACCCGTTCGACACCAAGGACATGCGTTCGACCGGCGGCGGCGACGCACGCTACGACATCGACTTTCCGGCGCGCGACCATGTGCTGGTCGAGCAGCTTCGCAACAAGGGCGCGATCATCTTCGCCAAGGCGGTGAACACCGAATACAACGGCCGCGCCGGCGATCCCGGCGGCCGCAACCAGCCCGACAAGGTGCTGCCTTCGACGCTCGGCTATCAGCGCAGCACCTGGGCCGGCAATCCGTCGAATGTTTACGACACCACGCGCTCGGCCTCGCTCGGCTCAAGCTCGGGTTCGGGCGTCTCGGTCAGCGCCAACCTGGTGATGGCGGCACTCGGCGAGGAGACGCGGGCGTCGTGCCGCGGCCCGTCGAACCACAACGCGGTGGCGCTGATCCTGCCGCACAAGTCGATGCTCGGCTTCGACGGCGGCGCGATCGGCGCCGACATCTATTGCGACCGCTCCGGCATTCATGCGCGCAAGATCGAGGACTGCGCCAAGATCCTCGATGCGCTGAAGGACCCGGTCGAGGGCTACTACGATCCGCGCGATGTCTTCACCACGGTGCCGCGCTCGTCGGTGCTGAGCCGTCGTACGCAGGCCACGCCAAGGCGGCCGGCGCGCCGGGTGCGCTGAAAGGGTTGCGGCTCGGCGTGATCCGCGAGTCGATGGTCGATCCCGCCGGGCTCGAAGACCGAGGAGCCGATCGTCAGCGCGGCGACAAAGGAGATCAAGGCCGTGCTCGGCGGCCATCTCGGCGTGACGCTGGTGGAGTCCGGCGATCCGCTGTGGACGCCGGACCCCGACGTCGAGCAGATGAAGGTCGATTTCCGCGCGGCGCTGGCGCGGCTGGTGCCGGTGTTCATGCCGGACCTGCTGTTCCGCCTGAAGGCCGACGGCACGCCGGTGTTTCCGGATTTCGCCGCCGCCATCGTGCCGACCGAATTTATGCCGGGAAAGATATTCGGCACCGGCAAGATGCAGCCGATCGACTACTGCGTCGAGATGGCCGAAGGCCGGATCGCGCCGCCGAGCAATCTCGACCTCGCCACCATCCAGAACCAGGAGATGGCGATGGCGTTCCGCTTCCACATCTCGCAATACCTGTCGCGCCGCGCCGCGGACTGGAAGGCCAAAGGCTTCCGCGAGACGCTGACCGATTGGGCCAAGCTCAACGCGCGCTCGAAATTCTGGGGCGACGACCAGCGCGCGGCGTTCAAGAACTGGGAGGAGGTCGCCGATCCGCGCAATCCGCACGGCCGGCGGCAGGGCGTCAACGAGCGCATCATGCTGCGCGAGCTACTGCGCCGCGCCGACATGATGGTGATCCTGGAGAACAAGCTCGACGCGCTGGTGCGGCTGCACACGCCGTGGCCGCCGGGGCTGATCGGCCACGCCTATCAGTACAACATCGCCAGCAATCTGCGGCCGGAGTCGCTGTCAGCGGCCCGAACGCCGGCCTGACCGAGGTGCTGATCCCGGCGGGCTACGTCACCACGGTCTACGATCCGGTCTATCAGCTCACGCCGGACGGCAAGCGCTACGTCTCGAAGGCGTCCGACACGCCGACGACGATCCCGGCGCCGGCCTGCCGTTCTCGCTGGTGTTCCGCGCCGAGCCCGGCAAGGAGGATGTGCTGCTGAAGATCGCCTCGGCCTACGAAGCGGCCTCGCAGCGCCGCGTGCCGCCGCCGAATTTCGGTCCGTTGTAGGACACCGTGTCCCGGGACACGTGCGGAGAGCTATTCCCGTACGGCCGATCCACCATGCGGCACCAGTTCTCCCAGGCGCGGTTGACGTTGGCCGGCGATGTGGTCTTCACGACTGCCGCGGCCTCGCCCTTGGTGAGGAAGCGCACCTTCTTGCTCATCGCCTCGGCCTGCATCTGCAGCTTGGCGTTCAGCTCCAGATAGACCGCGGTGTAGACGGTGCGGCGCATGTAGGGCCCGACCACGACGCAGCCGTGGCCGCGCATCAGGCAGGTGCGCGCCCTTGCCGAGCTTCTTGGCGAGGTCGCGGCCCTGGGCCATGGTGCGGACCAGCAGGTCGGTGTCGCCGAACTTCTTGTGCTGGTCCCAGATCGGCACCTCGTGGCCGATGCTGGCGCACATGTGCATCACCGGCCGCATCTTGTGCCCGGTGATGCCGTAGGGGATGACGCCCGGGCTGTGGTTGTGGATCACGCACATCACGTCGGGCCGCGCCTCATAGGCGCCGCCGTGGATCGGGCGCTCGGTGTAGGGATTGCGGCCCTTGGCGTCGATCGGCTCGCACTCCAGATTGAACTCCATGATGTCGTCGCGCTTGACGCGCTCGGGCGCCCGCGAGCACGACAGAAAGAAGCGATCCGGCTTGTCCGGATGGCGGACGCTGACATGGCCGAACGAATCGACGATGCCGAGCTTCGCCAGCACGTGGTTCGCGGTCACCAGGTCTTCGATCAGATCGTCGAGCTTCGCCATCGGCGTTCTCCTCCCGGATGAATATTGCTTGAAGCGTTAGGTACGATCGCGTCACGACGCCAGCAGGGTCGGCGGCGGCAGCGGCACGTTGTCGACATGCGGCAGCTCCGGCTGCTCGCCGTAGAGCCACGACATGTCGATGCTGCCCTGGTCGGCTCCATTCGCGCAGCACCTTGTTGCGCAATTCGCGATTGACGCCGCTGGCGTGATAGATTTCGCCGAACACGCGCGCCATGAGCTGCACCCGCGCGGTGCGCAGATATCGCAGCTCCTGGTATTTCTTGAACGCCGCCGCGTAGTCGCGGCCGCTCGCCTCGATCTGGTTGGCGAGGCAGACCGCGTCCTCCATCGCCATGTTGCCGCCCTGCGCGAGATACTGAAGCATCGGATGCGCGGCGTCGCCGAGCAGCGTGATGCGGCCCTTGGTCCAGTCCTTGATCGCCGGGCGGTCGCACAGCACCCACATCTTCCAGGCGTTGACCTTCTGCAGCAGCGTGCGCACCGGCTCGCACTTGTCGGCGAAGCGCGCGTGCAGCTCGGCCGGATCGCCGTAGGTGTCCCAGCCTTCCTCGTAGCGGTCGGAGTGGAACACCACGACCAGGTTGAACAGTTCGCCGCGGCGCAGCGGATAGTGCACCAGATGGGTCTTCTCGCCGCACCAGATGATCATCTTCGGCAGGCGGTATTCCTTCGGCCACTCGGAGGTCGGCAGCACGGCGCGATAGGCGATGTGGCCGGACACCACGGGCTTGCCGTCGCCGACGATATGCTCGCGCACGGTGGACCACAGCCCGTCGCAGCCGACCAGCGCGGCGCCCTTGTAGGTCTCGCCGGTCTCGGTCTTCGCGGTGACGCCGCTGCCGTCGTCGTCGATCGAGACGACCTTCTGCGAGGTGGCGAGCTTGATCAGGTTCGATCTCTTGCAGGCGTCGAGGATGACATTGAGCATGTCGGCGCGGTGAATGACGCCGTAGGGCGCGCGGTAGTTGTCATGGAAGCGCTGGTCGATCTGCAGGTCGACGATGGTCTCGGCGGTGATCGAGTCGCGAAATTCCAGCCCGGTCGGGAAACGCGCACCAGTGGAACATCTGCTCGGTCAGCCCGAGCACCTCGAACATCCGGAACACGTTGGGGCCGAGCTGGATGCCGGCGCCGATCTCCTTGAACTCTGGCGCCTGCTCCAGCACCTGGACCGGGAATGCCCTTGCGCGACAGCGCCAGCGCGGTCGCAAGCCCGCCGATGCCGCCGCCGACGACCAGGACAGGGGCGTTGCTGGCGCTCGCACTCATGGATCACTCCCGGACCTTTCGACACACCGGCGCACTCTAGAGCATGAGGGCGAAACGTGGGAAGCTCCGCGCGGGAGGAACGACGATGACAAAACAACTCGCCGTCTTGGCTGGCGCTCGGGCTGCTTGCCGCGGGTGCGGCCGACGCACAGACCTATCCCAGCCGGACCATCACCATCGTCTCGCCGGCGCCGGCCGGCGGCGTCACCGACATCATCGGCCGCGCGCTGGCCCAGCGCTTCAGCAAGGCCTGGGGCGCGCAGGCCGTGGTCGAGAACAAGCCCGGCGCCAACAACCAGATCGCCGCCGAATTCATCGTCAACTCGCCGGCCGACGGCCATACCCTGTTCATCGCGCCGGACAGCACCTTCATCGCCAACCCGAGCCTCTATGCCAAGCTGCCCTACGATCCGTACAAGAGCTTCACGCCGATCTCCGGTCTGATGATCATCAATCACGGGCTGATTGAGCATCCGTCATTCGCGCCGAACAACGTCAAGGAGCTGATCGAACTCGCCAAGCAGAAGCCGGGCGAGATCAACTACGGCACCTACGGCATCGGCTCGAGCGGCCATCTCAACATGGTGCTGTTCGAGGCGATGACCGGCGTGAAGGTTCAGGCCGTGCATTACAAGGGCGCGGCGCCGGCGACCAACGACGTCGTCGCCGGTCATATCCAGATGTGCTTCGTCAGCGCCGGCTCCGCGGTGCCGCAATGGAAGGGCGGCAAGCTCAAGCTCATCGCGGTCGGCGGCAAGAAGCGCATGCCGCAACTGCCGGATGTCCCGACCGTGGCCGAGACGGTGCCGGGCTTCCAGGCGGTGTCATGGTTCGGGCTGGTCGGCCCGGCCGGCATGCCGCCCGATGTGGTGGCCAAGATCAACGCCGAGGTTCGCGGCATGTTCGCCGACCCGGAATTCCAGAAGACGTTCCTCGACCGCTACCTGTTCCAGTCGATCGCCGGCTCGCCTGAGGAGTTGATGGACTTCATCAAGTCCGAGGAGCCGAAATGGCGGAAGGTCATCCAGGACGCCAAGATCAAGGTGGAGTGATGAGCGGCGCGAACAAGAAATTGCCCGACGATCTGGAAAAATTCCGCGACAGCTACGTCGAGATGTTCGGCACGCTGCCGCCGCTGCCTGCGGCGCGGTTCGAGTTCTCCGGCGACGTCAATCCCGGAGTTCCTGCGGGTGTCCGAGCAACTGCGCAGGGGCGCGTTCTACTCCGGCGTCATCGACATGAAGACGACGCAGCTCATCCTGTTCGGCATGCTGCTGGCCGAGCACAACACCGTCGGCGCCCAGGCTCACGCCGCGGCGGCGCGCAAGGCCGGCGCGAGCTGGGAGGAGCTGCACACGGTGATGCAGCTTGCCGCCGCGACCGGCGCGCTGTGGGCCGCCAACAACGGCGGCGCCTTGCTCAAGACGCTGCGCGACAAGGAGCAGAGCGGGAAGTAGGGCCGCTCGCGCCGATTTATCCACGTCATGCGCGGGCTTGACCCGCGCATCCCGCTTAGGAAGGTCAGTGCGTCCCTAAACGAGATGGCCGCGACAAGCCCGGCCATGACGACGCGGAACGGTTGGTACCAGAAGTCTACCTCGGCAACCTCGGCAGCAGCCGCAGCGCATTGTCGCGCTCGATCGCCGCGAGGTCGGCGGCCGACAGCTTCAGCGCGGCGAGGCCCTTCACCGTGACGTCCGGCGTCCCAGAACGGAAAGTCCGAGCCGAACAACAGGTGCGACATCGGCACGATGTCGAGCACCGCGCGCATCGCGCCGGGCGACGTGACGCCGACCACGTCGACATAAATCTTGCTCAACTCGTGCATCACGCCATTCGGCACGCGGGCGCCAATCTCCGGCCGGTTCTTGGCGAGGCCCTGACAGCCGGTGCGCGAACATCGCCAGCGCGCCGCCGCCATGGGAGAAGATCCATTTGATATTCGGGCAGCGGTGAAACGTGCCGCTGAACAGCAGGCTGGCGATCGCGCGCGTGGTGTCGAACGGAAATTCGAGGGTGGGCGGCGGAACGCCGGGGATTATATTGAACGCATAGCTCGCCGCGGTCGGGTGGAAATAGACCACGGCTTTCCTGCGGTCGAGCTCCTCGAACACCGGCCGGAACGCCTCGTCGCCAGGATAGCTTGTCGAGATAGTTCGTCGTGAGCGCGAAGCCGTCGGCGCCGAGCTGATCGAGGGCATATTCGATCTCGCGCAGCGAGCCCTCGGTGTCCGGCAGCGGCAGCGCCGCAAAATGGCCGAAGCGGCCCTTGTAGTCCCGCTGGATTTCCGCCGCGGCCTCGTTGCACTCGCGGGCGAAGGTGCGGGATGCGGCGGCATCGCCCAGCCATACGCTGGGTGTGGAGATCGACAGCACCGAAACCGCAATGCCGCTCTTGTCCATCGCTTCGATGGCCTGGCTCGGCTGCCATTTGCTGCAGCCGGTCGTAGAAGGCGTGCGTGGTGTGCTTCAGCACGTCGCCGGTCTTTCCTGACGTAGCCGGCGGATAGGGGTGGTGGTGGGTGTCGATCCGGTGCGGGGCCATTTTCAACTCGCGGCAAAAGAGTGGGGCAGGGTGTCGGTTTCGGGGGATTGAGCAAACGGGTCGGCAAGCATATCAATTCGGCCAAGGAATACAGCAGGCGGACAGCCGCCGGGAGAGTTGCCATGATCATCGAGGGTCCGGATCAGGTCACCGAGGCGGTGCTGACCGAGATCGCGCGCGCGCCCAATCCGCGCTTCCGCGAGGTGATGACGGCGCTGGTCAAGCACCTGCATGCCTTCATCCGCGAGGCGAAGCTGACCGAGGAGGAGTTCCACCAGGCCTGCGCTATCATCAATGCCATCGGGCAGAGCTCAAACGCCTTCCACAACGAGGCGGTGCTGGCGTCGGGCTCGCTCGGCGTCTCGACGCTGGTCTGCCTGCTCAACAACGGCAACAACGGCGCGACCGAGACCACCGCGAACCTGCTCGGACCGTTCTGGCGCACCGATTCGCCGCGCACCGAAAACGGCGGCTCGATCATCCGCTCGCCGACGCCGGGGCCGGAGCTGTTCTGCAACATCCAGGTCAACGACCGCGACGGCAAGCCGGTGGCCGACGCCGAGGTCGACGTCTGGCAGAGCTCGACCGAAGGGCTTTACGAGAACCAGGATCCGACCCAGGCCGACATGAACCTGCGCGGCAAGTTCACTGACCGACCGGCAAGGTCGCTTCTCGTTCCGCAGCATCAAGCCGGCCGGCTATCCGATCCCGATCACCGGCCCGGTCGGCGATCTGCTGCGCGCGCAGGGCCGCCACAACATGCGGCCGGCGCATCTGCATTTCCTGATCTACAAGCCGGGCTACAAGACCCACATCTCGCAGGTCTATCTGCCGGACGATCCGAACATCGAGACCGACGTGCAGTTCGGCGTGACGCGGCGGCTGCTCGGCAACTACGTCCGCCACGACAACGAGAAGCCGCCGGCGCCGGGCGTCAAGGACCCGTGGTATTCGCTCGACTACACCTTCATGATGGAGCCGGGCACGGCGAAGCTGCCGCGCCCGCCGATCCAGGACAAGGCCAAGACCACCGACATGCGGCCCGAGTATCTGCCGGCGGTCGATCGCGGCCTGCGATGGCGAAGTAGACCTTTGTCATCCCTGGTGCGGCGCGCCGCAGACCCGGATCATCGCGCGCCGCGTTAACGGAAAATTTCCGCGGCAGAATCGGTTCCGTTCATGGAACCGATTCGCGCTTTGAGAACGAAGCGGGACGATTGCGGGAACGTCTTGTGTTTCCCGGCTACTTGCCCCGCGCCTTTTCGTACGGATAGATCATCTCGCCGGTCTTGTACTCCGGCGGCCACAGGATCGGCTGTTTGTCGCCGCTCTTGAACTGCTCGACGTTGTTTGGCTCGACGTTCTGGAACTGCGTCAGCAACTGGCGCGTCTTGCTCCATTCTCCGTCCTTGCCGAACGCGATTTCGCCGGCCACGGTCTTGAAGGTGTGGCCGTGGATGTAGGCGGCAAGCTTGTCGTGGTCGAGGCTCTTGGTCTCGGTGACCGCCTGGGCCAGCACCTGGCCGGCGGCGTAGCCGAACGGCACGAAGGCGAAGCCGATCGCGTCGGTCTTCAGGTTCGGGCGCCTCGGCCTGATAGCGCTTCATCAGGTCGTCGAGGCCCGGAAACTGCAGCTTCGGCGAGGGCACGAACGCTCTCGCGAGATGACGAGGCCGTTGATGACAGGCCCGAGATTGACCTTGATCGGCGTGATCAGCATGCCGATCATCGCGCCGCCGAAAATTTCGGGTTGAGACCGACTTCGTTGGCCGCGCGCACGATGCCGACGTTGTCGGGCGGATAGGCGCCGACGATAGACGATGTCGGCATTGGCGCCTGCATCGCGCGCACCACCGGCGTGAAGTCCGTCGTGCTCGGCGGATAGTTCTTGTCGTAGATCAGCTTGAAGCCGTGTTTCTTCAGCTCCTCACGCGCGCCCTGGGCCGTGGCCTGGGCGAACTCGGCATCGGCGGCCAGGATCGCGACGGTCTGCGGCTTCGGTTTCTGCGCCGCCGCCATTTCGAAGAAGCCATTGGAGAAGGCATTCACGCCCTCCGGTCCGACCGGAACCATCGAGAAGTATTTCGGATAGTCGTATTGGTCGGTTGATGCCGATGGCGGTGTAGCTGATGACCATCTTCTTGTTCTTGATGATCGTCGGCATGGCCGGGCGCCACGAAGTTCGTGCCATAGGGCCCGAGCAGCAGATCGACTTTGTCGACGGTGATGAGCTTGGTGTAGAGGCCCGGCACGCCCGCGGGGTTGCTCTGGTCGTCGTAGACGATGACCTCGACCGGGCGTCCCAGCAGGCCGCCCTTGGCGTTGACGTCGTCCCGCCAGAGCTCGATCGCGGCCTGCAGCATCTTGCCGGCCGGCGCGCCGCCGCCGGTCAGCGCCAGCGACATGCCGACCTTGATCGGATCGGCGGCCTGCGCTGGCGCCGCCGCGAGCAGGCACGCCAGCAGCGCTGGGACGGCGCGCAACGCCGTTCGAGCCACTTTCATCATGTTACCCTCCCTTGCGAGCGTTATTTCTTCCGCGCGTCGCCGTACGGATAGATCAGGTTGCCGGTCTTGCTCTCGGGTGGCCACACGATCGGCTGCGCTTTGCCGTCGCGAAATTGCTCGAGGTTGTTCGGCTGCGCATTCTGCACCTGCGTCCAGACCATACGCGACTTCGACCATTCGCCGTCCGTGGCGAACGAGAAGTCGCCGGACACGGTCTTGAAGCTCGCCTTGTGCATGTAGGCGGCGAGCTTGTCGTGGTCGAGGCTCTTGGTCTCGGTCACCGCCTGCGCCAGCGTCTGGCCGGCCGAGTAGGCGAACGGGCCCCAGGCGAAGCCCAGCGGGTCGATGTGGGCGGCGGCGGCCTTTTCGCCATAGCGCTTGAGGAAATCGGCCGAGCTGGGGATTTTCGATGCCAAGGAGGCGGCGAAGTTCTCGCCGGTGATCAGGCCGTTGGCGGCCGGGCCAAGCTGAACCTTGATCGGCGTCACTAGCATGCCAATCATCGCACCGCCCATCATCTTGGGCGACAGCCCGACCTCATTGGCGGCGCGGATGATGCCGACGTTGTCCGGCGGATAGGCGCCGATGTAGACGATGTCTGGATTGGTTGCCTGCACCGCGCGGACCACCGGCGCGAAGTCCGTCGTGCTCGGCGGATAGCTCTTGTCATAGACGAGCTTGAGGCCGTGCTTCTTGATTTCCTCGCGCGCGCCTTGGGCCGCGCTCTGTGCGAACTCGGCGTCGGCCGCAAGGATCGCGACGGTCTGCGGCTTCGGCTTCTGCGCCATGGCGAGATCGAAGAAGCCGATCGAGAAGGCGTTCACGCCCTCCGGTCCGGTCGAGACCATCGAGAAGTACTTATCGTAGTGGAATTTGTCGTTGATGCCGATCGCGGTGAAGCTGATGGTCAGCTTCTTGTTCTGGATGATGGTCGGCAGCGCCGGCGCGACGAAATTCGTGCCGTAAGGCCCGAGCAGCAGGTCGACTTTGTCGACGGTGATCAGCTTGGTGTAGATGCCCGGTACGTTCGCCGGCGTGCTCTGGTCGTCGTAGATGACGAGCTCGACTGGGCGTCCGAGCAGCCCGCCCTTGGCGTTGACGTCGTCGCGCCAGATTTCGATCGAGGTCTGAATCACCTTGGTCGGTGAAGCGCCGGCGCCGGTGAGCGCGAGACTCATGCCGACCTTGATCGGGTTGCCGCTTTGCGCGGCGGCGCCCGTCAGCGTCAGCAACCCGGCAACGAACGCGGCGGCGAAAGTGCGCAGCGCATTTCCACACGGCTTTGGCATCGTTTCCTCCCTGTCGGCAGGGCGTCGTTGCGCCCGGCCCTTATGATGACATGCTATTTGCGCATTTCTTCGGTCGGCATGATACCCCAGTAATTCGACGCGTTCGGGTCCTTTTGCCACACCTTCGGTTTTTGCGGCCGGTCGCGATGCCAGGGCCGCGGCTCGAAATAGCCAAGCGCCTCGTTCATCTGGTCGAGCTGGGCGAACAGCTCGGTGATCAGGCCGTTCGGCGCGCGGTGATAGGTGAACAGGTTGTGGCCGATGCCGTGCCGGCCGGGTCCCCACAAGAGCTTGTAGCCGTTGAGACTGAGATAGTCGCAGGCCGTCAGCATGTGGCCCCAGTCGCGCAGCTCGAACGCGGTGTGGAAGTGCCGGTTCTCGGCATCTTGCATCAGGTTGATGGTGTGGTGGTCGGTGCCGCAGCGCAGGAACGAGAAGAAGTCGCCCATCCAGTCGGAGACGCGGAAGCCCAGCACGTCGCAGTAGAAGTCGGTGGTCTTCTTGACGTCTTTGACGAAGAAGGCGACGTGGCCGAGCTTGTGCGGCACGATGCCCTTGGTCGGATACTTCTGCGGCCGGAAGTTGGCGCGCTTGAACACCTCCATCACCGTGCCCTTGGGATCCTCGAAGCTCACCAGCTCGGCAATCGAGGGCTCGGGATCGTTCTTGCGCTGGATTTTGATGCCGTGGGCCGCCGTCTGCTTCTCGAACTCGCCGAGATCGTCGTCGGTCCCGACCTGGAATCCGAGCCGCACGCACTTGGAATGATCGCCCTTGCGCAGCACCACGGAATGGTGGTCGAGCGTCGAGGCGAGATACGCCGTGTCCTTCTCCTTCGTGACCAGATTGAGCCCCAGGATGTCGGTGTAGTATTCGACCTGCTTGTCGAGATCGGGCGTCTCGTAGGTGGCGTGGGCGATCTTCTTGACGCCGATCATCGCGGGCTCCTGTCTTTCAGTGTTTCTCGCTGGGTTGTTTTCTTGGCAACGCATTGATCACGTCGATCATCACCGCGACGTCGTGGTTGTCGCCAAGCCCCATGTCGCAGCATTTCTGGTAGAGCTCGATGGCGCGGTCGAGCAGCGGCGTCGCCGTACCGGTCTCGTCGGCCCATTGCTCGATCATATGGAAATAGTGGAACAGCAGCGACGCCTGGCCCTGCACCGGCTGGAAGCGCCGCTGCGCCATCCACGGCGCGCGGATGCCGAACTGGGTCGAGCCGCCGCTTCCGGAGGCGATTGCCTTGATCATCAGGTCGATGTCGACGCCGGCCTTCAGCCCCAGCGCCATCGCCTCGGCGGTGGCCGCGATGTTGATGGCGACCAGGAGGTTGTTGATGAGCTTGACCTTGGTGGCCGCGCCGAACGGCCCGAAATAGAGGCAGAGGTCGGCGAAGCCCTTGATCACCGGCTCGACCTTCTTGGCGGCCTCGGCGTCGCCGCCGAGATAGATCACGCCCTTGCGCGCCGCCACCATGCCGGGCGTGCCGCTGACCTCGCCGTCGAGATAGGCCGCGCCCTTCTTCGCCAGCGGTGCGACGTGCTTCTGCTTGTCCGGCACCGGATGCGAGCCAAGTTCGACGATGACCTGCCCTGGCCGCGCCGAATGGATCAGGCCCTGGGCTCCGTTTACGACCTCGTCCACCGCCGCGGCCGTTGGCACGCAGGAGAACACGATGTCGCATTGCCTGCCGATCTCGGCCGGCGATTTGGCGGCCACGCCGCCGAGCTTCTCGAAATCGGCCAGCGAGCTTCGCCGGTAGCCGAGCACGCGATAGCCGCTTTTGATGAGATTTTCCGTGATCGGCAGGCCGATCTTGCCGACGCCGACGAATCCGACCGTGTCCATCATCTCTCCCGAACAGGGCCGTCAGGCCGGCTTCACGCGATCTCCAGCGTCTGGTCGGAGAAATTCACCTTCAGGCCGAGCGAGCCCTCCATCACCGTCCATTCGCGCACTTCGAAGGTGCGGAGCTTGTGGACGATGAACGGATCGGCCGCGGCGATCTTGCGTGCTTCCTCAGCGTTCGCGGCGCGCAGTATGGTGAGACCGTCGCCGGCGGGGGCGTCCGGTCCGGCCGTAAGCGGACCGGAGGCGAACAGCGTGCCGTCCTTCTCCAGGCCGATCATGTATTCGAGGTGCTGCGGCAGCAAGGCCGCGATCTGGTCCGCCGTGGTGCCGCCCGTCGAGAGGACCACAAACAGCTTCTTTCGCAGCATCCGCTGCGTCAGTTGCCGGATTCGCTCTTCTCCCGACGCCACGACCCGCGACCCACCACTGTCCAGCCGGCAAAGCCTATGCGTCTTGCCGGTCATGGGCAACCGTCAGCACGGACACGATATTCCGTGCCGGGAGAATTGGTTTTGCGCTGCCGCACGGGCCTGGAAACAGGGTCATTAAGGCTCAGACAACCATTCCTCCCTATACCTCGGTACTTCTGGTCAACACCGGTTTCCCCATTGATGACGCTGCCGCCTGTCGCCCCCGAGTTGGTCGCCCGACTGGCCAACTATCTGATCGACGACCGCGCCCGCGGCGTGCTGCGCGAGCTTGCGCCGATCCTCGACCCGCATCTCGGCACGGCAGTCGATGAAGTGATTGCCGGGGCGGCGCGGCTGAGTCAGGTGGCCGAAACGTACAAGCGGCATGGCTCCGACTTCCGGCGGATTGAAATCGCCCAATTCCAGGCGCTGCTCAAAGCCGAGTTCGGTCCTCAATACCTGGCATGCTGCCGCCACACCATCGACCAGGAAACCACCCTCGGTTTCGAGGGTCGTGCCCGCATGAATTCGTCCGCCGCGGTGTTGAGGACGTCAATTGGCGTCTTGCGGCGCAGGCATCCGTTCTCGTCCGCCAAGCTCGCCGACCTGCTGCACGTTCTCTCGCAGGCGTTCTACTTCGACCTCGCCACCACATCGACGTTCTATCTGCAGCGCGTGAAGGACGCCACTTCGGCGCGTCGCCAAGTGATCGATGCAGCCATCCGCGAGTTTGACGACGCGATCGGCGGTGTGATCGATGCCTTGAAGGAAGCGACCGGCTCGTTGACCGCGACGTCGGTCACGGTGCAGCAGTTGACCGATGACACCATGCGCCGAATGACTTTGGCCTCGACCGCCTCAACCGAAACCAGCCAGAGCGTGGATCTCACCGTGGCCGCGACCGAGGAGCTGTCCAACTCGATCCAGGAGATCGGCCAGCAGGCCGCGCGCGGCCTGGACATGGCGCGATCGGCGGTATCCGACACCGAGCGGACCAACCAGACGATCCGTTCGCTCGACGAAGCCGCTGAGCGCATCGGATCGGTCGTCGGGCTGATTTCGAAGATCGCGGCACAGACCAATCTGCTGGCGCTCAACGCCACCATCGAAGCCGCTCGCGCCGGCGAGGCCGGCAAGGGCTTTGCCGTGGTTGCCGCCGAGGTCAAGGCGCTCGCCAACCAGACTTCGCGCGCCACCGATGAAATCTCGCAGCAGGTTGCCGCGATCCAGGAAGCGACCAAGGGCGCGGTCGGCGAGATCGGCTCGATCGGCCGCACCATTCACGAACTCACCAGGGTCTCGACTTCGATCGCCTCCGCGGTCGATCAGCAGGGCGCCACCACGCGCGAAATCGCGAGCAGCATCCAGACCGTAGCGGGAAATACGACGCGTTCGTCTGCCGAGATCAAGTCGATCGAGCAGGCGGCGGGACAGGCCACCGCCGCTATCGGCGAAATCGGCGGCTGGACCGAGCGGCTCTCGGCGCGCGCCCAGGACCTCGAGGCCAAGGTGGCGAGCTTCTTCAACCGCGTGCGGGCAGCTTAGCCGCTATAACTCCATCGCCTTTGGTGCGAGCGTCGCCCCACATACAGTCGTCATCGCCTGACTTGATCCGGCGATCCATGATGACTTTCCGGCAAGCAAAGCCGTACGTCCTTTGTCCTGGCAGCCGCATCATGGATGCCCTGGGTCAAGCCCGGGCATGACGCCGAGTGTGTTACGCGCTTGTCGCAAGACATCTGCCCTTGCGACAAAATGGGTTTGACGCGCCTGCCTCGCTATGGTCTTTTTCCAGCGCTTTCGCCGCGTCCGCAAGCGTGCTCCGTCCCTTCAGACCGGCGCCCGTAAGGATGGCCGGCCGAACCCTGGACGTGAGCACCATGGCCCCGAAATCAAGCACTGCCGCCGACCCCGATGTGCACAAGGTCGAACGGCTTCAGGTTCCCTACAGCACCAACGCGCCGGCATTCGGCAGCGACGTCGTCGCTGAGACGCTGAGCGCGCTCGATATTCCCTATATCGCGCTCAATCCGGGCGCGAGCTATCGCGGGCTGCACGATTCGATCGTCAACTTCCTCGGCAACGAGCAGCCGCAGATGCTGCTCTGCCTGCATGAGGAGGCGGCGGTCGCGATCGCGCATGGTTATGCAAAGGTCACCGGCAAGGCGATGGCCGCGGCGGTGCACTCCAACGTCGGCCTGTTCCACGCCACCATGGCGATCTTCAACGCCTGGTGCGACCGCATGCCGATCCTGATCCTCGGCGCCACCGGGCCGGTCGACGCCATGAAGCGCCGGCCTTGGATCGACTGGATCCACACCGCGGCCGACCAGGGCGCCATCATCCGCAACTTCTCCAAATGGGACGACCAGCCGGCGTCGGCGGGCGCCGCGCGCGAGTCGGTGCTGCGCGCCTATTGGATGGCGAACACCGCGCCGTGCGGCCCGACCTACATCAACCTCGACGCCGAGGTGCAGGAGGGCAAGCTGCCGGCGCCGCTGCCGCCGATCGACGCCAAGCGCTACATGCCGACGATGGTGCAGGGACCCTCGGCCGATCTCGTCAAGAAGGCGGCCGAAATCCTCGCCGGCGCCAAGAAGCCGCTGATCCTTGCCGGCCGCATGTCGCGCAAGGTCGACGACTGGAAGCGGCGCGTCGAGCTTGCCGAAGCGCTCGATGCGCACGTCGCCACCAACCTCAAGATCGGCGCCGCGTTCCCGACCGATCATCCGCTGCACGTCGGCTTGCCGGCGACCTTCGCCACCGACGATCTGATTGCTGCGGTGAAGGACGCCGACGTCATCCTGAGCCTCGACTGGGTCGATCTCGGCGGCACCTTCAAGGCGATCGGCAGCACGCCGTCGGCGACCGTGATCCAGGTGTCGCTCGACCAGAACCTGCACAACGGCTGGAGCATGGATTACGAGGGGCTGCCGCCGGTCGATCTGTTCATCCCGGCCGAGCCCGACGCCACGGTTGCGGCGCTGCTCGGCGCCGGTGAAGCCCAAGCCGAAGAAGCCGCATCTGGTCAAAGACCATCCGCTGAAGGCCAAGCCCGCGCCGGACGGCCAGATGGCCGCGGCCGACATGGCCAACGTGCTGCGCCACGTCATCGGCGACCGCACCACCACGCTCACCCATGTTTCGCTGTCCTGGCACGGCGAGTTCTGGCCGTTCCGTCATCCGCTGGACTATGTCGGCTCCGACGGCGGCGGCGGCGTCGGCGGCGGACCGGGCATCTCGGTCGGCGCCGCGCTGGCGCTCAAAGGCACCGGCCGCATGCCGATCGCGGTCTGCGGCGACGGCGATTTCATGATGGGCTGCACCGCGGTCTGGACTGCGGTGCATTACCGCATTCCGCTGCTGTTCGTGGTGGCCAACAATCGCTCGTTCTACAACGACGAGGTTCACCAGGAACGTGTCGCCGTGGCCCGCAATCGTCCGGTCGACAACAAGTGGATCGGCCAGCGCATCAGCGATCCGGACATCGACATCGCCACGGTCGCGCGCGGGCCAGGGCGCCAAGGGCTTCGGGCCGTGCTGGAACGCAGGCGAGCTTGAGAAGGCGCTCAAGGAGGCCGTCGCCGTGGTCGAAGGCGGCGGCGTCGCCGTGGTCGATGCCCGCATCCTTGGCGGCTACAGCCCGGCCACTGCCGCGGCGATGGCCCGCGGCAAGGCCGATCGCGGCACCTGACGTGAGTTAGACCTCGCGCCAGCGGCAAATTCGGCGCGCTCCCTCCCCTTGAAAAGGGGAGGGTTGGGGAGGGGATCGAATGTCAGCTCAAACTGATCCCCACCCGGCTCGCCATAGCGCGTCGAAGACGCGCGTGGACGCGCTTACGGCTCGCCGACTTCCCCTTTGCAAGGGGAAGTATCGCTGTGGCACGGCCCGTTTCCCCAAAGCTTGCCAAGGCTGAAGCAATGCCTGCCGCCGATCCGATCCTGGTTGTCGAGAACATCGTCAAGCGTTTCGAGACGCAGGACGGTGTTCTCACCGCCGTGGACGACGTGTCGTTCAATGTTGCGCCAGGTGAATTCCTCGCGGTGATCGGACCGTCTGGCTGCGGCAAGTCCACGCTGTTCAATATCATCGGTGGGCTGCTGGAGGGCTATGACGGCCGCGTCCGGGTCGGCGGCGATACCGTGCGCGGTCCGCATGCTTCGATCGGCATGATCTTCCAGGAGGAGTCGACCTTTCCCTGGCGCACCGTGATCGACAACGTGGCGTTCCCGCTCGAGATCGCCGGCATGGCGAAAGCCGAGCGGCTGGAGCGGGCGCGCCATTTCGTCGATCTGGTCGGCTTGAGCGGCTTCGAGCGGCGCTATCCATCGGAGCTTTCCGGCGGTATGCGCCAGCGCGTCTCGATGGCGCGCACACTCTCCTCCGAGCCGAAAATTTTGCTGATGGACGAGCCGTTTGCGGCTCTCGACGAGCAGACAAGGCTTTTGCTCGGCGACAAGGTGCTGCAAATCCAGCAGGACCTGCAGCAGACCACGCTGCTGATCACGCACAACCTTACGGAAGCGGTGCAGCTTTCCGATCGCATCGTGGTGATGACGTACCGGCCCGGCAAGGTGAAGCGCGTGGTCGAGATCAAGTTGCCGCGGCCGCGCAGCTCGGAGATCGTCGGCAGCGACGACTTCGGCCGCTACGTCGCGCAAATCTGGAACGATCTTCGCGAGGAGGCCAGCAAGGGCCTCAAGGACGATGAAGCGCGGATGGCGCGCAGATGAGGTGAGGGACGGCGATGAGCAGGAGTATTGCTGCAAACTCAGCCTGCTCCCTCCCCGCATGCAGGGGAGGGGTGGGGAGGGGTTGAAGCGAGTCTCGACGTCGCATATGGCCCCCTCCCTAACCCTCCCCCTCAAAGCCGGGGCGGGGACGCCGCGGCGCGTCCCGTCGCGAATTCCTGGGCGATGCGACATCATGAACGCGCGGGCGACCTTCTTGCGGCAGGGCATCCCAGTTGCGTTCGGGATCGCCTGCCTGCTGGCGGTCATGGTCGTGATCGAACTTCTGGTCCGGACAAGTGTCATCAACCCCTTCATCGTGCCGCTGCCGTCCGAGGTGGTATTGAGCTTTGAGCGCGTCATCCTCGATGAAAACATTTTGCCGCGCTTCTTGCTGACCTGCGGCGAGGCGTTGGCCGCGAGCCTGATGCTCAGCGTCGCCGGCATCGGGCTTGGCGTTCTGCTGCACAGGAAGCGCATCGTGCGGCTCGCAACGGAGACCTGGATTGCGGCGCTCGCCTCGGCGCCGCTGGTGCTGGTCTACCCGTTGTTCCTGGTGCTGTTCGGCCGCAGCGCCTGGACCATCATCATGATCGCGTTCGTGTCGGCGCTGCCGCCTGTCATCCTGAAGACGCTGGAAGGCCTTAGCGGCGCGCGGCCCGTGCTGATCAACGTCGGCAGAAGCTTCAAGCTCACGCCCTCGCAGCTCTACTGGAAGATCCTGTTTCCGGCGGCGCTGCCGACCATCTTCGTCGGCGTTCGCCTCGGTATGATCTTCGCGCTGATCAATATCGTCGGCGTCGAGTTCCTGATCAACTTCGGCGGCTTGGGCCAGCTCGTCAACGAGCTTGCCGAGCGCTACGATCTGCCCGGGACCTACGCCGCGATCGGCTTCGTCATCATGGTCAGCGTATTCTTCTTCATTGTCACCGAACGAATCGAACGATGGCTCAGACCGGGCAACTGACAGGCGCGCCGCGGGCGGCCGGGCCGATGTTCAGCCCGGTCACCTTGCTGCGCATTGCGATCCTGGCCGTGCTGGTCGCGGTCTGGGAGGCGGTTGCGCGCTCGGGAATCCTGCTGCGCGAGGTGGTGCCCTCGATCGTCACCGTCGGCTGGTCGCTGGCCGACCTCCTCGGCCATGCCGACCTGAAGGTCTCGCTGCTCGGCTACGACCTCACGATACCGGCGTTCTACTGGCATCTTTACGTGACGGTCTCCGAGGTCGCGATCGCCTTGGTGATCGGCGGGATCGCCGGGCTTGCGGTTGGTCTCGCTGCTCGGGGCGAATCCGTTTCTATCCCAGGCGTTCGAGCGATTCCTCTATTACCTCGGTCCGACGCCGAAGATCGTGTTCTTTCCGGTGATGATCATGTGGTTCGGCGTCGGCCCGGAATCGAAGATCGCTATGGGCACGCTGTCGTGCTTCTTCCCGATTGTGCTCAGCGCCGCCGCCGGCATGCGCCTGATCGAAGGCGTTCTGATCCGCGTCGGCAGGAGCTTCCGGCTTTCCACCCGGCAGATGGTCACCAAGATCTATCTGCCGGCGATGCGCGAGCCGATCGTCAATGGCGTGCGCATCGGCATGGGGGTTGCGCTGATCGGGACGCTGCTTGCCGAAACCAAGCTGTCCAACAAGGGCATCGGCTTCCTGATCATCGACGCCTACAACAGCTTCGACATGCCGCGCATGTACGCGGTGCTGCTGGTGCTGTTTGTCATCGCGATCGGCGCCAACGCCCTGGTCGGTCGGGCGAGCCGGAAGTAGCCGGAAGTAGGGTGATCCGGCCTTACTGCACCTTGTTGCGGTCGGCCGGCTGGAAGGCGCTTCGCAGGTTCCACCCGAGGTCGCCGTCCGAGCCCCAGGCCGTGTCGCTGTATCCGAACGCGCGGTGCACGCCACCGATCGACGCCGAGCCCATCACCGGCTTGCTGCCTGAATTGTAATTGCGCGCCACCGGCACGTCGGCGTTGCGGCGTTCGCCATGCCGGATGTTGGTGATATCGCGGTCGAGGCCGTAGATGTCGGCGCGGGCCTGGGCCTTGCCGGCGTCATCGGTGAACGCGGTCTGATAGGTGATATAGACCGGGATGTGCTGCTTGAGATTGATGGTGTGCTCGCTCGAGCCGTACATCGAGTGGATGCGCGCCACCGTGTAGCGCTCCTGCGGCTGCGTGATCCCCAGCAGCACCTCGGCATATTCGTCCGGATTCTGCACCCGCATGCAGCCGTGGCTGTAGGCGCGCGCGGTCTTCGCGAACAGGTGCTTGTCCGGGGTGTCGTGCTGATAGACCAGGAAGCGGTTCGGGAAATTGAAGCGGATGCGGCCGAGCGCGTTCCGCTCGCCTGGCGGCTGGAAGATGCGGATCGAGCCGTCGGGGTTGTGGCTGATCTTCAGACCGACGCGCGCCAGCGCGTTGGAATCTTGCGCCAGCGCCGGCAGATATTCGTTGCGGATAATCGACGGCGGCACGTTCCAGGTCGGGTTGATCGTGATGTATTTCATCGTCTGCGTGAGCAGCGGCGTGGCGTGGGTGCCGGGCTTGCCGACCACGATCTTGGTCTGCCATACGGTTTTGCCGTCGTGGACCACCTTCAACGTATAGTCCGGAATGTTGACCATCACGTAGGTTGGGCCGAGATCGTGCGGCATCCAGCGCCATCGCTCCATGTTGGCGATGATGCTGTCGATCTTCGCTTCCTTCGAATGGGCGTGCGGCATGGCCTCGTGGGCCTTGGTGCCCTTCTTGAGATGCGCCTTGGGCGCGGCCTTCTTGGGTTCGGCCTTGGGGTCGGGCTCAACATCCTTGCCTTGGCGAGCCGCGGCGAGCTCCGCCTTGAGCGCCTGGTATTGAGGCGCCCGCGGATTGAAGGCGTCGAGCGTGGCGCGAACATCGCTGCTCGCGGCAACCCTGCCGAGTACGTCGGCCGGGTCCGGCGCCTTTTGATCGAAGTAGATCGCGCCGCTCACGCGCGTGAAGGCGACACGACCGACGCTGGCATGCCGCGCGAAGGTCAGCAACGAATTGGTCAGCGCCAGTTCGTCTGCGGCAAGCTTGCCGGGATCGGCATCGCTAAAGCCCGGCGTCGGATAGTCCGACGGGTCGAGGCCGTCGGATGCGACGCCATGCAGAAAGTCCATGGCCTGCTGCGCGCGAAGCGCGGGCTTGCCTGTCGCGATCCAGACCGGGGCAAAGTCGCGGCTCTTGTAGAACGCCAGCACGCCGGCGCGATCCTGTTCGCGCGGCACGAACTGATGAAGCTTGGTTTCGACCAGGTTTTTTAGCTGTTCGGCAATCGCGGCATCTTCGGCAGAGAGCTGTGCTGCGGCCGGCGCGGTGGATTGCGAAGGCGCCGGCGCCGCCTGCAGCGCGGGCTGCGCCGGCTCGGACCGGCTCGGCGCGGGCTGCTCGATCGGCTTTGCCTCCGGCGCATCTTTGGAGAACATCAAGCCTTCACTTGTGGCGGCTGCCTCGGGCGCGATCGTGCTCGTGTTAACGGAATCTTGATCACGCTCGGCGAAGGCCTGGCCGGAAAGGCTCAGCATCAAAGCTGCCGCGGATGAAGCGAGCCAGAATTTACGCATCAAAAGGGTTCCTTGATTGCAGGAATCAACTCAATGGCCCTCGGAATGTTCCTGAAGGGCCAACCCACACGACGCTATCGTTTGATGGTTACGTCCCGGTTACGGGTTCAATTCGGCGCTTTAATCGTTTCCGCGGCATTTACAATCGTGGCAGCCGAGGGAGGCCGTCATGGATAGGCCGGGAGTGGGATTACGAAGGTGTTAATCGCAATGACGCGGTCGCTCTAACGGCCCGATTGAGGCCGTCCACGGGGTTCCGGGCCAACGAAGCTCACGCCAATCTCGCCGCCCAGGCGCCACACCACCCGACATTCCCGTCGCGTGCTGCCCTCGCCGGAAATCAGCAGGTGGAACTGGTCGGGCACGTCGATGTCGTCGGCGAACAGCCTTGCGCCTTGATGCGAAATATCGGTGATCAAGCAGTCGCGCGGCAGCGCGCCGTTATCGGTCTGGAATTTGGCGATCCGGTTGATGGTGTAGCGACGATGTTTGCTCCGTTCATTGAACATGGCCGTCTTGGAACCTCGTGTAGCATCAGCTGTGACAGGCAGCCTGCAACGTCGGCCTAAAGTCCCAGCGCCGGTTTGAATTGAATTATCGGAAACAATTCGAGCGTCTATCGCCGTTTCCTGCGGGTCGCAGCGCGAATCTTGGCTGCACGCCTTGCTTTCGGCCTCGGCGCGGCGGCCGGATATTCGCCGGCCTTCTTCAGCCGCACCGACCAGTATTCCCAGGCGCGGGCTTGCGGCCGCGGCTCCAGGTTGCGCTCCCTGGCGAGCTTCGCCTCGCCCGGCGTCAGCGGCTGGTACGCCTGGCCTTGCGCCTTGCACATCAGTTGCAGCTCGGCGTTGCGATAGCTGTAGACGGTGCGGAACACCACCTCGATCAGGTTCTTGCCGGCGACCGTTGCGCCGTGGCGGCGCATCAGTACCAGCCAGTCGGGGCCGAGCGCACGGGCCAGCGACGCGCCCTCTTCGGGCTTGAGCACCAGCAGGCTGGTGTCGCCGAACTCGTCGCGGCTGTCCCAGAACGGCACCTTGTCGCCGATCTGCGCGCCCATGTGATAGAGCGGCACTGGCGTCTCGCCGGAATTGCAGAACGGCAGGAGCGCCATGCCGTGATGATGCGTGACCGCGTTGACGTCCGGCCGCGCCTTATAAATCTCGCCGTGAATGACCAGCTCGCCATAGCCGCGGATGCCCTGCGGCAGCGGCGTCACCGGCTCGCTGTCGAGGGTGTATTCGTAGATGTCGGAAGGCTCGACCACCTCCGGCGAGCGCGACCGCGAGATCAGATAGCGGTCCGGCCGCGTCGGATGGCGCATGCTGACATGGCCGAACGCGTCGATGATGCCTTCATGCGAGCACACACGATTGGCCACCGCGAGATCGTGCCGCGCCTGCGCCAGGTTGTCTGCCATACGCCCTCCTCAGAATTCGAAGCCGAGCAGGTGATCGAGCGAAATCAGCCCACCGCCGTTGATCAGGAAGTACAGCACGCCGATTGCCCACATGGCCGGATATTCGAAGCCCGACTTGTTCCAGAACCAGCCGTCGTATTTGCCATGGTCGTGGGCCGAAAGCGCCATCAGAATGAACAGCGGCAACGCCATCGGCCGGGTGAACAGCCCGAGCGCGACGCAGGGCGCGGCGATGAACTGTGTGAGCACCGTGCAATAGGCCCAGAGCCAGCCGGGGCGGAAACCCTTGCGATCGTACATTTGCACGACCGACACCAAGGTGCCAGGCGGGCCACCGGTGTTCTTGAAAACCCCGAAGCTCATGCGAAGCCCGTGCGGCACCATCCATGCGCCGACCATGAAGCGCAGCAGCGCCTCGACCCACGGCGCCAATGCGGTGTAGATCGCGCCGAGCGCGGGCACCATAAGTGGGGCCTGGCTCATGAGAGAGCGCTCGTTCCGCCCTCATCCTGAGGAGCGGCCGAAGGCCGCGTCTCGAAGGATGGGCGGCCCCATGCTTCGAGACGCATCGCGGAGTTTATCATCGGGCCGCGCTTTGCGCGGACCCGTTGGCGATGCTCCTCAGCATGAGGCCGATTGAGGCTGATCATCTTGGTGAGGTTATCAAAGGTTATTCCGCCGCTTCGTCGGCGCGGGCAGCGTAGCGGCTGGCCGGGCGCGGCAGGCCGAGGTGCTCGCGCAAGCGTGCGGCCGGTGTATTCGGTGCGGAACAGCCCACGCCGCTGCAACTCCGGGATCACCAGCTCGACGAAATCGTTCAGTCCGCCGGGCAGTGTACGGCGGCATCACGTTGAAGCCGTCGGCGGCCTCCTCGACGTACCATTGCTCCATCATGTCGGCGATCTGCTCGGGCGTGCCCTTGATCACCAGCTTGGCGCGCGCGCCGGCCACCACCTGGGCGATCTGCCGCATGGTCAGCTTGTCGCGCTTGGCCAGCCCGGTGACGTAGTCGAACGTGCTGTGGCTCGAATTGCCGCGTCGGCAGATTCCGGCAGCGGGCCGTCGAAGTCGTAGGGCGACAGATCGACGCCGCCGAGCACGGTGGAGAGGATTTCCCGCGCCACGATCGGATGCATCAGCGAATTCTGGTAGTCGTACTTCTCGTTCGCCTCGGCCTCGGTGCGGCCGACGTAGACGCTCAGTCCCGGCATCACCTTGAGATGGTCCGGGTTGCGGCCGAACTTATCCTGCGCGCGGGTCTTCACCTCCCTGAAATACTTCTGGCAAGTGTCGATCGTCAGGTTGGCGCGAAAAGATCACTTCGGCGAAACGCGCCGCGACGTCCATGCCGTCGTCGGAGGTGCCGGCCTGCACGATCACCGGATGGCCCTGCGGCGGCCGCGGGATGTTGAGCGGGCCTTTGACCTTGAAGTGCTTCCCGACGTGGTTGAGGAAATGCATCTTCTCCGGGATCGAAGAACTGTCCGCTCTCCTTGTCGCGCGGGAAGGCGTCGTCGTCCCAGCTATCCCACAGCGCGGTCACGACCTCGGCAAACTCGTTGGCGCGCTCGTAGCGCTCGGCGTGGCCGTAGTGCTTGTCGCGGTTGAAGTTGAGGGCTTCGACGTCCATGCCCGAGGTGACGAGATTCCAGCCGGCGCGGCCGCCGCTGATGTGGTCGAGCGAGGCGAACTTGCGCGCGACGTGGAACGGCTCGTTGTAGCTGGTCGAGGCGGTGCAGGTCAGCCCGATCCGGCTGGTCACCGCGGCCAGCGCCGAGATCAGCGTGATCGGCTCGAAATTGGCGATGTACTGCGCCGAGCGCGACAGCGCCTCCATCTTGGCTTCGCGCACGCCGATGTTGTCGGCGAGGAACATCATGTCGAACTTGGCGCGCTCGGCGGTCTGCGCGATCTCGACGTAATGCTTGAAATTGACGCCGGCGTCGGCCTGCGACTGCGGGTGCCGCCAGGAGGCGACGTGATGGCCGGTCGGGTTGAAGAAGGCGCCAAGCCTGAGCTGGGCTTTCGGTCTTGCCATGATGCGGCTCCGTCGCCGTGAATCTAGCCCCGCTGCGCCGACCCGGCGCAAGGCTTGCGGATTTTGTGATATGCACGGAGCCACAGGAGGGGCCGACAATGATCATCAAAATCCGTACCGCGTGCTTTGGCGCCGCCATGCTGCTGGCCGGCATGGCGCCGGCCGTCTGCCAGGACTGGCCGTCGCGCAACGTCACCGTCGTTGTGCCAATCCCGGCTGGCGTTGCCAGCGACATCATCGCGCGCGTGGTGTTCGAGCAGGTTGGCCGCCAGGTCGGACAGACCTTCGTCATCGAGAACCGGCCGGGCGCCGGCGGCACGATCGGCGCCGGCATGGTCGCCAAGGCCGCTCCGGACGGCCACACCATCCTGGTCTACGGCTCGATTGCCGCGGCGAACGCACTCTATTCGAAGCTGTCCTACAACACAGTGGAAGATTTCTCGCCGGTGGTGCCGTTCGGCCAGACCCCGCTGGTCGTGGTCACGGGCGCCGGGCGTTACAAGACGCTCGGCGAGATGGTCGCCACCGCGAAGGCAAGGCCCGGCGCGCTGAACTATTCGACGGTCGGCGTGGGCTCAGCCGCGCATTTCGGCGCCGCGCGCCTTGAGGTCAGCGCCGGCTTCAAGGCGCAGCACATCCCGTTCAAAGGCGGCGAATGGCTGACCGAGACCATCGCCGGGCGCATCGACTTCAGCGTGCCGCCGGTGACCACGGCCATCGGCGCCATCCGCGACGGCAAGCTCGTCGCGCTCGCGGTCGGCTCGGCGAAGCGCGCCTCGTCGCTGCCCGATGTGCCGACCCTGATCGAGGCAGGCCTCAAGGCCGATGCGATCTATCCGTTCTACACCGGGGCTTACGTGCCGTCGAAGACGCCGCGGGCCATCGTCGACAAGCTGCATGACGAGATCGTCAAGGCGCTGGCGGTGCCGTCTGTGCAGCAACGCCTGGTCGGGGTCGGCGTCGAGCCGATGCCGATGACGGTCGCGGAGTTTCAGGCCTTCTTCCGCAATGACGTCGCGGCCAACCTCGAACTGGTCAAGGCGGCGAACATTCCGGTGCAGTAGTTTTGCTCGGCGAATAAGGCGCGAGCGAAGCGGCGCGGCAAACGCGCTCATCCCTCCCCCGAAGACGGGGAGGGATGAAGCGCGTCTGCCGAACGGCTTCTATCCTCTCAAGCCGCCACAATCGCTTCGGCGGCACGCAGCCCGATGGTGGCCTTGATCAGGCCGCCGACGTAGCCGGCGTGCGGGCCGCCGTCGAGGCCGCCAACGGTGGAGCCCGCGGCGTAGAGGCCCGGGATCGGCTCGTCGGCATTGTCGAGCACGCGGCCGTCACCGTCCACCACGATGCCGCCCATGCAGTTGGTGATGGCGACGCAGATCGGCAGCGCGTAGTACGGCGGCGTTTTGATCGGCCAGGGCTTGTAGCGATCGCTGCTGCGCGGCGGCGAGAGCTTGCTCAGCGCTCCGGAATCAAGCGCGGCGTTGTATTGCGCCACCGTCTCCTCCAGCGCTTTCGCCGGAATTTCGGCTAAGGCGGCGAGCCCGGCGAGCGTGTCGGCGCGGTGCACGGTGCCGCCGGCCTCCTCGATCAGCGGATTGGGAGGCTGCACGTGGTTGCGGCCGGGCCCGTCCCAGATCGGCTGGTCGAACACGATCGATGTGCCCAGCGGATCGGGCAGGCGGGCGATGGCGTTGGTCAGCCAAACGCCGCCGTAGCCCTCGTCGGCGAACCGCCGGCCGCTCTGATCGACCACGATGCCGGAGGCCGCCACCTCGTCGTTGTAGGGCCGTGGCCACAGCTTCGTCGTGTTCATGGCGTCGCGGCTGTGCAGATGGCCGTAGATGTTGTTCATGCCGCTTTCGGTGATGGCGGCGCCGAGCGATTGCGCGAGCTTGATGCCGTCGCCCACCGCCGTGCCGCCGTTGCGCTGGAGCAGCTTCTGCGGCGCGGGCGATATGCCGTAGGCACGGATCAAGTCGAGATTGGCCTGGAAACCGCCGTCGGCGATGACCACGGCAGGGGCGCGGAAATCGCACTGGCCGGTTTCAACCGTGATCCCGGCCTTGTCGGCCTTCAACGCGGTGGCGCGATGCCCGCGCAGGATGCGGCCCTGACGCTTCTCGAAATTCGCGCCGAGCCGCTGCAAGGCGATGTCGGAGCCGTAATTTTTCCAGGTCAGCCCGTAGCCCTTGCGCCAGGCCGGCGCCAGAACGTTGGTCTGATAGCCGTCGAGCCTGACTACATCGATATTCTCGCTCTTCAGCCACTGCATCAGCCGGCGGCCATCCTTGGCGACGGCGCGCGCCAGGTCCTTGCGCGCAAAGCCCTCGGTCGCGGCGTCGATCCTGGCGAGCAGCGATTCTTCGTCCGCCTCGAGATCGCTGTAGTTGATGTGGAAGGTGCCGTAGGCGTAGCGCGAGTTGCAGAGGTACTTGTCCTCGCTGCTTTTCTCCAGCACGACCACGCGCTTGCCGAGCTGCGCCGCGCGGTTTGCGGTGACGAGGCCGGCAATGCCGGCGCCGATGACGATGACGTCGACTGCTGGTTCAGCCATTGCTCAGACCTCTCCACTCGTGTCCCGAACGCGGTGCAGCGCGCAGCGAAGCGGAGCGGTGCATCGCTGATCCGGGATCCAGCTTTCTTTTCTTAACAAGTAAGCTGGGTCCCGGGTCTGCAACGCAGCACTTCGTGCTGCATTGCGCCCGGGACACGTGGGGCGATGCTTCATCTCGATCACAGCTCGAAAATTTTTCTTGGCGTCTTGTGCAAGTGCTCGGTCTTGCCGTCCGCATTGATCAGGAAATTGTCGCAGCAGGTGACGAACAGCTTCGGGCTGCCGAATGTCGGATGCAGCCCGATGTTCATGCTCTTGTCCAGCGGCATGTCCTCGTCATGGCGGATCATCGGCCGCTCGACCACGTCGTAGCCCTGGCCGTGGCAGTGCAGCCGCGGCTCCTTGTGCATGCCGTGCTTCTCCATGAAGGCGTTGTGCTCGGCGAAAATCTCTTTCGGCTTGGCGCCGGGCTGCAGCATCCGCACTGTGTTGTCCTGCGCCTCGCAGATGATGCCGAAGGCGTCGACCAGCTCCTGCGGCGCCTTGCCGAGCACGTAGTAGCGGCCGACGTGGGTCATCATGCCGCCCGGGCCGGTGTTCTCGCACTGGAAATACATGACGTCGCCGTCGCGCATTTCCCGGCCCTGCTCGCGGCGCGGCCGGATATTGGTCGGCGTGCCCGGCGCCGACGACGAGCCCAGCATGTAGCCGGTCTCGCTGCCGAGCAGGTTGCCGATGTAGTGGCCGTAGGCGAACAGCTCGAAGTCCTTCTTGCCGGATTTGATCTGGCCCTGCACCTTGGCAAGGATTTCGTCCTGCATCTGGCCGGCCACGCGGATCAGTTCGATCTCCTCGGCGCTTTTCTTCGCTTTGATCGGGTCGACCAGCCGCGTCGCGTCGACGAGCGTCACGCCGTCAAGCAGCTTGCGCAGCCTGTCGCCGAAGCCGAACAGCATGCTGTTCCAGCCGACGATGCCGACGTTGCGATAGCCGGCCTTCTTGATCTCGCGCGCCACCAGCTCCGGATCGTACGGGATACAATAGTCGATCGCCGGGAAGCTCGCGGTCGGCAGCCACTTGCCGACGCCGCGCCAGACGTGGTCCTTGCCCTCGAAATCGCGCTCGACGCCCATCGGGCCGTGGCTGACCAGTGTCATCAGGCCGTCTTTCGGGAAAGATCACCGTACCCGGATACGACGTCCACATCGACACGCCGGTGAACCAGCGGAAATAGCCGCCGGTGCCGGCGATGTTGTTGGCGCCCTGGATGATCAGCGCGTCGAGCTTCTGCTCCGGCATCGCGGCGCGCACGGCCTTCCAGCGGCGCTCCAGCTCGGCGGTCGAGATCGGATTGCAGAGGCGTTCGTCGGCCACGTTGTTTCTCCCTGGTCGTTCACGGACTCTTCCTGATCATTCCGGGACGGCCCGGAGGGCCGGACGCGGAATCCAGATGCAACCTCCAAGCTGGCTTCTGGATTCCGGGTTCGCGCCTTCGGCGCGCCCCTGAATGACCGGGGAGCGTCTCTTCATTGCCCATCGATCCGCTTATCGTATATGCAAATCCTCGGACAAGAACATCCGAGGACAGAAATGATCGTCGATTTCCAGCACCACTTCACGCCGCGCGAATTGATCAAGCAGGACCCGGGCGACCGGCTGATCGTGCATTTCGACGAGAACGGCGCGCCGAGCTACACCGTGCATACTCTGCTGTGGGACCTCGACGAGCATGTCGCGATGATGGACGCGGCCGGCATCGACGCTGCATTCCTGACCAGCGCTGCCGGCATGTCGGCGAGCCTCGAAGTGTCTAAGCTTTGCAACGACAAGGCCAAGAAGGCCGAGAAGGACTATCCCGGCCGCTTCATCGCCTCGGCCCATGCCCATGCGCTCGGCGGGCCTGACCACATCCGCGAGCTCAACCGCTGCGCCAAGGAATACGGCTGTCCGGGGGTCGTCATCACCTCGGAGATGGACGGCAAGTTCCTGGACGATCCGGCGCTGGAGCCGTTCTGGACGGAATGCGAAAAGCTCGGCCTGTTCGTGTTCGTGCACCCGGCGCTGAAGCTCAATTATTCGCAGCAGTTCGACGGCTACGACACCGCGCGTTCGGTCGGCCGCGAGTTCTCGCTGGTGATGGCGACGATCCGGCTGATCAACTCCGGCGTGTTCGACCGCCATCCGAGTCTGATCGTGCACATGTCGCATCTCGGCGGCGGGCTTGCCGGCGTGCTGGCGCGCGTGCGCGGCTACCAGGACAAGGATTTCTGGGGCGTCAAGGACAACGCTCGGCACGGCCGCAAGGCGGCGAAGGATTTCGATTACTACATCAACCACAACATGGTGTTCGACACGCGCCGGCTTCTGCTGCGCGATCGGCGCGGTCAACGCGGCGCTGGCCGAAATCCCGGCCTCGCGCATCGTGTTCGCCACCGACTATCCGCAGGAGGTGCGCGAGCGCCCGCCGGTGCGCGATTTCGTGCAGGACATCAGGAAGCTCGGCAAGGACGGAGAGATGATCCTGTCGGGCAATGTCGGGCTGCTGTTAAAGGGGCGGTGAGGTGAACGCTCTTTACCTCCCCTTAAAAAGGGGAGGTCGGTTTGCCGTAAGCGCGTTGACGCGCGTCTTCGACGCGCTATGGCAAACCGGGTGGGGATCAAAACAGCGTCGAACAAGAACGATCCCCACCCCAACCCTCCCCTTTTCGAGGGGAGGGAGCGCGCTGCCGATGCCGATCCTCCACATGCGATTGCCCTGCCCTCCAGGGGAGGGTGAAGCCTGCCTCAAGCAATCGTCACCGCGCGCTGCTCTGCCCCAGCACCGGCTTGCCGATGCCGAGCGGCTTCGCATCCACCAGCACGAAGGCGACGCGCGCGTTCCTGCCGCTGCGGTTGGCCCAGGCGTGGTTGGTGCCGCGCTGGACCAGGATGTCGCCCTGCTTCAGCTTCACCGTCGAATCGTCCATGTCCATCTCGATCTCGCCTTCGATGACGATGACGTAGTCGATCGTCTCGGTGCGATGCATGTGCGGCTGGTTGCCGGGCGGGAAGTCGATCACGCAGAACCGCGTGCCGTTCGGCGGCGGCGGCGTGCCGACGATGCGCGCGCCCATGTCCTCGATGGTCTCGCCGACCGCCATGTCGGCCGGATTCTCGTCGGTGATCCACATCAGCGTGGAGCGCCCCGGCGGTGCCCTTGTGGTTGGTCGCGGGCGCGTCGATCAGCACTTTGGCGACATTGTTCTTGTCGTGGCCGGTGACGACGCGGCGGACCGGCGGGAAGTTGTTCCAGTGCTCGTTGGCCATCGTTTCCACTCCTATTAACTGATGACTTGAAGCGTCGTTCCGGGACGCGCCGAAGGCGCGGGCCCGGAATCTAGGGCCGCTTGCGCGTGACACTCTGAATTCCGGGTTCACGCGCTTCGCGCGGGCCCCAGAATGACACCGCGTTACGCCGCGGGACGCGCGACATTCATCATCGCCTTCAGATCGCCTTTCAGGAAGCAGCGCATGTTGTGCTCGAGGATCGGCATGGCGAGATCGGGATAGGTGTCGCAGAAGCCGCCCTGGTGGGTGGTGATGATGACGTTCTGGAACGTCCACAGCGGGTTGTCGGGCGGCAGCGGCTCCTGGTTGAACACGTCGAGGGCGGCGCCGGCGATTTTCTTCGCGCGCAACGCCTCGACCAGCGCGTCCTCGTCGACCACGCCGCCGCGCGCCAGATTGACGAAGAACGCCGTGGGCTTCATCGCCGCGAACACCTTGGCATTGATCATCTGATGCGTGGCGGCTGAGTAGGGCGTCAGCAGCACGAAGTGATCGCACTCGGGCAGCACTTTCGTAAGCTCGCTCACCGGATGGATGCGGTCGAAGCCTGGCACCGTTGCGCGGCGATGAGGTGATGCCGATCACCGTCATGCCCATCGCCTTGCATTTCGGCGCCAGCGCCTCGGCGATCACGCCGATGCCGAGGATGCCGACGGTCTTCTCGTGCAGAAGCTTCGCCGGCCAGCGCTTCCATTGATGCTGGTCCTGGGCGCGGACGAAGCCCGGCAGGTCGCGGCTGAGCGCCAGCATCGAAGCCAGCGCCGCCTCCGACACCGGCGCGCCGTGGACGCCATGCAGGCTCGTCACCGTAACGCCCGGCTTGAGCGCGGGCTGGTCGGTGATGCCGTCGAGTCCGGTGCCGAGCGCCTGCACCCATTTCAGCTTGTCCGCGGTGGCGAGGTCGAGCTTCAGGTTCTTCATCATCTGGCCGAACGTCAGCAGCATGTCGGCCTCGCGCAGCGCCGAGGCGGCCTTGTCGGCGGTCGCGATTACGTCGATAGCAAATTTCGGGAAATTTTTGGGTGAGGCGGGCGCGGTACTGTTCGGTGACGTCGGGCGGCAGCGTGAGAAGGATCAGCAGGCGGGGCATGGAACGGGTCCTGGGCACTCATAAAAGCAATCCCGGCGACGGGCGTCGCCGGGGCTTGTTTCTAACCCATCCGACAAGACCGCGTCACGCTCACTTCAGGCGCTGCGCCGCTTCCTTGGCGAGGCTGAGGTCGGCGTATTTCTTCACATCGAGCGGCGCCCTGATCAGGCCGAGCTGCAACGTCGTGTCGATGTTGGACTGCAGCGCGTCGAGGTTCGGCAGCATGTCCGGGCTGCGGTAGTAATCCTGCTGGGTGAACAGCCAGCTAAACCGCTCCGGCGGCACCTTGGCGATTTTCGAAGCGATCTTCATCACCTCGTCGTGGTTCTTCGGGTCCATGAACCAGCGTTCGATGATCATCATGTCTTCCATGAAATCGACCATCGCTGCGCGGTTCTTGTCGATGAACGACTTGCGCGCCGCCCAGACGATGAACTGCGAGATTCCGATCGCGTCCCGGCTGGTGAACAGCACGCGCGTGATCCGCTTCAGTTCCGGATCGAACGAGAATGGCGGCGCACTGGCGCCCATGTCCACCTTCTTGTCCGCCAGCATGGCTCGCATCGTCGGAAACGGCGACTCGAGGATGGTGTAATCGCGGAGCGGCTCAAGCCCATGCCGGCGCAGCATGGTGCGCGAGGCAATGTCGACGGCGCCGCCGGAGACATTGGTGCCGATGACCTTGCCCTTGAGGTCCTCGATCTTCTTGATGGGACCGTCGGCGAGAACATGGAACTGGTTGGTGTAACGGCCCTCGACCCCGTCCTGGAATTCGTCGGCGATGATGCGCAGATCGTCCAGGCTGGCGTTCTGGATGGCCAGCGGAATCGTGGAATAGGCGAGATTGGCGATCTCGAGCTCGCCGTTGGCCATCGCAGTGATGATTTGCGGCGTGCCGGCAAACCGGCTCGATTCGAACGTGTAGCTTTTGCCGATATGCCGGGCGAGCTCCTTCTTCTCCAGCACGATCGACGCCCAGTTGGATACCGGCGCGACCCATGCCATGCGAATTTTCACCGGTTCGGCACGAGCGGGGACACAGGACAGCGCAAACCCGGCCAGCGCCAGGAAAATTGATCGCAAAGAGAGCATGACTTGCCCCAGCTCCGAATGTTGCATTGCGCGGTCCACGCCGCCGTGGCCTCACTTTAGACGGACGGCCGCCTCCTTGGCGAGGCTGAGGTCGGTGTACTTCCTCACATCCAGCGGGGCTTTGATGAAACCGAGCTCGTGCGTCAGGTTGATGTTGGATTGCAGCGCGTCGAGGTTCGGCAGCATGTCCAGGCTGTGGTGGTAGTCCTGCTTGGTGAACGACCAGAAAAACCGCTCCGGCGGCAGCTTGGTGATCTTGAATGCGATCTTCTCGACCTCGCCATGGTTCTTCGGATCGAGGAACCAGTGCTGGATGCGCATCATGTCCTCCATGAAGTCGACCATTGCGGCGCGGTTCTTGTCGATGAAGGACTTGCGGGCCGACCCACACGATGAACTGGGAAATCCCGATCGCGTCGCGGCTGGAGAACAGCGGCCGTGAGATTCTCTTCATCTCGGGATCGAACTGGAACGGCAAGATGCTCGGCACCAGCGCCGCCTTCTTCTCCTTCAGCATCGCCTTCATGGTCGGGAACGGCGCCTCGACCGTGGTGTAGTCGCGCTTGTCCTCCAGGCCGTGCTTGTGCAGCATGGCGCGCGAGGCGATATCGACCGCGCTGCCGACCGCATTGGTGGCGATCACCTGGCCCTTGAGGTCTTCGACCTTCTTGATCGGCCCGTCGGCCAGCACGTTGAAGGTGTTGGTGGCGTAGCCGTCGACGCCGTCCTGGAATTCGTCGGCGATGATGCGCAGATCGCTCATGCCGGCGTTCTCCACCGCTAGCGGGAAGGTGGAGTAGGCGATGTTGCTGACCTCGAGTTCACCGTTGGCGATCGCGGTGATCATCGGCGGCGTACCGGCGAAGCGCAGCGCTTCGAGGGTGTAGGACTTGCCGAGATGCCGGGCGAGGTCCTTCTTCTCCAGCACCACCGAGCCCCAGTTCGACACCGGCGCGACCCAGGCCATCCTGATCTTGACCGGCTCGCCGCGCGCCGCCCCTGCACCGAGCGCGACCGGAACAGCCAGCGCCACCAGCATGAACTTCAGCGGGCGCATGCGATCCTCCCTGGCGTTGTCGTTGGAAGAACTACTGCATCGGCCCGCCCGCCGCGACAAGTGGCGGCAGTGACGCAGACTACGCCGCGGCGGTTTTGCGTCCGGCACCGGCCAGCTTGTTGACAAGCTCGGTGTCCTTGGCGAGATCGGCCGCCTTGGCGGCATGGACCACCTTGCCGTCGTCGAGGATATAGGCCCGGTCGGCGATCGACAGCGACAGCGGCGCGTTCTGCTCGATCAGCAGCACCGAGAGGCCTTCCTCCCGCATGTGCCGCACCACCTGCATGACCTCGCGGACGATCAGCGGCGCGAGCCCCTGGCTCGGCTCATCGAGCAGCATGATCCGCGGATTGAGCAGCAGCGGCCGGGCGATCGACAGCATCTCCTGCTCGCCGCCGGAAAGCTGGCGGCCGAGCTGCGACTTCCGCTCGGCGAGCCGCGGGAAAAGCCGGAACACGCGGTCGAGGTCCCAGGGTCCGGGCCGCGCTTGCGGAACTTTCAGATTTTCCAGCACCGTCAGGTTGCCGAAAATCTTGCGGCCCTCGGGCACGTAGCCGACGCCCAAGCCCGCAATCCGATGCGCCGGCCATCGGGTCGTGTCCTTGCCCAAAATTTCGATGCTGCCCTGCCGCGGCGGCGTCAAACCGACGAGGCTGCGCACGGTTGTGGTCTTACCGGCGCCGTTTCGCCCCAGCACGGCGACGATTTCGCCCCCGTTCACCTCGAGGGAGACGCCATGCAGGATGTGGCTCTTGCCGTAATACGTATGGATGTCGTTGGCGCGCAGAACGGCGTTCATTCGATCGCCCCGAGATAGGCGGCCCGCACCTTCGGATCGGCCGAGATCGCGTCCGGCGTGCCTTCAGCCAGGACCCGTCCCTGGTCGAGCACGGTGATGCGTTGCGCGATGCCGAACACGATATCCATGTCGTGCTCGATGAACAGGATGCTCATGCCCTGGTCCCGGTGCAGCCGGCGGATCAGATCGACCATATGATCGGTCTCGTGATCGCCCATGCCGGCGGTCGGCTCGTCGAGCAGGAGGAGCCGCGGCTTGAGGCTCAGCGCAACGGCAACCTCGACCACGCGCTGGTCGCCGTGAGCGAGCTCGCCGACGGTTCGCTCGCCCTTGCCGGTCAGGTTGACAATCTCGATCAACTCTTCGACGCGGTGTTTGACGGCGGTGCGCTGGTCGCGGCCGATCCAGGGCTTGGCGTTGAGCCCGGCCGCGGTCTCGACGCCGACGCGGATGTTCTCGGCGACGCTGAGATCGGGAAGGATTTCCGTGATCTGGAAGGTCCGCACGATGCCCTTGGCGACGCGGTGCACGATGCTCTGCCGCGTAATGTTCTCGCCCTCGAACGTCACCTGCCCATGGGTCGGCGGCAACAGCCCGCTGATCAGATTGAAGAACGTGGTCTTGCCGGCGCCGTTCGGCCCGATCACGGCCAGCAGCTCGCCCGAGCGCATCTCGAACGACACGCCGTCCACGGCCCTGAGCGTGCCGAAGTGGCGGGACACATTCTCCATGCGCAGGAACGGCGCAGCCGTGGCTGGGACCGGCGTGGTGGCAGCAGGAGCCGGCACGACCGCGTTCATGCGGCCTCCGCGCGGCGATTGAAAATGCCCAGCACGCCCTTCGGGAACAGCAGTACGATCAGCACGAAGATCATGCCGATGAAGGTCATCCAGTTGCCAGTCACGCTGGACAGGTAGTCCTGCGCGACGACGAAGATGATGACGCCGAGCAGGGGCCCGAAGAAGCTCCGCATTCCGCCGAGCACGATCATGATGACGAAATTGCCGGACAAGATCCAATGCAGGTCCTGCGGCGAGGTGAAGTTGAAAAGCAGCGCGTTCAGCGCGCCGGCGAAGGCGGTGATGAAGCCGGCGATGGCGAACGCCGCCCAAACGTAGCGTTCGACGCGGATGCCGAGAAATTCCATACGCCTGCGGTTCTCGCGGATCGCCACCCAGGTGTGGCCGAGCGGCGATTGCAGGATGGCCCACATCACTGCGACGGCGACGGTGAAGCACAGCAGGACGAGGTAGTAAAAGTTCATCTCGGTGAGCGGCACCGTCACCGGGCCAAGATGGATGGCTTGCCGGGAGAAGCCGGCGAGGCCGTCCTCGCCGCCGGTCACCTCGTTCCAGCGCACCATGACGAAATAGAACAATTGCCCTATGGCGATGGTGATCATGGCGAAATAGATGCCGCGCCGGCGCATCACCAGCGGCCCCAGCAAAGTCGCGGCGACCCCGCCGGCCAGCGTGCCGATGACGATGGCAAGCGGCGTGGAGGGTGCGAGGTATTTCAGCGTCATGCCGGCGCCATAGGCGCCGAGGCCGAAGTAGGCGGCCTGGCCGAACGACAACCCGCCGGTGAAGCCGAGCACCAGGTTGAGCCCCATGGTCGCGATCGCATAGATCAGGACCTTCGATCCCAGTGCGGTATAGCCGCCGACCACCGGCAGCCACCACGGCAGCGCAAGGAGTGCGATCCACATCGTCGCGACCGAGACGACGCGCGTCATTCGAACAGCCCCTCTTCGCCGAACAGCCCGCGCGGCCGGACCACCAGCACGATCAGCATCATCAGATAGATCACCGCTTCGCTCGCCGCCGGGTAGTAGGTCGTGGTGATGCCGGCGGCGAGGCCGATGATAAGTCCGCCCAGGACCGCGCCGAACAGGCTGCCCACGCCGCCGACGATGATGGCGACGAAGCTCGGCATGATCAGACTGTTGCCCATCGGCGGGGTCAGGCCGAGCACGCCGGCGGCGAGCACGCCCGCCAAGCCGGCGAACATGCAGCCGAAGCCGAAATTAAGAGCGCGAAGCTTGTAGATGTTGACGCCGAGCGCCGAGGTCGTCTCTAGATCGCGCGTGCCGGCGCGGATGCGGATGCCGAGCAGGGTGTAACGCATCAGCAGGTAGAGGCCGATCGCCGCCGCCGCCGTGATGCCCACGACGAACAGCCGGTAGCCGGTGACGAAGAAGTATTCCTCGCTGACCGGCGAGTTGATGATGTCCGGCACCTCGAGCGGCAGTCCCTGCGGTCCCCAGATCGTGCGCGTCATGTCCTCGATGATCAGCGCCAGTCCGAACGTCAGCAGCAGGCTGTAGAGCGGATCGGCGCGCTTGTAGATCGGCCGAATGAGAACGCGCTCGGCGATCAGGCCGATCGCGGCGGCCAGCACGGGGCCCGCGACCAGCGCGCCCCAGAAGCCGAGGTAGGGCTGCAGCGTGTAGGCGAGATAGGCGCCGATGACGAGAAAGCCGCCGTGCGCCATGTTGATCACGGAATTGAGACTGAGGATCAGCGCCAGACCCAGCGCCATGAGCGCATAGAACACGCCCTGGATCAGCCCGTTAAAGGCGTTGAAAAGCAAAAGCTCCATCGCAGACCGGTTCGCCCCCTCGATGCTCAATTTTGTGCCGCGCCGCCCTGCGACGAGGACGGCGCGGCATTGGCTTGCGCGTTGAAAGTTTCTAACGCGTCACGCGCGATAGTCTAGCTTGCACCCGGTGTCCTTGATCGACAGTGCAATCTTGTCGCCGGCGACGATGTCCGCTACCTTGAACAGGCTCGGATACTTGCCGTCCTGAATGATCTCGCCGGGGAACTCGCTCGACATTAGCTGGTGATCGCCGGGCCGGAAATAGACCTTGTTCGGCTGCAGCTTGACCTCGGGCGGCAGCTCCAGGCCTTCGAGGGCCTTGGCGACCTTGACGGACTCGATCGACTTCGCCTTCGCCGCGCCCATCGCCAACGAGTGCAAGCCGGCATAGCCGAACCAGGTGCGGGCGCTCGGCCAGGTGCCGTCGGCGTGAGCTTTCTGATAGGCCGCGACCCATTCCTTGACGTGCGGCGTGTTCGGCTGGTCCCAATACCATTCGAGCGACCACCAGCCTTGCTTGGCCTCCTTCGGCAGAGCGCGAAGCACTTCGAGCTCGCTCAAGCCCCCGCCGATCGGGAACTTCTTCATCAGGCCGAATTGCGCGGCCTGCTTCATGCAGTTCACCAAGTCCTGCCCGTCGACCAGGACGATCAGCACGTCGGGCTTCGATTGCTGCGCCTTGATCAGGTAGGACGAGAAGTCGGTGGTGCCGAGTGGCGACAACGAGTTGCCCAGCACGGTGCCACCCATGCCCTTCAAGAGTTTGGCGTAGGATTCCTGCAAGGTGTGACCGAACGCATAGTCCGGCGTGATGAAGTACCACTTGCCGCCGAACTTCTTGTGCAGCGTCGCGGCAAGACCGGCCGCCAGCATGTAGGTTGTGGTGCAGATGCGGAACGTGGTCCAGTGGCATTGCGTGCCAGTGACCGGATCGGTGTGGCCGCCGGTGACCATATAGACCACGCCCTTCTCGTGCGCGACCTGAGTGACGGAGAGGGCGGTCGCGGAGGACACGGCGCCCATCAGGAAATCGACCTTGTCCTGCTCGATCAGCTTGTGCGCCTTCTGCGCGGCGTTGCCGGCGTTGGCGCCCTCGTCCTCGATCACCAGATCGACCTTGCGGCCAAGAATGCCGCCCTTGGCGTTGACTTCGGCCAACGCCATCTTGGCGCCACGCGCCTCACTGTCTCCTTCGGCGGCGTAGGTGCCGGTTAGTGGGTCATGCATGCCGATTTTGATCGGCGTCTCGCCCTGCGCGTAGGTGAGAATGGCCGGCGTGAACAACGTCGACGCCCCGAGCGCCGCGCCGGTCTTGATCAGCGTTCGGCGGTCGAACGGGTTGGTGAGAAATGTCTTCTTCATGGTGGCTCCCTCTGGCGCGGCGTGGCGCGCGTTTTGAAAAGTTGAAGGGAGGCATGTCGCCGGCGCCGCACGTCGCAAGACGTCCGGTCACCCGCTGCCTCCCCTGGGGCGCACACTATTGTTGGTTATCGAGCGCGCGCAAGCTGCGGCTATTTTGCCCATCTGCGTCATTAGCGCGCGTGAGCCGCGAAACATTACAATTTCGTAATGCAATGGTTCCACGCCGCGATGGAACCAAGAGTTGGCAGCAGCGGATTGGCTACGCCGTGGTCGGCTCGTTGGCTTCCTGGTGCCAGATCAGCAGCCGCCGGCGAATGCATCGCCATCAGCTTGATCAGCACATAGCCGACGATGGCGATCTCGACGATGCCGGCGAACACGCCGCGCGAGTCGGCAAAGCGCGACGCCGTCATCATCGCGCCGCCGAGGCCATAGCCGCCCATCAGCATCTCGGCGACCACGGCGACGATCATCGAGATCGGCAGCGCCACCTGCAGGCCGGTGAGGATTTGCGGCAGCGCCGCCGGCAGCACGATCTGCCACATCAGTTCGCGGTCGGTCGCGCCCATGTTGCGCGCCGACCAGATCAATTCCTTCTCGACGCCGCGGATGGCGATGAGGGTCGCGGCGAGCACCGGGAAGATGGCGTCGATGACGATGATGGTGATCTTGGAGACGTCGTAGACGCCGAGCCAGAGGATCACCACCGGCAGGAAGGCGATCTTCGGCATCGGGAAGCCGACCGAGATGATCGGATCGAAGAACCAGTTGGCGATGACGTTGCGCGACATCGCGGCGCCGATCAGGATGCCGCGCGACCATCGAGATGAAGAAGCCGACCAGGGCGCGATAGACCGTCAGGCCGGTGTTGATGAACAGTTCGCCCGACACGGCGTCGGTCCAGATCCGCGTCGATCACCGAAGAAAGCGACGGCAGCACGAACGGCGTGAACGCGCCGCTCCGCGCCAGACCCTCCCACGCCACGATCAGCACGACAATCGAGAACACCCGCGCGAAGCCCCAGAACAAGGTGTGCGCTAGCCGACGGCGCCGGCGCTTCCAGCGTCGCCATGGGGTCCGCAATTACTGCCGTCTGTTCGCGCCATTGCAGCATCCGGTTCATCAGCATCTGATAGCCGCGGTCGGCGGCAAAACCGAGAAACGCCACGGTCAGCACCACGGCGTACATCGCGTCATAGGAGCCGTTGGCGCCAAGGAAGCCGATCAGATAGCCGAGCCCCTCGCGCGCCACGATCAGCTCCGACGACACCAGCAGGATGAAGGTCAGCGCCAGCGCGGTGCGGATGCCGTTGAGCAGCTCCGGCATCGCGCTCGGCAGCACCACGTCCCACAGCATGCGCAGGCGGTTGGCGCCCATGCTGCGCGCCGACCACACCAGGGTCTGCTCGGCTCGAGCGCGCGCCATTGTAGGCGCCGATCGTGACCGGGATCATGCAGCCGAGGAAGATCAGCAGGATCTTCGAGCCGTTGCCGAAGCCGAGCCAGATCACCGTCACCGGAATCAGCGCCGACTTCGGCAGCGGATAGAAAATCTCGACCAGCGGCGACGAGCAGCACGTTGATCGGCTTCCACCACGCCATGCCGATGCCGAGCGCCGCCCCGACCACGATCGCCAGGAACAGGCCCATGCCGCCGCGGTAGAGCGAGGCGCCGGCGTTGTCGATCAGTTCGCCGGTCTTGAGCCATGTCGATCCAGCTCACCACCACGTCGCTCAGCGGCGGCAGCGCCGACGACGAGACCAGCTCAAGCCGCGCCGCGACCTCCCAGACGACGGCGAGCAGCACCAGCGGCAGATAGCGGTACAGCGTCTTCATGGCGCGCCAGCTCTGCATTTGCCCAGCTTGCGGGACAACGTCGCCCACAAGGGGGCGGAATCGAGGATCGGCATGGCAGCGCGACGGCCCCCTGCGCCTTGAGTGCTCGTGCGCGCGTATCGATTGCCCTCCCCACAAGGGGGGAGAGCGCGAGCTGCGGTGCGGCAGTTCGTCATCACTTGTGCCGCTCCGCCTTGATGGCTTCGTCGCGGACCAGGTTCCACAGCTCGTCCACCTTGTCGACGAAGCCCTTGGCTCTTGAAGATGCCCGGATCGTTCTTGTCGAACTTGGTGTCGACGATGGTCTTGATGCGGCCCGGCCGCGCCGACATCACCGCGACGCGATCGGCGAGATAGACCGCCTCCTGCACGTCGTGGGTGACGAAAATCACGGTCTTCGGCGTGCGCATGCCAGATGCTCAGAAGCTCGGCCTGCATCAGGTGCCGGGTCTGGGCGTCGAGCGCGCCGAACGGCTCGTCCATCAACAGGATGCTCGGATCGAAGGCCAGCGTGCGGGCCAGCGCGGTGCGCTGCTTCATGCCGCCGGATAGCTGCGACGGATAGCTGTCCTCGAAGCCGGTCAGCCCGACCAGGTCGATGAAGCTCTGCGCCCGCGCCTGCCGTTCGGCCTTCGGCATGCCCTGCCGCTCCAGGCCGTAGAGGATGTTGTCGCGCACGGTCTTCCAGGGAAACAGCGCGAAATGCTGGAACACGATGCCGCGGTCGGGTCCGGGCGACTTCACCGGCGCCGCCGTTGACGTTGATGGCGCCTTTCTCGATCGGCAGGAACCCGCCGATCAGATAGAGCAGCGTGGACTTGCCGCAGCCGGATGGGCCGAGCAGCGCCAGGAATTCGCGCGGCTGCACCTCGAGCGAGACATCCTCCAGCGCCAGCACCGGCTTGCCGCGCGGCGGCCGGTAGACGTGGCTCACCTTTTCGATGGCGATTTGCGGCTGACTTTTCATGAATACGCGCAATCTCTATTTTTGCGGCGCCTGGTTGAGGAACGCCTCGGTGTAGGTCGCAGAGAGATCGATGTTGGCATCGCGCACGCCGGGATCGAACTCGCGCAAGACTTTCAGCGCGGTTTCGGCGCTTTGCGCGCTGAACCGGCCGTCCGGCGAATACATCGGGATGCTGCTGCGGATCGACTTGACGAACAGGTCCATGTTGCCGAGCGCATATTCCGGCGGCATCACCTTGGCGATCTCCACGGCGGTGTTGCGGGTGATCCATCTCAGTCCGCGCACGAAGGCGTTGGTCAACGATTGCACCGTCTTTGGGTTGTTCTGTGCATAGGCCGGAGAGAGATAAAGCACCGCGGCCGGGTAGAGTCCGCCGTAGACGTCGAGCGTGCCCTCCATGGTTCGCGTGTCGGCGGCGATCCTGATCAGCCTCTCGCTGTCGAGCAGGTTGATCACCGGATCGACGCTGACCAGCGCGTCGATCTCGCCGCGCTTGGCCGCCGCCACCGCGGTCGAGCCGGCGCCGACGCCGATGAAGGAGGCGTCGTCCGGCTTCAATCCGGCCTTCGCCATCATGTGCAGCACCATGAAGTGGGTGCTGGAGCCGGGCGCGGTGACGCCGATCTTCATGCCCTTGAGATCGGCGGCGCCCTTGTAGGCGGCGGCCTTCGGTCCGACCAGCGCCAGCACGAATCCGGGAAAGCGGCCAAGCTGCACCACCGCGGTGATCGCGCTGGTTCTTGGCCTGCATCTGGATGGTGTGGTCGAACGCGCCGGTGACGACGTCGGCGCTGCCGCCGATCAGCGCCTGCAGCGCCTTGGCGCCGCCGGCGAGATCGGAGATTTCGACGTCGAGGCCTTCGTCCTTGAAATAGCCGAGCCGGTCGGTGACCGTGAGCGGCAGATAATAGAGCGCCGACTGGCCGCCGACCGCGAGCCGCACTTTGGTTTGCGCGTTGGCGTCCGCTGCGGCGCACACGACAAGCGCCAGCAGCCAGCAACGCAATCACGCGCTCATGCTGATCGTGTGTTTCATGATGCCGCTCCACGGGCAGGCCGATAAGCATCTTCGATGCGCGCCCATTTGTCGAAGTTGGTGATGTCCTTGAACTCGGCGAAGTCGACGCCATCGTTGCCGGCGATGGCCTTGCCGGCCTTGATGTCGGCGAGCGCGCGCTCGATGGTGCGCGCGACCCGGAAGATCAGCGTGGTCGGATAGGCCACCATGGCGAAGCCCATGCGCGCGCAATTCCTTTGGCGGCAGCACCGGCGTCTGGCCGCCGCCTTCCAGCATGTTGGCGATCTGCGGCACGCCTTTGAAAGCGCCGCCGATCCGTTCCAGCTCCTTCACGCTCTGCGGCGCTTCGATGAACAGGCCGTCGACGCCGGCCTTCAGATATTGCTCGCCGCGGCGCAGCGCCTCGTCGAGGCCATGCACGGCGCGGGCGTCGGTGCGCGCAATGATGAAGAAGTCCTTGCTGCGCCGCGCGCCGACCGCGGCCTTGATCTTGGCCACCATCTGCTCGGCCGGGATCACGTCCTTGCCGGCCATGTGGCCGCAGCGCTTGGGCGCGACCTGGTCCTCCAGGAAGATCGCGGAGGCGCCCATCGCCTCGTAACCCTGGATGGTGTGGGTGACGTTCTTGACGTCGCCGTAGCCGGTGTCGCCGTCGACCAGCACCGGCAGCCGGGTCGCCGCCATGATGTCGCGGACGCCCGCGCTGATCTCGCCATAGGCGGCGAGCCCGATGTCGGGAATGCCGTAGCGCGAGCCGACCAGCGCGTAGCCGCCGATCGAATAGGCCGCAAATCCGGCGCGCTCGATCAGCCGCGCCGACAGCGCGTCATGGGCGCACGGCAGCAGCAGCGGCTGCTCTTGCGCGAGCAGGTCCTTCCAGGCCGGTGGCTTGGTCATCTGCATCCCTTGAGCAACGTAGCAAGCTTCCGCCGCAGGCGCTACGCGGCGAGGTCGCGCATGATGCGGTAGAGCGCCGCCTGCCCTTCGAAACCGATGCCGGGGCGCGTGGGCAGCTTGAGATAGCCGTCCTCAAGCTTGGCGTCGTCGGCAAAGCCCGCAAACGGGCCGAACACGCCTGGATAGGATTCCGCGCCGCCCAGGCCGAAGCCGCCGGCGATGTGCAGCGACATCTGGTTGCCGCCGTGCGGGAACAGTCCGGTGCGCGGCCAGCCGTGCCGTTCGAGCATGTCGAGCGTGCGGGCGTATTGCACGATGCCGTAGGCCTGCGGCGGATCGACCTGGATGATGTCGCCGCGCGCGGCCTTCAGCCCGCCGAACCGCACCAGGTTCTCGACGTCCTGGGTCGAGAACAGGTTCTCGCCGGTCGATAGCGCGCCGTCGTAGGCCTCGGAGATTTCGGCAAGCGTCGCGAAGTCGAGCGGGTCGCACGGCTCCTCGTACCAGCGCAGCTTGTAGGGCGACATCGCCTTGGCGTAGGCGATCGCCTCGTCGCGCTCGAACTTGGAGTTGGCGTCGACCGCGAGCTCGCCGCGGTTGCCGACGGTGGACTTCACCGCCTCGATGCGGCCCATGTCTTCGGCGAGCGGCGCGCCGCCGATCTTCATCTTCACCATGGTGTAGCCGGAATCGAGATGCCGGCGCATCTCGTCCTGCAGGTCCTTGGTGGTCTTGCCCGGCGCGTACCAGCCGCCGCCGACGTAGCAGAATACTTTGTCCTGCACCTTGCCGCCGTTGTAGCGCTCGGCCAGCACCCGGTGCAGCGGCTTGCCTTCGATCTTGGCGACGGCGTCCCATACCGCCACTTCGATGGTGCCGATGCCGACCGACCGCTCGCTGTGGCCGCCGGACTTTTCGTTCTTCATCATCACGGCGAGAATTTTTTCCGGATCGAGATTGTCGCCGGCCTCGTTGATGAGCGTCTTCGGGTCGGCCTTGAGAACGCGCGGGATGAAACGCGCGCGCATCTGCGCGCCGCAGTCGTAGCGGCCGGTCGAGTTGAAGGCGAAGCCCGCCACCGGCTTGCCGTCGCGGATGACGTCGGTGATGACCGCAACCACCGAGGTGGTCATCTCCGAGAAATCGATGCTGGAATTCTTCAGTTCAGACTTCAGCGGGATCGCAGTCTCGCGGATGTCAGTAATGCGCATACGCACCTCGGTCGTCATCGTCCGCGAAAGCGGACGATCCAGTACTTACTGACATTCGAATAGGGCACAGCCGAACGTCAAGTCGCTCGCATGGATACTGGATGCCCCGCTTTCGCGCATAGGCACTAAGATAAGGCACGTGTCCCGGGCGCGGCGCAGCACGAAGTGGTGCGCCGCAGACCCGGGACCCCGGTTCGTGCTGATCAACAAGCAACCGGGGTCCCGGATCAGCGGTGCACCGTTCGCTTCGCTTCACGCTGCACCGCGTCCGGGACACGGTCATCGCTTAAGTTAGCGCCCATGCGCTTTCGCGGGGCATGACAGTCATCGTATTGCGAAATGCTGTTTTAAATCTTCGGCACCTTGGCGACTTCGATGATCCGGTGCCATTTGGCGATCTCGTTCTTGACATAGACGGCGAAGTCGGCGGGCGAATCGCCCTCCGGCGTGACGCCGAGCTCGAGAATGCGCTTTCTGATGTCGGGCTTGTTGACGAAGTCGTGGATTTCCTTCTGCAGCAGGTCGACGATCGCCTTTGGCGTTCCGGCCGGTACGAACACGCCGGTCATGGTTTCGGCTTCCTCGTCCTTGATGCCGTTTTCATCGAGCGTCGGAACGTCGGGCAGCGTCTCGAAACGCTTCTTGGCGGTGATCGCCAGCACCTTGATCTTGTTCTCCTTGATCAAGGTCATCGCATTGCCGATGGCGCTGCAGGCGATCGGCGTATGACCGCCGAGCAGCGATTGCACCAGCGGGCCGCCGCCGGAGAACGGCACGACAACGAGGTTGAGCCCGAGATCGTGCCGGAGCATTTCGATCGACAGCGACGGCGTCGTGCCCTGGCCGGGCGAGGCCACGCTGTATTTGCCGGGCTCCTTCTTGATCAGCGCGACCAGGTCCTTCATGGTCTTTGCCGGGAAATCCGGGTTGATCTGCCAGGAGTTCGGCGTCGCGCCCGCCTTGGTCACCGGGATGAAGTCCTTCTCGACGTCGAACGGCACCTTGTTGTAGAGGCTCGGATTGACGACGATGCTGGAGGACGCGAATAGGATGGTGTAGCCGTCGCCGGGGGCGCGCGCGACCTGCGCCATCCCCAGATTGCCGGCGGCGCCGGCGATGTTCTCGACATAGAACTGCTGCCCAAGCTTCTCCGACAAATGCTGCGCGACCAGGCGCGTGATGATGTCGGTAACGCCGGCCGGCGGGAACGGCACCACGATCTTGACCGGCTTGGTCGGGTATTGCTGACTGAACGCCTGACCGGTGAAGATTTGGCTGGACGCCAGCAGCGCAGCGACGAGCGTCAGCGCACGTACAATCATCGTCATCGGATGTCCTTCCTTGCTTACCTCTTTCGTTTTTGTTGGTGCTATCATCGCCTTTGCACGTACGACCGTAAATACCCGCGGTCGTGCGACGTGCGTTGCCGGACCCTGGGGGTGGCATGAGGCGGCGTGATCTCTTGGCTTTGGCTGCTGGCGCCGGGGCGTGGCCGTTCGTCGCACACGCCCAGGAGCGTGAGCGTGTGCGGCGCATCGGCATCATCCTGCCTGCGGCCTCGGACGACCCGCAATTCCAGACTTGGGTCGGGGCATTCCTGCAAGGGCTGGCGCTGTCGGGCTGGACCATCGGCCGCAGTGTGCGGATCGACACGCGCTGGGCCACCTCCAACGCCGGCGACGTTCGCAGACATGCGGCGGAACTGGTGGCGCTCGCTCCGGATGTTATCCTCGCCCATGGCGCTGCGACCCTGGCGCCGCTACTGCAGGCGACCCGCACCGTGCCGATTGTCTTTGTGGTCGTCACCGATCCGGTCGCCGCCGGCCACGTCGACAGCTTGGCGCGTCCGGGCGGCAGCGCCACCGGTTTCATGAATTTCGAATCTGGTTTCGGCGCGAAGTGGCTGGAGCTGCTCAAGGAGATCGCGCCGGCGGTGACGCGGGTCGCGGTTCCTCGGGATCCGACACAAGGGAGTTCGACGGCCGCGCTTGCGGCCATCCAGGCGGTGGCGCCGTCGCTTCGGGTAGAAGTCAACCCGATCAACATACGCGACGAGGCAGAGATTACGCGCGCCATCGCGGCGTTTGCGCGCGAGCCGAATGGCGGGCTGGTCGTTGCGGCGGGCGGCCGATCGCTGTTTCATCGCGAACTGATCATCAAGCTTGCCGCCCAGCACAAGTTGCCCGCGGTCTATTCCAACCGCTCCTTCGTCGCCGCCGGCGGGCTGGCCTCCTACGGGCCGGATTTCGTTGCTCAGTACCGCCTCGCTGCCGGCTACGTCGATCGCATCCTCAAGGGTGAGAAGCCGGCCACACTGCCGGTGCAGGCGCCGACAAAGCTCGAGCTGGCGATCAATCTCAAGACCGCCAAGGCGCTCGATCTCGCCCTGCCGCCCGCGTTGCTTGCGCGGGCCGACGATGTGATCGATTGAGTGCGGCGAAGTTCGAATTCGATGTTATGACCAGGTGCCCGGAGAGGAAATTCTATGGCCAGGAAATACACGCGTCAGGACCTTCGCGACGCATCGGAAAAATACAAGAACTGGGGCAAGTGGGGCCCGAACGACGAGATCGGCACGCTGAACTACACGTCGGCCGAGGACATCGTCGCTGCGACGCGTCTCGTCAAGAAGGGCAAGGTGATCTCTCTCGCGCTCAACTTCGATTACACCGGGCCACAGGGCGCGAAAAGCAAATACCCGGCGATGGGCCGCATCAATCCGGTGCACACCATGCTGCGCACCGGCACCGACGCCTACTCCGGCGTGCTCGACAAGCGCGGCATCCGCGCCGCGGACGACATGGTGGTGATCCCGCTGCAATGCGGCACGCAATGGGACGGCCTCGGCCACGTGTTCTATGAGAACTATATGTGGAACGGCTACGACTGCCGCGAGGTGACGATCGGCCGGCGCACAGAAGTGCGGCATCGAGAAGACCAAGCACAAGATGGTCGGCCGCGGCGTGTTTCTCGACGTCGCCCGCTTCAAGGGCGTCGACTAGCCTCGACGACGGCTACGGCATCACCTGCAAGGACCTCGACGATTGCGCCAAGGCGCAGAAGGTCGACGTCAAGCGCGGCGACTATGTCATCGTCCGCACCGGCATGATGGAGCGCTGCCAGAAGGCCGGAAGCTGGGACGGCTATCCGGGCGGCGACGCGCCGGGCTTCGCCTTCGAGACCTTGGAGTGGATCAAGCGCACGGAGTTGGCCGCGCTCGCCTCCGACACCTGGGGCTGCGAGGTGCGCCCGAACGAGAGCGAGGAGGGCATCAACCAGCCCTGGCATTGGATCACCATCCCGATCATGGGCATGACCATGGGCGAGATTTTCGAGTTGAAGGAGCTCGGCGAGGACTGCGCCGCCGACAAGACCTATGAATTCCTGTTCGTCGCGCCCGCGATCCCGATCACCGGCGCGGTCGGCTCGCCGGTCAATCCGCTGGCGATCAAGTAGCGACGAAGTTTATCCGGGGTCTTGCGACACGACAGACGTCGTGCCCAGGCTTGACCCGGGCATCCATGATGAGCCTCGGCGGGCGAAGCCCGTACGTCTGCGTACTTGCGGCTCTTCGTCATGGATCGCCGGGACAAGCCCGGCGATGACGCTCTGGGTGGGGCACGGCGTTCGCCCACAAGGGGTGCGGCGCCCAGCGTTGACACCGTGGGTGGGCGAGGCTGGCGGACGAACGGAGACGGCGGACAGAACCGCACGACTCGCGCTACCCCGCCCCACCCTGCAACTGTTCGCGCAAATCCGCGAGCAGCGCCGGCAATTCGCGGGCGCCACGACAGGCGCCGAAGATGTAAAAGTCCGGACGCTTGACGATGACATCGCAGCCGTACTCGTCCATGAGCCGGCCGTATTGTCCCTCGGTGTCGTGCAGGGCGTCGGGCCCGTCACCGATCTGCACGACAGTGCCGCCAAGTGAGGCCCAGTACGCTCGCTCCTCCGACGACAGCGCCGCGGCAGGATCGCCGTTGCGGCCGACGATCAGGAAGCCGCGCCCGGCGATGTCGTCGAACCGGCCGTCACGGCCGCCGCGGCCAACGCGGGCCTGGATGTAGGCGTCGCCCGAGCCGCGCACGCCCACGCCAGACTTTGCCACGAAGCCTGCGGTAAACCCGGGCACACGGAAGGCGATGAGCTGTGTCTTTCCCATGCCGCTCTGCTTCGCGGCCTGCAGTGCCATCAGGTCGGCGTCGCGCTGCCGGACCTTTTCGGGATCGCGCTCATTGACGTGCTGGCCGACCCGCATGCTTTCAACGATGGTGGCGCGGGCGTTTGGTCCGCGTTCGGCCTGGTAGCTGTCGAGAAAGGCGGGCGGCGCCTTGCCGTTGAGCACGAGATCGAGCTTCCAGGCCAAGTTATGCGCATCGCGGAAGCCTGAGCACATGCCTTGCGCCAGGAACGGCGGCATCTGGTGCGCGGCGTCGCCGGCGAGAAAAATCCGGCCGTCGCGCCAGCGCTCGGCGAACAGCGATTGAAATTTGTAGGACACGACCCGGATCAGTTCGAAATCGTCGGGCGTTCCGCCTTCCGGTCGGTTCAGCCGCCGCCAGACATTCTCCGGTTTGACCGCCTCCTCGCGGGACTCGCCTGGGAAGATCATGAACGACCAGCGCTGGTGATGCGGTCCCATGTGCAACGTGACGCCCGGCTGCTCCGGCTCGCAGAACTGCCTCATGGCGGGCAGTCCGGCGTGGCTGCGCTTGGCCTTGGCGTCGATCACCAGCCAGTTCTGATCGAAACCCAGATCCTCGTAGGGCATGCCGAGCGCTTCGCGGACGAAGCCGTTGCCGCCGTCCGAGCCGATCAGGTAGCGTCCCTGGACCATCCGTCTGCCGTTGTCGCCCTCGACGCCGATTTCGACGCGCTCGGCGTTCTGCTCGATCGAAACGACGCGTTCGCCCTGAAACACCTCCACTGACGGCAGCGATTTGACGACGGCATCGAGCTCGCCTTCGAAGGCCGGCTGATAGAGCGAGATATACTCGGGCCAACCGTGCGTCGCGTTCGGCGCCACGTCGCTCGACAGCAGAATTTGGCCGTGCTTGCTGAGCTCGAAGATTGGCAGGAAATGCGTCGACGGCCAGATGCGCTCAATGCAACCGATCTGTTGGAACATGCGCAGCACATCGTCGTGGACGATGCCGACGCGCGGCAGATTGTAAAGCGTCTTGTAACGCTCGAAGACGGCAATCCGGTGGCCTGCTCGTCCAAGCAGGGCTGCGGCGAGCATTCCGGTCGGGCCATAGCCGGCGATCAAAACGTCGTACACGGTGCCCGATCCTTGGTATCGCCATTGGCGGAATCGGCGTACGCTAGACTTAAACACGACGCCCGGGCAATGCGCCGGATAGCGCGCGCGAATTGCCGGATTTCATGGTGGTGATTCATGCGACTGGTCCGCAATCACTCGCACTGGGGCGCGTTCTTCGCCGAGGTCGAAGGCGGCCGCATCGTCGGCGTGCGGCCCTTCGAGCGCGATCCCGATCCGTCGCATCTGATCGACGCAATTCCTTCGGGCGTGCATTCGCAGACCCGCGTCGCACAGCCGATGGTGCGCGAAGGCTGGCTCAGGCATGGCCCGGGCAGCGGTAAGGGCCGTGGCCGCGAGCCGTTCGTGCCGGTGACCTGGGACAAGGCGCTCGATCTGGTCGCGGCCGAGATTGCCCGCGTGCGGCGCGATCATGGCTCGGCCTCGATCATGGGCGGCTCGCAGGGCTGGTCGTCGGCCGGCATCTTCCACGAGGCGCGGGTGCAACTCCATCGCTTCCTCGCGGCCGGCGGCGGCTTTGTCGACTCGGTGATGAACTACAGCTTCGGCTGTGCGCTGGCATTCCTGCCGCATATCGTCGGCAGCCCGCAGGCGGTGACCGGCCCGCTGACCTCGTGGTCGTCGATCGCGCGGCACGGCAAGCTGATGGTGCTGTTCGGCGGCGCCAACCCGAAGAATACGCTGGTCAGCAAGGGCGGCTGCGCGTCGCACTCGACCGGCGCCGTGGGTCGCGGCGCTGGCGAAAGCCGGCGTCGAGGTGATCAACATCAGCCCGATCCGCGACGACGGGCCTGAGGTGGTGCGCCCGGAGTGGATTCCGATCCGGCCCAACACCGACACCGCGATGCTGCTCGCGTTTGACGCATACGCTGGTCAGCGAGAACCTGCACGACAAGGAATTCCTGGCGAAGTTCTGCACCGGCTTCGAGCGCGTGCTGCCGTATCTGATGGGCGAGACCGACGGCCAGCCGAAGCACGCCGAATGGGCGGAGAAGATCACCGGCGTGCCCGCCGAGCACGATCCGCAATCTGGCGCGGCGCATGGCCAAGACGCGGACGATGGTGACGGCGTCGTGGGTGCTGCAGCGCGCGCATCACGGCGAGCAGCCCTATTGGGCGGTGGTGCTGCTCGCCTCGGCGCTCGGCCAGATCGGCCTGCCCGGCGGCGGCTTCGGTTTCGGCTACGGCTCGGGCGCCGGCATCGCCGATGCGCCGCTGTCGTTCATGGCGCCGGCGATGGACGGCATCAAGAATCCGGTCAACGTCACCATCCCGGCGGCGCGCATCTCCGATTGCCTGCTGCACGCCGGCGAGCCGTTCGACTTCAACGGCAAGCGCGCGCAACTATCCCGACATCCGGCTGGTGTACTGGGCCGGCGGCAATCCGTTCCACCACCACCAGGACACCAACAAGCTCCGGCGTGCCTGGCAGAAGCCCGAGACCGTCGTGGTGCATGAGCCGTGGTGGACCGCGACCGCGCGTCATGCCGACATCGTTCTGCCGGCGACCACGACGCTCGAGCGCAACGACATCGGCGGCGCGCGCCGCGATCGCTACATCATCGCCATGCAGAAAGCGGTCGAGCCGGTCAGGGCGAGGCGACGCAACGACTTCGCGATCTTCAGCGAGTCTGGCGCAGCGGCTCGGCTGCGCCGATGCCTACACGCAGGGCCGCGACGAGATGGCGTGGCTGCGTCATCTCTACGAGCAGAGCGCCGCGCCGGCACCAACGCCGCCGCGGTGCCGGACTTCGACACGTTCTGGAGCACAGGGCTATCTGGAAATCCCGGCGGCGGCCGAGGAATACGTCATCTTCGGCGATTTCCGCGCCGATCCCGACAAGCACAAGCTCCGCACGCCATCGGGCAGGATCGAGCTTTACTCGGAGAAGATCGCGGGCTTCGGCTACGACGATTGCCCGCCGCATGCCACCTGGATCGAGCCATGGGAATGGCTCGGCGGCAACGGACGCCGAAAACCTATCCGCTGCATCTCGTTTCGAGCCAGCCGCGCGACAAGCTGCACAGCCAGATGGATCACGGCCCGGTCAGCGCCGGCGGCAAGGTCGCGGGCCGCGAGGCGATCGCCATCAATCCGGCCGACGCCGACGCGCGCGGCATCAGCGACGGCGACGTGGTGCGCGTGCACAATCGGCGCGGCTCGTGTCTTGCTGGCGCGATCGTCACGACGCGGTGATGCCCGGCGTGGTGAAGCTTTCCTGCGGCGCCTGGTACGATCCGGCCGACGACGGCGACGAGCCGCTCTGCCTGCACGGCAACGCCAACGTGCTGACCCGCGACCAGGGCACCTCGAAGCTCGCCCAGGGGCCGAGCTCGGCCACCGCGCTGGTCGAGGTCGAGCGCTATACCGAGCCGCTCAGGCCGGTGCGCGCGTTCGCGCCGCCGAAAGATGGTGGCCGCGGAATAGCGGTCGCGCGCATCGCGCTTTGCCGCGCGTGTCCCGGACGTGGTGCAGCGCGGAGCGGTGCACCGCTGATCCGGGACCCCGGTTGCCTTCCGTAAGAACCGGTGTCCCGGGTCTCGCTTCGCTCGCCCGGGACACAAGCCTGGAAGCTTCGTGGGTTCAAATTTCATCATTTTGCTCAGCAAAAAGAACTTATCCCCGGTCTGAAATCCGTAGCGGCGGCTAAATAGGGCTTTGATTGATCGGCGAAAGTGCAAGAGCGGCGCGGCATCCACCCCCACTTTCACCCCCACTTTTGAAATTTTGGGCGGACAGGGTGACGTCTATTTCGGGAGCTTCAACCGGGGTTTTTGGCCGATCATTATTTCGATCAGCATTCGGGCATTTGGATTGCCCGGTCCGTCAGCAGCGTCAATCCTGACGTATCCAAGGCCAGCATCTTTCAGGGCAGCGACTAGCGAATTGGCCACCGGAACCAAGTGCGAATTGAACACCCGCACCTGTATGCCACTGAGCACCATGTGCCCGACCATCTTTCGACCCGGTAGGTGCGTTCCGATTTCATTCGGCCCCCCAGGCCAATTCACCCAAGTCCAGCCAGCTTTCGCGAAAGAATTTTCAGAGAGAGCTATCGCTAAGTTGACCTCTTCCTCCGTGACCGCCACGAAAGCGTACTCAATCTTGAAGGGCGACGCGATCTTGGCGGCAATTGCCGTATGTTGCTCTTCGGTCAAAATTCTAGGGGCGAGATACCGATTCGAGCGCAAATATCTCATCCTTTTGGATTTTGCTGATCCAACCATCGACAGCGAAGATTAATATTCCAAAAAATACTTCGGCACTGAGAGCGGCTATTAGCAATTTCCAGCCGCGATGTTGCTTGGCCTTGGGATAATTCTCGCCTTCCCAAACCACACCAAGCACGACCAACGCAGTGCAAATTACGTACAGCACAACGAGTGCCCACTTAGCTTCCTCTAAATGGTCAATTCGAACGCTGCTGAACCAAGCCGCAAACATCGCCGCTGCCGCCGTTGCTATGTGCTCCGCCGCGTTACCGTGACCCCGCCACCAGGCGGGGCAGCGAAGCCGATGCGGTCTCGCCAGCGCGATGGTGACCCCGCGCCCCTCCAGCGGCGGCCGGGCTCGTCAAACGAACCGCCGAAGGCGTACCCGTCGCGGGATTCTGCGGACACGCTGGACGAAGCCAAGGATGCCTTCAAGCGCGCGTTCGAACGGATGATCACGGCCGGTGCGGTCGAGCTTCAGCGCCGGTCTTTCGCCTCCTTCCGCAATTCCGCTCCCACGCTTCAGCGGAAAATGTGCCGCAGCCTTTACGGTGGTGACAGTTTGTCCTTATTACGGGACAACAAATCGATCTTGCAATTGGTCCGCTTTCCGTCCCGTATTTTCAGTTGGCTTTTTAAATTGCGTGCCTGAGGCGTCATTGATTTTGCATCTTTTCGCAAGACTTTATTTTCTTCGGCAGTCAGGCGCCCGCACGTTGCATCCTCCCATTCGGCAAGACTGGGGGGGCGCTCAAGGCCGTCGTCTATTGCATCAACCCATTTGATATCAGCCGAAGCTGTGGCAACCGTCGTTTCAATCAAGGGCTTCGGTACTTCCATCGCATCCATGTATTGTCGAATGTTGTTGAGAGCTTCTCGATAAGCCCGAGCAGCTTTTGTGGCGTCTAGTGCTTTGAAGGATGGATCGTCTGTCCGCGGTCGATGTAGTCCTACAGAGCCGAACCGATCCACCGCGCCAAACCAAATAAGCGCACAAGCACTGGCGCAGATACAACTGTTATATTCCTGGCATTCTGGTATCTCCTTCGAACCGCCTAATAAGACAAAGAACGGTTCTTGGTTTGATAGCGCGACACGCAACGGCGCGAACGCAGCAATTAAATATTGTCGGAAAAGCTGGCCAATTTTGATCGCTTCGGTGACGTTTCCACCCCGGCGAAGCAAGCGAGAAGCTATAAAGGAACGGATGATTTTTTCGATATAGGTCGCGCACCTTCTCATAATCGCCAGCTTGAATTGGACCAAGGATCAAAGCGTGGTTGCAGGCATCTTTGTTAGGTCGAGCCCCGGAAGGCCAACGACGGGCAAGAAGTTCAGCTTGTAACGGAATGGAATAGTGATCGATGCACCGAACTTCAGCGGCTCGCGCATGTAATGAGAAAGGACAAGACAGCAAGAGAGCGAAAAGAAGAATGAGAACATGGCACGACCTAGGGCCTGATTGGCCCGTCGCGGTCATTAACCTGCCTCTAAGATGCGTACTGAGCCAAGAGGAAAAATGGGCACGTAAAAAATGACGAACCATTTTGTCGTTATGTGTGTTCCATCTGAACGCGTGCGGCATCCGTAGTACTGTAATCGAGGGGACGCGCAGCATGGCAAAGAACCGCCGTTTATCGCTTTTCCCGCTATCGGTGATGACCAGTGACCTGTCGCCTTTTGGGGTCTCGGGGCATCAGGTATGAACCTCAAGTATAGGCAACCCATAGCCATTGCGGGAAATTTTAATGGTTGCCCGATTGAATCCTTTTTCCGCCAGCCACTTCATCCCTTCTCGCTTGGCGAGATTGCGAGCTTGTTCGTCATCTTGAGCCCCGCACACATCCACTGGCCCTTGGTCCGCTCCATTTTCGTCAAGAATTACAGCAGTGTAGCGCATATGAACCTCACAGCTTTGCAGCGAGCATAAGCGACATGAGCATCAAAAGCGATAAGCTCTCCCCGGAAGACCGGCGCGAGATGGAGCATCGCCTTGAGGAAATGGGCGTTGAAGGCGTCAAAATCGCACTGCAAACAATGACCAACATTTCCGATGTTGAACGATGGTTTGCTTGGGAATGGCTCAAAGAAAAAACTGAAGGCGAACGCACACAAGCCAACTGGATTCTGATCGCGTCAATAACAGCAGCAATAACCGGCGTAGTCGGCGTTATCGTTTCCGGCATTCAGTTGTATATTTCTCTGTGCGGCCCTTAGCTGTCGCCTTATTTTCTGAGCAAATCTTACCAAGCTTCATTTTCGAATGAGGCTTTGGCTTGCCGCCCATGGCAACGAGCGGGCACTGCCGCATACGAAAAGCAGGGCAGGGAATCCGGGAAGATGTTGGCGGGCGTGTATTTGCCCGACTGCCAGAATGCCATCAGCGCCGCGCGGTTGTTTTCCCAATCGTTTCGCGTCTCGTCAGTGATGAAATTTTTCAAGTCGGTGCCGACGCCATCGCCGATACGGTGATGCCTGGCGTGGTGCGGCTGTCATGCGGCGCCTGGTACGATCCCGCCGACGACGGCGACGCCTCGCTCTGCCTGCACGGCAACGCCAACGTAGGGCACCTCCAAGCTCGCCCAAGGGCCAAGCTCGGCCACCGCGCTGGTCGAGGTCGAGCGCTACACCGAACCGCTCAAGCCGGTGCGCGCATTCACGCCGCCGCGGGTCGTGGCCACCGGCCCCGACGCACCTCTCAGCGTGCGCTGAGTCGGCCTTTCCAATATGCAAGGGGTGAAGCTGCATTCGCGCATTTTCCTCAGCAAAAAACACTTATCCCCGGTCTCCTGAACCAGCTTTATTATTTCCGCGCCTGGCTCATCGAGGGCGTCGTCGATCGCGACGTTAGGCGACGGAGCAGGGTGCGGCGCGTCGACAATTGACCGCCGCGGTGGAGCACCGGGAGGCGCAGCGGCCTACGTCATTGGCCGCGCGCACCCCGCAAGCGGCGATCCCCGGCAACGGGGACATCGCCGTGGGTGCGATGGCGGGCCGTGAGGTCCGCCCGGCAGGCCGCGTCAGCCTGCTGTAGAGGGGCGGCAATCCGCCCTGGCGCCTCCCGGCGCTCCATCCCCTCATTCGAGGGGAGAAGGAAAAAGGGATACGGGCACCCCGGCCGCCCGAAAAACCAAGGCGCCGGGCAGCGAAGCGTTGGCTTCGATGGCTGTTTGAAAATTAAATCAGGGATGGGCATAGCCGTGGGGCATACGCTTTTTATCCCTCCCCGTGAGGGGAGGGTGGCCGAGCGGAGGCGATAGCCGAGCGAGGCCGGGTGGGGGCTGCCGGACAATGCAGCAAGCTTCTCCCCACCCGACCGCTCGCTGCGCTCGCGGCCACCCTCCCCGAAGACGGGGAGGGATAAGTGCGCTCGTGGAAAATATCGACTCTTACCGCCCGCAATTCCACATCGGGCCGATCGGTGTCTGGGTCCAGCACGGGCCGAAGCTGCCGCCGTTCCAGCGGCCGCGATAGAATCCCGGCCGGCCGAAGCCATACTGAAGCTCGCCATAGCGCCAGTAGCGCCACTCATAGAGCGGCGCGTATCGCGCGCTGCGGCCTCGCCAATCGAGATCGTTGGCCTGCGGCCGATAGCCGGGCAGGAATCCATAGCCGTGCCAGGCTCGCTTCGGATGCACGGTGATCTTCTTCGGCAGCTTCCCTGATTGCGGCTTTGCCAGCGCCGGCGACAACAGGCCGGCGGCCAGCATGGCGATCAGCAAGGCCTTGCCGCAGCTCATCACGCCGCCTTCGAGCCCCACAGCCGCTCGCTCGCGATCGCCGCGCCTTCGCCGAGCGCCTTCAGTTTCGCCCAGACGATGCTGTCGACCACCATCGGGTCGGTGCGCACCGCGGTGCCGAAGCCGCAATCGACGCCGGCGATCACGCGCTCGCGGCCGACGATGTCGGCGTAGCGGCCGATGCGCTGCGCCACCAGCTTCGGATGCTCGATGAAGTTGGTGGTCGAATCGATCACGCCGGGAATCGAGGATCTTGTCGTCGGGAATCTTGATCGTCTTCAGGTCTTCCCATTCGTGATCGTGGCGCGGGTTGGCCGCCTCGATGCTGATCGCCTGCATCCGCGCCTTGAACGCGATGTCGATGATCTTGAGCAGCGGCAGGTCGAAACTGTGCGGGCCTTCGTAGTTGCCCCAGCAGATGTGCAGCCGCATCTTGTCGCCGGGCAAGCCTTCGGTCGCGGCGTTGAGCGCGTCGATGTTGCGTGCCGCGATCTTGCGGAATTCGTCGTCGCTGAGATGGCGATACTGGTTGTTGCGGCAGGAGCCGAGGTCGGGCGCGTCGATCTGCAGGACGAAGCCCGCTTCGACGATGGCGCGATACTCGGTCTTCATCATCTCGGCGAGCGCCTCGACGATAGGTCTCCTCGGTCGGGTAGTGCAGGTTGATGATGAAGCGCGTCAGGATGCCCGGCGACGGCGCGGTCATGAACACGTCGGCGGGCTTGCTCTTCGCCGCCGCGGCCTTCAGATGCGCGATGTCGCGGTCGAGCGCGCTCCTGTCCTTGTACTTCAGCGGACCGACACAGCCGGGAAACGGCGTCGCGCTGAAATTGCTGCCGGGTGCGGGCGAAATCCGGATGCGCGAGCAGAGTCGCGGCCGATCATGATGTCGCGGCCTTTTTCGGCCGCGCGCGGATCGGGCTGGATGCCCTCGACGCGATGGCGGATATAGGTGGTGTAGGACGGCTTGCTCATCTCGCCGTCGCTGACGATGTCGACGCCGTTGCTGACCTGCAGCGCGACCACCTCATCGACCGCGCTCGCGGTTGCGGCCTCGAACGTCGCAGGCGTCGATCGCCTCGCCCTTCTCGCGGCCGAGGATCAGATCCATCAGCGGCTTCGGCTCGCGGCAGGCTGCCGGTGTGCGTGGTTAGGATGCGGTCGGTCGAGGTTTTCATGACGAACTCCAGCGCCGGACTTGGCCGTCCTTTATAGCACTGCTTCGCTGGGCCTTTGCACTGAGTAGGCGGCATGCCACTCTCCGTCGCGCAACAAGGACCAAGCGAACATCATGGCTACTCTCGGACACAACCGGAAAATGCTGGGCGCCGAATGCATGGCCGACATGCTGGAGGCCTACGGCGTCACCCACGTGTTTCACGTGCCGGCGGTCTTGCGCAAAACCTTCGCCGTGATGGAGACGCCGCACCAAGATCAAGCGGCTGCACGTCCACAGCGAGGCGACCGCGGCCTACATGGCGGACGGCTACGCCCGCGCCTCCGGCAAGCCCGGCATCTGCATGGCGCAGGTGATCGGCGCGCTCAATCTCGCCGCCGGCCTGCGCGACGCCTGGCTCGCGCATTCGCCGGTGATCGCGTTTACCGGCGGCCGCGAGCCGAAGACCAAGTTCCGCCAAGTCTATCAGGAGGTCGACGACGTGCCGGCGTTCGAGCCGGTGACCAAGTGGAACGCCACGGTCGACGACGTGACCCGCTTTCCCGACATGGTGCGGCAGGCGTTCCGCGCCGCCACCACCGGCCGGCCCGGGCCGGTGCATCTGCAGTTCCGCGGCAACGAAGGCCAGGTCGACGGCGAGGAAGGCGAGATGGAGCCGATGATCGAGCCGGAGTTTTCGCGCGTGCCGCCGTTCCGGCCGGAGCCGGATCAGGCGAGCGTGCTGGCGGCGCTGAAGGTTCTGCAGGAGGCGCAGCGGCCGGTGATCGTCGCCGGCGGCGGCGTGCGCGCCTCGGGCGCGCAGCGCGAGCTGGTCGCGCTGGCCGAGGCGTTGCAAATTCCGGTCGCGACCTCGCTCAACGGCAAGGACACCATCGCCGGCAACCATCCGCTGTCGGTCGGCGTGGTCGGCACCTATTCGCGCGAGAGCGCCAACAAGGTCGTCAACGCGGCCGATCTCGATCTGCTACGTCGGCACCACCACCGGCGGCATGACCACGCATTTCTGGGCGGTGCCGAAGATCGGCACGCCGGCGATCCAGATCGACATCGATCCGGAGGCGCTCGGCCTGAACTATCCGTTGCAGGCGCGCGTCAACGGCGACGCCAAGGTGACGCTGCCGAAGATGCTGGCGGCTTGCGACAAGTCGACCGCGGCCAAGCGCAAGGCCTGGGTCGAGCAGGCGCAGGGCATCGTCAAGGAATGGTACGCCAAATACAAAAAGGACCTGGAGTCGGACGCCGCGCCGATCCATCCGGCGCGCATCTGCCACGAATTGTCGAAGCACGTGCCGGACGACGCCATCGTCGTGGTCGACACCGGCCACGCCGGCATGTGGATGGGCGGCATGTACGATCTGCGCACGGCGAAGCAGAGCTACATGCGCAGCGCCGGCCATCTCGGCTGGGCGTTTCCGGCAGGGCTCGGCGCCAAGTGCGGCGCGCCGGACCGCCCGGTGGTGACGTTCACCGGCGACGCCGGCTTCTGGTACCACATCGGCGACATCGAGACGGCGGTGCGCTGGAAGATCAACGCCGTGACGGTGGTCAACAACAACGGCGGCGGCAACCAGATCAAAGCGCGGCTTCGATCGCGTCTATGGCGGCACCCAGACCGAGCAGGCGCGCGAGCTGTGGACGTTCCGCAAGACCAACTTCGCCCGCATCGCCGAGGAGATGGGCGCGCTCGGCATCCGCGTCGAGGACCCGAAGGGCTTGCCGGCGGCGCTGGCTCAGGCGCTCGCCGCCAACCGGCCGGCGATCATCGACGTGGTCACCGACATCGAGGCGCTGGCGCCGACCGCGGTGACGTGACGAACGCGGTTACTTCTTCATCACCTGCGCGATCGCCTCTTTCAGGCGCTCGGCGGTGATCGGCTTGGCCAGCACCGGCGCGCCGGGCAGCAGCGCTCGATATGGGCGCGGGTCGCCGGGTCGCCGTGCGCGGTGATGAAGATGATCGGCGTGTCGCGCTGCTCGCGGATGCGGCGCGCCGCCTCGATGCCGTCCATGCGGCCGGCCAGCCGGATGTCCATCAGGACCAGGTCGACGTCGAGATCGATCGCCTGCTCGATCGCGCCGTCGCCGTCCGGCACCAGGCCGCAGACTTCGAGATTCTGCTCGCGCGTGAGCAACTCGAGATGCCATGCCACCAGCAGCTCGTCCTCGACGATCAGAACGCGTGGCGACTGTCTGCGAGCGAACGTTGACCGGCGGTGGAGTGTTGAGAGACTGTCGTCATGACGGACGCCTCGGTTGCGTTGCGTCACATTCTATACCTTTCGCGAGCATCAATCCCAGCCCTTGTCGCGCTCCGGCCGATGCGTGACAATTTTACGCGAACTGCGCTGCGCGAACGGTCAGAGTTCGGGCACCAGCGGCGGCGGATAGGAGTCGCGGGTGGAATCCCATTCCGGCCGGAACGCGGCATCGCCACACTGCACGATCACGTCGGCCTCGCGGCCGTTGCGGACGATCGAGGTGGGCCAGCGCCACGGCGTCCTTGAAGGCTTCGCTCCGGCGCTGGTACGGCTCGGAGTTTTCGCCGTCGCACTGGATCTTCCAGTCGCCGTCGTACACGACGTAGTAATGGGCTCTGTTTTTCACTGTCGACTGTTGCATTGATGGGCTCCTTGACCTTTGGGCCCCCGCTTGGTGGCGGGTATCGGTCCGATATGCGGCATCAATGCGACAGGCGTGTTTTGCGTTCCTGACTCGCGGCAAAATCGCGCAAGTTCGCTGTGAATTGCTGTGGACGGTGTGAATAAATTTAGTGCGCTGGTGTCGCGGTTCGGAAGTTCGCCTGCGTTTTCAGCTTGTTCCGAAGCGAACTCCCGAACCAAAGCGACACGAGAACTCGACATGATCTCTTTGATTTTAGGCCAGTCTTCGCGGCCACGGCGCTTCATCAGCTCGAGGTACTTTGTCGTTCTCCCATTTCACGATGCCGGCCTGGAAGCTCGGCCGCGCCTTGATCCGGCGATACCAGTCGGCGGTGCGCGGCGTCGGCTCCAGCAGCCCCATGACGTCGAGATGCTCCAGGCGCACGACGTAGGGCGTGAACGCGGCGTCGGCGATGGAGTAGTCGTCGCCGGCAAGCCAGGCGTGGTCTGGCCAGCGCCTTGTCCATGTCGCGGTAGAGCGTCAGCAGCCGCTCGATCGCGATCTTGAAATGCGGCGAATTCGAGGCCCTTCTCGATCACGTCGCGGCGGCGCTCGCGCTTGGCCGGATCGGGGATGCTTTCCAGCATCGCTTTGCCGGCCTCGCCGCGGGTAATGTACTGATGCCGGAACGCCACGCCCGAAGCTCAGGATCGCGATGCCGGCGTCGTGCACGCCTTCGTCGAGCTGCTTGGTCCACAGCCGCATCCTGGCGCGGCCGAACGGATCGGCCGGCTTCTGCGGCGGATCGGGAAAGCGCTCGTCGAGATATTCGTTGATGACGTTGGACTCCGGCACGACGATGTCGCCGTCGATCAGGGTCGGCACCACGGCGCGCGGGTTGAGCTTGACGTACCAGTCCTTCTGGTGCTCGCCGGCGCGCAGGTCGAGATGGCGGCTCTCCCATTCGAGGCCCTTCTCGGCCAGCATCAGCCGCACCTTCTGGGCGCAGCTCGACATGTCGTTGTGATAGAGCGCGAGCATTCCTGGTACTCCACGGCTGGTAACTTCGTGCACTATAAGCATTTGCGACCCGGCCTGAAAATGCCAACCAAAAAGCCGCTGGGAGAGAAATCATGAATTTGCGCCGCGCCCTGCCGATTGTTGCGCTGCTGTTTGCGTTGCCCGTGACCGCCAAGGCGCAGAGCTATCCCGACCACGCCGTGAAGATCGTCGTGCCGGTCGGCCCGGCCGGCAGCTACGACCTGCTCGGGCGTCTGGTGGCCGATCAACTCACCAAGCGGATGGGCCAGTCGTTCGTGGTCGAGAACCGGCCCGGCGCCGGCAGCGTCACCGGCACCAAGTCGGTCGTGACGGCTCCGCCGGACGGCTACACGCTGATCGTCGGCGGCTTGAGCAACATCGTGTTCAACATCGGGCTCTACAAGAATCTGCCATTCAATCCGCAGACCGATCTGGTGCCGGTCGCGCTGATCATGAACATCTCCTACACGCTGGTCGGCAATAAGGACCTGCCGTACTCGACGCCGAAAGCAGCTCATCGAGGCAGCGAAGAAAGCGCCCGGCTCGATCAAGGTCGCCAACGCCGGCGTCGGCACCGGCCAGCATGTGGTCGGTGCGGCGTTCCAGGCGATCACCGGCACGAAAATGCTGGAGGTGCCGTACCGCGGCTCGTCGCTGGCGTATCCCGATCTGCTCGGCGGGCGCGTCGATCTGTTCTTCGATTCGACGCCGGCGGCGATGCCTTACGTCAAATCGGGACAGGCCAAGGGCATCGCCATCCTGACCGCGAAGCGGCTGCCGGACATGCCGAACGTGCCGACCATGACCGAGTCCGGCGTGCCCGGTCTCGAGATCAATTCCTGGATCGGAATTTTCGCGCCGGCCAAGACGCCGGCGGCCGTGATTGCGCGGCTGCGGAAGGAGATCGCGGCAGCCGTCGGACGAAATGAAGCCGCGGCTCGCCACCATGGGCGGCGAACTGATGCAGGTGCCGCCGGACAAGCTCGACGCGGATGATCAAGGCCGACACCGACAAGTGGCTCAAGATCATCAAGGACGCCGGTATCCATCTCGATTGAACGGCATCGGCGTCAAACCTTCAAGTCGAAGCTGACCTCCTTCGGAAACAGCTCCTCCACCGCGAGCTTGCGCCTGGTCACGCCCTGCTCGTGGCAGAAGGTCAGGAACGGCTCCAGCGTCTTGCGATTGTTCTCGATGCCGTAGGGCCACGGATCGTTGGCGGGAAACATCATCCGGTTGGTTTCCTCGGCGTGGTCGTTGCCCCACGCCGTCGGCAGGAACGAGGTCTGGCCCTGGTACAATTCCGGCAGGCAGGCGCGCTTGGCCTTCTCGAACGCGTCCATCAGGTTGCGCGCGATCCAGCGGTTGGCTTCGTAGGCGTCGCGGCGCAGCACCACGAGATGCATGATCGGGAAGATGCCGGTCTTGCGGAAATAGGCCTGCTCCTGCGCGCGGTAGTCGGGGATCAGCCGTTTGATGCCGTGCTTGCCGTCGAGGAACACGTTGGGCGGCCGTGCCGAGATCACCGCGTCAATCTCGCCGCTGACCAGCATGTCGCCGAGCGTCTTGTCCGGCACGCTGGTCAGCCGTAGCCCGGCGGCAGCTCGAACGTCGTCATCTCCTTGCGGCCGGCATCGTTGACGCCCGCCTGAATCCATTCGACCGAGGTGAGCGGCACGCCGGCGTCGTGCTGCATCCAGCCGCGCACATAGGTGACCGCGGTCTGCGTCCATTGCGGGATGCCGATGCGCTTGCCCTTGAGGTCGGCGCCGGTTTTGATCGGCGAATCCTTCGGCACGAAGATCGAGCCGTGCCGGAACACGCGCGACGGAAACACCGGCAACCCGACCATCGGCGCGTTGCCGTTCGCGACCATCGCGCAATAGGTCGCAAGCGAAAATTCCGAGACCTCCCATTCGTAGGTCGCCAGGAACCGGTACGCGATGGTTTCCAGCGGCAGCGTCGAGCACCGTGAGCTCGATGCCCTCGCGGCTTGACCCGGCCGAGGGCGAGCTCGCGCATGTGCAGGTAGTCGCCGATGGCGAAGGTCAGGCGAAGGTCAGCCATGGAAATCCTTTGGCGTCAGCGCGGCAGATAGCTCAAATCGATGTATTTCTTCGCTGCCGCATCCGGCTTGATGTCGCCGAGCTCGATCAGGGTCTTGACCGTGGTCGGAATGATCTCATCCGGGATGGCGAGCTTGCGGCTGAACGGCTGCAGCTCTCCGATGTAGTAGTCGTAGGTCTGCGCGGCGATCGCGGGCGCAAGATTGGTGTTGCGGGCGAGGATGGCGATAGCTTCCGCGCGGTTGGCCGGATCGTACAGCCAGTCGATCGCGTCCGACAGTGCCCGCAGATAGGCTCGCGCCGCTTCGGGATTGTCGCGCAGCCATTGCGGCCGCGCCAGGATGGTCAGGAAACCGTATTCCTTGCCGTAGGCGCCGATGTCGACGAGCTTGCGATAGCCGTCGGCGGCGGCGCGGAAATCGAACGGCTGGGTCAGCAGGGCGGCCTGCACGCTGCCGCCCGACAGCGCCGCGAAACGGTTGGGCGTGGCGCCGGTGTAGATCTGCTCGACATCCAGCGGATTGACCCCTTTTTCGGTCAGCCAGCGGTTCCAGACGATGGTGAGCAGGTCCTTGGCGAACGGCAGGATGATGCGCTTGCCCTTCATGTCGGCGGCGGTCGTCACGTCCTTCGTCGACATGATCGAATAGGGATATTTCGTGACCACGCCGCCGACCAGAACGGCGTTGCCGCCGTTGGCGATCGCGCGGACCGCGGTGTCGAAGGTCGAGGACGCGACGTCGAACGAGCCGGCGACAAGCTGCTGCACCGTGTTGGCAACGTTGCCGACATAGACGGTTTCCAGCTCGATGCCTTCGCGGCGAAGAAACCCTTTCTCTGCGGCGATGAAGTTCGGCCAGTTCGGGGCGGTCTTTGAAACCTGCCCCTCGCTGATCTTCTTGGGCGCCTGCGCATGGGCGCCGATGACAGGCGCGATGCAAGCGGCACAGAACAACAGTGTCGCAACGCGGCGCGGGAATCGCATGGCGTCGTTCCTTCCCCATATCCGCCGGTCGGCGCCGGCCGGATGCCGCGATACTAGCGTGCGACGGGGTGCGCGCAAAAGGGCCGCGCGGACGTGCCCTTTCCCCGGGGCACGGCAAGTGTTGTAATGCAAAAGGGGAAACACCAACGCCCGCAATACGGGGGAACAATGCCGAACATGCCGCTGACCTTCGCCTGCGGGCTCTACGATCGCATGCTGCCGCTCTACACCGGCGAGGTGCCGGTCGAGGGCGTCGATCTCAAGTTCCTGGTCGAGGACAACCCCGCAACATCTTCGACACGCATGGCGGCCCGGCAGGAATACGACGCCTCGGAGTTCTCCAGCTCGGAATACGTCTCGCGCTTCGTCGCCAACCAATGCCCGTTCGTCGCCATCCCGGTGTTTGCCTCGCGCGTGTTCCGCCACAGCTTCATCTTCATCAACAAGAAGCACATCAAGTCGCCGAAGGAGCTCGAGGGCAAGCGCATCGGCGTGCCGGTCTACACCATGACGGCCGCGGTCTTCATCCGCGGCCTGCTGAGCGACGAGCACGGCATCGATTTTTCCAAGAACGAATGGGTCGAGGGCGAGCATCAACAGCGCCAAGGCCCACGGCAATCCGACCATCCTGCCGACCGCGAAGAAGCTTGCGATCAGCGCCAACAAATCCGGCAAGTCGCTGAGCCAGATGCTGGAGGACGGCGAGCTTTCAGGCCATCATCGGCACCGACGTGCCGGAGGCGTTCGGCCGCAATCCCGACATCGTGCGGCTCTATCCCGACTACCGCGCCGCCGAGATGGAGTATTACAAGCGCACCAAGATATTCCCGATCATGCACACCGTGGTGATGCGCCGCGACCTGCACGACAAGCATCCGTTGGCCTGACCGCGCGCATTCTACCGGGCCTGCAACAAGGCCAAGGACGCCGCGCTGAAGAAGATGAAATACCGCGGCACGCTGCGCTACATGCTGCCGTGGATGACCGCGGAGCTCGACGACATCGAACAGGTGTTCGGCGGCGATCCCTGGCCCTACGGCGTCGAGGCCAACCGGCCGACGCTCGAGCGCGCTGGTGCGCTATCTCGAAGAGCAGGGCATCATCGCCAAGGCGCCGCGCGTCGACGACCTGTTCGTGCCGGTCGCGATCAGGGGCATCAAGAGCCTGTTCATGAACTGGCGCGTCTGGTTCGACCGGCTGATCGTGCTGCTGATCCTGCTGGCGCTCTGGCAGGCCGGCAGCATGGCGCTCGGCAACTACTGGCTGAGCGCGCCGTGGCTGACGGTGTCGCGCTTCGTCGCCTCGCTGCTCGACGGCGAGCTGATCTTCCACGGCAGCTACACGATCCAGGAGGCGGTGATCGGCTGCGTGATCGGCGGCATGCCGGCGGTGCTGCTGCCGTTCGCTGCTGCGCAGGCAGCCGATCGTCGTGGCGATCCTCGATCCGTTCATGGTCGGCGGCTACGGCGCGCCCAAGCTCGCCTTCGCGCCGCTGTTCATCCTGTGGTTCGGCATCGGCATCGAATCCAAGATCGCGCTGGTCGCGGCGGTGGTGTTCTTCATCGTCTATTTCTCGACGCTGTCGGGAGTGCGCGCGCTCGACACCAAGCTCGTGCAGATGGCGCAGGTGGTCGGCGCCAACGAGCGCCAGGTCGGCCGCCACATCGTGTTTCCCGGGCGCGGTGCCGAACATCTTCGCCGGCTTCCGCATCGCCGTGCCCTATGCGATCGGCGCCGCGGTGATCGCCGAGTTGATCTCGTCGAACCGCGGCCTCGGCTATCTGGTGCAGACCGGCGCGATGAACTTCGACACCACGCAGGTGTTCGTCGCGATCCTGGCCGCGACCATCATCGTGCACGTCTTCATCGCCGTCGTCGATCTCGGCGAGCGCTTCCTGCTGCGCTGGCGGCCGCGCGGCGCGGCGCTCGATCGTCGATCAAGGGACTTGAGTCGATGGCTGGCACGCCGATGCTGGAGATCAAAGCGCTCGGCAAGCGCTTCCCGGCGCGGGCCGGACGCGAGCCGCCGCCGTGGATCATCCAGGACCTGACGTTCTCGGTCGGCGAGGGCGAGCTGCTCACCATCGTCGGGCCTTCGGGCGCCGGCAAATCGACCTGCTCAACATCATCGCCCAGATCGAGGTGGCGAGCGCCGGCGAGATCGCCTTCGACGGCGAACGGATCGTGTCGTCCGAGCAGAAGGCGCTGCATCCCGGTCTCAACCGCCGCATCGGCTATGTGACGCAGGACGACAATCTGCTGCCCTGGCGCACCACCATCGACAACGTGCTGTTCCCGCTCGAGGTGCAAGGCACGCTCGACGATGCGGCGCGCGACCCGCGCCAGCGAACTGATCGCCGCGGTCGGTCTCACCGGCTTCGAGCGCTACTACCCGCATGAGCTGTCCGGCGGCATGCGAAAGCGCGCCGCGCTGATCCGCACACTGGTCTACGATCCGCCGATCATCCTGATGGACGAGCCGTTCGCCGCGGTGGATGCGCAGACCCGCACTCAGCTCCAGCAGGATCTGCTGCAGCTGTGGAGCCTCAAGCGCAAGACCATCCTGTTCGTCACCCACGACATCACCGAGGCGATCGCGCTTGGCGACCGCGCGCTGGTGCTGACGCGGCGGCCGGCGCGGATCGCCGCCGAGCATCCGATCCCGATCCCGCGCCCGCGCAACGTCAAGGACATCTTCACCATGCCGGGCTTTACCGGCGATCTACGAGCGCATCCGGGCGGACGTGCAATGAAGATCAAGCTTTCAACGGAATTTCCACGAGTGCGGCGTCTGTTGCTGTGCCCTTGCGGGAGAGGGGCTGCTCCGACTGGCCGCACGAAAATTCGGGTGAGGGGTAGCAGCGCCGGCGTCAGGTGCCTACCCCTCACCCGTTCTTTTACGGGCTACTGCTGCGACTGCCCTCTCCCACAAGGGGAGAGGGCACGATGAGCAGCGCCGACATTGCGTCTGGCATCTCCGAACCCCGCGCCATACCGCGGCAATGGATCGTGACCGGCGGCCGAGTCGCTGCTCGCCGTCGCGCTGCTGCTGGCCTGGGAGTGGGGTGCGCGCTCGCTCGGCCCGCTGTTCTTCGCGCCGCCGCTTGCCACCGCGCAGCGCATCGTCGAGATGGCGGCAAGCGGCCAGCTCTTCACCGATATCCTCGCGACCATGCGGGTGTCGGTCGTGGGCTTCGTCATCGGCTGCATCTGCGGCGTCGGCCTGCCGTTCCTGCTGCGGCTGTCGCCGCGCGTCACCGCCGCCGTCGAGCCGTTCATCATGGCCTCGCAGGGCATCCCGAAATACGCGCTGACGCCCTGGCTGATCCTGTGGTTCGGCATCGGCGATGCGCCGAAGGTCATCGTGGTAACGCTGTTCATGTTCTACATCACGTTCATCACCGTGTTCGCCGGCATCCGCGGCGTCGACCAGCGGCTCATCAACATGGCGCGCATCATCGGCGCAAGCGAGCGCACCATCGCTCGCAAGGTGATCTGGATTTCGCTGCTGCCGTTCTTCTTCACCGGGTTGAAGGTCGCGCTGCCGCGCGCGGTGAGCGCCGCCATCGTCGGCGAGTTCCTGGTCGCGACCGAGGGTGTCGGCTTCTCGATCGAGCACGCGCGCCAGCTCTCCGACACCACCGGCGTGTTCGCCGGCATCGTCGTCGCGGTGGCGCTGGTGCTGATCATCAACGCGGTGGTCAACGCGCTCGAGCGCCAGGCGCTGAAGTGGCGGCCGGCCGACCGGGATATGCAGTTGTAGAAGCCTATCCACGTCATGGCCGGGCTTGTCCCGGCCATCCACGTCTTGCTTCACTGGGAATAAGAAAGGCGTGGATGCCCGGCACAGGCCTGCACTCGGGCCGGCCGAAGGCCAGACCCGGGTGGCCGGGCATGACGATCGAGAGGACAGTGGCATGAAACTCGCGAGCTACATCGCCGGCGGCAAGGAATGCTACGGCGTGGTCACAGGTGACGGCGTCGTCACCATGAAGGGCCATGCCTCGCTGCGCGACGCGCTTGCGGCCGGCGCACTCGATGAAATGAGGAAGGCTGCGGTCGGAGCCAAGGCCGACCACAGGCTGTCCGACATCCGCTTCCTGCCGGTCATTCCCAATCCGCACAAAATCCTCTGCGCCGGCGTGAACTACAAATCCCACGCCGCCGAGGTCGGTCGCGAACTGCCGAAGCAGCCGAGCCTGTTCATCCGCTTTACCGATACCCTGGTCGGCCACGAGGGCGAGATGGTCCGGCCGAAGCTCTCTGACAATTTCGACTTCGAGGGCGAGCTCGCCATGGTGATCGGCAAGGGCGGCCGCCACATCCCGATGGAGCGCGCGCTCGACCACGTCGCCGGCTACACCATCTTCGTCGACGGCAGCGTGCGCGACTACCAGAAGTTCTCGGTGACCTCGGGCAAGAACTGGCCCGGCACCGGCCCGCTCGGGCCGTGGGTGGTTACCTGCGACGAAATTCCTGATCCGGGTAAGCTGGTGCTGACCACGCGGCTCAATGGCCAGCAGGTCCAGCACTCCGGCACCGACAAGCTGATCTATTCCTGCCAGCAGATCGTCAGCTTCTGCTCGGACTTCACGACGCTGCATCCAGGCGACGTCATCGCCACCGGCACGCCGGAGGGCGTCGGCCACGGCCGCAAGCCGCCGCTGTGGATGAAGCCCGGCGACGTGCTGGAGGTGGAGATTTCGCAGATCGGCGTGCTGCGGACACGGATCGTCGACGAGAAGTAGGCTGCCGCACGATGAAACTCTCCGTCGTCATGTCCGGGCTTGATGTTTAGTTAGCCTGGGGCATCCATGAGACAGCGTGGCGCGCTCAGTCTTCGCTTCCGTGCTGAGGCTCATCATGGATTGCCGGTTCAAGCCCGGCAATGACGTGGCGAGGTCGGCGCTAGACCATGCGCGGCGGTCATTTCACGAATTCGTCGGTATAAAGCCCGTCGTAGCTTTTGAGCTTGGCGTCGGCCTTCATCATTCCGGCCTCGACGTTGAAGTCGTCAGCATTGTTCAGCGATTCCTTGGTCACAATCGGCACTTTCGGCGTCGATTTGCGGATCTCCTCGAACGCCGCGGCGATCAGCTTCGGCTCGAGATTGGGAAATTTCTTGCCGAGGATCGCGGTCACCTCGGTCGGGTGGCTATGCAGGTAGGCGATCGCCTCCTTCATCACCTGGCCGACGCCCTCGCACACCGCGCGGCGCTTTTCGCAGGTCTCGGGCTTCGCCAGCACCACGTTGTAGGCGAAGTTGATGGCGTTCGGCGGGTCGCCGTCAGGACCGCTCGCGATCACCACCGAAGCGCCGTCGACCACCGGCTTGAGCGGCCACGGCGGGCTGTTCGACATGCCGTCGATCTGCTTGTTCTGGAACGCCGCCCACATGGCGTTGCCGGCCAGCGCCGTGACCCGCAGGCCGTCGGGCGGGATGCCGGCGCGAGCGGCGACCGCGAGCAGATAGGCGTGCGGGTTGGCGTTGATGGCGCCGACGCCGAAGGTCTTGCCGCGCAGCACCTGCGCGCGCTTTTCCAGCGGCGCCTTGGCGTCGAAGCCCGCGGCTTCGGCTGTTTCCTTCCGCATCGTGATCATCACGATGTTGCGCTCGGCGGTGTTGGCGATGGCCAGGAGCCGCTGGCCGCGGGAGGCGGCACGGGTCAGTGTCGAGCCGCCGGCCTCGACGAAATCGGCAGAACCCGCGATCACCGCATTGGTGGCGCCGACGCCGGCGATCTGGATGTACTTCACCCGCAAGCCATGCTTGGCCCACAGCCCGAGTTCGTCGGCGATGAAGTTCGGCGTCGAGGTGAAGGTGAAGTTCGGCATGGCGATGACAATGTCCTGCAACGCCGGCTGTGCCGATAGCGGCAGCACGCCAGCGCCGAGCAAGGCCGCAGCAAACAGGGCAGGGCGCATCGTGCTCTCCTTCACTTCACGAACTCATCGGTGAACAGGCCGTCGAAGTTTTTCAGCTTCTCGTCGGGCTTGAGCAGCCCGGCATCGACATTGAAGGTTTCCGAATTCTCGATATCGGCCTTGGTGACGACCGGTGGTGACGGTGTGACCTTTCGCAGGTCCTCGAAGCCCGCCTTCAGAACCTTGTCGTCGAGCGTCGGGAAACGCTTCTTCAAAAGGGCGAAGAGCCTCGTCCGGCTTGTTCTTGATGAAGGCGGTGGCGTCCTTGATCGACTGGCCCATCGCCATGCACAGCGACTTTCGCTTCTCGCAGGTCTCCTGCTTCGCCACGATCATGTTGTGGCCGAACGGGATCATGTCGCCCGGATCGCCGTCCGGGCCGCTGGCGATCAGCAGCGCCTCGCCGTCCTGCACCGGCTTGAGCGGCCACGGCAGCGACATGGCGAAGCCGTCGATCTGCTTGCTCTGGAACGCCGCCAGCATGCTTGGCGGCGCCATCGGCGCGATGCGGATGTCGTCGGGCTTCATGCCGGCACGCGCCGCCAGAAGCCGCACGTATCCATGGATCATCGAATTGATCGAATCGACCGCGATGGTTCGGCCCTTGATCGCGGCCGCCCGCTTCTCCAGCGGCGCCTTGGCATCGAAGCCGCCGGCCGCAGCGATATCCTTGCGCAGGATCAGTTGCGCGAACGGCCGGTTGATCGTCACTGCGATGGCGACGAGCTTCTGTCCTCGCGCGCTGGCGCGGCCGAACGAACTGGCCGAAGCCTGGGCGAACTGCGAGCTGCCCGAGATCACCGAGTTGATGGCGCCGATGCCGGCGATCGGCACGGTCTTCACCTTGATGCCGTGCTTGGCCCAGAGCCCAAGATCGGTCGCGACGTAGCCCGCGGCAAAGGTCATGCTGAACGCGGGATCGGCCAGGACGACCTCTTCGTTCGTCTGCGCGCGGAGCGGCGGAGCGCTCGTGGCCGCGAGCATGCCGGCTGCCGTGACGACGATCCATGCACGCATCGGCCAACCCCTTTTCGGTCATCGAGATGCCGGATTATGGATAGCGGCTTCCGCCCGATCAACGGCAAACGCCGCGACGGCCCGCCGCACGGTGCCGGCGATTGTGTCGCGCCGTCCGACCGGGCAATATCCAGCCAACGGCGGCGTAATCAATCGCTGAGGGAGGACAAAATGCGTCGAACCATCCTGACCGCGCTCGCCCTGCTGATCGCAGGAGCGAGCACAAGCCTTGCGGCCGAGAAGCTCAAGGTCGCGATCCCGCAAAAGGGCTTTTGGGACAGCTCGTGGGTGGAGTTCGGCGAGGCCGCCGGCTTCTTCAAGGATGCCGGTCTCGAGGTCGAGGCATTCTACACCGAAGGCGGCGCGCAGACGATCGCGACGGTCGCGTCCGGCAGCGTCGACATCGCCATGTCGAACGGCATCGCCGGCGCGATCGGCGCCTATGTGAAAGGCGGCGACGCCACGCCCTACCGCATCATCTCGGCCGAGATGACCGGCGCCCATGAATTGTTCTGGTGGGTGAAGGCCGACAGCCCGATCAAGAGCCTCAAGGATGCTGACGGCAAAACCATCGCGTTCTCCTCGCCCGGTTCGTCGTCGAACCTGATCCTGCTCACGCTGCTCAAGCAGTACGGCTCCAAGGCCAAGCCGGTGCCGACCGGCGGTGTCCCCGGCACCTACACCCAGACCATGACCGGCCAGATCGACATCGGTTGGTCGGTGGTGCCGTTTGCGCTGAAGGATATTCAGGAAGGCAAGTCACGCATCGTCGCCCGCTCCAGCGAGGCTAAGGACCTGCAGAACCAGACCATCCGCGCCAACCTCGCCAACGTCAATTCGCTCAAGACCAAGCGCGAAGCCATCGTGAAGTTCATGCAGGTGATCCAGAAGTCGATCGACTGGGCCTACAGCAACCCGCAGGCGATCGAAATTTTTGCCAAGAACATGAAGGTCACGACCGAAATCGCCAAAAAGGCGGTCGATGAGTTCTACCCGAAGTCGGCCATGCAACTCGGCGAGATCCGCGACCTCGATCGTTCGCTCAAGGACGCAGTCGATTTCAAGTTCATCCCGTCGCCCAAGACGCAGAAGGACGTCGCCGGGCTATTCGACATCGTTTACAAGCCGAAGTGATTCGTTGGAACGCCACAAGCCACTGGCATCGCAAACGAAATCGGCGCAACATTACGACGGCGTAACCTTTCCCGGCCGCGCCGCTACGTGACATATCCACAACGCCTCCACAGTATCGAGCACGCCTGCGCAATTTCGATTGGGCGGCTTGCCGGGGGTTGCTAGCCTTTTTTCCGCACTTTCGCGGCGCGCTGTTGCCGCATCTATTTCGTTTTTCTCGTGCTTGAGCGGTTTGTATGCGTCGGTCGGGGTCGCAGCGTCCGATATTGCCTCGTCGCGCAGGTCGCATTGCCGCGATCGCTGTCGCTATCGCATTGTCACCATCGCTGACCGGCTGTTTCCTGCCGACCGAATCCGTACCGGCTGCAATCGATATGCCGACGGCCTATCGCGCCGGTCCGCGCCACGCCGATGTTGCGCCTCCCTCGACGGTCTGGTGGCGCGGCTTCCGCTCGCGCGAGCTCACCGACCTGATCGAGGAGGCGCTGACCTCCAATTTGGATGTGGCGGCCGCGGTTGCCCGCATCGTCCAGGCCGACGCCAATGCGCGCATTGCCGGCGCGGCGCTGTTGCCGATCGTTGACCTTAACGCCAGCGCAACGCGACAGCGCGCCTCGCAAAGCGGCGGTGGCGGCGTTGTCAGTTCCACCGGCGTCGTCGCGGGCGGCAGCGGCAAGTCCGAACGCGTCGCCTACAGCGCGTCGCTCAGCGCCAGCTATGAGATCGACTTCTGGGGCAAGAATCGCGCTGCACAGCGCGCCGCCGAGGAGACCGCCGTCGCCAGCCGGTACGATCGCGAGGTCGTGGCGCTCGCCACCGTGGTCGCCGTGGCCAACACCTACTTCCAGGTTCTGGCGGCGCAGGACCGGCTCCGGATCGCGCGGGAGAATCTCGGCCGCCGCCACTCGTGTCTATGATCTGATCAAGCAGCGCTTCGATGTCGGCACCGCGTCCGCGCTCGACACCGCTCAGCAGGAAATCCTGGTCGAACCAGCAGCGCGCCTCGATCCCGCCGCTGGAGCAGGTTGTGAGGCAGAACACAGCCACCCTCGCGGTCCTGATCGGGCGCACACCGGAGACGGTGCGCGTCCGCGGCGGCAGCATGGGGCAGATTCGCACCCCGCCGGTGACGCCCGGGATGCCGTCCGAGCTGATTGCGCAGCGCCCGGATATCCGCGAGGCCGAAGCCCAGCTTGCCTCGGCGGACGCCAACGTCTTCTCGGCGCGCGCCGCGTTCTTCCCGAGCATCCAGTTGACCGGCGAAGGCGGTTACCAGAGCGCCGTCCTCAAGATGCTGTTCCGGCCGGAGTCGGCGTTCTTCAACATCGCCGCGGGCCTCACCCAGCCGATCTTCGATGGTGCCCGCCTCGCCGGTCAATACGATTTCGCCAAAGGCCGTCAGGACGAACTGCTCCAACTTTACCGCAAGGCCATCGTCAACGGCTTCGCCGACGTCGAACGGGCGCTGATCGCAATGCAGGAGACCACCCGGCGCGAGCGCCTGCAGCGCGATGTGGTGGACAGCGCGCAGAAGGGCCTTCGATATTTCGGAGCGAAGGCTGCGAGAAGGCACGATCGACCTGGTCACACTGCTCATCACCCAGCAGGCACTGTTCCAGGCCCAGGACAGCCTGGCGCTGGACCAGTTGGATCGCTTGACGGCGGTGGTCAGCCTTTTCCAGGCGCTGGGCGGCGGCTGGCAGAAGCCCACCGAGCAAAGCCCGCAAAAGGTCGAGGAAATTGGGCCTTCCCGAGGCTGAACCGGCATTAAGAATGCCCATGAAATGTGCGTAATGTGCTGTGAAACCACCGGCCACGCCGCTATCTATGGGGACGGCGCGAATTCTGGCTGGCTGGAGATGGCGAGCGGACGACGATCCATTGGAACTGCCGCAGTTGCCCTCGTCCTGGTCGGGGTTGGCGCCTTCGTCTGGTGGCAGCCCGCAAGGCAGCAGCCGCCGCGCTTTGGCCGCGGCGCCGCAGGCGACGGCCCGGTTCCGGTCATCGCCGCGCTGACCAAGCGGGCCGACGTGCCGGTCTATCTCGACGGCGTCGGCACCATCAAGGCGCTCAACACCGTCACGGTGCTGCCGCAGGTCGACGGCCGGCTGCTCAGCGTCAATTACACCGAAGGGCAGGAGGTCGCGCCGCGGCTACGTGCTGGCGAAGATCGATCCTGTGACCTATCAGGCCGCCTACGATCAGGCCGTGGCGAAGAAGGCGCAGGACGAAGCGACGCTCGCCAATGCGACGGCTCGATCTGGAGCGCTACACCAAGCTCGCGGCCAGCAATTCGGTGGCGCGCCAGCAACTCGACACCCAGAAGGCGACCGTCGCGCAGCTCGAAGCCCAGGTGAAGCTCGATCAGGCGGTGATCGACAACGCCAAGGCGATTCTCGACTACACCAACATCGTCGCGCCGATCGCCGGCCGCACCGGCATCCGCCTCGTCGACCAGGGCAACTACGTGCGCGCCGCGGGCTCGAGCGCCATCGTCGTCATCACCCAGCTCCAGCCGATCTCGCTGTTGTTCACCCTGCCGCAGCAGCAACTCGGCGACGTCAATCGCGCCTTTGCCAGAGCGGCCGCTGCAGGTGGACGCGTTCGGTCCCGACAACAAGACTGTCGTCGATACCGGCGAGCTCAAGGTGGTCGACAACCAGGTCGATCCCGCGACCGGCACGATCAAGCTCAAGGCCGAATTTCCCAATCGCGAGCTTCAGCTTTGGCCCGGCGCCTTCGTCAACGTTCGGCTGCTGATCAACACGCTCAATCAGGTCGTGGTCGCGCCGACCGCGGCGGTGCAGCGCGGACCGAGCGGCACCTTCGTTTATGTTGTGCGGGCCGAACAACAAGGTCGCGGTGCGGCCGGTGACGGTGTCGCAGCAGGACGAGGTTCAAGCGGTCATCGCCAAGGGCTTGGAGTCGGACGAGCGCGTGGTGACCACCGGCTTTGCCCGGCTCACGGCCGGCACCGAGGTGGCGGTGACCAATGCCGAGGCGGCACAACCCGGCGCCGCAGCCGGCGCCGCCGCGCGAGCCGCGGCGCGGCGGTGGGCGCCGGCGCGAGCAGCGCTCCGAGGCGGGTCCGAGCGCGCAGCGATGAGCGTTTCGTCGCCTTTCATCCGGCGCCCGATCGCAACCTCGCTGCTCGCCTTTGCGGTCATGCTGGGCGGCTGGCTCGGCTACTGGTCGCTGCCGGTGTCGTCGCTGCCGCAGGTCGATTTCCCGACCATCCAGGTGACCACGCAACTGCCGGGCGCCTCGCCCGGACACCATCGCTGCGCTGGTGACCGCGCCGCTCGAGCGGCAGTTCGGCCAGATTCCCGCGCTCAGCGCTGATGACCTCGTCGAGCTCGTTCGGCATCAGCCAGGTCACGCTGCAATTCGATCTCGGCCGCGACATCGACGGCGCCGCGCAGGACGTGCAGGCGGCGATCAATGCCGCGGGCTCGACGCTTGCCGCGCGGCCTGCCCTATCCGCCGACCTACGCCAAGGTGAACCCGGCCGATGCGCCGGTGCTGACCCTGGCGCTGACCTCGCCGACCATCTCGCTGCGCAATCTCAGCGATCTCGCCGATACGCTGATGGCGCAGCGGCTGTCCGAGGTGAGCGGCGTCGGCCGCGTCTCGGTCCAGGGCGGCATCCGCCCGGCGGTGCGCATCCAGGCCGATCTGTCGCGGCTTGCCGCCTATGGCATCGGTCTGGAGGATGTCCGCCAGGCCATCGTCGGCGCCAACGTCTCGGGGTCGAAGGGCTCGCTCGACGGCGCGCACCAGTCCTACACCATTGCGGCCAACGACCAGCTCATCGGCCTGGATTCGTACAAGCAGCTGGTCATCGCCTATCGCAACGGCGCGCCGGTGCTGCTGCCGGACGTCGCCGACGTCGTCGACGGCCTGGAGAACGACAAGGTCGGCGCCTGGTACCAGGGCACGCCGGCGGTCGTGATCGACGTTCAGCGCCAGCCCGGCGCCAACGTCATCGAAACCGTCGAGCGGGTGAAGGCCCAACTGCCGCGATTGCAGCGCGCCATGCCGATCGGCGTCAAGCTCACCATCGTCAACGACCGCACCACCACGATCCGCGCCTCGATCCACGACGTGCAGTTCACGCTGATACTCAGCGTCGTGCTGGTGGTGCTGGTGGTGCTGCTGTTCCTGCGCACCGTCCGCGCCACCATCATCGCCGGCGTGGCGCTGCCGTTGTCGCTGATCGCCACCTTCGGCGTGATGTGGTTCTCCGGCTTCTCGCTCGACAATCTGTCGCTGATGGCGCTGACCATCGGCACCGGCTTCGTCGTCGACGACGCCATCGTCATGATCGAAAACATCGTCCGCCACATCGAGGACGGCGAATCGCCGCTCGACGCGGCGCTGCGCGGCGCGCGCGAGATCGGCTTCACCGTGATCTCGCTGACGGTGTCGCTGATCGCGGTGTTCATCCCGCTGTTGTTCATGACCGGCCTGGTCGGCCGCATGTTCCGCGAGTTCGCGCTGACGCTGACCATCGCCGTCGTGGTGTCGGCGGTCGTCTCGCTGACGCTGACGCCGATGATGTGCAGCCGGCTGCTGCGTCATCAGGCCGCGACCGCCGGCAATGCCGTCGGTCGCTTCTTCAACCGGATGGTCGACCGCACGGTCGATGGCTATCGCCGCAGCCTCGAATGGGTGCTCGGCCACCAGCCGCTGACGCTGCTGGTCACGCTCGCGACGCTGGTCGCCACGGTCTGGCTCTACATCATCATTCCGAAGGGCTTCCTGCCGTCGCAGGACACCGGCCTGATCTTCGCGGTCTCGGAGGCCGGCACCGAGGTGTCGTTCAGCGAAATGCAGCGGCTGCAGGCGCAGGTCGAGGCCGCGATCCGCAAGGACCCCGACGTCACCGGCGCTCGTCTCGATCCTCGGCGTCAGCCGCATGAACCCGACGCCCAACGCCGGCCGTGTCGCCATCACGCTGCGCCCGCGCGACGAGCGCCGCTCAAGCGTCGACGCCATCGTCGAGCGCCTCAAGCGGGCGGTCGCGCCGATCCCCGGCATGACCGTGTTCTTCCAGCCGGTGCAGGACATCCAGATCAGCACGCGGTCGAGCCGCGCGCAGTACCAGTACACGCTGGTCGGCACCGACGCCGGCGATGTCCTCGACTGGTCCGACAAGCTCGCGGCGCAGATGCGGAAAGACCCGCATGCTGCTCGACGTCGCCTCCGAGGCGCAGGAGGGCGGCCTGCGCATGCAGGTCGAGGTCGATCGCGAGAAGGCCGGCCGGCTCGGCGTCTCCATGCAGGCGGTCAACGACACGCTGAACGACGCCTTCGGCCAGCGCCAGATTTCCACCATCTATTCGCAGGCCAACCAGTATCGCGTCATCCTCGAGGCGCAGCCGCGCTACCAGCAGGACCCGGGCGCGCTGGGCAAGCTCTACGTCACCGGCGCCAGCACCTCGACCGGCACTGCGGCGACGGTCGGCAACACGGCGGCGGGCTCGATCAACACCAACACTTCGGCGACGCCCAATACTGTGACGGGCAGCAACCAGGTGCCGCTCTCGACCTTCGCGCGCTTCGACGCACATGTCGGCGCCGCTGGCCATGGCGCATCAGGAGCAGTTTCCCTCGGTCACCATCAGCTTCAACCTGCCGCGTGGCGCGGCGCTGAGCGACGCGGTTGCAGCGATCACGATCGGCCGAGCAGGCGCATCGACATGCCGGCCTCGGTGACCGGCTCCTATTCCGGCGACGCCGCCGAATTCGACAAGTCGCTGCCAGGCGAGCCGTGGCTGATCCTCGCCGCCGCGGTGGCGATCTACATCGTGCTCGGCGTGCTGTACGAAAGCTTCATCCATCCGCTGACCATCCTGTCGACGCTGCCGTCGGCCGGCGTCGGCGCGCTGCTCGCGCTGATGCTGTTCGGCTACGACCTCTCGGTGATCGCGCTGATCGGCATCGTGCTGCTGATGGGCATCGTCAAGAAGAACGCGATCATGATGATCGACTTCGCGCTCGAAGCCGAGCGCGGGCAGGGGCTGTCGCCGCGCGACGCGATCGTGCAGGCCTCGCTGCTGCGCTTTCGTCCGATCATGATGACGACGCTCGCCGCGCTGTTCGGCGCGATGCCGCTCGCGCTCGAAAGCGGCACCGGCTCGGAACTGCGCAATCCGCTCGGCGTCACCATCATCGGCGGCCTGCTGCTCAGCCAGTTGCTGACGCTCTACACCACGCCGGTGATCTATCTCGTGATGGAGCGGCTGAAGCAGCGCTTCACGCGGACGCAGCCGTTCGTTGCGCCGCTCCGGCGCGACCCCGATGCGCCGCCCGCGCCCGGCGGAGTGACGCGATGAACTTCTCCTATCCGTTCATCCGTCGTCCGGTCGGCACCACGCTGCTGGCGATCGGTCTGTTTCTCGCCGGCGCCGTGGCCTATGGCTTCCTGCCGGTGGCCAGCATGCCGACCGTCGAATTCCCGACCATCCGCGTCTCGGCCAGCCGGCCGGGCGCCGATCCGAGCATCATGGCGGCGACCGTCGCAGCCCCGCTCGAGCGCCGGCTCGGCGAAATTCCCGGCGTCACCGAGATCACCTCGACCAATTCGCTCGGCAACACCAACATCACCATCCAGTTCGATCTCAACCGCAACATCGACGGCGCCGCGCGCGACGTGCAGGCGGCGCTCAACGCCGCGCTGACCGATCTGCCCGGCGACCTGCCGACCCTGCCGGCCATGCGCAAGGTCAACCCGTCGGCGGCGCCGGTCATGATCCTGGCGCTGACCTCGAAGACGATGCCGGCGAGCCAAGATGTACGACGTCGCCGACAGCGTGATCGCCCAGCGCATCTCCCAGGTCGAGGGCGTCGCCGAGGTCACCGTCAACGGCGCCGAGCAGCCGGCGATGCGCATCCGCGTCAATCCGGTCGCCATCGCCTCGATGGGCGTCAGCATGGAGGACGTGCGCACCGCGATCGCCAACGCCAATTCGGCGAGCGCCGCTCGGCACTTTCGACGGCGCCGATCTCGCCCGCACCATCGGCACCAACGACCAGCTCCGCACGCCGCGCGACTACGAGAACCTCGTGGTCAAGGCCGCCAACGGCACCGTGGTGCGGCTCGGCGGCATCGCCTCGGTCGAGCAGGGCGTGCGCAACAGCCGCTCGGCGGCCTGGTTCAATCTGCAGCCGTCGGTGCTGCTCATCATCACCAAGCAGGCCAACGCCAACGTGATCGACACGGTCGACCGCATCCGCGAGCTGCTGCCCGAGCTCAAGCGCTGGATTCCGGCCGAGCATCGAGATTTCGGTGCTGTCGGACCGCACCCAGACCATCCGCGCCAGCGTGCACGACATGCAGCTCACGCTGGCCGCCACCATCGCGCTGGTGATGATGGTGGTGTTCGTGTTCCTGCGCCGCGTCTGCGGCGACGGTCGCGGCCGGCGTCACCGTGCCGCTGGCGCTGGCCGGCACCTGCGCCGCGATGTGGCTCGCCGGCTTCTCGATCGACAACATCTCGCTGATGGCGCTGGCGGTGTCGGTCGGCTTCGTGGTCGACGATGCCATCGTCGTGATCGAGAACGTGTTCCGCAATCTGGAGAAGCGGCATGACGCCGCTGCGCGCCGCGATCGAGGGCGCGCGCCAGATCGGCTTCACCGTGCTTTCGATCAGCATCTCGCTGGTCGCGGCCTTCACGCCGCTGCTTGTTCATGGGCGGGTTGGTCGGCCGGCTGTTCAGCGAATTCTCGCTGACGCTGACCTTCGCCATCGCGATTTCGACCGTGGTGTCGCTGTCGCTCACGCCGATGATCTGCGCGCATTTCGTCAAATCGGCGCCGAGCCCGGACGCCACCTGGCTCGACCGCGTGGTGGAGCGGATTCTGGCCCGCGTGGTCGCGGCCTATGCGGCGAGCCTCGATGTCGTGCTGCGCCATCGCGTGCTGACGCTGATGGTGTTTCTCGCCACCATCGCGCTGACCGTCGAGCTCTACGTCAAGACGCCGAAGGGCTTTTTCCCGCAGGACGACACCGGGCTGATCTTCGGCGGCACCCGCGCCTCGCCGGACATCTCATTCGAGGCGATGAAGGAGTTGCAGCAGCGCGCGACCCGGATCGTGCTGTCCGATCCGGCCGTGGCCTATGTCGGCTCCTCGGTCGGCGCCTCGACCTTCAACGCCTCGGTCAACAACGGCCGCCTGTTCATCAGCCCTCAAGCCGCCGGCCGAGCGCGGCAACGTCAGCTCGCAGCAGGTCATCAACCGGCTGCGACCGAAGCTGCTCGACGTCGGCGGCATGCGGGTGTTCATGTTTCCGGCGCAGGACATCCGCGCCGGCGGCCGCCAATCGAGCTCGTCGTATCAGTTCACGCTCTGGGACCCCGATCTCGACGAGTTGCTACGGCTGGTGCCGCCCGTCGTCGACAAGGTGCAGAAGCTGCCCGAGCTGGTCGACGTCACCACCGACCGCGAGCAGAACGGATTGCAGGCCAACGTCGTGATCGACCGTCTCGCAGCGTCACGGCTTGGCGTGCGCATTCAGGATATCGACAACGCGCTCAACAACTCGTTTTCGCAGCGGCAGATTTCCACGATCTATTCGGAGCGCAACCAGTACCGCGTCATTCTCGAGGTCGATCCGCTGTTCCAGCGCGATCCGTCCGATCTGTCGCAAGTCTATGTGGCGGGCTCGGGCAACACCCAGGTGCCGCTGTCGAGCGTCGCCCACGTCGAGAAGACCCTGGCGCCGCTGGTGATCAACCACCAGGGCCAGTTTCCGGCGGTCACCATCACCTACAACCTAGCGCCGAACGTGCCGATCGAGACCGCGTCGCAGGCGATCGAGACAGGCGGTGGCCGAGCTGCATCTGCCGGACACGCTGCACACCGAATTCGCCGGCGACGCGCGGGTCTATCAGCGCTCGGTCGGCGCGCAGCCGCTGGTGATCCTCGCGGCGCTGCTGGCGATCTACATCATCCTCGGCGTGCTGTACGAAAGCCTGGCGCATCCGCTGACCATCATCTCGACCCTGCCGTCGGCCGGCCTCGGCGCGCTGCTGGCGCTGCAATTGTTCCGGCGCCGAGCTGACCGTGATCGCCTTCATCGGCATCATCCTGCTGATCGGCATCGTCAAGAAGAACGGCATCATGATGGTGGACTTCGCGCTCGTCGGCCGAGCGCGAAGGCGGCCTGCCGCCCGCTGAGGCGATCCGCGAGGCGTGCCTGGCGCGCTTCCGCCCGATCATGATGACGACGCTCGCCGCCATGCTTGGCGCGCTGCCGCTGATCATCGCCACTGGGCCCGGCTCGGAGCTGCGCCGCCCGCTCGGCATGACCATCGTCGGCGGGCTGCTTGGTGTCGCAGGTGCTGACGCTCTACACCACGCCGGTGATCTATCTCCTGCTCGATCGCCTGCACCGCCGCCTCGGCGGTCGCGGTCCGATACAGGCGCTCGACGAGACGCTGCGGACGCAACGGCCGGCGACGCCGTAGTTCGCATAGCTTCGCCGTTTCGCCAAGTCTATGCTGCGACCTTCCGCCCTCGCGAGAGTCCTCGGACAGGGGAAGAATTTGCAAGCTGGTGTGCAGGAATGCCGAAGACCCGCCGCATCATCATCGTCGGAGCAGGCTTGGGAGGACTCGCCGCGACCGTCGGATTGCGTCAGCGCGGCTTCGAGGTCGAGGTCTACGAGCAGTCGGGGGAGCTTGGCGAGATCGGAGCCGGCATCAACATCACGCCCAACGGAGCGAAGGTCCTTCAGGCCTTCGGGCTTGGCGGCGAGGCGCGCAGGCTGGGCAACATCGGCAGCGAACTGACGATGTGCGACATGAAGACGGACGAGCGCCTGTTTGGCTTCGCCTGGCGTGAGTTCGAGGCGCGCTACGGCCAGCCGCAGTATCAATTCCACCGCGCCGATCTTCTCGGCATGCTTCAACGCGCAGTTCCGGATTCGGCCGTTCATCTCGGAGCGCGCTGCGTCAGCGTGTCCACGACCGACGGCTCGGCGGCGATCACCTTGGAAAACGGCAACCAGATCGAAGCCGACGTGGTGATCGGCGCGGATGGCATACGCTCGCAGATTCGCGCCGCGTTGTGGGAAGACGAAAATCCAGTATTCACCGGCCAGATTGCATGGCGGGCGCTGCTCGAAGGAAGCGATTTGCCGGTCGATATTCTCGGATCGTCCGGCGCGCGCGGATGGATGGGACCGGATCATTACTGTGTCAGCTATTTTTTGCGTGGGCGCGAGCTGATCAACGTCGTCCTGCGCGGCAAAAGCGATGAGTGGGCCGAGGAATCCTGGACCGCGCAGGATGACCCGGACTTCGTCCGCGCGAAGTTTGCGCCGCTGGCTTGCGACCGCCTGAAAACGCTGATGGGCCGGATCCGCACCACAAACAAGTTCGGCCTGTTCGGCCGCAAATCAACGGAGCGCTGGGGCAAGGGCCGCATCCAACTCCTCGGTGACGCCGCCCATCCCGTGCTGCCCAACGGCGGCCAGGGTGCCAACGGCGCGTTCGAAGACGCGTTCATCCTCGCCGCCTGGCTTGACGAAAAGCGCGACGACGCGGCGGCGGCCCTTCAGTCCTATGAAGCGGTGCGAAAGCCCAGGGCCATGAAGGTGCAGGGCCGGTCGCGCGAGAACGCGAAGCTTCACCTCGCAAGCGATCCCGCCGAAATAGCGCGACGTCAAGCCGAGGGTGCACGGCTTGAGGCGAGGGGCGACACCTTCAACAACATGGGCTGGGTGTTCGCCTACGATCCGGTGACCGAGTGGCGAACAATCCCGAATTAACGGGAGCGGCCAGGCCGGCACCGAACGTCAGTTCTGCTTGTCGCGCACGCTTTGCAAGGCCTGCTGCCATCTCGCCGCGGTTTCGTGGGCGATTTTCGCGAACTCTTCGGCTCCCGCCGGCGCGAGAGTGAATCCGAGCTTGGCGATCTGCGCCGCGGTCTCCGGTTCACTGAGAGTTGCGATCAGCTCTGCAGAGAGCTTGTTGACCAGAGTCTGCGGCGTCGCAGCGTTGACGAAGGCGCCATTCCAGGAGTCGGAATGGGCCAGGGATTGTACGCCGAGCTCGGCATAGGTCGGCGCGTCCGGCATGATCGTCGTGCGCTTCGAGCCGCCGGCGGCGAGCACCTTGACACCCGACGGCAGCAGCGGCGTTGCTACGGGTACCGGCAGGAAAGCTACGTCGATGCGCCCGCCGAGGAGGTCCTGCGTGACACCTGCCGAGCCTTTGTATGGGACATGGTAGAGCTTGAGGCCGAGTTCGCTCATCAGCAATTAGGTCAGCACCTGATGCGGGGTGCCGTATCCCGGCGTCGCGATCGTTCACCTTGTCCGGATTCTCGCGCGCATAGCTGACGAACTCCGCCCAGGTCTTGGGCGGAAAATCTTTGCGGGCGACGAAAGCGTACGGCACGGTGATCAGCCGCGCGACCGGCCGGAGCACCTTCAACGGCTCGTAGCGCGGATTGGCGGTCATGTAGACGCTGAACACGGATTCGCCGGTCACCTCGAACGTGTGCCCATCGGGCGGCGATTGGATCACCATCTGAGCGCCGATCGACCCGCTCGCGCCAGGCTGATTGTCCACGATGACGGGCACTTTCCAGCGCTCGCTGAGGTGCTGCGCCAGCACGCGGGTGTGCGTATCGGCGCCCGTCCCCGGTGTGTAGGGAAGCACGATTTTTACCAGTCTGTCGGGGAAGCGCCCATCCGACCTCGCCGTTGTCGCCGCCAGCGCAAGTGCGAATGCTGCAAGCAAGACCGAGCAACGCATGTGGATCGACCGCGGCATGGATGCGACGAACAATTTCTACGGCTTGTAAGTCGAATAGATCGGCTCCGGCTGCGTGAAGAAGCTGTGCATGATGTGCAGCGCGATCATGTAGTTCTTCTGATGCAGCGAGGCGTGCGCTATCCCCGGCATCACCGCGAACTGCTTGTCCGGGTTGGGCAGCGCCTCGAAGAAGTTCAGCAGGTCCTTGAAACCGGCGATGCCGTCGTATTCGCCACGCATGATAATGGTCGGCACCTTGATCTGGCGCGGATCGACCACCGGCAGATTGTTGCACATGTCGATGTAGGTGCCGTTCGGGATCGAGTTGTCGAGCGCAAGGATGTGGTCGGCAAAGGCCTCGATCACGTTGTCGTCGGCGGTGCCGGGATGGTCGCGCTCGAAGATCGAGCGGACGAACTTGCGGTCGATCGGCCGCCGCTTGGTCTTGAGGAATTCCGGCAGCTTCTTGCGCCGCTCCGCCAGCGTCGGGCTGCCTTCGCCGGTCCAGACATGGGCGTCGAGCGCGAGCCGCCGCACGCGATTGGGATGGCGCTGTGCAAACAGCGCCGCGCGCAGCGCGCCCGACGAGATGCCGTACATGAACAACGGACCGGTGTGATTGCGGGTCTTGAAGATATAGTCGGTGCCGGCCTTTAGATCGTCGGCGCCGTCGGCGATGGTGGCGTCGATGCCGCGGTCCTTGGTCGAGCGGCCATAGCCCTCCAAATCGATCGACCAGGTGTCGAAGCCGCGCTCGGCGAAATACTCCATTGCCGACGAGTGCGGCCGGCCCTCGACGTGCAGGTCGAAGGTCGGCTGCGAGGCCATCGACGAGCCGTGCACGAACAGGACGGCGCCGTTCTTGGCGCCGCCAGGCGCGCGCTTTTCCCAGAGGAACAGGTTGGCGTCGCCCTTCTTGGTCCAGTGCTCCTGACCTTTGATATTGCGGCCCCCGAAGACTTGCGCCGCTGGCGTCGTTCATGACGGAACTCCTATGGATGATTGCACTGCGCTTTGCGATCTCGATTGCGATCCGATTGTCGGCCGCAGCAATTTGTCCCGCTTTAAGATCGAGGATTTAGCATGTAATGTCAAAAACTTAAGATGGAGGATGGGCGGTGCCGAGCGAATGCAGGCTGGAGCTTTCCGCGATCAAGAACCTGGTCATCGCCGGTTGGACCGGCCGCAACACCGCGGCGCTGGAGGCGCATATCAAGGAGCTCGAAGCGATCGGCGTGAAACGGCCGAAGTCGGTGCCGATCTTCTACCGGGTCGCCCATTCGCTGCTGACCACGGCGCCTTCGATCGAGGTAATGGCCGACAAGTCGAGCGGCGAGGTCGAGTTCGTGCTGTTTGCGCTGGACGACGGGTTGTGGGTCGGGCTCGGCTCCGACCATACCGACCGCAAGGCCGAGACTGTCGGCGTCACGCTGTCGAAGCAGCTTTGCGCCAAACCGGTCGGTGGCACGCTCTGGCGCTACGACGAGGTCAAGCCGCATTGGGACAAGCTTACGCTGCGCGCATTCGTGCCGGACGGCGGCAAGCGAAGGCTCTATCAGGAGGGTCCGGTCACCAACATGCGTTCGCCCGAGGAGCTGATCCGGCTCTACACCGGCGGCGACCGGCTTTCTTCCGGCACGGCAATGTTCTGCGGCACCTTCGCGGTGCATGGCGCGATTTCGTATTCGGGCACATTCGACATGGAGCTGGAGGACCCAGTGCTGGGGCGTAAGCTCACGCACGGCTACAGTATCGTGTCGCTGCCGGATGAGGGGTAGCGTGAAACGCCGCCGTTATTCCCGGGCGCCGCGAAGCGGCGAGCCCGGAATCCAGTTGCGAATGCCGACTGTGGCTCTCTGGATTCCGGGTTCACGCGCCATAGCGCGTCGAAGACGCGCGTGAGCGCGCTTATGGCGCGTGCCCCGGAATGACAACAACAAGCTCAAAGGAGCATTCAATGAAAGTCGTCATTCCCGATCTGGTTTCCAATTCATACTTCCCCGCCATCGCCGCGGTGGAGATGGGCTTCTTCAAGGAGGAGGGCCTCGATGCCGAGCTGGAGCTGATCTATCCGGTCGGCAAATGCTACGAGGCGCTGCGTGACGGCAAGGCCGACTTCGTCGGCGGCTCGTCGCATTCGGCGCCGACTGCATTTCCGGAATGGCAGGGCGTGAAGTTCATCGGCGCGCTGGCGCAATACACCTATTGGTTCCTGATCATGCGCGCGGACCTCAAGGTCAAGCGCGGCGATGTCGCCGCGGTCAAGGGCAAGCGGATCGGCGCGGCGCCGCTGATCGACATCGGGTTGATCGAGATGCTGAAGGAGTGCGGCATCGATCCGAAGCGCGACAACGTGCAGATCGCGCCGCCGCCGATGCCGGCCAATCCCGCCGGCGTGTCGTTCGGCGTCAATGCCGCGAAGGCGATGGAGGAGGGCAAGATCGACGGCTTCTGGGCCAACGGCATGGGCGCCGAAGTGGCGGTGAAGCGCGGGCTCGGCACGCTGGTGCTGGACGCGCGCCGCGGCGACGGGCCTGCACCGGTGCGGGGCTACACCTTCGGCGTGCTGGCAACGCGTGCCGATCTGGTCGAGAAGACACCGGACAAGGCAGCAGCCGCGGTCCGTGCGCTGGTCAAGACGCAGAAGGCGCTGAAGGCCGATCCCGAAGCGCGCCACCAAGGTCGGCGAGAAGTGGTTTCCGGCGTTCGAGGCGAGCCTGATCGCGACCCTGGTCGAGCGCGACTTGCCGTACTACGACCCGGCGATTTCCAAGGGCGCGTTCGACAGCATGTGCAGATTTGTGCAGACCGTCGGGCTGACCAAGGGCCTCGGCAAGTACGAGGAGGTGGTGGCGACGCAGTTCAGCGATTTGTGGAAGGGATGACGGCTTGTATTCATGAAGCGCGCAACGCGCGCTTCATGATCCCAAGCGGCCTGTTGACTATTGCTGCTCGAGCCCGGCTTCCTTGACCACTTTCGCCCACTTCTCGATGTCCTTGTGCAGGAAGGCGTCGAACTGCGCCGGCGTCATCACCAGCGGAATCGCGCCCTGCTTCTCCCAGACCGCCAGGATTTCCGGCCTGTTGATGGCCTTGTTGATCTCGGCGTTGAGCCTGTCGACCACCGCCTTGGGCGTTCCCTTCGGCGCCATGATGCCGAGCCAGATCGTTGACTCGTAGCCGGGCACGCCAGCCTCCGCGATGGTCGGGACGTCCGGCAGCACCGTCGTCCGCTTGGTCGATGAGGTGCCGAGCGCGCGGACCTGGCCGGCTTTCACGTTCGCCGCCATCGTGGTGACGGCGTCAAACGCCATCTGCACGTGGCCGCCGATCACGGCGTTGCGCATCTCGCCGGAGGCCTTGTGCGGCACGTGGACGATGTCGGTGCCGGTCATGGATTTGAACAGCTCGGCGGCCATGTGATACGGCGTGCCCGGGCCCGACGATCCGTAGTTCAGCTTGCCGGGCTTCCTTTTCGCCAGCGCGATGAATTCCTTGAGGTTCTTCGCCGGCACCGACGGATTGACGACCATCACCAGGTCGGAGGAATTGATCCCGGCAACCGGAACGAAATCGCGCATCAACTGGAACGGCTTGTCGTGCTTCAGCGATTCATTGACGGTGTGGGTGTTGGACATCGTCAGCAGCGTATAGCCGTCCGGCGCCGCTTTCGCGACTTCGTTGGTGCCGATGATCGAACCGGCGCCGGGCCGGTCCTCGACCACGAATGTTTCCTTGAGCGATTCCTGCAGAGCCTGAGCCAGTTGACGCGAGAACACGTCAGCCGGACCTCCGGCGCCGAACGGTACGATGATCTTCACGGTCTTCGTGGGGTAGTCCTGCGCCGCCGCCGGTTGCGGCAGCGCTGGCAACAGCGCGATCAGTGTCAGCGCGGCGCCCCGAAAGAAATTCTTCATACTCGCTCCTTCTTGTTTTCTGGCACGACAGGTGGGGTCGTGTTGTGGCGCAAACGGACATTCGACTGAATGCCATGCCGCATCCATTGCGTCGCGATTTAGCATGCCGCCGCCGTCCGGGCCCTGCGACGGAAAGCCCCGATGGTTCATGTTGCTGGCGCGGAATAGCCGTCCATGACGACGTGCGAAATGAGCGCGCCAATGATGCTTCGGTGAGGGACGGCCGTTCTACTGCTTCTCGATATGGGCGGCCTCGACAAAGCCCTCCCATTCCTTGATCTGCTTGAGGAGAAGCGCCTGTCCCTCCTCGGGCGTGCTGATGAACGGGTCGCCGCCGTAGGTGTTGAGGAATGTCTTGGCATCCTCGGTTTTCAGCACCGTGTTGAACCAGCCGTTCAGCGTGTTGACGATGGGTTTCGGCGTCGCCGCCGGAACCATGGCGGCAAACCATCCCATCATTTCCACGCCGGGCACGCCGGCCTCGGTCATGGTCGGAAGGTCAGGCACCGCTTTCATTCGGTGCGGTGTGCTGACCGCCAGCATGCGCAGCCGTCCGGCACGCGCCTGGCTCAACGCGAACACCGGGTCCATCATGCCGTAGTCGAGGCGGCCGCTTGCGAAATCGTTGATGCTGTCGTTGGCAGTCCGGTAGGCGACCTCGACGGCCTTGATGCCGGTCGCGCGCCGGTACAGCTCGCCCATGACCTTTCCGGTGGTGTTGGATTGGGCATAGTTCGCCTTCTCGCCCTTCTTTTTCATGGCATCGGTCAACTCGGCGAGCGTCTTGTACGGGCTGTTGGCAGGCACCATGACCATGAATGGCTGCTGGTTGATGGTGGCTACGACCTGCAAATCCTTGCCGGCGTCGATCGGCGGGTTCTTGAACAGGTGCATGTTCGCGGCAACCGAGCTGCCGGCGTGGACGTGAACCGTGTAGCCGTCAGGTTTGGCGCGCGCTGTATATGTCGCCGCGATGTTGCCGGCGGCGCCGACCTTGTTTTCGACGATGATGGTACGGTTGGCGAGGTGGCGCACCTTCTCGGCAAAATAGCGCACGATTACGTCGGCGCCGCTGCCGGCCGGAAAGGCGCAGATGAAGCGGATGTCCTGGCTCGGGTAGTTCTGTGCCTGAACGGTTTGCGGCGCGGCGGTCATCGCCAAACCGAGGAGCGCCGCCGTGGCGACGAAATGAAAGCGGTCGTACTTCATGGAGTGCACCTCCGATCGGTTTAGCGAGCGCGTAGCCGCTTAAGATCATTGTGGCGGCAGCTTGGCCAGTTTGACGTAGTCGCCCCATTCGTGAATGTCCTTGAGGAAACGCGCCTGCGCCTCGGCCGGCGTCTCGATCAGCGGGTCGCCGCCGAACTTGTTGAGGAATGCCTTGGTCGAATCGGAGCCGACGATCTGCACGAACCATTTGTGTAGCTGATCGATCACCGGCTGCGGCGTGCCGGTCGGGACCATCACCGCCCACCATCCGGTGAGGTCCATCGGAATGCCGGATTCCGTCATCGTCGGCATCTCCGGGTTGGCCTGGAGGCGCTGGCCGGTCGAGACCGCGAGAATGCGCAGCCGGCCTTCGCGCGCCTGCGCCAGCGAGAACACCGGGTCATGCATGCCAAATCGACGGCTCCGCTCAGCATGTCGTTGAGCGAATCCGGCGCGGTCTTGTAGTTGACCTCGACGGCTTTGAGGCCGGCACGCAGCTTGTAGATCTCGCCCATGATGCGGCCGGTTGGCGCTGCCGCGGCGTAGCTCGCCTTCTCGCCCTTCTGCTTCATCGCCGCGGTCAGGTCGGCGACGGTCTTGTAGGGGCTTTTCGCGTCAACCACGAGCATGAACGGCTGGCGATTGATCGTGGCGGCGATCGTGATGGCCTTGCCGACGTCGACCGGCGGGTTCTTGTAGAGGTGCATGCCGGCGGCCACGGCGCTGCCCGCGTGGACGAAGATCGTGTAGCCGTCGGGCTTGGAGCGCGCGACGTACTCGATGGCGATGTTGCCGCCGGCACCCGAGCGGTTCTCGACGATGATGGTGCGGTTCGCGATCGGCCGAAGCTGCTCGGCGAAGAAACGCACCAGCACATCGGCGCCGCTGCCTGGCGGGAAGGCGCAGATGAAGCGGATGTCGCGGCTTGGATATTGCTGCGCGGCGGCGCCCTGCGGCAGCGCCGAGGGCGGTGGCCAGCGCGACGCATCAGGGCGAGGGGTTGCCACCATCGTCCTGTAAGGTCTGTGTCATCGTTCGATCCTCCAAATATGTGCTTATTCCTGAAAGGCCTCCTCGCGGGACTTGCGGAACTGGGGCACGACAATGAGCGCGATCGCGACCGCGGTCATGGCCAGCAGGACAGCCGAGATCGGCCGCTCGATGAAAATCGTCGGATCGCCGCGCGACAGCACCAGCGAGCGGCGCAGGTTCTCCTCCATCAGCGGGCCCAGGATGAAGCCTAGCACCAGCGGCGCCGGCTCGCATCCGAACTTGAGCAGGATGTAGCCGAACAGCGCGAACGCCGCCGTCAGCACCAGGTGCGCTGGGTCGGTGTTGGTGCTGTAGACGCCGATCAACGCAGAACAGCAGGATCGCCGGGTAGAGCAGCCGATACGGCATCGACAGCAGCTTCACCCAGATGCCGATCAGCGGCAGGTTGATGATCAGCAGCATGGCGTTGCCGATCCACATGCTGGCGACCATGCCCCAGAACAGGTCGGGCCGCTTGTCCATCACCGCGGAGCCGGGCGCGATGCCCTGGATCATCATCGCGCCCATCATCAGCGCCATCACCGCGTTCGACGGCAGGCCAAGCGTAAGCAGCGGGATGAACGAGGTCTGCGCCGCCGCGTTGTTGGCGGACTCCGGTCCCGCCACGCCTTCGATGGCGCCGCGGCCGAAGCGGCTCGGGTCCTTGGCGATCTTCTTTTCCAGCGTGTAGCTGGCAAACGACGCCAGCACGGCGCCGCCGCCCGGCAGGATGCCGAGGATCGCGCCAAGGCCGGTGCCGCGCAGCGCGGGCAGCCAGGCCTCCCGCAGGTCGGCCAGCTTCGGCCACAGGTCCCTGAACCGAGTGCCGACGGGCGTGCGGTGATAGTCGTCGCGCTTCGAGATTGCGGATGATCTCGACGATGCCGAACATGCCGATGACCAGCGGCAGGAAGTCGATGCCGTCCCAGATTGCCGAGATGCCGAACGTGTAGCGGACCACGCCGGTGTTGGCGTCGGTGCCGACCAGCCCGAGCAGCAGCCCGATCAGCACCATCGCCACGGCTTTGATCACCGATCCGCGCGCCAGGATGATGGCCATCACCAGGCCGAGCACCATCAGCGAGAAGTAGTCCGGCGAGTTGAACTGCTGAGCCAGCGAGGCGAGCGGCGGGCCGAACGCGGCGACGAACACCGTGCCGACGCAGCCGGCAAAGAACGAGCCGAGCGCGGCCACCGCCAGCGCAGTCCCGGCGCGGCCCTGCCGCGCCATCTGGTAGCCGTCGATGCAGGTGACGATGGAAGAGGCTTCGCCCGGCATGTTGACCAGGATCGACGTGGTCGAGCCGCCGTACTGCGCGCCGTAATAGATGCCCGCGAGCATGATCAGCGACGACAGCGGATCGAGCCCGAATGTGATCGGCAGCAGCATGGCGATGGTCGGGATCGGTCCGATGCCGGGCAGCACGCCAATCAGCGTGCCGAGCATGCAGCCGATCAGTGCGAATCCGATGTTCTGCCAGGAGGCCGCGGCGCCAAACCCGGTCGCCAGATTGGCAAACACGTCCACGTTCAGGTCCCCCACCAGATCGGCAGTGGCTGTCCGAGCGCGTACGCGAAAACGCCGATTGCAAACGCGGATAAGAAAAGCCCGAGGGCGATCGTCTCTTTCAGATTCACATGTTTTCGCGCGTAGGCCGCGAAGATCGTGAGAGCGGTGGTGGTGATCGCGAGCCCAATCTGCTCGATCAGATAGCCGAATGCCAGGATGGCGATGAGAATGAACAGCAGCGGCCGCAGTTTGGTCGGCTCGATCGGCGGACCTTCGATCGTGAGCGACTTCAACCCGACGATCACGCCGAGGGCGACGATGATGCAACTCAACAGTGTCGGGAAATAGCCGGGCCCCATATGCCTGGCGGTTCCGAACGCCAGGTCCCGGCCGAAATAGATGCCGGCGATGCCGATGGTCAGGAACAGGATGGCCGCACCGAAGTCCTGCGGGCTCTTCACTCGTAACATTTTTGCTCCCGCGGTGCCGCCGGGCGCAGCGATCTCGTGCGCGAAACGACGCGCAAATGTATCGTCACGGAAATTCGGGCGCAACCGACCGACGCCTGGTCGGCATGCAGACTTGCGCCGCTGCAGTGGGACGGCGACAACTGGGCGGGGTGGGCCAGCCGAGAGTTCTATTCCTTCATCACCCGATCGTGCCCACCAGATCGCTGCGGCCGAAGGCCTCATCCGCTATCCACGCCGCCACGCCAAACAGAGCCGCGTCGCGGTCGGCGCCGCCCATCAATTGCAGTCCGACCGGCAGGCCCTCGTCCTCCAGAAGCGGCAGCGTGATTGCCGGGCAGCCGAGAAACGATGCCGTGACATTCATCGCGGTGTTGCCGGTGTGGCCGAGGCCGACCGGGGCGGCGCCGCAGGCGCCGAGCGTAACGAAGGCGTCGTAGCGGCTTGCAGCCTTCTCGTAGATCGCGCGCGCCGCGGCACGGCGCGCGATCAGGTCGGCGTATTGCTTTTGCGTCATCGCTTCGGCGATCGTCAGCCGTTCGCGCGCCGGATTGCTGAGCTTGCCGGCGTCGAGGTCGGCGTAGGTGTTGAGCGGCCAGCGGCCCTCCCAGGAGTTGATGGCCATGGTCTGAGGCAGCGCGTCGGCCATCGCCTTCTCGGCCTCTTCGATCTCGGGCTCATCGTCGAGACTCCTGAGCTCGACGCCGTTCTTGGCAAGGCGCGTCTTGGCGGCGGCGAAGGCTGCGCGCGCGTCCTTGCTGGTCGCGTTCCAGCCGCCGGTTTCGAGCACGCCAAGCCGCACCGGCTTCTTGCGTCGGGTAAAATCCACGTCGCCGGCAAGCCCCGGAAAGCCCGGATCGCCGCCGGCGCGGTCGGCGATCGCGCGCAGCACCGCCCAGACGTCGGCCAGCGTCGCACCGATGGCGCCCTGGCAGCTCTGGCTGAAATGATCGTGCGAGCCGCTGCGGTTGATGGCGCCGACGCTCGGCTTGAAACCGATCGCGCCGCAGAAGCTCGCCGGCCGCAGGATCGATCCGACCACCTGGGTGCCGAGTCCGGCCGGCACCATGCCGGCTCCGACCGCCGCGGCCGAACCGCTCGACGAGCCGCCGGGCGTGCGCGCGCCGTCATGGGGGTTCTGCGTCTTGTGCCAGGGATGGCTGGCGGCGAATTCGGTGGTCGTGGTCTTGCCGATGATGACGGCGCCGGCTTCGCGCAGCGCATGCACGCTTGCGGAATCGCGCCGCCAGTCGGTGCCCTCCCACATCGGCGAGCCCTGGCCGGTCGGCATGTCGGCGGTCTCGATGATGTCCTTGATCGCGACCGGCATGCCATCGATCGGCGACAGCGGCTTGGCCGCCTTCCAGCGTGCGGTCGCCGCATCGGCGGCCTTGATCGCGCCGTCCTTGTTGACGGTGACGAAGGCGCCGATCTTGCCGTCGAGATCGGCGATGCGCTTGAGCGTCTCGTCGAGATAGGCCCGCGGCGTGGTCTTGCCCGAGCGCAGATCGCCCGCGAGCGACACGTAACCGCGCATCCTGTTGCCGCTCATGGCCGCACTCCCGGGGTTTCCATTTTCATGCCGCGCGCCCGCCACATCAGGTACAACTCCATATCCACATTCTCCGGCGCGCCATAGGCATAAGGCTCGGCGCGCATCCCGATCATGCAATTGCGCAGCCGCCGCTGCAATGAGCCGAGACTCTGCCATTCCAGCCGGTAGATCGGATAGCCGGTCGGATGCGCCTGCGGCACGATGCTGCCGGCGAGGTGCTTGCCCCAGTTGTCGTCGTGGCATTGGGCGCAGGACAGGTTGAGCTGGCCCTGACGCTCGGTGAACAGCGCGCGGCCTTTGTCGAGGAAGGGCTTGAGCCGCGGGTCGTCGGGCGGCGCGATCGGCTCGCCGCGCGACTGCATGGCGACGTAGGCGGACAGCGCCAGCATCTCCTTGCTCTCGAAGGCAAAGGCTTCGGCCTTCTGGTCCTGCGCTGCGGGAGAGGTTGATGCGCTGCTCGAGGTCGACCGGCCGGCCCTCGCGCTCGCTGAACGCCGGATAGCGCGCCGCCACGCCCTTCATGCTGGTCTTGGCGTCGCCGTGGCAGTCGGCGCAGGATTTGCCCGACGCGCCGGCCTTGGTCTGCCACAGCGCCTCGCCGTCGAGCACCGACAGCATGGCGGGATTGCTGGTGTCGTCGTCCTGCATCGCCTTGTTGTCGCGGCTCATGTCGTCGTAGGTCGAGCGCCGCTCGGTCGAGCGGGATGTCGGCGCGCCGCGGCAGAGAAGCGCGAGCGAGCAGCAGCACGGCGATGACCAATGCGGACGCACGCAGCCAGCTCATTCGACCGTGATTTTCGCCGAGGCGTCGGCGGCAAAGCCGTTGTCGCCGGTCCATTTGAACGCGATGGTGCCGCTCTCCGTCGCCACGGTATGGAAGGTGATGAATGGATTGGCGGCGATGGCCGGATAGAGCGTGGCGCGGAAGATTTCCTCGCCGTTGTAGGTGCAGGTGAAGTCGGTGATGATGTCGCGCGGGATTGCGGCGCCGACGCTGTCATGGCGGAATCCGGTCTCCATGACGTGCGAGATCAGCGTCTTGATCTCGACGACCTGGCCGCGCTTGGCGGTCTTCGGCACATTGACGAGCGCGCGCGCGGCCATCACAGCGTCTCCAGGCAAGCTTGCAGCGTGACAACTACGTCTGCCTTCGCCTCCCAGAACGTCCCGTCGCTCAGCTCGGCGATGGCGACCACGGTCTGGGTGTCGGCCAGGCGGAAGCGCGTCGAAATCCGGGCGCGGCCGGCGCGCGGGCCGAAATGGGCGCTGATGACGTTCGGCAGCGGATTGAGCTCGTTGAACACGTGAATCGCCTTGACGTGGTTGGCCGGCGTCATCGGGCTTTCGACCTCGATAGCCAGCGCCACGGTGTTGCCGTTCTCGACCAGCGGCGGCACCTCGATGCGCACCTTGCCCTGTTTCACCGGAGCCTCGCCGACCACATTGCGGATCGCAGCCTTCATCGAGGCCGGCGTGGCGCGGGCCGGATCGAGGTGTACGAGCGCGGCTAAGCCCGCGCCGGCAGCGGCAGCAAGCATTTCGCGGCGGGTACGGGTTTTGGTGTTCTGCGGCGTCATCGGCACCATCTTACTCCCGCAGCGTCGTCAGAAAAGCAACGACATCCTCGATCTGCTCCGCGGTCAGGAGCGGCTTGCCGCGAAGCTGCGGCGCCACTTGCTTGAGTCCATCGACCACATAATAAGGCGGCATAATCGTGTCGGGGTTCAATTTGGCGGCATCGACGATGCGCAGCCGCAATTGTCCCTCGGACCAGCGGGCGCCGGTGCCCTTGAGGTCCGGCGCGAGGTCGCCTTGGAAGCGCTCCTCCGGAAACGGTCCGGAGTGGCACAGCAGGCACAGGCCAAGCTGCCGCGTCGTGACGATCTTGCGGCCGCGGGCGGCATCGCCTTTCGTGCCGGTGAGCGGAGCCGGGATGGCGTCGCCGACGATGGTATAGGGGCGCAGCGGTTCAGCGCGGGCCGGCATGCAAACGAGCGCCGCGGCGAGGCAGGCTAGTGTCGCGGTTCGGAAGTTCGCCCGAGTTCTCGGTTTGCTCCGAAGCGAACTTCCGAACCAAAGCGACACTAGGGCCTGTCCTCAATTGAGCCAGATAATAGCAGCCGCGAGATGAATTGCGGCGAGGAAATTTCTGGCGGTTTTGTCGTAGCGCGTGGCGATGGCGCGATATTGCTTGAGCTTGCAGAAAAAATTCTCGATGAGGTGGCGCGCCTTGTAGGCCTCCTTGTCGAAATCTCGTTTAATCTTGCGGTTGCTCTTGGGTGGGATCACGACCGACTTGCCCCGGGCCAGCAAGGGCTCGATCACCCGTTCATCGGCATCGAAGGCTTTGTCTGCCAGTAAGGTGTCGGCCGCCATGTTTGGCAGCAGCGCGTCGGCACCTTCCAGGTCATGGGCTTGGCCGGCGTCAAAATGAAGTCCAGCGGATTGCCCAATGCGTCGACAAGCGCATGAACCTTGGTGCTCAGCCCGCCTTTGCTGCGCCCGATCGCTTGGTCTTCGCCGTCTTTTTTTGGGCGCCGGCGCTATGCTGATGCGCCGGCACGATCGTGCTGTCGATCATGGCGCACGCATTGTCGGCATCGCTCGCCAGCATCTCAAACAGCTTCTTCCACACGCCGCTCTTGGCCCAGCGCGAAAATCGCGTGTGAATCTTGATCGGGTCCCCAAAACGCTCTGGAAGGTCTCGCCATGGTATTCCGGCGCGATAGCGGTAAAGCACCGCCTCCACAAACAGCCGATTATCCTTGGCGGTCACTCCGACGTGACCCTGCCGTCCCGGCAGCACATCTTTGACCCTGGCCCATTGATCATCCCGAAGACCATAGCGGCGCATCTGTCAGCTCCGAATCAGCTGACCGCCTATGAATCACGCGATAATCTGCTTGGGAATCCTCTAATACAGCAGCGCGCAGCCTCATCCGAACACCTCGCCGGTGATGGTGCCGTACCAGACGCCGGCCTGCTCGGCCTCGCCTCGCCGAGCGCGCGGCGCGGCCTGACGGGCTGACCACCGGGCCGCCATCGGCCTCGTCGTACTGGTCGTCGACCGGGCGGTAGGTGCCGCGCTGCGAGATCGCGTAGTCCGGCGCGATCAGGCTGTAGCAGGAGCTGGTGAGCGTCGGCGGCTCGGGCGCTTTGCCGGCGAGCAGCTTGGCGATGGCGGCGGCGCAGATTTGCGCCTGCGAATTCGCCGCCGACGCCGAGCGCGGCATGGCGCCGGCGATGGCCGCGTCGCCGATGACATGGATGTTGGGCTGGAGCTTGGAGAGGAACGTCACCGGATCGACCGGGCACCAGCCGGTGCGGTCGGCGACGCCGGCGAGCTCGGCGAGGCGACCGGCCTTCTGCGGCGGGATGATGTTGGCGACCGCGGCCTTGTACTTGTCGAAGTCGGTGGCCAGCGTCCGGGTCGCGACGTCGACCGAGGTCAGCGCGCCGCCGTTCGGCGACCGAAACCCATTCGATCATGCCGGGATAGAGCTCCTTCCAGGCCGCCTCGAACAGCCTCTGCATGGTGAAGCTGTCCTTGGCGTCGAGCACGATCACCTTGGAGCGCGGCTTTTTGGTCTTGAGATAGTGCGCGATCAGGCTGGCGCGCTCGTAGGGCGCCGGCGGACAGCGCGCCGGATTGACCGGCGAGGAGATCACCACGGTGCCGCCGTCGGCCATGGCTTCAAGCTGCCGGCGCAGCAGCGCGACCTGCTCGCCGTCGTTGAAGGCGTGCGGCATGCTGGCGGAGGCGGCGTCGTCGTAGCCCGGGATGGCGTCCCAGCGGAAATCGATGCCGGGCGCGACCACCAGCCGGTCGTAGGAGAGCTTCGAGCCGTCGGCGAGCGTCACCGAGCGTGTCTGCGGATCGACCGCGGTCGACGGCGGAGAGCGCCACCTCGACGCCGGCGCTTGAGCCCGTCATAGCCGAACTGCTGGAGCTTCAGGTCGCGCAATCCCGCGATCACCGCGTTGCTCATCGGCGGCGCGGTGTAGCTCGCGTTGGCCTCGACCAGCGTCACGGCGAGACGTGCGATCGGCCTTCCTCAGCGCGCGGGCGCAAGTCGCACCGCCAAAGCCGCCGCCGGTGACGACGACGCGCGGCGCCGCGCCTTGCGCAATGGCAGGGATAGGAAAGGCGGCAGCCGCCGCGACGGATTTGAGAAACTGGCGCCGGCTTGCGCGGATTTCCGTCATGGCGGCTCCGGCCTGGACGGCCAGAACGGCATGCTCCCCCGATCGTCCCGGCGAAAGCGGGGACCCAGTATTGGATTCCCGCTTGCGCGGGAATGAACGGAGTGTGGGGCGATTCACGCAAACCCACTTCGTTCGAAAGCAGCGGGGCGGCGGTTTTTGCCGCCGCCCCGGAGTTCGTTCAGACCATATAGAGCCCGTGGTCGCGGAGCGGGAAGGTGCGATACCGCTTGCCGGTCGCCGCCGCGATGGCGTTGAGCACCGCCGGCGCTGCGACGCAGATGGTCGGCTCGCCGACGCCGCCCCAGAATCCGCCGGACGGCATGACGATGGTCTCGACCTTCGGCATCTCTTTGATCCGCATCATGTCGTAGGAGTCGAAGTTCTCCTGCTCGACCTTGCCGTCCTTGACGGTGATGCCGCCGAGGAACAGCGCGGTCAGGCCGTAGACGAACGAGCCTGCGACCTGTCGCTCGATCTGCGCCGGATTGGCGGCATAGCCCGGATCGGTCGCGGCGACGATGCGGTGGATCTTCACCTTGTTGCCGTCCACCGAGACCTCGGCGCAGGCCGCCACATAGCTGCCGAAGCGCATGCGCCTGTGCCAGGCCATTGTGTGCGCCCGGGAACGCCGAAGGCTTGCCCCAGCCGATCTTCTCGGCCACCGCGTTGAGCACCGCGAGATGCTTCGGATGCTTGCCCATCAGCTTGCGGCGGAACTCCAGCGCGTCCATGCCGGTTTCCTTGGCAAGCTCATCCATGAAGCATTCGACGTAGATGGCGTTGTGGTTGACGTTCACGCCGCGCCAGAAGCCCGGCTGCACGTGCGGGTTGCGCATCGAGTGATCGACAGGAGGTTCGGCACCGTGTAGCCGTAGACCGCCTCATCGCCGCCCGGATAGAAGCCCGAGAACGTCGCCGGGTCGCGGCCCTCCTGCAGGCGTGCCGGCATGACGCCGGCCAGGATCGACTGACCCGAGATGCGGTAGTGGATCGCGGTCAGGTTGTTGTCCTTGTCCAGGCCCGCGTGATCTTGCACTGGGTGACCGGGTGGTACCAACCGTGCGGTCATGTCCTCTTCGCGAGTCCAGAGCATCTTGATCGGCGTGCCCGGCATCTCCTTGGCGATCAGCACCGCCTGGCGGATGTAGTCTTGACCCGCACCACGCCGGCCGAAACCGCCGCCGAGGAAGGTCTTGTGTACATCGCATTTCTGCACCGGCAGCCCGGAGGCTTCCGACGCGGCAGCAAGCGACGCTTCGCCGTCCTGCGTGGAGGCCCACACCTCGCACTTGTCCGGCGTATACACGCGCGGTGGCGTTCATCGGCTCCATGGTGACGTGGTTCTGGTACGGGATACGCGTAGACGGCCTCGAACTTCTTGGCGGCGCCGGCCAAGCCGGCCTTGACGTCGCCGCCCTTGTTGCCGACCAGACTGGTTTCGGCGTCGAGACCTTCCTCCAGCCACTTCGGCGATCGATTGCGCTGGAGACCTTGGCGTTCTCGCCGTCGTCCCAGTTGATCGGCAGCGCATCCAGCGCGGTCTTGGCGTGCCACCAGGTGTCGGCGATGACGGCCACGCGCGTAATCGTCGACCTGCACGACCTTCTTGACGCCCGGCATCGTCTCGGATCTTGGCGGCGTCGAAGCTCTTCACCTTGCCGCCGAGCACCGGGCAGGCCTTGATCGCGGCGTACAGCATGCCGGGCAGCCTGACGTCGATGCCGTACATCGCCGTGCCGTTGACCTTGTCGGCGGTGTCGAGCCGCTTCAGCGGCTTGCCGAGCGATCTTCCAGTCCTTCGGGTCCTTGAGCTTGATCGTCCTTCGGATCAGGCGGTGTCGAGCTTGCGCCGCGGCATCGGCGACCTTGCCGTAGGTGATGCTGCGCTTCGATGCCCGGCGTGGCGTGACCATGCCGTTGGCAGCGGCTGCACTCGGACGCCGGCACCTTCCAGCCGTCGGCCGCCGCCTGGATCAGCATGATCCGCGCCGCCGCGCCGCCCTTGCGGACGTATTCTTGCGACGCACGGATGCCGCGGCTGCCGGCGGTGGAGAAGTCGCCCCACACCCGTTTGCGGGCGACGCTCTGGCCCGGCGTCGGGAATTCGTACGTGACCTTCGACCAGTCGCATTCCAGTTCTTCGGCGACCATCTGGGCGAGGCCGGTCAGCGTGCCCTGGCCCATCTCGGAGCGGGCGATGCGGATGACGACGGTGTCGTCGGGCTTGATCACCACCCAGGCGTTGACCTCGGGCGTGCCTTCGCGCCGCGGCCACTTGGCTTCGCCGAACGGAACATGGAAGCCGAGCGACAGGCCGCCCACTGCGGCGGCGGAGCCGACCAAGAAGGAACGGCGATTGAATTTCGGAATGTGCGTTCATGTGTGCCTCCCTGCCTTACGCTTTCACCGCGGCATGGATCGCCGCGCGAACTTGCTGGTAGGTGCCGCAGCGACAGATGTTGGTGATCTCCTTGTCGATGTCGGCGTCGGTCGGCTTCGGGTTTTTCTTCAGCAGCGCGGCGACGGCCATGATCATGCCGCTCTGGCAATAGCCGCATTGCGGCACGTCGTTGTCGATCCAGGCCTGCTGCACCTTGTGCAGCTTGCCGTTGACCGCGAGGCCTTCGATGGTGGTGATCTTCTTGCCAGCGGCGTCGCTGACCGGGACCGAGCAGGACCGCGTCGGTTCGCCGTTGATGTGAACGGTGCAGGCGCCGCATTGGGCGATGCCGCAGCCATATTTCGTGCCGGTCATGCCGACCGTGTCGCGAATCACCCAGAGCAGAGGCGTATCCGGTTCGACGTCAACCTGATGCGATTTTCCATTGATGTTGAGACTGATCATGCCGTGTCCTCCCTGACCGGTCATTGGTGGGCGAGACCTTACGGGTCCGCCCTTGATGCGAACTGTAACCAGACTTATTCCAATCAACAATCGGGTGAGAGCGGTATTCCGTGCCACAGGCACGCGGATTTGAACGAATGCCGCCCGTCAGTCGTGCGCCTTGCCCGGCTTGCCGGCGTCACGCACCGGGGTCTCCGGCGTCAGCCCGCCGCGCTGTTGCGCGAAGGTCTCCCTGCCGCTTTGCTCCCACGCCCCGGCCACGGCGCGTTGGGCATATGTGTCCCAGGCGTCGTTCCAGTCGCCGAGCGTATAGCCGTGCCACGGCGGCTGCGGCGACAGCGCCGGCAGGCCGAGTTCGTCCCAGATTTTCCGCGCGCGCTCCATGAACTCGCGGGTCGGCAAGGCCAGCGGCGGGAACGGCGTTTTCAGCGTGGCGTCGATCAGCAGCGAGGAGTCATTCGGCACGCGGCCGGACTTCGGCCCGTGGCCGCTGGAGCGGTGCGGCACGATATGCACGTCCTCGACCGGGTTGGCGCGATAGGCCATCGACCAGAACACCGCGTTGGTGTTGGTCGGATCGATGTCCTCGCTGACCGCGACGACGATCTTGCCGCAGTCGGCGCGCAGCCCCGAGGCGCCATGGAGGCCGCGCCAGACTTCGGTGCGCGGCGCGCCCTGCTTGAATTGCAGGAAGATCACCGGCCGCACGTTGGAGAGCGGCTCGTGCAGCGACACCGCGCGGATGCCCTTGATGCCGAGCTGGTCGCGCAGGTGCGACAGGAACATCGGCTCGTAGGCGACCTTCTTGATGACGCTCGATTCGCTCGGCGTCACCTGGCTGATGATCGAGACGAACACCGGCTTCTTCTTGTGGGTGATCGCGGTCACCTGCATCGACATGTTGAAGTCTTCGAGCGCGATGTAGCCGTGGCTTTCGCCGAACGGGCCTTCCGGCTCGAGCAGTTCCGGATCGATCAGGCCTTCGATCACGATCTCGGCATCGGCCGGCACGTCGAGATCGACGGTGACGCATTTCACCGTGCGGATCGGCTCGCCGGCGAGCGCGCCGGCGACGCCCATCTCGTCCATGTCGATGGCGAGCTTCTGCGGGCCGGTGAAGGTGACGACCGGCGCGCAGCCGATGACGATGGCGCATCGGCATCGGCGTCTTGAGCTTGCGGTGCTTGAGCCAGTGCTGGTAGCCGCCGGCGCCGCCGATGCGCGAGGCCATGCGCACGCCGAGCCGGTCGGTGGCTTTGAGGCCGGCGCGGTAGGTGCCCATGTTCTGGATGCCGCTCTCGGGGTCCTTGGTGACGCAGAGCGTGGCGGTGAAATAGGGCGCGGCGTCGAAGCCCGGCGTCGAGATCGGCACCGGCAGGAGCTTCAGCCCGCCGTCGGGCTTTTTCAGCTCGTCGCCCTTGATGACGACCTCCTGGCACGGCGCCGACGTTGACACGCACCGGCGCGATCGGATGGGCGATGGCGTCGATCCAGGCCTGGCCGATCTGCTCGACCGGCTTGCCCATGCCGATGGCGTAGATGTCCGGCGATGCCGACAGCGCGCCGACCACGACCGGCATGTCGTATTTCCGGCCGCTGCCGTCGACCACGTTGGTGAACAGGAACGCGCGGCGCTTGTCCTCCGGCATGCCGCCGACGAATTGCCAGCGCACCAGCGGATGCAGCTCGGTGTCCTTGTCGATCGGCCGGTCGATGCGCGTCACCAGCCCGGCGGCTTCCAGCGCCGCAAGATGCTGCTGGAAGTCGAGCGCAGGGCCTTTGGTTTTCCGGCAGCGCTGCGCTTGTCGGGCTGGTCGAGCATCGTCGCTACTTCTTGTTCTTCTGCCACGCCTCGATGATCGGCTTGGCGTGGCGGAAGCAATCGACGCCGCACGGGATGCCGCAATAGACCGCGATCTGGATCAGCACCGCGCGGATCTCGTTCGGCGTCATGCCGTTGTTGAGCGCGCCGCGCACATGGGTCTGGAACTCCTCCATGCGGCCGAGCGAAGCGATCATGCCGAGGTTGAGGATCGAGCGCTCGCGCGGCGGCAGCGTGTCGTCGCCCCAGGCCTCGCCCCAGCAGTATTGCGTGACGATGCGCTGGAAGTCGCGGTTGAAGTCGTCGACGTTGGCCATCGCCTTGTCGACATATTCGTTGCCGGCGACCTGGCGGCGCATCTTCATGCCGATGTCGTAGATTTTCTGGTCCATTGTTCTCCTCCTCTCCGTTGTCATCACCGGGCCGGCGCGAAGCGCCGAGTCCCGGTGATCCCGCTTAGGTTTGCAACGCTTGTGCCCACCTGATCGAGATCGCCGGGACAAGCCCGGCGATGACCGGGTGGTCGTTCAATCCTCCGCCGGGCCGCCTTCCCAGCGTTTCACCAGCTTGGTCTCGATGCCGAAGAAGTCGAGCAGGCGGCCGACGGTGTGGTTGATGATGTCGTCGACGGTCTTCGGCTTGTTGTAGAATGCCGGCACGATCGGCGCGACCACGGCGCCGATCTCGGCCAGCGTGGTGAGCGTGCGCAGATGGCCGACGTGCAGCGGCGTCTCGCGCACGGCGAGCACCAGCCGGCGCTTTTCCTTGAGCACCACGTCGGCCGCGCGCGAGAGCAGCGTACAGGTCACGCCGGTGGCGATCTCGCTCATGGTGCGGATCGAGCAGGGCACCACGATCATGCCCATGGTCGGGAACGAGCCCGACGAGATCGAGGCGCCGATGTCGGCGGCCGGATGGTTGACCGAGGCGAGCGCGCGGACGTCCTTCGGCTTGTACTTGGTCTCGTAGACCAGCGTCATCTCGGCCGACTTGCTCATGACCAGATGGGTTTCGATGTCGGTCTTCTTGCAGCATTTCCAGCATGCCGGACGCCGTAAATGGTGCCGGACGCGCCGGAAATGCCGATCACGAGCCGGCGCGGGGTTTTGCGTGCTCATCGGTCGCTATCTCCGTTTCATGTCCGGCCTTATCCGTAGCTCGGCGCTTTCGAACTTTGCAAATGCCGAAAGCACGGTGTCGAGCGGCTCCGGCGGGAACGGGCCGATGACGCCCTGGTAGGAGCTGACGCTGTCGCGGGCGGCTTCGACCGGCGACGCAGCCGGCCGGCCGAGGCGGCTCGGATTGCGCGAGGCCGTACAGCGCCTCCTGCTGCAGCCGCTCGGCTTCGAGCTCCGACCGCCTTGATGCGGGTGCGGAAGCCTTCGGCGGCGTCCGGCGCCATGACCGGCGGCGGCGATTTCAGCGCGCGGCGGATATTGCGGATCGGCATAACCGCCATGTCGCGCCAGGGGCCGATCATGCGCTCGATGCTCGGTCGACGTCGGCGTGCGTTCAGCGCGCGGCCCTGCGTGGCGTTCCAGAGCAGGAAGAACAGAACGTTGACATCGACGTTGGCCTGGTCCTGCAGCTCGATGCAGGCCGCCGCCACGCCGGGCACGGCGTAGAACTTGATCGAGAACTGCCAGAACGGCGATTTGCGCGCCTGGCTCGTCATCGCTCATGCGGCGCTCATGCTTTTCATAGGCGCCGGCCGTCGCGCAGCGCCGCAACGATCCGCTCGGGCGTCAGCGGCATGTCGGCGAAACGCACGCCGAACGGCGACAGCGCGTCCTCGATCGCGGCGACGATCGCGGCCGGCGCCGGGATCGTGCCGCCTTCGCCCGCGCCCTTGACGCCGAGCGGATTGAGCGGGTTCGGCGTCTCGACATGCTCGATGGCGGCGCCCGGCACGTCGCCGGACGCCGGCAGGAGATAATCCTGGAACGTCGTGGTCAGCGGGTTGGCGCCGTCGTCGTACTTCATCCATTCGAACAGCGCGTTGCCGATGCCGTGCGCGACGCCGCCCTGCACCTGGCCGTCGACGATCATCGGATTGATGATGTTGCCGCTGTCGTGCGCCACCGTGTAGTTCAGGAGCGCAACGCCGCCGGTCATCGGATCGACCTCGACCTCGACGACATGCGTGCCGTTGCAATAGGACGCCTGCGGCGGCGTGAAATAGGCGGTGTGCTCGAGGCCCGGCATCTGGCCCGGCGCGAACGAGAAGCCCGGCATGCCCTGCGCCATGCGCGCGAGCTCGCCGAACGTCAGGCTCGGCTTGTTGCCGGTCGCGCGCGATGGCGCGGCCGTCCTCGACGTCGATGTCGCTCTCCGGAACGCCGAGTGCGCGCGAGGCCGCGGCGATCACCTGCTTGCGCACGTTGTCGCCGGCGATCATCGCCGACGAGCCGGCGTTGATCGCCTGGCGGCTGGCGAAGGCGCCGATGCCCTGCGAGATCGCGCCGGTGTCGCCGCGCGCTCATCACGATGTCCTCGATGCGGCAGCCGAGATGGTCGGCGACGATCTGCGACAAGCGTGGTGCGGGTGCCCTGGCCCTGCGTGGTGGCGCCGGTCGCGACCGCGACCTTGCCGTTCGGCAGGACGCGCACGGTGACGCCCTCGAACGGGCCCAGGCCCGGTGCCTTCGACATAATTGCCGATGCCGATGCCGAGATAGCGGCCCTCGCTCGCGCGCCTTGGTTTGCCGCGCGCGGAAATCTGTCGTAGTCGCGACAGCTCGATGGCGCGGCGCTGGCTCTTCGGAAAATCGCCGCTGGCATAGACCATCGGCTTGCCGTCGCGGAAGATCAGCCCCGGCGAATAGGGCATCTGCTCGGGCTGGATGATGTTGCGCGCGCGCAACTCGGCGCGGTCGATGCTTCAATTCGCGCGCGACGCGGTCCATCAGCCGCTCCATGGCGAACACCGCCTGCGGCCGGCCGGCGCCGCGCACCACCGTGGTCGGCACGCGGTTGGTCAGCGCCACCGTGCTTTCGATCTTGTAGGCCGGCACGACATAGGGGCCGGGCAACGTCGTCGCGGCGATGAACGGCACGATGATGCCCCACGGCAGATAGGCGCCGGTGTCGTGCAGCATGGTGCCGCGCAGGCCGAGGATTTTGCCGTCGCCGTCGACCGCGATGGCGACCTTCCAGTACTGGTCGCGCTCCTGGGTGGCTGCCAGGAAATGCTCGCGGCGGTCCTCCTGCCATTTCACCGGCCGGCCGAGCTTCATCGCCGCGGCCGGAATCACCGCCTCCTCGGGATAGAACGGCGCCTTGGTGCCGAAGCCGCCGCCGACAAACGGCGCGATCACGCGGATCGATTCCAGGTTGCGCTCGAACAGGTCGGCGAGCGTGCCGCGGCCGAGATGCGGCGTCTGCGTCGACGACCAGACCGTCGAGCATGTCGGCCGCCGGCATCGTAGCTCGCCAGCACGGCGCGGCCTTCGAGCGTCATCGCCGCGCCGCGATGCAGATGCATCTCCTCCTCGAACACATGCGGCGCATTCTTGAACGCCGCCTCGACGTCGCCGTAGCTCATCGGCACGAACGCGGCGATGTTGGCGGCAAGATCGCTGTGCACGCGCGGCGCGCCGGGCTTCACCGCGTCGCGGGCGTCGCTCACCGCCGGCAGCGGCTCGTAGTCGATCGCGACCGCAGCCGCGGCGTCTTCGGCGAGATAGCGGCTGTCGGCGACCACGACCGCGACGGTCTGGCCGACGTAGCAGACCTCGTCGCGGGCGAGCGCCATCTGCGTGCGCGGCGTCTTGATCGCCGGATTGGGCACCAGCATCGGAATCTGGCCGGTGGCGATGCGCGGCGGCATGTCGTCGGCGGTGAGCACCGCGTGCACGCCGGGCATCGCGCGCGCCGCTGCGGTGTCGATTTTGCGGAAGCGGGCGTGGGCATGCGGGCTGCGCACGAACGCTGCGTGCAGCGTGCCGGGCAGACTCATGTCATCGACGAACTGGCCCGCGGCCGGTCAGCAGCGCGGGGTCTTCGAGGCGCGTCACCCGTGCGCCGAAGTGCTTCGCGCCCATGCCGGTCGATCCCAAGCGTCAGTCGCCCGCGGTTGCGGGGGAAGGTCAGTATCAGCCGGTGATGCTTGCAATGGAAGGGGTATCGGCCTCTTCTTTCCTCTTAACATCTTGGAATTATTCAATAAGTCGGCTCAGTGACCGAAAGGTCGCGCCGCTCCTAATTTGCGGCTGCCGCTGCTAAAATCCTCGGAATTACCCCACTCTTGCCCTACAAGGCCGTCCTATCGAGGGGTGGCCAATTCGCGACCGGAACAGGAACGGGATGTCCACTCGCACAACAATAAAGCGAGCGCTTTTGCGCGCGGGAGTCGCGTCCGCGATCGCCCTAACTGCGTCGTTGGCGGCGTACGCCGACGATGCCCAGTCCGGCAGGCACGATGGCTGGCAATTCGGCACCCAAGGTCCGTTCGGCTTTTCCTCCGGCGGCGCGCCGGGCTCATTCTATTTCCACGCCACGCCCGGCACTGCGTTTAAATCAAGCAACGGCACCCGCGGCTTCGTCGATTATTCGATGACGCATGGCCTGAGCTTCGGCCGCGAGCTTGGTATCGGCAACACGCAGGCGACGTTCGGCGTCCGCGTCGCCGAGCCGTTGATCAGCAATGGCTTTACGCCGGCCTTCGACGATCGCCGCTATACCGGCGCCGGCCCTCGCGTCGGCCTGCAAGGCAGCAATCGGTTGCAATCATCGTGGGGGCTGGAGTGGCAGGTGGGCGCCGCGGTGCTGTTCAGCGACAAGATGCTCGACACCGCCAACGTCAATGCGGCGATCCCAAACTACGCTGCGAGCGGGGGCTCGGTGCTCAACGTCGATGGCCTGCTCGGGCTGTCGTACTGGTTCAACGCGGCCTCGAAGCTGACCTTGGGTTATCGCGCCGACGCCTACTTCAACAAAAGCGCGCCGGCGCTCAACTTCACCACGCCGGCGCAGACCATCGACCACGGGCCGATGATCAAGTTCACCATCCAGAAGTGACGGTTTCCGCCGGGTTTACTCAGCGCAGCCAATAACCGAAGCGCGTCATCTGCTCGAAGTGATGCTTCAACGCCGCGCAATTCATGGCGCGGCTTTTTCCGTGGTCGATAGCGCTCGCCGAAATTCTTCAGCGCACCTTCTCGACCAGCATCGGCGGTTCGTGCAGATAAGCCGTGGTGCGGCGCTTGGAGGCGATGTCGCGCCACGCCCGGTCGACCTGCTCCGCTGTGAGCCCGGCCGCAGCCGCGACGTTGCCGGCCGGGATGCAGTGGTTGAGGCCGTAGAGGCAGATATCCATCTCGCGGTAGGGCAGCGAGAAGTAGAACTCCTCCTGCGATTGCGCCAGCGACCAGGTGTCCGTCGTGGGCGGCCGGCGGCGGATTTCCTCCGGCACGCCGAGATACTCGGCGAGCGCATAGACTTGGCTCTTGTAGAGATGCGCGATCGGTTTGACGTCGGCTGCGCCGTCGCCATTCTTGACGAAGAAGCCCTGATCGTACTCCAGGCGGTTCGGCGTGCCGATGACTGCGTAGTTCAAGCGATCGGCGTGGTAATATTCGATCTGCTTTCTGGTGCGCTGCTTCATGTTGGTTGCGGCGACGATGCCGAGATAGGCATCGAGCGGCATGCGGAGCTTCTGCTGCTTGCCGTCCGGCGCTTGCACCACCAGCATGGTCAGGCTGAAGCCCTCGCCTTTCATCGGGTTGGCGATCACCACCTTGCAACCCCAGCCTGGACCGAACTCCGGTACAAGCTTGCGGATCAGGGCATCGCGGCGCTCGTAGCAGCCGGCCGCGGTCAGCATCGGTGCGATGTCCTCGACGGTGTGCTCGATGCGGAGCTGGTCGGCCAGCATCCGGCCCAGCCGAAGGCTGTCGCTCTCGGAATCCTTCTCCGGCATCAGGATCGCAAACACATTCTTCGGTCCGAACGCCTCGACGCACAGCGCTGCACAAACGCTTGAGTCGATGCCGCCGGACAGCCCGATAACCGCGCCGCGGCGGCGCAAATGCTTCTGGATCTGCTCGCGTACGGTACCGGCGATACGGGCCGTTTCGGCCGAGCAATCAAGGCGGAGCGCGTCTGCCGAGAAGTCGCCGGCAAAATCCATCTGCGGGGCGTCCGGCACGATCGGCACACCTGCAACTGCCCTCAGCCGGTCGACGGCCTCCTCGAACTTCTTGACCGCACGGTTCATTCAGCCGCCTCCAGCACGCTCACCAGTCGCCGGCTGATCTTGCCGGACTCGGTTTTCGGCAACTCGTCTCGAAACTCCACCATCTTCGGCACCATGAAGTCTTCGAGGTGTTTGGCGCAGTGCCGGATGATGTTCTGCTCGGTAAGGTCGGAGCCCTGCTCTAATGCCACCACGGCTTTGATTGCCATCCCGAGAATCGGGTCGGGCATGCCGATCACGGCGGCCTCGCGGATGCCGGGCAGCGCGTAGAGCACGTTCTCGACTTCCTTCGGGCTCACCTTCTCGCCGCGCGACTTGATGATGTCGTCCTTGCGTCCGACGAAATAGAGAAAACCGTCTTCATCGGTGCGGAACAGGTCGCCGGTATGCAGTACCTTCTCCCACGGGAATGGCCCCGGCTTCAGCGCCTTGTCGGTGGCTTCCGGGTTCTCCCAGTAGCCCTTCATCACATGGGCGCCGCGGATCACGAGTTCGCCGGTTTCGCCGGGATTGACGCGTGCGCCGGTGTCGTCGACCACGTAGGCTTCAGTGCCTGGAATGGCGATGCCCACCGAGGATGGCCGCTTCGCAAGCTCGGCCGGCGGCAGATAGGTGCAGCGCTTGCACTCGGTCAGGCCGTACATCGAATAGATTCGCGATACCGGAAACAGCTCCTGCAACCGCATGATGTGCGCTGGCGGTAGCGCCGCTGCTGTATTGGTGAGATAGCGCAGGTGCGGGAATGCGCCGGGCTCGAGGTCCTTCATGCCGAGGATCATGGCCGCCATGGTCGGTACCAGCGGCAGGCCGGTGACCTTCTCTTCCTTCATGCGGTTGAAGATCGCCTGCGGGAAGGCGAATGACTTTTCCAGCACCAGCGTGGCGCCGACCTTCATCGCCATCAGCACCTGGTAGAGGCCGTAGTCGAACGAGATCGGCAGAACGTTGAGGATGATGTCGTCGGCGGTGTTCTCCAGATAGGTCGTGATCGAGGTCGCGGCGGCGACGACGTTCTGGTGCGTCATCATCACGCCCTTGGGGAAGCCGGTCGACCCCGAGGTGTAGACCAGCATGCAGAGATCGACATCGATACCGGGCATTGCCGGCGGCGCGGCTTCGCGGGCCAACGCCTGCGTGAAATCGCGCTCGGCGATCATGCGGAATTTCAGCGACGGACACTGCGGCTGGGCTTGGTCGACCGCGCCGAGCCCGCGCTCCTGCGCCAGGATCGCGCTGGCGCGGCAGTTGTTGATCACGTAAGCGAGCTTTTCCGCCTTGGTCGAAGGATTGATCGGACTGAACACTCCGCCGGCCTTGAGCACTGCGAAAGATGCCAGCGACGGCCTCCCAGCAATTGTCCATGAACACAACGACACGCTCGCCACGCTGCAAGCCGCGTTGCGTCAGAGCCGCCGCAAGTCGGTCGGACATGGCGTCAAGCTCGGCGAAGGAGAGCCTGCGGCCACCGGCAACGAGCGCCGTCTTGTCCGGCGACCGGGCGGCGCTGTCCCTGAGGAAACGCTCGACGCGCATTGGTTTTACGCCGCCTGCTGGCTGGCGATCTTGCCTTCGACGTAGCCCACGATGGATTTGATCGAGTCGAGATTGGTTGGGACGATGTCGGCGTCGGCCATCTGGAAGCCGAACTCGGCTTCGAGAAATGCCACCAGTTCGAGGATGCCGGTCGAGTCGATCAGACCGGCGTCGAGCAGCGAGGCGCCGTCGGCAATCGCCGCGCCGTCCTCACGAAACAGGAAATTGTCCTCGATGAACTTGCGGACTTTGACCTGAACTCCGCTCATGTCTGCAATCCTTTCGTTTATGCAACGGCGTAAGGGATATTGGCGGCGACGGTCGCTCCCTGGACGAATTCGCGGTGCCAGAGCTGCGTCGAGAGCACCCCGACGAAGGCCATGTTGTCGCGAAATCCGATGAACTTCTGGTTACGGCACTTGTTGGCGAGCTTGCCGACCGCAACGGGATCGAAGTAGCCCGCGGTGGCGACGTCGCCCGCGGACATGCGGTGCCCGACATAGGCCGGGGCCTGCGCGCCAACGAACGACTGGCAGTCGGGCGCACGATAGGGCTGCTTGGTGCGGTTGCCGATGTGAGCCGGCAGCAGGTCCTTCATGGCCTCGCGCAGGATGTGCTTTTCGCGCAAGCCGCGGATCTTCAGCCGAGGCGGGATGCGCGCGGCGAACTCGACCACGCGATGGTCGAGGAATGGGAATCGGCCTTCGACCGCGTGCGCCATGGCGACGCGATCGCCCTGCGACGACAGGATGTAGCCGGGCAGCAGATACGCGGTCTCGAGATACTGCGCCTGCGACAAGGGATGCCAGCGCGCGAAGTCGGCAGGCAGCCGCTCGCGCAACTCCTCCATCGCGTCATAGCCGTTGAGCGCCTTACGCAGTTCGCCGGAGAAGAACAGCTTGGCGCCAGCCGTCGTGCGGAATCGCGGCAGGTGTGAATAGAGCGGAGTCGGAGGCCACGTCGCTCTGCGAACCGAAGAAGGCCTCAAGATAGGACTGTGACTGGCCCTTGAGCTGCGGCAGGTAGGGATAGAGCTTCTTTAGCAGCAGCGGTCGCCATTTCGATTGCGGCTGCTTAGCGCAGAAGCGGCGGATTTTGGCTTCCTTGAAAATGTCATAGCCGGCAAACACCTCGTCGGCGCCTTCGCCGGTGAGCACGACCTTGTAGCCGTTGGCGTGCGCAAGCTGCGACAGTTTCATTAGCGGCGTCGGCGCGGTGCGCAAGATCGGCCGCTCGGTGTGGCGGATGACGTTCGGGAATTCACGGCCGATGTCGGCGGCGGTGCAGGGCACGATCGAATGCTCGGTGCCGAGCGCGCGCACCATATCCATCTGGTAGGCGCTCTCATCGAATTCTTCCGACTCGAAGGTCACCGAGAAGGTGCGGAGCCGATCCGGTCTGATCTGCTTGACCGCGGCGGTGATGATCGAGGAATCGAGCCCGCCGCTGAGATAGGCGCCGACCGGCACGTCGGAGCGGAGCCGGATGCGGGTGGCGTCAAGCAGCAGCGCGCGCAGTTCCTCGACGATAGAATCGGTGCCGCGCGAGTCCCACGCGCCGGCGTCGGCGGGATAATCCAGCTTCCAGTACGGCCGCACCGTGACGTTGCCGCCCTCGGCGATCAGTACGTGGGCCGGCGGCAGCTCGGAAATGCTCTTGAATGGCGTGCGCGGCGCAAGCGGAAACCAGAAGGTGAAGATCTGGTCGAGCGCGTAAGGGTCGAGCGTCGCATTGATGCCGGGCACTTCGAGCAGCGCCTTCACCTCGGAGCCGAAGTAGAGGCAGCCATTCTTGGTGGCGTGGAACAGCGGACGCACACCCATCCGGTCGCGCGCCAGCATCAGGCGGTTGTTGCGGCCATCGGCAATCGCGAAGGCGAAATCGCCGTTGAACTTCTTGACGCAGTCTGGGCCGTAGGCCTCGTAGGCGCGCAGGATCACCTCGGTGTCGGAGGTGGTCTGGAAGCGGTGGCCGCGCGCGATCAGTTCATCGCGCAGCTCGATGTAATTGAAAATCTCGCCATTGAAGGTGACATGCAGCGTATCGTCGGCGTTGGCCATCGGCTGCTGGCCGCTGGCAAGGTCGATGATTGAGAGTCGCGCATGCGCCAAGCCGGCGTTCGATGCGGTGAACACGCCTTGTGCGTCGGGGCCGCGATGGACGATTGCGCCGATCATGCGCTCAAGCAGAGCGCGCCGTGGCAACGACGCGTCAGGTGCTCCAAAATAGCCGGCAATGCCGCACATCGATTGCAGTCCCGTCCCCAAATACGGTGATGACCAACCGATCAGTCATCGGGTCATCAGGATGGCAGGAGTACAATGGGAGTTCCGAAAACCGCGTAAAATTGTGTGTAAATTTATATGCATTCAGATTAACGCGGCCTTCAGCATAACCGCCGCTTGTTTGGTGTTCAGGCAAATTGCTCGCCGATCAGCCGCGTCCAGCCTTCGCCGGCAAGGCCGATGATGAAGGCGTCGCCGGAGCGGATCGCAGCCAGCAGATCGGCGTTGCTGGTGTGCACCGTGGTCGAGGAGCGCTGGAAGAACAGGCTGCGGTTTTTCAGGAGCGTGTCCAGCAAGTGCGGCTGGGTGCGGCCGCGCACGGCAACGCAGCCCTGCTGTTCGGCATGGTTCAGCAGATCGGCGGCGACGGCTTCCACCGCCTCGGGCATAGACAGGATTTGCAGCACCCAGGCGATGCCGCCGACGCGGCCGTAGTAGAGGTAGCAGCCGGTCGGCTCGCCCTTGCGGCCGTAAACCATCCGGCGGAACAGTCGGCCGTGGCGGCCCTTGCTCGCGGCATGGCGGAGGAACCAGGCGAGCGAAGCGTGATCCCAATCCGGATGCAGCGCGTAGTTGGCGGCGAACTGCGGAATATGTTCCAGCAAGGCCTCGTCATCGGCGTCGACGGAGCGGCAATGCGCCAACGCCCTTGGTGCGGGCCAAGCCAGGCTCGGCGCAAACCGAGCAACCATGCGGTCGGCGAGCAATGCCAGCGGCTGCAGTATTTTCGCGGCTTTGAGCCGCTCCGCGAGCAGCGCCACACCGAGGCTCGCGGGTTTGAGGGGGCGCAGCCATTCCATGCTGTATTCGGCAATAGGCCGGCCGCCCATCCGCTCCCACATGCCGAGCGCCGTCGGGTTTGAGGTCTCGCTGACGCAAAGCTCCTGCGGTCCAGTGAGGTACGAGCGAAGCAGCCGCGCGCCCGCCATCGGGTTTTCCGTGGGATTGTCTACCACCAGCGAGCTTGCCAGCGCCGCGCGTACCGGCTGGCCATGGAACGACATGCGCATCGGCAGCACGCCGATGAAGCCATGCACCCGCCCGTCGGCGCCGACGAATACGCGCGAGGCGGTTTCGGGGTCGCGCCATGGGTGATCGAGAAACAGTTCGCGGAGATAAGATTCGAGCGAGGCCGGAGCGTCGCGCGACGCATCGCGGAACGCATGCTGGAACATGCGCGCCACTGCCGGAATGTCCGCCGCAGTGCAGGTGCGGATATCGCTCATGCCGGCCGGTCTACCCGACATGATTTCACAAGCCGTTACGCAAATTGCACAAAGTTCGCTTAGGAAGACTTAACCCTAACAGCCGTTGCCTAACGAATTTCACCGTTCCCTTGCCTTCTCCGGCGATAAATCCAAGCATGGAACAGCTTACTCCCGCACTATTCCAAGGCTCTCTCGTCGGCGATTCGAAGAAAGACATCGTCGCCGATCATGGCCCTCCGGCGCATGTGGTGCGGACCGACATCCGGCTCTCTGTGTACGAGGACATCGTTGCGATTGAGAGCGACTGGCGTGAATTCCAGGCACGCGCCGACGGCACCGTGTTTCAGACCTATGAATGGCTTTCGACCTGGCAGCGCCACATCGGCGCGCCCCGCGGCACTCGTCCGGCGATCGTGATCGGACGCGACGCGCATGGCGAGATCATGCTGCTGTTGCCGCTTGCAATCGAGCAAACGCGGCTGGCGCGGCGGCTGGCCTGGCTCGGCTCCGAATTGTGCGACTACAACGCGCCGCTGCTCGCGACCGACTTTTCGCTGCATGTCAGTCTGGCGCGGTTCGAGCAGCTTTGGGCCGATATTCTGTCGCGCCTGCGCAGCCACCCGCGGCTCGGTTTCGACCTGGTCCATCTCGACCAGATGCCGGCCGAGGTCGGCGCTCAGCGCAATCCGCTGTTGCACCTGGGCGCCACATGCCATCCCAACCACGCCTATGTGGTGAGCCTTGGCGACAACTGGGAGACGCTTTACGCCAAGCGCTCGGCGTCGACGCGGCGGCACGATCGCGCCAAGCGCAAAAAGCTCGCCCAGCACGGTGCGATCACGTGCGTTCACGCGGACGATACCGCGGAGATCACCGTTACGCTGGAAACTTTGGTTGATCAAAAGACCCGTTGGTTTGCCGAAGTGGGTGTCAGCAATATGTTCGCCAGGCCCGGCTGCCGCGAGTTTTTTTTCGATATCGCGACCAATCCAAAGACCCGGCAGATCACGCATCTCAGCCGGCTCGACGTCGGCGGCAGCACCTTGGCGACGAGCCTTGGCCTGACGTTTGGAGATCGATTTTATTACGTCCTGGCCAGCTACGAGCGCGGCACAGAGCTCGCCAAGTTCGGCCCCGGCGTCGCACTTCTGCACGATTTGCTGCGCTACGCCATCGACCAAGGACTGCGCAAGTTCGATCTCTCGGTCGGCAGCGAACGTTACAAGCACGAATGGTGCGACACCGAGCTGAACCTTTACGATCACATGTCGGTTGCAAGCGTGCGTGGCGCTTGCGCGGCGCTGCTATTGATGGCGGTCCGGCAAGTCAAGCGTTGGATCAAGTTCAATCCGGCGGTGTGGAACGGATTTCGCAAGGTGCGCGCCCTCGCCGGTGCGTTGAAGGCGTCCCGCCGTTGAAAAGCTATTGTTTCGCTCGCGGCTGCCAGATCAACAGGTGCAGCCCGAGCCGGCGCTTGGCGGTCACGAACAGCATGATGGATTCCGCCGTGATCGCAATCGCAATTGCGGTTGCGACGCCGGTTGCGCCGAAGCGGGGCGCCAGCGCAAGGGCGCCGGCGAGGTTGACTGCCAGCGCCACGGCATAGATCGCCGCGCAGATTCGCTGCTCGCCGGACATGTTGAGCACCCGCTCGGCGGGGCCGACGGCGGCGCGGGCGATCAGGCTCGCCGCCAGGATGAACAGCAGCGGATAGGCGGCCACGAAGTCCGGGCCGAACAGCCACAGGATCGGCTTGCCGGCCGCCAGGATGACGGCCGTCGCGGCAAGCGACGGCCAGAATGTCCAACGTACCGTGCTGGCTGCGAAATCAGCTAGCGCTTCGCGGTTTCTGGCGACGTGCAGGGCGGCGAATCGATGTGCCACCGCGGCCGACACCGAGAAGTAGACGAAGAACACCAGGGACAGGATTTTGGTGGCGGCGAAATAATGCGCCACCTCGTCGGGCGGGCGGAATTGGCGCAGCACCAGCACGTCGGTGTAGGTCAACAGCAGGAAGAACGCCCAGACCGTGAGGATCGGCAACGAGGTCTTAAGCCAGCCGCGAACATCGTACCGCCGGGGCCCGGCCGGTACGTTGCGTTTGATCTGCCGGCCAATCAGAACAAGCTGCAGCAAGGTCGTGGACCAGATTGCGAAAGCAAACGCGGCCATGGCCGTGGGTGCGTTGGTGATAATGCCGGAGGCGTGCAACCCTGCGACGGCTGCAATCAGCAGCGCCGGGCGCAGCACAAACGGCGGTAGCAGCGCGACGTGGACGGCGTCATAGGACCGCGCCAGTCCGTCGAGCATGTTGGACAGCGTATAGAAAGGCAGAGCAACGCAGGCGAAATAGATTGGCAGCACGGTGCCGCTATCGAGCGAATGCCCGAATATATGCACTGCGAATGCACCGCCGAGCGCCGTAACGGTGCCGGTTGCGAAAACAATCCGGCGGCTTCCGACGATGAAGCCGCGCAGCCGATCGAACTCGCCGCGCGCGGTGTATTCGGGAATGTAACGCTGCGCCGTCAGCGGCAGGCCGAGATGGATGGTGTCGCCGACCAGCATCAACCAGGTGCCGGCGTAGACGTAGGATCCGAATTCGGAGCTTCCCATCCAGCGCGCCAGCAGCACCTGCGAAAGGAACACGATCGCTGCGCCGGCGACGCGGATCAAGAAGGCCGTACCGGCCATGCGCTGGGCGGCGAATTGCTCGCTCGCCAGCACCGCGTGCAGACGCGTGCGCAGGCGCGTCAACGCGCCCGGCGCGGCGAAATCGTCGGCGTCGGTAATGGCCATGACGGCGCTATGGAGCCGCGTAAAGAGTTAACGAGGGGTTAATGCACGGCGGTGGCGCCCGGCCCGCCGGCGGGTAGAGGTGCCCGGAGCCTCCACCTCATCCGCCTACCGCGATCTCGAGCGGAAATTGGTCTACCACCTCGTGGCCGGTGTCCGTCACGATGAAGGTGTGGCCAAGGAAGATGCCGAACATGCCATCGGCGGTGATCGGATTGGGCTCGGCCATGATGATCATGCCGGGCTTGAGGATCATGTCGCTCTTGATGCCGCCGATGTGGTCCGAGGTGACGTGCGGGCTGTCGGTGACGATGTCGATGCCGTGACACTGTGTCGGCCGGGACTGCACACCCTTGTCGCGGAAGAAGCGGCTCGCCTGCCGCATCGCCTCGGCATTCTTGCCCGGCGCGATCTCGGCGACGATCTTGTTGTAGCCAGGCAGCGTGATCTCCTCCCAGAACCTTCTGACCATGTCGGTCGGCGGGCCCAACGTAATGGGCGAGCCGATCTGCGCCGTGTAGCCGCGATAGCCGGCGGCGAGCTCCATGTTGACCATGTCGCCCTTCTTCAAGACACGCGCCGAAGGCCGCGGGTTGCCGAAGATCAGCGCCGGATTGTCCATCGGCGTCGAGCCGATGATCAGGAAGTCGATGTCGCCGCCACCGTCCATGATGGCGGAGGCAGCGGCGGCTTTCAGCTCATATTCCTTCACGCCAGGCTTGGCGCGGGCGATCATCGCCTCCATGGCGTGCTGGCACAGCACGCCGGCTTTTCTGACGCAATCAAGCTCTTCCCTGGAGTGGACGACGACGAGGTCGTGCAGGAAATTCTTGGTGAACACTAGTTCGGCGTCGGGAAGTTCCTTGCGCAGCGTGTTGTACTGGTTGACTGGCAGGTAGTCGCCGTGCCGAGGATCGATTTCCATCAATCCGATGCGGCCCTTCTCCAGTTTCAGCTCGCGCAAGCGCTCGACCATCACCGTGGCATACTGGCCGTTGCGGCTGTGGCGCACGTCCTTGACCGCGACCTGGACATGGCGGCGCACGGCCTCCGCGTGCGTGCCGCCCATCGAATAGATCATGGTGGCTTCGCCATTGAGAGGGACCAGCACGTAGCAGCACAGCGCGTGCCATTCCCAGTGACCGGTCAGCCAGGTCATTCCGGCGCCGAAGCTCCAGTGGCTCGGCCCGCCGGGCACCACGATGGCGTCAAGCTTGTGCTCGCGCATCTTGGCGCGCAGCGATTCATAGCGGCGCTTGTATTCGCCGGCGGAGAACTGCTCCCAGATGCAGTCGCGGTAGTACGGCGTGTCGCGCATGTTGGCGAACGGCAGCGACTGATCGAGCTTGGTGCGGACCACGTCCCAGGGCTGTGGTCCGAGCGGCCGGCGGGGTTGTTCGTTCATGGGATTATCATCCAGTTACGCGGTTCAAATAGTCAGCGAACATGGGGACGGTGAACGCTGTGTCGCCATGGGCGGGACTGTAGATCATTCCCTTTTTGATGAGAGAGCTTCTAACTGGTGCGACATTTTCAACGGCAACGCCAAGTTCGTGTGCAATATCACCGGATCTATGAGGGCCAGCTCCAAGAGCTGCCATAGCGAACATGTAATCTTTTTCTCTCGGCGTTACGCGGTCAAACCGTACACGAAAAAAACTCTTGTCCAGGCTAGCTATGGCAACCTCACTAGCTGCGTGAACATCAGCGACGGTGATCGGAGATTTTGATGCAGTGTTCCATGAATGGTAACCCCACTCCTGAAGGAAATAGGGATAGCCCTTCGTCATGGTCACAATGAGTTTGAGCGCATCGGAGTTGAACGCGACGCCTTCTCGGCGCGCGGGCTCTTGCAACGCCCTTGCGGCATCGTCTGATGAGAGAGCATCGACCACCGGATAGTCAAACAGACGTTCTGCATACGATTTTGCTTTTCCAGCAAGGCCAACTAATTGGGGTAGTCCGGCCCCAACAAGAACCAGAGGAAGCTGCTTCTGAGATACACGATGCATGGCCATGATTAAGGCGCTAAATTCTTCTTCGCGAATATATTGAAGCTCATCGATAATTATCGCTACGGCGATGCCGCGTGCCCTCGCCGCTTGTCCAACCGCTTCGAAAAGATCGGAAAGATCGGAATCGAGGTCACCGCTATCGGCCGTTCCTTTTTGCGGATCGATGTCCAACCCGACTTCCACCTCGCCAATTTTGACTTTGACTGTGTTCGCAAACGAACGCAGGACCATCATGCTGCGCTTTACGGCGTGAGTGACTTTTTCCTTAGTATCCAATCGGAGCAATATTTTTCGTAGCGGCGGAATTATGAGTTCAGGAAGTGCCTTTGTTTCAGGCGTTTCTACCAAGGTGGCGATATATCCGCTTAATTCCGCAAAACTCTCAACCTTGTTAAGAAGGACTGTCTTGCCCACACCCCGCAATCCAACGAGCATAAAACTTTTGGCAGGCCTGCCAGATTGAACACGAGCCAGCGTAATGTTGGTCCACTCGAGGATCTCCGAACGTCCCGCCAATTCCGGAGGTTGGCTGCCGGCGCCGGGCGCAAAAGGGTTGGTAACTGGGTCCATAATGATCTTATCAATCTTATCGTTTAATACCATAAGATCAATAAGATCGGCATAAGTCAATTGACTTGGCTACTCCGTACACTCACCGATCTTTACCCTGCCGCCCGCCAACTCCACGGCCTCCTCGGCAAGCTTGATGTTGGCGACCTGCTCGACGGAGGGCTTCTTCGCCGCGTCGATGTCGCCGTTGCTGACGCTGTTGTCGATCGACCATTGCGTGCGCTTGGGGTCGAAGCCGGTGTTCACCGACCAGACGCAATGCTTGGTCTCGATGTCGATGGCAAACTCGACCGCGTCCTTCGGCTTCTTGGTCGCGTCCATGATGATCGGCACGACCTTGTCCTTGTCGCGATAGATGGTGCGGTTGGCCTCGATCATCGCCGCCACCGTGTCGCGCAGCAGCGCGCGATCCTTGGCGATCCAGTCCAGCGAAGCGCCATAGGCGTTGAACATATAGTTCGGCAAGAGGTCGGCAAGCTGGGCCAGCGGATGCAGCGTGTCCTTCTGCTTCTTGGCGAGGAATACATCTTCCGGGTGCAGCGCCACGCCGTCGATCTGGCCGGCAACCAGACCCGGTAGGCGGCCGGCGGTTGGTGAGGGGATGAACTGCGCGTCGCTGACGTCGAGATGGGCGGACCGTAGAACCTCGCGGCCCATGCGCCAGTTGAAGCCGCCGACGCCGCCGCCAGTCGCCGACAGCCGCTTGCCCTTGAGGTCGGCAGCGGTCTTGACGTCGCCCGGTACCATGTAGGCCTGCGGCATGCGCGGGGCGAGGCCCCAGATCTGCTGCACTTTGAGGCCGCGGCCGATCGAAACGTCGCTGACGCTGACGATTGCGGTTCCCTGCGCCGCCGCGACGTTGGCGGTCTGGGACTGGCCGCCTTCGAACTGGATGATGTTGGCGTCGATGCAGCGCTTCTGGAAGTACCCCAACGCCTTGGCCACGTAGGGTGAGGTGTGCACGACGTTTGGGGGCGCCACCGACACGCCGACATTGATCTTGCGCATCGCCGGGCAGTTGGGCTGTGCCGAGGCGATGGTCGATGCTGCGGCAAGTGTGGCCAGCGCGAAAACGGCGAGGCGAAGTCTTGTCGGCATTGCTGATTCCTCCGGGCGTGTTTATCGGCCTTTCCGGCCTCCGCGGTTGCCGGCAAGAATAGAGAGAGGGGAGTCCCTGGCACAAGGGTCCAGTCCGGCTCCAACGGGAGCGAAGTGTCGCGCACATCAGCCTGAGGATTGTGTTGGCGTGGGCCTCAGGATTCCGATGGCTTCCCGATGGACATAGCCACCTTGCACGATAGCGATTGCTCGGCCCGGCGCAGCCACGTACACACCGGGCTCCACATTGGGAATCGCAAACGATAGCGGGATGGCTGATTTGTCCTGGGCCGGGTCGAGGATAGCGGAATGACGGCGATTTCAGCGGTAGCGGCTGCGGGGCCGCGGCGCTCGTTTCAGGAGGTCTGGGTCGTCAGCATCGGTCACGCGCTGACGCATTGGTATCCGGCGACGTTCTATCTGCTGCTGCCCCTGATCGGCGCCGAGCTTGGCTTGAGTTATAGCCAGATCGGCTTGATCCTGACCTGCCAGTTCGCGGCCGGAGCGATCTCCAACATTCCCGGTGGAATTTTTGTCGACACAGTCGGGCGCAAAGGCCTGCTGATGGCCGTGGCGCTGTTCTGGATCGGCTTCCCTTATCTGATGATGGGATTTTCGCACGCCTTTTGGATGATGCTCGCCTGCGCGACGCTGCTCGGCATCGGCAACAACCTCTGGCATCCGACTGCGATCCCATGGCTCGCCACGCGCTTCCCCGAGCGCAAAGGACTGGTGATGTCGTTTCACAGCATGGGCGGCAACGTCGGCGATGCGGTGGCGCCGCTGGTCGTTGGTGCGCTGCTGACGGTCTTCGGTTGGCGCGACGTCGTGCTGATGAACGTGCTGCCCGGAATAGCGATGTCGGTGCTGATCCTGGTCTATGTCGGGCGTATCCATAATGCGGAGAAGGCCGCAGGTGCGGCGGCCAAGAAACCGGCGGGTTCGCAGCGTCTTCGGCAATTCGCGATGCTCTTGACCGATCGGGCGGTGGTCACGCTGTCGGTCGGATCGACCTTCCGCACCATGACGCAGAGCGCGTTGCTGACGTTCCTGCCGGTCTATCTCGCCCGCGAGATGGGATATTCGCCGGTCTGGATCGGCGCCTGCATGTTCGTTTTGCAGGCCGCCGGATTCATCGCCGCGCCGATCGCCGGACATCTGTCCGACACCATCGGCCGCAGGCAGATCATCGTCTCCAGCATGTCGATGACGGCGGTTGTGCTTCTTGCAATGATCTTCGCCGGCGGCACGATTTGGTTCGTGCTTCTTGTCGCGGCGCTCGGGTTTTTCCTCTATGCGGTACGGGCGGTGCTTCAGGCTTGGCTGCTGGACGCGACGCCGCCGGGGATGGGCGGCAGCTCTATCGGCATCCTGTTCGGCGCGCAGGCCGCCGGCGCTGCGGTTGGCCCGATCTGCGCAGGCGTTTTAGCCGATCATTTCGGTATCATGGCGGCGTTCTATTTCCTCGCCGGCACGATCGTCGTCGCGAATTTCCTGGTTTTCTTCACGCCGCCAGGGCTGGTCAAGAATCCCTAGGCTGACGGCGCTTCGAAAGCGGATCAGACCCGACTTCAACGGCTGCTATTGCGGTGATACGCTCGCCGGTGACTGGCGGATCGCGCCGTTGCGCCGCCAACCGGCCGAAGAGCCGGAGCCCTGGGGAGACGCCCAATGAAAAAGCTGATCAAGGAATTTCTGGATGACGGCCTGTCGCGCCGACAACTGATGACCGGCCTGAGCGCGCTCGGCATGAGCAGCGTCGCGGCCAACTCGATGGCGCAATCGCTGGCGCCGTTCGGCCAGGCGGCGGCTGCGCCTGCTCCTGCCGCTGTGCGCGAGATGCGCGGCACCGGCGGCGCGCTGTTCGTGCAACAGCTCAAGGCGGCCGGCGTCGAGTACATCTTCTTCAATCCGTCGACCGGCGATTACCCGATCTTCGACGCGCTGGTCGATGAGCCCGGCATCCAGTTGATCAAGGGCATTCACGAGGGCGCGGTCATCGCCATGGCCGATGGCTATGCGCGCGCCTCCGGCAAGACCGGCGTCGTCATCGTCGCCAACATCGGTCTGCCCAACGCCATGACCCAGATGATCAACAGCTGGAAGGATCAGATTCCGCTCCTGGTCGCCGTCGCCTCGGTCGAGCAGGACGGGCTCGGCGGCGACATGTTCCAGGACTCCGACCATTCCGAGGTCGATGACCCAGCCGATCACCAAATGGTTCTGGCAGGCGCTGACGACGGCGTCGATCCCGGCGACAGTCCGCCGCGGCATGAAGTTCGCCTCGACGCCGCCCTGCGGCCCGGTGTTCCTGTCGCTGCCGACCAACGTGCTGCGCGAGCAGGCCACGTCGACGATCTGGGACCAGGCCAAGTTCGACGTGCCGATGCACATCCGCCCCGACAAGGACGACTGTCGAGAAGGCGGCGCGGATGCTGATCGAGGCCAAGAATCCGCTGATGAGCGTCGGCGACGAGATTGACCTGGTGCAAAGCCGAGCAAGGAGGTGGTCGAGCTCGCCGAGCTGCTCGGCATTCCCGTCGCCGGCCAGTACGGCCCGCTGGGCTACTGGTCGCGGCCGTTCCCGACTCGGCATCCGCTCTACATCGGCCCGCAGCTTCGCCAGATGCGCTATCCCGGCAAGCCCGACGTGGTGCTCAATCTCGGGCAACAAGTGGGGCGAGCGCGGTGCGCCGGGCACCAAGCTGATCTCGGTCCGGCTCGATCCGACGAGCCTCGCGCGCGGCGGCCGGTCGATCTGGCGATGGTGGCGGACATCCGCCTTGCCGCGGCCGATCTCATCGCGGCGATCCGCGGCATGGCGACCGATGGCCGTCTTAAGAAGATCGCCGAGGAGCGCACTGCGCAAACCGCCGCCTACAGCAGCGAGATGCGCGAATTGCGCCAGAAGATCGCGCACGAGAACGCCGATCGCACTCCGGTGAGCCTTGAGCGCATCGGGCTCGAGCTCGAAGGCTCGCTCGACCGCGACACCTGCTACGTCTGCGACGTCAACTCCGGCAAGACCATGGATCCGCTGATGTCATTCGGCGGCGACGGCAACAAGCGATACATCGGCACCAGCCCGAACATCCTGGGCTGGGGCATGGCGGCGGCCTTTGGCGTGAAGCTCGCGCGTCCCGACCTGCCGGTGGTCTCTGTCGTGGGCGACGGCAGCTTCTGCTTCAGCGGTCCGCAGCCGCTGTGGTCGCAGTCGCGCTACAAGGCGCCGGTCATGAACATCGTGCTGAACAATCACAGCTACAACAACGAGCGCAACCGCATCTGGCATTACGGCGGCCGCCAGTATCAGACCGGCCGCGACATGACCTGCTATCTCGGCAGCCCCGACATCGATTATGCCAAATCGGCGGAGGCCTTCGGCGTCGAGGCCGAGGTGGTCAAGGAGCCCGGCGCGCTCAAGGCCGCGATCGCGCGCGGCCGGCGCGTTGTCGCGGAGGGACGACCGTATTTGCTCGACATCCACACTTATCGCGACGGTATCGGCGCGGTGTCGACCTGGCATCCGCCGTATTCCATCGCCGAACAGCGCACGAGGAAGGTGTGATCATGCGTCGCTCCTGTTGTTGCGGTGTTGCCATCGCGGCCTGCGTCGCGGCGACGCCGCTGCGCGTGCGCAGAACGCGCCGGCGCTGCCGGCGGGCGAGGGGCGGGAAATCATCACTGTTGCCTGCACGCAATGTCATACGCTGACGCCTCTTATTGGTATGCGCGACGGGCCCGTCGGCTGGAAACGGCACGTCCACAACATGGTGATGCGCGGCGCGCAATTGTCGCCGCGCGACATCGACACCGTGCTCAACTATCTCAACACCAACTTCGGCCCTGGCCAGTCGCTGCCTCCGGCGAAGCCGGTCACGCTTGCGCCAGGCACCGGCAAGGAGTTGGTCGAGACGCGCTGCACGCTGTGCCACGATCTCGAGCGGGTGACAGCGGTGAAACGGCAGAAAGGCGCCTGGCCCGGCATCGTCGCCAACATGTTCGACCGGTTCGGATTGTCGGCACCGGACGAGGCCAAGGCGATAGCGAGTTATCTCGTTGCAAACTACGGCAGCGAGTAAAGGCGTTCGACGCGACCGCCGCGGCGTGTCTGCGGGAGAGGTGGGATGACAATGCCTACAGCAACCGGCGCGGCGACGGAGCCGCAGCCGGCGCCCGCTCCAGTACCGTGGTATTCGAGGTTCGGCAACTTCGCCCAGATCGCATCGGCGGTCATCGCGGCCATCGGCTTTGCCGGCTTGATCTATCAGATCAACGAGAACCAGAAGAAATCCGCTCAAGAATCATACCGGGCCGAACTCGCCGACGCGCGGAAAAACTACGCGTCATACAGCGATGCCATCCTGCGCTACCCTTACCTTTCAGCACCCGACTACGATTTCCTGATGCGCAACCACAATGAGTGGCTGCGCTACCAGAGTTTCATCGCGCACATGCTCTACGCCTACGACGATATCTTGAACGTGATCGAGCATAGTGAAGAGAAGGACGCCAAGAAGGAGTGGCTGCTCGCTTTCGACGTTGATATCGAGCCGCACCGCCACTATCTCTGCCAGATCAAGGACCGCCGTTTCTTTGGCACGTATCGCCCTTCGATCCAGGATCTGCTGAAAAAGACGGTTAGCGCCTGCACCGATCAGGAGCGCGTCGAGCTGAAGGAATTGCCGCAGGCGAAGCCGGCTCAAATCTACGATTGAGCGCGCCTTAGCTCTCTTCCGGCGGCTTGACGTGGCGGAAGGTGGCCAGCAGGGCCACGTCGTAGACGATCTTGAGCGCGCCGCAGAGGACCAGCGGCAGGCCCGATGAACGGCATGGTCAGCAGCACGCCCGACATCGCCGGGCTGATCGCCGAGGCGAGGCTGCGCGGCACGGCGGTGACGCTCGCCGCGGCGGTGCGCTCGGCCGGCGTCACCACCGCCATCACGTAGGACGTGCGCGTCGGCACGTCCATCTGCGACAGCGCCGCGCGCACCAGCAGCAGGCCGAGCGCGACATAGAGATTCGGCGAGAACGCCGCCAGGATCAGAAAGAGGCTGGACGGGATGTGGGTGTAGACCATCGTGTTGATGAGGCCGATGCGTGCCGCGAGCCAGGCCGCGACCGGATACGAAAACGCGCTGAGCGACGCTCGGTCCAGAAGAAGAACAGGCCCGCCGCCGACAGCGACAGGTCGAACCGCTCGAACAGCCACAGCGCCAGCAGCGACTGCACGACGAAGCCGCCGGCGAACGCATCGAGGCTGAACAGCGCCGCAAGCTTGTAGACCATGCCGCGCGACGGCCCGAGCGGCGCGCTGGCGCTTGCGCTGTTCCATGTGCGCGTGCGGCAGGCGCCGGTAGAGCGCGGCGCTGACGAGCGCCGAGCGCGGCATAGGCGTAGAACATCAGCCTGAACGCGGCCGAGCCGGTCGATGCCGGCGCGCGACCAAGAAATCGGGCGCGGCCGCTGCGAGCGAGCCCGCCGCCATCGACAGCGCGCCGATCAGGCTGTAGCGCGCGAAGGTCGCTGGTGCGCTCGCGCGTCGGCGCACGCCCTGCGCCAGCATGGCGTGCTCGATCGGCACCAGCACGCCGAGGTCGCCGGTCGACGGATTGATCGTGCCGACGAATGCGACCAGGCCGATCGAGCGCGATGTGCTCGAAATTGGGAAACGCAAGGCCGGTGCACCGTCATCAAGCGCGGCGCCAGCGAGCAGCAGGCTGCGCAAGTCGTAGCCGCGGCGCGACGAAGCCGATCGGCAGCGTCAGCAGCGCGGTGCCGAGCAGCGAAGCGGTGGCGACGAATCCGATCTGCGACCGGGTCGAAGCCGATCGCGGACAGATAGGCCGGCAGGATGATGATGGCGAAGCCGTCGCCGAATCCGCGCAGGCCGCGCGCGATGTAGAGAAGAAGAATGTTGGAACGCGCGTCAGCGGTCGTCCCAGGGGTGGACATGGTCACCAAGGCGTCATGCTTTCTTTCACGCAACCGGGCCTGGCGACAAGCGCCAGGGCCCGGTTGATTTGCAATATATCAAAGTCGAGCGTGCGCACGCTGGGCGTTCAAGCCTCGCGACTGTACCGATCGTAGAGTTTCGTCGCGTTGTCCCAGCGGATCGCCGCCATATAGGCATCGACATAGCGCGCGGCCGCGGCGCCATAATCCATGTGATAGGCATGCTCATACATGTCGAGCGCCAGGATCGGCTGGCCGCCCGCCAGCGTCGTGGTGTGGTCGGCGGCCCATTGGTTGATCAGCCGCTTGTCGTGCGGCGAATAGGTCAGCAGCACCCAGCCCGAGCCGCCGCCTTCGGCCTTGCCCATGGCGGAGAATTCGGCCTGCCAGCGATCGACGCTGCCGAAATCGCGCGCGATCGCGGCGGCGAGCGCGCCGCCGGGCGCGCCGCCGCCGCCCAGGCTGTCGAAATAGAGATCGTGCAGGATCATGGAATTCATGGCGATCAGCTCTTCGCGCTTGAGGCCGTTGATGGTGAAGATCGGCGCCTTGGCGAAATCGAGCGCCGCGAGCTGCGCGCCGATGGCGTTGAGGCGCTTCACCGCGCCGGCGTAATTGTTCTCGTAATGGCTGACCAGATATCTTCTCCGACAATGCCCTTGATGGTTTTGGGATCGAGCGACAGCGGCTTGGCCGTGTAGGTCATTTTGCTTCCTGCTTTCTGCGCGCCTTGCGCGGTTGCCGGATTTTCAGCGACGGTTGCGATTGCGGCGGCTCCCGCGAGCATTCCGGCTGTTTGGATCAAGGTCCGTCGTTCGAGGTCTGCACTCATCTTGGCTCTCCTGTGCTGTGAACCCCCCGGTAGAAAGGTGGAACGAGTGGTGAGCGTTCATGGCAGCGTCTTGAGTTCGATCCGCTCGAACCGCGTCACGCTGTCAGACTTGGTCCACAGCGCGACTTTGCCGGCGGCGGCGAATGTGCGATCGGTGGCCGTGTACAATTGCTTGCCGTCGAACGTGACCGTGAAGCGTTCGCCCTCGGCCTTGAGCGCGAGCGTATGCCACTCGTTGGCCGAGACCTTGGTATTGGCGCCCTCGATCTGCTCGCGGCGGCCCTGGACCACGCGATAGAAGCGTACATTGTCCTCCAGCGCGTTGGCGCGGGCGACATAGTAGTTGTCGGCGTCAATCACCCGCACGGCAATGCCGGCGGCGCGGTCGACATTTCCGTCTACAGGCTTGAATCGAAGGCTGACCTCGATGTTCTTGGCCGAGACCGCACTGTGGATCGCGAGCGGGAATTGGTAGTCGGTCCGATCCGTGCTGGTCTGCTCGATGACCCGGCCGCTGCTCGCTGTGGGATCGGAAGCCACGGTCCATCGGCCCACGCCGCCCTGGCCGGTCACCGCGAAGTCGAATCCGGCGGGCGGCTTGTCGACGTCCATCTTGTCAATGGCGATCATGGTTATCTCCTCTTCAGCAAATGCCATTGGCGCGACGCATGCGAAGAGGCATGCGCCAACGACGGCGACGATCTTGAAACGGCGCGGAGAAAAAAATTGCCGCCCACTCTCGTCCACGCGCAATCGCCTCGACAGCCGAGCGTTGCGCAGAGCTTGGACGGATGGGCCGTCTGAAGGGGAGCCTGCTTTTCCCCTTGGTCAGAAGGTAGCCCCGGCGGTCGCTTGGCGCAACCCCTCAAGGCATGCCAGCGCGCCTAATCCTCCTGCCCGGCCGCGGTCCACGGCGCGACGAGCTTCTCGACGACCCGCAGCAGCGCCGTCAGCGTGACGCCGAGCAGGCCGAGCGTCACGATCGGCACGAACATCCTGTCGACCTGGAACGTCGCTGCGGTGCGCACGATCAGATAGCCGATGCCGGAGATCGCGGTGTAGAGGTCGGCCAGCACCATGCCGATCATGCCGCGGCCGACGGCAAGCGGATGCCGGTGACGATGAACGGCAACGCGCCGGGCAGCACGATGTTGGTCCAGAGCTGCCGCTCCGAGCAGCGGAACGCGCGGCCGACTTCGAGCAGCTTCGGGTCGACCGACTTTGACGCCCTGATAGGTGTTGATGACCATCGGGAAGAACGCGAACAGGAACAGGATGATCACCTTGGCGGTGGTCTCGTAGCCGGCCCACAGCACGATCAGCGGAACCAGCGCAACCGACGGGATCGAATAGAGGAAGGTGATGTAGACGGTGAGGCCCGACGTCGAGGATGCGGAAGCGCGCCAGCGCTAGGCCGAGCAGCGTGCCGAAGATGATGGCGAGCGTCAGTCCCATCAACAGCACGAGCAAGGCTCGGCCACAGCGCCGGCCCACAGTTCGCCGTTCCAGATCATGTCGACCGCCGCGACCGCGACTTTGGACGGCGAGGTGAACAGCACCGGATCGACGCTCGATCGCGCCGACCTGCCAGAGCGCCAGGAAGATGGCGAGCGAGACCAGGCGGATCGCCAGGTTCTGCACGATCGCGCGGCGGCGGCGGGCAATGGCGACGCGCTCGGCGCGGGCTTGGTCGCCGGCGATTTCCTGGGCCAGCGTCTGTCGCGGGTCGGCGTGCTGGACGGTGCTCACGCGACCTCCCGTGGGGTGCGGATATGCTGTGGCCGCGCGCTTTGCAGCTCGCCCCAGATGTGGGCGCGCATCTCGGCGAAGCGCGGATCGCCGCGCAGCGCATTGCCGTCGCGCGGATGGCCGAACGGCACGTCCAGGATTTCCTTGATGCGGCCCGGCCGCGCACTCATCACCGCGATGCGGTCGCCGAGCAGGATCGCTTCGTCGATCGAGTGGGTGATGAACACCATGGTCTTGCGCTCTTCCGGCCGCTCCATGAGTTGGAGCAATTCTTCTTGCAGGATTTCGCGGGTCTGCGCGTCGAGCGCGGCGAACGGCTCGTCCATCAGCAGCACCGACGGATTCATCGCCAGCGCGCGGACCAAGCCGACGCGCTGCTGCATGCCGCCGGAGAGCTGGTAGGGGTAGTGCCTTTCGAAGCCGGCCAGCCCGACCAGCTCCAGGTAATGCTCCACGCGCTCTCGGATCGTTGCGGCGGATGCTCCGGCCATGGCGAGGCCGAAGGCGGCGTTGTCGTAGACCGTCTTCCACGGCAGCAGGCCGAAATGCTGGAACACCATGGCGACGCCGTCGGGCGGGCCGGCGACCGGCTTGCCATGTACGGTGAGCCGGCCGGTGCTGACCTCGGTCAGGCCGGCGATGCAGCGCAAGAGCGTGGTCTTGCCGCAGCCGCTCGGGCCGACGATGCAGAGAATCTCGTCGCGTTTGACCGCGAGCGACAACTGCCGGAATGCCACGACCGTGCCGTCGAGGAACAGCTTGGACGCGCTATCGGCGACGATGATCGGTCCGGCTTCGTTCACAACGGCGCTCTTAATCGACTTATCGTCCCGCCGCATAGCCCTGCATGCCACGCGGGTTGGCGGCCGCCCTGCGACGCTTGCCGTCCTTCGAGGCGGCGGTGAGGCGGCCTTCCGACCACTCCGGCTCGACCTCGACGATGTGGCCGCGCCGTGCCAGTTCGTCGCGCGTCTCCTTCGGCACGCGGCTCTCGATCTGAAGCACGCCGGGGCGCGCGGTGCGCGGCCAGAACGAGATCGGGAAATGCTCGGAATGCCAGGCCGGCGCGTCGATCGCCTCCTGCAGATTCATCTCGGCATGGACGTGGCGCAGGAAGAACTGCGTGATCCACTGGTCCTGCTGGTCGCCGCCGGGCGAGCCCCAGGCGAGGTAGGCGTCGCCGTCGCGCAGCGCGAGCGTCGGCGACAGCGTCGTGCGCGGCCGCTTGCCGGGCTCGAGCGATGCGGGATGGCCTTCCTCCAGCCAGAACATCTGCGCGCGCGTGCCGAGGCAGAAGCCGAGCTCGGGAATGACCGGCGACGATTGCAGCCAGCCGCCGGATGGCGTCGCCGTCACCATGTTGCCGGCCTGGTCGACGATGTCGAAATGCACAGTGTCGCCGACCACCTCTCCCATGCGGCCGACGGTCGGCTCGCCGGCGCCCATGCCGGCGACGAGTTTGGCGCCTTCCTTCAGCTTCACCAGCCGCGCCGAAGCCTTCGACCGAACCGGGCCGCAACTCCATCGACGCCTTGTCGGAGACGAGCTTGCGCCGCTCGGAATTGTAGGCATCCGACAGCAAGGTTTCGAACGGCACATCGACGAAATTCGGATCGCCGTAGAATTTCTCGCGGTCGGCGAAGGCAAGCTTCGAGCATTCCACCACGAGATGAATGAACTCCGGCCCGACCACGTCCATGCCGTCGAGGTTGAAGCCCTTGAGCAGCGCAAGTTGCTGTAGCGTGACCGGCCCCTGGCTCCACGGCGCCTTGCAGACGGTGTAGCGGCCGTAGTCGTAGGTCAGCGGCGTCTCGACCGCCGCCTGCCACTTCGCCATGTCCTGTCCGGTCAGCACGCCCTTGTGCGGCGAGCCGCTGACGTCCATCACGGCCTGCGTCCGGCAGAACTTGTCGATGGCCTGCGCGACGAAGCCCTGCGACCAGACCTTGCGCGCCTTCTCGATCTGCGCGACGCGGTCGGCGCCGGCGCTTTCGGCTTCCTTCAGGACGCGGGCGTAGGTCGCGGCCAGTGTCGTGTTGGTGAACAGCGCGCCGGTCTCGGCCGGCTTGCCGTTCGGCAGGTAGATCGCAGCCGAGGTCGGCCAGTGCTCGCGGAACAGCTTCTCGACCGTCTTGATTGTGGCGTTGGCGCGCTCGACCAGCGGGTGGCCGTTCTGCGCATACGAAATCGCGGGCGTCAGCACGTCGGCGAGCTTCATGGTGCCGTAGTCGCGCAGCAGGATCATCCAGCTATCGAACATGCCGGGGATGCAGGCCGCGAGCAGGCCGGTGCCCGGCACCATGTCGAGGCCTTCGCTCCTGTAATGCGCGATGGTGGCGCCGGCGGGTGCCGGGCCCTGGCCGCAGATCAGCTCGGGCTTTCCCTTGCGCACGTCGTAGAGCAGCACCGGCACGTCGCCGCCGGGGCCGTTCAGGTGCGGCTCGACCACCTGCAGCGTGAATGCGGTGGCGACTGCGGCATCGAAGGCGTTGCCGCCGCGCTCCAGCGTGCCCATGCCGACGGCGGTGGCGATCCAGTGGGTCGAGGCGACGACGCCGAATGTGCCGTCGATCTCGGGGCGCGTGGTGAAGGGATTGGGATTGATGTTGCCTGCCATGAGCGTTTGAACCTGGTTTCGGGATGCTTTTAGCATCGCCGTAGCCCTGTGTCCCGGTCCGCGGTGCAGCGCTGGACGCTGCACCGGGTGCGGGACACGAAGGGAGAGTTCCGTATAATGACCGGATGCCGGACCAGGCAGGCCCGCAACTGCTGCGCCAATGGATCGACCGCGCCGCGGCGCGCGATCCGGACAAGGCGTTCATCGTTTCCGCGGATGACGGTCGCACGCTGAGCTACGGCCGGCTGCGCGAGCTGACAGGGCGAATTGCCGCCGACTTGAAACGCCGCAACATTGCAGCGAACGACCGGGTCGCGCTGCTCTCCAACAATTCCATCGAGCATCTCGTCGTCTATTTCGGCGTGCTGGCCTATGGGGCGACGATCTGCACCGTCCACGTCGAGATGAACCGCAACCAGCTCGACAACATCCTGCCCGCGCTGAAAGCCAGGCTGGTGCTGTGCGAGGAGGGTCTTGGCCTGGACGACATATTGCCGGCGGCTGCCGCGCCGTGCCTGCGGCTCGGCGCCTTTGACGATCAGCGCGGCGATAGCTTCTTTGCGGCCGTCAATTGCCGCGAGGCGAGCGACTGCCGGCTCGGGTGCGGACCCCGATGACAGCGCGGTGATTCTGTTTACGTCGGGCACCAGCGCCCGGCCGAAGGGGGTGGTCTTAAGCTTTCGCGAACTTTGCTCCAACGCCGGGCCGACCGCTGACGGCTTCGGCCTGACCGCGCAGGACCGCATCTACGATTTTCGCTCGTTCAACTGGTGTTCTGCGCAGACCCTGAGCGCGCTGCCGCCGCTGCAGCGCGGCGCGACGCTGATCCTCGGCCGCAAGTTCTCGCGCAGCCGGTTTTTCGACCACATCCGGGAGCATCGCGCCACGATTGCGACCGGCAATCCGACCACCATCGGCATCCTGCTGAATGGCGAGGCGGTGACTGCGCCGGAGCTGCCGACGCTGCGCTTCATGACATCGAGCTCGGCGCCGTTGATCGTCGACGAGTGGCGGCGCTTCGAGGATCGTTTCGGCATCCGGGTCTCGCAGGGCTATGGCTGCAGCGAGGTGGGTTGGATCGCGGCGCAGCCCGGCGAGGCGAGGCGCATCGGTACGGTCGGCCGGCCGCACGCCTATCATCGGCTGGCCATCGTTGGCGCTGAAGGGACTGCCGCTCGGGCTGGGCGATACGGGAGAGATCGAACTCGGCGGGCTTGACGGCAACGTCTACCGGACACTCGCCGACGATGGCTCGACCCGGATCGACAGCCGCGGCCGGATCAAGACCGGCGACCTCGGCTTCCTGGACGGCGAGGGCTATCTGCATCTGACCGGCCGCGCCAAGGATCTGATCATCCGCGGCGGCGTCAACATCTCGCCGGTCGAGATCGACGCTGTGCTGATGCGGCGGCCGGAGGTGATCGAGGCCTGCACCGTCGGTGTGCCCGACAAGGTCTATGGCGAGGAGGTGGTGGCGTTCGTCGTGCTGCGGCCGGGCGCGACGATCGATGCCGGCGACATCCTGCGCCACTGCGCCGCGGCGCTGCCTGCCTTCAAGGCGCCGAAACATGTGGTGGTGAGTGCGGAATTGCCGAAGACCGAGCGCGGCAAGCTCGATCGCAAGGCGCTGGCCGAGCGGTGGCGTGAGGCTGAACGGCCATGAAGCTCAGTGACGGACCGAGCAACTGGGTTGGAATCGCACTGCTTTTGATCTTGGCTGCAGTGTTCGCCGTCGCGATCCACTGGATCGGTTCGGTGAAGTAAGCAAGTTCGCGCTGTATCGCCCGGGTTCTCAGGCGGACTTGCGCTTGGGCTTGGCCTTTGTGGCTGGTGCAGCGGCTGCGGCAACCTTCGGCTGCCTGGCCTTGCCACCTTCGATCGGAAACTTGAACTGAGGCTGGCGGCGCAGATCGTCCTGCTTGGCCTTGCCCTTCTTTGCCGGGCTGCTTTTTGCTGTACCCTTTTCCGCCGCGATGCTGCGCTTGAGCGCGTCCATCAGATTGACGACGTTGGAAGCCGGCGCCGCGGCCTTCTGCTTTGGCGCGGGCACGCCGGCCTGCTTGTGTTTGAGCATCTCGACCACGGCTTCCTCATAATGGTCGACGAACGCGGCTGGGTCGAAATCGCCGGTCTTGTTCTTCAGGATGTGCTCGGCGAGCTGCAGCATTTCCTTCGGAATCTTCATGTCGGGAATTTCGTCGAAATATTCGCCAGAGTTGCGCACCTCATAGGCATAACGCAGGGTCGTGCCCAGCAGGCCCTTGTCCCACGGCTGCAACGCGATGACGCGCTCGCGCTTGGCAAGCACGATGCGGCCGAGCGCCACCATGTTCTTGCCGCGCATCGCCTCGCGGATGACCGCGAAGGCCTCGCGGCCGACCTGGTCGTTCGGCGCAATGTAGTAGCTGCTGTCGAGGTAGCGTTCGTCGATCTGCTCTCGCGGCACAAAAGTGTCGATGTCGATGGTGTGGTTGCTCTCGACCTCGAGCGCTTCAAGCTCTTCGTCGTCAACCTGAATGTAGACGTTCTTGTCGACTTCGTAGCCACGGCCTTTATCCGCGGACTCGACAACGTCGCGCGTCACCTCGTCGACGAGCTGCTGCCGCAACCGGTTGCCGGTCTGCTTGTTGATCTGCCGGAACGAAACCCGCTCGGAGCTTGTGGTCGCGGTGTAGACCGCGATGGGGCACGCAACAAGCGAGAGCTTGAGGTATCCCTTCCAATACGGACGGGGCGCCATGACCAACTCCACACAACTGAACAAGAAAGCCGCACACCTGGGCCGCAAACCTAAGATAGTCCTGGCGGAGGCTTTTTGAGTCCAGGGCAACGCAATAATTTGATTAATGTTCTCGGTTTGTTGCCGCCCGCCGCAATCTTGCGTTGCGAGGATCAGCGGCGCGGCGCGATCTCGCTCAGCCAGGAGTTCGAAAGCGTTGAGCATCTCGCGCATCACCTCGGCGTCGTTGCGGCCGCTGCGGGCCGGCACATGGAACGAGTGATCGGCGTCGGCCAACAACCGCAGTGTGGCGCGCTTGCCGAGCGCTTTGCACAAAGGCTCGATCTGATCCTGCATCGCCAGAGTATCGCGACTGCCCTGCAGAAACAGCATCGGAATTTGCACGTCGAACAGGTGTTTGGCGCGCTCCTGCGAGGGCTTGTTCGCCGGGTGCAGCGGGAAACCGGTGAACGCCAATCCGGCAACGCCAGGCAACGGCTCGGCCGCTTGCGCCTGCGACGTCATCCGGCCGCCGAACGATTTTCCGCCGGCGATCAGCGGCAGCTTCGGCAACAGCTTTGCGGCCTGCGCCACCGCGGCGCGGACGGTCGGGTGCGCGAGCTTCGGCTGATCGGGCCGCTTGCTGCCGCGCTCCATGTACGGGAACTGGTAGCGCAACGTCGCGATGTTGCGTTCGGCGAGCCCGGCGGCAACGGCGGCCATGAACGGATGCCTCATGCCGGCGCCCGCGCCGTGCGCCATCACGTGGCAGGCGCGCGCCTGCGCGGGCGCTTGCAGCAGGCCGGAAACGCGCAGGTCGTCGCCGACAACGATCGTGACAGGCTCGGGCGAAGGCATGATCGGCCTCCGTATGCGTGGTGGGTCGCGGCCCATCCTTAACATATGGCGGGGCCGCACCGCCGATGGCCTTGCCGCCGCGCGCCCGCTTGCCGATAGTAGACCGCATGAAACGAAGCTCCGAGCGCATCCGCACCACCCACGCCGGGCGGCTGCCGGTTCCGGCCGGCTGCGAGGCGATGCCGTTCCGCCTGTTCCGCGGCGAAAAGGTCGATCTCAAGACGATCGAGGTCGGCATCGACGAGGTCGTGGGCAAGCAACTCGACCTCGGCATCGACTGCGTCGGCGACGGCGAGTTCTGGAAGGCGCGCAACATCGCCTATTACGGCCGGCATCTCACGGGTATCGAGACGCGAGTGCTGAAGCCCGGCGAGCCCGCCTCGACCCGCGTCTTCACCCGCGAGCGCGATGAGTTCAGGCAGTTCTACCAGGACCTCGACGACACCGGCACGATCTTTCACGTGCCGGGCGAGAAGCCGATGCCGCCCGAGCGCGAACGGATGATCGCGACTGGCCCGGTCACAGCGAAAGGCACCGCGGCGCTGACGCAGGAGCTCGACGTGTTCAAGGCCGCGATCGCGCGTGCCGGACGGCCGGTGGAGGAGTCGTTCTTTTGCGTGTTGGCGCCCGGCTGGCTCGATCACTTCATCTACAACGAATATTACAAGACCGACGACGAATACGTGTTCGCGCTGGCCGAGGCGCTGCGCGAGGAATACCTCGCCGTGGTCAACGCCGGATTCATCCTGCAGATCGACGATCCGGGAGTTGCCGACTGGTGGGACATGCTGAAGCCCGCGCTCAGCGTGGAAGACTACGTCAACCGATTTGCCAAGGTGCGGATCGAGGCGGTCAATCACGCGCTCAAGGGCATCCCGGAAGACCGCGTGCGCTACCACCTGTGCTGGGGGAGCTGGCATGGGCCGCACACCCACGATCTGCCGTTCGAGCACATCATCAAGCTGATGCTTGAGGTGAAGGCGCAATGCTATTCGTTCGAGGCGGCGAACGTGCGCCATGAGCACGAATGGATGCTGTGGAAGGACGTCAAGCTGCCGGACGGCAAGATGATCCTGCCGGGCGTGGTCAGCCACGCCACCAATCTGATCGAGCATCCGGAACTGGTGGCCGAGCGGATCGGCCGCTTCGCCAACTGCGTCGGCCGCGACAATGTCATCGCCGGCACCGACTGTGGGCTGGGCGGCCGCGTCCATGCCGACATCGCATGGGCCAAGCTTGGCGCGCTGGCCGAAGGTGCGCGGCTTGCGTCGCAGCGATTGTGGGCCTGACGGTCCTGGAATTCCCGGAATTGCGAATATATTTCCACCCGGTGACAGCCTACGAGCCTTACCGGCCCTCAGGAGCGACCGATGTGCCGCAATATCCGCACGCTGTTCAATTTCGAGCCGCCCGCGACCGAGGATGAAATCCGCGCCTCGGCGCTGCAGTTCGTCCGCAAGCTGAGCGGGTTCAACATCCCGTCGCGGGCCAACGAGGCGGTATTCAACCAGGCGGTCGATGAGATCGCGGACGTGGCTCGCCGGCTGTTGCAATCGCTGGAGACGAACGCCCCGCCACGCGACCGCGAGGTCGAGGCCGAGAAGGCGCGCGCACGGTCGCGTCAGCGCTTCGAGTTCGGCGGGGCGTAACGGATATTGTCCCGGGCGCAGCGCAGCACGAAGTGATGCGCTGCAGACCCGGGACCATTCCAAATTCAGAGCTGAATCTCTTCCGTCAAATCGCGCCAGTCAGGATTCAGCTTCTCGATCAGGTCGAACTTCCAGTTGCGGCGCCAACGTTTAAGCGCGGCTTCTCTAGCTCGGGCTTCGCCTATTGATGGATATTCCTCAACATACACCAGTCTCACAACACCATAGGTATTCGTGAACCCCGGCACCAGCTTGCTTTTATGTTCGGCCAGCCGGCGCGTGATGTCGCCTGTCGAGCCGACGTAAAGCACGCCCCGCTTTTGGTTGGCCAGGACGTAGACAAAGAATTGTTTGGCCATAGATTTGGCAAAAGCAGAGTTTGGAACGGTCCCGGATCAGCGGTGCACCGTTTCGCTTCGCTCCACGCTGCACCGCGTCCGGGACAAAAGGTTACCGCCCCGTGCGCGCCAGCGAATTGACCCAGCCGACCATGCGCGACTTGGCGTTGTCGATGTCCTTCTTGGAGAAGAAGTCCTCCGGCTTGACCTTGTCGACCGGATAGACCGGGCGCAGGAAGTCGCTCTCGTAGCCGAACGGCACGGTGGCATCGATGCCCATGCCGCCTTCGAAGCGGGTGTTCGACGCGGTCCATTGCTGGCCGCCCGCGGTCATGCGCTCGGCCGGCATGAAGGTCTGGCCGCGGCCGCCCGGGATCGGGTTGAGGATGTCGGTCTGCGGATTGACCCGCGTGGTCAGGCACCACATCACGTCGTCCATCGAATAGGGATCGACGTCCTCGCTCACCGCGATCGCAAGCCGCATGCCCTGCGAACACGACAGGATCGCGCCGAGGAAGTTGCGCTGCCAGCCCTCGTCGATCTGGTGGCGCTTCTTGACCTGGATGATGCAGCCGCCCCAGTCGGTCATCGAGTAAGGGATCACCACGTCCTGGATGATGCCGGGCTGCAGGCGATTGCAGAGTTCGAAGATTGTCGCTTCGCGCACGGTGGTGTCGATGTTGTGGTCGTCGAGCATGTGGACGCCGAGCGCGAACACGATCGGCTTGCTCGCGGGCTTGCGCATCGTCACCGCGGTGACATGGAAGGTCGGCGCTTTATAGGACTTGCCCATGTAGCCGGCCCATTCCGGATGGAAATGGTGCCGGCCCTGCTGGCCGGAATCCTCGGCCTCCTTGGTCTCGAAGCGGCGGTCCTTCGGGTTGACGTAGCCTTCGAGAACGATCTCGGCGTCGGCCAGCGCCATGGCGTTGACCGTGCGCGCCTTGACCAGGCGGATCGGCGAGCCCTGCACCGCACCGGCAATGCCGATCTCGTCGCAACCTTGCGGCATGATGGCGTAGCCGAAAGCGGCGCCCGCGAGCAGCGTGCAGGCCGGCGGCACGCCGAAGCACATGGTGATCGGCACCGGCTCGTCCTGCTTGTAGTATTTGTTGACCACCTGCCACATGTGCGAGCCGGGCGAAATCTGGAACGTGCCGACGTTGCCCCAACGGAAATTCATGCGGTTGTAGCCGAGGTCGGAGCCGCCCTCGAAGTGCTCGCCGGTGACGCAGCGGATGCCCGAGCCGACCGTCAATTCCGGCTCATAGGTCGTGTGCCGGATCGGCACCATGTATTCGTTGACGTCCTTCGGGTTCTCGATCACGACTTCCTGGCACGGCGCCACGCTCTGCAAAATCTCCTGCGGCTTGATCGGATGCGACAGCGCGTACGCGAGCTTGCGGGTGCGATCGACGTCGTCCTTCCAGCCGAACATCTTGTTGATGACGTTCATGTCGCCGAACAGGTTGGTCAGGAGGCGGTGGTTCGGCTTGCCTTTGACCTTGTTGAACAGCATCGGGCAGGCGCCATCGAGATGCTTCTGCAGTCCGGTGAGTTCGAGGTCGGGATCGACCGGCTTGTCGCTCTCGATCAGATCGCCCTGAGCCTTCAGCCATTCCAGCGTGTCGCGCAGGCTTGTCGGCCGCTCGATGACCTTCAACTTCTCCTTGCGGACTGCCTTTTGCATCGCGGAACTCCTGCGGGGATGGCGACGGACGCGGTGAGCCTCGATTAAATATCCAAGTATGTGCGATGCTTCAATCGTAGCAGAAATGCTTCAATCGATCTGCGCGCCGGACTGCTTCACCACCGCAGTCCATTTCGGAATTTCTGACTTGATATAGGCCTCGAATTCCTTCGGCGAGTTGCCGACGATATCGACGCCGAGGCCGTGCAGTGAGGTCTGCGTCGCCGGGTCCTTCAGCGCCTCGACGATGGCGAAATGCAGCGTGTCGATGATTTCCTTCGGCGTGCCGGCCGGCGCGACCAGTCCGTGCCAGGTGGTGGCGTCGAAGCCCTTGATGCCGAGCTCGTCCACGGTCGGCAGGTCCGGCAACAGCGCAGTGCGCTTGAGCGTGGTCACCGCGAGCGCCCGCACCTTGTGGTTCCTGATCAGCCCGATCACGGAGGCCGAGGTCGCGAACATCATCTGGACGTGGCCGGCGAGGACATCGTTCAGCGCCGGCGCCGCGCCCTTGTAGGCGACGTGTACGATGTTGATCTTCGCCTCGGTCTTGAACAGTTCGCCGGCGAGATGCGCCGCCGCGCCATAGCCCGAGGAGGCGAAGTTCAGGATTGCCCGGGCTGGCCTTGGCGAGCGCGATCAGCTCGGCCAGCGTGTTCGCCGGCACGTTCGGATTGACCACCAGGATGTTGGCCTGGGTGCCGATCAGCGAGATCGGCATGAAATCCTTCTCGGGGTTGTAGGCGAGCTTCTTGTAGAGCGCGGCGTTGGTGGCGAGGATGCTGTTGTTGCCCATCAGCAGCGTGTAGCCGTCGGGCGCCGCGTGCGCGACCTCCTCGGCCGCGATGTTGCCGCCGGCGCCGGGGCGGTTCTCGATGATCACCGGCTGATGCAGGATTTCGTTGAGCCGCTTGCCGATGATGCGCGCCAGCACGTCGCTCGGGCCGCCCGGCGTGAACGCGACCACGATGGTGATCGGGCGCGCCGGATAGTCGGCAGCGGGCGCGGCCAGCGCGAAGGTCAGCGCCGCGGCGAGCGTTGCAAGAAATGCCGCAGGTCTCTTGAAGGCCCACCCGAACTGCTGGCTCACCCGAAAGCTCCCCAAGCGACCGCGCCCCGCGCTTCGAGACTGCTATTTCCAGAATTCGCCAGATCTTAAGTCAACCTCTAAAGCCGCGCCGATACGCCGCCGTCGACCGCCCAGGCGCTGCCGGTGACGAAACTGGCGCGCTCCGACGACAGGAACGCCACAACCGCGGCGATCTCCTCGGCCGTGCCCATCCGGCCCACCGGAATCTTGGCGACGCGGGGCTTCAGCACCTCGGCCTCGGACTGGCCGGTCTTGGCCATGGCGTCGCGGATGTTCCGGTCGTGCCGTTCGGTGCGCACCGCGGTCGGCACCACGGCGTTGACCAGGATGCCGTCCTTGGCGAGCTCATTGGCCAGCGCGACGGTGAGATTTTGCACCGCCGCGTTGTTGATGCCCGGTGGCGATGGCGCCGAGCTGCGGCGTCCAGGCCGCGCCGCCGGAGATATTGACGATGCGGCCCCATTTGCGCTCGCGCATCGGCGGCACCGCATGGCGGATGCAGCGCACCGTGCCGCGCAGCTTGTTGTCGAAGGCGCGGTCCCAGTTGTCCTCGGTCATGGCGAAGAAGCTGCCCTGCACGACGTTGGTGGCGTTGTTGACCAGGATGTCGAGCCGGCCGAACTCGGCGAGCGTTTTCTTGAACAGGCTGTCGACCGCCGCCGCGTCGTTGAGATCGGTCGGCACGCCGATGACGCGGCCGTTCGATTGTGCCTTCAGCTTCTCGATCGCCTGGGCGTTGCGCGCCGGATCGAGGCTCGCCACCACGACATGCGCGCCTTCGGCCAGCAGCTCGTCGGATATGGCGTAGCCGATGCCGCGATTGCCGCCGGTGACGATGGCGACGCGATCCTTGAGGCCGAGGTCCATGAGATTGGTCCGTTATGATACATGCTGACCCTCGAGCGTCATGGCCGGGCTTGACCCGGCCATCTCGCTTAGATTGGCACAGTGCGTCCCTAAGCGGGATCACCGGGTCACGCCGCTTCGCGGCGGCCCGGTGATGACGGCGGAGTTAACCCGTGTACTCCAGAATGTGCATGCCGGCGCCGGCGCGGTCGATCAGATAGAGCCGGCCGTGCTCGTCGGTGCCGATGTCGTTGCTCTGCACCGCCGGGCGGTCGCCTTCGAGCGCCGGCACGTAGCAGCCGATCTCCTTGGGGTGGAACGGATCGCTGACACGTTCACCGCGCGAAGGCCGGCGTTGAAGTAGGTCAGGAACACGATGTCCTTCCACGGCCCGTCGGCCGGCAGGTGCTCCAGGATGTTGTGCGCGCCGTAGCGGCCGGGGCGGTCAAAGTATTTCTCGCGGTCCGGCATGAAGGTCGCGATCGGCACGAGCTTGTCCTCCTTGCGCGCGTCGATCACCCACATGAATTGCGCGTCCCAGTATTTCTGCTTGGCGCGCGCCTCGTCGGTGCAGATCAGGTACGGGCCGGTCGCCGAGCGGCCAGCAGGTGTGGTTGGAGCCGGGGAACGGCGGCGCCCAGGACAGGTGGCCGACGAGCTTCATGTTGGCGAGGTCCGAGCAGTCGATCACCGAGATGCCGCCGCCCCACCACGCGCAATACATCCGGTTGCCGCGGATCGCGGGCGGGCCGTGCAGGGTGCACAGGTCGTCGGGCGGATGGCCGGCGACTTCGTCGCCGTCGCTGTCGTCCGCCTTCATCCAGGGCAGGCCGAACTGGCTGATGACCTCGGGCTTGGTCGGGTCCTTGATGTCGAGCGTCCAGATCACGCGGTTTTTCCAGCCCTGCGCGGCGTTCGGCAGGAACGCGAGCTTGCGTTTGTTGTCGACGCCGAAGCGGTGCGGACCGTTGCCGGGCGTGTCGTAGAAGCCGATCTGCTTCGGCTCGCCGCCCTTGGAGATGTCGAAGATGAACAGTCCGGTGCGGGCGTTGCGCCCGGCCTCGCCGCCGAGCCGCTCGGAATTCACGTAGAGGATGTCGCCATCGACGACGCGGAGCTTGTGCGAGTGCACGCCGGGCGGCGATTTCACCTCGGCGACCTTCTTCGGGCTTGCGCGGATCGCGCACGTCATGGACCGTGAAGCCCTCCGGCCCGTTGAAGCTCGCCGAGCCGACCGCGCCGACATAGGCGAAGCCTTTGTTGATCTCGACGATCGAGCCGCCGCCCCACGCGGCGGAGGAGTCGTGGCCGAGCAGTTTGAAGTTCTTGGCTTCTTCGGGGATTTTGACTGACATTGCTTTCACTCCCAGTGCCACACGCCCTCTCGTCATCATCAGGCCACGCGAAGCGCGTGCCCGGTGATCCCGCTTAGGAAAGCATCGTGCCTTTCTAAGCGGGATGGCCGGGTCAAGCCCGGCCATGAGGCAGTGTATGACGAACCGGCAGCGAGAAAACTTGCAACTTTGCAGATTGAAACTGCAAAGTTGCTACGGCTGATACCGCCCGCCGATGGCGACCTTGCTGACGCCGAGGCCGGGCAGCTCCCAGACGCCGGCGCCGCCGGGATTCTGGTCGGCGTTGATGTTGACGTCGATCAGGTACGGCTTGTTGGCGGCGATCGCCGTGACGGATCGCGTTGCCGATATCGCCGGCGCGGTCGACGCGCACGCCCTCGACGCCGGCCGAGCGCGCCATCGCGGCGAAGTCGGGGTTGTACGGCTTGCCGGTGTCCGGGTGCTTGAAGTCGGTGGCCAAGTTCGCGGCCGTCCAAGATAGCCGCGCTGCAATCCGCGGATCGACGCATAGGCGTAGTTGTTCCAGACCACCCAGACGCACCGGCAGATTGTATTCGACCGCGGTGCCGAGCACGTTGGCGTGCATGAAGAAGGCGCCGTCGCCGCACACCGACACGCACGGCCGGTCGGGCGCCGCGAACTTCGCGCCGAGCACGCCGGCGACGCCGAAGCCCATCGCGCCGAAGCCCATGCAGCCGATGAAGCTGTCCGGCCGCTTCGGCTTGCAGAACTGCAGCAGCCAGTTGTGATGCACGCCGATGTCGCTGACCATGATGGCGTCGTCGGGCAGCGCCTTGTCGATCTCGGCCGCGGCGCGCTGCGGATGGATCGGCGTCGAATCGTCGATGAAGCCCGGCGCGATGAATTTTTCCCATTCCTTGCGATAGCCGTCGATGGTGGCGAGCCATTTTCCCCGCGAGGCTGCCGCGTCGGCGACGCCCTTGCGCGTGTCCAGCTCGGCCAGCACCTGCCGCAGGAACGTCCGCACATCCGCCATCAGCCCGAGCGCGACCGGATAGTTGCGGCCGATCTCCTCCGGATCGATGTCGACGTGGATGAGCTTGGTCGGCGGGATGGTGAACGAGTAGCCGGGAATCCAGGACGACGAGGTGCGGTCGTCGAAGCGCACGCCGAGCGCCAGCAGCACGTCGGCCTGCCGCGCCGCGCCGTTGGCCTGGTAGGCGCCGCCGCGCGACGAGCAGCCCCAGCGCCAGCGGATGGCTGCGTGTCGATGGCGCCGATGCCGCTCATCGAATGCGCCACCGGAATTTGCAGCTTCTCCGCAAGCGCCAGCAGATCGGCGGTCGCGCCGCCGTATTTGACGCCCTGGCCGACGAGGATCACCGGCCGCTCGGCCGCGAGCAGCATGTCGACGGCCTTCTTCACGCCGTCCGGGATCGGCGCCGCAGCGCGACGAGATGTTGGCGCTCCATTCCTCGGGCTTCGGCGTCTCCTCCGCCGCGGATTCCATGAACACGTCGAACGGCACGTCGAGCACCACCGGGCCGGGCCGTCCGGTCACCATCGTCTTCCACGCCTGCCGCACCATCATCGGCACCTGCTCGCCGCGGGTCGGCTGGTACACCTTCTTGCAGATGCTGCGCACGGTCGAGGGAAAGTCGGCCTGGTGCTGGCGGTACAGCTCCTGGAATGCGCCGCGGCCGAACTGGCTGGTCGGCACGTTGCCGGTCACGGCGAGGAACGGCACCGAATTCGAGATAGGCGGTGGCGAGCGCGATCGGCATGTTCATCGAGCCCGGCCCGCACGACGTGAAGGTCGCGACCGGCTGGCCGCAGACGCGGTAATAGGCGTCGGCCATGAAGCCGCAGACGCTCTCGTGATGCACCGAGATGGTCTTGATGTCGCTCTGGCGCTCGTGCAGCGCGTCGATGAACTGGATGTTGCCGTGGCCGCACAGGCCGAAGGCGTAGGGCACCTTCTCGCGGATCAGGTAGTCGACGATGACCTGGCCGCCATTGAGCAGGTTGTCGGAGGAGCGTTTGAGCATAGGGCGTCTTTTCTTTCACGCAGCTTCAGCGCCCGATCGTAGTAAGACAGATCGAGATACTTCGCCGGGTTCGGCGGCGGCCCGCCCTCGATCTCCTGGCGTAGCGTCAGCACGTTGTTGAAGCCCTCGAGGTCGAACTTGGCATCAGGATTGAAGCCAAAGCCCGGCTCGATCATCAGGTCGTAGCTGCGCTCGGCGAGCGAGCGTGACAGCTTGCGCTTGTCCATCAAGACAGCGACGGCCTCGGCGCGGTTGGTCTTGTTCACCACCCAGCGCAGCGAGTCGATATAGCCGGCGAGATAGCGCTCCAGCGTCTCGGCGTGGCCTTTGGCCCAGGTGCGCAGCACGAAGGCGCCGCCGGCCTGGTACGGCCCGAGCATGTCGTTGGTGCGGCCGAGGCTCTTCATGCCGGCCTCGACGACCTGCGCCGAGAACGGCAGGTTCATCACCGCGGCGGCGTTGTCGCCGCCCTCCATCATGGCTTTGAGCCGGTGCAATGCCGTTGCCGACCGGATTGAGCTTGTAGTCGACGTCGACCTTCAGCCCGTGCTTGAGCAGGATCTTGTTGCCTGACCAGCGCGTAGGCGGTGTTTGGCGCGTCCACGACCAGCGCCTTGCCGCGGATGTCGGCAAATCCGTTGATGCCCTTGCCGACGATGAACTCGTTGGTGCCGCCGTCGCCGCCCGACACGATCGATCACGTCGACCTTGGCCACCTCGATCATGGCGACCGCGTTGTCCACCGCCGAATGGACGACCTCGAACTTGCCGGAGGCGAGGCCATCGCGCTGGCTCTTCGAGTTCTCGGTGAACTCGATTTCAAGCTTGATGCCGTGCCGGGCAAAAAGGCCCTTGTCGATGCCGACGTAGAACGGCAGCGAACGCGCGTTCGGGAAGGTGTTGACCCGCACCAAAGTCTCATCGGCGCTGGCCGGCGGTGCCGGCGGCCAGAGCGAAAGCGGCCAAGGTCACAAAGCGTACGAATTTCATGGGATTAGCCTCTCGGGTGGCGGCTGGGCCTGCTAAGAGATAAGACAGTGGGCGGGAGCCCGCTGGCTGGCAGCCTAGCGGACCGCGGCGCGGAGATCGAGAATGAGACTGGGCTACTTCACGATGCCGGTGCATCCGATTGCACCGGAACTGGGCGCGAGACGCTGAAGGAGGACCGCGAGGCCATCATCCTGGCCGACAAGCTCGGCTTCTACGACGCCTTCATGGGCGAGCACCTCACCGACAAGGCCGAGAACATCACCAACAGCATGATCTTCCACGCCTCGCTGATCCACGACACCAAGACCGATCAAGCTCGCCACCGGCACCTCCAACCTCTCGCACATGCACCCGGTGCTGATCGCCGCAGCACGCGGCGATGTTCGACCACCTGTCCGAGGGCCGCTTCATCTTCGGCGTCAGCCCCGGCGCGCTCACCTCCGACGCCGAGGCGCTCGGCATCCTGGAGCAGGACCGCAACAAGATGTTCGCCGAGGCGATCGACGTGATCCTCGCGATCTGGGAGCGCGATCCGCCCTACGACATCGACTTCCCCGACAACCGCTACAAGGTCTCGACCGCGCGCACCCAGGCGCTCGAGATCGGCGTCGGCATCATGTGCAAGCCCTACCAGAAGCCGCGGCCGGAGATCGTCGGCACGGTGGTGGCGCCGTTCTCGCCCGGCGTCGTGCTGATGGGCAAGCGCGACTTCCATCCGCTGTCGGCGAACTTCCTGCTGTCGAAGCATCTGAAGTCGCACTGGGAGAACTACTGCAAGGGCAAGGCCGAGGTCGGCGTCGAAGCCCGACGTCGCCGACTGGCGCGTCGCGCGCACCATCTTCGTCGCCGACGACGACAAGATCGCCGAGCGCTACGGCCGCAACGACGCCGAACAGCCCCTACGGCTTCTACTGGTCGCAGATGCGCGACAAGATGAAGCGCGGCAAGCGGCTCTACGTGTTCAAGAGCCACAAGGAGCAGCCGGACGAGGAGATCACGCTCGACTACGTGATGGACAACTGCGTGATCCACGGCAGCGTCAACAAGGTGGTCGACCAGCTGCTGGCGCTGCGCGAGGAGATCGGCGATTTCGGCGAGATCGTCTATGCCGGCATGGACTGGGTCGATCCGGCGCTCGCCAAGCGCTCGATGCAGCTGATGGCCGAGCAGGTGATGCCGCGGGTCAACGCCGCGATCGGCAAGTCGGCCGCGGCGTAAGGCTCATACCGCCGTCAGCCCGCCGTCGACCGGCAGGGTGTGGCCGGTGACCGAGGCCGCGCCCGGGCTCGCCAGATAGACCACCGCGGCGGCGATCTCCTCGGGCGTCGCGAATTCCCCGACGGGATGCGGGCGAGCGCCGCCGCGCGCTTGTCGGGGTCGGCCAGCATCTGCTGGCGCGACTCCGTCATCACCGTGGTCGGCGCGATGGCGTTGACGCGGATGTTCTTGTCCGCCCATTCGATCGCCAGCATGCGCGTCATCTGGATCAGGCCGGCCTTGGAGATGCCATAGACCGAGCGGCCGGCGATGCCGGTCATGCCGTGGGTCGAGGCCATGCTGACGATGGCGCCCGGCCGGCCGTTTGCGATGCAATCGCGGCCGAACAGCTGCGACAGGAAGAACGCGCCCTTGAGATTGGTGTCGATCACGTCGTCCCATTCCGCATCGGTGACGTCGACCGCGGGCTTGAGCAGCGCGCGGCCGGCGTTGTTGACCAGAAGATCGATGTCGCCGAGCCCTTCGGTCGCCTGCTCGAACGCGGCCTTGATGCTGTCCTGCGAGCGCAGATCGAGCGCGAAGGCGACGGCCTTGCGGCTTCTTGATGTCCGGCTCGGCCAGCGTGTCCTGTCAGCATGGCGGCGTCGAGTTCGGTCAGCGCCAGGTCGTAGCCCTCGCGCGCCAGCGCCACCGCGATGGCGCGGCCGAGGCCGGCCGAGGTGCCGGTGATCGAGCGCGCGGCGAGCGTCTGCCATGTGCCTTCCTTCACGCTGCGATAGCAGGCCTCGGCGAACTGCACGTCGCGGATGCCGGCCGCGAAATCGGCCTGCATCGGCGCGCCGGTGGCGACATGGCGCAGGAAGTTCTCCCAGCCGACGCGATAGGGATTCTTGAACGGCCCGCTGTCCGCCACCTCGTGCCAGTTCGCGCGATAGTCGACGTCGAGATCGGTGGCGATGGAGAAATGCGCGGTGCGCGGCGTCTGCGCGTTGGTCGTGGTCCAGCAGCGGTGCAGGCCGGCGATCGCCGAGCCCTTGCGTGCCGTCGATCTGGAAGGTGAGCAGGTCGTCGCGCCGCACCCGCGTCGCCCACGACGACAGGATGGTGCCGATCGCGCCGCTCTCAAGCTCGACCAGGGTCGAGGCGGTGTCCTCGACGTCGACGTCGTAGCGCGCGCCGCGCTCGTCGATGCGCTCCGGCGTCGCGGTCGACATCGCGGTGATGACGCGGCGGATCGGCCCGAGCGTGTTCTCGATCACGTAGCGCCAGTGCGGATACATATCGAGGATCAGCCCGCCGCCGGTCCTTGCGCGGTAGTTCCAGCTCGGCCGCTGGCACGGCACCTCGGTGCCGTCGAACACCCACCAGCCGAACTCGATGCGGAAGCCGGTAACGCGGCCGAAGAAATCTGACGCCGCGAGCCGCGCAAGCTTCTGCAGGCCCGGGCAGGCCGAGCTTGTCCTCGACCGCGCCGGCCTTCAGCCCGCGCGCCGTGCATGGCGCGCAGCAGCTCCAGGCCCTTGCCGACCGACAGCGCCACCGGCTTCTCGGCATAGATGTGCTTGCCGGCCGCGATGGCCTTTTCCAGCACGCCTTGGCGCTGGCTGGTCGCCGCGGCGTCGAAGAAGATCGTGAAGGCCGGGTCGGCCAGCGCCTTGTCGAGGTCGGTGGTCCATTCCGCGCCGTAGCGTCTTGGCGACGGCGGCGAGCTTTTCGGCGTTGCGCCCGACCAGCATCAGCCGCGGCACGATGCGGTCAGCGCCCGCCGGCAGTCCGCCCTCGTCGCGGATCGGCGCCAGCGCATTGGCGATGTGCTGCGTCGAGCAGATGCGCCCGGTCGCGCCGTTGAGGATGATGCCGATGGTATGAGTGGCCATTCGCTCCCTTCGCGGCCATCCTTCGAGACGCCCGCCTTCGGCGGGCTCCTCAGAGGATGAGGCCTCATGGTGAGGACGCCCGAAGGGCGCGTCTCGAACCATGGGCCACAGGTGTATTGTATAGTCGCCGCGGCCGCACCTGCCTACGAGTACGGGAATGCCCCGCCACATCGTCTGCCTCACCTTCGATTTCGACACCCAGTCGGGCTTCATCGCCCGCGGCATGACCACGCCGACGCCGCTGTCGCGCGGCGAGTTCGGCGCGACGATGGCGTCGGGCCGCATCCTGCAATTCCTCAAGGAGCGCGGCATCAAGGCGACCTGGTTCACGCCGGGCTTCACCATCGAAAGCTGGCCGAAGGAGAGCGCGGCGGTGGTCGAGGGCGGCCACGAGATCGGCCATCACTCCTGGGCGCATATCCCGAACGCCAACCAGAGCCCGCGACGAGGAGGAGGCCGATCTCGTCCGCGCCAACGAGAACATCCGCAAGCTCACCGGCCGCACCGCGCGCGGCTACCGCTCGCCGTCCTGGGACCTGAGCCCGCACACCATCGATCTGCTGATCAAGCACGGCTTTCTCTACGACTCGAGCCTGATGGGCGCCGACTACATTCCCTATCGCGCGCGGCGCGGCGACATGGCCGAGCTCGGCAAGCCGTACCGGCTTCGGCGAGGAGACAGCGCTGATCGAGATGCCGATCTCCTGGTCGCTCGACGACCATCCGCATTTCGAGTTCATCCGCACGCCGCAGACCGTCGCGCCAGGATTGCAGCCGGCGCGCGAGGTGATGCAGAGCTGGCACGACGAATTACCTACATGAAGAAGACCGTCGATTGGGGCGTGCTGACCTACACCATGCACCCTATGTGATCGGCCGCGGCTACCGCATGCTGGCGCTGGAGGACCTGGTCGACAAGCTCGCCAAGGCAGGGCGCGGTGTTCATGACCATGGAGCAGGCGGCGGAGGAGGCTGCCGCCGTCATCGCCGGGCCGGCATCATAAGCGCATTTACGCGCGTCTTCGACGCGCTATGGCGCCGAGACCCGGTGATCCCGATTTATCAAGTTCAGCGCTCTCCCAAGCGGGATGACCGGGCCAAGCCCGGCCATGGCAGCGGAGAGTTCACGGCCTATTTCGATCTCCCTGTTCACCTGCTCCAGGATCGGCCGCCAGGTCTTCTGCTGGTCTTGCACGAAGGCAATGACTTCCTGCGGCGAGATGTGCCGCACGAAGGCGCCGTTGGCGGCGAGTTTGGCGTTGACGTCCGGATCGTCGAGCGCGGTCCGCAGATCGGCGTTGACCTTCTGATGATCGCCTCGGGCGTGCCGAGCCGGCGCCACCATCACGTTCCAGGCGCCGACCAAGAAATCCGGAACGGTTTCGGCGATCGGTCGGCAGGTTCTCGAATCCCGGCGGCCGCTTCAGCGCCGTGGCGGCAAGCCCTTTGATCAGATTGCCCTTGATCGCCGGCGCGAGCCCGGCATAGCCGTCGAGCACGAGCTGGACGCGGCCGCTCATCACGTCGTTCATCGCCTGCGCCGGTGCCGCCGGCATAGGGGATGAGCTGGAGCTTGATGCCGGTGCGGGCCTGCAGCAGCTCCATCGTCAGATGCGTGAGCCGGCCACGTCCGGTCGCGGCATAAGAGACTCGACCGGGCTTCTCCTTCGCCATTCGGATCACGTCGGCGATGGTGTTGATGCCGGACTTGTGCGAGGCGCCGATGAACAGCGGCTGCTCCAGCACGAAGCAGATGGCGGCGAAATCGCGCGGCAGTTCGATCGGCAGGTTCGGCGCGACGCCGGGCGCGCCGGGCAGCGCCAGGAACGGCGAGGTCGCCGGCATATAGAGCGTATAGCCGTCGTTCGGCGCTTGCGAGGCGACCTTGGCCGAGATGCCGCCGCCCGCGCCCGGCTGGTTGAGCATGACGACCTGCTGGCCCCATATGTGGCTGAGCTTGTCGCCGATGATGCGCAAGCTGGCGTCGTTGGCCTGCCCGCCGCCGAGTTGACGACGATGCGCACCGGTTTGTTCGGGTAGTCGGATTGGGCGAGGGCGGCGGTTGCCGCGGCCAATGAAAAAACGAGTGATGCGATACCCAGCAAGCTTGTGTTCATGCGGCCTCTCCCCGTCATTCCGGGGCGCGCCCAACGGGTCCGGCCCTCTTGGGCCGGCCCGATGACAGGCTCCGGCGCGAACCCGGAATCCATAATCCCTGTCTCGCTGTGATAATCAACACCGGGGTTATGGATTCCGGCTCTCGCTTCCGCCTACGCGCTCCGCGCTTCGGCGGACTTTAACCCGCCGTAGCTCCCTGTCGCGAGCGAAGGCGGGTCGCTCGGCCGGAGTGACAAGGGGTTCAATTCGGCCTCGGCACCTGCTTCACGTACCAGTCGTGGATCTGCTGTCCGGTCCAGTGCACCACGCCGGGGTGCTTGTTGATGTAGGCGTAGAGCTGCTCGAAATACTTGATGCGGTGCGCCTGGCCGGTGACGTAGGGGTGCACGCCGATGGCGAGGATGCGGGTCGATTCCTTGCTCTCCAGATAGAGCCGGTCGAACGCGTCCCTGGTGCGGTTGAACAGCACGTCGGACTCGTGGTGGTGCGACACCATCATGGTGATGTCGTTGATCTCGGCCGAGTAGGGCACCGCCACCAGCGGGCCGTGCGCGGTCTTCACCCAGATCGGCTGGTCGTCGAGCACCCAGTCGCCGAACCAGGTGAAGCCGGCCGCCGCGACATGATCGAGCGTGTCGAACATCTGGCCGCGGCCCGGCCCGAGCCAGCCGGTCGGCTTCTTGCCGGTGAATTTCTGCAGGATGTCGATCGACTGGTCCATCACCTCGCGCTGCTTGTCGGCGATCTGCTGGATCGGCATCTGCACGTAAGCTGTGCGCCATGAACTCCCAGCCGGCGTCGCGCGCCGCCGCCGTCGCCTCCGGATAGGTCTCGCAGACCCTGGCGTTGAGCGACATGGTCGGCGTCACCTTGGCCTTCTTCAGCGCCCGCATCAGCCGCCAGAAGCCGACCCGCATGCCGTACTCGTACCAGGTCCAGTTCGGCATGTCGGGAATGACGCTCTGGCCCTGCGGCGCGATCGAAAGCTGCCGCGCCATCGGCCGGGTGATCTCCCATTCCTCGATGTTGACCACCGACCAGACGATCATGCGGCCCTTGCCGGGCAGCTTCAGCTTCGGCCGAGTGAACGGCGAGGAATAGGAGAAGCGGTCGCGCGGGTAGGTGGTCATGACGGTGCCGTTCCTCTCGACGTCATCACCGGGCCGCGCGCAGCGCGAGTCCCGGAGATCCCGCTTGGGTAGGCACTGTGCTCGCCTAATCGGGATGCGCCGGGTCAAGCCCGGCCATGACGGATGAGACTGATTCAGGCGGCGACAGCGTCGCCCTGGCCTCTCACTGGATCGGCGCGCGCTGGTCGGCAAAGCCGGTCGCTTCGCAATAGGCCTGCGCGACGCGATAGACCATCGGCTCGTCGAACGCGCGGCCGGCGATCTGCATGGCGAGCGGCATGCCGCGACGCCGAGAAGCCGGTCGGCACCGAGATGGTCGGCGTGCCGGTGACGTTGAACACCAGCCGGCATTGCCGGTCGTAGGTGCGCGCCGATCGCCGCCGGATCGTCGAGCCGGCGTCGGCAGGTCAGAGGCTCGACAGCGTGATCACCGCGTCGAGATCGCGCATCGCCTCGGCGAACTCCGGCACAGCACGCGCGCGCAGCTGCTGCGCCTTGATGTATTTCGACGCCGGGACGAACGCGCCGGCGAGCGTCTTGTCGAGCGTGATCCGCGGCGAAGTCCTGCGGCCGCTCCTGCATGTCGCGTTCGTGGATCGCGTAGGACTCGGCCTGGTGGAGCGTGCGGTTGCAGTCGGTCCACAGCGGCAGCGGCGACACGCGGATCGGCCGCACCTGGCGCCGAGCCGGCGCAGCACGTCGATCGCGGCGTCGATGCCGCGCGACCTGCTCGGGATCGGCCGGCCGCGTCCTCGGTGTAGAAATGCTCGATCACGCCGATGCGCAGGCCTTTCAGCGCCGGCCTTCAGGTCCTTCAGGCAATCGCCGGCGGCCGCGTGGCGCTGGTCGGATCGTCCGGGTCGTGGCCGGCGATGGCGTGGAAGCAGTGATGGCGTTGTCCTCGACGCGTGCGCGTCATCGGCCCGACGTGGTCGAGCGAGATAGGTCAGCGGGAACACGCCGGAGAGCGACACCGCGCCGTAGGTCGGCTTCATGCCGACGATGCCGCAACAGGTCGCCGGATTGCGCACCGAGCCGCCGGTGTCGGTGCCGAGCGTCATCGGCGCCATGCCGCAGACGAGCGCCACGCCGGAGCCGCTCGACGAGCCGCCGGGATGCAGATCGCGGTTCCACGGATTGCGCGCCGGCGGCCAGGGCAGGTCGAACGCCGGCCCGCCGGTCGCGAACTCGTGCAGCGCGAGCTTGCCGAGCAGGATGGCGCCGGCGTCGCGCAGCTTGCGGATGACGAAGGCGTCGGACGTGGCGCGATGATGCTGGCGGACCTTCGAATGGCAGGTGGTCGGCATGCCCTCGACGTCGAAGATGTCCTTCGCGGCATAAGGCACGCCATGCATCGGCCCGCGCGATTTGCCGGCTGCGATCTCGGCCTCGGCGGTCTTGGCCTGCGCCAGCGCCTTGTCGGCGGTGACCGCGATGAAGGCGTTGTAGTGCGGATCGACCGCCGCAATGCGGTCGAGCAGCGCCTTGGTCCATTCGACCGGCGACAGCTTTTTCGCGCGCGACCAGCCGCGCGCCTTCGGCCAGCGAGAGATAGGCGAGGTCGGTCATCGCAGATCTCTTGTCCCGGACGCGGTGCAGCGTGAGCGCAGCAAACGGTGCAGCGCTGATCCGGGACCGTCCCAAATTCCGAATTTGGAAAGCTCCCGGGTCTGCAGCGCATCACTACGTGCTGCGCTGCGCCCGGGACAAGGCTGAAGAGTCATTTGCTTTCTCGAAAGCTGCCGGATCGAACATTGGCGCAGGCGCGGTCAGCGGCGTGAGCGCCGCCGGCGATTTGCTGAGCGGATGTTGGCCGCGCTCGACGCAGGCTGCGACGATCTCGGGCGCGAGCTTGAAGGCATTGCCGAGCCCGGCCTGCTCGGCTAGCGCACGGATATTTTCGGAGACTTTCGACGCATCGCTCATGGCGAAGGCTCAGCCCACCGCGCGCAACGGCGTGGGCGCCGGCTTGTGCGTCTCGTAGATCCGGCACACCTCGTCCGTGATCGGCGAATGGGCAGCGTGGATGCGCATCATCCAGCTTCGCATGCCTTCGGCGTTGTGGTGCTTGTCGCCTTCGTTCGGCAGGTCGATGCGCACGTTCTGCGCCGGATCGCGGAAGGTGAACATCGGGTCGATGCCTTCCTCGACCTTCTTGATCTCGCGGCGCAGCACGCGGCGGTAGAGCGCGATGCCGTTGTCGGAGGCGCCGAGATTCTCGCTGGTGCGGTCGGCGATCGGTCCTTGCGTGATCCACGCCATGATGTCCTGGGCATCGACGTTGTCGAGGATGTAGTCGCCGGTCTCGTCCTTGTACGGCACGTCGTAGGCGACGACCTTGTCGAGCAGGTGCTGCGGCACCTTGGCGGCCTTCGGCGGCACATAGGCCGTGTACCAGAGATGCATGGTGTGAGTGTCGTCCACCGGCACGCGGATCTGGAACGCGTAGTAGCGCGAGTCGACCCGCTCGTCGCCGGCGCCGACCGACAGGATGTTCGGGAACACGATCGGGTGGCCGACCTTCCAGTCGTCGCACTCCTCGGACTGGCCGGTCAGCAGCCGGTGCTTGGTGATGCCGTGATCGAACTCGCGGAACGCGATCTTCTCGTGGTGCGAGCTGATCGCGACCTTGTGGCCCTGGCCCTTCTGCTCCTTGACGAACTCGTAGGTATGGCCGTGCAGCCATTCGGTGTGCACCGGGTCGAGCGAGTTCTCCATGATCTGGAGCCAGTTGCACGGGATGATCGCGCTGCCGAGCATGCGGATGGTGCCTCGGGCGGACGAAGCCGTCAATGCGCGGCACCAGCGGCTTCGATTCAGCCGGACCGAGATAGGCCCAGAACACGCCGCCCATCTCCTCGACCGCGTAGGCCGGTGTCTTCACCTTGTGGCGGAACTGGCTTTTCTCCGGCTCGTTCGGCTGCGCCAGGCATTCGCCGCTGCGGGCGAACTCCCAGCCGTGATAGGGGCAGCGGATGCCGTCCTTGGTCGGGATGCCGAACGCGAGCGAAGCGCGCCGGTGCGGGCATTGCTCGGTGATCAGGCCGAGCCGCCCCTCGCGGTCCTTGAACAGCACCAGGTCCTCGCCGAGCATGCGGACGCGCTTGTTCCACTTGTTGCCTTCCAGCTCGGCGGCGGCGGCAATCGGGTGCCAGTACCGGCGCATCAGTTCGCCGCACGGCGTGCCCGGTCCGATCCGGGTGAGCAACTCGTTTTGCTCGGCGGTCAGCATTCGTCCGTCTCCTGTTCAGGCGCCTGCCTGCAGTTTACTCTCACGCAGCAAGCGTGACCAGCAGAGGCCAGCGACACCAGCATGGCTGCCAGGATTCGCATTGGGATCGTCGGCATGGGCGCCGCCGGCTGGGCTTTCGTGCCGGCGATTCGCGGTAATCCGGCGTTCGAACTGGCCGCGATCGCGGAACCGGTGGCCGATATGCGCGAGACCGCAGCGGCCGAAACCGGAGCTGCGGCGCACCCCGACCTGCCGTCGATGCTGCGGGAAAGCGCCCTCGACGCCGTGTATATCGCGACGCCGACCGAGCTTCATCCCGAGCACGTCGCCATGGTCTGCACCGCGAACAAGCACGTGCTGACCGAGAAGCCGATGGCGATCCGCGTCGAGCAGGCGCGGGACATGATCGCGGCGGCCGAGAAGGCCGGCGTAGTGCTCCAGGTCGGCCATTCGCATTCCTACGATCTGCCGATTGCCAGGATGCGCGAGATTGTCGCGTCGGGCATGCTCGGTCGCGTCCGTATGATCCACACCTGGAACTTCACCGACTGGATGGCGCGTCCGCGCCGCGCCGCTGAGTTCGACATCGGGCAGGGCGGCGGCGTCACATACCGCCAGGGCGCACACCAGATCGACATTCTGCGGTTGATCGGCGGCGGCCTGGTGAAGAGCGTGCGTGCCGCAACATTCGATTGGGATGCGAGCCGCCGCTCGATCGGCGCACACACCATCTTCCTCAATTTCGCCGACGGCTCGGCCGCGACCGCGATCTACAACGGCTACGGACATTTCGCCGGCGCCGAATTGACCGGTGGCGTCGGCGAATGGGGCGATCTTGTGCGCCAGCGCACCGAGAGCAAGCCGGCTGCACCGCTCTCGCCCGACGAGGAGCTTGCCGCCAAGCGAAGGCGCGCCCGTAGCGCCATTCCCGCCAACGCGCCACACCAGCCGCATTTCGGACTCGACGCTGGTGAGCTGCGAGCGCGGCGACATCCGCCAGTCGCCGGACGGGCTCCTGGTCTATTCGGACAAGGGCCGTGAGGAGATCGCGCTGCCGAAGGACAAGAGCCCGCGCGATCTGGTGATTGAGGAGTTCGCGGAGGCCATCGCCGGAAAACCCGTGACCCACACCGGCGGCTGGGGTCTCGCCAACCTCGAGGTCTGCGCCGCGGCGATCGAGTCGTCGCGCACCGGAAAAGAGATCGAATTGAAACACCAAGTCGCGGTCGCGTGATACAGTTGCGGTGCCGCCAAACAGCACCGCCGTCATCATCCGCGAAAGCGGATGATCCAGTATTCAATGCGGTTTGCGGGCGATCACTGACTCCGTGGTTACTGGATGCCCGCCTTCGCGGGCATGACAGCGGAGTGCAGCGGCGACGGCGGAGAACGAGGAGAATCAAGTGCAGCCCATCAAGCTGAAGTCCTCGGGCGATGGCGCGTTGCTCGCGCTCAGTCTCGGCTCGGCCGCAACCGAGCTCACCGCCGCCGACGTCGACCAGTTGATCCGCGACCTCGCCGCGGCCCGCGCCAAAATGACGCCGGTCCACCCGGCCGAGCCGCCCGACGATCCGCGTAAGCTGCACCACAGCGACAACTTGCTGTGGAGCGTGAAGGCCGCGCCCGACAAATCCGCCGTCCAATTCTCGACCCAGCATCCAGGCCTTGGCTGGATGGCGATGTGGCTGTCGCGGGCGCAGGTCGAGGACTTGATGACCAGCTTCGAGTTCGAGCTGGTGAAGATTCCGGAGCACCAATGACTTCGTCCGCCGTGCTTTGATGGAGCCCCCATGCAAAACAAACCTGGCTATGATCGTTCTATGAATCGGCGTCACGTCATTGGGTTGCTTGGCAGCGCGGCGGTCCTTGGATTGTCCTCGGAGGCCCGAGCGCAGCCGCCCGGCCTGATGCGGCGGATCGGATTTGTTTCGGGCACGGCCGAAAGCGACCGGCAGATCAAAGCCTGGATCACCGGGTTCGAGCGCGGTCTTGAAGACTTGGGTTGGAGCAAAGGCCGCAACGTCCAGATTGAATACCATTGGGGCGAGGGCGATGTCGGCCGCGTTCGTGCCCTCGCCGCCGAGGTCGCGAAACAGCCACCGGACGTCATCCTCGCGCTCGGCACGACTGCGGTGACGGCGGTCAAGCAGGCCACCACATCGGTGCCGGTGGTGTTCGCCGTGGTCAACGATCCGGTCGCCCAGGGGATCGTGTCGAGCATGGCGAAGCCCGGCGGCAACATCACCGGCTTCAGCCTGATGGACTACTCGGTCCTTGGCAAGGCGATGGAGTTGCTCAAGGAGGTCGCGCCCGCCATCACCCGGATGTCGCTGCTGTTCAATCCGGAGACATACCCTTATTACGAGACCTACCTGAAATCACTACAAGGCGCGCCGGCCACGCCATTTGAGGTGACTGGCTTGCGGCTGCGCTCAGCGGCCGAGATCGAGCCGGCGCTGTCGAAACTCTCCAGCTCTGGCCTCGCCGTTGCGCCCGATACGTTCACCAACGTGAACCGTGTCCCGATCATCCGGGCCGCGGCGCAACACCGAATTCCCGCCACTTACCCCTACCGGCAATTCGTGCTTGACGGTGGTTTGATGGCCTATGGCCCGGACCCGGCCGATATCGTCCGGCGATCCGCGACCTACATCGACCGCATCCTCAAGGGCGCCAAGCCCGCCGAACTTCCGGTGCAGGCGGCGACCAAGTTCGAGTTCCTTATCAATGCAAAAACAGCCAAATCGCTCGGGTTGCAGGTGCCGTCCAAGTTGCTGTTCACCGCCGATGAGGTAGTCGAATGAGACGCAATCTGGTCGTCGCGCTTTTTGCCGGCGGTACGCTCCTGGCGCTCGCCGCGCCCACCCGCGCGCAATCGGTCGAAGACTTCTACCACGGCAAGACCGTCACGATCCTGGTCGGCTTCAGCGCGGGCGGCGGCTACGATCTCTACGCTCGGCTGCTCGGCCGCCACATCGGCCGTCACATTCCGGGCAACCCCAGTGTGGCGGTGCAGAACATGCCCGGCGCGGGAAGCCTGAAGGCCACGCAATATGTCTACAGCGTCGCGGCCAAGGACGGGCTGACGCTCGGCACCGTCAGCCGCGGCATGCTCACCGAGCCGCTGCTTACCGGCGCGAACTTCGATCCGAACAGATTCTCCTGGCTCGGCAGTATCACCAGCGAGACCTCGGTGTGCGCCACCTGGAAGACTTCGCAGGTCAAGACCTGGGACGACATGTTCAAGCGCGAGTTCAGCCTCGGCAGCAACGCGCTCGGCGATGACACCGCCTCGTTCGCGTTGATCATGCGCAACGTGTTCGGCGCCAAGGTGAGGCTGGTCACCGGCTATCCCGGCGGCAACGACGTCAACCTCGCCATGGAACGCGGCGAGGTGGACGGCCGCTGCGGCTGGTCATGGTCGAGCCTGAAAAGCCAGAAACACTGGCTGCCGAACGTCAACGTGCTGGTGCAGTTCAATCTGACGAAGAACGCCGATCTTCCCGACGTTCCGATGGCGCTGGAGCGCGCGGCGAACGACGAGCAGGGTCAGGTCCTGAGGCTTTTGATCGCAGGGCAGTATGTCGGGCGGCCGTTCTTTTCGTCGCCGGATATCCCCGCCGACCGCAAGGCTGCGTTGCGCGCGGCGTTCGACGCCACCATGAAGGACCCGCAGTTCCTGGCGGAAGCCGCCAAGGCCGACATGGAGATCACTCCGCTGTCGGCAGGAACCATCGAGGCCTTTCTGGCGGAACTCTACAAGACGCCGAAGGACGTCGTGAAGAAGGCCGCGGCCGCCATTGCGAAGTAACGGGGTGGGGCGCGGGGCCCACCCTCCTGCAATGGCGAAGAACGTGCTATATTGGGCACATGCAAAACGCCGGATTCGAAGAAGCCCTGACTTCTCGCGTCGACGACATGCTCGACGCCTGCACCAAGTGCGGCAAATGTTTCGAGGTCTGCCCGATCGCCGCGCCCGCGGGGCTCGGCGGCGCCGACCCGAAGGCCGTGGTTTCGGGCGTGCTCGATATCCTCCGGTTCGGCAAGGGCTCCGAAGAATCCATGAAATGGGCCAAGGCGTGCATGGCGAGCGGCGAGTGCATCAAGGCCTGCGACTACGGCGTCAACCCGCGCTTCCTGCTGACCATGGCGCGGCTCGCCATGATGCGGAACGACAAGGATCCGGCCGAGCGGCGCAAGGCTGGCGTCAACCAGTTCCGCAAGATCGGCGAGGACGTCAGTGTGCTGTCGCGGCTGCAACTGTCCGAGGACGCGCTGATCCGGCTCGGCCAGAAGCCATCGAAGGCGCCGCCGCGCACGGAATTGCCCGACGTGGTGTTCTACACCGGCTGCAACGTGCTGAAGACGCCGCATATCGCGTTGCTCTGCCTCGACATCATGGATAGGATCGGCACCGACTACCAGGTCATGGGCGGGCCGACTCATTGCTGCGGCACCGCGCAGCTTCGCTCAGGCGATATCGACACGCTCGGACGCTTCGCCAACAACACCATTCAGAAGCTGTCGCAGTCCAAATCCAAGACCGTGCTGGCGTGGTGCCCAAGCTGCATGATGCAGTTCGGCGAGACCGTGCTGCCGACCTACGAAAAGGCGACCGGGGCGAAGCCGTTCGATTTCACCCCGTTCATGCCGTATTTGCATGCCCACCTCGACGAGCTACGGCCGTTCCTGAAAAACCGCGTCGAGATGAAGGTGGCGCTGCATCGGCATCCGGGCATCGCCGGCGTGGTGGAAGCCGCCGAGGCGCTTCTGAACGCCGTGCCCGGCGTGGAACTGGTCAAGCTCGACGTGCCGGCGGTCGGCCTGCAAAGCGTCAATCTTGCGACCTTGCCGAAGTTCAAGGCCGAGCTGCAGCTCAAGGAGCTGGAGGCTGCGCGCAAAGCCGGTGTCGACGCGCTGGTCGCGGTCTATCACTCCGATCATCGCGAGTTGTGCGCTCACGAGCGCGACTGGCCGTTCAAGATCATGAATATTCTGGAGGTCGTCGGCGAGAGCATGGGCTTCAGCCAAGAGGACCATTACAAGAATCTGAAGATCAAGCAGGACGTCGACGCCATCGTCACCGACGCGTCAGACCTGATGAAACGCCACGGCGTCGACCTCGACACTGCCCGCAAGGTGATCGTCAACGGCATGCTCGGCGACCAGCCGCTGCCGCTGCAAGGCAGGCAGGAAGCGGTCTAGGCGAGGTGGGTAGCCGCTCGTGTCCCGGGCGCAGCGCAGCACGGAGTGATGCGCTGCAGACCCGGGACCCCGGTTTTTTCACGGATGGCAACCGGGGTCCCGGCTCGCGCTCGCAGCGCTCGCTTGGCCGGGACACGAAAGCAGCGCTACACCTTCTCGATTTCTTTCATCAGCGCATCTGAAATCGTCAGGCCCTCGGTCTTCGCCTTCTCGCGCGCCAAAAGTCTTCGTGTCCCCGGCAACCGCGCACCTTGCTGGCTCTCGATGGATTCCGCCAGCGCAGCGAACCGAGGCACCGCGTGATCGCCAAACGCCGCCGGATCGAACGCGATGATCAACTGCCCGGTGCCGGATGGAGGGCCGTCGGCATCGAGATAGGACGACGCTTCGGCGGCGAAGCTCGAACCGGTCAATCCGGCCGCGAGAAGCTCCACCATCAGCGCCAGCGCCGTGCCCTTGGCGTCGCCCATCGGCAGCATGGTGCCGCGCAGCGCTTCGTTCGGATCGGTGGTCGGCTTGCCGCGCTGGTCCAGCGCCCAGCCTTCGGGAATGGACTCGCGGCGCTGGCTTGCCGTCATCACATTGCCGCGCGCGACTTTCGAGAGCGACAGATCGATCACCAGCGGCGGCCGGCTGGGCAGCGGACAAGCGAACGCCACGGGATTGGTGCCAAACACCGCACGCGAGCCGCCCCACGGCGCCATCGCACCGGGCGTGTTCACGAACATCAGCGCGACCAGCCCCTCGTTGGCCAGCCGCTCGACCGGATGGCCCGCCGCGCCAGCGTGATTCGATCTGCGGATCGCCGCCGCGACCACGCCCTGGCCCAGCGCCGACTGGCGCAGCATGGCCTCTGCCATCTCGATCGCTGGAAAAGCGAAGCCGTGTCGCGCGTCGATCGCGATCAGGCCGGGACGCGGCTGGCTCGCGCCCGGCGTCGCCGTGCCGTCAATCTTCCGTACTTTCGCCTGAGCAGCGTAGACCGGCAGGCGCGACATGCCATGGCCCTTGAGGCCGTCAGCCTCGGCTGCGATCAACGCTCGCGCGACGCTCCGGGCGTTATCGATGCCGGTGCGGCAGCGCGTCAGCGTCCGTTCCACGAGGCCTTCCGCCTGAACCAGCGTCAGCGTCGGCATGAGATCAACAGCCTCAGACTGTCATGCCCCGCGAAGGCGGGGCATCCAGTAAACTCAGGAATTGCTTATTTCGTCCAGTCGGCGATCACTGGATCGCCCGCTTTCGCGGGCGATGACAACCGAGGATACGCGCGAAGCTGGCGCGTCAGGCGCTCCGGTAGAGCTTGGTCATCACATATTCGCGGTGGCCAAGCGCCTCCGCCGCCGTGAGGCGGCCGTTCGCCGTCCGCACGATCATATCGATCAGCGCGTCGCCGGCCTGAGGGATGGTCATATCCCGGCGCAGGATGCCGGAGACGTCGACGTCGATGTGCTCGCCCATGGTGCGGATAGTCTTCGGGTTGCCGGAAATCTTGATCACCGGCACGATCGGATTGCCGATCACGTTGCCCTGGCCGGTCGGGAAGGTGTGCACCACATAGCCGCCCGCCGCCATCAGGGTGACGCATTCGGCAGCGGCGGACGAGGTGTCCATGTAATAGAGGCCCTTGCCCTTCTTCGGTGCTTCGGCCGGCAGCAGCACGTCGATGTATCTGCACTCGCGGCCGATTTTCTCGAGATTGCCCAGCGCCTTCTCCTCGATCGTGGTCAGACCGCCGGCGATATTGCCCTTGGTCGGCTGCGAGTCGGAGAGATCGTCGGTCTTGTGCGCCTCGATGACGTCGTCCTGGTAGGCCTTCCAGACCTTCATCCACTTGTCGCCGACCTTCTTGTTGATCGCGCGGGCTCTGGCGAGGTGCTCGGCGCCGGTGATCTCGGAGGTTTCGCCGAACACGCCGTAGATGCCGCGTGGAATGAGCTTGTCGTACATGTTGCCGACGGTCGGGCAGGAGGCCAGGCCTGTCGTGGTGTCGCTCTCGCCGCACTTGGTCGAAACCCAGAGCTCGGAGATGCCGCACTCCTCGCGCTGCAGCTCGGAGGCGATCTGCACATATTGCTTGGCGGCGTAGGATGCCTTCGCCACGGTCGCGATATCGCCGTGGCCTTCGATGCCGAAGCCGGTGACCGGCTTGCCGGTCTTGGCGATGCCGTCGACCACGCGCTTGGTCCAGCCGTCCTCGATCCCGATGACGACGACGGCTGCGACGTTCGGATTGGCGCCGGTGCCGATCAGGGTGCGGAAGAACAGGTCGAGGTCTTCGCCGAACTGCAGCCGGCCATAGGCGTGCGGCAAGGCGAGCGTGCCTTTGATGTTGTTCGCCACCGCTTCGCAGGCCGCGTTCGACAGGTCGTCGAGCGGCAGGATGATGACGTGGTTGCGCACGCCGACCCGGCCGTTCTCGCGCCGCCAGCCGAAGAATTTCAGCTCGGAGTGGCCGTTCTTCTTCGCGATAGCCTTGCCACTCTTCTTTGCCTTTTTCGCCATGTCACTCACCTTTCAGCGCGTGTCCCGGTTAGGAAGAAAGCTGAGTCCCGGGTCTCGCTTCGCTCGCCCGGGACACGAGGCATCAATCACCACCGCTTCGTTTTCACATTATGCACGTGGACGTGCTCGCCCTTGCCGATGCCCTTCTTGGCGACGCCGATGTCCTGGCCGTATTTCCACACCGTGTCGCCCTTCTTGATGTCGACCAGCGCCACCTTGTGACCGATCGGGACGTCCATCTTCGATTTCAGTTTGAACGACGAGTTGTCGTGGGTGACCACGCACAGCATGTCGGTGCCCTTCTTGAGGCCCTCGACCACAACGACACCAACGGTGTCCTTCCTGTCGTGCACAAGCAATTGCGGAATAGCCATGATCCTCCCCGGACAGCTCGGAATTTCTTTCCTTATCTATAGGACCGGGCTGGCGGACGAGTCGAGCGCCCCTGTATGCTCCCGGCGGGCGGCCCGGCCGGGGCTCCGCGAAGGCGTTCGTGGAACACCGCTCGTTCAGTGATCATTTTTCCGGTTGGCGCATATGGCTCCTTCACCGCTCGACTACGTTGCCGTGCCGGAATCGTTCAGGCTTCCGGCCAACGCCAATTTCGGCGGCACGTCGGGTGTGGCCTTCAGCTCCAAGGGCAATATTTTTGTCATCCACCGCGGACCGATGCCGCTGATGGAATTCGACCCCGAGGGCCAGTTCATTCGCGGCTTCGGCGACGGGCTGTTCGACCGGCCGCATGGGCTCCGCATCGACGCGCAGGACAACATCTGGGCGACCGACGTCGCCGGGCATGTCGTTTACCAATTCAATCCGGCGGGCCGGCTGGAGATGGTGCTTGGCTGCAAGAACCGCCCTGGCGAATGGCACGACTACGGCCACTTGCGTTTGTTCAACGAGCCGAACGAGGCGGTGGTTGGCCCCAGCGGCGACCTGTTCGTTCTGCAAGGCCATGGCAAGGGCGAGTCGCTGGTGCTGAAGTTCGACCGCGACGGCAACTTCATCAAGACATTCGGGCGGAAGGGCAAAGCGCCGGGCGAGTTCGACCTGCCGCATTCGCTGGTGTTCGACGCCAAGGGCCTGCTCTACATCGCCGACCGCAACAACGCCCGCATTCAGGTGTTCGATGCCGACGGCAACTACATCCGCGAGTTGAAGCATCCCGGCACGCCTTGCGGATTGTTCATGGCGCCCGACCAGACCATCTGGCTGGCGCACGGCCACACCGGACAGATTATGACGCTCGATCTCCAAGGCAATGTGTTGGGCACTATGCAAAGCGCCGGCCAGGGCAAGACGCTCGGCAAGTTCGGCGAGGCGCATTACATCGCGGTGAGCCCGTGCGGCGAGGTGTTCGTCGCCGACACGCTGAACTGGCGCGTGCAGAAATATGTGAAGAGGCAGTGAGCTGCCACACCCTGGTTTCTTGTTACCCGAAGGAAGCGGGGTCCCGGATCGCGCTCGCGCGGTGCGCTCGCTTGTCCGGGACACGAGGTCTCAATCGAGCCTGAAGCCTTTGGCCCGCACAAACGCCCCGAAGTCCGCGCGCTGCGGCACGCCGTATTGCCGCGCCTTGTCCTCGGACCAGCCGTAGAACGGCACTTCGCCCCAGCGCCCGGGATCGCGCGGCTTGTACGGATGGATGGCGGCGCGGCGCTTGTCGTAGGCGTCGATCCGCGCGGCCAGATCGCCCTCATCATATTTGCCGTCATGCACCGTGCTGGAGAGCGAAAGCCGCGGACTGACATGGCCTGCCTCCGAGGGCCAGCCGACACACATGCCGGCAACGGGAATGATCCGCTGCGGCAGCTTCAGCATGTCGCTCACCCGCGCAGAATGGTCGCGGATCACGCTGATCGGGCAGGTGCCGAGCCCTACCGCGTCGGCGGCTGCGATGAACGTCGCGAGCGCAATGCCGGCATCGACCGCGGCGTTGAAGAACTGATCGAGATGGTCGTTCGGGAACGGCTTGCCACGCAGTTTCGAGATTTCCGGCAGCCGCCGGCCGTTCGCCAGGAACACCAGGAATGCGGGCGCTGTCCGGATGAACGGCTGGTCTGGAATGAGGCCGGCGATGGCGGATTGATCCGCCGCGTTCGCGATCACGATGTCGGCCTGTTGGAGATCGCTCTTGCTCGGCGCCGACAGCGCGCAGGCGCAGAGCAACCGCAGCAGCTCGGGTTCCACCGCGCGATCGGTGTAGCGCCGGTGCACACGGCGGCCGGCGATGCGGGCGAGCGCATCGAGACCGGCAAGATTGTCGTCGACCGCAGGCGTTTCGCCGAAGCGGCGGTTCAAGGATTCGCGAATGCTGCTTAAATGATCCGGCATATTTGTGCCCATAGAGAGTTTCGATGTCGGTGCTATTCATACTATCCTGTCATGCCCCGCGAAGGCGGGGCATCCAGTAATCCCGAGACTCCAAGGAATACTGGATCGTCCGCTTTCGCGGACGATGACGGCGGTGAAAATGGCTGATGGTCCCGAATCGACCTTGTCGGTGGACGTCTGGCGCGGCGCGGCCGACGGCGTGTTCCAGACCTTCGCCGTGCCGCGGCGGGCGCACCAGACCATTCTCGACGTGGTCACGGAAATCCAGCGCGACCAGGACGCGACCTTGTCTTATCGTTTCGCCTGCCGGGTCGGCATGTGCGGCTCCTGCGCCATGGTGGTGAACGGCCGCCCGCGCTGGACCTGCCGCACACGCGTGAGCGACGCGGTTGAGGGCGACAAGCTGACGCTCGAGCCGCTGCGCAACTTCACTGTGGTCAAGGACCTCGCCGTCGACATGGCGACGTTCTTCGACAAGTGGCGCGACGCCAAGGGCCATTTCATTCCGGACTTTATTGAGCAGAACGGTGAGCTAGGCTCGCCTCTGCCGCAGGCCGATTTTCACGTCGTGCCGCCGTCGTCGCCCGAGCGCCGGGCCGCCGACGCCGGCATCGAATGCATCGGCTGCGGCGTCTGCCATTCGGCCTGCGACGTGGTCGCATGGAACGAGGATTATCTCGGCCCAGCATCGCTCAACCGCGCCTGGACGCTCCTCAACGACGTGCGCGACGCCGGCAACGACGCCCGGATCGACGCCGTGTCCGGCAGCGCCGGCTGCCATGCCTGCCACAGCCACATGAACTGCACCGAGTTCTGCCCGCGCAGCATTTCACCGACCTATTCGATCGCGGGCCTGAAGCGGGCGATGATGATGCGGGCGTTGAGGAGGAAGATGTGATCACGCGGCACAGCCTCTCGGCTCCCCTCCCCCCATTCGCCGTTAGCGCGTTCACGCGCGTCTTCGACGCGCTAGGGCGAATGGTGGGGAGGGGTCGGGGGTGGGGGGTAGGCGTTGCATGCACCGGTGGTGCTTATTCTACCGGCCCGCTTGGCGGACACAGCTTCGCGCAACATCGCCATGGGTGCCCCCCACCCCCGACCCCTCCCCGCCGCTTCGCGGGGGGAGGGGAGCGGGCCCTGCCATGGGGCAGGCGAGGAAGGCAAATATGACGGCTGTGCTTTTCCTTGCCCAGCGCGCTTCGGCCGCGATGCTGGCGTTCTTCGTCACGGTGCATCTCGCCACCATCATCTACGCCGTGCGCGGCGGCTTGACAGCCGGAGAGGTGCTCGCCCGCACCCGCGAGAACCATCTGTTCTTCGCGTTCTATCTGCTGTTCGTGCTGGCGGTTTCGGTGCACGCCCCGATCGGGCTGCGCAATGTGCTGCATGAATGGACGGCATGGCGCGGCCGCTCGCTCGATGTGGCGTTGGCCCTGTTCGCGCTGCTGCTGCTGGTTATGGGCGTGCGGGCTGCGGTCGCCGTCTATCTACCGCCGGAGGCGATGCTGCGATGATGCGCGCCTCGCACAGGCAGCCGGGTTTTCTCGCCGCGCTTGTGCACCGGCTCGCCGGGATCGCGCTCGCGATCTTCCTGCCGCTGCACTTCTGGGCGCTCTCTGGAGCGCTGAACGGCGCCGACTTCCTCGACAGGTTCCTGAAGATCGCTGACACGCCGCTGGTCAAATTCGCCGAGTTCGGCATCGTCGTGGCGCTCGCGCTGCACATGGCGCTGGGATTGCGCGTGCTCGCCATCGAATTCCTGCCGCTGCGCGAGCGCACACGCGTCGCCGTCTCGCTCTGTCTTGCCGCCGCCTTCGCCGCCGGCCTCGCGTTCCTGCTCAATGTGGTCTGAAATCCTCGCATCGTTGTCATGGCAGACGCTGGGCGTGCTTTGGCTCGGCGCCATCCTTGGCGGCATCGCCTCGGGGGCGGCAGGTTTTGCGTTCGGGATCGTCGGCTCGTCGATCTGGCTGCACGCCCTCGAGCCGGTGCAGGCCACGTTCCTGGTGGTTGCCGGTGGGCTTGCGATCCAGGCCGGGACGATCTGGCCGCTGCGGCATTCGCTCGACCGGCGGCGGCTTGGGCCTCTCTTGCTGGCAGGGGCGATCGGGGTGCCGATCGGCGTATGGCTCCTGGTGCGCAGCGACGTGCACTCGCTCAAATTCGCGATCGGCATGTTCCTCGCTGTTTATGGGGTCTATGCGCTGTTCGCGCCGCGCCTGCCGCATCTCGAGGTGGGCCGCGGTGCCGACGCCGTAATCGGCCTGATCGGCGGCATTCTGGGCGGCCTCGGAGGTTATTCCGGCGTATTGCCCGCGATCTGGGCGCAGTTGCGCGGCTGGCCCAAGGATGTGGCTCGCTCGTTCTATCAGCCATTTATCGTGATGGCGCACATCGTCACCATCGCGCTGATCGGCACGGTGGCGCTGGACCGCAAGGCGCTGATATTGTTTGTGTTGGCGCTGCCGGCGCTCGCGCTCGGCGCCTGGATCGGCTGGAACCTTTATGGACGTCTCAACGAGGTCCGCTTTCGGCAGATGTTCGCGGTGCTGCTGATCTGCTCTGGTCTGGTTCTTGTTCTGTAGGAGACTGCGAATGCAGCTCGACATCAAAGAGGTGGAGGAGATCGCAAAGACGCTCTATATCCGCTCGGTGAAGCTTTTGCCGCCGGACATCAAGCGCGGCTTCGAGCGGTTGATGGCGAGCGAGACGCGACGCCACCGGCCGGGCCGTGCTCGGCACCATGGTCGAGAACATCGCGGTGGCCGAGAGGCGGCAGAATCTGCTTTGCCAGGACACCGGCATCCCGATCTACAACGTCGTCATCGGCAAGAACGTCGAATTCGACGGCGTCGCGATGAAGGAGGCGATCCGCCGCGGCTGCGCGCGTGCCACCACCGAGCATCCGCTGCGCTCCTCGGTGGTGCATCCGCTGACGCGGAAGAACGAGCAGACCTCGTGCGGCATCGGCGTGCCGATCATCAACGTCGACTTCGATTCGCGCGACGAGACCGTCGAGATCGAGATGATCCCGAAGGGCTCGGGATCGGAGAACGGCTCGTTCCTGCAAATGCTCGATTCCCGCCGACGGCGTCAAAGCCATCAAGCGCTTCGTCATCGACCGGGTGATCGACTGCGGCGGCCGGGTCTGCCCGCCGACCATCGTTGGCGTCGGCATCGGTGGCACGTCCGACCTCTGCATGCACATCGCCAAGGTCGCGGCGACGCGCCCGCTCGGCACCACCTGCTCCGACCCGGAAGGCGCCAAGATCGAGGCCGAGCTGTCCGAGGCCGTCAACGAGCTCGGCATCGGCCCGCAGGGATTGGGCGGCCGCTCGACCTCGTTCCGCGTTCATGTCGAGGTTGCGGCGACCCACATCACGATGAATCCAGTCGCGGTGAACATCCAATGTCACTCGGCGCGCCGCGCCAATGCCGTGATCACGCCCGGCGGGATCGATTTCAGATGAGCCGGGATCGATTTCAAGTGAGAGCTCGATGCGAACGCATTTCGTAGCAGCACGGCACGGCGCGTTCCCTCCCCCTCAAGGGGGGAGGGAACGTTGTGGCGCTGTCGGGGGCAGACCATGACGCACCACACCCTCGAAACCCCGGTCACCGAGGCGCAGGCGCGTGCGCTGAGGATCGGCGACACCGTCACCCTGGAAAAAACCCTGTTCGGCATCCGCGATGCCAACCTGATCGCGATGTTCGACCAGGGCCGCCGCACCATCTTCGACATGCAGGGTCATGCCGTGGTCCACACTGCGCCGAATGTGCGCAAGGTGCCGGTCACCAACGAATGCCCGTCGGGCTACGAGGCGGTGTGCGTCGGCACGACCACGTCGCAGCGCATGGAGCGCTTCACCCGTCCGCTGATGGAGCGGGAGGGCGTGCGCATCATCATCGGCAAGGGCGGCATGGGGCAGGGCACGCTCGACGCCTTCCGCGAGCATCGGCGGCGTCTATCTCGCCGTGATCGGCGGCGCGGCGGCGCTGCAAACCACATGGATCGAATCGATCGAAGAGGTCGACATGGACGACCTCAATCCCGAGAGCATCTGGCGGTTCCGCATCAAGGGCTTCGGCCCGCTGCTGGTGACGATGGATTCGCATGGCGGCTCGACTCTACGATAGCGCGAACGCTGCAGCGCGCAGCGCCGAGCCGCGGCGTGAAACACTCGGCGTGCCTGGCGATGCATCGGCGCTTGGCGACGTGATCGCGCCGCGATGCGCGCTAATAGCGCCCATGCAAACTCTCGACACCGACATCCTGATCCTCGGTGCCGGCGGCGCAGGTCTGTTCGCGGCGCTGCACGCGAAGAAGGCGCGGCCCGAGCTCGACGTCACCATCGCGGTGAAGGGCCTGCTCGGCAAATGCGGCTGCACCCGCATGGTGCAGGGCGGCTACAACGTCGCGCTGTCGCCGGAGGATTCGGTCGAGCGGCACTTCATGGACACGATCCACGGCGGCGGCTGGCTCAACCATCAGGAGCTGGCGTGGCTCCTGGTCTCGACCGCGCCGATCCGCGATTCGCGAACTGGAAAACGAGATCGGCTGTTTCTTCGACCGCAATCCCGACGGCACCGTGCATCAGAAGGCGTTCGCCGGGCAGACCTTCGACCGCACCGTGCACAAAGGCGACCTCACCGGCATCGAGATCGTCAACCGCCTGGCCGAGCAGATCTGGCGGCGCGACGTTCGGCGGCTTGAAGATCACCGCGCGCTCGATCTGATTCCGGCAGCCGACGGCTCGGGCCTGTGCGGCGTCACCATGCTCGACATGCGCACCGGCGAGCCGCTCATGGTGCGCGCACGCGCGACCTTGCTTGCCACCGGCGGCGGCCCGACCATGTATCTCTATCACACGCCGTCCGGCGACAAGTCCTGCGACGGCATGGCGATGGCGTTGCGCGCGGGCCTGCCGCTGCGCGACATGGAGATGGTGCAGTTTCATCCGACCGGATTGCTGGCGGGGCCGGGCACGCGCATGACCGGCACGGTGCTGGAGGAGGGCCTGCGCGGCTCCGGCGGCTATCTGCTCGATGAGACCGGCGCGCGCTTCATGTTCGACTACGATTCGCGCGGCGAGCGCGCCACCCGCGACATCGTCTGCCGCGGCATCGCCGACCGCATCCGCAAGGGCCACCAGAGCCCGAATGGCGGCGTCTATATCTCAATGGGCCATCTCGGGCCGGACAACGTGCGACGCGAGTTCAAGGGCATGGTCGAGCGTTGCGCCGACTGCGGTTTCGATCTCGCCGCAGGCAAGGTCGAGGTGATCCCGACCGCGCACTACATGATGGGCGGCGTTGAGTTCAACGTCGACTGCACCACCGCGATGCCGCGGCTCTACGCCGCCGGCGAGGACACCGGCGGCGTGCACGGCGCCAACCGGCTGGGCGGCAACGGCGTCGCCAATTCCACGGTGTTCGGCGGGCTTGCCGGCGACAGCATGGCGGCGATGCTGCACAGCGAATGACAAGCTCAGCCGATCCCGATCCGGCCGCGCTCGAGGCTTCGCGCGAGCGCGCCTTTGCGCCGCTCGGCCGGCGCCGCGGCGATCTCGAAGGCGTGCGGCGCAGGCTTTATCAGGTGATGTGGGACGACGTCGGCATCCTGCGCACCGCCGACGGCCTTGCCCGTGCCCGCCATGAGCTGAACAATCTCGCCACCAGCATCGGCAACATGGGCGTCGCCGATCCGGAGAAGCGCTACAATCTGACCTGGATGGACCGGCTCAATCTGGAGAACCTGATCCTGGTCAGCCGCTCGATCTGTGCCGCGGCCCAGACGCGCAACGACAGCCGCGGCGCCCACTACCGCGAGGATTTTCCGCAGACCTCGGAACTTGGTAGCTCGCGCTATACCGTGGCGCGTCTGGATGGCGAAGGCTTCAAAGTCGCGACCGAGCCGGTCGATTTCACCCGTGTAAAGCCCGGGCAGTCGCTACTGCCGGAGGCGGCAGAATGATCAAGGCAGACCGGAACCCGTAAGATTTACTATGATACCATTCGGCTGTTGAGACTGTTCGTCAGGTGTTTCCATGTCCCGCCCCATGATCCCAAGCGAGCGCGCCGATTTTTCGGCCATCGTCGACCGGCCGCCGCTGAGGCTGCCGAACGACGCGCGGCTCGTGTTCTGGACCATCGTCAACTACGAGGTCTGGGACATTTCGCGGCCGATGGCCCGGCAGGTGATCCCGGCGCCGACCGGCCAGGTGCTGCTGCCCGACGTGCCGAACTGGAGCTGGCACGAATACGGCATGCGGGTCGGCGCCTGGCGCTTCTACGATCTGTTCCGAGCGGCTCGGCATCAAGCCGACGCTCGCCGCCAACGCCCGCATCTGCGAGGACTATCCGCGCGTTGCCGAGCAGGCCAAGAGGGACGGCTGGGAGTTCATGGGTCACGCCTACGATCAGCTTCCGATCCACAAGAACGACGACCAGGCGGCGATGATCGACCGCTCGATGGACGTGATCGAGAAATTCACCGGCACGCGTCCGGTCGGCTGGCTCGGGCCCGGCCTGACCCAGACCCTCGACACGCCCGAGCTGCTCGCCAAGGCCGGCGTGCAATACATCGGCGACTGGGTCTATGACGACGAGCCGACCGTGATCAAGACCACCGAGGGTCCGCTGGTCACGTTGCCTTACACGGTGGAATTGAACGACATCCCGATGATGATCGTGCAGCACCACGAGAGCGACTACCTGCTCAAGCGCGCCATCGACCAGTTCGACCGGCTCTACGCCGAAGGCAAGGACCGCGCCAAGGTCATGTCGCTCGCGATCCATCCCTACATCAGCGGCCAGCCGCACCGGATCAAATATCTCGAAGCGATCTACGACTACGTGAAGCGCTTCGACGGCGTGCTGCACTGGAACGGCGCGCAGATCCTCGACTGGTACAAGTCGGTCGCCAACGTCAAATTCCGCAAATGATGCATTCAATTCTCTGCGTCCTGGCCGGGCTTGTCCCGGCCATCCCGCTTAGGTGAGCACGGTGCTTCCCTAAGCGAGATCGCCGGGACAAGCCCGGCGATGAGTGCGTCCGTGAGTTCGTTTGTCAGCATAGTGGGAGTTTGTGCCATGTGAAGTCACTACACATGTAGCTGAAAGCAACTGCGTCGCCGCGAGGCGGGGTGGAGAGCAACTGGAAGCGAACCGACAGCCCGTAGGATGACGAACCCGTTTCGGCGGCGTGCAGAGGCGAGCCTGCTCATTGAAGGCGAAGCCTGACCTGAAGGTCGACCGGTCGCACGAGGTGATAGGCACGTGACGACCGGGCTGCATAACGTGGTTGGGGGCGGGATGTCGGGAAGGCAAGCGGACGGAACGGAGAGACCTGCGGCGTTGGCGAAGCGCAGCAGGAGTCAGAGCCCGCATAGTACCGTTGTGGTCTGATGCATGGACCATTGAAGGAGGGGCTAGCAAAACCCGTCCAAGGAAAGGCAGGGCAGGAAGGTGGATGCATGAGGTCCATACCGGAGCAGAGAAGCACTGCAAGTGCCGAGAGGCTAAGCAAGGTGCAGAAACCCAAACGACAGTTGCAACTGGGCGTGGGTCGAAGCCGACGTATGGACCACTCGCATGCTGTCGGCGTTGGTAACGACGTCACAGGCGGCAAGTCGTGCCTTCCTCGCGAATGTCGGGCCGTTCGCGCTTTACACGGCCGGGCACGCAGCGAGACAGTCTCGATGAAGAAACCACCAACTGGAGAGCCGTATGCGGGAAAACCGCACGTACGGTTCGGAGGGCGGGGTCGGCGATAGCCGATCCCGACCCCTATCAGGTTAGAAAGCCGTCAGCAACCGCGTCAGAAAAAATCATGCCCCAGGATTCCATCCGCATCGGCAAGGCCGAGCTCACGGCCTTCGTCAGCGCGGTCTTCGCCGCCGTCGGCCTCACCGAACGAGCACGCCGACGAATGGGCGAAGATGCTGGTCTGGGCCAACCTGCGCGGCACCGACTCCCACGGCATCATCCGCATCCCGCGCTACATCGATCTGGTCAACGCCAAGTCGATCAACGCCAGCGCCGAACATCCGCGTCGAGCGAAAGCCCGGCGCTGCCGCGGTCGTGCTGGAGGCCGACCGGGCGCCGGCCGCGGTGGCGCTGACGCGCGCGGTGGCAGAGGCGGTCGCTGTCGCGCGCGAGGTCGGCGTCGGCTGGTGCGCCGCGCGCCACCTCACCCACACCGGCGCCATCGGCTATTTCGCGCTGCAGGCCGCCGAAGCGGGCTTTGCCGGCATCGTCATGAGCGCGTCCGGCCCGATGATGATCTATCCGGGCACGCGGGTCGCGGCGGTGTCGTCCAACCCGATCGCGTTCGCCGTCCCGCGCCGCAACGGCCGGCCCTATCTGCTCGACTTCTCGACCGGCGTGGTCGCCAACGGCAAGATCATGGGCGCGGCCGACCGCGGCGAGAAAATCCCGATCGGCTGGGGCGTCGACAAGGACGGCCGCGACACCACCGATCCGAAGGCGGTCGAGAACGTGCTGCCGATGGCGGGCATCAAGGGCGCCGGCCTGTCGTTCATGATCGAATGCCTGACCAGCCTGCTGCTCTCCGAGCCGCGCATCGCGCCGGACCTGGAAAGCTGGGCGATCGGCGACGATCCGTTCCTCAACGGCTCGGTGATCGCCATCGACATCGGCGGCTTCGGCGATCGCGACCGCTTCGTGCGCGAGGCCGAGCGGCTCGGCGTCGCCATCGCCGGCCTTGCCCGTGCCGAAGGCGTCGACAAGATCATGCTGCCGGGCGAGCGCGGCGATGCGATCCGCGCCGAGCGCGAGCGGAACGGCATTCCCATCCCCAAGGGCACGTGGCAACGTATCGCCAAGGCCGCGCAGGCGGTCGGCGTGACGCCGCCGATGTGAGTTCTGATTTGGCTGGCAAATGCAGCGTTGCCACGGCGTTCCCTCTCCCGCTCGCGGGGGAGGGACAGGGAGGGGGAATGCGGAGGATTCTGAAATTGTTTTTTGCCTCCTCCCCGACCCTCCCCCGCAAGCGGGGGAGGGAGTGCGGCCCGCCGTGCCGCAAAGCGGGTGTGGTCATTGCGGCGCTGCTGTTTGTTTGCTTCGGGCTTGCAGCGCACGCCGCCGACTGGCCTGCGAAGCCGATTCACATCATCGTCACCTTCGCGCCAGGCGGCGCGGCCGACATCTGGGCGCGGCTCCTGGCCGATCCGCTTTCGGCGGCGCTCAAGCAGAGCGTCGTGGTCGAGAACCGTGGCGGCGCCGGCGGCATCGTCGGCGCGACACAGGTCGCGCGCGCCGAGCCGGACGGCTATACGCTGCTGCTCGGCGGGCTCGCGCCGCAGATCCTGGCGCCCGCGGTCGCCGGCAATCGCCAGCATCGACGCGCTGCGCGATTTCTCCCACATCGCCTATATCGGCGGCCCGCCGATGGTCTGGGTGGTGCCGCCGGCGAGCGCGCTGCATTCGGTTGACGACCTGGTCGAAGGCGGCCAAGGCCGGCACGTTCTCGGGCTACGCCTCGTCCGGCGTCGGCACGTGGGCCATCTCGTGGTGGAGTACGTGGCAAAGCAAGAACGGGCTGACACTCACCCACATCCCCTACAACACCGCGGCGTTCGCCGACATCCTGGCCGGCCGCGTGCCGATGGGCTCGTTCACCTGGGGCGCGGCGCTCGGCCAGATCAAGGGTGGGACTTTGCGCGCGCTTGCTGTGACCAGCGAGACACGGCGGCCGGAGGCGCCGGGCGTGCCGACCTTCAAGGAGCTGGGCTATGACCTTGTCGCCAGCACCTGGTTCTCGCTGGAAGGACCGAGGGGCCTGCCGGACGACGTCGTACAGCGCCTCAACCGCGAAATGGTCCGTATTCTGGCCACACCTGACATCAAGAAAAGACTCGCCCAGGACGCTTTCGATCCCAAGCCGATGACGCCCGCGCAAATCGCTGCGTTCTTTGCTAGCGAAACCGCGCGCTGGACGCCGATCGCGCGGCAAGCCGGAATGAAGAAATAGATCCATGGCAGTTCGCAAGAATTCCCGCGCCGGCAACGGCGCCAACGTCCGGCTCGCCGCCGACATCGGCGGCACCTTCACCGACATCGCGGTGTTCGACGACAAGACCGGCCGGCTGACCTTCGGCAAGGCGCTGTCGACGCCGCAGCGGCTGGTCGACGGCATCAGCCACGGCGTCGAGAAGGCCGGCAGCGACTACGCCTCGGCGAACCTGTTCCTGCACGGCTCGACCATCGCCATCAACACCATGCTGGAGCGCACCGGCGCCAAGACCGCGCTGGTGACCACCGAAGGCTTCCGCGACGTCTACGAGATCGGCCGCATCAACCGGCCGGACGCCTACAACCTTTATTTCCAGAAGCACAAGCCGCTGATCGAGCGGGCGCTGTGCTTCGAGGTCAAGGAGCGGGTGCGCGCCGACGGCGAGGTGTTGATCCCGCTCGACGAGGCAGGGCCTCGCCGCGCTGAGCGACAAGCTCGACGCGCTCGGCATCGAGGCCGTCGCGATCATGTTCATCAACTGCTACGCCAATGCCGCGCACGAGGCGCGGGCGAAGGAGCTTCTGAGCAAGCGCCATCCCGGCATGTTCGTCACGCGCCTCGCATGAATTGTCGCAGGAGTACCGCGAGTTCGAGCGCTGCTCGACGGTCGCCGCCAACGCCTACATCGGCCCGAAGGTGCGCCGCTACGTCGGCGAGATCGACGACCACATCCGCAAGGCCGGCTTTCGCGGCTCGTTCCTGATCGTGCAGTCGACCGGCGGGCTCTACGAGAGCGAGCAGGCGCAGACGCCAATGCGTGCGCATGCTGGAGAGCGGGCCCGCGGCCGGCGTGATCGGCACCCAGGCGCTCTGCCATACGCTCGGCATCAAGAACGCCATCGCCTTCGACATGGGCGGCACCACGGCCAAGGCCGGCGTCATCTACAAGGGCGAGGCGCTGACCACCGGCGCGGCGCTGATCGGCGGCTACGACAAGGCGCTGCCGGTGCAGATCGCCATGATGGACATTTTCGAGGTCGGCACCGGCGGCGGCTCGATCGCGCGCGCCGAGGACGGCGCGCTGCGGGTCGGTCCGCAGAGCGCGGGCGCGCAGCCGGGCCCGGCCTGCTACGGCCAGGGCGGCGAGGAGCCGACCGTCACCGACGCCAACCTGGTGCTCGGCCGGCTCGACGCCGACCACTTCCTCGGCGGCGAGATGACGCTCGACGTCAAGGCCGCCGAGCGCGCGCTCGCCAAGGTCGGCAAGCCGCTCGGCATGAGCGCGACGGAGGCCGCCGACGGCATCCTGCGCATCGCCTCGACCGCGATGTCCTACGCCGTGAAGGGCGTCACCACCGAGCGCGGCCTCGACGCCGGCGATTTCGCGCTGGTCGCCTATGGCGGCGCCGGGCCGCTGCACGCGGTCGCGGTGGCGCGCGAGATCGGCATCCGCAACGTCATCGTCCCCGGCGCGCCGGGCGTGTTCTCGGCGTTCGGCATGCTGTTCTCCGATCTGCGCTACGACTATGTGCGCACCCACCTGATGCAGCTTGGCCGAAGCGCCGTTCGACGAGATCGAGACGGTGTTCCAGGAGCTGGAGCAGCAGGGCCGCGACGCCATCGCCTCAACGCTCGATCAAGCCGCGACAAGATCACGGTCAAGCGCGCGCTCGACATGCGCTACGTCGGCCAGGAGCACCCGGTGACGGTGGAATTGCCGATGCGCGTGTTCCAGAAGCAGGACCGCAAGGCGATCAAGCAGCATTTCGACGACGACCACATGCAGCGCTACGGCACCTCGGCGCCGAACGAGCGCGCCGAGATCGTGAGCCTGCGCGTCACCGTCGACCGGCCTGATGAAGAAGCCGCCGCAGGAGAAGATCAAGCGCGGCCAGGCAGCGCCGCCGAAGTCGGCTTTCACCGGCAAGCGGCCGGTGTCGTTCGACGGCCGATTCCGCGATACGCCGACCTAGCGCCGCGCCGAACTGCTGGCCGGCAACAAGATCAGCGGCCCGGCGCTGATCGAGGAGCACGCCTCGACCACGGTGCTGATGCCGGGCGACCGGATGACGGTGGATGCCTATGGCAATCTGGTGATCGCCGTCGCGGGAGCGAAGCGATGAGGTTTGCTCGGCCGTCGCGGCATACGCGCTTCCCCTCTCCCCTTGCGGGAGAGGGTACCCGAGCGGAGGCGATAGCCGAGCGAAGGCGGGTGAGGGGTCGGACATCCGAATGTCCGCTGCGCTCACCACCCTCTCCCGCAAGGGGAGAGGGAAGCGAGCCCGCTGCCACCGTCTCAATTCCTCATTTGCGCCGTAGGATAACCATGGCCAAGAAAACCAAATCGCAAATCGAAAAAATCCCGCAAGGTCGATCCGGTGATCGTCGAGATCGTGCGCAACGGCGTGCTCGCCGTGACCGAGGAGATGAAGACCAACCTCATGCGCACGGCCTACAACATGATCATCTACGAGGCGCTGGACTTCACCACCGGCCTGTTCACGCCGGAGGGCGAGACCGTGTCGATCGGCATCGGGCTGCCGACCTTCATCCGCGGCATGGCGGAGACCGTGAAGGCGAAGATCCGCCACTTCGGCGGCATCAAGAACATGAAGCCGGGCGACATCTACGTCACCAACGATTCCTACACCACCGGCAGCCATCTCAATCACTTCACCTTCACGCTGCCGATCTTCCACAAGGGCAAGCTCGCCGGCTTCTCCTGCTGCATGGCGCACTGGCTCGACGTCGGCGGCGTGCTCGGCGGCATGACCACGGACATCTATTCCGAGGGCATCCAGATCCCGATCGTGAAGTACCAGGACCGCGGCAAGATCAACCAGGACCTGCTCGACATCATCCGCATGAACGTGCGGCTGCCGCCGCGCGCCATGGGCGACCTGCGCGCGCAGGTCACCGCGGTGAAGACCGGCGAGCGGCGCTTCCTCGAACTGCTCGACCGCTACGGCCGCGCAGGCGGTGACGGATTCGATCGCCGAGATCATGGACCGCGCCGAGGCCGCGGCCCGCGCCCGCACCAAGACCATCCCGGACGGCGTCTACGAGGCGGAGTCGTGGCTCGACGACGACGGCGTCGACGTCGGCAAGCGCATCCCGATCAAGGTCAAGGTCACGGTCAAGGGCGAGGAGATGACCATCGACCTGACCGACGTGTCGAAGCAGGTGCGCGGCTTCTACAACTCCGCGATCACCACCGGCTATGGCTGCGCCCAGGTCGCCTACAAGTGCATCACCTCGCCGACCGACTATCCGATCAACGACGGCGCGTTCCGCAGCCTCAAGGTCATCATCCCGCCGGGCCGCATCGTCAGCGCGACGCGGCCGGCGCCGATGCGGCTGTGGATGTGCTTCCCGATGACCATCATCGACACCATCTTCAAGGCGCTGCAGCCGGCGATCCCGCGATCGCGTCATCGCCGGCCACCACGCCGATCTGGTGGCGCCGAGCTTCCACGGCTTCAATCCGAAGACGTCCGAGTTCTTCATCGGCAACTTCGGCCCGCTCGGCGGCGGCTGGGGCGCCAAGAAGACCGAGGACGGCGTCTCGGCGACGGTCTGCCTCAACGACGGCGACACCCACAACGGCCCGAACGAGCAGGCCGAGGCGAAGTTTCCGATCATGGTGGAGCGCTTCGAGCTCATTCCGGATTCCGGCGGCGCCGGCCGCTATCGCGGCGGCCTCGGCATCGCGCGCACCACGCGCGCGCTCTCGCCGATCGTCGGTCAACACCCAGAGCGACCGCTCGAAATGCCCGCCCTGGGGTCTCGACGGCGGCGGCGACGCCGCCGGCAACGACATCGCGTTCCGGGTCGGCGGCGAATGGAAGACCGACTTCCCCAACGCCAAGGTGCTGGTGGCGACAGCTCAAGACCGAGCGACGCCTGGCGCATCTCGTCGGGCGGCGGCGGCGGCTACGGCTCGCCGTTCGAGCGGCCGGTCGAGGACGTGCGCGAGGACGTGCGGCAGGGCTATGTGTCGGTGCAAGGCCGCGGCCGAACTGTACGGCGTCGTGGTCGACGCCGAGACCTTCGCGGTCGATCGCGGCGGCGACCGACAAGCTGCGCGCCGCGAGACCCGAGGGGAGGGCAGCCAATGGCTGATGTCGATTCAGACCAATCCGCCGACCATGGCGCCGCCCGGCGGCCACTACAGCCATGCCGTGACGGCGAACGGCTTCGTCTTCATCTCCGGCGAACTGCCGATCGCGCCCGACGGCACCAAGCTCAACGAGGCGCCGTTCGAGCAGCAGGCCCAGCAGGTGCTCGACAATGTCGCCGCGGCTTTGAAAGGGGCGGGCAGCTCGATCGACAAGCTCACCCAGGTGCGGGTCTACGTCACCGACATCGGCTCATGGCCGGCGTTCAACGCGCTCTATGCCAAATGGGCCGGCAATGCGCGGCCGGCGCGCTGCGTCGTGCCGGTGCCGCAATTGCACTACGGCTTCAAGATCGAGATCGAGGCCGTCGCCCGGTCAAATAACCGGGCCGGGCTTCTTCTTCCGGTTGATCTGCGCGGTGTAGTTCATGCCGCCGGCGCCGCAGCACGGGCAGTTCATCGCCACCAGGATGGCCTGCTTGGCTTCCTCGTCCAGATCGGACTTCTCCAGCACCTCAAGCACCTGCTTCTGGAACAGGTCGTGCAGCGGCATGTTGCTGGTGAAGATCTGATCGTCGCCAGCCATCAGAGTTTCAATCCCAGAAGCCTCACGGCGTTGTTGTAGGCGATGTCGGCCTTGATCTTCGATCGAGCTTCTCGCCGTCGAGCCAGTGCCGGCCTCTTCGGCCTTCTCGAACGGATAGTCCGCCGAGAACATGATGCGCTCATGGCCAAGTGCGGCGATGGCGCAGTTCAGCGGCTCGGCCGAGCACATGCCCGACGTGGTGATCTCGATGTTGTTCTTGATGTAGTGCGACACCGGCTTCTTCAAGCCCACGTTGTAGAAGTCCGGGCCGGTGCGGCTGTCGAAGCGCCAGAGCAGATACGGCAAGGTCTCGCCCAGGTGGCCGAGGCCGAGCCGCGCCTTTGGGAAGCGGTCGAACACCCCGCCGAAAATCAGCCGCAGCGCGTGCGAGCCGGTCTCGAAGCCCCATTCCCAGGTGGCGCGGCGCAGCCCCGGATGGCCTTGCAAGCACCGGCGCGACCGATACCGGGTCGGCCGGGTGCATATAGATCAGCGTGCCGAGCGCCTCGGCGCGCTCCCAGAACGGTGCCAGCGACGGGTGGTCGAGATACTGGCCGTTGGTGTGGCCGTTGATCATGGCGCCGCAGAATTTCAGCTCCTTGACGCAGCGCTCGAGCTCGTCGGCCGCGGCCTTGGCGTCCTGCATGGCGAGATGCGCGAAACCGGAGTAGCGGTCGGGCCGCTTCTGGATTTCCTTGGCCAGGAAATCGTTGGACGACCGGGCGTCGCGGATGGCCTTGGCGGTGTCGCGCTCGGCCTGCGCGCCGGGGCCGGCGAGGCGCCAGACGGCGTGCTCGATGCCGGCCTTGTCCATCGAGGCGAGCCGCCGCTCGCCGAAATCGGTGTTGAGGCCGAGCAGATGGTCGCGCTTGGCCGCCGGCATCTCGGCGACGGTCGGCAACCAGTGTTCGATGAACTCCGGGGACAGGAAATGTTCTTCAAGGGCGATCTTCTTGACCATCGTGTCCTCCGGGCACTTTGTCGTTTTGCGTTCTGTAGCGCAGTTGGGCGGGCCTGTATATCATGCCGCCCAACCAGAAAGTGGGCTTCACGGAGGAGCGAAAGTGGCCAAGAAAATTCGTGGCGTATCGTTCGAGGAGAACCTCAAGAACGACATGGGGCTCGAGTTCTACAACCTGTCGCATCGGTTCGGTTACCAGTCCCCGAACTGGCCCTATTTCGAGGACGTCAAGATCGAGCGCATCCACTACATGGCGAAGTCGGGCGTGTTGTCGCAGCGCATCACCACCTCGATGCACAACACCACCCACATCGACGCGCCGGCTCACGTCGTGCAGGGCACGCCGTTCATCGACGAGGTGCCGCTGCCGCATTTCTTCGGCTCCGGCATCGTGGTGTCGATCCCGAAGAAGAAATGGGAGCCGATCACCGGCGACGACCTGGAAAAGGCCTGCGGCAAGATCGTGCGGCCGCGCGACGTCGTGCATCGTCAACACCGGCTGGCACCACCAGTACGAGGACAGCGAGGACTATTTCTGCCGCGCGCCGGGCTTCGTGCCGTCGGCCGGCCACTGGTTCGTCAAGAAGAAGGTCAAGGTGGTCGGCCACGACACCCAGGCCAACGATCATCCGCTCGCCACCGCGATCGGCCCGCAGCGCAACGGGCCGCTGCATCCGCATCTCGCCGAGGAATACAAGAAGTGGTCCGGCGGCCGCGACTGGAAGGAGGATTTTCCCGAGTGGGAGCCGGTGCATCGCATCCTGTTCAACAACGGCATCCTCGGCATCGAGAACGTCGGCGGCGATCTCGACAAGGTCACCGGACGGCGCTGCACCTTCGCGTTCTTCCCGTGGAACTGGGATCGCGGCGACGGCTGCATCATCCGGCTGGTCGCCATCATCGACCCCAAGGGCAAGTATCGCATCGAGAACGGAGCGAAGTTCAAATGATCGTCAAGAAGCTCAGCGAGGCCAAGGAATACGTCGCGCCCAACCATCGCCAGTGCACGACCTTGCGCCTGTTCGGCGCCGAGGCCGGCGTCTCCAAGGCGATCGTCGCCGGCGTGTCGCACTTCCTGCCCGGCGGCGGCGCCGGCCCCGACGCCTCGCCGCCCGAGAAGGTCTACTACGTGCTCGAAGGCGAGCTGACCGTGATCGTCGGCGGCAAGGAGACGGTGCTGAAGAAGAACGAATCCTGCTTCATCGGCCCAAACGAGAGCCGCGAGATCGTCAACCGCACCAACCAGGTCTGCACCATCTTCGTCGCCGTCGCGGCTCCGCCGGCGTGATGTTATGGATGACGTCGTCGCCACAAACTCCGCCGTCATGCCCGGGCTTGACCCGGGCATCCATGTGAACTCGGCAAGCACTTCCTACGACCTGCATGCGGATGCCTCTTCATGGATTGCCGGGTCGAGCCCGGCAATGACGCCGAGGTCGGTGTCAACGCCAAAAACGTGAGTAACAACATGTCCGAAGACTTCCTGAAAGACCCGCTCTCTCTGTTCAGCGTCAAAGGCAAGACCGCGATCGTCAACGGCGCCACCGGCGCGTTCGGCGCCATCGCCGCGAAGACGCTGGCCGCGGCCGGCGCCAACGTCGTCATCACGGCCAACAACGCCGAAGGGCTTAAGAAGGTCGCGGCCGAATGCGAAAAGCTCGGCGGCAAAGCCGAAGCGGTGGCCAAGCGGCCGAACTCGGAGGCCAATTGCGACGCGATCGTCGAGGCCGCGGTGAAAAGATTCGGCGGCGTCGACATTCTCGTGGTGGCGTCCGGCCAGAACAAGGTGTCGAAGATCGTCGATCAGAAGGCCGAGGATTTTCTCGACGTCATGGACGCCAACGTCACGCAGTCCTGGCTGATGGCGCGCGCCGCGGCGCGGCAGATGCTCAAGCAGGGGCGGGGCGGCAAGATCATCCTGACCTCGTCGGCGCGCGGCCTGCTCGGCCATCCGGCCGGCTATACCGCCTATTGCGCGTCGAAGTCGGCGGTCGACGGCATCACCAAGGCGCTGGGCTGCGAGCTGGGCGCCAGCGGCATCACCGTGAATGCGCTCGGTCCGACGGTGTTCCGCTCGCCGCTGACCGAATGGATGTACGAGGACACCGAGCGCGCCAAGGGCGTCCGTGCCGGCTTCCTCACCCGCGTGCCGAGGGGCCGGCTGGGCGAGCCCGAGGATCTGGCCGGGCCGATCCTGTTCCTCGCCTCGAAGGCGTCGGACTTCTACACCGGCCACATCCTCTACGCCGACGGCGGCTACACCGCGGGCTGAAAATGGCTGGAAAGTCACGTATCGCCGTGGTCGGCGCCGGCCTGATGGGCCACGGCATCGCGCAGGTGTTCGCGCTGGCCGGCCACGACGTCACCATCACCGACTCGCACAGGCCCACGCTCGACGGCGCCAAGACGCGTATCGCGGCCAACCTCCGCGATCTCGGCGACGATCCAAAGGCGGTCGATCGCGTGCGGCCCGATCGCCGATCTCGGCGAATGCGTGCGCGAGGCCGATTACGTGGTCGAGGCCGTGCTCGAAGACATGCCGCTGAAGCAGAAGATCTTCGGCGAGATCGAGCAGCACGTGCGGCCCGACACCATCCTCGCCAGCAACACCTCGGTGATGCCGATCACCGAAATCATGAAGGGCCTGCAGCGCCGCGAGCGCGCGCTCGGCACCCACTGGTGGAATCCGCCGTTCCTGGTGCCGCTGGTCGAGGTGATCGGCACGCAATGGACCTCGCCCGCGGTCATCGACTTCACCATGAAGCTGCACGCCGACGCCGGCAAGATGCCGGCCCACGTCAAGAAGGACGTGCCGGGCTTCATCGGCAACCGGCTGCAGCATGCGCTCTGGCGCGAGGCGATCTCGCTGGTCGAGCGCGGCATCTGCGATGCCGAGACCGTCGACAAGGTCATCAAGGCGGCGTTCGGCCGGCGGCTCCCGGTGCTGGGCCCGCTGGAGAATGCCGACATGATCGGCACCGACCTGACACTGGCGATCCACCAGAACGTGCTGGCCGACGTCGAGAGCCGGCCCGGCCCGTCGCCCTATCTGGAAAGGCTCGTCGCCGACGGCAAGCTCGGCTTCAAGAGCGGCGAGGGCTTCCGCAAGTGGTCGCCGGAGCAGCAGGCGGCGCTGCGCGCCAAGGTGGTCCAGCACCTCAAGAAGGCCCGCGAAAGCGACAAGTAAGTTTCGACAACGTCGTCGCCTCCGTCATCGCGAGGAGCGTAGCGACGAAGCGATCCAGCCGACCTTGCCCTTGGATTGCTTCGCTTCGCTCGCAATGACGCCTATCGGCATAGGTTTGCGTCAACCGCTGCGAGAGAATACTTTGGGCAACAGCAAAGGACTTCGCTCATGACCCAGATTCGCTCCATGGCCCAGCCGGCGCCGCGCCGTCCCGGCGAGCTTGGCGTGCATTCGCTCGATCAGTTCAACTTCGCGGTGCCGAACGTGGCCGAGGCGGAAAAGTTCTACAGCCTGTTCGGTCTCGACACCAAGGAAGAGGGCGGCAAGCTCGCGCTCTACACCCACGGCCATCCGCACCGCTGGGGCGTGGTTTCCGAGGGCTCGCGCAAGAAGTTCAGCTATGTCTCGTTCGGCGCCTTCGAGGACGACATGCCGCGCTTTCGCGAGCGGCTGGAGGCGATGCGCGTCGACCGGCTCGATCCGCCGAAGGGCTTCGAGTCGAACGGCCTGTGGTTCCGCGATCCGGACGGCATCCTGATCGAGATCCGCGTCGCCGAGAAAAGCTCGCCCAACGCCAAGGCCACGTTCGAAATGAAGGGCGGCGACGTTGCCCGCCCGAACGCACCGAACCGCAGCAAGGCGCACACCGTGCGGCCGCGGCGGCTGGCGCACGTGCTGCTGTTTGTCACTGACATCTCGCGCACCATCAAGTTCTATCGCGATGTGCTCGGCCTGCGGCTGTCCGATCGTTCCGGCGATCTGGTCGCCTTCATGCACGGCATCCACGGCAGCGACCATCACATGATCGCGTTCGTGAAGTCGGACGGTCCAGGCCTGCATCATCTGAGCTGGGACGTCGGCTCAATCAACGACATCGGCGTCGGTGCGAGCCACATGGCGGAAAAAGGCTTTGCCTACGGCTGGGGCCTCGGCCGCCACGTGCTTGGCTCGAACTACTTCCACTATGTTCGCGATCCGTGGGGCTCCTACGCCGAATACTCCTGCGACATCGACTACATCCCGGTCGATACCGACTGGAAGGACGGCGACCACCCGGCCGAGGATTCGTTCTTCTTGTGGGGTCCGAACCCGCCCGAGGATTTCGCGCATAATTTCGAGACGGCGAAGTAGGTCTCTAACCGCCTCATCCGCTGAGGGGCGGCCGGAGGCTGCGTCTCGCCCGCCTACGCGCTGTTGCGCTTCGGCGCGCCTGATTCGCCCGCCGTAGCTCGCGCAGCGAGCAGAGGCGGGAAGGATGGGGCGGCCCATGCTTCGAGACGCGTTGCTTCGCAACGCTCCTCATGAGGCCGGGGGAGTCTCTGCGATACACGGCTTGTCTACTGTGGCTCGATCCCGGCCTGCTTGGTCACCTTGGTCCACAGCGCCGCCTCGTCGGCGAAGAATTTTGCTGTCTCGGTCTGGCTGGTAGCGCCGACTTCAAGGGAGAGCTTCGCCAGGCGTTCGCCGACCTCATGGCTGTGCAGGATTTCGACGGTGTCGCTGTTGATGCGCTGCGCGAGCGCAGGCGGCGTGCCATGCGGCGCCACCAGGCCGAACCATGTGATGGAGCGGAAGCCTGGCACGCCCGCCTCCGAGAAGGTCGGCAGCTCCGGGATGGCCTTGGCGCGCTGCAGGTCCGCCACCGCCAGGATCTTCAGCTTGCCGCCGCGATGCAGCGGCACCGAGGTGGCAAGCGTGTCGAAGAACATGTCGACGGTGCCGCCGATCAGATCGTTGAGCGCGAGCTGCGCACCGCGATAGGGCACCGGCACCATCCTGATGCCGGCCAGCACCTCAAGCTGCGCCGCCGACAGGTGCGCCGTCGAGCCCGGGCCCTGCGTCGCAAACGTCAGCTTCCCCGGATGCTCCTTGGCGTAGGCGACCAGCTCCTTCAGCGAATTCGCCGGCAGGCCGTTTCGCACCGACAGTACGTTGGCGATCTTGGCCAGCATGGTGATCGGCACCCAGTCGAGCGGGCTGTAGGTGAGGTTCTTGGCCAGCAGATGGCTGAACGCGAGCGGGGCGGGTGGCGCGACCATCATGGTGTGGCCGTCCGGCGCCGCGCGCGCCACCTGCGCGGCTCCGGTGTTCATACTGCCGCCGGCGATGTTCTCGACTACGACCGCCTTGCCCCATTTGCGGCTGAGCTGGTCGGCGACGATCCGCGCCAAGGTGTCGGTGGTCGAGCCCGGGGCCGAAGGCACCACGAGCTTGACGAGCTGTGACGGATAGCTGTCCTGCGCGGCGGCAGGGCCGGCGAAAACCAGGGCAGCGAGTGCAATGGTACCGATCCAACGCATGCCATCCCCCTTGCTTCCTGTGGGCGCCATCCTATCGTTGCGCCAAGCTGGTGTCGCGGTTCGGAAGTTCGCCATTGTTCTCAGCTTGTTCCGAACCGAACTTCCGAACCAAAGCGACACCAGCAACTCTATGATCCCAGTGTCCCTGTTGGACCCGAAGTTCGCAAAAGTGTTTGCTGAGCAATCGTGCGAACTTCGGGTCGGGGACACTGGCGAGCAATCGCGGAACGGTAAGGAGACCGCCATGGCATACACGTTGAAACAATTCTGCGACGATCATCACGCGCTGCTGACCTCGGGCCAGCCGCTCAACCAAGCCCTGCCGCAGATCGCGGAAAAGCTGTCCGTGCTGCTGAAGAATCCGGAGTTCGTCGCTGAGACATTCAACGACGACGCGCCGATCGGCCGGCGCACCCTGCACCACGATGCCGACACCGACGTCTATGTGCTGGCGCATGTTTACGAAGGCCCGAAGAAGGGCAATCCGCACAACCACGGCCATTCCTGGGCGGTGTACGGCACCGCCAAAGCCGTCACCAAGATGACGGAGTGGAAGCGCACCAACCCGGAGAGCGAAGAGAAGGCTGTGCTGGCGCCGGTCGAGCACTACGATCTCGGTCCCGGCCAGACCCGCGCCTACGGCCCGGGCGTGCTGCATTCGACCGAGCATCCGCGCAAGGCCTGGGTGATCCGCGTTACCGGCACCGACGTCGATGCCATCCCGCGCTACCGGTTCAAGCCGGAGCGCGATCGGATCGTCGAGAAGGTCTGAGATGGCGCTGAAGTTTCGCGTCGAGCTGGTGTGGCAGGGCGAGAGGGAAATCGCGTCGTCGATCTATCTGACCGGCGACGGCCGCGTGATCCTTCAGGGCCGCGCGCTTCCCGCCGAGGAACGCAAGACGCTGTCGCTGCCAGCGGACGGCGAGATGATCAGCGTCGACCGAACCTTGATTCGCGCCATCAAGGAGATGCTGTAGCCGGTTTGCTCGGGCCTCTCTCGGCCTCATGGTGAGGAGCGCGAAGCGCATCTCGAACCATGGGCCGCCCCATCCTTCCCGCCTCCGCTCGCTGCGCGAGCTACGGCGGGCGAGACGCGCCCTTCGGGCGCTTCTCAGGATGGGGCGGCTCGAGGTTTGACCTCGCCGGGCAACGCTCCTATTTTTGAGCAGTCCAAATCGCGCGAGGCCCGCCATGTTCCTGCGCAATTATTGGTACGTCGCTGCATCCGGCAGCGACATCACGCGCAAGCCGTTCGGCCGCATCATTCTCGGCGAGCCGGTGGTGTTCTACCGCACCGCGGACGGCACGCCGATCGCGCTGGAGGATCGTTGCCCGCACCGCCGCCTGCCGTTGTCGATGGGCAAGCTGGTCAGCGACGATATCCTGCAATGCCATTATCACGGGCTGCGCTTCGACCGCACCGGCGCCTGCGTCCGCGTGCCGGGCCAGGACATGATCCCGGCGACCGCGCGGGTGAAATGCTATCCGGTGGTCGATCGCTACAAGTGGCTGTGGATCTGGATGGGCGATCCGGCGCTGGCCGATCCGGCGGCAATTCCCGACTACCACTGGTTCGACGATCCGAACTGGGGCGCCAAGAGCGACTACCTGCATGCCGAGTGCAACTGGCAGCTCGTCAACGACAATCTGCTCGATCTCACCCATCTCGCCTTCGTGCATGAAACCACGATCGGCAACATGGCGCTGGTCGAGCACGCCGCGGTGCGTGTGCAGCGCACGCCGACCGGCGTGCAGGTGACGCGCTGGATCATCGATCAGCCGGCGCCGCCGGCTTTCGTCAAGATCGGCGGCTTCAAAGGCAACGTCGACCGCTGGCAGATCATCGACTTCCAGCCGCCGTCCTACATCCGGCTCGACGTTGGAGCGACGCCGACCGGTACTGGCGCGCCCGAGGGCAGGAGAGTTGGCGGCATCCAGATGCGCAATCTCAACGCCATGACGCCGGAGACCGAATCCACCACGCACTATTTCTGGGGCCAGGCCCACGACTTCGAGCCGCGCAACGCCGACATGACCGAGCGCGTGTTCCAGCAGATCAAGACCGCGTTCCTGGAGGACGTCGCGGTGTTCTCCGCGCAGCAGAAGCTGATCGAACTTGATCCCGACGCGCCAACGATCGATATCAACGCCGACAGCGGCGGCATCCAGGCCCGCCGTATCGTCGCGCGGCTCTATGCGGAAGAGCAGGCCGCCAAGGTAGCGACCGCCACGGCGGCTGAATAGGTCGAAAATCTCTCCACCGTCATTCCGGGCTCACGCGCTTTGCGCGTGCCCTGGAATGGCGGCCGACAATTCAGCCCTTGTCTTTCCCGTCCAGCAGCCAGCCGAACTTTTCCTTCGCCTTCCGCGCCACCTCGGCGCTCGGCGCATTGGTCGGCGGGAACTTGTCGCGCCAGGTCCATGGCCGCGTCGGCGTCGATGATCGCGACCGAATGGGTCATGTCGCCCTTGGCGCGCTTCTCCGGGGTGAGCCGCGGGTCGGCCGGCGAATCCCACGAGCCTTCGATGAACTGGATCGATTCCTTCGGGTCGGTGCGGGTCAGCATCGCCCATAGCAGGTTGTCGAGGTTGGTCACGTCGACGTCGTCGTCCACCACCACGATGTATTTCGACGCATAGGCCGACGCGCCGCATTGCGCCGCGACGTGGCCGGCCTGCACGGCATGGCCGGGATAGCGCTGCTTGATGGCGATGCCGTGGAACATGCGGGCGCCGCCGATCTCGTGACACCACACCTGCTCGACGCCGGGCACGCCGGCGTTGGCAATGTTCTGCTTGATCGTCGCCGAGCGCATCACCGCGCGGTAGCGCGCCATCTCGTCGGGCCCGCCGCCCATCGGCGGCACGCCGAGCAGGATCGGGTCGTTGCGATGGTAGATCGCCTTGACGTCGAGCACGGTGCAGGGCTTGGCGCCGCCGGCGTAATGCCCGGTCCATTCGCCGAACGGGCCTTCGACCACGCGCTTGTCCGGCGTGACATAGCCTTCGAGCACGATCTCGGCGCCGGCCGGGAACGGCAGGCCGGTGACCTTGCCCTTGACCATCTTCATCGCCCGGCCGCGCAAGCCGCCGACCACGTCGATCTCGAACACGCCGTAGGGCGCCTCCAGCCCGCCGTAGAAGAAGCACAGCGGATCGCCGCCCAGCACCATGGCGACCGGCATCGGCTCGCCGCGCTTGCGGTATTTCTCATAATGGATCGCGGCATGATGGCCCGCCGCCATCAGCATGCCGACCGAGGTCTTGTCATGCACCATGGCGCGGTAGGCGCCGGCGTTGAGCCAGTTCTCCTCGGGATCGCGGGTGACGCTGTAGGTGCCGGTGCCGATGTAGCGGCCGCCGTCCTTCTCGTGCCAGACCGGCGACGGGAACTTGGTGACGTCGACGGCGTCGCCGGTGATGATGTTCTCGAAGATCGGCCCGTCGTCGACGATCTCGTGGGGGATCGGCTTCTGGTCCTTCAGATAGGCCTCGCGGAAGGCGTCGCTGAGCTCCCATTTGGTGAGATGATCGGGAAAGCCCAGCGTCATGTTGCGGCGGATGCCGGCGAACATGTTGAGCAGCACGCGGAAGCCTTTAGGCGAGCCCGGCACATCGTCGAACACCACGCAAGGGCCGTTTTCTTCGCGCAGGATGGCCTCGGCGGCGAGCCCGATGTCCTCCTGCCAGCTCGCGCCCTTGACGTTGCGGACCTCGCCGAGCAATTCGGCGCGCGCCAGCCACTCGCGCAGGTCGTCATAGGCGATGCGGGCGTCAATGTTGCTGCGGTCGCTCATCCACTTCACCCGCGCTACTGTGTCAGGGCCTTCATTCCCAGAATCTTGGCGATCGAGGCGAGCTTGTCGTTCAGGCTCTTGATGCTCGCGGCAAACTGGGTCGGCCCCTGGACGTCGAAAACCTGGCCGGTGGCCTCGAGCGGCTTGCCCAGACCTGGATCGCTCGCCACGATCGCGCCGATGTCAGCCGCGATCTGCTCGCGCACGGCAAGCGGCATGCCGCGCGGGCCGAACACGCCGCCGGGACTGTCCATCTCCAGGGCCGGATAGCCCGCTTCGCGGGCGGTCGGGACGTCGGGCGCGCTCGCCATGCGGTGCCGTCCGGTCACCGCAAGGACCTTGATCTTGCCAGCGTGCATCAGCGGGGTGACGATCGCAAGCGACGACGACAGCAACTGGATGCGGTTCTCGGCCAGATCGTTCGGTCCCTGCATGATGTCGCGATAAGGCACCTTCGCCATCTGCAGGTCGTTGTTCTTGAGGAAGCCCATCATCAGGAAGTCGGAGACGCCGTTGGCGGCGGCGGCGTTGTACTTGCCGGGATTGGCGCGCACGTGATCGAAGTATTCGCGAAACGTGTTCAGCTTCATGGAGGCCGGAGCCGACAGCGCCAAGGACAGCGCGCTGACGTTAGCGATTGGATTGAGGTCGCGTTCGGCGTTGTAAGGGAGCTTGTCCTTGTCATAGGGATGCACCGCGAAGACCCCGACTGGGCCCCACCACAGCACGTGATCGTCGTTGGCCGCGGTGAAGGCCGTGATCGAGACGATGCCGTCGCCGCCCGGGCGGTTCTCGATCACCACCGGCTTGCCCCATTTCTTCGTCAGCCGGTCGGCTACCAGCCGCGCCACCAGGTCGGTGCCGCTGGCGGGCCCGTAGGGCAGGATCAGTTTGACTGTGCGCTGCGGATAGGTCTCGGCGGATGCGCTGCCATGGATGAGCGCTGCGAACGCGACGGCAAGGACGATCTGAAGTCGGAGCATGGCATGGCCTCCCAGCCACCATCATAGCGCTGAATTAGTGACGTTGTTTGATTTTCGCAGCGCCGCGAACTCTCTTCCCTCCCCCCTTGCGGGAGAGGTCGGATCGCGCGGGAGCGATAGCGGAGCGCAATCCGGGTGAGGGGTAAGTGCCTGCTATCGACGCCGACCCCTCACCCGCCCTCGTTTCGCTATCGCTCCACTCGGGCACCCTCTCCCGCAAGGGGAGAGGGGAAAGCGCGCTCGGAGCGCGCGCTTCAATCCTCCATCCGAATCTATGACGCCTTGCGCAGCACAGCGTCGCCGCGCAGCCCTTCGAGGATCGCCAGCGCGCGGCCCATCGAGAACGCGCGCTTGCTTGCATCGAACGCCTTGGGGCTGCCGGGCATCATGTAGCCGTGCAGCATGCCCGGGAAAATGTGCACCTCGACGTTCTTCATGCGCGCCGGCACCGGCCGGTAGGCGTCCAGCACCTCCGGCGGCGCCCGGTGGTCCTGGTCGCCCCACATGATGCAGACCGGCTGCGTCACGCCGTCGAGCTCACTGATGTAGTCGAGCATCTGCGTGCCGTGGCACGATAATGCCGGCGGCATAGCCGAGCCGCTTCGGCGCCAAGGATCGCGTACGGCCCGCCGTAGCAGAAGCCCATCGCCGCGGCGCGGCCGTTGAATTGCGGCAAGGTGCGCAGATAAGCCAGCGTATCGGCCATGTCGCGCTCGTTGGTCTTGATCTTTTCCAGCCGCGGCTGCGACCGCTCCTGGGAGCGCTTGTCGTCGTGGCTGAGCGGTCCGGGCACGGTCCGCCAGAACAGGTCCGGCGCCGCCGCGATATAGCCCGCCGCGGCGAATTCCTCGGCGAGCTGCGACGATGTCGGCGTCGACGCCGTGCACGGCGCAGGCCAGCACGATCGCGGGCACCTTGTCGGCGGCCTGCGGGCATTGCGAGATAGCAATCGAACTCGCCGCCCTCGTTCGAGCGGATTTTGATGGTCTTGCCCGGCATGGTGCGCCTCCTGCTGATCGTTTCCGCCCATACCGTAGCTCAGCAGGCCGGGGTGGCAAAGCACCGGCCTGTCAATTCTGGCGCGGCTTTCACCTAAGCTGCCGCTCACGAAAAGCAGGGAGGATTTCATGGAGCGCATTCCGCAGCCGATCATGGACAAGCGCGGCGAGCCGCATATGAAGCGGTTCGAGGAGCAGCGCTGGGTGCTGGACAACATCGTCCGCTCGAACGGCATCGACTGGGATCAGCCGCGCTCGATCTACATCTCCGGCCCGTGCGGGCCGGAGGGCGACGGCCGACATCGTCGGCGTCCGCGAGCGGGTCAAGAAGATGGCCGACATCGCGCCGGCCTTCGAGGCGGTGGCGCGCCGCCGCGAGGCCAAGGCCAAGGCCGCCGAGGAGGCCGGCAACCAGGTCACCGCGCGCGACAACTATTTCATGGCGGCGGTCTATTGGGGCGCGGCGCAATGGCCCTACGACCAGAACGACGAGCAGAACGTCGCCTGCCACATGAAGAAGCGCGAGAACTACACCAAGTACGCCGCGATGGCCGACCACAAGGTCGAGGCCGCCTGGATTCCGTTCAAGGACACCGCGCTGCCGGCCTGGTTCCACCTGCCGCCGAACTACTCCGGCGGCAAGATCCCGGTGGTGATCTCGGTGCCCGGCATGGACAGCTACAAGGAAATCCAGACCGCGCTCTACGGCGACCGCTATCTCAACCGCGGCTTCGCCGTGCTCTCGATCGACGGGCCGGGCCAGTACGAGTCGCCGATGCTTGGCATCTATTTCAGCATGGAGAACTGGTGCGCGACCGGCAAAGCGGTCTGCGACTGGCTCGCCAAGCGGCCCGAGATCGACATGGGCAAGGTCACGGTGTCGGGCACGAGCTTCGGCACGTTCTTCGGCACGCTGCTCACCGCGCACGAGCCGCGCGTTTCGGCCTGCGCGGTGATCTCGGTGTGCCACGAGCCCGGCTGCCACACGATCTTCCAGGAGGCGTCGCCGACCTTCAAGAAGCGCTTCATGTACATGTCCGGCATCACCGACGAGGCGGAGTTCGACAAGATGCGCGCAGGGCATGACCTGGGAAGGCCACGCCGACAAGGTGAAGTGTCCGTATCTCTGCGTCGCCGGCGAGTTCGACGAGCTGTCGCCGGTCGAGCATTCGTTCCGCCTGGTGAGCGCGGTGCAGGGGCCCAAGCGCATCGTGGTCTACCAGGAATCGCGGCACTCGGTCGGCAACGTGCCGGCCGCGAACCTCGGGCCGTTCCCGCCTATTCTCGTTGCCGATTGGCTTGCCGACCGCGTCGCCGGCAAACCGTTCCCGAGCGAGCATTGGTACGTCCGCAACAACGGCCAGATCGACAAGAAGCCGCTTTAGCCTTTCTGGCTTTTCAGGAACCGGACGAAGAGTTCCGCCGTTCTTTCCGGTTGCTCCTGCTGTACCCAATGGCCGGCGCCGTCCACAAGATGGAAGCCGACCATGTTGGTGCAGGCTTTCGTGCGCATCGCCTCCTCGGCGCCGGGTGTCTGGTAGGTGCCCCAGTCGCTCTTGCCCGCGACGTACATCGAGGGCACGTCGATGGTGCGGCCCGAGAACGTGTGCATCTCGGCCAAACTCCTGGGGTCGTTGCCGCGCCGCACGCGATAGCCCTGCAGCGCGCCGGTGAATTGCGTGCGCGCATACTCGGCGGCGTAGACCGCGACCTCATCCTCGGTCAGCCATCGGCACGCTGCGATCTCCGCGGCGGTCGGCATATAGGGCGCGACCGTCGCCGCCATGCCTTTGTAGGCATCCATCACGTAGTAGGTCGGCATCTTCGCCAGCTCTTCGGCGGTCCGCGCCTTGAGCCGGAACGGCTTGTTGTCCTTCCAGTCGGCGCTTTTGTAGTGGTAGTAGGCGCGAAAGAACGCGTGCAGCCCCTGCGGCGCGTGCAACATGTCCTCGTTCGAGCCGGGCTTGCGCTGGTAGTTCTGGTAGTACTTCCGCGGCCGGGAAAGCCTGGCGAGTTCGGCGTCGATCTCGTCGTCGGTCGGCGCCGGTTTTGGCGGCGCTTGGCCATTGGCCGAATTGAACGGCAGGCTCGGCGCGCCCGGGAACGGCGAGCTCATCAGCACCACCGAGCGGAAGATGTCCGGCCGGACCAGCGCACACCACGCGGCGACCGGCGAGCCGGCGTCGTGCCCGGCCACCATGGCGACCGAGCGATAGCCGAGCGCATAAATGAGCCCAATGGCGTCGCGCACCATGTTGAGCATGCGAAACGGGTCCTGCTCGGCGTCGAACGAGCCGTCCCAGCCCACAGTGCGGCCATAGCCGCGCTGATCCGGCGCGATGACGTGATAACCCGCCGCCGCCAGCGTCGGCATCACCTTGCGCCAGCTATAGGCCAGCTCGGGGAAGCCGTGCAGCAGCAGCACGGCAGGCCGGCCCGGCGTCTCGAAGCCCGCCTCTAGCATGTGAACGGTCATGCCGTTGACGTTGTCGATCAGCCGCGAGCGGATGCCCGCTGGCAGCGTCCCGTTGCCGTAGGGCGGTAGGCCCGCGATGTCCTTGAGGGTCGGCATGGTCAGTGTCCGGTTGCGATGGCGGCAAGCTTATCCGGATTTTCCGGCGCGCGGTTACCGCGCCAGACCACATGCAGGTCGGGCCGCACCAGGATGAAATCGTATCCGTAGATGTCGCGGGCGGCCTGGCCCGGCAGATCGAGCGTCGCGAACGGTGCGCCATATTTCGCGAACGCCGCGGCGAGCCCACTGTCGCCGGCCGCGCCGCCCAATCGCAGCAGCGTGTAGCCGTCGCCGATCCGATCCTGCACGGCGCTGCCATCCGGCAGCCAGGCATGCGGCAGTCGGACGCCGGGGAACGTGCTCGGCGTGTAGTCGATGTAGTCGTAGGGCGGCTCGCCCGGCTCCGACGCGATCAGCGGCGAACCAGCGTAGTGATAGCCGAGCTCGGCGCCGATCATCTCGTTGGTCTTGCGCTGCTCGATGTCGGCGACCGCGGCGAGATTGGCGCGGGTCGCGGCGCCTGCCGGCGTGTTGTCGCCGATGTCCGGCTTCCACTGTGCCCGCCATTTGCGCCGGCCCAGCGAGGCGTAGCGCGAGGCACCCACGTTGCGCTCGCCTGTTGGCCGCCGCTCCGCCTCGTAGGAGGCGAGCAGGCCGGCACCGCCCCAGCCTTGCAGCGTGCCTGCGAGCTTCCAGCCGAGATCGATGGCGTCGCCGACGCCGGTGTTCATGCCGAGCCCGCCGGTCGGGATCATCAGATGCACGGCGTCGCCGGCGAGCAGCACGCGGCCATCCATGAAGCGGTCTGCGACCAGCAGGTTCTGCCGCCATTCGCCGACATAGAGCATCTCGTAGTTCAGCGGCATGGCGACGGCCTTGTCGAACATCGCCGCCATGTCCTCATCCTTTTCCACCACCGAGTGCAGCGTGAAGTGCCGGGTCGAGTCCTGCACGATGAGCTGCGTCGATTGCGAATCGGCGACGTGATAGTGGCGGCCCTTGCCGATCGCGATGCGTTCGAACAGGCCGTCGCAGCGATAAAGCGCCTGACGAAGCTGCAGGATGTTGCCTTCGCCCGCGAGCTTGAAGCCGAGCTGCCTGCGGATGACGCTGGTGCCGCCGTCGCAGCCGGCCAGGTATTTTGCGGTGATGTTCGAAATCTTGCCGTCCTCGCTGACCTCGGCGGTAACGGAAGCAGCGTCCTGCCCGAACGACAGGAACTCGCAGCCGTAGCGCACCGTCACGCTCGGCAATGTCTCGGCCACCGACTTCAGCAGCGGTTCGAGCGTGTATTGCGAGATGAGCTGGTATGGCTCGAGCGGCAGCGTGCCGTCGTTGCTCGCCGCGATCTCCTTCTTCGCCGCATCGACCGACGGGTAGGGCAGGTGCAACAGCGGCGGCTCGATCAGCGAGGTGACGATATAGACGTCCATCGGCACCCACGACGGCAACCCGGCCGCGCGGATTTTTTCGGCGAGCCCCAACCGCCGGTAGATTTCCATCGAGCGCGCGTTGCAGCGCTCCATCTTCGGCCACATGTGCGGCGCGGTTTTCTGCTCGATCAGCGTGCAGCGCACGCCACGGCGGCCGAGATCGATCGCCAGAGTCAGCCCGACCGGGCCCGCGCCGACGATGAGGACGTCCGTGTCCATTGAACTTCACATCAGAACAGATTGGGTGAATATGGACTGAGTATCTCGAATGCCGAAGGCCGGCATACTCGCTTCCCCTCTCCCGCGAGGGGAGAGGGGAAGCGCGCAAGGTGCGACGATTTGATCAAGAATGGCTCCCGCTACGACGCAAGCTCCCTTTGCGCTGGCTGTCCAGCGCGCAGCGCCGGCATCACCTGGCCGGCGAACAGCTCCACCGAACGCAGCATCTCGTCGAGCGTGAGGTCGCCGAAGCAGAATTGCCCGACCACGTAGTTGGCGCCGCTGTCCTCGACCTGCTTCGCCAGGAACGCCCGCACGGTGTCGGGCGAGCCGGCGATGCCCTGGCCCTGCTTGATCAGATCGTCGAAGGCGTTCACCCGCAGCGGCGATTCCGGCTGGGTGCCGAATTTCTGGAACAGGTGGCGTGAAGCTCGACCGCCAGCGCAGGTAGGCGCGCCGCGCGATCGCCATGGCCTCGGCATCGGTGTCGGCCACCACCACGAAGCGCACGAAGCCCATCTTCGGCTCTTCGCCGCGTGCCACTGCAGCTCGCGCCAGACCTTGCCGGTAACGCTCGACCATGGCGCGCGCCGGCGCCGGCTGGTCGTTGGTGACCATGTGCAGGCCCTTGCGGGCGGCGCGCTCGGCGCTGTCGGGCGAATGCGCGCCGTACCATAGCGGCGGGTGCGGCTTCTGCAGCGAGTCCATCTCCATCGGCACGTCGTGGAACTGGTCGTACTTGCCGTTCCAGTCCAGCCGCTTGACGGTGAAGGCCTTGAGGATCAATTCCAGCCGCTCCGCATAGATCTGCTGCCGCTCCTCGGCGTTCTGGCCGTAGTAGGCGATCTCGTAGGGCACCGAGCCGCGGCCGAAGCCGATCTCGACGCGGCCGCCGCTCATGTGGTCGAGCATGCAGATTTCCTCCAGCACCCGCAGCGGGTGGTGGACCGGCAGCGCATAGACGAACGTGCCGAAGCGCAGCCGCCTGGTGCGCTGCGCGATCGCCGACAGGAACACGCTCGGCGACGGCGCCATGCCGAGCGGCGTGAAGTGGTGCTCGGCGACGTGGTAGGCGTAGAAGCCCAGCCGGTCGAACGCCTCGATCACCTTCAGCCGCTGCTCGTAGTAGTCCCGCAGCGGCAGGTCGCTGCGGTCGAGATGATCGAAAATGCCGAATTCCAGGCTCATGCCGGTTCCACCCACTCGATGTGCGCCTTGATCGCCTTTTTCTGCTCGTCGATCCAGCCGTGCGGCTTGGCTTTTTCGATCATGGTGCCGAGGTTGGCCTGCCACGCCGTATCGCCCGCGACCTCGGGCGCTGCCGCAACGCCTGCTCGTAGATCCAGGCGTGCTTGTCGTCGGGCAGCTCGGCGGTGTTGGCGAGCGCGCGGCGGGCCTGGTCGAGCCGCGCCGGGCCGCCCTCGACCACGAGCTTGAAGGCGCGGAAGTTGTCGCGGTCTTCCAGGGTGACTCTGCCGGTGATGGAAAGCTTCACGAACATGCGCTGCTCCCTCAGAACGGCTTCTCGCCGTTCGGCGTCGGCACCTCGAACGCGTTGATCACGGACCCGATCATGCAATAGAGCCCGACGCAGGTGATGATCTCGATGGTCTCCGGCAGCCCGAACTGCTGGATCAGCGCCTGATAGGCGGCGTCGCCGATCTTGTTGGTGTTGAGCAGCTCGGTGACCGCCTCGTAGATCGCCTTCTCGTCGGCCTTGGCGAACGGCGGCTTGCGCTCGGCGTGGATGGCGTCGACCACGTCGCCCGACAACGCCGGCCTTGCGCGCCAGCGGCTCATGCACCGCCCAGGCATAGGCCGCCGCGGCGTGCCGCACCGTGATCAGCACGATCAGCTCGTAGAGCCGCTTGTCGAGCTTGCCGTCCTTGCGCACGGCATCGACCACCTGGTTGACGGCGTCGGCCAGCGGCGGATTGTGCATCAGCACCGAGAACGGGCCGACCAGCTTCGGCCGGTTGGCCCGCACCACCTCGTACAAGCGCCTTGTGCTCAGGCGTGAGCTGATCGACTTTCACCGGTTCGAAGCGCGCCACGATCCCCTCCCTTTTATTTCAGCGGCGTGCTGCCGTCCGGCGGACGCACGTCGAAGCTCTTCAGGAAAATCCCGACCATGGCGTAATAGCCGATGGTGCTGATCAATTCGACGATGCCTTGCTCGCCGAACTGCATGACAGCCTTGTCGTAGCTGGCCTGGCTCAGCGCCGTCGGTCGCCATGATCTCGGTCGCGACCTCGTAGGCAATGCGCTCGTCGGCCTTCTTGAACTCCGGCGTGCGGTTCTCGCGGATCGCCTCGACGATCTCCGGCGCGATGCCGGCCATCTCGGCCTGCGGCGCGTGCGACGACCAGGCGTATTGCACCGACCCGGCCCGGCACACGGTGATGACGCAAAGCTCGAAAATCCGCCGGCCGATGGTGCTGTGGTCGCGCAGCGCGATGCCGAACTGGTTGGCGTGCTCGGCGAGCTTCGGATTGCGCAGCCACATCGGAAACGGCCCGCGCACGGTCTTGCGCTTGCCCGCGATCTGGTCGTAGACGCGCTTCTGCTCGGGCGTGAGCGCTTCGACGGCGAGCGGCGGCATGCGGGACATGACGTACTCCGGCAGCTCAGACGTTGAGCGGCGCCAGGGTCGGCCGGCCGCGGATCATGTCGGCGGCCTTCTCGGCGATCATCATCACCGGCGCGTTGATGTTGCCGCTGATCAGGTCGGGCATCACCGAGGCGTCGATCACGCGCAGGCTGCTCGACGCCGCGCACGCGCAGATGCGGATCGACCACCGCGCGTCTCGTCGTTGCTCGCGGCCCATCTTGCAGGTGCCGAGCGGGTGATGGAGCGTGATCGCGGTGTTGCGGATGTGCTCGTCGAGCGTCGGCGTCGGAGCCGAACACCGGGTTGAGCTCGCTTGGCGACGAACGGCTGCATCTGCGGCTGGCTCATGATGTCGTGCATCAGCCGCATGCCGCGCGCGCAAGCGTCTTCCATTCGCGCTCGGTCGACATGAAGTTCTGCCGGATGCGGATCGGCGTGCCGGGATCGGTCGAGGCGAGCATCAGTTCGCCGCGGCTCTCCGGATGCAGCATGACGACGCGGCCGCCGAATGCGTCCTGGTAGGGCTGGCGGAACGGCTTGAGATACGGATGCGCGGTGAGCGGCGCGCCGGCCAGCAGCAGCTGGATGTCCGGCACGTTGGCGTCCGGCATCACGCGGGCGAACGACGCCATGCCGCCCGGGATGTCGCTCGCGACGCTGGTGCCGCCGAGCAGATAGCGTGTCGGCGAGCGCGACGGCGATGCGGTCGAGCCGCATCGCCCTGTGCACCGTGCCGGCCGGCGGCTTGCGCTCGAACGAGATCATCGCCGTGACGTGGTCCTGCAGGTTCTGCCCGACGCCGCGCAGCGGCACCTGCGGCTTGACGCCGGCGGCGCGCAGCGCGTCGGGATCGCCGATGCCGGACAGCATCAGGATCTGCGGCGAATTGATCACGCCGCCGGCCAGCAGCACCTCGCGGTGGGCGCGCACCGTGATGGGTCTCGCCGCCGCGGCGGTATTCGACGCCGACGGCGCGGCTGCCCTCGATCACGATGCGCGCCACCAGCGCGTCGACCTCGACGGTGAGGTTCGGCCGCTCCATCGCCGGCCGCAGATAGGCGACCGCCGCGCTGCATCGCCGGCCGTCGCGGATGGTGTTCTGGTTGCGGCCGATGCCGTCGTTGCTGCCGCTGTTGAGGTCGTTGTTCCACTTCAGCCCCGCGGCCCGGCTCGCCGCGGTGTAGGCGTCGGCCAGCGGGTCCTCGAAGGTCGACCAGCAGGTGCCGAGCGGGCCGTCGCCGCCGCGGTGCGCGCTCGGCGCCGTCCTGCCAGGTTTCCTGCTTTTTGAAATAGGGCAGCGCATGGGCGTAGGACCAGGTCGGCAGGCCGTTCGCCGCCCAGCGGTCGTAATCGCCGCGGTGGCCGCGCGAATAGGTCATGGCGTTGATCGAGGACGAGCCGCCGATCACCTTGCCGCGCGCGCATTCGATCTTGCGGCCGGCGAGGTTGGGCTCGGGCTCGGTGAAATACATCCAGTCGTGCAGGCGGTTGGTGAGGATCTTGCCCCAGGCCAGCGGGATGTGGATCCACGGATCGCGGTCCCAGCCGCCGGCCTCCAGCACCAGCACGTTGGTGTCGCGGTCCTCGGTCAGGCGGTTGGCCAGCACGCAGCCGGCCGAGCCCGCGCCGACGATGATGTAGTCGTAGCTTTTGACCGAGGCCATGCTGCACGCCCAACCAGGCGCTCAGCTTGGCGCAAGCGTTCCGGTAATGCTAGGCCCCGCTCGGCGCGTCGTGTATGTTACGGTCATCACCGGGCCGGCGCGAAGCGCCGTGACCCGGTGATCCCGCTTAGGTAGGCACGGTGCCTTCCTAAGCGAGATGGCCGGGACAAGCCCGGCCATGACGGACGGGAAGCGGAGTGTGAACCATGGCACAGCCGTCGCAGCAGCAGATCAAGCAGGAACTGGTGGACGCGATCCGCATGCTGGAGCAGCGCCGAATACATCGACCACAACGGCCATTGCAGCGTGCGGCGCGACGCCAATTCGTTCTACATCAACTCCGGCGCCTCGCATGCGCGCCTGCCTCACCGTCGAGGACATCGTCGCGGTCGATCTCGACGGCAGGCCGGTCGACGGCGGCAACGTCAAGCCGCCGCTGGAATTCCCGATCCATGCCGAGGTCTATCGCGCGCGGCCGAAGGTCAACGCCGTGTTCCACACCCATCCGCAATGGTCGACCTATCTGACCATGACCGGCGTGCCGCAGAAGGTGGTCTATGCCCAGGCCTCGCTGCTCGGCGACATGCCGGTGATGAACTCGCCGATGTCGGTCAACACCCGGGAGATGGGCGAGAAGATGGTCGCCATCATGGGCGAGCAGCCGGTGGTGATGCTCAAGGCTCACGGCGTGGTCGCCGCGGGCGAGGACATCCTCGAATGCTTCGCCTACGCGGCTTACGTCGAGGAGAACGCGCGGCGGCAGTACATGGCGATGCAGATCGGCGATCCGTATGTGTTCAGCGACGAGGAGCAGGCCGCCTGCCGGCAGAAGCTCCGCTCGCCGAGCCTGTTCAAGAAGACCTGGGACCACTACCGCTCGAAGATCTCGTAGCGGCCGCTGCTTTTGCCTGCTCCGAGATATCCCTCGAGCGATGTGCAGCCGCTGCTCGAATGACGCTTCGGGTCTATGCGCGTGCCGCCGGTAATATGATCCGCGTCCGGCGTTGAAGTTCCGCAAAATTTTTTGCGATGTGTTGCGCACGCCATCATCAACATGAACAGCATTTCTGGCCCGAAAAATCAGGCATCGTACATCAAGTTTCTGCGCGGAACCTTTTTTCGATGAATATCCATTAACATCTTCGCTGCGATTATCTCTCTCGCGTCCACAAAATCGTCACGAACGGCCAGCACGAGCTTTGTTCGCGGGGGCCGCTGCGCCTCAAAACAAAATCGGACAGGGGGCAGGCGCCGGCTCGCGGGCGCCTGTGCGGCGTCAGTGACGATTACACGATCGATTTCGATCTGCGCATTTGTTTGCATTGCCGCGCCAGCGGAGCTTTGCGCGTCCACCGACGCACCGCCGCCCGAACTCACGTCCTTCGCCTATAGGCATATCCATCCGGTGACGCCGCTGCCGGCCGCCGTGATCGGCCAGTTCGCCGACCACGACATATGGAACGAAGATGAGGCCCGTGCCTATGCGCTCGATCCTGCGCCGGTCGAGACTCGCACCGAACCTTCATTCACGCTCACCCGCAGCGGCGTGTGTAGCGCCGTTGCCTCGGTCGCTCGCGCCAACGATCTGCCGGTGCCCTTCTTCGCCAATCTGATCTGGCAGGAGAGCAGCTTTGACACCCAAAGCGTGAGTCGGGCCGGCGCCCAAGGCATTGCCCAGTTCATGCCGAAGACGGCGGCCGAGGTCGGCTTGATGAATCCATTCGAGCCAATCCAGGCGCTGCATGCCGCCGGGCGCTTCCTGAGTCAGTTGCGCGTGCAGTTCGGCAATCTCGGTCTTGCCGCGGCCGCCTACAACGCCGGGCCAGGCCGGGTGATCGACTGGATGACGAAGCGCAAGAGCTTGCCCGGCGAGACCCGCAACTATGTGCTGCGCATTACCGGCCGCCCGGCCGATCAGTGGACCAAGGCCGAGATGCATCGCAACCCCGAAACCAAACTGATGCCGGCGCGCGCGCCGTGCGTCGAAGTGGCCGAGGCGGTCGCGCACCAGGTCAAGGCGGTTCGCGTCACGCGGTTGATGTCGGAACTTGCCCATGCGACGACGCTTGCGCCCCCAGACGAAGCGGGCCTTGAAGCCAGCGCGATACCGGAGCGGCGGGCCACCGCGCTGAACGCGGTCCGCGGCGCGTTGAAGAGCAGGCATGGGCGCAAGACGAAGTTGGCGCTTGGCACCTCCGCCCGGACCGTGACTGCGCTTGCCGCTCGGCCCCCCGCCAAGTCCGGGACGCGCCCGGCCGCAACGCCGACCGTGAACTCCTCGGCCGAAACGCCGCTGCAAATCATCGCGCGCATTATTAAAACACCGCCTGCCGCTCCGCGCGCCGCCAAGACAAAGCTCGCCGAAGCCAGCGCACGCAAAGCTGATACGCCGGCCGCGAAGGCCCAGAAGCCGGCCGCGCCAGCGGCGAAAGCTCAAAAAGCGGTCGTTGCGCATGCCCGCGGCACGGCTCGCCGCACCCGGGTGGCTTCCGCCCCCTGAACCTACAGCGTCGCCTCGATCGTTCGCGCGCAACTCCGCCGTGACCTTCGGCTCGATGCCGAACCACGCCTTCCAGGCCGGGATGCCCTGGTGCAGCAGCATCCCCAGTCCGGTGACGGTGCGGTTGCCGCGCTTCCTCGCCGCCTCGATCAGCGGCGTCTCGCGCGGGATGTAGATGATGTCGTTGACCAGCGCGCCGTCGGCAGCTTGTCGAGCCGCAGATCGAGCGCGGCCTGGCCGACCATGCCCTGGCTGGTGGCGTTGACCAGCATGGCGCAGCCCTCGATCGCGTCATGGCGCTGCTCCCACGGCAATACCGTGATCGGCCCGCCGAATTCCTTGGCCAGGGTCAGCGCCCGCGCATGGGTGCGGTTGCACAGCCTGATCTCCTTCGCGCCGCGCTCCATCAGCCCATAGACCACGGCGCGCGCGCCGCCGCCCGCGCCCATCACCGCGACCGGGCCGGCGTCCGGCGCGCCAGTCCGGCATGAACTCCAGGATGTTGTGGATGAAGCCGTACCAGTCGTTGTTGGAGCCCGACAGCGAGCCGTCCGGCCGCACCACGACGCAGGAGATCGCGCCGATTTTCTTCGCCGTGATGTCGACCTCGTCGACGATCCGCATGGCGTCCTGCTTGAGCGGGATGGTCAGGTTGCAGCCGGAGAAATTCAGCGCCGGCAGTGCGCGCAGCGCGCTTGTCCAGCCGCTCCGGCGGGATCGCCAGCGGCACGTAGCTGCCGGCAAGCCCATGCTGGGCGAACCAGAAATTGTGCAGCATCGGCGAGCGCGACTGCGAGATCGGCCAGCCCATCACGGCGGCGAGCAGGAAACGGTCGGGTGAGGCCATCGGCGGTCCGTCGAACGAATGCGAACGGCCGCAGCAAGCACGTTGTCGCGGCAACTCGTCAAGCGTACAAATTCGCGTGCCGCCGCAGCGACATGCCTCGAATTCAAGGATTTCCGACATGCCCCGACCCATCCGCCGCGTCGTCACCGGTCACAACGCCCAAGGCCGCGCCGTCTTCATCTCGGACGGCCCGGCGCCGGCGGTGTTCGACCGCGGTCCCGGCGCGACCGCGGTCACCGAGCTGTGGGAGACTGCTGCGACGCCCGCCAGCAACGCCGGCAACGACGACCCGACGCTCGGCGGGCAGCAGCGCCTGCCGCCGCCGAAGAACGGCTCGAAATTCCGCGTCGTCGAATATCCGCCGGATTCGCAGCGGGTCGCGGCGCTGCGCGCGCCGGACTCAGAGCCACGACGCCAAGGCCGAAGGGCTATGTCCGCGACCTCGCCAACAAGCGCCATCCCGGCTTCCACAAGACCGACACCATCGACTACGCGATCGTGCTGTCCGGCGAAATCTATGCGCTGATGGACGAGGGCGAGGTGCTGCTCAAGGCCGGCGACGTGCTGATCCAGCGCGGCACCAATCACGCCTGGAGCAACCGCACCGAGCGAGCCGTGCTGCATCGCCTTCGTGCTGATCGACGCCGAGCCGGTTTGAGAGCGACAGCTCAGGGGGCCGTCAATTCCATCGATCTGTCGTCGAGCTTGAAGACCGGCAATGCGTTGGCGTCGATCTTCAGGTGCATCTCGTGAGGCGAGATCGTGCTCACTTGAACCGTGCGAGGCTCGTGGGTGGTGGATCTGGACCAGGCGACGACCGATGTCCCGGCCAGCACGGCGAGGAAAGCAAAGCCGATTAACTTCGACATCAGGGCTCTCCGTTATTTTGAGAGATGGAGGCGCTGGTTCGCTCCCGCAACGGTATCGAGGTGTTGATCACGTCGAGTTTTGAAGGGATCGGGCCAGATCGCGGTGATCAGCAGGACATGACCGAAGACGACGATGGCGACGAACGAGCTTACGAAAGTGACGATGAAAATGTTGGCGAGCATCGCAGCAGCTCCCGTCGAATGAGATTATCTAATTTCGGTCGCCCCGATGGCCGTGATGGTTCAAGCAAGGCGGGTGCCAACGCCTTAAAGTGTAGTGACGACGGCTGCGTTAAAATTCCGCAGCGATTCGCACGCGATGCCTATGATCCATGCAAAGCACTGCGCTGGCCGGGCGCGGCACTGCTGCGTTTATGACGACGGTATCAGGGTATGCCGGTGGCGGCGTCGCGTGGCGCATGTGCATTGCACATCTCCATTCCCCCGAATGGCCCTGCGCTGCATGCTTGCGGAAAGCGCGTCAGCGCACAACATCATTGTTTTCATCGAAACGATAATCGATCTTTATGGCCATGCGCAGTCTCAACCTCGATCAGCTCCGCGCTTTCGTCGAAGTGGTCGCGCGCGGCAGTTTTACCGCGGCGGCGAAGGAGCTCAATCTGACGCAGCCCGCGGTGACGCATCAGGTCCAGGAGCTGGAGAAACGTTTCAACGTCGCGCTGGTGGAGCGGCTCGGCAAGCGCGCGCATCTCACGCAAGCCGGCGAGAAACTGATTGAGCACGCGCGGCATCTGCTCGACGAAGACCGGCGCGTGCGCGCCTCGATGCGCCGCTTCGTCGATGGCGGCGTCGGCCGCGTCCGCATCGGCACCAGTATGACCATGATGATGTACGCGCTGCCGCCCGTTCTGCAAAAGCTGAAGACCGCTCATCCGAGCCTGGAGATCAGCCTCAAGGCCGGCCTGACCGCCGGCACCCTGAAGTTTCTGAAGTCGAACGCGCTCGATCTCGGCATATGCGCGCTGCCGGTCGATCCGCACGCGTTCGAGACCGTGCCGCTGTTGGAGGACGAGCTGGTCGCCATCGTGCCCGCGGCGTTCGGTCCGGTGCCGAAAAAGGTAACGCCCCTGTTCCTGTCGCGCTGTCCGCTCATTCTCGGCAACGAGGAATCGGCGCTGCACCGTGTGGTGGCCGAGTGGCTGTCGCGTTCGGGCCCGGCGCCAAAGCCGGTGATGACCTTCGACAACGTCGAGGCGATCAAGAGTCTCGTTGCGGTCGGTCTGGGCGCTTCGATCGTGCCGAGCCTGTGTCTGGGCGAGGGCCATGTCCCGATGCCCAACACCGTGGTAGCACCGCTGTCGCCGCGCGCCGCCCGCAAGGTCGGCTTGGTGCATCTGCGCGGCAAGCGCCCGACCGAGGCCATGAAATTGGTTACTGCGGCGCTGCTGACACTGCGCCGCGGCCGAAACGGGCGAGGGGCGTAGCGACGGCTACGCCGCGCGCACCGCGGCCTTCTGGAGCAGGCCGGCCTCGACCAGCGCCTTCCTGATGCGTTCGATCTCGGCGCGCTCGATCTTGACCAGCGGCGGCCGCACCACGGCGCGCGGCAACTTGCCGAGCAGCACAAGCGCTTCCTTCATGCGGTTGTGCATGTCGACCCAGGGCTGGGCGTAGAACACGCTGGCCAGCGGATAGATGCGGTCGTTGATCGCCTGCGCGGTCTTCAGATCGCCTGCCTGCACGGCGCGGAACAGTTGCGCCTGCAGGTCGGCGATGACGCTGCCGCTGCCCGACAGCAGGCCCTTGCAGCCGAGCGTCAGCGACGCCATCAGCCACGAGCTTTGCGTCGACAGCACCGTTGAACGGCCGCGATAGGTTCTGCAGCGTGCGCACATGCCATTCGTGCTGCTGCGGCGTGCCGGCCCAGTCCTTGATCGCCTTCAGCGTCGGGATCTCCTCGATCATCCGCAGGATCGTCTCGTTCGGATAGCCCTGGCCGGTCGCCAGCGGATACTGGAACGCGATCAGCGGCAGGTCGGTGGCGTCGGCGATGCGCTTGAAGTGCTCCAGCGCCATCGCGGCGTTCTGGCCCAGCGTGAACGGCGCCGGCGGGAACACCAGCAGCGCCGAAGCGCCGCCGGCCGCCGCCATCTTGGCGAGCCGCGCCGCTTCGATGCGAGCCGTCGGCCCAGATGCCGTTGACCAGCGGGTATTTGTCGCCGATCTCGGAGCCGGCGATGTCGAGCACGCGCTTCTGCTCGTCGAAGGTGCAGGAGGCCACTTCGGTTGAATGCGCGTTGATGGTGACCGCCGACAGCCCTTCCGCCGAGGTGACGTCGCGCAGGTGCTTCCTGAAATTCGCCTCGTCGATCGACAAGTCGTCATGGAACGGCAGGATGACGGCCGGGATGACGCCATGCGGGACATAAGTCTTGTGGCGGGGCATTCGTGGTCTCCATCGGCGCGGGCGGCTGATCTTACGCCCGGAATTGGCCTATTATGCCCGAAAATCGATTGGGGAGGAAACGGCATGATCCGAAGCTCGATCCTTGCTGCATTTGCGCTCGCTCTCGCCGCGCCTGCGCTCGCCGGCGAGGCGGCGCCGAAGGACTTCGCAGCGCACACCGAGCTTTACCCGATCCACACCCTGACACTGTCGGACAAGCAGTTCCTCACCGGCGACGCCGAGGCCAAACCTGTCGACGTCGGCGGCGTGTTGCGGCTGCCGCCGGCCCAGGGTCGCTTGCCCGTGGTCGTGTTGATGCACGGCTCCGGCGGCATGGGCTCCAACATCGAGCTGTGGGCGAGGGAGTTCAACTCGATCGGCGTCGCCACCTTCGCCGTCGACGGCTTTACCGGCCGCGGGCTCACGTCGACCAGCACCAACCAAGCCCTGCTTGGCCGGCTCAACTTCATCCTCGACATCTATCGCGGCCTCGACGTGCTGGCCAAGCATCCACGGGTCGATCCGCAGCGTATCGCGCTGATGGGCTTCTCGCGCGGCGGCCAGGCTGCGCTTTACGCCAGCCTCAAGCGCTTCCACCAGCTCTGGAACAAGTCGGGCGTCGAGTTCGCCGCCTACATCCCGTTCTATCCGGATTGCGCCACGACGTTCGTCGGTGATACCGACGTGGACAGGCCGATCCGCATCTTCGGCGGCACGCCCGACGACTACAACCCGATCGCGCTGTGCAAGGCCTACGCGACGCGGCTCAAGGCCGCCGGCCGCGACGTCGAGGTCACCGAATATCCGAACGCGCCGCATGCCTTCGATGGTCAGTTTCTTCCGACCACGCCTTTCGTATCGCCAAAATCGCAGACCGTCCGTCATTGCACGATCCGCGAGGAGGCGGGCGGCGTACTGGCCAATGCCGCGACCGGCCAGCCGTTCACCTATAAAGATGCCTGCGTCGAGTACGGTCCGCATCTCGGCTACGATCCGGAGGCGACGCAGCAGGCGAAACAGGCGGTGACCGCGTTCGTGCGGTCGGTGCTCAAGCTGAACTGAGGGGAGATGAAATGAACTTACGACGCCGACAATTCCTCAAGCTTGCTGGCGCGGCCGCGCTTCCGGCTTGGCCTCAAGCCGTCTTCGCGCAGATGTTCCCGGCGCGGCCGATCACGATGGTGGTCCCGGTGCCTGCCGGCGGCGCACTCGACACCAACGCGCGCCTGATCGCCGAAGGCATGCGTACTTCGCTCGGCCAGCCGGTGGTGATCGAGAACGTCACCGGCGCGTCGGGCTCGATCGGCACCGGCCGGGTCGCGCGCGCGGCGCCCGACGGCTACACCCTGATCTATGGCGCCAACGTCACGCACGTCCTTAACGCGGCGGTCTACAACCTCAACTACGATGTGGTCGCGGATTTTGCGCCGATCGCGCTGATCGGCTGGACGCCCTGGTTGATCGTCGGCAAGAAGGACCTTCCGGCCAACGACCTCAAAGGCCTGATCGCCTGGCTTAAGGCCAATCCGGACAAGGGCACCTGCGGTACCGCCGGGCCTGGCAGTCCGTCGCACGTCGCCGGTGTCCTGTTCCAGCAGGTTACGGGCACTCGCTTCGGCTTCGTGCCTTACCGCGGTGTTGCGCCGGTGATCCCGGACCTGGTCGGCGGCAATATCGACATGGCGATCCTCGATCCGATCACCACGCTGCCGCAAATCCGCGCCGGCCGCATCAAAGCCTTTGCGATGATGGCGAAGAAACGCACGGCCAACGCGCCCGACATCCCGACCGTGGACGAGGGCGGCGCGCCCGGGGTCTACATGGAGCCCTGGCAGGCGCTGTTTGCGCCGAAAGGCACGCCGAAGGAGATCGTCACGAGGCTCAATGGGGCCGTGGTCAGTGCGCTCGCTGATCCCAGCATTCACAAAAAGTTCACCGAACAAAGCTACGAGCTCACACCGCGCGACGAGCAGACGCCGGAATATCTCGCCAAATTCCAGAAGGCCGAGATTGACAGATGGTGGCCGGTCATCAAGGCCGCCGGCATCAAGGGCGGCTGACACAGAGACAACTCGAGACGCGCCCTGTGGGCGCTCCTCACCATGAGGCCGCGAGCCGCGCCTACTGCTTGTGCGCCACCATGGTCGGCAGGTGGTTCAGCTCGTCGCAGCCGGTCGCCGTGACGATAACCGTGCCGCCGATGTTGACGCGATGATTGCCGATGCAGGCGTTGGGCTCGAAGGCAAACACCATGCCGGGCTCGAGCGCGGCCTTGCGTTGGCGCGCCGCGTTCGGGCCGACGAAGCGCACGTCGAGCTTGGCCTGATCGGCGTTGACCTGGGTGCGGCCGGCGAGGAAATGCGGTCCCACCGAATGCAGGAGCGGGGTGTAGCCCCAGCAGCCGGCCTGCTTCAGCGGCTCCTCCATGATCGCCAGCATCTCGGAGAACTGCATGCCGGGCTTCATCGCTTTGATGCCGGCCTCGTACGATTGGCGCGCGACGCGTTCGCACGTCCGGTTGGTCTCGTCGAGCGGATCGAGCGCCACTGTCATCTGCACCTGGATTTCCTGGTTGCCGCAGAGCGGCATCAGCTCGGCTTGCATCAGGTCGCCGCGCTGCAGGACGCGCGGCGCCTCGCCGCTCGTGGTCCAGCGCGGCGGTCCCCAGGACAGCGTATGCGGCCCCGAGTTCATTACGATCATCGGATAGCGCAGCCCGATGCCGTGGGCGAGCATCTCCCGCGTCGCCTCGGCGAATATGACCTCCTCGCCGACGCCGGGGGCAGTGACATCGACGATCACCTTGCAGGCGGCTTCGGCGGCCTGCGCGGCGTAACGCACCTGCTTCATCTCCTCGTCGCTCTTGACCAGCATCAGGAAGCTGAACTCCTCGGAGATGTCCTCCCAGCGCGCCTTCGGGCACGCCTCGGTCAGCTCGGTCCAGAAGTTGGCCGGAATGGCGCCGTAGATTTCGGTCGGCGCCTGCGATTTCAGCCCGACCACGCCGAGCTTGCTCTCGGCGAGCCGCTTCTCGCGCAGCACCTCGGCGACGCCTTCGCCTCCGGTCGCGACGCGATAGTCGCCGACCCAGAGATTGTTGCCTCGCTCGGCAGACCAGCGCGCCCGCATCACCCGCAAATAGGCCCAGGTGATGACGACCGGGTCGCCCTCCAGCGGGAAGATCACGCAGCCTTCGTTGTAGTCGTCGCTGATGTAGGTCTCGTACATTTCGCGCGCGCGGAAGCCCGCCACCAGAAGCCCGTCGAAGCCGCGCTCTCGCATCAGCTTGCGGACGCTGGCCCAGCGGCGGTCGCGCTCTTTGAGTGAAAGGACAGGCGGCTGCTGATTGGCCATGGTGTGACGGCGCTCCCTGCAACGATGATCCGCGTCTATACCCTTACGCTGGTCATGATCCCCTTCGGGAAAATCTCCTCGGGCTTGACGTGGCGGTGGGCGATGCCCTGCTCGTAGGTATAGCGCAGCCATCTGCTCCCAGGTCGGGCGGTTCTCGTCGATGCCGTAGGGGAACGTGTCGCCGCCGAAATCCGCCGCCATCTTGCGCATATAGGTCGGCAGCCACGCCACCGGATAGCGCGACACCGCCGGGTCCATCAGCCGCTCGACGCTGCGGTTCTTCGAGGCGAGGAAGGCGTTGTAGAGGTTGCGCGCGACCCACGGATTGGCGTCGAGCACGCGCTTTTGCAGCGCGATGATGTGCATGATCGGCCAGACCTTGGTCGCCTTGTAGTATTTCTCCTCCATCGCCCAGTAGTCCGGGAACAGCCGCACCACGTCCGGGTGGCCCTGGCGGAAAGCAATCGGGCGGCCGCGCGATCAGCGCGCAGTCGATCTCGCCGGACGCCAGCATCTCGCTCAGCGACTTGTCCTTGATGCGGGTCAGCTTGACGCCCTTCGGCAAATTCAGCTCGACCTTCTCGATGCGGCCGGCCTCGTTGGCGCCGGCCTGCACCCAGTGGATGTCCTTGAGCCCGACGCCATGCTCGTCGTTGAGCCAGCCGCGCATATAGACGGCGGCGGTGTGCGCCCATTCCGGCGAGCCGATGGTTTTGCCCTTGAGGTCCTTGGCGCTTTTGATCTTGCTCTTCTTGTTGACGTAGAACGACGAGAACCGGAACAGCCGCGAGCAGATCACCGGCAGGCCGATGATGTCGGAATCCTTCCGCGTCACCTGCGCCATGAACTTGGCGAACGACAGCTCGGCTGCGTCCCATTCGCGGTTGAAGGTGAAGCGCGCGAACACCTCGTGGTGGCCGAGCATCGACCAGGTGGTCTCGATGCCCTCGGCCTGCACCGTGCCGAGCCTGAAATCGCGGAAATGGTCGTAGTCAGTGGTCGCCACCGAAAGCTTGAGCCGGTTCATGATGTCCTCAACTGAACGTCGTGCCGAACGTCACCGGCTCGATCAGTATCAGTTGACCGGGCGGCCGCGCCAGTAGGCGCCGGCGTCGGGCCGCCGGGTGCGATACTGCGGTTGCGGCACGCCTTCGTCCGAGGAATCGGGCGGCCGGATATAGACCGGCCTGCCTTCGTAGTCGCGCGAATAGTAAGTGCCGGGCCCGCGACTGGTAGTTCGAACGCGGCGGCGCGACGTATCTCGGGCTGCCGTCGTAATCGCGCCCGCCGCCGCTGAACCAGGATTGGAAGAACGGAAATGGACCGCTGAACGGGCCGTTTTGATCGCCGCCGTAGGAGCGCGACGACAGCATGTACTGATCTTCGGCGATCAGGTGGCCGCTGTCGTCGAGCCGGAAGTATTCCATGAAGGTGCGGCTGCTGCCGCCGCTGTTGTCGCCGATAATAGCTGTTGTCGTAGCGGCGGCCGCCGTCCAGCCGCTGCCCGGAATTCAGGTCGATCGGCAGCGCGACCAGATGCTTTGCCGCCTCCGGCGACGGCCCGCGCAGCGGCGTCTGCGGCGCGTACTGCGCCCACACCGCGCGCATGATCGGCTCGAAGATCGGCATCGCGACCTTGGAGCCGGCCTGGCCCTGGCCGAGCGTGCGCTTGCCCTTGGCGTTGTCGTAGCCGACCCAGACCACCACCGTGACGTCGTTGGTGAAGCCGGCGAACCAGGCGTCGTTGAAATCGTCGCTGGTGCCGGTCTTGCCGCCGAGCGTAGGGCGACCAGCGCGCTCAATCGCGCCGCGGTGCCGCGCGCCACCACGCCCTGCAGCATGGTGCGGAGCTGGAACACGGTCGGCCGGATCGACCGGCGAGCGGCTGCAGATCTTCCTTGGCTTTGTAGACCTCGCGGCCGTCCTGGGTGATCGACTCGATCACATGCGGCGTCGGCCGCTTGCCTTCGTTGGCGATCGCCGCATAGAAGCCGGCGAGATCGATCGGCCGCACCGGCTGGGCGCCGAGCACGAACGGGTAGTACCGCATCGCATTGCGGATAGACGTGCGCTTCGATCGCGAGCTTGCAGATCGCGTCGAGGCTCGACGCCGGGTCGTCGGCGATGCCGCCGTCGAGCAGCCGCGCCGTCACCAGGTTCTTCGACATTTCCAGCGCACGGCGCAGCGTCATGGTGCCGGAATAGCCGCCGTCGTAATTGTGCGGCGACCAGTAGTCGGTGTCGCGGCTGTAGCGCGTGGCGCCGCCGATCGGCGCGTAGGTGATCGGCGCGTCGTCGACCAGCGTGTTGGGCTGCAGGCCGTGCGTTGAGCGCGGCGAGATAGGTCATCGGCTTGAACGACGAGCCGGGCTGCCGGCGCGCCTGCGTCACGCGGTTGAGCTGGCTCAGCGGATAGGAGAAGCCGCCGGCCATCGCCAGCACGCGGCCGGTCTTGTTCTCCAGCACCACGGCCACGCCCTGCACGGTCGGCCGCACCCGCAGCTCGGCGCGCCCGCCCGACTGCTGGACGACCTGGCGCTGCTGCCGGCCGTTGACCGTGCGGATGATGGTCTGCTTGACCGTGCTGTCGGTCACCTTGACGTAGACCACGTCGTACTGGCGGATCAGCGAGCGGGTCCGCCCGCCATAGGTCGACAGCGGCAGCACGCGGCCGTCTTGCAGGCCGACGCGGATCGATATCGGCGCCGCCCTGGTAGGTCTTCTTCTCGACCACCACCGCCGGCGTCCAATGCACGTCGTAGAGCGGCAGCCTCGCCTGCTCGAGCGCGGTCTGCCAGGACGGCTTGCTGCGGTCGGCATTCGGGTCGCCGTCGAGCGCCTGCGATCGCGTCGCTGAGGTTGTTTCCGGCGCCGCGGAACTCGACGCGGCCGGCCTGCTGCTCGTAGTGCGCGAGCCCGTCCTGCAGCGCCGCCTCGGTCGCCCGCTGCAGGTCCGGCCGGATGGTCGAGCGCACCACGTAGGATTGCGCGGTCAGGCTGTTGATGCCGGCGAGCGCCTTCGCCTCGCGGCCGACCTCGTCGACGAAATGGAATCCGGTGTCGCGGCGGTTCCGCGCGGACGGCGGCGAACTTCAGACGCTCGGCCTCGGCTGCGGTCGACTGCGCCGCGCTGATGGCGCCGTCGTCCTTCATGCGGGTCAGCACATAGGCGAGCCGTTCCTGCGCGCGATCGCGATGGCGGTCCGGGTTGAAATAGGCCGGGCCCTTGGTCAGGCCGGCGATGAAGGCGCCTTCGGCCAGCGTGACGTCCTTGACCGGCTTGCCGAAATAGGACTGCGCGCGCGAGATCGACGCCCCACGACGAGCGGCCGAGGTAGATCGAGTTGAGATAGATTTCGAGGATTTCCTGCTTGCTCAGCGTCTTCTCGATGCGGGTCGCGACGATCACCTCGCGGATCTTGCGCTCGAAGGTGACGCTGTCGCCGACCAGGAGGTTCTTCGCCACCTGCTGGGTGATGGTCGAGCCGCCCTGGCGCTTCTCGCCGCCCATGGTGTTCATGAAGGCGCGGGTGACGCTGCGCACGTCGACGCCGTGGTGCTCGTAGAAGCGCTTGTCTTCGGCGGCGATGAAGGCCTTCTGCACGAGCTCCGGGATTTCGGCGAGCGGCACCCAGTGCCGGCGGTTGTCCGGCTCGAACAGCTCGGCGAACTTCGCGCCCTTGCCGTCGCGCACCATGGTCAGGCCGGGCAGCTTCAGGCCCTTGAGCCGGTTGTGGTCGGGCAGGTCGGCCGCCGCGCGGTTGTAGAATTCGATCACCTGATCGACGTCGATCACCTCGTGGTCGATCTTCTCGTGCTTGCACAACTGCTTGTAGGCGAGGTGCAGGTCGTCGAACTTGATGCCCTTGAAGCCCGCGACCTCGCCGGCCGCCGCCTGCTTGTCGGTCATCACGGTGTCGATCAGGCCGTCGAGATCGATGTTCTCGATATCGAACGACTTCTTCATGGCGTCGCAGCCGGCGCCGAGGATCTGCAGCACCTCGGCCTTGTCGGTCGCGGGATCGAATTGTGTTTTGACGGCGTCCGGCCTGGTCATGACCAGGCTGAGGGCAAGGGCCGTGGCAAACACCTTGACGAGGAGGGCTTCCATCGAATTGACGAAACTCTGGGGCGGCCTCCCCGATATCAATTATACAAAAAGGCGAATTGACGGTGGGAATTTCTTCGGCCGGCGCAAAATATATTTTCTGCCCTGCGCCAGATGAATTTGTCCTGACCCGTCAATGTGTTAAGGAATGACATCACAAGTCGGGAGGCAAACCATGGCTGGCAATGGACTGAGCGAGCGCCTGCAGTTTCCGATTTCGACCGCCGAGCTTCGAGCGCCGCTGGGCGGCGGTCCGCGCCGCCATGAAGCGCGAAGGCGTCGATGTTCTGCTGATGCAGAACAACAACGACCACATGGGCGGCTACGTCCGCTACTTCACCGATATGCCGGCCACCAACGGCTATCCCAACACGGTGATCTTCCCGGCCGACGACGAGATGACGGTGGTCATGCAGGGCCCGTTCAACGGCGACAGCCGGCCGCCGTCCGACGTCTGGCGCGGCGTCAAGCGCATCCTCACCACGCCGAGCTACGAGTCGGCGCACTTCACCCAGTATTACGATCCCGAGCTCGCCGCCAAGGCGCTGGCGCCCTACGCCAAGGCGCACCATCGGCTTCGTCGGCATCTACCAGATGTCGTTCGCCATGGGCGACTTCATCATGAAGAAGTTTCACCGGCGCGAAGTTCGTCGACGCCAGCGAGCTGGTCGACCGCGTCAAGGTGATCAAGAGCGCCGAGGAGCTGGAGCTGGTCAAGCGCTGCGCCGATAATGCAGGACGGCGCGATGCAGCGCGGCGTTCGCCGCGATCAAGCCCGGCATGCGCGACACCGAGGTTGCCGCCGTCGCCGTGCACTACAGCCAGGACCACGGCTGCGAGAACGGCATCTATCTCTGCGCTTCGGCGCCTCCCGGCACGCCTGCGAAGTTCAGCCAGCGCCACATGCAGAACCGCACCATCCAGAAGGGCGACGCGCTGGCGCTGCTGGTCGAGGATTCCGGCCCCGGCAGCATGTACACCGAGCTCGGCCGCTCCTGCGTGCTCGGCAAGGTGCCGCAGCAGATGAAGGAAGAGCTGGAGATGGTGAAGGAGTCGCGCAAGCTCACCCTCGACATGCTCAAGCCCGGCACGCCCTGCAAGGACATCTGGGAGGCGTTCAACGCCTTCATGCGCAAGAACGGCCGGCCCGAGGAGGCGCGGCTCTATTGCCACGGCCAGGGCTACGATCTCGTCGAACGTCCGCTGATCCGCAGCGACGAGCCGTGGACCATCGAGAAGGACATGAACATCGTCGTCCATCCGACCTACGCCTACGGCGGCTATCTCAACTGGCTGTGCGACAACTACATCATCGGCGGCAACGGCCCCGGCGACCGCATCCACCAGTTCCCCGAGGAGATCATCGAGATCGACGTGTAGGCGAGGTTCGCGGCATTTCGATTGAGGCTCGCACGCGCGCCGCAAACCGCAGTCGTCACCCCCGGGCTTGACCCGGGGGTCCATGAGGCGGCGCAACAGCGTAACGCTTACGGTCATCGTTCGCCGCAGCTCATCATGGATTGCCGGGCCTTCGCCCGCCGAAGGACTATCGAGCCGAACCCTTCGAGGCGATGCTATGGCCCGCAGGCGGGTCAAGCCCGGCAATGACGCCGAGTGTGTGACGGCGAGATGGGCACGGAAACGTTCATGGCAGTGAGTCAGAGATTGCGCCCCAACGCAGCTCTTGCGCGGCAGTGATGTGTATATTATCTTATTCCATACACATCATACGGGCATGACGAAATGCGCACGAACATCGATATCGACGACGTTCTGATGGCCAAAGCGCAGAGAGCGTCCGGACAGAGCACGAAAAAGCAGACGGTCGAAGAGGCGCTTCGTTTGCTGGTGAGGCTGCGACGGCAGCAGGAGGTCGGCGCCGCCTTCGGCAAATACCGGTGGCGCGGCAATCTCAGTCGTAGCCGCAAAGGGCGGACGGCCCTTTGATTGTCGTCGACAGCACTGTCTGGATCGACTTTCTCAATGGCCGCAATACGCTCCAGGTCCGCCGATTGCGCGCAGTGCTCGGTGACGAAGAGATCGTTTTGGGCGATCTCATGCTCTGCGAGGTTATGCAAGGCGTAGACAGCGAGCCGGCCGCAGGCGAGGTCGAAGCCCTGTTGCGCCGTTTCGAAATTGTGCCGATGGCCGGCGAGGCGATCGCCGTGGCAGCGGCCGGCAACTATCGTTCCTTGCGCAGGCGCGGCATCACGATCAGGAAGACGATCAATCTCCTGATTGGGACCTGGTGCATCGAGAATCGCGCTCCGCTCCTGCACAACGACAGCGATTTCCTTCCCATGGCACGCTATCTCGGCCTGATCGAGGTCCGCCCATGAATCTCCTGATCTTCCTCACCCATCCCGAGCCGACCCGCTCGGGCTACGAGAAATACCTCAGGCCGCGGCATCCCGAGCTTGCCATCACCACCGTCTCGACGCGCGACGAGGCGCTCAAGCTCGCGCCCACAGCCGACATCCTGATGGCGTTCGGGCCGCAGGTGAAAAAGGATTTCTTCCAGCACACCCCCAAGCTGAAATGGGTGTTCTCGCTCGGCACCGGCACCGACGGCATCACCGACTCGCCGTATCTCGGCAAGGACGTCGTCGTCACCGCGGTGCGCGGCATCCACGGCGCGCCGATCTCCGAAATGGCGTTCCTGCACATGCTGGCGTTCGCCCGCGACTTCCGCCGCATCGAGCGCCAGCGCGAGGCCAGGCGCTGGGAGCGCTATCCGGGCACGCTGCTCGACGGCAAGACCGCAGGCATTCTCGGCGTCGGCGCCATCGCCGAGGGGCTGGCGCCGCGCTGCAAGGCGTTCGGCATGCGCGTCGTCGGCATCTCGCGCACCCGCCGGCCCGTCGCGGCATTCGACAAGATTTATACGCGCGCCGAGCTCGCGCAGGCCGCGGCCGAGCTCGATTATTTCATTCTGCTGCTGCCGCTGGAGGCCGACACACGCAATATCGTCAACGACCGTGTGCTTGCGGCGATGAAGCCCACGAGCTTCCTGATCAACCTCGCCCGCGGCGGCGTGCTCGACGAGCAGGCGCTGATCCGGGCGCTGAACGAAAACAAGCTCGCCGGCGCCGCCCTCGATGCGCTCGCCACCGAGCCGTTGCCGCCCGACAGCCCACTGTGGTCGATGCCGAACGTGATCATCACGCCGCATCTCGGCGGCTATTACGACAACTATCCGCGCGACGCCGCGATGCAGTTCGAGCAGAGCCTGGCCCATTTTCTCGCCGGCAGGCCCGAGCTGATGCTCAACCGCGAGAGGAGAGCGTGATCGGTTCGGTTCATATTTATCGTTTAATTTGCTCCCCTTTGCTCAGGATGTGTTCAGCCCCATCCAACCCTTTTTTATTCGGACCGGCCCATATCAGATAATAAAGAGGATTGCCGCGAGTGTTTTTGATTAGTCGCGCCGTTGAAACGTAGCCAAAGCTATTTCTCAATCGATCACGGTACCATTCCAGCAGTTTTATTCCAGAGTCGCTCACTTTGGTTACGGTGGGACCGAATAGGTCAGCATCCGATTCGTACACGAGCTTGTGCCAATCTGGAGAGCCAAAAAATGTATCAAGAGAAATATGCCAACCGTTCGGAATCTCGCCCGATTTCGGCAGCATGCGTTGAATCGCCATGCCAAGAGGAAAGTTTATGATTACTTCCACCGCTTTGGTTTCAGCTAATGCTGCGACCGTCGACCACGGCACTTGTACTCCAAAGGGATCAAGAAAGACCACAGCGCGATGACGTTTCCAATCGATTTGATTTGCTAGCCACTCCTGTATTGCGGTGTTGGCGTCACCTTCTCGTACCAAAATCGTGCGGCGCGATGTATATTCAGCCTTCAGATTGTTGAGTTCCGCAACGCGCTGCGGATCGCGCTCGACGAAAATGTATGAGCTGAACGGATTTGTTATATCTAACGCAATTCGCGGTGATCCCTTTAAGAATTCGATTTCTGCGAAATCCAACTCCTTGTCAGGACCAAATAGCCCTGGAGCTTCTGCAGAGCGTGCTTTCGTTCTGACGCGGGACAAACCAGGACCGGCGAAAGCATCAACAAAAACGGTGCCTCGCAGCCAATGTCCCTGATTTTTGAGAACTGCAGTGTAGAAATTGAGATATTGTCGGAGCGCTTCCAGTTTTTCTTTGGCCCAGGGGCCAACAGAATTGTCCTTTGGTCTTTTTGTCATTCTGCTGCAATTGTGTAGGGAGACGGGATTGCAGGAAAACCATTCCATTCTTGATCATCAAGTTTGCGCCCCCCGGATTTTGGACGCAGTCCTCCCCATTGTTTGAAAAAGAATGCAACTCCTGACGACAGACACTGATCGCGAACCTCGCGCACCCATTCTGCATTCATTGGTCGAGCACCAGGGCCGCTCTCGCCACCGACAATCACCCAATCGATACCCGCAAGATCGAATTGTCCCATTGGCCCAATCAAAGGCTCTACTGAGAGAAAACGTATCCCCGCTGGTGCATCGTGCAGATGTCGGATTCTTGATTTCCTACTTCCATCCTCGACTGAAACACCCAACCATATGTGAATGGGTCCACGCTTTGTGCCGTAGCGGCGGCGAAGATAGTTCCGCATTAGCGATGAGCGCTTTGTGAGAACTTGGAACGTGTGCCAGTGGGCGTTCTCCATGGTGTCAAATACTCGATCGATAAATTCAGTAGGAATTTCCTTATGAAACAGATCGCTCATCGAGTTCACAAAGATCATGCGGGGCCGATGCCACTGCATCGGCTGTTCGAGGCGCTCCGGTCGCAACGTTAGGTCAAATCCAGTTCTGAAAGGATGGCCGGGCGTGCCGCGAAATCGTTCTGAAAATCGCTCGGCGTAACAATGATCGCAGCCTGCGCTGATCTTTGTGCAACCCGTCACCGGATTCCATGTGGCGTCTGTCCATTCGATCGCGGTGTTATCGGCCATAGCCATTAGCTCAGATTTAGAACAAATCATGAACATTGTCGAGGGTAATTTTACGAGCCGACATCTTAAGGTCTGTCTCTCGTGAGCGCTATTGACTTTATTCCTCATATAGTGTTTATTGTCCTATACCCCATCCACCCGAGGGCGTTCTCATGAGACGTCATTTGAGCGGGATGGGATGCGGCGCCTGCGGGCTGGCTTCGTAACCCAGCTCCCGGGACGCCTCGGGTCGCCGTCCGACCCCACTACGGGGGTCTGCCACAGGATGGCTGGACGCGGGCCGGATGAAGGCGGGCGAAAGCCTGCTGGATCAGGGCAGCGGAAATGCGCCCCTCCGGCCCCGGAAGCACGGTCCCGAGGTGCAAAGTCGCCGCGATGGAGCGCCGGTCGGCGCGCGCCCTTCGCCAAGGGGCGCCACGCCGCCCCGCCTCCACTCGCTTTGCGAGCTACGGCGGGTTTAGATCCGCCGAAGCGCGCGAGCGCGGAGGCGGAAAGGCGTGAACCGAGATGTTGCGCCGTCCGGCGCTCCATCCCCTCGGACTTGCCGAGGGTGGGACATCGGCAAAGCCCGGACGCACGCGCGCCGCGGAAACGAGGGCGCACGCCTGCGATATCGCGCCTCGCCGCGAAATCGGGCAAGCTTGCAACCAAGGGAGACCGACAGGAGACCGCAATGTCAGCGCAGATCAATCACGTCGCCATCGTCAGCGACAATTACGCACAGCTCGCCAAGTTCTATGAGGCCATCTTCGGCATGAAGTCGTCCGAGCTGCAGCGCGCGGCCTCTGCGGTCACGGTCGGCGACGGTTACGTCGGCCTCAACATCAATCCGCGCCGCGCCGGCCGCTCCGCCGGCCTCGACCATTTCGGCATCCAGGTTGACGACGTCGAAACCGTGTTCGAGCGCATGCGCAAGAACTACCCGAGCGTGAAGTGGCTGAAGCGTCCGTCGAACCGGCCGTTCGCCGGCATCACCACCCACGATCCGGACGGCAACGTGTTCGACCTGTCGCAGAAGGACATGGCGAACCGCGCCGCGATCTATGTCGAGAACGACGGCAAGGCCAACACCCGGCACATCGACCACATCGGCGTGCGTACCATGCGCCCGGCCGAGATGGCGAAATTCTACCGTGACGTGTTCGAGCTCGCGCCGAAGAACAAGGGCGCCGGCGATCCGAACCATTACCTCACCGACGGCCACGTCACGCTGGTGCTGATGCCGTGGGACATCACCGCTTATGAAGGCACCGGCATCATCACCCAGGGCATGGATCACATCGGCTTCAAGGTCGAAAGCGTCGAGGCGCTCAAGGCCGACGTCGAGCGCATCGCCGCCAGCAATCCGCGGCTCGCGCCTTCGCCGATGACCGGCCCGGAAGGCACAGAAGCTCGAGGCGCTGTTCCGCCGCTCGTGCCCGCTCGGCCAGCACCAGATGGCCGATTGCGACGGCACGCTGATCGACGTTCGCGCGGATTGACCGCGTTGCGCAGGCGCGGCCACGAACTCCGTTCGTTCCCGCGCAAGCGGGAACCCAGGGGCCACGTGCGCTGGTTCAGATTGTGGTTCTGGGTCCCCGCTTTCGCGGGGACGAACGGGTGGCTAGTTGCAGCAATCGTGACATTGGCATTCGGTCTGCCTCTCGCCCGCGCCGAATCCGACGCCGATTTCTACCGCGGCAAGCAGATCAACTGGATCCTCAGTGCCGACGCCGGCGGCGGCTATTCCAGCTACGCGCTCGCCTTCGCGCCGTATTACAGCGCGCACATCCCGGGCAATCCGAAGATCATCGTGCAGAATATGCCCGGCGCCGGCGGCATCCGGGCGATGATCTATCTGAACTCGCGCGCCCCGCGCGACGGTACCACCATCGCCATGGTGCATTCGAGCGTGCCGTTTGCGCCGCTCTACGGCATCGCCGAAGCCGCGTTCGATCCGCGGCAGATGAACTGGATCGGCAGTCATCGACTCCAGCGCCTCGATCTGCGTCGCCTGGCACACGTCGCCGATCAAGACCTGGCAGGACATGCTGGAGCGCGAATTCACCGTCGGTGGCTCCGGCGCGGGCTCCCACATGGAAACGCTGCCGATCATGCTCAACAAGCTGTTCGGCGCCAGGATGAAGGTGATCTCCGGCTACAAGGGCGGCAACTCGATCTATCTCGCCATGGAGCGCGGCGAGGTCGAGGGCCGCTGCGGCGGGCTGATGTCGTCGATCGCCTCGACCCGGCCGGGCTGGTTCCCGCAGAAGAAAGTGACGATCCCGATCCAGATCGGGCTCACCCGCCATCCGTCGCTGCCCGACATTCCGGCGGTCGGCGAATTCGCCAAGGACGAGCGCATCCGGCAGGTCCTGAAGCTGTTTGTCGCGCCGCACGAGATGGACCGGCCGCTGCTCACCCCGCCCGGCGTGCCGGCCGAGCGGGTCGCCGTTCTCCGCTCGGCCTTCCACGCCGCCATGAACGACCCGGGCTTCATCGCCGAGGCCAGGAAACAGCATCTCGACATTCTCGAAGTCGACGGCGAGGGCGTGCTCAAGATCATCGAGCATTCCTATTCGCAGCCGCCCGAGGTGGTGAAGAGCCTCAACGAGGCGATGGGCGTGGCCGCGAAGTAGTCAGCGCTTGTCGTGATCGTGGCGGTGATCGCCGTCGCCGTGGTGATGATCGTGCCGGTGATGCGGCGAATGCTTGTAATGCTGCCGCAGCAGATCGAAGCCGTAGTCGTTGCCGTTCGGCGTGCGCACGATGGTGTGGACGTGGAACTTGGCCGGCTCCGGCATTGGTCAGGAACACGCCGGCGTGGTGGTCGAACTCGATGAAGGTGACCGGGCTCTGCACCCGGTAGTAGAACGGGCTGTCCTCGCTGAAGCCGCCGATCCAGCAGAAATGCGTGTCCGGCAGATGCCGCTCGATCTCGGCGATGCGCGCCCTGCGCGGCCCGTCCGGCAGCACGGCGAGATATTTCTCGACCAGGTCCATCAGGTCGCGCCGCTGCACGGCGCTGAGCGCGTCGCCCTTCAGCCCCTCGTAGGGCACGACGCGGTTGTCCTGGAACGCGCCGCCGAGATGCAGATTGTCGGCGAAATGCCGCCGGCCTTCGGGCAGATCGCCGCCCATCATCGAATGCGCGACGATGGCGCGCTTCTGCTGCTCGGCAGAAAACGAGCGCATCAGCTTGAGGCCGGCGCGCTCCTCGTCCTGGAACAGCCGGATGCCCTTGAACGGCCCGTGATCGGCGTAACTCGGCTCGGCGCCCCAGAACGCCGGCGTCAGCACCATCTGCTCGCCCAGCACGAAGCAGTTCAGCACCAGATGGTGGCCGAACAACTGCCAGCCCCACGGCTCGCTCATCGACGGCTCGCCGAACAGGCAGAAGATGTAGCTCCACTCGCCCATCACCGCGGGCCCGTGCGACGATATCGCCAAGGAAGCGGTTGAGCTTCATCACGTTGCGCGACAGCTCGTAGCCGTGCGGGCTCATGCTGGCGCGCAGCACCGCGAGCACCGCCGTCGCGCACGCGGCTCGCCGATCTCCTCGAGCGCAGCCCGTAGTGCTCGACATAGAGCTCGGTGTTCTGCCAACGCCGCCATTGGTTGGAATCGACCGGAAAGCACGACGTTTTCTTCTGCTCCGGCGACATGACCGCCAGCAGCGCATTGGCCGCCTCGATCATGGCGAGCGTCGGCGCGCCCTCCGGCCGCGGCGCAAAAAGATCGGGAATGACGTGGCCGTCAGTGGTGATGCCGCGGAACGGCTCGTTGAGCATCTTCTCCCAGTTCGCCAGCAGCCCCTGCGCGCGCGGGTTGTTCTTGGTCCGCGCCTCGGCGTGCGCGCGGGCGGTCGGGCCTGCGATCTTGACGTTCGGGGGATTCGGAATGAACGGATGATAGTCGTCGGCGCTCATACCGCGAAGCTACGCGAAGCCTCTCGGCTTGTCATTGCGCAGTACGGGCAAACCCCACGAGCCCGGAATGACCGAATCGCAATGTTAGATCGGTTTGATGCCGGCGAACTTGATCACCTTTTTCCACTTATCGATGTTCTCGCCGATGAACGCCGCAAATTCCGCCGGCGAGTTCGGTGCAGCCACGATGGCGCCGAGATCGGCAAACCGCTGCTTGATGGTGGCATCCTGAACCGCGGCGTTGGTCTGCTTGTTCAGCGTCGCGATGATCTCGGGTGGCGTGCCCTTGGGCGCGCCGACGCCGATCCAGCCGGCTGCCTCGTAGCCCTTGATATAGCTGTCGATCGTCGGCACGTCGGGCAGCGAACGGCAGGCGCTCCAGCGTCGTCACGCCGAGCGGCCGCAGCTTGCCGCCCCTGATCTGCGGCAGCGCCGTGACGGTGACGTCGAACATCACCTGCACCTGGCCGGCGACCAGATCGGTGATCGCGGGCGTCGAGCCCTTGTAGGGAACGTGCGTCATATCCACGCCGGCCATGAACTTGAACAGCTCTCCGGCGATGTGCTGCGGGCCGCCGATGCCGGCCGAGGCCATGTTGAGCTTGCCGGGATTGGCCTTGGCGTAGGCGATGAACTCGGGGACGGTCTTGGCCGGAACCGACGGATTGACCTCCATCACCAGCGGCACGCTCTCGACCTTGCCGACCGGCGCGATGTCCTTCTGGAAATCGAAGTTGAGCTTTTCGTAGAGCGCGGCGTTGATCGCGTTCTGCGAGTTGATCAGCCATCAGCGCGTAGCCGTCGGCCGGCATATGGGTCAAGGCTTCGGTCGCGATGTTGCCGGCGGCGCCGGGCCGGGCCTCGACGATGAACTGCTGGCTGAGCCGTTCCGACATGAAATTCGCGATCAGGCGTGCGACGATGTCGGATGGCGCTGCCGGCCGCCTGGCCGACGATCATCTTTACCGGACGGTTCGGATAGGTGGCTTGCGCCCTGGCGACGTATGGCGCGGCGGGAAGCGTCGCGGCGGCGCCCGCGAGCTTAAGGAAACGGCGGCGTGTCTGAACCATGATCGTTCTCCCCCAGATTGCCCCTTTTATCCTTTCCAACAACCCGTGCCGCCGTACTATTCCGCCGCGACCGGAACGCTCTCGCGCAGCCCCGGCATCACGTGGCGCTGGAACAGCTCCAGCGAGCGCAGCAATTCTGCAAGCGAAAGATCGCCGAAGGCGAAGCGGCAGACCATGTAGTTCGCTCCCGACTCGGCGAGCTGCCCGCGCAACAACTCCAGCGCCTTGGCCGGCGTGCCGACGATGGCGCGGCCGTCGGCGATCTGGCCGTCGATCTCCGGCGGATAGTTGACGTAGGTCGGCGGAATGCCGTGCTTGAGCCAGAGCTTCATGAAGCTCGCCCACCAGCGCCGATAGGCGCGGCGTGCGATCGTCGAGCGCCTTGTCGTCGCTGTCGGCCAGCACCATGTAGCGGTTCATGCCGAGCTTCGGCGTAAGGCTGTCCGGCGCCGCCTGGTGGGTGGCGTTGTAGCGCGCGACCTTGGCCTTCACCAAAACAGCAGTCGCGTTGCTGATGAAGTTCATGCCGGCCTTGGCGGCGCGCTCGGCGCTGTCCGGATTGACCACGCCATACCATAGCTGCGGATGCGGCTTCTGGAACGGTTCGAGCTCGAACGGCACGTTCTTGTAGCGGAAGAACTCGCCCTCGAAATCGACCGTCGCGCTTGGTCAGCGCTTGCAAAATGATGGCGAGCGCTTCGGCGTACATCTTGTCGGCGTTCTTGTAGTCGACGCCGTAATAGCCCACCTCGATCGGCGAGATGCCCTTGCCGACGCCGACCAGCAGCCGGCCGCGGCTCATCTGGTCGAGCATGCAGATTTCCTCGGCGAGCCGCAGCGGGTGATAGAGCGCGAGCGTGTAGACCAGCGGGCCGAAGTGCAGCCGCCTGGTGCGCTGGCCGATCGCTGCGAGATAGACGCTCGGCGACGGCGCCATGCCGAGCGGCGTCGAATGATGCTCGGCGCAGTGATAGCCGTAGATGCCGGCGCGGTCGTAGGCCTCGATCAGCTTGAGCCGGTCCTCGTAGAACGCGTCCAGCGGTCTGATCGTCGCGATCGACGTGATCGAAAATCCCGAACTCCAAGGCCATTCCTGCAACTCCCGGCTTTGCCGCGCTATGTTGAACCAATCATTTGGACGTGTCACGCTCAAGCCTTCGTTTGCAACAAGCGATCGGCCCGGAGGTTAGACATGCGTGGCATTCTCGCGGCATTGATCGCCGCCATCGTCGGCCTTGCCGCGCCTGCGCATGCGCAGGAATGGCCGGCCCGCCAGATCACCATCGTGGTGCCGTTCGGCGCCGGCGGCTCCGCCGACCTGCTGGCGCGCATCCTTGCCGGCCACATGCAGACCAAGTTCGGCCAGCCGGTCGTGGTCGAGAACCGGGCCGGCGCCGGCGGCAGCATCGGCACCGCTTATGTCGCCAAGGCCGCGCCGGACGGCTACACGCTGTTGCTCGGCACCGTCAGCTCGATCGCGGTCAATGCCGCGCTCTATGCCAAACTGCCGTTTGACGTTGACAAGGATTTGCAGCCGATCACACAGCTCGTCAGCTTTCCGAATCTGCTGTTCGTCAATCCCAAGCTGAACGTCAAGAACGTGCCTGAGCTGATCGCCTACCTGAAGGCGAACGAGGGCAAGGTGAACTACGGCTCGTCCGGCATCGGCACGTCGTCGCATCTGTCGGTGGTGATGTTCGAGCAGGCGATCGGCACCAAGATGACGCACATCCCGTACAAGTCGACCGGCGACGTGGTGAACAGCATGCTCGGCGGCAACATCGATCTCGCCATCGACAGCATGACCACGGTGTGGCCGCACGCCAAGCAGGGCACCGTGCGCGCGCTCGGCGTTTCGACGCCGGAGCGCAGCGCCACGGCGCCCGATGTGCCGGCCATCGCCGAGACCGTGAAGGGCTTCGAGGCGGTCGCCTGGCAGGGGTTGTTTGCGCCGGCCGGCACGCCCAAGCCGGTCGTCGACAAGCTCGCCGCCGAGGCCAGGCGCATCTGGAAGCTGCCCGAGGTGGTCAAGGCGCTGGAGAACGTCGGCGCCGATTCGGCGCTGTCGGAAAGCCCTGAGGCGTTCACCGCATTCACCCGCGCCGAGCGCGCCAAATGGGCCGAGGTGGTGAAGGCCGCCGGCGTGAAGATTCAGTAAGTGCCTCCTCCCAACGCCATCGTCGGCCAGCCGGTCAAGCGGATCGAGGACCTGCCGCTGCTGCAGGGCCGTGGCCGCTTCGTCGACGACTTGCAGTTTGCCGGGTTGCTGCACGCGGCGTTCGTGCGCTCGCCGCATGGGCACGCGCTGATTCGAGGCATTGACAGTCGGCGCGGCGAAAAAAATGCCGGGCGTGCACGCGGCATTCACGCTCGCAGATTTCACGACGATGCTGTCGCAGGAGCGGCTGCCGCTGCAATTCGGCGGCCGCCAAGCTGCCGCCGGACATCACGCCATTTGTGCTGGCCAAGGATGAGGTCTGCTTCGTCGGCGAGACTGTGGCGATGGTGATTGCCGAGTCGCGGCCTCTCGCCGAGGATGCCGCCGCTGTGGTCGCGGTCGACTACGAGGTACTGCCGGCGGTGTCCGACTGCCGCGAGGCGCTGAAGCCGGGCGCGCCGATCGCTCATCAGCGGCCGCGCCAGCAATCTGATGCTGGAGATCAAGCAGAGCTATGGCGATGTCGCGGGCGCCTTCGCGCGCGCAACCGCACCGCATCAGCGTCAATCTCAAGCAGCACCGCGGCGGCGCGCATTCGATCGAGGGCCGTGGCGCGCTCGCAAGCTACGACGGCAACGAGGACCGGTTGACGCTGTGGTCGTCGACCCAGCTCGCCCATGAGGTGCGCGCCTTCCTGATGCGGCTCCTTCGCCTCGACGAGAACCAGGTTCGCGTCGTCGCGCCCGATGTCGGCGGCGGTTTCGGTGCCAAGTTTGTGATGTACCCCGAGGAGGTTGCGGTCTGCGCGTCCAGCCTCAAGCTGCGCCGACCGGTGAAATGGATCGAGGATCGCCGCGAACATTTCCTCGCCGCGATCCAGGAGCGCGATCAGTATTGGGACCTCGAAGCGGCGTTCGACGGCGACGGCCATGTGCTCGGCGTGCGCGGCACGATGATCCATGACGAAGGCGCCTACACGCCGCAGGGCATCAATCTGCCCTACAACGCCTCGACCGCGCTGCCAGGCCCCTACATCGTGCCGGCCTACGCGATCGATGTCTCGGTGGTCGAAACCAACAAGGTGGCGACCATGCCGGTGCGCGGCGCCGGCTATCCGGAAGGTGCGTTCGCCATGGAGCGCGTGCTCGACGCCGTCGCGCGTGAGCTGAAGATGGACCGCGCCGAGGTGCGGCGGCGCAATCTCGTGCCGGCCGACAAGATTCCCTACGTGACGCCGCTGAAGACGCGCTCGGGCTCCGCCATCACCATGGACAGCGGCGATTTCCCGCGGTGCCAGCAGCTTGCGCTCGATGCCATCGGCTATGCGGCATTTTCCGAGCGCCAGAAGAAGGCGCGCGCCGAGGGGCGCTATCTCGGCATCGGCATCGGCAACGGCGTCAAGGGCACCGGCCGCGGCCCGTTCGAGAGCGGCATCGTACGGGTCGGCCGCTCGGGCCGCATCTCGGTCTACACCGGCGCGATGCCGATGGGGCAGGGCATCCGCACCGCGCTCGCGCAAATCTGCGCCGAGCAGTTCAACGTGCCGCACGACAGCGTCACCGTGATCGCCGGCGACACTTCGGTGATCCCGTATGGCCAGGGCGGCTTTGCCAGCCGCCAGACCATCACGGCGGGCTCGGCGGTGCACATGGCCGCCGTCGCGGTACGCGAGAAGGCGCTGCAGGTCGCAGCGCATTTCCTCGAAGCGAGCCCCGCCGACCTCGACATGAAAAATGGCAATATCGAAGTGGTCGGCACCGACCGGCGCATCACCTTGCAAGCCGTCGCCGAAGCGGTGTCCGGCGTGCCGGGCTATTCCATGCCGGGCAATTTCCAGCCTGGCCTCGAGAGCATGGAGAGTTTTATTCCCGGCGCACTGACCTACGGCATCGGCTGCCACGCCGTCGAGGTCGAGGTCGACACCGGCACCTGCGGCGTCCGCATCCTGCGCTATATCGTGGTCAACGACAGCGGCCGGGTCATCAATCCGATGATCGTTGAAGGCCAGATTGTCGGCGGCGTGGCGCACGCCATCGGCAATTCGCTGCTGGAGCGGATGGTCTATGACGAGAGCGCGCAGCCGCTGACCACGAACTTCGCCGACTACCTTTTGCCTGGCTCGATGGAGGTGCCGAACATCGAGTTGCAGCTTGTCGAATATCCGTCGCCGCTCAATCCGCTCGGCGTCAAGGGCGTGGGCGAATCCGGTTGCGTGCCGGCCGCCGGCGCGATCGTCTCGGCGATCGAGGACGCGCTGTCGCCATTCGGCGTGCGCATCGACGAATATCCGGTGACGCCCGCAAGGCTGTTTGCGATGCTTAAGGCAACAACGACTGCATGACTCTCCCGGCCTCATGCTGAGGAGCCGCGCGCAGCGCGGCGTCTCGAAGCATAGGCCGCCGTCGCCCTTTCGAGACGCGCCCTTCGGGCGCTCCTCAGGATGCGGGCGGGGAAACACTTGCGCAGTGGCACGAAACTCGCCACCGTCCGCTGCATGCGAACCGTGAATTCCTTCATCGGCAGCCCGGTCGAGCGGCTGGAGGATTTGCGCTTCCTGCGCGGCCGCGGCGAGTTCGTCGATGACGTGCCGAGCCCGAACGCGCTCCACGCCGTGATCTTGCGAAGCGCGGTGCCGCACGGCCGCATCCGCTCGATCGACGCAACGGCCGCGCTGACGCGGCCGGGCGTACGCGCTGTCATCACCGCCGCCGATATCGGCGTAATCCCGGTGATCACCATGCGGCAGGAGCTGATCCCGGAGTTCAAGCCGTATCAGCAGCCGGTCATTGCCAAGGACAAGGTGCGCTATGTCGGCGAGCCGGTCGCCGTCGTGGTGGCCGAGAGTGCCGCGCAGGCCGAGGACGCACTGGAATACGTCGCACTCGACATCGAGCCGCTGCCGCCGGTTGCCGGTCGCGCGGCTGCACGGCGCAACGACAGCCCGTTGTTCGAAGGCGGCGGCAATCACGTCATCACCTTGTCGGCGGTGAAGGGCGATGCCGGAAGCTGCCTTCAAGAATGCGCCCTACACCCGTCGCGAGCGCTTTTCGGTGCAGCGGTTCACCGCCATGACCATGGAGACGCGCGGCCTGCTGGCCGAATGGGACGCCGGCAAAGGGCCATCTCACCGTCACCGGCTGACCAAGGTGGTGTTCCACAACCGCCGTATCCTGGCGAAGCAGATGGATTTGCCCGAAGACGCCATCACCATGATCGAGGCCGATGTCGGCGGCGGCTTCGGCGTGCGCGGCGAGTTCTATCCGGAGGATTTCCTGATCCCGTTCGCGGCGCGCAAGCTCGAGTCGCCCGGTGAAATGGGTCGAGGATCGCCGCGAGCACCTGATCGCGCGCAATCACGCCCGCGACGCCGAATGCGAACTGGAAATCGCCTGCGAGCGCGACGGCACTATCCGCGGCCTGCGCGGCAAGGGCGCGGCCGATCTCGGCGCCTATATCCGCACCAATGGCGTGACGGCAGCGCGCAACACCGCGCAGGTGCTGTCCGGGCCCTACCGCGTGCCGAACATCCATTTCGAGAATGGAGCTGCTGATCACCAACAAGACGCCGTCCGGCACCTATCGCGGGCCGGGCCGCTTCGAGGCCGATTTCTTCCGCGAGCGGCTGTTCGACATGGCGGCGAACGACCTTGGCATCGACCGCGTCGAATTCCGCCGCCGCAATCTGGTCGCCGAGCACGAGATGCCGTGGGAGCTGCCGACCGTGCAGCCGCTCGACCAGGGTACTGCGACCGACACCGGCGACTACCGGCATGACGCTCGATCACTGCCTGCATGATTTCGGCTGGACCGAGAAGGAAAAGCTGCAGGGCAAGCTGATCGACGGCCGCCGCCATGGCATCGCGGTCGGCTGCTATCTCGAAGGCGGCGGCTCCGGCCCCCGCGAGAACGTCCGTATGGTGCTGGAGCGCGACGGCGCGGTGACGCTCTACACCGGCTCGTCGTCGGTCGGGCAGGGCGTCGAGACCGTGATGGCGCAGATCGCCGCCGACGCGCTCGACATGCCGATGGCGCGCATCAACCGTGTGCAGCACGGCTCGACGACCTACGTGAAGCAGGGCTACGGCTCGTACTCGTCGCGCTCGATCGTCATGGGCGGCTCGGCCATCGTTCAGGCGGCGGGGCATCTGAAGGACGCGATCCGCGCCGCCGCAGCCAAGCGCCTGCAATGCGAGCCGGCTGCCATCACGATCGACGGCGACAACGCGGTCGGGCCGAACCGTGCCTCGATCGCGCTGTCGGCGCTTGCCGCCGACGGCATTTCGTCGGAAGGCACTTACGCCAGCAGCAACCGCACATACAGCTACGGCGCGCATGCGGCGCATGTCGCGGTCGATCCCGGCACCGGTCACGTGGCGCTGATCGACTACATCGCCATCGAGGACGTCGGCCGCATCATCAATCCGCTGACGCTGCACGGCCAGACCGTCGGCGCCATCGTGCAGGGCCTTGGCGGCGCGCTCCTGGAAAATCTCGCTTATGACTCGGACGGCCAGTTCCTCGCCGGTTCGCTCGCCGACTATCTGGTGCCGACCGCCGGCGACTTTCCTGTCATCCGCGCTCACGCGCTGGAGGAAAAGCCCGCGCCGCACAATCCGCTCGGCGCCAAGGGCGCGGGCGAGGGCGGCATCATCCCGGTCGGCGGCGTGATCGCCAATGCCGTCGCCAATGCGCTCGGCGTCGAGCCGAATGCGCTGCCGTTGTCGCCGCCGCGGGTGTGGGAGCTCATTCAGGCCGCGCGAAAATCCACTCCGCCCTCACCTTGAGGAGGGCGCGCCGCGCCCGTCTCGAAGGGCGAGGGCGGCCCCATGCTTCGAGACGCGCAGTTTCACTGCGCTCCTCAGAGCATGAGGCCGAGGAAGGCTTACGATGACGAAGCTCGCCGGCATGGCATGGTGTCTCCATGAACGTCGCGGTGACGAGCACTCGCCAGGAAAGCGCCGAAATTCTCATCGAGCGCGCCCACTCGCTCGTTCCGGCTCTGCGTCAGCGCGCGGCCCAGGCCACCGCCGAGCGGAAGCTGCCGCAGGAAACCATCGAGGACTTCCGCCGGCTGGAACTGACCCGCTGCCTGCAGCCGGCGATGTTCGGCGGCTGGGCGTCGGACTATCGCGTGTTCTCGAAAATGCTGCGCGCGCTCGCGCAGGGCTGCGGCTCGTCGGCCTGGGTCTGCCGCCGTTCATGGCGAGCATAGCTGGGTGGTCGGCCAGTTCTCCGAACAGGCGCAGCGCGAGGTGTGGGGCGGCAATCCGCTCGCGGTCGCCTCGGCGAGCTTCCCGCCGACCGGCGCGGCCGAGCGCGCGCCTGGCGGCCACCGGCTCAACGGCAAATGGGGCTTTGCCAGCGGCTGCGATTACGCTCAGTGGCTCCTGCTCAATGCCGCGGTAAAGGATGGCGGCAAGTCCGAGGAGCGGCTGTTCCTGGTGCCGATCGGCGAGGTCGAGGTCGTCGACGACTGGCACGTCATGGGGCTCGCCGGCACCGGTAGCAAGTCGGTCGTGCTGAGGAACGTCAGCGTGCCGGACTATCGCTCTGTCAGCCTGCACGAGCTCAAGACCGGCACCGGGCCAGGCGCGGCGGTGCATCGCGACAACCCGCTCTACCGCACGCCGCGCAGCCTGCTGGCATCGTTCTCGCTCAGCTCGGTGAACGTCGGCCTGGCCGAGCGCGCCGTGGCCGAGTTCACCGACATTACCCGCAACCGCCAGTCGCGCGGCGTTCGCGTGGCCGATCTGGAGACTGTGCAGCTCAAGCTCGCCGAAGCCGCGGTTCAGGTCGAAAGCGTGGCCTTGCTGATCGAGCAGACCATCGACCGCAATATCAAGTCGGTCGAGGCGCGCCAGGAGATCGGCGCCGACCAGGTCGCATGGACCAGGCGCAACTCGTCCTATGCGACGGCAATTTCGCGCGCCGCGGTGTCGACGATCTTCGACATCGCCGGCGGCACCGCGCTCTATGCTTTCCAATCCGCTCCAGGAAGTCTTCCGCGACACCATGGCCGGCACGGCGCACCTGTCGCTGGCCTGGCACCGCGCCGCGCCGGCTTACGGCCAGATCCGTTTCGGCCTGCCGGTCGATTTCGATTCTCTCTAACGCGGTTACAGCAGCGCATGAGCTGGCTTGCCTTCGCCCTCTGCGGCCCGGTGCTGTGGGCGATCTCCACGCACTTGGACAAGTATCTGGTCGAGCGATACTTCAAGAACACCGACGTTATCGTGCTGCTGGTGTTCACCGCGCTGATGGGGCTCGTGCTGATGCCGATCATCGCGTGCTACGAGCCGGTCATGCAGCGCGACTGGCCGAGCATCGCCTTGATGACGCTGTCGGGTGTGCTCTACATGGGCGGCCTCACGTTTTATCTTCGCGCGCTGCAGGATCACGAAGCCACGGTGGTGGCGCCGTTCTTCCAGTCCTCGCCGCTGTTCGGCTACATTCTCGCGTATCTCATCCTTGGCGAGAAGCTCACTCCCACTCAGCTCGCGGGCGGAGCCTTGATCGTGTTCGGCGTGCTGTCGGTTTCGATCGTCGGCGGCCCGCGGCGCGAGCGGTTCCGCTGGCGGCTCGCCGCGCTGATGCTCACCTGCGGCTTTGTCATGTCGCTGGCGACACTGATCTTCAAGGCGTTTGCCATGAAGGACGAATTCTGGGTCACGGCGTTCTGGATGTTCGCCGGTGAGGCGCTGTTCGGCTTCGGGTTTCTCTGCATCGGAAAGTACCGCAGGCAGTTCGTTGATCTGTGCCGATCGAACGGCGGCGCGCTGCTCGGCATCAACGCCTCCAACGAACTGATCAACCTCGGCGGTGGGCTGGCAAACCGCTATGCCTTGCTGTTTGCGCCGCTGTCCATCGTCCAGGCGCTCGGCTCAACCACGACGCTGTTCGTGTTTGCCATCGGCGTGCTGCTGACGCTGACGTTCCCGAACCTCAGCCGGGAAAATCTTTCGGTTCGCGAGTTCGTCTCCAAGGGCGCCGCCGCCGTCCTGGTCGCGGTCGGCGTTGCGCTGGTGAACCAGTGAGCTAAGCTCGGTAACGGCTGACTTCCGGGGAGAGGGGCATGGTGCGAATGGGGCTGATGGCCGTGGCATTGGCCGCGATGGCGGGCGTCCCGGCTATGGCGCAGGTTCGCGACGCGATCTACCGGGGCACGATGGTGTGCGACAAATTGCCGTTCACCCACACCAAGATGCGCGAGGCGATCGAGGTCAAAGTCGCGGAGGGCAAAGTCGAATACAAGAACGTGGTGCGGTACCAAGACCCGCCCGAGACGACGACCGAGCAGGGCACCGGCGCGCTGAACGGCCAGGATATTTCCTTGCAAGGCACCTGGGACGGCGGCAACCGCCGCTACAAGGCGAGCTACAGCGGCACTTTTGTCCGGCGGAGCGCGAAGCTGAAGGGCACCCAGATCTGGGCGATCGACGGCAAGGATATCACGCGCTCCTGCGCCGGCTCGATCAAACGGCCGTTCAGGATTTTTCTGCCGCGGCAGAAGAAGAGTTAGCGGGCTGGTGAAAAAGCCCTTGGTCATTCCGGGGCGGCGCGTAGTGCCGATCCCGGTATCCCTAACCCCTGTGTGCCCGTAACAGCAGGGGTTATAGATTCCGGCACTCGCTTCGCTCGGCCGGAATGACCGCTGCCGCTAAATCTTCGACAGCTCGTAGGTCGGCTTGGCGAACATTTCGTCGAGTGGCACCTGCCGCACCGACAGGCCTTGCTCGAACGAATAGCGCGCCAGCGTCTCCAATGCGTGCTTGTTCTCGTGCGCGCCGTAGGGCCAGAAATCCTCGCCCATGACGGCGCGCGCGCGGTCATAGGCCGCGACCGGCCACGGCAGCGTGGTGGCGAGATGGCCGATCTGGCCGAGCTCATGCATGCACAACGCCTTGGCCTTGAGGAACGCCTTGTAGACGTTGACCGCGAGCCACGGATATTTCTCGACCAGCGATTTGCGGATGCCGATGGCGTGCATGATCGGGAACAGCTTGGTCTTCTTGAAATAGGCCTCCTCGACCGCCGGATAGTCCGGGCCACAGCCGCTGAACATTCGGCGCGCCGCGCAGAAAACAGCTCGGCGCCCGCGCGCCGATCACCCCGTCGAGCTCGCCCTTCTCCAGCATGTCGGACAGCGAGCGGTCGGTCGGCACCGCCTGCAAGTCGATCTCCGGCGGCAGCTTCATCCGGGCGCGCTCTTCGCGGCCAGGCTCTTCCAGGCCGCCGCGCCGCCATTTGATGTCGCGCGGCTTGACGCCGTACTCCTCCTCCAGCATGCCGCGCACCCAGACGTTCGCGGTCATCTGGTATTCCGGCACGCCGACCTGTCTTGCCTTTGAGATCGGCCGGCCCTCTGATGCCGCGATCGGTGCGGATGTAGATGCTGGAGTGCCGGAACAGCCGCGACACGAAGGCCGGAATCGCGACGTAGTGCTGCTCGCCGCGCGCCAGCGACATCAAGATAGCTGCTCATCGAGATTTCGGTGACGTCGAACTCCTGGAATTTGAAGGCGCGGTGGAAGGATTCCTCCGGCTCCAGCGCCACCGCAGTGACGTCGCAGCCCTCGATCGGCGCGCGGCCGTCGAACAGCGCGGCGGTGCGGTCGTAGTCGCAAACCGACAGGCTCAATTCCAAGGCCATTCTCGATCTCCAAAGATGCACCAACGGTGCAGTGCGGGATGCTTCCGTACCATACCGCGGTTGCAATTCGCTGCGTTGACGGGTCCATGTGGCGTAGCGATAGTAGTGTGTCATAAAAGCTTCATCGCGAGTTCGAGGGCTGAAGCCTATCCCATGAAACTTCCGCCTTTCGAATACGCCTGCCCCACCAGTCTCGACGAAGCCGTGGCCCTGCTGGCCGCCCATGGCGGCGAGGCCAAGGCGCTCGCCGGCGGCCAGAGCCTGATGCCGATGATGGCGTTTCGCGTCGCTCAGCCGTCGCTGCTGGTAGATTTGCGCAAGTTGCCGGGGCTGAAAGAGATCAGGATCGGCGCCGACGGCGTCCGGCTCGGCGCGCTGGTGCGTTGGCGCGATATTCTCGACGACAAGCGGCTCGCCACCGCGCATCCGCTGCTTGAAGGAGGCGGTATCGCACGTCGCGCATTACCAGATCAGGAACCGCGGCACGGTCGGCGGCAGCCTCGCCCACGCCGATCCGGCCTCCGAGATGCCCGGCATCGCTCAGGCCTGCGAGGCCGAAATCTCGGTGACCGGCAAGGCCGGAGCCCGCACCATCAAGGCCAAGGACTTTCTGCAGGGCGCGCTGACCACGGCGCTGAGCCGCGGACGAGATCATCACCGAGGTGCATCTGCCGGCATGGCCGGCCGAGCGACGCTGGGGCTTCCAGGAGTTCGCGCGCCGCCGCGGCGATTTCGCCATGGCCGGCGTCGCGCTCTACTACGACGAAGACGGCGGCAAGGCCGGCAATGCCCATATCGGCGTGTTCGGCGTCGGCGATCGCGCTCATCGCCTGCACGAAGGCGGAAGCGGCGCTGAACGGCAAAGCGGTCGACGAGGCGCTGTGCGTCGCCGGTCGGCGAAGCCGCTGCCGCCGAGGTCGATCCGCAGGAGGATATCCACGCCAGCGCGGCCTATCGCCGCGCGCTCACCGGCACGCTCACCGAGCGCGCGCTGAAAGCGGCGGCGGCGAGGTAGGACTATTCCATGAATGCGGATCGTAAGCTCACCGTTCGTCCCCGCGAAAGCGGGGACCCAGAAAGACAAATTCCGGCCCTCGATTTTGGCTCCTGGATTCCCGCTTGCGCGGGAATGAACGGAGAGTGTTGCATGCTCGGAGAAAGCCCGAGATGCCCATGACAACGAAATTCGAGGTCAACGGCAAGCCGGTCAGCGTCGACGTCGAGCCGCGCATGACGCTTGCCGACTGCCTGCGCCACGAGCTGCGCCTCACCGGCACCCACATCGGCTGCGAGCACGGCGTCTGCGGCGCCTGCACCGTGCTGGTCGACGGCGAGGCGGTGCGCGCCTGCCTGATCCTCGCCGTGCAGGCCGAAGGCTCGCAGCGTGGTCACCGTCGAGGGCCTGTCCAACGACGACGATCTGACGCCGCTGCAAAAATCCTTCCGCAAGCACCACGCGCTGCAATGCGGCTTCTGCACGCCGGGCTTCATCACCACGGCGCATGCGCTGCTGACCGAGGAGCCGGACTGCGACGCCGACCGCGTGCGCGAGGTGCTGTCCGGCAACATCTGCCGCTGCACCGGCTACATCGGCATCGTCGAGGCGGTGCTCGACGCCCGCCAGCCTACAAGAAGTGACGCCGATGAAGAACACCTTCATCGGCACCCCGATGGAACGGCGCGAGGACCTGCGCTTTCTGCGCGGCCGCGGCACCTATGTCGACGATTTGAAAATTCCCGACCTGCTCCATGCCGTAATCCTGCGCAGCTCCGTGGCGCACGGCCGGCTGCTTGGCATCGACGCGTCGGCCGCGCTGAACCTGCCCGGCGTGCACGCGGTCATCACCGCGGCGGACATGCAGGGCGGTCCGCCGATCGTGCCGATGCGGCTGCAGCCGCTGCCGGAGTTCAAGCCGTTCGAGCAGCCGGTGATCGCTCACGACAAGGTGCGCTATGTCGGCGAGCCGATCGCCGTGGTGCTGGCCAACAGCGTCGCCATCGGCGAGGACGCGCTGGAGGCGATCGGCGTCGAGATCGAGGAACTGCCGGCGGTGTCCGACTGGACTGTGGCGGCAAAGAACCAAAGCTTGCTGTTCGAGAAGCCCGGCACCAACCGCTCGCTGGTGTTTCAGGCGCGCAAGGGCGACGCCGATGCCGTTTTCGCCAGCGCGCCCTACGTGCGCCGCGAACACCTACGCACCGGCCGCCACTACGGGCTCACCATGGAGCCGCGCGGCGTCATGGCGACATGGGACGACGCGAAGGGCAAGCTCACGATCTACGGCGCGGCGAAGGTGCCGTTCTTCAATCGCCGCATTCTCTCGGCGCAGATCGGTCTGCCGGTCGAGCAGATCGAGATGGTCGAGAACGACGTCGGCGGCGGCTATGGCGCGCGCGGCGAGTTCTATCCCGAGGATTTCCTGATCCCGTTCGCGGCGCGCCACGTCAAGCGCCCGGTCAAATGGATCGAGGACCGCCGCGAAAACCTGATGGCGATGAACCACGCCCGCGAGGAGGAGTGCGACCTCGAGGTCGCCTGCGCCCGCGACGGCACCATCCTGGCGATCCGCGGCGAGGTCCACACCGACATGGGCGCCTACATGCGCACCAACGGCGCGGTCGGCGCCCGCAACGTCAGCCAGTTCATGGCCGGCCCCTACCGCGTGCCGCACGTCAAGATCGACTCCTCGTTGTGGATGACCAACAAGACGCCGGTCGGCACCTATCGCGGGCCCGGGCCGCTTCGAGGCCAATTTTTTCCTGGAGCGGATGATCGACATGATCGCGGCCGATCTCGGCATCGACCGCATCGAGTTCCGCCGCAAGAACCTGATCACCGCAAAGGAGCAGCCCTATCCGATCGCCCATGTGCAGCCGACCGACGCCAAGGACGAGTACGACAGCGGCGAGTACGTCGCGACACTCGACCGCGCGCTGAAGGAATTCAACTGGCCGGAGGTGTCGAAGCTGCAAGGCAAGCTGATCGACGGCAAGTATCACGGCCTTGGCGTGGTCTGCTTCATCGAGGGCGGCGCCGCCGGTCCGAAGGAAACCGCGCGGCTCGAGGTCAACGCCGACGGCACTATCTCGGTCTACATGGGCACGTCGTCGGTCGGGCAGGGCGTCGAGACGATCTTCGCGCAGATCGCCGCCGACGCGCTGGAGGTGCCGGTCGAGCGCATTCGCGAAGTCTATCACGGCTCGACCGCCTATGTCAGCGACGGCTACGGCGCCTATCACTCGCGCTCGACCGTGATGGGCGGCTCGGCGGTGCTCGACGCCGACCGACAATTTCATGGCGGTGCTGCGCCAGGCCGCCGGCAAGCGCCTCGGCTGCGCCGAATCCAATGTCACGCTCGACGTCGACAAGGTCATCGGCGGCGGCCGTTCGCTGCCGTTGAAGGAATTCGCCGGCCTCACCGCCGAGGGCGCCTTCCTCAACAAGAAGCACACCTACAGCTACGGCGCCCACGTCGCCCACATCACGGTCGATGCCAGGCTCGGCCGCATCGAGATCGTCGACTACGTCGTGGTGCAGGACGTCGGCCGCGCGGTCAATCCGCTGACGCTTGCGCGGTCAGGTGCTGGGCTCGCTGGTGCAGGGTCTCGGCGGCGCGGTGCTGGAGGATTTGAAGTACGACGAGAACGGCCAGTTCCTCACCGGTTCGCTCGCCGACTATCTGCTGCCAACCGCCACCGACTTTCCCAATCTGCGCTGCGTCGTGCTCGACGACTATCCGTCGCCGATCAATCCGCTCGGCGCCAAGGGTGCGGGCGAGGGCGGCATCATCGCCGCCGGCGGCTGCATGGCGAACGCGGTCGCCAACGCGCTGCAATCGTTCGGCGCCGAGCCGCGCGAGCTTGCCGCTGTCGCCGGGCTACATCTGGGAGCTGGTGCAGGCTGGGCAGAAGCAAGGCGGCGGAGTAAGCGACTTCTCCACACGTGTCCCGGGCGAGCGAAGCGAGACCCGGGACCCAGCTTCCTTACTTCGAAAAAGCTGGGTCCCGGATCATCGCTCCGGCTTTCGCCGTCGCTCGTCCGGGACACGAGGTTGTGCCTTCGTTGACGACCCTGGCACCTGAAGCCTAGATTCGCCTCAACATTCCCATTCGACAGGAGCATCCCATGGCGTCGCCCGCCACCCGCGCCCGAAGGAACTGGAAGGCGTGCCGGTCGAGGAGATCATGAAGAAATACGTCGGCCGCTTCAGCGAGAAGCGCGGCGACTGGGCGGCGTTCGAGGACGCCAAGATCGAAGGCTTCAAGCGCGCGCAGCACCGCTTCATCGGCGCCGGCGGCTCCGGCAAGCACGGCGATCCGACCGTGATCCCGGCCGGCAACTTCACGCTGTCGATCATGTACGTGCCGGTCGGCCAGGGCAACGCCGCGCACACCCACGAGGTCGAGGAGTGCTTCTTCGTGCTCAAGGGCCATCTCGACGTGTTCGTCGAGGACGAGACCGGCAAGCGCATCACCACGCGGCTCGGGCCGTGGGAGTGCATCTCCTGCCCGGCCGGCGTGATCCACGGCTACCAGAACGACTCGCTTGAGCCGGTCTATTTCCAGGTGATGCTCGGCCGCGGCAAGCCCGAGGCGATGGGCTACGCCGACGACGAGCTCTACAAGCGCCGCGAGGCGCACCTGAAGGCGGTGTAGATTCCTTACGTCCTGTCTCCGCCTCATCCAGAGGAGCGGCCGAAGGCCGCGTCTCGAAGGATCGGGCGGCTCCTCGAGACGCGCTTCGCGCTCCTCACCATGAGGCTGGAAGAGATCGGTATCCATTTTTTGCCAACAACACGACGGACAGCATGAGCAAACTTGCGTCTCAACTTCGCCTGCGGTCCTTACGACCGCACCCAGGCGCTGCGCGACGGCACCATCCAGGTCGATGGCGTCGAGCTGAACTACATCACCATGCAGCCGGCGGAGATTTTCTGGCGGCAGTTGCAATTCCAGGAGTTCGACGCGTCGGAGATGTCGCTGTCGAACTACACCACGCTGGTCAGCCAGCGGGAAATCGCCGTTCATCGCCATTCCGGTCTATCCGTCGCGGGTGTTCCGCCACGGCTATTTCTTCGTCAACACCGGCAAGGGCATCAAGAGCGGCGCCGACCTCAAGGGCAAGCGCGGCGGCGTGCCGGAATATTCCATGACCGCCGCGGTCTACATGCGCGGCCTGATGCAGCACGAGTTCGGCGTCGAAGCCGTCCGACGTCGAATGGGTGCAGGGCCGCAAGGATCGGCTTGGCCGCAAGCTTCCCGCCGACATCAGGCTGACGCAGGCTCCCGACGGCGCCGAGCTTGGCGACATGCTGGAGCGCGGCGAACTCGACTTCATGATCACGGCGAACAATCCGCTGTCGTTCCGCCGCGGCTCGCCGGAGGTGGCGCGGCTGTTCCCGAACTACGCCGAGATGGAGAAGGACTATTACCGGCGAACGAAAATCTACCCGATCATGCATACGGTGGTGATCAGGCGCGACATCTATGACCGCGATCCTTGGGTGGCGCTGAATCTTTACCAGGCGCTCTGCCGTGCCAAGGATTACTGCTACCACCACCTCACCGAGACCGGCTCGCCCAAGGCGTCGTTCGCCTGGCTGCAGCCGATGATCGAGGAGGAGCAGCGGATCATCGGGCCGGACTGGTATCCCTACGGCATCGAGCAGAACCGCCCGACCATCGAGGCGCTGCTGCAATACACTTTCGAGCACGGCCTGACCGACCGTCGTGTCAAGATCGAGGAGCTGTTCGCCCCGGCGACGATGCGCGACATCCCGCTGAGCGAGGGGCAGCGGGTCTAGGGCGGCCTTGGCGAATCACGCTAAACCGCCGCCATGGCGGGCAGGGCGGCCAGTGCGATCCAGCAAGCGGTGGCGCTGCACCAGCAGGGCCAGCTCGGCGAGGCCGAGCGGCGCTACACCGCCATCCTTCAAGCCGAGCCCGGACATTTCGACGCGCTGCATCTGCTCGGCGTGCTGATGCACCAGCGCGGCAGGTCGGCAGAGGCGCTCGCCCTGATCGACAAGGCGCTGGAGACGAATGCGCGTTCGGTGGACGCGCACGTCAACCACGGCCGGGTGCTGGCTGCGCTCGGCCGGCTGACCGACGCGCTGGCGAGCTTCGACCGTGCGGTCGCGCTCAACCCGGACCACGCCGACGCCCTGTTCCACCGCGGCAACGCGCTGATCGGACTGCAGCGGCCGGCGGAGGCGTTGACCAGCTTCGACGCCGCGCTGAAGCTCAGGCCGCAGTACGCGCAGGCGCACATCAACCGCGGCGTGGCGCTGCGCGCCTTGCGGCGACCGGCTGAGGCGCTTGAGAGCTATGACCGGGCGCTGGTGTTGCGGCCGGATGCCGTGGAGGCGCAGGGCAACCGCGGCAACGCACTGCTCGATCTCGATCGTCCCGGCGACGCGCTCGACGCCTTCGACCGTGCGCTCGCGGTCCATCCGAAAGACATCGATGTGCTCTACAATCGCGGCAATACATTGTTGGCACTGCATCGCCACGCCGAGGCGCTGGCGAGCTACGACCGGGCACTGGCGCTCGCGCCGACCCACGTCCGAGCGCTCGCCAATCGCGGGACGGCCCTGCGCGAGCTGAAGCGGCCGGAGGAGGCGCTCGCGTGCCTCGACCGCGCGCTGGCATTGGGGCTGCCGCAGGCGGCCGAGGTCGTCAACAACCGCGGCAATGTGCTGTCCGACCTCAATCGGCTTGAAGAAGCGCTGTCGAGTTTCGAAGCAGCGCTGGCGCTGCGGCCGGACTATGTCGAGGCGCTGATCAACCGCGGCAATGTGCTGATGCAATTGCGGCGGCCCGACGACGCGATGGCGAGCTACGACGCCGTGCTCGCTCGAAATCCCGATCACGCAGAGGCGCACTACAACAAGAGCCTGGTGCGGCTCGCGACCGGCGATTTTGCCCGCGGCTTCCGCGGCTACGAGTGGCGTGCCAAGAAGAAGCAGGACAACGATGTCCGCGCGTTCCCGGCGCCACGATGGTCCGGAGTAGAGCCGATCCACGGCAAGACGATCCTGCTGCATGCCGAGCAAGGCTTCGGAGATGCCATCCAGTTCATTCGCTACGCGCCGCTGGTTGCCGCCAAGGGCGCCACCGTAATCGTCGAGGCGCCTCGCACGCTGAAGGCGCTGATGGCCGGCGTTGAAGGCGTGTCCGCGGTGGTCAGCCGTGGCGAAGCGATGCCCGCGTTCGATCTGCACTGCCCGCTGCTCAGCCTGCAGCGGTGCTGTCGCTGCTCGATCTTGTGATTTCGGTCGACACCAGTGTGGCCCATCTGGCTGGCGCCTTGGGCAAGCCGGTGTGGATCATGCTGCCGTATCACGGCGATTGGCGTTGGCGGCTCGAAGGCGAGTCAACGCCGTGGTATCCGACGGCACGGCTGTTCCGTCAGCCGGCGCTTGGCGATTGGGACAGCGTGCTGATGCAGGTGCGGCGCGAACTGGAACTCAAGACGCGAGAGTTTTCCCGGCAATGAGCGGCGCCGCTCCGATCCAGGGCGCGCCGTCGACGGTCAGCTCGACCGTCAGCACCAGAAATTGCCCCGTCACCAGCGTGTCCTTGCCCGGAACCTGCGCAGACGCGATCGCCGACAGCGGATAGCTGCCGGTGCAGCTTTCGGCCATCCAACTCGTCAGCGTCGCGCCGGGCATTTCTTTGATTCGCGTCGCAAGCTGACCTGCGACCGGCTCCCCTGCCTTCATCGAGCAGGCGACGCCATCGAGCCAGGCATCGGCTTTCGCCGCATCCTTGGCAAATGTCCGTGTGCGGCGGACCCAGCAGCCCTTGTAGGCGATCGACGCTCGCACCGCGAATCGATCCTCAAGCGCGGTCGGCTGTGACGTGCGATTGAGCCGCCGGTCGGTCGCGAGATCGGGCGCGACCGCGATGTAGGCTTCCTCCGCGCCGGCAAGGCGGGCGTTCTGCTCGATCAGGCCTGCGAGCGTGCCGGCATCCTTGGCTTTGCCCGTTTCTGCTTCCTTCAACGCGGCCAGCGCGATTGCATTCGCCTGCACCAGAAGTTTCTGCTCCGGCTCGTCGACCACGCGCCGAAGCCCTGCGAACAGCGCGGTGCCGTCGGTCCATTCGACAGTTGGCGCCGCGGCGACCATGTCGTCGGCCAGGCCCGCCGGCAGCGTGTCGTATTCCAGCACGCCGACGCGCTTCGCCTTGTCCTTGGCAAGCCGTTCGCCCATCAGCGTCCCCGGCCTGGGCGTGTTGACGATCTCGCTGACCGGATCGGTGGTCTTGATCCACTCCGACACCCGCTTCGACAGCGCCGTAGCGAACACCGGCGCGCCGGTCCTGCCGACCAGCAGCAGCGCGTCGGACCAATACGGCGTGAAGCCGGTGAGCCAGCAGACCGCGCTCGGCCGTACGTTGTTGGTGTAGACGATGAACGCGTCCATGCCGGCGCTCTGCATCGCCGCGCGGAGCGTGCCCAGCCGCGCCTCGATCGTCGCGACCGGCAGCTCTTCCGCGTTCCATCCCATCAAACCGCGGCGCATGACTCTCTATCGCTTTTGGGGTGCTTGTTGCCGTTCGTCCCCGCGGACGCGAGGACCCAACGTTTTGGCCAAGAACTGGGCCCCCGCTTTCGCGGGGGCGCGCGGCGTTTGCTTCGGCGCGCATTCATCATAGTCAACCCGAAACGCTGAACAGTTCGCGCGGCGGTGCCGGTCAGCACCTCGCAGCCGGTCTTGGTCACCGCGACAGCGTCGCCCAGCACCATGTAGCCGACCACCGGATGATAGGTGTTGGGATGCACGATCAGCGCCATGCCGGCGTCGATCCGCGTGGTGACGTCCTCCAGGATGTGCGGCTTGGTGTCGGCGAACAGGCCCATGCCGTGGCCGCGCACGCGGGTGAATTCGCTGGTGGTGTATTTCCCCATGCCGTGCTTGCGGAACACGTCGTTCTCGGCCTTGGCGATGTCGGCCGCGGTGACGCCGTCGCGCACCGTGGCGATGCCGGCCTCCATCGCCTCGCGCCATAGCGCATGCGCGGCCTTCTGCTCGGGCGTGGCCTCGCCGACCACCAGCGTGCGGCAAATCTGCGCGTAGTAGCCGTCGACGCAGGGCGTCAGCTCCGTCGTCACCATGTCGCCGCGCTTGAGCTCTTTGCCGCTCGGCGGCGCCATGCCTTTTACCTCGACGCCGCCGACGCCGATGATCTGGAAGTTGTCGTCGACGCCGTTGGCGCGGAAGAACGCCTCGCTCTCGGCGATCAGCTCGTAGTCGGCGCGGCCGGCGCGCGCGGCCTGCATGAACACCTTGTAGCCCTCGTCGGCGAGCTTGGCGGCCTTCCGGATCGCGGCGATCTCGCTGTCGAGCTTGCGCATCAGCAGGCGATCGACGAAGCCGGTCTCGTCGGTGATCTTCAGTTCGCCGGCGCGCGCCGCGATCCGGCGCGGCAACAGCCGCTGCGGCGCGGCGCCCATGCTCTGGTTGCGCATGCGGTTCGAGCGCCGCGTCGACCTCGCCGACAGGTCGGGCGCTTGCACGATCTCGATGCCGGGGCAATCGAGCGCCGCGCGGTCGGCCTCCAGCGCGCTGTCGACATAGAGCGTGATGTGGCCGTCGCCGCGCACGATCGCCAGCGCCTGGCCTTCGAGGATGCCGAAGTCGGTGGCGTAGCGCAGATAATCGCCCTGCCAGGCGTTGCCGTAGACCAGCAGCGCGTCGAGGCCGGAGTCGTTCATGGCGTCGATCAGGCGCTTGCGGCGTTCGTCGGCGATCATGGCTTGTCCTTTCCGGTGACCACGCCTGCGGCGACGTCGCGCGCGACCGCTTCCGCCGCGCGCGCTTTTCGGATCGCCGTAGCCGCCGCCGCCCGCGGTGAGGAACGTGACCCTGTCGCCCGCCGCGATCTCGATCTCGGTCGCCTTCTTCACCGCCATCTCGCTGCCGTCGGCGCGGTGGATGATAGCACTCGTTGACCGCGCCGGATTCGCCGCCGTGCAGGCCCCACGGCGGATCGCGGGTGCGGTCGAGATTGATGTTGGCCTTGCACTTCTGCAGCAGCCTGTAGGTCAGCTCGACGCCGAGCCCGCCGCGATGCTGTCCCGCGCCGCCGGAGTCGGCGCGCAGCGCATGGGTCTCGACCAGCACCGGATACTTGATCTCCTGCAGCTCGACCGGCGTGTTGCGCACGTCGCCCTGGCACACCGAGACGGCGGCATCCTCGCCGTCCTCGTCGGGCCGTCCGCCCCAGCCGCCGCCGAAAATGTTCATCAGCAGGAAGCGCGAGCCGTCGTCGCGGAAGCCGAAGAACGAGCAGCCGCCCATGTCGCCCTTGTGCGCGGCGGGGATGAGGTGCGGCACGGCCGGCGCCAGCGCCTTGAGGATGGTGTCGATCACCGTCGGCAGCGCGATGCTCCACAGCCCCAGCGCCGACGGCGGCTTGGCGCGAGAGCATGGTGCCTTCCGGCAGCACCACGTCGAGCGGCCGGAAGCAGCCCTCGTTGACGTCGAGATCGGGCGAGGTCAGCGCCTTGAAGGCGACGCGGGCGCCGGCGATGCCGCCGGAGCGGCCGGAGTTGAGCGGGCCCGGCACCTGCGGGTTCATCTCGGAGAAGTCGACGGTCATCTGCGAGCCGCGCACGTTGCACCTTCACCTTGATGCGCAGCGGCTTGTCGAGAGTGCGGCCGTCGTTGTCGAGGAAGCTCTCGGCCTCGTAATCGCCGTCGGGGATTTTCTCGACCACGGCGCGCGCCGCGGCCTCGGCCTGGTCCCAGACCTTGGCGATGCAGGCCTCGACCGTGTCGCGGCCGTAGCGCGCGATCAGCTCGCCATAGCGCCGCGCGCCGAGCTGGCACGAGGCGATCTGCGCGCGCAGGTCGCCCAGCGCCGAGTCCGGATAGCGCGTGTTGTCGCGGATGATCTGCCACAGCGTCTCGTTGCGCTTGCCGGCCTCGTAGATCTTCAGCGAGCGCATCTGGATGCCTTCGGCGTAGATGTCGCTCGAGCCGTAGGAGCCGAAGCCCTGACGCACGCCGCCGATGTCGACCCAGTGCGCGCGGTTGGCGGCAAAGCCGACCAGTTCGTCGTCATGGAAGCACGGCGAATAGACCACGACGTTGTTGAGGTGCTGGCCGCAGACCTCGCCCTGGTTCATGACGACGACGTCGCCTGGCGCGAAGCCGTCAAGGCCGTAGCGCTCGATGCCGTCGGCCACCGCGACGCCGAGATCGGCGAGGAAGATCGGCAGGCCGCCGCGGTTCTGCGAGATCATCCGCGCCTGGGTGTCGATCAGCCCGCAGCAGTAGTCGCGGACCTCGTAGATCATCATGTTGTAGGCGGCCTTCGACAGCGCGTTCGCCATCTCGTCGGCATAGGCGACGATGGCGTTGCGCACCACCTCGACGGTGATCGGATGGGCTTCGTTGCGGGTCATATCTCGAACCCGCGCAGCGAAACTGGGGCGTGGCGATGCCGCTTGTTACCCTCCCCCCGCGAAGCGGTGGGGAGGGTCGGCGAGCGGAGCGAGCCGGGGTGGGGGGCGTTCGAGGCGAACAAGCGCCCCCCACCCCCGACCCCTCCCCACCGCTGCGCTGCGCTTCGCGGGGGAGGGAGGTGGCTGGCGCTGTGCCTTTGAAAACAATGAGATGCATTGCGGTTACATGTTCACGTCGATAACGAGATGGCCGGCGTCGGACACGGTCGCGACATCGCCGGGATGGATGAGCGTGGTGGCGTTCGGCTCCTCGATCACCGCTGGGCCTTCGATGCGGCGCCGGCGGGCAGCGACGGCCGCCAGACGATGCGGGTGCGCAACGGCTTGGCCGCATCGGTGAAGATCACCTCGCGCCACTGGTCGGCGACCGGCGGCTCGGGCGTCCATTTTTCCGACAGCCAGCGCTCGGCCAGCGTGTCGGCCCGCGCCGCGGTGACGACGAGCCGGACATTGACGATCTCGAGCGTTTCGTCCGGCGCGGCCTGGCCGTAGCGCTGGTCGTGCTCGGCGTCGAACGCCGCGCGCAGCGATGAGAAGTCGCCCGGACAGCAGCGCCGGCTCGCGCACCGGGATGGCGATGGTGTGCTCCTGGCCGACGTAGCGCAGGTCGGCGAGATAGGTGAAATCGGCGGCCTTGATATCGATGCCGTCGCGCGCCGACCTGGGCGCGGCCGGCCTCGGCCAATTCGGCGAACACCGCCTCGACCTGTCCCGCGTCAAGCGCGCCGAGCAGACCATAGAGCGTGCGCACGAAATCCTGCCGCCACGACGCCATCAGCATGCCGAGCGCCGAGAACGTGCCCGGCACCTTCGGCACGATCACCTTCGGAATGAAAATCTCCCGCGCGATGGCGACGGCGTGCAGCGGCCCCGCGCCGCCGAACGCGATCATCGCGGTGTCGCGCGGATCGACGCCCTTTTTTACCGACACCGCCCGCACCGCGAGCGACATGGCGGCGTCGGCGATCTGCACGATGCCGAGCGCCGCCTCCCTGACGCCGAGCCGCGTCGGGCCACACGAGCTTCTGCTCGATCGCGCGCTCCGACGCCTTCACGTCGAGCTTCATCGCGCCGTTGAGGAAGCGCTCGGCGTTGATGCGGCCGAGCACGAGGTTGGCGTCGGTCACCACCGGATCGGTCGAGCCCTTGCCATACGCAGCCGGCCCCGGATCGGCGCCCGCGCTCTTCGGCCCGACATGGATGCCGCCGGTCGGATCGCACCAGGCGATCGAGCCGCCGCCGGCGCCGATCTCGACGATATCGACCACCGGCAATTGCATCGGCTGGCCGCTGGCTTCGCCGCCGATGGTGTAGCCGTCCTCGATCGCGGGCGCGCCGTTGGTGATCAGGCTCGCCTTCGCGGTGGTGCCGCCCATGTCGAAGCCGATGGCGCGCGTCGATGCCCATCAGCGCCGCGAGCCGGCCCGCGCCGATGATGCCGGCGACCGGGCCGGACTCCATCATCGACACCGGCTGCTCCTGGGCGAGCCGCACCGACATCACGCCGCCGTTCGAGCGCATGATGTTGACCTTGCCGGGAAGCTTCTCGTCGCGCAGATGGCCTTCCAGCCGGCCGAGATAGGCCTGCACGCGCGGGCCGACGAAGGCGTTGAGCGCGGTGGTCGAGGTGCGCTCGTATTCGCGATATTCGCGCACGATCTCGTGCGACAGCGTGACGAACAGCTTCGGATTCGCCGCGCGCAGGATTTCGCCGACGCGCCGCTCGTGCGCCGGATTGGCGTAGGCGTGCAGGAAGCACACCGCGACCGCCTCGATGCTCTGCGCGGCAAACGACTTCGCCAGCGCCTGCACCTCGGCTCTCGTCCAGCGGCGTCAGCACCTCGCCCTTGGCATTCATCCGCTCGCTGACCTCGAAGGTCAGTTCGCGCGGGATCAGCGGCTTCGGCCGATGGAAGAACAGATTGAACGCCTCGATCCGGTTGCCGCGGCCGATCGCGTAGGTGTCGCGGAAGCCGCGCGTGGTGATCAGCGCGGTGCGCGCGCCCTTGCGCTCCAGCACGGTGTTGATGGCGATGGTCGAGCCGTGCAGCAGCTCCGACAGCGCCGGCATCTCGCAATGGGCCAGCGCGAGGCTTTCGGCCACGCCGCGGGTCGGATCGGCCGGCACGGTCGAGCATTTCGAGGTGACGATGCGGCCGTCGACGCAGCCGACCAGGTCGGTGAAGGTGCCGCCGATATCGACGCCAACGATGTTCATGGTCAGGAATGTCAGTCCGGTGGTCAAAATCCATACAGCCGCGCCGGGTTGTCGACCAGGGTCTTGTTCCGCGTCGCCTCGTCGGGCACCCATTCGAGCATCATGTCGAGCAGTCATGCGTCGTCGGGCTTCGGCAGCCCCGGCGTCGGATGCGGCCAGTTGGTCGCCCACAGCATGCGGTCGGGCGCGGCCCGCGATAGCGTGTAGGCCAGTTGTCCGACGTCGGTGTAGTTCGGCGGCCCGGCCTTCGACCATTCGTAGGGCGCCGACAGCTTCACCCAGGTCCGGCCATTTTCCAGGAGCCGAAGCAGCACCAGGAACGCCGGATGGTCGGGCGGGATCGGCTCCAGGAATTTGCCGACGTGATCGACCACCAGGGTGCCGGTGAGCCGCTTCAGCAGGGCCTCGCGCTCGGGCAGCTTGCGGCCATCGAGCTGGAGCTGCACGTGCCAGCCGAAGTTGCCGACGCGGGCCGCCATCGTCTCCAGAATGTCCCACGGCAGTGCGCCGCCCGGCAGCATGTGGAAGCGGATGCCGCGGATGCCGAGCCTTGGTGAGCCGGTCGAGCTCGGCGTCGGTGACGCTGTTGATCGACCACGGCGATGCCGCGCGCGCTGTCGCCCAGCGCCGCGATCGCCGCGAGCGTGCAACTGTTGTCCTTGCCGTAGGTCGAGGGCTGCACCACCACCGTGCGGGTGATGCCGAGCCGCGCCCGCACCTTGAGATAGTCGTCGACCGAGGCGTCCGGCGGCGTGAAGGGCGCGGTCGGCGCGCTCGGGATAGCGCGCTGTCGTAGATATGCATATGGGTGTCGCAGGTGCCGGCCGGCGCCTTGAGCCGCGGAGGGTCTTGGTTGAACGCCATCGCTGTCTCCTTCCGCCTATAGTTTCATGCCGCCGCCCTTCCGTCCAAGGGCGCCACCGTCGTAAAAAACAGGTCAGCATTCGGGGGAAGCCATGGCGCAGCAGCGGCTCGGCATCATCATGAACGGCGTCACCGGGCGCATGGGCATGAACCAGCACCTGATCCGCTCGATCTGCGCGATCCGCGACCAGGGCGGCGTGGCGCTGAAGAACGGCGACCGGGTGATGCCCGATCCGATCCTGGTCGGCCGCAACGCCGACCGGCTGCAGAAGCTCGCCAAGGCCCACGGCATCGCGCGCTGGACCACCGACCTCGACAAGGCGCTCAAGGACAAGAAGGACACCTTGTTCTTCGACGCCGCGACCACCCAGCTTCGCGCCGAGCTTCTGCAGAAGGCGATGAAGGCCGGCAAGCACATCTATTGCGAGAAGCCGGTGTCGGACACGCTGAAGGACGCGCTCGATCTCGTCCGCGCGGCGAAGAAAGCCAAGATCAAGCACGGCGTGGTGCAGGACAAGCTGTTCCTGCCCGGCCTGCTCAAGCTGAAGATGCTGATCGACTCCGGCTTCTTCGGCCGCATCCTCGCGGTGCGCGGCGAGTTCGGCTACTGGGTGTTCGAGGGCGACTGGCAGCCGGCGCAGCGGCCGTCCTGGAACTACAAGAAGGCCGAGGGCGGCGGCATCATCCTCGACATGGTCTGCCACTGGCGCTACGTGCTCGACAACCTGTTCGGCGACGTCGAGAGCGTGACCTGCCTCGGCGCCACGCACATTCCCAAGCGCTGGGACGAGAACGGCAAGCCCTACACCAACGACGTCGACGACGCCGCCTACGCCACCTTCCAGCTCAAGGGCGGCGTCATCGCCCACATCAACATGTCATGGTGCACGCGGGTGCGCCGCGACGACCTCGTCACCTTCCACGTCGACGGCACTCAGGGCTCGGCGGTCGCCGGCCTGCAGAACTGCTGGAGCCAGGCGCGGGTGAACACGCCGCGGCCGGTGTGGAATCCGGACATCCCGCAGCCGATCAAGTTCTTCGAGACCTGGCAGGAGGTGCCGGGGCTCGGCACGTACGACAACGGCTTCAAGACCGAATGGGAGATGTTCATCCGGCACCTGTACGAGGACGCGCCGTTCAAATGGACGCTGCTCGAAGGCGCCAAGGGCCTGCAACTGGTCGAGGCTGCGCACAAGAGCTGGAAGGAGCGGCGCTGGATCGACATTCCGGCGTTGAAGGTGTGAGGATGGATATCAGCTTCGCGTCCCAGGCGAGCGGAGCGAGACCCGGGACCCAGCATAAAAACTCTTTCGCGACGTGCTGCGCACGCCCCGTTTCTCCTCGGTCCCGGATCAGCGCTCCTGCTTCGCAGTCGCTTGTCCGGGACACGAGCGGAGAGCTTCGATGCCAACCCTGAATCTTCCGACATCCGACGGCAAGCTCGCCCCTATACGACGCGGCCGCCGAAGCAATTCGGCAAGCCCTCACAGCCGTTCAACCGCATCGCCTATGCGGCCGCGCACGTGGTGGCCGATCCGCTCGCCGACAACAATCCGTGGCTCGATGCGCCCGATCGACTGGGACGCCACCATCGCGTTCCGCCGGCATCTGTGGTCGCTGGGCCTCGGCGTCGCCGAGGCGATGGACACCGCGCAGCGCGGCATGGGGATGGATTGGCCGAATTCGCTGGAGCTCATTCGCCGCAGCCTCGACGCCGCCAAGGATTTCCCCGGCGCGCTGATCGGCTCGGGCGCCGGCACCGATCATCTGGCGCCGCGGCCGGATGTCACCATCGACGACGTGATCCGCGCCTATGAGGAGCAATGCGCGGCGGTCGAAAAGCTCGGCGGCCGCATCATCCTGATGGCGACCCGCGCGCTGGTGAAGGCCGCGCGCTCGCCCGACGACTACGCCAGGGTCTATGCGCCGCATCCTCGACCAGGTGAAGGAGCCGGTGATCATCCACTGGCTCGGCGAGATGTTCGATCCGGCGCTCGACGGCTACTGGGGCCACAAGGATCACATGAAGGCGATGGAGGTCGCGGTCGACGTCATCGCCTCGAACCCGGCCAAGGTCGACGGCGTGAAAATCTCGCTGCTCGACAAGGACAAGGAGATCGCCATGCGGCGGCGCCTGCCGCAGGGCGTGCGCATGTTCACCGGCGACGACTTCAACTACGCCGAGCTGATCGCGGGCGACGAGCAGCGGCTATTCCGACGCGCTGCTCGGCATCTTCGACGCCATCGCGCCGGCAGCGTCGGCGGCGCTCGGCGCGTTCGCCCGCGGCGAAGTCAAGCTGTTCAACGAAATTCTCGCGCCGACGGTGCCGCTGTCGCGCCACATCTTCAAGGCGCCGACCCGCTTCTACAAGACCGGCGTGGTGTTCATGGCCTATCTCAACGGCCTGCAAAACCACTTCACCATGATCGGCGGCCAGGAGAGCACGCGCTCGACGCTTGCATCTCGCCGAGCTGTTCCGTCTCGCCGACGCCGCGGGCCTGCTCGCCGATCCGGAGCTCGCCACGCAACGCATGAAGACTGTCATGGCGACGCGCGGCGTGCACTGATGCGCGATCTCTCCAACGACCGCTCGCTGCTCGCGATCAATTCGGCGACGGTGAAGACCTGGACGTTGCCGCAACTGGTCGATGGCTGCGCCCGCGCCGGCATCGCCGCCATCGCGCCGTGGCGCGACATCGTGCAGGCCGTCGGCGTCGAGAAGGCCGGCAGGCTCATCCGCGACGCGGGCCTCGGCGTGTCCTGCTATTGCCGCGCCGGGCTGTTTCCGGCGGCCGACGAGGCCGGCCGCAAGGCCGCGCTCGACGACAACCGCCGCGCCGTCGATGAGGCTGCCGCCATCGGCGCGCGATCGCTGGTGCTGATCGCCGGCGGTCTGCCGAAGGGCTCCAAGGACCTCGCCGGCGCCCACCAGCAGGTGCGTGACGGCATCGCCGCGCTGCTGCCCCACGCGCGCGCCGCCGGCGTGCCGCTCGCGATCGAGCCGCTGCATCCGATGTACGCCGCCGACCGCGCCTGCGTGAACACGCTCGCCCACGCCAACGACCTCTGCGATCAGCTCGGCGAAGGCATCGGCGTCGCTGTCGACGTCTATCACGTGTGGTGGGATCCCGACCTCGCCGCGCAGATCGCGCGCGCGGGCAGGCGCATTCTGACCTATCACGTCTGCGACTGGCTGGTGCCGACCAGGGATCTGCTGCTCGACCGCGGCATGCCGGGCGACGGCGTCATCGACCTGCGCGCGATCCGCGCCATGGTCGAGGCAACCGGCTATGCCGGTCCGATCGACGTCGAAATTTTCTCGGCGGAGAACTGGTGGAAGCGCGAACCGAGCGAGGTGCTGCGCATCTGTCTGGAGCGGCACCGAACGGTGGTGTGAGCGATCAGGTCTACTTGTGGATGAGAGTAGGTTTCGGCGGTTCGTGACTGGGGGCGGCCGGCGAAATTGCGAGCGTTACCCAAGTATTCCAGCCTTCGGGCCGATTCTCGGCGCCGAACTCTTTGTAGCCTTTCAAATTCAAATATCCCTGCATGCCGCCGACGGGGAAAAGAAAGCCGATCTGCGGCCCGACGCCAAACACGCGCGATTTGAACTCGCCGAGCGTCGCGCCGGCACCGCTGTCGCCGGTGACCTGCTGATAGGCGTAGCCGACCAGGCCGACATGCACCTGCTTGGAGACGAAGTGCGACGCGCCCCAATCCAAGTGCCAATCGATGCCGTTCTGGTAGTCGAGGCTCGGATTCACGAAGTTGTAGGTGAATCCGCTCACCACCGAAAATTCGTTCCCGGTCTGCGGGTTGAAATAGGTGTAGCCGCCGCCCGCATCGACCGACCAATGCCCGAGCCCGAGGTTGACAAGGCGCGTGGAATCGTAGGCCCCAACCGGCAGGTTCATCATGCCGTACACCATGTAGTTGTGCACACCCTGATTCCAGCGGAGCGTCGGCTGCACAAATACATCGCCCCATGCGTCTGTGGACTGGCTGATGCTGCGCTCGGTACCAAAACCGATCGGGCCCAAAGCTCCGGTGATCGTGGCGTCGATGTTCGCCTGCTGCCGCCCGTAGATCGCAAGCACGTTGCAAAGAGCGCGGCTGAAAGGCGGGCCACGCAGCCAGCGCTGCGATGAGCGTCTCTCATCGTGGCTCGCCTCCCCATGATTGTGTTGTTAAGCGAAAGGCTATGAGATCGGCCGGTGCAACGCCACGTGCCGGTGGTGCACATAATTTGCGAGAGCGCGCGCTGTGGATAGGGCCGCTTGGGCCATCAAGCGGCATCGAACCGGACTGAACCCATGCCCGGTGTCGAGATACCTCGCGCCGCGGGTTGCCAGGAGCCGAAACCGGATTGACGTCACGAAATACGCGGCGTGCTATCCGTTCACTGCGAGACCGCACCGCGAAATGGCGTATTAAACCAACGTATAGGTGGATGTCCCTTTGGTCCAATAGAGTGTCCAAGAAAGCCGCCCTAGCCTCCGGATCGTTGAAAAGGCCATCGCGGCGAAACCGATTTCCGCCGTCGGGTAGCTATTGACCCCTCCGATGGAGAGAGAGGCGATGTTGGACAAGCCCGATCTGTCGCATCAAAGCATTGCTTCATTGGAAAATCTTCAAGGCATGATTCAGATTCCCGGCGGGACATTCCGCATGGGGTCGGACAGGCACTACCCGGAGGAGGCGCCGGTCCACCGCGTCACCGTGGACAGCTTCTGGATCGACCGCACGCCGGTCATGAACCGGCAATTCAAGGACTTCGTCCGCGCCACCGGCCACGTCACGACGGCCGAGACATCTCCCGACCCGAACGACTATCCCGGTGCGCTGCCGCACATGCTCTATGCCGGCTCGCTGGTGTTCACGCCGCCGCGCGGCCCGGTCGACTTGCGCGACTGGTCGCAGTGGTGGCAGTTCATGAAGGGCGCGGACTGGCGCCATCCTTACGGCCCGAAGAGCAACATCAACGCGCTCGACAATCATCCCGTCGTACATGTGTCGCACGCCGACGCGCTGGCCTATGCGATGTGGGCCGGCAAGGACCTGCCGACCGAAGCCGAGTGGGAATTCGCTGCCCGCGGCGGCCTCGACGGAGCCGAATTCGCCTGGGGCGAGGAGTTTACTCCCGCCGGCAAACACATGGCGAACACCTGGCAAGGCGAATTCCCGCGGCAGAATCTGAACGCGGACGGCTTCGAGCGCACCTCGCCGGTGACGGCGTTTCCGCCGAACGGCTATGGCGTGCACGACATGATCGGCAATGTCTGGGAATGGACCAACGATTGGTATTCGCAGCGCCACGAGGCCGAAGCGCCGAAGGCGTGCTGCATTCCTGAAAACCCGCGCGGCGGACGCGAGGAAGGCAGCTACGACCCCGCCCAGCCGCAAATCAGGATTCCCCGCAAGGTCATCAAAGGCGGCTCGCATCTGTGCGCGCCGAATTACTGCCGCCGCTACCGTCCCGCCGCACGCCATGCCGAGGCGGTGGATACGTCAACAAGCCACCTCGGCTTTCGATGCGTGGTTCGAAACAGGAGCAGGTCATGAGCAAGGACGATCGAAGTAAGGCGATGGTGGCCGCTGTCGCGCAATCCCTGGCGTTCGGCCTGCTTTTGGCGTTGCCCCAAACGGCGGCGGCGCAAGGCCAGCCGAGTCCCGCACCGGCAAGCGCTCCGGCCAGCACGCCCGCGCAACAGCTGCTTAGTGCGGAGGAACTCGACGCGCTGGTGTCGCCGATCGCGCTCTACCCCGACACGCTGCTCGCCAACGTGCTGATGGCCTCGACCTATCCGCTCGAAGTCGTCGAGGCGGGCCGCTGGCTGGAAGAAAACAAGAGCCTCAAGGGTGATGCCCTGAAAGCGGCGGTCGACAAGCAGAGCTGGGACGACAGCGTCAAGCAGCTCACGGCGACGCCACCGGCGCTGAACATGTTGAGCACCAAGCTGTCCTGGACGCAGAAGCTCGGCGACGCTGTGCTGGCGCAACAACCTGACATCATGGATGCGGTGCAGCGGCTGCGCACCAAAGCACAGGCCAACAACAAGCTGCAGAGCACCAAGGAGCAGAAGGTCTCGGTCCGCACCGAGCAGAGCAAGCAGGTCATCGTGATCGAGCCGACCGAGCCGAACACGATCTACGTGCCCTACTACGATCCTGCCGTGGTTTATGGCGCGTGGCCGTATCCGGCCTATCCGCCGTACACGTTCCCGCCGTACCCGGGCTATTACCCGGGCGCCGCGCTCGCCACTGGGCTTGCCTTCGGCGCCGGCATCGCAGTCGGCGCCTGGGCCGCCCGCGGCGCCTTCTGGGGCGGCGGCATAGGCTGGGGCAACAACAACATCAACGTCAACCGAACCACCAACATCAACAACATCGGCAACAACTGGTCGCACAACCCGGCGCACCGCCAGGGCGTGCGCTACAACAACGCCAACGTCGCCAACAAATTCGGTAAGGGTGCCGGAGTCGCCGGCGGCGCGCAGAACCGGATGGATTTCCGCGGCCGCGGCGGCCAGCAGGTGCTGAATCCCGGTGGCGGCAATCGGCCCGGCGGCGGTGCAGGCGCGGGCGCAGGCGGCAACCGGCCTGGCGGCGGTGCAGGCGCAGGCGCGGGCGGCAATCGGCCCGGTGGCGGTGCAGGCGCTGGCGGCAATCGGCCCGGCGGCGGCGGCGCGGGTCAACGACCCAGCGCTGGCCAGCGGCCGGGTGGTGGCGGCGCGGGTCAGCGACCAAGCGGCGGCGGGGGTCGCGGCAACGCATTTTCGGGCGCCGGCGGCGGTGGCCGCAGCGCCATGGCGCAGAGCGCACGCGGCCATGCCAGCCTCGGCGGCGGTGGTGGTATGCGCGGTGGTGGCGGTGGCATGCGCGGTGGCGGCGGCGGCGGTGGCATGCGCGGCGGTGGTGGTGGCGGCGGCCGCGGTGGTGGTGGCGGCGGCGGACGGCGCTCCGACATCAATCTCAAGCACGATATCGCTCTTGTCGGTCAACTCGACAACGGCCTGGGCTTCTATCGCTTCAGCTACAACGGTAGCGACAGGGCCTACGTCGGCGTCATGGCGCAGGAGGTGCAGGTCGTCATGCCCGACGCGGTCAGCCGTGGTCCGGATGGTTACCTCCGCGTCCGCTACGACAAGCTCGGCATCAAATTTCAGACCTACGATGAGTGGGTCGCGTCGGGCGCGCGCGTGCCGGCGACTGTCCGCAATCACTGACTTCGGGGTTGACCCGCAGTCGCAGCCAATTCGTTTTCAGCGATCGAGGATGTCATGAACACGATCCGCGCATTGACGAACTCTCTTCACCGGCTCGGCAGGCTTGCCCTGACCACGACAGTCATCACCTTCGCGCTGGTGTCGGTCGCCGCCGCCCAGCAATCCTTCAAGACACCGGGCGAAGCAGCGGAGGCGCTGGTCGCTGCGGCACGGGCCGGCGACCGCAAGGGCGTCCTGGCGGTGCTCGGTCCGAGCGCCGCCGATCTCGTATCGTCAGGTGACCCGGTAGAGGACGAGAACACCCGCAAGGTGTTTGTCGCCGCCTATGACGCCAAGCACCGCGTCAAGACCGACGGCGACAAACCGGCGACGCTGCTGGTCGGGGACAGCGATTTTCCATTTCCGATCCCGCTGACGCAGAAGGACGGCTCCTGGCGCTTCGACGCCGCGGCCGGTCGCGAGGAAATCCTGGCCCGGCGCATCGGCCGCAATGAGCTGGCGGCGATCCAGGTCTGTCTCGCCTACTTCGACGCGCAGAACGACTATGCCGACGTCACGCCCAAGGCGGACGGCATGGCGGTCTACGCGCAGCGGATCGTCAGCCGCCCGGGCACGAAGGACGGCTTGTACTGGCCGTCGGCGGAAGGCGAGCAACCGAGCCCGATCGGCGAAGAGGTCGCGGACGCGACCCGGCGCGGCTATCGCGTCGGCAGCGGCGCGCCGTTCCACGGCTACTACTACAAGATCCTGACCCGCCAGGGCGCGACGGCGCCGGGCGGCGCGCACGACTACGTCGTCAACGGCAAGATGGTAGGCGGCTTCGCGCTGGTCGCCTGGCCGGCCGAATACGGTAACTCCGGGCTAACGACGTTCCTCATCAACCACGAAGGCGCCGTCTACGAAAAGGATCTCGGCGAGAACACCAAAAAGATCGCCTCCAGCATCACCTCGTTCAATCCGGACCACACCTGGAAGAAGGTCGTCGAGACCGAGGCGGTGCAATAGCGATTGCGTCGAGCGACGTCGGATTTCGCTGGGTCATTTGCGAAGGGAGAGAGTCATGGCCTCCAAAGACGACGGCACAAAAAAGTCTTCGCTCGATCGCCGCAGCGTCCTGCTCGGCAGCACCACGCTTGCCGCCGCCTCCGCGCTTGGCGCCGGCGCGCCGGTCCAGGTGGCGCAGGCGCAGCAGCGGGCGGCGGCTCCATCCGGCCAGCGGCCGAACATCCTGGTCATCTTCGGCGACGACATCGGCCAGACCAACATCAGCGCCTATTCGTTCGGGCTGATGGGCTACCGCACACCGAACATCGACCGCATCGCCAAAGAAGGCATGATGTTCACCGACTACTATGCCGATCAGAGCTGCACGGCGGGGCGATCAAGCTTCATCACCGGCCAAGCGACCTTGCGTACCGGTCTCTCCAAGGTAGGCATTCCCGGCGCCACGATTGGCTTGCAGACGCGAGATGCGACGATTGCCGAACTGCTCAAGCCATTGGGCTACGCCACCGGCCAGTTCGGTAAGAACCATCTTGGCGACCGCAACGAGTTCTTGCCGACGTTGCACGGCTTCGACGAATTTTTTGGCAATCTCTATCACCTCAACGCCGAGGAGGAGCCGGAGCAGCGAACTTATCCGAGCGAACCGGCCTTCCGGCAATCATTCGGCCCGCGCGGGGTTCTGCGCTGCAAGGCGTCGGACCGAGACGATCCCACCGTCGACCCCCGTTTCGGCAAAGTCGGCAAGCAGACCATCGAGGACACCGGTCCGCTGACGAAAAAGCGGATGGAGACGATCGACGACGAAACGTCGGCTGCCGCCATCGACTTCATCCAGCGCCAGACCCGGGCGAACACGCCGTTCTTCTGCTGGTTCAACTCAACCCGCATGCACTTTCGCACCCATGTGCGTGAATCCCATCGCGGTCCGCCGGGGTTGACCGCCAGGACCGAATACGCCGACGGTATGATCGAGCACGATGCGACGATAGGGACCATTCTCAAGGCGGTGGACGATCTCGGCATCGGCAACGACACCATCGTGCTCTACACCACCGACAACGGCCCCCATCAGAATTCCTGGCCGGATGGCGGCACGACGCCGTTCCGCAGCGAGAAGACCACCAACTGGGAAGGCGGCTACCGCGTTCCGTGCATGGTCCGTTGGCCGGGAAGGATCGCGCCGGGATCGATTTCAAACGAGATATTTAGCTCGCTCGACTGGCTCCCCACGCTGATGGCTGCGGCGGGCGAGCCCGACATTAAGGGTAAGCTACTGACGGGCCACGACGCAGGCGCCAAGACCTTCAAGGTTCATCTCGACGGCTATAATCAGCTTCCCCACCTGACCGGCCAGCAGGAACGCGGCGGGCGGAAAGAGTTCATTTACTTCAACGACGATGGCGATCTCGTCGCCTTGCGCTTCGAGAACTGGAAGTTTGTGTTCGAGGAACAGCGGGCGGCCGGTACCTTGCGGGTCTGGGCCGAGCCATTCACCAAGTTGCGCGTGCCCAAGTTGTTTGATCTGCGGTCCGACCCTTACGAGCGGGCCGACATCACCTCGAACACGTACTACGACTGGCTGCTCGCCCAGGGTTACGTGATCGTTGCGGCCCAATCCGTCGTGGGTCAATTCCTAGCGTCATTCAAAGACTACCCGCCGAGTCAGCGGCCGTCGAGCTTCAGCATCGATCAACTCGTCGAGAAGATGCAGCGGAGCCTCGAGACACCGCACTAGCGGTGTATTGCGACGCTGGGGGTGAATGTTGGCCGGCATTTCAACCCCTCAGCGCTCTCACGAGAGGTCGTGATGATTTGCGGGAATTGGAAAAGGAGAGAGTGATGAGCGGCAAGAACGATCAGGACAAGGCCAAGGACCGGACGCTCGACCGCCGCAAGATTTTGCTCGGCAGCACGACGCTTGCCGCCGCCTCCGCGCTCGGCGCCGGCGTGCCGATGCAGACGGCGCAGGCGCAGCAGCGGCCGGCACCGGCATCGACGGCCGGCGGGAAACCGAACATCCTCGTCATCTGGGGCGACGACATCGGCATCGCCAACATCAGCGCCTACTCGAACGGCCTGATGGGCTACGAGACGCCGAACATCGACCGCATCGGCCGCGAAGGCATCAAGATGCAGCACTACTACGGCGAGCAGTCGTGCACCGCGGGCCGCTCGGCGTTCCTCACCGGCCAGCACATCATCCGCACCGGACTGAGCAAGGTCGGCTTCCCCGGCGCGCCGATGGGCATGAGCCAGCTGGACCCCTCCGTCGGCGGCCTGCTGAAGAACCTCGGCTACGCCACCGGCCAGTTCGGCAAGAACCACGTCGGCGACCGCAACGAGTCGCTGCCGACCGTGAACGGCTTCGACGAGTTCTTCGGCAACCTCTACCATCTCAACGCCGAGGAAGAGCCGGAGCTGCCCGACTATCCGAAGGACCCCGCCTATCTCGCCAAGTTCGGCCCGCGCGGCGTGCTCAAGTGCAAGGCGACCGACCGCGACGACCCCACGGTCGATCCGCGCTTCGGCAAGATCGGCAAGCAGACCATCGAGGACACCGGCGCGCTCACCAAGAAGCGCATGGAGACGATCGACGACGAGACCTCGGCTGCGGCCATCGACTTCATGAAGCGGCAGCAGGCGGCGGGCAAGCCGTTCTTCGTCTGGTTCAACGCGACCCGCATGCACCTGCGCACGCATGTCCGCGCCGATCACCGCGGCCGCTACAAGCACGGCGACAGCGAATACATCGACGGCATGCTGGAGCACGACGACACCGTCGGCATCCTGCTCAAGGCGCTCGACGACATGGGCATCGCCAACAACACCATCGTCGTCTATTCGAGCGACAACGGCCCTCACATGAACACCTGGCCGGACGGCGCCATGACCTGGTTCCGCTCCGAGAAGAACACCAACTGGGAAGGCGCGTTCCGCGTGCCATGCCTGGTCCGCTGGCCGGGCACGATCAAGCCCGGCACGGTCACCAACGAGATCATGAGCCACAACGACTGGATACCGACGCTCTGTGCCGCTCGCCGGCGAGCCGGACATCGTCAACAAGCTCAAGGCCGGCTACACGGCCAACGGCATCAACTACAAGGTCCACCTCGACGGCTTCGACCAGTCGGCGTTCCTGCGCAACGTCAGCGGCAGCGCCGGCAAACAACAACGGCACGAAAAGCGCCCGCGACAAGTTCTTCTACTCCGACGACGACGGCCTGCTCGTGGGCTTCCGACAGGGCGATTACAAGTACGTCTTCTCCGAGCAGCGCGCGCAGGGCACGATGGGCCTGTGGGCCGAGCCGTTCACGACGCTCCGCCTGCAGAAGATCATTCAACCTGATGCAGGATCCGTTCGAGCGGGCCGACATCACCTCCAACACCTTCTGGGACTGGCAACTCAACCACGTCGGACAGATGTACGGCGCGATGGACGAAGTCTTCCAATTCGTGGCGACGTTCAAGGACTTCCCGCCGCGTTCGTTCCCGCCGAGCTTCAACCCGGCAAACATCATGGAAAGCACGCTGGACACCATGAAGCAGAAGAAGGCGTTGACGGAGGGATTGGACCTCGATCGGATTCGCGGCAACTTAAACAGGATGATCGAGCAACAACTCCAGCAGCGCGGGGTCCGATAGTCGTCGAGATCCCAGGAAAGCAGGTGCAACGAAATCCGATGAGATCGTTGATGCGATTGACATCCCGCTCAAGAACGAAGCCGCGGCCAGCGCCGTGATGCCGACCGTCTACTGCCGCGGCTTGTTCGCCACCGCTTTAAATGCCGCCTGGTGCCAGGCAGAGCGGCTGGATCAGCGTCGGCTTGAAATGGGGTTGGCGTAGAACGTTCGCGTTCGAACCGTGAGAGGCCACCACAATGTCCTTCATCGACATCTTCGCCTGGATTGTCCTTCTCGTTCTCGTCGCGACGCTGGTCGCGGTTTTCGTCGCGCTCGGGATGATGCCGGGTTGGATCGCACGCCGGCGCGGGCATCCCTGGGCGGAGGCGGTGACGATCGGTGGCTGGGCCACGCTGATCTGCGGCTTCGTGTTCTGGCCGCTGGTCCTGATCTGGGCCTACGTCGATGTGCCGGCCAGGCGAGAGACCGGCCGATGATCGTCGTCCTGCTGAATTCGTACATCGCGATCCTTGTTCTGTTCGTCTGGCTCAGATTCATTCCATTCAATCTGTTCTGGAAGCTGTCGCCGGTCGTCGTGCTGCTCCTCCTGCTGGTCGGGCTGTTCATCCCGATGGGATGGGGCGCACCCTCAGGACCGGTCGCGGTGGTGCGAAATTCGGTGCAGATCGTGCCTTCGGTCGCGGGCGAGGTGATCGACGTGCCGGCTGTGGCGAATACGCCGGTCAAGGCCGGCGACGTGCTGTTCCGCATCGACCCGACGACCTACCAGGCGCAGGTCCAGGCGATCGAGGCGCAGCTCAAGTTCGCCGAGCTGCGGCTCTCCCAGATGTCGCAACTGCAGACCAGCGGCACCGGCCGCACCTTCGACGTGGAGCAGCGTCAAGCCGAGGTCGATCAGTTCAGGGCCCAGCTTGATGGCGCCAAATGGAACCTGGACAAAACCACGGTGCGCGCGCCGGCCGACGGCTACGTGACCAACCTGGCGCTGCGCAAGGGCGCTCGCGTCACCGGCCAGTCACCGGTGATGGCCTTCATCGACACGTCGGAGACGATCTTCGGCGTGGAAATTTCCCAGGTCTACGCCCGCTACGTCAGGGTTGGCCAGCCGGTCGAGATCGCCTTCAAGATTTTTCCGGGCGTGGTCTACAGCGGACGCGTCGAAGCGGTGCTGCAGGCGATCGCGAGCGGACAGACGCAAACGGGCGGGCTTGCGGTCGCGCCGACGGATATCCAGTCGGCGCCGTTCGTGATCCGCTTCAAGCTCGATCGCCGGGACGTGGCGCAGAGCCTGCCGGCCGGCAGCACCGGGCTCGCGGCGATCTACACCGACCACGTCAAGGCGGCCCACGTGATCCGCAAGGTCGTGCTGCGGCAGACCGCGATCGTGAATTATGTCAATCCGTTCTGAGCGAAACACGGAAGCCGCGGAGCACAAGAACGGCGATGGCTTATGACTTGTGGGTGGCTTGCAAAAGCTTCATCAGGTTGCGCTTGGCTTTGTGACGGATCGTGAAGTCGGCAAAAAAGGTGGCTTGGTCCGCATCCGTTCCAAGGCGCCGGCGGATCGACTGCATGCGGCCAATCAATTTGCTGGCTTCCTCATAATTGCCTTGACCGCCAAGACTGGCGAGTCGCTCGATTCCATGCGTATAGGTCGACAGCGCTTCGTCGGGGTGGCTCTGCTCGGATGCTCTGGCCAAGTCCATGCGCAGCGGGTCGCTGCAGCCGTGATCTCGCACCACTTGCCAAGCTTCCATCAGGCGTTTTTCAGACATCAGCACCTGAAGAAGAAGCTCTCTCGGTGACGACCACCGCGCCTTGGCTTCGGTCTTATCGAGCTTTGCCCGCAACAAGGCAACCGCGCGGTCGACCACCGCATCGACCGCGACCTTTCCGGGGCCCGCCGCGCTCTTCAATCTTTGGAACAGTTCGATGCTCGGGAGGCGTTCGAAGGTCTGCCAAAGCAATTGACCGGCGTCCTGCTTGCGCCCGATTCGCCGATAGAGATCGGCCGTAAAGAAGACCAGACGCTGGTCAGGGTTGTCCTCGAACTGCCATAAGCCTTCTTCGGCCCACTTTAGTCCGTCCTCGCGGCGTCCCTGGTCGAGACAGAGCTGAGCAATCCCGAGGTAGTCGTACGCCGTGGACAGGTCCTTGCTGCGGATGGCAATGCGGGCATCGACATCTCCGTCCCGAACGGCAAAGCCTTCAAGAATGGCGGCCAAGCTATCTCGCGCGCTGGACTCCTGGTCGTACGTCTGTCGGCCGCCCGCCCGCCGCGGCTTGATGGTTTGCCAGGCATTGTTCGCCAGCCGGCGGTATTCGGCGAGTCCCGCGTCGCCGAGGACGTCGGCATAGGTCTTGCTCGCCCCGTTGAAAAAGTCCCAGTGCGAATCGGTCTCGCGTGCAAACAGCTGCCGCGCAGTGCGATGGGCTCGGGCTTTGCCTCGCGGCAAGCCGCGAGATGCAGCTCACAGCCCTTCGCATAGGCCGCCCCTCCCTGACCATCGGAATCGTCCATGTTGTCGAGCGCCTTGTCCATCCGTCCGAAGAAATGGTCGAGCAGGCGTAACGCGAGCTCCGACCGGCCAATTCCGATCAGGCTTGCGACACGGTCGAGAACGCGCTGAATTGTCTCAGCCCAGGCACGCGCCTCATGATACTCGATAAAATCACGGGTCCGGGTCGCGTCCGTGATGGCCTTTTTGAATTCCGCGAATAGCGTTTGGTCATCTGCGGTTGTCTCCGCGGCGGCAAGTTCCAGGTCTCCGAGGAGCGCGGGATCTCGCTCGGCAAGGTCCATGATCATCGTCACGAGCGGTTCGATGCCCTTTGCTCGCAAGTGTTCGCGGATTTTGCTCAAACGATTCGCAGCCTGTTCCACAGCCCCCTGATCCAGGTCGTTGGCGGTCAGCGCGGTTGCCACCAAATGCTTGCAGAACCCCCAGTCGGAAAAGGCTGGGCACGAACATTCGCCGGAAAATTTCTTCGCCCTGCCGACCAACTGGGACCGGTAAATCTCGGAGCCGATCACGCGCGCGAGGACGCGCGCGCCATCGATCGAAATGATCTCGACCTGCCCGTCGGCATGATATTCGACGCCGCGCGCAAATACCTTGGCCCCGGCAAACTCATGCAGCATGGCCACATCGAAACGTGGCGGATCGCCATTCGGCTTGTTTTTGCGCCCCGGACGTTTTGCCATCGTCGTCAGGAACCTTAGTCAGGAAAACTCCATGCGCCGTCACAGCGGATGAAAGCGTTCATCCTGTTCAATGCGTTTCTGTGCCGCGAGCAAGGCAAAGATACCATTCCGAGTTTGAACTCAATCACGACAGACGACGAAAGTTTGGGGAAAAGGTGTGAGTCACGCGGCGGTATGCAGATTGCTGTTGCGTGAGGATGGCGGAGAGAGTGGGATTCGAACCCACGATACGGTTTCCCGTATACACGCTTTCCAAGCGTGCGCCTTCAGCCACTCGGCCATCTCTCCGGCGAGTCATGTCATGGCCGCGCGCGAGCCATTTTTCAAGGGCGGGCGCCGGGAGTCCTGAGATACTGGACATTGCCTCAATTGACGTGGCGCACGGTGCCGGCCTCGGCCACGTCGTAGCCGGTCAGCTCCGCGGCGTGGTCGCGAAATGCCGGCTCGCGCAGGAAGGCGAACAGCGCCTGCGGCCCCGGCATGAAATAGTCGCGCTGGCGCAGCGCCAGGTCGAACCGCTCCCAGGTCAGCGGGATGAAATCGAGCCCGGCCGAAAGCGCCACCGCGCGCGTGGCGATGCCGCAATCGGCGCGCCCCGTGCGCACCGCCTGCGCCACGTCCGGTCCGGTCGGGCAGGGCGGCTTGACCGCGGTCAAGCGCCTCGAACGCAAGACCGGCCCTGCGCCAGCAAGCGCGAGCAGCAGAAGCTGCGCGCCGGCGCCGGTCGGCCGCTGCGCAATTCGCGCCCGGTTGGCCGCGACCGAGGCGATGTCGGAAAGCTTCAGCGGATTGCCCGGCGCCGCCAGCAAGCCCTGCTCGCGCCGGGCGAAGGCGATCAGCACCGTGTCGTGCAGGCCGGGCCCGTTGGCGACCGCGTCGCCATTGGCGGCGTCATCGTCGCCGTCGATCCGATGCAGGTGGATCGCCGCGGCCATGACCTCGCCGCGCGCGAGCCGCCGCAGACCGGATTCGCTGCCCTCCGGCAGGGTCGCAAGCCCGGAGCCGCTTTCGCGCAGCGCCCATTCCAGCAGCGGATCGTGGCTGCCGCCGATGATCGGCGGGCGCCGGCCCGGCCAAGGCCGTGTGCTTGAGCAGACCCGCCGAAACCCAGCGGTCGAGCGCCGCCTTGGGAAACAGCCACCGGCCGGTGACCTTGCTGCAGGGCACTGCGCCGTTGGCCACGAGTTCATAGAGCTTGCGCTCGGAGAGCCGCAGATAGCTGGCGGCCTCGTCGGTGGTCAGCAGGTCAGGCATTCCTGCACCCAGATGTATTCAACTGCATCTGCTTCCAGATTTGACCACAAAGCAGCCAGATGCAAGACAATGCGGGCTTCAAATTAGCAAGCGCCATGCCGAACGACCTGTCCGCCCTTCAGCTCGTGCTCGGCGCCGATCCGGCGCTGCTGGCGATCGTCGGGCTGTCTTTGCGGGTCAGCCTGGCGGCGGTCTGCCTGGCGGCGTGATCGGCCTGCCGGTCGGCGCCGCGGTGGCGCTGCTGCGGTTCCCGGGCCGCGAGGCCGCGATCGTGACGCTGAACGCGCTGATGGGCCTGCCGCCGGTCGTGGTCGGCCTTGCGGTCTATCTCCTGCTGTCGCGCTCCGGCCCGCTCGGCTCCTGGGGCCTGCTGTTCACCCCGTCCGCCATGATCATCGCGCAGACCATCCTGGTGGCGCCGATCATCGCCGCACTGGCGCGGCAGACCATCGAAGACTTGTGGGTCGAGTACCGCGACGAGCTCGCTGCCCTCGATGTCGGTCCGCTGCGCCGGCTCGCCACATTGATCTGGGATGCGCGCTTCAGCCTGCTCACCGCCCTGCTGGCGGGTTCGGCCGTGCCGCCGCAGAAGTCGGCGCGATCATCATCGTCGGCGGCAATATCGAGGGCTTCACCCGGACCATGACCACGGCGATCGCGCTGGAAACCTCGAAGGGCGATCTGCCGCTGGCCCTGGGCTTGGGCATGGTGCTGATCGCAATCGTCATCGTCGTCAACGCGCTGGCCTGGGTCGCGCGGCGGGCCGGCGAGCGGTTCGCCGGGTGACGTCCATGCGCGGACCGGCGGCCGACCTTCCCATCGTGCTGCAAGACGTGAGTGTCCGTATCCGCGACGTCGTCGTGCTCGATCGCGTCTCGCTATGGTTCACGCCCAGCGCTCCGACGGTGCTAATCGGGCCGAATGGCGCCGGCAAGACGACGCTGCTCCGCCTCGCCATGGGCCTGCTCGAGCCGACTGGCGGCCAGGTCACATGGGGCGGCCGCCGGGACGTGCCGCCGGCCCGGCGCGCCATCGTATTCCAGCGGCCGGTGATGCTCCGCCGCCGCGCTGCTGCCAACATCGAATATGCGCTGGCGAGCGCCGGCGTCAGCCGCGACGACTGGCCGGCGCGGGTGGCCGAGCTGCTCGACCTCGTCGGGCTCGCCGGGCTGGGCGCGCGGCCGGCGCGGCGGCTCTCCGGCGGCGAGCAGCAGCGGCTGGCGCTCGCCCGCGCGCTTGCCCGCAATCCCGAGGTGCTGTTCCTCGACGAGCCGACGGCGAGCCTCGATCCCGCCGCCACCAAGGCCGTCGAGGACGTGATCTGCGCCGTCGCCGCGCGCGGCATCAAGGTGGTGATGGCGACGCACGATCTTGGCGAGGCGAAGAGGCTTGCCGGCGACATCGTGCTGATGCACCGAGGCCGAGCCATCGAAAGCGGCCCTGCCGCGGCATTCTTCGCGCAACCGGGAACCGACGAAGGCCGCCGCTTCGTTGCCGGCGAGCTGTTGGTCTGACATCCTCCTCAACAACCAGGGAACGAAGAGTGCATCATGCAAACTCGTCGCACTTTGATCGCGGTGGCCGCAGCAGCCCTGTTGGCCGGCACCCCGGCGGCGTCCGCGCAGGACAAGTCGATCGTCGTCGCCTCGACCACCTCGACCCAGGATTCCGGCCTGTTCGAATATCTGCTGCCGATCTTCAAACAGGAGACCGGCATCACCGCGAAGGTCCTGGCCCAGGGCACCGGTCAGGCGCTCGACACCGGCCGCCGCGGCGACGCCGATGTCGTGTTCGTGCACGCCAAGTCGGCGGAAGAGAAATTCCTTGCCGAAGGCCAGGGCGTGAAGCGCTATCCGGTGATGTACAACGATTTCGTCATCATCGGGCCGAAGGGCGATCCGGCTCACGTCAAAGGCATGACCAACGTCGCTACGGCGTTGCGGACCATCAAGGACAAGCAGACGAGCTTCATCTCGCGCGGCGACCGTTCCGGCACTCACATCGCCGAGCTCGCGCTCTGGAAGGATGCTGGCATCGACATCGAGAAGGACAAGGGGCCCTGGTACAAGCCGATCGGCCAGGGCATGGGCGCGGCGCTGAACACCGCTGGCGCCAGCAACGCCTATGTGCTGTCAGATCGCGCCACCTGGCTCCGCTTCAAGAACAAAGCCGACCTCATGATCGTCGTCGAAGGCGACAAGCGGCTGTTCAACCAGTACGGCGTGATGCTGGTGAATCCCGAGAAGCATCCCAACGTGAAAAAGGATCTCGGCCAGACTTTCATCAATTGGCTGATCTCGCCGAACGGGCAAAAGGCGATCGGCAGCTACAAGATCAACGGCGAGCAGCTCTTTATCGCCAACGCCAGCGATCCGAAGGCATGATGGCGCGAAATGTCCGGCTCGGCGGCTTTGGGCACGCCCGGGTCCGATGTATCGTCCGGCCTCCACACCGGAGCGGGCGTCTTGAGCGATACCAGGCTGACCTTGCGCGTGGATTTCGGCTCGAGCCGTTCGATCGGGCCGGGAAAAATCCGCCTGCTCGAGGCGATCGAGCGAACCGGCTCGATCTCGCAGGCCGGCCGCTCGCTTGGCATGTCCTATCGGCGCGCCTGGCTCTTGATTGACGATATGAACCAGTGCTTCCGCCACGCCGTGGTCAGTGCCAAGCCCGGCGGCTCGCAGGGCGGCGGCGCGGTGCTGACCGAATTCGGCGCGGGTGTCGTTCGCGACTATCGCGCCATCGAGACGGCGGCGACCGACGCTGCGGAATTGCGGTTGCGCGGGCTCGAAGGCGCGCTGAAATCCCGGCGCGCGAAAACCGTTGAGCCGCGCAAAATCTCGGTCCGCGGCCGCAAGCGGTGAGAAAGGCCGGAAACATGGACCTCAACCGCCGCACACTGATCGCCGGCATGTCCGCCGCGGCGCTCGCGCCGCGTGCCGCGCGCTCTGCCACCGTGGCCGATGCCAGCGGGCGGGCCATCGCCATCCCCGACAAGGTCGAGCGCATCTTTGCCGCCGGTCCGCCGGCCTCGATTCTGCTCTTTACCTTTGCCCCCGAGTTGCTGCTCGGCTGGACCCGCTCGCATCGCCCTGAGGAATGCGAATTTCTCGGCGCTGGCGCCTGCGACAAGCCCGAGGTCGGGCGGCTGACTGGCCGCGGCAACACCACCAACCTCGAGGTCCTGCTCAGGCTCAAGCCGGACCTGATCCTCGATGTCGGCACCATCAACGATACCTACATCTCGCTCGCCAACCGCGTGCAAGAGCAGACCGGCATTCCCTATGCGCTGCTCGACGGTCGTTTTGACGCTATCGCGGCGGTCTACCGCAAGCTTGGCGAGTTGACGCACCGGCGGGTTCAGGCCGAGGAGTTTGCGCGCTACGCTGAGAATACGATCTCAACGATCAAAGGGCGCATCGACAAGATCGCCGAGGATCGGCGCCCGCGCGCCTATTACGGACGCGGGCCGCGCGGCCTGGAAACCGGGCTCGGCGGTTCGATCAATGTCGAGACCATCGAGTTTCTCGGTGCCCGCAATGTCGCGGGGGAGCGGCGCGGCGGCATGGCGACCGTGTCGGTCGAGCAGGTGCTGCTGTGGAATCCCGACGTCATTATCACCATCGATCGCGACTTCGCCGCAAGCGTGCGCACCGATCCGGTGTGGGCGCCGATCAAGGCCTTGCAGGCCGGGCGCGTGCATCTGTCGCCGAAGCTGCCGTTCGGCTGGGTCGATTTCCCGCCGTCCATCAACCGTCTGATTGGCCTGTGGTGGCTCGCCAAAATCCTCTATCCCGAGCAATTCCCGGAGGACCTGCGGCCGATGACGCGTGATTTCTACACACGTTTTTTTCATAAGACGCCGACCGACGATCAGATCGACCATGTTTTAACGGGTCGCGGCTGATATTGCCGGTGCGTCACACTCGGTGCCATCGTCCGCGAAGGCTGACGATCCAGTACTCACGGTCGTGGCGGTTTAGTTGATAGGCTGGTGTTTACTGGATGCCCGCCTTCGCGGGCATGACACCGAACCAGGTGCGGCGCCTTGAATCGATCTGCAACACCCGGCCTGCTGATTGCGCTCGCCGGGCTGTTCGCCGGGCTGCTGATCGCCTTCACCGTCGGCCGCTACCCGGTCAGCCTCGGCGATCTGTTCAATGTCGTTTTCGGCAAGGTCATCGGCCACACGCCCGATGTCCCGGCTGCCGTAGCAAACGTCGTCTGGCAGGTGCGCGGCCCACGTGTGATCGCGGCGGCGCTGGTCGGTGCGGCGCTTGCGGTCGCCGGCACCGCATTCCAGGGCCTATTCCGCAATCCGCTGGTCTCGCCGGACATTCTCGGCGCCTCGTCGGGCGCGGCGCTGGGCGCCGTGCTCGGCATTTATTTCTCGCTCGGCGTGTTCGCGATCCAGGCCCTCGCCTTCGTCGGCGGGCTCATCGCGGTCGCGGCAGTCTATCTGATCGGCTCGGCGGTGCGCTCGCGCGATCCGATCCTGGTCCTGGTATTGACCGGCGTGGTGATCGGCGCGCTGCTGGGCTCGGGTGTCGGCCTGGTGAAGTACCTGGCCGATCCCTACAACCAGCTTCCGGCGATGACCTTCTGGCTGCTCGGCAGCCTGGCCGCCACTGGCGTTCCCGATCTCATCCCGCTGTTCGGCCCGGTGGCGCTCGGCACCCTGGTGCTGGTCGCACTGCGCTGGCGCATGAACGTGATGTCGCTGCCCGACGAGGAGGCGCGTGCGCTCGGGCTTTCGACCGGGCCGCTGCGCGTCGCCATCGTCGCCGCGGCAACTCTTGTCACCTCGGCGAGCGTCGCCACCGCGGGCATCATCGGTTGGGTCGGCCTCGTGGTGCCGCACATCGCGCGCACATTGGTTGGTCCCGACTTTGCCCGGCTCATTCCCGCAGCAGCTTTGCTCGGCGGCGGCTTTCTCCTCCTCATCGATACGCTTGCCCGCACCATGGCGGCGATCGAAATCCCGCTCGGCATCCTCACCGCACTGGTCGGCACGCCATTCTTCATCTGGCTGCTCGCCAGCGTCTCCAAAACCTGGTCTTGACCATGTTGCTCTCCGGCCACGATCTCACCATCGGCTACAGCGACCGCATCGTCGGCCGCAATCTCGACGTCGCGCTCGCGACCGGCGAGGTGCTGGCGCTGCTCGGGCCGAACGGCGGTGGCAAGACCACGCTGCTGAAGACGCTACTCGGCCTCATTGCCGCCAGGGCCGGCGAGGTGCGGCTCGGCAAACGGTCGCTGCAAAACTACGCCGCGCGCGAGCGCGCCCGTCTGATCGCCTATGTGCCGCAGTCGCATTTCGCCACCTTCGCCTTCACCGTCGAGGCAGTGGTGTTGATGGGCCGCACCGCGCACGGCAATCTGTTCAGCCGGCCGAGCGCCGCCGACCGCGCTGTTGCGGCTCGCGTGCTGGAGCGGTTCGGCATCTCGCATCTTGCCGCCCGGCCTTACACTATGATCTCCGGTGGCGAGCGGCAGCTCGTGCTGCTGGCCCGCGCGCTGGCGCAAGAGCCGCAGTTCGTCGTGCTCGACGAGCCGACCGCAAGCCTCGATTTCGGCAACCAGGGCAAGGTGATGCGCGAAATCCGCGCGCTGGCCGCGGCCGGTCTCGGCGTGCTGTTCACCACCCACGATCCGAACCACGCGATGCGCGCCGCCGATCGCGCCTTTCTGCTGCGCGATGGCGCCCGCGTTGCCGAAGGCGCCATAGCCGACGTGCTCAACCGCGCGCAACTGCAGGCGCTTTATGGCGCCCCGGTCGAAATTGTAACCGAGCCGGGCGGCCGCAGCGCCTTCTTGCCGGGCTGATGGGAATAGCGGTGGGGCCGGGCGTGTTCTTGTCAGGGTCGAGCGGCCTGTTTCCCGATATTGCAAGGAGGCCTCGCATGAAACCCGCTGTTTTCATGGCTATTGTTGCAGCCGCGATGCTCGCCGCCTCGCCGGTGGACGCTGCTTCCGGCAAGAAGCACAAGAAATCGGTGCAACGCGCCGACGCCGGCATCGTTCAGCGCCAGTCCCAGCCCCGATCAAATTCGCATGACGTCTATGTCGGCGGTGAATATATTGGCACCGATCCCGATCCGAACATCAGGGCCTTCATGATGCGCAACCCGCATATCTGGGACGGACCGGAGTAAGCAAGGGGCCGTCCCGCCGGATGAGCAAGATCAAGGTGATGAGCGCCGGTGCGGTGGAAGGACCGGCCAGCGCGCTGGCGCCCGAGTTCACCAGCGCCTCCGGCTGCGAGGTGGAGCTGCATTTCAACACCGTCGGCGCCAACCGCGACCGCTTCGTCGGCGGCGAGAAGACCGACGTCGTCATCCTGTCGTTTCCGGCGATCGAGGCGCTGGACCGGGAGGGCCGCTTCGTCCCCGGCAGCCGTACCGATCTCGGCCGTGCCTCCTGCGGCGTCGCCGTGCGCGACGGCATGCTGATGCCGAACATCTCGACGGTCGAAAGCTTTACTACGATGCTGAAAAACGCCGGCTCGATCGCCGCCAACGATCCGGCGCACGGCGGCTCGTCCGGCATCTATCTTGCCGATCTGCTCAAGCGCATGGGGCTTTACGACGAGGTCCAGCCCAAGCTTGTTCTGTGCAAGACCGGCCGCGACTGCGCCTTCGCGCTGCTGCGCGGTCAGGCCGAGATCGGCATCACCTTCACCAGCGAGTTCATCGCCGTGCCGGGGACGCGGGTGGTGGGTACCTTCCCAAAGGAGATCGCCTATGTGAACGGCTACGCTGGCGCGATTCCGAAGGACGCGGCAGTCGAGCCGGCGCGGGCGCTCCTTGAATTTCTGAGCAGCCCAACCGCCAAGGAGCGCTTCAAGTCGTTCGGGTTGGAGTAAGGTTGTCTTACGGACAACATCGCTGCCATCGGCCGGGAGGGGACATGCAAAGATTTTTTGCACTGCTGCTTGGACTTGTCGTGGCCGGGCTCTCGTCCGGCGCCGACGCCGAGACGCTGCGGGTCGCAGTCGCCCAGCGCGGCTTCTGGAACTCGACCTTTGTCGACATCGCCGAAAAGCAGGGCTTCTTCAAGGCAGAGGGGCTGACCATCGAGGTGCTCTACACCGAGGGCGGCGCCTCGACGCTGACCCCGCTGATCGCGGGCTCGATCGATGTTGCGATGTCGAACGGCATCCTCGGCGTCATCGCCGCCTACGCCAAGGGCGCACCGGTGCGCATCATCACTTCGGAAGCAACCGGCGCCGCGGAGGCGTTCTGGTATGCCCGCACTGAGAGCGGCATCAAGAGTCTCAAGGACACCAACGGCAAGACCGTGGCGTTCTCCTCACCCGGCTCTTCGACCAATCTGGTGCTGCTGCAACTGATCAAGGCGGCCGGCGCCACGCCCAAGATGGTGCCGACCGGCGGCCTGCCGGCGACCTACACACAGGTGATGACCGGCCAGATCGACGTCGGCTGGGCCGTGCCGCCGTTCGCGTTGAAGGATCTGCAGGAGAAAAAAATCCAGATCATCGCCCGCGGTAGCGATGTCGCCGAGGTTCAGGGCGCAGACCATCCGCGTCAATGTCGCCAATGCCAATACGCTGAAGACCAAGCGCGACGCCTTCAAGAAATACATCCATGCGCTCAGCCGCGCCATCGACTGGGCCTATTCCAGCCCCGATGCGCTGCCGAACTACGCGGCGATCGCCAAGGTGCCGGTCGAGCAGGCCAGGATCACGCGCGATGATTTCTTCCCGAGGGAAACGCTGCAGCTCAAGGAGGTCAAAAGCCTGGAAACGACCTTGCAGCAGGCGCTGGATTTCAAATACATCGCCAAGCCGATGACCAAGGCGGATGTCGCTCCGCTGTTCGACATGCTGGCGGCGGAGAAATAAGTCTTTGCTATTGGCCCCAACCCTCTCCACGTCATGCCCGGCTTTATGCCGGGCATCCACGCGTTTCTGAGCTGCGACGCCGTCAAGCAAGGCGTGGATGGCCGGGCCTTCGCCCGCCAAAGGGTCATGGCCGTGTACTTCTCCAAGCGTGCTATGGCCCGCAGGCGGGACGAGCCCGGCCACGACGAGCTTGTGGCATGTGCGTGTGATCCTACCTATCGGATGTGATAGTTTGAAACTCATGCCAGCAAAAAGGAAAAAATCAGGCTACCTGATCCAGCCCGATCCGCTCGATCCGCGGCTGTCCGAGCGCGTCATGGGCGTCGATCAGACCGGCGCCAAGGTCGAGACCAAGGTGGTGGTCGAGCGGGCGCTGACGATCTTTCTCAATTCGCAGGAGATCGTCACCGCGATGACGATCGGCGACTACCCGGAGTATCTCGCCATCGGTTACCTGCTCAATCAGAACATGCTGAAGGCCACCGACACCATCACCTCGGTCGACTACGACGAGGACCTCGCCGTGGTCGTGGTCCGCACCAAGCGCAGGACCAACTACGAGAAGAAATTGAAGAAGAAGGTGCAGACCTCGGGCTGCGCGCAGGGCACGGTGTTCGGCGACCTGATGGAGGCGCTGGAGGACACCAAGCTGCCGGACGCCGAGTTGCGCACCTCATGGCTCTACGCGCTGACCAGCAAGATCAACACCACGCCGTCGCTTTATCTGGAGGCCGGCGCGATCCACGGCTGCGTGCTCGCGGTCGAGGACCGGCCGCTGGTCTACATGGAGGACGTCGGCCGCCACAACGCCGTCGACAAGATCGCCGGCTGGATGTTCAAGCATCGGGTCCGCCCCGAAGACAAGATTTTCTACACCACCGGCCGGCTCACCTCCGAGATGGTGATCAAGACCGTGCGTATGGGCATCCCGATCCTGGTGTCGCGCTCGGGCTTCACGGCGTGGGGCGTCGAGCTTGCGCGCAAGGCCAACCTGACGCTGGTCGGCCGCGCGCGCGGAAAACGCTTCATCGCGCTCGCCGGCGAGGACCGCATCGTGTTCGACCAGGACCTCGCCTATGTCGAGGAGGAGAGCGCCAAGCATCGCCGCAAGGCTGCGGTGCATGATGATTGAGGCGTTGCCATCGCCGCGAGCACAGTGCGCTCCCTCCCCCCTTGAGGGGGAGGGTCGGGGAGGGGGGTGCCCTTCCCTCCGCGCATCGTTGGTGATGACCCCCCTCCCGACGCGCTTCGCGCGTCGACCTCCCCCTCAAGGGGGGAGGTGACTCGCAGCGACGCCCGTGTCCGACAATACAATTGGCCTCATTCTCGCCGGCGGCCTTGCGCGGCGGATGGGCGGCGGCGACAAGCCACGCACCAGCATCGGCAGTGTGACCATCCTGTCGCGCGTGATCGAGCGCATGGCGCCGCAGTGCACGCGCCTCATCCTCAACGCCAACGGCGATCCGGTGCGGTTTGCCGATACGAAATTGCCGGTGATCGCCGACGATGTGCCGGATTTTGCCGGACCGTTGGCCGGCATCCTCGCTGGCCTCGACTGGGCCGCGGTGCATGCGCCGGACCTCTCCTATGTCGCCAGCGTGCCGGGCGATTGCCCGTTCCTGCCCCGCGATTTGGTGGCGCGGCTGGACGAAGCGCGGCAATCGCAAGGCCGGCCGCTTGCTTGCGCGAAGTCCGGCGAATGGCGGCATCCGGTGGTGGCGCTATGGCCGGTGGCGCTGCGTACTGACCTGCGCCGCGCCGTGACGCAGGAGGGTTTGCGCAAGATCGAAATCTGGACTGCGCGCCATGGCGTCGCGTTGGCGGAATGGCCGGCCGAGCCGGTCGATCCGTTCTTCAACGTCAACACGCCCGAAGACGCCGCCGCGGCCGAGAAGCTGGCGGCTCAATATCCCAGCGCCTAACCCATCAAGGTCGCGTGCGACAGGAACCCGACCGTCGCGCCGGGCTCCAGCGTGGTCACGTCCTCGGCAAGCTCGGCCAAGCCGTCGGTTTCGGTCAACGAGGTGATGACGCCCGCGCCCTCCTGCGGGTGTTTTACCGCCTCGATCGCGCCGTCCTGGCCGGTGCGCAGGGCAACGCGCACGTATTCGCGCCGCCCGGTTTTCTTCTTGTAGGCAAACGCCAGCCGCACCGGCAGCGCAATGAGCGGCTCCGGATTTGCGCCGGCCAGCCGCAGGAACAGCGGCCGCACCACGCGGGCGAAGGTGACGAAGGCCGCGACCGGATTGCCCGGCAGGCCGACGAAGGCCGCGCCGCCGTCCGCGCGGCTGCCCCGGATCACGCCCATCGCCACCGGCCGGCCGGGCTTGATGGCGATGCGCCAGAACACCAGCCGGCCGATTTTCTCGATCGCGGTCTTCACATGGTCGGCTTCGCCGGTCGATACGCCGCCCGAGGTCAGCACCAGATCATGGTCGCAGGCGGCCATTGCGATGGCGCTTTCCAGCGCTGCCGGATCGTCCTTGAGAATGCCGAGGTCGGTGACCTGGGCGCCGAGCCTGTCGAGCATGCCATCGAGCAGGTAACGGTTGGCGTCGTAGAGCGCGGCGGCGGGCCGCGGGCTGCCGGGCTCGACGATCTCGTCGCCGGTCGAGAACAGCGCAACCCGTACGCGCCGGCGCACGCCCAGCGTCGTCAGCCCGACCGCGGCGGCCAGCGCCACGTCCTGCGCGGCGAGCCGCCGGCCGGCCGGCAGCACGACCGACCCCTTGCGCACATCCTCACCCGAAAGCCTGCGGTTGGCGCCGAGCTTGAGGCCGGTGGGCACGATGACATTGTCGCCCTCGGTCCGCACATCCTCCTGCATGAACACGGTGTCGGCGCCGGGCGGCATCGGCGCGCCGGTGAAGATGCGAACGGCTTCGCCTTCGCCAACCGACATCGCTGCGCCGCTGCCGGCGGGCAGCCGGCCGGAGATCGCGAGCTTTGTCTTCATCTTGGCGTCGAGATCGCGGTGCCGCACGGCGTAGCCGTCGACTGCGGAATTGTCGAACGGCGGCAGGTCGAGTGGCGCGATCATGTCGGCAGCGAGCACGCGGCCGCGTGCCGCCGCGAGCGCGACACGCTCGGTCTCGGCCACCGGCTGCACGCGCTCGGCGATCAGCCGCTCCATGTCGGCAATCGGCAACAACGGCCCGGAGAACGCAAAGCAATCGTCGGTGAGCTGCGCCATCACGCACTCCGAATGGCGGCCGCCGCGCTTGCCAACGGAGTAGCGTGCTTGAGCAGCACGTCGGCGATCCGCTCGATGTCGTTAAGGTCGATCACCGGCACCTTGGCTTGCGGCAGCGGTGTGTCCGATGCGATGGCGACGATATGCGGATCGTCCGGCTGGATCAGCGGCTTGCCGTTGGCGGCGCGATGGATTTCGAGCTTCGGGAACGCGTCACGTTTGAAGCCTTCGACCAGCACGAGATCGACCGGTGCGAGCTTTTGCAGCAAATCCGGCAAATCCCATTCCGCCTCGTCACGCAGTTCGTGCAGGATGGCGAAGCGCCGCGCCGAGCTGATCGCCACCTCGGTCGCCCCGGCGGTGCGGTGCATGAACGAATCCTTGCCGGGCTGGTCGAGGTCGAAGCCGTGGTGGGCGTGCTTGACCGTAGACACCCGGGTGCCGCGCGCGATCAGGCGCGGCAGCACCTTGGTGATCAGCGTGGTCTTGCCCGACCCGCTCCATCCGGCCAGTCCGATGATGCGCATGGCTTGCTTATAGCAAACTCGGGCACCTACCATCGCCGTCCTGGTGCCGGAGGAAACGAACATGGTGACGAGGCGCGTGCTCTGTCTGGCCGCCGCCGCGCTCGGGCCGGCCACGGGCGCGTGCGCGCAGGCCTATCCCAGCAAACCCGTTCGCGCCGAGCATCCGCGGCAGACATTGGCGTCTTCCACCCCTCCGGGCTAGCTTGTGCCGAAACGACGGCCGCCCTGGCCAAGGATCGACCATCGATTATATCGCGAGGTGCACGCATGTCGGCGATACGTCTGGCGTTGGCAGTGCTTCTGGCTGTCGGCATCGGCGCCGCGCCGTCACGGGCCGATACCTATCCGGCGAAACCGATCCGCATCATCGTGCCGACCTCGCCCGGCGGCATCACCGACACGCTCGCCCGTGCGCTGGCGCAGCGGCTGACCAAGTCCTTCGGCCAGCAGGTGATCGTCGAGAACAAGCCGGCCGGCGCAGGCCAGCTCGGAATGGACTTCGTCGCCAAGGCTCCGCCGGACGGCTACACCCTGGTGGTGGCGGCCGACGCCTCGTTCGTGGTCAACCCGCATCTTTACAGCAAGCTGTCCTACGATCCGGTCAACGACTTCATCCCGGTCAGCGGCCTTGGCATCAGCCCGCAGGCGCTGTTGCTGCATCCATCGGTGCCGGCCAACACGCTGCCCGAGTTGGTGGCCTACGCCAAGACCAGGCCGGGTGCGCTGAACTATGGAACCTTCGGCATCGGCACCAGCGGCCACCTCAACATCATCCATCTGGAGAATCTGACCGGCACCAAATTCACCGCCGTGCACTACCGCGGCGCAGCGCCGGCGATCACCGATCTGCTCGGCGGCCACATCCAGATGATGATCGTCGCCGTCGGATTGGTTGGGCAGAACCTGGAAGCCGGGCGGCTCAAGATGCTGGGCATCGGCAGCAGGCAACGCGTGCCGCAATATCCCAACACGCCGACGCTGATCGAGGCCGGCCTGCCCGGCTTCGAGGCGGGCTCGTGGTACGGCCTTGCCGCGCCGAAGGGTACGCCGCGCGAGATCGTCGAGAAGCTCAGCGCCGAGACCCAGAAAATCTTCGGCGATCTGGCGTTCCGCGCTAAATTCCTCGATCCCGCCGTGACGATTTCAATCGCCAGCCCGCCCGGGCAATTCGCTGAACGCATCCGTGTCGATCTTGCCAAGTGGGGCAAGATCATCAAAGACGCCGGCATCAAGGTCGATTAAGTTGGGTCGTGCATCGATAAATCGCAGGGAGAGAATATGAAGCAGAAGATCGTCGGCGTTTTGGTCCTGTTCGTTGCGCAGCTCCTGGTCTTTCAGAGCGCGCAAGCTTTTCCCGATCGGCCCGTCAAGCTCGTTGTTGGCTCGCCCGCAGGCGGTCCTCCGGACATCATGGCGCGGGTTCTGCAGGACAAGATGGGCGCGGCGCTCGGCCAGCCGATCATCGTCGAGAACCGGCCCGGCGGAGCCGGCGGCACGATCGCCGCCCGAACGGTCATCGCCGCAGAGCCCGACGGCTATACGCTGATGATGGGCAGCACGAGCACGATTCTCATCGCGCCGCTGATCTACAAGAATGCCGGTTACAACACGGGGACATTCACGCCTGTTGCCGGTCTTTCGGAAAGCGCCGAAATCCTGGCCGTGCATCCGTCTGTCAAGGCCAACACCGTCGCCGAATTGGTCAGCCTGGCGAAGGCGCAGCCAGGCATGCTGCGGTTCGCCTCGGCAGGCGTCGGCACGCTTCCCCATATCGAAGGCGAGCTCTTGAAAGCGCGCGCCCAGATCGACATCGCCCACGTTCCCTATCGCGGCGGCGGTCCGGGCGTGACGGGCCTTCTGGGCGGAGAGGTCCAGATCATGTTCTCGGCCCTGACACAACTGCTGCCGTTAATCCGCGGCGGTCAGTTGCGCGGATTGGCCGTCACAAGCGCGAAGCGCAGCCTGCTGGCGCCCGATATTCCGACCATGGAGGAGAGCGGGTACGACCAGTTCGTCACCGCATCGATCAATTTCATCGTCGCGCCTCCCGGCACTCCCATCGCCGTCAGGGAGCAGCTCAGCAAGGCGGTGGCCAGCGCGCTCGCCAGCGACGAAGTCAAGCAAGCCTTTGCAAAAATGGGCGCGCTGGCGCGACCGGCTTCGCCGGAGGAGCTTGCGTCCTACCTGGTGGAGCAACAGCGTCTGTGGGCTCGAAACGTACAGGCTGCACGAATCTCGGTGGAATGAGGGCCGTGGTGCAGCGCCGGCTGTAAGCTCCGGCAGGACAAGTCGAGAGAGGCCTCACCGATGCTGCAAGTCCTGGCGAGACTTTTGATATCCGTTGCGGCGCTCACCGTCGCGAGTTCCCTTGCCGGCGCCCAAACGGTGACCGACCCCGACACCCAGCGCAAGGCGGACCTCATCACCGCTTACAAGATCCTGGTGAACGAGGGCATTCTCGACAGTTTCGGTCACGTGACGGTGCGCTCGTCAAAAGACCCGAACATCTTCTTCATGCCGCGCGCCATGCCGCCGGCCCTGGTTTCGCTTGATGACATTCTGGAGCTGCGGGTGTCCGACAGCCAGCCGATCGATCCCAAAGGACGGCGCGTCAACGGCGAGCGCTACATTCATGGCGAGATTTACAAGGCGCGTCCGGACGTCATGTCGGTCATTCACTCGCATTCGCAAGCGGTGATCCCGCTCAGCCTGACTGCGATCAAAATGAAGCCCGTGGTTGCGCAGGCCGGGTTCCTGCCACCGGAGACCCCGACCTTCGAAATTCGCGATGCCCGCAAGGACGGCGACCGCGGTATGCAGGTCACAGACAGCGCACGCGGCGCCGCGCTGGCCCGCACTTTATCGTCTTATCCGGTCGCGTTGATGCGCGGACACGGAGAAGTCGTGGTCGGGGCCTCCGTCAAACAAGCCGTCGTCTATGCGGCCTACGTGGACATCAACGCCCGGATGCAGACGCAGGCGCTGCTGCTGTCGCGCGACATCGTCACGATGAACGAGCCCGAGCTGTTCACGCCCGCGGAGTTCGACATCAATCGTCCGTGGGAGCATCTCAAGCAAAAGACGCTGGACGACGCCGCCAGGGCCAAGGTCGATCGTGCCCAGTTCGGCCTCGATCAAACACAGGAGAAGCGATAGCAATCACTCGGTCTTGAGGCCCGTCGTCTGTATGAATTGGCCCCATTTCCTGTAGTCCGCTTCGATGATGTGGCGCATCTCGCTCTGACTGTTGGTGGACGGCTCGAGGCCTGCGGCGAACAGGACCTTTTGCGCTTCCGGCATCGCCATGATCTTTGCGATCTCGGCATTGAGCCTGGCGACGCGGTCGTCCGGAGTGCCGCGCGGCGCGAACAGTGCAAGCCACGACATGGCGCTGAAGTTGGGAACGCCGGCCTCGCGCAGCGTCGGGATATTCGGCATGGACTGCGAGCGCACAGGCTCGGCCACGCCCAGGGCGACAATCTGGCCGCTACTGATCATCGGCAGGATCGGAGCCGTGTCCGTCATAGCCAACGGGACTTCGCCCGATGCGATTGCGACCGCCGCCGGCGCGCCTCCGCGATAGGGCACGGCCTGCATCGTCAGCCCAAGTTCGCGCTGGAGCAATTCCGCCGCGAGATGGGCCGACGAACCACGCGCCGCGACGGCGTAGCTCAAGGGCTTGGCCTTCGCGGCCGCGACAAGATCGCCAATCGATGCGATTCCCGCCTTGGCATTGGCGGTCAGGACGATCGGGCTGCTGACCGCCTTGCTGACCGGCACCAAGTCGGTCAGCGGATCGTAATTGAGCTTCCGCAGATGGATGTTGATGGTGACCGGGCTGTCCGAGAGGATGGCAAGGGTATGGCCGTCCGGATCGCTTCGCAGCAGGGCTTCGATGCCTATAGCGGCATTCGCGCCCGGCTTGTTTTCCACGATGACGTTTTGTCCTACGTTGTCCTGCAGGTTCTTTGCGATGACACGCGCGGTCAGGTCGACACTGCCGCCGGGCGGATAGGGCACGATAATCCGGATTGTCTTGCTCGGGAATGTCTGCGCATGCGCCGGCGCGGCCATGGCGACCGCCGTGAGCAAAGCGATCAGCCATTTTTTCACGTGAGGAAGTCCGTCATGGAATATTCTCGTTCGACGTAGGGCTGTCGGCGCCGATGATGAACGCAATGCGGTGTGAGGAGCAAGCCCATCACCGTCATGCTATGCTCGAACGGCTGTGCCTGGGACCTGTCCCGGCGAATATCTGGAGAGACGAATGTCATCAAGCTGCAGGATAGCGATCGTCGGTGGCGGGCTCGCCGGGCTCGCGGCCGCGCATGCGCTGGCCCGCGCCGGGATTCAGGCAGAAGTCTTTGAAACGGCACCCGCCTTGGGCGAAATCGGCGCGGCCGTGAATATTGCCCCGAACGCGACACGGGCGCTTGTCGCCCTCGGGCTGGGTGAAAAGATCGCCGCCGTAGCCAATTCCTCCCCGGGAATCCAGACGCGGAACATGCAAACCGGGGAGTTCCTCGAATTCAATGACCGGCGGAAGATCGCGGCTCGTCTCGGCGCGCCGTACTATACGTTTCACCGCGCCGACTTGCTGGATGTCTTGGCGAGCGCACTGGACCGCCGCTTGGTCCATCTGGACCATCGCCTCGTTGGGATCGAGCAGCGAAGCGAAGGCGCCGTCCTCGCCTTCGCCGGCGGCGCCAAGGTCGAAGCCGAGTTCGTGATCGGCGCCGACGGGGTGCGCTCGGTTATCCGCCAAGCGCTCTATGGCAACGACAACCCGACCTACACCGGTCAGATGGTTTGGCGTGCGCTGCTGAACGGCAGCGATGTTCCGCGCGAGGTGCTGGAGCCGACCGGACATATCCAATGGGTCGGACCGGGTTGCCATCTCCTGGCCTATTACATTCGCGGCGAGAAGCTCGTGAACATCGTTACGCAGGAGGACACCGACAAATGGGTCGAGGAGGGCTGGTCAACCCGCGGCGATCCCGACGAGATGCGTCTGAGCTTCCCCAACCCCGAGCCTCACCTCAAGACGCTTCTCAGCAAGGTGAGCATATGCTCGAAATGGGGCCTGTTCACGCGGCCGCTGACGCAGAATTGGGGCCATGGCCGCATCCAGCTCATCGGCGACGCGGCGCATGCCATGCTGCCCAACGCCGGGCAGGGCGCCTGTCAGGCTTTCGAGGACGCTTACATTCTCGCGCGTTGGCTCGAGGCTTGCCCCGACCCTATCGAAGCCTTTGCCAATTTCCGCCGAGTCCGCATCCCGCGCGTGCATGGGGTGCAGCGGCTCTCATTCTCCAATGCCCGCTTCAAGCACATGCGCGATGGCGCAGCGCAGAAGCAGTCGATCGCATCCGGCAAGAGCAGCGTCCATGGCAGCGCCGAGTGGGTCTGGGCCTACGATCCCACCAGCGAATGGGACAAGGAGCCTTCGGTTCCCATCGCCTATGCGGCTTGAGGTTGGATCGAAGCTACGGGCCAACGACAAACAGGCCGCCAGTCAATCGTCGGCCGGCTGCATGCCCAGCGCCCTGATCCGGTCCTTTGTCTGGCGGTCGCGCAGCGCGGCGAGAAACGCCTGCACGGCCGGCCGGTCGCGGCGCTTCTCCACCACTAGGAAATCGTAGTGTTCCGGCGACAGCGGCAGGAAGCCGAGCCCGTACATCCGCGCCACTGGCTGCGATCGCCACGCCCCAGTCGGCGCGCGCCTGCGCGATCGCGGCGGCGACTGCGTTGTGCGAGCGCGGCTGGTTGGCGTAGCCCGGCGGCCGCGCGCCGGCGAGCAACTGGTCGATCAGCACGCGGGTGCCCGCGCCGGCGTTGCGGTTGACCATCAGGCACGACGAATCGGCCAGCGCGGCCTTCACCGCGTCCGCGGCGGTCTTGCCCTCGAAGCGCTTGTCGCCGGGCCGGAACAGCACGCCCTGCATGCGCTGCCAACCTTTGACCAGCGAAAGGCCGGGCGAGAGCAGATGCCTGTTGTAGACGCCACTCGCCGGGTCGATCAGGTGCACCGGAGCGACATCGCATTGCCCGCGCTTCGCCGCGGCCACGCCGCCCTGGCTGCCGACCGCGATGGTGCGTGCGGAAAATCCGCGCTCGGCCAGCGCCCCGACCACCACGTCGAGAGCGATATCGTGGCTGCCCATGATCACCACCACGTCGGGCGCGCGCGCCGACGCTCCGATCAGGGTTACGCGTGTCTCGCTGTCGGCGTCGAGCGAGCCCGCCAGCGCGTCGATCTCGATGAAGCCGTCGGCCTGTGAAAAGCTCGTCACCGCGCCGGAACCCTTGGCCGACGGAAATGCCACCGTGCCATGCTCGCCCGACACCAGCGACACCAGTACGAATTCCTTGCGCCCCATCTCCGAAGCGATGCGGAGCGGCACGCGCGCCTCCAAAGTCTCCGCGGCCTCCGGCGGCAAACCGGCGTGCGTCCGGATCACCGGAGCAATGAAGGCGTGGAAGGTGAAGATTGCCGAGGTCGGAAATCCCGGCAGCACCGCAACCGGCTTGCCGTCGGTAACCGCGAGGCAGAGCGGCTTGCCGGGCTTCAGCGCCACGCCATGGACCAGGATGCCGGGCTTGCCGAGCTGCGATACCACGCGGTGGGAGAGATCGCCCGCGCCCTTCGACGTGCCGCCCGACAGCACCACCATGTCGCACTCTTTCAGAGCGCGGCGCACCGCCTGTTCAAGCTTTGCGGCGTCGTCCGGAAATGCGCCGAACCGCACCGGCTCGCCGCCGGATTCGGCAATAGCTGCGGCAATGATTGCGCCGTTGCTGTCATACACGCCTCCTGGCCTGAGGCCCTCGCCAAGCGCCACCAGCTCGTCGCCGGTCGACAGCACCGCGACCTTCGGCCGCCGCACCACATCGACCTGGGCTAGCCCGCAGGCTGCCAGCATGCCGATCTCGCGCGAGCCGATGGTCTGACCCTTGCGCAAAAGGGTTTCGCCGCGGGCGATGTCGGAGCCGGCGTAGGAGATGAACTGCCCCGGGGTCACGGCGCGGCGGAGCTCGATCGCCGGCACGCGCTCAATCAACTCGGTGGTCTCGACCATCACGACGGCATCGGCGCCGCGCGGCACCACGCCGCCGGTGGCGATGGTTGTGGCGGTGCCGGGCTTCACCTCGACCGTGGGCGCATGCCCGCAGGCGATCACCTCGGCGTTGAGGCCGAGCTGCTTTGGCACATTGTCGCTGGCGCCTATGGTGTCGGCGGCTCGCAGCGCAAAGCCGTCGACGTTGGCGCGGTCGAACGGCGGCACGTCGATCGGCGCTGCCAGATCGGCGGCCAGCACACGGCCGAGAGCGGCGTCCAGGGAAACCCGTTCGGCGGGGAGGGGCTTGAGATCGAGATGGCCCTCGAAGCGCTTTCGCGCCTCCTCGGCTGAGACCACTTCGAGGAACTGCTCCTGCCGCGCCGCGTCGCGGACCGCGGCCAGGAGCTTGTCGTCGCGCGAGGCCTGCGGCTCGCCGGTCATGGCCATGGCCTGACGACGACGCGGGTGCCGGCCGGATAGCCTTCGCTGTCGGCCGGCACCAGGAGCCAGCCCTCGGCGCGCGCCAGCGCTTGCATCGAAAGATAGCCCTGCGCGCACGGCTCGACTCTCCCAAGCCTGCGGCGCACCGGAATGACCTCGGCCAGCCCGAGCGGCGAAGCGATCTTGCGGGCGAGCTCGGCGGTGAACGGTTGCTCCTCGATCAGGCGGAAGGCGAGCCGGGCCAGCATCCGCCGGCCGATGGTGAGCCAGCCCGCCAGCGCCGCATCGATCCGGCCCGGCAGCAGCAGCACCGGTCTGGGCCCGGCAAAGCCAAGCGCTGTGGTTTCGCCCGGGGTGATGCCGATGCCGTGGAACTGGACCTTGCCGACGCGGGCGAGTGTCCGCACGCTGTTGTCGGTCGTACCGCTGCCGGTGCCGCCGATAACGACGACGGCGTCCTCGCCGTCATCGGTCAGCGCGGCTTCGAGCGCGATGTGGTCGGTGACGGCAATGCCGCTTTCGGAATTGACGGCGAGCGCGATCAGCGTCGCCGCGCCTCGAATGACCTCGCCTTCGCTCGCGCAGACGATGCGCACGCGCGGCTGGCGGACCATGACACGTTCGATGCCGAGCATGCCGAGCAGCGCTACGTCGATATGGCGCAGCCGAGCGCCGGCGAGCCGCATCTTCAGATGCGCCGTGGTGTCGGTGTCCGGGACAAGAACGCCGTCACCCGGCACGACCGGCGTCAGGGCTTCGACCTTGCTGCCGCGTAGCTGCACGGCATCGAGGGGAGCAACCGCGTCGCATGCCGTCCGGCATGGCCTCGCCGGTGTCGATGCGTATGGCCGCCGCGAGCAGCATCGGAGCATAGGAGGAGGCGTCGTGAGTGGCCTCAGAGCGCACGGCAAAACCGTCGCGCAGCGCCAGGGCCGACTTGCGGCCGGCCCTCGGCGATCACCGCGTCGGCGGCCAGCGTCAGCCCGACCGCCTTGGCCAGCGCCTCCTCGCGCGGTGCCACCGGCCCGACCGACAGGTCGAAGCTTGCCAGCACGTCGCTGAGCGGGGTCAGCCGCGCGATCCGCTGGATTTCGGAATCCGCAACCATGTCAGGGAACTTGACGCGAACCAGCCGGGGTGTCCAGTGTCGGGCGATCACGGCAAAGCGATTGATCCGATGGCAGAATCCAAGGTCGGCATGCGTGGGCTGAAATGTCCCCTGCCGGCGCTGAAGACCCGTAAGCTGCTGTCCAAGATGGCGGCGGGCGACACCCTTGTCATCGAATGTACCGATCCGCTGACCACGATCGACATTCCCAATCTGATCCGCGAAACCGGTGACACCATCGAGTCCAGTACCAAGAAGGGGCGGGTGCTGACGTTCCGGATCAGGAAGGCGTAGCCGCAGTCGTTCCGGGGCGCGAGCCAACGGGTCCGCGCGAAGCGCGGCCCGATGATAGGCTCCGCGAGCGAACCCGATCCAAAATCCCTGTCTGTCGGAAACAATGAGCACCGGGGTTATGGATTCGCGCCGGGTTTCGCGCGAGCCCGAAGCGCCATAGACAACGCCCATTTTATCGGGGAATGTCTGGCCGAGTTCACAATCCCGCCGGTGTGTTCCAGATGGCTATTCCGAAAGCTTCCCAGGCACTTGCGCGCTTCACCGTGCTCGACCTGACCCGCGTCCGTTCCGGTCCGACCTGCGTCCGCCAGCTCGCCGACTGGGGCGCCAACGTCATCAAGATCGAGATGCCGCCGGACGGCAGGCGGCGACGCCCCGGGCGGACCACGCGAGGGCTCCGACTTCCAGAACCTGCACCGCAACAAGCGGAGCATGACGCTCAACCTGAAGACCAAGGAAGGCCGGGCTGCGTTTCTGCGGATGGCGAAGAAGGCCGACGTCGTGGTCGAGAACTTCCGGCCCGACGTGAAGCGGCGGCTGAAGATCGACTACAAGGACGTAAAGAAGGTCAATCCGAGGATCGTCTACGGCAGCATCTCGGGCTTCGGCCAGGACGGGCCGTACGAGAATCGGCCGGGCTTCGACCAGATCGCCCAGGGCATGGGCGGGCTGATGTCGATCACCGGATTGCCCGGCCAGGGCCCGGTGCGCGTCGGCATTCCGGTCGCCGATCTCAGCGCCGGGCTGTTCTGCGCGCTCGGCATCCTGGTCGCATTGCTCGAGCGCGAGAAATCGAAGAAGGGCCAGCACATCTCGACGTCGTTGCTGCAGGCGCAGATTTTCATGCTCGACTTCCAGGCGGCGCGCTGGCTGATCGCCAACGAGGTGGCCAAGCAGGCCGGCAACGACCATCCGACCTCGATCCCGACCGGCGTGTTCAAGACCACGGACGGCCACATCAACATCGCCACCACCGGCGGCGCGATCTGGCAGCGCTTCTGCAAGGCGCTCGGCGGCGAGGCGATGCTGAGCAAGCCGGAGTACCAGAGCTCGAAGTCACGTTCGGACAATCGCAAGGCGCTCAACGCCGAGATCGGCACTTACACCGCAGCACAAGACCAGCGCCGAGTGGATCGACATCATGAACAAGGCCGGCGTGCCGTGCGGGCCGATCTACACCATCGACCAGGTGTTCGCCGATCCGCAGGTCAAGCATCTCGGCATCGCACAGGGCGTGAAGAAGAAGGACGAGCTCGACGCTCAACGTCGTCGGCCAGCCGGTGATGCTGTCGCGCACCGGAGCAGGATCGCCGCGCCGCCGCCCGCGCTTCGGCCAGCACACCGACGAGGTGCTGAAGGAATTCGGCTTCAAGCCGAAGGAAATCGCCGCGCTGCGCGCCGCCAAAGCGCTATGATTGAGTGACGAATATCCCACCGTCATGCCCGGCTTTATGCCGGGCATCCACGCCTTGGCCGAAACGAAAGGCGTGGATGGCCGGGACAAACCGGGCCATGACAATCGAGAGGTAAGTGCCATGAGCCAAGCCGCAGTCGCTACGCCGCAAGCCGAAAAGATGCTCTCCCGCAAGGAGGGCAGCGTCGGCTACGTGATCTTCAACAACCCCGAGCGCCACAACGCCGTCTCGCTCGACATGTGGAAGACGGCGGGCGAGATGCTCGACGACTTCCGCAACGACAACAACATCAAGGTCGTGGTGGTCACCGGCGCCGGCGGCAAGGCCTTCGTCTCGGGCGCCGACATCTCGCGCTTCGAGAAGGAGCGCTCCAACGAGGAGGCGGTCGCGGCACTACAACGCCGCGGTCGACAAGAGCTACCGCGGCGTTCCACGAATTTCCAAAGCCCACCATCGCCATGATCCGCGGCTATTGCATCGGCGGCGGCATGGGGCTCGCGACCTGCTGCGATCTTCGCATCGCCACCGAAAAATCGACGTTCGCGGTGCCGGCCGCCAAGCTCGGCCTGGGCTACGGCTATTCCGGCCTGAAGCGGCTGGTCGATGTGGTCGGGCCGTCCTTCGCCATGGAGATTTTCTACACGGCGCGGCAATTCACCGCAGCCGAGGCGCTGACCATGGGTCTGGTCAATCGCGTGGTGCCGGACGGCGAACTGGAGAGCTACGTCAAGAATTATGCCGACACCATCGCTGGCAACGCGCCGCTGACCATCAAGGCGGTCAAGGCGGTGGTCAGCGAGATGATGAAGGACGAGAGCAAGCGCGACCTCAACCGCGCCCAAGCCGCTGTTGAAGCCTGCTTCATGAGCCGCGATTATGAGGAAGGCCGAAAGGCCTTCATGGAGAAGCGCAAGCCGGTGTTCACGGGCTCCTGAGTTCGTCGCGCCTTCTCTTTCGTCATTCAGGGGCGCGCCGAAGGCGCGAACCCGGAATCCAGACGCTCACGCTGTCGATGCATCTGGATTCCGGGTTCCGACCTTCGGTCGGCCCCGGAATGATGGTGGACGCGGCGGTGTTCGTATCGGATCGCGTAAGGGGCAAAGCGGGTGGCGTCGGTCGAGCTGCGCGGGTTGACCAAGAAATACGGGGCGGCGGCGGTCGTCGACGACGTGTCGCTCCTGATCGAGCACGGCAAGCTGGTCTGCCTGCTCGGGCCGTCCGGCTGCGGCAAGACCACGACGCTGCGCCTGATCGCGGGCTTCGTCGAGCCGACCGCAGGGGAAATCCGCGTCGGCGAGCGCGTGGTCTCCTCGCCGCAGAAGACCCTGCCGCCCGAGCGGCGCAACATGTCGATGATCTTCCAGAGCTACGCGCTGTGGCCGCACATGACGGTGGCCGAGAACATCGTCTACGGGCTGAAGCTCCGCAAAATCGACAGCGCCACCATCAAGAAGAAGCTCGATGAAATCCTCGCCACTACGCGGCTCGCGCCGCTTGGCGCAGCGCTATCCCGGCGAGCTATCGGGCGGCCAGCAGCAGCGCGTGGCGCTGGCCCGCGCGCTGATCGTCGAGCCTGAGACGCTCCTGCTCGACGAGCCGCTGTCCAACCTCGACGCCAACCTGCGCGAGGAGATGCGCTTCGAGGTGCGCCGGCTGCACGACGCCTTCCGCTACACCACGGTCTACGTCACCCACGACCAGTCCGAGGCGATGACCACCGCCGACATCATCTGTGTGATGAACGCGGGCAAGATCGAGCAGGCCGGCTCGCCCGAGGACATCTACGACCGGCCGCATTCGGAGTTCGTCGCCCGCTTCATCGGCATGAGCAACGTGTTCAAGGGCAAGACGCTTGGACGGCAGCCATGTCTCGTTCGCCGGCGTGCCGCTCCGCGTCACCGGCGATCCGCTGCAGCCCAACGCCATGACCGCGGTGTCGATCCGCCAGCACCAGATCGAGCTGTTGGCCAAGGAGCCCAGCGCCAAGGACAACGTGGTCCCGGCCAAAGTGATGCGCCAAGTCTTTCTCGGCTCGAGCCGCGACTATATGGTCGAGGCCGGCGACGGCACGCAGCTCCGCATCGTGACTGAGGCTGAGGAGAGCATCGCGCCGGGTTCGCCGGTGTGGCTGCGTCTGCCGGCCGAGCGCTGCCGGGCTCTGGCCGAATAAGCCGAAAAGCAGGGCAGGAGGAATGTCAGGAGGAGCCTCACATGACGAAAAGGATTTCCAGACGCGACGTCCTTAAGGGCACGGCTGCCGCGGGCCTTGCCGTCTATGCCTCGCCGCTGCGGGCCGCGCCGCCACCGGCGGAAGCGGTCACGCCGGCGCTGATCGAGGCGGCGAAGAAGGAGGGCAAGGTCGTCTATTACACGTCGATCGATCTTGCGGCCGCCCGAGAGGATCGCCAAGGCGTTCGAGGCGAAATATCCCGGCATCCCGGTGCGCATGGAGCGCTCGGGCGCCGAGCGCGTGTTCCAGCGCATCGGCCAGGAATACTCCAGCCGCGATCTTCGCGGTCGACGTGGTCAATACGTCGGATGCCGCGCATATCATCGCCTGGAAGCGCAACGGCTGGCTTGCGCCCTACGTGCCGGAAGACGTGGCCAAGCATTTTCCCGCCGAGCACAAGGATCCGGACGGCCTGTTCGCCAGCCCGCGTCACGCTCTGTCCGATCGCCTACAACACCAACCTGGTGAAGGCCGAGGAGGCGCCGAAGAGCTACGCCGATCTGCTCGATCCGAAATGGGCGGGCAAGATCGTCAAGGCGCATCCCGGCTACAGCGGCACCATCCTGAACGCGACGTTCCAGATCGCGCGCGATATCGGCTGGCCGTTCTTCGAGAAGCTCGCGCAGCAGAAGATCATGCAGGTGCAGTCCGCCACCGATCCGCCGAAGAAGCTTGCGCTCGGCGAGCGCGCCGTCATGGCCGACGGCGGCGAGTACGTGGCGATTGCAGTTGAAGGAAAAGGGCGAGCCGTTGGAACTCGTCTATCCGGCGGAAGGCACGCCGCTGGTCGTCGGCCCGAACGCGATTTTCAAGAATGCGCCGAACCCGAGCGCCGCGCGGCTCCTGCAGAGCTACATGTTCTCGGCCGAAGGCCAGCAGGTCATGATCGACACCGCCGGCATGCACTCGGTGCATCCGTTGACCAAGGAAAAGCCGGGCCGCAAGTCGCTGACGCAGATCAAGCTCATGAAAGAGGACGCCGCCGGGGTCGACCGCGACGGCGAGAACATCAAGAAGCGCTATACGCAAATCTTCAAGGTCTGAGGTAGAATCATGCAACGCGGAATGATCCCGACGCGATGTCCTGAAGTCGTCGAGCTGCGATGGCGCTGACGACGGTCTTTGCCTCGCCGATCCGTGCCGCCGCGCCGCCGGCCGAAGCGGTCACGCCCGGCGCTGATCGCGGCGGCGAAGAAGGAGGGCAGGGTCGTCCATTACACCTCGGTCGATCTGCCGCTCGCCGAGAGGGTCTCCAAGGCGTTCGAGGCGAAATATCCGGGCATCTCGGTGCGCGTCGAGCGCACCGGCGCCGAGCGCGTGTTCACCCGCATCGCCCAGGAGCGGTCGAGCAACATCCACGCCTGCGACGTGGTGCAGTCGTCCGACGCCGCGCACTTCGTGGTGTGGAAGCGCGATGGCCTGCTGGCGCCCTACGTGCCCGAGGAGGTGGCAAAGCACTATCCGCCCGAGCACAAGGATCCGGACGGGCTGTTCGCCAGCTACCGCGTCTATCTCTGCTGCATGGGCTACAACACCAATCTGGTGAAGGCCGCCGACGCGCCGCAGAGCTTCGCCGACCTGCTCGATCCGAAATGGAAGGGCAAGATCGTCAAGGCGCATCCGGGCTACAGCGGCACCATCCTGACCGCGACCTACCAGACCGCGCGCGACGTCGGCTGGGGCTATTTCGAGAAGCTCGCCCAGCAGAGCATCCTGCAGGTGCAGTCGGCGTCCGATCCGCCGAAGAAGCTCGCGCTCGGCGAGCGCGCCGATCATGGCCGACGGCATCGAATACGGCATCTTCCAGTTGAAGGAGAAGGGCCAGCCGGTCGAGGCGATCTATCCGAAGGAGGGCACGCCGCTGATCGTCGGGCCGAACGGCATCATGAAGACCGCGCCCAATCCGAACGCCGCGCGGCTGTTCCAGAGCTTCATGCTGTCCGCCGAGTGCCAGCAGTTCAACGTCGAGTTCGGCGGGCTTGCGCTCGGCGCACGCGCTGGTCAAGGACAAGGCCGGCCGCAAGCCGATGAAGGAGATCAAGGTCATGAAGGACGACGCCGCGGCGGTCGAGAAGGAGAGCGCCGAGATCAAGGCGCACTACGTCAAGATTTTCAAGGTGTAACACTCACCGTCATCACCGGGGCGCGCCGAAGGCGCGTGACCCGGTGATCCCGCTTAGGTTGGTACAGTGCCTTCCTAAGCGAGATGGCCGGGACGAGCCCGGCCATGACGATCCGGGAAGGAAGCATGCGATGCGACAAGTCAAAATTTCTCGCCGCGCCGTTCTGCAAGGCACCGGCGCGCTCGCGCTCGGGCTTTCGTCAACCAAGGTGCTGGCCGCCGCGCCGCCCGCGACCGCGGTGACGCCGGCGCTGATCGAGGCCGCGAAGAAGGAAGGCAAGGTCGTCTATTACACCTCGGTCGATCTGCCGCTCGCCGAGAAGATCGCCAAGGCGTTCGAGGCGAAATATCCCGGCATCGCCGTGCGCGTCGAGCGCACCGGCGCCGAGCGCGTGTTCCAGCGCATCGGCCAGGAGTATTCGAGCAGCATCCATGCCGTGGACGTGGTCAACTCCTCCGACGCCGTCGCATTTCATCGTCTGGAAGCGCAACGGCTGGCTTGCGCCGTTCGTGCCGGAGGACGTGGCGAAGTTCTATCCGGCCGACCACAAGGAGGCCGACGGCCTCTACGCCAGCTTCCGCATCGGGCTCTGCATCATCGCCTACAACACCAATCTGGTGAAGAAGGAGGAGGCGCCGAAGAGCTTCGCCGACCTGCTCGATCCGAAATGGAAGGGCAAGATCCTGAAGGCGCATCCGGGCTACAGCGGCACCATCATGACCGCGACCTTCGAGATGCAGCGCGATCTCGGCTGGGGCTATCTGGAAAAGCTCGCCGCGCAGAACGTGATGCAGTTGCAGTCCTCGGCCGATCCGCCGAAGAAGCTCGCGCTCGGCGAGCGCGCCGTGCAGGCCGACGGCAACGAGTACAATATCTTCCAGCTCAAGGAGGCCGGCCGCCCGGTCGAGCCGGTCTACGCCACCGAAGGCACGCCGCTGGTGGTCGGGCCGAACGGCGTGTTCAAGGAGGCGCCGAACCCGAATGCGGCGCGGCTGTTCCAGTGCTTCTGCTTCTCCGGCGAATGCCAGCAGCTCATCTCCGACGTCGGCGGCCAGCGCTCGGTGCATCCGGCGGTCAAGGAGAAGGCCGGGAGGAAGCCCTTCAAGGAGATCAAGACCATGAAGGAGGACGCCGCTGGCGTCGAAAAGATCTGCCGAGGAGATCAAGGCGCGCTACGTCAAGATTTTCAAGGTCTAAGATCGTGCGGAGGCGGTTGTTATCGTGCCCTTTCCCTTGCGGGAGAGGGCTGCTCAGAGGTTCAACGACAAGAATGGGTGAGGGGTGAGCCTTATACCCCTCACCCAACCAAGATTGTTGAAAATCTTGCGCTGCTCTCTCCCGCAAGGGGAGAGGGCACGAGAGGCGAGCGCAGCGCTCGCAGCGATGGTGAGGGAGAGAACATGCAAGAATCGGCTTGTCCCGACGCGACATCCTGAAAGGCTCGACCGCCTTCGTTGCAGCCGCTGCATTCGCCGAGCCAGTCCGCGCCGCGGCGCCGGCGCCGGAGGCGATCACGCCGGCACTGATCGAGGCGGCGAAGAAGGAAGGCAAGTGCTCCTTCTACACCGCGATGGATCTGCAGTTTGCCGAGAAGCTCGGCAAGGATTTCGAAGCGAAGTATCCCGGCATTCATGTTCGCGTCGAACGCTCCGGCGCCGAGCGGGTGTTCACCCGCATCGGCCAGGAGTATTCGAGCAACGTCCACGCCGTCGACGTGGTCAACACCGCCGATCAGTCGCATTGCATCGTCTGGAAGAGGAACGGCTGGCTCGCCGCCTACCTGCCCGAGGAGGTCGCCAAGTATTACGACAAGGAATACTACGACGCGGACGGCCTTCACGTGACGACACGCATCCTGGTTTCGCCGATCGCTTACAACACCAGTCTGGTGAAGACGGCGGACGCGCCGAAGAGCTTCGCCGACCTGCTCGATCCGAAATGGAAGGGCAAGATGGTGAAGGCGCATCCGGCCTACAGCGGCACCATCATGAACGCGACCTTCCAGATCGCCCGCGATCTCGGCTGGGACTATCTGGAGAAGCTCGCCAAGCAGAGCGTCCTGCAGGTCCAGTCGGCGACCGACACGCCGAAGAAGATCGCGCTCGGCGAGCGCGCCGTCATGGTCGACGGCGCCGGCTATCTCGTCATCCGCGACAAGGAGGCCGGCAAGCCGGTCGACGTGGTCTATCCGGCGGAGGGCACGCCGCTCGCCACAGGGCCGAGCGCGGTGTTCAAGGCCGCGCCCAATCCGAACGCCGCGCGGCTGTTCTACAACTGGATGCATTCGCGCGAGGGCCAGCAGATACTGGTCGACTGGGCGCGGCAATATTCGCCGCACAAGCAGACCGTGGAGAAGCCCGGCGTCCGCAAGCTGTCCGACATCAAGCTGATGAAGGAGGACCCGGAGGGCGTCGAAAAGGGCGCCGAGGAGATCAAGCGGCAATACGCGCAGATATTCAAGGTGTGATGCTCGTGGGTAATCACTGGGCAATAGTGGTTGGCGCGAACGGTGCCACAACGTTCCCTCTCCCCACCGGGACGCGCCGCTGGCGCGGCCCGCCCGGTGGCGGGCTCTTGAGGGGGAGGGACAGGGAGGGGGGTACCACAAGCCCTGAATTTGCCATCACCCCCGTCCCCAACCCTCCCCCTCAACGGGGAGGGAGCGCGCCCGTCGTGCGGCATGGTGCCGTGCTTCCCTTACGGTGCGCTGTGGAGCGTGGCAATGACCGTGGCCACATCGATCCGGCCCCCCCGCATCACCCAGGCTTCGACCTGACGAAGCTCGTGCTGTACGGTTTGCCGCCGTGCTGTGCCTGCTCGTCGTGCTTGCCGATGTCGTGGCTGGTTTTCTACAGCCTCACCGACAAGGACGGCGCCTTCACGCTGTCGAATTTCGTGGCGCTGGTCCAGGACCCGACGCTGCTCGACCCGCTGGTCACCACCTTCATCCTTGCCACCAGCTCGAGCCTGATCTGCTGCCTGGTCGCCGCGCCGATGGGCTGGCTGGTGGCGCGGACCGACATGCCGCTGCGGCGCACCGTGCGCATCCTGGTGACGGCGTCGTTCGTCACCCCGCCGTTCCTCGGCGCCATCGCCTGGGAGCTGCTGGCGGCGCCGAACTCCGGCCTCATCAACCAGGCCTACCGCGCCATCACCGGCGCCGAGATGGATCGAGCACCTGTTCAACATCTACTCGTTCCCGGGTCTGATCTTCGTCATCGCCTGCTACACCTTCCCTTACGTGTTCGTGCTGGTCGCCAACGCGCTCGACCGCACGCCGGGCGAGCTCGAGGACGCCTCCTCGATCCTCGGCGGCGGCACCTGGGTCACGGCGCGCCGCGTCACCATTCCGCTCGCGCTGCCGGCGGTGCTGGCCGGCGCGCTGGTGGCCTTCCTGCAGGCCATGACGCTGTTCGGTTCGCCGGCGATCCTGGCGATTCCCGGCCGGCTTCCACACCATGACCACCAAGATCTGGAGCCTGTTCCAGTATCCGCCGAAGCCGGAGCTTGCCGCGGCCGCCTCGCTGCCGCTGCTCATCCTCACCGTGATCCTGCTGCGCGCCCAAGCACATGATCCTCGGCCGGCGCTCCTACGCGGTGCTCGGCGGCAAGAACAGCGATCCGCGCATCATCCGGCTCGGCCGCTGGCGCTGGGTGGCGCTGGCACTCTGCTTCGTCGTGCTGCTCAACCCGGTGTTCCTGCCTTACGGCGCGCTGTTCAACGCCGCGTTCTCGAAGGTCGCCTCGCAGTTCATCTGGTTCAACAACTTCACGCTGCAAAATGTCTATTTCGTGTTCACCGAGCTGTCCGCCACCAAGCTCGCGCTCTACAACACCTTCGTGCTCGGCATTGCCACCGCGACCATCGGCACGATCCTCGCCGTGGTGATCTCCTATCTCACCACGCGCGAGGCGGTCGCCGGCCACAAGGCGCTGGGCTTTCTCGCCACCGCGCCGGTCGCGATCCCCGGCATCGTGCTCGGCGTCGGTCTGTTTCTCAGCTACACCCGGCCGCCGTTCGTGCTCTACGGCACGCTGTGGATTCTGCTGCTCGCCTTCCTGACGCTGTCGATGCCGGCCGCCTACCAGCAGATGCAATCGGCGTTCAAATCGATCCACCCGGAGCTGGAGGACGCAAGCCGCATCCTCGGCGCGACGCGGCTGCGCGCGCTCTGGCAGATCACCGCGCCGCTTCTGCGCACCTCGGTGATCGCGACCTGGTGCTTCGTGTTCGTCGGCACCATCCGCGAGTTGTCCGCCGCCGTCATGCTGTTCACCTCGGAGACCAAGGTGGTGTCGGTGCTGATCTTCGACCTCAACGAGAGCGGCGACCTTGCGGCAATCTCGGTGCTCGGCATCATCATGCTGGTCGTCACCTTTGCCATCGTCGCGCTGGCCAACCGTCTCCATATCGGCGGCGGCGGTGTGCGGCTGCGCGACAGCTAACTCTCGGCTGTCATGCCCCGCGAAGGCGGGGCATCCAGTAACCCCTGTGGATATGACGATGCTTTGTGCAATCAACTTGCGTTGGTGTTTACTGGGTCGCCCGCCTTCGCGGGCGACGACAGCGGTGGTCTGAATGGATACGTCACTCCCCGACATCGCGCTGGCCGAGCATCTGGCCGATCGCATCATCGCCGTGGACGCCGGCAAGCTGCCCTCGGCGGCCCGCGACAAATGCGAGGAGACGACGATCGACGTGATCGGCCTCTGCATCGCCGCCCGCAACGAGGACTACGTCGGCAGCGCGCTCGCGAGCTGGGACGAGGACGGCCCGTGCACCGCGATCGGCCACAAGCGCGCGGTGAGCGCCGCGGGCGCGGCATTCAGCAACGGCACCGCGGCCCACGGCGAGGACTTCGACGACACCTTCGAGGGCGGCCCGGTCCACGCCGGCGCGGTCGATCGTGCCGGCGGTGCTGGCCATCGGCGAGCGCTACAAAATCGACGGCAAGGCGGCGCTGGAAGGCATCGCGGTCGGCATCGAGCTGATGTGCCGGCTCGGCCTGGTCGCGCCGAAGATGGTGCACAAGGCGGGCTTCCATCCGACCGCGGTGTTCGGCGCCATGGGCGCGGCTGCCGCGGTCGCCAAGGCGCTCAAGCTCGAAAACAAGCAGATCGTCGACGCGCTCGGCGTGGTCGGCTCGATGGCCTCGGGCATCATCGAATATCTCGCCGAGGGCACCTGGACCAAGCGCATGCACGCCGGCTGGGCGGCGCAGTCGGGCATGCGCGCGGCGCTGCTTGGCGCGCTCCGGCTTCTCCGGTCCGCGCACGGTGTTCGAGGGCGTGCACGGCTTCTTCCACGGCTTCGCCAACACCACGGAGGGCAATTTCGACGCCGTCGCCGGCGATTTCGGCGACGCGCTGGCTGACGCAGATCGCTGGCCTTCAAGCTCTATCCGTGCGGGACCATGACGCATCCCTACATCGATTGCGCGCGGCGGCTCGGTGCCCGCGGCATCAAGCCGGACGACGTGGTCGAGATGGTCTGCGACGTCGGCGAGGGAACGGTGCACCGGCTCTGGGAGCCGCTGGCCGCCAAGCAGGCGCCGAACAACGGCTATGCCGGCAAATTCTCACAGCCTTATTGCATCGCCGCGGGCTTCATCCGCGGCAACGTCGGCTTGAGCGATTTCTCCGACGCCGCGGTGAAAGACCCTGCGGTGGTCGCGCTGGCGAAGAAGGTCCGCTACCGCGATCGATCCGCACAATCCCTATCCCGACAACTTCACCGGCCACATCCGCGCGACGCTCCGCGACGGCAGCGTCATCGAGGAGCGCCAGCCGCACATGCGCGGCGGCGCGCACGAGCCGCTGTCGCGGGCGGACATCGAGGACAAATTCCTGCTCAACGCCCGCCACGGCGGCTATGATGCCGCCCGCGCCCAGGCGGCGCTCGATCTGGCGAAGAACGCGTTCGGCAGCCGGATCGATCTGTCTGTACTGAGAGGATAATCATCACGGCGTCATGGCCGGGCTTGTCCCGCCTGCGGGCCATAGCACGCTTGGGAAAGCGCGTGGAGGCTACCTTCGGCGAAGGCTCGGGCGTCCACGCCTTGCCTGCTGAAGAAGAAAGGCGTGGATGCCCGGCACGAGGCTGGGTATGACGGAGCAAAATCGACATGTCAGAGAACGAATTGGCCGGCCGCGTCGCGATCATCACCGGCGCCGGCCGCAGCATCGGCCGCGCGATGGCGCTGGAGCTTGCCTCGGCCGGCTGCGCCGTGGTGGTCAACGTGCGGAAGAACCGCGCCGAGGCCGAGGGCGTCGTCAAGGAGATCGAAAGCAAGGGCGGCAAGGCGATGGTCGCCGTCGCCGACGTGGTCGACGCGCCCGCGGTCAACGCGATGGCGCAAGGCGGCGCTGAAGAAATTCGGCCGCATCGACTATCTCGATCAACAACGCGGCGCAGCGCCAGGAGAAGTCGATCGAGCACATGACCTTCGAGGATTGGCGACACGATCACCGGCGTCGTGCTCGACGGCGCGTTCCATTGCGTCAAGGCCTGCCTCGACGCCATCAAGAAAAGCGACGCCGGCTCGATCGTCAACGTCGGCGGCCTGACCGGCGCGATGGGCGCGCCCGACCGCGCTCCACGTGGTCACCGCCAAGGCCGGCATCGCCGGTTTCACCCGCGGGCTGGCGATGGAGCTCGCGCCCCACAAGATCACCGTCAACACGCTGGTGCCGGCCATGCTGGCGAAGCCCGGCAAGCCCAACGAGATACCGCCGCATCCGCTGTACCGGCCGCTCCTCGGCCGCGCCGCCTGGCCGACCGACTTCGCGCCGCTGGCGCGCTTCCTGCTCGGCCCCGGCGCGCGCTACATCACCGGCCAGCTCATCAACGTCAACGGCGGGACGTATTTCAACACGTGAGATATCCTACTTGTCCCGGGCGCAGCGCTGCACCGCGTGCGAGATACGAGTGGAGAGGCAGTGCATGTCGCAGAAAATTGCGGTGCTCGGCACCGGAGCCAACGGAAGCTGCATCGCCGCAAATCTGATCGAGGCCGGCCATAACGTTACGCTGATCGACCAGTGGCCGGAGCACGTCGAGGCGATGCGAAAGGACGGCCTGCGCATCGCCATGGCCAATCCGGCCGACGGCGGCCTGCACGTCCAGGTCGCGGCCTATCATCTCTGCGACGTTGCCACCTTCACCGCGCCGTTCGACGTGGTGCTGCTGTGCCTTAAGGCCTACGACACGCGCTGGGGCTGCGAGCTGATCAAGCCGCATCTCGCCACGGCGGCATGCTGATCGGCATGCAGAACTGCATGGTGGCCGACGTCATCGCCGACGTGGTCGGGCGTGAGCGCACCGTTGGCTGCGTGATCGAGCTGTCCTCGGAGATGTTCACGCCCGGCACAGTCCGCCGCAACACGCCGCCGGCGAAGACCTGGATCGGGCTCGGCGCGCTTGCCGGCGCCGCCGAGGCGCGGCTTGCCGAGATGCAGCGGCTTCTCTCGCCGGTCGGCACGGTCGAGATCAAGCCGAACATCATGGCGGCGAAATGGATGAAGCTCGTCGTCAACGCCATGTGCCTCGGTCCGTTCGCCATGGTCGGCTTGCCGCTGATTGACGCGCTCAAGGTGCCGGGCATGCGCGAATTGATCATCGAGGTCGGCGAGGAGGCGATGCGCGTCGGCCACGATCTCGGCCATCCGGTCGAGCCGATCTTCGGGCTCACTGAGGCCGAGCTTGCCGGCTCCAACCGTCCCGCCGAAAAGCTGTTCGACACGCTCGCCGCCCACGTCGGGCCGGGCCGCAGCCGCAACACCGTGCTGCAGGACCTGCTCAAGGGCCGCAAAAGCGAGGTCGACATGATCAACGGCCTGGTCGTCGGGGAGAGCGCGCGCCGCGGCTATTCGGCGCCCGCCAACGCGCGCATCGTCGAGATGGTGCGGCAGATCGAGGCCGGCGTGCTGAAGCCCGATGTCGCCAACATGGCGAAGGCGATCCGCAACGCATGACTTCATTGGGTTCGATGACGGCGCCGCACACGCTTTTCCCCTCCCTCCATGAGCGTAGCGAATGGCGGGGAGGGGCCAGGGGTGGGGGGTGCGTCGCATCCGAACAATGGCCCCCCACCCCGGATCGCTTCGCGATCCGACCCTCCCCGCCGCTTCGCGGGGGGAGGGCGGGAGTTTGCCGCGCCGTCACAGCACACCAGCGGGGGCCGCTTGAATAAGCTTCCCACCTGGATCGTCGCCATCGCGGTCGTCCTCGTGCTGCAGACCGTTTCGGCCACCATGGGCCGGGTGGTACCGGTTGCGGCCCCCGCCTTCACGGTGGAGTTCGGCTGGGACGGCAGCTGGGTCGGCTATCTCAGCTCGACCAGCATCGTCGGCGCGCTGTTCGTGCTCACCGCCGGCATCGGGCTGATGCACCGGCTCGGCGGCGTGCGCGCGCTGCAACTGAGCCTGCTGATCGGTGCGGCGAGCCTCTTGCTCTATCTCGTGCCGTCGATTCCGCTGGCGCTGTTCGCCAGCGCCTGCGTGGGGCTCGGCAGCGGCACCGCCAATCCGGCCGGCAGCGAGGTGCTGACCCGCTTCACGCCGGCCGCGCACCGCAACCTGGTGTTCTCGATCAAGCAGGCCGGCGTGCCGCTCGGCGGCATCATCGGCGGCCTCGCCATCCCGCCGCTGATCGAGGCGATGGGCTGGCGGCTCGCCGCGGTCGTCGTCGCACTCGCCTGCTTCGCCGCAATCCTGCTGACCTGGCCGTTCCAGCGGCGCATCGATCCGCCGGCCGAGAAACGCGAAAATCGCAAGCTGGTCAGCTTCCATCTGACCGACATCCTGGTTCCGATCAACTCGCTGTCGCACGGCGACCGGCTGTGGCGCGCATCGTGGGTCGGCGCGCTGCTGGCGATCCCGCAGTCGGCCTGGATCATCTTCCTGGTGACCTATCTGGTGGTCGCCCTCGGGCAGTCGCTCAGCACCGCGGGTCTGGTGTTCGCCGTGATGCAGACATCGAGCATGTTCGGCCGCGTCATTCTTGGCTGGGTCGCCGACCGCGCCTCCGGCCCGCAGACGCTGATGATCGCGGCGCTGGGTTCTGCCGGCTCGACCATCCTGCTTGGATTCAGCACGCCGGCGTGGCCGGTCTGGGCGTTCATTCTGCTGTCCGCCTTCGCCGGCATCGTGGTGTCCGGCTGGAACGGCGTTCAGATCGCCGAGGTGGCGCGGCGCTCGCCGCCCGAGCTGATCGGCGAAACCGCGGCCGGTGCCGTCATCCTGATTTTCGTCGCCAACATGGTGACGCCGATCGCGTTCGCGGCCTTCGTCAGCGGTCACCGGCCGCTACGACCTGGGCTTCCTGGTCTCTGGCGCCTTCAGCCTGCTGTGCCTGCCAGTCCTGTGGGGGATTGATCGGTCCCGGTCCGCCTCATCCTGAAGGGCGCTCGACGCTGCGGCGGGTCATTTCGCGTAACCCTGAGACCGCAGCCAGTCGATCTTGCGAGAACCCGACAGCCATTCATCGATTTCGGCTTTGGTCTTGAAGCCTTTGATGTACCGGATTTCGGCCCCTTCACAGTGGGCCTGGATTTGCCAATCATCCTCTGCAATCCGCTGCATTTTGAAGATGACCCGTGGGGATTTGCTCATACCCCTAATATGCCCGCGTCAATCGCGGGCCGCTAGTACCTCGTCACAGTGATTATGACTGGTTGATCTTGAGCCAATTTAGGATGGGCAAGTCTTGCGGGGCAACGAGGACTTGGATGCTTCGGGCGACGCCGGGTTGACGGCGGATGAGGCCATTTCGCTCGAGGGTGACGATCATCTGGTGAACTGAGGGCGGGCTGACTTGAAAGTGGCGCTGCATATCGGCCTCGGCGGGCGGGCGTCGGAACATATGCGCGTAGGTGTGAATGAAGGCCAGGTAGTGGCCTTGCTTGTCGGTGAAGCCTTGCGCGCTGAGGCTGCGAGCGGCGCCTGATTTTTAATTCATTTGTCGATTCGTCCGGTCCTCCAACCAGGAGGTCGAGATGAATGTACGTTATCGGGTCGAATTGAGCCAAGTCGAACGCTGTGAACTCACCGCGATGTTGAGCAAAGGCAAATGCGCCGCCCGCAAGCTCAAGCGCGCCCAGATCTTGCTGGCGGCCGACGCCGGGCGCAGCGATGACGAGATTGCCCGCGCGGTGGCGGTGGGCGGCTCGACCGTATACCGGACCAAGCGGCGTTTTGTGGAAGGCAATCTGGAACGGGCGCTGAGCGAGGAGCCGCGTCCTGGAGCGCAACGCAAGCTCACCAGCAAGGAGGAAGCCTTGCTGGTGGCGACGGCCTGCGCGAGCCCTCCGCAGGGCCGCGCCCGCTGGACGCTGGAACTGCTGGCCGATGCCATGGTCAAGCTCACCAGGCATGAGAGCCTGTCAGGCGAGACGGTGCGCCGGCGGCTGGCCGAGAACGACCTCAAGCCCTGGCGCAGGGATATGTGGTGCATTCCCCGCATCGACGGCGAATACGTCGCCCGCATGGAAGATGTGCTCGACCTCTATGCCGAAGCGCCCGATCCCAAGCGACCGGTGGTCTGCTTCGACGAGAGCCCGGTCCAACTCATCGGCGAGGTCCGTCAGCCGATCCCGGCCGAGCCGGGCCAGCTCGAACGCTACGATTGCGAGTACCGCCGCAACGGCACCGTCAATCTCTTCGTCTGCATCGACGTGCATCGGCCCTGGCGCAAGGTCAAGGTCACAGAACGACGGGCGGCAGAAGATTACGCTCAATGCATGCGCGAACTTGTCGATGTTCATTATCCTGACGCCGAGTGCATCCGCGTTGTGCAGGACAATCTGTCGACCCACTCGGCCGGCGCCCTCTATGAGGCGTTCGCGCCCGCCGAAGCCCGCCGAATTCTGCGCCGCCTGGAGTTCCACTACACCCCCAAGCACGCCAGTTGGCTCAACATGGTCGAGATCGAAATCGGCGTGCTGCGCGGCCAGTGCCTCGACCGTAGGATCGACGACCCCGGGCGCCTCGTTCGCGAAATTGCCGCATGGCAACGACAGCGAAACGCCGCCGGTGCCCGCATCAATTGGATGTTCACAACCGAAAAGGCCCGAACCAAAATGGGCCGCGCCTATCCAAACAACTCCAAAGAGTCATAATCACTGTGCAGAGGTACTAGCGTCTAGATGTATTGATATTCTTACATTCTACCCATCCGAGGGCGTTCTCGTGAGGCGCCATTTGAGCGGGATGGGATGTGGCGCCTCGTGGCGCTCGATCCCCCTCGACCTTGTCCCGAGGTGCGAATTTCGCAAAAACCGGGCGTACCAGCGACGCGGCAACGGCAAGGCAAGCGTGCACTCGCTGAGACCTCATGCTCTGAGGAGCATCGCCAACAGGTCCGCGCGAAGCGCCGCCCAATGATAAACTCATCCTTCCCGCCTCCGCTCGCTGTGCGAGCTATGGCGGCAAGCAGGGCGCGCCGAAGCGCGTGAGCGCGTAGGCGGGCGAGACGCGCCCTTCGGGCGCTCCTCAAGACGGAGACGGAGAGAGTGGCCGCAACCCTGCGGAAATGCTTAAATCCCGGCCACGAGGGAACTCCAAACAAGCGAGGGTGTCATGTACGGCGAGCTCGGTCTTTTTATCGACGGCGCGTGGAAGAAGAACGGCAGCGGCAACAAAGGCGAGGATGTTATTAATCCCGGCGACCGAGAAGGCGCTGGCGCATCTGCCGCACGCCAGCAAGGCCGACCTCGACGAGGCGCTGGAGGCCGCCAAGAAAGGCTTCGCGGTCTGGCGCAGCGACCTCGGCCTACGACCGCTGCAAGATCATGCACAAGGCCGCCGACCTGATGCGCGAGCGCCATGACGCGATCGCCAAGATCATGGTGCTGGAGCAGGGCAAGCCGTATCCCGAAGCGCGCGGCGAGGTGATCGTCTCCGCCGACATCATCGACTGGTACGCCGAGGAGGGCCGCCGCTAGCTACGGCCGCATCGTGCCGGGCCGCGGCAAGGGCGTCCGCCAGCTCGTGGTGCAGGAGCCGATCGGCGTGGTCGCGGCCTTCACGCCGTGGAATTTTCCGGTGCTGACGCCGGCCCGCAAGATCGGCGGTGCGCTTGCGGCCGGCTGCTCGCTCATTCTGAAAGCTTCGGAAGAGACGCCTGGCGCCTGCGTCGAGATGGTGAAGTGCTTCGCCGACGCAGGCTTGCCCAAGGGCGTGCTCAACCTGGTGTTCGGCGTGCCGTCGGAAGTGTCCGAGCATCTGCTCGCCAAGGACGCGGTGCGCAAGATTTCCTTCACCGGCTCGATCCCGGTCGGCAAGCATCTCGCGGCGCTCGCCGCCAAGGGCATGAAGCGCACCACCATGGAACTCGGCGGCCATTCGCCGGTCGTGGTGTTCGCCGACGCCGATCCGGAGAAGGCGGCCGACACCATCGCGGCGTTCAAGTATCGCAACGCCGGCCAGGTCTGCATCTCGCCGACACGCTTCTACGTGCAGGAGGATGTCTATCCGCGCTTCCTCAAGCGCTTCACCGAATACGCCAAGGGCATCAAGCTCGGCGACGGCCTGGAGAAGGGCATCACCATGGGCCCGATGGCCAATGCGCGCCGCCTCGACGCGATGGAAGGCTTCGTCGCCGACGCCAAGCACCGCGGCGGCAAGATCCAGACCGGCGGCGAGCGCGCGCGGCAACCAGGGCTATCTTCTACAAGCCGACCGTCATCACCGACATGCCGGACGATTCCAAGATCATGACGCAGGAGCCGTTCGGCCCGCTCGCGCCGGTCGTCACCTTCAAGACCTTCGACGAGGTGGTCGAGCGCGCCAACTCGCTGGAGTTCGGGCTGGCGGCCTACGCCTTCACCACGTCGAACTCGACCGCCGCCGCGATCGGCGACGCGCTGGAGAGCGGCATGGTCGGCGTCAACTCGATCGCGATCTCGACGCCGGAGACGCCGTTCGGCGGCGTCAAGGAAAGCGGCCACGGCAGCGAGGGCGGCATCGAGGGGCTGGGCGCCTATCTCGTCACCAAGTTCATCTCGCAGGGGTAGATCGTCACAACTTATCCACGTCATGCCCGGCCTTTGTGCCGGGCATCCACGCCTTGGCAGTGAAAAGAAGACATGGATGGCCGGGCCATACAATAAGCCCGGCCATGACGAACTCAAATCGTGTGAGCGTCGTTCATGTCTGAACTGACCAAAATCTGCCCCACCTCGGATGTCGCGGAAGGCTCCGTGAAAAGCTTCGAGGTGGGGAACAACGTCATCGCCGTCTACAACGTCGGCGGCGAGTTCTTCGCCACCGACAACGAATGCACCCACGGCGCGGCAAGCCTCGCCGAGGGCATCCTCGAAGGCGACATCATCGAATGCACGCTGCACTTCGGCGCCTTCAACGTGAAGACCGGCGAGGCGGTGCAGGCGCCGTGCTTCACGGCGCTGCGCACCTACAAGGTGGTGGTGCAGGACGGCCAGGTGATGGTAGATCTCGACAAGACGGCGGCGGATTGAGGCGGGCGGGGCCGTACGGCAGTGGGCATGAGGCGGCGCGATTTCATCACAGCGGTCGGCGGTTCCTTTTTGGGCTGGCCGCTGGGCGCTTATGCGCAGCCGTTGTCGAAGGTCGCCAAGGTCGGGTTCCTCTATCCGGCGTTGCCGCCGCCGCGCCGACGCGAACTGCGGCGCTTCTTGAAGGAATCCAATCAGCCGGTGTCAAACCCGGCCAGATCGAGCTGGTGTCTAGGCATGCCAACGGCGATCCCAGCCGTGTGCCGCAGCTCGCGCGGGAGCTTGTGGACGCCAAGGTCGATGTCATCGTTGCGGTGAGTCCGTCGGCCACGCAGGCGGTGCGGTCGGTCAAAACTATTCCGATCGTTGCTAGCGACCTCGAAACCGATCCGATCGGCAGCGGCTTGATCGCGAGCTTCGCGCGGCCGGGCGGCAACATCACGGGCGTGTTCTTCGATTTTCCGGAGTTCGCGGCCAAGTGGATCGAGCTGCTCAGGGAGCTGAAGCCGACCCTGTCATCGGTGCTGGTGATGTGGGACCCGACCACGGGACTGGTGCAGCGCAAGGCGGTTGAGGACGCTGTCCGGGCCCTGAACATCCGGATCGAGGTGATCGAAGTGCCCTCCTTGGCCGACCTCGACGACGCATTTCTGCGCGCCAGCAAGGCCGCCGCGGACGCCGTCCTGATGCTGTCGTCGCCGGTGTTCGGCACGAGGCCCCAGAGCGTCGCCGACCTGACGCTGAAATACCGTCTCCCCGCGGTGACGCTGTTCACGGAATTCGCCCGCGCCGGCGGACTGATGGCTTACGGCGCCAATCTGCTGGGTGTGTTCCGCCAGTCCGGGGTCATCGTCGGTAAGGTCCTGCTCGGCGCCAAGCCGGCCGATCTGCCGATCGAACGGCCGGCGAAATTCGAGCTCGTCGTCAACCTCAAGACCGCCAAGGCATTGGGCATCACGGTCCCGACCGGGCTGCTGCTGCGTGCTGACGAGGTGATTGAATAGGTGCGCGGCTTAAGGCGTCATCTCCCGGCACGCCTTCCACACCTTCTCCGGCGTCGCCGGCATCTGGATCTTGTGGCCGGCGCCCGGGATCGCATCGGCGAACGCATTCATCACCGCGGCGATCGCGGCCGTGGTGCCGGCTTCGCCGGCGCCCTTGACGCCGAGCGGATTGGTGGTCGCCGGCACCTCGATAGACTTCGTCCTTGAACATCGGGAAGTCTTCGGCGCGCGGCATGGCGTAGTCCATGAACGACGCGCTGACCAATTGTCCGCCGTCGTCGTACACGGTCTGCTCCATCATCGCCTGGCCGACGCCCATCGCGACCGAGCCGTGCACCTGGCCCGCAACGATGGTGTGGTCGAGGATGTTGCCGCTGTCGTCCAGCGCGGTGTAGGACGCGAGCGTGGCGCGGCCGGTCTGCGGATCGACCTCGACCTCGGCGATGTGGCAGCCGTTCGGGAACGTCAGCGGCGTCTCGGTCACCACCTTGGTGTCGAGGTCCTCGGCGATCTCGCCCTTCTTCTTCATCTCCTTGGCGCGGGCGGCGGCGTCGAACAGCGACAGGCGGCGGTCGGTGCCGACCACGTTGAAGGCGCCGTTCTTGTATTCGATGTCGCCTTCGCCGGCTTCCAGCACCGCGGCGGCCACCTTCTTGCCCTTGGCGAGCATCGCTTCCAGCGTCTTCACCATGGCGTGGCCGGCGGTCATCGCCGTGCGCGAGCCGACCGAGGCGTAGCCCGCGATCCCGTGGTCTGAATCGCCATGGGCGTGGCCGACCTGCTCGGCCTTGATGCCGAGCCGCTCCGCGACCAGCCGCGGGAAGATCGTGGCGTGGCTCTGGCCGGTCGACTGCACGTTCATCGTGAACAGCAGATTGTCGCCGCCGGGGAACGACACCTGCGTCCCTCGACCGGCGAGCCGCCGGAATGCTCCAGCACGAAGCAGACGCCGAGGCCGCGCAGCAGGCCCTTCTTCTTCGACTCGCGCTTGCGTGCCTTGAAGCCGTCGTAGTCGGCGAGCTTGAGGCCCTTGTCGATGACGGTGGCGAAGTCGCCGCTGTCGTAGGTGGTGCCGATCGCGGTCTTGTATGGCATCGCCTTCTTGCGGAATCAGGTTGCGCTTGCGCAGCCTGACCGGATCGATGCCGGTGACGCGCGCCGCCTCGTCGACCACGCGCTCCAGGCAGTAGCTCGCCTCGGGCCGGCCGGCGCCGCGATAGGGCGCGGTCGGCGTCGTGTTGGTGAACACGCACTTCGTCTGCGACGTCGATCAGCTTGATGTCGTACATGCCGGGCAGGCAGCGCGTCATGTTGGCGGTGTGGATGTTGGCGCCGACCGCGCCGACATAGGCGCCGAGGCTGCCGTAGTGGCGCTGCGCGGTACGCCAGGAATTTGCCCTTGTCGTCGAGCGCAAGCTCGACGTCGCTGTACGGCGTCGCGGGCGTGGTTGTCGCTGACGAAGGATTCGTTTCGCCCCGACATCCAGTGCACCGGCCGGCCGATCGTCTTCGCGCCGACCAGCATCGCGACATATTCCGGGTAGGGCCCGGTCTTCAGCCCGAACGCGCCGCCGACCTCTTCGGTGATGACGCGGATCTTCGCCGGCGGGATGCCCATCACGCCGGCCATGGCGTCGCGCATGACGCGCGCGCCCTGCGAGCAGACGCGCAAGCAGATAGCTGTCGTTCGCCTTGTCGTAGCTCGCGGTGCCGCCGCGCGGCTCCATCGAGGCGACGTTGATGCGCTGGTGCACCAGCGAAACCTTGGCGACATGCGCCGCGGACTTCATCGCCGCGTCGACCTTGGCCGCCATCTCGTCGGGATTGGCGGCAAGGCCGGCCCAGTCGACCGCGATGTTGCCGGGTGCCTGCCGGCCAGACCTGCGGCGCGCCGGGCTTCATCGCCTCGCGGACGTCGGTGACGGCGTCGAAGCGGGGCATAATCGACCTCGACCGCCTCGGCGCCGTCCTGCGCCGCCGCGTAGGTCTCGCCGATCACCATGGCCACCGCCTCGCCGGTGTGGCGAACCCGGTCGCCGGCGAGCGCCGGCCGCACCGGCATGATCAGCTTGCCGCCGTTGCGTCCGGCCACCGGCGGATGCTGCGACAGATTGCCGACGTTCGCCGCCTTGATGTCGGCCGCGGTGATCACCGCGACCACGCCCTTGATCGCCAGCGCCGCCTTGGTGTCGATCGACTTGATGTCGGCGCAGGCGTGCGGCGAGCGAACGAAGCAGGCATAGGTCTGGCCGGGCAGCGGCGCGTCGGCCATGAAGCGGCCGTGCCGCGCAGCAGGTAATCGTCTTCGACGCGTTTGGTTGGGCTGTGCGACGTCTGTGTGTCCATGTCGGCTAGGGCTTTCCAGGGATGGCGGGTAAGCTCTCGATGACTGGGAACTTAGAAATACCGGCCGGCAACCCGATCGCTGCAATGACCCAGAGCAATCCGGCTTCCAACCCCGATCGGCCTTGGCATCGCCGGCCTCGGCATGGCCGGCGCCGTCATGGTGCATGCCGCGGCGGCACATCCGGATTTCGTCATCAAAGGCGGCCGCCGATCCGCATGCCAGGGCCCCGCGAGGCCTTCGCCCGCGACCACAATGCGCGGTCCTATGAAGACATGCAGATGCTGGTGCGCGATCCCGCGGTCGAGGTCGTCTATATCGCCACGCCGCACCAGTTTCACGCCGCGCACGCCATCCTCGCCGCCGAGCACGGCAAGCACATCATCCTGGAAAAGCCGATGGCGCTGACGCTCGCCGAATGCGACGCCATCATCGCGGCGGTCGAGCGGCACAAGGTGCAGCTGATCGTCGGCCACACCCATGCCTTCGATCCGGCGGTGCGGCTGATGCGCGACATCATCGCCCGCGGCGAGCTCGGCCGGCTCGGGCTGATCCACAGCTTCAACTACACCAACTACCTCTATCGGCCGCGCCGGCCGGAGGAGCTCGACACCGCGCTGGGCGGCGGCATCCTGTTCAACCAGGTGCCGCACCAGATCGACACCGCACGGCTGCTGGCCGGCGGCCGCTGTCAGAAGCGTGCGCGCCCGCACCACGGCGCTCGATCCGGCGCGGCCGACCGAGGCAAGCTGCGCGGCGCTGCTGCAGTTCGACAGCGGCGCCGCGGCGTCGCTGGTCTACAGCGGCTACGACCATTTCGATTCCGACGAATGGCATTTCGGCATCGGCGAGCGCGGTGCGCCGAAGCAGATCGCCCATGGCGCGGCCCGCCGGGCGCTGGCGCAGGGCCAGGACGAGGCGCGGGCCCGCACCGAGCCAATTCGCCTATGGCGCCGCCAGCGGCAAGCTGCCGCCGCATCAGCCGCATTTCGGCGTGACCATCGTGACCTGCGCCGAGGGCGACATGCGTGCCTCGGCCGACGGCGTCACCATCTACGACCGCGACGGCATGCGACAGGTGTCGCTGGCCGCATGGCGGCAAGCATGCCCGGCCGCCGCGAGGTGCTGGACGACATGCGGCTTGCGATCCGCTCCGGCGATCGTCCGGTTCACGACGGCCATTGGGGCCAGCGCCACCGTCGAGGTCGCGCTTGCCATCCTGCAATCGGCGCGCGAGGGCCGCGAGGTCTGCTGCTCAGGAAGGTGCGACGGTCGAATCAGACGCCAGTGCGAAACCGCGTCATCACCACGATGATCGCGACTTGCATCAGCGCCCTGCGCCGCGACCGCGTAGAAGTATCGCGACATCCAGATCCTGATCCATGCCATGTCCGGCACGGGCTTTTGCAATTCGAGACACACCAGGACGTTGATCGGCGTGAGGAAGCCGAGACCCTGGATGGTCATCAGCGTGACCAGCGTCAGCGCTGCGGCAACCCAGCCATAGGCGGGCCAAGGCAGCGCCGTGTAGCCGAGCAGAACCGCCAGGTACCAGCCGGTGGTGCCGGAAATGATCGATATGGTCGGAAACAGGTACAGCGTTTTCGGCGTCAGCCGCCGCACGATCTCGCGCCGCACCGGAATTTCCACCCGCCGCAGGATCGGGCCGAGCACGAAGCCCATGAACAAGTCGATGCCGGTCCACAACAGGCTGGTGGAAACATGGACGAAGTTCAGCAGCCAGAAATTGCCGATCTCGATGGCGGCGATCATCACGGCGAGCGCGATCAGCGCATAGCCGAGATAGCGCCAGCGAATGAGCCCTTCGGCGGTGTCGAGAGCGGCCGCTGTCATGCGCGGGAACCGTACCAGTGGACGACTTGTTCGGATAGATATAGAGAAGCCGTCAAATCCGGCGCCGCCCGCGCGGCCCTTCGCTGGAGCCGACCATGAACGATCGTCGCAACGGAAACGGCCATTCCAACGGACATGGCAACGGCCGCATGGTGGTCGAGGACCTGAAGAACCTGACGTTCTCGGTCAACCGCGAGGTGTTCGTCTCGCCAGGACATCCTGGAGGACGAGAACCGCGCGATCTTCGACAAGTGCTGGATTTATGTCGGCCACGCCTCGGAGATCAGGAATCCCGGCGACTTCAAGACCCGCCACGTCGCCGGCCGCCCGGTGATCTTCTGCCGCGACCGGCAGGGCACGGTGCGCGCGCTGTTCAACGTCTGCCGCCATCGCGGCGCGCTGGTCTGCCGCGAGCGCGAGGGCAACACGCGGCAGTTCTACTGCATCTATCACGGCTGGACCTACAACACCGACGGCTCGATCAAGGGCATCCCGGGCGACGACGCCTATCCGCCGGGCTTCGACAAGCAGGGCAAGGGCCTCGTGCCGGTGCCGCGGCTCGAGCACTACAAGGATTTCTATTTCGCTCAATCTCGACACGGACGCGGTCGATCTGCCGACCTATCTCGCCGGCGCCAAGGACTACATCGATCTCGTCGTCGACCAGTCGCCGTCCGGCCGGATGGAGATCATCTCCGGCACCCAGGAATACGACATCAAGGCGAACTGGAAGCTCCTGGTCGAGAACAGCGTCGACGACTACCACCTCGTCACCACGCATTCGACCTGGCTCAACTACATGCGCAACTCCGGCGTCAACGTCACGCCGGCCAAGGGCCACATGCTGCCGACCAAGGGCTTCGGCAAGGACCTCGGCAACGGCCATCTCACCACCGACAATCCGAACTATCGCGGCCGCCCGGTGGCGAAATGGATTTCGGTCTACGGCGAGGAGGCCAAGGCCGACATCGACGCGATCCGCAAGGAACTGGTCGCGCGGCTCGGCGAGGCGCGGGCGGCGCGCGTCGCCGACACCAACCGCAATCTCTGCATCTTCCCCAATCTCGTCATCAACGACGGCTCGTCGGTGACGGTGCGCCACTTCACGCCGGTCGCGCCCGACCTGATGCACGTCACCGCCTGGGCGCTCGGTCCGGTCGAGGAGACCGAGGCGCAGCGCGCGCGCCGGCTGCACGCGTTCCTGACATTCTACGGCCCCGGCGGCTTCGCCACGCCGGACGACGTCGCGGCGCTGGAGCTGGCGCAGCAGGGCTACGCCGCCTGGCGCGAGGTGCCGTGGACCGACCTGTCGCGCGGCATGGGCAACAGCCAGGAGCAGCTCGCCACCGACGAGGGCCATCTCCGCGTGTTCTGGCGCAAGTGGAGCGAGCTGGTGGAGCAGCGGGCATGAACAAGCCGCTCGATCCGGCCGCGACCGATGACGCGCGCCGAGGTGGAGGATTTCCTCTACCACGAGGCCGATCTGCTGGACAACTGGCGGCTCGACGACTGGCTTGGCGCTGCTCACCGACAGCGCCGAATACTACGTGCCGCCGAACGACAAGCCCGACGGCGACCACCGCTTCACGCTGTTCACCGTCGCCGACGACATCGTGCGGCTGCGCGAGCGCATCATCCGGCTGAAGGACCCGAACTGCCACGCCGAATATCCGCCGTCGCACACGCGGCGGCTGATCACCAACGTGCGCATCACCGGCATCGAGGGCGACCTGATCCTGGTCAGCTGCCAATTTCGCGATCTTCCGCCACCGCCGCAACGAAGCCGGCGCCGCGCCAGTTCATCGGCCGCTATCGCTACAAGCTCAAGCGCACCGACGCCGGGCCTGAAAATCCAGGAGCGCCGCGCCATCCTCGACGCCGAGGAACTGGGGGCTATGGGCGCGGTGAGTTTTTTGCTCTGATCTCACCGTCGTCATGCCCGGGCTTGTCCCGGGCATCCACGACTTGCTTTACTAACCCTCACGGTAATGAAGAAAGACGTGGATGGCCGGGACGAGCCCGGCCATGACGTTGATAGGGAGTACCAAGATGCCCAATCCGCTCGCGATCGACGCCCACGCCCACATCTGCACCGAGGAGACGATGAAGCTCCTCGAACAAGGAGATGCCGAAGGTCGCGCCGAAGCCCTGAAGGAGATCGCGAAAGGACATCTTCGAATGGACCGTCGCCGGCGTGCCGTACCGGCCGTTCCCGCTCGGCGGCTTCGACATCGAGCAGCGGCTCAAGGACATGAAGGCGTCCGACGTCGACATGCAGGTGCTGTCGAACACGCCGCAGACCTTCCTCTACAACCAGGACGCCGGGCATGACCGCCGCGGCCTGCGTCGTCCAGAACGACCAGATCGCCAAGCACGTCCGCGATTATCCGAAAAGCTTCTACGGCATCGCCACCTTGCCGATGCAGGCGCCGAAGGCCGCCGCCGACGAGCTCGAACGCGCCATCTCCAAGCTCAACCTCAAGGGCATGCAGATCGGCTCCAACATCAACGGCAAGAATCTCGACGAGCCGGAGTTCGAGCCGGTGTGGCAGGTGGCGAACCAGCACAACGCCTTCTGCATGGTGCATCCGAACAACGTCGCCGGCATCGACCGGCTGAAGAACTACTATCTCAACAATCTGATCGGCAATCCGCTCGACACCACCATCGCCGCCGCGTGCGCTGGTGTTCGGCGGCGTGATCGAGCGCTATCCCAACATCCGCTTCTACATGGTGCACGGCGGCGGCTTCACGCCATACCAGGCCGGCCGCTGGCAGCACGGCTGGCACGTCCGGCCCGAGCCGAAGAAGCATCTGAAAAATCCGCCGGCCGAGACCATCCGCACCTTCTATTGGGACACCATCCTGCACTCGCAAGCCGCAGCTCGAATTCCTGGTGCAGGAGTTCGGCGCAGCCCACGTCATCCTTGGCAGCGACTATCCCTACGACATGGGCACGTTCGAATGCGCGCGGCAGGTCAAGGCGCTGTCGCTGCGGCGAGCTCGACAAGGTGACCATGCTCAACGGCCTGGTGCAGAAGCTGCTTGCCGGAGTGAAGTAATGGCCGGCAGCGCGTGGTTCCGCAGCCGCCATCGCGTCTCTCATCAAGGATGCGATGTCGGTCGTGGGCTTGCCCGACGCCGACGCCAAAAAGGTTGCCGAGCTGATGCTCGAGGCCGATCTGACCGGCGCCGATGCCCACGGCGTGTTCCGCCTGCCGCAGTATGTCCGGCGCATCAAGGCCGGCGGCGTCAACCCGAAGCCCAGCATCAAGGTCGAGCAGACCGCGCCGGCCACCGCCATGGTCGACGGCGACAACGGCATGGGCCATCTGGTGATGCAGCGCGCCGCCGACACCGCGATTGCGCTGGCCAAGGAAAACGGCGTCGCCTGGGTCGGCGCGCGGCGGAGCAACCACGCGGGCGCGGCCGGCACCTACGCGGCGATGGCGCTGCCGCACGACATGATCGGCATCTATTCGGCGGTCGCCAACGCCAACCACATGCCGGCGTGGGGCGCTGCTGAAAGCCTGCTCAGCACCAATCCCATCGCCATTGCAGTGCCGGCCGGCGAGGAGCCGCCAGTAGTTCTCGACATCGCCACGACCGTCGTCTCCTACGGCACGGTGAAGGCCTACAAGCTTCAGGGCAAGCCGATGCCAGAGGGCTGGATGGTCAGCGCCAAGGACGGCAAGCCGATCACCGATTCGGCGAAGAGCGCCGAAGGTCTGCTGATGCCGATCGGCGGCCACAAGGGCTCAGGCCTCGCGCTGGTGCTTGGCCTTCTTGCCGGGCGTGCTGAACGGCGCCGCTTTCGGCCGCGAGGTGGTCGACTTCAACGCCGACGACGAGAGCGCCTGCAACACCGGCCATTTCATCATCGCGCTTGACGTGTCGCGGTTCCTGCCGATCGATGCGTTCAAGGCACAGATCGACCGGCAGTTACGCGATCTCAAATGCTCCGCGGTGCTGCCCGGCTTCGATTCGATCCGCCTGCCCGGTGAGCAGCGCCAAGCGCGCCGCGCCGATCGCTCGGCCAATGGTGTGCCGGTGTTCCCCGAGGTGGTCGAACAGCTCGACAGGCTTGCTGCCGAATTGAAGATCAAGCCCTTGCGCGAACGTAAATAGCTATTTCGGCGCCATGGCGGCGCGGACGCGATCGACGGTCTCGGCCGGCGTCTTGTAGATATAAGCGATCAGTCCCGCGACCTGCTCGCCTGTGAGCGGATCGATCTCGATCTTGAGCTTGTCCGCCTCGGCGACGAAATCCTTGTCCTTCATCGTTGCATCGAAGGCGCGGCGCATCGCGCTGACGCGGTCCGGCGGAACATTCGGCGGCATGAAGAACGGCCGGCCGAATTCGAGCCGCGCCAGCGCCAGATTTAGTGCCTGCCTTTGCTCGTCGGTCTTGGCTTGGTCGAGGATCAGCGGCACGTCCGGCATTTCCAGATGCTTGCGCAGCGCCCATTGCGCGAGAATGCGGATTTTCTTGTCCTTGATCCACGGCTCGGCGATGGCCTTGAGCGTCGACCAGTTCGCCCAGGTGCCGTGCACTTCGCCGCGCTCCATGGCGAGATGGATCTTCGGCGTCGCCTCGTAGCCGGTGATGACCTTGAACTTCCAGCCGAACAGCTTTTCCGCGAGCTTCGGATAGTCGTATTGCGTCGAGCCCGGCGCCTGAGCGCCGACGATCATCTCCTTGGTCTTGAGATCGTCGAGCGTCATGATCGGCGATGCGTGCCAGACGTACATCGCCTGGGTCTCGCGATTGGTGCTGCCGATCCAGTTTATTTTCGTCGCCTCGAAACGCGCGCCAGCCGGCTGCAGCAGCGGCGCGGTCGGCAGCCCGTTGAACGACGCGCCGATCGCGGTGCCATCGAACGGCCCGCCGGCATAGAGCTGGTTGGTCATGCGTCAGCGAACCCGCGCCAGGCTGGTTCTGGACGATCACGTTCGGGTTGCCGGGAATGTATTTCGGCAGATAGCGGGCAAGCAGCCGCGCGTTGATGTCGTAGCCGGAGCCGACGCCGACGCCGACCACAATGCGCACCACCTTGCCTTTGTAGAAGGCGGCAACATCGTCCTGTGCCGATGACGGGGCGGCCGCGGCCAGCACGAGACTCAGGGCAAGGGCGACTTTACGCATGATGCTCGCTCAATGTTCGCGGGCCTTCGAGCCAAGCCACATCCGCCGCAGCACGTCGTCGTGCTTGATGAAGTGATGGCGTAGCGCGGCGATCAGATGGATCACGACGAGCGTGAGCAGCACATAGGACAGGACCTTGTGCCAGTCCTCGAACAGCCGGTGCATCGCCCGATCCTGGCTCACATAGACCGACGGCACCGGCAGGCCGAACGCGTCCTTGTCCAGCGGCCTGGCGAATGTGCCGGCCAGCGCCCAGCCGGTCAGCGTCGTGGCGAGCATCAGGAGATAAAGCCCGTAGTGACTGGCGTGCGCCGACAGCCGCTCCCAGCGTGGCATCTCGGCGGGCAACGCCGGCACCGCATGGGTCCAGCGCCACAACAGCCGCAGAATCAGAAGTGCCAGGAAGTCATAGCCGAGGGCCGCATGGCCGGCGTAGTGCGCAAGCCGATCGGGCCGCGGCGCGAAGTGCGTCATCCACCAGCCGTGGCCGAGCAGGAGAAGAATCAGGATGGCGCCGAGCCAATGCAGCCATTTCGCCGGCCAGCCCCATTCCGTATTGGCATTCTCGATCATCTCCGCTCCCCTGAGACGTCTGCTTTTCAGGCCGCATTTTGCACGGCCCGACCGCTCTTGTCGTCGGTTGGAGCTTTGAATTGGTCCAATCTCGAAGGGCTATGCCGCGTGCTTTTCCTCGTCAGGATCGAGCGGCAGCTTCACCGGTGCTTGCGCTTCGCCGACAAATCCAGCGCCTTGGTCAGCATCAGGTTGTTGTGCGCCTCCTCGACGGTTGCGGCCGGCGTCGGCAGACCGAGCGCTACGCGGTTGAGCCAGGACACCGTCTCGTCCGCCATCGGGCCGCGCAATTCGCCGAGCGCCATGTCGCCGGGCGGGTAGCTGCCGAGGAAATCCACCAGCCGGCTCTGGTCCGGGTTGTAGCCCTCGCCCTGCGGCTTGCTCACGGCCAGCACCATGTCGCGGTGGGTGTCGTCGATGGTCAGCACGCCGTCGGTGCCGACGATGCCGACCTCGAGCGAATAGACCGCGCCAGGCCATGTCACCGGCAGCGCCCAGGAGATATTGAGATGATAGACGCTGTTGTCCGCCATCATGATCATGCCGGCGGTGGCGTCGATGCCCTGGTAGAGCGGGCCCGAGCACCTTGTCGATCGAGCGGGCGTAGCACTCGACCGGCGTCTTCTTTTCCAGGTACCACATGCACATGTCGAGCGCGTGGGTGCCGGAGATCACCATCGGCGAGATCGATTTCGGATCGTCGGTGCGCTTGTAGTTGTCGATGGCGACCAGACGGTTCATGAACGCGCGCGAGGTCACCAGCGTCACGTCGCCGAGCGCGCCCGATGCGCACCTTCTCCTTGCCGGCGAGCCACTTCCGGCGGAAGCGCTGGGTGTAGCCGACCACCGCGTCGATCTTGGCGTCCTTGATCGCCTTCAGCACCTTGCGCGGATTGCGCGAGGTCGGTCGCCAGCGGCTTCTCGATCAGCAGCGGAATGCCGCGCTCGACCGCCGCCATGATCGGATCGACATGCAGGTGCTCGTCGGTGGCGATGATGGCGCAGGTCACCTCGGGCCGCTTGAGCAGTTCGACGTGGCTCTGCGTGACGAAATCGGCGCCGACCTTGGGCGCGACTTCGCCGGCGCGGTTCGGGTTCTTCTCGGCGAGCCCGATCCACTTCACCGCCGGATGGCGGTTCGCCACCTCGCCGCGGAACAGCCCGACCCGTCCGCCGCCGATGATGGCAAGTCCGATGTCGGCGGCTTGGGTTCTCATCGGCGCCCCCACGAGCGCGGCGCATATTGCTGTGCCCTTGCCCCTTGCGGGAGAGGGCTGCTGCAGAGTCTCAACAAGCACAGCCGGGTGAGGGGTGAATCTGCCGACCCCTCACCCGGCTTGTTTCGTGGCAAAGCAAGCGATGCCCTCTCCCGCAAGGGGAGAGGGCACGAGAGGCGAGGCTGGAGTTTGCGGATAAAACTCTCATGCCTGCATCGCCGGGTTGTCGCCCTTGCGGAATTTGGCCTTGAAATCGGCCACCGCGGCGATCGTCTCGTTGGTCAGCGGCAGATCGACCGGCTCGTTGCGGTCGGCCGACAGGTCGGCGGCCGTGTAGGTCTCCATCACCACGCGCGCGCTCTCCGGCGTCACCATCACCGGCTTGTTCTGGATGCAGGCTTCGAGGAAATGGATCGTCTCCGGCCCCATGCCGCCGGCGAACACGTGGTCGACCTGCTCGCCCGGCATGGTCGACATCGGGAACACTTGGCCGGTCTTCTCGGTGTTGAGCCAGTGGTCGCGCTGCGGTGTCGTCGAGCACCAGCGCGCCGTCGGTGCCGGTGATCTCGATCCAGGTCGAGCAGTAGTTCGGGAAGCTCTCCGGGAAATTCCAGCCGCCGCCGATCATCACCACCACGCCGTTGTCCATCGTCACGGTGGTGAACATCACGTCGTGCGAGCCGTTGATCGGCTCCATGTAGCCGTAGGCGCCCTGCGAATAGACCCGCACGGGCTTGGCGGGCTCCAGGAGCCACATCACGAAATCGAGGTCGTGGGTCGATTTCCATCACCACCGGCGACAGCCGCACCCGGCTTGCGATCTTCTTGCCGAGCGCCCGCGACAGATGCCGGCTGACCAGCACCGACACCACCTTGCCGAGCGTGCCGTCGATGATCTTCTTCTTGGCGTAGGCGATCTTGGTGTTGAAGCGCTGCGAATAGCCGATGGTGAATTTGAGGTTGTTGCGCTTGGCGAGCATGATCAGCTCGTCGGCCTCCCACAATTCCAGCGCGATCGGCTTCTCCAGCATGACGTTCTTGCCGGCCTGCAGGCAGTCGCGCGCGATCGGATAGTGGTTGGTCTCCGGCGTGGTCGAGATGTAGACCACCGAGATGTTGTCGTTCTTGATGATGTCCTGGTAGTCGAGCGTCGCGGTTGCCGGCCTGTAGCGCGCCTTCAACTCGGCCAGCCGGTCCGGCTTGATGTCGCAGATGTGCAGCTTGTCGACCAGCGCCGTGCGCGACAGCGTTTCCACCCGCGTGCCGCCGACCCAACCCACGCCGATGGCGCCGACTTCCACTGTCTTCACGCGTTCCATCCTCTTCGATTTGAAATCGTGCCGCATAAAGACCATGCCGGGGCAGGGTGTGCAATCCTCTCCCCACGTGTCCCGGACAAGCGAGCGCAGCGAGCGCGATCCGGGACACGGCGTTTGGCGCTATGCGCTGGCTTTATATCCAAACACCCGCGCGGCGAACTGCGGATAGACCTCGGCCAGCTCCGGCGCCACCACCTGCCGCATCAGCCGCAGCGTCTCGGCCGACGGCGAAGGCGTCACCGGCACGTCCGGCGGGCGGTCGAACTCGAAGCCGGTGTTGACGATCACCTCGGCGAGCGTATGGCCGGGATGCACGCTTTCGAGCCGGAAGCGCCGCGCGTCCTGGTCGAACGAGAACAGGCAGCGGTTGGTGATCAGCGCGATCGGCCCGCCGGTCCGATAGACGTTGTCGTCGCTGCCGCCCGGCGCGCTGACGTAGGACACCTTCGGCACCAGGGTGCGCTTGGAATGCTCGGTGCGGAACAGGATCACCTTCGGCACGACGAAATAGAGGTACGACGAGCCGAACGAGCCGGGAAATCGCGCCGTCGGGCTTCTCGGCGTCGCCGATGCTGACCAGGTTGACGTTGCCTTCGCCGTCGATCTCGCCGCCGGAAAGAAAGAACACGTCGATGCGGCCCTGGCCGGCGCAGTCGAACAGCTCGCGGCCGCCGTCGGTCCAGAACGTGTGCCGCGGGCTGCCGAGCAGCGACACATAGGGCCGGCCGAGATTGAGCTCGTCGCCGCGCGCCCGCGCCAGCAGCGCCGCCGTCGCCGGGATCGGCGAGGCGTTGCCGACCGCGACATGCCGCACGTCGCCGATCAGGTCGGCGACCACCGCGGCGAGCAGCTCTTCGTCGCGGAAATCGTTTTGTACTGAGCGATCGGGAGCCACGCTTTCACCTCTCCCCTTGCGGGAGAGGGTGGCGAGCGAAGCGAGCGGGGTGGGGTAAATTGTGAAGCAATCAAGGTCACCCCACCCCGATCGCCTTCGCGTCGCTCAGGCGGTCGATCCTCCCCCTCCAGGGGAGGGTGACCGAGTTCGCGGCACGCTCGGAAGACGTCTCTGTCCATTTCAGCTAGACTAAGCCGCTTGCCGCTCATAAACATATTGGTCGAGATATTTCGCGAAGCCTTCGTCGGTCGCGGCGAGCGCGACATATTCCTTCAGATGCTCGGCGTCCCAGGCGTAGTGTTCCGGCAACGGCAGCGGCCAGCAGCCGCGCTCCGCCACCGCGACGGACTCGACATAGAAGCCGGGCAGGGTGCCGGCGGCGAGCGTCGGGTCGTCGAGCAGATTGCCGTCGTGCAGTTTTTCCACCGTCACGACGGTGTGCTCGGCGGCATGCGCCATCGTCACCAGTTCGCGCTGCCGGCCGATCCAGACATTGCCGTCGCGGTCGGCCATCGGCGCGTGGAACAGCGCCACGTCCGGCTTGATCGCCGGCAGCAGCACGATCGGATCGTCGTCTGCCGAACGGATTGTCCACCACCTTCCAGTCGGACCGGTTCTTCAGCACATCGGTGCCGATCAGGCCGCGCAGCGGCATGAACGGCACGCCCTTCTCCGACGGCCTGGAAGGCCGCGTGCAGCGCCGGGCAGGTCGCGTCCTTCATGCGGATCGTGCCGGCGAGGATCGCCGCGGTGAACCGCGGCGCCAGCCCGAACTCGCCCATGCTGACCGCGGAGGTCTCGATGCGTCTCGACGCAGCCCGCGCCGATCAGCAGGTCCGCCTGCAGGCTCGAGGTCGGCAGCGCGATCAGCGTCAGCCGCTTGACGCCGCGCCGGATCAGCGCCCGCGTCGCCGCCATGGCGACGCCGGTGCTCTCGCGCGGCACCGCCAGCACGCAGCCGTCCTTGATGGGCGCGAGCGCGTCGTCGAGCGAGCGGGCGATGCGGCATGCGGCGATTCTATTGGTGGGCTGCGCCGACGCCAAGTGGGACATCGTGGGCTTCGTGCCAAGATACTGCCCACGCTTGAAACGGGGCAGAATTTGGAGAACAAGAGGCGCATGACACCTGAAAGAAAAGCTCGCCGCCGACAAATTCGTCATCACCGCGGAGATCGCGCCGCCGGTGTCGTGCGATGCCGCCGACCTGATGGCCAAGGCCGCGCCGCTGAAAGGTCTGGCCGATGCCGTCAACGTCACCGACGGCGCCGGCGCCCGCGCCACCATGGGCTCGGTCGCCGCGGCCGCGATCCTGCTCCGGGAGGGCATCGAGCCGATCCTGCAGCTCACCTGCCGCGACAGGAACCGCATCGCGCTGCAAAGCGAACTGATGGCGGCGGCGGCGCTCGGCGTCCGCAACCTCCTGCTGCTCAAGGGCGACGATCCCAAGCAGGGCGACCAGCCCGACGCCAAGCCGGTGTTCGACTACGACACCGCGGCGCTGACCGCGGTGGCCGTGGCGCATGCGCGACAAGGGCGAGCTGCCGACCGGCAAGAAGGTCGGCGGCAAGGCGCGATTTCTTCATCGCCGCGGCCGACGTGCCGATCGATCCGCCGGCCGGCTGGGAGCCGAAAAGCCTCAAGGGCAAGATCGCGGCCGGCTGCGAGTTCGTGCAGACGCAGTTCTGCATGGATGCCGGCGTGGTGCGGCGCTACATGGCGCGGCTCGCCGAGCACGGCGTGACGACGCCGTTCCTGATCGGCATCTCGCCGCTGCGCTCGGCCAAGTCGGCGCGCTGGATGAAGGAGAAGCTGTTCGGCACCATCATCCCGGACGCGACGGTCGCGCGGCTGGAAGCCGCCGTCCGATCCGGCCGCCGAAGGCAGCAGACTCTGCGTCGACCTGATGCAGGAGCTCGCCACCATCCCCGGCGTTGCCGGCGTCCACATCATGGCGCCGGGCAACGAGGCGGCCATCGCCGATGTCATCAGGGACGCGGCGGGCTTGAAGCGGGCGAAATAGTCACTTCGCGATTCTACGATTGGTCGGCTTTATTCACGAGTTGCAGCGCGAACTATTGTGCCTCTGCCCTTGCGGGAGAGGGCAGCCGCAGCGTTCAGCGGAAAGAAACGGGTGAGGGGTCTGCATCTCGGCAGGCGCCGACCCCTCACCCAACGGAACAGGTTGCACCGGCAGCGTTGCCCTCTCCCGCAAGGGGAGAGGGCGCAGTCATAGGTGCCGAATTCGCAGTGCCGTTTGCGCCGTCCCTACGACAGCGCCTGCTTCACCCGGTCCGGCGAGAACGGCACGCGCCTGATGCGCACGCCGGTGGCGTCGAAGATCGCGTTGGCGATCGCGGCCGCCACCGGCCGGATCGCTCGGCTCGCCGGCGCCCGACGGCGCGATCTCCGGATGGTTGATCAGCACGAAGTCGATCTTCTCCGGCGTCTCGGTGATGTCGAGGATCGGATAGGTCTGCCAGTCGACGCTGGTGACGTTCTTGCCGTCGAACTTGACCTCCTCCCACAGCGTGCGGGAGATGCCCTGCACGATGTTGCCCTCGATGCACTTCTCCAGCCCGTCCGGATTGATGATCTGGCCGCAGTCGTGCGCCACCGTGAAGCGCTTGGCGAAGATTTTGCCGGTCGGGCGGTCGACCTCGACCTCGGCGATCACCGCGACCCGCGTGCCGTTGCGCTGCGCATAGGCGATGCCGCGCCCGGTGACCTTGTCGCCGGTCTGGCCCTTGTGCGGCGACGGCCGCGTGTCCCAGCCGAACTTCTCCGCCGCGGCCTTGATCAGCGCCGTGTCGCGGGCGTCCTTGGTGTGCTTGAGCCGGAACTCGATCGGGTCCTGGTTGGTCGCCGCCGCCAGCTCGTCCATGAACGATTCGCTGGCGAAGTGGATCTGCGGTCCGACGGGATCGCGCAGATGCGACGAGCGCAGCGGCGACGAGCGGTCGAGCAGCGGCGCGATCGTTTCCCACGCTGAGCGCTTGTTGGCGAACTCGTAGGATTCCGCCGGCACGCCGAAACCGTCGCCCGATTTGAGCGCGATGCCGCGCGCCTGGCCGGCGAGCGTGTCGAACGGCTTGGCTGCCGTTGGTGTTGACGTCGACCCGCGAGAAGCCCTTGCTCAGGAAGTCGTAGGCGATGACGTTGCCCTGTGTCGTCGAGCGCCGCCCGCGCGATGTGGATCGAGGCCGGGCCCTTCGGGTCCCAGCCGGTGCCCTCGTTGCGCATGTATTGCACGCGCACCGGCTTGCCGACCGCCTTCGCCAGCACGGCGGCGTCCATCGCGGCGTCGTCGGCGTCGTTGCGGCCGTAGGAGCCCGGCCCTGGCGTCCACTTCACATGGACGTTCTCGACCGGCATGCCGAGTGTCGCCGCGACGCCCTGCTGGACGAAATGCGACTTCTGCGTGCCGCTCCAGCATGTGACCTTGCCGTCCTTGATCTCGACCAGCGCGCAGGCCGGTCCCATCGCGGCGTGCGACTGGAACGGCCATTCGTATTCGGCCTCGATCACCTTGGCCGCGGTCTTGAACGCCTCGTCGACATTGCCGACGTTCTTCGCCGACCTCGCGCTTGCGCGCCGGCGCCTTGCGGATGTGGTCGTAGAGCGCGTTCTGGTCCGGGAACGGCGGCTTGACCTCCGACCATTCGACCTTGAGCTTCTGCGCGGCCTGGATCGCGTCCCATTCATTGTCGGCGCGACCACGCCGAGGAAGCCCTCCTGGTGCACCACCTGCGCGCCCGGGATGTCCTTGATCGAGCTTTCGTCGACCTTGACCGGCACCGCGCCTGCCACCGCCGGCCGGATCATGCGGCCGTGCAGCATGCCCGGCACCTTGATGTCGGTGCAGAAGTTTTCCTGCGCGAACACCTTCGGCGCCACGTCTTCGCGCTTGATCGGCTGGCCGACGATCTTGTGAAGCTTGGGGTCTTTCGGCTTGGCCTTGCCGGGGGCATAGAGCGGGTTGCCGTATTTCTTGTTCCAGTCGAGCTGGACGTTGAAATACTTGCCGCCGATCAGCTCGGCATAGGACGCCTTCTTGTCGCGGTTGAACGCCGCGCTGACTTGCGCCGTCGATGACGATCAGCTGATCGGCCGGCGAGCCGAGCTGCGCCGCCGCCATCTCGACCAGCACGCGGCGCGCTTCGGCCGCGGCCATGCGCATCTGCTTGCCGCCGAGCTGGATGCCGGTGGAGCCGGAGGCGCCGCCCTGGTTCACGCTGGTGGCGGTGTCGCCCATGTAGACCTTGACGGCCTTGAACGGCACGTCGAGCTCTTCGGCGACGATCTGGCCGATGGCGTGTGCAGAGCCGTGGCCCATGTCCATCTTGCCGAAATAGGCGTCGACGGTGCCGTCGGCGTTCACCGCGATATAGGACGACAGCTGGTCCGGCGTGAGCGGCGGCTTGGCGCCCTGCGCGAACGCTTCATTGATGCCGAGCATTGTCTCGACGCCGATCGGCGCGCCGACCGAAACCACCAGCGCGCCCGTGCCCATCAGCACCGCGCGGCGGGACAGCGTCGTGGGCTTTTCCATCTTGGTCATGATCGCCTCCCTCAACCCATCATCGCGGCGGCGCGCTTGACCGCCTTGAGGATGCTGACGTGGGTGCCGCAGCGGCACTTGATGCCTTCCAGCGCGCCCTTGATCTCGGCGTCGGTCGGCTTCTTCTTGTTGGCGAGGAACGCGGCGGCCGTCATGATCCAGCCGTTGATGCAGTAGCCGCATTGCGGCACCTGCTCCTCGATGTAGGCGGTCTGCAGCGGATGCGGCTTCTCCGGCGTGCCGAGGCCCGCGAGCGTCACGATCTTGGCGTCGCCGACCGACGACACCGGCGTGATGCAGGAGCGGATCGCTGCGCCGTCCATGTGCACGGTGCAGGCGCCGCATTGCGCGAGGCCGCAGCCGAAATGCGGATTGTTCAGGCCGAGATCGTCGCGCAGCGCGTAGAGCAGCGGCATGTCCGGATCGGCATCGACGCTGTGCGTCTTGCCGTTCACGTTGAGCGTGAATTTCTGCGTCATGGTGGCGCGGCCTCCCTCAAGGCTTTGGATTTGAAGCCTCCATCGAGGCTTGCTGGAGAGACTAATCCAAAGGCGGCTGCGGTGAGAACCGGCCCCAGACTAAGAAGTCTGCGCGGAACGCCGTTTATTCCGCTGGAATAACCCAGCGCCCGGCAGGCCTTGAACAGATCCTCGACCTGCCGCTCGCTCACGCCGCGCGTGATGAACACCACGCGGCTGGAGTGATCCTTGTCCGGCCACGCGCTGAGTTCCACCGGCGGATGGATCAGGTGCTGCACCGCCTGGAACACCACCGGCCCCTTGGAACCGGCGAGATTGAGCAGGCCCTTGATGCGCAGCAGGTCGGGGCCGCGCAGCGCGATCAGCGTCTCCATGGCGCGCTGGAACACCGGCCAGATCAGCGGCGTTTCGTCGCGCATGACGAAGCTGACGATGCCGTCGGAGTGCGAAGCCTCGGCGACGAAGCCGGAATGCCGCTCGATGGCGTCGGCTGCCCGGTGTCGGTCAGGCATTTCGGATCGAGCTCGCCCTTGACCGCGACGTCGATGACGGCGCGCGGATTGAGGTCCTCGAGCATGTCGCGGCAGCTTTTTGACCGTCTTGCTGTCGGCGATGTCGGTCTTCGAGATCACGATGCGGTCGGCCAGGATCGCCTGCTTGCGCGCCTCCGGCGCCTTTTCGAGATTCTTCAGCCCGGACACCGCATCGACCACGGTGAGCACCACCTCGATGGCGAACTCGGCTGCCGAGCGCGCGGTCGGTCGAGAATGTCTGCAGGATCGGACTGATGTCGGCGAGGCCGCTGGTCTCGATCAGCACGCGGCCGAAATGCGGAATCTTGCCGCGGTCGCGGTCGGCAACCAGCCTGCGCAGCGCGATCTGCAGGTCGGTGCGCGTGTTGCAGCACAGGCAGCCGTTGCCGAGCAGCGTCACCTCGTCGCTGCTCTCGCGCAGCAGCGCGTCGTCGATGCCCTCGGCGCCGAACTCGTTGACCACCAGCGCCGTGCCGCGGCCCTCCGGCGTCTTCAGGAAGCGCTGGACCAGCGTCGTCTTCCCGGCGCCGAGAAAGCCGGTGACGATGGTCACCGGCAGCCGCGCGCCGCGCTCGATGCTTCTGCCGCCGGCCGAACTTGCCGGCGGATGCCGAGGGAAACAGATCGAGGATGGTGTCGGACGACATCGCCGCTTGCTCTCTTCACCCTCCCCTGGAGGGGGAGGGTCGGCGCGCGAAGCGCGCCGGGGTGGGGTGATCCTTCGGGCGCCGCATATGCTTCATCGAAATCGGGTCAGCATCGCGCGACCCATAGAGCGCCTCGTAGATAGTCTCCATGACCCCTTCAAGATTTTCGATCAAATCATTGTTCCAGAATCGCAGTACTCGATAACCTTCCGATTCAAGCCATCGTGTACGCACCGCATCACGCCGTCTGGTTGGCTCGTCGCCGTGTTGCGAACCATCCAATTCAATCACAAGCCTCGAAGCCAGACAGGCGAAGTCCGCCACATAAGGCCCGATCGGCACTTGCCTGCGAAAATGCGTGCCTTTCGTTTCAAGCTTGCGCAGCTCACGCCACAGCAGCACCTCCGCGCCGGTCTGATTGGCGCGAAGCCGGCGCGCGGTGGCGCGCCGGAATTTGCTGATCGAGTTCGGGGATGCACTCAAGATCACCCCACCCCGGCTCGCTTCGCTCGCCGACCCTCCCCCTCCAGGGGAGGGTGAAGAGAGCAAGTGGCTCGCTCAGAAATCCATCTCCAGGCAGTACAGCCCGCCGATGTGGCGGTCGACGCAGTACACCACCTCGCGCTCGTCGACGAACACGTCGTTGATCTGGGTGGTGCCGGTCGGCGCGCCCTTGACCGGCGGCGGCACGAAGGTCGCGATCGCCTCGCGGCTGGTACGGATTGGAGATGTCGTAGGCGCGCAGGCCGCCGTTGAAGAAGGTGCCGAGCACGACCTGGTCGGACTGCCAGCAGGTCGGCAGCGGCACGTTCTCGTGGATGTTGTGCGCGCCGAACCGGCCGCGCGCCGCGTAGGCCTTGTGGTCGGGCAGCGGGCAGGTCGAGATCGGCACGAGGTTGCTCCTCGTCGCGGGCGTCGAGGATCCAGACGAGCTTCGGCCAGTCCTTGGCGTTGTTCTCGGTCGACTCGTCGGTCACCAGCATCAGGCCGCGGTCGAACAGCGGCACCACGGTGTGCATGAAGCCGGTGTAGGGCGGCGAGTTGGTCCAGGACGAGATGCGCTTGGGGTTCGCCTTGTCGGAAATGTCGAGCACGTGCATGCCGCCGTCGATATAGGCGAGGTAGCAGCGGTCCGGCCGCTGCGGATAGACGTTGCAGTTGTGCGCGCGGTAGCCCTTGTCGAGCGGATGGCGCGGCGGCGGCGGCACGTTGTCGCCCTGCTTGGTGCCCGGCATGTGCCAGCGGCCGACCTCGACCGGCTTGCTCGGATTGCGCACGTCGATGCAGCGGTAGAACTGGTCGTCGCTGCGGATGCGTCGGCACGAAGTCCGGCGAGCTCGACGCCATGTGGACGTATTCGCCGTCGCAGAACCAGAGCTGGTGCACGCCGCGCGAATGCGGGCCCGAGCAGTCGAAGAACGAGATCGACTTCGGCTTCTCCGGGTTGGAGATGTCGAACAGCTCCATGCCGGCCGGCTGCAGGCCCTTCTTCTGGGTCTGGTAGGCGACCGCCATCAGGTTGCCGCAGGTCTCCAGCGAGTTCGAGCGCATGTGGCTCTGCGGCAGGTCGGTCTGGCAGACCACCTTGGGCTTGCGCGGATCGGAGACGTCGACCGCGGTGAAATTCTTCGGCGCGCTCTCGTGCGCGAGCCAGATGATGCGGCGGCCGTCGGGCGCGATCTGCACCGACATGCCTTCGCCCATGCCGCCGAAGCCGTCGAGCAGTGTGGTGCGACAGCAGCTTGAAATTCCAGGTGACGGTGCCGTCGGCCTTGGCGCGACCGGCGCCGTTGGTCACGGCCGGCTTCTTGACGGCCGACGATTTCTTCGCGGTCTTGGCCTTCACAGCCTTCTTCTTGGCAACCGGCTTGGCTTTCGCTTTTTTGGCAGCTTTCTTCTTGGCACGCTTCATAAGCTTCTCCCTCCACGCGGACTTCAGACCGCGAGGCAGCACGTTTAGCGCGTTTCGATGGGCGAGGGGAGGGGCATGGCGCAAGCCTCTCCGGCGTTCCCCGCGCGCGGTGCAGCGCGTTACGGTGCACCGCAGACGCGAGGTCCCGGTTCGATCGCCGCAAGCAACCGGGTCCTGGGTCTGCGGCGCACCGCTTCGTGCTGCTCCGCGCCCGGACACGCGCGGCGGATTCACGACGCTGCGATCAGCCCTTCGTGCGCCTTGTCCATGAACTCGGTCCGCAGCGCTGTCTTCCAGTCCGGCATCGCCTTGATCTTCTTTTCCTTCAGCAGCACCTCGGCGTGGTGCGTCAGGTAGGGCACCAGATCGTGCGGGAAGCCCGGATCGACCTCGACGCGGCTCATCGCCTTGGCGAAGGTCTCCGGCGACATCTTGTAGCCCTTCGAGGTGAAGAACGAGTAGATCACGTCGGCCACCTTCTTCGGGTTGTCCTTGAAGTCGCGCTTCGACGTCGAGCCAGGCCTTCAGATAGGCGACGACCGCGTCGGGATTCTTCTCGACGAAATCGGGCGTCGCCGCCATGAACACCGGCACCTTGTCGACGCTTGCCACGTCCATGAGGATCGTGCCGATGCCGTCGGCCTCGGCGATGGCGTTGTAGGGCTCGACATTGACCATGGCGTCCACGGTCTTGGCGGCCATGCGCGGCGATCATGTCGTTCACGTTCATGCGCACTTCCTGGTAGTCGCCCTTCTTCAGGCCGTTCGCCGGGCCGATCTGATCGACGAAGATGTTGCCGATCGAGGAGCCGGTCTGGTTGGCGATCTTCTTGCCCTTGAGCTCGTCGAGCTTGGTGATGCCGAGGTCCTTGCGCGCCACGATCGCGGCGGTCTTGCCGACGTTCTCGATCTGCGCGATGGCGACCAGGCCGCCCTTGTCATGGCCGATGATGAAGGACGGGCCGGCATAGGTGCCCATGTCGACCTGCCGCGCCACCATCTGCTGCATGGTGAGGTTGCCGGACGGCACCGCGAAGTCCTCGGTCTTGAGCCCGTGCTTTTCCAGATAGCCGGACTTCATCAGGTAGTAGGTCGGCATGCCCCAGATGTTGGTCTGGTAGCCCTGGCGGATGGTGACCTCGGCGGCCGACGCGGGCGCGACGCCGAAGCCCGCCGTGAGCGCCGTCGCGCCGGTCGCGGCCAGAACTTGCCGGCGGTTCAGTCCATCGAATTTGATCGTCATCTCGGTCGTCCTCCCTGGTCGATTCCGGTCACTGTTGCCATGCCGAATTCGCGGATTGTAGCCTCAACGTCGTCCACCGTCTGTGCGATGACTTGTCCCAGTTGCTGCAGGCGTCGAGGACTCCGGCAGCGAGCCGCCTTTCTCGATCAGGTCGCGGTATTCCGGCGTCGCCACGATCGAGACGATGTGCTTGTTGAAGCAGGTCGATGACCGGCTGCGGCGTGCCCTTCGGCGCGCAGATGCCGAGCCAGCCGTAGCGGACGTAGTCGATGCCCTTTTCCTTGAGCGTCGGCACGTCGGGCAGCCCCTTGAGCCGCCCGGGGCTGGTGGTCGCCAGGATCTTGAGCTGCTTGTCGAGATACTGCGGCACCACGCCGATGGTCGGCGAAACGTAAAGCGACACGCGGCCGGCGATCAGATCCGGCATGACCTGCGGCTCCGCTGCGGAACGGAATGCGGTTCATCTTGATGCCGGCGAGCTTTTCGATCTGCCGCGCCAGGATCTCCTGGGCCGAGCCTGCGCCGAGCGTGCCGTAGCTGACCTCGCCGGGATGCGCCTTGGCGTACTGCACGAACTGCTCGAAGCTTTCGGCGGGCACCGCGTTGGAAACCGCGAGGCCGTAGTAGTAGTTCGCGATCAGCGAGATCGGCGCCAGCTCGCTGAGCTTGAAGCCGGGGTTCTTGTACAGCACCGTGTTGATCGATTCGAAATGCGTGCAGAGCAGAAGGTTGTAGCCGTCCGCCGGCTGCGCCAGCACGTCGCGGGTCGCGAGCATGCCGGCGGCGCCCGGCTTGTTCTCGACGATCACGCGCTGGCCGAGCAGCGTGCCGAGCTTGTCGGCGACGAAGCGCGCCGGGATGTCGGTCGGGCCGCCGGCGCCGAAGCCGACCACAAGCCGCACCGGGCGTGTCGGATAGGCGTCTTCTCCCGATGCGGGCAACGAAGTTACGACAAGCAGCGAAGCAAGAAGGACCTCCGTCATTCCGGGGCGCGAGCGAAGAGAGCGAACCCGGAATCCATATGTGTATCCTGAGCTTGCGTCTGGCTTCCGGGTTCGCGCCCATAGCGCGTCGAAGACGCGCGTGAACGCGCTTAAGGGCGCGCCCCGGAATGATGTTAGGGAACTCATCATTACGCGTGCGTCTCCTGCTGGGTTATCTGCCCGAGCTGCCGCAGCAACTGCTTCTGATAGTCGAGGAACTCGACGCTGAGCGGATCGCGCGGGCGCGGCAGGGCGATCGGCACCTCGACCTTCACGGTGCCAGGATGCGACGTCATCACCACCACGCGATCGGCGAGATATACGGCCTCGGCGACATTGTGCGTCACATAGATCACGGTCTTGCGGGTTTCGCGCCACACCTCGGCGAGCAGCCGCTGCATGTCGTCGCGCGTCAGCGCATCGAGCGCCGCGAACGGCTCGTCCATCAGCAGCACCGCCGGATTGTAGGCGAGCGCCCGGGCGATGGCGACGCGCTGCTGCATGCCGCCGGAGAGATGGTGCGGATAGGAGTTGGCGAACTTTTCGAGCTTCACCAGCGCGAGCTGCTTTCGCGCGATATCCTCGCGCTCGGCCTTGCCGACGCCCTTCATCTCCAGGCCGAAGGCGACGTTGCCGAGCGCCGTGCGCCACGGGAAAAGCTGGGCGAAGTCCTGGAACACCACGCCGCGGTCCTGGCCGTGGCCTTTCACCGCCTTGCCGCCGATTTTGATCTCGCCGCCGGTCGGCTCGAGGAAGCCGGCGATGATGTTGAGCAAGGTCGACTTGCCGCAGCCGGAGGGGCCGACGATGCAGAGGAACTCGGATTGCTCGATGTCGAAGCTTGCGCTCTGCACGCCGGTCACCTGGCCCGCCGGGGTGTCGTAGACCAGCGAGACATCGCGAATTTCAATGTGGGGCATTTCGTTCCCTGGACGATCTGGCCGTTTGGCCGCTTTTCTTGCAGCCATTATGCTTGATTTTTGCATGGAAGCCGACCGGCTTTCGGTGTCGCAGGGTCGCGTTTCGGTGTAGCTTTCCGGCCCAGCCGGCCCACCGGGCCGAACGACGATCATCCAAGGAGGGGTCGATGGCGACCTCAGACTGCCACCACCGCGAAGCTGAACAACGAGGGGCTCTCAAGCCACATGAGCCTGTCGGAGCGTGCCGATCATCTCGAAGAGCAGATGATGCACGAGCTCGAAACCGTCATCACCAAGTCGGTGTTCTGCCATCTGACCGACGGCAAGGTCGAGATCGAGGGCGGCGCGACGCTGCAGGCGAAGTACCCCGGCAAGTATTTCAACATGGGCCCGGACCCCCGGCTGCCGCCGATGCCGGAGAAGCCGACCCTGATGGACTACTTCAAGAACCGCTTCGCCTCGACCAACCATCTGCTGCAGAGCGGGGCGCTCGCGCTCAAGAACGGCCACAGCGAGAAGGTGGTGCTGGCCTGCCTGCTGCACGACATCGCGGTGGTCAGCTTCATCCGCTGCGACCACGGCTACTGGGGCGCGCAGATGATCGCGCCCTACGTCGACGAGGAGGTCAGCGAGGCATCCGCATGCACCAGGCGCTGCGCTTCTTCCCCGACGAGTCGGTCGGCTACGCCTATCCCGACATGTACACCAAGTATTTCGGCAAGGACTACGTGCCGGAGCCGTACATCCAGGAAGAGTACAAGCGCGCCCGCAACAGCAAGCACTACATGACGGCGCGGCTGATCTGCGTGAACGACATCTACGCCTTCGATCCCAACGCCAAGGTCAACCTCGAAAGTTCGAGGACGTCATCGGCCGCAACTTCAAGCAGCCGAAGGAAGGGCTCGGCTGGGACAACAGCCCGTCCGCGCACATGTGGCGTACCATCATGTGGCCGACGCGGTTTCTGTAGGCTTTTTGTGAATTCTCCGTTTGGAGAGCGTCGTGCCCGGCCTTGCGCCGGGCATTTCGTTTGATGGATGAGGGTTGTTTGAATGGGGCGGCTCTTGGTCTCGCGGTCATTCCGCCACCCGCTTCGCTCGGCCGGAATGACCCGCAGCGCCGCTCAGCCCCACGTCCGCTCCAGCACCCTGAGCCAATTCCGGAAGCAAAGCTTCTCGATCAGCGCTTCTCTGTAGCCGCGCGCCCGCATCGCTTCGGCCAACACCGGCAGGCCTGCCGCATTGCCGAGCCCCTTCGGCATCATCGCGCCGTCGAAATCCGAACCGAAGCCGACGCCGTCCTCGCCGAGCAGCCCGATCAGGTGGTCGACGTGATCGACGATCAGCTCGACCGGCGTGTCACTGTCCTGGTGGCCGTCGGACCGCAGGAAGCTCACCGCGAAGTTCACCCCGACCATGCCGCCGGATTCCCGGATCGCCGCGAGCTGCCGGTCGGTGAGGTTGCGCGAATGCGGGCTCAGCGCATGGGCGTTGGAGTGCGTCGCGACCAGCGGCGCGTCGCTCAGCTTGGCCACGTCCCAGAAGCCCTTTTCGTTGAGATGCGACAGGTCGATCAGGATTTTCAGCCGGTTGCAGGCGTGGATCAGCTCCTTGCCGAGGTCGGTCAGGCCAGGCCCGGTGTCCGGCGACGACGGACAGCGGAACGGCACGCCATGGCCGAACGCGTTCGGCCGGCTCCACACCGGGCCGAGCGAGCGCAAGCCCGCCTGGTGCAGCACGTCGAGCGTCTCGAACTCCGGGTCGATCGCCTCGGCGCCCTCGATATGGAGAACCGCGGCCAGCGCGCCGACCTTCATGCAACGGCTGGATATCCGCGACCGTGCGGCAGATGCGGAAACGCCCATCCGCCTCGCGCTCGATGCGCGATCAGGATCGAAGCCATGCTGAAGGTGGCGGCCTGCGCGGTGGCGAGATCGAGCGGCGGCGGCATCGGCGACCCGGGAGCGGTGTCGGGCACCGGCGCCGCATCCGCGGCCGGAGCGCCCGGCGGCGCGGATGCCGGCCGGAGCGAGGGCACGAAGATCGCGAACATGCCGCCGGCAAAGCCGCCCTGCACGGCCTTCGGCAGATCGAGCTGGCCTTTTTCCTCGCCGTCGATAAACGCGCGCGCCGCGTCGGAGCTCTTGCGCTTCCATAGGCGCAGCAGCGCGTCGTTGTGGCCGTCGAAGAACGGCATTGGTGGCGGCGAATTCATCGGATGATCTCTGCGATCTTTGTTGTACAATCGGAATGCGCATCTGTGCCATAGAAATGGCACGCAGGTCATCGACCTGAAGGACTACGATCCACGCGGAGAAGCGATGTCCTCGCTTGCAGAACTCGACCGCGACAACGTCGTCGACGTCGATCTCGGCAGCGCCGAGTTCAAGGCCAACGCCCATCGCCACATGGCGGAATGGGCGCGGCGCCGGCCGTTCTACGTGCTTGGCAGCGGGCCGCCGCAGGTGATCGTCGGCCGCTACGCCGACGTGCACAAGGTTTTCTCCGACACCGAGACGTTCGCGTCGGAGATGCCGCGCGGCCCCGGCTGGGAGCAGTTCAACAAGATCATGGACGCGCAGTTCGTCACCCAGATGGACGGCAGCCAGCATGCCCGCGTCCGCCGCCTGCTGATGCCGGCGTTCTCGTCGCGGCGCATCGAACAGCTCCAGGAGAGCATCACCCGGATCGTCGATGGCATGCTCGACCGCATCGAGGCGAATGGCCCCAGGTTCGATGCCATGAAGGACCTCGGCGCGCACCTCGTGGTCGACGCGCTGCTCGACGCCATGATCAACATGGACGCGCGGCGCAAGGCGGTGTTCGTCGCCTTCCACGACGTGCATGCCCGGCACCACCTACGTCAAGCCGGGCGAGACCTGGGCGCCGGAGCCTGCGGCAGGCCTTCGACCGCGCCATGGAGGAGATCAAGGTCATCATCGAGGAGCGCCGCGTCGCCCCGCGCTCCGACTTCATCAGCGATCTGGTCAATGCGCGCGACGCAGGGCGACAAGCTCAGCGACCGCGAGTTGTTCGACCAGATTTTCGGCATCTGCGGCGCGCTCGCTGTCGGCCACCAGCCGCGCCGCCGGCGGCGCGCTCTGGCTGCTCTACACCCACGACGACCAGCGCCGGCAGTTGATCGACGATCCGTCGCTGATCCCCGACGCTATCGAGGAATGCCTGCGGCTCGGCAGCAACGGCTATTTCACCTTCCCGCGCATCGCCACCCGCGACACCGAGGTCGGCGGCACGCGCATCCTCAAGGGCATGGTGGTGCGGCCGTCGCCGCTGTCGCCGAACTACGACCCGGACGTGTTCCCCGACCCGCTGCGCTTCGACATCCATCGCAAGCCCAAGCGCATCCTGTCGTTCGGCGCCGGCCCCCATCACTGCGTCGGCAACATTCTCGGCCGCACCACCATCACCATTGCGATCACGCGGCTGCTGGCGCGGTTCCCTAAGGCGCACATGATCGATCCGAACTTCAAGCCGGTCTATGCCGGTGCGGTCGGCGAACTGCGGCTGCAAAGCCTGCCGATGACGATCCAATGAGCAAGACTGCTGGAAAGCTGCGAAAGGCGGCAGAGGGGGCGACATGCGACGGCGCGAACTGATCACGATGTTCCTGGCGGCTGCGGCGGCCTGGCCGGTGGCGGCGCAGGCGCAAACCTATCCGAGCCGGCCGATCATCATGGTGGTGCCCTACGCCGCAGGCGGCACCTTCGACGTCATGGGACGCATCATCGCGGTGCGGATGAGCGAGCTGCTTGGCCAGCAGGTGGTGGTCGAGAACACCACCGGCGCCGGCGGCATCATCGGCGTCAACCGTGTCATCAACGCGCCGCCTGACGGCTATACTATCCTGCTCGGGAGCGTCGGCACGCACGCCTACAACCAGAGCATCTACAAAAAGCCGCGCTACAACGCCGCCACCGATTTCACGCCGGTCGCGCTGTTCTCCGAGCAGCCGATGGTGCTGGAGGCGCGCAAGGACCTTGCCGCCAACACCATCCCGGAATTTGCCGCGCTGCTGAAGTCGAATGGCGCAAAGATGCAGTTCGGCTCGGCCGGCGCCGGCTCGACCACGCATCTGGCCTGCTCGCTGCTCAACTCGGCGATCGGCGTCAACATCACGCACGTTCCCTATCGCGGCTCGGCGCCGGCGTCGAACGACCTGATCGGCGGCCAGATCGATTATCTGTGCGGCAACCTCGGCGCCGCCGCGCCGCTGATCAAGGGCAAGCAGGTGAAGGCGATCGCGGTGCTGTCGGGGAGCGCTCGCCGCTGATGCCGGAGCTGGCCAGCGCCCATGAGCAGGGCTTGAAGGGTATCGACGTCACGACCTGGAACGCCATGTTCCTGCCCAAGGGCGCGCCGCGGGCGATCGTCGAGAAGCTCAACGAGGCCACAGCACGCGGCGATGGACACGCCGCTGATCAAGAAGCGGATGCGCGATATCGGCGTCAGCGGCGTCGAAGCCGAGCGGCGGACGCCGGAATATCTCGCCAAGTACGTGGTGGACGAGATCGCGCGTTGGGAAGGCCCGATCAAGGCAGGCGGCCTCCAGGTGGACTAGGATTAGGGGGCCGGTCCGCAGGATTGCCAGGGAGGACTGACAATGCGTCCGATGCTTCGCGCCGCGCTCGCTTCTGCTTGCCTTGCTCGCTGTGCCTCTTCCGTTGCAGGCGCAAGACGCTTTCCCGACCCGGACGGTGAAGTTCATCGTGCCGTTCCCGGCTGGCGGCATCAACGACGTGCTGGCGCGCATCATCGCCGACAAGCTCCAGGCCAAATGGGGCCATCCGATCATCATCGAGAACAAGACCGGCGCCGGCGGCAACATCGGCGCCGATGCCGTGTTCCAGGCGCCGCCCGACGGCTACACGCTGTCGATCGCGCCGCCGGGGCCGCTGGCGATCAACCAGACGCTCTACAAGCGCTGTCCTACAAGCCCGAGGAGTTCGTGCCGATGACCGTGGTCGGCGCGGTGCCGAACGTCGCCATCGTGCGCAAGGAATTGCCGGTCAACACGCTCGCAGGAACTGATCGACTACGTGAAGAACAATCCCGGCAAGGTGGTGTTCGGCAGCCAGGGCAACGGCGCGACGCCGCATCTCACCGCCAACCTGTTCATGACCATGACCGGCACGCAGATGGTGCACGTGCCCTATCGCGGCGAGATGCTGGTGTACCAGGACATGCTCGGCGGCCACGTCGACCTGTTCTTCGGCAACGTCTCGGCGCGCGCTGGCGCTGTGGCGCGACGGCAAGATCAAGGTGCTGGCGGTGCTCGACAAGAAGCGCGCGGCGCAGATGCCCGACGTGCCGACCGCGGCCGAGGCCGGCATGCCGGAACTCATCTCCACCACCTGGTTTGCCGCGGCGGGCCCGCCGAAAATGCCGGCCGCCCTGCAGAAGCAGATCGCCGACGACTCTCATCGAAGTGCTGAAAATGCCGGACGTGCAGCAGAAGTTCCGCAACCTCGGCGTCGAGCCGGTCGGCAACATTCGCCCGCCGAGACCGCGGCCTTCATCAAGGACCGAGGCCCGCCGCTGGGGCGAGGTGATCAGGAAGACCGGCGTGGTGGTCGATAGACTTAGGAGCCGGTCTTGGCCGTGGACATCGGGCGATGGCTGAGCCAGACACCGGTGCACACTTTCGTGCTGTGTCCGGCGATCGTCGTCGCCTTTGAGTTCGCCTGGCGCGACGGCAGAGCTCGAGCTTCGTGCCGTGGGGATGTCTGCTGCTGGCCTGGGGCTATCTGCAATATCTTCTGGTCGGCCGCTATCGTCATCCGCGCGCCGGCGGCGGCTGGGGCATCGACATTCCGCCGGACCAGATCGTCGCGACGCGGACCGTATCGCTACACGCGCAACCCGATGTATCTCGGCCATGTGATTTTCATGCTCGGGGCTTGCGATCACATTCTGGTCGTGGTTCGCGCTGCTTCTGCTGGCCGCTCGCGCGGTCTGGTTTCACGTTCGCGTCTTGCGGGACGAAGCAGCGCCTGGCGTCACGATTCGGCGACGGCTACGCCGCCTATCGGCGGCAGCGTGAAGCGTTGGATGCCCGGCGTGCTTTAGTCTCCCCGCCCTCACCCTGAGGCCGGATTTGGTTGTCAACCATTTGGCTTCCACTTCGCCGCGCGCTTTTCGGCGAACGAGGCAAGCCCCTCGGCGGCCTCGGCCGATTGCCGCTTGGCGGCGTGGCTTTCGATCAGCCGCGCGAACGCCGCGTCGTCGAGATCGCCGAACGCGCCGCTTGCAAGCGTCAGCGCCTTGGTCTGCGCCACCGCCTCCGGGCCGTTCTCCAGCACCGCCGCGACCACGCGCTCGCCGGCCGCCGCAAGCTCGGCCAGCGGCACCACCTCGTGCACCAGGCCGATGCGCCGCGCTTCCTCGGCGCCGAAGCGCTCGCCGGTCAGCGCATAGCGCCGCATCTGCCGCACGCCGATGGCGTCGTTGAGCTGCGGCACGATGATCGCCGCCGTCAGCCCCCAGCGCACCTCGGCGATCGAGAACATGGCGTTGTCGGCGGCGATCGACCACGTCGCAGGCGGCGACCAGGCCGGTGCCGCCGCCGAAGCAGCCGCCCTGGATCAGCGCGATGGTCGGCACCGGCGCGCGGTTGAGCCGCGCCACCGCCTCCGCGGTCGCCCGCGACACCCGGATGTTCTCGTCCGCGGACGAGGTCCGCACCGCGTCGATCCATTTCAGGTCGGCGCCGGCCTGGAAATGCTTGCCGTTGCCCTTGATCACCACGGCGCGCAGGCCCGTCGGCGCCGCCGAGCGCGTCGAGCGCGGCCAGCAGGCCCTGGATCAGCTCGCCGTTGTAGGCGTTGTTGACCTCCGGCCGGTTGAGCGTGACGGTGGCGACGCCGCGCGCATCGACCTCCCACAGCACCGGCCCACTGGTGTTCGATGGGCTGCCCATCGTCGTCGCTCTCCCTGACTCCCAACGCGAGCTTAGCTGATACAACGTGCCGAGCGAAACGAGGCACGGAACATGCGGCGCAGCACGGAGCGAATTCTCACCACCCACACCGGCAGCCTGCCGCGGCCGCCAGAGGTGGTCGAAGCAATTGCTGGCGGCAGGAGATAGGCGAACGGCGCGACGCGCTCGATGCCGCGGTGCGCGACGCCATCGCCGGCGTCGTCGCCAAACAGAAAGCCGCCGGCATCGACATCGTCAACGACGGCGAGCAGGGCCGCACCGACTACACCGTGCATGTCATCGACCGGCTCACCGGCTTCGAGGGCAAGTCGACGCCGCCGCTCGGCACCGGCGAGCCGGAATTTCCCGAGCTCGCGCAGTTGCTCAGCCAGTTCGCCTCGCCGTTCCAGCATCGTCCGGCCTGCTCGGGGCCGGTGGCCTGGAAGGATTTTGCCGCCGCCGAAGCCGACATCGCCCGCTCGAAGGCAGGCGATGACCGCAGCCGGCGTCGAAGAGGCGTTCATGACCTCGCCGTCGCCCGGCCAGATCGCGCGCTATCTGAAGAACCACTTCTACAAGACCGACGAGGAATATCTGTTCACGCTCGCCGACGTGATGGCGCGCGAATATCGCGCCATCGTCGAAGCGGGCTTCGTCCTGCAGCTCGATTGCCCCGATCTCGCGATGTCCTACGCGCTCTATCCCGGCATCAGCCTCGCCGACTATCGCAAGATCATTTCGCTCAACGTCGAGGCGCTCAATCACGCGGTCAAGGACCTGCCGGCCGACCGGATGCGCATGCACGTCTGCTGGGGCTCGACGCTCGGCCCGCACCACGGCGACATTCCGATCAAGGACATCGTCGACATCATCCTCAAAGGCAGGCCGCATGGCGGTGTCGTTCCCCGGCGCCAATCCGCGCCACGGCCACGAATGGAAGGTGTGGAAGGACGTCAAGCTGCCCGACGGCAAGATCATCATCCCGGGCGTGATCGATTCCACCTCGAACTTCGTCGAGCATCCGGAGCTGGTCGCCGACCGCATCGTGCAATACGCGCAGGCCGTCGGCCGCGACAATGTCATCGCCGGCGTCGACTGCGGCTTCGGCACGTTTGCCGGCCGCGTCCAGGTCGACACCAAGATCGTCTGGATGAAGCTTGCTGCGCTCGCCGATGGTGCGCGGCTGGCGTCGAAGCAGTTGTGGTGACGGTGCGCCGATAGTCGCTTTGCCTCGCGACAATCGGCCCCGCTGCCGGGATAGCTGTCGTCAGCGATAGATGACGGGCGGCCGATCTGGTCCTCGTCGCTCGTCCCGGAAGCCACGCCGGTCATCCCGGAAGTCGTGCCGCTCGGCGAGCATCCGCTCCAACTCGCGAACGCGATTTTCCAGATCGCGGAATTCCGCGACCGAGATGGTTATTCGGTCTGTACCGCGCGAACCGGGCCGGGCGGGCTGGCGACTGGTGGTGTGCCGAGGCGGCGCGGCGTCGCCGGCACGAACCGGTGGCCATACCGTGGTTCGCGATCCGCGATCGGCTCGATCGCCGGTTTCGGGCGGCCACGGCGGCGCCTGCTCGGCCCGGCGACGGATGGGCGGGGGCTCGCCGTCGCGCGGATCGGGTGCTGGTTGCGCACCTGGCCGGGCACCTGGCCGATCGTCGCCGGTTCGCTCGTAACGCTGCCCGCGATCGGGCGGCGCGCCACGGTACGGCGGTGGCTGGAAGCCCTCGCCCGGGCGGCGCGAAGGCGGATGGTCCGTGAAGTAGGGCGCACGCTCGGCGTCCTGGCGCGGACGTTCGGTGTAGTAGCGCGGTGGGCCGGAGCGGGGGTCGTCGGCGGACGGGCCCGGACCATAATTTTGCGCCGCGGCCGGCTCTTCCATCAGCCCGCCAAGCGACAGAATTGCAAACGCAAACGCAACAGCGCGCATCTTGAAAACCCACGATGTTGCCGCATCGTGGGTTCAATCTAACGCTGATTTGGGTCGGCGTTAACCATGTATCCTGTTAAAATCACGATATTTTTCAGGATTTTTCCGCCACAAAGTTAACCCAAAACGAGACACCTGTTACGGCCGCGGGCCCGCGCGCAGGGACGCCGGCTAACCTTTGGCCATCCGCACCATGCCCCAGCGCTGCACGGTCGCCTTCTCGATCGAGCCGAACACCAGCCGCTCGAAGGCGAAGCCGATGCCGCCGATCACCGACCAGCGAGGCCAGCATCAGGTCGGCGTTGAGGAATTCCTTGGCGTCGAAGATCACCCAGCCCAGCCCGAAGTCGGAGGCGGCGAGGAATTCCGCGCCGATCACCGCGATCCAGGCGCGCAGGAACGCCTGCCGCAATCCGGTGATGATGAACGGCGAGGCGCCCGGCACGATCACCTTCCAGAACAGCGCGCGCTCGTTCGGCGCCCATCGCGCCGGCGGCGCGCAGCCACAGCGGATTGACCGCGCGCACGCCCGACCAGGTGTTGAGCAGCATCGGGAACATCGCGGCGTAGAACACGATCAGGATCGCCACCGTGTTGCCGAGCCCGAACCACAGGATGAACACCGGCACCCAGGCGAGCGAGGGGATCGGCATCAGCGCGCTGACCAGCGGCATGAAGAAATTCTCGATCGGCTTGAATCGCGCCATCAGGATGCCGAGCGGCAGGCCGACCGCGACGGCGAGCGCCAGCCCGACCAGCACGCGGTAGAGCGTGCTGCCGGCGTGCGTCGAGCATGGTGCCGTCGAGCAGCGAGCCGAGCAGCGTGCTGCCGACCTTGCGGCAGCGTCGGCATCAGCGCCGGCGGGAAATATCCGGTGCGCGCCACCGCCTCGTAGAGCGCCGCGCGCGACCACGAGCGTGACCGCGGCGCGCACGCGTCGAGCGGCGTGCGGTCGGGCGGCGCTCATGTCATCATCCCCCAGCGCATCACGGTGTATTCTCGAGCTTCTGGAACACGAGCTTTTCCAGCGCGAGGCCGATCACGCCGATCACCACGACGCCGGCCAGCATCACGTCGGTGTTGAGGAATTCGCGCGCGCCGAAGATCATCCAGCCGAGGCCCCAGGGCACCGCCGCCAGCATCTCGACGCCGACCAGGATGCGCCAGGCCTGCGCCAGACCGAGCCGCAGCCCGGTGAGGATGTAGGGCAGCGCGCCCGGCACGATCACCTTGACGAACAGGCGGCGGTCGTCGGCGCCCATCGCCTGCGCCGAGCGCACCCAGATTTCCTTGACCGCCTTCACGCCGGTCCAGGTGTTGAAGATGATCGGGAACGACGACACGAAGGCGACCAGCAGCACCGCCGACTTGTTGCCGAGCCCGAACCACAGCAGGAACAGCGGCGCATAGGCGAGGCCGGGGATCGGCGCCATGATGCTGACCAGCGGCAGGCGATGTCCTCCGATCCGCCGCGAGCGGCCCATCAGGATGCCGAGCGCCGACGCCGACGACGCCGGCGAGCGCGAAGCCCGCGAGCAGGCGCAGCACGGTGTCGAACACGTGATGCGGCAGGATGCCCGCGACGGTCAGGTCGACGAAGGCCTGCGCCACCGTCACCAGCGAGGGAAACAGCTTCGGCGGAAACATGCCGGCCCGCGCCACGATCTCCCACAGCGCCGAACACCACGATGAACGGAAACGCGTTGCGCGCAGATCACCCGCCAGCGCGCGTCTCCGGCGCGCGCGCGCGGCGCCGCGCGGCGAGCGATGCTGGATCTCGGTGGCGACGTCGGCCATGCGGCGAGGATAGTGCGCATCGGCGGCGCAGCGACTCGGCGACCAAGCGACAGTGCGTTCGCGACGTCCGATCGCGGCGCACGCAGCGCCATGCGCTGCGCCGCCGGGCGCATCGGCTTTGCATTCTATCGCCGCGCACGGCGCTCGCCTATGCTCGGCCGCCTACTGCAACGACAAAATCAGGGAGGACGCTCCATGTATCGCGCCACCAAGGACATCATTCTGCCGACCACCATCACCGGCTCGCTGCCGCGGCCGAGCTGGTACACCGAAAATCTCGGCACCCGGCATTTCCTCGAAGCGATGGTGTCGCGGCGCTTCCGCGAGCAGTACGAGGACGCGCGTGACCTGCTATCATGCGCGACCAGGAGCTGGCCGGCCTCGACATCGTCACCGACGGCGACTGCCGCTTCGACGACGACGTCGGCGGCCAGAGCTGGACCGCCTATCCGCCGAACCACATGGCCGGCCTCGACATCGCGACATCCGGTGCCGACGCCGGCCGGGCGCGGCGGCATCTGGTTTCCGCGCGGCCACATCCTGCACGACTATCTGGAATCGCGCGTCATGCCGGTGATCACCGGCCCGATCGGCCGCGGCAATCTGCAATACACCGCGATGTGGAAGGCGGCGCAGCGCTTCACCGAGAAGCCGGTGAAGTGGGGCGCGGTGTCGGCGGAGATCGTCGCCTTCGCGCTGCAGGACCGCCACTACAAGAGCGTGCCGGACCGCATGTTCGCCATCGCCGACGCGCTCAACGAGGAATACCACGAGCTCGCCGACGCCGGCTGCCCGGTGATCCAGATCGAGGAGCCGCAGATCCACCTGATCGCGGTGCGCAACATCGTCAGGACGCGGTGATCAATCCCAAGCTGATGGTCGAGGTGTTCAACCGCACCGTGAAGGGGCTGCGCGCCAAGACCGAGGTCTGGGCGCATTCGTGCTGGGGCAATCCGTCGCAGCAGCGCATGTTCGCGCACGGTGCAGAGCTACAAGCCCGCGCTCGAGGCCTACAACACGGTCGACGCCGACGTCATCACCTTCGAGTCGTCGGCGTCCGGCGGCATCGATCTCGAAGCCATCGGCAAGACCATCACCGACAAGAAGATCTCGCATCGGCGTGATCGACCACCACACGCTGCAGGTCGAGCAGCCCGAGCAGGTCGCGGCGCAAATCCGCGCGGCGCTGAAGCACATCCCGGCCGAGCGGCTGATGGTCTCGACCGACTGCGGCATGGGCCGCGAGGGCATGAGCCGCCGCCACGCCTTCTACAAGGCGGTGGCGATCACGCTCGGCACCAACATCGTGCGCAAGGAGCTCGGCGTGCCGGAGGCCCGCGTGCCCGCCGCCGACGAGCGCTATTCGCTGGTGGTGCCGGCGAAATGACCGCGTAGCGGTCATCCCGGACGCGCTGAAGCGCGATGCGCATGCGAGTCGGTGCGACAGCTGATCCGGGTCCGCAGCGCATCACCTCGGGTGATCCGGGGCCCAGGGCATCTGCGGCGCATCACTCCGTGCTGCGCTGCGCCCGGGACACGAGTCGGTGCGTTGCTGTAAGATCGGCGCATGAACCTCCACTCCCTCCTGCTCGAACGCGAAGCGGCCGGAACCGCCCCGTCACCGTCGGCCTGATCGGCGCCGGCAAGTTCGGCACCATGTTCCTGTCGCAGGCGCGGCTGACCCGCGGCCTGCATGTCGTCGCGCGTCGCCGATCTCAACGTCGAGCGCGCGCGAAGCCAGCTCGCCACCGCCGGCTGGCCGGCCGAGCAGTTCGCCGCGGCCTCGCTCGACGACGCGGCGAAGAAGCGCGCGCACCCATGTCACCGCCGACGCCGCAGGCGATGATCGCGCATCCCGGCATCGAGGTGATCGTCGAGGCGACCGGCATCCCCGAGGCCGGCATCGCCCATGCGCTCGCAGGCCATCGCGCACGGCAAGCACATCGTCATGGTCAACGTCGAGGCCGACGCGCTGGCCGGTCCGTTGCTCGCGCGCAAGGCGAAGGCCGCGGGCGTGGTCTACAGCCTCGCCTGGGGCGACCAGCCGGCGCTGATCTGCGAGCACGTCGACTGGGCGCGCGCCTGCGGCTTCAAGGTGGTCGCCGCCGGCAAGGGCACGCGCTACGAGCCGCACTATCACCAATCCAATCCCGACAACGTCTGGGACATCCTCGACAAGTATCTCAACATCACCGACCGCAAGTCGATCAATCCGAAGATGTTCAACTCGCTTCGTCGACGGCACCAAGTCCGGCATCGAGATGACGGCGGTGTGCAACGCCACCGGCCTCGTGCCGCAGATCCGAGGGCCTGGGCTTTCCGCCGGCGACGCGCTTCGAGCTGGCCGACGTCTGCAAGCCGAAAGCGCCGGCGGCACGCTGGAGAAGGAGGGCGTCACCGAGGTCACGTCCTCGGTCTATCGCGACGGCCGCGACGTGCCGCATCATCTCGCGCTCGGCACCTACGTCGTGATCGAGGGCGAGACCGACTACGCGCGGCGCTGCTTTTCGGAATACGCCATGCTGCCGGACCAGAGCGGCCAGTATGCCGCGCTCTACCGGCCGATCCACATGATCGGGCTCGAGCTCGGCATTTCGGTTGCCAGCGCGGCGCTGCGCAGCGAGCCGACCGGCGCGCCGACGGGCTTCCGCTCCGACGTGGTCGCCACCGCCAAGCGCGATCTCAAGCAGGGCGAGATGCTCGACGGCGAGGGCGGCTTCTGCGTCTGGGGCAAGCAGACGCCGGCCGCAGCGCCTCGCTCGACCAGGGCTATTTTCCGCTCGGCCTTGCCCAGAACGTCAAGCTCAAGCGCGACATCGCGGAAGGCGAGCGCCTGAAATGGTCGGACGTGGACTACGATCCGACCGATCTCGCCGTCCGCGTCCGCCGCGAGATGGAGGCGGCGTTCGCGCGGCCGAATACAGGCAGTGCTTAGCTCCGCCCTTATCCTGAGGAGCGGCCGAAGGCCGCGTCTCGAAGGACGAGGGCGGCCGCATCCTTCGAGACGCATCGCGGAGTTTATCATCGGGCCGCGCTTTGCGCGGACCCGTTGCGCGATGCTCCTCAGGATGAGGCCGAGATGCAGTGGTCGCCTCGGGCCGGACGGTGCTATTCTTCCAACGAAACAATACCTGGAGTCTCTCCCTTGCTCGACCGTCCCGCCTCCTCGCAGCGCGACCGCCTCGACGATGGACAACGCCAACGCGCTGAAGCTCGGCCTGTTCGGCGTCAACTGCTCGTCCGGCCGCTCCGCCACCAGGGTGCCGGAGCGCTGGTCGGCGAGCTGGCCGGATTGCCTGGCGCTCGCCCGGATGGGCGACGATGCCGGCATCGACTTCATGCTGCCGATCGGCCGCTGGAAGGGCTACGGCGGCGACACCGACCTGCACGGCGAGTCGCTCGAGACCATCACCTGGGCGACCGGCCTGCTCGCCGCGACCGCAGCGCATCACCGTGTTCGGCACCGTCCACGCGCCGCTGTTCCATCCGATCATCGCCGCCAAGCAATGCGTCACCGCCGATCACGTCGGCGAGGGCCGCTTCGGCCTCAACATCGTCGCCGGCTGGAACGAGGGCGAGTTCGAGATGTTCGGCGTCAGCAGCGCGAGCACGAGGCGCGCTACGCCTACGCCCAGGACTGGATCGACGCCATCAAGATGGCCTGGGGTCCGGAGGAGGATTTCGACTTCGACGGCGAGTACATCAAGCTGAAGAAGGTCCGCGCCAAGCCGAAGCCCTACGGCGGCACGCGGCCGCTGATCATGAACGCCGGCTCGACGCCGACCGGCCAGGCCTTCGCGCTGCGCAACTGCGACGCCTTCTTCACCGCCACCTCGACGTCGCGGCAGGGCGGCGTCGATGCGACCAAGAAGATGGTCGCAGGCATCAAGAGCGAGGCGCGCGGCGTTCGGCCGCGAGATCGAGGTCTTCACCGTCGGCCAGGTGGTGTGCCGCCCGACCCAGAAGGAGGCCGAGGACTACTACCGCTACGCCATCATCGAGATGGCCGACTGGGGCTCGGTCGACGGCATGCTGCGCGATCAAGAACATCACGCCGGAGACGGTCGGCGCCGAAGAGTACAAGAAGAAGCGCGAGTATTTCGCCTCGCGCGCGATCGGCGGCTATCCGTTCGTCGGCACGCCCGACCGCGTCGCCGACGAACTCGCCACGCTGAGCCGCGGCGGCGTGCGCGGCATCGCCTTCTCGATGATCAACTATCTCGACGAGCTGCCGCTGTTCCGCGACGAGGTGCTGCCGCGGCTGGAGCGGATGGGCGTGCGCGAGAAAAACTAGAAATTGTTTGGGAAGGCGTGCAGACGCTCGCTTCAATCAAGATTGGCGCAGCAAAGAAGCTCCGGAGAAAATCTCCTGGGCTCTCGCTCTCAAACTGCCGTGGCGGTTACGTCGGCGTGCGCATACGCACTATGAACGTCGCTTGGCATTTCTCTACTTCAATCCTATAGGAATATATGTACGTCTCGCTTGGCCCAATCGGGGCACGGGCTCGCTTCGAATTCGCTGACATCTGCTCGTGGAAAGTGCGCGCGCCCCCTACGCAGCAGCGATTTGCGGCTCGGGCTGCTTGTACGCCTTCAGCCGCGGCATCACTTCACGGGAGAACAGCTCGAGATTGCTCACCGTGTCCTCGTGCGTGAGAAAGCCAGCCTGACCCATCATCAACAGGTTGCCCATGCCGCCGCAATATTCGGTGAAGTCGACGATCTGGTCGTACACCTGGTCGGGCGTGCCGCAGAACATGACCCCGGCGTCGACCAGATCCTGCACGCTGCAACGGTAGATATCGACCGGCCGTCCGTCCTTGGCCTTGCCGCGCGGTTGGCTGAAGCCGCGCAACATACGGGCGTTATCCTCGACCGACAGGTAGCCGGGCGGATTGCGGAACGGGATGTGCACGATCGCCGAGGTGCGCAGATATCCGGCGACGAGATCGCCGCGGCGTCGCGCCTCGGCCTCGTTTTCGGCGACGGCAACCAGGCCGAGATAGGCGACGCGATCGGCCGGCGCGGGCTTGCGCCAGTTCTTCATATAGCCCTCGCGATAGGAATCGTAGAGCGGCCGCGTGCCGTAGCCCGAGCCGAGGGTGGCCATCACGTAGCCTTTCTCGCCCAAGAGATGCGCCTGGTTCTTGCTGTTGGTCGTGCTCCACAGCGGCGGATGCGGCTGCTGCACCGGCCGCGGCCAGATGTTGACCTGCCGGTAGTGGAAGTAATCGCCCTCCCAGTTGAACGGCTCGCCGCGGTGGGTCATCGCCTTGAGGATGAAATCGTGCGCCTCCCAGAACCGATCCATCACCGCGACCGGATTCTGGTTCGAGGCCGGGAATTCGTAAGGCACGCCCTTGATGAAGCCCATGTCGAGCCGGCCGCGCGACACCACGTCAATGGTCGACAGCTCCTCTGCGCAGCGTAGCGGATCGGGCCGGTGGCCGATCGGATAGCCGAGCACGAGGATGCGCGCTTTCTTGGTCTCACGCGCCAGCACCGAGAGGCCGACGATGCAGGTCGAGGACAAGCAGGTCGCGGTCTGGTGATGCTCGTTGAGCATGACGTTGTAGCCAAGCTCGTCGGCGAGCTTCCACTCGTCGTAGTAGCGATGCAGCAGGTCGCCGGCGACATTCGGGTCGAGCGCGCTGTTCGGCAGATTGATGCGGAGCGAGCCCTTGTGGTCGTTCCACGCCGGGTAATAGGCCTGCTCGGTGAAGTGATAGACCTCCATGGCGGCGTCTCCTCAGGCTCGTCTGGCACGCTGGGCTTGCGCCGGCGCCTCGGCGAAGGCGAGCACGCGGCGGGCAAATTCCATCGGCTGTTCGAGATGGGGAAAGTGCCCGGCGCGCTCGATGGTCTCGAATCGAGCGCCGGCGATCAGGCTGCAATAACCGCGGCCGTACCTCTCGCTGAGCACGCGGTCGGCCGTGCCCCAAAGAAACAGCGTCGGTAGCTTGATGCGGTGCAAGCGGCCCCTGAGCTTGGGATTGTGCATGTAGGGCGACCAGGCGAGCCGGGCGTAAGCCTCGCGATTGCGCGCGGCGGCGAGCGACTCGGCATCAGGAAGATTCTTGTAGTCGATCTCGCCGGCTTTCGGATCGAACCACGCGATTTCGTTGAGCTCGTTCGGCATCAGTGACCAGATGTCGACGATGTCGCGGGTCTCGCGGTCGGCGATCTTGACGCCGATGGCGTTGGCCATAACGAGGCGCGACAGCCGCGCCGAATTCTTCACCGCGATCTCGGCCGCGATCCAGCCGCCGAGACCAACACCCACGACGCAGACGTCGGACAGGTCGAGCTGATCGAGCAGGTCGAGATAGAAATAGGACACGTCGTCGACATTGGTCATGCCCTTGGGCAACTGTGAGGCGCCGAAGCCCGGATGCCACGGCGCGATGAGGCGGCCGCCCTGGGCAAGCTCGCTCAGCACGGGCGCGGCCAGGTCGAAACCGATACCCGGGTGCAGGAACAGGATGGGCCGGCCCCGGCCACGATCCACCAGCTCGATCGTCGTGCCGTTGACCACGACCGAGGTGATCGAGTCGCCACTTGCGGACATGCGCAGCCTTTGGATTTTCCCGCCCTTCTTCCCATTGCACGACCAAAGGCGGTGTTTCAAGATCGCCCGGAAGTTTGCGTTCAACAGAAAGGAACGACGGCATGAATACGGCCGAAAATCTTGGCGAAATCGAAATTCGGCCGGGCGTGACCTATGCCACGCATGACAGCGTTGCACTCGCAGGCGACCTTTACCTGCCGAAGGGCGCGGGGCCGTTTCCGGCGCTGGTCGGTGTCCACGGTGGTGGCTGGGTGCAGGGCGTGCGCGGCCAGTTCCAGCACTGGGGCAAGTATCTCGCCGAGCGGGGCATTGCACTGTTCGCAATCAGCTACCGGCTCGCCAAGGCCAACCAGAAGACCTTTCCCCATGCGGTGCAGGACGTGCTGGCGGGGATCCAATATGTCCGCGGCAACGCCAAGAGCCTCAACATCGCGCCCGATCGGATCGGCGTGTTCGGCCATTCGGCCGGCGGCAATCTCGGCGCGCTGGCGGCGCTCGGCGGAAGGGGCCCGCTGTTCACCAACGGCTACCCGAACGATCCGCACGCCAAGGAAAGCACCGAGGTCAAGGTCTTTGCCGGCGTGTACGGCGTCTATGACGTCGCCGAGATGTGGGGCAAGTACGGCGTGCAGAGCCCGAAGCAGAACAACATCGAGTGGTTTCTCGGGGCATCGCTTCCCGACAATCGCCAGCTTTATTTCGATGCCTCGCCGATCAGCTATGCGGTCACCGCCAACAACAAGGTTGCGGTGCACCTGAGCGTCGGCACCGAGGACGATCTGGTCGATCGCCGCGCCCACACCGACGCCTTCGTGCTGGCGCTCAAGCAGGCCGGCTTTTTCGTGCGCACGACGATCCTGCAGGGCGCCCCGCACTACTGGGGCAGCGAGCCGATGGACGAGCCCGGCAGCTTCTCGGCGTTTCTCGCGCCGCGGCTGGTGCGGTTCCTGGCGGAGCGGCTCTAGACTCGCACGCGTTGCCCCGCACTCGGCGTCATGCTCGGGCTTGACCCGGGCACCATGATGAAGCGCCTCGCCGGAAATCTTACGGTCAACTTTGCCTGCTGACATGCCTCATGGATTGCCGGGTCAAGCCCGGCAATGAGTGCGTCCGTGAGTTCGTTTGTCAGCATAGTGGGAGTCTGTGCCATGTGAAGTCACTACACATGTAGCTGAAAGCAACTGCGTCGCCGCGAGGCGGGGTGGAGAGCAACTGGAAGCGAACCGACAGCCCGTAGGATGACGAACCCGTTTCGGCGGCGTGCAGAGGCGAGCCTGCTCATTGAAGGCGAAGCCTGACCTGAAGGTCGACCGGTCGCACGAGGTGATAGGCACGTGACGACCGGGCTGCATAACGTGGTTGGGGGCGGGATGTCGGGAAGGCAAGCGGACGGAACGGAGAGACCTGCGGCGTTGGCGAAGCGCAGCAGGAGTCAGAGCCCGCATAGTACCGTTGTGGTCTGATGCATGGACCATTGAAGGAGGGGCTAGCAAAACCCGTCCAAGGAAAGGCAGGGCAGGAAGGTGGATGCATGAGGTCCATACCGGAGCAGAGAAGCACTGCAAGTGCCGAGAGGCTAAGCAAGGTGCAGAAACCCAAACGACAGTTGCAACTGGGCGTGGGTCGAAGCCGACGTATGGACCACTCGCATGCTGTCGGCGTTGGTAACGACGTCACAGGCGGCAAGTCGTGCCGTCCTCGCGAATGTCGGGCCGTTCGCGCTTTACACGGCCGGGCACGCAGCGAGACAGTCTCGATGAAGAAACCACCAACTGGAGAGCCGTATGCGGGAAAACCGCACGTACGGTTCGGAGGGCGGGGTCGGCGATAGCCGATCCCGACCCCTATCAGCGGAGAGAGCGGAGCGAGACCACTCAGTCGCGGTTGCGGAAGAAATCCGGCGTCGGCGGCGGGCCCCACATGTTGCTCTGCTTGGGGTCCCAGACCTTCGGCCGCTGCGGCTGGTCGCGATGCCATGGGCGGGGATCGAAATAGCCGAGCGCCTCGTCCTTCATCTGGTCGAGTTCGGCGTAGAACTCCACCACCCAGTCGTCGTGGTCGCGGTGGAAGGCGGCGATGTTGTGGCCGGGACCGAGCCGCACTGGCCCCCAGATGATCGGAATTTTCCGCTCGCCGAAAAGGTCGCAGGCGGTCTGCAGATGCGAGAAATCCCTCAGCTCGAAGGCGATGTGATGCATCTTGATGTTCTTGCCGGTGATGAAATTCACCGCGTGATGGTCGGCGTTGCAGCGCATGAAGACGAAGAAATCGCCGATCCAGTCGGAGATGCGGAAGCCGAGAACGTTGCCGTAGAACTCGGCCATGACCCTCGGGTCATGCGTGACGAAAGCGACGTGGCCGAGCTTCAGCGTGCCGACGCCGACGACTTGCTGGCCGTTGCCGATATACGACCATTCGCTGAACAACTCGATCGTGGTGCCCTTCGGGTCCATGAACGACAGAACCTTGGGCATGCCAGGAATCGAATCGTTGCGCTCCTCGGACGCGACGCCGTGCTGTTGCAGCGCCTTTTTCAGATCGGCGAAGTCGGATCCGGCCGGGACTTCGAACGACAGCTTGGTGCAACGCACCTGCGAGCCCTGCCGCAATTCGATGACGAGCTGGCCGGTGCGGGTGGCGAGAAATACGCGTTTGTCCTCGCGGCCGGCGAGCGAAAGCCCGATCACCTGGGTGTAATGGTCGATCGCCTTGCCGAGATCGGGCGTCTCGAACGTGGCGTGGCCGATGCGCAGCACTTTGATCATGGGACACCTCGGTTCAAATGGTGATCGAGGCCGAGGCCCGACGCAAGCGCCAAGCGGCTGTTTCAATCCTGGCTGGCCCGCGTTATACGAATGACATGACGCAAGCCAAGCCGACAACCCGCTCGCAGGCTGCTGCGATCCGCACCGGCGCCGAATATCTGCGCTCCCTCGACGACGGACGAAAGGTGTTTCTCGACGGCGAGGCGGTCGGCGATGTCAGCCAGCACAAGGCCTTCGCCGAGGCGGCGCGGTCGGTGGCACGGCTCTACGATATTGCCGCGGCTCCCGAGAATCGCGACCTGATGACGTTCGCGTCGCCCAAAACCGGCGCGCCGGTGCTGCGTGCGTATCAAATTCCGAAAACCCATGCCGAGCTTCGCGAGCGGAGGCTGTTTCATGAAAAATGGGCGGAAGCGACGTTCGGTCTGATGGGGCGCTCGCCGGATCATGTCGCCGGGTTCTTTGCCGGCTACGCCGCAGTGCCGGAAGTGTTCGCCAAGGCCGGGCAGGAATATGCCGACCGCGTCGTCGCCTTCTACGAGCGCATGCGCGACGAGCATCTTTATCTCAGTTATGCGATTGTGCCGCCGCAGATCGACCGCAGCAAGCCCGCGCACAAGCAAAGCGATCCGACGCTCTATGCCGGCGTGGTCAAGGAGCGCGACGACGGCATCGTGATTTCCGGCGCGCAGCAGCTCGCCACCGGAGGCGTGTTGTCCGACTGGTTGCATTTGAGCTGCATCCACCCGCTTCAGCCGGGCGACGAGAATTACGCCAACTGCCTCGCGGTGCCGATCAATGCGCCCGGATTGAAACTTTATCCCCGCCGTCCTTTTGCGATGCGCGCCGACAATTCCTTCGATTATCCGCTGTCGAGCCGTTTCGACGAGTCCGACAATTACGTGGTGTTCGACAATGTGTTCGTGCCGTGGGAGCACGTCTTCATCTATCGCAACATCGAGATCAGCCGCGATCAGTGGTGGAAGACCACGGCGCACGCGCTCGGCAATCATCAGGCACAGTGCCGGTACGTCACCAAGCTGCGCTTCATGATCGGGCTCGCCCAGCGCATGAACGAGATGACCGGCAATGCGGCCGCGCCTCCGGTCCAGGTGATGATGGGCGAGCTTGCGGCCCTGGTGACGATCTATGAATCCATGCTGCTCGCCCAGGAGGTCGTGGCTCCGATCAGGAACGGCGTGCTGTGGCCGTCCGCGGTCACGCTCTATTCGGCGATGGCGATGCAATCGGAGTTCAACGGTCGCATGCTGGAGATGATCCGCGAGCTTGCGGGCGGCGCCTTCATCACGCTGCCGTCCTCGCTCGCCGACCTGGAAAGCCCGGAGACCGCGGCCGACATGGAGCGCTACATGCGCTCGGCTTCGACCGGCGCCAGGGATCGTGTTGCGCTGATGCGGCTCCTTTGGGACTTCATCGGCTCGGAGTTCGGCAGCCGCCATCAGCAATACGAAAAATTCTACGGTGGGGCGTCGTTCCTGGTGAAGACCAACGTTTATCGCAATTTCGATTTCAAGCGCGCCGGGGCGCTGGTCGATGCCGCGCTGGGCCTGCCGCCGGTCGGGTTTGCGAAGTGATCCGCGGCGCGGTCCTATCCGACATTGCGGCGCAGCATGACGGCTTTGACCCCGAAAAAAGCCTTAAATCTGGAGTGTTTACAGCGCCGGCAACGGTCCCTGAGGGCGCGGGCCGGTGAGCCAACATGGCCGCATTTTAACTATTGGCCGTGGGCTTTTCTGCTATACACCGCGCAAAATGGCCTCTTCTGGGGGGAGGAGTTTCGCCTTGAGTCAGTCCTCGGTTCGCTCCCCGAAGTGGGCGCGCGCGGTATTTGTGGTGGCCGTGGTCGCCGCCGCGGCGGGCGCCGTTTTTCTGCAGACCCAGGGCAATCGAGCGGTCAAAGTCCGCACCACCGATACCGACGTCTCCAGTCAGGCCAAACGCCTCGCGCGCTACACGCCAACTCGGGCGCAGTGGGACAGCCTCGGGATGAAACCGGTGACCAGCCGGATATTCCGGTCGGAGCACGTCACCGAGGGCAAGATCTCGATCAACGAGGATCATTCAACGCCGGTGTATCCGCCCTATGCCGGCCGGGTCACCAAGCTGATGGCCAAGCCGGGCGATTTCGTCAAGCAAGGCCAGGTGCTGTTCTACATCGAAGCCGCCGACATGGTGCAGGCGCAGAACGACTTCCTCGCGGCACGGGCCGGTCTCAACAAGGCGCGCTCGCAGGTCGCGATTGCGGAGATTATTGAGAAGCAGAACCGCACGCTTTATGAGGGCAAGGCAGGGCCGCTACGGGATTTCCAGACCGCCGAGGCCAATCTCGTCCAGGCCCGCTCTGACCTGCGCACCGCCGAATCTGCGCTGGAGGCCTCGCGCAATCGGCTTACGATCCTCGGCAAGACCGATGCCGAGATCGCGGCATTCCAGGATCAGGGCAAGATCAGTTCCGAGACGCCGATCTACGCGCCGCTGCCCGGCACCGTCGTGCAGCGCAAGATCGGGCCCGGCCAGTATGTCAGCTACAGCAGCACCGGCGCGGTCGATCCGGTCTACACCATTGGCGATCTCTCGACGGTCTGGGTCGTCGCCTACATCCGCGAAAGCGAGGCGCCGAAGGTCCGCGTCGGCCAGCAGGTGGATTTTACCATGCTGGCCTATCCGGGCATGACGTTCAAGGCGAACATCGATCACATAGCGGCTTCGCTCGATCCGAACATCCGCCGTCTGATGGTGCGCGCCACGATCGACAACGCAAACGGCCGATTCAAGCCGGAAATGTTCGCGACCGTCACGATCTACACCGAGGAGGGCGACAGCTCGCTTGCCGTACCGCGCGACGCCGTGATCTATGAAGCGCAGAATGCTCGCGTGTGGGTGGCGCGCAAGGACAAGTCGATCGAGGTGCGCCAGATCAAGACCGGCATCACCAGCGGCGGCTTCATTCAGGTTCTGGAAGGCCTGCAGCCGGGTGATACTGTGGTGACGAAGGGCAGTATTTTCGTCGATCAGGCTGCAGGCAGTTCGTAGCGGGGCGACTGGAGGTATCCTCACAATCCGCCCATGACGCGCAGCCTAATTGCCGCTTGTCTCGCACGGCGCCCGCTGGTCCTGATCGGATTCCTGGCGTTCCTCGGCATTGGCGCAGGCGCATTCTATGCGATGAATATCGAGGCCTATCCCGATCCGGCCCCGCCGATCATCGAAATCATCGCCCAATACCCCGGCCAGTCTCCCGAGGAGGTCGAACGCTACGTTACGATCCCGATCGAGATTGCGGTCGCCAGCACCCCCGGGCTGAAATACATCCGCTCGAACTCGGTGTTCGCGTTGGGTTTCGTCCGTCTGCAATTCGAATACGGTCGGGACTATTTCTTCGTCCTGCAACAGGCGCTCAATCGGCTCAAGCAGGCTGAGCTTCCGGCCGGCGTGCAACCGGTAATCTCACCGGCCGGCACCATCAGCGAAATCATCCGCTACCAGCTCGTCGCGCCGCCGAGCATGAGCCTGATCGACCTGCGCACGCTCGAAGACTGGGTGGTGGAGCGGCGCCTGCGGCTGGTGCCGGGCGTCTCCGACGTCCTGGTGCTTGGCGGCAAAACCAAGGAATTTCAGGCCGAGATCGATCTCGATCGCATGCGCGCCTTCGGCCTGACGCTACCGCAAATCATTAACTCGATCGCCGCCAGCAACTCGAACGTCGGCGGCCGAACCATCGCGTTGGGCGAACAATCGGTCAACGTGCGCGGCCTCGGTGTGCTGACCTCGACCAAGGACATCGAGAACATCGTCCTGACGCAGCAGGGCGGATTACCCGTGCTGCTGTCGGATGTGGCCAAGGTCCAGATCGGATTCCGGCCTCGGCTCGGTATGGCCGGCCGAGATAACGTCACCGACGTGATCAACTGCATCGTGCTGATGCAGAAATTCGAGCGCACCATGGAGGTGGTGACGCGGGTGCGCGCGGCCATCGAGAAGATCAATACCGACGGCACGCTGCCGCCCGGGGTCAAAGTCGTGCCGTTCTACGACCGCGGCGACCTGGTCGGCATCACGGTGCACACCGTGCTGCATAACATGCTGTTCGGCGTCAGCCTGATATTCCTGATCCAGTGGTTGTTCCTTGGCAACCTGCGCTCGGCGCTGATTGTCGCCTGCACCATACCGGTGGCCCTGTTCGTCGCCGTCATCATCACGGTGTTACGCGGCAATTCCGCCAATCTGCTGTCGATCGGCGCCATCGACCTGGGCATCATCGTCGACGCCACCGTCATCATGGTAGAGAACATATTCCGCCATCTCGCCCACCATACGAGGCGGGCGATCGCCGACCGTGAGGCGAGTTTAAGCGACAAGCTTCGCCGCGTGCTGGCCGCTGCCGTCGAGGTCGACAAATCGATCTTCTTCTCGGTCATCATCACCATCGCGGCGTTCCTGCCCCTGTTCACGATGCAGGGCGTCGAGGGCCAGATTTTCGGTCCGATGGCGCGCACCTATGCCTACGCGCTGACTGGCGCCGTCATCGCGACCTTCACGGTTACGCCGGTGCTCGCTTCAGTGCTGTTGCCGGAAAAACTGGAGGAGATCGAGACCATCCTGGTCCGGCTCATCCGCAAGGCCTACCAGGCGATCCTGCCGCTTGCCGTGCGCAATGCGAGGATCGCGGCGACGGCCGCTCTGGCATTCTTAGTCGTGGTCGGTTTGCTCGGTTCGCGGCTTGGCACCGAATTCCTGCCGAAGCTCGAGGAAGGCAACCTCTGGATCCGTGCGGTGATGCCGCCGACCATCACGCTCGAAGCCGGCATGGATACCGTCGCGGCCATCCGCAAGGCGATTTTGGAGTTCGAAACGGTGCAGACGGTCGCGTCCGAACAGGGCCGCGGCGACGACGCCACTGACCCCGACGGTTCGTTCCTGGCCGAGTTCTTCGTGCCACTGAAGCCGATGGACGAATGGCCAAAAGGTTTGACCAAGGAGAAACTGGTCGACGAGATGAACAAGAGGCTCAACGAGGAGTTCATCGGCATCGACTTCAATTTTTCGCAGTACATCCAGGACAACATCGAAGAAGCGGTGTCGGGCGTCAAAGGGGAGAACTCGGTCAAGCTGTTCGGCCCCGACCTGCGCGAGCTCGAACGGCTGTCGAAGGCGCTCAAGGTCGAGCTCGCCAAGGTGCCCGGCGTGGTCAACCCGGCGGCCTTCAATCTCCTGGGACAGCCCAACCTCACGGTTCACATCGACCGCGCCAAGGCGGCGCGCTACGGCTTCTCGGTCAACGATATCAACTCGGTGGTGCAGGCGGCGATCGGCGGCCAAGAGGTGACACAGGTTTACGAGGGCGAGATTCATTCGGCGCTCACGGTGCGGCTGGCGCCCAAGTATCGCGACAACGTCGACGCCATCCGCTCGGTCCCGATTGCGCTGCCGAACAGCGACCCGAAGTCGGGGACCGCCTATATCGCGCTCGGCGATATCGCCGACGTGAAGCTCGAAACTGGCGCGGCCTACATCTATCGCGAAAACAGCCAGCGGTTCATCCCGCTGAAATACAGCGTGCGTGAGCGCGATCTCGGCTCGACCGTGGCCGAGGCGCAGGAGCGGATTGCCAAGACCGTGCCGCTGCCGCCGGGCTATCGCATGGAATGGTCCGGCGAGTTCGGCGCCTTGCAGGAAGCGAAGAAGCGGCTCGCGGTGATCGTGCCGCTCAGTCTCATTCTAATCCTGGCGCTGCTCTACAGCCTGTTCAATTCGGTGCGCGACAGTCTGATCGCGCTGTCCGGCATTCCGTTCGCGGTGTCGGGCGGCATCCTCGGGCTCTATGTCGCCGGCCTCAACGCCAGCGTGTCGGCGGCGGTCGGGTTCATCTCGCTGTTTGGCGTAGCGGCGATGGATGGCATTCTGCTGATGTCCTACATCCGCCGTGAGCTTGAGGAGGGCAAGGACACCGAGACGGCCATCCTCCAGGCCGGCGCGGCGCGGATGCGTCAGGTGTTCATGACCGGACTGTCGGCCTGCATCGGGCTGGTGCCGGCGGCGATTTCAACCGGCATCGGCTCGCAGGTCCAGCAGCCGCTCGCCTGCGTCATCGTCGGCGGCATGCTACTGTCGCCGATCTGCAGCCTGCTGGTAATCCCGACGGTGGCGCGGCTCGCCCTGCCGAACGTCGTCAGCACGCCGGCCGGCGAAGCCAGGCTGGAGCCGCATCCGGCGGAGTAAAGAGCTCCGTCATTCCAGGCTCGCGGTTGCACGGCGCTCTGGGGGTAAAACGGCTCAGCCGCCGTTCGGCTTCTTCAGCCCAAGCTCGCGCCATCGCGCCATCGCGGCGTCGATGTCCTTCTGTTCTGGCCAGACCTTGGGCGGAAAGCGCGCGCCGCCAAGCTCCGGGTCCGGGTCGTAGTCGAGATTCATCGTGGCGTCGATCAGCACCCGGTTCCACTTGCCGGTGCCGAACAGCGCCGGATTGCGGTCGCGCTTGCGGGTTGACGGATCGAGGCCGGCGCCGAACGTCGCCGGCATAATGACGATGGCGTTCTCGCCCGCGTTGACGCGATGCGCGATCGCCCAGTCCACCGCGGCATAGTCGTGGATATCGATATCGTCGTCGACCACGGTGATGTGCTTGTAGCGCACGTGCGCAGCCGACGAGCCCCAGATCGCATTGGCGGCCTGCTTGGCCTGGTTGCGGTAGGACGACTTCATCCGGATCAGGAGATTGATGCCGGTCTGCACCGGCGGGCACCACACGTCGGTGATGCCGGGGACGCCGGCCCGGTCGAGCACGTTCCAGGCGGTGGAAGCGCGCATGATCGACGAGCAGATGCCGTTCTCCGAATACGAGCCGGGCAGCGAGCCTTCGATCGCGCCCCGCAGGATCGGGTTGTGGCGGTGGGTGATGGCGGTGACACGGATGGTCGGCTTCGGGCTCTTATCGCCGGCGACATAGCCGGTGAACTCGGCGAACGGGCCTTCCATGTCGTGATCCTTGGGATCGAGCTGCAGATAGCCCTCGATCACGATCTCGGCGGTTGCCGGCACGTAGAGGTCGACCGACTCGCATTTGATCAGGTCGACCGGCTCGCCGCGGATCGAGCCCATGACGTCGTATTCGCAAACGCCCTTGGGCACCGGCGAGCCGCCGGTGAAGCCCAACGACGGCTCCCAGCCAATGGCGACGGCAATCGGCATTTCCGAGGAGCCGCCATTCTGCCAGGCGGTGACGTGGTGGCCGATGTGCTGCGCCCGCCACATCAGGATCGGGATGCGATCCTTGGCGGACACCATGCCGCGGTAGATGCCGACGTTCATCACGCCCGTTGTCGGGTCCTTGGTGACGACGCCGCCGTAGGTGAGCAGGTAACGGCCGCCATCCACCCGGTTCCATTGCGGCACCGGGAAGTCATAGAGGTCGATGTCCTTGCCGGTGACGACGTTCTCCTTGCAGGGGCCTTCCTTGACGATGCGCGGCGGGATTTTGCCTTCGAGAATGGTGCGGCCGAACTTGACCAGTTCGCGCGGATGCGTGTCGGGGGAGAGCCCCAGCATCATGGCAACGCGGCGATAGCTTCCCAAGCCTCCGGCGAACACTTCGCCGCAGCGGGTGGTGTTTTTGTTGTAGTCCTTGATGTTCTTGAACAGCAGCGCTGGCCCGGTGCCGGCGCCCTGCGCCATTCGCGTCACGGTGCCGAGCTCGACGTTCCAGTCGACCTCGGCGTCGATCTCGCGCAATTCGCCGGCCGCTTTCAGCGCCTTCATCCAGTTGCGCATGTCGCCGAAGGCGACAGGTTTGCGTTGCGGTTCCATTATTTTCCCTTCCCAGAAAAGCGCTCGGCGGGTGGCGCGATCTCGGTGACGAGGTCGCGCACCAGCTTCTTATTCGAAAGCGGCGCTATCTGCATCTCGCGCGGCTCGAGCCGCGCGGTGCAGGCATAGACCGTCTCGCCGTCCAGTTCCATCATGCATTCCTTGCAGGCGTTGGCGTTGATGCAGGAGAAGCGGATCGCCAGCGACGGGTCCTTGTTGACGCGGATCCAGCGCAGACCGTCGAGCACAGACTGGCCGTGTTCGAACGGCACCGCATGGGTTTCCCAATGCCCGGCGGGCTTGTCCTGCCCGCGCCAGATTTTCAGCGTGGCTGTCTCGCTCATTGCGCGGCCTCTGCCGCCGCCGACTGCGCTTGCGTGATCGCAAGCCCAGTGCCGCTGAAGCGGATAACCTGGTTGACGCGCCATTGCGGCAGCATCTCCGGAAAATCCTCGCGTTGGTGCGCGCCGCGGCTTTCGGTTCGCAATGCCGCGGCTTCGGTCACCGTACGAGCGACGGTCAGCATGTTGCGCAGGTCGAACCAGTCGAGCCGCTCCATGTCGAATTGGCCGCCGGTGCCGAATGGACGATCGCCGAGGGCGTCGTCCAGTTCGCCGATCATGGCCAATGCACGTGCAATCCTGTCCCGGCTCCGCAGCGGTCCGACATCGTCCGACATGGTGGCCTGCAGCCGCATCAGCATCTCGGCCGGGTTCGGCGCATCTCTGGGCGGTTCGCTGCGGATGAGATCGACCGCAGCTTGAGCGGCGTTGCCCGCCGCTGGCGCCGCCTTCATCGCGTTCACCCGCGCCGCGGCGGTGCGTCCGGCCACACGGCCGAACACAAGAGCTTCGGTGATGGCGTTGCCGGAAAGCCGGTTGGCGCCGTTGGCGCCGCCGACGGCTTCGCCCGCGACCAGCAGGCCCGGCACCTCGGTCTGCATTTTGACGTCGGCCGCGACGCCGCCCATGTGGTAGTGGGCGATCGGCGCCACCTCGACCGGCATCCTGGTGAGATCGATGCCATTGGCGGCCAGCCGGTCGATCACCGGGCCGAACGCCTCGCGGAGCTTGATCTCGGGCACGTGCTGGAAGCTGAGATAGGCGCCGCCGTGCGGCGAGCCGCGGCCGGCCTCGACCTCCTTGAGGATGGCGTAGGTGCCGAGATCGCGGGTGATGACGTACTTGCCGTCCTCGGGCACGCCATAGCGGTCGGTGAATTCCTTCATGTCGCGGTTGAACAGCCGGCCGCCGAGCTTGTAACGGAACGGGTCCCACATGATCGGGTCCATGCCGATCAGCCGCGGCGCCAGATGCCCGATCGGGAAGAACTGCACGAACTCCATATCGATCAGCGGCGCGCCGGCGCGCAGACACAGCGCATAGCCGTCGCCGCCCATGTTGGCGGAGGCGCTGTTGCGCCGATAGAGACGCGTCAGTCCGCCGGTGGCGACGATCGTGCACTTGGCCGCGATCGTCACCGGCGCGCCGCTCTCGACGTGCCACGCGACCGCACCCGCAACCCCGCCGTCCACCTTCAGCAGGTCGACGACGCAGAGATCGCCGGCGCGCCGGATGCCCGGGGTCTTGTAGGTGATGCTGCGCAGCGTCTTGGATACGGCGGGGCCGGTGCTGAGGAAATCCACATAGACGCAGCGCGGCCGGTCGTGGCCCGGCGCGAAGGCCTGCGCAATGTGACCGTCCTTACGCGCCCAGCCGACGCCCCACTCGTCCATCTGGCGGATGCATTCGGGGCCTTCCTCGCATAGCAAACGCGACAGCGGCTCGTTGCAGAGCCCGCGGCCCGCGGTCAGCGTGTCCTGATAGTGGTGGCTCCAGTGGTCTGGCACTTCCTCGCCGAGCGCGACTGCGACCGTCATCTGCGCCATCACGGTGGCGCCGCCGCGGCCGATCAGGCTCCTGTCGATCAGGAACACGCGGCAGCCCGCGCGCGCCGCCTCGATTGCCGCATACATGCCGGCGGCGCCGGAACCGATCACCAGAACGTCGGTCTCGACCTCGATCGGTTCGGCTTTGGTTGTCCCTGCCGTCATGCGGCCAAACTAAGCCGGCGAGGCCGCAATCGCCAGAGGGAGGTTCACTCCGGCAACGGCTTGCCTCGCGTCTCCGGCAGGAACAACGCCGCCACGATTCCAATAATATAGATGCAGGCAATCGCCACAGCGGCCCGGCTGAAGCCACCGAAGTTGGCGATCAGCCAGCCGGAGATCAGCGGCCCGGTCCAGGCGATCAGGCGCGGCGCGTTGAAGACGAAAGCGGTCGCCGTCGCGCGCACCCGCGTCGGGAACAGTTCGGGCAGCCAGGCCGCCATCCAGGTGAACTGGCCGGAGACGAAGATGCCGCTGAACGCCGCGGCCCACACGATCGTGGTTAGATCGTGCGACCACAGGAACACCATCGGCACCGACAGGAACGCCAGCGCGAGGTAGATGATGGTGAGAGCCTTGCGGCCCCACAGGTCGGCGAGGAAGCCGAAGGCGACGTAGCCGACGATGGCAAAGCCGTTGTTGGCCATGGCGGCGTAGCTCGCCCACTGCTGCGGCGGCAATCCGGCTTTGGCCGCGGTCGAGGCGACGTAAGGCGGCAGCCAGGCCGAGATGCCCCAGAACGCGAAGGTCGAGGCGAGACCGATCAGGAAGGCCAGTATCACGCGCTGCCGGACCAGAGGCTCGACGAACAGCTCGGCCACGGTGAAGCGGGTCAGCGCCTGGTCGTCGGCACTTAGGGCGGCGCCGCTCTTCTCGCGCTCGGTCGCGGCGTGGCGCTGCACGTTGACGCGCTCCCATCGATCCGACTCGGGGATCGAACGCCTGATCCAGAACGTCAGCAGCGCCGGCACCACGCCGAGCAGGAAGATGACGCGCCAGGCGTTCGGGCCGATCGGGTTGATGAAGAACCAGGCCACCGAAGCGAGGAAGAATCCGATGCCGAAGCCGCTCTGCATCAGGCCGACTCCCTTGCCGCGGTTCTTGTCGGGCCACAGCTCGGCGACGATCGAAGTGCCGGTCACCCATTCGGAGCCGATGGCGACGCCGACGAGGAAGCGCAGGATGGCGAACGACATCCAATCCCATGCAAAGGCGCTCAAGCCGGTCATGATCGAATAGGCGAGGATCGCCAGCAACATGGTGCGCTTGCGGCCGATGTAGTCGGCTATGACTCCGCCGATCAGCCCGCCGATGGCCCAGCCGAGCAAGGTCAGCGCGATGACCAAGCCGGCGTAGAACGGAATTTGCGGATATTGCGAAGGGTCGAGCAGTTGCCGCAGCGCCACGCCGATTGCGATGATCAGCGCATAGGTCTCGTAGCCGTCGAACAGCCAGCCGAGGTTGGAGGCGATGAGCGTGTTCCATTGGCTGCGATTGAGCGAGCGATACCAGGGCTGCGAGCCCGCGGTGATGTCCGACATGGCATTTCCCCCGTTGCTTGGTTCAGGCGGCGGCCGCTTTGCGCTTCTTTGCGGCGAGCTTCACCGCATCCATGACCTCGGGATAGGTGGCACAGCGGCACAGATTGCCGGTGAGGTAATGCTTGATCTGCTCGTCGGTCGGATCGGGATGCACGTCCAGCAGCTGCGTCACCATCATGATGAAGCCCGGCGTGCAGTAGCCGCATTGGAAGGCGGACGGCCTCGATGAAGGCCTCCTGCACCGGACTGAGCTTCTGCGGCGTGTCGAGGCTCTCGACCGTGATCACCTCGGCGCCGTCGACGAACAGCGCGAGATAGAGGCAGCCGGACACCGCCTTGCCGTTGACCACGACGGTGCAGCAGCCGCACAGGCCCTGGCCGCAGGTTTCGCGCGCGCCGGTGAGGCCGAACTGCGTCTGCAGCAGCTCGACCAGATTATGATGCGGCTTGACGTCGGCGGTGACCGGCGCGCCGTTGAGGGTGAAGTTGATGGTGCGGGCGGTGGTCATGTCACTCGTCCTCCAGCGGCTTGCCCTGCTTGGCGCGCAGCGCGCGATAGACCGCCTCGGCGATTGAGCGGCATTTCCATCAGGCGAACGCCGACCGCGTCGTCGATGGCGTTGGCGATCGCCGGCGACGACGCAGAAGGTCGCGACCTCGCCGACGCCCTTGGCGCCGAACGGGCCGTTGGACTGGTCGTGCTCGACGTAGATGTTCTCCATCGTCGCCGGCACGTCGTGGAAGCCCGGGAATCTTGTAGTCGGCGAGCGAGGCGTTGGTGACCTGGCCGCCGTCGATGTGCATCTTCTCGAACATGGTGAAGCCGAGATGCATCAGCGCCGCGCCCGAAATCTGCGTCTCGACGCTCTTCGGATTGATCGCCTTGCCGCAGTCGACCACGTTGACGAGCTTCGTCGATCTTGACGTGGCCGGTCTCGGTGTCGACCTCGACCTCGGCGCCGGCGCCGGCGATCATCCAGAACGGCGTGACGTTCGGGCTTTGCCCGGTGCCGGGGGCAGGGGGCATGTAGTCCGGCTTGTAGATGCCGGAGCCGATGACGTTGCCGGCCTGCATGCCGTAGCGCTTCTGGAACAGCTCGGCGATCGGGATGTTGGAGCCCTCCGGCTCGCCGACCTCCTTCGCCAGCGCCTTGAGCTTGTCGCGCGCGTCCTCGGCGGCGCGGCGCACGGCGTGGCCCATGTGGAACAGCGAGCGCGAGCCGAGCGTGCCCATGTCGTAGGGCGTCACGTCGGTGTCGCGCGGCACCACGCGCACCGACTTCGGCCGGCATGTTGAGCACCTCGCCGACCATCTGCGCCATGGCGGTGTCGGAGCCCTGGCCCATGTCGATGGTGCCGCAATAGAGCGTCGCCGAGCCGTCGGCCGAGACGTTGACGATGGCAACCGACGTGGTCGGCGAGATCACCGCCTTGATCGCGATGGCGAAGCCGCGGCCGCGCTTGACCGTGCCGGATGCCGCCTTGTCGAACGGCTGCGACCAGTTCATCCGCTCGAGCACCTTGTCCATCACCTTCTCGACCGGCGCGTCCTTGAGGATCTGGCCGGTGGCGTGCGGCCGGCCCTCACGGACGAGGTTCCTGCGGCGGAACTCGACCGGATCGAGCTTGAGCGCGCGCGCCATCATGTCGGTGTGGCCCTCGTAGGCCCACACCAGCTGCGGCACGCCGAAGCCGCGCAACGCGCCCGACGGCGTCACGTTGGTGTAGAGCGCGTAGGAATTGATCCAGACATTGTCGATGTCGTAGGGGCCCGACGCGGTGAGGCCGGACTTCTGCGTGACGCGCGGGCCGATGTCGGCATAGGCGCCGCCGTTCCAGAACACCTCGCACTTGCGCGCGACGATCTTGCCGTTCTTGTCGACGCCGCTCTTGATGCGGAACGTCGAGGGATGGCGGGTGATCTGGTAGAACATCTCCTCGAAGGTGTAGGCGATCTTCACCGGCTTGCGCGCGATCATCGATAGCGCCAGCGCCAGCGCTTCGAGCTTGATGTAGAGCTTGGAGCCGTAGCCCGAGCCGAGATACGGCACCTTGATCCGCACCTTGTTCTCCGGCCAGCCGAGCAGGCGCGCGATCTCGGTGCGCACGAACGACGGCCCCTGCGAGGAGTCGTAGAGCGTGACGTGGGTGTCCTTGTAGTCGCAGATGCAGGCGAACGGCTCGAACGACAGGTGCAGCACCTTCTGGGTCCGGAACTCGTGCTCGAACTTGTGCTCGGCGGCGGCGTAGGCCTTGTCGAAGTCGCCGCGGCGCAGCCGGTAGTCGAGCGCGAGATTGGTGTTCTTGGCGTCCTTCAGATGCTTGAGGTCGGCGAAGGTGCCGGCGGGCTTGAGCTGGTCGTGGACATAGACCTTCGAGGTCAGCGCATCGACCTCGTCATAGACCGCCGGCAGCTCCTCGTATTCGGCGGTGATGAGCTGCACCGCCTGCTCGGCGATATGCGGATCGGTGGCGATCACGGCCGCGACCGGCTCGCCGACGAAGCGCACCTTCTCGTGCGCCAGGATCGGCTGGTCGTGGAACGCGGGGCCGTAGTAGGGGCTCTTCAGCACCTTCATCACGTCGTCGATGGTGACGACGTGCAGCACGCCCGGCACCTTCTTGGCCGCGCTGGTGTCGATCGACTTGATGCTGCCGTGGGCGACCGTGCTGCGGAAAATCTTGGCATGCAGCATGCCGGGCATGCGCATGGTGTGGGTGTATTCGGCGCGGCCGGTGACCTTGTCGCGGCCTTCGAGGCGCGGCACCGAGCGGCCGACCTGCGAGCCGACCTTGGCGCTGCCGGGGTTGAGGGTGTGGCCATCAGTGCGCTCCATCCTTGCCGTCCAGCGCCGCGCGCACCGCGCGCCGGACATAGACCTTCATCAATTCGCGCTTGTAGGGCACCGAGCCGCGCACGTCGGCGATGAACTCGGCTTCTCCGACCGCGGCCTCGCCGGCCTGCGCCAGCAGCTTGTCGTCGACGCTCTTGCCGTTGAGCACGGCCTCGGCCGACTTGAGCCGCGTCGCCTTGTCGGTCGCGGCGCTGGCGACGATGCGCGCCGATTTGATCGCCTTGCCGTCGCCGTCGATCACGGCGGCGACGCCGAGCGCCGGCCAGTCGTCGGCCGAGCCGGTGGTGACCTTCATGTAGGCGGCCTTCTTCGCGCCCTGCGACGGGCACGTGGACCTCGGCGATCAGCTCGTTCTTCTCCAGCACGGTCTCGTAGTAGCCGGTGAACAGCTCCTCGACCGCGAGCTTGCGCTCGCCCTTCGGGCCCGATGACCGTCAGCGTCGCGCCGAGCGCCATCAGCACCGGCGGCAGATCCATGTGCGGGTCGCCGTGCGCGAGCGCGCCGCCGACGGTCGCGACATTGCGCACGCGCACGTTCGACAGCGTCAGCAGCGTGCGCGTGATGACCGGCGCGTGCTTCTTCACATCGGCGGAATGCTCGAGCGCCGACAGCGTCGTCATCGCGCCGATGCGAAGCCCGTCGGCGCCGGCCGCGATGCTCGAATACTTGCTCTCGATCTTGCGCAGGCTGACGAGCTTCTCCGGGTTGAACACGCCGGCCTTCATCATCAGCATCAGCGCCGTGCCGCCGGCGATCGGGCGCACGGTGGGATCGTCGGGATCGAGCAGCTTGATCGGCCGCCGCCAGCGAGGTCGGCTCGGCGAGTTCGAAGGGGATCATTTATCCTCCGGGTTACGTTGCGCGAATGCGGCGCGCAGCCGTTGCGCAAATTGCTTTTCCATGTCCTTGGCCTTGGAGCGCAGCACCGGCTGGCCGATGCTGCCGAGCTTGCCGGCGAGCGTGGATTCGACCGAGTAGGTGACCTTGGTCTCGGTGCCGGCGTCTTCCAGCCTGGTGATCGACTTCGCGGTGAGCCGGCCGACCACGCCGAGCGGCGTGCCCTCGATCTTGGCCTCGATCTCGGACGGCTCGTCGGCGCGCGTGACCTCGACGGTCACGTTGAACTTGAATTTCAGGTAGGCGACCTTGGTCTCGAACACCGCCGTGTAATGGGTCGGGTCGATCTCCTTGAGGTCCTGCACGCCATCGACGAAGCGGACGAAGGAGTTCGGCGTCCCGCAGCGTCTTGAACACCACATCGCGCGGCGCGTTGACGGTGAATTCGCCTGACACATTCATGGGATACGCGGGACCTTAGACTGGATCGAGAGAAAAGCGCATACGGCGCTTGAGGTCAAACGCCGGGAGCGGCGTCCGACGCATAGCCACTGTGTCGGCATTTGTCATGGCCGGGCCCGTCCCGGCCATCTCGCTTAGGAAGGCACAGTGCGTCCCTGATCGGGATGGCCGGGCTCGTCCCACGGCTGTCCGGCACGGTTTGTGCTTTATCATGCCGCTTTCTTCCATTCGACACGATCGTTTCGGCGGCGATGAGCAAGGCGGGTCTCGTTCGGCCGAAAATCGAATGTCGGCTGTTGCGGCTCTAATCCCTGCGGAGGCTTGAGAAGTTCGGCGATGGTGCGCCGATCCATCAGGTTAGCTCGAATGAGCCTTGCGAAGGCGAGCGGGCTTGCAACGATCCGGTTGGCATTGTGGGCCAGGCGCAGCAGCAGGAAGACGATCAGCGCGACCGCGATCTGAATCCGGACGGCATTTTCCGATGTTCCGAAGAAGTGGCCGATCTTCAGGGTTTGCTTGACCCATCGAAAGAACAACTCGATCGCCCATCGACGCTTGTAGAGGTCGGCGATATCTTGCGCGCTGGCCTTCAGGTCATTGGTGAAGATGCGCAGCACCTTGCCGCGCTCGTTGATGAGCTGCACTTCACGCACCAGCCCGGCCATCGGGTTATGGCGGGAGGCCGCGAGCCGCTTGGGAAGGTAGCCGGTTCGATCGATCAGGACCGATGAGCCCTGCGGCACCGGGCGATCCTCCACCACTTCAAAGGGCGTATTGGACTTGAGCCGCGTGACAATGCGGCAGCCCGCCCGATCAAGCTCGGCCCACCAGCCAAAATCGTAATAGCCGAGGTCGAACACATAGGTCGCCCCCGCCTCGATCGGCATCGCCTTCGCCGCCGTGATGTCGTTGACGTTCGAGGCCGTCACCATGAGGTACAGCGGTTGGTCGGCGTCGGGATCGTAGACGATGTGCGCCTTGGCGCCGCAAACCCCGGCCGAAAACGTCGCCCAATCGCCGCTCAGGCGGCTCAACCGCACGCTGGTCGAGTCAATGAGCCGAACGCAATCGGCGGCGATCTTGGCGATAGCCCGCCTGCAGACCATCAGCCCAGCGCTACTCGATCGCGACGGTTGGCGCTCGATCCAGCCGACTTCGCGCAACCGTTCGATCATCGCGGAGGTTCCAAGGGCTCTAGACCATCGCGATGATCGTGCCCTTGCATCCGATCGTCGGCAATTCGGTTGGCTGCTGTTGCACAAGTGTCGATGCGTCCACGCTATCGCCGTGCACTTCGAGAAGTGTGCGGAACTCGACGCCGCATCAGAGAGTCGGCGCGAACGCTGATCTATCCACGTTGCCGCAGTGCCAGCACGCGGTCCACCATCTCGCCGGCCTGGCCCAGGTAATTCGCCGGATCGCAGAGCTTCTGCAGCTCGGCCTTGCTCATGTGCTTGGCGATCTCCTGCGTTCTCGGCCAGCAGATCGGCAAGCGGCCGGCCGGTCGCCACCACCTGGCGGCAGATGTCATAGACCAGGTCATGCGCGTATTGCCGGCCGAGGTGCGGGCCAAGCCCCATCATCACCGCCTCCGAGACGATCAGCCCCTTGGTGATGTCGAGGTTGGCCCGCATCCGCTTCTCGTCGACCTGCAGGCCGGACACCAGGAACTTGGTCTGCGCCAGGCAGCCGGCGGTGAGCACGAAAATCTCCGGCAGCACGATCCACTCGATCTCCCACTGGCCGGTGGCGCGCTCGTGGTCCTGCTCCATGGCGTTGAGCAGCGCCGGCGACCTGAGGTGCGCACCACGCCGGTCTGCGCGGTGATGTAGACGCAGGAGATCGGGTTGCGCTTCTGCGGCATGGTCGAGGACGAGCCGCGGCCCTCGTGGAACGGCTCGAACACCTCCTCGACCTCGGTCTGCATCATCAGCTTCACGTCGAAGGCGATCTTGCCGCAGATGCCGGTGACGAGGCCGAGGAAGCAGCCGACCTCGGCGATGCGGTCGTGCACGGTGTGCCAGGCGATCTCGGGCTGGGCGAGGTTCAAGTTCCTTGGCCAGCTCGACCTGCGTCCGCAGTCCATCCTTGCCGAGCGACGACAGCGTGCCGGCGGCGCCGCCGAACTCGAACACGAAGGTGCGTTCCTTGAGCTGCTTCAGCCGCTGCTTGTGGCGCTCGAAGGCGGCGAGATAGGTCGCGCACCTTGTAGCCGAAGGTGATCGGCACCGCCTGCTGGAGATTGCTGCGGCCGGCCATCGGCGTGTCGCGGTGTTTCTTGGCGAGCGCCGCGAGCGCGTCGGAGATGTCGTCGATGTCCTTCTCGATGATCGCGAGCGCCTCGCGGATCTGCATGATGGTGGCGGTGTCGGTGATGTCCTGCGTGGTCGCGCCCCAATGGCACCATTCGCCGAGGCCGTCCTTGCAGAGCTTGACGAGCTGCGCCACCACCGGCAGCACCGGATAGCCGATCCGCTCGGTTTCCTTCTTCAGCTTCTCGATGTCGAATTGCTCGACCTTGACGTGCTTGACGATCTCGTCGCAGGCCTCCTGCGGGATGATCTTCAGCTTCGCCTGCGCGCGCGCCAGCCCGGCCTCGAAGTCGAGATATTTCTGGATGCGGTTGCCGTCGGACCACACCTGCCGCATGGCCTCGGTGCCGAAGATGTTCTTGAAGATGGCGGAGTCGATGGTGCCGGTGGGCATGGCGGGGCCTTTCGAGATTCTGGCGGACCACGTCTTAGCAGTGCTGCCGTGCTGTGCTCAATTCTGACGCTCACGGCGGCCACGTCATTGCGAGCCGAAGGCGAGGCAATCCAGAACCCTAGGCATGGCCAAGGCTGGATTGCTTCGTCGCTACGCTCCTCGCAATGACGGATCACTCCGTCTTGATGCCGGTCTTGGCGACCAGCGCGCGCCATTTCGCCGTTTCGTTCCTGATGCGCTCGGTCACGGCTTCCGGCGCGCCGGGGTCGGGCTCGAAGCCCTGCTTTTGCAGGTTTTCGACGATCTCGGGCTCGCTCAGAATTTCGCTCATCGCACGGTTGAGCTTTGCGACGATCGCGTCCGGCGTGCCGGCCGGCGCCACATAGGCGATCCAGAGCGTCACGTCGTAATCCTTGACGCCGGCCTCGATCATGGTCGGCACCTCCGGCAGCGACGACACGCGCTTGCGCCCGGTCGTCGCCAGCGCGCGGAGCTTGCCGTCGCGGATGTTGGCGAGCGTCGGGCCGACGGTCGCGAACTGCATGTCGAGCCGGCCGGTGATGATGTCGATCGAGGACTGCGCCGAGCTTTTGTACGGCACGTGGGTCAATTGGATGCCGGTGTCGCTGGCAAACAGCGCCGCGGCGAGATGCGCGAGGCTCGCGAGCCCCGCCGAGCCGTAGTTCAGCTGGCCGGGCTTGGTCTTGGCGAGCGCCACCAGCTCGGCGATGCTTTTCGCCGGGATGCCGGGATAGAGCACCAGCACATAGGGCGCGGCGCCGATCATCGAGATCGGCTTGAAGTCCTTGATCGAGTCGTAGGGCAGCTTGGTGCCGAGCGCCGGCGTTACGCCATGCGTGCTCGCCGTGATCAGGCCGATGGTGTAGCCGTCCGGGGCGGACTTGGCGATGATGTCGGCGCCGAGATTGCCGCTCGCGCCGGGCCGGTTCTCGACCACGAACTGCTGGCCGAGCTTGGTCGCGAATTTCTGCGCCATCAGCCGGCTGACGGTGTCGGTGGCGGAGCCGGCCGGAAACGGCACGACCAGCCGCACCGGATTTTCGGGATAGTCGGCTTGCGCGAATGGCGGGCGATGCGGCCACGACCAGCGCCACAAGCGTTGCGAAGCAATGCGAGTCATTCGAGCCACCTCCCGGGCCAGGCCCGTGATCAGTTCTTCGAGATCGTTGAGGCCGTTGAAGCGCGGCGAGCCGGCCATGCGCGGCGTCAGGATGACGTTGTCGAACGTCAGCAGTTCATCGTCGTCCGGCAGCGGCTCCTGGTAGTGCACGTCGAGCGCCACGCCGCCGAGCCGGCCGGCGCGCAGCGCTTCGATCAGCGCGTCGCGGTTGATGATCGGCGCGTTGGCGACGTTGACGATGCAGGCGCCGGGCTTGACCTGCGCCAGTTCGGCGCGGCCGATCAGGTCGCGCGTTGCCGGCACTGGTCGGCAGTTGCGGCACGATCCAGTCGCTTTCGGCGAGCAGCGTCGGCAGCGGCACGTAGTGCGCCGTGCAGTTCGCGTTCCTCGGCGTCTCCGGTGCGCGCGTGCGCTGGTGGTACAGCACCCGCATGCCGAAGGCCGCGGCCCGCAGCGCAATCTCGCGCCCGATCTCGCCCAGGCCAATGATGCCGATGGTCGCACCGTTGAGCGGCGCGCAGGCCGCCGACGCGGGCATAGTTGCGCGCCGGGCGTGTGGCTGCGGTCGAACGGCCGGAGCGTGCCGCCTCGCGGCGATGCGCTCGACGGTGACCAGGCCATCGAGCTCGTCGAGCTTGCGCGCCAGCGCCAGCATCAAGCGCGAAGGCCTGCTCGGCGCAGGAGATGTTGGCGCGCCGCCGCAGCGTCAGCACCTTGACGCCCTTCTCGGCGCAGGCGGCAGTGTCGATGTTGCGCAGGATCCGGTGCCGTATTTCTGCACGACCCTGCAGCTTGGGCGCGGCGGCGAGATCGTCCCGCCCGACGCGGAACGCCTCGACCACCAGTGCGCAGGCAGTCGCTGAGGTTGCGCGCGCATCTCGGCCTCGGAGGTCACCATCCGGACTTCGGCCGGATGAAGGCCCGGCGAGCCCGCCCGCACGCGCTCGCACCAGCCGGCGAAATCCGGCTCATCGGCCGACATGAAATCGGCGAAGGCCGCGCGGCGCTCCTCGCTCGTCGTCGGATCGAGCACGATCTGGATCAGCCGCGTGAACGGATCGTCCTCGACCACGATGACGGGGAGGCGTGGGCACCGCCAGTAGCCTCAGTTCTTCTTCGGCTCGAGATCGACCCTGAGCGCGGTGAACACGCGATTGTGCATCAGGTAGGTGCCGACCAGCACGGTCAGCTCGACCATCTCGCGCTCGTTGTAATGCTTGCGCACCGCATTGAACACGTCGTCGGGCACTTCAGGGCCCGCGATCATGGCGTCGACATAGGCGAGCGCCGCGCGCTCCGCCTCGCTGAACAATTCCGACGCGCGCCAGTCCTTCAGCGCCTCGCATTCGTCGAGGCTGACGCCGTCCGGCACCGCGATGCCGGGCACGTGCTGCTTCAGCGCATAGGCGTATTTCGCCGACCTGCGCCACGCGGACGATGGCGATCTCGCGAAGCCGCGGCGTGAGCTTGGTCTTCCAGCGGATCGCGCCGATGTGCTCGAACCACGTCATCGTCACGGTCGGCGAGTGCAGCAGCAGCTTGTAGATGTTGATCAGCCCGCCGCGCGCGCCCTTGATCTTGGCGATGTCGGCGGCAAGCTCGGGGTGATCCTTCTCTTCGATGTATGAAATGCGGGCCATGACTATAGTCCGCTCCTCTCGCGATGTCGTATCGACTTGCAGTCCAAGAATTCGATATGCGACAATGCGGCCATCCGAGTCAAGCGTCGAGAACGAACGCCATCGGGCGGGACATTCGCCGCTGGCGAAACAGTCGTTCCGTCGCTCGATCGGCAAAGCTGCGGATCATACGATAGTATGCGTTACGGAACGCGTATCGTCAAGGCGATTACCGGCTCTTTGCATCTACGCCTCCCCGATCTCGCGCAGCACTTCCTGCGGTATGCTCGCCGACCTTGGGCGGCGCGCGGTCGGCGGCGGCCCTGCGGCCGTTGATGGTGATCGGCGTGCGCACGCCCGGGATCATGCCGCCCTTGGCGTCGGGATGCGGCAGGTCGACCCGCATGCCGCGCGCGATCACCTGCGGATCGGTGAACACATCGGCAGCGTGTTGATCGGACCCGCCGGAACGCCGACCGCCTCGAATTTTTCCGCGAGCTCGGCCTTGGAGAGCTTCTTGGTCAGTTCGAACAGCCGCGGGATCAGCGTCTCGCGGTTGACCACGCGCCCGGCGTTGGTCTTGTAGCGCTCGTCCTTGCGCCATCGTCGGGATCGCCGAGCATCTGCATCATCTTGGCGAACTGGCCGTCGTTGCCGCAGGCAATCAGCATCCAGCCGTCGGTGGTCGGAAAGGTCTGGTAGGGCACGACGCTGGCGTGGGCGTTGCCCATGCGCTTCGGCGGCTCGCCGGAGACGAGATAGTAGGTGGCCTGGTTGGCGAGCACGCCGACCATGGAATCCATCAGCGCCATGTCGATATGGCTGCCTTTGCCGGTCGTCTCGCGCTCCTTCAGCGCGGCGCGTGATGGCGAGCGCCGAATAGACCCCGGTGAACACGTCGGCGAAGGCGACGCCGAGCCGCGTCGGCTCGCCGTCCGGGATCGCCGGTGATGTCCATGATGCCGCCCATGCCCTGCACCAGCAGGTCGTAGCCGGCGCGGGTCTTGTAGGGGCCGTCCTGGCCGAAGCCGGTGATCGAGCAATAGACCAGCCGCGGGTTGTCGGCCGAGAGGCTGTTGTAGTCGAGGCCGTATTTGGCCAGGCCGCCGAACTTGAAGTTCTCGATCAACACGTCGGAGCGCGCCGCGAGCTTCTTGACGATGCGCTGGCCGTCCGGCGTCTCGAAGTCGATGGCGATCGAGCGTTTGCCGCGGTTGCAGGCGAGATTGTACGAGGAGCTGAGCCGGCCGCCGTCCTTGTCCTCCATGAACGGCGGGCCCCAGCCGCGGGTGTCGTCGCCGGCGCCGGGCCGCTCGACCTTGATCACCTCGGCGCCGAGATCGGCCAGAATTTGGCCGGCCCAAGGGCCGGCAAGAATGCGCGCGAGCTCGAGCACGCGAACGCCCGCGAGCGGGCCCTTCTGCGGACCGGACATGTCGATTGAGTTCCTTCGCCGAATTTTTCGCTGCCGCCTTATAGCATCTTAGTGCACGCGGAAGCGCTCCACGGCGGCTTCGTCGACCTCGATGCCGAGGCCGGGACCGTCGGGCAGGGCGACCAGGCCATCCTTGAGCGGCAGCGGCCGGCGCACGATGTCCTCGGCCAGATAGAAGTGGGTGAGGCTGACGCCCCAGTCGGCCTTCGGCACCGCGCAGGCAAGATGCAGCGCCGCGGCGCTGGAGATGCTCGATTCGGCGATCTTCGCCGCGATGTTCACCGACAAGGCCGAGCCGCTGGCAAAGCTTGCCGGCCTCGACCGCGGCGGTGATGCCGCCGAGCTTGATCAGCTTGAGCGACACGCCGCCGGCGCCGGCCCTGGCGCTCGCCGCGATATCGGCGAGCGAATGGATGCCCTCGTCGATGCCGATCGGCACCTTGGTTCCGCGCGCGAGCTTGCGGAGGCCGTCGATGTCGTCGTAGGCAAGCGGCTGCTCGACGAACATCAGTTTGGCTTTGCGAGTTTTCTCGACATAGCGGCGTGCATCGGCGAGCGTCAGCCCGCAATTGGCGTCGGCGCAGAGCGGCGTGTCCGGCAGCGCCTCGCGCACCGCGTAGGCGATCGCGATCTCCTTTGCCAGCGGCTTCACGCCGATCTTGAGCTTGAAGAAATCGAATCCTGCGGCCTGCTTGCGCGTGCGCCTCGGCGACATCCTCCTCGGCGGTCTTGTTGCCGAGGAGCCACATCGGCTTCACGGCGTTGCGGCGCGGCCGCGCGACGAGATCGATCAGCCGCCGGCCGGAGGCGCGGCCGACCAGATCGAGCATCGCCATCTCGACCGCCGAATGCGCGCCGCCGTTGCCGAGTGAGCGCGCGATGCAGCATGCGGCCGCAGCGCCGGCCAGTCACGCGCGTCCTTGCCGATCAGCATCGGCGCGAGATGGTCGCGCACCGCAGCGACAAGGCCGCCCTGGGTGTCGCCGGTCATGGTCGGAGCCGAAGCGGCTTCGCCCCAGCCCACGGTGCCGTCTGCGGCCTCGATCCGCACCAGCAGGTTTTGCGCCGCCGCGATGGTCTCGGCCGACATCTTCATCGGCGTCTTTAGTGGCAGCGCCACAGGGATGGCGTCGATCCGGCGGATCGCGAGCGGCGCCTGGTCCTGCACCAGTAGCGTAGACCGTCCGGTTTTCTCGAGCATGGGCCCTCCGGCTCACTTCAACGCGTCGAGCCATAGCAAAAAACGGCCCGACCCGGAACCGATTGCTGCCCTGCACCCGATGGAATATCGGCACGTTTTGCGGGTTGGCAGACTGCGACGGGAGGAACCCTGGCCCTTACGTTTCGGGGCAGGCTATAACAGCCGCAAGGCCAACGCTCCCCTGTCGGTTGCCGGGACATGCTTGGTCTCGGGGGTGAAACGAAAGAGCCAAGGAGGAATCCATGAGAAGAACGACAGTCGTCATCGCGGCGATGGCCGCCGCCGTCGCGCTTTCGAGCGCGGTGCAGGCGCAGACCATTCTCCGAGCCTCGCACCAGTTCCCAGGCGGCAAGGGCGACGTGCGCGACGACATGGTGCAGATGATCGCCAAGGAGGCCAAGGCCGCCAATGTCGGCCTCGATATCCAGGTTTATCCGGGCGCCTCGCTGTTCAAGCCGAACGACCAGTGGAACGCCATGGTCAACGGCCAGCTCGACGTCACGCTGTTCCCGCTCGACTATGCCAGCGGCAAGGTGCCGACCTTCAGCGCGACACTGATGCCCGGGCTGATCCGCAGCCAGGAACGCGCAAAACGCATCAACAATTCGCAATTCATGAAGGACGTACGCGCCGAGATCGAAAAGCGCGGCGTGATCGTGCTGTCCGACGCCTGGTTTGCCGGCGGCATGGCAGCCAACAAAGGCTGTCTTGTGCATCCGAGCGACCTGAAAGGCCTGAAATTCCGCGCCGCGGGACCGACGTTCGCCTCGATGTGGGAGGCGGCCGGCGCCAGCATCGTCAGTCCGCCGTCGAACGAAATCTACAATGCGTTCCAGAGCGGTGTCGTCAATGCGACCGACACCAGCCTCGGCACCTTCCAGTCGATGCGCCTCTATGAGGTGACGAATTGCCTGACCGCGCCGGGCGACAACGCGCTTTGGTTCATGTACGAGCCGGTGCTGATGTCGAAAAAGAGCTTCGACAAGCTCAACAAGCAGCAGCAGGACGTCATCATCGCCGGCGGCAAGAAGGCCCAGGCCTATTACGAGGGCAAGGCTGAAGAGGTGAACAAGGCGTCGATCAAAGCCTTCGAGGATCACAAGGTGAAGGTTGTGACCTTGAGCGATGCCGACTACCAGGCGTGGCTCGACGTGGCGAAGAAAAGCTCCTATGCGCAGTTCGCCAAGGACGTGCCCAACGGCCAGAAGCTGATCGACGAGGCGCTTGCGGTCAAATAGCATGGGATGATGGCCGGCCGGCGAGCGAGCAGCTTGCCGGCCGATGCTGTTCAGGCCGAGATCGACCGCAAAAAGACTCTCACTTCGAAACACGCCGGAAATTCGGTCCCATGGACACGTACATTCGGACAGTCATTTTCCTGTCGCGCGTCGCCGGCGTGCTTGCTGCTCTTCTTATCGGGCTCGCCGTGCTGGTGATCTGCGACATGGTGATCGAGCGCTACTTCCTGAGCGTGGCGACGATCTGGCAGATCGACGTGGTGACCTACAGCATCGTCGCCGCAACCTTCGTCGGCAGTGCCTATGTGCTGATGACGCGCGGCCACGTCAACGTGGAGATTCTGCCGCTCTATCTCGGCCCGCGCAGCCGCTACTGGCTCGCGCTGTTTACGGTCCTGCTGTCACTGGGCTTTTGCGCGGTGCTGTTCGTTCTCTGCACGCAGTATTGGTACCAGGCATGGTCGGAAGGCTGGCGCTCGAACACGGTCTGGCGCGCGCGGCTATGGATTCCCTATCTCTCGATGCCGATCGGTCTCGGGCTTCTCAACCTCCAATACGTCGCCGACCTGCTTTGTCTGGTAACGGGACGGGCGCCTCCTTTCGGTCTGAAGCCAAAGGAAGACGCCGAAGAGTTCGCGCGGGCTCAAGCCAAGCAGGCATTGGGAGACGTCCCGTGAGCCCAACCGTCCAAGGAACTCTCGTTCTTATCGCGACCCTTTTGATGCTGATGTCAGGAATTCCCGTGGCGTTCGGCCTCGGCGCGATTTCGATCATGTTCCTTTTGTTGTTTCATGGCTTCGAGAGCATGCATGTCGTCGCCGAGACATTCTGGTCCGGTCTCGACGATTTTACGCTCGTGGCGATTCCGATGTTCGTGATGATGGGAGCGGCGATCGGTTCGTCGCCGGCAGGCAAGGACCTCTACGAGGCGCTCGATCGCTGGCTGTACCGCCTGCCGGGCGGGCTCGTGATTTCGAATCTCGGCGCCTGCGCGATCTTTGCAGCGCTGACCGGCTCGTCGCCGGCCTGTTGTGCCGCGATTGGCAAGATGGGCATTCCGGAGATGCGCCGCCGCGGCTATCCGGACGACGTCGCCACCGGCTCGATTTGTGCCGGTGGCACGCTTGGCATTCTGATTCCGCCGTCAATCACCTTCATCCTCTACGGCATCGCCACCGAGACCTCGATCGGCCGCCTGTTCCTTGCCGGCGTGATGCCGGGATTGATGCTGACCGGCCTATTCATGATCTGGACGATCTTCATCATCTGGAAGCGCGGCTTCCGCTCGCATGCGATCGATTTCCGCTATTCGTGGAAGGAGAAATTCACGTCGATCCCGAAGATTGCGCCGTTCGTCCTGATTATTTTCGGTGTGATGTACTCGCTTTACGGCGGCGTCGCGACGCCGTCGGAGGCGGCCGGCGTCGGCGCAGCGCTTTGCCTTATCCTGGCGATCTTGATCTATCAGCTTTGGAAGATTGATCAGATCTGGCGCATCCTGCGCGATACCATGCGGGAATCGGTGATGATCCTGACCATCATCGCCGCGGCCGTGCTGTTTGGCTACATGCTCACTTCGCTCTATCTCACCCAGATGTTGGCTCAGGCGATCGCCGACGCGCACTTCAATCGCTGGGTGTCTGATGGGGATGATCAATCTCTTCCTGCTGGTTTCCGGGTTCTTCATTCCGCCGGCAGCCATCATCCTGATGACCAGCCCGATCCTGCTGCCGATCATCACAGCGGCGGGCTTCGATCCGGTCTGGTTCGGCGTCATCCTCACCATCAATATGGAAATCGGCCTGATCCATCCGCCGGTCGGGCTTAATATCTATATCGTCAACGCCATCGCACCCGACGTGCCTTTGGCGAAGGTAATGTGGGGTACGCTGCCCTATGTGATCTGCATGATGCTGGCGATCGTGATACTCTGCGTGTTCCCGGAGATCGCGACCTGGCTGCCCGACCACCTGATGGGTGCGGTGCACAAGTAGCGACAGGGCGCCAACGTCCGGAGCAAACCATGATCCTGTTGTCCAATGGCGGCACCAACATCCAGCGCGCCAAAACGCGCTCCGACACCATCCTGGTCGGCACCGTGGACGGCGTGGCGTTGCTTGCCCGCGGCGACCGCGGTTGGACCGTCAAGCACCGTGCTTTGCAGGGGGTGTTCGTCTCCGGCGTTACCGCGCTCGACGACGGCACGCTGTTCGCCTCGACCCGCGGCGTCGGCATGGCCCGCAGTGTCGACGGTGGCTTCAAGTGGACGTGGGTCAACGAAGGCCTGGCGCATCACGAATTCTGGTCATGCCGGGCCGGCAAGCTCCAGGGCCGCGACGTGGTGTTCGCCGGCGCCCTGCCGGCGCATCTCTATGTCAGCGAGGACAAGGCACAATCCTGGCGCGAGCTGAGAGCGTTCCGCGACGCCAAGACCGTGGCGCAATGGACCTTTCCGCCGCCGCCGCGCATCGGCCACATCAAAGACATCGTGCTCGACGGCGATCGGCTGTGGGTCGGCGTCGAGATCGGCTCCTTGCAGGTGTCGAGCGACTTCGGAAAAAGCTTTGCCGAGCTCCGGTCGATCCCGATCCGCACGAATGCGACATCCATCGCATCCTGGTGCATCCGGCGCGGCCGAACCGCATCATCATCGCCAACGGTATCGTCGGCATGATGTCGAGCGAGGACGGCGGCAAGAGCTTCCAGCGCATGAAGATGCCGGCCGAGGCGAATTATCCGGACGCGGTCGTTATCCATCCCGACCAGCCCGATCTCCTGTTCATGTCGGCCGGCGTCGGCTGGCCCGTGCATTGGTACGAGCTCGGCCGCGCCCGCGGAAAAATCTTCCGAAGCCGGGACGCCGGCAAGACCTGGGAGCGGCTGCTCGGCGGCTTGCCGAACGGCCAGCGCGCGCTGTTTTCCGCGCTCACCATCGAGGTGCGGCCGGACTGCTATTCGCTGCACGCTGTCGACACCGACGGCCAGGTGTTCGAGAGCCTGGACAGCGGCGATAGCTGGACCATCATCGCCGACGTGCCGCCGGTGTCGAAGGCCGATTTCTACAAGGGCTTGGTCCGCGACCGCATCAAGCTCGCCAACGTCGACGACATCGTTGCCAGCCCGACCGCGACCCAGCGCTGGCAGGAGGCCGGGAAGGCGCTCTGAGTTTCTACCCAGCTTCCTTCCGGAAAAAAAGCTGGGCCCCGCATCTGCGGTGCACCGCTCCACTACGCTTCGCGCTGCACCGCGTGCGGGGAACGCATCCGGCTTCGTAGCAACAGGCTCACCCTTCGCCGATCTCTCTTAAAATCTCCGCGGTGTGCTCGCCCAATCGCGGGGCAGGGCGCGGCGAGGCCATCGGCCGACCGTCGAGCATGATCGGCGTGCGCACGCCCGGGATGGTGCCCGCCTTGGCAAGCGCGCTCGGCAGGTCGAGCTTCATGCCGCGATGCTTGACGTGCGGATCGTCGAACACCTGGTCGAGATTGTTGATCGGGCCTGCCGGCACGCCGACCGCTTCGAGCTTGTCGGCGAGGTCCTGCATGTTGAACTTCATTGTCAGCGCGGTGAGCTTGCCGATCAGCTCGGCGCGATTGGCAAGCCGCGCCTTGTTGTCGATGTAGCTCGGGTCCTTTGCCAGTTCCGGCGCGCCGAGCACGCCGCAGAGCTTCTGAGTATTGGCTGTCGTTGCCGGTGGCGATGATGATGTAGCCGTCGGCGACCGAGAACACCTGATAGGGCACGATGTTGGGATGCGCGTTGCCGATGCGCTCCGGCACCTTGCCTGAGGCAAGATAGTTCATGCCCTGGTTGGCCAGCACGCCGACGGTGGAATCGACCAGCGCGGTGTCGACATAGCAGCCCTTGCCGGTGCGCTCGCGCTGCGCCAGCGCCGCGAGAATGCCGACCACCGAATAGACCCCGGTGAAGATGTCGGACACCGGCACGCCCGAGCGCGTCGGCTCGCCGTCGGCCATGCCGGTGAGGCTCATGAAGCCGCCCATGCCCTGCGCCATCAGGTCGTAGCCGGCGCGCGTGGCGTAGGGGCCGTCCTGGCCGAAGCCGGTCACCGAGCAGTAGATCAGCCGCGGGCAATCCGGCGCGAGGCTTTTGTAGTCGAGCCCGAACTTGGCGAGCCCGCCGACCTTGAAGTTCTCGATCAGCACGTCGGAGCGCGCCGCAAGCTTCTTCACGATGCGCTTGCCGTCTTCGCTCTCGAAGTCGGCCTCGATCGAGCGCTTGCCGCGGTTGGTCGAATGGAAATAGGCGGCGCCCAGATGGCCGCCGTCCTTGGCCTCGATGAACGGGGGGCCCCAGGCGCGGGTGTCGTCGCCGGTCTTTGAGCGCTCGACCTTGACGACGTCGGCGCCGAGATCGGCCAGCACCTGGCCGGCCCACGGGCCTGCCAGGATGCGGGCAAGCTCCAGCACACGCAGACCAGCCAACGGACCCGGCATGACCACTCCTTGGGCAGCGAATAATCCCAACAATTCAAGGAACCTCTGGCGCGCTCGCGGCGGTTTTGTCCAGGCCCCGGGATTTACCATCTTGAACAGTCGTCAGAGCCTTCAACATTTCCGGTAAAATCGCGACTCGAGCAGCCGTGGTATTCTCCCGCCATGAACACGTCTTTCTTCGGCGAAATGCTCAACAGCATCACCGAGCGCGGCCGGGCGCTGCTCGACCGCGCCCGCGACCGCCGCGGCCAGTCGGCGGCGCGTTCGGAGACGCTCGGCCGAGCTGTGCGAGGAACTGCTGTCGGGCCGCGGCGAGGCGTCTGGCGCGGCGCTCGCCGGCGAAATCCTCGCCAAGTACGCCGAACTGACCACCGGACCGCGCATCGCCTTCTTCGAGGCGCTGGCTAACCGCTTCGGTCCAGACCGGGCGCGGCTCGATGCCGCGATTGCGGCCTGGCAGGCTGATGCCGTCCGACAGGCCGCGGCGGCCGAGGTGCATCGCGCCGCCGAGCCGCGCCGCCAGGAGCTGCTGCGGCGGCTCAATCTGGCGCCGGGCGGCACCGCGGCGCTGGTGCGTATGCGCGAGCAGCTTCTCGACGCGCTCGATCATCGCGACGATCTGCGGCGGTCGACGCCGACTTCGTGCATCTGTTCTCGTCCTGGTTCAACCGCGGCTTCCTGGTGCTGCGCCGGATCGACTGGTCGACGCCGGCGATGATCCTGGAGAAGATCATCCGCTACGAGGCGGTGCATCGGATTCGAAGCTGGGAAGACCTGCGCCGCCGCATCGATCCGCCGGACCGGCGCTGCTACGCGTTCTTCCATCCGGCGCTGGTCGACGAGCCGCTGATCTTCGTCGAGGTTGCGCTGTCGCGCGAAATTCCCGATGCGATCGCGCCGATCCTGTCGGTGCAGCGCGACAGCACCGACACCGGACAAGGTCACCACGGCGACGTTCTATTCGATCTCCAACTGCCAGCGCGGACTCGCCGGCGTATCGTTCGGCAACTTCCTGATCAAGCAGGTGGTGCAGGAGATTTCGCCGCGAGAACCCGCGGCTGCAGACCTTCGTCACGCTGTCGCCGGTGCCCGATTTCGCCCGTTGGCTCGACCGCGAGCGCAAGACCGAGAATTCGGCGGCGCTTACCGCCGAGGATCGCACGGCGCTCCAGGGCCTCGACCGCCAGGGCTGGTGGCAATTGCCGCAGGCGCGCGAGCCGATGCAGGAGCCGCTGCTGCGGGCCGCCGCCTGGTATTTTCTCCGCGCGCAAGAACCGCCGCGGCCTGCCGCTATGATGCGGTGGCGCGCTTCCATCTCGGCAACGGCGCGCGGCTCGAGCGATCTGAATTGGCTCGGCGACGGCAGCGAGAACGGCATCAGCCAGTCCTACGGCCTGATGGTGAACTACCTCTACGACCTCGACGACATCGAGAAGAACCACGAGGCCTATGCCGAGGGCCATAAGGTCGTTGCGTCCGCGTGCTGTCAGGCGGCTTGTTGCAAGGTGCCTGCCGATCGATCTCGTGCCGATGCCGGGATAATCCGGGCTTCCATTCGTTCGACAGCGGCCTCATTCTGAGGCGGTCGCAGCAAGAGGCCGCTCATGAACGAACGCAGTAAAGCCGCTCGTTTCCGACGACGCGCTCGACTGGCTGTTCCGCACCGCGCGCAGCTTCAACGACTTCAGCCCGCAGCCGGTGACCGACGCCGAGCTGCGCGCGCTTTACGAACTGGCGAAATGGGGCCCGACCACGGCGAACTCGCAGCCGCAGCGGTTGCTGTTCCTGCGCAGCGCCGCGGCGAAGGAGCGGCTGGCGCCGGCGCTGTCGTCGCAGAACAAGAAGAAGGTCGCTGGGCGCGCCGGTGGTGGCGATCCTCGCCTACGACATGCGCTTCTTCGAGCACCTGCCGCGGCTGTATCACAACCCGCATGCGCGGAGCTGGTACGAGACCACGCCCGAGCAGATCCGCACCACGGCGCTGCGCAACGCCACCCTGCAGGGCGCCTATCTGATGCTGGCGGCGCGCGCGGTCGGCCTCGACTGCGGCCCGATGTCGGGCTTCAACAACGACAAGGTGGATGCCGAGTTTTTCCCCGATGGCCGCTTCAAGTCGAATTTCCTGTGCTGCCTCGGCCACGGCGATCCGTCGACCTTGCCGAAGCAGGACGACCGCTTCGGCTTCGACGAAGTCTGCCAGATTCTTTAGCCTGCTTCGTTCGGAGGCGTCACGCCTTGCCGTAGACCGGCACGATGCCGCCGCGGGTGACGGTATTGTCCGGTGAAGCCAGGAACAGGATCGTCGCCGCCACCTCCTCGACCTTCGGCCAGGACGCATGATCGGCGTTCGGCATCGCCGCGCGGTTGGCCGGCGTGTCCATGATCGAGGGCGCGACCGCGTTGACCAGGATGCCGTCCTTCGCGACCTCTTCGGCGAGCGCTGTGGTCATCGCTGCCACCGCGGCCTTGCTTGCAGCGTAGGCCACCATGCCGGCGCCGCTTCGCCATTCGAGGCCGGGACGCGCCGCCACGTTAACGATCCGACCGCCACCGGACAGTCTCATAGCCTTCACCGCCGCGCGGCAGCACAGGAAGCAGGCGACAAAATTGGTATCGACCTGCGCCATCAGCTTCGTTTTGTCGGTGCCGGCGATGCCGTCCATGGCAAAGCCGCCGGCCAAATGGATTGACGCCCACAGCTTCGGTGCGCCGCCATAAAGTTTTGCAACGGTCGCCTCGTTGGCGAGATCGTCAACCGCGTGCAGCGTCACGTACATGTCGCGCAGAAACGATTTCGCCTCGGCCTCGATCATGTACGAGACATGGCAGTGCGCGCCGGCCTCGGTCAGCGCGCCGACCACGGCGCGGCCGAGCGCGCCGGTGCCGCCCGTCACCATGACGTTGCGGCCGCGGAAATCCAAATTCTTGAGGGCCATCGTCATCCCCGCCCGCGCTTCGCCCGCGCCGGCAGCACCTGGTACTCGATCCAGTTCGCCAGCTCGCCGGTGCGCAGCTTCTTGTCCAGCACGTTTGGCTGATGCCGTAGCGCCAGGCGAGCCGCTTGATCGGCTGGATCGCGGTCGAGCGTGTCGAGGTCGCCGGCGAAGGTCGCGATCTCCGCGGTGTCGAGGAAGAAGCCCTCGTCGATCAGGCGCTGGCCGATGCGGCGCACGATCGCGGCGATCTCGCGCAGCGGATATTCCGGATGATACTGCACGCCCCAGGCGATGGTGCCGTTGATGCGGATTTCCGCGCTCTGCACGTCGGAGACCTCGTTGCTGGCGAGCACGGTGGTGCCCGGGGCGACGGTTTCGACCTCGTCGAGATGCACTGTCGGCGCATTGAACACATCGGGCTTGCCGACATACATCGGGTGCTTGCGGCCGGCTTCGGTCAGCTTGATGCGCGCGGCCAAAGCCGATCTCGCGGCCCTTGGGATTCTTGCGCACGCTGCCGCCTGCGGCGACGGTCAGCACTTGCAAGCCCCCAGCAGCTTCCGAACACCGGCGTGCCGGCGTCGAGCACGGCGCGGGCCAGCTCGACCTGCCGCGTCACCTCGGGCCCGCCGTCGTAGACGTGCAGTCCCGAGCCGGTGATGGCGACGCCGTCATAGCCTTCTAGCGCCTGCCCGGTCGGCAGGTTGACGCCGGGATCGCCGGGAAAGCAGATGTCGACCACGGCGCCGGGTAGAAGCTCCTGCAGCAGATTGGCATAGCCCTTGCTGGCGACCGTGCCGCCGGCCGCCACGTGCTGGGCACGGGTTTCCGGCGAATTTCCTTCCATGACGAGCAGTCGGGGCGCGGGCATCGGCTCAACCGCCGGCACGCGCCGGCTTCATGCGAACAGATGGATATATATGGTGATTTGCGGCAAAGGTGAGGGGTCGAGCGACGTCGGCGCGCTATAATGCGGTGAACGAATGGCGAATGGCCGTTCGGATGGGGTCGGTCATGCGCCACGCCGGTCGCGCCTTCGATTTTTCTGGCTCTGGCTCCTTGTTGGTGTCTGCGCCGGCCGCGGGCGACCACAGCTCGACGAGCTTGTCGACGCGGTGGTGCGGATCAAGACCTTCATCAATCCCGACGGCAGCTCGGTTCAAAACCTTGGCCGCGAGCGCGAGGGTTCCGGCATCGTCATCGACGAGAGCGGCCTCATTTTGACCATCGGTTATCTGATGGTGGAGGCGCATGCCGCCGAGGTCGTCACCAACTCCGGCCGCACCTTGCCGGCGGCGGTGGTGGGCTACGATCCCGAGACCGGCTTCGGCCTGCTGCGCACGCATCGAGCCGCCGAAGATCAAGCCGATCGCGTTCGGCAAGTCGGCGGACGTCAAGGAGCAGGATCCCGAGCTGGTGGCGAGCGGTCGGCGGCACCGGCATGGTGCTGCCGGTGCATGTGGCAAGCCGCCGCGAGTTCGCCGGAAGCTGGGAGTACCTGATCGAGGGCGCGATCTTCACCAGCCCGCCGCATCCGGCATGGAGCGGGGCGGCGCTGATCAACCGCGACGGCAAGCTGGTCGGCGTCGGCTCGCTCGTCGTCGGCGACGCCAACGGCGAGGGCGAGGGCAGTCCCGGCAACATGTTCGTGCCGATCGATCTGCTGGTGCCGATCATGGCGGACCTTCTGGCCAAGGGGCGCGCCGCCGGGCCCGGCTCACCCCTGGCTCGGCGTCAACGCCCAGGCGGCGCACGGCCGGCTGTTCGTCGGCCGCGTCACGCCGGGCGGGCCCGGCGGAGAAGTCCGGGCTCAAGCGCGGCGACATCATCGTCGGCGTCGGCGGCGAGCGGACGCGCACGCTGTCGGATTTCTATCGCAAGGTCTGGGCGAGGGGCGACGCCGGCGTCACCGTGCCGCTCGACGTGCTGTCCGGCGGCGAGCCGCGCCGCGTCGAGGTGCAGTCGGTCAATCGGCTGGACACGCTCAAGCTGAAGTCGACGTTTTAATTCGGCAGTCGCCACGAGCCTTATGCAACGTCCTCTGAGCTGGTTGAGCCGCCGCTTAAAATTCCGCGTGCACGCGGCCGGCGAAAATCGAGACCGGGCCGCGGTCCGCGTTGTATGCGGGATTGGTGATGAATTGATAATCGAGCGAAACCGTCACGTATGAATTGACGCTGTAGGCGTAGAACGCCTCCAGGATTTTCTCCTGACGGTAATTGAGTTGGCCGTCGCCGATCAGGATGCCGAGTCCACCGGCCGCAAAGTAGGTGCGCGCCGCGGGCGACAGCGCATCGACGATGCCGCCCAGACCAATCCGGTCGTCAGGGCGTCCCCAGGCCGCGCCCTTCAGCACAGCGCCGAGCGAGAAGCTGGCGTCGCAATCGGTCCAACCGAGCTTCTCGGTTTGGCCGCCGCCCACGCTGGCGCGGGAGAAGACGCCAAGCTGATCGGTGATCGCCTGCTCGAGGTTGACCGTGACCCCCGGATTGTTTCGCACGCGCCGCGTCAGCGCAATGTCGGGATAATTTGGGCTGGCCAGGGGAAGAGCGACGGCCTCGGTGTAGCCGCCGGCATTGCCGCGGCTGAGATAGCCCATCACCCGGAACCTGCCCGGCTGCGACCACAGCCAATACCGCAGCTCGAGCTCCGCAAGATATTGCCCGCGCACGGGGATATGGGTGTCGAACGAGTTCACGTTTGACGAGGTCGGCAACAGGAAGTAGCCGGCACGGAGCGCCCAAAGTTTCTGGTTGAGCTCGGCATAGGCGCCCCAGGTATAGCCGACCTTGTCCATCGTCAGGTCGTAGGAGCCGCAGCAGTATAAATTCCAATTGAGGAAGTCCCGGCGTGGATCGTGCGAATAGGTGTTGCCGTCGAAGAAATCGATCACCGATAGTTTGCCCGCGGCGACCGTGATGCGGTTGATGTCCTGCTTGCCGGCAAGCTGGTTCGCTCCGTCCTCGATGTTCTCCTGCTCGCCGCCGAGCCCGAAGGTGTGGCGGACGAACACCCGGGCGATGTTGGCGCGCGGAATTCGGAAAGCCGGACTTCTGGGCCTCACCGTTCGAATAGCCGCCGAGGCCGAAAGTCTCGCTGAGGCCGGAGCCCTGCATCAACTCGGGGTTGATATAGAACTCGGTGTTCTCCGGCAGGCGCAGGCCAAGGAAGGCAGTGGCGCTGGTGGTGTTCTTGAATTGCTGATGGCCCTGCAGGCTGTTCTGACCCTGGTAGGGCGAACGAAACGACGGATAGCCCTGGCCGATGAACGTCATCTGGCCATGCACGTTCCAATCGTTGGCCGCGATCGGCCACGGGTCGCTGGCGTCGACGCCTGCCGGGCTTTCTCCGCCCGAACCAAACTTGCGGTTCAGGCCAAGCCGCAGGGTCTGCAGCTTGAACGCCGATTTGTAGCGTGTGTCCGATGGGAACGCGGCGGCGATGCCGTTGAGCCGATCGTAGAGGTATTCGAGCCGCGCACTCCATTGCGGCGCGATCGCGAGCTCGGCGCCGCCGCCGGCCACCCAGCCGGCGCGGCCGGTTGTGATCTTGTCCTGATCGAGCAGCAGGCCGGGACTCTCCAACAGACGCGCTTGCGAGAAGGCAAATCCGCCCGTGCCATACACCAGCCAGCGATCGAATGCGTAGCCGACGCGTCCGCGCACCGTGCTGATAAAGTCGAGGTCCTCGGTCACTGCGCTGCGGTTGGTGAGGCGCAGTGCGATCTGAGAGTCCGCATAGAAATTCGCAAACGAGATATCGCCTTCAATTCCCAGCAGCATCCGCGACGGCAGGACAATGTTGTAGCCCGCCTGCATACCGGCGAAGAGACTGCCGAACGAATTGCTTGACGCCGCCGCCGCGGGATCGAACACCGTGTTCGCCACGCTGCCGCGGCTATAGCCCAGGTGTCCGCCGAGATAGAACCCGGACCAGTCGTAAGCCGGCGCAGACGCCGGCATCGGCAACGTCTGGCCGGGCGCATCCGCCGCGGTCGCAGGTGCGAAGGCGACAAACGGGGCAACGCATGCAATCGCGAAACTCGCGCCAATGGCGCGGCTGCGAAACTCGGACATGGAAATGGCTCTGACGCGGGTAGACGGACACTGGTACAGGCCGTGGCGTCAGGCGGAGGGTGGTGCGCGGGCGTTGAATGGCAGATGCGGCAATGCAGCCAAGAGCGGCGCGCCGGGTGATTGGGGGGGCGCCACGTCGAATTGTTGCGGCAGCTCCAATGCCGGTGCCGCAGGACACACCAGGCTGCCGGCCAATTGAAGCAACGTGCAGACGGCGCAGATCAAGTCATGGGGCGCGACAGGCGACTTGGGCGGCGTGCCGCCGGCGTCGTCTGCGCCCGCGATGGACGCGGTATATTCTTGGCTCTGCAGAGCGCCGTTGAGGTGGACGTGCGAGAACGACAGCACGAGCTGGATCGCCAGCGCCAGCAGCGCCAGGTGCGAGCCCATCCGCAAGTTTTTACGAAACCAGCTCATGGTCGATCCTCAGCGAAAGGCGCCCGGGCCGTCAATGGCCATGGCTTCAAAAGCGGACCTTCCTGACGCTCGATCAAATTGCTAATTCTAGGCAAACCCCAGAGGGTCTCATGCTCACCTCCGCCCGCAACGACATCCTCACCCGCGTCGGTCCCGGCACGCCGATGGGCGAACTGTTGCGGCGCTACTGGCAGCCGATCGGCGGCGCGAGCGAGCTTGCGATCAATCCGATCAAGCCGATCCGGCTGCTCGGCGAGAATCTGGTGCTCTACAAGGACCAAGGCGGCACCTACGGCCTGGTCGACCGCCATTGCCCGCACCGCCGCGCCGACATGTCCTACGGCTGGGTCGAGGCGAGCGGCATCCGCTGCAGCTACCACGGCTGGCGCTACGACGAGACCGGCGCCTGCATCGAGCAGCCCTACGAGGACACCGTGAGCCCGAAGCCGTCAAAGTCGGGCTGCGAGATCAAGGCCTATCCGGTGCGCGAGATGGCCGGATTGCTGTGGGCCTACATGGGTCCGAAGCCGGCGCCGGAATTGCCGGAGTGGGAGCCGTTCACCTGGCAGAACGGCTTCCGCGAGATCGTGCTCGCCGACGTGCCGTGCAATTGGTTCCAGTGCCAGGAGAACTCGATCGACCCCGTGCACTTCGAATGGATGCACGACAACTGGAGCAACCGGATGCAGGGCGGCGACGCCAACGCGCCGAAGCATCTCAAGCTGAAGTTCGAGGAGTTCGACCACGGCTTCACCTACAAGCGCGTGCGCGAGGGCCAGAGCGAGGAGGACCGCTACTGGACCGTCGGCCGCGTCGCGCTGTGGCCGAACGGCTTCTACCTCGGCCGGCATTTCGAATGGCGCGTGCCGGTCGACGACGAGAACACGCTGTCGGTGGCGTGGTTTTTCGTCCGCGTGCCGAAGGGCCGCGAGCCCTATGTGCAGAACAGCGTGCCGACTTGGAAGAGCCCGATCAAGGGCGACGACGGGCGCTGGATCACCAGCCACGTCATCAACCAGGACATCGTCGCCTGGGTCGGGCAGGGCGCCATCGCCGACCGCACCAAGGAAAATCTGCGCTCGAGCGACGTCGGCATCTCGATGATGCGCAACCGCTTCTTCGAGGAACTGGAGGCGATCGAGGCCGGGCGCGATCCGAAGGGCGTGATCCGCGATCCGGCCAAGGCCAAGGCGATCGACCTGCCCGACATGGCGCGCGAGCTGAACACGCAAGGCATTCCGATCGAGCAGTTTCAGAAGGACCCGCTGCTGCGCGGGCGGCTCAAGGAGTTCCGCCATCACTACGGTCAGCCGCCCGAGGTGCGTGCGGCGTTCGCCGAGGCGATGGGGATCGAGGGGTAGCGGCGAACCTCCACGTCATTCCGGGGCGCTCGCGCAGCGAGCGAACCCGGAATCCGAGATTTCAAGTGCGGCGGTCGCCGCTGGATTTCGGGTTCGCGCCTTCAGCGCGCCCCGGAATGACGCTGCGCGTCACTTCGCAGCCGCCGCCTTCAGGACCGGCGTTAGCCGGGCGATCTCGCTCTCACCAGCGTGGCGAGCGCCGCAGGCCCGCGCCGGGAGGGCTCGGCGATGGTTGCGCCAAGGCTCTCGAGCCTCGCGCGGACCGCCGGCTCGTCGAGGCCCTTGTTCAGCGCGTCCACCAATCTGTCGATGACCGGCTGCGGTGTGCCCTTGGGCGCGAACACCGCATAGAACGGCGCCATTTCGAACTCCGGCATGCCCTGCTCGGCGGAGGTCGGCACGTCGGGCAGCAGCGGGCTGCGATTCTTGGCCGCGATGGCGAGCGCCTTGGCAGTGCCGGCGCGCACATGCGGCAGCGGTCCCAGCACCGGATCGCAGTCGTAGTCGACCTGGCCGGCGAGGATCGCGTTCATCGCCGGCGCCGTGCCGGTGAACGGCACCAGCGTCGGCTTGATGCCGATCGATGAGTTGAGCAGAAGGCAGCCGATGTAGGACACCGAGCCGACGCCGGCATGCGCCATGTTCAGCTTGCTCTCGTTGGCCTTGGCGTAGGCGACGAACTCCTTGAGGTTGTTGGCCGGGAAATCCTTGCGCACGGTCAGAAGCTCGGGCTGCTCGGCGATCAGTCCGATCGGCTCGAAGTCCTTTTCCGGATCGTAGGCAAGATTGGGATAGAACATCGGAGCCAGCGCGTTGGTCCCAAGATGGCCGGAGATCAGGGTGTAGCCGTCGGGATTGGCGCGCGCGGCTCGCGTCGTGCCGGTGGTGCCGCCGGCGCCGCCGACGTTCTCGACCACGAACTGCTGGCCGAGGTGGCGCGAGAAGATGTCGGCGACGATCCGCCCGGTGATGTCGGCAGGTCCGCCGGCTGCGAACGGCACGATGATGGTGACCGCGCGAGTCGGATAGTTCTGCGCCTGCGCGCTGAATGCGGATAGCGCCGCGAGCGCAAGCGAAAGCGCGAGCCGAAGCATTTTCGGTTTTCCTCCCTCGGGTGACAGCCTCTCCCGGCCTCATGCTCTGAGGAGTGCCGAAGGCGCGTCTCGAAGCATGCGGCCGCCCCATCCTTCGAGACGCGCGCAAGAGCGCGCTCCTCAGGATGAGGCGGAGAGAGGTTGTCGTTACTTCTTCTTGCGTGCCATCTTGCCCGGCTTCGCGGTCTTTTTGCTGACTCTTCTTACGCGCCGCGGCGGCGCGTTTCGTCGCAGGCTTGTCCGGGGTGAGGCCGCCCTTGGCGTTCTTCACCTTGCTTTTGGTGAGCTGCCAGCCCTTCCAGTTGATGTCGAAGACGATGCCGTTCGGGTCCTTGAACTTGCGCTCGAAGCCTTCGTCCTCGGGATCGCCGAGATCGTAGAAGAACTTGCCGCCGGCCTTCTCGACCTGCTTCTGTTGCGCCGGCAGGTCGTCGCACTGGAAGCCGAAGTGGTGGATGCCGGTCCAGCCTTTGGGCACGCCGGAGCCTTCCTCGCCCTTGTATTGCAGCAGCGCGAGGTTGACCTCGCCGTCGCTCATGTAGCAGTTCCAGGCGGTCTTGCCCTCCTTGATCTCGGTGCGCTTGAGGCCGAACGCCTTCTCGTAGAAGTCGGCGGTCGCCTTGATGTCCTTGACGCAAAGCGCGATGTGGCGGATGCGGGCTGCCATGGTCTGTCTCCGTCGTTGGCAAGGCGTGGCCGGCAGTGTGCCAGCTTCGACCGGCGCCTGCCAGGGCTGGGCGCAGCCTTACTCCTTCTTCAGGCCGGCCTGCTCGACCACCTTGGCCCATTTCACCAGGTCGTCGGCAACGCGTGTCTTGGCCTCGGCAGGGCTCATCAACAGCGGCACCGCGCCGACATCGGCATAGCGCTTCTTCAAGTTGGCGTCGGCGAGACTAGCGTTGATGTCTCGGTTGAGCCGCTCGACGATCTCGGCCGGCGTGCCCTTGGGAACGCCGATGCCAGTCCAGGCGCTGATCTCGAGGCCTTTGATGGATTCCTGGATGGCCGGTATGTCGGGCACCGCCGGATTGCGCTGCGGCGAAAAAACGGCGAGCCCGCGCACCGCGCCGCTGCGGATATGCGGCAGCGAGTTCGGCAGGGCATCGACGCCGGCCTGGATGCGGCCGGTGATCATGTCGGTGAGCATCGGCGCGCCGCCGTGATACGGCACGTGCAGCACGTCGATGCCGGTGTGCGACTTGATCAGCTCGATCGCCAGATGGCTGATGGTGCGCGCGCCGAACGAGGCGACGCTGAGCTTGCCCGGATTGGCCCTGGCGTAGGCGATGAACTCGGCGACGTTCTTGGCCGGCACGCTCGGATTGATGTCCAGCACCAGCGGCAGCTCGGCCAGGCCCGAAATCGGCACGATGTCGCGCGCAAAATCGAACGGCAGCGACTTGTAAAGCGAGGGATTGATCGTGTTGGTGGCGAGCGTCATCAAGAGCGTGTAGCCGTCGGGCGCCGAATTCACGACCTGCTGCACCGCGATGTTGGTGCCGCCGCCGGGCTTGTTCTCGACGATGATCTGCTGTCCGAGCCGCTCCGACAGCGGTTGGCTCAGCACGCGTGCCAGCAGGTCGGTGGTGCCGCCGGCCGGAAACGGCACGACCCATTTGATCGGCCGGGCCGGATAGGTTTCCGCGAAGGCGGTGCGGGAAACGGCAGGCATGGCGGCGGCGAGGCCGGCAAACCGCAGGAACTGGCGGCGCGGAAGTTTCTTCATTTTTGCTTCTCCGAACACGAAAGGCTTGTTGTTATTCCGGCTTCAGCCCGGCCTGCTTGACCACCTTGCCCCACATTTCTGTATCGGCGGCGAAGCGGGTGTGGGCCCCGGTCGGGGAGATGATCATCGGCACCGAGCCGACATCGGCATAGCGTTTCTTCAATTCGGGATCGGCGAGTGCCGCGTTGATGGCGTGGTTGAGATACCGCGATGATCTCGGGCGGCGTGCCGTTCGGCACGCCGACGCCCGACCCAGGAGGCGACCTCGAAGCCGGGTATGGTCTCGCCGACGGTCGGCACGTCGGGCATGGTCGGGGCGCGTTCCTTCGACAACACCGCGAGCGCCGCGCGCGGCGCCGCTGCGGATGTGCTGCAGCGAATTCGGCAGAGCATCGACGCCGGCCTGGACCCGGCCGGCGATCAGGTCGGTCAGCATCGGTGCGCCGCCCTGGTATGGCACGTGCACCACGTCGATGCCGGTCGGCTGCTTGATCAGCTCCAGCGACAGATGGCTGACGGTGCGCGCGCCGAACGAAGCGAACGCCACCTTGCCGGGATTGGCTTTGCAGTAGGCGACGAACTCGGCGACGGTCTTGGCCGGCAAGCCGGGATAGAGGTCCCAGCACCAGCGGCTGCTCGGCGAGGCCCGAGACGATGCGATGTCGCGCAGGTAGTTGAACGGCAGCGACTTGTAGAGCCACGGATTGATGCTGTTGGTGCCGAGCGTCATGATCAGTCGTGTAGCCGTCCGGCGGCGAGTTCACCACCGCCGACACGGCGATGTTGGTGCCGCCGCCGGGCTTGTTCTCGACGATCAGTTGCTGGCCGAGATGGTCCGGCAGATAGCGGCCGAGGATGCGGGCGAGGATGTCGGTCGCGCCGCCGGCCGGAAACGGCACCACGAACTTGACCGGCCGCGACGGATAGGTGTCGCGCGAAGGCCGGGCGCGAGATGGCCGGCATCGCCACAGCAGCGCCGGCGAGACGCAGGAACTGGCGGCGTGGAAGTGCTTTCATGACGTGCCCCTCGGCTCAGTCCGGGCGCACGCAGTGCGATGCGTGCGACCTGGGACCCCGGTCATCGCAGCGAAGCGGGCCCCGCGTCTGCGGTGCACCACTCCGCTGCGCTACGCGCTGCACCGCGCGCGGGACGACCTGCGCAGGCAGCTCTTACTCCGCGGCGGCCTGCTTTTGCCCTGCGGCAAACGGTTGCGGAAGTACGGCAGAATCTCCTGGGCGACCGCGTCCATGTTGGCGCGGGTCATGTCGTCGGGCAGCGTGCCGAACTGGGTCTTGGTCAGCGAGGTGTTGAAGCCGGCGAGGTCCTGGTATTCGGCGAGCTTCTCGCGCACCGTGTTCGGGCTGCCGATCGATGACGACGCCGGCGCGCACCAGGTCCTCGATGGTCTGCGGCTTGCCGGTGACCTTGGCGGCGCGGATGCGCTTGATCGAATTCGATGTTGCTGTAGCCGGGCGGCAGCAGCATCTCGGTCGGCATCTTCAGGAAGCTGTTGGCCAGCGCCTCCATGTGCGGCTTGGCCTCGCGCATCGCCTTGCGCGTCGGTCTCGGCGACATAGATGGTGTTCGACCAGGCGAGCTGGTCGGGCGACGCCTGATAGCCGGCCTTCTCGGCCTCGTCGCGGTAGAGCTGGAAGAACTTCGCCACCACCGCGATCGGCGCGAGCGTCTGCGCATAGGTGTATTTCATCTGCGCCGCCCAGCGGATCGTCGACTGCCGAGCCCTGCGACGGAATCCAGATCGGCGGGTGCGGCTTCTGATAGGGCCGCGGCCAGGGGTTCACGTAGTTGAAGTGGTAGTGCTTGCCGACGAATTGCGATCGGGCCCGGCTCGGTCCAGGCGCTGGATGATCAGGTCGTGCGCCTCGGCGAAGCGCTCCTGCGACTGCGCCGGGTTGATGCCGATGGCGTGATACTCGGCGCCGATGCCGCGCACGAAGCCGGCGATGAAGCGGCCGCGCGTCAGGTTGTCGAGCATGGCGTATTCTTCGGCGACCACCAGCGGATTGTTGAGCAGCGGCAGCGCGCGGCCGAGGATCGCGAGCTTGGCGCGCTTGACCGAGCGCGCCAGCGCGCCGGCCAGCACGCCCGGGATCGGCATCATGCCGTAGGCGGTCTGGTGATGCTCGTTGAGGCAGACGCCGTCGAAGCCGAGCTTGTCGGCGTACTCCATCTGGTCGAGATACTCGTGATAGAGGCCGGCGCCCTTCTCCGGATCGTAGTCGCTGTTGGAGTAGGTGACCCAGGCGGTGCCGTGCTTCTCGATGGCGTCGAGATCGGCATGCCGGTACGGCATCAGGTGGAAGTTGAAGATTTTCATGCGGCGACCTTCCGTTTTTCGAGGAAGCCTTCGAGCGCGGCGACGAACGCCTGCCGCTGCTCGACCTGCGGAATGTGTCCGCACTCCGGGATGATGGTGACGCTCGATCCCGGGATCAGGTGCTGATAGGCGGCGGCGTATTCCTTCGGATAGAGCCGGTCGTTGGCGCCCCAGATGATGTGGGTCGGCACGTCGATCCGGTGCAGCCATTTGGCAAGCTGCGGGTCGTAGCCGCGCGGCTGCCAGATCAGCTTGGCGGTGATGGTGCGGTTCTTGAGGTTGATGTCCTCGAGCTCCGGGCTTGAGCGCGTGCTTGAGCATCTCGTCGGCGCGCTTCTGGTCGTGGAACATGTCGCGGACGCGCTGCTCGTCGTTGCGCAGGAACGGTGTCGACCTTGCGGCACGCCCTGGCACGTGGATGCCGGCGGCGCAAACCAGCGTCAGCGACGCGAGCCGCCGGGTGTTGCGCGCGGCAAGCTCGGCCGCGACCCAGCCGCCGAGCGAATGGCCGACCAGATCGACGCTGATCGAGGTCGAGCTGGTCGATGAAATCGAGATAGAAGTTGGCGAGGTCCGGGATGGTGTCGAGCCAGTCCGGCGTGTCGGACTGCGCCGAAGCCCGGATGTTCCGGCACGATCACGTCGTGATGTTCGGCAAGATCGGCCATGAACGGCAGCCAGTTGGCGCCGCCGCCGGCGCCATGCAGGAGCAGCAGCGGGCGGCCCTTGCCGCTGCGCATCAGGCCGATGTTACAGCCGCGGATGGAGATTTTGGTGGGGGAGGGATTTGTCATGCGCAGTTATTCTAATTGTTGATGGCCAGGAGGCGAAGTAGGTCAATTCGTCGGCGCCTCGATGTGGTTGTCGCGCACCACCTCGCCCCAGTGGGCGATCTCCTTCTTGAGGTAAGCCGCCGCGCCTTCCGGCGTGCGCTGCTCCTTGGGGAAGGGCGCCATGCCGCTGACCGCCCAGATTTTCAGGATTTCCGGATCGTTCAGGGCCTCCTGCATGGCTCCGTTGAGCGCGTCGACGATTGGCCGCGGGGTCGCGGCGGGCGCCAGCAGGATGTGCCAGAACGAAATGTCGAGCTTGGGCCCGTAGGCCGCAACGAAGCTCGGGACACCCGGGAACTGCGACGATGTTTCCTTCGAGGTGATGCCGTATACCTTGACCGCGCCGGAAGCAAACTGGCTGACCACTTGCTGCGGAGTGGCGAAGAACAGATCGATGTGGCCGCCGAGCAGGTCCTGCAGCATCGGGGCGGCGCCGCGATAGGGGATGTGGTCGACCTTGACGCCGAGCGCCTGCGCCAGCAGGAACGTGGCGAGATGGCCGGTCGAGCCGACGCCGGGATGGCCCATCTTGGCTGGCGGATTGGCAGATTTCATCCACGCGACCAACTCCGGCAGCGTCTTGGCGGGCAAGTCCTTGCGTCCGACCAGCACCAGCGGGTTCGAATTGACCATGGTGATCGGCTGGAAATCCTTCTCGGTGTCGAACGGCAACGTTTTGTAGAGTGACACGTTGGCCGAGATTTGCAGGTTGTGGATGTAAAGCGTGTAGCCGTCGGGCGCCGAGCGTGCCACGCGCTGGCCGGCGATGTTGGTGCCGCCGCCGCTGATGCTCTCGATGATGAACTGCTGGCCGAGCTTGGTGGAGAGCTTCGGCGCGACCTGGCGCGCCACCTGGTCGGTCGGCCCACCGGCCGGGTAGGGCACGATGATCGTCACGGGATGGGTCGGATAGGACTGCGCGTGCGCGGCGGCAAAGGTCGTGAGCGCCATGAACGTGGTGGCGAGAAAACGCATCGTCATTTTCGTGTCACTCCCGGTTCCGAAACGTGCGGTTCGTCCGGGCGACGATATCATACGGTCCGGCGGCCGGAGAACCGCCGAGATGAGTGCGGCAGTGCAGCCCGGCAGCGCCGCAACTTTCAGCAACGTCAGGAGATCAGATGACGCCCGGCAGCCGCTTGTCGTAAATGCCGAGGTATTTTTGCGCGCCCTCGGGCATGTTGGGCACGTGAACCGGGCGGCCCATGAACGTCACCCATGGTTTCTCGGCGACGGGTTGAAGCTGCGCAAAATTCCAGAACTGCCGCTCGTTCATCTCGATTTCGGTGACTTGATGATCCAGAACCCAGGCGCGCAGCGCCGCCAGCCTGGACTGTTCCGGGTCGCTGAACATCTTTTCCGGCAATGTCTTTCTCATTGAGATGACTCCCGATTTGTTAATGCTGTTGCGTCACCAAATGCTGTGGCCTTCGTCATCTCATGACGCAAAGTCGCCGAAGGCGCGGGCCGTATGGATTTTCGAGGCTTGTCGGGCAATCCTAGGCTCTTGTTCTTAATAAGCTCTGATCGCCGGCCGCTCGCTGCGGCGCGCTTTTAACGCTCGACTTCGCAGGGGAATAGGCGCACGGTGGGATTGACATGACGCTCAGCGGGGCGTCGCTTTTCAAACACTGTGACGGTCGGCCGCCGCTTGTGACGTTTGGGCGTCACGGCAACGTGAGCTGGATGCGTCATTCGCGGCAAGGAGACTCGGATGGAAGCGCATTCGCACAAATACAAGGTCGGCCAGACCGTTCGATACAGTTCGGATGCCCTGCGACGCCTGGGGGCGAACAGCAGTTTCAAGATCGTGAAGCTCTTGCCTTCGGACGGCGATCAGCAACAGTACCGCCTGAAGAGCGCGAGCGAAGCGCATGAGCGCATCGCCAAGGAAAACGAGCTTAGCTTGGATTTTTGATGACCTCTGAAGACAGGTCCTTGGCGGACCGCGATGAAACGCGAGTCCTTTTCGATTGCGGGCATCGGCATTCCGGCGGGCGAACATCATGGCTATGACAATCTTCAAATGTCCGCATTGCCAAGCCGAATATGAGCTCCTGATGACGAATATTTCGTTCCGGCAGCGAAGCTATGCCAACTGCCAGAGGTGCTGGAAAACGATGTATAGCTGGAACAGCTCGCGTGTTCCCCACTTCAGGCTTCTGCAACTGCCCGAGCGCAGGCTCGCCCGCGGCTAACCGGTCTGGCACATGCCATTTGGCATTTGCGTGAATTTGGTCGAAGGTGGGGTATGCGAATCAACCGCGATTCGGACGGTGATCCCTGCCCGGTCAGCGACGAGATGCTGGGCTCGTTGTACCGGGCCAGCAAGGAAGGGCTGCCGGCGTTGATTGCGACCGTGAGTCCCGACGTCAGGGCGGCGCTCGCGTCTTACTGCTACCGCAGGGGTCATCTCCAGGGGATCGGGCTGGCCATCGCGTCGACCTGCGATGAGCACGATCTCGTGAGATGGGGAGGCACCGCAGGAGCGGCATTGTTCGCCCGATCCCGCGAGGCTGCGCCGGGGCAACCGGTTCCCTCTCACTATGTCGCGCGACGAACGATCACGCTCGCAAGCGGACCTCTCAGAGTGAACCCGCCGCTCACGGCAGAGCCCGCGGACGAGACGTAGCGTCCTCCAGCGGGCCGCACGCGACAAGCTCGATTTCATCGGCATGCGGCCGTATTAGAATGTCGCCGCGCGGCAACGCGCGGACCAAATCCCAGCCGCTGCCGTGATGGAGACACCCATGCTGACGCTGCCCAAGCACAACCGCTACGACTATTCGGTGATTGGCGAGCGCAAGGATTATTCCTGGCCGGGCGGCAAGCGGCTGGCGTTCTGCACCACCACCAACATCGAGGTCTACGCCTATCGCAAGGGTACCGGCTGGGACCCGGCCAAGAAGGGCGAGCCGCAGCAGCAGCGCAACTACTCCTGGCGCGACTACGGCAACCGGGTCGGCATCTGGCGGCTGTTCGACCTGTTCGAGCAGTTCAAGCTGCCGGCGGCGCACAACATCAACTCGCTGCTCTACGAATACCATCCGCAGATCACCGACAAGATCAGCGCGCGCGGCGACGAGGTGGTCGGTCACGGCCGCACCAACGCCGAGCGCCAGGGCGATCTCTGGGAGCTCGACGAGAAGCGGCTGATCGACGACGTGACGCAGGAGATTGCGAAGCGCGAGGGCAAGCCGCCGAAGGGCTGGATGGGTCCGGCGGCGGCCGAGAGCAACGTCACCATCGATCTGCTCAAGGAGGCCGGCTACAGCTATGTGATGGACTGGCCGGCCGACGATCAGCCGTTCTGGCTGAAGACTCGTGCGGGCCCAATCCTGTCCGTGCCCTATCCGGCGGAGCTCAACGACTCCGCCTCGATCATCCACCGCGAGAACACCGCGCGCGAGTTCGCCGACATGATCGTCGACCAGTTCGACGAGATGGTCGAGCAATGCGCGGCGCAACCGCTGGTGATGACGCTGTCGCTGCATCCGTTCGTGGTCGGCCAGCCGTTCCGGCTGCCGGCGTTGCGCAAGGCGCTCAAGCATTGCGTCGAGCACGGCAAGCGCGACCGGGTGTGGTGGACCACGCCCGGCCAGGTTGCCGACCATTGCTATGCGCTGCCGCCGGGGACGATCCCCGGTGAGGGGCCGAAGTAGCGCGCGGCAGCGACCACCAAGGCTATCGCATCAGGCAATGGCGGCTTGACGCGAATATCGCAGAATGCGATATTTTGATCAATGAAGGCCGTCGTCTTCGCGTCCGCTGCGGCCCGCCAGTGGATCAAGCTCACGGCTGCCGTTCGCGGCCGGATCATGCCGAAGCTTGAGGCTTATGCGTCGGCCGGGACGGGCGACGTGAAGCGGCTCAGGGGTCGGGCCGGGTGCCGGCTTCGGATCGGAGACCATCGCGTCATCTTCGTTGAAGACGCCAAGACTATGACCGTTGTCGCGGTCGGGCACCGCCGGGAAATCTGCGATTAAATGGGCAAATCATGACTGTGCAGTTCAAGAGGACCGGCAAGGGCGAGATCGCGATCCTGCCCCGCAAGGAATACGAGGCGCTGGTCGCCAGGGCTGCCGAGGCCGACGAGGATGTAGGCACAGCACGGCTGGTGAAGCGGGCCCGCAAGGAAATCGCAGATGGTGATGCGCTGATCCCGCTCGACATCCTCAACAGGATCGCCGGCGGCGAGAATGCGATCCGTGTCCTTCGTGAATGGAAGGATATCACTCAGCTCTATCTCGCTTATAAGACCAACATCGGTCAGGGCTATATCTCCGACTTGGAGAATGGTCGGCGCAAGGGCACGGCTGCGGCGTTGAAGGAGATCGCTCGCGTGCTCGGCGTGCCACTCGATTTACTGGTTTAGACGGTGGACGCTGTTCCAAATTTCACGACACCGGACTTAGACAAGGTTGGCGCGGGCCGCGCGACGGTCTATCGTTTCCGGCTAAATCACATCAGGATGGAGGACACTGTGGCTCAATCGTTGCCCAAGCGCACGCTCGGCAAGACCGGCATCGAGGTTTCTGCAATCGGCCTCGGCTGCATGTCGTTTTCCGGCACCTACGGGCCGTCGGAGGACGCCGCGGCCACGACGCTGATCCAGGAAGCGATCGAGGCCGGGATCACGCTGTTCAATTCATCCGACGCCTATGGCAAGGGCCAGAACGAAACGCTGCTCGGCAACGCGCTCAAAGGCAAGCGCGCGGGCGTCATCATTGCGACGAAGTTCGGCAATCTCGGCGGCGCCGGTGGAAAATATGCCGACGGCCGGCCCGAGTTCGTCGTCAGCTCGTGCGAGGCAAGCCTGAAGCGTCTTGGCGTCGATGTGATCGATCTCTACTACGCCCACCGCATCGATCCGACCGTGCCGATCGAGGACACCGTCGGCGCCATGGCCAAGTTGGTGCAGCAGGGCAAGGTCCGGGCGCTGGGGCTCAGCGAAGCGTCGCCGAAGACCATCGCTCGCGCCCACAAGGTGCATCCGATCGCCGCCGTGCAGAACGAATTTTCGCTGCTTTACCGCGAGCAGGGCGACGACACCCGCAAGACCACGCGCGATCTCGGCATTTCCTTCGTCGCCTATGCGCCGCTCGGTCGCGGCTTGCTGACGTCTGACATCGCCGACCCGGCAACGCTGACCGACGGCGATACGCGCAAGCGACAACCGAGATACGCCGGAGACAACCTCAAGCACAATCGCAGCGCTTGCCGAAAAAGTCCAGGCCATCGCCGTGCGCAAGGGCTGCACGCCGGCCCAGCTTGCGCTTGCGTGGGTGCTGGCGCAGGGCAGCGACGTGATCCCGATCCCCGGCACCAAGCAGAAGAAGCGGTTGCTGGAGAACATCGGCGCGCTCAGCGTAAAGCTCTCCGAGGGCGAGCTAGCCGAAATCGCCGGGGCCGTGCCGGCCGGCGCGGTGAAGGGCACGCGCTATCCGGAAGCGCAGATGGCGAGCCTCTACATCTAGATTAGACGTCCAGCCCATCTGACTTGACGGTGCGGGCGGCCAGCGGCGTTGCGTTCAGTTTTGCGCAACCGCGCGCGGCAGCGGATAGGCCGCGCTGTCATAAAGGAAACGGATTTCCTGAACCCCGAAACGCGCCTCGTCGACCTCAAGGTACGCACCCAGCAAAACCTCGGCGGGGATTTTCTCGATTGCAAATTGCAGCGCTTCGGCGGCAGAGTCGAAACGCTTGTACGTGATGCGTCCGCGGCCCTTTCGGATACGGCTGGGATAAAGCTCCGCCGGTGCGCTGTAATCGAACCCGGTCAGGTCCTTCACTTGCTTCTGCGCCTGGTCACGCACTCGATTTAGCGCCTGTGTTTCATGTGCCATGGATGCTCCTGATTCATATCAGACGCCCGGATCGGATCCAAATTCATCAAATAGGGCGAAATATAATTTGAACGAAAATCGTTCAAACCATGGCCTGTATATAGAACTAAACGACGACAAAACCAGGGGGCCAAAGCAGCAAATCCGGTCTTTTCGAGAATTTTGCAGGCCGCCGCTCCCTTGTACTTGCTGCTTCGGGCGTCGATAATACTGACGGCGCTGATTGCTCTACTGGCGCGCGTTCGATGGCGGCTGGGACAACTGGCCCAAGGCGAAACACATCGTGGCATTGAACTTCCCTAACGCCAGCCGCAGCTATGACTCGACGCGTCGCGCCGTCCGTTTTTGGGGCTATGACAGCGCGATGGAGACGTCGTTCTATGTCGCGGCGGACGCGTTGCGGCGGCTTCAACCGGACATGCCGGCCGATGAGGTGAGCCTGCTGGGCGCCTTTGACACCCATCTCGATCAGATCCGCGCGGTTGCAGCGAAAGTCTACAGACGCGGCAACAAAGGCTCTTACGATCTGGGTCCCAACGATTTTTGAGTGGTTGCGGACCATTGAGCAGCGCCCTTGCGCCGAAGCGCGCCGGCATCGCCTGCGAGATCGCCGAAATCAGACCGAACCTGACCGAGCCGGGCACCGGCATTTCGCTGCAGGGACCGGCATTGCGGGCGTTGCAGAGCGTCGGCGTCGTGGATGGCTGCATCCGGCGCGGCTTCGGCTATTCGCATTTCAAGACCTGCGACGCCGCAGGCCATGTGACCGGCACGGTGGAACTGCCCCGGCTGCTTGGGCCGAACTATCCGGCCACGGTTGGCGTGCTGCGGCAGGTGGTGCATGAGGTATTGGCCGAAGAACTGAAACGGCTCGGCGTGTCGGTCCGGCTCGGGACCACGGTCGGCGCCTTCACCCAGAATGACGACGGCGTCGACGTCGTGTTCAGCGGCGGCGTCGAGGCGCGTTACGACCTCCTGGTCGGCGCCGACGGTCAGGGCTCGAAAATCCGCGAGATGCTGTTCGGTGCCGCGCACCAGCCGCGGTACACCGGCCAGATGAACTGGCGCGCCACGGTGAGCCGGTCACCGGAGGTCTTGGGCCGTTACTCCTACTTCGGCCCGACCAACAAATCCGGCTTCAACCCGATCTCTGAAAAGCACATGTACATCTACATCGTGCAGAACGTGCCGGAGCGGCCGCGCTGGACCGACGGGGAGCTGCCGGCAATGATGCGGGGCCTGCTCACGGAGTTCGGCGGTGCGCTTGGCCGCGCCCGCGACGAGGTCACGTCTCCTGAGCAGATCATCTGTCGCCCGATCTTCTCGCTGATCCTGCCGCCGCCGTGGCACAAGGGCCGCGTCATCGTCATCGGCGATGCCGCCCATACCACGACACCGCATCTCGCCAGCGGCGCCAGCATCGGCATCGAGGACGCGGTGGTGCTGGCGCGGCTATTGCAAGGGCACACGCCGGTGGTGGCAGTGCTGAACGATTTCACGCAGCGGCGCTACCAGCGCTGCAAGATGATTGTCGACAATTCAGAGCTGCTCGGGGAGTGGGAGAAGAACCCGGGCACGCCGAATGCCGATACGGTTGCGGTGGTGGCGCGCTCGTACAAGGAGCTGGCGCAGCCGGTGTAGTGCAAGGAGAAGCTCATGTCTCCGCTCCCCGTCATGCGATGGCTGCCGGTGTTCGCGGCGCTTCTGACGCCGGCGCTGCTGCTCGGTGCTGCGCCGCCCAACAGTGATCCCAAGCCGGACCGGTCGTCGCTGCAAGGGCAGCTCCTGATCGCGTCGCCGGACATGAGCGATCCGCGGTTCCAGCGAACCGTGCTGGTGATGATCCGACACGGCGCCGACGGTGCCATGGGTGTGGTGATCAACCGCCCCGCCGGCGAGCAGACGATGGCTCGACTGCTCGAAGCGCTCGGCGAGAGCAGCGACGGTGCAACCGGCACGGTGCCGATCTATCTGGGTGGTCCGGTAGAGCTCGACCGCGGCCTGGTGCTGCACAGCGATGACTACCGTCGCGACGCGACGCGGGACGTCGCCACGGGTATTGCGATGACGGCGACGCCGGAGATTTTTCGCGACATCGCCAGGAAGGCCGGGCCGAAGAAATACCTGCTGGCGTTCGGTTACGCCGGCTGGGCGCCGGGTCAGCTCGAAAACGAGATGATGCACAACGGCTGGTTCACCGCGCCGCTCGATCCGAAACTCGTGTTCGACGAGGATCGCGGCAGCGTATGGGACAAGGCGATGCAGCGCCGTACACGGGATTTGTGATCTCGACTACGGAGCCTTGTATTCCATTGCCGCCTTGGTCTTGGCCACGAAATCCGCGGGCGTGGCGAAGATTTTCTCCGAGAGCTGCTGCAGCTCCTCGCCCGCGATCGGATCGATGGCGATGCCCATGCGCTGCGCCTCGGTCAGAAGCTCAGGGTCCTTCATCGTCTCCATGAAAGCCTTGCGCAACGCCGCGACCCGATCCGCCGGCACGCCGGGCGCAAGAATATACGGCCGGCCGAAGGTCTCGGCCGAATACACCAGCTCCATGATCCTGCGGTTCTCCGGCGACGTGGCGAAGTCCACTGCCACCGGTATGCCCATCTTGTTGATCTCCGGATTGCCTTTGTCGTGCTCCTGCACCACCACACGGACGAAGCCGGACTTGAGCCAGTCGCCGCGCTGCGCCTTGAAGCTCGACCAGGAGAAGCCGCACAGCCCCTGCACCTCGTTCTTCTCGATCGCGAGCACGATCTCGCGCGTGCCGGGATAGCCGCTGACCTGGCGGATCTTGGCGCCGGTGGTGTGGTTGAGCATCGCCGGATAGTCGCGAGTCGACGTGCCCGGCTGGCTCGCGCCGATCAGGAACTCACGGCTGAGCGCATCCTTGAAGGTCTTGATCGGCCCGTCGCTCCTGCCGATGCAGACGTAGTGATCCACAGTGGCCGACCCGATGTGGACGAGCTTGGTGGCGTCATGGCGCAGCCGCCGGCCACTGCCGAGCAGCGCGTCGAACAGCGCATCCATGATGGCGCTGTTCTGCGGCGCACCGATTACCGTGCCGTCCTTGGGAGCGACATTGTAGACGTGGGCGACCGAGGCGTTGCTGGCGGCACCGGGCATGTTGGTGACGATCAGGCCGGGATTGCCCGGGATATATTTGCCGAGATGGCGGGCGGTAAGCCGGGCGTAGATGTCAAAGCCGCCGCCCGGCGGCGAGCCGACGATGACGGTAATCTGGCGGCCTTTATAGAATTGGGCGACGGAATCCTGGGCCTGGGCTTGCAGCGCCGACAGCGACAGCAACGCGAGCAGTGCAAGAAATTGTTTCATCTCATTTCTCCGGCTGCCGAACGCACCGCGGCGGCTGCGGGGTGCACGCGATGCCGACGTTGGAACAAGCGGTTTCCGTCGTCTGTTTCTGGCAAGTGCGGCAGCCGTCGGTCCATTCCAGGCAGGTGGCGTCCGGCGGCGCGAGGATTGTGGTGGCCGGCGTTGGCGCTGGCGCAGGCTTGGGCTCGGGCGGCAGATCGGCGGCGAGCGCCGCCGCGGGCCAGGTCGCGATGGCCGCAGCGATGAGCCAGGAAAATCGTCGCCCTTTCATGGCGTCAGCCTGCCAACTTGGCGCGGCGAAGTCGAGGCGGCTTGAGCCCGCCGCGCCGTCCGCGCATCCTCTGGTCTGACCGAATCAGGCACTCATGGCCGACTACGATCTTGCCATCATCGGCGGCGGCATCAACGGCACCGGCATCGCCCGCGACGCCGCCGGTCGCGGCCTGCGCGTGCTGCTGCTTGAGCAGAACGATCTCGCCTCCGGCACCTCGTCGGCCTCGACCAAGCTGATCCACGGCGGCTTGCGCTATCTCGAGCACGGCGCGTTCCGCCTGGTGCGCGAGTGCGCTGTCCGAGCGCGAGGTGTTGCTGCGTACGGCGCCGCATGTGATCCGCCCGATGCGGTTCGTGCTGCCGGCGGTGCCAGGGCTGCGCTCGCCGCTGATGCTGCGGATCGGCCTTTGGCTCTATGACTGTGCTCGGCGCGCGGAAGATACTGCCGGCGACGCAATCCCTCGACCTCACCCACCACACTCGCCGGCCAGCCGTTGCTGCGGAAATTCCGCTACGGCTTCGAATATTCCGACTGCTGGGCCGACGATTCGCGGCTGGTCGTGCTCAACGCGCTCGACGCCGCCGAGCGCGGCGCGACGATCCGCACCCGCACCCGCGTCACCCGCGCCGAGCGCGAGGACGTCTGGAAGCTCATTCTCAATGTCGCAAGGCCTGCGCGAGGTCGCGACCGCCCGCGTCCTGGTCAACGCCGCCGGCCCTTGGGTCGGCATCGTTGCGGAGACCGTGCTGCGCCTGGCGGGGCGGCCGCCGCTGCGGCTCGCCAAGGGCAGCCACATCGTGGTGCGCAAGCTGTTCGACCACGATCGCGGCTATATCTTGCAGAACGCCGACAAGCGCATCGTGTTCGCGCTGCCGTTCGCATGACGAGTTCACCCTGATCGGCACGACCGACGAGAATTTCATCGGCGCGCTCGATGCGGTGGCGCCAAGCGCCGATGAGGTGATCTATCTCTGCCGCGCGGTCAACGAGTTCTTCCGCGCCAAGATCGAGCCGGAGCGACGTGGTATGGGCGTTCGCCGGCGTGCGTTCGCTCTATGACGCCAGTCGAGGTCGCGACAAGCCTGAGGACGTCACCCGCGACTACCGGCTGGTGCTCGACAAACGCTACGGCTCTGCGCCGTTGCTCACGGTCTATGGCGGCAAGATCACCACCTATCGCCGGCTCGCCGAGGATGCGCTCGCCGAGCTTTCGCATTTCTTCCAATTGCATCGGCGCTGGACCGCGACCGCGCCGTTGCCGGGCGGCGATTTCCGCTGGGATGCAATCGAGGATAGCGTGGCCCAGGCGATGCGGGCTTGGCCGTTCCTTGACGAGGCCGAGGCGTGGCGGCTGGTTCGCGCCTATGGCACGCGGGTCGACCGCGTGATCGGCGACGCCAAACGGCGCGAGGACATCGCGCCGTTCTTCGGCCCGCTCAGCGCCGCCGAGGTGCGCTATCTGATGAAGCACGAATGGGCGCGCACCGCCGACGACGTGCTGTGGCGGCGCAGCAAGCTCGGGCTGCGGCTCAACAAGCCCGAAAAGGAAGCGCTGGCGCAGTTCATGGCGCAATCTTCGGCGCAACCGCCGCCATGACTCGCCTCATCGCCATCGACCAGGGCACCACCTCGACGCGCGCCATCGTGTTCGACGAAAGGCTTGCGCCGGTCGCGGTGGACGCAGCAGGAGCTGCGGCAGATCTATCCGGCGCCGGGATGGGTCGAGCACGATCCGGAGGAAATCTGGCAGAGCGTGGTTGCGACCGTGCGCGGCGCCATGGCTAAGGCCGGCGTTGGCGCGAAGGATGTCGCCGGCCATCGGCATCACCAACCAGCGCGAAACCACGATCGTCTGGGATCGCGTCGACCGGCAAGCCGATCCACAACGCTATCGTCTGGCAGGACCGCCGCACTGCCGAGGCATGCGCTGCGCTGCGCGCCGCCGGTCACGAAGCCGATGTCACCGACAAAACCGGGCTGCTGCTCGATCCGTATTTCTCGGCGACCAAGATCTCCTGGCTGCTCGATAACGTCAGCGGCGCGAGCCAGGCGGCCGGGCAAGGCAGGCTCGCCTTCGGCACGGTCGATTCCTTTTTGCTGTGGCGGCTGACCGGCGGCACGGTCACGCCACCGACGCCACCAATGCGGCGCGCACTTTGCTGTTCGATATCGGCAGCGCCCAGTGGGATCAGGATCTTCTGCAATTGTTCGCGGTGCCCGCCGCGCTGCTGCCGCAGGTGCGCGACTGCGCCGCGGATTTCGGCGCGACGAGCCCTGAGCTGTTCGGCGGCGCGATCCGCATCTGTGGCATCGCCGGCGACCAGCAGGCCGCGACCATCGGTCAAGGCTGCTTCACCCCCGGCATGATGAAATCGACCTACGGCACCGGTTGCTTCGCGCTGCTCAACATCGGGTCGAAGCCGGTGCGCTCGCGGCACCGTCTGCTGACCACGATCGCGTACCAGCTCGACGGCAGTGCGCACCTATGCGCTGGAAGGCGCGATCTTCATCGCCGGCGCCGCGGTGCAATGGCTGCGCGATGGTCTGCGCGTCATCGGGCAGGCATCCGAAGTCAACGCGCTGGCGCTGAAGGCCGACCCGGCGGCGCAAGTCTATCTGGTGCCGGCTTTCGTCGGCCTCGGCGCGCCCTACTGGGATGCGGAGGCGCGCGGCGCGCTGCTCGGGCTTACCCGCGACACAGGGCCTGCCGAGATCGCGCAGGCCGCGCTGGAGGCGGTCGGCTACCAGACCCGCGACCTGCTCGAAGCCATGCGCGCCGATTGGCCGGCGGATGGCCGGCACCGTCCTGCGCGTCGACGGCGGCATGACCGCGAGCGACGTCACCATGCAATTCCTTGCCGATATTCTTGGCGCGCCGGTGGACCGGCCGGTGGTGATGGAAACGACGGCGCTGGGCGCGGCCTATCTGGCCGGCTATCAGGCGGGTGTCTGCCCGGACCCAGCGGGCTTCGCCGCGACTTGGCGGCTCGATCGCCGCTTTGAGCCCGCGCTGGACCAGGCTACACGGGACCGCAAATGGGCCGGTTGGCAGGCCGCGGTGGGCCGGGTCCGCACGTCCCCTGGCTGACATGCTTAACGGATCGTTGATTTAAAAGCTTTGGTTTTAGAAACCGGTTTCACGCGTCTTAAATCGGAAAATGTTCAAATTGCAACGATCGATCGGTCCGGCGTTGGACAGCCGGTGAGAGGCGACATTTCGACCGATGGACACGGCACTGACCAGGCTGCTGCAGCCGAAGATCGAGGCCCTCAAGGTCCTGGTTGTCGATGACGATCAGTACATGCGCAAGGTCGTGCGCACGATGCTGAACGCCATCGGCGTAAAGACCGTGTTCGAGGCCAGCGATGGCGTGTCCGGTCTCGATGCGCTCCGCCAGAACAGTCCCGACCTCGTCATCGTCGATTGGGAGATGCCGATGATCGACGGCGCGCAGTTCGTGCGGATGGTGCGCTCGCCCGGCGAATTCCCGGTGCCGGATATTCCAATCATCATGCTGAGCGGCCATGGCGACCGCTGGCGGGTGGTCGAGGCCGCCCGCATCGGCGCGCACGAGTATCTGCTCAAGCCGGTCTCCACCAAGGCGCTGCATGACCGGATCGTTGCGATCCTCGGCCGGCCGCGGCCGACCGTGCGGCTCGACGGTTACTACGGGCCGGCGCCGCGCCGGCTGGTGGCGCTCGAAGCCGAGAAGTCCAAGACAGAAAAGCAGGCGGCGGCCGATCGCAAGTCGCACGACATTTCGTGGGTATCCTGAAACTCGCGTGTTGAGCCGCCCGCCCGGCGCGTCTAGCGTGGCCGGGCATGGCGGGTGACAATCCGAACGACGAGGATCCGGTCGAAGTGCAGAGCCGCTCTGCGCCGCGGCGAGACCTAGCCGCGCGGCCGTTGGTGCGGTTCGACGCGGTGAGCAAGCGCTTCGGCGGGGTTGTCGCGGTCGAGCGGCTGTCGCTCGACATCTGGCGAGGGTGAATTCTTCGCGCTGCTCGGACCGTCGGGCTGCGGCAAGACCACGCTGCTGCGGATGCTCGCGGGCTTCGAGCGGCCGAGCGAAGGGCGCATCCTGCTCGATGGCGAGGACATCGCCGACGTGCCGCCGCACCGCCGCCCGGTCAACATGATGTTCCAGAGCTACGCGCTGTTTCCGCATCTGACCGTCGGCGGGCAATATCGCGTTCGGGCTGAAGCAGGAGGGGCTGCCGGCTGCCGAGATCGAGACGCGCGTCGAAGAGATGCTGGCGCTGGTCAAGCTCGAAGGCTTCGGCGCTCGCCGCCCGCAGCAGCTCTCCGGCGGCCAACGCCAGCGCGTGGCGCTGGCTCGCGCGCTGGCCAAGCGCCCGCGGGTGTTCCTGCTCGACGAGCCGTTGGCGGCGCTCGACCGCAAGCTTCGCGAGGAGACGCGGTTCGAGCTGATGGAATTGCAGGGCAAGCTCGGGCTGACCTTCATCGTCGTCACCCACGACCAGGAGGAGGCGATGACGGTCGCCGACCGGATCGGCGTGATGAATGCGGGTCGGCTCGCGCAGGTCGGGCCGCCGGCCGAAGTCTACGAGCAGCCGAACTCGCGCTGGGTCGCGAGTTTCATCGGCGACGTCAATCTGATCGAGGGCGCGTGTTGTTTCGTCGAGGCTCGGCGAGACCGTGATCGAGAGCTCGCTGGCGGGCGGCTATGCGGTGACGCAGTCCGTGGATGCGGCGGCCAGCACCGTCGGTGTGGGTCGCGCTGCGGCCGGAGAAGATGCTGATCGCGGCGACGCAGCCCGACGGCAGCGAGAAACTGCTTTGCCGGGCAGGTGTTCGACATCGGCTATCTCGGCGGCACCTCGCTCTACAAGGTCAGGCTCGACAACGGCCTCGACATGAGAGCCACCGTCGCCAACCGGGCGCGGTCGGTCGAGCGGCCGATCGGCATCGGGCGACCGGGTATGGCTCCGCTTCGCGCCCGACGCCTGCGTGGTGCTGCCATGACCACGCACACATCCGAACTGCGCACCGCGTCGCGCGCCGCGCGATTGGGGCAGGGCCGCTCGTCATCCTCATCCCGGCGCTGTGGCTCGTCGTGTTCTTTCTGGTGCCGACGCTGATCGTGCTCAAGATCAGCCTGTCGCAGACTGTGATTGCGCAGCCGCCCTACACGCCGGTGCTCGATCTCGCCGCCGGCTGGCAGGGGCTGCGTGAGTTCATCGCCGGCCTGTCGCTCGACAACTACCGGGCGCTCGGCTCCGATTGGCTCTATGCGGCGTCGTATCTGCGCAGCCTTGCAATCGCGGCAGCTGTCGACGCTCATCCTGCTGCTGATCGGCTATCCGATCGCCTACGGCATCGCGCGCCTGCCGCGACGGCGCAGCCGGTGCTGGTCATGGCGGTGTTCCTGCCGTTCCTCACCGCCTTCCTGATCCGCATCTATGCCTGGATCAACATCCTGCAGCGCGAGGGCCTGCTCAACGACGTGCTGATCGCGCTCGGCATTATCCACGAGCCGGTGGTCTGGCTCGCGACCGACACCGCCATCGTCATCGGCATCGTCTATTCGTACCTGCCGTTCATGGTGCTGCCGCTTTACGCGAGCCTCGAGAAGATGGACGAGGCGCTGCTGGAGGCCGCGGCCGATCTCGGCTGCCCGGCGCTGGAAGGCGTTCTGGCTGATCACCGTGCCGCTGTCGGTGCCGGGGATCCTCGCCGGCGTGCTGCTGTGCTTCATCCCGATCGCCGGCGAGTTCGTCATCCCCGATCTGCTCGGCGGCTCGAATGCGCTGATGATCGGCCAGACGCTTGTGGACCGAGTTCTTCCAGAACCGCGACTGGCCGGTGGCTTCGGCCGTCGCCATCGCGCTGCTGCTGATCCTGCTGGTGCCGATCCTGATCTACCAGCATCTGCAGATGCGCGCGCTCGGAGACCGCTGATGCGCAAGAGCGCTTCGATCTTCAACGTCACCTCGGTCGCGCTGGGCCTCGCGTTCCTCTATCTGCCGATCGCGATCCTGGTGATCTATTCGTTCAACGCCTCGCGGCTGGTCACGGTCTGGGGCGGCTGGTCGACGCGCTGGTACGTCGAGCTGCTCAACGACCGTGACATGCTGGACGCGGCCTGGACCAGTCTGCGGATCGCGGCGCTGTCGGCGACGGCCGCGACCGTGCTCGGCACGCTGGCTGCGGTGACATTGGTCCGCGCCGGGCGATTCCCCGGCCGCACCATGTTCTCGGCGATGATCTTTGCGCCGCTGGTGATGCCCGAGGTCATCACCGGGCTGTCGCTGCTGCTGCTGTTCGTCGCGCTCAACGTCGATCGCGGATTCTGGACCGTGACGTTCGCGCATACCACGGTGACGCTGAGCTTCGTCACCGTGGTGGTGCAGTCGCGGCTTCTTGGCTTCGACCGGAGCCTGGAGGAGGCGGCGATGGACCTCGGCTGCCCGCCGCTGAAGACCTTCCTCACCGTCACATTGCCGCTGATCTTTCCCGCTATCGCCGCCGGCTGGATGCTCGCCTTCACCCTGTCGTTCGACGACCTGGTGATCGCGAGCTTCTCGACCGGCCCGGGCGCACCACCTTGCCGATGCGCATCTATTCGCAGGTGCGGCTCGGCGTGAAGCCGGAGATCAACGCCATCTGCACCATCATGATCTCGGTGGTGGCGCTCGGCGTCGTGATCGCTGCGCTCGTCGGCAAGCGCAACAAGTGGGCGAAAGCCCGTCCGGCCTAGGAGCAACCGTGCAGATTCTCCATTACGGCCGCAGCTTGGCGAATTCGAGATATTTCCATCCGCGCCACTGATCCGGAGACTGCCGCACCGCCAACTCCAGCTCGGCGAGGAATCCGGCGGTGGCAGCGCGAATTGCGTCGAGCCTGTCCTCAAAGTCGGTGGCAAGCGGCGCGCCGATCTTCACCCGGAACGTCTGGGAGCCGGCGACGCGTGTGGCGATGACCGGCAGCAGCGCCGCGTCGGTGCGTGAGGCGAGATCGGGCGCGCCGCTCGCGAGGGAGAACCGGCAGCCGAGCAGTGGGCCACGCGCTACGCGGTGCCCCTCCCAGGCCCCCGCCGTGATCGACACGATGTGGTTATCCGCCAGCACGGCTTCCGCCTCACGCAGCGAATCGCCTGGATGGGCGCGGTCAATGATGATGCGCCGGTCGAGGTATTTGAGCTCGGCATTGCAGCGCAGCGGATTGAGGCAGCGGATGCCAAATCGCGATTTTGAGAAGCCGTGTTGCGGGCGGCTCAAGTGTGAGACGCGATAGCCGTCCGCCTTCAGCGCCATCTTGGTGACCTGCGTGTTGAAGCAGAAATGCGCCACCCAGATGATTGCGCCTTTGCCGCGTGTCAGCGCAGCCCTCAGGTTTTCTTCGCCTTCCAGGTGAATAGTTGGCCTCCACCCACTCGCCGACATCACCTTCAACACCTGGATGTGATGCTCGGTACGCCCGGCCGCCGCCTGCCAGGCGATCGCCTCGGCCTCATCGAGGTTGCCCAGGTCCAAGGCCTGCCAGATCGCGGGTGCGTGTCTGGCCGGCGACGGCTGTCCCAGTCGTACCTTGATCCGCTCGACCCACATCGCCACATCATTCCAACGGCTCTCCGGTATTGCCGCGGCGGCGAATTTGAGCACCGGCCATTCCAATACGAAGAGCACATCGTCCCGCGTGAAAGCCTTCTCCTCGACAGGCTTCAGGTCGCGCTCAATGATTTCGATGGCGGTCGGCAAAACGGGCGGATTTTGATCGAGGGCTGCGCTCGTGCCGGTTTGCATGAAGGCACCACTCCTCCGCTGGTGCGACGGAAACCCCTCAATTAAAATTTCAACCAAGCCATTGCATGCGGGTCGGTTGGTTTTCAATCGTCAGGGCTGCACAATAGACGAAACTTTTGTCCGCCGCCCGGCTGAGGGTCAACATGCGAGTGATTGCAATACTTGCCGCCTATAACGAGGAACGGTTTATCGCCGGATGCCTGGACAACCTGATTCGGCAGGGGCTGCAGGTCTATCTCATCGACAATGATTCCACCGACAACACCGTTGCGATCGCAGCGCGATATGCCGGACGGGGTCTGATCGGGATCGAGACGTTGCCTCGGGCAGGGGTCTTTAGTCTTCGCCCGCAGTGCGAGCGCAAGGAGGCGCTCGCCGCAACGCTCGATGCCGATTGGTTCATTCACGTGGATGCCGATCAGATTCTTCTGCCAGCGCAGTCAACGCAGAGCCTCGCTCAAGCCCTGGCTGAAGTCGACGCCGAGGGCTTCAATGCCGTCTACTTTCACCAGTTTGCCTTTGTCCCCACCAAGGAGATGCCAGATCACGATCATCCAGATTATCAGCAAACCATGCGCTGGTACTACCCGCATGAGTCCTCGTTTCCCCACTCGCTGCGGGCGTGGAAGCGCCAGGACGCGCCGGTAGAGCTGAGTTGGTCAGGCGGGCATCGCGTCCGCTTTCCCGGGTTGCGAATGTGTCCTCTGGCTTTTCGCTATCGGCACTACCTCTTCCTGAGCGTCGAGCACGCGATCCGCAAGTACATTCAGAAGCGGTTTGATTCCGTCGAGGTTGCCGGCGGCTGGCACGGATGGCGGGTCCGACTGCGCCCGGAGTCGATCCGGCTGCCGTCTCAAGCCGAACTCCGGCCCTACACATCAGACGATATGCTCGATCACTCGGAGCCCAGAACGCAGCATTTTGTGGACGACATAGCGATTCAGAAGGCCGCCGAATAGAGGCGCCAGCACACGCTGGTGAGGTTGCGCTTCAATCCTGCTTCTGGCCGCCGGGCGGTCGGAACAGATAGGCACGAACCACACCGGCAGGATCACCATGGCGCCGAGCAGGAGATTCGGCACTGCCCAGGAAATGCCGCGGCGCGCCAGGTCCTCGACCCGATCGTAGGACAGGCCGAACTCCTTGGTGACCTGCTCCGCGGTGATGCCGAAATGCGCCAGGACGGTGCCGACGATCAGCGAGGCGACCGCGACCTTGACCAGTGTCCGGACCAGGGGATGCAGCATCCAGGCCTCGTCGCCGGCGCGCGGCCGGGACTGATTCGTCGCCGCTATCATAATCGAATTGGGCGGGTACCGCCCGCTTCGCGGCTGCGAGTGGCGAGTGCAAGCTATCGCTTCGCCGGCTGGGCGGCGCCCGCGGGCGGGCTGATGGCGCCGCCGGTCAGACGTTCGATCGCCGAGCGGACGGTGTCGCGGGTGTTGCGGTTTTTCACCGCGTTCAGCAGCGGACTTGCCACCGGCGAGCGCAGGATCAGCGCCTGGGTGTCGGGCAGCATGAGCGGATCGTCCCACGGACCTTGCACCACGAACGGCAGCTCGAACGCCGGCGGCGCATCGTTCGAGGTCGTGGAAGCGAGCGAGGCGACGCCGTGCAGGTCGAAATCCCGGGTCGGGATCGAGGCCTGAGCCGGACAGGCCGAGCTTTACCTTCGAACCCTCCAGCTTGACGTCCTCGACAGTGGCGATGCCCTGCGCGATCTTGAGAGCTGACCGTGAGCTTCTCGTAGGGCGTGCGGCCGTTGCGGAAGTCGCCGGTGCCCGACAGCGGCCGCCGCTCCAGCCGCCGCAGCAATTGCTCGACGTTGAGGCCGACCATGGCGCCCTGCCGGCCGGTCAGGCTGGCTGCGCCGTTCATGCGTTCGGGTCAGCGCCAGCACGCTGTCGCCGGCGGCGTCGATCGTGATCGCCATATCGCCGCGTCCTTCGAGGCGGCGGAACTGAAACAGCTCGCCCAGGCAGTTCTCCAGATCGACGTCGGTGAACTGCAAGTGCGACTTGATCTCGGCGCCGGAGTCGGAGCTCAGCCAGCGCCAAGCGAGCCCTTGAGGATGCCGCCAAACGCCTGCGACTCGCCGATCGTGATGCTGAGGTTGCCGCCGCGCAGGTTGGTGGCGATGGCGGTGCGCCCGAGCTTGGCGCGGGCGACGGTGATGTGCGCCGCCGACAGCCGCAGGTCGAGGTCGAAGCCGCTGAGGCCTTCGATCGCGAGCGGCAGCCGGTTCCATTCGCGCTCGTTGCTGGTGAGCAGCCGGATCGGTCGAAATATAGGGCGTCAGATTGAGCTCGTCGGCGGCGAGCGTGCCTTGCAGCGTCTGCCGGCCGTCGGTGGCAAAGGTCATCACGCCTTCGGCGACGTTGCCGTCGAGCTCGACGTTGACGCTGGAGAGCGCGATGGTGCCGCTCGACACGTTGGTCTTGGCCTTGAGCGCGAAGCGGCCGAAGCCGCCGCCGCTCAAGCGGCTTGAGCCCGGCCCAGCGGAACGTGTCGCGCAGCGAGGCTGCGTCGGCGGCGAGCGTGCCTTCGATCTGCAGCGTCGGCCGCGTGCTCCAGTTGCCTTCGAAGGCGAATTTGAGCGGCGCGCCGGTGAGCCGAACTTTCACGCCCGAGCGGTCGCCGGCCAGCGCCGCGGCGAAGTCGCTCATCGTGATCGAGGTGTCGATCGGCTCGCCGTGCCAGACCACATGGCCGGTGGCGGCGAAGCTTTTGGAGATCGACGGCCAGGCCAGCGCCAGCTCGACGCCATGGAACGTCTCGTCGATGCCGCGCGCGGCATCGTTGACTGCGATGGTGCCGTCGTCGATGCGGATTTCGGTGAATGAGGTGGCGTCCACCGGGCGGTTGGCCTTCGGGCCGAGCGCCCGCGCGAGCGTCGTCGACCATCGCCGACCAGTTGGAACGGCCGTCGTGATCGAAGCTGACGTTGATGCGCGGGCGCACCAGCGATACGTCGGCGATCTCGATGCGCCCGGCGAACAGCGGGAAGAAACGCAGCCGCGCCGTGAGCTGGTCGGCCTCGATCGCCGGCTTGGCGTCGCCGCCGAGCGTCACATCGGCGAAGCTGATCGAGCCGGTCGGAAACAGCGAAACCGCGACGTCGCCGCGCAGCACGAGATCGAGCCCGGTGACGTTGCGGATTTCGGCTTTGGTGGCCTCGCGCACCCGGTCGACTGGGATCAGCAGCGGGATCGGCGGCCAATGCGGCAAGGCTCGCCAGCACGACGGCGGCAACGGCGATCCCCAAGCGCTTGAAGCCAATGGCCGCGGTCACGGATCGTTCCAGTTGGTCGTCACATCGGGCCGGAACTATAGCGGGCGGCCTGCAGGCGCGCAACTTGGCCGCGGTCTGTGACGCTTTCGTGGCCGGTCGCGCCGGCGTCCGGCGCGCCGCGTCGTCTAGTTGTTTTTCAGCGCAACCCGGTAGCCGGCCTCGGTCTTCGACTTGATTTCGTCGAGGCTGGTGCCTGGGGCAATTTCGATCAGCGTCATTCCGCCGCTCCCCTTGCGGTCGATGGTGAAGACGCCGAGGTCGGTGATGACCATGTCGACCACGCCGGCGCCGGTGAGCGGCAGCGTGCAGCGCTTGAGCAGCTTGGCCTCGTTCTTGGCCGAGTGCTCCATGATCACCACGACCTTCTTCACGCCGGCGACCAGGTCCATGGCGCCGCCCATGCCCTTCACCATCTTGCCGGGGATCATCCAGTTGGCGAGGTCGCCGTTCTCGGCCACCTGCATGGCGCCGAGGATCGCGAGGTCGATGTGGCCGCCGCGGATCATCGCGAAGCTGTCGGCCGACGAGAAGAAGCTCGTGGTCGGCAGCTCGGTGACGGTCTGCTTGCCGGCGTTGATCAGGTCGGGGTCCTCCTCGCCCTCGTAGGGGAACGGGCCGAAGCCCAGCATGCCGTTCTCGCTCTGCAGCTGCACGCTCATGCCCGTTGGGAATGTAGTTGGACACCAGCGTCGGGATGCCGATGCCGAGATTGACGTAGAAGCCGTCGCGCAGCTCCTGCGCCGCGCGCTCCGCCATCTGCTCGCGGGTCCAGGGCATGGGCTGTCTCCTCTATGCGACCACGCGCTTGCGCACGGTGCGCTGCTCGATGTGCTTGACGGCGTTCGGGACGTGGACGATGCGCTTGACGTAGACGCCCGGCGTGACGATGTGGTCGGGGTCGATCTGGCCGGGCTCGACCAGGTTCTCGACCTCGGCCACCGTCACCTTGCCGGCGGTCGCCATCATCGGATTGAAGTTCCGCGCGGTCTTTCGATAGACCAGGTTGCCTTCGGTGTCGGCCTTCCAGGCGTGCACGATCGACAGGTCGGCGACGATGCCGCGCTCCATGACGTAGCGCTCGCCGTCGAACTCGCGCTCTTCCTTGCCCTCGGCGATCATCGGTGCCGACGCCGGTGCTGGTGAAGAAGGCCGGGATGCCGGCGCCGCCGGCGCGGATGCGCTCGGCCAGCGTGCCCTGCGGGTTGAATTCGATCTCGAGCTCGCCGGCGAGAAACTGCTGCGGCGAACAGCTTGTTCTCGCCGACGTAGGACGAGATCATCTTCTTGATCTGCTTGCGTCTCGAGCAGCAGGCCGAGGCCGGCGCCGTCGACGCCGGCGTTGTTGGAGACGACGGTGAGGTTCTTCACCCCGGAATCGCGGATCGCCAGTGATCAGGGTCTCGGGGATGCCGCACAGGCCGAAGCCGCCGGCCATGATCAGCATGCCGTCCTTGAGCAGACCCGGCCAGCGCCGCCTTGGCGTCGGGATAGACCTTCTTCATGCGCTACAACCCCTCACTGCGTCCACTCGCGACGTGCAGACTTTGTGCCTGTTCTGTAGCCCGGGCATTGCGCCCCGATCAAGCGGCACGAGTCGATGGCCGGGACCAGCGTTCAGCCCGGCCATGACGTCGGAGTGCGTCTAGCCGCCCGGACGGGTCTGCGCTGCGCGGGCGGGTCCAATTCGGCGATCTCGGCGATCAGCTTCTTGACGATGGCCTGGCCGAACGAATTGAAGTCCTCGGCCACGATCACGAAGGCGCCCGGGCCGCCGACGACGTTGTCGCGGTAGTAGTTGGCGAGCCCGCCGGGCGGGTTGGTGTGCTCGGGATTCCAGGCCATCGGCCGCTCGCTCAGGATCACCAGGCCGTTGATGGTGACGCCCTGGGCGACCGCCTCGTCGCGGGCCAGCGTGACGTCGCGGCCGGAGTTGTTGGTGCCGTCGCCCGAGACGTCGATGGTGCGGCGCGGCGGCCTGGTAGGGCGCGCTGCGCCAGCACGCCCATGGCGAAGTCGATGCCGGCGCTGATCGAGGTGCGCTCGGCGAACGAGCGCGGCAGTTCGACGAGCTGGTCGCCGAACTTGCGGGCGGCCTCGGCGCCGTCGATCACGGTCCAGTCGATCAGCAGCTTCTGCGAGGTCGACGCCCGACCATTCGACAAAGGCCACGGCGATGCGCTTGTTGCGGCCGGCGGTGATCGCTTCGAGCACGCGCTTGTCGGCGAGCGCTGCGGCATAGCCTTCGCGCTGAAGCTGGAACTTGGCCTGGTCGATGCTGCGCGACACGTCGGCGGCAAACACCAGCAGCAGATCGACCTGCTCGGCCGCGCGCGCCGCCGGCGCACGCCGCCAGCAGCGCGAGCAGCACCAGCAAGGATCGCAACAGGCGCGCAGCATGAGCGCGGCTTCGCCGTCACGAGGCCGCGGCCTGGCCCCTCGGCCGCGCGTTCGGCCTTGCGCATCAGATCGATGAAGGTCTGCGCGATCTCCGGCTCGTGGGGCGCCCATTCGGTGTAGTTGATCAGCGGCACCTCCTGATCCTGGATCGGCAGTTGATGCAGGATGCAGCCCGGGATTTTTGAGCGCGGCGATGCGGCCGTTCACCGAGGCGTGGGTCTGGTCGTTGCCGGGGATGACGACGGTCGGCACCGCGATCGAAGCGAGATCGGCGTCGGTCATGCCGAACACCTCCATCTTGGTGCTGGCGATGAACTGGTCCTGCCAGTTCGACATCACCTTGATGTATTGCTTTGGGTCCATCGCCATCAGGCGATCGCGGGTCTGCGGATTGGCCGCGATCCGCTCCTGGTACTGCTCGGTGGCGCAGACGGCCGCCATGCCGCCCTGCTCCGCGGCCTTGATGAACTGCGCCGTAGTAGTTCTCCGGCAGCCGGCCGGCCGCGAAGGCGCCGCCGGTGACCCGCATCAGCAGCAGCCCGCGCACATCGTTGCGGAAGCGGATATAGAACCGCATCGCGGTGCGCGCGCCGGCCGACGAGCCGCCGACGAAGGCCGGCAGCGCGTTGAGCTGCTTCAGCAGCTCATGCAGGTCGTCGAGCCACAGCGATCTCCTCGGCGACGTCGCCTTCGATCAGGACGTCGGAGCGGCCGGTGTTGCGGCGGTCGTGCAGCACGACGCGATAGCCGGCGTTGGCGAGCTTGGTGGCGAGCGGCACGAACTCGTCGTGGCCGCGGCGGCCGCCGGTGATCAGCGCCACCCAGGGGCCGCGGTCCCCGATGACCTGGTAGAAGATGTTCACTCCGTTGACCTTGGCGACCGGCATGACGCTCCCTCGCGATCTTCAGCGCGGCCCGGCGCCGCGCACCCCGCCCATCATATGCCGACGCCAGCCGCATTCCAGATGGCTTTGCGGGAAAGCTGCAACCGCTCGGGAAATGACACTTTTGTGTTCGGCTGCCGCCTGTACTGAGATCGCCTACAGTGCTTGCAGGATCGCCAGCGAGAGGAACAATACGCCTGCGACGCAGGCGAACACACCGGTTTGCCGCTCTGATTTTATTGCCGTCGGCGCGATTCAGGCTATTCCGCGGCGATGCGGCCGCCAGGGAAGGCCACCTCGACCAGGGTGCCGGTGTTGATCTGCTCCTGGATCTTGAAGCTGCGCGCGGTTGGCTTCGGCCAGCGCCTTGGTCAGCGGCAGGCCGAGGCCGGTGCCGCTCGAGCCCCAGCGCGACGACGTGGCCAGCTGACGGAACGGCTCCAGCGCCACCGACGAGATCCTGCTCGCTCATGCCGACGCCGGTGTCGCGCACGCGCAGCACCACGTCGCCGTCGTCGCTGCGCGCGGTCGACACGATCACCTGGCCGCCGGCGCCGGTGAACTTGATCGAGTTGGACAGCAGGTTGAGCACGATCTGGCGGACCGAGCGGGCGTCGGCGGTGACCTGCGGCAGATCGCTCGGCAAGCGAAGTGCGGATGATGATGCGCTCGCGGTTGGCCTGCGGCTGCATCAGCGCCACGCTTTCCTGCGTCAGCTCGTTGAGATCGACGCGCGGCGAAGTTCAGCTCGAGCTTGCCGGCCTCGATCTTGGAGAGATCGAGCAGGTCGTTGAGCAGCGAGACCAGGTGGCCGCCCGAGGTGTGGATGTCCTTGAGATACTGCCGGTAGCGCTCGTTGCCGATCGGGCCGAAGCGCTCCTGCATCATCACCTCGGAGAAGCCGATGATGGCGTTGAGCGGCGTGCGGATCTCGTGGCTGATCTTGGCGAGGAAATCGGATTTCGCGGCCGAGGCCATTTCGGCCTGGCGGCGGGCGTTGAGCAGTTCGCCCTCGGTCTTCTTCCAGCGCGTCATGTCGCGGAAGGTGGCGCAGAGCTTGCCGCCGCCGTCGGTGAGCCGCGACACGGTCATGAACAGCGGCACGAGGCCGCCCTCGCGGCGGCGGCCGATGACGTCGCGGCCGTCGCGCGGACGTTTGCGGCCCGCTCGTTCAGCGTGTCGAGCGCTGTGCGCTGGCTTTCCTGCGCGAACAGCGTAGCGAACGGCAGGCCCGACAATGTCCCGGCTTGCGTAGCCGAACAGCGCCTCGCCGCCGCGGTTGATCGAGAGCACGCCGCCCGTCGCGGTCGAGCACCACGACGCCGTCGGCGGCGGTGTCGAGGACTGCCGCGCAGTTCACCGGCCTCGGCCTTGGCGTGGCGCAGCGCCGCCTCGAAGCTCTTCTGGCGGTCGTCGGCGCTGGCGCTGCCCGACGCCGGTCAGCATCAGCACCAGCGCGGACTTCCCCTCCCAGGGCGAGCTGAACAGCCGCGCCTCGACCGGCAATTGGTCGCCGCGATTGGTGGCGATGGTCAGCGATTGCGAGCCGTTGTTGGCGCTGGGCTCGCCTGTCGCCGGGCTCGACGAACAGCGCGTCGAGGCCGCCGGCCTCCTGCAGCGCGTGCGAGATCGCCATAGCCGGTCCAATCGAGGAAGGCGCGGTTGGCGTAGATCAGCTTGTCGAGCCGATAGACCAGGACGCCGACCGGCAGCCGGTCGAGGATCGGGCGCTGGTCGGTGGCGGGCGTCCGTGCAGTGGCGCGTTCTTCCGGGGCAGTCGGCCGGTCGGTAGCAGGCGGTGTGGCGGCGACCGGAGCCTGCTGTTCCTTCGAGGTTGCCGCCGGCTGCTCCAGCCGGTCTTTCTGGCCGCGCAGTCGCGCGCTGAGGCGATTGGCGAGTTCGCTGAACGCCTTGCGTTCGACCGGCGTCAAGCGTCGGCGAGCCTTCCGCCGATGTGTTCGGAAACGGCACGATGTTCTCCGCCGCCGGCGACAGAGCCCGCGGAGCGCTCGTCCCGGAATACCGGCGGTTCCGTGCGCGCAGGCCGGGCGTTAGTGACGCGTTTGGGCGAGTTCGCGTTATCCGCGCGAGGTCGCGGCAAACGCCGAAACCGCGATAGCCGAGGAAGTTGCGGTCGCGGTCGAACACCGGAAGGCCGGAGAGTTCGACGGAGAGCCTGGAGTCGCTGCCGTCCACCGGAAAGGCAACACTGATGCCGCTCCAGGTGTCGTGCGAGGCGAATGCCCGCGCAACCTGTCCTTCGGAGTCGAGCGACAGCGTTTGTGCGATCTCGGCCCATGGACGGCCCAAAACAGCCGCCGTGTCTCGGTCCGAGCACCGCCTTGAACTCATCCGAGCCGAGCGTGAAGCGGCTCGCGTCGTCCATCTGCCAGACGAACCGCATTGGCTGGCGTCGCTCGGTTGAAGCAGGAGTTGTTGTCCGCGGCGGTTCGGGCTTTGGGGCCGACTTTTCGCTCGGCGGAACTGGCGACGACGGAGCGACAGCAGATGGAGAAGGCGAGGCGCTCGTCACGGCAGGCGGGCCTGGCGCGGCGACGGGCGGCTGCTCCGGCTTGGGCGCAAGCGCCGTGGCCGCGGTCTCCCACGGCGCCGTGGGGGGCTCGGTCGATCTGGCCGATTCGGTGCCGGGCTCCAAGGCCGCCAGCAGCGTTACCGCGCGTTCGGTGCCGATGCGATGAAGCGAAATTTTTCCGATCTTGCTGGCGCCGTCGGCTCGGCCCGAGGCGAGCGCGGTCGCGCCGAGTTGCGCGGCGTTTAACGCAGTCAGGGCGGTGACGCGGCCCAGTGTCATCTGTGCGGCCGGCGTTGCGGCCAGCAGCGAGCCGTCGATCGCGAATAGCGCCGCTGGGTCGCCAACGCCTGCCAGCAGGCGCCGCGCCTGTTCGGCCAGCGGCAAGCGAGGTCCGGCCGCTTCGGTCGCGACTACGAAGATTGCGGGCGTGCGATTGGCGAGCGTGATCCGCGAGCAAGCGCAGAGCAAGCCGCCGCCCATGCGGCCGCCGAAGCCGCGTAGCCGCTCAAGCCGCGGCGAAGCGCCGTGCGGCAGCGTGCCGGCGAGGCGCGCGATCTGCAACGCGGCGGTGCCTTTGGGATCGATGGTATGGCCGGCAAGCGCTGACGGCGACGCGGCATTGAAAATAGCCGCTGCGGTAGGATTGCCCCACAGGATGCGGGCCGCGTCCGCACTCCACAGCCACGCCGGCACGTCGCCGATCGCGTACGGCGCCAGTCGTGGATCGTTCAAAAAGACGAGGAGAGATTCCAGCTCACTCATCCACGCCCCGCCCCACCAGCCGAGTTGTTCCGACCAATTTGCTTGAAGTCGTCATAGTCCCGGCAATTCGCAACGTCCACGTCCGCCGGGGGTTGCGGGACAGCCGAATGACCCTAACCTTAATTGACGTGCTCGGTGGAGGGCCGACGCGCATCGCATGATTAATGTCCCAATGCCAAAGGTAAAGAGGCGGAAATGGTAACCCAATCGATCAACGACTTCCTTCCTCAGGAAATGCGCACATTCGCCGAGCAAGGCGTCCGGCAGGCAAAACAGGCGTTCGAAGAGTTGATGGCCGCGACGCAGCGCGCGGTTTCGGTCTTGGAAGGCCAAACCTCGTCGGTGCAAGCCAACGCCCGGGAGATCCAGCGCAAAGTTATCACCTACTCGGAGCGCAATGTCGCTGCGTCGCTTGAGTTTGCCCAGAAGCTGCTGGGCGCCAGCGATGCCGAGGCCGTGGTGGCGCTTCATGCCGAGTACGTAAAGCGCCAGATGCAAGCCTTGACCGAGCAGGCGAGAGACATCGCCCAGCAGGCAACGACCGCCGCAAGCCTGAAACCATAGCGAAAGGTTGAGGCGCTGGAACTGCGCCTAAGCCGTGGCGGCAATTGGGTTATTTTGTGCAATGCAATATATTTATTGCATTGCAGCAAGATTCAGATTATATAGCGGGCATTCGTAGCCGCGATGGGCTGGAAGGGCCCAGAGCGGGCCAACGAGCGCAGCCCAGAATGGACGGCGCAGGCGGCGGATCGAGGTTCAGATGGCCGCCAAAACCAAGCGCCAAGCGACCCGAATTCAGAGGACGAAGCACATGGCAGAAGAGATCACCACCGCGCCTAGCAAGCCCAAGCCTGCCGCCAGACCCGCCGCGATCCCGGAGGCCTCGAAGTTCGAGATTCCGCGCTTCGAACTGCCGAAATTCGAAATCCCGAAGATGGAAGTGCCGGCTGCGTTCCGCGAATTCGCCGAGAAGAGCGTGACTCAAGCCAAGGATAACTGGGAGAAGATGAGGGCGGCCACCGAAGAGGCAACCGACCTGATCGAAGACAGCTACGCCACCGCGAGCAAGGGCTGCGCCGACTACGGCCTCAAGCTGATCGAGGCGTCGCGCACCAACACCAACGCCGCGTTTCGACTTCGCGAGCGAACTTATGACCGTGAAGTCGTTGTCCGAGGCGATTGAGCTTTCGACGGCGCATCTGCGCAAGCAGTTCGACGCCATGAGCGCGCAGACCAAGGAGCTCGCCGCGCTGGCGCAGAAGGTCGCGACCGAGACTGCCGAGCCGATCAAGGAGAGCGTTACCGGCGCTTTCAAGAAAGTCGCCTGATTGCATTGAGCCGGTCCCTGCTTTGCGGACCGTCCAAAGGCGAAGCCCGGGCCATCGGCCCGGGCTTTTTGCATGCCGGGAGGCTCTGATTTTCCGCGGTTTGCGCGGCCTGAACCGGCGGTCCGGGCGCGGCGACCAAGGCTCGGCGGCGAGGCCGCGCTTCTTGCCAAAGGGGGCGGTTGCTCCTAGTTTCCCGGCCCGTCGCGACCGTGCAGGAGTAGCTCAGTTGGTTAGAGCGCTGGTCTGTGGAACCAGAGGTCGGTGGTTCAAGTCCACCCTCCTGTACCATCGCAACGCGCAGCGTCTTGCCACACATCTTGAATTCGATTTCCGCCGGTGCAAAACGAACGACCGCCCCGCGGGTTTCCCTACGGGGCGGACGCAACCGAGCTGTTGCCAGCTTTGGTTATTATTGTGAGCCGCGCGAGGGACCGCGCAGGTCAGTACCGCGATTTGACGTAACGCGGAGCCGCGGCATAGGCATCGCGGCCTTGCGCCATGCCATAGACTCGGACCGGCCGATCGCAATTGCAATCGCGCAGATCGCGCACCTCGCCGGGGATTTCCTTTTCCTCGACGACGTGCTGCCGCTGCGTGTTGTACTTGTGCTCCACAAGATTGACGACGGTGTTGACGTACTTGTGGTCAACGTTGTGCTTCGTCAGAACGAGCTCTTTCTCGATGATGGTATGATTGTGCTGAATCGTACCAACGTTGCGAACCTCGTTCTCGTGGATGATCAGGTGGTTGGTCTCGATCAGACGCTTGGACGGCACGACGCTCTGGGTCTCGATGACCGCAGAGTGATCGATGTCCTTGGTCTGCTTGACCACTTCCTGACTGTCGTAGTTCCGCGGAGGCGGGCACTTGTAGCAGTCGTTGGTGACCGTAACGCCATCCGGATGACCACCACGGCCGTAGTCCCCGGCCGAAGCCGGGGTGGAGGTCGCTGCGAGGCCAAGGCCAGCAATGCCCCCAGACACACTGTGAGGTACTTCATACTTACGCTCCCTACTTTGGCGCGGCTCATCCGCGTGAGTTGTGGCTCAGAACCTGGGCTGAGCCCCCCATTGGCCTCCTCACAGTGGGGTCACCAAAGCCCATCTTTAACGGTTTGTTAACCATATGTTTAACCAGCTAAGTCTTTTTATTCATTGATCTATTTTGGGACAGGCGGCCTCAAAGAAGAGGAGTTTTTCACACTTTTCCACAGGTGAAAAGCCGTGGAACCGGGCCGATGCCAGAAAAAATGCAGGCTTCGAGGCGTCCGACCTTGCTATCGTTGATTCGTCGACCGCGTCCGAAAAGTGCGTTCCGCCGGAGCTTGCCGGTCTGCAACTCCGGGCGTGCTGATGCTCCGCGGCAACACGTCGCGCGAGCGGCTGCCGTTTCGTGTAGGATTTCGCTAGACCGATTTCCGCCCCAGGAGATCCCATGACCAGCCCGACGCCGCTAGAACTCGCCCATTCCGGCTCGCTCGACGAGCTCTACAGCCAGCTCGCTCCGATCCGCATGGGCGCCGGCTGGGCCAAGCCGACGCCGTCGCTGTGGCCGGAGCCGAAGAAGACGTTCCAGCCGTTCGTCTGGAGCTATGCGCAGGCCAAGGGCGCGCTCGACGCCGCCGGACGCCTGATCAACACCGAGCTTGCCGAGCGGCGCAACCTGATCCTGCAGAATCCCGGCGAGAGCTACGCCACCTCGCGCACCATCGTCGCCGCCTATCAGATGATCATGCCGGGCGAGAAGGCGCGCTCGCATCGCCACACGCCGAACGCGCTGCGCCTCGATCATCGACGCGGAGCCCGGCGCCTACACCATCGTCAACGGCGAGCGGCTTGCCGATGATGCCGGGCGACGTGGTGCTGACGCCGAACTGGTGCTGGCACGGCCATGGCAACGACGGCCGCGCCAATGCGCTATTGGCTCGACGTGCTCGACGTGCCGCTCGTGCAACTGCTCGAGCCGATGTTCTTCGAGCCGCATCCCGACGAGTTCGAGAAGGAGACCGTGGTGCGCAATGCCTCGCCGATGCATTTCTCCTGGGCCGACACCGAGCGGCGGCTGGCCGAGGCCGGCGACGGCGCGAACGGTCAGCCGGCCGAGATCGCGCTCGGCGAAACCAACACGCAGACGTCCGCGCTCGACACCATGGCGCTGTCGATGATCGAGCTGAAGGCCGGCCAGGCCACCGCGCCGCGCAAGGTGATGGCGAACAGCGTGTTCGGCGTCGCCAAGGGCTCCGGCACCACCGAGGCCGACGGCGCGAAGCTGTCCTGGAATCGCGGCGACGTCATCGTCGTGCCGGCCTGGCACGAGCACGTGCACCGCAGCGACGACGGCGCCGTGCTGTTCCGCGTCACCGACGAGCCGGTGATGCAGAAGCTCGGCTTCCTGCGCGAGGGCAACGGCGCCCATTAAGGCGCTTCATGCGGCGTGTGTTGGTTTGGAGTTTTGTTTTTTGTGCCGTGACGCTCGCCGGAGCGGGCGCGCAGGAGCCGACCCGCTTCGCCCGGCGACGGCCGGAGAAATCGTCGCCCACCGACACGCAGAAATCGATCTGTTTGCTGGTCGAATCCGCGGCGCAGGCCAACGGCCTGCCGGTCGAGTTCTTCGCCCGCGTGATCTGGCAGGAGAGCCGCTTCCGCGCCGATGCGGTCGGGCCGGTGACGCGCAGCGGCAAGCGCGCGCAGGGCATCGCCCAGTTCATGCCGGGCACGGCGGCCGAGCGCAATCTGCTCGATCCGATGGATCCGGTGCAGGCGCTGCCGAAATCGGCGGAATTCTTGCGCGACCTGCGCGCCGAGTTCGGCAATCTCGGCCTTGCCGCCGCGGCCTACAACGCAGGCCCCAGGCGGGTGCGCGACTGGAGGGCGGGGATGGGTTCGATGCCGTCGGAAACCCGAAACTATGTGCTGGCGATCACTGGCGATTCGGTCGAGCAATGGGCCAAGGCCAAAGGCGACGCCGACGTCCAGCAGCAGGGCGGACGCGACTGCGGCACGCTGGTGGCGCTGCTCAAGCGCGAGCCGAACCGGTTCGTCGCGGCGCTCGAGCAGCACATCGTCCTGGGCACGATGCAGCCGTGGGGCGCGATCCTCGGCGCCGACAATTCACGCGACCGCATGCTCGGCAAGTATGCCGCGCTTCAGCAACGCCACCTGGCGGTGCTGGCCGGCCGCGATCCGATCTTGCTTGAGCGCAAGCGCGGGCCGTTGCCGCGCTACCAGGTCCGGATCGGGGCCGAGACGCGGGCCGATGCCAACGATCTTTGCCGGCAGATGCACAAGAGCGGCGGCGACTGCGTGGTGCTGCGCAATCCGCGCGGATGAATGAAACTTACGGCGCGTAGGCCCAGGCCTCGATCAGCACGGTTGCTCCGGGCACCGGCAGCGGCGCCGGAACCTCGACGGCGGAGAAAGGAACCGGCCGGCCGCCGAGGCGCCGCTCCCAGACCTTGTAGACCGGATAGAACTCGCGGATGTCGGTGTGGAATTGCAGCACGCGCACCACGTTGGATAGCGGCGTGCCGGCGGCCTGGCAGAGCCTTTCGATGTTGCCGATAATGAACTCGGCTTGCGCCTCCGGCGACGACAAAAACTGCGGCTGGCGCGGGTCGGTTGCGACCGAAGGCGCGAGGCCCTGGCCGTCGAACGCCATCAGGCCCGACATGAACAAGAGATCGCCGGCCTTCATGGCCTGTGGCTGATGGCGGAACGCGGTCGGCACGCCGGCGTCGATCGGCTGCCGTTTGGTGGCGCCGCTGGATTTCAGCGCCAGCACGTTGATCTCGATCTTGCCGTCGTAGGGTGCGAGCCCGTGCGGGATGCAGGGGATGATGTCGAGCGAAGGCGGATTTTTTGCGAAATGCCGGGTCCAGGCCTCGTTGAAAGCAGAAGTGTCGTCCGGGTCGGTGAGATAGACCTGGGCGTGGACCACGTCGTCGAGAGTTGCGCCGGCGAGCGCGAGCGACTGCACCATGCGTCTGGTGACGATGAATTCGGTTTCGAGCTTGATCTGCTGACCGGCCCATTGCGTGCCTTCGGTCATCAGCGCCGCCGACGCCACGCCGTTCCGCCTGGGCTCGTCGCCGATGGCGAGCGAGGTGATGCCGGGGATGAAGACGAAATCGCCCACTGTGAGCGCCGGCGAATAGCCCGAGGTCGGCCGACCGGCCAGCGCCTCATGTTTCAAGTGCGTCACCTCGAAGCCCGGCCGCGGGATGACGCCGAGCGCCTGGATGTTCATGTCGGCGCCGGGCAGCAGCAGGCCGTGCTGGGCGATCGAGGTCGAGGGCGGGATGCGGCCGGCGAGGAACTGCCGGCGGATCTGCTGGTAGGCCGGCACGGCCTTCACGGTGGTGTAATACTGGTCGGTGCGCACGAGGTTGGCGCGGTCGGTGCCGGCGGCACGCAGCACGGCATCGAGGTTCTCGAAGATGCGCTGCGCCTCCTTCTCGCGCTTGGGCAGGCCTGCATGCGGCGCGCGCTCCGACAAAACGTCGGCGGCGATGCCGGTCCGGAAATCCTGCGCCATCAGCCCGGTGGCGAACACCCACGATCCGGCCTTCATGCCCTGGGCGAACTTGACCTTGCCTGGGCCGAGTTCGACCGGCAGCAGCGGTTCGGCGGTTTGGTTACTCATTTTCAGACAAGCCTTTGTCGCTGTCATCGCCGAGCTTGTCCCGGCGATATCGCTTGGGTGAGCACAGTGCCAACCCAAGCGGGATGGCCGGATCAAGCCCGGCCATGACGTGGAGGGAAATGAGCTTCGCATTGTCGCAGGGGCTTCGGGAAGATGATCTTTCGTCCCCGTCGTGCGATGCTGTTCGGCATCGAGGGAGAGACCGATGACGACACGCCCGCTGATTGGCCTTGCGGCGACGGTGCTGCTTGGCGCCATCGCGCTGGCCGCGCCCGCACAGGCGCAGAACTACCCGAACCGCACCATCACCATGGTGGTGCCGTTTCCGCCGGGTGGACTAACCGACGTTCCGGCGCGGGTGTTCGCCGGGCTGCTGCAGCAGAAGATCGGTCAGAACGTCGTGGTCGAGAACAAGACCGGGGGCAATGGCACGATCGGCGTTGCATTTGCGTCGCGCGCCGCGCCGGACGGCTATACGCTGCTCGCCAACTCGCTGGCGGATGCGCAGAACGTGCACTTCGTCTCGGTGCCGTACGATCCGATCGGCGACTTCGCCCAGATCGGGTGGATCGTCGACGGCCCGCCGGCGGTGCTGATCGTCAACGGCGCATTGCCCTACAAAACGCTCAAGGACCTGATCGCCGACGCCAAGGCCAACCCGAAGAAGATCAGCTTCGGCACCTCCGGGCCCGCTTCGTCGCCGGCCATGGCATTGGCCCTGATGAACTCCGCTGCGGGCATCGATATCGTCGGCGTGCCTTATCGCGGCTCCGGCGAAGCCGCACAGGCGGTGGCCGCTGGCGCGATCCAGGGTGTCTTTACGTTCTACGCGCAAGGTAAGCCCCTGGTAGACAACGGCACGGCTCGCGCGCTTGCGGTCGCCGCACCGACACGCGTCGCCGGCTGGCCTGACGTGCCGACATTCAAGGAGCTCGGCTACAACATCGACTTCCGCGGTTTCGTCGGCCTTGCCGCACCCGCCAAGACGCCGAAACCGGTCACCGAGTACCTCAACCGTGAGATGAATGCGGTGGTGCAAGCCGAGCCGTTCAAGTCGCGGATGGCCGAGCTCGGCATGGCGGCGCCCGCCGACAATACGCCGGAGAAATACGAGGCCTATCTCAAGAGCGAGACCGTGCGGCAGGGTGAGATCGCCAAGCTCACCGGCGCGGCGCTGAAGAAATAGGCGAACAATGGACCTCAATCTACGCGGCAGGCGCGCGCTGATCGCGGGCGCGTCGAAGGGTATCGGGCTGGCGATCGCCCACTCGCTCGCTGCCGAAGGCTGCGATGTGCAGCTTGTCGCGCGCACGCAAGCCGATCTCGACAAGGCCGCCGCTGACCTTCGTGGCCGACATGGCGTGGCGGCGTCGGGCATCGCGGCAGACCTCAGCACGCGCGCGGGTGTGCAGGCGGTCGCCGCGGCCTGCGGGGAGGTCGATATTCTGGTCAACAGCGCGGGCGCGATCCCGCGCGGCACAGTCTTGGAAATCGACGAGGAACGCTGGCGAGCCGCCTGGGACTTGAAGCTGTTCGGCGCCATCAACTTGACGCGGGAGATCTACCGCGCCATGTGCGAACGCGGACGCGGCGTCATCGTCAATATCGCGGGCCTCGCCGGCGAGCGGCCGGACGCTCACTACATCGCTGGAAGCTGCGCCAACGCCGCGCTGATCATGTTCTCGAAATCGCTCGGCGGCGACAGCATCCGCTACGGCGTGCGCGTGCTGGCGGTCAATCCCGGGCCGGTGGAGACCGACGCACTGATCAGGCACTCGCAACGCCTGGCCAAGGAGCGCTTCGGCGATGAGAGCCGCTGGCGCGACATCATGCACCGCGTGCCGATGAAGCGGGCGGCAACGACCGCTGAGGTTTCGGCGATGGTGGCGTTCCTCGCTTCGGATCACTGCTCCTACATCAGTGGCAGCTCGATCAACATCGACGGCGGGCTTCTGTCCGACGCAGCGATTGGGGTGCGAAGAGCTTGAGATTGTCGACGGGCCTCTCGATTGTCATGCCCGGCTTTATGCCGGGCATCCCGCCTAGGTTGGCGCGGTGCTCACCCAAGCGGGATGGCCGGGACAAGCCCGGCCATGACGACATTTGAAGCCGTGCCCTATAATCGGCACGATTTGAAATTCGTTAAGGACGGAAACAAGCAACAACGGGCAGGGCTCAATGATCGTCGATATCTACACCCACATTTTCCCGGACCGGTTCTTTCAGGAGCTGGAGCGCGGCTCGCCCAAGCTCGGCAACATGGGCAAGCGGCTGCGCAGCGTGCGCAAGCTGTTCGACCTCGATCTGCGTTTCAAGGATATGGACGAGATCGGCGACGACTACCGGCAGATCATCTCGCTGCCGAATCCGCCGATCGAGGACATCGCCGAAGGCGCGGCGGCCAACAATCTGGCCAAGGTGGCCAACGATTCGATGGCCGAGCTTGGTCGCCAAGCACCCGAAGCGGTTTCCGGCGTTCGCCGCGGCCGTCAATATGAACGACGTCGAGTTCTCGATCGCCGAGGCCGAGCGCGCGATCAAGATGGGCGCGCGCGGGGTGCAGACCTTCACCAACATCACCGGCCATCCGCTCGACGAGCCGCGCTTCCGGCCGTTTTTCGATGCCATGGCCGAACACGACCTGCCGATCTGGCTGCATCCGGCGCGGACCTCGGCGATGGCGGACTACGCCTCCGAGCCGCGCTCGCGCTTCGAGATGTGGTGGTGCTTCGGCTGGCCCTACGAGACCACAATCGCGATGTGCCGCCTGGTGTTCGACGGCATCTACGACCGCCATCCGAAGCTGAAGATCATCACCCATCATCTCGGCGGCGGCATGATCCCGTTCTTCGATGGCCGCATCGGCGCCGGCATGGAGGTGCTGGGCTCAGCGCACCCTCGAGGAGGACCACACCAAGGTGCTGTCCTCGCTCAAGCGGCCGCATCTCGAATACTTCAAGGAGTTCTATGCCGATACCGCGATGTTCGGCGGCACCTACGGCTTGCCGTGCGGGCTCGAGTTCTTCGGCGGCGACCATGTGGTGTTCGCCACCGACGCGCCGCTGGCCGGTATCCCGATGCACATCAAGGCGCTCGACGGCCTCAATCTCGACAAGGCAACACGGCAAAAAATCATGGCCGGCAACGCCGAGAAGCTTTTGAACATGAGAATCAGTTAAACCCCTGCAATGCGTCGTCCTCACTTGAAATTCGCGGCGGTGGCCGCGGTGCTGCTCAGTGTGGCTGCTGCGCCAGCGCAGGCCGCCGGTGTGCTGTGTACGCTGACCTTGGGTCTCGCCGGCTGCGACGACTACAAGCCTTCCGGCCAGCCGAGCTTCTACAAGAGCATGGCGACCAGCGATGCCAAGGTCGACGCCAAGGCCGCGGCCTCGATGATCTCCGGCTATCGCCGCAACAACGGGCTCGGCGTCGTCGCGCTCGACGACACGCTGATGCGCATGGCGGAGCAGCAGGCTCGCGCCATGGCGAGCAAGAACCGATTCGAGCACGACGCTGCCGGGCCGTTCGCCCAGCGCATCAAGAAGCTCCGGCTACGACGCCAAGGTCGCGGTCGAGAACATCGGCGCCGGCTACCACACGCTGGCCGAGGCATTCTCCGGCTGGCGCGATTCGCCGCCGCACCGGGCCAACATGCTGCGCAGCGGCGTGACAAAGATGGGGATTGCCGCAGCCTATGCGCCAGGCACCAAATACAAGGTGTTCTGGTCCCTGATCCTCGCCGCGCCCGACGATCACCGGGGATAACCCCGAGAAATCAAGGTTTTTCGGCAAAATTCGATTAGCCAAGCCGGCGAAAGGGTGGTTCCCTGGATGCCTTGATTTGAGCGAAATGCCGCGTAAAGCGTTGCGGCGCGCGCAATTCCGTGTATTCAGAGCGTCATCATTTCAGAGGGAGTCTCCACAAATGGCCACTCAGCCCGCTACCGGAAGCAAGCCCAAGGTGAATACCGTCAGCCTCAAGCACCTCGCCGCCACTCTGGCCGGCGATCATGAAATGCCGAAGAAGCAGGCGGAAGCCATCCTCAACGATCTGGTGGGGCTCCTCACCAAGCACCTGAAGAAGGGCGATCGCATCCGCATGGCCGGCCTCGGCGTTCTCGTCGTGCGCAAGCGCGCTGCCCGCATGGGCCGCAATCCCGCGACCGGCGAGCCGATCCAGATCAAGGCGAGCAAGAAGGTTGCCTTCCGCGCCGCCAAGGAGCTCAAAGAATCGGTCTGATCGGAATTCGTTCCGGTGGTTGCCGGAAGGCGTACGCCCGGCCCTCGCGGCCGGGCGTTTGTTGTTCCTGCGGAAACGCGGTGCGCGTCAGTGAAGCTTGGCGGCGTCTTCGCCGGTGAGGTTGAGCAGAATGAATTGATCCTCGCCGACCTTCACGACAGCGGCGATGGCGAGATCCGGGTCCTCGGTCGGCTGCGCCTCGGCGTCGTACATCTCAAAGAAGTCGCGGGTGACGCCGTCCGAGCAATAGGCGGTCTGCTCATCCATGTTCACGAGCACAACATCGACATCGATCACGATACGCACTCACTCTGTTACACATCGACTTCGATACGAACTGCGACCAAAAAGCTAGCCGCTCCCGGTTAATTGAACAATGCGAACGGGCCGCTGGCAAGTTGCTCGCGCACCTCGCTCGCGAATGCAGAACCCGTGCATTGAATCGGGCGATGCTCGCGCGCGAACGCAGAACCGGTCTGAAGAGTCGCGCGGCGATTCGGCGCGAATGCTGATGGCGTATAGCGTCTGGCACGATTTTCCAGCCACGAGGATCGTGCATGTTGTGTCATAAGGGGACTGACCGGCCGGCCGGCTGGACCTCGGCGCGGGGCCCCAGTAGTTTTTCGCCATATGTTGCCGCAAAGCCGCAGTTACGACGCGCTCTATCGCGATTTCCGCTGGCAAATCCCGGCGCATTTCAACATCGGCGTCGAGGTCTGCGACCGCTGGGCCGAGCGCGAACCGGGCAGGCTGGCGCTGGTGGCGGTGTCGCCGGACGGCCGCGCGCGGGATGTGAGCTACGGCTGGCTGCGCGAAACTTCGAACCGGCTCGCCAACGCGCTTGCCGCGCACGGCGTCACGCATGGCGACCGCGTCGCCATCCTGCTGCCGCAGGCGCCGGAGGTCGCGGCCATTCACGTCGCGATCTACAAGCTCGGCGCCATCGCGCTGCCGCTCGCGACGCTGTTCGGCACCGATGCGATCGCCTACCGCCTGCAGAAATGCCGGCGCGAGCGCGCTGTTCACCAACGCTGCGGGCCTCGGCAAGATCGCGGAGATCGGGCGCAGCCAGGGCGACGCGATTGCGGGACTTAAGCTCACCGCTGTCGGTCGACGGACCGGGCGAGGGCGCGCTTGGCTTTGCCGAAACGCTTGCCCGCGCCTCGGCCGACTTCACGGCGGTTGTCGACCGCTGCCGACGATCCGGCGCTGATGGTCTATACGTCGGGCACCACCGGTCAGCCCAAGGGCGCGCTGCATGCGCACCGCGTGCTGCTCGGCCACATGCCGGGCATCGAGCTGCCGCACGAGTTTTTTCCGCAGTCCGGCGACCGGTTCTGGACGCCGGCGGACTGGGCCTGGGCGGGCGGTCTGCTCGATTGCCTGCTGCCGAGCCTCTACTGCGGCGTGCCGGTGGTGGCGCAAGCGCTTCGACAAGTTCGACCCCGAGGAAGCTTTCGCGGCGATGGCGCGCTTCGGCGTGCGCAACGCCTTCATTCCGCCGACGGCGCTCCGGATGCTGCGTGCGGTGCCGAACCCGCGTGGACGTCACGACATCAGGCTGCGCTCGGTCGGCTCCGGCGGCGAGGCGCTCGGCGCCGAGACCTTCGAATGGGGCAAGGATGCGCTCGGCGTGCCGATCAACGAGTTCTACGGCCAGACCGAATGCAATCTCGTGGTCGGCTCCTGCGCCGCGATCGGCGTGGTGCGGCCGGGCGCGATCGGCAAGGCGATCCCGGGCCACACCGTCGCGGTGATCGATGGCGAGGGCCGCGAGGTGAAGCCCGGCGAGATCGGCCAGATCGCGGTGCGGCGGCCAGACCCGGTGATGTTCCTGGAGTACTGGGGCAATCCCAACGCGACGCGCGAAAAATTCATCGGCGACTGGATGACCACCGGCGACCAGGGCGTGGTCGATGACGACGGCTATTTCACCTTCGTCGGCCGCGACGACGACGTCATCACGTCGTCGGGCTATCGCATCGGGCCGGGCGAGATCGAGGATTGCCTGATCAAGCATCCGGCGGTGGCGCTCGCCGCCGTGATCGGCAAGCCCGATCCGGTGCGCACCGAGATCGTCAAGGCGTTCATCGTGCTGAAATCCGGCCGTGCGCCGTCGCCGGCGCTCGCCGACGACATCCAGGGTTCGTGCGCAGGCACCTGTCGGCGCACGAATATCCGCGCGAGATCGCCTTCATCGACGAGATGCCGATGACCACGACCGGCAAGGTGATCCGGAGATTGCTCCGCGCGAAGGGGTGAAGGTAGTCCCGGAATGGGGGGAGTGAATTATCGCTTTTTCTTTTTCTTCGCGAAAATCGCGTTCCAATTATCCTTATAAGCCTGAGTAACGGGCTTCTGGCCCTCGCCGCGGCTGTAGCTCTTCGGCGCGGCTCCCGCTGTTTCGCCAGCCTCGGCCTTGGCCGAGATCCGCAGCTTTGGCCGAGTCCACCAGCACTGGCCATATCGGCTGCTTTGGGTGCATCCGCACCTGCAGTGCCCTTGTCTTTAGGCATGGCCTCCTTTTTGGGGGCGGATTTCGCTTTCTGGTCGTCGCTGGCCATCATCGTTCCTGAGGCTTATTGGGCGGATCGAATTGACCGCACCTGAAGCCTTTATTCAACGATGATTTTAGCGGCCGCGAACGCGGTCGCGCAGCGATTTGGCAACTGAGATGCTCGCGCGGCGCATCGTCTCAATTCCACAGTTGAGCGCAAACGGCACCACATTGGGCCGCAACGCGATTAGCCGGTCATGCAGCAGCAGCCGCTCGAGCCAGATGTGATCGATCATCGGATGGTCCGCGGTGGCGCAGGAATCGACCCGTATGGGCGACGGCTGCGCCAGCAGGCTTTCGGTGAGGTCGAGCGCAAGCTGCACGCCGGGTGAAAAGCGGGCGACGCCTTCGCTGTAGGCGATCTTCCAGCACCACGCTGTGTCGCCGCTTGAGGAGCGTAATCGCGGCGGCGACCGCTGTGCCGTTGAGGAACAGCCGGTCGACCCGGGCGCGGCCCGCGGCAGCAAGGGCTGCGACGGCGCGCTCGACGAAATCGCAGACGTTTGGATCGTTGACGATCGCGGTGCCTGCCATGCCCTTCCAGCCGCTCGCCTCAAGCACCAGGAAATCCTTCAGCGCGGCTTCGATGTCCGGACTTCCGGTCGCGGTGGCAAATGTCACCGGCGCGATGTCCTCAAGCCGGCGGCGCTGGCGGCGAAGTTCCTTGCGGCGGCCGGCAGACATTGCGCGCTCGATGTAACCGTCGCGCTGCGCGCCGGGTGCGAGCAGGGCGCGCTGATGGCGGCCGAACGCCGCATTGGGGCGGCCGCTTCGCTTGAGTGCGGTTTCGAAGGCCTGGGCGAAGGCGCCTTCGGCGGGCACAAGCGGCATCAGCAGCAATCCCGGCATCGCCGGGTCGTGGCCGAGACGGTCGAGCCAGGCGGCGATGACGTTCTCGGCGTCGTCGCGATCGACCAGGGGCACGCCCAGCGGCGCGAACGGATGGGTCCAGCCGGCCAGCATCGGCGAAAGCCCGCGCCAACGCTCGATCTGCGCGGGAAACAGCCCGGCGAGCCGGCCGGCCGCCGAGCGCACCAGCATGATGCGGATGCCGGCGCCGAACACCGGTGCGGCCGCCCGCATGAATTCCGGCTCGTAGAACACATTTGGCTCGATCGCGCGCGTGGCCAGCGCCCGCCATTCGCCAGCAATGCCGTCGAGCGCGGCAAGGCCGCGCCACTCGGCCCGGTATGCTGCAGCAAGAGGAGCGTGCATGGCGCGTGCGCGCGGCTTAAGCGCGGCCCCAGATGAAGACGTGAAGGCCGAGCCGGCATTTGGTGACGCAAAACAGCAACACCGACTCGATGATCAAGCGCTGTGGATGTCGCGATGGCGGCGCCGTCGACGCCGATGCGCGGGATCAAAACGATGCAGAGAATGAGATTGAGCACAAAGGCGAAGGCATAGACCGCGGCGCAGACGCGCTGCTCGCCCAGCATGTTGAGCAGCCGCTCGACCGGTCCGACCGCGGCGCGTGCCATCAGGCCGGCAGCCAGGATGAACATCAGAGTGGTAGCCGTCGACGAACTGCGAGCCGAACAGCCACAGCAGCGGCCGCCCCATCGCCAGCATCACGATGGTGGCCGCAAGCGACGCCCAGAATGTCCAGCGGACCGAGTTGGATAAGGATCGCCTCCAGCCGCTCGCGGTCGTCGGTGACGTGGTACTCGCTGAAGCGGTGGCCGACCGCGGCGGCGACGGCGAAATGCACAAAGGTGATAAGCGCCAGAGTTTTCGCCGCGGCATAGTAGACCGCGACATCCTCCGGCGCGCGGAACTGCTGTAGCAGCAGCACGTCCGTGCTGGTGAGAAGGAGATAGCAGCCTTCCACCATCAGGATCGGCAGCGAGATGGAATACCAGGCCTTGATTTCGTAGGCGCGGGTCCGGGCTCGACAGTTCGTCCGAGCTTGCGATTGAGCACGCAGCGTCTTGCCGGCTACGGTGATCACGAACGAACAGCCGACGGCAACAACGGCGGTTTCGGCCGTGGTCGGAAATTTCAGCAGATACGCCGCCGACACCAGAACAAGCATGATCAGGTGCCGCACCACGTAAGGCGGCAGCAGTGCGAGGTGGATCCAGTTGTACGAGCGGGCGATGCCGTCCTGCATCTGCATCAGGCTGTAGAACGGCAGCGTGACGCAGGCGATGCAAAGCGGCAGGACGACGGTAGCTTCGCGATGATGGGCTCGAGCATCCGCACCAGGAGCACGCCCCAGATGGCGATGGCGGTCGCGCTGCCGACCGCGAGCCAGCGGCTTCGCGACAGGAAGCCGCGCAGCAGGTCGAACGCCTTGCGGCTGGTGTATTCCGGGATGAAGCCGCTGCGCGCCGGTGGCGAGGCCGAGATCGGCGCAGTCGCCGATCATCAGACACGCAGGTCCAGACATAGACGTAGATGCCGAACTCGTGCGTACCCATCCAGCGGGCGAACAGGAACTTGCGACAGATAGATCAGGCCGGCGCTGCAGACGCGGATCAGGAAGGCTGCGCCGGCGACTCTTCTGCGCGATGGAGCGGTCGCTGCGGTCGTTGAGCCAACCGCGCAATTGTCCGGCAAACGCCGCGAGCGGCAGCCGCGCCAAACGTCCGGAACTCTGCGACTCGGTCAACGCCACCGGTACACCCCCGCGCGGCCGCGCTCGGGCGGGGCGCTCGAGTGTTCAGGCTTAGCAAGGAACCGTTAACATTCGGTTGGGCGGCGATGCGGAGGTTTGGGGTTAACTGTCGATATCTGCCAGTGTTTTCTCGACAATCCTGCGCTCGTCCGGGCCAAGCGCGGGTTGCGGCGGCACCGGGTCGCCGACGTCGTAGCCCTGGGCCTGCAGGCCGGCCTTGATGCAGGCGGCGAGGCTGAAGCGGGCGAAGGCCTCGTTGATGGCCCAGAGCTTTCGCTGCAGCGCCATGGCCTCGTCCCAGCGCCCGGCGCGGCAGAGATCGTAGAGCCGCACGCTTTGCCGCGGCACGATGCAGGCCGGGCCCGCCATCCAGCCGACGCCGCCGATCAGCATCACCGCCGCCGGGATGTGTGCGGAGGCCGAGAACACCCGCATCTCCGGGCAGCGGTTCATGATCGACAACAGCCGTCCGGTGTTGGTCGAGGCGTCCTTGATGGTTTTGATGCGCGGATGGGTGGCGAGGCGCGCAATCACGTCGAGGCTGAGGTCGCTGCGCTGGAACTGCGGGTTGGTGTAGAGCACGACCGGAATGTCGACGGCGTCGGCGATGGCGCGGAAGTAGGCTTCGACCTGCGCGTCCTTGAGCGGGAAATAGGATTCCAGAATCGCCAGGATGCCGTCGGCGCCGAGCCGCTGATAGTGCCTGGCCTGGGCGACAGCGTCGGCGGTCGCGGTCGCGGCGACGCCCGCGATCACCGGCACGCGCTTTTGCGCCGCCTCGATAGTGGCCTGCACCACGGCCGCGCGCTGCTCGTTGTTGAGATAGGCGAACTCGCCGGTCGAGCCGAGCGGAGTGAGCCCATGCACGCCGGCCTTGATCAGATCGTCGCACAGCTTGCCGAGCACGGCGGTCTTGATGCGCCCCGCCGCATCAACCGGCGAGACGAGATAGGGAAAGACGCCGTGGAAGTCGGGCATGCCCGACATTCCTAACCGGCAAAGCCGCCGCCGTCGAGGAAGGCCTGCTCCTCGGGGGTGGTAACGCGGCCAAGGGTGGCGTTGCGATGCGGAAAGCGGCCGAAGCGGCGAATGATGTCGGCGTGCAGCTCCGCCCATTTCAAGTGCTCGGCGTCGCCGGTTGCGCGAAACAGCGCGCAGCAGCGCTCCTGGTCGGCCATCGTTTCGGAGTGCTCGAACGGCAGATAGAAGAACTGCCGTTCCGCCACCGGCGTCTCCCGGTCGAAGCCGCGCATGATCGCGCGTTCGGCGACCGCGCGCGCCAGGCGATCGGCGGCATAGGTGCGCGCATCGCCGCGGAACATGTTGCGCGGGAACTGATCGAGCACGATGGTCAGCGCCAGCGCGCCTTCTCGGGTCTGCTCCCAGTCGGCGAGTTTTTCCGCTGCCGCCGCCTCATAGGCGGCGAGAAAGCGCGCGCGGATGGCGTCGTCGAACGCCGTGTCTTTCTTGAACCACTTGTCCTTGCCGGCGGCGCGCCAGAACGCCAGCACGTCCTGCGGGGATGCGACCATCAGCGCCCCTAACCCTGTCATGGCCGGGCTCGTCCCGGCCATCTCGCTTAGGATGGCACAATGCGTTGCTAAACGGGATCGCTGGGTCACGCCGCTTCGCGGCGGCCTGATGATGACAGATTGAGAAAATCACAGCCTGATCTCGCCGCTCTCGATGCGCCGGTAGAGATCGGCGTCGAGCGGCACGAAGCCCTGCGACTGCGGATCGTTGAAATAGATCGGATCGCGCGGTTGCGGCCGGATTGAAGCCCTCTCGCACCAGATCGACCTTGGTCTGCTTGAACGTGCTGGTGACGTCGAGCTTGCCGCTGGATGCGCAGGAACAGCGGCCGCGCGTAGTCGGGCAGGTTCCTGGCGAGATGGGCGTGCAGCGCCACGAGATCGCACTCGCCATGGCAGACGATCGCCGCCATGCCGGCGCGGCCGTCGCGACCGACCACGGTCGACGCCATAGACGTTGGCGTCCTCGATGCCGGGGAAGGTGTTGATCGCCTCGGCCACCTCGGAGGTCGAGACGTTCTCGCCCTTCCAGCGGAAGGTGTCGCCGACGCGATCGACGAAATAGAAATAGCCGCTGCGCGTCCTTGCGCATCAGGTCGCCGGTGCGGAACCAGGCGTCGCCCTTCTCGAACACGTCGTGCAGGATCTTGGTTTCGTTCTGGTCGGCCGCGGCGTAGCCCTCGAAGCGGTTGCCCGGCCGCTCGGGGTCGTTGACGATACGTGCCGATCACCTCGCCGGGCTCGTTTGGCGTCGCAGCGCTCGCAGAAGCCTTGCGGCGTTGCGCACCGGCTGCTGACGCTCGACGTCGAAGCGCACCACGGCGATCGGAAAGCGGTGCGCGACGAACCACGGCACGCGCCCGACCGCGCCCTGCTTTGCCTTCGAAGTTGAAGATGTTCACGTTGCCTTCGGTGGCGCCGTAGAATTCGAGGATATGCGGGATGCGAAAGCGCGTCTGGAACTCGCGCCACAGATCGGGGCGCAGCCCATTGCCGCAGGCCAGGCGGAGCTTGTGCTTGGTCTCGTTGGGATTGGGCGGCGAGTGCGCGAGGTAGCGGCACAATTCGCCGATGTACTGGAACAGCGTGCATTCGTGGCGCACCACGTCGTCCCAGAACTCGCGCGCCGAGAACTTCTCGCGGATCACCACCGAGCCGCCGTGATGCAGCACCGCGCCGGTCGCAACGAGGCCGCCGGCGGTGTGATACATCGGCAGGCAATCGTACATGCGGTCGGTCGGCTTGGTGTTCATCACGCCGGCGAAGGCGCAGCTCGCCAGCATCACGCGGTAGTGGTTGATGTTGGCGGCCTTCGGCATGCCGGTGGTGCCCGAGGTGTAGATGTAGAGCGCGTGGTCGTCGATGGTCAGCGCCGCGCGCTCGCTCGCCGCAAGCCGGTCGCCGGGCAGGGCGTCGATTTCGCGATCGACCCGCGGAAATTCCGGGCTCTCGCCATGGGACCAGATTTTGGGCTTGGTCTTGAGCAGCGCCTGGGCGCTGGCGAAAGTCGCAGCAAGCTCGGTCGCAACCACGATGTGCTTCGGCGCGACGATGTCGATGCAATGGGCAAGCGCGGTGCCGATCAGATTGGTGTTGATCAGGGCCGCCACCCCGCCCATGGCGGTGATGCCGATCCACGCCGCCATGTATTCCGGCCGGTTCGGCATGAGCAGGCACACCGTCTCGCCCTTGGCGAGCTTTTCCCGCAGCGCCCAGCGCGCATAGCGGTTAGCCCGTTCGGCGAGCGTCCGGTAGCTCAGCCGCTCGCGGTCGGAGATCAGCGCCGGCGCGTCGCCGTATTGGTCGGCCAGTTCATCGATCACCACCGGAAACACCCGCGTCGGATGCTTGCCGATCGGCGTCGTCATCTTGAGGGCGCGATAGGCGCCCGCAAGAAACACCGCATCGTCTCTCAGCTGGCCGAGGAAGCTCATGTTTACGATAGTGAGCCGCGCGTCCGACAGGGGTCGGCGCGGAGGTCCGCGGGACACTTTCCTAGCATCGGAGAGTCGCCGGAGCGTGGCAAGCACCTTGCCACGCTGGCCTGTGCGCGGCGAGCGGCTGGGAGATTTATTGCTTGGGAGCGGCGGCCTGCGTGGTGGCCGGTTTCTTCTTGGCGGCGGCCGGCTTGGCTGGGTCGGCGGCCTTGGTGTCCTTCGGCTTCGCCTTTGAATGTGCCGAAGGAGCACTCGCGGTCGTGACGGCCGACCTGGTTGCCGCGGGCTTGGGATCGGACTTGGCATCCGGCGTGGCCGTCAGCGGCGCAGGCCCGGTTTTCGGCCCGGGCGCGTAGCTCATCACCGCGGGATTGTTGGCGTCGGTTGCGGCAGGCAGCTTGCGGGCGGCGCGCTCCGGCCCTGCCGGCGGCGGCGTGAAGGCGCTTGGCGGTGGTGCAGAAACGGTCTGCAGCGGTTGTGCCGCGGCGGTGGTCGCGGGCGCTGGCGGGGCTGCGGCCGTGGCGCCTGCCGGAGTTGCAGCAGGAGCCGCAGCCTGAGCCGCGGGAGCAGCTTTCCTGCCCTTGGTCAGCTTTTGGATCTTGGTGCGGACGTTGGCGAATTGGTTTTCCGCTGCGGTCTTTGCGGCGCCGATGAACACCGCGATCGCTTTGGCGGTGTCGGGCTTCTCCTTCAGCAGGGCCGACGGCTTAATGTCGCCCATCGGCGGAAGGTTCGACAGCATGAAGCTCGACGTCTCGTTTTCGTCGTCGGCTTCTTCCGCGGCAGGGCGCTTGCGGTGCGGACCGCACATCTCCTCGCGCAGATCGGGCGGCGTGGTGTTGACCGGCTGCAGCGATTCCACTGAGCCGATCGACGGCGACAGCCACGACAGCGGTCCGCGCTGAAAGCCGCGCTCGAGCAGTCCCGCGGCCTTTGCGGCCCGATAGGGCGACGACGGCGCGCCGAGAATCACAGCGATCAGGCGCTTGTTGCCGCGTGTCGCGCTCGCGACCAGATTGAAGCCCGAGGCGCAGATGAAGCCGGTCTTCATGCCGTCGGCGCCGTCGTAGCGGCCGATCAGGGTGTTGAAGTTGCGCATGTACTTCTTGCCAAGCTGGATCGCCGGGATGTGCCAGTACATGTCGTATTCGGGAAAGTCGTGAATCAGCGCGCGGGCCAGGATGGCGAGGTCGCGCGCCGAGCTGATCTGCTCATCGGCCGGCAGGCCGTTCGGATTGACCCAGTTCGACTGGGTCATGCCGAGGTTGCGGCTCGTTGAGTTCATCTCGTCGGCGAATTTTTCGACCGAGCCGGAAACGCCTTCGGCGAGCAGCACCGCCATGTCGTTTGCCGACTTCACCATCAGGATCTTCAGCGCGTTGTCGACGGTGATCTTGGTGCCGGGCTTGAAGCCGATCTTCGAGGGCGCTTGCGTAGCGGCACGCCCCGAGACGGTGAACAGGGTATCGAGCGTGATGCGATGGTTCTTCGACCGCCTGAAGCGTGACGTAGAGCGTCATCAGCTTTGATGTCGAGGCCGGATACCAAGGCACCGTGGCGTTCTCGGCGAACAGCACCTTGCCGGAGTCGGCCTCGATCAGCAGCGACGCCTCGTTCGCGGCGCGCGCTGGCGCCGCTGCGGTGAGATGAAGGGCGGCGAGGGCCGCGATGACTGCCGGGACTCGGAACGTTGACACAAATGCCACTGGGCGCGGTCCGATCTGCTGTTTGCGGGGCCTCAGGACGAGTGTTGTCTCACTCGATGTTTGGGTTATCTAAACCATAGCCCGGCAGCAAGGAAAAGCCGGTCGTACGCCCTGTTTGGTTCATGGTTTATCCGGGCGTGGAACATTGGTGGTTGAAACGACCCCTGCCGTGGTAAATCGCAGAGGAAAGCGACCAAAATTCGGCATCGGAGGCGATCCATGACGGGCTGCATCGTGGGCTTTGCCCATACACCGTTTGGCAGGCTCGACGGCGAGACGGTGGAAAGCTTGATTGTAAAGGCGGCCAACGGTGCGCTGGCTGACGCCGGCATCGAGGCCGCGGACGTCGATGAAATCGTGCTCGGCCATTTCAACGCGGGCTTTTCGGCGCAGGATTTCACCGCGTCGCTGGTGCTGCAGGCTTCGCCGGAGCTCCGCTTCAAGCGGGCGCTGCGTGTGGAAAACGCCTGCGCCACCGGATCGGCCGCGGTCCATCAGGGGCTGAAAGCGATTGCCGCAGGATCGGCGCGGATCGTCCTGGTGGTCGGCGTCGAACAGATGACCGCGACACCTGCTCCGGAGATCGGAAAAAACCTGTTGAAAGCTTCCTATGTGCGCGAGGAGGCCGACATCGAGGGCGGCTTCGCCGGGAATTTTCGGCAAGATCGCAGGCCTCTACTTCCAGCGCTGGGGCGATCAGTCCGACGCGCTCGCGATGATCGCGGCGAAGAACCACAAGAACGGCGTCGGCAATCCTTACGCGCAGCTTCGCAAGGACCTGGGCTTCGAGTTCTGCCGCAACGCCAGCGAGAAAAATCCGTTCGTCGCAGGTCCGCTCAAGCGCACCGATTGCTCGCTGGTGTCGGACGGCGCCGCCGCCGTCGTGCTGGCAGACGTCGAGACAGCGCTTCGGATGAAGAAGGCGATCGCGTTCCGCGCGACCGCGCACGTGCAGGATTTCCTGCCGATGAGCAAGCGCGACATCCTCAAATTCGAGGGCTGCGCCGAGGCCTGGAAGCGGGCGCTCAAGGACGCCGGCATCACGCTCGGCGATCTGTCGCTGGTCGAGACCCACGACTGCTTCACCATCGCCGAGCTGATCGAATACGAGGCGATGGGGCTCGTGCCGGAAGGGCAGGGCGCGCGCGCCGTGAAGGAAGGCTGGACGGAGAAGGACGGCAAGCTGCCGATCAATCCATCGGGCGGGCTGAAGTCGAAGGGCCATCCGATCGGCGCCACCGGCGTATCGATGCACGCGCTCTGCGCCATGCAGCTCACCGGCACCGCGGGCGACATCCAGGTGCGCGACGCCAAGCTCGCCGGCATCTTCAACATGGGCGGCGCGGCGGTGGCGAATTACGTCAGCGTGCTGGAGCGGATCAAATAATCACTCGGCCGCGTCTTCGGTGAGGTGGTCGGATGCAGGTTCGATGGCGCTGCCCTGAGGAATATCCGCTGCCAAGAACTGCGCCTTGGCGAGTGCTGCGAAGGCGCCGCCCTTGCGGATCAACTCGTCGAAGGTGCCGGCTCTCGACGATGCGGCCCTCCTCGAACACCAGGATGCGGGTGGCGTTGCGCACCGTCGACAGCCGGTGCGCGATCACGAAGGTGGTGCGGTCCTTCATCACCTCGTCGAGCGCGGCCTGCACCTTCATCTCGGTGGTGGCGTCGAGCGCGCTGGTCGCCTCGTCGAGAATGAGGATCGGCGGGTTTTTCAGCAGCGCGCGGGCGATCGAGACGCGCTGGCGCTCGCCGCCCGAGAGCAGCCGGCCGCGCTCGCCGACGTTGGCGTTGAAGCCGTCTGGATTGCGCTCGATGAAGTCGAGCGCCTGGGCGCGGGCCGCGGCGTCGCGTATCGCCTCGTCGGAGGCGTCGGGCTTGCCGACGCGCAGGTTCTCGGCGATCGAGCGGTTGAACAGCAGCACCTCCTGGAACACCACGCCGATGTTGCGCCGCAGCGCCGAAAGCTTGATGCCGCGGATGTCCATGCCGTCGATCTTGACCGAGCCCGACTGCGGGTCGAATACGCGGTGCAGCAGCGCCAGCGCCGTGGACTTGCCGGCGCCGGTCGGACCGACCAGCGCGACGGTCTCGCCCGGTAGCGCGGTGAACTTCAGATCGGCGACGGCGGTGCGTTTGCCGTCGTAGGAGAATGACACATCGGCGAACTCGACCAGGCCGCGTACGCGGCCGGGATCGATGGCGTCGGCACGGTCGCGCACCGCCGGCACCGTATCGGCCACCTCGAGGAATTCGCGCAGCCGCGGCGCGTCCAGAAACAGCCGGTTGGCGAAGCCCACCGTCTGCTCGAGCCGGATGATGAGCAGGCCGGCGAAGCTCGTGAAGGTGACGATCTCGCCGACCGAAGTAAGGCCGTGGATATTGAGCCAGATGCCGACCACGAAAATCGAAAGCACCGTGAGCGTGGTCGAGGCCCGCGTCAGCACTGCGCAGATCGCCCACCACGACAGCACCGGCATCTGCGCGCCGAGCAGACTCGCGACCACGTTCTTGCAGCCCGAGCACCTCGGCGTCGATGCGCGAGAAGCTCTGCACCAGCGCGACATTGCCGAGCGCGTCGGAGGCGCGCTCGGCGAGATCGCCGTAGTGGCGCTCGACCGCGCTTCTGTCCGGCCTCGGCCTTGCGGATCACCAGTGCCGGTCAGCACGGCGAACACGACGCAAAGCACGATCAGCAGCAGCGCCAGCCGCCAGTTCAGCACCAGCGACAGCGGCAGCAGCACCAGCACCGAGACGAACGCGGCGAGGTGCTCGCGGAAAAAGCCGAGCCACAGCCACCACAGCGCATCGGTGCCGGTGAGCATGATCTTCATCAGCCGGCCGGAGTGGGTCGCCGCCGTGGAAGTTGAGCGGCAGTTGCAGGATGTGCTCGAAATAGTCGGTCATCACCACATGGCGCTGGCGATGCGCCAGCCGGTCGGCATTCAGCGCCACCAGCGCGCCGCAGACGATGGTGAACAGCCCGAACGCCACCCAGGCCCCGAGCAGCGACACCAGGTCGGTCCAGGCCGGAGCGGCGGCCGCGGCTCTGCGCGCCCGACAGCGCATCGACGATGCGGCCGAACAGGACCGGTTCGGCGAATTGCGCAGCGGCGAGCGAGACGTTGGCGACCGCCAGCGCCCACCCGAGCCTGGATTCGTCGGCCCAACAGTCTCAGCACGCGGATGTAAAGATGAACGAAACTCATGATGCGGTTATCGGAAAACAACCTATAGCGTCGTCTGCGTGCCGTCTCCCGCCGAACATCCCGGCGCGGCGTTGTGGAACCCTAGCACGTCTGGAATAAGGCATCCCAGGATACCGGGACACCATGCTTGAGGAACTCGATCACGGATTTGTAAAGGCATTTTAATACCCAGCGTGGGCCGGCCGGTATTTCGCATAGCAGAAAAAGAATATAAGGATTCCTTGGATTGTTCGGCGCCTGGGAGGCTACGGACCTTCGGATTGTGCGGGGCGACACCGCACGGGTTTTAAACGCCGGGACACGGACTTGCCGCTGTCTTCAGGGTCGGAGGCGGCCGTGCGGGGACGCATGGGTCATGACCAATATTCCAACTGAATTGCTGAGAACGCTGGTTGCCGTCGTCGACCTGCGCAGCTTCACCAAGGCTGCACAGTCGCTCGGCGTGACACAGCCCGCCGTCAGCGCGCAGATCAAGCGTTTGCAAGGCCTGCTGGGCGCCGACCTGCTCGACAAGAGCGCGCCGGGGGTAAGCCTGACTAACGCCGGCGAATTGGTGGTCAATTACGCACGGCGTTTGTTGTCGATCAACGATCAGATCCTCGATATCGCCGGACCGCGTATGGTGACAAAAACCGTGCGGATTGGCTCGACCGGTGACTTCATGGCCGCGGGTATCGCGCTTGGACTGAAGTGTCAGCGGGCGCGGCGGCCCGATCTGCGGTTTGAAATTTACAGTGACAACATCGACGTCACTCATGCGTGACCTGCGCGAGGGTGATGCTGACCTGGGGGTCTGGGTGTCGGCCACCGGGCCAGAGCTCGACACGCGGCATTGCTGGACCGAGCCCCTGGTGTGGGTGCGCGCCGCATCCACGAGGCTCGATCCGAATGGTCCGGTGCCGCTGGTATCCTATGGCGAGGACTGTCTGTTCACGCGCAACGCCATTGCGGCGCTCGGTCAGGCCGGGCGCGCGGCGGAGCTGACGTTCAAGGGGTTGAGTCTGTTCGGCCTTGGCGCCGCGGTGAGTGCGGGTATCGGCGTCATGGTGTTGCCGCGCAGCCGCGCCGACATTCCGGGTATCGTGGTGTGGAACGACGCACCTTTGCCAAAGCTGCCGGATATTTTCTGCGGCATTTACGTGCGCGGCGGAGCCGATGCCGAGGAGCGTGAGCAGATCGCCGAGGGGGTCGCCGCGGTGCTGCGGCCGGAATCCCTGCACCAGGCCGAGCCGCGGATTGCCGAGCCGGCAGCCTGATTCTCGTCGTCAGTGTGCTGCGCGGTCCGCAGCCGAAGGCAGGAATGAAGAGTCGAAGACGTCGGCGGGCTTCGGTTTGTTCTTGAAATCGGCGCTCGACGCGATCTGCTCGATCGACTTGGCGAGCCGGTCAGGGTCGACGTCGCCGTAGCCGTTCGCCTTGACCTCCGGCGTGACGATGTTGTCGCGAATCGCCATGCGCAGCCTCTCCAACTCGATCGCCCGCCGCGCAGCATCGTTGCGCTTGAGCACCGCTTCGACCGCTGCGGTCGGATTCTTCACGGTGTCCTTCAAGCCCTTCACCAGTGCGCGCAGGAAGCCCTTCACGGCCTCAGGCTTTTCGGCTGCGAACTTCGAGTTCACTATAATGGCGTCGCCGTAGAGATTGACACCGTGATCGGCCATCAACATCAGCACCAGATCGTCGACCGGCACACCCATCGATTTCAGATTGACATAGGACGAGTACGAGAGGCCGGTAATGGCATCGACTTGGCCATTCTGCAGCATCGGCTCGCGCACCGGAACGCCGATGCGCTCGACCTTGACCTTGCCGGCGTCGATGCCGCTCGCCTGGGTAAAGATTTTCCACTCCGCGAACGCGGCATCTCCCGGTGGCGCGCCGAGAATCTTGCCCTCGAGGTCTTTCGGCTGTTGGACACCGCGGCTCTTGCGGCTGACGATGGCAAAAGCCGGCCGGCTGGTGACCATGAATACGGCCTTGACCGCATGGCCCGGGTTGGCGTCGCGGAACTTGATAAGCGCCGTAAGGTCGGTAACGGCCATGTCGTAGTCGCCGGACGCGACGCGCTTGATCGGGTCCAGAGAATTGACGGCCGGCTCGATGGTGACGTCGAGGCCTTCGGCCTTGAAGTAGCCCTTGTCGATCGCGACCAGGAACGGCGCCGACGGCGCCTCGAACTTGCCGTCGAGCGAGAACCGGATCGCGGTCTGCGCGATCGCCGGGCCGGCCAACAGCGTGGCGGCGACGACCGCCGCAAGGGCAAGCCCAACACTCCTGAAAGCACTCATCATGCAATCCATTGGATCAGGATTGCGGCAGAAAAGAACATGCTGTGCGAAAGCGCAAGCAAGATGGTGTCGCGGCTGGCCGCACGGCCGTCATTGGGCTGCTAGACTGTGAGCGACTGCGAGGGATTCGCCGGAACCCGAGGCCGTCCGATGGTTGCGTCCTCCAAGCCCGACATTGCGGCAACTGGCCTGCCAAGCTTCGCCGCGCCCTATGCGCCGCCGGATCGGTCCCTGGCGCCAGAGTTGCTGGCCGCAGGCCGATGCGACGCCGCCGCCGAGGCGCGAATCGACACGCGCGCCCGGCGGCTGGTCGAAAGCATCCGGGCCCGTGTCGGCGGGCTCGGCGGCATCGAGGACTTCCTGCACGCTTATTCACTTTCGACCAAGGAAGGTCTGGCGTTGATGGTGCTGGCCGAGGCCCTGCTGCGCGTGCCCGATGCCGCCACCGCCGACGCCCTGATCGAGGACAAGCTCGCCGCTGGCGACTGGTCGCGGGCCGAGGGTTCGGGCGCGCTCCTGGTGTCGGCCTCGGCCTGGACCTTGGGCGTCACCGCGCAGGTGATCCAGCCTGGCGAGACGCCGGACGGTATCATCGAAAGTCTGGTGAAGCGGCTCGGTCTGCCAACGGTGCGGCTCGCCACCAGGCAAGTGATGCGGCTGCTTGGATCGCATTTTGTGCTGGGCCAGACCATCGAGGAGGCGTTGTCGCGCGCGGGCTCGCATCGCGAGTTCCGCTATTCATTCGACATGCTGGGCGAGGGAGCCCGCACCGCGGCCGACGCCGCCTACTATTTCGAGGCTTACGCGGCAGCGATCGCGGCGATCGGGGATCGAGCCGGCAACGCTGCGCTGCCCGCGCGGCCTGGAATTTCCGTCAAGCTCTCGGCGCTGCATCCGCGCTATGAGGCGGTGTCGCGAACGCGCGTGCTGGCGGAACTTGCGCCGCGGGTTCTCGATCTCGCGCGGGCAGCCAAGCAGCACGACCTGAACTTCACGGTGGATGCCGAGGAGGCCGATCGGCTCGAACTATCCCTCGATGTGATCGGCAAGGTCGTGGCCGATCCGTCACTCGCCGGCTGGGGTGGCTTCGGCCTCGCCGTGCAGGCCTATCAGAAGCGCGCTGGCGCGGTGATCGGATGGCTCGATGATGTGGCGCAGGCGCGCGGCCGCCGGTTGATGGTGCGACTGGTCAAGGGCGCGTATTGGGACACCGAGGTCAAGCGCGCGCAGGAACGCGGCCTTGCCGACTATCCGGTGTTCACCCGCAAGGCGATGACCGATCTTTCCTACGTGGCCTGCATGCGGCAACTGCTGAACGCGAGACCGCGACTTTATCCGCAGTTCGCCACCCACAACGCGCTGACAGTGGCGAGCGTGATCGAGCAGGCGTGCGGCGCCGAAGGCTACGAATTCCAGCGCCTGCACGGCATGGGCGAAGTTCTCTATGAGGCGCTGCTCGCCGAGGTGCCGGGCGTGGCTTGCCGGGTCTATGCACCGGTCGGCAGCCACCGTGATTTGCTCGCCTATCTGGTGCGGCGCCTTCTGGAGAACGGCGCGAACTCGTCATTCGTCGCGGTCGCGGCCGATCCCAAGGTCCCGATCGAGACCATCCTGAAACGGCCGCAGGCTTGGATCGTCGATGCTGGCCATGCCCGCCATCCGCATATTCCGCTGCCGCGCGACCTTTATCGGCCGGCGCGACTCAACTCGCCGGGCGTCGAGTTCGGCGACTGCGCGGCGCTCGCCGCGCTGCTCGCAGAGGTCCAGCACGGCATGTCGGAGGCCGCGACGGCTGCGCCGCTGATCGACGGCGCTGCGAGCAAGGGCCGGCCGCGGCCGGTGGTTTCCCCCATCGACCTGACGGCGATCGGGCAAGTCATCGAAACCGACGCGGCGACCGCGAGCGCAGCAATGGCCGCCGCGGCAAAAGGCTTTCCGGCCTGGAATGCCACGCCGATCGAGCGCCGCGCCGAAATTCTGGAGCGCACGGCCGAACTGCTGGAGGCTTCTCGCGGCCGTCTGATCGCATTGATGCAGAGCGAGGGCGGCAAGACGCTCGACGACGCGCTGTCGGAGGTCCGCGAGGCGGTCGACTATTGCCGCTATTACGCCGCCGAGGCGCGACGCACGCTCACGCCACGTCCGATGCCGGGGCCGACCGGTGAATCCAACGAACTGCGCCATCGCGGCCGCGGCGTGGTCGTCTGCATCAGCCCGTGGAATTTCCCGCTGGCGATTTTCCTGGGGCAGGTCACCGCGGCACTGGTGGCGGGCAACAGTGTGGTTGCGAAGCCCGCCGAGCAGACCCCTCTCGTCGCAGCCGCAGCCGTGCGGCTGCTGCATCAGGCCGGCGTGCCGCCAAGCGCGCTGCAATTCGTGCCGGGCGACGGCACGGCCGGCGCAGCGCTCGCCGCGGACCCTCGTGTCGCGGGTGTGGCTTTCACCGGCTCGACCGAAGTCGGCCGTGCCATCAACCGCGCGCTGGCCGCCAAGAACGGCCCGATCGTGCCGCTGATTGCCGAGACCGGCGGCATCAACGCCATGATCGTCGATGCCACCGCCTTGCCCGAGCAGGTGACTGACGACGTGATTGCTTCGGCGTTCCGCTCGGCCGGGCAGCGCTGCTCGGCTTTGCGGCTCCTGTGCGTGCAGGCGGACGTGGTCGATCGGGTCGTCGAAATGATCGCCGGCGCTGCCGCTGAGCTCTGCCTCGGCGATCCGCGCGATCCGGCCACCCATGTCGGCCCGGTGATCGACGACGACGCCAAGCTGCGGCTCGATCGATGGATCGCTGACAAGGAACGGCAGGGCCGCATCATCTTCCGGTGGGACAGGGAGCGCGCGCTGCCGCCGCGCGGCCTGTTCGTGCCGCCGGCGATGATCGCGCTCGATCGCGCCCGCGACTTGCAGGAGGAGGTGTTCGGTCCGGTGCTGCACGTCGTGCGCTGGCGCGCCAACGCGCTCGATGCGCTGCTCGACGACATCGCCGGCAATGGCACGGGGCTGACGCTCGGCATCCACAGCCGCATCGACCCGGTCGTGGAGCACATCGCGGCGCGGCTCGCCAACGGCAACGTCTACGTCAACCGCAGCATGATCGGCGCCGTGGTCGGCACCCAGCCGTTCGGCGGCAGCGGGCTTTCCGGCACCGGCCCGAAGGCCGGCGGGCCGAATTATCTGCGCCGCTTCGCGACGGAGCAGACGGTGACGATCAACACTGCCGCCGCCGGCGGCAACGCCACGCTGCTGTCCGAGGGCGAGTAAGCCCGGACGAAGATGAATATCCGTTTCGCTAGATTACGAAAACATCATGCGGTTCTGGCCTTACCCGGCAGGAACACCGCCCCACATCGATTGTCGAAGCCCCGAGCCTCGGTCGAGGGGCGTTCATCGAACGAAAGGGCGGACCATGCGTATCACTCGTAATCGCGCCATTGCTGCCGCGGCTGCAGCAGCGATCGCGTTCACTTCGATGGCGGTCACTCCGGTGGCCGCGTCTCCTTATCGCCATCACGGGGCCGGTGGCGCCGCAGTGCTCGGCGCCGTGGCGGGGCTGTTCGGCACCATCGCTGCGATCGCCGCCCACGACCACTACGTCCGCCATTACGGCTATGGCCCGTATTACGGCCCGTACGCGCCGCCACCGCCCGCGCCGTATGGATACGGCCATCCGTATCGTTATTGAGCGGCCCGGCAACGCCGCCATGCGAAGTGCGCTGCAGCGCGGGTGTTAACGGACGACTCACGCGAATGGTGTATGAGAGACCCATGAACGATTCGCTGGAGCGCCTGCACGCTCAGGTAATGGCCGCCAAGAGCGCCGATCCATCGGTGTCGCGCACCGCCAAGCTGTTGCGCGCCGGGCGGGCCAAGATGGCCAAGAAGCTCGCCGAGGAGGCGATCGAGGTCGTCATCGACGCCATGAACGGCGAGCGCGATGCGGTGGTCCGCGAGAGCGCCGATCTTCTCTACAACTTGGTTGTGTTGTGGACCGAGGCCAGGGTCCGCCCGGAAGACGTCTTCGCCGAGATGGCGAGACGCGAGCGGCTGTTCGGGCTGGCCGAGAAGGTGCCGAAGAAGCTTGCCGAGCAAAATGGCCGCCGCAAGGTGGTCGTGCTCGACGCGCGCCGCAATCGCCGGCGCCGCTGAACCGTTATTTCCCGCCGCTCGTGGACAAGCCGCGCGTCCGCCGCTAATCACCCCCGATGCTCCGCCGCCTTTATGACTGGTGCGTCGTCGCCGCCGGGCGTCCCTATGCCGCCTGGCTGCTGGGCGCGATCTCGTTCGCCGAGAGCTCGTTCTTTCCCGTCCCGCCGGACACGATGCTGATCCCGATGGCGCTGGCGCGTCCGGATCGGGCCTACCTCTTTGCGACGGTCTGCACTTTGACGTCGGTCGCGGGCGGCATACTCGGCTATGCCATCGGCGCCCTGCTTTACAACTCGGTTGGGCACTGGCTCATCCAGCTCTACGGCGCCGGCGACAAGGTTGAGGCGTTGCGGGCGGCCTACGCGCAATGGGGAAGCCTTTTCATCCTCATCAAGGGCTTCACCCCAATTCCCTATAAACTTGTCACCATCACCTCGGGTTTTGCCGGCTACAGCTTTACGATGTTCGTGCTGTTGTCCTTTGTGACCCGCGGCATCCGCTTCTATGCACTGGCTTTTTTGCTTAATCGATACGGCGCCGAGGCACGCCACATCATCGAGAAGCGACTCGGCTTCTGGGTCACGGTTTCGGCCGTCGTGCTCGTCATAGGCATCGTTGCCACGCTATACTTGTTCTGAACCGGCCGATTCCTCAATTTTGCCACCACGGTCCGGCACAGCCGGGAAGGGTTGCGGACCGTCGCGAACCGCCGGATTTGAGCGTGATGGCCTTACGCAGTCGGTGCACGATGGTGGGAATTCGACAGCGATGGGCCGCCGTCGCCGCCGGTATCGTCGTGCTGAGCTCTGTGGGTTTGTCTGCAGCCGCCCAGACCTACACCCCTCCGCCTTCGCCGCCGCAGGAGAAGACCGGGCTGTTCGACGTGATCGGCCGCTGGTTTGACAAGGGTGCGTCAGGCTTCCGCGATCATCTGCGCGGCGCCAAGGAGCGCATGGACAATATCGGCGACGACGCCGCCGCCAACAGCAAGCAGATCGAGAATGGGGCGGCCGAGGTCGGCAAAGGCGCCGCCGAAGTCGGCAAGGGCGCGGTGGAAGCGACCAAGAGCGCGGTCGACGCCGTCGTTCGGTTGCCGAGCGCGCGCGTCATGCGCGGCCGCGAGCGCTGCGAAATTGCGCCGAACGGCGCACCCGACTGCATCGCCGCGGCCGAACTGCTGTGCCGCAAGCACGGCTTTGCCACCGGCAAGAGCATGGACTTTACTTCGGCCGAAGACTGCCCGGTCAAGTCGTACCTCGGCCAGGGTCGCGACGAGTGCACGACCGTCACCTTCATCAGTCAGGCGATGTGCCAGTAGGGCGGGGCGCGTCGCCACTGGCGAAACCGATCTTGGATCAGGTTTCGTTGCGCCGCACGCGGTGCCGTTTCTTCGACTTGGTCCCAGCAGGTGCCAGCGCGCTCATGCAGGACGGGCTTAACTGCCGCCGCTTGGCCTTGAGGCAGACGACGATGCGGTCGGCGTCGGGGATGTATTCGCTGCAGAGCCGCATCACATCCGGGGTGCAGCGGTCGGCGGCGTCGGACGCCTGCGCCAGGGCGGGCGTCGGGCCGGCGACCAGCAAGGCCAGGAATCCGGCCGTCGCGCAAAGCAATGGCCGGCAGTCGATGCTTGGGAAGTTTTTCACGCGTGAGCGCCCCATTGTTGCGGTGGATCAATTTCCCGCACAGGCCGAGTTGTCCTCGACTCCACGCGGGCAATTCCGCGATCAGTATTTTGCGGCGATCGGCAGATCTTCGGCCGGGAACAGCGAAATCACCGTGTGGCCCTTGTCGGTCACCACGACCTCTTCCTCGATCCGCGCGGCTGAATAGCCGTCGGTCGCCGGGCAATAGGTTTCAAGCGCGAACACCATGCCTTCTTTGATGATTGGTCGGGTGATCCATGGACACCACGCGGCTGATGATCGGCCGCTCATGCAGATTGAGACCAAGACCGTGGCCGAATTGCAGTCCGAAGGCGGACAACTCGTTGGGGAAGCCGAATTCCTCCGCCTTCGGCCAGACCTTGGCGATCGTGTCGGTGCTGACGCCCGGGCTTGATCAGCTCGATGGCGCGGTCGAGCCACTCGCGGCATTTCTTGTAGGCGTCGCGCTGCGCGTCGGTGGCGCGGCCGACATTGAAGGTGCGGTAGTAGCAGGTGCGATAGCCCATGAACGATTGCAGGATGTCGAAGAACGCCTGGTCGCCCGGGCGGATCATGCGGTCGGTGAAGTTGTGCGGATGCGGGTTGCAGCGCTCGCCGGAGATGGCGTTGATCGCCTCGACGTCGTCGGAGCCGTGGGTGTAGAGGAACTTGTTGACCTCGGCGACGATGTCGTTCTCGCGCACGCCGGGCTTGAGCGTCTCGTTGATCAGATGATAGGCGCCGTCGACCATGGCGGCGGCGCGGTTGAGCAGCGCGATCTCGTCGGACGACTTGACCTCGCGCGCCTCAAGCATGACCTGCTGGCCGTCCTTGACCTTGAGCCCGGCCTTCTCCAGCTCGAACATCATCGGCGGCTCGATGATGTCGACGCCGAGCGGCATCTTGGCGACGCCGGCGTCGCGCAGGATCGAGGCCATCTCCTCGGCGTGGTGCTTCATCAGGCCGAACGAAGGATCGACGGTGCCGCGCAGGCCGACGAGGCCGGCCTTGCAGTTCTCAGGCTTGAGCCATGGCGAATAGAGCTTGTGGTGGACGGCGGCCGAGCCGAAGTCCCAGATGATCGGATCGCCGCCGCGCGGCAACAGCGCCCAGCGCGAGAGCTTGTCGCGCTCCCACTCGCCGATCTTGGTCGAGGTGAGGTAGCGGATGTTGTTGTCGTCGAACACCAGCAGCGCGCCGAGGTCGGAAGCTTCGAGCGCAGCCTGCGCGCGGGCGAGGCGGTAGCGCTGCAGGCGGCGGTAATCGACACGCTCCTCGAAGTCGACGCCCATGGTGCCGAGCACCGGCAGATGGCGGCCCCAGTTGTAGCGCGGGTTGATGTCCTCGGCGCTGATCTTGCGCGGCTCGCGCTTGGTGATGTCGTCCATCGGGGTCTCCTGCGATTTTTTGGGGGCCGGGCGGCCCGGGCTCATGGCCGATTATAGCACGGGCCATCCCCCGGTCGTCATGCCCGCGGTTGCGGCTAGCTGCCTCGCAATCCCGCCAGCCGGGCCGCGACCTCGCCGCGGATTTTCGGGCCGTGGGTGCGCATCTCGGCGAATTCTGCCTCGGAGATCAGGTCGCGCAGGCCGCGCCGGAAGCTCGGCCATTCCTGCGCCCCGGCCCACCAGTCGCGCACCCGCGGCCGGTCGTCGATCCAGACCCCGAGCAGGCCGAGATAGTCCAGCCGCGCGGCGAACGGCATCAGGTTGATGTCGGCAAGCGTCGGCCTGTTTGCCGAGGATCCAGGGGCCGCCGCGTTCGGCCAGCGTCTCCTCCAGGTATTTGAAGGCGCGCTCGTAGGCGGCGATGGCGTGCAGCACGAACGGCGATTGCACGCCGTGCTCGTAGGTCGATTTGAAGCGGTCGGTCCGGCGCGGATCGCCGACGTTGCGGAAGCGCTTCTCGCGCAGCTCCGGCGTCATGTTGCGCATGCGCTCGCGGAACATCGCGGAGAAGCTGAGTTCGGTCGCGCCGTCGAACAGGCCCTCGTCGACGAACTTGCTCCACACCCGCATCCTCGCGCGCTCGGCCGGGTCCTTCGGCATCAGCGGCGGATCGGGGAAGGTCTCGTCGAGGTATTCGCAGATCAGCGTCAACTCGATGACCGGCGTGCCGTCGTGCACCAGCGTCGGCACCACGCCCTTGGGGTTGAGCTTTAGATACGCCGGGTCGTACTGCTCGGTCTTGAACAGGTCGACGCGCCGCGCCTCCCAGGTCAGGCCCTTCTCGACCAGCGTGATGCGCACCTTCTGGCAGCAGACCGAGTTGCCGAAATCGTAGAGGATGACATCGTTCATGCTGCGTTGTCTTTGCTTTGAAGGGCGTCCGCCGCCAGCGTCGCAAGGTGATTGTGGATGTCCGCGGGCCAAGCGGCAGCGAGCCGATTGAAGGTGGCGGCATCGCCGGCAAACAGCGCGCGCGCCGCGTCCTCGAAGCCGACGCGGTCGCCGGCCATCACTGACATGAAACGATAGGCGGCGTTTTGCGATGCGCGGATGCGGTCCCTGCCCGCATTGGCGCGCGAGCCGTGCTCAACCAGCTTGCGCAACGCAACCGAAGCACCGCCAGGCTGGCTGGCGAGCCAATCCCAGTGACGCGGCAGCAGCGTTACCTCGCGCGCGACCACGCCCAGCTTCGGCCGGCCGGGACCACGCGGCTCGTCTGGCTCGCGCGCAGTCGTGGGCTGGGCGGGGAGGCGGCCCAGCACATCGTCGCGCGAGCCGCGCAAGTCGAGCTCGACCTGCGCGCTGGTCGCGGCGTCGAAGATCAGGATCGCGTCACGGCTTGGCCGCGCCGCCGCCTTCTTGGCGGCCAGAGCCACGCCGGCGAGATCGCCCGCCGCGATGCACGCCTCGCCCTCGAAGGCGATGAATTTCGGGTTCGCGGCCATGATGGAAAGTCCTCTGATCAAGGCCGCTATTATACCCGGATAAAATTATCGGTCAATATTATCCGGGTAAAAACAGCGCCGTCATTCCGTTTTGATGCCGGCGTTGCAGATGACCGCTGCGGCGTGCCGCCAATGATGTCGGCGGCCTGCGACTGCGCGATGGCCGCACGCACCGCAGCGACATGACAGTGCCCCTCGTCTTCAGCTCATTGGAGCTTGATGTTCGCTTCCTTCACCACCTTGGTCCATTTCTCGAGCTCTTGATGCAGGTAGGCGTCGAACTCCTTGGGTGACATCGACATCGTCTGATTGTCCTGCTTCTCCCAGTTGGCTTTGACGTCCGGCCTGGCGACCACGGTCCTGATCGCGGCGTTGAGCTTGTCGATGATCGGTTGCGGCGTGCCGGTGGGCACCATGATGCCGAACCAGCCGGTGTGCTCGTAGCCCGGCACCCCCGCCTCTGAAACCGTCGGCACGTCCGGCAGCATGTGGGACCGTTTGCGGCCGGTGACCCCCAAGGCACGAACCTGTCCGGCCAGCACATTCGGCCCGACGGAAGGAATCTCGTCGAACATCATGTCGACGTGGTGACCGACCAGGTCGTTGCGCGCGCCGGTGCTGCTCTTGTAGGGCACGTGGAGGATGTTGGTGCCGGTCATCAGCTTGAACAGCTCGCCGCCCAGATGCTTGTTCGAACCCGGCCCGGATGACGCATAGGTCAGCGCACCGGGCTTGGACTTGGCGAGCGCGATCAGCTCCTTGACGGTCTTGGCTGGCACGGAAGGGTGCACCACCAGCACCGCATCGGTGGACGCCACCGGCGCCACCGCGGCGAAATCGCGCAGCAGCACGTATGGCTTGTTGTGGCTGAGGACTTCGAGGTTGATGTGCGGCGACGCCACTACGAGCAGGGTGTAACCGTCCGGCGCAGCCTTCGCCGCCTCACCGGTGCCGATAATGCCCGCGGCGCCCGGCCGGTTCTCGACAAAGAACGATTGCTTGAGCTCCTCGCTGAGCAGGAGCGCCAGATAGCGCGCCACGATGTCGGCAGGCCCGCCGGCGCCGAGCGGCACGATCATCCTCACCTGATGGTCAGGCCATTGCGCTGCTGGCTGGGCCCGCGCCGACAGGCTTGCGGCTGACGTGGCAATCGCAAGGGCGGCGAACGCAAAGGTGTAGCGATGCGCACGGCGGGGAAGGGGCATGGCAACTGTCTCCGGAGCGAACACCTGAACCGTATCCTGTCTCATGCAGACTTTGAATGCACGAAATGAGTGTCCATCGTCGCAGCGCGGAAGTGGCGCGGAGCTAGAGACAGCGCACCCTTGTGAGATGCTAGATTGGGCTTTGTATTGCGGCGACCGGGGGTGGGGTGTCCGAAATTTTACCAAGACGGTTGGGCGCACCCCGATGGGCAATCGGATGAACCGGCGAAAATTCATCGTCTCGGCAGGCTCGGTGATTGCTGGGCCGGTCGCTGCGTTGGCCCAGCAAGCGAAGCGGGTCAAACGTATCGGCTTCCTGCGCGTCGGACCGCCACCGGCCGCATTCATCGATGGCTTCCGGCGAGGCCTGCGGGAGGAGGGACTTGTCGAGGGTCAGCACTTCGTCATCGAGTACAGCCTGGCACCGAGTGCGCCACAGGTGCCCGATGCGGCGGCTGAGCTGGTGCGACGCGGCGTGGACATTGTTGTCGCCTCCGGCACGCCGTCGGTGCTGCCGGCCCGGGACGCCGCCGGCCAGCTCCCGGTGGTGTTCGTGGCGACCTTCGGTCCGGTGGCGACGGGACTCGTTGCGAGCCTTGCCAAGCCGGGTCGCAACGTCACCGGCCTGACCAGCATAAGCGGCGACATCATCGCGAAGCGGGTGCAGCTAATCAAAGAGCTGCTTCCGAGTGTCACGACGATCGCGTTGCTGGTGCGGGAATCCAGTCCGACCGCCACTCAGTATGTGCAGGAGTCCCAGAACGCAGCGCGGGAATTGCGCATCGAATTACAAATTCTCCGCGAGCACGGCCCGGAAGATATCGACAAGATGATTGGCGCCTTGAGCGGGGCAAGCGTGTTGTTGATCACAGACGATGCCGAGTTTACCGCCCGTCGGGTGCATATTGCGGAACTGGCGCTTCGGCGCCAACTGCCGACCGTTTCCGGATTCCGGGAGATGGTGGAGGCCGGTGGTCTGATGGCCTACGGCGCGAGCTTTGGCGAACTCTATCGCCGCGCCGCAAGCCATGTCCGCAAAATCCTGGAGGGCGCCAAACCCGCCGATCTTCCGGTCGAGCAGCCGACAAAATTCGAACTGGCGCTGAACGTACGGACGGCAAAGGCGCTCGGCCTGACCATTTCACCTTCGCTGTTGGCGCTCGCCGATGTGGTCATCGAATAGGGCCACGGTCGACTTGGGTGCGTGTTCTACGCCACCTTCTTGCCCCACAGCCTTTGCGAGGCAATGTCGGCGCCCTCGCGCAGCGACTTCAGCTTCAGCCATACCACCGGCTCGATCACCCACTCGCGCTTGGTGAACGTGCCGAAGCCGCAGTCGGTCGAGGCGACGATCCGCTCACGGTCGCCGACCGCGGCCACCGCCTCCTCGATCCGCCGCGCCACCACCTCCGGGTGCTCGACGAAGTTCGACGTGGTTTCGATCACGCCGGGGATCAGCAGCATGTGCGGCGGCAGCTTGTGCTTCTTCAGTGCCGCATATTCGTGGGCGTGGCGCGGGTTGGAGAACTCGATCGACAGCGCCCCGACATTGGCGGTGTACAGCGCCGGCAGGATCTTCTCCAGCGGGATGTCGTGGATGTGCGGGCCTTCCCAATTTCCGTAACAAACGTGCAGCCGCACGCGCTCGCGCGGGATGCCTTCGATGCCCTTGTTGATTGCGGCGACGTGCCGCTCGCAGCGCTTGACGAAATCCGAGTCGGACAGATCGCGGTACATCATGGTGCGATCCATGGCGAGGTCGGGGGCGTCGATCTGCAGGACGAGCCCGGCCTTGTGCACCGCCTGGTATTCCTTGCTCATCTCGCGCGCGATGGCGTCGAGATAGTCGTCGTGCGACTTGTAGTAGGCGTTGAGCATGGTGGTGGAGATGATGCCGGGCGAGGCCGCGGTCATGAATCGCTCGGAGAACGCGCCGAGTTCGTCGGCGATCCTATTGAAGCCCGTGGTCTCGTCGGTGATGGGTTTCAGATCGCGGTACTTGATGTCGGCCTGCGCTTCGGGCGCGCCCTGCTGGCTCTTGGTCGGATTGGGGAAACGCCGCACTAGGTAGGCGAGCAGCTCCGGAAACTCCTCGAACTCGAGGCCGCGGCGGCGCTTCGATACCCCGGCGTAGCCGGACATGCGCTGCGGCACGTAGGTCTGGAAGCCGATGCGGCGCTGCTCGCCGTCGTTGCCGACGTCGATGCCGGCGTCCATCTGCGCCTTCACGACATGGCGGACCGCAGCATCCATCTCGTCGGCCAGCATCTTCGGGTCGTGGGGCTTACCCTCCTCCTGCGCCATCAGCAGGTCCGACAGTTTTTCATTGCGTGGCAGGCTGCCGACATGGGTGGTGAGGATGCGGTCGCGGCTGAGGATCATGTAACCTTGCTCCGGCGTGCTTGGTTTGACGCATTGCGGCTCTGACGGCTGTCGGCATAATAGTTCATGTTGCCCGGGAGAAGCGAATGAGTGTCGCGGCCGAAATGCGCGCGGAGACGACCGCGCCCACCGGAGTGGGCGCGATCCCGCGCAACTACAATTTCGCCGCCGACATTCTCGACCGCAACCTGAAAGCCGGCCGTGCCGCCAAACCGGCGTTCATCGATCCGCGCGGCACCTGGAACTATGGGGCGCTGGCCGAGCGTGTCGCCAAGTTCGCCGCGGTGCTGCGCGCGCTCGGCGTGCGGCGCGAGGAGCGCGTGCTGATCGCGCTGCTCGACACGATCGACTGGCCGACCGCGTTCCTGGGCTGCCTCAAAGCCGGCGTGGTCGCGGTGCCGGTCAACACCCTGATGACCGAGGATGACTACCGCTTCATGCTGGCCGACAGCCGCGCCCGCGTGCTCGTGGTATCCGAGGCGCTCTATCCGCGCTTTGCCAAGCTGATCGGCCAGAGCGACGACCTTGAGCATGTCATCGTATCGGGCGACAACGCACAGGGTCATAAGCGCTTCGAGGACTTGATCGAAGGCGCGATGCCGGAAGCCAAGACCGCGCCGACGGTGCGCGACGACATCGCCTTCTGGCTCTATACGTCCGGCTCGACCGGCAAGCCGAAGGGCGCGGTGCACGTCCATGCCGACCTGAAACTGACCGACGATCTCTACGGCGGGCCGTTCGTCGGCATCAGGGAGAACGACGTCTGCTATTCGGTGGCGAAGCTGTTCTTCGCCTATGGGCTCGGCAACGCGATGACGTTTCCGATGTCGGCCGGCGCCTGTACGGTGCTGCTGCCGGACCGGCCGACGCCGGACGGTGTCGCGGCGCTGCTGCGCCAGCATCCGGTCACGGTGTTCTACGCCGTGCCGACGTTCTACGCCGCGTTCCTGGCGAGCCCGAACGCGCCGCAAAAATCGGAAATGAAATTCCGCTGCTGCGTCTCGGCCGGCGAGGCCTTGCCGGAGGACGTCGGCAAGCGCTGGCTCAATCGTTATGGCGTCGACATCCTCGACGGCATCGGTTCGACCGAAATGCTGCACATCTTCCTGTCGAATCGCTCGGGCGATGTGAAGTACGGCACCACCGGCAAGCCGGTGCCGGGCTATGCCTGCAAGCTCGTCGACGACGACGGGCTGCCGGTGAAGAAGGGCGAGATGGGCGAGCTCCTGGTCTCGGGCCCGACCAGCGCGGTGATGTACTGGAACAACCGCGAGCAATCGCAAGAACACGTTCCTCGGCGAATGGACTCGCTCGGGCGACAAGTATCTCGAAGACGAGCAGGGCTATTTCGTCTACTGCGGCCGGCGCGACGACATGCTGAAGGTGTCCGGCATGTATGTCTCGCCGTTCGAGGTCGAGGGCGCGCTCGCCACCCACCCGGACGTTCTGGAGGCCGCGGTCGTGGCCTGGCCCGACGCCGACAGCCTGATCAAGCCCAAGGCTTTCGTGGTGATGAAGGATCAGACCAAAGTCGCAGACGCCGCTGCTCGTGACGCGATGTCGCGGGCGCTCCAGGATCACGTCAAAACGAGGCTCGCGCCCTACAAATACCCTCGCTGGATCGAGTTTCGAGCCGATCTGCCGAAGACCGCCACCGGCAAGATTCAGCGCTTCAAATTGCGCAGCGAGGCCGCGGCGCGCTAAGCTTTGCTTCAGGTTCTTATCCGGGAGGGATTACGACCATGAAACGCCTCATGCTTGCCGGCTGCGCGGTTGCAGCGCTGGCCGCGGTTACCGCGGCGCCGACCTTGGCCCAGCAGAAGACCATCAAGATCGGCTTCATCAGTACGTTCAGCGGCCCGGTCGCCGCGATCGGCAACGACATGCGCAACTCGTTCGAGCTCGGCCTCGACCATCTCGGCCGCAAGATCGGCGGATTGCCGGTCGAGGTGATCTACGAGGACGACCAGATCAAACCGGAAGTCGGCGTGCAGAAGACGCAGAAGCTGATCGAATCCGACAAGGTCGATTTCGTCGTCGGCATCATCTGGTCGAACGTGCTGCTGGCCTCGCTCAAGCCGATCATCGATTCCAAGACCTTCGCCATCATCACCAATGCCGGAGCTTCGCAGCTCGCAGGCGAATTGTGCTCGCCCTACGTGTTCTCCACCTCCTGGAACAACGACCAGACGCCTCAGGCGATCGGTCTCTACATGAACCAGAAGAACGTGAAGACCGCGTTCCTGATCGGCCCGAACTACGCCGCCGGCAAGGACATGCTGGAAGGGGTCGCCGCGACCTTCAAGGGCAAGATCGTCGGCCGTGAATTGACCGCCTGGCCCAATCAGCTCGACTTCTCGGCCGAGCTGTCGAAGGCCCGCGCTGCGAAACCCGACGCGATCTTTGCGTTCTATCCCGGCGGTGCCGGCATCCAGTTCATCACGCAGTACGCGCAATCGGGGCTGAAGGGCCAGATCCCGCTCTACACCGCCTTCACCATCGACGAGTTGTCGATCCCGCGGCTGAAGGATCTCGCGATCGGCATTCCGGGCGCACAGGAGTGGGTCAACGACCTGCCGAATCCGACCAACAAGAAGTTCGTCGCCGACTACAAGGCGAAGTACAAGTCCTCGCCGTCGTTCTACGGCGCGCAGACCTATGACGCCGCAACCTTGCTCGACAGCGCCGTGAAGGCCGACCAAAGGCGACCTCAGCGACAAGAACGCGCTGCGCAAGGCGATCGAGAAGGCCGACTTCAAGTCGGTGCGCGGCAACTTCAAGTTCGGGCCGAACCACATCCCGATCCAGAACTTCTATCTGCAGGAGGTGGTCAAGGACGGCGACGACTATCACCTGAAGACCATGGCGACCATCGTCGAGAACGATCAGGACAAGCACGTCGGCAAGTGCAAGATGCCGATGTAACCAGCCGGCCCGCGTTCAAAGACGGCAGAAGCGCGCGCTTCTGCCGTCTTGTTTTTTGGGGGCAGGTCGGGCCTCATCGCGTTCACGCCGTCATGGCCGGGCTTGTCCCGGCCATCCCGATGAGGCGAGCACTGTGCTTCCCTAAACGGGATGCCCGGCACGAGGCCGGGCATGACAAAGTAAGTCTGAAGGCCGCGCCCTCGCTATGCTCTACCTGATCGAACAATGCCTCAACGGCATCCAGCTTGGCATGCTGCTGTTTCTGCTGGCGGCAGGGCTGACGTTGATCTTCGGCATCATGGACCTGGTCAATCTGGCGCATGGATCGCTCTACATGATCGGCGCCTATTTTGCCGCCACCTTCGCCGCTGCGACCGGGAGCTTCGTCTTGGGCGCGATCCTGGCGCTGCTCGCCACACTCGTCGTCGGCATGGCGCTGGAGGTGATCGCGATCAGGCGACTGTACGGCCGCGACCATCTCGACCACGTGCTCGGCACCTTCGGGCTGCTCTTGTTCTTCAACGAGCTGGTGCGGCTGATCTGGGGTCCGGCCGGCATGACCTTGCCGCTGCCGAGCGAGATGCTGACGGCAGTGCAGGTGCTGCCCGGCGTCTATTACCCGATCTATCGCCTGGTGATCATTCTGGCGACGCTCGCGGTGGCATTGCTGCTCTATATCCTGGTGATGAAGACCCGCGTCGGCATGCTGATCCGCGCCGGCGCCTCCAACCGCGAGATGGTCGGCGCGCTCGGCGTCAACATCAATCTGCTCTACACCCTGGTGTTCGGCTTGGGCGCGGCGCTGGCAGGCTTCGCCGGGCTGATGCAGGCGCCGATTCTCACCGTGCAGATCGGCATGGGCGAGAACATCCTGATCCTGGCGTTTGTCGTCATCATCATCGGCGGCATCGGCTCGATCCGCGGCGCGTTTGTCGCCGCCATAATCGTCGGTCTGATCGACACCATCGGCCGGGCGTTCCTGCCGGACCTGGTCCGCTATTTCCTCAGTTACAGCGCCGGCTCAAGCCTCGGTCCGTCGCTGTCGTCGATGATGATCTACATGCTGATGGCGGCGGTGCTGGTGTTCCGGCCGGAAGGGTTGTTCCCGGCGGCGAGCAAATGACCCCAGGGAGCAGCTACAAGCGCGCTTCATCTCTCCCCGCCAGCGGGGAGAGGGAAAGCGCCGTGCGCGTGGCGAGGCCGAGCGCATGACCGCGCAGTTTACCCCGCGCAACATTATGGTGCTCGCGCTGCTGCTGTTGCTCGCGCTGGTGCCGGTCTATTGCGCCGCGACCGGCAACTACTTCCTGATGTCGCTGTTCACCCGCATTCTGATCCTCGCGATGGCTGCGGTCAGCCTCAACCTGATCATGGGCTTCGGCGGCATGGTGAGCTTCGGCCATGCCGCCTATCTCGGCATTGGCGGCTATGCCGTCGGCATCCTGGCCAAGGAAGGCATCAACTCCGGCTTCATCCAATGGCCGGTGGCGCTGATCGCATCGGGCCTGTTCGCGCTCGGCGTCGGCGCGCTCAGCCTGCGCACCCGCGGCGTCTATTTCATCATGATCACGCTCGCCTTCGCCCAGATGGTCTATTACGTCGCTATCGGTCTCGACCGCTACGGCGGCGACGACGGGCTCACCATCTACAAGCGCAGCCAGTTTTTCGATCCGATCGATCTGTCGAACAGGACGCAGTTCTACTACGTGTGTTTCGCGTTGTTGCTTCTGGCTGTCTATGTCGTCTGGCGCCTGGTGCATTCACGCTTCGGCATGGTGATCCAGGGCATCCGCTCCAACGAGCGTCGGATGCGCGCCATCGGCTTTCCGGCGTTCCGCTACAAGCTCACCTGTTTTGTCATCGCCGGCGTGATCTGCGGGCTTGCCGGCGCGCTGCTCGCCAATCACACCAACTTCATCAGCCCGGCGATGATGTTCTGGACCCGCTCCGGCGACCTCATCGTCATGGCGGTGCTGGGCGGCATGGGTACGGTGTTCGGCCCGGTGATCGGCGCAGTTGCGCTGCTGGTGCTGGAGGAGGCGCTGCCGCTGCTGATCGATCTTAGCAGCCGGATGCTGGTCGGGCACGAGGTGCAGGGCGCCGGCGAATATTGGCAGCTCATTCTCGGGCCAATGCTGCTGCTGATCGTGCTGTTTGCGCGTGGCGGTATTGACGGCCTGCTGGCACGGCCGCGCCAGAGCCAAAGCCATGGCTGACGCGCTGCTTCGCATCGAGGGCCTGACCAAGCGCTTCGGCGGCGTCGTCGCCTCGGACAACGTGCTGCTCGACGTGACGAGCCGCGAATTGCACGCCGTCATCGGTCCGAACGGAGCCGGCAAGACCACGCTGATCGGTCAGGTTGCCGGCGAGATCGTGCCCGACGCCGGACGCATCCAGTTCGAGGGCCACGACATTACCGCGCTGCCGGTCCACGACCGCAGCCTCCTCGGCCTCGCGCGCTCGTTCCAGATCACCTCGCTGTTTCCCAATTTCACGGCGCTGGAGAATGTCGCGCTTGCGGTGCAGGCGCACGCCGGCCATTCCTTCCGTTTCTGGCGCCCTGCGCGCGCAGAGGCGGCGCTTCGCCAGCCGGCCCGAGCCGCACTCGATCGGGTTGGTTTGGGCGCGCGCGCCGACGCGATTGTCGCGCGGATGAGCCACGGCGAGCACCGGCAGCTCGAGCTCGCCATGGCGCTTGCCACCGGCCCGCGCATGCTGCTGCTTGACGAGCCGATGGCCGGTCTCGGTCCCGACGAATCGAGCCGCATGGTGAAGATACTGAACGAGCTCAAGCGCGATCTGACAATTCTGCTGATCGAACACGACATGGCGGCGGTGTTCGCGCTTGCCGACCGCATCACCGTGCTGGTCTATGGGCGTGTGGTCGCCTCGGGCGCGCCGGCCGAGATCCGCGCCAACGCCGAGGTGCGGCAGGCCTATCTCGGCGAGCAGGAGGCGGTCGGCCATGGCTGAGCCGCTGCTCGCCGTCGACAAGATCGAGACCCGCTACGGGCTCAGCCAGGTGCTGTTCGGCATCACGTTCGGCGTCCTGCCGGGCGAGATGGTGACGCTGATGGGGCGAAACGGCATGGGCAAGACCACGACCGTGCGTTCGATCATGGGGCTGACGCCTTCGATGGCCGGCTCGATCCGATTCGACGGCCAAGAGATCGCGGATCTGCCGTCATTCCGCGTGGCGCAGCTCGGCATAGGCCTCGTGCCGGAGGGCCGGCAGGTGTTTCCGAATCTCACCGCGCGTGAGAATCTGGTCGCGACCGCGGCGAACCGCACGAATGCCGCCGATCCCTGGACACTCAAAAAGGTCTGCGAGCTGTTTCCGCGGCTCGGCGAGCGGCTGGGCAGCATGGCCAACTTGCTGTCGGGTGGTGAGCAGCAGATGCTGGCGATCGGCCGGGCGCTGATGACCAATCCGCGGCTGCTCATTTTGGACGAAGCGACGGAGGGTCTGGCGCCGCTGATCCGCGCCGAAATCTGGCAGTGTCTGACGCGGCTTCGCGCCGCCGGCCAGTCGATCCTGTTGATCGACAAGAACGTCGAGGCCCTGACCCGCATCGCCGACCGCCATTACCTGATCGAACGCGGCAAGGTGGTGTGGACCGGCAGTTCGGCGGAATTAGCCGCAGCGCCGCAGGTGCAGCACCAGTATTTGGGGATTTGATCGCATGTCCTTGCCGTCATTGCGAGGAGCAAAGCGACGAAGCAATCCAGCCTGCGCCGGTGGCCTCTGGATTGCTTCGCCTTCGGCTCGCAATGACGGAGGTGCGTCCGGTTTGATCCCCGCTCCAACCCTTCCCTTTAAGGGAGGGAGCGCGCTGTCACTGTGCAACGGCATCGACGTCATTTCATCGCGCTTGAGCCTTCAGTGCCGATAGCTGCTCGGTGTCGTAGCGGCCCCTCAAATCCGAGATGGCATCGGCATCCGGCGGGTTGCTGCGCGCGACCAGCTTCACGAGCTCCTCGAAATAATGCTCGTGGCCGGGCGGCGACACGGTCATGATCATCCGCGCCGGCTTGTCGCTGGCGTTGGCGATGTTGTGGGGCACGCCCGGCGGAAGGAACAGGAAGGTTCCGGGCTTGGCGCGGATCTTGCGATCGCCGACCTGCCACTCGCATTCGCCCTCCACCACATAGAAGGTCTCTTCCTGAACCCTGTGAACGTGGAGGCCGGTCGAAAAGCCGGCTGGCAACGTCCAGTCGAACATCGACGTGTGCTTGGTGTCATCCCCGGTCACGAGGAACGTCATGGGCTTTCCGGCCAATGTGACTTCCTTGCCTTCACCTGGCATCCGAATAACTGCTTTTGCGCTCATCTTGCTCTCCGTGATGTGTGCTGCAACATGCGCCGTAGCCACCGCAACATGATGCTGCCACGCCCTGAAGTCGTGAATTCGCGCCGAAAATGTTGCAAAATATTTCCGAATGGTACCCACTCAGCCAATGGCGACGGTCTACAAATTTGGCCCATTCCGCCTCGACCCGGACGCCGAAATATTGTTTCGCGATGATGTACCGACGGTGCTGGGCCAACGCGCAGTGGCGCTGCTTCGGCTGCTTCTCGAGCGAGCGGGCGCACCGGTTTCCAAGGACGCACTGATTGAGGCCGCGTGGCCGGGACTTGCGGTCGAGGACAGCAATCTCACCGTCCAGATCGCAGCGTTGCGGCGGGTTTTTGAGCAGGTTTCCGAAGGCGCGGGTTGGATCGAAACTCTGCCGCGCCGTGGCTACCGCTATGTCGGGCCTGCGGTCGCGACGAGCGATCCGCCCGCCGAGGCAAACCCGCGGGCGTCACCGGCGCTTGCATTGCCTGACAAGCCGTCGGTCGCGGTGCTTCCGTTCTCGAATTTGAGCGGCGATTCCGAGCAGGACTATTTCGTCGACGGCATGGTCGAAGACATCATCGCTGGATTGTCGCGCATCAAATGGCTGTTCGTGGTCGCGCGCAATTCAAGCTTCACCTATAAAGGCGGAGCCGTTGACGTAAGGCAGGTCGGCCGCGAACTCGGCGTGCGCTATCTGCTCCAGGGGAGCCTCCGCAAGGACGGCAATCGCGTCCGTGTCTCCGCGCACATGATAGAGGCGGAAACCGGAGGCCATTTGTGGACCGAGCGCTTCGACCGTTCGCTCGACGATATTTTCGCGCTTCAAGACGAGATTGCCCTGAACGTGGTCGGTGCAATCGAGCCAAGCCTGCGGCGAGCCGAAGCCGAGCGCGTCAAACGCAAGCGGCCAGATAGCCTCGACGCCTATGACCTCGTCCTGCAAGCTCAGGCTGACGTCTATTCGGGCATGCCGGCGCAAGTGACAAAGGCGCTGGTGCTTCTGCAACGCGCGCTCGCGCTCGATCCGACTTATGCGCTGGCGCACTCATTTTCAGCGATGTGCCATCATTGCCTCTATCTGCGCGCCGGACTGCATGAAGAAAGCAGACAGGCTTCGATCCGCCATGCCCAGGCGGCGATCTTGCATGGCCAGGACGACGCGCTCGCTCTGACATTTGCCGGATTTTCCATCGGTATGGACGGACACGATCATGCCGCCGCATTCGCGGCGCTTGAGGCAGCACTCGCCATCAGCCCGTCATCGGCCCTGACCTATATCGTCGGCGGCGTTATCTTTGGATGGGCCGGAGAACCCGATCGCGCGATTGAATGGGGCGAGCGGGCGTTGCGGCTCAGTCCGTTCGATCTCTGGGCTTGGTCCGCTTGCCATGCGCTTGCGCTCGGTCATTTCCACCGAGGCCGCTACGAGGAAGCGGCCAAGGCCGCGCACAAGGCGATCCAGCTCAATCCGGCCCACAGCATCTCCCATATGCTGCTGGTGGCGCCGCTCGCCAAGCTCGGACGGCTGGAAGAAGCCAAGGCTGCTGCGGCGCGAGTTTTGGAGTTACAACCGGCGTTCCGTTACAGCCGTCAATTTGCCGGCGTCGATTGTGCGCCGGCTCTTGCCGCCTCTCTGGGTGAAGCACTGCGTCTCACCAAGTTGCCGGAGTGACGCCCATGGCGACGCTCTCTGACAATGACTTCCTCAACTTGCCGCCGCTGCGGCTGGAGTACCGCTTCACAGGGCCGCAGCCGCATGAAGCGCCGACGCTGATTCTGTTGCACGAAGGCCTCGGCTCTGCCGCGATGTGGGGCGATTTCCCCGAAAAACTATCGGCTGCGACCGGCTGCGGTGTGTTCGCCTATTCGCGCATCGGCTACGGCCAATCCAGCCCGGCGAAGCTTCCCCGCACGCTCGACTTCATGCATGTCGAGGCGAGAGAGGTTCTTCCGCGCCTGCTCGATGCCATCGGCTTCCAGGAGGGCCTTCTGGTCGGCCACAGCGACGGCGCTTCGGTCGCGGCGATATTCGGCGGCAGCGGGCAGGACCATCGCGTGCGTGGCCTCGTGCTGATGGCGCCGCACTTCATCGTCGAGGACGTCACGATCCAGGCGATCCGGGAGGTCAGGCAGGCCTTCGACACCACCGACCTGCGATCCAAATTCCAGCGCTGGCATGCCGATGCGGATGCCACGGTCCGCGGCTGGACCGACGTGTGGATGAACAACGACTTCAGCATCTGGGATTTGCGCGAGGACCTCGCCTATATCCGCGTGCCGGTCCTGATCATCCAGGGCGAGCAGGACAATTTCGGCACCATGCGCCAGATCGAGATCGCGCAGGAGGAATGTTATTGCCCGGTCGATGTGTTGATGTTGCCGGACACCAAGCACGTCCCGCATCGCGAGGCGCCTGAGGCGACGCTCCGGGCTATTGCCGAATTCTCCGCCCGCCTGTTGCGTGAGCGCGAGGGTGCCGCCGCCGCTGCGCCCTGATTGTCTCAATCCAAGCAGGCCCTCAGAACGAGCCGGATTCGGCGGAAATTATATACCTGTTGACACCAAATCCGAAATAGTCCATATTGGCCATAAGGAGAGTGGCCATGAAGGAATTTGCTTCCCTATACGAATTGTTTGAGGCGATCCCCGATGAACAGGCGGCGATCAACTATTTCAAGGCGATCCGCTGGGCGCGGGGTGAGTTTTGCCCGTACTGCGGCAATGCCGAGATTTACGCTCTGAAGGGCGACCGTTCATGGAAATGCGCGGAATGCCGCACTAAGTTTTCGATCCGGGTTGGTACGATTTTCGAGGACAGCAAAATCCCGCTCCGCAAATGGTTGGCGGCGATCTGGCTGATTACAAGCCATCGTAAGGGTATTGCTTCAACCCAAGTGGCGCGCGACTTGGGCGTGACGCAAAAAACCGGCTGGTTCATGCTTCATCGGCTTCGCCATGCGGCCCGCACGCGGTCGTTCAATCGCCAAATGGGCGGCACGGTTGAAGTTGATGAAGGCTACTTTGGCGGCAAGGACGGCAACAAACACCGCGCTAAGCGCGGGGCGAAAAAGGCAATTGCGGTCGGCCTTTTGGAGCGCGGCGGTGAGCTGCGGGTGGTGAAGGTCGATAAAGTCAGCGAAATGCGTCAACTGGTGATAGACAACGTGAAACTCGGCTCGCGGTTGATGACCGACGAAACGCGCGTAATGCAAGAGGCTGGATTGGTCTATCAGCACACCGCTGTGAACCACAGCCGTGGCCAATACGGCGACGGCGGCGATGGGCACACCAATTCAATTGAAGGGCTTTGGGCGCTCGTCAAGCGTCAGATTTACGGCATCCACCATTGGGTGTCGGCCAAACATTTGGATCGGTATTTGGCGGAGGCAACATGGCGCTACAATCGCCGCAACGTGAAGGATCGCAACCGGATCGCGGAGTTTTTGACCCGCATAGATGGGCCGCTGACTTATTCGGCGCTTATTGGCCGGTAAGCCCTATCGTCTCGTCTGATCCTGCACATGATGCTGATCCTCGATTATCTCCTTTAGGACCGGCTGTAGCTTTGCGTGAAGAAATTCCAAGTCCAGCGTTAGCCTATCGAGACTGTGGCAGATGCCCAGAAGCGCGATGTTCAGGTTGTGAAGAGCTGGCGCTGATTTGGGGGTAAGGTGTTTAAGCGCGTTGTCCTGTAGGGCGCGCTTCGCCTCGATAAGCGAGACGTGATCCAGGTCCATTGGAAGTCCCCCCTTGGTGTTGATATGCTTCAACGATGCCCAAGCGAAGGTACGACGACAAAATGAAGCTTGATATGCCCTTCGCGGAGGCATTGGAGCGGTTTGCTGGAACCGACCCGAAAGAGATGCACGCCAACATCGCCAAGGCGAAGCAAAAGAAGCCCCCGGGTGGCAAGAAAGCACCACCCGGGAATACTGGTGTTGCTCAAGGACAAAACGTCTTGAGCCTAAGAGGCGCGCGCTTTAGGAAAGTGAACCACGGGAAGTGATTCGTTTTTCCTGGCCTGCCTCCAATGCCCACGGACGTGTTCGAGGCGTCCGTGGCGCAGGCGGTAGTACGGTTCAACCCAAATCAATGGATTGTCCCTCGTTATGCCGACTAACCCGTTGAGGGTTGGTTGTCTCAACGACGCGCGCCACCGTGCCCAGCAAGAGGCTGGTCGGTGTCGTCTCACTCGCGGTTGCAACTCAGAACTGTTCTGGATTTGAACTCATCGGGAACCGAGAGTCAATGGTCCCAACACGTATATAAATTCCGATTCGGCCTTGCCTGCATTATTCCACATGAATTATAATGCATGACATGACCAGCGTGCTCGACAGCTCGCAAACAGACGCCGGCCGGGCCGACTCGGCCTTTGCCGGTGAGATCGGCCGCATGGTGCGGCTCGGCCGCGCCAGGCGCGGCATGTCGCGCCGCCAGCTCGCCCAGGAATCCAACACGTCGGAGCGCTACCTCGCTCAGATCGAAAGCGGCGACGGCAATCCGTCTGTGCTGGTGATGCGCGCCATCGCCGACGCGCTGGAAATCCCGATGTTCGAACTGCTGCCGCAGACCGGCGGCGTCTCCGCGCCCTACGCACGGATCATGGAATTGCTCGGCCGCGTGCCGCCGAGCGATCTGCCGGCGATCGCCGACACGATCGAGCGCCTCATCGACCGGGCCGCCGCGACCGACCGTGGCCGGCGGATCGCGCTGGTCGGCCTGCGCGGCGCCGGCAAGTCTTCGCTCGGCAAGATGCTCGCGGAAAAGCTCGGCGTCCGCTTCATCGAGCTCGACCGCATGGTCGAGCAGGAGTACGGCGCGAGCGTCCCGCTGATGATCGAGATGTCGGGTCTCGCGGCATTCCGCCGGCACGAGCGCGCCTGCCTCGAACGCGTGGTCAAGGACAACGAGGCCGCGGTGATCGCCACCGCCGGCGGCATCGTCTCCAATCCCGAGACCTACGCCTTCCTGCTCCGTCACGCCCACACCGTCTGGATCAGCGCGCGGCCCGACGAGCACATGAGCCGGGTGATGCGGCAGGGCGATTTCCGGCCGATGGCGCACAACCGCCAGGCCATGACCGATCTGCGTCACCATCCTGGAATCGCGCCGTGCCGACTATGCGCGCGCCGAGGCAACGCTCGACACCGCCGGCGACAGCATCGAGCAGAGCTTTTCGAAGCTGCGGAAGATCGTGGCGCCCTGGGCGAAGGGTTAGATCATGGCCGACGCGGAACGCAAATTATCCAACGGCAGACCGGATCGATTTCGTCACCGAGCCGTCGCGCTATCGGCACTGGAAGCTTTCCGTCGACGGCGACGTCGCGACGCTGACGATGGATGTCGACGAGAACGCGCCGCTGTTCGAGGGCTATCAGCTCAAGCTCAACTCCTACGATCTCGGCGTCGATATCGAGCTGGCCGACGCGCTGGAGCGGCTGCGGTTCGAGCATCCCGCGGTGCGGGTGGTGCTGCTGCGCTCGGGCAAGCAGAAGGTGTTCTGCGCCGGCGCCAACATCCGGATGCTGGCGGGCTCGACCCACGCCCACAAGGTCAACTTCTGCAAGTTCACCAACGAGACGCGCAACGCCATCGAGGACGCCAGCGAGTTTTCAGGCCAGAAGATGATCTGCGTCGTCACCGGCTCCTGCGCCGGCGGCGGCTACGAGCTGGCGCTCGCCGCCGACCACATCATCCTGACCGACGACGGCTCGTCGACCGTGTCGCTGCCGGAATTGCCGCTGCTCGCGGTGCTGCCGGGGACCGGCGGGCTCACCCGCGTCACCGACAAGCGCAAGGTGCGCCGCGACCACGCCGACGTATTCTGCACCACGGAGGAGGGCGTCAAGGGCAAGCGCGCGGTCGACTGGCGGCTGGTCGACGAGGTGGTGCCGAACACCAGGCTTGAAGACAACAGTGACGCAGCGCGCCCGGGAGTTTGCGGCCAAAGTCCGAACGGACCGAAGGACGCCAAGGGCATTTCGCTCACGCCGCTGAAGCGCGCGCGCTCGGCGGACGGCGTCGAATACAGCGCCGTTTCGGTCGAAATTCTCCGCGCTCGGAGCGGCTTGCCACCATCACCGTGCGCGGACCGGATGCGCGCGCCGCCGAAATCTGCCGGCGAGATGGCGGCGCAGGGCGCCGAATTCTGGCCGCTGCGGCTCGCCCGCGAGCTGGACGACGCCATCCTCGACATCCGGCTGAACGAATTCGACACCGCCGTGATCGTGTTCAAGTCGGAGGGCGATCCTGAGGCGGTGCTGGCCTACGACAAGTTCCTCGACGCCAATGCCAAGCACTGGCTTGCCCGCGAAATTCTCCTGAAATGGAAGCGCGTGCTCAAGCGCGTCGACCTGACCTCGCGCTCGCTGGTCGCTTTGATCGAGCCGGGCTCGTGCTTCGCCGGCACCTTGGCCGAGCTGGTGTTCGCCGCCGACCGCTCCTACATGCTGATCGGCCGGCTCGACGGCGACAACCGCCCGCCGGCCGCGATCGTGCTCGGCGACGCCAATATCGGCGGCGGCTTGCCGATGAGCAACGGCCTCACGCGGCTCGCCACGCGCTTCCTCGGCGAGCCGGAATCGCTCGAAGCGGCTCGCCAGGCGGTCGGCGAAAAGCTCGACGCCGAAAAGGCCGAACGAGCTCGGCCTCGTCACCTTCGCGCTCGACGACATCGACTGGGAGGACGAAATCCGCGTGTTCCTCGAGGAGCGCGCGAGCTTCTCGCCCGATGGGCTGACCGGCATGGAGGCGAACCTGCGCTTCGGCGGACCGGAGACCATGGAAACGAAGATCTTCGCGCGGCTGACCGCCTGGCAGAACTGGATCTTCCAGCGCCCCAACGCGGTCGGCGAGGAGGGCGCGCTGCGCCGCTACGGCACCGGCCAGAAGGCCGTGTTCGACACGAAGAGGGTGTGAGGCAAATGAGGCTGTCATCGTCCGCGAAGGCGGACGATCCAGTAACCACCGACGACGCGATGAGCGCCTCGAATACTGGATGCCCGCCTTCGCGGGCATGACAGCCGAGAATGTGGAGACGAAGGAGCGTGCGATGACGCGACATCATCAACGTCGACTACCGCGAGAAAATCCCGAACAACGTCGGCCTCACCGAGGACCGCCGCGTGCTTGAAGGCGCTGGAGGGCTGGCATCCCGGCTATCTCGACTGGTGGCGCGACATGGGGCCGGAGGGCTTCCAGGAGTCGCTGGTCTATCTGCGCACCGCGGTGTCGGTCGATCCCAAGGGCTGGGCCAAGTTCGACTACATCAAGATGCCGGAATACCGCTGGGGCATCCTGCTCGCCGCGCCCGAGGAGGACCGCAAAATTCCGTTCGGCGCGCATCTCGGCGAGCCGGCCTGGCAGGAGGTGCCGGGCGAATACCGCGCCATGCTGCGCCGCCTGGTCGTCATCCAGGGCGACACCGAGCCGGCTTCGGTCGAGCAGCAGCGCCATCTCGGCAAGACCGCGCCCTCGCTCTACGACATGCGCAACCTGTTCCAGATCAACGTCGAGGAGGGCCGCCATCTCTGGGCGATGGTCTATCTCCTGCACAAGTATTTCGGCCGCGACGGCCGCGACGAGGCCGACGACATGCTGCGCCGGCGCTCCGGCAGCGCCGACGCGCCGCGCATGCTCGGCGCCTTCAACGAGAAGACGCCGGACTGGCTGTCGCTGTTCATGTTCACGTTCTTCACCGACCGCGACGGCAAGATGCAGCTCGAAAGCCTGGCGCAATCGGGCTTCGATCCGCTGTCGCGCACCTGCCGCTTCATGCTGACCGAAGAGGCGCACCACATGTTCGTCGGCGAGACCGGCATCGGCCGCGTCGTGCAGCGCACCTGCGAGGCGATGAAGGCGGCCGGCATCGAGGACCCGAACGACATCGAGAAGGTCCGCGCGCTCGGCGTCATCGACCTGCCGACCATCCAGAAGAAGCTCAACCTGCACTATTCGCTGTCGCTCGATCTGTTCGGCTCGGAGGTCTCGACCAACGCCGCCAACGCCTTCAACGCCAGCCTCAAGGGCCGCTTCCGCGAGACCTCGATCGACGACGACCACAAGCTCGAGAACGCGATCTATCCGGTGCTCAAGCTGGTCGACGGCGAGATCAAGCGGGTCGACGAGCCGGCGCTGACCGCGATCAACATGCGGCTGCGCGACGACTACACCCGCGACTGCGCCAAGGGCATCGAGCGCTTCAACAAGATCATCGAGCGCACCGGCGTCAATTTCCGCCTGGCGCTGCCGCATGTCGCGTTCCACCGCGACATCGGCGAGTTCAAGGACATCGAGGCGACGCCGACAGGCGTGCTGATCGATCAGGCGGCCTGGGCCAGGCAGAAGGACAAGTGGCTGCCGTCCATCGCCGACGGCGAGTTCATCGCCTCGCTGATGAAGCCGGTGAGCGAGCCCGGCCAATTCGCCTCATGGATCGCGCCGCCCAAGGTCGGCATCGACAACCGGCCGGGCGATTTCGAGTACGTCAAGATCGCAGCATAGAGCCAAAGCGGGATTGCTTTGGTTGAAGCGGTCCTGACATCGACGGCGGGTTTCCCGGCGCCTCGACGCATCAATTCTTCAGCCGGGGATACAGTTCGAGCGCTGTCTTGCCGAAGATCCAATCCTGATCGCTCGACTTGGCGAAGGAAAACGCCTTCTGCGCCGCGGTCAGGATTTCCTTCAGCGTTCCGACCGAGTTGGGGAAATTCGATCCCCAGCCGATGCGCTCGGCGCCGAAGGTGTCGATCAACTTGCCGAAGAACGTCTCCGGGGTGCGCCTTGCCCCAGCTCTTGGGCGTGACGTTGATCGGCGTGATCTTGAGATAGACCTGCTTGTATTTCGCGAGCGCCAGGAAGTCGGCCGCGCCGGCGTAGGGCGGTCCGTCCTCGAACGGCGTCCGCGACAGATGATCGAGGATGATCGTCACCTTCGGGAACTTGTCCATGATCTGGCGCAGCAGCGGAATGCCCTCCTGCTTCATCTGCACGCAGACCGGGATATTCTTGGCGGCCGCGTGCTCCCAGAACGGATAGGTCTTCGGATCGGCAAACCATGTGGCCTGGTCGGGCAAGGTGCTGCCGGTGGTGAACAGGCGCATGCCGCTGCAGCCGCGGCCGAGCCAGTGATCGAACGTCTTCACTGCGTCCGGCGCCAGCACGTCGATCGAATACACGCCGGTGAAGCGCGCGGGCACGGCTTGCACCGCGTCGGCGACGTAGCTGTTGTCGTAGCCATAGGCGGTCGAGGAATGCACGATCGCCGCCTTGGCGACGCCGGCGTCGTCCATCGCGCGAAGCAGATCGTCGTAGGTGGTCGGGCGTTCGCTCGACCAGGTCGACTGCGTGCCGCCGAGCGGATCGAGCGGATATTTCTTGGTATCGGGCGAGACGATGTGCGGATGGATGTCGATGATGGCAGACATGGCTGATTCACTTATCGTGCGATTCGGAATTGAAGAAGCTCAGGCGATCGATGTCGACGAAGACCTGATCGAGTCGCGGACGCGACGGGATCAGCTTCTGCTGCAAGCGCGTAGGTGACCAGCGCGTCGATGCTGGGGCGGTTCGCCGCCATGCCGTAGGGCAGCGGATCGCTCATCAGCGGAAGAAAGCTGCGATAGCGCTTGTCTTCGGGGCTGTCGCCGCGGCCGAGCTTGAGGCCTTCGAGATAGGGCTTCTTCGCCGTCACGAAGGCATCCATCAGCGAGCGCGGCAGCCAAGGATGGCGCTTGATGTGCTCGTCCTTCACCACGATCGAGGCCGTGGATCGGATAGATGCCGGTGCGGCGGAACCAGTCGGCCTCGATCTGCTCGACATCGGCGATCAGCTCGGGATAGGTGCCCGTGGCCACGCCGGTCGGCGCGTTCATGTCCCAGTTTCCGATCGGCGGACCGGCGCGGCCGACGCCGGCCGGGCCGGTGAAGCCGGCCTGGATTTCGCCCGCCGCCATCATGCTTTGCAGCGATTTGCCCTCCGGCGCATGGACCACGTTCGGCGGCAGCTTGAGGCTGGTGACGTGCTCCTCGTCGTCGACCACCCAGGTCACTTTGGACGAATCGAGACCGTATTCGTTGATGAAGATGCCGCGCGTCCATACGCCGGTGGTCACCGAATAGGCGCGCACGCCGACCTTCTTGCCTTCGAGGTCCTTGGGCACGCGGATGCCGGCGTCCGGCCGCACGACGAAGCCGCCGTGGTGGAAGCGGCGCATGACGAAGATCGGCAGCGCGATATAGGGCGCGCCGAGCGCGCGCGCGATCATGTAGGTGGTCGGCGCCATTTCGCAGACGTCGAATTCGAGGTCGCGCACCATGCGGCGGAACGCCTGGATGATCGGCGTCACCTCGATCAAATCGGCATCGACGCCCGCGATCGGCACGCTGCCGTCCTTGAGCGCCTTGGTGTGCCCATAGGTGCCGATCGCAATCTTCAGATGCACGTCCGGCATTTCCATTCCCTTGGCGAGCCTTCGCGCTACTGCTTGGCGATCCCGGCCTTCTCGATCACTCCGGCCCACCGCTCGATGTCGCGCGCCATCCGCGCACGCATCTCCTCGGGCGTGCTGCCGCGTGCGTTCATGCCGAACTGCTTGGCTTTGGCCTGGAGCTCCGGATCGGCCAACGCTGCATTGATCTCGCGATTGAGGATTTTCAGAACGTCGTCGGGCAGGCCGGCGGGAGCCGAGAGCGCGTTCCAGCTCGTCACCACGTAGTCGGGAAGGCCGCTTTCCTTCGCCGTCGGCACTTCCGGAAGCAGCGGATTTCGCTTCTCGTCGGACGACGCTGACGATGTGGACTTTGTTGTCGGCAATGGCAGACCGCAAGCCCGGCGTAGAAGTCGAAGCCGACATCGACATCCTTGCGGATCAGCGCGGTGATCAGATCCGGCGTAGTCCGATAGGCGACGATCGTGGCGTCGATTCCGGTGAGCTGCTTGAACAGATGCGCCGACAGATTCTGGGTGCTGCCGGGATTGATCGCGCCGAGATTGAGCTTGCCCGGGATTGGCGCGCGCGGCCTTGACGATGTCCGAAACCGTCTTGAACGGCGAATTCCGCCGGAGTCGCGATCAGCATCTCGAACGACGCAGTAACGGAAATCTGCGTAAAGTCCGTCAAAGCGTTGTAGGGACGGACCTTGAACAGCGACATGCTGATCGCGGTGCCGTTGCCGGTGACCAGCAAGGAATAGCCGTCCGGCGGCGAATCGAGCACCGCCTTGGCCGCCAGTACGCCGCCAGCGCCCGGCCGGTTTTCGATGATCACCTGCTTGCCCATGCGCTCGGTCAGCTTCTGCGCGACCAATCGCATGGTGAGGTCGCCGACGCCGCCCGGTCCATACGGCACGGAGATGCGGATGGTGCGGTTCGGGAATCCTGGTTCCGCCTTCGCGGGCGCTGCTGTTGACCACCAGACCAAAGTCGCAGCGACGGCGAAAGCGCTGGTGAGCCACCTGCGTCCACTGATGACATCTCTGGACACGTTTGATCGTGTCATGAGTTGAATCCCCCCATTGCAGCGCCGCGCTGTTACCGAAACTAACGCCATTCCTGCCTCGGCCGGCAATCGAATTCTGCAAGGCGCTGAGGATTCGAAATTTGCGCGGGAAGGCGGGCGCATCTCGGCCTGACAGAAGCATGCTACGCCGATTTGCGCTTCGCCTCACTTGGAATACGTCAAGATCGCGGCCTGAACCTTTGCCCAGGCCGCGTCTCGTGGCTTCAGTAAATTCGGTCGACCGGAAGTCCCAGCGCCATGGCGCCGGCATATTCGGCCTGCGGTCCGGATTGCAGCGGGTGATAACGCGACGCCTGGATGTCGCGGAAGCGCCGCTCAAGGCCGGCCGCTCGATAGAATCCTGCGCCGCCAGCGACCTCCATCGCCAGATCGACCGCCGCGATGGCGTGACGCGGTACCAGTTGACGACCGATCATCACCTGATTGACGGTGGCCGCTGACGGCGCGTTGAGGCGCACCGCCTTGGTCATCGACTCGTGCGCGAGACGCGCCGCGGTCAATTCCGTGTCCATGCGGCCGGCAAGCTCAATGGTGTGGCGGCCGGGTTCTCGCCGCTTGGCCAGGCCGAGCGCGATGTCGCGCGCGCTTTCGGCGATCGCCGAGATAGACGGCAGTAGACCAGCGGGAATGCGATCGTGCCGATGATCTGGAACAGCAGGTGCCATTCGCCGGCCTTGCGGCGTGCCGCCACCGCCGCCTCAGGCACGATATAACCGTCGATCATGCACGTCGTGCGAACCGGTGCCGCGCATGCCGAGCGTGCGCCAGGTATCGAGCACCTTCACATGCGGCGAGTTCAGCGGAACTGCCGAAGTGCAGCACCAGTCGGCGGCTCGCCTTCGGTTTCGAGCACCGCGCTGGTCATCAAGAGGTCGCCGGTCGGCGCGCCGGAGGTGAATATCTTGCGCGCGGTGATGCGATAGCCGCCTTCGACCTTTTCGGCTTTGCCTGAGCCGCGCGATCCAGTCGGAACCGCCGCTCGACAGCGAGCTGGATACGCTCCTTGGCGATGCGTTTGAGCAGCGGCTCAACCGGCGGCGCTTTCTGATGTGTCCAGCGCCAGGCCGGGATGGCAACCTGGTGCGTATGCATGGAAAAGGCGAGCGCTGTCGAGCCGCAATGACGGGCAAGCGTCCGCAGCATCTCGGCGAGTTCATCGACATCTGCGCCGCCGCCGCCCAGTTCCGCCGGCACGCCGGCCTCCATCAATCCTGCAGCTTTCAGAGCGGCAAAGTTTTCCTTGACGAACTGGTCATCGTCGGTCGCCTGGTCGGCACGCCGCGCGAAGACCGGCCCAAGTTCGCGGGCGATCTCGGTGGCGCTGCGCTGCTTGGCGGTTTCCGTCGTTGAGGGCTGTGATCGCATTCATGGCACTTCTCCGTCACTTAAATCGGGTGTGCCGATACTCGTCAAAGCCGCCATCGTCATCCAGTCCGCGAACTGTACTGCGTTGCCCGAGGGCAATTCTAACCATTTGTAACAATTGAATATTTTTGCGAGCCGAGGATGACCGCTTGAGGCAATGTCACTACATTATCTGTACCGCGCGGTCTGATCGGGCCTCGCCGCGCAGGGGAGGTTGGCGTGGCTGAAGAATACCGAATCCGGGCAGCTACGGACAATTCTGCCCGGTGGCGATGGCTGCGGAAATCATCTGCTCGCGGTGGACCGCCTTGATCGTGCGCGAGCTGCTCTGCGGGACCACGCATTTCAATGATCTGCGGCGCGGAGTGCCGCGCATGTCGCCGACGCTGCTGTCAAAACGGCTGCGCGAGCTCGCGGCAGACCGGCGTGATCACGGCGATCAAAAGGATGCAAGCGGGCGTGACCGAATACCGGCTGACAGCCGCCGGCGAGGACATGCGGGACGGTCATCATGTCGATGGGTACCTGGGGTCAGCGCTGGGTCGAATCGTCGCTTTCGCTGAAAAATCTCGATCCCTCGCTGCTGATGTGGGACATGCGCCGGAACCTGACGCCGCTTCCGCTTCCTGGTCGCCGCTGCACGATCAATTTCTGCTATCCCGAGCTGAAGAATCAACGATCATGGTGGCTCGTGGTGGATGGCCAGAGCGTCGATCTCTGCGGAGTCGATCCCGGCTTCGAGGTCGATCTGTACGTTCGCAGCGATCTGCGGAGCATGACAGCGGTCTGGATGGGTCATTCGACGTTGAAGGCCGAGATGGAAGCCGGGCGCATCGAGCTGAATGGGGACAAAACAATCGCGCGGTCGATGCAGGACTGGCTCGGACTGAGCACCTTCGCGAAGGAAAAGCGGCGCGCCTAGACGCTGGATTTTCGCCGCTTTGCTTCGTGGATCGCCTGCCACACCCGGTACGGCGTGCACGGCGTGTCGATGTGGCGGATGCCGAGCACCGACAGCGCATCGACGATGGCGTTGACGCCGGCCGACAGCGAGCCGACCGTGCCGGCCTCGCCCGCGCCCTTGACGCCGAGCGGATTGGTCGGCGTCGGCACCGGATTGTCCTCGATCAGTGACAGGGCAGAAATCGTCGGCGCGCGGCATGGCGTAGTCCATGAACGAGCCGGCGATCACCTGGCCGTCGGCGTCGTAGGCCTTGTCCTCCATCAGCACCTGGCCCATGCCCTGGGCGATGCCGCCCATGATCTGGCCCTTCACCAGCATCGGATTGATGACGGTGCCGACGTCGTCGACCACGGCAGTAGCCGACCACTTCGGTCGCGCCGGTGTCCGGATCGATCTCGACCTCGCAGACATGCGCGCCGTTCGGGAAGTTGCCGCTCGGCGCCTTGTAGGTCGCGGTCTCGTAGAGGCCGGGCTCCATGCCCTTCGGCAGCTTGTCGAGCTCGAACGCCGCCTTCGCCACCTCGTGGATGCCGAGGCCGCGGTCGGTGCCGGCGATGGCGAAGCGGCCGTCCTTGAACTCCATGTCGGCCTCGGCGGCCTCCAGCATATGGGCGGCGAGCTTCTTGCCCTTGGCGATGACCTTTTCGCGCGACCATGACGATGGCGCCGCCGCTCATCGTGGTCGAGCGCGAGCCGCCGGTGCCCATGCCGAACGCCACCGCGTCGGTGTCGCCCTGGATGAACTTGATCCGCTCGGGATCGACGCCGAGCCGGTCGACCAGCATCTGCGTCTGGATGGTGTTGTGGCCCTGGCCGTGCGAGATCGAGCCGGTGACGAAGGTCATGCCGCCGAGCGGATCGAAGCGGATTTCGGCGGTCTCGATGGTCGGCGTCGGCGGCCTGCTCGATGGTGTTGGAGAGGCCGATGCCGCGAAGCTTGCCGCGCCTGGCCGCCTCCTTGCGCCGCGCCTCGAAGCCCGCCCAGTCGGCGAGCTTCATGGCGCGGTCCATGTTCTCCTCGAAGCGGCCGCTGTCGTAGGTGAAGGTGAGCGGCGTCTTGTAGGGCATCGCCGACGGCGGAATGGTGTTGCGCCGGCGCAGCTCCGCCGGATCGATCTTCATCTCGTCGGCGGCGATGTCGATCAGCCGCTCGATCATGTAGGTCGCCTCGGGCCGGCCGGCGCCGCGATAGGGCGAGGTGCAGTGCGTGTTGGTCAGCATGCCGGAGATCGCGACGTGCGCGGCCGGCGTGGTGTAGACGCCGCACACCGTGCCGATGTTGACCACCGGCGGCATGGCGCCGCGGAACGACACGAAGGCGCCGAGATTGCCGAAGCTGCGGATGCGCACGCCGAGGAACTTGCCGTCGCGGTCGAGCGCCAGCGCGGCGTCGACGATGTTGTCGCGGGCGTCGTCGTCGCTGATGTGCGCCTCGTTGCGGGTGGCGAGTCCATTTCACCGGCCGGCCGACGCGCTTCGCCGCCCACAGCATCAGGATGATCTCCGGATAGATCGAGCCGCGCAGGCCGTAGGAGCCGCCGATGTCGCCGGTGATCAGCCGCAGCTCGGCTCTCCGGAATCTTCAGCGTGGTCCGGGCGATGGCGTTGCGGAACAGCCACGGCCGCTGGAAGCCGCAATGCAGGGTGTAGCGGCCGGTGCCGGCGTCGTATTCGCCGGTGACGCCGCGCGGCTCGAGCGTGTTGGCGGTGACGCGGTTGATGACGAGCCGCTGCTCGACCACGTGCGCGGCGCTGGCGAAGGCGGCGTCGGTCGCTGGCCTTGTCGCCGGCCTGGTAGAAATAGGCCTCGTTGTTCGGGCAGTCGTCGTAGAGCTGCGGCGCGCCGGGCTCGAACGCGTCCTCGCGCCGACACCACGGCGGGCCGCGGCGCGTAGTCGACCGCGACGCGCTCGGCGGCGTCGCGGGCCAGCTCCAGCGTGTCGGCGACCACGACCGCCACCGGATAGCCGACATGCAGCACCCGGCCGACCGCGATCGCCGGCCGCGTGCGGCAGATACATCGGGCTGCCGTCGCGCCGCTTGTAGGGCGCCATCGACGGCATGCGTGCCGAGGCCGTCGGCCTCGTAGTCCTTGCCGGTCAGCACCGCGTGCACGCCCGGCATCTGCAGCGCGGCGCGCGTATCGATGCTCTTGATGTCGGCATGGGCGTGCGGCGAGCGCAGGATCGCGGCGTGGAGCTGATCGGCGAGCTTGAGGTCGTCGTAATAGCGCCCGCGTCCCATCAGCAGGCGAGGGTCCTCGCGCCGCCGCACCGATTGACCGATCGAGAATTGCCCCATGGAAAGACTCCGCCGATTGCGGCAGTCAGTGTAGCATCCACGCGCAAACAATCATGCAAGGGATGGGACAATGCGCTGGGCTTCGGCGGGATTCGCGGCGATGGTTCGAGACGCGGTCCTGCGGACCGCTCCTCACCATAAGGTTGACGGCTTGTAGCGGCGCAGCATCCACTGACCTCATCCGAGGGGCGGACGAAGGCCGTGTCTCGAAGGATGGCTGCGTATTGCGCGCTTGCTCTTGCAGTGCTGCTCGTCGGCGACCCCGCGCGCGCAGAGCCGACGACTATCCGAGCCGCACCGTGACCTTCATCTGCCCGTTCCCGGCCGGCGGCGGCACCGACATCCTGGTGCGGCTGCTGGCGGCCGAGCTGCAGGACAAGCTCAAGCAAGCCGGTCATCGTCGACAACCGGCCCGGCGCCGGCACCGTGATCGCCGCCAACGCCGTGGCCCACAGCCCGCCCGACGGCTACACGCTGTTTCTCGCGCCGGTGACGACGCTGGCGATCGGCCCGAGCATCTACAAGAAGCTGCCCTACGACACGGTGAAGGATTTCGCGCCGATCGGCCTCGTCGGCTCGGCGCAATTCGCGCTGGTCGCCAATCCGAACATCGGCGCGCCGACGCTGCCGGACCTGATCGCGCTGATCAAAAGCAAGAACGGCCAGATGAGCCTACGGCACGTCCGGCGCCTCGACGCCGCATCATCTGTTCATGGAGATGTTCCTGCAAGATGATCGGCGCCAAGGCGCAGCACGTGCCCTATCGCGGCAGCGTCCCGGCGATGACCGATGTCGTCACCGGAGTAGATCCCGATGATGATGGTCGATCTCGCAGTGGCGGCGCCGCAGATCCGGGCGGGCAAGCTGAAGGCCTATGGCGTGACCTCGCGCGACGCGCGTCAAGTCGATGCCCGACCTGCCGACCATCGCCGAGGCGGGACTGCCGGGCTTTGCCGCGACCGGCTGGTTCTCGGTGGTGGCGCCCGCCGGCACGCCGCGGCCGATCATCGACAAGCTCAACGGCATCCTGATGCCCTATCTCAAGCGGCCCGAGGTGGACGACAAGCTCCAGGCGCTGGCGATCGAGCCGCGCACCAGCACGCCGGACGAGCTTGCGAAATACATTCCGGCCGAGATCGTCAAATGGGCCAAGGTGGTCAAGGACGCCGGCATCGAGCCGCAGTAGCGGCCGGGGCCCAGCTGCTCACTTGCTGAGAGCGACCCGGGACAAGCTTCAATCCAGCTTCTTGATGTGCGCCTCCTCGATCACCTTGGCGAAGCGGGCGATGTCGGCCTTGAACTGCGCCTGGAACTCGGCCGGCGAATTGCCGACCGGATTCTGGCCGGTCGACGACAGCCACTCGCGCACCTTCGGATCGGCGACGGCCTCGGCGACGTATTGCTGAAGAGTCTGCACGATATCGGGCGGCGTGCCGGGCGGCGCGAACAGCCCGACCCAGCTTCCGACCTCGAGGCCCTTGATGCCCTGCTCTGCGCGGTCGGCACGTCGGGCAGCGCCTGCATCCGCTTGGTGCCGGTGACGCCGAGACCCGGAATGAGCTTGCCTTGGACGCCGGCGATGCCGTTGGCCTGCGGCAGGAACGCGAACTGGATGTCGCCCGAGATCAGCGCGGTGACCATCCCGGCATCGCCGCGATACGGGATATGCACCATCTTGATGCCGGCAATGCTGTTGAACATCTCGGCGAACAGGTGCAGCGACGAGCCGGGACCGCTCGAGCCGAAGTTGAGCGTGCCGGGCTTCTCCTTGGCGAGCGCGACCAGCTCCTTTAGATTCTTTGCCGGGATTTTCGGCGAGCCGGCGATGACGAACTGCGTCGAGATCACCATCGAGATCGGCGCGAAGTCCTTCACCGGATCGAACGGCAGCTTGTTATAGAGCGTGGCGTTGCTCGCCATCGCGCTGGTGTGCATCAGGAGCGTGTAGCCGTCGGGCGCAGCCTTCGCGACCGCGTCGGCGCCGAGGTTGCCGCCGGCGCCGGGCCGGTTGTCGATGACGACCGGCTGCTTCATCAGTTCTTGCATCTTGCCGCCGACGGTCTGGGCGAGGATGCTGACGCCGCCGCCCGGCGCGTAGGGCACGACGATATGGACCGTCCGGGCTCGGATACGTCTCTGCGCCAGCGTCGGGCCAGCGCTCACGATGGCTGCGAGCGCTGTGACGAACGTCAACAGGTGCCGTCGCATTTTGCGTTTCCTTCGATTTATTGCTTCGGGATTTTCGCGTCTTCGATGACCTTGGCGAATTTCGCGATCTCGGACCTGTAGAACGCATCGAACTCGGCGGGCGTGTTGCCGATGCCCTCGTAGGCCATCGTGCCGAGGCGGGCGCGCACGTCGGGCAACGTCAGCGCCTTGGCCGTCTCCTGCTGCAGCCGCGCGACGATGGCCGGCGGCGTCTTCGCCGGCATGAACAGCCTTGCCAGCTTGTGGACGCAAAGCCGGGCACGCCGGCCTCGGCGACGGTCGGCACATCCGGCGCGGCGGGCGAGCGCTTGGCGCCGGTGATGCCCAGCGCGCGGATGCGGCCGTCGTTGATCAGCGGCACGGCGGTCGCGAGCGGCACCACCGCGACCTCGACCTCGCCTGTGATCAGGGCAGCGTTGATCTGCGCGTCGCCGCGGAACGGCACGGCTTGGATTTCGATGCCGGTCGCATGCTTGATCATCTCCATCGTCAGGTGCAGCGGGTTGCCGATCCCGCTCGATCCGTAGTTGAGCTTGCCCGGATTGGCCTTGGCGCGCGCGATCAGTTCCTTGACCGATGTGATGCCGGACTTCGGGCTTGCCACCAGGACCAGGTTCGAGGCGACAAGCTGGGTCACCGGCGCGAAATCATGGAGCGCGTCGAACGGCAGGCTCTTGTAGAGGGCGGGCGCGATCGCCGCGCCGTTGGTGTTCTGCAGGATGGTGTAGCCGTCAGGCGGCGATTTCGCGACCTGGTCGGCGGCGAGCGTGCCGCCCGCGCCCGGCTTGTTCTCCACGACCACCGGCTGGCCAAGCTGTTCGGAAAGCTTGCTGCCGAGCAGCCGCGCCAGCACGTCGACTGCGCCGCCCGCTGCGAACGGCACGACCAGCCGGATCGGGCGATTTGGGTAAGTTTGGGCTTGCAGTCCGTCCGGGATGAACGTGGCAAGGAGCGATCGCAACCACATAGCCAAGCCGTCGCATCCAGCCTCTCCGCTGTCATGCGCGGGCTTGACCCGCGCATCCATGATGACATGCAGCCTGGCGAAGCCTTAACGGCCGCGGTCGCCGCGCTTCATCATGGATTGCCGGGTCAAGCCCGGCAATGACGAAATCAGCGCTGTGCCAGAACGCCGCTACTCCGCCGCGGCGCGCTTTTCGCCGGCGTGAGCCGAGACGATGTAGTCCATCGCCGCCTGCACGCCGCCCTTCTTGTGCGGGATGCCGGCGAGCGCCAGCGCCATCTCGGTGATGCCGAGCGCGCCGATCATGCGTGCCGTCGTTGACGTCGCCGAGGTGGCCGATGCGGAAGTACTTGCCGGCGTAGGCGCCGAAGCTCGCGCCGTAGGCGATATTGAAATTGTCCGAGCGCGAGCGCTGCGGAACGCGTCGGCGTCGTGGCCCTCCGGCAGCATCACCGCGGTGATGGTCGGCGAGTAGTACTTCGGATCCTTGCACATGATCTCCAGGCCCCAGGCCCGCACCGCGCGCCGCGTCGCCTCGGCGAGCCGGTCATGGCGCGCGAACACGTTGTCGAGGCCTTCCTCGTGCAGCATGTCGATGCCTTCGGCGAGGCCGTGCAGCATCTGGGTCGCCGGCGTGTAGGGGAAGAAGCCGACCTTGTTCATGTTGAGCATGTCGTCCCAGACGCAGAACGACTTCGGCAGCTTCGAGGTCTTGGAGGCCGCCAGCGCCTTGTCGCTGACCGCGTTGAACGACATGCCGGGCGGCAGCATCAGGCCCTTCTGCGCGCCGCCGACGGTGACGTCGACGCCCCATTCGTCGTGGCGGTAGTCGGTCGAGGCGAGCGACGAGATGGTGTCGACCATGAACAGCGCCGGATGGCCGGCGGCGTCGATCGCCTTGCGGATCTCGGCGATCGGCGACAGGCAGCCGGTCGAGGTCTCGTTGTGCAGGACGCAGACCGCCTTGATCTCTTTCTTCTTGTCCTTGCGGAGCATGGTCCTCGATCGCGTTCGGGATCGGCGCCGATGCGCCAGTCGGTCGTGATGAACTCGGGCTTGAGGCCGATGTTCTCGGCCATCTTCTTCCACAGCGTGGCGAACTGGCCGGTCTCCACCATCAGCACGCGGTCGCCGGGCGACAGCGTGTTGACCAGGGCGGCTTCCCAGGCGCCGGTGCCGGTCGCGGTGTAGATGATCACCGGATTGGTGGTCTTGAAGATGGTCTTGATGCCGTCGAGGCACTTCTTGGCGAGCTTGGCGAACTCCGGGCCGCGGTGGTCGATGATCGGCGTGTCCATCGCGCGCAGGACGCGGTCGGGCAGCGGCGTCGGCCCGGGGATTTGCAGGAAATGGCGCCCGGGGTTGCGCGCGGAATTCTGGGCCATCGAACGGCTCCTGATACTGGCTGATTTTGTTGGGCTTTGCGGGGCCCGGCTGGGGGCGTTGAACTAGAATGTTGCACCGCGGTCAAGCCAATTTCCGTCACATCGGGGTTGTCATGCCCCGCGAAGGCGGGGCATCCAGTAAACTCAGGACTTGAAGGCAAAATTCGGTGTGACTGGATCATCCGACTTTCGCGGATGATGGCGACGGGACAAGCGGAGACGATTGTGGCGGAACGGCTGTTGCCCGGACTGGAGCGGCGCCTGAAGGCCGAGGTCGCCGGCGGCGTCGCATTTCGGCCGGTTCACGCGCGGCCGCTATGCCACCGACGCCTCGCATTACCAGATCATGCCGCTCGGCGTGGTGACGCCGCGCACGATAGAGGAAGCCGAACGGGCGATCGCGATTTGCCGCGCCGAGGGCGTGCCGGTGACGCCGCGCGGCGGCGGCTCGTCGCAGGCCGGCCAGACCGTCAACCATTCGGTCATCGTCGACTGCTCCAAGCACCTCAACCGCGTGCTCGACCTCGACGTCGCCGGCCGCCGCTGCCGGGTCGAGCCCGGCATCGTGCTCGACGATCTCAACCGCGCGCTCAAGCCGCACGGCCTGTGGTTTCCGGTCGATGTCTCGACCGCCTCGCGCGCCACCATCGGCGGCATGACCGCGAACAACTCCTGCGGCGGGCGCTCGCTGCGCTACGGCAACACGCGCGAGAACGTCATCGTCGATCGACGCGCTGCTGGCCGACGGCGCGAAGGCGCATTTCGGTCCGGTGGCGGCGGACCTGTCGGATATGCCGGACGAGCTCGCCGCTCAAGCCGCTGGCGCGCGATCTGTTCGCGCTCGGCGCGCGCGAGGCAGGACGAGATCGCGGCGCGCTTTCCCAAGGTGCAGCGCCGGGTCGGCGGCTACAACATCGACGCGCTGGTGCCGGGGCGAAACGACGTCAACCTCGCGCATATCCTGGTCGGCTCCGAGGGCACGCTCGCCTTCTCCACCGCGATCGAACTGAAGCTGTCGCCGGTGCTCGGCCGCCGCGCGGTCGGCGCCTGCCACTTCGGCAGCTTCCACGAGGCGATGGCGGCGGCGCAGCACATCGTCAAGCTCGGCCCGATCGCGGTCGAGCTGGTCGACGCGACCATGATCGGGCTCGCCCGCGAGATCGCTATGTTCCGGCCGACGCTGGAAGCGTTCGTGCGCGGCGAGCCCGCGGCGCTGCTGCTGGTCGAGTTCGCCGAGGAGCCGCGACGAGAACGAACGGCGGCTCAAGCGCCTGCACGAGCTGATCGGCGATCTCGGCTTCGCCTGGAGCAACAGCGGCGCGAAATGGGGCGGCGTCGTCGACGTGCTCGATCCGAAATTGCAGGCGGCGATCACCGAGCTGCGCACCGCCGGCCTCAACATCATGATGTCGATGAAGGAGCAGGGCAAGCCGGTCTCCTTCGTCGAGGATTGCGCGGTGCCGCTGGAGCATCTCGCCGACTACACGCGCGCGCCTGACCGAAGTGTTCGAGAAGAACGGCACCAGCGGCACCTGGTACGCGCACGCCTCGGTCGGCTGCCTGCATGTGCGGCCGATCCTCAATCTGCGGCTGGAGAAGGACGTCAAGGCGATGCGCGACATCGCCGAGCAGGCCTTCGCTTTCGTGCGCGAATACAAGGGCTCGCATTCCGGCGAGCACGGCGACGGCATCGTGCGCTCGGAATTCCACGAGCCGATGTTCGGCGCGCGGCTGGTGCGCGCGTTCGAGGAGGTCAAGGACCGGTTCGACCCGGATGGCCTCTACAATCCCGGCAAGATCGTGCGCGCGCCGAAGTTCGACGACCGCAGCAATTTCCGCTACGGCCCGGCGTATCGCGCCGACGACGATGACCACGCGGCTCGACTGGTCGGCCTATCCGGGCGCGGGCGGCGGTTTCCAGGGCGCGGTCGAGATGTGCAACAACAACGGCGCCTGCCGCGCCTCGGCCGGCGGCGTGATGTGCCCGAGCTATCGCGTCACCCGCGAACGAGCGCGACATCACGCGCGGCCGCGCCAACTCGCTGCGGCTTGCCATCACCGGCCAGCTCGGGCCGGATGCGCTCACCTCCGACGAGATGGCCGAGACGCTGAAGCTCTGCGTGTCGTGCAAGGGCTGCCGGCGCGAATGCCCGACCGGCGTCGACATGGCGCGGATGAAGATCGAGGTGCAGGCGGCGCGCGCCGAGAAGTACGGCCTGTCGCTGCACGACCGGCTGGTCGGCTGTCTGCCGCGCTACGCGCCTTATGCCGCGCGCGTGCCGTGGCTGTTGAACTTGCGCGACCGGCTGCCCGGCGCTGCGAAACTGTCCGAGGCGGTGGCCGGCTTCAGCGCGCGGCGCTCGCTGCCGCGCTGGCGTTCCGACGTGTTCGACGAGGTCTCCGACCCGAAGCCCGGTCAGCCGGTCGTGCTGTTCGCCGACACCTTCAACCGCTATTTCGAGCGCGAGAATCTCGACGCCGCGCGCGACGTGCTCGATGCCGGCGGGCTATGCGCGTGCACGTCGCCAGAGCCGGCCGATGGCTCGTCGCGGCCGCTGTGCTGCGGCCGCACGTTTCTTTCCATCGGCAAGGTCGACGAGGCGCGCAGGGAGGCCGAGCGGACGCTGGCCGCGCTGGCGCCGTTCGTCTCGCGCGGCGTCCCGATCGTCGGTCTTGAGCCGAGCTGCCTGCTGAGCTTCCGCGACGAAATCCCGGCGATCGTGAACGACGAGATCGCGGGCAAGCTTGCCGAACAGTGCCTTGACCTTCGAGGAATTCCTGGCGCGCGAGGCCAAGGCCGGCCGCTTCAACGCTGCCGCTGAAGAAGATCGCCGATCGCGCGCTGCTGCACGGCCATTGCCATCAGAAGGCGTTCGACGCTTTCAGCCCGGTCGAAACCGTGCTCAGGCTCATTCCCGGCCTCGCGGTCGAGCCGATCGAGTTCGAGCTGCTGCGGCATGGCCGGCGCTTCGGCTACGCCGCCGACACCATCGACGTGTCGATGGCGATGGGCGAGCTGTCGCTGCTGCCGGCGGTCCGCAAGGCCAGCGCCGACACGCTGATCGTCGCCGACGGCACCTCCTGCCGTCATCAGATCAAGGACGGCGCCGGCCGCGAGGCGCTGCATGTTGCCCGCGTGCTGGCGATGAGTTTCGCCTAGCCGAGCTGCACCTTCCGCTCGTAGAACGTCCACAGCAGCGGGAACAGCCGCGGGTTGAACGTGCCTTCGGCGCAGTCGCGCGCCTCGTCGTCGCTGAGCGGAATCGCGCCGCCCATGATCTCGGCCTGGAGCTGGATCTGCGCGTTCTCCTCCAGGAACGTGCAGGCGAAGAACGCCTCTTCCGCGGTGGCGCCGACCACGACGCTGCCGTGGCCGCGCATCTGCGCGCAGCGATGCCTGCCGAGCGCGCGCGACAGATCGGCGGCTTGCGCGTCGTTCACCACCAGGCGCGGATTGTCCCAGGTCGGCACGCCGGTGCACAGGAACGAGCCGTGCAGGAACACCGGCTTGAGCGGCTTGCCGGCGATGCCGAGCGCGCGGGCGTGCGGCGCGTGCAAATGCACGACGCACATCGCGTCGGGCCGGTCGCGGTGGATTTGCGTGTGGATGCGCCACTCCAGCGGAATGAGGCCGCCGGGATGCTCGATGATGGTGCCGTCGATGTTGTAGACGAACATGTGCTCGGCGCGCACCACGGTCTTGTCGGTCGAGGCGCCCGGACTGATGAAACATTTGTCGGTGCCCGGCACGCGCACCGAGACATGGCCGAACATGCCGATGGTGCCCTGCCAGTTCAGCATCCGCGTCAGGGTCGCGGCTTTTTCGCGCAGCAGTCGCTTCTTCGCTCATAGATAAGTCACTCCAAATGTAAATTGCTTCGCGCTGCCTTTACTGCGTCTTCGCCAGGCCGGCGCGTTCGATCAGATCGCCCCAGCGGTCGATTTCCGAAGCCAGGAATTTCTGCAGCTCGGCGGGCGGCGGACTGTCGACCGGAATGAGTGCCGAGCTTGCCGATCAGAGCCTTGACCTCCGGGGATGCCGCAGCAGCTTTCAGTTCGGCGTTGAGCCGGTCGACGATCGGCTTCGGCGTTGCTGACGGCGCGCAGATCAGGGTCCAGCCGACAGCGTCGAACCCAGGCACGCCGGCTTCTGCGATGGTCGGCACATCGGGCAGTGCCGGCACCCGCGCGGTGGAACTTACGCCCAGCGCACGCACCTTGCCGGCATTGATCTGGCCGACCACGCTGCCGGCATCGGCAAACATCAGCGCGACGTGTCCGGCCATCACGTCGTTCAGCGCGGGCGGCGCGCCGCGATAGGCGACGCCATTGAGTCTTGATGCCGGTCATGGTCTGGAACAATTCGGCGGCGAGATGGATCGCCGCGCCCGCGCCGCTGTGGCCGAAATTGATCTCACCAGGCGTTTTCTTGGCGAGCGCGATGAGCTCCGCGACCGATTTCGCCGGAAAGCCGGGATTGACGACCAGTGCCAGCGGCGTGCGGAAAATCAGCGCGACGCTCTGTAGATCCTTCAGCGTGTCGAAGGGCAGCTGCTTGAAGAGCGCAGGATTGGAGGCAAGCGAGCTCGCCGGCGCCAGCAGCGTCAGACCGTCCGGTGCCGCTTTGGCGACGGCGGCGGCCGCGATCGAGCCGCCGGCGCCGGCGCGGTTCTCGATCACGACCGGCTTGCCGAGCCGCTGCTGTAGCTTCGGCGCCATCGCGCGCATCACGACGTCGATGCTGCCGCCCGCCGGGAACGCCACCATGAAGGTCACGGGCCCGGTGGGATAATCGTTGGCCCACGCTTCAAACATCGTCGGCGCGAGCGCGCCGGCGAGCGTCGGAGCAAGCAGCATGGCTCGGCGTGTCAGCATCACATCCTCCGGTTGGCCGCAGATTACCTGCCGCCGCCATGGCCGTATACGACGCTTGTCGTCGCGGGCGTGCAAGCCGATGATGACAAGCCTGCCGGGAGGAAAAGACATGACTTTGCCGCTGTTGCCGACATCGCTGGTCGGTTCCTACGCCCAGCCGGACTGGCTGATCGACCGCAAAAATCTCGCCGGCCGCTTTCCGCCGCGGGTGCGCGCCAGGGAGACTGTGGCGCGTCGCGCCGGAATATCTCGCCCAGGCGCAGGACGACGCGACCTTGCTCGCGATCCGCGACCAGGAGCGCGCCGGCCTCGACATCATCACCGACGGCGAGATGCGCCGCGAAAGCTATTCCAACCGCTTCGCCACGGCGCTCGACGGCGTCGACATCGACAACCCCGGCACCGCGCTCGACCGCTCCGGCCATCCCAATCCGGTGCCGCGCGTCGCCGGCAAGGTGCGGCGCAGGCATCCGGTCGAGGTCGACGACGTGAAATTCCTGCGCGCCAACACCGACGCACCATCAAGATCACGGTGCCGGGCCCCTTCACCATGTCGCAGCAGGCGCAGAACGATTTCTACCAGGACGAGGAGGAGATGGCGCTCGACTACGCCGCCGCCGTCAACGCCGAGATCAAGGACCTGTTCGCGGCCGGCGCCGACATCGTGCAGATCGACGAGCCCTACATGCAGGCGCGGCCGGAGAAGGCGCGCAAGTACGGCCTCAAGGCGCTTCAACGCCGCGCTCGACGGCGTCAACGGCAACCACCGCGGTGCAATCTGTTTCGGCTATGCGGCGGTGATCCACGTGCGGCCGGAGGGCTATTCGTTCCTGCCGGAGTTCGCCAGTTCGCCGGTCCAGCAGGTGTCGATCGAGACCGCGCAGTCCGGGCCTCGACTGCTCGGTGCTGGCGAAGCTGCCCGGCAAGACCATCATCCTCGGCATGCTCGATCTGTCCGACATGAAGATCGAGACGCCGGAGACGGTCGCGGCGCGCATCCGCCGCGCGCTGCCCTATGTTCCGCCGGAGCGCATCGTGGTGGCGCCCGACTGCGGCCTGAAATATCTGCCGCGCGACGTAGCCTTCGGCAAGATGAGCGCCATGGTCGAGGGCGCCAGGATCGTGCGCGGCGAGCTCGCTAGCCGCCGTAGAACAATGCACCAGCCCGAGCGAAATCCACGGCACGTAGGTGCACAGGAACAAGCACGAACAGCAGCGCCGCGATATAGGGGATATTGACCTTGGTCGTCTCCCAGATGTCGGATTTGGCGATGGCGCAGGCGGTCATCAGCACGCTCGCCACCGGCGGCGTCTGTTGCCCGATGGCGAGATTGAGCGTCACCACCAGCCCGAAATGAATCGGATCGATGCCGACCGCGTTGACCATCGGCATCACGATCGGAATGACCAGGATGATCGCCGCCGCCGAATGCAGGAACATGCCGAGGATCAGGAAGGCGATGTTGAGCAGCAGCAGCACGACGTATTTGTTGTCGGTGATCTGGGTGATGGCGTGGCCGAGCGCCTGCGGCAGTTGCGCCTCGGTCAGGAACGTGCCGATCAGCGCCGATGCCGCGACCAGCAGCATGACGACCGCGGTCTGGATGCCGCCGTCGACGCAGGCCTTGCGCAATTCGCGCAAATCGAGGTCGCGGTAGATCACGCCGCCGACGACGATCGCGGCGACCACCGCCATGCCGGCGCCTTCGGTCGCGGTGACGATGCCGCCGAAAATGCTGCCCAGAATGGCGATCGGCAGGATGAAGGCCCACAGCGCTTCCTTGAAGGTGCGCCAGACCTCGGAAAGCCGGAAGCTCTGCTCGCGCGGGAAATTGTATTTGACCGCGTGGTAATAGGCGGCGCCCGCCATGCACAGCGCGCCGATCAGGCCCGGAATGATGCCGGCGACGAACAGCTTGACCACCGAGGTCTGCGCCATCACGGCGTAGAGGATCATCGGGATCGAAGGCGGGATGATGATGGCGAGGCTCGCCGCCGACGACATGGTCGCCGCCGCGACTTCCTTGGAATAGCCGCGGTTCTTCATCGCCGGGATGAGGATGGTGCCGAGCGCCGCGACGTCGGCGACGGCGGAGCCGGAAATCTCCGCGAAGAACACCGAAGTGCCGATCGACACCATCGACAGCCCGCCGCGGATGAAGCCGACCAGCGAGGACGCGAATGCGATCAGCCGCCGCGAGATCGACGACGCGTTCATGATCGCGCCGGACAGGATGAACAGCGGGATCGCGAGCAGCGGGAAGCTCGAAGCGCCGTCATACATGACCAGCGCCAGGTTTGGCAGCATGTGCGGTCCCTGGATGACGACGATCGCCACCATGGCGACGAAGCCGAGCGCGATCGCGATCGGCACGTTGAGCACGGCGAGCGCCAGCATGCCGATCAGCATCAGCGTGATGGTCATCGCGGCGTCTCCGTGCCGCCGTCGGTATCGGGCGCGCCGTGCGACATCGCCTCGATCGCTTCGGTGTCGATGAAGCCCGCGCCGCGCGCGTCGCGCAGCACCTTCGGCATGCGCAGCGCCTCGGCGATGATGATCAAGGCCGCCCCGATCGGGATCGCCGAGGCGGTGACGCGCTGCGGCATCCATTCGAGACTGACAAGATTGTCGCCGCCGAGGACGATCAGCACCTCGACGCCGGTCCAGGCCAGCATGATGAAGAAGATGAACACGCAGGCCTCGGCGAACAGCGTGGCGGCCAGCCGCAATTTCGGCGGCATGGCATTGACGAAGCCGGGCACGCCGATGTGGGCGCCGCGCAAGGCGGCGAGCGCCGAGCCGTAATAGGTGAGCCAGACCAGGCCGACCGAGGCGATCTCGTCGTACCAGGACAGCGCGTGGCCGAGATAGCGGAAGCAGAAGCCGGCGATGACCAGCAGCGTCAGGCCGGCCACCAGGATGACCACGATGGCTTCAAGCAGCCGCTCAAAGCCCGCGCGCACGCGGTCGAGATTCAAGTCGGTACTCCTGAAGAGGAGCCGCCTCGGGGCGGCCCCACGTCGAGTGCGGGACTATTTGCCGAGCGCGAGCGACTTGTCGATCAATTCCTTGCCGCCCGGCACATCCTTGGCGAATTCGTCGTAGATCGGCTTGCTGGCCTTGATGAAGGCGTCCTTGTCGGCATCGTTCACCTGCATGCCGGCGTCCTTCAGTTTCTTGAACAAGCTTTCGTCGAGACCGGCGGCGATCTTGTAGACCTCCGGCTGCATTTCCACGGCCGTGTCGGCCAGGATTTTCTGCACGTCGGCCGGCAGCCGCGCCCAGCTCGCGCCGGCCGTAACATAGGCAGGTGTGTAGACGTGCCCGGTCATCGAAAGATATTTCTGCACCTCGTAGAAGCGCGCCGGATAGATTTGCGCCAGCGGGTTCTCCTGCGCGTCCATCACGCCGGTTTGCAGCGCCACGAAGACTTCGGAGAACGCCAGCGGGCTCGGGTTGGCGCCATAGGCCTTGAACATTTTCACACGCCAAGTGCCGCCGGGAACGCGCAGCTTGAGGCCCTGGAGGTCGGCCGGCACCTTGATCGGGTGCTTGCTGTTGGTGATCTGGCGGAAGCCGTTCTCCCAGACCGCCGATGATCCGATAGCCGGACTTTTCCGCGAGCGGCACCAGCGTCGGATTGACGACCTGATCGCGGATTTTCGCCATCTGCGTGCGATCCTTGACCAGATACGGCATCTCGAACACGCCGAAGGCTGGCACCTGCGACGACATCACCGTCGAGGGCAGCGCCAGATCGACGGTGCCGAGCTTGAGCTTCTTCATCAGCTCGCCGTCGCCGCCGAGCTGGCTCGAGCCGTACACCGTCACCTTCGCCTTGCTGCCAAGCTTGGCATTGGCGCGCTTGGCGAATTCCTGCGCCGACTGGTCGAACAGCGAGCCGGGTTCGCCGACATGGCCGAACTTGATCTCGGTCTGCGCCAGCGCGGTTCCGGCGATGAGCGACAGGACGACGGCGGTCGGCAGCAGAAATTTCGATATGCGCATTGGACGTGCTCCCATGGCTTCGCGGCTCGACAGCCGGTTTGTTGCGGCCATCAATACCGATGCCGACTGTGGCGGCAAGCGCTGCGTTGTCGCGCCGGGAGGCGCCCGTTTGTCTTGACCGAGCCACGGCCTCTGGAAAGATTTTGGCCCTACTCGATCACCTCATTGGCGCGCGCGGCGAGCGGCAACGCCATCGTGCCGCCAAGGCCCGCGATGAACGCGCGGCGTGGCATGTTCGCAATTCGCGAGCCCATTCCGTCGTCATGGCCGGGCATAGCCGTTCGAAGAACGGCGTCGCTTCGCTCGCCTATGTCCCGCCTGCGGGCCATAGCACGCTTGGAGATGCATACGGCCACGACCCTTCGGCGGGCGAAGGCCCGGCCATCCGCGCCTTTGCTGTCTTGCGACAAGGAAGGCGTGGATGCCCGCGACAAGCGCGGGCATGACGGGTGGGGATCGCGCCTTCTCACTCGATCACCGCGTCGGCACGAGCGAGCAGCGTGGGTGGCATGGTGAGACCGAGCGCCTTTGCGGTTTTGAGGTTGATGACCAGTTCGTATTTGGTCGGCGCTTGTACCGGCAAGTCGGCCGGCTTTTCACCCTTGAGGATGCGGTCGACATAGCCGGCCGCGCGCCGGAACTGGTCGACCTGATCAGTGCCATAGGAGATCAGGCCGCTGGCGGCGGCGAAGGAGCGGTCGAAGTAGACCGCGGGCAGTTTGCGCCGGGCCGCCAGCTCGATGATCAGATTGCGATGACGCTGCGCCGCCCCGCCGGCAGTGACGATCAGGCCGCCATTCGGAGAGCTCGCAAATGTCTCGATGGACCGCTCGATCTCGCTGGCGTCGTGCATGTTGATCGGGCTGACCTCGACCCTGAGCGACGGTGCCACGGCCTGGATGGCGGCAAACTGGCTGGTGCCGCTTCCAGGGTGGTATCGCGGAGGACGGCCACTCGCGTCACGGCCGGCGCCATCTCTTTGAGAAGCTCCAGCCATTTTCCACTCAGGCTAAATTCGAACTGAGCAAACCCAGTGGCGTTGCCGCCCGGCCGCGCCAGGCTTTGGACGTACCCGCTGCCGACCGGATCGCCGGCGACCGGGAACACGATCGGCAAGGTGCGGGTCGCCTGTAGCGAGGCTTCCACGGCCGCATTGCCATGAGCCAGAATGACGTCCGGCGCAAGCGTCACCAATTCCGCCGCATGCCTGCGAACTTCGGCAGCATTGGCTGTGGCCCAGTGAATGTCGATCCGCACATTTCGGCCGATGCTCCAGCCCAATTGCGACAACTCCTGCAGGAATGCCCCGACGCGGGCCTGCATTTCTGGATCGTCCGCAGCTGCGGGCAGGAGCACGCCGATGCGGCGCATGCGCTCGCCCTGCTGCGCACGCGCGGCGAGCGGCAGGGCCATCGCGCCGCCAAGGCCGGCGATGAACGCGCGGCGTGGCATGTTCACAATTCGCGAGCCCATTCCGTCGTCATGGCCGGGCATAGCCGTTCGAAGAACGGCGTCGCTTCGCTCGCCTATGTCCCGCCTGCGGGCCATAGCAAGCTTGGAGATGCATACGGCCACGACGCTTCGGCGGGCGAAGGCCCGGCCGTCCACGTCTTTGCTGTCTTGCGACAAGGAAGGCGTGGATGCCCGCGACAAGCGCGGGCATGACCGGTGGGGATCGCGCCTTCTCATTCAATCACCTCGTCGGCGCGCGCGAGCAGCGACGGCGGCACGGCGAGGCCGAGGGCCTTGGCGGTCTTGAGATTGATGACCAACTCGTACTTGGTCGGCGCCTGCACCGGCAGGTCGGCAGGCTTCTCGCCTTTGAGGATGCGGTCGACGTAGCCGGCAGCGCGCCGGTACTGGTCGATGAAATCGGGCCCATAGGAGGCCAGCCCACCGCTGGCGGCGAAGAGCCGTTGGAAGTAGACCGCCGGCAATTTGTGGCGGGCGGCCAGTGCGATGATCAGATTGCGATGAACGATCGCCAAAGCGCTACCGGTCAGAATCAGCCCGCCGTTCGGAGCGCGCGCGAAGGCGGCAACGGCACGTTCAATCTCACCGGCATCGCGCACGTCGATGGGACGCAACTCCGCTCCGAATGACGGCGCAACGGACTGGATCGCGCCGAACTGGCCGCTCCCGACAGCCAAGGTGGAATCCCGCAGCACCGCTACTCGCGTCACGCCAGGCGCGATCTGCTTGAGCAACTCCAGCCATTTCGCGCTGATGCCGTATTCGAAGGTGGTAAAGCCGGTGGCGTTGCCGCCCGGCCGCGAGAGGCTGTCGACGAAACCCGCGCCGACCGGATCGGGAACCAATACGAAAACGATGGGCACGTCGCGAGTTACCTGCAACAATGGCATTACGCTTGCGCTGCCGGTGGCCACGATAAGATCCGGCGTGAGCCCAACCAATTCCGCCGCATGCTGGCGAATGCGCTTCGCATCGCCTGCAGGCCAGCGGGTGTCGATCCGCACGTTCTGGCCGTCAATCCAGCCGAGCTGCTGCAGCCTCAACGTCAATGCTCTTAGGCGTGCTTGCCCCTCCGTATCGCCCGCAGCCGTGGTCATGAGCACGCCGATCCGGCACATCCGCGATGGCTGCTGCGCCGCCGCGGCGTGCGGCCAGCATGCGGCCGCGCCGCCGAACAGGGTGATGAATTCTCGCCGCCTCATACGACAAATCCGCGGACACGCAACAATGGTCCGCGCCCCCCATCATCTCGATAGAATAGCACAATCGCAGGCTTCGGCGATTACCTCGCCGGCGAATTCGCCAGGAAATCGAAGTCGCAGCCCTGCTCGGCCTGGGTCACGCGCTCGACGTAGAGCCGCATGGTAGCCGCGCTTGGGCTTTTGCGGCGGCTTCCATTGCGCGCGGCGCTTGGCAAGCTCGTCGTCGTCGACCTTGAGATTGAGCTTTCGCCCCCTGGTGTCGAGCTCGATCTTGTCGCCGTCGCGCACCAGCGCCAGCGGCCCGCCGGCGGCTGCCTCGGGCGACACGTGGAGGATCACCGTGCCGAACGCGGTGCCGCTCATCCGCGCGTCGGACAGCCGCACCATGTCCTTCAAGCCCTTCGAGCCGAGCTTCTTCGGGATCGGCAGCGCGCCGGCCTCGGGCATGCCGGGCGCGCCGATCGGACCGGCGTTGCGCAACACCATTACGGTCTGCGGCGTGACGTTCAAAGCGGGATCGTCGATCCGCTTTTCCAGGTCCTCGAGCGAGTTCGAACACCAGCGCCGGACCTTCGTGCTGGAACAGTTCGGGCGTCGCCGCCGCAAGCTTGATCGCGGCGCCCTGCGGGGCGAGGTTGCCGGTCAGGATCGCGATCGCTTCGCTCTTGACCAGCGGATTGTCGAGCGGACGGATCACCGTGTCGTCGACATAGGCCGGCCAGCGCGCGATCACCTCGCCGATGGTCTCGCCGTTGACGAGCTTGGCCGACAGATCGAGATGATCCTTCAGTCGCCGCCACAGCGAAGGCAGGCCGCCGCCGGCGTGGAAGTCCTCCATGAAATTGTTGCCGGCGGGCTTGAGATCGAGCAGCACGGGGGTCTGCCGGCCGACCTGGTCGAGCTCGTTCAAGTCGTAGGCGATGCCGGCGCGTCCGGCGATGGCGGCGAGATGCACGATGGCGTTGGTCGAGCCGGAGGTGGCCTGCAGCACCACCGAGGCATTCTTCAGCGCGGCCTTGGTCAGCAGTTCGCTCGGCCTCGGCCCGCCGGCCTTGGCCATCTCGGCGGCGCGCTTGCCGGTCGCTTCGGCAAAGCGCGCGCGGTCGGACGACACCGCCGGCGCCGTCGAGGTGCCGGGCAGCATGAACCCCAGCGTGTCGGCCAGCACCGCCATGGTCGAGGCGGTGCCCATCACCATGCAGGTGCCCGAGGTCGGCATGAGCTGGTCGTGGGCGCGATCGAGGTTCGGCCCGTCGAGGGAGCCTGCGCGATAGGCCGCCCACAGTCTCCGGCAATCGGTGCAGGCGCCGAGCCGCACGCCCTCGTGCTTGCCGGCGAGCATCGAGCCGACGTTGACGACGATGGCCGGCATGTCTGCCGAGATCGCGCCCATCAGCTCGGCCGGAATGGTCTTGTCGCAGCCGCCGATCAGCACCACGGCGTCGAGCGGCAACGCCTTGATCATCTCCTCGACGTCCATCGCCATCAGGTTGCGCAGCAGCATCGAGGTCGGGAACGAGAACGCCTCGTGCAGCGAGATGGTCGGAAACACGAACGGCAGCGCGCCGGCCATGCGCACGCCCCGCGCCACGGCATCGGCCACCTGCGCTGCGGTCTTGTGGCACGGATTGAAGTCGGATGCGGTCGACAGGATGCCGACGATCGGCCGGTCCAGCGCCTCGTCGGTGAAGCCCGCGCCCTTGAGAAAGCCGCGCCGCAGGAACAGCGCGAACTCCTCGTCGCCGTACTGCGCGAGCCGCGACCGCAGACCTTTTGCCATGACCATTCCCCAAAGCGTGACGCTGCCGCCATTGCTCCGGCTCGGGGCGTGGGTGTCAACGGAAAAAGGGGTGGCCCGCCTGGAGGGGACGAGGCCAGGCGGGCCGAGCGGACCGGCGGGGGAAGGGGGGACTTCTTGCGCCGATCGTTAGGGACCTGACGGCAATGGTGAGCGCCGCCAGATGCCCATTGGTCGCCTGGGCGTTAAGAAAGGTTCAACGGAGTTTTAGGCGATTTCCGGCCCATCATTCGTCATGGCCGGGCTTGTCCCGGCCATCCCGTTTAGGCGGGCACAGTGCGTCCCCAAGCGAGATCGCCGGGTCAAGCCCGGCGATGAGTGCGTCCGTGAGTTCGTTTGTCAGCATAGTGGGAGTTTGTGCCATGTGAAGTCACTACACATGTAGCTGAAAGCAACTGCGTCGCCGCGAGGCGGGGTGGAGAGCAACTGGAAGCGAACCGACAGCCCGTAGGATGACGAACCCGTTTCGGCGGCGTGCAGAGGCGAGCCTGCTCATTGAAGGCGAAGCCTGACCTGAAGGTCGACCGGTCGCACGAGGTGATAGGCACGTGACGACCGGGCTGCATAACGTGGTTGGGGGCGGGATGTCGGGAAGGCAAGCGGACGGAACGGAGAGACCTGCGGCGTTGGCGAAGCGCAGCAGGAGTCAGAGCCCGCATAGTACCGTTGTGGTCTGATGCATGGACCATTGAAGGAGGGGCTAGCAAAACCCGTCCAAGGAAAGGCAGGGCAGGAAGGTGGATGCATGAGGTCCATACCGGAGCAGAGAAGCACTGCAAGTGCCGAGAGGCTAAGCAAGGTGCAGAAACCCAAACGACAGTTGCAACTGGGCGTGGGTCGAAGCCGACGTATGGACCACTCGCATGCTGTCGGCGTTGGTAACGACGTCACAGGCGGCAAGTCGTGCCGTCCTCGCGAATGTCGGGCCGTTCGCGCTTTACACGGCCGGGCACGCAGCGAGACAGTCTCGATGAAGAAACCACCAACTGGAGAGCCGTATGCGGGAAAACCGCACGTACGGTTCGGAGGGCGGGGTCGGCGATAGCCGATCCCGACCCCTATCACTGCTGAGGGTTACGAAACGTCGCCCGCGACCGTGAATCCCTCGTAGAGGTCTCGCCAGCTTGGGTTGTTTTGCAGAATCAAATTGGTTTTCCAGGTTCGCGGCCAGTGCTTGATATTTTTCTCTCGTTGCAGTGCGTCTTGGATCGACGAGTAAATTTCATAGTGAACAAGCTTGTCGACGTTGTAGGTTTTGGTAAAGCCGGGAACGGCCTTGGTTCTGTGCTCGTATACTCGACGTATAAGATTGTTTGTGACGCCGACGTAGATCGTGCCGCCGGGACGGCTCGCGAGAAAATACACGTAGTATTGACGCATGTGTTCGAGCATGCCTAAGCGGGATTGCCGGGACAAGCCCGGCAATGAGTGCGTCCGTGAGTTCGTTTGTCAGCATAGTGGGAGTCTGTGCCATGTGAAGTCACTACACATGTAGCTGAAAGCAACTGCGTCGCCGCGAGGCGGGGTGGAGAGCAACTGGAAGCGAACCGACAGCCCGTAGGATGACGAACCCGTTTCGGCGGCGTGCAGAGGCGAGCCTGCTCATTGAAGGCGAAGCCTGACCTGAAGGTCGACCGGTCGCACGAGGTGATAGGCACGTGACGACCGGGCTGCATAACGTGGTTGGGGGCGGGATGTCGGGAAGGCAAGCGGACGGAACGGAGAGACCTGCGGCGTTGGCGAAGCGCAGCAGGAGTCAGAGCCCGCATAGTACCGTTGTGGTCTGATGCATGGACCATTGAAGGAGGGGCTAGCAAAACCCGTCCAAGGAAAGGCAGGGCAGGAAGGTGGATGCATGAGGTCCATACCGGAGCAGAGAAGCACTGCAAGTGCCGAGAGGCTAAGCAAGGTGCAGAAACCCAAACGACAGTTGCAACTGGGCGTGGGTCGAAGCCGACGTATGGACCACTCGCATGCTGTCGGCGTTGGTAACGACGTCACAGGCGGCAAGTCGTGCCGTCCTCGCGAATGTCGGGCCGTTCGCGCTTTACACGGCCGGGCACGCAGCGAGACAGTCTCGATGAAGAAACCACCAACTGGAGAGCCGTATGCGGGAAAACCGCACGTACGGTTCGGAGGGCGGGGTCGGCGATAGCCGATCCCGACCCCTATCAAGGTGGGAATCATGCGCGCAATCGTTTTGTCCTTTGTCGCTGCTTTCGTTGCGACAACCGCCCACGCCCAACCGCTCGACAAGGTCACCTTCGCCACCAACTGGGTGGCGCAGGCCGAGCATGGCGGCTTCTACCAGGCGCTCATCGATGGCACCTACAAAAAGCAGGGCCTCGACGTCACCATCCTGCCGGGCGGGCCGAATGTGAATCATCGCCTGCAACTGATCGCCGGCAAGATCGAGTTCTACATGAGCGCCAACTCGCTGCAGGCGTTCGACGCAGTGGCGCAGAACATCCCGACACTGGTGGTTGCCGCCATGTTCCAGAAGGACCCGCAGGTGCTGTTGGCGCATCCCGACCAGGGCATCGAGAAGTTCGACGACCTGAAGAAGCTGACCTTGCTGATCTCCAAGGAAGGCGTCGCCTCGTACTTCCAGTGGATGAAGCACGACTTCGGCTTCAGCGAGAGCAAGGTCAAGCCCTACACCTTCAACCCGCAGCCGTTCCTCGCCGACAAGCGCACGGCGATGCAGGGCTATGTCACCTCCGAGCCCTACGCCATCGAGCAGCAGGGCGGCTTCAAGCCGAAAATCTTCCTGATCGCCGACCAGGGCTGGGGCAGCTACTCGACGTTGATCGAGACCCGCCGCGATCTGGTGGACAAGAAGCCCGACTTGGTGCAGCGCTTCATCGACGCCTCGGCGATCGGCTGGGCCAACTATCTCTACGGCGACAATGCCGCCGCCAACGCCCGCATCAGGCGCGACAATCCGGAGATGACCGATGCCCGCATCGCCTATTCGATCGCCAAGATGAAGGAATACGGCATCGTCGATTCCGGCGACACCATAGGGGCCGGCATCGGCGCCATGACCGACGCGCGGATGAAGAGCTTCTTCGACAAGATGGTGGCCTCCGGCGTGGTCAAGGCCGGCATTGATTACCGCGAAGGCCTACACCTTGCAATTCGTGAACAAGGGCGTCGGCGTCGAGCTCAGGCCCAAGTAAACCGGTCTAGCGGGGCCGCGGGACGCAGCGGTAGCTGCGCGGGATATGCCTCACGAAGCTGCCGCCTCGCACCTCCTGGACCTGGCCGGCCGGACAGGAGCCGTCGTCGACCAGCACCCGCTGACCCTCCTTCAGGGCCGGTTGCGGCGGTTCTTGTTTCAGGATTTGTGGCGACGCCAGCGTTGCGGTCGCCAGCATGCAAAGCGCAGTGGTCAGCAGAACGACTTTCATTGCCATCCTCCATGTACGCTCTACGATGATTCTCCTGCAACGCCCGGGCTCCGGCAAGGGCTGAGCGACAAAAAAGATGACGCCTTCCTTGGTCGACAATCTCGCTAGCCCCATCGTCTCGTTGCGCGGCGTCGGCAAGACTTTCGGCACCGGCACGATGGCGCTCGACGGGCTCGATCTTGACGTACGCGAGGGCGAATTCCTCTCGCTACTCGGGCCGTCGGGCTGCGGCAAGTCGACGGCGCTGCGCATCATGGCGGGCCTGAGCGAGCCCTCGCGCGGCAGCGTGACATGGCACGCCGGCGAAGCCCGCCGCGGCATCGGCTTCGTGTTCCAGGAGCCGACGTTGATGCCCTGGGCGACGGTGTTCTCGAATGTATTCCTGCCGCTCAAACTTGCCGGCGCGGAAAAGTCCGCCGCCGCGCCGCGCGTGATGGAAACGCTGTCGCGCGTCGGCCTCGCCGAATTCGCGCAAGCCTATCCGCGCGAGCTCTCCGGCGGCATGCGCATGCGTGTGTCGATCGCCCGCGCGCTCGTCACCGCGCCGCGCATTCTTCTGATGGACGAGCCGTTCGCCGCCCTCGACGAGATCACCCGCTTCAAGCTCAACGACGATCTTGTCGCCTTGTGGCGCGGGCTTCGCATGACCGTAGTGTTCGTGACCCATTCGGTGTTCGAGTCGGTCTATCTGGCGGAACGCATCGTGGTGATGACCGGACGGCCCGGCCGGGTGTCGAGCGAGCTTGCCATCGACGCGCCGAACCGCGACGCGCAGTTCCGCACCTCGCCGGAATACGCAGGCTTCTGCCGCCTCGCCTCCACGGCGCTGGCCCAGGCAATGCGCGCGCACGCGAGAGCGGCGGCATGAACGAGCGCGCGCTCCGCATCCTCGCTCCCGCCGCCGTGCTGGCGCTTGGCATCGTCGCCTGGGATCTCGTGGTCCGCGTCAAAGGCATTCCGCCCTATATCCTGCCGTCGCCCGGCTTGGTGCTGTCGACGCTCGTGTCCGACTGGCCGATCTTGTGGTCGTCGCTGCTCGCGACACTCGCAACCACGGTCGAGGGGCTGCTGCTTGCAGTGGTCGGCGGCGTGGGCCTGGCGGTGCTGTTCAACCAGTCGCGGCTGGTCGAGCATTCGCTCTATCCCTATGCGGTGATCCTCCAGGTCACGCCGGTGGTTGCGATCGCGCCGCTGTTGCTGATCTATCTGCCGCAGCAGGCCGCGGTGCTGGCTTGCGCCTGGATCGTCGCGTTCTTTCCGGTGCTGGCCAACACGACGCTGGGCCTCAACTCCGTCGACCATAACCTCGCGGACCTGTTCCGGCTCTATGGCGCGTCGCGCTGGCAGGTGTTGTGGGAGCTGAAGCTTCCGGCGGCGCAGCCGCAGATGCTGGCCGGCATCAAGATCGCCGGCGGGCTGTCGCTGATCGGCGCGGTGGTGGCCGAGATCGCTGCGGGCTCCGCCGGAGCCGGCTCCGGCCTCGCCTACCGCATCGCCGAGTCGGGCTACCGGCTCAACATCCCCCGCATGTTCGCGGCGCTGCTGCTGCTTTCGGTGACCGGCATCGTCATCTTCGCGCTGCTGTCATGGTTGACGCAGCTCGCACTCCGCCGCTGGCACGAGAGCGCTATCACCCGAGACGCTTGAGAGGAGACGGCCGGATCAGGTCGTCAGCTTCATCCGCTCGGCGAGCCGCCAGGCAATGGCCCAGGACAGCCACAGCGTGAAGAAATAGCAGGCGAGGAAGATCGGCAGGCTGATAGCGTCCCCCCAGGTCCGCGAAACCACCGCGCCAATGCCATAGTCAATGAAATCCCCGACAATCATCAGCCCGACGTAGATCAAAAGCACCCACATGGATTGGTCCCCATACCACCGACCTGCGACCTATTAGCACAGAACGGGCATTGCGACAAACGGTCTCAGGGTAGGCCACCCCGCTGATCCACCTACTGTTTTGGGAACAATTTGCCGATAGCGGCTGCTTATCCGCCAAACAGCAGCCGCAAGGCGATGCCGAGGCAGGCCGCGACGGCAACGACCTCGATCAGCCCGCGATGCAGCCAGAATGCCAGCGCAGCCGCAATCACGGCCAGCGCTGTCGCCCGAAGATCAAGCGCCAGGGGGTCGAACGCGTACCATCGCAGCGGGCCTGCGTGCTGCTCACGCACCTGTCCGAACAGCACATGCAGCGCGAACCAGACCGACAGGTTCAGGATCACGCCGACCACGGCGGCGGTGATGGCGGCTAGCGCCCCGGAAAGCTGACGGTTGGCGCGCAGCGGCTCGATGAACGGTGCGCCGGCGAAGATCCACAGCATCGACGGTGTGAACGTGACCCAGGTCGTCATCGCCGCGCCGAGCACGCCGGCGAGCACCGGCGAGAACGGCGAAGCATTGCGGAACGCGGCGAGGAAGCCCACGAACTGCGTCACCAGGATCAGCGGGCCGGGTGTGGTTTCGGCGAGGCCGAGGCCGTCGACCATCTCCGGCGCGGTCATCCAGTGGTGGGTTTCGACCGCCTGCTGCGCCATATAGGCGAGCAAAGCGTAGGCCCCGCCAAAGCTCACCACCGCGAGCTTGGAGAAGAACAAGCCGATACTGACCAGAACATGGTTGGGCCCGAACGCGAGCAACGCGAGCAAGACCGGCGCCCACCAGACCGCAAGACCGATCGCCGTCGCCGTGAAGAATTGCCGCCAGCGTCCGTCGGCGGATGTCGGGGTGGTTTCGACGGCGTCGGCAAGACCCAGCCGGGCCGGCGCCCCTTGGGCGACGACGTAGCCGACCAACCCCGCTGCGCCGACGATCACCGGAAACGGCAGGTTGAAGAAAAAGATGCCGACAAACGCCAGCAGCGACAGCCCGATCAGAGTTCCTGTTTTCAGCCCGCGCCGGGCGATCCGAATCAGCGCTTCGACAACGATCACCAGAACGGCGGCCTTGATGCCGTAGAGCGCGCCGTCGACCAGCGCGATTCCGCGGCCGAGGGCGTAGAGCAGACTCAAGCCCAGCATGACGAAAGCGCCAGGCAGCACGAATAAGATTCCGGCGACAAGCCCGCCGCGAATGCCGTACACCAGCCAGCCGATATAGGCCGCGAGCTTGGTCGCCTCCGGGCCGGGCAGCAGCATGCAGAAATTGAGCGCATGCAGGAAACGCGGCTCGTCGATCCATTTTTTGTCGTCGACCATCATGCGATGCATCATGGCGATCTGGCCGGCCGGTCCGCCGAAGTTGATGCAGCCGATCTTGAGCCACACCAGGAAGAATTCGCCGAAGGTCGGGCCGGACATCGTGATTGGCGTCGCCACCGGGGTCATGGGCCAAGTCTACTTCGCAATCCCGAGCAAGAGCAGGCCAGACACCAGCAGCAGACTCAGCATGGTCCTGCGGAACAGGTCCTCGTCGAGCCGGCCGTAGATGGCGAAGCCCGCCCAGGTGCCGAGCGCCAGCGCGGGCAGCCCCATCAGATAAAACCGCACGACATGGCCGCTGATCGAGCCGGTGACGCCAAGTACCAGCGCCGACATCGCCAGCAGCGCGACGCTGACCGGCTGGAACACGCCGCGTTGGATGTCGCGCGGCCAGCCGCGCATGCCGCACCAGATCACGATCAGGATTCCGGGAAAACCCGCCATCGATCCGAACATGCCGCCGAGGAATCCGGCGAATATGTCCGCCGACGTCCCGGCCCGCACCGGCTTGATGGTCGGGCGCGCCAGCGCATAGACCGAATAGAGCACCAGGAACGCGGCCATACCCATACGCATGTACGTCGGATTGGCCCAGCGCAGCACCATGACGCCAACGATCACGCCGACTGCCCCGCCCGGCAGGAACGGCCAAATCCGGCTCCAGGCCATAGCGTGGCGCAGTTTCCAGGCGCCGTAACCCTGCACCAGGATGCCGTAGCCGATGGTCAGCGATGCGGTTTCCAACGGCGTGAGGATGTGCAGCCAGACCGACGCCGCGATCAGTGCGAAAGCAAACCCGGTGACGCCCGCGACCAGCGCGGCGATGAAGGTCGCCGCGAGATAGATCGCGATTTGAGGAAACAACGCATCCATGGTGCTCGCTCCCGAACGCGAGGCGAGCAGCGCTTGGATGGCGGTCCATCTGACGGGGAGGCTGCGGATCCCCGCTTATGGAACCGAGCATAGCAATTGCACCGATTGGCTCAACGCCGAGACAGGGCTGCTGTGAAGAAACGCGGCTCGCTAGCCGCCAGCGGCTTGGCTAGGTTGCGGCGATCAGCGAGGGCGGCGATGACCAACAAGATCGACCTGAGCGGGCGCAATGCCGTCGTCACCGGCGGCGCCCAGGGCATCGGCCGGGCCATCGTCGAGCGCCTTTTGGATTCGGGCGCTGCGGTCGCGATCTGGGACCGCGACGGCAAGCTCGCCAGCGAGACCGCGGATGCGCTCAAACGCAACCGCCGGGTCGAAGCCGTCGCCGCGGATGTCACCGATCGCGCCGCGATCGAGCGCGCCCGCGACGCTACACTCGAGGCATTCGGCCGCATCGACATCCTGGTCAACAACGCCGGCATCGCCGGGCCGAACGTGAAGACCTGGGAGTACGAACCGGAAGCCTGGTCGCAAGTGATGCGGATCAACCTCGACGGCCAGTTCCTGTGCTGCCGCGCCATCGTGCCCGGCATGATCGCGCAGAACTACGGCCGCATCGTCAACATCGCCTCGATCGCCGGCAAGGAGGGCAATCCCAACGCGGTGGCCTATTCGGCGTCGAAGGCTGGCGTCATCGCGCTCACCAAGTCGCTCGGCAAGGAGCTGGCGGGCTACGACATCGCTGTGAACTGCATCACGCCGGCAGCCGCCAGGACCGCGATCTTCGATCAGATGACGCAGGAGCACATCGACTACATGCTGTCGAAAATCCCGCGCAACCGTTTCGTCGAGGTCGAAGAGATCGCCGCGTTGGTCGCGTTCTGTGCCTCGACCGAGTGCTCGTTCACCACCGGCGCGGTGTTCGACATTTCCGGCGGGCGGGCGACGTATTGATGAGTTTACTTGCACAGGAGCTTGCGGCTCCCCTCCCGCCTACGCGCCATGAGCGCGTTCACGCGCATCTTCGACGCGCTGGGGGTGGTCAGGGCGGGGGGCTCTGCAGGGCCCGCGCCGCGCCCTCCACCCCCGACCTCTCCCCGCCGCTCCGCTTCGCTGTGCGGGGGGAGGGGAGCAGACTGCGGCACGCGTCGTGATTGCAGACACCGCCCACGAGCAACGCCGGCAGCGACTCATCGGCATCGGCCTGATGTGCGCGACGACGCTGGTGTTCTCAGGCCTTGACGCGACGGCGAAGTATCTCGGTACCCAGATGCCGACCTTGCAGGTGGTCGGCGTGCGCTGCGTCACGCGCGTTCTTCGTCGCGCTGCTGTTCTCCAACCCGTTCACGCGGCCGGGAATGCTCCGGACCGGGCGGCCGGGGCTGCAGCTCTGGCGCGCCTTCATGCTGCTCGGTTCGACCATGTTCAACTTCATGGCGTTTCGATACCTCCAGCTCGACGAGGCGATGGCGATCCTGTTCTCGACGCCGTTTCTGATCGCGATCCTCGCCGGCCCCGTGCTCGGCGAATGGGTCGGCTGGCGGCGCTGGTGCGCGATCCTGGTGGGCTTTGCTGGCGTCCTGGTCGTGGTGCGGCCAGGACCGGGCGGCATGCAATGGGCGGCGCTGCTCTCGTTTGGCAGCGCCATCTGCTACGCCCTCTACAACATCACCACGCGGATGCTGTCGCGGACCGACTCCAGCGAGACCACGCTGTTCTACGGTAACCTGTTCGGCTGCCTGGTCATGGCGCCGGTGCTGCCGTTCGTCTGGGCCACGCCACCGACCTGGCTCGACGTCGTGCTGATGCTCGCCATGGGCGTGCTCGGGGCCGGCGGCCATTTCCTGCTGATCATGGCCCACCGGCGGGCGCCGGCCTCGGTGCTGTCGCCGTTCATCTACATCCAGATCGTTTGGGCAACGACGCTTGGGCTACCTGGTGTTCGCCAACGTGCCCAGCCACTGGACCATCGCCGGGGCCTGTATCGTCGTCGCTTCCGGCCTTTATTTGCTCTATCGCGAGCGCAAGGTGACCGGCAGAGTTGCCCCGGTCGAGCCCGGTTGACAAAATAGCGCTGCCCCGCCTGATACCGGCCAACGAATTAGCCGCCCGAGGAACCGCCCATGTTGGACAAAGCCACCGCCAAAAAGCCCGCCGTCAACGACGACATCGGCGAGGAAACCCGGCTCAGGCTGTTCGAGACCCAGGTCATCATCCGCGAGGCCGAGCAGCGCGCCTACGACCTGTTCCTGCAGAACCTGGTGAAGGGCACGAGCCACCTGTCGCTCGGCCAGGAGGCGGTGGCGGCGGGCTTCGCGGTCGCCATGAAGAAGGGCGATCTGTCGTTCTGCACCTACCGCGGCCATGCGCACACGCTGGCCAGCGGCGTGCCGGTCGAGAAGGTGCTGGGCGAGCTGATGCAGCGCGACAACGGCCTGATGCGCGGCAAGGGCGGCTCGATGCATCTGATGTCGACCGAACACGGCGTGATGGGCTCCTACGCCATCATCGGCGCGCATCTGCCGATCGCCTGCGGCGCCGCATGGCGGGCGCAGTACAAGGGCGACAAGGACGTCTCGGTCTGCTTCTTCGGCGACGGCACCACCAACATCGGCGCGTTCCACGAGGCGCTGAACTTCGCCGCGGTCTGGAAGCTGCCGGTGGTCTTCGTCTGCGAGAACAACCTCTACATGGAATACACCCCGATCGCCGACGTCACCGCGGTGCCGTCGCCCGGCCGGCGACCGCGCCTCGGCCTACGGCCTGGACAAGATCGTGATCGACGGCAACGACGCCGACGTGGTCTATCGCGCGGCGCATCAAGGCCTACGACAAGGCGCGCGCCGGCGGCGGGCCGTCGCTGATCGAGTGCCTGACCTACCGCTACAGCGGCCACTCCCGCGCCGACCCGGCGAAGTATCGCCCCGAGGGCGAGCTCGAACGCTGGAAGGAGCGCGACCCGATCAAGATCTACAAGCGAGCGGCTCGAAGCAGTTCGGCGTCGAGCGACGGCGCAGATCGACGCAGATCGACGGCCGACGTGAAGAAGATGGTCGACGACGCGACCGAGGCCTGCAAGGCCGCGCCGAATCCGCCGATGGATATCCTCACCACCGACGTCTACGCCGACGGAGGCTTCGCATGGCGGAACTGACCTATCGCGACGCGGTGATCCGCGGCATCGCCCAGGAGATGGAGCGCGACAACGACGTCGTGTTCCTCGGCGAGGACGTGGCGAAAGCCGGCGGCGTGTTCAAGGCGACCGTCGGGCTCTACGAGCAGTTCGGACCGCTGCGCGTGCGCGACACGCCGATCTCCGAGCAGGCGATCCTCGGCGCCGCGATGGGCGCGGCGATGACGGGGCTGAAGCCGATCGCCGAGATCATGTTCTCGGACTTCTTCGCGGTCTGCTTCGACTACATCGCCAACGAGTTTCCGAAGAGCCGCTACATGACCAACGGGCAGACCAAGTGCCCGCTGGTGGTGCGCACCGGCAACGGCGCGGGCTCGCGCTTCGGCGCGCAGCACAGCCAGAGCGTCGAGAACTGGTGCATGATGATCCCGGGCCTCAAGGTCGTGGCGCCGTCGAGCCCGGTCGATGTCATCGGGCTGCTCGCGGCCTCGGTGCGCGATCCCGATCCGGTGATCTTCCTCGAGCACAAGTCGCTCTACGCCACCAAGGGCGAGGTGCCGGACGGCGAGATCGTCGACAAGCTCGGCACCGCGAAAATTCTCCGGCCCGGCAAGGACGCCACCATCCTGGCGCTGGCGCTGATGGTGCCGCGCGCGCTGGCTGCGGCGGAAAAGCTCGCCGCCGAGCACGGCATCGACTGCGAGGTGATCGACGTGCGCTCGCTGGTGCCGCTCGACACCCAGACCATCCTCGGCTCGGTCGCCAAGACCCACCGCGCGTTTTCGCGTCGAGGAGAACCCGCGGCTGTGCGGCTGGGGCGCCGAGATCATGTCGATCATCGCCGACGAGGCGTTCTACGATCTCGACGGCCCGCTGGTGCGCATCACCACGCCGCACTGCCCGCTGCCGGCCGCCGACATTCTCGAGGACGCCATCCTGCCGACGGTCGACCGCATCGCCGACCGGGTGAGAAAGACGTTGCAAGCTTAGTCAATGAACATTGAAGGTGAGGCAAACGCAGGCGTGCTCCCTCTCCCCGTCGGGGAGAGGGTTGGGGGGAGGGGGCAAGTGACTCTCGATAGGCTCTAACTAACCCCGGCAAAATGCACGAAGCGGCTTTGTCGCCTATATTTGGCCGAGACCATCTCGATCCAGGACGCCCGTCATGAACATCAAGCTTCCGTCCGACCAGCAGAAATGGCTCGAAGAACAGGTCAAGGCCGGCCACTTCGCGTCGCTGGATGAGGCTATCGCGGCGGCGGTGGACGATCTTAGAGTATCGCAGATCGACGATGACCTGTCCTGGGCGAAGCCCTATGTCGATGAGGCGCTCGAACAGATGCGGCGCGGCGAAGTCGTATCCGGCCAAGAGTTCTTTGATCGAATGCAAGCGAAGTTGAATCGCCTTCGATCGCGATGACCCAACTGAAAGTCACACAGCGTGCGGCGCGCGACACCGATGAGATTTTCGACTATCTTGCGAATGTTGCCGGTACGAGAACCGCCGAGCGCATTTTCTTCGCATCCAGCAGACGATCGAGAGGCTTGTCGATTGGCCGGAGGCCGCGCAGCGCAGACCCGAGCTTGGCCACAACGTTCGTCTGGCCGTGGTCGCGCCCTTTGTCGTGATCTATCGCTATGAACTAGAAAATGATGTTGTGACGATCCTGCGTGTGCTGCACGGACGCCGAAACGTGACCGACCAGATGATTTACCGATCCGACCGAACCTGAGCGGAGACAAGTCATGGCTGCCTACGACAACCTTCTCGCCAACGTCCCGACCGATCTCTGGATCGGCGGCAAATGGAAGAAATCGTCCGACGGCGCACGCTTCGACGTGATCGATCCGGCGACCGAGCGGAAGATCGCGGACGTGGCGAGCGCCATCGATCGACGACGCCAAGGCCGCGCTCGACGCGGCGCAGGCCGCGTTCGCGCCTTGGGCCGCGAAGAAGCCGCGCGAGCGCGGCGAGATTCTGCGCAAGGCCTACGAACTGATCATGCGCGACGCCGAGCGGCTGGCAAAGCTCATCACCATCGAGAACGGCAAGGCGCTGTCCGATTCGCGCGGCGAGGTGGCCTACGCCGCCGAGTTCTTTCGCTGGTACGCGGAGGAGGGCGTGCGCAATCTCGGCGTCAACGGCATGGCGCCGGCGTCCGGCGCGCGCATGTTCGTGCATCACAAGCCGGCGGGCATCGCCGTGCTGGTGACGCCGTGGAATTTCCCGGCGGCGATGGCGACGCGAAAGATCGGGCCGGCGCTCGCCGCCGGCTGCCCGGTGGTGCTGAAGCCCGCGTCGGAGACGCCGCTGACCATGCTCGCGCTGATGCCGATTCTGGAAGAGGCCGGCGTGCCGGCCGGCGTGGTCAACGTCATCCCGTCGCGCCGCTCCGGCCCGGTGGTGGATGCGATGCTGCACGATCCGCGCGTCCGCGTCGTTTCCTTCACCGGCTCGACCGAAGTCGGCCGCAAGCTGCTGCACAGCGCCGCCGACCAGGTGCTCAACACCGCGATGGAACTGGGCGGCAACGCGCCGTTCATCGTGTTCGAGGATGCCGACATCGACGCCGCGATCGACGGCGCCATGATCGCGAAAATGCGCAACATGGGCGAGGCCTGCACCGCGGCCAACCGCTTCTATGTCCATGAGAAGGTGCAGGACGAGTTCTCCAAGAAGCTCACCGCCAAGATGGGCGCGTTGAAGATGGGCAACGGCCTCGACGACGGCGTGGCGCTGGGACCCCTGGTCAACGCCGAAGGCCGCGACAAGGTGGTCGAGCTGGTCGAGGACGCGCTCAGCAAGGGCGCGAAGATTTTGACGGGCGGCAAGCGGCCGGACGGCACCGGCTATTTCTATCCGGCCACGGTTCTGTCGAACGTGCCCGACAACGCCAAGATGCTGAACGAGGAAATCTTCGGCCCGGTCGCCTCGCTGCAAACCTTCAAGGACGAGGCCGAGGTGATCAAGCGCGCCAACGACACCGAATATGGTCTCGTCGCTTATCTCTATACCAAGGACCTCGGCCGCGGCATGCGCGTTTCGGAGAAGCTCGACTTCGGCATGATCGGTCTCAACCGCGGCCTCGTCTCCGATCCGGCGGCGCCGTTCGGCGGCATGAAGCAGTCCGGCATCGGCCGCGAGGGCGCGCACGAGGGGCTGAAGGAGTTTCTGGAGACGCAGTACATCTCGGTGAGTTGGTGAGTTAGCGACATATGCTGCTGTCATCGCCCGCGAAGGCGGGCGATCCAGTAAACACCGCGGATGCTGCGGAGCACTGGATGCCCCGCCTTCGCGGGGCATGACGGCCGAGGGTGGGAAGAAACGGAATGGACGTCCTGATGCCGCAGCTCGGCGAAACCGTCGCCGAGGGCAAGATCACGAAGTGGTTCGTCACGCCCGGCACGGCGGTGAAGCCGGGCGACAACTTGTTCGAGATCGAGACCGACAAGGTGTCGATGGAGGTGCCGTCGATCACCACCGGCACGCTTTCCGAGATCAAGGTGCAGGCCGGCGAAACCGCGCTGGTCGGCGCCGTGGTCGCGGTGATCGCGGGCGAGGGCGGGGCGGCTGCGAGCGCGTCTGCGCCGAGCGTTCCGGCGCCACAACCTTCTTCACCGAAGTCGCCACAAACTCCGTTCGCCCCCGCGAAAGCGGGGACCCAGAACCCGGCAGCGCTGGGTCCCCGCTTGCGCGGGGACGAACGGGTTGGGCAGGCGCGTGAAGTCTTTACAGGGCCGCTCGATCCGTTCTTCGAGGTGCGTACGCCATCGCGCAATTTCGGTCCGGCGAAAGTCGGCGGTTCAACCGTCACGCCGCTGGCCCGCCGGCTCGCCGGCGAAAACGGCATCGATCTGTCGTCGCTCAAGGGCTCCGGTCCACACGGCCGTGTCGTCGCCGCCGATGTCGAGGCCGCGATCGCCAAGGGTGGCGGCCGCGCCGTGCCGATGGCGACGGGTGCCAGCGCAGCGCAAGTCAAGGCGCTCTACCAGGGCGTCGAGTTCGAGGAGGTGCCGCTCGACGGCATGCGCGCGACCATCGCGCGGCGGCTGGTCGAGGCCAAGCAGACCATCCCGCATTTCTATCTCGTCGCCGACGTGACGATGGACGCGCTTCTCAAAGTCCGCGAGGAGGCCAACGCCGGCGCGCCGAAGGATTCGTACAAGCTCTCGGTCAACGATTTCGTCATCAAGGCGCTGGCGCTCGCTTTGCAGCGCGTGCCGGCCGCCAACGCGGTCTGGGCGGGCGACCGCATCCTGCGCTTCAAGCACTCCGATGTCGGCGTCGCGGTGGCGATCGAGGGCGGTCTGCTGACGCCGGTGATCCGCAACGCCGAAGGCAAATCGCTCTCCGCGATCTCCAACGAGATGAGGGATCTCGCCGCCCGGGCGAAGGAGAAGAAGCTGAAGCCTGCGGAATACCAGGGCGGCTCGTCGGCGATCTCCAATCTCGGCATGTACGGGGTTCGCGAGTTCTCGGCGATCATCAATCCGCCGCACGCCACGATCCTTGCGGTCGGCGCCTCGCAGCGGCGGCCAGTCGAGGCCGAAGACGGCACGGTGAAATTCGAAAGCCAGATGACGGTGACTCTGTCCTGCGACCATCGCGTCGTCGACGGCGCGCTCGGCGCGGAATTGCTGGCGGCGTTCAAGGCACTGATCGAAAGCCCGGTGCGGATGCTGGTGTAGCGCCCGACGAGGGAACATTGATGAGCATTCGCGTCGCCGCCATCGAAGTGAGTCACTGGCATGCGCTCAACGACGCCGCCTATCTGCGCCACCTTGTGGCCATGCCGGACGTAAAACTGGTCGCCATCCAGGACTCCGATGCAAAGCTGGTTGCCAAGCGTGCGGCCGAGGTGGGAAATCCGCCGACCTTCACGGACCACCGCAGGATGCTGGCCGAGGTTCGCCCGGACTTTGTCGTGGCGCTCGGGCGGCACAGCCAGATGGCCGGGATCGCCCACGACTTGATCGACCGTGGCGTTCCGTTCCTCATGGAAAAGCCGATGGGCACCAGCGCCGCCCAGGTCGAGGCGGTGGCCGAGAAGGCGGCGAAGCTGAACGCATTCGCTGCGGTTCCGCTGGCCCAGCGTTACGGTGCCTTTGCCAAGCTCGCACGCGAACTGATCGACTCGGGGCGCATCGGCCAGCTTTCTCACATCTACGTGCGCATCAACCGGCCGACGCCGCCGCGCTATCCGGCCTGGGACTGCCCATGGATGCTCGATCCCGCCGAGGCCGGCGGCGGCAGCCTTCGTAACCTTGGCCCTCACGGACTGGACATGTTCCTCCACCTGACCGGCGAGGACGCGCGCGTGACCGGGGCTCAAATCAGCAAGCGGGGGCAAGGCTACGCGGTCGAGGACTACGCCTCGGTGCTGCTGAGTTCGGCCAGCGGAATTCTCGGCACTGTCGAGGTCGGCAACGGCTTTCCGCGCGACGGCACGGACGGCGAATGGAAGATCGCCGGCCGCGACGCCATCCTGACCATGAAGGACGGGATCACGAAGCTCGCGACCGCCAAGGGCGACGAGACCTTCCAGGGCGGCGACGTCACCACGCCTTATTTCACCACCGTGCGCGACGCACTCGACCATTGGCAGCAGGGCAAGGCGCCGCCGATCAGCGTTCACGATTGGCTGCCATCGATGCGCCTGATCGACCAGGCTTATGAACTGGCCCGCTGACGGCGCTACCCCCCACGGCAGCACCACGATCCGCCCGACCAGATCGGGCGACCTCTCCAGCAGCGTGTGCGCCTCGCCGATCTTGGCCAGCGGAATGCCGAGCGCGTCCACACACTCGGCGTCATCGCCGGGCTTGACCCGCCTGCGGGCCGTAGCATCCATCGAGATGCCGTGCGACCTCCACCTTCGGCGGGCGAAGGCCCGGCGATCCATGATGACGTTTCGCAAATTTCATCCGCACGGTTGTTCGACGTGGCGCTTCATCATGGACCCCGGGTCAAGCCCGGGGGTGACGCCCGGTGCGGGGCGGCGAAAGCGCAGGAGTGGCTATGCCCACGGCAGCACGACGATCCGCCCGACCAGATCGGGCGACGTCTCCAGCAGCGTGTGCGCCTCGCCGATCTTGGCCAGCGGAAAGCGCGCGGCGATGCGCGTTTTGATGCGGCCTTCACCGAGCAGCTTCAGCACCGTCAGCATGTCGTTCATCCGCGCGCCGCGGATGCCCAGCAAATTCAGTTCCAGCCGGATGAGATCGGCGGCGGTGAACGGCAGAGATTCGCGGCCCTGCTCGCTGGTGATGACCAGCGAACTTCCCAATCGCATGACGCCAATGAGCCAGCGCAGCAGCGACGGATTGCCGGTGTAGTCCACGGCGTGATCGACGCCTTCGCCGCCGGTCAGTTTGTGCACGTCTTTCGTGGCCGCGTCCTCGTCGGCCGTGACCACCACGGCGTCGGCGCCGAGCTCGCGGAGCGTCGCGGCCTTGCCCTTGTGCCGCGTCGTCGCGATCACCCGCGCGCCGGAAAGCTTCGACAGTTGCAAGGTCGCCTGGCCCATGCCGCCCGACGCTCCCGTAATCAGCACGTTGTCGCCCGGCCGCACCTGCAGCCGGTCGCGCACCACGCGATGCGACGACGAGAACGGCCACAGCGCCACTCCGGCCTGCTCGAAATCGACGCCGCCGGGCAGCGGCAGCCACATCTTCTCGTCGCGCACGAGATACTGCGCATAGCTGCCCATCGCCTGGTGGCCGGGGATGGCGAGATTGCGCGACAGGTTGCCGAGCCCCCGCGCGGTCTCGACCGAGTCCGGGTCCTCGGGATGGGTGACGCCGATGACGCGGTCGCCGGGCTTGAATTTTGTCACTCGCGCCCGGCCGCGATCACTTCGCCGGCCGCCTCGCGGCCAAGCTGCTGCGGCAGCGGAAACGCCGCCCGCCCGGGAATCTGGTAGCGCGCGAGATCGCCGGCGCGGTATTTCACGTCCCAGCGCGATACCGAGCCGGCGTGGTTCTTCACCAGCACGTCACGATCGCCGAGCGGCGGCAGGTCGTATTCGCCCAGCACCAGCTTTTCCGGCCCGCCGTATTCGAACAGCCGAACCGCTAATGTTTTAGTTGGGATAGACATCGTTGCCCCGTCATCACCGGGCCGGCGCGCAGCGCCGTGACCCGGTGATCCCGCTTAGTATGCCAGTGTGCTCACCTGATCGGGATGGCCGGGACAAGCCCGGCCATGACGTGGCGGGCGTTCTTTGATAAGACCCGTTCCCAGGAGAACGACCATGAACCTCGGCGCCCTGAAGCTTGCCTTGATCCTGTTCGGCCTGTCGCTGCTGCTGAAATTCCAGGCTTGGCGGCACCCGGCCTTCCGCGAACGGCTCAAGGAAAAAAACCTCACCGGCCAGTTCATCGCCAAGGACGAGGAGATCGGCCGCTGGTTCAAGATCGCAGGACGGCCGCGTCACTTCGGGCTCGGGCGTGCTGCAATGACGCCGACGTCACCGTCGCCTTCAAGAACGCCTCGCTCGGCGCCGGCCTGCTGACGCCGCCGATCAACTGGCTCGATCAGATCAACGCGCAGAAGGAATTCGCGCTCACGGTCGAGGGCGACGACGGCGCTCGCCAACTGGTTCGCGCAGACCGTGATGATGAGCCAGACCGCCGGCCTCAAGTTCGGCACGCCGATGCCGGACGGCTCGATGCGCTACTGCAACATGGCCAACGGCGGCCCGCTGTTCGTCTACGTCAAGGACGGCAAGATCGTCCGCATGACGCCGATCGAGTTCGACGAGAGCGACGGCGCCTCGTGGACCATCGAGGCGAGGGGCTTGAAGCTGACGCCGCCGCGCAAGACCACGCTGGCGCCGCACGGGCTGAACTGCCAAGTCGATCGATCTATTCGCCGGACCGGCTGCTCTATCCGATGAAGCGCGTCGACTTCGATCCGAACGGCGCGCGCAATCCGCAGAACCGCGGCAAGTCGGGCTATGTCCGCATCTCCTGGGACGAGGCGATGAAAATCGTCACCGACGAGATCAAGCGGCAGAAGTCCGAGTACGGTCCCGGGCTGCATCGCGACCTCGCACGGCTCGCACCACACCTGGGGCAACATCGGCTACTACCTCTCGGCGCTGTTCCGCTTCTCCAACGCGATCGGCATGACGCGCGTCCATCACAATCCGGACTCGTGGGAGGGCTGGTACTGGGGCGCGGTGCATCACTGGGGCCACACGCTTGCGTGTCGGCCAGTCGGAGACCTACGGCACCGTCGAGGACTGCCTGCAGAACTGCGACATGATCGTGTTCTGGGCGGCCGATCCGGAGACCACGTCAGGCTCCTACGGCGCGCAGGAAGGCACCATCCGCCGGCAGTGGCTGAAGAATCCGAAGCTCGGCATCAAGGTCGTCCACGTCGACCCGTACTACAATGCCTCAGCGCAGTTCCTGCCCGGCAAATGGTTCGCGCCGAAGCCGACCACGTCGCCGGCGATGGCGATGGCGATCGCCTACGTCTGGATCAAGGAAGGGCTCTACGACAAGGAGTACGTGAAGACCCACACCGTCGGCTTCGACAAGTGGGCGGCTTATCTCACCGGCGAAGAGGACGGCATCGCCGAAGACGCCGGAATGGCAGGAGAAGGAAACCGGCGTTCCGGCCAAGGATGTCCGCGCGCTTGCGCGCGAGTGGGGCGGCAAACGCGTCTATCTTGCGCCCGGCGGCTGGGGCAACGGCCACGGCGGCGCCTGCCGCAACCAGACCGGCATCCAGTGGGCGCGCGTCATGGTGTGCCTCTCGGCGATGCAGGGGCTCGGCAAGCCCGGCTGCAACATGGGCAACCTGCAATGGGGCACGCCGGTCGATTTCCAGTTCTATTTCCCCGGCTACTCCGAAGGCGGCATGTCCGGCGACATTGAGAACACCGCGATGCCGGTCGCGCTCTACCAGCGCATGCCGCAACTGCCGACCATGAACTCCAACGGCCAGCAGATTCCGCGCATCTGGCTGCCGGAGGCGATCTTCGAGGGCAAGGCCGAGGGCTACCGCTGGGTCGGCAAGTCGATCGAGCACCAGTTCGGCAAGTTCGTCTATCCGGCGGCCGGGCATTCGCCGGTGAAGATGCTCTACAAGTACGGCGGCTCGATCCTCGGCACCATGAACAACACCAACCGCCATGTGCGGATGTACCAGTCGGACCAGCTGGAGTTCGTGGTCAACCAGTCGATCTGGTTCGAGGGCGAGGCCAAGTTCGCCGACGTCATCCTGCCGGCCTGCACCAACTTCGAGCGCATCGATATTTCGGAATGGGCGGCGCTCGGCGGCTATGGCCATCACGGCCAGCAGCAGCTCAACCACCGCGTCATCATCCTGCAGTCGAAGGCGATCGAGCCGCTCGGCGAGTCGAAGTCCGACTACTGGATCTTCACCGAGATTTGCAAACGGCTCGGACTGTCGAACTACTTCTCCGAGGGCATCAACGAGATCGACTGGGTCAAGCGCCTCTATCTCGCCTCCGATCTCCCGAAGGTGATGTCGTGGAGGAAGCTCCTGAAGAAGGGCTATTACGTCATTCCGGCCGAGAAGGAGAAGCTGCGCGCGCCGGTGTCGTTCCGCTGGTTCTTCGAAGGCCGCAAGAAGGACGTGCCCGAGGCGCAGCCGCTGCCGTCCGACTACAAGGAGTATCTGCAGGGCCTGCAGACGCAATCGGGCAAGCTCGAGTTCGAATGCAACAGCCTGAAGCGCTTCAAGGACCCGGAGCGGCCGCCGATCGTCAAGTACGAGCCGTCGTGGGAAGGCCCGCACTCGCCGGAGTTCAAGCAGTATCCGCTGCAATTGCTGACGCCGCACTCGAAGTACAGCTTCCACACCCAGGGCGACGGCAAGAGCTCGTTCCTCAACAACATCGCCGGACCACCGGGTGAAGGTCGACGGCTGGTATTACTGGGTGATCCGGCTCAACGCCGAGGATGCGAAAGAGCGCGGCATCAAGAAGCACGATCTGGTCAAAGTCTACAACGACCGCGGTGCGGTGATCTGCGCGGCGCTGCCGACGCAGCGGCTGCCGCGCGGCGTCTGTCACGGCTACGAGTCGTCGGCGGTCTATGCGCCGATGGGCGAGCCCGGCAAATCGGTCGATCGCGGCGGCTGTCTCAACCTGCTGACCCCGCACAAGACCCAGACCAAGACCACGCATTCGCTCGCCGGCAGCCAGTCGATCGTCCAGGTCGAGGTGTGGGACGGCCGCACCGAGCACATGTCGGAAACCTTCGCCGCCATGGAGAAGGACAAGGAGATCAAGCGCACCTTGCGCGAGGCCGAGCTGGTGCCGGCGAAGTAATTGAGGGGGCGCGGCCCATCCTTCGAGACGCATCGCTGCGCGATGCTCCTCAGGATGAGGGCGGTGCAAGTTGCAGGGCCTCATCCTGAGGAGCGGCCGAAGGCCGCGTCTCGAAGGATGGGCTCCAAGGGGTAACGAAATGAAAAAATGGAACATGATCATCGACGTGGCCGAGTGCACGAACTGCCAGTTGTGCGCGCTCGCCGCCATGGACGAATACGTCGGCAACGACTGGCCCGGCGTGGCGGCGCCGATGCCGCGACACGGCCATCACTGGATCAACATCCTGCAGAAGGAGCGGGGCCAGGTGACCGGCCAGTCGCCGATGATCGACATCGCCTACGTGCCCACCATGTGCAACCACTGTGACGACGCGCCGTGCATGAAGGCCGACAAGTCGCGGTGTAATCTCCAAGCGCGAGGACGGCATCGTCATCATCGATCCGGTCAAGGCCAAGGGCCACAAGGAGCTGGTCGAGGCCTGCCCGTACGGCCACATCTGGTGGAACGACGATCTTCAGGTGCCGCAGGCCTGGCCGTTCGACGCGCATCTGCTCGACCAGGGCTGGGTGCAGACCCGCGGCCAGCAGTCATGCCCCACCGGCGCGATGAAGGCGATCAAGATCGAGGACGGCGAGATGGCGCAAGAAGGCGCAGGCCGAAGGCCTGGAAGTGCTGAAGCCCGAGCTGGCGACCAAGCCGCGCATCTACTACCGCAACCTGTGGCGCTACTCGAAATGCTTCATCGGCGGCAGCGTTTCGACCGAGAGCAAGGGCATGGTCGATTGCGTCGAAGGCGCAACCGTGCGCTTGATGAAGGACGGCGCGACCGTCGCGACCGCTGACCACAGACAACTACGGTGACTTCAAGTTCGACAGGCTCGACGAGGATTCCGGCCGCTACACCGTAGAAGTTTCTGCTCTCGGCAAGAGCAAGGCGCTCAACGCCGACCTCGGCGCCAGCATCAACCTCGGCGAGATCAGGCTGTAGGTTTTTCGGCTTGCTGTTGCTCTCCGCGGTGCCACACACTCGGCGTCATGCCCGGGCTTGACCCACGGCTGTCCGGCAGGAAAATTGCATGGTTATTTTAGTTCGCTGTATTACCTCGATGGATTCTTTTCTTTCATCTTTTTCATCGTCGCTCCGACGCCGCGGCGCAGACGCGGTGATCCGAGCTTCAGAGTGTTGCTCAGAAGCAAGAAATCGGCTGATCCAGCTTCCGCGCCAACCATGACAGAGCGAAAAAAGCACGCATGCAATTTTCCTGCCGGACGCTGGTGGGCTTGACCCGGGCATCCATGATGAGGCGCGGCATCAGCAGCCTTACTTGCGGGACATGGATCACCGGGTCACGGCGCTTCGCGCCGGCCCGGTGATGACGCCGCGTGTGAGGTAGCGCAGCGCTCAAAATCACGCCTTTTCCTCAGCAAAAAACACTTATCCCCGGTCTCAAATCCAGCCGCATACTGCTGCCCAGGCCGGTCCATCCGAGGGCGCTTCGCGAGGCGTCGTTAAGCGGGACCGGCGGGCGGTGGCCGATGGTATGACAATCAGGGGTGCCAAACGCACACCCCGCCATCGGCGGCCCAAGTCGCAGGGTCCCGTCGCCACAGGTTGGCGTCACCGGGCCTCTTGGCGGCAGCGCCGTAACTCCGTGCCAACGGCCAGGCGCTGCCGAGGCTCTTTAGCGGTGGGTAGGCCCCGTCAGGACCGCGAACTGCGGAAGGGGACCTGAAAACTCAGCCCACCGGGGGTTCTGCGGAGCAAGCCTCAAACACCGCGCGCGGGACGCTGGAGCGAAGGCGGACTTGCGGTTCTTAAGATTACCGGACGGCAATCTCGGCCGAGGTCGCCGTTCCGCTTCGGTGTCGCGAGACATCGGAGCCCGTGGGTCCGCCGGACCCCCGGCGTCCCGCGCGCCCTCGGACTTGTTCGAGAGCGCATCGGCCGAAGGCCTCGGGCGCAAAACGCGCCGCGAGAACGATGGCGGTCGTCCATGTTAGGCTCGCGATAACGTAACGAACTGGAGGAGACCCGATGCGGACCAAGCCTGCAATCACGCTCGACGACGCCAAGAAGATGCTGGCGGCCGCCGAGGCCGAAGCGGTCAGGAACAAATGGGAGGTGGTGATCGCCATCCTCAACGACGGCGGCCGGATCGTCGCAGTGCACCGCATGGATGGCGCGCGGCCGGGCAACGACGACATCGCGCTCGGCAAGGCCAGGACCTCTGCGATGACGTGTCGCCCCAGCGCCGTCTGGCAGAAGTGGATCGATGGCCCGCACCCGGCCTATGCTACGTTTCCGTTCCTGGCCGCGCAGGGCGGATTGCCGATCATCGTCGACGGCGACCTGATTGGCGCCATCGGAGTGTCGGGAGTGAAATCCTACGAGGATGAGCAGATCGCGCTGGCCGCGATCCAGGCCGCGTTCCCGCAGGCCAAGACTGCGCGGGCCGGCGAGGAGAACGACGCGAAGAATTTCTGAAACGGGGAGGACATGATGCGCAATAAAACACGATCTTATTCGCGTTGCGCCGCGCTGTTCGCCGGCGCTCTTGTCGCGGCGGTTGCGGCGTCGGCCGCGTCGGCGCAATCGGGCTTCCCCAACCGGTCGCTCCGCGTCGTGGTCGGTTTCGCGGCCGGCGGGCCCTCCGATATCATCGCTCGCATCGTCGGCGCCAAGACAGGTGAAATCCTCGGCCAGCAGGTCGTGATCGAGAACAAGACCGGCGCCGCAGGCCTGATCGGCGCCGATGCCGTGGCCCGCTCCGCGCCCGACGGCTATACGCTCTACAACACCGCGACCTCTGCCGCGGTCAACGAGACCCTGTCCAAGACCATGCACGTCGAGCTCGGCCGCGACCTCACCGCGGTCGCGCCGCAGGCCGAGACCGCCAACATTCTGGTGGTGCATCCGTCGCTCGGCGTGAAGACGCTGGCCGAATTCGTCAAGCTCGCGAAATCGAAGCCGGGGGAAATTCTTTACGCCACCGCCGGCCGCGGCTCGGCGACGCATCTGACCAGCGAGCTGTTCAACTTGGCCGCCGGCATCAAGACCATGCCGGTGCATTACAAAGGCGGCGGCGAGACCGTCAAGGATCTGATCTCGGGCCAGATGAAGGTGATGTTTTCCAGCATCGCGCCGGTCCAGCAACTGGTGCGCGACGGCAAGCTGATCGGCATCGCCACCACCGGGCCGAAGCGCGACCCGGCGTTCCCCGAACTGCCGACGATCGCGGAGTCCGGCTATCCCGGGTTCGACGTGCGGCTGTGGATCGGGCTGACCGCGCCGACCGGCACGCCGAAGGACGTCATCAAGAAGCTGGAAGAGGCCAACGGCAAAGCGCTGAGCTCGCCGGAGGTGCAGAAGGCGCTCGCCGCCCAGGGCTTCGCGCCGATCATCGGGACGGCGGAGCAGTTCGACGCCTTCTACCGCGCCGAGCGCGACAAGTACGCCAAGGTCATCAAGGCGACCGGCATGGACAAGGAATAGGACCGGCGTGGCGCAAGCCGACGAGCCGAGGCCCCGCGAACTGCTGGCCGAGCTGACGCACCGCTGCCCGCTCGGCTGTCCCTATTGCTCCAATCCCTTGGCGCTCGAACCGCAGGAGGACGAGCTCGACGTCGCGACCTGGTCGCGGGTGTTCAATGAGGCCGCGGCGCTCGGCGTGCGTCATGTGCATCTGTCCGGCGGCGAACCGGGCGCGCGGCGCGATCTGGTCGATATCGCCGCCAATGCCCGCGAGGCCGGGCTTTACACCAACCTGATCACCTCGGGCGTCGGCATCGCGACGCGCATTCTGCGCGATCTGTGGGAGGCCGGCCTCGACCATGTCCACGTGTCGTTCCAGGATGCCGACGCGGTGTCGTCCGACCGCATCGCCGGATATCGCGGCGCGTTCCAGCGAAAGTACGCGCTCGCCACCGAGGCGGTACGGCTCGGTTTGCCGCTCACCGTCAACGTCGTGCTGCACGGCGCCAACATCGATCGCATCCGCGACATGGTCGAGCTTGCGCTTGGGTTGAAAGCTGCCCGGATCGAGATCGTGCCTGTGCAATACGTCGGCTGGGCGCTGGGGAACCGCGCGGCGTTAATGCCGGCCGCCGAGCAGGTGTCGCGGGCGGCGGTTGCGGTCGATGAGCTTCGCCGCAAGCACCGGAGTAGGATCGTGGTCGACATGGTGCCGGGTGACCAGGAGAGATTGGCGAAGTCCCGCGCTGGAGGCTCGCTCACCGTTACGCCGTCCGGTCGGGTGCTGCCATGCCGGGCCGCGGAATCGATTGCAGGCCTGGAATTCTGGAATGTGCTCGACCATTCGCTCGCCGACATCTGGGCGAATTCGCCGGCCTTCAACGCCTGCCGCGCCGCGGATATTCCGCGGTACGATGCCGGCGTGGCCGAGCTTGCGGCAGCGCAGGAGGACGCGGACTACGTCTACCGGCACATGTGAAGCGGTTGCCGCTTGGGCCGGGCCGGCCGGAATTCCGATTGCGCCCGGGGGGCGATTTGTCCGACACTCTCGGCAAGGAAGGCCAGCCCGTTGCGACGCCGGGCATCATCCTTCGGCGACATGGGCTTCAGCACTTCCGCATCAGGGAGGAGTGCATGTCCATTTCATCGACATACCGGCTCGGATTGCTCGTCGCCGGAAGCCTTGCGTTTCTGACCGCGGCTGCCGCCCAGCAGCCGCCGGCTCCGGCGCCATCCGGGCCGCCCGGCTTCAGCCCGATGGACCAGACCAAGGTCGACAAGAGCAAGCAGGACGCCAACCTCAAGCCGCATCCGGTCTCGCCGATCGCGACGGCGGTCGACAAGATTCCACTCGACAAGATCAAGCTGCCATCGGGTTTCAAGGCCGAGATATGGTCGTCAGGTCATCCCGGTGGCCGCACCATGGTGATGGGCGATAAGGGCACGATGTTCATGGGCACTCGCGTGATCGGGCGCGTCTATGCCATCACCGACAAGGGCGGCAAGCGCGAGGCCAAGGTGCTGCTGCAGGGCCTCACCCAGCCGAACGGGCTCGCCTTCAACAACGGCTCGCTCTACGTGTTCGCCATCAACAAGGTGTTCCGCTACGACAACATCGAGGACCATCTCGACAAGGCGCCGGACCCGGTGGAGCTGACCAAGGCCTACAATCTGCCTGACACGATCCACCACAATTGGAAGTACGTGGCGATCGGGCCGGACGGCAAGATGTACGTGCAGGTCGGCTCGAACTGCAACATCTGCGAAACCAACCCCGGCATCCACGGCCAGATCCGCCGCTACAATCTCGACGGCACCGGCCAGGAGATCGTCGCGCGCGGCGTCCGCAACACCGTCGGCTTCGACTGGCATCCGGTGACCAAGGAGCTGTGGTTCAACGACAACGGTCGCGACTGGGCCGGCAACGGCGGACCGGAAGACGAGCTCAACCGTATTCCCAAGGACATGGAAGGCGCGAGCTTCGGCTTCCCGTACTGCCATGCCATGGGCATTGCCGATCCGGATGTGAAGCGGCCGAATCCGTGCGCCGGCGTGGTGATGCCGGCGGCACTGATTGGACCGCATGCCGCGGGCCTCGGCCTGCACTTCTACACCGGCGACATGTTCCCGAAGTCGTACAAGAATGTCGCGTTCATCGCACGGCACGGCTCCTGGAACCGCGAGCAGAAGTTCGGCTACGACGTTGTGATCGCCAGGACCTCGGGCGCCAAGGCCAAGATCGAGCCGTTCCTGACCGGGCTTCTCAGCACCGACAAGAACGAGTTCTACGGCCGGCCGGCGTATGTGTTCCAGATGAAGGATGGCTCGCTGCTGGTCTCCGACGAGAACAACGGCGCGACCTACCGCATCTCCTATGAAGGCAGGCACGCGAGCCGGTAGGCGCTTCGTGCTTGGCAATGCCAAATGGTGGCGGCCTCCGGCCATTGGGCTGGCGGCCGCTGTTGTCTGCGCTGGGCCGGTTCTGCCGCAGAACGGTCCACTGGCCGAAAAAATCCAACTATGCGGCGCATGTCACGGCGAGGACGGCAACTCCAAGATGGAAAAAATTCCCTCGCTCGCAGGCCAGCCGGCGTTCTTCATCCTCAACCAGCTTTTCCTGATGCGCGAGGGCGTCCGCAAGGTCGAAGCGATGGCGCCGGTCGTGAAGGACCTGAAGGACGAGGACCTCGACGCATTGTCGAAGCATTTTTCCGCGCTGCCGCCGAAGAAGAGCGACGAGGAGGTCGATCAGGCGCTGGCCAAAAAGGGCGCCGAGATTGGCACGCATCGGGGCTGCATTTCGTGTCATCAGCAGGGCTTGGTCGGCAGCGAGCAAATTCCGCGGTTGGCCAAACAGCGGATCGACTATCTGATCTCGTCGCTGAAGGAGTTCCGCGACACGACGCGGGCGGGCGGCGACACCGCGATGAGCGCCAATCTCTCGGGCGCATCCGACGCCGACCTCGTCGCGCTCGCGCATTACTGCGCGTCGCTGTAACTCTTGTTGCGGCGAGATCAATCGGCTTGCCGGCAATGTCCGATGCGCCTATATCGGGGCCACTCTGGCCCCCAGGGTTGAAGGGGGGCCGCCTCCAGGCGGCGAGCCTTCTGGGCCCGGACGGCTCCAGAGCTTTTCCTTGTTCTGGCTGAGCGTCGCAACAAATACCGGCGTCATCGCCGGGCTCGACCCGCCTGCGGGGCCGAAGCCCCTTCGGCGTGGCGAAGGCCCGGCGATCCATGAGGCCCTGCAGCAACTGCTGGCTTTACGTGAGGTTGAGCTTCGCGGCGCCTCATCATGGATGCCCGAGGTCAAGCCCGGGCATGACGCGGAGAGACTGGCGCAAATCCGGCGCGCCGAAATCGCGGCCCTACTAATCCCAGAACGCGAACGTTCGGGTCTCGATGCTCTCGCGCGGCGGGGCATTCGGCGGCGTATTGGGATCGTCGAATGCTGAGTGCGCGGTAAAGCGTGTCGGCACGCTCTGATCGGTGTCGAACACCTTGAACACCATGGCCTCGTGGCGCTCCATCCTGCGGGAAATAGAACCACTCATGCGCCGGGTTGTAGGCGATGTGATAGACCTCGCCGGTGCGGTACTTGTAGCGGCGCTGCACCAGGATGAAGCCTCTCTGCGGAATGGTGCGGCCGTCGCAGATGCCGAGCGGGTCGATCATCACCGTGCCGCGGATCGGCCGCCACACCTGGATGATGGCCCAGCGCTTCTTGAAGCGGCGCTCGGCCTCGGCGTCGCCCGCGATCTCGCGCAGCCGCTGCGGGGCAGAGGCCTCGGTGTAGTCGTTGTGCACGCCCTTCACCGGCGGACGCGCGCCGGTCGATCTTCTGCACCTGTTCGTCGCCGATCCGGATGGTGTGATCGAACACCAGCACCTCGGACGCGCCGGAATGCTTCTTGATCAGCTCGGCGACCTCGACGTCGTAGACGCGCTTTCGTCTCAGCCTCGTCGGTGAAGTCCTTCATTTTGGTATAATGGTCGGCGAAGACGAAGCCGTGAGTGTCGAGCTTGAAGCTGTCGCGCAGCGGCCGGCCATTGCGGATCGCGACCTCATGCTCCTTGTACTGCGGCGGGATTTCCTTGTGCTCCATCTCCGGCCAGTCGATGTAGCGCACCGGCGGCGTGCCGGTGTCGACGATGTAGTTCATCTGCGCTTTGATGGTGTCGGTGGCCGGCCGTTCGGCGACGAGCTGCATGGCGTTGCTCCCGGGTTCTTGCCGCCGATCATACAGGATTTTGCGGTAAAGCGTCAGGAGGCGTCGGTCATTCCACCTTGAGGTTGGCGTACTTGACCACCTTGCTCCATTTATCGGCTTCCGCCGCAATGAACTTCCCGAAATCTGCGGGCGAATTTCTGAACGGCTCGCTGCCGACATTGGCAAGGCGCGCCTGGAGATCCGGCTCGTCGAGCGCAGCGTTGATTTCTTTGCTGAGCTTGTCGACCACCGCTGAGGGCGTGCCCTTGGGCACTCCAATCCCGAGCCATCCGGTCACCGTATAACCCGGCACGGTTTCGGCGATGGTGGGAACGCCAGGCATCGATTTGACGGGCTTGTCGGTCGTCACCGCGAGCGCACGCACCTTGCCATCCCGGACGTGAACCATCGACGACGGCAGCGCGTCGAACACGACATGCACCTCGCCAGTCATCAGCGCGGTCAGCGCCGCCGGCATGCCGCGATACGGCACGTGCACCATCTGAGTCCCGGTCATCATCTTGAACAGCTCGGCAGCGAGGTGACTGAGATTTCCGCTGCCGCTCGACCCCATGTTGATCTTGCCGGGGTTGGCCTTGGCATAGGCGATGAACTCGGCGACGGTTTTGGCAGGCAGCGAAGGGCTCACCACCATCGAAAAAGCGTCATTGTCGATGCTCGCCACCGGAACGATGTCGCGCAGGACGTTGATGCTCTGCTTTTCGTACAGCGTCACGTTGACCGCGTGCGGCGTTGCGATCAGCAGCAGCGTATAGCCGTCGGCCGGCGCGCGCGCGACCGCCTGCAGGGACAGATTGCCGCCGCCGCCGGGGCGGTTCTCGATCACAACCGCCTGGCCGAGCCGCCGCGACAATGGCTGCGCGACGAGGCGCGCGACGATGTCGGGCGCGCCACCGGCGGGGACAAAGACCGACAGCGTGATCGGCCGCGTCGGATAGGCCTGGGCGAACGCGGCGTGCGGTGCAGCGGAGAGCGCGCCTGCGCCCGCGAGCTGCAGGAACCGGCGGCGCCCGATCATGACGCCTTCTCCTCGCCGGCTTCCACCTCGGCGAGGGTGTCGCGCCAATCCTTGCGGTTCATGATGAAGGATAGCGCCGATAGCCCCAACAGGGCGACGCTTACCGCGAGCAGGCCGGCCGAGATTGGACGCTCAAAAAAGATCGTCCAGTAGCCGTTCGACATGATCAGCGACTGGCGCATGGTCTGCTCGAAGATCGGCGCGATGACAAGGCCCAGCACCAGCGGCGCCGGATCGAACTCGAATTTGCGCAGTACATATCCGAGCATGCCCATGATCAGCATGATCCAGACGTCGACGATGGAGCCGTTTACCGCATAGACGCCGAGAATGCAGAACATGATGATCAGCGGATAAAGGTAGGCGTAGGGGATGCGCAGAACGGTGACGAACACGCTGACCAGCGGCAGGTTGAGCGCAAGCAGCATCAGGTTGCCGACGTACATCGAAGCGACGAAACCCCAGAACACGTCGCGGTGATCGCTGACCAGGGTCGGTCCGACCGACACGCCGTGGATCATCAAGCGCGCCGATCAGCACCGCGGTGATCGGGCTGGTCGGAATGCCGAGCGCCAGCATCGGCACGAACGCGCCGGTGGAGGCGGCGTTGTTGGCCGATTCGGGGCCGGCGACGCCGGCGACGGCGCCCTTGCCGAATTGTTCGGGGTGCTTGGAAACACGTTTTTCCAGGGCATAGGACAGGAAGCTGGAAATGACATGCGCCGAGCCCGGGATGATGCCGACGATGAAGCCGAGCAGCGATCCCCGGGCGATCGGCATCGCCGCCTCGCGCCACTCCTGCCGGTTCGGCAACAGATCGCGCAGCTTCGGCGAAATGACCTCGCCGGTGACGGTGTGGCTCGGCGTCGACAGGATTTCGCCAAGCCCGAACAGCCCGACCGCCACCGGAACGATGCCGATGCCGTCGCCCAGCTCGTTGAGATCGAAGCTGTAGCGGAAATGCCCGGTCATGCTGTCGATGCCGATCATGCCGAGCATCAGCCCGAGGCAGGCCATCAGCAAGGTGCGCACCAGCGAAGTCGACGACATGTAGGCCAGGAAAATCAGCCCGAGCACCAGCAGCGAGGTGTATTCCGGCGGGCCAAACCGCAGCGCCAGGGTGGCGAGCGGTGGGGCGACGACCGTGAGGACGATGACGCCGAAGGTGCCCGCGATCCACGAGCCGACCGCAGCAATGCATAGCGCTGCTCCCGCGCGGCCCTTTTGTGCCATGGCGTAGCCATCGATGCAGGTCATCACCGACGACGCCTCGCCGGGAATGCGCATCAGGATCGACGTGGTGGAGCCGCCGTATTGCGATCCGTAATAGATGCCGGCGAGCATGATAACGGCCTGGGTGGCGTTGAGGCCGTAGGTGACCGGCAACAGGATGCTGATGCCCGACAGCGGGCCGATTCCGGGCAGCACACCGACCAACGTGCCGACCACGCAGCCGAGAAACGCGTACCAGAGATTGTCGAATTGGAGCGCGACCGAGAAACCGTGCAACAGGCTGTGAAAGGTTGCGTCCACGCGCTGCTCCCTAGAACCCGAACGGCCCCTCGGCGAGCGGGGTCTGCAGCACGTAGACGAACACTCCCAAGGTGACGGCGGTCACGAACACGCCGAAGATCGCCGCGCGCACGACGTTGCGACGTTCGATGATGACCAGCAGGCCCAGCATCATCAGCAGCATGGTGATGGCGAAGCCGAGCTTTTCGTAGAACGCGATAGCCGCTCCGGTAATCGCGATGACCATGGCGGCATGCTTGCCGTCGCTCCAGTTGATGGCGGCGAACGGCGCGCTTTCGCGAGCTCGCACCATCAGCGCGATTCCACACGCGATCATGAGAATGGCGAGCAGCCGCGGCATGAAGCCTGCGCCTGGCATGGCCAAATCGCCGAAAGGCAGATCGCCGCTCAGCGCGATGACCAGGAGGCCGAAGGCGACAAATGCGGCTCCTGCCACATGGTCTGCGCGCAGAGTCATCGCTCGTCCTTTTCCATTCCCCCACGCGGCGGGGTGGGCCAGTCGAAGCTTACGGCTGCCGGATGGCTGAGTGATTGATCCTAGACGCGGCCGATCGAGTGTACCGCGGATTCGACGCGTTTGGCGTCCTCATCCCAGAATTTGGCGAATTCGGGCTGGTCGAGATAGGCTACCTCGTCGCCGATGTTGTTGATGGCGGTCTTGAATTGCTCTGTCCTGACCGCCTGCCCGGCCGCCTCGCGCAAGCGAGTAATCACCGGATCCGGCGTGCCTTTGGGCGCAAACAGACCGACCCACAGCGAAAACTCGACGTCATAGCCGCTTTCCTTCAGGGTCGGCACATCCGGCAGCGATGCTGCCCGCTTCGCACCGAAGCCCGCGAGCGCCCGCAGCTTGCCGGCCTTGATCTGGCCGCTCGCCGCTGCGATCGAAGTCACCAGCACCTGCGAATTGTTGCCCAGGATCGCGGTCAGCGCCGGTCCGCCGCCGTTGGTCGGCAGGTGGCGCATCTGGATACCCGCCGCCTGCATGAACAATGCCGTCGGCAGGTGCAGCGCGCCATAGAGGCCGGACGAGCTGAACACGAGGCCATTCGGATTTTTCTTGGCTTCGTCCACCAGCTCCTTGACGGTCTTGAACGGCTGCTGGTCGTTGACCACCAGCGCCATCGGACCGGAGGTGAGTCGGGCGATCGGGATGAAATCGGCGCGCGTGAACTTCGGCACCCGGCCGAACAGCTTGTCGACCTCGGCGAAGCCCGAGATCGAGACGATGTGGACCAGCAGCGTGTAGCCGTCCGGTTTGGCGGTTGCGGCATGCTGCGCACCGACCTGTCCGGCGGCGCCGGCCTTGGTTTCCATCACCACCGGCTGCTTGACGATCGGCTCCAGCACTGCCGCCAGCGGCCGGCCGACTACGTCGGCGGCGCCGCCCGGCGGAAACGGATTGATCAACGTGATCGCCTTTGCGGGATAGGCCTGTTGGGCTTGCGACGGCCCGGCGACAAGTCCGGCGGCGGCCGCCGCCGAACCTACGACGAAGTAACGTCTATCCATTCATTCCTCCCAGCAGTCACGCGCGACTTGATTGTCGTTCGCTTCGTTGTCTCACGCGAATGTCACTTGACCGCGCCGATCGCGTCGACCGCGGCAACCACGGCCTTGGCGTCCTTGTCCCAGAATTTTGCAAAGTCCGGTCCGTCCAGATACTCGAGATCGAGCCCGAGATTGGTCAGGGCGCTCTTATATTGGTCGCTGTGGGCAGCGACATTCGCTGTCTTGCGCAGCACGGCGATGGCGTTGTCCGGCGTGCCTTTCGGCGCAAAGATTCCAACCCAGAGATAGTATTCGATGTTGTAGCCCAGTTCCTTCAAGGTCGGAACGTCGGGAAGCGCCTTGGCGCGCTTGCCGCCCAAGAGCGCGAGCGGCCGCAGCTTGCCAGCCTTGATCTGCGCAAGCGTGCCCGACAGCGACAGCATGGACATGTTCGAATTGTTGCCCAGCAATGCCGTCAATGACGGTCCGCCGCCGTTCGTCGGAAGATGCCGAAGCTGAATCCCAGCCTCCTTGGTGAACATGACCGTCGGAAGATGGGTGGCGCTGTAGAATCCGGCCGTGCTGTAGATGATCTCGTTTGGCCGCTTCTTGGCGTCTTCGATCAATTCCTTCAGCGATTTATACGGTTGTTTGTCGTTGACGACGACGACGCATGGATCGGCGATCATCCTGACGATCGGAATGAAGCTCTCGTTGGTGAATTTCGGCGAGCGGTTGTACAGCTTGTCGACCTCCGGAAATCCGGAAATCGAAGTGTTATGGGTAAGCAGCGTATAGCCGTCGGGCTTGGCGCTGGCCGCGAATTGCGCGCCGACCGCGCCGCCGGCGCCGGCCTTGGTCTCGAGCACCACCGGTTTTTTGAGGACGGTTTCCCAGGCCGCCGCGAACGGCCGAGTCGACAGCTCATTGGCACCGCCTGGCGGATACGGATTAACAATGGTGATGGCGTGGGTGGGAAAGTCCTCAGCGAAACCTGCTCCGGCTGCCAAGGCGGCTGCGGCAGTGCCGACAACGAAGCTGCGTCGATCCATGATATCCTCCCTCTGAGCCGGCTTTCTTCCCGCGCCGGTCCTGTTTGGACGGATCGTATCGACCGATCCGCGCGACGGTCAACCAAGCGCTTTCGGCCCTCGCTGCGCTCAATCGTCACTCCGCCACGCGGTCTTGTTCGCAGCTCGCGTTGCTCAGCGGCCGGTCCTTGCCAGAGCCTGCGCCAGCCGTGGAAACAGCAGCAACGCATTGTCGCGCTCGATGGCGCGGCGCTCGGTCGCGGTCCAGCCGTCGAAAGCCTCGAACCCGGCGATCAGGTCGCGCACATCCTGCGCCGGCGTGCGGTGGCGTGAGAACGGATAGTCGCTGCCGAACAGGATGCGCTTTGGATCGGCCACCGCCATCAGCGCCTTGAGCGGCGCCGGTGCACAAATTTCAGCCACGTCGTAGTAAAGCGTGCGCAATGTGTTCGCCACGGTGCCGCCGATCAACTGGCCGGGCCGCTTATGATCCATTTGGCTCAGCCGGTAGGTGAGAAACGGAATGGTGCCGCCGCCGTGCGGCATGATCCAGCGGATGTTCGGGAATTTCTTGAACGTGCCGTTCCACAGCATGTTGTGAATGGCGCGCGTGGTGTCGAGTACGAGCTCCGTCAAGCCGGCCGGGTAGGAGAACGCCGGCATATCCTTCGCGTGGTTACGCAGGGGGTGGATGAACACCACGGCGCGGCGGCGGTCGAGCTCGGCGAGGAGCTCGTCATCCTCGGGCTGGCCGAGGTGACGCGTCCCGACGTGGGTCAGCAGGCAGATGCCGTCAAGCTTGAGTGTATCGAGGGCGTATTGCGCCTCGCGGATCGCGGCCGGCACGTCCGGCAGCGGCAGCAGTGCAAGGGCGCCAAACTGGTCGGGCCGGTCGGCCACCATCCGCGCCGCGCCTTCGTTGCATTCGCGCGCGACGCGCACCGCAAAATCGATGTCGCCGAAATAGCAGCCCGGCGAGGCGACCGAATGGATCACCGCGGTCATGCCGTTGCGCTCCATCAGCTCGAGCTGCTGCTCTAGGCTCCACTCCGCCCACGGATTCTCGCCGCTGCCCATAATGCCGATCGAGGCGAGCGCACGCTTGTAATAGTCCGGGATCGGATGCTGGTGGACGTCGATCAGGGGTCCGTGAGCCATGGCTTCAGTCAATGATCGCGATGGCGCGGGTCCAGCCGGCGGAGGCGGCACGGATCTTCACCGGAAAGCAACTGATGGAGAAGCCTTTCGACGGCAGCTTGTCGAGGTTGTGCAGCTTCTCGATGTGGCAATAGCCGATCTCGCGGCCGGCGCGGTGACCTTCCCAGATCAGGCTGGCGTCGTGGGTCTCGCTCATATTTCGCCTTGGTATGAACGAACGGCGCGTCCCAGCTCCAGCCATCGGTGCCGGTGACGCGGACGCCGCGTTCAAGCAGATAAAGCGTCGCCTCGCGGCCCATGCCGCAGCCGCGCGAGACATAGTCCGGGTTGCCGTAGGCCGCGCCGGCGCTGGTGTTGACCACGACGATGTCGAGAGGGTTGAGCGTATGGCCGATGCGCTTGAGCTCGGCCTCGACGTCCTTGGCGGTGGCGACATAGCCGTCGGGGAAATGCCGGAAGTCGAGCTTGATCGCCGGATTGAAGCACCATTCCAGCGGAATCTCGTCGATGGTCGCGGCACGCTTGCCGCGGTCCATGGTCGAGGCGAAATGGTACGGCGCGTCGAGATGCGTGCCGCAGTGCGTCGACAGCTTGATCCATTCGATCGCCCAGCCCTCGCGGTCGGGCAACTCCTCGACCTTCAGGCCCGGGAAGAACTTGCAGACCTCTTCCGCGGTCTGCTTGTGGTCGAAATAGCGGATGCTCGGCCCGTACCCGGTGGATCGGCGGCAACGTCGTTCTCCAGCGGGATCGAGATGTCGATCAGCTTGCGCGGCATGTTGTTACTCCGGTGCATTGCCACACGTCATCGCCGGGCTTGTCCCGGCGATCCCGCTTAGGGAAGCATTGTGCCTTCTTAAGCGAGATGGCCGGCCTTCGCCCGCCGAAGGCGGTACGGGTGTATAGTTCTCCAAGCGTGCTATGGCCCGCAGGCGGGACAAGCCCGGCCATGACGCCGCAATATAGCTCTCATCTAACTCAATTCGTCGCGGTGGTCAGATCGCTCGCCATCAGATCGGCCTTGCGGCCCTTCGCCTCGCGTTGGCGAAATTGAGCTCGATCTTCACGCCGTTCGGATCGAACAGGAAAAGCTGGTAGAGGCCCTGGTCGTCGACCTGGCGCTCCTTGAAGTCGATGTTGTGCTTCTTGAGATGGTCGATCATCTCGTGGAGCCCGGTGGTGCGGAAGCCGATGTGGTCGATCACGCCGGTGCCGGTCGAGGCTTCGGACTGCTGGCCGACATATTTCTTGCGGTTCTCGCTGACGTTCTTGCCGCCGGTGGTGATATGCAGCACGTCGCGGTCGCCGAGATAGAGCCAATAGACCGGGAACTTGAAGTCGGGCGCGGGGCCGACGCGGAAGCCGAGCACCTTGACGTACCAGTCTTTGGTCGCCTCGATATCCTCGGTCTGCAGGAGGAAGTGTTCCATATGGGACAGGGGCATCTCGAACCTCCTTGAAAGCGTGGGCCCGCCAACGCGGGCAATCGTGGGCTTTGTTTAGCATTGGACGGCGAATCGTCCAAAAGGGGAAGGAAACGAAAATGCCGGCCTATTGGGTGGCGCGCTCGAAGATCAACGATCCGGTCGAATACAAGAAATACACCGACCTGGTGCCGGCCATCATCGCCAAGTACGGCGGCAAGGTGCTGGCCCGCGGCGGCCGCTACCAGATCATGGAGGGGCCGCAGAAATTCCACCGCTTCGTGGTGATCGAATTCCCGACCTTCGAGCAGGGCGTGGCCTGCTTTACAGTCCGACGAATACAACAAGGCGGCGGCGTTCCGGCGCGCCAACGGCGCGGGCGAGGTCGAGACCATCATGGTCGACGCCGGCGACGCGACGCACCATGTAGCTGCCAGGATGGGCCGGAGTGCCCGACCGACCGGCGGCAATCTGCCTCGCCCGGCCCCTAGCGCGGGGCCGAAGAAACTGCCTAAGATGCCGCAAAATTTTCACTCTGGGAGGATGTCGATGCTTCGATCCACGACGCTCAAGATTGCTTGCCTTCGCCGCCGTCGGCGCTCTCGCGCTGGCGGCCTGCCGCTCCGGCGCAAGCCCAGTCCAAAGAGCCGATCAAGATCGGCTTCGGCATGGCGCTGACCGGCCCGCTTGCCGCCAACGGCAAGCAGGCGCTGCTCGGCATGAAGATCTGGGAAGAGGAAACCAACGCCAAGGGCGGTCTGCTCGGGCGTCCGGTCAAGCTCGTCTACTACGACGATCAGAGCAATCCTTCGACGGTGCCGGGCATCTACACCAAGCTGCTCGACGTCGACAAGGTCGACCTCGTGCTGGGCGGCTACGCCACCAACATGGTCGCGCCGGCCATTCCGGTCGTCATGCAGAAGAAGAAGACCTTCGATCAGCCTGTTCGCGCTCGATGCGAACTCGCGAGTTCCACTATCCGACAAGTACTTCTCGGTGCTGCCGACCGGCCCGACCCCGAAGGAGTCCTTCACCGAAGGCGTCTTCCAGGTCGCGATGGCGCAAAATCCGAAGCCGACGACCGTCGCGCTCGCGGCCGAGGACGCCGAGTTCTCGCGCAACGCCTGCGAGGGCGCGCGCGAGAACGCCAAGAAGTACGGCTTCAAGATCGTCTACGACAAGACCTATCCGCCGAACACGACCGACTACACGCCGATCGTGCGCGCGCTGCAGGCGGCCAACGCCGACATCGTGATCGTCTGCTCCTATCCGCTGAGCTCGGTCGGCATCGTGCTGGCGGCCAGCGAGATCGAACTTCAAGCCGAAGATGTTCGGCGGCGGCCATGGTCGGCCTGCAGGCCACCGTGTTCAAGAACAAGCTCGGGCCCAAGCTCAACGGCATCATCAACTACGAGACCTGGGTGCCGTCCGACAAGATGATGGCGCCGGCCGCCGACTTCTTCAAAAAGTATCAGGCGCGCGCCGGAGCCGAGGGCGTCGATCCGCTCGGCTACTATCTCGGCGGCTGGGGCTACGCCTACATCAACATGCTGGGCGAGGCGATCACCGGCGCCAAGAGCATCGACGACGACAAGATCGCCGACTGGCTCCGCAAGAACGCCCCACAAGACCATCATGGGCGACTGGAGCTACGGCCCGAACGGCGAATGGACCAAGTCGGGCATCATGCAGGTGCAGTACCACAGCATCAAGGAAGGCGCCGGCCTCGATGTCTGGCGGGGCATGAGCTATCAGACCGTGCTCACGCCCGGCCGAGCTGAAGACCGGCAACGTGATCTATCCCTACGAGAAGGCGAAGTAGCCGGCAGGCTGCTGCGAAGCCCGTTCTCGTCTGCTAACATGGCGCCGCGCGGATGACGCTCCGCGCGGCGTTTCTCATTCGCAAGGCGTGAAAGGAGGCTGCCATGCAAGTCACCGGCCTGTTCCATGTCGCGATCAAGACCAACGATCTCGATGCGACGGTGAAGTTCTACACCGAGGTGCTCGGCATGAAGCTCGCGCACCGCCCGGACTTCGGCTTTCCCGGCGCCTGGATCGCGGCGGGCGACAGCGTTCCGATCATCCACATCTATGCCGGCGGACCGGCGCTCGGCGCCGACGGCAAGACGCCGTACGGCACCTCGGCGCTCGACCACGTCAGCCTGACCATCAAGGGCTGGGACGAGTGCCTCGAGCGGATCAAGAAGCTCGGCTACGACTGGCGCGCCGCGATCGTGCCGGGCATGTCGCTGTGGCAGATTTTCGTGCACGACCCGAGCGGCGTGATGATGGAACTGACCTTCGACGGCAAGGTCGAGAACCGGCCGACGCCGGAGATTCCGCCGGATCGCGTCTACATGGCCGGCCAGCCGTTCGGCGCGCCGAAGCAGAAGGCGGCGTAGGGTCCCTCGCTTACACCGAGCTGTCATGCCCTGCGAAAGCGGGGCCTTCAGTATCTTCCGACCAATTCAGGTTGTGCGCGGCGGTCGACACCGTTGCGTACTGGATTGCGCGCGGGCAATGACGGCTGCTGGACGGCTCAGAGCCCCAGATAAAACTTCCGGATCAGGTCGTTGTTGTTGAGTTCGTCGGCGGAGCCGCCTTCGAAGGCGATCTTGCCGTGGACGATGACATAGCCGCGGTCGGCGATGCGGAGCGCCTGGGTGAAGTTCTGCTCCGCCATCAGCACGGTGAGATTCAGCCGCTCCTTCAGCTCCTTGATCTTGTCGATGGTCCGGCTCACCAGGATCGGCGCCAGGCCGACCGACGGCTCGTCCACCAGCAGGATCTTCGGCGCCAGCATCAGCGCGCGGCCGAGCGCCAGCATCTGCTGCTCGCCGCCGGACATCGAACCGGCGAGCTGGCGCCGCCGCTCGGCGAGCCGCGGGAAGGTCTCGAAGCAGGCCTCGAGGTTGTGCTTGATCTGCGCGCGCGCGGTCGGCCGGAACGCGCCGAGCGCGAGGTTCTCCTCGACCGTCAGCTTGGGGAACAGCCGGCGGCCTTCCGGCACCAGCGCGATGCCGAGGTCGACGATCTGCTCGGTGGTGAGGCTGGTGAGATCGTGCTGCACGCCGTCGATCGCCGCCATGATGCGGCCGGAGCGCGGCCGCACGATGCCCATGATGCATTTCATCAGCGTCGATCTTGCCGTTGCCGTTGGTGCCGAGCAGCACCACGGTCTCGCCCGGCTTGACGTCGATCGTGACCTCCTCCAGCACGCGCACCGCGCCGTAGGCGGCATCGACCTTCTCGATGGTGAGGCTACTGGCCAAGGTAGGCTCCAATCACCTCGGGGTGGCTGACCACCTCTTGCGGAGCGCCGTCGGCGATCTTCTTGCCGGAGACCAGCACCACCAGCCGCTGCGAGAATGCCATCACCGCCCGCATGATGTGCTCGATCATGATGATGGTGACGCCGCGCTCGTTCATCTTGATCAGCAGAGCGACGATCTCGTCGACCTCGGATTGCGACAGGCCCGGCCATCGCCTCGTCGGCGATCAGGAGCTTGGGCTCGGCCGCCATGGCGCGGGCGAGCTCGAGCTTGCGCATCTCGACCTGGGTGAGGTCGCGCGGCAGCTTGTTGGCCTTGGCGGCGAGTCCGACCAGGCCGGCCAGCTCGTGGCAGCGGGCCTCGCTCTCCTCCTGGGTGAGATGGCGGCCGCTCCGGGTGTGCGCGGTGTAGAGCAGCGGAATGCGCAGGTTCTCGGCGACCGTCAGCGTCACGAACGGCCGCGGCAGCTGGAAGCTTCGCGCCATGCCGCGATGGGTGCGCTGGTGCGCGGCAAGCCCGTCCACGACCTGGCCGTCGAAGCGCACCGATGCCGGTCTCGTTGTGCAGGGTGCCGCACATGCAGTTGACCAGCGTCGATTTGCCCGAGCCGTTCGGCCCGATCAGGCCGACGCGCTCGCCCTGCATGCACCGACAGGTTGATGCCTTCGAGCGCGACAAAGCCGCCGAAGCGCTTGCCCAGGTTCTCGACATGGAGCAGCGGCTCGGCCATCAGCGCGCTCCCGGCCGCATGTTGGCGAAGGCGGCGAGCCGCGAGCGCCAGGTCGGCGCGCCGTCGTCGCGAGGCGCCGCTCGCGCATGAAGTCCTGCACCAGGCCGACGATGCCGCGCGGCGCGACGATGACGAAGCCGATCAGCAGCAGGCCGACGATCAGCAGGTTGACCGCCGACGAGATGGTCACGGTGGCGACCTGCTGCAGCGTGCCGAGCAGGATCGCGCCGACCAGCGGGCCGACCCAGCTCGTGGTGCCGCCGATCATCGGCATGGCGATGGAATTGACCGCGTAGGCCAGGCCGAACGCCGAGCTCGGCTCAAGATAGCCGATGTAATAGGGGAACGGCGCGCCGGCCATGCCCATCAGCGCGCCGGAGATCGTGGTCGCGATCAGCTTGAGCCGCAGCGTCGGCACGCCGCAGGCCTCGGCCGCGATCTCGTCGTCGCGGATGGTGGCGAAGCCGTAGCCGAGCCGCGAGCGCTCGATGATGCGCGCCGTCGCGATCGCGACGACCGACAGCACCAGCATGACCAGGAACAGGTACTGGATGTAGCTGCCGAGGATCGGCACTTCGGTCGGGCCGGATGATGTAGGCGCCGCGCGAGCCGCCGACGAAGTCCCAGTTGACGATCAGCGTCTGCAGCACCACCGCCAGCGCCAGCGTGGCGATGGCGAAGAACGCGCCGCGCAGCCGCAGCGTCAGATAGCCGGTGCCGAGCCCGACCAGGCCGGAGACGATGCCGCCGAGCACGATCAGCACCGGAATCGGCAGCGGCAGGATGGCGTGCGCGATGCCGGCCAGCGATTCCGGGAAATAGCGGTCGATGTTGGCGCCGAGCTTGTGCAACGCCACCGACGAATAGGCGCCGAGCGCGAAGAACGCCGCCGAGCCGAAATTCACATAGCCGCAATAGCCGCCGAGGATGTTCCAGGCGGTCGCCAGCACGATGAATTGCAGCACGGTGTAGCCGGCGAAGAACAGGTAGTCGTTGCCGAGCCAGCGCGCGAACAGGAAGAACAGCGCGCCGACCAGCGATGCTGCTGAGATAGAAGTAAAATCGAGCGCACGGCGCTATCGTCCCAACAATCCGGCCGGCCGGAACGCCAGCGTCAGCAGCAGGAAGCCGAACGACACCGCCGGCGCCCACGACGGGCCATAGAAGGTCGCGGTGATGCTCTCGACGATGCCGAGCAGCATCGCCGCAATCACCGTGCCGGGCAGGCTTTGCAGGCCGCCGAGCACGCAGATGGCGAACACGCGGCCGATGTATTCGCGGCCGACCGACGGCTCGACCGGCTGGATGATGATCAGGAACGCGCCGGCGAGCGACGCGGTCGCGATCGAGATCGCGAACGCGATGCGCTTGATGCTGGATCGGATCGGCCGCCATGAGCTGCAGCGCAAGCTGATCCTGCGACACCGCCATGATCGCGCGGCCGGTGAAGGTGCGCGACAGATAGAGCTGCAGCAGCGCCGAGCATCAGCAGCGAGATCACGCAGGGGACCAGCATGCGGAACGGCAGGTCGATGAAGCCGAAGTGCCAAGTGTCTATTCGATATAGGCGGCCTGCACGTAGCGATAGTCGACGCCGAACACCAGGATCAGCATCACCTCGGTGACGAACAGCAGGCCGAAGAAGAACGCAAGCCCGCGCAGCGCGTCCTGGCCGCGCTTCTCGAACGAGGCGTAATAGACCTGATAGACCGCCGCGCCGAGCGCGTAGAACGCCGGCAGCGCCACGATGGCGGTCAGGATCGGATCGACGCCGAGCGTCTGGTTGACGATATAGGCGATGTAGGAGCCGAGGATGATGAATGCCGGATGGGCGATATTGACGATGTCGAGGATGCCGAACGAGATCGACACGCCGACCGTCACGGCGGCATAGAAGCCGCCGATCAGCAGGCCGGCGATGATCGCATTGATGAGCAAGTCGAACGACACGCTACGTCATCCCCCAGACTGCCGTTTTCGGCTTATTTCGACGTTTCCCCAAAGGCTTGCGTCGCCAGTGTGCAGGATGGGCGGCGGCTTGGCTAGTCCGGTCATGGCGGCAAAACGCGGCAGGGCGAGGTACGCCGTCACAAGCGCCCGCTATAACGGCCCGAGCGGAGGAAAATCGTCAGGAACGGGCGAGGCGCACGCGATCGGGCACCGGCAGCGGCTTGTTGGCGCTGTCGAGGAACTCGATGGTGTTGAAGATCATGTCCTGGTCGCCCAGGTTCTCCAGATCGTGGACCTTGTACTCGCCCCTGGCCGTAGGTCTCGTGCCGCGTTTCGCCGGGATAATAGCTGTGCTCGACGGTCGAGCCGTCCATCAGGTGCTGGCGGCCGCGGCCGCCGTTCACCGAGGTCCAGAAATAGTTGAGCACATGGCGGTGGAAGCCGACCCGCTCGCCGGGCTTGAGCCGGATGATCCAGATCGCGGACCTTGTCGGTCTCTGACAGCAGCTCGGTGCCGACGCAGCCGTTGTGGGTGCGGCTCTCGCGCTCGAACTCGGCCTTGATCGCGGCCGGCCAGTCGCTGCGATCCTCGTGCTCGGCCTTCTTGTCCAGCATGGTCAGCGCCATGGCGTTCCTCCGATAGATGTTGGCAGAATATAGTTCATTTCTCAGAAGGGAAAAATGACTGAGCCGAACGTCAATAAAAACGAGCCATCGTGATCGGCGGCTCGATGAGCGGCTTGTTCGCGGGGCTGCAATTGCGCCGGCGCGGCTTCGCAGTCGACATCTACGAGCGGGTCGACAGCGAGCTTGTCCGGCCGCGGCGCCGGCATCGTTGCCCAGCCGGCGGTGCACCGGGCGTTGCGCGATCTCGGCATCGACACCGCCGACCTCGGCGTCGAGATGACAACCCGCAAGATCCTCGACGCCGAAGGACGCACCGTCATCGAGGCGCGATGTCCGCAGACGCTGACCGCCTGGGAGCGGCTCTACCGGCTCCTGCGCGACGCGTTTCCGGCCGATCGCTATCACCGCGGCGTCGGCCTGAAGCGGCTTCGAGCAGAACGCCAGCTCGGTGACGGCGCATTTCAGCGACGGCAGCAGCGCCAACGCCGATCTTCTGATCGGCGCCGACGGCATCCGCTCAACCGTGCGCCGCAGCTTCTGCCCGACCTGCACCCGCTCTACGCCGGCTATGTCGCCTGGCGCGTCATGCTGCCGGAGCGGGCGATCCCGCCCGTGATCCATCGCGAGCTGTTCGAAAGCATGACCTTTTGCCTGCCGCCCGGCGAGCAGTTCCTGGGCTATCCGGTCGCGGGCCCCGACAACGATCTGCGGCTCGGCCACCGCCGCTACAACGTGGTCTGGTATCGGCCGGCCGACGAGCGCACCGAGCTGCAGCGCCTGCTGACCGACGAAAGCGGCGTAACCCACGCGATCTCGATCCCGCCGCCGCTCATTCGCAGGCAGGCGATCGAGGAGATGCGCGCGGCCGCGGAGCGACTGGTGGCGCCGCAGTTTCGCGCTATCGCACGACTGATGGACGAGCCGGTGCTGCAGCCGATCTACGACCTTGAGACGCCACGGATGGCGTTTGGCCGCATTGCCATCATCGGCGATGCCGCATTCGTCGCGCGGCCGCACGTCGGTGCCGGGGTTTCGAAGGCATCCGATGATGCCCTGGCGCTGGCCGAAGCTGTGGCCGAGGGCGACGTCGAGCCGGCGCTGCGAGCCTTCGAGGCGCAACGGCTTTCCGTTGGCCGCCGCATCATCGAGCGGGCGCGCCATCTCGGCGCGTATCTGCAGGCGTACGCAGACCGCGGAGGAGCGCGCCCAAGCCGGGCGCTACAGCACGGCACAGGCGGTGATCGAGGAAACCGCGCTGGTGGATTTCCTCGACGCGTAGAATGCGCTGACCGTTCGTCCCCGCGAAAGCGGGGACCAGAAAATCATAATCGAAGAGCCTGAGCAAAGAGATCTGGGTTCCCGCTTGCGCGGGAACGAACGGAGTATGCTGCACGCGCTACAGACCCAATAGCCGCTTCGCATTGCCGCCTGAGATAGCCGCGGTGGTGGACGCATCGAATCCGGTCGAGACCACATGCTCGATCGGGTCGAAGTCCGCCATGTCGAACGGATAGTCGGTGCCCAGCACGACATGATCGGCGCCGAATGTCTTGACCAGCGCTTCGAGCTGGATCGGCGTGAACACCACAGTGTCGAAAGTAGACATTTTTCTTCAGATAGTGGGTCGGCGGCTTGGGCAGGCTGCCATGGGCATCCGAGCGCGCGCCCCAGGCGTGGTCGATGCGGCCGGAATAGCCGCCGAGATAACCGCCGCCGTGCACGGCAAAAATTTTCAGGTTGGGATGGCGCTCCAGCACGCCATCGAAGATCAGGTAGTGCAGGGCGATGGTGGTCTCGAACGGGTTGCCGATGACGTTGTTGAAGTAGAAGCGGGTCAGGCGGTTGGCCTGGGTGAAGCCGTTGGGATGGATCATCACCAGCGCGCCGAGCTCTTCCGCCTTCTTCCAGAACGGCGCGAAGGCCGGATCGGACAATTCTTTGCCGGCGACATTGGTCAGGATTTCGACACCTTTGAACTTGAGCTGCTTCATGCAGCGCTCGAGCTCCTTCGCGGCCTCGTTGCCGTCCGCCATCGGTACTCCGCCGAGCGCTACCAGGCGGTCGGGGTGCTTGCCGACATATTCGGCGATGCCGTCGTTGAGGGCGCGCGTCGCCTGCACCGCGATATCGAGCGGCACCGTGTAGTAAATCTGCGGCGGTCCCGGTGAGATGAGCTGCATGTCGACGCCCATGTCATCCATCGCGCTGAAAGCGCACGTCGGTCGGACGGATGCCCTCGCGGATGTCGGCTTCCTGCTTCGCCATCAGCGCCTTGGTGTCGGCGTCGAGAAATGGCCGAGCGGAACGGTGGACGAGATCGAGATGGGGAGTGGCAATCTCGCCGGCGCGCGGCACAGCGACATGGGCGTGCATGTCGATGGTGATGCTCTTCGGTCGTGTCTCGCGCCCCGGCCTGCCGCGCTTTCGCGCCGCGCTCGGTTCGTACTTGTTCCACATGTCCGCCATGGCCTCACCTTGTTCGGGTGTCATCATCCGCGAAAGCGGATGATCCAGTAGCCCGTGTCGTCTCCATATTCAACGTCATGCCTTTGCGGTTACTGGATGCCCGCCTTCGCGGGCATGACACCCCACGGAGATCAGAACACGCCAAGATGCTGCCGCAGATCGACGCCGCTTTGGGTGATCTCTGCGGCTGTCGAGCTGACCGCAACCTGGCCGCTGTTGAGGATCACGATATCGTCGGCGATCTCGAACACGAGCTTCGGGCTTTGCTCGACCAGCACGATCGACAACCCGCTGTCCTTGAGCTTTCGCACCGTGGCCATCACCTCGACCACGATCTGCGGGGCCAAGCCCTCCGATGGCTCGTCCATCAGCAGCACGCGCGGGTTCTGCATCAGCGCGCGGCCAATCGCCAGCATCTGCTGCTCGCCGCCGGAAAGATGCGCGGCGATCTGGCTGCTGCGCTCCTTGAGACGCGGAAACATGCCGAACACCGTATCGAAGGTCCAGGGCGCGTGACGGCTGCCGGGATCGGGCTTGCGCGCCGCGACCTCCAGGTTCTCGCGCACCGTAAGGCTTTTGAAGATGCGGCGGCCTTGCGGAACCAGCGCGACGCCGCGCGCCGCGATCTGCTCCGGCGGCAGCCGGGTCACCGGCGTGCCGAACACCTCGACCGCGCCGGCGCGCGGCGGAAGCAGGCCGACGGTGACATTCATGCAGGTGGATTTGCCGGCGCCGTTACGACCCAACAGCCCGAGCAGCCGGCCTTCGCCGAGCCGGAACGACACCTTCTGCAGGACGTGGCTGTCGCCGTAGAACGCGTCGATTTCGTTCAACGTCAGCGCATCAGTGGCCAAGATAGACCTCCCTGGTGTGCGGATCGTCGACGACTTCGCTGCGGGTGCCTTCCACCACCACCTTGCCGAAATGCAGCAGCGTGATGCGCTCGGCGAAATCAAGCGCAACGTCCATGTTGTGCTCGATCATCACGATGGTGACATCGCGCGGGATCGCCCGGATCGTCTCCTGCACGTCGCGCCGTTCATCGATCGAAAGCCCGGCATAGGGCTCGTCGAGCAACAGGACCTTCGGGTTCTGCGCCAGCGCCATGGCGATCTCGACGCGCCGGCGCTCGCCATAGGAGGTCTGCGATAGCGGCCGTTCGGCGATGTTGCGCAGCCCGACCTTGGCCAGCGCGTCATGGGCGCGGTCGACCAGGTCGCTGCTGCCGGTCGAGCACCATCAGGGGATTCCAGCGCGCCTTCGACAAGCCGAGCAGGGCCAGCGACACGTTGCGTACGATGGTGTCGCGGGCGAACAGCGTGATAATCTGGTAGGTCCGCGCCATGCCGAGATGCGGGCGGCGTCGGCTCGGCACGCCGGTGATGTCCTGGCCGAACAGGTGGATGGAGCCGCTGTCAGGCGTCAGCTCGCCGGTGATCAGGTTGAACAGCGTGGTCTTGCCTGCGCCGTTCGGCCCGATGATCAGCCGCCGCTCGCCCGGCTCGACGTTGAGACTGACGTTGGTGGTGACACGCAGGCCGCCGAACGCCTTGCAGAGCTGGTTGACGGTCAGCGCACTCATGGCTTCGGCTCCATGCTCTGCGCAATGAGGATGCCGCGCCGCCGCCGGAATGCACGCAGACCGCCTCGCCACAGCCTGACCGTGCCGGGCACCAGACCTTCCGGCATCAGGATGACGATGGCGACGAAGATCGCGCCAAGCAGGAAATTCCAGCGTTCGATGTAGCCGGAGACGATATTCTTGACCACGACCACCAGCGCGGCGCCGATGATCGGCCCGAGCAGCGTCGCTGGCCCGCCCGCGATCACCATCAGCAGCACCTCGGCCGAAGAGGTCAGTGCCGTAGTCTGCGGGCTGATGAACTGGGTGTAGTAGACGAACAGCGCCGCGGACACGGCGGTGAGCAAACCGGACAGCAGGCAGGCCCAGAACCGGATCGCCCAGACGTGATAGCCAAGCGCGTTCATGCGCCTCGGCTGGTCGCGCGTGCCCTTGAGCGCCGCGCCGAACGGCGAGCGCGCGAAGATCGCCACGGCGACCACCGCGATGAAAAAGACAATGAGCGTCGCGTAATAGAACGCCGCCGGCTTGCCCAGGTCGAGGCCGAACGGCGCCGGGCGGTTCTTCACATTGATGCCGTTGTCGCCGTTGGTCAGGCTGATCCAGCGATAGGCCAAGCCCCACAAAATCTGGCCAAGCGCCAGCGTGATCATGATGAAGCCGATACCGGTCGCGCGCAGCGCCAGAAACGCGAACACCGCCGTGGAGGCGAGGCTGATCACCAGCGCCAGCAGGATCGCCGAAGCGTGGTCAAAGCCGTCCTGCAGCAGATAGGCGATGGCATAGGCGGTGATGCCGAACAGTCCGGCATGGCCGAGCGAGACGAGGCCAGCATAGCCGACCAGGATATTCAAGCCGAGCGCGAAGATCGCGTAGAACAGCATCTGGCTCGACACGTTGACATAATAGATGCCGGGCACCCAGAACGGCACCGTGGCCAGCGCGACACAAGCCACGGCGAGGGCGAGGTTGCGGGCGGTCATGGCAACCCGCTCATGGCACCTGCCTGCCGAACAGGCCCTGCGGCCGGAAGATCAGCACCAGCAGCATCGGCAGGAACAGCACGAAATAGGCAAGCTCAGGCAACAGCGCTTGGCCGAAATTATAGATGAAGCCGACGATGATGCTGCCGACGAAGGAGCCGAGCAAGCTGCCGGTGCCGCCAAGAATGACGACGACCAGCGCGAGCGGCAGCATGTCCTGGTCGAGGCCGGGATAGACCGACAGGATCGGCCCGCCGATGATGCCGGCGAAGCCGGCAAGCCCGGCGCCGAGCGCGAACACAATGGTGAAAAGCTGCGAGACGCGGATGCCGACCACGCGCGCCATGTCGGGGTCGTCGACGCCGGCGCGGATCATGGCGCCGAGCCGCGTGCGTTCGAGCAGCAGCCAAAGCGCGATGGCAACGATCACCGCGATGGCGATGATTCCGAGACGGTAGAGCGGGAATACCGCCGTCCCGGCGCGAACGAAGCCACCGAGGCCCGGGGGCGTCTCGACATTGAGCGGATCGCCGCCCCACACCATCAGGCAAAAGTCGGCAGCGATGAAGGACAGGCCCAATGTCACCAGCACCTGCGCCAGTTGGTCGCCCGGCAGCCGGCGCAGCAGCAAGCGTTCGGTCATGGCGCCGAGCATCGCCACACCGAGGGTGGCGAGCAGCGCGGCCAGCCAGAAGTTCATCTCCACGCCCTTAACGCCGATGATCAGGGCCGCGCCGAAATAGGCGCCCAGCATGAACAGCGAGCCATGCGTCAGATTCGGAATGCGCATCAGCCCGAAGATCAGGGAAAAGCCCGCCGACAGCAGGAACAGGAGCCCCCCGAAGGTCACGCTGTTGACCGTCAGCACCAGCCAAAAGGTCATGGCGGCAGCCCTGGATCGCTGTCGATCGAATGCGACCGTTCGGCAAACTCGCTTCCTCTCTCCCGCTTGCGGGAGAGGGTGGGCCGCGCGGAGCGATAGCGAGCCAGGAGAGGGCTCTGGATGTCAAAGCTTTGCAAAAAGAGCCTCCCCCGCATTCGCTCGACACCCCACGTGCCCTCTCCCGCAAGCGGGAGAGGGCTAGCGTGTGCGCTGAGCGTCTCAACCAAATCAAACGTGATTAATTCTTCAGCGGCGGGTAGTCGCGCGAATAGACCGGCTGCGCCAGGAACTTCTTCTCGTCGTAAGTCCAGAACTGACTGACGTTGTGGTAGGTTTTGATCGTCTTGTTGATGAACTTGCCGTTCTGCTTCTCGACGCGGCGGATGTAGAAGTCGCCGATAACGTTGCCGAGATGGTCGAACTTGATCGGGCCCCGCGGCGTGTCGGCGAGGGACACCGACTTCAGCGCCGCCATCAGCGCCTCCTTGTCGTCGGTCTTGCCGCCGGTTTTCTGCAATCCCGCCTCGACCACCTGGCAATTCACGTAGAGGCCGGCGCAGTAGAAGCCGGGCAGAACCTTGAAGTCCTTTTCCATGTTGGCGATGAAGCGCTTGTTGCTCTCGTTTTCGAGGTCGGCGGTGTATGGGCAGCAGCTGATCATGCCGATCGCCTCGTCGCCGAAGCTGCGCAGCAATGCGTCGTCGCCGCCGGTTTCGCCGGTAACAATCGGATATTTGAGGCCGGCCGCGCGATATTGTTTCAGGAAACGCAGCGGATTGGACCCTGCGAAACCGTGGCATACGCCGTCGCAGTCCGCGATCTGCGCGAGGTAGGGTGTGTAGTCGGGGGTGACGATCGGCGGCCACAGCTTCTTGATGATCTTGCCGCCGTTGTCCTCGAAGGTCTGCTGGAAGCCGCCCATCTGCTCGTAGCCGAAGGCGAAGTCCTCGGAGATCGTGACGACGCGCTTGAGCTTCATTTCCTTGGCCGCGTAGTCGGCCATCGGATGCATCGCCTGCGCCGACGTGGCCGACGCGCGCAGGAAGTAAGGATTCGGCTTGCGTTGGGTCAGGTCTTCAGCCGCGGCGAGGCTCATCAGCGGTGTTTTCGCCTGCCGGATGTAGTCGTTGATGGCGAGCAGTTCGAAGGCTGCGAGCGGGCCGAGGATGACGTCGACCTTGTCGCGCTCGACCAGTTCCTGCGCCTTGGTCTTGGTGCCGGCCGGCGTGCCGCCGCAGTCGGCGGAGAAAAACTCGACCTGGCGGCCCGCCATCTTGTTGTTCTTTTCCTTCAGGAACGTCAGTACGCCCTGCTCCATCTGAATGCCGCCTTGGGCGAGCGGGCCGGTCTTGATGGTGAGCAGTCCAAGCTTGAACGGCGCGGCTTGCGCGTGGACCGCGGGCGCCTTCAACACGGTGACGCTGGCGCCGGAGGCCAGCATGCCCTTGAGGACGGATCGGCGTTTCATCGACATCGGTGTTTACTCCCTCGTGGTGATCGGTTTCGCTCCCCGTTTTGGCCGGGGTTTGTTGGCTCATGGAAAACCACGGTATCACGCCCGTGCGTTTCGCCATCGCCTGAAATGATAGCAACTTTGTCGCAAGCCGTCTCTGTCTTGGGACTTTCCCCGCACGCGGTGCAGCTCCATAAGCACACCGCAGCAATCTGTACTGTTATTCGATCACCTCGTCGGCGCGACCGAGTAGCGCTGGTGGCACTTCCAACCCAATCACCTTGGCGGTCTTGAGATTAATCGCAATCTCGTACTTGGTCGGCTGCTGCACTGGAAGATCAGTGGGCCGGACACCTTTGAGGATTTTGTCTACGTAGCTCGCGATCACGCGGGCGCGCTCCGCGAAACTCGCACTGTATGACATCAGGATTCCTGCCTGCACTGCGGACTTTTGCGTCGAGAGCGATGGCAGACGATATTTTAGTGCCAGATCGACCGTTGGTTTGACTGGGAGGCTACCTTGGATGACGACGGCGTCCACTCTCTCGCGGGCGATTGATGCGAAAGCACTATTCAATTCGTCGCTGCTGCTAACAATGACCTCATGGACTTCAAGATGCACCACCGGTGCGCCTCGCTGGATTTGCTCAAAAAAGGGCTTCATGAACGGATCGTCCGCATTGCCCAGAAGGCCCACGCGGCGCGCTCCTGGCTTGATCTCGGGGATCAGTTCGAGGCTCTTTGCCGCTGCCTCAGCAGCGGTGGCGGACAATCCAGTGACATTGCCGTCTGGGCGCGCAAGATTGCTGACTAGCCCCGTCGCGATTGGATCGCCTGCCATTACGACAATAGGGATGTTGCGGGTCGCATTTTTTGCCGCGTGGGCGGCCGGGGTCTGCACTGCGATGATGACATCGACTTGCCTGCGAACCAGTTCCGCAGCCAATTGAGGGAGACGAGCGTCCTGGCCTTGCGCGGATCGAACCTCGATCTGGACATTTTTCCCATCGACATAACCAAGATCGCTGAGCGCCTCACGAAACGGCCCCAGGGGTTCTGGCCCACTGACGAGAAGAACGCCAATGCGCCGCATTTGATTGATCGACTGCGGTCGCGCCGCCAGCGGCCACGTGGTTGCCACAGCCCCGAGCAGACCAATAAATTCCCGTCGCCTCATACCTGCCCTCGTTCAACAAAAACATCGTAGTGCCTCAATCTGGGACTCCGGACGTTAGATACCCAGATAGCTGTGCTTGATCGCATCATTGGCCCAAAGCTCTTCGGGCCGGGCCGAATACACCACCTGGCCTTTGCTCATGACATGGACGTAATCGACGAGCTTGAGCGCCAGCGAGGCGTTCTGCTCGACCAGCAGGATCGACAGGCCTTCCTTCTTCAATTTGCCGATCGCCTCCCACAGGCCCTGGATGATGATGGGCGCGAGCCCCTCCGAGGGCTCGTCCATGATCAGGCAGTCCGGGTTGGTCATCAGGCCGCGGCCGATGGCAAGCATCTGCTGCTCGCCGCCGGACAGGGTTTTGGCTCGCTGCTCGCGGCGTTCGCGAAGTCTGGGAAACAGTTCGTAGACGCGCTCCAAATTCCAGCCGTGGCGCTCGGTGCTGCGCTCGGCGACCAGGAGGTTTTCCTCGACGCTCAGCGTTGGAAACACCCGGCGGCCCTGCGGCACCAGCCCCATGCCGCTTCGCACCGTCTCAAACGACGGGCTGCTGGTGATGTCGACACCTTTAAACACGATCTTGCCGCGGCGCGGCGGGGTGAAGCCGACGATCGAATTGACAAGGGTGGTCTTGCCGACGCCGTTCCGTCCGAGCAGGCCGAGGATCTGGCCCTGCTCGAGCTGCAGCGACAGGCCTTGCAGGACGTAGGCGTCGCCGTAGTAGGTGTGGATGTCCTGGACTTCCAGAATGGCCATGGTTCAGCCCGTGCCCAGATAGATTTCCTGGACCTTCTGGCTTTTCTTGATCTGCTCCGGTGCGCCGGTCTCGAGAATCTGGCCGAAGTGCAGCACGGAGATCGTGTGAGCAAGATCGAACACCACGTCCATGTCGTGCTCGATCAGGAGGATCGCGAGGCCCGGGTCGAGCTTCATCAGAAACCGGGTCATCTCGACCAACTCGCCGGATGACAGGCCGGCCGCCGGCTCATCGAGAAGAAGGATTTTCGGGTCGCTTGCAAGCCCGAGCACGATCTCGAGTTGGCGCTGCTCGCCGTGCGACAGATAGCGAACTTCGGTGTTGGCACGATCCATGAAGGACGCCTGTTCGAGCAGCCGATGCGCCTTGTCGTAGACGTCGCGATAGGACGACAGGAAGCGCCACATCACGAATTTGGACGGCTGCACGCCCTCGATCGCCAACAGCACGTTGTCGAGCACGGTCAGCCGTGGGAACAGGTGAGTGACCTGGAAGGTGCGGGACATTCCCAGCGCGGTGCGGCGGTGGCTTTGCCAAGCGGTGACGTCCCGGTCGAACAGCAGCACCTGGCCCGAGCTCGATGGAAAAATGCCGGTGATCAGGTTGAACAGCGTGGTCTTGCCGGCTCCGTTCGGGCCGATGATTGCCTTGCGGTCGCCGGGCATGATCTTGAACGTGACATCGCGCACGGCCTGAAGGCCGCCGAAGCTCTTCGACAGGCCCTTCAGTTCGAGAACCGGCGTCCGGCCGCTTGTGGTAGTCGCGACGTTCACGGCGTTGTCCTGGCGAGAGTGGAGATCGGGGCTCCGATCCGGAGCCCCGATCGATGTCGTTATTCGCAGAACTTGCAGGGCGGATAATCGCGGCTGTAGACCGGCGTCGCCAGGAATTCCGCCTTCTTGAACTGGCCGAACTGATTGACGTTCGGATAGGTCTTGATGACGGTGTTCCAGAGCTCTGCGTTGGGGTAGCCGAACATCTTCTTCTTCTCGACCTTCTTGATGTAGATGTTCTGCACCGGGTTGCGCATCTCGTCGAACGTGACGGGACCGCGAAGCGTGTCGAACTTCATGGCCTGGAGCTGCTTGATGAACTCCTCGGCGCCCGGGAACTTGCCGCCATTCTTCTGAATGACCTCATCGATCATTCCAGCGCTCGTGTAGTTGGTCTCCGAATAGTACGACGGCACCTTGCCGAACTTGGCGCGATAGGACTTGACGAAAGCCTCGTTCTTCGGATTTTCCAGCGCGGCGCTATACTGCAGCGTCGAGACGTGACCGATGACCTCGTCGCCCATCGAGGGCAGTACGAATTCGTCATAGCTCGTGCCGCCGCCAATCACCGGCTTCTTGTTGCCGGAGGCCGCGAGCTGCTTGGGGAACTGCAGCGACATCGGCCCGACCATCAGGGTGAAGATCGCGTCTGCATCCGCCTTCAGGGTCGGAATGTATGGGCCGAAATCCTTGGTGCCGATCGGGGGCCAGATTTTCTGGATGATCTTGCCGCCGCACGCTTCGAAGGCGCGCTGGAAGCCGCCGATCACCTCGTAGCCGAAGGCGTAGTCGGCGCCGATCGCGGCAATCTTCTTGTAGCCCTGGTCGCAGGCCCATTGCCCGAACGGGTGGCTTGGCTGCGATGACGACCAGCCGGTGCGGATCAGGTAGGGGTATTTCGGCAGGTCGCGCTGGGTGAGGTCGTCGGCCGCTGACACCGGCACGACGTAGAGTACTTTCTCCGCGGTCGAGACCGGTGCGAGCGCATAGCCGCTGGATGCCAGCAGGCCGCCGACCAGCATGTGCACCTTGTCCTGCAGGATCAGCTTCTTGGCCTTGGTGACGGCGGTGTCGGGCTTGGCCTGCTCGTCCTCGACGATGAACTTCACGTCGGCACTGCCGAACTTGTTGTGATGCTCGTCGAGGTACATCTTGAAGCCGTCGACCATGTCCTTGCCGACCTGGGCAAAGATGCCGCTGGTCGGCGCGACGAAGCCGATGCGCAGTTCTTCGGCTTTTGCCGTCGCGGTCAGGCCGAGCGCAACGCTGCCAAGCAGCAATGGGCCGACCCGTCGTAGCAAGGTGCTTGTCATCGTACTCACTCCCTTGTTGTCGCGGCCTGTCTTCGCCTCAGGAGGCCGCGGGTGCCAATTTCTTCGCTTCGTCTCGATTGCCCAAAGCCGTGCGCCGCTGGCGCAGACGCTCCGGAATTCCCATCAGCCCGGTCGGCAGATAGAGGATGGTCAGCACATAGACGCCGCCAAGCACGTACTGCCACCACGGCACCAGCGTGCTGAGATATTCGCGCAGACCGAACACGATGAAGGCGCCGATCACGCCGCCGACCAAGCGTGCCGGAGCCGCCCAGCACCGCCATCAGCAAGGCGTCGACCGAGGTGGTGAGCTCGGCATTGACCGGGCTGACAATGCCCGCGGTGTGCGCCCAGAGCACGCCGGATAGTCCGCCGAAGCCGCCGGCAATGACGAAGGCGATGTATTTGTGCAGCCAGGTGTTGTAGCCGAGGATTTTCATGCGCAATTCGCGCTCGCGGATGCCGGTGAGGCTCCGCCCGAACGGCGAGCGCACCAGCGTGTACATTGCGAGCAGCGACGCGCAGAAGATCGCCAGCACCAGGAAGAAGAACGACAACTCGTTGGCGAGATCGATGCCGAACTTGGGCCGTTCGCGCAGGTTGATGCCGTTGTCGCCGCCGGTCAGCGAATTCCAGCGATAGGCGAGCCCCCAAAGGCATTGTCCGAGCGCCAGCGTGATCATCAGGAAATAGACGCCGGTGGCGCGGATCGCGAACAGGCCGAAGATCGCCGCGAGCGCCGCGCCGAGAAACGCCCCGAACAGCAGCACCAGCCAGAAGTCCCAGCCCAGCCCGATATGATATTTGGTCGCAAGAATCGCGGTCGCGTAGGCGCCGACGGCGAGATACGCGGCCTGGCCGAGCGAGGCCAAGCCGGTGTAGCCCAGCAGGATATCGACGCTCATCACCAGGATCGAAAACGCCAGTGCCCGCGTTGCCAGCAGGATGACGAACGAGCCGGTGTTGGGCACCACGATCGCTATGGCGGCGATCGCCGCGACCACGACCAGGATTTTCAGCGTATGGTTGTTCATCGGCGCCGCTCAATCCCGCCCGAACAGTCCGGTCGGCTTGATCGCCAGGATCAGCGCCATCGGTGCGTACAAGGTGAAATAGGAAATCTCGGGAAACAGCGCCTTGCCGAAATTGTCGGCGAGGCCCACCAGCAGCGCGCCGATCGCGGCGCCGCCGAGGCTGCCCATACCGCCGATGATGACGACCGCGAATGCAATCGGCAGCATCTCGAAGTCGAGCCCGATGTATACGCCGAGGAAGGCGCCGCCGATGACGCCGCCAAGCGCTGCCAGGGCCGCGCCCAGCGAAAAGATCATCATCGAGATGCGCGAGGTGTCGATGCCGACGCCGCGCGCCATCTGCGCGTCATCGACGGTGGCGCGCACCATGCGCGCCGATCCTGGTCTTCTCCATGACCAGCCACAGCATCAGGCCGATCGCGAGCGCGATCGCGATCATGAAGATGCGGTAGAGCGGAAAATAGATGCCGCCGACCGCGATGCTTTGCGACAATACCGCAGGCGGGGTGATGTCGAAGTTGTTGCCGGTCCAGATATCGAGCGCGGCCTGCTGGAACAGGAAGGCGAAGCCGACGGTCAGCAGCACCTGCCGCAACGGATCGAAGCCAAGTGGACGCAGGAAGATGCGCTCCATGGCGAGCCCGACCAGCCCGATGACGAGCGCCGCGACCGGCAGCGCCAGCAGCCAAGAGCCGGTGGTCCAGATCACGGTGAGCGCGACATAGCCGCCGAGCAGGAAATACGAGCCGTGCGAAAGATTGACGATCCGCATCACGCCGAAAATCAGCGACAGGCCACTGCCGACAAGGAACAACAGCGCCCCGTAGGAGACGCCGTTGAAGGCCTGGATCAGCCAGAAATTCAGGTTCATTCCCGCGACATCTCCGTCCCCAGATCCGAAGATCGGTCGCAAGCTTACATGAGGACGGGCGGGCCGCCAGCCCGTCTATTGGCCGCAGGGGGTGGATGTCTTAGCGCTTCTTGCGCTTGACGCCGGCCTTGGCCTCCAGCACCGCGCAGACTGCGGCCGTGTCGTCATTGCCATGGCCGCTCTTGAGAGCCGCGGCATAGATCGGCAGCGTCGCCGAAAACAACGGCGTCGGCACACGGATTTTCTTGGCGAAGGCGCCGATCACGTCCATGTCTTTCTGCCATACCGAGCATTTCATGGTGACGTCGCTGTAGTCGTTCTTCACCATCATCGGCGCGCGCAACTCGAACACGCGCGAGTTGCCGGCTCCGTTGGAGATCATCTCGAAGATCGTTCTCGGGTCGAGCCCGGCCTTCATTCCAAGCACCATGGCTTCTGCCGATGCAACGTTGTTGATAGCGACCAGGAGGTTTGCGACATATTTCATCCGGCTGCCGTTTCCGAAGGTGCCCACGTCGTACAGCTTGCGCGAGAAGGATGCGAACATCGGCTTGAGCTTCGTCACCGCCGTTCTGTCGCCGCTCGCGTAGATTACGAGGTCGCGGGTCTTGGCCTGGGCGCCGGTGCCGCTGACTGGGCAATCGAGCATGACGTGGCCCGCGGCGCGCTAACGTCTTCTCGGCCCTTTCCTTGTCCTCGATGGTGAAGGTCGAGCACTCGGCGACGATCCGCCGCGGCAGGCCCGCCGCGGCGATCGTCCTCGCTGTGAACATCAGCGCCTCGGGCTTGGGCAGGCTGGTGATGACAAAGGGTGCGGCGGCGGCGGCGGCGACGGCATCGCGCGCGATCTCGACGCCGGCCCTGGCCAATTCTTTGCGCCTGCTTGCATTGATGTCGAATCCGACGACGCGCCAGCCGCTGTCGACGAGATTGCGGGCGAACGAGCCGCCCATGATTCCGAGTCCGATTACGCTCACTGTCTTCTTCTTCGCTGTCGCCCGACTCATTCCTCAGACTCCCAATGTCCCATTCGTGCGCCTTACCAAAGGCGGCGCGCACACTAACCCATGATTCCCAAAAGATGGGAACCACTTTCGTGCCGCATTGGGATCGCCTATCGTCGCTGTCACAATCAAGGAGACTTTCGATGCACATCGGCATCGCCGGCATCGGCAAGATGGGCTCGAACATCGGTGCAGCGGCTGATGGAGTGCGGCCAACGCTGACAGTGTGGAATTGGTCGGCGGATAAGACCGGACCGCTCGCCGGCTTGGGCGCGAGCGTCGCCAAAACGCCGGCGGAGCTTGCGGGCGCGGTCGAGATCGTCATCACAATCCTGACCAACGCCGACGCAATCGACGCGGTCTACAATGGGCGGCCATGGGCTACTCAGCGGCGACGTCAAGGGCAAGCTGTTCATCGAGATGAGCACAGTGCCGCCCGAGGTCCAGGTTGCGCTGGCCGAGAAGGTCCGCGCCAAGGGCGCAGGCTATGTCGAATGCCCGGTGAGCGGGTCGGTCATACCGGCGCGCACGGGCAAGCTGATGGGTCTGATGGGTGCCGAGCCCGCGGATGCGGCGCGCGCCCGGCCTGTGCTTGATCAGCTTTGCCGCCGGGCGTTGCACGCCGGGCCGGTCGGCTCCGGCGCGGTGCTCAAGCTCGCCGTCAACCTGCCACTGATGATCTACTGGCAGGCGCTGGGCGAGCAACTTGCGCTATGCAAATCGCTGCCGATCGATCCGAAAGAGCTGTTGGATTTCATCTCCGAGACCTCGGGCGCTGCGACCGTACTCAAGCAGCGGATGCCCGGGATCGTCGCGCGGTTGAAGAACGAGAAATCGGACATCCGCACCTTCAACCTCGATGGCGGCATCAAGGACGTCACCGCCGATGCTGGCCGAGGCCAGAAAGCGCGGGCTCGAGCTGCCGCTGCTGCAACAGACGCTGGCCTGCTACGAGGAGGCGCGGCGCGCAATCGGCGGCGATGACGAGGTGTCCAACGTCTCGGCCTATTTCGCGGCAAGGGCCAAATAACGAATTCGGATTTCATGGAGGGAGCAATGAAGCTGTTTTCATTCTGGCGTTCGCTGGCGACCTATCGCGTTCGCATTGCGATGAATTTGAAGGGCATCAAACCCGATGAAGTGATCGACGTGAACCTGATGAACGGCCAGCAGCGCGAGGATGCCTATCGCAAGGTCAATCCAATGATGGCACTGCCGGCGCTGGTCGACGGCGATGGGCCGGCGTTGTTCGAATCGCTTGCCATCATCGAATATCTCGACGAGACCCATCCCAATCCGCCGCTGCTGCCGAAGGACCCGAAGAGCCGGGCGCGGGTGCGGGGGCTTGCCCAGATCGTCGCCGCCGATTCCCATCCGCTGATCGTGCCGCGCGTGCGCGAATATCTGGCCCATGAATTCAAGGTTGACGAAGCCGGTGTCACCAAATGGGCGCAGCATTGGCACCGTGCGGCGCTGACCGCGATCGAGACCATCCTCAAGGATGGCGCGACCGGAAAATACGCTCACGGCGACAGCATAACCGTGGCGGATATCTGCCTGGCAACCCAGGCAGCCGGTGCGGGATTTTTCAAGGTCGATCTTGCGCCGTTCCCGACCTTCAAGCGTGTCGTCGACGCCTGCATGGCGAACGATGCGTTCGCGCGGGCCCATCCGCTCAGGCAACCCGGCGCCCCGGCGTCGGTGTAGTCAGCCTGCCGCGGCTTGCTGCGGTTGTGCGGGATACGTGACCGACGGGATAAGCTGCGACCAGACGTTCTGGATGCGGGCGATCTCCGCCTCGAAGACGTCGAGGAACAATTGCGCTTGAATCGACAGCGTACGTCGCGCGGGCGAGATCACCACGAATTCCGCGATCAGCGGCGGATCGTAGATCGGATTGATGACGCGGCCGGTGTCGCGGCCGATGTCGGCAATGCAGATCAGCCCGGACAGGATCGCCACCCAGTCGGATCGCATGATCAGCTGCAACGTGCTGATCATGGCGTCGATTTCGATCATTTCGGCGACTTCGATGCCGTGGGTCTCGAAATAGACCTCGATATTGCGGCGTCGGACGTTGGCGCGGCCGGGCAGGATGATCTTCAGCGGCCCGCAATCCTTCAGCCTGACTGGCTCGAGCGGCTTGAACCCGAGCTTGACGTTCGACACCAGCATTTCACGGTCGCGCACCAGCAGCCGCGATTTAAGGCCGATGCGTCCTTCGGTCGTCGGCACCACCGCGAAATCGAGGTCGCCGTTCAGAACCATGTCGGTGAGCCAGCCGCTATAGCCTTCGACGATGTAGAGTCGCACGTCCGGATATCGCGCGGTGAGGTGTTCGAGTGTCGGCGCCAGGGCCGCCCGTGTCAGCGTCGGGATCAGCCCGATGCGAAGATCGCCGCTGACGCGCGAGGCAAAGCTTCGCACTTCTTCGTTGGCGTTGGCGATCTGACCGACAGCTTCGATGCAGCGTTTGTAATAGCGCTGGCCGGCCGGGGTGGGCTTCACGCCTGCGGGCGTCCGATTGAACAATTTGACCCCAAGGGTGCGCTCGGCCGCGGCGACATGCTGGGAAATGCCGGATTGGGTCGCGTTCTCACGCGTTGCGGCGCGCGTGAACGAGCCCTCCTCGCACACCGCGATGATGGCCCTGATCTGGCGGAGCGCTATTTCAGCCATTAGAAAACCTGATGCCTGATGCCTTAGTATATTAATTCGAATGTCACCGCCAGCATCGTTAGTTTGGAATGAGCGAAAACAAGGACGCGTCCGCAGGATTTCATGAAGCTTGGCTTTTTCACCATGCCGATCCATCCGCTGGACAAGGATTGGCGGAAGTCGCTGCGCGAGGATCGCGAGGCCTTCATCCTGGCCGACAAGCTCGGCTTCGTGGAGGGCTACGTCGGCGAGCACGCTACGGACAGGGCCGAGAACATCACCTCGTGCATGATCTTCATTGCGAGCCTGATCGAGGCCACCAGGAAGATCAAACTCGGCACCGGCACGATCAACATGCCGAACAGTCATCCGGCCGCGACCGCCTCACGCGTCGCCATGCTCGACCATATGCTGAACGGCCGCTTCATTTTCGGCATCAGCCCAGGCGGATTGCTGTCCGACGCCGAGGCATTCGGCAACCTCGACACCGACCGCAATGCCATGTTCATCGAAGCCATCAACCAGGTGCTGGCGATCTGGGCCGGCGAGCCGCCGTACAATATCCAAGGCAAATACTGGTCGGTGAAGATCGAGAAGCAGTTCATGCCGGAGATCGGCCAGGGTTTTTTGCCGAAGCCGCTGCAGAAGCCGCACCCGCCGATCGTGGTCACGGCGGTGGCGCCGTTCTCCAAGGGCGTGACCGAGGCCGCGGCGCGCGGCTGGGATCCGATCTCGGCAAACTTTCTGATGCCGGAGTGGGTGAAGAGCCACTGGCCGAAATACGTCGAGGGCTGCGAGCGTGCCGGGCGCAAGGCCGACCCGGCAAACTGGCGCGTCGCCAAGAGCATCTTCGTCGCCGACAGCGACAAGACCGCCAAAGCCTATGTCACCGACCCGAAGAGCCCGTACCGCTATTATTACAGCCAACTCTATACCAAGCTGAAGCGCGGCCGCCTCGACCTGTTCAAGACCCGGCGCGACCAGCCCGACAGCGAGGTGACGCTCGACGGCATCTGCGACGAACTGATCATCCACGGCTCGCCCGGCAAGGTCGCCGACGAGATCCTGAAATTCCGCGAGCGCGTCGGCGACTTCGGCACGCTGCTTTATGCCGGCAAGGACTGGCGCGATCCCAGGCTTGCCAAACGCTCGATGACCTTGCTGGCCGAGAAGGTGATGCCCAAGGTCAATGCGGCCATCAAGAAAGCGGCGAAACGGTCGTGACACGGCCGCGGGTCTTCGTCACCCAGCCGATCGCGGAAAGCGCGCTGGTGCGCCTGCGCGCCGTCGCCGACGTCACAGTCAATCCCGATTCCAGCCGCGTGCTGCCGAAGAGCAAGCTGATGGCCGCGGTGAAACATTGCGACATCCTGATTTCGCTGCTGCATGACACCGTGGACCTCGATGTGCTGGCCGCCAACCCAAATCTCAAGGCGGTGTCATCGATGAACATCACCCAGGACCGGATCGATCTGGCGGCAGCGACGGCGCGCGGCATTCCGGTCACCAACATCCCGGCGATCGTCACCGATGCCACCGCCGACATCGGCTTTGGCCTGCTGTTGGCGGTGGCGCGCAACATCGCCCTGGGCGACAAGATGTTCCGCGCCGGGCTCTATCCCGGCTCACAATCCAATCACCTTGCCGGCGCCGCCGTGACCGGCAGGACGCTGGGCCTGGTCGGCTTTGGCCGTATCGGCCAGGCGATGGCGCGGCGCGGGCGCGGCTTCGATATGACGATCGTCTATACCGATCCGCGTCGCCTGCCGGTGGAGGAGGAGGCAAAGCTCGACGCGTCCTATCGCGGCTTCGACGATCTTTTGCGCGAGTCCGATTTCGTCTCGCTGCATCCGCAGCTTTCGCCGGAAACCAGGCACCTGATGAGCGATCGGCAGTTTTCGTTAATGAGACCTTCGGCCTTCGTCATCAACACCTCTCGCGGTCCGGTGATCGACGAGGCGGCGCTGATCCGCGCTCTCAAGGACAGGAAAATCGCCGGCGCTGGCCTCGATGTCTGCGAGCACGAGCCGGAGGTTTCGCCCGAGCTCCTGGAAATGCCGAACGTGGTGCTGACGCCGCATCTCGGCAGCGCGGTGCTGCCATTGCGCGAGAGCATGGCGCATGTGGTGGTCGACAACACCATTGCGCTGATCGAGGGGCGCCCGCCAGTGAGCTGCATCAATCCGCAGTGCTTGAAGAAGTTGTTCTAGCTACTCCGCTGTCCAGCCGCCGTCGAGCATCAGCGCCGAGCCCGTCATCAGCGATGACGCATCTGAGGCGAGAAACACGATGGCGCCGGTCAGTTCGTCCAACTGCCCGAGCCGGCCGAGCTTGATCTTTGACAGCACCTCGTCGCGGAACGCCTTGTTTTCGAAGAACGGCCGGGTCATCGGCGTTTCCAGGAAAGTCGGGCCGAGGCTGTTGACCCGGATGTTGTGCGGCGCAAGCTCGATCGCCATCGCCTTGGTGAAGCCTTCCATCGCGTGCTTGCTGGCGCAATAGACGGTGCGTCGCGCCGCGCCGACGTGGCCCATCTGCGACGAGATGTTGATGATCGAGCCCGGCAGCTTTTCCGCGATCAGGCGCAGCGCCACGGTCTGCGCCATGAAGTATGCGGCGCGCACGTTAAGTGCGAAGATGAAGTCGAAGTCCTCGACTTTCACGTCGGGCAGATAGGCTGGGCGATTGCTGCCGGCGTTGTTGACCAGGATGTGGTAAGGCGCAACGCCCGCAAGCGCCTTCCTCGCCGCCTCGACGTTCGTCACGTCCAGCACCAGCGCATCGGCCTTCTCGCCGCGGGCGCGGATCGCCGCGGCCGCGTCCTCGATCTCGGCTCTTGGTGCGGGCCGCGAGCGTGACATGCGCGCCGGCTGCGGCCAGGGCCGAAGCCGCCGCAAGCCCGATGCCGCGCCCGCCGCCGGTCACCAGCGCGCGCTTGCCGTCGAGGCGGAACGATGGCGTCCTGGCGAGATCGACCGCCGCCATCGTCAGCCGTGCATCGCGACGTACAGCAGCATCAGCGACGCTACGACCAGCACCCCAAACGTCGTGACCACGCTTGCGGCTCGCATCGGGAAGTTCTCGTTGACCGGCGTCACGCCGACCGCATGGATGAGGCGGGCGACGATCAGGACGATGCACAGAATGTGGATCAGGATACGCGACTGCGACTGCAACTCCATGCAGAGCAACAGCAGCAGCGCCAGCGGCACGTATTCGGCGAAATTGCCGTGCACCCGGATGCGCCGCTCCATGGCGGGATTGTTGCCGGTGCCAAGGCTGATCTTGGCGGACGCCTCGCATCTGGACGACGCGCACGGAGAGGAACACGAAGATCAATACAAGAATGGCAGCGTAGGTCGGAACGATGACAGGAAACATGGACTTCCCCCTGAAAGCCAGCTATTCGGCCGGCTGAGCATAGCCGACATTGCGGCCGCCGTAGCGGCGCACGCGCACGTTGGCCTGCTCGGCGTGGGCCAGGAAGCCTTCGAGGATGCAGAGCCGCGAGCAGACCTCGCCGACCTTGGCGCTGGCCTGGTCGGTCAGCACCTTCTGGTAGGTGCAGGTCTTGAGGAATTTGCCGACCCACAGCCCGCCGGTGTAGCGCGCCGCCTTCTTGGTCGGCAGCGTGTGGTTGGTGCCGATCACCTTGTCGCCGTAGGCGACGTTGGTGCGCGGGCCGAGGAACAGCGAGCCGTAGTTCTTCATGTTGTTGAGGAAATAATCCGGGTCGCGCGTCATCACCTGGACGTGCTCGGAGGCGATGCGGTCGGCCTCGCGCACCATCTCGTCCTCGTCGTCGCAGACGATCACCTCGCCGAAGTCGGCCCAGGCTTTGCCCGCGGCATCGGCGGTTGGCAGGATTTTCAGCAGCCGCTCGACCTCGGCCATGGTGTCGCGCGCGAGCTTCTCGGAATTGGTGATCAGGATGGCGGGCGAGGTCGGGCCGTGCTCGGCCTGGCCGAGCAGGTCGGTGGCGCAGATTTCGCCGTCGACGCTAGTCGTCGGCGATGATCAGCGTCTCGGTCGGGCCCGGCCAGCAGGTCGATGCCGACGCGGCCGAACAACTGGCGCTTGGATTCCGCCACATAGGCGTTGCCGGGGCCGACGATCATGTCGACCGGCGCGATGCTCTCGGTGCCGAGCGCCATCGCGGCCACCGCCTGCACGCCGCCGAGCACGTAGATTTCGTCGGCGCCGCCGAAGTGCATGGCCGCGACGATCGCCGGATGCGGCCCGCCCTTGTGCGGCGGCGCGCAGGCGACGATGCGTTTGACGCCGGCGACGCGCGCGGTGACGATCGACATGTGCGCCGAGGCGACCATCGGATAGCGGCCGCCCGGCACGTAGCAGCCGATCGAGTTCACCGGGATGTGGCGGTGGCCGAGGATGACGCCGGGCAGCGTCTCGACCTCCAGGTCCTTCATCGTGTCGCGCTGCTTCTGCGCGAAGTTGCGCACCTGGGCCTGGGCGAACTTGATGTCGTCGAGATCGCGCTTGCTGACCTGGGAGATCGCCTTCTCGATTTCGGCGGGCGTCAGGCGGAAATCCTTCGGCTCCCAGTTGTCGAATTTTTTCGACAGTTCGCGGATGGCGGCGTCCTTCTTGTCCTCGACCTGCGCCAGGATGTCCTCGACGGTCTCGCGCACCTTCTGGTCGGCGGCCTTGATCGCGCTCGGCATCCATTCCGCGTTTGAGGAAGCGGGGCATGAAAGTCCTCCCATTTGCCGCGCAGTTGTCGTAGCACGGCGTGGCCATTCACTCGGCGTTATGGCCGGGCTTGACCCGGCCATCCATGATGAGCTTCGGCAATTTGAAACGCTTCATGGACCCCCGGGTCAAGCTCGGGGGTGACGCACTGAGTGTGTGTCGCGCGATCCCGGATCGCGCCGTCGGCGCGTCCGGGATGACCGCTTAGCGGTCACTTGATCGCCTGCGGATTGATCGGCGAGCCGGTGCCGCCGGTGATGATCAGCGGCGGGCCGCAGAAGAAGAACTCATAGACGCCGTCGGCCTCGCAATCCTCGGCGAGTTCCTTGAGATAGAAAATCTCGCCCATGCAAAGGCCCATCGCCGGGATCACCACCCAGTGCCACGGCTGGTTGGCCTCGGTGGTCTCGTTCGGCCGCACCTCGACGCCCCAGGTGTCGGAGCAGATCGCGGCGACCTGCTTCTCCTGGCACCAGTAGCAGTTCTCGAACTTGACGCCCGGCGCGTCGCCGCCGGCGTAGCCGCCCCATTCCTTCTCGGCCATGCAGCGCTCCATCTGGCCAGTGCGCACGAGGACGAAGTCGCCCTTGCGGATTTCGACGTTCTGCGCCCGCGCGCAGGTGTTGAGCTCGTCGTTGGAGATGCTCTCGCCGTCCTTGAGCCACTTCACCTTGCGGTGCCGCGCGATGTCGAGCAGCACGCCGCGGCCGACCATCTTGTTCTTGGAATGCTCGATGCCGAGCACGCCGAGCCCGCGCGAGTCGATCAGCTTGGGGTCTGTGGCCGTTGTAGGCGCCGTTGTCGTTGAACACGTGGCCGAGCGCATCCCAGTGGGTGGCGCCCTGGACGCAAAGCATCAGCGTGTCGTCGGCGTATTTGATCTTGTTCCAGTCCTGCTGGCCGGCGAGGGCGTCGGTGCCGGTCGCGAGCATCTGGTGGATCGGGTTGAAGCGGCCGCCGAACAGGCCGTTCTGCGGGCCCTCGCGGTCGAGCGGGATGCCGAGCGCGAACACTTTGCCGGTCTTGATCAGGCTTGCGGCCTTGACGATGTCCTGCGGCTCGACCTGGTTGAGCGTGCCGATCTGGTCGTCCTTGCCCCAGCGGCCCCAATTCGAAAGCTTCTTCGCGGCCTCTTCGATCGCCTTCTTGCCGACCTTGATGTCCATTTTCTCCCGCTCCCTTGCCGGCGGTTTGTTCCGCCATGATTGGTGCCGTCGGATATTGGCGCGCCGCCCACCTTTCGTCCATCGGCTGGAAGGCTAAACTATCGCGGCTGCACGTGAGAATGAGCGGCGTCACACCTTGCCCAGCGCCCGCAAAATCTTGTCCGGCGTAAACGGCATGTCGGTTAGCGGCTTGGCGCCGAGTGGGCGGAGCGCGTCGTTGACGGCGTTCATCACGCTGCCCGGCGCACCGGCGGTGCCGGCTTCGCCTGCGCCCTTGGCGCCAAGCTCGCTGTCGGCTGTGGGCGTAACCACGTGGCCGACCTCGATATCAGGCATCTCGACCGCCATGGGCACCAGGTAATCGGCCATGTTGCCGTTGAGCAACTGGCCGCGCTCGTCATAGATGCAGTGCTCGAACAAGGCTGCGCCGATGCCTTGCACAACGCCGCCGCGCACCTGCTCGTCGACTAGCTGCGGATTGATGATGGTGCCGCAGTCCTCGACGCACCAATGCTTCAGGAGCTTGACGAAACCGGAGTCGGTGTCGACCTCCAGATAGCTAGCCTGGATGCCGTTGGTGAAGGAGAAAGGCCAGGCGCGCGGCACGTAATGCCGCGTCGCCACCAGTTCGGCCTGTACGCCAGAGGGCAGGGTATCGGGACGGAAATAGGCGATGCGCGCGACCTCTTCGAGGCTGATGCGCTCGGTGCCGGTGGCGGCGTCCACGACGACGCCGTTGCGGATGTCGAGCGTTCGGGGTTCGCCTGCAAAATACTGCCGGCAACCGCGAGCACGTTGCCTCGCAACGCCTTGCCGGCCTGCCAGGCGGCTTCGCCGCCGATGCCTGCGGCGCGCGATGCCCAGGTGCCGCCGCCATAGGGTGTGTTGTCGGTGTCGCCCATGATGACGCGGACGCGATCCATCGAAACGCCGAAGCTCGTCGCCACGCATTGCGCGATCACGGCTTCGGCGCCCTGGCCCTGCTCGCTGACCCCGGTGTGGCAGAAGATCGCGCCGGTGCCGTCGAGCCGCACGGTGGCGCCGTCCTGCGCCGAGATGCGGGCGCCGCCGACGCCGTAGAACGCGGCGCTCGGGTTGGTCACCTCGATGAAGCTCGCGAAGCCCAGCCCGCGATAGATGCCCTGCTTGCGCAGCCTGTCCTGCTCGGCGCGCAGTCCCGCGTAGTTCATCATCGAATCGAGATGAGCCAGCGCCTCGTGGTGCGACAGCTTCTCGAGCTTCAGTGCCCGCCGCGGTCTGCGCCGGATAGTGTTTCGTCGGCGAAAGAGATTGCGGCGCCGGATCTCCAGCGGGTCCATGCCGATCTTCGCTGCGGCCAGCTCGACCAGGCCTTCGGTCACCGCGACCGCGATCGGGTGGCCGACCGCGCGGTACTGGCACATCACGTTCTTGTTCTGGAACACGACGCGGGCGCGGGCCCTGTAGTTCGGGCAGGTGTAGGGCGCGCCGGTCAGGTTGACAATCTGGTTGGCCTCGATGCCGCTGGTGCGCGGATAGACCGAGTAGGGGCCGATGCCGGTGAGGTCGTCGATCTCGAACGCGGTGATGGTGCCGTCGTTCTTGACGCCGATCTTGGCGTGGACGCGGTGGTCGCGGGCGTGGATGTCGGTGACGAAACTCTCGATCCGGTCGGCGACGAATTTGATCGGCCGCTTCAGCAGCTTCGACAGCGCCACCGTCGCCATCTCGTCGGCATAAGTGTGCACCTTGATGCCGAACGAGCCGCCGACGTCCTTGGTGACGACGCGGACCTGGTGCTCTGCCAGGCCGAGGTGCTTGGCGAACAGGTTCTGCATCATGTGCGGCGCCTGCGTGCCCTGGTACACGGTCATGCGCTGCTCGCCGGGATTCCAGTCGGCAACGACGGCGCGCGGCTCGTTGGTGACGCCGGTGTGGCGGCCGAACATGAAGGTGGTCTCGACCACGGCGTCGGCCTCGGCGAAGCCTTTGTCGGGCTCGCCGGCGTTGAGCACGCGTTCGAAGGTCAGAGATTGTCGCCGAGCGACGCGATGGATCACCGGGGTCTTGGCGTCGAGCGCGGTTTCCGGATCGGTGACGGCCGGCAGCTCCTCGTATTCGACTTGCACCAGCTCGCAGCCGTCCTCGGCCTCGGCGCGGCTTCGCGCGACGACGGCGCAGACCGCTTCGCCGGCCCAGCAGGCGCGATCGACCGCGATGGCGTGCTGCGGCGCGGACTTGATGCCCTTGAGATGCGTCAGCACGCCGACCCATGGCGTGATGACCTCGGCGAGCTCTACGCCGGTGACCACGGCGATCACGCCCGGGGCCTTCTTCGCTGCGGCCGCGTCGATCGACATGATTTTGGCGTGCGCATGCGGCGAGCGGACAAGGCGACGTGCGCCATGCGCGGCAGCACCACGTCGCTGACATATTGCGCGCGGCCCTGCATCAGCCGCGCCAGGTTCGGCCGCGGCACCGAGCGGCCGATGTAGGAGTTCGGCCGGTCGAGCGCGGTCAGCACGGGCGGGGAGTCTTCGACGATCTTCATTTTTTCGCTTCCGCGCGCGCCTGAGCCACCGACTCGATGGCATCGACGATGGCGTGATAGCCGGTGCAGCGGCAGTAATTGCCGGAGATCTGCTCGCGGATTTTGTTCGCGGTTTGGCACTCCGCCGGAGCGAAGCAATTCCTGCGCGGTCAGCAGCATGCCGGGCGTACAGAAACCGCATTGCAGGGCATTCGCTTCTTTCGAACGCCTCCTGCAGGTCGGCGATCTCGCCCGTGTCGGAAACGCCCTCGATGGTCTCGACCCTGGCGCCGTCGCATTGCGCCGCCAGCATCAGGCAGCCGCGCACGATCGACGCCATCGACACGCACCGTGCAGGCGCCGCAGACGCCGTGCTCGCAGCCGACGTGGCTGCCGGTCAGCGCCAGGTCGTCGCGCAGGAAATCGACCAGGGTCTTGCGCGCGTCGACGGTTTCGTTAATGGCCTCGCCGTTCACGCGTCAGCGAGATTTCGCAGCGTTGCTCGCTCATGTCCGCGGCTCCATGAGCTGCTTGGCCACGCGCCGCAGCAGCACGCCGGCCAGATGTCTTTTCGCCGCGCCCGTCGCCTGCACATCGTCGGTCGGATCGAGATCGGAGCCCAGCGCCTTCACGGCATCGTCGAGATTGCCGCCGCCGAGCGCTGCCTCGGCCTTTTTCGCCCGCATCGGAGTGCTGCCGACGCCGAAGATAGGCCAGCCGCACGTCCGCTAAGTCCTTGCCGTTGGCCTTGGCGCTCGCCGCAAGTCCGACCATGGCGTAATCGCCGTGGCGGCGGGCGAACTCGGCAAAGCCGAACCGCGTGTCCTTGTTAGCGGCCGGAACGCGGATCGCGGTCAGAACGTCGCGCGGGCCGAGCGCGGTCTCGAACAGACCCTTGAAGAAATCGTCGGCCTTCACGCGTGCGCTTGCCCTTTGTCGCCCGCGATCTCGACCTCGCCGCCAAGCGCCAGCAGGCAGGCCGGCAATTCGGCCGCCGGATCGGCGAAGGCGATCGAGCCGCCGATGCGTGCCGCGGTTGCGGATCGCGGCGTGGCCGATGTGCGGCATGGCGAGCGCGATCAGCGGCGCGTGCGTGGCGATGTCGTGCGGACCGTTCGGCCTCGGCGTGGCGGGTGAGCGCGCCGATCTCGACCATGCCGTCCTTGACCGCGATGCCGGACAGCCCGCCGACGCCATTCAGGTCGATCAGCAGCTTCGGCGCCGACAGCCGCATGTTGAGCGTGGCGATCAGGCTCTGGCCGCCGGCAAGCAGCCGCGCCTCGCCGTCCGGGCGCGCCAACAGCTCGATGGCGTGCTCCACCGATTTCGCCTTGGCATAGGCAAATGGCGCGGGCTTCACGCGCTGTCCTCCTGGAGTTCCTTTTTGTCATTGTGTCGGGGAAACAGCGCGTCGGCAATGCGGCAAAGAATGAGGAGCGGACGCTTAGGCCTGGACCTGCTTCACGATGTCGATCGCCCGCCGCAATAGCGTCATCGAAGCTTCCAGCGTGCGGAATGCGGCGTGGGCGGCGAGCGTGACGTTCTCCATGTGCGCCAGCGGGTGATCGACCTTCAGCGGCTCGTTGTGGAACACGTCGAGGCCGGCGTGGCGAATGTGGCCGCTTTGCAATGCCTCGACCAGCGCCGCTTCCTCGACCAGCGCGCCGCGCGCGGTGTTGACCAGGATCACGCCGGGCTTCATCCGGGCGACCCGCGCCGTGTCGAGAAAGCCGCGGGTCTCGTCGTTCAGCGTCAGATTGAGCGAGACGATGTCGGAGCGTTGCAGAAGATCGTCCAGCTCCACCAGAGGCACCTTCGCGTTCGGCCGCCTGGTTCTGTTCCAGGCGATCACGTCCATACCCATGCCCTTGGCAATGCGCGCCACCTCGGCGCCGATGCCGCCGAGCCCGACGATGCCCAGAGTCTTGCCGAACACCTGGACGCCTTCGAGCGGTCCCCAGATGCCAGAGCGGATGTTGCGGTCCATCTTCGCCAGATCGCGGCAGGCCGCCATCATCAGCGCAATGGTCTGCTCGGCAACCGCCGTGTCGCCATAGCCCTTGATGGTGTGGACCCTGACGCCGAGCGCCTCGATCTCGGCCACGTTCATATAGCTCGCAGCGCCGGTGCCGAGAAATACGATGTGCTTAAGCTTCTTGCATTGCCGGACCGGCTCGGTCGGCATGTAGGAATGATCGTCGATGGCGATCTCATGGTCGCCGATCATGCGCGGCAGCTCATCCTTCTGGAACGGCACGGTATTGATGGTCACCGGCGGATCGTCGGTGCGATAGACGCGCTGCCACACTGCGCCGAGCTGGGCGTTGCAGTCGATGAAGATGGTTTTCATTGCCGTCGGGCTATTGCTTCATCGGCCGCCGGACCTGACAGAGCTGGTTCATCTCCTTGAGCGCCTGCGCCGCGTCGCCGTCCAGCTTGCTGAACATATCGGCGGTCTCGCCGTTCTGCATGGTGTCAAGCCGTTCGCAGACCTGGGTGAGCGTGACCGCCCGGCTGAAATAGATCCGATAAACGGTCGCAAAGACGATGGCGAGGATGAGTAGAACGAGCAGTTCCCAAATTGCGGCGGAAACCCGCCGTTTCAAGAATGTCACATTGACCTCCTTCGTTGTTGAGCGCGTTGAGTTCGCGCCCTGGATTAGCGCGCTACCACCGGCCGAGCCTCCAGTGCGGGCTCGCGCACCGGCATGTTCAGGAACTCCATGCCCTCCTCGAACCATGACTTCGGCGCCGGATGGCCCCACAAGGTCTGGCGCTGCGGATCGGTCAACGACCAGCGCAGCGGCTCAAGGTCGGGATCGACGGTGAGGTAATCGCTGGTGAACAGTTCGATGCGATGCCCGTCGGGATCGCGGATGTAGAGGAAAAATGCGTTCGAGATGCCATGGCGGCCGGGGCCGCGCTCCATATTCGGCAGGTAACCCGAGGTCGCCATCAGATCGCAGAGATGCAGGATGTCGAGGGTGCCCGCCGCCCACACGCCGATATGGTGTAGCCGCGGGCCACGGCCGTTGGTGAAGGCGAGGTCGTGGACGTTGCCCTTGCGGTGCAGCCACACCGCCCAGAGCTGGGGATCGCGGGTGTCGTCGGTCTCGGTGTATTCGGTCAGCCGAAAGCCCAGCTCGGTGTAGAAGTCGTAGCTCGCCTGCACGTCGGGCGTGAAGCAGTTGATATGATCGATACGGTGGATGCGACCACCGCGATACGCCGCGTAGCGCTGCAGCATCCGCTCGCTCCGGTCCATCGTGAAATAGAAGTCGAGCGGCATACCGGACGGGTCGGCGGTGCGCAACGTGCGGCCTTGGTGGGGTACCTCGGGGAACGAGGTCGGCAGGTTTCTCCGGGCAAACCAGGCGGCGGCGCGGTCGAGGTCCTCCTCGCTGCCCACTTTGAAGCCGAGCGTCAGCGCCTTCGGTTCCTTGCGTTGCCGCAGCACGATCGAGTGATGGTTCCGTTCCTCGACGCCCCGAAGGTACAGCGCTCCGGATTCCTCGGCGCTGACCAGGTAGCCGAGACAATCCACATAGAATGCGCGGGTCCGGGCAAGATCGCTGACGGCGAGCTCGACGTGGCTCGCACGCACGACGTTGAACGGCGGCGTAAAGACGGGCTTGCGGATCGGCATGGCGGCTTCTATGGCGGTTTGCGGCGTCCTATTGTACCACGGGCGCGGTCTTTGCCGTGGGAGTCGTCATGCATCTTGCAAGCTACAATATTCGCGGCCGACAGAGCTTTGGGGTCGTTTCCGGCGACGGCATCGTCGATCTGCGCCCGCGGCTGGCGCCACGGCTTACCTCGGTGCTCGACGTGCTGAGGGCCGGCGCGCTGGACGAAGTCCAAAGGGTCGCCGCCGGCGTGCGCCCGGATTTCGCGCTTGCCGAGGTCGAGCTGCTCACCCCGGTGATCGGCGGCGAGAAAATTCTCTGCATCGGCGTGAACTACGCCAATCGCGACGCCGAATTGACCGGCCATGGCGGCAATACCGAGGCCAAGTATCCGAGCATGTTCTTCAAGCCGCCCAATTCGTTCGTCGCCACCAACCAGCCGATCCTACGGCCGAAGGAATCCGAGCAGCTCGAATACGAGGGCGAGATCTGCCTCGTCATCGGCAAGACCGGCCGGCGCCTTGCGAAGGAGCGCGTGCTCGAGTACGTCGCCGGCATCACCATGTGCAACGAAGGCACCATCCGGGACTGGATCAGGCATGGCCGCTTCAACGTTACCCAAGGCAAGGCCTGGGACGCGACCGGCAGCATGGGACCTTGGATAACCACCGGCGTCGATCTGACCAAGCCGCTGCATATCGTCTGCAAGATCAATGGCGAGGTGACGCAGGACGACACCTCGGACCACATGATCTTCGGCTTTGTCGATATTCTCTCTTATGCCTCGACGTTCATGACGCTTAAGCCTGGCGACATCATCTGCACCGGCACGCCGACCAAGCTCAATCAGAAGGACGGCGAGCGGAAGTGGCTGAAGGCCGGCGACGCATTCGAGATGCATGTGCCGGAGATCGGCACGCTGAAGAACATTGTGCAGGACGAGAAATAGGACGACTTGCCCCGGACGCGGTGCGGCACGAAGTGCTGCACCGCTGATCCGGGCCGTTCCAGATGCTGAATATATAACGGTCCCGGGTCTGCAGCGCATCACTGTGCTGCGCTGCGCCCGGGACAAGAGCGAGGACGGAAATGCCAAACGAATTCCAAGGCAAAGTGGCGGTGATCACCGGCGGCAGCCGCGGCATCGGCCGCGAGATCGCGGTCGATTTCGCCAGGGCCGGCGCGCAGACGGTGATCGTGTCGTCGTCGGCGGACAATCTCGCGGCCGCGGCCAAGACCGTGGCCGCTGCCAGCGGGCCGGCTCCGCTCGCCATCACCACGGACCTGCGCAAGCTCGAAGGCTGCCAGCAGGTGTTCAACAGCGTGAAGGACAAATTCAATCGCTGCGACATCCTGGTGTGCTCGGCGGGCGCGACGCGCGCCGGCAATTTCGTCGACCTGCCGGACGAGGCGTGGATGGACGGCTATGCGCTGAAGCTGTTCGGCTGCGTGCGCATGTGCCGGCTGTTCTGGCCGATGCTGAAGACGGCGAACGGTTTTGTCGTCAATATCGGCGGCGGTGCGGCGCGCTCGCCCGGCGCCGATTTCTCGATCGGCGCCTCGGTCAACGCCGCGATGGGCAATTTCTCCAAGGCGCTGTCGCAACTCGGTAAGCGCGACGGCGTCAACGTCAACGTCATCCACCCGGGCGCGACCGAGACCGAGCGGTTCTATCAGCTGATCGAGCAGCGCTCGAAGGCGTCTGGCAAATCGGTGGACGAGCTGAAGAAGGAGGCGACCGTGAAGGACGGCCTGCGCCGGCTCGGCAAGGCCGAGGATATTGCCGCGCTGACGTTGTTCCTCTGCTCGGAAAAGGCGCGCCATATCCAGGGCACCGCCATCGCGGTCGATGGCGGCTCGACCGTCGGCTATTATTAGCAAGCGACAAACTCCTCCGTCATCACCGGGCCGCGCCGAAGGCGCGTGACCCGGTGATCCCGCTTAGGAAAGCATTGTGGTTCTCTAAGCGGGATGGCCGGGTCAAGCCCGGCCATGACGCCCGTAGCGTGGTGATGAATGAGCAACAAGTCTCGCGCGGCCTGCATTGTCGGTTGGCCGGTCAAGCATTCACGCTCGCCGCTGATCCACGGCACCTGGATCAAGCAATACGGACTCGATGCCGTGTATCGGCGCGAGGAGGTCGCGCCGGAAGCGTTCCCGGATTTCATCGCGCATCTCGCCGAGCGCGGCTATGTCGGCGCCAACATCACCATTCCGCACAAGGAGATGGCGCTGGCGCTGTCGGAGCCGGACGATCGCGCCCGGGCGGTCGGCGCCGCCAATACGCTCTGGTACGACGGCGGCCGTCTCAACTCGACCAACACCGATGTCGAGGGCTTCACCGCCAATCTCGATGCCGCGGTGCCGGTCTGGGAAAAACGTGTCGATGAGGCGGTCGTGCTCGGCGCCGGCGGCTCGGCGTGCGCCGTGATCTACGGGCTGATCGAGCGCGGCGTCGGCAAGATCGACGTGGTCAATCGCACGCCGGAGCGCGCCGAGGCGCTGCGGGCGCGGTTCGGCCCGGCGGTCCAGCCGGCGCACTGGTCGGCGCTGCCGCATCTGCTTACCCGAGCGGGCCTCGTGGTCAACACCACCCCGCTCGGCATGACCGGTCAGCCGCCGCTGCCGGTCGATCTCGGGCCGCTGCCCCGTCATGCCATCGTCGCCGACCTGGTCTATGCGCCGCTGGAAACGCCGTTGCTGGCCGCGGCCCGCGCCCGCAGCCATGCCGTCGCCGACGGTCTCGATATGCTGCTGTACCAGGCGGTCCGCGGTTTCCAGTTGTGGTTCGGAGTTCGCCCTGAAGTAACCCCGGAATTGCGCGCCGTGGTCGAGACAGACCTCACGAAATAAGGGAATATTGGCCTTCACGCCGGGGTTTTACGGCGAACAACACAGTTTCCACGCCGGCAAACCGGCTGCAAGTTCCAAAGGGAGGACGACAACATGCAGATACTGACACGGCGCACGCTCGGAGTGGCCGGCCTGGCGTTGATGGCGTCGGCTTCGATGGTGTTCGCGCAGGGCGCGCCGCCGGTGCGCGTTCGCGGCGAGATCACCAAGGTCGAAGGCACCACGCTTTCGGTGAAGACGCGCGAAGGCCAGAACGTGACGTTGAAGCTTGCCGACCCACCGCGCATCGCCGCCATGGTCAAGGCGTCGCTCGCCGAAATCAAGGAAGGCTCGTTCATCGGCGTATCGGCCATGCCGGAGCCGGATGGTACGCAGAAGGCCTATGCCATTCACATCTTCCTCGATTCGCAAAAGGGTGTGGTGCCGGCGCGGTTCGGCCCATGGGACAGCCGGCCCGGCAGCACCATGACCAACGCCAACGTGGCAACCACAGTGGCCGGCAAGGATGGCCAGGACATCCTGGTCAAATACCAGGACGGCGAGAAGAAGGTTGTCGTCCCGCCTGGCACACCGATTGCGAAATATGTGCCCGGCAGCGCCGCGGACCTCAAGGTCGGCGCCAAGGTGTTCGTCGGCGGCGCGAAGAAGGAAGCCGACGGGACGCTGACCGCGCCCAACATCGCCGTCGGCCGCGATATCGATCCGCCGCAATGAGAGGCCGGCTCGCCTGAGCCTGTCCTCAGCGCTTCGTTCAGCGCGCCGTCGCCGCTCGACGGCGCGCTTTCGTTCAGGGAGGAGTTCATGACAATCGCGAAAATTCTGCTCGCCGGAATCGTGCTCGCTGCGGGCGTAACGGCCGCGTCGGCGCAGACCGTGCGGCTTCGCGGCACCATCGACAAGGTCGCCGGTCACACGCTGACGCTGAAGCCCGAGTCAGGCGCCGGCATCACGTTGACGCTCACCGAGAAGGCGCAAATCGTCGCCGTGGTGAAATCTTCGATGGCCGACATCAAGGAAGGCACGTTCCTCGGCAGCGCCGCCATGCCGCAGCCGGACGGCAGCCAAAAGGCGTTGGAGGTGCATATTTTCCCGGAAGCGATGCGGGGGACGGGGGAGGGGCATAGGCCCTACGCGCCGGTGCCGAACAGCACCATGACCAACGGCACCTCGGGTGCGCCGGTGGCGGCGGTCGATGGCTCGGCGATCATGGTGAAATACAAGGACGGCGAAAAGAAGATCGTGGTGCCGCCCGGCACGCCGATCGTGCGCTATGAGATCGGCGGCGCCTCTGACCTCAAGCCCGGCGCGCATTTCGCCGTGCTGGCGGCGACCAAGAAACCGGACGGCAGCTACGAGGCCGCCCGGATCAACGTCGGCCGTGACGGCGTGGTGCCGCGTTAGCCCGATCGCGGGCGTCACGGCTTGCGCTTCATCGCCTCGGCCACGCATTTGTCGACGAAGGCGATGCGGCGGTCGATGTCGCGCACGCCCTTCTCGTGCTCGACCTTCATCCAGCAATCGACCCGGGCCTGGGTCAGGGGATCCTTGCGGTCGTCGGGGGCCGCGCTGGGCGCGGCGCGGGCGGCCGAGGTGGTGGCGCCGCCGCCCGCGGCCGAGCCGCCGCCGCGGGTGCCGGAGGGGCGCGGCTTGGCCGCTGCCGCGGCGGGCTCGGGAGCCGGCGCCGCCGCGACCGCGGATGCTTGCGGTGCGGGCTGCTCGCCCGTGGCGAGGCACGCCGTCAGCAGCAGGCACGGCAGCAGCGCGGCGATCCGCATTTCGTCTCCCGTTCGAGGCGTCCGGCGATTCTAGCCGGATCGCCGGAAAAATGCTGTTACCATCGGGCCACCCGACGGCATCCATCGAAAGAAAGGCAGTCCCGTGAGTTCTGTTTCGCCCGAAATCGTCAAGGAATTCGCCCCGACTGGCACGCTGCGCGCCGCCATCAACCAGGGCAACACCGTGCTGGCGCAGAAGGGGCGCAACGGCGAGGCTTTGGGCATCACCGTCGACCTCGCCCGCGAACTCGCCCGCCGCCTCGGCCTGCCGATCGAGCTCGTCACCTTCGACGCCGCCGGCAAGGTGTTCGAGGCGCTCAAGCGCGGCGTCTGGGACATCGCCTTCCTCGCCGTCGAGCCGGTGCGCGCCGCCGAGATCGACTTCACCGCGCCCTACGTGCTGATCGAGGGCACCTACATGGTGCCGAAGGATTCCGCCCTGAAGACAATCGAGGACGTCGACGCGAACGGCGTCCGCATCGCGGTCGGCGACCGGCTCGGCCTACGACCTCTATCTCAGCCGCACCATCAAGAACGCCACGCTGCTTCGCGCGCCGACCGGGCCGGAGGCGATGGCGATGTTCATGCGCGACAAGCTCGAGGCCTGCGGCGGGGTCAAGCAGCCGCTGGTCGAGTTCGCCGCGAGCAACCCGGGCGTGCGCGTGATGGACGGCCGCTTCATGGCGATCCAGCAGGCCATGGGCATGCCCAAGGGCCGCAGCCAAGGCGCACGAATATCTGCAAGGCTTCGTCGAGGAGATGAAGGCACGGGCTTCTGCGCCGATGCGCTCAAGCGCAGCAACCAGCCCGACGCCGTGGTCGCGCCGAAGGCGTGAACTTATCTCGGCCTCATGGTCAGGAGCGCAGCGAAGCTGCGCGTCTCGAACCATGGGGCCGCCCCATCCTTCGAGACGCATCGCTTCGCGATGCTCCTCTGGATGAGGCGGGGAAATGCTCCAAGTGCTTCCGGATTCCGGGCGCGCTCGCGCCCCGGAATGACGAGGGTCGAGGCCCGCGGAGCGGCGCCGAAAGGTCTTACTTCTTCGTGGCGCCGAGCGTCGGCGTCGAGCTGCCGCCGCCGTAGGCGGCCTTGTAGCCGGACACCGGCTTGATCTTGTCTTCCGCCTTCGGCTTTTTCTTTTCCTTGGGCTGACGCTGCTGTCCCTTGGCCATGGCTCAAGTCCTCCGGGTTGCGATGGCGCCGATTTTACCATCGCCCGCTGCGCCGGAAAACCGGTCAGCGGATCGGGTGCTCCTTCAGCGTGTCGGCGACGCACTGGTTGACCAGGTCGGCGCGCTTGTCGATCGGCAGGTCGCCGTGGCCCTTCTCGTATTTCATCCAGCACATGGCGCTGATCTTCTCGTGGGTGACGCCGCCCTCCTTCCACCATTCCCCCTTGGCGTCCTCTGGCTTGAGCCCGGCCGAGCGGGCGCCGCGGCCCTTCGGCGCGGCCGGTTCCGGCGCCGGCGCAGCCGACGCCATCGGCTGGGAGGACGGCACCACGTCGTGCGCGGCATTGGCGCCGGCGCAGCCGGCGAGCGCAAGACACAGCAGCAGGATCATCGTCCGCATCGAAGGTCCATCCGTTCGAATCGCCGCCACGCGTGCAGGATTTCGCCCCCGCGCCGGCTTTTGTCAAACGCCCGCGGCGTCTTGGATCGATACGATTTCGTGGCTGCGGCATTTCGGACACGTGTTCCTTTCGCGGGGATGGCTGGAGACATGGGGGATCGCGGCCCGGGCGTGTTTTTCCAGGCGCCGGGCGCGCCTGCCGTATGGCCCCGGGGCGAGCCCGAGGGGATGGAGCGCCGAGCGGCGCCCTCAGTCAGTCCACGCCTTCTCCGCCTTCGCGCCTGCGGCGCTTCGGCGGACTTGAACCCGCCGTAGCCGCGAAGCAGCAGAGGCGGGCGGCGCGGGCGCCCGGAAACCGCCGGGCGCGCGCCGCTCGACGCTCCATCGCGGCGACTTTGCACCTCGGGACCGTGCTTCCGGGGACGGAGGGGGCATTTTCGCCGAACCCTGATCCCGGTGGCTTTCGCCTCCGTTCATCCGACCCCCGTCCAGCCACTGAAGGCAGCCCCACGTAGTTGGAGCGGACGGTGACCCGAGGCGTCCCGGGACCGAGCTTGCGAGGCACGACCGCAGGCGCCGCACCCGCTCCGCCATCATGACGCCTCGCGATGACGCCCTCGGATGAGTGGGTGATGGGAATATAATCAAGGACTCAAGTCCTGTCAACGAAATATTGAGAACATATAGGGAACGTGCTAAATGAGCGTGTCGGCGCGCTTTTGTTCAACCACAATGCGGCAATGGCGAATCGATCGATCGTCCCAGCCGACATTGCTGCGCGCTTCGAGGTGGGCGAATGGCGCAACGGCTTGGCGATCTTGGCAGCGGCGCACGCTCAGGAATGGAGCGACATCCTTGCGGTGTTGCGTGGTTTTACTCTCACCAAGAGCGACATTCTCAAACCCGGCGGCTCCAAGGGCCTGATCTCGAGCAAGCTGGATTCGCATTTCACCAAGCTCGGCTGGGTGGAGAAGAAGTTCGAGACCAAGATAGTGGTGGACACCACCGAGCATGCCGCACCGACCCACAAGGTCGACTGCTACAAGAGCAGGGTGGCGCTCGAAGTGGAATGGAACAACAAGGATCCTTTCTTCGACCGCGATCTGAACAACTTCCGCCTGCTGTTCGATCTACGCGCGATCGACGCTGGCGTGATCATCACGCGGTGCACCGAATTGCAGAAGATTTTCAACAAGCTCGGCAGGGGTCCGAGTTTTGGAAACTCCACGACCCACATGGCGAAACTTCGCCCGCGGCTTGACGGCGGAAGCGGCGGAGGATGCCCGGTTGTCGTCTTCGGGATCAGCGAAGCCTGTTATGCCGAAGACTAAGCGCCAAGCCCGGCCGTCATCACCGGGCCGCCGCGAAGCGGCGAGACCCGGTGATCCACGTCTTAGTTTGCTGAAGCAAGACGTGGATCACCGGGACAAGCCCGGCCATGACGCTGCGGCGGATTTGCTGGGCTTCGCTCACGGCCGGACGTTTGGAACGATTCTCGCCGATCCTCCCTGGCAATTCACCAACCGCACCGGAAAGATGGCGCCTGAGCACCGGAGGCTGTCGCGATATTCGACGATGAAGCTCGACGAGATCATAGCGTTGCCGGTTGCCGACCTCGCGGCACCGACGTCGCATCTTTATCTGTGGTGTCCGAATGCGCTGCTGCCCGAAGGGCTCGCTGTGATGAAGGCTTGGGGCTTCAACTACAAATCCAATCTCGTCTGGCACAAGATCCGCAAGGACGGTGGATCGGACGGGCGTGGAGTTGGATTTTATTTCCGCAATGTGACTGAACTGATTTTGTTTGGTGTGCGCGGCAAGAATGCACGGACGCTTGCGCCGGGACGCAGTCAGGTGAATTTTCTGGCGACGCGCAAGCGCGAGCATTCGCGAAAGCCCGATGAGCAATACGAAGTCATTGAGGCATGTAGCGCGGGACCTTTCGTTGAACTATTCGCGCGGGGTACCCGCAAGGGTTGGATGACGTGGGGAACTCAGGCGGACGACAATTATCGGCCGACATGGAAGACCTACGCGAACCATTCGGGCTTGAATCAATTGCGAGTTGAGTAAGTTCTTTATTTGTTCACGTTCTAAATCACGCGTATTCAACCTGAATAAATTTCGCTCGTTCGCCCAATCCGACGGAGAGTAGACCGGTTGCTTAGCGTTGGGTCTGAGGAAACGCCATTAATGGCCCGTGAAATCACTCCTATTGAGATTAGCGACAAGGCGTTTTTGATCACCAGCACCATCGATAGTTGTCCTAAAACGATGATCTTCAGCGAACTGCGTCATGAATTCAATCGAGCAGCCACCCTCGCTCCTGCTGACCAACGGCAAATCGAAGTCAGGGCAAAGCTCTTTCACAAAGTGCCCAAGCTCGCGATCTGAAATACCGGTACTGGGATGAGTGTAGCGCGTTACACGATATGTGTGACCTAGCGTCGTCAATTGGGAAGCGCAAGGGATTAGATGAAAATTTCGGCATGGGTGAACAAAGTTGCCTTCGCTGCCGTCAAATCGCTTTGGGATGCAGTACCGCTCTTGCAAAAGCGGCGTCGTTAACGAGGTAATTTTATGTGAAAGGGAGGGTGTTTACGGAAGGCTGCGTCGCAAGTGCCCTGACGGTACGTTTTCAGAAGTTATTGATATAACAGATCCGGCAGTTCGCGAGCGGTTAAGAAACAGCAATCGACTGGACAGAAGTCACGCTTCTTGGGAACGATCAAAATCAGAACACGGTCTATGACCCATACAATGGCGATCCGAAGTGCAATTCACAGTGGTTACCGACGTATTTCTATCATCGCTTTTATAGGAAGCCACCAGGAATAAAGGTCTTTTTGCATGGGGGTACTCACCGGCTCGTAAACGGCAGAAGTTTTTTACAATTCCTGAACGTGTCGAAGCGGGTTCATTTGATCGCGCCGAGACGGTTCACGATCCGGAAACCAACATAAAGATCCATTACATCTTCGATGGCCCATACGAAAAATATCCAAGTCAAAATAAGTCGCACAGCGGAGCGCTCCAATCTTCGGTAAGTACGTGTGCCGTCGTCTACAAAAATGAAATGTATGATGTACGAAAAGGTCGCCACTGGACTCTCGATGCTCCAATTTTCGGTATCGCGTTTGGAGCCCGCCATTTCTCAGTACACATTGAATTGCCAAATAATTTTTCCGTGAGGCCGGACGGCTATCGTCAGTTCTTGCGATATACCAAGGGGGAGCAAGAACAAGTTTACGCAATCGATTTCGCTGCGCTCGTTACTAAGAATAGGCCGCAATGGCTTGTTGATTTGATAGAGCGATTTGCCCTGACAACCCCTCGCAAGAGGATGTCAGAAAAGAGATGCAAAAACTGCTAGATGAACTTCGTGTTCAGAGAACGGGGCCCCGACTTGCAAAAAACGGAGCGGTATTTGTCGAGCCACGCGAGGGGCCGGCCATCGGAGTGTCGCAAGGTGAGGAAGCTCTGTCAGACGGCGACGCAGAACGCGAAGTAGAAGTGCATGTGGACCTAAGCGTAGCACCTTCCGGAGCGCGGCGCGCAGATATTTGGAAAAATAGGGAACGTGCGCCGACAATAATTCCGTTACGCAGTACCGAGGAGATCGATGCCAAACAAATGCGTGAGCGGGCTGCACGATACTATGACAACGGCCAACTCTACGTAAACATGCTCTATCCTTCCATCCAAATAATGAAAGGTCAACTCGAACAAGAATATTCGAACGCTACTGACATCGAACGGATGCGTGAACTTGCGCTGCAGCTTGCCGAACGAACAATTATGATTTTGTGGGCCGGGCCGTGGTTTACGCATTGGCGAAACAATTGAATAAGGATTGGAATTCCGAAGCGGTAAAACAAGCCCTTTCACCGGAGAGTCTTAGTTTGGCAGCAGATGACTTCCAAGATGCCCTTCAGTCTACGCGCAGAAGAATTGGAACTACCTTCAGGGTGAGTGGCAAAGACGCGGAGCGCACCGTCGAGCGAATAGCCAGCCACTAATTAGTGGCTAGGTTTGCTTCGCAACCCCTCCACCCCCATCTCCTTCCCGATCTTGTCCAACTCCGCGACAAGTCCTTCCGGCAGCGCAATGCCCTCCGCGCGCCTCTTCTTCGTTTCGCGGTCACCGCGTTCGCCGGGCAGCAGCAGCTCGTCGAAGCCGTCGCGGCGCGGCAGCTTCTTCACCGTGGCGACCAGGTCGTCGACGTCGCGGCGGTAATCCTCCATGGCGCGGAAGCTTTTGATGTTGAACACCATGATCATCGCATTCTGGATCGGCGCCTTGGTCGTGCCGGCGACGCGCGGCGCGATGATCGGGGTGCCGGCGAGGATGCCGGCGAGACATTCGAACATCAGCGACAGCCCCGAGCCCTTCGGGCCGCCGAGCGGCAGCACGGTCGCGGCCTTCTTCGGATCGGTGGTGGGATGGCCGTCGGCGTCGATGGCGAGGCCTTCGGGCAGCAGTGTGCCTTCGAGCGCGGCCTGGCGGATACGCCCGGCGGAGGCGACGCCGGTCGCCATGTCGAGGAGCAGCGGCGCGCCCTCGGGTCCGGGCGCGGGAATGCCGATGGCGATCGGGCTGGTCGCGGCGTTGGCGCCCTTGGCGCCGTGGTAGCTCATCAAGGGAAGGCCGGCGATGAACATCATCGCGGCGTGGCCGCGTTCGGCAATCCATTGGGCGTAGCGGCCGAGCGCGCCGAGATGGGTCGGATCGCTGAGCAATCCCAAGCCGATGCCGTAGGTCTCGGCGAGCTTCATGGCGTGGGCGGCGGCCTGCATCATGCAGACCGGGCCCGGCGCGCGGCTGCAATCGAGCCGGAAGGTTGCCGGCAGCAACTGTTTCACCACCGGCCTGGCGGTGGGTTTGTAGAGGCCGTCCTTGATCTCTTTCAGGTAGATCGGGATGCGGATGACGCCGTGGGAATTGACGCCGCGCTCGTTGGCCCAGACCAGCACGCCGGCGACGGTTTCGGCATCGGCCGCGCTCATGCCGGTTGAGGAAAACACCGCTATGGCGAAGCGCAACAGCTCGGCAGGGCTGACCCGCACGTCACCCATGAATGTCCCCCGTTCGCACGTAGCTTATCGCCCCGCTTTGGTGCAACATTAGCGGCTATCCGCCATGCGTGCGCAATCGAGGAAAGTAATCCGTTACCGTTGCACATTATGCCATCTTGACCTTGACAGCGGAGCGGCGGAACTTGGAACTCGGCAGTTTGTGCAGTCCCTCCGGCTGAAGCCGTGAGGGTTTTGGCCGTCGGAGGGGCATCATGACATCGCCTACATTCACCATCCACAGCAGCTGGTCGCGGCCGGCGCGCATCGGGTTTCTCGGCGCAACCTCGCATTCGGTGTGGAGCGGATTCGTTGACGCATTCGAGAAGGGGTTGCGCCAGCATCGCTGGTACATCGGCAGCAACGTCGTCGTCGACTATCAGTGGGCGCACGGCCGGCGCGAGCGCTATGCCGCCATCGCCGAAAAATTCGCCGCCGACGAGGTCGATGTCATCGTCACCTCCGGGACGGCGCCGGTGCTGGCTGCAACGAAAGTGACCTCGTCGATCCCGATCGTCTTTGCGGCGGCGGGCGATCCGCGCCGGACGCGGCTGGCGCGGCAAACCAAGGCGAGGCCGACCAATGTGACCGGGCTGTCGAACCGGCAGACGGCGCTCGCCCTCAAGCGGCTGGCGGCGCTGCGCAGCCTGCTGCCGAACATGGAGCGACTGGCGTTCCTCGGCAACTACAGCAGCAGCAACGTGCCGCTGGAGATGGATCCGGCCCAGCGCCGGGCCCGCCGGCTCGGGATCGAGACATTGACCTGCGATGTCAAGAGCGCCTCAGAGATCGCGCCCGCGATCAAGCGACTGCGCGGCAAGGCGGACGCGCTGTACGTCTGCACCGACCCGCTGATCACCACCAACGCCGTCACCATCAACATGTCGGCGGCGGCGGCGGGTCTGCCGACCATGCATGCGTTCCGCAATTATGTTCACTCGGGCGGCCTGATGTCGTACGGCCCGGACTTCCACACCATGTTCGGCAAGGCCGCCAATCTGGTCGACAAGATTCTGCGGGGGACGTCGCCGGCCGATCTGTCGATCCAGGAAGAGAAGACCGTCGAGCTGGTGATCAATTCGCACACCGCGAGGGCGCTCGGGGTGAGAATCCCCAAGGCGGTGCGCAGGCGCGCTATCGTCGTCTGACGATGGCGGCGATTTAACACGAGTTGGCTCGCGGCACGGGGCGCCGCGAGAAGCCGTCGGAAGGAGGACGTCGTGCGACGCTGCGAGACTCGGTCACCTGTCGTGCCGGCTCGCGTCTTCGAGTCGCCGCCGGTTCGCCGCGCTGCTCGGCGGCGCGGCATTGGCGCCGGCGCTCGGTCCGCTGCCCGCGCTGGCGCAGAAGAACAAGCTGCCGACCATCGGATTTCTCGGCGCCACCACGCCGACGGTGTGGAGTCCGTTCGTTGCCGCATTCCTGGGGCGGCTGCGCGAGCTTGGCTGGATCGACGGCCGCAACATCGCCATCGAATACCGTTGGGCCGAAGGCCGCGGCGAGCGTTATGCCGCGTTCGCGGCTGAACTCGCCCAAAGCAAGGTTGCCGTCATCGTCACGGCGGGCACCGGACCGATCATCGCCGTCATGAAGACCACGTCGGATATCCCGATCGTGTTTGCCGCGGCCGGCGATCCGGTCGGCACCAAGCTGGTTGCAAGCCTCGCTCGCCCCGGCGGCAACGTCACCGGCCTGTCGAACCAGCAGACCGATCTGGCCGGCAACCGCATCGAGGTGCTGCGCGATATCGTGCCCGGTCTCAAACGATTGGCGGTGATGGGCAACGTCAACGTCCCGAACGTGACCCTGGAGATGAAGGAGGTCCAGGCGGTGGCGTCCAAGATCGGCATGGAGATCATCAAGGTCGAAATCAGAAAGGTCGACGACATCATCCCCGGCATCGAAGGGCTCAAGGATCGCGCCGATGGCCTCTACGTCTGCACCGATCCGATGATCACCCAGCACAACGTTCGCATCAACACCGTTGCCACGAGTTTGAAGCTGCCGACCGTGTACCCGTTTCGCGAGTACGTGCGGGCCGGCGGGCTGTTGTCCTACGGGCCGAACTTCCCGGACCTGTTCCGCCGCGCCGGCGACTTCGTCGACAAGATCCTGAAAGGGACCAAGCCCTCCGACATCCCGGTCGAGCAGCCGGTGAAATTCGATCTCATCGTCAACCTGACGACGGCGAAGGCGCTCGGATTGAACATCCCGGAGACGTTCCTGCTGCGCGCCAATGAGGTGATCGAATAGGTCGCGGGCTCGCGCGGGCAGGCGCAGTCATGCCTGTCGTGACGTGGGAGCGGAACGCAAGCGACGCAACACTCTCTGCTGTCATCATCCGCGAAGGCGGATGATCCAGTAACCACCGAAATCAAGAAATGACGTGATTGCGCTACGAGATTTTTCAGCGATTACTGGATGCCCCGCCTTCGCGGGCCATGACGACGACCGAATTAAGCCGGACAGCCGCGGCGCAAGCCCGGCTGTGACGCGTCGAGAAGTCATAGCCCAACGCCGCTGGTATTACTCCTTCTCCGCCACGAATTTGTTGCGCATCTTGCCCAGGCCCTCGACCTCGGTCTCCATCACGTCGCCGACGTTGAGGAAGGTGTGGGTGCCCTGGCCGACGCCGCCGCAGGTGCCGCAGACAAAGATGTCGCCGCTCTCCAGGCTGAGGATGCCGGAGGCGTATTCGATCTGCTCCTCAGGCGTGAAGATGAACTGCGAGGTGTTGCCGTTCTGCTTGACCGCGCCGTTGACGCGTGAGCCGGATGAACAGGTTCATGTGGTCCTTCACGAACGCCCTCGGCACCAGGTACGGCCCCATCGGCGCGAACTTGTCGTGGCTCTTGCCGTTGAGCCAGTCGGAGCGCAGCCCCGGCCGGTCGGTGCGGATTTGCAGGTCGCGCGCGGAGACGTCGTTGGTGGTCATCCAGCCGGCGACGTGGTCGAGCGCGCGCTCGGCCTTGATGTGCCGGCCGCGCTTGGAGATGGCGCAGGCGATCTCGGCCTCCCAGTCGATCTTCTTCAGGCCGCGCGGAATTTCGATGTCGTCGTTGGCGCCGGCGAGGCAGCTCGACGCCTTCAGGAACAGGTAGGGCTTGGTGGTCGATTTCTCGCCGGTGAATTTCGGGCCGTCCTTCGGCGACATGCCGGCGCGGATCATCTCGTCGACGTGCTCCTGGAAGTTCTGCGCGGCGTAGAAAATCTTGCCGGGGCGGGCGACCGGCGGCAGCGCGGTGAGGCCTGCGACCGCGTCGCCGGGCTTTTTCTCCTTGTCGAGGAAGGCCACGATCTCCTGGAGAGCGGCGAAGTTGCGGTCCCAGTCGTCGAGCAGACCTTGGATGCTCGACGTCGCCGTCAATCCGCCCTTGCCGGAGGCGGAGGCCGCCTGCGCCAGATCGATGGCAGCGTCGCCGAGCACGATGGCGGCAAAGGGCTTGCCGCCCGGTTTGGCGAAGCTGCCCAGCTTGAATTCGCGGCCGTTCATGGTTCCTCCGAATGTTGGCGGGCAAGCCTAGCAAACCGGCAAGTCCGCGAGCAAACGGTGAGAAGAAAAGACGCTCCCGGCGGGTCCACTTTCCTCTAAGCTCTGTCAAAATCGTCTTGCTGGGAGGAACGTCATGCGGAAGCTTGTCGCCACGGTCTTCATTCTGCTTGCCGCGACGGGGTTGGCGGGCGCGCAGCCGGCGCCGCCGCCGGACGCGCTGCGCGATTTGGCGCCGACCGGAAAGCTCCGCGCCGCGATCAATTTCGGCAACGGCGTGCTGGCGCAGAAGGGGCCGAACGGCGAACCCAAGGGGATCACGCCCGATCTCGCCACGGCCTTGGCCAAGAAGCTCGGCGTGGCGGTCGAGTTCGTGCGCTACGAGGCCGCTGGCAAGGTGTTCGACGGCGCCACGAAAAATGAATGGGACATCGGCTTCATCGCCATCGAACCGGTGCGCGCCAATGTCATCGAGTTCAGCCCGCCCTATGTCGTTATCGAGGGCACCTACATGGTGCGGCAGGATTCGCCGCTCAAGGAGGTCGACGACGTCGACAAGCCGGGCATCAGGATTTCGGTCGGGCTGAAATCGGCCTACGACCTTTACCTGACGCGTTCGCTGAAGCACGCCACCTTGGTGCGCGCGGCTGTCGGCGGCGGCGCGGCAGGCATCGAGCTGTTCGTCAAGGACAAGCTCGACGCCACGGCGGGCGTCCGCCAGCCGCTGGAGATCTATGCCAAAGCCCACCCGGAGATGCGGGTGATGGCCGGGCATTTCCAGGAAATCAGCCAGGCGATGGGCACGCCGAAGGGGCGGCTCGCTGGCGCGAAATATCTGGCGGCCTTTATTGAGGAGATGAAGGCCTCAGGCTTCGTCGCCGACGCGCTGAAGCGCAGCGGCCAGGTCGCGGTGGTGGCGCCGCCGGCGAAATAGCCGCTGGCTGCAACCGAAAGCGGCCGGCCGCGTTGTGTTCCGGGAGGCAGCCGGAGATTTGCCATGCGCCGTCCGCTTACAGCCGCCGCGATCCTGGTCGCGCTCGGCCTTGCCGGTCCGACCCAAGCCCAGAACGCGCCGCAGGCGCAGGAGGCGCCGAAGCTGCAGCCGCAGGCGCCGCAGGGCGCGCCCGCGTCGACCGCCAACGAAAACCAGAAGGCCAACGAGGCGCTGTCGAATCCGCCGCAGGCCGGGCGCACCGAGCCTTCGGCGACCAACGCCGCCAGCGCCCATCAGGGCAGCGACGGCGGCGGCCAGGCCAACGCCGCGCCGCCGCAGCCGGCCGGGCCTGCGCTGGTGAACGGCCAGCTCAACGTCAACGGCGCACCAAAGGACATCCAGTCGGTGCCGGCGAAATTCTCCGAGCGCAACGACAGGCTCGACCACGTCGTGCCGGTCTGGCCCGCGAAGTAAGGAATGCGTCGTACGGGACCTGTTAGCGGGGCCGCGGCTTCCAGCCGCCGCGCATGCCGGGCTTGCCGGTTGTGGAACGTGGGCCGCCTTTCGTGCCCGGGCGTGCCGGCGCAATCTCGTGGGTGAGCGCGATGCCCATCTCGTCGAGATGCGGTTTGTGCGGGCGTGAGGTGTCGCCCTTCAGCGGCAGCTTCACGATCTTGGCGGTCGGATCGTCGACCACCGCCAGCTCGGTGGCGCGCAGCCGCTTGATCTCGTCGCGCAGGCGGGCGGCCTCCTCGAAGTCGAGATCGGCGGCGGCGGCGCGCATTCGTGTCTCGAGGTCGGCCAGCACCGCCTGAAAGTTGTGGCCGATGGTGATGGTGTCCTCGCCGACGCCGGCGATGCCGCCCTCGGTCGAGACCAGCACGTGGTCGCGCTCGTAGGCGCTGGCCATGATGTCGCCGATCGATTTCTTCACGCTTTCCGGCGTGATGCCGTTCTCGGTGTTGTAGGCGGTCTGCTTCTCGCGGCGGCGCGAGGTTTCCTCCATCGCCCGCTGCATCGATCCGGTGATCTGGTCGGCGTAGAGGATTACCTTGCCGTCGATGTTGCGGGCGGCGCGGCCGATGGTCTGGATCAGCGACGTCTCGCTGCGCAGGAAGCCCTCCTTGTCGGCGTCGAGGATCGCCACCAGCGCGCATTCCGGAATGTCGAGGCCCTCGCGGAGCAGGTTGATGCCGACCAGCGCGTCGAACGCGCCGAGGCGGAGATCGCGGATGATCTCGATGCGCTCCAAGGTGTCGATGTCGGAGTGCATGTAGCGCACCCGGATGCCCTGCTCGTGCAGGTATTCGGTGAGGTCCTCGGCCATGCGCTTGGTCAGCACGGTGACCAGCGCGCGGTAGCCTTTCCGCGCCACCTCGCGGACCTCGCCGACCAGATCATCCACTTGCGTGCGGGCCGGGCGCACGTCGACCGGCGGGTCGATCAGGCCGGTCGGGCGGATCACCTGCTCGGCGAACACGCCGCCGGATTCGTTGATCTCCCACGGGCCGGGCGTGGCCGAGACGCCGACGGTCTGCGGCCGCATCGCGTCCCATTCCTCAAAGCGCAGCGGCCGGTTGTCCATGCAGGACGGCAGGCGGAAGCCGTATTCGGCGAGCGTGGCCTTCCTTCGGAAGTCGCCGCGGTACATGCCGCCGATCTGCGGCACGGTGACGTGGCTTTCGTCGACGAACACCAGCGCATTGTCGGGCACGTATTCGAACAAGGTCGGCGGCGGCTCGCCGGGCTTTCGCCCGGTGAGATAGCGCGAGTAGTTCTCGATGCCGGCGCAGACTCCGGTCGCCTCCAGCATTTCCAGGTCGAACAGGGTGCGCTGTTCCAGCCGCTGGGCTTCGAGCAGGCGGCCGGTGTTGTGCAGCTCGTCGAGCCGCTGCTTCAACTCGACCTTGATGCCTTGGATCGCCTGGATCAGCGTCGGCCGCGGCGTGACGTAGTGCGAGTTGGCGTAGATCTTGACGAACTCCAGCTCGTCGGTCTTCGCCCCGGTGAGCGGATCGAACTCGTGGATCGACTCGACCTCGTCGCCGAACAGGTTGACCCGCCAGGCGCGGTCCTCGTAGTGCGCCGGAAAGATGTCGACCACGTCGCCGCGCACCCGGAACGTGCCGCGGGAGAAATCGCCGCCGGTGCGCTTGTATTGCGTGGCCACCAGATCGGCGATGAGCTGGCGCTGGTTGATGCGCTCCTTCTGCTTGATGGTGAAGGTCATCGCCGAATAGGTCTCGACCGAGCCGATGCCGTAGATGCACGACACCGAAGCGACGATGATGACGTCGTCGCGCTCGAGCAGGGCGCGTGTCGCCGAGTGGCGCATGCGGTCGATCTGCTCGTTGATCGAGGAATCCTTCTCGATGTAGGTGTCGGTGCGCGGGATGTAGGCCTCAGGCTGGTAGTAGTCGTAGTAGCTGACGAAATATTCGACGGCGTTGTCGGGGAAGAAGCTCTTGAACTCGCCGTAGAGCTGCGCCGCCAGCGTCTTGTTCGGCGCGAGCACCAGCGCAGGGCGCTGCGTCGCCTCGATCACCTTGGCCATGGTGAAGGTCTTGCCGGAGCCGGTGACGCCGAGCAGGACTTGCGTGCGGTCGTTGCGCCTCGCACCCTCGACCAGATCCTCGATCGCGGTCGGCTGGTCGCCCTTCGGCTCCAAGTCGGACTTGAGCGCGAGCTTGACGCCGCCCTCGGATTTTTCCGGACGTGGCGGGCGGTGCGGCGTCCACACCGCGGTGCCGCCGCTCGCCGCGAACTCCGGCCGGCCCTCGCGCAGCAATTTTTCCAGCGCCTGCATCGAGGCGCTGACGCCGAGCGTCACCGGCTGCGGCGACGGGCGGTGCATCTGGCGCTTCTCGCGCCGCGGCTCGGAGATGTCGGAAATCTCGTCGCGCTGCTCCAGCGCCTGGTCGGGCACCTGACCGACCAGTGGTTTGCTCGGATCGCCGTCGAAGCCAAGCGCCTGGCGTAGTTCGGAATTGATGTCGAGCGGCGACATTGCCGACATAGCCGCGCTGCGGGGCCTCGTCGAAGCCCTTGTGCGATGGATTTGCGCGCGGTGTGCTCGCCGCGCCGGTCGGCGCGGCGCTCGAACGAATTGTCCGGCGGCGGCTTGAGGCCGGTGCCGGAGCCCATTCCGGCGGTGCCCTTCTCGATGCCGGGGTTGAGCAGCCGCTCCAGCGCCGGATCGGTCGGCGCGGAGTCCGGCCGATGCGCCTTGGACCGCGTCGGCCGCGCTGGGTCCTTCTTGCTGTGCTTGGCCGGATCGCGCGGCGGGCTGGGGGATTTCGCCATCGCGGCAAATATGGGTGGAGTCGCGGAGGGAGGGAAGGCCCGATGCCGCCGCGCGATGGGCGACGGCTAATGCCTGGTGGACGGCGTTTCCGGCCCGGCGATCAGCGCTTCGGAAAACGGAAACTCCAGCACCACATCGCCCTTTTGATCGGTGACCACCAGCGACGACGTCAGAAGACTCGGATGGTCGCCCTGGTCCTCCAGAAGCTCCACGATCATCGCCTTGGCGACCTCCCAGGCGTGATCGGCGTCACGAAGCTCCTCGCCTTCGACGTCGGGGATGGTGTCGTCGCCGATGCGAGTGTTGAAAAAATAACGCGGCATGGTTGTGGCTTCTCACAAGATGCGGGCGCACGGGGCCGGTTGCGGACGTCACAATCGCCAAGGAGGCTGGCGTTGCGAGGGCAGCGCTTGCCATTGGGGCAATATGGGCAGCGTTTTGCGGCGAGGAAAAGGCGGCCGGCAGCAGCCGGCCGCCGCCCCCCAAGTGCGTGGCTCAAGCGAGCTCAGGCTGCGTCGCGATTCTCTTCCGCCGATGGGGCCCCCGGCATGAGACGGCCCAGGTTCATGGCGGCGAGCAGGTTTTCGACTTCCTGGCGAGCCGTCACGTGCGACAGGGTCGGACGCTTGCCGAGCGTGACTTCGTCGAGATTGTCGAGCGCCGTCAATCCGCGCAGGTAGAATTCGCGGAACACCACGCGTTCGGCCAATCCCTCGACGCAGCGGAAGCCCAACCTGCGCGAGAGCTCCTCGATCCCGGCGCTGACCAGCCGCTTGTTGCGCGTCGGCGTCATCGAAAGCCGGTTGCGCATGACGATCCAGTCGGTCGGCGTCTGCCCGGACGCGACGCGTCGATACCGCGCCTCCTCGACGGTCTTGGCGTAGTGGCTGACGTCGCTGACGGTCAAGGTGTCGGGATCGAAGCTTCCTAGCACGTCGAGATCGACGAAGCTGTCGTTGACCGGCGTGATCAGGATGTCGGCCATGGCATGGGCCAGCCGCATCAGCGAACCATCGTGTCCGGGTGTATCGATCACGACGATATCGTAAGCCTGCGCCAAGGCATCGAGCGAACCGGCCAATGCCTGCGCGGCCGTGTCGTTGTCGGCGATCGTCTCGTCGAGACGCACCTGCGCCGGACTTTCGAGGTCGCGGCCGATGCGCGCAGCCCAGGCGCGCCGGTTTTCGATGTAGTGCGTGAAGGTCTGCTGTCGCGTATCGAGATCGATGGCCGCGACACGCTGGCCGCGTTTGAGCAGCGCGACCGCGACATTGATGGCGACGGTGGATTTGCCCGATCCACCCTTTTCGTTGGCGACAACGATGACACGAACAGGCCGCGCCATAGATGCTCCGTCGGCGGACATAGCGCTCTCCACAATTCGATTTGGTTGTGTCGCGGTCGAATCATTAGCGCTGATTCTCCGGAATCCATCAACTGCGCAAATGCGACGCGGCCGCCGTGGCGATCGGGATCGTCTGTTTTTTTCCGCACTGTGCTCCGCGTGCCGCACATGGTTGCAACGCAGATCAGCGGGGCAGGCCCCTTTCGCGGCAGGCCGCATTGGGCATAATGAGCGCCCAAGACTGCAGCCGGCGGTGATGACGGACATGTTGCAAACTCTGACCCAGGACACCCGCGAAACGCGAAGCTTCACCGGCGGCATTGCGGCGCTGACCGAAGGCAAGCTCTACGCTCTGCAAAACCAGTTCGCGCTCGACGGGCGGGTCAGCTCCTATCCGGCGAGCGCGCGCGGCTTTTCGGTGGCTAACAGCTACATGCTGACGCAAGACGACGCCGCCCTCCTGATCGACACCGGCTTCGGCAAGGACGAGCCCGTTATCCGCGGCCAGATCGAGTCGCTGATCGCACCCGGGTTGCCGCTGTCGATGTTCCCGCTGCGGCTGAACGAGTTCATGTCGATCAACAACGTCGAGAGCTTTGCCGGGCACTTCAACGTCGAGCAGTGCTACACCAGCAACATCGACGCGGCGCTGTGGTTCGATTTCGGCGCCAAGACCGAAGGCCGGGATATCCTGGAATCGATGAACGTCGTCGCGGTGACGCGGGCGGACACGATTGAAGTCGGCAAGCACGGCCGGCCGGTCGACGTCATGCAGGCGCCGATCCGGCTGATCGCCACGCGTTGGCTGTACGATCGCGCGACCAAGACGCTGTTCAGCTCGGACCTGTTCACCCACGTCTGGCGCGACGTCGCGAGCGGGCCATGGATCGTCACTGAGGCCGACAACGACGCCACCTCCGATCGCGACTTGCGGTCGTTCATGCTGAACACCCGCTACTGGTGGCTGGAGGGCGCGCCGACCGATTCGATCCGGCGCGGCATCGGCAACGTGTTCGACAAGTACGACATCGAGACCGTCGCGCCCGGTTACGGCTGCATCCTGCGCGGCCGCAACGTGGTGGAGCGCCATTACCAGATGCTGGACGAGTTTCTGAAGGCGTCCGACAAGAGCCGGATGGTGTCGCGTTACGTCACCCGCGATGAGGAGCGCTGATCCTTCGGCGGCGCGGCATACTCTCTGTCCCTCTCCCACAAGCGGGAGAGGGAAAGCGCGCAAGGTGTAGCGCTTCGACAAGCTCGTATCCCTCAGGATGCGCAACCCGACTACGCCGGCTGGTGCCGCTTCAGGAACATGCGCGCGCGGTTGATGGTGCGGGCCTTCAGCTCCGGCGGGTCCTTCCAGGGGAACACCGTGATCTCGGCGTTCGGCGCCAGCGAGGCGATGTCGATCGAGGCCTGGAGCGGATGCGCCACGACGTCGTCGGGCAGCACCAGCATCGGCGTCTGGCACGACTTCGCGAAATCGCGCGACACGCTGTACACGAAGTCGGGCCGCACGCGGTAAAGGTTGTGCAGGTACTTCTCGATGGTCTCCATCGACACGTCGGGCTGGCGCTCGCGCAGCTCCTTGGCCCAGACGTCGCGGCCGGCGTCGTACATGTAGTCCGGCTTCTCCGGCCGGTGTCCGACCGGCTGGCTCAGCAGCGCGGCGGCGACGCGCTGCGGCGCGCGCTCCATCAGCTTCATCGCGAACGGGCCGCCGATGCAGTTGCCGAAGAAGAAGAACTGGTCGGATGCCGAGATGGTCCATCACGCCGAGCTGGTCGTCGGCGAACGCGCTCCAGGGATCGTCGACCGGTACCGGGCCGGTGGACTCGCCGCCGGTGGCGTTGCGCTGGTCCATGGTGATCACGCGGAAGTCGTTCTTGAACTCCTCCATGATGTTGATCACCGCACGCGACCATACGGCGATGCGCGAGTTCAGGCCGCCGCCGGGCGTCGCCAGCAGCGGGAAGCCAGAGCCGATCTCGGCGTAGCGGATGCGGACATTGCCCTTCTCGTAGAATCCGACCTTGGCGCCTGCCGGCAAGCCTCTGCGGCTCCAGCCGCGGCGGCGCTCCCGCCTGCGGCGCTTGGGCGAACACTTGCGGCGCGGTGCTTGCCGCGGCGGCGGCGGCGCCGGTCGTCAGAATGGTGCGTCGGTTGAAGTCGATCATCGGCTGCCCTCCCTGTCTCAAGGTCGAAGCATAGGTCGTCCACGGTCCGAATGCACCGGGATGCACGGCGGCGGCCCGATTTCGGCCCGGTCCGGCCGGCATCGCTGCCATGCCTCGTTGGATGGCAGCCGAAACCGATACTGACATCGCCGCAATTCAACGGTAGGAATCGTCGTCGCAATCCGGCGAATGCCCGGCGACGGACAGGGATGAACCATGCTCGATAAGCCGCAGCTCAGGCCAAATCCATGCTCGATGTGCCGGTGGCGCAGCGCATGCCGCGCGAGATCGCGCCCGGCGTGTTCTGGATCGGCGACTGCCTGGCGCAGCGCCACAAGGGCAAGGTCTATCACGGCTACAACGCCGCCTTCCTGGTCGCCGGCGAGACGCGTCGATGCCTGGTCGAGACCGGCCATCCGAAGGATTTCCCGGTGATCGAGCGGCATATGAACGAGCTGTTCGCCCGCGGCGTGCCGCCGCTGAAATATCTGTTCGTCACGCACCAGGAGACGCCGCATTGCGGCGGCCTCGGCCGCGTGCTGAAGACGCTTCCCGATGCGATCCTGTGTCGGCGACGTCAGCGACTATCACCTGGCGTTCCCGCAATACGAGCACCGCATGCGCTCGATGAACGAGGGCGACGAGATCGACCTCGGCGGCCGCACGCTGATGGCGGTCGAGCCGGTGATCCGCGACCTGCGCACCACCTGGTGGGGCTTCGACACCAGCGAGCGCGTGCTGTTTCCGGGCGACGGCTTCGCCTACAGCCACTATCACGAGGACGGCCATTGCGGGCTGATCGCCGAGGAGGCGGTGTCGCTCGACCTGCCGGACGTGTCGTCGACCTTCGCGGATCTGGCGCTGTTCTGGACCAAGTTCGCCGACATGAACGTCTATTGCGACCGGCTCGACCAGTTGATCGATCGGCTCGGCGTCAAGGCGATCGCGCCGACCCACGGCCTGCCGATCACCGACGTGAAGGCGACGGTGCCCAAGGTTCAGGAAGGCCTGAAGGCCGCGGCGCTGATGCCGGAATCCGGCACCAACGAGAAGGCGCCGGTGACGCCCGCCGCGGCGGTGCCGGCGGAGTGACCGCTGCGACCCCGCGCCTGGTTGCGCTTCGATGGGGTCGCTGACCAATGAGACGCCGGGATTTTATTGCGGGGCTAGGCAGGCGCGGCGTCGAGTTCGACGCGCCGCGCCACTCAAACCATGAATAGATTAGAGTGATCAAATGCCTTCATGAAGGCATTTAATCAGCGCTTCTATTCATGAAGGGATTAAACGCGGAAAAGCTATTCAGGGTTTTGCCGACAACCCGCCAGGGCGCGGAAGGAGGCGACTAACCGAGTTATCGACGGCTACCTGCGCGCTGCGGAGTCCCCTCATATTCGATACTACCGAAATCATCGCATGGCTAACACTTCGCACCGTCGCAGAAGAGGGCGGAGAGCGAGGCGTGGCCTTGGTGCGAATGGAAATTGAGCGTGACGCGTTAGAAGCCGAATTGCATCGTCGGAGTAAACAAACTAGCCGCTGAATCGAACTCGCGCGTAATTCGCGGCATGTCCGCTCCCGCCCCAATACAGCACCGAGAAATTCCCGCCGCCGCATACCCGCCCCCGAGCTCAGGAGCGGTAGTCGTATCAGTTCAAGGGAATGCTTTGATAGGGGGACCAGTTTCCCCCAAACCGGAGGCGGGCGATCCGGATGGCCGGCACGCGCATTGCATTGAGCAGCCTTCGGCCCAGCTCGATCTTTGTAGGCTCTTCGACCGGAAGGTCGGCAGGCTTGGCGCCCTTGAGGATTTTATTGATGTAGTCGCCGCACCGACGGAACAGGTCCTTCCACCCGACCGAACGCAACAGGCTGGTTAAACTCATGCGCAATGAAGTGTTATCATCGCCAAAGATTTGCTTGAACCCGCCAGTCTTGGGCGGGATCAGCAGCCTCGCTACGCGCGCTGCGCCAAGCGTTTCCTTTCGTGCGGGCTGAAGAAACGCCCGCCGCCATTTCGCTGCGCCACCCCTTCCTGCGACGTGCTGCGAGCCGCTACGATGCGCGCCGTGGGAGCATCAAGCCGATGGCGTTCGAAGCAGGAAAACCGTTCGGACGTCTGCTCGATCCGATCGACAGGATATCTGAAGTCCTGTTCGGCCTGATCATGGTCCTGACCAGCACGAACACGATCAGTGCCGCCACCGCCGGTCACACTGAGATCCGGACGATGGTCATGGGTGCGCTGGGCTGCAACCTGGCGTGGGGCATCATCGACGCTGCCTTGTACGCGATGGGCCGCATCGACGAGCGCGGACGCGATCTTCGGATGCTGCGGTCAGTGCGGCAGACGGTCAACCCTGACGAGGCCACACGTCTCATCGTGGAAGCGTTGCCGGAGTCGCTGGCGTCGGTCCTGTCGGGAGACGAGGCTCGCTCGATGCGGCAGAAGCTGCTCGATCGTTCCGAACCGCCGGCCCGCCCCGGCCTGACAGCCGGCGACGCGCTGAGCGCTGCAGCGATATGCCTTTGGGTTTTCGTCTCCACCTTTCCGATGGTCATACCGTTTCTTTTCATCGGCGAGGTCCAGCCGGCGCTGCGGCTTTCCAACACCATTGCGCTCGCGATGCTGTTCATGTGCGGCTATGCCTACGCCCGCTGCACGGGACTTCCTCCGTGGTCAACCGGGATTGTGATGGTCGCGATTGGCTGCGCGCTGGTCGGCGTCGCGATCGCCCTCGGCGGTTGAAGCAGGCTGCTGTCTGCAAGTTTGCTGGTTTCTAACGGCCAGCGTCGAGAGTACACTGGCCGGCTCAGCGATAAGGTTGGTGAAGCTGTATCGGGGCGAACGCATGCAAGCGATCCGGCCGCTGCTTGAGGAAATCCGCGACAACCGACTGCTCTGGCTGCTCGCCATTGTCCCCGTCCTGTTTGTCGTTAAGGCGCTCAAGCCTGAAGCGCACGCATTGCTGTTCGTCATTTCGGTTCTCGCGATCGTACCACTGGCTGCGCTGCTGAGTAGCGCGACGGAATCCGTGGCCGCAAAAACTGGCGATGCGGTCGGCGGCCTTCTCAACGCCACTCTCGGTAATCTGACCGAGTTGATCATCGCGCTGACCGCGCTGCATGCGGGACAATACATTCTCGTGAAAGCTTCGATCGCCGGCGCAATCGTCACCAACTCTCTGTTCATGCTGGGCGCATCGCTTCTGCTGGGCGGACTCAAGCATCATGTGCAGGAATACAACCGCAATAGTGCGCGCCTGCAGGCCGGGCTGCTGTTCCTGGCGACGATTGCGCTGTTGATCCCCTCGATGCTGGCCGAGACGGAAGCCACCGCCTCGAGCTCGACGTTCAGCCTGACCCTGAGTCTCGGGTTGTCAGCGCTGCTCATCGCCTCCTACGCCCTTGGCATGCTGTTCTCGCTCAAGACCCATCGCGAGTTTTTTGCCGGCACGGATCACGGCGCCGGCGACGAGACACCGTGGCCGATCGGCCTGGCGCTCGGCACCCTGGCTGGCGTGACCTTGCTGGTCGCCCTGGTCAGCGAGATTTTCGTCGAATCCGTCCAGCACGCCGCCGAAGCCTTCGGCATGACGCCGGCCTTTGTCGGCTTCATCGTGGTGGCCCTCGTTGGCGGTGCGGCGGAGATGGCTTCGGCCTTCTCTGGAGCGCGGAAGAACCGCCTGGACCTGAGCGTGGGCATTGCGCTCGGCAGCGCATCCCAGATTGCGCTGTTCGTCGCTCCGGTGCTGATCCTGCTCAGCTACGCCATCGGTCCAGCGCCGATGGATCTGCAGTTCTGGCCAGGGGCAATCGTGATGATGCTGATCGCGACCATGACCGCGTCCCTGGTGACGAACAGCGGCCGCTCCGCCTGGTTCATTGGAGCCTTGGTTCTCAATGTGTACCTGATCTTCGCCATGACGCTCTATCTGCTGCCGCCTCAATTGCAGTGAAGCGCAATTCGACGAGTCATGATGGAATTCTGGCGTAGCGTTCATTCGTCCCGGGCCGGCCGCCGGCGAGTCGTGAGGTGGGGCGCGGTGTCGCTTCAGCCGGCGCTTAAGGCTGTTGTGGTCGGCGCGGGCTGGCTCTGCCTTCAACTGTTCGGCGCCACTGGCGCGGGCGCCCAGGTGTCCGGACAGTCTGCCCAAACTCCGGCCGCCGCCGCCGCGATCGGCCTCGGCGGCCACGGCTGGTCCGCGTCCGAAAGCAGGCCTGGGACGCCGGACGGCGGAAAGAACCAGTTCGAATTCGAGATGCGCGGCGGCCTGACGACCGATTACGTTTACCGTGGCGTCACCTTGTCCGATCGCAAGCCGGCGGTCGGCGCGGCGATCGAGGCGACATACGCTTTGCTGTATGCCGGCGTCGCCGTGGCGAGCGTCAGACTGCCGACCCAGCCATCGGCAGAAATCTCGCTGAGCGGTGGCATTCGTCCGAAACTTGGCGTGATCGACTTCGATCTCGGCGTGACCTATTTCCGCTATCCCGGCGAGGCACCTGCCGCCGACTCCCGTGGCATCGATTACTGGGAAGCTGCCATCCGCGCCGAAACCAGGCTCGCCGAGTTGATTCGCGTGGTCGGCGGATTTGCCTATTCGCCCAATGTCTCCAACACCGGCGCCTGGAGCCGCTACGCCGCAGCGGGGATCGGCTACGACGTACCGGGCCGCCTGCTGCCGCAGGACATCGGCGTGTCGTTCACGGCCGCCGCCGGCTATTCCTGGTTCGGCAACCAGGCCCCTGATCTCGGCGGCTTTCCGCTCCCCGACTATCTGAACTGGAACGCGGGTGTGACCATCACCCGCAAGATGCTCAACCTCGACCTCCGCTACCACGACACCAATCTCACGAGGGAGAATTGCTTCGTCTTCACCGGCGATCCCAATGCGCGGCCGGGTGGCCACCCCGATTCCGTCACCAACCCGGACGGCCTGACCTCGCATTGGTGCGGCCCGGCATTCGTCGCAAAGCTCTGGTTCGCGTTGAACTAGGGCCTGTCCTCAATTGAGCCAGATGATAGCAGCCGCGAGGTGAATTGCGGCGAGGAAATTTCTGGCGGTTTTGTCGTAGCGCGTGGCGATGGCGCGATATTGCTTGAGCTTGCAGAAAAAATTCTCGATGAGGTGGCGCGCCTTGTAGGCCTCCTTGTCGAAATCTCGTTTAATCTTGCGGTTGCTCTTGGGTGGGATCACGACCGACTTGCCCCGGGCCAGCAAGGGCTCGATCACCCGTTCATCGGCATCGAAGGCTTTGTCTGCCAGTAAGGTGTCGGCCGCCATGTTTGGCAGCAGCGCGTCGGCACCTTCCAGGTCATGGGCTTGGCCCGGCGTCAAAATGAAGTCCAGCGGATTGCCCAATGCGTCGACAAGCGCATGAACCTTGGTGCTCAGCCCGCCTTTGCTGCGCCCGATCGCTTGGTCTTCGCCGTCTTTTTTTGGGCGCCGGCGCTATGCTGATGCGCCCGCACGATCGTGCTGTCGATCATGGCGCACGCATTGTCGGCATCGCTCGCCAGCATCTCAAACAGCTTCTTCCACACGCCGCTCTTGGCCCAGCGCGAAAATCGCGTGTGAATCTTGATCGGGTCCCCAAAACGCTCTGGAAGGTCTCGCCATGGTATTCCGGCGCGATAGCGGTAAAGCACCGCCTCCACAAACAGCCGATTATCCTTGGCGGTCACTCCGACGTGACCCTGCCGTCCCGGCAGCACATCTTTGACCCTGGCCCATTGATCATCCCGAAGACCATAGCGGCGCATCTGTCAGCTCCGAATCGGCTGACCGCCTATGAATCACGCGATAATCTGCTTGGGAATCCTCTAATTGAGGACAGGCCCTAGACTAAGTACGAAACCGCGAGCTGTTGGGCGACCAACGAATCTCTGCTTAGGTTGCGGCAAACGTCAGGAGGACCCGATGGCCTACACGCTCGAACAGTTCTGTCAGGACGCCCGCAACGCCATGAAGGCCGATCCGGGCGACGGCGGGCGGGAGAAGGCACGCGATTGTCTCGCCAGGTTGCTCAAGGAAAAGGACTTCGTCGCCAAGCACTGCAGCCCGGAGCACAAACCCGGCACCACCTTGCTCTATCGCGATCCGGAACTGGACTTCAACGTGCTGGCGCATTGCTTCAAGGGCGGCGCGAAATCGCCGCCGCACGACCACGGCACCTCGTGGGCGATCTACGGCCAGGCGCTCGGCCACACCAACGTCGAGGTGTGGCGAAGGAAGGACGGCGCCAAGGGCGACAAGCAGAACGGGCCGGCCGACCTGGAGAAGATCGAGTCGTATGAGCTCAACGCCGGTGACGCCGGAGTCTTCCATCCCGGGATCGTCCACACCGTCGAATTCACACCCGGCTCGCGCTACATCCGCGTCACCGGCACCGACCTCAACAAGCTGGTGCAGGGTGTCTACGACCTCGACAAGCACGTCGTGGCGCCGGGCAATCCGGCGGCGCATATCAACGCCAAGGCGATGTAACGCGTTGCGCATTGATGTCGATCAGTTGAGCTTCGTCGGGCGGGACTTGAAGCGCCCGGAGTGCGTGCTGTGCATGCCGTCGGGAAGGCTTTACGTCGCAGACCGCGGCGGCGGCATCCTGAGGATCGAGCCGGACGGCAGCCAGTCGCTGCTGCCATGGCGGCAGCCTGCGGACCTGCGCGACTTCATCCCCAATGGCTTCGCGCTGTTGCCGGACGGTACGTTCCTCGTGGCCAACATGGGCCATGACGGCGGCGTCTGGACGCGGCGGCCGGGCGGCAGGGTTGAGCCGTACCTGATGGAAGCGGACGGCGAACGGCTGGCGAAGGCGAATTTCGTCTTCAACGACGAACAGGGCCGGGTCTGGGTCACGGTGACGACGCGCTCGGATCCTCTGTCGAAGGCGATGACCGGCCTTGGCCAACGGGAATGCCGGGACGGCTTCGTCTGCCTGAGGGATCGGAAGGGCGCGCGGATCGTCGCCGACGGCTTCGCTTTCACGAACGAGGCGCGCATCGATCCGAGCGGACAATGGTTTTACGTGGTCGAGACGCAGGGGCGACGGATCACCCGCTTCAGGATCGGCGCCCACGGCGATCTGTCAGGCCGCGAGATTTTCACCACCTTCGGCCACGGCACTTTCGCCGACGGCATGGCGTTCGACGCCGAGGGCCATCTCTGGGTCACCAGCATCGTCAGCAACCGGCTGTGGCGTGTCGCGCCGGACGGCAAGGCTACGATGGTGTTCGAGGACGGCAATGCCGCGCATATCGCGGAGGTCGAGCGCGTGCTGACCGACGGCTCGATCAGGCGCGAGCATTTTTATATGAAATCCGGCACGCGCGTTCAGAACATCGCCAGCATCGCCTTCGGCGGGGCGGATCTTCGAACCGCCTATCTCGGTTCGCTGTCCGGCGACACAATCGCGGCATTTCGGGCCCCGGTTGCAGGTCTGCCGCTGCCGCATTGGGCCTATGGCGATCATAACGTCGGCGCATAGTGGACCTTGGGGCCACTTGCCGAAGCCCGCTGAGTCGGATTTTATCCCCACGGGGCCATTGGGCGGCTCGTTCGGGGTGAGCACCGCCCGGCAATCGATACGGGATTTACTCATGAAGCCACGTAATCTCTACATTTTCGCGCAATTTGCCTTGCTGGCAGCGCTGCCGGCACCAAATGCCTTCGCTCAGGGCCGGGTCGACGGTGACCAGCCGGGCTATGAAGCCTCGCCGCAAGAAGAGCAACTCGATCCCAAGTACCAGAAGACGGTGGTATTTTACCGCACCACCGAACCGCCCGGCACGATCATCGTGCAGACCGACGAGCGCTTTCTCTACGTCGTGCAGCCCGGCGGGCGCGCGCTGCGCTACGGCATCGGCGTCGGCCGCGACGGCTTCCAGTGGCAGGGCCTGGTCAAGATCACGCGCAAGCAGGAATGGCCGGACTGGACGCCGCCGCCGGAGATGATCCAGCGCCAGCCCTATCTGCCGCGCTGGATGGCCGGCGGCCCCGGCAATCCGCTCGGCGCGCGCGCGCATGTATCTCGGCAGCACGGTCTATCGCATCCACGGCACCAACCAGCCGCAGACCATCGGCACCGCGGTGTCGTCGGGCTGCTTCCGCCTGACCAATCCTGACGTGACCGATCTCTACGATCGCATTCCGGTCGGCACCAAGGTCGATCATCCGGCAGCGGCCTCGAAGTCTGATCGGAACCGCGGGCAGGAGGACTGGCATGCGTAAATTCTTCGGCTGGAATTTCCGCACCGGCCTCCTGATCGGCTGCGTGATCGCGCTCGCGGTCGCCGCCGCCGCCGTCACCTACGAGCGCTACGACACCAAGACGCTGAAGCGCACGGTGCGCCGCGACGCCGTCATTGCGGCGTCAACACCGGGCTGCCGGGCTTCTCGGCCGAAGGACGACAAGGGCAACTGGTCGGGCTTCGACGTCGATTTCTGCCGGGCCATCGCGGCGGCGATCTTCGACGATCCGAAGAAGGTGAAGTTCATTCCGCTCGACGCCAAGGAGCGGTTCGAGGAGCTCGGCAAGCGCAAGGTCGACGTGCTGGCGCGCAACTCGACCTGGACCATGTCGCGCGAGACCGAATACTACCTGCACTTCGCCGGCGTGTCGTACTACGACGGCCAGGGCTTCATGGTGCCGCGCGCGCGCAACATCGAACTCGGCGCTGGCGCTCGACGGCAGCAAGGTCTGCGTCCAGAGCGAGCACCACCACCGAGCTCAACCTCGCCGACTATTTCCGCGCCAACAACATGAAGTACGAGGTGAAGAAGTTTCGCCACGGTGGACGACGTGTTCAAGGCCTACGACTCCGGCCAGTGCGACACGCTGACCTCCGATGTCTCGCAGCTCTATGCGCTGCGGCTGAAGCTCGGCAAGCCGGGCGAGCACGTCATCCTGGCCGACGTCATCTCCAAGGAGCCGCTGGCGCCGGTGGTGCGGCAGAAGGACGACGACTGGCTGCTGCTGGTGAAGTGGACGCTGTTCGCGATGATCAACGCCGAGGAGCTCGGCATCAACTCGCAAGAACATCGACGAGGCGCTGAAGTCGAAGAAGCCGGACGTGATGCGCTTCGTCGGCACCGAGGGCGACTATGGCGAGAACCTCGGCCTGACCAAGGACTGGGCGGTGCGCATCATCAAGCCACGTCGGCAACTACGGCGAGGTCTATGAGCGCAACGTCGGCTCCGGCTCCAAGCTCGGCATCCCGCGCGGCTTGAACCAGTTGTGGAACGCCGGCGGCATCCTGTACGCGCCGCCGATCCGGTAGGGCTGTATCCGCTCAAAAAGGGCGGCCGATGGGCCGCCCTTGACGCAACTCAACACAAACTGTGATCGTCAGCCGACGCAGCGGCCGGCGAGATGCGCCATCGCCGGCACGACGACCGGGCTGAACAGCGGCTCGCAGCCGTCCATGATCCGGCGGCTTGCCGGTCTGGTCGTGCGTGGCGAGCTCGGCTCGCGCATGCTGACTCGGCTCGCGCGGCCGAGGCTTCTTCCACCGCGATGGTCTGCGGCTGGACGATCAGCCGGTCGCCCTTGGCGGCGCGGTTGACCTGGACCAGCGGCGGCGGCTCGTTTCGTCGCGGCGCCAATGCCTTGAGCGGCGGGGAGGGCGACGATCATCGCGCGCCGCTGCGGCCAGGCCGCCGATCAGGTAGCTCGATTTCGGGGCCATGATGTCCCTCCGCATTCGATGCGGGCTCGGTCTGCCCGAAGCCAGCGCAAAACCTCCCTTCCCATCCAACGCCGCTTCAACGCGCGTCCGGCGACTGGCGGGTTCCTGGCGAAATCCGATCGGCGCTCGGGCTGCCCCGCGCGGCGGCCGGGTTTGCTATGGTTCTGGCAGGACTTCCGATCCCCCTCCTTCGGACCGCAATCCCCGACATGCTCCCGCTCCTCCCTCGGCGCGCTCGCGCCGTTCCGCATCCGCAGCTACCGCTTCCAGTGGCCGGCGGACCTGCTGACGTCGTGGGCGTTCGAGATGGAGACGCTCATCCTCGGCTGGTACGTGCTGGTCGCGACCAACTCGGTGGTGATGCTGACGCTGTTCGGCGCGCTCGCTCTACGGCGGCACCTTGATCGCGCCGATCGTCGGCGTGTGGAGCGACCGGATCGGCCATCGCAACATGCTGACCGGCGATGCGCGCGACCTATGCGCTGGTCGCGGCGATCCTGATGGTGCTCGCCTTCACCGGCACGCTGCGGCCGTCGATCGTGCTGGTGCTGTCGGCGATCACCGGGCTGGTGCGGCCCTCCGACATGGGGCTGCGCGGCGCGCTGATCGCCGACACCATGCCGCCGACATCGCTCACCGCGGCCATGGGCATCGCGCCGCACCACCTCGGACACCGCGCGCATCTTCGGCGCGCTGACCGGCGCCGGCCTGTTCGCTGCAATCGGCATCGGGCCGAGCCTATGTGGCGATCACCGACGTTCTATCGTGCTCGGCGCGCTCCTGACCTGGAACGCGGTGGTGCCGAGATCCGGCCGCGCGCCGAGGAGGCGCGCCGCCGAAGCGGCCGAGCGAAAGCCGTCGCCGTGGCGCGAGCTGCGCCGAGGGCATGGTGCTGGTCTGGAATACGCCGCGGCTCTTGGCGATCGTGTGGTACGCGCTGCTGTTCAACTTCGCGGTGTTTCCGCTGACCAACGGCCTGATGCCCTACGCCGCCAAGGAAATCTATCGACACCGACCAGACCGGGCTCGGCTATCTGGTGGCGAGCGTCGCCGCTCGGCGCCTTCGTCGGCTCGATCGGCATGACGCGCTCAGGCATGCGGATCGAGCTGGCCCGCATCATGATCGTCTCCGCGGTGATCTGGCACATCCTGGTGCTGGTGTTCGCGCAGATGACGACGATGTCTGGCCGGCATCGCCATGCTGATGCTGTGCGGCTTCTTCCAGAGCCTGACCATGGTCTGCCACACCGTGATCCTGCTCAGCGCCTCGAGCCCGCGCTATCGCGGCCGGATCATGGGCGTGCGGATGCTGGCGATCTACAGCCTGCCGCTCGGGCCTGCTGGCCGCCGGCGTGCTGATCGGCTGGATCGGCTTTCGCGCCACCGCGTCGCTCTATGCGATCGTCGGCCTTGTCTTCACGATCCTGATCGCGATAAGATGGCGGGCGTCGCTGTGGCAGGCCCGCACGCTGCCGGAGGTGATCTGAGCCCATGGCGCGCCGGAGAACGCGGAAACGACGAAAACGCCAGCCGCGCTGGGCCGGCTGGTCCGACGAGCGGCTGATGGAGCTGCGGCTGAAGGACCTCAAGCTGCCGTTTCGCGGCACCTGGCTGTCCGAGTTGCCTGCACGAGCTGCACGACGAGATGGCGGAGAAGGGCCTCAAGGTCCGGCCGCACGCCTGGCTGTCGAGCGAATGGTTCAGCCCGAGCAACACGCCGGGCATCGCCTTCCCGTTCTATCTGGCGCATCCGCGGCTGATGCGGCTCGAACGCAAGATGATCATCGACGTCGAGGGCGGCACGCGCGCCGAATGCATGCGCATCCTGCGCCACGAGGCCGGCCACGTCATGCAGCACTCCTATGCGCTGCATCGTCATCGCCGCTGGCAGCGCCTGTTCGGCCGTTCATCGACGCGCTATCCGCGCTATTATCGGCCCGATCCGGCGAGCCGGAATTTCGTCCAGCATCTCCGGCTCTGGTATGCGCAAAGCCATCCGGACGAGGATTTCGCCGAGACGTTCGCGGTGTGGCTGACGCCGCGCTCGAACTGGCGCAAGCGCTACGAGGGCTGGCCGGCGCTGAAGAAGCTGCAATACGTCGACGAGCTGATGGCGGAGATCGCCAGGCGAGAAGCCGAAGCTGACGCGGCGGACGCGAGGTCGAGCCGCTGCGCACGCTGCGCATCACCCTCGGCGAGCACTACAAGAAGAAGCTCGAGCATTATTCGGTCGACATCGCCGCGGGCCTACGACCGCGATCTGCTGCGCATCTTCTCCATGAGCCCGCGGCACCGCAATTCGCCGCCGGCGGCGGCCTTCATCCGGCACCATCGAGCCGACGATCCGCCGGCTGGTGGCGAAATGGACCGGCGAATACCAGCTCACGCTCGACACCGTGCTCGACGAGATGATCGAGCGCTGCCGCGAGTTGAAGCTGCGCGCGGTCGGCTCCGAGCGGCAGTTGCGGACCGGACTTCACGGTGCTGCTGACCGCGAAGACCGTGCACTCGCTCTACAGCCCGCTGCGGCGGCAGTGGATCGCGCTATGAAGAAGCTCCGCGTCCTGGTGCTGATGCATCCGGATCTGGTGCCGCCGGATTCGCTGAAGGGTCACGAGCGAGCAGGAAATCCACATCTGGAAGACCGAATACGACGTGGTCACGACGCTGCGCGGCAGCGGCCATGAGGTGCAGCCGCTCGGCGTCAAGAACGAGCTGGCGCCGATCCGCGACGAGGTCGAGAGCTTCAAGCCGCACGTGGTGTTCAATCTGCTGGAAGAGTTTCACGGCGAGGCGGTCTACGACCACAGCGTGGTGAGCTATCTCGAACTGCTGCGCGTGCCCTACACCGGCTGCAATCCGCGCGGCCTGGTGCTGGCGCGCGGCAAGGACCTGTCCAAGAAGCTCGTGCACTATCACCGCGTGCCGGTGCCGGCCTTCGCGGTGTTTCCGATCGGCCGCAAGGTCAAGCGCCCGCCGCGGCTGCAGCCTGCCGCTGATCGTGAAGAGCCTGATCGAGGATGCCTCGATGGGCATCGCCCAGGCCTCGGTGGTCGAGACCGACGAGGCGCTGGCCGAGCGCGTCGCCTTCATCCACGAGCGCATCGGCACCGCCGCGATCGCCGAGCAATACATCGAGGGCCGCGAAATCTATGTCGGCGTGCTCGGCAACGATCGCCGCCGCGTGCTGCCGATCTGGGAGCTGCAGTTCGGCGATCTGGCCCAGGGCACGCGGCCGATCGCCACCGAGAAGGTCAAGCACAACCTCGAATACCAGCAGCGCCACGGCATCGTGGAGGGCCCGGCCAAGGGCTTGCCGCCGCCTGTCACGGCGCGCATCCAGAACATGGTCAAGCGCATCTGCCGCACGCTCGAGCTCGACGGCTACGCCCGCATCGATTTCCGGCTGGCGCACCGACGGCACGCCGTATTTCATCGAGGCCAATCCCAACCCCGAGATCGCCAAGGCCGAGGAGTTCGCCCAGTCGGCGCAGCACGACGGGCTGAAATATCCCGATCTGCTCAACCGCATTCTGGCGCTCGGCATCGCGCGGTCGCGGCCGGGCTCTGCCGCGGCGTGATGCTGATGGCGGCGGAGGCCGGCGGATCGAGCCATGCGCAATGACCTGTTGCGCCGTGTTCCGCGCGGTGCTTTCTGGCGTTGAGCTTCATCCTTCCCTCGACATCCGCACTCGCTATCTCATGGATTTTCTTGGAACTCCCGGCGTCGGTCTGCTGACGTTCGCCGGGCTGATGCTGGCGTCGCTCGTGACCTCCTTTATCGGCGTGTTCACCGGCGCCGCCGGCGGCATCGTGCTGCTCGGCCTGATGGCCACGGTGATGCCGCCGCTGGCGCTCATTCCGGTGCACACGGTGGTGATGCTCGGCTCCGGCGTCGACCCGCACCATGATCATGTGGCGCCAGGTGATGCGCCCGGCGGTGCTGCCGTTCGTGGTCGGCTCGGTGATCGGGGCGGCGATCGGCGCCAAGGTGTTCGTGGCGCTGACCACCACATGGCTGGAATTGATCCTCGGCGCCTTCATCTTGCTGGTGACATGGATGCCGAAGCTCGGCCGCCTGGGCGACGTCGGCCGCCGCTTCGCCGTGCTGGGCTTCTTCACCACCTTCCTCGGCGTGTTCGTCAGCGCCACCGGGACGCTGCTCGCACCCTTCATTGCCGCATCCACGCCGGACCGGCGCGTCCATGTCGCCACCATGGGCGCGTTGATGATGACGTCGCACCTTGCCAAGGTCGCGGCCTTCGGCTTCATCGGCTTCGCCGTCGGTAGCTACGTGCCGCTGATGGTGGCGATGATCGCAACAGGCGCGGTCGGCAACTGGATCGGCGAGGCGGCGTTGCTGCGGACCAGGGAAGACCGCTTCCGCCTGGTGCTGCAACTGGCGTTAACGCTGCTCGGTTTGCGGTTGCTGTGGAGTGCGGCGCGCGGCGCAGGGTGGTTTTGACGTTTTGTTGGCGCATGGTCTTGTCCGAAACCGGTTCCCATCCCGCATCAAGTGCGGGACAGGCTTTTTCGGGATCATTGCGCTGCTCGCACCAACGTCGTTAATATTAGCCATTCGGTTTTACGTTAATTCGCGAAGATTGCCGCAGAAGCGCATGGCGGCGCTATGAGTGACTCCTCGAAAATCCAGATTGGATCGGCATTCGAGGGGGCCTTCGATGCGCAACAACAAGGCAATGCTGGACGAAGCCGCGCGCTCGGTGCGGCGGACCTTCATCGGCTCGGTCGCAGGCACTGTCGGCATGCTGGCCGTGGTTGGTGCCGCCGGTGCCTATGGCATGCCGGAGAAACTGACCGCGCACGCATTCACGGTGGCGCTGTCGTCGCTGCGTCTTTCGCCTAAGGCCGATCGCGCCATTCCGACGGTCGAGCGCGTCGTGAAGGTTGCCGAGGATGTCACGCGCCACGACGTCACGCCGGTTGGCGAGCCGGCACCGCCGCAGAGGGCGCCGGTGGTGCGGACGATGCCGGAATTCCCTGTCGAGCCTGCACCCGCACCGGTGTCGCCGCCACAGGCGCCCGCAACCGCGCCGCACGACACATCCATCGCCTCGGTTGCGCCGGTCCTTCCGGTCGAGCCCGTGGTTGCGGTCGAACCGGCGCCTACGGCCGAGCCGAAAGCGGATGAGGCTGTTCCTGCCGCCGTTGAACCCGCGCCAACGCGGACCGCGAGCATCGCGCCGGCTGCGCTACCGAATGCAGAGGACGATCGGCCGATTGTTCCGGCGCCGCTGGTGTTCGAGACGCCGAAGCCTGATCTGATCCCGCCGCTCGCAGAGATGGCGAAGATCGAGCCGGTCGAGCCGCCGGCCGCAGCGCAGCCTGTCAAGCCTGCCACGGTTCCGATCCCGCGGGCCAAGGCCGCCGAGCCCGCCGCCGTCACCGAACTCTCCAAGACGATGAGCGTTCTGCCGCTGCCAAAGCCGCCGCTGTCGCCGGCCCAGCGCCTCGACCTGCATGGCAAGGACTACGACAAGGCCGAGACGTGCCTCGCCCAGGCGGTTTATTTCGAAGCACGGGACCAGGTGCTGCGCGGCCAGCAGGCGGTGGCGCAGGTGGTGCTCAACCGGGTGTTCTCGCCGTACTACCCGAAGGACATCTGCTCAGTGGTTTTTCAGAACGCGCACAGGCACCTGTCCTGCCAGTTCACCTTCGCCTGCGACGGCAAGCCCGAGACGATCCGCGAGCGCGGCGCCTGGGCGCGGGCCAACCGTATCGCCAAGCAGACGCTCGCCGCTCAGGTCTGGTTGCCCGAGGTGGCTAAGGCCACCCACTATCACGCGTCCTATGTGCACCCGCGTTGGGTCCGCGAGATGAAGGTGATGGTGCGTTACGGCATTCACACGTTCTACCGCCCGCGCAATTGGGGCGATGGCGCCGACGAACCCCACTGGGGAACGGCGTCGAATTCCGTAAAGCCGGCGGTCAGCGCCGTTGCCACCAAGCATCACGCGACGCCGGCGCACAAAAGGCTCGCGTTTCGCAAAACCTGACGCCTGGTGGGTCGGCCGCCAGGTGGGCGGCCTGGAATGACGGCGCATCGGTCGCATGCACTTTGGCTATTGGCGTCCCCCACGGGCATGTCCTAACGTTTGGACATGTCCATTGGGAGGATACCGCCATGGCCAAGTTCACCTGGGATCATATCCATCTGCGCACCCCCGATCCGGAGGCTGCGGCGAAATGGTTCGAGCAGATGCTCGGCGCCGAGGTGATCCGCTCCATGCAGCAGGGTGCGCCGCGCATCGATCTCAAGATCGGCGGGGCCAATGTTTTCCTGGCGCCTGTGAAGCCCGGCGACGGCGTCAACGCGCCGCCTGTGACGCCTTACCAGGGGCTCGACCATTTCGGTCTGGCGGTGACCGGTATCGACGCCATCGCGGCCGAACTCAAGGCCAAAGGCGTGGAGTTCACCCGCGAACCGACCACCGTTCGGCCGGGCACGCGCGTCTGCTTTGTCAAGGGTCCGCAAGGCGTCTCGATCGAATTGCTCGACCGGACGGTCTAACGGGTGGGCCTGCTTGACCTTATCTTAGGGCGTGGTTCGAGGAGCCAACCCATGGACACCAAGACCTATCCGGTAACCCGCACTGATGCCGAATGGCGCAAGCTGCTCTCGTCCGAGCAGTATCACATCATGCGCGAGCATGGCACCGAGCGGCCGGGAAGCTGCGCGCTGAACTACGAGAAACGTGCGGGAGAGTTTTTCTGCGCCGGCTGCGGACAATCGCTGTTCAAGTCGAAGCGGAAATTCGAAAGCGGTACCGGCTGGCCAAGCTTCAACGATCCGGAGCCGGGTGCGATCGAGTCCACGACGGATAGCAGCTACGGCATGGCGCGCACCGAGGTGCATTGCAGCCGCTGCGGCAGCCATCTCGGCCATGTGTTCCCGGACGGCCCGCCGCCGACCGGGCTGCGCTATTGCATCAACGGCGTGGCGCTGAATTTCAAGCCGGAGTGAATTTCAATCTCTGACCCGACGCTGTCATCGCCGGGCTTGACCCGGCGATCCTGACCAGGTGAGCACAATGCCAACCTAAGCGGGATGGTCGGGTCAAGCTCGCGCATGACGTGGTGAGTTACGTGCGACGCTCGAAAATCAGAATCGCGTTGTTCGACGGCATTTCTGTGAGCTCGACAAAGTGCAAGCTCGTTCGCCTCGGCGAGCATGCGGAGGTCCGCGGTGTCGCGCACGCCCCAATCTGGATTGTCGCTGCCGCAGGCTTTCGTCGAACGCGGCATTGCTCGGTGCGTTGTGCGCGCCATCGCGGCGGAACGGGCCGTAGAGGAAGAGCCGTCCGCCGGGAACGAGATGGCGGCTGGCGCCGGCGAAAAGTCCCTCAGCCACCGACCACGGCGCAATATGGATCACGTTGGCGCAGAAGATCGCCGCGAATTGATTTGGCAGGCCGTGCTTGTTGAGCTTCCAGTCGGCCGCGCTGGCATCGAGCCGGACCGGCGGTTTCACATTGTCGAGTTTCACGTGGTCGCGCCAGGCGACGATGCTGCGCAGATGACTGTCGTTGAGATCGGTCGGCCACCAGGTGATCGCCGGCAGCAGCCGGGCAAAGGCTGCGGCGTGCTGGCCGGTGCCGCTGCCGATCTCCAGGACATTCCCGGCGCGGCCTTCCAGGAAATTCCGCAGCACCGGCGCGATCGCCGCATGATTGCGATGGAACGCCGCGGCGTCGAGCCGGCCGTCGTCCGGCGGTGGCCCGTCTTTGCCGAATTCGACGACAAATTCGGGCATCACACCACCATGGCGTCCCAGCCGCCATCATGGGCGATGACCTGGCCGGTGACATAGTGCGAGGCGTCGCTGGCGAGATAGACGACGAGGCCGACCAGGTCGTCAGGTACGCCGCGGTGCTTCATCGGGATGCGGGCGTGCAGGGCTTCCTCGAATTGCTTGCCGCCCTCGGGGCCGGCGGCGGCGCGCCGCTCGGCGCCAAGCGCGGTGCCGCCGTGCCAGCCGGGCGCGATGGCATTGACGCGGATTTGTTCTTTGGCGTATTCGGCCGCGACCTGGCGGGTGAAGCCGACGATGCCGGCCTTCGAGGTCGAGTAGCTGACCGACATCGAGGCAAAGCCCGGGAAATAGCCGCGCAAGCCCGCAATCGAGCTGATGTTGATGATCGAGCCGGGGCCGGGCAGCATCAGCTTGAGCGCCTTGCGCGTGGTCAGGAATACGCCGCGCAGGTTGACCGCCATCACCCGGTCCCAGTCGGCAACGCTGTATTCATGGGTGCGCGGCGTGTCGGTGTTGATGCCGGCGTTGTTGATCAGGATGTCGATGCGGCGGATGACTTGCCGTGATCGCTTGCCACATGTCGTCGACCGAGGCCTCATCGGCGACGTCGACATTGGCCGGCTTCGGCCTTGCCGCGCGACTGCTTGGCGAGCGACGCAGTCTCGTCGGCGCCCTCCAGATTCTTGTCGGCGCAGATCACCGTCGCGCCGAACGCCGCAAGCCCCAGCGCGAACGAGCGGCCGAGCCCGTTGCCTGCGCCGGTGACCACGGCGACCTTGCCGTCGAGACGGAACAGGTTGTCGAACATGCGAGGTCACTTCACCGCATTGGCGAAGCGGTGGTCGACATAGGCGCGGCGGCTCGCCTTTGTTCTTGATGTCGCCGGTCTTGAGCAGGTGTCGCGCACCCGTTCGGTGGCCTCGTCGGACACGGCGCCGTCCGGCACGAATGCCTTGACCTTCATGCACAGGTCCCAGGTCTTCAGCGCGTCGTCGAGCTTGGAATGCGAGGCGTCGGCCAGAAGCTGCGACACCTCCTGCTTGTGGGCCGGGTCGGACATGTAGCGCACCGCCTTGTTGTGGGCGCGGATGAAGGCCAGCAGCTCCTTCTCGTGGGTCTTCGCCCAGGCCTCGTTGACGTGCCAGATCATCATCGGGAATTCGCCGAGGAATGGCGCCACCGGGCCGAGATCGGAATAGCCGTCCTGGACGGCTTGGAAGCTTTGCGGCGTCGACAGCATGGTGGCATCGACGGCGCCGGCGACCAGCGCCGCGAGCCGCGCCGTGGTGGCGCCGGAAAACAGCAACTCGACGTCCTTCTCAGCGGTCGAGGCCGTTGGCGCTGCGCCATGGCGAACCACCACAGGTTGGTGATGTCGCCGGTGCCGCCGGTCATCACCCGCTTGCCCTTCAGCTCCTTCACCGAATGGATGGTCTTCTGGCCGATCAGGCTGTGGGTGCCGACCGCGAGGCTGTTGAGGAAGATCCTGATCCCGGCGCCTTTGTCGATGGCGCGCATGGTGTCCACCATCGACGAGCTGCCGATCGGCGCGGAACCTGCGGCGACCTGCTGGGCCGAGCGCGTGCTGCTGCCGGAGTTGATGAAATCGAAGTCGAGGCCTTCGTCTTTGAAAAAGCCCTTCTTGTCGGCGACGATGGCAGGCCAGATGGTAACGCTGACGCTGATCACGACGGCGGACAGCGGTTCGCCCGCGAGCGCGGGTTGCGGTGCGGCGAAACCGCCCATCAGCGTGGCCAAGACTGCAAACCTGACGAGCGTGTTCCGCATTGGTTGTACTCCAGTCTGTAAGAGGGATGATCTTTCCCCTTTTCAATATTCATGCCATGCGTTGTGACACTTCGCCAGCAGATGCGACGAATGGCCTGATGAATCGGTGAAGGTGCAAACGCTCGATGGCGAAGCGGTATCAGGTCGTGATCGTCGGCGGCGGGCCGACCGGCTTGGCGCTGGCCGTGCAGCTCGGGCTGCGCGGCATTTCATGCGTGCTGGTGGAGGCCCGTGCCGGCGCGCACCGAATCCCCAAGGGCCAGTACCTGACCCACCGTTCGGCCGAGCATTTCTATTTCTGGGGCATCGTCGATGAGCTGCGGGCGGCCCGGGTGATGCCGCGGGGCTATCCGATCGGCGAGGTCACCGCCTACGACAACCTGATGCACGAATTCTGGCACGTGCAGAAGGGGCGCGACGTGGTGCGCGACTACTATTTCCAGGCCAACGAGCGGCTGCCGCAGTATCAGACCGAGGCGGTGCTGCGGGATCGCGCGGCCACGCTGCCGAGCGTGGAAGCCCGCTTCGGTTGGGTGGGCAAGGCTGTCGAGCAGGACGGCCAGGGCGTCCGCGTCACCATTGCCAAGGAGGGTGGCGGTGAGCGGGACATGCTGGAGGCGGACTACGTCGTCGGCTGCGACGGGGCCCGCTCGGTGGTCCGCGAGCAGATCGGAATTCCGCGCGACGTCACCGAATTCGAGCAGCTCATGGTGCTGGCGGTGCTGCGCTCGCGCGAGCTGCACGAGGGTCTCAAGCGCTTCCCGGAAGGGCGCCATGTTTCGTGTCATGCATCCGGCAGCCAAGGGCTACTGGAAGTTCTTCGGCCGCGTCGATGTCGGCGAGGGCTTTTTCTTTCATGCGCCGGTGCCGCCGGACACGACACGGGACAATTTCGACTTCCTTGGCCTGATGCACGAGACCGCGGGCTTCAAGTTCGCCTGCGAGCTCGACCATATCGGTTTCTGGGAGATGCGGGTGGCGGTCGCCGACCGCTATCAGGTGGGACGCGCCTTCATCGCCGGCGACGCCGCACACAGCCACCCGCCCTACGGCGGCTTCGGCCTCAACAGCAGCCTGGAGGACGCGGTCAACCTCGGCTGGAAGCTTGCCGCCAGACTGCAAGGCTGGGGCGGCGACGCGCTGCTGCGCTCCTATAGCGAGGAGCGGCGGCCGATTTTCCATGAGATTGCGGAGGACTTCATCGCCAGGCGCATCCGCGGCGACGCCGATTTCTATGCGCGGTACAATCCGAACCGTGATCGCGCCGAATTCGAGCGGGCCTGGAACGCGCGCAACACCGATCTGGCCGACCGCGCGCAGGTCTATGAGCCGGGGTACGAGGCGTCGCCGGTGGTGGCCGGCCCGCCGGGCGGAAAAACGACAGCGCATGGTCATCACAGCTTCAAGGCCCGCAGCGGCCACCATCTGCCGCCGCAGAAGCTGTCCTCCGGCCACGACGTATTCGAGGAATTGGGGCGCGGCTTCGCGCTGCTGGCCTTCGATGTGGAGGACGGCGCGACGCGTGCGTTCGAGCAGGCAGCGAAGTCGCTCGGCATTCCGTTCAAGGTGGTGCGCGACAGCTATGCCGGCGGGCGGACAAGATACGAGAGCCGCATGGTCCTGGTGCGGCCGGACCAGTACGTCGCCTGGACTGGCGATACCGCGCCGGATGACGCCGGTCGGATCATGTGCAAAGTCTGCGGACGCGATTGAATTGTCGGGTGGCTCGGAAATGGCGAAGCGGCATCAGGTGATCATCGTCGGCGGCGGGCCGGTAGGCGTCGCGCTCGCCGTGCAGCTCGGCATGCGCGACATCTCCTGCGTGCTGGTGGAAAGCCGCACCGATCCGGGCCGCATCCCGAAAGGGCAGAACCTTACTCACCGCACGCTCGAACACTTCTATTTCATGGGCATCGTCGACGAGCTCCGCGCGGCGCGTTTCCTGCCGCCGGGCTTCGCCATCGGCGAGATCACCAGTTGGCGCGACCTCAACAGCCCGTACTGGTTTGCGCCGGCCGGGCGAGAGCTGGTGCACGATTATTATTTCCAGAAGAACGACCGGCTGCCGCAGTACCAGATGGAGAAGGTGCTGCGCGCCAAGATGGCGATGCTGCCGAAGGTCGAGGCGCGGTTCGGCTGGACGGCCGCGAAAGTCGAGCAGGACGCGAATAGCGCCCGCGTCACCGTAGCCAAGGACGGCGAGATCGAGGTGCTGGAGGCAGATTACGTCGTCGGCTGCGACGGCGGCCATTCCGTCGTGCGCGAGCAGATCGGCATACCCCGCAGCGGCCACGACTTCGACCAGCTCATGGTGCTGATCGTGCTCCGATCGCGCGAGCTGCATGAAAAGCTCGGCGAACGCTTTCCGCCAAAGTCGATCTACCGGGCGATGCATCCGGAGCTGAAGGGCTACTGGAAATTCTTCGGCCGGATCGACGTCGGCGAGGGCTTCTTCTTCCATGCGCCGGTGCCGAAGGATACCACGCGGGACAATTTCGACTTCATGGGGTTGCTGCAAGGCGCGACCGGATTTCCTTTCAAGGCCGAATTCGACCACGTCGGCTTCTGGGATCTGCGCGTGGCGGTTGCCGAGAAATACCAGGTCGGCCGCGTGTTCATCGCCGGGGACGCCGCGCACAGCCATCCGCCCTACGGCGGCTTCGGCCTCAACAACGGCCTCGAGGACGCGGTCAATCTCGGCTGGAAGCTCGCGGCTGCGCTGGATGGCTGGGGCGGCGATGCGCTGCTCGCCTCCTATGGCGAGGAGCGCAAGCCGATCTTCGAGGAGGTGGCGGAGGATTTCATCGCCGGACGCATCCGAAACGACGGCGCGTTCCTCGCCCGCTACAACCCGGAGCGCGACAAGGCCGAATTCGAGGCGGCGTGGAAAGGCCAGGAGAGCGACGTCGGCAACCGCGCCCAGGTCTACGAGCCGAGCTACGAGGGTTCGCCGGTGGTGATCGGGCCGCCGGGCGGCAAATCCACCGCGCACGGCAAGCATGTTTTCAAGGCGCGGAGCGGTCATCATCTCGTGCCGCAGAAGCTGTCGAGCGGCCGCGATGTGTTCGAAGAACTGGGGCGCGGGTTCACGCTGCTGGCATTCGACGCGGCCGACGCCGACGTGGGCGCCTTCGAGCAGGCTGCGGCGTCCTTGCATGTGCCGCTGAAGGTGGTGCGCGATGGCTATGCCGATGGCCGCGTGAAATACCAGGCGCGGATGATTCTGGTGCGGCCGGACCAATTCATCGTATGGGTCGGCGACAAGGCGCCAGCGGATGCGAACGCCGTCATGCGCAAGGTAGCCGGGCACGGGTAGTTTCTCGGCCGAACGGCATACACGCTTATCCCTCCTCGCGAAGCGGGAGGGTGGCCGAGCAGAGGCGATAGCCGAGCGAGGTCGGGTGGGGTTGAATCGATGATGGACGCTGACCCCACCCGGCCGCTCGCTGCGCTCGCGTCCACCCTCCCCGAAGACGGGAAGGGATAAGCGCATTCCACGGCGCGACAGCAGTCACCAGCTACGGTTTTGGAAACCCGAAAATCTCCGCCGGATTGTCGACGAAGATCAGCTTGCGGGTTTTCTCGTCAGGCACCCAGTCGAGCATCTGATCGAGCAGCGCGACGTCGTTCGGCATCGGCTTGAAGTATTGCGGGTGCGGCCAGTCCGAGCCCCACAGCAACCGCGTCGGCGCGTGCTGCACGAGCTTCCTGGCCAGCGGATCGACGTCGCAGAACGGGAAGTCGTCCTGCTTGCTGATGCGCGGCGACAGCTTGACCCAGCAGCGGCCGGTGTCGAGACATTGCAGCACGAACTTGAAGCCGTCGCCGTCGACGCCCTTTGATGGATCGACGCCGCCCATGTGCTCCAGCACGAATTTGCCGGGCGTCTTCAGGATCGTGGGCCTCCAGGCGTCCATCTGCGCCTCGTCGGCGCGATGCAGATAGTGCATCGACCAGCCGCGCTCGCTGGTGCGTGCCACCATGCGCTGGTCGATCTCTCTGGTCAGCCGCCAGGTGATGCGATAGCCGACGACGCCGGCCGGGTGAGGATGTCGAGTTCGCCGTCGGTGATGCCGGGCCAAGGCACGATCACGGACTTGATGCGGTCGCCCAGCCGGCTTTGCGCATGCAGCGCGATCTCGTAATTGTGCTCGTACATCATCGACAGCACGTGCAGCCCGCGCGAAAGGCCGAGCGCATCCTGCATCTTCAGCCAATCCTCGATCGGGGTGTCCTCGAATTCGAGATGGCTGAAGACGTGATTGGGCTTCAGCGTGAACTGCCGCTGCGGCCCGATGAAATGGAAATGGCAGTCGCAGGCGCCCGGCGGCAGCTTGAGCCTCGGCTTCGGATAGTGGCGGTCGATTTTTGGCGAGAACGGGCGGGTTGTTGCGTTCATATTTTTGCACCGCGCTTCTAAAACCCCTTCACCGCTTCGCGCACGTGCTCGACCACGGGCGGACCTTCGAACGTGTGGGCGACGAGCTTGCGCCATTCCTGCCAATCGGAGCTGCCGTAGAAATCCTTGGTGTGGCTCTCCACTGTGTCCCAGGTCAGGAACAAGCGGTAGCGCTGCGGTCGCTCCACGGAGCGCTGCAACGACATGGCCCGGCAGCCCTTGGCGCGCTTGAACAGCGGCGCGGCCTTGGCGACGCCAGCCTCGAATTCCGATTCCTGGCCCGGCTTGACGTCGATCTGCGCGATTTCAAGAAACATGGACAGCCCCTGGCGGTTGAGTCTTTATCAGCGTCGCTTGCGCGACAGCCGTCAAGTCCGATAATGCCGGCGCTTCCGAAACGGCGGTACGACAATGCCTCTCTCACAGTTCATCTTTTTCGCCGCCTGGCTGGTCGCGGCGCTCGTTGGCGGATTATTGCTGGTGTTTGTCTGGGAACGTCTGCGCGCAAAGCACAGTGGCGCCGCGACGCCGGATCGGCCGGCTATTCGATCTTGATGCCGGCCCGATTCGCGGTCATCGGCGGTGTGGCCGCCAGCAGCCCAAGAACGGCAGTGCAGATCGTCAGCCGCGATACGGTCATGGCGGGGTCCCGGGTTTGGATTTTGCCGAAGGCAATCGTGCCAGACTGGGGCCGCACTATTCAACGATCGACGGGCGGCACTGCGTGCGTCGCGGCGTCCAGTTGCCGCCGCAGCGGCAAGTACCTAGCATGCGCCAACGCGAGCAATAAGGGAGGAGGGCGCCGATGCCACAATCCAAGGACCGAAGCGTGAAGCCGTCGCGGCGCCGCCTGCTGAAAGCAACCGGGGTCATCGCCGCCGGTCTGGCAGCCCCCACCTTTCTGCGGGTGACTTCGGCGTTTGCCGCCTATCCGGAGCACCCGATCAAGATCGTGGTCGCCAACACCCCTGGCGGTCCTTCCGACATTTCCGCCCGGATGATGGCGGGCTGGATGCAGCCGATTTTGGGCAACTCGGTATTCGTCGAGAACAAGGGCGGCGCCGGCGGCAACATCGGCTACGGTTATGCGGCGCGCGCCGAGCCAGACGGCTACACCATCCTGCTCACCACCAGCGCCTATTGCGTCAATCCCAGCCTCTACCACAACGTCCCGTACGACCCGATCAAGGATTTCGTGCCGATCTGCGAGCCGGTGGCGGGGATTCACGTGTTCGCGGTCAAGGCCGATCTGCCGGCGAACAACATGCATGAGTTCGTGGCTTTGGTGAAGAAGAGCCCGGAAAAGTTCAACGCATCGACCCCGCCGATCGGCACCACGCCGCAGCTCCAGTGCGAGGTGCTCAAGACGATTGAGGGCCTTCAGGGCATGGCGAGCGTGGTGTTCAACGGCGGCGGCGATGCTGTCAAAGCGGTGCTGGCCGACACCGTGCAAATGAACTCAGGCTCGCTTGCGCCGGCGCTGCCGATGATCCAGGCGGGCAAGCTTAAGGCCCTGGCCCAGACCGGAACGTCGCGCTTCGCCGCGCTGCCGAACGTGCCGACCATGATCGAGCAGGGCTACAAGGATTTCGTGTTCGACACCTATTGCGCGCTGATGGCGCCGGCCAAGGTGCCGCATGAGATCGTTGCCAAGCTGGAGAAGGTTTGTCTCGATATCCTGGCCAAGCCCGAGAACAAGGAGAAGCTGGTCACCGCCGGTTTCGAGGTGACCGCCAAGACCGGCAAGGGGCACGCCGAGCGAATTGCCCGTGAAATCCCGCTGTTCAAGAAGATCATCCAGGACGCCGGCATCAAACAACTGTAACCGGATAGGACGCGATCCCCGGAATCTTCCAAAACCAGTTGCAAAGTGTGACCTAATCGTCACAGTTTGCTGTCAGCTGTTCAAAACCCATCGAATTGCCATGCCTTTACTCATTGAATACGGTGTATTTAGCGGGGCATGGGATGGGGGCTGTGATGCAATTCCAAACCGTGGCCATGCCTATCGAGTGAGCCACGCCCGTGAAGAACCGACCAATCATCGCCGTCACATGCTTGTCCTTTGAAGCCAGAGTCGCCGCTGGACCTGGCGTATCCGTGCTCTGCGGCACCGCACAGCGTTACATCGACAAGCTCGAAGTCGGCGGTGCAGGCGGGCGGCAGCGGTATCATCAGCATCGGTATCGCCGGCGGGCTGGCGCCGGGGCTGGCGCCAGGCGATTGGGTGATCGCTTCGGGCGTGGTGGCCGACGGCGTTCGCATCCCGACCGATAGCCTGTGGTCGCAGCGCCTGCTCAGTGCGCTGCCGGATGCGGTCTATGCCGACATTTCCGGCTCGGACGGGCCGGTGGTGGCGCGGGCCGACAAGCGCAAATTGCACGAGTCCCACGGCACCGTCGCCGTCGACATGGAATCGCACATCGCGGCCAAGATCGCCTCCCGCCACGGCGTGCCGTTCGCAGCCTGCCGCGTCATCATCGATCCGGCCGAGCGCACCTTGCCGCCGGCTGCACTCGTCGGCATGCGCGACGACGGCCGGCCTGATGTGTTTGCGGTGATCCGCTCGCTATGCCAGCAGCCGCGCCAGATGTTCGCGCTGCTGCGCGTGGTGGCCGATGCCCGCGCGGCGCGGACCGCGCTATTCCATGGCCGCAGACGACTCGGCGGGAACCTGAGCTTCCCGGGTACGACCGAGACCGCGATGCCGCTCGAACCGGCGATCCAGCCGGCCTAAAGCGCCATCGTTGCATTGCCCTTGAACAGCACGGACGCGCGCTGGCTTTACAAGACCTTATAGACGTCGATCTCGATCGCGCCGGGGAACATCGTCTTCCAGGCCTGCAGATAGGCTTGCACGCGGGGATCGCTGGCGAGTTGCTGGCGGTTCATCTCGATCTTCTCCGGAGCGTCGTATTCGATCTCCTGGAGAAAGCGGCCGGGATCGTCGACGTTCTGAAGGAGCCGCACCTCAGCGTCGCCGAACATCTGATAGAGCGGTGCCGCCGACTTCATCATCGCGATCATCTGCTCCGAAGCGCCGGCCAAGCTGAACTTGAAATGCAGGGTACGCCGGATTTTCTTCTCGGTGTCTGCCATGTCCCCGATCTGCCCTTTCGGACGCCCCGTGAAACCGCCGTCCAAGTATAGCGACAAAACGGCTGGCGGTGCCCGCGACGGTAAACGCGGCGATAATCCGAGCGTTCGAATTTACCGCCGCTACCAAGGCCGGCCTTAATCACTTTTTCCCAGCCGGTTGAACCTTTTCTCAGGGTCTTTCGACTATGCATTAGGAAAATTGTTCAAGGGGAGCGCGAACCAATGTTTTACACCGCCAAGCCTTTGACGAATAGCCTGAAATCCGCGCTGGCTGTGGCTGCTGCGGCGGGCCTGCTGGGTCTTGCCGTGCCGGCATCGGTTCAGGCGTCAAACAGCCCGTTCACGGCGCTGTCCGGCTCCTGGTCGGGCGCCGGCGTCATCACTATGGCGAGCGGCTCCAAGGAACGCATCCGCTGCCGCGCCAAATACGACGTCGACGGCGCCGGCTCGAACCTCGACCTGACGCTGCGCTGCGCCAGCGACAACTACAATTTCGAGCTGCAGAGCAACGTCGCCCATAACAATGGCGCCGTGTCCGGCACCTGGGCCGAGACCACGCGCCACGTCGGCGGCAACATCGACGGCAATGCCCGCGGCAATTCCATCAATGTGCGCGTCTCCGGCACCATCTCGGCGCTGCTCGCGGTCAACACCAACGCCAACCAGCAGTCGATCTCGATCCAGGCGCCGGGCACCGAGATGGAGTCGGTCGCGATCTCGCTCAGCCGGCACTGACCCGAACTCCGCCATAGCGGACGCCGCGCAACGCGCGGCGATCCTGAATCCAGGTTCGAACCGAGAGTCCATCGCTGAATTCCGGGTCCGCGTTTGTGCGCGCGCCGGAATGACGGCGGCAGACGGATAAGCTAGGCTTCCCGAAACGGGCTCGGGAGCGAACTATGCTGACGCGACGACATCTGTTGGCCGGTTCGGCCGCGGCGCTGGCCACGGGTTCATTGGCGCGCGCCGACACCGACTGGCCGACCAAGCCGGTGCGCGTGATCGTGCCCTATCCGCCGGCCGGCGGCGCCGACACCGTGAGCCGCATCCTGTTCCAGAAACTCTCGGAGATGTGGGGCAAGTCGTTCGTCATCGACAACCGCGGCGGCGCCGGTGGCACGATCGGCGAAGCGGCCGCGGCAAAGGCCGACCCCGACGGCAGTACGGTGCTCTACGACGCCACCGCGTTCTCGGTAAATCCGGCGCTCTATCCGAAGCTCGCGTTCGACTACGGCAGGGATTTCCGGCCGGTGTTCCTGGCATCGCTGGTGCCGAACATCCTGGTGGTGACGCCCTCGACCGAGGTCAGGACCGTGCAGGACATCATCGACCTTGCCAAGAAGACGCCGGGCGGCCTGGACTTCGCCTCGTCGGGCAACGGCACATTGCAGCATCTCTGCCTCGAGCTGTTGCGCTTTCAGGCCAAGATCCCGATCAACCACATCCCCTATCGCGGCGGCGGCCCGGCGCTCAATGACGTGGTCGCAGGCCAGGTGAAGTTCTTCTTCTCGAACGGCTCGTCGTCGGTCGGGCTGGTGCAGGGCGGCAAGGTCAAGGCGATCGCGCACACCGGCAAGGGCCGGCTCGGCACCTTGCCCGACCTGCCGGCGGTCGAGGACACCATCCCGGGCTTCGTCGCCTATGAATGGAACGGCGTGTTCGTGCCGACCGGCACCTCGGGCGAGATCATCAAGAAGCTCAATGCCGGGCTCAACGCGGTGCTGCGCCAGCCGGAGGTCATTGCGCATTTGAAGCAGCTCAACGTCGACTTCAAGGAGAACACGCCGGAGGAGTTCCGCGCCTTCGTCGCCGAGGAGACGGCGAAGTGGGGCAAGGTCGTCCGCGAGGCAGGAATCAAGATCGGCTGATCACTCCACCTTAGCGCCGGAGAACTTGACGACCTTGCCCCACTTCTCGGTGTCTTCTTCGAGGAACTTGGCGAATTCGGCGGGCGATACCGGGAACACCGTCGAGCCGAGCTCGGCGAACCGCGCCTTGAGCGTTGGCGTGGCGAGGCCGGCGTTGACCTCCTTGTTGAGCCTGTCGACGATTTCCTGCGGCGTGCCCCTGGGGGCGGCGATGCCCTGCACCGATTTCGCCTCGTAGCCCGGTACGAAATCGCCCACCGTTGGGATATCCGGCAGGAATTCGTTGCGCTCCTTGGTCGTTACTGCGAGGGCGCGAAGCTTGCCTTCCTTGATCAGAGCGATCGACTCCGGCAGTACGCCGAAGCGGACCTGTACCCGGCCGCCGACCAGGTCGATCAGCGCTGGCGCGCCGCCGCGATAGGGAACGTGGGTCATCTGCACCCCGGTCATCATCTTGAACAGCTCGCCGGCGAGATGCTGCGAGGAGCCGACGCCGCCCGACGCCATGCTGATCTTGCCCGGGTTGGCCTTCAGGTAGGCGATGAACTCGGGGATGGTTTTGACCGGGAGGTCGTTGTTGACCTCGACGACATTTGGGTAACGGATGATGCCGGCAACCGGGACCATGTCGCGCATGAAATTGAAATTGAGCTTCTCGTAGAGCGTCGCGTTGATCGCGTTCGACGCGGTGACCGTGAGCAGCGTGTAGCCATCCGGCGGCGAACGCACGACGGCTTCGGTGGCGATGTTGGTGCCGGCGCCGACACGGTTTTCGACGATGAATTGCTGGCCGAGGCGTTCCGACAGCCATTGGCCCATCAGGCGGGCGGTGGTGTCGGTCGCGCCGCCCGGGGCAAAGCCCACCAGCAGGCGTACGGGCCGCGATGGATAAGTTTCGGCCCCGGCGATCCGCGAGACTGCTGGAAGTGCGGCAACGCCTGCCGCGAGATGCAGAAATCGACGGCGTGGAAGTCTCATGATGCCTCCCCCAGCGGATGTGTGGCCGAATTTGATGGCGCCGCGTGCTGGCTTAAAGCTACAGCACTTCGGCGAGCGCGCGGAAGGGCCTTGCGTGAGACAACCCGTGCCGAGTTGCTGCTCGCCGGCGGCCGGTTGCGCGCGTTCTAACCCTCGCAGGGCCTAGCGGCAACCTTCGTGCCTTTGGTCGAGGCGGCCATCGGTGTGCGGGCGTAGGGCCGCAATTCATCGAGCGAGAAATAACCTCGGTTGTAATGCTCGCTCATCAGCCGTTCGATACGGTTGTCGTCGGCGGTCTGCCACATCTTGACCGCATATCGCTTGGCCGCCTCGCCGTAGGTGTTGCCGTAGCTCCAGGCCTGCGCGTCGCGCTGATTGTAGTAGTAGTTGACGGAGTCGATCAGACGCTTGTGGCCCTCGGCGGTGCAGAATTCCGCCCATGGCTTGCTGAGCGCCTCCAGCACGCCTTTGCGGATATGGCCGCGGCTCGGCGCGTTATATTTTTCGTTGGCCATCCAAGGGTCCTGGCCCTGCTGGGTCGCGGAATTGACCGTCGTAAAGGTCTTCTCCTCGGCCTTCGGATGCCAGAAAAAGGTTGTAGCCAAAATGTTGGCGAGCACGATGCCGCCGACGAAAAACAGGATGAGCCTCATTTCCGGTTCTCCGTATGGCGAGCAGCGACGCAGGCGGCCTGCGGCTCGCCAAACGGCATACCGCTCCACATGAAGACATTGTACCGAAGCGCACCCGGGAAATCGTCCTTCGACAGTCCGCCCTGATCGACCGCCTCGCGCAGCGCCTGGTGTACGCGAATGTCGGCCGGTGACTTGAAGGCCGCGGCGGCGGCATCGAGCCGATCGTCGGAACTGGCCGGGCAGCCGTCAACGCCGGCCTTGCAAAACGCCAGCGATTTCCAGGCTTGCGTGTAATTGGTCAGCGCCACGACCAGATTCTTTTTCATGGTCGGATCGCACGGCGACAGCTTGTAGCCGATCGAGGCCTGCAGTAGCGCAAGGCGGAGCGTGTCGCGCCCCTTGTTGCCGTCGCTCTGCGAGGTTTTCGAACTTTCCCAATCCTTGCGGATACCCTTCTTGACGCTCTCCTCGAAGGTCGGAATGCGAGCGTCGGGCTTGAGCGGCACCGCTTTCATGGCCATGACAGGGAAGCCCTTGTTGCCCCAGGAAATGCCGATGAAGGCCAGCGCAAACAGGCCAAGAGTGAGCAGCGCGAACCGCAATGTGCTCATGACGCGTCATGCCCTGCGATGCAGGATGCGATAACACGGTCCTCGTTAAGGGCGGGCTAGGAGGTGGCGGCGGCCGAACGGCGGTATAGTCATGGTCATCGCCGGGTTAACAGCCGCCGCAAAATCCTATCGATGCAAGCGGCTTTGCCTTGCGTTAGCATGACTTGCACGAAGGGTAGGGACCATGGTCGGCACCACGACGACGCTTGCGAAAGACGGTGCGCGGGGATTCGATGCCTATGTGGCACGGCCTGCGACTGGTCGCGCGCCGTGCGTCATGGTGCTGCACGACATGTTCGGCCTGAACGAGCCGATCCGCACCGTGGCCGATCGCTATGCGGCGCAGGGCTTTGCTGCGCTGGTGCCCAACCTGTTCTGGCGCTCAGCGATTCCCAAAGCGCTGTCCTACGATCAGAATCAGCATCCGATTGCCTGGGAGCGGCTGAAGGCGATTGATCTCGACGTTGCCACTGTGGACATGACGACAGCGGTGCGCTGGCTGCGCGGCCAGGCGTTTTCGACCGGGAAGGTGGGCGTCGTGGGCTTTTGTGGCGGCGGCCGCTGGGCGTATCTCGCGGCGGCGCGCTGCGGTGTCGATGCCGCGGCGGCGCTTTACGGGCTTGGTATCTCGCAGCATCTCAGCGAAGCGGCCAATGTGAGATGCCCGTTGCAGCTCCACTACGGGCTTAAGGACCAGCACGTTCCGCAGGCCGAGATCGACACGGTCATGGCCGGCGTGCGCGACCGGCCGGGGATCGAGGTTCTGCTTTATCCGGAGGCCGGGCACTCCTTCGCCAACCCGGTGCGGCCGACTTACGATCCAGCGGCGGCGAAGCTCGCCGGCGAACGAATCCAGGCGATGCTGCGAGTGATGTGAAAGACGGCGCTACTTCAATTTTCCCAGCAGCCGGTCGATGCGCTGTGTTGCAGCGGCCACCGCCTCGGTGTTGTAGGCCGGACGGCCTTTGGTGAAGAAGCCGTGCTGCGCGCCGGGATAGAGATGCACTTCGACATTGTCGTTGGCCTTGGCGGCGTCGGCGACGGCGTCGATCTCCGATTTCGGGACGTGCTCGTCATCGAGGCCGTAATGCAATTGGACCGGCGCCTTGACCGAACGGACCTCGTCGAGATGCTGCGCGATGCCGAGAGCATAGAGCGAGATCGCGGCATCGGCGCCGGCGCGCGCCGCGGCGAGGAATGCGGTGCGCCCGCCCATGCAGAAGCCGATCGCCGCGACCTTGCCGTTGCAATGCGGAGATTGGCGCAGCCATTGCACCGCGGTGCGGGCGTCGTCCACGGCGCGGTCCCAGTCGAACGCCTTCAGCCGTTCCCAGGCGCGGTCGGCCTGATCGAACGGCACCCGGCCGGTGACCTTCGAACGCCAGAACATGTTTGGCACCAGCGCGCACCAGCCGCGCTGTGCGTAGTCCTCGGCCATCTCGGTTTTCGACGGGGCTATGCCCCACATCTCGGTGAAGATCACGAGGCCCGGTCCGGCGCCCGACGGTGGCCGCGCCAGGAAACCCTCGAACGGCCGGTTACTCTCCGGGTTGAGCCACGGGGTTTCGATAACGTGAGTCGTCGTATATGGCGAAGCCGGGCTGTCGTTCATTTTCGCAGCCCCGCCGATGCCACCACTGCATTCCAGCGCTTCTGCTCTTCTTCCATGTGCCTGTGGAACTCCGCTTGCGTGCCGCCGAGCGCTTCGACGGTCTGGCCGTGCAGCGCTTTCACCACTTCGTCCGACTTGACGGCCTCGTTTGCCGCCTTGGCGAGCTTGTCGATGATCGGCTGCGGCGTGCCGGCCGGCGCTGAGATACCAAACCATAGCACTGAAACGCAATCCGGTACGCCGGCCTCGATCATGGTCGGCAGGTTGGGCATGAATGAGCTGCGCTTCGGGTCGGTCACTGCGAGCGCCACAAGCTTGCCGGCGGCGACGTGACCGGTCACCGTCGAGGCCGGCGAGAAATAGCCGTGAATGCGGCCGGCCAGCAGATCGGTCACCACCTGAGGGCTGCCGGTGTAGGGGATGTGGGTGATGTCGACGCGGGCGAGCGATTTGAACAGCTCCAGCGCGAGGTGGGTGGAGCTGCCGACGCCCGACGAGCCGAACGAGATCGTGCCGGGTTTGGCCTTGGCGAGCGCGATCAGCTCCTTGACGTTTTTGACCCCGAGCTCCGGCGCCACCACCAGAACGGTCGGCGTCGAGGTGATCAGCGTGATCGGCGCGAAGTCCTTCATGATGTCGAAGTTGAGGTTTGTGGTCATCGCCGCGTTGATCATGTTGGCGGCGGAGCTGATGTAGAGCGTGTAGCCGTCCTTCGGCGCGCGGGCGACATAGGCTGCGGCGATACTGGAGGCTGCGCCGCCCTTGTTCTCGACCACGAACTGTTGGCCCAGGATCTGCCCCATCTTGGCGCTGACCACGCGTGCGGAGATGTCGGCGGTGGTGCCGGGCGGAAAGCCGCTGACCAGATGAATCGGCGCGGTCGGATAGTCCTGCGCGGCGGCAAGGCTCGCCGTGCAGGCAAGCGCCGCGCTGGCGGCAAGGCGGGCGATGTTGTTCATTGGGTGCTCCCTCAAGCGGGCGGAGACAAGCATTTTTCGGCTCGTGCCGCCAGCGGAGGCGACAAGGGTGAATGCCGTCAGGGCAGCGCCACGATGCCGGTCCAGAACTGCATGAAGCGGCCGGTGTCGACGTCGTACTTGCGGACGAAGCCGAGCTTGCCGTCTGCGCCGATGCGGTAGAGCACCAAGGCCGCCGGCAGGATCGAGCCGTCGCGCAGCGCGATCGGCTGGATCGAGGCCGCGATCAGCAGTCGGCCGCTCGGATCGATGGCGAAGGTGCGCAGATGATTGGTGCGGCCCTCGATGTTCTGGATCAGCACCGGCTCGCCGCTTGCCTGGTCGATTACGAATACGGCGACGTTGTTTTCGCTACCCTTGAAGACCGTCTTGCCGCCGGTTTCCTCCGTGCTGGAGTTCCGGTTGGTCTGATAGACGAAACGGCCATTAGGATGGACGTGGACTGCGCCGGCCATCTGGGCGTGGCCCAAGTTGGCGCGGTCGGCCAGCGAGCTAGCGATGAACATCGGATCGTGCGACAGCGTGCCGTCGCCGTCGAGCCGATAGACATGGAGCTGGCTCTGCCGCTCGACCGAGATGAACGCCCATGGTTTGCCGGGATGAAAATCGAGATGGCGCGGGCCGAAGCCGAGTCCGTTGCCGGGCTGGATCGAAGCCAGGTTCGAGAGCGCACCTTTGTCGAAGCCATAGACCTTCAGCGCGCCCGGGTCTTCGGGTTTGGCGCCGTCCGGATGGTTGCCGCGCGTCACCAGGATGACGGTCTTGTTATTGGGTGTGGTGACGATCTGATGGGCGAAGATGCCGACGTCCAGGTTGTCCGGCTGGCGCACGGCATCGCCGAGCGTGCCGTCGGCCTTGATGCGATGGACGGCAACGCCGCTCGGGAAATTGAATGCGGTGAGGAGGTAGCCGCCGCCGGAATCGACGCAGCAGTGGATCGGCCGCGACGGCAACGGCACGGGCTCGCCATGCGGTGACAGCGCACCGGATGCGGCATCGATTCGGAAGGCGCTGGCAATGTGCTTCTTGCCGGGAATGGTGCCCGGGCCGCCGTCGCTCGACACGATATAGAGATATTTCTTCGACGGGTGCGGCCAGACGTACTGGATATTGGCGCCGGGCGTGACCACGGCATCGCGCCTGGTCAGCGCCGCGCCGTCCACGTCAATGTCGTAGCGCGTGAGCTCCGGCCCGATGCTCTGGTAGAAAACCGCTTTGGGCATCATCCCGCTCCGCCTGCCGCCCGCGTTGATTTGTACATTGCACGGGCCGCCGCGAAGGAGTCAAAATCAATCGATGCAGCAATCCCTCGATGCCAGCGTGCTGGTCGTCGGCGGCGGCCCGGTCGGGCTGACGCTCGCCATGGACCTCGCCGCGCGCGGCATCGACGTCACCGTGATCGAGACGCGGCGGGCCGGCGAGCCGCCGAACGTCAAATGCAACCAGGTCTCGGCTCGCTCGATGGAGGTGTTCCGCCGCCTCGGCATCGCCGGCAAGATCCGCGACAGCCGGCCTGCCGCCCGAGTTCCGCAACGACGTGTCCTGCTGCGTCTCGGCGACCGGCAGGGAGCTGTCGCGCATCAGGCTGCCGTCGCGCGCAGGCCGGGTCCGCGGCGAGAAGGGCGACGACGGCTGGTGGCCGACGGCGGAATGGCCGCACCGGATCAATCAACTGTTTCTCGAGCCGCTGTTGTTCGCGCACGCCGCGGCGCAGCCGCGCATCCGCATCCTCAACCGCACGGAGTTTCTGGAGTTTTCCCAGGACGAGAAGGGCGTCATCGCCGCCGCCCGCAATCTCGACAGCGGCGAGAACATCACGATCACCTGCCGCTATCTTGCGGGCTGTGACGGTGGCCGTTCGGCGGTCCGCCGCGGCATCGGCGCCAAGCTGGCCGGCATCGAGGTTGTGCAGCGCGTGCAATCCACCTACTTCCGTGCGCCGAAGCTGATAAGCATGCTGCCCGGCGAGCCGTGCTGGATGTACCTGGCGTTCAACCCGCGCCGCTGCGGCACCATGATGTCGATCGACGGCAAGGAGCGCTGGCTCATTCACAATTTCCTCTACAACGGCGAACCCGACTACGACTCGGTCGATCGCGACTGGAGCATCCGCAACATCCTCGGCGTTGGTCCGGAGTTCGAATTCGAGATCATCTCCAAAGAGGACTGGATCGGCCGCCGCCTGGTCGCCGACCGCTTCCAGAACGATCGCGTGTTCATCGCCGGCGACGCCGCGCATCTGTGGATTCCACACGCCGGCTACGGCATGAACGCCGGCATCGCCGACGCCGCAGACCTCGCCTGGATGCTTGCGGCTGTGCTGCAGGGCTGGGCGGAACCGGCGCTGCTCGATGCCTATCAGGCCGAGCGCCAACCGATCACCGATCAGGTCTCGCACTTCGCTTTCAATATGTCGAAGTCGGTCTCGCAGCAGCGGCGCGAGATTTCCGCCGACATCGAGCGTGACGACGCGGTCGGCGAGGCGACCCGCGCTCAGATCGGCAAGGAGGCGTACGAACTCTACGTCCAGCAGCAATGCTGCGGCGGATTGAACTTCGGCTATTTCTACGCCGGATCGCCGGTCATCGCCTACGACGGCGCGGCGCACCCGGCCTATTCGATGGGCAAGTTCGAATCGTCGTCGGTGCCGGGCTGCCGCGCGCCGCATTTCTGGCTGCGCGACGGCCGCTCGCTCTATGACGCGCTGGGCGACGGATATGGTTTGGTCCGTTTCGGCAACAGTGTTGCGGTGGCCGGCCTGGTGGCCGCGGCCGAAAAGCGCGGCGTGCCGCTGACCGTTGTCGATGTCATCGACGCCGAACAACAGGCGATCTACGGCAGGACGCTCACGCTGGTCCGGCCCGACCGTCATGTCGCTTGGCGTGCAGATACCGAGCCTGACGATGCGCTGGGCTTGATCGATCATCTGCGCGGGGCGCGGACAGTGACGACAGTGCGGTCCAGACAAGACATGGCCGCGACACCTGCGGCCGACTAGGCTGAACCATGGCCGATACCCTTGCCGTGCTCATCGTCGGTGGCGGTCCGGTGGGGCTCGCGCTCGCCATCGACCTTGGCTGGCGAGGCGTGCCTTGCATGCTGGTGGAACAGGGCGACGGTGAGATCGTCGACGCCAAGATGTTTATGACCGGCGTCCGTACGGTGGAGTTCTGCCGCCGGTGGGGCATCGCCGATCAGGTCAAAGGCTGGGGTTTTCCGCGCGATTTTCCGTTCGACAATGTGTTCGTGACCGCTCTGGTCGGCCATGAAATCGGGCGCATCCCGATGCCGTCGATCGCCCAGACCGGGCCGCTCGATTGCAGCCCCGAGCAGTTTGCCCACTGTCCACAATTCATGTTCGACCCGATCCTGGCGCGTGCGGCGCGCGCTCTCCCTTCGGTGACATTGCGTTATCGCTGCCGGCTCACGGCATTTCGCGAGGACAGCGATGCGGTCGTGGCCGAACTCCATGACGCCGAAACCGGTAAACGCGAACAGGTTCGCGTGCGCTTCATGGTGGCGTGCGACGGCTTCTCGTCATCGGTGCGCAACGCGCTCGGCATCGAAATGCGAGGCGAATCGTTCATCGACCGCTCGGTCAACATCATGCTTCGCACGCCCGACCTTTCGGCCATCCATTCGAAGGGCAACGCCGGCCGCTATGTGCTGGTCGGTCCTGAAGGGCCATGGGCCAGCCTCACGCCCGCCGACGGCAGGGAGCAATGGCGGCTGATGATCTATGGCGAGAAGGTCGCCGAGCCGCAGGCGGTCGATGCCGCCGCCGAGGTCCGGCGCGCCGCCGGACGCGATTTCGACTTCGAGATCCTGTCGTGCGAGCAATGGGTGCGCCGCCGCATGGTCGCGGACCGTTACCGCCATGGCCGCATCCTGCTCGCGGGCGACGCCGTCCATGTGATGCCGCCGAACGGCGGGCTCGGTATGAACACCGGGATCGGCGACGCGGTCGACCTGGGCTGGAAGCTTGCTGCGATTCATGACGGCTGGGGCAGCGAACACCTGCTCGACAGCTACGAAGCGGAGCGCCGTCCGGTCGGCATCCGGCAATGCGATGAGGCGATGCGCAATTTCGCCCGCTATGGCGGCCGGCGGCCAGTGCCGCGCGTGCTCGACGAAAGCGCTGACGGCGAACGGGTGCGGGCCGAGCTCGGCAGGCGCCTCACCTCCGGAAACCGCGCGGCCTGGGACAATCCCGTCCACAGTCATCTCGGCTACCGTTACGAGGGTTCCCCGATCTGCGTCGCCGATGGCCCCTTGCCGGCCGAGCCGGAGGAGGCGCGCGACTACCGCCAGTCGAGCCATCCGGGCTGCCGCGCGCCGCATGCCTGGCTGGCCGACGGCCGTTCGACGCTCGACCTGTTCGGCCGCGGCTTCACGTTGCTGCGGCTCGGCCGCGATGCGCCCGAGGCGACGGCGCTGGCCGATGCCGCCGCCCGGCGCGGCGTGCCGCTTGACATCGTCGCGCTCGACGAGCCGCATGTCGTTGCGCTCTACGAGCGCAACCTCGTGCTGGTGCGCCCCGACGGCCACGTCGCCTGGCGTGGTGACGCAATTTCGGATGCGCCGGCGTTGATCGACCGGGTGCGCGGCGCGGATGCGCCGCCAGTTTTACAAGGAAGGGAAGCGATGGCCGCTGCTGCGGCAGGCTGAAACCAAAGAGATGACGGGGAGGGAATGCCATGAAATTTCCGCGACGAAAGTTTCTGCATCTCTCGGCGGGTATCGCCGCGCTGCCGGCGCTGTCGCGCTTTGCCCGCGCCGAAACCTATCCGACCAAGCCGGTGCACCTGATCGTCCAGGTTCCGGCCGGCAGCGCTCCGGACATCATTGCTCGCGTGATCGGCGACTGGCTGTCGCAGCGGCTCGGCCAGCAGATCATCGTCGAAAACCGGCCGGGCGCCAGCGGCAATATCGCGACGGAGTCGGTGGTGCGCGCGGAGCCGGACGGCTACACGGTTCTGCTGGCGATGTCGGCCAACGCCATCAACGCGTCGCTCTACAACAGTATGCGATTCAGCTTCATGCGCGACACCGCGCCGGTGGCGAGCATTGCCAGAATTCCGCTGGTGCTGGAGGTCTATCCGGGGATGGCGCCGAAGACCATCCCCGAGTTCATCGCCTACGCCAAGGCCAATCCGGGCAAGATCAACGTCGCCTCAACCGGCAACGGCACGCCGCTGCACGTCGCCGCCGAGCTCTTCAACATGATGGCCGGCGTCAAGCTTGTGCACGTTGCATATCGCGGCGAGCCGGTGGCAAGGCCCGACCTCGCCAGCGGGCGGGTGCAGGCGATGTTCGGCGTGCTGCCGTCGTCGCTGCCTCACATCAAGCAAGGCGTCACCCGGGCGCTTGCGGTGACGGCCTCGACGCGTCAGCAGGTCTTGCCCGACGTGCCGGCGATGGAAGAATTCCTGCCGGGCTTCGAGGCGAGCGGCTGGTACGGCATCTCGGCGCCGAAGGGAACGCCTACCGACGTCGTTGCGCGGCTCAACAAGGAAATCAATGCAGGGCTTGCCGACGCCAAGACGCGGCAGCGTCTGGCCGACCTCGGTTGCCTGATGTTCTCGGGCACGCCGGCCGACTACGCCAAGTTCGTCGAAGGCGAGACCGAGAAATGGACCAAGGTGGTGCGCACCGCGGGGCTCAGAGCGGACTAAAGCGTGATGAGTTCAGATCGAAGCGGTCGCCACGACGGCAGCGCGCTCCCTCTCCCCGGCGGGGAGAGGGTTGGGGTGAGGGGGCAAGTGGGTCTCTCGATAGTCCGTAACCCCTCACCCGGCGCGCTAACGCGCGCCGACCTCTCCCTATGGGAGAGGTGAAGAGTGTTTCTGCTCCACCGAGTTCAACGACGGACAACTTTGCTCTTAGCCGATTTTATTTCGCAGCCGCATAGGCGGTGCGGTTGATGAACTCCAACGCGGTGCCGTCGGGATCGCGGAAATACGCGCGCGGTCCATCGATCGTGCCGCCGCGGCGGTCCTCCTCGAAGAACACCTCGATGCCCTTGGCGCGCAAGCCGTCGACCGCGGTCTGGTATTCCGCCGCGTCGACCATGAAGGCGTGGTGCACGCCATCCGACTTCTCAAGCGCGCCCTTGATAATCGGCGGCTCGTGCTTGATCAGCAGCAGGCAGACGCCGCCGGCATCGAGGAAGGTGATGTGCTTGTCCGGGCGCTGCGACAGGTACTTGCAGCCGACGATCTCGGTATAGAATTTCACGCTGCGGTCGACGTCGCTGACCGGGATGCTGAAGTGGGCAATGCCTTTGATTTCGGGCATGACTTTATCCTCGTCTGGTCACTCCGCCGCCTGGGCCGGCGGCGCCGAATCGATGAAGCCGCCGGACTGCCGCCGCCACAGCTCGGCGTAGTGGCCGCCGGTGCGGAGCAGCTCGGCGTGCGTGCCCTGCTCGACGATGCGGCCGCGATCGAGCACGACCAGGCGGTCCATCCGCGCGATGGTGGAGAGCCGGTGGGCGATGGCGATCACGGTCTTGCCGGCCATCAGCGTGTCGAGGCTCGCCTGGATCGCGGCCTCGACCTCGCTGTCGAGCGAGGAGGTCGCCTCGTCGAGCACGAGGATCGGCGCGTTCTTCAGGATGACGCGGGCGATGGCGACGCGCTGGCGCTGGCCGCCGGAAAGCTTGACGCCGCGCTCGCCGACATGGGCGTCGTAGCCGCGCCGGCCGCGCCAGTCCTCCAGCTCCAGGATGAAGTCGTGGGCCTGGGCCTGCTTCGCCGCGGCGACGATCTCGGCGTCGGTGGCGTCGGGCTTGCCGTAGCGGATGTTGTCGCGGATCGTGCGGTGCAGCAGCGAGGTGTCCTGCGTCACCACCGAGATCTGCGTGCGCAGGCTCTCCTGCGTCGCCCGCGCGATGTCCTGGCCGTCGATCAGGATCTGGCCGTCCTCGAGATCGAAGAACCGCAGCATCAGGTTGACCAGCGTCGATTTGCCGGCGCCGGAGCGGCCGATCAGGCCGATCCGCTCGCCGGGATGGATGGTCAGCGACAGCCCGTCGATCAGCCCGCTCTCGCGGCCGTAGCCGAAGCGGATGTCCTTGAACTCGATCTCGCCGCGCGGCACGGTCGAGCGCGCCGGCGTCGGGCTTGTCGGTCAGCGCGATCGGCCGGGCGATGGTCATCATGCCCTCCTGCACCACGCCGATGTTCTCGAAAATCTCGGTGACCCGCATCGCCACCCAGCCGGCGATGGAGATGATCTGCCACGACAGCGGCAGCGCCATCGCCACGGTGCCGACCTCGACCTTGCCGTGAACCCAGAGCCAGATCGCCATGCCGCCGGTGCCGGTCACCAGCAGCGCGTTGAGCGTGGACAGGGAGAAGCTGAACAGCGTGTTGAGCCGGAGCGACTTGTAGAACAGCCCGGTGTGCTCCTCGAACGCCTCGCGCACATAGGCGTCCTCGTCGCGGGCGCGGGCGAACAGCTTGACCGTGAGGATGTTGGTGTAGGTGTCGACGATGCGGCCGACCAGCCAGGAGCGCGCCTCCGACACCTGCTTGGAGCGGTCGCGCATGCGCGGCACGAACACGCGCAGCATCACGATGTAGCCGGCGAACCAGATGCACGATCGGCAGCGCCAGCCAGCGGTCGGCGGAGGCGAGCAGGAACAGCGCGGCGGTGCCGTACACCAGGATGTACCAGACGCCGGTGATGAGGGCGACGAGGCTCTCGCGCATCGCCGGGCCGGTCTGCATCACGCGGTTGGCGATGCGGCCGGCGAAGTCGTTCTGGAAGAACGCCCAGGATTGCCGCGCCACATGCCAGTGGTTCTGCCAGCGGATCATGTTGGCGACGTTGACCGCGATCGCCTGGTTGCTGACCAGGTTCTGCGGACCATCTGGGCGCAGCGGGCGCAGCACCAGCAGCACCGCCGCCATGCCGAGCAGCAGTCGGCCATTGCTCGGTCCACAGCGTCTCCGGCTTGCTCGATGTCACCAGCGTGACGATGCGGCCCATGAATGCCGGGATGCGAAGAATCGAGCAGGGCGACGATGAAGCCGGTGACGAACAGCGCCGCGAACAGGCCCTTGGCCTGGCGGGCGAAGTGCCAATAGAACGCGACGAGTCCGGCCGGCGGCTGCGATTGCGCCGGCGGTTCGGTCGGGTTGAGGGCTTTTTCGAACAGGCGGAACATGGCGAAGCAATGCACTTAAGTATGGTTCTTGGCCAGACAGTGGCGGCAAGGCATTCAACGAATTATTCGATCACCTCGTCGGCGCGCGCGATCAGGGTCGGCGGCACGGTAAGACCGATGGCGCGCGCGGTCTTAAGGTTGATGACCAGCTCGAATTTGGTCGGCTGAATGACCGGCAGATCGGCCGGCTTTTCGCCCTTGAGGATGCGGCCGACATAGAGTCCCGATTGGACGATAGGCCTCCGAAAGATTCGGCCCGTAGCTGATGAGGCCACCCACGGCGGCAAATTCGCGCCACTGATAGACCACGGCCATGGCGTGACGCGCTGCCAGGACGATGATCTGCTGACGGTTGTTGTTGAAGAACGCATCGGCCCCGACCACCAGCGCCTTCACCTTGCGCTCGGCGAGCGTCGCAAAGGCGGCGTCGAGCGCTCGCGGCATCGCCGACGCGAAGCAAGATCAACTCGCGGCCGGCGGCTTTGGCGCCGGCGCGGAGATCCTGCTCCTGGACTTCGACGCCGGGCCGATTGGCATTGACCAGCGCACCGACAACCTTGGCAGTCGGCACAAGCTCGCTCAGGATTTCGAGTCGCTTGGCGTCGAGCTCGATGGTGAGGCCGGCGTTCCCGGTGACGTTGCCGCCGGGGCGATTGAGACTTGCCACCAGCCCGCTTTTGACCGGATCGGATACGGCGGTGAAAACGATCGGGATCGTTGAGGTCGCGGCCTTTGCCGCGAGCGCCGCCGCCGGACCGCCGACGGTGGCGATCACATTGACCCGCTCGCGAACCAGCTCGGCCGCGAGCGCGGGCAGGCGATCGTAGTGATCGTCCGCGCCGCGCTTGAGGATGGTGACGTTCTGCCCCGGGACGAAGCCGGCTTCCTTCAGCCCGCGAGAAAGCTGCCAAGCTGGTCGCGCCGCGGCTCGGTGGTGCCGCTGTTAAGCATGCCGATCACCGGACAGTGTGCTGTTGCGCGCGAGCGGCGAGCGGCGCGAAAACCGCCGCGCCGCCGAGCAAACCCAGGAAATGTCCGTCGCTGCATCGATCGCTCCTCGACGGCGGGATTTAGGCTAGCTGCCGCCCAACATGATAGAGCCGGCGCGGCTGGTTCTACTGCCGCTTGAGCGTGTAGATCACCCGGTCGAGGTTGATCAGCGCGGTGTTGGGATCGCGGAAGTGGAAGGTGAACATCGCCTTGACGCACCGCACGTCGACGCCGGGAATGTCGCCCTTGGGAAAGCCGAGGCGCGCCGCGGCGGCTGCCGGATTCGGCTCCGGCAGGTTGCCCTGGAACAGCGCGTCGACCTGCGAGCGAGTTGGTTTCGTAGATCACCGGCGCTTGCAATTGAACGGCTTGAATTTCGAGTTCACCGGCATGCGGCGAAAATGTCACGACGAATGTGCAGCATGCGCTGGCCCTGCGGCGGCGAGCGCGGCGCGGTCCTCCGGCGGGCTCCAGGGCGCGGGCGCGGCCTCGACGATCTGCCATTGTGCCGAGGATCGAGATGTCGGCGGCTCGCGCGGCCGGCGCGACGGCAATCAGCGCGGCGCAGGCCAGCGCCATGCCAAGCGGTCGCGTATGCGATCATGCGGATGCCGGCCGCCGCAGCCGCCGCCGCGCGCAGGCAGGCCGGGCAGAGGCAATCCTCGCCGGTCGTGCGCGGCATCGGCAGGCGGAAGGTTTCGTCCATGCACCAGCAGTGCCGTCGGTGCCGCCGCATGCCGCAATCGAACGCCGCGCCGCAGCGCGCGCAGGCGAGGCGGCGCAGCGGCATCGGGTGACGATCGGAGAATCGTCTGGTGTTCATCGGCGTCGCATCGCCGGCAAGATCAATCATGCCGGCATGACGGCATTGCGGCAGCGATGAACTTGCTTCATAGCCGGCAGGCATGGCCGGTGCCGCGATCGAGTGCTTATGATAGCAGACAGTACTCTCGTTGAACCGGAAGGAACACGTTGATGATCGACCTGTATTATTGGACCACGCCGAACGGCCATAAAGTCACGATGTTTCTCGAAGAGACCGGGCCGCCCTACAAGATCTTCCCGGTCAACATCGGCAAGGGCGAGCAGTTCAAGGCCGACTTCCTCGCCATTTCCCCGAACAACCGCATCCCGGCGATGGTCGATCACGATCCGCCCGGCGGCGGCAAGCCGATCTCGGTGTTCGAATCCGGCGCCATGCTGGTCTATCTCGCCGAGAAGACCGGAAAATTCCTGCCGAACGAGCCGCGCGACGCGCGCCGACGTCATGCAATGGCTGTTCTGGCAGATGGGCGGGCTCGGCCCGATGTCCGGGCAGAACAACCATTTCAGCAATTACGCGCAGGAGAAGATCCAGTACGCGATGGACCGCTATCGCAACGAGGTGAACCGGCTCTACGGCGTGATGAACAAGCGGCTCGCCGACCGGCCGTTCCTCGCCGGCGAATATTCCATCGCCGACATGGCGAGCTATCCGTGGGTGGTGCCGCACGAGCGGCAGCACCAGAAGATCGCCGACTTCCCGCATCTGAAGAAATGGCTCGACACCATCGCGGCGCGGCCGGCGACGGTGCGCGCCTATGCGCATGTGCAGAAGGTCAATCCGGGGCAGGGCGGCATCCGCACCGCCGAGGAGCGCGCCATCCTGTTCGGCCAGACCGCGGCTTCGATCGAGAAGGCGGCGGCCGCGCGCGAGGTGAACGTCAACGACAAGCGCTTGCGCAGCACACGCGACAGCACGTCTGATCGAATCGGCTGACTACTGCTCGCCGCCGATGAAGCCCGAGATCTTCCAGCCGCCGGCTTCCTTGCTGTAGCAGAGCTGGTCGTTGCCGAGCGGATTGATCGCTTCGGCCGGCACGAAGCCGGTCTTGCCGGACGGCGCGACCACCCGCAGCATCGGGCTTTGCTGATTGCCCGGCGTGTCCTCGCATCACCGCACGAAGTGCATGCCGAGCTTCTCGACCACCGGCGAATTGGGCTGCGGCCCGGAATGCACCTCAAGGCCCGGCTGGGTCGGGAACGCCCAATCGCCCTCGTCGGTGCCGGTGGCTTTGGCCAGCGCTTCGAGCTGCTGCGGATCGAACACCGGATCGGCCGGCGCGCAGATCGTGTCCTTGCGGTCGGGGAAGGCCGTGCCGGTCGGATCGTTGGAGGCGGCGGCGAGCATCTCCCAGCCCGGTCGCGTCCTTGCCGTCGAGCCCGATCGCCTTGGCGAGATTGTCGATGCCCGAGCGCTTCTTGTCGGCCTTGTCGCCCTTCTCGCCCATCCAGAAGAAGTTCGGTGCCACGAGCGCGGCGAGCGCCTTGCGGTCCTTCTTCTCGGCGGCCGCGCCGATCTGCTTGCGGAATGCTTCGAAGCTCGGGTCCTTGAGCGGCTCGGGTGCGCTGATCGCCACCGGCTGGTACGGCTTCGGGATCATCTGCTGTTGCTGTGGCGGGGCCGCTTGGCGCTGCGGCGGTGGCGGCGGCGCCTGCCTCTGTTGCGGCGGCGCCGGCTGCGTGCGTGGCGGGCCGCCGCCCGCCGGCGGCAATTGACCGGAACGCGGCGCCTGGCTTTGCCCGAAGGCTGCGCCGGCAAACAGCAATGCGGTGGTGATGGCAAAAGCGGCAACAACGCGCGGGCCCATCGGGCGTCTCCCTGGTCGGTCCAATCCAAGGAATCTACGCCAAATTGCGTCGGCGGTTCGACTTTGTTGTCAGTTCCCCCGGCGACGTAGCCCGCGATCCGCCAGCCGTCGACCGGGTCTTGATGTAGCAAAGCCGCTCGGCGGTGAGCGACATCAGGCTGCCCGGCGCGACGAAGCCGGCCGTGGCGTCCGGCAGGGCCACGCGCGCCCAAAGTTTGCGGCCGGGATCGGGCTCGCTGTCGGGGCCCGCGAAGCCGAGCAGCCAGACGAACGCGGGCCCGAGCGTGCCGGTCGTCGCGGCGCCGGCTTCCGGCGCGGCATGGACTGGCGTCGTGTCGGCCCGCGGATAGGCCCAGTCCATGGCGTTCGTGTAGGTCGTGTCGAGCAGCTTCGCATAAGCGACGCCGTCGTAGCTGGGCCGGGCCGGCGCGCAGACCACACCCGGCCGCGAGTCGAGCGGCTCGACCGCAGCGTCGGCGGCGAACGCGGCGAGCTTGTCCCAGCCGGCGCCGTCGTCGTGCTCGAGCGCGATCGCCGATGCGAGATTGTCGACCGCAGGTTTGCGCGGATCGAGCTGCCGGCCGAAATCGCGATCCCAGAAGAATTGCTGCTTGCGCACCAGCGCCGCGAGCCCGGCATAGACGCGGGCCTTGGCTGCGGCGGCAAGCCTGGCCCGGAACGCGACAAAGCTTGCATCGTCGAAAGCCTGCGGCCGTGTGATTGCGACCGGTGCGTAGGGCTTCGGCGGCCGCTGCGATGACTGCGCCGCAGCGGGCGTTGCCGCGATCATCAGCACGATAAGGCAAGCGAGGCGCTGCATGTGGGTCCCGAATTCGATTGCTTCAAGGTTAGCGCCGGAACAGGACGGCCGCATCTCGCGTTGCCGTGCAGCGTCTGCTATGCCGCCATTTCCTCCCGCCCAAAAGAGATCGCCATGCCCGCACTCGCTTCGCCCTATGTGCTGCCGATCCTGATGCTGGTCGGCTCCAATGTCTTCATGACCATGGCCTGGTACTGGCACCTTCGCTTCAAAGAGGTGCCGCTGTTCGGCGTCATCCTGCTGAGCTGGGGGCTCGCCTTCGTCGAATACTGCCTCGCCGTGCCGGCCAACCGCTGGGGCAATGCGGTTTACACGGCGGCGCAGCTCAAGACCATGCAGGAGGTCATCACGCTCCTGGTGTTCGCCGGATTTTCGGCGCTCTACCTGCACCAGGCCATCACCTGGAATCATGCCATCGGCTTCGCGTTGATCGCCGCGGGAGCCTTTTTCGTGTTTCGCGGGCCGCTCTGAATCCGATTGCTTAAGGGCGCTGGCGAATGGGATCATGGCTCATTGGACAACCAGGTGAGGGACCATGATCAAGATCACGCCCGTAATGAAAGACCTGCTCGACAAGGCGCTGGCCGACGGCACGCCGTGCCTGATCGGCACGTCGTCGAAGGACGGCCATCCGCAGATCAGCCCCAAGGGCAGCGTCGCGGTCTATGACGACGGCACGCTGTGCTATTGGGAGCGCAGCCACCGCTCATCGCAGAAGCGGCTCGGCGAGAATGCGAATGTCGTGGTCTACTACCGAAATCCCGCGCGCAAGGAGAATCCCGTATCGCGCCGGCTGCATCCGTTTCCACGGCAAGGCGCGGCTGGTCACCAGCGGACCCGAGCGCGACAAGGCCTGGAGCCTGACCAACCACGAGGAGCAGTCAAAGGACCCGGACAAGAAGGGCGCGGCGGTGCTGATCGCTCTCGACCTGGTCGAGCAGATCGACAGCAGCGTCATCATGAAGAAAGACTAGAGGACTCGATCAATGGCCACGCATCGCCTGAACGCTTCGCCGGAGACGGTCCACTGGGGCTTCTTCGATTCCAAGCTGCCGCCGCAGCTCACCGTCGACTCCGGCGACACCGTCACCATCTCGACGGTGTCGGGCACGCTCGGCCATCTGCCCAAGGCGGGCTCCGGCCTGACCGTGCCGCCTGAGTTGCAGGCGATCCACGACAAGGTGCAGGCCAAGCTCGGCGGGCCGCACATTCTCACCGGGCCGGTTGCGGTGCGCGGCGCCAAGGCCGGGCCAGGTGCTCGAGGTCCGCATCAAGGCGATCGAGCTGTTCCAGGACTGGGGCTACAACACCATCCGCCCGCTCGCCGGTGCGCTGCCCGACGACTTCGAGAAGATGCGGCATGATCCACATCCCGCTCGACAAGAAGCGGATGATCGGCAAATTGCCGTGGGGGCTCGAGCTCGATCTGAAGCCGTTCTTCGGCATCATGGCGGTGGCGCCGCCGGCGGCCTGGGGCATGATCAACTCGCCGCCGCCGCGCAAGAACGGCGGCAACCTCGACAACAAGGAACTGGTCGCCGGCACCACGCTCTATCTGCCGATCCACACCGACGGCGCGCTGTTCTCCTGCGGCGACGGCCACGGCGTGCAGGGCGACGGCGAGGTCTGCATCACCGCGATCGAGACCGGCCTGCTCGGCACCTTCGAGCTGATCGTGCGCGGCGACATGAACGCTCGAATGGCCGATGGCGGAGACGCCGACCCATGTGATGACCATGGCGTTCGATCCCGATCTCGACGACTGCGTGGTGATCGCGCTGCGCGACATGATCAAGCTGATCTGCGCGCGCACCGAATCTGTCGCGCGAGGACGCCTATACGCTGTGCAGCCTCGCCGCCGATCTGCGCGTGACGCAGGTGGTCAACGGCGCCAAGGGCATCCACGTCATGCTGGAGAAGAAGCTGATCTCGATGTCGCGCGTATAAACGAAAATTCTATCGGTCTGACAACGTGTTGCGGGTGGGGCCGCGACTTTGCCGCAGAAATCGGTGTAGAATGGCGCATTGATTTAATCCGCCGCGCTGCAGGCAGATTGCGCCGCTGCGCGGGGTGAGGATGCTCATGTCGCCCGATCCGAAATCCGCAGCGCTGGCGCTGCACCGCTTTGGTCTTGGCCCGCGCCGCGGCTCGATCGCGGCGATCGCCTCCGATCCGCGCGGCGCGCTGCTCGCCGAGCTCGATCGCCCGGACATCGGCCAGATCGTCGGCGGCAATCTGATGACCAGCGCGCAGGCCGTGCGCGCCGTCGTTCGAATTTCGTGCCGAGCGCCGCGCCCGCCAGATCGTCGCCCAGCGCGAGGCCGAGGAGCGCAAGCGCGCGATGGGCAGCGCCGAACTGGCAAATGCGATGACGCCGAGCGAGACGCGAGGCCGCCGAGCCAAAGCCGGCAGAGCGCAACGTGGTGCGCGACATCGTCCGCAGCGAAGCCAGTGCGCGCTTCGACCGCGGCGCTCGGCGCCGAGATCGGCTTTGCCGAACGGCTGGTGTGGTTCTGGTCGAACCATTTCTGCGTGTCCGCCGACAAGGTGCCGAGCTTCGCCGGCAGCTACGAGCGCGAGGCGATCCGGCCGCATGTGCTCGGCCGCTTCGCCGACATGCTGCTGGCCGCCGAAGGCCATCCGGCCATGCTGTTCTATCTCGACAATGCCGCCTCGATCGGCCCGAACTCGGTCGCCGGCATCAATCGCAGCCGCGGCCTGAACGAGAACCTGGCGCGCGAAATCCTGGAGCTGCACACGCTCGGCGTCCGCACCGGCTACACCCAGGACGACGTCACGCGCTTCGCCAAGGTGCTGACCGGCTGGAGCTTCACCGCGGCCAGCGATCCCGAGCACGGCGGCGAGTTCGTCTTCATCCCGCGCCTGCACGAGCCCGGCCCGCAGACCGTGCTTGGCAAGAGCTATCCGCAGCCGGACATCGAGCAGGGCCGCGCCGTGCTGACCGACCTCGCCCACCATCCCGCGACGGCGCAGCACATCGCCTACAAGCTGGCGCGGCATTTCGTGGCCGACGAGCCGCCGCCGGCGCTGGTCGAGCGGCTGGCGAAGACGTTCGCGATCGAGCGACGGCGACTCTGAAGGAGATGGCGCAGGGTGCTGGTGACCTCGCCGGAGGCCTGGGACACGCCGCGCGGCAAGCTGAAGTCGCCGGGCGAATGGATCGTCGGCGGCCTGCGCGCCGCCGGCGTCGCAGCAGCCGAGCACCGAGCGCTTGCTGCGGGCGCAGGCGCTGCTCGGCCAGCCGCTGTGGCGGCCGCCGGCGCCGAAGGGCTTTTCCGACGAGGAGGGCGCCTGGATCGACGGCCTCGCGTCGCGGCTCGACATCGCCAACACCTTCGCCGAGCCGGGTCGCCGAAGCGGTCGACCCGCCGGCGCTGGTCGACGAGGTGCTCGGGCCGCTGGCCTCGGCGGAGACGCGGCAGACCGTCGCCCGCGCCGAGAGCCGGACGCAGGCGCTCGCGCTGCTGTTGATGTCGCCCGAATTTCAGCGGAGGTGACCATGACGCTGCCTGCACGCTCCCTCCCGCCGCGAGCTGATGCTCGCCTCCGGCGTGCTGTTCGCCTGGGCCCATGTGCCGAAGCTCGCCCGCGCCGAGGGCCGCGACCCGCGCATGCTGGTCATCGTGCTGCGCGGCGCGCTCGACGGTCTCGCCGCGGTGGCGCCGGTCGGCGATCCGGACTGGGTCAAGCTGCGCGGCGACAAGGCGCTGGCGCTCGACGGCAAGACGCCGGCGCTGCCGCTCGAATTCGTTCTTCGCGCTCAATCCGGCGATGCCGAACCTGCACCGGCTCTACAAGGCCGGGCAGGCGACCATCGTCCATGCCGCCGCGACGCCCTATCGCGAGCGCTCGCATTTCGACGGCCAGGACGTGCTGGAAAGCGGCGCTCGGCAAGGCCGGCGCCGCCGACACCGGCTGGCTCAACCGGGCGCTCGCCGCGCTCGAGCCCGGGGGACGCGTCAACCCGAGGGCAGCCGCAAGGCCTTCGCGGTCGGCCCGGTGACGCCGCTGGTGGTGCGCGGCCCGGCGCCGGTCATGTCCTGGGTGCCGCAGCGCCTGCCGCCGGCGAGCGACGACACCACGATGCGGCTGCTCGATCTCTACAGTCACACCGATCCGGAGCTGGCCCGCGCGCTGGAGGGCCGCATCCGACCTCGCCGCCATGGCGCGCGACGGCGGCATCGACGCGATGACGCAGCGCGGCGGCGGCCCGCAGGCCCGCCAGTGCTCGCAGCGCGTCCGCGCCTACTTCGCCGACGCCGCCGGCACCGCGGCGAAATACCTCGCGCGTCCGGACGGCCCGCGCGTCGGCGCGCTCGCCTTCAACGGCTGGGACACGCACATCAACGAGGGCATCGCCAGCGGACAGCTCGCCAACCTGCTCGGCGCGCTCGACGGCGCCATCGCACGCGATCGAGACCGGCATGGGCGACGCCTGGAGCGAGACCGTCGTCGCCGTCGTCACCGAGTTCGGCCGCACCGCGCGCATCAACGGCACCGAAGGCACCGACCACGGCACCGGCACGGTCGCGCTGCTGATCGGCGGCGCGCTGAAGGGCGGCCGCGTCATCGCCGACTGGCCGGGGCTGAAGCCGGCCGACCTCTATGAGGGCCGCGACCTCAAGCCGACCACCGATCTGCGCGCCGTGCTCAAGGGCGTGCTCAGGGATCATCTGCGCGTCGACGAACGCGCGCTGGCCGACGCCGTGTTCCCCGGCAGCGAGGCGGTCAAGCCAATGGATGGCCTGGTATAGAGCGAATCAAGAGCGGCGCACTCGCTTCCCCTCTCTCGCAGGCGGGGGAGGGGAAAGCGCGGACGTCGCAACCGCTTCAATCAAGACAAACCGTGCCGTTGTTCACTTCGCCGGCGCGACCCGCAGGATGCGGCCGGCGTTGTTGTCGGTGACGAGATAGAGCGCGCCGTCAGGGCCGGCGCGCACGTCGCGGATGCGCTCGCGCAGTCCGTGCAACAGCCGCTCCTCGCCGGTGACCTTCTCGCCGTCGAGCGTGAGCCGCACCAGCATCTGGCCGGCCAGCGCGCCGACGAACAGGCTGCCCTTCCAGGCCGGGAACAGCGTCGCCTTGATAGAACGCCATGCCGGACGGCGCGATCGACGGCACCCAGTATTTGATCGGCTGCTCCATGCCGGGCATCTCGGCCTTGCCGCTGCCGACCGGCGTGCCGCCGTAGTCGACGCCGTAGCCGATCACCGGCCAGCCGTAGTTCTTGCCGGGCTGCGGAGATGTTGACCTCGTCGCCGCCGCGCGGGCCGTGCTCGTGCTCCCAAAGCTTGCCGGTCGCGGGATGGATCGCGGCGCCTTGCGCGTTGCGGTGGCCGTAGCGACCAGATTTCCGGCTTGCGCGTCCTTGCGGCCGACGAACGGATTGTCGTCCGGCACCGAGCCGTCGGGCTTGATGCGCACGATCTTGCCGAGATGGCTGGTCAGGTTCTGCGCCTCGTCGCGGTCGGTGAAGTGCTCGCCCATGCGTCAGGAACAGGTTGCCGTCCGGCGCTTTGCGCGATGCGGCAGCCGAAATGATTGCCGCTGCGACAGCGGCCCGTCCTGACGGAAGATCACCTTGACGTCGTCGAGCCGGCTCGTCAGCCGAGCGTCGCGCGCGCCATCGCGGTGCGCGCGCCGCCGCCGACCGGCTCGGCGAAGCAGAAGTAGATCGTCTTGTTCTGCGCGAAGTCGCGGTCGAGCACGACGTCGAGCAGGCCGCCCTGGCCGGAGGCGAACACCTTCGGCACGCCTTGCAGCGGCGGCGAGAGCTTGCCGTCGCGCGTCGCGATCCGCATCCGGCCCGGCCGCTCGGTGACCAGCATGCGGCCGTCCGGGCAGGAAGGCCAGCGCCCAGGGATGCACCAGCCCGCCGGCGACGGTCTCGACCTTGATGTCGCCGGCGGAGGATTTGAACGTCTGCGCGCTGAGCGACGACGACCGGCGAGCAAGCGCGGCAGCAGCGATCGGCGACTTCATGAAATTCTCCATCGGCCCGGCAGTGTGCAGCACTGGCCGGCAAAACCGCGGCCGGGAAGCAACAAATCTTGGTGATGCCGGTTCGCGACGGCGCGAAATTCCGCGCGTCGGCGGCCAAGGCGTAGGTGCGCTGCCGAACCAGCAGCATGGACAGGATGCGCGATGTTGGCGACGTTGAAGGCGACGCCGGTGGCGAAGGCCGGCGCGTAGTAGCCGTAGATGTCGTAGAGATAGCCGGCGAGCCAGCCGCCGGTCGCCATGCCGCTGCCGCTGAGAAGCAGCAGCGACGGCACCCGCCAGTGCGCCTCGCTGAGCGGATAGATGCTCGCGGATCGTCAGCACATAGGCCGGGATCAGCGCGCTGAAGCCGATGCCGAACGCCGTCGACGACCGTGAACAGGCCGGCCACGTCCTGCGTGAACAGGAATCCGCTCATCGCCGCGCATTGCATCATCGAGCTGAGCAGCGCGGTGAGCAGGCCGCCCATGCGGTCGGAAAGCCAGCCCCAGCCCTGGCGGCTGAAGAAGCCCATGCCGAGCAGCACCGACAGCATGGTCGCGCCGACCGTCGCGGAAATGCCGAGATCGCTGCAGAACGCGACGAGGTGCTGCTGCGGCATCGACATGGTGACGCAGCACAGGAACGCCGCGAGCGCAGAGCATCACGAACACGACGTTGGGATGCCAGCCGAACACTGTTCGGCTGCGCGCGCTCGCGGCCGGCATGCGCGCCGGTATCGGCGTGGATTTCCGGCGGCGGCTGCAGGAAGATGATCGGCGAGCGGCACGATCATCGCGAGCTGGAAGATGGCGAAGCCGATCATGGTCCATTGCCAGCCGAAATGCGCGATCGAGCGCTCGAAGATCGTCGGCCAGACGAAGCCCGCGAGATAGCCGCCGCTCGAGATCAGCGCCAGCGCCGAGCCGCGGCGGCGGTCGAACCAGCGGCTGACATAGACGAACAGCGGCGCGTTCAGCCCGGAATTGCCGAGCAGGCCCATGAACAGGCCGTGGCCGAGCTAGAGCTGCCACGGCGCGCCGCCGCGCCGAGATCAAGAGGCCGACCGCGATCATCACGGCGCCGAAGATCACGGTCCAGCGGATGCCGTAGCTGTTGGCGATGCGGCCCATCAGGATGCCGCCGGCGGCCGCCGCCGAAGCAACGCGAGCGACACCGCGAGCGACGGCACCGAGCGCGCGCCGCCGGTGTCGGCGGCGATCTGCCTTCAAGCCGACCGCGGTGATCCACGGCCCGCCGAACGACATGCCGAGCAGCAACAGCGACACGCTGGCGACGACCCAAGAGGTGCGGGTCTCGATCGAGCGCGCGGCCACCGGCCGCACGTCTGCGCGTGGCTCGATCGCGAGCGCGTCGATGTCCTGCGTTGTCAAGCGAGTTCCCGGCGGATCGGCATTGATGGAAGGCATGGGCCGCGTAGCGGGGCGCCTAGGCCGAAGCGAAGTGGTGGTGCTACTGTGGCGCGGGAAGAGGGGCAAGTAAAATGACGAAACTGCTGGTCGCCATTGCGCTGGCTGCAATCGCGAATGTAGCGGCGCAGGCGCAAAGCTATCCGTCGCGACAGATCACCATCATCGTGCCGTTTCCGCCGGGCGGCTCGACCGATGTGGCGGCGCGCATCATGGCCGAGAAGATGCGGCCGATCCTCGGGCAGCCGCTCATCATCGAGAACGTCGGCGGCGCTGGCGGCAGCATCGCCGTCGGGCGCGTCGCCCGTGCGCAGCCCGACGGCTACACCATCGACATCGGCCAGTGGGACACCCACGTCGGCTCGATCATCTACAATCTGAACTACGACCTGGTGACCGACTTCGCGCCGGTCGGGCTGATCTCGGTCAATCCGCAACTCATGGTCGGCAAGAAGGATCTACCGGCCAACCGGCTCAACGAGCTGATCGCCTGGATGAAGGCGCATCCGGGCGACGCCAAGTTCGTCAACCAGAATGCGGCGGCACAGGTCACCGGCATCCTGATGCAGCAAATGACCGGCACCCAGGTCACGTTCATTCCCTATCGCGGCGCGGGTCCGGCGATGACCGACCTGGTCTCCGGGCAGGTCGATCTCCTGGTGGTGCAGGGCGCGGTGGCGCTGCCGCAGGTGCGCGCCGGTACGATCAAGGCCATCGCCAATCTGTCGCCGCAGCGCTCGGCGTCGATGCCGGACATTCCGACCTCGGACGAGACCGGCGTGCCCGGGCTTTATATGTCTGGCTGGTTCGGCTTCTTCGCGCCGAAGGGCACGCCGAAGGACGTGGTCGCCAAGCTGAACGGCGCGATGTCGCAGGTGCTGGCCGACCCGGCGGTGAAGGCGAAGTTCGCCGAGCTCGGCCTCGATGTGGCGACCAAGGAGCAGCAGACGCCGGAAGGCCTCGCGGCGTTCCACAAGGCCGAGATCGAGAAGTGGTGGCCGATCATCAAGGCCTCCAACATCAAGCAATAGCGAAGCCGTAAGCCGGGAGAGGCGCGAGATGAAGAAGCTGTTCGGTGTCGCGCTGATGCTGCTCACCGGCGCAGTGGGCGCGCAGGCGCAGAGCTATCCGTCGAAGCCGGTCACTATCATCGTGCCGTTCGCGGCGGGCGGACCGACCGACTCGATGGCGCGCGCGGTCAGCGAGCGCCTGCGCCAGGCGCTCGGCACAGACGATCATCATCGAAAACGTCACCGGCGCCGCCGGCACCATCGGCGTCACCCGCGCGGCGCGTTCGGCGCCCGACGGCTACACCATCAGCATGGGGCATCTCGGCACCCACGTCATCAACGGCGCGATCTATTCGCTGCCGTTCGATCTGATCAACGACTTCGAGCCGGTGGCGCTGCTCGGCTCCAATCCGATGCTGATCGTCAGCAAGAACGCGATCCCGGCGAAGAACCTGAACGAGCTGATCGCCTGGCTGAAGGCCAACCAGGACAAGGCCACCATCGGCACCGCCGGCATCGGCTCGGGCGCGCATTTCAGCGCGCTCTATTTCCAGAGCCTGATCGGCACCAGGATTCCGTACGTCGCCTATCGCGGCACCGGGCCGGCGATCCAGGACCTGGTCGCCGGCCAGATCGATCTGATCGTCGACCAGGCGTCGAACTCGTTGCCGCAGGCCCAGGCCGGCCGCATCCGCGCCTATGCGGTGACCGACGCCAAGCGGCTTGCGGCGGCGCCCGACATCCCGACCGTGGACGAGGCGGGGCTGCCAGGGCTTCCACGTGGCGGTCTGGTCGGCGTTCTGGGTGCCGAAGGGCACGCCGAAGGACTATCGTCGCCAAGCTCAATGCGGCGACCAAGGAAGCGTTGGCCGATCCGGCGGTGAAGAAGCGCCTCGACGACGTCGGCGTCGATCTTCCGCCGCTCGATCAGCAGACGCCGGAGGCGCTGCGCGCCTTGCAGAAGGCGGAGGCCGCGAAGTGGTGGCCGATCATCAAGGCTGCCGAAGTGAAGCCGGAGTGAAGAAGAATGAAGCGAGCATTGTTTGTCGCGTTCGCACTTTTTGCTGCGGTCAGCAGCGCGCGGGCGCAGACTTTTCCGGCGAAGCCGGTCACCATCGTCATCCCGCTGGCTGCGGGCGGCGCGGTGGACACCATGGTGCGCACGCTCGCCGAGCCGATGCGCGCCGCACTCGGCCAGCCAATCCTCATCGAGAACATGGGCGGCGCCGGCGGCACCACCGGCATCAACCGTGTCGCCCGCGCCGCGCCCGACGGCTACACTATCAGCGTCGGCACCTGGGGCACGCATGTCGTCAACGCCTTCGCCTATGCGACGCCCTACGATCTGGCCAAGGATTTTCAGACTGTGGCATTGCTGCCGAACGTGCCGCATTGGTTCATCGCGCGGAAAAACCTGCCGCCTGCGAACCTGAAAGAGCTGATCGCCTACCTGAAGACCAACGAAGGCAAGGTCACGTCGGGGTCGGTCGGCGCCGCCGGCAGCTCCGCGGTGTGCAGCTACTATTTCGGCAAGATCACCGGCACCAAGACGACGCTCGTGCCGTATCGCGGCGGCGCGCCGGCCTTGCAGGACATCGTCGCAGGCAACATCGACATGATGTGCGACCTCGCGGCGAACTCGCTGTCGCAGGTGCGGGCCGGCACCATCAAGGCCTATGCGGTGACGGCGAAGAAGCGGTGGTTTGCTGCGCCCGATGTGCCGACCGTGGACGAGGCCGGCGCGCCGGGCGTCGAGGTCACCAACTGGCTCGGCGCCTATGCGCCCGCGGGCACGCCCAAGGAGGCGATCGCCAGGCTCAATGCAGCCTTCAACGGCGCCATGGCCGACCCGAACGTACGAAAGCGCATCGCCGATCAGGGCATGAACCTGCCGCCGCCCGATCTGCAGACGCCCGAAGCGTTCGCCGGCTATCTGAGGGAGCAGATGGACAAGTGGGGCGCGATCATTCGAGAGTCCGGCATCAAGGCGCAATGACGGGAGTGTGACATGAAATCGCTGGTGACCGCATCGATCCTCATTGCAACGGTTTCGGTCGCGCCGGCGCAGACCTGGCCGACGCGACCGATCACCATCGTCGTGCCGACCACGGCAGGCGGTCCGCCGGACACCATTGCGCGCATCCTCGGCGAACCGATGAAAGCTTCGCTCGGCCAGCCGGTCATCGTCGAGAACGTGACCGGAGCGGGCGGCAGCCTCGGCGTGCAACGCGTCGTTCGCTCGGCACCCGACGGATACACGGTGAGCATCGGCCATCTGAATTCTCATGTCTTCACCGGCGCGGTCTACAACCTCTCGTTCGATCTGTTGAAGGACCTTGAGCCGGTCACGATGCTGACCTCGGCGCCGATGATCTTCGTGGTTCGCGACAAATTTCCCGCCGCCAACATGAAAGAGCTGGTCGCCTGGATGAAGCAGCATCCGAAGGGTGCGACGTTCGGATCTGTGGGTATCGGGGGTCCGGCCAAGGTCTGGGCCACGCATTTCCAGAGCAAGATCGGATTTGAATTCCAGTTTGTGCCGTATCGGGGCGCGGCCGCGATCGTGCAGGACCTGATCGCCGGGCAGATCGACGTCGCTTGCGTCGAGGCATCGAACGTTCTGCCGCATTTGCGCGGCGACAAGATCAAGCCCTATGCGGTGCTGTCGCCGAACCGCTGGTCCCACGCGGCGGATATCCCGACCATCGACGAGGCAGGAATGCCGGGTTTCTACATGACATTCTGGCACGGACTTTGGGTGCCGAAGGGCACGCCGCGGGAGGTGATCGCGAAGCTCGATGCTGCCGCGGTCAACGCGCTCGCCGACACTGCGACGCGGACCCGGCTCGACCAGACCGGTCAGGAGATCGTGCCGCGGGAACAGCAGACGCCGGAGGCGCTGGCCGCCCACCACAAGGCTGAAATCGAGAAGTGGTGGCCGATCATCAAGGCGGCAGGCATCACCCCGCAATGATGCGGTTGGCGCGGCGCTTCAACATGCCGCGCCCCGATTGAGCAATCCGACAGCGATCCGGACTTGTCGCCGCCTCCCCTGGCGATCATCGTTGCGATCCACGCACGAAACGGAGGAAGGCATGAAAATCCTGTCATTCGTCGCGTCGCTGGCCATCGCCCTGGCGGGTGTGCCGACAAGCTTCAGCGCGGCGCAGGCCGACAATTATCCGTCAAAACCGATCACCATCGTCGTTGGCTTCGCGCCCGGCGGGCCAACCGACACGGTGGCGCGCGTCATCGGGCAGCACATGTCGAAGACGCTCGGCGAAAGCGTGATCGTCGAAAACCAGACGGGCGCAGCCGGCACCATCGCCATGAACCGCGTCTTTCGTTCGCCGCCCGACGGCTATACGCTTTCAGTCGGGCAGTGGACCACCAATGTCGGCGCCGTCATCGCCAATCCGGTGCAGTTCGACGTGCTCAAGGATTTCACGCCGATTTCGCTGCTGACGTCGTCCAAGCTCCTGATCGTTGCCAGGAAGGATCTGCCGGCGAACAATCCGAAGGAGCTGGTGGACTGGCTGAAGGCCAATCCCGGCAAGGCCAATGGCGCATCGGTCGGCGTCGGCAGCGCGGTGCATGTGTGCCTGCTCGATTTCATGAACCGGACCAACACCAAATTCCAGCTCGTGTACTACCGCGGCGGTGCGCCAGCGGTGCAGGACCTGGCGTCCGGGCAGGCCGACATTTCGTGCCTGGAGGGCGGACAGTCGCTCGGCCTCTACCGTGGCGGCAAGATCAAGTTCATCGGCGTGGCCAGCAAGACGCGATGGGATGGCGCGCCCGAGGTGCCGACCATGGCGGAAGGCGGCGGTGCCGCTGTCGACCTCGAGTTCTGGCACGGTCTCTGGGCGCCCAAGGACACGCCCGAGCCAATCATCGCCAAGATCAATGCCGCGGTGGTGGCCGCGTTCGACGATCCGGCGGTGCGCAAGCGCTTCAAGGAGATCGGCCACACCATTCCGGCGCGCGAGGATCTGACCCCCGAGAAGCTCTATGCGCACCACAAGGCCGAAACCGAAAAGTGGTGGCCGATCATGAAGGCGGCCGGCATCAAGCCGGCCGGAAGCTGATCGCGCCGCCAGTGCTGCATGGAACGCCGGGCCACTGGCCCGGCGTTTTGTCACGCACCGCCTACGGGGAGGCCGCCAGCCGATGGGACAGTATTGCTGACTTTTCGCCGTTTTCGCCGCGGCCCATTGTTCATGGCAACCACAAATGGGCGCCCAGGGAGAATCGTTCATGAGAATGCTGAAGTTGGCCGGGTCATTGCTCCTGGTCATGGCCGGGATCGCGGTCGCGCGGGCCGACAGCTATCCGTCGAAGCCGATCACCATGATCGTGCCGTTCCCGGCGGGCGGCCCGACCGATACGATTGCGCGGCTCATGAGCGAACACATGAGGCAGACGCTCGGCCAGTCGATCCTGGTGGAGACCGTGACCGGCGCGGGCGCCACCATCGGCGTCGGCCGCGTGATCAGCGCGGCCCCCGACGGCTACACGGTCGGCATCGGCAACTGGTCAAGCCACGTCGGCTCGCCTGCGATCTACCCGGTGTCATGGAATCCGCTGAACGATCTTACACCGATCGTCCGGCTCCCGGTGTCCTCGCTGATGATTGTCGGCAAGGAATCGCTGCCCGCTCAAAACGCCAAGGAGCTGATCGCTTGGCTCAAGGCCAATCCGGACAAGGCGTCGGCCGCAAGCGTCGGCGCGGGAAGCGGCGCTCATGTTTGCGGCCTTTATTTTGGGCAGAAGACCGAGACCAAGTTCCAGTTCGTGTTTTATCGCGGCGGCGCGCCGGCGATGCAGGACATGCTGGCCGGAACGATCGACATCATGTGCGCCGAGGCGTCGCAGACGCTCGCGCACGTCACCGCACACAAGATCAAGGCCTTCGCCGTGATGGGACGAAAGCGTTACGCTGGCCTGCCCGATGTACCGACCATGGAGGAGATGGGCATCACCGGGATGGACATTTCGTTCTGGCATGGCATGTGGGCGCCGAAGGACGGAAGGATCGTCGACAAGCTCAACGACGCGGCAGTGAAAGCGCTGGCCGATCCGGCGGTGCAGAAGCGCGTCGCAGCGCTCGGCATGACCATCCCGGACAAGAACGAGCTGACCCCGCAGGCGCTGCACGACTATCACAAGGCCGAGCTCGATAAGTGGTGGCCGATCATCAAGTCCTACGGCATCAAGCTGCAGTAGCCCTCGAGAGGCGGTGGTCGATCGTAAGGACCACCGCCCACAAGTAGCGGTAACGTATCGATTTAAACGGGGGCCTGACATGAAGAAGCTGCTCGTCGCGTTGGCCTTTGTCGCCGTAGCGGTCGTGGGCGCGGCGGCGCAGACCTATCCGTCGCGGCCGATTACCATCGTGGTGCCGTATCCCGCGGGTGGGCCGACCGACACTCTCGCCCGCATCCTCGCCGAGCACATGAAGGGCACGCTTGGACAGACCATCATCGTCGAGAACGTCAGCGGCGCCGGCGGCAGCGTCGGGGTGGCGCGTGTGGCACGCGCGGCGCCCGACGGCTACACGCTAAGCATCGGGCATTGGAACACCCATGTCGTGCTGGGCGCGACCATGAAGCTGCCGTTTGATGTCCTGAACGACTTCACGCCGATCGCGTTGCTCGCTGATACTCCGATCTGGCTGGTGGCGCGAAAGGACCTGCCGCCGAGGGATTTGAAGGAATTCGTCGCCTGGCTGAAGCACAATCCAGGCAAGGCCAGCGCGGGCTCGGTCGGCGTGGGCGGCGCGTCCGACGTCACCGGCGCATATTTCCAACAGGTGACCGGCACGCACTTCCAGCTCGTGCCGTACCGCGGCTCCGCTCCGCTCAACCAGGACCTGGTGGCGGGGCACATCGATCTCACGCTTGGCATGTCGGCTGCGACCTATCCGTTGGTGCACAGCGGCCAGATCAAGGCTTACGCCATGATGACGAAGGCCCGCTGGCCCGGCGCGCCCGATATCCCGACCATGGAGGAAGCCGGCGTGCCAGGCCTTTACGCCACGTTCTGGCACGCGCTGTGGGCGCCGAAAGGCGCGCCGAAGGAAGTTATTGCCAAGCTCAACGGCGCGGTGCGCGCGGCGCTCGCCGACCAGAAGGTCCGCAAGCTGTTCGCCGACCAGGGTCAGGAAATCTGGCCGGCCGAGAAGCAGACGCCTGAGGCGCTCTACGCGCAGCAAAAGGCGGAGATCGAGAAGTGGTGGCCGATCATCAAGGCGGCCGGCATCAAGGCGGAGTGAGGCGGTCGACGCGAAATATCCGTAAACCGACATCAGGAGCGGCAATGCGTAACCTAAAGTTTGCGGCGCTATGCGGTGCGCTGCTGTTCGGCGTCGTCAGTGTGAGTGCGGAAACCTATCCGTCGAAGCCGGTCACCATCGTGGTGCCATATCCGGCGGGCGGATCGACCGGCGTGCTGGCGCGCATTCTGCTCGAGCCGATGCAGGCGGCGCTCGGCCAGTCGATCATTGTCGAAAATGTCGGCGGCGGCGGCGGCAGCATCGGGGTCGGACGGGTGGCCCGCGCCGCGCCCGACGGCTACACCATCACCCTCAGCCATATTCAGACCCATGTCATCAACGGCGCAACGTTGAAGCTGCCATACGATGTGGTGAAAGATTTTGAATCGATCGCGCTGATCGCGGATACGCCGCAGTTGATCGCCACCCGCAGTACGTTCCCGGCGAGCGACCTGAAGGGGATGATCGCCTGGCTGAAGGCAAATCCCGACAAGGGGACGGCAGGCACGGTGGGCGTTGGCGGTCCGAGCGATATCTCCGCCTACTACTTCAAGAAAAACACCGACACCAACTTCCAGCTCGTGCCTTATCGCGGCGGCGGGCCGCTGCTGCAGGACCTGGTCGGCAGCCAGGTCGATTTCAGTTTCGGCCAGGCGGCCACTTACATCGGCGCCGTCCGCAATGGTCAGCTCAAGGGCATGGCCATGCAATCCAAGGAGCGGTGGTGGGCAGCGCCCGAGATTCCCACGGTGGATGAGGCGGGAGTGCCAGGGCTTTATGGGTCCTTCTGGCATGGCATGTGGGCGCCAAAAGGCACGCCGAAGGACGTGATCGCCAAACTCAACGCCGCGGTCGTCGCGGCCCTGGCCGATCCTCTTGTGCAGCAGCGATTTCGGGATGCCGGCCAGAGCATCTGGCCGCGTCAGCAGCAGACCCCGGAGGCTCTGGCGGCGCATCAGAAAGCTGAGATCGAGAAGTGGTGGCCGATCATCAAGGCCGCCGGAATCAAGGTGGAGTGAAAATACGACAAGACAACATTCATAAGGCTGCAACTGGGGAGGCCACAATGCGAAGGCTGGTGCTTGCATTTCTGTGCGCTGCCATCCTGCAAGGTGTCGGCAGCGCGGTTGCGGAGAACTATCCATCGCGCCCGATCACGATCGTCGTGCCGTTCCCGGCAGGCGGGCCGACCGACACGCTGGCGCGAATCCTTGCCGAGCGCATGAAGACGCCGCTCGGTCAGAGCGTCATCATCGAAAATCCGACCGGCGCGGCGGGCACCATCGGCACCGGCCGCGTCGCGCGCTCGGCGCCCGACGGCTACATGCTCATCCTCGGTCACTGGCAGACGCATGTCATCAATGGCGCCACCTTCGCGTCGCTGCCGTTCGACGTGGTGAAAGACTTCGAGCCGGTATCGCTGGTGGCGGACTGCCCGGTCTCGTTCGTCGGCAAGGCGAGCCTGCCGCCCAAGGACATGACGGAGCTGATTGCTTGGCTGAAGGCCAACCCAGGCAAGGCGACCGTCGGGATCGGCGGCGTCGGCGGCGGAGCCGACGTGGTCGGAACGTATTTCCAGAAGAACACCGGCACGAGCTTCACCTTCGTGCCGTATCGGGGCGCAGCGCCGATGATCCAGGATTTGGTTGCGGGCCAGATTGATCTGACCTTCACCCAGGTGGCGAGCGCGCTCGCCCAAATCCGCGGCGGCCAGCTCAAGGCCTATGCCGTAATGGCCAAGACGCGCTGGCTGGCGCTGCCCGACACGCCGACGTTCGACGAAATCGGCGTACCCGGGATTCATGCCTCGTTCTGGCATGGCCTGTGGGCGCCCAAGGGCACGCCCAAGGACGTCATCGCCAGGATCAACGCCGCGCTGGTCGAGGCTCTGGCCGATCCGGCGGTGCGCCGACGCTTCGCCGACGTCGGTCAGGGCACATGGCCGCGCGAAATGCAGAAACCGGAGGCGCTCGCCGCTTACCAACAGGCCGAAATCGAGAAATGGTGGCCGATCGTCAAGGCGGCCAATATCAAGGCGCAGTGACGGCCGGGGCCTGAATCGTCACATCGGATGGCCAGACCGCGCGTGCGAGGCCGCCGAGCCGACCGTCTGCGGCGGATTTTCGGCGTAGATCGCCGGGTGCGACAGGCCATAGGTCAGGCCGCCGACGACAATCAACGCCATCAGGCCGACCAGGATCCATAGCGCGACGTCGTTGTGTTCCGGCTCCTGCGGGTCGAGGTCAGGATCGGTCATGGGCGCGCCTCCTGTCGGAAGGATAGGCGCGGCCGCGCGCAAAGGTTCCACGCTGGAACATCCCGGTCCGCATCTTCGCGATATCGGCCTTCTGCAATAAAAAGCACCTGGACGCCGGCAACGCGCATGCGCGGCGTCCAGCAGCGTACTCGGAAACCTTCCGAACCGGACGCTAAACTGATCCTACACAACAGGTACAACTACGGCCGCGTGGCTGCCGCGGCACTCAATCGTGCCGCAGCGGACGCTTTTCACCCTGAACCAAGCCGGCGGTGAGTCCGCCCAAGCCTGCAATCAACAAACCCAGGGGGATCGACAGCGCCAGCCGGGCATTGCCGTTGCCGGCGAACGGCATCAGCGTATCGGCCCGCGCGATCCCGATCGACACGGCGGTGAACGCAATCACCAGCGACACAACGAGCGTCACTGTCGTGACGAGCAACGCGACATCTGCAAACTCGTGACGCTTACGCGAACGCTCGATCAATTCCTTGGTCATGGCATTGGCCCGCGTGCGAATCAGTTGCGTTCAGAAATATGGCGGGCGATGCGGGCGGTGGTCCGGCCGGACCATGGCGGCGATTTTGGCGAACCGCGGCCGAACTGTGGCGCATGGTTAACAGAAGGTTAAAGCCTGCTATCTTTGCCTGATAGTGGCGGGAATGACACAACGCCGCGCGGCTGGGGAGGAAATCATGAGTCGGATTGTCGGCCTGATGGCCGCGCTCGTGCTGGGGCTTGCGAGCGCGCCGGTCCTTTCGCAGTCGAATTATCCGGACAAGCCGATCCACATCATGGTCGGCTTCCTGGCAGGGGTGGCGCCCGACGTCACCTCGCGTTTGATGGGCGACAAGTTCAACCAGACCTGGGCCAAGGGCGTCATGGTCGAGAACGTGCTCGGCGCCGGCGGCAACATCGCGGTCGATCGCACGCGCGAAAGCGGCGCCCGACGGCTACACGCTGGCCATGGGCGGCAACGCATCGCTGGTCATCAATCCCAACCTGATGGGCAAGCTGTCGTACGATCCGCTGAAGGACTTCGCCTACATCACGCAGGTTTTTATCGTGCCGAATCTCCTGGTGGTGCGCGCCGACTTGCCCGCCCAGAACATCCAGGATCTGATCAGCGCTCGCCAAGGCGAAGCCGGACTATCTCGTTGCCGGACACGCCGGCGTCGGCACCTCGCAGCATCTCGGCCGGCGAGCTGTTCAAGAAGATGGCCGGCGTGCAGATGCAGCAGGTGGCCTACCGCGGCACGCCGGGCGTGCTGCCCGATCTGCTCGGCGGACGGCTCAACGTCTTCTTCGGCAATATCTCCAACTGCCTGCCGCTGGTGCGCGAGGGCAAGCTCCGCGCCTTCGCGGTGACGTCGAAGAAACGCTCGCCGCAGATTCCGGAACTGCCGACCATGGAGGAGCTGGGCTTCCCCGGCTTCGAGGCGACCGCCTGGTTCGGGCTGATGGCGCCGGCCGGCACGCCGCAGCCGATTATCGACAAGCTGCACGGCGAAACCGTCAAGGTGCTGGCGATGCCGGACGTGCGGTCGAAGCTCGAAAGCCTCGGCCTCCAGCTTGTCGGCAACTACGCCCGCGGAGTTTGCCGAGGTGGTCAAGGTCGAAACCCCGGCCTGGGCCAAGGTCATCAAGGACGCCGGAATTTCGAACGCGCAATAGGGTGGCAAAGGGGAACGACATGACATCGATGCGAGCCTTGCTTGCAGCACTGGCGGCGCTGGCTGATCGCAACCTCGGCGGCGGCCCAAGACCGATATCCCGACAAGCCGGTGCGCTTCATCGTCGGCTTCACGCCCGGCAGCGCCACCGACATCACGGCGCGGCTGTTCGCGCAGAAATTCCAGGAGGCCTGGGGCGTGGCGGTGACGGTCGAGAACGTGCCGGGCGCCGGCGGCAGCGTCGGCGGCGACCGGGTGGCGAAATCGGCGCCGGACGGCGCCACGTTCTACTGGGGCGCCAACGGCGCGCTGACGATCAATCCGACGCTGCAGCCCAACCCGACCTACGACGTGGTGCGCGACCTCGCGCCGGTTGCACGCCTGCTGGTGGTGGCGAGCATTCTCGCGGTCAACAACGACGTGCCGGTGAAAAGCGTTGCCGAGCTCATTGCGCTCGCCAAGGCGCGCCCGGCAAGCTGTCCTATGCCTCGCCCGGCGTCGGCACGCCGCAGCACATCGCCGGCGAGCTGCTCAAGAGCCAGGCCGGCGTCGATATCGTCCACGTGCCCTATCGCGGCGCGGTCTTCACCGACGTGCTCAGCGGCCGCGTCACCATGACGTTGCAGAACATGGGGACGATCCTGCCGATCGTGCGCGAGGGCAAGGTTGCGCGGGCTTGCCGTCACCTCGCTCAAGCGCACGCCGCTCATGCCGGACCTGCCGACCATCGCCGAGTCCGGCTATCCAGGCTTCGAGGCGATCTCGTGGTTCGGGCTGCTGGCGCCGGCCCGGACGCCCGAGCCCGTTATCGCCAAGGCCTACCAGCAGGCCGTCAAGGTCGCAGCCATGCCCGACGTGCGCGAGAAGCTCGCGCAACTCGGCTTCGACACGTCAGCCGATACGCCCGACGCGTTCGCCGCCATCATCAAGTCGGACATCGCCAAATGGGCGAAGGTGATCAAGGACGCCGGGATCAAGGCGGGAAATTAAGGCTACTGCGCCGCGGCCAGCGCCGCGGCTGCCAGTCCATGGCGACGTGGCTCGGCTGCTCGGCGATGCGCTTGAGCCAGCCGCGCACGGCGGGAAAGCCGCCGAGGTCGTAGTCGCACTGGTGCGCCACATGCGTGTAGGCATAGAGCGCGATGTCGGCGATGGTGTAGCGGTCGGCGGCGAAGAACGGCCGGCTCGCCAGGTGCTTCTCCATCACGCCAAGCGCGCGATAGCCTTCCTCCATCCAGTCTTCCAGCGCGTGGCTCTGCAATTCGCGGCCGCCCTTGACCAGCGTCAGCCAGAAATAGGCGGCGCCGAGGTTGGGCTCGAGGCTGTGCTGCTCGAAGAACATCCATTGCAGCATTTCGGCGCGGTCGGCGCGGTCGTTCGGGACCAGCGGCGGTGTGGCCGGCGACGTACCAGAGGATGGCGTTCGAACTCGGCGATGTAGCGGCCGGGCGCGACTTCAAGCAGCGGCACATGGCCGATCGGATTCATGGCGAGGAATTCGGGCGTGCGGGTTTCGCCCTTGAGGATGTCGATCTCGACGAGCTCATGGGGGATGTCGAGCTGCGCCAGCGCCAGCCGCACCTTGTAGCAGTTGCCCGAGCGGCGCATGGAATAGAGCGTGTACATGCATCCTCCCCGTTTGATGCCCGCCTGATCGTCGACGATAAAAATGCAAAGCGCGGCGATTGCAAGGCCGGGCAATGACGATCGCGTGAAAAGGATAATTCGCGTGCGCTGCAACATGAAATCGAGCAATAGATCGGCTCGATTTTATTGAATGCGCAGTAAAATTATTCCGCCGCGACGCGATGGGCGCGGGCGTATTCGGCAAGCGCGTCGTCGCCACCGGCTGGATCGGCGTGAAATCGCGGTGCGCGATCCATTCCTCGCGGGTGAACTTGGTGATGTGGTTGGAGCAGGCGCAGAACGTCACGTAGACGATCTTGCGCGGGTAGGGCGTGATGTTGGGCGGCGAGGCGTGCACCAGATTGCCGTGGAACATCAGCACCGAGCCGGGCTTGCCGGTCGGCGCGACGATGCCTTGGCCGTGTGCGGCTTCGGCCTCGGCGCAGAGCCGCGTCACCGTGTCCTTGTCGAGCGTCCACAGCGGATAGGAGGTGGTCAGCTTGTCGTGGCCGGCCTCGAACACGCCCTGCTTGTGGCTGCCGGGGATGAGCAGCAGCGGGCCGTTGATCGGCATCACCTCGTCGAGGAACACCGCGATGTTCATGGCGCGGGCTTGCGGCATGCCGTCGTCGCGCGCCCAGGTGCCGTAGTCCTGGTGCCATTGCCAGACGTCGCCCTCGAAGGCGGCCTTGGCGTTGAGCTTGAACTGATGGACGTAGACGTCCTCGCCGAAATACTGCTGCAGCGGCTCGAGCAGGCGCGGGTGCTGCACCAGCAGGCGGAACACCTCGTTGAAGGTATGCGCGGCGAAGGCGGTGCGCGGCGCGCCGGTCTTCTCGCGCCAGACCTCCTTGCGGTCGGCCTTGAGGATCTGCTCGCCTTCGATGCGGAGCAGTCGCGATCTCCTCCTCCGAAGAAGCAGTTGGGCATGAAGATGTAGCCCTGCTGGTCGAAGGCTTTGAGTTGGTGGGCGGTGAGTTTCATGGCGGCTCTCGTGAGAGGCGTTTCCTTGCTCGCCAGTATACCATAACAACGGCAGGCTTTCGCTGTCCGGCGGCTACTTTATCGGCCGCGCCGCCGATTGCCGCGGCGCCAGGGACCCGGCCTCGTGCGCTGCGCGCCGCATTGCCAGCATCAGCACGATCAGCATGGCCGGGACGCCGAGCGGGATCAGCGTCCATTCGGCGACGGCGCGAGCGATCAGCGGCATGAACCAGAGCAACGCCAGCGCGGATTTTTCATAGGGCGCAAAGCCGCGCGAAAAACCGTCGGCGGCGAGAAAGGCGATGGCAGGTGCAAGTACCACGAAGTCGTAGTCGAGGCTGTATGGCGTGGCGAGGATCGCGGCGATCGCCAGCGCGCCAGCCTTGATCGGGTAAGAGGCAGCGCTGCGCCACAGCCAGACGAGCGCGGCGGCGAGAAAGACGGTCACCGCGCCCTGCATGGCGTAGGCCAGCGGCACGCCGCCGCTCCACATCCGCACCATCGAGAACACGCTCTGGATCTTGTGCCAGCCGGCTCCGCCCTGCTCCAGAACCTCGACGCGGGTGAGATGCGTCGAGGCGAAGAACGCCTTCCAGACGTCCGGCCCGAACGCGATCAGGGTCGCGATGCCGAGCGCCACGACTGTCGCGGCGGCGGCAAGGAACGTGCGCCAGCGCCCGGTCGCGATCAGCACCAGCGGGATCAGCACGCCGAACTGCGGCTTGTAGGCGATCAGGCCGAACAGCACGCCGGCCATGATCGGCCGGCGGTCGAGCGTCGCGAGCGCCGCGCCGAGCAAGGCCGCCGTGAGAAAACCGTTGTGGCCGTGGCCGATGTTGACGAACACGGCCGGGAAGGCGAGCGCGAGCAGGAGCCAGAGTGGATCGCGGGCGAGGATGCCACCACCGTCATGCCCGCGCTTGTCGCGGGCATCCACGACTTGCTTTGGTGCATCCTCGAAGTAAGACGTGGATGGCCGGGACAAGCCCGGCCAGGACGCGGAAAGTATGGTGCGAAGCGACACCAGATAAAGCACCAGCGTTACGCCCTGCCAAACCGCGAGCGACAGTGCATAGGGCATCAGCGCCAGCAGGCCGGCGACGAACAGAAAAAACGGCGGATAGTGCCAGCCATAGAACGGCGTGTTGTCGCCGAAGATCGCTCGTTCTCTCGCATGCTGCGCCGGCCAGTCGAATGCCGCCGCGGCATTGCCGTCGAGCACATAAGTGCCGGCGGCATAGACGTTGGAGAAATCGGTGCCGAGCGGCCGGTTCTGGTAGTCGTTGAGGCCGTCGGAGGTGGCGATCACGAAGACGAGGCCCGCCGCCGAAGCTGCGAGTGCGGCGAATGCCCACAGCCGGATGCGCTCGCGGGTGAGCCAGCGTCCGCTGCGGATCGTGTCGATGAAGGCGGCTGTCATGGCCGGCCTCGGCGGCCTCCGTGGTTGGCCAAGCCCTAGCAGCGTGCCCTTAAGAGAACGTTGTTACCTGCTCAACAACGCCGCCTCGAAGGCGCTGGCGATCGCTTCCTTGCTCTTTCCCGGCTTCCGCGCATCGCCGATCAAGGTGATGGTCTGGCCCGGATAGGCAAGCCGTCTGAAATCGTTCCGCGGTGGCGCTTCGGGCTCGGTAGTAGAACCAATCGCGCACCTTGGGCTTCGTCATCACTCGCGAAAGCAGCGGCCATCTGTCCGGCGCCGGCACTCGAGAAGGCCCTTCACCAGCGGCCCGGAATGGAGCGGATAGGTGGCGCCGGTTGCCACCACGATGCGATCGAACGGCTCGAGAATTCTCGGATCGACGCGTCACATCGGTCGCCAAACGGAAGGTCACGCCCGTTGCGCTGGCACGCCGCCACCATGTCGTCGATATAGCGCACGAAAGCTTGCCGGGTTTGCGCCCACGTCATTGAACATCGGCGCAAGGCCCGCGTAGCGGAACGAGCCGCCGGCGCGCGGCTCCTTCTCGAACACCGTTACCTTGTTGCCTTCGGCGACCAGCGACGCATAGGTCAGGCCGGCCGGCCCGGCCCCGATCACGGCGATGCGCTCGCCCCGCGGCGGCGCGGCATCGGTGAATAGGGTCTCGCGGCCCGCTGCGCCGTTGACAACGCAGGAGATGCCGCCGCCGCCGCGCATGCCGTCGATGCAGGTGTTGCAGGCGAGACAGCGGCGGATCGGCTCGCCGCGAGCGAGCTTGTCGACCCATTGCGGTTCGGCCACCAGCGTGCGGCCGAGCGCGATGAAATCGGCCTTGCCGCTCGCGACCGCGTTCGTCGCGGTCGCCGGATCGCCGAGCCTGCCGACTGCGATCACCGGCACCTTGACGACCTTCTTCATGTCGGCGGCGTAGTCGAGGAACGGCGCGTCCGGCTCGGTCATCGGCGGGATCATGCGATGCGCCGTGGGCTTGGAGCGGTAGTGTCCGGCGGTGACGTGCACCGCGTCGGCGCCGGCCTGCGCCGCCCAGATGGCGATGACGCGGCCCTCGCCGTAGGTCAGCCCGCCGTCGAAGAAGTCGTCAACCGACAGCCGGTAGATCACGCCGAGCGTCCGGCGTCGCTGCCTTGACCGCGCGCAGCACGTCGAGGCCGAAGCGGGCGCGGTTCTCCAGCGAGCCGCCGTATTCGTCGGTGCGGACGTTCTCGAACGGTGCATGGAATTGCGAGATCAGGTAGCCATGGGCGGCGTGGATCTCGACGCAATCGAAGCCGCATTGCTGCGCCCGCTTCGCCGCGGCGGCGTAGTTCGCCGTGGTCTGCGCGATGCGTTCCCTGGTCATCGCTTCCGGCACGATGGTCTCGCATCGTCGATCTCGTAGACCGGATGCGGAATCGCCGATGGCGCCACCGGCTGCTCGCCGCAGATGTCGACGCGGGTGTGGCCGCCGCCGTGGCCGAGCTGGATCGAGGCTTTCGACCCCGCCGTCGATGGATTTCGCTGACCAGTCGAGTGAGGCCGGGAATGAAACCGTCGTGGTAGATGCCGAGCTCGCGGTGGCGATGACGGCCGGCCTTTTCCGGCGAAGCCATCTCGACGGTGATCAGGCCGGTGCCGCCGCTCACCCGCGCCATGTAATAGGCGATGGTCGGCGTCGGTGACGTAGCCCTCTTCGCTCGAGGTGCGCGTCGTCATCGGCGGCATAATGATACGGTTCGGGATTTCGGCCGGCCCGATGCGTGCCGGCGTGAGCAGGATGTTCACAGCGTCGCCCTTGTCCCGGCCGCGGTGCGGCACGAAGTGCTGCGCCCCCGATCCGGGACCGTTTCACATTCGGTGTTTGAGGCGGTCCCGTTTCTGCAGCGCACCGCTGACGCGCCGCGCTGCGCCTGGGACAAGAGAAGCGTGAGAAGAATGCCCATGTGGTTCAGACCGAACGGACTTCGCCGCCGTCGATGTCGATCGTCGCGCCATGCAGCCAGCGGCCGCGCGGCGACGTCAGGAAAGCGATCAGCGAGCCAAGGTCCTCGACCTTGCCGAAGCGGCTGATGCCGAACTCTTGGCGGTACTCTTCGCGCACCGCGTCCTCGCCGCGCCCGGTGCTCTTCATGGTTTCGCGGAAGCGCCGCCACAGCCGCTCGGTTTCGACCCGGCCGGGATTGATGGAATTGACCTGCACGCCGTCGGCCTTGCCGATGTCCGACAGCGCTTTGGTGAAGGCCACGCAGGCGGCGTTGACCGAGCTGCCGATGGTGAACGGCGGCCTCCGGCTCCTTGCCGCCGATGCCGGCGATGGTGACCAGCGAGCCGCCGCTGCGCCTTGAGCAGCGGCCAGGCCTCGCGGGTGAGCCGGACGTGGGCGAAGAACTTTAGCGCAAAGCCGTCCTGCCAGTCGGCGTCGGTCAGCTTGAAGAAGTCGCCGCGCTGGGTCGCGCCTGCGTTGTTGACCAGGATGTCGAGACGGCCAAACTCGCTGCGGGCCGCCTCGACCAGCGTCTTCTCGGCGCCGGCGTGTGCGCAGATCGAGCACGGAGATCGCGGCCTTGCGGCCCTTGGCCGATCGCCTGCGGCGACCCCTCTAAGCGCTGTCTCGTCGCGCCCGGTGATCAGCAGGTCGCAGCCTTCGTCGGCCAGCGACAGCGCAATGCCTTGTCCGATGCCGCGGCTCGCCCCGGTCACCAGCGCGACCTTGCCTCTCAACCCCAGTTCCATTGCCCCGCCCTTCACCTGCCGTTGCCGGATCATTGCCGATGACCCATCCGGTCAAGCCCGGCTTGGGCTGCAAGGCCGTCCATCAACGGCTTTGATGGTGGCATCAGCGATTGCAGTCTTGCCGCGGCAGGCGCCGTGCCGATTAGGACTTTCGCGCCCTCGGGGCATGGAGATCCCAATGGCCCTGCTCAAGGACTCGCTGTCGCGCATCAAGCCATCCGCCACCATGGCGGTGACCGACAAGGCGCGCGCGCTGAAAGCGGCCGGCCGCGACGTCATCGGGCTCGGCGCCGGCGAGCCCGATTTCGACACGCCCGACAACATCAAGCAGGCGGCGATCAAGGCGATCGAGAGCGGCAAGGCGTCGAAGTACACCGCGGTCGAGGGGCTGGCGGAGCTGAAGGCTGGCGGTCGTCGGCAAGTTCAAGCGCGAGAACAACCTCGACTACAAGCCGAACCAGATCATCGTCTCGACCGGCGGCAAGCAGGTGCTCTTCAACGCGCTGATGGTGACGCTGAACCCCGGCGACGAGGTCATCATCCCGGCGCCGTACTGGGTCAGCTATCCCGACATGGTGCTGCTCGCCGGCGGCGAGCCGGTGATCGTGCCGACCCGCATGGAAGACGGCTTCAAGATGAAGCCGGAGGCGCTGGAAAAGGCGATCACGCCGAAGACCAAGTGGATCATCTTCAACTCGCCGTCGAACCCGACCGGCGCGGCCTACACCAAGGCCGAGCTCAAGACGGTCACCGACGTGCTGGTGCGGCACCCGCATGTCTGGGTGATGACCGACGACATGTACGAGCACCTGGTCTACGACGACTTCGTGTTCGCCTCGCCGGCCGAGATCGAGCCGCGGCTGTACGAGCGCACACTGACCGTCAACGGCGTGTCCAAGGCCTATTGCATGACCGGCTGGCGCATCGGCTACGCCGGCGGCCGCGAGGACCTGATCAAGGCGATGTCGATGCTGCAATCGCAGTCGACCTCGAACCCGGTCGCGGTGTCGCAATGGGCGTCGGTCGAGGCGCTCAACGGCCCGCAGGATTTCATCGCCAAGCACAACGCGATCTTCAAGGAGCGGCGCGACATCTGCGTGTCGATGCTGAACCAGGCCAACGGCCTGAAGTGCCCGAAGCCGGAAGGCGCGTTCTACGTCTATCCGTCCTGCGCCGGCACGATGGGCAAGACCGCGCCGTCCGGCAAGAAGCTCGCGACCGACGAGGACTTCGTCACCGAGCTTCTGGAGAGCGAGGGCGTAGCGGTGGTGCAGGGCACGCCGTTCGGTTACGGCCCGGCCTTCCGCATCTCCTACGCCACCAAGACCGAGAGACCTTGAGGAGGCCTGCCGCCGAATCCAGCGGTTTTGCGGCAATCTGAGATAGTTAACGCCGCCATCCGAAGCTTTGCGAGGCGAACCGGCATGCGGTAAGTTCCCGGCTGCTTCGAGGAGGGCACAGGCATGATTCGTCTATCGACCGTCGCGCTGGCGACAGCGCTGGTCGCGTCCGCGACCTCGGCCATGGCTCAGGAGCGCGTCAAAGTCGGGGATGCTCGAATGCCGCGGCTCGACCAGCAGCTTCATTGTCGGCTCGGTCACGGAGCTTGGCTGCACATTCAGCCCGGCGGCAGGCCCCGGCGAGTCATATCGCGCCACCATTCGGCGTTTTGGCGTCGACATCGGCATCGCCCAGCAGATCGCGGTGTCGTGGGCGGTGTTCGCGCCGACCCGTGGGCTCCAGCGCGGTGGCTTGGCAGGCAACTACGCCGGCGGATCGGCGAGCGCCACGGTTGGTATCGGCGTCGGCGCCAATGCGCTGATCGGCGGCTCCGGCAATACCATCGCGCTGCAGCCGGTGAGCGTACAGGGCCAGACCGGGCTCAGCGCCGCCGCCGGCGTCGCCGACATGGAACTGCGCGCCGCTCGCTGATCGCGAGACGGAGGCTCGGTCAAGGGCGTCGCCGCGCTTTGGCGCGGCGGCGCTTTGTTACTTTGCGCTGATGCGGCCTTCGACACGGCTGTGCACGCTGCCGAGGTCGCGCAGATAGATCATGACCTCGTCTGCGATCAGCGGCGTGTCCTCGAGCGGTATGACCGGATTGATTGCCGCCAGACCGGAATAGTCGTCGCCGCCGCGCGCCATGAAGTCGTTGGTCGCGACCCGGTAGGTTCTGTCGGGATCGAGCGGCTCGTCGCCGACCGCGATCGAAAGGACGCGGCTGCCCGGCGGGCGTTGCGGATCGAATTCAATTCTGAGGCCGGACACCTGCGGAAAGCGGCCCGCGGCAGCCGGCAGCCGGGACAGGCCGTTCTCCAGGGCGTTCCACAGCGCGCGGCCTTTGATGTCGACCGTGACGAGATGATTGCCGAATGGCAACTCCGAAAGGATATCGCGGCGGGTGATCGCCGTGCCGGGCTCGAAGATTTTGCCGCCGCGGATGCCGCCGCCATTCATGATGGCGGCATCGGCGCGGGTCCGGGCGCGCATCGCGTCGGCGATGAGATTGCCGATCGGCGGCCTCGCGGCTGCGCACCGTGGCGTTGCGGCTGTCGAGCGTCGACCGCGAGTGGTGGCCAGCGGCACGTTCATCTGCCGGTCCAGTTCCTGCTGGAAGCCCGCCACCATCGCGACCGTGTCGGGATCGGGCGTCACCGTTGCGGTGTCGACGATGCGGAACTGCGGCCACCATTCGATCTCGCGGCGATTGCCCTGCTGCTTCATCGCGATGTGCAGGTCGATCGACCGTGACGTAGTGCGCGTCAAAGGCCGATTCGACCATCAGCGTGCGGCCGTCGAAATCGATGAACAGATCGTGGTTGTGGCCGGTGAGTAACACGTCGGCCGTGCGGGTCTCGGCGAGATCAAAGGCCTGCCTGCGGTCGGCGTGCATCACGACGACCACGAGGTCGGCGCCGTCGCGGCGCAAAGCCTCGGCTTGTGCCTTCATCGCAGCGACAGCGGGCAGGAATTTCAGATCCTCGGACGTTGGACATCTGCGGCGTGCGGTCGTGCGCCGCGCCTGTGATGCCGATTTTCATGTCGCCGATGCCGATAAAGTCGCGATCCTTGAAGCCCGCCAGCAGCCGGCCGTCCGCGCCGGTCAGGTTGGCGGCAAAAACCGGGAATTTCGCTTCCGCCATCCGCTTGAGAAAGACGGCCTTGCCGAAATCGAATTCGTGATTGCCGGGAACGAAAATGTCGGGCTTGAGCGTATTGGTCAGCGCCATGATATGGGCGCCCTGGTCGACGCCCGACATCAGCGACGGCGACAGCGTGTCGCCGCCATGGGCGAACAATACATGCCCGCCCTTGGCGCGCTCCGCCTTGACGACGGCGGCGAGCCGCGCAAAGCCGCCGCGGCGCTGGCCGTCCGGCATCAGTGTGTCGCCCATCTGATAGATATCGTTGGTGAGGATGAAGGTGAGCTGGGCGGTCGCGCCGCGGGCCAGCCGCGGCGGCATGAAGGCCGCTGCGGCAAGACCAAAGGTAACGGTGCGGCGGCGAAGTTCGATCATCGGCACATTCCAGGCGGGCCGCTGCTCTAGCACGCATCGGCGGCGCCCGGCTATGCTCGCCCTCATGAACCGCCTTGAGCCGATGGCACTCGGCAGCGATGTGCAGTCGCGCACATCATCGTTGCGCGACGGCCGGATCGGCGTGCTGATCGCCAATCTCGGCACGCCCGATGCGACCGATCGCTGCATCGGTGCGCCGCTATCTGCGCGAGTTCCTGAGCGACGCCCGGGTGATCGAGAACCAGGGCCTGATCTGGAAGTTCGTTCTCAACGCCGTCATCCTGCCGCGACGGCCGCGCGCCAAAGGCCGCGACTACGAGAAAATCTGGAATCGCGAACGCAACGAATCGCCGCTGAAGACCATCACCCGCGCGCAGGCGGCAAAGCTCCGCGACCGTCTCGGCCGCGATCGACCCGACCATCATGGTCGACTGGGGCATGCGCTACGGCAATCCGTCGCTCGTTACGCGGATCGAAGCGTTGGCCAAGGCCGGCTGCGAGCGAATCCTTTTGCTGCCGCTCTATCCGCAATATGCCGCGGCGACCAGCGCCACGGTTTGCGATGCGGCCTTCGCGGCGCTGGCAGGATTGCGCGACCAGCCGGCGCTCCGCGTCGTGCCGCCGTATTACGACGAGCCGGTCTATATCGAGGCGCTGGCGTCATCGATCGAGACCGAGCTGAAGCGGCTGCCGTTCGCGCCCGAGTTGATCCTCGCTTCGTTCCACGGCATCCCGAAATCCTACGCCGAGGACGGCGATCCCTATCCGGCGCATTGCGCCGAGACCGTGCGGCTGTTGCGAGAGCGGCTGAATCTCGACGAAAGCAAGTTGATGCTGACCTTCCAGTCGCGCTTCGGCCGGGCCGAGTGGCTGCAGCCCTATACCGACAAGACCGTAGAGGCGCTGGCGCGGCGCGGCGTGAAAAACCTCGCCGTGGTGACGCCGGGTTTCTCCGCCGATTGCCTGGAGACGCTGGAGGAGATCGCGGTCGAGAACGCGGATATCTTCAAGAGCAACGGCGGCGAGAATTTTGCCGCCATCCCCTGCCTCAACGACAGCGAAGACGGGATGGCGGTGATCTCGCATCTCGTGCTGCGCGAACTGCAAGGGCTGGATTTAACAAATGGACAATGCTGGGAGGCTGATAATGCCGAAATCGCATCGCATGCTGTTCGATCGTATTCCTCGTGCTGGTCGCTGGACCTGCCCTGGCGCAGGACGGCGCCTGGACCATGAAAAAGCCGCTTGCCGCGCCGCGCAACGAGGTCCAGCTCGCCGCGCTCAACGGCAAGGTCTATGTCATCGGCGGCAGTGTCGCCGGCACTGCCGTGCCGCAGATCGACGAATACGATCCGGCGACCGACACTTGGCGCGCTCGGGCGCCGATGCCGAAGGGTCTCGATCACATCGGCGTCGCGGTGATCGGCGGCAAGATCGTCACCGTCGGCGGCTTCATCGGATCGCCGCATCGCGGCGCGGTCAGCGACGTTTATGAATACGATCCGGTAGCGGATTCCTGGCGTGCGCTTGCGCCGCTGAAGAACCGCGCGGCTCGGTCGGCGCGACTGTGCTAGATGGCAAAATCCATGCGATCGGCGGCCGCGGCGTCGACAACACGTTCACGGTCGGCACCCACGAGGTCTATGACCCGGTCAAAGGCCAATGGAGCGAGCTGGCGCCGCTGCCCAAGGCGCGCGACCATCTCGCTCTCGTCGCAGTCGATGGAAAAATCCATGCCATCGGCGGCCGCGTCACCAATCCGGCGAGCCGAGTCGACACGCACGACATCTACGATCCGAAGACCAACGCCTGGTCGCCAGGCCCGCCGTTGCCGACCGCGCGCAGCGGGCTTGCCTCCGCGCTTTATCAAGGCCTGATCGTCGTGCTGGGCGGCGAGCTTGCGCCCGACACCTTCCCCAACAACGAGGCCTACGATCCGAAATCGATGACATGGCGGACGCTGGCGCCGATGCCGCACGGCCGCCACGGCACCGGCGCTGCCGTGATCGGCAAGAACCTCTACGTCGCGGCGGGCTCCCTCAAGCCCGGTTCGGGCGAGCCGACCAATCAGTTGATCGTGTTCACGATGCCCTGATGGTTTGCTTTCTGGGCTCGCCCGAAAGGCCGTGTTTCGCGGCCTTTCGGGGCCGATAAAGGTCCCGTTAACCACAAATCTTTAAACCCCGTTAACCACCGGCCGCCGGACGGCGGCCGGTTGCCGGCTGTTGCCCGCATCTGGCGTTCCGCCAGAGGCGTGCGACCGCTGGCGCGACGCATTGTGCAACGGAGACATGCCTCTGCCGCGCCTTCGCCATCCGCATTTCGCTCTCGCGCTCGCGGCGCTGGCGACGGCATTGATCGACATCGCGCCGGTCATAGATGCGCGCGCTCAGTCCGGCGCGTCGCCATTCACGCCTGCGTTGACCGATCCGCGGAGTTCGCAGCGCTTCAGCGCGTCCAATCCGACGACGCGGGCGACGGCCACCGCTGCGCCATCCGCGAGCGCGGGAGAGATCGGCTTCGACTCCACCGGCTCGGTCGGCAAGAAGAAAAAAAAGAAGAAACTCAAGCCTGGCGAACCGCATCCGCTGCCGCCACCGCCGCCTCCGTCGCCCGGTCCGCCGCAGCAGGCCGGTGGCCATACCAGCGCGCAGCAGATCGGCGAGCGCGCGCCCTATGCCGATGCCTACAAGCCGGCGGGCGCGCCGCCGCAACGGCCGCGTCCGCAGTTGCAAGATCCCTACGAGCCGATCGGCATCCGGGTCGGCACCTTCCTGCTGAAACCGTCGATCGAGGTCACCCGCGGCTACGACACCAATCCCTCGCACGTCCCGAACGGCCAGCCCTCGCCATTCACGACGGTCGAGCCGGCGCTGAAGCTGCAATCGGAGTGGTCCCGCCACGAATACGGTCTTGATCTGCGCGGCAGCTATTCGACCTACGACGACAACTCGACGTTGAACCGTCCGCTGCTCGACGCCAAGAGTCATTCGCGCATCGACGTGACTCGCGACACCACGATCAACACCGAAAGCCGCTTGTTCCTGTCCACCGATTATCCGGGCAGCCCGAACCTGCCCGTGGGCTTCGCCAAGCTGCCGATCTTCGTGACTTACGGCGGCACCGTCGGCCTGACCCAGCGATTCAATCGTCTTGAGCTGTCCGCCAGAGCGAGCGCCGACCGCACGCAGTATCAGGACACGCCGCTGCTCGACGGCACCTCATCGAGCAACAAGGACCGCGACTTCAACCAGTTCGGCGGCGCGGCGCGGGCCGGCTATGAGGTGCTGCCGGGCGTCAAGCCGTTCGTGGAGGTCGCAGCGGATACCCGCAAGCATGACCTGCAATTCGATCGCGACGGTTTACAGCGCGACTCACACGCATTTACGCCAAGATCGGCACGACATTCGACGTCGCCACCAAGCTCAAGGGTGAAGTCTCGGTCGGCTACACGATGCGGAAGTTTGTCGATCCGACGCTGCCGGACCTGAAGGGAGTGGTGGCCGACGCGTCGCTGATCTGGAACGCGACCGGACTGACGACCGCAACGCTGACGGTAAAGTCTACCGCCGACGAAACCGTACTGCCCGGCGTCTCTGGCGTATTGCGCCGCGACGTCGGCATCCAGGTCGATCATGCGCTGCGGCGCTGGCTGATCTGGACGCTGAGGGCGGGCTATGGGCTCGACGACTATGTCAGCGATCCGTGCACCTGCAACGGCGGTGTGGCGCGCGTCGATAAGCGCATGTCGCTGGGCACCGCGATCACCTACAAGCTCAACCGCGAAGTCTCCCTCAAGGGCGAGTATCGCTACGACCAGTTGCGCTCGAACGCAGCCAACGTCGACTACAACGCCAATGTCTTCCTGGTCGGGCTGAAGCTGCAGCGCTGATTCCGCCTACTCGCCGAGCAGCGTCCTGATCTCGGCGCGCAGCGCCGGCCCGAGATCGGGCCGCTCCATGGCATAGGCGATGTTGGCGGAGAGAAAGCCGATCTTGGAGCCGCAGTCGAAGCTCCGGCCGTCGAACTTCAGACCGTAGAACGGCTGCGTCTTGGCCAGCGTGATCATCGAATCCGTGATCTGGATCTCGCCGCCGGCGCCGCCGGCTTGTTTTTCCAGCAGCGCGAAGATCTCCGGCTGGAGGATGTAGCGGCCGGTGATGATGAGGTTGGAGGGCGCCTGCTCGCGCGGCGGCTTCTCCACCATGGCGGTGATCGAGAAGCTCTTGCCCCTGGTCTTGCCGACGCCGACCACGCCATAGGCGCTGATGCGGTCCATCGGCACCTCCTCGACCGCGATGATGTTGGCGTTGTCCTCGAGGTCGCGATAGGCCGCGATCATCTGGGCTGAGGCAGCTCGGCTTGTGCTGCACCAGCACGTCGGGCAGCAGCAGCGCGAACGGCTCGTTGCCGACCAGCTCGCGCGCGCACCAGACTGCGTGGCCGAGGCCGAGCGGCGACTGCTGGCGGGTAAAGCTCACCGTGCCGGCCTCCGGCAGGTCGTGCGACAGAAGCTTCAGGTCGGCGGCCTTGTTGCGCTCCTTCAGCGTCAGTTCGAGCTCGAACTGGCGGTCGAAATGGTCCTCGATCACACCCTTGTTGCGGCCGGTGACAAAGATGAAATGCTCGATGCCGGCTTCGCGCGCTTCGTCGACCACGTGCTGGATCAGCGGCCGGTCCACCACCGGCAGCATCTCCTTGGGCATGGCCTTGGTGGCCGGCAGGAAGCGGGTGCCGAGCCCGGCCACCGGGAAAATGGCTTTGCGAATCGGTTTCATCTTGCCGGCATAATGGGCGAGAGCGGGGGCCCGGGCCAAGTGGCCGCGCAGCCGCGCTTTGAATGAGGTTTTCGACCAATTTTGGCGACAACTTGACGATAACAAGTCGGATGGCAGAGTGCGGGTTCCACGGCCATCTTGGGGGCGCAATGCGGCAGCGGTTTCTTTTCGGCGCGTTCGGCGCGGCGATCGTCATCGGCGCTGTGCTGGTCACTGCCTGCGGATGCGGCGCCGCGATGCCGCAACACCGGCAGCTTCGAGGCGTGGCTCGCGGGCTTCAAGAAGGAGGCCGCCGCACAGGGCATCTCGCAGCACGCGATTTCGGCGGCGCTCGATGGCGTCACCTTCGATCCGGCGATCATCCGTCGCGACAGCGGGCAAGGGGTGTTTCAGCAGAGCTTCCAGCAATTCGCCGGCCGCATGGCCGGCGGCGGCCGCTATCAGATCGGGCTGAAACAGCTAAAGGCCAACGCGGAGCTGCTGTCGCGCATCGAGCAGCGCTTTGGCGTGCCGCCGCCGGTGGTGGTCGCGCTGTGGGGACTGGAAAGCGACTACGGCGCCTACAAGGGCGGCACCTACCAGATCATCAAGTCGGTCGCGACCTTGGCCTACGATTGCCGGCGCTCCGATTTCTTCCGCAAGCAGCTCATGGGCGCGGTCCGGATCGTCGAGCGCGGCGATCTTCGGCCCGACCAGATGATCGGCAACTGGGCCGGCGAGCTTGGGCCGACACAGTTCACGCCCTCCGACTATTTCGAGCATGGCGTCGACTTCGACGGTGACGGCCGGGTCGACATGATCCACAGCGTGCCGGATGCGCTCGCCTCGGCCGCCAACCTGCTGAAAAGCTTCGGCTGGCAACGCGGCCAGCCTTGGCTGCAGGAGGTGCGGGTGCCGGCACGAATGCCGTGGGAGGAGTCGGGGCTCGACAAGCAGCATCCGCGCTCGCAATGGGTGAAGTGGGGCGTCGCAGCGGCGCACGGCCAGCTCCCGGCCGACAACCTGCCGGCGTCGCTGATCCTGCCGATGGGGCACCTGGGTCCTGCGTTCCTCGCCTATCCGAACTTCAAGGCCTACCTCGAGTGGAATGCGGCGATTGTGTATTCCACGACCGCCGCCTATTTCGGCACGCGGCTCGCAGGCGCCCCGCCGGTCGGCTCCGGCAACGGTCAGCCCGTGGTGCCGACCACGGCGCAGGTGCAGGAGCTGCAACGACTGTTGATCGCGCGCAGGTTGTTGACCGGCGAAGCCGATGGCCGGCTCGGCTCGGCCACCCGAACTGCGGTGAAGCAGGCCCAGATCAAGGTCGGCCTGCCGGCCGACGCCTATCCGACCGCCGAGCTGATCGAGCGGCTGCGCGGAAAACAGTAACTAATTGAGATGATTTAAGTTTCCACCTTGCAATGATCGTCAGTCAGAAGGAGTGGAAAATCCATTAGAATCAATTATTTGGATATGAAAAACGTAAATGATCTGGCAATGTCCTACAAGCTATTGACAAATCATTCTTTTCCACTATTTCCGAGAGACATACTGAAGGAGTGGAAAATATTTGTATATCAAAGCATTAAACGGGGAGCAGCGGCGTCAGCTCATCGACACCCAGCAGGTCTATGAGCAATGGCGGATAGCCGACGCTGAGCGAACCCGACGGTTCGTCGGCGGCGTTCGGTGGGCAGTTCGCAACGGCGCGGAATATCTTTTGCGAAAAATCGGAAAGGCCGAAACCTCGCTCGGGCCGCGCGGTCCGGCGACTGAAGCAACGCACGATGCGTTTCTCGCCGGGCGAACGCAAAACCGCAATCGCCTTGACGCGCTCTCCAAACGACTGGACGAACTTGCCCCCATAAATGTGGCCATGCGATTGGGCCGCGTTCCCACTATCGCAGCAAGAATTTTGCGTCGCTGCGACGAGCAAGGGCTGCTGGGCGAGCAGCTCTTCGTGCTCGGGACGAATGCGCTTTATGCCTACGAAGTTTCGGCCGGCGTGCAGCTTCAAAGCGGAATGCTTGCCACCGGCGACATCGACCTCCTGTACGATGCTCGGCGCCACATAAGCCTCGCCTCAGAAAAGGTCCGCATGAGCGGACTTGTCGGACTGCTTCGCGACGTCGACAGCTCGTTTGCCTCGGTTCAGCCGCGTGGGTTTCGCGCGTCAAACGACGACGGCTATCTGGTCGACTTCATTCGGCCCCACGCCAAGGACGTCTTTCGCGACCGCCGTTCGACGGCTCTGACCAATCTGCCGGGCGATTTAGAGGGCGCTGCCATCTTCGGTCTTGATTGGCTGATCAATTCGCCGAAGCTCGAAGCTAACGCGATCGACGAGCGTGGCTACCCTTTACGTATGGTCGTCATTGATCCGCGGGCGTTTGCGCTTCACAAATCATGGCTGGCTGAGCGCGTCGATCGGGAGCCGATGAAAGCTGCTCGGGATCGGGAGCAGGCCAAGGCCGCGGCAATGATTGCGACTCGGTATTTACGGCTTCCCTTTGAAGGGGCAGAGCTGTCGGCATTGCCCCAGTCATTGCGAGATCGCGCCGCAGATCTAGTCGCACCAGAGGAGCCAGAGCATCCTCCAACCGGTCGTCCGAAATGGTAATACCAACGGCGCCAAATGATGACTGCACGTCATGGCCGGGCATAGCCGGACGAAGGATGGCGGGGGGCACGGCGCGGAGCCTGTTATCGGGCCGGCCCAATTGGGCCGAACCCGTTGGCGTCGACCCGGTGTTGATGCGGGTAGGTTCCATGCTGCTGATATAAATTCACGTGTCCGTCGCGCGCTCCCCCTTGTGAACTGCGCGGTTAACCTTCGCTCAACCATATCTTGCCCCAATGGGCGGCCATGATCTGAAATTGCCACAGGCGGGCAGCATGAAGCCTCAGGGAACAATCGCCATTTTGCCGATGTCGGAACGCTCATTATCGACGGTCCGATTTGCAATCGCCTGCGCGCTGCTGCTTGGCGCGACGGAGCTCGGCCTGGCGCAGCCGCAAAAAGTGACCCCGCCGATGCCGGTCGGGCGTGCGCCTGCGCAGGCGACGGCCGCACCTGCCGCGACCTCTGCTGCTCCAGCGGTCATTCCGGCGCCGCCGCCGGAATGGAGCGGCACATCCGGCTCGTCCGGCCATCCGCTGATGCAGGCCAGCGCCATCCGCGCCGCCGCCGCCCATTTCGAGTCATGCCTCGAAGGTCTCTGGCCGCTCGCTCAGCAGGCGCAACATCTCGCGCGCGAGCTTCGACAAATACGTGCGGGGGCTGACGCCCGATCTGCGCATCATGGATTTGATGGACGCGCAGCCGGAGTTCACCAAGGCGTTCTGGGACTATCTCGACATCCTGGTGAGCGATGCGCGCATCGCCACCGGGCGCGAGATTCTCGCCAAGCACAAGGCGATCTTCGACAAGGTCGAGAAGGCCTACGGCGTCGATCGCCACATCATCACCGCGATCTGGGGCGTCGAATTCGAACTACGGCACGCTCGGCGGCGACCGGCCGGTGCTGCGCTCGACCGCGACGCTCGCCTGCGTCGGCCGCCGCCAGGCCTATTTCCGCGACGAATTCCTCTCCGCGCTGGAAATCCTGCATCGCGGCGATCTCAAGCCCTGCGCAGCTTGTCGGCTCCTGGGCCGGCGCGTTCGGCCCGACGCAGTTCATGCCGACGTCGTTCAAGCGCTACGCCGTCGACTTCGACGGCGATGGCCGCCGCGACGTCGTCGACTCGGCCGCCGACCTGATCGCCTCGACCGCCAACAATCTGAAGAAGGACGGCTGGGTTCCGGGCGAGACCTGGGGCTACGAGGTCGTGATTCCGAAGGGCTTCAACTATCTGCTGGCGGATCGGTCGAAGCAGCTCACGCTCGCCGAATGGCAGGCGCATGGCATCAAGCGGGCCGGCAACAAGCCGTTTCCGCATCCGCACGAGAAGCGCCTATCTGCTGGTGCCGGCCGGCAATCAGGGTCCGGGCTTCCTGATGCTGCACAACTTTCGCGTCATCATGAAATACAATCCGGCGGAGGCCTATGCGCTGGCGATCGGGCATCTCGCCGACCGGCTGCGCGGCGGCGACGCCGTTCGTGCAGCCTTGGCCGCGCCAGGAGCCGGTGCTGACGCGCGACGAGCGGCGCGAGCTGCAGGAACTGCTGGTGCGCAAGGGCTTCGATCCGGGCGAGCCGAACGGCCGCCTCGGCGCCAAGGCGCGCGCCGCGGTGCGCGACTACCAGGCCTCGATCGGGCTCGTTCCGGATGGCTTTGCCTCGGCCACGATCCTGGCGCGGCTGCGCGGGCGTTAACACGTCCCCACGGCCATCAGGTTGACAATTTCCTGGAGTTAACGGCCGATAGCGGCATCGGCGGCCTTGATGGGGCGCCGGAGGTCCATTGATCCATCGGTTCGTTCATGGCGGCAAAAGGCCAGTGCGTACAGCGGCTTGGCTTCGTCGGGTTGGTCCTGGCGGTGGCCTGTGCGTTGCTCGCGCTCGCCCTGATCGCCTCGCCGGCGTCGGCGCAATACTACGGCGGTTACGGGCGGCCGAAGAGCGGCGGCATGTTCGACTCGTTTTTCGGCCCGTTCTCGGGACCGCGCTACGGCTATGGCCGCCTGAGCGGCCGGCCGACTACAGCCACGCGCCCGCGCCGCGCAAGCTCGAGACTCAGCCGGCCGGCGGCAGCGTGCTGGTGCTCGGCGATTCCATGGCCGACTGGCTGGCCTATGGTCTGGAAGATGCGCTGGGCGACACGCCGGACTACGCGCGTGGTGCGCAAGAATCGCACCACCAGCGGATTGATCCGCTACGACTCCCGCAACGAGGCGCAGGACTGGGCTGCGGTGGCGCGCGAAGCGATCGCCGCCGACCAAGCCGAAGTTCATCGTGATGATGATCGGCCTCAACGATCGCCAGTCGATTCGCGACGAGATGACGTCTGCCGGCTCGCGGCGGCCCCATCCGGCGCCACTCCGCAGGCCAAGCCCGCACCAGAGCCGCAGCCCGCGCCCGATACCGAAGCCACGCCGCCGATGCGGCCGACGCCGAGCGTTCGCCGGCCGAGCAGCCTCCGCCGCCGGCGCCCACGGTGCAATCGTCGAAGACGCGCGACCACCACGACCCGATATCGCGTCTACGAATTCCGCTCCGACGAATGGGCCGAGCTCTACACCAAGCGCATCGACGCAACGATCGCGGCGCTGAAGAGCGGCGGCGTGCCGGTGTTCTGGGTCGGCCTGCCGTCGATCCGCGGGCCGAAGGCGACGGCCGACATGCAGTCTACCTCAACGAACTCTACCGCGCCCGCGCCGAGAAGGCCGGCATCACCTACATCGACGTCTGGGACGGCTTCGTCGACGAAGCCGGCCGCTTCACGCTGCAGGGCCCCGATTTCGAAGGCCAGACCCGGCGGCTGCGCGCCGGCGACGGCGTGCATTTCACCAAGGCCGGCGCGCGCAAGCTCGCCCATTATGTCGAGCGCGAAATCCAGCGCGTGTCGCTGCCGGGCTCCGAGCCGGTCGCGCTGCCGGCGAGCGAGCCGCAGGCGCCGACGCCGCGCGCGCAAGCCGGGCGGCGCCGGCGGCGCGGCCGCTGGCCGGGCCGGCGGTGCCGCTGACCGCGTCGATCGCGCGGCGCCGAGCGAGATTGATCGGGCTCCGGCGATGCCGGCGAGCCGCCGAGCCCGCGTCCGTCGACCCGCGTGCTGGTGAAGGGCGAGGCGGTCCCGCCGCCGGCCGGCCGCAGCGACGATTTCCAATGGCCGCGCCGCGAGCATCGCGCCGTTCGGCACCGATCCGATCGTGGCCACGACCACCGAGCCGATGCCGGTGATGAAGCCGCCGCCGGAAACCACCGTGGCCGCGCCGAACGCCGAGACGCGCCCGGTCGCGGCGGCGCCAGCGCCGAAGCGGACGCACGGCGATACGCCAACAGCCGCAGGCGCGCGCGCCCATCAGCGCGCAGCAGCGCGGCTTCTCGTTCTTCTCGTTCTTCCGCTGATCGACTGATGCGCTCGAGCGCCGCGTCAGCGCGGCAGCGTGGTCGAGCCCATCAGGAACTTGTCGATCGCGTGGGCGCACTGGCGGCCCTCGCGGATCGCCCACACCACCAGCGATTGGCCGCGCCGCATGTCGCCGGCGGCGAACACCTTCGGCAGCGAGGTCCGATAGGCGATCTGGTCGGCCTTGACGTTGCCGCGCGGATCGAGCTCGAGGCCGAGCGACTTGATCATGCCCTCGTGCACCGGATGCACGAAGCCCATGGCGAGCAGCACGAGATCGGCGTCGAGCTCGAACTCGGTGCCGGGGATCGGCTGGAACTTGGCGTCGGCGCGCGCGCAATGCAGCTTCTTCACCGCGCCGTTCTCGCCGGTGAACTTCGTCGTCAGCACGGCGAAGTCGCGCGTCGACGCCTTCCTCGTGGCTCGACGAGGTGCGCAGCTTCAGCGGCCACAGCGGCCAGGTCAGCGGCTTGTTCTCGTGCTCCGGCGGCTGCGGCATGATCTCGAAATTGGTCACCGACTTGGCGCCCTGGCGGATCGAGGTGCCGATGCAGTCGGAGCCGGTGTCGCCGCCGCCGATGACGACGACGTGCTTGCCGTTGGCGAGGATCGGCTCGACGTTGCCGAGCGCCTCGCCGCTGACGCGGCGGTTCTGCTGCGGCAGGAAATCCATGGCGAAATGGATGCCGTTGAGCTCGCGGCCCGGGATCGGCAGGTCGCGCGCCTTCTCGGCGCCGCCGGTCAGCGCCACCGCGTCGTAGTCCTTGAGCAGCTTCTCGGCCGGCAGGTTGACGCCGACATGGGCGCCGTAATGGAAGGTCACGCCTTCGCCCTGCATCTGCTCGACGCGCATATCGACGATGCCCTTCTCCATCTTGAAGTCGGGGATGCCGTAGCGCATCAGGCCGCCGGCCTTGGCGTATTTCTCGTAGAGATGCACGTCGTGGCCGGCGCGCGCGAGCTGCTGCGCGCAGGCCATGCCGGCCGGGCCTGAGCCGACCACGGCGACCTTCTTGCCGGTCTTGTGCGGCGGCGATCTCCGGCTTGATCCAGCCGTTGGCGATGGCGCGGTCGGCGATCGCGCATTCGATCGTTTTGATGGTGACCGGATTGTCGTCGATGTTGAGCGTGCAGGACGCCTCGCACGGCGCCGGGCAGACGCGGCCGGTGACCTCCGGGAAATTGTTGGTCGAGTGCAGGTTGCGCGCCGCCTCTTCCCAGTTGCCGGAGTAGACCAGGTCGTTCCAGTCCGGGATCTGGTTGTTGACCGGGCAGCCGGTCGGCGCGCCGGTGATGGTGTTGGTGCCGTGGCAGTAGGGCACGCCGCAGTTCATGCAGCGCGCCGCCTGCTCGCGGATGTCCTTCTCCGGCAGCGGCAGCACGAATTCCTTGTAATTGCGAATGCGCTCCTCGACCGGCAGGTAGTCCCGATCGTCGCGCTCGAACTCGAGGAAACCCGTGACCTTACCCATCGACGTCACTCACGGCGAGCTTGGGCTTCTCGGCCTCGGCGGCTTCGAGCGCTTTCAGCTCGGCGAGCGCGCGGCGGTATTCGACCGGCATCACCTTGCGGAATTCGGGCAGATAGTTCTGTCCAGTCGGCGAGGATTTCGGCGGCGCGCTTGCGAGCCGGTGAAGCGGCGCGTGCCGGCGCGATCAGGATGCGCAGCCGCTCGGCGTCGAAGCGCGTCAGGTCGGCGGAGATGTCGACGCGGCCGTGCGCTTCCAGATCGTTGGCGTGGCCGTAGACCTTGCTCGCTGATCTCCTCCTCGGCCGGCGATCGGCTCAAGCTCGACCATGGCGAGGTTGCAGCGCTGCTCGAAGGTGCCGTCCTCGTCGAGCACATAGGCGATGCCGCCCGACATGCCGGCGGCGAAGTTGCGCCCGGTCGGGCCGAGCACCACGACGATGCCGCCGGTCATGTATTCGCAGCCGTGGTCGCCGGCGCCTTCGACCACCACGGTGGCGCCGGAGTTGCGCACGGCGAAGCGCTCGCCGGCGATGCCGCGGAAGTAGCATTCGCCGGCGATCGCGCCGTACAGCACGGTGTTGCCGACGATGATCGATTCCTCCGGCACGATGCCGGCGTCGGCCGGCGGCCGGATGACGATGCGGCCGCCCGACAGGCCCTTGCCGACGTAGTCGTTGGCGTCGCCTTCGAGCTCGAAGGTCACGCCCTTGGCGAGGAACGCGCCGAAGCTCTGGCCGGCGGTGCCCTTGAGGCTGACGTGGATGGTGTCGTCCGGCAGGCCGGTGTGGCCGTAGCGCTTGGCGATCTCGCCCGACAGCATGGCGCCGGCGGTGCGGTCGATGTTGCGGATCGGGGCGGTGATGCGCACCGGCGCGCCGCGGTCGAGCGCGGCCTGCGCCTCGCGCGATCAGCTTGCGGTCGAGGATGTCGTGGATCTTGTGGTCCTGCGGCTCGCAGCGATAGATCGGCGTGTCGTCCGGCGCGATCGGCTTGGTGAACAGCTTGGAGAAATCGAGGCCCTTGGCCTTCCAGTGCTCGATCACCTTGCGCTGGTCGAGCATCTGCATCTGGCCGATCATCTCGTCGAAGGTGCGGATAGCCCATCGCCGCCATCAGCTCGCGCACCTCTTCGGCGACGAAGAAGAAGAAGTTGATGACGTGCTCGGGCTGGCCGGTGAAGTTCTTGCGCAGCACCGGGTCCTGGGTCGCGACGCCGACCGGGCAGGTGTTGAGATGGCACTTGCGCATCATGATGCAGCCGGCTGCGATCAGCGGCGCGGTCGAGAAGCCGAACTCGTCGGCGCCGAGCAGCGCGCCGATCACCACGTCGCGGCCGGTGCGGATGCCGCCGTCGACCTGCACCGCGATGCGGCTGCGCAGCCGGTTGGCCACCAGCGTCTGATGGGTCTCGGCGAGCCCGATCTCCCAGGGCGAGCCGGCGTGCTTGATCGAGGTGAGGGGGCACGCGCCGGTGCCGCCTTCGAAGCCCGAGATGGTCACATGGTCGGAGCGCGCCTTGGACACGCCGGCCGCGACGGTGCCGACGCCGACCTCGGAGACGAGCTTCACCGACACATCGCCGGCCGGGTTGACGTTCTTCAGGTCGAAGATGAGCTGCGCCAGGTCCTCGATCGAATAGATGTCGTGGTGCGGCGGCGGCGAGATCAGGCCGACGCCGGGCGTCGAATGGCGCACCTTGGCGATGGTCTTGTCGACCTTGTGGCCCGGGCAGCTGGCCGCCTTCGCCGGGCTTGGCGCCCTGCGCCATCTTGATCTGCATCATGTCCGAGTTGACGAGATACTCGGCGGTGACGCCGAAGCGTCCCGAGGCGACCTGCTTGATCGCCGAGCGCATCGAGTCGCCGTTCGGCAGCGGCTTGAAGCGGTCGGCCTCCTCGCCGCCTTCGCCGGTGTTCGACTTGCCGCCGATCCGGTTCATGGCGATGGCGAGCGTGGTGTGCGCCTCGCGCGAGATCGAGCCGAACGACATCGCGCCGGTCGAGAAGCGCCGCACGATATTCTTCGCCGGCTCGACCTCGTCGATCGGCACCGGCTTGCGCTCGTCCTCCTCCGCGGTCTTGACGCGGAACAGGCCGCGGATGGTGACCAGCGCCTCGGATTGCTCGTTGAGGATACTTCGCGAACGCGCGGTACTTCTCATAGCGAATTGCCGCGCACCGCGTGCTGCAAGGTCGAAACCGTGGTGGCGTTCCAGACGTGGTCCTCGCCGCGCACGCGCACGGCGTAATCGCCGCCGACGTCGAGCATGCCGCGGTAGATCGGCGCATCGCCGAACGCGTCGCGGTGGCGGCGCACCGCTCTCCTCGGCGATCTGCGGTCAGACCGACGCCTTCGATGCGGGTGGCGGTGCCGGTGAAGTAGTTGTTGACGAAATCGGCCTTCAGCCCGACCGCGTCGAAAATCTGCGCGCCGCAATACGACTGGTAGGTCGAGATGCCCATCTTGGACATCACCTTGAGCAGGCCCTTGTCGATCGCCTTGATGTAGCGCTTGACGATTTCCTTCTTGTCGAGCTTGCCGGGCAGCTCGGCGTGCATCGCGATCAGCGTCTCGAAGGCGAGATAGGGATTGATCGCCTCCGCGCCGTAGCCGGCGAGACAGCCGAAATGATGCACCTCGCGCGGCTCCGCCGATTCCACGACGAGGCCGACCGAGGTGCGCAAGCCCTGGCGGATCAGGTGATGATGCACGGCCGCGCAGGCGAGCAGCGATGGCATCGGCACGCGGTCGGTGCCGGCCATGCGGTCGGACAGGATGATGATGTTGATGCCGTCGCGCACCGCCTGCTCGGCCTGCGCGCACAGGTCATCGAGCGCCGGCTGCAAGCCCGTCGGCGCCGCGCTCGGCGGCCCAGGTGCGTGTCGAGCGTCAGCGACTTGAAGTGGTTGTCGGCGACCTCCGAGATCGCGCGGATCTTTTCCAGGTCCTCGTTGGTGAGGATCGGCTGGCGCACTTCGAGCCGCTTGGTGCGCGAGGTGCCTTCGAGATCGAACAGGTTCGGCCGCGGCCCGATGATCGAGACCAGGCTCATGACGATCTCTTCGCGGATCGGATCGATCGGCGGGTTCGTCACCTGCGCGAAGTTCTGCTTGAAATAGGTGAACAGCAGCTTCGGCTTGTCCGACAGCGCCGAGATCGGCGTGTCGTTGCCCATCGAGCCGACCGCTTCCTCGCCCTGCGCGCGCCATCGGCGTCATCAGGATCTTCAGGTCTTCCTGGGTGTAGCCGAACGCCTGCTGGCGATCGAGCAGCGGCAGGTTCGAGATCGGCGCGGCCGCAGCCGCGGCCGGCATGTCCTCCAGCACGATCTGCGTGCTTCTCGAGCCATTCCTTGTAGGGATGGCTCTTGGCGAGCGTCGCCTTCAGTTCCTCGTCGGGAATGAGCCGGCCCTGCTCGAGATCGACCAGCAGCATCTTGCCGGGCTGCAGCCGCCACTTCTGCACGATGTCCTTTTCCGGGATCGGCAGCACGCCCATCTCGGAGGCCATGATGATGCGGTCGTCGCGCGTCACGAAATAGCGCGCCGGGCGCAGGCCGTTGCGGTCGAGCGTCGCGCCGATCTGCTTGCCGTTGGTGAAGGCGATCGCGGCCGGGCCGTCCCACGGCTCCATCAGCGCCGCGTTGTACTCGTAGAAGGCGCGCCGCTCCTCGTCCATCAGCGGATTGCCCGCCCAGGCCTCGGGAATCATCATCATCATGGCGTGCGCGAGCGGGTAGCCGCCCTGCACCAGGAATTCGAGCGCGTTGTCGAAGCAGGCGGTGTCGGATTGGCCCTCGTAGGAGATCGGCCAGAGCTTGGTGATGTCGTCGCCGTAGTAGCTTCGACGACACCGACGCCTGCCGCGCCGCCATCCAGTTGTTGTTGCCGCGCAGCGTGTTGATCTCGCCGTTGTGCGCGATCATGCGGTACGGGATGCGCCAGCGACCAGGTCGGGAAGGTGTTGGTGGAGAAGCGCTGGTGCACGAGCGCCAGCGCGCTCTCGAAATCCGGCTCGTGCAGGTCGGGATAATAGGTGCCGAGCTGGTCGGCCAGGAACATGCCCTTGTAGATGACGGTGCGGCACGACACCGACACCGGGTAATAGCCCGACAGCCGCCGCTCGTACTGGCGGTAGATCGTCGACGAGATCGACTTGCGCAGGATGTAGAGCCGCCGCTCGAACTCGTCCTCGGTGAGCTTTCGTTTCCCCTTGCCGATGAAAACCTGCATGTGGAACGGCTCGGTCGGCTTCACCGACTCGCCGAGCGTCGAGTTGTCGATCGGCATGTCGGTGCGCCAGCCGAGGATGCTCAGGCCTTCGCTGCGCGGCGACCTGCTCGAAGGTCTTGCGCACCAGCTCGCGCCGCTCGGCGTCGCGCGGCATGAACAGCGCGCCGATGCCGTATTCGCCGGGCTCCGGCAGCGTGATGCCGAGCTCCTTGGCCTTGCGCGCGAAGAACTTGTGCGGGATCTGCACCAGGATGCCGGCGCCGTCGCCGGCGCGCGGATCGGCGCCGACCGCGCCGCGATGCTCGAGGTTGAGCAGGATGGTCAGCGCATCCTCGACGATCTTGTGCGACTTGCGGCCCTTGATGTCGGCGATGAATCCGACGCCGCAGGAATCCTTGGCGAGCGCCGGATCGTAAAGGCCGCGCGCCTCGGGCATGCCGGGATCGGCGGAATCGCGATAGAGCAGGCGCGCATCGACGGGCGCGCTGGAAGCGGCGCGTGCGTCGCGCGTGTTCCTGCCTTCCCGTCTTCGCTCATCACTCGTCACTCTCGCGGCGCCGGCCACGGCCGGTCGCCGACGCACCTTCCACGCTCCGCAGCCCCGATCGGCGCTGCGGCCCCAGGCGAACCAGAATTGAAGGCAGCCTTCTCGCGGGCCGCTTGCCGGCACCTCGCGGTGCCGGCTCATGTTGAGCGTCGTTTCGCGCACACGCAAGCGTAATAGTGCGCTGCGAAAGACGCTCCACGCTCCATTGTTCGCGTGGTTCGCCAATTGGGACAGCAATACTGTCCTATAACAGAGCGGATTGCAAATCCTTCGCGCACCGGCCCGGTCTGTTGCGCCGGTCCGTGGCAGCCTTGCCATTTATTGCGCGCCGACGGTTCCGGCCGCCGTCCGCAGCCGTGCGTTTTCCGCCTCGAGCGCCGCGATTCGTTCGCGCAAACCCGCCACCGCCAGGGCAACTTCGCCCTGCGTAAATCGTTCGGTGATGTGCTGCGAGCAATTGGTGTCCCAGGCCTCGATGGTGAACAGGATCGCGCGCTCGGGCCGCGCGCGATAGACCGGATCGACCAGCCGCTCCATCAGGGCCGCGATCGTTCTCGACCACCCGGGCGCGGCCCCAGACCTTGACCCGCTGCCGGTTGGCGAAATCGAGCAGGAACAGGTAGGCGCGGTCGTTGCCGGCGAGATTGCTGATGGTGATGTACTGACGGTTGCCGGCGAAGTCGGCAAAGCCCAGCGTCTTGTCGTCGATCACCTTGATGAAGCCCTTCGGCCCGCCGCGATGCTGGATATAGGGCGCGCCTTCGGCCGAGGTGGTGGCGAGGAACGCGGTGTCGAGCTCGGCGAGGAAGCCGGCCAGATCCGGCGTGACGCGGTCGGGAAATCCCGCTGCCATCTTCTTGGCGTAGCCCTTCGCCGACCCGCGCGCGACCTGTTCGCGCTGGGCGGCGGGCGTGAAAACGATGTCGAGCGTTGTTGTCGGACATGACGGACCTCGAACCATGGCGATGTGCGTCGGTTTAGCGGAAGCATAGGGCTTTAAGCGCCGTGCGATAATCGGCTTTGCAGGGAACCCATTATTGCATAAATTGAAACAATGGATCGGATCGACAATGTTGCGGTTTTCGCCGAAGTGGCCGAGCGCGGCAGCTTCGCCGAAGCGGCCCGCCGGCTGAACCGCTCCCCAGCCGCGGTGACGCGGGCCGTGGCCGAACTCGAGGCGCGGCTCGGCGTGCGGCTGCTCAACCGCACCACGCGGGCGGTGAGTGTCACCGAACCGGGCCAGCGGTTCCTTGCCGGAGCGCGGCGGGTTCTGGCCGATCTCGCCGAGATCGAGCAGGCGGCCATCGGGCAGGGCAGCGCGCCGCGCGGCGAACTGCGAATCACTGCGCCGATCGTGTTCGGCAGGAAGCACGTGCTGCCTCTGGTGACGGATTTTCTGGAAAAATTCCCCGAGGTCAGCGCCCGCCTGACGCTGCTCGACCGGCCGGCCGATCTGGTCGAGGAGGGCCTCGACGCCGCGATCCGCATCGGCGCGCTCGCCGATACTTCGGCGATCGCGACCCGCGTCGGCGCGCTCAAGCGGGTCGTGGTCGCCTCGCCTGCCTACGTCAAACGGCGCGGCCGGCCCAAGACGCCGCGCGAGCTTGCCGCGCACGACACCATTGCCTTCGCCGGCATGGAAGGGATCGAGCGCTGGCGATTCAAAGACGGCGAAGCGGCAATCAGACCGCGGCTGATCGTCAACACGGCGGAGGCCGCGATCGACGCGGCCGCCGCGGGGTTCGGCATCACCCGGGTGCTGAGCTATCAGGCCGCCGACGCGCTGGCGCAAAAAGTCGCTGGTGCGGCTGCTTCGCGATCACGAAGGTGACGACATCCCGGTCCACGTGCTTTATCCCGATGGCCGGCATCCGCCGCCGAAGCTGCGCGCCTTCCTCGATGTGCTGGTGCCGCGGCTGCGGCAGCGCTGCGGGGCCATCGCGCGCTCGCTGGAAAGAACGCCATGAACTTCGCAAGCGACAACACCGCCGGCATCGCTCCGGAAATCCTGCAGGCGCTCGTCGCCGGCAACGACGGCTTTGCCATGGGCTACGGCAACGACGATGCCACCCGCGCGGTCGAGCGGCGGATCGGCGAAATCTTCGAGCGCGACGTCGCGGTGTTCCTGGTGCCGACCGGCACGGCGGCCAACGCGCTGGCGCTGGCTCACATCAGCCCGCCCTGGGGCGCGGTGTTCGCGCATCAGCGAAGCGCACATCCTGACCGACGAATGCGGCGCGCCGGAGTTCTTCGGCGGCGGGCTGAAGCTGGTCGGCATGCCGGGCGTCGGCTGCAAGGTGACGCCGGAGACGTTGGCCGAGACGGTCGCGCAATACGAGGGTCACGCCCCGCACCAGGTCGTGCCGGCGGCGTTCTCGTTCGCGCAGGCGAGCGAAGCCGGCACCATCTACCGGCCGGACGAGATCGCGGCGCTGGCCAAGGTGGCGCACGGCGCATGGCATGAAGGTCCACATGGACGGCGCGCGCTTCGCCAATGCGCTGGTGCGGATGAATGCGAGCCCGGCCGAGGCGACCTGGAAGGCCGGCGTCGACGTGCTGTCGTTCGGCGCCACCAAGGGCGGCGCACTGGCGGCGGAGGCGGTGGTGTTCTTCGACCGCGAGCTGGCGGCCAACATGGCCGAGCGCCGGAAGCGCGCCGGGCATCTGCTCTCCAAGCATCGCTTCCTGGCGCTGCAATTCCAGGCATTCCTCGCCAACGATTGCTGGCTGCGCCTCGCCCGCCATGCCAATGCCATGGCCGACCGTCTGGCCGCGGGGCTCGCCGGCGAACGGCCGGCCGCCGGTCTGGCCGGTGGAGGCCAATCTCGTGTTCCTGACCGTTCCGAAAGCTGTGGAAGCGCGTCTCCGGGCTGCCGGCGCGCGCTATTATGTGCGCCGGAGCGAGAGTCTGCCGAAGGGATTCTCGTTCGGTCCCGGCGATTGCCTGATCCGGCTGGTGACATCGTTCGCCACGCGTGAAGACGAAATCGATCAGTTCGTGAAACTCGCCGCAAAGGCGTGACACTGTCGCCGCAGCGGCGCCCCAATCCGCGCCGATGCTGCACTCGGGCGATGACCGATGGTGGAGGACTGCCGTGAAGCAACGAATGCTGTTCGCCGCGCTTGCGGTGATGGCGCTTGCCGCGCCGGTCTTGGCCGAGCCGATACGCCTCGCACAAGCCGGCGCTTCGGAGCTTCTGCCGCCGCATGAGATCATCACCATCATGCGTCGACCGGCTTCGATCCGATCGGCCAGCCGATCCGCCGCGGCCCGAACTACGTGCTGCGCGCGATCGACGAGTACGACCGCGAGGTCAACCTCGTCGTCAGCGCACGCTCCGGCGAGGTTCTCTCCGTGACGCCGATCGCCACCGCTTCGCGCATGCCGCCGCCGCGCGATGGCGCGACGATGGGCCCTTATGGGCGGACGCCGCCGGGCTACATTCCGCCGCCCGGCTCGCGTGGCGTCTACGGCGCAGGCCCGCCGATCATCGACGAGGACGATGAGCCGCCGGTGTATGCACCGCGACCGCCCGCGCCAGTGCCCGGCGCGTTGCCACGCTCCGGCTATGCGGCGCGCCCGCCGGCCGCGGGCGCAATGCCGCCGGATGAGGCCGACGGGCCGCCGCCGACGTCGGAGCCGCGTGTCATCACGTCGACTGAGCCTGACCGAAACCGCGTCCAGGGCGGCGCTGCTGCCGCCGCCGCCGGAGCGTTTCCCGCAGCGTGCTGCGGCGCCGCCACCGGGCAAGCCCAAGCCGCCGGTGAAGCGCGCCGCTGCCGCGCCTCGAGCAGGCGCCGCTGCCGAGGCCAAAGCCACAAGCCAAGGGCGACGCGGCGCTGCCGCCGTCGCCCGCGATGGAGATGGCACCGCCCCCGCCGCCCGCTCCGCGAGAGCAAGCCGGCCGAACGCAGTGCCGAATTGACAGGCGTGCGAGTTCGCAAAATGAAAGCGCCCCGGGGGCATCCCGGGGCGCTCCACTCTACGGAGAAACCGCTTGAGTGGTCAGATCGTTTAGCGCGGCCTTGGTCTCGACCACCTGCGGCTTGGCTTTGCCATTGATGGCGATCTGGCGCGGCTTCTTCGCCTCGGGAATCTCGCGCACGAGTTCGACGTGCAGCAGACCGTTCTCGAGGCTGGCGCCCTTGACCACGACGTAGTCGGCAAGCTGGAACTGGCGCTCGAACGCGCGCGCCGCGATGCCCTGGTAGAGCACCTCGCCGGCGTTGTCCTGCTTGACCTGCTTCTCGCCTTTGATGGTCAGCGTGTTCTCCTTCGCCTCGATCGACAGCTCGTTCTCGCCGAAGCCGGCGACGGCTACCGAGATGCGATAGTCGTTCTCGCCGGTGCGCTCGATGTTGTAGGGCGGGTAGCCCGGAGCGGCCTCAAAGCCGTCCAGCATCGAGAACAGCCGGTCAAAGCCGACGGTCGAGCGATAGAGGGGAGCAAGATCGAAAGTACGCATGGCATATCCTCCTTTGAGCGACATGCGGTGGTCCGCCGGAATGGCCGGACCCCGTGGAACCGTGCAGCCCGGATGGGCCTGCACAAGCTCCGATATGGGGAGCGCGAATTCGCCTGCAAGAGGTTTGCTGGCGCCCGGCTGGTTACAATTAACCGTTTGTAATATCCGCGGAATTCCAATCATGGGCTTCCGGACCCGGTGCGGGCCGTTTGCTGGCAATTGAGCCGGGCGGGCCTGCTGCTATAAGGCGCGGAGGCCCCGCTTCGACTGTCCCAGCGACGAATTCATGGATCTGGTTTCAATCTCCGCCAATCCGGTTCCCGAAGGCGCGGTGACCGGCATGCTGACGACGCGCGACGGCGTCAGCGTTCGTTATGCGCGCTGGCATCCGCCGCCGGGCCGCAAGGGCACGGTGTGCATGTTCCAGGGCCGCGCCGAGTTCATCGAGAAGTATTTCGAGACCGTGCGCGAACTGCGCGCGCGCGGCTTCGCCGTTGCCATTCTCGACTGGCGCGGCCAGGGCGGCTCGCAGCGCGCGTCGGCGATCCGCGCAAGGGTCATGTCGGCGATTTCTCCGAATACGAGATCGACGTCGAGACTTTCATGACCGAGATCGTGCTGCCCGATTGCCCGCCGCCGCTGTTTGCGATCGGCCATTCGATGGGCGGCAGCGTGATGCTGCGCCTGGCGCGGCGCGGCAACCGCTGGTTCGACCGTATCGTGCTGTCGGCGCCGATGATCCGGCTCGCCGGCAACTCGCAGCGGTCTCTATCCGCGATTTGCCGCACGGATTATGCGCTATGCCGGCATGGGCTCGACCTATGTGCCGGGCGGCGGCAGCACCGTGATTGCGGCCGGTCCGTTCCTCAACAACAATGCGACGTCCGACCCGGTGCGATACGCCCGCACCAAGGCGGTGCTCGACGTTGCGCCCGGCCTCGGCGTCGGCTCGCCCACGGTATCCTGGCTCGATGCGGCCTATCGCACGATGGCCGAATTCGCCGATCCGGCATTCGCCGGCAAGGTGCGACAGCCGTTGATGCTGGTTGCCGCCGGCCGCGATCAGGTCGTATCGACCCCGGCGATCGAGGAAATCGCCATCCGGCTGCGCGCCGGCTCGCATCTCATCGTGGCCGGTGCTCGCCACGAACTGATGATGGAGCAGGACAATTATCGCGGCCAGTTCTGGGCGGCGTTCAATGCCTTCGTGCCAGGCACGCCGATGTTTTGACGAGCGCATGATTGCTTCTGATCGAGGCGGCGCGGCGAACTCTGCTCACCCTCCCCTTGGGGGCAGGGTAATCGCATGTGGCACGCGCTCGCCACGAGCACTCTTTACCTCCCCTTAAAAAGGGGGGTCGGTTTGCCGTAAGCTCGTTGACGCGCGTCTTCGACGCACTATGGCAAACCGGGTGGGGATCAAAACAGCGTCGAACAAGAAGGATCCCCACCCCAACCCTCCCCTTTTCAAGGGGAGGGAGCGCGCTGCCGATGCCGATCATCCACATGCGATTGCCCTCCACCTCCAGGGGAGTGTAAAACGCGTTCGACGCGTCGCCCCAATTCAATCTGAAGCGATCATGCGCTGGAGCACGCCGCCACGTCATCCGTTCAAGATATTCAGCGCCTGCTCGTGTACGCGTGGATCGCCCGCGGCGACCACTCGGCCGCCCTTGTTCGGCGAGCCGCCGTCCCAGGCGGTGACGACGCCGCCGGCGCCGGCGATGATCGGGAATCAGCGGCAGGATGTCGTAGGGCTTGAGCTCGGTCTCGATGACAAGATCGACATGGCCCGAGGCCAGCATGCAATAGCCGTAGCAATCGCCGCCGTAGCGCGACAGCCGCGCCGCAGCTTCGACCTTGGCGAAGGTGCGGCGGTCCGGTTCCTTCATCAACATGCGGGCTCGTGGTGGTCAGGATCGCTTCGCTCAACGCGGCGCAGCGTCTCACACGAAGGCTGCGATCGCCTGCCGGGCCTCTATAGCGGGCGGTTGCGCCATCGCCGGTAAAACGCTCGCGCGTGAATGGCTGGTGCATCATGCCGTACACCGGCTCGCCTGCGCGCGTGAGCGCGATCAGCGTGCCCCAGGCCGGCAGCCCGCAAATGAACGACTTGGTGCCGTCGATCGGATCGATCACCCAGACGTATTCGGCATCGATGCGCTCGCTGCCGAACTCCTCGCCGACAATGCCGTGACCGGGAAAGTTCTCGCGGATCAGCGCGCGCATTGCGGTCTCGGCGGCGCGATCGGCCGCGGTTACCGGATCGAAAGTCCCCGGGCCGCCCTTGTTCTCGACACCGAGCGAGGTGCGGAAGAACGGCAGGATGGCCTCGCCGGAAACGGTCGCGAGCCGGTCGACGAAGGCGGCAAAATCAACGGCGGTCATGCTCGATTTCGATGGTCATGCGGCAAAATCGGGAAAGCGGCACAATTGCTGGATGGTCCGGTTTGGCCGATGATGACAGCCAATAACAAATCGCGCCACCAGTGTCGCGGCTGGCGCGAACAGGGCAGGGAAGGCCGGGGATGACATCCGAAAGCGGTTCCGCGCCCGCTCGCGCGATCAGTCCGCTGTCCGCCATCGCGATCGCAGTCGTGGCGACGCTCGGCGTGCTCTACATCGTCAGCCAGTTCCTGCGCAATTCGGTCGGCGTGATCGCGCCCAATCTCGCCGCTGAAATCGGGCCTTTCGCCGATCCAGATCGGGCTTTTGTCCAGCATCTATTTTTTTGCCTTCGCCTCGATGCAATTGCCGCTCGGCGTGGCGCTGGACCGGTTCGGACCGAAGCGATGCATGCTGGTTTCGCTCGTAATCACGGTTTTAGGCTGTGCGGTTTTCGCCATGGCGGCCGACGCCTGCGGGACTGGTGGCCGGGCGCGCGTTGCTCGGCTTCGGCACCGCCTGTTTCCTGATGGCCCCGGTTGCGCTCTATGCCCGCTGGTTTTCGCCTGAACGATTCTCGACCTTCGCCGGAATCCAGCTTGGCATCGGCTCGCTCGGCGCGATCTTCGCCACTGCGCCGCTCGCCTTTGCCACGGCAAGCTTCGGCTGGCGCGCGACCTTCCTCGGCGTCGGTGTGTGCGCTGCGGCGATCGGCCTGCTGATCTGGCTGATCGTCACCGACGATCCGCCCGGCGTGCAAAGGCCGCCGCACAACGAGACGCTTGCGCGAAAGCATTGCCGGCATCTGGCAGGTGATCCGCACACCGTCGATCGGCCGGGTCTTCATGGTGCAGCTTACGAGCTATCCGACCTATGTGCTGATCGTCGGCTTGTGGGGCGGGCCATATCTCACCCATGTCTACGGCTACGATCTCAAGGGCCGTGGCGACATTCTGCTGGTTGCGGCGCTCAGCCAGGTGCTCGGCTCGTTTTTCTGGGGTCCGAGCGATCGGCTGTTCGGCCGCTACAAGGTGCCGGTCATGATCGGCACCAGCACCTGCTTCGTCTCGCTCTTGGTTGTTGGCCGTGTTCGGAACGCTGCCGATCCCGCTGCTGCTCGTCGATCTTCGCGCTGATCGGATTTTCCACCGGCATGACCTCGGTGGTGATGTCGCACGGCCGCTCGCTGGTGCCGCCGCACCTGCTTGGCCGGACCATCACCCTGCTCAACATCGGCACCATGGGCGGCGGCTTCCTGGTGCAGTTCGTCAGCGGCTCGATCATCAACCTGTTCCCCACGGCAGGCGGCGCCTACCCCTTGGCGGCCTACCGGCTGGTGTTCGGCCTCCAGGCGGTGCTCGTACTGATCGGGTTCCTCGCCTATTTAGGCAGCAAGGACAGCCACATACGCCGGCAACCAGGGTTGCACTGAGTTACCAACAGCCATGCGGGGAATGGGACAGGGGCCCTTGCTTTTTGTGCGGTGCGGCAGCATATTGGTGCAGCGCGGTATCGGGCGCTTGCGCCCGGTTCTCCGCCGCCCTCCTTGGGCGTTTCCTCCCTAGACTTGGGCCGTCGGTTCGTCCGGCGGCCCTTTTTCTTGAGGCAAAAGGCCGGCACGACCGTCCTTGAAGTGACGGCCTATTCGGCCGCGGCGCGATAGGGCCGCAGCTCCTCGAGCGGGATGCCGGCCAGCGCGTCGGCCAGGGTTTCCAGGTCGGCGGCCAGGCGGCCGAAGCCCGCCGAGCGCTCGAAGCGGCGCTCGTCCATGTAGAGCCCGCGGTTGAACTCGAGCTGGATGGCATGCAGGCCGGCGGCCGGGTTGCCGTAGTGCTCGGTGATGAAGCCGCCGGCATAGGGCTTGTTGCGGCTCACCGCGTAGCCGCGCTGACCGCAGCGTTCGTCTCGATCACCTCCGACACCGCGGCGACGCAGCTCGTGCCGTAGCGGTCGCCAAGCACCACGTCGGCGCGCGGCCGATCGTCCTTCGGTCCGGTGGACGACGGCATCGAGTGGCAGTCGATCAGCATCGCCGCGCCGAAATCGCGGTGCACGCCGGGTGAACAGCCGGCGCAGCGCGCGATGATAGGGCTTGTAGAGATTCTCGATGCGGCGCAGCGCGTCGTCGACCGAGATGCGCTGGTCGTAGATTTCCTGTGCGTCGCCGACCACGCGCGCCACCGTGCCGAGGCCGCCGGCGACCCGCATCGAGCGGGTGTTGGCGAACGACGGCAGCCGGCCCTCGAACATCCGCGGATCGAGTTCATAGGGCTCGCGGTTGACGTCGACGTAGCAGCGCGGGAAATGCGCGCGCATCAGCGGATAGCCGCGCTCGACCACGCCGAGCGCCAAGTCGTCGACGAAGCTGTCCTCGGAGCGACGCAGCGTCGGCAGGTCGAGCCGCGAGCTTTGCAGGAAGGCGCGCGGATAGACGCGCCCCGAGTGCGGCGAGTTGAACAGCACGGGCCCGCGCCACGGCGTCGGCTCGATGATCTCGAACGGCGGATCGAGCTCGTCTTGCGGCTGGTTCATGGGAGATGTTCTTGACCGAATGCGGTGACGGGGCAAATAGGCGGGGCTGATCGCGGTTCCGTTTCTGCGCATTTCAGGCTGCATTGTCCACCGCCGGAGTGCCGCTGCCAAGCGCTCCTTTCACCGCTTGTTTACCAGCATTCCGGCTAATGGGAGGCGGGGATGCGGTCCTGGCGAAATCGCAGCAATTCCGCGGCAAAGCGGTTGCCCAGGATGGTCAAAGCCGTGCAAGCTCGGCGGCTGCTTGTAACGAGACGTTAGCGTGCGGCCGCTAAGAGGTGCCGGGCGAGGGCAGGCGGACAGATGGCGCAGAACGATCAGAACGCGAAAATCCTTCTGGCGGAAGACGACACCGACATGCGGCGCTTCCTGGTCAAGGCGCTGCAGAACGCCGGCTTCGAGGTCATCTCCTACGACAACGGCCTCTCCGCCTATCAGCGGTTGCGCGAGGAGCCGTTCCAGCTTCTGCTGACCGATATCGTGATGCCGGAGATGGACGGCATCGAGCTTGCCCGTCGCGCGGCCGAGCTCGACCCCGACATCAAGATCATGTTCATCACCGGCTTTGCCGCCGTGGCGCTGAACGCGGATTCGACCGCGCCCAAGCACGCCAAGGTGCTGTCCAAGCCGATCCACCTGCGCGACCTCGTCAACGAGGTCCAGAAGATGCTGGCGGCGGCCTGATTTGGGCTGAGACGGCGTCGCTTGGCTCGTCGTTGCCCGCTTGCCTGACCTGCCCATAGCCGATAAGACCTGACCCGCCAAATCTTGCCTTGACGGGCTCGGGTGCGTAGCTCAGCGGAAGAGCACTACCTTGACATGGTAGGGGTCACAGGTTCGATCCCTGTCGCACCCACCATCTCATCGTGTTGATTCTCTTGCGTTTCCAAAAAGCGATTCCCGGGCGATGCTCGGCCCCGGTTCTCGCGGCGTTGCCCCGTCGTTGGTCACCCGCTTCTGCGCTCGCGCTTCGGCGCCGCGCTGAACGCGGGAGGTCGAGCGCCGACTGGCGGTTTTGAAGCCTTACCGTCTAAGCGGCTCGGTTTACCACCGGCTCGATGCTGTCCAGCTCCTTCCCGATTTGACGTCTGGCCATTTGCACTTCGTAGTCGTTCTGCAAGTTCAGCCAAAGTTCAGGCGACGTGTTGAATGCCTTCGATAGACGCAGGGCCGTATCGGCGGTCATGCCGGTTTCCTCGTTGGCCAACCGCTCGATGCGGGTGCGCGGCACGCCGCAAATCTTCGCCGGCGATCCAGCCGACATCTTGAGCGGAATCAAAAATTCCTCGCGCAGAACTTCGCCGGGGTGCATGGGTGGAAACTTCTTTGTCATTGGATCACGCTCCGTTGTAGTCATTTTTAGTGGTAGTCGGTGAATTCAACGTCTCTCGGTCCGTCAGGTGTCCACACAAAACAAATCCGGAACTGATCATTAACCCGGATCGAGTGCTGTTCTTTTCTGTCGCCCTTAAGTTCCTCCAGGCGATTGCCGGGCGTCGAGCGGAGGTCGGTTAGCGACGAGGCCGCGTTGAGGTAACGAAGCTTCCGGCGCGTTACCGAAAGCAGATCTGCCGGAAAGCCTTTGGGCGCATCGCCGTTGAAGACCAGCTCGGTGCGGCCTCGGCGAAGCGTTTAATCATGGCCCGATGTCTCATCGTATGATACATCGGTCAAGACTTTTGTATCAAAATACGAATCGGCCAAACCGCGGCCTAGAACGTTTCGCGTGAAACCCCGTACGGCATTCTCGTCACAACATGGCGCACAACGACTGAGAGGCAGGCCAGTTGAATTGTTCTACCGCCTATCGAGCAGCGGCTTCCTTGCCGGCGCCGTCAGGTTTAGCCTGATCCAGTTGTCGTCATCCTTCGCCTCAGCCTGTTGAGGCGGGGCGGCCGGCTTCGGCGCGGCGGCGTACCAGACGTTCGCGGCACTGGCGATGGTGGCGGTGGGATTGGCCTCACAATATTCGGTCGCGGCCCGCAGCACCTGATCGCCGGTGAGCCTATCAAGCGGCGCCACTTGGCCGGGAGATCGGGATGCAGCGTTCATGCCGCTGACATAGCCGAGCAGCCAGTTCGAAGCTTGGTGGTGGAGAATGTCGCTCGATCGCGCGGCCCAGGTGTACTGGCTGCACAATGTGCCGCCGGCGCCGAACGAGGCATGGAGCGGGGGTTGGGCTTGAGGCTGGCCCTGGTTCTGAGCCTGCGCCGATGCAGCCACCAGGCCCATCAGGCCGGCTGCCACCGAAATGTGTCTCACGGGTTCATTCCCAACGCAAAACCACGGGACCATTGTAGCAGCTTTGGCCCGGCATGCGCCTGACGGGTTGCATCGGGCTTCGTTGCCGCTGCATTCTAAGTTCCTTGGGCCAAGCGGGCCGTCATGGCACGCGCGAGAGGGAAATAGACCTTGCCAGAACATCAATTCAGAGGCCGCCGCGAAGATCTCCGGCTGCTCACCGGCCGCGGCAAATACACCACGGACAACAATGTCGACGGCCAGGCCGCGGCGCACTTCCTGCGCGCCGATCGAGCCCACGCCAGGATCGTGCGAGTCGACACCGCCCGCGCGCGGAAGGCGCCTGGCGTCCTCGACATCGTCACCGGCGCCGACATCTTTGCCACCGGCTGGAAGACCCCGCCGGTGCTGTCCTTCTTCAAGGGCGTCGGCGGCAGTTCGCTCCGCATCCCCTATCGCGGCGGTCTGGCGCATGACCGCGTCCGCTTCGTCGGCGAGCCGGTGGCGGTGGTGGTCGCCGAAACTGAACATCAGGCTCAGGACGCGGCCGAGCTGATCGAGGTCGAATACCAGGACCTGCCGATCATCGTTGAAGCCGCCGACGGCGCCGCGCCAGGGGCGGCTCCGGTGCATGACGATGTGCCGGGCAATCTCGCGCTCGACTACGAGTATGGCAATCGGGAAAGCACCGAGCAGGGCTTTGCCAAGGCCGCGCACACCGTGCGCGTCGGGCTTCGCGCGCAACGTATTTCCGGCAATCCGATGGAGCCGAAGTCCTGCCTCGCACAATACGACGCGGCGAAGGACCAATATGAGCTGTGGGCGCCGACCCAGGGCACCGGCGATCTCAAGACGGCGCTGTCGCAGATCACCGGGCTGCCCTGGGAGAAGTTCCTGATCCGCTCGACCGATGTCGGCGGCGCCTTTGGCGTGCGCAACGAAATCTATCCGGAGTTTCTGGCGTTGATGCTGGCCGCCAAGCGCACCGGCCGTCCGGTGAAATGGACTGGTACACGCTCGGAAACCATGTCGGGCGACCATCACGCCCGCGCCGCGGACCTCAAAGGCGAGCTTGCGTTTGATAACGAGGGGAAATTCCTGGCGCTACGCGTCGAATGGCTGGTCAATCTCGGCGCGTTCTGCTCGAGCGCGGGCCCGCTGATCAACACGGTCGCGGCGCCGACCAGCTCGGCGGCAAGCCTCTACAACATCCCTGCGGTGCACGGAAAACACCGCCTCGTCTTCACCAACACCACGCCGGTCACGGCCTATCGCGGCGCCGGCCGTCCCAATGTCTCGTATCTCTGGGAAAGGCTGGTCGAGGAGGCAGCGCGGAAGCTCGGCGTCGAATTCCGTCAAGCTCAGGCGGCGCAATCTCTTGCGCAAAAACATGTTCCCGATGAAATCGGCGACCGGCTCGACCTACGACAGCGCAGATCCTGCGCGCCTGCTCGACACTGCGCTGGAAGCGGCCGACTGGAAGGGCTTCGGCAAACGGCAGCGGGCGTCGAAGCGCGAGGGCAAGCTTCGCGGCATCGGGCTTGCAATGTTTATCGAGCCGTCCGGTGGCATGGGCAAGGAGCAATCCGACCTGCGCGTCGAGCCCGATGGCCGGCTGTCGATGTTCTCGCTGGCTGGTCCCTCGGGGCAAGGCCACGAGACGGTGTTCCCGGCGATGGTCGCCGAGGTGCTCGGCATCCCCGACGACCGCGTCAGCCTGCGCTACAACGATGTCACCGCACCCAAGCTCGCCGGCACCGGCAGCTTCGGGTCCCGCTCATTGATCAGCCACGGCGCCTCGCTGGTCGCCGGCGCCAGGGAGATCGTCGAGAAGGGTAAGGCGCTTGCCGCCCGCGAGCTCGAGGCCGATCCCGGCGACATCGCCTTCGACAAGGGTGAATACCGCGTCGCCGGCACCGACCGCGCCGTGACCATGAAGACCCTGATGGCGAAGAGGTGGGGCGAGGCGGTCCATCCGCTCGACACCAACATCACCATCGATCTCGCGACTGCGTTCCCGAGCGGTGCCCACATCGCCGAGGTCGAGATTGATCCGGACACCGGCGCGTCGTGGATCGTCAACTACGTCGCCGCCGACGACTGCGGCACGATCTACAGCCACAAGCTGGTGGAAGGCCAATTGCAAGGCGGGCTGATGCAAGGCATCGGCCAGGTGTTCGGCGAGCACATCGCCTACGACCCTGCGACCGGGCAGCTCCTCTCCGGCACGTTCATGGACTATTTCATGCCGCGGGCGGAAAATCTGTCGCCGCTTCGGCTGATCGACTGCGGCGTGCCGTCGCCGGCCAATGCGCTGGGCGCCAAGGGTGCCGGCGAGGCCGGAGCGACCGGCGCGGTTCCTGCGCTTGCCAACGCCGTGCTCGACGCGCTCAAGGCCGTGAACGTGCGGCACCTCGAAATGCCGTACTCGCCCGCCCGGGTTTGGGGTGCGATCCATCAAAAACAATAGTGGTGTGCAGGGAGGTTGGGCATGAGGCGGTCGAGGTGCTTGACCGGGGCGGCTGTGGCCGCTGCGCTCTCGCTGCTTCCGCAATCGGCCGGCGCCGAGGATCACCTCAAGCTCGCGGTCGGCGCGCGCGGCGTCGGCGAGACCTTCGTCGCCGAGCTCGGCCAGAACGCCGGCATCTTCAAGAGGCACGGCCTGGCTCTCGATATTTTCTATACCCAGGGCGGCGGCGAGACCATTCAGGTCGTGATCTCCAACAGCGCGCAGATCGGCGTCGCCATCGGCTTCCTCGGCACCATCGGCGCCTTCGCCAAGGGCGCGCCGGTGCGCGTCATCGGCTCGACCTTCACCGGCGGCAACCAGTTGTTCTGGTACGTGCGCGCCGACAGCCCGATCAAGTCGCTGAAGGATGCCGCCGGCAAGACCGTGGCCTATTCGACCAACGGCTCCTCGACCCACACCGCGGTGCTGGCGCTGAAGAAATTCACCGGCGTCGATTTCAAGCCGACGCAGACCGGCGCCGCGCCCGGCACCTTCACCCAGGTGCTGAGCGGCCAGATCGACGTCGGCTGGGCCGGCGCGCCGTTCGGCGTCGATGCGGTCGAGCAGGGCAAGACCCGCGTCGTCGCCAAGGCCTCCGACGATCCCGGCGCTTAACCGACAGACCATCCGTCTCCTGATCGCCAACGCCAACGAACTGGCGCAGCGCAAGGACGTGTTCGTGCGCTTCATGCGCGCTTACCGCGAGGCGCTGAACTGGGTCTACACCACGCCCGGAGGGCCTCGCTGCTTACGCCAAATGGGCCAACATCTCCGAGGCGACGGCCAAGCGCGCGCTCGCCGAGTTCCTGCCGCGAGCGGCGGTCGATCCCGACCGCATCTCCGGCGTCGATGACGTCATGGCCGACGCGGTCACCTTCAAATACATCCCGGCGCCGCTGTCCAAGCCGCAGCTCGACGAGCTGATCCAGATTCCCGAACGCAAGCAGTAACGCGATGCCCTCACACCCCAGCTACGACTACATCATCGTCGGCGCCGGCTCCGCCGGCTGCGTGCTCGCCAACCGCCTGTCAGCGAAGACCCGCACGTCCGCGTGCTGCTGCTGGAAGCCGGCGGCCGCGACCTCAATCCGCTGATCCACGTCCCGATCGGGCTCGGCAAGCTGCACGAATACAAGATGCACGACTGGGGCTATCAGTCCGAGCCCGACCCAGGCCTCAACGGCCGCCGCGTCGAGGAGATGCGCGGCAAGGTGCTGGGCGGCTCGTCCTCGATCAACGTCATGGCGTTCACCCGCGGCGATCCCAACGACTACGACCGCTGGGCGCAGAAGGGCGCGCTCGGCTGGTCCTATGCCGACGTGCTGCCGTACTTCAAGCGCGTCGAAAGCTGGCAGGGCGGCGAGAGCGAGCGCCGCGGCGGCAGCGGCAACATCGGCGTGCAATACGCCAAGACGCAGGACCCGATGTTCGCCGCGTGGCATGGAGTCGGCCCGCATGGTCGGGCTGCCGGTGACCGACGACTACAACGGCCTTTCGCGGCGAAGGCTTCGGCCGCAGCCAGTATTCGATCCGCGACGGCAAGCGCTGCTCGGCTGCGGTCGGCTACCTGCATCCGGCGATGAAGCGGAAAAATCTCCGCGGTCGAGGTCCGCGCCCACGTCGCCCGCATCACGATGCAGGGCAAGCGCGCCACCGGCGTCGAATACGAGAAGGGCGGCCAGGTGCTGCGCGCCGACGGCCGACCGCGAGGTCATCCTCAGCGGCGGCTCGTTCAACTCGCCGCAGGTGCTGATGCTGTCCGGCATCGGCCCGGCTGACCACCTGCGTTCGGTCGGCATCGAGCCGGTGATCGACCTGCCGGTCGGCAAGAACCTGCAGGACCATCATCGCCGTGCATCATCATGTTCGTGCGCACCGAGGGCAGCGAGTTCCGCGAGAACATGCGGCTCGACAGGATGGCGCTCAGCATGCTGCGCGGCTATCTGTTCGGCACCGGGCCCGCGACCGTGGTGCCGGGCGGGCTGCACGCCTTCATCAAGACGCGGCCCGAGCTTGCGGTGCCGGACATCGAGTACATGTTCCGCGGCGCGCCGGCCCATGCTGCGCTCTGGTTCCCGGGCTGGAAGAAGCGATACGTCGATGGCTACGGCATCCGGCCGTGCCTGCTGCATCCCGACAGCCGCGGCGAGGTGCTGCTGCGCTCGGCCAATCCGCGCGATCCCGGTGAAGATCGTGACCAATTTCTTCTCCGCGCCAAACGACCTGCCGACGCTCCGCCAGGGCTTCAAGATTGCCCGCGAGGTGGCGGCGCAACCGCCGCTCGCCCGCTTCCGCGGCGTCGAGACCACGCCGGGGCCGAACATCAAGACCGAGGCCGAGATCGACAACTGGATCAGGAATGTGGCCGCGACACGCCAACCATCCGGCTTCGACCTGCATGATGGGCACCGGGCCGAATTCCGTGGTCGATCCGCAGTTCCGCGTTCATGGCGTGGAGAGGCTGCGCGTGGTCGACGCCTCGGCGATGCCGGACCTCGTCTCGGCGCACATCAACGCCTGCGTGCTGATGATGGCGGAGAAGGCCTCCGACATGATCCGCGGCCGGCCCGTCCTGGAGCGCGCAGCATGACCACCAAGAGTGTCGGCGAGTTCACCGTCACCGCCGTCTCCGACGGCGTGCTTTACAGCAATCACGACGTCATCCTCGGCGTCGACAAGGAGGAGAGCGCGCGGCTCACCGGCGTGCCCTACGGCCAGCCGCTGCCGCTCGACGTCAACTCCTTCCTGATCCGCCACAACGGCAAGCTGATCCTGAGCGACGCCGGCACCGGGCAGGGCCTGCAGCCGGTGCAGAAAAACCTCGGCAAGCTACCGGAGAATTTGCGCGCGCTCGGCGCCGATCCCGCGGCGATCGACATCATTATGCTGACCCACCTGCATTCCGATCATTCGCTCGGGCTGGTGGACGAGCAGGGCAGCCCGGTGTTTCCCAAGGCCGAGCTCTATATTCACGAGGTCGAGGCGGCGTTCTGGCTCGACCGCACGCTTCAGCCAAGCGACTCCGAGCGCATCGTCGGCAATTCCAACAAGCAGCGCGCGGTGACCGCGCCCTATCGCGGCCGGATCCGCCGCATCAAGGACGGCGAGGTGCTGCCCGGCATCACCGCGATGCTGCGGCCGGGCCATACGCCCGGCCATACCAACTGGCTGATCGAGTCCGGCGGCGAGCGCCTGCTGATCTGGGGCGACATCGTCCATCTCGCCGCGGTGCAGCTCGCGCGGCCGGAAGCGCGGCTGATCTACGACGTCGACACCGATCTCGCTGCGGCGACGCGGGCCGAGGTGCTGGAATGGTGCGCCCGCGAGCGGCTGACCGTCGCCGGCGCGCACCTCGAGTTTCCCGGTTTTGGACAAGTCGCGCGCGGCGGCGCCAAATTTACCATTGTGGCAGCCTGACGCGCGCGGACTTGGGTGGGGTTCTGCCGAGCGGCGGCCTGCGCTAGAATGGCGCAGACTTTGGGGGGGCCGTCGGTGCGTTTCTCTTGCGTCCTTGCATGGCTGGGTGCGGCGCTGGTGGTATCCGCCTGTGCGCAAAATCCCGAGCGCCTGAACACGACGTTCCTTGATCGTTACGTCGATTCCAATCCGACACTGGCCGCGTTCCAGGAGTGCCACGGCTTCAGCTGCTCCGAAACCTCGCGTGTCTCGTTGAACAGGGCGGAGTGGTCGCGCGTCGTTGCGGTGTTCAGGCCGTCAGCGAAGGATGCGCGCACCGAGCGGCGCCGGATCGCTGAGGCGGTAGCGCTGATGCAGCGCCTGGTCGGAACGCAGACCGGCACCGCGGTCCACCAATGGACCCACAAGGACTTGCAGGTGCTGCCCAATCTGAGCGATCCGACACAGCTCGACTGCATCGACGAGGCGGTCAACACCTGGACTTATATGACCTTGATGGAGCGAAGCGGCCTGTTTCGATACCACAAGGTGGCACAGCTCTCCGCTTCGGGCACTCTGCTCGATCCTCGCAACACGGCGGTGCTGCATGAAATCAACGGGGACCATTTCGCGATTGATCCGAGTCTGGTGGATTTCGGAATGACGCCCCCGGTGATCCGGCTCGCCAGTTGGATCGAGCACTGGCCGCCCGATCTTGCCGCAGCCGACGCACCACCCAGTCGGGTGGATTGGCCGATGCGCTCTGCCCAGAACTGACGCCGCCGCGCTCCGTCCTAGTACCTGCTTTTGTTGAAACATGGTTCAAGGCGCGTGTCCCGGGCGCAGCGCAACGTGAAACGATGCGCTGCAGACCCCGGTTGCTTCTTCAAATCGGGCCCCCGCATCTGCGGTGCATCATTTCGTGCTGCACCGCGTGCGGGGAACGCCGCGGATGGATCACGGATCAATGATTCCCGGTACTAGCCCAACTTCGCCGATTGGCGAGGCACGAAGCGGCTAAGTCATTGATTTTTCGCGGGCGGACCTCGAAAGGTCTTCACTACATCGGGGACGTGGAATCGACGGCCACGGCGGTAATTTTTGGTGGCGGCTGAGCGGGTAGGTCGAGCTTGAGTTTGTCGAGCAACAGGCGCAGCTCGGGCTCCGGCTGGGTATAGCGCGTGAGCAGAAGCTCGCGCCGGTCGGTGGTGGGAACGTGCACGTCAATCATCTGCATGGCGGCGAACTTGTCGAGCACGCTACGCGGGGTCAATCCCGGCGCCAGCGCGTGCAGGCGCCGCTTGAGGGTGACATGCAGGCAGTAGGCGAGGAAGGCGATGAAGATGTGCGCTTCGATCCGCTGCTGATCCTGATGGAAGATCGGACGGATGGCGAGATCGCCTTTGAGGTTCTTGAATGCTTCCTCCACTGCCACGAGCTGCAGATAGTAGGTCCACAGCTTGGCCGGATCGTGCTCGGTGAGGTTGGTGCGCAGCAGATAGCGTCCTTCGCGGCGGCGGGCGACGCGCAGCTTGTTGCGGTCGAGCCGATAGCTGAACACGGCGCTGTTCGGGGACACATCCATCGTGACCAAGCGCCACGCTGCCGGCGCCTGCTGTCGCGCGGCACCGAGCTTCATGAGCAGTTCTTCGCGCGACAACCGCATAGCCGAAAGCTGCATGAGGCGCGCCCATAACCATTTGAGCTGGCGCCGGCGCATGGCGCGCTCCTTGGCGACGCGATCGGCACTCTGAGCGAACACGTAGAGTTCGCCCTCCTGCGGCAACAGCTTGACCTGCACGCCCGGCCTTGCCTGGTGCCACGGCCGGGTGAGCAGCTGTTGCTCCAGGCGGTTCAGTCGCCCCTTGGGGGTGCCGACCACATAGGACACTGGCGGATCGGCCTGACGCATGATCGCGAGCACCGCTTCGGTGGGGATTCCGCGGTCCATCACCCAAATGCGGCGCGCCTTGCCGTATTGCCGCTCGATGCGGTCGAGAAAGTCGCGCAGCGTTGTGCTGTCCGCCGTGTTGCCGGCCATCACCTCGTAGGCCAGCGGCAGCCCCTCGGGCGTCACCACCAGCGCAATGACCACTTGCACACAGTCCCCCCGATGATCGCGCGAGTAGCCGTGGCGGCGTTTGTCGTCCTCGGGAAACGGCGGATTGGCCTCGAAGTAGGTGCTGGTCAAATCGTACAGCAGCACGTCGAAGGAAACATTGAACAGATCGCGCCAGCGCCCCACCAGATGGTCGAACACGGCTTGCTTGTGCTCCAGCAGGCGGTCATGGCAGCGGTAGAGCGTGTGGCTATCCGCCAGCGCGGCATCCGCTCCGAGCAAATCCGCCAGCGCGCTGCGCCCGTACCACTCGCGGTGCAACCGCCACTCCGCGCCCGGCGCGATCAGCCGGTAGGCGGCCAGCACCAGCAGAACCTGGTCCCAGCGCGTGCCCTTGCGGCTCGCCGGCAGCCGCTCGGCCCAGAAGCGATCAAGCTGCAGTTCCTCCCACAGCTTCATGGCCAGCCAGCACGCGCCCCATTGCCGCGGCCGGCCCAGCCGCACCTGTGACAGCTTGAGCCGCACCACCGAGGCGTCGGGTAGCACGCCCTCGCAGCAATCCTCCGGAAACAGCGCCAGGGTGCGTGGCCGATCGGCGCCCTGTTCGAGCACTTCAATCGACTTGCGCCACGCCAGCTCTTGCGACGAGTTGATCTCGCCGAGGTACAGCACGTGCCGCTGCACCACCCGCCCGCCACTCACGCGCTTGTTCTCGACAAGGCTCCAGCAGCGGTGCTCCTTGCCGTCCTTCTTGCGAATCGTGGCGCGCAAAAACATGACGGCAAGCGAGTATGCCGAAAAACGCCGCAATGAAAACAGCCTTGGTCTTCACTACAGCGGGTTGACGCTTCTCACGTCTTGCAAATCAATCACTTGCCCCGAGAAAACTCCCGGCCGAGCCGTCGAATCGGCGAAGTTGGGCTAGCGTGCGGCCAACTTCGGCAACACCTCGTGCGAGAACAGTCGCAGCGAGCATTCGGCGGCCTCCACCGGCATGTTGCCCGGCGTGAAGTGCAGCGACACGCTATCGATGCCGCCGACTTTGTCGTTGTAAGCTCGGATCATCTCGACGATATCGGCTGGCGTGCCGATGAAGGCAGAGCCGTCCCGCACCTGTCGTTCCGCGGTGTCGCTCGACACATGCGCAATCAGCTTGTCGTAACCCGGATAATCCTTGGTGCTGCCGCCGCCGGTAACCCATTCCTTGGCGGCGTCGGCGAGCCCCTTCAGGTGCTGGTTGCTGGCCTTGAGCCCGATCTCCAGCGCTTCATCGCGGGCCGGCATGCAGCACATGAAGAACGTGTTCATCACATGGCCGTTGCCGGGATGGCCGGCCGACCGCCAGGCGTCGCGGTAGCGGCCGATCAGGTCGCGCATGCTGTTCGGCTCGAGCGGGATAGCCATCACCTTGCAGGCGTTGGTGCCGGCGAATGCGAAGGTTTCCGGCGTATGGGTGGCGGCGATCCAGAACGGCGGGTGCGGCATCTGCGTCGGCCGCGGCAAGGATGTGACGTTGCTGAAGCTGTTGAACTCGCCCTTCGACGAGACCTTTTCCTCCTTCAGCAGCAGCGTGATCTGCGCCAGCCCTTCGGTGAAGCGCCGCCGGCTCTCATCCATGCTGACGCCGAACTGCGTGAACTCGTGCGGCAGGAAGGCGCGGGCGAAGCCTACTTCGAGGCGGCCGTTGCTGATGCCGTCGAGCATGCCGATCTCGCCGGCAAGCTTCAGCGGCTTGTTGAAGGCGGGCAGCACCGCCCCCGTAATGAGCCGCGTGTTCTTGGTCCGCATCGCCGCGGCAGTAAGGAACAACAGCGGGTTGGGGCTGTAGCCGCCGTATGGATGAAAATAGTGCTCGACCTGCCGGATGTGGGTGTAGCCCAGCTCGTCGGTCAGGCTGCACAGGTGCATCGCCTCGCGGAAATATTTTTCCGCAGGCTTCTGCTCCGGGGTGACGCAGGGGAAGAAATTCAGGCCGAACTGCATGGACGCCACTCTCGCCGCTTTTACGCTGCCCGATCATGAACAATCTTAATCAGGGACTCTGCGGGAATTCCAAGCCCTCGATGCAATCGATTGATCATCTTGAGAGTTAGAGACCGGCGGCGATTAAGGACTTCATGGACGCGGTTTCGGCTGCCAATAAAGGGGATTAGATCGCGCGGTTGAAGACCGTTTTGATCCATATGATATTTGATGGCCTCAACAGGGTCAGGCAGATCAAGCGGGTAATGCTTCGCTTCCCAGGCCTCCACCAGGGTGACGAGCACATCAAGCCGGTCACCTTCAGGCGTGTTGCGCTTGGCGCGCATTAGACCTTCGATTTCTTTCAAAGCGCGTCGATAGTCCCGCCGATTTTTGATTGGTGCGATATCCATAGCCCAGTCCTCAAACAGTTTGCGCATCGATCGCGTCGTATTGTCGATGTGTGCCGACAAATCGAACGTAAAGGACGCGGTATGGGTAGTTGATCCACGCTACGATACGGTATTTGTTTCCTGCGATGTTAAAGACAACTCGCCCATCCTTGAGAATGCTGGCGCTTCGAATGTCGCTCTTGACGTCAGCCGGCGTTGCCCAATCTGCCTTTCTGACTTGCCGATACCACGCCATTAACGGCTCGTGCGCATCCGAGTGGGTTGAACTCCGAGCAACGAACAATTTGAGCGTGCTGAGGGCTATCACTCTCACCAAAGAAACATAGCATGGTCCCAAATCGGGACCAAGGGTTATTTGGAATTCAATGCTTCAGCGCCGGGTGCGCCACCGCGCGGCGGCCAAACAGCACAATGGCAGCACCGGAATGACGAAACCAAGCGCCACCGACCAGTTCAACAGAGGCGCAAGCTCCGAGTAGTGGCCGCGACCGACGACGAAGATGTCGTTGAGGTACTTGGTCTGCAGTTGCGACGCCACCAGCGCAAGATTCATCAGCGAGGCCATCAGCGCGAACCAGGTGGCGCGATGGCCGGGCGGCGCATAGTACGCGATCAGCGTCAGCAGCGGGATCATGCTGAGCTGGGCGAACGGCGAGGAGGCCGCCGCATCGACGAAGGCGATGCTGCGGGCGCCGAAGCCGAAGGTGGCCTCGGTCCAGTGGTGCAGGCCGTACACCAGCCCGATGTTGGGAAACGACAGGATGGTGCCGGCGACGGCGATCCAGAACAGCGTCTTGGTCACCGAATACTCGGTCAATTGCTTGCTGAACAGCCACATCACCGCGATCGACAGGATCGCGCCGGTCTGCCGCAGCGTGCCGTAGAACGCGGCGTCGAAATTGAGCTCGTCCAGCGTCCACCAGAAGAAGCCGTCGCCGACGGTTGGCGTGGCGCGGAACGCGAACACGATGATGGTGGTGAACAGGATGCCCATCCGCGTCTCGTGGTCGAGTTCGTCGGTCACCAGCACGAGCATGTAGCAGACCACGATCATCGAGATGATGAAGATGATCTCCTGGCCGAACGGCACGCCGCCGATGCCGAGCACGGCCACCACCGCGCCGAAGACGATGCCGCCGCCGAGGATGCGCCAGTCGATCGGCCGGATTTCCGTGGTCTCGTGTCCGCGCAGGAACACGCCGGCGATCGAGATCACCGGAACGACCAGGCCGAGCAGGAACACCGCCTGCCGCGACATCAGGTCGGCGAGCCAACCCGATAGTCCGGCGACCGCGAGGATGCCGGCCGACACCGCAAGCCGGCCGAGCACCTGCACCATGCCGAGCTCGGCGCGCACTTCGTTGTCGGGGCGCTCGCGCCCGGCGGCGTCGGTGCGCGACACCACCTCGGTGGACATGGCGTCCGCCACCACGTCCTGCACAACGGTGCCGATCGACCAGCAGCATGGCGCCGAGCACGTAGAGATGATCGAGGCGGAGAAACCTGAGCCAGCCGCCGGCCGCGCCTGCCATGGTGATCAGGCCCGCGGCCATGAACGCCGCCCCGATCAGCACGTAGGATTTCCGCTGCGAGCCGAAGATCGGCACGGTGTCGACCAGTTCGCCGAACACCATCTTCACGGTCCACGGCAGCGCCAGCCAGACACCGATGCCGGCGAGCTGCGACGGCGTCAGCGACAGGCTCTCCTTGATCCAGAGGTCGCGCGAGACGTCGATCAGGCCGAGCGCGCCATAGGCGAAATAGACCATCACCACCGGCACGTAGCTCGGCCGGAACGCTTCGAGCGGGCGCAGCACGCTGTCGAGCCAAGCCGGCCGCCGCGGTCAGCAGCGGACCTTCGTGGGTGGGCCAGTTCCTGCGAAGTGGCCGTGACGGGATCGGAAGGGTTGGCCATTCGCCGATCAGTTCCAGAACTGCTTCGAGGCGATCCGCGCGCCTTCCGCCATCGCCGCAAGCTTGGCGAAGACCACGTCGGGATCGACCGCGGCCTGGCCGACCCATGTGCCGTAGCCGCAATCGGAGCCGGCAATGACGTTCTCGCGGCCGACCAGCTTGGCGTAGCGGCCGATCCGCTGTGCGATCAGTTCAGGGTGCTCGATGAAGTTCGATTTCGATTCGATCACGCCAGGGATCAGTATCTTGCCAGGCGGCAGCTTGACCGTCTCGAACATCGCGTATTCGTGGGCGTGGCGCGGATTGGCGGCCTCGAGCGAGATGGCGTTCGGCCGCGCCGCGAACACGATGTCGATGATGTCGGCCAGCGGCACGTCGTGGTGATGCGGGCCTTCGTAGTTGCCCCAGCACAGGTGCATGCGGAGCTGCTCGGGTGGAATGTTCGTCGTCGCGTGGTTGAGCGCCTCGATGTGCAACTGGATGCGCTTGCGGAACGCCTTCAGATCGAGATCGGCATATTGGATATGCCGGCCCATGCCGAGATCGGGACAGTCGATCTGCAGCACGATGCCGGAGCCGGCAACGGTCTCGTATTCGTCGCGCATCGCGTCGGCGATGGCGTAGATGTAGGTCTCGAAATCCTTGTAGTGGTCGTTGCGGAAGAACAGCGACACCACGCCGGGGGAGGCCGCGCTCATGAAGCCTTCCTCGGCCTTCACCTGCGCCAGCGCGGCCTTGAGATTGTCGACGTCGTCGCGCGCGGCTTTCGAATCGCGCACGCTGATCGGCGCGTTGCAGGCCGGCGTCTTGCGGCGCGACCGGCCGGGATCGCCGAACACCCGCTGGGCGAGCTTCGGGAATTCGGCGAGGTCCTGATAGACGAAGGTGTTGCCGGTGCCGCCAAAGCCGTTGAGCCGGTCCTTGATGTAGGTGGCATAGCTCGGCTTCGAGAATTCGCCGTCGTTGATCAGGTCGACGCCGGCCTCGGCCTGCTTCTTCACCACCTCGGCGACCGCCGAGCGCACCCGCTGCGCCAAAGCCCGGGGATCGACCGGCACGCCTTCCTCCTTGGCGTACATCATCCGGATCAGGTCGTCCGGCCGCGGCAGGCTGCCGGTGTGGGTGGTCAGGAAGCGTTCGGTGCTGCGTTTCATCAGGCTCTCCGAATCGGGACTTTAGAGCAGCACCACGGAGCTATCCACCGTGGGCAAACGCCGATCTTGTGAGCGTCCGATACGTCATGCCATGTTTTGCGCCTCTTCAACTGAGGGGCCTCATCATGAAATCGATTGCGAAAGTTCTGTTGGTTGGCGCTGTTGCGGTGATGGCTATTGCGGTCTCCGCGGCTCCGTCCGAAGCGGCGAAGAAGTCCAAAAAGGCGGCCTGCATGCCGATGATGACCTGCTCGACCGCGTGCAAGGGCTCCAACTGCAAGCAGATGGCCTGCGGCGTCGATGGCAAGTTGCACGCGGCGGTTCCGCCGGTCTGCACCAAGCCATTCTGCCCGTCGGCCTGCTGACAACGCGATCATCTTTCCCAAGCAGGGATGCCTTGGCCTTCCCGCCCTGCGCGGGAAAGGCCTTGGCTTGCCGAGGCGGCCGCTTGCGGCCGGCGGTTTGACAGGGCCAGGCGGGGTCCGTATGAAACTGCCCAAAAGCCAAACCGAAGAGATCGTGATGAAAGTTCGTAACTCATTGAAATCGTTGCGTGGCCGGCATCGGGACAACCGCATCGTGCGGCGCAAGGGCCGGGTCTACGTGATCAACAAGACGCAGCGCCGCTTCAAGGCCCGCCAGGGCTGAGCCCGGGCGGGGCCGGCCGTTGCGCCGCACGCAACACAGAAGCTTCGACAGCCATCTTGCCGCCGCACGGCGAGGGTCTAGATTCACGTTCATGGCTCCGCGATTCCCCGCGCTCGCGCTCTCGGCCGCAATCCTTGCACTGCTCACGGTATCTCCGGCGTGGGCGCAAGGTGTGCCACCCGATCGCCCGCCGCATGGCGGAGCGATCGAGCCGATGCAGCCGCCCAAGGACCTGCCGCGTCCCCAGCACGGCGACCGCACCCGCAATCTCGATTTTCTGTTCGGCGCTCTGAAGGCCGCACCGGATGCCGACAGCGCCAAGCAGGTCGAGAATCGCATCTGGGCGCTGTGGCTCGCGTCTGGCAGCGACACCGCCAACCTGCTGATGAGCCGGGTCAAGACCGCGATCGATGCCAGCGACCTCGATCTCGCCATCCAGTTGCTCGACGCCTTGGTCAAGGTCAAGCCGGACTACGTCGAGGCCTGGAACCGGCGCGCCACGATCCACTACATGCGCAAGGAGTTCGGCGAGTCGCTGCAGGACATCCGGCAGGTGCTGCGGCTGCGAGCCGCGCCATTTCGGCGCCATGTCCGGGCTCGGCATGATCCTGCAGGAGTTCGGCGACGACAAGCACGCGCTGGACGTGTTTCGCCGCGCGCTCGAGGTCAACCCGCATCTCCAGCGCATCCCCGACCTGGTCAAGAGCCTGTCCGAGAAGGTTGAAGGCCGGGATATCTGATGACTCCGTAGTCAGTCGGGGGCGATCGGCCGACATGAGCAACGCGCGCTGGCCTTCGCATGGTCCTGATATGTCCCGCCGTTCGCTACTCGAGGCCGGGCTGGCGATGTCCGCTTCATGGCTTACCGGTGGCGCGGAAGCACAGACGCTTTCCCTAATAACGCGCGCCATCCCGCATTCGGGCGAGCAATTGCCCGTCGTTGGCCTCGGCACCGCGGTGAGCTTTCCGTCTGCCGATGCAGCCCAGCGGCAGGCGCTGCGAGGCGTCATCGATGCCCTCGTTGCGGGCGGCGGCAAGCTGATCGACACGGCTTCAGTGTATGGCAATGCGGAAAGCGTGATCGGCGATATCGTTCATGCCGCCAACGTGCGCGAACGCGTCTTTGTCGCAACCAAGATCGAGGTTCGCCCGGCCAAGGCCGGCGCCGATGAATTCGAGCGCTCGTTGCAGCGTCTCCGGACCGACAAGGTCGACCTGCTGCAGCTCCACAACGTGTCCCACGCGAACCAGAGCCTGTCGCAGCTCCGCGACTGGAAGGCGGCGGGGCGCTGTCGCTATGTCGGCATCACCAGCACTTTCAATGCCGACTATGCCGCCATGGAGGCGATCATCCGCCGCGAGAAGCCGGATTTCGTCCAGGTCGACTATTCGATGGACAATCGAGGTGCCGAGAAGCGGATCATTCCCGCGGCAGCCGAAGCCGGCGCGGCGGTGCTGACGGCGCTGCCGCTCGGCCGCACGTCATTGTTCCGCGCCGTGAAGGGCAAGACGTTGCCGGATTGGGCCAAGGATTTCGACGCCGCCACCTGGGGGCAGTTCTTCCTCAAATTCCTGCTGGGGAATCAGCAAGTCACCGCTGTGATCCCCGGCACCGGCAATGCCGAGCACATGATAGACAACCTCGGCGCGGGCAGGGGCCGCCTGCCAGATGCCCAGCAGCGTGAGAAGATGGTGGCGCTGCTCGCGTCCTGAGAGCTTGGCCGGAAATGCTGCGAGTCATTTCAGTGAGTTATTGTCGGACGTTGCAACACACTCCGTTCGTTCCCGCGGAAGCGGGAACCCAGCAATACCAATGGTGCTTGAACTATTGGCTCTCATTGCGAGTCAAACTCTGAGGGGGCTTGGGCCGCGCGGTTACTCGCTCGCGGCATCCTGGCCGACGAAGGCGATGCGGATCATGTTGGTCGCGCCCGGCGTGCCGAGCGGCACGCCGGCGACGATGATGACGCGGCGGCCGGCCTTGGCGAAGCCGTCCTTGAAGGCGAGCCGGCAGGCGCGCTCCACCATGTCGTCCTGGTCGTGGGCGTCCTCGGCCACGACGCAGTGGATGCCCCAGGCCACCGAGAGCTTCCGGCCGGTCGCGATGTTGGGCGAGATCGCGACGATCGGCGCCTGCGGCCGCTCGCGCGCGACGCGCAGGCCGGTCGAGCCGGAGAACGTCCAGCAGACGATGGCCGAGAGGTCGAGCGTCTCGGCGATCTGCCGCGCTGCCGCGGCGATGGCGTCGGCGCCGGTCGCTTCGGGCTCGGCGTGCTGCGCCTTCATGATGGTGTGGTAGGTGTCCTCGCTCTCGACCTCCTCGGCGATGCGGTTCATGGTCGCCACCGCCTCGACCGGGAACTGACCGGCCGCCGATTCCGCCGACAGCATGATGGCGTCGGCGCCGTCGAAGATCGCGGTGGCGACGTCGGACACCTCGGCGCGGGTCGGCACCGGGCTCGAGATCATGCTTTCCAGCATCTGCGTCGCCACCACCACCGGCTTGCCGGCGCGGCGCGCGGCGCGGGTGAGCTGCTTCTGGATGCCCGGCACCTTCTCCAGCGGCATTTCGACGCCGAGATCGCCGCGCGCCACCATCATCGCGTCGGTGATGTCGATGATCTCGTCGAGCCGGTGCACCGCCTGCGGCTTCTCGATCTTGGCCATCACGGCGGCGCGGCCGCGCGCGATCTTCTTGGCTTCGGCGATGTCATCGGGCCGCTGGACGAACGACAGTCCGATCCAGTCGATGCCGGCGTCGAGCGCGGCATCGAGATCGGAGCGGTCCTTCGGCGTGAGCGCCGAGAACGGCATCACGGTGTCGGGCAGGCTGACGCCCTTGCGGTCGGAGAGCTTGCCGCCGACCTCGACGCGCGTGACGATCCTCTGCTTGTTGGCTTCGGTTGCGACAAGGCGGATCTTGCCGTCGTCGAGCAGGAGCGCGTGTCCGGCCTGGACGCCCTCGAAAATCTCCGGATGCGGCAGATGCACGCGCGTGGCGTCGCCCGGCTTCTGATCGGTGTCGAGCGTGAACGTGCCGCCTTTGTCGAGCATCGCCGAGCCGCCGTCGAACGTGCCGACGCGCAGCTTCGGCCCCTGCAGATCGACCAGGATGCCGATCGGCCGGTTGTAGCTCTTTCTCGACGCTCGCGGATGCAGCCGACCAGCTCGCGCATGCGGTCGTGCGGAAGTGTGGCTCATGTTGATGCGGAACACGTCGGCGCCGGCCTCGAACAGCCGCGCGATCATCTCCGGATTGCCGGAGGCGGGGCCCAGCGTGGCGACGATCTTGGTGCGGCGCAGGCGTCTCATTTGGCGGGCGCCCTTCGGCACTTGCGACGGCGCCTGCCGGCCCGGCGTCGGCAGCATCGGCGCGCCCGGCGTGAGCGGCCGCTGCTGCGGCCCTCCGCGGTGTCGGTGAGCTGCACCGTCCAGGTGCGCTGCTCGCCGGTGTCGACCTCGAAGAAGCCGGTGCGGTCGAAGCCGCGCGCCAGGCAGTCCTGGGTGCCCTTGATGGTGAACTCCTTGTCGCGCGTGCACATGTAGGCCTGTCCCGACCATTCGCCGCCGCGGTCGTAGTCGATCGCATAGATGTAATAGAAGCGCGCGATCAGCGTTCCCTTGAGCACGGTTTCGCAAGCGCGCGCCGACAGATTCCACCAGCCCTCGGTGACCCAACTGCCGTCGGTGTCCTTGTAGCCGATGGCGACGCCGACGCGGCTGCCGGTGTTGTTGCACAGATGAAAGTCGGCAAGCGCCGGCACGGCAGTCAGCGCGGTCGTCGCCGCGACCAGCAGGAGCCGGTGCAGACCTGAAAGCGGGGAAGGGCAAATCGCTCAAACCTTCTTGCAGCCGGTATCGCGTGAGGCTTACGGCCTGTCAACGACAATGGCGCGAAAGTCGTTGACGTTGGTGCAGGTCGGACCGGTCTCGACCAGGTCGCCGAGGCGGGTGAAAAACCCGGTGGAATCGTTGTCGGCAAGAAAATGGGCCGGATCGAGGCCGAGCGCATGCGCCCGGTCGAGCGTGGTCGGGTCGATCATGGCGCCGGCGGGGTCGTCCGCGGAGCCCGCGCCGCCGTCGGTGCCGTCGGTGTCGCCGGCGAGCGCCGCGATTCCGGGCGCGCCGTCGAGCGCAATGGCGAGCGCCAGCGCGTATTCCTGGTTCGGCCCGCCGTGGCCCTGGCCGCGGATCGTCACCGTGAGCTCGCCGCCGGACAGGATGCACGGCGCGGCGGCCTTGCTCGCTGAAGCGCCAGCGCTCGCGCGGCATGTGCGGCCGCGACGTCGCGGGCCTCGCCCTCGATCCGGTCGCCGAGCATCACCGCACTCGTAGCCGGCCGCGCGCACCGCCTGCTCGGCGGCGCGGAAGGCATCGACCGGGCGGGCGACCAGCTTGAATTCGGTCGAGGCGAAGATCGGATCGCCGGGCTTGGGCGACTCGTTCGCCGGATCGGCCAGCGCCCGCGTCACCGCCTCCGGCACGTCGAGCCTGTACCGCGCGATCGATGGCGCGGGCGTCGGCGAGCGTCGTCGGATCGGGCACGGTCGGGCCCGAGCCGATCACGGCCGGGTCGTCGCCCGGCACGTCGGAGATCGCCAGCGTCAGGACGCGCGCCGGCTGCGCCGCGCGACGCGAGCCGGCCGCCCTTGATGCGGGACAGATGCTTTCGCACCGTATTGATCTCGCCGATGTTGGCGCCGGAGCGCAGCAGCGCGCGCGTCACCGCCTGCTTGTCGGCGAGCGACAATCCGCGACCGGCGCGATCCAGTTGGCCGATGCGCCGCCCGACAGCAGCACCAGCACCAGATCGTCAGCGACCTGCGCCCGCGGCCAGCTCGAGCGCGCGCTCGGCGGCCTCCACGCCTGCCGCATCCGGGATCGGGTGGCCGGCCTCGATCATCGGGATTTTCTTGAGTCGGCCGGCCGTAGCCTTGCCGCGCAACGGCGACGCCGGTGAAACGGCTGGCGAGGGCGTTCGCGTAGAACGCCTTCGGCCGCCTCGGCCATCGCGCCCGCCGCCTTGCCGGCAGCGAGCACGATCAGCCGCCCGGTCTTCGGCGCATCGGGCAGATGCGGCGGCAGGCAGCTTGATGGATGAGCAGCCGCAATCGCTTGGCGGAACAGGCGGTTGAGCAGGTCGCGGGCTGGCGATGCCATGGCAAGACTTTATCGCATGGAATGACTATCTTTGCCGCAACGGAGGACTCCATGGACGACAAGATCCGGACCGAGCTCGAAGCCGCCGTCTACCGGCGGCTGGTCGAGCATCTGCGCAGCCGCACCGACGTGCAGAACATCGACATGATGAATCTCGCAGGCTTCTGCCGCAACTGTCTCTCGAACTGGATGAAGGACGCAGCCGACGCCAAGGGCATCCCGATGTCCAAGGACCAGAGCCGCGAGATCGTCTACGGCGAGCCGTTCGAGCAGTGGAAGGCGAAGCACCAGAAGGAGGCGTCCAAGGAGCAGAAGGCGGCCTTCGATAAATCTTCCGCCGCGCACAAGCACTGATCCGGTCACGAGCATGCCCTCCCCGGCGTTCCCCGCACGCGGTGCAGCGCGTAGCGCAGCGAAGCGGTGCACCGCAGATGCGGGGTCCAGCTTCGGCGCCGCGCAGAAAGCTGGGTCCCGGGTCTGCAGCGCACCGCTGACGCGCTGCGCTGCGCCCGGGACACGACGTCACAATCCTCTGGAAACGTTAGTGTCCACGCTTCTCATCAAGAACATCGGCGAGTTCTTCACCGGCGACATCGCCCGGCCGCATGCGGATGTGAAATCCCTGCTGGTCGACGGCGCAAAGATCGCGGCCCTCGATCCGGCCGCCGATACCAGAACCGACGCCGTGCTCGATGCCGGCGGCAGCGCGGTGATGCCCGGCCTGGTCGATGGCCATATCCATCCGGTGTTCGGCGAATGGACGCCGACCCAGGACACCATCGGCTGGATCGGCAATTACGTCCACGGCGGCACCACGACGATGATCTCGGCCTGCGAGCTGCACGTGCCGGGCCTCGACTACGAGAATCTTTCGCCCGATCTCGTCACGTCGCTGGCGGTGGTCACCGCCGCCACCACCGGCCGCATCCGCTGGAGCGGCGCCAAGGTTCATGCCGGGACGGTGATCCTGGTGCCCGGCATGTCGGAGGCGCATTTCGACCGGCTTGCCGCGGCCAAATCGATCCTGGCAAAATTCATCTTCTTTCCGCTCGCCACCAACAAGGACGAGGCGCTGAAATACACGGCCTGGTGTCGCGCCCGCGGCATCCGCACGAAAGTCCACACCGGCGGCGTGTCGCGCTCCGGCCTCTCGCAAATGTGCGGCTACGACATCCTCGAGTGGCTCAAGCCGGACGTCGCCGCCCACATCAGCGGCGGGCCGATTCCGATGAGCGACGACGACCTCGACAAAGTGATCGACCGCACCTCGTTTGCCATCGAAATCTGCTCGTCCGGCAATTACGGCTCGACCAAGCGCGCGGTGGAGAGGATGCGTGCGAAGGGCCAATTGGCGCGACTCACGCTCGGCACCGATACGCCAGGCGGCACCGGCGTGATCCCGCGCGGCATGCTGCGCAACATCTGCTACCTCGCCTCGGTTTGTGGCGTGCCGCCTGCCGAAGCCATCGCCATCGCCACCGGCAATACCGCCAGAGCCCATGGCCTCGATGTCGGCGTGCTGGCGCCGGGCCGCCCGGCGGACATTGTGATCTGCGGCCCGGTCGAAGGCTCGGCCGGCTCAACCGTCGCCGACGCCATCGGCCATGGCGATCTGCCCGGCATTGCCTATGTCATTGCCAACGGCGAGATCGTGGTCGACGGTCGCAGCCGGCAGACGCCGCCGCCGAAGCGCAAGCTGTTCTTCTCGTGCTGCGACGTGCACGGCGGCACGTTTGCGGCGACGTAGTTCTTGCTCCGACGGCTGAGTGTGTTGCGACGTTTGAGGGCAAACATCAGGCCTTGCAGGCCTCATGCCCGTCGCAGGCTTTAAGCCTTCGCTCGCACTTTCGCTTCACCAAATCCAAGCTCTGCCAGAATCTCGTCGTTGTGCTGGCCGAGCGTCGGCGGCGGGCTGTCGATTTGCGGCCCGCCATGGGCAAACATGAAGGCCGCAAGCGGCACGGCGAACGAGCCTTCCATGCCGTTGCCCTTGGCGTGATTGTGGATCACGCCGCGTGCGGCGATCTGCGGGTCGGCCAGCGCCTCGCCCATGGTGCGAACGCGCGCGGCCGGTACGTGGCGGGCCTGGAGAAACTTCTCCCACTCGTCCGCTGTGCGCGTCGCCATAATCTCCTCCAGCACCGCGATCTCGCGATGCGTGGTCGGCGTCGCGCTCGTCGTTGGTGTTCTTCGCCATCTCCGGGCGGCCGAGCACATTCCAGAGCCGCTTCTGCTGGCGGATGTTGCTGGCGCCGAGCATCACCAGCGCGCCGTCCTTGGTCGCGAACGCGCCGTTGGTGGCGTGCGGATGGCGGTTGCCGTGGGGCTTGGGATGCGAGCCGTTGCGGAGATATCCGGTCAGGTGCGACGCCATCATGATCATCGCCACGTCGAGCATCGCCATGTCGATGCGCTGGCCCTTGCCGGTGCGCTCGCGCTGATAAAGCGCCGAGGAGAGCGCGAACGCGCCGGTCATGCCGGTCATGTAGTCGACGGCCGGCGCGCCGATCTTGACCGGATGCACGTCCTTGGTCCCGGTCATCGCCATGATCCCGGAGGTTGCCTGGATAACGTGATCGTAGGCGGTCTGCTGGCCGCGCGAGCCGTTCTGGCCGAATGCCGAGAACGATGCGTAGATCAGCCGTGGATTGATCTTCGACAGCTCCTCGTAGCCGAGGCCCAGCGCCTCGAACGCGCCCGGCCGGTAGTTCTCGACAAAGACGTCTGCGGTCTTGACCAGCGCCTTCAGGATATCGCGGTCGCGCTCCTGCTTGAGGTCGAGCGCCACCGAACGCTTGTTCGAGGCCTGGGTCAGGAAGGCCGTGCCCATCAGGTCGCGATTGAGCGCCTTGTCAGTGCCGGATGCACGGCTCTGGTCGGGATCGTTGGGGTCCTCGATCTTGATGACGTCGGCGCCCAGCACGCCGAGCTGATAGGCCGCGAACGGCCCGGCCAGCACATGGGTGGCGTCGATCACCCGGATTCCCTCGAACGGCCGCATGATGCTTCTCCCCGGCAGGCTTGATGTCGCGGCAGCATAGCAATCCAACTTCGCTGGCGACACACTCCCTGGGGAACGGTTATCGTCGCCGGTCAACAGCATCAGGACCAACCATGGCCTCCCGTATCGTCGTTGTTCCGCCCACCCATGCCGAGATCGCCGAGATCGCCAGGAAAATGGCGCCGGCGGGCTTCGAGCTCGTGGTTTCGCGTCCAGACCGTGCCGCGCTCGATCAGGTCATGCCGACCGCCGAGTACATCGTCTGCTACCCGAACGTGGCGTCCGACGACGCGTTCTACAAAGCCGCGCCCAGGCTCAAGCTCTACCAGCTCCTCAGCGCCGGCTACGACGACGTCGATATCGAGGCCGCAGGCCGCGCCAGGGTGCCGGTCTGCAACAACGGCGGCGCCAACGCCATTTCCGTTTCCGAGCACGCCATGATGCTGATGCTGACGGTGTCGCGCCGGGTGATCTGGCAGCACGAGAGCGTCTCGGCCGGCCGCTGGCGCGGCAATGGCGCGGCGCCGATGATGTACGAGATCTACGACAAGACGCTCGGCATCGTCGGCCTTGGCACGATCGGCAAGAAGGTGGCGCGGCTTGCCAACGCCTTCCGCATGCGGGTGCAGTATTACGACATCGCCCGGCTGCCCGAGCACGAGGAGGACGCGCTTGGCGTGCGCTTCCGGCTGTTCCGTGAGCTGCTTCGGACCTCCGACATCGTCACCATGCACGTGCCGCTCAACGAGAGCACGCGCCACATGATCGGCGCCGAGGAGCTGGCACTGATGAAACCCGAGGCGATCATCGTCAACACCAGCCGGGGGCCTGTTATCGACGAAGTGGCGCTGACGAAAACGCTTTCAGAGAACAAGCTGTTCGGCGCCGGTCTCGACGTGTTCGACCAGGAGCCGCCGCCGCCTGACAATCCGATCTTCAAGCTCCGGAACGTGGTGCTGACCTCGCACTTTGCCGGTCCCACCTGGGACAATCACGTGGCGCGCTTTAGGAACGCCTTCGACAACGTGCAGCGCGTTCATCGCGGCGAGAAGCCGCTGTGGATGGTGCCGGAACTGGCGGAGCTGATGGCGGGGCGATAGCACCGATTGCGCGACGACGCGCACCAGCGGCGCGGCATACACGCTTCATCCCTCCACCTAACGGGCAGGGCTATCGCATATGGCGCGCGCTCGCCACGAGCACTCTTTACCTCCCCTTAAAAAGGGGAGGTCGGTTTGCCGCAAGCGCGTTGACGCGCGTCTTCGACGCGCTATGGCAAACCGGGTGGGGATCAAAACAGCGTCGAACAAGAGCGATCCCCACCCCAACCCTCCCCTTTTTCAAGGGGAGGGAGCGCGCTGCCGATGCCGACCCTCCACATGCGATTGCCCTGCCCTAACGGGGGGATAAGACGTCGAACGGCTTATGCTTCAGCGGCTATTCCGCTTTCAATCCGGCTTCCTTGATCAGCGGCCCCCACTTGGCCACCTCGGCCTTGTGGAAGCTGCCGAGCTCGTCGGACGTGCCGCAAATCACGATCATGGCCTGGTCCTCCAGGCGCTTGCGGATCGTGGCGTCTTCGCCCGCGGCCTTCACTGCGCCGGCCATCTTCTGGATGATGTCCTTCGGCGTCTTGGCCGGCACGAACAGCGCGTACCAGCCGGTCACGTCATAGCCGGGCAGCGTTTCGGCCATGGTCGGCAGGTCCGGCGCCATCGGCGAACGCTTCGCCGTGGTGACCGCCAGCATGCGCACCTTTCCGTCCCGGTGCAGCTCAAGCATTGGCGCGACGTTATTCCAGAACGAGTCGATCCGGCCCGGAAGCAGGTCCTGAATGCCCGGCGCCGCGCCGCGGTAGGGCACGTTGGTCATTCGGATCTTGGCCTGGCGCACGAACAGCTCGGCAGAAAGGTGCGGAATGGCGCCGTGCCCTGGCGTGCCATAGGTGAGCTTGCCTGGCTCGGCCTTGGCGCGTTCGATGAAGTGAGCGACCGTCTTCGACGGCGAATTGCTCGGCACGGCGATGGCGACCGGATACTGCACGACCAGCGACACCGGCTCGAAGTCGCGCACCGCATCGTAGTTGAGATTGGGATTGAGGTGGTTGTTGGTGGCGTGATGGTCGCCGGCAAGGAACATGGTGTAGCCGTCCGGCGCGGAGCGCGCCGTGAATTCGGCGGCGATGTTGCCGCCGGCGCCGGGTTTACTTTCGACGATGAACTGCTGACCGAGCACCTCGGTCATCTTGATGGCGACCAGCCGTGCGATCGTGTCGGCGCCGCCGCCTGGCGTGAACGGAATGAGGATGCGGACCGGGCGGTTCGGCCAGCCGGCCTGCGCGATCGCGGGCCGGGCGAGGCCCGGGGCGAGCGAGGCAGCGGCTGAAATCTTGATGAGCTTGCGGCGGCTGATCATGTTTGTCTCCCCCGATGACGGCTTTCTTAATACGGGTTCCGTCTGGCACTATCCTATCCGAAATCCGGCGGGGTCGGCGGCGATGCAGAAACAATCCAACGTCGGGATTGCCGTGGTCGGCTCTGGCCGCATCGGCACCTTGCGGGCGCGGCTCGCTGCGAAGCATCCGGCGGTGCGGTTTCTCGCGGTTTCCGACAAGGACCCCAAGCGCGCCAAGGCGTTGGCTGAAATGGCCGGCGCCGACTTCCACAGCGGCAGCAACGAGGAGGTCATCAACCACCCGGACGTCACCGCCGTCATTGTTTCGACGCCGGAGCAGTTGCACACCGAGCCGATCCTGCTGGCGCTCAAGCGCGGCTTGCCGGTGCTGTGCGAGAAGCCGATCGGCTTTTCGCTCGCCGACGCCGACCTGATCCTGGAGACGCTGCGGCAGACCAAGGGCAAGCTCCGCATCGGCTACAGCCGCCGCTACAAGGAATGCTTCCTCCGCGCCAAGGAGCAGATGCGCCACGGCCGTCTCGGCCGCGTCGTCGGCGGCACCGCGCGCGTCTACAACTCGCGCACCCAGACCTTCCAGATTCTCAAGCGCGATCCGCACGCCACGCCGGTGCTCGACGTGCTGACCTACTACGTCGACCTGATGTGCTGGTTCCTCGAAGGCAACCGCCCCGTCGAGGTGGTGGCGCGCGGCCAGTACGGCATCTTCAAGGAGGCGGGCTATGATGCGCACGACGTCACCTGGGCGATCGTGACCTTCGCCGACGGCGCCGTGATCAACTTCGGCATCAGCTATGCGCTGCCGGCGGAATATCCGACGCTCGGCCAGTCCGACCGCGTCGAATTGCTCGGCACCGAAGGCACCATGATCATCGACGACGACCACATGGATCATATCCTCTATTCCGAGAAGGGCATTCCGCACCCTTATGTGCCCGGCCACGCGGTCAAGATGGCGTTCCTCGGCAGCAATTCGGCCGGCGACTGGGCGATGGATGATTTCTGGGGGTCGCTCGGCAACGAGACCCGCGCCTGGCTCGATCATCTGGCGACCGGCGCGCCCACCATCCACACCACGCCGGAGCAGGCGCGGCTCAATCTGGAAACCACCATCGCCATCGAACGCGCTATGGTTTCAGGCCAGACCGTGCGCCTGCCGCTGCAAGCGCCGGACTGACTGTCTGCTTGTTGGGAGTTCGGCTCTTTTGTTGGGAGTTTCATGAGACCGCCTACCGCCGCCTTTCCTCGGTTACATGAAAGCAGGGGAGATAGCATGCTGACGCTCAGTCGCGATCAACTGTTCAAGGGGTCGATCGCAATCGCTTGCACTCTTGGCATCGTTTCGCTCGCCTTGAGCTATTTCATTCCGGCACCTCCGTCGAAGGTCGTAATGGCGACGGCCTTCAAAGGTGCTTCGTTCGAATACTACGGCCGGCAATACCGCGAGATATTCGCGCGTTCTCGCATAGAGCTGGAGCTGCGTGAGACCGCGGGGGCGGTGGAAAACATCAAGCTCCTGCAGGATCCGAAATCTGGAGTTCAGATCGCCTTTGTTACCGGGGGAGTCTCGGACGGGAAACGTGCGCCGGGACTGCTGTCGTTAGGAACCGTCTACAATCAACCGTTCTGGATATTCTACCCCTCGACGGAGCGTCTCGACCGACTGTCGCAGCTCAAAGGCAAGCGTATTGCTGTGGGTCCGGAAGGAAGCGCAACGCGTTTTTCCTCTGAAAAAATTCTCGGCAAGGGGGGCGTCAGTTCTCAAACGGCTACGCTGCTGCCTTTCGCGGGATCGGAGGCGGTCAAGGCTCTGCAGGAAAAGAAGGTCGACGTCGTCTGGATTATCGGCTCGCCGGATGCGACGGCTGTCAGATCGTTTTTGGAAAATCCCAACGTTCAACTCCTGGATTTTCCGACGGCGGAGGCCTTCACCCAAATCTATCCGGACCTCGTTCGGCTGGTGCTGCCAAAAGGAGTGCTGGACGTAGATCGAGTCATCCCGCCTGATGACGTGCAGCTTATCGGAACCACCACCAAGGTCTTGGTGCGCAGCGACCTCCATCCCGAAATTGTTCAATTGCTGTTGAAGACAATGGTGGAGACCCACGGCGGCCCGGAGATATTCCAGCGCAGCGGCGAATTCCCCAACGGCACGGACGCAGAATATCCCGTTGCCCCAACCGCCGCCGATTTTTACAAAAGTGGTCCTTCGTTCATGCAACGGCATCTACCCTTGTGGCTGTCCGTTCATGTCCAACGCGCGATCGCGGTGCTGGTGACGGGCATCGCTGTCGGCCTGCCGCTATTTCATTATCTCCCCATGCTTTACAAATGGAGTACGCGCCGGCGGCTGCTCTATTGGTATGGTCAACTGACAGCTCTGGAAACGACCTTCGACGCCCGCCCAAGCCAACAACAGCTAGCTGAAACGCAGGCCGCGGTCGAACGGATAGAGGATGCGGTAAGCCAGATCCGTTTTCCGTTGGCTTTCACGGACCAGCTCTATCACCTGCGCAGCCATATCGACGTCGTTCGGCGCAAGATCGCGACGCGCGCAAACGCGCGGGGACGGGTGCCCGCCGGATAGCGGAGCCGTCGGCCCCGTGGCCGCCGCTATGCGATCCCCAGGACAAGGCGGCCATGACGTGGCAAAGTCATTGCCAAAATCAGTTCGGGGAAGAGACACACATGAACGGTGCCCAGGTCGTTGCCGAAATTCTCAAGCGCGAGGGCACGGAATTCCTGTCCTGCTATCCGCGCAACCAGATCATCGAGCCCTGCGCCGCGCTCGGCATCCGGCCGATCCTGTGCCGGCAGGAGCGCGTCGGCGTCGGCCTTGCCGACGGCTATTCTCGCATCAAGCGCGGCAAGAGGAACGGCGTGTTCGCGGCCCAGGCCGGCCCCGGCATCGAGAACGCCTATCCCGGCGTCGCGCAGGCCTATGCGGAAAACGTGCCGCTGCTGATCGTTTCCGGCGGTTTGCCGCTGGCTCGGCAATATATACGGCCGGTGTTCCGCGCCGCCGATGCCTACCGCTCGGTGACCAAATGGTCGGCGCTGGCGCACAGCGCGCAGGAGCTGCCCGATCTCCTGCGCCGCGCCTATCACGCCATGCGTTCGGGCAAGGCCGGCCCGGTGCTGATCGAAATCCCGGACGAGGTGGCGGAGGCCGAGTTCAAGGGCGAGCTCGACTACCAGCCCGTTCCGGTCCAGCGCGTGGCGCCCGATCCGGACGCCGTGAAGAAGGCCGTGCAGATGCTGCTCGCGGCCAAGAATCCGCTGATCCTGGCCGGAGCTGGCGTGCATTACGCCGAGGCTGGCGAGCGGCTGGCGGCTTTCGCTGAGCTTGTTCCTGCGCCGGTTGCCACCACCAACCCGGGCAAGAGCGCGATTGCCGAGAGCCACCCGCTGTCGCTCGGCGCCTCCACCCGCTCGCGGCCGAAGATGTACACCGATTGGATGGCCAAGGCCGACGTCGTCTTTGCGGTCGGATCGAGCCTGACCAAGACGCCGTTCGGGCCGGGCGTGCCGCCCGGCAAGACCATCATCCATTCGACCAACGACGCCGGCGACGTCAACAAGGAATACCGCGTCGAGCACGCCGTGGTCGGCGACGCGGCGCTGGTGCTCGACGCGCTGATCGCCGAAGTGTCGCGGCAGAAGGGGCCCGGCGGCGGCAACGCGCTGCAATCGCTGAAGGAGGAGGTCGGCGCCGCCAAGAAGGCCTGGCTCGGCGAATGGGCGAAGTTCCTGGATTCCGACGCGACGCCACTCGACCAGTACCGTGTGATCCGCGACATGATGCGCACCGTCGACCGCGACAACGTCATCATGACGCATGACTGCGGCATCGCCGCGCGAGCAGATGATGCCGTTCTGGGAAACCACCAAGGCCGGCTCCTACATGGGCTGGGGCAAGTCCACGCAACTCGGGTACGGCCTCGGCATCACCATGGGGGCCAAGCTCGCGGCGCCGAAGAAGCTCTGCGTCAACGTGATGGGCGACGCCGCCATCGGCATGACCGGCATGGACATCGAGACCGCGGCGCGCAACAAGATCGCGATCCTCACGGTGGTGTTCAACAACGGCGTCATGGGCGCCGAGCGTGACGTGCTGAAAATCTCCGATGAGAAGTACGGCGCGATGACGGTGAGTGGCAATTACACCAAGGTTGCGGAGGGCCTCAACGTCGCGGCGCGCCGCGTCGAGAAGCCCGGCGACATCGTCTCCGGCATCAAGGAGGCGGTCGGCGTCACCGAGAAGGGCTCGCCGTTCCTGCTCGAATTCGTGGTCAAGGAGGGCCGCGATTTCTCGCGCTATCCGCTCGCCGGGCTCTGATGTCGAAGACGCGATGGGCGCTCGTCATCCTGGCCGGCGTGGCCGGGCTTTACGGCATCTTGGCCTACATCGTCCTGCCGCTGCTGTGGACCCATTACGAGCACCAGAAGGGTCTTGCCGGGCTGTCGATGGTCACGCATACCGGATCGGGAATTCCCGGCGATCCGATCAATGTCGGACTGGTCGGAGCGAAAGACGACGTGCTGTGCGCCATGAACGCGGCGGGCTGGTATCCGGCCGATCCGATCACGCTGCGCTCCAGCATCGAGATCGTCGGCAGCGTGCTGCTCGACCGGCCCTATCGCAACGCTCCGGTGAGTAACCTCTACTATCAAAATCGGCGCGAGGACCTGGCGTTCGAAAAGCCGATCGGCAGCAGCGCGGACCGGCGCAACCACGTTCGCTACTGGCAGGTGCTCGATAGCGGTCAAGAAGGCCGCCCGGTGTGGCTCGGCGCCGCAACGCGCGATCGCGGCGTCGAGCTGAGCCGCGACACCGGCCAGGTCACCCATGGCATCGATGCGGATATCGACGCCGAGCGGGCCTTTCTGACGTCGGACCTGATCGCAGCCAAAGTTGTCGAGGCGGTCTACGAGGTCACCGGCATCGGCCCGACCCTCGATGGCCGCAACGGTGGCGGCGACCGGTATTACACCGACGGCGAAATCGAGATCGCACGTTTGGTGGCGGCATGCGGCAGCCGGGCGACGACGACCACCAGGCTCGAAAACCCGGTGCCGGTCAAAGTCAAAAACCGCCTGTGGCGGATGATGGTGCGCAATCTGCGTTCGCTATTCTGATCCGAACGAGGTCAAATAAGGCAGCGTTCCCCACAGGCGGACTTGTGGATGATGGGGGCGAAGGTCGCCGCGCCTTGCTCCGGGGCCGCGATTTCCCGAAAGCTCGATGCGAAACGGCGGGGGCAGTCTCCGCGTGTATTCCATCAGGAGCGTCGAGATGTCCGCCGTCGAAAAAGAGCAGCCCGAAGCCGCCAAGACCCGTTTCGCCAAGGATCAGTTGAAGGCGTTCGTCGAGCGCATCGAGCGGCTGGAGGAGGAAAAGAAGACCATCGCCGACGACATCCGCGACGTCTATGCCGAGTCGAAGGCTAACGGCTTCGACGTCAAGGCGCTGCGCGCCGTGGTGCGGCTGCGGAAGATCGAAACCACCGAGCGCAACGAGCAGCAGCTCATTCTCGAGACCTATATGAACGCGCTGGGGATGCTGGCGGCGTAGGGCTGCTCGTGAAAACGCTTCCGCCGGCCTCATCCTGAAGGAGCGCCCGAAGCGCGCGTCCCGCCCGCCTACGCGCTTCGGCGCGCCACACTCGCCCGCCGTGGCTCGCGTAGCGAGCGAGGGCGGGAAGGACGAAGGCGGCCCCATCCTTCGAGACGTGCTCGCGTTGCGATCCGCCACCCGCCGTCATTGCGAGGATCGAAGCGACGAAGCAATCCAGTCTCGCTCCATGCCTCAAAATCTGGATTGCTTCGCCTTCGGCTCGCAATGACGAAAGCCGGCCCCTCAAGTTTGCGCTGGGACTGCCTGTTCGGATCGGAGTTGCCCGCGATACCGCGCCTCCTCGGCACACTTCGCAGCGTGAACGTCGCGGTTGATCACTTGCAGGTTCGGCACGCCCCAGTACGACAAGAGCTCCGGCCACGGCGTGTCGCGCCGTTCGCTCCAGACCTGGAACAGCGGCACGCGATGGTCGATCTCGGCGGTCTTCCATAGCCGCCCTCCGGTCTGCGCGCAGCGCCGCGCCTGCAAACGCCGCAGCATACGGTCATGGTCGCTCGGTGCGTTCCATAATCGCCACGCCGCGACGCACGCGGTGTGCCACATCGCCCGCCGGTTGATGCCTTCGTGCCATAGATCGCTATGCCAGCCGAAGCGATACACTGGCTGGCCGCAGACGCAGCAATGGCCTGGCCCGAGGGCATATTTCTTTTCGCGGTACGGCGCCGGCGGATCGCGAAAGCTCGCCGGCAGGTTCTTTGCTCCGACGCGCCAAGTCCATCCGTGCGGTGCGCCGCTCCGCGTGGCGAGCGCCCGCGCCAGCCGGTCGGCGCGGATCGGGTGCGCCCGCCAATAGGTGTCGACCGCGAGCCTCGGCATGGTCGGCAGCCAGCGCTGCTGGTACGCGCGGATCAGCACTGGCTTGGGGAATATTTCAGGCAGCGCGCGGGTCAGGCGCTTCAATGCCCGCCGATTGTACAGCTCCCGCGTCTCCGACATTTTCATGCCGCGATGGTGCCAGGGAGACGTAAAGGTTTCGTCAGCGGCAGAAGGCCTATTCTTACTGCGTCAGCAAATTCCGCGCCGGCATCTCGTGCCCTCTCCCCTTGCGGGAAAGGGCTGCTCGGCCTTTCAACGGCAAAGAATGGGGTGGGGTGAAGCTGCAACCCCTCACCCAACCGAGATCGTTGAATCTCATGCGATGCCCTCTCCCGCAGGGGGAGAGGGCGCAGCAACGAGCGCCTCACTCGCGGCGACACCGGAGTGCTGCGCCTTCCTGCATTTTTGTCACAGTAGAGCTACAGATCCAGCCGCTTCCTCGCCACGCCCGCGTCGAGCGTCATCGCGCTTGCCGTCGACCTCGACCGGCTTGAACTCGCAGCGGGCGAAGCGCGCCTTGTCGGCGAACGGCACGGTGGCGTCGATGCCGAGCTTGGTGCGCATGCCGCGGTCGCTGACCCGGACATATTCGTGGCCGCGCGCCGCCGGCATCGTGAAGATGTCCTTCGACGCCTCCATGCGCGTCGCCAGCGCATATTCGACGTCGGCCGGATCGCGGATGTCGATGTCGTCGTCGACCACGATCACCATGTCGAGGTCCTTCAGCGCGCCGAACGAGGCCATGATGGCGTTGCGCTGCAGGCCGTCGTGGGTCGGGCCGGTCTTCTTCACCTGCACGACGGCGTGGAAGCGGTGCAGCCCGCCCGCCGTCATCTCGGCGTCGGTGACGATCGGCACCGCCGACTTGCAGCACCTTGAGCAGGCTCGCCTCCAGCACGTACTTGCGCAGCACCACGGTCTCGCGGCCGTAGCCGTTGATGGCGTGATAGATCGGCTTGGTCGCGATGCGTGAGGGCCGTGACTTCGAGCACCGGGCGCAGGATCGGCCGGCGCCAGATAGCCGACGAACTCGCCGAACGGGCCTTCCATCGATCTCCTCGTCGCACTTCAGCACGCCCTCCAGCACGATCTCGCTTTCGGCCGGCACCAGCAGGTCCTGCGATACGGCCTTCACCACCGGCAGCGGCCGTCCGCACAGGCCGCCGGCGACCGCAAGCTCGTCGGCGCTCTCGGGCATCTGCGAGCCCATGGTCGCCGCGGTGTAGTGCAGCGCGAGGTCCGCGCCGATGCAGACCACGACCGGCAGATGCTGGCCCTTCTTCTGGGCGCGCTCGAACGCCGCCCGCAGATGGCGGCCGAAATCGAGCTGGATGCCGGCGCGGTTGGGGCCGGCCAGCATCAGCCGGTGATAGGACGCGTTGTAGACGCCGGTCTCGGGATCGCGGGCGATGACGATGCCGGCGGTGATGTAGCGCCCGGCGTCGGCGGCGGTGTGCTGCAGCGCCGGCAGCATCCGGCCGATGTCGATGTTCTTGCGTGTGCACGTGCTCCTGCGCCGGCGCCCGCTCCACCAGCACCGGCGGCTTCGGCTCGCCCAGCGCGCGGCCGACGAACTCGCGCACGCCGCGGAAGTCGATGCCGAAGGCCGCCTCGACATTGGCCTGGCACGACAGCAGATTGCCGATCACCGGCATGTCGTAGCCGTTGACCTTGGCGAACAACAGCGCCGGCCCGCCGTCGAGCTTCTTCATCAGTCCCGGCGACTTCGAGATGCGGATCGACCGGCGCCGAATAGGTCTGCAGCCGTCCGCGCTCGGCCATGCGGCCGAGCGCGGAGCGAAAGCGCGTGTCGAGAACCGAGTTGGAAAGGCTCAAGCGTTCCCTCAACTGCCGAAGGTTTCTCTCAGGAAGCGGCCGGTCGCTTCGAGCGATGGATGTTTCTTTCAGCTTTGCGCAGGCTTGCGGCCAAGTCCAGATGGTGCGCACGCACGACGCCTCGCGCTCACAAGGCGTGAGGCCGCATTCGCATTGTTGGGGACATTGGATTACTGCAGGGCGGCGGTGCGGCCCTGGCCGAAGGTGACGGTGGAGACGAACACCACGGCGCTGCCGGAGAACCGATCGTCGGTCATGCCGAGATGAGGATCGCGCGAGAACGTCATCAGCACGGTCGCGGCGGGCTTTCGCATGTAGTCGACCAGGCCTTTGAAGTCGGGGTCGCCGACCCGGGTCACCACCAGCGAGCCCTGCACGCTGTCGGTCAGCATCAGGCCGCGCAGCCATGGATCGTTGAGGTGCTCGATCGTTTGCGTGCGGCTGTTGGCGATGCTGTCGGCTGGCTTGCGCGCGATCGAGGCGGCGCCCTTGGTGGTGACGACCGCGGGAGCCCGATCGATCGGCTTGCGGCCGTTGGTTTCGGCCTGCGCCGCATAGGCGAGCGCCAATTCGGGCGGAACGCGATCGGGCCCGGTGAACGGTCCGACGGTTGCGGTGATATCGCGGCTCGGCGTCGGCGACACGTTGGGGCGCCGGGGCCGGCGCCGCGGTCGAGTGCTTCCCAAAGGCCGCGGGCCTTGATGATGTCGTTCGGCGACAGCGAGGCGAGATCGACCGGGGCGGCAGCGCGCGGTGGTCGCGCGGCTGTCTGCGGAGGCGATCTGGTAGATCGGCCGCCGCGGCGGCAGCGGCACCGGCTGCGGCCGTGTCTCGCGCGGGGCCGGCGTCGCGGCAGAAGCCACCACGGCCGGTGACGGAGCGGCCGACTTGCCGCTCACAATGCGGGCCGGCGCGGCGTTGTCGCGAGCCGAATTGTTGTCGTCGACCTCTTCGGCATCCTTGTCGCGGCTGAACAGGCGGGCCAGCAGGCTGCGCTTCTCCGGCGCGGCGGTGGTGCGGTGGCCGCGCTCGAGGTCGGCCTTCGCCAGCTCGATAGCCGGGCAGGGGATTGCCGTCAGGCGGGAGGTGCACGGTGCGGCCGTCGGGGAACAGCTTGACGAGCTGCTCGCGCGTCATGCGCGGCCAGGCGCGGACGTTGCCGACGTCGAGATGCACGAACGGCGAGCCCGATGTCGGATAATAGCCGACGCCGCCGCCCTGCAGCTTCATCGCGGTGGCGCGGAGCTTGTCGAGCGGCACGCCGGGAATATAGAAATCGATGGCCTTGCCGAGCGTGTGCTGGCTGAAGCGCGCCACGCCGGAATGGCGGCTGCGGTTGCGAAGCATTTCGTTGGTCGCGGGCGAGCGGTAGCCGCAGACGATATAGATCGGCTCCTTGGCGCCGACCTCCTGATAGACCTCCCAGAGCAGATCGATCTCCTTGCGGGTCCATCGTGGTGGCTTCGTTCTTGCGCCAGTCGCGCAAGACCCAGTTGATCTTCTTCAGCGCGTCTTCGTCGTACTGCCCGTTCTTCTTGTAGGTGATGGTGAGGTCTTCGCCGGTGTGGACGTGGTGCAGCGAGATGGTGCGCGGTTGTCGCCGACGGCTGCGGCGTGCTGCAGGCCGACCGCTCCGACAATCAGCGCGCAAGCAGCCAAGCCGGCGCGGCGTGCCACGCGTGGAATGCTCAACCCAGATCCGGCCCGATGCGCGGCACAAACTCGCACTTGCGATCTCGTCCCCTACGGATCGCGAAACGGTACGATCGCCGCGGCTTTGCCGCCGCGGCGACATGGCTAACGCAGTGTTATCGGGATGGGTTAAAGCGGAATTACAGTCCCCCCGCCCCGTAGCTCTTCCACCAAGCTCAGAGGTTAACGGCCGAGTATGGCGAAAAATGGCCTGGAAAATCCAGTATTCCCGGTGGGGGTTGATAACCGCCGGGAAAACCTCCGCCGTTTGGCGACGCTTTTGTGCGGTTTTCAGCGGAAAAGGTGCTTGAACAGGCGAACGAGCTGCCGCCGCCAGCCACGTTGTTCAACCTCCGGCTCTGCTCGGGGGTCGGCTTGAAGTTCGGGTCGGCCGGCCGCTCGATCGCGATATCGGCCACCTGCCGCTCGCTGCTGCGCAGGATCGACGCGAGCTTGGCGTCGAGCCCGTAGATGTCGTCGCGGAACTGCAGCTTGCCGGCCTCGTCCACGAACGCGGTCTGGTAGGTGAGATGGACCGGAATCTGGTTGCGGAAGTCGAGCTGCTTCTCCTCGCCGCCGAGCATCCGCCTGATGCTGTCGGCGGTGTAGCCGGATTTCGGCGATGCGTAGGACAGCAGCACCTCGGCATATTTCAGCGGGTCCTGCACGCGCTGGCAGCCGTGGCTGTAGGCGCGCTTCTCCGGTACGAAGTAGTTCTTCTCCGGCGTGTCGTGCTGGTAGACCAGGAACTTGTTCGGGAAGTTGAAGCGGATTTGGCCGAGCGCGTTGCGCTCGCCCGGCGGCTGGTAGACGCGGATGGTGCCGTCGCGGGTTGCGCTCCATCTTGAGTCCCTGCCGCTCGAAAATCTGCGGGTCCGAGGTTTCATAGATCGGCAGCAGCTCGTTGTAGATGATCGACTGCGGCACGTTCCAGGTCGGATTGAGCGTGATGAACTTCATCGTCTCGGTCAGCAGCGGCGTTTCGTGGCCCGGCTTGCCGACCACGACCTTGGTTTGCCAGACCTTCTCGCCGTCGTGGTAGACGCGCAGATGGTAGTCCGGGATGTTGAGCACGACGTGGGTTTGGCCGAGGTCGCGCGGCATCCAGCGCCAGCGCTCCATGGTGCCGAGGATCGCGTCGATCTGCTTGGCGCGGCTTGGCGGGTTCAGCGCGTCGATCGTCGGCTGATTGAGCTGGCCGGTGACCTGGATGCCGTGGGCCTTCTGGAATTTGCCCACCGCGTTGGCGAGCGCGACGTTGTAGGCGGTGTTGGGCTCGGCGGCGAGGCCGAGCCGCTCGCGCAGCAGCGGCACGCGCGCATCGTTCATGATGTATTCGCGGTTGTTGCGGTCGCGGAAGTATTTCAGCACCGGGCCTTTATCGATGCGCGCGGCATCCTGCTCGGGCTCGTTGCGGAGCTCGGCGAGCTTGGCCTTGAGCGCCGCGTAGGCGGGCTGCTGCGGATTGAAGGTTTCCAGCGTCTTTGGCAGGTCGTTCGAGGCCGCGATCTTCTTCAGCACGTCGTCGGCGTCGAACGCGAGCTTGTAGTCGATGTTCGGGCTGACGCGGCTGAAGTGCACGCGGCCGTTCATCGCGTGTCGCGAATAGGTCAGCACCGTCTCGGTGAACTTCAGTTCGGCCTCGGCTTGCGCCTCGGCGCTGGCACCGCCGAATTTCGGCGCCGGATAGTCCTTCGGATCGAGACCGTCGGCGTCGATGGTCCTGAGATATCGGATCACGTCCGTGGCGCGTTCGCTCGGCGCACCTTGGGAAACCCACAGCGGCTGGAAGTTGCGGGTCTTCTGATACAGCGCCGCGATCGCGTCGCGATCGGCCTTGCGCGCGATCAACTGCTCGAATTTCTGTTTGCTGGCGATCAGCTCGCGGATTTTGTCGCCGATCTGGCCGTCGCTGAACACGGGTCCCGGAGCCACGGATGGCGCTGCGACAACGGGGCGGGGCGCGGCTTGCTGGACCACCGGGGCCGGCGGAGCCTGGCGTACGACGGCGGCAGGAGCCGGGGCCGGCGCCTCGGTCACGGCCGGGGCAGGTTGCGCAGGTGGCGTCGGCTGCTTCGCTGGCGCGGGCTCCGGTGCGGGGCGCTCGTTGCTGGCTGGCGCGAGCGGCGTCGCCATTTCGCGGCGCGCGGGTTGCAAGCGACCCGAAGCAGGCATCGATCCGCGAAAGCGCAGACCGTCGTCGTCCGGGCGCATCGAAGATGGCTTCGGCATGCTGCCGGGCGTGCTGTAGTCGCGGGCGGCCGGCTGCGGAGATGAACCTGAGGGGGAATTCGCGGGCGCTGCCGATGCGAGGGAGGGCATCGTCAGGATCAGCGCCAGCGCGGTGCCGGCCAGAATGCTGAATCGAGCGCTGCACATCGACGCGTACTCCACCGCAACGGGCTCGCCGCAGCGCTGCGATTGCGGCGCGCGCGGCGGTCCAATGCGGGACTTTTCCAGCTAATCGCCGCCGCGTCCACGAACTGTCCAAGTGACAGTTAATGTTGCGCGCCGACGCGCGCCGCAATGGTTAGCGCAGAGCGTTAATGCGCCTCGGCGGCCTGCTTGCGCTCGACCTCCGAGCGGTCGCCGAGGCCGATATTCTCCAGCTTGCGGTAGAGCGTGGAGCGCCCGATCTGCAGCCTCCGCGCGACCTCCGACATCTGGCCGCGGTAATGCGCGATGGCAAAGCGGATCGCTTCGGATTCGATCTCCTCCAGCGGCCGCACGTCGCCGTGGCTGTCGAGCAGCGTCAGCATGCCGGGACCGAACGACGCGCCGACCGGCTCGACGCTGGGATCGATGCCGAGCGGCGGCATCTCGATCATGCGTCGGGACCGCTTCCGAGAGATGCGGCATCGGCGGCTGCGGCACCGCAAATGGCGTCGCCGACGGGGTCGCAATCTGGGCCGCGATCTGCGGGAACTCGTCGATGCCGATGCCGTCGCCCTCGGCCAGCACCACGGCGCGGAACACGGCGTTCTCGAGCTGGCGCACGTTGCCCGGCCAGCGATAGCGGCCGAGCAGCGCCAGCGCCTCGCCGCTGATGCTGCGCACGCGCTTGCCTTCCTCGGCGGCGATCCGGGCGAGGAAATGCCGCACCAGGTCGGGGATGTCCTCGCCGCGCTCGCGCAGCGGCGGCACCGCGATCGGGAACACGTGCAGCCGGTAGAACAGGTCCTCGCGGAAGCGGCCGGACTTCACGTCGTCGATCAGGTTGCGGTTGGTGGCGGAAATGATCCGCACGTCGACCTTCACCGGCTTGCGCCCGCCGACCGGCTCGACCTCGCCCTCCTGGATGGCGCGCAGAAGCTTGACCTGCGCGGCCTGCGGCAATTCGCCGACCTCGTCGAGGAACAGCGTGCCGCCCGAGGCTTCGACGAATTTGCCGGTGTGCCGCTCGGTCGCGCCGGTGAACGCGCCCTTCTCGTGGCCGAACAGGATCGACTCGACGAGATTGTCCGGGATCGCGCCGCAATTGACCGCGATGAACGGCTTGGCCCGGCGCTCGCCCTGGCCGTGGATGGCGCGCGCGATCAGCTCCTTGCCGACGCCCGACTCGCCCTCGATCAGCACCGGGATGGTGGAGGTCGCGGCCTTCTCGGCGGTGCGCAGCACGGCGAGCATCTTGCCGCTGCGGGTGACGATGTCCTTGAAGGTCAGCGTGCCGGACTGGCTGCGCTTGATGCGGGAAAGCTCGTCCTCGAGCGCGCTTTTGTCGAGCGCGTTGCGGATGCTGACCTGCAGCCGCTCGGCGCCGACCGGCTTGACCACGAAATCGGCGGCGCCCGCGCGCATCGCCGACACCACATTGTCGATGCCGCCGTGGGCGGTCTGCACGATGACCGGGATGGTGATGCCGGCCTCGCGCATCCGCGCCAGCACGCCGAGCCCGTCGAGATCGGGCATGACCAGATCGAGCACGACGCAGTCGAAGCGTTCGCGCGCCGGTCAGCAGCGACATGGCGGCCTTCGCCGCTCTCGGCGATCGCCGGCTCGTAGCCGAACTTCCGCACCATGTTGTCGAGCAGACGCCGCTGAACCGGATCGTCATCGACGATGAGAACACGCGCGGCCATGGCCAACACTCCGAACGCAGATTGTGCCGTTTCGAAGCACACTGCGCGGACGGCGTTAAGGGGGCGTTAGGAATTGCGGTAAGGAAAGCGTTAAGGGATGAACGCAGCACCCCGCGCCTATTTCACCGTTTCGACGGTGAATAAATCGGGGATCGCCATCACCGCGTTGTAGCGGCCGAGCGGATCCTGGATCGCGGTGTTGATCTGGCCAAGCTTCGGCATGGCCGACATCGGCACAGTGTACTTCAGCCCGTCGCCGCCCTTGCGCGGCTTGATGACGACGACGGCGAAGGTGCCGGGCGACGACTTTTCCGGCGCGATGTGCAGCGTGCCCTGGCCGGCGCTGGCATAGACCGCGAGACCCGCTCCATCGGCAGCACAAGGGCAGGGCGTGCCCTCGCCCTGATAAAAGGTCACGTCCAGTTCGCGCGGCCTGGCGTTCAACCGCTTCATCGCGTTCTCTCCGATGCGGATGCCGACCGGCAGGAACGAGCCGAACCCGCCGTGCACGCGGGTGAGCAGCGTGACCCATTCCTCCGGCGTTTCGGCCCGCGCAAGACCTGGGCAAACGGTAAGCAGGCACAACAAGGCGATGCGAATGACCAATGTCACGAAGGTTCTCCCGATGCGAAGTCTTTGCAGATCATCATAGCCGCCTTATGTTCGTTTGACAGCGTTCATCCCCAGACACGGTTCAGATTTCCATGACATCTCTCACAGTCCACGCCGCTTCGCGTTCCGCCACAGCGAACAAGGCTTCTAAATCCCTCGGCGCGCTGCCGGAATGGAATCTCGCCGATCTCTATCCGGCGATGGACGCGCCCGCGGTCAAGCCCGATCTCGACCGCGGCGAGAACGAGTGCATCGAGTTCGAGAAGGCCTACAAGGGCAGGCTCGCCGAGATCGCCGCGAGCGCCGACGCCGGACCGGCGCTCGCCGAGGCGGTGCGGCGCTACGAGGCGATCGAGGATGTGCTCGGCCGGCTGATCTCCTACGCTGGCCTGCTCTACAGCGGCAACACCACCGATCCCGCCATCGCCAAGTTCTACGGCGACATGCAGGAGCGCATCACCGCGGCCTCGCTGCATCTGCTGTTCTTCACGCTCGAGCTCAACCGCCTCGACGACGCGGCGCTGGACAAGGCGATGGCCGATCCGGCGCTCGGCCATTACCGGCCGTGGGTCGAGGACGTCCGCAAGGACAAGCCGTACCAGCTCGAGGACCGCGTCGAGCAGCTGTTCCACGAAAAGTCGGTGACCGGCTATTCGGCGTTCAACCGGCTGTTCGACGAGACCATGGTGGCGCTGCGCTTCAAGGTCGGCGGCAAGGAGCTGACCGCACGAGCAGACGCTCAACCTGATGCAGGACGCCGACCCGAAGAAGCGCAAGGCCGCGGCCGAGGCGCTGGCCAAGACCTTCAAGGCAAATCTGCGGCTGTTCACGCAGATCACCAACACGCTCGCCAAGGACAAGGAAATCTCCGACCGCTGGCGCGGCTTCAACGACGTCGCCGCGTCGCGCCATCTCGCCAACCGCGTCGAGCCCGAGGTGGTCGACGCGCTGGTGTCGTCGGTGCGCGAGGCCTATCCGCGGCTGTCGCACCGCTACTACGCGCTGAAGGCGAACTGGTTCGGCAAGAAGCAGTTGCCGCACTGGGACCGCAACGCGCCGCTGCCGCAGGTGGCGATGCGCACCATCGCCTGGCCGAGGCGCAGGAGACCGTGCTGACCGCCTACGGCGCGTTCTCGCCGAAGATGGCGTCGATCGCCGAGCGCTTCTTCAAGGATCGCTGGATCGATGCGCCGGCGCGGCCCGGCAAGTCGCCCGGCGCCTTCGCGCATCCGACCGTGCCGTCGGCGCATCCCTACGTGCTGCTCAACTACCAGGGCAAGCCGCGCGACGTGATGACGCTCGCCCACGAGCTCGGCCACGGCGTGCACCAGGTGCTGGCGGCGCCCAACGGCCCGCTGATGGCGCCGACGCCGCTGACGCTGGCCGAGACCGCGAGCGTGTTCGGCGAGATGCTGACCTTCAAGAAGCTTCTGGCCGAGACCACCGACAAGAAGCAGCGCAAGGCCATGCTCGCCGCCAAGGTCGAGGACATGATCAACACCGTGGTGCGGCAGATCGCGTTCTACACCTTCGAGCGCAAGGTCCACACCGAGCGCAGGAACGGCGAGCTCACGGCCGAGCGGCTCGGCGACATCTGGCTCGAGGTGCAGAACGAAAGCCTCGGCCCGGCGATCGATCTGCGCCCCGGCTACGAGGTGTTCTGGACCTACATCCCGCACTTCATCCATTCGCCGTTCTACGTCTACGCCTACGCGTTCGGCGATTGCCTGGTGAACTCGCTCTATGCGGTCTACGAGCGCGCCAGCGAAGGCTTCGCCGAGCGCTATCTGGAAATGCTCGCGGCCGGCGGCACCAAGCACCACGCCGAACTGCTCAAGCCGTTCGGCCTCGACGCCCGCGATCCGAAGTTCTGGCAAGGCGGGCTGGGCGTGATCGAGCGGATGATCGGGGAGCTGGAGGCGCTTGGATAACTCTGAATTTTCAAGAAGTTGACCACCGTTCAACGGGCTGTTGAACTCCGGATCAGGGCGTTATACATTTTGTAAAACGCGCGCTTAAGGAGTATCGCTTAAGGAGCATCCATGTCCATCGAAAAGAAGGTGGTTGCTGATCCGAATGGACAGCCGGTGGGGGCGTCCAACTGAAAAAGATCGGCAATTCGACAGGCGTCATTTTTCCCAAGGAAATCATGACCCGGCTCAATCTCAGCGTGGGCGACAACTTCTATGTCACGCTCACTCCAGAGGGCGGAATTCGCTTCACGCCCTATGACCCCAAGTTTGAAAAGGCGATGGAGATGGCGCGGCGAGGAATGAAGATTTATCGCAATGCCCTCGCCGAACTCGCCAAGTGACGAGCCCGAATGGCTGTGGTTGCCTCTGATCGTTGCGATCCACGACGAACAGTTAGCGATGCATGGCGGGTCAGGCGGCATTCGCGACTTGGCGATGCTTGAGTCCGCGCTCGATCGTCCACGCAACAAATGGGCATACGAGAACGCTGAACTGCCGGAGCTGGCGGCCGCCTATGGCTTTGCCATGGCTAAGAACCATCCGTTCGCGGACGGCAACAAGCGCACGTCGCTGTTGTCGATCTACACCTTCCCTGGGATCAACGGCATCGACTTCATCGCGCCGGAGGCGGAAGCGGCTGCGATGATCATCTCGCTCGCCGCCGGCGAAATCAGCGAGGAAAGCCTCGCGCGCTGGATCAGGGACAACTGGCCGAAAAGCACATGAACAAACGCCAAGCCGACCGCGAGAAGAACCGCTTCTCCGCCCGCGCGGCGCGCTACGCCCGCGTCGGCCCCAACGTCGGCGGCGTCGCGGCGCGGATGGCCGGCGCGCGTTTCTTCGGCTTCGACCTCGATCGCGCGCGCAACGCGGCCGAGCTTGCCGCCGCGCTCGGCGGGCTCAAGGGCCCGATCATGAAGGTGGCGCAGCTTCTCGCCACCATCCCCGAAGCGCTGCCGGCGGAATACATTCTCGAACTCGGCAAGCTGCAAAGCCAGGCGCCGCCGATGGGCTGGGCCTTCGTCAAGCGCCGGATGCAGGCCGAGCTTGGCCCCGACTGGCAGAGCAAGTTCGCAAGCTTCGAGCATCATCCGGCAGCGGCTGCCTCGCTCGGCCAGGTGCATCGCGCCCGCTCGCATGACGGCTCCGAGCTCGCCTGCAAGCTCCAATACGCCGACATGCAGTCGGCGGTCGAGGCTGACCTTCGGCAACTTCGCCTTCTGTTCGCCATCCGCCGCAGGTTCGATCCGGCGATCGACACCAGCGAGATGATCAAGGAGATCGGCGCGCGCATCCGCGAGGAGCTGGACTACAAGCGCGAGGCGAAACACGTCGCGCTCTATCGCCGAATGCTTGCCGACGAAAATTCCATCCGCGTGCCCGAAGTCTGGCCGGAGCTGTCGACCGGCCGGCTGCTGACGCTCGACTGGCTCGAGGGCTCCCGGCTGCTCGAACACAAGGACGACGCGCTCGCGATCCGCAATCGTCTCGCCACGGCGATGTTCACCGCGTGGTGGCTGCCGTTCAGCCGCTTCGGCGTGATCCACGGCGATCCGCATCTCGGCAACTACTCGGTGTTTGCCGAGAAGGGCAAAGCCGCCGGCATCAACCTGCTCGACTACGGCTGCATCCGCATTTTCCCGCCGAAGTTCGTCGGCGGCGTGGTCGATCTCTACAATGGCCTGCGCAACGGCGACGACGCCCGCGTCGTGCACGCCTACGAGACCTGGGGCTTCAAGAAGCTCTCCCGCGAATTGATCGACATCCTCAACATCTGGGCGCGCTTCATCTATGGGCCGCTGATGGAGGATCGCGTGCGCACCATCGCCGACGGCGTCAAGCCCGGCGAGTACGGCCGCCGCCAGGCGTTTCAGGTGCACCAGGCGCTGCGACAAAAAGGCCCGGTCAAGGTGCCGCGCGAATTCGTGCTGATGGATCGCGCCGCGATCGGGCTCGGCGGCGTGTTTCTGCATCTGCGCGCCGAGCTCAACTTCCATCGCCTGTTCGACGCGGCGATCGAGGATTTCTCGGTCGAGGGCGTGGCCGAGCGCCAGGCGGCGGCGCTCAAGCGCGCGGGGCTTGTAACGGTAATCTAGAATTTTCCCCATCGCCCCGCCTGGGGCGCGCTTGATGTTGGACATCCGGCCGGTATCCGGTTAATTGGGCGGGGGCTTCATCCGTTTGTCGTGCTCTTGAGTCGCGGCTGCCGCAATTCCGATCGGTCTGCCGCTACGATGATTCCGTTCGGAGGGATTTTCTCGATGTTGGTTCGGCTTGGCTTGTGTGTCGCCGTGGTGCTTTCCATTCTGATGCCGCGGGGTGCGCGGGCGGGTTGCGCCGAGGAAATCAGCAAGCTGATGTCCAAGGACACCGAGAAGCTGACCACCCGCTACAACAAGGTGGTCAAGCAGGCCCAGCAGCACGCCAGCCCGAAGCTGATCCAGGAGGAATGCCGCATCGCCCGGCAGCTCAAGCCGCGGCTGGAAGACCAGCTCGCCGCCTTGAAGCAGTCCGGCTGCATCAAGGATCCGCAGATGGGCAATATGGTTGCCGACATCGTGCGCGGCCACGAGGACGACCTGGCCGCCGCCAGCAAGACCGCCACCCGATCGGAGTGCCGTTAGCGTCTCGATCGGGCGTTCGACATCCACGCCCATCAGCATTGCCGGGCTTCCGTGTTTCGGCTAAATCCTAGCGCTTCCTGGCTGCGTCGCACGCGGCGGCCCCCGCCGCTTCATCCGGGCGATGCTCCACCCCGCTTGAGAGGATCGCGTAATGGCCGCGCATGGCACTCCGGAATATGCGGTTGCAGATGGCAATGACTATGCCGCGCATGAGCAGACCTACCTGGGTTTTCTTTCGCTGGTGAAATGGGTCCTGGGTTTCATCATCATCCTCCTGATTGGGATGGCATATTTCCTGGTCTAAGCGGTCGGTTTGCCGCCTCGCGGGCCGCACGGCCCGCCATTTGCGCGGCCGGCCGTTGGAGGCATCATGAAAATTGCAGTCGTCGCCGAGGCTGATCAAGGCGAACCGCGCGTCGCCGCCACCGCCGAGACCGTCAAGAAGATGATCGGGCTCGGCGCCGAGGTCGCGGTGCAGCCGGGCGCCGGCGTCAAATCGGGCATTCTCGACGCGGATTATACGGCCGCCGGCGCGACCGTTTCGGCCGATGCGGTCAAGGGCGCCGACGTGGTGCTCACGGTGCGCCGGCCGGCGCCGGCCGCGCTTGCCGGCGTCAACAAGGGCGCGCTGGTCATCTCGATCATGGACCCCTACGGCAACGAGGCCGCGCTGAAGTCGCTGGCCGACGCCGGCGTCACCGCCTTCGCCATGGAGCTGATGCCGCGCATCACCCGCGCGCAGTCGATGGACGTGCTGTCGAGCCAGGCCAATCTCGCCGGCTACCGCGCCGTGATCGACGCCTCGGCCGAATACGGCCGCGCCTTCCCGATGATGATGACGGCGGCCGGCACGGTGCCGGCGGCGCGCGTCTTCATCATGGGCGTCGGCGTCGCCGGCCTGCAGGCGATCGCGACCGCGCGCCGGCTCGGCGCCGTGGTCACCGCGACCGACGTGCGCCCCGCCACCAAGGAGCAGGTCGAAAGCCTCGGCGCGAAGTTCCTCGCGGTCGAGGACGAGGAGTTCAAGAACGCCCAGACCGCCGGCGGCTACGCCAAGGAAATGTCGAAGGAGTACCAGGCGAAGCAGGCGGCGCTCGTCGCCGAGCACATCAAGAAGCAGGACGTCGTCATCACCACGGCGCTGATCCCGGGCCGCCCGGCGCCGCGGCTGGTCTCAGCCGACATGGTGAAATCGATGAAGCCCGGCTCGGTGATGGTCGATCTCGCGGTCGAGCGCGGCGGCAACGTCGAAGGCGTGCAAGGCCGGCAAGGTCGCCGAGGTGAACGGCGTCAAGATCGTCGGCTTCACCAACGTGCCGGGCCGGCTCGCGGCCTCGGCGTCGAGCCTCTATGCCAAGAACCTGCTGACCTTCCTCGAAATCCTGATCGACAAGAAAGACAAGAAGCTCGCGGTCAACTGGGACGACGAGATCGTCAAGGCCACGGTGCTGACCCGCGACGGCGCCGTCGTGCATCCGAGTTTCGCGCCGAAAAACGCGGCGTGAGGGCCATGCTGCAGCACTCATCTTCTTCGAAGCTATCCGCGACGCGAAGCGATCGTTATCGTGCCCTCTCCCCTTGCGGGAGAGGGCTACCCGAATCCGTTCCACACAATCGGTCGGGTGAGGGGTGCAGCCTTACCCCTCGCCCAACTTCACCCGTTGAACTGCCGAGCAGCCCTCTCCCGCAAGGGGAGCGGGCACAGCGTTGACCGCTCTGCTCGCGGCCAACTCTAGCGAAGGAGCATCTTTCATGACCGGAACCGCCCTCGACGCCGTCGATCCGTTCGTGTTCCGGCTGTCGATCTTCGTGCTGGCTGTGTTCGTCGGCTACTACGTGGTCTGGTCGGTGACGCCGGCGCTGCACACGCCGCTGATGTCGGTGACCAACGCGATCTCCTCGGTGATCGTGGTCGGCGCGCTGCTCGCGGTCGGCGTCGAGCTGGTCGCCGACGACCAGGGCCGCATCTGGGCGCGCGCGCTCGGCTTCGTCGCGCTGGTGTTCGCCTCGATCAACATCTTCGGCGGCTTCCTGGTCACCCAGCGCATGCTGGCGATGTACCAGAAGAAGAAGAAATGACAACGGCCATGCTCAACGCAAACAGAAAAGACGCCGTCATGCCCGGCCTTGTGCCGGGCATCCACGCCTTGGTCGACAAGGAAGGCGTGGATGGCCGCGACAAGCCCGGCCATGACGCGGGAGAGTGCTTGTCATGACCATGACCGCCAACATCGCCGCGCTGCTCTATCTCGTCGCCGGCGTGCTGTTCATCCTGGCGCTGCGCGGGCTGTCGAGCCCGGAGTCGAGCCGCCGCGGCAACATGTTCGGCATCGTCGGCATGATGATCGCCATCGGCACCACGCTCGCCGCGCATCCGCCGGCCGGCACCGGCGCCTGGATCCTGGTGGTCGCTGGCATCGTGCTCGGCGGCGGCATCGGCGCGGTGATCGCGCGCCGCGTGCCGATGACCTCGATGCCGGAACTGGTCGCGGCGTTCCACTCGCTGGTCGGCATGGCGGCGGTGCTGGTGGCGGCGGGCGCGTTCTACGCGCCGACCGCCTTCGACATCGGCACCCACGGCCACATCCACACCCAGAGCCTGATCGAAATGTCGATCGGCGTCGCCATCGGCGCCATCACCTTCACCGGCTCGGTGATCGCGTTCCTCAAGCTCTCCGGCCGCATGAGCGGCGCGCCGATCACTCCTGCCCGGCCGCCACGTCATCAACATCGCGCTCGCGGCCGCGCTGATCTTCTTCATCTACGGCTTGGTGGTGTCGCAGAGCCAGCTCGACTTCTGGCTGATCGCCGGCATCGCCTTCCTGTTCGGCGTGCTGCATCATCATCCCGATCGGCGGCGCCGACATGCCGGTGGTGATCTCGATGCTCAACTCCTATTCGGGCTGGGCCGCGGCCGGCATCGGCTTCACGCTCGGCAATTCGGCGCTGATCATCACCGGCGCGCTGGTCGGCTCCTCCGGCGCGATCCTGTCCTACATCATGTGCAAGGGCATGAACCGCAACTTCTTCTCCGTCATCCTCGGCGGCTTCGGCGGCGAGGTGGCGGGCCCGGCAGGCGGCAAGGAGCAGCGCCCGGTCAAGATCGGCTCGGCCGAGGACGCCGCCTACATCATGAAGAACGCCTCGAAGGTCATCATCGTGCCGGGCTACGGCATGGCGGTGGCGCAGGCGCAGCATGCGCTTCGTGAAATGGCCGACCATCTCAAGAAGGAGGGCGTCGAGGTGAAATACGCCATCCATCCGGTGGCGGGCCGCATGCCCGGCCACATGAACGTGCTGCTGGCCGAGGCCAACGTGCCCTACGACGAGGTGTTCGAGCTCGAGGACATCAACTCGGAGTTCGCCCAGGCCGACGTCGCCTTCGTCATCGGCGCCAACGACGTCACCAATCCGGCCGCGGAGGAGGACAAGACCTCGCCGATCTACGGCATGCCGGTGCTGCAGGTGTGGAAGGCCGGCACCGTGATGTTCGTCAAGCGCTCGCTCGCCTCGGGTTATGCCGGCATCGACAATCCGCTGTTCTACCGCGACAACACCATGATGCTGCTCGGCGACGCCAAGAAGATGACCGAGAGCATCGTCAAGAGCTTGTAGGCGTCACATTGGCCACTTCACCCGCGTGTTCCGATCGGCGATTTCGTCGAGCGCCAGCGAGCCGCGCGGGCGCTCGTTCATGGCGCGCGACAGCTCCGGCAGACGCTCGGCGCGGACAAAGATCACGTCCAGCATTCCGGAGAATTGCGCAAGCTCCTCGTACCTGACAGCCGTGGTGCCGCCGGTGCTGATCAGGACATGGGGCGAAAATCCCGCGGCCTGCAGATCGGTCAGCAGGTCGGCGACGGACAGCCCGCCGGCGCGGCTGCTGTCGGGCGTATATTCCAGGATCATTGCGGCGGTGCGCCCGAGCGTCGCTTTGGCGCCGGCGATCACCGCAGGCTCATAGCCCTCGACGTCGATCTTGATCAGCGAGATGGGACGCTCGCCGAAACCAATCGCCGCCAGCGCGCCGTCGAGATCGACGAGCGGAACGGTGCGCGAGCCGAAGCCGTGGTCGGTGGCGAGCGAATGCCGGCCGAAATTCGTGCTCTTGTAACGGTAAAGTTTGGCCAGGCCCGGCGCTGCGCCGACCGCGCGGGCATCGACGACGACATTGTCGATGCCGTTCTCGGCGAGATTGCGCTCGATCAGCCAGGCGTTGAACGGATGCGGTTCGAACGCCACGACCGCCTCGACGTTGCCGTGCCGCGTGGCGTGCAGCGCGTGCCAGCCGAGATTCGCCCCGACATCGACCACGATGCCGCGCGGCGCCGCGGCGAGGAATTCCCCGATCCACCGCGTCACCAGGGGCTCGTGCGTGCCGTATTTGGCGATGTGCCGGCCGATCGCGTCGCGGTGGGTCACGTAGAACGCAAGCTTTGACTGCGCCGCGCGCACGCGAAAGGCCGGCCGCCACGGCATGAGCCAGGCCAGCAGGAAGAGCAGCGTCCCGAGCGGACGCGGCCGCGCGACATCGGAGAGGGAGGGCATCGGGCGCAGTGTAGCGCGCCGCACCATGCTATCAATGCGCCATGACCTTGCTGAAAGGCATCTTGATTGCCGTGGCGGCATTCGGCGGCTTTGTTGCCGTGATGTACGCCGTGCAGCGCTCGCTGCTCTACCATCCGGATCGCTTGCGCACCGACCCGGCTGCGGCCGGTTTGTCGGGCGCTGAAGAGATCGTGCTCGACACCGCCGACGGCGAGAAGGTCATCGTCTGGCACGTGCCGCCAAGGCCGGGCCGGCCGTTGCTGCTCTATTTCCACGGCAACGCCGGCACCTTGGCCTACCGCGCCGAGCGGTTTCGTGCACTCACGGCGGACGGCGCCGGCCTCGTCGCGCTGAGCTACCGCGGCTATAGTGGGTCGACCGGAAGCCCGAGCGAAGCAGGGCTGATGCTCGATGCCGAGGCGGCCTATCGCTTCGCCGGCACGCGACATCCGGATGCGCGCCTCGTCGTGTTCGGTGAATCGCTCGGCACCGGCGTGGCGGTGGCGCTGGCGAGCAGGCATCCGGTCGCGTCGGTAATTCTGGAATCGCCCTACACCTCGATCGCCGACGTTGCCGCCGCGATCTACTGGTTCCTGCCGGTCCGCCGGTTGCTCAAGGATCGATTCTATTCCGACCGGCTGATCGCCAAGATTGCGGCGCCGGTTCTGATCATGCACGGCGAGCGCGATGCCGTGGTGCCATTCGCCTTCGGCGAGCGGCTGTTCGCGTTGGCCGCGGAACCCAAGCGTTTCGCGCGGTTTCCGAACGCGGGCCACGCCGATCTCGATCGCCACGGCGCGATGGCCGCGGTGCGCGCCTTCCTGGCCGATATCCTGCCTTGAGACTTGGCCCGCTATCCGTGCTAGGAAGCGAGGACAATCGGACATTTCAACACGGGACCTGGCATGAGCACGACGTTGGTGGGCGGAACAACGAGCCGGGATCGTGCCACCAAGGTCGCCAAATATTTCGTGCGCCGCATCCTGTTCCCGCTCGGCGTGCTCGCGCCGCTGGCATTCTTCTTTCCCAAGACCGCGGTGTTCTACGCCATCTGCGGCGCCTATGACATCAGCCGCAACACCGGCATGGACTGGGCGACGCCGCGCCGCTACTTCATCGGCAACGGCTTTCTAACCTGGGTGTTGTCGCCGCTCAACATCCTGCTGGACCTGTTGTCGCTGCCCTACGTCAACAAGGGCGTCTACAAGCTGGACGACCTGCCGCCGGCCTATGCGGATGAGGTGCGGCGACTGATCCGCATCTCCAACGAGCAGAACCTGGTCGCCAAGCTGGAGGAACGCTCGAAGGAACATCAGCGCACCATGATTTTCTTTCGCTGGTATGGCGTCAACGTCGACACCTTCCTGGACATTCCCGAATTCCATGGCGACTGGAAATACGTCAAGACCATCGGCGTCTCGGTGTTCAACAAGAAGGTTTCCACCTCCAAGCACTTCGGCTTCATGCGGGCGTCGCTGCGGGTGCTCTACAACCTCAACGACATGACGGACGACTCCGCCTATATCGTGGTCGGCGACGTCACGAGCTACTGGCGCACCGACAAGCTGTTCATCTTCGACGACACGCTGCTGCACCAGTCCTTCAACGAAACCGACCAGACGCGTTACTGTCTGTTCGTCGATATCGTGCGCCCGACGCCGTTCCCGTCCGTGATGTCGGCGGTCGTCACCGCGATCCGGATGCTGACGCAGAGCTTCAAGTTCGTCTATTACAAGCACTGGAAGGTCATCGATCGCTAAACGTTTGGCGGCGGCCTTCGATTTCCTGCTCCGGCACACTGGCGCGGCAAGTCCTGATCCCCTAGGGTTGAGCCGCCGCGCGACCAATCGCCGCGCGGCGGGGGACGGCGCTTGGCGGCGGTGCGGGGATGTCGCTGCGTTCAGAGGTCGATCCGGCCAGGACCGAGCAGTCGCTTCTGCGCCGCTGGATCACGCCGGTTACGGTGTCGCTGGTGTTTGTCGGCATGACCACCGCGGCGCTGTGGGCGGCGGAAGCGCACCTGCAGCAGGATCACCTGATCTTCATCTATCTGGTGCCGACGGCGCTGATCGCCATCCGCTACGGCAGCATTTCGGCGATGGGCGTGACCATCGCCTCGAGCCTCGCCGCGTCCTATTTCCTGTATGCCCCACGGTTTAGCTTCGAGATCGCCAATCCGCTCGACATGATGGAGTTGGTTCTGTTCTGCCTGCTGGCGCTGCTGGCCAGTCAGGTGGTGTCGGGCTTTGCCCATGACGGCGACGTGCGCACGCGCATAGTGCCAATGAGCGGTGGCTGGTTCGCCGCGCTGCGCAGCCGCTTCCGTCACACGCCCTCCTAAACCATGATGGCATTACACCGAAGCAAATTCCGTTCGCTCCCGCGGAAGCGGGGGCCCAGTTCTTGGCAAAAAAACGCTGGGTCCCCGCTTTCCGCCTTCGCGCTCCGCGCTTCGTCGGACTCGAACCCGCCGGAGCTCGCGAAGCGAGCAAAGGCCGGGCCGCCGGGACGAACGGGCATTCAATCTCAAAGAACACCGCTCTAAAAGGTTTGAGCCGCTCTAAAAGGTCTGATAGGTCTGGCCCATCTTGCCGCCGACGCGGGCGAAGCCCTGCTTGGCCGGTTCGTGGTTTCTGTTGATGTTGAGCGCGCGGGCGTAGGAGCCGGCGGCTTTTTCCTTGTCGCCGAGCCGCTCATAGGCGAAGGCCCGCGTTGTCCAGGCTTGCAGATTCTGCGGCTCGGCCGCCACTGCATCGTCGAGGTCGGCGGCTGCCGCCTTGAAATCGTCAACCGCCATGTAGCTCAGGCCGCGCGCGATATAGGGCTCGGCCTGGTTTTGCGTCAGCCCGATCGCGGTCGAGAAATCGTCGATCGCATACTGGTGCTGCTTCTGGCTCTGATAGAGCAGGCCGCGGTTGTAATAGGCGTCGGCGTTGTCGGGACGGATCGCGATCGCCTTGTTGAAGTCGTTGAAGGCGTCGAGCGGCTGCTTGCCGAGCCGATGGACGATGCCGCGGCCGAGATAGCCGGCCGCGTAGTTCGGATCGAGGCTGAGCGCCTTGTTGTAGTCGGCGAGCGCAAGATCGAGCTTGCCGGTCTTGCGCTGGATCAGGCCGCGGTTGGCGTAGGCCTGCGCGTAGTTCGGATCGAGGCTGATCGCCTTGTTGAAATCGGCCAGCGCCTCTTGATTGCGCCCGGCCTGGCCGAACACCGAGCCGCGCATGTTATAGGCTTGCGGGTCGTTCGGATTGCGCTGCACCACGCCGGTAAGCGAGGCGATATTGGCGGGCGAGGCCGCGAACTGATTGTCCTCGCTCTCCGAGGTTTGGCCGCTGCCGATGTTGCCGACGCCGGTGGTGCCGCAGGCGCCAAGCGACGCCGCCGCCGCCGCGATCATCATAGCCACAAGGGCAGACCGGCCGGCATTGGCTTCGAACAGGCTCGCGCTGTGGGGGCGCTGCGTCATCGTCCTCGTTCGTCGCTCGAGCTGCCGTTGCGGCCCTGGCTGTTCAACCAAGGAATGCGGCGAAGGTTCGACGATAGCTTTGGGTCCCAAAGATACCAAAGCGCGGGCCACCGATCCGGCCGCCCGCGCCGTGGAAACCAGCCGAAAAGAAAGTGCGCCTGGCTAGTGCGCCGATTTGAAGTTCCTGCACCAGTTGCCGCAATCGCGTTCAGGAACTTCAAATCGACGAGCGGCACTAGAATCATGTGCTTGCTAGTGCCCCTTGTTTCCGAAGTTCGTGTCACAGGGTGCTGCGACGTATCACGAACTCGGAAACGGCGCTAGCGGCCGAAGCCGCCACTGCCGCCGAAACCGCCACCGCCGCCGAAACCGCCGCTGCGGCCCTGGCCGCCGCGACCGCCACCCGGTCCACCGCGGCCGCCGCGCTCGGCGCCCGGCCCGCCGATCACCTTCGGCTTCATCGGAATGAGGCCCTCGCGCTGGGCGCGCTTCCTCGCCAGCTTGCGGGCGCGGCGCACCGCCTCCGCCTTCTCCCGGGCCTTCTTTTCCGAGGGTTTTTCGTAATGGCCGCGAAGCTTCATCTCGCGGAAGATGCCCTCGCGCTGCATCTTTTTCTTCAGCGCCTTGAGGGCCTGGTCGACATTGTTGTCACGGACAAGAACCTGCACGCGTGCTTCCTTCTGAAATCCGAAATCCTGCTGTTGGCTGCGCGGGGGCCCGGAAACGGCCGCCCGAGTCGGGGCGTCGGTAGCAGATCGGGTGTTAAAAGTCCATCATTGACGCGGATTTCCATTGCCGGAGCAAAGCCGTCCGTCCGGATGCGCGCCGGCTGTCATCCGGGCTCTCCGGCGGCACGGCGCGCCGGAGCTGTGGATAAGTTCTTGCGCTGTTTCCCGCAGTGCAGTGCAATCCCAGCCGGAGGCGTGATTTTGCCGGCCGTGCCTAATGGCCGGTCAATGGCCGTACGCCAATTCGACGGCCGTACAGGCCGGCAAGCAGGTGAAATTTTGGAGTTTCCGCCGCCTTTTCAGGCGATGATATCCGGCGTGAGCTGGTCTTCGATCTGGATGATCCGGTCGCGCAATTGCAGCTTGCGTTTCTTCAGCCGCTGCACCTGCAAAAGGTCGGATCCAGGCGAATTGTGCAGTGCCTCGATGGCGGCGTCGAGATCGCGGTGCTCTTGGCGCAGTTGCGCCAATTGCGCGCGGAGTTCGCTCTCTTCCTCTTGCTTCATCGCCGCCGCCGCACGCAGCGCCTCATGGGCCATATTAGCGGCGGTCCCGGCCGCCGGCATAGAGCCTGATATCAACACAAACTCTTGAATTCCCATGGCTTTCGCTATTCCGGGACGAACCACACGGGCGTTCGCGCCATTTGTTTCGTCACGCCGCCGTCACAGAGCAAATAGGCAATCCTATTGCCATTTCTCAAGAGCTGTTCCAATCGCGGCCGATGCTGCGATTTTCGGATAGCGGGGATTTACCGCGCTGCACAAGAGTGGACAATCGACTTGCCCGGGACCTCGTGGCACACTGAACGAGTCAGGGGTGTTGTCTGAACTGTCTTAGGAGCCACTCCACATGACCATGCAAGCGCATCTTGCGGAACTTGAACGAAAGCACCGGGCCCTCGAAGACGAAATTGCGGAAGAGTTGACCCACCCTTCGAGTGATGCCCTCAAGATCGGTGAACTGAAGCGTCGCAAGTTGCTAGTGAAGGACGAAATCGAGCGCCTTCGGCACACCAGTAGCGTCAGCGTGCATTGAAGCGAGCGAAGTCAATCATCGAAGATGATTTGAGATAGAGCCGCCGGCTCTCGGCAAGGGAGCCGGCGGTGCTATTTTGTCGGAATGGTGCAACGACGGAGATTGTCATGAGCAGGCGTTGGTCGGCAACGAGGGCGATCGGCATTTTGGCGTTGGCGGCGCTCGGCGTCGCGGCGCCCGCGGCGGCGCAGGGCGATTATCCGAACCGCACCGTGACCTTGGTGGTGCCCTATCCGCCCGGCGGCGGCGTCGACGTGCTGGCGCGCGTGGTGGCGGAGAAATTGTCCGGTTCGCTCGGCCACCAGGTGATCGTCGACAACCGCGTCGGCGGCTCGGGCCTGGTCGGCACCCGCACGCTCATTCGCAGCGCGCCGGATGGCTATACGCTGTTCCTCGGCCATACCGGATCGATCTCGATCAATCCCAGCCTCTACGTTCACTCGGGCTTCGATCCGCGCAAGGATTTCACCGCGATCGGCCTGTTTGCTTCGATGCCGGTTGCGCTGCTCGCGCATCCGTCGTTCCCGGGCAAGACCATCGGCGAGGTCGTCGAGATCGCAAAGAAGGAGGGCGGCAAGCTCAACATCGGCACCTCGGCGGTCGGCACCGGCGGCTATCTCTCGGCCGAGCTGTTCAAGTCGATCACCGGCGTGCAGGCCACCATCATTCCCTACAAGGGCACAGCGCAACTGATGAACGATCTGGTCGGCGGCCACGTGCCGATCGCATTCGGCGTGCTGCCGCCGGCGATGGGCAATCTCGCGGCCGGCACGCTTGCGCGGCGTCGCCATGCTCGACAAGCAGCGCTTCAGCCTGCTGCCGGACGTGCCGACCGCGAACGAATCCGGGGTGCCCGGCTTCGAGTCGGTGCTGCATTACGGCGTGCTCGGGCCTGCCGGCATGCCAAAGCCGATCGTCGACAAGCTCAACGCCGCGATCCGCCAGATCGCCATGACCGACGAGATCAAGAAGCGCATCAACACCGAGGGCGGCGATCCGCTGACCTCGACGCCCGAGCAATACGCCGCCGACATCGACCAGGAGGAGCGCAAATGGGCGGCGCTGATCAAGAAGCTCAACCTCAAGGTGGAGTAGGTTTATGACATTGGCTGCAAGTTCAGCCTCGTATCCCGGGCGCAGTGCGGCACGAAGTGACGCACTGCAGTCCGGGCCCAGCTTTCTCCATTTCGAAGCGAGTTGGGTCCCGGGTCAGCAGCGCACCGCTCCGCCATAGCGCGTCGAAGACCCGCGTAAACACGCTTATGGCGGCGCGCTGCACTGCGTCCGGGACACGTCATCATTGCGCTGCTCGCCATTGCGCTGACGTTGGGCCAGCCGTCGCCCAGGACTATCCGACACGCCGATCACGCTGGTCGTGCCGTTCCCGGCCGGCGGCGGCAACGATGCGCTGGCCCGCGTCGTCGCCGGCAGCATGAGCCGTACCATCGGCCAGCAGGTCGTGGTCGAGAACCGCGGCGGCGCCGGCGGCACCATCGCGACGCGCGCGGTGGCGCGCAAAGCCGCGCCCGACGGCTACACCATCCTGCTCACCTACACCGGCACGCTCGCGATCAATCCGACGCTCTATCCGAACGCCGGCTACGATCCGCGCAAGGATTTCGCGCCGATCGGACTGATCGGCTCGCAGCCGAGCGTGCTGACCGTCAATCCTTCGCTGCCGGTGCATTCCAGCGCCGAACTGGTCGCCTACGCCAAGGCTAATCCCAACAAGATCAACTACGGCTTCGTGCCCGGCACCATCGGCCACATGACCACCGAGATGTTCATGCGGAGCACCGGCATCGAGCTCACCAAGATTCCCTACAAGGGCAATAGCGTGACCGCGCATTTCATGAAAAATACTTTTAGTTATAAAGACTTATGAAAACGAGCCGGAGCTGGTGTCTAGTTAGTGTCCCGTCGGCGGTTGGCGGTCTGGCTTTCCCGCCTAGGCAGCTTTACGACCCTTGCCGTGCGATGCCGCGCCGGCATAGGAAAGGCCCTGCGGCGCGGGGGCACCGCAGGGCCAAGTGATCAACGCCAACACCAACGAAGGGACCTCGCCTCATAGCACGCCGAGGTCCTCATGCGCATCCGCCGAACCCGCTACGGCACCGCCGAGCAGCCGATCTCGCTGGCCTTCATTTCGGATATTGCCGGCCACCCCGAGTTCGGCGACGACGCGCCGCCGCCACCGCCACCAGCGCCGCCGGCCGTCGAGCGCGAGCCGAGATGGACCGGCAAGTTGATCCGCAGAGCGCTCGGCCGCGACCGCAAGCACACCGCGCAGTTGGTCAAAGGCTCGGCTTCCAGGCAACGCTGCGACGGATCGAGACCAAGGGCTTTTAGAGGCGGCCGATGCGGCGACCGCCGTGGCTAATAGCCCCGCGAGAAGAAGCGCCCCAAGAAACACTGTATGTCATTGGGCGTTTCTGGCGGCAGCGGTATAGCGGGCGCTCCCACTTTGAACCCACTACAAATGTCGCCGTAAAAAGCGTCTTCGCCCATCTTTACGCTCAGGCAGGTTTTGAAGTTTCCTGCTGTGGCACACTCAAGGCGCGCCGCGCTGTATTTTTTACAAGCCGCTGCTTGGTCACACAGAAGCTGTTCGAGCCGATCGGTCTGTGCGCGTTTCCGCTGTGCTGTCTCTCGTATGGCGTCGCTCACCGCCTCGCGCGCCGAACGCTCGGCCACCTCCGTAGGGGTCAGTGGAGGCTGGGTCGAGATCGCCCAAACTAGCCAAACCAAAAGGGCTAACGGAGAAAACGCGACCGCGATAAGCACGATGCGCTTAAATTCGATAGCTAGAAGCTTAAGCTCCGTGCCCACAGCACTGAGGATGTGCTTCATTTCAAAATAGTGGCAGCGAGCCGCAGATGATGTGGCATCCCCAACCCCCCATGAGCCTAGGCTAGCTTACACGCACCTAACGTCGCTGGAAGCGCGAAGGCCGGGGACGCGGCGCCGCGCCGCGGTCCGCTAGGCTGATAGCGCCGCGACCCGATCGAGCACCCGGTGCAAAACCTTGAGGGTGTCGAGGCAGCGGCTTTCGACGCCGTCCGCCTCGGTGTCCTCGATCACGAAGGTGGCGAGCGCCTTGGCTCCCGCAATGCTGGTCGGTGGGGTGTCAAACAGGGCTTTAGCGGAGGCGGCAATTTCCTGCTCGGCAGCAGCGTGGCGGGCGGGCTCGGCGTCGTCAATGGTTGCCAGCGCGGCAAGCGCGGCGCGGTGCCGCTCGATCGCGGCGAAGATCGGGTCCGGCGCGACACTGGCGGCAGCGGCGGTGTTGATCGCAGACAGGGCGGCCAGATCGGTAGCCAAGGCGCGGCGAAACGTGGCGGGCATGTTGTCCTCCGAGCCTGACGGCTCGAGGGAAAGATAGCGCCGGACCGGTTAACAGTTTCTCGGCTTGCGCTATCATTTCCTGGCTGCGCTGAAGGCTGTATCTCGCTGATGCAGTTTCCGGGCAGCTGCGCCGAGCGGTCTATCCCTCCCAGGGTCCCGCTCGGCGTATTTTTCTTTAATCAGATCGGCGAGCGCGTTGGCCCGCCGACACCGATGACGAGGCCCGCGAGCAGGGCTTGGCGTCGCGGTCCGCTAGGCCGCGGTCAAGCTCGTGGCGCAGCATCTTCAGCCCTGTCGAGATTTCGGCCTTTGGCCGTCTCTGCATGCTGAGCCGGTGCAGGCTGCCTTGTTGCAGTGCGCTTACACGGGCCCTGTGTCTCCCCCGCACGTCGGCTGTGCCCCCAATAGCGACCATTTCGGGCATCCATCGAAAATGACGCGAAGTGCCATGAACGGACATGCCCAGCAGGACTGACTATTGGGGCTTGCGCCGATCCGGCCGGTTTTTCAGCACAATACCAATTACAATCAGCATGAAAGTAACAAATCGCGCCATATAGAACAGCGGCTCGGCTTCATCGGCAGGATGGCCTAGACCGAGCATAAATCGCGTCATCGCGTCCACCCCGAAGGCAATCGCAAACAGCAGGAAGAGAGTGTCGCGGGTCTGCCGCCAGAATCGCAGGAAAAACACCGCCACAACGAATGACGCCATCGCGACAGCGCCCATCAAGACCGAACTCGCATTGCTCATGATATTCATTCCGTGTCCCAGATCAGGCCATACAGCAGAATCATCATCGAAAGCAGCGCGATCAAGGTTCGCGGCACCGAAAGGTCTATCGCTGGAAATGCGATTTTGTCGAGTATGAGGAATGCGTTGTTAATCGTCAGTCCCGCGAAGCACAACCCACTCCAGAGCAACAACCGGTAGCGTCCGCGGCGATAAGACTGCAAAAGCAGGTAAGCGCACAGCGCCGCCGTGAACGCGCAGAGAAAATAGATAATGGCGGCCACGTCAGGTTTCCTCCTTGAACTTAAAGGCTTCAGCGAATTCCCGAATGCGGCGCGGCTTCTGGTGGATGATATTTGTCACCGGAATGAGATGACGCGCGTAGGCTTCGGCAAGTCGATCGACCATTTCCGCCTGTTCTGCGACAATGCCAGCGTAGCGGTAGGAGCCGTCGGTGCGGCTGAGCAATCCCTCCGCGCAAAGTCGCGCCAATGCTTCGTGGCATTCCCGTTCGGTGACATACAACCGCCGCGCCGCTTTCGCGCCGTCCCATAACTCGTTGGGGGTTGCCCGCAGCAGCAGCAGCGCCTCCAATTGCGCGATGGAGTCAATGTGAGCGAGGATGAATTCTCTGATGTCGCTAGAAATAATTTCATCCGCCATCATCGTCTCTTGCTGTAGTCGTCGAAGCGGGGGTACGCATCGCAGGTTACGCTCAAGATCGATCAAACGTTAAAGAGCGGACTGGGTCGCTGGCGCCAATTACCCATTACTTAGTTCGCTGTTGACTATTTCCACGCCAGCGTCACTCCCAGAACCAGAAGCCCCGCCAAGAGCAGCAACACTGTGAAAACGCCTTGAGCGTGCTTTCCCACGTTGATGCGCCTGTCATCATAAGGTCTTTTTGAGATACCACCCCACGGTCGCGGCATAGACGACGAGAAGTGCGACAATTGCGACCACCATTTGCGTGGTTGTTAGACTGACGTACGCAAGGACGTAGCAAATTCCAAAGAGGATCGCCGCTCCGATTGCCGATGGTATGTGAGCCATGACGCCACCGAAACATCTCTGGCGACAGGATGCTAGCTACAACGGCATCCCACCGATGCGACAAGTTAGCTACGACCACATCCAAATGGACCCAACGATTTAGAAAAACTGCCGACGCATAAAATACATGGCGTATCCGGCTGCGACACCCGCAACTAAGTGTCAGCGCGCCAACTAAGAGTTCTATCGGCCCAATAGGCCATGGGCCGCTATCCGTGTTTGGGCATTTTGTGATGGTAAATCGATGCGCTTCTTGTGCGGCGCGTCTGGATGCCATCCGACAATGGCTAGCATCACGAAGAAGCCGAATGACGTAGGCGACTGCGATAAACCAGCCTTCGCGCAGCCAACGGCCGACCGACTTTGCTTCCGGATACATGTTGGAAATCGCGACGCCGGCGGACGAGCCGAACCAGATCATCGAACCGCCGAAGCCAACGCAGTAGGCGAGGAAGCCCCAATCATAGCCGCCCTGCTTCAGAGCCAACGCCGTGAGCGGGATGTTGTCGAACACCGACGACAGGAACCCGAGACCGAACGCCGTTTGCCAGGACGCAAGCGGTAGCTGTTCGACTGGCATGAACGAAGCGTTGGTAACGAGCGCGAGCAGAAAGATCGTGCCTTTGAATGTCTCGGGCATGATTTCCCAGTCAGGGCGTCGCAGCGGCGCGGTAACGAGGATGACGATCCAGACAGCGATGCCGAGCACTGGCAAGTGCATCTAGCACTGCCGGGAATTTCAGGTTTGCCGTGACATTCGCGGTGATAGCAGTGACCAGGATCGCCGCCACGATTGCCAGCGATATCCAGTCGATGTGTAGGCTGCGCGGGGCATCCTTCACAATCGGTGAGTGGCGGTGCTGCTGGATCGCAGCAGGAATGCTGTAGACAAAAAAACCTGCTATCGCGGCGACATAGGCTTCAACAACGCGGAGTGGGCTGATGCCGTCGATCCACATCATCGTGGTTGTCGTATCGCCAACGACGCTGCCGGCACCGCCGGCGTTCGACGCTGCGACGATGGCGGCGAGATAGCCGATATGCACTTTGCCCTTGAAGACATGCCGAGCAATCGTGCCGCCGATCAAGGCCGCTGCGATGTTGTCCAGAAAGCCGGACAGCACGAAGACAATTATGAGCAATAGGAGCCCGCCGGTCCAACCGTTCGGCAGGAACCTCGGCATCTCATCTGGGATGCGGCTGTTCTCGAAGTGCCGCGACAGGATCGCAAAGCCCATCAGCAGCAGGAACAGGTTGGTCAAGGATCACCCACTCGTGGTGCATCTGCAGCACGAGGCCGCTGAAATCCCTCGCCTTGTCTGAATCCGCTGAAAAGCAGCTTGTAGACGGTAACTACCGCGAGCCCGGTCAGCGCAACTTGCAGCGTCTTGTGATGGAAGATCGCGACGCCGAGCAGCGTCAGGCCGAACAGTATGAAATCGACCGGGATGCCGAACAGGTAGACGGGCTGTGCTGAATAGATGCCAGTCATTGGGCGCACGCTTTCAGCGTGGCGGCCCGACCATCGCACGACCTGTCACTGCTGCACGCAGCGAACACCCGAAGTTGTTCTACACAGCAACGGAAGGAAGGCAATCTTATTCGACGAGCGACCCTTTGGTTTTACACAGTGCCGCCATGTGCGCATTGGGTCAGAACCGGAAAGGCTCAAACTGAGCAAATGTCGTCCGCTTTGCCCCTCATAGCGACCGGTGAGCGGACATCCAAAGAGCGCCGCTTAGTGCCACAAGCGATCATGCGCCTTGGGCGTTGTGGTCACTTAACGCGAGCTGTCACTACGTATGTTTCCTCTGGATAGGAAATACCATCGCCGTCCGCGTAGATATGCAGCCGCTCCTTGACGCTGATGCCAATATTGTTGCGTGCCTCTTCGTTAGCGTTACCAATGGCCGCCGCGACTGGCGTTGCCGCCAAATGGTCCAGTACAAATTTGTCTATACGCGGCAGGTGGATGTTTGTCCGACCTACACTCACTTTCACGGCTGAGAACCCGGCTTCTGTTGCGAGCTGCTGTAGTTCGTCCGCATTAGGCGCCTTGCGCGAAGCGTTAAAGCGAGTAGCGACCTCCGCGCCTACAAATTGCGTGAGCGCAGCACTAACGGCACTATTGTAAAATCCAAGATTGTTCCAAACGCTCAGCGCTAGGCGACCACCATGGGTCAAGCACCGCCGCATCTCCCGCAACGCAATCATTTTGTCGGGAAAGAATTGTAGTCCTTGCTGGCAAAGAACCACGTCGAAGCTTGCACTGTCCAATTGAAGATCAAGGGCACTGCGTTCAAACCATTCGATGGGTGCGCCATCCGTCGCTGGACTTGATCGCGCGACCGCGATCATTCCCGGATTTAGGTCAATGCCGACGACGCGCCCGGTGGGGCCGACACTATTCGCCGCAGCGCGAGCCACGACCCCGGTGCCGCAAGCCACGTCTAACACTCGTTCGCCTGCTCGAATGCGAGCGCTATCAACAAGCAACGGTGCCCATGGTCCAAGAATGTATCGAGCAGGATAACGCTCATAAAGTTCGGCCGCCGTCAGTGTCAGTTGCCATTGCTCTTGTGTATTCATCGCAACGCCCAACCGTTGAGCTATCGAACTGCGGAAAATCAAAAACG
>CAVPDL010000002.1:0-83246 GCA_963702635.1 uncultured Alphaproteobacteria bacterium
GCTGTGCGCCTCGTGAACATGGTCTCGGAATTCCGTTATCGAAGGTGGGTTTCCCCATTCGGAAATCCACGGATCAAAGCTTCTTCGCAGCTCCCCGTGGCTTATCGCAGCGTAGCACGTCCTTCATAGCCTCTCAGCGCCAAGGCATCCGTCGAATGCCCTTAAGGCACTTGATCGCTCTCATCATCAATGCCCATTCACCTCGGCAGGTGACCGCGCAAACACCTCTCTTCGCCAAATTGCTTTGGCGCCGGGAGAAGCTCGTGCGGGTCGGGCACTGACAGAAAGACCAGCTTGCTTCGAGATCGATCCGCGGAAGGCGTGCGGTCAAGCGCGCCTATAAGGATATGGGTGTCGGACGCAGCTCATCACTGCGTACAACTGCGGAACGATCTCCTCTTCACGATGTCAGACAACATGCATCGCGTGATCGAAGACCGACGCGATACAAATTCAGGTTCATGGACGAGTGTTGGCCGACCGGCCCGTCTTCGCTAAAGCTTCGACGGGCAGCCTTCGCCATCTAGCGGCTTGCCAGCCGAAGCCGCGGAGCGGCGAAGGCTGGTGGAGCCAGACGGGATCGAACCGACGACCTCCTGCTTGCAAAGCAGGCGCTCTCCCAACTGAGCTATGGCCCCCGCCTGCGCTCCTGCGGAGCTACGGCGGGCAAGCCTGGCCAGATGGCCGGCTCGCCAATCGAAGCGCGAGCGCGAAGATTGGTGGGCCTGGGAAGACTTGAACTTCCGACCTCACGCTTATCAAGCGCGCGCTCTAACCAACTGAGCTACAAGCCCAAGACCGTTACGGTCATAAGACCGGCCGACCTTCATCCCGAATGGATAAAGTACGGCGCGGGCTCGTCCATGAAAGAAAGAGAAATGAAGACGGCGGTGTCCTGCCAATGGACCTAACCGATCCTGAAACCGGTTGGCCCGATGTCTCTAAGAGATCCGATAAAGACACAGTGAGAGTGTCTCTGAAGGATCATCCTTAGAAAGGAGGTGATCCAGCCGCAGGTTCCCCTACGGCTACCTTGTTACGACTTCACCCCAGTCGCTGAACCTACCGTGGCCGGCTGCCCCCTTGCGGTTGGCGCACCGTCTTAAGGTAGATCCAACTCCCATGGTGTGACGGGCGGTGTGTACAAGGCCCGGGAACGTATTCACCGCAGCGTGCTGATCTGCGATTACTAGCGATTCCAACTTCATGCACTCGAGTTGCAGAGTGCAATCCGAACTGAGACGGCTTTTTGAGATTTGCGCAGGATTGCTCCATTGCATCCCACTGTCACCGCCATTGTAGCACGTGTGTAGCCCAACCTGTAAGGGCCATGAGGACTTGACGTCATCCCCACCTTCCTCGCGGCTTATCACCGGCAGTCCCCTTAGAGTGCCCAACTGAATGATGGCAACTAAGGGCGAGGGTTGCGCTCGTTGCGGGACTTAACCCAACATCTCACGACACGAGCTGACGACAGCCATGCAGCACCTGTGTTCCCGCCAGCCGAACTGAAGGGCTCCATCTCTGGTGCCCATACGGGACATGTCAAAGGTTGGTAAGGTTCTTCGCGTTGCTTCGAATTGAACCACATGCTCCACCGCTTGTGCGGGCCCCCGTCAATTCCTTTGAGTTTTAATCTTGCGACCGTACTCCCCAGGCGGGATGCTTAATGCGTTAGCTGCGCCACTGACAGGCAAGCCTGCCAACGGCTAGCATCCATCGTTTACGGCGTGGACTACCAGGGTATCTAATCCTGTTTGCTCCCCACGCTTTCGCACCTCAGCGTCAGTACCGGGCCAGTGAGCCGCCTTCGCCACTGGTGTTCTTGCGAATATCTACGAATTTCACCTCTACACTCGCAGTTCCACTCACCTCTCCCGGACTCAAGACTCTCAGTATCGAAGGCAGTTCTGGAGTTGAGCTCCAGGATTTCACCACCGACTTAAGAATCCGCCTACGTGCGCTTTACGCCCAGTGATTCCGAGCAACGCTAGCCCCCTTCGTATTACCGCGGCTGCTGGCACGAAGTTAGCCGGGGCTTCTTCTGCGGGTACCGTCATTATCTTCCCCGCCGAAAGGACTTTACAACCCTAGGGCCTTCATCATCCACGCGGCATGGCTGGATCAGGCTTGCGCCCATTGTCCAATATTCCCCACTGCTGCCTCCCGTAGGAGTCTGGGCCGTGTCTCAGTCCCAGTGAGGCTGATCATCCTCTCAGACCAGCTACTGATCGTCGCCTTGGTGGGCCATTACCCCACCAACTAGCTAATCAGACGCGGGCCGATCCTTCAGCGATAAATCTTTCTCCTTACGGACGTATTCGGTATTAGCCCAAGTTTCCCTGGGTTGTTCCGAACTGAAGGGTACGTTCCCACGTGTTACTCTCCCGTCTGCCGCTCCCCTTGCGGGGCGCTCGACTTGCATGTGTTAGGCCTGCCGCCAGCGTTCGCTCTGAGCCAGGATCAAACTCTCAAGTTGGATGAGATTGATTCTGGCAGATCACACGTTTTGACGAGGTCCACCACTCCGACCGATTGCACCCGAAGGCGCAAATGACCGGTGCGATGTACCTTGAAACGTTGACCGCCAAAGTCTCTTCCATGACCGCTCTCTTTCCCGGAAAAGGCCGAAGCCTTCTCCGTTCGAGGAAGCGGTCCGCAAGGACTCCGCCGTCCACGTTTCTCTTTCTTCCGATTCACCTGTCAAACAGCCCGGAAACCTTGCGGTCTCCACTCCCTGGCGAGCCAGGAAGCCGACGAAACTTGAACCTCCGACCACTTCTCGGAGGCCCTGTCCCACCATAAGTGAGGAGCTTCAGAGGCGCGCAATCGCGCCGTAAGCGGACGGCGCGCCGTATGAGCGAGTTTATATGGGCCGGCAGCGGTCGTTGTCAACACCAATTGGTTTATTTTGCGCGCTGCACCATTCCCCGCAATTCCAGCGTTTAAGCCACTTTTTAACGCGCGCCCGGGCTAGGCAGTGCGCCGCACTTGAGCCACATTCCTCCGCCGTTCTTGCCGGCAATAACGACGCGGGATCTGAAGGGGAGCCCCGTTAAGCGACGCGCTCGATCCGAGCTGTCGTCCCGGTGTCGGTCATTGACCGGGGTGCGAGCGACACGGCATCGTGCGCTTGTTCCGATTCGACCTGGCAGCGGACGAATTGGTATCGGGCATTTTGCGAACGCTTTCCGGCGCGACCGCGAGTGCAGGGGACGATGATTGGACCACGGTAGGCCGCGAAGCCCACACCGAGCCAGAGTCGACGCGGCCGCCGACCTCGGCAACGAGCCGCCGCTCTCGGTCGATGGCGGCACCGGCGGCGTTATCGATCGCCGCCGCGTTTCGGTGCAATGGTTTTCCGGCACGATTCTGACCGGCGTCTGCGGCGCGGCTCTGATGGGCGGCGCCGTTTTTGCTTCGCTCGACGGCGAAACCAATTTCGCCACCGTCCCGGAGCGGATCGAGAACACGCTGCGCGGCGCCATCGGCGCGATCAGCGACAAGCTCGCCGGCAATCACAAGAGCGACCGCCTGCCGCCCGCCGGCGAATCGAACGGCACCCGCCAGACGCATCCGCATCAGCCAGACCACCACGGTCGGCGACCGCGAGGTGGTGCGCACGCGCCCTTATGTGCGCGTCTCCGCCAATCTCACGCTCGACGCCTACCGAATTCGCAGCGAGCGTCCCGCCGTTCAACGCGCAGAAGCTTCTGGCGCAGGCCGGCGCAGGATGGCGTGCCGGCCGACGACCAGCCGGGCGCCGAACCCGACGCCGAAGTGTCCTACGTGACGCGCGACCTCGCCGGCATCCTGCCGAAGAGCAAGGTCGACGGCGGCGCTGCCGATCGACGACATCATCGCGCGCGTGCGCGACACCGCCAATTGGACCGGCGCCTCGCAGGGCCGCTATCAGGTGGCGAGCCTGCCGACCGGGACTGCCGGCGCTCCGCTCGCCTATGCCGCCGACGGCGCACCGGATCCTTACGCCGGGTTCGAGACCCGCATCGTGCCCGAGAACATCACGCTGCTGCCCAAGACCGGCGGCCAGGTCGACCGGCGGCAACGCCTGGAACGAGCGCTCGATCACCGGTGAAGAAGGGCGACAGCATCGGCATCGATCCTGAAGGAGATCGGCGCGACGCCCGAGGAGATCGCGGCGATCGCGTCGGCGCTCGGACCGCGCGGCCGCGCCAACGGGCTAAAGGAAGGCCAGAGGCTCCGCATCCTGGTGGCGTCGCGATCGACGGCCCTCGCGCCAGCGCCGATCCGCGTCATCGTGATGGGCGACAGCTCGATCGACGCGGTCGTGGCGCTGTCCGACATGGGCCAGTACGTCTCGGTCGACGTCGCCAGCATGAACACGCTCGTGTCCGACGCCAGCGACGATGATGACGACGACGGCAAGGGCATCCGGCTCTACCAGAGCATCTACGAGACGGCGCTGCGCAACAACATCCCGAAGCCGGTGATCGAGGCGCTGATCCGCATCTACTCCTACGACGTCGACTTCCAGCACAAGGCCCAGCCTGGCGACTCCTTCGACGTGCTCTACGCAGCCGACGACGAGACGCCGACCAGCGACGCCAAGAACGAGGTGATGTTCGCCGCGCTGACGGTCGGCGGCGAAGCCAAGAAATACTACCAGTTCAAGACCACCGACGACGGCATCGTCGACTACTACGACGAGACCGGAAAGAGCGCGAAGAAGTTCCTGGTGCGCAAGCCGGTGGCGCAAGGAATCATGCGATCGGGCTTCGGCGCCCGCAATCATCCGCTGCTCGGCTATTTCAAGATGCACACCGGCGTCGACTGGGCGGCGCCGCTCGGCACCGCGATCTACGCCTCCGGCAACGGCACGGTCGAGAAGGTCGGCTGGGAAAGCGGCTACGGCAAGTACGTCAAGCATCACGCCACGCCAACGGCTACGAAACCGCCTATGGCCACATGACCGCGTTCGCGCGCTCGACCCAGCCCGGCGCCCGCGTGCGGCAGGGCCAGGTGATCGGCTATGTCGGCTCGACCGGCCTGTCGACCGGCCCGCACGTGCACTACGAGATTCTGGTGAACGGCCGCTTCGTCGATCCGCTGCGCGTCAAGCTGCCGCGCGGCCGCGTGCTCGACGGCCCGATGCTCGCGGGCTTCGACAAGGAGCGTGACCGCGTCGACAGCATCATCTCGCGCTCGAGCCCGCGCGTCGCGCAAAGCCAGCACGGTAGTTTTCGGCCCTTGCATTGATCACCGCAGTCATCGCCGGGCTTGTCCCGGCGATCTCGCTTAGGACCGAAGTGACCAAGCGTGGATGCCGGGACAAGCCCGGCATGACGTCCAGAGTTCGACTAATTATTTCGCGGTGATCGCGTTGCGCAACGCCAATGGCGACGCGATCCGGTGCAAATGCTCGATGCCGCGCGGCTTCGGCTCCTCCGCATGCTGGGCGCCGCCAGTGCCGACCACATGCACCGTGCCGTAGTCGAGCAATCGGCCCAGCAGATCGACTGGTCGACGTCGACCGACGCAACCTTGTCCATATTCATCTCGTCGGTGTGCCGGGTGAAGAAGCCGCGCTTATAGATCATGCGCCGGTCGGTCACCGCGATCTCGGTGATCCAGCGAATGAACCAGGCGTGCAGCGAAGACAGCTCACGGACAGCACGGCAAACATAATTGCGGTAGCCGCCATCAATAACGCACTCCCATGCCGATGGACTGCTCCCAGGCCAGCAAACGCAATGCCCAGCACCAGCGAACACGATCGCATGCCAATAGACGATCCAGTGCAGCCGCCCGCGCACCACGATGCGCTCGCCCGGCTGCAGGACTGAATTGACGTAGCTCATGGCGACCCCGGATAAAACTCGGCGCGCGACTCAGTGATCGCACGCCGAGTTTAACGAGCCGGCCGCGGCCGCCGCGAGGCGGCCTACGCCGCCTCTTTCACCGCCTCGCCGTTGAACGTGATGCCCTGCCGGCCGGCCGAGATCGCGACCTTCTCGCCGTCCTTGACCTTGCCGGACAGGATCAGCTCGGCGAGCGGGTCCTGCACCGACTTCTGGATCACGCGCTTGAGCGGGCGCGCGCCATAGGCCGGGTCGTAGCCCTTGTCGGCCAGCCAGTCGCGCGCCTTGGCGTCGAGCGCGAGCGCGATCTTGCGCTCCTCCAGCAGCTTCGCCAGCCGCTGCATCTGGATATCGACGATGCGTCCCATGTGCTCGCGCTTGAGCCGATGGAACAGGATGATCTCGTCGACGCGGTTGAGGAACTCCGGCCGGAAGCGCGCCCGCACCTCGCCCATCACCTGATCGCGCACCGCCTCGGTGTCCTGGCCCTCCGGCTGGTTCACCAGATACTCGGCGCCGAGATTCGAGGTCATCACGATCAGCGTGTTGCGGAAGTCGACCGTGCGGCCCTGGCCGTCGGTCAGGCGGCCGTCGTCGAGCACCTGCAGCAGCACGTTGAACACGTCCGGGTGCGCCTTCTCGATCTCGTCGAACAGCACGACCTGATAGGGCCGCCGCCGCACCGCTTCGGTCAGCGCGCCGCCCTCGTCGTAGCCGACGTAGCCCGGAGGCGCGCCGATCAGGCGCGCCACCGAATGCTTCTCCATGTACTCCGACATGTCGATGCGGATCAGCGCCGTCTCGTCGTCGAACAGGAATTCGGCCAGCGCCTTGGTCAGCTCGGTCTTGCCGACGCCGGTCGGGCCCAGGAACATGAACGAGCCGATCGGCCGGTTCGGGTCCTGCAGGCCGGCGCGGGCGCGGCGCACCGCGGTCGAGACCGACTTCACGGCTTCGGCCTGGCCGACCACGCGCTTGCGCGATCTGCTCCTCCATCTTGAGCAGCTTCTCGCGCTCGCCTTCGAGCATGCGGTCGACCGGGATGCCGGTCCAGCGCGACACGACCTGCGCGACGTGGTCGGCGGTGACCGCCTCCTCGACGACCGCGCCGGCGTTCTTGCCCTCGACGTCCTTGAGCTTCTTCTCAAGCTCGGGGATGCGGCCGTAGGCGAGCTCGCCGGCCTTCTGGTACTCGCCGCGGCGCTGCGCGTTGGCGAGCTCGACGCGCAGCGCGTCGAGCTCGGTCTTGAGCTTCTGCGCATTGGACGAGCTTGTCCTTCTCCGAGCTTCCAGCGCGCGGTCAGCTCGGCCGACTGCTTCTCCAGCGACGACAAGCTCGGCTTCGAGCCTCTTCAGCCGCTCCTTGGAGCCCGGATCGCTCTCCTTCTTCAGCGCCTCCTGCTCGATCTTCAGCCGCACGACCTCGCGGTCGATCTCGTCGAGCTCCTCGGGCTTGGAATCGACCTGCATCTTCAGCCGCGCCGCGGCCTCGTCGACCAGGTCGATCGCCTTGTCCGGCAGGAAGCGGTCGGTGATGTAGCGGTGCGACAAGCGTCGCCGCCGCCACGATGGCGCCGTCGGTGATGCGCACGCCGTGGTGCTGCTCGTACTTGTCCTTCAGGCCGCGCAGGATCGAGACGGTGTCCTCGACGCTCGGCTCGTTGACGAACACCGGCTGGAAGCGCCGCGCCAGCGCCGCGTCCTTCTCGACGTGCTTGCGATATTCGTCGAGCGTGGTCGCGCCGATGCAGTGCAGCTCGCCGCGCGCGAGCGCCGGCTTCAGCAGGTTCGAGGCGTCCATCGCGCCGTCGGCCTTGCCGGCGCCGACGAGGGTGTGCATCTCGTCGATGAACAGGATGATGCCGCCCTCGGCGGCGGTCACCTCGTTCAGCACGGCCTTCAGCCGCTCCTCGAACTCGCCGCGGTATTTCGCGCCGGCGATCAGCGCGCCCATGTCGAGCGCCAGCAGCTTCTTGTCCTTCAGGCTCTCGGGCACGTCGCCGTTGACGATGCGCAGCGCCAGGCCCTCGACGATCGCGGTCTTGCCGACGCCGGGCTCGCCGATCAGCACCGGGTTGTTCTTGGTGCGGCGCGACAGCACCTGGATGGTGCGGCGGATTTCCTCGTCGCGGCCGATCACCGGATCGAGCTTGCCGTCGCGCGCGGCCTGGGTCAGGTCGCGGGCGTATTTCTTCAGCGCGTCATAGGCGTTCTCGGCCGACTGCGAATCGGCGGTGCGGCCCTTGCGCAGCGCCTCGATGGCGGCGTTGAGGTTCTGCGGCGGTGACGCCCGCGCTTGGCCAGAATTTTGCCGGCGTCGCTGTCCTTCTCCAGCGCGATGGCGAGCAGCAGCCGCTCGACGGTGACGAAGCTGTCGCCGGCCTTCTCGGCGATCTTCTCGGCGTTGTCGAACAGCCGCGCGGTCGCGGCCGCGAGATAGACCTGGCCGGCGCCGCCGCCGGAAACCTTGGGCATCTTGCCGAGCGCGTCCTCGACGCCGCTCAAGCGCCTGCCGCGAATTGCCGCCGGAGCGGTCGATCAGGCCTGCGGCCAGACCCTCCGGGTCGTCGAGCAGGACCTTGAGGACATGCTCGGGCGTGAATTGCTGATGGCCCTCGCGCAAGGGCCAGCGACTGGGCGGACTGGATGAAGCCGCGCGCACGGTCGGTGTATTTCTCGATGTTCATACTTCGCTCCTTCGGGCCCATCTGGAGGCACCCGGTTGGCGGACCTCGGATGAGCATCCGCCGCCCCAAGATGTAAGGAGAAACCTACCGCCCCGGAAGGGGGATGGCCTTGATTTTCGTCAATGCTTTCAACGAGGCCGCCGGATCGTTAAGAAGGCGATGGGATGACCAGCCAGCCCGCGAAAATCCAAGGCATCTATCGCTATCCGGTGAAGGGCCTGTCGCCCGAGCCGCTGCCTCGGACCGAGCTTGTCGGCCGGCCAGACCATGCCCTTCGACCGGATGTATGCCATCGAGAACGGCCCGTCCGGTTTCGACCCGGCGAGCCCGGCCTATTTGCCCAAGCAGCGCTTCCTGATGCTGATGCGGAACGCCCGTCTGGCCGAGCTTCGCACCGCTTTCGACGAGGCGAGCCACATGTTGCAGCATCCGGTCCGAGAACCGCGAGGCCGCCGCGCAGGGCGATCTCCGCACGCCGGAAGGCCGCGCCGCGATCGAGCGGTTCTTCGCCGAGTTCTGCGCCGACGAACTGCGCGGCCCGCCGAAGGTCCTGCTACGCGCCGGGCCACAGCTTTTCCGACGTGGCCAGGAAGGTGGTCTCGATCATCAACCTCGCCTCGGTCGCTGAACTGGAGAATGCCGCCGGCGCGCCGGTCCATCCGCTGCGTTTCCGCGGCAACCTTTATGTCGAAGGCTGGCCGGCCTGGCGCGAGTTCGATCTCATGGGTTCTGAAATCGCCGTCGGTCCTTCCGCGCGTCTGAAGGTGGTCAAGCGGATCGTCCGCTGCGCCGCGACCGAGGTCGATCCCGACACCGGCATCCGCGACCTGCCGGTGCCGCGCACCCTAATGGACACCTACGGCCACGCCGATTGCGGCGTATATGCCGAGGTGATCGAGGGCGGGCCGATTGCGACAGGCGACGCCGTCGACGGCCGCTGATCCAATCTTAAACTTCCTTCGGTACCAAGCCCGCATGCATTTCATGCTGCGGGCAACGTTGCTCGGCTGCGCCATCCTGGCCGGCGCTGCATCAAACCATGCCGGCGCCCAAGCCTTTGTCGATTTCCACGCCCGGTCCGGGCCTGATGTGGTCGGCCACGCCTTCATTGTTTACGGCAGGCTCGATGGGCAAGGCCGGATCGCGACGGCCGAAGCGCTCGGCGCCATGAACGGCCTTTCCCGCCGCTAGTCGACGAACGCCAGCGGACGCGCCACGGACTCAAGCGGCTGCCGCTCGGCGCGCACCGCAAAGAACCCAGCAATCAGTCCCGCCGCGATCATCAGCCCGGCGCCGAGCAGATATCCACCGAATAGGGCCGTGCGCGAGCCGCTGTCGATCAACATGCCGAACAGCCAGGGCCCGACAACACCGCCGACGGCCGTGCCGACGGCATAGAACAGGGCGATCGCCAGCGCCCGGATTTCGAGCGGGAAGGTTTCGCTCACCGTCAGATAGGCCGAACTTGCCGCAGCCGACGCGAAGAAGAAGATCACGGTCCAGGCGAACGTCTGTTGCCCTGCGCTCAGCATTTCCTGTTCGAACAAGTAGCCGCTGACCGCGAGCAGCACTCCCGACACGATGTAGGTCGACGCAATCATCGGCCGGCGTCCGATCACGTCGAACAGCCGGCCGAGCAGCAACGGCCCCAGAAAATTCCCGGCCGCGAACGGCAGGATATACCAGCCGACGTTGCTCAACGGGATGGCGTAAAAATCGGTCAGCACCAGTGCGTAGGTGAAGAAGATCGCGTTGTAGAAAAACGCCTGCGCTATCATCAAGGCGAGCCCGACGAGTGCGCGCTGGCGAAGCCTGCAGACGATCGTATCGACGACGTCCGATCAGTGGCGTGCGGTCGCGGGCGCGAAGCCGCACCTTTGGCAGGTCGACAGGCGGCGGCATCCTGCGTCCAGCCATCACGCGGCATTCTATGGATGCCACCACCCTCTCGGCTTCAGCGGCATAACCGTGGGTCATCAGCCAGCGGGGACTCTCCGGGAGCCACATCCGCATCAAGAAGATCACCAGTGCCAGCGCAGCTCCAATCCCGAAACATAACCTCCAGCCGTATTCCGGATCGAGCCACGCCGGATCGAGCATCACGATGGCGCCGATCGCGCCGAGCGCCGCCCCGATCCAGAAGCTGCCGTTGACGACGAGATCGTTCCAGCCGCGCACCCGAGCCGGAATGAGTTCCTGGATGGTCGAATTGATCGCGGAATACTCACCGCCGATGCCGGCGCCGGTCAAAAATCGGAACAGTGCGAAGCTCCAAAAGCTCCACGACAATGCGGTCGCCGCGGTGGCGACGAGATAAACGCCCAGCGTGATGAAGAACAACTTCTTCCGGCCCAGCCGATCCGTCAGCCAGCCGAAGAACAGCGCACCCAGCACCGCGCCGGTGAGATAGGCGCTGGCCGCAAGCCCGACCTCGGCGTTGTCCAGATGCAGCACGGGGCTCGCTTTCAGCGCGCCCGCGACCGACCCGGCGAGCGTCACTTCAAGGCCATCGAGGATCCAGGTGATGCCGAGCGCCGCCACGACGTGGGTGTGGAAGCGGCTCCACGGCAGACGGTCGAGCCGCGCCGGGATGTCGGTTTCGACAATGGTCGCCGAGGGCGCCCGCTGGAGCATGTCCCGCGAACGCCCGATCTCGCGGTTTCGTTCCCGCTTTACGGAGACACGTAGGCGTAGATGCGGCCTCGCGGATAAACGCCCTCGCCGACACGATGGCCGTGATTGCCCGAGATGATGATCGGGTTGCCGTTGGCATCGATGCCACTGACGACGCCAACGTGGCCGCCGCCACGGCCGCGGCTCATCACGGCAATCGCGCCGATCTGCGGCCCCGGCAGACGATGACCGTAAGACGCGAACGACCGCGCCATATTGGAGGACGAAGTCCGATGGCCGGTGCGATTGAGCACATAGTTCATGAAATTACCGCACCACAGGCTCGATCGGCCGGTCGGATTGCCGCCGATCCAGCGCCGCGCTTCGGCGACAAGCGAGGTATCGCCGAACGACATACCGCCGCTCATCGCCATGGCGTCCGATGCCGTCTGAAGCGGCCGCCGTCGCTCGCGGCGTGCCGGCCGCATCAGAGCAGGTTGCAGCACAGCCATCTTTGGCGGCTGCTCGGGAAAACTCGAACCCATCGTGGGATTGTTGAACGCTGCGAACTGCCGCGGCACGCGTCGATGCTGCCTGGGCTGCATCATCCCAGGGTCCGGCGCCACGGCCATCATCGGCGGCAGAATTTCAGGAAAATACCGCGCCGACATCTGATGGTGTCGCACATGGTGCCGCTGTCGAGCCGATGCGGGCGTGACAAGGGTCATGGTTGCAAGACACAGGAAAACTGAACCCATCGTAACGGTGGTGCGCATTCATCGTCCCTTCGTTGTGATTCCCCCCGAAGACACGACGCGCGGAAGTCAAAGGCCCCACGTGGCCTTTCGATGACGACAAGACGGCGGCTTTTGAGCAAAAATTGGCGCGCTTGCCGCTATTACCGGCGGCCAGGCTATGCGCCGATCAGTTCGGCGCCGATAGATTGTGTTTGAGGCTCAGCCTCTGCGGCTCAGCAGGAACACCGCCTGCTCGCCGAACAGATTCCAGAACCACCACGGCGCGTTGAGGCGCAGCGGCGTACCCCAGGCGTTGAGCGCGACCGCCCGCTCCATCTTGGCGCCCGCGACATCACAGAGATCAACGAAATCCTTGATGGTGCAGAAATGGATGTTGGGCGAATCCCACCACGCGTAGGGCAGATTGTCGGTGCTCGGCATGTGGCCGCCGAAACCGAGCTGGAGCCTGATCTGCCAATGACCGAAGTTCGGGAACGACACCATGGCGTTGCGGCCGATCCGCAGCATGTTCTCCAGCACCACGCGCGGCCGGCGCATCGCCTGCAGAGGTCTGCGACAGGATGACGTAATCGAACGCATCGTTCGGATAGTCGGCCAGGTCGGTATCGGCGTCGCCCTGGATCACCGCCTGCCCCTTGGCGACGCATTCGTTGACGCCCTCGCGCGACAGCTCGATGCCGCGGCCGTCGACGCCGCGGGTTTCGCCGAGAATGCGAAGCAGCTCGCCGTCGCCAGCGCCGATGTCGAGCACCTTGGCGCCGGACGCCACCATGTCGGCGACCAGCACCAGGTCGACGCGCCCGCCGCCGGGGGAGCGGGCGGCGTCCGCCATGGTCAGATCGCGTTTCAGCCGGGACAGCATGGTCACACGCCGCTGTTCAGGCCGCGCGCCTTGGCGGCGCCATCGAGGAAGCCGCGAACGATGGCAAACAGTTCCGGCTCGTCCAGCAGGAAGGCGTCGTGGCCCTTGTCGGTGACGATCTCGGCGAACGATACACGCGCTCCGGAGGCGTTGAGCGCGTGCACGATGGCGCGCGATTCCGAGGTCGGAAACAGCCAGTCCGACGTGAACGAAACCACGCAGAACCGCGTCTGCGGCGCCGCGGAAGGCGTTCGCCACCACGCCGTTGCAGTCGGCGGCGAGGTCGAAATAGTCCATGGCCCGCGTCAGATAGAGATACGAGTTGGCGTCGAAACGCTCGACGAACGAGCTGCCTTGGTGGCGCAGATAGGATTCCACCTCGAAGTCGGCGTCGAACGAGAACGTCGGATTGTCGCGGTCCTGGAATTTCCGGCCGAACTTGCGGTGCAAAGCCGCATCCGAGAGATAGGTAATGTGCGCGCCCATCCGCGCCACCGCGAGCCCGCGCTGCGGCCGCGTGCCCTTGGCGAAATAGCGGCCGTGATGCCACTCCGGGTCGGCCATCACCGCCTGGCGGCCGACCTCGTGGAAGGCGATGTTCTGCGCCGAGTGCCGCGTTGCGCAGGCGATCGGCAGCGCGGCAGAACACGCGCTTGGGAAAGCTCGCCGCCCATTGCAGCACCTGCATGCCGCCCATCGAGCCGCCAGCCACCGCGAACAGCGTCTCGATCTTCAGCTCGTCGAGCAGCATGGCCTGAGCGCGAACCATGTCGCGGATGGTGATGACCGGAAATTCCAGGCCCCAGGGCTCGCCGGTCGCCGGATCGGTCGAGGCCGGTCCGGTGGTGCCCATGCAGGCGCCGATCACGTTCGGGCAGATGACGAAATAGCGCTCGGTATCGATCGGCCGGCCCGGCCCGACCATGGTTTCCCACCAGCCGGCTTTGCCGGTGACCGGATGCTCGCTTGCGACATGCTGATCGCCGGTCAGCGCGTGGCAGATCAGCACCGCATTGCGTGCGGTCGGCATTGAGCGTGCCGTAGGTCTTGTAGGCGATCTGGAACGGCGAAAGCTCGACGCCGGCGTCGAGCTTCAGCGGACGGTCGGCGCCGAACCGCGCCACCTGCGAGTTGCGCGCCGCGTCGGCCTCGCGGGTGCGAAGCATCGTTTCGGTGATCGTACCGGCGTCGCCCATACTCGTGGTTCCGGCGGCCAAAAAGGCGCGCTTTGCCCGGGTTACGTAGGGATCGACGACGGCTTATGTCAATGTTTTCTTTGATTTAGCGCTTCGGCCCACCTATCAATGGCAGCCGGATTAACCATGACAAACAAGACCGCAGATACGCCCTCGCTCGGCGAACTCCGCAAGGAGATCGACCGCATCGACGAGGCCATGCACCGGCTCCTGATGGAGCGCGGCGACATCATCGACCGCCTGATCGCGACCAAGAAGACACAGGAGTCCGGTTCGGCGTTCCGGCCGGCGCGCGAGGCCGACATGATGCGCCGCCTGGTGCAGCGCCACAAAGGCATCCTGCCGCTCGACACCGCCGAAAGCATCTGGCGCGTCATCATCGCCACCTTCACCCACGTGCAGGCGCCGTTCTCGGTGCACGCCGACCTCTCGGCCGGCGACGCGCTGATGCGCGACAGCGCGCGCTTTCATTTCGGCTTCACGGTGCCGTTCGTGACCGCATGTCGGCGCGGCCGGCGTCGTCGAAGCGGTGTCGGAATCCAAAGGCGATCTCGGCCTGGTGCCGGCGTTCGCCACCACCCACGGCGGCGCCTGGTGGAACGCGCTGGAGTTCGCAAGCGCGCCGAAGATCATCGCGCGGCTGCCATTCGTCGACCGCGCCGATCATCCGGCGCCGCTCAATGTGTTCGTGGTGTCGCGCGCTGCGGCCGACGCCATGGTGACCGAAGTCGAGACCTGGAGCGTGCGGGTCGCGGGCTGGAGCGCCGAGGCCGCCCGCGCCGTGACGAAGCTCGCCGAGATCATCGCGGTGCCGGACAACGCCTTCGACGGCGCGGCGCTGCTGGTGTCGGTCCCGCCCGGCGGCGAGCTTGACCAACGTCAAGGCTGCGCTGGTTAAGGCTGGCGCCACGGTGCGCTCGGCGGCCCTCGTCGGCAGCCACGCGACCCGCTACAAGGTGGCGGCCGAAAAGCCCTGAACGGACTGAACTGCCATGACCGCCACCCGTCCCGAGCCCCGCAAGGGCGTGCTTGAGATCGACGCCTATGTGCCCGGCAAGAGCAAGGCGCCGGGCGTCGCCAAGGTATTCAAGCTGTCGTCGAACGAGACGCCGCTCGGGCCGAGCCCGAAGGCGATCGCGGCCTACAACGAGGCCGGCAGGCATCTCGAGGATTACCCGGACGGCTCGGCGACCGACGCTGCGCGAAGCGATCGGCCGCGCGTTCGGCCTCGATCCCGACCGCATCGTCTGCGGCGCCGGCTCCGACGATCTGCTCAATCTGCTGGCGCGCGCCTATCTCGCCGACGGCGACGAGGCGATCCACACCACGCACGGCTTCCTGGTCTATCCGATCGCGACGCTCGGCACCGGCGCCACGCCCGTGGTCGCGCCGGAGAAGGACTACACCGCCGACGTCGACGAGATCCTCAAGCGGGTGACGCCGAGGACCAAGATGGTCTTCCTCGCCAATCCGAACAATCCGACCGGCACCTATGTGCCGTTCGACGAGGTCAAGCGCCTGCACAAGGGCCTGCCGCCGCATGTGCTGCTGGTGATCGACGCGGCCTATGCCGAATACGTGCGCAAGAACGACTACGAGGCCGGCATCGAGCTGGTCGCGACCAGCGAGAACGTGGTGATGACGCGCACGTTCTCGAAAATCCACGGGCTTGCCGCGCTGCGGCTCGGCTGGATGTACGGCCCGGCGCACGTGATCGACGCCATCAACCGCATCCGCGGGCCGTTCAACATCAACGCGCCGGCGATCGCGGCCGGCATCGCCGCGATCGAGGACACCGCGCATCAGGAGCGCTCGCGCGAGCACAATTCACGTTGGCTGCCGTGGCTCGACCGAGGAGATCGGCAAGCTCGGGCTGAAGGTGACGCCGAGCGTCGCCAATTTCGTGCTGATCCATTTCGCCGACACCAAGGCCGCACGCCGACTGCCAACGCCTTCCTGATGAAGCGCGGCCTGATCCTGCGCCAGGTCGGCGCCTACAAGCTGCCGCATGCGCTGCGCATGTCGGTCGGCACCGAGGAGGCCAACCGGCTGGTGGTCAAGGCGCTGGCGGATTTCCTGGCGGCGGCGACGTGATGCAATTCCGGCGCGGCATACTCTCTTTACCTCCCCCCTTGAGGGGGAGGTCGACCGCGCAAAGCGCGGTCGGGAGGGGGGTATTTTTCTCGCGCTCATCAATCGCAACCACCCCCCTCCCCATCCCTCCCCCTCAAGGGGGGAGGGAGCAGGCTGCGGTGCGCGGAGAGGTTCGGTGACAAACAACCAACCGATCTTCAACCGCCTGGCGCTGATCGGCTTCGGCCTGATCGGCGGCTCGATCGCGCGCGCCGCCCGCGCGCAGGGCGCGGTGCGCTCGATCGTCGCCACGGCGCGCACGCCGGCAGACCCGCAAGCGCGTCGCCGAGCTCGGCGTGGTCGATCAGGTGGTCGAGAGCAACGCCGCCGCGGTCGAGGGCGCCGATCTTGTCATCGTCTGCATCCCGGTCGGCGCCTGCGGCGAGGTCGCGAAGGAAATCGGCCCGCATCTGATGAAGGGCGCGACCGTCTCCGACGTCGGCTCGGTCAAGGGCGCGGTGGTGCGCGACATGGCCCCTCACCTGCCGGCGAATGTGCATTTCGTGCCGGCGCATCCGGTCGCCGGCACCGAGAATTCCGGCCCGGACTCAGGCTTTGCCGAACTGTTCGTCAACCGCTGGTGCATCCTGACGCCGCCGCGAAGGCGCCGATCAAGGCCGCGGTCGACAGCTCGCCGCGTTCTGGCGCAGGCTCGGCGCCAATGTCGAAACCATGCCGCCGGACCATCACGACCTGGTGCTCGGCATCACCAGCCATCTGCCGCATCTGATCGCCTACACCATCGTCGGCACCGCCGACGAACTCTCCGAGGTGACGCGCTCCGAGGTGCTGAAGTTCTCCGCCGGCGGCTTCCGCGATTTCACCCGCATCGCCGCGTCCGATCCGACCATGTGGCGCGACGTGTTCCTCGCCAACAAGGACGCGGTGCTGGAGATGCTCGGCCGCTTCAACGAGGATCTGTCGGCGCTGACCCGCGCGATGCGCTCGGGCGACGGCCAGACGCTGTTCGATCATTTCACGCGGACGCGCGCGATCCGCCGCGGCATCGTCGAGATCGGCCAGGATTCGCCCGCGCCGGATTTCGGCCGGGCGCATCCGACCTTGCCGGCCGAGCCGCTGCCGCGGCCCTACGCCGCCGACAACGAATAGGCCGGTCAGCGCTTGCGGGTTTTTCGCCTGGCGCGGCCTTGCTGGATTTGGCGGCGCGGCAGCCGGCGGCACATAATTCGGATTGGCGATGCAACGCCCCTCGCCGGTCGCCGGGCTTGCGACATTCTTCGCCATAGCAACGCATTCATTGCGGCTCGTAAAGGCGCAGTTCTTGGTGAACACGTCCACTTCGACGCACCAGGGAAACTCCTCGGCGCGGACCGGCGGCAGCTGAAGGCAACCAGCAACGCCCCGAATACTGCCAGCCATTTCAACATCGAGACACCCCAGCCGCGGTCATTCTGCGCCATCGGCATGCGCTCAGAACAGCGGCGGCGTCATGCCAAGCTTGAGCGGGCCGAGCAACGCCATGCCGTCGTCGAAGCGCAGCGGCAGCGTCACCGCGCGCTTGCCTTCGAGCTCGGCCGGCTGGCCCATCATGGTTGATGCCGGCGGCGATCATCGGCCCGGCGTTCTGCCGCGCCACATTGCCGAGCCCCGGCATGATGCGGTCGAGCGCGCTGAAGGCGCTTGTTGAGCTTGCGGCGAGGCCTGCTCCTGCGACAGCATCCGGTCGAGGCCAAGCGTCGGCAGCAATTTCTCCAGGTTGGCGACGGTGAGGCGAAACTCGCCGTCGAGCCGGCCCGCCGGCGACAGTCCGAGCGCGCCGCTCGGCGATCGCAATGGTGTCGCGCTGCTGCACGCGCGCCTTGGTGATCTCGATGCGGCCGCCGGCCGCCTGCAATTCGCGGAAGCGCGCGCGGCCAAGGCTTCGGCGCAAAATCCTTCAGCCCGCGCAGCACCGCGGTGATGTCGGCGTCGATCGGCGTCGCCGCCGCCGGATGCCAGTACGGCGCCGTCGCCGCCACCAGCTTCAGCACAGCTTCGATCACCGGATGATCCTGCACCGTGCCGGAGATCAGCCGGCCGTCGAGATCGAACCGTTCCGCCTTGAACAGGTCTGGGTATCGCCGGCGCGCGTCGACCAGACGGCTGATCGACATCGATGGCGACGCTTTCCGGCGAAGTCGGCAGGCCGTGCACCTGCGTCTGCGCGCTGAGCCAGTTCGCCGTGATGGTCGCGGTCCTGCCCCGGCTCGGCGATGGTCAGCGGGCCGACGAATTCCGTGGTCAGCACGGTCGGCTGCCAGACCTGCGCCGAGATCAGCATGTCCTCGGCCTTGAGCGCGACCGGCGGCTGGTTCGACGTGAAATCGGCGCCGGCATCGGCGCAATGGAGCTCGATGCCGAAGGGAAATCCGCCGATCGTCTGGCTCGCGCAGGTGTAGACGCGGCCGGCCTTCGCTTCGCGCGCCTTCCAGCCGTCGATCGTGCGCTCGGCTATGCCCGCGCCGTAGTACCAAGCTCCGGCCCACAAGGCCGCCGAAAACGATCAGGACAATGATGAGCACGAGCGGCCAGCGCCGCCGTCGTGGCATGGGATAATGCATCGCGCATGAGTGGTGTGAAGCGGCTGAATACGGCGTTTCAAAGGTTTCACAGTTTTCCGTCGGAACACAGGCTTGTCCAGGCGGTTGCGGCGTGCAGCGTGCGTCCTGGTACGCGAGCCCGCCATCGGAATCCCATGGAGCCGATTTCGATCACGCCGGCGAAGACCTTTGGGTGTTCGGCTACGGTTCGCTGATCTGGCGGCCGGGCTTCGAGTATCTCGAGCGGATTCCGGCGCACATCATCGGCTTGCATCGCTCGCTCTGCGTCTATTCGTTCGATCATCGCGGCACGCCGGAGCGGCCCGGCCTCGTGCTGGGCCTCGACTTCGGCGGCGCCTGCCGCGGCATCGCCTATCGGGTGGCGGCCGGAAAGCGCGCGGCGACGCTCGCCTATCTGCGCGAGCGCGAGCAGACCACGGCGGTCTATCGCGAGATGATGCGCGGCATCTGGCTGGCTGGCCAGCCGGAGCGCCGCGTCGAGGCGCTTTGCTACGTGGTGGATCGCGGCCATGCGCAATACGCCGGCCGCCTGACCCACGACCGCCAGCTGCACATCGTGCGTCAGGGCCACGGCCGTTCCGGCAACAACCGCGACTATGTGCTCGAAACCGTCAAGGCGCTCGAAGCGCTCGACATCGTCGATCACGACCTGCACGTCATGGCCGAGCGGTTGAAAGGCTCGCAGGACGCGCACGCGAGCTAATTGCCGAGCCTCTTCAACTCGGCCTGCCCTTCCGCGATCAGCCGCGCGGTCGCCGTCTCGATGTCGCTTTGCAGCCGCGCAAAGAACGCCTGCTTGTCGAGGCCGGGCGGAATCGGCGGCAGGAATTCGACCACGATCGTACCCGGCAGCCGCATGAAGGCGCGGCGCGGCCAGAACAGCCCGGAGTTGAGCGCGACCGGCACGCAGGGCACGCCGACCTCGGCATAGAGATGGGCAACGCCGAACTTGTAGCGCGGCTCGGCGCCGGGCGCGCGCCGTGTGCCCTCCGGAAAGATGATGAGCTGGCGGCCGGTGCGGATTTCCTCTCTCGCGCGCGCCGTCATGTCGTTCAGCGCCTGCGAGCCTGCGCCGCGATCGACCGGGATCATGCGGCCCTTCCACATGCACCAGCCGAAGATCGGAATCCACATCAGCTCGCGCTTGACGATGAAGGTGAAGTCATCGAACAGCCTGAGCAGCGCGAAGGTCTCCCAGGTGGACTGGTGCTTGGCCGCGACGATCAGCGGGCCCTTGGCGGCAGCCATTCTCCAGCCCGCGAAACTCGACCCTGGTGCCGCAGACGACGCGCAAGCAGCCAGACGCTGACGCGGCCCCACAGCCTCGGCCATCTTCAGCACGGCGCGGCGCGGCAGCACGAGCGTGAACAGCGCCACGAACAGCAGCACCACGAGGTTCAGATAGAACAGGACGTTGTAACAGGATCGACCGGACGATGAGCACGTTTCGGGACCACTGCTGAGATTGCCTCAGCGCCGAATCGACAGGTCGGAAGCCACATGCGGCCCCGGGCAACGATATACTTCAGATATTCCAGAAATAGGAGCCGCGCGGTCGCCGGATTTTCCCACCAGGCCTCGACCCGGACCTTGTCGGACACCACCGCGAAAGGGCACCAGCGCCACGTCCGGGAAGCTGGTGGCCGAGCTCGGCCATGGCGCGCGGCATGTGGAAGTTCGACGTCACCACGATCAGCGACTGGAAGTCCGCGGGCCTTGACCCAGCGCCGCGTCTCGATGGCGTTGCCGATGGTGTTGGTGGCGGAATGATCGAGATCGACGCAGCAGTTGAACCAGCGCCGATGCTCGGGCACCAGCCGCGAAATCTCGCCCGAGTCGGGTGGTCGGATTGACGCCGGTGATGAGCAGGCGCCGGCCGCGGCCGGCGGCCAGCAGTTCGAGCGCGTCGTTGATGCGCAAGGCGCCCCCGGTCAGCACCACGATGCCGTCGGCATTGCGCGCGGGCACCACCTCGTTCTCCGGCATCATCCGGACGAACCAGAGAAAGCCGCTGCCGAACAGGGCGACGACCAGGCAAACGACGAGCATCGTCGTAGCGCGCCCGCTGCGCCGGCGCGGCCGTTCGGGTTGCGTCCGGCATCCCCCGTCAGTCCCTGGGCCGCTCGAATGCATCCGTTCCGATACCCGCCAGTGTCGCCTTAGTTCGGAATTCGCTCCGAGCAAGTCAGTTCCGCGAACTTCCAGCCGCGACACCGGAACCATAACGCAAAATCCGGCGCCCCGATGGCGCTACTCGACAGTTTCCAATGTGCGGTTGACGGTTCGCCGCGACGCAAATGCCGTCACCAGCGCGATCAGCACGATCTGGCCGACGATCGCGAGATAGCCGCCCCAGCCGAGCGAGAAGCTGCCGAACAGCGTCGCAAGCTGGTCGCCGCCCGCCGTGCCCGCGCTGAGCTTCGCGGCGATGCCGGCGGCGCCGAACAGCAGCATGGCAAGGCCGCCGCCGATCATGCCGCCTTCAAGCCCGAGCAACAGGAAGTGGCGCTGGAACTGACCGGCGATGAAGCCGCTCTTGGCGCCGATGAAATGCAGCACCTCGACGATCGGCCGATTGGTCGCCATGGCGCCGCGGGTGGCAAAGATCACCGACAGCACGGTTGCGACCAGCATCAGGATCAGAAGCCCAATGCCGCCCGCGACCGTGGTTGCCGGCCATGGTGCGCATGCGATCGATCCAGGCGCGGTGATCGTCGAGGCTCGCGCCCGCAACCTTGTCGGCCAAGCGATTTCCTCAGCGGCGCAAGGTCGAACTCGCCGCCGGACGGCAGCTTGACCACAATCATGCGCGGCACCGGCAGATCCTCCAGCGCAAGTCCGCTGCCGAGCCACGGCTCGAGCAGACGAGCGGATTCCTCCTTGGTGAAGGCCCGGACCTCGCCGACGCCTGGAAAGGCGCTTGGCGATCTCGACCGCGCGCGCCACCTCGGCGTCGAGATTCTTGCCTTCGATCGGCCGCACCTGGATCGTGACCTCGCGCGCGACGTCGGATTGCCATTCCATCGCCGAGGCACGCACCAGCATCACGGCGCCGGTGGTGAGCGAGGCCAGGAACGTCATGATGGCGACCACCGCCACCAGCGCGCGGCCCGCGATCGAGCGCTTGGGCACGATCGGCGTCTCGCCGCGCGGCAGTATCGCCGCCATCGAGCGCGGCCGCATCAGCTCCTGATCGATCTGAAGGTCGGGGCGGAGGTCGGTCATGGCGGTTCTCAATCGTAGGCATGCAGCCGGCCCTCGTGCAGCACGAGACGGCGGCAGTCGTATTGATCCATCAGGCCGATGTCATGGGTGGCGATCACCACCGTGGTGCCGGACTTGTTGAGCTCGATGAACAGCCGCAGCAGCCGCTGCGCCAAGATTGGGATCGACGTTGCCGGTCGGTTCGTCGGCCAGCAGCAGTTGCGGCCGCGCGATCACCGCACGCGCGATCGCGGCGCGCTGCTTCTCGCCGCCGGACAGCACCGGCGGCAGCGCGCCCATGCGGTCGCCGAGCCCGACCCAGTGCAGCAGCTCGACCACCTCGTTGCGGTAGCTTTCCTCGTCCTTGCCCATCACCCGGAACGGCAGCGCGACATTCTCGTAGGTGGTCATGTGGTCGAGCAGCCGGAAATCCTGGAACACGATGCCGATGCGGCGCCGCAATGTCGCAAGCGAATCCTTGCTCAAGGTCGCGGTGTCGTGATTGAAAACGGTGATCAGGCCCCGCGTAGGCCGCAGCGACAGAAACAAGAGCCGCAGCAGCGACGTCTTGCCGGCTCCCGACGGCCCGGTCAGGAACTGGAACGATTGCGGCTCGATCTGGAAGCTGAGGTCGCGCAGCACCTCCGGCCCCAGCCCATATCGCAATCCCACGTTCTCGAATCGGACCACGCCTGCTTCCCTCCGGTCCGCCGGGGTTTCCGTCGAGCGATTCGCCCCAGCACAGGATAGCGGACTCGTGCCGATGCAGGCCGCATTAACCCGGCATTAACCGGGCAAGGCCGCGCCGAATTTCCAGGCCGCGGCTCTGCAATTGTCATGGTTTCCGGTCCATTAACGGACCGCTGCTACGGTTGCGGCCGCAAGCCGGACCGCGCGAATCGCCCAGCCACGCCCGAATATCGCCGATGCAGATCACCTGCCCGAAATGCGCGACGTCTTACCAGATCGCCGACAACGCGATCGGGTTGAGCGGCCGTTCGGCGCATTGTGTCCGCTGCGATCAGGTGTGGCGCGTGGAACCCAAGAGCGCATCGGCGGTCGCCGCCAAAATTGAGGAGGCCGCCTTCCGCGAGGAATTGGGCAAGCCGGAGCCAGCGCCATCGCCGCCCGTGGTCCTCGCCGCCGAGCAGCAGCCGCCATCCGAGGCCGTCGGCGCCCCTTCCCTCGACGATCTGATGGACTCGCCGGCAGCGGCCGTAGCCGCCGCAGCATCCACAGCCGAACCGGCCGCGAAAGTCGCCGAAGAACAGCGGCTCCGGCCGCGCTCTCGGACATCCCGATCCCCGCCGCGGATGCGCCGCCGCTGGCGCCAACCGCAGACGACGGCATGACGTCCGTCGGTGGGCCGCAAATCGACAACGACCGCGAAGACATCGAGAGCGTCGCCGCGCGCCGGGCCCGAGCCGCGGCGAAACGCCGCCGGGGCAGGCTCGAATTCCGCTGCCGGTCGCGATTGCGGCAATGCTTCTGGCGTGCGCCGCGCTGGTCGCGCTGCGCAAGGACGTGGTCCGGCATGCGCCACAGCTTGCTTCGTTCTATGCTTCGATCGGACTGCCGGTGAACCTGCGCGGGCTCGACCTTCACCGATGTAAAGATCGGCAGCGAAATCCATGACGGCGTCCCGGTGCTGGTGGTCGAGGGCAGTGATCGTGAGCAAGGTTGCCGATGCCGGTCGATGTGCCGCGGCTGCGCTTTGCGCTGCGCAACGCTTCCGGTGCCGAGCTCTATACCTGGACCGCGCAACCGTCGCAGCCGGTGCTGGAGCCGGGCCGAAGCGTTGCCGTTCCGCAGCCGGCTGGCCTCGCCGCCCGCTGAGGGCCACGACATGCAGGTGCGGTTCTTCACCCATCGCGACGCAGTCGCGGGCCTCCGTTAGAGGAGGCGATATTGGCGCGCATCCTGATCGCCGAGGACGAGGAACCGCTGCGCACGCTGGTCACGCGCGCGCTCGCCGAGGACGGCCACGACGTCGTGCCAACCGCCGACGGCGCCGAGGCGCTGGATATGCTTCAGCAGCGAGAACGGCGGTTTCGATCTGCTGCTGACCGATATCCAGATGCCGGTGATGGACGGCATCGCGCTGGCGCTCGACCGTGGCGCGCGATTATCCCACGCTGCCGATCCTGATGATGACCGGCTACGCCGACCAGCGCGAGCGTGCTTCCGGGCTGGAGGCGCTGGTCATTGACGTCATCGCCAAGCCGTTCGCGGTGGCCGAGATCAAGTTCGCGGTCGCGGCGGCCCTCGCCAAGGGCAAGCGCTGACGCCCGGGAGCCGGCATGGCCGCTTGCAACACCAAGGGCGTGGTCGAATGGCTCAACGACGGGGCACGCTCGGCGCCGCTGCCCGACCAAGTGCTGGCGCAGATGTGCGAGCGCCTCCTGCAATGCGGCATTCCGTTGTGGCGCGTGGCGGTGTTCGTGCGCACGCTCCACCCGGAGGTCATGGGCCGCCGCTTCCTCTGGCAGTCTGGCCAGGAGGTGCAGGTGCGCGAAGGCTCGTTCGACGTGCTTGACACCGCCGAATATCAAAACAGTCCATTTGCCGCCGTGCTCACAACTGGGAAGTCCTACCGCCGGCGCCTGGGGGAACAGGCCGGGGACGACTTTCCAATCGTCAACGATCTCCGTGCCGAGGGCGTAACCGACTATTTCGCCACGCCGCTGATCTTCACCGACGGCGCCATCCACGTCGCGACGTGGTCGACGCGTGAGCCCGGCGGCTTCACCGAAGAGCAGTTTGCCGGCATCGAATCCGTGATCACCCCGCTGGCCCGCGTCGCCGAGATCCGCGCGCTGCGGCGGACCGCGAGCAACCTCCTCGATACCTACGTTGGCCACCAGGCAGGCGAGCGCATCTGGGCGGGCCGCATACGCCGCGGCCACACCGAAACCATCCACGCGGTGATTTGGCTGTCCGACATGCGCGGCTTCACCGCGGCGGCCGACCGTCTGCCGCCGCAGGTGCTGGTCGACTTGCTCAACCGCTATTTCGACTGCCAAGTGCCGGCGATCGTCGCGCACGGCGGCGAAGTGCTGAAGTTCATGGGCGACGGCCTGCTTGCGATCTTCCCGATCGCCGAAGGCGCGGCCGGCACCGGCGACATCTGCCGGAGCGCGCTCGCTGCCGCCCGCGAGGCGCGTGGGAAGATCGACGAACTCGGCCAACACAGCGAGCACGGCGGTATGCACGCCGTCCGCTTCGGCCTCGCGCTCCATCTCGGCCACGTGCTGTACGGCAACATCGGCAGCGGCAACCGGCTCGACTTCACCTGCATCGGGCCCGCGGTGAACCTCGCGGCCCGGCTGGAGAAGCTCGCAGCGCGTCTCGGCCAGACCATCATCACCTCCGCCGATTTCGCCGCGCATTGCCCCGGCGACCTGGAACGCCTCGGCGAATTCCCAGTGGCAGGCTTTGCCGCGGCGCAAATGGCCTACGGGCTCACCGGCGAAGAGCCGGCCGCTGTCAACGCTGATGGCGATGGCCTATAGAGAGTGTTCGGCCGCTTCAGGGCGTGATCCCGCAAAGTTTGCCCCGCACTTGATGCGGGATGGACACCGGTTTTCGGATAAGATCACGCTGTAACAATTGGTGCGGGCGCAGGCCTGTGGGGGGCCGATGCACGAACTGATCCACGATCTGGCGTTGTCGATCGTCATGGCGTGGCTGCTTGGCGTCGCCGCCTATCTGGCGCGCCAGCCGCTGATCCTGGCTTATCTGGTGGCCGGCTTCGCCATCGGCCCGTCGGGCCTGCGCTGGGTGCAATCGCAGCAATCGATCCACATCATCGGCGAACTCGGCCTGATCCTGATGCTGTTCATGATCGGGCTCGAGATCGACCTGAAGAAGATCGTCCGCGCCGGCAACGTCATCCTGGTCACGTCCGCGGCGCAGATCTTCGGCACCTTCCTGCTCGCGCTCGCGTTGTTCCTCGCGATCGGCATCCCGCTCGGCGATCGGCGCTTCGATGCGCTCTATCTCGCGGCCGCCGCCTCGCTCAGCAGCACCGTCATCATCGTCAAGGTGCTGTACGACAAATTCGAGCTCGACACCCTGCCCGGCCGCATCACGCTCGGCGTTCTGGTGCGTTCAAGACCTGTTCGCCATCCTGTTTCTGGCGATCCAGCCGAGCCTGAACGACCTGCAGATCGATGTCGCGCTGCTTTCGGTGGTGCGGGTCGTCAGCGCTGCTTGCGGCCGCACTCCTGATCAGCCGCTATACCCTGCCGCATCTGTTCCAGCTTGATCGCCCACCTGCCCGAACTCGTGCTGGTCGGCGCGCTGGCGTGGTGCTTCGCGGTCGCCGAGTTCGCCGAATTTCTCGGCCTCTCGCGCGTCATGGGCGCGCTGATCGCCGGCGTCTCGCTGTCGACCTTCCCCTACGCGCTCGACGTCACCGCGAAGGTAACGTCGCTGCGCGACTTCTTCATCACGCTGTTCTTCGTGGCGCTCGGCATGACCATTCCGCTGCCGACGCCATCGGTGATGAGCCTTGCGCTCGTGCTCATGGCGTTCACTTGGGCAAGCCGCTTCGTCACCGTGTTCCCGACGCTCTACGCCATGCGGCAAGGCCTGCGCGCGAGTCTACTGCCGGCGATCAACCTGGCGCAGCTCAGCGAGTTCTCGCTGGTGCTGGTGCAGATCGGCGTGCAGTCGGGTCATACCACGCCGGGAATCGCCGGCGCCGCTTCTACCGCCTTCGTGGTGCTCGCGGTGCTCAACACCTTCCTGATGATGCACAGCGACGCGGCAACCCGCGCGGCGATCCCTATCCTCAAGCGGTTCGGGCTTGAGCGATCTCGGCCACGGCCGGGCCGAGACCAGCACCGAGACGCCGAGCGAACGCAAGCGTCGCATCCTGATTCTCGGCTTTTACCGAATCGCGAGCTCGTTCCTCGCCGAGCTGGAGCGGCGGCAGCCGGCGCTGCTGCAGCAGGTGTTCGTGGTGGACTTCAATCCGACCGTCTACCACGCGCTGCAAAACCGCGGCGTTCATGTCTACTACAACGACATCTCCAATGCCGATTCGCTGCTGCACGCCGGCATCGCCGACGCCGAGATCGTCATCTCCAGCGTGCCCGACTCGCTGCTCAAGGGCACCACCAACGAGAAGCTGGTCGCGCCACATCCGCATGGTCAATCCCACGGCGAAGATCATCGCCACCGCCGACGTACTGGCCGAGGCGCAGACTCTCTATGCTGCTGGCGCCGACTACGTCACCATTGCGCGGCTCGATCAGGCCAATGAACTGGTGGATGTCGTCACCGCGGCCGAGGCCGGCAAGCTCGCGGACATGAAGGCCCGGCTCGACGCGCAATTGCGCGACCGGCAAGAGATCCTGCCTTAAACGCCATGCAAAACAACGGCAGCAGATGCCTCCGATGGCTGGCCCGGACGCCGGTACAGACCTTCATCATCATTCCGCTGATCGTAATAGTGTTCGAGCTCGCCTGGCGCTCAGGCAAGCCTGCCTTCGTGCCGTGGGGGTGCCTGTTGCTGGTCTGGGGCTACCTTCAATATCTGCTGGTCGGCCGCTACCGCCTGCCGCGCGCCGGTGGAAGTTGGGGCATCGACGTTCCGCCTGACCGAATTGTCGCGACCGGCCCATACCGCTACACGCGCAATCCGATGTACCTCGGCCATCTCATATTCATGCTGGGCATCGCGATCACGTTTCGGTCGTGGTTCGCGCTCGTCCTGCTGATCGCCCGCGCGGCCTGGTTTCATGGCCGTGTGCTGAAAGACGAAAAGCGCCTCGCGGCACGCTTCGGCGACGAATATATCGCCTATGCGCGGCAGGTCCGGCGATGGATTCCAGGCATTGTTTGACGCGGCGCTGCGTGCGGCAAAGCCGCTCGCCGTCTGATCGCCAGGCGCTGACGACCAGCCGGCTGTCGAGTGCGCGATCAACGAACCGCTGGAGGAATAAGTCCCGCGATCGATTGCGAGCTCCCGCAGCCCCAGTAGTCAATAATCCTTCAGCAGCCGCTCGATGTAGTCGAGTTCAAGCTGCGGGCGGAAGCTCTCGCCGAAGCGCTTGCGCAATTCTTCGAGGATGCGGCGGGCGCGCTGCACGTCGATCTCGCCCGGCACCTTGACCGTGGTGTCGTCGCCGTAGTCGCGGCCGCGCAGCGGCCGGCCGAGCGGATCGGTGTCCTGGTTGGCGCGCGCCGGCCCCATGCGGCCCGGCTGGCCGGGCCCCGGCCCCTGCCCCATCTGCTGCTGCATCGACTGCGCCAGACCCTGCGCGCCCTTGCGCAGCGCCTCGAGCGCGCGGCCCTGCGAATCCACCGCGCTGTCGGCATCGCCCTCGCCGAGCGAGCCCTCGGCATCGCCCATCGCCTCGCCGGCCTGGCCGAGCTGATCGCCCTCGCCGCCCGGTTGGCCTTGCTCGCCGTTCTGGCCCGGCTGCGGGAAGCCTTTCTTACGCAGCTCCTCAAGCAGCTTCTTGAGCTGTTCGCGCAGCGCCTGCTGGTCCTGGCGCAATTCGCCCATCTGGTTGCGGTCGCCTCTGCTGCCCGCGCTGCTGGCCGCGCTGCTGGCGGCGCTGATCCTGGCCCTGGCGGAAGGTGCGGTCGCGCAATTGCTGCTGCTTGCGGATCATGTCGCCGAGCTCGTCGAGCGCCTGCTGCATGTCGTCGCCGTCGCCCATATCGCCGTTGGGCTGCGCCATCTGCAGATTGTCCAGCATCTGCTGGAGCTGGCTCAGAAGCTGCTTGGCGGCATCGCGCGCGCCGGAGCGCGCCAGCCGTTCCATGCGGTCGAGCATGCGCGCAGATCCTGCGAGCGCAGCGCGCGCATGGTGTTGGGATCGAGCGGCCGCGCCATCTGCGGATTCTTTCGCAATTGCTCGGCCAGCGCCTGCATGAACTTGTCGAGCGCCGCCCGCAACTCGTCCATCAGCTTCTTGATTTCCTCGTCGGTGGCGCCGCGCTCCAGCGCCTCGCGCAGCGCGTCCTGCGCCGCCCGCAGCGCCTTCTCGGTCTCCGAGACGTTGCCGTCCTCGAGCTGCACCGCCATCGCCCACAGCCGCGCCACCACCTCGCGCAGGCCGTCGTCGCTCTCCGCGCGCGCGAGCTGCCAGTAGATCGAGCGCAGGCCGAGATAGATGTTGGTCTCCGGGATGAAGCGTTCCGGCGCGATGGTCAGCGCGTCGAGCGCGGTCAGCACCTGGTCCTTGGCGTTGGCATCGAGCGCGAGATTGCGGCGCTGCTCGATCAGCGCGCGCGGCAACGGCTTGCTGAACGGCCGCTCCGGCAGCCGCATCTCGTGCGGCGCCGAGCGGCCTTCGTTGCTGGCCTCGTCGCGCGCGGTGAGCGTCATCGTCACGTCGACGCCGGCCCAGGGATGCTCGGACAGATCCTTGGTGGTCTGGCCGGAGCCCGAGCGGGTGCGCGCCTGCGGCAGCACCAGCGCAAAATCCGGCGCGGTGAACAGCGGGCGCGGCTCCTTGCCGCCCGCCGCGGCTGGCGCCGGCTTGCGCTCGAATGTCGCCTGGGCATCGACCACGCCGTAATCGTCCTCAAGCTTGTATTGCAGCAGCAGCGTGCCGCGAAGCTGAGGCTCCGGCTCCTTGGCGAGCGAGATGGTCGGCGGCCGGTCGGGGATGGCGTTGAACGACCAGCTCACGTCTTCGCTGCCGCCGCGCACCGTCGCGGTGCCGGCAGCGCTGATGGTGAAATGCTTCTCCTCGGTGCCCTTCGGCGCCTGCGGCACCGGCTCGGCCTTGGTCTCGGCGATGCCGCCGCTGACTGCGACATCGAGTCCGGAGTTGCCGGTGGCGCGCACCACGAGTGTCGAGCCGGCCGGCACCGTCACCGAACCGCCGGCGCGCGCCTGCACGACCTGCTCGCCGGGATGCAGCCCGGGCAGGATCAGCGGCGGCCGGCCGGTATAGGCCGGCGGCTTCACCCAGGCGTCGATCCGGTAATTCGCAGCGCCGACCACGCCGTGCCAGTCGAATGCGGCGGCGATCCGCCGGGTGCGATCGGAGCCGGCAGCGACGAAGCTTGCAGCGACCAGAATGAGCACCAGCCCGCGCAACGCAATCGGGTCACGGAGTGCAAGCTTCGGCAACGGCTTGCCGGCCTTGAGCGAGCGTGCTGCGAGCAAGGCGCGCTCAAGATGTGCGCGCCACAGCGCCACCGCAAATTGATCGGCGGCTTCGGGCGCCATGGTGTCGGCGATCGCAGTGGCCGGCCGGTGAGGCAACGGACTTTCGCGGTCGAGCCGGCGCAACCCTTCGATCACGGACGGCCAGCGGACGCGGAACAGCGGCACGATTGCGGCGCCGGCCAGGATGACGAAAAAGAGAAGGCCGATAGCCCGGCCGAGCGGCGGCAACGCGACCCACAATCCGAGCCAGGACAGGGCCAGGAACAGACCGCCTGCGGTCGCGACCGCGGCGAACGCAGGCCACAATCGCTCCCAGAACAACGCCAGCCGCGCACGGATGAGCGCGCGCGCCAGCGCATTTGCCCGGATGCGAGCAAATTGTTCGTCGGCAAGCTTGTCGCTGCTCGGCTCGTTCAAAAACTGCTCCGGACGGGCGAATCTGCCTCGTATCAACATCCTAACATGCCGCTCGGTCCCTTAGACCTAAGCAAAATGCAAGCCAGGCTCACAGCCACGGCGGCAATTTATCCAGACTTATCAATTGGTCGGCTTCAAGGCGCGGCCTCACCAGCGCCCATTCGCCATCGCGGACAAGGACTTCAGGGATCAACGGTCTGGTGTTGTAAGTCCCGGCCTGGACCGCGCCATAGGCCCCCGCCGTCATAATTGCCAGCAGATCGCCGGGCTTCGGCTCAACAATGTCGCGGTCGAGCGCCAGGAAATCGCCCGATTCGCAAACCGGGCCAACCACATCTGCGGTGGTATGGCGGGCGTCGGCAACCGGCTGCGGCGACCGGCCTGATATCGTGATGAGCCTCGTACAGCGTCGGCCGAACAAGATCATTCATCGCCGCATCGACAATGACGAAGGTCTTGGCTTCGCCGCGCTTCAGATAAATCACCCGCGTCACCAGGATGCCGGCGTTGCCGACGATCAGCCGGCCAGGCTCGAAAATCAGCTTGCAATCAAGCCCCTTCGTGGCGCGCTTGACCACTTCGGCGTAAGCGGCGGGATCGGGCGGCGGCTCGTTGTCCTCGCGGTAGGGAATGCCCAGGCCGCCGCCGAGATCGACGTGGGCAATGATGTGGCCATCGCTGCGCAGCTCGCGCACGAAATCCGACAGCAGCGCGAATGCCTCGTCAAACGGCGACAATTCGGTGATCTGGCTGCCGATGTGCATGTCGACGCCAGTGACGCGAAGGCCTGGCAGCTTCGCAGCCTTCGCATACAGCGCCCGTGCCGCAGCTGATCGGGATGCCGAACTTGTCCTCGGCGCGGCCGGTCGCGATCTTGGCATGGGTCTTGGCATCGACGTCGGGATTGACGCGCACCGAGATGTTGGCGGTGCGGCCCTTGCCCGCGGCGATGGCGGACAGCAGCTCCAACTCGGCCTCGGACTCGACGTTGACGCAGAGAATGTTCTCGTCGACTGCGAGAGCAAGCTCGGCCGCGGTCTTGCCGATACCGGAGAACATGATCTTATCGCGCGGCACGCCGGCGGCGAGCGCGCGCTTAAGCTCGCCGCCGGACACCACGTCGGCGCCGGCGCCGAGCTTCGCCAAGGTTGCGATCACGGCCTGGTTGGAATTCGCCTTGACGGCGTAGCAGACCAGCGACGGCACATCGGCGAACGCTTCGGCGAACACGCGATAATGCCGCTCCAGCGTCGCGGTGGAATAGCAATAGAACGGCGTGCCGACCGCCTGCGCGAGGCTTGCGAGATTCACCGCCTCGGCGTGCAGTACGCCGTCGCGATAAGCGAAGTGGTGCATGGCGCGCTCAGTCGATCAGCCAATCGGCGGGGAGACGTTCGGTTCTGACCTTCCGGCAAAATCGGCCGGCCGTCCTGATCGTATTCCTGTTTGGTTTCCGGTTTGGATTCCTGCTCCGGCACCTTGCCACGCCGTGTCACTGGCGTCCTGACAGAGCCGCCTTGCAGCGTATAGCCGCCCGGCGGCGGGTCGAGCGCGCCCTTGCGACCGCAGGCAGCCAACGGCAGCGCCAACGCGAGCGCGCCGAACACGGCGAAAAGCATCAACAAACGTCGGCGCACGGCGATCCCCAGGATTTCGCGCAACCATAGCAGAATGTGTGTCATTTGCGAGGCGCGGGCCTTCGCGCGGCGCTCGCTTGTCGCCAGCGTCTTCAGCCATGTCTTGGCCTGCGCGCGCACATTTTTCGGCGCGGTGCCGCCGAAGCTAATCCGGCTGGTGACCGACGCTCGACCGAGAGCACGTCGAACACGGCCTTGCGTGATCTTCGGCTCGATCTTGCGCATGTCGGCGAGCGGCAGCTTGTGCAGCGGCACATCCGCCGCCGCCGCCTTGGCGACGATCCGGCCGGTGACATGATGCGCCTCGCGGAACGGCATCTTCAGCGTCCGCACCAGCCAGTCGGCGAGGTCGGTCGCGGTGGCATAGCCGGCGCCGGCCGCGGCCTTCATCCGCGCCGCATCCGGCTTCATGTCGCGCACCATGCCGGTCATGGCGGCGATCGAAAGCGCCAACGCATCAAGCGCGTCGATGGTGCCTTCCTTGTCCTCCTGCATGTCCTTCTGGTAGGCGAGCGGCAGCGCCCTTCATCACCATCAGCATCTGTATCAGCGCGCCGACCACGCGGCCGGTCTTGGCGCGCACCAGTTCGGCCGCATCCGGATTGCGCTTCTGCGGCATGATCGAGGAGCCGGTGGTGAACTTGTCGGAGAGCTTCACCAGCCCGACCAGCGGCGAGGTCCAGATCACGATCTCCTCGGCGAAGCGCGACAGATGCACCGAGGTGATCGCCGCGGCGGCGAGCGTCTCCATCACGAAGTCGCGGTCGGACACAGCGTCGAGCGAATTCGCCATCGGCCGCTCGAACTTGAGCGCCTTCGCCGTCATGTCGCGGTCGATCGGGAACGAGGTGCCGGCCAGCGCAGCGGCGCCAAGCGGCATGTCGTTCATTCGTCTTTGCGCGTCACCGAACCGGCCGCGATCGCGCGCCGCCATTTCAACATAGGCGAGGAGATGGTGGCCGAAGGTCACCGGCTGCGCGATCTGCAAATGCGTGAACCCAGGCATCACCGTGCCCGCATGCTGCAAGCGCCTTCTCGGCCAGCGCCCGCTGGTAGTCATGCAACAGAGCGTCGATCTCGTCGATCCGCGCCCTGATCCACAGCCGGAAGTCGGTCGCCACCTGGTCGTTGCGCGAGCGCGCGGTGTGCAGCCGGCCCGGCCGCAGGCCCGATCAATTCGCCGAGCCTGCCCTCGACATTCATATGGATGTCCTCGAGCGCCGGCTTGAACTTGAACTTGCCCGCGCCGATCTCTGACAGGATCGTGTCTAGACCGTGAGCGATCTTGCGGGCATCGTCGGCCGCGATGATGCCCTGTTTGGCGAGCATCTCCGCGTGGGCCTTGCTGGCGGCGATGTCCTGGCGATACAGGTGCCAATCGAAATCGATCGAGGTGTTGATCTTTTCCATGATGGCGGCAGGGCCGGACGCAAAGCGCCCACCCCACATCTTGTTGCCGCGCTTTCTGCTGCTCTTCTTTGCCACCAGGGTTCACCGAGCATGAATGGTCCGAACGACGCCACACGAAGCTACGCCAAAAAGCGTTTCGCCTTGATTATCCTGGGCGGCGTGGCGGGCGTCGTCGTCGGGCTTGCGGGGGTATACGGGATTGGCCGGCTGACAGGCAATGCGGGGGCCGATCCGGCCTGCAAGGCTTCGGTGGAAACCGCCCGGCGGATGGCGCCGCTTGGCCCGCGGCGAGGTCGCCGCCGTCTCGGTCGCCAGGACGCCCGAAACGCCTGCCACAGCTCGCCTTCAAGGACGCCCTGGGGGCCGAAAAGTCGCTCGCCGACTGGCGTGGCCGCACCGTGCTGCTGAACCTGTGGGCGACCTGGTGCGTGCCCTGCCGCAAGGAAATGCCGGCGCTCGACGCCTTGCAGGGCAAGCTCGGCGGGCCGGATTTCGAGGTCGTTGCGGTCAACATCGACACCCGCGACCCGGAGAAGCCAAAGGCGTGGCTGAAGGACGTCGGCGTCGACAAGCTCGCCTACTACTCCGACAGCAACGCCAAGGTGTTCCAGGACCTCAAGGCGATCGGCAAGGCGTTCGGCATGCCGACCACGCTTGATCGTCGACGGCAACGGCTGCGAGCTTGCGACCTTGGCCGGGCCCGGCCGAATGGGCGAGCGGCGACGCGGTCAAGCTCGTCATCGCGGCGCTGGGGAGATAGCCCGGGCTGACAAGCCGGGCTTGTTCTTCGATGTCTGCTATTCCCTGATGAAGGCTATAGCGCGCATGGCATCGATCATTTTTGCTTTGCCAAGGATTTTGCGACTTCGCGAGCGCAGTCGATGAAAAGTTGCGCGACGGGGCTAAGCGCGCGGGTTTTCGGGACAACAATTCCGTTTGGCAGGCGGGCCATTGGTAGTTCAACGGGCAATGCCTTGACCTCCAAGCTCCTGGCGGAAAATCTCAATGCGGAAGCCGGGAAAATCGTGACAAAGCGGCCGGTCGCGAGGAGACTGGTCCGCACCTCGGAGGATTCGGTGACCACCGTCGTGCGGGGATAATCGAGCCCGCGGGCGCGAAAGGCTTCCATCACGACCGACGCAATCACGCTTCCCGGCGGTGGCAGCACCCACGCTTCGCTCACCAGTTCGGCAAGCTCGATCTTGCGCCGCCGCACACACGGATGATGCACGCCGGCCGCGACGACATAGGAGTCATCAAAGAGAAATTCGAAATCCAGTCGCTCGTCTGCAATGGGGCCAAATCTCCGAGCGATCAAGAGATCGACGTTACGCTCGTTCAGTTCTCGGTGCAGGGCCTCCACATGGCCGGTCAGGAGATGAAACACGATGCGCGGATAGCGTCGAGAGAGCCGGCTCGACAACAGCGGAAACGAAGCTCGCGGCCATCAAAGCGCTGCTTCCGATCCGCACTTCGCCCGCCGTAGGATCGGCGAGAAACTCGATGTTCTTCAACGCTTGGCGCAGGTCATCGAACACCGCCGCTCCGCCATCGAGCAAGGCGCGACCGTACTGGGTTGGCTCGACGCCCTGAGGGTTGCGGTCGAGCAGTCGCACGCCAAGGGTATGTTCCAATTCCGCAATTGATCTGGAAATGGCTGACTGCCCGGTGTTCAGGAGCGCCGCTGCCTTGTTCATGCTGCCCGCCTGCGCGACAGCCATCAGGACGTGAAGGTCCTGCAGCTTTATCGGATGGCCGATACGATCGCTCATCTGCATTGCGTCGTCATCCCTATCACCAAACTGAGATATATGCATGCCGTAATAGCATTATTCGGGCATAACCGCGTCCGCTACATTCGCGGACGAGGTCGCAACAGGCTCGGCATCGAGAGAGCACCTCGGAACCAGAGGAGGGCGCGGTGAAATTTCTCCGCCGCCAATTTCTCCATCTGGCAGTGGGTGCTGCCATGCTCCCGGCCCTGTCGCGCGCCGCTTGGGCGCAAAGCTATCCGTCGCAGCCGGTGCGCATCATCGTCGGCTTTGCCGCTGGCGGTCCGAACGACATCCTCGCGCGCCTGATGGGTCAGTGGCTGTCGGAGCGGCTGGGCCAGCCATTCGTCATCGAGAACCGGCTGGGCGCTGGCAGCAACATCGCCACCGAGGCGGTCGTGCGCGCGCCTCCGGACGGCTACACGCTCCTCTTGGTCGGTTCGCCGAACGCGATCAATGCGACGCTTTACGGCAAACTCAATTTCAATTTCATCCGCGACATCGCGCCGGTCGCGAGTTTCATCCGCGGTCCCCTTGTCATGGTGGTGCATCCATCGGTTCCGGCCAAGACGGTTCCGGAGTTTATCGCCTATGCAAAGGCGAATCCGGGTAAACTCTCCTACGGTTCGGGCGGCGTCGGCGGGATCACCCACTGACCGCCGAACTGTTCAAGATGATGGCCGGCGTCAACATGGTGCATGTGCCCTATCGCGGCGTGGCACCCGCGCTGACTGACCTGCTCGGCGGGCGGGTGCAGGTCCTGTTCACCAACCCAGCCCAGTTAATTCCCTACATCAGGGCCGGCAAGCTGCGCGCTCTCGCGATAACCACCGCGACGCGCTCGGCCGCATTACCGGACATCCCGACCGTGGGCGAGTTCGTCCCGGGCTACGAGGCGAGCTCCATCTTTGGCTTCGGCGCGCCCAAGAATACGCCCACCGAAATTATCGACAAACTGAACAAGGAGATCAATGCCGGCCTCGCCGATCCCAAGATAAAAGCTCGGCTTGCCGACCTGGACGGCACCGTGCTTATCGGCTCGCCCGCCGACTTTGCGAAACTAATCGGCGAAGAAACCGAGAAGTGGGGCAAAGTAATCCGGGCGGCGAAAATCAGGCTGCAATAAGACCGTTCGTCATCGAGGGCGTTGCAGTCAACATCGACACCCGCGGCGCCGAGAAAGCCAAGGCTTGGACGGACGTCGCGTCTACAAGCTCGACTGCTATTCCCGCAACGCCAAGGTGTTTCCCTCGCAACGCGTTCGGCATGCCGACCACCTTGATCGTCGACGGCAACGGCTGCGAGCTTGCGACCTTGGCGGGGCCCGCCGAATGGGCGAGCGGCGACGCGGTCAAGCTCGTGACAGCGGCGCTTGGGAAATAGGGCAAGCCTTGCCTAACTGTGGGAGCGCCGCCATGTGGCCGGCGCCACACTGAACGCCTTCTTGAACGCGCGGGAGAATGCCGCCTCGGATTCGTAGCCTACAATCGCGGCAATTTGCGCCAGCGATGCGTTGGTGTTGCGGAGCTTCTGAGTGGCGACCTGCATGCGCCAGTTGGCGAGGTAGTGCATCGGCGGCACCCCGATCAAACGAATGAATCGGTCGGCCAACGCCGACCGCGACAGGCCGACCTCGCGGCTAAGATCATCGACGGTCCAACGTCGCGTGATGTCACGATGCAGCAGCGCCAGCGCCCGCGCGACGTAAGGCTCGTGCAAGCCGGCGAGCCATCCGGTCTGGCCGTCCGGCAGCACCTCCGCATAACGCCGCACTGCCTCCACGAATAGCAGTTCCGAGAGCTTGGCCAGCACTGTTTCCGAACCCGGACGGCCGGCGGCGATCTCATCCGCGGCATATCGGAATGTCGAGCGGATCCACTCGCCTGCTCCGCTTTGCTCGACGTTGAGTTTGAGCAACGGCGGCAGGGTCGAGATCACCGGATTGCCTTCGGCGCTGTCGCAGCCGAGGAACCCGCAGATCATCCGCGTGCGTCGGCCGGCGCCGCCATGATGGATGGAATACAACCCGCCGTCCTTGGGCGGATGGATGATGTCGCTGCCTGCCACCGGCGGCAGGCTCAGGTCGCTGCCCATCAGATGCATATCATTGCGCGGCAATAGAACGAGTTCGCCGGCCCCAATCACGATATCCTCTCCATCCTCACCCTCGACCCGGATACGAAGGTGACCCTCCACGATATAGTGATAGATGATCAGATGGGATGCCGGCCCGAGCGCGGGCGCGCACTGCTCGGGCGGGACGCGTGCCGCCATGCACCATGGCTCGGAGAACTCGGCGTGCAGGAACACGCCGCCGGTCAAATGCGCCACCCTCAAGACGTCGGATAACGCGTCCATACCTGCTTCCTAGCAAGAACCGGCGTTTCGGTCATGTCTCCCGGCGGGCTGGTCATAGCCTCTCGACCGCCCGCCGCCGTACGGATGGCCGCATCAGCCGGCCGGCCTATCCCTTCGGTCGGCGCGCAGTTCGGGAGACAGGACATGAATGCGATCGACAAAATTTCCGGCAGCGACCGGTATGCGCGCTGCGTTCAGACGTCCAAGCGGGTGCGCTGGGACATCGACAAGGACGTTATCCGCGGGCGCCGCTTCGATGTCGCCCACAAGTTCCTGCCGGACGGGCTCTCGCTCGCCGCTGCGTTCACCACCCTGTCGGCCGATGAAAAGCGCTTCGTCAGCCATATCCAGGGCCGCACCTACGCCAACATCTTCGGGTTGGTCGAGCGTTTCATCAACGCCAAGGTCCTGGAGCTGAGTCACGACCACTGGTTCGGCGACCAGGTCGCGCTCGAGGCGCTGGTCCGATTCAGCGACGAGGAGCTGAAGCATCAGGCGCTGTTCCGCCGTATCGACGCGATGGTCGGCGAGGTGCTGCCTGACGGCTATCGCTTCGACATCGACCCCAACGGCGTCGCTCACGTCGTGCTCGGCAAGAGCACATGGGCGGTGTTGGCGCTGACGCTGGACATCGAGCTTTTTACACAGCTCCACTATCGTCAGAGCATCGAGCCCGACACCGATCTCTCCGAGCTGTTCAAGGATGTGTTCCTCTATCACTGGAGGGAGGAAAGCCAACATGCAATCCTCGATGAGCTCGAATGGGTTCGCCACGACGCTGGCCTGACCACGGAGCAACGCGACCGTGCGGTCGACGAGTTCATCGAGCTGGTCACCGCGGTGGACGGCATTCTACAAGCCCAGGCGAAGGCCGACGCCGGCTACTTCGTTGCCAAGTGCGGCCGCGCGATTGACGAGATCGAGGCGCTCGCAATCGGGGCCGCATTCCTCAAGGCCTACCGCTGGCAATACATCCATTCGGGCGCCCAGCACCCGCAGTTCGGCAAAGTGCTGTCCAGCCTGATCACCGAAAAACAGGGCCGGCGCATTCAGGCGGCGCTCGCCACGCTGCATTAGTCCAACTGGAACTCATGCTACCCAACAGAAGGAGTCCTTGTCATGGTTTCTCTCACGAAAACCGTCGAACCGAATGTCATCAACGGCATCAATGTCGACGACCTGTTTGCCTTGATCGATGGCGTCAGGCGGAATGCCGCCAAAGGTAGGACAGACTGGCGCGTCACCACGACCTGGCAAGGCGGGGCGCGGAGTCGTGCGAACGTCGACGGCTTCGGGATTGGCGGAGAACGGGTGCCGCGCCGGTTCTCGTTCGACATCGACGAGCCTTGCGAACTCGGCGGAACCAATCGGTTCGCCAATCCGCAGGAACATCTGCTGGCGGCACTCAACGCCTGCATGATGGTGGGATATGTCGCGCAGTGTGCGGTGCATGGAATCATTCTCGAAAGCCTGGAGATCGAGACCGACGGTGAGATTGATCTCCGTGGTTTCCTCGGAATCGATCCCGCCGTACCGGCGGGCTATGAGAGCCTGAGCTAGGGCCTGTCCTCAATTAGAGGATTCCCAAGCAGATTATCGCGTGATTCATAGGCGGTCAGCCGATTCGGAGCTGACAGATGCGCCGCTATGGTCTTCGGGATGATCAATGGGCCAGGGTCAAAGATGTGCTGCCGGGACGGCAGGGTCACGTCGGAGTGACCGCCAAGGATAATCGGCTGTTTGTGGAGGCGGTGCTTTACCGCTATCGCGCCGGAATACCATGGCGAGACCTTCCAGAGCGTTTTGGGGACCCGATCAAGATTCACACGCGATTTTCGCGCTGGGCCAAGAGCGGCGTGTGGAAGAAGCTGTTTGAGATGCTGGCGAGCGATGCCGACAATGCGTGCGCCATGATCGACAGCACGATCGTGCGGGCGCATCAGCATAGCGCCGGCGCCCAAAAAAAGACGGCGAAGACCAAGCGATCGGGCGCAGCAAAGGCGGGCTGAGCACCAAGGTTCATGCGCTTGTCGACGCATTGGGCAATCCGCTGGACTTCATTTTGACGCCGGGCCAAGCCCATGACCTGGAAGGTGCCGACGCGCTGCTGCCAAACATGGCGGCCGACACCTTACTGGCAGACAAAGCCTTCGATGCCGATGAACGGGTGATCGAGCCCTTGCTGGCCCGGGGCAAGTCGGTCGTGATCCCACCCAAGAGCAACCGCAAGATTAAACGAGATTTCGACAAGGAGGCCTACAAGGCGCGCCACCTCATCGAGAATTTTTTCTGCAAGCTCAAGCAATATCGCGCCATCGCCACGCGCTACGACAAAACCGCCAGAAATTTCCTCGCCGCAATTCACCTCGCGGCTGCTATCATCTGGCTCAATTGAGGACAGGCCCTACACCGTGCGCATCAAGGGCAGCGGCACCAAGGAGCAATTCGCCGAGATTCACGAGGCGGTGATTGCGACATCGCCGAACTTTTACAACGTGTCGCGGCCTGTCGCCCTCAAACCGAATCTTGTCGTTGAGTGATCGAAGGATTGGAGCGGCGCGGCGGTCACACGCTGATGTCGAGATTGCCGCCGATGCCGCTCGCCACGTTGGCCAGCTGATTGAAATTCTGCTGCGCGGCATCCAGCAGCTTGGCCACGTCGGCGGATGCGCTGGCATTCATCTTCAGCATCTTGGCCGCCATCGCGGTCTGCAATTGCCCGGCCTGGGCGGCGACAAAGGCTGCAGCGATGGAGGCGATGTCCATGGCCGATACTCAGACCGTGATCTTGAGACCGGTGATGGTGTCGATCTTGGTGCCGTCGGACATCGTCAGGATGTTGTTCTTGGTGTCGAGATAGGCGCCGTTCGCCATGCTGACGACCGTCTTGGGATCGATGTAGAGCTGGCCCGTGGTGGTGTCGATTTGGGTGCCGTCGGCTTTGGTCCAGATGTTGGTGCTGGTGTCGATGTTTGAGCCGTCGTCGAAATAGATAACCGGATCGAGTTGCGCCGGCGGGTTGAAATTGGTTTGCGCCGGGTTGAATTTCGCTACGAGCGCGGCCCGCTCGTCGGCGCGCTTCTGTGCCGCGGTGGCGGCCATTTGCGCATAGAGCGCGCCGGCCGAGGTCTGGTTGTTCTGCACGATCTGCGCCAGGTTGAACATCGCGTTCTGGCTCTTCGCCAAGAACGTCTTGAGGCTGGCGGGGTCGGAGCGCGCATCCTGCAGCGCTCCCATCATGCCGCCGGGCGTTTCCGACGCGGCAAGCGAATCCTGGGCTTCCTTCAGCCAGTTACTGGAGGTGGCGGACGCAGCGTTGACAGAGGCAATCGCCATCGGGTGGGACCGGATTCGCTGGTTGCACTCTATGCCTGACGCGTTAACGAAATCTGACCGTTAACGCGAAGCTAACGATGCCTCGGCCGGACACGCACCTCGGCAAAAAGGACGCGCTGCATTCATGCCGTGGTTGAGACCGCGAGTCCCGTGGTGGCATCGATCTGGGCGCCGTTGCTCTCGTGCAGGATGTTGTTCTTGGTGTCGAGATAAGCGCCATTCGCCAGTTGAATGAGCGAACTGGAATCAACGTAGGGCAGGCCCGTGGTTGTGTCGATCTGATTGCCGTTGGCCAGGGTCATAATGTTGCTGGTGGTATCGATCGAGGAGCCGTCGGGGAAATAGATCGTGGGATCAAGCTGTGCGTCCGGAGTGAAGTTGGTCTGAGCAGGCGGATGGAGCAGCGCGTTTTCCTGGGCCTGCCGCTCCTGCGCGGCTTGCTGACCTTCGGTCTGTGCGATCTGCGCGTAGAGCTGGCCCTCGTTCTGGACCGCGCTCTGCATGATCGAAGCCATCGCGTTGGCCTCGTTCTGGCTTTGCACCAGAAACGACGCAACGCTTCCGGGCCGGCTGTCTAGGGACGAGGCTTGCAGCGCGCCCATCATGCCGCCGGAGCTTTCGGAATCCTGGATCGCACTCTGCGCTTCGGCAAGCCAATTGGGCGCGGTGCTGGAAGCAATCGATTGGGTCGAGGCGATCGTCGACAGCAACGTGCTGCCGGCGGTGCTAGCGGCCGGCTGGCTTGCCGGACTGGTCGCTGTCGACGTTGTCGAGGGATCGGTCGAACTTGTCGACGAACCTGATGAAAACGGCGTGGGAAACCCGGAAAAGCTGGGAATGGATGACACGGGCATCGCGACCGCAGCCGAGCAGCGTAGTCACCCCGCATCACAAATAGCGGTTTGCTGTTAAGGAATTGTGACCCAGCTCCACCGGGCCCGCGCCGCAGCCGCCATTCCAACAAACCGGTGGTGGCGTGCTCCCGGATCGGGCAGGGTCCGGGCGATCCGGAACCCGCCTGCAATGCACGCTCCCAAACCCACGCTCTCGATGACGGCCACCGACTGGCTGCTTCTGCTGGTTCTTTCGGTGCTGTGGGGCGGCTCGTTCTATTTCGTCAAGATCGCGGTGCTGGACATTCCGCCGATGACACTCGCCTTGTTCCGCGTCGGCATTGCCGCCGCGACTTTGGCGGTCATTGCACGCGCCATGGGAAGCAGGTTCCCGCGCGACGCCGCGACCTGGCGGAATCTCGCGGTGATGGCGGCGTTCAACAACGCGATACCATTCACACTGCTGTTCTGGGGCCAGATCCACATTACGATCGGGCTGGCCGGCATTCTCAACGGCACCACGCCGCTGTTCGGCGTGCTGGCCGCACATCTGATGACGCATGACGACAGGCTGTCGATGGGCCGGATCGTCGGCCTGATCGCGGGCTTCGCCGGCGTCGTGCTGCTGATCGGTCCCGATCTGCTGACCGATCTCGGCACCAATGTGCTCGCCGAACTCGCCTGCCTTGCCGGAGCGTGCTCATTCGGCCTCGGCGCAGTGCTGGCGCGGCGCGTGCGCGGCTATCCGTCGATCGTGGTGGCGACCGGACAGCTCAGCATGTCGACCGTGCTGCTGCTGCCGTTCGTTCTGCTGTTCGACCGGCCTGGAGCAGTGTTCACGGCGTCGAAGCCCGCGATCTGGGCGATGCTGTCGCTGGCGCTGTTGTCGTCCGCGCTCGCCTACCTGATCTATTTCCGCATCATTGCGCGCGCCGGCGCCACCAACGCCCTGATCGTGACCTTCCTCAGCCCGGTCAGCGCAATCGTGCTGGGCATTGTGCTGCTGAACGAGGCGGTCGATCCCCATCAGCTCGCCGGGATGGCTGCGATCTTCATCGGCATTGCCGCGATCGACGGCCGATCGGTGCGCTTCATCGCAAGGGCGTTGCGAAATTAATTCTGCAAGGCGTGTTGACAGCGCGAGCAGGGCGTGCATACACTTAACCTAATGGTTAACTATCGAGAAGATGCGCTCGACCGCATTTTCGCCGCGCTCGCCGACCCGACGCGGCGCGCCCTGGTGGCGCGATTGGACGAAGAGGAAAGCCTAACGGTCAGCGAACTGGCCCGGCCGTTCCCGGTGTCGTTGCCCGCGATCATGAAGCATCTCGACGTGCTGTCGGATGCCGGCCTGATCTCGCGCAGCAAGAGCGGCCGCACCGTGAACTGCCAGCTCACGCCGGCCGCTATGAAATCCGCCATGGATTGGTTGCAACGATATGAAAGGTTCTGGTCCGAGCAGCTCAACCGCTTGACCGCATTTTTGGAGGAAGACAAATCATGGACACCGCAACAGCCACCAAGCCAAGCCTCACCCTCAAGCGCCGCATCAACGCGCCACCCGCCAAGGTCTTCGCCGCGTTCACCGAGCCGCAAACGATAGCGCGCTGGTTTGGCCCGCCGGGCGTGCAGAAAGTGGAGGCCGAGACCGACCTTCGTATCGGTGGCCGCTACCGGATCGTCGGCCACATGGCCAACGACATTCACGAGGTCGGTGGCGTCTACCGCGAAATCGTGCCGAACGAGAAGCTGGTCTACACCTGGGCCTGGAAAAGCACGCCCGAGCGCGAATCGCTCGTGACACTTCTGTTCAAGCCCGACGACGGCGGCACCATCCTGACGCTGACACACGAGCAGTTCTTCGACGACGATGCACGCGATCGTCACCAGCACGGCTGGGGCGGCGCGCTCGACAAGCTCGAAAAGCTCTTTGCGTGAATGGAGGACAACATGGCCTTTGCCCATGGGAATTTTTACTGGAACGAACTGCTCACCAAAGACGCGGAGCGCGCCAAGAAGTTCTACGCCGACACCATTGGCTGGACCTACAACGCCATGCCGATGCAGGACGATACGACCTACTGGGTGGCGATGCAGGGGGACAAGCCGGTCGGCGGCATTTTCCCGACCAACCAGCCCGCATGGAGAAACTGCCCGAAGCCTGGATGTCCTATCTCGCGGTCGACGACGTCGACGCGCGCGTGAAGAAGGCGACCGCGGCCGGCGCCAAGCTGATGCGCCCGATCTTCGACGTTCCGAATGTCGGGCGGATCGCCATCCTGACAGAGCCCGGCGGCGCAGGCGTCGGCTGGATGACGCCGGTGAACTGATCGGCGAAGCCACACCATGTATTTCAGCATCCACCGCGAGATCGACCGATGTACATTTCCATCACCGCCTTTTATGCCGCGATCCTGGCGATCATCATGGTGGCGCTGGCCGTCAACGTCACCGTGCACCGGGTCAAGCTCGGTGTTCCGCTCGGCGACGGCGGCAATCCGCAAATGCTGCGCATGATGCGGCTGCACGGCAACGCGGTCGAATACATTCCTCTCGCGGTGCTGCTGATGCTGATCTACGAGATCAACGGTGGCTGGCACGCGGCGCTGCACGTCGCCGGCATCTTGCTGGTGATCGGCCGGCTGCTGCAGACCTGGAACATGTGGGGGACGGAGATTGCTGGCTTCGGCCGCCGGGCGGGTCAAAGCCTGAACTGGCTCACCATCGCGGTCCTGGCATTGTTCAACCTATGGCAGATCGCGCACGCCGCAGCGTGACTCGCTGTTCCATCTCGAGGAGTTGTATATGCACAAGGTCGTCTCACAGAGTGAATGGCTGGAGGCTCGCAAGGCTCATCTCGCTGCCGAGAAAGAGTTCACCCGCGCCCGTGATGAACTGAGCCGGCAGCGGCGCGAGCTGCCATGGGTCAAGGTCGAAAAGAACTACGGGTTCGACGGACCGAACGGCAAGGAGACGCTGGCCGAGCTGTTCGGCAGGCGCAGCCAACTCATGGTCTATCATTTCATGCTCGGCCCGGGCTGGGAGCAGGGCTGTCCGAGCTGCTCGTACCTGGCGGACCATTTCGACGGCGCAGCAATTCATCTTGCCCAGCGCGATGTGACATTCGTGGTGGCGTCGCGCGCGCCGCTCGTCCAGATCGAGGCCTTCAAGAGGCGCATGGGCTGGCGTTTCAAGTGGGTGTCGTCGTATGGCAGCGACTTCAACTACGACCACCACGTGTCGTTCACCGAGGCCGCGAAGAAGAGCGGCGAGACGTACTACAATTACAAGGCCCAGCCCTTCCCGAGCGACGAAGCGCCGGGACTGAGCGTGTTTGCCAGGAACGACAAGGGCGAGGTGTTCCACACCTATTCGGCTTATGGCCGCGGCCTCGATATCCTGGTCGGCACTTACAACATGCTCGACCTCGTGCCGAAGGGCCGCGACGAGGAGGGCCTGGTGCATTCGATGGCGTGGATTCGCCATCATGACCGTTACGAAGACGGCGCCGTTGTCGATCCCACGGCAACCTACCAGCAGCCGAAAACGACCGCATCGTGTCGCGACTGAGGCATCGCCGCCACAGCCGCGTCACCTCGTCCAAGCAAACTGTCAGTCTGACCAGCAGAGGAGTTGCACATGAAGCTCTATGGATTTCCGCCCTCGCCGAACACCTGGAAGGTGCGCGCCGTCGCCGCCCACCTCGGCATCCCGCTCGAACTGGAATTCGTCGACCTGACCAAGCCGCGGACCGCCGCCTACCTCACGGTGCATCCGGCCGGCCGCACGCCCGCGCTGGTCGACGGCGATTTCACGCTGACCGAATCCAACGCCATCATGCAGTATCTGGCGAGCCTGAAGCCGTCGCCGCTGTGGCCGAACGATGCCAAGGCGCGCGCCTTGATCACCCGCTGGCAGTGCTGGCAGCTCGCGCATTGGGGCGCGGAGGCCTGCCAGCCGCTGGTCTTCAACCGGCTGGTGAAAAAGCTTCTTAATCTCGGTCCGCCCGACGAGGCCGCGGTGGCGAAAGGCACCGAGGCATTCAACAAGGAATGCAAGCTCCTCGACACATGGCTGTCCAAGCAGCACAAGTATCTGGTTGGCGAAGAACTGACGCTGGCCGACTTCGCTGTCGCGGCGCCGCTGTTCTATGCCAAGCAAGGCGAGTTCCCGCTCGGTCCGTATGGCCACGTGCAAGAGTGGTTCGGCCGCGTCTCGGCCCTGCCGTGCTGGCGCGAGACCGCACCGCAGATGCCGGCAGCGGCGGCATAGCACTCCGTCATTCCGGGGGCGCGAGCGTAAGCTCGCGAACCCGGAGTGACTCGCGGCTACCGCGTCGGCACCGGCTTGGCGCCGCGGTAGTCGTAGAAGCCGCGGCCGGCCTTCTTGCCGAGCCAGCCGGCCTCGACGTATTTCACCAGCAGCGGACACGGCCGGTACTTCGAAGTCGGCCAGCCCCTCGTGCAGCACCTGCATCACCGACAGGCAGGTGTCGAGGCCGATGAAGTCGGCGAGCTCCAGCGGCCCCATCGGATGGTGCGCGCCGAGCTTCATCGCGGTATCGATCGCCTCGACGTTGCCGACGCCCTCGTAAAGCGTGTAGATCGCCTCGTTGATCATCGGCAGCAGAATACGGTTGACGATGAAGGCCGGGAAATCCTCGGCCACCGCGATGGTCTTGCCGAGCTTGGTGACGAACTCCTTCGACGCCTCGAAGGTCGCGTCGGCGGTGGCGATGCCGCGAATGAGCTCGACCAGCTCCATCAGCGGCACCGGATTCATGAAATGGATGCCGATGAATTTCTCCGGCCGGTCGGTGGAAGCCGCGAGCCGCGTGATCGAGATCGACGAGGTATTCGTGGCCACCAGCGTCTCGGGCTTCAGCACCGGGCAGAGGTCCTGGAAAATCTTGCGCTTGACCTCTTCCTTCTCGGTCGCGGCCTCGATCACCAGATCGCAGTCGGACAGCCCATCGTAGAGCTTCGGACGTGGCTGATGCGCTTGAGCGCCGCCTCCTTGTCCTCCTCGGTGATGCGCTTGCGGCTGACCTGGCGCGCCATGTTGCCGTTGATGGTGGCGAGCGCCTTCCTTGAGCCGGGCGGGCGCGACGTCGTTCAGCACCACGGGAATGCCCGCGAGCGAGCAGACATGGGCGATGCCGTTGCCCATCTGCCCCGCGCCGATGATGCCGACCTTGCGAATGCTCTGCGCCATGATGTCTCTGTCGCCTAGGATAGCGGTTTATCAGCGCTTGATCTTGTCCAATTCCGCGCCGAGTTCCGGCAGCGCCTGGTAGAGATCGGCCACCAGCCCGTAGTCCGCGACCTGGAAGATCGGCGCTTCTTCGTCCTTGTTGATGGCGACGATCACCTTGGAATCCTTCATGCCGGCGAGATGCTGGATCGCGCCGGAAATCCCGACCGCGATGTAAAGCTCCGGCGCGACCACCTTGCCGGTCTGCCCGACCTGCCAATCGTTCGGCGCATAGCCGGCATCGACCGCGGCGCGCGAAGCGCCGACCGCGGCGCCGAGCTTGTCCGCCACCGGCTCGATATATTTGGTGAAGTTGTCGCGGCTCTGCATGGCTCGGCCGCCGGAAATGATGATCTTGGCCGAGGTGAGTTCCGGGCGATCCGATCTTCGACAGCTCCTCGCCGACGAACGAGGAGATGCCGGGATCGGCCGCGGCGGCGACGCTCTCGACCGGCGCCGAGCCGCCCTCGCCCGCCGCCTGGAACGCCGCGGTGCGGATGGTGAGAACCTTCTTGGCGTCCTTCGACTTGACGGTCTGGATCGCGTTGCCGGCATAGACCGGCCGCTCGAAGGTGTCGGCCGACACGATCTTGCTGACGTCGGATATCTGCATGACGTCGAGCAGCGCCGCGACGCGCGGCATCACGTTCTTGCCGTTGGTGGTGGCCGGCAGCGGCGATCGCGTCATAGGGGCCGGCGAGCGAGACGATCAGCGCTGCGAGCGGCTCGGCCAGCGCGTGCTCGTAGATCGGCGCGTCGGCGAGCAGCACCTTCTTGACGCCGTCGAGCTTGGCGGCGGCATCGGCCACCGCCTTGGCATCCTTGCCGGCGACCAGGATATGAACATCGCCACCCAGCGCCTTGACGGCGGTCAGCGCCTTGTTGGTGGAATCCTTCAGCGACTTGTTGTCGTGCTCGGCGACGAGGAGCGTGGTCATGCCAGCGCCCCCCAGAATTCAACGGTAGCCTCTCGTGCCCTCTCCCCTTGCGGGAGAGGGCTGCTCAGAATCTCAAAAGAAAAGAATGGGTGAGGGGTAAAGCTGCTGCCCCTCACCCGACCATCGTTGTTGCACACGCGGCGCTGCCCTCTCCCGCAAGGGGAGAGGGCGTAAATAAAACCGCCGCGACGCGTGGACACGATGCTCATCAGATCACCCCCGCGTCCTTGAGCTTGCCGACAGCTCGGCCGGCGAGGCGACCTTGACGCCGGACTTGCGGCTCGGCGGCTCGGTGGTCTTCACCAGCTCGAGGCGCGGCTTGGCGTCGACGCCGTAGGCATCCGGCGTCTTCTCGTCGATCGGCTTCTTCTTCGCCTTCATGATGTTCGGCAGCGATGCATAGCGCGGCTCGTTGAGGCGCAGATCGGTGGTGACGATCGCAGGTCCCTTCAGCTTGACGGTCTGCAAGCCGCCGTCGACTTCGCGCGTCACCTGGATGGTGTCGCCGTCGACCGCGAGCTTGGAGGCGAAGGTGCCCTGCGGCCAGCCGGTCAGCGCCGCAAGCATCTGGCCGGTGGCGTTGCAATCGTCGTCGATCGCCTGCTTGCCCATGATGACGAGACCGGGCTTCTCGGCGTCGACCATGGCTTTCAGAATCTTGGCGACGGCAAGCGGCTCGACCGGGCCGTCGACCTTGACCAGGATGCCGCGGTCGGCGCCCATGGCGAGCGCGGTGCGGATGGTTTCGCCGGCCTGCTGCGGTCCGATCGAGACCGCGATGATCTCGGTCGCCTTGCCGGCTTCTTTCAAGCGGATCGCCTCTTCGACCGCGATCTCGTCGAAGGGATTCATCGACATCTTCACGTTGCCAAGCTCGACACCCGAGCCGTCGGCCTTGACGCGAATCTTGATGTCCTTGTCCACCACCCGTTTGACGGGCACCAGAATCTTCATGTGAAAGGTCGGCTCCTCGGGCCGCTTTGCCCCGGATTTTCGGGCCCGGAATATGGTGCGGTGCACCCTAATAGCCGGCTTATGCGGGGTCAACGCTGCTTGGTCAGCGCGATCTGGGCTCCACTCCAGGTTCCGGCGTGGTCACGGCATCCTCGACGGCGGCGCATTCCCGGATATCGGTCCGGCGCAGCATAAAGATGCGATCATCGGCCCCAAACTTTGACGAACAGGTGCTTCCGCCGGGCCGCCCGTTTCACCATGGTCATGCTGTCGGGCAGGTAGACCAAAAGCGTATCGCGATCCTTGCCGCGGTCCATCAGCAGATAGCCGCCTTCCTCCGCGCTGGTCGAATTCGAACACGTCGGGCTGCGCCGAGGTCATGCAGACCGCAGCCTCGTCTTTGTTCAAGGCCATGATCATGCGCCGGTCGGAGGTGTTGACGTTGGCGCGCTCGTCCCAGATGCAATCGCCCTGCGCGAACAGCGGCGTCGCGTCGCCGTGCCGGACGACGGCGATGCCGAGATCGAGCGCAAGTCCTTCGACGCCGCCGGGCATCTGCTCGTACCTCAGCCAGATCCGCATCGAGGTGATTTTCTGACGCGGATGCTGGCGCAGATGTGCGGCATCATAGACGCGGGTGAAGCAGGCGCTGCGATCCTTCTCCGGCTCGATCAATTCGTCGAGTGGCGTGGCGCGCGCCACCGAACCTGCGCAAACAATCATGCCAACGATGAGCGCGGCTCTCGCCACGTGCGTCATCGATTCTGTCCCGGAGCCCAAAGCACATCGCGCGCGCCCTTGTCGTTGGCGTAGCGGCCGGCGACGAACAGGAAATCCGACAGGCGATTGACGTACTGCAGCGACGCCTCGGTGACGGTCTCGCCGGGCTGGTCCTTGAGCTCGACCATGATGCGCTCGGCGCGCCGGCAGACGGTGCGGGCAAGATGCATGGTGGCCGCGGCCGGCGTGCCGCCGGGAAGGATGAAGGAACGCAGCGGCGCAAGCTCGTCGTTGAGCCGGTCGATCTCGCCCTCGATCCAGGCGACCTGTGCGTCGGTGACGGTCAGCCGCGCGCCGCCCGGGCCTTTTTCGGAAAGGCAGAGATCGGCTTCGACGTCGAACAGATCGTTCTGGATGCGGCCGAGCGCGGGATCGAGCGCGGCGTCGCCCGCGGTGTGCAGCCGCACGAGGCCGATCACGGCATTGACCTCGTCGAGCGTGCCGTAGGCGGCGACGCGCAGATCGTATTTCTTGCGGCGGGCGCCGGAGCCGAGCGACGTGGTGCCGTCGTCGCCGGTGCGGGTGTAGATGCGGTTCAATACGACCATGGGGCGGCCTCTGCGGGAGCGGCCGGATGCCGCGTTCGAATCTTGAGGCTATTTTAGCGATTCTCGGTGCGCGCCGCCCGCAAAATGGGCAAGCCTCAGCGGCCCATGATCCAGATTGTCGCCATGATGACGACGATGGCGACGAACTGCAGCAGGACGCGCAGCCGCATCAGCTTTTGCGAGGTATTGGCCGAGCCGCCGCGCATCATGTTGATCAGGCCGAGCAGCAACACAATCGCCACCGCGCCGATCGCGACCGGAACCAGAATGTGCGACATGAAATCGGACATGACCGCTTCCTAGCACCCGTTTCCTGCGGTGGCCATGGCGTGGCCGAGACGGTCTCTATATAGGGGCGGACCACGAATATAGCGGCGGGCCACGACCGGAAACAGGTAGCGATGAAAGACAAGATTCTCGTGCTCGGCGCGGCCGGCCGGCTCGGATTATCCGCAGCCGAGGCGTTCCGCGACGCCGGCTGGACGGTGAAAGGCCTGGTGCGGCCCGGCCGCGCCGGCGCGTTGCCGCGGCGAGTCGAAGCCGTCGAAGCGGTGACGCGCGACGAGGCAGTCGCGGCGGCGCAAGGCTGCGACGTGGTGCTCAACGCGCTCAATCCCGTCATCACCGAATGGCAGAAGAACGCGCTGTCGCTCGCTTATGGCGCGATCGCGGCGGCGGAAGGCAGCGGCGCGACCTTGCTGTTTCCCGGCAGCGTCTGGAACTACGGCCGCGGCATGCCGCCGGTGCTCGACGAAACGACGCCGATGCAGCCGACCACGCGCAAGGGCGGCATGCGCGTCGAGATCGAGCAGCGCATCCGCGAGGCGTGCGATCGCGGCATGCGCGCCATCATTCTTCGCGCCGGCGATTTTTTCGGCGGCGGCAGCGGCTCGTGGTTCGATCTGGTGATCGCCAAGGATATCGCGCGGCAGCGCCTGACCTATCCCGGCCCGCTCGATGCGGTGCATGCCTGGGCCTATCTGCCGGATTTCACCGCCACCTTGGTGCGGCTCGCGGACACGCGCGCCGAGTTCGCGCCGTTCGAGGCGTTCGGATTTCCCGGCCACGCGGTGACCGGCCACGAGCTGATCGCGGCGATCGAGGCGGTGACGAAAGCCAAGTTCAACGTCCGGCCGATGAGCTGGTGGATGATCAAGACGTTCGGGCAATTGACGGCGATGGGCCGCGAGCTCGCCGAGCTGGAATATCTGTGGCGCGTGCCGCACCGCGATTTCGGGTGAGAAGCTCAAGCCGCGATCGGGGACATGCCGCACACGCCGCTGCCGCAGGCAGTCGCGGCGTCGCTTCGCGCGCTCGGCTATCAGGCCTAAAGCACGTATTGAATCAGAGATTGTCATGGCCGGGCTTGTCCCGCCTGCGGGCCAGAGCGCTGTTGGGAAAGCGCGTGGAGGCCACCCTTCGGCGGGCGAAGGCCCGGCCATCCACGCCTTTGACCTGAAAGAAAATTAAGGCTGGATGCCCGCGACAAGCGCGGGCATGACGGATCGAAACCAAGTGCCGTTTGTGTCAGTTCGAACCATCCAGCAGCCGCCGGGCGATGACCTGGGCCTGGATTTCGGCAGCGCCCTCGAAGATCGAGAGGATGCGGGCGTCGCACAGGATGCGCGAGACCGGAAATTCCATGGCGAAGCCGTTGCCGCCGTGGATTTGCACCGCGTTGTCGGCGGCGGCCCAGGCGACGCGCGCGGCCAGAAGCTTCGCCATGCCGGCCTCGAGATCGCAGCGCCGGCCGGAATCCTTCTGCCGCGCCGCGTAATAGGTGAGCTGCCGCGCGATCATGATCTCGACCGCCATGATGGCGATCTTGTCGGCGACGCGCGGGAACTGGACGATCGGCTCGCCGAACTGCACGCGGTTGCGCGCATAGGCCAGCGCCTGCTCCATCGCCGACTGCGCCACGCCGATGGCGCGCGCCGCGGTCTGGATGCGCGCCGATTCGAAGGTGCTCATGAGCTGCTTGAAGCCGAGCCCCTCGACGCCGCCGAGCAGGTTCTCGGCCTTGACCTCGAAGCCGTCGAACGCGATCTCGTATTCCTTCATTCCGCGATAGCCGAGCACCTCGATCTCGGTGCCGGTCATGCCGGCGACCGGGAACGGGTTGCTGTCGTTGCCTCGCGGCTTCTCGGCGAGCAGCATGGACAGGCCGCGATAGCCCTTCTCGTTCGAATTGGTGCGCACCAGGAGCGTCATCAGGTCGGCGCGCACCGGATGCGTGATCCAGGTCTTGTTGCCGTAGACCTTGTAGACATCGCCCGAGCGCACCGCGCGGGTCTTGAGCGAGGCGAGGTCGGAGCCGGTGTTAGGCTCGGTGAACACCGCGGTCGGCAGGATTTCGCCCGAGGCGAGCTTCGGCAGCCATTTCCGCTTCTGATCCTCGGTGCCGCTGCCGAGGATCAGTTCGGCTGCGATCTCCGATCGGGTGCCGAGCGAGCCCACGCCGATATAGCCACGCGACAATTCCTCGGAGACGACGCACATCGATTCTTTGCCGAGACCCAACCCGCCGAACTCCTCGGGAATGGTCAGGCCGAACACACCGAGATCGGACATCTGCCCGATGACGTCGAGCGGAATGTAGCTGTTGGTGCGGTGCCAGCCCTGGGCATGCCCGACAACCTCGCTGTCGGCGAACTTGCGCATTTCGTCGCGGATTGATTCGAGCGTGTCGTCGAGGCCGCAAGCGCCGATCGTTGCGCTCGAGCCCGCACCCATCAGCTCGACCAGGCGGGCGCGGTGCTGCGCCGTGTTGCCCGATCGCGATCAGCGCCTCGGCCTCGCCCTCCATGCGCGCCGCAACGGCGGCGGCAGAGATGCCGAAATCGGTCGGGCGCACCATCTCGCCCTGGCTGATCGGGATGCCACCCTGGATTTGCGCGAGATATTCGCCAAGCCCGATGCGGACCAGCAACTCCTCGATCTCGGTGAGGCGTCGGTCCGCCGTCATGCGTTCGGCATAGGCGGTGAGTTGGCGCACCGCCTCGACATAGGTGGCGAGCCAGGCCAGTCCGTGCGCCGCTCGCTGCTCGCGGTCAAGCAAACGCGCGATCGGCTGGCCGTCCAGCGTGACACGCTCGCGGACCTTGGCCGTGGCGTCGGACAGCAGCGCCTCAGCCGCCGACGTCGCGGCGCGCGCCATGGCAAGGAGGCCGCTGCCAAATTCAGGACGGGCTTGTGATTGCGGCATCTGCGTATCCGGAAACAAAGGGTCTGTCCGCGATTCTATGCCACTGGATTGTGCGGCGCACAAACCGAAGCCGCAATCGGGATGCCGGCGCAAACGCCCGCGAACCAGCCATTTTCCCGGATTATTAACCATTTCCGGTTCATTTTCGCTGCCGCCACGCCTCGGTAGCTTGCTACCGCTTCGATCAGCGTAAGGCCGCACTGCATGACCCTTTCGTTTCATCGCCTGGTCACCCGCGTCTCGGTGCGTACGCGCATTGTTGTGCTGGCGTTGATTCCGGTGATCGGCTTCCTGGTCAACGGCATTGCCTACATGGCCGGCGAGACCGAGGTCGAGCACGCCTTCCGGGCTGCCGAGCGTGCATCCGATGTGGCCGAAATCAGCCGCGAGTTCCGCACGGCATTGATTTCGCTGCGGGTGCGCACCCGAGATTTCGTCGGGCGGCCGAGCCAAGATCTGATCCAGTCGTTCGAGGCCAGCCACGACACCGCAGTCCGCACGCTCGGAGCCATCGAGGCCGCGGTCGATGCATCGACGCGAAAAAAAGCTCGCGCCGTTGAAGGGCCAACTCGAGGAAGTCGCCGCCCAATTCGACGATCTCGCACGCAACCAGAAAATCCTCGGCTTTACCGAAGAGGACGGCGTGCGCGACCGCATGACCAAATCGGCGGCCGCCGTGGAGCGCATCATCCATGAGGACATGTCCTGGATGGGCGAGGCCGACGAACGCAACCTGCTGATCTCGTTGCTCACCATGCGCCGATTCGAGGCGGAGTACCGGCTGACGCACTCGACGTTGATGCAGTCGCTGTTCTTCGATGAGTTCAAGAATTTCAAAAAGGTGCTCGACGATATCGTCGCGGCTGCCGTTCTCAAGGGGCAGTTGGCCCGGCAGGTCCAGACCTACAGCGACACCTTCGCCGAATGGATAGACCGCACCGACAAGATCGGGCCGCCCGTCGCGGTGATCGAATACAACGTCAAAGGCATGATCCCGATCGCCGAGGAGATCATCGCTTCGGCGAAGATTTACACCGGCGCGGCGTCCGCGGCGCTGACGCACTCGCAGGCGCGCACCCGGAACATCATCACCGGCGTTGGCATCGCGGCTGTGCTGATCGGCCTGGGGTTTAGCTGGCTGATCGGCCGCAGCATCGCCCGGCCGCTCAACGGCCTGGCCGCGGTCATGACGCGGCTCGCTGACGGCGACATGTCGGTTAAAATCCCCGGCACGCGCGCCGCGGACGAAATCGGGGCGATGGCGCGGACCGTGATCGTATTCCGCGACAACATGATCGAACGCGATCGCTTGTCGGCGAACCAGACCAATTCGGTGCGGGAGAAGGAACAACGAAACGAAAGCGTCGCGGGCTCAATCGCTGCCTTCCGAACCTCGGTCCGGCAGGCGCTGGACAACCTGCGCGGCACCGCGCAGCAGCTTGAAATGTCCGCGACCAAGCTCAACGGCGCGGCCGACGCCGTGACCGGCGAGTCGCGCACCGCCGAGAGCCGCGTCAACGCCGCCTCGCAGAACGTCACGTCGGCGGCGAGTTCGGTGGAGGAATTGGCGGCTTCGATCGGCGAGATCGCCAGCCAGGCCGCCAAGTCGACCGAGGTCGCGGGCCGCGCCGTCGCCGAAGCGCGGCGCACGGCCCAGACCATGACCGAGCTCGGCGGCGCGGCCACCCGTATCGGCGAGGTGATCGGACTGATCCAGGCGATCGCCGGGCAGACCAACCTGCTCGCGCTCAACGCCACGATCGAGGCCGCCCGCGCTGGCGAAGCCGGCCGCGGCTTCGCGGTGGTCGCCGCCGAGGTCAAATCGCTGGCCGCTCAGACCGCACGCGCCACCGACGAGATCGCCGAGCAGATCGGCGCTATCCAGTCCGCGGCCGCCGATTCCGCGCAGGCGATCGAGCAGGTCAATTCGATCATCACCGACATGTCGGCCATCGCGTCGACGGTTTCCGCCACGGTCGAGGAGCAGAACGCGGCGGTGTCGTCGATCGCCGACGGCGTCAACCGCGCCTCGGTGGAGGCCCAGACCGGGGCCGCCGGCCATGAGCCGGGTCGCCGCCGCTCAGCACCGATGCGCGCTCGACGGCAGCCGACGTCAAGACGCTCGCCGATACGCTTGCCGCCGAGGCCGAGAATCTCGACGGCGAAGTGCAGCGCTTCCTGAGCGACGTGCAGGCGGCCTAGCCGGAGCGCCGTGTCAATGCGGCGCCGGCCAAAGCCCTTGCTTTCGTCCCTATAATCCGCGATTTCAGGCATGGTCCTTCGCGCTGGGAGAAGGCGGTGTACGTTCTGCGCCTCTGCTATCGTGTCGCGCTCGACGCCTTCTATCGCTTCAACGCCGACGACGGCTGGGCGATCGCGAGCCATATCGCGCTGTCGGCGCTGATGTCGCTGTTCCCGTTCCTGATCGTGGTCACCGCGCTCGCCGGCTTCTTCGGCACCAAGGACCTCGCCGACGAGGTCGCGCGCATCCTGCTTGAGGCCTGGCCGACGCAGGTGGCGGAGCCGATTTCTCGGGAAATCCATAGCGTGTTGACGACCACGCGCGGCGACGTGCTGACGATTGGCGTGGTACTGGCGCTTTATTTCGCCTCCAGCGGCATCGAAAGCCTGCGCATCGGGCTCAACCGCGCCTACAATTTGACCGAACCGCGAAGCTGGTGGCTGCTGCGGCTGGAATCGATCGCCTACGTGCTGGTGGCGGCGGTATCGCTGCTGGTGCTCGCGTTCCTGATCGTGCTCGCGCCGCTGATCTTCGCAACCTTGGTCCGCTACGCGCCCTGGCTCGACCCGCTGTGGCCGCTGCTCAATTTCGTGCGCTTCTCCGTCACCGCCGTGGTGCTGATCGCGGCGCTGTTCATCGCGCATAAGTGGCTGCCTTCGGGCAGCCGTCCGCTATCGGTGATCGCGCCCGGCATCATCGCAACTGTGGTGCTGTGGATCGTGGCCGGCGAGACATTCGGCCATTATCTCGCCGATTTCGCCTACACCTACGTGACGTATTACGCGGGCCTTGCGTCCGCAATGATCGCGCTGGTGTTCCTCTATCTGATCGCGTCGATCTTCATCTACGGCGCCGAGCTAAACACAGTGATCGTGCAGCGCTGGCGCGAGAAGTAGCGGTCCGTCAGCCGGCCGCGTCGGCCACGTCCTCGAAGCCCTTCGGCCCGGGATGCCGCGCTTTGGCCAGCACGCCATGTTGCCCGACTTGCACTCATTCTTCCACATCATGTCGGACCTGGTGCGGATCGTGGAAGCGCGGGCTGCCGGCGCAGCCCGTTGCCGCTGACAGACCTCCGCCATCGCGCTACGATTGCCTGTCGCGTCAGGGCGGCGTCGCCGGGACCCGTCCGCGCGCCAAGGGGGAGACCCTCATGGCAGTCGAAGCACTGATCATCTTTCTCATCATTGGCGCGGTCGCCGGCTGGCTTGCGGGCCAGATCGTCCGCGGCATGGGCTTCGGCCTGATCGGCAATATCGTTGTCGGCATCGTCGGCGCGTTTGTCGCAGGCTGGCTGCTGCCGCGGCTTGGCATTTTGATCGGCGGAGGCCTGCTCGGCAACATCATCAACGCCACGATCGGCGCGGTGATCCTGTTGTTCATTATCGGGCTGATCAAGCGCGCCTGACGTTGGTCACCGACGACAACGCTTCGTTGATCTCGGCGGGCGTCGCGGGCTTTCGCAGATAGGCGTCCATGCCGGCGGCTTTCGCGGCCGCGGCGTCGGACGCATCGGTGTGGCCCGAGACGCCGATGATCGGGATGCCGCCGGCCGGTTGCGGCAATGCGCGGATGCGCCGTGTCGCCGCGATGCCGTCGATGCCCGGGAGCGCGACGTCCATCATCACGACGTCGTGCTCTTTGCGGGCGGCCAACTCGATCGCGGCTTCGCCGGTGCCGGCGAAAGTCACGCGATGGCCAAGTTCGCGCAGCACGGTGCCCAGCACGACGCGGCCGTAAGGATTGTCCTCGACGCAGAGCACGCGAAGTCTTCGCGCGGAAGAGGCCGCCGAACCCCGCGGTTGCGTTGCCGGTACGTCGTCGGAAACCATCACGCTCATTACAAATGTGCTGCCGCGGCCGGGCTTGCTCGTCACTTTCAGGCCGCCGCCCATCGCCTCGGCGATACGTTTGACAAAGACGAGGCCCAGTCCCGCCCCGCCATAGCGTCGCGTCACCTCCTCGCTCGCCTGGGCGAACGGCCGGAACAATCGCTTGAGGTCGCCCGCGACAATGCCGATGCCGCTGTCCTTCACCGTGAACGTTAGGCGCGTCCGCCCTCGCCCGACGCGCGCGGCCGAAACCGAAAATCCAATCGTGCCACGCTTGGTGAACTTCACCGCGTTGTCGATCAGGTTCTCCAGCGCGCTGCGTAGCCGCACTTCGTCGCCGCTGACGCAAGCAGGCAGATTTTCGGCAATCGCGATTTCGACAGCGAGGCCTTTGCCTTCGGCTCGCCCCGCAACCGATGCTGCAACCGCCTTGGCAAGCTCCCAAGGAGAAAACGGCTCGTCGCGCAGCGCCAGACCTGTGGATTCCGCCTTGGCCGCGTCGACCACGATGGTGGTGAGTCGCGCGAGATGATCCGCCGCGCCGTGAATGGCCTCGGCCCAGCGCCGCTCGCGCTCCGGCAGATCGGAAGAATGCAGCAACTGCGACAGCGCCAGGATGCCGGTGAGCGGCGTGCGGATATCATGGGCGAGGCCGCCGAGCGCGATCTCGATCGAGCGCGGAGTGCGTTTTGACCGGCGGCGCTTGCGCGGAATCCGGGCCGATTTTTTTCGCTTTACCTTCGCCATAAAGCCCCCTGGCCCCGGCGAACGGGAAGCATGGCACGAGGGCTGATGTGCCGCTACCGGTCAAGACCGACAAGCCTGCGGATATCCGCTGGATTCGCACCGGCCGCCCGCAGTTCGCGCAACCCCGTGGCCTGGGTCGATTTTGCGAGCTTGCGGCCGTCGGCGTCGAGGATCAGCCGGTGATGATGGTAGACCGGCGCCGGCAGATCGAGCAGCGCCTGCAACAGCCGGTGCACGCTGGTGGACCAGAACAGGTCTTGCCCGCGCACCACATGCGTCACGCCCTGCAGCGCGTCGTCGATCACCACCGAGAGGTGGTAGCTCGTCGGCGCTTCCTTGCGGCCGACGATGACGTCGCCCCAGGCGTCGGAGTCGGCGGCAATCATACCGGTTTCGCCCGAAGGGCCGGCGCCGGTCTCAGCCCAGGTCAGCGGGCCGCTCCATTCCATCGCCTTCACCATGTCGAGGCGGATCGCATAGGGATCGCCACGGGCGATCCGCTCGGCTCGCTCCGCAGCGGGCATTTGCCGCGCTGCGCCCGGATAGAGCGGCACGCCGTCTGGGTCGCGCGGCCAACGCTCCCGCACGTCGCGGTCCGCCACCATATGCGCGATCTCGGCGCGGCTCTCGAAGCTTGGGAATGTCAGATGCCGTTGTTCGAGCCTGGCGAGGGCTTCGCGGTAACGGGACAGATGCTCGGACTGCCGCAGCACCGGCTGCTCCCAGGAGATGCCGAGCCAGGCGAGGTCTTGGTAGATCGCCGCCTCGAACTCCGGCCGGCAGCGCGCCGCGTCGATGTCCTCGATCCGCAGCAGGAAGCGCCCGCCGGCCGCCCGCGCCATGTCGAAATTGAGCAAGGCCGAAAGCGCATGGCCGAGATGCAGATGGCCGTTCGGGCTCGGCGCGAAACGGAAAACGGGTTGCAAGAATTTCTCCGACTGTCATCGTGCGCGAAGATGGACGATCCAGTAGTTTGGTGCGCTTGCGTGTCCAGCAATATTCCCGGATTACTGGATGCCCCGCCTTCGCGGGGCATGACAAGCTGAGCATGGCACACATCATCCACACCCAGACCGATCTGGAAACAGCCCTGGCCTCGTTGGTGCTGCTGGACCCGAGGCTTGGGCCGGTGCTGCAGAAGTCCGGCACGCCGGGAATCCGCCGCCGCGAGGGCGGCTACGCCGGGCTCTGCTCGATCGTCTGCGGCCAGCAGCTTTCGACCGCCAGCGCCAACGCCATCCGCGGCCGGCTGTTCGCGGCGTTCGATCCGTTCCACCACGACGCCATTCGTCTGGCACGCACCGACCGGCTGAAGCGGCTCGGGCTGTCGGCGCCGAAGATCAAGGCGATCAAGGAAATCGGCAAAGCCATCGCCAAAGGCCACATCGACCTCGACGCAGTCGCGAAGATGGAAGCCGACCAGGCGCACGCGGCGCTGATCGCGCTGCATGGCATCGGCCCGTGGACTGCCGACATTTATCTGCTGTTCTGCCTTGGCAACGCCGACGCCTGGCCGGCCGGCGATCTCGCGTTGCAGGAGGCGGCGCGCATTGCCTTCAACCTGCGAAAGCGGCCGGACGCCAAGGCGATGGTGAAGCTCGCCGAAGTTTGGCGGCCGTGGCGCGGGGTGGCCGCGCATCTGCTGTGGGCCTACTATCACGCGGTGAAGCGGCGCGAAGGCGCGCCAGCGCCGGCAAAAGCGCTGTGGTGAAAGCGAAGAAGAAAAATGGAGCCGGCCGTGGCCGCTGACCTCGACGGACCGCGGCTGGAGCCGCGCGGCGAGGCCAAGCGCCTGGTCGTGTTCCTGCACGGCTACGGCGCCGACGGCAACGACCTGATCGACATCGGTCGCGCCTGGCAGGGCCTGCTGCCGGACACCGCCTTCGTGTCGCCGCATGCGCCCGAGCCCTGCGGCCAGGCGCCGGCCGGCCGGCAATGGTTTCCGCTGTTCACCCGCGCCGCGAACGAGCGCTGGGACGGCGTGCGCAAGGCGGCGCCGGTGCTGGAGCGCTTCCTCGATTCGGAACTGATGCGCCGCAAGCTGCCGCCGTCGGCGCTGGCGCTGGTCGGCTTCAGCCAGGGCACCATGATGGCGCTGCACGTCGGGCTGCGCCGCGCCACCGCCCCCGCGGCCATCGTCGGCTATTCCGGCATCTTCGTGCTGCCGGAGGGCGCCAAGCCCGACGCTGTGGTGGGCGAGATCAAGGCGCGCCCGCCGGTGCTGCTGGTCCACGGCGACCGCGACGATCTCATTCCGGCGCAGGCGCTGTTCCAGAGCGCGCAGGCGCTGGCCGCGCTGGAGGTGCCGGTCGAATGGCATATGTCGGAAGGCGTCGGCCACGGCATCGACCAGGAGGGCCTGCGCCACGGCGGCGAATTTCTGGCCCGCCGATTCGGGCTTCGGGCCTGATCCCGAAAAAGCCGGTCCCGGACTTGATCCGGGATGGACCCCGGTTTTCGGACAAGATCATGCCCCAACCAAAAGCCTTGATAGGCCCCTGCGGATCGACATCGTCGCGCCCTGATTCGCACACAAGCGGCACCTTCGGCGTGCTTCACAATGCGGTCACGGTCCCTATACACTGTGCGCCAGCCGCGGCCGCGCCGCGCGATCTTGGGGGTGTCGGAGGAGCCTCGTTTTGAACGTGCACGTCAATCCCGGGAATGGCTTTCCGGCCCTGGTGCTGAACGCGGACTTCCGGCCGCTGAGCTACTACCCGCTGTCGCTGTGGTCCTGGCAGGACACGATCAAGGCGGTGTTCCTTGAGCGCGTGAACATCGTCGAGGAATACGACCACGCGGTGCACAGCCCCTCGATCGTGATGAAGCTGCCGAGCGTGGTTTCGCTCAAGTCCTACGTGAAGCCCTCCACCAACCCGGCGTTCACCCGCTTCAACGTGTTTCTGCGCGACCGTTTCGTTTGCCAGTATTGCGGCTCGCGCGACGACCTCACTTTCGATCATCTGCTGCCGCGCTCGCGCGGCGGCCACACCACCTGGGTCAACGTCGTCGCCGCCTGCTCGCCGTGCAATCTGCGCAAGGGCAACATGACGCCGGCCGAGGCGAAGATGTGGCCGTCGCAGACGCCGATGCAGCCGAGCGTGCAGCACCTGCATCGCAACGGCCGGCTGTTCCCGCCGAACTACCTGCACCAGAGCTGGCTCGATTATCTCTATTGGGACACCGAGCTCGATCCGTAAGCCGAATTTATTCGTTATCTGGTCTGCCGCGTTGCGTGCTCTGGCCGCCCGATACGTCACCCGCCACCATGCTGCTGTTTCGCCAACCGAGCAGCCGCGACTGTCTTTGGGATCGATGATGTGACCGTGTGCCAGAGAATGCTCACGTCCACCGCGAAGTAACCGTGGCTCAGCCTGTTGCGCGATCTATAGGCCAAGCCAAGTTGGAGATCCGGGGATTCTCGCTCAAGAGCTGGCGCGAGTTTGCTGAGTTCATATCCAGCCAAGCCAATCGCCTCGGCGCACTTGGAAGCGGCATCCTGCGTTTTCTTGTCATCGAGAAAGTCTTCGTACGTCATATCGACGATATGACCCGCAAGCCGCTCTCCCCACGAAATGATGTCCGATAACCAATCGCTTGCTCATCGGATTGGAAGGGAATCGGCTTCTGCGCGTTCGGCGATGTCCGCCGACAGAAAGCCCCTGGTCAAGACTTCCACGCCGCAGCCGAGAACCGCTTCGAGTTCATTTTCGACTTTGGCCAGGTCGTACAGCGACGTACCCGGGGGCGCATCAACCAAGATATCGAGATCGCTATGATCGTGGTCCTCGCCACGAGCCGCCGACCCAAACACCCGTGGATTCGCCATACCAAAACGCGCGAATATCTCGCGTACTTGATCGGCATGCGTGGCCAGCGCGATCGAGGGTCTCATGATGAGCATCGAATTGTTAAGGCCATTAGCGGCGCTTGGTCATCATAGCACTAATCAGCGGAGTTGTCGGCAAGCGGGCGTCGCCCGCTCGCCAGCGCGCCCCAGGCGGCGACCGCGGCGAGAAACAGCGACACCAGCACGTTGTAGCCGGCGAGCGACAGGCCGAGGAACCGCCACGCCGCTTCGTCGCAGCGGACCACGCGGGTCTTGTTCATCTGCTCGATCAGGCTGCCGCCCGCGGAAAAATTCGGCGCTTCGCCGGAGCAGTCCTGCGGACCCGGCCACCAGTGCCATTCGACGCCGGAGTGATACGCGCCGAGGCCGGCGTTGTAGAGCATGGCGATCACGATCGCGAGCAGGCCCAGGACCAGCACCCTGCGCGAGGAGCCGACCGAGACGCCGAGCAGGATCATGGCGGCGAGCGGGATCGAAACGTAATAGGCGATGCGCTGCTCAAGGCAGAGCGGGCACGGCTTCAACCCGATCACGTATTGGAAAAAATACGCGCCGAGAATCGCGGCGATGCCGACCACGGCGACCACGACCGCTGCCGCCACCACCGGCTGGCTGCGGGCGAGAGTTACGGGCGCTGCGGCCATCGCGCGATCCTTGCTTGTCACCGGCTTCGCATAGCCTTGCGCCGCAATCGTGTCGACCCAAAAGAACTGGTAGACGCGCCAGGCCGGCACGATCAGCCGCGAGCGCCGCAGACGCCGCGAAAGAGAGCCTGTAGAGCGGGTTTGAGATTCTTTTGGCGCAGCCGCGACTTGACCGCTATAACAGGCCCAAGCCGGTGTGGCGGAATGGCAGACGCAATCAACTCAAAATCGATCGCCCAAAAGGCATGTGGGTTCAACTCCCTCCACCGGCACCATTTTTTCGAAAATTGACGTTACGAAGGCATGCACATTGGGGCGTGTACGCATAAACGCGCACGTAATGTCCGTTATTGGTGGCGCTTTGACCCGGAGCGGTCATAGCGCCCTTTAAGAGGGCAGGTTGAGGCGATATGATGCTCTCAGTGAAGCGTCGAAGGCCATAGCCAGATGAGACGGCGCGATTTCATGGCCCTTTTTGTCGTTGGCACGACGATATGGCCGGTACGTATTCGCGCGCAACAATCACGAAAAATACCGCGGATTGGCGTACTCTTTCCGGGCACACCGGCATCGTACAAACTCCGCACAGAGGCATTCCTCGATGGACTAAGGGAACTCGGATATGTGGAGGGAAGGACGATTGCGATTGAATGGAGGTGGTGGGGAGACGATCAACTCGATACCCTATCGGCTCTTGCTGCGGATATTGTACGCAGCAACGTTGATGTGATCGTTACGGGCGGAACTCCGGCTGCCAAGGCTCTCAAAGCCATAACCCGCACGATTCCGATTGTGATGGCTGTCGTAGGTGATCCGATCGCCGTCGGACTGATCGATAATCTTGCACGTCCAGGCGGCAACATTACCGGGTTCAGCATCGTTGCTTCGGAATTAGGGACAAAGCGTCTCGAATTGCTGAAAGAGACCGTGCCCAATTTGTCGTCGATAGCAGTGTTATCGAATGCCAAGAATCCGCAGTCGCAAATTGAAAAGAAGGAGGTGCAGATAGCAAGTCAAAAAATGGGACTGCAATTTCGGCCGGTTGAAATATCAACCGAAGACGAATTGGAGGATGCATTTGTTGCTATAAATAAAGCCGCCGTACAGGCTCTCATCCTTCTGACGGACGCAATTTTTTACCGCCAAAGAAAACGAACTGTTGATCTTGCTAACAAGTACAAACTGCCAGCCATGTATTTTTTTCAAGTATTTGTCGAAGAGGGAGGTCTAATGAGTTATGGCCCAAGCGACACCCACCTTTTCCGCCGCGCGGCGGGGTATGTCGACAGGGTATTAAAGGGTACGAAGCCGGGTGAACTACCGGTGGAGCAACCCACCAAGTTTGATCTGTACATCAACATCAGGACGGCCAAGGCGCTCGGCCTGGACGTGCCATTGTTTCTCCAGCAGCGCGCGGACGAGGTGATTGAATAGGCGGCGGCTGAAGTCGCTAAATGTCGCACCGCCTCATGGATCGCCGGATCAAGTCCGGCGATGACACCGAGTGTGTGGCGTGCGCGTGCAGTCCCTTTGGTCTGCGAACGAACGTCCCGGTCCCCGCGCGGGCCCGGCTACTTCTTCGGCTCCGCGAGCCCGCGCTCCTTGATGAGCTTGGTCCAGCTCGCGACCTCCTCGCGATACATTCGCAAGGTCGCGGCGCTGTCGAGTGGCAGCGGCTCGAAACCTGTCGAGCGGAGCTTCGCCTGATAGGGCGGATCGCTCACCACCGCGAACACCTCGCGCCCGACTTTTTCGCGAATGGCCTGCGGCACCGCGGGCGCGACGAACACGCCCTGCCATGAGGTCTGGTCGACGCCGGCAACGCCGGCCTCGGCCATGGTCGGCAGGTCCGGCGCGATGCCGAGCCTGCGCTTGCTTGCGACCGCCAGCATTTTCAGGCGCGGATTTTGGACCTGGCCGGCTGCGACCGCCGAGCTCATCATCTCGGCGTCGATGGTGCCGCCGATCAGATCGGCGGTGGATTGCGAGCCGCCCTTGTACTGGACGTGCTGCATGGTAATGCCGGTCTGCTGCATGAACACCTCGCCGACCAGATGGGCGAGGCCGCCGTAGCCGGTGGCGCCGTAGTTGAGTTGGCCCGGATGCGCCTTGGCGTAGGCGACGAACTCCTTGAGCGTGCTGACCGGCAGGTCCTTCTTCACCACCAGGATCGCCGACCATTCCGCCACCATGGCGACCGGCAGATAGTCGCGCAGCGGATCGAACGGATAGTTCGGCTGCATCAGCGACGGCGTGACATTGGCCCCGACCGAGCCGAGCAGCAGGGTGTAGCCGTCGGGTGGCGCTTTCAGCGCCTCGCGGATGCCGATGACGCCGTTGCCGCCCGGCTTGTTGTCGACGATGACGGACTGGCCGAGGCGCGCGGTGAGGCCCTCGGCGATGATGCGCGACACCAGATCGATCGAGCCGCCCGCGGAATAAGGCGCGATCAGGGTGATCGAGCGGGACGGATAGGTGTCGTCGGCCCGTGCGGCAGTGGCGAAGACAACGAGAAGGCACAGCGCCAGCCACAGCCGCGCTTTATCCCTCCCCGCCTTCGGGGAGGCTGGCCTCGCGGAGGCGATAGCCGAGCGAGGCCGGGTGGGGTGAATGTATGCGATCAGAGTTCAAACCCCACCCGGCGCGCTTCGCGCGCCACCCTCCCCCTTCAGGGGAGGGATAAGAGTGCACGCTGCGCCGCCACATCAAACTACGCCCTCGCGTATCTGCCACGGCCGAAGAAGCGGTCCTTGTTGTCGTCGGTCGCGCTCTCGCGGCTCGATTTGATGTCGGCCTGCTTGGCGATCATGGTCTTGATTGCCGGCCGCGCCGACAGTTCCTCGAACCAGCGCTTGAGGCCGGGCTTCTCGTCGATCTTGACGCCGTGGGCGGCGTGCTGGCGTGTCCACGGGAACGTCGCCATGTCGGCAATCGAATATTCGTCGCCGCCGAGATATTTCGCCTGACCGAGCCGGTCGTTGAGCAGATCGTAGAGCCGCAGCATCTCGGTCCTGTAGCGGCTGAAGGAATATTCGTTGCCGGGCTTGGGCGCGAACAGGTTGAAGTGGGTGAAGTTGCCGAACGCCGGTCCGATGCTGGTGACCTGCACCATCAGCCACTGGATGGCGTCGTACTTCTTCGCCATGTCCTTCGGCAGGAACTTGCCGGTCTTCTCGGCGAGATACATCAGGATCGCGCCGGATTCGAACACGGTATAGGGCTTGCCGCCGGGGCCTTCGCTGTCGACGATCACCGGGATTTTCCGGTTCGGGTTGAGCTTGGCGAACTCCGGGCTGTGCTGCGCGCTGGCCCAGACGTCCACCGGCTTGAAACTGTAAGGCAGCCCCGTCTCTTCGAGCATGATGAAAATCTTCTGCACGTTCGGGCTGGTCAATCCATAGAAGTCGATCATGGTCCTCACCTGCGATTGTGTCGCCGCCTTGAAACCCGCGGTCGCGGCGCAAGCCTAGCGCGTCGCTTTCGCCTTCACCACGGCCTGCGGCACTGAAGCGCTATGTCCTGAACGCAGGCGCAGTTGACAGGCCGGACATGCCCTGAAACCCTCCGGCCGCGGGCGATCTGGGGACGCTCCAAAGGGACGCGGGACGTTCGATGCCGATCGGGTGTTGCGTACGGACTGCGCTAGTGTCCCGGACGCGAAGTTCGCACGAACGTTCAGCAGGCACTTTTGCGAACTTCGGGTCCAAAGGGACACTAGAAATCATTGAGTTGCTAGTGTCGCTTTGGTTCGGAAGTTCGCTTCGGAGCAAGCGGCCAAATTGGGCGAACTTCCGAACCGCGACACTAGCCGCCGTAGCCTGTCTGGTCGCAGTCGCGTCCGGCGCGCCCGCGCAGGACGCCGTCGAGGCCTTCTACAAGGGCAAGCAGATTTCGCTCGTGGTCGGCTCGTCGCCGGGCGGCGGCTACGACACCTACGCGCGACTCCTGGCGCGGCATTTTCCCGATGTCATGCCCGGCCACCCGACGATGGTGGTGCAGAACATGAGCGGTGCGGGCAGCAACCGCGCTGCGGGCTATATCTATGCCGTGGCGCCGAAGGACGGCACCGCAATCGGCGCGATTTTTCCCGGCGCGGTGCTGCAGCCGCTGTTGAGCGACGTGCCGGTGCCGCACGATCCGAGCAAGCTCGTCTATGTCGGCAGCGCCAACAGCGACGTCTATGTCTGCTACATCCGCAGCGACGCGCCGGTGAAGGCGTTCAAGGACCTGCTCGGCAAGGAGCTGATCGTCGGCGCCAGCAATCCCGGCGCCACCACCTACGACCTGCCACTGCTGCTCAACAACATCCTCGGCACCAAGTTCAAGATCGTCACCGGCTATCCCGGCAGCCGCGAGATCGCCATCGCACTCGAGCGCGGCGAGGTGCAGGCGGTCTGCGGCTTGGGCTGGACCGGCATCGAGACGCTGCATCCGGATTGGTTCAAGGAGGACAAGGTCCGCGTGCTGGTGCAGCTTTCCACCAAGGGCCATGCCGACCTTAACAAGCGCGGCGTGCCGCGCGCCGAGGAGCTGGCGAAGAACGACGACGATCGCCGCGTCATCCAGCTTGTGCTCAGCCAGGGCATTTTCGGGCGACCCTACGTGCTGCCGCCGGGCGTGCCCCCGGAGCGGGTCGCGGCACTGCGCAAGGCCTTTGCCGACGCCTTGAATGGCCAGGCGCTGCGCGGCGAGGCCGGCAAGATGCACCTCGACGTTGACACGATGGGCGGCGAAGAGCTGCAAAAGCTCGTTGCCGACCTCTATGCCACGCCGCCGCACCTGATCGAACGGGCGCGCCAGGCGTTGACCGCCAAGCCGCAACGGTGATTGAACCTGTCATGATCAAGTTCTTCGACAGTGAGCTGAGACACATGTCCCGGGCGCGGCGCAGCACGCAGTGGTGCGCCGCAGACCCGGAACCCCGGTCTCGGGCTTCTCAGAAATGTAACCGGGGTCCCGGATCAGCGGTGCACTGTTCCGCTTCGCTCCACGCTGTACCGCGTCCGGAACACGTGCCTCACAAGACGTGGAAACAGTGCTGATGGAAAGCATCTGGGCGGATGCGGCCTTCATGGCGGCGGCGGCGAGCAAGGCCTTCATCACGCTGATGGAGCCGCACCGCCTGATGTATCTGATGGCGGGCTGCATGATGGGCCTGGTGCTGGGCATCGTGCCCGGCATCGGCGGTCTCGCCGGCACCGCGATGCTGTTGCCGTTTACCTTCGGCATGGACCCCTACTCCGCCTTCGCGCTGCTGCTCGGCCTCGGCGCCACCACCGCGACCGGCGATCCCATCCCAGCGATCCTGTTCGGCGTGCCCGGAGGTGCCGCCTCTGCGGCAACGGTGCTCGACGGCTTCCCGATGGCGAAGAAGGGCGAGGCCGGGCGCGCGCTCAGCGCAGCCTACATGTCGTCAATGATGGGCGGCATTTTCGGAGCGATGCTGCTCGCCGTGTCGATCCCGATCCTGCGGCCGGTGATGCTCTATCTCGGCTCGCCGGAATTGCTCGCCTTCTCGGTGCTCGGCATCTCGATGGTGGCGGTGCTCTCAGGCAGCGCGCCGCTGCGCGGGGTCTGCGCCGGCTGCCTCGGCATCATGATTGCGATGATCGGCTCCGATCCGCAGACCGGCACGCTACGCTGGACCTTCGACAGTCTCTATCTCTGGGACGGGCTGCCGCTGACGCCCTGCCTGCTCGGCCTGTTCGCGCTGCCGGAGCTGTGCGATCTGCTGATTGCCCGAACCGCGATCGCAGAAAAAATCGACAAGGACAACATCTACAAGGGCCAGTGGCAGGGCGTGAAGGACTGCTTCGATAACTGGTGGCTTATCATGCGCTGCTCCTGGATTGGCGGCGGCATCGGCTCGATCCCCGGCATCAGCGCCTCGGTGGTCGACTGGCTGGCCTACGGCCACGCGCTGAAGACCGAGAAGGGCGCCAACCTCACCTTCGGCAAGGGTGACGTGCGCGGCGTCATCGCCTCGGAAAGCTCCAACAATGCCAAGGAGGGTGGCGCGCTGGTGCCGACCGTCGCCTTCGGCGTGCCCGGCAGCGCCACCATGGCGATCCTGCTCGGCGCCTTCCTCATTCACGGGCTCGTGCCGGGCCCGGACATGCTGCACAAGAATCTCGACATCACCTACGCCATGGTGTGGTCGGTCGCGCTCGCCAACATCCTCGGCGCCGGCGCCTGTTACGCCTTCAGCCCGCAGTTCGCCAAGCTCGCGACCTTGCGCTACACGTTGATCCTGCCAGCGGTGCTGAGCGTGGTGTACATCGGCGCTTTCGAGGCGTCGCGGAGCTGGGGCGACCTGTTTGCGCTGTTGGTGTTCGGCGTGTTCGGCTGGCTGATGAAGCAGTTCAAATGGCCGCGGCCGCCGCTGGTGCTGGGCCTCGTGCTCGGCGATTCGATCGAGCGCTACATGTTCATTTCGATCGAGCGCTATGGCTTCGACTGGCTGTGGCGGCCGGTGGTGATTGTGCTGCTGACGATCGCCGTGATCGGCGTGGTGCGGCCGTTCCTCGCCGACGTGCGCCGGCACGGCGGCATCGGCAAAATGCTGACCGACTTCCAGGGACCGAAGTTCCATCCGTCGCAGCTGTTCACGCTGTTCTTCATCGTGCTGGTCGGCTGCATGATCGCGGCGGCCTTGCCCTGGGCGTTCGCGGCCAAGCTCGTGCCGCTGATCGTCGGCATCATTGGCTTGCTGGTCGCAGCCATCAGCCTGTTCAACGAGATGTGCCGCAAGCCCGAGCCCGAAATCGGCAGCCTCGCGGAACAGGCGCAGGCCGAGGTTGAACAGAAGATCCACATGGATCTCTCCTCCGACACCGCGCACCTGCCGCTTCGCACCATCGTGACGCGATCGGTGCGCTTCTACGGCTATCTGCTCGCCTTCATGGCCTCGATGGCGGTGATCGGACTGATCCCGACGGCGGCGATTTTCGTCGTCGTGTTCATGCGACTGGAAGGGCCGGAGACGTGGAAGCTGATCGTGCCCTACGTGGTCGTGCTGCTGCTCGGCATATACATCGCCTTCGACCAGTTCATGGCGATCCCCTGGCCGCCGACCCTGCTCGGCTGGCTGGTGCCGGCGGCGAAGATTATCCCGTCGGTGCAGTGAGCGTACTCCACCCCGGCACCCCGATACCGGCGCTGTGGTGCGGCAACGCAACACCGATTCATTTTGTTGGGCTTGCCCTTAGATTCCACAGGTTTGGCGGGAAAATACGACCCGTCCGGTACGGTCAACCGGTATGAAAAGGCTGGCAACCCTGATATTTATCCATCAGCCCTTTTGAAGAAAGTTGTGAGCCCCCGGGTGCCATTCCCCGGGGTTTGGGAGAATTTGAATGCGAAGCGCCCGGTTTGAACACCTGCTGGCTGGCACCGCAATCGTTCTGGCCCTGGCGCTGAGCCCTTATTCCGGATCGGCTTGCGCCGAATCCGACGAGGCCATTTCCGCCGCAGTGCCGATGCCGGAGAGTGCCGACGTGCCGCCTCCGACGGCCGCCGATGTCGCGCCAGCAGCGACCGCAAAGCCCGAGGCCGACACCGCCGCGCCCTCCATGACCGCCGCCAAGCCCGAGCCGGAAGCACTGACGCCGCAATCGGCGGCCACGGCGCCAGAGCCAACGCCAACCACCACCGCGGTCGCGCCGCCGTCCGCCGCCTCCGAGATCACCAGTTCGATGCCAGGCTCGCCGCAGTACAGCACCGCGGCGGCCACCGACTCCACGCTGGTCGAGAAGCTTCGCGATCAGCTCGCAAGCGGCAAGTTCGATCGCCTGCTCGGCGGCAAGAAAGAGCGCAGCGCGGTCGAGCAGTTCTACGCCGGCCGCGATTTCGCGCCGCTGTGGATCACCAACGGCGCATTGAACGAGCGCGGCAAAGCCGTAACCGCCTATCTGTCCGGCGTCGACGCCGACGGCCTCGATCCGGCCGACTATGCCTTGCCGGAGATCAAAGCGGGCGCCGAAGCCGACGCACTCGCCGAAGACGAGATCAGGTTGACCGACACGATCCTGACCTACGCGCGCCACGCCATGAGCGGCCGCGTGCACTACAGCCGCGTCTCCGGCGATATCATCTACGATCTCGCCAGGCCCGAGCCGGCCAACGTTCTCGCTCGCGTGACCAAGGCCGCCAGCGTCGCCGAAGCGCTCGACAGCTTCGAACCGCCGCAGCCGCAGTACAAGGCACTCAAGGCCAAGCTCGCCGAGGTGCGTCATGGCGGCGCCGACGTCAGCAAGCCCGTGATCCCGTCCGGGCCGGTGCTGAAATACGGCAAGGAGAAGGAGAAGAAGGGCAAGGAGGCCAAAGAGGTGGTGATGAGCGACCCGCGCGTGCCGGCGCTGCGCGAATGGTTCAGCCTGCCCGCACGCGACGACACCACCTACGACAAGACGCTTGCCGACACGATCGCCAAGTTCCAGAAGGAGCGCGGCCTTGCCGCCACCGGCCAGCTCACCGCGGCGACGCTCGAGGCGATGAACGGCCCCAAGCGCGAGAAGACGGTCGACATCATCGTCGCCAACATGGAGCGGTGGCGCTGGATGCCGCGCGACCTCGGCAAGACCTACGTGATGGTCAACATCCCCGACTACACGCTGCGCGTCGTGCACAACGACAAGCTGGTGTGGAAGACCAAAATCGTGGTCGGCCAGCCGGGCAAGCCGACGCCGCTGCTCAGCGCCGATATGAAGTTCATCACGGTGAACCCGACCTGGAACGTGCCGCCGTCGATCATTCAGAACGAGTACCTGCCGGCGCTGCGGGATGACCCGCAGGCGATGGACCGCATCGGCCTGAAGGTCGAGCAGAATCCAGACGGCACCGTTCGCATCTGGCAACCGCCGGGCGACAGGAACGCGCTCGGCCGCATCCGCTTCAACTTCCCGAACAAGTTCCTGGTGTACCAGCACGACACGCCGGACAAGCACCTGTTCGCCCACGACAAGCGCGCCTACAGTCACGGCTGCATGCGGGTGCAGGATCCGCTGAAGTACGGAGAGGTGCTGCTCGGCCTGGCGCTGCCGGAAGAGCACTACACCGCGGAGCGGCTGCAGAAGATGTTCGGCGGTTCCGAGATCAACATCAACTTCCCGACCGGCATCCCCGATCACCTCACCTATCAGACCGCTTTCGTCGACGACGCCGGCAAGCTGCAGATCCGCGACGACGTCTATGGCCGCGACCAGCGGCTGCTGGCGATCCTGAAGGGCTCCGACCGCAAGGTCGCCGACATTCCGATCGACCGGCCGAAGAACAGCTCGTCGGCGTCGGTGAAGATGCCGCCCGGCACCTTCGGCAGCAGCCGCGGCGGCTTCTTCGGCGGCGGACCGTCGTTCTTCGACCGGCTGTTCGGCAGCGCCGAGCCGGCGCCGAAACCCCGCGCCCGCGTCGGCCGCGCCTCCGATCGCCGCGTCAGCACGCATTAGCGTGATTGCATTGCGCTGAAGCAAACTCCGTTCGCTCCCGCGGAAGCGGGAGCCCAGTCTTCGGCCAAAACGCTGGGTCCCCGCTTCCGCGGGGACGAACGGCGATGGCTCAACCAAAGCAACTGCGCTTTAGCCGGCACGGCACGAAGCATTCGATGATTGGCCGCAGCCCACGCTGCGGCCAGTTTTTTGCTACATATTCCGTCCGAGCAGGGGAGGCGGCGCATGGTGCGGCAATCGGACATCAACCTGCCGGATGTGGTGGCGGAGGTGACGGCGGCGTTCAACCGCTATGAACAGGCGCTGGTCACCAACGACGTCGCGGTGCTGGACGATATCTTTCGCAACGACCCGCGCACGGTCCGCTACGGCACGCTGGAAATTCTCTATGGCTACGAGGAGATCGCTGCGTTCCGCGCGGCTCGCTCGCCCGCCGGGCTGATGCGGACGCTGTCGAAAACCGTCATCACCACATACGGCCGCGACTTCGCCGTGGCCTCGACGCTGTTTCATCGGACGACGTCGCCGGGCAAGGCCGGCCGGCAGACGCAGACCTGGGTGAAATTTTTGGACGGCTGGCACATCGTGGTCGGCCACGTCAGCGTGATCGACGAGAAGGACGTTTGGCGGCCGGCATGACGGAGGCAAGCAATATGGCGACGATCGATCCCCGCATTGTCGGCACCTGGCGGCTGAAGAGCGCGATCGGCCGCGACGATTCCGGCAAGGTGCTGCCGCAGCCTTACGGACCGCTGGCGATGGGGCTCGTGGTGTTTGCCGCCGACGGCCGGATGATGGCGGTGCTGTGCGACGGCCGCACCGCGCTGCCGGAGAGCGAGCCGCGGCAGTTCATGTCCTATGCCGGCAACTACACATTCGACGGCGCGACGCTGTCGACGCGGGTCGACGCCTCGTCGGACGCGAGCCGGGTCGGCGGCGACCAGGTGCGCAGCGTCCGCTTCGAGAACGGCGCCATGGTGCTGGCGCCGCCGCGGCGGCTTTACGCCGGCGTGATGCAGCACCAGGAGCTGGTCTGGGAGCGCATTGCCTGAACCGGCCGGTTTCGACGTGGAACCATCGCCCGCGCCGCTGGTTTTCCCGTGGTCAGAAACCACGACTGGGCGACGAACATGGGCAATCAAAGCACCGAACGGCCGATCGTCACCACCGCCGACCGGGCCCGCGAGGGCGTCACCGGCCACAACGTGCGCTATGTGCTGGTCATCAGCATCGCTGCGGTGGCGGTCCTGTTCGGCGCGTTGTGGCTCTATTATTTCGCCTGACGGGAAGCCGCGGCGACCGAAGCGGCAATCCAGGCGGACCGTCCTGATTTGAATTTGTCGTTAAGCATTTCCGGGCAAATTGCGGCACCCGACATAACAACAATTTTATTGGCAAAATTGCCGGCGACAACCTATGTACGCCCACGTTTCGAAACGAGAGAAAGAGCAATCATGCGATCCAAACTTGTAGCCCTGTCGATGTTTGCCGCGCTTGCGGGCTTTGGCATGGGCCTCGCGGCTTCGCCCGCGCTGGCCGATCCTTATCTCTGGTGCGCGGTTTACAACGCCAACGGCTCGGGAAATTGCTTCTACAAGACGCTTGAGCAGTGCCGCGCCGCGATCGCGGGCGGCGGTGCCTGCAGCCCGAACCTTGGCTATGACCGGCACGACAACGGCGGGCTCGGCCGTCGCCATCACGCGCTGCGGTATTGAAGCCGATCCCCAGGCCTGCCGAAACAGCCAGAGCCCGATCCGAGATCATATCAACTGCGTTAGAAACCTAACCACGTCATCACCGGGCCGGCGCCGTAAGCGCGTTCACGCGTGTCTTCGACGCGCTCTCTCAAAGAAGACTGGAAGGGATATTGGGACTGCCCCGTCGAGCCGGATTGGATGCTCATTGACAAAATAACGGACAACGAAATTTGGTTGGCCCGGACAGGGACACACGCCGATTTATTCGAGTAATACCAACCCACGTAATGATCGACGCTCTCCCTACGTCATGGCCGGGCTTGTCCAGGCCATCCACGCCTTTGATTCGATTCAGGAAGATAAGACGTGGATGCCCGCGACAAGCGCGGGCATGACAAGTCAAACATTGCGAACTCTGGTATAATGTGTCCTGCTCAGTGATCTGTGAAAAGCCCCTTCGTTTGTTTCAGTTCTGTTCAATCCACGAGCAAGCCATATCCCGCGCGTCTCCTCGCCGCCATCCGCGCCAACATCGGGATATGAGGATCAACATAGTCATAAATAATGACCTCACGTTTCCGGTCGTGGAGCCTGTGGCGAGCGTTGTCTTGCCCGCCCGCCGAGGCCCGACGACGAGCACGACCGGCGTGTCAGCGAGCAATTCGACGAGGCGATTGCGAATGAAGCGTTCGTACAAGCGAGTCCCCGGATTGCACCGGTAATTAGGAATCAATAGGCCGGTGATTAGGAGCTATGCTTGGCTATGAGGCGCCATGCAGGGGTGGAGTCCGTGTCCCCAGAAATGCCCCCACGCGATTTTTGTGCGGTGGTTCGGTTCCTCGTCGCGCCAAAAAACGACGATATGAAACCATATATCTGTGTCGCGGTAAGCGACGCGTCCGTCTATCCAGCTCTGTACTTCTTCGGCTAGCCACACCTCCCCGCAAGCCCCCAGCCGTACTCGCTTGGGGAGTCTTGGTGCCCAGGGGCGGAACCGAACAAAAATCAAATCTCAAATGCTTAGCGTGTCCCACCTTCTCGAACCGTTCCATTGAATTCCAAGGCGTATTTCGAACGTTGTCCCATCGCGCCAAACTGTTGCAGTGCGGCGAACGAAGCAGCCGATCAGCGATCAACGCATATTTCGCCGTTTGACAATGTCCTTGAATACCGCTCGTGCGTCGCCCTTCAAGGCGTCCACAATCCGCATCAGCTCAAGCACGTCAATGCGCCGCTGACCTCGTTCATAGTTGGACACGAAGGATTGCGGCTTGCGGAGCAGTCTTGCCAATTGCGCTTGTGTCAGGCCCGCGCGGTCCCTCGCAGCGGCTAGCGCAGCGCCAACAACCTTGTATTCTTTTGGCTGAACCCACACCGTCGGCCTCCAGGCCATTCCGTGTGGGCAAAGCAATTAGATCGGATAATCGAATATCGAAAAAGTCGATATTAGCTGCTAAGCTCTTTCCGAGCCTGAATGATGTTCCTTTATCACCGCGTGAGCACCATGCGCTCATTATTTACCAAAGAGCCCGAAGGCGAAGCGACCGAACGGGAGCCATCCCTTGAAGAAATGTTCGCACAACATGTAGAGCAGCAAGACCTCACACCCGAAAAGGTACGAAGCGCTATGAATGCGCGAGCTGCCCAGGTGCGAAAACAATTTTTGGCAGATTATGGACTAACGAAAGAAACACTCGATGGCGCACCAGAAAGTGTGAAATCAGAGATTGGTTCAAAGCTCATGGATGAGGTCCATTCGCCAGAAGCAAAAATCGAATTTGGCTTGCTTAAGGCGGCAGTAGCGCGAGAGAAGCGTTTGCTAGTGAAAAGCAAAGCCGAAGAACTTCTTGATGTCCAACGCAAACGTGCCCTGAATGTTTCCATTCCCAAGAAATTAGACGCGGCTGTTCGGCAGCGATCAACGCATTTGTATTCTTCGGAGCTTTCGGACCACTTTAGATCAAAATACATTGAAGAGATTGAAAAGTCTGACGCGTATCTTCCAGAGACTAAAGCCGCCGTCTTAAACAGCGCAAACCCGTACATGCCAGACGTGTACGAAGTTAGCCGGGAAATGTCGGATGAATTGCTTCATCCGGATGCCTTCGAACAAATAGTAAGCGAGCGTCATGCTTTCAAGCAAGCTCGCCGCCAAGACCGGATCAAAACGATACGCAAATTCCTGTTCTCTGATTTGCCGTATGTCGTCCGTTCTCTTGTGCGGCTGTGCATCCGAGCCGCTCCGTATCTGATTGTTTTTATAACAGCAGAATTGATCGCGAATACTTTCAAGGCGCAGCTCGAACAGTTTGATAGGATCACCTACAACCTCGCATCTTACGGCATCGCCTTGTTTTCTTTGGCTGTCGGATTCGTCGCAGTTTGTATTGTATGCGACCGCTCGGTTTCCGACCCAGAGCCATCCCCTCGTGGTCTGAAAGAGGCGGACGGGCGGCCAATGAACAGACGTTCAAAAATAAGACGTGATGCTAAATATGTGTTCGCGCTCATGATAATCCTGCTTGTTATGTCCGCGTATATGCACGGTGAATGAGAACAACGACGGAATATCCGATAAAGGCGCGCGCAGTTGACAAACCGACCAAAGACTTTGATCGATCGTGACAAAGTCCCGGGGATTTTTACAACGCACAGCCACGTAGAAGCAGACAAGCTTCTTACTTCTATCACACCACCCTTGCGCGCCTATTGTGACGGCAAAGGCGGACGACCGACGTTTGACGCTGTGATGTCGCGCCCGTTGCTGCGCTTTGAGCGTGGCCAGTTCAAGAACAAACCAACAGAGCGCCCATTGGTGGCGGCGCATTGCTACGCGATCCTGACTGCGGTCGGGCTTGATGCTCTCTACCGTAGTGATCCGTTTGAGGGTCTCGCGGCGTGGGTGATGAACGCTGGTGAGGCTGAAATGAAGGAATACTTAGATAATTTTGCTTTGGAGTTGGCGGACTATAGCCAGGACGATGTCTTGGAATGGATGATCTACAAAGTCATCATTGAGGAAGACGTAGGCGCAAATAACGTCGGAACCTCACCATCTCCAGTGATCCGACCACCTCGCGAGCCTAAAACCAAAATACACGTCAGTCATAGTCCAGGCACTTTCGAGGGTGGGTTAGCTTCACCACAAAAGGCACTCACGGACAGGTACAGGCGCCTCTGTGCTGCGCAGAAGGTTGTCGTCCTTCTGATGGCGCTGAAGGTGTTTCAGCCTCAACATGGCGTGAACAGGGTGCTCTACCAGAGAACTGATCTGGGTGGCGGGCTTGTCGCCTCAAATCGCACCGGCTGGACGCAGCCTGAGCCAGATGATCTTGATGAGTGGGCGGATCATCTTGAAATCACGGACGCAGATGGCGCGCTCAGCGAATTACCCGCTGATTTTGTCGGTCTGTTGATTTCAACAATCGATGCAGTCGATCTGTTTTGGCCTACGTTTCGCAAGTCGCATCGCGTCACGTGGGAATAGACAAACTCAGGCGTTCGAAAGTTCACCTGGAGTGTGCAAACATGCAAATTGTTTTCAATGCTTTGTTGTTAGCTGCGGACGTCTTTGTTGTCGGATGCGTTATGCATGTTTTTTATGTGTTTTTGCGCAAGCCTACCGAGTGCGCTGGCGTAGGTCTGAGGCGACACGGCGGGACTCGTTTCCGAACAAACTCGGAAAGTATCTGTTTTACGCGCGCGTAGGCTGTATGTGGATTAGCTTTGGAATTCTATCTATTCCGGAATTGCCCTTCTGCTCTCGTGGATGCCTGACAGCGTGGCTAGCTCCGACGACGTATCTGTGCGGATGGTGATTTCAGTCAACTGTGCAGTTTTCGGATTCCTTTACCTTTGGCATCTTTTAGAAACCGTAGCAAACAAATTCATGACCTCGACATCGACAATGACAGACTTCGGCATACGCTGGACCATATTTCGAAACAGATCGACGAAATATCGAGCTCGGTCGAATGGATTTCCCGAAGGCATCCCACCATGCAGATAACCGATGTCCTAGCGAAATTAGGAAGAGAGTTGCCTGATTTGGGAAAAATATTTCAGGTACGCAAGGAATTTGGGGACATGGCGAGAGGAGGTAAGTCGTCGCCGGTTATTTTATCGCGTCGATGTTGCGCCCAGCCTTCGCTTGATCAAAACGATACGCCGAGTTCTTCGCATACCCGATCATCCTACAATAGATACTAGAAGCCGACCTCCCCACAGATAACCGCGTTGGAAAAGGAAATGCAGGAATTACTGAGGCGGTCTGAGCCTTAACGCATACATCGGAAATTTCTTATAAAATTTGTCGAGCACCACTGCCCCCGCGTTCGATCGGCGATTTTTGGCCCCGGGGGGCTCACTGCTCGCGACAGAAGAAAAATATTCGAAGATCGAAGAAGCCGAATTAACTTGCATAGCGCGAGCGTTTAACTCATTTGATTACGAGCGAAGGTATAGCCGCGACGGATTGATTTCCAGCTCGACGACACAGAGGGTGCGCGGCATGAACGCAACCATCATGACTTTTGCGCGACTTGGCAGTCAAAGCTGTCCGACGCGACATGCAAGCGCAGGGATTGAAGCTCGCGCACATTGAACAGCAGGTCATCCTGCGGCCGCTACCATCTATCTTCGCGAACATCCTGAGTTGATCGAGGAGGCCGCTGAGACTGTTCGTAAAGTCCCACAATTACGAACACTCGCCGAACCTGAAGAGCGCGGCGCAGGAGAAATCAGCGATGAGCGAGACAGCGCCAACTACAGCAAACCGAACACTGCGCCGCATGCCGAATGCGGCGTATCGGCCGCGCGAGTATCTGACTGAGACAGAGGTTGAGCGGTTGATCGAGGCTGCACGCAAGCGAGGGCGCAACGGTGCAAGGGACGCTGCAGCGATCTTGCTGGCGTATCGACACGGCCTTCGCGCTGCCGAGCTCTGCCAGCTTCGTTGGTCGCAGATCGATTTCAGGCACGGACGCTTGCACGTGAACCGAGCTAAGGGCGGGATCGAGAGCGTCCATCCCTTGCATGGGCCCGAGCTCCGGGCGTTGCGGCCATTGCAGGGGGCGGGCCCGTATGTGTTCGTCACTGAGGCTGGAACGCCAACGACGACGGCTTGGTTTCTGAGGATGGTTCAGCGAACGGGCTGAGCTGCGAAGCTACCGTTTCCGGTGCATCCGCACATGCTGCGGCATTCGACGGGGTACAAGCTCGCGAATGATGGCGCGGACACGCGATCGCTGGCGCACTATCTTGGGCATCGGAATTTGCAATCAACGGCGCGGTACACGGCGCTAGCGCCGGATCGGTTTGCGAAGTTTTGGCAGGACTAACGCCGAAGGCTCCTGACCCAATGAACGCCATCAACGTCATCGCACCTTACAAGCTGCACAGCATGTGGGTCTTCGACGACACTCGCGTTGGCCTGGAGCAAGAGCCCTTCGTTGCTGGTGCCGACACCATGATCGATCGCGTCGTCGCTGACATCCCTGACGCCGCGAACGGATTTGTTCTGATATTCGCTGGCAAGCCGTTCCCTGGTCACCAGTACCGGCTTGACTGGCAGCGCAAGGATGATGACGGCGGGAATTGGTACCGGCTAGAGGAATTCGGGATGGACGGCTGGCTTTGCCCAGCGCTGTTTCATTATTTCTCGGAAGCACCAAAGCATATTTATGTGCAGGCGAAGCAGCGGCACTGGAGGGTGGGCCTACTCCGCCTTTACGCCCGCCTCAGATCGCCGCCGCCGCGCCACCCAGTCCCACACGGTTTGGAACCAAGGAGGCAACAATCGCAAACCTTCGTTAAATGAAGCGCCTACAGCCTCCAATCGCTGCAATCCCACGTTCTCATCCACACTCTTCAAAGCCCAATATATGGCGAATGCATTCACAGCGAAGAACTCAACCCAGAAGACAGCGCTGAACCCACAGAAGTATTCCTTCCACTTAATTCCGAGAACGGGTGCGACGAGGAAATAGTACAAGAACGCAACTGTGATGGTGACCAACATCGTCACTGCACACGCCTTCGACCCCCGCGTTAGCCACTCGTTCTTTGTCATGTCCGCTGGATAAGACCAGCAGACCTTGCTGATCGCGATGAAAAAGACAGCGGCGAAGACGCCATGAAGCGAGTGAATAGACCAATCAGGGTTGCCCCCGCAGTCCCCGCTTGGGTTCATGGGGGCCAGTGCTATTAGACAAGCGGAGATGCCAGCGACATTGAGCCACCCATTTTCACTCAGCCACCAAGTTTTACGATCGCCTTCGGGTGTGTATAGAATAAGAAATACACCAATAGCCCAAAGAGCTCCCACAAACACATCGCGGGGGCCCCCAATCGGGCCCCCGTAATAGTAATAGTAACTCATCGAGGATTGTGGCCCCGACAAGGTCGAAGACCGGACTAAACCCCATACCCACAGAACCCACGGCAGGAGAAAGGCAATAATCATCAGGCCGCGGCGCAAGGACCGATAGGTGACTATCGAGCGAAGGCCTATAGGAGCATCTGGCGGAGGAGCATCCGTCGAAGGAGTATCCGTCGAAGGAGTGTCTATCGAAGGAGTGTCTATCGAAGGAGTGTCTGTTGAACGAATTCTTACATCTGTTGTCATAGCTGCCCCCTAAATATCTTTCGACATTCGATCGGCATTTTCGGAAGTTCCAAATCCGGTCCTATTTTGTCCGTCACGAAGTCCTCCTGCAACAAATTTGGTCACGAAAGCACGTGGGCACTCGCGTCACTCGGCCAAAATGTTCTCAACCAGAGCCGCCGACTAAGTACTTCTGATATGGGTCAAAGGACTAAACCGCTTGCGCGGTAGGGTTGTGCGGCAGGCGTCGGAGCCAATGGGATAGCAGGACGGGGCGTCCTGTCTTGAAGATGAGGAGTTTTGGCAACCCTCACTCAAGACAGGAGCATCCCCATGACCGACGAGGCCATCAGCCCGTTACGCCGGCGCATGATCGAAGACATGACGATCCGCAAGTTAGCGCCGAAGACTCAAGAAGGCTACATCCGCACGATCAAGAACTTTTCGGTGTTTCTTGGCCGCTCGCCCGATACGGCGAGCTTCGAGGATATCCGGCGCTTTCAGCTGCATCTTGCGGCGAGCAGCGCCGGCACGCCCATTCTCAATCACACGGTATCGGCGCTGCGGTTCTTTTTCCGGGTCACGCTGAGGCGCCATGACATCATCGAGCACACGGCCTTCATCCGCGAGCCGCGCAAGCTGCCGGTGGTGCTGAGCCCGGGGGAGGTGGCGCGGCTGCTCGATGCAGCGCCGGGGCTCAAGTACAAGGCGGCCCTGAGCGTAGCCTATGGCGCGGGATTGCGCGTGTCCGAGGTGGTGGCGCTGAAGGTGTCCGACATCGACAGCCAGCGCATGATCATCCGCGTGGAGCAGGGCAAAGGCCGCAAGGACCGCTACGTGATGCTGTCGCCGCATTTGCTCGAGCTGTTGCGCGCCTGGTACAAGGCGGCACGGCCGCAGGGCTGGCTGTTTCCGGGCCTCAATCCGGTGCGGCCGATGACGACACGACAGCTCACGCGCGCCTGCCATTCCGCCGCCCACATGGCGGAGATCGGCAAGCGCGTGTCCCCGCACACGCTGCGGCACAGCTTCGCCACCCATCTGCTGGAGCAGAACATCGACATTCGGGTGATCCAGGTGCTGCTCGGCCACGCCAAGCTCGACACCACAGCGCTCTACACCCGCGTCGCCACCAAGACGATCCAGCAGGTGATGAGCCCGCTGGAGCACATCGCGCTCAAGCTCAGGGAGGTGCGGCCACCCAGTTGACGCGGCGCGCGTGCCGCGCCCGGCTTTGGAGGTCGCGGATATCTTCCGCAGCCATGGACCGGCATGGCGGCACGCCAATGCCGGCCATGTCAGCCTCGGCCAGCTCAAGGTCATGTCAGCCATCGAGAGCTGCCGCACCGCAGCGCTGGGCGGGCATGTCGCGCGCTGCGAGGACTGCGCCTACACGACAATCGCCTACAACTCCTGCCGCAACCGGCATTGCCCGAAGTGCCAGGGCGCGGCAGCAAAGCGATGGCTGGCCGAGCGCGAGGCCGAGCTCCTGCCCGTGCCGTACTTCCACGTGGTGTTCACCCTGCCGGCCGCAGTCGCCGATATCGCCTACCAGAACAAGGCGGTGATCTACGACCTGCTGTTTAAGGCCGCGGCCGAGACGCTGATCACGATCGCGGCCGATCCCAAGCACCTCGGTGCGCGGGTCGGCATTACTGCCGTGCTGCACACATGGGGCTCGGCGCTGACCCACCACCCGCATGTGCACATGATCGTGCCGGGTGGTGGCATCTCGCTCGACGGCTCACGGTGGTTGTCGTGCCGGCCCGGCTTCTTCCTCCCGGTGCGTGTGCTCTCGCGCCTGTTCCGCCGGCTGTTTCTCAAGGCGCTCACGGCCGCACACGCGGCCGGCCGCCTCAGCTTCTTCGGCGATCATGCCCATCTCGGTGACGCGCAAGCCTTCGCCAGTTTTCTGACCCCGCTCCACAAAACCGAATGGGTCGTCTACTCCAAGCGCCCGTTCGGCGGCCCCGAGGCGGTGCTGGCCTATCTGTCGCGCTACACCCACCGCGTCGCCATCGCCAACAGCCGCCTGATCGCATTCGACGAGCAGGGCGTCACCTTCAAGTGGAAGGACTACCGCATCGAGGGCCCGGATCGATACAAGCGGATGACCCTCGCCACGCACGAGTTCATCCGTCGCTTCCTCATCCACGTGCTGCCGCGCGGCTTCCATCGCATTCGCCACTACGGTCTGCTGGCCAAAACCTCCGGCGCCGACAACATCGCGCGCGCCCGCGAACTGCTCGCAGCTCCAAAGCCCCAAAACGAACCCAACAAGCCCACTGATACCGATCCCAACGAACCGGCATGTCCGTGCTGCGGCGGTCGCATGATCGTCATCGAGACCTTCGAGCGCGGCTGCACGCCGCGCCATCCGCCAACAACTCCGATGAACGCGATCAAAATCGACACCTCATGACCGCGCACAAGCAAAAAACCAAAAACTCACTCGATCTGGCCGCCGGTTCTCGACCGGCCACGCCGGCGCTCGCTCAAACGTCCAGCTACCCATCAAATTCGACAACCGTCCACACCGTCCGATACAAAGCGGCGATCGCTTATGATTTGCGTCACCGTAAACCAACGTGCTGGATCGTCTCGTCTTCAATCCAGCACATCACCCGCCGCACTCAAATCCCATAACGCCTGCCGCGCTGCCGACGTGTCCCTTCCCGCGGTTTCCTCCCTTGGAGGTTTTCGGACGCCGCCCCCGTAGGGCGTGGCCCCGTCGTCATGGGCCGGCATCCGAAAACCT
>CAVPDL010000003.1:0-122941 GCA_963702635.1 uncultured Alphaproteobacteria bacterium
TTTTTGCGCGTGATCGAATTGTCCGCCTGCTGGAATTCCTGGAAGAGCTTTGCTTGATCAGCGGCGGAGATACCCGGGCCGGTATCTCAGACCGCCATTTTGAATATGCCGTCGCTCGGGCGGCCTTAATCACGACTTCGCCTGCATCGGTGAACTTGATGGCGTTTCCTACAAAGTTGAGTAGGACCTGCGTCACGCGGCGTTCGTCACCATGGCCTTAGGCATGTCGGTGCCACCTCGGCCTTGAATACCAGCCTCTTGTCGCTCGCCAGCGATTCGACCGCGTTGGACACCGTCTGCATAACATTCTTGAGCGAATAATCGGTGAGGCGAGCATGAACTGGCCCGCCTCGATCTTGGAGAGATCAAGCACGGCGTTGATGAGGCCAAGGAGATGCTTGCCGTTGCTCTCGATGCGTTTGAGCACGCCGCGCATCTTTTCCGGCGTGCTCGCCGTAGATATGTCGGGATCAGCTCGGTGTAGCCGAGGATGGCGTTGAGCGGCGTGCGCAGCTCATGGCTCATGTTGGCGAGGAACTGCGACTTGTGCTGACTCGCCTCCGCGAGCTGGCGGCTCTTGTCCTGGATTTCGTCGAACAGTCGAACATTCTCGACAGCGATCACTGCTTGGTCGGCGAAGGTGGAGCAAGCTCGATCTGCTTTTCGGTAAACGGCCTAACCTGCTTCGTGTCAGTGTTAGTGCCCCGATCGGGACGCCCTCGCGCAGCAGCGGAACACCAAGCATGGTGCGCCAGCCGCCGAGCTCTGGGACCGGCTGATTGTACTCGGGATCCTCCAGCACGTCCGGAATGTGAACCATGCGGCCTTCGAGTACGATACGGCCAACAAGCCGAGTCTCTTTCCGGCGCGAGGGCGATGCGGCGTATGTTGCTTCGTATTCGCGGGAGTAGCCGTCGGCAGGCGGCTAGTTCATAGTACCCCGCCTCACGGCGGAAGATGTGCGCGCTTTCTGCCTCGCAAAGCCGCGGCGGCCGATTCGACAAGCGTATCGAGCACGGACTGCAGGTCGAACGTCGAGCGGCTGATAACCTTGAGCACGTCTGCCGTGGCGGTCTGCTGCTGCAGGACTCGCGCAGCTCGCTGAGCAACCGGGTGTTCTCGATGGCGATGACGGCCTGTGCGGCGAAGTTTTGAACTAGCTCAATCTGCTTGTCGGTAAAACGGGCGAACCTCCTGGCGGAAGATGCCGATGCACCGATCAGCTCGTCTTCCTTGAGCAACGGCACCACCAACAGCGCCGGGCGCCACCGTGGTCCACCAATGCAACAAACGGTGTGAAGCCCATTTTATAGGCCGTTGCGGTCCGGGCATCGAAGACGTGAATCATCTGTTTCGTCACGGAGAGCTGGCCCAGCGGGTCCTCCGGAATTGGCTTCATGATCTCATTGTGACGCCGTTCCACTGCGAGTGCCTGCGGAAGATTGTGGAGGGCGGCGGGCCGGAAGCATTTCCCCTCGGCAAGCCACAGAACGCCGAATTTGGCCTCGCAGATGTGCGCTGCATTTTCCAGCATGGTCTGGAACACCGGCTCCAACTCGCCCGGCGAGCTGGAAATGACCTTCAGCACCTCCGTGGTCGCGGTCTGCTGTTGCAGTGACTCACGCAATTCGCTGAGCAGTCTCGTGTTCTCGATGGCGATGACGGCTTGCGCGGCAAAATTCTGCACCAGTTCAATTTGCTTGTCGGTAAACGGGCGCACCTCGGTACGGTAGATAGTGATCGCACCGACCAGCTCATTATCCTTGAGCATAGGCACTGCGATGTGCGATCTGGCGCCCGCCAATCTGGCGGAAGGGCCGGGCACCGCTTCGCTGCGATCATCAACGCTGCAAACGACAGTCCTATCTTGCAGCATACGGCTCAGGGCAGCGCCCTGGGTCGGGTGGAACCATCCGCGTTGGCGCTGAAACCCGGTCAGGGCAGGCGGAATGTTGTACGCGGTTTCAAAGCGGAAGGTGCCGTTCTCGTAGCGGAACAACATCCCAAATTTCGCGTCGCAGAGCCGCGTCGCGTTTTGCAACATGACCTCGAAGACCGGCTGAAAGGTCCGCCGGAGAAGAACTGATGACCTTGAGAACCTCGGAAGTCGACGTCTGCTGCTCCAGAGCCTCGCTGAGGTCGTCGGTGCGCTGGCGCAGCTCGTTCAGCAGCCGGGTGTTCTCAATGGCGATGACGGCTTGCGCGGCGAAGTTCGCAAGCAGGTCGACCTGCCTTTCCGAGAACGGTCGAACCTCACGGCGGTAAATCGTAATGTTGCCGACCGTTTGATCGTCCTTGTACATCGGTACGGACACCAAGGTGCGGATGCCGGCGTCGTCAGCTGCGGTGACGGCCAGTGGATCGCCGGCGAGATAGGCCGGCTCCTCGCGCAGGTCAGCCACCTGGATGGGCCTGCGCTCGGTCATGGCACGAGTACCCGGCCTATCCGGGCGCGCTCGAAATGCCGCGCCACCACGCAATCGTTCGAGATACGCCTCTGGCAGCGCGCCGTGCAGCGCTGCCGCGCGTACGTTGCTGCCGTCCCACAGCCACAGAACGCCGTAGCTCGCCTCGCATAGCTTCGTGGCGTTCGCCAGCATGGCGTTAAATACAGGCTGCAAATCCCCCGGCGAACTAGAAATGACCTTGAGTACCTCACTGGTCGCGGTCTGCTGCTCCAGCGACTCGGTGAGATCGTCGGTGCGCTGGCGTAGCTCGTTAAGCAGCCGGGTGTTCTCGATAGCGATCACCGCCTGCGCGGCGAAGTTGGTGATTAGCTCAATCTGCTTGTCGGTGAACGGACGCACTTCCTGCCGGTAGATCGAAATGGCGCCGACCAGTTCGCTATCCTTAAGCATAGGCACCAGGAGATGCGTGCGGGCACGGGCGCCTTCCACCAGCGCCACAAAGCGGGGATCGCGCGCACGATAGGCGGGCTCGGCGGCAAGATCGACAATGTTGACGAGCTGTTTGGTTTTGGCGAGGCGATCGAGCGGGTTGTGCCGGTTGTCGCCGACCACGAAGACCGGGTGCTCTCGCCATCGCTCGGCGTAGGCCGGCGGTGCGTTCAGTTGCGCGCCGATGCGATATGAACCATCGCGATAGAGAAACATGTTGCCGAACTTGGCCTGACAGATGCCAACCGCCTTCTCCAGCACGGCCTCGAACACCGGCTGCAACTCGCCAAGCGAGCTGGAGATGACCTTGAGCACTTCGGATGTCGCGATCTGCTGCTCCAGCGCCTCGTCACGTTCACGTCTTAGCTGGCGAACCTCTTCATGCAGTTGGGTATCCGATTGGCTTCTACGCTTGGGCACAGCTGGCGCGACGTTCCGCTTGGAACTAGGGACTTTTCGGCGGAGTGCGCTCGCCTTGCCGCCCGTATTGGCGCGCCGCTTCATGCCACCCCCAACGCTCACGAGATGGCATCGTGCGCCCCAAACGAGTGCTTTGATAGAGGCGTAACCCAGCTTTGATCACCGAACCGCCAAGGCCAATCGATGTCCGCTTTGGATCAAACGCTACCGATCCATGCTCCCCCAGCATCGCCAAAGGCGACAAGGCTCGTTATTTAACCGAGACAATGTCTTCTAATTTCCACGTCTTGTCGAAAACGGCGCCGCCGGCCCATAGAAGCGAAAGATTGGAAACCAGGCTTTGCCGGGCACTGTCTTGATCCAGTTGCTCTTCTGCTTCGGCTCATCCGGCCCAAATATAATGTCAACGGAGCCATCCGCGTTGATGTTGGCTTCGTGTAAACGCTGACCGAGGGAAACGGCTGGCCGTTCTGCAACTCCGACCTGCTCAGCGCGTCGTAGACCACAACCGACCAGAAATTGTTGGCCGGTATGTTGGGCAGGATATGGAGTTTGTAGTTCTTGCCGCCGTCGAGGAACTCCCGTCCGCATCCCGATAGGTCCAAAGATATTGCGAACCTTGCCCGATGTTCTTGTCCATCATAGAGGACGAGTTGCCAGCGGCCATGTAGTAGACGTTGTTGCGCGCATCGATTTGGAGCGCGCCTTCCCGCGTGAACGTATACGTCATGCCGTCCGGGACATGTTGCCACTTGCGATCCGGATAGTAGAAGACGCCCGGCGTAGGCTGACGCGTAGGTGTTGGCGCGAGCCATCGCACCGCCGAGGCGTGCTGCATCGGCGAGCAGATTTTTGGCCTTTCATCCGGATTGAACGGCTTGCCCTTCTCGATGCCAATTGCCTGCATCTGGAACCGCTCAAACGGGCTGAAACTGTCCAGAGGTTCTTCGTCCACAAGCATCACCAGCAACTCGAAAAAACGGAAGCTGTCGGAAAACAGCGTGTCGATGTCCCGCCGGGAGCCGTTCATGAACTCCATCGGCGTTGGCGAAGATGCCTTGGCCAGTGGACGACCTTGATCTGCTTCATCAAACCGACTGCTTGTCGGTCTTGCCCTCGACTTGAAAGCCTCGCACTGCAAAAGCCACCGAATACGTGGGGGACTTTGCGACGAAATATCCATCGGGGACATTGCCCGGATAACCGGGCGGTAGAATGAGGAAATTTCCGCCGTTGCCGTTGCCCTTGTCGGCCCCCAAAGGCCCAATGTCGGCGACGTAACGCTGCAAGCCATCCTGGACGAAGCCCAGCATATGCGGCGGGGCTTCGATGACTGTCGGGCCGTCGGTCTTCAGGTCGAGGTGGCTCATCGCATAGACAGTCTCGGTGTTCGCGGTCAGCAACACGGTCTGGGCATCCATCACTGTTCCCAGATCACCACCCGTGTCGGCTTCTTCGATCCAAATGCGCGCATGCCCTCGCGCAGGGCAATCTCGCTCACGGGCATCAACTGCGTCAGATAGATTTCGACCGCCCTATTGAATTTTTGAAGATCGAGCAATCGTTGGGCCGTGTCCCCGACGGGGTAGCCGTTCTTGAATTCAAAATCGCCAGAGCGCGTCTTCAACGTCTCGGTATTGAGCCATCCGTGAGCCTCTGTGCCCTGTGCATATGCCGACGACCAAGTTGTAGTCGCGCAAATGAAGGTGAGTACTGCGAGGCCTGCACGAGTCATGATTGTCCTCCTTGTGTCGCACTCATGCGCGCCAATAAGGCTTAAATCGGTGAACGAACCCGATCACGGACCGCTACTATACAAAGTCGCGTCCCGTGATTGAGGTGGGCCGTGGTCCAATTGAACGGCGCCAAGTTCCGAAGTCCGCCTTGGGTCATTCTCGACCGGGACGAGCAGAGCAGTAGGTCCAGCCATGTCCGCTATGCCTCCAAGAGCGACCATTCGAGGCATCAATCCAAATTGTCGCGAAGCGCCATGGGACTAAATCGCTCGCGCGGTAGGGCGCTTGCGGCGACCATCGAGCAGATCATCGAAGGTATAGCAGGCGCAAGCGTCCTGCCTTGAAATCGAGGGGTTGCAACAACCGTGCTCAAGACGAGAACAACTGCACCTGGAACGCAGGAGCGAGGCCTCGGATAGCAAAAGCCAAGTCCGGAATAATCGTCGCTTTATTTGATCAATCCAATACGCTGCAACAGCGCCTTCTTGTCGATCACATCGGTATCGAGGCGCTTGGCGAAAGCCGCCGCGTCCGCATAGTACCTGGTGCCCTGGTGGAACTGCTTGGCCAGGTTCACATAGGCCGGCTGCTCCACCGCGAACTTGCAGCCTGCTTCGAGCTTTCGCGTCAGGTCGGCCGGCACGCCGGCCGGTGCGAACAATCCGCCGAAGCTCGTCGGCGCCACGTCGTAGCCTTGCTCCTTGATTGTCGGCGCGTCGGGCAGCGACGGATTGCGCGCCTCGGCAAAGATGCCGATCACCCGCACCGAGGGGCCCGCCGCCGCCGCGGAAGCAAGAGTGACGCTGGCAAAATCGACATGGCCGCCGATCAACTGGCCCATTAGATCGCCGTCGCCGCGGAATGGGACGTGATTGAGCTTGACCTTGGCGGCGTCGGCGAGCGCCGCGCCGGCAAGGTGCGTGATGGTGCCGACGGCAGTGGATGCAAACGAGATGCCGTCCGGTTTGGCGCGCGCGGCTGCGACGATGTCGCCGGCGGTCCTGAACGGTGAGTCCGGTTTCACGATCAGCGCCATCTGGTTCTCGAAGGTCTGGCAGATTGGCGCGAAGGATTTGTCGTTGTAACCGACGTTGGCCTGCATGTAGGGCAGCACCGAATAGACCAGCGCCGGCACGAACAGCAGCGTATGGCCGTCCGGCGCCGAGCGCGCCACATAGGCGACGCCGATCGCGCCGCCGGCACCGGTGCGATTTGAGACCACGAAGGATTTGTGGAAGTGCGTGGCGAGCCCTTCGCCGAGCGCACGGAGCAGGATGTCGATGCCGCCGCCGGCGGCATACGGGATGACCAGGTCGACGGTGTGGTCGGGATAGTCCGCGGCCCGCGCGTTTCCCGACACCAGGCCGGCGGCAACCAGGGCCGCAGCGGCCGCGCGTTCGATGGTCTCGGCTTTCATGGCCGATCTCTCTTCATTCCATGTTGCGTTGGCGGGCGTGATCCGGCCCCTGCGGCGGGCCCCAGGCCAGCGCCGCTGATTTGCGGTCCCACACCTTGGGCCGCTGCGGCCGGTCCTTGTGCCAGGGTCGCGGATCGAAACAGCCGAGCTCCTCGTCGAGCATCTGGTCCATCTCGGAATAGAATTCGATCATCTGGTCGTCCGGGTCGCGGTGATAGACGAAGATGTTGTGGCTGATGCCGTGGCGGCCCGGCCCCCAGATGATCGGCACGTTCATCCGGCCGAGATGATCGCAGGCCACCTGCACATGCGCCCAGTCGCGCAGCTCGAACGCCATGTGGTGCATGCGCGTGCTTTTGCCGGTGGCGAAGTTGATGGTGTGGTGGTCGGTGCCGCAGCGCATGAAGCAGAAGAAATCCTCCTGCCAGTCCGACACCCGGAAGCCGAGCACGTTCTGGTAGAAGCTGATGCAGGAATGGATATCCGGCATCATGAACGAGATGTGACCGAGCTTGGTCGGCCCGACCGCGACGGGCTCGCTGACGGGAGCGGCCGGGCGCGCCTCGTTGAAAATCTCGATGGTCGTGCCCTTGGGATCCGAAAAACGCAAAAGCTTGTCGATGCCGGGCAGCGACACGGCGTCAACGCTTGACGCAATCCCATCGGCCGCCAACGCCTTCGCCAGCGACGGCAATTCGTCATGCGGCGCGACCTGGAATGCAATCTTGGTGAGCCCGGCTGCGGCGCCACGTCGAAGGACAACGCTGAGATCGCCGAGACGGCTGACCAGCAGCACCTGCTCCTTTTCCCTGGAAACCGGCACGAGTCCGACCACCGCGGTGTAATAGTCGACCTGTCGCTCGACGTCCGGCGTCTCGAAGGTGGCGTGGCCGATCCGCTTCACCCCGATCATCGAAGAAGCCTGCCTCGCCGTTGCAATCCCAGCATGACCCGGCGCCATGCCCGTGGCAACCCGGAAAAGACCTTATAAATCATATCGTTATGCGCTCCGTGGCGAATGCCCTCCGCGTTCACGAAGTCGTGAATACGGGTTCTGCCAATGTCGCTATCCAGGAATAAGAAACAGCAGCAGGTGTTTCACTGAGACTGCCCCACGCCCTTGGGGTTCTTTTGGGGCGACCAACAGAAACGAGGGGAAACAAGTTCATGATGCGACGTGTTCTGCTGACGACGTCAGCCGTGGTGGTTTTCGTTACTGGCGCTTGCGCTCAATCGGGCGTACTTCCCGGCACCACCCTGATGGGGGAGCAGGCGCAGGCTCTGTATCGGGATTTGAACGGCATGGTGAAAGGCGACTCGCCCTACGATAAGGCCAAGGCCGATGCCGCGATCGCCAAACTGAAGGATACGTCAGCGCGAATTCCCGCGGCATTTCCAGAAAGCTCAAAGGGCAAAAAGTCGCCGAACGCGCGGTACATGGCTTCGCCCAAAGTCTGGGAGAATCCCGACGCGTTCAAAGCCAAAGCCGTCGCCCTGTCGAAGGCGATTGACGACAACGCCGCCAAGGTGGGCACGCTGGATGGCCTGAAAGCGGCTTATCCGGCGATCAGCAACGCCTGCAATTCTTGCCACGACGAGTACCGCGTCCGAAGCAACTGAAGGCGCTATTTGCAGGCTCGACGACGGCGCGCCCCTGCGGCGCGCCGTTGCGTTTTTGGTAGCTTGGTCCAGCCACCTACCCGAATCGGGCGGTTGCGGCGGGGTTGGAATCGCCCGTATCCTTAGACGTTTCCCGTAACCGTCAATTCGTTATTCACAATTATCCCTCCGCGAGAGCCTCTTACGCATGTCGATGTTTGCCCCCGCTGTGGTCGATGTCCGTGCCACGGAACAAGGCGATCTGGCATCGCGTGTGACGTTGTGGTTGCGCGGCATCAGTATCCGCCAAGTCCGCATTACCTGCGGCTTGATTATGTTTGCGTATATCTTTTCGCATTTCTTCAATCACGCGCTCGGCAACATTTCCTACGCCACCATGGAAGCGTGGCTTTCGTGGCACATCTGGTGGTGGCGAACCCCGGTCGTCAATCTGACGCTGTATTGCGCTGCTGCGACGCACTTTTTGCTCGGTTTGTGGGCGCTCTACCAGCGGCGGCATTTTCGCTACACGGCTGCCGAAATTACGCAGCTCCTCCTTGGCTTAAGCATTCCGCTGTTGCTGATGATTCACCTATCGGGAGCCAGGTTGACTGGGCCGCTGTTCGACCGCGGACCGCCCAATTATGCCACGGTTTTGTTCGGTTATTGGAATGTGCGCCCCTACATGATTTGGGTGCAGTTTGGAGTTTTGACGCTTGCGTGGACGCACGCCTGCATCGGGCTTTACTTCTGGTTTCGGCTCAAGGCGTTCTTTCGGTGGGCCGCACCGTTTTTGCTCGCGGGGGCGGTGTTGCTTCCGCCGCTCGCGATGCTGGGAGTGCGGCATGCGGCGCGAGAAGTCACCCAACTTGCAGCGCAGCCGCAATGGCGCGCATCCAACCTCCGTGGGCTTCCCCCAGCGCAGCGAGTGATTACCGACGAGATTGCCTTTCAATACTTTCCCCTTGCTTACGCTGTATTGCTCGGGCTGGTGTTTGCCGCGCGCGGCATACGTCCGTTGGTCGAGCGGCGGCGCGGCTCGATCACCGTGTCCTATCCAAATCGCCAGGTACGCGTGCCTAAGGGCTTGAGCGTTCTCGAAGCCAGCCTGCGCTACAAGATTCCGCACGCCAGCGTCTGCGGCGGCCGGGCGCGCTGCTCGACCTGCCGCGTGCGCATTGTCAGCGATCGCGGCTCGCTGCCGCGACCGTCCGGCCGGGAGGCCTTCGTTCTGTCGCGCGTCGGCGCGAGCCGCGATCCGTCAATCCGCCTTGCCTGCCAGCTGCGACCACAGACCGACGTCGCCGTGATTCCGATCCTGCCGCCGACCATCGGCACCGACTTCGTGCGCAGCCGCCAAAAGCTCAATATCGGCGACGAACGCTACATCGTCAGCATGTTCGTCGACATGCGCGGCTCGACCAAGCTCGCTGAAGACCGGCTGCCCTATGACATCGTCTTCCTGATCAACCGCTTCGTCGAAGCGGCATCCGAGGGCGTCGTCGAGGCGGGCGGCCAACCCAACCAGTTCGTCGGCGACGGCGTGCTCGCTTTGTTCGGCCTCGACACCGATCCGGCCACTGCCTGCCGTCAGGCGCTGCGAGCGGCCTCGCTGGTAGCCTCCAAGATCGCCTATGTGAACCATCTGTTCGCTACCGAAGTGAGCGAGCCGATCGATTTCGGCATCGGTATTCACGGCGGCGACGTCATCGTTGGCGACATCGGTTTCCGCGGCCACACGGTGTTCACTGCGCTTGGTGACGCCGTCAACGTCGCCGCACGCTTGCAGGACAAGACCAAGGAGCTGGGCTGTAAGCTGATCGTTTCCGAGCGGGTCTGTGAGAAGGCCGGCATTGCGGCCGACGCGATGACCAAGGTTACGATCGACATTCGCGGCCACGACGAGCACGTCGACGTGCGCACCGAATTCGATCCGACCGTGGTCGCAAGCTACCTCGATCCGCAGTACACCAATGCAGAGGCAGAACCGGCCGAGGCCGACCTCGATCGATGATTTCGAACACCCGATCGGACGCCAAGCGGAATATTATCGGGCCATGGCGAGTCTCGAAGTCATGCGCCGCTTCTTTGACGCTGCGCGTGCGACCATGAGCGGGAAACCAGGATGCTGCGCAGGATTATCATCATCGTTGTCATCGCCGGGGTGCTCGGCTTCGGCGTATTCTGGGGGCTGACCATCCCTGCTACGGTCGCCGCCGGCGCGATCGGACCGCGTACGCCCAATCTCGACAACGGCAAGACCATGTTGCTGATCGGCGGCTGCGCTTCGTGCCACGCCACGCCCAACCAGGACGACAAGACACGGCTGGGTGGCGGCTTCGCGCTGAAATCGCCGTTCGGCACGTTTTACGCACCGAACATCTCGCCCGATCCGGCGGTCGGCATTGGCCGGTGGAGCGAGGCCGACTTCGCCAGCGCAATGCTCAAGGGCACCGCGCCTGATGGCACGCATCTTTATCCGGCGTTTCCCTACACGTCGTATCAGCGCATGAAGCTCGACGATGTGCGCGACCTGTACGCCTATCTCAGGACGCTGCCGGCGGTGCCGGACGCGTCAAAGCCTCATGAGCTGCCGTTTCCATTCAACATCCGCCGGACGCTCGGTGTCTGGAAGTTGCTGTTCCTCGATGGCAAGGAGTTTCGGCCGGACGCCCACAAGGATGCGACCTGGAATCGCGGCGCCTACCTGGTCAACGGCCCGGGCCATTGCGCCGAGTGTCACTCGCCGCGGAACGTACTCGGCGGTATCATTGAAAGCCAACGCTTTGCCGGTGGGCCGGACCCGGCCGGCGAGGGCTTCGTGCCGAACATTACCCCGAAGGAGTTGAGCATGTCGCAGGACCAGATCGTGAAGCTCCTCGAAACCGGCGAGACGCCGGACGGCGACACCGTGGGCGGCGAGATGGCGAAGGTGACGGCCAACACCGGCAAGCTCAGTGCCGACGATCGTTCGGCGATTGCGACCTACATCCGCTCGCTGCCGCCGATCGATGGGCCGAAACCGCCGCCCGAGAAGAAGTGATTGCGCCGGGAAAAAATGACTTCGCTTAAGACCAGGTACCGGCCTTGCCATGTCATCGCCGGGCCTGTCCCGGCGATCCCGATCAGGTGAGCACCGTGCCAACCTAAGCGGGATGGCTGGGACAGGCCTGGCCATGACGACGTCTGATGCATTACCGGAATAACGGCCGCTAAAACGCCTTGAAGGTAATGATCGTCCGCGTGTCCTGGATGCCCGGGATCACCTGGATCTTCTCGTTGACGAAGTGGCCGATGTCGACGCCGTTCTCGACATAGACCTTCACCAGCAGATCGAACTCGCCCGCAGTGGAGTAGATTTCTGACGCGACCTCGGCGTCGGCCAAGCGGTTGGCCACCTCATAGGACTTGCCGAGCTGGCATTTGATCTGGACGAAGAACGGGACCATGGCAGCCTCCGGCTGCCGTTGCGGGCAACCTGGTGCCCAATCCAGCAAAAAGCCCTGCGTCTGGCAAGACTTCCGTCCATTTCCCTGCCCAGGCGCTGTTTTCTGCCGGATCGCCCGCCTATCATCGTGCTTCCCCTCGGAGGAATGACATGCGGCTGAAGTTTTGGCGTCTTGGCGCAGCGTCGGCGGCCATAGTCGTCGCGCTGGTCGCGGGGGCTGTGGGCACCTGTCGCGCCGAAAACTATCCGGACCGGCCGATCCGTTTTGTCGTTCCGTTTCCGGCCGGCGGCAGCTCCGACGCGGTGGCGCGCGCGATGCAGCCGGCGCTGGAGAAAATTCTCGGCCAGTCGGTGGTGGTTGAGAACCGGGCTGGGGCCGGCGGCATGCTGGGCGTCGACGCGGTCGCCAAGGCCGCGCCCGATGGCTACACCATCGGGCTCGCGGGCGCTGGCGCGCTCGGCGTCAATATCGGCGAGCGGACCAAACGGCCCTACGATCCGGTCAAGGACCTGGCGCCGATCAGCAGGGCTGCCGAATCTCCCGTTCATCCTGGTGGCGAACCCGGCGCTGAAGGCCAACACACTCGATGACGTCATCAAGCTCGCCAAGGCCGAGCCCCAACGCGTGTCGATCGGCCACGGCGGCAACGGTACGGCGATGCACCTCGCCGCATTGATGCTCGTCACCATGGCCGACGTGAAGGTCAACCTGGTGCCCTATCGCGGCACCGCGCCGGCGGTGACCGACGCGATCGCCGGCCACGTTCCGCTTGCCATCGCCGATCCGCCGCCCTCGATGGGCGCCATCGGCGAGGGCAAGCTCAAGGCGATTGCGGTGTCGTCGAAGCAGCGGTTTGCCATGTTTCCCGATGTCCCGACCTTCGATGAATTGGGACTGAGGGGCTTCGAGCTCACCGCATGGTTGGGCATCGTGGCGCCGGGGGCAACGCCGCGCGACATCGTCACCAAGCTCAACGCCGCGGTGGTCGCGGCGCTCAAGGACCCCGAAGTCGGCCGCCGCATCCGGACTTTCGGCATGGAGCCGACGCCGACGACGCCGGAAGGATTGTCCGATTATCTCGAAGGCGACATCGCGAAAGCTGCCAAGGCGCAAATTCCGGAAGACAAGGCGAAGTGAGCGGCACGGCGGCTGAGGGCCTTCCGGCCCTTGAACACCTTCGATCCGCGCGATACCAATTGAGCTGCAATCTCATGGGGTGCCTGGGAACGGGCTGAGAGGCGAAAGCCAACCCATCGAACCTGATCCGGGTCATGCCGGCGGAGGGAGAGATGCGAGCGCCGCAGAGCGAACGCACCGCAAAGTCCGAATTGCCCGTCATCGCGGCCGATATGCTGGAGCGCCTGCGCGCGCGGCGGCCGCGCGTGCATTGCATCACCAACGCGGTGGCGCAGAATTTCACCGCCAACATGCTGCTGGCGGCCGGCGCGGTGCCGTCGATGACGATCGCGCGGCAAGGAGGTGAGGGCGTTCGCCGCGCGCGCCGACGCGCTGCTGATCAATCTCGGCACCTTCGATCCGGAGCGGCAGAAGGCGTCGCTCGCCGCGATCGGCGTCGCCAACAAGCGCGGCATTCCCTGGGTGCTCGATCCGGTGTTCATCGACCGCTCGCCGCCGCGCGCGGCGTTCGCCAAGAAACTGCTGGCACGCAAGCCCGCGGCGCTGCGGCTGAACGCGCGCCGAGTTCGGCGCGCTGTCGGGCGGCAAAATACGACAAGAATACCAAAGAGATTGACGACGCGGCGCTGGCGCGCTTCGCCAAGGCACGGCGCACGGTCGTCGGCCTGACCGGCGCGCAGCGACTTCGTGCGCGACGCCTCGCGGCTCGCCACCATCGCCAACGGCCATCCGCTGATGGCGCGGGTCACCGCGATGGGCTGCGCCGCCTCGGCGCTGGTCGGCGCCTGTCTCGCGGTCGAGCCCGATGCCTGGAAGGCCGTCGCCGCGGCGCTGATCATCATCGGCGTCGGCGGGCGAGGTCGCGGCCGAGCGGGCGCGGGGCCCCGGCAGCTTCGCCGTGCGAAATCCTCGACGCGGTGTACGCGCTCGACGCGCGGCACGCTCGACGCAACGGGCAAAGGTGAGCTGATGGCCGTCGATCTTCGCTGCTACGCCATCGTCGATCCGGAGGTGCTCAGGCGGCCACGACGCTGCCCGATCTCTGCCGGATGCTCGCGGCCGGCGGCGCCACGCTGGTGCAGCTTCGCGACAAGCTCTCCGACACCCGCGTGATGGTCGAGCGCGCCCGCGCCATCAAGGCCGCGCTCGGCACGGTGCCGCTCGTCATCAACGACCGCGTCGACGTGGCGCTGGCCATCGGCTGCGACGGCGTCCACATCGGCTGGGACGACATGGCGCCGTCCGACGCGCGCCGCCTGCTCGGGCCCGGCGCGATCATCGGGCTCACCATCAACATCGCCGCAGCGCGCCGACGCGACCGATCTCGGCCTGATCGACTACGCCGGCATCGGCGGCGTCTATGGCACCACGTCGAAGGCGACCAGAATTCGCCGATCGGCGTTGCCGGCATGGCGCGGGTGATCGAGGCGCTGCATCGGCGCAAGCCCGGATTCCTGACCTGCGGCATCGCCGGCATCAACGCCGCCAACGCTGCGCCGGTGATCGAAGCGGGAGCCGATGGCGTCTCGGTGATTTCCGCGCTGTCGCTAGCCAAGGACCCGCGCGCCGCGACGCAGGAACTGCTGCGCGTGGTGGATGCGGCGCTGGCGAAGCGAGGCCGCCGATGATCGCGCGCAGCCTCACGTTCTTCGGCGTGGCCGGCGCGGCGAACTCGGCGTGCGCCCTCCCCCCTCGTGGGGGAGGTTTGGGGAGGGGGGTAGCTGCGAGGCTCGAATTCACGACCACCCCCCTCCCTGTCCCTCCCCCACAAGGCAGGGCAATCGCATGTGGAGGATCGGCATCGGCAGCGCGCTCCCTCCCCTTGAAAAGGGGAGGTAAAGAGTGCTCGTGGCGAGCGCGTGCCACATGCGATAGCCCTCCCGCACAGGGGGGGAGGGAGCGCTGCTGCCGTTCCAGTCAGCGAGGCCGCAAGTGACGCCGATCGCCGTCACCATCGCTGGCTCCGACTCCGGCGGCGGCGCCGGTATCCAGGCCGATCTGAAGACCTTCGCGGCGCTCGGCGTCTATGGCGCGTCGGTGGTGACCGCGCTGACGGCGCAGAATACCCAAGGCGTCAGCGGCATCCACGACGTGCCGGCGGAGTTCATGACAAAGCAGATCGACGCGGTGTTCTCCGATCTCAAGGCCGGCGCGGTGAAGATCGGCATGCTGTCGAATGCCGCGATCATCGCCGCGGTGGCGGCAGGCCTCGACCGGTACAAGCCGGCCAACATCGTGCTCGATCCGGTGATGGTCGCGACCTCCGGCGACCGGCTGATCGCGCCCGACGCGGTCGACGCGCTGCGCCGGCTGCTGATCCCGAAGGCGCTGGTGCTGACGCCCAATCTTCCGGAAGCGGCGGCGCTGCTCGACACCGATGATTGCCGAAGACGAAGCCGTGATGCGCCACCAGGGGCACCGCCTCATCAAGCTCGGCGCCGGTGCCGTGCTGATCAAGGGCGGCCACGGCAGCGGCCCGGAAAGCATCGATCTGCTGGTCACGCCGGACACGACCACGCGGCTGTCGGCCGAGCGCATCGCCACACGCAACACCCACGGCACCGGCTGCACGCTGTCCTCGGCCATCGCCGCGGGCCTGGCGAAGGGAGAGCCGCTCGCCGACGCGGTGCGCGGCGCCAAGAGCTATGTCTCCGCCGCGATCGCCGCCGCCGACCGGCTCGCCGTCGGCTCGGGCCGCGGCCCGGTCCATCATTTTCATCGCTGGTGGTGAGACGATGATCGAGAATGATCCCCACCTTATTCCTCCCCTTTTCAAGGGGAGGAAAGAGCGCGTGGCACATCTGTCAGATCAATTGAAGCCATGTGAGTGCGGCAGCCTCCTCCCTCCCCTTGAAAAGGGGAGGGATGGGGTGGGGATCGTAATTTCTGCCACGCAATTCGTCCATGCAGGAGACAACGATGCAGAGGATCACGCGACGCAATTTGATCACAACCGGAACCACCGGCGCGGCCGGCGCGCTCGCGGCGCCATCGCTGGCGCTGGCGCAAGCCAAACGCTGGCGCATGGTGACGTCGTGGCCCAAGCGGCTGCCCGGCCCCGGCATGTCGGCCGAGCGCGTCGCCGATCGCATCCGCACGCTGTCGGGCGGCCGGCTCGATATCTCGGTGCACGCCGCGGGCGAGATCGTGCCGGCCTTCGAGGTGCTGGACGCGGTCGGCCAAGGCGTCGCCGAGATCGGCCACACCGCGGCGTTCTACTGGCAGGGCAAGATGCCGGCGGCGGCGTTCTTCACCACGGTGCCGTTCGGGCTGACGCCCGGCGAGCACGTCGCCTGGGTCGACGCCGGCGGCGGGCAGGCGCTGTGGGACGAGCTCTACGCGCCGTTCGGAGTGAAGCCCTTCATGGGCGGCAACACCGGCGTCTGCATGGGCGGCTGGTTCCGCCGCGAGATCAAGAGCAAGGCCGATCTGCCCGGAACGAAAATCCGTTCGCTCGGCCTCGGCGGCGAGGTCTATCGCCGGCTCGGCGCCACGCCGCAGACCACGCCGCCCGCGGAAATCCTCACCACCCTGCAATCGGGCGTGATCGACGCCGTCGAATTCGTCGGGCCGGGCACCGACATCGCGCTCGGCCTCTATCGCGTCGCGCCGTTCTACTACTATCCGGGCTTCAACAAGCCGAACGGCACCGGCGAGTGCATCGTCTCGCTCGCCGCCTGGAACGCGCTCGACGCCGAACTGAAGGCCGTCATCGCGCACGCCTGCGCGGTCGAGGCCAACTTTGCGCTGGCCGAGATGGAGCGGCTCAACACCGAGGCGCTTGAGGCGCTGACCGGCCAGCACAACGTCAAGCTCAAGGCGTTCCCGCAGGATTTGATTGCGGCGGCGCGGGGCACGGCGACCGGCGTGCTGGCGGAGCTTGCCGGCAGAAGCGCGGCGGCGAAGAAGGTGCACGACGGCTATATGGCGTTCCGCGAGCGCGCGGGGGCGTGGAGCAAGATTTCGCTGAAGGCGGTGCTGGAGGCCAGGGAGGGGTAGGCCGCTTACGCCGGTCTGGAATACCCGATGTGCGCGCAGAACCGCTGCACGGCGGTGGCGACGACTCGTTCGGAAACGCGCCCGATGGTCCTGACGACCAGGCTGGCGTTGAGCGTGACGATGCGGTTGGTGCGAATCCAGCTTGCCGCCGGCAGAGAGCCGCTGACGAGATCGGACGCAGCAAGCGGCAGGCCGTGCTCGGTTTGCGGCCGCGACGTGACCGCAAGCGCGATGAAGTCCCCGAAGCTGTCGGCAGCCGTGAGCGCCAACACGGGCCGGCGCTTGGCGGCCGACAGATCGGTGAACGGAAACGGGATCAGCAGCAAGTCGCCGCGCTCAGGCATGGTCCCAGACGCTGTCCTCGGCGCTGTCCCACACCGGCGCAAGCGAAGCCGCCTGCGCGGCCATCAGGTCGCGCCACTCGCCGCGATCCCGCCTCTCGCGGAGGAAGGCGACAAAGTCGAGCACCTCACGGGCCAGCGGCTCGGGCAGCGTCTTCACCTGCTCATAAACCTGATCGGCGATGCTCATACGTGTCTCCGTGTCGCGTGCGCGAGCTCGCGCCGCTCCCCCATAGCACGTCTCGATGATTTCCGGGAGGCACGTCGAAGCGGCTGCCGGGCCTGGCGCGCGGCTTTCCGAAGGACCTGATCGCGGCAGATGCGGGACCCCGGTTGGCCGGGACACGTGCGGCAACGCAGCGGATTACGGCAGCGCGGAAATACCGATCTGGATTTTGGCTCCGACAGCCTCGGCCATACTATACTTGTTGCAAACCTGGAGCGGCCGATGATCGCCGACATTTCGCTGCATCGCGAAGAACTGCAGGCCCTGTGCCGCCGTTTCCATGTGCGGCGGCTGGACGTGTTCGGCTCGGCGGCGCGCGACGATTTCGATGCGGCGCGAAGCGATCTCGATTTTCTCGTCGAATTCGATCACAACGCATCCGATGCGCTGACACTCACGACGTTTTTTGGGTTCAAGGAATCGCTTGAGAAGTTGTTTGGCCGGAGCGTCGACCTCGTCGAACCGGGCGCGGTGCGCAATCCTTACATGAAGGCGAGCATCGAGCGCTCGCGAGAGCCCGTCTTTGAAGCGTGACCCGAAAAGCCTGCTCTGGGACGCGCGGGAAGCGGGAACGCCATCGCGATCGCGATATCGTCCTGCGTTCCGCGGTGGAGCGCCAATTTGAAATCGTCGGGGAGGCGCTTCGTCAACTTGAGGTCGTCAGTGCCGCGCTCGCAGCGAACATTCCCGAACTTCGCCAGATTGTGGCTTTTCGCAATATCCTGATCCATGGCTACGCGCTGATCGATCGCGCCCGTGTCTGGCGGGTCGTGGAAAAGGATTTGCCTCGCTTGCGTGCGACTTTGGACGAGTTGCTCGGCGCGGGCCGGTGATCTGGCCGGGTTGCGTGTCAATATCAAAACTGATATAACAGCCCAGGCATGAAGCCTGTCGTGTTTCTTGGGAATTCGCTCGGCCGTGTGCGTGCGTTTCCCGGCGGTGCACGCCGCGACGCCGGCTTTCAGATCGAGCGCGTGCAGCGCGGGCTCGACCCGGACGATTGGAAACCGATGACAACGATCGGCGCCGGCGTCCGGGAAATTCGCGTCAGGCACGCCAGCGGAGCCTACCGGGTGGTCTATGTCGCGAGTTTCGCCGAGGCTGTCTATGTGCTGCACGCCTTCGCGAAGAAGACGCAGCGCACCGCCCAGCGCGATCTCGATCTGGCGGCGGCGCGGTTGAAGGAATTGAAGCGCGGAGGACGGCGATGAAGAAGCAGCGTTTTGCCAGCGTCTGGGACGCGATCGAGCCGTCGCGGGCCGAGGCTGCAAGCATGAAGGCGCGCGCCGAGCTGATGATTGCGATCCGCGATGCGGTTGCGGCGTGGCGGACGACGCAGGCCGCCGCTGCCAAGCGGCTCGGCCTGACGCAGCCGCGCATGAACGACCTGCTGCGAGGGCGCATCGCCAAATTCAGCCTCGACGCGCTGATCGATCTGGCGACGCGCGCGGGGCTTCGTGTGCGGCTGGAGGTCGGCCGGTCGGCGGCGTAACAGGCGCGGCGCATGACGGCACCATGGCGTTCCGCGAGCGCGCCGGGGCGTGGCCGAAGATTTCGCTGAAGGCGGTGCTGGAGGCGCGGGAGGGATAGGGGCCGAGCACGGCTGTTTCCATTTTTGCCAGCGCCGCGGATCGCGGATAAAATGACTTCATGGGCCGGATCGAAGCTATCGCGACGCTGCAGCGCCATGCCACCGCCATCAAGGCCATGGGGGCGACGTCGCTCTATGCCTTCGGCTCATCCATGCGCGATGAGGCGCAGCCAGCCAGCGACCTCGATCTGTTCATCGAGTACGATCCGCGCAGCAGGTTCAACGCGTTCGACCTCGTCGGCATCAAGCAATATCTCGAGGATCAGCTCCAAATGCCCGTCGATTTGACGACGCGGGACGGGCTGCATCCGATGCTGAGAAATGACATCGAGCAGACCGCCGTGAAGGTCTTTTGATGGCCCGAAAGGTCGCGCATGTCATTCACGACATCCTCGAAGCCATCGAACGGGTGGAGGAGATCACGCGAGACAAGTCGTTGGACGACTTTGAGGCAAGCTGGCAACTGCGCTGGCTGGTGCAGCGCGCGATCGAGATCGTTTCCGAGGCGAGCCGGGCTATTCCGGACGATATCGCAAACACGCGCCCTGAAATCCCCTGGCGAAAGGTGCGCGGCATCGGCAATGTGCTGCGGCACGATTATGAAGGACTGTCGGATCGTCTGATTTGGAACGTCGTCGTCGACGAACTGCCAAGACTAAAGGTGGCGGTCGAGGGGATCGGCAAGATATACGGAAAATAGCAGAGGCCCGATGACGATCTTGCGTTCGCCCGCAAGCGCTAACATGAGTTTGACCGATGAAAAGACGGACAGGAAAGAAAAACAGAAGCCTGCCGTCTTGCCGACGACGCTCGATGAGTTTCTGGCAAAGGAGCGCAAGCTTGAGGAGTTCGAAGCTGTCGCCATCAAGGAAGTGCTGGCATGGCAGATCGGCGAGGCCATGAGATCGCAAAACCTTTCGCGCAAGCGCCTGGCGGAGCGCATGAACACCAGCCGGAGCCAGGTGAGCCGGCTGCTCGATCCGAAGGACGGCAACGTGACGATCGCCACCCTGCGGCGCGCCGCGCGGATCGTCGGCCGCACGCTCAGGCTTGAATTGGTGTGACCGTGCCGGAGGCCGCCGGCCGCGCGCAAGGTGGCGTTCTTACGTCGCGTTCCGCGAGCGCGCCGGGGCGTGGGCGGAGATTCGCTGAAGGCGGTGCTGGAGGCAGGGAGGGGTAGGGCCTCTTTACCTGCCCCCGAAAGGGGGAGATCGGCGCGCGCTGAGCGCCGTGGCGTTTATGTTCAGAACTGTCGCAAATTTGGCGGCCTATCGCTCCGTTGTCGGACAAGCGCGCCGGTCCGGAGGCGCCGGAGACGCTTATCCGTCTAACCAAGGGCCGGGGCGATTAGCGCTTCACCTGAGGGGCGCTTTGAAAGGACACGCCGGTCGGCATAGAGCTGGCGCAATACGGTCTTTGCTATTGCGCCCTACGCATCAAGCCGCGCGATGGGCGCAACTTCGATAATCAAAATCTCGGGTGGGTGACGCCCGGCTGCAGACAGCCTCGCCTTCACCATCGAGCAGATGGGCAGGATCGACAAAGCCTATCGCCACGCTTTTGACAGCGGGGATAATTAGGCCGCCGCACTCGCGCCGCACCGCCGGTTCACGCAAACGTCCAGCGCACGATTCGCGCTGAATGTGTGGGGAACCGATGGCCCAAGCCGACGATCCGGACGACGCACCGGAGGAAATGCAGGCCGACCTGTTCGGCGCGCCGGACGTACCCGCATACCGGCCCGATCCCGACAAGGTGCGCTCGCGGCTGCACAAAATTCTCGGCGAGATGCGTGCGGCCGATGTGCTGCCCTGGGAGCCGACAACGGTCTCGCTCTACCGCACCATCTTTCCGCAGATGACCAACTGGCTGTCGGAGGACGAAGGCGCGCAACTGCGCTTCGAGTTCGAAGCCGAGTTGGTGCGGCTGAAGGCAGCGTAACCCGCCAAGCGAAACCAGATGGCGCCGTACGCTTTCAATTGCGCCGTATGCATCAAGCCGCGCGGCGCGCCTTGATGCGTTTTGCATCGACCGGCTTCAAATTGCTCCGCGCCACCTTCAAATCATAATGCGACTGGAGGTTCATCCAGAACTCCGCGCTGTTGCCGAAGTACAAGCCCAGGCGGAGCGCGGTGTCGGCGGTGATCCGGCGCCGGTTGTTGACAATTTCGGCGATCCGGTTGGGTGAAATGCCGATCGCCTTGGCAAGCTGGTTTTGCGACAGGTCGTAAGCGGCAAGAAACTCCGCCTGCAGCATTTCTCCCGGGGTGACCGGTGCAAACTCGGCCTTGGCCATCGTCGTCTCCTGTCAGTGATAATCCACGATCCGAACTTCGCACGGCTCGCCGTCGAGCCATTTGAAGATCACGCGCCATTGATCGTTGATGCGGATCGAATAAAAATCCTTCAAATCGCCTTTTAATTTCTCCAGCCAATTCGACGGCGGCACCAGCAAGTCGTCCAAGCGGCTTGCGGCATTGACGGCCTCAAGCTTGCGCTTGGCGGGACGCGCGATACCCTGGAACTTGCGCACGAATTCATCGCGAAACAGTGCCTCGGTCGATTTATCGCCGAACGATCGGATCATTGTCTATGATACCGTATACCGGTATACATACAAGGGCGCGCAGGCCGGGGTTGAGCCATTGCGAAGCCCATTACGTGGACCGCGGTAGATTGATGGGTTTCGCTTCGCTCAACCCATCTACGCGCTAGACCACATGGAATGCGGTGGCGGGCGGCCGGAGAAGAGCACCGCTTTTCACGCCGCCAGCGCCCGCAGTGCGGCCTTGGGATTCTTGGCGACGATGGTGAGCAGCGAACGCGCGGCCGGGTCCGGCAGCACACGGCCCTGCTCCCAGTTGCGCAAGGTCGATAGCGGAACGCGCAACGCTTTCGCGAACTGCGCCTGCGTCATGTCAAGCTGCCGGCGCAGCAGTTGCGGCGGGATGACCGGCGCGAAGCCGGCAAGATCGCCATCCTCCTGATCGTCCTCGCGCATCTGCCGGCGGATGTCGGCTTCGCTCGTCGCATCGATCTTGGGGCGGTTGATGCGCGGCTTCATCCGGCGGATGCCTTCCGTTGTTCGGCGAACGATTGCCATAATCTGCGCTCCTTCCGGCCGGCGAGCCGCGCCGAGATAATGTGGCGCACATCGCCGCGATCGGTGTAGACAACGAACAGCACATCGCCGCCGCTCTCGCCGATCGCCTGCATGCGGACTCCGCCATAGTTCCGGCGATCGTCCTCTTTCTCCGGCGTGGGGCCGTAGAAAATGCGCGCCGCGTGGTCGAAGCCAAATCCCCGCTCGCTCAGAGTGCGCCGGCTCTTGGCCTCGTCCCACTCGAAGACCATGCCGGCCATATACGCTTTAAGCGTACACGCGTCAACGGACGGCCCTTGCGGAATTTATTCCTTGACAGCGTGACGCTGCCCGGCTAAATCCGGGCACGCTGGCAAGGAGCGCGACCGGTGCGACGCCGCAGGTCCGTCCCCGGGGCATTCACACATCGCAGGAGCTTTGATCATGGCGAGGGATCGTCGTGCGCCGCCGCGCGGGCGGGGCGCCGGCAGGCGAAGCCGGCCGGCGGCAAAGCCGCGCAAACAGCCGCCGCGCCGCGCGCGGGTTTCGAAAGGCCGGCCCGATCTGTGGCGCTTTCGGCCGACGCTTGAGCGATACACGCCCGCGTTGCTTGCTCATGTGCGGCAGCAATTCGAGGAGACGCCGGAGCCGGTGGCGTCGCTCGCGGCCGATCTCGGTATCGCGCCGCAGAGCGTGAACCGGATCGCCCGGCGCTACGGCTGGGTCCGGCGCAACGCCGTGCCGGCGCGGGACCTGCCGCCGGCGCTGCAGATCCTGCAGGAGGCGCAGGGGTTGGAGGTTGCGGTCAGCGGTGTAGCGCCTGTTGGTGATCCGAATGGAGCTGCGAGTCCACCTCCCCTTGCAAAGGGGAGGTCGCCGAGCGAAGCGAGGCGGGTGGGGATCGCGGCCTCGCCGGAATTGATCCCCACCCGGACTGCTTCGCAGTCCGACCTCCTCTTTGCAAGGGGAGGTGAAGTTGTGGCACCGCCTGAACTGTCCGAGGGCACCGTGGTCCCGGAGCTGAGCTGTTCATTGCAGACCATCGAGCGGCTGGAGCGCGCGGTGCTGGCCGAACTCGCCACCGTCGAGGCGATGCGGGCGGCGATGGGCACGCTGCCGCACAAGCCGCCCGGCGCGGCGCGCACGGTGCGCACGCTCGGCATGCTGACGCAGACCTTGCAGCACCTGCAGCGGCTGCGCGCGAGCGAGGCGCTGCAGGCGCGGGCGGCCGCCGGCAGCAACGGACAGGATGACCATGACGACGACAGGCCCCGAGACATCGACGAATTCCGCCGCGACCTTGCGCGCCGCATTGACGCGTTTGTCGAAAGCCGGACTGACGGCGGCGGCGCTCGCGGAGATGCCGTCGCCGAAGCGGTGGATCGGACTTGACCGGGATTTCTTCGTCCTGGCGCATCGTCACCAGGAGCCGCCGGCTGTTGCCAACAACGGCGGGCCGTGGACGACCTGGCTCATGCTCGGCGGCCGCGGCGCCGGCAAGACCAGGCTTGGGGCGGAATGGGTGCGGGCGCTGGTGCACGGCACCAAGCCCTATGCGCAACGCGGTCATTTCAGCATCGCGCTGGTCGGCGAGACCGAGCACGACGCGCGCGAGGTGATGATCGAAGGGCCGTCGGGAATCCTGCGGGTTGCGCCGCGTCCGAGCGTCCGGTCTGGCTGCCGACGCGGCGGCGCCTGGAATGGAGCAACGGCGCGGTGGCGCAGGTGTTCTCCGCCGAGGACCCGGAGCAGCTTCGCGGCCCGCAGTTCGACGCGGCGTGGTGCGACGAGCTTGCCAAGTGGCGGCAGGCGGACGCAGCCTTCGACATGCTGCAGTTCGGGCTTCGGCTCGGTGCGCGGCCGCGCCAACTCGTCACCACGACGCCGCGGCCGATCCCGCTGATCAAGCGGCTTCTGGCCGATCCGCGCTGCGCGGTGACGCGGGCCTCGACGCATGCCAACGCCGCGCATCTGGCGCCATCGTTCCTCGACGAGGTGCTGGCGCGCTATTCGGGCACCCGGCTCGGCCGCCAGGAGATCGACGGCGAGGTCATCGAGGACCGGCCGGATGCGCTGTGGTCGCGCGCGACCATCGAGGCGGCGCGGGTGGCCGCGGCGCCCGAGCTGGTGCGCATCGTGGTCGGCATCGATCCGCCGGCGTCCACGCGCGGCGACGCCTGCGGCATCGTCGCGGCCGGCAGAGCCGAGAATGGCTGCATCTACGTGCTGGAGGACGCGACGGCGCGGGGGCTTGCGCCGGACGGCTGGGCCTCGAAGGCGATCGCGCTGTACCGCAGATGGAAGGCCGACACGCTGGTCGCCGAGGTCAACCAGGGCGGCGACATGGTGCGCGCGGTGCTGCGCCAGATCGACCCCGCGGCGCCGCTGCAATGCGTGCATGCGACGCGCGGCAAGTGGCTGCGCGCCGAGCCGGTCGCGGCGATGTACGCGCAGGCGCGGGTCAAGCATGTCGATCCGCCCAAGGCCGAGCTCGAGGACCAGATGTGCGACTTCGGCCTCAACGGACTGTCCGGCGGCGGCTCGCCGGACCGGCTCGACGCCCTGGTCTGGGCGGTGACGGCGCTGGCTGTGCCCGCGTCCGCCGGGCCGCGCATCCGGGCGCTGTGAGCGGCCGTTTACCGGTCGTTAATCATATTTCGATTGAATTGGTTAACGAGCGCGGTCCGGGCGCCGCCAATTCGGCGGGGCTTTCGGTTCCGGAGCGGGCGGGGGTGCCGGCGTGATTGCAATTGGGATCGTGGCAGGCGCGCGAGCTCGCGCATGGTGCGCGATTTCACACCAACTCGATGCGACCTGAATCCAACCCTTGAGGGGAGAGGGAAATGACCCTGAAGTTGATTAAAGCCGGCGTTGCGACGCTCGCGCTGCTTGCCGCCTGCGTCACGGCGCAGAGCGGCCGACATGCCGATCAGGACGCCTTACTACAAAGGCCCGGTACGCTCCGTGGTATCCTATTACAACTGGACCGGCTTCTATGCCGGCATCAACGGCGGCTATGGCTGGGGCACGTCGACCTGGTCGCTGCTGCCCGGCACCGAGATCAAGCCCAAGGGCGCGCTGTTCGGCGGCACGCTCGGCTACAACTAGCAGGTCGGCTCGATCGTCTGGGGACTTGAGGGCGACTTCGACTGGTCGGGCGTCAAGGGCAGCGTCAGTTGCGTCCCGGGCGTCGTGACCTGCGAGACTTCGAGTAGCTGGCTCGCCACCTTCCGCGGCCGGATCGGCTACGCCTTCGACCGCTGGATGCCCTACCTGACGGGCGGCGGCGCCTACGGCAACGTCAAGGCGACGGCCAGCATTCCGGTGGTGGGCCTGTCGACCTCGACGTCCAAGAGTGAATTCGGCTGGACCGCTGGCGCGGGCCTGGAATACGCCATGGCCGGCAACTGGACCGCCAAGCTCGAATATCTCTATGTCGACCTCGGCAGCTTCAATGGCGGGATCGCCCCGGTGGTCAACAACGTCAGCTTCAAGGAAAACATCGTCCGCGCCGGCCTGAACTACAAGTTCTCCGGCCCGATCTTTTCCCACTACTGAGCCGATTCGATGGCGGCCTCAGGCCGCAGCGCAAGACCAGCCCCGGGCCTCGCCGCCCGGGGCTTTTGCTATTGCCGGGACGCGATGGGCTGTTGCGTGCTGGATACACCGCGCCGAATTGGGATCGCCGCGGTTGCCGCGGTCCCGCCCAAGGCTTGCCTGCGGGTCCCGGGCGGCTAGTGTGCACAAGTGCGTCAAGCGATTCGCTGGGGTTTTGTAATTTTTTCCCCATCATTCTTGGGTTTTCGGGACGCTTATCCACCGAATTCCAGGCGCTGACGCCAGGTCCCTGCGCGTATCCGTTGGCCAGGACCCCTGCGCGGTTTGGCGAAAGAGCCGTCTCGGCGCTTCGCCGGCACAGCGCGAAACCGGTTGGTACCCAGTCAAGGCGTGGGTTTGCGCACGGTGCGGGGCGGCATCGGACGCTCGCGGTCAACAATCAACGGCGCACGGATGGGAGACAGGATGATGAAGCTCAAGTTGCTCGGAACGGGACTCGCGGCCATGACCTTGCTCGCGACCGCGTTGTCCGCACAGGCCGCCGACATACCCCGGCCCATCTACAAGGGGGTTCAGCCGGTCGTCGCCTACTACAACTGGACCGGGTTCTATCTCGGCATCAACGGCGGATATGGCTGGGGCACCTCGACCTGGTCGCTGCTGCCCGGGACCAAGATCAGCCCGAACGGGTTCCTGGTCGGCGGCACCATCGGCTACAACTACCAGGTCGGCTCGTTCGTCTGGGGACTTGAGGCCGATTGGGATTGGTCGGGCGCCAAAGGCAGCGTCACCTGCGCGGCGGTCGCGACCTGCACGACCGAGAGCCCATGGCTTGCGACGTTCCGCGGCCGGGTCGGCTACGCCTTCGACCGCTGGCTGCCCTATCTGACCGCGGGCGGCGCCTACGGCAACGTCAAGGCCACCGTCAGCGTTCCGGTGTTCGGCGTCGCGGCCTCGGCGAACCAGTCCAACCTCGGCTGGACCGTCGGCGGCGGCATCGAATACGCCTTCCTCGGCAACTGGAGCGCCAAGCTCGAATATCTCTATGTCGATCTCGGCTCCGTCAACGCCGGCATCGTCCCGATCGTCAACAACGTCACTTTCAAGGAGAACATCATCCGCGCCGGCCTGAACTACAAGTTCTCCGGCCCGATCTTCTCGCGCTACTGACCGCACCACCGAACCGACGCGCAAAACATGAGCCCCGGGCCGCTGGCCCGGGGCTTTTTTTTCGTGTGTGCCGAGGCGCACAGTTCGCTGCGGGCGTGATCGCATCAGGTTGCATCGAAGCGGTTCGTCATGTGCGCTTCACCCTCCCCCTCCAGGGGAGGGTGAAGAGAGTTTATTTGCGATGCTTCAACTAAAAGCGATTGCGCTCTAATAGCGGCCCTTGACGATCTTCTGGCGCTGCTCGCCGAGCTCGTCCATCTTCAGGTGCACCACGTCGCCCTCGTTGAGGAATTTCGGCGTGGGCTTCATGCCCAGGCCGACGCCGGGCGGCGTGCCGGTGATGATGACGTCGCCAGGCTCCAGGATGAAATACTGCGAGCAGGCCCAGACCAGGTGGGCGACGCCGAAGATCATGGTCCTGGTGTTGCCCTTCTGGCGCACCTCGCCGTTCACCGTCGAGCTCCATGTCGAGGTTCTGCGGGTCCTTGATCTCGTCCTTGGTGACCATCCAGGGGCCGAGCGGGCCGAACGTCTCGCAGCCCTTGCCCTTGGTCCACTGGCCGGCGCGCTCGATCTGGAACACGCGCTCGGATACGTCGTTGGAGAGGCAATAGCCCGCGACCACGCTCATCGCCTTTTCCTTGGAGAGATAGCGGCCGCGGCTGCCGATCACGATGCCGAGCTCGATCTCCCAGTCGAGCTTGCTCGAGTCCTTCGGGATGATGGTGTTGTCGTTGGGGCCGCAGATGCAGCTCGGCGCCTTGTTGAAGATGATCGGCTCCGGCGGGATCGGCATGCCGGCTTCGGCGGCGTGGTCGGCGTAGTTCAGGCCGATGGCGATGAAGTTCGCGGGCTTGGCGACGCAGGAGCCGAGCCGCGGCTTGCCCGCGACCTTGCGGCAGCTTGTCGATGTTGGCCTTCCTGATCCTGGCGAGGCCGGCGGGGGAAAGCGCCTCGGCGTTGATGTCTTTGACCACCTTTGACAGGTCGCGGATCTTGCCGTTCTTGTCGATGATTCCTGGCTTTTCGCGGCCGGCCGGGCCGAAGCGGACGAGCTTCATGGGTGTTCCCTCTTACACAGTGTTGGATGGTTGGTGGATGCGGAGAGGCATCATGCTTGGGCGATGGCATTCCGGCAAGCGCTCGCTGAGCCGCGAGCCGCAGTGCTTATCATTGCGCCCTCTCCCCTTGCGGGAGAGGGCCACGCCTAGCGCGCAACGAGTTCGGATGGGTGACGGGGTTGCGGCTTCACCCCTCACCCAACTCTTTGTGTTGAACTGCCGCGGCAGCCCTCTCCCGCAAGGGGAGAGCGGCGCAAGAACCAGCGTTTGCGCCCGCGGACAACGCTAAAACGCCCCCGGGAAAAGGCCGCCGTCCATCAGGACGTTCTGCCCGGTGATGTAGCCGGCGTGGGCCGAGCACAGGAACGCGCAGGTGGCGCCGAACTCGTCGGGCATCGCCGAGGCGCCTTGGCGGGATCGCCGGCGATGCGCTCGGCATCTGACCTGCCTCGAGCGGTGATGCCGCGCTGCTTGGCCTGGGCGGCGTTGTTGGTGCGCAGCCGGTCGGTGTCGAACGGGCCGGGCAGCAGGAAGTTGATGGTGACGTTGTGCTGCGACACCGAGCGGGCGACGCCGGCGAGGAACGCGGTCAGGCCCGCGCGCGCGCCGGACGACAGGTCGAGGCCGACCAGCGGCATCTTCACCGAGCCCGAGGTGATGTTGACGATGCGGCCGAATTTTTTCTTCACCATCGGGTCGATCGCCCGCTGCAGCAGCTCGATCGGCACGATCATGTTGCCGATCACGCCGTCGATCATTTTCTGGCGGTCGAGCTGCGCGGAAATCGCGGAACGGGGGACCGGCGTTGTTGGCGATCAGGATGTCGGGCTCGGGGCAGGCGTCGAACAGCGCGTCCTGGCCCTCCTTGGTGGCGACATCGGCCGCCACGGCGTGAACCTTGGCGCCGGTGCTTTTACGGATGTCGGCGGCGGTCGCCTCGAGCCGCTTGCCGGATCGAGTCCGTTGACCACCACCTCGCAGCCGGCTTCGGCGAGCCGCATGGCGCAGGCGCGCCCGAGCCCGCGGCTCGAGGCGCAGACGATGGCCTTGCGGCCGGCGATTCCGAGATCCATTCGGTGTCCTCCGTGTTGGTTGGCCGATGTTATAGCGGCAATCGCCGAGAAGTGATGCACGGCGGGCGAAATTGCGGCTCCCGTCCCGCTTGACATATAAACATATCGAACGATATGTTTATACATATGATGCGCCGTACGACGGTTCTGTTGCCTGACGAATTGATGATCCGCGCCAAACGCAAAGCGGCCGCGGAGGGCCGCACGCTGACTTCGCTCATTGAAGATGGCGTTCGTATCGCCGTGGCCACACCCGGCCGGCCAGCCAAAATCAAACGGGTGCTGCCGCGCGTCAGCAAGGCCAGAGGCTGGCTCAAGCCTGGCTTGACCCTCGCAGACATCGAAGAGATGGACGATCAGGAATATGTCGAGCGCATGAAGCACTTCAAACTCTGAAACGCTTCAAATGATGATGCCTGACGTCAACGTCCTGATTTACGCCTTCCGCCAGGACGCCCCATATCACACCGTGTGCCGGTCATGGCTCGATCGCGCCGTTATGGGCGACGCGCGCTTCGGCATTTCTCGGTTGACGCTTGCCGCCGTTGTACGGATCACCACCCAGTCGCGCTCGTACGACGTGCCAAGCACGCTGAACGACGCATTCGGATTTTGCGAGGACATCCTGGGTCAGTCGAACTGCCAGGCCGTCGAACCGGGCGAGCGGCATTGGGAGATTTTCAAGCGGCTGTGCATCGAAACCGATACCAGAGGCCGGCATGTGACTGACGCCTGGTATGCCGCGCTTGCGATCGAATGGGGCTGCGAGTGGGTGACGATGGATCGCGGTTTTGCGCGGTTTCCGGGATTGAAGTGGAGCGCGCCAAGAAAGGAGGACGCATAGGGGCCGATGTGTGGGTTGCCCGCGCCGTTATAGCGGCGTTAGGTTGGTCTCATGGCAACCGACACCATCACGCTCCCCACCGCCGCCGACATCGACGCCGCCGCGAAAAAGCTCGCGGGCATCGCGATCCGCACGCCGCTGGTCAATTCGCCGGTGCTCGACGCGCGGCTCGGCGCGCGGGTGTTTCTGAAATGCGAGACCTTGCAGCGCACCGGCTCGTTCAAGTTCCGCGGCGCCTACAACAAGATTTCGTCGATCCCGACGGAAAAGCGCGCGGCCGGCGTGGTGGCCTATTCGTCCGGCAATCACGCCCAGGGCGTGGCGCATGCGGCGCAGCTTTGTGGCACGCCTGCGGTGATCGTGATGCCGTCGGATGCTCCTAAGGCCAAGCGCGAACGCACGGCGGCGCTCGGCGCCGAGATCGTGCTCTATGACCGCGACAAGGAGGATCGCGCCGCAATCGCAAAGGACATCGCGCAGAAGCGTGGCGCGGTGCTGGTGCCGCCGTTCGACGATCCGCTGATCATCGCGGGGCAGGGCACGGCCGGCCGCGAGATCTGCGAGGACTTGGAGAAGCTTGGACTGAAGCCCGGCGTGGTGGTGGTCGGCGCGTCTGGCGGCGGACTGATCGCCGGCATCGCGCTTGCGGTCAAGGCGCGGGCGCCGGACGCGAAGTTCTACTCTGCCGAGCCCGAGGGCTTCGACGACACCGCGCGCTCGTTTCAAAGCGGCAAGCGCGAGACCAACCCGCGGATGAGCGGCACGATCTGCGATGCGTTGATGACGGCGACGCCCGGTGTGGTCACCTGGGAGATTAACAGGAAGCTCGTCGGCGACGGCGTCACCGCGAGCGACGCCGAGGTCGGCCGCGCGGTGGCGTTCGCGTTCCACGAATTGAAGCTCGTGGTCGAGCCCGGCGGCGCCATCGGGCTTGCGGCGCTGCTCGCCGGCAAGCTCGACATCAAGGGCAAGGTCGTGGTCGCGGTGCTGTCCGGCGGCAACGTCGACGACGAGATGTTTCAGAAGCTGATCGCGGCTTAGCCTTACTGCGTCAGAAGCGCTGGAAAGCACAGCACTCCGGTGGAGCGAGGTGCTCGTTGCTGCGCCCTCTCCCCTTGCGGGAGAGGGCAGCCGCAGCGGTTCAGCGACTGGGAGAGGGGGTCGCAGCTTCACCCCTCACCCATTCTTTGCCGCCGAAACGCCGAGCAGCCCTCTCCCGCAAGGGGAGAGGGCACAATGACTCTTGCCCAACGCGCGGCGATGCGGTTGCAGTTTTCTGACACAGTAGAGTTAGGTGAATTTGAGCCGGCGTTGCCACAAACTTCCACTCTCCCACCATTCACTGAGCGAACGGGGGAGGGGAACGGGAATGGTGGTACCTTGGCAAAATAGGAAAGCAGCCGAATGAGGGTGCAAGCAATATGAAAAAGAGCGCAACGACCAAGGGTGCAACGATAAGGGCGAATCCCCTTCTCGGCTGATCGACGCGAGGATCAAGGAACTGGACGACTGGAGGGGCAAGACGCTCTCCCATGTCCGCGCTCTCATCAAACAGGCGGACCCCGAGGTGGTCGAGGAGTGGAAGTGGAGAGGCGTTCCGGTTTGGTCTCACGATGGACTGATCTGCACCGGCGAGACGTACAAGAGCGTCGTGAAGCTGACTTTCGCCAAGGGCGCTTCGCTCAAGGACCCTTCAGGACTGTTCAACTCCAGCCTTGAAGGCAACGTCAGGCGCGCCATCGATCTCCATGAGGGTGATGAAATAGATGAGGATGCCTTCAAGACGCTCATACGCGCCGCCGCAGCCCTGAACAGGTCAAAGGCCCGATAGTCGAATCCGGCGCCTCATGAGTTGGCGCCTGCCCCAGTTGGTGCAATGTCCGCCGCTGCTGCTTTTCGTTCCATTGAGCCGGAAAAGAAGCCGCCGCTCAGCCAACGGCCGGCCGGCCAGCATGGCCGCCGCCGTGACAGCAGCCCCTATCAAATCACTGGTTTGAACCGATACGATGCCGCCTGCTGAGCATAGGGGAAGACATGCGTCGCCGAACATTTCTTGGTGTTCTGGGTGGTGTGGCAGCGGCTTGGCCGCTCGCGACTCTCGCGCAGCAAGCGGAAAGATTGCGGCGGATCGGCATTCTCCACGACTATGCCGAAACCGATCCCGAAGGGCGTCTACAGATCGCCGCGCTCCGCGACGAGCTTGCGCAGCTGGGGTGGAAAGAAGGACGCAACGTCACAATCGACATCATCTCAGGTGCCGAGGAGGCAGATGCCCTTCGATCGTCTGCAAGAGAATTGCTGGCCAAATCGCCGGATGTCGTTTTGGGCGCCGGTGGAACAATTGTAGCTGCCCTGCAAAGAGCAACCAAGAGCGTGCCCATCGTGTTTGCAAATGTCACCGATCCGGTGGGTGGCGGACTGGTGTCGAGCCTTGCGCGACCGGGTGGCAACACCACTGGCTTTACTCAGTTTGAGTTTGGCATCAGCGCCAAATGGCTCGAACAACTAAAGGAAATTGCGCCGGCAATTTCGCGCGTGGCCGTTATTCGCGATCCGACCGCACGAAGTGGCGGTGGACAATTGGGCGCGATCCAGGGCGTGGCTCCTGCGCTGGGCGTGGATGTGAAGCCTGTTGACGCCGGAGATGGCGACGAAATTGAACGTAAGCTCGCGGAATTCTCCCGAGACGGCAGGGGTGGTCTAATCGTAACTTCGAGCAGGTTGGCGCGTCTTCATCGAGAACAGATCATCACGCTGGCAGCGCAGCATCGCTTGCCGGCCATTTATGCCTTCCGTGTTTATGTCATTGGTGGCGGCCTAATGGCCTATGGGCCGGACGCGACCACACCCTATCGGCGCGCAGCCGGTTACATCGACCGCATCTTTAAGGGCGAGAAGCCAGCCGACTTGCCGGTGCAAGCGCCCACAAAGTACGCGCTAACGATCAATTTGAAGACCGCAAACGCCATCGGCCTAACCGTACCGCCAACGCTGCTCGCCCGCGCCGACGAGGTGATCGAATAAGGATTTGCTGCGATGAATGAGCGTGGCACTTATCGGACATGCCGAGTGCACTGCGGCAAACGCACGCTCATTCGATCACCTCGTCGGCGCGGGTGAGCAGTGTGGGCGGCACTTCGAGTCCGAGCGCCTTGGCGGTCTTGAGGTTGATGATCAATAAGAACTTGGTGGGAAAGACGACCGGCAGATCGGCCGGCTTGGCGCCCTTGAGGATCTTGTCGATGTAGGCTGCGCTCTGGCGAGCCAGCGCCAGATAATCCGAACCGTACGACGCCAGCGCTCCGAGCGGAGGCCCGAGGCGAATGGACGTCAATGCCGGCAAGCGATGTTTGATCGCCAAGTCGAGCATTTCCTTGCGCGCGATGCTTCCCTGGATGAGGAGACCGTCCACGCGTTTGCCGGTCAGGGTCGCGAATACGGGTTCCAGCGGTTGTCCCGGCCGGGTGATGACGGGCTCCACCGCCATGCCGACGCCGCGCGCGGCTTGGCCGATCTGCGCCACGTAGGCCTTGGCGAAGGGATCGCTCTCGTCGGCGAGTACGCCGACACGGCGCACGGCGGGAATGAGCTCGCGGATCAGCTCCAAACTCTTGCCGGCCACCTCTGCGCCCCCGCTCGACTGTCCGGTGACGTTGCCGCCCGGCCGGGCGAGGCTCGCGACGAGGCCGGTCGCGACCGGATCGCCCGCGCCTGCCATCACGATCGGAATGTCGCGCGTCGCCTGTTTCGCCGCCAACGCAGGCGGCGTGAAGAACGTGACGATGAGGTCGACCTTGAGACGGACCAGCTCGGCGGCCTTTTCCAACTGAAGATCGGGCCTGCCGGCAGCCGAGCGTATCTCCAGGCCAAGATTGCCGCCCTCGATGTAGCCCGCGTCGCGCAGGCCCTCGCGCAGTGCCTTAAGGAGCGGCTCCGGGTTCGGTAAGGTAAGGACGCCGAGAGTGTAGACCCTCGGCTGCTGCGCGCTTGCGACGAGCGGCCACACGGCTGCCGCGCCGCCGAGAAGCGTGATGAACTCGCGCCGCCTCATGCTCGCTCCGATGTTCTCGACGAAGCATCGTATCGGCTCCGGAGGGCTTTGGTAGGGGCAGAAACCGGCTTCGATCAAGGCGCCGCCGGACGCGGCCAATGTCGCAGATGGGGGTCAAAACCAGAAAACTCAGGACCCCCGAAAGCCGACTTGAGCGCGGACACCACAGCGGGACCGTTTTGTGCGACCGGTTGTTCAGCGGGCGACGCCTTCGAGGATGAAGTTCGACGTACCGGCTGCAATCACCCGTGTCACGGACAATTCGGCCGCTTCGAACAATTTGCGAAACTCAGCCTCAGAACGGCAGCGGCCACCAGGAACCATGAGCCATCAGCAGGTCCGTCAAGCGGTTGTAGTGCGGCTTGCTCCCGTCGGGCAGCATCGGATCGATCACCAGCACTTTGCCGTTCGACCGCATCGCGGCGCGGCAATTGCTTAGAATCTTGCCAGCATCGCGGTCAGAAAAGCTCATCATCACTCGCTTGATCATATAGAGGTCGCCGCCCGTCGGGACAGCAGTCAGCACGTTGCCGCCGACCACTTCGCAGCGGTCGGAGAAATATGACGTTTGAAGCTCCGATACGTTTGCAACCACCTCCGGAAGATCGATCAGAATGCCGTGCAGACTGGGATGTTGGCCGAGAACCGCAGCAAGCGTCCCACCATGACCGCCACCGACATCGACGACGGTTCGCGCATCCGAGAAGTCGTAGCTCGCGATGATCGCGTCGTTTTGCAGTTTCGATTGCATCGTCATGAAGCGGTTAAAAATTGAGCCGGTTTCCGGATGTTCGGCGAGGTACTTGAACAGCGGCCTCTTGTTGGCCGACGTGAACGACGGTTGTCCACTGCGCAGGCTATCGACAAGGCCCCCACAGGCTGCCCAGATACAGTTTGATGTCTCGAACAGAGCCTGGTCACGAACTGAATCTGGGGAGTTGCTGCGTAGCGTATCGCCAACCGGAGTAAGGCCGAACTCACCTTCGGCGGTCTCCGTCAGTACGCCCAAGCTTGCCAGTGTTCGCATCATGCGATGGAGAGACGGGGCGTGCGTGCCGGTGGCCTTCGCAAGGTCACCGATGGCACTGCGACCTTCCGCGATGAGATCGGCAATACCAAGCAAAGCAGTCGCATGAAGGCATTGTGCCACGATATGGCCGGCGAGCAGCGTGCGCATCTGTTCGGCCGGCCCGGGCACATGTGTGGAGGGTGCTGTCGCTGTCATCGGGATCAGTCGTCGGGTTTGCGTCGCGCCCAACGTGAATGATCTTGCTTTTCCCACCGTCTGGCAATGTTGACGATGGCCGTTCCGGAACATTCACATCATTTTGGGCCGAGGCCCCCCGTCCAGGTACTTCCGCTTTGCCCAAAGCCAGCAAATCATTGCATCGCAGCGAAATGACGCGATGTGCCAAACGCAGACTCATGCAGTGCAGAAATTTCGCAGCTTTACTCGATCACCTCGTCGGCGCGGGCGAGCAGCGTCGGCGGCACTGTGACGCCGAACGCTGCCGCGGTCTTGAGATTAATGACCAACTCAAAATGCGTCGGTTGCAAGACTGGCATTTCTGCGGGATTTGCACCTTTGAGAATTTGGCCGATGTAGTCTCCGGCTTGCCGGTACATCCAGCTAATGCTTGGGCCATAACTCAAGAGCGCCCCCACGGCGGCGAATTGATGCACGAACCCCATCGCAGGGAGTTTGTGCCGGCTGGCAAACGCCACGATCTGCTCGCGACGATCCAGGAGGATCGGTGCCGGTGATGATCGCGTCGGCCTTGACATTTAACAGTTGTTCGAACGCGGCGTCGATTTCGGGCGGGTTTCTCGCATTGAGAGTGACCGTCTCCAGCCCCAGTTTCTTCGCCCCGGCCACGGCGTCCGCTTCTTCAACTTTGACATTTGGATTGGTGGGGTTCATCAGCAGCGCAACCCGAGAAACTTTCGGGGCAATTTCCCGCACAAGCTCGACCCGCTTGGCGCCAAGAACGTTCTGGTTAAAGAGGATGCCAGTCACGTTACCGCCAGGGCGGTTTATGCTTTTGATCAACCCAAAACGAACGGGGTCACCGCCAATGGTGAAAACCACAGGCACCGTGCTGCTTGCCTGCTGTGCGGCGCGCGCGGACGCAACGTCTCCGGTGGCTGCAATGGCGGCCACGCCCATGGACACAAGCTCAGCGGCAAGCGCCGGCAGGGCGGCATAATCACCCCGGGCCCATCGTTCCTCGATGCGGACGTTTCTGCCCTCGACGAAACCGGCTTTCGCCAGGCCCGCTCGAAACGAGTCCGCATTGAAGCGATAGGTATCGGGCGAGGCGCTGTTGAGAAAGCCCACCAGCGGCGTTCGCTGTTGCGTCTGCGCCGCAAAAGGCCACGCCGTTGCCGCACCGCCGATCAGCGCGATGAACTCGCGTCGCCTCATTGTCCCCCCTGACAGGCATGGTAGCCGGTCGACTCGTATGCCGGTCTCTGCGAGCTTACCTTTTCAAGTCCTGACATTTTTTCGAGTCAAATACCGAGCAGCAGTGTCCTTTGCCGTCCTCTTTGCCAGGCTCTTTGAGTCCGCTGGGGAGATTGATGCTGCAAGAGCTTCCGGAAGAGCTCGTTCCGCGGCTTCCGGGCGGGCTTGTTCCGCTGCCTCCGGGATGACTGTGGCTTGTCCCGCTGCTTCCGAGAGGGCTTGTTCCGCTGACAGGGCCTCCCTTTTGGATATCTTGACATTTTTTCGAGTTAAATACGGAGCAGCAGCGTCCTTTGCCGTCGTCCTTGCCAGGTTCTTTGAGCCCGCTGGGGAGATTGATGCTGCAACTGTCGCCTCCTGCTGCCAAAGCAACGGTCGAGGTCAAGAACGGCAAGGCTGAGGCAAATATCACCGCACAGGAGGCAACTGCCAACTTTCGGCCAGCAAGCATAAAGCCCCCGAAGAGATTTGAAATATTTTGGCGCATTCAAGAAACCGGGGCAAGCGTTGAAGGGCTTTGAACGAGGACTGTCGCGCACCATCACGTTCGAGTACGCGCCTGATCTCGGCCATCTGCTGCCCGTCCGTCGCGTTGGCGTTACGCCGACCGCTTTCGAAGTTGGGTCGATGGATCCGGGCCATATTCGTTTACGCCAGAAGTGCCCTTGACGCAGCCAAGCATGGTCAGGACCGTGAGGAAGATCGCAAGCGTGACCATCGTCACAACCTCAGGCCCGGTGATATCCGAAATTTTATAGAGAACCGACATGATCGCAAACAGCCATGCGAACGCGCGGCCTTGGCCATAGTCATGCAAACGCTTCACGATGAGCGCAAAGATTGGCCAATACAGCGGAATCCCCATGAGCCAATAGATGTTCTTGAACAACCGTGTCGGGTACCACGCGTCCTCCTTCAGCTCGAATGCCGCCGGTCCTAACAATAGCGCCAGCAATCCGTACATCGACGCGGCTACAATGAGAATTGTCAGAAAGCCGAGCCAGAATGACCGTCTTGAAAGGCGGCCTTTGAAAGAAAAAAAGAACTCCGCCCACGAAACCTCGTCTAACGCAGCTTGCTCCGGAGCGGGGCGTTGGGCGGCGTTCGATTTCGGCAACAGGCCGGCGTCTTCTTGGAATTGGAGATCGGCATCATGCGTCTCGCGCTGGTCGATCAGCCATTCCCGCACAGCCAGGATCGCAGAACTGACCGGCTCATTGCCGGCACGCGCGGCGGCCAGCACACCGCAAAGCTCGACCAGCCACCCTTCCTGGCGGGCCACATCGATCAGGCTGTTCACGCGCGTCACAAAGTCGGGACCGCTCGCAACATTGTGGCGAAACATATCGTTGTCGCGCAGGAGTTCGTCGAGAGCCGCAGGATTAAAGCCGGCCAATATCGCTTCACGCAGCTTAGCCCGCATTCTGCCGTCCCGCGCGTGACTACGCATTTCGACCCCTGCCGATGCACCGCAGCGCTCGGCCGGCTGCGCGCGCTGCGACTGTCTGGCCGCTGCCTTCGTGGCGCCGAGCGCACCCGGAAATTCGCGCCGCCTCATGTTTCCCCAGGATCAGGAGGCGACATCGAGGCGACATCGTAGCGACTAAAGCGAGCCCTTTGATAGAGGCGAAACCCGGCGTTAGCAGGCGGCCGATGTTCGCTAGTGTGATGGTCATGCTCCTGCCTCGCCGGCGACAAAAGCTGACAAAGGGCGCCCAAGGAGCGCGCCATCGCCCAGGCCACGCCGGCAAAGCTTCAAGTGTTACGTATTTACCGCTTCGCACTGGCGGCAAAATTAAGCGAAATTTTCGACAATCAAAGAGTTTTCTGAGAACAGCCGATTAGTGGCCTGGCATCTAATCTCGGATCCATGGATGGACCTGCAAAACCCGCAGCCATTGAGCGGCGTTCGGAGAAGCGCCAATTCATCGGCCATTATTTAGTCAAGCTTGATGTTGGGAAAGCCCGATCGCCGCTGACTTGCTTCGTTTGGGACATCTCGGAGCGAGGTGCCCGACTCAAACTGTCTGAACGCATTGATCTCGTCGGCGTCGTGTACGTCATAATCGGCAGTGTTCGAGTTTGCGCCCGGGTTATTTGGCAAAAGGCGGATCAGGTGGGGCTGGAATTTCTTCCCGATCACGTTGAAGGAATGTCGCCGCAACCGTAAAGGCATGGGCCGAATGGCCGCGAAGTGCCGTCCTCGTCAGCACGTGAACGACTTGCGGAAACCCTCGGCTTGAGCTTCTTCTTCCGAACAGAACCACCGGTGTGGATGTTTTGTACGCTCATAACTGCGGCAGCTTGGCAGATGATAGATGCCGAGATAGCCCGTGATCTGTGACCGCAGACCAATCCTTCCTTTGATCGCGCACCCGGGCGGCATGGCGGGGTAATCGGGAAACAGCATTTCGCGGATTGGCCAGTTATTCGCTTTCGGGCAAGCCGCACCCAATAAGCTTGCTGTGCTTATGGTGAACCGCCGCAACGCCTCAGGCGATACAAAGCAGCCCTTCCAGAGTCCCATACGGTTGGCGCTCGCACGGTCTCTATCGGCTTTGAAACGACCCTTTGCAGACCGATCGAGATTCAGTGCCCAGCCTTCCTGCACCATCCATTGATTGATGCTGATGGCTTCGCCCGCAACCCGGCAATCGCCAACACGTCTCTTGCGATAAGCGCGATCAGGGCCCCGGTCGGTGCAACGCACGTCGCGCTTTCGAACGTAGTCTCTCAAACGGTCGCGCGCCTCGATGCCGCACGTCCAGGCGGCACCTTTGTCATCGAGGCATGTCTGGTCGGTCTGCGGAGCTTCGATGCCGTCAAGCCGGTATGTAGCGCCATCGACGATGAGCGTGACGCCGTCCGTAACGTTCACCTCGTCCGCCCAGCTTGGTGTTGCCGCGATCATCAGAAAAGCGGCGATCAATGCGCGCGTAACCGATGCCGCCGCTGTGCCAACCAGAACACCGGGAAACTCCCGCCGTCTCATGCCCATCCTCACTCGGAAGGTGGCATGGTATCGGCTCAAACGAGTGCTTTGATAGGGGCTGAAATCGAACTTTCTACAGCAACATCAGATGCTGGCCGATGTCCGAGTCAGGTCGCGATTGGTACGACCGTCGTCTCAATACCGGCAAATCCCACCGGCGAAACGAGCGTCGTCAGTTGCAGGCAAAGACCACGCTCTTTATCGCTGATTCAAATTGAAACGATCGGGCTCATCTAGCTGAAGATCGCGATCCGCTCGGCCTCGGTCATGGCGTTGAGCGGGGCGAGGGGATCGGGAGCGCTCGCGGCCGGCGTGGTGTGCACGGTCGGCTCGCGGCCGCGGCGCTCTTCGGCGGCCGGCGGTTCGGCGGCCGGCGGCGTTGCCGCCAATTCCGCCGGAGGTAGAACCGCACTCGCGGACTCCGGCGGTGACGGCTCCAGCAGGAAGGCCGCCGGATCGGGCTCGGGCTCCGGGCCGAACAGGAAATCGGCCGGGTCGAAATCGGCGTCGGCCGGCGGAGCGGCCGCAGCCTCAGCGGACGACGGGGTTTCGACGATGGCTCGCGGAGCTTCGACGGCTGCCGGCGCCACTTCGACTGCGGCCATCTCGGCCGGGGCAGGGGGCTCCGGCCGGGGCGTGAAGATGACGGCGGTGCCTTCATCCGGCGGCGGGATCGGCCGCGCCTCCATCCGCTCGTAGCTCGCCAGCAGCTCCTGCATGATGATGGCGCTTGGCGGCGGCTCGGGCTCGGCAGGTTGTGGCTGGGCCTCGGCAGCGTCCGACTCGGGCTCGACAAGTTGTAGCTCGGCCTCGGCCGCGGCTGGCTCAGGCTCGACAAGTTGCGGCTGGGCTTCGGCCGCGGGCGGCTCTGGCTCGACAAGTTGCGGCCGGGCCGCGGCTGGCTCGGGCTCGGCAGGTTGCGGCTGGGCCTCGGCAGCGTCCGAACTCTGGCTCGAAAAATTGTGGCTCGGCCTCGGCCGCAGGTGGCGCCGGTGCCGGCTCGACGATTTGCCGCAGGACTTCGGCCGCTTCCGGAGCGGGCGTCTCCGGTAACGCCGGCAGCGCCGGCGCGCTGAGCGCCTCGACCATGGCCTTGAGCATGGCGACGCTCGGACTCTGGTCCGGCGCGGCATCGGCAGCCGGGAGGGCGTCCGCGGCGGCGGGCTCGCTGCTGACGAGCCCCGACACCACGCCGGAGACGGTCGGCACCCGGTCGGCTTCGGCTGCTGCGGCCGGCCACTCGGCCGCCGGTTGCGGCGCAAGCTCGGGCTGCGGCGCAGCCGCGGCGCCGCCGCCCGCGGTGTCGATCATCGCATCGACATGATGCTCGAGCTGATCGAGCAGCGCGGCCATGTCGGGCTTGTGCTCGTCGCTGATCGCGGCAAACAGCACCGCCTTGGTCTGGGCGATGACATAGGCCATCTCGCCCAGCGCGTCGCGCAGCCGCTTGATCCTCTCGCGGTCGCCGTGGGCGGCGGCCTGCATCCGGCTCACCGCGGCCAGCACCATCGCGGCCTCGGCCGCGATGTCGGTAGCCGGCGCCGCCGCCGAATCGGTGGGCTCAAGACTGTTCGGCTCGCTTGTGCTCAGCGCGCTTGGCATAATCGCAATCTGCCCGATCGATGGAGCGAGGCAAACCGATCGATGGCCATGCTGCCCCAGTTCTCCACCGATCACTTTGCCCTGCGATTGGGGCTGTTCTACGCCGCCTATTTCTTTTTCGGCGGTGTCCAACTGCCGTTTTTTCCGCTTTGGCTGGAGGCGCGCGGACTCGACGCGCGCACCATCGGGCTCGTGATCGCGGCGCCGATGGTGGTGCGAATCATCGCGACCCCGATCATCGCCCACCAGGCCGACCGCCGCCGCGCGCTGAAGGCCACGCTGCTGATCGCCTCGGCGGCGGCGACGCTCGGCATGACCATGGTCGGGCTGGCGCAGGGCCCGGTCGCGATCCTGCTGGCGTTCGTGCTGTCGGCGATCGCGTTCTCGCCGGTGCTGTCGCTGACCGATGCCTACGCGATGAGCGGGCTCAGCGCGCGGGGCCGCAGCTACGGCCCGGTGCGGCTGTGGGGCTCGGTCGCCTTCATCGCCGGCAATGTCGGCGCCGGCCTGATGCTGCATTGGATCGCGCCGGACTATCTGATCTGGCTGATCGTCGCGGCGCTGGTGGTGTCGGTCGCGGTGGCCGCGTCGCTGGTGCCGCTCGACCGCGGCGTGCGGCACGGGGCCGCCACTGCGGTGCATTCGCCGCGGACGCTGCTGCGCAATCCTGCGTTCCTCGCCGTGGCGCTCGCCTCCGGCATGGTGCAGAGCAGCCACGCGCTCTATTACGGCTTCTCCACGATGCAATGGCGCGGCGAAGGCCTCGACGGCACGCTGATCGGCGCGCTGTGGGGCCTCGGAGTCGCGGCCGAGGTTCTGCTGTTCGCCGTGTCCGGGCGGCTGCCGGCATGGCTCACGCCGACCGCGCTGCTTGCGGTTGGCGGCGCCGGCGCCGTGATCCGCTGGACCGCGATGGCGTTCGATCCGCCGATCGCGCTGCTGCCGGTGTTGCAACTGCTGCACGCCTGCTCGTTCGCGGCGACCCATCTCGGCATGATGGGCTTCATGGCGCGCGCGGTGCCGCGCGAACTTGCCGCCACCGCGCAAGGCTTCGTCTCGACCTGGTCGGGCATCGTCAATGCCTCTGCGACGTTCGCGTCCGGTTACGTTTATGCCGCAACCGGAAGCCTCGCCTATCTGCTGATGGCAGCGATGGCGCTGATCGGGCTTTTAAGCGCGCTCTATGCGGGGCGGCGCTAGTATCGCGGTTCGGAAGCTCGCCGGTTGCTGAGCAATCGTGCGAACTTCGGGTCGGGGACGCTGGCGCGAATAGCCCGCGAACCCTGCCCAGAGAGGCCGGGCGGTGGCCGTTTTACCGCGCGGCGGGGGAATGCTGGCCTTTGGACTCGTTGAGTCGACGCAAGCTGAATGAAGGGTATTATGCTCACTATGAATTTTGTCGCTCCTGGCCCGAGGACGTGCGCGCCGCCGACCGATCCAGTCCTAATACCCCGATCTCCGGCCCGATCTGCTAGGTTCTAAGCTGCTCGACTTGGTCCTGAGACTCGGGGGCTACATGAGGCGGCGGGACTTCATCACGTTGGTTGGCGGCGGGGCGGCTTCGATTTGCTATCCGCGGCCAGTCCAAGCGCAAGCGGCAAAACTCCGCCGCGTGGGATTTATGTGGGACAGCCCAAATGCGTTCCCGGAAGCCATGGAGGCGTTCCGCAGTGCGCTTCGCGAGTTGGGCTACGTCGAGGGCCGCAGCATTGTTGTCGAGTACCGTTATGCGGAGGGAAATCCGGAAAATATGCGAGCGTTCGCAGAAGAGTTCGTTCGGCTTAAGGTCGACGCGATCGTAGCCCCGAGTTCGATCTACACCGCAGCGGCTAAGCGAGCGACCTCAACCATTCCCATCGTCTTTATGAGCCATGCAGATCCGCTCGGCACTGGCGATGTTGCGAGCCTGTCGCGGCCGGGCGGCAATGCTACTGGGCTGTCGCTCATGATGACCGAGACGAATGTGAAGCTGCTGGAGCTTTTCAAAGAGGCCGTACCCTCGCTCTCGCGCGTTGCTGCAGTGTTTGATCCGTCCACGCCTTCGCACACACCCGGATTGAAGGCGCTCCAGGCCGCGGGGCCGAAGCTCAACATCCAGATTCTGCCGATGGCCGTCGGCAGTGCGGCTGAGTACCAGCGCGCCTTTGCAGCCATGGTTGCCGAACGTGCGGATGGAGCCTTGTTTCTTTCCACTCCGCTTTACATCGGCGACGCTAAAGCGCTTGCGGAGCTTGCGCTCGTGCATCGGTTAGCTTCGATGTTCGGGCCGAGGCAGCATGTTGTGTCCGGCGGGCTCATCAGCTATTCGCCGGATCGTAACGACTTGTGGCGGCGCGGCGCGGCCATATTGGACAAGGTGTTGAAAGGCGTTGACCCCGCCACCCTGCCGGTCGAGCAGCCGACCAAGTTCGAGCTGGTCATCAATCTTAAGACGGCTAAGGCGATCGGAGTCTCGCTTTTCGGAGGCGTTTCTTGGCCGCGCCGACGAGGTGATTGAATAGTCGCGCCATGCCCACACATGTGGCACAAAGCGGCGGCCCTCCTTTCGCGCTGCCATCGGGCAGAACGGACATGTTGAATTTTTCAGCACCCGGCCTGATGATGGCGATATCAGGCCCGCATCGGTCAAAGCGCCGTGGATCAGGCTTCGTATCCGTTCTCGGTCACTCCGCTGTCGAGCCACACCGGCGCGGAGGTCAAGGGCATCGACCTGCGCCATCCGGTCGACGCGGCAACGCGTCATGGGCTGAACCGGGCGTTTGTCGATCGCGCCGTGCTGGCGATCCGGGACCAGCAGCTCAGCGCGCCTCAGTTTCTCGATGCGATGAAGGTATTCGGCGAGATATTTCCACAGCATAACACCCGCTTCCAGGTGCCAGGCTGCCCGCAAATCCACTACATCTCCAACCAGGACAAGCTCGAGGACGGCCGGGTCTACATCCCCGGCGAGGGCTATCACACCGACCACTCGAACGACGAGGAGCCGCCGAAGGCGACGGCGCTGCACGCCGTGAAGCTGCCGAACGCCGGGGGCGACACGCAGTTTGTCAACATGGCCGAGGCCTACGACGCGTTGCCGGCGGGGGCCCGGTCGCGGATCGACGGTCTCAAGGCGCGCCACGTCTACCAAAGCCGGTTCAGCGAGCGAAAATTGCCGAAGCTGCCCGGCGAACGCAAAACCATCGAAACCAGGTCCGTCATCCATCCGCTGGTTCGCACCCATCCGGAAACCGGGCGAAAGGCGATCTACATCAACCCAATTCGGATCGAAGAAATTGTCGGCATGGAGCAGGCGGATGCGCTGGCGCTGCTCGACGAATTGCTGGAGCACGCCACGCAGGCGAAATTTGAGTATCGCCACAAGTGGAGGTCCGGCGACGTGGTGATCTGGGACAACCGTTGCCTGCTGCACAAGGCCAACGGCGATTATCCGGTCGAGCAGGTGCGCTATCTTTATCGGCTGATGCTCAAGGGCACGCGGCCGGCTTGAGCGGACGAAATCGCCCGCTCGCGGCGGCGGCGACTCAATCTCAAGCGGCTGCGTCCTAAAGAACGATGGCTTTTTTTGTCGAAGTATGGAAAGCTGCACTTCTCGCCGTTGGTCCCCGCGAAAGCGGGGACCAAGCACTGGATTTCCGCTCGCGCGGGAATGATCGGAGCGCGGGGCGACGCAACCCAATCTCATCCCGCTTTAACGAATCCAGTCGTCGGCCCGACACTCGGCATACATCGACATCAGCTCGGAGCCGCGCAGGAACATCATCTTCGAGGTCAGCCCGCCGCGCGAGTTGATCCAGCGGCGGACGTGCTGGGGATACATGTCCCACAAGGCTTGCGTGCCGACCTGGCTCGGCACCGGCTTGCCGTTTGGGCCCGGCATCCAGGCGGCATGGAAGCCCAGCATGGCGCGCCGGGTGACGCAGATGCGGTTGCGCGGCACGATGCCGAGCACCAGCGTGCAGGCCGACAGGCAGGCGCCGTCGATCACCACCTTCTCGCCGGAGGCGCGCACCGCCGAATACTGGTCGACATAGGCGCCGATGCGGCCGCCGACGTCATCGCTGATCCGCATGGTCGCGGACGCGTCGGTCGCGCCGAGCGCCGCAACAGCGATGATCAGGCAGATTGCGGCGATGACCAAAGTCGCGCGAACGCGCATGACCCCGACTCCCCAGCCCCTTGTTCGCCGCACTTCCTATTAAGCAATTAACCATCGCCAGTGGAAGCCCTAAAATTAACCTTTGAACAGCGCGGAATGGCCGCGCCGTGGAACCCGTAACCTTTTGGCACAACTTAGGAAACGACTCCCCTGGCGGACCCGACCTCGGCCTCGGAATAGGCTCTGTTTTTAGGAATCCGAGGCCGCTGGGGCATGCTTGTTTTTGGTCGAAGCGGTCGCGGCGTCGGCAGCGCGCTCCCTCCCCTTGAAAAGGGGAGGGTCGGGGTGGGGATTCGTTAAATCCTATGCGATCCCCACCCGGTTTGCTTCACAAACCGACCTCCCCTTTTCAAGGGGAGGTTAAGAGCTGCGGCAAATCGCGATTCAATCTGAAACAACTTCGCCTTAGGCCCCCCTTTGGCCGCCCCGGCCGCGGCCGAGCCAAAGCTCCTCCGGCTACTGCGCCTTGGCGCCGGATTCACGCACCATCGCGGTCCACGGCGGCACCTCGCGGGCGATGTAGGCGGAAAACTCTGTGGTCGATTTCGGCAGCAGAAGGACGTTGAGCTTGTCCAGGTCCGCCTTGGTTCCCGGCGATTTGAGGATGTCGTTGACCACGGCGTTGAGCTTGCTAACGATCGGAGCAGGGGTGTTCGGCGGCGCCATGATGCCGGCCCAGGCATTGCCCGGGAAGTCGGCGAAGCCCAGTTCGCGCAACGTCGGAACGTCGGGCAGGTCGTGCCAGCGCTCCGTGCCCTGGACCGCGAGGGCCTTGAGCTTACCCTGCTTGACCAGCGGCACCAGCAAGGTCAGCGCGTCGAACTGCATGTGCAGGCGCCCCGCGATCAGGTCGGGCATCGACGGCGCACCGCCCTTGTAGGGTACGTAGGTCATGCCGAGGCCGGCCACCTTGTTGAACATCGAGCCCATCAGCATCGGCGGCGTACCGAGCGAGCCGCCGTAGTTCAGCTTGCCGCGGTTGGCCTTGGCGTAGGCGATGAATTCCGCAAGCGTCTTGACCGGCAGGTCCGGCGGGACCACGAGCAGGCTCGGGAATTCCGCAACCAGCGCGACCGGAACGAGCGTGTTCGGGTCGTAGTCGAGATTGAACAGCACCGGCGAGATCGCGATCATCGACAGCGTGCCCCAGAGCAGCGTGTAGCCGTCGGGATCGGCCGTCACCACCGACTTCGCCCCGATGGTGGTGCCGGCGCCGGGGCGGTTTTCCACCACGACCGGCTGGCCGAGCTTGGCCTGCATCTGCAGGGCGACGGCGCGCGCCATGGTGTCCATCGGCCCGCCGGCGGCGACCGCGACCACGATCTTGATCGGCTTGTCGGGATAGTTCTGCGCGGCGGCGGGGCCGCAGAACGCGACCTGCGCCAACGCCGGAGCAACGAGCGCGCAAAGCAACCAACGTTTGCTGATCATGGCCTGGACCCTCGTTCGCACCGGACCGATCTTAGCCTGTCGTCTGCCGCGGAATACACCCTGTGGCCGCAGGGCTCCACTTCGAGATGGCTTCGCAAGTGTCGCCGTTCGGAGGTTCGCCATAGTCTTCAGCTTGCGCCGAAACGAACTTCCGAACCAGAGCGATGCTAGATGCGCGTATTCATAAATCCGGTTCGGTAAGCACGGCACGCTGAATGTCTGTTTCACCGTCAGCCTGAAGCGCAGCACCCAAAATCTTCGCTATCCACAAGCCGCCGGCCGATTACCCCATCTTTGCTCCGAAAGCGACAGAAATGCTGCGTCGCCGCGATTGGTCGCTAAGTGCCAAAGGAGCCGACGACGCTCTTGGCTGTTTACTCTATGACCCAGCTGCTTTGGACTGTCGTTGATGTCATCAGTCGGAAAGGGGAGGCCCTGATATGTTGATCGTGACAAGAGCGCTAGCAGTTGTGACCGCGGCCACTTCAATTCAACTTGCTGCGATAGTCTCAAGCGGCTCCGCCGCCGATATGTCGTTGACGAGCCGTCATCGCGGATATGTAAGAGTTACGGCCGACTATGACGGCTCCCCCGTCTACATTCGTCGAGGCGGACCCGATCGAGAAGAGATGCAGCCGGCTCTAAATATCTATCACCCCATGATGCCGCCGATCCCGAGACGTTATTTCAACGGTCAGCCCATTACAGTGCCTCGCTAGCGATTAGCCATAGCAGGAACGTGAAGCGTCGAGGGGATGCGCAACGCCAGGTAGTGGCTTGTATCGATTTCGGGTGGCGTGCTGGCGCGAACGATGTTGGTGATGCCCGCGGCGGCGTAAGCGGTGATGGCAGCGGCTGATGCTGCTGCGATGTCCAGGACAAGGAACAGCCCCGGCGAACGCGACAAACCGGACTCCAACGCCGTTGTAGGTTCTCACGGTGTAGCGCGTCCGGCGTGCACTCCTGAATCCGTCGTCCGCGACCTGCGACCGAATGTCCGCTCCTCACTCCGGTCGGGCTTCCGCGCTCAAATGTCACACGACAATTTGGCCTCTATTCGAAACCGGCGCACCGGCGGACGGTTGTCGCTGTTGGCTCCGCTCGCGGTTGGCCGCGGGGGAACCCATCAAGGGAGGAACTCGCATGAAGAAATTGCTCACGGCCGCCGCGGCATTGGCCGTTGCGGTGTCGGTCGCTCCGATGCTCGCGTCACAGAGTGTCGCCGCGCCCAAGAGCCCCTACTGCGACATGGCCAAGAGCCAGAAAAATACGGTGGCCTGGAACGAGCAGTATGGCTGCATCGACAAGGCGCAGGCTGCAGCCCACGCCAGGGCCCTGAAGGCCGACGAGGCCCGCGCCGCGCGGCAGGCCAAGCTGCATCCCAAGAATTCGTACTGCAACATGGCCAAAAGCCAGAAAAATACGGTGGCCTGGAACGAGCAGTATGGCTGCATCGACAAGGCGCAGGCTGCAGCCCACGCCAGGGCCCTGAAGGCCGACGAAGCCCGGGCCGCGCGGCTCGCCAAAAATCAGCCGAAGGATCCGTACTGCAACATGGCCAAGAGCCAGAAGAATCTCGTGGCCTGGAACGAGCAGTACCACTGCCTGAGCCGCTGAGCGGCGCGACGCTCGAACGAGCGCCACCTGAGCCAGAGGACTGGCACGGTCGTCCGCACCAACTGAGGGGTGCGGACGGCCGCGCCGTTGCGCGCATCGCCGCCGTTCGTCGTTAATCGGGCAAGCGGATCGAGTTGGTGGCTGTGGCCGCAGGTGTAGGCAACGGTGTGGTTGCTGAACCTGAGCACCGGCGGGGCATTCAGGATATGGCCGGTCCTGGGCGCTCGATCACCGTCAGCGGCTTGCGCGGACGGTCTGCTATTCCAGACCTGGAACCAATAAAAGCGCGCATGTAATGCGCTCTTCACATTCGCGTCGATCTTGGCCCATCCGCCCGACGTCCGCTTGGCCCCCTCACGTCGATCAGCGATGTCTGCGTCTCGTCCGCTTTCCTCCCGCTAGCGACCGGATGGGGGACATGCCGAGAGGTCCGGTTCGCGTCATTTCGCGCTGCAGCAAATCGCATCGTTCGCGAGCCGTGCGTGGGGATCGAGGATGGTGTAGCTCTTCGGTCGATGGGAGATGTCGCAATGCCTTTAGAACACGAAATCGCAGATTTGCTGACTGGCCATCACTTTTTTCTGCACCAGGAGAATCCCAGTCTTGGCATTCTCCGTTTAGATACGAAAGGCGATCAGCGTTGGTGGCTCGTGACTCGCAAGGACTTGGCTGCGCTGTCGGAGGCTTGCGCCAAGTATGCGGAGGAATTGCAGGACGCTGATTAAGCTCGCGGGTGAACACAGAGTTTGCTGCGGTCAACATGGCCGCCGGGATTTGCTTGAGACCCTATCGGACATGCACGCAACCGGACACCTGACCCCGCGGCCCGACGCAATGGCGGCAACGCCGATCCGGTCCGTCCGGCTTGGACGCCCGGACTATCAAGTCGATCGCCGTGCGGACGGCTCGCTGGTTTTGCGGGCGCTTGAATTGCTCAAGCCGTATCCAGCCCGGATCACCGACAAGCTCGTTCATTGGGCCTCGCTGGTGCCGGATCGGCCGCTGTTTGCCACGCGCGCACGCGACGGCGGCTGGGCTTCGATCAGTTACGCGGACGCCTTGAAGCGCGCGCGAAGCCTCGGCGAGGCGCTGCTGCGGCGAAATCTCTCGCCGGAGCGGCCGGTGGTGATCCTGTCCGGCAACGATCTCGACCATGCCATGCTGGCTCTCGGCTGCGTGTATGCCGGGATTCCCTACGCGCCGATCTCGCCGGCCTATTCGCTGGTCTCTGTCGATTTCGGCAGGCTCAAGCACATCGTCAATCTGCTGACGCCCGGGCTGGTGTTCGCCAGCGACGGACGCGCCTTCGAACAGGCGATCGAGGCGGTTGTGCCGCGCGACGTGGAGATCGTCGTGGCGCGCGATCCGCCGCGCGGGCGAGCCGCCATCGCGCTCTCCGCATTGCTCGACACCAGCCCGACCGCGGCCATCGATGCGGCCAACGCGCGCGTCGGCGGCGACAGTGTCGTGAAATTCCTGTTCACGTCGGGTTCGACCGGCGAGCCCAAGGCGGTCATCAATACCCACAGGATGTGGTGCGCAAACCAGGAGATGCTGAGAGCCGGGCTCGCCTATTTCCAGGACGAGCCGCCGGTCATCGTCGACTGGTCGCCGTGGCACCACACCGCCGGCGGCAACCATGATGTCGGCCTTGTGCTATACAACGGCGGCACGTTCTACATCGACGACGGCAAGCCGGTGCCGGGCGCCATCAGGGAAACCGTGCGCACGCTGCGCGAGATCGCGCCGACGTGGTACTTCAACGTGCCGAAGGGCTTCGAGGCGCTGCTACCATACCTGCGGACCGACGAGGCGCTGCGCCGCAACTTCTTTAGCCGCCTCAAGGTTCTCTGGTTCGCCGGCGCCGGCATTTCGCAGCACGTGTTCGACGAGGTGCAGAAGCTTGCAGTCGAGGCCTGCGGCGAGCGCATCCTGTTCCTGACCGGCTTCGGCTCGACCGAAACGGCGCCCTACGCGCTGGCCCGCACCTGGCATTCGGACATCGCGGCCAACGTCGGCCTGCCGGCCATCGGCCTCGAGATGAAGCTCGTGCCGGACAGCGGCAAGCTTGATGGCCGGGTCCGCGGTCCGAGCATCACGCCCGGCTACTGGCGGCGGCCCGACCTTACCGCCGCGGCCTTCGACGAGGAGGGCTTTTATCGTCTCGGCGACGCCTTCAGCTTCGATGATCCCAGCGACGTCGCCAAAGGCCTGCTGTTCGAGGGCCGCAGCGCGGAAAACTTCAAGCTTGCGACCGGAACCTGGGTGCAGGTCGGCCCGCTTCGCGCGCAATTCATCGCGCATTTTGCCCCGCTGGTGCGCGATGTGGTGATCGCCGGGGCCGACCGAAACTACATCTGTGCGCTGATCTATCCCGACGTGGAAGCCTGCCGCACTTTCGCCGGAGCCTCGCCGTCGGCCGCGGCCACCGAGATCATGGCCAGTCCCGTTGTTCAAGAGCGGCTCCGTGAACGTCTCGCTGCGCTGGCGAAGCTGAGCACCGGAAGCTCGAACCTGATCCGGCGGGCAATCCTGATGCTGGAGCCGCTTTCGCTGGACGCGGGCGAAATGACCGACAAGGGCTCGATCAACCAGCGGCTTGTGGTCCGCAACCGCGCGGCGACGATCGAACGACTCTATGCCGAGAGCGCCGGCGAGCAGGTGATCTCCGCCGATGCGACGTGACGGCGGCCTGGTGTGGCGGCCGAGCCCGACGAGCTCACACCGACGGCGCCAATTTCTCGTTCAGGCGAGCGAAGCGACGCTGTTCTTCGAACGGCTATGCCCGGCCATGACGGTGTGGAGAAGTCATCGTCACCGGCCGTCGGTCTACTCGACCTTCGCCCCGGCAAGCTTGACCAGCGCGCCCCAGCGCTTCTCCTGGTCGGCGATGAAGGCGCCGAACTCGGCCGGCGTGCTGGCCTTGGGCAGCGAGCTGAAGCGGTCGAGCGCGGTCTTGGCTTCGGCGGATTTGAGGCCCTTGGTGATCGCGTCGTTGAGCCTGGCGATGATCGGCTCGGGCGTGCCTTTAGGCGCCACCAGGCCGGTCCAGGCGTCGATGGTGAAATCCGGATAGCCGCTTTCGACCAGCGTCGGCACGTCCGGCAGCTCCGGCCAGCGTTCCGCCCGCGCCGACGGCGAGCGCGCGAAGCTTGCCGGCACGAACCTGCGGCATCAGGATCACCATGCCGTCGATGGTGTAGTGGTTGCGGCCCGCGACCAGATCGATCACCGACTGTGCCGCGCCCTGATACGGCACGTAGGTGACGTCGATGCCGGCCTTGATCTTGAACAGCGTGCCGAGCAGGTGCGGCGGCGTGCCGAGCCCCGCGCCGTAGTTGAGCTTGCCGGGGTTGGCCTTGGCGTAGGCGACGAACTCCGCCACGGTCTTGGCCGGCACCTGCTCCGATACCACCAGGAGGTGCGGCAGCAGCGCGAAGCTGGAGATCGGCGTGAACATCTTCAGCGGCTCGATGCCGGCGTTGACGTAGAGCGAGGGCGCGGTCGCAAGCGAGCCCGACGAGCCGAACATCAGCGTGTAGCCGTCCGGCGGCGAGGCCGCGACCGCCTTGGAGCCGATCGTGGAGCCGGCGCCGGGGCGGTTCTCGACCACCACCTGCTGGCCGACGCTGTCGGTGATGAATTTGCCGGCGAGCCGCGCCATGGTGTCGATCGGCCCGCCGGGCGGGAACGGCACGATCATCTTGATCGGCTTGTCCGGGTAGGTGTCGCGCGCTGGCGCTGGTGGCGATGCCCGAGCCGAGTGCGATGCCGCTCGCGAGCAGCGCTCGTCTGTTGATCATGGATTCCTCCCAGAACTTTGCGGCGTTGCTGCCGCCGTCTCGCGGCGATCTTAACGGGGCGATGCCGAACGCAGTAGCGCCATTTGGTCGCGCGCACCACACGGCGCCAGCGCTCGCCTTTTTCATGGACGAAAATGCCGCGTCGATTTCGCCGGCGCTGAGCACACGGCAAGAGCGTCGTCTACGGCTTCAACGTCGCCCACCACAAACCAGTGTAGAGTCGGCCGAAGTATCGCAATCTTAGATCATGTTTGTTTTTGGTCGAAGCGGTCGCGGCATTGGCAGCGCGCTCCCTCCCCTTGAAAAGGGGAGGGTCGGGGTGGGGATCCGCTGAAATCCAAGGCGATCAATCTGAAACAACTCCGCTCATAGGCCGGCGATCCCCGAGGAATTCGGCCCATGAACATCGCGGCGGTCGGTCAGCAGGCGCTCCCCATCTCTCTTCCGACCTTGGTCACCGCGTACACATCGATCCGGCCATAGCTGCCGTGAGTCACGGGGCGCTTTTCGTTGCCGCACCTCGAGATCGATTTCTTCTGCGCGTCCTGTCCGGTCGCTTTCCATTTGAAATTGGAATTGAAGCCGTTGTTCTTGTCCCCGGACACTTTGAGGCCTCGCGTCTCCTCGCCGACCTTGAGCTGGAACGTGTAATTGTCATTGCTGACGTTGTCGGTGACGGTGAGCTGGATGGGTGCCTTGTCGACGTTGACAAACGAGACCGTGCCGCTGTTGACCGGCGCGGAAACCGCCGAGGTGACATCAAGCGGAACAACCCCGACGACCGCCGCCGCCGAGAGACTCAAAATCGCACAGCCAAGCCGAATAGCTCTATCGCAACGCATTTCGCCCTCCATGTCGATCGCCAAGCCGTCATCCGTGCCTGGCAGTTTCAGTGTCCGCCTTTGCGCATTCCGAGTCGAGGGCCGAAGGAAAACAACCCGCGCAGCCAAGCCCCATCATCTTTCCCGTCAGGTCGGCGGGCCATGATGCGGCCGTGGATAAACAGTCTACGTCTTAATTCTACTGCGTCAGCAGCGCTGGAAAGCGGCACTTCGGTGTCGCTGCGGGCGAGGCGCTCGTTGCTGCGCCCTCTCCCGCAAGGGGCCCGCAAGGGGAGAGGGCACGAGATGCCAGTGCCGCATTCGTCACGCGGTAAGATTAATTCACCTGCACGCCGCTCTTGGCGACGATATCGGCCCATCGCGGCGCTTCGTCGGCAATGAAATGCGCAAAATCCTTCACCGAGCCGATGCTCGGCGCGATGCCGAGCCGGTGCATGCTTGCGCGCATCTCGGCCGAGCCGAGCGCCGCGTTGGTCGCGGCGTTGATCCGCTCGACGATCGCTGCGGGCGTGCCGGCCGGCGCCCAGAGGCCAACCCAGAAGCCGAGCGACAGCCCGGGAAAGCCGCTCTCGATCATGGTCGGCACGTCCGGCAGATCGGCCTCGCGCGTCTTGCCCCATTGCGCGATGGCGCGGATTTTTCCCTCGCGGATCAGCGGCAACAGCGTCGAGGTGGTGCCGATGTTGAGCTGGATGGTGCCGCCGAGCATGTCGGTGATCGCCTGCATGCCGCCCTTGTAGGGCACGCCGGCGATCGGCAAGCCCGTTGGTCTTGTTGAACCACTCGCCGACAAGCTGCGGCGCGGTGCCCTGGCCGTAGCCGAAGTTCAGCGTGTCGGGATGAGCCTTGGCGTAGGCGATCAGCTCCTGCGGCGAATGCACGGGCAGCGACGGCGGCACCACGGTCACCCACGAGCCCCAGGCGATGTTGGCGACCGGCGTGAAGCTTTTCAGCGGGTCGAAATCGAGGTTCTTGTACATCGCCGGCGCGACGACGAGGCTCGAACTCTGGAACAGCAGCGTGTAGCCGTCCGGCTCGGCGAGCGAGGCGGCCTTCATGCCGATGGTGGTGCCGGCGCCGGGGCGGTTCTCGACCACGACGCTCTGGCCGAGCTGCGCCGACAGATGCTGCGCCAGAAGCCGCGCCACCACGTCGACCGGCGAGCCGGGCGTGAACGGCGCGATCATCTTGATCGGGCGCGACGGATAGTCTGTGCCCAAGCGGACGATGCGACACCCGCGAGCAGCGCCAGCGTGAGAGCACGTCGTGTCATCATGGTCAGCCCCATAGTGCGGATGTCGGCGGATAGACCAGGCTGCCCTCGTAGCGTAGCCCGTCCGGGCGATCCTTTGCCAGCAGCAGCGGGCCGTCGAGATCGACCACGCGCGCGCGCTGCGCCAACAGCATCGCCGGCGCCATGGCGAGCGAGGTCGCGACCATGCAGCCGACCATGATGGCAAAGCCGAGCCGCTCGGCCTCCGCCGCCATCGCCAGCGCCTCGGTCAGGCCGCCGGCCTTGTCGAGCTTGATGTTGACCGCGTCGTAGCGGCCGGCGAGCGCGGCGAGGCTCGCGCGGTCGTGCACGCTTTCGTCGGCGCAGACCGGGATCGGCCGCTTGACCGTGGCCAGCGCCTCGTCGTCGTTCGGCCGGCAGCGGCTGCTCGACCAGCGTGACGCCGGCTGCGGCGCAGGCCGCGAGATTTGCGGCGAGATTGTCCGGCGGTCCAGCCTTCGTTGGCGTCGACGATCAGCTCGGCCTGCGGCGCCGCCGCGCGCACGGCGGCGATGCGCGCCGCATCGCCGTCGCCGCCGAGCTTGATCTTCAGAAGCCTGCGCGACGACGCCTGGCGCGCCGCCTGCGCCATCGCCTCCGGCGTGCCGAGCGAGATGGTGTAGGCGGTCGTCAGCGGCGTGCGGGGCGGGCAGGCCGGCCAGCGCATGCGCGGGCTGTGCCGGCGCGCTTGGCCTCGAGGTCCCAGAACGCGCAGTCGAGCGCGTTGCGCGCGGCGCCCGCCGGCATCGCCTGCTGCAGCGCCATGCGGTCGAGCCCGAGCGCCAGCTTGTCGCGCATCGGCGCCGAGCGCCGCCATCACGCCTTTGACGGTTTCGCCGTAGCGGGCGTAGGGCACGCATTCGCCGCGGCCGCGGTGGCGGCCGTCGTTCAGCTCGGCGACCACGACCTGCGCCTCGGTCTTGGCGCCGCGGCTGATCGAGAACGCGCCGGCGATCGGCCAGCTTTCGGTGCGGACGGTGAGCGACAGGGGCAGGGGCATGGCGGCTCTGCCTAAAACGAAACGGGCGCGCCGTTCAAGCGCGCCCGCCGACGTTTCGTTGACGGCGTCCCGCTATTCGCCGAAGCGGCCGGCGGCGTGGGCGAGCATGGTGTAGACCTTGCCGGTCTCCGAGGTGAGGTAGGTGCGCGCCACCACCTGGCCGCGGTCGTCGCGCGAGACCTCTTCGAGCAGCCGCTCGAACTCGCCGATGTAGCGGTCCACGGTCTGCTTGAACTCGCGGTCGGCGCGATACTTCTTGCGGATTTCGTCGAACGTCTTCTGGCCCTGCATGGTGTAGAGCCGCCGGGTGAAGACGTTGCGCTCGCCGCGCTTGTAGCGGTCCCACAGCTCGGCGGCGGCGTCGTGGTCGATCATCCGCGCGATGTCGACCGAGAGCGAGTTCGAGCGATTCCAGCGTGTGGCGCGCCGGCCGCTCGCCGGTCTGGGGCGCTTCGCCGGGCGCGTTGGGCGCCGAGGCGCGGTGCAGCAGCTCGGAGAGCCAGCCGTTGTTGCGGGCGTTGCCGTTGCCCTGACCCTGGCCGGGTGTCAGCGACGGCGCGTCGGCGCGGCGCGTCGGCGGCATCGGGGCGGCGCCGGTGATGTCGGCGCGCGGCGGCGCCGCCATCGGCCGCGGCGGTTCCATGCGCGGCGTCGCTTCGGCGCGGCCGCTGGCGTAGGCCGGCTCCGGCTGGCCGCGGCGCACCGGCTCGGCGGCGTCGAGGCCGCGGCCGTGGCGGGCGACGATGCGGTTGAGTTCGGCCAGCGCCTCGATCTGGTCGACGATGACGCGGCGCATCTGCGCGGCGCTCTCGGCGGTCTCCTGCGGCAGCTCGAGGATGCCGTTGCGCAGCTCGGTGCGGGTCGCCTCGAGCTCGCGCTGCATCTCGGCGGCCATCTGCCGCATGCCCTGCAGCGTCTCGGAGAAGCGCTGCGTGGTCTGCGAGAACATCTCGTGGGTCTCGCCGCTGTGCTGGGTGTAGATGCCGTGCAGCAGCTCGCTGGCGCGCTGGCGTTCCTCGTCGAGCGCGCGGGCGCCCTCGGAGCTGGATTCGGCGACGATGCGGGCGATCTCGCGGGCGCGGCCGGTGGCGCCGTCGAGCGACTCGTCGAGCAGGCTGGAGAAGCGCTTGAGCCGCTGCTCGATGTCGTCGGTGCGGGCGTCGAGCGTCGAGACCAGCGTCTCGATATCGGCGCGCCGCTGCGCCGAGCGACGGCGTCGGTGCGGCGGTTGCTGCGTGTCGATCAGCGCCACCGCTTCGGCGAGCGAACGGCCGTGCGTGTCGAACTGGGTGGCGAGCTGGCCGAGATCGGCCAGCGCCTTGTTGGTGATGGTGTGGAACGAGGTGATGTGCTGATCGACCTGGGTGCTGGCTGACGCCGCTGCGCTCCGACACCTCGTTCATGGTGGCGACGAACTCGGAGACGCGGGTCACCAGCGTGCTTCTCGATCGCGCTCATGTTCTCGTGCGCGCCGCTCAGCACCTCCTGCAGCAGGATGTTGGCCTCGCGCAGCCGCTCGAACAGCGTCGTGGTGTCGGAGCGCAGCATGTTGTGCGTCTCCAGCATCTCCGAGACGCTGGCCGTGGTGGTCTGCCGCGACTGCTCGATCGCGATCTTGGTGCTGTCCTGCAGCTCCTTCAGCGTGCTTGTTGACCGTGGTGGTCGCGTTCTGGCTCGCCTCGTTGACGAGGCGGGCGATCTGCTCGCTGTTGTCCATCATCGTGCGGGTGAAGGTGAAGCCCTGGGCCTCGATCGACTTCACCGCGTGATCGGTGGCCTTGATGACCTCGGCGCTGAACTCCTTGCTCTTGCCGCCGAGCGCGGCGAGCAGCGTGCTGGAGTTGGAGTCGAGGAGCTTGGTCATCTCGGCGCCGCGCGCGGTGAGCTGCTGGCTGATCTCGTCGGCGCGGCCGACGAAGTTGCGCGCGACTTCGGCGCTGACGCCGAGCAGCGTGCGCTCGACGTCGCTGGCGTTCTGCTTGAGCACGTTGGTGACGCCGGTCGACACCGCGGTCAGCGTGCGCTCGACCTCGCCGGCGCTCTGCTTGATCATGGCGCTGGCGCTGGTGGAGGCCGCGGTCAGCGTGCGCTCGAGCTCGGTGGCGTTCTGCTTGATGACGTTGGTGACGCCGGTGGTGACGGCGGTGACCGAGCGCTCGGTCGTGGTGAGGATCGCTGCCGACGACGCGCTCGGCCTCGGCGCTGGCGCGGCCGAGGTCCTGCGCCGCCTCGTTGGAGTTGTTCTTGATGGTCTCGGCGAGCGAGCGCCATGCGGCTGTCGAGAGCGTCGGCCACCGCCTTGGTGCGCGAGTCGATGTGCTCGTTGATCGCGTCGACGCGGCCGGACCCACAGGTTCTCGAAGCGGCCGATCACCTGGCCGAGCGAGCGCTCGGTTTCGGTCGAGACGTTGGTGATGGTGCGTTCGGCGGCGTTGCTGACCTGGACCAGCGTGCGCTCGGCGGCGGAGGTGGCGTCGCCCAGCATCTGCGCGGCGTTGGCCGAATTGTTGCTGCAGCGCGTTGGAGAACTGCTCCATCCGCGACTTCGATCTCCTCGGTGATCGCTTTGGTGCGCAACTCGATCTGGCCGGAGATGGCCTCGGTGCGGCCGAGCCACAGCGTCTCGTAGTGGCCGAACACCTGGTTCAGCGTGCGCTCGGCTTCGCCGGTGATGCCGGAGAGCGTGCGCTCGGTGTTGCCGGAGACATTGGCGAGCGTCTGCTCGGCCTCGCGAGCCGAAGTGGTGACGGACTCGGTCGCCGCGGCTTTGGCCTGCGCGATGGTCTGCGAGGCCAGCGCGGTGGTCTGGTTGACCGCCTGCAGGGCCTCCGACGCGGCTTTGCCCAGAAGCTCGTTGGCGTCGATCGAGTTGGTCTTGATCGAGGTGGAAAGCTGCTCCATGCGCGCATTGAGGGTGTCGGCCGCGGCCTTGGTGCGAAGCTCGATCTGCTCGGTGACTGCTCGGCGCGGCCGACCAGGAGCTGCTCGAAGCGGCCGATGCGGGTGTCGAGGCTGTTGGCGACCTCGAGCGGCGCGGGTGCCGAGCGCTGCGTCGATCTCGTCGATGCGCTGCGCCGATGCTCTCGGCGAGCTTGGCGCCGCGGGTGTTGATGATGCCGGTGACGTCGCCGATGCGCTTGTCGAGCGCGGTGACGACCTCCTTGCCGCCTTCGGCGAGCGTCTTGGCGATGTCCATGACGCGGGAGGAGAGGGCGTCGTTGAGCGTCTGGGTGCGGCTGTCGAGCGCCTCCTGGAAGCGCGCCAGCCGCTGATCGAGCGTGGCGGTGACCTCGGTCGCCTTGGTGCCGACCTTGCCGTCGAAGCCGTCGACGTACTCGCGCATCGCGGTCGAGACTTCGGTGGTGCGCTGGCCGAGCCGTTCGACCAGCTCGCCGCCGTAGGTCTTCACGGTGCGGTCGAACTCGGCGAGGTGGCGGGTGATGAGGTTGCCGAGCGTCGAGGAGTCGCGGGTGATCTTCTCGGCGAGCTCGGAGCCGCCGTGCGAGAACATCTCCTCGAACGCCTGCAGCCGCGCGGCCAGCATGTCGCGGACCGAGTCGCCCTGCGTGGCGACGGTGGAGGCGAGGCTCTCGGCGTTCTCGCGGAAGGTCTCGGTGACCTTGTCGCCGCGGGTCGACGATGGTCTCGGTGATGCGGGCGCCGGTCTGCTCGAGCTTGGAGACGACGTCGCCGCCGCGCAGGCTGAGATCGAGGATCAGCGAGTCGCCGGTCGACTTCAGCGTCGAGTTCACCTCGTCGCCGCTGGTGGCGATGGTTTCGGCCAGCCGGCTCGACGTGTCCACCAGGTTGTCGGTGATCTGCTGCGAGCGGTCTTCCATCATCTGCACGATCGACGCGCGACTTCTGCGAGAAGCCCTGCGTCACTTCGTCGAGGCGGCCCTCCATCATCTGCGCGAGATTGGCGGTCATCTCGGCGAATTCTTCGGTGATGTGGTCGGTCTTGAAGTTCAGGCTCGAGGTCAGCCGGTCGCTGGCGCTGGCGATGGCGTGCGAGGTCTCCTGGCTGGCGTGCTCGAGCCGTTCGAGCAGGTCGCCGCCGCGCTCGCCGAGCGCGCCGATCATGGAATCGCCGGCGCGGCCGAGCGCGAGCGTGATGTGCTCGCCCTTCTCGGTCAGCGCCTGCCGCGATCTTCTCGGCGCTTTCGTTGACCTTGGCGGCGACGTGGTCGCTGACCTGAGGAAATGTCGTGCGACAGATCGAGATGCACGCCGGTGATGGCGTTGCGGACCTGCTCGGCCTGGCCGACCAGGGTGTCGCGCTGATGCGCCAGCGTCTCCAGCAGGCCGCGGATGCGGACTTCGTTGTCGTTGTAGGCGCGCTCGAGCGCCGAGACTTCGTTGGCGACGAGGGCTTCGAGCTCGGCGGCGCGCGCAAGCGCGCGCTCGACGCCGTCGCCCATGGCCGCGACCTCGCGGCGGATGGCCTGGCCGACGGTGACGATCGACTCGCGGGCGATTTCTTCGGGCTCGGCGAGCTTCATGGCGACGTTCGCCATCGACTGGGCGATGAGGCGCATCTCCTGCGAGCGCCACACCATGTTGGCCAGCACGTAGAAGAACAGGATCGGCGCCAGCAGCGAAGCCGGCGAGCCCGAGCATCGCCGGGATGCCGGCGGGGCCCTGTTTCAGCCGCGGCGTGCAGGTCGGGCAGATAAAGGAAAGCCAGCGTCAGGCCGCCCGCCACCCAGGCGAGCGCGAACACGGTCGCCACCACGTACGAGGTCCGGGGCGGGCGCTGCTGGAGGAGCTGCAGGATCTGGCCGATCGACTGGCGGTCGTCGTTGGCGGCGTATTGCGGCCGCACGTTCTCTTCGTCCTCGTCGGCCATTTGCTGGTGGGCCATCGCGGCCGGGCGGCCTTCGAACAGGTCTTTCTCTTGCGAATGCGGCTCGGCGATGCCGGCTCCGGCGAATAGACCGGCTCCGGCGAATGGATCGGCCGTTGCGGCTCGCGCTCCGGAGGCGTCTCGACCGGCTGCGCCGCGGGCTCCGGCGGCCGGCGGGTATCGATCGCGTCGTCGGACACGTTCAGGACCTGTTGGATGGCCGTCATGGCCTCGTCCGTCGGGTCCGTCGATCTTTTTCGGGTTATTCGCCATGTCGGCCGTCGCCTCACTCGTTACTGGGTACTCTCGACCAGGACCCCGTGCCTGACTGAAATTGCCGCTTCAGGCCGGGCCACACGTGCGCGATTGTCCGCCCGTCCCCTAATCGGCCCGGCCGCCAGGCCGGGCCCTTCCACGAAAATCGCCCCGCGGACACCCGTTATTTTCCACAGAATTGTCCACAGGACACCTGCGTTGGCCAATGATCCTATCGGCTTGGGACATCAAAGGAAACGGCGCGGGTAAGGCTTTTTTAATCATCGTTAATGGTGCGGTGCACGGCATCGCCGTGCCGGCCGTCACCTCGCCCGAAACCAGAGCCCATCGGGATTCTCGATCCCGACAATGCGGCCATGGTGAGGCGGGCGACCGCGTATCCGGGGCAGGGCCGCAATGGCGCGGGAAGCAGGGCGACGTTAACCAGCCGCAGCGATCGGCGCGCTGCGGCGGCGCCGATCCGGCCCGGTTTTTACCGGGCTTTGGCCGCGCCCGGGCCATGGTTGCTCGACTAGAGGCGCATAAGCCTCATGGGGAGGGCTCCGTGGCAGCAACCGCCAAACGCGCCGATCAGCAACAGCCCGCCTTGCGAAGCCGCCATCGATGCGACGCACCTGCCGCGCATGACGCTCGGCGAGCCGAGCCTCGAGCGCGAGGTGCTGGCGCTGTTCGATCGCCAGGCCGAAATGCTGCTGCCGCGCATCCGCCGCGGCACCGGTGCGATCGCAGCGGCCACCGCCCACACCCTGAAAGGCTCGGCGCTGGGCATCGGCGCCTTTGCCGTGGCCCGCGCCGCCGACGCGGTCGAGCAGGGCCGACGGACGCCGGGCTTCCGCGCGCCATCGATGCGCTCGGCGAGGCGCTGGCCGCAGCCAGCGCCGAGATCGCGCGGCTGTTGCGGGACGCCGCCCGCGCCTGAAAAGCGCACCACACGCTCTGGCGCATATTTGGCCGACCCGTTAGAAGAGGCCGCCCGGCCGTCCGGCCGGTTCTCCCTGCGGCACCGGTTTTCCTTCCCGACCATGGCCAAGATCACCTACATCGATTCCGCCGGCACAGCCCGCACGATCGACGCCGAAACCGGCTCGACCGTGATGGAAACGGCGATCAAGAACGACATCCCGGCATCGAGGCCGAATGCGGCGGCGCCTGCGCCTGCGCCACCTGCCACGTCTATGTCGACGACGCCTGGCGCGAGAAGGTCGGCGGACCGTCGCCGATGGAAGAGGACATGCTCGACTTCGGCTACGACGTGCGGCCGAACTCGCGGCTGTCGTGCCAGATCAAGGTCACCGACGAGCTCGACGGGCTGGTGGTGACGACGCCGGAGCGGCAGGCGTAGATCTCCGTCATTCCGGCCGAGCGCAAAGCGCGAGTGCCGGAATCCATAACCCCTGTCGATGGATAGCAATCGGTACAGAGGCTATGGATTCCGGATCGCCGCGGAGCCTGTCATCGGGCCGCGCTTCGCGCGGACCCGTTGGCGGCGTCCGGAATGACGCTGGAGAACCGATCTGGCGCCTGCGCGAGCAGCTCACGCGCCCTGCATCTTCCACGGGCTGAGCTGGTCGATCGCGGCCTGCGGCAGTGGCGTCGACTTGCGTGTGGCCAAGTCCATGCAGACCAGCGTGGCGCGGCCGGTGGCGGCGCAGACGCCGTCGTGGAAGATCGCCTGCGAGACCTTGAACGAGGAGCGGCCGAACTCGGCAAGCGCGGTGCCGACCACGATGTTGCCGGGCCAGCGCAGCTCCTTCATGTAGTCGACCTCCATGCGCACCATGACGAAGGTGACGCCCGGCACGCCGATGCTGAGGTCGGGGTTGCGAAACATCGCCACCCGCCCGCTCTCGAAATAGGTGAGGAACAGCGCCTGGTTGACGTGGCCCTGCGGATCGAGGTCGCCGAACCGGATGATCTCGCCGACTCGATGCGGATAGTCGGCAAGCTGCGGCACCGGCTTGGCGGGTCGTGCGGCTGGGCTGGTCGTTCACGGAATTCTCCCTATCTGACGAGTAGCTAGCGGGACGCTGCGGCTGCCGGCAAGGGGCGGAAATCGCCGACAATTTGCTCTTTTCGCCGCGGCGTTCGCCCGCTAGACAGACACCCACAATCTCCACATCCAGACCAACAAACCTCAGAAAACGTAGACCTTTTCTAATGAGCGATCCGATCAAGACTGACGTGCTGATTATCGGCGCGGGCCCGGTCGGCCTGTTCGCGGTGTTCGAGCTGGGGCTGCTCGACATCAAGGCCCACCTCGTCGACATCCTCGACAAGGTCGGCGGCCAGTGCGCCGAGCTCTATCCCGAGAAGCCGATCTACGACATCCCGGCAATCCCGAAGATTTCGGCGCAGGGGCTGGTCGACCAGCTCATGGAGCAGATCAAGCCGTTCGATCCGACGTTTCATCTCAGCGAGATGGTGGAGAGCATCGAGCGGATCGGCGAGCCGGCGTTTCGCGTCAAGACCGACGGCGGCAAGGTGTTCGAGTGCAAGCTCGTGGTGATCGCGGCCGGCGGCGGCTCGTTCCAGCCCAAGCGTCCGCCGATGCCGGGCATCGAGGCCTACGAGGGCAAGTCGGTGCACTACGCCGTGCGCAAGATGGAGACGTTCCGCGGCAAGAAAATCCTGATCGTCGGCGGCGGCGACAGCGCGCTCGACTGGACGCTCAACCTCGCGCCGCTCGCCTCGCACCTGACGCTGCTGCACCGGCGCGCCGAATTCCGCGCCGCACCCGACAGCGTCAACAAGATGATGGCGCTGGTGAACGAAGGCAAGATCGACTTCGTGCTGGGCCAGGTGACCGGCCTCGAAGGCGCCGACGGCCAGCTCACCGCGGCCAACGTCAAGCGGCAACGACGGCTCGACGTTCCACATCGCCTGCGACGCCATGCTGCCGTTCTTCGGGCTGACCATGAAGCTCGGCCCGGTCGCGAACTGGGGGCTGAAGCTCAACGAGGACCTGATCCCGGTCGAACACCGCGACGTTCGAGACCAGCGAGCCCGGCATCTTCGCGATCGGCGACATCAACACCTATCCGGGCAAGCTCAAGCTGATCCTGTCCGGCTTCCACGAGGTCGCGCTGATGTCGCAGAAGGCGCACCGCTACGTCTATCCGGACAAGAAGCTGACGTTCCAGTACACGACGTCGTCGACGAGCCTGCAGAAGAAGCTCGGCGTGGCGTAGGCCGCGGTTACAACTCGGATAGCAGCTTGACGCCTACGGATTTAATCCTGGAATTTCTCGTGGCGGTGACAAAGCTTCGGTCCGCCGTCACGAGCGTCCAACCGGTGGCGATCGCCATAGCGAGATAGAGGCAGTCGTAAATCGGTTCTTTGAGTTCAAGTGCGAGCGCAAAAGCGCTTGAGAGATGAGCTGCCGACGGCACGATTGCCATTTGCAATGGCAGATATCTCGGCCTCTGCGGCCATGGCCTGCGCGGCGTCGATCTCGCCGCGACGCACCTTGTTGAGCAAGCGCGTTGCGGCACTCGATCGAGAATCAGGTCTGGCGCAGCAAGATCATGTTCAAGCCGGATGCTTGTTGCGGCCGCACTGTCGGCCTCGGACACGAACCATTTGAGTGCAATACTGGCGTCAACGACGAGATTCATCGTCGCCTCGGATCACTCGATCCAAGTGATGCCGATCGTTCCCGTCGCATGGCTCTAATTTCATCCACCGAACCAGTCTTGGCCTGGGGCAACTCGCCTTGCTTGAGCCTTTCGAGCTGGCGCACCGCCCACTCCCTGGCCTTTTGCCGGTGGTCGTCGGCATACGTCTTGGCAAGAAGCGACCGAACTTCCTCTTCCATCGACACGCTATGTTCGGCAGCCTGCCGCTTAATCGCGGCGATGACCTGGTCGTCGAGACCGCGGATGGTGATCGCACCCATGGGCAAACTCCGTGCTAGCATTGCTAGCATATGATGAAAGCGGAGTTGAATCAACAGCGTAGAGGATCGTGCCCGACTACTGCGGTGTGATGCCGGTCGGCGGTGGGGGCTGCGTCGGCGGCGCTTGCGGCAACGGCAGCGGCTCGGCCGTGACCTCGGGCGGTGCGCGGAAACCCAGCACCTCGCGCACCGCCGGCAGCGCTGCGTCGGCCATCGCCGCCTGGCCCTCGGCGCTCGGATGGAACGCGCCGCCATAGACCGCCGACAGCGCGCCCCAGCTTGCGTCGTGGATGTTGCTCGGCTGCATGGTCGAGGACAGCGCCGCGCGGAAACGTCATCGCGGCGAAATAGCTGTCGTTGGCGGTGCGGATCCAGCGGGCGCGCGGCGCGTAGGGCCGGAACTCGCTCGGCCGGCGCGAGCAGGTCAGCGGCGCGGTCGCACGCCGTCACCGGATCGGTGTTGAAGCTCGTTGCCGTCGGACTGAGAAGCAATCGCGGTCGAACGCCGGATCGTCCGGCGAACGCGCGCAGACGCCGTGGTCGGCGAATTCCGCCTGATGGGCATCGACGAAGGTCATGCGGTCGGTGTCGGGGTTGGCGCATTTCGGGCCGGCCTCGCAGCGCGCCAGCGCCTTGACCCTCGGCAGGAACTGTTCGTGCACGAAATCGGTGACGTGCTGCAGCCGCGCGCCGTCGGCGGTGAACGCCGGATGCACGTCGAGGCCGTCGCGGCCGCCGGGGCAGGGCGCGTCGCCTTCAGCGCCGGACTGGCCGTAGGAGACGATAGACGACGCGGGACAGGTCGCCGCCGACCAGCGGCTTCAGCGCCGCGCGGAGCTTGGCGAAGTTGCCGGGCAATTCGCGATCGAGGATGCGCCTGCGCCTGCGGCACGCGTCGCGAGCAGGCCGCCCTGGTTGAACAGCACGCGCTCGACGCCGGCGCTGATGATGACGTCGGCGACGAGGCCGGAGAACTTGATGTCGTTGGCGCCGACGGTGAGCAGGATGAGGTCGAGCTCGCGGCTCGGGATTCTGCTTGCGGGCCTTGTCGAGCGCGTCCTGCAACTGCTCGATCTGCGCCGGCACGGTGCCGGCGCAGCGGCCGCGCGGCGGGCATTCGCTGGCGCCCTGCGAGCCGAGCAGGCCGCTGTCGATCGTGGCGCCGCTGCAGGCGAGCGGCAGGAAGGTCACGGCGATCTGCCGGTTCTCGACCGCGAGCGCGAGCGCGGTGCGAAGCTGATAGCCGTACAGCGAGCGGTGGCAGGCCGCCGACATCCAGCGCGCGCCGTGCTTGGCCCAGTCGGCGGCCGAGGTGGGCGGAGCCGCGCGGGATTGTCGTCGCAGGCCTTGTCGCCCTCGTAGCCCTGCCGGCTCGGCCGGAAATATTCGCCGCGCGCGGCGCCGAGGAAGCGCCGGAAGCAGAAGCCGTCGTCGGCGAGCGCGATCGGCCGGTCGGGATTGCCTTCGCCGGCGGCGACCGAATCGCCCATGCCCGCGATCAGCAGGTCGCGGACCTGGATTTCGGTCGAGACGCTGTCGACGCTGTTGTCCGGCCGGGTGATGCCGACCGCGGCGATGGTCGGCTTGCCGTAGGCGAGCGCGCTGCTGCACCGGTCGCCGCGCAAGCGCGCGTTGACCTGCTTCGGCGGGATGGTGCCGTCGTCGAAGCTCCAGTTGCAGGTCGCGCCGGCGCGGCACCGCGCCGGTGAGCCGCGCCACGACGAGATGCGTCTTCGGCGCCAGATAGTTTTCGCGCTCGCCGTCGCGCTCGCAGGTGTCGAGCAGGCGCCGGCGGCGTCGACGCAGAGATGGCTCGACCATGGCTCTGCGCCCAGCCGCGGCCGTCGGTGTCGCGCTCGAGCAGGTGCTCGGCGGCGAGCTGGCTGCCGGCGCGTGCTGGCCGCGACATGGCGCTGGAAATCGGCCTCGCGGCGGAACAGCCGGAAGCGGTTCTTGACCTCCCATTCGATCTGGATGTCGGCGCTGCCGGTCGGACCTGGCCGGCTGGCTGACCGGGCTGGCGGCCGGGCTGCGGCCAGGCGGCCGCACCGCACGGCTCGCGTTGGGCGGCGAGCCGGACGGTCGAGGCAGCGCAGGCCAGGAGGGCGGCAACGGCCGCGACGACAGTGGGGCGCATGGCGGACCAACGGAGGAGCAGACCGTTGTAGCACTGCCGTTGCGGCGGAAATAAGAGGCGCGCTCAGCCGGCGGAACGGGCTCCGGCCGCCAGCGAACGGCGATCGGCGCCGGCCGGCGGTTGCGCCGCTCCGTGCGCATAGAGCCGGCAGAGCGCAGCGCCACCACCAGCGGCGCGAGCCAGACCAGCCGCGCGCCGTAGCGGTCATGCGGGTTGACAGCACGCCGCAGACGAAGGCATTGGCGAGCAGCGCCAGCGTCGTGGTGGCGGCGAGCGCGGCCGAGATCGGCGAACGGCTCGCGGCGCCAGCCGAGCCAGGCGCGGTCAGGACGAGCAGCAGCATGGAGGCCAGCGCGACCGGCCGGTGGATGCGGTTGATCGCGGCAAAGCCGAATCTCGCCGTGCTGCTGGCGGGCGGCGCGCATGTCGGGCGCGGCCGCGGCGCGAACGTGCTCGATCGCCCAGTAGGTGTGCCAGATGCGTGTTGACCACGCCTTCGCCGGTCTCGATCCGGGTGAGCTGGCGCGACGGCGGCGACCAGCGGCCATCTCGAGCCTGCCAGGCCGGATAGTCGCGCAGGCTGTCGAGCACGATCGTGCGCCATCTCGTCGCCGAGGCCCTCGAAGCGGCCGAGCCGGTTGAACACGCTGCCGTCGCCGCTCCAGAAAAACACGTCGGCGTCGGTCGGCAACTCGGCGCGATGGGCGCAGAGCAAGATGCCGGTCCGGGCAATGCTCGGCGAGATAGCGGTTGCACGATGCCGTCCTGGAGCATGCGGCCGAACGACAGCGCAATGCCGCCGGGCGTCCAGGCGAAGCGGCCGGCGACGACGAAATTGGCGGCGAGCAGCATCAGCGCGCCGAGCACGAGCGCCGCCGGCGCCGCGCGCGATGCCCGCGGCGGAGCCGAGGCGGAAAAACCGCGCAGCCAGCGCCGCCGGCGGCGACCAGCGCGAGCGATCACGGCGAAGGTCGCGCTGTGGGTCGCGACCGCAAACGCGATCAGCGCGAACAGCGCGTTGCGCTCCCAGCGCCGCAGCGCGCCGTCGGCGAACACCAGGAGATGCACCGCCAGCACGGCAAGCCCGGCGAAGATGTCGGTGAGCAGGATGCTGGCGAGCCACGGCAGCGTGGTCAGGACCGGCGAGCGCCGCGGTGACGCCGAGCAGCAGCAGCGGCCGGCCGCCGAAGCCCGAGCGCGCGAGCACCAGCGCCAGCATCCACACCGTCAGCGCGCCTGGAGCGATCACGACCGGCCAGAAATCGGGCCGCGCCAAGATCACCAGGAACAGGCCGTAGACGGTCGAGCGGCTCGGCACCAGATAGCCTTCGAACCAGCGCGCCAGATAGCCGCCGGTGTCGTATTGCGAGCAGCGGAAACCGGTTCCAGATCGCCGGCGCAAGCAGAAGGAGCGTGCTCGCCAGCGCGGCACCGATACGCACGACACCCGGCATTTGGTCCCCGGCATTTCAGACACACCGAGGCGCATATTGGTCACGGCCGATGAACGGTGGCTGAAAGACCGGTCGTGCCGGGTGCGGCATTTTGTTCCCACGGCGGCCCGATCGCGTGCTAAAAAGACGGATCGTTGCACCGCAATGCGGGCCGAGCCATGTTCGTCGCCTTCTTCCACGAGCTGAAATCCGCCGGCGTGCCGGTGACGCTGCGCGAATACCTGACCCTGATGGAGGCGATGGAGGCCGACCTCGCCGGCCGCCGGGTCGAGGACTTCTACTATCTGTCGCGCGCCGCGCTGGTGAAGGACGAGCGCAACCTCGACAAGTTCGACCGCGTGTTCGGCCACGTGTTCAAGGGCCTCGACCTGATGGAGGAGGCGCTCGCGGCCGAAATCCCGGCCGAGTGGCTGAAGAAGCTCGCCGACAAATATCTCACCGAGGAGGAGAAGAAGCAGATCGAGGCGATGGGCGGGCTCGACAAGCTGCTGGAGACGCTGAAGAAGCGGCATGGCCGAGCAGAAGGGCCGCCACCAGGGCGGCAAGAAATGGATCGGCACCGGCGGCACCTCGCCGTTCGGCAACTCCGGCTACAACCCCGAGGGCATCCGCATCGGCGGCGAGAGCAAGCACCGCCGCGCCGTCAAGGTCTGGGACAAGCGCGAGTTCAAGGACCTCGACGACGAGGTCGAGCTCGGCACCCGCAACATCAAGATCGCGCTGCGGCGTCTGCGCAAATTCGCCCGCACCGGCGCCCCCGACGAGCTCGATCTCGACGGCACCATCAAGGGCACCGCGCACAAGGGCTATCTCGACATCCTGATGCGGCCGGAGCGGCACAATTCGGTGAAGGTGCTGATGTTCTACGACATCGGCGGCTCGATGGACTGGCACATCAAGGCGACCGAGGAGCTGTTCTCGGCGGCGCGCACCGAGTTCAAGCACATGGAGCATTTCTACTTCCACAATTGCCTGTACGAGCGGGTGTGGAAGGAGAACCGCCGGCAGATTCCAGGAGACGACGCCGACCTGGGACGTGCTGCACACCTATCCGCACGACTACAAGGCGATCTTCGTCGGCGACGCCTCGATGAGCCCTTACGAGATTTCAACGCCCGGCGGCTCGGTCGAGCATTACAACGAGGAGGCCGGCGCCGTGTGGATGGAGCGCATCACGCGCACCTATCCGGCCTGCGTCTGGCTCAATCCGGTGCCCGAGCGGGAGTGGGAGCACACCTATTCGATCCGCATCATGAAGCAGTTGATGGGCGACCGGATGTATCCGCTGACGCTGGATGGCTTGGATCGCGCGATGCGGGAGCTGGTGAGGTGAGTTTCGTTTTTACTTCAACTCCACCCGCAAATTCCGCCCCACCGCGCTTGCCGCCCGCCGTAGCGTCGCCAGCGTCACCGACGGCTTGTCCGAATCAAGCAGCCAGTCCAATTGCCTCCGGCTTGGCAATACGTGCGATCGCGTTGTCGATTTGATATAGGATAGCTATGAGTTCGAAGCGCCAGAACCTGCTTGAACGCGTTGCCGCATTGCCCGAGGAATTGCTCGGCGAGGTGGAGGAAACCGTCGACGAGATCCTGCGCTGGCATGACGGCGTCTATCGCCTGAGCGACGATGAGCGCGCGGCAATGCGCAAGGGCATGGAGGCGGCCCGGCGCGGCGACTTCGTCTCGGACGAAGAAATGGCCGCCTTCTATCGGCGCATTTGCGGATGAAGGTCCGCTTTACGCGGCCCGCGCGCGACGACCTCGACGGAATTTTCAATTACATCGCCAAGGAACAATCCGGCGGCGGCGTCGCGTGTCGTGACCCACCTGATCGGCCGCGCCTTGGCTCTCGATCAGTCGCCCTACCAGGGCCGCGAGGTGGACGAGCCCAATGTGCGCGTCATCATCGTTCCTCGCTTTCGGTATTTCATTTTCTACACCGTGGAAGGCGACGAAATTCATATTGCGCACATCCGTCATGCGTCCCGGCAGCGGCCTTGGGATTCGGCGCCGTAGCGGGTGGCTTCGTGCTGCATTGTGCCCGGGACGCGGGTAAGAGAATGCCCATGTCTCCACCTATCCAAATCTACGTCGATGCCGACGCGTGCCCGGTGAAAAACGAGATCTATCGCGTCGCCGGGCGGCACGGGCTCAACGTCATCGTCGTCAGCAACAGCCCGATCGCGGTGCCGCGCGAGCCGTGGATCGACCGTGTCGTGGTCGGCGCGGCCATGGACGCAGCCGACGACTGGATCGCCGAACGCGCCGGGGCAAGCGACATCGTGGTGACCGCGGACGTGCCGCTGGCAAGCCGGAGCGTAAAGGCCGGGGCCACCGTGATCGCACCGAACGGCAAGCCGTTCGACGAGGATTCCATCGGGCTGACCGTCGCGACCCGCAATCTGCTCCATGAGCTGCGCAGCGCCGGCGCCGTTACCGGCGGTCCGAAACCGTTCGCGCCGCGTGATCGTTCGCGCTTTCTGTCCGCGCTCGACCAGGCGATCGTGCGGATCAAGCGGCGGACGGCGCCCGGCGGCGCGCCGTAAGAAAACCGCCGCTGGGTTGCCCCGGCGGCGGTTTTTTTAATTCGGCTTTGCGTCAGGCTGCGCTGCGCAGATGTTCCGTCATTTCGGTCATGCCGGCGCCCGCGACCGGACCGGGCAGCGGCTGCGTCGCGCTGATCTCGCGCAGCAGACGCGCGATGTCCTGCCGGCCCGCCTCCAGCGCGCCTTCCGCCATGGTGCGCTCCAGCCGTTCGCGTTGAAGCTGCGCGTTGAGCTGCTCGATCTGCAGGTCGCTTGTCGCGCGCGCTGACTTGAGCTGAGCTTCGAGCAATTGCACGAGATCGGCCTGCTCCCTGAGCTTCAGCTGCGCACTTTCGTTCGCGGCCTCGTGGGCGGTGACATGGCTCGCCAGCACCTGATTGTGCTGGCTGACCGCGGCGTGGGCCTGCTCGAGATTCTTGATCTGGGCTTCGCGCTCGGCGAGCGACGCGGTGACGTCGGCAAGCCGCTCGCCGGTGTTGTCATGGGCGGACGAGGTGTCGATGACGCGGTGTTCAAACGCGCGGATTTCATCGGCGCGGGCGATCAGCGTGGCGCGCGCCTCTTCCAAAAGCTTCTCGGTCATGGTGGAGCGGGCCTGCAACGCCTCGAACCGCGCGTTCTGCTTGGTGATGTCGTCGCGGTACTTGTGGTTGGCCTCGTCGAGGGCTGCCGAAAGCCGCAGGCGCTCCGCCTGCGCCTCGGCAAGGCCGGTCTCCACGGTTTTCAGGCGGCTTTGCGTCTGGATCAGCGTCCTGTCGGTCTCGGTGAGCTTGCGTGCGGTCTGCGCCAACTCGGCGTGGGCGTTGTCGAGCGCGGCCTGCAGCGCGGTGCGCTCCTGCGCCGATTGCATTGCTTTCTGCTGCGCCGCCTGAGCCTCGCCTTCGAGCAGGATCGCACGCTTCTCGGCGAAAGCGACGCGTTCGCCGATGCGATGGTTCTCGGCACGGGTCTGTTGCAGGTCGAGGCCCTGCTGCTGTACATGGCGTTGCAAGTCGACGATCTGGTTTCTGCGCGCGGCAAGCTCGGCGATCTGCTCGGCCTTGGTCTTCTCCAGGGCGGTTACGCTCTGCTGCGCCACGTCGACGATTTCGCGAAGCCGCGTGGCCTCGGCCTGGAACGATGCCGCCTTCTTCAGAGCGGCGTCGTGCTCCCCGCGCAGCTTGTCATGGGCGATGCGGGTGCTGTTGAGCACGCCCTGCAAGGAAAGCTTCTCGCTCTTGGTCTGCTCATAGGCGTTGAGCGTCTTCGAAACCGGATCGACCAGCCGGCCGATCGAAGCCTTGATGGTCTCGAGCTCGCCGAGCTTGTGCTCGGCGTCGATCAAAAGATTGCGGACCGCCTCGTTTTCCTGGCCAAGCTGCGTCGCGATCGGCAGAAACAGTTCGTTGTCGAGCTCTATTTCGGCCTTCGGCTGCTCCATCGTCCGCGGCGCCGGGGCTGCGGGCCGCTCGGCGGCGGGCACGGGTTTACGGCCGAGCAGGCTAACAAGCTTGGTCATGGATAGGCTCCCCTGCACCGATGCGCCCGGCGGAGGCGACGCTCGAATCACTCTGTCGTTAAGGCCGGCTTAACCCTCATATGGCGCGGTTAACGAGGTGTTAATGGCGGCGCCCGGTGATCGCCTAAAACGCTTGTTTGGGCGGCGGATGCGAACGGCGCGCCATGGCCGCGCCATTCGGCGGGCGTTAGCGGGCCGGATCGGCAGCCGGAGGCGGTGGTGCCCGCGCGGAAGCCCGTCGTCGAGGTCGATGTGCCGCCCTAATCGGTGCTCAGCCCGGAGCCGGTGGAACTCGGCGTGAGGGGCGAGCCCGTGTTCGAGTCCACTCCAGGGCGGTCTGGCTGATGCCGGCGTCGTCGCCGTTCATCGACATCGCGCCCACGGGCGCTAACCGACGATCGCTCTGTAGCTTATTTCTTACTCTGCTACCTTTTTTCCTCTCCCCACGCAGCGTCAGACGCGCGACGAAGTTGCCGCAGGCGTCGAAAGCCATGCATCAAATTTTGTACCCGCCGGCATCCCGCCGCATTTTTCGCAGCCCCAGGCTGACAGCGATGTTTTTTTAGCACTGAGTCCCGTACGCGACTGTGCACAACTAGGTTTGGCGGAAATGTCCGTCACTGCTGGGTTTCCCGCCGCCGCATTTATTGACGGTGACCACGGATTAACCGACATCGAAGTCCGCCGAAAGAATCCCATGTTTGCGGGAACGTGCGTCGGATACCCTGCATTGGCTACGGGCGGATGAGGAGGAGGGACCCATGTCGCGTAGCGATCGATCAATCGCCGTGCCGACAGGAATGATTATCGCGGCGCTTTATGTGATCCTGCTGGTCGGCTTCAGCCGGGAGTCATACATGCGGCGCGATGCGACGGTCCGCGTGGCGGCCGCGAGGTGGCAGACGTTGCAAAATATATCCAATCGGATGTGCCGTGCCGGACAATCGGATTGCGAGGCCGTTTCGGCCGCTGCCACCGAGCGGCAGGCTTGCCTGGCGCCGGACGGGCCGTCGCCACCACCGACAATGCGGAAGCTCCGGCAGGTGCTTGGCGCCGAGCGCTGAGGAGGCGAATTGGGCCGCAAACGCGCCCCTTTCGAATCGCCCGGTCCGCGCTATATTGGTTGCCTTCGTCAACAACCGAAAGGAGGTGATCCAGTGTCTCATTGTCTATCGCCGCGGTCGCCGGCATCCTTGAGCTGGATCCTCGCCTCAACCGAAAAGGCAACACGGTAAGAAACGCCCGATTATCAGCGGCTTTGCTGAAATTGGTAAGGTTCTCTGCCCTGTGAGGGTAACGGCTGGGGTAACGCCCGCCGGAACGCCGAACCCGGCTACGACAATAGGAGGCCGCGCATTCATTTGCGCGGCCTCAACCTTTTCATTCAGCGAATCTGGTCCTGACAGAGCGACATCACGCCGTACGCCGTTTCTGCGGGAGGGCGTTCACTGCTTGCGTATTCCGATATCCAAGTCAAAATACGCGCGTGACTTCCGCGTCGTCAAAGTATTCGATTGTTCCGGTGGTGCTGACATAGCAGGGGGACACCTTGCAGAAGTTCGTCATTGGCCTTCTGGGCATCGCAGCCGTCGCCGTAGCATGTACGCCGGAGGACGAGCAAACGGAGCAGCAGCGGATTTGCGCATCGCGGCTTTATCCCAACTACAATTCAAAAATTTTGGATCAGTGCATGAACGTCTGTAAGTCATGTCGCGGCGGGAACACCGTGACATGCTCGACATCATGTAAGCTCAAGGGCGCGAGCTAAATCTGTTTTCAATTCCCGGAAAAACCTGCTCGCCGGCGCCTGCGGCTTCGGAATCCGAGTGGAATCTTAGACGGGGAAGAATTGAAGCCCGACCTGATCGGCCTTGCGCCAAGCTACCGCGGCCGGCTTTCGGTCGTTCTCGACGATCAAGTAAACGACCTTTGCCAGTTCTATTTCAACGGACAATTTCAATCGCGCGCCATTGTCCGACAGGTCCCAAACGAAACATGCAATTGGCGGATGGCCGTTGCACGGATCAAGTTGAACAATTGCTTTGCAAGGCTTCTGACGCGGCTCGCTTCGCCTGTCATCGGGCTCTTGCGTAGGTGGCATGGTCCGCATTGTTGTATGATTAGGCGTAATTATTAACGTTTGGCTAAAGGCGGGCGCGGCGTGTGGTGGTATCGGTCGAGTCCGGCAAGTTTGTCCGCCGAGTTCGCGCCGGCTAGGGGATCGGCGCCAATGGGAGCGATGCCATGAAAAAATCCTCGATTACCGCCGCCGTGCTGCTTGGCGCGGCGCTCGGCGGATTCATCGCCGCGCCGGCACAGGCCGCTGGCCTGGAGCGGCTTTACATCCTCAACTGCGGCGAAGGGGTTGCCGGCGACATCTCGCGCTGGTCGCCCGGCGTCAACGAAGGCAAGTCGATGCCGTTCGTCGACAATTGCTACCTGCTCAAGCACGCGCAAGGCTGGATGCTGTGGGACACCGGGCTGACCGACGCGCTCGCCGCCATGCCCGAAGGCCAGAAGCCGGCCGATCCGAAGGCGACGCATTGGTACCGGCCGAAGACGTTGGCGAGCCAGCTCGAGGCGCTCGGCGTCAAGCCGGCGGACATCAAGTTCGTCGCGGTGTCGCACACCCATCCGGATCATATCGGCAACGTCGAGATGTTCCCGCAGTCGATGCTGCTGGTGCAGAAGGCCGAATACGAATGGCCCGGCGCCAACAACGCGCCGCGCTTCAAGCCGGAGCATCCCGGTCACTAGGCTCGAAGGCGACAAGGACGTGTTCGGCGATGGCAGCGTGACCATACTTTCGACGCCGGGCCATACGCCGGGCCACCAGTCGCTGCTGGTCAAGCTGCCGAAGACCGGCGCGCTGGTGCTGTCCGGCGACGCCGTGCATTTCAAGTCGAACTGGGACAATCGCGGCGTGCCGGCCGGCAACGTCAGCAAGGAGCAGACGCTCGCCTCGATGGAGAAGATCGACGGCATCCTGAAGAAGGAAAAGGCCCAGCTCTGGATCAACCACGACAAGGCGCAGCGCGACAGGCTGAAGATGGCGCCGGAGTATTACGAGTGACCCTCCACCGTCATTCCGGACGCCGCGAAGCGGCGATCCGCAGTACATAGCCCCGGTGCTAACTGCTACGACAGGGGTGATGGATTCCGGGTTCGCGTGCTTCGCTCGCGCCTCGGAATGACCGGAGAAGTACACGAATTCGCTCATGGAGCCTCCCGCTCAGGCGACTTCCATTCCGCAGTGCCGCGCCAGCGTCACGGCGAGATCGAGCAGCGCCTCGTCGCCGCCGGGCCAGCCGATGAACGACAGCCCGACCGGGCAGCCCGACACCGTGCCGACCGGGATCGATACCTGCGGCAAGCCGCCGAGCCCGGCGATGCAGGTGAGCCGCATCACGCGGGTGCGGTAGGCGTCGAATTCGACTGCGGTGCTGTCGATCTTCGGCGCGATGCAGGGCGCGGCTCGGCAGCGCTACGACCGTGCCGGGCGGAATCTGCGCGCGGATGTGGTCGCGCGCCGCCGCGTGGACCTTTCGCGCGGCGTCGGCTTCGGCGCTTGGTGATCTTCGAGGCGGCCTGCATGCGCTCGGCGACGCCCGGGACCGAAGCGCGGATGCTTGTCTTCGACGAAGTGGCCGTACACCTGCCAGATTTCGCGAGCCTGGATGATGCGGACCGCGTCGCGCCAAGGATCGAGCCCATCCGGCGCGATGACGAATGTGGTCGCGGCTTCGGCAGCACGCCGGCCATCGCCGACAGCGCGTCGCGCAGCAGAGCGGCGACCGGCGCGTCGGCCTGCTCGAAGCCGTCGTCGGCGATCAGCAGCGCATCGATCGGGGCAGGGCGCTGTCGCGCCGCCGAGCAGCACGGCGCCGACCTTGCGGAACACGCCGGCAGCTCGCCGCGAACCAGCCGACGGTGTCGAACGACGGCGACATGTCCATCACGCCCTCGGTCGCGATGCGGCCGTGGCGTGGTGCGGATGCCGTAGACGCCGCAGAGCGAGGCCGGGATGCGCACCGAGCCGCCGGTGTCGGAGCCGAGCGCAAAGTCGCAGGCGCCGGCCGCGGTCGCCGCGGCCGAGCCGCTCGACGAGCCGCCGGGGATGCGGCCCGGCGCGCGGACGTTCGCCGGCGTGCCGTAATGCGCGTTCATGCCGGCGACGCTGTAGAAGAACTCGTCGCAGATGGTCTTGCCGGTGATGGTGGCGCCGGCGTCGAGCAGCTTCTGCACCGCCGTGCAGTGCGCGGCCGCGGGCTTGGCCTGGGCGAGCCAGTCCGGGTTGCCGGCGCCGGTGCGCTCGCCGGCGATGGCGTACATGTCCTTGACCGCGGCCTGAGAGCCCGGCGAGCGGGCCGTTCGCCGCGCCCTTGAGCGGCGCTTTCAGATCATGCGGGACGAAGAAGTTGTTCATGTGCTGTCCTGTCCGCTCAAGCTCGGTTGTGCATGCCCGCGAAAGCGGGCATCCAGTCAAACACCGGCGATGATTTGTTGGAATGTCGTGCCACTCGCTAATTCCTCGGACTACTGGATCACCCGCCTTCGCGGGTGATGACAGCGGAGTGATTGCGCAACGTCATGTCTTCCCCTTCTGCGTGCCGAGGTACCAGTCGAGGATTTTCTCGCCGCTCCAGCAGGCGACGCCGGGCTTCGACAGGATATCCTCGAAGGTGCGCTCGACGTGCCTGATGCGGTGCGTCTGGCCGGACAGATAGGGATGCACCGCGATCGACATGATCTTGGCGCGGTCCTTCGACTCCTCGTAGAGGCAGTCGAACGCATCCATCGAGCGGCGATACATCTCGTCCGAGGTGTGGTTCTGCAGCGCCATCATCACGATGTCATGCAGCTCGAAATTGTACGGCAGCGCCACCATCGGCTTGTGCGTGGTCTTCAGCGTCACCGGCTCGTCGTCGAGCACCCAGTCGCCGATATATTCGATGCCGGCCTCGCGACAGATAATCGAGCGTGTCGAAGGTCTGCGTCAGCCCGGGGCCGAACCAGCCGCGCGGCGGCCGGCCCCAGAATTTCGCCGACGAGGTCGACGACCTTCCTGATCGCGGCCGCGCTGGTCGTCGACCTTGTGCATCGGGATTTGGTCGTAGCCGTGGGCGTTGAGCTCCCAGCCGGCGTCGGCCACGGCCTGGATCACCGTCGGATAGGCCTCGCAGGCGCGGCCGTTGACGGTGACGGTCGGCGTCATCTTCAGCCGCTCGAACACCTGCTTCAGCCGCCAGAAGCCGACCCGCATGCCGTATTCGTGCCAGCTCCAGTTCGGATGGTCGGGCAGCATCGGCTGGCCCTGCGGCGGCGTGATCACCATCCGCGCCATCGGCCGCGAAATGTCCCACTGCTCGAGCGACATCAGCGGCCACAAGATCAGCCGCAATCCGTCCGGCAACTTGCAGCGGCGGGCGGCCTTCGATCGGCGAGAAGGCGAGGCGTTCGTGCGGTTGCATGGCAGGTCCTGAATACAGGCAACAATCTCGGCTCCATCATCTGCGAAAGGCGGTGATGATTGCAACAAAGCACCGGCCAGAACGCTCGATGCCGGCTTCACAAGTCATGACGCGCGGTCAAAACCGAACTAGCATCGGCGCGGACCACAAAGTGGGGTCACGATGAAAATCGGTGTATTGGTCGCAAGTGTCGGACTGTCATTGCTCATGACCGAAGCATCTCAATCGGCCGAGATCAAAGCGTTCTTGACCGGCGCGTCGCACCGTTCGCTCGATGAGCTGATCCCGCAGTTCGAGCGCGCCAGCGGACACAAGGTCGTCGCCCAGTACGGCCTGCCGCCCGCCCTGATCAAGAAGGTCGATGCCGGCGAGCCGTTCGACGTCCTCATTCTGTCCTATGACGTCGAAGGCCTGGTCAAGCAAGGCAAGCTCGCGGCCGGTTCGCGCACCGTGCTGGGCCGCATCGGCATCGGCGTCGCCGTCCGCAAAGGCGCGCCGAAGCCTGACTTCAGCACGGTCGAGGCGTTCAAGCGCTCCATGCTCAATGCCAAGTCGATCGCGACCTCGGGCGAGGGCTCCAGCGGCCGCTACGTCGACAGCCTGATCGAGCGTCTCGGTATCGCCGCGCAGGTCCGGCCGAAGATCAAGTCGGGCGGCTCAGGCACCTCGGCGCAACTGGTTTCGAACGGCGAGGTGGATTTCGTGGTGTCCGGCCTGCCGCCGCTGATCGGCACGCCCAACATCGAGTGGCTCGGCTATCTGCCCGAGGAGATCAACCATTGGCTCCTGTTCAGCGGCGGCCTCAGCCCGCACGCCAAGGAGCCCGAGGCCGGGCGCGCGTTTCTGGAATTCCTGACGACGCCGGCCGCGGTCGCGGTGTGGAAGGAGAACGGCCTGGAGCCGGCTCCGTAGCGCGGCAGCGACAGGGTGGGCTCGAAGCCTGCGAGATCGTGTCGCGCCGTCCGGATGACACCATGCAGCGCGCAACCTGGAAACGCGCCACCCAAGCGGCTAACGTGCGCGGGCGCTCAGGGAGACAATGCCATGGCACGTTCGATCACCGCGTTTGCAACTGCGCTCGCCGCAATCCTCGCGCTGTCGGGCGCCGCCGCGGCGCAAAGCTTCCCCAACCACACGGTGAAGATCATCGTGCCGTTCCCGCCAGGCGGCACTGCCGACGCCATGCCGCGCATCGTCGCCGACTTCCTGACGCGCAAATGGGGGCAGCCGGTCATCATCGAGAACAAGTCCGGCGCCGGCGGCAATGTCGGGGCCGACGCCGCCTACCACTCCGATCCTGACGGCTACACGCTGTTCGCTTCGCCGCCGCCGCCGCTGGTCATCAACCAGAATCTCTACGCCAAGCTGCCGTTCGATCCGGCCCAGTTCATTCCGCTGGCGGTGATGGGCAAGGTGCCGAACGCGCTGTTGACCAACTCGCCTCGCTTGAAGGACGTGAAAACCGTCGCCGACTTCGTGGCCTACGCCAAGGCGCATCCGGGCCAGCTCAACTCCGGCACGCAGGGCGTCGGCACCACCGCGCACCTGACCTCGGAGCTGTTCGCGCAGAAGGCGGGCGTCAAGTTCCAGCACATCCACTACCGCGGCTCGGCGCCCGAGATGCAGGACCTGATCGCCGGCAACATCGACCTCGCCTTCGACAACGTCGGCGCCGCGGGCAAGCTGATCCAGGCCGGCACGATCCGGGCGCTGGGGCTTGCCACCGAGAAGCCGATGGCGGCGTTTCCGGGCGTGCCGACCATCAAGGACACGGTGCCGGGCTTCGTCGTCGTGACCTGGTTTGCGCTGGTTGCGCCGCCGAAGGTGCCGCAGGAGATCGTCAACAAGCTCCATGCCGATATCAACGAGGCGCTGAACGATCCGGGCGTGCGGCAGAAGCTTGGAAATCTGTCGGCCGATGTCTCGACCGGATCGCTGGCCGAGACTGCGGCCTTCTTCAAGACCGAGGTCGAGACCTGGCACAACGTCATCAAGTCGGCGAACGTGAAGCTGGAATAGGAAGTCTGACCGTCAATTCGGGGCCGGCCGAAGACCGGAACCCATAGTCGCTCTATTTCGTCGCTCTATTTCGTCCCATGGCGCGCCCAAAACGGAACCTCACACAGTGCGAGGGCGGTTGCCCGTACGTTTGGATCAGGCAGTGTTACAGTCCACGGTCAAATTCGCTCCATACTGTAAGTCGGCTCTCATGCTTGCATACCGGGCATCTGAAGATACGCTCGCTACCGCAACACCGGATGCTGGCCGCGCTAAGAGGGCGCTTTGGTCATTTCATCCGGTCGCGGATTTTGTCAATCCCGGCACGCGCGCATTGCGTGTCATAGTCCTGCCCGGGCCCGCCGCTGATGCCGATCGCGCCGATCACCTCGTCGCCCATTTTGATGACCACGCCGCCCTGCGCGACGACCAAATTCGGGACCTTGGCCTGAATCGAGGCGGCGCCGAGATTCTGCATCCGCTGCACCAGCTCGATGGTGTCGGTGCGATAGTAGAGGGCAGTCGAAGCTTTGGCGTAAGCCGTGTCGAGGGAGATTGGGCCCGAACCGTCGCCGCGCAGCGTCGCCTGCCGGACGCCGTCGGCGTCGATTAGCACGGCGGTGACGTTGTAGCCCATGCGCTTGCAATGCTCGACCGAGGCGAGTGCCGCTTCGCCGGCGAGCGGCGCCGACAGGCGGTGCGTGGTGATGACGCCCTGCGCGCGAACCGATGTCGTGGCAGCCACAGCCGCAATCGATAACGCACCGGCCGCGATAAATCTATGGGTCAAGTTCACGGTTTCCCTCCCTGGTTGGCTTCCCGCTTCGGAATCGCCATCCCGGCCCAGGGGACGGCATTCTAACGGCTCAAACGAGTGCTTTGATAGGGGCGAAACTGGCTTCGCTACTGCAACATGAGATGCCGGCGAGTGCTGGCTGGCCGCTCGTTGCGCACGCGCAGCAGCCAACCGTGCCGGCGATCGGGTTTCTACAGCGAGCGAAGACGGGTCGCGCGCCCGCCATGACGTGGAATGGGTGGTGGCAGCGCACTGGCTGGCGCGCTATGAAGGCGCGCCGCCAAAGTCAACGCCTATGTCCGCCCCAGCCGACAACGTCGCCGCTTCGCAGGCTGCACTGCTCGGGCACCGCTCGTTCGTAGCCTATTGGTGCGCACGCACCTCGACCAATGCCGCCTACGGCATGCAGGCGGTCGCGGTCGGCTGGCAAATCTATGCATTGACCGGCAGCGCCTTCGATCTCGGCCTGGTTGGCCTTGTGCAATTCTTTCCGGTGGTGGTGCTGGGCATCGTGGTCGGCCACATCGCCGATCGCTACGACCGCCGCGTCGTGGTCGGCACCTGCCAGGTGATCAAGGCGCTCGCTGCTTTGGCGCTGGCGCTGGGCACGCTCGGCGGCTGGCTCGATCGCGACGTGATCCTGGCGATCCTGTTTGTCAGCGGCACCGCACGCGCGTTCGAGACGCCGACCATGCACACGCTGGTGCCGGGCATCGTGCCGCCGGAGCTGTTGCCGCGGGCGATCGCGGCCTCGGGCACGGCGACACAGACCGCCGTGATCTGCGGGCCGGCGCTCGGCGGCCTGCTCTATGTGTTCGGCGCAAGCACGGTCTATTTCACCTGCGTCGCGGTGTTCGTGCTGGCGAGCGCGCTGGTCAGCCTGATCCGCCTGCAGGGTCCGCCGCCGGGCAAGAAACCGGTTACGCTGGAGACGCTGTTCGCAGGCTTCCGTTACATCCGCCACAACAAGGTGGTGCTCGGCGCGATCTCGCTCGATCTGTTTGCCATGCTGCTCGGCGGCGTCACCGCGCTGCTGCCGATCTATGCCAAGGACGTGCTGGCGACCGGGCCCTGGGGGCTCGGGCTTGCTCCGCTCGGCGCCGGCGCTCGGCGCGCTGGCGATTTCGATCTGGCTCGCGCATTTCCAGATCGAGCGGCGCGTCGGCCACGTGCTGCTTGCCGCGGTGTCGATGTTCGGCGTCGCAGCCATTGCGTTCGCGTTCTCGACTTCGCTGGCGATCTCGATCCTGGCGCTCGCGGTTTACGGCGCGTGCGACGCGGTCAGCGTCGTCATTCGCCATTCGCTGGTGCAGACGCGTACGCCGAACGAGATGCTTGGCCGCGTCATGGCGGTCAACTTCATGTTCACCGGCACCTCCGGCACGCTCGGCGAATTCCGTGCCGGAACGGTGGCCGCCTTGTTCGGCGCGTTCACCTCGGTGCTGGTCGGCGGCATCGGCGCGATCGTCGTCGCGCTGCTTTGGATTCGGCTGTTTCCGGAGCTGGCGCGGGTCGACAAGATCGGCACCGGGCGGGATTAGAGCGTGGACTCATTAACACGGCAACCATAACGCCATCGAACAAGCCAAGTATGGTAGACGGCTACGCCATAGAGTGGTGGAGCGGACCGGCGATTTGTCGTCAGCCTTAGATCGAAAAACCGATGCAACACGGCTCACTGGGAAAACTGCGCGAACATCTCCGGCAAACCGAGCAATGCTGCGCCCTGGTCCCACAGGTTGCCAACTCACTCCGCAGTTCGAGCAAATGGATACAGGACCGTCACCGCGCTAACCAATCCAGCCGTTTTGATTTGCCGTCTAAATCCGCTTAATGCAGACATGGAAGTCTGAAAGTTTGGGTGGCTCACGTGAGCTTTGCTTTTTTCGTAAACATGAACCGGCTGATTTTTGCGGCTGCTATTTGCGCCTTTTGGAGTCGCGGCCCCGCCACAATGGCGTCATGATCTGCGCCGGACGACCAGGCACGCAGGACCCGGCGCGTCATGGAACTGGCTCGACCGATGCGCTTGGGCGGGCCGATCAGCCTCTGATGTTGGTGCGGATATGTATACCACTACCCCTGCGATGACCGCGCCGACCCTTACGGCTACCACCTGCGCCGGCATCGTCAGCAGGCCTTGCACCGTCATATCGGGGGGACCGCGGCTATTTGCCCGCACCGATTACTTCGCTCAACTGCCTGCATGAGGGGCATCTTGAAATTTTTCGCCTGATAACAAAAAGTTTGTAATTTGCTCAGGCTCTCTTCGAATCTCGTGCGTCATAGGTTCGAATATCTCGTTTGCCGTACAGAAACCGCTAAACCAAACGGCCTTCGAAGGTTGCCAATTCTGGAGTCGTACGAATTGATCACATGTTACCTTCGAAGCGTCGACCGTGATCTGCGCACGGGCGGGCAGGGCTGAGAAACGGCAACAATTAATCCGGAGACAATGAGTTTCAACCGCATAAGTAACCGCCTCTTTTGATTGAGATTTAACGCGACATGACATCGATAGCGTCGCTACGCGCGTCAGATGTTGGCCGATGGCAGAGTTGGCGTCAAAGGCGAAATACTCACAGCGCAGTACATGTTGTCGGCTTTCGCACCTCATCGCGACTGCCAAAGCGGAAGTTGAGTTCGGCTGCCAGGCCGGTGATTTAAGCCCCCAAACCGGGGCCGTGAAACATGCGCTACGAACTCGCCGATTATGAATGGGCCGCTATGACAGCTTGCCGCCAGCTATCGTGCCGTCATCCAGCTTGCATCAATCAGATTGTGGTGTGCCGTGCCCCAGCTAATCGGTTGCGGTCTCCAGCCATTTCGGGCCGACGAAGTGCTCCAGCCGGCCGCCGTGGTGATCAATGCCGCGCCAGTCTTCGGCCGCGAACGTGATCACCGCGACCGCCGCGGGCGGAAACGCCTCTTTGAGGCGCCGGCGCGCATCGACATCGCCCGAGGCGGTCAGCATCGCGGCGAGCTCCTGCAGGCTCGGATTGTGGCCGACGACCAGCAGCGTCGTGGCGTTCGCTGCGGCCTGGGAAACGACCTTGAGGATCGCCTGTGGCGACGATTCGTAGATGCGCTCGTCGAAGCGGACCGGCGGCGGCCGTTTAAATGCCTTGGCCACCAGCGCCCAGGTTTCCCGGGTGCGCGCCGAGGTCGAGACCAGCGCCAGGTCGGGGACCAGTCGATGCTGCGCCAGATAGGCTCCGAGCCGCGCGGCATCGGTGCGGCCGCGTTCGGCAAGAACGCGCCCATGGTCCTCGCCGCCCGGTTGCGCGCGTTCGGCCTTGGCGTGGCGCAGCAAAAGCAGCCGTCGCATGGAACGTCGGTCTCCCGGCTTTCCCTCACCCTGAATTGCCGGTAGCACTTTAGCATGGGCCGTGTGAAGTCGGCCCAGGAAGGCGACCAAGACTGCCAGGTGATCAGACGCAATGCTGACTGCCGAACCCAAGGCCCTCGGTTCAAGCTGGTATAACGCGACGCGGGTCGAAAGCCCGCCGCGCTCGCGGCTTTCGGTCGAGCTGGACATCGATGTCTGCGTCATCGGCGCAGGCCTCGCGGGCCTCACTGCTGCGCTCGAGGTTGCCCGCCGCGGCTGGTCGGTCATCGTGCTCGAGGCGCAAAGCGTCGCCTGGGATGCCTCGGGCCGCAACGCCGGTATCGTGCGGCCTGGGTTTGCCTTGGGCGCGCAGGCGCTGGTCGAACGGGTCGGACTCGAACGCGCCAAGCAACTTTGGGCGCTGTCGGTGGCCGGCGCCGAATACGTGCGCGGCGCGGCACGCGAGATGCCGGGCGCGGCGTTGTCCGAGACCGGCTGGCTGCATGTCGTCGAGGACGGACAACACCAAGGCGATGGCGGCGGAGGCGGCGCTGCTGGTCGGCGAGTTTGGCACGCTGGTCGAGCCGTGGCCGGCGCAGCGGGTGCGCGAGGCGCTGCGGAGTTTGCATTATTTTCACGGACTGCATCATCCGCACGGTTTCAGCCTGCATCCGCTCAATTACGCACTCGGCCTCGCGGCTGCGGCCGAAGCCGCCGGCGCCCGCATTTTCGAGGACACGCCGGCGCTGCAGATCGACCCGGCCGGCGTGCGAAAGCGTATCGTCACCGGCGGCTCGCGGGTGCGCGCCTCCCACGTGGTGCTTGCCGGCAGCGTGCACCTTGCCGGGCTGCTGCCGGAGTTTTCCCGCACGCTGGTGCCGGTGGTCGGCTATGCGGTGACCACGGCGCCGCTCGGACCTGCCTTGCACGAAGCGATCCGCTATCCCGGCGCGGTCGGCGACGGCGAGCTTGCCGACCATCAATACCGCGTGGTCGACGGCGACCGGTTGATGTGGACCGGGCGCAGCGCGGTCTGGCGCGGCAAGCCGCAGCGCACCGCCAAAGCGCTGCTCCGCCAGATCGGGCAGCTCTATCCGGCGCTCCGCGGCGTCAAAGCGGACTACGCCTGGAGCGGCACCAACGGCGATACGGTCCATGGCATGCCGCAGATCGGCGAGATTTCGCCCGGGCTGTGGCTGTTGAGCGGCTTCGGCAACCACGGGCTCAACACCACGGCGATGGGCGGCGAACTGGTCGCGCGTGCCATCGTCGAGGGCGACCGCACCTGGCAGATGTTTTCGCCGTTCGCGCTGGTGTGGGCCGGCGGCGGGCTCGGGCGCACGGCAAAGCGAGTGTCCGGCTGGTCGGCGCGGGCCGGAGGGTTTGCGGCGGCCTTGCTGGCGCGAAGGCGCGAGGTGAAACGGCTGCGCGCGGAGGCCGAAGCCGCCAAGGTGAAGCAGTTCGCCCGGATCGCGGCTGCCGCTGCGGCGGCGCCGGCAGCTTCTGAGGTGCACGAGCTGGTTCACCCGGCCATGGAGACGATCAGCCAGCCACCCGGGGTGGCGCCGGAATCCATTCCGGCCGCCGCGGTCGAGCGGCCCGAGGAGCTGTTTCCCGATACGAGGCCCGAAGCGCTGTTTCCGGATTCAGGCGTTGTCGCGAGCGAACCACCGCCGCAGCCGCAGAGCACGCCGCCCGTCGCCCCGCCGGCTCCTCGCAAGCGAAAGCGTGGCCCGAAAAAGATGACGGCCGCCGACACCAAAACGACGCTTGCCGAGCTGTCGAAGCTGGTGATGGAAGCTCAATCCAAGAACTTGGACGCGCCGAACGAGACGGGTGAGCCGGCACCGCCTCCGGATACGCCTTCGGTCGACAAGAAAGTCTGACGCTCAGCCGCATTCGCGGCGCTTCACAGGCCGCTTCAGCGGCCTTCTCTTCGAGCCATGAACGCCAGCCGCTCGAACAGATGCACGTCCTGCTCGTTCTTGAGCAGTGCGCCGTGCAGCGGCGGAATGAGCTTTTTCGGATCGCGCTCGCGCAGCAGCTCCGGGCCGATGTCCTCGACCATCAGCAGCTTCAGCCAGTCGAGCAGCTCGGAGGTCGAGGGCTTCTTCTTCAGTCCCGGCACCTCGCGCACCTCGTAGAACAGCTTCAGCGCCTCACGCGACCAGCCGCTGCTTGATGCCGGGGAAATGCACCTCGATGATCGCCTTCATGGTCTCGGTGTCGGGAAAGCGGATGTAGTGGAAGAAGCAGCGGCGCAGGAAGGCGTCGGGCAATTCCTTCTCGTTGTTGGAGGTGATGACCACGACCGGCCGCCGCCGCGCCTTCACGGTCTCGGAGGTCTCGTAGACGAAGAATTCCATGCGATCGAGTTCGAGCAGCAGATCGTTTGGAAACTCGATGTCGGCCTTGTCGATCTCGTCGATCAGCAGCACCGGCCGCTCCTCGGCGACGAAGGCGTCCCACAGCTTGCCGCGCTTGATGTAGTTGCGGATGTCGCGCACGCGTTCGTCGCCGAGCTGGCTGTCGCGCAGCCGCGACACCGCGTCGTATTCGTAGAGGCCTTGCAGCGCCTTGGTGGTCGACTTGACGTGCCACTCGATCAGGGGGGCATTGAGGCTCTTGGCGATCTCCAGCGCCAGCACGGTCTTGCCGGTGCCCGGCTCGCCCTTCACCAGCAGCGGCCGTTCCAGCGTGATCGCGGCGTTGACCGCGACCTTGAGGTCGTCGGTCGCGACATAGCCGCTGGTGCCTTCAAAGCGCATATGAACCCTCGTTCGGACGCCGCCGCTGATAGCACAATGCGGTCATGCGCGCATAAACTTGTCGCGCATGGCTGCCGGGCGTAGCCTGTCAACCTGCCATTCTGGTGATAACGGGGGACGACGATGCGTCGGAATTTTTGCGGACGCTGGCTTGCCATTCTTGCCATGGCCGGGACGGTGCTGCCGTTCGCTGCCCGGGCGGACGAGCGCAAGCAGCTTGCATTCGATGTCGTTGACCGCAACGCCGCGCAGATGGCGCTGCTGAGCGACTCGCTGTTCTATTTCGGCGAGCTCGGCATGCAGGAGTTCGAAAGCACCAAGCTGCTCAAAGAGACGATGGAAGCCGCCGGCTTCAAGGTCGAGCTTGGCGGCGCCGGCATGCCGACGAATTTCTGGGCCGAGTACGGTTCCGGCCGGCCGAAGATCGCGATCGTCACCGAGGTCGACGCGCTGCCCGGCGGCTCGCAGACCGCAGGCACCTGGGAGCGCAGGCCGCTGGTCGCCGGCGGGCCCGGTCACATGGAAGGCCACAACACCCACGGCGGCGTTGCAACGGCCGCAGTCTTCGCGGTCAAGCAGGCGATGCAGCGCTTCAACATCCCGGGCACGGTTGCGATCTCGTTCGGCCCGGCCGAAGAACAGCTCGGCAGCCGGCCGTTCATCGTGCGCGCCGGTTATTTCAAGGATGTCGATGCGGTGATCTACCTGCATATCCAAGACGCGCTGCAGACCGGCTATGGCGTGCAGAACTACGCCGCGATCAGTTCGATCTTTACCTTCCACGGCAAGACCGCCCATGGCGCGGTCAACCCGTGGGACGGCAAGGACGCGGTCGACGCGGTCGAGCTGATGGATATCGGCTTCGACAAGCTGCGTGAGCATCTGCACCCGAGCTATCGGGCGCACCGCACCATCACGATCGGGGGTATCCAGCCCAACATCATCGCCGACACCGGGCAAATCTGGTGGTTCGTGCGCGACCAATCGATGCCGGAGGCGAAACAGACCTACGACAAGCTTTTGAAGATTGCCGAAGGTGCCGCGCTGATGACCGGCACGACCTGGGACGTCAAATATTCGGCATCGGCTTGGCCCCAGCTCGTCAGCAAGACGATTGCCGAAGCAATCCAGAAGAACATCGATGCGGTCGGAGTGCCGAAGTGGACCGACGAGGAGCAGCGCTTTGCGCACGACTTTCAGAAATTCGCAGAGAAACCGCAAATTGGCTTGAGAACCGCGCCGATCGCGCTTGGCGCGAAGAGGCAAGCGACGTCGTCCAACGACAACGGCGATGTGTCGTGGGTGGTGCCGGCCGGAATGGTAAATTTCCCAGCGTCGGTTCCGGGTATCGGCTATCACGAATGGAAGGCTGCGGTGACCCCGGTCAGTTCGATCTCGCACAAGGGGCAGGTTGCGGGCGCCAAGGTGCTGGCCGCCTCGGTCATCGATCTGATGTCGAGCCCCGAGCTCTTGAAAAAGGCACATGCGGAGTTCGAGATCGAGTTCGAAGAAGACGCCATACTTCTCGCTGCTGCCGCCCGATGCGCAGCCGGAACTCGGTCTCAACCGCGCCGACATGGAAAAATACCGACCGGAGATGCGGAAGTTCTATCTGAACAGGACCGTGCGCTATCAATAGCGGCGCTCCGTTCACGTTCCCGTGTCGGAACGTGAGCGGAATTGAACGAGCCGGTCATTTGCGGCGGGTATAATTGGTGCCATGAGCGAGCCCTACGCCGGACCGAAGTCGACGCTGGCCGAAACCATGACCCGCCGCGCCTGGCTGGTTGGCGGCAGCGCTGCCGCCGTCATCGCCGCGTCGTGGTGGATGCGCGACGACAGCGCCGATGCCGCAAGCTTCGAGATCGTCAAGTCCGATGAGGAGTGGCGCCGCCTGCTCAAGCCCGCGGCCTACAACGTGCTGCGCCGCCAAGGCACCGAGCGCCCATTCACCAGCCCTCTCAACAACGAGCATCGCAAGGGCACCTTCGCCTGTGCCGGCTGCGACCTGCCGCTGTTCTCCGCGGAGACCAAGTTCGACAGCGGCACCGGATGGCCGAGCTTCTACCAACCCCTGCCGAACGCGGTCGGGACTTCGTCCGACCGCATGCTGATCCTTGAGCGCACCGAAGTGCACTGCCGCCGCTGCGGCGGCCATCTCGGCCATGTGTTCAAGGACGGCCCGCCGCCGACCGGCTTGCGCTACTGCATGAACGGCGTGGCGCTGACGTTCACGCCGGCCGTGGCCTGAGCGACACCCGGCAAATTTTGCCGGCCGCCGGCGCATCCTGCCCGGCCCGCTCTCCACCTTCCCCGTGTAAGATATTGAAATAACAAGACTTTATCTGTGGCTCGGAGCTTGCAACGCGGTCGCCGGTATTTGCGGCAACAGGACGATTTGCGTCCGGCCCTGTCGAAGTGGAGACGAGTTATGGGAATTTTCGGCGCCCTCACCACGGCCGTCACCGGCATGCGCGCGCAGTCGTTCGCGCTCGAAAACATCTCCGGCAACATCGCCAACTCGCAGACCACCGCGTTCAAGCGCGAGGATACGAGCTTCGTCGATTTGATCCCCGACGACATCCCGAGCAAGCAGCCCTCCGGCAACGTGGTCGCCAATTCGCGCTCGACCAACGGCGTCCAGGGCGACATCCAGAATGCCTCGGTCGGCACCTACATGGCGATCAACGGCGACGGCTTCTTCGTGGTCGAGAAGCCATCGAGCTTCTCCGACAACCAGCCGGTGTTCGACGGCGTCGACCTCTACACCCGGCGCGGCGATTTCTCGACCGACAAGAACGGCTACCTGGTCAACGGTGCGGGCTACTACCTGATGGGCATCCCGGTCGATCCGACCACCGGCAATCTGGTCGGCAGCGTGCCGCAGCTTCTGCAATTCGACTCGGGCTTCCTGCCGGCGCAGCCGACCACGCAGATCCAGTACCAGGCGAACCTTGCGAGCTATCCGCTGACTCCCGGCCACGACACCGGCATTCCGGGATCAGAGCTGCTCAATCCGGCGGACTACACGGTCGATCCGACGGTGGCCGGCACCGGCACGGTGATCGGGAGCGATCTTGCCACATTCGTCAAGAACTCGATCTGCGGCGGCGCTGATCACGGCCTACGACGTCTCCGGCGCGCCGGTGAACGTGCAGTTGCGCTGGGCCAAGACCGACAGTTCGCTCTACGGCGGCACCGACACCTGGAATCTGTTCTACCAGACCGACTCCACTGCCACCGGCGCCCAGGTGGCGTGGCAAAACGCCGGCGTCGATTACACGTTCGCTGCCAACGGCCAGATGTCGCCGTCAGTTCCGACCGTGACCTTGAGCGGCGTGACGATCGATGGCGTCGCGCTGGGCACCGTCACGCTCCAGCACGGGTCGACCGGCATCACTCAGTTCGCCGACGCCAACGGCAACGTGCAGGTCAACTCGCTCCAGCAGAACGGCTTTCCCGCCGGCGTGCTGCAATCGGTGTCGGTCAACGACAAGGGCCGCGTGGTCGGCACCTATTCGAACAGCCGCACCATCGACCTCGCCGAGATCACGCTCGCCAATTTCAACGGCGTCGATGGCTTGAAGCGCATCGACGGCGGCGCGTTCGTCGCCACCGAGGAGTCCGGGCCTCCGACCTACAACGCGCCGGGCAAGATCGTCGGCTCCTCGCTCGAAGGCTCGAACACCGATATCGCCGACGAATTCACCAAGCTGATCGTGACCCAGCAGGCCTACTCGGCCAACACCGCGTCATCACCACCAGCAATCAGATGGTGCAGGACATGCTGAACATGCTGCGGTGAGGAGTGTTGGCAATCGCGTTTCAGCGGCATGACCGGGTGATGAGTATCTCTTCATGAGCATCTCGCAAGCCCTCAGTACGTCGTTATCCGGCCTGCACGCGACGCAGGCCGGCATGTCGCTGATCGCCGCCAACGTGGCGAACGCGCAAACGCCCGGCTATATCCGCAAGACACTCGATCTCGCGGCATCCACCTCGGGCGTCGACGGTTCCAGCGTCCGGGTCGTCGGCGATCAACCGCGAGCTCGACCAGTATCTGCAATCGCAGCTCCGCGTGGAAACCGCGGGCGGCGCGTACGCCGACTTGCGTTCGAGCTTCTATCAGCAATTGCAGTCGATCTATGGCGATCCGAACTCCGAGCACCTCGCTGGAATCGGTGTTCAACACCTTCACCGGCGCGGTCCAGTCGCTGGTGACAAGCCCGGATTCGACGGCCGCGCGAAGCCTCGTTCTCAGCAGCGCGCAGGTGCTGGCCCAGACCCTCAACACCACCACGGCGAACATCCAGGGACTGCGCGAGCAACGCCGAGAGCGGGCTCGCCGAGGCGGTCAATTCCGCCAACGACGCGATGCAGAAGATCGCCGACCTCAACACCCAGCTCGCCGGCAGGTCGATCACCAACGCCTCGGACGCCGCGCTCGCCGACCTGCGCGACCACTATATCGACCAGCTTTCGCAGTTGATGGACATCCGCGTCGTGCAGAACGACCAGAACCAGGTCAGCATCTTTACGAATTCCGGCGTTCAGCTCGTCGGCGCCGGCGCCGCGCAAGTTGTCGTTCAACCCGCAAGGGCACGGTGTCGGCGGCGAACGCAGTGGAACGCCGACCCGACCAAGAGCAATCTCGGCACGCTATCGCTGGTGTCCGCCGAGCGGCACCTCGATCGACTTGATCGCCAACAAGTCGATCCGCTCAGGCAAGATCGCCGCCTATCTCGACATGCGCGACAACGTGCTGGTGCAGGCGCAGAACCAGCTCGACGGTCTGGCCGCGACGATGGCGCAGGCGATGTCGAGCCAGACCGTCGACGGCAGCGCCGTGTCGTCGGCGCCGCAGAACGGATTCGCCGTCGATACCGCGGGCCTGCTCAACGGCAACATCATCAATCTGACCTACACCGATACCACGACCAACACCCAGCATCAGCGTCAGCCTCGTCCGCGTCGACGATCCGAGCGTGCTGCCGCTCGACGACAGCGCGACGCCGGATCCGAACGACGAGGTGATCGGCGTCGATTTCTCCGGCGGCCTGGCGTCGGCCGTGGCTCAGCTCAACACCCAGTTCGGCGGCGCGCTGCAGTTCTCCAATCCGTCGGCACCACGCTTCAGGTGCTCGACGACGGCGCGGCAAACACCACCGACGTCAACGCCCTGTCGGTCACGCAGACGGCGACTGCGCTCGCCAACGGCAGTCCGGCCGTTTGGCATGTTCACCGACGGCACCGTCCCCTTCACCGACGCGATCACCGCATCGGGCTCAGAGACCGTCGGCTTCGCCGGCCGCATCGCCGTCAACCCGGCGCTTGCTCGGCGATCCCGGCAAGCTCACGCTTTACGACACCAACACCGCGACCGGCGACCCGACGCGGCCGAACTTCATCTACAACCAGTTGACCGGCGCGAGCTTTGCGTTTTCGGCGGAGAGCGGCCTCGGCAACGCCGGCATCGCCGTTCACCGGCAGCGTGCCGAATTTCCTGCGGCAGATGCTTAGCCATGCAGGGCGAGGACGCCGCGAACGCCTCGAATCTGGCGCAGGGCCAGGACGTGGTGGTCAATGCGCTTGCAGCAGCGCGTCAACGAAGCTTCCGGCGTCAATATCGATCAGGAGATGGCCAATCTGATCACGCTGCAGACCGCCTACGGCGCCAATGCGCGGGTGATGACGCGCGGTGCGCGGACATGATCGATACGCTGATGAAGATGTGAGGATCGACATGAGCGTCTCGGGCATCGGAGCGGGCTTCGGCGCTGACGCTGCAGGCGATCGGCCAGATGCGCAACCAGCTCGACGACCTGCAGCGCCAGCTCGGGTCGGGCATGAAGTCGACGACCTACGCCGGCCTTGGCCTCGACCGCGGCCTGACCGTCGGCCTGCGCTCGCAGCTCAACGCCATCACCGGCTACCAGTCACACCATCACCCAGGTCGGCGTGCGGCTCGACCTGATGCAGACCGCGCTGACGCAGTTCAGCAGCGTCACCGCAGCAGACCCAGAGCGCGATCCTGCAATCGCAGTACGTGCTCGCCGGCGGCACCCAGACGCAGGACCAGAAGAACACCGTCAACACGCTCGACTCGCTGGTCGGCATGCTCAACACCGCGGCCGACGGCCGCTACCTGTTCTCCGGCAGCACCGTCGATCAGGAGCCGGTCGTCAGCGCCGACAACATCCTCAACGGCGACGGACTCAAGGCCGGCCTCAAGCAGGTCATCGACGAGCGCAAGCAGGCCGATCTCGGCGCCAGCGGCCTTGGCCGGCTGGCGGTCGGCGCGTCCGGCTCGACCGGCGGTTTCGCTGACGGAGGACGCGTCGCCGTTCGGCTTCAAGCTCGTCGGCGCCACCACGGCGATGGCCGGCGCGACGGTCAACGCGCCGAGCCGGTTCGCCGCCGTCGATGTCGGTCGATCTCGGCGCGCGCCAATCCGAGTCGCACGGCGACACCGTCAAGTTCACCTTCACGCTGCCGGACGGCACCAGCCGCGACCTGACGTTGACGGCGACCGAACGCATCGCCGGCAGGCCCAGGCCAGTTCACGCATCGGCGCGCACGCCGACCGCGACCGCCACCAACCTGCAGACCGCCCTCACCCAGGGCCTCGGCACGCTGGCCAACACCGAGCTGGTGGCGGCGTCCGCGGTTGCCGCCGGCAACGATTTCTTCAACACCGATGCCAGCCATCCGCCGCAGCGCGTCGATGGTCCGCCGTTCGACACCGCGACGGCGCTGGTCGACGGCACCGCCAACACGGTCGCCTGGTATCAGGGCGACAACGCCACCGACCGATCCGCGCTCGACGGCGCTCGCCCGCGCCGACCAGTCGCTGACGGTGGCTTATGGCGCGCGCGCCAACGAGCAAGGCCTGCGCACGGCGGTGCAAAGCCTCGCGGTGTTCGCGGCGACGCAGTTCTCCGGCGCCGATCCCGAACGGCGAAGCGCCAATACGCGGCGCTGCGCCAGCGGATCGGCGCTGCGCTCAGCGGCGGCCCGAACCAGCAGACAGGTCTCCGACATCTCCGGCCAGCTGGCCGGCGCCCAGGTGGCGCTCAGCAACGCCAACGATCGCCACGACCAGACCAACACCACGCTGCAAAACCTGCTGCAGAGCGTCCAGGGCGCGCCGCAGCGAGCAGGTCGCGGCGCAAATCCTGTCGCTGCAGACCAGCCTGCAGGCCACGCTGCAGACCACGGCGATGCTGCTGCAGACCAACATCCTGAAGTATCTGATCTGCTGATCGCGGCACGTACAACGAAAAAGCCCCGCGGCACGCCGCGGGGCTTTTGCTTGTGCCGATGGAGCGGCTGCCGTCAGGCGGCGCGGCCGAGCAGGCCCGCGGCGATCTCGCGGTTGATGCTGATCAGCGAGCCGAGCTGCTCGGGGCGCGGGTCGTTCATCACCGCGACGGTGTGGTTCATCACGAACAGGCCGATGTTGGCGACGTTCTGGCGCACGTCCTTCGGCATCGGGTTGTTGTCGTCGGTCATCTCGCTCAGGAACACCGACCAGAGCTTGCGGTTGTAGAGCAGCGCGTCGTCGAGCTGGGCTCTGTTGTCGTCCCAGGCGTCGTGCACCGATTGCAGCCGCGCGGCCGCCTGCAGCAGCAGCGTCGCTTCAAGCTCACGCGGATTTGAGGTTTGTCTTGCCACGTTTTTGTAGGTTTGCGCCGCGCTTTGCATGCTGCAGCAACTCCTCTTCGTACGCGATCAATTTCTTGGCTTCTTTCAAGGCCTTGTACAGATTGCCTGTTAAGATTTGATTATTGATACCTTCGACATAAACGGCCAGGTGCTGGGCGCCGCCTGCACGATCTGGCGCACCAGCGCGAAATAGACCTCGTGGTGGGTCGCGCGGATCGCGCGAGGTGTACATCAACTGCACCGCGAGATAGATGCGCTTGGCCGGCGTATCGGCGCGCGCCGGCGTGAGGATGTCCTTTTCGCGCAGGATCGGGCTCGCCCCCTCGATCACCAGCCAGGAGCGCTGGTTGCAGTTGGTGATGACGGAATCGCCGATCAGGATGCGTTCGTTGGGCTTGAGCTCGACCTTGAGCGCCATGGCTGCTGTCCTTCCGTGCTGCTCCGCCTTGAAGCACGAATGGCGTTTGCCGGAAGCAAACGCCATCCGGAGTATTGGAGCGAATTCGCGGCGGCCGGATCGTCCGCCGCCGGGTCGGACTACTGGAACAGCCGCAGCACGGCCTGGCTCGCCTGCGAGGCGAGCGACAGCGCGGTGGTCGAAAGTTGCTGCCGGGTCTGCAAGGCGAGCAGGTTGGCGCCCTCTTCGTTGGAGTCGGCGAGCGTCAGCCCGTCGGCGCCGGTCTGCAGCGTGTTGATCATCGCCTTGGTGAAGTCCTGGCGGATCTGCACGGTCGACAGGTTCGAGCCGAACGCCTGGGCCTGGGAGCGCAGCGTGGTCAAGCGCGGCGGTCAGGTCGGTGCTGGCGGCCGTGATGTCGGCGGTGCCGCCCCAGTTGTTGGCCGAGTTGTTGAGGGCAAGGCCGCCGGAGGTGAAATCGACCGCGGCGATGGTGACGCGTCGAGGTGCCGCTTTCGTTCAGCGTGACGGTCAGGTTGGCGCTGTTCGTGCTGTCGAGCAGGTTGATGCCGTTGAAGCCGGAATCGCGGGCCAGCGTGTCGATCTGGCCGAGAATGGTGTCGAACTGGGCGGCGAGGCCTGACCGCACCGTGGTGTCGGTGGTCTGCTGCGCCTGGCTGACCAGCGCCTGGGCCGATTGCACCAGCTTGGTGATCGAGGTGATGCCGTTGTTGGCGGCCTGGATCGTGCTGATGCCGCTCGACATCGAGTCGAGCAGGTTGCCCAGATCGCTGGCGCGATTGGTCAGGCCCTGGGCGGTGAAGTAATTGATCGGATTGTCGAGGGCGGAATTGACCCGCTTGCCGGTGGCGAGCTTGGTCTGGGTTAGGGTGATCAGGTCCGCGGTTTGCTGCAATTGCAATAGGTTGGATCGAACGCCGGCCGTAAGAACAATGTCACTCATGACCAACTCCGCTAAGCCACAGCCGCTCACGCCGAGCGGGTTTGCGCGGAGAATGATCTGTTAAGGTTGATAAAGCGTTAGCGGAATCCAGGGAGACCGGAAAATCGCCTGCGATGCTGTAAAATTTTCGCAGCCGGCCGCCCAAAAGCGAAGCGGCGGCACTTTCGTGCCGCCGCTGGCCCTTGAGACGTTGGTCCGTCCGCTTATTGGAACAGGCGGAGCACGGCCTGGCTGGCCTGAGAGGCGAGCGACAGGGCGGTGGTCGACAGCTGCTGGCGGGTCTGCAACGCGAGCAGGTTGGCGCCTTCTTCGTTGGAGTCGGCGAGCGTCAGGCTGTCCGAGCCGGTCTGCAGCGTGTTGATCATCGCCTTGGTGAAGTCCTGGCGGATCTGCACGGTCGACAGGTTCGAGCCGAACGCCTGGGCCTGCGAGCGCAGCGTGGTCAACGCGGCGGTCAGTTCGGTCGAGGCGGCCGTGATGTCGGCGGTGCCGCCCCAGTTGTTGGCGGCGTTGTTGATCGCGAGAGGCCGGCAGTGGTGAAGTCAACGGCGGTGATCGTGACGCTCGAGGAGCCGCTTTCGTTCAGCGTGACCGTGAGGTTCGAGCTGTTCGTGCTGTCCAGCAGGTTGATGCCGTTGAAGCCCGAGTCGCCGGCGAGCTGGTCGATCTGGCCGAGGATCGCGGTGTACTGGGCAGCCAGACCGGAGCGGATGTTCAGGTCCGAGGTCTGCTGCGCCTGGGAGGCCAGCGCCTGGGCGGACTGCACCAGCTTGGTGATCGAGGTGATGCCGTTGTTGGCCGCCTGGATGGTGTTGATGGCGGTCGACATCGAATCGAGCAGGTTGCTCAAGTCGCTGGCGCGGTTCGACAGGCCTGCGGCAGTGAAGAAGTTGATCGGATTGTCGAGCGCCGAGTTGACCCGCTTGCCGGTGGCAAGCCTGGTCTGGGTCTGGGTGATCAGGTCGGACGTCTGCTGCAACTGCAGCAGGTTCGACCTCACGCCAGCCGTGAGAACGATGTCAGACATAGTAACGCACCTTTCTGGTATTCCCCAACACGGGATGACACGTGACGATCCCCACAGGATCGGTGGTTGTGATCGCATGGCGGGCGTAATGCGCCGTAAAAAAATATAGTTAACGAGTTTGTCGCAACCCTATGATTAGGAAACAGTTTTTAGCTGGATGGGTTTCAGAATTGGCTAACCATAGATCGACACCGCTGGCTAACCATGACGATCGCCGCCTCGCCAGTAGCCGGCCCAGCGCCGCATGCCGCACACATGAATGAACCTGACTGTTCCCGCAAAGCGCGGTCAAAAAAAGCTCCTTGCTCGACGGGAGGCCGTCCACACATGAATCACACGCCGAGCGGCACATACCCTGGTCTTACTCCCGCTCGCTTGGAAAACTCATGGCGCGCTACCATCATTAGCCCGGGCGACTGGTAAGCAGGTGCTGGGCTACCTGACCTACACCTACGCATAGTACCGAGCGCTTTGCCGACAGCGTATGCAAAGGAGGTCGCAAAGGGCCAGGAGGAGTCCCATGACTATGCGAACGTCTTTAGCGATGATGATATTTGCACTCGTATTTGCCGCGCCCGCGCAGGAAGTGTCGGCGCAGGGCAACCCGGTTGGTGGAATCGTCGGCGGAGCGGTTGGTACCGCTGGGGCTGTTGTCGGCGGAGCCGGCAAAGCTGCAGGAGCGGTTGCCACAGGGACGATCAGCGCGGCCACCGGGGTTGCGCTTGGTTCGAAGCTGGAGCCACGCGCTGGTGGCTTTTATTGGTATAACGGTCATTGTTACCGCCGCAATAATGACGGCAGCTATCACACCGTCTCGACAGGATCTTGCGGGTAACGTGGGCCGTTTGTCTACGGATTGGGAATATCAGACAGGAAAGCGAGTAGCCGTATTGGCGACAATTTGAGCATTGCCGTTGGCATTTGCTGTATCGCAGGGAGGTCGCATATGGAAATCGGTTGGATCGCCGCCATCGTTGTCGGCGGAGTTGCTGGTTGGCTCGCCGAGCAGTTCATGAAGAGTGACATGGGACTTGTGATGAACATCGTCCTGGGAATCGTAGGGGCCGCTGTTGCTGGTTGGCTGTTCGGCCTTATCGGTGTCTCATTCGGTCCGGGTTGGGTCGGTTATTTGATCGCGGGCTTCATTGGGGCAGTCATCCTGATCTTCGCCGTGCGAATGGTTCGACAACGCGCTTGATCCAATCCGTGTTGCACGGCCGTGGCTGGCCGTCGAACAGCAGACTAGGCTCGACCTCATCACCAATCTGAGGCCGACAGGGCGTGTGTGTTCGGCCTCACAGTACCGCCATGCTCCTCGCCCGCGCGGACGAGGTAATCGAACAGACGTCCGATGTCGCCTATTGTGAAGGTTTTCGGATGCCGGCCCATGACGACGGGGTCACGCACTCCGGGGCCGGCGTCGGAAAACCTCTAAGGGAGGAAACCGCGTGCAAGGCATGTGTGGGTGTGCCGCGCGCTTTGAGCCATCTCTGCCCCAAATGCCTGCAACTCCTCGATTTCAAGGCAGGATGCTTCCGCCTGCTATACTTTCGACAATCTGCTCAATGGTCGCCGCAAGCGTCCTACCGCGCGAGCGGTTTGGTCCTTTGGCCTCAAGCGGTCATCGGCCAGCATCTCATGTTGCAGCAGCGAAGCCGGTTCAGCCCTACCAAAGTACGCACTTGAGCCGTTACGATGCCGGCTTGTGAGCCTGAAGGGTCCAGCATGAGGCGGCGGGAATTTCTCAGTGTGCTGGGAGGTGCGGCGGCGGCAGTGTGGCCACCTGCGGCCCGTGCGCAGCAGGACATGCCGAAGGTCGGCTACGTCTGGATCGGAGAGCGCGGCACGGATGCGAGTGGCGCCGGCTTCGCCAGGGGCTCGCTGACAGGGGCTACGAACTCGGACGAAACCTTGCGCTCGAAGAACGGTACGCCCAGGGCGACAGTGAAAAGGTGCCGCTGCTCATTGCCGAGCTTCTCGCGCTTAAGGTCGATGTTCTTGTGACGGTGGGTACGTTCGCCAGCCTCACGGCTCGCCGCGCAACTTCGACGGTGCCGATCGTCATGGCCAGCGGCGACCCGGTGAAGACCGGGCTCGCGGCCAGCCTCAATCGTCCGGGAGGCAATGTCACGGGCATCTCAATTCTTGCAAGCGACTACAGCGCCAAGTGGCTAGAGCTGATGAAAGAGATGCTGCCGAGGCTGCATCGCGTCGCGGTGCTGTGGAATCCCGAAAATCCGGCAGTCGCAGCAGAAGTCGAGCAGTTGCGGACAGCGGCGGGTGCGCTCGGCCTCGTTCTTTCCACCTTCCTGGGAAGGCCCAAGGAAATCGAAAATAGCTTTGCAGCAATCGCGAGCGGCGCCTTTGACGGTCTTGTCGTGACCACCGATCCCTCGCTGGAGCCGCAACCCCCCCGCGTCATTGCCTTCGCGGCGGAGCGCCGGCTGCCGGCGCTCTACCCATTCAGCACCGCAGTCCAGCAAGGCGGGCTGATGTCCTACTCGATCGACTTTTTTGAAATGTGGCGGCGTGCGGCGGGCTATGTCGATCGCATCTTGAAAGGAGAGAGCCCGGCCGACCTTCCCATCGAGCAGGCAACAAGAGTGCAGATGAAGATCAACCTCAAGACCGCCAATTCGCTTGGCCTCGACATCCCCCCGATGCTGCTTGCCCGCGCCGACGAGGTGATCGAATAGGTGCGCCAGCCGCAAGCTGGTGCGATCCGGCCGGTGGAAGTCCGGCCCAAGCTGAGAATTACGGCGAACTTCCCAACTGCGACACTAGCGAGGCTGCCGGGCGGCGCGATCGAGGAAGTCTTCGAGCGCGGCAATGCAGGCGCGGTCGCGGTAGAGACGGTGCTTGGTTTCGCCGACCCGGCGCTTGAGCTCGGCACGCCATGACGGGTCCGTGGCGATGCGCGCGCCGAGCGCGACGTAGTCGTCGACCGTGCCGGCAATGCCTTCGGGCATGCCCATCATCCGCAGCATTCCGGCGCTGACCCGGCCGCGCATCAGGCTGCCCTCAAACGTCACCACCGGCAGGTCCTGGGCGAGCGCTTCCAGCGTGGTGTTGCCGCCGGACCAGCCGATGCTGTCGAGCATCACGTCGCATTGCGCACTGGCGGCGGCGAAGCGGGCCATCTCCATGCCCTGCAGGAACACGCAATGGTCCGCGGCCTTAAGGCCATGCGATGCAAAGGCGCGTTCGAGTCTTGCCTGGATCAATTCGGTGACGCCGTTGGTCGAGTGCCGAATGAAAACGAACTGGCAATCGCCGGCCTGCCGGGCGATGCGCGGGAACACGTCGTCGTATTGCGGCAGATACTTGAACAGCGATTGCGCGCACCAATAGGCGGTCGCCGTTGGGCGCAAGCCCAATTCGGCGCGGCTGACCGCGACCGGTGGCAGGTCCAGCGGCTGGTAATGGAATCCGATGTTCGGCAGCCGCACGAGCTGCTCGGAATAATGGTCCTGGCCGTCCGCCGGCTCGATCAGCTCGCCGCTGAGGAAGTAGTCGATGGTCGGATAGCCGCTGGTCTGCGGGTGGCCGATGTAGCTGCATTGAACGGGCGCGAGCCGCATGGCCGCGAGCTCGGCCGCCAGATGGAACATGCCGATCTCCGGATAGAGCAGAACGTGCGGCCGGTCGGCGAGAATGATGTCGCGCCATTGGCTCAGCGGGCGCGTGCCGTCCACGTAACGATGGCAGTGCTTCTTCGCCAGCTCGGTTTCGGCGTCCTTCTTGAAACCGGGGTTGTAGGCGAACACCTGGAAGCGCAGCGGGTCGAGCTGGGTGACCCAGCCTCTGGTCCCGACCTTCCAGACCGAGTGCAGCCAGAAGAAGCCGCTGACGATGCCGACGCGCACCGGCTCGCCCGGTGCCGGCGGCGGCGCAAGCTGCGCCGTGCCGTACCGATCGGACATGATCCGCGTCGCAAGTCCGCCGAACAGCTTTTGCAGATCGCGGTCGCAATGGCCCTGGTAGGCGAGGAAAAATGGCTGCGCCATGCCGAGGCCCTTGGATAGGTCGGCGGCAACGCGGCCGGCTTCGTAGTCGGCGCGCAGCACACGCAGGCGCCTTTCGTACTCGGCGCGCCGCGTCGCAATCTCGTTTTCTTCGGCGTACAGGATCGGCAGTGCCGCCATGCACGCTCCCCAGCGCGCCTTGCTGTAGTCGGGCTTGAGCGAAACGGCCAGCTCGCAGCTCGCGACCGCCTGATCTGCGCAATTGAAGTCCGCCATCATCATCGCGCGCATGTAATGGCCTTCGGCATAACGCGGGTGGGCCGTCAGCAACTGGTCGAGGCATTGCATCGCCTCGTCGTAGCGCTTGAGTCTCGCGGAGCGCGCCGGCGCGGTTGACCAGCGCCTCCGGCAGGTTTGGATGAAACGCGAGCGCCCGGTCGAAGCTCGCGATCGCCTCGGCCTGATGTCCCAGGGCGTCGAGGGCGACGCCGCGATTGCAATGGGCCTTGGCGTAATTCGACCGCAGTGCGATGGCGCGGTCGAAGCACTTGAGGGCTTCGTCGTGGCGTTCGAGCATCCGCAACGCATTGCCGCGGTTGTAGACGGCCTCGGCATAGTCCGGTTTGATCGCGATGGCGCGGTCGAAGCTTTCGATCGCCTCGTTGTAGCGCTCCAGCGAAACCAGCACGCCGCCGCGGTTGTTATGGGCGTCGGCGAAGCGGCCCTTGCGCCGGATCGCCTCGTCGAAGCTCGCCAACGCCTCCTCGTGCCGTTCCATCGCAGCGAGAACGAGACCATGGTTGAGCAGCACCTGCGGCGAATTCGGGCGCAGCTTCATCGCCTCGGCGGTGAGCCGCAGCGCCGTGACAAGCTCGCCGCGGCCGAGCTTGATGACGCCGAGCATCTGCAGCGCATCGAAATGAGTCGGGCCGCACCGCCAGCACTGCCGCATAGAGCTGCTCCGCTTCCGCGAGCCGCCCCTGGTGATGCAGCGCGATCGCCTGTTCGGCAGTGCGCTGCACATCGAGCGGCTTTCCTTGCGGGCGCGACACGAAGTTCATGAACGCTAGGCCTTGATGTTGGCGTGCGGCTCGTCCGGCGCCGGGTTTTCGGGCGTCGTTGCGGCCGGACGATAGGCGCGCAGCCGCAGCAGCGCCTGATCCGGATGTTCGCGCTCCTGGGCATGAGCGCGGATATCGTTCTCGCGGTTGATCACCTCGCGGCTCTCCGGATCGGCCACGAAATCGTGCGGCTGGTGGTCATGCGGGCGTTCGCGCTGCTCGGCGCCGTCGCCGGCCGCCGCGACGGCCTTGCCGGCATCGAGCTCGGTCGCGACCGCATCGCGCGGAGCCTGGCGCTCGCGCGACGTGAATTTCGGCACCGCCGGCGTTGGGCTTGATCGTGAAGCTGCTGTCCATGTCGGTCTCCCGGCCCTCATAAGGGCGCGAATCCGATTTGAGCTTCCTTCCGAACTTGCTTCCAATTGCATCAAAATTAAAGCACTCGACTTAACGTCAGCGGTTGCTGGCTGCTGGCTGGAGGCCTGGTCGCGTGGCCCGAAGCGCCATAGGCCTGCGGGGTGGCCTTGCGGGCCAGCTCCGCCGAGACGCCGCGCATGATGCTCTCCGACACCGCGTGGGCGGTGGCGAGCACGGTCAGATTCATCTGCAGCACGGCGCGGAACAGGTCATGGCGCTTGCGCAGATCGTCGGCGAGGCCGGGCGTCGCCTGGTTGAGAAAATGCTGGCTTGCCCGGATACGCGAGGTGTCGGCGATATAGAGGCGCGACAGCTCCGCCTTGTCGGCTTCGAGCTTTTGCGCCTCGGCGAGCTTGCCGGCACGCACCAGCGCGGTCTCCTGCTCGACTACGGCGAGCAGCGCCGTCCATCACCTCGAACAGATGCCGGATCAGCCGCTCGGCCTCGGCCGCGTCTTGCGACCGGGCGGGCAGGGGATGCCGGCGCTTCGGCTGCCGGTTGGCTCATCGGACCTCCTGCTGCGCCAGCAATTCGCGCTGGATCTGGCTGGCGATGCCGATGCCGCCGGCCTTGACGAAGGATTTGGCGTATTCGTCGGTCAGGAACGACTGCCAGATTTTGGCGCCTGGGCCGCCGCTGAACGGGCCCTGGCCGACGCCGGTGAACATCTGCTGGAACATGCTGTTGAGGAACATCGCCTCGAAATCCTCGACCGGTCGTCTTGGCCTTGGCGACGCGGGCCGCTTTCGGATCGAGGCCGGTGAGCGCGGCACTGGCAGCGGGGGTGAGGCCGGTGAGGCCCGGCGCGAGCGTTGCAGCCATCACATCACCTCGATCTCGGCCTGGATCGCGCCGGCGGCCTTGATCGCCTGCAGGATCGCGATCAGGTCGCGCGGGCCGATGCCGAGCGCGTTGAGCCCGTCGACCAGTTGCTGCAGCGATACGCCTTCGCGCACCACGGCGAACTTCTTGCCGTCCTCCTGCACGCCGACCCTGGTGCGCGGCACGGTGACGGTGCTGGCCGCGCGAGAACGGCGCCGGCTGGCTCACCTGCGGCGTTTCGGAGATGGTGACGGTGAGATTGCCCTGCGCCACGGCGACCGTGGACACGCGCACGTCGCGCCCCATCACGATGATGCCGGAGCGCTCGTCGATCACGATCTTGGCGGGCAGGTCGGGCTCGATCTGCAACTGCTCGATCTCGGTAAGCAGCGACACCACGTTGCCGGCATATTGCTGGGGCACGTTGACCTGCACCGTCGAGGAATCCAGCGGCTCGGCGGTGTTGGCGCCGATGAAATCGTTGATCGCGGCGGCGATGCGCTTGGCGGTGGTGAAATCGGCGTTGCGGAGCGCAAGCCGCACCTGGTTGAGCCGGTTCAGCGCGAAATCGATCTCGCGCTCGATGATCGCGCCGTTGGAGATGCGGCCGACGGTCGGCACGCCGCGCACGATCTTGGCGGCCTCGCCCTCGGCCTGGAAGCCGTTGATCGCGACCGAGCCCTGTCCGACCGCGTAGACGTTGCCGTCGGCGCCGAGCAGCGGCGTCACCAGCAGCGTGCCGCCCTGCAGGCTCTTGGAATCGCCCAGCGCCGAGACCGTAATGTCGATCCGGGTGCCCTGCGTGCCGAACGCCGGAAGATTGGCCGTAACCATCACGGCAGCGACGTTGCCGGTGCGGATGGTCTGGCCGCGGATGTTGACGCCAAGCCGCTCCAGCATCGCTTGCAGCGATTGCTTGGTGAACGGGATGTTGTTGAGCGTGTCGCCGGTGCCGTTGAGGCCGACCACCAGGCCGTAACCGATCAACTGGTTCTGCCGCACGCCCTCGATGTTGGCGAGGTCCTTGATGCGGGACGTCGCCGACACGCGATAAGGCTGATCCGCCGCCAAGATGACGGACGGCCATAACAGGATCAGCCGCCGCGACCGCCGCGGCCAATACGCAAGGCAACGTCCGCATCACATTGCTCCCCAATGAGTTCGGACCGCTGCCTCTCATGCGAACGCCGTGCCACCCGGGCCGGGAATCAAGCCATTGAAATGTCGGAGGATTATTTTCGGCGGCCGCGTTCCGCCGGGCGCGGACTGCCGCGTGCGGCAAAATCTGCCGGGCATTTACCGCGGATTAACCATACCGGAGCACCTTCCACGGTATTCCGGGGGCGGCTTTCGCGATTCTTCCACGGGCTCCAAGGGCTTTCCATGCGCATCTTCGGATCGAATGCCACCGCTCGCGTGGCGACGCCGTCGGCGGCCCGCCGCGCGGCATCCGGCGGTTTCTCGGTCGACGAAAGCGATGCGCCGAAATCGACGGTGCCGGCGGCGTCGCTCCGCACCATCGGCGGGATCGATGCGCTGCTCGCCTTGCAGGGCCAGGACGACCCGGCCGAGCGGCGGCAGCGCGCGGTCAAGCGCGGGCGGGTTGCGCTCGACGCGCTCGACGAGCTCAAGGTCGAGGTGCTGTCCGGCACGCTCGGTCCCTCGACGCTGCAGCGGCTGAAATCGGCGACCACCGACCTTCGGGACGCCTCCGGCGACGCCGGACTTGACGCCGTCCTGGCCGAGATCGAGCTTCGGGTCGAGGTCGAAATCGCCAAAATGGCGCCGGCGCGATAGCGCCTTCCGGCCTTAAAATCCAGCCGTTTGCTTAGGTATTCCTGCTGCCATTATTCCGTGCTTGTCGGCTTACCGCCGGCCCACTATAAGCTCGCCCCGCGAGCAGGGAGGCTCGTTTGGTAGGGTGGGGTCAAATGAAGAATAAGAAGGGGATCAACGGCGTAAACGGCAACAACGGCCATAACGGCCATAATGGTCACAACGGCCATAACGGCGTTCACGCCGCCAACGGCAACGGCAATCGCGGCCAAAGACAAGAGCAAGAGCTACCGGCCAACCGACAAAGAGCCGTTCATGAACGAGCGCCAGCGGGACTATTTCCGCGGCAAGCTGATGTCCTGGCGGGAGGATATCCTCAAGGAAGCCAAGGAAACCCTGCAGCATCTCCAGGACGAGAACCAGAACCACCCCGATCTCGCCGATCGTGCCTCGTCCGAAACCGACCGGGCCATCGAGCTTCGCGCCCGCGACCGCCAGCGCAAGCTGATCAACAAGATCGATGCTGCACTGCACCGTCTCGATGACGGAACCTACGGCTATTGCGAGGAGACCGGCGAGCCGATCGCGCTCAAGCGCCTCGAGGCGCGGCCGATCGCGACGCTGTCGGTCGAGGCTCAGGAGCGCCACGAGCGCCGCGAGCGGATTTATCGGGACGATTGAGCGGCTGCTGGGTAGGTCTTTTGATACGCGATGGCCGGGTTCATGCCTGGCCATTCGTCTTTTGCGGGGCTGCTATTTCCAAAGCATCTTGCTTGCGATGTCCGCGCCCTGGCGCATCGCCTTGAACTTCTCCCAGACCACGGTGTGGTGCACCTCGGTGCGATAGAGCGCCTGCGATGAGAAACCGCAATCGGCGCCGGCCATGACGTTCTCGCGGCCGACCAGCTTGGCGAAGCGCACGATGCGCTCGGCGATCAGCTCGGGATGCTCGACGATGTTGCTGGCATGCGTGATGACGCCGGGGCATAGCACCTTGCCGTCCGGCACCTTCACCCGCTCGAACAGGTGATACTCGTGCTCGTGGCGCGGATTGGCCGCCTCGAAGCTGTAGCTGCCGGCCTTGATCTTGAGCACGTACTCGATGATGTCCGACAGCGCGGCCTCATAGAGCCGTGGACCCTCGTTGATGCCGTAGCAAGTGTGGAAGCGCACCATGTCGGCGGGAATGCCTTCGAGCGCCCGGTTGCAGGCCTCGACATACATCTGCGCGCGGCGCTTTTTCTGTGCGTCGTCGCGGCCCGGCTCGAAGAAAATGTCCGGCAGGAACGGATCGTCGACCTGCACCTGGATGCCGGCGGCGACGATGGCGCGGTATTCCTTGTTCAGCTCGGTGGCGACCGCCTGGAAGTATTCCTCGTCGGACTTGTAGTACTCGTTGATGCCGACGCCGGACGGCGCAGTGGCCGGCAGGAACACGTGATTGTCCGGCACGCCCGCGGCCTTGGCCGCGGCCTTGACGTTGTCGATGTCGATCTGCAAAAGCTTCTCGCCGCGATATTTCACCGGGCCGACGCAGACCACCGGCGTGATCGGCAGGATGGCGCCGCCCATCATCGCCTGCTTGAAATATTCGGCATAGTACTCGGGGAATGCCGCGACCTCTTGCTGGAATATGACAAGCTTCTGGTTCGGCCGCGCCTCGTAGCCTTCGAGGCGCTCCTGGATGTAGGTGAAGAAGCCGGGCTTGGAGAATTCGCCGTCGGTGACAAAGTCGATGCCGCACTCGACCTGCTTTTTCACCGTCTCGGCGACCGCCTTGGTCAGCCTGACTTGGTAGTCCTTCTCGTCGTAGGGCTGCTTGCCGTACTTCGCCTTCATGGCGTCGAGCAAGAAGTGCGGCCGCGGCAGGCTGCCGATGTGCGTGGTCTGGATGCGATCCGAGTTCTGCTGGAGGCCCATCGGCATTCCTCATCTTCAGGAGTTGCGCGGCCAAGCTTATGCCTGCGGTGCGATATTGGTCTACTCTTCCCATGGCCTGGAAGACGTTTTCGTGCTCGGCTGCTCGGGCCGCTCCCAACTTCGGAAATGATTTCCGGGTGGGCAGCGTGTTCGCTACGGGATGTCGCTTCCGCAATAGCGGTCGGCGTTTTAGGATGATCGGCAACGACAAAGGCAAACGTCATTTTGGGAGGAGGGTGCGGTGACTCATATTCAGCGCAAGTTGCTCTCGCTCGCGGGCGCTCTGGCACTTCTGTCTGCCGAGGCGCATGCCGAAACCACTTTGCGTCTTTTGTCAGGGTGGACTCCGAACAACCCGAACGTGCCCTACATCGAGACCGTATTCATCAAGAACGTCGAAGCCGCCAGCAAAGGCCAGCTCAAGATCGAGCGCCGCGGTCCGGAGGTCGCCTCGCCGTTCGAGCAGCTCCAACCGGTTTCGGCCGGCGTGTTCGACATCCTGTTCACGACGCCGGGCTATCATCAGGCGCAGACAGGCGTCGCCAACATGTTCGACGCCTTCAAGCCCGACATGGAGGCGTTACGCGCCGCAGGCCTGACCCCGAAAGCCGACGAGTATTACCGCAAGCGCTATGGGCTCAGCATCCTGGCGCTGCATCCGGCGCCCGGAAATCATTTCGTGCTCAAGGACGGGCTTGCGCCCGACGGCACCCTGAAGGGCATGAAGATCAGGGCGAACGCGACGTTCGAAGGGGCGGTGCGCGCGCTCGGCGGCACGCCGGTGAACATGAGCCCGGCCGACGCCTATTCGGCGATGCAGAAAGGCGTCCTGGAAGGTATCACCTTCCCGGCCTTCGCGTCCGCCGACTACAAGCTCTACGAGGTCGGCAAGGTCATGACCCGGCCGCTGTTCGGCCTGAGCAACGTGTTGTTCATGATCAATGTGCGCAAGCTCAATTCGCTGCCGCCGGACTTGAAGAAGATTGTGCTCGATGAGGGCCGCAAGATCGAGCAGATCGGCAAGGACGCGCTCGATCGCGTCGCGGTCGACGACGAAAAAAGGATGAAGGAGCACGGCGTCAAGACCGTTCAGTTCAGCGCCGAGTTGGCGCCCAAGCTGAACCCCATGTACAACGAGGGCATTCTAGCCACCGCCGGCAAGTCTTCACCCAATGAGGTGAAGGAGTTGTGGGAAATGGCCAAGGCCAAGAATCTACTCAATCAGTAGCCGAGCGCCGACTTAACCGCATGTTTGCGCGCTGGCACGATGCTGCGACCGATCTTGGGGCGGCCGTGGCGGCGATTTGCGTCGCGATCATGGCCTGCGTCTACACCGCCGAAGTGGTGGCGCGATATTTCCTGAACGCGCCGCTCAACTGGTCCGGCGATGTCAGCAGCTATCTGCTTTGCGCCTGCGCGTTTCTCGCGCTGCCGAAGGTGACCAAGGACGGCGGCCACGTCGCCATCACCTATGTCCTCGAGCGCATGGGCCACTCGAAGCGCGCCCGCTACTCCCACGTGCTTCGGATAATCACCGGGCTTGCCTGCCTCGCGGCGGGCATCATCGTCAGCTACGAAGGGGTGCAGCTCTACGCGGAGGGCGTGCTCACCACGCAGGCGACCCAGATTCCCAAATGGTTGATCGCGGTGCTGGCCTGCCTCGGCCTGTTCAGCTCCGTATTGCACCTGTTCAGCGCGCGCGGCGAGGCCCTCGGGCGGGAAGCGCAGCTATGACGTGGTGGGTCACGCTGCTGGCGGCGTTCGGCCTGCTCCTGTCCTTGTTCGCATCGGGCCTGCCGATCTTCGTCTGCTTTCTGGCGGCCAACGTGCTGGGCGTGCTCCTGTTCATGGGCACCGCCGGGCTTGGCCTGTTTGCCAACAGCATCCTCGACAGCGCCACGAGCGAGGCGCTGGTGGCGGTCCCGCTGTATGTCCTGCTCGGCGAACTGCTGTTCCGCAGCGGCGGCGTGACTACCCTATACCGCTCGCTCAACCGCCTGGTCGGCGCGATCCCGGGCCGCTTGTACGTGATCGCCACGGTGCTGGCGGCCTTCCTCGGCGCGATCTCGGGCTCGGCGATGGCCTCGGTCGCGATGCTCGGCCGCTTCGTCTATCCGACCATGATCGAGCGCGGCTGCGACCGCCGCCTCTCGATCGGCACGATCCTCGCCGGCGCCACGCTCGACCCGATCATTCCGCCGAGTGTGCTCGCGATCATCCTTGCGACGCTGGCGAACGTCTCGATCGCGAGCCTGCTGATTGCGGGCATCGTTCCCGGCATCTTCCTCGCAGGATTGTTCGCGCTCTACGCGATCGCGCGAACCGTGATCAACCCTTCGCTCGATGCCAAGGTCGACACCCTCGACCCGTCGCAGCGCGGCCTCTGGCCGATCCTGCTGTCGATCCTGGAAATCCTGCCGCTATGCGTGATCATCTTTCTGGTGCTCGGATTGATCATCCTCGGCGTCGCCCAACCGACCGAGGCCGCGGCTACCGGCATCGTCGGAACCGCGCTGATGGCGGCGGTGACGAAAAAGATCACGCTGCGCACCCTCTACGAGGCCTGCTACGGCGCGGCGATCACCACGGCGAGTATCCTGATCATTCTCGCGAGCGCCAAGCTGTTCAGCCAACTGCTGGCCTTCACCGGCGCGACCGCAGGTCTGATCACGCTGCTCTCCGACGTGGACGTCAACCGCTGGGTTCTGTTCTTCCTGATGATGGCGACCGTGTTCCTGTTCTGCAAGTTCATGGACCAGCTCGCGATCATGCTGATCGCGGTGCCGGTCTATTCACCGATCATCGGGCATCTCGGTTTCGACCCGATCTGGTTCTGGATGCTGTTCCTGATCAACATCACCGTGGGTGGGATTACGCCCCCGTTCGGCTACACGATGTTCGTGTTCAAGTCGGCGGCGCCCGAGGTACCGCTGATCGAGATCTATCTCGCCGCCTTGCCGATGGTCGGGATCGTCATCTTTGGCATGGTGGTGATGACGATCTTCCCGCAGATCGTGACCTGGCTTCCGTCAGCGGGCCGCTGAAAGAGAGACAATCGTCGCTCGCCAGCGGAAAAGGAAAGCGGCCTCCGGCGGGGGAGCTGCCGGAGGCCGCGGTTGCCGCCGTCCGCTCGCGCGATGCGGAGCGGCGGGGGAGGTCAACAGTCAGTGTTCAGCAATCAGACCGACGCAACTCAAAACGGCAGCACCACATCGAGCACCTGCTGGCCGTAACGCGGCTGCTGCACATCGGTGATCTGGCCGCGGCCGCCGTAGGCGATCCGCGCCTCGGCGATCTTGGTCGAGTCGATGGTGTTGTCGCTCTGGATGTCCTCGGGACGGACGATGCCGGCAACGACCAGTTCGCGGATTTCGAAATTGACGCGCACCTCCTGCTTGCCCTCGACCACCAGGTTGCCGTTCGGCAGCACCTGGGTGACGACGGCGGCGACATTGGTGAGCAGTGCTTCGGAGCGGTTCACCGAGCCCTTGCCGTCGCTCGACGAGGTGGAATTCGCCGGTGAAGATGCTGGACCGGCATCGGCGAATTGATGCATCGGCACCTTGGGCTTGCCGAACAGCTGTCGATCGCCGGAATCCTCCTTGTTGTCGCGGCTGCGCTGGGTCTCGTTGGCGATCACCGCCTTGTCGTTGAGGTTGACCGTGACGGTGAGGATGTCGCCGACCTGATGGGCGCGCTGGTCCTTGAAGAAGGCGCGCGAGCCGTTCCGCCACAGCGAGTTCGGGCTGTAGGACGCGGGCTGCGGCGTCGGCATCGGCATGTGCACCGGCTTGTAGCCGGGCTGCGTGGTCGGGTTTTCGATCGCCGAGAGCGGCGGCTGCTCGCCGAGCATCGGCTAGGCGATCGAACATGGCGCAGCCCGGCAGCGACGCGGTGCTGACTGTGACGCAAAGGATGGAAACGAGACGCGATTGCATGGTTGTGACGCTCACTGGGTGTGATTGGATTGCGGATCGTTGCGGTCAGGGTCGTTTGCCGCCGCGATCAGCGGGGCGGGAGCGATGATGGCAACGCGGCCAGGCCCGGTGACGGTCGCCTGGACGGTGCGGTTCGACTGGATGTTGAGCACGCCGACGACGTCGCCGACGGCGCCGGACTCCAGCGCCTTGCCGCGCACGGTGAGCCGGATGCCGGGCACCTCGATAGGTCATGGTCACGGCCTCGTTGCGCTGCACGACCTGCGGCTTGATCAGATCGTCGGCGCGCAGCACCTGGCCGGCGCGCAGCGCGTTCTTGGCGGCAAGGCCGACGGCCTGCTCGGCGCCGAGGCCGTCGTTGCCGACCTCGGCGCTTGGGCCTGCGCTCGATCACCACGTCGGACGCCTTGATGACCTCGCCCGGCCGGACCGCCCGCGGCGAGCGTCGCGGCCTCGACCGTCTCGGTGACCGTGCCGGTGAAGCGCAGCGACGTGCGCCGCGCTACCGCGCTGCCCGGCAGCTCGAACGAGATGTCGAAGCGGCCGGTGCGCGGCTCGACATTCATGCGCGACACCACGAGATCGGCCGTCACCGACGGCTCGACATGCAGAACGCGGATATCGCGGTCGAGAATGACGCGCGAGGTTCTGCGCGTCGCCATAGCCGAATTGGCCGGCGACCGCGCGCGCGATGCGGTCGGCGATCTCCTTGCGCGGTGATGGCGCCGCGACAGCCGCGTCACCACCACCTCGCTGAGGCCCGCCGGTGTCGACACCGGTCATGTCGTAGGGGCGCAGCGCCTCGGCGACGCGCGACACTGCCACCGCGCCGGTCTGGCCGAGGTCGGGCGCGCGAAACACCGGCACGTCGGCCGCGGCGCCGGCGTTCTCGACGAGGTCGCCGATCCGCACGATCTCCGAGCTGACGGTGACAAGCTCTTTGAGCCGCGGCGCGGCGGTCGTCGATGTCGGCGACGGCCGGGCGGCCGAGCGCGACGAGCAGGACGACAGCGATGATTGATGCGGATCATGGCCATTCCTCAGCGCATCAGTTGAGAGGTGCTTTGCAGCATCTGGTCGGCGGCGGTGATGACCTTGCCGTTCATCTCGTAGGCGCGCTGCGCCGCGATCAGATCGGAGATTTCGGTGACCGCCTCGACGTTGGCCTGTTCGAGATTGCCCTGCTGCAGGTCGCCGTAGCCGTCGGTGTTGGGCGTGCCGTCCTGCGGCGTGCCGGAGGCCGGGGTCTCGACGAACAGGTTGTCGCCGATCGCTTGCAGGCCGGCCTTGTTGACGAAGCGCGTCAGCACGAGCTGGCCGAGGATGCTGGGCGTGCTCGATCCGGGCAGCGTCGCCGACACCTGGCCCTGCGGGTTGATGGTGATCGACTGCGCGTTGGTCGGGATGGTGATGCCGGGCTGCACGACGTTGCCTTGCGCGGTGACGATGCGGCCCTGCGCGTCCATCTGGAACGAGCCGTCGCGCGTGTAGGTGAAGGTGCCGTCCGGCATCAGCACCTTGAAGAAGCCTTCGCCGCGGATGGCGACGTCGAGATCGGCGCCGGTCGGCGACGAGCGTGCCTTGCGTCATCAGCCGCGGCGTGCCGACGGTCTTGACGCCGCCGCCGAGATCGATGCCGACCGGCAGGATGTTGCCTTGCGTCGAGGTCTGGGTGCCGATCCGGCGCACGTGCTCGTAGAGCAGATCCTGGAACTCGGCGCGCTGGCGCTTGTAGCCGGTCGTGCGCATGTTGGCGATGTTGTTGGAGATGACCTGGACGTTGAGCTCCTGGGCCATCATTCCGGTCGCGGCGGTGTGAAGTGCGCGCATGACTTGGGTCTCCTGGTACTACGCCGGAACGTCAGCAAGCTGCTGGATCGAGTTCTTCCGCAGGTCGCTTTGCTGCTGAAGCATGGTGGCGACCTCGGTGTAGGCGCGCGTCAGTTCGATCATGCGCGTCATCTCGATGACCGGCCGCACGTTCGACTTCTCGAACGCGCCTTGCACGACGTTGGCGCTTGCGTCCGGCACCGGCTGCGGCACCACGCCGTCCGGCGCCGCGAAACGTGCTGGCGCCGTCCTTCTGCAGCGGCTGCGGGTTGGCGAAGGTGACAAGCCGCAACTTGCCGCGCGTGGAATCGGAGTTGAGGCTGATGCCTTCGCGGACCTTGATGGTGCCGTCCTTGGTGATGACGATGTCTCGGTCGGTCGGCTGCAAGATGATCGGGCCGTTTTCGCCCAGGACCTTGTCGCCGCCGATGGTGACAAGCTCGCCGGTGTTGTTGATCTGCAGCGCGCCGTTTCGGGTGTAGCGTTCGCCGCGCGCGGTCTGCACCACCAGCATGCCGTCGCCGTCGATCGCGACATCGAGCGGGTTGCCGGTCTGTCTGGATCGTGCCCTGGCCCATGTCGTGCCAGGTCATGCGGTCCTGCACGAAGCTCAGCGCGCTGGTCGGGCGGGACGAACTGCTCGCGTTGCGTCGCTTGCAGGAATTCCGAGAACACCGCGCCGTCGGCCTTGAAGCCGGTGGTGTTCAGGTTGGCGATGTTGTTGGCGACGACGTCGAGCTCGCGCTGCAGCGCGGTCTGCCGCGACAGGCCAACGAGAAGGGCGTTCTCCATCGACATTGCTCCCCTTGCTCGATCGGGCCGGCGCCCTCCCAGGACGCCGAGCCGTCGGTGGAGCGCGCCGCTCTCCCAAGCGTGCGCTCGGACCGGTCTGTTGCAGAGCCCGTGCCAACGACATAAATATTCGTGAAATCATATAGCTTAGGCCGAATCGCGCAAGGCCTGCGCACCGGCAGGATTGGCCGTTTGCCGGTCCTGACCCGGCAAAAACTTCCGGCTTGCCGCGTGCCGCGAAAGATTCCATTAACCATACCGCCCTACCGTTCATGTGAAGGGCGCCTTCGGCCAACGCTCGCGGCCGGTATCCCGTGTGTCCTGCCGCGAGCCGGCTGCGCATCTCGACGCGATCCGGAGTTATTTCGAAATGGCAGACGCCAAGGCTGCGGCCATCGACGGCGAGGCCGAAATCGACGATGCCGCCGAAGAGGCGACCGAGCAGCAGCAAGAAGAAATTTTCGCTCAAGCTGCCGTCGCTGAAAATCCTGATCATCGGCGGCGCGGCCTTGCTGGTGCTGGTCGGCGGCGGGGCCGGAGCCTATTTCTTCCTGTTTGCGCACAACCATGAGGCCAAGGTCGAGACGCCGGCGGTCAAGCCCGTGGTGTTCGTCGACCTGCCGGACATCCTGGTCAACCTGTCGAACCCCAGCGCCGATCGCACGCAGTACCTGAAGATCAAGATCGTGCTGGAACTGCCCGAGCAGAAGATGGTCGATCAGATCCAGCCGATCATGCCGCGCGTCATGGACGCGTTCCAGACCTATCTTCGCGAATTGCGTCCGAGCGATCTCGACGGCTCGGCCGGGCTTTATCGGCTGAAGGAGGAGTTGACGCGCCGCGTCAACGCCTCGATCGCGCCGAACCGCATCAACGCCGTGCTGTTCAAGGAAATCGTGGTGCAGTGACAGGTACGCGCAGACATGAGCCAGCCCAACGACCAGATCGAGCAGGACGCCATCGCCGCCGAATGGGGGCTTGCGCTCGATCCCGATGCCGCGACCGCGCCTGCGGCCGCGCCCACTCCGAACGCCGCCACGCGGACGCGGCCGAGCAGGCCATCGCGCAATGGGCGGCGTCGCCCGAGGACAGCGGCAAATTCCGCAGGGCGCCGCCAAGGGCGGCACCGAGCGGGTGCTGACCCAGGAGGAGATCGACAGCCTGCTCGGCTTCAGCCTGTCCGACGTTTCGCTCAACGACAATTCCGGCATCCGCGCGATCATCAATTCGGCGATGGTCTCCTACGAGCGCCTGCCGATGCTGGAAATCGTCTTCGACCGGCTGGTCCGGCTGATGACGACGAGCTTGCGCAACTTCACCTCGGACAACGTCGAAGTCTCGCTCGACCGCATCACCTCGGTGCGGTTCGGCGACTACCTCAATTCGATCCCGCTGCCCGCGATCCTCGCCGTGTTCAAGGCCGAGGAGTGGGACAACTTCGGCCTGATGACCGTCAATTCCGGCCTGATCTACTCGATCATCGACGTGCTGCTCGGCGGCCGCCGCGGCCAGACCGCGGTGCGCGTCGAGGGCCGGCCCTACACCACGATCGAATCCAACCTGGTCAAGCGCATGATCGAGGTGGTGCTGGCCGACGCCGAGCTTGCCTTCAAGCCGCTGTCGCCGGTGAAGTTCAATATCGACCGGATGGAGACCAATCCGCGCTTTGCCGCGATCTCGCGGCCGGCCAACGCCGCGATCCTGGTGCGGCTGCGCATCGACATGGAGGACCGCGGCGGCGAGCTCGAGCTGCTGCTGCCCTACGCGACGATCGAGCCGATCCGCGAAGTTCTGCTGCAGATGTTCATGGGCGAGAAGTTCGGCCGCGACCCGATCTGGGAGGGCCATCTCGCCACCGAAATCGGCCAGGCCGAAATCGCGGTCGACGCCGTGCTCTACGAGGCGAAGCTGCCGCTCAAGCGGATGATGAAGCTCGAGGTCGGCGACACGCTGATGCTCGAGCTCAAGCCGGACGCCATGGTGAGCGTGCGCTGCGGCGACGTCACCTTGAGCGAGGGCCGCATGGGGCGGGTCGGCGACCGCGTCGCGGTGCGGGTCGCCAAGCCCTTGCGCAAGCCGCAAACCACCTACGCCATGTTCGAGAAGGCCGACGAAACCAGCACGAGGATGGAGGCGCCGTGATCAACGTCCTGCCGCTGACGATCGAGAGCCTGGTCGCGATCCTGCTGCTGCTCACGATCCTCTATTGCGTGCGGCTCAACGACCAGCTCAAGCTGCTCAAGGCCGACGGCACGTCGATGCAGCAGACCATCGCCGAGCTGGTGACCGCGACCGAGACCGCCGAGCGCGCCATCGCCGGCCTCAAGGCCACCGTGCGCGAGGCCGATGAGACGCTGGGCGAGCGACTGCGATCGGCGGAAAAATTCTCCGCAGAGATGCGCCGCAACGCCACGGCGGGCGCCGAGGTGCTCAACCGGCTGACGCCAGATCGCCAGTGCACGGCTGACCGAGACCGAGCGTGAACCGGAGGAAGAGCAGGCCGCCGCCCGATGCCAAGGCGATCGGTGCCGCGGCGCAGGCGCTCGCCGAGCGGGCGCGGGCAAGGGCGCGGGCGATTGCGGCATGACACGCTGGTTGCGCGAATTTCGGCTGATGCCGGTGGTGCTGATCGGCGATAGGCTCGCTGTTTGCGCTCAAGACCATCGGATTGATCTTCGACGGCGGTTACACGCTCGGCCAGCGCCTGGGCAGCAGCAATACGCTGGTCGTCACCAGGGTGCCGATGCCGCCGACCGTGGAATTGCGCGCGACGACTTCGCCGCTCGAGATCGCATCGGCCCAACCGCAGGCACCGAAGCGCTCGTGGATGCAGGAGATGTTCAACTACCCGGGCGGCGGCGATATCACCGGCTCGGTCGCCACGACCAAGCCTGCCGAGAAGGAGGCGGCCGAGAAGCTGGAGGGCGGCAAAAAAGCAGCCCGCTGCAGCAGAGCCGTCGGCCGCCGAGCTAAAGGCGGCCGCGGGAAAGGCGATTGCGACGGAGCCGCCGCAGTCGGCGTCGCCGGCGGAACGGGCGCTGCTCGAACGCCTCCAGGCGCGCCGCGAGGAGCTTGACGCGCGGGCGCGGGAGCTTGATCTGCGCGAAACCATGCTCAAAGCCGCGGAAAAGAAGCTGGAGGGCCAGGCCGGCTCGCCGCCGGCGGGCGGGGCCAAGGCCGGCGCGGCGGCGGAGCGCAAGGACGACAGCGAGACGGCCCGTTTCAAGGCGCTGGTCACGATGTACGAAACCATGAAGCCGAAGGATGCGGCCAAGATTTTCGACCGCCTCGACATCAAGGTGCTGATCGAGGTGGCGAGCCAGATCAAGCCGCAGCAGATGGCGGCCATCCTGGCGCAGATGACCCCCGAGAACGCGGAACGGCTCACCGTGGAGCTTGCCTCGCGCGGCGGCACCGACAGGTCCGCCAATCCGTCCAATCTGCCGAAGATCGAGGGCCGGCCGACCGGTGGGTGAGACAAGCCTGTGGCCGGATACTGCGTCAATCTGGTGTGCAGTCGATCCGGATTCAGCAAGCCTGCGCATCCCGGCCTTACGCAGCCCATGCGCAACGCAGCGCCCCGGGAGTTTTGCAGCGTCGATCGCGTCGGCCATTGCCGATGGCATTGGTAGTCAGCGGCCTGCCGACATTGTCACCGAGCAGAAACACGCCGTTCGCATCCGCCAAAAGAGGGCCTCGCGGGCAAACTGCGCGGCCTGTTTTGTTGTGGCGAGTATGCTGAGCGAACACCGTGAGGGGTTGCTGTTGAAACTATTTAGTGAAGTCCGCAATGGTCGTGTTCGTACCATTTACGGGCCTCGTTATTTTTCTTGAAATCCTTGATCCAACGAACGAACCGAGACTTCACCTGTTTCACAACAGCCGCCATCGGAACCTCCTGTACTTGCAATCGCCAACAACATCCACCCGCTCGGATGAATCGTGAAGTGCGCGAAGTCACAGAGAGAACTGTGATCGCCAGCACACACGGGGATCGCACAAACAGAAAGACCGCCTCGCGGCGGCCTCTCCGAAATTCGATCAACCCTCGTGATCAGGCCGCTTGCGACCGCCGCCGTCGCCACCAAGCGAGAAGACCACCGCTCGCCAAGATCAGGCCAGGCAGCCCGGCGCCTGCGATAGGACCAGGAACCGATCGAGTAATTGGGTCGCTCGAAATGCTGATCGTACCTGCAGCGACTTCACCATTGTTTCCGACTTCACCGATGTAGAGATAGAGAGGACTACCGGCTACGACCGGGCTCGTCAGATTGATTGCAAGCTGTCCGCCGACGCCGAGGCTGACAAACCCAGCGGCGCCGGGAATGGCGGTCGTCGAGTTTCCGTCGAAGCTGTCGAGTGTCGCAACAGCATTGTCGACTTGGCCTCCAACGGTTCCAAACAAGGCTGGGTCAGCAGGGGCTGTCTGAGTACCGCCCGTAAGGAAGGATGTTGCAAAGTCAAAGGTACCGGCGTGCCCAAGGGTACCTACCTGCGCCGCGTCACTTATAAGAACGGATGACAGCACGATGGCGTCCAGATCGAAGCCGCTAAACCGTCCGGGCGAACCTGCTGACGTCGAGCTATTATCTTTAATTGTCACGGACGCGATTGTGCCCAAACCGGATAAATCCGCGATAAAAACACCCGTCGCAGCGGGACTGCCTCCGGTAACACCGCTCAATTGGGTGAACGTGACGTTGTCAGCTTGGGCCTCTTCGATTAGAGGAGAGCGCTCGATCGGCGGCCAATAGCGAACTCTTGAGCGCGATCAAGCAGGTCCATCAGAGACAATCACGGGCGCTATGGCAGCCCGCGGATCCACATCGCCCTGCAGAACCAGGGACGCGGCGTGAGCCGCGGCCGGATCGAGCGGCTGATGCGCCGACATGGCGTGCGCGCCATCACGGCACCGGTGCGCCGGGTGCGCACGACCGACAGTCGCCACAACCTGCCGATCGCACCGAACCTGCTCGACCGCAACTTCACTGCCGCAGCGCCCAACCGTGTCTGGCTCGCCGATATCACTTACATCGAGACCGACGAGGGCTGGCTCTACCTGGCCGCGGTCATGGACCTGTTCAGCCGCAAGATCGTCGGCTGGGCCATGCGCGATCACCTGCGGACTGAGCTGGCCTCAACGGCGCTGGCCATGGCGATCACGCGGCAACGCCCGGCTCAAGGGCTCGTCCATCATTCCGATCGCGGCGTCCAATATGCCGCACACGACTACCGCCCCGCCTAACGCGAGAACCACTACCGTAGCAAGAATTGCTTTTTTCATGGGTACCTCCAACCGCCGCATATTGCTAGAATCTGGCGGTGGTAACGTTGTGCAGTCAATGGGCTAAAGCAGCCTGCGTGCAGTTTATTTGTTGGACAACCTACCCGCGCTGACAAGGTGATCGAGTAGGTGCGCCAGCCGCAAGCTGGTGCGATCCAGCCGGTGGAAGTCCGGCCCAAGTAATGGGTAGCGCCCGCTTGGTAGCGAGTGTTGCGTCACCACTGGCGACAGTGGCGGCGAAGCGTACACAGCGATTGCATGGGGTGTGGGATTGAGCCACGAAAGATCAGATATCGCAGGGGCCGAGGGTTTTTATTCGCTCGAAGGCAACATATGCGGCACCGCTACGCGAGGTGCTGACGCCCGGCCGGGGTCCAAGGCCACATCACGTGCAAAGGGATCGCATCGGAAGCTGGGGGGTCTCGGGTCTGACCGCAACGGCAGTACCGTTGTGGCCCGTATCGGGAAGGTGAGGAGCCGTAGCCGATGATGCACGGACCCGAGAAGTCGGACCCCGCCATAGTAGCAATGAAGCCGGCGAACAAAGCGGGACAGCCCCGTGCAGAGCGATGTGCAGCAGGCTCAACCGCAGCGGAGCCGGTGGAGCGAAGGGCGGGGACCAAGGGGCATGCGGGCCAGCAAAGCACGCGCCGGACGCAGAGCCGGATAAGCGTGTCACAGGCGCTGGAACGCATACGGCAAAGACTTGCCGTCACACACCCGAGGTGGGAGCCGTATGCGGGAAAGCCGCACGTACGGATCTGTGCGGGGGGCGCTCAGCAATGGGCGTCCCTACCGCTACGTGCGCCAATGCTGCGGTGCACGAGTCGGGTTGTGGTGGGCCGGTCGCGGTGATCCTCACAGACCCCAGCCGGTCTCGCACTGGTTAGCCAATGCCCGAAGTTCGCCTTGGAATACAATGGCGCAGGTCAATCGGGTCAGCGAGCTTAAGTGTCTGTTAATCAATAAAAATTCGTTTACGCTGCCTTAAACGCCCTGGTCTAGGCTTCAGCGGTCGATCCAGGTTTTGCGGGCGCCGAAGGCTGCGCCCCTCGTCAGCGTGTGCGTATGTTGCGTGTCGTTCCCCGCGTCGTCTTTGCCATGATCGCCCTGCTGCCGGCGCTGTTGTCTGCGCCATCGCCTGCGCGGGCGCAGGGTGTGCCCGGCGAAGCGACCGTCACCACCACCGGCGGTTACGGCCGCGTCGTTATCCGCCTCGCCACCGAGGTGGAGGCGCAGGTGCGGTTGTCGAGCAACATCCTTGTCATCCAGTTCAAGCAGCCGGTCGATGTACGCGTCGATCGGCTGGGCGCGGCGGCAAGCGAATATATTGGCGCAGCGCGGCGCGATCCCGATGGGCGGGCATTGCGCTTTGCGCTGGCGCAAAAGGTCAGGCTCAGCTCCATGACCGCCGGCGAGCGGCTGTTCGTCGACCTCCTGCCAGAAAGCTGGAGCGGCGATCCGCCCGCCCTGCCGCGCGAGGTGGTCGAGGAGCTCGCGCGCCGCGCCCATGACGCCGAGCGCCTCGCCAAGGAAAGGCTCGCGCTCGAACAGGCGCAGAAGATTCCTGCGGTGCGGGTGCGCATCGCAAGCCAGCCGACCTTCACGCGTTACATTTTCGACCTGCCGGAGCTGACCGGCGTCACCGCCGAACGCGGCAAGGACAAGCTCACGCTGAGTTTCGCCAAGTCGCTAAGGTTCGACCTTTCCGACGCCAAGCTCGCCATGCCCAAGGTGGTCAGCGCGGTCGACGCCAGCGCCACCCGCGACGCCTCGGTGGTGCGCTTTGCCTTCTCGCAGCAGGCCGACGTCCGCACCTTCCGCGAGGATTCGAACTACGTGGTCGACGTGACCCCGATCGACGTCAAGCCGGTTGCCGCCGGCGGGCCGCTCGCGGGCTTCGCCGTGCCCGAAACCGTGCCGGCGAAAGCGCCGCCGCAGGCCGCAATGAAGAGGCCGCCGGCCGCAGTCGGACCGGCGACGCTGCCGCATCCTTCGGCGATGCCGCCGGTCGCCGCAGACGAACCTCAGCAAGCGCCGGCGGCAAAATCGCCGCCGCGCGATCCAAACCGCCCGGTCATCGCCGAACTGCGGCGTCACGGCGACAGCCTGCGCCTGTTGTTTCCGTTCGCCGTACCGACGCCCGCCGCAATCTTCCAGCGTGCCGACACGCTTTGGCTGGTGTTCGATACCGCGGCAAAGCTCGACGTCGGCGTACTCGGCAACGACCAAAGCAAGACCATCCGCAGCGCCAAAGTCGTGCATGAGGACGGCGCGCAAGTCGTGCGCTTGACGCTCGAGCGGCCTCGCCTGACCAGCGTTGAGGCTCAGGACTCAGGCTGGCAATTGACGATCGGCGACGCCATGGCGGGCGCGAGCCTGCCGTTGGTCATCGCCCGCAACATCGTCGCGCCCGGCCGCGCCAGTATCACCATCCCGTTCGACAATCCGCACCAGCAGCATTGGCTGACCGATCCCGAAATCGGCGACCAGCTCCTGGTCGTCACCGGGCTCGGGCCGGCGCGCGGCCTGATCAAGACGCAGGATTTCGTCGAACTGCATGCGCTTGCCTCCGCGCACGGCATCGCCATTGCGCCGGTCGCAGACGATCTGAAGGCCGAACTGTCCGCCGACAAGGTACTGCTGAGCCGGCCAAGCGGGCTGACGCTGTCGGACGCGGCGGTTGCCGGAGCAGGATTTACACACGCGTGCGGTGACCTTCGATACCAGGCTCTGGAGCGCCGATCGCGACGCCCAGTTCGTCACGCGCGAGTTCGACCTCGTTTCCAAGGCGGCCGCGGCGCCGTTCACCCAGCGCAACGACCGCCGGGTTGACCTGGCGCGCTTTTATTTCTCGCGGCAGATGTTTGCCGAGGCCAAGGCAGTGCTCGATGTCGCCATCGCCGACGATCGTCCGACCGCGGCCGACCCGAGCCCGCTGGTGCTGCGTGCCGCGGCCAACATCATGCTTGGCCGCCTCGATGCGGCGGAGAAGGACCTCGCCAATCCGGCGGTCGGCAATCAGAACGACGCGCAACTGTGGCGCGGGCTGGCGTTCACGCGCCAGGGCCGGTGGGCGCAGGCGCACGACGCCTTCCGCACCGTCGAGGGTGCGCTCAGCGCTCTGCCGCTCGAGCTGCAGCGGGTCGCGCTGAAGGACGCCTTGCGCGCTTCGGTCGAGATCGGCGACTTCACCGGTGCGGTCAATCGCGTCAACGATTTCAAGACCATCGGTGCGTCGCCCGAACTCGAGCCGGCGGTGTCGGTGCTGATCGGCCGCCTCGCCGAACGCATGGGGCGCCTGCAGGATGCGCTCGCCGCCTATCGCGCAGCTGCGGCCTCCCAGGACCGGCCCGCAGCAGCGCAAGGCAGGCTCCGCGAGATCGTGCTCCGATATGCGCGGGGCGATCTCAAGAAAAAAGACGTCATCAGCGAGCTGGAAACCCTCACCACCGCCTGGCGTGGCGACGAGACCGAGGCCGAGGCGCTGCAGATGCTGGCGCGGCTGTACACCGAGGAGGACCGCTATCGCGACGCCTTCCATGTGATGCGCGTCGCGCTCTCCGCGTTCCCCAATTCGCAGCTCACCCGCAGCATCCAGGACAAGGCGGCGAAGACCTTCGACGGGCTGTTCCTCGCCGGCAAGGGCGACGCACTCCCGGCGATCGACGCGCTCAGCCTGTTCTACGATTTCCGCGAGCTCACCCCGATCGGCCGGCGCGGCGACGAAATGATCCGGCGGCTCGCCGAGCGGCTGGTTTCGGTCGATCTGCTCGATCAGGCGGCGGAGCTGCTGCAGTACCAGGTCGACAACCGCCTGCAGGGCGCGGCACGCGCTCAGGTCGCCACCAGGCTCGCGGTGATCTATTTGATGAACCGCAAGCCCGACCGGGCGCAGGCCGCGCTCCGCGCCACCCGCACCGCGGACCTCTCCAACGAGATTCGCGTGCCGCGGCTTCTGATCGAGGCACGCGCGCTATCCGACATCGGCCGCAACGATTTTGCGCTCGAGGTGATCGACGGCATCGAGGGCAGGGAATCGCTGCGGCTGCGCGCCGACATCTACTGGGCGGCGCGCAACTGGCAGAAGGCCGCCGAGCACATCGAGCTGCTCTACGGCGACCGCTGGAAGAGTTTCGAACCGCTCACCGATACCGAGCGCTCCGACATCATGCGTGCCGGCGTCGCCTACGCCCTGGCCGACGACAAAATCGGCACCGCGCGGCTGCGCGACAAATACGCGGCCAAGATGCCCGAGGGCACCGAGCGTCGCGCGTTCGACCTGGTGACCGGCGGACTCGGACCGAGCAGCGCTGAATTCCGCGACGTGGCGCGGATCGTGGCCTCGGCCGATACCCTTGCGGGCTTCCTGCGCGATCTCAAGGCGCGCTATCCGGAGATGCAGGGCATGCTACCGGACGCGGCGAAAGCCCCGGCCAAGGCCGCGCCCGCGCCGGCTTCATCCAATGCCGATCCCGAGCCGACCGGCTCGATCGTGAGGCCAGCCGCTCAGCGGCTGTCGGCGCGCTGAACGACCGGCGATAGCCTCTCGGTTGTCATGCCCGCGAAGGCGGAGCATCCAGCAATCAACGGTGATGCGGTGGTTACTGGATCATCCGCTTTCGCGGATGATGACGGCGGAACATGTGGCACTGCAGAAAGCCGCTACCCGCCGCCGTAACTCTGCACCAGCGAGCCGGCAACCAGGCTCCAGCCGTCCACCAGCACGAAAAAAATCAGCTTGAACGGCAGCGACACCACCACCGGCGGCAGCATCATCATGCCCATCGACATCAGCACCGAAGCCACCACGAGGTCGATAATCAGGAACGGCAGGAACAGCAGGAAGCCGATCTCGAAAGCGCGCTTGAGCTCCGAGATCATGAACGCCGGGATGAGAATGCGCAGCGAAATCTGTTCGGGAGCGGCCGGCGCCGGCTCCTTGGCGAGGTCGTTGAAAAGCTTGAGGTCCTTGTCGCGGACGTTCTTCAGCATGAAGGCGCGGAACGGCACGGCGGAACGCTCGAACGCCTGCTCGGCGGTGATCTCGTTGGCGACCAGCGGCTTGATGCCGGCGTCGTAGGAGTTCTGAAACGCCGGCCCCATCACGAAGGCGGTGAGAAACAGCGCGAGCGACACGATCACCGCGTTGGGCGGCGCGGTCGCGGTGCCGAGCGCGGTGCGCAAGAGCGACAGCACGACGACGATCCGGATGAACGAAGTCATCATCACCAG
>CAVPDL010000004.1:0-161645 GCA_963702635.1 uncultured Alphaproteobacteria bacterium
ACGGCGCCAGCGACAGCACCGTCAACAGCGCGATCAATTGGATCACGCGCTCGGTCAGGCCGGTGCCCTGGCCGAAGTTGATGCTGATGTCTTGAGCGTGCGCGGGACGGAACACAGAAGCGCTATCGCCACCCCCGTCGTGAGACGGACGCAGGCGGCGAACCCGCGTGCCGTCAAGTCTTTCCTGGTCTGCTCAAAAGGCTGGCCATTTCTTGCTCGAGATTGCCTTGTTGCGGTTGCGGGCTGGGTTGCGGGCTGCTTTTCGGCGGTGCGGCGGCGCTGCCGCTTCGGGCGCCGCCTTGACTTCGACGGTGGCCGTGACGCGGTTGCCTCGGTGACGACCTTCTGCGCCATCGGGCGGCGGAGCGCGGCTTCGAGGCGCTGCGCCATCTCGGCGAGGCTCTGGTCGGCGGCCGGGCTGCCGGCGGCTCGCGGCGCCGCGACGCGGCGGCGTGCGGAGCGGCTGCAACGCGCGGCGCTTCGGGCTGGGCTCGGACGGCGGCCGAATTCGTCGGCGAGGCCGGCGAGCGTGTCGGCCGGGCGCACCGGGCGGACTCGGGCGAACGCGGCGCCGGCTGACGACCGGGCTGGACCGCCGGCGCCTCGGCAGATCTCGCCAGGCGTCGTCGGCGCGCGGGGGCGCGCTCGGCGCGCGCCGCCGGGGCTGCCGCAGCGGCGGCGGCGGGCGCGGGCTCGGGCTGCAACGGCCAGGGCGTCGGATCGGGCAGCGGCATGCGCGCGCGGCACGGCCTCGGCGCGCCGTTGCGCGCGCGGCCGGTGCTTCGCGGGTCGCGCCGCGGCTGCCGCGCGCACGATATTGGTTTCGACCACGACGTCGCTCGGGCCGCCGATCATCAGCAGGTGCTCGACGTTGTCGCGGCGGATGATGACGAGCTTGCGGCGGCCGTCGACGGCGGCGGAGTCGATCACCGCAAGCCGCGGCTGGCGGCCGCGCGCGGCGGCGTCGATCCGCGTCGCGCCGAACCGGCGCACCAGCCAGGCGGCGGCGCCGATCAGCAGCAGCACGAAGACGAATGCGATGACGAAGTTCACCGCGAGTCGGTAGCTCCACGCCGAAGAGGCTGTTCATCGAATGTTCCCCTGGCGCGCCAGGCGCCTCGGGCCGGCCGACGCGATGCCAAATGGTTAACGCCGCCGGCAACAATTGCCGCCGGGAATATTAACAAAGAACTAACGCCGGAGGGCGATTTTGGCGTCGCATCGCGCCAGTTATACCGATTCGTTTGGTAAACGGCAGATTGATGGCAAAGCGCCGTATTTTCCGGATTTAACCGCTCATTAACCATACACCCGGCAAAGTCTGCCGAGTTGAACCGGCATCGGACCGCGGCCGCGCCGCGGCCCGGCGGAATCCGCGAGGGCTCGAGCCGTGGCCATCACCGATCTGCCGCTGTTTTCCATGCTGCGCACCCGGATGCAGTGGCACCAGGAGCGCCAGCGCCTGCTGGCCGAGAACGTCGCCAATGCCGACACGCCGAATTTCCGGCCGCGCGATCTGGCGCCGCTGCAATTCGACCGCACGACGCCGACGCGATCGCTCGGTCGGGCTCGATCGCACCGAAGCCGGGCCACATCGCCTCGTCCGACGGCGAGCTCGAGCCAGTTCCAGGCCGCGCGCTTCGGCGGCTACGAGGTGCGTCCGACCGGCAACGCCGTCAATCTCGAAGACGAGATGATCAAGGTCGCCGCCAACCAGATGGACTATCAGGCCGCGACCACGCTCTACACGCGAAGCCTCGGCCTGATCAAAACCGCCATCGGCAAGCGCTGACACCGAGCGGGCGCTGACAGCCAGGGAGCGGTCATGGATTTCCTGAAATCGATCGCGATCGCGGCCTCCGGACTGCGCGCGCAGGCCGGGCGCATGCGCATCATCTCCGAGAACATCGCCAACGCCGATTCGACCGCGCCGACGCCCGGCGCCGAGCCGTACCGCCGCAAGATCGCGACCTTCAAGAGCGAGATCGACCGCGCGCTCGACGCGCAGGTGGTCGGCGCTCGGCCGCGTCAAGACCGATCCGTCCGAATTCCGCATCAAGCACGAGCCCGGCCATCCGGCCGCCGACGCCAACGGCAATGTCAAATATCCCAACGTCAATTCGCTGGTCGAAATGACGGACCTGCGCGAGGCGCAGCGCTCCTACGAGGCCAACATCAACGTCATCGGCGCCTCGCGCCGCATGATCCAGCGCACCATCGAAATTCTCAAATCCTGATCCGGAGAGACGACGATGGCCACCCCGAGCATTGCCGCCAACGCCTATGCGAGTCTCGCCCGCCTGACCGATCCGGCGGGCCTGGCCAAGGGCGCCGGCGAGGGCTCCGGCGGGCCCGAGCTTCGGCGCGCTGGTCAAGGAGGCGGTCGGCGCGCTCAGCAAGACCACGCACAATCCGACATGCAGACGCCAGGCCGTGGCCGCCGGCAAGGCCAACATCGTCGACGTGGTCACGGCGGTCGCCGAATCCGAAGTCGCGATCGATACGCTCGTCTCGGTGCGCGACAAGGTGATCTCGGCCTACGAAGAGATCATGAAGATGCCGATCTGATCTGCGCCATGCGCGGGAGGCGAGCGAAGAGGCGAATAGCATGACCGGACCGGAAGTGCTCGACGTGGCGCGCGACGCCATCATGACGCTGGTGCTGGTGGCGAGCCCGCTGATGCTGGTGGGGCTCGCCGTCGGCGTCGCGATCTCGCTGTTCCAGGCGCTGACCCAGATCCAGGAAATGACGCTGGTGTTCGTGCCGAAGATTCTCGCGATCTTCGTCGCCATGCTGCTCGCGCTGCCGTTCATGGCCGACGCGCTGCAAAGCCACATGGCGCGGCATCGCCGCCCGCATCGTCGGCGGGTGAATGACGCGATGAGCTCTGCCGCTCCGGCCAGGACGCTGAGGAGGTCAGCGCGATGCAGATCGACGTCTCGTTCCTGCCGGTGTTCGCCGCCGCCTTCATGCTGGGCTTCGCGCGCATCGGCACCATGGTCATGCTGCTGCCGGGCCTCGGCGAGCTGACCGTGTCGCCGCGGGTGCGGCTCACCATCGCGCTGGTGCTCACCGCGGTGATCCTGCCGCTGCACCGCACCGACTATCAGATCGACCTGCGCGCCTTCGGCCCGGTGCTGCTGACGCTCGGCCAGGAGCTTTTGGTCGGCGCGGTGCTCGGCCTGCTCGCGCGGCTGACGATTGCGGCGCTGCAGATCGCGGGCTCGGTCGTCGCCCAGCAGATGGGGCTCGGCTTCGTCACCGCGGTCGACCCGACCCAGGGCCAGCAGGGCATGATCGTCGGCAATTTCCTCACCGTGCTCGGCGTCACGCTGATCTTCGCCACCGACCTGCACCATCTGGTGATCGCCGCGCTCAACGACAGCTACACGCTGTTCCAGCCCGGCGAGGTGCCGCTGCTCGGCGACGTCGCCAACGTGCTGACCACCACGCGTCACCGGCGCGTTCCGCATCGGCGTGCAGCTTGCGGCGCCGTTCCTGGTGTTCGGGCTGCTGTTCAATCTCGGGCTCGGCGTGCTGTCGCGGCTGATGCCGCAGATGCAGGTGTTCTTCGTCGGCATGCCGCTGTCGATCCTGGTCGGCTTCCTGATCCTGGTGCTGGTGCTCGGCGCCATGATGATGACCTTCCTCGATTACGTCGAAGGCGTGCTGCACGTGCTCGCGCCGAGCTCGTGAGGCGAGCGCGCCATGGCTGAGCGACCAGCACGATACCGAACGCACAGAAGACCCGACCCAGAAACGGCTCGACGAGGCGCTGGAGCGCGGCGACGTCGTCAAGAGCCAGGAGGTCTCGACCTGGTTCGTGATCGGCGGCGGCGCGCTGATGCTGGCGGCGTTCTCCGGCTCGATGGGCGGCGGCCTGACCACCACGTTCCGCGGCCTGATCGCCAACTCCTACCAGATCCCGGTCGACGGCCGGGGCCTGATCTCGATCGCCGGCACGGATCGAGCGCGAGGTGCTGGCCGCGGTCGCGCTGCCGCTCGTGCGTGCTGGTGCTCGCCGCGATCGCCGGCAACCTGATCCAGCACCGGCTGGTGTGGTCGACCGAGCCGCTGAAGCCGAAGTTCTCGCAAGATTTCGCCGCTGGCCGGCTTGAAGCGGCTGTTCTCCAGCCCAGGCGCTCGCCAATTTCGTCAAAGGCCTGGTCAAGCTCGTGCGTGATCGGCGCGGTCATGCTGGCGCTGCTGTGGCCGCAGCGCTACCGGCTCGAAGGCCTGGTGCAGACCGACATCCTCGGCACGCTGCTTGATCACCCGCTCGCTGTCGCTCGACGTGCTCGGCGCGGTGGTCGCCGTGCTGTTCCTGGTCGCCGCCGCCGACTACCTGTTCCAGTACCGGCAATGGTTCGAGCGCCAGAAGATGTCGCTCCGCGAGATGAAGGAGGAGTTCAAGCAGACCGAAGGCGATCCGCTGGTCAAGGGCAAGATCCGGCAGTTGCGCCAGGCGCGGATGCGCAAGCGCATGATGGCCAGCGGTGCCGAAGGCCTCCGTCGTCATCACCAACCCGACCCACTACGCCGTCGCCCTGCAATACGAGCGCGGCATGGACGCGCCGGTCTGCGTCGCCAAGGGCGTCGATGCGCTCGCGCTGAAAATCCGCGAGGTGGCGGCCGAGCATTCGATCCCGATGGTGGAGAACCCGCCGCTCGCCCGCGCGCTGCACGCCACCGTCGAGATCGACCAGGAAATCCCGCCCGAGCACTACAAGGCGGTGGCCGAGATCATCGGCTATGTCATGAAGCTGCGCGCGGGCGGTCGCGGCATTGAGGCAGCCGGCCGCCGGCGTGGAACCTTAGGGGACGGCATGAGCGAAACCCTTGCGCGGACCGCCTCTGCTGGGGCACCAAGGGACAGCGTTGCGTCGCGCCGTCCAACGCATCGGATCTGAACACTCGTCATGGCCACGCAGGATCTGAGCGAAGGACACAAGGACGCCCGCCGTCGACCGCAGCCAGGGCGGCGCGCGCGGCGGCAGCATCGGCATGGTGCTGCTGGTCGCGCTCGCGCTGGTCGGCGCCGCCGTCGGCCTGCTGCTGGTCGGCCGCGGCAACGCCGGACCCTATATCCTGGCGCTGCTCGCCTTGCTCGCCATGGTCGGCGTGTTCTCGCTGTTCGCGCTGGCGACCGGCATCCTGCGCGCTCGCCGGCAAGGAGACCGGCAATCCGATGCTCAAGGCCGTGGTCGACGAGGCGGTCGACGGCCTCCTGGTCACCGACCCGCGCGGCCGGGTGATCTACGCCAACGCCGCCTATCTCGATCTGGTCGACGCCACCGACGCCAACGACGTGCGGCCGGTCGAGCGCGTGTTCATCGGCGATCCCGACGTCTCGGAGGCGGTCTATCGCCTGCTCAAGGCGGCGCGCGAAGGCCGCCGGGCCCAGGAGGAGGTGCGGGTCACCGGCCTCAAGGGCAAGGCCGCGAGCTGGCTGCGGCTGCGCGTGCGGCCGCTCGGCGACGCGCAAGGCCAGCCGGCCGGCTGACGCTCTGGACCGTCACCGACGTGACGCGCGACCGCGAGCGCCAGGAGAACATCTTCCAGGAGCTGCAGCACGCCATCGACTATCTCGATCATGCGCCGGCCGGCTTCTTCTCGGTCGATGGCAACGGCAACATCGTCTATCTCAACGCCACGCTGGCCGCCTGGCTCGACCACGATCTCGCCCAGGTCGGCTCCGGCGGGCTGAAGCTCGCCGACATCGTCTCCGGCGACGGCGCGGCGCTGCTCACCACGCTCGCCGCCGCGCCCGGCGAGGTCAAGACCGAAGTGCTCGACATCGACTTCAAGACCCGCAGCGGCCGCACGCTGCCGGTGCGGCTGTTCCACAAGGTCGCGTTCGGCGCCGACGGCGCGCCCGGCGCCTCGCGCACGCTGGTGCTCAACCGCGCCCGCGGCGAGGCCGCCGATCCGCAGCGCGCCGCCGAAGTCCGCTTCATGCGGTTCTTCCAGTCGACGCCGATGGCGATCGCGACCGTCGACAAGGACGGGCAAGATCGCGCGCACCAATGCGCTGTTCGCGCGCCTGTTCCCGGACGCGCTGCAAGGACGAGCGACGACGGCCGCTCGATCCTCTCGGTGGTCGTCCGAGCGCGACCGCGAGCCGCTGGAAAGCGCGATCCGCAAGGCCGCCGCCGGGCCAGAGCGAGATCGCGCCGGTCGACGCCGCGCTGACCGGCAACGGCGAGCGCTGCGGCCGCTTCTACGTCTCGCCGGTCGAGGAGGAGGAGCGCGACGGCGAGGCCGCGATCGTCTACGCGCTCGAGACCACCGGCCAGCGCACGCTGGAGAACCAGGTCAACCAGCGCGCCCGGATGGAGTCGGTCGGCCAGCTCGCCGGCGGCATCGCGCACGACTTCAACAACGTGCTGTCCGCCATCATGATGGCGACCGACTTCCTGCTCAACGCGCACAAGCCGACCGATCCGTCGTTCCAGGACATCATGCAGATCAAGCAGAACGCCAACCGGGCGGCGAGCCTGGTGCGGCAACTGCTGGCGTTCTCGCGCCGGCAGACCCTGCGGCCGCAGGTGCTCGATCTCGGCGAGCGCGCTGGCGGACCTGACCATCCTGCTGCGCCGGCTGATCGGCGAGAAGGTCAAGCTCGAGGTCAAGCACGGCCGCGATCTGTGGCCGGTCAAGGCCGACATCTCCCAGTTCGAGCAGGTGATCGTCAATCTCGCGGTCAACGCGCGCGACGCCATGCCCGACGGCGGCAAGCTCATCGTGCGCACCGCCAATGTCGCCGCGGCCGAGGCCGCGCAGTATGCACTACAAGGGCATGCCGGCGGCCGACTACGTGCTGGTCGAGGTGGCCGACACCGGCACCGGCATTCCGCCCGAGATCATCGACAAGATTTTCGAGCCGTTCTTCTCGACCAAGGAGGTCGGCAAGGGCACCGGGCCTCGGCCTCTCGACCGTCTACGGCATCGTCAAGCAGACCGGCGGCTTCATCTATCCGGACATCGACGCCGGGCAAGGGCACGACGTTCCGCATCTTCCTGCCGCGCCATGTGCCGAGCGCCGAGGACGCCGCTCGCTGCGCCGCCGCGCGACCGAGGCGCCGGGCATCGCGCGACGTCAGCTGGCGCGCGATCGAGGACGCGGCGCCGCGTCGCCGGCCGCGCCGATCTCACCGGGCAGGGCACCATCCTGCTGGTCGAGGACGAGGAGGGGCTGCGCGCGCTCAACGCCCGCGGGCTCACCTCGCGCGGCTACACGGTGCTCGAGGCCGGCAACGGCGTCGAGGCGATCGAGGTGCTCAGCAAGAACGGCGGCAAGGTCGATCTCGTCGTCTCCGACGTGGTGATGCCGGAGATGGACGGCCCGACGCTGCTCAAGGAACTGCGCAAGCGCAACCCGGAGCTGAAGATCATCTTCGTCTCCGGCTACGCCGAGGAGGCGTTCGAGAAGAGCCTGCCGCAGGACGCGCAAGCAGTTCTCGTTCCTGCCCAAGCCGTTCACGCTCAAGCAGCTTGGTCGCGGCGGTGAAGGAGACGATGAGCGGCGTAAGAGGCTCGATACCATCTCATTCCGTCATAGCAGCAGCATTGCCCTACGACCTCGTGCGCAAGCGCTCGATCGTTACACCGGTCTGGAACGATGACCCCGAGAAGCGGATAGCCTTGCCGGTCCTGTTTGGTTGCGGCTTGGATCAGGTCCAGGCCGAGACCGCAAAGGCGTTGCGCGAATTGTCCGCTGAGACTGCGACGATTTCTATCAATACTGCGTCTTGATGCGTAGGTCGCTTGGCTAATCGAATTCCTCTCCGTCGTCGAAGTTTCGGCCCGCGTAGTACACGCCGTGAATGATGACGCGCCGCCGCCCGCGATCGACTTCGAACAAGATCGTGGCGCGCCGCCGCCATCCGACCGTTCGTAATCCGGGCCTCAGGTCGTCTCGTTTGGTGCCGCGTTCGGGTAAGTCTGCAAAGCCAAGGACGTACGACTCGATCCGGTCAACGAAATTGCGCGCAATAGCTTCGCCCGCACGTTCTGCGATGTAGTCAAAGATCGCGACAAGGTCGGCCTTGGCGGCATCGCTGACAATGACCGTGTGGGCCATCAGCGCTTGATCGTGCGATGCCCGCCTGCGCGCTTGCCTTTGACGCCACGTTCGCGAAGTTGGGCAAACACTGCGGTGGCCGGCTGACCTTTACCGCTTCGGTGGTAGGCATCGTAGCCCGCCATCCCCTCAGTGCGAAGCCAATTTTCAAGCGCGCTATCTTGCGACCGAAGCGCCCGCAATCCCTCGCGGATGACCTCGCTTTCTGTAGCGTAATCGCCGGAGGCGACTTTGTCTTTCACCATCCGAGCCATTTCATGAGGAAGTGTGATGCTGAGCGATTGGGTTTTGCGCATAAGTCCATCTATATCACGACACGATTAAATCCTAAAGGCCCCGATGGGCGAGCGCGGGCGAATGTGGGGGACGGCCCTCGTGCAGACGCCCTGCTATCCGCGCGCAGCCATCCCTCACAGCGAATTTCCTATTTTCCTATTTCTTTCCGCAAACCAGCCTGATCTGTACCGACGTGGCGTTGGCCTCATCGCCGCACTGTGCGCCGTTGCCGGAAAGCTTGAGCGGCGTGAAGTTCGGCGAGCCGAGGCAGATGGCGCTGATCACCACCTCATCGCCGTTGCAGTTCGCCGAAGCGGAGTTGCTCGTCAGGACGCGGAAGGTTGCGCCCGCGGCGCCGGCAGCCCCCGGCGCACCGGCATCGCCCTTGTCGCCTTTGTCGCCCTTCGGTCCGGCATCGCCGCGATCGCCCTTCGACCCAGGATCGCCTTTCTGACCGGGATCGCCTTTATCGCCCTTGTCGCCTTTGGCGCCGGTCTCGCCGCGGTCGCCCTTCGCACCGGGCGCGCCAGGGGGGCCAGGCGGAGGCTTGCCGCATCCCGAAAGCATCAGCGCGGTCGCGCAAGCGAATGCCAGCAAAATCTTGTGCATGACAGCCTCCCCGGATATGCGATCAGTCTGATGGTCGTCGCGTCGGAATCAATGCGGCACTTTGGCCATCGTCGCGGCAACCTATGTTACAACAGGCCGGGTGGCGCGACGATGACCATGACTGATGCCGCACATGCCTGCCGGCGATCGTGAGCCGCAGCCCTCCCCCGAACAGGAGGCGCGCGACCGTCGCGCCGCGAACATCTTTCTGCTGGTGGCAGGCATGGTGCTGGTCGGCATCGGCGTCTGGCTCGCCAACGCCATGATCGACGCGCGGCGCGCCGACGAATGCATGTCGTCGGGCCGACGCAACTGTGCGCCGGTCGAGGTGCCGGCGCGTTAGCGGTATCTCTTGCGCCTTTCCGGCGGAATCCCAGACGCACTTGTAGGCGATGAAGTCGCCGGGGACGCGGTGGATGCTCGTTGGCACCGCGTACTTGTGATAGGTGCCGCAGTTCTCCTGGGCGAGCTGAGGCGCCATCCGCTCGTTGTCCGGCGACCACGGAATGATGCCGCCGGTGTCGTTGCCCTTGGGGCCGTGCACGCCCCAGAACGGGCCGGGCCCCATGGCGGCGGCGGGGCCAGCCAGCAAGAGGCTTAGCGCCGCCACGGTGAGACTTGTCCTGATCATTGCACCCTCCTGGACCCCTGCGCGCGGCGACCCCAGCCGACATCGGCAGTCGTTGAAATCCCCGCCCGCCGCCTGTCCCCGGCAAGCTTGCATCCAAGTCTAGTGGAGAGCGAGGGCGTCCGTAAGGAGGGGGCGTGGATATCTAGGGCCTGTCCTCAATTGAGCCAGATGATAGCAGCCGCGAGGTGAATTGCGGCGAGGAAATTTCTGGCGGTTTTGTCGTAGCGCGTGGCGATGGCGCGATATTGCTTGAGCTTGCAGAAAAAATTCTCGATGAGGTGGCGCGCCTTGTAGGCCTCCTTGTCGAAATCTCGTTTAATCTTGCGGTTGCTCTTGGGTGGGATCACGACCGACTTGCCCCGGGCCAGCAAGGGCTCGATCACCCGTTCATCGGCATCGAAGGCTTTGTCTGCCAGTAAGGTGTCGGCCGCCATGTTTGGCAGCAGCGCGTCGGCACCTTCCAGGTCATGGGCTTGGCCCGGCGTCAAAATGAAGTCCAGCGGATTGCCCAATGCGTCGACAAGCGCATGAACCTTGGTGCTCAGCCCGCCTTTGCTGCGCCCGATCGCTTGGTCTTCGCCGTCTTTTTTTGGGCGCCGGCGCTATGCTGATGCGCCCGCACGATCGTGCTGTCGATCATGGCGCACGCATTGTCGGCATCGCTCGCCAGCATCTCAAACAGCTTCTTCCACACGCCGCTCTTGGCCCAGCGCGAAAATCGCGTGTAAATCTTGATCGGGTCCCCAAAACGCTCTGGAAGGTCTCGCCATGGTATTCCGGCGCGATAGCGGTAAAGCACCGCCTCCACAAACAGCCGATTATCCTTGGCGGTCACTCCGACGTGACCCTGCCGTCCCGGCAGCACATCTTTGACCCTGGCCCATTGATCATCCCGAAGACCATAGCGGCGCATCTGTCAGCTCCAAATCGGCTGACCGCCTATAAATCACGCGATAATCTGCTTGGGAATCCTCTAATTGAGGACAGGCCCTAGATTTGCCGTGGCGGGGTGGTGACGGTCAGGCCGTCGAGCGCCTCGGTGACCACGATCTGGCAGGACAGCCGCGAGTTGTCCTTGAGATCATGGGCGGTGTCGAGCATGTCGCTCTCCTCGAGCTCCGGCGGCGGCAGCTGCTCGAGCCATCGCTCGTCCACATAGACGTGGCAGGTGGCGCAGGAGCAGGAGCCGCCGCAGGTCGCCAGGATGCCCGGAACGTCGTTGTTGATCGCGGTTTCCATCACGGTCGCGCCGATTTCGGCCTCGACCGTGCGTCTCGGCGCCTTCCTGTGTCGATGTAGGTGATCTTCGGCATGGTCGGGTCGCGCGTTTTGCGGCCCTATAGGCCAAGCGGTTCTGCCGCCGTCAACCCGGTCGGCCTGATGCCGCAGCATCTGCCCGCGCTTTCGGATCATGCCGCCAAGCGCTATCATCGGCGCAAATCCGGCAGCGAACCGGAACAACGAAAAGCATCAGGGAGGAAGTCCATGCTGTTCCACAATTGTCCGGCTTGCGTTCCACACGCTCGTCCCGCCGCCAGTTCCTGGCCGGCGTCGGTGCCGCAGCCGCCGCAGCGATGCTGCCCGCGCCCGCGGTGCGCGCGCAGGCCGCCAAGACACTGATCGACACGCACCACCACTTCTATCCGCCGTCCTATCTGGCGCAGCAGAAGGAGTGGGAGGGCAAGCGCCACATCCCGCCTTATCCGGGCGTGTTCGACTGGACGCCGGCCAAGTCGATCGAGATGATGGACAAGGCCGGCGTCCGCACCGCGGTGGTGTCGCTCGCCTCCACGCCCGGCCTGTGGTTCGACGCCGGCGCCGAGAACGCCGCCAAGACCGTCCGCGCCTGCCACGATTTCGCCGCCAAGATGCGCCAGGACTATCCCGGCCGCTTCGGCATTTTCGCGCCGCTGTCGATGATGAACGTCGATGTCACGCTGAAGGAGATCGAATACGCCTTCGACACCATCAAGGCCGATGGCATCAACCTGCAGAGCAACTACGGCGACAAGTGGCTCGGCGATCCGATGTACCAGCCGGTGCTCGAGGAACTCAACCGCCGCAAGGCGGTGGTCTATGTGCATCCGCTGGTCGCGGCCTGCTGCGGCCGGCTCAGCGTCGGCACGTTCCCGGCGGTGATCGAGGTGCCGCACGACACCACGCGCACCGTGACGAGCCTGCTGCTCAGCGGCTCGTTCGCGCGCTATCCGGACATCAAGTGGCTGTTCTCGCATGCCGGCGGCACCATCCCGATGATGGCCGGGCGCATCGCCGCGTTCTACGACCAGAATCCGAAGTTCAAGGAGATCGCTGCCGAACGGCGTCATGGCCGAGATGGCCAGGCTGCACTACGACACCGCCAACGCCACGTCGGCGCCGGCGATGGCGGCGCTGCTCAAGCTCGTGCCGGTCTCGCAGGTCACCTACGGCACCGACTATCCGTATTTCCCGCTCGACCAGAACAAGGACCTGCAAAAGCTCGGGCTTTCCTCCGCCGACATCGCGGCGATCGAGAACGGCAATGCGACGCGGCTGATTCCGCGGCTGAAGGCATAAGGTCGCTGACATGAGGCCATCGAGCAGGCGGAGGTTTCTCTTGGCTGGCAGCGCTGCTTTGATGTCCGGCGCCGCGGCGAAGGCTGCGGCGCAGAACCTGGCCGCCATCAAGGTCATGTCGTTCCCAGGCATGACCAATTTCCCGATCTTTGCCGCCCAGCACAAAGGACTGTTCGCCAAGCACGGTCTCGCGGTCGAACTGCTGAGCACGGTGAATTCGACGATGCAGCGCGATGGACTGGCCAGGGGTGATCACCAGATCATCCAGTCCGCGGCCGACAACGCAATCGCGATGGTGGAACTCGCCAAGCAGGACGCGGTCATCGTCACCGGCGGCGATAACGGGTTCAACCACATCATCGTCCAGCCGGAGATCAACTCGCTTGCCGACCTGCGCGGCACCACCGTGGTGGTTGACGCGCCCAACACCGCCTTTGCACTGCTGCTCTACAAGGCCCTGAAGAACAACGGATTGAACAAGGGCGACTACAGGGTCAATTCGGTCGGCGGAACAGGTCAGCGGCTCGACGCAATGAAGAAAGACAAGGCCAATGCGTCGGCGGGCGTCATGGGTCTGCCTTTCATCTTCGTGGCCACGGCGGCCGGATTCAAGGACATGGGCCCGGCGATAAAATCGATCGGCGCCTACCAGTCGGACTGCACCATCGTGATGCGCGACTGGGCCAAGGCCAACAGCGACACGCTGGCGCGTTATATCCAGGCAACCGTGGAAGGCCGCCGCTGGGTTCTCGACCCGGCCAACAAGGCGGCAGGCGATCCAGCTTCTGATCGACCGGCTCAAGCTCAGCCCGGATTTCGCCGCCCGGTCCTATGCCATCGTCACCGATCCGGCCGGCGGCATGGCCAAGGACGCCAAGTTCGACATGGAGGGGTTCAAAAACGTTCTCAAATTGCGCGCCGAGATCGAAGGCCAATGGGGCGGCAACCCGCCAGCGCCCGACAAGTACGTCGATCTGTCTTATTACAACAAGGCGCTTGCCGCGCTTTGAATCCGGTGACCATGACGGTATCGATGACGGCGGCCTTCGATGCCGTCGGTTGCTGCTGACTACGGCGGCCCCGGCTTTGGCGTTTTCGGCCGCGTCTCGTGCCACAAGAGATAAAGGCCTGAACCGACCACGATCGCGGAGCCGATCAGAAGGCCGGCGGTCGGTACGTCGCCCCACAGCGCAAAGCCGAATCCCATCGCCCAGAGCAGCGACAGATACTGGAACGGCACGATCGCCGCGGTCGGCGCAAGGTGCAGCGCGCGCGTCCACCAGTACTGGCCGAGCATGTTGCAGATGCCGTTGCCCACGATCAGCCAGGCGTCGCTCCATCGCGGCATCACGAAAAAGAACGGCAGCGTCAGGCCGTAGAAGATCGACAGCCAGATCAACTGGTACATCGTCAACGTCTTGGCCGACTCGGTCCGCGTCATGCCGCGTACGCCCACGGTGACGGTGCCGAACAGCAGAGAATTGCCGAGGGCGTAGAGCGCGCCGATCTGGAAGGTCTCGCTGCCGGGGGCGGTGACGATCAGCACGCCGATGAAGCCGATTACCAGCGCGACCCAGCGCGTGCGGCTGACCGACTCCTTGAGGAACACGATCGAGGCCAGTGCGGCAAACAGCGGGGCCGAGAAGTTGATGGCGGTGGCGCTTGCCAGCGGCATCATGCTGAAGGCGATCAGCAGCAGGGTCTGCGAGGTGAACTGCGAGACGCCGCGCAGGACGTGAGCGCCCGGCCGCTTCGTATGGAGCACCGACAGACCGGAGGTTGGCAGCGCAAAGGCCGAGAACGCGATCAGGGAGACGAAGACCCGGCTGAACAGGACCTCGCCGACCGGATAGGTCTGGACCAGCCATTTTGAGGCGGCGCTGGAAAACGAAAAGATCAGCCCGGCGCTGACCATCAGGAATATCGCCAGCGGAATGTGTTCCCGCCGCGCCGGCGGTTTGGGGGCGGGCCGTTCGGCGCTGCTGGTGGTGGCGCTCACTCGGGCCTTGCGGTTGAGGTCTGGAGGAGAGCGCTGGTTAGCACGCCGGACACCGACGGGGCAGCCAAAAACGCGAATGGTAAAGGCCGTGCACCCGCATGGCCGCGGGCGTCTGCAAAGGCCGAGAGCCGGCCCGGACCCAGGGTTTTGTCGGGCCTGCCGCCGAGCGCGTCACGTGACCGCAGCTTGCCCTCTCGCAGCCGCCGTGCAACGCGCTAAGCTTGGAGCTGCTGTCGGAGGTGGAGGCGACCCATGCGCTATGAGCTTTATTACTGGCCGGAAATCCAGGGCCGCGGCGAGTTCGTCCGGCTGGCGCTGGAGGAGGGCGGGGCGGACTACGTCGATGTGGCTCGCCGGCGCGGCTATGGCGTCGAGACGATGATGAAGTTCATCAGGGGCCCGCGGGTCAAACGTCCGCCTTACGCGCCGCCGTTTCTCAAGGTTGGCAAGCTGGTCATCGCCCAGACCGCCATGATCCTGCACTATCTCGGGCCGCGGCTCGGCCTGGTGCCGCGCCGCGAGGCCGATCGGCTGTGGGCGCTCCAGCTCCAACTCACCATCACCGATTTCGTCAAGGAGATTCACGACACCCACCACCCGATCTCCAGCCAGCTCTACTACGAGGAGCAGCGGCCGGCGGCCAAGCGCTACACCAAGGAATTCTGGCGCCACCGCGTGCCGAAGATGCTCGGCTATTTCGAGAAGGTGCTCGAAGGCAGCCGCGGGCCCTATGTGTTCGGCCGCAAGCTCAGCTACGTCGATCTGAGCCTGTTCCAGATCGTCGAAGGGCTGCGCTACGCGTTTCCGCGGCGCATGCGGCGGTTCGAGAAGAAAGTGCCGCTGCTCGTGGCGTTGCGCGACCGCGTCGCCGAGCGGCCGCGGATCGCCGCCTACCTGCAATCGGACCGCCGTATTCCCTTCAACGAATGGGGCATCTTCCGGGCCTACAAGGAATTGGACGGTTGAGGCGGGGCGAGCCGCTCTGGGCGGAGGCTCGGAACGACCCGACACAACCGCCAGCCGCCGCCGGTTCCGGCCGCTTTAACCATTCGCGCCGATTGAGGATGCATTTGCAGACGCCGCCAAATAGCTTGCGGCCCAAGACGTGATGCGGCGCTTGAGGAGGCAGAGCGAGGTTACGTCGATGAAAGCGATTGCACTTGTGCCCGCGGCGGTCGCCGCCATTCTGGCGTGCAATATCAGCAGCGCGTCGAGCCAGGCGGCCTGCGCCAAGGAATACCAGGCGTGCATGAACTCGTGCGCGACCCGGTCGAGCAAGCAAATCCAGGACGGCTGTTTCCAGGGCTGCGAAGGCAAGAACAATGTCTGCGCGGAAGGCGTCTACGGCAAGCGGCCGCTGAACGGCGGACCGGCGACGGCCGCAGATCAGAATGGCGAGGGCCGTGACGCCCTGGCCAAGACGGGTCAGCCGCAGGAAGCCGCGCAGGCGCAGGATGCGGCCAAGGAACAGGTCGCCGAGCAGCAGCCGCAGCAGAAGCCGGCTCCGCGGCAGCAGACCATGCAGAAGTCGCCGCACCGCGCGCTGGCCAAGCACTAACTAACCGGCGACGCTCGCGACCGATCGAATTGCAACGCCCGCCGCGGCTTCCGCGGCGGGCGCAATTTTCAGCGTCGTCTCGACCGCGACCGGCTCGCGCAAGGTCGCGATCCCCGGACAGCCGGCCAGCGCCAGCCGCTCGACCTCGGCGAGCCGCTCCGCGGGCGCGTCGCTCTTCACGGCGATTTCGATCGTGACCTTCTGAAAGCCGGAGAACGGCGCGTCCGGCATCATGTGGCCGCGCACGTCGAAATCGGTTCGCGCCACCGCCTCGAAGCTCTGGTAGTCGACGCCGAGCTTGGCGGCATAGAAGGCGAACACCGCGGCGTAGCAGCCGACCGCGCCGGATAGCAGGTATTCCAGCGGGGTCGGGGCGTCGGCAAGCCCGCCGACGTGCTTGGGTTCGCTGATGACGAAGCTCTGCCGACTGTTGCGGCAATTGACGCGTTCGTTGAGCCGGCCGGTCGAGGTGACCCTGACCTCCAGGGAGGACTGCGGCCCCTCGGGCGCGCGCTTCGATGGATCGGCGCGGTAGCGCGCCTCGCGCGCCTCGGTGACCGATTTCAGCTCTGGAAAGCAATCGCAGACGGCCGGCATTCGTCTCTCCCTTTGTGGGCAAGAATATCCTACGCGGGGAACCCGGCCCCGTCACCGCCGCAGGGTGCTTGAAGGCGGCGCGCTCGCGTGACGTAATAGTGCGGGGGCTGCTGCCGGTAAGTGCGGGCCCCGGGGAGGATCAAAATGAGCATGACAAACACACGGCCGCTGTTGCCAGGGTTAAGCCGAATGTATGGGCAATGGACCGAATGGGCGTACCTGCTGCTGCGGGTCGCAGCGGGTTTGATGCTGATCCCGCATGTGTGGCCGAAGCTGATGGCGGGTCCGGCGGCGATCGCCGCCAACGTCATGGCCCGGCGCGGCGTCGAGCCGGCGCTGGCGGCGGCCTATGTCGCGATTATTGTCGAGGTGGCCGGAGCGATCCTGATCACGCTCGGGCTGTTCACCCGGCCGATGGCGCTGATCCTGGTGCTTGAGTTCCTGGTGATCGCCAAGACCCATCTGGCTGCCGGCTGGGGCGTGGGCATCGGCGGCGCCGAGTTCGTCGTGCTGTGGCTGCTGGTGTATCTCTTCATCATGTGTCGCGGCGGCGGCCCGTATTCGGTGGACGCGATGCTCGGCAAGGAGTTCTAGGGCCTGTCCTCAATTGAGCCAGATGATAGCAGCCGCGAGGTGAATTGCGGCGAGGAAGTTTCTGGCGGTTTTGTCGTAGCGCGTGGCGATGGCGCGATATTGCTTGAGCTTGCAGAAAAAATTCTCGATGAGGTGGCGCGCCTTGTAGGCCTCCTTGTCGAAATCTCGTTTAATCTTGCGGTTGCTCTTGGGTGGGATCACGACCGACTTGCCCCGGGCCAGCAAGGGCTCGATCACCCGTTCATCGGCATCGAAGGCTTTGTCTGCCAGTAAGGTGTCGGCCGCCATGTTTGGCAGCAGCGCGTCGGCACCTTCCAGGTCATGGGCTTGGCCCGGCGTCAAAATGAAGTCCAGCGGATTGCCCAATGCGTCGACAAGCGCATGAACCTTGGTGCTCAGCCCGCCTTTGCTGCGCCCGATCGCTTGGTCTTCGCCGTCTTTTTTTTGGCGCCGGCGCTATGCTGATGCGCCCGCACGATCGTGCTGTCGATCATGGCGCACGCATTGTCGGCATCGCTCGCCAGCATCTCAAACAGCTTCTTCCACACGCCGCTCTTGGCCCAGCGCGAAAATCGCGTGTGAATCTTGATCGGGTCCCCAAAACGCTCTGGAAGGTCTCGCCATGGTATTCCGGCGCGATAGCGGTAAAGCACCGCCTCCACAAACAGCCGATTATCCTTGGCGGTCACTCCGACGTGACCCTGCCGTCCCGGCAGCACATCTTTGACCCTGGCCCATTGATCATCCCGAAGACCATAGCGGCGCATCTGTCAGCTCCGAATTAGCTGACCGCCTATGAATCACGCGATAATCTGCTTGGGAATCCTCTAATTGAGGACAGGCCCTAATTAGGTCCGAGGCCAAGATGAGGTCGCTCCCGGCGGGTGGCGCCGGGAGCTGGGCTCATTTGCGCCTGCGCTTGAGCTTCTTTCTGGCGTGCGCGCGGCGGAGCTTGGCCCGGTATTTCACCTGGCGCTCGGCGCGGCGCTCGCGGCATTTGACGCACTGGCAGCGGCTCCTGCCGATGAAGGCGGAAAAATAATCCTTGCCGTAGTCGACGGTGATCTCCTCGCCCGGCTTGATCTTGCGCCGCGCCACATAGACGATGATCGGGCCGCGGCGCTCGACGGCTTCCGCGTTCGGCCGGCACGAATGGTTGACGTAGCGCGCCATGTTCCAGCGCCTGGAGCCGTCGATGGTCCAGCGCGTGTTGATCTCGAACATGTAGCGCGAGCCGCGCGCCTCCAGGCGATCGGCTTCGGCGTTGCGGATGCGGCGGCCGCGGTACGTCACGATGTACTCGCGCTTGCGAAATTGTCTGGTGGCGAACAGACCAAGCCCGGCTCTCGAGCGGGCGATACGGTAGGAGGATTTTGGCACGGCCGTGCATTTAGGGAAGGATTTGCGAAATCGCCAGAATAATTTTTCGCCGGCGCACGGCCGCTGTGTTTAACCATCCCGCGCTGGTGCAGGAGACGGCTGCTCCAAGCAATACGGCGCCGGCATGGACCATTGCTCGTCGCGGCCGCAATCGGTACAGGGCACTTGCGCGCAGACCTGCGAGCAAAACACCAACCAGTGCTGCTACGTCGGCATGTACGGCCATCCGCCGGCCGCGGGCCAGGCGGTGGCGCAGCCGGAGCGCGATGCGCAACGCAAGGCCGAGCCGGTGGCCGAAACGAGCGACAAGTAGCATCGCCCCGACTGCGGCTACGCAACGTGCGCTCTTACCTCCCCTTGAAAAGGGGAGATCGCCGGGCCGAAAGCGCGGCTACGCGTGTCTTCGACGCGCTATGGCCCGGTGGGTGGGGATCGTAAGCGACGGCTGAAAACAAAACGCGCGCCGCGCGGATTGTGACGCTGCTCGCGGTGATCGAGCCATGAGGTGAGGCCGAAGACCGTCACGCCGACGGCCATGACAAGCAACAGGGCCGTTAGCAGGTAAATTTCAAAACTGCTCATTCGCGCAATCGCCCGAGCGCCAGCCTGCCGAGCGTATGTAGAAAGAGGCCCCCGTCAAGACAAGCGACTGGCCGTTCTCCCCTACGGGGAACGTTCAACGCTGAATTGGCAAGCGACGCCGGCGCACGCGATTTCGATCTACCACGAAAATGCTTGGTTCGAGATTGGCAAGCTCCGGCAAAATCGCTCCCATTCGGGCGACAATGTCGGCGTCGCTCCAATTGCCGTCACGGAACACGATCAAACTTGGATCGGTAATCTGCGCCAGCGCAAGCAGACGCGGATAGTCCAGGTCGGCGGTGACAAGAGTTCGCCCCTCCTGCTTCGCGCGCGCGAGGATGTCGAGATCGGGGGCGCGAAAGAGGTTCAAATCCGAAGCATGGACGGCGTCGTGGCCTTGCTCTCTGAGCCATGTCGCTAACCCCGGCGAAAGCGGCATGTCGACTAGGAACCTCACGGATCAGTCCGTGGACGCAAGCTCGACCGTCTCGTCCTCAGCAAGAAACGCGGCGTAACGCAATGCTTCGTCGATGTCGCCGGATTCGAGATAAGGGTAGGCCCTCAGAATATCGTCGCGAGTCTCGCCAGTTGCCAAAAGTCCAAGCAGTCGCGCCACCGGGAAACGAAGTCCCCGAATGCATGGCTTGCCGGTGCATACGGCAGGATCGACGGTGATACGCGTGAACGTCATTGGAGCATTATGCATCAATAGTGTGCGGGGAACCAGCCCGTCGCGCGCGGAGGCGAACAGGCTGCGGCGCGGTGAGACATTGCCGGCTCGCGCCGAGCCATCCATGATGCGCGGCGAAATTCTCGGGAGGATCAGAATGTGCGTTCGAAACATCGCCGCGGCGCTTGGCGCAGCGCTGGTCGGGTTGGCGGCGTTCGCCCCGGCCTCGGCACAGTCACCGGACTGGCCGGCCAAGCCCGTGCGCATCGTCACCGGCTTTGCCGCGGGCGGCATCGGCGATCTCGGCGCGAGGCTGCTCGCCGAGCACATCACCCGCATCACCGGCCAGCAGGCCGTGGTCGAGAACCGCACCGGGGCGGCGGGCTCGCTCGGCATGGACGCGGTGGCGAAAGCCGCGCCCGACGGCGCGACCTTGGGCCTGGCGCTGAACGGCAACCTCGTCATCAATCCGTTCATCCAGAAGTCGATGCCGTTCGATCCGCTGAAAGACCTTATTCCGGTCGCGATGATCGGCGACGCGCCGCAGCTCATCGCGATCAATGCGGAGGTGCCGGCGAAGTCGTTCAAGGAATTCCAGGCGCTGGCGAAAGCCAAGCCCAACACCTTCACCTACGGTTCGGCCGGGCCCGGCTCGCTGCCGCACCTGTCGGGGGCCGAGTTCGCCCACATGGCGGGCATCGAGATGGTGCACGTGCCCTATCGCGGCAACGCCCCGGCGATCACCGACCTGCTCGGCGGCCGCATCAGCATGGTGTCGAGCTCGATCGGCAGCTTCCGCCCGGGGCTCGAGGCGAAAAAAATCAGGCTGCTGCTGACCGCGACCAAGAACCGGTTGCCTTACGTGCCGGACCTGCCGACTTCGGCCGAGGCCGGCCTGCCGGGCTATCTGATGAGCGTGTGGATCTGCGTGGTGGCGCCGGCCGGCACGCCGGCGCCGGTCCTGGCGCGCATCCACGCGGTGACCGAAAGCATGCAGAAGGACGATGCGGCGAAGAAGGCGATGGCGGGCGCAGGCCTCGACGTTGTGACGATGAGCCAGGCCGAGTTCGCGGCCTTCGTCAAGTCCGAGTACGCGCGCTGGGAGAAGATCGTCAAGGACGCCGGCGTGGAGAAGATGTAGCGGCGCGCGACCGGCTGGAGCGTGATGCGATGCCGCGAATTTTCTTTCCCTCGCCCGCTTGCGGGGGAGGGGAAGTGCGTTTGCCGCCGCCGCTTTTGTCAAATGGATCGCATTAACGCGGCTTCTTCGCGGAGTTGGAGGTCTGCGGCGCCGAGCGCACGTTGCCCCATGGGTCCTTCGACGCCGGCTTGCGGTCGGGAACCTCCTCCATGGCGCGCCTGGCGGCGCTTTCCTCGCGCTGCTCCTTCTCGATCTGCTCGCGGCTCGGCCCGCGCGGTCCGGTCGGGATCAGGGCCTGCGCCGCAGCCGGCCCGGCCAGCGCGACGAGGATCAGGCCAATAATGAAGCTGTGACGAAACATGGCAGCGCTCCGATGATCCCGGGCGGAGTATGCCGCCGCGCCGCGCGACGCGCCAGACCAAGCTTCGTCCAATCCCCGCGCCGCCCGCCGCAGCTCACTCGGGCCTGTGCCGGTCCGCCGGAACCGCCGCTGGCGCCGCGCGGACCTTGCGCCACGGATCGTTCGACGGCTTCTTGTCCGGAATTTTGGCCATCGTCTCGCGATATCGCCGCTCGCTGTCCTGATCGCGGACCAGATCTTCCGGCGAGCGCGTGCTCTCATAGTACGGCACCAGCCCGAAGCGGGCGCTGTCGTCGTAGTTGAGGCCGTAGCCGGGCAGCAACTCGTAAATCTGCGCGCAGGCCAACCCCGCGGACAGAACGACGATGGCGGCGGCTCCGATCAGCCTGCGCAACATGGCGACCCCGGACGTGAAAGCCAGCATTGTGCCGGGTTTCGGCGGAGCCGGCGAGGACGCTTTCGTCCATTGCCGCCGGGCCACAGGGCAATTCAACCGCGGATGCACCACGGGGCGCGGCACCGCGGCATCAATTCTGGTATTGTTGCCATGGCGGGCCCATGCATCGGCGGGCCGGGACCTCGCAACAGGAGGCTTGCATGCTGGCGCTGCGCCCGAACTGCGAATGCTGCGACAAGGACCTGCCGCCGGACGCGCCCGACGCCATGATCTGCACCTTCGAATGCACGTTCTGCCGCGGCTGTGTGGAAACGCGGCTCGGCGGCCGCTGCCCGAACTGCGGCGGCAATTTTGCGCCGCGGCCGATCCGGCCGGCGGAGAAGCTGCAAAAATTTCCGGCGTCGAAGGAGCGCGTGTTCAAGCCGCAGGGCTGCGGCAAGGCGGCGTGAGGATGGTGCCAGCCTCGCTCCGCACTCAAAATGGCAGGGCATGCGGTTTCGAAGACAAGCGTGAACGCCCCACCGCTTCGGCCATACGCTATGCTTGGTGGAAGGGAGCCATGCGCCGCCGAAATTTCAGGCTCTGAGGGACTCGCGAAGCGGCCGTCTCGAAGGATAGGCGGCCCCATGGTTCGAGACGCATCGCTGGGCGACGCTCCTCACCATGAGGCCGGGAAAGGTTGTGCGATGACGCAAGACAACAGCAACGCCTGGCCCGAGCTGCCGTACGCGGCGTGGAAGGACACGCTGGAAACCTTGCAGCTGTGGACGCAGATCGCCGGCAAGGTGCGGCTCGCGCTGACGCCGTGGCTCAATCATTCCTGGCACGTCACGCTCTACGTGACGGCGCGAGGCTTAAGCACCGGGCCGATGCCGGCGGCCGGCCGCACCCTGCAGACCGAGTTCGACTTCATCGACCATGTGCTGTGGCTGCGAACGAGCGACGGCCACTTCCGCCAGATCATGCTGCGGCCCGTCTCGGTCGCCGAGTTCTACGCCGACGTTATGGTGGCGCTGCGCCGAGCTCGGCGTCGCGGTGCGCATCAACGAGATGCCGAACGAGATCCCCGGCGCGGTGCGTTTTTCCGAGGACCGCGCCCACGCGAGCTACGACGCCGGCGCGGTCTCCCGCTTCCACCGGGTGCTTCTCTCCTGCGACGCGGTGTTCTCGCATTTCCGCACCGGCTTCCTCGGCAAGGCGAGCCCGGTGCATTTCTTCTGGGGCAGCTTCGACCTCGCGGTGACGCGCTTCTCCGGAAGGAAGGCGCCGCCGCATCCGGGCGGCGTGCCGAACCTGCCGGACAGCGTGGCGCGCGAGGCCTATTCGCACGAGGTGTCGAGCGCGGGCTTCTGGCCGGGCGGCGGGGCGGTCGATTATGCGGCGTTCTATTCGTACGCCTATCCGGTGCCGGAGGGATTTGCCGCGGCGAAGGTCGCGCCGGCCGCGGCGTTCTGGTCGAAGGAATTCGGCGAGTTCATCCTGCCGTATGACGCGGTGCGGACGGCAAAGGCGCCGGAGCAAGAGCTGATAGCGTTTTTGCAGAGCACGTACGACGCCGCGGCGGATTTGGCGAAGTGGGAGAGGGGTGAGTTGGAGTGCGGGTTGGGGGAGAAGGGCAAGGTGAGGGTGGTTTAGCCCTCAGGCGCGCGCCAGGGGCCGATTTGAAGTCCGCCTTGGCAATCGGTCGACCAGGACATCAGGCAATTGTAGAGCCGATATGGAAACTCGAAATGTTTTCCGAGCCAGCCGGCAGAGCCGAAACGGCAGGCCAGATCGCCAGCGTAGTAAAAATCCAGGCCAATGCCAAGCGAATGCAAGTCATGGTCGTCGATATAACACCACTGGCCGACTTGTCGACATATCTCTTTTTCACTATATAGCATAAATGCGCTGGACGGTCGACATCTTCAGTGCCAGCATTGCGATGGAAATCGAGGCGCTGCCGGATGACATGCGAGGCCGGCTTTCTCGATATTTCAGCTTAATCCAGGAGGTTGGGTTTGCCGCTCTGCCGCGGGAGGCCGTCAAGCATCTGGAGGACAAGCTTTGGGAACTGCGGGTTACCGGCCGCGACGGCATTTCGCGTGCGATCTACGTCACGGCAAGCGGTCGGCGCGTTGTGGTGCTGAGAGTATTCGTGAAGAAGTCGCAAAAGGCGCCGCGAAGGGAACTTGAAATCGCGCGCCAGCGCGCCAAGGAGGTTCGATGATCAAATTCAGCACGCTGCACAAGAAGTGGATGAAGGAGCCGGGCTACCGCAAGGAGTACGACGCGCTAGAGGAGGAGTTCGCGCTGATGGCTGCAGTGGCGAAGGCGCGGGCGCGCGCGGGCCTGAGCCAGGCAGAGATCGCCAAGCGCATGAAGACGACGCAGAGCGCGGTGGCGCGGCTGGAAAGCGGGCGTGGGCTGCCCTCGACGCGTACGCTCGGGCGGTTCGCCAAGGCGACCGGGCATCGGCTGAAGATCAGCTTCGAGCCGGTGCGAAAGAGGGGATGATGTTGGGTTGAGCGAAGCGAAACCCAACAGGAGGGCGGCTGGATGGTGAAGCGCTTTGCGACGTTCATGCTGCTCGGCCCGCTGCTGGCCTGGCTGTCCACGGCCATTCTGCTGTTCCCTGGCCCGATCCGTCCGGACGGCGCCGAGCTGGCGTTCTACGTCGTCGTGCTCGTGTTCATCGTCGTGTTCGGCCTCATCCCGGGAGCCGTTCTCGCCGGCGTCGATCAAGTCATGGTGACGCTCGGATGGTCGCGCGTGTGGCGCGCCGTGGCTTGCGCCGTGCTCGCCTATCCGCTGGCGGCGCTGGCGATCTGGACTGCGCTCAATCAACTCGGCCTGCACAGCTATCCCACCGAGGTCCCCGTCAACGCACTGTTCGGCGTGATCCCTGCCGCGGTGTGTTCGTGGCTGGCGGGGCGATGGGATCGGGGGAAGGAGGTGTGAGCGGGGGCGTACGACGCCACGGCAGATTTGGCGAAGTGGGATCTCGCAGCGTTGGGTGTGTGGATTGGGGAGAGGGGGAGGATGAGGGGCTCTAGCCGCGGAATGTCAGGCGGGAGTATATTGCGTTTATGACCAAGCTCCTCGAACAGGCGTTGCGCCAGATCGAACAATTGCCGGACGGCGACCAGGATGCCGCCGCCGGCGCGTTGTTCGACTATCTCAAGCACATGCGCGAGGTGCAGTTGACCGACGCGCAGGTGGCCGAGGTGCGCCGCCGCCGGGCAGACCCCAATCGCGTGCTCGTTTCGCACGCCGAGGCGCGCGAGCGCATCCGGCGGCTCGGCTCCTGACGTTTGCGGCATGAAGCTCGTCTTCGACGATCAGGCATTGGCCGATCTCGAAGGCATTTTCGAGTGGATCGCAAAGGACAATCCGGCGGCCGCTCGCAAGGTTGTCGACAGGCTGTTCAGCAGCACCGAACTGCTGACTTCGTTTCCGTTCATGGGTCATGCGGGCCGCGATGCCGGGACGTTCGAATGGGTGGTGCCGCGGCTGCCTTATGTCGTGGTCTATGAAGTGGATCGCGATCGCGAGGTGATCACTGTGACTGCGGTGTTTCACGGGGCGCAAAATCGTGACGGCGAGGACTGACATGCGCGCAAAGAACATTCGGGTGGAGCAGGCCAGCGGCAACGTGTTCGCCAACCTCGGCCTGCCGAATCCCGATCAGGAGGTACTCAAGGCGCACCTGACGCTGCAAATCTACCGGATCGTCAAGGCGCGCGGGCTCACCCAGGCGCAGGCCGGCGACATTCTCGGCATCAAGCAGCCGCACGTCTCGGCGCTGATGAGAAACCGCGCGGGGAATTTCTCCGTGGGGCGCCTGATGGAGTTTCTCACCGCGCTTGGCCAGGACGTGCGGATTACGGTGAAGCCGACCCGGAAGGCGAAGGGTGAGATGGCGTGGTGGCGGGGAGAGCAAGCGCGGGTTGGGTTGAGCAGAACGAAATCCAATGAGGTGAGAAAGAGTGTCGATGGGGGTCTGGCGATTGTCGATGAATAACCTCGCACCGATAGAAATTTTGTTAGATAATAGCGTGATGAGCTATGGAATTGTAGCTCACGGCATCAGGGTCCCTGTTGAGGGTATGGTGAATCGCCTATTTCTAATTCAGGCGAAACCGGCACGCTCAAAAAATGAAAGTTGGTTGCGAGAGCAAATTGAAGCGCTTCCTACTGTGGCACGCTTGGCTCGCGAGAAAACGATCAATCTCCACATTTATTCGGAGTTGCGAAACGAGGCTTGGCGCCGACCGGGTAGTTTCCCCTCAAGTCCTTTCGGCGACGTCTTTAGCGATGTAGACATTGCTGAAGCTGAGCCAGCAGCAGAGCGGTCGGTTTTCTTTCAGCAAGACTGGACAACGTATAGCAAGTCCGCGTCATTTTCAGAGTTTTGCGTTTGGCTCGTAAACGATTATTCCGATGAATGGCTGAGCGCTCCTTATATTCAGAAAGTCATCAAGCCGGGTCACATAAAAAATTTGCAGGAAATCGGCCGATATCGGGAGATTTGTAAGTCGCTACCGCCGAAACACTATACCGACGCCTTTCATTTGTGGACGGGGGAGGTCAACGGACTAACTCACTTTATGACCGTCGATCAGAAGTTCATCAAGGCGATAATGAACGCACGGAACTTCACGCCGCGGTGCATGCCTGTGCTACCTACCGACTTGTTAAGTCAGCTTGGGATTGCGAAACGTGACGCCCTGCCGTTTGAATACGGCGCTCGCTATCTATTGAGCGGACGCCGATATGACTAGATTGTAAGCGTCTTACGCAGCCCGACTTCTTGAGAAGAGCCCATGAACGCCCCCATCCAAATCATCCCGCCCTACAAGCACACGCCGCTGTTTCCGCTCGGCAAGGACACCACCACCTACCGCAAGATCACGGCCGATGGCGTGCGCGTCGAGACCATCATGGGCCGCGACATGCTGGTGGTCTCGCGCGAGGCGCTGCGCGCGCTCTCGCGAAGCCGCGTTCATGGACATCAATCATCTGCTGCGCCCCGCGCATCTTGCCTCGCTCAAGTCCATCGTCGAGGACCCGGAGGCCTCCGACAACGACAAGTTCGTCGCCTTCGACTTCCTCAAGAACGCCAACATCGCGGCCGGCGGCGTGCTGCCGATGTGCCAGGACACCGGCACCGCGATCATCATGGGCAAGAAGGGCCGGCTGGTCTTCACCGACGGCGACGACGAGGGCGCGCTCGCCGAGGGCGCGCGCGACGCGTATCTCAAGAAGCAACCTGCGCTATTCGCAGCTCGCGCCGCTCTCCATGTTCGAGGAGAAGAACACCGCCAACAACATGCCGGCGCAGGTCGAGATCTACGCCGAGGGCGAGGACAGCCTACAAGCTCCTGTTCATCGCCAAGGGCGGCGGCTCGGCCAACAAGGCGTTCCTGTTCCAGGCGACGCCGTCGATCCTGACGCACGACCGCATGGTGGCGTTCCTCAAGGAGAAGGTGCTGACGCTCGGCACCGCGGCGTGCCCGCCGTATCACCTCGCCATCGTCATCGGCGGCACCTCCGCCGAGCTGACCATGAAGACCGTCAAGCTCGCCTCGACCAAGTATCTCGACAGCCTGCCGACGCAGGGCTCGCGAGGACGGCCACGCCTTCCGCGACCTCGCCATGGAGCAGGAGGTGCTGAAGATGACGCAGTCGCTCGGCGTCGGCGCGCAGTTCGGCGGCAAGTATTTCTGCCACGACGTGCGGGTGATCCGGCTGCCGCGCCACGGCGCGTCGCTGCCGATCGGGCTCGGCGTGTCGTGCTCGGCCGATCGCCAGGCGCTGGGCAAGATCACCAAGGACGGCGTGTTCCTCGAGGAGCTCGAGCACAATCCGGCGAAGTATCTGCCGGAGGTGGACACCAGCAAGCTCGGCGGCGAGGTGGTGAAGATCGACCTCAACAAGCCGATGAAGGAGATTCTGGCGCAGCTCACGAAATATCCGATCAAGACGCGGCTGTCGCTGACCGGGCCGATGATCGTGGCGCGCGATCTCGCGCACGCCAAGTTGCGCGAGCGGCTGGAGAAGGGGCAGGGGCTGCCCGACTATTTCAAGAACCATCCGGTGTATTACGCCGGGCCCGGCCAAGACGCCGGCGGGCTATGCCTCCGGCGCGTTCGGCCCGACCACCGCCGGGCGGATGGATTCGTTCGTCGCCGATTTCCAGAAGGCCGGCGGCTCGATGGTGATGCTGGCCAAGGGCAACCGCTCGCCGGCGGTGACGGCGGCCTGCAAGCAGTACGGCGGCTTCTATCTCGGCTCGATCGGCGGCGTGGCGGCGAACCTCGCCGAGCACTGCATCAAGAAGGTCGAGACCGTGGAATATCCCGAGCTCGGCATGGAGGCGATCTGGCGGATCGAGGTGGTCGATTTCCCGGCCTTCATCGTGGTCGACGACAAGGGCAACGATTTTTTCAAGGAACTGAATTTGGGTTAGATCGGGATGGTTTTAGCCCAGGGCGGTATGCCAAAGCTGCCCCCGTCATTGCGAGCGAAGCGAAGCAATCCAGCGACCCATTAAATAGCCTGGATTGCTTCGTCGCTGCGCTCCTCGCAATGACGAATTCGATGCCTATGGCAGTGGTCTCTCAACCGGCCTTGACTTTGATAACCATTCGGTTACATAGTCCGTAACCGAATGGTTACACAAATCAACAAGCGACAAGAGGCGGTATTCCGCGCGATCGCCGACCCGACGCGGCGGCGCATCCTGGGATTGCTGCGCGGCCGCAAGCACACGGTCGGCGAAATCGCCGGGCATTTCTGCATGAGCCGGCCCGCGGTGTCAAAGCACATTCGCCTGCTGCGCGCGGTCGGCCTGGTGGTGACCGAGAGCGATGGCACCGCGCGCATCTGCCAGCTCAACGCCGCACCGCTGCGCGCGGTCGGCGATTGGCTCGTCGACTATGAGGCGCTGTGGAACGAGAACCTGCGCAATCTCAAGCGTTACGTGGAGGACAAAAGATGAGCACAGCGGATACGAGCCCCGCGGTCAGCCCGATCGTTGCCGAGATCACGATCAATGCACCGGCCGAGCGGGTGTTCGAGGCCTTGGTCAATCCCGCGCAACGCGTGGTGTGGTGGGGAATGAAAGGGCGTTTCGAGACCAAGGAGATGGAATCCGATCTGCGGCCCGGCGGCCGCTGGATCATGCGCGGGACCTCGGGCACCGGCGGCAGGCCGTTCAACGTCACCGGCGAATACCGCACGGTCGAGCGTCCCCGCCGGCTGGTCACCACCTGGCTTCCGAGCTGGCACGAAAATGCCACCGAGACCGTCGTCTCGTTCGAGCTTGACGAGCGTGACGGCGTGACCACGGTCCGGCTGACGCATTCGGGTTTGGCGAGCGAGGAAGCGCGCTCCAAGCATCAGGGCTGGCCGCAAATCCTGTCGTGGCTGCGGGGATACGTTCAAACTTGAAACGCGGGACCAAGCCGAGCATGGCGGCGGCGACCGCGAAACACCCCAGTGCTACCCGCCGCCGCGGCGCGGCGCGGTGTTCGGCGCCAGCTGCTTGGGGTCGGCGGGCTTCATGTTCAGGTTGCGCAGGTCGCGCTTCATCTCCAGGCAGGTGGCAAGCTCGGTGTAGGTCGGGTTGAAGTTGTGCATCGCCGCCACGCAGTTGCTGCGGTCGGCCGGCGGATATGTCGACCAGTTCTTGGCGATCTGGTCGCGAGTGTTGTTCTCGCTGGCGATGCAGCTTTGCAGCCGGTCGTTGCCCTCGGCCATGTAGTTGGCGCGGGCCGCGCCTTCGCAGCTCGGCTTCACGTCGAACGTCGGGACGCCGTCGGCCGTGGCGACGAGCTGCACGGCGAGCGGCAACGCCAATAAGCGAACGAACATGTCGCGCTCCCCGGAGACGGCCGGCCACACCGCCCGGGACGGCCATCCCGGCGGCTGCGGCCGATACTATCAGGAAGCGTAGCGCAACGGACAAGAGCAGCGCCACTGCCCAGATCAAAAAGCGACCTATTTGATGAGCAGCGCCGCCCCGCTGACGGTCAGCGCGCCAGCCACGGTGCGGCGAAAGGCCATTTCGCTCATGCCGTGGTGGAAGCGGTTGCCGATGAAAATGCCGAGCAGCATGGAGGGAAACAGGATCGCGGTGACGATCACCACGTCGCGGCTGAATTCGCCGATCGACAGATAGCCGACGCCGCGGATGACCGTGAGGGTGAGCAGGATCGCGGTCATGCTGGCGCGGTAGTTGTCCTTGGCGAGCTTGATGGCGTCGAAATACATGGCGAAGAACACGCTGCCCATGGTGCCGACCACGGTGCCGGTGATGCCGCCGCCGAAGCCGCCGAGCGCCGCGGCAAGCCGCGGCGGCAGGTGCGCCTTGGGCGACGCGGCGAACGTGCCCCACAGCGAATAGAGGCCGTAGGCCAGCACCAGCGCGCCGAGCCATTTCGCCAGCGTCGCCGAATCGAGCAGCGTGAAGACGTAGAGGCCGATGGCGATGCCGACGAGCGTGCCCGGCACGAGCTTGACGATCTCGCCCCAGGCCACCTTGTTGCGGTCGCTGCCGATCAGGGCGGCGCCCGCGGCGACGCCGATCAGCGTCCAGGCCGGCACCAGGATTTTCAGCGGGATGACGAGGCCAAGGAGCGGCATCGCGGCGGCGGCGCCAAAGCCCGAGGCGCCGCGCGCCGAATAGGCGAGCACCATCACCACGCAGCAGTAGACGATCGTCACGGTGGAGAGGGATTGGATGGCGGGAACTCCGGAAGGACGGCGGCGCGATCTTATGCGGTCGATAAATGGTTGTCCCGGGGCAACCGCGGGAACACATTCGCGCCTGGGTTTCATCCGGAACGATGCCCGCGCCCATCGGTTAAATCACGTCCGGCCTCGAGTTGGACGCTTCGACAACCCGTGGAGGAACCCGAATGTCAAAGAAGATCATGTTGCCGTTCATCGTCGCCGCGATGCTGGCGCTGCCGGCGGCAGCGCTGGCGCAAGGAACCGTTCGAGGCGCTGAGGAAGGCGCGGCCGCCGGCGGCGCGGCTGCGGGTCCGATTGGCGCGATCGTCGGCGGCACCGTCGGCGCCGCGGCCGGCACGGCCGGCGCCATTCTCGGCGTCGACGACCGCCCGCGCTTTCGCGAATACGTCGTTCGTGAGCACCGGCCGTCGTTTGTCTATCACGAACCGGTTAGCGTCGGCGTGGTGCTGCCGGAGCGCGGCGTGACCTACTACGAGGTGCCAGCGGAATACCATGCGCGGCCCGGCTATCGCTACACCGTGGTGAACGATCAGCCGGTGCTGGTCGATCGCTCGCGGCGCGTTGTCGAGGTCATCGACTAAGGCAACGGTTGCGGCAAAACTCCGTCCTGCGACCTAGGGCGGAGTTTGCTTTTTTTGTGCGCTTGCTGCCTCTTCACACCGCGATGATCTTGTCGGCCAGCAGCCGCCAATTGCCGGGCCGCGGCTGGGCGACTTGGCCTGACAGCCAGGTGCCGGTGACTTTGCCTTCCCATTCCACCGGCAGGATCATGCCGCGCAGGAATTTTGCCGCGATCTGCGTCGAGCCCCAAGCCACCACCGTGTCCGGGCCGGTCTCGTACCAGGCGTCGCCCGGCGCGAGATCGCGCTCCGATTCCACGCTGTGGACGTTGAAGGTGCCTTCGAGCAAGCAGCGGATGCCCGGGCCCGGATGCTGGTGGCGGTCGGCGATGCGGCCGGCGGCGCTAGTGATCTGGTCGAGCCGGAACAACCACGGGCTCTTGTCCGCCATGGCGAGGTGGGCGAGGACGCGCGACATGCGAAGGCTCGACAGCACGCCCATGCCTTCAGCGAGCGCCGGCACGGCGTTCGGCTGTGCCAGTTCCCAGCGCCAGACCTGGCTCCAGCCGCCCCCCGATTGCAGCGCTACCGAAGCGTCGCAGTAGATCGCCTCGTCGGCATTCATGGCGCGCCCGTTGATGACGGCGCGGCCGTGCCGGACGTAGAGCATGCGGTGTGCGGCCGGCAACGGCTCACTCGACGCGCCGCCGTCGGCGACCTGGTCATGATAGAGATTCAAGGCAAAGGGCATGGCGCGGTTCCCCCGTGTAATCGCTGCCGCTAATTAGGCGGCCCTGCGCTCCAGGTGCTTGCCGGAAAAATTCGGCGCCACCTCGCGCATGAAGCGCTCCATCTCCTCTTTAACCTGAGCGTGCGGCTTCATGCCGACGTTGAAGTAGAGGATCACTTCGGCGAAGCCCGCGGCCTCGACCTTCTTCAGCGAGTCGGTGATGGCCTGCGAGTTGCCGAGCAGCACCGAGTTTTCGGTGAGATGTTCGGGCTGTACCTTGTGCAGCTTCTCGACCATGCCGACGAAATAGGCATAGCTCGGCGGCGCCGACTTGGGATCGCTTGGCAGCGCCGGGATCGCGCACTCCCGGTAGTAGCGAATCTGACGGGTGCGCTGCGCCGCCTCCTGCGCCGGGGTGTCGTAGAAGTGGGTGAAATAGCTGCACATCAGACGGCCGGGTTTCTTGCCATACTTCAAGCAGGTCTCGTTGTAGAGATCGGCGACCTGCTTGAGCCCGCCATAGCTCATCGCGGCGGCGAACGGCGCGACGATCAGCCCGCAGCCGAGGCGGGCGGCAAGCTCGATCGAGGGCTTCGAGAACGAGGCCACATAGATCGGCACAGGATTCTGCACCGGCTTCGGCGTGATGCGGACGTCGTCGAAGTTGTAGTGCTTGCCGTGGTGCGAGATGCGGTCGGGAGCGGCCCAGAGCTTCTGGATCACCTCCAAGCCTTCCTCGAAGATGCTCTGGTTGTCCTTGAAGTCGATATGGAACGGCGCGTATTCGCGGGCGTCGTAGCCGCGGCCGGCGGCGAAATCGACGCGGCCGTTGCTGAGAAGGTCAAGCGTGGCCCACTGTTCGGCGACGCGGATCGGATGATGCAGCGGCGTCACCGTCACCGCCGGTGCGAGCCGGATGTGCTTGGTTCGCGCCGCAATGTACGCCAGCACCAGGTCGGGGCAGGAGAGGACGCCGAGCGAGTTGAAATGATGCTCGCCGATCCATGCCGAATGCATGCCGAGCTGGTCGGCGTACAGCGCCTCCGCCGCGATGTCGGCGACGAAGGTGTTGGCGTCGCGCGGATTGTTGTCGTAGTGATTGTCGCTCAGCGTGAAATAGCCGAATTCCATGGCCGCCTCCTGCGGAGGCAAGCGTAGCGCGCGAGCGGGGATTTCGGCAATCCGAAGCCTCTCACCGCCTCATCCTGAGGAGGCGCAAAGCGCCGTCTCGAAGGATGGGCGGCCCGATGGTTCGAGACGCGTTGCTTCGCAACGCTCCTCACCATGAGGCCGGGAGAGGCCATGCTCGCGGCCTGGAGAGGTATTCGCTACGCCGCCCTTCGTTCTTGGTGCTTGCCGGAAAAATTCGGCGCCACTTCGCGCATGAAGCGGTCCATCTCTTCCTTGACCTGGGCGTGCGGCTTCATGCCGACGTTGAAGTAGAGGATCACCTCGTCGAAGCCCGCGGCCTCGACCTTCTTCAGCACCTCGGTGATGCGCGCGGCGTTGCCGAGCAGCACCGAGTTCTCGGTGAGGCCTTCCGGCGTCGCCTGGTGCAGCCGTTTCACCATGTCGATGAAGTAGTGATAGCTCGGCGGCGCGGTCTTTGGATCGCCCGGGAACGCCGGGATCACGCATTCCTTGTAGTAGCGGATCTGGCGGGCGCGCTGCGCCTTCTCCTGCTCGGCGTTGTCGTAGAAGTGCGTGAAGTAGCTGCACATCAGCCGCTTCGGCGTCTTGCCGTGCTTGGCGCAGGTCTCGTGATAGAGATCGGCGACCTGCTTCAGACCGCCGTAGCTCATGGCGGCGGCGAACGGCGCGACGATCAGGCCGAAGCCCAGCCGCGCGGCAAGCTCGATCGAGGGCTTCGAGAACGAGCCGATGTAGACGGGCAGCGGCTTCTGGATCGGCTGCGGCGTGATGCGCACGTCGTCGAACTGATAGTGCTTGCCGTGGTGGTCGATGCGGCGGCCCTCGGCGCTCCAAAGCTTCTGCAGCACCTCCATGCCTTCCTCGAAGATGCCCTGGTTGTCGGCAAACGACACCTTGAACGGGGCGTATTCGCGGGCGTCGTAGCCGCGGCCGGAGGCGAAATCGACGCGGCCGCCCGACAGCAGGTCGAGCGTGGCCCATTGCTCGGCGACGCGGATCGGATGATGCAGCGGCGTGACGTTGACGGCGGGGGCGAGGCGGATGTGCTTGGTGCGCGCCGCGACATAGGACAGCACCAGCTCGGGCGATGACAGCACGCCGAGCGAGTTGAAATGATGCTCGCCGATCCAGGCCGAGTGCATGCCGAGCTGGTCGGCGTAGACCGCCTCGGCGGTGATGTCGGCGACGAAGGTGTTGGCGTCGCGCGGATTGTTTTCGTAGTGATTGTCGCAGAGCGTGAAATAGCCGAATTCCATGGTCGTCTCCTCCGTCTCGCGCCGCCGCTTCGGCGCGCATTCGATCCGGCCGCTATGATGCGCCTGCAATTGTTGTAAATGCAATAGTTGATATTGCAATATAAGCGAGATATTTTGAACTCTGGATTTAGGGCAGCATTGCTGCCGCAAAGGGCACGCCTCCGTGGCCGAACGCAACCATCTCGATCTCGGCAACTACCTGCCATACCTCCTCAATCGCGTCGGCTTCGCGCTGGTCGAGCATTTCACCGCCGACGCGTTGAAAGCGCACGGGCTCAGCATCGACATGTGGCGCGTGCTCGCCGCACTCTCCAACAACGGAGGCCAGCGCCAGGTCGATCTGTCCGGCATGACCTCGATCGACGCCTCGACCATGTCGCGGCTGGTGAGCCGCCTGGTTCGGATTGGGCTGGTAACGCGGAGCCGCTCGGAAACCAGCAACCGCGAGGTGCTGGTGGCGCTAAGCCCCAAGGGGAGGGCGCTGGTGCAGCGGCTGATCCCGATCGCCGTCAAGCTCGAACAGACTGCGAGCGCAGGGCTCACCGCCAAGGAACTTGCCGTGATGAAACGGCTGCTCTCGCGCATCTATCGGAATTTTGCAGACGGCAAATGACGCTTGCCGATATGGCCGAGGCGAACAGCCTGCGCTAGGCTTGCTCCCGGCTGATGAATTGGGAGAACGTGAAATGAATGCCACTGCCACAGCGCAGCGCGCCAAGGGCCCGCTGGTCTGGCTCGACATGGACCAGCAGGCGCTCGACGACGCCTATGACCAGTTCGTCTACGCGCCAAACCGCGATCAGGTGCACAAGCGCAACGCATTCAACAGCGACCGCGTCCGCGCCCGGCTCGGCGCGCCGAAGCGCCTGGCTTACGGCGGCAAGCCGATCGAGCAGCTCGATCTGGTTTGCGACCGACAAGCCCAATGCGCCGATCAACATCTTCATCCATGGCGGCGCCTGGCGGCAGCGCACGGTCAAGGACTACGCCTACCAGGCCGAGATGATGGTCCGAGCCGGCGCGCACTGGGTCGGTCTCGATTTCGACGGCGTCGAGGGCACCAACGGCGATCTCCTGCCGATGGCCGATCAGGTGCGCCGGGCCGTGGCCTGGGTCTACAAGAATGCCAAAAGCTTCGGCGGCGACCCGAACCGCATCTACGTCTCCGGCCAGTCGTCCGGCGGGCACCTTGCCGGCAATGTGGTGACCACCGACTGGTCGAAATACGGCGTGCCCGCCGACGTGGTGAAGGGCGCGCTGCTTTGCTCCGGCATGTACGAGTTGAAGCCGGTGCGGCTGTCCAAGCGCTCGCAATACGTCGCCTTCACCGACGACAGCGAGGAACAATTGTCGTCGCAGCGCCATCTCGACCGGCTCAACTGCCCGGTGATCGTCGCCTACGGCACCTACGAGACGCCGGAATTCCAGCGCCAGAACCGCGAGTTCGCCGAAGCCGTGAAAAAGGCCGGCAAGCCGGTCAAGCTTCTGGTCGCCGAAGGCTACAATCACTTCGAGATTGCCGAAATGATCGGCAACCCGCTGAGTCTGCTCGGCGCGGCGATGCTGGAGCAGATGGGACTGAAATAACGATAGGGAGGAAGCGATGTCAGAGGCCACACGTCGGACCTTGCTGGCAGGCGCGGCTGCAATGGCAGCGGGAACTGCGTCGGCGCAACCCGCGCAACGCGTCAAAGGTCCGCTGGTCTGGATGAACCTGGACCAGAAGGAGCTCGATGACGCCTACGACCAGGCGGTCTATGCGCCCAACCGCGACATCGTGCTCAAGCGCTGCACGCGCAACAGCGAATTGGCGCGGGCACGGCTCGGCAATCCCAAGCGGCTGTCCTATGGGCCGACGCCGATCGAGGGCCTCGACCTCTACGCCAGCAAGGCGCCGAATGCGCCGATCATGATCTGGGTGCACGGCGGCGCCTGGCGCGTCGGCAAGGCTTCGCAATACCACTACGCGGCCGAGATGTTCATCAACGCCGGTGCGCATTTCCTCGCGGCTGATTTCAACAATGTCGGCGAGGTCGGCGGCAACCTCCTGACCATGGCCGACCAGATCCGCCGCTCGGTGGCCTGGGTCTACCAGAACGCCAAGAGCTTCGGCGGCGACCCGGAGCGCATCTATGTCAGCGGCCAGTCCTCCGGCGGCCATTGGATCGGTGTGCTGATGACGACCGGCTGGAAGGATTACGGCGTGCCCGCGAACGTCATCAAGGGCGGCGTCGCGGGCAGCGGCATGTTCGATCTCCGACCGGTGCGGCTGTCCGCACGCGGTAGCTACGTCAAGTTCACCGACGAGATGGAAGACAAGCTCAGCGCGCAACGCCATCTCGACAAGCTCGTGGCGCCGATCGCGCTGGTGTACGGCGACCAGGAGACGCCGGAGTTCCAGCGCCAGTCGCGCGACTTCTACGCGGCGGTGAAGACGAAGGGCAAGCCGGCCACGCTGTCGCTGATGGAGGGCTACAACCACTTCGAGGTGATGGAGTTGATCGGCAATCCGTACAGCCTGTTCGGCCGCGCCGCGCTGGAGATCATGAAGCTTCGGCCGGCATAAGGCGGAGCGACACGTCAGGGGGGAGGACGCATGCGGCATCTCATCAGCCGGCGCTCGCTGCTTGCCGGGGCGTCCGGTACGTTGCTTGCGCTCGGAGGCGGCGCCCGCGCCGAGAACTATCCCAGCGGCCCGGTGAAGATCATCATCGGCGTCGGTCCAGGCTCGAGCGCCGACGTGATCTGCCGTCTGCTTGCCGATCATCTGTCGCGCATCTGGGGCCAGCAGGCGATCGTCTTCAACCAGCCCGGCGGCGGCGGCGCCATCGGCATCCGCGCCGCCGGTGGTGCCGCGCCCGACGGCAACACGCTCTACATGTCGCTTGCCTCGAACTACGTGCTGCTGCCGCAGATGCAGGCGGCGCTGCCCTACAATGTGGGCCGCGACTTTGTCCCGATCGGCTTCGTCGGCGACCAGCCGCTGGTGATCACCGCAGCGCCGGCGCTCGGCGTCGACAATCTGGCCGAGTTCATTGCGCTCGCAAAGAAAAAGCCGGGCGAACTCAACGTATCCGGCGGTCTCGCCGGCAGCGTGCTGCACCTGACTGCCGAATGGCTGCGCACCGCGGCCGGCATCGATTTCACCATTGTGCACTATCCGGCGATCCCGCAGGCGATGGCCGACCTGATTGGCGGGCGCATCCAGGGCACGGTCGACAGCATCACCGGGGTCGCCGGCGCGTTGCGCGGCGGACAGCTCAAGGCGCTGGCGGTGGCGTCGCAAAAGCGTCTGCCGAACTTCCCCGACCTGCCGACCGCGTCCGAGACGCTGCCGGGATTTGTCGCGTCGGGCTGGCTCGCGCTGATGGCGCCGCCGAAGACGCCGGATGCGATCGCGCAAAAGGTCAGCGTCGATCTGCGCACGGTTCTCGCCCGTCCCGAGGTCCAGGAGCGGATGCAGAACCTCGGCACCTATCCGCTGGCGATGTCACCTTCGGAGCTTGCGAGCTTCATCGCCAGCCAGCAACAGACCTGGCAGCCGGTGATCGCCGAGGTCGGGATCAAATCGCGGAAATGAGGAGTGCGCCATGTCTGATGCACGTTCGTCCTCACACTTCGAGGAGCCCGCCTTCTGCGGGATTCTCTGTGTCAGACTCAAAATGCAAGGCGCTGCGGTCTCCCTTCCCCCGCGAGCATTGGCGAGCGGTGGGGAGGGTCGGCCAAGCGAGCATTAGCGAGCGGAGGCCGGGGTGGGGGGCTGTTACAAGTGGAAAGATTACAAGTTGCCCCCACCCCCGACCCCTCCCCACCGCTCCGCTGCGCTACGCGGGGGGAGGGGAGTCGCGCCGCCGAAATTATCGGTTAGGCTCCTCAGGATGAGGGCGATCAGCGCCTTGCTCGTTGCGATCTTCGTCCTTGTGGGCGCGGTCGCGTTTGCCTGCGGCGCGCATGCCGAGAATTTTCCATCCGGCCCGGTCAAGATCGTCACGTCGGTTGGCCCGGGGGCTGCACCCGACCTGATCACGCGGCTGCTCGGCGAGCATCTGACGAAGCTTTGGGGCCAGCCGGTCATCACGCTGAACCAGCCCGGCGGCGCCGGCGCGGTGGCGATCAAGGCGGTGGCGCCCGCCGCACCTGACGGCCATACGCTCTACATGGCGCTTGCCACCAACTTTATCGCGCTGCCGGAGCTGCAGACCAATTTTCCGGTGGACGTGCTGCACGATCTGGTGCCGATCGGCTTTGTCGGCGAGCAGCCGATCATGATCGCCGCCGCTCCTTCGCTCGGCGTCGGCACGCTGCCCGAGTTGATTTCGCTGCTCAAGAAGAGGCCGGGCGAGCTCAACATCGCCGGCGGTAACCGCGGCAGCATCCTGCACCTGACCGGCGAGTGGCTGCGCAACGCCACCGGCACCAAATTCACGCTGGTGCATTACAACGGCGGCGCGGCGGCGATCCCGGACGTGCTGGGCGGCCGCATCCAGGTGACGATCGACGCCATCGCCAGCATGCGCGCGCCGCTCGACGGCGGCCAGGTCAGGCCGCTGGCGGAGACGGCAACCAAGCGGCTCGACAATTTCCCGAACGTGCCGGCGGCGGCGGAGACGCTCCCGGGTTTCGAGGCGATGGGCTGGATGGCGCTGATGGGCCCGCGCGGTACGCCGGCACCGATCGCGGACAAGATCAGCGCCGATTTGCGCACGGTGCTGGCAATTCCGGCTTTGAAGAATCGCCTGGTCGAGCTCGGCAACTACGTTCGCCCGATGACGCCCGCCGAACTGACCGCCTACGTCGTCGCGCAGCAGCGCATCTGGCGGCCGGTCATCGTCGAAACCGCGAAGACGATCAGGTAGCTTGACCTGGATATCTCCGCCCTCGCGCCATGCTAGGCTCGGCGTTCACCTGGCGCCAAAGATTTGAATGTCAAACTGAATTGCCGAACGCGGTCGTTTCGAAGCAAAAGTAGGCTGGCGGGGGCCGGTCGGGGAGGGGAAGAATGAAGGCGTCCTATCTTGAGCAGCATGGCGGGCCGGAGGTCCTGAAGTACGGCGAGCAGCCCGATCCGGTCGCGGGCGCAGGCGAGATCGTGGTCGATATCGTCGCTTCGAGTGTCAACGGCGCCGACTGGAAGGTGCGAAACGGCGACTACAAGCTCGCAAAATTCCCGCACATCCTCGGCCGCGACTTTTCCGGCACGGTCAGCGCGGTGGGCCCGGGGGTCAGCGACTTCAAGGTCGGCGACGAGGTGTTTGCCGTGTTGCCCGCAGGGCAGGAGGGTACCTACGCCGAGAAGATCGCGGTCAAGGCGGAGTTCGTCGCGAAGAAGCCTGCGGGTCTGTCGCACGTCAACGCCGCGGCGCTGGCGCTGATCGGGCTTACCGCGATGAACGCGGTCGAGGACACGCTGAAGCTCAAGCGCGGCGAGACCATCCTGATCCAGGGCGGGGCGGGCGGCGTCGCAAGCTTCGCCATTCAGCTCGCCAAGCACATCGGCGCCAAGGTCATCACCACCACCAGTTCGCCGAACGCCGACTATGCCCGCTCGCTCGGCGCCGACGAGGTGATCGACTACAACGCCAGGGATTTCACCACGATCGGCCAGGTCTGCGACGCGGTGTTCGACACCGTCGGCGGCGACGTCGCGCAAAAGTCCTACGCGGTGCTCAAGCCCGGCGGCCGGGCGGCATTCATCGCCTCGGGCCCGCAGGCGCCGAAGACCGAGCGCTCCGACGTCCAGGGGCTGCGCCCGCCGGTGCCGCGCGGGCGGCGGCAGATGGAGCGGATCGCCGAGCTGTTCACCGCCGGCGCGATCAAGCCGCCGCAGGTGCAGATGTATCGGCTGTCGGAAGCGGCCGAGGCTCACCGCGTCAGCCAGGCGCGGCACTTCCGCGGCAAGCTGATGTTCCAGGTGCGCTGAGCCGGAGGCTCACTTCACCTGGATCGTTCGGAGGTAGTCCACGACCGATTGGATGCGGTCTTTGATCGCCGCCTCGGAGTCGCAGGGCAGATCCAGGAATGCGTCGGGTCGTTCTCCTTTCACTCGACTCGTCTTGTTCTTGCGCTTCTTCTTGCTTTTCTTGATCTGCCTGTCTTCCTTCATCGCCCTCCAGATTTCGCGGAGCCTGCCCTTCTTCTTGGTGGCGGCGTCCGCGGTTCCGGACGCCGCGTCGCGGCGGCAGCCCCAGACCGGCATCTCGCTTCTGGCGTGGCGGCTAGATGGATTGCGGCCGTCGATCATCTGGTAGACCGCCTCGGGCGAATAAACCGCGCGGTTCTTCCTGGCGAGCGTCCTCAGATCGCCCGGCTTCATCTTGAATTGGCTCGCCGCCCCCCGGCCGCTGCCGTCCTCGCCGTGGCACTCCGCGCATGACCGCAGATATTCTTTCCGCCCCTTATCGACCTCTTGCGCCGCCGCGGAACAGACCGAAGCGGCGAGCAGCCAGAGCGCCAGGGCCCAGAGCTTGCTGATAGGCATCAAAGCCATTTCATCGCCAGCTCGATTTGATTGATGCCAGGCGCGACCTGGGCTTCCGCGGGAGCGAACGGAGCTTGTGTCAAGCCAATGCAACCATGCTTTAATGAGCCCCACAATAAGCAAACGCCCCGGGGGAAACGCCATGAATTGTCGCCGCCGCAATTTTTTGCGCGCCGCTGCCGGCGCTATCGCCTTGCCGGCCCTGCCGAGCCTTGCTTTGGCCCAGGCTTCGTCAGCCCAAGCCTGGCCGTCGCACCCTGTGCGCTTCATCGTCCCGTTCGCCCCCGGCAGCGCCCCCGACATCGTCGCGCGTCTGATCGGTCAATGGCTCAACGATCTGCTCGGCCAGCCCTTCGTCGTCGACGACCGGCCGGGCGCCGGCAGCAATATCGGCACCGAGGCCGCCGTCCGCTCTACGCCGGACGGCTACACCGTGGTGATGACGGTGCTGACCAACGTGTTCAACACCACGCTCTACCGCAACCTCAGCTTCAATTTCATCGACGACATCGCCCACGTCGCCGGCGTCGCCAATGCGCCCTATGTGATGATCGTGCCGCCGTCGTTCCCGGCCAAGACCGTCCCGGAGTTCATCGCCTACGCCAAGGCCAATCCCGGCAAGATCAACATGGCCTCGGGCGGCAAGGGCTCGTCGTCCCATATCTTCGGCGAGCTATTCAAGACCATGGCCGGCGTCGATCTGGTCCACGTGCCCTATCGCAGCAACTACATGTCCGATCTGATGAGCGGCGTGGTGCAATTCGTCATCAACCCGATCCCGCAGGCGCTCGAACTGGTCCGCACCGGCAAGCTCACCGCGCTCGGCGTCACCACGCTGAAGCGCCTGAACTCGCTGCCGGACGTGCCGACCGTCAGCGAGTTCGTGCCGGGTTACGAGGCGCTCGGCTGGTACGGTCTCGGCGTGCCGAAAAACACGCCGAAAGAGATCGTCGACAAGCTCAACGCCGCCACCAACAAGGCGCTGGCCGATCCCAAGCTGGTCGCCCGCCTGGCGGACCTCGGCGTCGAGCCGATGCCGATGTCGCCGGCCGAGTTCAGGGCGTTCATCGGCCGCGAGCGCGACAAGTGGGGCAAGGTGATCAAGGACGCAGGCGTGGTGCTGGAGTGAGGCCAATGCCGCACCAGCGGACCCTTCGAGCGTCACGTGTCGCGCGGTCATATTGTGAGCGCGGGGATGACGCCAGGTCCGTGGCCGCTGCGCGGGATTGGTGAGCAACGTCGACAAGATGCCTTCATCTGAACTGCTGGAACCAATCCGATGTATTACGATCCCCGTCGCGATCCTCACGGCCTGAAGCACAACCCGATGACGGCGCTCGTCGTGCCGCGCCCGATCGGATGGATATCGACAGTGAGCCGCGCTGGCGTGGTGAACCTCGCGCCCTATAGCTTCTTCAATGTCGTTTCCGGCGCGCCGCCGTTTGTCATGTTTGCCAGCAAGCCGCGCAAGGATTCCCAGCGTAACGCCGAGGAAACCGGCGAGTTCGTCTACAACATGGCGACCTACGAGCTGCGCGAAGCCGTCAACGCGTCGTCGACGGAATGGGAGCCCGCGATCAGCGAGCCCGAACGCATCGGGCTCGAGATGGCGCAATGCCGTGAAGTCAAGCCGCCGCGGGTCGCCCGCTCGCCGGTTGCATTGGAATGCAAGTACTTCAAGACCGTCGAGCTGGTCAGCGCGGACGGCACGCGAAATCAGTCGTCGGTCGTGCTCGGCGAGGTGGTCGGAATTCATATCGATAATTCGGTGATCGTGAACGGCCATGTCGAGGTGACGCGCATGCAACCGCTCGCGCGCCTGGGGTACATGGACTACTGCGCGGTCAACGAGCTTTTCGCCATCCAGCGGCCGTCTGCGCCCGATCCGGAAGCTGCCGCGGAAGATGCGGTGCTGACCAGGGCATAAGCATTTTCCAACGGAGCATCGCATGAAGCTGCATTGGTCGCCTCGTTCGCCCTTCGTGCGCAAGGTCATGATCGCCGCCCACGAGGCGGGCGTGGCGGACAGGTTGCAATGTGTCCGCACCGTCGCGGCGATGATGAAGCCGCACGCGGACCTCATGGTCGACAATCCGCTTTCGAAGATCCCGACTCTGGTGCTCGATGACGGCACCGTGCTCTACAATTCGGCCGTCATCTGCGAATATTTCGACCAGCTTCACGATGGCCCGAAGCTTTTTCCGCAGGCTTTCGGCGAGCGCCTGGTGGCGCTGCGCCGCCAGGCCCTGGGAGATGGGTGGCTCGATGCCCTGGTCCTGTGGCGGGGCGAGATCATGCGGCCACCGGAGCAGCAGTCAGCGCAATATCTGGCGAGCTTCGCAACCCGTAACGAGGCGACGCTGGAAGCGGTCGAACGGGAGGCGGATGAGCTTGCAGCCAGCGCGTTTTCGATCGGCCACGTCGCACTGGGTTGCGCGCTCGCCTATCTCGACTTCCGCTTTGCCGAGAGGCAGTGGCGCAAGGACCATCCGCGGCTTGCGGCTTGGCATGCGACATTTGCCGCGCGTCCGTCATTCTGCGCCACCGAACCGGTCGACGACGCCTAGTACCCGGAATCATGGATCGATGATACAGGCGTCATCGCGAGGAGCCAACGGGTCCGCGCCAAGCGCGGCCCGATGACAGGCTCCACGACGAAGCGATCCAGGAGTGGCGCGTGCGGTCCTGGATTGCTTCGCTTCGCTCGCAATGACGGCACCATGAATTACCTTTCTTCGATAGTAGGTACTAGCCCTTGCGCGATCGACTGAGTTCGCGGCGGACCAGAGCCGCTCCTTCCACCATCGCCTTTATCTTCGCAAACGCCACCTCTCGCGGCAGATACTTGAGCCCGCAGTCCGGCGCCACGACGATCCGCTCCGGCGCAACGTAGGGCAGCGCACGGCGGATGCGCTCGGCGACGGTCGCGGCCGTCTCCACCGCCAGGTCCTGGAGATCGAGCACGCCCAGCACGATTTGTTTGCCCGGCAGCCGCGCCAGCACCGAGCAGTCGAGCTTCGACTGGGCGGTCTCGATCGAAACCTGGTCGATCGCCGTCGCCTCGAGCTCGGGCAAAAACGAGTAGCCGGAGGGCTTGTTCCTGACCATCGCGCCGTAGCCGAAGCAAAGGTGTACGGCGGTCACGCCGTTCACGTCTTCGATCGCCCGGTTGATCGCCGCCACGCCGAAGCGCCGCGCCTTGTCCGGATAGGCCTGCAGGAACGGCTCGTCGAGCTGGACCACGTCGGCGCCCGCCGCGAAAAGCTCTTTGATTTCCTCGTTCAACGCGGCGGCGCAGTCGGCGGCGACGGCGGCCTCATCCTTGTAGTGCTCGTCGAACAACTGCTGCGTCATGGTGAAGGGCCCGGGAATGGTGATCCTGATCGGCCGGTCGGTGTTGGCGCGCAGAAACGCAACGTCCCTGACCTGCACCGGCTGCCGGCGCCGAATCTTGCCCACGACCCGCGGTACGATCTGGATCTTGCCCGGAGTGCGCGAGGGAATTTGCGCCGGATTGTCGCTGTCCATGCCGTCCAGCGCGGTGGCAAAGCGGTTGGAGTAGCTCTCGCGCCGCATTTCGCCGTCGGTGATGACGTCGATGCCGGCGCGCTCTTGGTCGCGGATCGCCAGCAGCGTGGCGTCGTCCTGAGCCTGTTCAAGCCGGGATGGATCGACGCGCCACAGGTCGCGCGCGTGGGCGCGCGGCGGCACGATCTCGGTGAGGCGCTTGCGGTCGATCAGCCAGTCGGGCTGCGGATAGCTGCCCACCAATGTTGTCGGCAGCAATGGGTTGGCGCTGAATTCCGGCATTCGCGGCCGATGCTTTTTGCGACGAGGACGTGACTGGACTATCGTACGGTACCACGTCGTCCGCCAGAAGATGACCACTCCGGGAGGGATGAATGACACGCTTGGCCGTAGCCATTCTTGTTGCGTTTTGCTCGCTCGCGGGACCCGCGGTGGCCCAGTCCTTTCCCGAGCGGACGATCACCCTGGTCAACCCATACGCCGCCGGTGGCCCGGCCGATCTGCTCGCGCGCACCGTCGCAGACGGAATGAGCGATGCGTTGGGCCGGCCGGTTGTCGTCGAGAACCGCCCGGGGGCCGGCACGGCGATCGGGGCGAGAGCCGTCGTGCAGGCCAAGCCGGACGGCTACACGCTGTTCATCGGCGGCTCGCCTTCGCATGTGATAACGCCGGCGCTGATGAAGGACGCGAACTACGACGGCATCAAGGGCTTCACGCCGATCGCCACCGTCGCGGATGTACCGAACGTGCTGGTCGTGCCGCCGGGCCGTCCCTACAAGAGCGTGAAGGAGCTGGTCGCCGCGGCCAAGGGCGCCGACGGCAAGATGACGTTTGCGTCGATCGGCGTCGGCAGCATCCCGCAGTTTCTCGGCGTCCTGCTGCAGCTTCGCGCCGGCGTGAAGCTCGTCGAAGTACCCTACCGGGGCGGCCAGCCAGCGGCGGTTGACCTGCTGGGCGGCCGGGTCGACTTGGCGTTTCTCAATGCCCCCGCCGTCGTGTCCCAGGTTCAGGCCGGGCAACTGCGTGCGCTCGCCGTGGCGGCCGCGGCCCGTATCAAGTCGCTGCCCGACACGCCGTCAATGCCGGAGGCGGGATACCCCGACGTGACGATGAGCACCTGGTACGGAATTTCAGCGCCGGCCGGGACGCCGCGCGAGATCGTCGGCAAGCTGCACGCGGCCATCGCGAAGACGCTCGGCATGCCAAAGACCAGGGAAAAAATCGAATCGCAGGGCGCCCAGATTTTCCTTAAGAGCCCCGAGGAATATGCCGCTTATCTCCAGGCCGACACCAAGCTCATGTTGGAGCTGATCAAGGCGGCCAACATGACGGCGCAGTGAGGCGGATGCGATCGACGCCGCCACCAACAAGGTGCTGGCGGATCGAAGGTGGCCGTCCGCCTGGCCGACCTCGGCGTCGAGCCGATGCCGCCGGCCGAGTTCAGGGCGTTCATCGGCCGCGAGCGCGACAAGTGGAGCCAAGGTGATTAAGGCGGCGTGAGGTGAGGGGGCTTGCTGCGATCGCTGCCATTGGCCCGAACGATGACGATGTGAGGCAACCGGTGTGGCGCCGTGCCGCGGTCGTTGTCTTTCGACACCATCGAGCCGGCGACGAAGGGAATGTCGCTTCGAGTAAGCCCGAGATCTCTCAGCAGATTGTCAGGCAATTCGTCAAGCGTGCGTCGCGCACCGTGCGCCATCGTGGCGCGTTCGAGCGAGCGTCCCAGCCGCGCAGCAAACTCCCTGAAGCGCAAGGCCGCGCCGGAGACCAGGGTGGTCGAGTGAAAAACCGCGTCGGTCATGGCAGACTCCGTCCATAAAGCATCCCTCGCATGCGCGTTTGATGCGCATGCCGTGTCCCGGGGTGCGGCCGGGGCCCCTCGTCGCTCCGTTCAGCTCGCGGGCCTGGCGGCCTCCGCGCGGCGGTCGTAGTCATCCGCAAGCGCGCGTAGCGCGGCTGCGCCGTCGCCCGCAAAGGACGGGCCGTGCATCAGCGCGAGCCGGCGCGGCGCGAGCTTCGCCAGCGACCGGATTGTCGTTCCCATGCCCGGGTTTAGGCAGGAATATTTGAACAGGTCTTCCGCTGCGGCCGCAGGCCCGACGATGTCGCTCTCGGTCGATGCCGGGCCGTCGCCAAGCTGGGTGAACAGGTCGCCGCACAAGAGCGTCCCGGTCGATTCCTCGTAGACCACGCCGGCGTCCCAGCCGTGCGGGGTATGCGGCGTGTCGATGTAGCGGACTCGCTTGCCCCGGCCGAGTTCGATGACCTCGCCGTCGGCAAGCACGCGCGGCGCGCGGTCCGCCATATCGTTCAGCGACACCATGCAGCAGGTGTGGCCGTGCGCGGGCTCCGCATTCGGAGCGATCGCAAGCCACTCGTTCATCGCGCCGCATTCGTCGGCCTCGAAGTGGCCGAACGCGATCCAGCGCAGGCGTTCGGGCGCAACGATGCGGCCGATGGCGTCGCGGTTGAGCGGGAACATCTTGCGCAGCCCGGTGTGAAACATCAGCGGCTCGTCGCCGAGCACGAGGAACTGGTTGAAGGTGAAGCCCTGCGGCGGCGCGATGTCCGGCACGAAGGTCGAGAGCCGATAAATGCCGTCGGCGATTTCGGCGATCCTGGTTTCCATCAATGTCTCCCGGCGGTCCGTTGCATAATTTGAAGGTACGGATATGTGTAGTGAAATATCCGGCCTTGTCAATAATCATTGCACATGATAGTGTAGTCAAAATGTCGCGGACCTACACCCTCAGGAAACGGGCCGGGCAGCAGGCCGAGACCCGGCGGCGGATTGTCGAAGCGGCTGTCGGGCTGCACGGCAGCGTTGGCCCGGCGCGCACGACCGTCAGCATGATCGCCGAACGCGCCGGCGTTCAGCGCCACACGTTCTATGCGCATTTTCCGGACGACCGGAGCCTGTGGCTCGCCTGCTCGGGGCTGGCCTATGAGCGCGATCCGCCGCCGGACGGGGAGCCCTGGCGCGGCATCGAGGACCGGCGCGAGCGGCTGCGCACCGGCCTCGCGGCGATCTATGCCTGGTACGAGCGCAACGCCGAACTGACCGCATGCGTGCTGCGCGACGGCGAAGTTCATCCGCTGACGAAAGAAGTCGCCGAGCTGCGGTTCGGACCGTATCTCGCGGCCTGGCACGAGGCGCTGGGCGCAAAGCTCGGCGCAAAGCATCGCGCGATGCTGCAGCTCGCGCTGAGCTTCTTCACATGGCGGTCACTGGTGCGCGACGGCGGGCTCAAGCAGGGCGCCGCGGTGAAGGCGATGGTGCAGGCGATCGAGGGCGCGGGGGTGGGCTGAGAGTCTGATACCAGAGTTCGCAATGGTTGACTCGTCATCGTCCGCCTTCGCGGACGATGACGGGAGAGATTGTCCGACAAGCCATAAACTATTGATTTAACTTGTTCATTTCCGGTCACACCCGTTCAAAGAAGTCGGCCCAAAATGTTTAGGGCTCGCCTGCAACCCGGCTACGCCACTGCCCCATCCGCATCCCTTCTCAGCACCTTCCCCGGCAGCGCGCCGGTGTGCGCCGCGTTCTCCACCACCATGCGTGCCGTTGACGATCACCGTCGTCCGCGCCCCGCTCGGAAACTGGTGCGGTTCGGCATAGGTGGCGCGGTCGCGGAAATCCGCCGGATCGAAGATCGCCACGTCGGCGCGATAGCCTTCCTTCAACAGCCCGCGGTCCTTGAGCTTCAGCGCGCGTGCGGTCGCGCCGGTCATCTTGTGGATCGCCAGTTCCAGGGGCAGCGCGCCGCGCTCGCGCACGTAGTGATGGATGATGCGCGGGAAGGTGCCGTAGAAGCGCGGGTGCGGCATGCCCTTGCCGACCTGGCCATAGGGCGCGACGCAATTGCCGTCGGAGCCAACGAGCGCCAAGGGCGAGGCGACGATCGTCTCGATGTCGTCCTCCGAGATCGAGGTGACCAGCACGCGGGTCGCGCCCTGGTCGTCGGCGAGATAGTCGCACAGCGCGTCGACCGGATCGGCGCCCCGCTCGGCCGCGATCGCGCCGATGGTGCGGCCGGCGTATTGCGGCAGGTGCGGCGAGATCGAGATCTGCACGCAGTCCCAGGACGGGATGCGGCCCCAGTTGTTGAGCCCGTCGCGCTCGATGTCGGCGCGGATTTTTGCGCGGGTGTCGGCAAGCTTCAGCCGCTCGAGCATCGCCGGCACGCCGCCGGCCTGCACCCATTGCGGCAGGAGGTTCTTCAGCGGGTTGGAGCCCGCCGCATAGGGGTAGGCGTCGCAGTCGACGTCGAGGCCGCGCGCCTTGGCGTCGGCGATCATCTTCAGCGCGGTCTGCGGCCTTGCCCCAGTTGTCGGTGCCGGAGCATTTGAAATGCACGATCTCGACATGGACGCGGCATTTGCTCGGCGATGTCGATCGCCTCCTGCACGGCGTCGAGCACGTGGTTGGACTCGTCGCGCAGGTGGGTGAAGTAGGCGGCGTTGTGGCGCTTCAGCACATGGCCGAACGCCTGCCATCTCGTCCGGCCGCGCATAGGAGCCGGGCGGCGTGAACAGCCCGGACGACATGCCCGAGCGCGCCGGCGCTCAAGCCCGGCTTCGAGCAGCGCGATCATGGCGTCGAGCTCGGCCTCGGTCGGCGCGCGGTCGGCCATGCCCATGACCATCAGGCGCAGCGTGTTGTGGCCGACCAGCATGCCGGCGTTCACCGAGGTCGCCGGGAAGGTGTCGAGATATTGCGGAAAGCGTCAGCTCGCGAAACGGCGTCCACGGCGCCGACGGCGACAGATAGTCCTTCAGCAGCTCGACCTTGCCGGGCAGCGCTGGCGCGACCGAGAAGCCGCAATGGCCGATGATCTCGGTGGTCACGCCCTGGCGCACCTTGCTCTCGGCCTTGGGATTGATCGGCAAGCGTGAAGTCGGAATGGGTCTTGATGTCGATGAAGCCCGGCGCGACGGCAAGGCCGGTGGCGTCGATGATCTTGCGCGCCGGGTTCCCGATACCGCGCCGATCGCAGCGATGCGTGCCGCCGTCGATGGCGACATCGCCGGGCACGCCGGCGCGGCCGCTGCCGTCGAACACAGTGCCGCCGCGGATCAGGATGTCATGCACGGAAATGGCTCGGAGCAGCTCGGGAGCAGGAACGAGAAGGTCCCGGAGCATACGCGAGCGAAACGCAATGCCAACGGCCTATCGCGGTTCCTCGCCGCGATCGGGCGGCGGCTGCGGCGTTTCATAGACGATGTCGGTCGTGCTGTTGCGCTCGGCCTGGTCGGCCAGCCGCAGATAGGCCAGCGCCAGGTTCTCGCATTCCCTGCGGATGATCGGGTTGCGCTCGCGTTTCGCGGCCGCATACAGCTCCGCGGCGCGAATGCGATATTGATCCCCCGCGGCCATTGCCGACCCGTCGTTTGACACATGCGCTCATCGGTGAACACGAAGCCACGCGCTTCGTTCCCGTCGCGGCGCGGCAAAGTGGCTGGCTGGAGGTGCCGGCCGAAATAGGCCGCTCGGGCTGGCAAAAAGCGGCGGGCCGACCGGCGCGATGAAGAGGAATGAGAAATGAAAAGAGGCCGCCTCGGTGGGCGGCCTCTGCACAGCACGTGGAGGGTACCGTGTTTAGTTCAGCGCGTTCTGGACGCTGGTGAAGGTCGAGTTGAGCTTGGAGCCGAGGCCCTGCACGACCGCGATAATTGCAACCGAAATGCCGGCGGCGATCAGACCGTATTCGATGGCGGTCGCGCCGGATTTGTCCTTGAGGAACCGAGCAAGCATTGGAGTCTCCCGTTTCATTGCTACGTCTTTCTAACGCAGCCACTACCTAAAGACCGTTAAGAGGGCCGCTTGGCTACTAGATTGAGTTCCAATGGTGATCGGATGCCTAATTGATTCACTCAAATCAAATCCGGCCGCTTGCGATTTTCAAAACCGGGGGTCGAAACGGGCCGGTACCCTGGCTGATGCTGGCCCAATCTATAGTCACTGTAAGCATTTATTAGCCGTTCCGCTGTTGGGCCAATTCATCCAGCCGCAACGGTCGGCAGAGCTTGTGTTGAAAACCTTGGTATGCAAAGAGGGCCGCCAACTGAGGCGGCCTCCCTTTTTTGACAGCTACCGTTTGCCCCCGTTCTCTTTGCACTTGGCCACGTCTCTGACGTGCTTACCGCTCTTGCAGTAGCCGCTGTTCGGGTTGTCTCCGACGTGTTTGGCATCCACTGTTTGAATAGTGAAGGCAGCCAAGATCATCGCTACCAATGCGGTTGAGCAGATTTTCATTGATACCTCCCGGCGCGAATTGCGCCCTGAGAAATCTACAACGCACCCGCGAAACACGCCAGTGCGGTTTTCAAAATCGGCCACTGGGGGTCAAAACAGGCCAGTACCCGACCCCGCAAAAGAACATATTGCGAACATAGAACAAATAGAGTACACTGCAATTTCATTGATCGCGGGCGCAGCGCCGGGAGGGGCGCCCGTTTGTCGGACTTTCGAATCCCGGTCATAAGGAGCGAGGAAATGGCCCCGGCCGCACTGCGAGTCATCGAAGGAATTTCAATGGACAAGGACCGGTCCAAGGCGCTGGACGCGGCGCTGTCCCAGATCGAGCGGAATTTCGGCAAGGGCTCGATCATGAAGCTCGGCAAGAACGACAAGTCGATGGATGTCGAGGTGGTGTCGACCGGCTCGCTCGGGCTCGATATCGCGCTCGGCGTCGGCGGCCTGCCGCGCGGCCGGGTGGTGGAAATCTACGGGCCGGAATCCTCCGGCAAGACCACGCTGGCGCTGCATACCGTCGCCGAGGCCCAGAAGAAGGGCGGCATCTGCGCCTTCATCGACGCCGAGCACGCGCTCGACCCGATCTATGCCAGGAAGCTCGGCGTCAACGTCGACGACCTGCTGATCTCGCAGCCCGACCACGGCGAGCAGGCGCTGGAGATCGCCGACACGCTGGTTCGCTCCGGCGCGGTCGACGTGCTGGTGGTCGATTCGGTCGCGGCGCTGGTGCCGCGCTCCGAGCTCGAAGGCGAGATGGGCGACGTGCAGCCGGGCAGCCAGGCGCGGCTGATGAGCCAGGCGCTGCGCAAGCTCACCGCCTCGATCAACAAGTCCAACACCATGGTGATCTTCATCAACCAGATCCGCATGAAGATCGGCGTGATGTACGGCAGCCCCGAGACCACCACCGGCGGCAATGCGCTGAAGTTCTACGCCTCGGTCCGCCTCGACATCCGCCGCATCGGCGCGATCAAGGAGCGCGACGAGGTGGTCGGCAACCAGACCCGCGTCAAGGTGGTCAAGAACAAGCTCGCGCCGCCGTTCAAGATGGTCGAGTTCGACATCATGTACGGCGAAGGCGTGTCGAAGAACGGCGAACTGATCGACCTCGGCGTCAAGGCCGGCGTGGTCGAGAAGTCGGGCGCCTGGTTCTCCTACGACAGCCAGCGCATCGGCCAGGGCCGCGAGAACGCCAAGACCTTCCTGAAGGAGAATCCCGACATCGCCGGCAAGATCGAAGCCGCGATCCGCGGCAGCTCCGGCCTGATCGCCGAGCAGATCGCCGCCGGCAAGGAAGATGATGACGGCGACGATGATGAGGCCGCGGAAGGGTAGGATCGGTCCGTCCACGACCTTTCACTCTGCGCCTCACCCCAACGCGGCCGTCGACCCCCGGGCTTGACCCGGGGGTCCATGTTTTCTGCCAACGAGTGTGCGTTGATCTCATGGATCGCCGGGTCAAGCCCGGCGATGACGCCGGGAAGTGCGGCGAGTGTCGGGCCTATCACGGCGCCCTTCCTGGACAGCCTTGACTCCCGCCGCTACATATCCCCGCGAAACATCAATCCGGTCCGCGATTTAGGACCGCGGACGGGGCGTCCGCAGGGAAGGGTTCGGCAGGGTCCATGAGCGGCGTCAACGACATCCGGGCGGGCTTCCTCGGCTATTTCCAAAAGGCCGGCCACGAGATCGTGGCGTCGTCGCCGCTGGTGCCGCGCAACGATCCGACCTTGATGTTCACCAACGCCGGCATGGTGCAGTTCAAGAACGTCTTCACCGGCCTGGAGAAGCGCCCCTATCAGCGCGCGGTCAGCTCGCAGAAATGCGTGCGCGCCGGCGGCAAGCACAACGATCTCGACAACGTCGGCTACACCGCGCGCCACCACACCTTCTTCGAGATGCTCGGCAACTTCTCGTTCGGCGACTATTTCAAGGATCGCGCCATCGAGCTCGCCTGGAACCTGGTCACCAAGGAATTCGGCCTGCCGAAGGACAAGCTCACCGCGACGGTCTACATCGACGACGACCAGGCGTTCGAGCTGTGGAAGAAGATCGCGGGCCTGCCCGAATCGCGCATCCTGCGCATCGCCGGCTCCGACAACTTCTGGCAGATGGGCGACATCGGTCCCTGCGGGCCGTGCTCGGAGATTTTCTACGACCACGGCGACAAGATTCCAGGCGGTCCGCCGGGCTCGCCCGACGCCGAGGGCGACCGCTTCATCGAGATCTGGAATCTGGTGTTCATGCAGTTCGAGCAGTTGCCCGGCGGCAAGCGCGTCGACCTGCCGCGGCCGTCGATCGACACCGGCATGGGGCTCGAGCGCATCGCCGCGGTGCTGCAGGGCACCCACGACAACTATGCCATCGACCTGTTCCGCGCGCTGATCGGCGCCATCGCCGAGCTGACCGAAAGTCTCTCCGGACGGTCCGCAAAAGGCCTCGCATCGGGTCATCGCCGACCACCTGCGCGCCTCGGCGTTCCTGATTGCCGACGGCGTGCTGCCGTCGAACGAGGGCCGCGGCTATGTGCTCCGCCGCATCATGCGCCGCGCCATGCGCCACGCCGAATTGCTCGGCGCCCGCGAGCCGCTGATGTGGCGGCTCGTGCCGGTGCTGGTGCGCGAGATGGGGCAGGCCTATCCGGAGCTGGTGCGCGCGGAGGCGCTGATCTCCGAGACGCTGAAGCTCGAAGAGACCCGCTTCCGCAAGACGCTTGGAGCGCGGGCTTTCGATCCTCGACGAGGAGGCGAAATCGCTCAAGCGCGGCGATAGCCTCAAGGGCGAGACCGCGTTCACGCTCTACGACACCTACGGCTTTCCGCTCGACCTCACCCAGGATGCGCTGCGGCCTCGCGGCATCGGCGTCGACCTCGATGCCTTCAACGCCGCGATGGAGAAGCAGCGCCAGACCGCGCGCGCCTCATGGGCGGGCTCGGGCGAGGCTGCGGCCTCGACCGCCTGGTTTCCGATCCGCGAAAGGCTCGGCGCGACCGAATTCCTCGGCTACGAGACCGAAACCGCGGAGGGCGTGGTCACGGCGCTCATTCGCGACGGCCAGGAGGTTGCCGAATTGAAGGCCGGCGAAAGCGGCGCGGTGATCGTCAACCAGACGCCGTTCTACGGCGAATCCGGCGGCCAGGTCGGCGACACCGGAGCGATGAAGGCCGACGGCGCTGCTGTTCGCCGTGAGCGACACCCAGAAAGAGGCCGGCGATCTGTTCGTGCATCATGGCAAGGTCGCGCAGGGCGCGCTCAAGCTTGGCATGGCGCTTTCGCTGAATGTCGACCATGCGCGGCGGTCCGCGATCCGGCGCAACCATTCGGCGACGCATCTCCTGCACGAGGCGCTGCGCCAGGTGCTGGGCGACCACGTCGCCCAGAAGGGCTCGCTGGTCGCCCCCGACCGGCTGCGCTTCGACTTCTCCCATCCCAAGCCGATGACCGCCGGCGAGATCGAGCGGGTCGAGGACATGGCCAACGACTACGTGCTGCAGAACTCGGCCGTCACCACGCGGCTGATGGCGCTCGACGACGCCCGCGCCTCCGGCGCCCGCGCCCTGTTCGGCGAGAAGTACGGTGACGAGGTCCGCGTGGTCGCGATGGGCGAAAGTCCTTCAGGTGCCTCTGGCAACACCATGGGCTGGTCGGTCGAGCTTTGCGGCGGCACCCATGTGCGGCGCACCGGCGACATCGGGCTGATTTCCGGCCTGTCCGACTCAGGCGTCGCCGCCGGCGTCCGCCGCATCGAGGCGTTGACCGGCACGGCCGCGCGCAAGGCCGCGCACAATGCGGTTCAACTGGCTAAAGCGGCGTCTTCGGAACTTAAAGTTTCGCTTGAAGACCTGCCGGCGCGCATTGCCAACTTGTTGGACGAGCGCAAGAAACTCGAGCGCGACCTGTCGGAGGCGAGGAAGAAGCTCGCCATGGGCGGCGGTGCGGCGGCTTCCGGCGCCGATGGCGTTCGCAGCATCGGCGATATCAAACTCATCGCTCGCGCAGTGTCGGGCATCGATCTGAAGGACCTCCGCAGCCTTGCCGACGAAGGCAAGAAGCAGGTCGGCTCCGGCGTGGTGGCGATCGTCGGCGTCACCGATGACGGCAAGGCCGGCGTCGTGGTCGGCGTCACCAACGATCTGACGGGGCGCTTCAACGCCGTCGATCTGGTGCGAAAGGGCGCCGAAGCGCTCGGCGGCAAGGGCGGCGGCGGCAGGCCCGACATGGCCCAGGCCGGCGGGCCCGACGGCGCCAAGGCCGATGCAGCGCTGAAGGCGATCGAGACAGCGCTCGGCGCGTAAGGTCTTTTCCAGCGCTGGCACGGCAAATTCTGCTGTCATCATCCGCGAAAGCGGATGATCCAGTAATCGCCGCGTGATCGACAGACCGCTGATGTCGGCGAATACTGGATGCCCGCCTTCGCGGGCATGACGGCCACACGGTCGCGGCAACAAAAAAACAGCGCGATCGTATCGCGCCGTTTGCCGTTTCCGTTGGGCGCGCGGGCTACGCCATCGCCTTCTTCAGGTTGGCATCGACCTTGTCGAGGAAGCCGGTGGTCGAGAGCCACTTCTGGTCGGCGCCGACCAGCACCGCGAGGTCCTTGGTCATGTCGCCGGCTTCGACGGTCGCGACCGTGACCTTTTCCAGTGTGGCGGCGAACTTCGCCAGCTCCGGATTGCTGTCGAGCTTGGCGCGGTGCGACAGGCCGCGGGTCCAGGCGAAGATCGAGGCGACCGAGTTGGTCGAGGTTTCCTTGCCCTTCTGGTGCTGGCGGTAGTGCCGCGTCACGGTGCCGTGCGCCGCCTCCGACTCGACGACCTTGCCGTCCGGCGTCATCAGCACCGACGACATCAGGCCGAGCGAGCCGAAGCCCTGCGCCACCACGTCGGACTGCACGTCGCCGTCGTAGTTCTTGCAGGCCCAGACGTAGCCGCCGGACCACTTCATCGCCGCCGCCACCATGTCGTCGATCAGCCGGTGCTCGTAGGTCAGCTTTTTCTTGTCGAACTCGGCCTTGAACTCGCGGTCGAAGATGTCCTGGAAGATGTCCTTGAAGCGGCCGTCGTAGACCTTGAGGATGGTGTTCTTGGTCGACAAATAGACCGGGTAGTTGCGCATCAGACCGTAGTTGAACGATGCGCGGGCGAAGTCGGTGATCGAATCGTCGAGGTTGTACATCGCCATCGAGATGCCCGAGCCGGGCGTCTTGAACACCTCGTGCTCGATCACCTTGCCGTCGTCGCCGGCGAACTTGATGGTGATGGTACCCTTGCCGTGGAAGCGGAAATCGGTGGCGCGGTACTGGTCGCCGTAGGCATGGCGGCCGATCACGATCGGCTGGGTCCAGCCCGGCACCAGCCGCGGCACGTTCTTGCAGATGATCGGCTCGCGGAAGATCACGCCGCCGATGATGTTGCGGATGGTGCCGTTCGGCGACCGCCACATCTTCTTCAGGTTGAATTCCTTCACCCGGCCTTCGTCCGGCGTGATGGTGGCGCATTTCACCGCGACGCCGACCTCCTTGGTCTTGTTGGCGGCGTCGATGGTGATCTGGTCGTCGGTTTCGTCGCGCTTCTGGATGCCGAGATCGTAATAGAGAAGATCGATGTCGAGATAGGGATGGATCAGTTTGTCCTTGATGAATTGCCAGATGATGCGGGTCATCTCGTCGCCGTCCATCTCGACGACCGGATTGTTCACTTTGATCTTCGCCATTTACGGGAGCACCTTTTGAGAGCCGGCACCGGTGACGGTCGCACCGGCATGCCGGCCGCGTCAACGACACTAAAGATCAGGTTGCGGCGAGAAGGGCGGCGTCGCCATCCGTCATTGCGAGCGAAGCGAAGCAATCCAGCGACGTTTACTGGATTGCTTCGTCGCGGAGCCTGTCATCGGGCCGCGCTTCGCGCGGACCCGTTGGCTCCTCGCAATGACAACCGCGGACGAATGAACGCCCGCTGTGCGTCAGAGCGCGGCGAGGGCTGCGTTCAGCGTGGCGCTTGGCCGCATCGCGGCCGATGCTTTGGCGGAATCGGGCAGGTAGTAACCGCCGATGTCGACCGGCTTGCCTTGCGCGCCGATTAGCTCACCATTGATTTTGGCCTCGCTCTTGCTGAGCATCTCGGCCAGCGGTTTGAAGCGGGCCTGCAACTCCTTGTCCTTGGTCTGCGCGGCCAGCGCCTGAGCCCAGTACAGGGCGAGGTAGAAATGGCTGCCACGGTTATCGATTTCGCCGACCTTGCGCGCAGGAGAGCGGTTGAACTCGAGGATCTTGCCGATGGCCGTGTCGAGCGTCTCGGCGAGAACCTGCGCCTTGGCATTCTTGTAGGTCTGCGCCAGGTGTTCGAGCGACGCGCCCAGCGCAAGAAACTCGCCGAGCGAATCCCAGCGCAGATAGTCCTCTTGCTGGAACTGCTCCACGTGCTTGGGCGCCGAGCCGCCGGCACCGGTTTCGAAAAGGCCGCCGCCCGCCAGCAGCGGAACGATCGACAGCATCTTGGCCGAGGTGCCGAGCTCCATGATCGGGAACAGGTCGGTCAGATAGTCGCGCAGCACGTTGCCGGTGACGGAGATCGTGTCCTGTCCCTTGCGGATGCGCTCGAGCGAGAACTTGGTCGCATCGACCGGCGCTAGAATCCGGATGTCGAGTCCCGTGGTGTCTTGATCCTTCAGGTACTTCTCGACCTTGGCGATGACCTGGGCGTCATGCGCGCGATTCTTGTCGAGCCAGAACACTGCCGGGGCGCCGGTGATGCGTGCGCGCCGCACGCCGAGCCTGACCCAGTCCTGGATCGGGGCGTCCTTGAGCTGGCACATGCGGAAGATGTCACCGGTCTCGACCGGACGTTCCAGCAGCACCTTGCTGTCATCGGCGACGACGCGAACCGTTCCGCCCGTGGGAACTTCGAACGTCTTGTCGTGCGAGCCGTATTCCTCGGCCTGCTGCGCCATCAACCCGACGTTGGGAACCGAGCCCATGGTTTTGGGATCGAACGCGCCGTGGGCCTTACAGTCATCGATGACCGCCTGATAGAGCCTCGCGTAGCTGCGATCCGGGATCGCGGCTATGGCGTCGTGCAGCTTGCCGTCGGGGCCCCACATGCGGCCGGACTCGCGGATCATCGCCGGCATCGTAGCGTCGATGATGAAGTCGCTGGGGACATGCAGGCCGGTGATGCCCTTGTCGGAATTGGCCATGGCAAGGCTTGGCCGTTTCGCGTATTCGGCCTTGATGTCGTCCTTGATCGCTTTCTTCTCGGCTTCCGATAGGGCCTCGATCTTCGTCAAGAGATCGCCGAAGCCGTTGTTGAGATTGACGCCGAGCTTCTTCAGCGTGGCGGCGTGCTTTTCGATCACATCGGAGAAGAACGCGGACACGGCGTGGCCGAAAATGATAGGATCGGCGATCTTCATCATGGTCGCCTTGACGTGCAGTGAGAACAGCACGCCTTCGTTCTTTGCGGCTTCGATCTGCTCGGCAAAGAAGGCAAGCAGCGCCTTGCGGCTCAACACCGCCGCGTCGATGATCTCGCCGGCCTGAAGCGGCGTCTTCGCCTTCAATACCGTGACCTTGCCGTCGGCGCCCACCAGCTCGATGCGGACGTTGGTCGCCGCAGCGACAGTGGTCGAGATTTCCGAGCCGTAGTAATCGCCGCCCGACATGTACGCCACGTGCGACTTGGAGCCGGAACTCCAGGCGCCCATCTTGTGCGGGTTATTGCGGGCGTATTGCTTGACGGCGCCGGCCGCGCGGCGGTCGGAATTGCCTTCGCGCAACACCGGGTTGACGACGCTGCCGAACACCTTGCCGTAGCGGGACTTGATCTCCTTCTCGGCTTCCGTCGTCGCGTTGTCCGGATAGTCCGGAACGTTGTAGCCCTTGCCTTGCAGCTCCTTGATCGCAGCCTTGAGCTGCGGGATCGAGGCCGAGATGTTGGGCAGCTTCATGATGTTGGCTTCGGGCCTCAACGTGAGCTTGCCGAGTTCGGTGAGCTCGTCGTTGATCCGTTGCGCAGGCGTGAGCTTCTCGGGGAAAGTGGCGAGGATGCGACCGGCGAGCGAGATGTCCTTCAGCGTCACGGACACGCCCGCCGCGCCCACGAAGGCTTTGACGATCGGCAGCAGGGAATAGGTCGCGAGCGCCGGGGCCTCATCGACCTTTGTCCACATGATTTCGAGATTTGGCATGCTCACACCTCTGGTCGCCATGCTTGTTTTGGGCCGACCGGAAACTGACCATTGACGGGCGCGGGGATGGCTTCTCCCTGGGGCCCTCAAATGAATTGTTCTCGGCGCGGAAACCGCCAATCGGGGACCGACTGACGGGAGTTCGGCGCGCCCTATAGCATCCGCACTCCGCTGGTAAAAGCCTTGTTAGCAGGTGCGAGATATGTGCCGACGCGCCAGAATGGGGCTGGCGTATGAGCAAGAAGGCGGAAAGCGCGCCTTCAGGGTATTTGCCCGCCGAGGAACACTGCATGCCGGGCGCAGGAACCGACAAGACCAAGCGTTGGGTGCAGGAGCCGGGCCCGGTGGTGATCCTGGTCGAGCCGCAGCTCGGAGAGAACATCGGCTCGGCGGCGCGCGCCATGGCGAATTTCGGGCTTGGGCAACTGCGTCTGGTCAAGCCGCGGCAGCCGTGGCCCAATCCGCAGGCGAAAAAAATGGCGTCCGGCGCCGACCGCATCCTCGACCAGGCGGTGCTTTTTGACGATCTGGAGGCGGCGATCGCCGACTGCAGCTTCGTGCTGGCGACCACGGCGCGGGCGCACGATCAGGCCAAGCCGGTGGTCGACGCCGGGGAGGCCGTGCGGCTTTGCGCGCCGCGGGTCGCGGCGGCGGAACGCGTCGCGATCTTGTTCGGCAGGGAACGGACCGGACTCGAGAACCACGAGGTGGCGCTGGCCGACCGGATCGTCACGCTCCCGGTTAATCCGGCGTTTGCCTCGCTCAATCTGGCGCAGGCGGTGGTGATCGTCGCCTATGAGTGGTTCAAGCTCGCGACGGCAGGCGCGCTGCCGTTTGCCACGCCGGACAAGTCGCCGCCGGCCACCAAGCAGCAGCTTCACACCTTTTTCACCGCCGTTGAGCATGAGCTTGAGAAGGTCGAGTTCTTCCGCCCGCCCGACAAGCGCGACACCATGCAGATCAACCTGCGCAACATCTTCACGCGGATGGCGCCGACCCAGCAGGACATCCGCACCTTGCATGGCGTCATCACCTCGATCGCGGAGGGCCGCAAGGGCCCGGCGCGCGGCGGCGTGCTCGACAGTGAGGAAGCGCAGACGCTCCGCACGCTCATTGCCGAACACGGCGGCGGCCAGGTGCCGAACGAGCGCGGCCCGGTGCGCGGTTTGGCGCGGCTGTTGCGCCGGAACCCGACCGAGGCGGAGCGGATTTTCTGGGATGCCCTGACGCGCGATCGGAGGTTCGCGGGCAAGGGATTCAAGCGGCAGGTGCCGGTCGGCCCGCATATCGCCGACCTGGTGTCGTTTCCGCTGCGCGTGGTGATCGAGCTTGTTCCGGCCGGCGAGAATGACAATGTCGCCAAGACCCGCGCCGAACGCCGCGCCTATCTCGTCGACCGCGGCTATCGGGTGGTCGATGTGGGGACGGCAGATGTGGAGAAGGATGTCGGCAAGGTGCTGGACGGCGTCGCGGCCGCGATCAGCCCCTCAGCACCTTGAGTTGCGCCGCGGTGCCGGCCCGCAGGAAACCGAGGTCGCTGCCGACGGCGAGGAAGCGGAAGCCGCGCTTGGCGCAGGCGACAGCGCGCTCGGCGTTGGCACAATAGAGGCCGGCGATCTTGCCAGCCTTGCGGCAGGCTGCGACGAGCTTGTCGAGCGCGGCTTCGACCGTCGGCGAATGCGGATCGAGCTCGGCGCCGTCGGTCAGCCCGATCGAGAGATCGGATGGGCCGACGAACAGTACGTCGATGCCGGGCACGGCCGCGATGGCGTCGAGATTCGCCATCGCGGTTTTCGTTTCGATCATCGCGAGCGTCACCGTCGCGGCATTAGCCTCGGCCAGGTATTGTTTCATATCGGTGATGCCGGTGAGCGCCATTGCCCGGGTCGGGCCCCAGCTCCGCTCGCCGAGCGGCGGGAATTTGGTGGCGCTGACAAAGGCCTTGGCGTCGGCGACGGTGTTGATCATCGGCGCGATGGTGCCTTCCGCGCCGAAGTCGAGCGAGCGGCTCGCCACCGCGAACGCGCCGAGCGGCACGCGCACGACCGGCGCGGCGCCTGCCGCGCGGATCGAAGCGATGCCGATCGCGGTCGCGGCCGTGTCCCAGAGGCCGTGCTGCTGATCGACGGTGACGGTGTTGAAGCCTTCACGCGCGAGCGTTTCCACGATGATCGGCGCCGGCAGGCCGCACCAGCCGGTGTAAACGGTTTCGCCGGCCGCGAGGCGGCGGGCAAGGGAGAAATTCGGGAGCGCCATCGCCGGAATCCCTTGATGAAATGTGCGGTGCTATTTGCCGGCCTTGATCTGCTCGACCGCCAGCCCCAGCAGTTCCAGCATGGTCTTGCGGATATCTTGGTCGGATTGCCCGACACCTTTGGCGTCAAAGTCCCTGCGAATCTTGCGGAAGACATCGTCGTCGCCGGGCTCTTCGAAGTCAGCCATCACCACCTCCTTGGCATAGCCGTCGGCGGCGGCGCCTGTCATTCCAAGCTTTTCCGCCGCCCACATGCCAAGCATCTTGTTGCGGCGTGCGACCGCCTTGAAGCGCGCTTCTTCGTCGAGCGCGAATTTCTTCTCGAAGCCTTCCTCACGCTTGTCGAACGTCGTCATGTCGCCCTCGTGCGGTGTCTGTAGCCGACTGTCTGTGGTCAAGGCCTGTGGTGAACTGTTGACCAAATTGCGGAAATCTCGGTCGCGCCTTGCATAACGGCCTGGAGCCGTCAAGGCAATCCACTGCCGCAGCAAGTTGTCCGTTGCGCACGAAAAGAAGTCAGCCTATGTCGATTGTATCACCCCGGTCGATCGGATAGGTTTTGGGTGTGAACGGATGGGCGTCCAATTCCATTTGCGTTGAGTGCCCGCCGTTTCGCCGCCGCGGACCTCGATCTCACACTGGAGCCACGGCACCTCGATGGACTTTAACAAACCACGGTACACTCCGATGAGCCGCCGACGCCGCATTTATGAAGGCAAGGCGAAGGTCCTCTATGAGGGCCCGGAACCTGGCACCTTGATTCAACATTTCAAGGACGATGCCACCGCCTTCAACGCCAAGAAGCACGAGGTGATCGAAGGCAAAGGCGTGCTTAACAACCGCATCTCGGAGTATCTGTTCCAGCGGTTGAACGACATCGGTGTGCCGACGCACTTTATCCGCCGGCTCAACATGCGCGAGCAATTGATCCGCGAGGTCGAGATCATTCCGCTGCAGGTGGTGGTGCGAAACGTAGCCGCGGGTTCGCTGGCCAAGCGGCTCGGCATCGAAGAGGGCACGCAGCTACCGCGCTCGATCATCGAGTTCTACTACAAGAACGAACAGCTCAACGATCCAATGGTGTCGGAGGAGCACATCACGGCCTTCGGTTGGGCAACGCCGCAGGAGATCGACGACATCATGGCGCTGGCGATCCGCGTCAACGACTTCCTGTGCGGGTTGTTCCTCGGCGTCGGCATCCGGCTGGTCGATTTCAAGATGGAATGCGGACGGCTCTGGGAAAACGATCTGATGCGGATCGTGGTGGCCGACGAGATTTCCCCGGATTCCTGCAGGCTGTGGGACATCAAGTCGAATGAGAAGCTCGACAAGGATCGCTTCCGCCGCGATCTTGGCGGCTTGCTCGAGGCCTATACCGATGTGGCCAAGCGTCTCGGCATCATGAGCGAAAACGAGCGGCCGCAGGGCACGGGCCCGGTGCTGGTGAAGGGCTGAGTTCCGGTCTCCGCAAACAAACGGGAACGTCATGGCCGGGCTTGTCCCGGCCATCTCGATTCAATGGGCAAGGCCGTGCCATCCTAAGCGGGATGCCCGCGACAAGCGCGGGCATGACATGGAGAGAACAGTGCTCCGCCGCGCAGCCTTCGTTGCCTCTTTTCTCTGGGCCGGCATCAACTTCGCCCACGCCCAGGACTACCCCACGCACCCCGTCAAGATCGTCGTGCCGTTTCCGGCCGGCGGGGGCACCGACGCGCTGACGCGTTTCGTTGCACGCGGGCTGGAGCAGCGGCTGGGCCAGCCATTCATCATCGAGAACCGTGGCGGTGCAGGCACGACGCTCGGCGCAACGGCGGTCGCGCGCTCGGAGCCCGACGGCTACACGATCATGGTCGGCACCGCCTCGACCTTTGCGGTGGCACCCGGCCTCTACAAGCGGCTGGCCTACGACCCGACCAAGGATTTCTCGCCGATCATGTTGTTTGCGACCGTGCCGTTCGTGCTGGTGGTCAATCCGTCGCTCGGCGTCAGCTCGGTGAAAGAGCTGGTCGCGCTCGCCAAGGGCAAGCCGGGAGAACTCGCGTTCGCTTCCGCTGGCGTCGGTGCGGTGCATCACATTTTTTGCGAACTGTTCATGACCATGACCGGCATCGAGATGCGGCACGTGCCCTATCGCGGCGGCGGGCTGGCCATGAACGACGTGGTGGCAGGCCACGTGCCGATCTATTTCGCCGACGCGGGACCGGCCGCGCCGCTGATCAGGTCCGGCCAGCTCAAGGCGCTCGGCGTGACAACGGCGATGCGCAGCAGCAATCTGCCCGACGTGCCGACGCTCGACGAGGCGGGCGTCACCGGCTACGAGGCCAACACCTGGCAGATGATGGTCGGCCCGGCCCGCATGCCGGAGCCGATCGTGATGAAGCTCAACCACGCGCTCGCGGATTTCATGCTGACGCCGGAAGCGCAGCGGCATTTTACCTCGCTCGGCATGCAGCCCAAGACCGGCACGCCGGCCGAGGCGCACGAGCTATATCGTCAAGGAGGCCGCGCGTTGGACCAAGGTCATCAAGGCCATGGGCATCAGCGTCGACTGAGCTTAGATTGCTGGCAATGCCGCCACAGGAGAAACAGATGAGAAAACATCTTCGCATCGGGCTGGTCGTGCCGTTCGCGACCGACCGAGGTGCCCGACGAAGGTCTGAAGATGTATCCCGAGGTGACGTTCATCCCGAAGGGCGGTGGGCGTCCGCGCGCTGACCCCTGAAGGCTACGACGCGGCCTGGAACGGCATTCTGCCGGCGGCGAAGTAACTGGCGCAGCAGGGCGTCGACGCCATCATGGTGATCGGCACCTCGCTGACCTTCTATCGCGGCTACGACGCGCACCAGCAATTGCTGGAGCAACTGCGCAAGGAGACCGGCCTGCCGGTCTCGACCATGACCGAGGCGGTGGTCGACGGATTGCACAGTGTCGGCGCCAAGCGCATCGCGGTCGCTACGGCCTATGCCGACGAGGTCAACAACCGGCTGGCCGACTTCCTCAAGCGCGCCGGCTTCGAGGTGCTGGCGCTGGAGGGTTTCGGTCTGTTCGGCTTTGGCGAGCCGGGCAACAAGAGCCGAGCAAGAGATCATCGAGCTTTGCGGCAAGGCGATCGACGGAGGCGGGGCAAGCCGAAGCCGTGCTGATCTCCTGCGGCGGCCTGCTGACGCTCGGCTGCGCCGAGCCGATCGAGCAGCGCCACGGCATTCCGGTCGTCACCAGCACGCAATCGGCGTTCTGGAAGGCGATGCGGCTTGCCGGCGACAGCGGCCAGATTGCCGGCCGCGGCCGGATGCTGGCGCAATCGCGAGGCTGTGCCGGCCGTAGATTTGCGGTGGGAACCCGGCCGCGGAGAGATTGCGGGGCGGGGGAATCCTGCTCTATCTCAGCCTTGAGATGAAGGCGCGCGTCACCGTCACGTTGAAAACCGGCATTCTCGATCCGCAGGGCAAGGCGATCGAGGGCGCTCTGAAGTCGCTCGGCATCGGCGGGGTGGCCAGCGTCCGCCAGGGCAAGGTGTTCGACATCGAGGTCGATGGCGCCGACCGGGCACGCGCCGAGGCGGCGCTGAAGGACGCCGCCGAGAAGCTGCTGGCCAACACGGTGATCGAGAACTACCGCGTCGAGGTGCTGGGGTAGCGGTAGAGCCCAAAGAGCCGAGATGATGAAGTCCGCCGTCGTCGTCTTTCCCGGCATCAATCGCGAGCGCGACATGGCGCGCACGCTCAGGCTCGTGTCCGGCGCCGAGCCGGCCATGGTGTGGCACGCCGACACCGCGCTGCCGCGCGGGCACCGATCTCGTCGTCATTCCCGGCGGCTTCTCTTACGGCGATTATCTGCGTTGCGGCGCGATCGCGGCGCGCGCGCCGATCATGGACGCGGTGCGCGCGCATGCCGGGCGCGGCGGGCTCGTGCTCGGCGTTTGCAACGGCTTCCAGATTCTGTGCGAGTCCGGGCTGCTGCCGGGCGTGCTGATGCGCAACGCGGCGCTTCGGTTCATCTGCAAGGACGTCTATCTCCGGGTCGAGCGCTCGGATACGCCGTTCACCCGCGGCTACAACGCCGGCCAGGTGATCCGCGTGCCGGTCGCGCACGGCGAGGGCAATTACGTCGCCGACGCCGACACCATCGCGCGGCTGGAGGGCGAGGGCAGGGTGGCGTTCCGCTATGTCGCGCCCGACGGCACGCTCGATCCGCGCTGGAATATCAACGGCGCCACCAACGCGATCGCCGGCATCCTGAACGAGCGCGGCAACGTGCTCGGCCTGATGCCGCATCCGGAGAATCACGTCGAGGCGTCGGTCGGTCCGACCGACGGCCGCGGCCTGTTCGCCGGATTGACGCAGCATTTTGCCAAGGTCGCCTGAAACCGCATATTCTGGGGCGGGTTGAGGCGCCCGTCATGGATTCACGCATCCCCATCGCGCTGACGCTGGCGCTCGTGTTGCTCGCGTTCGGCGGCTTCTACTTCGCGCTGAGTCCGCGCGCCCCGGACGTCGTCGTCGCGCCGCCGCCGGTCGCAAGCGCGCCCGCCCCGAGCGTGTCCGAACGCGAGGCGCCACCCGCTCCAACTACCGCCCCCGCACCTGGGCCAGTTGCCAGACCGGCTCCGGCTACGTCCGCAGTCCCGGTCGCGCCGCCAAAGGCCCCGGCCACGGCGACGCCCGCGAGCATCGAAGCCGAGATCGCGAATTCCGAGAACGCCGAGCTTCAGAGGTTGTTAAAGGCGAACTTCGGCGCCGAATACGACGAGCTGATGGCGCTTGCGGCGCGCCGGCGCAACGAAGGCATGAGCGGCGAGCAGTTCGGCCAGGAGCTGTTTTCGCGTTTGCAGGACATGATGCGCGCCAAGCTGAAATTCGCCGTCGGCGCCGGCATGCCGACGATCGACAAGCTCGCCGCCAATGAGACCAACCTGTTCCACACGCTCGGCACCGAGGCCGCCGGCTTCTGCCTCAGGCTTCTCGGCAAGGACGACACGCCTCCGACGGCGTCGCCGCCGGCCAATGTCCGCGAGATGATGCGGCTGGGCACGCTCTACCGCTTCCAGGCGATCGTCGAAGGCATGCCGAATTTCCAGCCGGTCGCCGCGCTGACGCGCCGATGACATGACGGCGTTCGAAGGCAGCCTTGCGAGCGACGGACTGAAATTCAACGAAATCCGTTCCGGCGCATTCCTCTCCAAGGGCGGCGCCGAGCCGGGCAAGCCATGCCTGATGCTGGAGAAGCTGTATCTGGCGATCGCACGGCTGCCGGAGGACGCGCGGCGCAAGATTTACGCGGGCATGTTCTTCCTCGGCCGCGACAAGTGATGCCGCCGGCCGGGAAACCTCGGCGCTGAATAATAGGCGTGGATGCCCGCGCCCGTGGGGTGAAATCCGCGTCCGCTCACGTTACATATCGCCGGTGATCTCCAACGAACCTCCCATCACTCCCGCGCTGGTCGCCGAGCACGGCCTGAAGCCCGAGGAATATCAGCGCATTCTCGACCTGATCGGCCGGGAGCCGAGCTTCACCGAGCTCGGCATCTTCTCGGCGATGTGGAACGAGCATTGCTCCTACAAGTCGTCGAAGGTGCACCTGCGCAATCTGCCGACCAAGGCGCCCTGGGTGATCCAGGGGCCGGGCGAGAACGCCGGCGTGATCGACATCGGCGACGGGCTCGCCGTCGTGTTCAAGATGGAGAGCCACAACCATCCGAGCTACATCGAGCCCTATCAGGGAGCGGCAACCGGTGTCGGCGGCATCCTGCGCGACGTTTTCACCATGGGCGCGCGGCCGATTGCCTGCCTCAACGCCCTGTCGCTTCGGCGACACCGGATCATCCCAAGACGCGGCATCTGGTGTCCGGCGTGGTGCCGGGCATCGGCGGCTACGGCAATTCGTTCGGCGTGCCGACGGTCGGCGGCCAGGTGCGTTTCCATCCGCGCTACAACGGCAACAATCTGGTCAACGCCATGGCGGTGGGCCTGGCGGAGAAGGACAAGATTTTCTACGCGGCGGCCTCCGGCGTCGGCATGCCGATCGTCTATCTCGGCTAGCAAGACCGGCCGCGACGGCATCCACGGCGCCAGCATGGCTTCGGCCGAATTCGGCGAGGGCGCCGAGGAGAAGCGGCCGACCGTGCAGGTCGGCGATCCGTTTTCGGAAAAGCTTCTGCTCGAAGCCTGCCTGGAGATCATGGCGAAGGGTTGCGTCATCGCCATCCAGGACATGGGCGCGGCGGGACTGACCTGCTCGGCGGTGGAGATGGGCGCCAAGGGCAATCTCGGCGTCGATCTCGAACTCGACACGCGTGCCGTGCCGCGAGACCGGCATGAGCGCCTACGAGATGATGCTCTCGGAAAGCCAGGAGCGCATGCTCATGGTGCTCAAGCCCGAGAAGGAAGCCGAGGCCGAGGCGATCTTCAAGCAAATGGGGGCTCGACTTCGCCATCGTCGGCCACACCACGCCGAGCAAGCGCTTCATCGTCAAGCACGGCGGCTCGACGTCATGGCCGATCTGCCGATCAAGGAGCTCGGCGACGAGGCGCCGGTGTACGACCGCCCGTATACCGACACGCCGAAGAAGCCGGCGATGAAGGCGTCGAGCGTCAAGCCGCCGATGCCGCTCGCCGACGCGCTGGAAAAGCTGATCGGCAACGCCGGACCTCTGCTCCAAGCGCTGGGTCTGGGAGCAGTACGACCACGTCATTCTCGGCAACACCGTGCAGCGGCCGGGCGGCGACGCCGCGGTGGTGCGGGTCAACGACGGGCCGAAGGCGCTGGCGCTCACCGTCGACGTGACGCCGCGCTATTGCGAGGCCGATCCGTTCGAGGGCGGCAAGCAGGCGGTGGCGGAGGCCTGGCGCAACATCACCGCGGTCGGCGGCAAGCCGCTCGCGCATCACCGACAACCTCAATTTCGGCAATCCCGAAAAGCCGGAGATCATGGGCCAGTTCGTCGGCTGCGTGCGCGGCATCGCCGAGGCCTGCAAGGCGCTCGACTTCCCGGTCGTGTCCGGCAACGTCTCGCTCTACAACGAGACGCAAGGCCGCGGCATCCTGCCGACGCCGTCGCATCGGCGGCGTCGGCGTGCTCGCCGATTTCACCAAGTCCGCGACGCTCGCCTTCAAGGCGGCCGGCGAGGCGATCCTGCTGATCGGCGAGACGCAGGGCTGGCTCGGCCAGTCGCTGTACCTCCGCGACGTCTGCGGCCGCGAGGAGGGCGCGCCGCCGCCGGTCGACCTGATCGAGGAGCGCGAGAACGGCGACGTCGTTCGCGCGCTGATCGGCGAGGGGCTGGTCACCGCCGCGCATGACGTGTCCGACGGCGGGCTGCTGGTGGCGATCGCCGAGATGGCGATGGCGTCCGGCATCGGAGCCACGCTCGATGCAGCGCCCGAGGATACCGCCGCCGCATGCCTTCTGGTTCGGCGAGGACCAGGCCCGTTATATCGTCACGGTTCCGGCCGATCGCGCCGATGCGGTGATGCGCCGTGTGCAGGCGGCCAGCGTGCCGGTGCACCGGCTCGGCACGACCGGCGGCGACACGATCGCTCTTCCCGGCGAGCGGGCGATTCTGATAAAGGCTCTTAGCGAGCGGTTCGAGGGGTGGCTGCCGAACTACATGGCCGGTGCGCCGGCCTGATCGGAAATACGGCGGCACGGAGGCCGCGAGCCATGCCGATGAACGCCAACGATATCGAGAAGCTGATCAAGGCCGGCATTCCCGACGCCGAGGTCACCATCCGCGACCTCGCCGGCGACGGCGATCATTATGCCGCGACCGTGATCGCCGAGTTGTTCCGCGGCAAATCGCGAGTGCAGCAGCACCAGCTGGTCTACGACGCGCTGAAGGGCCAGATGGGCGGCGCGTTGCATGCGCTCGCCTTGCAGACGGGATTGCCTGAAGGTTGACCGCGCGCGAGGCGCGTCATGGGCCGCAACGGCGTAAAGACGTTCTCGCCCGAAGGTGCGATCGTGCCGACCGGGACTTGGAGCCTCGGCGCCCGCGCCGGCAATTTGTATTTATTGCCGGGATGCGCGGCATCGATCCTGCCACCAATACGCTCGTTGCCGGCGACGAGCCGCGGGTGCGGCAGGCGTTTCGCAACATGGCGCAAATCGCGGCGGCGGAGGGCGCGACACTGCGCGACGCCGTGCGGCTGGTGGTCTACGTCACCGACATGGCGCGGCTGCGGCCGCTGGTGAACCGCGTCCAGGAGGAGCTATGGGGCGACGGTCCGTTTCCGCCGCGCACCATCGTCGAGGTGGCTCGCCTCAATCAGGATGATATCGTCGAGGTCGAGGGAACGTTCTACGCACCGGCGAACGGATAAATCCGACGACCGGCCGCTCGGCCTGAAAGGGCCGGCAGGGGAGGACACGCGGGGTGGCTACGCGGCTCGACACCATGAGTGGCGAAGACGAAGTCCCGGTGCTGATCGCCGGCGGCGGCCTGATCGGGCTTGTCGACCGCGATGTTTCTTGCCCAGCACGGCGTGCGTTCGATTGCGATCGAGCGGATGCGCGACACGCTCGCCGTTGCCGCGGGCGGGACATTTCCATCTGCGCACGATCGAGCTGTTCCGCTCGGCGGGAATCGAGGACGAGGTCCGCGCGCAATCGGAAAAGGATTTCGTGCCCGAGGGCGCCATCATCGCCATGGACAGCCTGGCTGGGCGCAAGCTCGCCGACATCATTCCAGGGCCTCAACGTCGGCGTCGACGACGTCCTGACGCCGATCCGCCGCATGTTCATCAACCAGCCGGGCCTCGAGCGCATCCTGCGCAGGCGCGCCGACGAGGTCGGCGCCACGGTGCGGCCGGGCCTCGAGCTCGTGGGCTTCACCGAGGATGCCGACGGCGTCACCGCGACGGTGCGCGACATCGACACCGGCGTACGAGAGCGACATCCGCGCCAAGTATCTGGTCGGCGCCGACGGCGCCCACAGCAAGGTGCGCGAGCTGCTCGGCATCCCGCTCGACGGCCGCGGCATCTTCTCCAACAGCATGACGATCTATTTCCATGCCGATGTCTGGCCGCAGCTCGGCGACAAGCCGCTGCAGCGTCATCTACATCAACAATTCCAGCCTTCGGCGGCTTCTTCCGGTTCGCCAAGGACTGCCAGTCGGGCTTCCTCGGCGTCAACACGGTCGGCGATCCCAAGGCCGATCCGATCGCTGCCGCCAACGCCGCGGCCGACATCAGCGAGGCGCGGCTGATCGAGATCGTGCGCTCCGGCGTCGGCGTGCCCGACCTGCCGGTGAAGATCGACGGCGTGACGCGCTGGCGCGCCACCTCCGACGTGGCGCGAAGCTTCCAGCGCGGCCGCGTGTTCCTGGTCGGCGATGCGGCGCATCTCATGCCGCCGAACGGCGGCTTCGGCGGCAACACCGGCATTCACGACGCGCACAATCTCGCCTGGAAGCTCGCCTTCGTGCTCAAAGGCGCCGCGCGGCCGGAGTTGCTCGACAGCTACGAGGCCGAGCGCAAGCCGGTCGCGAAATTCACCGTCGAACAGGCCTACACGCGCTATGTCACCCGCACCGCCACCTATCTCGGCGCCAGGGACTACGAGCCGCTGGCGCACGATTTCAACATCGAGCTCGGCTACATCTACCATTCGGGCGCGATCGTCGCGGAAGACGACGACGCCAAGCGCCATGACGATCCGCGCCAAACTCTGGGCCGGCCAGGTTCGCGCGCGCCGCATCTGTGGGTCGAGCGCGACGGCAAGCGTTGCTCGACGCTGGACCTGTTCGCTCGCAACTATGTCTTGCTGGCCGGACCTGCCGGCTCGGCCTGGTGCGCGGCGGCAAAGCAGGCCGCGGCTCGCTTCAAGGCGTCCCACATCGATGCATATTGCGTCGGCGGTCCCGATCTCGCCGATCCCGAGGGCCGGTTCTGTGAGGCCTATGGTATCGCGCCCGAGAGCGCTTGTCTGGTCCGGCCAGACGGATTCGTGGCGTGGCGCGCGAAATCGGGCGTCGGCGATCAGGTGGCGGCGCTGGCGAAGGCCTTCAAGGCGCTGTCCCTGGCACCCCTGTAAAACATTGCTGCGCTGAGCTATATATCAAAGCGACGCCGAATCTCGGCAGCCGGCATAGGACGGACAGAAGGGCCATGGCCATCAATCAATTCATCGACAATGAAGTGAAGGGCAACGACGTGGTGCTGTTCATGAAGGGCACCCCGCAGTTCCCGATGTGCGGCTTCTCCGGCCAGGTGGTGCAGATTCTCGACTATCTCGGCGTGCCCTACAAAGGGCTGAACGTCCTGGAGAACGACGAGCTCCGCCAAGGCATCAAGAGCTATTCGAACTGGCCGACCATCCCGCAGCTCTACGTCAAGGGCGAGTTCGTCGGCGGCTGCGACATCATCCGCGAGATGTTCCAGGCCGGCGAGCTGCAGTCGCTGATGAAGGAAAAGGGCCTGCCGGTGAAGGACAGCGCGCCGGCGTAACGGCCGCAGGCTCTGTCGTTTCGATCCGTGCGATGGTCGGGCTCGTGCCCGGCCATTTGGTTTTATCGGATGCGCTGCATCACCAGATAGACGATGGCGACGATCACGCCGATGCCGATCAGGCTCGGCGTCGGCACGTCGTTGGCGAATTGCTTGACGTTGTCGGCGACCGAGGTGACGAACACGCCGGAATTGTCGCCGAGGATCAGATAGATCAGGATCGACGACAGCACCGTCAGGAATCGCCAGCTCGACGAACAGCCACAGAAAGCGCCGGGTCTTTTCAGGACACTGCAACATGGCGCACCCCTGAACCGGTCAGGTGGGGAGCGCGGACGCTCCCCACCCACGGTTGGCTCACTTCATGTCGAACCGTCAACGGCAGCTCGACGCCGTTGGCCGCTAGGCCGCGGAGCGGTTCGCAGAACAGCCAGAGGATGAAGCCGAGCGCGATCAGCCCGACCAGGCCTTGGCTGCCGAGGTCTTTCACGAAAGCCGTGATGTTGCGCCGCGACATTGCCGAAGAACGGAATGTTCGCGCCGCCGACCAGCAAGGCGCAGACGATTCCCAACGCCAGCAGCATCAGGCCGAGATCAGTCAACGCACCGATCCAGGACTTTCATGTTTTGAATAGCGTTCATGAGCGGTTTCCCCTTTTGCGATCGCGGAGTTGTTGTACGCGTAGGCCCACAAATCGCGCCGAAAATTTACTAGATATGGGCGTATTGCGACAAGGACACGCACAATATCGGCCAATTCCAGTGGCTTAACCTGCGCTACCGTCCACAGCTGTCCACAGCCTCGGCCGGCGGTGATTCGCCGAAAATTCAGGCACGCGCCACAACGAAAAAGGCCGCCCGCAAGGACGGCCTTTCGTCGCGTCGGAGACGAGTCGCGCGATCAGCGCGAATAATATTCGACGACGAGGTGCGGCTCCATCATCACCGGATAGGGCACTTCGTTGAGCGCCGGCACGCGGGTGAGCTTCGCCGTCATCTTGCCGTCGTCGACCTCGATGTAGTCCGGCACGTCGCGCTCGGCGAGCGCGCGCGCCTCGAGCACCAGCGCCAGCTGCTTGGAGGCGTCCTTGACCTCGACCACGTCGCCGACCTTCATCCGGTAGCTCGGGATGTTGACGCGGCGGCCGTTCACCTTGACGTGGCCGTGGTTGACGAACTGCCGCGCCGCGAACACCGTCGGCACGAACTTGGCGCGGTAGACGATCGCGTCGAGCCGGCGCTCCAGCAGGCCGATCATGTGCGCGCCGGTGTCGCCCTTCAGCCGCCGGGCTTCCTGGTAGATGCCGCGGAACTGCCGCTCGGAGATGTTGCCGTAATAGCCGCGCAGCTTCTGCTTGGCCTTGAGCTGCACGCCGTAGTCGGAGAGCTTGGACTTGCGGCGCTGGCCGTGCTGGCCGGGGCCGTATTCGCGCTTGTTGACGGGGCTCTTCGGGCGGCCCCAGACATTCTGGCCCATGCGGCGGTCGATCTTGTACTTCGCCTCGTGGCGCTTGGTCATCGCGTCCTCATGTTTGCAGTTAATGTTTGAGGATCGCGCCCTCCTTTGCCCCGGAACTGGCCGGAACCGACAGGTTTTGAGCCGCCTAAAGCGTTGGCCAAAACCGCGGGTCGCGAAACACCGCGCGGGCCAAAAGGCCCGCAAGATGGGCGGTTTTTAGGGGGAAAGTCCGGGGGTGTCAAACGCCTGCGGAGGCGGCTTCGGCGAGGCCGAAACGGGCCAGCGCAGCGGCCAAGGCCGGCGAAGGAGCGCGGCCCGAGGTGAAAACCGCGCGGGCGGGCGTTGGCGCCGCGCCGGGGCTGGCGGGGCCGAGCAGATCGACGCACGCGGCGGGCGATGGCCGGGGCCGGGTCGATGAAATGTCACCGGCCAAGGCGCCAGCTTTTCAAGCCGTTGCAGCAGCAGTGGATAGTGCGTGCAGGCCAGCACGACGGTGTCGGTGCGCTTGCCGCCGGCGTCGACGAAGCAGGGCGCGATTTCGGCTGCGATGTCGCGGTCGGATACGGTTTCGCCTTTGAACTCGGCCTCGGCGAGTTCGGCAAGTCGCGGCGAGCCGACCAGCGTCACGGCGCAATTGTTGCCGTGCTCGCGCACCAGCTTGCGCGTGTATTCGCGCCGAACAGTCGCTTCCGTGCCGAGCACGGTCACGAGCATTGACTTGGTCGAACGCGCAAGCCGGTTTGATGGCCGGCACCGTGCCGACGAACGGGACTTTGAATTTCTCGCGCAGCTGCGGCAGCACGATCGTCGAGGCGGTGTTGCAGGCGACCACCACCAGGTCGGGCCGGTGCGTAGCGATCAATTCGCCCATCACGTCGACGACGCGGGCGACCAGCACCGGCTCGTCGCTGGCGGCCATAGGGAAAGAAGGCGTCGTCGGCGGCATAGACGAAGCGAGCATCCGGGCGCGCTTTGACGATCTCGCGGAATACGGTGAGTCCGCCGAGGCCGGAATCGAAAACCAAGATGTTGTGCGCTGGAGCCATGGCCGGAATGGATTGCAAAGATCGAGGCGAGTCGCAAATCCTGTAAGCTGTTGTTGCCTACGAACACTCGTATAGGGAATCTATACAAACCGCCATCCGGACGGGCCCGCTTCCCGGCGCTCGAAATCTCAACGCGCGGCGCTGCGCTGTTGCAGAGTCGTCTGCGCCTGGGCGGCGCGCTTGCGATATTTTTCGTGCAATGCCTCAAGATCCTCGTCGCAAAGATCTTCGGCGCCGGCAAGTTCGTCGCCCGCGCCGTGCAGCTTGATGATCAGCTCGTCGAGCTTGACCTGGAAGGCCAGCGAATCGCGGTTCTGGGTGTGCTGGATCAGGAACACCATCAGGAAGGTGATGATGGTGGTGCCGGTGTTGATGACGAGCTGCCAAGTGTCGCTATAGCCGAACAGTGGACCGGTCACACCCCAGACCACGATGGTCGCAGTCGCCAGAATGAAGGCGCCGGGCCTTCCGGCGAGTTGCGCGGTCTTCTGCGCGAACAGGGTGAACCAGCCGCTGCTGCCGTTCCGCTGTTTGGGCGAATCCTTGGCCGCGGCGCGGTCGGCACCGAACATGCCGTTGCCGCGCTTAGACACGCGGGGCTTGCCGATCTTGGGGCGCTGCGAGGTGGACATGGTTTCCTCGGGGTTTTCGCCGGCACAACGCCACAGCGTAAGGAACTGTTCCGCCGGTTCCGCTGTGGAACTAAATCGCTGCCGGTCCGGCTGTTGGGCGAAAGGCGGCGCGTTCGGCTTCGAACGCCGACGATGCCTAAAATGCAATCGCCCGGCGCAGAGCCGGGCGATTTGCATTTGGATATTTGTCGTGGGTTAGGCGACGTCGTCGCCGGTCAGCACCGCGCGCGTGGCGCGGTCAGGACCGAAGTCATTGGGGTTGTCGATGTTCAGCAGGTTGGCGAGCCTGGTGCGGGCGCGATTGACGCGGCTCTTGATGGTGCCGACCGCGCAGCCGCAGATCTCGGCGGCTTCTTCGTAGGAGAAACCCGACGCGCCGATCAGGATCAGCGCCTCGCGCTGATCGTCGGGAAGCTTGTTGAGCGCCGCGCCGAATTCCTTGAACTCGACGTGGCTGGTTTGCTCGGGATGGGTTTTCAGCGTTTCGGCATAGCTGCCGTCGGCGTCCTCGACCTCGCGCCGGCGCTTGCGATATTCCGAGCGGAACAGGTTGCGCAGGATGGTGAACAGCCAGGCCGGCATGTTGGTGCCCGGCTGGAAGGAATGGATGTTGGCGAGCGCGCGCAGCAGCGTTTCCTGCACGAGATCGTCGGCGCGGTCGACGTTGCCGCTGAGCGAAATCGCGAATGCGCGAAGGCTTGGCACCGCCGCGAGAATCTGATCGCGAATGGTGGGGTCGAGGTTCATTCCGAACCTTCCTTGCCCACCGGCTTTTCGAGCTGCTGAACCAGGTCGGCGAAACGGTCGGGCACCGGCTCGATCAGCGCGTCGTAATAGGAGCGAAGCTGCTGGCCGATCTTGGCTTGAATGTCGCGACCGAGTGCGGCCTGTTTTCCCTTTTTCATAGTGGTATTCGGTCGGGTTTCCATGGGGTCTTCTGTTCCCGGATTTTCCGGCGGCTTACGCTCTTTCATCATGGTCCCCCGTACACCACATACGATCTCGCCCCTTGCGGCCGTCTCTGGCTCGCTGCGCGGTTCTTTTGGGCCCTGTCCCGGCGCCCTCAAGAATCTCCTCTCAGGGGTCAATAACGCCTCTATTTGGCCTATGGTTCCGCGCAATGGAACTTTTTTTAAAGCAAAGCATTAGGCGTTCTGTTACCAGCCAAGGGACGTAATGGAGGGGTTCGCGATGTCTACCGCACAAGCCGTCACCCAGCATTTGCCGTTCCTGCGGCGCTATGCACGGGCGTTGACCGGCAGCCAGCAATCCGGCGATGCCTATGTGACCGCGGCGCTGGAGGCGCTGGTCGCCGATCCGAGCGTGGTGTCGCAGGCCACATCGCCCCGCGTTGCGCTCTACCGGCTGTTCACCAAGATCTGGAATTCGGTCGATATCAACGCCCAGTCTGAGCCGACGCTCGACGCCAAAATGCCGGTCGAGCAGCGGCTCGGCCATATCACCCCGCTGCCGCGGCAGGCGTTCCTGCTGGTGGCGCTGGAAGGCTTCTCCGAGGAGGATGCCGCCACGATTCTCGACATCGACGTGCGGCAATTGCGTACGCTGGTCGAGCAGTCCGGCCGCGAGCTTGCCGCCGAGATCGCGACCGACGTGCTGATCATCGAGGACGAGACCTTCATCGCCATGGACCTCGAGGGTCTGGTCGAGAATCTCGGCCATCGGGTGCTGGGCGTGGCCCGCACCCACTCGGCGGCTCTCACGCTTGCCAAGACCAAGCGGCCGGGTCTGATCCTCGCCGACATCCAACTCGCCGACGGCAGTTCCGGCCTCGACGCGGTGAACGAGCTGCTGCAAACGTTCGAGGTGCCGGTGATCTTCATCACCGCCTATCCGGAGCGCTTCCTCACCGGCGAGCGGCCCGAGCCGGCGTTCCTGATCGCCAAGCCATTCCAGCCGTCGACGGTGTCGGCGGTGATCAGCCAAGTGCTGTTCTTCGAGCGCAGGGCGAGGAAGCCGCAACGCCGCGTCACGGCTTAGGTCAACCACAACAGAAGACAAACGCGCGCCCGGATATGGGCGCGTGTTTGAATTTGTAGCTTTCGCTATTTCGCAGCTGAGGCTACTGGCCTCTATTGAGGCATGTGCCGGTCGTGGCCCGGAAAAGATACGGTTGGTGCTGTCGCGCTGTGATCCATCGCCATTGAATTCCGGGCGGCGGCGGAAAAGGCCTTCGGCTTTTGCATGCCTATTGTGGTTAGTTTGGGAATGTCGGTGTTGATTGCCGCGCTCGCCGTATTTGTGGCGAGTCCCGTAACCAGCGGCACAACTTCTCTGGTTTCCGCTGTACTGAACGCCCGGATTTCAACCGGGGAATGAGCCGTCGACGTTATTTGCGACGACGTGTTTGGCCCTGGCGCTGCCGGCGTGATTGAAGAGGTGAGGTCCTGCGGCCGCGCAACAGAGCTCTGTGGCAGCCCCACGGAATTGTTGGTGAACCACAGCGGCCCGCGCGGCGGCAGGATCGCGTCCAGGGCGAACAGCAGCGCCACCAGCGCCGTACCTACCACCGAAAAATAAGTGAAAATCGGCATTGCTGTATTCCGACAGTGGTACACGCCCTCAAGCAACTGTCGGTCAGGCTAGAACTCTCGTGTCCCGCGCCTCCATCGCACGTTGGTATTGAACGGCTCCGCTATTGGGGCGGGGCACTATACTTAGGCATATGTCCGTCAACCGGTTATCGTGCCAATCGGTCCAGCACGCGCCCGACGACGGCTCCGCGGCGCGTGTTTCGGCGCAAGGACGGCACTATGCTTGGGCGGCGAAGTTAGCAAGCTATTTGACGCTTTGACGGCAGCGGCCCCGAGGCACCGTCAGGCCAATGGCGTGCCAGCATTGCAAACCTTGGTGCGTCTAGCGGCGGTCGAAGCGGCGCGACATCGAGAAGCCGAGCATCAAGGCTTCGATGATCATCGCCAGCTGCGCGAATTGCGCCTGGCGCTGTGCCGTCTCGGCGTTCGAGGCGACGTGCAGCGGTGATGGCGCGGCCTGCACCTGCGGCTTGCGGCCGTTGGCGATCTGCAGCCAGAGCATCGTGATCAGGATGATCAGGACATAGCCGCCGGCGACGATCAACGGCGCATAGACCGGGCCGGCCGGCGGGATCAGCGCCAACACCGCGGCCCATGTCGCCAGGATCGCGACGGCGATGGCGCAGACCGCGCAGATACCATAGCCGATGGCATCGCGGCGGACGCGGCCGACCACGCCATTCACGGTGTTGCTGACGTAGGACTGCAAGCTCATGACCGCCCCTCTCAGTGGCGGCGGTTGGCCATTCCCGCCAGAAAGCCGATGCCTGCGGCGATCGCGAGCGTGAGCAATGGCCGCTGCCCGACCTCGTCCTCGATCTTGCGCAGCGCCTCGCCGCTCAGTCTCGCCGCCTCGTCGGACATCGTGCCTGCGCCATTGCGCACGCGGTCGGCCGCATCCGAAATCGTATCGGACACGAACTCGCTCGCGCCGTTCGCGGCATGCGAGGCGCCGCGCTTGGTCAACGCATTCAAGCGGCTCACGCGCGTTTCGATGTCGGCCATCAACTGGCCGAGCTCGCGCTCGATATTGGTGATGTCGTCGTTAACAGTGTTTTTCCGTGCCATGATGATCCTCATCAATTCCCTGCGGCGTTTCTGCCGGCCGCCAACTCGCCGATGCAACGCGTGACGGTGGGAACCGGTTCCATACACGGCGTTTGCGCTGCGACGCAGTCGGAAATATTCGGGCGCAGCCGACCGAAGACGGCTACGCCCGATAAGCCGGCCGAGCACGAGGGGAGGGGGAATCGCGGCCGGTCGGCTCGACAATCCCGATGCCTTGATTTGGTTCCTGCGAAATCGTTCGGCAATTCCCGGCGAAAACGAAAGGGCCCGCTCGATGCGGGCCCTTGTCGTCGCCGTTTCTTGCGATCGCTAGATTCGCCCGAGCAGGAGCAGGATCAACACGATCACCAGGATCGTGCCGACGCCGCCGACCGGGTAGTAGCCCCAGCCGCTGCTGTACGGCCAGGTCGGAAACGCGCCGACCAGAAGCAGGATGAGGATGATGAGCAGTACGGTTCCAAGTGACATTTTTTGACTCCTGGGCCTCGCGGCCATGTGATTTCATTCACAACTCGGCCTGTGCCGAAACCGTTCCCTCGATGGAACCGGGTTCCGGCCATTTTTCTGGGGCCAACTTGTCCGGGTTTTCACGGTCGCCGGTTTGGTTCTATCCGTGGCGCATCAGAATTGCGTAGTGTCCGGCCGGGAAGGGGAAAGCCATGCTTCTTGCCGCGCTCGTCACCGCGTCGTTGTTCGTTCCAGTTTCAGTCGATCCTGAAATCCCAATGCTCCTTCCGGGCATGACCATGCCGTCCGAGCAGAGAGAGGCCGCGCTGGGGCCGCTGGTGTCGTCGGCGACGGAATGCATCGCGCGCACCGTCTCCGCCGATCCGCGGTTTCGCGTCGTCACCGGGGGCGCCGAATTCAACGACCTGATTGTCGAGTCGGTGCCGTCCTGCGTCGATGCATTGCGCAGCATGATCGACACCTACGATCGGATCTACGGCGACGGTGCCGGCGAAACCTATTTCATGGGGCCGTATCTCGACAGCTTGCCCGGCGCAGTGAGCAAACGCGTCAAGAAGACGCGTTGAAAACAAGAGCTATCGTATCGGACGCGACGCCAAGACGAATTCGGCGGCGGAGCGGCCGATTGCGTTCCTGACACACTGGCAAAAATTAGTGCGCCGGGCGACTTCTGTCGGGGGGAGGGGGGAATGTCGCCCGGCGCCGGCGTGACCAACGGGAGTGGCCACGTCTAAAAGGCAAACGAGACAATGCGAGGATTGTTCCGGGAATAGTCGAAGTTTTCGAATGCGACTCTGGAAGTTTCGGAGCCAGTCAGGTTCTCGAGGGATGCGGGTCGCGCCGGGAGACCCATTCCGAGTGGAAGTGGCCGTTTTCGCCCATCAGGCACACTTCCGCGTTTTCTCCATAGGTGCCAAGCTTCTGCGCGGCGTCGATGGCGAAAAGCTTGGCCTCGTCCTGGGTTTTGTAGGGGCCGTATTCGCGGTCGCCGAATTGGATCAGCCACTCGTCCTGGATTTCATTGTGGACGATGAAATATCGAGCTGTCGGCATGAATACCCCCTCGCAAGAGTGTCGGCGTCGACACACCTAACGTCAGGTCGAGTGTGATGTTCCGGACGGAACGGCAAACAAAATAGCGGGGACAGCCGCATTTCCGTCATCTTGCGGGCGGCGATCGCTTTTGCGTCGAATGCAGCGGAAATCGGCCATGGTCCGGCAAGCGCCGGCAAACAGCGCTTTCCGCGGTCGCCTGTCGATATTGCCGTGCAACCTAAATTTTCCCGGAGCATTGTCGTAACGGAGGGAATCATAGTCCCGACAGGGGGTTGCCTGCGCCGGAACCTTGCGAAGGCGTGGCGGCAACCTCATTTGTTCATCAAACGGATCGGAATTGCCCGTGCCGATGGAACCATGCGATCTGAATCATCTGGCGATCCTGCTCGACGTTGACGGCACTCTGCTCGACATCGCGCCCACCCCGCAGGATGTCACTGTGCCGGACGACCTGGCGCGGACGCTTGAGGCCGTCAGCGAACGGCTTGGCGGGGCCCTGGCTCTGGTCAGCGGCCGGCCGATCGCCGAGATGGACGCCTTTTTTGCGCCGCTCAAGTTGCCGGCAATCGGCGGCCATGGCGCCGAGACGAGGCCGCGCGCCCGAGGCGAGGTGATCGATCGGCGCACAATTCCGATTAACCCGGCCTTCAGGCAGCGGTTGAAGGACATCGCCGCGCGTCATCCCGGCGTTCTGATCGAGGACAAGGGCTATTCGCTGGCGCTGCACTACCGCCAGGCGCCGAAGCAGGGCATCGGCTTGGTCCGCGAGGTCCGGCACGCTTTCGAGGCTTGGGCCGACAAGTCGTTCGAGCTGCTCGCCGGCAAGGCGGTGATCGAGATCAAATTCGCCGCTTTCAACAAGGGCACAGCGGTGCGCGAACTCATGACCTATCCGCCGTTCGCCGGCCGCACGCCAATCTTCGTCGGCGACGACCGCACCGACGAGGACGCTTTCAAAGTGCTGCCCGACTTCCAAGGCCATGCCATGTCGGTTGGCCGGCGCCTGCCGTGGGTCGAGGGCTATTTCAAGTCGCCCGCCGAGGTACGGGGATGGCTGGCGCTGCTCTCGGGCGGGATGGCAGCCGCGTCATGACCGACCCAGGGCTCGACCTTGCCGTGATCGGCAACGGTCGCACCGCCGCGCTGGTCGCGCCGAGCGGGCGCCTGGTGTGGTGGTGTTATCCGCGATTCGACGGCGATCCGGTGTTCTGCCGGCTGGTGTCGGGGGCGGAGGAGAAAGGCTTTTCCGACGTCGTCCTCGACGGCATGGCGTCGGTCACGTCCGAATATCTGCGCAACACCGCGATCGTTTCGACGGTGCTGACCGACCGCGCCGGCGGCGCGGTCCGCATCACCGACTTTGCGCCGCGGTTTCGCAATTACGGCCGTGTGTTCCGCCCGCCGCAACTCATGCGCATCATCGAGCCGCTGTCCGGGTTGCCGCGCATCACCATTCGGGTGCGGCCTGCGCACTCCTACGGGCAGCCGATCGCACAGCGCTCGCTCGGCAGCAACCACATCCGCTATTCCGGCGGCGACGTGGTGGTCCGGCTCACCACCGACGCGCCTTTGTCCTACATCGACCGGGAGGCGCCCTTCGTGCTGAACCGGCCGGTCGGCATGGTGTTCGGCGCAGACGAACCAGTGCCGGGCGAGATCACCACGCTGTGCCGCGAATTCAGCGATCGAACCCGCGACTACTGGATGGATTGGGTGCGCAGGCTGTCGATCGCTTACGATTGGCAGGACGAGATCATCCGCGCCGCCATCACGCTCAAGCTCTCCAATTTCGAGGAGACCGGCGGCATCATCGCCGCCCACACCACCTCGATCCCGGAGTCGCCAGGCTCCGGCCGCACGTGGGACTATCGCTATTGCTGGCTGCGTGACGCCTATTTTGTGGTCAAGGCGCTCAACCGCATCGGTGCCACGCAGACGATGGAGGACTTCATCTCCTTCATCCTCGGCATCGCCGCCAACAACAAGGAGGCACTGCGGCCGGTCTATCCAGTCGTTCCGACCGACCCGATGGATGAGACGATCGCGCCTCATCTCGCCGGCTATCGTGGCGACGGACCGGTGCGGATCGGAAATGCCGCGGCGCTGCAGGATCAGCACGATACCTACGGCAGCATCATTCTCGCCGCGATGCCGATGTTCTTCGACCATCGGCTGCCGCGACCGGGCGACGAGGCGCTGTTCCGGCTGCTGGAGACGCTCGGCGAGAAGGCGGCTGATCTGGCGCTGAAGCCCGATTCCGGCATCTGGGAATTCCGCGGACGGCGTCAGGTCCACACCCATTCGGCGGCCATGTGCTGGGCCGGCGTCAATCGCCTTGGCGCCATTGCCGGGCGGCTCAATTTTGCCGACCGCGCCGAACACTGGAATGCCGCGGCCGACCATCTCCAGGGCGCGATCCTGGAGCAGGCCTGGAATCCGAAACTCAAGGCGTTCTGCGCCGCCATGGGCACCGACGATGTCGATGCCAGCGTGCTGTTGTTGCCCGAATTGGGCCTGATCGAGGCCTCCGACCCTCGGTTTATTTCGACTGTGGCGGCGGTCGAACGTGAACTTCTGCGCGAGAAGCACGTTATGCGCTACGCGAATCATGACGATTTTGGTCTGCCGGAGACGGCGTTCCTGATTTGTCGCTTTTGGTTGATCGATGCCTGGTGGGCGCTCGGGCGGCGGGAGGAGGCACGGGAGCTGTTCCTGGATGCTTTGCGTCACCGCAATCGGTACGGGCTTCTGTCCGAGGACATCCATCCGCAGACCGGCGCTCTGTGGGGCAATTTCCCGCAGACCTATTCGATGGCTGGGCTGATATTGACAGCAATGCGGCTGTCGCGGAGCTGGGAGGACCGGTATTGGCGCGGATAGTGGTTGTGTCGAACCGCGTCGCCGTCCCGAACAAGGATGGCGATGCCCATGCAGGCGGGCTTGCTGTCGCGCTGCGTTCGTATCTCAAGCGCGGCAACGGCATCTGGTTCGGCTGGAGCGGTCGCGTCGTCGCCAAGGGCGAGGAGGCGTTGCGCAAGGTCGAGCATGGCGGCATCACCTACATCACCACCGACCTGTCGCGCACCGACCATCAGGAATATTACAACGGCTTCGCCAACCGAATGCTGTGGCCGATCTTGCACTATCGGCTCGATCTCTCGGAATTTTCCAGCCGCGACATGGCCGGCTATCTGCGTGTCAATGAATTGTTTGCCGAACGGCTGCACGAAATTCTCCAGCCCGACGATGTCGTTTGGGTGCACGACTATCACCTGATGCCGCTCGCCAAGGCGCTGCGCGAGCGCGGGCACGAAAACAGGATCGGCTTCTTCCTGCACATCCCGTTCCCGCCGCCCGACCTGCTCACCGCGTTGCCCAAGCACGAGCGCACGATCCTGAGCCTTTGTCACTACGATCTGGTCGGCTTCCAGACCGAAGGTGACGCCGACAATCTGGCCGACTACCTCACCCAGGAGTGCCGGATGCCGAGCCGCGACCGCCGCACATTCATCGCGGGTGCTCGCACCATGCGGATCGGCGTGTTTCCGGTCGGCGTTGAGATGGCGGAGTTCGAGCGTCTCGCTCGCCGCACCAAGCGGCTGACCTTCGCCAAGGAGGTGCTCACCAGCCTGGCCGACCGCGCCATGATGATCGGCGTCGATCGCCTCGACTATTCAAAAGGTATCGGGCTTCGCGTGCGCGCCTTCGATCACTTCCTCGCCGAATATCCGCGCTGGCGCGGCGGCGTGACCTATTTGCAGATCACGCCGCGAAGCCGCTCCGAGATCCGCGAATACGCCGACATGGAGCGGCGCATCGATGAGACCGTCGGCCGCGTCAACGGCCGTTACGGCGAGGCGTCATGGACGCCGATCCGCTATGTCAACCGGCCCTACAGCCGTTCGACGCTTGCCGCGCTCTATCGCTCCTCGCGGGCGGCTCTGGTGACGCCGTTGCGCGACGGTATGAACCTCGTCGCCAAGGAGTATATCGCGGCGCAGGACGCCGACGATCCCGGCGTGTTGATCCTTTCGCGTTTCGCCGGCGCCGCAGTCGAATGCCAGGCGGCGCTGTTGGTCAATCCTTACGACGCCGAGGCGGTTGCCGCCGCGATCGACCAGGCGCTGTCGATGCCGCTGGAAGAGCGGCGGGCGCGCCATCGCGACACTTTTGGCGTGCTTGAGAAGAACGACATCAAGTTCTGGGGCTCGCGTTTTGTCGAGGCGCTGACCGCGCCGTCGGAGGCCGTACGCCGGGTACGGCAGGCGAGGGGCTAAGCCTTCGCCGGCTGCTCGGCGCGCTGCTCGGCGGGCTTTGCGGCCCGGGTGAGGTTGAAGGCGCTGTTGACCAGGGCGACATGCGAGAATGCCTGCGGGAAGTTGCCGAGCAACTCCCTTGAGGCCGGGTCGTATTCCTCGGCGAGCAGGCCCACGTCGTTGCACAATGCGACCAGGCGTTTGAACAGCTTTGTGGCGTCGTCGAGCCGGCCGAGCATCACATAGGCGTCGACCATCCAGAAGCTGCACGCCAGGAACACGCCTTCGCCGGGCGGCAGCCCGTCATCCGAGCGTGCGGTGTCGTAGCGCCGCACCAGGCCGCCGATCATAAGTTGTCTCTCGATCGCTGCGATCGTGCCTTTCATGCGCGGATCGTCCGGCGGCAGGAAGCCCATCGTCGGAAGCAGCAAGAGGCTCGCGTCGAGCTCCTTGCTGTCGTAGGACTGCACGAAGCTGTTCTGCTCGGGGTCGAAGCCTCGCCGGCACACCTCGTCGTGGATCGTCGTGCGCGTGCCGCGCCAGCGATCGAGCGGCCCGTCGAGCCTATATTCTTCCGCGCTCTTGATGGCGCGGTCGAAGGCGACCCAGGCCATCACCTTGGAATAGGTGAAGTGGCGCGGGCCGCTGCGCACCTCCCAGATGCTTTCGTCGGGCTCGGTCCAGCGCCTCTCGAGATGCTCGAGGAAGGCGATCTGCACCGCCCAGCCGTCGTCGGCTCTCGCCGATGCCGCCGCGGCGGGCCTGGTGCAACGCGTCCATCACCTCGCCGAATACGTCGAGCTGGAGCTGGCTGTGCGCGCTATTGCCGATGCGCACCGGCGCCGGAATCGCGGAAGCCCTTGAGCCACGGCACCTCCCATTCGACCAGACGCCGCTCGCCGCCGATGCCGTACATGATCTGCGCCTGCTCCGGCCGGCCAGCGACCGCGCGCAGCAGCCACTCGCGCCACGCCGCGGCCTCCTCGTAGTAGCCGGCGTTCATAAAGGCGAGCAGGGTGAGCGTGGCGTCGCGCAGCCAGCAGAAGCGATAGTCCCAGTTGCGCACGCCGCCGATCCATTCCGGCAGCGACGTCGTGGGAGCGGCGACGATGCCGCCGGTCGGCGCATAGGTCAGCGCCTTGAGCGTGATCAGCGAGCGCATCACCACGTCCCGGTGCGAGCCGCCCTGATTGCATTTGGCGCACCAGCCGCGCCAGTATTTCTCGGTAACGGCGAGCGCTTTCTTCGGATCGTTGGGTTTCGGCGGCGGCAGGTGCGATGGCGCGTAGACCATGGCGAACGGAACGGTTTCGCCGGCCGCGACAGTGAACTCGCCGACCGTCTTGAAATTCTCGCCGCGAATTTCGATCGGGGTGCGCAGCAGCACCATGTCGGGACCGGCGATGGCGCGGAGCGTTCGGTCGGCAAGCCGGCTGACCCACGGAACGATCGAGCCGTAACCGAAGCGCAGAATAAGCTCCATGCACATGGTGACGCGGCCGGATTCGCCCTTAACGATCCGCACCAGAGTCGGACGTGCCGTTGCGCATCGGCATGAAATCGATGAGCGTGACCGCGCCGTCGCCGGTCTCGAACCGCGTCTCCAGGATCAAAGTGTTGTCGCGGTACTTGCGGCTTGCCTGGAAGTTTTCGGCGCGGGGCGCGATCCGCCAGCGGCCGTTGTCGGGCGTGCCAAGGAGCGCCGCGAAACAAGCGTCGGAGTTGAAGCGCGGCCAGCATAGCCAGTCGATCGAGCCGTCGCGCGCGACCAGCGCCGCGGTCTTGCAGTCGCCGATCATGGCATAGTCCGCGATGGTGGTCGGCATGGCGTCCTACAGCGTGAAGTCCACGATCACTTTGATGTCGCCGGGGTGGCGTTCCAGGGCCTCGGGCCAGCGCGACAACGGCACGCGGCGGGAAATTAGCCGGCCAAGCCACGACTTGTCGGCGTGGGCGAGCGCGTCGGCCGCCATGTCGTAGTGCCGGCGGTTGGCATTGACCGAACCAAACACCACGTCGTTGTCCAAGCACCAGCGTGCGATTGAAGCGGCCGATGTCGAATGTCATCGGGTGGTCGGGGCCGAGTCCGACCAGGCAGACGATGCCGCCCGGCGCGACGCAGTGGACGGCAGCAGCGACCACGCTCGGTGCGCCAGTGCATTCCATCACCACGTCCGGTTTGAAATCGAGGTCGGCAACCTTGCCGGTGCCATGGTGCGCCCCGAGGTCGCGGATGATGACATCCTTTCCGGCCTTGCCCAGGTCGAGTACGTGCACCTCGAAGCCGCGCTGCGTGCCCATCATCGCGGCAAGCAGCCCGATCGGTCCCGAGCCTGTGACCAGCAGGCGGCCGGGCTTCCATGATCGTGCGCGCTTGCCGATGCGCTCGACATGATCCCATGCCTTGGCAACGATGCTCGTCGGTTCCATCAGCACTGCCAACACGCCGAGCGACGCGTCCACCTTCACGGCAAATTTTGGTTCGAGTCGGAAACGTTCGGCGCCGTAGCCATTGCGTCCCTTGATGCCGCGCTCGGTATAGCGGCCGTTGCGGCACATATCCCATTCGCCGGCGGCGCAGGCCGGGCAGGGCACCGGGTCAGGCCGGCGGACGATACCGACGATTCGGTCGCCCTTGGCGAAGCCGGAATCCGCCGGCGCCTCGATCACCTCGCCGAGCGATTCATGGCCGAGCACCAGCCGGTCGGTGCCGGCCGGCGCCTCGCCATAGATGCCGGACACGATCTCGCGGTCGGTGCCGCAGACGCCAAGCGCCAGCGCCCGCACCAGAATCGGTCCGTCCGAACCGGGAGGCTCGGGCACGTCGTCGAGCCGCGCCGAATTGGCAACGCCGGGAATGAGCGTGATAGCGCGCACTGCAAAATCCGTTGGCAATCAAATATCTGGCGCCCCCGGTTTGACGCATGATACGGGGAAAAGTTCCCCCGCCGGCGGATCACAGGGCTGCGGCTGAACCAGTGGTGCGGCATATTGACGTGTTCTAAAGTGGATCGATCCGACAGGGCGGCATCTCCGAGTCGCCGCCCAAAACACCCCAGGGAGTGCATTCATGCCGCGCAAGGAAACGGGCCACAAAGTTGATCGCCGTAGATTTCTGACCGGAGTGGCCGTAGCTGGCGCCATCGCGCCGCAAGCCGTTGGAGCGGCAACGTCCACCGCGCCCGTGGACGCGGCAAAGCCCGCGCGGCCTTCGGCGTTGCCACCGACCGAGCGGGTTGCCGTGGCTGAAACCGGCGGCGTGCCGGACATCCGGCCTTATTCCGAGCATGGCCGGCCCGGCTCCGATTTCATGGTCGACGTCATCAAGACACTGGACATCAAATACCTGCCGGCCAACCCGGCATCGAGCTTCCGCGCCATCCACGAGTTGCTGATCAACTACGGCGGCAACAAGATGCCGGAATTCCTCACCTGCATGCATGAGGAATTTGCGGTCGGCATGGCGCACGGCTATTTCAAGGTTGCCGGCAAGCCGCTGATGACGCTGTGTCACGGCACCGTCGGGCTGCAGCACGCAGCGATGGGCATCTACAACGCCTTTTGCGATCGCGTGCCGGTGATCGTCGTTGGCGGCACCGATCTCGACGCCGCTTATCGTCCGCCCGGCGTGCCGACCGTGCATTCGGCGCAGGACATCAACGCGCTGGTTCGCGACTTCACCAAATGGGACGACACGCCGGTTTCGGCCGCAACATTTCGCGCAGTCATTCGTCCGCGCCTACAAGATCGCAACCACGCCGCCTTATGCGCCGGTCATGATTGCGCTCGATGGCGGCCTGCAGCAGGAACCGATCAACGATCACGGGCAGAAGCTCTACATCCCGCGCTATGTGAAGGGCGCGCCGCCGCAAGGCGAGATCGGAGCGGTGCGCGAAGCTGCGCGGCTTGCTGGTCAACGCCGAGCGCCCGGTGATCGTCGCCGATCGCGCCATCAACACCACGCATGGCATCACGCATGCTGGTGCAGCTTGCCGAGCTGTTGCAGGCGCCGGTGGTGCGCCAACGCGGCCGCCTGAATTTCCCGACCACACATTATCTCGGTCGCGGCGCCGCGGCGATCCGGCAGGCCGACGTGATCCTCGGCCTTGAGCTCACCGACTATTGGGCGACGGTGAATGGCTACGTCGACAACAACGAGCACGGCGTCGGCACCAACGAAAGCCACATCAAGCCGGGCACCAAACTAATCAGCATCAGCACGCTCGATCTGATGACCAAGTCCAACTACCAGGAGTTCCAGCGCTTCCAGAGCGTCGACGTGCAGATGGCGGGCGACGTCGAGGCGACGTTGCCGTCGTTGATCGAGGCGGTGAAATCGGCGCTTAACACCGACCGCAAGGCCGCGATCGAGAAGCGCGTCGAAGCGAACAAGAAGGCCTGGCAGAAGGGCCGCGAGAATACCCATCAGCTCGCCGCGATCGCCTGGGACGCGAGCCCGATCAGCACCGCTCGGCTCGTCATGGAGACCTACGCCCAGGTCAAGGACCTCGACTGGTCGATGGCCGTTGAGTTCGGCAACACCAGCAATTGGGCGCGGCGGCTGTTGCCGATGGACAAGCACTATCACTGGACCGGCTCGTCCGGCGGCTACGGCGTCGGCTGGGGCGCGCCGGCGTCGGTCGGCGCCGCGCTCGCCAATCGCGACGAGGGCCGTTTCTCGGTCTCGATCCAGTCCGACGGCGACCTGATGTACGCGCCGGGCGTGCTGTGGACCGCGGCGCGCCACAAGATTCCGTTGCTGGCGGTGATGCACAACAACCGCGGCTATCACCAGGAGGTGATGCACGTGCAGCGGCTGTCGAACTTCCGCAACCGCGTCGCCAGTCTCGGCAACGACTTCGGCCCGATCGGCACCAGCATCCAGAACCCGGACATCGAGTATCACAAGCTCGCGGAATTGATGGGCTGGTGGGCCAAGGGCCCGATCAAGGATCCGGCCGCGCTCGGGCCGGCGATCAAGGAGGCGGTCGCGGTGGTGAAATCGGGGCAGCCGGCGCTGCTCAACGTCTGGACGCAGCCGCGGTGAGGCAAGGCAATATGAAAATCGCCGGTTGTGTTCGTTCGGGCCTGGCCGCGCTGGCCGCCTGGCTCGTGCTAGGTCATGGCGCCGCCCTCGCGGCGTCCGCGGAAAAAGGCAAGGCGCTGTTCGTGCAGCATGGCTGCTGGCAATGCCATGGTTTCGTCGGGCAGGGGTCCGTGGCGTCGAGCGGCGGCAAGGTGCTGGCGCCCAATCCGCTGCCCTGGGAGGCGTTCTCCGCCTTCGTGCGCAGCACCAACCGCGCCATGCCGCCGTTCAGCGAGAAGATTTTGCCGAACGACGATCTCGCCGACATCTACGCTTATCTGCAAACGGTACCAAAGACGGCGGACTACAAGAGCATTCCGCTGCTGAATCAGTAGGTCTCAACTGGAACTTGGCCTTCCGACCGGTCGCTCGCTGGACACGTCCGCCGGTGGCGACCGGCCGTCTCCCTCATAGGGGTCTCGAACTCATTGGGGTTCAGAATGTCGCGGTCGCCTTCAGGCGAATGGTGCGCGGCTGACCTGGGGAGATGTTGTTGTTGGCGTCCGCCGTCGCCCAATAGCGGGTGTTGAAAACGTTCTCGACATTGAGCTGCGCCTTCCAGGTCTGGTTGATCTTGGCGTAGAGGGCGGCGTCGAAGCGGACAAAGCCAGGCAGCCTGACGCTGTCGTCGGACGATGCGAACGAGTTCGGAGAAATAGATCGCGCCGAGAGCAGCAGCCCAGGTCGGGTCGATCTGATACTTGTTCCACCACGAAAATTGATTGAATGGGACAAGCTGGATGCGGTTGCCGGCGACGATCGTCGACGATGTGGCGCTTGTCACCCGGGCATCGGTGTAGGAATAGCCAAATACGGTTTGCCAGTCCGGTGTTACATAACCGGTCAGGGAGTTCTCGAAGCCACGGATTCTATTGCTGCCCGATAGAATGAAAAATCCGGGATTGCTGGGATCAGGTAGCGGGACGTTCGTGCGTATGAGGTCGTACACGGCGGCGGTATAGAGCAGCCGCGGAAAGATATTCCATTTGAGACCAACTTCGTTGTTCACAAATTTTTGCGGCTGGAGAATCAATGTGCCGTCGGTCAATGCACTGAACTGGTCGCCGGACGCCGGCAGGAATGAGACCTGGTACGCATAATACAGCGACAGATTGTCTACCGGTTTGACGATCACGGCGGCTGACGGAGATGCCCTATTGTCGACCCGGACGCGCTTGATATTCGTATTCATGTCCAGGGCGGACATGTCGAAGCGATCGAAGCGAATCCCGCCGATCAACTGGAGCCAGCGTGCGATTTCGATGGTGTCGCGCGCGTAGCCCGACTCGACATTGAGCCGATACTTGCTGTTGGAGTTGGCCGTGGTAACGCCGTCTTTGTTGCCCGTGCCCGAATAGTGGTGAATAAAGTTGACCGTGCCGAAGTAGGTTGGATTGAACGGATTGGCGACGATCGTGTTGGTCCCGGTGGGAAATACGCCGGTGTTTCGGATGCCGACGCCTGCCTGGCGGCCAAATTCGGTTCCGAAAGCGACCGTGTGAAAGACCGGCCCAGTGTAAGCTTTGTAAATAAAGTCGGTCTGGTTGAAGGCATTCTCGCGGTTGGTCGTATTATTGTACGCCGCGAGATTGAAAGCCGTGTCGGCCGGGTTTACTGCACCTGATAACGGGCCGTTGCCTGGATAGATGTTCTGATAGAACTTGTGATAGTTGGCGTAGATCGAGCCGTTCTTCACGGTCAGTCCGTTTTGGAAATCGTGCTCGACGAATCCCATGACCTGATGAACATCGACCACCGCTTCATTCAAATTTGGACTGCCGAAGAACTTTGTGACGTCCCCAAGCGGCGCGAACGGAGCGGCAGGATTGAATCGGGTCGATGACGGCGCCGTGGCGCTGAGGCCTTGGGAGGGATTGCCGCGGTCGGCCGTGCGGTTGTCGTGAAAATACTCGTAGCTGAGTTTGACCTTGGTGAGATTGGTTGGTCTCCACGTAATCGTCGGGTTGATGCCATAACGCTCTAGCTTGCCGAAGTCTCGGAACGTGTCGGTTCCCTCGTACATCGCGTTCAAACGCACCGCGAAGTCCTGGTTGATGGCTTGGCCGGCATCGAGAGTGAAGCGGCGATCCCAATACGATCCGGTCTGCGCCGTCGCTTCGTAGATGCGGCGGAAGTCGGCTTCCTTGAGCGTGCGGTTGACAAGGCCGCCACCGACGCCACGGCCGAAGGTTAGCGCGCTTGGTCCCCTCAAGAACTCGATGCTTTGCGCGTTGTAGAGATCGCGTGAAATCTGCACGTCGTCGCGAAAGCCGTTGACGAAGAAGTTCGCGCTTGAATCGACGCCGCGAATGATGAGCTCGTCGCGATTGCCTTCGCCCTGGTGGATCGCCACGCCCGGCACGTAGCGCGTGACGTCGGTGAGGTTCTGGAAGCTCTGGTCGTTGATGAACTCCCTCGTCACCACGCTGATTGACTGCGGAATGTTGATGAGCGGGGTGTTCGTCTTGGTGGCGATGGACGTGCTGTTGGCGTAGACGCCGACGGTACCTGTCCGGGCATCTTGCGTGTCTACCGGAACGGGAGGTGCCGCCGGTGCCGGCGCCACCGATTGGGCCGGGCGGGTGGTACGACGTCTCTTGGAACGGACCTGGATTTCCGGCAGCGTGACGGTCTGCTGCGAAGGCGTGGCCGCGGGTTGTGGCGCCGGGGGAGCGCTGGCCGATTGCGCCGTTGCGGATATCGTATCTGATTTTGGCGCGTCCTGAGCCGCGGCAGCAGTGGCAATCATCACCGAAGCGACGCTGACAGCCTGCAACAAGCGATGACGGATGCCCGGACAAGACCTCGACATTACTGCCCCACACTACTTTAGAACGATGAAAAACTCAGCCCCATTGCAGTATTGGCGTAGCATTCGATGTATTCGTGCACAATTATAAATGGTTGAAACTACAGAACTATTGAATTGGAACAGTTCGAAACTACTTTCGATCATTTCCACTTTCTGGCTGGAGGGGCGCGGGATATAAGCCTGCATGAGCACGAATACTTCTTGGAACTCTTCCAAACAGTGCGGGCGTGCCGGCGATCTGACTGCGTGCTGTCGTCAGTCTCGCGCCTGGTCCGGCTGCCATCGGCTGCTCGAAACCGCAGCACAGAAACGCGAAAAGCAAGAATGAGTATGGGTGCCGGACTATTGCATCGTTCGTCGGCGCGTTCGCTGATCCTGGGCGCGGCGTTGGCGGTGGCCGTCTCCTGCGCGGCCTTGGCGCAGCAAGCCCCTGCCGGTGCCGCGGCTCCGCTTGCGCCGGCGGCATCGCCCGTTGAAGCGCCCGCGGCCGCACCGCCTGCCGCTCCCCGATCTGCCGAACCAGCGGCGTTGCCTGCCGCGGCGTCGGTCACCATCGCCACTCTGCCGCGCGATCTGTCGCCCTGGGGCATGTTCCTCAACGCCGACATCGTGGTGAAGATCGTGATGGTCGGCCTGGTCTTCGCCTCGTTCGTGACCTGGACGGTATGGCTCGCCAAGAACTGGGAATTGTGGGCGGCGGCGCGCAAGGCGCGCACGGCGCTCGCCGTGCTCAACGAGGCGCGCTCGCTCGCTGAAGCGAGAGCGCGGCTCGGCAACAGCGACGAAACGGTGGCGCGGCTGCTGCGCACCGCGGTGCACGAGGTGCAGATGTCGGCTGACGCGCATCCCGACGGGCTGAAGGAGCGCATCTCCTGGCTGCTGGAGCGGGTCGAGGCGTCCTCCAGCCGGCGCATCGGGCGCGGCATGGGCTTGCTCGCCAGCATTGGCGCGACCGCGCCGTTCGTCGGCCTGTTCGGCACGGTCTGGGGCATCATGAACAGCTTCATCGGCATCTCCAACGCCCACACCACCAATCTCGCCGTGGTCGCGCCGGGCATCGCCGAGGCGCTGCTTGCGACCGCGCTCGGCCTGTTCGCGGCCATTCCTGCGGTCGTGATCTACAACGTGTTCTCGCGTTCGATTGGCGGCTATCGCGCGCTGCTCGCCGACGGCTCGGCGCTGGTGATGCGGCTGGTCAGCCGCGACTGCGACCGCGTCTCCTCGTCGACACTGATGTCGCGCGCCGGCGGAATAGCGCCATGGCCATCCGGCTCGGACACGACGGCGACGATTTCGCGGAAACTCACGAGATCAACGTCACGCCGTTCATCGACGTGATCCTGGTTCTGCTGATCATCTTCATGATCGCGGCGCCGCTTGCGACCGTGGACGTGCCGGTCGATCTGCCCGCGACCACGGCGGAGCGCCAGCAGCGGCCGGACAAGCCGGTGTTTCTCACCATCAAGGCCGATCGCACGCTCGCCATCGGCGACGATCCAGTGGCGCGCGACGCGCTTGCCTCCGCGCTCGACGCCGCCTCCCATGCCAACCACGACGAGCGCATCTTCCTTCGCGCCGACCGCGCCGTCAGCTACGGCGACATCATGGAAGTGATGAACGCGCTGCGCACGGCGGGCTATCTCAAGGTCGCGCTGGTCGGCCTCGAGGAGCGCGACGCCAAATGACCGTGCAGGCGCTGATCCTGTCGGGCCATGATCGAGGCCAGGAGTTCAGGCGCTGGAGCCTCGCCGCCGCGCTAGTGGTTGCCGCGCATGCCGGCGTCGCCGCGGCCTATCTGCTGCGGCCAGCGCCGGAGGCCGATGGCGCTCCCGAGGCGCCGGCCATTATCATCGATCTCGCACCAATGCCGGTCGCGCCGTCGTCGCAAGCCGACCTCGCGCCCGGCCCGGAGATGATCGAGGCGCAGCCCGCGCCAAAGCCGCCGCCGCAGACCGAGAAGGAACTGGTCGATTCGACCCCGATGATCGAAACGCCCGCCGAGGTCATGCTGCCGAAGCCCGAGCCCAAGGCCGTCGAGAAAAAGCCCGAGGAGAAGCCCGACGACCAGAAGACCGAGACCAAGCCCGCCGAGCAGGCGGCGCCGGCGCCGCGCACCACGGCGGCGCCGCGGTCCGAGCAGAACACGGCTCAGGCGCCGGCTGCGCCGAGCCCAGGCAGCGTCGCGAGCCGCGCCCAGTTGGCGCAGTGGCGCGATCTCGTGGCCGCACGCCTGCAGCAGAACAAGCGCTATCCGCGTGAGCGCCGAAGCTCGGCGCGAGACTGGGCGTGGTGACGCTGAACTTCAGCGTGGACCGCCGCGGCAAGGTGCTGTCGTCGCGGATCGTGAAGAGCTCCGGGCATTCCTCGCTCGATGAGGAGGTGCTGGCGATGCTCCGCCGCGCCGAGCCGCTGCCGGCGTTCGGTCCGGCGATGACGCAGTCGGCCATCCAGCTCACTGTCCCGATCCAGTTCTCCTTGCACTGAAGCCGCACCGGATTTCCGTCAATATCGTCACCGAACTGTTGCCTGGTTGTCGGTAATATCCCGGCACAGCGCACGGTACGCTACGGCGGAGGCGACGATGGTACCTTCACAGTTCAACCGGCGGCGTTTGCTCGCAGGCCTGGGCTCGACCGCGCTTACGACCGGTTTTGGCGGCATTGCGCGACCTTCGATCAGCCGCGCTGCGGATCGTCCGCTGATCAGCCACGGCGTACAATCCGGCGACGTTTCGGTCGACTCCGGCATGGTTTGGGCCCGCGCCGACCGGCCGGCGCGCATGATGGTCGAGGTCGCGACCACAGACAGCTTCAAGACGATCCACAGTGGCGTGTTCGTCGATGCTTTGCCGGAGAGCGATTTCACCGCCAAGGCGCTGCTCGAAGGCCTGCCGTCCGGCCAGGACATCTTTTACCGCATCCGTTTTCAGGACCTGTCGTCGCCCACGATCCTTGGCGCGCCGACGGTCGGCCGATTTCGCACCGCGCCGGCTGATCGCCGCTCGATTTCTTTCGTCTGGTCCGGCGATACGGCCGGACAGGGCTGGGGCATCGACGAGGCGCGCGGCGGCATGCGCACCTACGCGACGATGCGGAACAGCCGCCCCGACTTCTTCATCCACAGCGGCGATACGATCTATGCCGACGCGCCGATCAAAGCCGAGGTCAAGCTGCCGGACGGCACGCTCTGGAAAAATCTCGTCACCGAAGAGAAAACGAAGCCGGCCGAAACGCTCGCCGAGTTTCGCGGCAACTTCAAATACAATCTGCTGGATCGGAATCTTCAGGTCCTTCAACGCCGAGGTCCCGATGTTCGCGCAATGGGACGATCACGAGGTCACCAACAACTGGTGGCCCAACGAGGCTCTCGACGACGCCAAGCATCGACGGCTGAAGTACCGCGAGGCCAATACGCTGCTGCTCGCCGCGCGCGCCAGCCGCGCCTTTCGCGAATTCATCCCGATCCGGCCGGTGCCCGCGGAGGCCGGCCGCGTCTATCGCAAGATTTCCTATGGTCCGCTGCTCGATGTGTTCATGCTCGACATGCGCAGCTATCGCGGGCCGAACGGCGAAAACACTGAGCGGAGCTATGGTCCAGCCGCTTATTTCCTCGGGCCGCAGCAAGTGGATTGGCTCAAGCGCGAGTTGCGAGCCTCACGCGCCGTCTGGAAGGTGATCGCGGCCGATCAGCCGCTCGGCGTCATCGTGTATGAGGATTTTTTCCGCAGGTGGGGCGCCGATGCCATCGCGCAGGCCGACGGTCCGCCGCGAGGCCGCGAGCTGGAGCTCGCCGATCTGCTCAGCTTCATCAAGCGGGCCAACGTGCGCAACCTTGTCTGGCTTACCGCCGACGTGCACTACACCGCTGCGCACTACTACGATCCGAACAAGGCGGTGTTCCAGGATTTCGAGCCCTTCTGGGAGTTCGTCTCCGGCCCGATTCACGCCGGCTGTTTTCCGCACAGCAGCCTCGATACCACGTTCGGCCCGCAGCTCATGTACGTGAAGGCGCCGACGAAGGAGCAGGGGATAAACCAGTCGCCGGCAACCGAATTTCAGTTCTTCGGCCACGTAGCGATCGACGGCGCCACCGGCGTAATGACGGTAACGCTCAAGGACGTGGACGACCGCGCGCTGTGGTCGACCCGGCTAGAGCCGAAGGCTGGCTGAAATCCGAAGCTGGATTGAAGCGGTCGGGCAGGCCGTTCAGCGAGGGGGGTTGAGGCCGTGCCGCAGGAATATTAGCTGAGTGGCGGTGTTTAGATGCTTGTTCAGCAAAGGAGAACAGAGCGATGCGCCAAACCCTTCTTGCCATTGCGCTTTTGGGCATTGGTTTTGCCTCGCAGCCCGCTCAAGCCGATCCCTACCGCTGGTGTGCCGAATACGGCGGCGGCCGCGGCGGCGGCACCAATTGCTATTTCGTGACGATCGAACAATGCCGCGCGGCCGCTTCCGGGAATGGCGGCTTCTGCCGGCCGAACGGCTTCTACACCGGCGATCGCGGCAGCGCCGACAATGCTGGTCGGCGCCGCTACTATCGCTAGCCCTGGGCCGCGGCGACGCCGCAGTTGATGCCGTGCTGGCACGGCGGACCGATTGCATTTCCATTTGATGTGTCCGGCTGCCGGGCAGCGACCGGCCGTGCGCTCGTGCCGCGCGCAAAACGCCGATATTTTGCTGCGAACCAACGAACCCTTGTGAGCGTTGTCCTAGGTCTAGGACCGGCCGCGTATTGGGCCGGCTGCACGTTCCCGGAGTTCGAAATGGCCAAGCGACGGAAATATTCGAAAAGTGCCGGCAAGGAAGTGGAGAGGGAGATGCGCCGCTATAAGCGCGGCAAGGCCAAGAGCGGCCGTGGCGGCAAGGTCAAGAGTCGCAAGCAGGCCATCGCCATCGGGCTTTCGAAGGCGCGCAAGAAGGGCAAAAAGGTTCCGCGCAAGAAGAAATAAGGTGGCGCGGAACTGATTGTTGCGCTGAAGCGTTTCTTTGGTGCTCGCGTGCTTGAGGCAATCGGCAACGGATCCGAAGCGACAACGAGCTGAGGGCTTGGCGGTCCATACAACGGTGAGGAGTGTTTCGATGCCAGGCTATGGACCGGGTGTGCTGGACATCCTGGCGCGAGCGTATGATCGCGCGGTGGATGCATTGCCGTTGGGTGTGACGCTGGATTCCGAAGCCGCCCGCGCCATCCTTTTGCAGGGAATTCTTGCCGCGGCCCGGGCCGGCGAGCGGGACGAGCGGGCGCTGGCCACCGCCGCCTTGAGTACCGCCGCCTTGAATAAGATGGCGCCGGTCGATGCGGGCGGCACGGATGCCACGGAGGCGGCCGTTCCGATCGGGCTGTAAGGAGCCCGATCCGCGACCGTTCTCGGTCTCACTGCGGCTCGATTTTTGCGATTGCCGCCAAGTTTCGCCACTTCTCGATTTCCTTCGGAATGAATGCGGCAAGATCCTTGGCGCCGCCCGGAAACGGCGCGGCGTGGGTGTTGCCGAGAAATCGTCGCGTATCGTCCATTTTGCTGATCTCGCCGAACCAGGATTCCACGCGGCGCGACGATCGGCGTCGGGCGCCCCTGCCGGCAGCAGCACACCCCACACCGGCGCAATGTCGAATTCGGGAATGTTGGCGGCCTCGGCCATGGTCGGGATGTCGACACCCGGCACACGCTGGCCCGAGGTGACGGCGAGCGCGCGAAGCTTGCCGCTCTCGCGAAGCGGCGTGCCTGAGGTGGAGTCGATGAACTGGAAGTCGAGTTCGCCGCTGAACATTTCCGACAGCGATGCCACCGAAGTCTTGTAGGGAATGCCGACAGCCTTCAGGCCCGCGCGCGACTTGTAGAACTCCGCAGACGCCAGCGCCGGCGGGCTGCCGTAGCCGTAGCTCGCCTTGTCGCCCTTCTTCTTCATCGCCTCGGTCAATTCCGCAACGTTCTTGTATGGCCCGTCGCCGCGGACCATCAGGATGAAATAGCTCTTCTGCAGCATTGCGACTGGCGTGAAGTCCTTGATCGGATCGTAGGGCAGCTTCTTGAAATTGAACAGGTTGGCCGCATGCGACGACGTGACGGAGGTGATCAGGATGGTGTAGCCATCGGGCCGCGACTTCGCCACGGCGTCGGCGCCGAGCGAAAGGATCATGCCCGGCCTGTTCTCGACGATCACCGGCTTGCCGGCGAGACTGAGACAGCTTGTCGGCATAGAAGCGCGCAACCACGTCGCCGCCGCTGCCGGCCGGAAGGCCGACGACCACGATGAATCTCCCTGGCCGGATAGGTCTGCGCCTGCGCCGGGATGCCGGCAGCGAGCAGGAGCGTCACTATCCATCCCGCGATGTTGAATCTCATCCGTCCCTCTCGATCGGCGGCTGGCGTTGCGTCTCAGCCGGCGACGATCAGCGCGTCGAGCGCGGTCGCGCCTTGTCCCTTGGCGTGCACCATCAGCGGGTTGACGTCGATCTCGGTCACCTCGGGCACGGTCTGCATCAGCCGGCCGATCGCCATGACCACGCCTGCCGACCGCCTCGATATCGGCCGGCGGCGCGCCGCGGAAGCCGTCGAGCAGCTTCGCCGTGCGGAGCTTGCGCAGCGCCTCGACGATCTGCGGCTCGTCGGCGTCGACCGGCAGCAGTTGCACGTCGCCCAGCGCCTCGACCCAGATGCCGCCGAGGCCGAGCAGCAGCACCGTGCCCCAGCTGCGGATCGCGCTTGGCGCCGACCATCAGCTCGACGCCCTTCGGCGACATCTTCTCGACCAGGGCGCCGTCGAGGGTGACGCCGGGCGCAGCGCGCTTGACGTTCCTCATCAGCGTATCCCAGGCCGCGCGCAGCGCGCTGTCGTCGGCGAGGTTGAGGATGACGCCGCCGGCCTCGGTCTTGTGCGACAGCGCCGCGGCCTGCGCCTTCAGCGCCACCGGATAGCCGATGCGCTTGGCAACGGCGACGGCTTCGTCCGCCGTCTTGGCGAGATCGCCGTCGGGCACCCGGACGCCGGCGGCGGCGAGCGCTTTCTTGCCGAGCCACTCCGGCTGTGCGCCGCTTGCCGAGCTTGGGCAGGTTTCTGATCGGCTCGGGCTTGGCGCCGCTTTTCGCGCGGGCCAGCAATCGGCCATACCGCGTATAGAGCGCGATGGCGCGCAGCATGCGATCCGACGAGCGCGCTGAACACCGCCGGGCTTTGCGCCACCGCCTCCATGACGTCGGGCCCGAGCGGCCAGCTGTCGCCGAGCGCGACCATGACCTTGGGCTTGTCCGAGCCTTCCATGCCCTTGTTGAAGCGTCTGCACCGTGGGGCCGGCGTTGATCGGAAACGAGATGAACAGCATGCCCGACATTGGGATCGTCGATCAGCGCCTTGGTTGCGACCGGCAGCGAGTCCGGCGTAAAGCCCGCGGTGGTGTCGAGCGGGTTGCCGTAGTTGCCGAACGCCGGCAGCACTTCGTTGAACAGCTTCAGCGTCGCCGGCTCAAGCGCCGGGAAATCCAGGCCCAAATCCTCGGCCATGTCGTTGCTCAGGCCGACGAACGCGCCCGACGCGGTGAGGACGCCCGGGCCCTTCACCGGCGGCTTCGGGAAAGCGCGCCAGGATTTCGGCGAGGTCCATCATCTCGTCCATCGTGGTGACGACGATGGCGCCGGCGTCCTCGACCAGCGTTCGCATGGTGGCGTAGTCGCCGATCAGCGCGCCGGTGTGCGATTGCGCCGCCTGCTTCGGACTTGGACGCCGCGGCCGGGAAACATCAAGACGACCGGCTTGCCGGCGGCGCGGCAGCGCCTGATCGCTTCGAGGAATTCGCCGCGGCCGCCGGACCTGCTCGGTGTAGATCACCAGCACGCTCGTGGCGCGGTCGTCGACCAGGAATTCGATGAAGTCGGTCGATTCGAGGCCGATCTCGTTGCCGGTCGAGATGACATAGGACAGCGGGATGCCGCGGCCGTCGGCGGCGCGCTGGAAGTGGCCGAGCAAGCCGCCGCTCTGGCCGACTAAGGCGATGCCGGGCTTGGAGCCTTCGCCAAAGCGCAGCGCTTCGCGCGCGAACAGCATGTGCAGCATCATGCCGTCGACGTTGTTGGTGACGCCGAGGCAATTCGGGCCGACGACAGCGAGGCCATTGCGGCGCGCGGTATCGGCCACCTCGTCCTGCAATTCCCGCTCGCCGCTCTCGGCAAAGCCCGCGGCAAACACCATGGCCGAGCCAACGCCACGCTTGGCGCAGCCCCGCCATGGCGTCGCGCACGGCGGCGGCCGGCAGCGTGAACACGGCAAGGTCGACGCCCTCTGGCAGTTCCTCCGCGCTTTTCAGCACCGGGCGGCCGTCGATCGGCTCGGTCGCTGCGGCCGACCAGATGGATGTCGCCCGCGAACTTGTTGAGCTTCAGCGATTGCAGAATGACCTGGCCGGCGCTGCCCGGGCGCTGCGATATGCCGACGATGGCAATCGACGCGGGCCGCAGGAATTTGGCGACCGCCTTCGGGCCGCGCGCGTCTTCCGGACCGGGCATTCGTCAATCCTTGTCCGGCTGCCACATCAGCAGATGCTCGCCGTTGGCGAGCGGATGCCAGTACGGCTTGACCCTCATGCCGATCTTCGAGATCCTCGGCCTTGCAGTTGACCAGGTCGGCGATGATGTTGACGCCTTCGTCGATCGTCACGCTGGCGATGGCGTAGGGCTCGGCGCCCTGGAACGGCGGCGTGCCGCGGTGGGCGATGGTGTAGGAGAACACCTTGCCCTTGCCCGACACTTCGCGCCATTCGATGTCGCGCCGCCGCCCGGTGAAGATGCTGACCGGGCGAGGGAAGTGCTGGAACTTCTTCGCGGTCTTGCAGTACTGGATGACGAGCTTCTTCTGCTTGGTCGCCTCCCAGAACGGCATGCCGAAGTCGTAGTGCGACTTCGATCTCGCGCTTGACGCCGAGCGTATCGTTCAATGTGATGGCCATGATGCCCTCGATATCTATTGGTTCGGGACGAGGCACAGCGCGGCGCTCGAGCCCCAGTTGCGCCCGTAGTTGATCCAGCCGATGCCGGTCACGAGCGCGTTGGTGGTGTCCTTGACCTGGCGCTTGCCGCCTTCGCCCATCAGTTGCCGCACCGCCTCGATCAGGTTGTGCGACGAGCATGCCGCCTGTCCCGCCGAAATCTGGCCGCCGCCGGTGTTGAGCGGCAGCGTGCCGTTGTAGGAGAGGTCGGTGTCGCGCACGAACGCCATGCCTTCGCCCGGCTTGCAGAAGCCGAACGCCTCGAACTGGATCACCATGGCGATCAGGAAGTCGTCGTAAGGATGGAAGGAGCGGACGTCCTTGATGTTCCAGCCGGCTGTGGCGAGCGCCTTCTTGGCGGCGACCTCGTGGCCGCTGCGCGTTACGTCGACCAGATTGTCGCCGCCGAGGAAATTGGTGCGTTCGGCATAGCCGAGCGGAACGACGTACTTCTTGATGCCCTTTTCCTTTGCCCGCTTCTGGCTCGTGACGATGAGCCCGGCTGCGCCGTCGGCCAGCATGACGCAGTCGAGCAGCCGGATCGGGTCGGCGATCATACGCGAGTTGATGTAGTCCTCGATGGTGATCGGCACCCGCAGCTCTTCGCAGGCGTTCTCGTTCATGATGGCGTGGTTGCGTTGCGTCACCGCGAGCTTGCCGAGCGCCTGAAGGTCGACGCCGTACTTCGCGTCGTAGCGAACGCTGCAGCAGGCCAAACGCGCCGGGCGGCCCGAGCAGGCCGTACGGATCGGTCCAGTCGCGGCGATAGTTGCGGTCGTTGCGGCCGTTGTGCTCGCGGACATGGGTGTCGGCGAACATGCACACCGCGACCTCGCACATGCCGGCGTCGATCGCGGCGGCAGCGCGCGCCACCGCGCCCGCCGCCGAGCAGCCGCCGGTGTGGACCTGCTCGCAGAAGCCGACTTCGAGGCCCAGCATGTCGCACGTGCTCTGCGCCCAGAACATGCTGGCGCCGCCGGTGCCGGTGAGGCCGGACATCACCAGCCCGTCGATCTCCTTGCTCTCGAAGCCGGTCTTGTCGAGCAGCGATTCGAGAATCTCGCCCATCAGGACCCAGACGTCGCGGTCGCTCTTCTTCATCACCTTGGTTTCGGCGTAGGCCACGATGGCGTTGTCACGCAAAGCCATTGTTCACTCCCTTACGTCAATTTCTTGTTGAACGCTTCCGCGTCTTCCGGCTCGCGCTGCGCGCCGTAACGAACTCGCATGTCAATCCGCCGGCTTCACGCGCGGCGCGGTCTTGTCGAGGAACTGGTGCAGCCGCGTGATCGACTCCGGGCTGCGGGTGTATTCGGCGACCATGCGCTCGAAGTAGAGACCGTCGTCGTAGTTCATGTCCTGGATGCGCGGCAGGCTGTTGGTGATGGCGAAGTTCGACAGCGGCGCGTTCTTGCAGATTTTCAGCGCCAGCTCCTTGGCCTTGGCCATCTGCTGGCCCTTCGGCACCACGTACTGCACGATGCCCTAGCGCTCGGCTTCGTCGGCTTTGACACGCGGCCGGTCAGCATCATGTCCTGCATGCGGGCAAAACCGATCAGCCGCGCGACGCGGACCGAGCCGCCGCCGCCGATGAAGATGCCGCGGGTGCCCTCGGGCAGGCCGAAGTAGGTGGTCTCGTCGGCGACGCGGATGTGCGCTGCCGCCGCGGTCTCAAGCCCGCCGCCGAGCGTCGCGCCATGCAGCGCCGCGATGAACGGGATGTTGCCGCGCGCCATCGCCTCGAAATGGCCGTTGCGGTTGAACTGGAACGGCAGCCGCTCCGAGCGCCCGGTCTTCCAGCTTTCCGCCGCCCAGCGCAGGTCGAGGCCGGCGCAGAAGTTGTCGCCGTGGCCGAAGATGATGCCGCACTTGGCCTCTTCGCCGGCGCGCTCGATCGCGGCGCGCAGCTGCTTCATCACGTCGGGGTTGAAGCAGTTCCTCTTGTCCGGCCGGTTGAGACCGACCAGGGCGATCTCGCCGTCCAGCTCGTAGGTGACGATGTTCTTCTCTTCGCTCATGAAATCGCTCCTGGTTCAACGGGGCAAATCCAGCCCCCGCTGCGCGATGACGTTGCGCTGGATTTCACTGGTGCCGCCGCCGATCATGCCCATGATGGAATGGCGCAAGCAGCTGCTCCATCTCGCCGACCGGCGCGCCCGGGCGCATCCTCGGAGAGCAAGCCCGCCGGTGCCGAGGATGTCGAGCGCGGCCTGGCCGATCCGCTCCTGCAATTCGCTGGCGAACACCTTGCCCATGGCGGCTTCGTGGAGCGGCACCTTGCCTTGCTCGACCAGCCGCGAATTCCGATCTGGAACTGGCGCGCCACCTCGAGGTCGGCGGCCAGCGCGCCGATCCGGTCGCGGATCACCGGATCGCTTTTCAGCGCCTTGCCGCCGACCACGGCGGTCTTCAGATATTCGGTGAGGTGGTCGAAGGCGCGTTCGAGGCCGGCCATGCGCGTGCCGCCGATCATCACCCGTTCGGCGGCGAGCGCATCGGTGATGACCTTCCAGCCGTTGTTGACGCCGCCGACCATGTTCTTCGCCGGCACCCGAACGTCGTCGTAGAAATGCGTGCTGAAGGTCTTGCCGTAGAGCGCCATGCTGGGCCGGATGGTGATGCCGGGCGAGCGCAGATCGACCATCAGCACGCTGATGCCGGCGTGCTTCTTCGCCTCGGGATCGGTGCGAACCGCGAGCCACATGTAGTCCGACTTGTCGGCGCCGGTCGACCAGAGCTTCTGGCCGTTGACGACCCAGTGATCGCCGTCGCGGACCGCGCGGGTGCGCAGCGCCGCGAGGTCGGAGCCAGCCTCGGGCTCGCTATAGCCCAGCGCGAAAAAGCACTCGCCGCGGCGGATGAACGGGCAGCCATTCGTCCTGCTGCTCCTTGGTGCCGTGCGCGAACAGCGCCTGGGCGACGATCGACTCGCTCGTGGTGTGGGCGTGGTTGGGGGCGCCGGCGTTCGCCATCTCGGTGATGAAGGCGATCTGCTCGGTCGGGCTGCGGCCCTGGCCGCCGAACTGCTTCGGCCAGCCGACGCCGATCCAGCCGTCGCGGCCCATCAGCTTGGAGAATTCGCGGTCGTAGCCGCGGTCGTTGAACGGCTTCTTCAGATGCGCGGCTTGCTTCTCCGGCGTCCAGTGCCTGGCGAGCCAGTCGCGCACCTCCTTGCGGAAGGCGTTGACGGCCGGACCCATATCGAGCGCGGGGAGGGCGGTCATCAGGCCGGACCCAGCAGAATATTCGGCAAGCTCGGCGCGGGCGCGAGTGACGCCGCCGAAGCGAGCGAGATCGGCATGCACGCGTCGGAAATGCCGCGGCGCTTCGTGCTCCTCGGCGTAGCCGATCGCGCCCAGCGCCCGGTGCGTCTGGATCGACACCTCGCGCAGCGCGGGGCTGGCAAATGCGCTCGCGGAGGCCGCGAAGATCCGCCAATCCGGATTGCCGGCGTCGCGCGCCTCGGCGGCCGTCTCGATCGCGAGCCGCGCGCCATCGAGGCTGATCAGGCAGTTGGCGAGCTTGTGCTGCACCGCCTGGAACTGGCCGATGAGCTGGCCGAACTGCTTTCGCACCTTGGCGTGGTCGACCGCCATGTCGAAGGCGCGCTGCGCCGCGCCGAGCGCGCGGCCGGCGCAGGCGAGCCTCGCCACCAGCGCGATGTCGGCCAGGCTATCGGACGAAACATCGAGCCGCGCTGCCGGCGTGTTGTCGAATGCTGAGCTCGCAGAACGGCGGCACGGCGAGACCCGGCGTCGCCGCAACCTTCAATCCAGGCGCGTCGCTTGCGACCACCGCCGCGCCTTTGTCGGTGAAAATCAGAAAGTGCGTCGCCGACTGCGCGCCTTCGACAAAGCAAAGCTTGCCGGACAGCGCGTCGCCGTTCTGCGTCCGACCTGGCCCGCGGCTGCATCGCCGTCGAATGCGCCGAGCGCCAGCGCAATCATGGCGTTGCCCTGGTGCAAATCCTCAAGCAAGGCGCGAGCCGTGTTCGATTGCTGTGTTGCGAGCGCGATGTTGGCCGCGACCGCGCCGAGAAGCGGCGCCGGGCACGAGGCGCGGCCCAATTCCTCGAACACCAGGATGGTTTCGCGAAGCCCGACCTCGGCTTTGTCCGAGCCGAGCGAGGCCAGCCCCTGCCGGGCCATCTCGCGCCAGACTGTGGCAATCGCCTCCGTGCTGCTGGCCTGTTCCACCGCCTTCTCGGCCGGCCAGCGCGCCGCAAGCAGGTCGCGGACCGACTTACGCAGCATCCCGCGGTCGGCGTCCGAAAGGCGTATTCGACTGTCCGGCGTCAACGCGCGTCCCGCCCTAAAGTTTTTGTCTTGACCGACACTGTGCCTGTAGACTGTCGCTGGTTTCAAGCCGGTCTGCGTGCACGTAAGGCAAACAACGGAATGGCTGCCATGCTGCGACGCTCGCGAAGGACGCTATCCTGCCGTTTGGCGCCGGTTCACAAGTGTGCAGCCACGCCAGGACGCATGGGATTTGCAGTGTTACGTTCTGTCATGCCGCGCATTGCTGCGATTTTCGTGGCATCTGTGGCGCTGGCCGTCCGCAACGAGCGCCCGGCATGGGTGCCGAAGATCAGCCTCGTGGTAGCGCACTAAGCGACGACAATGGCTGACGACCGACCTTCAATTGATGCCGCATGGAGCGCCCGCCACACCCGGATGCAGAACGGCAACCAATTCAAGCTCGGTCTGTTCGGCATGAACTGCTCCGGCTCGGTCGGCACGACCGCGCCGGAGCGCTGGAATGCCGAATGGCCGGAAACCCGCGAGGCGGCGCTGCTTGCGGACGCCGCCGGCCTGGAATTCCTGCTACCGATCGCGCGTTGGCTTGGCTACGGCGGCGCCACGGACCGCCATGGCACGAGCTTCGAGACCTTGTCCTGGGCCTCCGCGCTGCTGGCGGCGACCAAGGACATCGTCACCTTCGCCACCGTTCACGTGCCGCTGGTCAATCCGATTTTTGCGGCGAAAGTCCTGCGTCACGGCGGACCATGTCGGTCGCGGACGCTTCGGTCTCAACGTCGTGTCCGGCTGGAACACCGCGGAGTTCGCCATGTTCGGCGCCCAGCTTCGCGAACATGACGACCGCTATGGCTACAGCGAGGAATGGGTTTCGGTCGTCAAGAAGCTCTGGTCGGATGACAAGCCGTTCGACTACCGCGGAAAATATTTCAACATCAAGAACGCCAGCGGCAAGCCCAAGCCTTGGGGCGGCTCGCGGCCGCTGCTGATGAGCGCCGGCTCGTCGCCGACCGGCCGAGCGTTCGCGACCCGCCACGCCGACTGCCTGTTCATGGTGATCCCGGACGAGATCAAGCTCGCCGAAGAGATTGCGCTGCTGAAATCCGGTCGTAGCGGGCTCGGCGTTTTCGCCAGCGGGCATCTGCTATGCCGAGCCACGCCGAAGCAGACCCAGGAATACTATCGCTACCTGGTTCACGAGAAGGGCGACTGGGAGGCGGCCGAGGCCGCGATCCGCAAACGGGTCGCCGGCGATACCCGCTCGCTGCCGCATGCGCAGATACACGCCATGATGGAGCGCTTCATCAGCGGCGGCGGCACTTTCCCGGTGATCGGCAGCTACGACGAGGTCGCGGCGAAATTCAAATGTCTGTCCGACGCGGGCCTCGACGGCATGGCGATCGCCGTCGTGAACTACGTGCAGGAAATGCCGATCATCCAGAACGAGGTGCTGCCGCGTCTCGAACGGCTTGGCCTGCGCCAGAAGCTTCATTAAAGGACGATTCACGCCGCATTGCGCGACAGCCGGCCGAGCTCGCTCTTGATGAGCTGGCGGTAGGGTCCGTCGCGCCGCATCAGGCTGTCGGGCGATCCTTCTTCCACCACTTCTCCGTTCCGGAGAACCACGACGCGGTCGAAGCTGCGGACCGTCGACAGGCGGTGCGCGATCGCGATCACAGTGCGTCCCCGCATCAGCCTCCCGAGCGCTTGCCGAATCGCTTCTTCCGATTCGATGTCGAGCGACGAGGTGGCTTCGTCGAGCAGGAGCAGCGGAGCGTCCTTGAGGAAGGCCCTGGCGATGGCGATGCGCTGACGCTGGCCGCCGGACAGTTTGACGCCGTGTGCCCCAACGACCGTGTCAAATCCCTTCGGCAACTGTTCGACGAAGTCACAACGCGCGGCGAGCGCCGCGGCCGTGACCATGTCATCCGTGGCCTCGGGCTTGCTGTAGCGAATGTTGTCCATGACGGAGCGGTGAAACAACGATACGTCCTGCGGCACGACCGCAATCGCCTGGCGCAGGCTTTCCTGCGTGACCCTTGCAATATCCTGCCCGTCGATGAGGATGCGGCCGTCCTGCACGTCGTAGAGGCGTTGCGCCAACGCAAACAGCGTCGACTTTCCGCTCCCGGACTGGCCGAGCAGGCCGACGCGCTGACCCGGTTCGATCTCCAGGTTGAAGTTCGCGAATACGCGATGACCGTCGGCATACCGGAACGACACCCTATCAAACGACAAACGCGCGCCTTTTTCGACAAGGGATGTTGCACCCGGATGATCGCGCAGTTCGTGCGGAACGAGGAGCGCCGGCAGCGCCTCGGCCAGGCGCGCCACGTGTTGCGTGGCATCCACCAGCGCGACGGCAAGATCACGCGTCGCATGCAGGATGGTCAACCCCAGCGTGCAGGTCAGAATGACGTCGCCGGTCGTGGCCGCGCCGCGCTGCCAGAGCACCATGGCCCAGGCCAGCAATCCGATCGCCAACGCGATCGTGAATGCCGCATGCGTGATGCGCAGCTTCTCGAGATAACGCAGACTGCGCCGCCGTGCGTTCAGCTCGAGATCGATCACCGCCTCGAAGCGACGATGCTCGCGCCGCTGGCCGGCGAACGCCCGGACCAATGGCATATTGCTGATGACGTCGACCATCTCGCCGTCGATGACGGCGGCCTTGCCGGCGAAATCGAGATGAAGCGGCCGCCCTGCCGCCGCCAGGCGGAACATCAGCAGGACCATCGCGGTTGCGAGCAGCGACAAGCCAGCGGACATCGGGATGCTCACGGTCGCAACCAACGCGACGGAAGCGATCGTAGCGACGCAAGGCGGCAGCACGTTCCAGACCAGGAGCGTCTCGATGGCGTAGATCGCGTTGGACGCCGCGGTGATGCGGCTGCTCAGCGTTCCCGGCCAACGTTCGGCAAAATAGGCAAGCGAATGTCCGGTGAGATGCCGGAACAGGTCGCGGCGAAGATCGCCGGTGACGCCGACAAAGGTCGAGCTGCCGATCCAGCCGGCGACGCGCCAAAGCACGTTGTCGGCGGCGATCAAGGTCGCCAGCATCGCAAATGCGCCCCAGGCGCTGATCGCCCCCTGAGAGTGAGAGAGCGCGTCGACCAGGGCTTTGACGCCGTATTGCGCGCCGGTGGAACAGGCGACCGCGGTGAGCACCGCGGCCACGATGGCGAAATGCGAGAGCGGCCGGCGCCTGAGATATGACCAAATGAAGGCGATGGGCCGGTTCACATAGCGATGTGGATCGTCCGACAACAGCGTAGAATTCACGAAGGATTTCAGGGTTGGGTGTGTAATTTTGAATTTGGCGGCGACGCAGGACCGGATTTTCGCCCAAGACCTGGAGTTGACGCTGGATCGGGCTGGAAGTTCCCGCGCCCCTCAAAAAAATTCTCTGACGATTTTCGCGAGCTTGGGACTTATCACCTTAGCGGTCACAACTTGCCGCCGCGGGGCGTGGCTTCAGGGACTTCAGCCAAATCTTTCGCAACACTGGAGAGCATTCGATGCATATCGCTCAAATTGCGCCGCTTAACCGAGGCGGTTCCGCCGAAGCTTTATGGTGGAACCGAGCGTGTTGTTCATTGGATCACCGAGGAACTCGTGGCGCTCGGTCATGAGGTAACGTTGTATGCAAGCGGGGATTCCCGCACCTCGGCAAAGCTCGAAGCGGCCTGGCCGCGGGCGCTGCGGCTCGACGGATCGATCCGCGATCCGAATGCCCTGCACATCATGATGCTCGAACACGTCCGCCAGCGCGCCGACGAGTTCGACATCCTGCATTTTCATCTGGACTACTATCCGTTCTCGCTGTTCGCCCGCCAGCCGACGCCGTTCATCACCACGCTGCACGGCCGGCTCGATCTGCCGGAACACCAGCCGCTCTTTGCCACGTTCCCCACGACGCCGGTGGTTTCGATCTCGAACTCCCAGCGTCGTCCCATCCCCCACGCCGGCTGGGTTCGCACCATCTACCATGGGCTGCCGGAAAAGCTCTTGATGCCGAAGGCCGTAAAGCCCAGTTATTTCGCTTTTCTCGGCCGCATTGCACCTGAGAAGGGCATCGATCGCGCAATCCAGATCGCAAGGGGGGCGGGTATTCCGCTCAAGATCGCAGCCAAGGTCGACAGGGGCGACCGCGAGTATTTCGAAGAAAGGATCAAGCGACTGATCGACGGTACCAGCGTGCAATACATCGGCGAAATCAGCGATGCGGAAAAGGCGGATTTCCTCAGCGGCGCCGTGGCGCTGCTGGTGCCGATCGATTGGCCGGAGCCGTTCGGCATCGTGATGATCGAAGCGATGGCGTGCGGCACTCCAGTGATCGGCTTCAATCGCGGCTCGGTGCCCGAGATCATCGAAGACGGCCTCAATGGCTTCATCGTCGAGGACGAACAAGGTGCGATCGGCGCGGCATACCGGTTATCCGAACTGTCACGGGAAAAAATCCGCAGGCGCTTCGAGGAGCGCTTCACCGCGCGCCGCATGGCGCTGGACTATCTTGCGGCCTATCGCAGCCTGATGGAGCGCAAGCAGCCGCACTTGAAGCTTGTCGTGGACGGCAAGGCCACGCTCGCGGCTGCCGACTAGGGTGCGCATTCATAAATCCGGTTCTGCAAGTGCTGCTGGCGGCAGGTCCGCTTTGCTCCGAAAGCGACCGCATTGTCGCGTCGCCGTGAAATGTCGTGAAGGCGGCAATGGATCGGACATGGGCCTCCTCAATCATCTCGCTGCACGGGCGAGGAGCGTTGGCCCAGTTGCGCGAACGGCTGTGAGTGCGCGGCGCCCAGTTGCTTGGCGGCCGCCTGAATAATAGTGATATTGCTTCGCATGTGGCGCTGCAGGTTCGGCACGTTGAATTTCGGGGCCATTTTATACCGGTTGCCGCGGTGCTCGACGTAGCCGCGTTCGATCAACTGGTCCAGCCGTTGCGTGACAACATCGCGCGGGCGGCCGATCACACGGCTGATCTCGGACGCCGTTGCCGGCTGGCTCCCCAATTGGGCGATCAGGACGTGGGCGCCCGTGAGCAGCAACTCAAGGGCGTCTGCGGGTTCGAGGTCGGGTAGGTAGATCAGCCGGACGTTGGTCAAGATGTTGATCAACATATCGGCGATGATCGCACGCTCGTTTGCGAATGCTATTTCTGTATGCATCACGACGCGCCCTCCGATTCTGTTCAAAGCCCGCTGAGAAGCGCACCTATGTCGCGAGCAGCGCGCGGTTCGGCGGTAACGTTATTTTTCAAGTGAAGCATTCGATATCGGGGCCTGGAAATCGAGTTGGCCCAAGGTCCAACGCGCGTCTTCGAACGCGGCAGGAACACGTCCGCTAATTTGGGTCATTCACGTCGATTTTGGCCTGTCCGCGCCACGTCTGCTTGCCACCTGATATCAACCGTTGAGCGGATATGCCGGTACGGCAGTTCAGTGCCAGGAGCCGATATGAGCGCGGCTATTCGATCACCTCGTCGGCGCGCTGTTGGAGTAGCAACGGCACTTCGAGGCCAAGCGCCTTGGCGGTCTTCAGGTTGATGACCAGCTCGAATTTGGTCGCCCGCTCTACCGGCAAATCGGCCGGCTTGTCGCCCTTGAGAATTCGTCCGGCATAGACGCCCGCTCGGCGAAAAGCATCCCGCGTGTCGTTTCCGTAGCTGATCAAGCCGCCGTCAGCGGAATATTCACGAAATCCATAAATCGCCGGAATCGCATGGCGTGCCGCGAGCTCAATAATTTGATTGCGTCGACTGACAAGAAAACCGCCCGCGCCGACGACCAGCGCACTGGCTCGCGTCCGCACAAGGCTCGCAAATGCCGCATCGATGTCACTCGCGGTGCGCACATTCAGCACGATTACCTGCAATCCAAGAGTCCGCGCGGCCACCTGGACCTGACTCGCCCGCGACGCGGCGTCCGGAACGTTCAGGTCCTCGATCAGAGCGATGACGGCCGCTTGGGGGACGAGTTCGTGAAGCAACGAGAGCTGCTTCGGCACCAAATCGACCCCGAACCAGCTCACCCCGGTAATTCTTTCGCCCGGCCGGGCGAGGCTCGTGACAAGACCGAGCTTGATGGGATCATTGCCGATGAGGAAAACGATGGGAATAGTGGTTGTCGCGGCCTTGGCCGCGAGTGCCGCGGCGTCAGTGTAGGCAACGATCACCGCCACCCTGCGGTGAACGAGATCAGTGGCGAACGCCGGCAATCGATCATAGTGGCCTTCCGCCCAGCGGTATTCGGTCGTCACGTTCCGGCCCTCGATGGTGCCGGATTCATTCAAGCCTTGGCGGAATGCAGTAAGCCGCTGCGTGAACGGTCCAGGCGATACCCCGCTTAAAAACCCGATCACCGGCATCGACGCCGGCTGCGCACGGGCGCGGAGCGGCCAAGCGGTTGCCGCGCTGCCGAGAAAGCTGATGAACTCGCGCCGTCTCATTGCCCCCCGTGCTCAGGACAAGGCATCGTAGCGGCTCAAACTAGCACATTTTTAGGAGAGCCAGCGATGTCCGTTATGCCTCCGAAAGCGAAAGCTGATCTGGGCATTGGCCTCCAGACGATTGCCCGCCGGTGAAGGAGCCGTTCACAGCGTCAGAAGACGACATTCGCAACGCAGCAAAACAGCCGTTATTCGATCACCTCGTCTGCGCGAGCGAGCAACGGCGCCGGTAAATCAAAGCCAATCGCCCTGGCGGTTTTGAGGTTGATCACCAACTCGTACTTGCTCGGCGCCTGCACTGGCAAATCGCCCGGCTTCTCGTCCCGGAGAATGCGATCGACGTATCCCGCCGCGCCTCGCCATTGTTCGATTTGATCGATCCCATAGGCGATGAGTCCGCCACTGGTCGCGAAATATCGGAACATATAAATCGCGGGCAAGCGATACCGCGCGGCCGGAACAATGATCAGATCACGATTTCGAATCGTGACCGGATTTGCCAACACGATCAGTCCGCCGTTTGGATTTTCGGCAAATGTCGCAATGCTGCGCTCGATTTCGGCGGTATCATGAACGCCAAGAGTGGTTGATTGCATCGCGAGCGTGGGAGCAGTGGCCTCGACCACTTCCGGCGAGCGTTGCGAACAGGGCGCTCATGTCCGTGAGGACGCCGATATTGATCGCGGGTTCTCGGAGCAGTTGCCCGCGCGCAACTAGCGGCCACGCGACAGTAGTGCCGCCGACAAGGCTAAGAAATTCCCGTCGCCGCATACCCACCCCCTAGGCGCAGAAGACGCATCGTATCGGCTCAAACGAGTACTTTGATAGGGCTAAATCGGCTTCGCTACTGCAACATGAGATGCCGGCCAAATGTCGAAATAAATCATTCGCGACCGGCGCGAGCGGCAGGAGTCCAGCGATGTCCGTTATGCCTTCGAAAGCGAAAGCTAATCAGGGCATTGGCCTCCAGGCGATGGCGCCCCGACGGGTTGACCGCGGACCAAAGCCGCCTTGTAAGACCTTGGTCCCATCAGTGGCCGTTCTGAACCGCGATAGACTGAGCTTGCCCCCGCCGCTGCGCTCGCCAATATCGTGGAATTGGCGACCGTGGCACCGAGCGGGGTGAAACAGCAGGGACAGGAGAGAGACATGTCCGGCACCATCATCAACTTGATCATTCAACTCATCGTTGGCGCTATCGGAGGCAATGCAGCCGGGGCTACCATGAAGGACGCCAGCCTTGGCACGCTCGGAAATTCTGTGGCGGGTGCGATCGGCGGTGTCGGCGGTGGACAGTTATTGTCGGCATTGTTGCCCGCAATGGCTGGCACGATGGACGTCGGCACGCTGCTCAGCCAGGCGGTTGGCGGTGGCATTGCCGGTGCGATCCTCACGGCGATCGTCGGGCTGATCAAAAACAAGATGGCATAAGGCGAGCGCTGCGAAGCGCAAGAAATTTGGCCAATAACTGACGGCCATTACCGGGGATGATGACGGCTCTGCACCCGCCGGATCTCCCGGTATGCCCGCTTTTGCGCGCTTACGGGAAAAGCAAACGTGATGAATTTGCGCTTTTGACCCACGAGCGATATCGACCGACATCTCGGGTTGCACGAGCGAACTGCGTTCCGCTCTATCGAGGGCATTTGCTATCCGCAAAGGTGCTGCGGTATCAAAAGCACCGTCTATTTTCGATCGTTTTTGCCAATCGCTAAATCAATTGCCTTCTTCAATTCCGCCGCTTTGAGGGGCTTCAGGAGATATGCGACACAGCCGAAATCGGTGGCCTGTCTCCGAGTAAGCTCGTCCAGAGCCCCCGTCATGAATACAGTAGGAAATATGAAGCCGCTCGCTGCCAGATAGCGGCCCAATTCCACGCCTGAAATATCGCCCAATTGAATGTCGACCAGCAGACACGCGGCAGCGGAGAATGTCGCGGCGCGGATGAATTCTTCCCCGGAGCTGTAAAGCTCGACACAATAGCCCCACGACGTCAGCAATTGCCTCGAGCGCGTCCCGAATCCCGGCATCATCGTCCACAACGGCAATGGTGTCCTGTTGCGACATGCTTTCTAAAATTTGTGATGTGACTCGTCTCGCCGGGCAGATAAGGCCGACTTTGCCGGGGCGTCTTGCTATCATCCGCCAAAACCTTGTCGGGGCGCGCCAAACCGAGGTTTGCAATCGAGCCTTTTCCGATGCGAAAGAACCCGAAGGCAGGTGATCGCCGCATCCAGCGGTTTCCAAACGCCGGCGGCGTCATAGCGCGGCTCGCCTATGCCCGGGCGAAAACCGCGGGGATTGCGCTCGATCCCCTGCTCAAAAAATCTGGACTGAGCCGCCGCCAGATGGACGATCCGGATGAACTCGTCAGGGTTCACGACCAAATTGGATTTCTGAATCTGGTCGCCGATGCCCTGGAGGACGACGACCTCCTTGGATTCCATCTGGCGCAGACGCCTGACCTGCGCGCGTTCAGCGTGCTGTACTTCATACCCGCATCATCGGAAGTGCTAATCGACGCCTTGCAGCGAGAAGCGCGGTACAGCTCGATCGTCAACGAGGGGATCACGCTGGACTGCATTGACGGCAAGCATGTTGGCCTGTCGTTCCGCTATACCGGCGTGAGTCGTCATCTTGATCGGCATCAGATCGAATTCTGGATGACGGCGCTGGTCCGGGTCTGTCGGAAATTGACGGGCCTTCGCCTGCGTCCCAGCCGCGTACAATTCACTCATCACAGGCCGCGGAATAATTCGGAACTCACCCAATTCTTTGGCACGAACGTCGAGTTCGGTGCCGCCGTTGACGACCTCACGTTCCCGAGCGGCGTTAGGCGATTACCGATCGTTAGCGCTGACCCCTATCTCAACAAGCTCCTGGTTGCCTATTGCGAGAAGGCGATCTCGCGTCGGCGCACAGACCGCAGCTTGTTCCGGTATCGAGTCGAGAACGCCGTCGCGCTTTTGCTGCCGCATGGTAAGGCTCAGGCCGGGGAGGTGGCGCGTCAGCTCGGGTGCAGTGGGCGTACACTGGTCCGGCGTCTCGCCTCGGAAGGGGTAACCTTTACCGAGGTGCTGGAGAGGCTTCGGATCGATTTGGTCCAAAGCTATCTGGCGGATCGCAGCTTGGCGGTTTCTCAGATCGCGTGGCTGCTTGGGTATCGTGAGCACGGCTCCTTTTCGCACGCGTTCAAGCGCTGGACTGGCAAGACACCGCGCCAAGCCCGGCTGGGCGAGGCAAATTATCCTCCCCGTACCAAACTCCCAAAGCCGCCATAGCTGGGCGGCCTTCTCGTTTCCCAATTACGAGTTTATTGGTCGCGCTTAGCACTTCGCGGAGATGGCTGGTCGGCAAGCGTCATGGCGGCGCGCGGATATGCCGGTCGGGTCCGTCAAAGACTTGGGTCAATACGGAGAACAAAAAAGTACCGGCGCTGCTTCATGTGAGATATTCGAGCTGGAACGCAGCGCTCGGTCGGATTGGCGCAAGCGGAGGCGAGGGGGCTCGCAGCGACCTTGTCACGACAAGCCCGAAAACCTAAGCTCTGCTTGGTTTTTTCGGAGTTGGGAGGCTTAACATGAAGAAGGGGTTGCTGACCTCTGCTGCACTGATTCTGGCCGGATCGCTTGCTTTTACATCGGCGTTTACGCAAGACGCACCTGGCGTCAAAAAGGACCAGGCCAAATCGGCCGGCAGTTCGGCGTCAAACACGGCCGAGAACGCAAAGCCGAAGAGAACTGCGGCCCGGCGGGTGCCGAAGATAGACCCCGCAGACGGCAAGCAGATATCGCCCTACACCCTGGCTGAGCGAACGGCCAACGCCAAGAAAGACTGCGCGCCGGGCATCGGGACGCACGGGGTGTACCGGGGCTATTCCCAATGGGATCCCGAGTTGAAGTCGATCGAGGGAAGAAAGTTGTTCGAGGCGTGCATCAAGCGAGGCCTCGAGCCAGCGCCGTGGTTTGCCGTACACAGGACCGCGTACGCTATTGGCATCCAATCGGTCTTTGGGAAAACCAAGGAAGACTGCCTTAAGTGCCATTCGAAGGGTTACTGAATGGCGATGAAAGGCGGCATGAACCGGATCTGATGCCTGCTTCTCCGCGGCTGTTGGGAAATAGCGAACATTGTGCGATTCGATCGGTCCAGGCCAATTCATGAACTCACGCAAGTCTAGGCTACCGGTGTCGGTCGGGTCTCGGGAATGAGCAGAAGCACCGCGATCACCGCCATGATCGCAATCATTCCCAGCCCGAAAAATGCGAACGAGCTGCCGAGATAATCGGTCATCGCGCCGGCAAGCGTCGTGCTCATGGCGGCTCCGCCTCCGGCCACCATGCCGACGACGCCAAGTGACGAATTGAACCGGCCGGTGCCGCGCGTGATATCGGCGACGATCAACGGCACCATGACGCCGAGCACGGCCGCGCTGATGCCGTCGAGCAATTGCACGGCGACGATCACCGCCGGATCGGCGAAGGTTGCAAATAGCAATCCGCGCACGGCAAGCGCCGAAAAGCCCAAAAGCAGAAGAGGGCGCCGCCCCCAGGCCTCTGCCTGGCGGCCGATCCACGGCGCAATCAGCGCGACGACGAGCTGGGGAACCACGATACAAGTGGCGATCAGGACAGTCGCCCAGTTGCTCAACCGGCTGGTCAACGCGCTTCCCATCAGCGGCAGCATCGCGGCGTTGGCGAGATGAAACAGCCCGATGCAGCAGGCCAGCAGCAGCAGCGACCTCTGCCGCAACAGCGCGCGGAACGGGGTTGCCGGCCGGTCCGGCTCGCTCGGACCGCCATGGGCAAGGGCTGGACTGATCTCGCTTGGAGCGATCTGGCGAAGCGCCAGCAAGGTCGGAATGAGCAGGATTGCGGTGACGACGAATACCGAGCGAGCCGAAAAGAAATAGCCGAACGCGCCCATCAGCGCGGCTGCAAAACCGTTGCCGACGGAAGCAAAGCGGGCATTGCGTCCCAGCCGCTCTCCGATGCCGGTATGCCCGACGAGCCCGAGGCTGATCGCGGCTATCGCCGGGCCTAGCACGCAGCTTGCAGTCGCGTGTGTGACCGCGGCGGCGAGGATCGCGGGAAAAATCGGAAATGCCGCATAGGCCAGCGCGCTCAGCGCGATGGCGGTTATGGCAAGGCCTGCGACCAGCCGCTCGGAGCGCGCCGCATCGACCAGCATGCCGCCCGGCACCTGGGCTGCCAACGCCACCAGGCCGGCCACGGTCAAGATCAGACCGATGTCGATTTGCGTCCACTTCTGCGTGGTCAGATAGACCGCGACGAAAGGTCCAAAGCCGGTCTGAACGTCGGCTACGAAGAACACGAACCAGTCGAGACCGCGCAACGAGCGCCGCGACGGCCCGGCCGCCGGCGGCGGCGATTGGCGTTGTTGCTGGCCGCCTTCGATGACCGACAGGTTGCGCTCACGAGGCGACACTTCCGGGCCCGCCTCGGCGTCACGCCGTGGAACGAGTTCCCGTGATGTTTCAGCCGACAGGCTAGCGCTCCGGTATCCTCTCGGTCACGCGCGACCGCGCGAACTCGGGTGACGCGCCAAGCACGATGATCGATTTCTTTCCCGTCTGGTATTCCGGCGCGGCCTTGACCTGATCCCGCGTCATATCGAGCGTGACGTGATTGAGACCATCGAAGCGGATGGCATTCCAGTCAACCGCGATCTTCCGGCTGCCGACGCCGAGAAAGCCGCCAAAGTCGATGACCGCGGCGCGAGCGTCGCCGCCGCGGTCGACGATGACATCGATAATTCGCCCCATATCCTCGTCGGCGACGCTGCGCACCGCACTGCCGAGGACCCCGCGCACCGTCCGGGTATCGAGAGTGGTGACCGGAGGACTGTTGGACAGGCTGTCCGAGGCAGCGGTGTCTCCGATCTGGAGGACCTTGGCAGAAGCGGGAGAACCGAGAAGCGCGCGAGGCGTGCCGAGCAGCCCCGACGCCACGGGGAGGCCTGTCGCGAGCCACAGGAGAACGCATGTCGAAGTCAGCGCAGCAATGGTCCAAGGACGTTTGCGCATAAAGGCCTCCCGCGATTTACGAGAATAGCTAAGCCGACAACCGCGGCTGGAAGCGCTTGTTCCGTATCAATGCAAAATGTTCGTGGTAGCGGAGCCGAGTGCCGGTGGAACCCGCGGGCCGTGCCCGCCGCATCACGCCGTCAGCACGACGGAAACCTGCATCTTTCCGCGTTTACGCACGATGTCGAGGGAAACTTCATCCTTGAAGCGGCGGATCCTCAAATCAGCGCACGCGTCGCCGAGCTGAAGGTTGCGAAGCATGACGTGGTCGAGAAACGGCGGCAGTCGCGGGTTCCGCAGCCGGATTTCGCTGTTGACTGGGTCGAATTCCAGCCCGAGCGACGCTTCGAGCAGGGTGAACGGCGTGGCGCTGGCCCATGCCTGGGGTGCACAGGCAACCGGGTAGAGTGTCGGCCCGCGGCCTTGCTGGCGCTGGAATCCGCAGAACAGCTCAGGCAGCCGCCGCAGTTCCATGTATGTGGCCGCATCGAACAATCCCTGAAACAGCCGCGTCACGGCGGACTTCAGCCCGTACCGCGCAAAACCCAGCGCGATCAGCGCGTTGTCGTGCGGCCAGACCGAGCCGTTGTGATAGGACATCGGATTGTAGCGCGGCGCGCCCTTCGCCAAGGTGCGGATGCCCCAGCCTGAGAACGACTGCGGGCTGAGCAGCTTGTTGGCCACCCTCGCGGCGTGCTCGGCGCTGGCGATGCCGCCGAACAGCACCTGGCCGGCGTTTGACGTCGGCACGCGGCAAGGTTTTTTCGAGCCGTCGAGCGCCAGCGCAAAGGTGTCAAGCTCCGGGCACCAGAACGTCTCCTGGAAGCGCTTTTTCAGCACTGCTCCCTGGTGCTCCAGCTCTTTGGCGCGCTGCTCCAACCCCATCCGGTCAGCGCAGCGCGCCGCGGCAAGCTTGGCGGCGAAAACGTAGCCCTGGACCTCCGCGAGCGCGATGTCGCCCTCGACCAAAGTTCCGTCGGCGTGAAAGATCGCGTCGAACGAATCCTTCCAGCCCTGGTTGGCGAGGCCTTTCTCGGTGGCGCGACGATATTCGACAAAACCATCGCCGTCCGCGTCGCCGTACCGGTCGATCCACGACAGCGCCGCCTCGATCGCGGGCCACAGCGCGACGATGGTGTCGATATCGCCGGTGCGGTCGAGATAGGCTCCGGCCAGCAGCACGAACAGCGGAGTTGCGTCCACGGTGCCGTAGTAGAGCTGGAACGGCACCTCGCCGAGCGCCGCCATCTCGCCCGAGCGCATCTCGTGGAGGATTTTTCCCGGCTGCGCGTCGGCGGACGGATCGTCGGCTTTGGCCTGGTAGAAGGCGAGCCGGCGCAGAACGCCGCGCGCGACGTTTGGGGTAAGCCACAGCATCTGCAGCGCGGTGATGATGCCGTCGCGGCCGAAGGTGGTTGAATACCAGGGAATGCCGGCGTAGGGGTAGGGGCCCTGCGGCGTCTTCGTGATCAGCATCGACAGGTCGGCGGCCGAACGACACAGGATTTCATTGAACAGGTCGTTCGAGCTTTCGACCGTTGTCATTCCGGAGGTGGCGGTGCGCCGTTCGCGGTGGGCGCGAATCATCGCGCGGGAAAACGAAACGCCGGTCGCGGGGGTGTTGCAGCCGATCGACAGGAACACCCGCGTGATTTCGCCCGGCGCCAGCACGTAATGATAAAGCGCGCTGTCCTGCGTCAGTTCGGCCGGCATCGGATCGAACGACAGCGCAGCGCTGCGGCTCGCGCCGTCGAGCCCCTGATAGTCCAACTGCACGCGGTGACCGTCCACGACCTTGCGGCTCGCTCGCCCGCGCCGCTCGCGTTTCAGTCCACGCACCTCGAACAGGTCGGCAAAATCGCTGTCGAAGCGAAGCGCGATCCGCAGCCCGACGGAACGCATGCCGTGGTTGCGGATGCCGAACCGCTGGTAGGCCGTCCCACGCCAGATGAAGGTGGTGCGGACGATGTGCAGCATGTCACGCTGCAGGACGATCTGCTCACCGTGGAAAATATCCGGATTGGTCAGATCGACCGTCAGAACGGTGTTGTCGTCGCGCACGTTCGACCCGAGCAACAGCGGCGGCAGGTCGTTCACCGTGAGTTCGAGCCGCGACAGAAACCGTGTGTCGTTGTGGAAGAGCCCGTCGGGCCCGCCCTCGGCGGCGCCGATATCGCCATGGCTGTCCACAACCAGAAAGGTGTCGCCATCCTTCAGCGAGGAGCGCGGCCGGCTGCCGATGCCGGTGGCCGCAATATAAAACGGCGTTTCCTGGACGGTTTCAGCGTCGGCCGTCACGGCCGCGAGGTGCGTGGTGTTCACGGTTCGATTGCCCGGCAGAATTCAAGTCAACGCCGGCGCAATGAAAAGGTTCACCCCTGAATGCCAATTGGGTGGGGTCGGGAGACCATCAGCGACGGCGTGGCCGATGTGGAGTGGCTGGGGGACTAGGATTCGAACCTAGAAAAACAGAGTCAGAGTCTGCTGTGATACCATTTCACCATCCCCCATTAGGGTGGTTTGGGCAGTGATTTAAGGGACTTGAAGGCGGTTGTCACCCCCGCTTGCGCTTGGGTCCCAGAACCACCGACAGGCAATTCTGTCTCCTTCGCGGCACAAGCCCTCGAATGATGGAGGTGAGTGTCGTTGCCATGAATGGCGGCGGGGCTTGTGGCGCAGCGGCAGAAGGTCGCTCGGCCGTAGGAGCGCCGAGCTTTCGCCCGATCCGCCTATTCCGCCGCCTGCTTCCACGTCGTGGCGTGGGTTTTCGGCTTGGCCTTGAGCTTGAGCTCGGTCAGCTCCTCGCGCTCGCGCTCGCTGTTGCGGAAAAGCTGGTCGCGGCCGGAGCGGTATTGCGGCGGGCAGGCGATGCCGCCCGGCGCCGTACCAGGCCGCGGCCTTCATCGTGAACGACGGATCGACCAGATGCGGCCGCGCCAGCGCCACGAGATCGGCGCGGCCGGCGGCGATGATGGTGTTGACCTGGTCGGCGCTGGTGATGGCGCCGACGCACATGGTGGCGAGGCCGGCGTCGTTCCTGATCTGGTCGGAGAACGGCGTCTGGAACATGCGGCCGTAGACCGGCTCCGCGTCCGGCGTGGTCTGGCCGGTCGAGACGTCGATCAGGTCGCAGCCGGCCTCGGCGAAGGCGCGCGCCACCTGCACGGCGTCGTCGCCGGTCAGGCCGCCGTCCTGCCAGTCGGTCGCCGAGATGCGAACCGACATCGGCTTGTCGTCCGGCCAAACCTTGCGCATGGCGCGGAACACTTCGAGCGGGAAGCGCAGGCGGTTGTCCAGCGCGCCGCCGTATTCGTCGGTGCGCTTGTTGGTCAAGCGGCGAGATGAAGCTTGCCAGCAGATAGCCGTGGGCGGCGTGCAGCTCCAGCATGTCGAAGCCCGCGCGCGCGCCGCGCTCAGCCGCCTGCACGAAGTCGGCGATGACCTGGTCCATGTCGGCGCGCGTCATTTCGCGCGGCACCTGGCTGTGCGGATAATAGGGCAGGGCGCGAGGGCGCCATCACCGGCCAGGCGCCTTGTGCCAGCGGCTGGTCCATGCCCTCCCACATCAGCCTGGTCGCGCCTTTGCGTCCGGCATGGCCGAGCTGCAGGCAGAACTTCGCCGCCGAATTGGCGTGGACGAAATCGACGATGCGCTTCCAGGCCTGCTCCTGTGCGTCGTTGTACATGCCGGTGCAGCCCGGCGTGATGCGGCCCTGCTCGGACACGCAGGTCATCTCGGTGAACATCAGTCCCGCGCCGCCGATCGCGCGCGAGCCGTAGTGCACCATGTGCCAGTCGCCCGGCATGCCGTCGACCGCGGAATACTGGTCCATCGGCGACACCACCACGCGATTGGCTAGCGTTCATGTTGCGCAGCCGGAACGGCTGGAACATCGGCGCAGCGGGCTCGGTCAGCATCGACGTCGAAGCCCTGCGCCTGCGCATCCTGCGCCACCAGCTTGTCGGCGAGCTTGACGAACTCGGGCGCGCGCAGCGCCAGATTGTCGTAGGTGATCGCCTTCGATCGCGTCATCAGGCCGAAGGCGAAGCGCGTCGGGTCCATGTCCCAGAACCGCCTGACGTGCTCGAACCAGACCAGCGACACATCGGCGGAGTGCTGGGTCTTCTCGACCTCCTCGCGGCGCGCCAACTCGAAGCGCGCGAGCGCGGCCTTCACGTCGCGGCCGCCGGTCGAGCGGAACGCCTCGTAGAGCGCGATCGCGTCCTCCATCGCAAGCTTGGTGCCCGAGCCGATGGAGAAATGCGCGGTCGCCTTGGCGTCGCCGATCAGCACGATGTTCTCGTGCGTCCACTTCTCGCAGCGGATGGTCGGAAAATTCCGCCACAGCGAGCGGTTGGTGATCAGCTTGTGGCCGTTCAATTCTTCGGCGAACACGCCTTCGAGGAATTCCGCCGAGCGCCGCCTCGTCGAGCTTGTCGAGGCCCGAGCGCTTGAACGTCTCCGGATCGGTTTCCATCACCCAGGTCGAGCGGCCGGGCTGGTACTGGTAGCAGTGCGCGATGAAGATGCCGTGCGGCGTCTCGCGGAAGAAGAAGTTGAAGGCGTCCATCGGCCGGTCCGAGCCCATCCAAGCGAAATGATTGGGTCGAAGCTCGATGGTCGGCTTGAATGCGTCCTTGAATGCCTCGCGGGTCCGCGAATTGATGCCGTCGGCCGCGACCACGAGATCGGCGCCGCGGATTTGCGTCTTAAGCGGATCGGCCTCCGACTGGTACTTGATGTCGATGCCGAGCGAGTGCGCGCGGCGGCCGAGGATTTTCAAGCAGCATGGTGCGCGAGGTGCCGCAGAAGCCGTTGCCGCCGATGCGGTGCGTGGTGCCGCGGAAATGGATCTCGATGTCGTCCCAATAGGCGAAATGGCCGACGATCTGGCGATAGGTCTCGCGGTCGTAGGATTCGAACGCTTCCAGCGTCTGGTCGGAGAACACCACGCCGAAGCCGAACGTGTCGTCTGGTTTGTTGCGCTCGAACACGGTGATGAGCGTCTGCGGCCACGCCTTTTTCATCAGGATGGCGAAGTAGAGGCCGGCGGGTCCGCCGCCGATGATGTGGACGTTCATGCGCGCCTCCACCCGCAGGCCGGGCAAGGTACTTGAAGCCTGAAAATTTTAAGCCTAAAGTATTCTTCGCACAAGAGGCGATTATGGCTTCTCTGCAGGGACGGCATGCGCTGGTCACCGGCGGCGGACGCGGCATCGGCCGCGCCATTGCCGCGGCGCTGACCAGGCCGGTGCCGCGGTCACGGTGGTCGGGCGCGGCGAGGCTGCGCTCAAGGATACGGTCGGCAAGGGCGAGGCCGCGGGCTACGGCGTCGCGGACGTTACCGACCGGACGGCGGTGGACAGCGCGGTCCGCCGAGCGGTCGCCGCGCGCGGGCCGGTCGATCTGCTCGTCGCTAATGCGGGCAACGCCAAGCCCGCCCCGTTTGTGAAGACCACTCCCGAGCAATTTCGCGAATATTCGAGTCGCACGTGCTCGGCATGTTGCATCCCGTGCAGGCGGTGCTCGCCGGCATGATCGAGCGCGGCTTCGGCCGCATCGTCGCGGTGGCTTCGATCGCGGCGTTCAAGGCATTTCCGAATGTCTCGGCCTATCTGCACGGCCAAGCATGCCATGCTGGGGTTGGTGCGCTCGGTTGCGCTCGAGACCGCAAAGTCCGGCATCACTGTCAATGCGGTTTGCCCGGGCTATGTCGACACCGACCTGATACGTCGCGCCACATTCAGCGGATGATCGACAAGGGCATGAGCCGGGAAGACGCGCGTCGGCCATTTCGCGTCTCAGGTTCCGGCTCGGCCGGCTGGTGCAGCCCGAGGAGGTCGCGGCGGCCGTTCTTTATTTCTGCTCGCCTGCGGCTGCGGCGACCACCGGCTCGACGCTGGTGATCGGAGCGGAGAGCATGATGGACGAACGCACCGACATCCCGCTCGACGCCGAGACCAAGGTCGCCGAGCGCCCCGACGACCATAAGACCGAGTTGCGGCTGTGGCTGCGGCTGCTCACCTGCACGACGCTGATCGAGAACGAGGTGCGCCGCAGGCTGCGCGATCAGTTTCGACATCACGCTGCCGCGGTTCGATCTGCTGGCGCAGCTCGACCGCGCGCCGAACGGCATGACGCTCGGCGAGCTGTCGCAGCGCATGATGGTGTCGAACGGCAACATCACCGGTCTGGTCGACCGGCTGGCCGAGCAGGGGCTGATCCACCGCCGGCCGTCGCCCAAGGATCGCCGCGTCCAGATCGTCAGCCTGACCGCCGGAGGGCCAGAAATTCTTCCGCAGCATGGCGCGCATCAACGCCGACTGGGTCGGCGAGATTTTCGCAGGCCTCGCGCCAAAGGACATCGAGGCGCTGATGCCGCTGCTCGCCAAGACCAAGGACTCGGCGCGCAAGGCGCTCAAGAACGGAGACGCGTCATGAGCGCGGCCAATCCCGTCACGTTGCCGCTGTTCGGCTACAAGGCCCGACATGTCAATTTCGCCGTGGACGGCAAGGTCGCGACGCTGACCCTGAACCGCCCGGACAAGAAGAACCCGCTGACCTTCGACAGCTATGCCGAGATCGTCGATCTGTTCCGCGCCGCGGCGCGGGACAAGATCGTCAAGGCGATCGTCGTCACCGGCGTCGGGCGGCAACTTCTGCTCCGGCGGCGACGTGTTCGAGATCATCGAGCCGCTTACGAAAATGAATACGGTGGAGCTGCTCGACTTCACCAGGATGACCGGCGACGTGGTCAAATCCATGCGCGCCTGTCCGCAGCCGATCATCTCGGCGATCGACGGCGTTTGCGCCGGCGCCGGCGCGATCATCGCCATGGCCTCCGACATCCGGATCGGCACGGCGGCGGCGAAGGTGGCGTTCCTGTTCAACCGCGTCGGTCTCGGCGGCTGCGACATGGGCGCCTGCGCGATCCTGCCGCGCATCGTCGGCCAAGGCCGCGCCGCGGAATTGCTGTTCACCGGCCGCAGCCATGGGCGGCGAGGAGGCCGAGCGCATGGGCTTCTTCAACCGACTGGCAACGTCGGAAAACGTGTTGGCCGAAGCGCAGAAGCTCGCCCACGACCTCGCCAACGGGCCGACCTTCGGCAACGCCATGACCAAGCGCATGCTGGAGATGGAATGGGCGATGTCGGTCGAGACCGCGGTCGAGGCCGAGGCGGTGGCCCAGGCGCTGTGCATGGAGACCGAGGATTTTGCACGCGCCTTCCGCGCCTTCGCCGCCAAGCAGAGGCCGGTGTTCGAGGGCAATTGAGATGGATGAGCGTTGCAGCATACTCCTTAACCCTCCCCCCGCGAAGCGGTGGGGAGGGTCGACCGCCGAAGGCGGTCGGGGTGGGGGGCGCTCTGTTGCTGGCAAGAAGCGCCCCCCACCCCCGACCCCTCCCCACCATTCGCAGCGCTCATGGGGGGAGGGGAGCGGGGAGGCTGTGCCATGAGCGATCTCCAATCCACCCTCGCGCTTCCCTTCTTCGACGACGGCCACCGCCGCTTCGCCGACGAGCTGTCGCGCTGGGCCGCGGCCAAGCTGCATTCGCTGCCGCATGACGACGTCGACGCCGCCTGCCGCGCACGGGTCAAGGCGCTGGGCGAGGCCGGCTTCCTCAAGGCCGCGGTGCCGGCCTCGCACGGCGGCCTGCACCCGGCGCTCGACGTGCGCACGCTCTGCATCGCCCGCGAAATCCTCGGCTTCCACGACGGCCTCGCCGATTTCGCCTTCGCCATGCAGGGGCTCGGCACCGGCTCGATCTCGCTGTTCGGCTCCGACGAGCTGAAGCGCAAATATCTGCCGCCGGTGCGCGACGGCAAGGCGATCGCCGCCTTCGCGCTGTCCGAGCCGGAGGCCGGCTCGGACGTCGCCGCGCTCGCCACCACCGCCAAAGCCGACGGTGCACATTTCCGCCTCGACGGCGAAAAGACCTGGATATCGAACGGGGGAATCGCCGACCATTACGTGGTGTTCGCGCGGACCGGCGAGGCGCCGGGCGCGCGCGGGCTTTCGGCCTTCGTGGTCGATGCCGATACGCCGGGACTGAAGGTCGCCGAGCGCATCGAGGTGATCGCGCCGCATCCGCTGGCGCGGCTTTCGTTCGACGGCGTCCGCGTTCCCGCGTCCAACCGGCTGGGCCAGCCGGGCGAGGGCTTCAAGGTGGCGATGGCGACGCTCGACATTTTCCGCTCGACGGTCGGCGCCGCGGCGCTGGGCTTTGCCCGCCGCGCGCTGCACGAGACCATCGAGCACGCCGCGACACGAAAGCTGTTCGGCGCGCCGCTCGGCGATCTGCAGATGACGCAAGCCGCCATCGCCGACAGCGCCACCGAGGTCGATGCCGCGGCGCTGCTGGTCTATCGCGCGGCCTGGATCAAGGACAACGGCGCCGCCCGCGTCACCCGCGAGGCGGCCATGGCCAAGATGTTCGCGACCGAGGCCGCCCAGCGCGTCATCGACCGCGCCGTGCAGCTCCACGGCGGCCAAGGCGTGACCAAGGGCAACAAGGTCGAGGAGCTCTACCGCGAGATCCGGGCGCTGCGCATCTATGAGGGCGCGACCGAGGTGCAGAAGATCGTGATCGCGCGCGAGGTGCTGAAGAACCGGCCGGGCAAGGCCGCCCTGGCGGCCGAATAGGAGACGGCGATGCCTCAGAGCATGGGCAGGAGCGGCCACATCGACAGCTTCGCGCGCGACAACCTGCCGCCGCGGGAGCTTTGGCCCGAGTTCAAGTTCGATCTGCCCGAGCTGCAATATCCGGAGCGGCTCAACTGCGTCACCGAATGGGTCGACCGCTGGGTCGCGGCGGGGCAGGGCGACCGGCCGTGCCTGCTGTCGCCCACGGAAGACGCTGACCTACGCGGAGCTCAACGAGCGCATCAACCGCATCGCCAATGTGCTGACCCGCGATCTCGGTCTGGTGCCGGGCAACCGCGTGCTGCTCCGCGCCCCGAACAACCCGATGATGGTCGCGGCGTATTTTGCGGTCATCAAGGCCGGCGGCGTCGTGGTCGCGACCATGCCGCTGCTTGCGCGCCAAGGAGCTTTCCTATCCGCTCGCCAAGGCGAAGATCGCGCTGGCGCTGTGCGACGCGCGCCTCGCCGACGAGATGGAGAAGGCCAAGGCGCAGGCGCCCGATCTTCAGCGCATCGTCTATTGGGGCAGCATGGCGCTCCGACGCGCTCGAAACGCTGATGATGAAGCCCGGCTACGAGAAGTTCGCCGCCTGCGACACCGCGAGCGACGACGTCTGCCTGATCGCCTTCACCTCCGGCACCACCGGCGAGCCGAAGGGCACCATGCATTTCCACCGCGACATGCTGGCGATCTGCGACAGCTACGCCAGGCACGTGCTGCGCGCGGAGCCCTCCGACCGCTTCACCGGCTCGCCGCCGCTCGCCTTCACATTCGGACTCGGCGGGCTGGTGCTGTTTCCGCTCCGCATCGGCGCCTCGACGGTGCTGCTGGAGAAGGCCGGGCCGGACGATCTGCTTGCGGCGATCGAAAAATACAAGATCACCATCCCGTTCACCGCGCCGACCGCCTATCGCGCCATGCTCGGCAAGCTCAAGGACCACGACATCTCGTCGCTGCGCAAATGCGTGTCGGCCGGCGAGACGCTGCCCAAGGCGACGTTCGATGCCTGGCACGCGGCGACCGGCATCAAGATTCTCGACGGCATCGGCGCGACCGAGATGCTGCACATCTTCATCGGCTCGCCCGAGGAGGAGGTGCGCGCCGGCTCGACCGGCAAGCCGGTGCCCGGCTACGAGGCCTGCATTCTCGACGACGACGGCAATAAAGCGCCGCCCGGCACGGTCGGACGTCTTGCGGTGCGCGGGCCGACCGGCTGCCGCTATCTCGCCGACGAACGGCAGAGGAAATACGTGCAGAACGGCTGGAACGTGACCGGCGACACCTACCTGATGGATGCCGACGGCTACTTCTGGTACCAGGCGCGCTCCGACGACATGATCATCTCCGCCGGCTACAACATCGCCGGTCCCGAGGTGGAGGCGGCGCTGCTCACGCACGCCGCCGTCGCCGAATGCGGCGTGGTCGGCGTGCCCGGACGAGGAGCGCGGCCAGATCGTCAAGGCCTACGTCGTGCTGCGGCCAGGCATGACCGGCGACGCGGCGCTGGCGCGCGCCTTGCAGGATCACGTCAAGGCCACGGTCGCGCCCTACAAATATCCGCGCGCCATCGAATTCGTCGCCGAGCTGCCGAAAACGCAGACCGGCAAGCTGCAGCGCTTCGAGCTGCGCCGCCGTGCCGCCGAAGGCGCCGCGCACAAGCTCGCGTCATAAGGAGAATGCCCGTGCCGGCACCAACTGTTCCGCAAACTGCCGCGCGCGCTCGCGCCAAGCACGAGATGCTGCAGCCGCCGGGCTGGCCTGCGCCCAAGGGCTACGCCAACGGCATCAAGGCGCGCGGCGACTTCGTGTTCGTCGGCGGCATGGTCGGCTGGGACGCCAACGAGAAATTTCCGGAGGGCTTCGTCGCGCAGGCGAGGCAGGCGCTGGAGAACATCCGCGCCGTGCTGACCGAGGGCGGCGCCGGCCCGAGCATATCGTGCGGCTGACCTGGTACGTGCTCGACATGGACGAATACATGGCTGCCGCCGCGAGCTCGGCGCGGCCTATCGCGCGGTGCTCGGCGACCATTTCCCGGCGATGGCGCTGGTGCAGGTCGGCCGGCTGTTCGAGCCCGAGGCGCGGCTCGAGATCGAGGCGACGGCGGTGATTCCTTGATCTTCTCCACCCTCATCCCGAGGAGCGGCCGAAGGCCGCGTCTCGATGGACGAGGGCGGCCCATGGTTCGAGACGCGCAGCTTCGCTGCGCTCCTCACCATGAGGCCGACCAAGTCCGCGCTTGTGGCTACTCCGCGGCCTGCGGCAGCGGGCGCACGTCCTTGATCGCGGCGGTCAGCGCCGCGCCGGTGTCGTCGGCGAGCGCGGCCTTGCGCAGCCGCGCCAGCGTCGCCGCCGGATCGGGCGTCTCCATGATCTGCGGCAGCATCTGCATCAGCGTGTCGTAATTCCGCCGGCCGCGCTCGTGGGTGTCGCTGTAGCCTTTCACCAGCGTGCGCGTCGTCGCGATCTCGGCCGCCAGCGCGTAGTTGGTCTTGGCGACGTTCTCGATGGTGCTGCAGCCATTCGCGCAGGAACGCCTGCTCGTGTGGCGAACCGCAGCGAGCGCCGCCGCGTCGGCTTCAGCGAGGCGATGAAATACATCAGCAGGAAGCCGCGGATGGTCGAGGTCTTCACCACCCGGCCGGACTTTGTGAAGCGCTCGACGAAGCGCGCCGCGCCCAGCCGGTGTTGAGCAGCCAGCGGCCCAAGTCCCGCCGGCAGCGTGTCGGCGATCTCCTGCACGCGCGGATGCAGGAACTCGGCGATCTCCATGATCTGGCCGTCGGCGGCCTGCACCTCGGCGCGCACGCGCTGCGAACCGGCTCGGCCGGATCTTCAGCTCGGCGACGCGCACGGTGTCCTCGTAGGCCATGCCGAGCGCAAGCTCGCGCGCGGTCTCGGCCAGCAACTGCCCTGAGCCGTCGCCGTGGCGCTTGTCGGCCTCGGCGACTGGCTTGAGGCGATCGAGGTAATCGCGCGCGTAGGCGACGTCCTGGTAGTCGGCAAGCCGTTCGATGCCGGCGCGAATGAAGGTACGCGCCGGCTCGCCATGGACGCTCGGCCTCGGCCATCAACGGCGCGAGCGCAGGCTGCGACGGCAGGAGCGGGCGGGGCTGGCAGGCATCGGCGCGGGTCCGCCCTCGGCCGCCGCATAGCCCGCGCCGAACGCGGCGATGCTTTCCTTGACGCCGACGCCGCCGCGATGGATCGCCGCCTCGAACGCCATGCGCTGCATCGGCAGCGCCTTCGAGCCGGCGAGCGCGCCGAACAGCACCGCCGAGATCACGCTGCCGGTCGACTTCGGCCAGTTGCGCCATGTCGCCGTGGATGAGTCTCTTGGCCGCGGCCTTGCAACCCTCCAGCAGCGCGCCGGAATCGACGCGGCCGTCCGCCAGCGCGATCCTCTCCGGTCATCGAATAGACGCGGTTGGTCGAGACGATGAAGGTGGTGCGGTCGGGCGTCACCAGGCCGCGCTGCACGGCGCGGCCGGCCTCCATCAGCTCCGAGGCGATGACGATGTCGACGTCGCCCGGCACCGGCGTCAGCCCCAGCACCGGCGGCGACGCGTTGCTTCGCGCGCCAAGCTTGGGGAACAGCTCGACGTAGTAGTTGGTCGCGCCGGTGCGCTGCGCCACGCCCGGCACCGAGGTCATCTGCGCGATGTAGCCGGCGTGCTCGGCGACATCGACGATCCATTCGGCCAGCACGCCGCCGCCTTCGCCGCCCATGGCGAGGATGGCGATGGTGATCGGGCGCTGGATGTTGTCAGTCATGGCAGGACCCCTCCACTGTCATTCCGGACGCCGCGCGTGAACGCTCTTATGGCGCGCCCCGGAATGACGGAGGCTGTGGCTTCCGTCATCATCACGCCGCCGCCAATTTGCGCTCGATGCGCCGCTGGAAGAAGCCGATGACGGCGTCGCGTATCCGCGCCTTGAACCTGTCCCAGCCGGTCGGGTTGGTGATCAGCGAGGCGCGATAGAACGACGGGCACAGCACCGCGGCGTGGCTCACCTCGCCGCACAGGCCGCAGCCGACGCAGGAGTTGATCACCTTGGTCACCGGCTCGCGCCGCAGCGGATCGGGGTTCGGCGCGATCGTCAGCGACGGGCAGCCGGACAGCCGGATGCAGGAATGATCGCCGGTGCAGGTGTCGGCATCGACGCCGAAGCGCTCGCGCACCACGCGCTCGCCGGCCGCCGCCGCCTTGCGCCACAGCGGCCGGATGCGGCGCTGCTTGTTCAGCATGCATTCGGAATGCGCGACGATGACCTTCGGGCCCTTCTCCTTGGTGGTCAGCGCCTCCTTCAGCGTGTCGCGCATCAGCGCCACGTCGTAGGTGCGGTCGATGGTCTTGGCCCAGGTGACGCCGACGCCGCGCACCGCCTTCTCGATCGAGTGCATGGTGCCGCGGTTGGCGTTCGGATGGAACGAGGACGGGATGTCCTGGCCGCCGGTCGCGGCCGAATAGCCGTTGTCGACGATGATCAGGACGTTGTCGCTCTTGTTGAACACGGCGTTGCCGACGCCGCTGGTCAGGCCGTTATGCCAGAAGCCGCCGTCGCCCATCATCGAGATGGCGCGCTTGCCGGCCTTGACGTTGAGCGCCGAGGCGCCGGCGGCGCCGAGGCCGTAGCCCATGGTGGTGGCGCCGACGCTGAACGGCGGGAAGATCGAGAACAGGTGGCAGCCGATGTCGGCGCTGACGTGATGCGTCGCCGAGCTCGCGCTCGACCAGCTTCATCGCCGCGAAGATCGGCCGCTCCGGGCAGCCGGTGCAGAACGACGGCGGCCGGCCCTGCACGTCATTGGCCACCAGCGCGGCAGCCTTGCTCTCGCGCTGCTTCAGCGGCGCGGCCTCGGCTGACATGTCCGCAGGAAGAAGATCGGGCCGCGTCTTGGCGATGAATTTCCTGATGCCATCGCGCAACACGCCGCCGGTGTATTCGCCGGCCATCGGCAGCACGTCCTTGCCGTGCACCTTGGTCTGGATGTCGGCGCGGCGCAGGATGGTGTTGACCGCCTGCTCGATGTAGTCCGGCTCGCCTTCCTCGACCATGAGGATGGCCTTCTTGCCGGCGCAGAAACGGACGAATTCCTTGTCGACCAGCGGATAGGTGACGTTCATCACGTAGAGCGGAATCTTGCGACACGCCGAAGGCGTCGGCGAGGCCGTTGAGCAGCAGCGCGCGCAGCGTGCTGTTGTAGAGGCCGCCCTGCAGCACGATGCCGATGTCGTTGGCTTCGCCGTCGAAGAACTCGTTGAGCCGGTTGTCCTCGACGAATTTCACCGCCGCCGGCCAGCGCCGCTCCCACTTGTCCTTCTCGTGGACGTAGGTCATCGGCGGCATGGCGATGCGGGACAGGTCGCGGCGCGGATTTTCCAGCGCGTCGGTCAGCCCGAACGCCGGCCGCACGTTGTCCTTGGTCTTGAAGTGCCCATAGACGTGGCAGGCGCGGATGCGCAGCATCAGCATGACCGGCGTGTTCGACGCTTCCGAAAGCTCGAAGCCCTTCTCCACCGCCTGCACGATCGAAGGCAGGTTCGGCCGCGGGTCGAGCAGCCAGATCTGCGACTTCATCGCGAAGGCGTGGGTGCGCTCCTGCATGATCGAGGAGCCTTCGCCGTAATCTTCGCCGATGATCAGCAGCGCGCCGCCGGTCACCCCGCCGGAGCAGAGGTTGGCCAGCGCGTCGGAGGCCACATTGGCGCCGACCGTGGACTTGAAGGTCACCGCGCCGCGCAGCGGATAGTTCACCGAAGCCGCCAGCGTCGCTGCCGCCGTCGCTTCGCTCGCCGAGTTCTCGAAATGCACGCCGAGACCTTCCAGGATCTCGTTGGCGTCAGCCAGCACGTCCATCAGGTGCGAGATCGGCGCGCCCTGGTAGCCCGCCACATAGGACACGCCGGACTGCAGCAGCGCCTTGGTCACCGCCAGGATGCCCTCGCCCTGGAACTCGTCGCCGTCGCCGAGCTTGAGCTTTCCGACTTCTTCCTTGAACGAGCGTTCGGCCATGGCATCCTCTCAGCGCCCAAGCCTTGGCGCCCATGTCGACCTCTAAAGGCCCGCAGAATCCGACTATATTCGAAAGGCCGGTCGGTCCGAAAGCGGCCGATTGGCAGGACCTTCCGCCTTCCTCTAACATGGCGATGACCGGGCTTAAAACAATTCCGACATCAGGGGGAAACTCGATGAAAACCACCGCATTGCTGGTTGCCGTGCTGGCGCTCGGCGCCGCCGCTGCCGAGGCCCAGGAGGTAACACTCAAGGCCGTCACGGTCTTTGCCGAGAAAACCACCTACTCGAAGCCGTTCGAGCGGTTCATCGAGCGCGTCAACCAGACCGGCAAGGGCGTGATTCAGATCAACTACATCGGCGGCCCGAAGGCGATGCCGCCGTTCGAGATCGGCAATGCGCTGAAGAGCGGCGTGATCGACGTCGCCAATACCGCGGGCGCCTTCTACACCAACCTGATGCCCGAGGCCGACGCCTGGAAGCTGACCGAGCGGCCGATGCCGGAACTCCGCAAGAATGGCGGCTATGACACGATGGCGGCGCTCTATGCGCAGAAAATGAACGCGATCTTCCTGGCGCGCCTGGTCGACAACAACCCCTTCCACCTCTACCTGAACAAGCCGATCACCAAGCCGGACCTCACCGGGCTGAAGCTCCGCATCACCGCGGTCTATCGCGATTTCTTCCAGGCGTTGGGCGCGACCGTGGTGCAGACCGCGCCGGGCGAGGTCTACACCGCGCTCGAGCGCGGCGTGGTCGATGGCTACGGCTGGCCGATCACCGGCATCTTCGACCTCGGATGGCAAGAAAAGACCAAGTACCGCGTCGACCCGGGCTTCTACACCGCCGAGGTCTCGGTGCTGGTCAACAAGGCCACGTGGGACAAGCTGACCGACGCGCAGAAGGAAGTGCTGCGCAAGGCTGGCGCAGAGGGCGAGGCGACCGCGGTGCACGATTTCGCCGAGGAGAATGCCAAGGACACCAAGCGCCAGGCCGATGCCGGCATCCAGACCATCAAGCTCGAGGGCGCAGCCGGCAAGGAATATTACGACAAGGCGTACGAGGCCGGCTGGGCCGGCATCATCAAGCAGAGCCCGCAGGCCGGGCCGAAGCTCAAGGATGCGTTCTCGAAGCCGAAGTAGTGGCGAGAGCATGATGAGGTTCCGCGGTCATTCCGGCCGAGCGCAGCGAGTGCCGGAATCCATAAGCCCTGCGCCGACGATGAGACGCTGCGGGTTACGGATTCCGGGATCGCGCGTTCCGCGCGCCCCGGAATGACGGGGAAGGGCTAGCGCGGCCATGGAAGGCTTGTCCCGCATCTATGGCCGCGTGCTCGATGCGATGCTGTTTATCGCTGCGCTGCTGCTTCTGTTCATGACGTTGATGATCGGCGCCGACGTATTTCTTCGCAACATCGGCGCCGGCGGCATCCCGCCGGCGAACGAGCTGTCCGAGGACTGCCTCTATCTGATCACGCTGCTGACGGCGCCGGGCCTGCTGCGGATGGGTCAGCACATCCGCGTCGACATCGTGCTTCAGGTGCTGCCGGCGCGCATCGGCTGGCTGCTGGAATGGATCGGCGACGTACTGGGCTTTATCTGCTGCCTTTATTTCGTCCGCTACGGTATCGACGTCACGTTCGCGAGCTACGTCAGCGGCTCGATCTCAATGAAGACCTTGATTTTTCCGGAATGGTGGCTGCTCTGGCCGATGCCGGTCGCATTCGTGATGCTCGCCGTCGAGTTCCTGTTCCGCATGCGCCGGCTTGCCCTGTCAGAACGGCGTCCGCGCGAGGACGCGGTCTCGGCGTCCTGAGGCATGGACCGGGTATGCCAGTGAGCAACTCTCAGACCTTGCAACACACTCCGTTCGTCCCCGCGAAAGGGGGAACCCGGAACTGGGCCAAAGAACTGGGTCCCCGCTTTCGCGGGGACGAGCGGGGATGGCCATTTGCACCTCTCAACTCTCTTTCTTCCCAAGGCTGAGGCCTATTCCATGTCCTGGCAGATGGCTTCGCTGTTGCTGCTCGGCGGCTCGACCGTTCTACTGTTCATCGGCATGCCGGTGGCGTTCTCGTTCATTGCCATCAATCTGCTTGGCGCGACGCTGTTCCTCGGTGGCGATCCGGGCCTGCACCAGCTCGTGCGCAACTCCTCGGCCGCGGTGGTTAACTTCTCGCTGACGCCGATCCCGCTGTTCATTCTGATGGGCGAGGTGCTGTTCCACACCGGGCTTGCCGTCAACGTGATCGACGGCGTCGAGCGCCTGATCCGCCAGGTACCGGGCCGTCTCGCTGTCGTCGCCGTGGTCGCCGGCACAGTTTTTTCGGCGATTTCCGGCTCGACCATCGCCACCACCGCGATGCTCGGCTCGCTGATGCTGCCGGTGATGCTGGCGCGCGGCTATCATCCGACCATGGCGACCGGCCCGATCATGGCGATCGGCGCCGTCGACATGCTGATCCCGCCGTCGGCGCTCACCGTGCTGCTCGGCAGCCTCTCGGGTATCTCGATCTCGAAGCTCCTGATCGGCGGCGTCGTGCCGGGCCTGATCCTGAGTGCGGCGTTCGTCGGCTATATCGTCATTCGCGTGAAGACCAAGCCGGAGCTGGCGCCGCCGACGCCGATCGAGGACCGTCACGGCTGGGCCAAATACCGGCTGCTGGTGCTTTACGTGGTGCCGCTGATCTCGATCTTCGTCGTGGTGATCGGCGCGATGTCCGGCGGCATCGCCACGCCCACCGAATCCGCGGCGCTGGGCGCGCTCGCCACCATGGCATTGGCGATGGCATACCGTTCGCTGACCATCGGAATTTTGTTCAAGTCGCTGCGCGGCACGGTCGCCATTTCAGGAATGATCCTGTTCATCATCCTCGGCGCCACCACGTTCTCGCAAATCCTGAGCTTTTCGGGCGCCACCGAGGGCCTCGTCTCCAACATTCTCGGGCAGGGGCTTTCGCCATTCGCGGTGCTGGCCGGCATGATGCTGCTGCTGATCTTCCTCGGCATTTTCGTCGATCAGGTCTCGATGATGCTGATCACGCTGCCGGTGTTCATGCCGATCGTGCAGCGGCTGCAGATCGACTTGATCTGGTTCGGCGTGCTCTATCTGATCTGTATGCAGCTCGGCCTTTTGCTGCCGCCGCACGGGCTGCTGCTGATGACGATGAAGGGCGTGGCGCCGCCGCAGGTCACGATGGGGCATATCTTCCGCGCCGTCGTGCCCTACGTCGGGATGAGTCTGGTGCTGCTGGCGCTGTTGATCCTGTTCCCGGCGGTGGCGACCTGGCTGCCGGCGCTGCTCGGCTAGGAGTTCCTGCCATGATCGAGAGACATATCGACATCCTGGCTGCCGGCGGCGGCATGGACGCGTTCGTTACCCACCCGGAGGAGGGCGGTCCGTTCCCGGCGGCAATCGTGCTGATGGACATCTGGGGTTTGCGCGAGGAGCTGTTCGATATCGCTCGAAAAATCGCGGTGACCGGCTATCACGTCACGGTGCCGAACTTCTGGTACCGCCGCGGCAAGGTGCGATACGAATTCCGCGACGAGCACGGCCGGATGAAATCCCTCAATATCATTCCCAAGGCCGTGCAGGACGAGATGCGCGCCAACATGGAGCATCTGACCGACACGATGGCGATGGCCGACATCGGCGCCGTGCTGAAATTCCTCGACAGCGAGCCTGCTCGAAAAGGGCCGAAGGGCACCGTCGGCTATTGTCTTGGCGGGCGGTTGTCGCTTGCCGCCGCGGCGGCGTACCCGGATCAGCTTCGCGCCTCGGCGAGCCTGCACGGCACCATGCTGGTCAACGACAAGCCGGATTCGCCGCACCGCTTCGTCGACAGGATGCGCGGCGAAATCTACTGCGGCTTCGCCGAGCACGACCCTTACGCGCCGCCCTCGACCATCGAGACGCTCGCGAGGCTGCTGAAGGGCAGCAAAGAAGTGGGCTACCGCTTCCACGTCCACGCCGGCGCCCATCACGGCTATGCGCTGCCGGACCGCGACATCTTCGACAAGCCCGCCGCCAACCGCGATTGGGAGAACATCTTCGCGATGTTCAAGCGGCAGTTGGGATAGAGGAATTTCCGCAGACGCGCTTATCCCTCCTCCGAAGGGGGAGGGTGGCGCGCGAAGCGCGCCGGGTGGGGTGAACTTGATGTCGAGCCAGACCCCACCTGGCCTCGCTCGGCTATCGCCTTCGCTCGGCCACCCTCCCCGAAGACGGGGAGGGATAAGCGCGTTTGTGGCGGATGCTGTTCAAAACCCGGTATGCGCGCGCTTGGGCAGATAGTGCAGCACCCGCTGCTCGATCAGGATCACCAGCAGATAGGCAACGCCGCCGACCAATGTGAGCATGACGATGGCGACGAACACCATCGCGGTGTTGGCCTGGCCCTCGCCGAACGACAGCAGATAACCGAGCCCCATATTGCCGCCGACCAGCTCGCCGACCACGACGCCGACCACCGCGAGCGTCGAGCCGATGCGAAGGCCGGCGAACAGCGGCGGCATCGAGGCCGGGAACTCGACCTTCCAGAAAATCTGCGCCCGCGTCGCCTTGAACGCGCGCGCGAGGTTGACCAGGTCGGGATCGACGGTGCGCACCGCGGTCAGCACATTGACCATCACCGGAAAGAACACGATCAGGATCGCCACCAGGATTTTCGGATAGACGGTGAAGCCCATCCACAGGATGAACAGCGGCGCGAACGCCACCTTCGGCGCGATCTGCAGCGCCAGGATATAGGGCGACAGCGCGAACTCGGCGGTGGGCGACATGCCGAGCAGATAGCCGATGCAAGGCGCCGAGCAGGCTGCCGATGATGAAGCCCGCCAGCACTTCGAGCTGCGGTGATGCCGGTGTGGAACGCGAGCCCCGACACATGCCACATCTTCACCGCTTCCTCCGCCACCATCGACAGCGGCGGGATGATGAACGTCGGAATGCGCAGCAGCCCCGGTCCCCATTGCCAGGCGGCGAGGAACACGACCAAGCAGCGCGACGCTCGCCGCCGTGCCCTTCCACACCTGCGAGGAATTGGCCTCGCTCATGCCGGCACCCCTGCGCGGCGTCTTCCGGCGCCCCGATGTCGAGGCGGTCCATCAGCCGGTTGACGATATCGTTGACCTTGGGATGGTTGCGCCGCGCCAGCGGATCGTCGCGGCCGGGAATGTCGATCGCGATCTCGTCGATGATGCGGCCGGGACGGCGGCTCATCACCAGCACGCGGTCGGACAGCGTCACCGCTTCGAGCAGGTCGTGGGTGATCAGCAGCGCGGTCTTGCCGGCGCGCTTGAGCGTCTGCGCCAGCTCGCGTTTGCAGCACCATCCGGGTCTGCGCGTCGACCGCCGAGAACGGCTCGTCGAGCAGCAGCACCGTCGGGTCGACCGCGAGCGTCCGCGCCAGCGCCACGCGCTGCCGCATGCCGCCCGACAATTGATGCGGGTAGTGGCCGGAGAATTCCGCCAGCTTGAAGTTCTCCAGCAGCGCCTGCGCGCGCCGCTTGCGCTCATCGCGACGCCACGCCCTGGATTTCGACGCCGAACATCACGTTCTCGGCGACCGTCCGCCACGGCAGCAGCAGGTCCTTCTGCAGCATGAAGGCGACATGGGCGTTGGGACCCTCGACCCGCTCGCCGTCGACGAAAGCCTCGCCCTCGCTCGGCGCGGTCAGGCCCGAGCCGATGTTGAGCAAGGTCGATTTGCCGCAGCCGCTCGGCCCGATCAGCGACACCACCTCGCCGTCGCCGACCGCGATGCTGACGTCGCGCACCGCGGTCAGCCGCTCTCCGTGCGCTTGCGCGAAATGCATCGAAACGTGGCGGTATTCGAGACGGATCACGGGCATGCAGGAGCTCTGCGGCGCAAGGCGCTGGGGCTGTTGTATCGCGGTGCAGCCCGCGCGAGTATAGGGCCAATCGATCCGATTGGCCATCGGGGAGACTTCAATGCTCGAAACGAAAACCAATCGCCGCCGAGCTTCTGCGCTGGGCGCCGCAACGACGCTCGCGCTCGGCCCTGTCGCTCCTGACCGTGTCGCCGCGCGGCGGCCGCCGACGAAGACGTCACCTATCTCTTTCCGGCGCCGCCGATCCTGCCGGCGTTCGGACCGATCCGGCTCGCCCAGGGCAAGGGCTACTTCAAGGAGGCCGGCCTCAACGTCAGCTTCGCGGTCGGCCGCGGCGGCGTCGATGTGGCCAAGCAGGTCGGCGCCGGCAACGCGCCGATCGGCGGCATCGTCGCCGACGGCCCGATCATGGTGCGCGGCAACGGCGTGCCGGTGAAGATCGTCTGCGTGTTCGGCGGCAAGGGCTTCATGCAGCTCGTGGTGCGCGAGGACTCGGGGATCGAGAAGCCGGCCGATCTCAAGGGCAAGACCATCACCGTGATGTCCTACCAGGACACGACCTTCTACGCGCTGCTCGGCCTGATGGCGTCCGCGGGACTTACCCAGAACGACGTCAACGTCCAGCAGGTCGGCCCGGTCGGCGTCTGGCAGTTCGTCGCCGAAGGCAAGTCGCAGGGCATGGCCGGCGTGCCGGACTGGATCCCGCCGGTGATGGCGGCGGGCGTCAAGGTGCAAGATCATCCCGACCGAAGATTTCTTCCCGCACATGGCGCAGGCCATCGCCACCTCCGACGACATGATCAAGCAGAAGCCCGAGATGATCCGCAAGGTCGTGCACGCGGCGCTGCGCGGCATGAAGGACATCATGGACAACCCGGAGAAGTCCGCCGAGGAGTTCGTGTCGTTCGTGCCGGAGTGGAAGGGCAAGGAGAAGGGCGTGGACTACGCCTTCAACATGTACGCCAAGGACGTCTATCCGGGGCAGAAGGTGCTGGGCGAGATGGATGTCGCGCGGCTGACCAAGTTGCAGGACTTCTATCTCGAGAAGGGCTTCATCCAGAAGAAGACGCCGGTCAACGAGCTCTACACCAACGAGTTCGTGAAATAGAGTCATGCCAGGAGCGAAGAGCGCTGGAATCGGATCAATCGGAGAAACGCCATGGCCAAGTTCATCATCCAGCCCCACGGCCGCGTGCAGGAATGGATTGCCCACCAGAAGGGCTATTTCCGCGACGAGGGGCTCGACTATGAATTCCTGGCTGGCCCGTCGTCCAACACCAGCAAGACTGTGGACCCGTTAGGCAAGGTCACCGACCTGATGGCCGGCGCCTTCAAGTCCTACGAAAAGGGGGGCGGCAACAAAGGCGTCAAATCCGACATCTCCTGCGCCTGCCATTGGACCGTGAACCAGGCCGCAACGCAGAAGATCGGCACCATGTGGGGCAAGTCCTACGTGGTCACCCCCGGCGCCATCATGGTCCCGCCGAAATCGCCGATCACCGCGCCGGAGCAATTGGCCAACCAGGAGATCGCCGTCGGCTATCATTCCGGCAGCCACTACACCACGATCCAGGCACTTGAGCCGTTCATGCCGAGGGAGCAGATCAAGCTCCGCTTTGGCGGCTCGATCTGGGCCCGCGTCGATATCGGCGTTGGCCGCGACCTGCCGGCGGTCAGCGTCTGGGGCCTGTCGTTCCAGGTGCTGGAGCAGTTCGGCTTCCGCAAGGTGCTCGACTGTTCGTTCATGATCGCGTTCATGTTTCCGCCAGACACCGATCCGGCCGACGTCGAGAAATACATGAACGGCCTGAAGCGCGCGCAGATGGACGTCGACCTGGCGCCGGAGAAGTACCGGCACCTCTACCTCAACGAAATTCCGGAGCGCTACAAATCCAAGGTCGACGTCCGCCGCTTCTCGATGGGCGAGCGCGTCGTGTTCCTGCCCTATACCGAGGCAATGTACGCCACCACCCAGGCCTGGATTCATGAGCGCGGCATTTTCGAGGGGACGCCGCCGGTCGCTGATTATCAAGGTTCTGTAGCGGCTTAGATGGTTAACGGGCCATTGCCGAGCCTCGGCGTTTTGTCCTAGGCTAGGCCTCCGGGGCGTGATGCGGAGGCCCGTTATGACCCGATGGCATGTTCTATGCCGCGCCGGTGTTTGCCTGGCGCTGCTCGTCTTGGCTACGTCCGGATTAGGCCGCCCGGCGTTCGCCGCGCAAGACACCGTGATTTATATCGGCGCCGACGACTGCAAATACTGCCGCGAGTGGGAGGCGCAGTACGAGCGCCATTTCAAGGCGCTTTGCGCCGCTCGCCATGTGACCTTCCGCGCCGTCCAGGTCGCGACGCTCCGCAACATCCGCGACGAGCGGTACTGGCCGAACGATCTGAAGCCGGTGCTGTCGATGTTCTCCAGCCGATCAGGCTCGCCGCACTTTCTTGCCATCTCCGGCTCGCGGGTGATCGTCGACACCCACGGCATCGTCAATTGGCAGAAACAGATCCTGCCGCTGGTCGAATAGCATGCGTGGTGCGTCCCTGCTGATAGCAACCGTGTTCGGCGTGGCGACGCTCGGTCGAGCCGATGCCGGCGCGCTGGCGGCGCGCGAGGACAACGGCGTCACGGCGAGACTCTATCGCGCCACGGACAAGACCGTTCTGTGCCTCTCTACCCGCGACAAGGTGCACCTCTCCGGCGACTATGGCATCCACGTGTCGTGGGCGACGTGGGGACGGTTGCGGCCGGGCCAGAACCTCGACCTCAAATCCGAAGCAGAGTATTTCCCGGCGCCGGTTCGCGTCGATCTGCCGGTGCCGCACGATACCCGCACCGTCCGGGTCGAGGTCGGCGCTTGTGTCCAGGACGACAGTTGCAACTCCGTCGAGTTCACATTCCAGTACTGGAAGCTTGCCGCGGCGGGCGCCGAGCCGCCATCCTGTACGCCCTGAAGGTCATCGCGGAACCAAACGGAACCCTGTCGGATTGTTCGGTCGGCGCATTCAGCGGCCGCGAACAACCGAGAGGGCTTCCGATGGCGAAAAAGGGCATCATCAGCGCGGCGGGAGGTACGATCGCCGGCGCAGCCGAAGGCGCTGCTTCGTTCGCCGCCAGCGCCGCCAATACCGTCGCCAAGGCTGCGACCGGCACTGCGTTGCAGGCGGTCAGGGGCGCGCGGCGGCTGGTTGCCGTGCCGAAGAAACGCCGCTCGCCCAAGCGCCGGGCTGCCGGCCGCAAGGCAGCGGCCACCCGCAAGGCGAGGCGCACGAAGGCCAACGTCAGGCGCAGGGTGACCGTGACGCGCAAGCAGGTTGCCCGCGTGGTGCAGCGCAAGAAGAGGTGACGCCGGCCATTGCCGCGGCGGAGACGCTTTGCTGTAACATGCCCGTATGACCAGGCGTCATGCGGAGATCGTCGGCGCGGGCTTTGCCGGCCTCGCGGCGGCATGCGCGCTGGCCCAGCGCGGCTGGAGCGTCCGCGTGCACGAGCGCGCCGACCGGCTGCGCACAACCGGCGCCGGCATCTACATCTACGAGAACGGCCTTCGCGTCCTGGAAACGCTCGGCGCCTACGACGCCGCGGTGAAGGGGGCGCCCTTCGCCCACACCCGCGAGGTGCGCGACGACCGCAACCGCACCATCTCGGTGCACCGCTGGCAGGGCAACACCCGCGTCTATTCGATCGTTCGCCAGACTGTGGTCGAGGCGCTGGCCGAGCAGGCCCGCAAGGCCGGCGCCGAGATCGTGTTCAACTCCGTGGGCATGTCGGTTACGCCCGCCGGCGATTTGACGCTCGCCGATGGCGGCACGCTCAAAGCCGACCTTGTTGTCGCCGCCGACGGCACAGGCTCTCGGTTGCGTGACGGCCTCGGCTTGGTCGCTCGCCGCAAGTATCTGCCGGACGGCTGCACCCGGCTGCTGATCGAGAAAATCCCGGAAGAACGCGGCCAGGAAAGCAAGGACAACGGCGCCACCACGGTCGAATACTGGTCCGGCAGCCGCCGGGTGCTGTACACGCCGTGCAGCGAGACCGAGGTCTATATCGCACTGACCATGCTCGACACCGACGCGGTGGCGAAGGCGACGCCGGTCGATCGCGAGGCCTGGACGCGTTGGTTCCCGCATCTCAGCTCCCTGATCGCTCGCCTGGGGGAGGGCCGCTACGATCGCTTCGAGTACATCCGGCTCAAGCGCTGGTCGTCCGGGCGAGGTGGCGGTGATCGGCGACGCCGCCCACGCGCTGCCGCCGAACATCGGCCAGGGCGGCGGCTGCGCCATGATGAACGCGCTGGCGATGGCGGTTTATCTCGACCGCGAGCAGGACGTGCCTTCGGCGCTCGCCGCCTGGGAGAACAACGAGCGCGCCATCACCGAGCACACCCAGCGCATTTCTCTGATGCTCGGCTGGCCGACCACCTGGCCGCCGTATCTGCGCGCCAGGGCGCTGGCGCTTGCCGGCAAATGGAAGTGGCTGGTGCGCCAGCGCACCAAGACCGCGCTGCACCGGCCGACGGGGACGTGAGCCGCAGCCGCTGCAGTGATTGACTGAAGCTTCCCTCCGCCCTCATCCTGAGGAGCGGTCCGAAGGACCGCGTCTCGAAGGGTGAGGGCGGCCGGTGATCGGAGCATACTTGTACATTCTGTGCTGCTCGGATCGTAGTTACTACGTTGGCACGACGTGCAAGGAACTTGAGTTGCGCGTTGCTGAGCACAATGCGGGGATATTTGGCGGCTATACCGAACGTCGTCGTCCAGTCACGCTGATCTTCTCCCAACATTTTGAGTCGATCACCGATGCGATCGCCGCAGAAAGGCAAGTCAAAGGGTGGTCGCGTGCCAAGAAGGAGGCCCTGGCGCGCGGCGAATGGGCTCGCACCGGTTTGCTGGCGAAGAGGCGGAGGCCTCATCCTTCGAGACGCCCGCCTTTGGCGGGCTCCTCAGGATGAGGATCGAAGCATTGCGCGTGACAAAAATCAAAACGGCTGGGTGATGCCGTCGAGCGGCGCGTCGCAATTCACCAGGTCGACACGCTTCCAGGCGATGCGGATGGCGCCTCGATCTGCACCAGGCGGTGCCAGGCGGTGCCGGCGAACAGCCGCTGCTGCTCGCGCCGGTATTCGATCATCAGGAATTTCGAGCGCACGGTCGCGGAGCGGCCCTCGCTGTCTTCGATCGTGACATTGGCGACCATCCGGCTCGTCCGCGAGCGCGGCTCCTGCGAATACATCCGCGGGCTTGCGAGCCTGCGGATGCGCGTCTCCAGGAGCCGCCGGTCGTCGTAGATCAGCGACACCGTGTCGTGCGGATCGGCCTGTCCGGGCTCGCTCGGCACCCAGTACCAGCCGTCGAGCGGTGAACAGCGCCAGCCAGTCGTCGAACTTGGCTTCGTCGAGCAGCCGCGCCTCATGCAGCAGGAACAGCTCGCAGCGGTGGATGTCGAGCGCCGCCTCCGTCCGCGAGGCGCGGCCGCGCAGCGGCGTGACGCGGCGGCGGCTGGGCGCATTCACCTTCGGCCGGGACTTTTGCTTTTTCGGCATCGTGTAGGCGTCAGGATGCCGCGCGGGCGGGCTCGGCGCTTTGGCTTCTCTGGCCGTTGTTCATATAGCCCTGCCATGCGTCGAGCATGTTGCGGATGTAGACTTCGCTGGTCGAATTGACGCCCTTGCGCCCGCCGTGGGCGTCGGGCAGGTCGGTCTGGTAGCCGCGGCCGATCTGCAGCCACTCGGCGCCCTCGCTGGCAATCCCCATGTCGATGCGGTTGTAGATTTCGAGATCGTCGGTCAGCACCAGCGAGCCGGTGCCATTGACGATGTTGGCGAAGCTGATGGTGTTGCGGAACATCTGCTCCGGCGCGCCCTTCATCCGGAAGCTGTAGGTGTGCACCACGGTGCGGTTGACTGCGATCGGCTGCACCACGCGAAGCTGCTGGAACTGGCTCATCAGCGACACGTTCGGATAGATGTTGGAATTCCAGCGCCGCACTTCGAGGATGCGCTGCGCTTCCTTCTTGCCTTTCTTCTTCTCCAGCGCATTCAGATAATCGCGGAACACCGGGTCCTTCAGTGCGGCGACGAGCTTGGAATCGTCGTGGTAGTCGCCGAGGTAGCTGTGGCCGTTCGGATAGGTCCAGATGCCGACCTGCGTTTCCCAGAACGAGTAGGGCGCGCCGTTCTGGCGCATCTGCCGGATCGCGATCTCGCCCGAGCCGTCGGAATGCGCGTCGTCGGACTGCGCCTGCGAGGCCTCGATCGAGGAGCGGTGCGCGAAGATCGGATGCGCAGCGTCGCACAGGTTCTCGAAATAGAGCTTCCAGTTGCCGTCATAGGCGTGCTTGAACACGCCGCCCGCCGCCTCGATCTCGCCGTCGGGCGCGCGGTCGATCAGGTCGTCGAGCGACGTCGTCATGTGGCCGAGCGACTCCTCGAGGCTCGGGCCTTCGGCCGCTTCGCTCGCGAACACGAAGCCGCGATAGCTCTTCACCCGCGGCACCGCGCGCATCGCCACCTTCGGATTCTTGGCGTCGAAATCGCTCGGATAGCCGTGTGTTGAGCGGCACGCCCTTGATGCGGCCGTCGAGATGATAGGTCCAGCCGTGATAGCAGCAGGTGAATTCCGGCGCGTTGCCCTTTTCGGTCGCCACCACCATGGCGCCGCGATGGGCGCACTGGTTGTGGATGACGCGCAGCGCGCCGTTCTCGTCGCGCACCATCACCACCGGCCGGCGGCCGATCTGGGTGGCGAAATAGTCGCCGGGATTTTTGACCTGGCTTTCGTGGCCGATGTAGATCCAGGCCTGGCCGAAGATGCGCTGCATCTCCAGGTCGAAGATGGCCGGATCGCTGTAGATCTGCCGGTGCACCCGGCCGGGCTTGAAGAACCGTGAGAAGTCCTCGTTCATGCGGCGATTTTAGTGCCGAGGTTACTCGCGGACAAGCGAGCATGTTTCGGCCGGTTGGTGCCGCGCGTCCCCGCCCATTGCGACGTTGCGTCCCTTACGCGGGGACCGGTAACCGCTATAGTTGCACGCTGGCTTTCTGGGGGAGGGCCGTATGAGACTGCCGCGCCGTCAATTTCTGCATCTGGCAGCGGGCGCTGCCGCACTTCCGGTCACTTCGCGCTTTGCCCAGGCTGAGACCTATCCGTCGCGGCCGGTGCATTTGCTCGTCGGCTTCGCGCCCGGCGGGTCGGCCGATATCCTCGGCAGGCTGATGGGGCAGTGGCTGTCGGAACGCCTCGGCCAGCAATTCATCGTGGAAAATCGCGCCGGCGCCGGCACCAACATCGCGACCGAAGCGGTGATCAGCGCGCCGCCCGACGGCTACACGCTTTTGTTCGTCACCGGCGCGAACTTCATCAACGCGACGCTCTATTCAAACCTCAAGTTCAACTTCATGCACGACCTGGCCCCGGTCGCGCTGCTCGCCCGCGAGCCCGGCGCTATGGTGGTGCACCCCTCGGTGCCGGCCAAATCGCTCGCCGAATTCCTCGCCTATGCCAAGGCCAATCCGGGCAAGATCACTATGGCGTCAGGCGGCAACGGCGCGCCGTCGCACATCTCCGGCGAAATGTTCAAGATGCTGGCCGGCGTCGACATGGTCCATGTGCCGTACCGCGGCGCCGGACCGGCGCTGACCGGCGTGCTCGGCGGCCAGGCCCAGGTCTATTTCTCGCCGATGTCGGCGACGATCGGCTACGTCCGCGCCGGCACGTTGCGCGCACTCGCGGTGACGACCGCGCATCGCTCCGACGCCTTGCCCGAGCTGCCGGCGATCGGCGAGCTGGTGGCAGGCTATGACGCGGCCCAGCTCTACGGAATTGCCGCGCCCAAGGCCACGCCGGCCGATATCGTCGGCAGGCTGAACAAGGCGATTAATGAGGTGCTGGCGGACGGCAAGGCCAAGGCCCGGCTGGCCGACCTCGGCGAGACGCCACTCGGCGGCTCACCCGCCGAGTTCGCCAAGGTGATCGCCGAAGAAACCGAGCGCTGGGGCAAGGTCGTCAAGTTCTCCGGCGCCAAGATCGACTGAGCGCTTAAAGCGTCTCGGCGAAGAAGTCGCGCATCAGCATGTAGGAGGTGCGGCAGAGGTTCTCGTCGTACTGCGTCGCCGGTCCCTTGGCGGTCAGGTCGCAGAACGAGTGCACGCCGCGGCCGAACGTCACGATGTGCCAGTCCACCTTGGCCTTGGTGAGTTCGTCCTCCAGCGCGTCCATCTTGTCCTTCGGCGTGATCGGATCGGCGCGGCCGTGGATCGCCAGCACGCGGCCCTTGATGTTGCAGGGCGTGCCGGGCTCGACCGGGTTCGGATTGGTGACGTGGAACACCACGACCGCCTTGAACGGCGCGCCGGCACGGGCCTGCTCAAGGACATAGCCGCCGCCCGCGCAGTAGCCGATCGCGACGGCCTTCGCCGGCTCGATCAGGCCGAGCTTGTCGGCTTCGTCTCTCATCGTATCGAAGGCTTTCTTGCCGCAGGCGAGCGTAAAGGGCCGGTCCTTGTGCACGGCGAGCATGCCGGCGCGGAGCTGATCCTGGTCCTTCGGCTTGTCGCCGTAGCCCTTGCCGAACATGTCGGCCATCAGCACCACATAGTCCTTGCCGGCGACGCTCTGCGCCTGGCCGGTGGTGTCCTTGTCGACGCCCTTCCAGTCCGGCTGCATGTAGACCGCCGGACGCTTGTCCTTGACGCTGTCGTCATAGACGATCTTGCCCTCGAACTGCCGGCCGTTGACCTCGTACGGCACCTTCTTCTCGACCATTGCCATCGCGCTCTCCCGTTCGGATGATGTTGCGCCGATGCCTAGCCCAATTCTCCGCGCGGCGAGAGGCTGGCGATCATCGACACCCGCAGCAGATATGTCGCGCGTGCGCGCCGGATCGGCGGCGATGGCGCGCAGGCTCTCGCCGAATTCCTCGCCCGAGCGACTCCAGGTTCTTCTTGTTCTGGATCGTGGTCTTCTGGATCGTATTCCAGCGTCACCAGCCGCCGCTGCTTGTCGAAGCGGTCGAGCTCGGTCTCCGGCGTTGTCGCCGCGCCAGACCGCGGCGAGCCGCGCCGCCAGATTGACGGCGTCGTGGATGCCGCCGTTCATGCCCATGCCGCCGAGCGGATTGTTGATGTGGGCGGCGTCGCCGATCAGGAACGCGCGGCCTGCCGGAACGTCTTCGCCACCCGCTGGTGCACCTTGTAGAGCGTGATGTGGTCGATCTCGTAGTTCGAGACGCCCGGCACCACGCCCGCCATCAGCGACTGCGCAAACTCGCGGGTCTGCACCCGCTCGTCGCTCGCGTCCTCGTTGACCAGGAACATCGCCCGCCACAGCCCGGGGATTTGCAGCAGGAAATACCAGCGCTGCGGATCGGCGACGTAGCTCACCGAGCGACAGCCCGGGGATGACGCTGAAGAAATCGAACGGCGTCGACACCACCAGCAGCCGGTCCGGCCAGGTGAAGCCCTCGAACTCGATGCCGAGCGAGCGGCGCACCACGCTGCTCGCGCCGTCGGCGCCGATCAGATAACGGCCGCGCACGGTGTCGCGGCGGCCGTTGCGCTCGATCGTGACGGCGACGCCGGTTTCGTCCTGGCTCACGCCAGCGACGGCGCTGTCGAACTGCAGTTCGAAATTCGGATGGCCGCGCATCAGGTCGTGCAGAATGCGCGTCAGTTGCGATTGCTCGCATTGCAGCCGATAGGGATGCGCGGTGGCGTCGGCGATCGCCGCGAAATCGAACTCCGCCAAGCAGGCCATGCTTCTTGGTGCGATATTGGAACGCCGGCGCCTTCAGCCCCTGGGCGATCAGCGGCTCGGCCGCGCCGAGCGCATGCAGCATGTCGAGCGTCGGCGGATGGAAGGTCGAGGCGCGCGACTCCTCGGACAGGTCCAGCCCCTGCTCGAACACCGTCACCGGTACGCCGCTCGCGCGCCAGATGCGCGGCGGCGACAAGGCCGACCGGTCCTGCGCCTGCGATCAGAACGCGGTCTTGGCTGCTCACCTGGCGGTTCGCCGAGAGGATTGGTCAGTCGGGCACGGCCTTTCGCTCCCTCCCCTTGAAAAGGGGAGGGTCGGGGTGGGGATCGGATCTTCCACAGCGCAGGGATTGATCCCCGCCCGGTTCGCTGCGCGAACCGACCTCCCCTTGAAAAGGGGAGGTGAAGCGTGGCGCTACGCGATGGGAACAACATAATCATTTGGCTTGGCATGGATCAGATCACTCGATCTTCGGGATGCCGGCCTTGGCGATGATGTCGGTGTACTTGGCGATCTCGTCGCGCTGCCATTGCTTGGCCTGATCGAGCGGCACCAGCATGGTCTCGGCGCCGGCCTTCTCGAACGCCTGCTTGACCTGCGGATCGTTCAGCGCCTTCTCGGTCTCCTTGTGCAGTCGCTCGAGGATCGGCTTTGGCGTGCCCTTCGGCGCGAGCAAGGCGAACCAGCCGTTGATCTTGTATTGCGGCATGCCGGCCTCGGCGGTGGTCGGCACGTCCGGCAGCGTCGGAATGCGCTTGTCGCCTGCAACTGCCAGCGGGATCGCGCCCTTGGCCTGGATCGGCCCGGCGACGTTCGGGTACCACTGGAAGCCGAGCTGTACCGTGCCGGCCATCAGGTCGGGACCGTACTGCGCGATGTTGCGATAGGGAACGTGCTGCATCTTGGTGCCGGTCACCTGGGCGAAATATTCTCCGGCCAGGTGCTGCGAGCTGCCGATGCCGACCGAGCCGAAGGTCAGTTCCTGGATGCGCCTTGGCGTATTCGATCAGCTCCTTGAGGTTCTTCACCGGCAAGGTCTTGCTCGCCACCACGATGATGGTGAAGCCTGCAAACGGCGTGATCATCTCAAGATCGGTCATCGGGTCGTAACCGAGCGTTTTGTAGAGCGCGAGGTTCGCGCCGACCGGGCCGGAGCCGCTGCCGATCAGGGTGTAGCCGTCGGGCGGAGCCTTGGCGCCCTGCATCGTGCCGGTATTGCCGCCGGCGCCGGGCCGGTTCTCGATCACGATCGGCTGGCCCATGCTCTTCGACATCTTGTCGAACATGATCCGGCTGACCACGTCGCTGGCGCTGCCGCCGGCAAACGGAATGACCACGGTGATCGCCCGGGTCGGGTAGCTCTGCGCGCTGGCAAGCGTGCTCGCGAGCGCTGTGGCGAGCGCAAGACCGGCGCCCAGGATCGTCCGCCTGGCAGTCGTCGTTATCATCGTTTGTCCTTCATGTTGCCCTTGAATTTCGCCGGCCGCTTGGCATGGAACGCCTCGACCCCCTCGCGGAAGTCGTCGGATTGCCGCAGCCGGCTGTAGCAATGGCCCTCGAGCTCGATTGCCGTGGTCAACATAGCATCCTCGGTGTCGTTGAGGAGCTTTTTGGCCGTGCGCTGGGCGAGGGGCGAGAATGCGCGAAGCTCATCGACCAGCGCATCGGTCGCCGCCTCGAGCTTGTCGTCGGGCACGCACTCGGTGGCGATGCCCCAGTCGTAGGCCTGCTTCGCCGGAATCCGGCGCGAGCGCATCACGATGTCCTTGGTGCGGGTGATGCCGACGATCTTCTGCAGCCGAGCCGAGCCGCCGGAGCCGGGAATCTGTCCGAGCCGCTGCTCGGGCAGCGCGTAGAAGCCGGTTTCCGAGACGATGCGGAAGTCGCAGGCCAGCGAAATCTCGAAGCCGACGCCGAAGCAGATAGCCGCGGTTTGCGGCGATCACCGGCTTTCGCGCAGCGCGCCGGCGCCGCGATGTTCCAGGCGAGCTTCGACACTGTTTCGGGCGACGCCTCCATGAAGCCCTTGATGTTGCCGCCCGAGGAGAAATGCTCGCCGATGGCGCGCAGCACGATGATGCGGACTTGCGCGATTCTCGTCCAGGCTCTCGAACACCAGTCGAAGCTGGTCGCGCTGCGGCATCGACACCACGTTGAGCGGCGGCCGGTCGAGGATGACGTCGGCGCGCTCGCGCGCCTCGTCGATCTCGACGCGGAAGCCGTCGAGCGATGCGAGGCGGGGGTCGGTGAATTTCATTTCGGAGGCCATGTGCCCAATCCTATCCACGTCATGGCCGGGCTTGACCCGGCCATCCATGAGGAGATGCAGCAAGCACGAACGTACGATCGGGTCTGTTTCAACGCATCATGGATGCCCGGGTCAAGCCCGGGCATGACTGCGGAGAGGTTCGTGTCATGCCGCTGTCTCTGTCGAATGCGGCGCCGCCTTCTCCGGCTGATACTCGCCCGCGACCAGCATTCGCCGGAGCAACTTGCCGACCGGCGATTTCGGGATGGTCTCGACAAATACATAGCGCCGCGGCCGCTTGAACGCGGCAAGGCCGGAGCCCCGGCAATGCCCATCGAGCGCGTCGTGGTCCGACGAGGGCGCTGCGCTTGATGAAGGCGGTGACCACCTTGCCCCAGCGTTCGTCGGGCAGGCCGACCACCGCCACCTCCGACACCGCCTGGTGCAGCGACAGGCAGCTTTCGATCTCGACCGGAGAGACGTTCTCGCCGCCGGTGATGATCATGTCGTCGACCCGGCCGGTGACGAACAGGTCGCCGTCGGCGTCGAAAAACCCGGTGTCGCCGGTGAAGTACCAGCCCTGCCGGATCGCCTTCGCGTCGGCCTCGGGCCTGCGCCAGTAGCCCTCGAACGCCTCGTCGCTTTGCAGCAGCGAGATGATCTCGCCTTCTTCGTCCGGGCGGCGCAACCTCGTCAGGGGAGGCCGCGCCGAGCCGCACCACGCGCATCGTCTCGTTGATGCCGGCGCGGCCGGCCGAGCCCGGTTTGGCCGGCGCGTTCTGGTCGATGGTGAAGGTGTAGATTTCCGAAGAGCCGTAGTGGTTGACGAACAGCTCGGGCTTGAACGCCGCCTGCAATTCCTTGAGCAGGCCGTCGGTCATCGACGCGCCGGCAAAGCCGATCTTGCGCACCGAGGAAACGTCGGTCTGCTTGAAGCGCTCGTGGCGCACCAGGTCGTGATAGAGCGTCGGCACCAGATAGAGGTTGGTGATCTTCTCCGCCTCGATCAGCTCCAGCGCCCGCGCCACGTCGAACCGCGGCAGGCAGACGAACGTGCCGCCGATCAGCGACATGGCCAGCAGCGAGCGCACCCCCATGGTGTGGTAGAGCGGCATGACGCCGAGCGTGCGCTCGCCGTTGCGGTAGAGATTCTGCGCCACGTGCGCCAGCGCCGCCGCTCGCTCGGCGCGCTGGCGGCGCGGCACGCCCTTGGGCTTGGCGGTGGTGCCCGACGTATAGAGCATCACCGACCAAGCCTCGGCGCTCGGCGCGCGGCATGGCATCCGACGCGTACGTCGCTGCCAATTCCTCGAAAGGGATGTCCTCCCGGCCAGCCACCGCGATCCGCGGTCGCTTGCCGGCCTCCTTCGACGCCCGCACCGCCTCGGCCGACACCGCCTCATAGACCAGCGCCTTGGCCTCGGCATTGTCGAGGCAATAGTCCAGCTCCTCGGCGGTCGAGCGCCAGTTCAGCGGCGTGACGATGATGCCTGCGAACTGGCAGGCCCAGTGGATGGTCGCAGCCTGCCAGTTGTTTTGCAGCGCCGTGACCAGATGATCGCCGGGCTTCAGCCCCAGCCGGTCGAACGCCTCGACCAGCGCCGAAATCCGCCGGTACCACTGCGCGTAGGTCAGCCGCACGTCGCCATCGACGATGGCCAGCGCATTGGGGTCGCGCGCGACGCTGCCGAGAAAGCTGGTGCCAAGATCAAGCATCGGTCGTCTCGGTGTTCCTCGGTCGCCCAAGGATGATACATCTTCGCCCCATGACCAAGCACGAGATGCCAACGCACGGAACCAACGCGCCGCAGCCGGTCCGCAGCTTGCGCGACTGGCTCGATCATCTGGCCGCGCGCGGCCGGCTTGCGGTGATGAAGCCCGGCATCGGCCTGAAGTTCGATCTCGCCGCCCACGCCAAGCGGCTCGACGGCCTGCGCGCCACGGTGTTCCCCAAGCCCGGCGGCCATCCGATGCCGGTGGTGTCGGGGCTCGTCTCCGATCGCGGCTGGATGGCCGAGGCGATGGGCGTCGAGCCGGCCGAGATGCTGGCGCATTTCCAGGCCGCTGCGCTCCATCCGCTGCCGTGGCAGGAGGTCAAGTCGGCGCCCGCGCAGGAGGTGGTTCATCAAGCAGGTCGACCTGCTCAAACAGCTTCCGATACCGACCCACAACGAGCACGACGGCGGGCCTTATATCGCGGCCGGCATCATGGTGGTGCGCAATCCGAAGACCGGAAAACAGAACGTCTCGATCCACCGCTGCCAGGTCAACGGCCCCAACCGTCTCGGCGTGCTGGTGCTGCCGCGCCACACCTTCACGTTTCATCGCATGGCCGAGGAGGCCGGCCAGCCGCTGGACGCTGCCATCGTCATCGGCGTCGACCCGCTGACCTTGCTCGCCTCGCAGGCGATCGTGCCGATCGACCACGACGAGCTTGAGATCGCCGGCGCGCTGCAAGGCCGGCCGCTGCCGGTGGTGAAGTGCCTGACCAGCGACATCCGCGTGCCGGCCGAGGCCGAGATCGTGATCGAGGGCCGCATCCTCGCCAACGTGCGCGAGCCGGAAGGCCCGTTCGGGGAATTCCCGCAAACCTACGGCAGTCGCTCCAACCGCGAGGTGATGGAGGTTTCGGCCGTCACGCACCGCAAGGACGCGATCTTCCACACCATGAGCGGTGGCGGGCTGGAGCACCTGCTGCTCGGCGCGATCCCGAAAGAGGCGACGCTGCATCGCGCACCTGCGCCGCAATTTCCCCAACGTGCTCGACGTGCACCTGTCGCCCGGCGGCACCATGCGCTTCCATCTCTTCGTCAAGATCAGGAAGACCCAGGAAGGGCAGGGCAAGAACGTGATCCTCGGCGCCTTCGCCGGCTCGTTCGACTTGAAGCATGTCATCGTGGTCGACGACGACGTCGACATCCACAATCCGCAGGACGTGGAGTGGGCCTTGGCGACGCGCTTCCAGGCCGACCGCGATCTGGTCATCGTGCCGGAGAGCCAGGGCTCCAAGCTCGATCCGTCGAACCGCGACGGCGTCGGCGCCAAGATGGGGCTTGATGCCACCAAGCCGCTGGCCGCCCCCGAGATGGCGTTCAAGCGCATCCGCGTGCCGGGCGAGGAGACGATCGACGTGGCCGAGCTGCTCCAGAGCAGCGGCAGCGACTGGCGCGGCGTGCTGATACGTTAGAGCGCGTTTGTTTTGGTCGAAGCAGTTGCGTCATCAGCGCTGGAAAGCGCAATACTTCGGTGCCACCGCGGGTGGGGCGCAGCAACGAGCGCCTCGCTCGCGGTAATACCGGAGTTCAGCGCTTTCCAGCATTTCTGACACGGTAGAGCTAAGCAGTATTCACCAACGGGCGCGAACAACGACGCGTTATGAATACGCGCCCTGCTTGATTGAATCTGCCGAAAGAGGCGCCGTCACTCGATGGCGTGGCTGTTGCCGATCAGGATCGGTGCTTTTACATCGACGCCGGCGAGGCGGTCGGGCCGCGCGCCATGCTTGCGGCTGGCGGGCTTGACCGGCGACTCGTCCGCGGCCTGTTCCTTCGCCGAAAGCGCCCCCCCGCGATGCAGATGCAGCCGCGCCTCATGCAGCCGCTTTGATCGGTGCCCCCGCCAGGTCGCCTGCTCTCCCTCCGGGTCCGGCAGCGCGCAAGGCAGTTCCATGTTCAGCTTCGCCAGGCTTTCGGCGTCGAGATTTTGCACCGAGGCGATCCTGATGACCGGCGCGACCGGACCCGGCCGGCTGTGCAGCCGCCAGGCGCCGGCGACGGTCGCGGTCGCCGGACGCTCCGGCGTGGACGGCACCACATGGACGATGCGGAAGCCGCGCTCCTTCAGCGTCTTGAGGATGATCGGCAGCGCCTCCACGGTCCGCGCATGAATGTCGTGGAGCAGCAGGATGCCCTTGCCCTTGCCCTCCAGGCGCCGGATCGCGCGCCGCGCGATCTCGCTGGCGCTGATCTTGAACCAGTCGTCGGCCGGCGCGTCGGCGCCCCAGACCATGATGCCCTTGTCGGCGAGGTATTCCTCGATCGCGCCGGTGTGGCCGAAGCCCGGGAAGCGGAAGAACGGCGCGACCTGCCCCGGATTGCCGAGCGCCGCGGCGGTCGCGGCAATGCCCTGGTCGACCTGGAACTTGGCGCGCTCGAAGCTCTGCGCGCGGAACTTGAGCGGGTGGCTCCAACTGTGCGTGCCGATGGTGTGGCCGGCTTCATGGACGAGCCGCACCGCCTCGGGGTAGGCCCTGGCCATCTCGCCGACGATGAAATAGGTGGCTTGGACGCACTCCGAGGCGAGGATTTTCAGGATCCGGTCGGTGTAAGGCGGCAGCGGCCCATCGTCGAAGGTGAGCACGACCTCCCGATCGGCGAGAGGCAGCGTCTCGACGTAATCCATCGTTCCGATCCGGCCATGCTCGCGCGGATCGACCACGATGGTGCGGCTGGTGCCGATGGCGTTGGCATTGCCGGGGCAATCGGCCGCGCTCGCCGCGGCGCTGCCGCCACACAGCGCAGCAGTAAGGAAAACGATCCTCGAAAGTCTCCAGCTCATCGTCCGGCCCCGAACAGAACCCCGGCCCATATTGCACCCGGGCGAGCGGCGCTGCATGAACAGATGTTTGGATTCACATGATTCTTGGCGACGTGAAGCCTTCCAGCCACAGTTTCACCCCGGCGGAGCGGCGCCTCATTCGCCGGCTGCGCACTCCTCTTGCAGTGCAGCGTTTCCTGAACCGCCTGCCGTACAATTCCGAGCCGCACGGGGATGCGCTGCGCAGCTTCCGTCAGGTCGCCCGGCGCCGCACGGCGCATTGCCTGGAGGCGGCGCTGTTTGCGGCCTGCGTCATGGAGCAGCACGGCTATCCGCCGCTGCTGCTGGGCCTGGAATCGGTCGATCTGCTCGACCATGTGATCTTCGTCTACCGCCATCGCGGCCGGTGGGGCTCGGTCGCGCGCTCGCGCGACCCGGGCCTGCATGGGCGAAAGCCGGTGTTCCGCTCGCCGCGCGCGCTCGCCGAGAGCTATTTCGATCCGTACATCGACACCACCGGCCGGGTGAAAGGCTATTCGGTGGTCGATGTCGGCAAGGCGATGGGCTCGTACGACTGGCGGTTCTCGAAGCGCAATGTCTGGGCGGTCGAGAACATGCTGCTCGAGCTGCCGTCGCGCAAGATCAGGCGCTCATTGAAGCGCGTGCGGCGCGAGCGGCAAAGGTACCGGGACTATCTCGCCAAATACAAAAAGAAGCCGCTCTACTACCGCGGCCGCGAGAAATGGACGGAGATTCCGAAGGAGTTCTTGTGACGCGGCCCCATCATTGCGAGGAGCCAACGGGTCCGCGCGAAGCGCGGCCCGATGACAGGCTCCGCGACGAAGCAATCTAGCCGTACCAGGCGGCCTGGATTGCTTCGCCTTCGGCTCGCAATGACGGGTGCCGAGGCGAACGCACCGCCCAGCGAGCTACATGATCGCAAACTCGGAATTCTTCCGGTCCGTCACCAGCATGCAGCCCGGATAGTGCGTGATGCAGAACTCGGGCTTGACCGTCGCCACCACCGACTGCGGCGTCACCCCGCAGGCCCAGAACACCGGCATCTCGTCAGAGTTCATCTGCGGCGGGTCGCCCCAGTCGGGCTTCATGATGTCCTTGATGCCGATCAGCTCCGGCATGCCGAGATGCACCGGCGCGCCGTGCACCGCTGGAAACCGCGTGGTGATCTGAACGGCGCGGATCGCGTCGGCGGGCGTGAGCGGCCGCATCGACACCACCAGCGGACCGTGGAACGGCCCCGCCGGCGTGGTCTCGACCGAGGTGCGATACATCGGCACGGTGCTGCCATTGGTAATGTGGCGCAGCTCGATGCCGTCCTGCACCAGCGCGTCTTCAAAGGAGAAGGAGCAGCCGAGCGCGAAGATCACCAGGTCGTCACGCCAGTGCGTGGTGATGTCGTCGGGCTCGTCGACCAGCTCGCCGTTCCGGAACACCTTGTAGCGGCAAAGGTCGGTGCGGATGTCGAGGTCGGCGCCGAGCGAGGGCAGGTGCGGGTCGCCGGGTGCGCCTGCCGCCAGCACCGGGCAGGGCTTTGGATTGAGCTGGCAGAAGCGCATGAAATCGGCGGCCAGCGCATTCGGCAGGATGGCAAGGTTGCCCTGCACGTAGCCGGGCGCCATCCCCGATGTCGGGCCGGTCCATTGGCCGTTGCGAATGGCGCGGCGGGCATCTTCGCCGGTCAGCGGCACATCCGGGAGTTGGCGTTTCTGGGCTGCGGCGGGCATGATGGTCCCTCGATTTCTGGCGCCGGGCGCGACACGCCGACGCATCGATGCTTGCCATCCTAGCATCGGCCGGCCGGCGATGCTCAACGTCCGGGCAAACGCCGCCAGGGCAGGCTTGCACGCCTTTTGCTTGGCTCCGGGGCGTTGGCACCGCTTGGAATTGGTGGCAGTCTATCTCCCAGAAAGACGCTTGATGGCGGACGTTTCCGCGGCTTGAGGGGGCATCAGCGGAGTTCTTTCATCGCGGCTGAAGCCATCAACGTTGATTGCCATTGAGCCGCTGCGCGCGGGCAGCGGTCGCCACATGGGCTTCGCCATCCGCTCGAGGCGATGACCACAATCAAATGTCGAGCGGACCGGAGAGGGACCCAGTCATGGCTGACGACAATCGGGATCAGTTCGAGGACTTTTGGTATCGCGGCAAGGCCACGCGCCGCCGCGTGATCGGATACGGCGTGAAGGCCGGCGCGCTCGGCGCCTCTATGCTGGTGCCGGCGCCCTGGCTCAAAGCATTCGGCGCCGAGAAGCCCTACAAGATCGGCTCCGAGCAGCCGCTGTCGGGCCCTGCGGCGGTCGGCGGCAAGACCGCGGTGGTCGGCCTGCAGATGGCCGCCGATCGCATCAACAAGAACGGCGGCATCAACGGCCGCCCGGTCGAGGTTCTCATCCAGGACGACGAGTCCAAGCCGGACGTCGGCCGCCGCAAGGTCTCCAAGCTGGTCGACGAGGACAAGGTCGACGCTCACGTCGGCGGCTTCCTTTCCAACATCTGCCTCGCCTGTATGCCGGTGTTCGAGGAGGCCAAGGTCGTCAACATGATCAGCGTGTGCCTCGACACCACGCTGACCACGACCAAGTGCAACCGCTGGAGCTTCCGCGTCCACGACTACGCGCCGTCGCAGGCGGTCGCCTTCGCGCCCTACATGATCAAGAACATGGGCAAGAAGTGGCACATCCTCTACGCCGACTATTCCTGGGGCCAATCGACGCGCGACGCCTACGCCCAGGAGATCAAGAAGGCGGGCGGCGAGGTGGTCGGCACCACCGGCATCCCGATCGCCACGCCGGACATGACGCCGTTCCTGTCCAAGCTCACCGGCAATTTCGACGGCATATTCGGCATCTTCTTCGGGCCGGACGGCGTGACGCTCGGCAACCAGGCCTACGATCTCGGCCTGACCAAGAAGTACAAGTTCGCCGGCGACGGTGCCATCGCCGAATCCACCAACCTGCCGGGTCTCGGCAACAAGATCGACGGCTTCGTCGGCATCGAGCGCTACCTGCCGATCTTCGTCGGGCCGCTTGATACGCCGGCGCACCATAAGTTCTTCGACGAAGCCAAGAAGCGCCTGTCGAAGATCGACTCCAGCAACCCCGATCCCGATCGCTACACGCAGTCGAACTACGAGGCGATGAACGCGCTGAAGATCGGCATGGAGAAGTCGAAGTTCCGCGGCCGCGAGGACACGACGAAGCTGATCGAGGCGCTGGAAGGGCTGGAGATGAAGGAAGGTGATGATTTCCCGCAGGGCGACAAGACGCTCCGCAAGGAGGATCACCAGGCCTTCCTGCGGCAGTTCATCAGCGAGGTGCGGGGCGGCAAGTACAAGATCCTGGCGACGATCGAGAAGGAGAAGACGATCTTCCCGCCGGCCTGCAAGTTCGCCTAAGCGGAACTGAGAGAGCAGGGCGCATGCCACGAACTCGGTTCACCCTCCCCCGCCAGGGGAGGGTGGCAGAGTATGCGGCTCCAAGGGAGTTTCTGCCTAAGTGTCGGAGATAGCGTCAGCGCAGACATCCTCCCCGACCGCTGGCCGGGGAGGCGAGACCGCCCCTGTGCTGCGCACCGAGGGCCTGACCATCCGCTTTGGCGGGCTTGCCGCGCTCAACAACGTCAGCATCTCGGTCAACCGCGGCGAAATCCGCGCCATCATCGGACCGAACGGCGCCGGCAAGAGCACCTTCTTCAATTGTCTCACCGGCGTTCTGCGCCCGACCGCGGGCCGCATTCTGTTCAATGGCGCCGATATCACCGGCTTGCCGCCCAATCTGATCTCGCGGGCGGGCATCGCACGGTCCTATCAGATCACCACGATCATGCCGAACGCCACGACCTTGGAGAACGTGCGCATCGCGGCGCAGTCGCGCCGGCACGGCTGGAACATGCTTCGCCACCACAGCCATTTCACCGACATCGTCGGCAAGGCGGAAGCGGTGCTGGCAGCGGTCGGCCTTGCCGCCAAGGCGGACGAGCTCGCCTCCAACCTGTCGCACGGCGAGCAGCGCAACCTGGAGATCGGCATCGCGCTTGCGACCGAGCCCGAGCTTCTATGTCTCGACGAGCCGACCGCCGGCATGAGCGCGGCCGAGACCCATGACACCATCCAGCTCGTGCGCCGCATCGCCAAGGACCACACCATCCTGATCGTCGAGCACGACATGCAGCTCGTCATGGGCCTGGCCGAGAAGATCACCGTGCTGCATTACGGCGAGGTGCTGGCCGAAGGCCCGCCGGCCGAGATCCAGAACAATCCGCGCGTGCTGGAGGTCTATCTCAAGACATGAGCGCGCTTCTGTCCTGCCTTTTGATCGGTGCACCGCGCCTGCCGCGAACTCGGCCTGCTCCCTCCCCCCTTGAGGGGGAGGGGTGGGGAGGGGGGTACTTGGCGAACTCGGCGATTGCCGTACCCCCCTCCCTGTCCCTCCCCCTCAAGGGGGGAGGGGACGCTGTGGCATCGCCCGTCATGCCTTCGCTGCTGCGAGGTTGGCGCCGATGAGCAACGCAACGCCCGCCGATCCGCTGGTCACCGTGGAGGACCTGCACACCTACTACGGCAAGAGTCACATCCTGCACGGCGTGTCGCTGGTCATCGGCCGCGGCGAGGTGGTGGGCCTGCTCGGGCGAAACGGCGTCGGCAAGAGCACGACGCTCAAGACAATCATGGGGCTTGTCAGCCCGCGCCAGGGCAAGGTGACGTTCGGCGAGCAGCCGATCACCGGCATGCCGGCCCATAAGCTCGCCAAGCTCGGCATCGGCTATGTGCCCGAGGATCGCCGCATCTTCCGCCTGCTCACGGTGATGGAGAATCTCCGCACCGGCCTCGACCGGCCCGGCGTCACCGAGACGCGCCGGCAGGAGCTGCTCGACAAGGTGTTCGCTTATTTCCCGGTGCTGGGTCAGCGGCGCAACCAGGCCGGCGGCACGCTGTCGGGCGGCGAACAGCAGATGCTGGCGATCGCGCGCGCCATGATGCTCGAGCCGAAGATCATCCTGCTCGACGAGCCGACCGAAGGCCTGATGCCGCGCATGGTGTCGCAGATCCACCAGATCATAGACGCGCTGCACCGCGAGGGCGTGGCGATCCTGCTGGTCGAGCAGAACGTGCCGCTGACGCTGGAGGCGAGCCAGCGCATCTACATCATGGAGAAGGGCGCGATCCGCCACCACGCGCCCGCCGCCGACCTCAAGGTCGGCGACGCCGTCATCAAGCAATATCTCGGGGTGTAGGATGCCGGTTCTGTCTTTCGTGCAGGATTTCCCGTGGGAGCTGTTCCTGATCCAGACGCTCAACGGCATCGTCACCGGCATGATTCTGGCGCTGATCGCCTCCGGGCTGACGCTGATCTTCGGAATTATGGACGTGGTGAATTTCGCCCACGGCGAGCTATTCATGCTCGGCGCCTACGTCGGCGTTGTGGTGCTTGCGACCACCGGCAGCTTCTGGCTGGCGCTGATCCTCGCCACCGTGCTGGTCGGCATTTTCGGCGCGGCGATGCAGATCGTGACCTTGCGGCCGCTGATCGGCCGCGATCCTTTGACCACGATCCTCGCCACCTTCGGTCTTTCGCTGATCCTGCAGAATTACGCGCTGTGGCAGTTCGGCCCGGTGGCGCGCAAGATCAACGAGCCGTTCACCGGCTACTTCAGGCTGTTTTATCTGGAATATCCGTACTACCGGCTGCTGATCGCAGGCCTGTCGGCCGCCATCATCGGCGGCTTCTGGCTGTTCCTCAAGCACGGCAAGTACGGCATCTGGATCAGGGCCACCACCCAGGACCGCGTCATGGCGCAGGCCATGGGCATCCCGGTGCCGTGGGTCCACACCGCGGCCTTCGCCATCGGCGCCGCGATGGCGGCGGCGAGCGGTGTGCTGTTTGCCCCACTGGTCGCGGTCAACCACACCATGGGGCTGAACTGGGTGCTGAAGGCCTTCATCGTCGTCGTGGTCGGCGGCATGGGCAATCTCGGCGGCTCGATCGCGGCCGCGATCTTCGTCAGCCTGCTCGAAGTCCTATGCCTCGATCTGGTTGGCGCCGTCGCAGGCGGTGATCGTATCCTTCGTCGTCTTGATCCTGACCCTGCTGTTCCGGCCGACCGGCCTGTTCGTGCCGACACCCAAATGACCAGGCTCCTCGACCGCCACGCCGCCGTGTTCTGGACCGTCTTCGGGGTCGCCATCGCGCTGTTGATCGTGGCGCCGCTGGTGCTGCCGACCTTCTGGCAGCGTTTCGTCACCGAAATCCTGATCTGGGGACTGCTCGCCATGTCCTCCGACATCCTGATCGGCTACACCGGCATGGTGTCGTTCGGCCATTCGGCCTTTTTCGGCCTCGGCATGTATGGCGCGGCGACCGCGCTCTTGATGTTCAAGCCGGCCAACCTCTGGCTCGCGCTCGCTTTCGGCCTGATCGCGGCTGCGGCGGTCGCGGCCTTCGTCGCCTATTTCTCGACGCGGCTGCGCGACATCTACTTCGCCATCACCACCTTGATCTTCTCGCAGATTTTCTACGTCTTCATCTTCACCTCGACCGAGATCACCGGCGGCGAGAACGGCCTGTCGTTCAGCCGCCCGCAGTTCGGCATTCCCGGCCTCTGGACCGTGCCGTTCGACAACACCACGCTGCACTGGTTCGTGCTCGCCATGGTCGCCGGCTCCTACCTGATCCTGCGCCGCATCATGCGCTCGCCGTTCGGTATGGTGCTCCAATCGATCCGCGAGAACGAGGGGCGCACGCGCGCCATCGGCTATCCGATCGAGCGCTACAAGATCGTGGCGGTGATGCTGTCCGGCCTGTTCGCGGGGCTCGCCGGCGTGCTCTACGCCGTCCAGAATCGCTTCGCCGCGCCCGACTTCGTGTTCTTCCTGATTTCGGGGGAGACCGTGATCTACAACGTCATGGGGGGGATCGGCACCTTGGTCGGCCCGATCTTCGGCGCTGCCACCTTCCTGCTGCTCCGCGAATTGCTGGGCCGGCTGTTCGGCGACCAATTTCCCTATCTGATCCCGCTCGGTGTCATCTTCATCGCCATCATCATCTTCCTGCCCCAGGGCCTGTTCGGCTTCGCCCGCAGATGGCTGAACCGGTAATGCACAGTCTCGTGTCCCGGGCGCACTGCAGCACGAAGTGATGCAGTGCAGACCCGGGACCCCGGTTTCTAACAACGAGCCGACCGGGGTCCCGCATCTGCGGTGCACCGCTGACGCGCTGCACCGCGTGCGGGACACGTGTGGCACAGGCTGGCGGGTGGTGTAACATCGGCCCAAAGAATTGGAGGAAACAGCCATGGCCAAGTTCGGGATCGGACAACCGGTGCGCCGGGTCGAGGATCAGCCGCTTCCTGAAGGGGCAGGGGCGCTACGTCGACGACATGGCGCTGCCGAATATGGCCCA
>CAVPDL010000005.1:0-52224 GCA_963702635.1 uncultured Alphaproteobacteria bacterium
CGGCGTCAACGTGCTGTCGCCCCACGCCCACGCCAGGATCAGGAAGATCGACGTGGCCAAGGCCAAGGCCGCGCCCGGCGTGCTCGCGGTGCTCACCGGCGCCGACGTCGCGGCGGACAAGCTCGGCGCCATGACCGCGGCCCTGATGCCGGAGGACTTCGGCGCGCCGAAGGGCCACCGCACCTTCCAGCCGCTGCTGGTCTCCGACCGCGTCCGCCATGTCGGCGACCGCGTCGCCTTCGTCGTCGCCGAGACCCTGGCGCAGGCCCGCGACGCCGCCGAGCTGGTCGAGGTCGACTACGAGCCGCTGCAAGGCCGTGATCAACATCGAGGACGCCGCCAAGCCCGACGCGACCGAAGGTGTGGGACGACAACCCAGGCGGCAACAACGCCTTCCGCCTGATGTTCGGCGACCAGGCGGCGACCGACGCCGCCTTCGCCAAGGCCAAGCACGTCGTCAAGCTCCGCGTCGAGAACAACCGGCTGTCGCCGGTGTCGATGGAGCCGCGCGTCGCGATCGGCGACTACAACGCGGTCGACGATTTCTACACGCTCTACGCCGCCTCGCAGAACCCGCACGGCGCTGCGCATGGAGCTCAGCCACATCTTCCACGTGCCGGAGAACCAGATCCGCGTGGTCTCGCCGGACGTCGGCGGCGGCTTCGGCCTGAAGGGCGGGCCGTTCCCCGACGATCTCCTGGTCATGTGGGCGTCGAAAAAAATCCGCCGCCCGGTGAAATGGACCGCGACCCGCAGCGAAAGCATGATCAACGATCATCACGCCCGCGAGATGGTCTATTACGGCGAGCTCGCGCTCGACGAGCACGGCAAGATTCTCGGCCTGCGTTCCAAGTCGCTGTTCCAGATGGGCGCCTATTTCGTCGGCGCAGCGCTCGCCGCCGGCGCCTTCTCGATCCGCTTCGTGCCGGCCGCCTACGACATCCAGACCATGCACATCATGTCGCAGGGCGTGTTCACCAACACCTCGCAGAGCGGGCCCTATCGCGGCGCCGGCCGTCCCGAGGCCGCCTACTTCATGGAGCGGCTGATCGAGCACGCCGCCAACGTCACCGGCATCGATCGCGCCGAAATTCGCCGGAAGAATCTGATCCCGACCGCGAAGCTGCCCTACACCACGCCGACGCACTGGGTCTACGACTGCGGCGAGTTCGTCCGCATGATGGACCTCGCCATGGAGAACAGCGACTGGAAGGGCTTTTCCGCCCGCCAGCGCGAGAGCAAGAAGAACGGCAAGCTGCGCGGCCGCTCGGTGTGCTTCTACATCGAGTTCGGCGGCATCTTCAACGACCGCATGGAGATGAAGTTCGATCCCTCCGGCGCGCTCACCGTCTACGGCGGCACCCATTCGCACGGCCAGGGCCACGCCACCGTGTTCGCGCAGCTCGCCCACGAGATCCTCGGCGTGCCGTTCGAGCAAATCCGCTACGTGCAGGGCGACACCGGTCAGGTCGGCTACGGCCGCGGCACCTACGGCGCGCGCAGCGCCGTGGTCGGCGGCAACGCGCTGAAGATCGCCGCCGACGCCATGATCGAGAAGGGCAAGAAGTTCGCCGCCGCCATGATGGAGGCCGACGAAGGCGACCTGGAGTTCAAGGAGGGCACCTATCGCGTCAGCGGCACCGACAAGCAGATCAAGCTCACCGACGTCGCCAAGGCCTCGTACGCCCCGATGGGGCCGCTGACCGCGAAGTTCGGCATCGGCCTCGAGGCGACCGGCAGCTTCGATCCGACGCCGCCGAGCCATCCCAACGGCGCCCACGTCGTCGAGCTCGAGGTCGATCCGGAGACCGGCGAGGTCGGCGTCGACCGCTACTACGTGGTCGACGACCTCGGCCGCATGCTGAACCCGATGATCGTGCGCGGCCAGCAGATGGGCGGCGTGGTGCAGGGCATCGGCCAGGCGCTGATGGAGCACCAGGTCTACGACCGCGGCAGCGGCCAGCTCATCACCGGCAGCTTCCTCGACTACGCCATGCCGCACGCCAGCCAGATGCCGAACGTCGAATGCGCGCTGGAAGAGGTGCCGTGCAAGACCAATCCGCTCGGGCTCAAGGGCATCGGCGAGTCCGGCACCATCGGCGCGCCGCCGGCCGTGATCAACGCCATCATCGACGCGCTGCGTCCGCTCGGCGTCGACCAGATCGACATGCCGGCGACGCCGCTGCGGGTCTGGGAGGCGATCCAGCGCGGCAAGGGCAAGGCCGCCGCGGCGTAGGCGGGCCGCAGTACCGTAGCCCGGATTGAGCGCAGCCTGCGGCCTTCCGACGGTTGTTATCCATCCGAGTTGTCATCGCCTGCGAAGGCGGGCGATCCAGTAGCCTCGGCCTTTCGTATGAGTTGATCACGCAGCTATTGGGTCTATATCCTCGCAAGCAAGCTCGGCGGAACGCTGTACGTTGGCGTTACCAACGATCTCGTGCGCCGCGTGTACGAGCACAAGACCAAGGCCGCTGAAGGCTTTACCAATAAATACGACGTCCATCGGTTGGTCTATTTCGAACAGTTCGACGATATCGAGAACGCGATTCGCCGCGAAAAGCGGTTGAAGAAATGGAATCGGGCGTGGAGCTGCCGCTTGCCGCACGCGCGAATGCCATAGTCACATCTGACAAACCCGCTTCGCGCGGGAACCACATTCAGTTCCATGAATATCTGTTCAAAACAAAAATCCGGAACGTTTCATGGGTCTGCGCGTTGTCATGACATACCTTCCAGAAGGAGAAACTGTATGCGCAAGATTCTGCTGTCGCTCGCTGCGTTCGCTGCCCTCGGCTTGGCTCTGCCGGCCGCGAGCAACGCGGCGGACGCCCGCGAGGTCGTCGTCATCAAGAAAAACCATCGTCACTGGGACAACGGCCGTCACTACGGCTGGGACCGCGGTCGTCACGAAGGCTGGCGTCATCATCACCACGACCGCGATCGCGTCGTCATTCGCGCGAACTAAAAAAACCAGGCGCGGGACGGAAACAGCGGCCTCCAGGATTTCGGAGGCCGCTTTTTCTTTGTCGCGAATTCCGAGTCGGGTGGGTTAAGCCAATGGCACTTGGCTTCGATCCGTCATGCCCGCGCTTGTCGCGGGCATCCACGCCTTAATTTTCTTTCAGATCAAAGCATCGCTGCTGCGCGAAGCCGCGATCTTGTCGGAGGACGTTGACGCTGTGTCCAAAAGGCAGATCGCATAGACTCCTAGCCTGGATGGAGCGAAGAGGGGGATCGGTCGCTGGTCCCGGATTTCGCTTCCGCTCCATCCGGGAAACGGTTTTGAAATGCGGGTTTTCCCCCGATCTATACCCCATGGAAGCGGGCGGTGATTTGGGCGCGTGTGTCCCGCCGGCGTGCGGGCCGCTAGGTCAACCGTCAGCGCAGCCTTGCTGCAATGTCAGCTTCGCTCCGGCAGCGAAAACCGGAACGCCGCGCCTGTCTCGCTGTCAGCGGCGACCCAGATGCGGCCGTGGTGGGCTTCCACGATCGATCGGCAGATGGACAGACCCATCCCCATGCCGTGCGATTTGGTCGTAAACATCGGCTGGAAGAGTTTTTCCAGATCAGACGGAGAAATTCCGGGTCCCGAATCTTCAATCGAAACCTGCACCCGGTCTGGCCCGCTGCGTTCGGACTTTATGAGCAGTTGGCGCTGCGAGGGCACCGATTGCATGGCGTCCCTGGCGTTCATCACGAGATTGAGAACCAATTGCTGCAATTGGACCTTGCTGCCGGTGACCGCTGGCAGTCCATCATCGAGCTGCGTGCGCACCTCGATGCGGTACTTTTGCAGCTCGATCCTGACCAGTTCCAGCACCGAACGAATGACCTCATTGAGTTCGACCGATTCTTTTTTCTGAGTGTCCTTTCTGAATAGACCGCGGAGATTGGTGACTATGTCTCCTGCGCGTTGGCTGTCGCTGGAGATTTGTGCCAATGCGGCTCGCACCTCGTCGATATTGGGGGTCTTGGCTTTGAGCCAGTTCATCGCAGCACCGGCGTTTGCCGCGATGGCCGCCAGCGGTTGATTGACCTCGTGCGCGATCGAGGCCGAAAGCTGTCCCGCGCCTGCTATGCGGTCCATTTGGGTCAACTCGAACATCGCTCCGCGCGCCGTAATCTCAGCAGTATGGCGACGCCAATGCTCGTAAATGAGCCAAGTGATCAGCCCGGTTTGGATCAGAATTGCGGCAATGCCCGTGAGGATGTAGTTGCGGTATTGGTTCCATACAGTTGGATTGCGAAAATAAATTTCGCTTCCCGGCGGTAGACGGCTTTCGCTGATGCCCCAGCGTTGCATTTCTCGCCAGTCAAATCTGGGCATTGCAAATTGGACGGAAGGGGTTTTGATGGCGCCCGCCTTCTCGCCACCGAGGATGCGAACAGCGACAGCGGCTGTCTGTCGGCTGGTATCAGCCACCAAGAGAAGCGGGCCGCCGACAATCTCGCTTCCGAAGAAGGACTTGTCATACGAAAAAATGGGCGCATTGGCCACTTTGTGAAGCCTTGCCAACGCCGTATTACCGTCGTGCACAACGCCCGCCGCATCGACGATCATTAGCTCCCAGAAGATCGCGGACTGTGGTGGCAGCGCGGCAGCGCGTTTCAGGAGCTCTTCGAATGACAAATGATCGGTCCATGAAAGCGTAAGCCGGTCTTTCAGCGGCTCAGCCTCCTTGGCTATCTCGTCCTTCCAAAACTTTTCAATGGGAGAAGCACCGACCACCACCGTCACATTTTTGGTGTCCGGCAATACTCGCAGCACATTCTCCAGGGCGGCAAAATAGTTGATTTCGGACTGCAACAACGGAGTTGTTGTCCGAGAGATGGGAAAACTGCACTCGACGCTGATCCACAGCCGTGAACACCATGGGCGTATTGGCAAAGAGCTCATGCCGATGCCGCTGCACGAAGGCAGCCGCAGGCGCGCCAATGCTCACAATCAGGTCGAGCGGATGTTCGGCAAAGAGTGCACCGAGATATTGAACGAAAGGAACTTCAGGGTTTTCATTGCTGGAACGGGCTGTAACCAGCGAGTTTTCAGTTATGTCCAGAGCCCATGGCGATTGCTGAATCAATTCATTGCGGATTGTTTTCGCATATTCGCTCCATGGCTTAAAATCGCGGCCGAAGGAATGAAGCAGCATGACTCGCTTGGGTTCATCTGCCAGAGCGGCCGAACAAGCAAACACCGCTGCTAGGAAAACGATAACTCTCGCAGCTGGGTAGATACCGAATTGTTGCGCGCGTCGAGCAAGCGACCGCGTAATCATCCGGGCAGCAGCCACTTTGATGAGATCGGACCCCCTCATAGCCACCACCGGGTTGAACCAGGCAATTTTAGCAGCAGACCAACGCTCCGTCAGGGGCTTGGACGGGCGTGGATGTTGCGCCCGGGCGATTGGCTGCAGCAGCACAGTCTGGGTCATTTGCGACCAGGACGAGGCCAGCAGCGGCTCCCGCCATGTCGGCTGTGCCCCAGAGGAGACATGCCAGCGCATCGCAGCGAAATGACGTAACGAGCAAAAGGCAGGCTCAGCAACTTGATGCGGAATAGGGTGTGATCGCACAACTCGATACGGCAGGCTAATCAGCGCCTTTGCGACTAGGCCACGCGTCCGATCTCATATCGATCTCACCGCGAACCGCAGCGAAGTCGAATCGGCTCGATCAATGGGCGCATCCGCTGGCAGCGCATAGCGTATATCGCGTATAATGTTCACAAAATCGGCAAGCTGGGGCGCATGGCCGGACTCGCGGAACTAGACGAATTTGTGCCGTCGGTGGCAACGAGATTACCGACGACGATTCAGTATCAATCGGCGCTCGCGTTCGCAGCGAACGTGGCCGTCGTATTCGTGATATTGTGCCCGTTCGCAGGCACGCAATTCGAGCGGCTTAACAGCTTCGTCCCAACTGTTGAGACCATTATACTTGTCGCTGATTTATCAACCGCGATTCTGTTATTCAGTCGATTTGGCTCACGTGCGCTGCTGGTCCTTGCGAGCGGTTATCTTTTCTCCGCGGCGATCATCATTCCACATATGTTGACCTATCCAGGCGCATTTGCGCCGACAGGTATTCTGGGTGGCGGGCTGCAAACCACCCCGTGGCTTTATGTGTTCTGGAATCTTGGCTTCCCGGCAGCAGTGATCGGCTACGCCTGCCTGAAAGACAGCAAACACGGGAGCGACGCAGCCCGACTTCCACACTGGCTAGCGGTCGCTTTGAGTGTAGCGGTCGTGGCGGGACTGGTGTGCGCGCTGACTTTGCTTGTAACCATGGGTGAGGCGCTCATGCCTAGGCTTTTTCTGAATGAAGCTAGATTTACTCCTTTGGCGAAATACGTCGCCGGAATGGACTTGGCAGTCAGCATGGCCGCGCTGTTGTTACTGTGGGTCCGTCGCCGCTCGGTGCTCGATTTGTGGCTGATGGTCGCGGTTAGTGCATTGCTCGCGGAGCTGGCAACCGTGGTCTTTGTCATTCCAGGCCGTTTCAGTATTGGTTTTTATCTTGGCCGGATTTTTTCGCTCGTCGTTTCAACAGCGGTGCTAGTTGCACTGCTCTGGGAGCCGATCCGGCTAAAGACCGCTGACACGCGGCGGGAGCGGTAACCTACGTCTGCCAATGGGTGGTCATAAGGCGACATGGCCTCAACCCATCATGTCCGGTTCACCCTTCGAAAGCGAACATTCGGCGGATCGGTAGAGGTCGAAACGCTCAGGATGTTTGTCATCGCTCGTTAGCGAGCGAGCCAGTCTTATCCGGGCGTTGACGGCTACTGAAGACAAAAATAGATCGTTCGACCGCTCACGACTTTTGGATAGCAGGTGCGGCCGCTGATTGGCTGCGGCGACCAGAAGCCGCGATAGCAAAACTGGAAGGATCCGATGCAATATTCTCTTATGTCGCCGTAGCAGGTCCCATCACTGTTGCAGCGCTTGGCGGCGCTCGCGGCGGTTGGGACGCCGGCGAGGATTGCGAACACGATGATCAACCAAAGAACATTTTTCATTGAAGTCCCGCGGTTTGCCGAGCTCACCCAGGGCATCATTCCATGCCCATCGCTGAAGGCCGAAACAACAGTCGGGACTTTGACCAATTCCCGCTATCTGATTTTATTCCTTTAATCCTACTCAAACCGCCGAGGACACGAGACGGCGTCCGGCGCAGCAAAACAGCCCGGGGCGATCCGTCGCGGGCATTTTTATAAGATGATATCTTTACTACCTTAAAGCGCGAAGCTATCATGAGAGCCATGGTTACCCAGTCGACGCCGATCGCTTCAAGACTGCCCGGGCGCATCTTCTTTCCCGGCCGCTCGGCGTCGCTGTCCTCGCAGATCGTCGCCGACGTGCGCGACGCGCTGTTTGCCAAGAAGCTCAAGCCCGGCGACAGCATCGGCACCGAGAACGAGATCGCTGCGCGCTACGGCGTCAGCCGGATCGTGGCGCGCGACGCGCTGCGCACGCTGCAGGCGCTCGGCATCGCCGAGATCAGGATGGGCAAGGGCGGCGGCGCGCGGGTGGCGCGCGGCAATCCGCGGCTGTTCGCCGAGGCGCTGGCGGTGCAGCTCGACCTTACCGGCGTCGAGCGCGGCCGAGATCATGGACGCGCAGCGCGCCATCGAATGCCTCGCCGCCGAGCTTGCCGCCGAGAACGCCACCGACGACGACATCGCGCGGCTGCGCGCGCTGGTCGACGAGGCCGAAGCCAGCATCGGCGACGCCGCGCGCTACACCGCGCTTGAGCGCGCAATTCCATCTCGCCGTCGCCGAGGCCTCGCACAACCGCGTGCTGGTGGTGCAGCTCATCTCGCTGCAGCACGTGTCCTGGCCGCGCGCGCAATCCGACGCTGACGCCGAAGGTGGCGCGCCGCATCCTCGACGTGCACAAGGAGCTGCTGGCGCTGATCGAAATCCGCGACGCCGCCGGCGCCCGCAAGCTGATGGACGACCACGTCAAGATGATCCGCGCCCGCCGGGTGTCGGAGCACGCGAAGTTGAAATCGAGAGCAATCGATTGTTGCTAGGATGCTGAAACATTCTCCGCCGTCATTCCGGGGCGCGCCGAAGGCGCGAACCCGGAATCCATATTCACAGACCGGGGTTATGGATTCCGGGTTCGCCGCTTTGCGGCGCCCCGGAATAACTCGCGGAGAGGATATCGACTGCTGCTGAATTCGTAGAAACCCAAACGGAGGACCACCATGGCCAAAGAGAAATTCATCATCGAGCCGCACTTCCGCCTGCACGAATGGGTTGCGGAGGAGAAGGGCTACTTCAAGGACGAGGGGCTCGACTACGAGTTCCGCGAAGTGCGTGCAGTCGAGCGACGGCGCCTCGCACCAGCTTGGCGACAAGGTCGGCGCGATGCAGACCTTCGAGCGCGGCCGCAAGTCCGACATCTCCTGCGCCTGCCACTGGACCGTGAACGTCGCCGCCACCAAGGGCCACGGCAAGCTTTACGGCGACGTCTACCAGGTCTCGACCTGCGGCATCTTCGTGCCGCCGGATTCCAAGGTGAAGAAGCCGGAGGATCTCGCCGGCGTGCCGATCTCGGTCGGCTACCAGTCCGGCAGCCACTACGCCACCATCCAGGCGCTCGAGCAGTTCATGCCGCAGGACAAGATCAACCTGTCGTTCAAGGACGGGCTGTTGTTCGGCCGCATGGAGAAGCTGATCAACGGCGAGGTGCCGGCCTGCACGCTGTTCTCCGGGCCGTACTACTTCGTCGAGCAGCTCGGCTTCCGCAAGGTGCGTCGACTGCACCTTCATGATGGCGACCATGATCACCGGCGATCCGGACATGGAGGACGTGAAGAAGTACTTCCGCGGCCTGAAGAGGGCGCAGAGCCGACATCGATCTGCGGCCGGAGCTCTACACGCACTACTACGCGAAGGAGTTCCCGAAGCGCTTCCACGACAAGATGGACACGCGCCGCTGGGGCCCCGGCGAGCGCATCGTGTTCGAGCCGTATTCCCGCGAGATCTTCGAGGACTTCGCGGGCGTGGATCGCCGAGCACGGCATCTTCGACGGCGGCGATCTCGGCGCCAAGGCCTACGACAACGCGGTGGTCCGGCTGGCGGGTTGAGAAGGCGCGGGCTCGCGTCAAATTCAGCGTCATGCCCGGGCTTGACCCGGGCATCCATGATGAGGTGCGGCATCGGAAGCTTACGTTCGCGGGCTCGCCGAGCGGCCTCATGGATCGCCGGGTCAAGCCCGGCGATGACGGCGGAGTGTGCAGCGCGAGGGGAGCCGTAGCACGGCAATGACGCGGTGGTGCGAGCGCAATGCCTTCGGTTTCCCCTCGGTCACCCGCAGCCCGATGTAGCGGTCGAGCGTGGCGTGGTCCTTCAGCAGGTCCTGCGAGCGGGCGCGGTGCACGATCGCGCCGCGCTCCAGCAGCACGGCGTGCTCGGTCAGCGACAGCGCGATCTCGGCGTGCTGCTCGACCAGGATCACCGCGGTGCCTTCCTCGGTGATCATCTTGCGCAAGCCCGCGCACCAGCTCCTCGACGATGATCGGGGCAAGGCCCTCCAGCGGCTCGTCGAGCAGCAGCAGCGCCGGGTTGGTCATCAGCGCGCGCGCGGTCGCCAGCATCTGCTGCTCGCCGCCGGAAAGCTGGTTGCCCTTGGATAGCCGGCGCTCCTTCAGCCGCGGGAACAGCTCGAACACCGCGCCGAGGTCCCAGCGGCCGGGCCGCGACGGCGACGGTGAGGTTCTCCTCGACGCGTGAGGTTGGCGAAAATCTCGCGCTCCTGCGCCACCCAGCCGATGCCGGCGAGCGCGCGGCGGTGCGGCGCGAGCCGCGTGATGTCGGTGCCGCGCCAGACGATCGTGCCGCGGCGGAGCTGGGTGAAGCCCATCAGCGTCAGCAGCAGCGTGCTCTTGCCGACGCCGTTTCGCCCCAGCACCGCGAGGCTGCCGCGCTCGGGCACTCGAAGCGAGATGTCGTCGAGCACGACCGCCTCGCCGTAGCCGGCGCGGACGTTCTTGAACGCGAGCAGCGGCTCAGCCATGCATGCGCCCCTCCGAGATAGACCTCGCGCACGCGCGGGTCGGCCGCGATCTCCTCGGGCGTGCCTTCGAGCAGGATGCGCGCCGCCGACCATGACGATGATGCGGCTCGCCAGGCGGAACACCAGCTCCATGTCGTGCTCGATGAACAGCACGGTGATGTCCTGCGACAGGCTGGTGATGGCGGTGAACAGCTCGGCGCTTTCCTCGCGCGGCACGCCGGCGGCCGGCTCGTCGAGCAGCAGCACCTTGGGCCTGGTCGCGAGCGCCAGCGCGATCTCCAGCAGCCGCTGCTGGCCGTAGGCGAGCTGGCGCGTCTCGCGGTAGCAGACCGGCGCCGAGCATCAGCGAATTGAGGATGCTCGTAGGCCTCGTCGATCGCGGCGCGATAGTCGGCGGTGGTGCGCCACCAGGTGCGGGCGATCCTGTCGCGCTCGCAGATCGCCAGCGTCACCGCCTCGAGCGGGTTGAGGTGCGGGAACAGGCTGTTGATCTGGAAGGTGCGCACGAGGCCGCGCCGGACGCGCTCCTCCGGGCTCGAGCGCGGTGATGTCCTCGCCGCCGAGCAGGATCTGGCCGGCGTCGGGGCGCAGCATGCCGGTCATCAGGTTGATCAGCGTGGTCTTGCCGGCGCCGTTCGGCCCGATCAGCGCGTAGCGCACGCCCTGCGGCAGCGCGATCTCGATGTTCTTGCGCGACCACCAGCGAGCCGAAGCTCTTGTCGAGGCCGCGCGTGGCCAGCACCGGCGCGCTCACGGGCTTCGCCTCCGTCGCGGCGGCTGCGTGAGCCAGCCGAACCAGCGCTGGCCGCGCTCGGAGTTCACGAGCTCGGCGAGTCCGCCGAGGATGCCGTTCGGCAGGAACAGCACCACCGCGATCAGCAGCACGCCGATCGGGAAGTACCAGTATTGCGGATTGACGCCGGAGAACTGGTCGCGCGCGATCAGGTAGATGATGGCGCCGATCAGGCCGCCGTAGAGCCGGCCGGTGCCGCCGAGGATCAGGATCACCAGGATGTCGGCCGAGCGCTGGAAGTCGAGCACGCCGAGCGACACCGTCTCGGTGGTCTGCGTCAGGATCGCGCCGGCGACGCCGGCCATGACCGCGGAGATGGTGTAGATCTTGCGGATGTGCGGCCGGCTCTCGGCGCCGATCGCGCGCATGCGGATGGCGTTCTCGCGGATGCCGCGCAGCGACAGCCCGAACGGCGAATTGATCAGCCGCCGGCTCACCAGGAAGAACAGGAACAGCACGATCAGCGCGTACCAGTAGGCGGTGTCGCCGTAGAGATCGAACTGGAAGATGCCGAGCAGCGGCCACATGTGCACGCCTTGCAGGCCGTCGGCGCCGCCGGTGAGCCAGCTCGCGCTGTTGGCGGCCTCGAGCAGCAGCAGGCCGAAGCCGAGCGTGATCATGATCAGCGCCAGATGCCGGAAGCGGGCGATGATGAAGCTCATCAGGTAGCCGAGCAGGCCCGCGGCGACGCCCGCGATCAGCAGCCCGGTCAGCGGCTCGCCCCAGCCCCATTTGGAGATGAGCCCGGCGGTATAGGCGCCGAAGCCGAAGAACGCGGCATGCCCGAGCGACACGATGCCGGCGTAGCCCAGGATCAGGTCGAGCGAGAGCGCAAACAGCGCGGTGATCGCGATCTGGCTCGCCAGCACCAGATAGTCCGGCGTGACCACGAACGGCAGCAGCGTCGCCAGCCAGAACACGATCTCGATGGTGCGCCAGCGGATCTGCGCCTTCCAGATACTGGTGCGGGCTGTCACGCGGTGGAGGTGACCGCCATGATCAGCGCCTGCCGAAAATGCCGGACGGCCGCCACATCAGCAGGCTGATCATCACCAGATAGATCAGGAACGAGCCGATCGCCGGAAAATAGTATTTGCCGGCCATGTCGCTGATGCCGAGCAGCATGGCGGCGGCGAAGGTGCCGCCGATCGAGCCGAGACCGCCGACCGCGACGACGATCAGCACATAGACCAGATAGGCCAGCGCGAACGACGGATCGAGGCCGACGATGTCGATGGCGAGCGCGCCGCCCAGGCCGGCAAGCCCGCTGCCGAGCGCGAAGGTGATGGCGAAGGCGCCGTCGACGTTGATGCCGAGCCCGCGCGCCATGCGCTGGTTGTCGACCGCGGCGCGCACCTGAGCGCCGAAGCGCGTGTATTCGAGCGCGGCGACAAGCACGGCGGTGACCACCAGCGCGAAGACGATCAGGAAGATGCGGTAGACGCCGAGCGTCAGGCTGCCGACGATGGATCGACCCGCGCAGGTAGTTCGGCAGGTTCACCGGCTGCTGGATGGTGCCGTAGACATAGGCGATCACGGCGACCGAGACGAACACGAGCCCGATGGTGAGCAGGCATTGGTCGAGATCGCTCGACCGGTAAAGCCGGTGGAACATCGTGCGCTCGAACACGACGCTGATCGCGGCCGCTGCGATGAAGGCGATGGGCAGGGTGGCCAGGAACGGCCATCCCATGCTGTTCATCAGCGTGACCGTGACATAGCCGCCGATCATGCCGAAGGTGCAGTGCGCGAGATTGACGAAGTTCATCATCCCGAGCGTCACCGACAGCCCGACCGACAGCAGGAACAACAGCATGCCGTAGGCAAAGCCGTCGAACAGGACGCCGAGTGCCGATGTAATCATTGCGGTCGCCCCAGCCGGCCGCTCGATCGTCATGATGCTGTCGCTGCTACTTCTTGGCGTTGCGCGGATTCCACGGGTCCTTGACGTTCTCGAACTTGTCGATCTCGACGTTGACGAGTTTGCCGTCGACCTTCTCGACGCGGCGGATGTAGACGGTCTCCACCACGTCGCGGGTCTCCGGATCGATCGACATCGGGCCGCGCGGGCTTTCCCAGCTTCATGCCCTTGACGGCATTGATCAGCGCCTCGCCGTCGGTATTGCCGTTGGTTTTTTTCAGCGCCTCGTAGATGACGTGCATGCCGTCATAGCCGCCGACCGAGAACATGTCGGGGTTGCGCTTGAACTCGGCGTTGTATTCGGCGACGAATTTCTTGTTCATCGCGGACTGATGATTGAAGTCGTAGTGGAACGCGGTGATCAGGCCGAGACCGGCGTCGCCCATGCTTTTGAGCGCGTCCTCGAAGGTCAGTTCGCCCTGGCCCATGATCTTGATCTTGTTCTTGTCGATGCCGCGCTCGGCGATCGCCTTGCCGATCGCCGCCGGCTGCGTGCCGCCGGGCACCCAGATGTAGATGCCGTCGGGATTTGCATCCTTGGCGCGTTGCAGGAACGCGGTGAAGTCCAGGTTCGCCACGGGATAGCGCGCCGAGCCGACGATCTCGCCGCCGGCATCCTTGAAGCCCTTGATGAAGGCGGCTTCGCCGTCCCAGCCCGGGCCAAAGTCGGAAACCAGGGTGTAGGCTTTGCGCACGCCGTTCTTGTAGGCCCACTTGCCGAGTTCTTCGTTCACCATCCACACCGTGAACGAGGTGCGCACCATGTAGGGCGACTTGGTGATGATGACCGAGGTTGCCGCGTTCATATCGACCATGAAGTTTTTGGCCTGCGCCGAGACGTCGGCTGCTGCCATGGCGTTGGGCGTCAGATCGTAACCGGCGAGAATCTTGGCGCCCTCGCGCACGATGACCTCCTGCGACAGCCGCTTGGCGACGTCCGGGGCGATGCCGCCGGAGTCCTTCTTGATGATCTGGATTTTCTTGCCGGCGGCGGTATCGCCGTGCTGCTTCATGTAGAGCTTGATGCCATTGTCGATCTGCGCGCCCGTGTCGGCGAACTGGCCGGAATACGACATCACCACGCCGATTTTGACCGTGTCTTGTGCGCCAGCCGTCGTTGCGAGCAACGTTGCCGCCACCGCCGCAGTTATTGTCATCACCGTCTTTTGCATCGATTTTCCTCCCCGGCCATCCGTCCCGATTGGACCTTCCGGGCTGTCATGGCGAAAGCTTACGCGACGAAAGCGGATCGCACTAGACGGTGCGCCGATCTGCCCGAATGTCTAATGCTTCCGCTATGCTTGCCAGCGTGGTCCAGGCAGCGCAGGCTCGGATAGGCTGGCGCAGGTCGCGGCATGAACAAACGGGCTCCCGCAATCGATACTCCGGTTCTGATCGTGGGCGGCGGGCCGATCGGGCTCGCGCTCGCAGCCGATCTCGGCCGGCGCGGCGTCCGGACGCTGCTGGTGGAGGAGCGTGACGACAAGCCGCTTCCCGCCAAGATGCTCGAGGTCAGCGTCCGCACGCTTGAATTCTGCCGCCAGCTCGGTATCGCCGAAAAGGTCCGAAACTGGGGCTTTCCGTCTGACTGGCCGCTCGACAGCGTGTTCGTGACCGACATGGTGGGCTACGAGCTCGGTCGTGTCCGCACGCCTTCGCTCGGGGCCATGTCCCACTCCGAGTTCAGTCCGGAGCGAGGACGGCCGTGCCCGCAGACCTGGTTCGACCCGATCCTGCGGGATCGCGCCAGGTCATTTCCGCAGGTCACGCTGCGCCACCGCGTCCGGCTCGAAAGCTTCGTGCAAGACGAGAATGGCGTGACTGCGACACTCCATGATCGGGTGCGTGGCGGCACGGAAACCGTTCGCGCGTCGTATCTGGTCGGCTGCGATGGTTTCGCTTCGACCGTGCGCGAACGGCTCGGCATTCAGATTCGCGGCGAGCCGCATATCGACTGGTCGATGACGATCTATCTGCGGATCGCCGATCTCGCCTCATATCACGACAAAGGCAATGCCTTTCGCTACGTCTATGTCGGGCCGGAAGGCACCTGGGCGTTCCTTTCGATCGTCGACGGCAAGGAGCTGTGGCGGCTGCAACTCGTCGATCTCGATCAAAGCCGCCTGGAGAACGCCGATGTGCCGGCACTGGTGCGCCGCGCCATGGGCCGCGACGTGCCGTTCACGGTCGAGGACAGGACGCTCTGGGAGCGAAAGCGCACGGTCGCCGACCGCTTCATGGATGGCCGCGTGTTCCTCGCCGGCGACGCCGCCCATGCGCACCCGCCGAACGGCGGACTCGGCATGAACACCGGCATCCAGGACGCCTTCGACCTCGGCTGGAAGCTTGCGGCAACGCTCGACGGCTGGGGCGGCGATGCGCTGCTCGAGAGCTACGATCGCGAACGGCGGCCGGCCTCGATCCGCGCGGCGGATGTGTCGTTCAAGAATTATCGCCGCCTGGTCAGCGCAGCGCAGCGCGCCGACATCAATTCACCGACGCCCGAAGGCGACGCCGCGCGCCGCGCCATCGGCGCGCAACTGGTCGAGGAAAACGAAAAATCCTGGCATCCGGTCGGCGTGCATCTCGGCTACATCTACCATCCATCGCCGATCGTGGTGCCGGACGGCACGCCGGAGCCTGCAGACGACACCTTCGGCTATCGACCGACGACATTCCCAGGCGCGCGGGCGCCGCATGTCTGGCTTGGCCCGGAGCGGTCGACCCTCGACCTGTTCGGCGACGGCTTCGTGCTGCTGAAATTCGCCGATCTGCCGACGCAATCGATCGAGCGGGCCGCCGCGGACCGCGGCCTGCCGCTCAAGGTGCATCGCCTCGACAGCAAAGAAGCGGCCGCGCTTTACGCGCGGCCGCTGGTGTTGGTCCGCCCGGACGGTCATGTCGCCTGGCGCGGCGAAGGTGAGCCGAAAACGCCGCTCGCCCTGATCGACACGGTTCGCGGTGCAGGGCCTCCGTTCGCCGCTCGCCATGCCGACGCAACAGTGCTCGCGACTACTTCGGCATCCTCGCCTTGAACGGATCCTTGACGTTGTCGATCTTGTCGAATTCGACATTGACGAGCTGGCCGTTCACCTTCTCGACCCGGCGGATGTAGACGGTCTGGATTACGTCGCGGGTCTCCGGATCGATCGACATCGGCCCGCGCGGGCTTTCCCACTTCATGCCCTTGACCGCGTTGATCAGCGCCTCGCCGTCGGTGTTGCCTTTGGTCTTCTTCAGCGCCTCGTAGATGGCATGCATGCCGTCGTAGCCGCCGGCCGAGAACATGTCGGGGTTGCGGTGAAACTCGGCGTTGTAATCGGCGACGAACTTTTTGTTCATCGCCGACTGATGGTTGAAGTCGTAGTGGAACGCGGTGATCAGGCCGATGCCCGCGTCGCCCATGCTCTTCAGGGCGTCCTCGTAGGTCAGCTCGCCCTGGCCCATGATCTTGACCTTGTTCTTGTCGATGCCGCGCTCGGCGATGGCCTTGCCCAGCGCCGCAGGCTGCGTGCCGCCGGGCACCCAGATGTAGATGCCGTCCGGGTTGGCATCCTTGGCGCGCTGCAGGAAGGCGGTGAAATCCTGGTTGGTGACTGGATAGCGGGCCGCGCCGATGATTTCGCCGCCGGCGTCCTTGAAACCCTTGGTGAAGGCGTTTTCGCCGTCCCAGCCCGGACCGTAGTCGCAGACCAGCGTGTAGGCCTTGCGTACGCCGTTCTTGTAGGCCCATGCGCCCAGCGCCTCGTTGAGCTGCCAGACCGTGAACGAGGTCCGCACCATGTAGGGCGACTTGGTGGTGATGATCGAGGTCGCGGCGTTCATGGTGACCATGAACTTCTTGGCCTGTGCCGAGACGTCGGCCGCCGCCATGGTGTTCGGCGTCATCAGGTTGCCGGCCAGGATGTCGACCTTGTCGCGCACCACCAGTTCCTGCGCCAGCCGCTTGGCGACATCGGGCGCGGGACCGCCTTCATCCTTGCGGATGAATTCCAGTTTCTTGCCGGCGACGGTGTCGCCGTGCTGCTTGACGTAGAGCTTGATGCCGTTATCGAGCTGGACCGCGCCGTCGGCGAACTGGCCGGAAAACGGCGATTGTACGCCGATCTTGACGACGTCCTCGGCCTGGGCGGCCGTCGCCGCGAGCAGCAAGCCCGCGAGGCAAGAAAGCCCGTTCATGATGCGTCGCATGGGGTTCCTCCGTATCGGTGATTGAACTGATTTTTGATGCCAATTGTCCCACGTCCGGTCCTGTGCCGCAAAACCGGGCGCGTTCAGCATCGGCGCGAGGCACTGCGGCTGTCAACGGGACAAAGTGGCCGCCATGGGCGGGAGCGCAGGATTGCCAACCGCTTGCGAAGCGGCCGGAAACTGGTGTTCATTGCCGCATGATCGATGCGGATGATGTGCTTCGGCCGCTTCAGGCGCGAGGCTTCGATTTCTACACCGGCGTGCCGTGCTCGTTTCTCACCGCGCTGATCAACCGCACCATCAGCGATCCGAAGCTGCGCTACGTCGGGGCGACCAGCGAAGGCGAAGCGGTCGGCATCGCCGCCGGCGCCTGGCTTGCCGGCCGCAAGCCGGTCATGATGTGCCAGAACTCGGGCCTCGGTAACGCGGTCAATCCGCTGACCTCGCTCAATTACCCATTTCGGATTCCGTTGCTGCTGATCGTCACCTGGCGCGGCCAGCCGGGCATCCACGATGAGCCGCAGCACGAGCTGATGGGCCGGATCACCCAGCGGCTGCTCGACACCATCGACATCCCGCATGAGCCGTTTCCAGCAGCGGCGGGGGAAGTCGCCGCCGTGCTTGAGCGCGCGGAGCGCAGCATGGCGGAGCGCAGGCTGCCTTACGCTCTGGTGATGGCGAAAGACAGCGTCGCCGATCAGGCGCTCGATGCGGCGGCAGTCGTGGCCAAGCCCGGTGGCCGGGCTGACGACCGTCGCCGCGTCGGCACGGTGCCTCCGCGCATCGAAGCGCTCCGCGTCATTCAGAAACTAGCACCGGCACAGGCCGCTGTGATCGCGACGACCGGCAAATGCGGCCGTGAATTGTTCACGCTCGGCGACCGCGCGCAGCAGATCTATCTGGTCGGTGCGATGGGCTGCGCCAGCGCGGTCGGCCTTGGCCTCGCGCTCAATGCCGAGCGCCCGGTGATTGTGCTCGACGGCGACGGCGCGGCGCTGATGAAGATGGGCAATATGGCGACCATCGGCGCCTATGCGCCGCGCAATCTCGTGCACATCGTGCTCGACAACGGTATGCACAATTCAACCGGCGGCCAAGGTACCGTATCGCCCGGCGTGGACTTCGCCGGTGTCGCCCAGTCGTGCGGCTATGCGACCTCGACCGCTGCCGATTCGACCGGTGAATTCACCGGTTCGCTCGAATGTGCGCTCGCAGCACCGGGACCGCACATGCTGCATTGGCGGATTGCCGAAGGCTCGCTGGAAAAACTCGGCCGCCCAACGGTGAAGCCGCCGGACATCGCCCGGCGGCTTCGCGATTTCGTCACTGGAACGCGGGCTTGAGCGCCGGCGCTACTTCTTCTTTCTTCGCTCGCCAGACGGATCCTTGACGTTTTCGACCTTGTCGAACACGACGTTCTGCGGCTGCCCATCCACCTTTTCGACTTTGCGGATATAGATGGTCTGGACCACGTCACGTGTCTCCGGATCGATCGACATCGGGCCGCGCGGGCTGTCCCATTTCATGCCCTTGGCCGCCGCGACCAGCGAGTCGCCGTCGGTCTTGCCGCCGGTTTTCTTCAACGTCTCGTAGATGACGTGCATGCCGTCGTAGCCGCCGACCGAAAAGAAGTCGGGGTTGCGGTGATTGAGTTCGTTGAACTCCTTCACGAATGCGACGTTCTTCGGGTTTTTCTTGTCGGTGTATTCATAGTGCCAGGCCGTGATGATGCCGAGCGAACTGTCGCCCATGCTCTTCAACGCCTGCTCGGAGGTGGTTTCGCCGGAGCCGAGCACCTTGATCTTGTTCAAATCGATGCCGCGTTCGGCGAAGGCCTTGCCGAGCGCCGCGGGCTGTGCGCCGCCCGGGATGAAGATCACGATTGCTTCCGGGTTGATGTCCTTGGCACGCTGCACGAACGCGGAGAAGTCCGGGTTGGCAACCGGCATTCGCACCGAGCCGACAATCTCGCCGCCGCCTTCCTTGAAAGCGAGCTGGAAGGCGGAACTCGAAGTCATGGCCGGGGCCGTAGTCCGTGACCATGGTGTAGGCTTTCTTGAGGCCGGCTTTCTTGGCGGCCCAGGTGCCGAAGGTCTCGGCGACCTGTGGCAGTGTCACCGAGGTCCGCACCGAGTAGGGCGACTTGGTGATGATGATGGATGTCGCGGCGTTCATGATCACCATGAACTTTTTGACTTCAGCGGAAACGTCGGACGCTGCAAGCGCGTTCGGCGTCAGCGTGAAGCCGGCCAGCATATCGACCTTGTCGCGCACCACCAGTTCCTGCGCGAGTCGCTTGGCGACATCAGGAGCGACGCCGCCGGTATCCTTGACGATCAGCTCGATCTTTTTGCCGGCTACGGTGTCGCCGTGCTCCTTCATGTAGGTCTTCACGCCATTAAGCATCTGTGCTCCCGCGTCGGCAAACTGGCCGGACAGGGACAGGATCACGCCGATCTTCACCGTGCCTTGCGCGTTGGCCGGCATGGCGCCGGCGAACAGGGCCGCAGCCGCGCAAGCAATTGTCGTTTTCATGAAACGCATCGATATTCTCCCGCTGTTTATTCTTTCTCTGGCCTCTACTTCTTCATTCGCTCTTTGACCGGGTCTTTGACGTTCTCGACCTTGTCGATTTCCACGTTGCGCAATCCTTCCGCCGTTTTCTCGACTTTGCGGACATAAATGGTCTCAACCACGTCTCGCGTCTCGGGATCGATCGACATCGGTCCGCGCGGGCTCTCCCACTTCATGCCCTTGGCTGCCGCGATCAGCAACTCGCCGTCGGTCTTGCCACCGGTCTTCTTCAGCGCCTCGTAGATCAGGTGGACACCGTCGTAGCCGCCGATCGAGAAGATATCGGGATAGCGGTTGTAAGCGTCGTGGTAGGCCTTTACGAACTCCTTGTTCTTGGCCGACGGATGGTTGTAGTCGTAATTCGCCACCGTGATGATGCCGATCGCGAGGTCGCCCATGCTCTTGAGCGCGCTGTCGTCGGCCAGCACGTCCTGGCCGAGGATGCGGACCTTCTTTGGATCGATGCCGCGTTCGCCGAGCGCCTTGCCGAGCGCCGCCGGCTGCGCGCCGCCGGGAATCCAGATGTAGATCGAATCCGGGTTGGTATCCTTGGCGCGCTGCACGAACGCGGAGAAGTCCGGGTTGGCAACCGGGAAACGAACCGAGCCGACGATCTCGCCGCCAGCCTCTTTCACGCCGAGATGAAAAGCGCCTTCGGCGTCATGACCGGGGCCGTAGTCCGACACCATGGTGTAGACCTTCTTCGAGCCGGTCTTGGCGGCCCAGGTGCCGAGCGTCTGATTGAGCATCGGCGTCGTCACCGATGTCCGGGCCATGTAGGGCGACTTGGTGGTGATGATCGAAGTCGCGGCGTTCATGACCACCGTGAAGGTCTTGGCGCTCGCGGAAACATCGCCGACGGCGAGCGCATTCGGCGTCAGGATCAGCCCGCCGATAATGTCGACCTTGTCGCGCGTCAGCAGCTCCTGCGCCAGACGCTTGGCAACGTCGGGCGCAATGCCGCCCGTGTCCTTGCGGATGAACTCGATCTTCTTGCCGGCGACGGTGTCGCCGTGCTGCTTGACGTACAGCTTGATGGCATTGTCCATCTGCGTCGCCGTATCGGCGAACTGGCCAGAATAGCACATGATCAATCCGATCTTGATGGTGTCTTGAGCGTTGGCCGCGGGCGCTGCCGCAATCATTGCGGTTGCGCCGGCAAGCGCGGCGATGAGTTTGCGCATGGACATCCCTCCCGGTGATCCTTGGCCGTTGCGGCCAGTGTTGCGCCAACGGTAGTCGAAAGCGAAACAGCAGGTCAATTTGATCGGCCACCGCGGCCGGCTGGGTCGGGTGGGACGCAGCCCGCCGAAACCTCAGTTTTTCAGGTGTGGCATCACCTCGGCCGCGAACATCTCCATGTTCCGCCGCGTCAATTCGTCCGACAGCGTGCCGAATTGCAGCATGGTGATGAGCTTGCCGGCGCCGGTCGCATCGCGCAGCCGCGACAGCTCATCGCGCACCGTCTTCGGGCTGCCGACCACCACGGTGCCGCTGTCGATCAGCTCGTCGGCGGTCAGGCGCCGTGCTTGCCCGATGGCCTTGCGCATCTTCATGGTGTTCTTCATTGAGGACAGTGACATGTAGCCTGGCGGCAGCAGCATCTGGAACGGCGTCGCGAGGAAGTCGTTGAACAATGTCTCGACGCCTTCCTTCGCCTCGGTTCGCGCGCGTTCGTCGGTGTCGGCGACATAAACCGGCGTCGCCCAGCCAACCTGCTCCGGGGCCGCCTCATAGCCGAACTGCCTGGCCTGATCGCGGTACATGTTGAGATAGCGCGCGACCAGCTCTCGGCTCGAGAAGGTGACCAGGAACGGATACTTGCGCTCCGGCGACGCCGCCCATTTGATCGTTTCCGACGAGCCCTGCGACGGGATCCAGATCGGCGGGTGCGGTGTCTGATACGGCCGCGGCCACAGGTTGACGTAGCGATTGTTGTAATGCTCGCCCTCGAACGCGAACGGCCCGGGCCTGGTCCAGGCCTGCACGATCAGATCGTGCGCCTCCTGGTAGCGCTCGTGGGAGAAGAACGGATTGATGCCGGTCGAATGATATTCGTTGCCGATGCCGCGCACGAAACCAGTGATGATCCGGCCGCGCGACAGGTTGTCGAGCATGGCGAATTCTTCGGCGATGTTGACCGGATTGTTCACCAGCGGCAGCGCGCGGCCGATGATGGCGATCTTGGCCTTGGTGGTGCGCGCAATGAGATTGGCCGCGATCAGGTTCGGCGCCGGCATCAGGCCGTAGGCGGTCTGATGGTGCTCGTTGACCGCGATGACGTCGAAGCCGAGCTTTTCGGCATAGACGAGCTGATCGATGTAGGACTGGTACTCGTCGGCGCCCTTTTTCGGATCGTACAGCGCGTTCGGCAGCACCACCCAGGCGGCGCGGTGCTTGGCGCGCTCGGCCATGTCGAGCGGGCGATAGGGCATCAGGTGGAAGAAAGTGAACTGCATGGTGTTCAGCTCCGCCCGATCAGCTCAAGGAACTTCGCCGCCGTGATTTCCGGCTTCTCGCTCGACGGCCGGTGGCCGCACTCCGGGATGATCTCGACCTTGCAGTTCGGGATGAGTTCGCTCCAGCGCTTGGCGTAGGCGACTGGAAACAGCTTGTCGTTCTCGCCCCACACCACCAGGGTCGGCACGGTGATGCGATGCAGCCAGCGCTCCAGCGACGGGTTGAACCAGCGCGGCTCCCAGCCGAACTTGGCGGCGGCGAAGCGGTTGCCGAGCATGATGTCGGCCTGCTCGTTCGGAGACCGGCGCGGCCAGGACCGCGTCGGCGAGCTTCTGGTCGTAGTAGAGGTTGCGCACCGCCTCCTCGGCGTCCCAGATGAAATTGTCGCCGGAGATGTGGCCCTTGACCCGGATGCCGGCCGGATCGAGCAAGGTCAAGCTTGCGATCTTGCTGCAGTTGCGGACCGCGATTTCGGCCGCGGTCCAGCCGCCGAGCGACAGCCCGATCAGATGCACCTTGCCGGCGAAGTCCATCAAGAAAATCGAGATAGTACATGGCGAGGTCGCCGACGTTGCGCAGCCACGCCGGATTGTCGGAGGTGCCGAAGCCCGGATGCTCGGGCACCATCAGTTCGCATTTCGTCGCGATCAGGTCGAAGAACGGCAGCCACGCCGGCAGGCCATTGGCGCCATGCAGGAAAACGACAGGTGGCCCGGAGCCGCCTTTCAGCATCCGGACATTGACGTCCCGGACCTTGTGTTTCGTTTCCGTCCCCGGCATGGCATTGTTCTCCTCGGCGCTTGAAAGTGAATCTACAGGCCCACGCCTTCGTTGCAATCCAGGGTGACCGCATGGCTGCCGCCGACACCGATCGTTTCCGTCTCCGCCGCTTCATTGAGCGCCTGGTGCAGTCCGGCGAATGCGAGATCCACGACAAGCCGATCGACCTGATCGACGTCGGCGCGGTGCTCGACGGCAATCCGAAAGCCACCTGGTTCAAGGCGGTTGGTCCCGAGAAGGCCGAGTTGATTGGCAACGTCATGGGCTCGCGCAAGCGATTGGCGATGGCGCTCGGCACCGACGAAGCCAGGTTGCTGCCCGAGATCACCAAGCGGTTGGCCAATCCGCACAAGCCGATCAAGGTCGCCAAGAGCGACGCGCCGGTGCAGCAGGTGGTGCTGCAAGGCGAAGACGCCGACCTCTGCGCGCTGCCGGTGCATCTGCAGCACGGCGAGGACGGCGCGCCTTACATTTCCGCCGGCCTCGACGTCATGCAGTTCCGCGACACCGGCCATCACAACATCGGCTGCCGCCGCATCATGCTGCGCGGGCCGCGCACCGCCGGCATCGACATGATCGCGCCAAGCGACGCGCGGGCGATCTATCTCGAGGCGGTGGCCAAGGGCGAGAAGACGCCGGTCGCCTATGTGGTCGGCACCACGCCGTGCGATTTCATGGCGGCGGTCTGCATGAACCCGCCGATGGACGAGCTCGAAGTGCTGGGCGCGCTGCGCGGCGCGCCGGTGCCGATCGTGAAATGCGTCACCAGCGACATCTACGTGCCGGCCGACGCCGAATACGTGCTGGAGGGCTATCTCGACAGCAAGGGTCACGTCGAACCGGAAGGCCCGTTCGGCGAATACGTCGGCTACTACGGCGTGGTGAAGAAGAACCCGGTGTTCCACCTCACCGCGATCACGCATCGCAAGGACGCGCTGTTCCAGACCGTGACCATCGGCGGCAAGCATCTTGGCCGCACCGACACCGCTCAGCTCACCACGGTGAAGACCGAGTCCGCCGCCTGGGCCGGCCTCGTGACCGCGGTGCGCGAGCCGGTGGCATGCTTCGCCACGCCGTCGAGCGGCGGCATGTACAATGTCCGCGTTTCGCTTCGGCAGCGCGTGCCCGGCGAGGCGAGGAACGCCATCGCCGCGGTGTTCGGCAGCATGGCTGAGGCCAAGCAGGTGTTCGTGTTCGACGACGACATCGACGTGTTTTCCGACGAGCAATGCGACTGGGCGCTGGCGACGCGCTACCAGGGCGATCGCGACACCATCCAAGGCTCGGGGTTTCGCGTGGTGCCGCTCGATCCGTCGCTCGGCGGGGCGCGCACCGGCGCCAAGATCGGCTTCGACTGCACCATCCCGTTCGGCAAGCGCCAGTCGCTGGAGTGGGGCGTGCCGGTGGCGCCGGTGATGCCTAAAGAAAATGGGAAGCCCAACGGCAAGGCCAGGAAAACGGCGGCCGAGACTTTGGCCGCCGGGCCTGCGAACTTCTTGGAACTGATGATCGCGGCCCAATCCCGCGACGGCCGCGAGATCGTCCGCGAGCTCGCCGCGCTCTACGCGGCCGAGAGGCTTTCGCGCAACGAAAGCGGGCGCTACGTGCTCAAGGGCAAGTAGCCAGGGCGTGTGCTCATTAACGCGCACGCAATGCCCGTTATTGGTGTCGCTATTGGGGAAAGATAAGACATCGCGCGAAAGGCCGGGATCGGTCGAAAATGATGCGAAAAGCGCACACGCGGCGGATTTGCATTAGACTTCAGTCCAACTCGATTTTCGACCGAATGATAATGAGACTCGTCCGGGCTGCCTTACGAGGACGAGGCGAGAAATGCCGCTATGAGAAAAAGCGCTATTGCTGCTGTCGTGCTGCTTTATACGACTGCATCACAAGCCCAGGATTACCATTTCACAGGCGGCTAACGGGCAAGAGGAGAACGTCGCATGCGCTTTCATCGAGAGCTGTTGCACACCAGCGGCCCGGCCGCCCTCCTGGGTCTCCTTGCGCTTTCCGCTCCCGCGACCGCCCAAGTGGTGACGGGGGAGTTGGGGTCTCCCGGCGCGACCACCACCATCACCGGAAAGCAGATTCCGCCACCCCAACCGAGTTTCGGCGGGGTGATCGAGGAGAAAGCCTCGGCGTCGAAGCCCTGGTGGGCCCCGCGCGTCGTGCCGCCGAAGGGCGCGCCCAACGTGTTGCTCATCATGACTGACGATGTCGGCTTCGGTGCGCCCGGCACGTTCGGGGGAGTGGTTCCTACTCCGGCGCTCGATCGCATCGCCGCCCAGGGGCTGCGCTACACCAATTTCCACTCCACCGCGCTCTGCTCCCCGACGCGGGCGGCGCTCATCACGGGACGCAACCATCACTCGGTCGGCGCCGGGGTGGTCGGCGAGATAGCGACGGGTTATCCGGGCTACAACTTAATCATTCCGGTTGATAAAGGAACTATCGGGACAATCTTGAAGGCGAACGGTTACGCGACCTCGTGGTTCGGGAAAAATCACAACACGCCGTCGTACCAGTCGAGTCAGGCCGGACCGTTCGAACAATGGCCCAACGGGATGGGTTTCGAATATTTCTACGGTTTTGTCGGCGGTGACGCGAGCCAGTGGCAGCCTAACCTGTACCGGAACACGACGGCCATCTATCCGTTCCAGGACAATCCCGGTTGGAACCTGACAACGGCAATGGCTGACGAGGCCATCCAGCACATGAAACAGCTCACGGAGATCGCCCCCGACAAACCATTCTTTGTCTATTACGTGCCGGGCGGCACGCATGCGCCGCATCATCCGACGCCAGAGTGGATCAAAAAGATCGGCGACATGCACTTGTTCGATCAAGGATGGAACAAGCTGCGAGAGACCATTTTCGCCAACCAGAAGCGGTTGGGCATCATGCCCGACTACGCCAAATTAACGCCGTGGCCCAAAGAACTTCCCGAATGGGATTCCATCGGCGAACTGGAGAAGAAGCTCTTCATCAAGCAAGCCGATGTCTATGGGGCCTACCTCGCCTATACCGACCACGAGATTGGCCGGGTTGTCCAGGCGGTCGAAGATCTGGGCCAGCTCGACAACACGCTGATCATCTATATCAGCGGCGACAACGGCGCGAGCGCCGAAGGCATGCTCAACGGCACGCCGAACGAGTTCACCACCTTCAACGGCGTCCCCGTGCCGGTGAAGGCGCAATACCTCTGGTACCCGTTCTGGGGCTCGGACAAGACTTTCCCGCACTTTGCGGCACCCTGGGCGTGGGCGATGAGCACGCCATTCAAGTGGGTGAAGCAGGTGCCATCGCACTTCGGCGGGACCGCTCAAGGCATGGCGATGTCCTGGCCCGGCCACATCAAGGACGTGGGTGGCATCCGCCGCCAGTTCCATCACGTCATCGACATCGTCCCAACCATCTTGGAAGCGACGGGAATTTCGCAGCCCGAGATGGTCAACGGCATCAAGCAGAGCCCGATCGAAGGGATCAGCATGATGTACACGTGGGACAAGGCGAACGCCGGGACCCCCACCCGGCGCACGACGCAGTATTTCGAGATGCTGGGCAATCGCGCCATCTACAACAACGGTTGGGTGGCGGCCACGACCCCGGTGACCCAGCCATGGGCGCTGAGCACAACTCCGCCGCCGGACATCGACGCCTACAAATGGGAGCTTTACAACGTCAAGGACGACCCCACCCAGTTCAACGACCTCGCCGCGCAGAGGCCGGACAAGGTCAAGGAGCTGCAGGCGGTCTTCAATTCCGAGGCGAAGAAGTACAACGTGCTGCCGCTCGACAATACGACGCTGCTGCGCTGGAACACGCCGCGTCCGAGCCTCACGGCCGGCCGAACAGTTTTCAACTATTCAGGAGAATTGACCGGCGTGCCGCCCAGCGCTTCGCCAAACATCCTGAACAAGTCCTACACCATCACGGCCGAAGTCGATATTCCCGAGGGCGGTGCAGAAGGCATGATCGTCACCGAAGGTGGCCGCTTCGGCGGCTATGGACTTTTCCTGAGCAAAGGCGTGGCCGGCATTCGTCGGGGCAAGCCTGTGTTCCTGTACAACCTGCTCAACCTCAAGCGCACGGCGTGGTCGGGACCGGAGTTGGGCGCCGGCAAGCACACCATCGTCTTCGACTTCAAGTCGGATGGTCCGGGCTTAGGCAAGGGAGGAACCGGCGTGCTCACCGTCGATGGCAAGGAAGTGGATCGGAATTCGATGGAGCACACCACGCCGGTCACGTTCCCGGAAGATGAAAGCTTTGACGTCGGCCAGGACACCCGGACAGGGGTCGCGATGCTGCAGTATCGCTACGACCCGCCGTTCAAGTTTACCGGCAAGATCAACAAGCTGACGTTCAAGCTTGAACCGGCGGCCAAAGCCATCGTGGAGTCCAGGACAGAATTGGGACCTCAGCAAGCACCCGAGCCGGACCCTATCGAGGAGTGAAACAGTAGCATCTTCACCGCAACAGCCGGACCGCGTTCCTCGATTGTGGATCAAAGACACCGAAATGCGTGCGACCGCAGGACCCAACGGTAAGTGGCTGCTCTCGGTCACGGGCGCACTGGAGGCCACGACTGGGTTGGGGTTGCTGGTGGCACCTTCGGTGGTTGTCGAACTGCTGCTGGGGGCAGCACCCGATACAACCGCCGTGACGGTCAGTCGTGTGGCCGGTGTAGCGCTGCTCGCCCTCGGCGTTGCGTGCTGGCTCGCCCGAGACGAAGCGGCCTGCCGTGCCGCGAAAGCTTTGGCCGCGGCCCTGCTGCTTTACAACATAGGCGTGGTCGTGGTCCTCGCCTTTGCTTGGGCGAGCCCGACCCCAGTCGGCATCGCTTTTTGGCCGGTTGTTTTGGCTCATACCGGGCTGGCGGTCTGGTGCGTATCAAGTCTGCCGACGCGAGCCTTCAAAGAAAAACGATCGTAGACGAAAACCTTTTGCGCTCGATTTCGCGGCAAGATCATTATTCGTCGAATACTCGTAGCTGCGCGGCAGGTCGCGAAAGCGAGTGCCTACAGTCGGACTTGCCCGTGCCGACGTGCTAGTTTGACCGGTTACTTGCCTTGTCCTGAGCATGGGGCGGACATGAAGCGGCGCGAGTTCATCACGCTTGTCGGCGGCGCGGCCGCGGCGTGGCCGGTGGTTGCGAGGGCGCAGCAGGGCGAGCGCGCACGCCGAATAGGTATGCTCACCAATCTCCGCGAAAATGATGCCGAGGGCCAAGCGCGCATCGCGGCGTTCCGGCAGGGGCTGCAGCAATTGGGTTGGACCGACGGCCGCAACGTGCAGATCGACGCCCGGTGGACCGAGGGCGATGCCGAACGCACCCGCCGATACGCGGCCGAATTGGTCGCGCTTTCGCCAGACCTGATCCTGGCTGTGGGTGCGGCCACGGTGGCGTCGTTGCAACAGATAACCCGCACCGTCCCCATCGTCTTCGTAGTGCTCCCTGATCCAGTTGGCGCTGGCATCGTCGAAAGCTTGTCGCATCCGGGTGGCAATGCGACGGGTTTTACCCCATACGAATACGGCATCAGCGCAAAATGGCTGGAGCTACTCAAGGCAATCGCGCCGGGCGCAAAGCGAGTGGGGGTGCTGCGGGACGCCGCTACAAGTTCCGGACCCGCTCAGTTTGCCGCAATGCAGTCAGTGGCGCCGTCCCTCGGCATGGACGTACGCCCAATCGGCGGGCGCGACGCCGTTGAGATTGAGCGTGGCATTACCTCATTCGCACGCGTCCCTAATGGCAGCCTGATCGTGGCCGGCAGTGCGTTAGCGGCGGTGCATCATGACCTGATCGTCAAGCTCGCGGCCCACCACAAGTTACCTGCGGTATATTTTCAACGCTTCTTCCTTGTTGCAGGCGGCTTGCTCTCCTATGGACCCAACTACATCGATCAGCACCGGCTCGCCGCCGGCTATGCGGATCGCATCCTGAAGGGCGAGAAACCAGCCGACCTGCCTGTGCAAGCTCCGACCAAGTATGAGCTTGGTATCAACCTCAAGACTGCAAAAGCTCTCGGCCTCACAGTGCCGGCGACGCTGCTCGCTCGCGCCGACGAAGTGATCGAATAAGTGCGCCAGCCGCAAGCTGGTGCGATCCAGCCGGTGGAAGTCCGGCCCAAGTAAGGGGCAGCGCCCGCTTGGTAGCGAGTGTCGCTCAGCAATGCGCGTCCCTACCGCTACGGGCGCAGTTTGTTGCACTGCATGAGTCCGGTTGTGCACATCGCCGACGTCAAGCGATGTCTGCTTTTCTGCTGCTATCGGGCGGAAAGCGGGCATCACGAATTGATGAGTACACGGCCTGGCTTTTGCCCGCGGCCGCCATTGCGGCGCGATAGCCGAACACCAGCGCCGGGCCGAGCGTGATGCCCGGCCCCGGATAGTGGCCGCGCATGATCGAGGCCATGTCATTGCCGCAGGCAAACAGGCCTGCGATCGGCTGAGCGTCCGTACCAAGCACACGGCTATCCGCATCGGTCTTCAGACCAACGCTGCTGCCGAGCACGCTCGGATAGACCGGCATGGCGCAATACGGCGGGGTTCCAATCGGGCCAAGACATGGATTTGGCTTATGCCGAGGATCGCCGTTGTTGCGGTCGAATTCGGTTGAGCCCTTGCCGAAATCGAGATCGTCGCCGGATTGGGCGTAACGGTTGTTTCGTCCAACCAAGTCGCGCAAGCCCGATGCATCGACGCCGATGTTCTGCGCCAACGCGTCGACCGTGCCGGCTTCGATCAGATAGCCGTTCGCAACCGCCCAGCGATAGCGTCGCCGCCCGGGTGGGATGCGGCCGAGGCCGTACCTGCGAATGAACTCGCGGTCGCAGATGAGCCACGCCGGAATGCTCGGCACGGTTCCGTGCGAACGATACATGCCGAGCACGAAGTCATGGTACGAGACGGCTTCGTCGACGAAGCGGCGGCCCGCGGCGTTGACCGCGATCAGGCCGGGCTTGGAGCGATCGAGCGCGAGGTGCGGATAGGAGCCGCGCCCGCCCTTGAACCACGATGTGTCCGAGACCGGCGTCCAGAATGCCGGTGAGGCGTGATCGTCCTCGATCACGGCCCCCGCCGCGCGCGCGATCCGCATGCCGTCGCCGGCCGCGCCTTCGAACGGCACGGCATGGGCAAGCGGAGGCTTCACGTATTCATTGAGCCGCTCGACGCTGCCGCCGAAGCCGCCAGTCGCCAGAATCACGCCGCGGCGCGCGACGATGATCGTCGGCGCGCCATCGACGCGAACCGTTGCGCCGGTGACGCGGTCGCCGCTTCGCGTCAGCGCTTCGAGCGGCGCGTTCAGCCACACCGCAACATGCCTTTGCCGAAGACTGTAGAACAGCCGTGCGGCCAGCGCATTGCCCATCAGCAGCCGCGTGCCGCGGCGATAACGCAAGCGGTCGGTGAGCTGCCGCCACACCAAAGACACTGCTTTGCGAAACAATGCCATCGAACCGAGTGGCCGCGACAATGGCTCGATATCGTCGCGCCCGATCATCATGCCGCCGAGTGCCATGAACTCGCCAATCGGCGGCCGCAGCAGATGGAAGTCCGCGCCGAGCCGGCGGCCATCGAACGGCAGCGGCGCCAGCGCCCGGCCCGCGAGCGTCGAGCCAGGCCGGTTCGACAGATAGTCGGGATGCCTGGCGTAGATCGAGAACTTCACCTCGCTGTGGCGGTCGAGGTAGTCGATGACGTCCCTGCCGGAACGAAGATAGCTCTCGCGCCGGTCATCACCGGCCGGACCAATGATCGCATCAAGATAGCGCGCGGTGTCCTCGATGGTATCGGACATCCCGGCTTCGCGAGCCTGCCGTGTGCCGGGCACCCAGATGGTGCCGGCCGAGGTCGCCGTGGTACCGCCGACCTGATCCGATTTCTCGCAGAGCAGCACGTCGAGGCCCTGGAGCGCACAGACCAGCGCCGAGGTCATCCCGGCTGCGCCCGCGCCGACAACCAGGACATCGACCGTCGTTTCACCCCGCGTTGCTTGAATCATTCTTCACACCTGCCAGAGCAGCACGCGGGCGAGCGCGTCGGGCAAGGCAAGCGCGTGCACGATCATGCCGCTGTCCATCGAAACCAAAAGTGCGCCGGACAGCGAAATCACCACCCCGGAGATCACCAGGCCGCCGAACACTTCGTGGTGCGGGCTGAGCCAGGTCGAGAACAGCATCCGAAACGCCAGCGAGGTTTGCAGCAGTGGCATGACGAACAGCACCGGCGCGAGCGCCACGGCGCAAAAGAAGAAGCCCTGCGCCGCGGCCACCAGCACGCCCGAAAAGGCGAACCATCGAGCGTTGTCGAGACGCATCCCGCCGGCGTTGCGCCGGAGCGGGGCAGAGGTGAGGAACACCAATCCCACGACGGTGGTCGCCGACAGATAAGCGATCAGGCCGCCGAGAATGCCGGTCGACGGTCCGGTGTGCGCCAGCGCAAAGCGCGCCATGATCGGCGTCGTGCCGTAGGCGATGGCGGCGCCCGAGGCGAAGACATACCCCGCGAGATAGAGCGGGATGAACGGCGGCAGGGCCGGCTTCTCGGCGGTGGCTGGCGGCGGCGCTGCGGCCGTTTGCGGCGGCTGGCGCTGGGTGATCAGCGAGCCCGCGACCATCACCACGCCGCCGAACGCCTGCAGCAAAGTGCAGGGCTCGTGCAGGATTGCGACGGCCAGAACCATGGTGACGACGGCTTGAAGCTGGATCACCGGAGCAGTGAGGTTGGTGCCGGCGACCTGGTTGGCCTTGAAGTTGAAATAGCGGCCGATGACGAAATGCAGCACGCCGAGGCCGGCCATCCAGGCGGCAGCCTTGGCGGGAAATTGCGCGACACGGCCAAGCTCGCCTGCGATCCAGGCGATCGGCAGAAAGCACACCACGCCGAGCGGCACGCTGATCGCCATCGCCTGGATCGGCGTGCCGCTGATCACACCGCGGCGCACCGAGGCATTGTTCAACGCGAACGCCGCCGCCGACAAAATCGAAAAGAGGGCTCCCAGCACTTCCAACCCCGACAGCTCGCCCAACTTGACGATTCCGGTGTCCCTTTTGGCCCCGAAGTTCGCAATAGCGCCCACTGAGCAATCGTTGCGAACTTCGGGTCCGAGACGCCAGGATGGTGGCAAATTCGAAACGGGCTGTCCCGCTCAATTGCGCAGGTCTGGCATCAGGGCTTTGCGGCTCAGGGCTTCGAAGATTTCGCCTGGTCGGCGAGGAAGCGTCGCAGCCGCTCGCGCACGGCGTCGGCGCTTTCCGGCGTCCATCGGCGGAGACCCTCGCCGGTGCGCATGCCGAGCTTGCCTGACGCGACCTTGTCCTTGAGGAACTGGGTCGGCGCGGTCGAGCGGTCGAGATCGGCAAGCACGACGTTCTGGATGTCGAGGGTGAGATCGAGCCCGACCAGATCGGACTGCTCCATCGGGCCGAGCACCGCCATGCGGGCGCCGAAGCCGTTCTTCACCACCTCGTCGATGGTGTCGGCGTCGCAGACGCCGGACGCCACCAGCGCAATCGCCTCGCGCTTCAAGGCATGTTGCAGCCGGTTGCCGACGAACCCCGGAATATCCTTCTTCACATACACCGGCTTTCTGCCGGCGGCGCGCAGCAGCGTCATGGTCCTTCGCACGGTGTCGTCGCTGGTCTTTTCGTTCTGGATCACCTCGACCAGCGGCACCAGGTGCGGCGGGTTCCAGAAGTGCGTGCCGACGACGCGGTCGCGGTGCTTGAGCTTTTTGCCGATCTCGGTCGAGGGGATGGCGGAGCTGTTGCTGGCGAGGATAGTGGTTGGTGCGGTGAGACCTTCGAGCTCGGCAAAGAGCTGCTGCTTGAGCGGCAGCTTTTCCGGCGCGGCTTCGAACACGAAGGTGACGTCCACCATTGCCGGCGCCATCCGATCGTGCGCGGAAATGCGGTTGAGCAGCGCGGCCTCGCCGACGAGCAGCGCGCGGGCGCTTTCCAGCCGCTGCGGCAATGAATCTCGCCATTCGGCTGACGGATCGTAAATGCGGATATTGTGCCCGGCCGCCGCCAGCAGATAGGCGATGCCGTGGCCCATCAGTCCCGCGCCGATTATTCCGATGTTTTCGCCGCTCATTGGCCAGTTCCTCTGCAGCAGAAGCGCTCGTTAACGGCTGCGCAAGCCTGCTCATCAACCAATCCGTAAGCCTGCCTGTCAACGTCTTCGCAAGCCTGCTCGTAAAGGAAACCTCAAGCCTGTTCGTCAACGGAAGCTCAAGCCGTCTGCGAGATCATCGAACCCGTCAAGCGCCGTCAAAAAACAACAGGCGCGCGGGGAGACGGCGATGTTCGGCGTGCTGTCGCGCGGCCTCTTGGCCGCGCTGGGTGTTGTCATGGCAACCGCGGCGAGCGGCGCCACAATTGGCCCATTGGGACTTCATCACGAAGCCGTCGATGAGCAGAGTTACCCGTGGTCGGCGATCGGCAAGCTGTTCAACGAAGCCGGCGGCCAGTGCAGCGGCGTGGCGATTGCGCGCGACAAGATTCTGACCGCGGCGCATTGCCTGTTCAGCGTGCGGACCCGGCGGTTCACGGCGGCCGCTTCCATGCATTTCAAGATCGGTTACCGGGCGGGCCGCTATTCGGTTGAGGCGCGAATCGTGCGTTACCAGATCGGCGCGGGCTTCGATCCGCTGCGCTATCAAGAAACGACGGACGCCGACTGGGCGGTCCTGACGCTGGCCGAAAACCTGCCGGCGGACATCGAGCCGTTGCGGTTGAGCCACGACGCTGAACCGAGCGGCACCAAGGCCGTGCTGGCCGGCTACCCGCAGGATCGTGCCTACGCGATGACTGCCGATCGCGACTGCGAGTTGCTTGAGCGTGAGAAAGTCAACGCCGGAAGGCTTTTGCTGCACACCTGCCGCGGCATCAAGGGTTATTCCGGCGCGCCGATCCTGGTCGGCGGCGGCGGCGAGATACGGGTCGCCGGCATCCAGATTGCGATCAGGCATGGCGCCGGCGCCCCGACCATGCTGGCCGTGCCGGCCCAGGCTATCTGGCATGCCACCAGGGAGGATTGGATTTCCGATTCGCTGGTTGTTGCGAGTGCGGCGTGCCGGGCTGACGTCGGCGGTCCGGGCGACATCTTTGTGTCGGACGTCCAGGTTCGGCTCGATCCCAATCGGCTTGATCTGAGCGCGCAGACTGCGGAGACACTTGACGGTGCGCGGCCGAACGTCGTCGCGCAACTCGCGTCGCGATCGCTTGTCGCCGTGCAATAGTCGCGCGGCAAATTTCATTGAGCTGCATTCTGATTGCCGCTAGTATCCGCTATCCGAGAAAGGCGAGTCATGGGACGCTCGTATCACCAATTTATGATTCTTGACACTAGGTCAGTCGAATCCTGACTTTCTCGGATGGCCGGCGCCATCGCACGCAAAACCACCGCGGGAGACGATGACGGCACTCGAACAGCTCGGCGCCTTCGTCGCCACTTGCGCGCCTGACGATCGCGTTCGCGCCGAGGCGCGGCTGCACGTCGCCGACGTCATCGGCGCCTGGATCGCCGCGCGCGGCATCGAGGAAGGCAAGCTGCTGCTGGCGTATCGCAAGTCCGGCGACACTCTGCCCGAACAAATCGCCATCAACGTGGCGCTGGCGCGGTTGAGCGAGATCGACGACATCCACCTTGGCGCGATGATCACACCCGGCGCGATTGTGGTGCCGGCGGCGCTGACCATCGCCTCGACGCTGCCCAAGGTTGCCGCCGGCGATGTGGCTGCGGGCATTGTCGCCGGCTACGAAGCCATGGTTCGGCTTGGTGCCGCGATCGACGGCCCGGCCGTGCTTTATCGCGGCATCTGGCCGACCTATTTTGCGGCTTCTTTCGGCGTCGCGGCCGTTGCGGCGCGGCTTCTCGGGCTGAACGAGAAGGAAACCGCGAATGCCCTGGCGACGGCGCTGATCATGGCGGCGCCGGGGGCCGGCCATCACGCGGCGGCGACAACCGCGCGCTGGCTTGCGGTCGGGCATGCGGCCGCGCGCGGCTTGCAGGCCGCGCTTGCGGCTCAGGCGGGCTTCACCTCCGACGTAAAGATCGCCGATGGCGATTTCCTCAAGAACATATTCGGCATCGTGCCGAATGCCGCACTGCTCGGTTCCGGGTTGGGCGACGCGGCCCTGTCGCAGGTCTCGTTCAAGCCCTGGTGCGCTGCGCGGCAGACCATGGCGGCGACGCAGGCATTGAAGGAGATATTGGACAGCGGCGTCGAGGCTGGCTCGATCGCGCGGATCGGCGTTGCCGTGCTGCCGTCGCACTTGAGGATGATCGATCATAGCGTCGCCGCCGGTGACCGTTTCTCGCATCTGACCAGCGTGCAGTATCAGATGGCGGTCGCGGCGCTTTCGCCGGACGCGGCCTATAGCCTGAGCCCGGCGGGGCCTATCTCACCGGCGTTGTCGGCCTTCATGGCGCGCATCCAGGTGCGGGCGGACGAGGGACTTCTGCGGCTGGCTACCCGCAAGCCTGGGCGGCGCATGTCACGGTCACGGCCGCGAGCCGGCATGAGCGAACCGTGACGCATGTACCCGGCGATCCGGCGCGGCCATTCAGCGAAGAGGATTTGAAGTCCAAATTCGTCCGCGTCGTAGCCCCGTCGTTCGATCGCGAGCGTGCGCAGGCGATGTTTACGGCGGCGCTGACCGCCGTCGAGCGCCCGGCGGCTTACGCGAGATCGATCCGTGCAATTGATCACATGCCGTAGCCGGCCAGCACCGCGCGGCAGCCGTCGCTGAGCCTGTCGCGATTTTTGCCAAAGCAAAGCAGTACCTGGCGCACATTCGGCACTGCGTCGCGGCAAAGCTTCAGCGCATCCGGCATGCAGGCCGCCTTGTCCGCGGAGCTGACTTTGGTGAGATGCTCCTTGGCAGCCGCGGCCGAGATGCCCAACACCAGAAAAAACGCAACGGCGATCGATATCCGGAAAGACATGCCACCCTCCCTCCAGCTTAGCCGAGCCAAGGATCAGAATCGCGCATGACGGCGGTTAACGCATATCGTGCCGCGGGGTTCCACAAAACATGCGCAATCGCGCCACAACACGGCGGCGGTACCAGGATGGCAGCGTCCGGGGGCGGGTCAGATCGGCAGCGTATTGATCGTGCGGCTCTCGATATCGCTGCGAAGCTGGGCATAGAGCCGCGGATTGCGGGCCGAGAGGATTTGCAGCGCCGCAAGCACGGCGTTGGACGGCTCCAGCACGGTCATCACCGGAACTTTGCTCGGCGCCCGCAGCGACGACCAGACGTCCTCGGGGAAGTCCTTGGCGCTGGCCGGCACGGTGATGACCGGAACCGTAGATTGCGCCGACAGCACCGGGCCGGCGCCATTGGAGCGGCCGATGAAGGCGATCACCACGGTATCCGGCACTTCCTGGATCATCTTGTTCAGGATGTTGGCGCCGGCGACCGGCTCCTTGTGGATGGAGCAGGTTACCACCGTCATCATGTCCTTGAGGTCGCCGAGCGCCTGCGCGAAGGCCTCGGTCTTGTCGCTCTCCGAGCCGCGCCAAAGGATGATGCGCTGGCGCGGCAGCCGGAAATGCCCGGTGGTCTCGGCGACCTGGCGGTATTTCGCGGCGACCGTGTCGAGCGCGCCGCCGTCGCGATAGACCTGCTTGTCGATATAGGCGCCGTTCTCCAGCACCCGCCAGGAGTCGTTGTCGATCACGTCGGCCAGCAGCAGCGTGCCCTTGGCGTCGAAGCCGAACTCGACCTTGAAATCGACCAGCGTGCCGCCCTCCAGCGCCCAGGCCTTCTCCAGCACCAGGAACGCCTGCCGCGCGATCCGCCGCATCTCCGGGAAGAACTTGTATTCCTCCGGATGGCTGAACACGTCGGCGGTTTGCAGCACCAGGAACGGCTCGGAGCCGAGGATCGGCTTCGCCGGATTGAACAGCTTGATCTGCGCGCCGCCGTCCTCGTACTGCATGAACGGGTCGTCGGCGACCAGCGGCTTGCCCTTCCAGTTCTTGTCCTTGGTCTTGAGATAGAACTCGACCAGGAGCTTCGGGAACAACTGCCCCTTGGCGAAATGCGGGCTGCGCTTGAGCGCCGAGCCGTGCGCCTCGCGCCGCACCACCACCTCGTAGGGCAGCATGGTGCAGGGCGGGGCGATGAACGAGGTGGCGCTGTTCTGCTCCTCGAACGCGACCGGCAGGCCGCAGGCCTTGAGCAGGCGGAACACGTTGCAGGTGGTCGTGGTTGGCGAGCGGCCCTTGTCCGGGATCACGTCATGCTTGGCGCCGTCGCCCGCGGTGATGTCGTCCTTGGCGACCACCGAGACGAGGTCGGAGCCGTTGATGCGGTAGATTTTCTTGGTTTTTCCCTCGGTGACGAGCGCGCCGAGCGAAAGGGCTTTGGGATGTCCGGCCGTTGGGGCGTCCACGGGTTGTTCCTCATGAGCGAAAAAGAAACGGCGAGAATAGTCGCTCGCCGCCCTGCCATCTAGGGCGAACAGGGGGCTTTTCAACAACGGGTGAATAGCGAAATGACGAATAAAAAAGAGACAATCGGCTTATACCAATGGCAGATAAGTTTCGATCGTCATGCCCGCGCTTGTCGCGGGCATCCACGCCTTAATGTCCTTTCAGATCAAAGACGTGGATGGCCGGGCCTTCGCCCGCCGAAGGTTTGCAGCCCGCGTGTATTTCCAAACGTGCTATGGCCCGCAGGCGGGACATAGGCGAGCGAAGCGACGCCGTCCTTCGGACGGCTATGCCCGGCCATGACGACGCGGTCAGTCATCGTCAAGCACCATTGGTACTATATCGCTATTCGCTATTCGTTGCTTCCGCCGCGATCAGCTTCTTCAGCACCTGCTTGTAGCGCACCGGGCCGACGTCGATCGCCAGGGTCAGCGGCTCCACGGCCGTCTGCGCGGCATCGATGGTGCGCTGCTGCGCCTCGATCACCGGAGCGTCCTGCTCCTCGAAGGCGAAGCGGCGCATCTCGGCGATTTTCTTCTGGATGTCGCGGTTGAGCGCCTCGTCGGTGGTCTTTACGTTGTAGCGGACTGCAGTAAAGAAGTAGTGCGTGGTGCGGTCGGTCTCCGGCGTCAGAATGTGCACGGCGTGGTAGCCGGTGCCGGCCTCGGGCTTGGCGCCAAGCTCGCAGATGCCGGTCATCAGCTTCAGCGTGGACGGCGCCATCCAGCGGATGCTGGTGTATTTGTCGCACGCGCGCCGGCGCCTGCGGCCACATCAGCTTGTTCATGCCGGGCGGTTCGGCGTCGCGCGACGTGACGCTCGACAGATGACGTCGTCGCCCTCCTGCTCGACAGTGATCTCGCTCTCGACCGTGTCGGCGTTGCCGAGCATGCCGTCGTGCAGGAACGAGGTGTGGCTGAGGTCGAGCAGGTTGTCGATGATCAGCTCGTACGTTGGCCTTGATCATGATGCGGTCGCGCTTGGTGGTGTGCAACTCGGGCACATTGTCCATCACGCTGAAGTCCGGCACCTTGGAATGGTCGGCCGGCCTGGTCGCCCATCCAGATCCAGATCGCCTTGTGCTTCTCGACCGCCGGATAGCTCTTCACCCGCGCCCGGGGCGGAATGTGCTTGTTGCCGTGCGGATTGAGCACGCAGGCGCCGGAGCGTGTCGAATTCGAGCCCGTGGTAGGGGCACTGGATGCGGTTGCCGCCGAGCACCTTGCCCATGCTGAGCGGCGCGAAGCGGTGCGGGCAGCGGTCCTCCAGCGCCGAAACCTAGCCGTTGCCTTCGCGATAGACCACCACCGGCTCTTTCAGGATGGTGCGTCCGAGCACGCCGCCGTCGGGAAGCTCGTCGGACCAGCAGGCCGACATACCAGGCGTTGCGCAGATAGGTCCCGCTGGCGAGGCTCTTCTTGCTCTCGGCAAGCGCGTCGCGGACCGACCTGGATGTTCATGCGTTTTCCTCCGCTTGCTCTGCGCAAGCTCCGGTTTGACGAATTATCGGACCGCGCCTCGGATGCGGTCAAGCGCGCTTGGCCGCCTGAATTGCAGTCCAAATGCGATGCGGCGTCGCCGGCATGTCCATGTGTTCGACGCCCAAATCCTTCAGCGCGTCCATGATCGCGTTCATCACCACCGCCAGCGCCGGCGTGATGCCGGCTTCGCCGCCGCCTTTGACGCGGAGCGGATTGCCCTTGGTCGGGTCCTCGGTCAGCGCGATGTCGAACGACGGCACCAGCTCCGCGCGCGGAATGCCGTAGTCCATGAAGCTGCCGGTCAGCACCTGGCCGCTGTCGTCGTAACGCACGTCCTCCAACAGCGCCTGGCCGATGCCCTGCGACGATGCCGCCATGGACCTGGCCGTGAAGAATGAGCGGATTGATCGCCTGGCCGGCGTCGTCGATCGAGCCGTAGCGCGGCACGCTGATCGCGCCGGTGTCGGGGTCGATCTCGACCTCGCAGATGGCGCAGCCGGTCGGATAGGCCGGGATGCGGCCGGTGAAGGTCTTCTTGGATTGCAGCGGCTTGCCGGCGGCGAGCGCAGGGGTCTCGGCCATGGCCTTGCGCCACGTCATAGATGGTCAGTCGCCGGTTGCTTTTCGGCGTGACGAAAAGTCCATCGGTGAAATCGATCTCGGCCTCGGAGCACTTCGAGCATCTTTGCGGCGACCGACTTGGCCTGCGCCACCACGTCGGTCGAGGCCTCGAACATCAGCGTGCCGCCGAGCCGCATCGAGCGGTCGGAATGGGTGCCGCTGCCGGAGGGGATTTTCGCGGTGTCGCCGCCGATGAAGACGATGTCCTCGGGATGCACGCCCAAGCAGGTCGGCCATCACCTGGGCGAAGCTGGTCTCGTGGCCCTGGCCGGTCGACTGCGTGCCGACCGCGAGTTCGACCTTGCCTTCCGGCTGCACCGTGACCTCGACGCGCTCGTGCGGGATGCCGACCGGCGTCTCCAGGTAGTTCGAAATGCCGATGCCGCGCAGCTTGCCGCGCTTCTTTGCCTCGCGCCTGCGCGCAGCGAAGCCCTTCCAGTCGGCGGCCTCGATCATCCGGCTCATGTTGCCGGCGAAATCGCCGCTGTCGTAGAGTGAGCCCGCTGGCGGTGCGGTAGGGCAGCTTCTTCTTCGGGATGACGTTCTTCTGCCGGATCTGCAGCGCGGTCGATGCCGAGCCGCTCGGCGGCGAGATCGATCAGCCGCTCCAGCACCAAGGTCGCCTCGGGCCGGCCGGCGCCGCGGAACGGCGCGGTCGGCACCGTGTTGGTCATCATCGAGCGGCAGCGCATGTGCATCAGCGGGATGTCGTAGACCGTGGTGGCGACGCGATAGGCGTTGCTGAGCGGCACGTAGGTCACGGTCTGGCCGCCGCAGGTGCCGATGTGATCGACGTGATAGGCGGTGATGCGGCCGTCCTTGGTGAGCGCCAGCCGCGCGGTGGTCGACGAGATCGCGGCCCGGCATAGTCGGTGAGGAAGGATTCCGAGCGGTCGTTGGTCCATTTCACCGGCCGGCCGACGCGCTTGGCCGCCCACAGGATCGCGGCCTGCTCGGGATAGAGATTGTTGCGCAGCCCGAAGCCGCCGCCGACGTCGGGGCAGACGAAGCGGACCTTCTCCAGCGGCAGGCCGAAGCTTTCCGCCAGCACCATGCGCGGCGCGTGGACGCCCTGGTTGCCGGAGATCAGCGTGTAGGAATCCGCCGCCGCGTCGTAGGAGGCGACGCCCGAGCGCGGCTCCATCTGGCAGTTGGCGATGCGCTGGTTGACGAAAGGTCTGCTCGACCACGAGATCGGCCGTATCGAACGCCGCGCGCACCGCCGCGGCGTCGCCGAACTCCTGGTCAAGCGCGACGTTGTCCGGCGCGACGCGGGCCAGATCGGCTCGGCGCCGTCGCCTTGCGCACGTCGGTCACCGCCGGCAGCACCTCGTATTCGACCTCGACCGCTTCGGCGGCGTCGCGCGCGGCGGCCAGGCTTTCCGCCACCACCATCGCCACGGCTTCGCCCGGATAGCGCGCGCGGTCCGTCGCCAGCGGATATTGCTGCTCCTCCAGCACCGGCCGCTTTTCCGGCGCGAAGGCGCGGACCTTGATGTCGATTGCGCCGGCCGGGTTGGCGCGCTGGATCGCGCCTTTCAGTCCGTCGGCGACATAGTCCGCGCCGGTGAGCACCGCGATCACGCCCGGCATGCTGCGCGCGGCAGCGGTGTCGATGCGCTTGATCGCTGGCGTGGGCATGCGGCGAGCGCACGAACGCTGCGATGGCCTGTCCCGGCATCGAGATGTCGTCGGAATATTGGCCGGCGCCGCGAACGAGCCGCAGGTCTTCGAAGCGGGGCATCGGGCGCCCGATATAGGGGCCGCCTTCGGCTCTCGGCTTGCTGTCCACGTCATTCCCTCTTGTCGTTCAGCGGGCGGCAGACTATCGAACGCGGGCTTGCGCTGCCAAGCCATGGGGCAAGACGGCTCAGGCCGTCATTGCGAGCCAAAGGCGAAGCAATCCAGAAGCTGCGGCCCGCCCCGCGCTGGATTGCTTCGTCGCGGAGCCTGTCATCGGGCCGCGCTTCGCGCGGACCCGGTGGCTCCTCGCAATGACGCCTTGAGGCTGGAGTGCCTATAGTTCGGGGTTCCGGAGAGTGCCGATGAACGTTGTCGAAAAGCCCAAAGCCCCAGTACGCCCCAATGCCGTGGATTTCGAGCGGTTCCGGTTGCGCCGCTTCATCGAAAGCCTTGGCGCTCGACGAATTGGAGACTCGCGACGGACGCGGTCGATCTCGCCGGTATTGCCGAGATGATGGAGGGCAACGCCAAGGCGGTGCTGTTCCGCGCCGCCGGCCCCGAGAAGGCCGAGCTGGTCGGCAATGTCATGGGCGGACGCGGCCGGATCGCCGCGGCGTTTGGCGTAAAACCCGACCAGCTCTTGAAGGAGGTGCAGCGGCGGCTGCGCAACAGGCCGGAGATTGTCGAGGTGTCGCGCGCCGAGGCGCCGTGCCAGGAGGTGGTGCTGACCGGCAAGGACGCGGACGTGACCAAGCTGCCAGTTCATCTGCAGCATGGCGCCGACGGCGGCCCGTACATCTCGGCCACCATCGACTACGTCATCGATCCGAAGACCGGCTTCACCAATGTGGGCCTGCGGCGGCTGATGCTGCGCTCCGAGCACGAGACCGGCATCGATCTGGTGGCGCCGAGCGACCTGCAGGCGATCTATCTGGCCAACGCCGCGGCGGGGAAGCCCACGCCGGTGAGCTTCGTGCTCGGCGCGCATCCGATCGACCATGTCGCTGGCGTGATGCGGCTTCCGGTCGACGAACTCGGCATCGTCGCAAGCCTGCGCGATGCGCCGCTCGCCGTGGTCAAATGCGGTGACCAACGACATCCGCGTGCCGGCCGACGCCGAATACGTCATCGAGGGCTATCTCGACGACAAGGGCCATCGCGAGCCGGAAGGGCCCTACGGCGAATTCCTCGGCTACTACGGCGCGGTCAAGAAGAACCCGGTGTTCCACGTCACCGCGATCACGCACCGCAAGGATGCGCTGTTCCAGACCTCGACCATCGGCGGCAGGACGCTCGGCCGCACCGACACTGCGCAGCTTTCGGCGCTGCGCACCGAAGTCGCGATCTGGCACGCCCTTCAGGCTGCGGTCCGCGAGCCGGTCGCGGTCTATGCCACCACCTCGAGCGGCGGCGCCTTCAACGTCCGCGTCGCCATTCGCCAGCGCGTGCCGGGCGAGGCGCGCAACGCCATCGGCGCCTGCATGGGCGCGCTCGCCAACTGCAAGAACGTCTTCGTGGTCGATCCCGACGTCGACATCTTCTCCGACGAGCAGATGGACTGGGCGATGGCGACGCGCTTCCAGCCCGACCGCGACCTGATCGTGATGAGCGGGCTGCGCACCTTGCCGCTCGACCCGTCGCTGCCGCCCGGCAGCCGCGTCGGCGCCAAGGCCGGCTACGACCTGACCTGGCCGTTCGGGCAAGCCGACCGCCTGGAAACCCGGGTGCCGGCGCCGCCGAAGTTCGCCGGCAGGCGCTTCCCTTCGGTCGAGGCGGCGCTGGCCGATGGCCCGAAATACTTCGAGGAGTTGATGAGCGCGGTGGGCAGCCGCGATGGGCGGGAGGTGGTGCGGCTGCTCGGCGCCTTGCGCGACAAGCTATCCCTCGACCGCGACGGCGAAGGGCGCTACGTCATCAAGCCGGGTGCAGCCAGGAAATAGCGCCGGTCGCTGCCAAGGGAGAGACGATCATGCGTGCTTTGCTGTTGGTGCTGCTGGCCGTCCTGGGGTTGGCGGGCAGCGCGAGGGCCGAGGAGACGGTCAGGATCGGCACCATACGGTCGGTCACCAATGCCTCGATCCTGATCGGCATCGAGCGGGGCTGGTTCAAGGAATACGGCATCAAGGTCGAGCTCGAATACCTGCAATCGTCGTCGACCGGCATGGCAAGTCTCGCGCAGGGGCAGCTCAACATCATCGCCGGCGGCATCTCGGCCGGATATTTCAACGCGCTGGAAAAGAACCTGCCGATCACCATCACGGTCGACCGCGCCACCACGCCGATCGGCCACAACCTGATGATCCGGACCGATCTCAAGGACCAGGTCAAAAGCATCAAGGACCTCAAGGGCAAGGTCATCGCCAGCAATGCCCCCGGCTCGATCAGCACCTACGAGGTCGGCAAGCTGATGGAAACCGTCGGCCTGTCGATCGCCGACGTCGAGATCAAGAACATCCCGTTCCCGCAATATGCCGTGGCTTTGAAGAACAAGGCGGTCGACGGCGTGCTCGCAATTCCGCCGTTCACCTATGGTCTCGCCGAGAGCGGCGTGGCGGTGCCGTTCGCCAACTCGGACGAACTGATCGAGCCGAAACCGCTCACCATCGCCGTGCAATTTCTCAACACCGAATGGGCCAAGCCGCGGCAGCAATTGGTGCGCAACTTCTATGTCGCCATGACCCGCGGCATCCGCGAGTATTGCAACGCCTATCACGGCGGTGCGGTCCGCAAGGAGCTGATCGATCTTCTGATCAAGAACAAGGACGAGACGCGCCTCAAGCTCTTGAACGATTATCCCTGGCCCGCCCGCAACCTCAACGGCAAGATCAACGCCACCAGCCTGCTCGACATCCAGGACTGGTACGTCAAGAACAAGTTCATCGCCGCCAAGCACCCGATCGAGAAACTGGTGGACTATAGCTACACCGATTACGCGCAAAAAAAGCTCGGGCCGTTCACGTTGGAAAACAACAGCGACCCGAAGCCGGGCTGCCGCTGACGCGTAGGGGCAAACGGTTCAAGAATGGGCTGCGGAGTTTCCGGCCATGGTTCGAGACGCGCAGCTTCGCTGCGCTCCTCACCATGAGGTCCGCATACGCTGCCCTCATCCTGAGGAAAAAGCGAGGCGATGCGGTCTCCCTCCCCCCGCGAGCACTTGCGAGCGGTGGGGAGGGTCGGCCGAGCGAGCGCAAGCGAGCGGAGGCTGGGGTGGGGGGCTGTCAGAACCGCATTATACCAGAGTTCGCAATGTTTGACTCGTCATGCCCGCGCTTGTCGCGGGCATCCACGTCTTACTTCCTGAATTCGAATCAAAGGCGTGGATGGCCGGGCCTTCGCCGGCCGAAGGTTTGCAGCCCCGTGTATTTCCAAGTGTGCTGCGGCCCGCAGGCGGGACAAGTCCGGCCATGACGACGGAAAGGGCTGAGTTCATGTCCGTTGAACGGCGCGGCGCGGCGGTGGAGATCGCGGGGCTGCGCCGGGAATATTTGAGCGGGCAGGGCGCGGTCGTCGCCCTGGATCATGTCGATCTGCGCGTGGCGCCCGGCGAGTTTCTCTGCATCGTCGGGCCGAGCGGCTGCGGCAAGTCGACCTTGCTGCGCATCCTCGCCGGCCTCGACCGCCAGACCTTCGGCACCATCCGTGTCGACGCCGCCGGCTGGGCGGTTGAGAACGCCATGGTGTTCCAGGACAGCGGCCTGTTCCCCTGGATGAGCGTGGAGAAGAACGTCCGCTTCGGCCTGGAGACGCGCGGCGTCGCCGCGATCGAGGCCGACCGCCGCGTCGAAGCCGCGCTGAGGCTGGTCGGCCTTGCAAAATTTCGCCATCACTATCCGCACCAGCTTTCCGGCGGCATGCGGCAGCGGAGCGCCATCGCGCGCGCCTTCGTCACCGATCCGGCCATGCTGCTGATGGACGAGCCGTTCGCCGCCCTCGATGCGCAGAACCGCGTCATCCTGCAGGCCGAGCTGGTGCGGCTGTGGGAGCAGACCGGCAAGACCGTGATCTACGTGACCCACTCCATCGAGGAGGCGCTGCTGATGGGCGACCGCACCGTGATCATGACGGCGCAGCCCGGCCGCATCAAAAAGATCATCGACGTGCCATTTCCCCACCCGCGCAACCTGATGCAGCTTTCGGCGTCGGCGGAGTTCGGGGCGCTGAAGCTCGACATCTGGCGGGTGCTGGAGGAAGAGGTGACGCGGGCCCGCGCGGAGCTGGAGAAATGAGGATGGGGAGCCGCTGCTGGCCGCATCCCTCCCCCCTCGGGGACCGTTCGGGGGAGGCAATCGCATGTGGAGGATCGGCATCGGCAGCGCGCTCCCTCCCCTTGAAAAGGGGAGGGTTGGGGTGGGGATCATTCTTATGCGGCGCTGTTTTGATCCCCACCCGGTTTGCCATAGCGCGTCGAAGACGCGCGTCAACGCGCTTACGGCAAACCGACCTCCCCTTTTCAAGGGGAGGTAAAGAGTGCTCGTGGCGAGCGCGTGCCATATGCGATAGCCCTCCTCCTTTGGGGGAGGGATGGCCGTGGCGCCGCTGTGCCCAACCGCGTCGTTCATCCGGCCGCGCCCGGAGTCCCTGACATGACCTCCAAAACCAAGGAACGCCTGCTCTACCTGATCTCGCCGATCGGGCTGCTGCTGATCTGGCAACTGCTGCTGATGGCCGGCATCGGCGACCGCCGCTTCATCCCGACGCCGAGCGACATCGCCTGGCGCTGTTGGGAGATGGTGAAAAGCGGCGAGCTCGCGCAGCACACCGCGGCGACGCTCTACCGCGTGTTCGCCGGTTTCCTGATCGGCTCCGTTCCCGGCATCGCCGTGGGCCTCCTCATGGCGATGTTCCGCCCGGTTCGCATTGTCGTCGATCCGCTGATCGCGGCGCTGTTCCCGATTCCGAAGATCGCGCTGATGCCGCTCCTTCTTCTCGCGTTCGGCTTCGGCGACGCCTCGAAGGTCGCAGTGGTCGCCATCGCGGTGTTCTTTCCGGTGATCATCAACACCTATTCCGGCGCGGCCAACATCGACAGGATCTACTGGGACGTGGCGAAGAACTACGGCGCCAGCCAGTCGGTGATGTTCCGCCGCATCGTGTTCTTCGGCGCGCTGCCGATGATCTTCGCCGGACTTCGCATCGCGCTCGCGGTGTCGTTCATCGTTCTGGTGGCGTCCGAGTTCGTCGCCACCAAGGTCGGTATCGGCTATCTGATCTGGAGCTCGTGGGAGCTGCTGCAGGTCGATGTGATGTTCGTCGGCATCGTCACCGTCGGCGTGCTCGGCATGGTGGCGACCGTGATCCTCCAGGAGATCGAGCGCAAGGTCATTCCCTGGAAGGCGGAGTAGGGGGCAACTCGCCCCGTCCGCTTTCAGAAGAGGCTGGCTCTAAGCCTCGGCTCGATGATCTGCTCCCTGGCCGGCATCGCCCCGCGTAACCAACTGCGCGCGCCCGTTCGCACTACCCTTTCGTCCAATGTCGGCAGTCGACGTACCGGCTTAGGATCAAGGTCTGGGCTCGGGCGAGCCCCACAGGAGGAAATAATGCTCAAGGTGATCGCGGTTGCTGCCTTTGCTTTAGCCGTCACAAACTCGGCGCAGGCCATGTCGCCAGCCCCGCTTCATCATCCGGACGCCATGATCACGCAAATCGCTGTCGGATGCGGAGCTGGCAGGACACGAGTTAATGGTGTTTGCGTTGCCAGAACCACGAAACGCCAAGTCCGCAGGGCAGCGCGCAGGTGCGCGGTGTGGGGCGCAGGGCACGTTTGCACTCGGTGGGAATGAGCCCCAGGCACGTCGGGCGGATGAGGGTAATCCGCCGACTCTGATGTACTACGGGCCTGTCATGCCCCGCGAAGGCGGGGCATCCAGTAATCGCAGACGTGAGCGATTACTGGATCGTCCGCCTTCGCGGACGATGACGAAGGAGGGGCTTTGCTTCCATAATACCAACGGCACATAAGTTTTGATCGTCATGCCCGCACTTGTCGCGGGCATCCACGTCTTAATTTCCTTTCAGGTCAAAGGCGTGGATGGCCGGGACGAGCCCGGCCATGACGACGCGGTGAGTTATCGTCAAGCACCATTGGTACAAGTCATGTGTGAACCCGACTTGCGTCGTTCGAGACGCGCGCGTGCGGCGCGCTCCTTACCATGAGGCCGTCCGAGGTTCCTTCTCCCGCAGCCGATCGGCAACGCGGCGGGCGATCTCGGCCGCGGCCTCCTCGGGGATTGGGAACACCGAGCTGACGTTGATCTCGCCGAGCACGTAGCTGTCGGTGCCGTCGGCGCTCCGCGCACCGAGCATGAAGTCGGCGTCCCAGATCATCGGCAGGTCGCGCCGCGCGATGTCCAGGAGCGACATGAGCTGCGGCGTCCACTCGTCTTCCATCAGCCGGCGCAGGCGCTGAAAACGCGGCTCGGCATTGGAAGCGTAGAGCCGCGGTCCGGCCGCGGCGCGCGCGGCCTCCGCCTCGACCAGGGCCTTGACCTTCTGATGGCCGAAGCCGGCGCAGCGGTCGCCCGCCATGTAGCAACGCACCACGCCTTCGGTGAGGCGCGCCTGGAACGGCTGGTCGATCACGCAGCCGTCTTCGAAATACTCGGCGCAGCGCTCGAAAAACGCGTCCAGCGAAAGCTCCTCCGCCGCGTCCTTCGTGGCATCGAGCACGCGGACCATCGGGGCGTTGCGCGGGCCTGCCGGCGTCTCGACCTTCCAGACGCCCTGGCCGCCGTTGCCGCGGTTGCGCTTGATCACGCGCGGGCCCGCGGCGAGCCGCGCCGGCAGTTCGGCGCGCATCGCCCCGGCCGTCCGATAGAGCGCCGTGTCGCCGCCCCAGCTCATTGTGCGGGTGCGATGGAGCACCTCCTTGGTGCCCATCTTGAGAATGACGTCGGGATGGGCGCTGACCCAGACGCCGCGCGCCGCGACCTCGCGCAGCAGCGCGTCGAGATGGGCGCGGTTGCGCCCCTCGTGAATCGGGTTGACCCAGACCAGTACGCCATCGACCGTGGCGAGCTGTGCGCGCACGGCGGCACGGACATCGTCCTCGTAGACCACCGCTTCCGCATCGACGCCGACACCGGCGAGCGCCGCGAACACGGCCTTGAACCGGCTGATCTCCGGCACGGCATTGCGGCGCGATGCTTCATCGCCCCGCCACAGGATGGCGACGCGGCCGAGACGGGTTGGGGAATGAGACTTGGAAAATGGCTCCGCGTTCATAATCGTGCTCCTGTCCGCGCGAGCGCGCGGACTTAAGAGCAGGGCTTGGACGGGGAGCCGTCTTTTGATGCGCCGGGAGCCTGTGACACCCCGACGCCCGAACCATAGACTCGACACGCTGTGCGATCAAGGTTCAGCGCAGCGCGACCGCCGATCATCAGCGTGTCGGGCGGATTAACCGGAGGGGTGGCCTGCCACTTTGGTGTGTTGGGATTGGCGGATTGCGCTTCGCTAGTCCGCCCTACAGTCTTGTTGCGGGTCGACGCCATATTCGTCGACATCGTCGCGTGCCGGCCCTAGTCGAGACCGTCATTCTCCAGGGGATCGAGTGCAGGGTCGTTCCCTTAGGGAGGCGGAGTAAGGGGACGACAGCAAAGAATGCGCGAACGGTCCATTGAAGGCCTCATACAACCGTAAGTAATATCCTTCCGTGAAGTAATGGGGGAGCGCGCACGTGGGCGAACTCGATAAGTTTTCCGGCAAAGGCATGCCTTCCAACAAATCCACGAGCATTGCCAAGGGTAGCTCACAGCTCCCTCAGTGGGCTCGCAAGTCTTCAGAAAAGCCCTCGATCGCCGCCAAGTCCATAATCCAAGGAACGACGGCTCGCTTTGCCATAGCACTTGACGCAACCGGCAGCATGGCCGGTTTGATCGACATGGCGAAAAAGTCGATTGCCGAAATTCTGAAGCGGGTAATTGATGGTGCAGGCCGGCCCGTCGAAATCATGCTGGTTGCCTATCGGGATTACGACGTACCCAACGAGATTGTCGTCACCTCAGCCGCCACCAAAAACGCGAATGCGTTGATTGCGTGGCTCAACAAAATCGCAGCCCACGGTGGGGGGTCTAACGATGGCGAAGCTGTTGAGAGCGCGTTGGAAGCTATTAGCGCCGCGGGTACATTTGATGCGGTGATGATCGCAGGAGACGAACCTCCCAACAGTCGCGCCACGGTTCAGGCCATGCGCGGGCGCGACGCGCTTCAGGCCGAAGATTATTCGCGGCGGTTCGCGCAGGCAAACACGCCAATTCACACATTCGTCGTCGGGAATGATCCCAGGACTGCAAACGATTTTGCACAGCTGTCGTCGCTGTCCGGTGGCAAGTCCGGGAAGCTCGACGGCAGTAACGAGATGATCGATATGGCCGTGATGGCGATGCTCGCCAAGCTTAAAGGAAATGAAGCGGTAAGGACGTATATGAAAGACTATCATGTGACGTCGCGCGCGGCGCAGGACTTCGGGAATCTTCTGCTCGAAGGACCGAAAAAGTGAAACTCGACGGCGCAACACGCGTCTGGATTGTCTCCTGTTCCGTCGCTGCGGTCTGCATTTTTCTCACTGGCGCACTTCGGGCTTCCAGTATTCTGGGGCCGGGCACACTCTTCGGAGCGTTTACAATCTCAATTGCCATATTGCTGTTCTTCGCCATCAAGCTCGCGACTGCGAGACCGCGTCTTAACCTGACGCTCGCGGCTGAAACGATCGTGGCTATCGGCATTTTTTCGCTGATCATCAGTATTGCCGTGGTCCTGTTCAGCGTCTCGGAATTTATGATTGAGATTTCCCAACGCGACCTCACGATCACGGACATGCGTCATTCGCTGGCCGTTTGGAGAAGGCTTGGCGGCCGCAGCGATAGCGCCGTTTATCGCCACCTTGCTGCGACACATCGAATCCAACCTTGCATCCGTCGACAGCGGTGACGCCGGTATGGCTGACGCCGCCCGCGAAGCAGCTACGCTGGCTGACGAACTCAAACTTGCGACGGCGAATTTCCGGAGCGTCAACACCGAAGTCGCCGCAAGCAAAGATGCATTGAAACAGCGCTTGGCAGTGCCGTCCGCGCGACCAGCACTCTCGCCTCGACACTTCAGACAGAAGCCGAGCGCCTGCGGTTGGCTCTGCAGCGTGTTCAGGCCGAAGCAACCGGTTTGGCAGATGCTTCCGAAAAGAGCCGCGTCGTTGTCGCCGAGCTAGGAACCGGGCTTAAGGAGCTAAGAAACTCATCCAAAGAGGCCAGTGAGTTGCTTGATGCACTTGGCAAACTCATCGACAGCGTGGAGCGTTACATTCGCCCCGAGCGAGTCATGTCATGAGTGGCCGCCACAGTCCCGCCAGCACGCTTCATCTGCAGATGGGGCAGGAAGTCATGTACTTGTTGCTGGTGACTTCCTTGATCGTGAATTTCATACTGGCCACACTCGCACTACGGTCCTCCAAAGAAGCTCGCGAACTAAGTGGTGCTCAGCCGTATGCGGAGGCACTTCGCGAAAACAGACGGTTACGAGAGGAGCGGACGAGGCTTCAACAGAAAACAAACGATCTTCAGGCTGCCAATGAGGCGGCCTACGCGGCCCTAAAGCGAGCGGAAGCGCAGAATAAGGAGCTCGCAGCTCAGAAACGCGACCTGGAGCAAAAGAACCAGCAATTTCAAATCCGCCGTCAAACAAGCAGCCGCCCGGCAACACGAGGCCGAAGAAAAGATGAAGCAAATGGAAGCCGCACGGGAAGCCGAGCGAAAGGCTCAGCGACCCATGCCGCAGGATCAACCGCCAATTATCCCCTTACGCGAAGCCGACGGTTTTTCGTTCGATCCGGGTTCCGCTGCTATATCTGATAGTTTCCTCACAAAACTCAAAACAGAGATCGTCCCGCGCTTGACTGCACTAAGCGATCGCTACAGCGCGCAAGTCGTCGAAGTCATTGGCCACACGGACGGGACATCGCTGAGGGATACGACACGTCTCAAGGCAAATCTTGACAATTCTCTTGGCCAATTCCTTGATTCAACTGTGACGACGGAGTTACTCCCGTACGACAATGTTGGTCTCGGCATTTCGAGAGCTGTCAGCGTCGCGCGCGCGCTTCGGGCGGCAGGGCTAGCGGCTAAGCTGGATATCCAGCCGCTCTCGGCTGCTTATCTTATCTCCCCCAAGGACCGCACCGAGCCTGCAGCGCGCAGGGTCAGCGATGCTAGCCGCCGACGCATCGATATCCGCATCAGGAGGATCAACTCCAACTAATGCGGACCGCAGTTCGTTGTAGTGACGGTTGCACTTTGCAGTATCTTCATTCATGCGCTTGCGCTCATCATCGGAAGCGTCCGGATGGGCGTCGGGGTGCAGGAGCTTAAGCTTCGCTTTCCAAGCGCGTTTCAAGTCTTGTTCCGTCCTTGGTGGTGACGCGCTGGAGAAGCCAAAGAACCGCAACGCTTCTTCCTTTTCATCCGGTGGAGGCGGAGACGTCCTGCCTCCGTGATCCTTGCCGCTCGATCGGCCACTCGTGTCCTCTCGTCGGGCTGCTTCAAGAAGGGCCGCTAATCGTGTATTGCAACCCGCAAGGAACACGTTTCCTTCGTGAAGGTCGGCGAAGCTGAGATCGGTTAAGTTTCTCATGCTGTCGACGACCCGTTCGAAGTCACCGACCTGCTTGCGAGGCGGCCTCCTGCGATGCTCCCCGCCCGTGATCAGGCCAAACAACCCTGAGCGCCGCTGATAGCGCGTCGAATTGGTCAGTCAGTGCATCGAAGCGTCTTTGGGCATCCGCAAATTGCGCAACCAGCCCCACGGCCGAGGCAGCGTCTGCAGCGGCGACGTCCATTGGATTGTCCAGCATGCGCTGGATTGTGAGTAAAAGCTCGCTGAAGCTGGCAACAACCGCTTTGCCGCTCCAAGGTGACGCAAAGTCAACGGCTGCTTGGAGGTTGGAAGCGACCTCTGCGAGGTTCCGGATTTTTGTGTAGTCGCCGGATTCTAACTGGAGGCCGACGATGCGTCTGACTTCGGGGGAAAGCCAATGAAGGATGTCGCCCGAGAGAATGAGGAGTTCGATAACTTCGCTGACCTTCAGAAGTTCTCCGAAATCCTTCCGGCGCACACGCTCGGGATCACACCCGACCGCCCGGAGAAAGGCATTCATGGCTTTCCCAGGATCGAACGACCGTTCGAAGATCGGCCAGAACTGCGCAGGCACAGCTGCAAAGCCATAGTGGTCGAACAGGAAGGCTGCGGCTCGGC
>CAVPDL010000006.1:0-293549 GCA_963702635.1 uncultured Alphaproteobacteria bacterium
AAAAACTTCGTCTAAATTCTTTGCTTTCATCAAGCGTTCAAATGAAGTGTAACGCGGCGCTTGCGGCGCTTTAACTTTCCCTGTTGGTTTTGGAAGTAATTTAATCGGGCCAATTACCTTGGCGGGTTCAGAAAAATTCAAAACGTATTTTGCCGTGTCTTTCCATCGCTCAATGCTTTTAACAGCAGCGATGTGAGTAATGGCCGATTCAGGAGCAACTCGATATGCCGCGATGTATTTAATCTTTGGAATCATGCTCGAATGAATCCGAATCTGATACCAACGATTCTCTTTGATAAATGTCTCATCAAAACCTTCTTCTTGAGCTGGAACAACAACTGTATCTAGGCTTGATGGGTCAACCGTGGAAACAGAAGTCGCTCCCTGACCCTGAACTGAATCAATCTGGCCACCAATATCGTCTAGGAATGGTTCAAAATTATACATCCGCTCTCCGCTCGAAGTCGTGTGCCGTTGGATGGTCAAAATCTCAACTGGAAATTTGAAGCGACTCCACAAAACCTTTTTTAGCTCTTCGGATGCTTCGTCAATAATAACTAGCGCATTAAAAGCATCTGGCTTGTGGATGATTTTTTCGAGCAGCAGATCAACATTCTCATAACCGTTGTTAACTGTATATTTCGCGCATTTATCAAAAGCCGTCTTATCTTTGGTGAGACAATCGCGCACGATGCTCTTTACCTGTTGAGGCGATTTTTCAAACGAAAGAGAGAACTTCAGAATCTGAAGCGCGATGTGTTCCAACGGGTCATGCGTTTCCAGTTCGTTCTCAACGACGTAAAGCTTCGGCTCGACTCTGGATGAAAGGTCGAGCAAGTAGCCATCGGGAATGTTTTGAATTTTCCCCTTTCCGCCAATTTTCTTTTTTACATCCAGATAGAACGCGCATCACCGAAGAGCGGGCGGGCGAGTTCGATGACTGCCTTTTCCAACTCATCTTCTCTCTCGAACGGTTCGTCGAGAAATTGTTTTGATGATGACCAAAGCATTTGTTTAAGCAGCTTGCGCAACGGTTTTGTTTTTGAGCGCGGCGAAGATCCTTTCGAAAATCCATTTGCCATCGTCGCTGCCGAGCAGCGGTTCGCAGGCGCGTTCGGTATGCGGCATGGGCTGGAGAAGTTGTTTCACGCCGCCACTTCCACTTCACGGATTTCGCTCGGCTGCGGAATCGGTTCGCCGCGTTCGCGCATATCTTCAATGTGCATTTCCAAGGCTTCCTTCATGAGCGCGAGGGTTTCCTTTTCCGTGTCCGCCGCCGCGACGCAGCCGGGAAAATCCGGCGCGTAGGCGCTGAAATTTTCCGGCCCGTGTTCGATGATGATGGTGTAGCGCATAGTCATTTGAGTCCTGCCTGCCGCAAGATACTGTTTAATGTTTTCGGATGCAAATCCTGTCCGGGATGACCGGCAATCGTCACCGTGCCGGGCTTCGTCGCATGATGATACTGGCGATGGCTGCCGCGCGTGCGCACATGAAACCAGCCGTCGTCTTCAATCTGCCGGATGATTTCCCGAATTTTCATGCGAAAAAACTCTATGCCGCTTGCGCGACGGTTTTGTTTTTCAGCGCGGCGAAGATGCTTTCAAAAATCCATTTGCCGTCGTCGCTGCCGAGCAATGCTTCGCTGGCGCGTTCGGGATGCGGCATCAGGCCGGCCACGTTGCGGCGTTCGTTGCAGATGCCGGCGATGTTTTGCAGCGAGCCGTTCGGATTTGCGGTGTCGGTCAGGTTTCCGTTCGCATCGCAGTATTGCCAGAGGATTTGATTGTTCGCTTTGAGCTTCGCCAGAGTTTCTTCGTCGGCAAAATAGCAGCCTTCGCCGTGCGCGATGGGCACGCTCAGAATTTTTTCCGCCGGAATTTTGTTCGTGAACGGCGAATTCGGGATTGGCCGTCTTCAGAAAAATGTGTTCGCAGTGGAATTGCAGGTCGCGGTTGCGGATGAGCGCGCCGGGCAGCAGGCCGGCTTCGGTCAGGACTTGAAAGCCATTGCAGATGCCGAGGACGAGGCCGCCGTTGTCGGCGAATTGTTTCACGGCCTGCATCACCGGGCTGAACCGCGCGATCGCGCCGCAGCGCAAATAATCGCCGTAGCTGAATCCGCCGGGCACGATGACGGCATCGGCGTCGCCGAGCGAGGTGTCCTTGTGCCAGACGAAATGCGCGGAATGGCCGAGCAGGCGGACGGCGTGGACGGCGTCCTGGTCGCAGTTGCTGGCGGGAAATTGTAAAACGGCAAAATTCATTTCGTTAAATTGTTAAGATGGTTGAATGGTTAAATTCGGAAATTGTTGTGCCCTTGATTTTACTATTCACCAATTCGACGTTTCAACGAATTATTCAATTTCCAGACGATAATCTTCAATCACCGGGTTGCTCAAAAATTTGTGCGCGGCGTCGTTCAAGTGCTTTCTGCGCCGCTGCCTTGTCCGTGCCGGGCGCGAGTTCGATCTCGATGTATTTGCCGATGTGGACGCCATTGATGCCGGTGTGGCCCATGTGTTCGAGGGCGGTCTGGACGGTTTTGCCTTGCGGATCGAGGACGGCTTTTTTCGGGGTGATGATGATTTTTGCTTTCATGCTCGCGCTGGAAGATTTTGCCGGAAGAGGGAGCGGCGGGCGAGATTATTTTGGTGACGGGAAACTATTGGAAAATCCAATGCTGCCTTTCCGCGAAAGTGGCTGTCATGAGAATCTTGAACTCACCGGCCAGGGCCAATGGCGGCAACGGCGACCGCAAAAACCTCGAGGCCTGCTCCATCGTCATTTTCGGCGCGAGCGGTGATCTGACCGCGCGCAAATTGATTCCGGCGCTCTATCATCTTTTCAAGGAAAAACAGATGCCCGCGACGTTCCGCGTCATCGGTTTTGCGCGCCGCGAAAAGACCGACGCCTCGTGGCGGCAGGAATTACGCACCGCGCTCGACCAGTTTTCCCGCACCAAACCCGTGGACGAAAAAGTCTGGGCGGCATTCGCGGAAAACATTTTTTATTGCCAGGGCGACCTGACCGAAGACGCCGCCTACGCAAAACTCGGAACGACAATTGGCTTCGTTCGGCAATCCGGCCTTGCGCGACAACCTGTTGTTTTATCTTGCGATTTCGCCGAGCCAGTTTGGTGAAGTGGTCGAGCAGGTGCATCGCTCCGGATTGTTGAAAAAAGACGGCCCCGGCTGGCAACGCCTCGTCGTCGAAAAACCGTTCGGCCACGATCTGGCTTCCGCGCAAAAGCTAAACCAGGAATTGACCCGTTACGCGAACGAGTCGCAGGTGTTCCGCATTGACCATTATCTCGGCAAGGAAACGGTGCAGAACATTTTGATGTTCCGCTTTTCCAATTCCATTTTCGAGCGCCTGTGGAACCGCGAATCGGTGGACTCCATCCAGCTCACCGTCAGCGAAAAAATCGGCGTGGGCGATCGTGGCGGTTATTACGAGGAAGCCGGGGCGCTGCGCGACATGGTGCAGAATCACATGCTGCAGGTGCTTTCACTCATCGCCATGGAACCGCCGGTGTCGCTCGAAGCTGAAGCCGTCCGCGATGAAAAAGTAAAGCTGCTCAAATCCATCCGCCCGCTGACCCCGGAAGATGTCGCGAAACAGGTCGTGCGCGGCCAATATTTTGCCGGCGCGGTCGGCGGCCAGCCGCGACCTGGCTATCGTCAGGAAGTCAAAGTAAAGCCGGACTCGAATGTGGAAACGTTTGTCGCGTTGAAACTGTTCATTGACAACTGGCGCTGGAGCGGCGTGCCATTTTATCTGCGCACCGGCAAAAATCTGCCGCAAAGCACGAGCGAAGTGCGGATCCAGTTCCGGCCTACGCCGAATGTTTTGTTTGCCGCGCAATGCGGCTCGCATCTCGACGCCAACGCACTGACCTTGCGTCTGCAGCCGGACGAGGGCATTTCACTGCGTTTCAACGGCAAGGTTCCCGGCCAGGCCCTCGCCGTGCGCCCGGTGCGGATGCACTTCAGCTACGACGCCGAGTTTGGCGCCTATACGCCCGAAGCCTACGAACGGCTGCTGCTCGAAGCCATCGAGGGCGACGCGACGCTCTTCATCCGCCGCGACGAAGTGGAGACCGCGTGGAAAATCGCCGACTCCATCCGCGCCGGCTGGGAAGGCAAGCCGCTGACGAACCGCGAATTTTACGCCGCCGGAACGTGGGGCCCGATCGCCGCCGACGATCTACTCGCGCAAAGCGGCCACGAATGGCACGAGCCACAAGTGATAAAGTAAAGGGTCGAACATGATCAAAAAATTCGTTTGCCGTTTATTGCTGATGATTCTTTGCGCGGGTCTGGCCGGATGCGGAACGATACCGAGTTATGAAGAGTTAGGTAATGGCTACGTGGAAGCGACCTACATACGAACCTCATGGGAACAGCCCGCCATGCGGATTGAACTGCGATATAAAAAAGGGTGGGGAACAGTAAAAATCTGGCCTTCGTTGGACGGCATCAGACCCGTATTGAAAGATGATGTAGTGGTATTTGCAGGGATGAAAGCCCTTGAGCCGCCTGACTCAAATGAACCTGATGCTGTTGATTCGCGAGTATTTGCAGTGAGGGCACCAGGCTTACCACTGGATATTACAAGTGAGATTTTGTGGCGATGGTCAAAGGAATCAGGTGGAGATTTCGCAAGATTTAAGGAGGCTACTGGCATTGTGTATCCGAAAGAAAAAAATAACGGAATAGAATTCCATATCGCAACCGGATCGAATAAGAATAATATCCTTTATTATGACTGGAATCAAATCTCCGACATCATGCGCGAGGTAAAAGAGAAAGGAGTTGTTCGCAAAGACCGAGTTTGGGGCACAAGTTACATTGAGAAAGAATTCAAGCCAGAGGTTCAGAAGTGAAAAACTTTGAACTGATTTCCTTCGCCAACGCCGACGGGCTGCTCAATTGGGAGGGACGGCGTGTCGCGTCCCCATATTTATTTTCCCAACAATCAAATTTGGGTCGGCGACACGCCAACCCTCCCGGAATTGATTTGGGGACGCCGGACGGTGTCCCACCCATAATTTTATGCCCGATTATGCGCCGTTTGATGAACCCGGACGAAAACATCCGGCGCGCGGCGTTTTGATTTCGTCCCAACAACCGACGATTGTTTTCCTCACCGTCTGCACCAAAGACCGTCAGCGCTGGCTGGCCCAACAAAACGTCCATGACGCGTTGCGAAAAATCTGGCTTTCCACCGACACCTGGCTCGTGGGCGATTATTTGCTGATGCCGGATCATCTCCACCTGTTTTGCGCGCCCCGGGATTTGACCGTCACCTTGCAACGCTGGGTTTCTTATTGGAAACGGGAATTTAGTTGTCTGCATTTGCCGGAAGCGGGAGCATGGCAGCGTGATTTTTGGGACACCCGTCTGCGGCGCGGAGAAAATTACACGCAGAAATGGCATTACATCCGCGAAAATCCCGTGCGGGCGGGACTGGTGGAGTGGCCGGATGACTGGCTGTTTCAAGGGCAAATGAATGTATTGCCGTGGTAAAAATTTACGGGAAGGACGCCATGTCGGGATTCCAAATTCAAATATTTGAATGATGATTGGGGAATAGAAAATATGGGACGGTGATATGGGACGGCACGCCGTCCCTCCCAAATTAAATTTATGTCTGAACACAAAGCGACCATTAAATGGCAGCGAACCAGCCCTGATTTTCTCAAGGGCAGATATTCGCGCGAACACACTTGGACATTTGACGGCGGCGTGACCGTTCCGGCATCGGCTTCACCCTCCGTTGTGCCCGTGCCATTTTCCAATCCGGCGCATGTTGACCCGGAAGAGGCTTTCGTCGCTTCCATCTCGAGCTGCCACATGCTCACGTTTCTTTATCTGGCATCTAAGCAAGGTTTCCAGATTGACAGCTACGAGGACGAAGCCGTCGGCGTAGTGGCCAAGAACGAAAACGGCGTACCGTGGGTCAGTTTGGTCACGCTCCACCCGAAAATCAGCTATGGCGGGGACAAATTGCCGTCACCGGCGGAGGAAAAACAGTTGCATCACCTGTCCCACGAGCAATGTTTCATCTCAAATTCAATCAAGACTGAAGTGGTCGTTCATTCCCCATAATCGCCCAAAAATGGCTAAAGTTCTGAATTTGAATGGAATTCGCTCCCGCGACCGGCAAAATCTCCCCCAAAAAAATAAAAAAAATTGTTTGAACAATTTGACAAGTTGCCAGTCTTATATTACGAATGGATTGGGATTTCGCTGTTCGTTTAGGGTTGGCATAGGGATTTTGCTCGTGGTGCGGCTCGGACAGCGACCCCAAGTTGGTCGCACCACCCTTCTGAGCGCCCTGGTGAGGGCGTATAAACCTCGTCACCAAGCAGAGGCCGGACGCAAGTCCGGCCTTTCGCTTTTTTAACTGTGAATAACCGACTGGAAATCCGCATTGATTCAGGCCGGAAAAACATTAAACTTCCCAACGCATGAAACATCAGCTCGATTTCGAAAAGCCGATCATCGAACTGCAAAACAAGCTGGACGAACTGCGCCAGCACCCGGAAAAACATTCGCTTGGCATCAGTTTCGAGGAGGAAATCCAGATCATCGAAAAAAAACTGGAGGAGACCCGGCGCCAGATTTTCCTGAACCTCACCGCCTGGCAGCGCGTGCAGCTCGCCCGGCATCCCAAACGCCCCTATACGCTGGATTACATCAAGCACGCTTTCACGGATTTTCAGGAACTGCATGGCGATCGACTGTTTGCCGAAGATCGCGCGATGGTCGGTGGCTTTGCCAGGCTGGGCGAACATCGCGTTGTCGTCATCGGCACGCAAAAAGGCCGCGATACCAAGGAAAACATCCTGCGCAATTTCGGCTCCGCGCATCCCGAAGGTTATCGCAAGGCGCTGCGTTTGATGCGGCTGGCGGATAAATTTGGCCTGCCCATCATCACGCTGATTGACACGGCGGGCGCGTATCCGGGCGTCGCGGCGGAGGAACGCCACATCGCCGAGGCCATCGCGGTGAATTTGCGTGAAATGACGTTGCTCGAAGTGCCCATCATCGCCGCCGTCATCGGCGAAGGCGGTTCCGGCGGCGCGCTGGGCATCGGCGTGGCCGACCGCGTGTTGATTCTGGAGAACGCCTATTATTCCGTCATCAGCCCGGAAGGTTGCGCGGCGATTCTGTGGAAAGACCGCGCCAATGCCGCCAAGGCCGCCGCCGCGCTGAAAATCACCGCCAAGGACCTGCTCAAATTCAAGCTGGTGGACGAAGTGGTGCCGGAACCGCTCGGCGGCGCGCACACCGACGCGGCCGTCAACGCCGCAAACCTGAAAACGCATCTGCTCAAAAATCTTGAAGAAGTTCTCGCGCTGCCCGTGGCTGAACGGTTGAAACAGCGTTACGAAAAATTTCGCGCGCACGGGCATTTCGTCGAGCAAATCGAATCCACGGAAAACGGCGTCGTTCCCCAGGCCGCCGCCTGAATCAACGTGCTTTATCCGCTCATTTTTCAGCCAGTCTTCAAGGAACGTGTCTGGGGCGGACGCGAACTTGAACGGCTTTACGGCAAAAAACTTCCGCCCGGCGCGGTCATCGGTGAATCATGGGAGATCAGCGACCGTCCCGGCGACGCCAGCGTCATTGCCAACGGTCCACTGGCCGGAAAAGATCTGCGCTGGCTCATGGACGCACCATGCGCCGGAAATTCTGGGCGGCGCGAAACCGGCGGCGGACGGACGTTTTCCCCTGCTCTGCAAAATCCTCGATGCGCGCGACAAACTCTCGCTGCAAGTCCATCCGCCCGCGAACAAAGCCGCTGAACTTGGCGGTGAGCCGAAAACCGAAATGTGGTACATCGCCGATGCGGCAGCCGGACGCGAGTTTGTATGTCGGTCTCAAGCGTGGCGTAACGCGCGCGCAGTTTGAGCAAAAAATTGCCGACGGTAGCGTGGCCGATTGTTTTCATCGCGTTCCGGTGCGCGCCGGCGACACGATGTTTTTGCCGAGTGGTCGCGTCCACGCCATTGGCGATGGCCTGGTGATTTTTGAGATCCAGCAAAACTCGGACACGACATATCGCGTGTTCGACTGGAACCGCGTTGGTCTCGATGGCAAGCCGCGCGACCTGCACGTCGCGCAATCGCTGGCGAGCATTGATTTTAATGACTTTGAGCCGAAGCTGGTGGAAACAAAATTTACCGGTGATGAAAATTTCCGATCCCGCATCCTTGTTGCCGATCCGCTGTTTCTTGCCTTGGAATTGCATGTTCAAACTCCAGAATTCAAAATGAATTCGTCTCAAAAGTCGCAAAAAATGGCAATTCTTGCGCTGGTCAAAGGCGCGGCAACAATTATCAATGGCAAAAGCAAAACTTCAGTTAATTTGAAACCGGGCCAATTTTGTCTGTTGCCCGCTTGCCTGAAAAACGTCGAAGTCAAGACAAAGCCGCAAACAACTTTTCTTTGCGTTGAGGCGAATTAGAAAGGCCGGAGGCGCGCCAGAGAATAGCCCACAGTAAAACCGTGGGTATGGCTCCGTAAATCAAAAGCCCGGGCATGGGCGAAAGAGAATTCGGATGTTGATTTCTATCGCCCCTGCCGGGGCTTTGAACTTTTTCTGACCAATCCCACGGTTGCACCGTGGGCTATTTTCTTGCGCTGCTCCGCAGCTATTTTCAATTCAGCGACAGATCATCCGGCATCTGCGAGAGGAGCTTGTTCTTCCAGCCGCCCTTGGTCTTCAAAATTTTCTGCCAGAGCTGGTCGGGCGGCGTTTCAAAGACGAGTTCGAGCGACGCCGGAAACGTCAGCCACGATTTGCGTTTCATTTCCTTTTCCAGCTGGCCGGGCGACCAGCCGGCATAACCAGCGAACAGCTTGACCTTTTTTGCGGAGGAAAATGATTCACCGACCTCCACCAAATCGTCAAGCGAATGACCCAGGTTCAAGTTGGGAAAGACGTTCGCGTCGGGGATGAAATTGTCCGCGTGCAGAAAACTCAACGCGGTCGGCTGCACCGGACCGCCGAGAAATAACGGAGCGTGCTTCAGCGTCTCGGGCAGATCCGCGACCACCAGCTCACCGACCTTGCTGCCGCTCGAACGGTTCAGCACCAGACCGAAGGCACCCTCGGCATTATGCTCACAGATGAGCAGCACGGTGCGGTGAAAAAACGAGCCGGTCAAATCGCCTCCGTCCAGAAGCAATTTGCCTTTGAGAATCTTTGCCGGCCCGCTCATTGCTGAAGACAATGTGGCTCACAAAGGCAAAACTGGCAAAAAGAAAACCGCCCGGGCCAAAAAACCAGGAAAAGCGCGGCAACTTTCGTCGCCGCGCTTGAATTTAAAGGATAATTCCCGGTGACTTGGCGGTTAAAGTGATTTCACTTTTTTAACAATCCCCGCCGCGTCAATGCCGAACTTGGCCAGCAATTCTTCCGCCTTGCCGGAATGCGGCATGCCGACCACGGCAAGCTTGTGGACTTTGACGCCTTCGCTGCTCAATTCGCCCGCCACCGCGTCGCCCAAACCGCCTTCGGCATAATGATCTTCCACGGTGATGACAGTATTGCCGGTTTTTTTTGCGGCGGCGAGAATCACATCCTTGCCGAGTGGCTTGATGCTGTATGCGTCTATGACCGTGACGTTGATGCCTTCGCCCTTCAACGTGTCCGCGGCTTTCAAGGCTTCAAACAGTGTGACACCCGCCGAAACAATCGTGACCTTGTCGCCTTCGCGCAATACCTTCGCGCCACCGATGGGGAATTTTTCGTCGTTGCCATAAATGACCGGTGTCTTGGGGCGCGAGGTGCGGAGAAAACAAACGCCCTTGTTCAGCGCCATCTGTTCCAGCAATTTTTCCGTGCTGACGGCGTCGCTCGGATACAACACCGTGCTGCCGATGATCGCGCGCATCATCGCCAGGTCTTCGAGGGCCATCTGCGACGGGCCGTCCTCGCCAATGCTCACACCGACGTGCGAGCCGACGAGCTTGATGTTCGATTGTGAAATGCCCGCGACACGAATCTGGTCATAGGCGCGCGCAAAAAATGCGGCGAACGTGGATGAGAATGGCACCTTGCCGCGCGCGCCAAAACCCATGGCCACAGCGACGAGGTTTTGCTCGGCGATGAAGCATTCGGTGGAACGTTCCGGGAATTTTTTGAAAAATTTGTCCGCGAACGTTGAATTTTTGGTGTCGCCGTCAAGAGCAACAATGCGCAAATCAGCTTCGCCAAGGCGCGCGAGCGCGGTGCCGTAGGCTTCGCGGGTGGCGATTTTTTCGCCGGGCGTATAATTGACCGGCGGATAGCTCGCGGGAACGGCGTTGACCGGCGCGGGCAATTTCGTCGGAGCCGGAATTGCGACGTTGAGGCCGGATTTTGCGCTTGGCTGAAGTTCGGCGACGGCGCGCGCCGCTTCTTCCTTGCTCAACGGTTTGCCGTGCCAGCCGTCCTTGTCCTGCACAAATGAAATGCCCGCACCTTTGTAGGTTTTGGCGATGATGGCGAGCGGCTTGTCGTCGAGACCAACGCCGCCCAGGACTTCCGCGATTTCCTCGATGTCGTGGCCATCAATGTCCTCGACGCGCCAACCGAATGCTTCGAAGCGGTCGCGATAAATTTCGATGTGATGGCCGAACGCCGTCGGATCGCTCTGGCCGAGACGGTTCGCGTCCACGATGGCGATCAAATTATTCAGCTTGTAAAAACCCGCGAGCGACGCGGCTTCCCAAACGGCGCCCTCGGCGATTTCGCCGTCGCCCATCAAAACGTAAGTGTTGTAGTCCAAACTGTCCAGACGCGCGGCGAGAGCCATGCCGACACCAACACCCAAACCCTGGCCGAGCGAGCCCGTCGCAACGTCGGCGAATGCCAGCCGCGGCGTGGGATGGCCTTCGAGTTCGCTGGTGAACTGCCGGAGCGTCAACAGTTCGGGAATCGGTATGAAACCATTTTCCGCCCATGCCGCGTAAAGCAACGGCGCGGCATGGCCTTTGGAAAGGATGAACCGGTCGTTGTTGTAATAATGCGGATTCTTGGCGTCGTAACGCATCTGGCCGAAGAACAGCGTGGCCACGATGTCCGCCGCCGAGCAGCAGGAGGTCGGATGGCCGCTGCCCGCGGCGGTGGTCGCTTCAATGGAATGAATGCGCAGTTGGTTGGCGATGCCCTTCAAAAGTTCCGTGTCAGTGTCAATCATGAGCCGCGAAGTTTACGGAAGAACCGGCGAAAGCCAAGAATGAAAATCGTCGTAACCGGAATGTCACTGCGACAGCTCATGGCCGGGAACGGAACATGACGGCAGATAGCCGACGGCATTGAGCGTATAAATGCCGCCCGAGGGACAAACGGGGAAGGTTTGATCTTTGAAATACGGCAGGAGATCCTGCACCGTGGGAATGGCTTCCGCCGCCTTGTTTTTTTCCAGGGCCCATTGTTGCTTGGCCGCGTCAATCTGTCGAAGGTTGTTGATGCAAGAGTTGCGCGCGGTTTCCGCATCCGCCTTTTGCACCGCCGCCTGCTGGGCCGCCGTAACCTGTTCCAGTTGCGCCTGCTGCTGCTGGGCGTAGGTGCTGGTGTCCTTCAATTGCCTGGATAATTTTTGGTTGGCTGCTTGCAACTGCGTGACCTGATTGCGCAAGCGCGGCAGATCCAGGTTCTCCGCGTGCAGCCGGGCGATTTCCGCAACTTGAGCCTCCGCGTTGGAACTTTGCAATTGGTCCAACTCGGTTTGCAGCTGCTCCACATGTTGCTTCTCCGACTGCAAGGCGGTTTCCATCTCAGCTTTTTGGCGGAGCGCGGAAAAGAGCAGCCCTTCGCTGGCGAGGAATGTCACGACCAGCAACCAAAGCACCCACTTTTTAAGATTCATGGCGGCAACTGTTTTCCTCCTTTTGTGAACCCGCGTCAAACACCAAATGAGCAGTCACCGGCCCTTGGGCGTTTTACCAAAATTACGAATGATGGATCCATCCGAAATCGGGCGGGCAAAATCATCGGCCGGTTTGATGGGAATCGGCCCCGCGATGGCAACGGGAAATTGCTCGCCTGCTATGATGAAAAGTCCGATATTCAAATCCGTGAGCTGTCTGATTTGGCGCACAAGTATGAGACGCTTGGTTTCAAAGCTCGATTTGCACTCTGGAATCGCCTCCAAGCCGGGGACCAGGTAAATTAAATCAACCTACGCCGGGCAGGCCGAATCTGGCCGGCGCACCATAAAAAATATGTCTGAATCCAATCTTGAGCAGCGCGTTTTGGAACTCGAAAATTCCAACGCGGCCATAAATAAAAACCTCTACGAAACCACCCGATTGTTGATTGATGTTTGCCAGGAACTTTCGCGAGTGAAGAAAGACCAGCATCAAATCGGTGAGAACATTTATAATTATCTGGAAAACGTGGTTGATTGGGCGGCATACCCGGATCCCGAAAAGCGGAAGATTCTTAAAAGTGCATTGCTTCGAACTGTCCAAAGCCGGGAGCAAATGGCAACCGCTCTGACGGATTTTGAATCAAAGATTGAAAAAATCCAGCCACCACCGCCACCGATTTAAAATTAAACTGATATTGGGAACTTTCAAAGCCGGCGGAAACCATGAAAAGCAGAACACCAGAAGAAATTAAACAGGACATGATCGCGAACCATAAGGCGATGGGAGATCATATCAATGATCATGGAATGCAGTTTAAGGCGGTTCAAATGGCGCTTAATTATCACGCAAAAATCGTTTACCACACGGCCGAGCTTGCCGAGGTTTCCAGTCACAAAGTTGAAGTGCTCACGCGCTGGCTCGTGGTTTGCACTGTTGCGCTGATCGCGCTCACCGGCGTGCTCACTTGGTTTACTTGGGAATTGGTCCAGCCTGGGCATTAAGCCTCGATGATCATGTGTGAAAACAGTATGGAATGGCCGTAGCCAGAACGGTTATTAGCCTTTGTCACACGCGCGTGGTATGAGACGCTCGGCTATCCAGCTACGGCCAAACACATACCGACCACGCGTCTGTCCATTCGGAAGCGAGTCTTGCGCCAAATTCCTGATAAATTTTAGTGCATACTTTAACCGCCGCTCAACGATGCCACGTCTGGTGCCAGAGATTGACAGACCGTGGAAGCTGCCTGACGTTACAAGTGCCACTAACGTCTGAGCCAACGTAAAGCGCGCACAGGTGCCCGAAAGGGACAGCCTTCGTGGCTGGCTCCTTTGGGTGGGCTGAACGGGAAGCTCCACATGTTGTGGTTTTCAAAGAACGGTCATTAATGACCTGTCGGAGAAAACGCAACATGAGAAAACGGCTCAAACAAGGTCGGCCAAGCCATTCCTGGACATTTTCGAATGTCATAGATATCGCGAAGGTCGCCCTCACGCTAGGGCCTGTTAACACTAATTGACAACCTAAGATTTCCAGGCATCCTTGTTGGGCATGGAGCTAACCCAGGGCCAGTTTCAACGGATTGCCGATTGTCTGCCCCGCCAACGGGGCAACGTCGGCATGACCAATTTGCAATTGCTCAATGCGTTGCTTTATGTCGTTGAGCATGGCTGCAAATGGCGTGGTTTACCGAAGCATTTTGGCAATTGGCATACCATCTACACGCGGATGAATCGCTGGAGCAAAGCTGGCGTCTTGGATCGGGTCTTTGCCCGGCTGCAGGAGGAACAAATCCTGGCCATCCACATCGAACACGTGTGCCTGGACAGCACGACCATCAAAGTCCACCCTGACGGCACCGGGGCGCTAAAAAAAACGGCCCGCAGGCCATTGGCCGTTCCCGGGGCGGGTGCACCACCAAAATTCATCTGGTTGCCGCGAATGACCGGTGTGCGTTGATGCTGAAATTGTCGCCAGGCCAGGCGGGGGACGCGCCTCAAGGACGTGAATTGCTGGAAGCTGGCGGTCCGGCACCACCCGATTGCCTGTTGCTCATGGACGGTGCCTATGAAGGCGATGAAACCCTGAAATTGGCGCGTCAATTGGGCTATACACCAATCGTGCCGCCCAATCCAAACCGCTTGAACCCTTGGAAATTGGATCGGGTCGCCTATCGTCGCCGAAACGAAATTGAACGACTCTTTCGACGACTCAAGAGCTATCGCCGAGTTTTCTGCCGCTTTGATAAGCTCAACGTCCTCTTCACTGGATTTATCGTCTTGGCCCTCATTATCGAAGCTTTACGCGTTAGTGTTAACAGGCCCTAAGGCTTACAATATGCCATTGCGCCCGCGCCTTGTCCTGGCGGGTCGTCGCAGCGCGACGACCACTGCCAGTAATGATTCCATCGCCGAATTAACTCTCTTTTCGCGCCCAAAGCCGATAGACTGCGAAGTCGAAAGACATTGTATGAGCATAAAACTTATTTTCTGAACTCGGCCTTTCCCCTGAAATCCTGAAGGCCATTGAAAAACTCGGCTTTGAAAAGGCCGCGCCAATCCAGGCCGAGGCCATTCCCGTGCTCATGAGCGGACGCGATGTCGTCGGCCAGTCGCAGACCGGTTCCGGCAAGACGGCGGCATTCGCCATTCCCGCGATTGAAAAGACCGATCCGAATTTGAAGGCCGTGCAGGTGCTCATTCTTTGCCCGACGCGCGAACTCGCCGTGCAGGTGGCCGAGGAAATTCACAAGCTCACGCTTTTCAAACGCGGCATCACCTCGCTGCCGATTTACGGCGGGCAATCCTACGAGCGCCAGTTCTGGGGGCTGAAGCAGGGCGCGCAGATTGTCATCGGCACGCCGGGCCGCGTGATGGATCACATGCGGCGCGGCACGATCCGCCTCGACACGTTGAAGATGATGATCCTCGACGAAGCCGACGTGATGCTCAACATGGGTTTCCGCGAGGACATCGAAACCATCCTGAAGGACGCGCCGAAGGAACGGCAGACGGTTTTCTTTTCCGCCACGATGCCGCGCCCGATCCGCGATCTGATCGAACGATATTCCCGCGATCCGCAGACCGTGAAGATCGAACAGAAAGCGATGACCGTGCCGACCGTCGAGCAGGTTTATTACGAGGTGGACCGCCGCTACAAGGTGGATTTGCTCACGCGGCTCATTGACATTTACGATCTCAAGCTCGGCATCATTTTCTGCAACACCAAGCGCATGGTGGACGACCTCGTGGATCATCTCGAAGCGCAGGGCTACATGGCCGACCGACTGCACGGCGACATGACGCAGGCGCAGCGCGACCGCGTGATGAACAAGTTCCGCAAGTCCGGCCTCGAATTTCTCGTCGCCACCGACATCGCCGCGCGCGGCATTGACGTGGACGACATCCAGGTCGTCTTCAATTACGACCTGCCTTACGACGGCGAAGATTACGTCCATCGCATCGGCCGCACCGGTCGCGCCGGCCGCACCGGTCGGGCGATTTCCTTCGCCTCCGGCCGCGAACTGTTTCAGATCCGCAACATCGAGCGTTACACCAACATGCGGATTCAACGCGCGAAAATTCCGACCGTGGACGAAGTCCACGAAGTCCGCGCCAGCCTGTTCCTCGACAAACTGCGCGCCACGCTGACCAGCGGCGAATACAAAAAACAGGATCACCTCATCGAACGTTTGCTCGAGGAAGGTTTCAATTCCACCGACATCGCGTCCGCGCTCATCCATCATCTGCAAGGCGGCGATGCCACGCCCGCGAAACCCGCGCCGCGCGAAGAACCAGTCTTTGAACGCCCGGAACGTCCGCCTTATCGCGAACGCCGCGATGATCGTGGTGGCCGTTACGAAGATCGTCCCGCGCGCAATGCGCCTTACCGCGATGATGACCGCCGTGAACGCGCGCCGTATCGCGATCCCCGCGACGAACGCCCCGCCCCGCGCCCTTACGGAGCGCCGGCCTCCGGCCCGGCAGCTCGCGCGTCCCGAAAACAATCATTCCGCCGCCTGCGAAACGCGTGGTGAAAACATTTCATGCCGCGCCCGTAGCGCCGGCAAAGCCGTTAAGGCAGGGCGGCCAGCCGCTGCCCGCCGCGTGGAAAAACCTGCGCAGCAGCGCGCACGGAGTGGCAGTCGCGCCCGCCGGCGCAGCGCAAACCGAATCAAGCAAAAACTTTTTCCGACGAGGAAATTCTCGCCTCGGTGAAACCCGAAGCCACAGGCACCGGCCTTTGGCAAACTCCAAACCTGCGCCGTTTTACGCGAAGGTCGCGGGCGCGGAATCCGCGTCCAAAAAGAGCAAGGTGAAAGGCGAACGCAAAACCCCGGCGGACCAGACGCGCCTGCACCTCAACGTCGGCGAAGAGATGGGCGTCGTGCCGATTGACGTCGTGAATTCCATCGCCGGCGAGACCGGCCTGCCCGGCAAAGTCGTGGGCAAGGTGGACATCCGCGAGCGGCATTCGTTTGTGGACGTGTCCACCGAGCACGCCAACGCCATCCTCGCCAAACTCAACCGCGCGGAGATCAAAGGCCACAAGGTGAAGATCAAGGCGGCGTGAGCATTTGAGATTCGCCAGAAACCGTTTAGCTTCTCCGGCGCGGAAGCGAATCCATGTTCCAGCAAACAAACTTTGGAACGGCTTGGGGAATATTTGCCGAAGATGGAATCTGAAAAAGCCCATCCTCACCCGTGAACAATCCCTGACTGCGAAATGGAAAGATAAACAGTTTTGCGCGGGCGGCCAGGTCGGGCAACGTATCTTGATTGCTTGTCATTTGCGAATCTCACCATTCCACCCACTGTTCACCGGGTCGAATTGTGTCCCATTTGGGTCAATTTTCGTATTATGGCAATGTGTCAGTTTCCACACACCATCGCGCTTTACCACCACGAACGTATTCATCTGGCTGCCGGTTGGACTTTCAGTGTGCCCATCCGGCATGGTTATCACACCGCTTCCGTTCTCTTTTGAAACCGCCACGGCTACATCCGGCGCGATGAACCGGATGGTCATGTCGTGGAGGTGTATTTCCCACTTCGCGAACATTGTACGATGAAACACTGCGAGCGCCTTGACGATATTAGTGCTGCCGCGCCAGTGCATTCCGCCAACATTGATCAAATCAGCATCTTCAGTGAACAAGCTTCCCATGGCTTTCATGTCATGGTGATTCCAAGCTTCCTGAAATCCCATGACCGAGGCTCGGATGGCGGTTTCATCTGAAACACCTGCGGCGGAGGCATTCAGACCGATGATGGAGACCAACGCGGCAAATACCGGCCCGAACAGGAACTGACATTTTGTCGCAGCGCGAATAAGAGAGAATTGTTTTTTATAGGAGTTCATGTCGGCAATGTATGCCTGCCTCTTCCAGCTTCAAGCAATAAATAAAACAATGAAAAAGTTGCAAGACAGAAGGATTGAACGCTAATTTCTCCTGTGCGGGAGCGAATTCCTGTTCTAACCAATGAAAGGAAATTTATTATATGAAACGGAAAGCATCGGCAGTCTGGCAAGGCGACTTGAAATCCGGAAAAGGCAAAATCTTCACGGACAGCGGCACGCTGAAAGACGCACAATATTCATTCAGCACGCGCTTCGAGAACGGCGTGGGTACGAACCCAGAGGAACTCATCGCGGCGGCGCACGCGGGCTGCTTCTCGATGGCTTTTTCGTCGGAACTCGGCAAAGCCGGTTTCAAACCGGAATCCATTGCGACCACTGCAACGGTCACTTTGGAAATGCTTCCGACCGGCCCAACCGTCACGGAGTCGCATCTGGACATGATGGCGAAAATTCCCGGCATTGACCAGGCCAAATTCACCGAGATTGCAAATGGGGCCAAAGCCGGTTGCCCGATCTCGCGCCTGCTCAACGCGAAAGTTTCTTTGGACGCAAAATTGGAGACGTGAACGAAGATTGCCGCGCAGGCCAGGAATGTTTACTTTGTCCTGCATGAACTCCCTTCGTCTTGTCCTGACAATTCTGGCGATATTCGCCGATCTGACGGTCAGCAGTCGCGCCGGCGAATCCCTGGTTTATTTTGGCACCTACACCGGCGCGAAAAGCCAGGGCATTTACGTTTCCCGATTCGATTCCACAACCGGCAAATTGAGCGTGCCGGAACTTGCTGCGAAAATGACAAATCCAACTTTCCTTGCCGTCGCGCCCGGCGGAAATTTTCTCTACGCCGTCAGTGAAGTGGATCAAATTGGCGGCAAACGCACCGGCGCTGTGGACGCATTCGCACGGGATGCAAAATCCGGCATGCTGACACCGTTGAACCGGCAGAATTCCGGCGGCAGCGGACCGTGTCATGTCGTCGTGGATGCCACCGACAAATGTCTGCTGGTTGCAAATTATGGCGGCGGCAGCATCGCCGCACTGCCCATCCATCCGGACGGCAGCCTTGGCGAAGCGGCGACGACCATCCAACACACCGGCTCCAGCGTAAACACCAACCGCCAGACCGGGCCGCATGCGCATTTTATTCTGCCGTCGCCGGACAACCGCTTCGCCCTCAACTGTGATCTCGGCCTCGACAAGATCTTTGTTTACCGCTTTGACCCGGATGCCGCAAAACTCGACGCCAACGATCCGCCTTTTGCGCCAGTCGTCCCCGGCTCCGGCCCGCGTCACCTGCTCTTTTCCCTCGACGGCAAATTTGTTTACCTCATCAACGAATTGGCCGGCACGATCACGGTATTCAGCTACAACTCCGAAAATGCGGCGATGACCGCAAGTGCAGACCATTTCCACATTGCCCAGGGATTTTTCCGGCAACAACACTGACGCGGAAATCGCCTTGCACCCGTCGGGCAAATTTCTTTACGCGTCGAATCGCGGGCACGACAGCATCGCTGTGTTTGCGGTGGATCACACGACCGGCAAACTCACGTTCGTTGAACATCAATCCACAATGGGCCGCACACCGCGCCACTTTGCGATTGATCCGACGGGACGCTGGTTGCTCGCGGAAAATCAGGGTTCAGATTTGGTCGTCGTGTTCGCCATTGATCCCGACACAGGCAAACTAAGGCCGACCGGACAATCCATTTCCGTGGGTGCGCCGGTCTGTGCCGTGTTTGTTGCTGAAAAGTAAGCTGGTGGGATGGCGTGCCGCGACGTTCAAGGTAGGGTCCGTCGCGCTGCGACGACCCCGCCCGTCAGCGAAGCGAGGGCGGGAACGAACCAAACGCGTAATCCGCCATTCCAAATGCCCGGCTTGCCACGCTCGCTCCCGTCGCCTGACGCCATGCTCGACGACGGGGTCGTCGCAGCGCGACGAACCCCACCTAAACATGAAAGCGCCCTGTTTCCCCGCTTGTTCCCTCGCAATGTTCTGCTATTCTCTGCGACTCGTTTGTGAACATTACGCAAGAAATCCAGCGGCGGCGCACGTTCGCCATCATTTCGCATCCCGACGCGGGCAAGACCACGTTGACGGAGAAGCTGCTGCTTTACGGCGGCGCGGTGCAGCTCGCCGGCTCCGTCACCGCGCGCAAAAATCAGCGCGCCACGACGTCCGACTGGATGGAGCTGGAAAAGAAACGCGGCATCTCAATCAGCTCGACCGTGCTGCAATTTGATTACGACGGTTACCGTCTCAACCTGCTCGACACGCCCGGTCACAAGGATTTTTCCGAGGACACCTATCGCGTGCTGACCGCCGTGGACGCGGTGGTGATGGTGATTGATTCCGCGAAAGGCATCGAGCCGCAGACGCGCAAACTGTTTGAGGTCTGCCGCCAGCGCGGCGTGCCGATCTTCACCTTCATGAACAAGTGCGATCGCCCGATGAAAAATCCACTGGAGCTGATTGACGAACTGGAGCGCGTGCTGGGCATCGGCGCGTTTCCGGTGAACTGGCCGATCGGCAACGGCCCGGAATTTCAAGGCATCTACGACCGGCAGACGAAAACGATGCACACGTTCGAGCGCGTCGTGGGCGGCAAACATCGCGCGCCCGTGGTCGTCGGCGGACTGCATGACCCGGAAGTGCGCGGCAATTTGAGCGAAGCCGAATTCAGCAAAACGCTCGAAGAACTGGAAATGCTCGAACTCGCCGGCGAATCATTCGATGAAGCCGCCGTGCTTGCGGGCAAAACGACGCCGGTCTTTTTCGGCAGCGGCGTGAATAATTTCGGCGTGCAGCTTTTGCTCGATGGTTTTCTGAAACATGCGCCCGGCCCGAAAGGGCGCAATGCGGACATAGTGGAACAGGCTACCAGCCTGTCCAGTTCACAGAATAAATCTGCGGAACTCGACAGGCAAGATGCCTGTCCCACCATTTTCATCGCCCCGGAAAATCCCGCGTTCTGCGGTTTCATCTTCAAGATTCAGGCAAACATGGATCCGAAACATCGCGACCGCATCGCGTTCATCCGCGTTTGCTCCGGCAAATTCGACCGCGACATGACGGTGTTTCATTCGCGTTCCGAGAAAAAAGTCCGTCTCTCCAGTTCGCACAAATTGTTCGGCAACGAACGCGAGACCGTGGACGAAGCGTATCCCGGCGACGTCATCGGCCTCGTCGGCCACGACAGTTTTGGCATCGGCGACACGCTGACGACCGATCCCAAAATTCTTTACAAGGAAATCCCACGCTTCACGCCCGAGGCGTTTTCGTATCTGCACAATCCGAACACGGGGAAATACAAACAATTTCGCCAGGGCCTCGACCAGCTTTTGCAGGAAGGTGTCATCCAGGCGTTGTATCTGCGCAATTCCTCGGTCAAAACGCCGCTGCTCGCCGCCGTCGGCCCGCTGCAATTTGAAGTCGTGCAATTCCGTCTCGAAAGCGAATACGGCGCGGAATCCCGGCTCGAAGCCGCGCCGTGGAGCGTCGTCCGCTGGCTGCCGACCGACATCAAGGAAGAAGAACTCGACATTCTCTCGCTCCCGACCGGCGCGCGCCTCGCCTACGACATCGGCAAAAATCCCGTCGTTCTTTTCCAAAATGAATGGTCGGCAAATTATTTTAACGAGACGAACAAAAACACGCCGCTGTCCGCGTTGCCGGTGCAAACGGCAAAGGAATAAAACCGCGAATGAACACAAATAGACACGAATGGGAAATGATTGATTCGTGTTCCTTCGTATCCATTCGTGGTTAAAATCAAAAATGCCCACCATCATTTCCGCCTCTGAAATCACCGTTCGCTACGGCGACCGCGCCATCCTCGACGCCACCACGCTCGGCATCCAGGAAGGCGAACGCCTCGGTCTCGTCGGCCGCAACGGCGCGGGCAAGACGACGTTTCTGCGCATCCTCGCCGGCCTGCAATCGCCCGACAGCGGCGAAGTCTCGCGGCAGCGCGATCTCGTCGTGAGTTATCTGCCGCAGGATTTCATGCTCGATGCCACAAAGTCCGTGGAAGAAAACATCCGCGACGGCGCGAAGCCGGTGCTGGATTTGATCGCGGAATTTGAATCGCTGCCGCACGACTCGAAGCGGCACGAATTTTTGGAGCATCGCATCCAGGCGCTGGAAGGCTGGACGCTCGACACGCGCATCGAAATCGCGATGGCGCACTTGAATTGTCCCGCCGGCGACCGGCGCATTGACACGCTTTCCGGCGGCGAGAAACGCCGCGTGGCCATGTGCCGCGCGGTTGTTTCGCTGCCCGATTTTCTGATTCTCGACGAACCAACGAACCATCTCGACCCGGAATCCATCGAATGGGTCGCGGAATTTCTCGAGGAATTTCACGGCACATTTCTCGTCGTCACACATGACCGCTATTTTCTGGATCGCGTGGTGAAGCGCATGATCGAGCTGTCCGACGGAAAATTTTTCTCGCACGACGGCAACTACACCGAATATCTGCTTGCCAAGGCCGAGCGGCAGGCCGCCGACGCGACCGTGGAACACAAGCGCCAGATGTTTCTGAAAAAGGAACTCGCGTGGGTGCGCCAGGGCCCGCGCGCGCAACGCAGCAAGCAGAAAGATCGCTTCGAGCGTTACTACAACGAGGCGGCGAAGGACGGCCCGGTGATCGAGGAAGACGTGGAGCTTTGCATTCCGCCGCCGCCGCAACTCGGCAATCGCACGGTGGAGGTTGCGCGATCTGGGCATGGCCATCGGCGGGAAAAAATTGTTTTCCGGCTTCACTTTCAGCTTTGCGAACGGCCAGCGCATCGGCGTTTGCGGGCGGAACGGTCTGGGCAAAACCACGCTGCTCAAGGCCATCATCGGCCAGTTGCCGCCGACTGAAGGCACGGTGAAAATCGGCCAGCTCACAAAATTCAATTACGTGGACCAGGGCCGCCTCCAGTTGAACGAAGAACGCACGGTGCTGGACGAAGTCGCCGACGGCACGGAATTCGTGCAATGGGGCGACGGCGAAACTTTCCGTGCGTTCGTATCTCAAACGGTTTTTGTTCTCAGACGACCGCATCACGACGCAGGTGAAAAAATTGAGCGGCGGCGAACGCAGCCGGCTGTTGCTCGCGCGCATTCTGAAAAGCGGCGGGAACTTTCTGATCCTCGACGAACCGACGAACGATCTCGATCTGCCGACGTTGCGCGTGCTGGAGGAGGCGTTGATCGCGTTTCCCGGCATGGTGCTGGTCGTGAGCCACGACCGTTATTTCCTCAATCGCGTCTGCACGGACATCCTCGCGTTTGAGGGCGATGGCAAGATTCATCACAGCGTCGGCGACTACGATTATTATCTGGAGAAGAAACAGAAGGCGGAGATGGCCGCGAAGCGTGCCGCCGATGTAGCGTCGAGCCTGTGGCTCGAACAAACCCAGAAAATCCGGCCACAGACCGGACGCTACGAAGCCAAAGCCGCGCAAACTTTCCTTCAAGGAACAGCGCGAACTCGAAGGCATGGAAGCGCAGATTCACGCGGTCGAGGCCGAAGTCGCGCGCATCGAAGGCTTGTTCGCCGATCCGGAATTTTTCCGCAAGCACGCGGCGCAAGTGAACCAGCTCACGCCGAACTCGATGCGGCGAAGGCAAATGTGCCGAAGCTTTACGCGCGCTGGGAAGAGCTGGAAGCCATCAAGTCCGCCAGCGAAGTGAAATCGCCGGCGGCGTGAGCGACTTGAAATACCGCGAGGCAAACCTGTGCCTGCGCCGGATCATTCAGACAAATCGCGCCTTCGCTGATGCGCGGTGACGGTTCGCCTTTAAGCTGGATCGGAAAGCTTTCGCTCAACGAACGTGCGCAACGCCATAAAATCCGCAAAGCCTTCGGCGAGCGCCTGCTTGCGGCTGACAAGCCGGAACAGACCGCGGCTGCCGGGCGCGACGTGCTTCATCAATTCCACCGTCACCCGCCCCATCGTGTAGCGCGGATTGATTTCCACAATCGGCTTGAGCCGGATTTTTCCATTCGCATCGCGATAGGCAAAAGCGTCAATGCCCACCGGGCCGAGATAATTTACGCGGCGCAATTCTTCTTCCAGCAACGCAAAGATGTCCGCGTAAAGCGCGTGCAATCGTTGCGCGATGTCCGGCGGTTCGGGAAACAGCGCGATCAAATTCGCCGGAATTTTTTTCTGATGACCGGGCAGCGGCGACGTTGCCTTGGAATTGGCCCTTTGGCGTCGTTGATCAAGCCCGTGTAGCCGCAGAGCTTCAAGCCATCGTCCGACATTTCCAGTTGCACGGAAAAATCCAGTACGCGTTCCAGCCACGGCTCGACCACGAGCTGGCGGCCGTTCTCGACCGCATTCGCAATCCAGCGGCGGTGCGTTTCCAAAATTTCCGGCTCGAACAAGCGCATCGCATTGCTGCCCGCGAGGCCGAGCGCTTCCTTGATGACAATTTTGTGATGGCCGCGCTGGCGGATCGTTGCAATGGCGGCGAGTGCTTCATCCAGCGAATTCACGGCCACGCCGACTTCGTTTTCGGTGCAAAGCCAGTTCATCATTGGTAGCGGCGGCGTTGCTGCGCCGCCTCGTTATTTGGGCTGCGCGGCAACGCAGCCCTACCGGAATTAGAATCTTCTTCAACAACTCCGCGCTCCACGCTTTCGAGTAGAGCTGCGCGATATCCGGATTAAAACTTCCGCTCGCGGTGCGTTTCTCGCCGGTGAGATTGGCGAAGAGTGGCTCAAGTAATTCCACGCTGTCCGGCCCCCACGCCCACGGACGCAGACGGCCGAGCTTGCGCTAGGCGAGATTCACAATCCCCACGCCACGCGGCGGCATCTTCTCCCTCGCCCCGCCCAAACGGGGAGAGGGTTGGGGTGAGGGGCTTTGATTTTGGAAACAATTGGCCTCCTCACCCCGGCCCTCTCCTCCTTTGGGGAGGAGAGGGCGTTGTCTAGTTCCACAAATTCCGGCAGCGCAAAACCGGCCTGCTTGATGCCGCTCAAAAATTCCACCGACGGCTTTTGGTTCACCAAAACAATGTCGTCCTGCCGGCAGAGAAACTGCGGCAGGTTTTCCAGGTCACGCGCGAGTTGCGCCTGATGCTTCGTGGGATTGAACGACTTGCCGTGGGCGATGCGGGCTTCGGCAAACGGATTGAAGACAAAAACATTCGGCGTGCGGCCTTTGGATTGCGAAAACACATCCAGCTCGGCGATGAATTGCGCATCGAATCCGGCGGCGCGGCGGCCGTCGACATTCAGCGAGATGCCTTTTGCGCGCTGCGGCGACAACGGAAATTTCAACTGGCGGCAAAACGCTTCCCAGTCGCTTTCGCTCGGGATTTTTCCAGCGGCGAAACCATTTCAGGCCGTAGGCGACGTGGCCGATTTCGTCGCGATAAATTTTTTCGAGCAGCTTCGGCCGTGATCGTCGTCGCCGACCGTCGCAAAGCCGCGCGCGATAGTGCCGGGCGAAATCCAGGTTCGCCTGCTCGAACGTCAGGCACAGGCTGGAGACGTAATCCATCGGGTTTTCCATCACGGAAACGGAGCGCCAGAAATAGCCGCTCACCGGCAGTTCGCCGAAGTGGATCGCCGCATTCCTTCATGCGTCCGAGATAAAGCTGCGTGTGTTCCTGCTCGTCCTTGAGCGTTTGCAACACGCCTTTGCGGAACGCGGCGGGCGCATCGGGAAATTTCAGCAGCACGAGCGCCATCAATTCGGTGGCGAGCAGTTCGTGATTGGCGAAAAAATGCAGCAGCTGGCCGCGTTCGGATTCCTGCTCCAGATTTTTTGTGCCGGGAAAACTGTCGCGCGCCTCGCCGGTGACTTTGAATTGCAGTTCTTTCGGACGACCCGGCGCGGCGGGCGTTGTCAACGCGGAGCCGGGGCGTTCATCGGTGATGTTGTCCGGGCAACGCAATTTTTCCTCCAGCGTCGTGGCAAATAAAATCTGTTCGGCAAATTCACGAAGTTCCATTGAGATATAAGGGTGCCGCCATAACAGCACGCGGATCCGTAGCAGTGAGGTTTTGGGATTTACGCGGCAAATTTAAAGCGTGGCACAATGCCCAAATCTTCACAAATCACCTTTGTGACCGAGAACAGGTTACGCGTGGTTGGATTGCCGCGGCGGCTCAACATGCGGTGGAGGGTTTTTTCGCCCAAGCCGGTCTGTTTTGAAAGTTGCTTGAAAGTGATGCCAGCATGAACCAGGTCACGCAGCATGGAAAGTCCTTCGTCCGTTTCGCCTTCTAGCAGCGCGCTGACGGCTTCGGCATATAATGCTTGTGCGAATTTTGGATCGCGTTTGATGCGGGCCAAAACCGTCTGCTTATATTCTCGGGTTAGTGCCATGTTAATTCTTTGCTTGTTTGTATCTTTTCCAGCGCCCAATAGCGAATGCAACGTCAGCGGACTGTCGTCGTTTGCTGCCGCCGCCCAATAAAATGATGATCGTCTTTCCGTCTCGTCCAAAATAGACCCGGTAACCCGGGCCAAAATCTAATTTCAATTCTGAAACGCCATCCTGAAGTGTTTTGGCCGAACCGAAATTGCCGGCCTCAAGTCGGCGAATGTATTTGTCAACGCGGGCGGCGGTTACAGCATCGAGTGAATCGAACCAGTCTGCAAAAGGTGAACGTCCAGCTTCGAGGTATTCCTCAATCTTAAAAGTTCCGTGCATATTATTTTATTTTGTTTCATTTTCATATTTTTCCTTTTTTCACGTTAGGCCCCGTCGGGTAATTTGAAGTCCAATTATCATATTAAGATAGTATCATTTAAGATACTATTATCAAATCTTGGTTTAATCCTCCGAGAACAGATATTCCAGATCCGTCGCCGTCAGGCTGCGGGCGAAGCCTTCTTCGCCGAGCACGTCGGCGATCGTCTGCGCCTTGCTCTGCTGCAGTTCCCAGATTTTTTCCTCGACGGTGCCGGGCGCGATCAGGCGGTAGGCGTTCACGGTCTGCGTCTGGCCGATGCGATGCGAACGGTCAATGGCCTGCGCCTCGACCGCCGGATTCCACCACGGATCGTAAAGCACGACGTAGCTGGCGTTCGTCAGATTCAAGCCGGTTCCCGCCGCGCGCAAGCTCAACAGGAACACGCCCGCGCCCTTGTCGTCCTGGAAGGCGTTCACGACCGCCTGCCGGTCCTTCGTCTGGCCGGTGAGGATGTGCGTCGGGATGTTCCGCGCCTGCGCATTCCTTTTCGAGAATGTGCAGCATCTGCACGAACTGCGAGAAGACCAGAACTTTCTGGCCGTCGGCCACCAGCGGGTCGAGCAGTTCAAACAGCGTCTCGGTTTTGCCGCACGCCGTGTCGTTGCCGACGAGCGACGGATGGCAGCAGACCTGCCGCAACCGCGTGAGCGCGGCGAGGACGTGCATCTTGCTTTTGTTGAGGCCCTGCTCCGCGACCGCCTGCTGGATCTGGTCGCGGCTGCGGCGCAGTTCGGCGAGATAAAGTTTCCGCTGTTCGTCGCCGAGCGGACAATCGCGGCGTTCCTCGATGCGGTCGGGCAAATCCTTCGCGACGTGCTTTTTCAGGCGGCGCAGCAGCAGCGGACGCAATTTCGCGGAAAGCCGTTTGCGCGCGATGCGCTGTTCGGACTCGGCGTTTTCGCCGCGCGGTTCGTAGGTGTCGAGAAAATGTTCCTGATTGCCGAGATAGCCGGGCTGGACAAAATCCACGATGCTCCACAAATCCAGCAGCCGGTTTTCCAGCGGCGTGCCGGTGAGCGCGATGCGGTTCTCGGACTTGAGCTGCTTCACGGACTGCGTGACCTGCGCGCCGGGATTCTTGATGAACTGCGCCTCGTCGAGGATGACCGCGCGGAACGCAAATTTGTGCAACTCCTCCAGATCGCGCCGCAGCAGCGCGTAATTCGTGACGATGATGTCGTTCTGCGGAATCTGTTTCCGCAAATTGTGCCGCGCCGCGCCGCTTTCCAGCACGAGCACTTTCAAATTCGGCGTGAACTTTTCCGCCTCGCGCCGCCAGTTGTGCAGCACGGACGCCGGGCAGATCACGAGCGACGGCTTGGGATTTTTCGTGTTGCGTTCCTTGAGCCAGCCGAGCCACGTCAAGGTTTGCAGCGTTTTGCCGAGGCCCATGTCGTCGGCGAGAATGCCGCCGAGCTTGATCTGCACGAGATGCGCGAGAAAATCGAAGCCGTCCTTTTGATACGGCCGCAATTCCGCCTGCAACACTTTCGGCAAGTCGATCGACGGAACGCCTTTGAAATCGCGGACGCGTTCGCGCAACGCCTTCGCCTCCGGCGAATCGGCAAAGCGCGTCAAGCCGTCCTCGTCCAGATGCGCGACGTTTTCCAGGCCGATGCGCTGCGGCACGGCGATGAGGCCGTCCACGCCCATTTCGGCCATCGCCTCGTGCGCGCCCTGCACGGCGGCGGTGTCGAGTTCGACCCAGCCGGAATTCGGCAGTTTCACAAAACGTCCGGTCGCGCTCGCGAGCCGTTCGAGGTCGGCCTTGGAAAGTTTCAGGCCTTCCTGCTCCCACTCGGCGGAAACGGCGAGCCAGTCAATGCCGCTGCCTTTGACGATCAGCTTGGGCTTGAGCAGGCGCGGCGTGAGGAACAGCCGGTGAAACGCCGGGTTGCCGAGAAATTCCGCTTCCGGCGGACGCGTCGCCCAGGCGCCGGCGAGCGAATCGAGAAAATTTTCGTTCGCGTCGCCGATCCACAAACCGGCTTCCGGCGTGAACCAGTCGAGCCGGCGCAGCCATTGCGTCGCGGGTTCGAGGCGCGGGTCGTCGAGGATTTCCGGCTTGTCGCCCGGCACGATTTTTCCGGTCGTTCGGCAGCCATTCCTGGCCGTTCCAAAACCAGACGCTCTGGTCGCGCAGACTTTTCGCGAGCAGCCGCAGGCGGACGGTTTCGTCGAGCAATTCAAAAACAAACTGCGGCGTCGCCGGATGCGCGATGCACAAGCTTTCCCAATCCACGCCGTGATTCGACTGCGTCTTGCGCAGGTGCAGCAGCAGCCGGTGGCTCAATTTGCGGACCGGCACGGACGGCTGCTGGGCCAGATGCCGCAGCACCGGCGACGGCGGCGCGTTGCGCAGCAGGATAAAACGTGTTGCCCACGAGCGCGAGCGGCGGCTGATGGTTGAAAAATTTCACGCGTGGCGACGGAATGATTTTCGCCGCCGGGCAAGGCGATGCGGTGCGTGAAGGAAAGTTCCTTGTCGCCGTTTTCGAGATGCGGCGTGAGCGCGACGACCTGTCCGTGAAAATGCAGCGGCTGGCCGTTGTCGGCGAGTTCGAGGCGGTTCGTATGGCCCCAGCGCGCGAGCCATTGCAGCAGTTCCGCGTCGGACAAGACCAGCGTGTCCGCGCCGTCGTTGCGGTGGCGGTGCGTGTCGGCGATCCACTGGATGAATTCCCAGTCGTGCGGCGGAAACAACTCCTGCTCGTGCGTGGCGCGGACGACGAGGTCAATCATCTCGCGCAACGTGCGCGCCTTCTCGCCGGTGCGCGGGCGCGACAGAAAAAATTGCACCGCGAGCCGGTGATGCGACGGTTCATCCTCGCCCGCCTGCACGCGGCAGACGACGCGGAGCGTGGCGCGCGGCGTGTCGAGCAGCGGCAGCGCGGGCGGCGCGAGCCAGCGTTCCAGTTCCTGCACCAGCTTCACTTCCTGCTCGGCTTCCTCGGCCTGGGCAAAACGGTCGGGGCTCGCGTGCGCTGACAATTCCGGCGGCACGGAACGTTTTGCGCGCAAAAACAAAAACGCCAGCTCCTCCAGCCGCGCCTTGCCGGTGCGCGTTCAACAGGCGCGGCCACCAGTTCGTGTCCGGGAAATCCTTGCGCGAGAGCAGCAGCTTCTCGAAATAATCCTCCAGCAGCAGCCACGCGCGCTGCGAATCGGGGCAGGTCGCGAAACTCCGCAGCATCTCCTCGCGCTCGTTGACGGTGGTCTTGGAGTCGGAAAGTTCCCGGCGCAAGTCCGCGAACGCGCCGTAGGTTTGCGACAGCACCTTGTGGTGGGCGTCGTATTTCGTCGTGCCCGCGCGCGGGCTGTTTCCGTTTCGATTTGCGGCTTTCGGCATCTGATAAAACAAGATGACTATGTTCTATCATTTCGACATAACCCGCGCGCCTGGTCAATCGGAAACGGAAAGTTTTTTGACCCATTCCCGCCGGAGGAGGGCGGGAAGGATGGTTGCCCGGCCGGCCGTTTCAGGCAATTTTCGCGGCCAGCAACGTCTTGTAATTGTTCCGGCAGGCATACGCCAGAAATAAATTGCCCAGCATCAACGGGATCGCCACCGGCAGCCCTTCCGGAGCCACGAACGCATGATAGAACAGGATGTTCAAGGTGATCGGAAAAATCACGACGGTGGCCAGCGGCACAAAACGCCCGGCAACAAAAGCGATTCCGCAGACCAGTTCGGTGACCTTCAAGAGGGTCATGAAATAACCCGTCGCCATGAGGCCGTCCATGAACAGCTTGGCGTTGCCCTTCATCTCCGGATGCGGCATCAGGTTGAAAAGAACGACGATGGAGGCGAACAGAAACATCAGCCCCATCAACATGCGGACAATGATGATTGCGATTTTCATATTTTGACCGGTTTGTTTTATTGTTTGGTTTCTTTCGCTAGAAATTCGTCGAGCTGTTCGAACGTTCCCGTCCAACCTTGAGTCATTCCGTCGCGCATCGCATCGAATGTCCTGCGTTCTTCGTCCGTCGGATTGAGCGGAACCCATTCAATGGTCAAAATCGTTTTGCCATCGCGTTCGGCAAAGGTCGTGGTCGAAAGCATTTCCAAAGGCCATGCCGCACTGAATGGATGACGCGTCAGGCCGCCGTTTTCATCCGAAAAAGAGTTCACGAGAATGATTTTATCCAGCGCGACGATTTCGCGAAAGGTGAATTTCCCCCACATATCTTTGCCGTCCGGCGCGCAAAGACAATAGTGAAAAGTGCCGCCCGGCCGAAAATCCATTTTTGCCGTCCGCATCGTGAAACCTTTCGGACCGAACCATTTCATCAAATGTTCCCGCTCCGTCCATGCTTTCCAAACCAGTTTACGGGGCGCGTTGAATCCACGTGTGATGGAAAACGGTCGAACCCCAGCTTTTGCCAGATGTTCTCCCAGCCGCTCCAAGGTTTGTTTGCCGCCCTCGACCGCGCCGAATTCCTTGACCACAAAATCGCGCTTCTCCGCCGACGGGAAAACCATGCGAATGGTCACCCGCGTCTTGTCCGCTGCCAGCGCCTCGAACGACCAGGTTGACTCAAAGCTTATGCCGGGGCCGTTCTCACGCTTGCCGCCGTGCGTATAAACAATGCGCTCTGGTTTTACGATTTCCTTGAAGATGCTTTGGTTCGGATACTTCGCACCGTCCGGCCCGCACATCACGTGTTTCCACACGCCACCGACGCGAAAATCCATTTCTTCAATCGTCGTCGAAAAGCCGCGCGGACCCCACCAATTCACCACATGTTTGGGATTCGTCATCGCCTCCCAGACCAGTTCACGCGGCGCATTGAACTCGCGCGCGATGAAGATTTCACGGTCGGCGTGCTCGGCATAATCCTTGAGTGCCGTTCCAATGAGCATGGTCCAGCCCTGCGCGAAATTTTTGCGCGCGAACGACGGCAGTTTTGGGAATGTCTCCAGGCCCTCATGCGTCAGTTTCAATTTCGTTTTGTCGCCCTCGGCAAACAATTCAAACGTGACCAGTGAATCGCCTTCGTGGCCTTCATACCGCCAGGTGTAGGCGATTTTCTTTTGCGGAACCACCTCGGTGACCTTGCAGCGATGATCATATCGGTTGCCTTCGTGTTCGACGACGAATTGAAATTCAAAACCCGCTTCCGGTCTGAATTCCTTGAGGTCGAAATACCAGCGGCGCATGTCCTCTTTTGCCGTGAGGGCCCGCCAGACGAGCGCGACGGGCGCGTCAAAAGTCCGCTCAACGACCAGCGGTTCGGTTGAAATGTTTTTCGTGCTCATATTTTTTCCAACAATTCATCAAGTTTCTCCAGACTTTGCGTCATGCCCGCTTCAAATCCGCCGATGTATTTGTTTGCCTCGTCAGTCGTCCTGGTGACGCGCGACCGCAAGGTAAGTTTTGTTTTACCCTTCTCCTCGGTGAATGTCGCCGTGTGCAGAAACTCAAACAACATCTCGCCTTTTTCGTCCAGCGCACCGCTCGTGAACACCAGTTTTTCCGGCGCGACGACTTCGCGGAACTCGCCGCCCATCGGATAACGTGCTCCATTCGGCGCGCGCATGACGACATAAATTTCCCGGCCCGGTCGCACGTCCCATTCGCAGACTGGATTGGTGAACCCGCGCGGCCCCCACCATTGCGCCAGATGTTTCGGATCGGTCCACGCCTGGAAAACCAGTTCGCGCGGCGCCGCGAACTCATGCATGATGACAAATTCCCGCCCGGTGCAGTCTTCCATTACTTTGGTCTTGGTCGTCATAATTCATGCCTTGATTTTGCCTTGCTCCATCAATCGCGTAAATTTCTCGATCATCGAAGTCCATCCCTTGGTGTGATCGTCGGCGTCTTCCTGGTCCGGCAAGCCTTCATGCACCAGCGTCAGCCGGGTCGTCTGCCCCAAATCTTCAAAATCCACCGTCACCACACTGTCCGGCATCGCATAATGCTCCCACGACCACGAAAATTTCAGCCGCTGGTTCGGGACAATTTCCCGGTAGTTGCCGGTGGCGATGTGGTCGCCGGTCTTGGAGACAAAATGGACACGGAACGCGCCGCCCATTTTAACTTCCACCTTCAAGTCGCGAAGCTCAACCTCGGCCGGCCCGAACCATTGCGCCAGTTGTTCGGGTTCGGTCCATGCACGAAACACCATGGCGCATGGTGCGTTGATGATGCGGGTGACGGTCAGTTTAAATCCTTTGGCAACAGGTGTTGGATCATTTTTTGTGTTCATGGTTTTTCTCCCTGGCTTGCAGTTCTTTCAGATACTCGTCCAAACGGTCAAAACTTTCTTCCCAGAATTTCCGGTATTCTTCGATCCATTGCGAAACCTGCTTCATTGGTGCGGCCTGTAATTTCAGCGAGTGCACGCGCCCGCGGCGGCGGCGGCGGATCAAGCCCGCGTTTTCCAGCACGCGCAAATGTTTTGAGACCGCCGGCAACGACATGGCATACGGCCGCGCCAGATCCGTGACGCAACGATCGCCGCCCGCCAGATGCTCCAGAATGCGCCGGCGCGTCGGGTCGGCCAGCGCGGCAAATGTGCGGTTCAATAATCTCGAATTACATTTAACCATGTGGTTAAGTATTAACGCAACATGAAGCGCGATGCAAGCGAAATTTTTCGGGCACTGGTTCAGCGTGGAAAATTATTATAGCGGCAATGAACCGAACGGCGTTTTTTGGTGGGTAATTACCTCTGCTGGAAAAGACTGCGTTAAATGGTCAACTCATTTCATGGCGACGTGAGGCGATAGAGGCGACCAGGGTAATTTGTCCACTGCGGATCACTGAAATAAGAGATGCCCTCCGTAACCATGTTGAAACCGGAGATACCGCCTGGAACTGTGTTGGTGGCCACCGATGACCAAATGGGATTGGCAAGGTTGGTGCAGGCTTCAACGACGAAAGTCCAATTATCGCCAATGACATTGAACCCAAACTGATTGGTCTGCACACCAAAACTGGCCTCATTTTGAATCTGCGCGTTCCATGGGCCAGAAGGAAGCGGGGTGAATGCCAGGTAATCAACGTTGACCCCGCTGTTGCCGCCCGTAAGCCTGATGACATTTGTTTTTCCAGGTTGAAGCGGAATCGTCAGATATGAATCGCCGGTAAAAGTACTCCAGCCGCCCGTGAAGAGTGTGTTTATAAACGAATAATCCGCGCCGTTTACCGTCAACTGCAGTTTGGGTTTGCTGTCGTCGCTGGCAAAGCGAACATCCATTGAGTTCAGTCCTCCGTTGGTTCCGCCATCGATCGCATCCAACTCCACATAGGAATTTGCCAGATGCAAATTTTGAATGCACTTGCCAGCCTGATGCCGCGCTGTCGTTTGCCACCGTTGCGCCGTTTGCGACCGTGCCGGTCTCCGCTTCATATTTAACCGTATTTGTACTTGGATCCGGTGCCGGTCCATTGGCAGGCGGTCCATTGGTGGTTTCGACCAGTTTGAGGATGTTCCCGTTCGCATCGAAATTCAATAAATCAACACAGAGCGATCGCAAATTGCCCTGACCGGATATGACGTCGTTATGATAGAACTGATACCATTGGCCATGGTATTCCACCACCGATCCATGCGTCGTGCCCGAGTTGGCCGGATCCATGTAGATGCCCTGATAGGTCCACGGTCCCAGTGGAGCGGAACTGGTGGCGTATCTCATTTGATTGCCGCTGGGATTGTTGTCGGCATACGTCAAATAATAAATTCCATTGCGCTTGAACACCCATGTGGCTTCATGGAAGTCGGTCAGGTTGGTCATGGCTTGGACATCCCCGTCAATTTCCGTCAGGTCGGGTTTAAGCTTTACGCCGGCACACTTTCCGCCACCGCCATAATACAGATATGCCTGTCCATCCGTATCCATGAACACCGCCGGATCAATCATTGAGAAGCCACCTACCCCTTGAATGTAATTTGTCAGTGGCGTAAAACCCCGGGCAGGCTCGAGGCTGGTGGCCACCCCGATCTTCCAGGTATAGTTCCAATTTGTGCCGCTGGGGTCGCTGGGATGGGGGAAATAAAAATAGTATGTTCCGTTTTTGCAGGCGCAGTCGGGTGCCCACATAAATCCGCCGGGCGGTCCGCTCCAGGCCACCTCGCTCGATCGCAAAATTTCACCTTCGTCCCGCCAGTTGACCATGTCGGCCGTTGAAAAGACATGATATCTGTCCATCAAATTGGAACCCAGGGGCGGGTCAATATCGTGCGACGGATAGACATAAAGCCGTCCATCCGACCACACATGGGCGGACGGATCCGCGCAGTAAATGCTGGTGATGAAGGGATTCGCCCCAAAACTCACCGTGGAAAACGAGGCGAATGCAATTGGCGCGAAGATCAAGGCCAGGCGCATTATTCGGGGCATTCCATATCCGTTCATGTGATTTAACATACGCTCTGGCTTTCAATGGTGATAAGTACAGGATGTATTTTCCCATGAATACCTCTTTCAAACCATCCCCGAATATGGGGATGAATGCGGCACCAAGTTACGCCTTCCTAAAGGTCCAAGCGACAGTTGGAAGACGAAGCACTTGAATTGAGCGCGCAGTTTCACGCCGGCAATGGAAGCTTTGGTGGTTTCTCAAAACCTGCCACCATCTTCCCGATCCGGAAATTGATTCTAATAGCAGGTCAGATGCCCAGCTGCTTTTGCATTTGTTCCAGCGGCACGCCCTTGGTTTCCGGCACCATGGTTTTCACCCAGATGAGTTGCAGCACCATCATGCCGCAGAAGAACAGGAAGACGTATCCGGGCGGGAAGGCCGAGACCATGGCCGGGAAAAAAGTCGTCAGCAGCGCCGCAAAAATCCAGTGGGTGAAACAGCCGAGCGTCTGTCCTTCCGCGCGATGACGGTTGGGGAAAATTTCCGAGATAAACACCCAGATGACCGCGCCCTGGCCGACGGCGTGCGCGGCGATGAAGGCGAAGATGCAAACCGGCACGATGCCGTAATGCTGCGTGAAGAACGCCCACGCCACCAACCCCAGCGAGCCGATGTAGCCGAACGAGCCGATGTAAAGCAACGTGCGACGACCCAGACGATCAATGAGCCACAACCCGACGAAAGTGAAGATCAGATTGGTCACCCCGATGCCGACGGATTGGAGCATGGCGGCTTTCGCACCCAAACCGGTCAGTTCAAAGATGCGCGGGGCAAAATAAAGGATGGCGTTGATGCCGGAGAGTTGATTGAAGAAGGCGATCAAGAACGCGAGCAGGATGGGCACGCGCAACCGTCGCGTCCAGAAACGCCCCGAGGAAACATTTTCGGAAACGGAGGCCATGATCTCGTTGGTGCGGGTTTCGATTTCCGCCGGCGAAGCCTGCGGTTCGATCAGGTGAAGCACGGCAACACCTTTTTGCCGGTCGCCTTTGCGGACCAGCAACCAGCGCGGGCTTTCCGGGATGCCAAAGCAGAACACGGTGTAGAGCAGCGAAGGAAACGCCGCCACACCCAGCATCCAACGCCAGGCGTTCACGCCAGTACCCGCGAGCAGGGCGTTGGACGCATAGGCAATGAGGATGCCGAAGACGATGTTGAACTGAAACATGCCGCCCAGGCGTCCGCGATATTTGGGCGGCGCGATTTCTGAAATGTAGAGCGGCGCGGCCACCGTGGAAATCCCGATGCCCACGCCGCCGATCATGCGCGCAATGATGAACGAATAAACATCCGTGGCGAGGGCCGACCAGACGGCGGAGATGAAATACAACGCGCCGATCCAGAGCAAGCGTCGCCCGGCGGCCGAACCGGTCCGTCGGCCAGCCGGCGAGCAGCGAGCCGAGCACCGTGCCATAAAGCGCGGCGGCCATGGCCACGCCGTGCATGCCGGCACCCAATCCCCAAAGCGACTGGATGGTTTGTTCCGCGCCGGAGATGACGACCATGTCGAAGCCGAACAAAAATCCGGCCAGCGCCGAAGTCAACGACCAGAAAAATACGCGGTTGCTCATGTGATGGCTTTTGGAGTGATCGGGCTGGCCGGATTCTTGAGGCACTAATGCCCGATATCAAACAGTTTTTCTACGCACGCTTTGCTTTAAACTGGCAGTCGGCTGGGCCGCAACCGAGGCGACTGGATGAATTGTTGGCTTGCCAGCGGGTGCATGGAGAAAGAAAATCATTAGCGAATTTAATTATTATGAACCCAATCCAAGTCCCAAACGGCGGCGGCAAGGCAGGTCAACATCCTCGGGATCCCCATGCTCATCCGCATTCACGGTCGCGACACCGGCGGTGTGGTGAGCGTGGTCGAATCGCACGACGTACCGGGCGGCGGTCCGCCACCGCACATCCATCATCGCGAAGACGAGACGTTTCAGATCCTCGAAGGTGATTTTGAATTCAGCGTCGGTGACAAGAAAATCATGGCCAAACAGGGCGCGACAATTTTTGCGCCGCGCGGGATTCCGCATACTTATCGTTACCTCGGCCAGACGCCCGGCAAGCTCATGTGCACCATCACGCCAGCCGGTTTCGAGGGGTTCTTCGAGGAAATTGGCGCGATGACTCCGCAGCAACAGCAGGACATCCCGCGCGTGATGGAGATCGCAAAAAAATTCGGACTGGAAATTTTGCCGCCGCCCGGCGCGTGACTCTGCGAACCGGCACATTTTGAAGTCACGGAGTGACGAACGATAATAGCCCACGGTGAAACCGTGGGTGGAATCGCCCTCCGCATTCAAGCCCCGGCAGGGGCGGCAGAAAAAACGACAGGGATTGTCTGTCGCCCCTGCCGGGGCTGGTGAGTTTTACCTGATTGGACCCACAGTTTCACCGTGGGCTGCTTGTCTGCACGCCTCCGGCGCTCGGAATGTGTCCCCATGCCAACCAGATCATTACGGACGGTCACACACGATTTCGGATTCGCAAATGGTCGTTTGTAGCGTCGAGCCTGTGGCTCGACCCGGTTTCGGCCACAGGCCGAACGCTACAACCAGCAGCTTTTACCTTGTCTTTAAGCTCCTTCGTGGTTAGATGACTTGCAGATGTAGAAACTATTGATTAGGCCGGCCACGCGACATGTCCATGACATTTACCAAAGCAAAGGGCTTGACGGGTGTTATGATAGTTGTCCTTGCCGTCATGGTGGCAATTGTTATCCCGTGGTGGATTCATGCCCGATAAGTTGCGATGGACAATGCGTGTATTGATAACTTAAGGTCTATTAACGCGGCCAAATGGCAATGGGCATTTGAGAAGGGACCACGAGGCGCTTTCCCAAGTTTAGAAAATGAAGATTGGAAAGCTAATATGTTGTGCACCTCGTTCTCAAATACGGTACCCACATGGGAAGCTCTAAAGCCCTATCTGTATCCATGTTATAACTTCTGGGAGCATTCGCCTACGAATGGGTGGGGAGATTTCTGTTTTCCCAAATACCCAACGGGTGCAACCTATACGATTGGCCGAATGGCTGATTCTCCGACATGTTCCTTTGGTGGGCGTATTTTGACTTGGATTAATGAATGGTAAGCGTCACCCGTAGCACCTCTATCCAAGCCAGTCATAGATGTCATAGCGTAAGGCTATGACATCTCTGACCAAGCCCGATGAAATCTCCATAATCAAAACCGATGAGGTGGGTCGCCGGCAGACACCGGCAGCACGGCGGGAACGGTTATTGGATGAGTTTGACCGCAGCGGTCTGAGCGCGGCGAGGTTTGCCGCTGTGACTGGACTTAAATATTCCACCTTCGCGGCCTGGGTGCATCGCCGGCGTAAACAACCAACCTCCGCCGCAAAGTGCCAGCCAAGTCTGCCGATCCGGTGCGCTGGTTGGAGGCGGTGGTGGCGACGGCGCAAACGGCCGGTGAACCCGTCTCCGCCGTCGTGGTATTACAGTTGCCCGGCGGGGTGCGGTTGGAAGTGGCGGACGAAAGACAGGCGGCCTTGGCGGCGGTGTTGGTGCGGGCGCTGGCCAAGCCATGTTAAGTTTTTCCGGCAGCCTGAAGGTGTTCGTGGCGGTGGAGGCGTGCGACATGCGCAAAGGGTTCAACGGTCTGCACGCCGTGGTGACCGAACGATTGGGTGAAGACCGCGCGCGGGCGCGTTGTTCGTGTTCAGCAACCGGCGGCATACGCGGATCAAGATTTTGTGCTGGGACGGCACGGGATTATGGGTGCTGACCAAGCGGTTGGAACAGGGAACTTTTTCCTGGCCAAGGAATGTCGAGCCGGGGACGACCAAGTTGAAGCTGACGCCGCAGGCGCTGGCGATGCTGACCGACGGAGTGGATTTGCGCGGAGGCAAACTGCGTCCGTGGTATGAGCGTGAAGCGTAAATAACTTTCCGCGAAAAACTTTTTGAAAAGTTTGAACATCTATTGTGCAGCGGCGTCAGAGTTGGCAACTGATGACGCGGCGCGAAACAGGACTCGTGGGCCAGTTGGCGGAATGCCAGGAGGCATTGAGGCAGAGCCGTCGGGAGAATGAACTGCTGCGGCAGAAGATAGACTCGCTCGTCCGGCGCGTGTTCGGTTCGAGCAGCGAGCGATTGGATCGGGCGCAACTGGAACTGCTTCTGCAACTGCCCAGAGCTTGGCAGACCCGGACACTTCCGACACCGTCGTTGAACCCAAAGCTTCCGTCATTCGTTACCGCAAGGAACGCGCGCCACGACTGCCGGAGAACCTGCCTGTGGTTGAAGAAGTGATTGATCCCGAACCGGTGAAGGCCGCGCCGCAAAGCTGGCGTTGCATCGGCCAGGAAGTCAGCGAGCAACTGGATTATGAACCGGCGCGTTTTCTGCGCCGCCGGACCATCCGGCGACAAATATGTTCACCGCGTTGACCTCGACCGATCGCCCGGTGATCGCGCCTTTGCCGGAACGGTTGCAGGAACGCAGGCTGGCCGCGCCGGGATTGCTGGCGCACGTTCTGGTCGGCAAATACTGCGACCATCTGCCGCTGTATCGGCAGGAACAGATTTTCCTCCGTCGTCATCAAGTGCATCTGCCGCGCCAGACGTTGGCGCGGTGGGTGGCACTGGCCGCTGATTGGCTCAAACCGATTTACGAACAGATCCGCACCGGGCGTCATGGCCGGCGGCTATGTGCAGGTGGATGAAACGCCGATCAATTATTTGGAACCCGGTCATGGACGAGACAAGACAGGGTTATCTTTGGACGGGCAGCCGTCCGGGTGGCGATGTGTTTTTCCGCTGGGAAACCAGCCGCGCCGACTGCGTGCCTGGACAACGTCATTCCGCGTGAACTTCACCGGCACGTTGCAATGCGACGGCTACTCCGCCTATCGCGCGTTTGCCAACGGTCGTGGCGGCGCGATTGAACTGGCCGGCTGCTGGGCGCACGTGCGCCGGAAATTTTACGAAGCCATGGAGTCCTCGCCCCGGACGGCAGGCTGGCTCGTGCGGCAAATCCAGCAGCTCTACCGGATTGAAACACAGTTGCGTGAAGGCCGTGCCGGTCCACGACTGCGTCAGGCCATGCGCGCCAGCCAAAGCCGCCCGGTGGTCAAACGCATCGAACGCGCTCTGGTTAAACTCAAAACCAGCGGACGGCATCTGCCGCAGAGTCTGCTGGGCGGAGCCATTGATTATGCCCTGGGCCAGTGGCCGACGCTGGAAGTTTATTTGGAGGATGGTCGGGTGGAGATGGACAACAACCTCGTGGAAAATGCCATTCGCCCCACGGCCATCGGCAAGAAAAACTGGCTCTTCGTCGGCGATGCCCAAGCCGGTGAACGCAGCGCGATCATTTACACCGTCATCGAAAGCTGCCGTCGCCGTGGACTCGACCCCTACGCCTATCTTCGTGAAGTCCTCACCCGCCTGCCCACATGACCACCCGCCAAATCCCCGAAGTCACGCCCCAAGCCTGGAACAAAAGGCAACTGCCGGTGCAACGTGCAAGCTCGCATCATAAACGTCGCAGCATATTATCTCTCACACTTACGAAACTGTCGCTGTAGTTACTCTGTCAAGTAGGTGCTTGGCGTGACGCTTACAATTAATAGCCTTATCAGAAAATATTTGTTTGCATCAGCTCAAAATTGTCCAGAATTACCCGTTTGGTTCTTCTCGTTTTCTCAATCATCGTCATCCACGAATTTCACCGCCCATTCGGGATACGGCTTGCGTGCCCTTCGTCGCGCGCCAGAGGATGCGGTTGAGCACGTCCTCCGGGCATTGGTCGGCCTTGTCCAGCGGCAGCTGCGCGGAGACATAGGCGTCCTGGCGCAAGTTGCGCGTCGTGAATGTCTTCGCTGTCGGATTCATCTCATCCAGCGGCACGTTGTTCGTCACGGCATCGAAGGCGGTGAAGTCCGGCGTGTTGGTGAAGCAGTCAAACATCGGCGTGGCGGTGGCGTCCATCTGGTTCATCGGCGGCAGGCCGAGCATCAGTTCCATCGTGCGCAGCAGGCTGGTCTGGTTGTATTGCGTGCTGACGACGGCGTGGCGTTTCGTGTAAGGGCTGGTGACATAGGCCGTCGTGCGATAGCCGCTGACGTGATCCCAGCCGTTCTGCGGATCGTCCTCGATGGCGAAAATGCAGGTGTCCTTCCAGAATTTGCTGTGGCTCACGGCCTCGACAATCTGCCCGAACGCGAGATCGTTGTCGGCCACCTGCGCCTCGGGCGTGGGCGAGCCGGATTTCGTGCCGCTGGTGTGGTCGTTCGGCAGCCAGATGATGATGAGGTTCGGCAAATTGTCCGCCGCTTCAAATTGTTTCAGCGACTTGATGAATTGCGCCGCGCGCCACACGTCCGGCACGTCCAAATCCCAGCCGATGGTGTTCGTCATCATGAACGGTCGCAGCGCTTCGATGTCCGGTTCGCACGAGTAGGCGATGGCATTCGAGCCGTTCGTGAAATCGCGATAGCATCGAGAAAAGTGATTTTTTCTTTGCGCGCGGAATCTTTCCAATGCTTTTCGTCGGTGGTGAATTCGCCGAAATCAGCGACCGTTTTGCCGTGCGCCAGCGCGTCGTTCCAGATGAAACCGGCGGGCGAATACGCCAGCGCATCGCTGCCGGCAGTCTCCGCCGCCGCCCGCCGGATAACTGCGCGGCCAGCCGGCAAATGAGCGTTCCAGATAATCCGTGGCGATGCCGCTGTCGGTCCAATGATGCCCGTCCGCGCTCAAGATGCCGGAGCAATAGGTGTTGTCGAGCAGCGCAAAATCGCGGACGAGCTTGTGTTGGTTCGGCGTGACGCGCTCGCCAAAAATGCACAAGATCCGCGTCGCCGTTGCCTTCCGTCACGTCGCCGAGCACCTGGTCGTAAGTGCGGTTTTCCTTGATGATGTAAATGACGTGCTGAAACACGCTGGGTTCGCCGACGCGTTCCGGCACCGGCTGCGGCAATTGGTTTGCGCGCGGCGGCAATTTCGCCTGCGCGAGCAGCGGATAACGCAGATTCGCCAGCGCGGTTTGCGTGAATTTTTCCAGTTCACTTTTCGACGGCACCGGAACCAGCGAGAGCGAACCGGCATATTGCTTCGTGTTGAAGCCAAAGCCGTGGCACCAAGCCTCGCTTTCTCCGTTTCGTTGCGATGTTCTTGATGTTCGCCACGCAAATTTGTTTGTCGCGCGCGTCAAACGCGATCGCGCCCGGAAACCAGCCGACCGGAATCAGGCCGAGCAATTTTGATGCGCCGGGCTTGAATTGAAAAACGGCGACGGCGTTTTGCGTGCCGTTGCAGACAAAAAGTTTTTTGCCGGATTTGTCAAACGCCAGCGCGTTCGGCTGCGCGCCGAACAGATCGCCGGGATTTTGCCGCGCACAAATCGTCTCCACGATTTTGTCCGTGCGCGTGTCAATCACGCTCAACGTGTCGCTGCCGGCATTGGCGACGACGAGAAATTTTCCGTTCGGCGAAAGCGCCAGCGCGCAGGCGTGCAGGCCGGTGAGAATTTCGCGTGGCAGGACCTGTCGATCCGGAGTCGCGAATGACGTTCACGGGATGCATCGCTGCAGGTCAATCACCGACACCGAGCCTTCGCTGGCGATGCTGCGCTCATCCACGCGCACACGCGTGCCTTCGCCCGTCGGACCGGTGACGCTGTCCGCGTCCGGCCGCCGGCCGCCCCAGTTGCTGACGTAAATTTTATTTTCGCCAAGCACCACGTCGAACGGCGCAACGCCCACATCCCAAGTCCGCAAAACTTTTCCGGTCGCCGCGTCCAGTTCCAGCAGCCGGTTGGAAAGATTGCCCGCGACGTAAATTTTTTTGCCGTCGCGCGAAACGGCGATGCCGGCGGGAATTTCCTCTTTGCGTCCGGCGCGTTGGCCGGCGGCAAGGCGATGGAAAACAGCGGCGAAATTTTCCGGTCTTTGCCGACGGCGAAAACTTTGATGTCGCCGTTGACGTTCGAAAGATAAATCCGCGAGCCGTCCGGCGAAAACGTCAGGCCGGTGAAACTCAATTGCGCCTTTTCGTCCGGGTTCAAAATTGCGTCGACCACCGGTTTTTCCTCGTGCGTCTGTGTCGGATGGAAAGGGAACGCGCTGCAAAATTTTCCCGGTCGCCGGATCCACGACGACCAGTTCGTGCGTCAGGCCGGCGGTCACGAGCAGTTTTCCGTCCGGGCTCAACGCCAGCGCGTTCGGCCTCATGCCGGGCAGTTCGACTAGAATTCCGGCGGGCGTGACGTTGATTGACCGGCGTGACCAGACCGTTGGTGCGGCCAACCGTTTCCGTCGTGGCGTCGAAATCGTCGGCGAAAACATCAGCGCCGGAAAAATTCAAGCCGATGGCCGCGAACAGCCCCAGACGGATAAAATGGTTGCGTTTCATCGCCTCAAACATTGAGCGCAAACCGCCGCCGTCCGCAAGTCACGTTGCGGTAAAATTTAATCCACCGCCGGATCGAGCCGTTTGTCCGGCACGAGATAATTGCGGACGTAATCATGGACGGCATTTTCGAGCGACGTGACGGGCGCCGTATAGCCGGCGCCGCGCAAACGCAGGAGGTTCGCCTGCGTGAAATACTGATATTTGTCGCGGATGACTTCCGGCATCTCGATGAACTTGATGACCGGCTTTTTCTTCAGGGCGGTGAAAACGGCGTTCGCCAAATCAATCCACGTCCGCGCCCCGCCGCTGCCGATGTTGAACAGTCCGTTCGCCTTGGGCGTCGCCGCCAGATGCAACGTCATCGCCACGCAATCTTTGACGTAGAGAAAATCGCGCTTCTGCTCGCCGTCCTTGAAATCCTTGCGGTAGCTCTTGAACAACTGGATGACGCCCTTGCTTTGCACCTGTGCGAAACTTTTATGGACGAGCGAACGCATGTCGCCCTTGTGATCTTCGTTCGGGCCGAAGACGTTGAAATATTTCAGGCCGACAAATCTTGTCCAGAAACCCGGCGCGTTTGGCGTGCAGATCGAACAGATGCTTCGAGTAGCCATACATGTTCAGCGGACGCAGCGTGTCGAGCTTCGTGTCGTCGTCTTCCATGCCCGCCGAGCCGTCGCCGTAAGTCGCGGCGGACGACGCATAAACAAAACGCGCCTTGTTCGCGAGCGACCACATGGCCAGATCCTTGGTGAACTCGTAATTGTTTTTGATGAGATACGTCGCGTCCTTTTCCGTCGTGGCCGAACACGCGCCCAGGTGCAGCACCAGATCAAATTTTCCCAGCGCGCCGCTTTGCAAACGCGGCAGCAAATCGGCGGCCTCGACATAATCCGCGAAACGCAGCGGCGTGAGATTGCGCCATTTTTCGTTCGTGCCGAGGATGTCGCAGACGACGATGTTGTCGCAGCCGCGCCGGTTCAGCGCCCAGACCAGCGCGCTGCCAATGAAGCCCGCGCCGCCGGTGACCAGGATGCGTTGTTCAGGCCAGGTTTTCATGATTATTTTGATGCCGCCCATGCCAGGCCATCCGCGCCCCGCCGGCGGCGATTATTTTTTCGATTTTGAAATGTTTCAGATCAATCACGGCGACCTGTTTGCTGGCGTCGCAGGAAACATACGCAAACCGGCCATCTGGACGGATCAAAACTTCCTGCGGAGATTTTGGCACGTCGAGAACGTGCGTGACCTGCATTTTTTGCAAATCAATGAAGGCGACTTGATTGGTGGTGTTTAACGCGACGATCAGCCAGCGGCCATCCGGGGTGGCCGCCGTGCCGTAACCGGTGCCCGGCATTTCAATCCGTTGGACGACTTCGTTTTTCTTCGTGTCAATCACCACCAACTGCGGTTTGGTCTGGTCGGAAGTGAAAACCCATTTGTCATCCGGCGAAATGGAGATGCGCTGGGTGGTTTTTGAAATGGGAATGATCTTGAGGGTTTTTCCGTTTTTCATGTCGAGCACGGAAACCGTCCCCGGCCCGACGTTCGCAGTGTAGCCCGTTTTCCCGTCGCTGCTGATGGCCAGCATGTGGGATTCCGGCTGGCCGGTCGGAACCGCGCCGACGACCTGGAGAATTTTCGGGTCAATGATGGAAATGCAATTTTCCAGTTCGGTGGTGACGTAAAGCATCTTGTTTTTCGGCCCGATCACCGCGCAATGCGGCCGTACCCCCCGGCCAAAGTCAATGGTTCCAACGATGGCATGTTTCTCCAGGTCAATGACGCGGATGAGCCCGCCATCCGTGCCGGCGTGACCGACCCCGGAATCGCCGTAAATCGGGACAAAGGCAAGTTTGCCATCCGGGGATGCGACCACTTCATGTCCGGTCACACCTTCTTCCGGGACGGCGGCCAGTTGTTCGCCCGTATTTGGATTGATGATGGATAGCGTCCGGTCCCCTTTGTTGGCGACAAGGAGCAAATCTTCCGAATGAACCGCAACGGTAAACAAAGCGAACAGGACGGTTGTAAAAAACACTCTTCGGCCACATGGGAAAAAATATGCAGACCGTCTCAACCAGAAAAATTTTCTTTTTGTCTTTATTGTTTTTACGATCCTAAAACTTCCACAGTTGAGTCGGTTCAGTGTCCGGAACGAAGCGCCGGATGAAGCCCGCCCCGCCGGTGACCAGCACGCGCGCGTCGGAAAAATCGTTTGGTTTCATATCTCAATAAATTTACGGCAATTATTCATTCACGGGCGAGCGTCCACAAGTCACGCACCAGAAAACTTTGAAAGTCCCGGATCTGCTCACGCAATCGCTCGTTGGTCAGCATATCCGGACGAGGATCAACATAATAAACGCCATCCAGTTTGTTCAAGGCAACCGTGTAGCCAAGGAAATGGTTGGTCTTGAATGTGGAATTGATGCCAAAAATGCTTTCGCCGCGTTTGGCCCTCTGAACGTCGTGGAGAAAAATGGCAATCACGGGAATGTCGCGGCCAAGAAGTTTGGTCAGGAGAAACTTGTCGAGAAAAACTTTGTCTATCCGGTCTTTGCTGGTTGTTTTCACCGAACCGACGACTTCCGCCGGATGGATATGTTTCGTTTCGGAGGCGATAATGGCCTTGTTGCGAGAGAACACCACATCAAGCTCGTAGGACATTTCGCGACCGGGAAATCCCGGAATCGGAATATTGATGACACGAGGCTCGCAAGTGACGCCAATTTCTTTGATGATGAGTTTCACCAGCGACTCAAAAAGCTGGCCGATGCGTTTGCGTGATTGATTTTCGTTCTCGAACGAATCCCCGACGCAGCCGACCGACTGCTGCAACGTATAAACCACACGATTGATTTCGTTGGATTCCAAATACTGCTTGCGGCCTTTGCTGTCGGCTGCGGCCTGCTTGTGTTTTTTCAAATCAGCCAAAAAATTGAATGAAGCGGTCAAATGCGGCGGACAATTCCTTACCAGATTCAAAAAACAACTTTGTGTTCAGCGGGCGGGTGATTTTATTTCGGTTGGCTTTGCCGTATTGATAAAAAACATAGTGTTCATTGGCAGGTGAAGGAGAAACGATTCGCGTGGGTTGTTCCGTCTCCACCAGCGCGAGAAATGCCGAACAGAACTTGGCGTAGTCAGCCAGTTTTGTGAAGCCTGACTTGTCCGCCAGACTTTCCTGCAAGTCGCCCAAGGTTGCTTTTTTCATCGGATGGATTTTCTCCTTTCGGAATTTTGCTCATCGTAACGCAGCCACTTTTCAACCGGCCAATCCTCAACCAACTCAATTCGATCCGCTGCAAACCGGCAAAATTCGGCGCTTAAATCGCAGCCCTTCCACTGTCGTTTTAATTGCTCCGCCACCACTGCCGTCGTGCCGGAGCCAAGAAATGGATCAATCACCACGTCACCGGGACTGGACGAGGCCAGCACGATTTTCCGCAATAATTCCTCCGGCTTCTGCGTCGGGTGCGGCGTCTTCTCGTGCATTCCGTTGCAAGTCGTCGGAATTTCCAGCACGTCCTTTGGCTTCGCCCCGCGCGGATGCGGATGCCAGACGTGGTCTTTGTTTGCGGCCTTGCCGTATTGGCTGGTCTCGGCTTGAGGATGCGCCGGATATTTCAGCGTGTGTTCGCCGTAAGGAATCCGCACGTCGTCCACGTTGAAGGTGAATTCACGGCTCTTGCGAAAATGCAAAATGCTTTCATGCGAACGCCCCCAATCATCGCCAAGATTCGCCTTGTTCTTGTAGTGCCACACAATCCAGCGACAGCCTTTGAAAAATCGTGACGCTGGCAGCCGCAGGTCGGCGAGGATTTCCGAAAAGCCGCAAACGTAAAGTGTCCCATCCGGTTTCAAAACTCGCGCCGCCTGCTCAATCCAGCGAACCGACCAATTGACATATTCCTGTTGCGACTCAAACGTGTCCCACTCCGCCTTTTTGATGTTGTAGGGCGGATCGGCAAAAACAAGATCAACCGAACCGGATTCCAGACTACGCAGCCAAGCAACCGAATCACCCTGCCAGATTTCACCATGCGGATGAGAATAAAACAACGTGGCTCGGAATTGGGCGCAGACAAATCCACTGGCAACCGTTCGCCTTTGGTCAGTGATTGGCCGAAAAATTCCGGGACAGTGCTGTTGCGGACAAAATAAGTTGGCGGAAGGCTCTTTCAGTTCCAACGAAGTTGCGGCAGGCACAATTCCTCGCGCAAATTTTTTGAGCGAGATTTTGGCTTTGATCTGATTTTGTATTTGGCAGGCATGACCGTTCACCAGCCCAGCACATGCGCAAAAATCAGCGGCGCAACAATCGTGGCGTCGGATTCGATGATGAACTTCGGCGTCTTCACGCCGAGCTTGCCCCAGGTGATTTTTTCGTTCGGCACCGCGCCGGAATAGCTGCCGTAGCTCGTGGTCGAATCGCTGATCTGGCAGAAGTAACCCCAGAGCGGCACGCTGGTGCGCAGCAAATCCTGATGCAGCATCGGCACGACGCAGATCGGGAAGTCGCCGGAAATGCCGCCGCCGATCTGGAACATGCCGAGCGTGCTCTTCTTCGTGGCCGTGCTTGCGTGTAAAACTCCGCGAGCCACGTCATGTATTCGATGCCGGTGCGGACGGTGTGGACGTTCTTCACGTCGCCGCGGATGACGGCGGCGGCATACATGTTGCCGAGCGTCGCGTCTTCCCAGCCGGGCACGACGATGGGCAGATTCTTTTTCGCGGCGGCGAGCATCCAGGAATTTTTCGGGTCAATCTGGTAATACTTCTCGTATTTGCCGCTCAACAAAACCTTGTAGAAAAATTCGTGCGGGAAATAGCGTTCGCCCTTTTTGTCGGCGTCGGTCCAGACTTCGAGCATGGCTTTTTCCATGCGGCGCATGGCTTCGCCTTCGGGAATGCAGGTGTCCGTCACGCGATTCATGTGGCGTTCGAGCAACTTCTGTTCGTCTTCCGCCGTCAGCGAGCGATAGCCCGGCACGCGTTCGTAATAATCATGCGCGACGAGATTGAAAACGTCCTCCTCCAGATTCGCGCCGGTGCAGGTGATGAGATGCACCTTGTCCTGCCGGATCATTTCGGCGAGCGAGAGGCCGAGTTCGGCGGTGCTCATCGCGCCGCCGAGCGTGATCATCATCTTGCCGCCGTTGTCGAGATGCGCGACGTAGCCTTTCGCGGCGTCCACGAGCGACGCGGCGTTGAAGTGGCGATAATGATGCTGGATGAAGCGGGAAACGGGTCCGCCGGAGATTTTCGGTCTGGTTTTTTCTTGGCCATAAATTATTTGGAAAAATTTTCTGCTGCTAACGATACGGAAGCCGGCGCGAATGCCAATCTCAAATTAAAAAAACGAAAGAAAATTAGACTTCAGGCTCAAGGGCGGTTTCAAAAAATACTATAGCCGAAAAATTAATCTGGGTTGAGCGAATCGCGCGTCAGCGTTTTTGACTGCGGCAGCCCCCTGCCGCTCTTCCGACGCCAAGCCTGGCGACGCAAAAAGCGGCAGAGGGCTGCCGCAGTCCAAAACCTCGCGGAATTATTCGGATATATTTTACAATTGCGGCTATAGTTTTATTGAAACGATTTTTGCTGTAATTCCATGTGAACTTGGCCGATGGAAGTGGCTGCGCCCGGGGGAGACAAGACCATCCACATCATCACCGGCACGCAGACCGGCACCAGCGGCGACCTCGCCGGGCGGCTGCTGGCGCAGAAGCTGCAGGCGCAGATGGGTCAGAACGTGATCTTCGAGAGCAGGCCCGGCGCCAACGGCCAGATCGCCGCGAACTACGTCAAGACGCTGCCGGCCGACGGCTATAACGTGCTGTACGTTGCCTCCAGCACCGTCATCACCGGCCCGCTGATGAGCAAGAGCGTGGGTTTCGACACGTTCAAGGATTTTACGCCGGTGAGTCTCGCGGTCGGCGCGCCGCTCTATCTCGTCGCCAATTCGGCGCTCGGCGTCGACAGCACCGCGGCGCTGATCGCCTACGCCAAGTCGCACCCGGGGCAGCTCAACTACGGCAGCGTCGGCCGCGGCTCGGTGTTTCATTTCCAGGGCGAGGCGCTCAACGCCGCAGCCGGCACCGACATGCTGCACGTGCCCTACACTGGCGCCAACAACGCCAATATCATCGGCGACCTGCTGGCGAACCGCGTGCAGGTCTATTTCCCCGCCTATCCGGCGACGCTTGCGGCGCTGCCGAGCGGCAAGATCAAGCTGCTCGGCGTGTTCTACGACCAGCGCGTCAAGCAGCGGCCCGACCTGCCGACCGTGAAGGAGGCGTTGCCAGGCCTCGTCACCGTGCCGTCGTGGTTCGGCTTCATGGGGCCGGCAGGCCTGCCGGCGCCGGTCGTTGCGCGGCTGGAAAAGGAAATCCGCACCGCGCTCCAGGACAAGGACATTGCGGAAAAACTCGAACAGGTTGGCATCGTTCCGGTCGGCAGCACCGCGGCCGAGATGGGCAGCTTGATGCGCCGGTACGTCGACGAGCTGTCGCGGCTGGCGAAGCAGGTCGGCATCGAGCCGAATTGACCCGCGGGCGGGCCGCTGCCCATCGCAGTTTGCAGTGAGCCCGACCCGATATCGATTTATAATGCCCGGACAAACAACGACGGGAGGAGCACGTGCCAGAGACGGATCACATCACGCGCCGCGGCGCGATCGCCACGCTCGGCGCCACCGCAGCGGCGCTCGGAGGCAGCGAGGCCATGGCGCAAAGCTCGCCGCGTAAGACCTTCGTCCTCGTCCACGGCGCCTATCACGGCGGCTGGTGCTGGAAGAAGGTGGTCGACATCCTGGAGAAGCAGGGACACAAGGTCTACGCGCCCTCGCTCACCGGCCTCGCCGACCGCTCGCATCTGCTGAGCATGAACCTCACGCTCGACACCCAGATCACCGACATCGTCAACCTGTTCAAATGGGAAGACATCAACGATGCCTGCCTCGCCGTTCACTCGGCCGGCGGCTGGCAGGGCTCCGGTGCGCTCGAGCAGATCGGCGACCGGGTGTCGTCGATCGTCTGGGTCGATGCGTTCATGCCCAAGAACGGCGAAAGCCAGCTCGACCAGATTTCGCCCTTCAGCCGCAAGGCGCTCGAGGAGGCGATGGCCAAGGGCGAGGCCGGCCGCAAGCCGCCGAAGGCGAGCCAGTATGCGCTCAGCGAGAAAGACTACGCGTGGATGGATTCCAAGCTGACGCCGCAACCCAACTCCATCGTCCGCGACGCCATCAAGCTGACCGGGGCGCTGCAGAAGGTAAAGAAGAAGACCTTCATCCGCGCGCCGAAATATCCGCAGAAAATGTTCGACCAGGCGCTGGCGGAATGCAAAGCCGACCCGACGTGGAAAACGTATATCGCCGAGAACTCGCACCACGACGTGATGATCGATCAGCCGGAGTGGCTGACGGATGTTCTGCTGAAGTCGTCATGAGTGAAGCTGCCTGATTTAAGGACCACCGCCATAGCGCGTCGAAGACGCGCGTCAACGCGCTTACGGCAAACCGACCTCCCCTTTTTAAGGGGAGGTAAAGAGTGCTCGTGGCGAGCGCTGTGCCACATGCGATTGCCCCCGGGGCAAGCCCGGGGGTGACGGCGGAGTGTGGCGATGCGCAATGCGTTCTTAGTATCTACCGCTTGGTGACGATCACCTCGAGATACTCGCTCGGCAGCACCATGGTCCCATCGCCCGAGCGGTTCATCCGCGCGATCAGGGCTATGATGTCATCGTGCAGCGCCTGCTGCGCTGCCGGCTGCAACGCCGCGAAGGCCTTATGCAGCGGTCCGTAGTAGGTCCTGAACACATCCATCCAGTGCTGCGCCGAGCGATAGCGGAACACAAAGTTGCGCGGCAGCGTTTCGATCGATGCGGCCTTGGCCTCGAACATTTCGTGGATGCGGGCGCGGGTGCCCCACAACGCCGGCGATTTGACGCCGGCCGGCGGCGGCATGTGCTTGCCGAGCGTCTTGAACAGTTGGCCGATGAAGCCTTCCGGCGTCCAGTTGGCGAGGCCGATCTTGCCGCCCGGCTTGCAGACTCGCAGCAATTCGGCCGCGGCCTTGTCCTGGTTCGGCGTGAACATGACACCGAAGGTGGACACGACGGCGTCAAAGCCGCCGTCGATGAACGGCAGCGCTTCGGCATCGGCCTGCTTGAACTTGATGGTCCAGCCTTCGGCTTCGGCGCGGGCATTTCCGCGTTCGAGCAGCGCCGGCACGTAATCGGTCGAGGTGACGTCGCACCAGCGTCGTGCCGCAGCGAGCGTAACATTGCCGTTGCCGGCAGCGACGTCGAGCACCGCCTGGCCGGAGCGCAGGTCGAGGGCTTCGCAAAGCTCCTCGCCGACGATCTGCAAGGTAGAGCCCACCACAGCGTAGTCGCCGGAGGCCCAGGCGGCCTGCTGGCGGATTTTTATGGCGGCGAGATCCGGCGCAGCAGTGGTGGTGGCGGCCGTGGTGGTGGGCGGCCTGATGGCGGTGATGGTGGACATGGGAAGTTCCTTTCAGTGGGTGGTCGGGACATCTAGGTCCGCGGCCACCGAACGGCTTTGAGGCGGGCTTGAGCCCGCCTTGAGAACATCTTGATTGTTTGTGGAGATGCGGCCCGCCCGGCGGCGGGCGGCATCGACTATTGCGGCTGCAGGCCCGCTTCCTTGACGATCTGCGCCGCGAGCGCGCGGTCGTCCTTGATAAAGCGAGCAAACTCGTCGGGCGTGCTGGTCACCGGTTCAAGACCGCGCTCGATGAAATGCCGCTGGCGGAAATCCGGTTGCGCCGCGATGCGCGCGATTTCGGCCTGGAGCTTCTCGACCAGTTGCTTCGGCGTGCCCGGCGGCGCCACCAGCCCGAAGTAGGAATTCGAGGCGAAGGTGCGCTTGCTCGCCTCCGGGATCGTCGAGACGCCAGGAAACAGCGGCGAGCGCTTGTTGCTGTCAACCATCAGGCCAACCACCAGACCTGCCTCCATCTGCGAACGCATGTTGGCGAGGCCCAGAAAGCCAACCGGCGTCGAGCCCGACAGCAGCCCGTTGACCGCATCGCCGCCGCCGCGGAACGGCACCTTGACGATGTCGGCGCCGGTGTCCTTCTTGATCCGCTCGAAGAACACGCCGAACGGCACCGAGCCGGTCGAATAGCTGAGCGTGCCGGGCTTGGCTTTCGACAGCGCGATCAACTCGTCGAACGTGCCGACGTTGAGGTGTTTGCTCGCCACCAGCGCCTGCACGATGATGAAAAGCTGGGTGATCGGCACAAACGCCGCCGGATCAAAGGCCAGCGACTTGTAGAGGAACTGGTTGAAGACCAGTGGCTCTCCCGGAAGGATGCAGATGGTGTAGCCGTCGGGCGGCAATTCCGCGCAGGTGCGGGCGCCGATATTGAACGCGCCGCCCGGCCGGTTCTCGATCACGATCGGCTGGCCGAGGCTCTTGCGCATCTCATCGGCAAGCGCGCGGATAAAGATGTCGCTGGTGCCGCCGGCGCTGGTCACGGTGATGATGCGGATGGGCTTGGCCGGATAGTCCTGCGCCGAAGCCGGAGAATACCAACTGGCCGCGAGCGCAGCCAAAGCCAGAAGCAATCTCATGAACCTGCCCTCGCCTACTTCTTGTTCAGCAGTTCCTTGATCCGGCCGCTGGCCTTGCCGAAGTCCATCTTGCCGGCGAAGCGCTCGCGCAGCGCCGCCATGGCGCGGCCCATGTCCTTCATGGTCTCGGCGTTGATCTCCTGCAGCAGCGCGGAGATGGCGTGGCCGGCTTCGGTGTCGGACATCTGCTTGGGCAGGTAAGCCGAAATGATCTCGACTTCGGCCTTCTCCTGCGCGGCAAGCTCGGGACGCCCGGCCTTGTCATAAATCTCGGCGGATTCCTGCCGTTGCTTGATCATCTTCTGGAACAGCGACATCAGATCGGCTTCGTTGAGCGCCTCCTTGCCCTGGCCGCCAGCGTCGATGTCGGCGTTCTTGATCGCGGCGTTCATCATGCGCAGCGTCGAGACGCGGCGTTCGTCGCGCGCCTTCATGGCCTCTTTGATGGCGTTGTTGATGTTGTCGCGCAGCACGGGCGGCCCTTTCCTGTGCAGAAAAACCGGCTGTTCACATCGGCTTTCGCCGGCCTTTGACGGCGGCGGCCTGGCGGCCTATCTAGGCCGCATATGAGCCCCAAACAAGACGATTCCGGCTGGACCGAGCGGAAAGCCACCGCGCTGCTGGTGCTGGCCGACGGCACCGTGCTCGAAGGCCACGGCCTCGGCGCCACCGGCCACGCCGTCGGCGAGGTCTGCTTCAACACCGCGATGACCGGATACGAGGAGATCCTCACCGACCCTTCCTATGCCGGCCAGATCATCACCTTCACGTTTCCGCATATCGGCAATGTCGGCACCAACGAAGAGGATATCGAGACCGTCAACATGGCGGCGGCGACCGGCGCGCGCGGCGTCATCCTGCGCACCGACATCACTGGCCCTTCGAACTTCCGCGCCACCAGGCATCTCGACCAGTGGCTGAAAGCGCGCGGCGTGATCGGGCTCTGCGGCATCGACACCCGTGCCCTGACCGCGCTGATCCGATCGAAGGGCATGCCGAACGCGGTCATTGCCCATGAGACAAACGGCAAATTCGATCTCGACGCGTTAAAGAAAGAGGCGCGCGAGTGGCCGGGCCTGGTCGGCATGGACCTGGTGCCGATGGTGACCAGCGCGCAGCGCTTCTCCTGGGACGAGACGCCCTGGCAGTGGGGCAAGGGCTACGGCCACCAGACCAAGTCCGAGTTTCACGTGGTCGCGATCGACTATGGCATCAAGCGCAACATCCTGCGCCTGCTGGCGAGCGTCGGCTGCAAGGTCACTGTGGTGCCGGCGAAGACCCCGGCCGAGGACATTTTCGCGCTCAAGCCCGACGGCGTATTCCTCTCCAACGGCCCCGGCGATCCGGCGGCGACCGGGCAATACGCGGTTCCGGTGATCAAGAAGCTGATCGATTCCGGCACGCCGACGTTCGGCATCTGCCTCGGCCACCAGATGCTGGGCATCGCGGTCGGCGGCAAAACCATGAAGATGCACCAGGGCCACCACGGCGCGAACCACCCGGTCAAGGACATGACCACCGGCAAGGTCGAGATCACCTCGATGAACCACGGCTTCGCGGTGGACAAGGACAGCCTGCCCAAGAACGTCGAGCAGACCCACGTGTCACTGTTCGACGGCTCGAACTGCGGCATCGCGCTCAGGGACCGGCCGGTGTTCTCAGTGCAATATCACCCCGAGGCTTCGCCTGGCCCGCGTGACAGCCACTATCTCTTCACGCGGTTCGTCGAACTGATGCGGGCGCGCAAGGCCCGGGCAGCGTAGCCGCCCAGGGCCGTTGTATTTTGTTGCGGTAAGATCGCCTTTGCATTTTCCGGTTGCACGATGCCGAGCCTCAAACGATCCGATCCCGAAACCTTCACCTTCGCTGACGACGGTTCGGTGCCGAATAATGCGCGGCTGCCCTTCGTGATTTATCGCCACGCCATCGACCTGATCGGCGCGCCGGACCCGGAGCCGGTGATCGAGAAGATGTTCCGCGCCAACGGCTGGGGCGACATGTGGCGGAACGGCATCTATCCGTACGTGCACTACCATTCGATGATCCACGAAGGCATGAGCATCGCCCGCGGCCGGGCCAAGGTGCGGTTCGGCGGCAACAAGGGCCGGGAGATCGAGATCAGCCAGGGCGACGTCTGCGTGCTGCCGGCCGGTACCGGCCATCAATGTCTGTGGGCGAGCCCGGACCTGACGGTGATCGGCGCCTATCCGAAGACCGGCAAGTACGATCTCTGCCGCGGCAGCAAGGGCGAACACGCCAAGGCGCTGCAAACCATCCCGCGCGTGCCGCTGCCGGAGACCGATCCGGTGTTCGGCAAGAAGGGCCCGTTGTTGCGGCTCTGGCAACGCTGAGCAAGCGCGCCGTCATGTCCGCAGCCGATTGGATCGAGTTCTGGGATGCCGAGCATTCGATCTATGTCAACGCGCGACACGAAACCGCGCACTTCCGCCGCATCGCTTCGGATATCCGTGGCTATGCGCCGGCCGACGGCATCATGCTCGACTACGGCTGCGGCGAAACCCTATCGGCGGACTTCGTCGCCGAGCCGCTGGCGCAGTTGATTCTATGCGAGGCCGCGCCCAACACGCGGCTTCAGCTTGCGGTGCGCTTTGCCGGCAACGGCAAGATCGCCGTGCGCAGGCCCGAGGACATCGCGTCGATGCCCGACCGGTCGTTCGACGTCATCGTCATGCATTCGGTGGCGCAATATCTGCCGGCGCGGGAGTTCGAAGCGCTGCTCAGGCTGTTCCGCCGCCTGCTCCGGCCCGGCGGGCTTCTGGTCCTGGGCGACATCGTTCCACGCAGGCTGCCTGCGCTCGCCGATGCGCTGGCGCTGCTCCAATTCGGCCGGACGGAAGGATTTTTCCTGGCCGCGCTCCGCGGATTGGTACGGACGTACTTCTCGGACTACTGGCGGCTTCGCAAGGCGCTGGGGCTGACGCGCTACGATGCCGGCGAAATCGCAGCCATGCTCGAAGCAGCGGGCTTCTCGGCCGAGCGAGCGCGCTCAAACATCGGCCACAATAGCAGGCGAATAACATTCCTCGCGCACGCGCTGCAGACCGGGCTGGAGGGACGAAATTCCTAGACCGGTATGGTTAAGCCGATATTAATCTGGCTTTGCGACAAGGCGCCAAGCCAGTCACTCGCGTGGGGGAGTAGCGCTTGTCGAAACGCAGGTCGATCCGCTTTGTCACTCGGCTCGTCGTTTTAGGCATTGCCGTCGGCACGCTGGCCGCTTACAGCGCCCATTCCAAACGGTCGATGCGGGCCGATGCGGCTAGTCCCGACAGCGCGGAGCCGCAACTCGCCAACCGGGAAGCCAAGACCGACCGCCTGCCGCGGCTCATTCCCACATCGCTGACATCGGCCGAGCCGTCGCCGGTCTATGGACTGGCTTCGACGCCGGCGGCCGACGACCTTGATCGCCCAAGCGGCGCGCTCGCTATGGCGACCTCGATTCCTCCAATAAGAGAGCTGGCTCCCGCAACCGCGCCAGCCGGGCCGAAACATGTGGCGCTGGCGCCACCCGCCCATGAGCCGGCGCCGATGCCGCCGCAAAAGCCGAAGCGCCAGCCGCCACTGGCCGCGGCGAGCGGCATCCTCGACGACAACCAGATTGCGGGCCTCAAGGGCCGGCTGCGGCTGACCTCGGAGCAGGCCGAGTACTGGCCGGCGGTCGAAGAAGCGCTGCGCGACGTCGTGCGCACGCAATTGCGCGGCCATCACCAGCCCCACGGCAAGCTTGTCGTCGATGTCAACGCGCCCGAGGTGCAGAAGCTGATCTGGGCGGCGATGCCGCTTTTGATGCGGCTTCGCGACGACCAGAAGGGCGAGGTCCGCAAGCTCGCCCGCGTCATCGGCCTGGAGCAGGTGGCGTCGCAAATCTGACGCTTATTCCCACTGAAGTTTCGGCAGGCGCGCGGGAACGGCGCGGCTGACCAGGCGTTCTATTCCCGGGGCCCGGGAAGACGAGACGCATGCGCTCCCCACCGCTGATGCAATCGCCGCCCATGCTCAGGCCGGAGCCGCTACTCAATGCCATGGCCGCTGTCGCGGTCGGCATGTTCGTCGGCTGCTGGGTGCTCGGCCCGGCGCTGACTTCCAAGAGCGATGCGGCATCGCCGGCTGCGGTCAAGACCGAGCCGTTGACATTCGACGCGATGCTGGCGCGTCCCGATCCGTTTCCCTACCGCACCGCGACGCCGGCGTTCGACGGCGCCGGCGAGCCGCACTACGCTGAGGCCGCGCGAGCCAAAGCGCGGGCCCAATTGGGGAGCCGAAGCGCAGACGATCCATGGCCGAGCCTTCGGCAGGAGCCTGCCGATATCCCCAGCCAGGCCCGCTGGCATTACCGGGTCCCCGACCGGCATGCGGTATACTGATCGCCGGCGCGCGCCGGCATGGTTGATCTTTCATTGCCATGCATGCACGCCTAGGTGATCGAAGCGATTCAGCTTGATCGACGTCGCGGCGAAGCGGAGGCCATGGGCACCATCGTTCTTCTCGACCTGATTGGCGGTGTGGCATTGCTGCTGTGGGGCCTGCACATGGTCCACACGGGAATCCTGCGCGCGTTCGGGCCCGACCTGCGGCGATACCTTTCGCGTGCATTGGGCAACCGGTTCGCGGCCTTCGCCGCGGGCCTCGGCCTAACCGCACTGCTCCAGAGCAGCACCGCGACCGCGCTGATGACCGCATCGTTCGCGGCTGAAGGCATAGTCGGGCTCGCCGCAACGCTGGCGATCATGCTCGGCGCCAACGTCGGAACGACCCTCATTGTCCAGGTCTTGTCGTTCAATATCGCGGGGGCGGCCCCGGTGCTTTTCGTGCTTGGCCTCGTAGCCTTTCGCGGTGGTGGACGTAGCCGGATCAAAGATGTCGGCCGAGTGGCGATCGGCCTCGGCCTGATGCTGCTGGCGCTGCATATCCTGATCGACACGCTGGCACCGGCCGAGCAGGCGCCGGCGGTGCGCACGCTGCTCGCCGCCATCACCGGCGATCCACTGCTTTGCATCCTGCTCGCCGCGGTGCTGACCTGGGCCGCCCACTCCAGCGTCGCCACCGTGCTGCTGACCATGTCGCTTGCCTATTCGAACTTCATAGCGCCGCAGGCCGCGCTCGCGCTCGTGCTCGGTGCCAACCTCGGCAGCGCCATCAATCCGCTGTTCGAGGGCGCGCATCGCGGCAACCCGGTGAGCTACCGTCTTCCTGTCGGCAACCTGATCAACCGCATCGTCGGCATCGCACTGGTGGTGCCGTTCCTGAATCCGATCGCGGCCAAGCTCGTGGCGTGGCAGCCCGACCTCGCCAAGATGACCGCGGAGTTTCATGTCGCCTTCAATATCGCGACCGCGGTGATTTTCATCGGTCTGCTCGATCCGCTCGCGCGTCTTCTGGAAAAGGCGTTTCCGAAGCGAGCGGCGGCCGCCGATCCCAGCGCGCCGCGATATCTCGACCCCGCAGCGCTCGATACCCCATCGCTGGCGTTGACCGACGCCGCCCGCGAGGTGCTGCATATGGGTGACATCGTCGAGGTCATGCTGCGACAGGTGATGAAGGCGCTGATGACCAACGACCGCGCCTTGGTCGTGGAGGTGTCGCGGATGGACAACGCGGTGGACCGGCTCGACGAGGCGATCAAGCTCTATGTCGCCAAGCTCACCGGGAGCGCTTTGGACGAGCGCGAGGCACGCCGCGCCATGGAGATCGTATCGTTCTCGATCAACCTCGAGCATGTCGGCGACATTGTCGACAAGAACCTGAGCGAACTGGCCGACAAGAAAGCCAAGCGCAAGCTGCAATTCTCGACCGAAGGCGCCGCCGAACTCGAAGCCTTCCACCAGCGCATCCTGGAGAATTTGCGGATCGCATTCGGGGTGTTCATGGCTGGAAACGTCGAAGACGCGCGCAAGCTGATCCGCGAGAAGGCCGAGCTCCGAAGCGCCGAAATCGCGGCGGCCGAACGGCATTTCGAGCGGCTGCGCGAGGCGCGCGTCGAATCGGTGGAGACGACGTCGATCCACCTCGACGTGCTGCGGGACCTGAAGCGGATCCATTCGCACATCTGCTCGGTCGCCTACCCGGTGCTGGAGGGCGCAGGCGAGATGACCGCGGCCGGCGTTGCCGAGAGCGATCCGGTTACGCTGGCGCTGCCGGGTGGCCGCCCGGCGGCGCGCTAACCATCTTGCGCTCGATCACGGCGTCGAGCTGAGCGCCGAGCAACACCACGATGGTGGAAAGCCACATCCACATCATCAGGCCGATGGCGGCGCCGAGCGAGCCGTAGGTGGCGTTGTAGTCGGCGAAGTTCGACAGATAGAACGACAGCGCCGCCGAGCCGGCGAGCCAGAGCAGCGCCGCAGCGATCGCGCCGGGCGTGAGCCAGCGTCGCCGGGCTTCCGCCCGGCTCGGCCCGAAGCGGTAGAATACGGCGAGCGCCGCCACCGTCAGCACGAACAGCAGCGGCCAGCGGATCAGCCAGGTGGTGGTCGCAGTGTAGGCCTTGAGCCCGAAGGTCGACATCGCCAGCGGAAAGGCAACCACTGCGCCGACCGCGAGCATCAAGAACACGATGGCGCCGAGCGTCATGGCAAGCGACAGGGCGTTGAGCCGCAAGAAGCTGCGCCGCTCATCGTCGCCTTCGATGACGTTGAGCGCGTCGATCATCGCCTTGATGCCGGCGTTGGCGCTCCACAGCGCGATGACGAGACCCGCGGCAAAACCGAGGCTGAGCCCGCTCGGTTGGTCGGCGATGCGCGCGACCTGCTCCTGGATGATGGCGATGCCGCCGGCCGGCAAGACGTTGGCGAGCAGCGACAGGTCGTCGCGCACGGCGCCGGCGTTGGCGAACAGACCAAAGCAGGACACGAAGGCGGTGATCGCCGGAAAGATCGCAAGCAGCGCGTAGAACACCACGCCGGCCGCGACCGCGAGCAGCCGGTCCTTGCTCATGGCGTCATAGGTGTCGAGCAGGACGGATCGCCACCACGGCCACGGCATGCGCCAGGGGGTGGCTTGCCGGGTAACGGAGGCAGGATCGATGTACCATTCCGTCGGTTGGTTGGCGACCGGCGGTCCGGTCACGTCGCCGGGCTTCTCGAACTTCCAGGCGAGCGCGATGGCGCCGAATAGCAGCGCGCCCTTGAACAGCCGTTCGATGTCGAGCTTTTCGCGAAAACCCATGGGCCAGCCGTTAATGCTTCTGCATAACGGCCGGACCGGCATTTTGGTTCGGTCGAAGCTGTGGCGCGCGCGCCATATGCTCCGGCCAGCATCATCCGCGAATGCGGATGATCCAGTAACCGCCAGATCGTGCGGTGATTACTGGATGCCCGCCTTCGCGGGCATGACGTCGAGGGTGGGCCGCCTCATACCCCTGTCGGCAGATCGACGAACGAATTGCGGCTGTTGACGGTTTCTACGTCGAAGCCCGCGGCCTTCTTGAAGTTGATGGCCGTGCTTTCCAGCTCCTCCTGCGACAGCACATCGTGGATATGCGCAAAGCCGTCGGGGGCGCGCTCCTCGGCAGTCTGCAGGATCGTTTCCAGGCCGAGGTTGCGGTTGCGGATGATCATGTCGTTCATCGCAGCGATGCGCTCGTTCTGGTAACGCGTCAGCGCCTCGACCTGATCGCGGTGCGCGATCAGCGCCGCCGCCAGCACGCGGCCGTCGACGATCGCCTGCGAGCCGGCCTGGGCACCGACCGGCTGCATCGGATGGGCGGCGTCGCCGATCAGGGTGACGCGGCCGAAGCTCCAGCGCGGAATCGGATCGCGGTCGACGTTCGGCAGTTGCAGCACGCGCGCGTCGTCGGTTGCGGCGAACAGGCCGCGCACGTCGAGCCAGGGATAGGTCCAGCCCTCGTACTGCGCGACGCAGGCCTCTTTATCGGCCGCGGTGTCCCAGGCCTCCAGCGGCGGCGAGCCGGGCGGGATTTTCGTGTAGGCTAGCCAGTTGATCATGACCCTGCCACAAGGCCTTCGTTGGATCGGGTAGAGGATGGCGCGGTGGTGGCGGTGGCCGACGACGGCCATCGACGCGCCGGTGAGATAGGGCGCAGCCTCGACGATGCCGCGGTAGTGCAGATAGCCGTCGAACACCGCCTTCTCGCCCGGATAGAAATGCGCGCGCACGGCGGAATGGATGCCGTCGGCTCCGATCAGGATGTCGCCCTCCGCCTCGCCGGCAGGTTTGCCGGATGGATCGGCGAAGTGCGCAACGACTTTGTCGCCGCGCTGCGCGAAGGCGGTCAGGCGATGGCCGCTGACGACCGCGCCATCGCCAAGCCGCTCTCGGATCGCGCTGAGCAGGATTTTGTGCAGCTCGCCGCGCGAGATCGAAATTTGCGGCCAGCGGTAACCGGCGGCGCGGCCACGCGGCTCGGTCCAGATGAGCTGGCCGTGCTTGTTATAGAAGGCGAGCTCCCGAGTGAGGATGCCGGCGTCGGCAAGCTGTTCGCCAAGCCCGAGCGCGAACAGCTCGCGCACCGCATTCGGCTGCAGGTTGATGCCGTAGCCAAGCGGCGCCAGCACCGGCACCGCCTCGTAGAGGCGGCAGGCGATACCGACCTGATGCAGGCTCAGCGCGAGCGACAGCCCGGAGATTCCGCCACCGACGATGACGACTTTCATCAGACCGTCCATCGGTGAGTAAACGAATCTGCCACCATCAATCGCCTTTCAATCCGGCCGCCGTGACGATGGAAGACCATTTTCCCACAGCGGCGGAAACGAAAGCTGAGAATTGCTCCGGCGTGGTCCTGCTGACACGCCAGCCGAGCTTCGCGAGCGCGGCCCGCGTTTCCGAAGAGTTCGAGAGCATCGTTGATCGCGGCATTGAGTTTTGCAATCACAGGTGCCGGAGTTCCAGCCGGCGCCAGGATGCCGGTCCAGTCGCTCGGATCGACCGTCATTTTGGGCAGGCCCGCTTCGGCCATGGTCGGAACATTCGGGAATCCCGGGTCGCGCATTGCCGCCGTGAAGGCATAGGCCTTCAACTTGCCGTTCCGAATCATCGAGAAGATGGGTTCGCCCGCGCTGAAATAGAGTTGCACGCGTCCCGCCACGACATCGCTCACCAGCAGCGGGGCCTGGCGATAGGGAACGCTGTTGATGTCGGCTCCGATTTCCGTCTTGAACATCTCGGCCAGAATGTTCGGCGGACTGCCGAGCGGAAATCCGATGTTGAGCTTGCCAGGATTGGCCTTGGCATAGGCGACGAGTTCCTGCATCGAGTTGGCAGGAACGTCAGGGTGGGCGACGAGCACGTGAGTCCAGGTGGCGAGCATGGCGACCGGGACAAAGCTTTTGACAGGGTCGTAGCCGGAATTCGGGTAGAGCACCGGCGCGTAGCTCAGCGCGGCGTTGGCCTGCACCAACGTATAGCCGTCGGGATCGGCCATTGCTCCGGCCTTGGTGCCAAGGGTGGTGCCTGCGCCCGGCCGGTTCTCGACCACGACACTGTGGCCGAGGGTCGCCGACATTTGCTGAGCGATCAGCCGGCCGAATGCATCGGGCGGCGAGCCGGCGCTGAACGGCGAGATCATCTTGATCGGCCGGCTTGGGTAGCTGTCAGCGGCGACCGCACTGTTGACCGCCATGAGCGCCAGCCCGGCGGCAACGACCGCCAGGCGCCCCAATCGGGGCAACAACCGCGACATTGCCGCCGCGATTGATCGAGGCATTCCCGTCATTCGCTTATCCATGGCCGTTCCTCCTCTGGAATACGAACCAAGACAGCCGGTATCGTGACTTGGCAATTATAGAAAGAAAAGTTCTCGTTTCTTATAATGCTATAACTTCTTGTCATGCGAGGACCGCCATGGAACTGGTCGATCGCGTCGCTCAACGATTGAAGCTTCGGGACCTGCGGCTGCTCGAAACCGTGGTGCGGTGGGGCAGCATGGCCAAGGCCGCAAACCAGCTCAACCTGTCCCAGCCCGCCATATCGAAAGCAATCGCCGAGATGGAGCAGATGCTTGGCGTCAGGCTTGTCGAGCGAGGCCGGCACGGTGTCGAGCCGACGCCGCACGGCCGCGCGCTGCTCAAGCGCGGCGTCGCGATCTTTGATGAGCTACGGCAGGGCATCGCCGAGATCGAATTTCTCTCCGATCCGGCCGTAGGCGAGGTCCGCATCTCGGCGTCGGAGCCGATCGCAGCCGGGCTCCTGCCCTATCTAATCGATCGGTTCTCTCGAAAATATCCGCAGATTGCGATCTACGTGACGCACGAACCCATCGTGGCCCTGCAGCTTCTCACGCCGCTGTACCGCGAGTTGCGCGACCGCAATGTCGATATGATCCTAGGCCCGATTTTGACACCGCCGGCGGAGGACGACCTGACGTCCACCGTCCTGTTCCACGATTATCCCGGCGTAGCGGCAGGAACACGAAGCAAGTGGGCGCGCCTGCGCTCGCCGGCCCTTGCCGATCTGATGGAAGAGCCTTGGTGTCTTCAACCGCCGAACACGCGAGCGGGCGAGGTCCATATCGAAGCGTTTCGCGGACACGGTCTCGGCATGCCGCGCAAGAAAGTGATCGCCAGTTCGGTTCAAGTCCAGATCAGCCTGCTCGGAACCCAGCGCTACCTCACCATCTTGCCAGGCTCTCTCATGCAATTCGGCGGCAAATGGCACTCGATCAAAGCCCTGCCGATCAGGCTGCCCGGAGGACGAAGGCAGGTCGGCATCATCACCTTGAAGCGAAGAACCGTCAGCCCCGCCGCGCAGCTTTTCATCGAGATGGCGCGCGAGGTGACCAAGCCCCTGGCTTAATCGCCTCGCGCGACGTGAAATTTTCGCGCGGCCGGCGCCTTCAGTTCGGCACAATGCCGGCGTCGCGGATGATCTTGCCGAAGCGCTCGTGATCGGCGCGGATTTGTGCGCTGAATTTTGCGCCGTCCTCGTAGGCCGGACTCAAACCCACCTTGCGGATGCGATCCTGCACGTCCGGCAGCGCGATGATCGCGGCGATCTCCCTGTTGAGGCGCGCAACCACGTCAGGCGGCGTTTTCGCTGGCGCCGCCACGCCGAACCAGATGTCGAGGTCGAAGCCGGGCAAGCCGCCTTCGGCGATGGGCGGCACTTTCGGCAGCGACGGATCGCGCTGGCCAGAGGCGACGCCGATCAGCTTGATCTTGCCCGAGGCGACGTGCGGCATCAGCGCGGTTGGGGCGGCCCAGCCGATCGGAATCTGGTTCGCCAGCACGTCGTTCAGAACCAGTGCTGCGCCCCGATAAGGCACATTGACGATCTCGATCTTAGCCAGCGCATTGAGCATCATCAGCGCCAGATGGTGCGGCGTGCCGACGCCCGGCGTGCCCGCCGAAATCTTGCCCGGCTCAGCCCTGGCGAGCGCGATCAATTCCTTCGGCGTTGTTGGGCCCGAAGCTCGGATTGGCGAACAGCAGCAACGGCGAGGTCGCAACACGCGCGACCGGCGCGAAATCGGAGACCACGTCATACGGCACATTCTTATGCAGCCATTGTGCAGCGTCGCCGAAGTCTCGATCAATAGCAGGGTGTGGCCGTCCGGCGCGGCTTTGGCGACCGAGTCGGTGCCGACCATACCGCCGCCGGCCGGGCGATTCTCGACGATCACCGGCTGCTTCAGCCGCTCCTGAAGCTTCTCGGCGACGAGGCGGCCGGTGGCGTCGACACCGCCGCCGGCACCGATCGGCACCACGATGGTGATCTGCCGGCCGCTGAGCTGGGCATGCGTCGGCTGCGTCAGCGTCAGAACCGACAACAAGCCCGCGATTACTCCTTGGCGCATCCTTGTCATGGCCCCTCCTCCGCTGTCCTCGAAGCGTAACCTTCCGCAGTTGCGCAGGCAAACTGGCGGCTTGTCCTGACCGATGAAAGCTGCGCAGACTTCGGACGCAATCACGCGGAGCCCGCCATGAACAAGCACGCCGGGAACCTGCGCAACGACAGCCGCGCCTGGATCGAGGTGCCGGCCGACGACAACGGCGACGCCATGATCGCCGCCATGGCCGAGGCCGGCGTCGACTACATCTTCTTCACCTCGGGCTCGGAGATCGGCTTCTTCCAGGAGGCGGTGGCCAAGGCGCACGCGCAAGGCCGCCGGGCGCCGAAGCTGATCACGGTGACGCACGAGCATGTCAGTCTCAACGCCGCGCTGGGCTACGCCGCGGTCAGCCGGCAAGCCCGCGGTGACGGCGGCGCATGTCGACTGCGGCACGCTGCACTACGGCGGCGCGGTGCACACCGCGTTCCATTCCGGGCTGCCGGTGGTGATCACCGGCGGCGGCTCGCCGACCAGCTATCCGGGCAGCTTCCGCGGCGCGCGCGACGGCGGCGGCCACATCTGGCTGCAGCAGAGCTTCGACCAGAACGGCATCGTGCGGCAGTACACCAAGTGGGACCACCGCATGGAGCTGCAGGACAACGCCGGCCTGATGGTCTCGCGCGCGCTGCAGGTCGCGCGCACCGAGCCCTGCGGGCCGGTCTATCTGCAACTGCCGCGCGAGGTGTCGCTTGCCAAGGTCAAGGGCGCGAAGTTTCCGACCATGGACCAGCTCGGCGTGGCGCGGCCCGCCGCGCCCGACGCCGACGGCATCCGCGAAATCGCGCGACGGCTGGTCAAGGCGGACAACCCGTTCGTGCTGGTGGCGCGCTCGGGGCGCAATCCGGCGACGGTGCCGGCGCTGGTGCGGCTCTGCGAATTGCTGGCGCTGCCGGTCGCGCAATCGGGGCTGCGCGCCTATCAGTGCTTCCCGCTCAACCATCCGCTCTACCTGAGCCACGCCAGCATCAAGGACGCCGACGTGATCCTAGCGCTCGACGTCGACATTCCGTGGCTCGCCGATTCCAATCCGCCGCCGGACAGCGCCTGGGTGGCGATCACCGACGTCGAGCCCAGCAAGCGCCGCATCCCGACCATGGAATTCACCGCCGATCTGCGGCTCGACCGCCGACGCGCTGTCGGTGATCGAGGCGCTGGAAGCCGAAGTCCGCAAGCTGATCACGCCGGAGGACGAGCGGCGGTTCTATCGCGCGCGCGCAGAAATGCGCCGAGATTTCCGGCCAAGCGCCGCCAGGATCATCGCCGACGAGGCCAAGTCGCGCGCCGGCAAAATCCCGATCGATCCGAAATGGCTGTCGTACCGCATCGCCAAGGTGCTGGACGACAATTGCATCGTGTTCGACGAGACCATCGCGCAGAACCAGCTTCACGATTATCTCAACATCGCGCAGCCCGGCGCCTACTTCCACAATCCGGCGTCGAGCGGCGGCTGGGCGCCGGGCGCGGCGTTCGGCGCGAAGCTCGCCGCGCCCGACAAGGACGTGATCGCGGTGTCGGGCGACGGCTTCTACATGTTCGGCACGCCGGTGCATGCGCTGTGGGCGGCACGCGCACTACAAGGCGCCGTTCATGCAGGTGGTCTACCAGAACCGCAGCTATTCGACCGGGACGCTGCGCATCAACAGCGTCTACGGCAAGGACGACAGCTACGCCGCCAAGGCCGATTACGACGGCGGCTATTTCGATCCGCCGATCGACTTCGCCAAGGAGGCCGAGGCCGCCGGCGCCTATGGCGAGCTGGTCACCGATCCGGGCGAGGTCGAGCAGGCGCTGCGGCGCGGCTTGAAGGCGATCCGCGAGGAAGGCCGCCCGGCGGTGATCTCGGTGTGGCTCGCAAGGCTGTTGCAGAAGGATTGATCCAGGCGTCTGATTGTCCTTTGGACGGGAGACCGCCATGAAAATCCTTCGCCGGGAATTCCTGCATCTTGGCGCTGCTGCCACTGTTCTTGCGATGACGCCGGGATTGGCCCGTGCCGACACCTATCCATCGCGCCCGGCGCGCATCATCGTGGGCTTTCCCGCAGGCGGCCCGCAGGACATCACCGCGCGGCTGATCGCGCAGTGGCTGTCGGAGCGGCTCGGCCAGCAGTTCATCGTCGAGAGCCGGACCGGCGCCGGCGGCACGCTCGGCGCCGAGTCGGTCGTCAACGCTCCGCCGGACGGCTACACGCTCCTGCTGTGCGGGCCACCGAACACCATCGGCGTCACGCTCTACGACAAGCTCAAGTGGAATTTCGTGCACGACATGGCGCCGGTCGCGGCCATCAGCCGGGTGCCGCTGGTCGCCGAGGTCACGCCCTCGCTGCCGGTGAAATCAATCCCGGAACTCATCGCCTACGCCAAGGCCAATCCCGGCAAGATCAACTACGCCTCGGCCGGCGTCGGCACGCCGCAGCATGTCTCCGGCGAGCTGTTCAAGATGATGGCCGGCGTCGTCATGCAGCACGTGCCCTATCGCGGCTCGGCGCCGGCATTGACCGACCTGCTCGGCGGCCAGGTGCAGCTCATGATCGAGACCACGCCGGCTTCGCTCGAGCATATCCGCACCGGGCGGTTGCGCGGGCTCGCGGTGACCACGCTGACGCGGGCCGAGGCGCTGCCGGACCTGCCGACCGTCAACGAATTCCGTACCGGGCTACGAGGCCATCTCCTGGTATGGCATCGCCGCACCCAAGAAGACGCCGGCCGACGTCGTCGATAGGCTGAACAAGGAGATCAACGCGGCGCTGGCCGATCCGAAGATGAAGGCTCGGCTGGCCGAGCTCGGCGGCACCGTGCTGCCAGGCTCACCAGCCGTTTTCGCCAAGTTCATCGCCGACGAAGCCGACAAGTGGGGCAAGGTGGTCAAGGCCGCCAACATGAAAGCGGAGTAAGCCGCCGGGCCATGCCCTATCGAGAATCGGCGCCGGCGAGCTGTTCGCGCATCATTTCGAGCTCCAGCCATTGCTCCTCAGCCGCGGCAATCCTTGCGTGGAGCTTGCCAAGCGCAGCGGTGGCATCTTCGAACCCGGCCCGGTCGCGCGGATAGAACCGGGATCGTCGAGTCGCGCCTGAAGCTCCGCGGCCTCGGCTTGAAGCGCAGCGATAGTTTTCGGCAGCGTTTCGAGCGCGTGCTTGTCCTTGAAACTCATGCGCCGCCTGGCCGGTTCTGACGCTGTGGCGCCCGGTGCTGGAGCGGCAGCTTTCTTCGGCTCGGGCTTGGAGCGCTCGCGGATCAGGTCAGCGCCACGCTGCGCCAGCATGTCGCTGTAGCCGCCGGCATATTCGAGCCAGCGGCCGTTGCCTTCCGGGACGATCACGGCGTTGACCAGCCGGTCGAGAAAATCGCGATCGTGGCTGATCAGCAGCACCGTGCCGGGATATTCGCCGAGCACGTCCTCAAGCACGTCGAGCGTTTCCATGTCGAGATCGTTGGTGGGCTCGTCGAGCACCAAGAGGTTGGACGGCTTGGCGAGCACCCGCGCCAGCATCAGGCGACCGCGCTCGCCGCCCGAGAGCTTGTCGAGCGGCGTGCGTGCCTGCTCGGCCGCAAACAGAAAATCCTTCATGTAGCCGACGACGTGCCGCGGCTGACCGTTGACCGTCACGGTGTCGCCACGGCCGCCGGTCAGCGCCTCCGCCACGGTCACATCGGGATCGAGGCTGTCGCGGTGCTGTTCGAGCGCGGCGATCACGAGGTTGGCGCCAAGCCTGACCGTACCGCCGTCCGGCGCCAGCGCGCCGGTCAGGAGGTTGGTCAGGGTGGTCTTGCCGCTGCCGTTCGGGCCGACGATGCCAATACGGTCGCCGCGCTGAATGCGCGTCGAGAAGTCGCGCACGATCGGCCGGTCGCCATAGCTTATGCCGATGCTCTTGGCCTCGACGACCAGCGCGCCGGACTGCGCGGCTGCACTCGCCGTGATGTTGGCGCTGCCGGCTGCGCCGCGGTAGCGTGCGCCGCTGCTCGCGCAGCGACTGAAGTTGCGCGACGCGCCGCACGTTGCGTTTGCGCCTGGCGGTGACGCCGTAGCGCAGCCAGTGCTCCTCGGCGACGATCTGGCGGGCGAGCTTGTGCTGATCGCGCTCCTCTTCGGCCAGCATGGCGTCGCGCCATTCCTCGAACTTCGCGAAGCCTTGTTCGAGCCGGCGCGTCCGGCCGCGATCGAGCCAGACCGTGGCGCGCGACAGGTTGGAAAGGAAGCGCCGGTCGTGGCTGATGATGACGAGCGCGGTGCGGCGCGCCTCCAGGTCGCGCTCCAGCCATTCGATGGTGGTCAGGTCGAGATGATTGGTCGGCTCGTCGAGCAGCAGGATGTCGGGTGACGGCGCCAGCACGCGCGCGAGCGACGCGCGGCGCGCCTCGCCGCCGGACAGGTTCGCCGGGTCTTCCTGCCCGGTCAGCCCGAGCTGCTCCAAGAGATTGCGGGCTTGGTGCCTGCCGTCGTCCGGCCCGAGCCCCGCCTCGACATAGGCGAGCGTCGAGGCAAATCCGGAGAAATCCGGTTCCTGCGGCAGATAGCGGACCACGGCTCCCGGCTGCACGAAAGCCGAGCCATGGTCCGGCTCGACCAGACCCGGCGGCGATCTTCAGCAAGGTCGATTTGCCCGAGCCGTTGCGCCCGACCAGCGACACCCGCTCGCCGGTCGACACCGACAGTTCCGCACGTTCGAGCAGCGGCGTGCCGCCGAAGGTCAGGGCGATATCGGTGAGTTGGATGAGAGGCGGAGCCATCTTGCCTGATCTTGCCAGGCCATTGAGGTACAGGCGGAATGGCCCCCATCAAAGAGGCAAAATGCCAAATCCTTGCAAAACGGCCGGTGACAACTAGCTTTTCGCGGCGTTCCGGGGTTGGCGGGGGCCCGATTCTGGTCTAAGCCCTGCCTGCGCGGGGCCCTCCCCGCCGCCGGGGCGAAGGACGCGCAAAAGCGCGCCCTTTTTTTGTGTGCCGAGCTTCTCTCGGCAAACTACGAGGCCCGATGCCGAAACGAACCGACATCAAATCGATCCTGATCATCGGCGCCGGCCCGATCGTCATCGGCCAGGCCTGCGAGTTCGACTATTCCGGAACCCAGGCCTGCAAGGCGCTCAAGGACGAGGGCTACCGGATCGTGCTGGTCAATTCCAATCCGGCGACGATCATGACCGACCCGGACCTCGCCGACGCCACCTACATCGAGCCGATCACGCCGGAGATCGTCGCCAAGATCATCGAGAAGGAGCGCCCGGACGCGCTGCTGCCGACCATGGGCGGGCAGACCGCGCTCAACACCGCGCTCGTCGCTGCGCAAGATGGGCGTGCTCGACAAGTTCAACGTCAAGATGATCGGCGCCACCGCCGACGCCATCGACAAGGCCGAGGACCGCGAGCTGTTCCGCAACGCCATGACCAAGATCGGCCTGGAGACGCCGCGCTCGCACCAGATCAAGACGCTGCCCGAGGCGCTGACGGCGCTCGACGACATCGGCCTGCCCGCCATCATCCGGCCGTCGTTCACGCTGGGCGGCACCGGCGGCGGCATCGCCTACAACAAGGACCGAGTTCATCGACATCGTCGAGCGCGGCATCGACGCCTCGCCGACCAACGAGGTGCTGATCGAGGAGAGCGTGCTCGGCTGGAAAGAGTTCGAGATGGAGGTTGTCCGCGACAAGAAGGACAACTGCATCATCATCTGCTCGATCGAGAACCTCGATCCGATGGGCATCCACACCGGCGACTTCGATCACCATCGCGCCGGCGCTGACGCTCACCGACAAGGAATACCAGATCATGCGCGACGCCTCGATCGCGGTGCTGCGCGAGATCGGGGTCGAGACCGGCGGCTCGAACGTGCAGTTCGCGGTCAATCCGGCGGACGGCCGGCTCGTCGTCATCGAGATGAACCCGCGGGTGTCGCGCTCCTCGGCGCTGGCCTCGAAGGCGACCGGCTTCCCGATCGCCAAGGTCGCGGCCAAGCTCGCGGTCGGCTACACGCTCGACGAGATCGCCAACGACATCACCGGCGGCGCGACGCCGGCCTCGTTCGAGCCGACCATCGACTACGTGGTCACGAAAATCCCGCGCTTCGCCTTCGAGAAATTCCCCGGCGCCGACGGCGACGCTGACCACCTCGATGAAATCGGTCGGCGAGGCCATGGCGATCGGCCGCACCTTCCAGGAAAGCCTGCAGAAGGCGCTGCGCTCGCTGGAGACCGGGCTGACCGGCCTCGACGAGATCACCATCGCGGGTCTCGGCCAGGGCGACGACAAGAACGCCATCCGCGCCGCGCTCGGCTCGCCGTCGCAGGACGGCATGCTCAAGGTCGCGCAGGCGATGCGGCTCGGCTTCACCGACGAGGAAATCCACGCCGCCTGCAAGGTCGATCCCTGGTTCCTGGCGCAGGTCCGCGGCATCGTCGAGACCGAGGCGGAGATCCGCGCCAAGGGCCTGCCGAAGACCGCGGGCGCGTTCCGGCGGCTGAAGGCGCATGGGCTTCTCCGACGCCCGGCTCGGCAAGCTCACCGGCCATTCGGCCGATGAGGTGGCGAAGCGCCGCCGCGCGCTCGGCGTGCGGCCGGTGTTCAAGCGCATCGACACCTGCGCCGCCGAGTTCGCCTCGCCGACCGCCTACATGTACTCGACCTACGAGACGCCGTTCGCCGGCGTGCCCGCGGACGAAGCCGCGCCCTCGGACAAGAAGAAGGTCGTCATCCTCGGCGGCGGGCCCAACCGCATCGGCCAGGGCATCGAGTTCGACTATTGCTGCTGCCACGCCGCCTTCGCGCTGAAGGAGGCGGGCTACGAGACCATCATGGTCAACTGCAATCCGGAGACGGTCTCGACCGACTACGACACCTCGGACCGGCTCTACTTCGAGCCGCTGACGCCGGAGGACGTGATCGAGATCATCGACACCGAAAAGCAGAACGGCACGCTGCACGGCGTCATCGTGCAGTTCGGCGGCCAGACCCCGCTCAAGCTCGCCGAGCCGCTGGAGAAGGCCAAGGTGCCGATCCTCGGCACCTCGCCCGACGCCATCGATCTCGCCGAGGACCGCGACCGCTTCAAGCAGCTGCTGGAGAAGCTCAAGCTGCGCCAGCCGCAGAGCGGCATCGCCACCAGCCCGAAGCAGGCGCGCGCCACCGCCGACAGCATCGGCTATCCGATCGTGATCCGGCCGTCCTACGTGCTCGGCGGCCGCGCCATGGAGATCGTGCACGACCGCGCGCAGCTCGACCGCTATCTGGTGCGGCTTGCCGGCGATCTCGACCGGCCGTCGGAGCTGGTGGTGTCGGCCAAGCGGCCGCTGCTGATCGACCGCTATCTGACCGACGCCATCGAGGTCGACGTCGATTGCCTCGTGCGACGGCAAGGACACCTACATCGCCGGCATCATGGAGCACATCGAGGAGGCCGGCATCCATTCCGGCGACTTCGGCCTGCTCGCTGCCGCCCTACTCGCTCGGCGGCAAGCTCGATCGCCGAGCTCGAGCGGCAGACCCGCGAGCTTGCGCTGGCGCTCAACGTCGTCGGGCTGATGAACGTGCAATACGCCATCAAGGACGGCGACATCTACGTGCTCGAGGTCAATCCGCGCGCCTCGCGCACGGTGCCGTTCGTCGCCAAGGTGATCGGGCTGCCGGTCGCCAAGATCGCGGCGCGCGTCATGGCGGGCGAGAGCGCTCGCCTCGTTCAAGCTGCCGCCGCTGAGCTTCGACCTGAAGAACTTCACGCCATGTCGGCGTCAAGGAGGCGGTGTTCCCGTTCGCCCGCTTCGGCGACAAGGTCGACACCGTGCTCGGCCCGGAGATGAAATCGACCGGCGAGGTGATGGGGCTCGACCGCGACTACAGCGTCGCCTTCGCCAAGAGCCAGCTCGGCGGCGGCGCCCGGCTGCCCAAGGACGGCACCGTGTTCGTCTCGGTCCGCGACGGCGACAAGCCGAAGATTCTGGAGCCGTTGAAGACCCTGCGGAAGCTCGGATTCGAGGTGATCGCAACGTCGGGCACCCAGCGCTACCTGGCCGAAAACGGCGTCGAGGCGGCCAAGATCAACAAGGTGGCGGAAGGCCGGCCGCACATCGTCGATGCCATCAAAAACGGCCGTGTTCAGCTGGTTTTCAACACCACCGAGGGGGCCACGGCCCTGGCCGACAGCCGTCCGCTGCGCCGGGCGGCCCTCTTGCATAAAGTGCCGTACTACACCACTCTTTCCGGTGCCGTCGCTGCGGCGCAGGGCATCAAGGCCTACCTCGGGGACGATCTCGAGGTGCGCGCGCTGCAAAGCTATTTCGGCGGCCGGGGATCAGCGTAGTAGTCGGAACCCGGCCTGGGCGGCCCGAATTGGGGACTGCAGTTTTTGGTCGCGGGTCGGAAGCGAACTTCCGCCCGCGATTGGACTTTGTGTCCGCGACGTTTGGAGGATCGAAGAGACGATGGAAAAGATTCCTATGACCGCGGCGGGACATGCCGTGCTCGAGAACGAGCTCAAGCACCGCCAGCAGGTCGAGCGGCCCGCGGATCATCCAGCAGATCACGGATGCGCGCACCCATGGCGACCTGTCCGAGAACGCGGAGTATCACGCCGCCAAGGAGCAGCAGTCGCTCAACGAGGGCGCGATCGCCGAGCTCGAGGACAAGCTCGCGCGCGCCGACGTGATCGACGTGTCGAAGCTCTCCGGCGACACCATCAAGTTCGGCGCGACCGTGACGCTGGTCGACGAGGACACCGACAAGAAGCAGGTCTGGCAGATCGTCGGCGAGCCCGAGGCCGACGCCAAGGAGGGCCGCATCTCGATCACCTCGCCGATCGCGCGCGCGCTGATCAACAAGAAGAAGGGCGAGTCCGTCGAGGTGGTGACGCCCGGCGGCGCCAAGGCCTACGAGATCACCAAGATCGAGTGGAAGTAGGCGGGACGCTTGTCCCGCATGAGATATGCAGCGTAAGCCGGCTTGCTCGAAAACTTGCTCTCGAAGCTTGACCCCGCGATCACGGCCGCGGCGACGATCGCGAGTGGGATCGCGCCGGCCTGCTCCCGCGATCTCATCGCCGGGCAAGCTTTACAACGCGATCGCCCGCCTGCGCGCATGATGACGCTCCATAAATCCAAACCGTACGGTTTATGATGCCGGCAGGCCTCATGGATGCCCGGGTCAAGCCCGGGCATGACGTCGTTGCGAGCACGGTGCGAGGCATACAAATGAAATTCGGCATCTTCGACCACATCGACGACGCGGGCGTGCCGCTCGGCGAGCTCTACGCCGACCGGCTCGCCATCGCCGAGGCCTATGACCGCGCGGGCTTCTACGGCTATCACGTCGCCGAGCATCACACGACGCCGCTCGGCGCCGCCGCCTCGCCCGGCGCTGATCTTCGCGGCGCTCAGCCAGCGCACCAAGAAGCTGCGCTTCGGCCCGATGGTCTATCTGCTGCCGTTCTATCACCCGCTGCGCCTGATCGAGGAGGTCTGCATGCTCGATCAGTTGAGCGGCGGCCGCTTCCAGCTCGGCGTCGGCCGCGGCGTATCGATGTACGAGACGCTGGCCTACGGCCTCGACTTCGCCAAGACCCAGGCGATGTACCACGAGGCGTTCCAGGTGCTGCTCAAGGGGCTGACCTCGGACGAGCTGAATCTTTCGGGCGAGTTCTACAAGTTCGACAAGCTGCCGATGATCTTGAAGCCGCGTGCAGAAGCCGCATCCGCCGCTGTGGTACGGCATGAACTTGCCGGGCAACGCAGCGTGGCCGGCCGAGAACCACGTCAACATCATCTCGCTCGGACTGCGCGAGCAACACCAGCGCGACCATCAAGGCCTATCGCGACATTCGCGCCAAGCACGGCTTCGACCCGAACGGCACCCTGATCGGGCGTGAGCCGCCATATCGTCGTCGCCGACACCGACGAGGCGGCGATGGCGATCGCGCGGCGCGCCTATCCGCGCTGGCGGGCGAGCTTCCGCTGGCTGTTCACCCGCCACGGCGACCGAGCCGCGCGATCATCGGCGATCTATCCGCCGACCTTCGACGAGATGGTCGGCGCTCGACAACGGCATCGCCGGCTCGCCCGACACCGTGCGGCGCTTCGTCGAGGCGGAGATCGAGGCTAACAACTGCAACTATTTCGTGCCGCAGATGGTGTTCGGCGACATGACGCTGAAGGAAGCGCTGCGCTCGATCGAGCTGTTCGCCAAGGAGATCATGCCGGCGTTTGCCGGGTAGTCTCGTCTTCGATCTGAATGGCAACCTCCAACAACAGATAGGACAGCGATTTGCCGTGGCCGTCGAGGCCGAGGCTCGCGTTGACGCCGCCCTCCAGCACGTCGTCGAGCACGAAATTGAAGGCGGCAAGCCTTGGCAGGTCGTAGCGCACCACGCGGCTGGGCTTTCGTCCGGCGAATTTTCGCGCCACCACGTCGGCGGTGATCTGCCGCGCGACGGCCTCGTAGTGCGCCGGGTCGCGGCAGACCAGCGCAACGTTGAGCCGGTTGCCCTTGTCGCCCGAGCGGGCGTTGGCGATGTCGTGCAGTCTGACGGTGCGCGTCATGCGCCGCCTCCAAGCATTGTCACGGTCGGCCGCGCGAAGCGGCGTTCGATCAGGCACGAGGCGCTGGCAAGCCGCGGCGTGACCCGGCGGCGAACGCCCGCGCCGCCGGCAGGTCCCGCGCAGTAGAGCGCCTCGACCTCATCGAGCAGCATCTCCACCGCCGCGGCACCGGGCGACTGCGCGGAAAATCGAAGCCGCACATCCTCAGCGGCAACGTTGCTCCGGTGGGCGAAAGCGCCGGCGTCATCGCCCAGAATGCTGACCAGACCGATCGCATCGACGCGGATTTTCAGGCCAGGCGCGCGCCGCCGCACTCGCTCGGCGACGGTTTCTGCCGCAAGCCTGGCGCGGGCCGCAGCATTGGGTCCGGCATAGGAAATCTCGGCTTCACCCAAAAGCCCGCTGTCGATGCAGACCGTGGCCTTGAGGGTTGGCGGTGCAGGCTTGCCGCGGGCGCCGGTGACGCGCACGCGGTCGCGGCCGATCTCCTCCACGATGACGCCGCTGAGATCGAGCACCACGTCGGGCGCGAGATAGTTCGCCGGGTCGTGGATTTCGTAGAGCACCTGCTCGATCACGGTGAGGCGATCGACGCGGCCGCCGCTGCCCGCGGGCTTGGTGATGACGATCGCGCCGTCGCCGGAGACTTCGGCGACCGGGTAGCCGATGTCGGCCATTCCGGGCACGGGCTTGTACGGCGGATCGGCGAAATACCCGCCCGTGACCTGGGCGCCGCATTCCAGCAGATGGCCGGCCAGCGTGCCTGCGGCGAGCCGGTCGTCGTCAGCCCAGTTAAAGGCGTGGATCAGCGGACCTAACGCGAGCGCGGAATCGGCAACGCGGCCGGTGACCACGATATCGGCGCCCTGCCCCAGCGCGTCCGCAATCGGGCCGGCGCCGAGATAAAGATTGGCGGCGACGATGTCGGATGCGCCCGCCAGAACTTTTCCGTCGATCTCCCTCGCTGCCAATTCCTGGAGCGACAGAAGTCCGGTGAGATCGTCGCCCTCGATCACGGCGACACGCGGCTCGGTGAGCTTCTGTTCGCGCGCCAATGCAAGAATGCATTCGGCCGCGGCGCGGGGATTGGCGGCGCCGAAATTGCCGACAATCTTGACGTCGTGTCGCAGGCAGCTTGCCAGCACCGGCCCGACGAAGCGCTCCAGCGCCGGGCTATAGCCGCGCCGCGGATCGCGCCTGCGCTCGATCTGGGCCAACGCCAAGGTCCGCTCGGCCAGGGTTTCGAACATCAAAAACCGCGGGCCGTCACATCCCGCCAACGCCTCGACCACCGCGCCCGCCGCGTCGGTGCGGTCGCCGGCGAAGCCCGCACCCGCGCCGATGAAGACGGTTTTGGCCATTCAGCCCTTGCCTTTGAGCTCCATCGGCACCATGGCGGCGTCCTTGGAATTGCGCAGCGTCAGCGAGGTCTTCACGTTGCGCACATGCGGCGCGCTGGTCAGTTCGGCGACGAAGGCCTGGAAAGTCTTCAGGTCCGGCGCCACGCATTTGAGGACGAAATCGATCTCGCCGGACAGCATCCAGCACTCGCGCACCAGCGGCTCCTTGCGCACGAAGTCCTCGAACTCCTTGAGGTCGGCCTCCGCCTGGCTCGACAGGTGCACCATGGCGAACACCGTGACCTCGTAGCCCAGCAGCTTCTCGTCGAGCAGGCCGCGGTAGCCCTTGATGTAGCCGGCCTCCTCCAGCGCCCGGACCCGGCGCAGGCAAGGCGGCGCCGAGATGCCGACCCGGCGCGCCAGCTCCACATTGGTGATGCGGCCGTCGTCCTGGAGCTCCTTGAGGATTTTCCAGTCGATGGCGTCGAGACGGTCGGCCACGGAGCCTCCAAATCAGGAGCTTGCATTTATCCCAAGCCGGGCCGGCCGCGAAAGAATATTGCGCGGCGGGCGGGAGAAAGACTGGGATGATGTGAACCGAGGGTTGCGTATCTTGCATAGCTCGGCCGATGCCCTAGATTGGGGTCTTGGGGGATGCGCCCGGCCTGTCTTCAGGCGCGGCCGACACCCCCTCCATGCGGCAGATCAAGGTTGCCCGATCGAGGGACTGAATGTCGAAGACCACCCATGCCAAGCTCGTCATCATCGGCTCCGGGCCCGCCGGCTACACCGCCGCGATCTATGCGGCCCGCGCCATGCTCGAACCGATCCTGATCCAGGGCATCCAGCCGGGCGGCCAGCTCACCATCACCACCGACGTCGAGAACTATCCGGGCTTCGCCGACGTCATCCAGGGCCCCTGGCTGATGGAGCAGATGCAGAAGCAGGCCGAGCATGTCGGCACCCGGATCGTCACCGATCACGTCAACGATCTCGATCTCGCAGCGCGGCCGTTCCGGCTGACCTGCGATTCCGGCGATATCTACATCGCCGACACCGTGGTACTGGCGACCGGCGCCCAGGCGCGCTGGCTCGATCTGCCGTCGGAGCAGAAGTTCAAGGGCTACGGCGTCTCCGCCTGCGCCACCTGCGACGGCTTCTTCTACAAGAACAAGGAGGTGTTGGTGATCGGCGGCGGCAACACCGCGGTCGAGGAGGCGCTGTTCCTGACCAACTTCGCCTCCAAGGTCACGGTGGTGCATCGGCGCGACGCGTTCCGCGCCGAGAAAATCCTGCAGGACCGGCTGTTCAGGCATCCGAAGATCAGCGTGATCTGGGATTCGGCGCTGGACGACGTGGTCGGCAGCGACAATCCGCTGAAGGTGCGCGGCGTGGTGCTGAAGAACGTCAAGACCGGCGCCAGGCAGGAAATGGCTGCCGACGGCGTGTTCATCGCCATCGGCCATTCGCCTTCAACCGAGCTGGTCGCCGGCAAGATCAAGATGAAGCCGAACGGCTATGTCTGGACCGCGCCCTATTCGACCGCGACCTCGGTGCCCGGCCTGTTCGCGGCCGGCGACGTCACCGACGACGTCTACCGGCAGGCGGTGACCGCGGCAGGCCTTGGCTGCATGGCGGCGCTGGAGGCCGAGCGGTTCCTGGCGCATCACGGCACGCAACAGCAGCAAGCGGCCGAGTAGGAAAGCTAAAGCGATGGCCGGTGGAAATGGAATGGACTGGGACAAGCTGAAGGTGTTTCACGCCGCGGCCGAGGCCGGCAGCTTCACCCACGCCGGCGAACAGCTCGGGCTGTCGCAGTCGGCGGTGTCGCGGCAGGTCAGCGCCCTCGAGCAGGAATTGTCGGTCTCGCTGTTCCACCGCCACGCGCGCGGGCTGATCCTCACCGAGCAGGGCGAACTGCTCTACCGCACCGCCCACGACGTGTTCATGAAGCTCGAGGCGGCGCGCGCCAAGCTTACCGACAGCCGCGAGAAGCCGCATGGCGAGTTGAAGGTCACGACCACGCCCGGCATGGGCATCCACTGGCTGACGCCGCGGCTCGGCGAGTTCATGGACCTGTTTCCCGACATCCGCATCACGCTCTTGACCACCGACGAGGAGCTCGACCTCGCCATGCGCGAGGCGGACGTGGCGATCCGGCTGCGCCAGCCGACCCAGCCCGACCTGATCCAGCGCAAGCTGTTCTCGGTGCATTTCCATGCCTACGCGTCGGCGGAATATCTCAAGCGCTTCGGCACGCCGCGCTCGCTTGAGGAACTCGACAACCATCGCATCGTGCTGCTCGGCGGCATCGACCGTGCCGGCCTACCTGCAGAACCGCAACTGGCTCACCGAAGTGGCGCGCAACGGCAAAGGCCGCGCGCCAGCCCAAACTGATCATCAACAACATCATGGGCGTGCTGCGCGCCTGCCAGCGCAGCCTCGGCATCGCGCTGCTGCCGGACTATCTGGTCGAGGAGAACGTCGGCCTGGTGCAATTGTTCGGCGAGGAGGAAGGGCCGGCGCTCGATGCATTCTTCGTCTATCCCGAGGAGCTCAAATCGGTCGCGCGCGTGCAGGCATTCCGCGATTTTCTCGTCAGCAACGCGCAGCGTTGGAGCTTCTGAGCGGTCATTTTCCGGTCACAAACGATCGCGGAAAATAACGAACTCCTCCAACGCATTCACCGCGAATAATTTTTCCATTATGCAGTGGCGCATGGCAGACATGCTGTCCACCGCTTTTGCGACCGTGACATGGCTGGCATGCGGCACTTTGCATTGTAAGGCGAGGCCTTCGCGCCGCATGATGTTCAGGTGCTGATGACGTTGGCTTGTTGCATCCCCCAGATAAAGCAAAACCAGCTTCGTCAGTTGTTCCCCTCTGGAAGGTGATTGTCGGCCGTCCCGCGCCGACATGACTGAGCCGGGCCCGCAAGGGCCCGGCTTTTCATTTGGTTGCGCGAATTTCGTCGACCGTGAAATACTCTGAAGCGCCTGAGCGATAAGGAACATCGGGCGATTTGGTGGGATTGGATTTGCCGGAAATCGGGGTTTGGGTGTCGATTTTCTTGCAAATTCGTTTGCGAGGATTCCCTCGAATCTCAAGCCGTGATTCTCTGCCTTTGGAGCTAATAGGCGGAGGGCTTCGATGCGGCCACGGGAGCGGCGGGAGACCGGCGAACAGGATCTGTTTCGCTCGCGGCTCGACCAGATCATCGATATAGAGCACGCGCTGGTGAAGCTTTCGCGGGCGATCGACTGGCGGTTCTTGGAACAGAGGTTGGGCGCGGTCTACCAGGACGGCCCCGGCCAGCCGCCGCTGCCGACGCGGTTGATGGCAGGGCTTGCGATCCTGAAGCACACTTACGACCTGAGCGACGAAGTCGTGTGCGAGCTGTGGATCGAGAACCCGTATTATCAATACTTTTGCGGGGAGGAGTTTTTCCAGCACCGGCTGCCGCTCGATCGTTCCTCGATGACGCATTGGCGCCAGCGCATGGGCGAGCAACGGCTGCAAGCGCTCTTGCAAGAGAGCCTGGCGGTGGCGACCAAGGTCGGAGCGATGAAGCCGCGCGATCTCACCCGCGTCATTGTCGACACCACGGTGCAGCCGAAGAACATCACCTTCCCGACCGATGCCAAGCTGCTGAACCGCGCCCGCGAGAAGTTGGTGACACTGGCCAAAAACCTGGGCGTGGAGTTGCGCCAATCCTACACGCGGGTCGGTAAGTTCGCGCTGATCCAGCATCAGCGTTACGCCCACGCCAAGCAGTTCAAACGCGCCAATAGGGCCTTGCGCAAGCTCAAGACCTATCTCGGACGCGTCATCCGCGACATTACCCGCAAGATCGACGGCGATCCTTGGCGCCAGGCCAAGTTTGCCTGGCTGCTGAACCTGGCGCGGCGGGTGCGAGACCAGGAGCGCGGACAGCGCGGCGCCAAAGTCTACAGCCTGCACGCGCCCGAGGTGGAGTGCATCGGTAAAAGCCTGCCCCGCGAAGGCGGGGGGCAAAGCACACAAGCCTTATGAGTTCGGCGTCAAAGTCAGCGTGGCGACAACGCTGAAACACGCCAAAGGCGGCCAGTTCGTGACCCATGTCCAATCGCTCCCGGGAAACCCTTATGACGGCCACACCCTGGCGGCCGTCATCCCGGCCATCGAGCAACTCGTCGGCAATACCATCGAACGGCTCCACACCGATGCCGGCTACCGCGGCCACAATGCGCCGCCCGATTACAAGTTCAGGGTCTATACGTCCAAGCAAAAGCGACGGGTTACGCCGCAGATCAAACGAGAGATGCGGCGCCGCTCTGCCATCGAACCGGTCATCGGCCATCTCAAGGCCGAGCACCGAATGGACCGGAACTATCTCGCCTACCGCCAAGGCGACGCCAACAACGCCATCCTCGCCGCCGTCGGATACAACTTCCGCCGCTTGATCCGGTGGCTGAGGATTTTGTTGTGCTTTATCCGGGCTGCGCTCCGAGCCCAGTCAAAACCCACCCCAGCGTGAAAGGGCTTTCTTCACAGTCGACAATTTCACCGAGTGTCGTCGCCCGCGAAATCGGACGATCCAGTAGCCGTCGGCGTCAGCGATTGCCTGGTGCTTCGCCTTCGTGGGAGCAAGACAGCAGCGTTACGCCCACAGCCGCTCTTTGTCTTCAAGGCCTTTGTAGAGGCCGGCGACGTAATCGCCGTAGCCGTTGAACAGCAGCGTCGGGCGCCGCTCGCCGGTGCCGATCAGCTCCTCGCTGGCCTGGCTCCAGCGCGGATGCGGCACCTCGGGATTGACGTTGGCCCAGAAGCCGTACTCGGAGGCTTGCAGGTCCTCCCACATGCCGCGCGGCCGCTTGTCGACGAACGAGAATTTCACGATCGACTTGATCGACTTGAAGCCGTACTTCCACGGCACCGCGAGGCGGATCGGCGCGCCGTGCTGCTTGGCGATCGGCTTGCCGTAGGCGCCGGTGGCGAGGAAGGCGAGCTCGTTGGTCGCCTCCGCCATGGTCAGGCCCTCGACATAGGGCCACGGATACCAAGCCTGCTTCTGGCCGGGCGCTATCGACTTGTCGAGGAAGGTTTCCATGCGCACGTAGGCTGCGCCGACGACAGCGGCTTCGCCAGTTCGACGAGCTTGCTCATCGGAAAGCCGGACCACGGGATCGCCATGCTCCAGGCCTCGACGCAGCGGTGCCGGTAGAGCCGCTCCTCGACGCCGAACTTGCGGACCAGATCGTCGATGCCGATCTCGAACGGCTTCTCCACCATGCCGTCGATCTTGATCGTCCACGGCCTGATCTTCAGCGCCTGGGCCTGCGGGCGACGTTCTTGCTCGAATTGAACTCGTAGAAATTGTTGTAGTTGCCGTTGATCTTCTCGTCGGTGACCGGCCGGTCGAGCGTGAACTTGTCGTTGTGCTTGCCGGGATAGAGATCGATGCTCGGATCGGGCTGGTCGGTGATGCGCTGGGCGAACGCGACGTTCGGCGCAAGGCCGGCCGCGGCAGAGGCTGCGCAAGCAGCGCACGGCGGTTGAAGAACAGATGCTCGGGCGTGGCGCGGCTTTCGGGCATGTCCCAGCCGCGGCGGCGAATGACGTTCATGGGCCTGATCCCTCCGGATTTGAGGCAGGCGAAGGAGTACGGGCCGGGGGATCACAGGCAAGTCACGGAGTTGGGAGGGATTCGATGGTGGCGAAGTATCGCGGCACAACGAACCTCGTGTCCCGGGCGAGCGAAGCGAGACCCGGGACACGAGGTTGTGCTATTCCGCCGCCCTTCGTGCCGCGACGATCTGGTCGGCGGTCTTGCCGGTCAGTTCGGCCATGTGGTCGAACTTGAAGGTGAACGAGCCGACGCCGGCGGTCGCCGAGCGCACCTCGATGATCAGGTCGCCGATCTCCGATTCCGGCATCTTGGCGCGCACCACGTCCCAGCCATCCCAGCCCTCGCGGGTGTCGAAGCCGAGAATCTGGCCGCGCCGGCCGGACAGGATCGCGTTCATCTTGGCGGTGGCGTCGGTCGGGCAGACGATCTCGACCATGTGGATCGGCTCGAGCAGCACCGGCTGGCATTGCGGCAGGCCTTCGACGATGCCGATGCGGGCCGCGGTCTGGAACGCCATGTCGGACGAATCGACGGTGTGATAGGAGCCGTCGACCAGCGCCACCGCCAAATCCACCACCTGAAAGCCCAGCGGGCCGTGCTTGAGCGCGTTGATGACGCCCTCCTCGACCGACGGGATGTAATTGCGCGGCACCACGCCGCCGGTGATCTTGTCCTCGAACTTGAAGCCCGAGCTGCGCGGCAGCGGCTTGATGTCGAGCACCACGTCGCCGAACTGGCCGTGGCCGCCGGACTGCTTCTTGTGCCGGCCGCGCTGCTGGATCGCCTTCTTGATGGTTTCGTTGTAGCCGACCGACGGCCGCCCGGTGTTGATGGCAACGCCGAAGCGGTCGGCCAGCCGCTCGGCGGCGACGCGCAGGTGCATCTCGCCCTGGCCCCACATCACCACCTCGTGGGTTTCGGCGTTGTGCACCAGATGGATCGACGGGTCCTCGTCGATCAGCTTGTGCAGCGCCTGGCCGAGCTTGACGTCGTCCTTGCGCTCCTTGGCGGTGACCGAGATGGCGAGCACCGCCGGGACCGGCTCGACATTCACCAGCGCGGCATGGGCCTGCTTGCCGGCGGTCAGCGTGTCGCCGGTCTTGGCGTACTCGAGCTTGGCGAGCGCTACGGTTTCGCCGGGACCGCGCCGGGCCGCGCTTCTCGAAATTCTGGCCGAGCATCTTGAAGGTGCCGGCAACGCGGCCGGCCTCGCGCTCCGGCGACGCCAGCGTGACGCCGTCGCCGATCTGGCCGGACAGCACGCGCACCACCGACATCTTGCCGGCATGCGCGGTGTTGAGCGTCTTGAGCACATAGGCGAGCGGATCGGCGCCGCTCGACGCCGAGCCGCTTCACGGTGGCCTCGACGTTCGGCGCCTCGTGGCGCAGCGCCTTGAGCAGACGCAGCACGCCGTTGGTCTTGGTGGCGACGCCCATCAGCACCGGCACGACCAGGCCTTCGCGCAACTCTCGCGCGAGATCGTCGAACACCTTGTCGCGCGGCGGCGGGATGTCGGCGAGCAACTGCTCCATCAGTTCGTCGTCGTGGTCGGCGAGCTTCTCCAGCATGGAGAAGCGGGCGTCCTTGCTGCTGGCGAGGTTGTCGCCTTCGAGCGGCACGACCTTGGACTCGGCATGCTCCTGGTAGACATGCACGCGCTCGAGCGCGAGATCGACGAACCCGGTGACGATATCGTTCTGCCGGATCGGGAGCTGGCGCATCACCAGGGGCTTGCGCGAGGCCGGCTGCAACAGCGCCAGCGCCTCCATCACCTTGGTGTCGGCCTTGTCGATCTTGTTGAGGAAGAGAAATCGCGGAATGCCGAGGTCTTCGAGCTCGCGCAGGATCAGTTGAAGCTGCGGCACCTTCTTCTCGTCGGCCTCGCAGACCACCACCGCGGCATCGACCGCGGGCAGCGCCGCGCGCATGTCGTGGACGAATTCGACGGAGCCGGGGCAATCGATGAAGGTGTAGCTGTCGTCCATGAAACTGGTGGTGGCGACGGCGAGCTCGACGCTCATCTTGTGGTGGCGCGCTTCCTTGGAGGCGTCGCCGACCGTGGTGCCGGCTTCGATCGTGCCCTGGCGCTGGATCGCGCCGGTGCGCGCAAGGATCGCTTCGAGGAGCGTGGTCTTGCCGCTCTGGAACGGGCCCACCAGCGCGATGCACCGGGGACCCGTTGCTCTTGTGCCGCCATTGCCGTTTGCAGCCGCCATCGACGCCTCCCTATGGCGCCGCCGTACGGCCGGTGTGGTCCGGCCGCGAAGTGTGACGCCGGAATGTCATCGTCTCAGGGGAATGTGGCCGTGGCAAGGGGCCGCCGGTCCAAAATCCCGCGCCAGTTGCGCTGCACGCGCGCCAAACGCGCGACTTATTGCCCTTAGGTCCAATGATACGGTGCACCCGAGTGAACTATCGTGAGACACAACGAGTCTGAAGGAGGCCCTATGACTTTGAACTACGGTATCAGCCTTGTACGTGCGGCGCTCATTGCTGCTGTGTCCACGGCATTGCTGGCCGCGCCTGCTCCCGCGCAAGCACAAACGATTTCTGCCGAGGAAGCACAAAGCATCGCGATCGAAGCCTACGTCTATTTCTATCCGCTTATCAGCATGGACGTGACGCGGCTTCAACTCATCAACTCCGAACCCGGCAAGGGCATCGGCGGTCCGATGAACACGTTCGTCAATATTCCGGCGTTCCCACCTGCTGATATGAAAGCGGTCGTGCGCCCAAACTTCGACACTCTGTATTCCTCCGCCTGGCTCGACCTGACCAAGGAGCCGCTGGTGATTTCCGTGCCCGATACCGGCGGCCGGTACTACCTCCTGCCGATGCTGGACATGTGGACCGACGTGTTCGCGTCGCCGGGTTGGCGCACCACCGGCACCAAAGCAGGAAACTTCGTGATTGTACCGGCGGGCTGGAACGGCAAGGTGCCGCCCGGATTCACGCGCATCGATGCGCCCACGCCCTACGTGTGGGTCATCGGCCGCACCAAGACCGACGGCCCACCCGATTACGACGCAGTTCGCAAGATTCAGGCGGGCTTCAAAGTCACGCCGCTGTCGGAGTGGGGCAAGCCTGCGGTCGTTCATGCGGTTGCCATAGACCGCAGTGTTGACGTGACCACGCCGCCGAAACTCCAGGTCGACCGGATGTCGGGCGGCAAATATTTCAGCTATGCCGCCGAACTGTTAAAGCTGCACCCTCCGCATGCGACCGACCAGCCGATCATCGCACGGATGCAACGGATCGGCCTCGAACCCGGCAAGGGCTTCGATATTGGCAAGCTCGACCCGGCGGTGAGGAAAGCCATCGAGACCGCACCGGAGTTTGGCCAGAAGCTCATGGCCTGGAAGGTGCCGACATTGGCGCGTGTGGCCAATCACTGGTCCATGAACACCGACACCATGGGCGTCTATGGAAACTACTATCTCAAACGCGCGATCGTTTCCCAGGTCGGCCTTGGCGCAAATGTGCCGGAGGACGCGATCTATCCACTCAACATCGGCGACGAGACCGGCCGGCCGCTTGACGGCGTGAACAAGTATTCCATCAGCTTCGACAAGGAAGCATTGCCGCCGGTCGGCGCATTCTGGTCGATCACGCTCTACGATCCGGATGGATTCCAGATCGGCAATCCACTGAACCGCTTCGCGGTGAGCAGTTGGATGCCGTTCAAGTATGACGCGGACGGCTCGTTGACGCTTCATTTCCAGAACGAAAGCCCCGGCAAGGACAAGGAGGCCAACTGGCTTCCCGCGCCCAAAGGACCCTTCAACCTGACCATGCGCCTCTACGCGCCGAAGTCCGAGGCGCTCACCGGCCGCTGGAATCCACCGCCGGTCGTGCGGGTCCAGAACACTCTGGGGCTTGGAGCGCAGTAGCCAACCGCGGACAGGCTCAGACCGAGGCAGGTGTGGGTGCAGCTGCGGCATCCACACCCTGCCGCGGTCGCTCATCAGCGAACGCCGGCATGACCTCGCGGGCGAAGCGGCGAAGCTGCTCCTTGCCGCCATGCATCGTCAGGAGAATGTATTCGACGCCGGCTTTGCGGTGGGCTTCCAGCCTTGCACAGATCTGATCCGGCGTGTCGTAGAGCGCGTTCGCTTCGGTCGCGCCCGGCGTGTTGGCGTAGGACAACACGTGCGAGCCGGTCGCCCCGCCGGGCAGCCGCGACACCTCCACGGTGCGCCTGGTGTATTCGGCAGCGCGCTTGAGCGCGGCCTCGGCATCCGCCTTGTCTTTCGCCACATAGCACTGGCGCGCCACCGCGACCTGCATCGGGTCGAAAGCTCCTGCCGTGCGCTTTCAGCTCGGCGCGGTAGAGCGCGATGCGCTCGCCAAGCTGCTCCGGCGACGCATACTGGTCGAGGATCAGGTTGAAGCCGCGATTGCGCGGCACGGCGGATCGACGCCTCGCTGCCGGCCGCGACCCAGAGCGGCGGATGCGGCTTCTGCGACGGCGGCGGCTCGACCACGATGTCGTCGAACTGCCAGAACCGGCCGCGGTGGGAGAATCGCTGGCGCGAGGTCCAGGCCTTGAGCATGACCTCGACGGATTCCTCGAAGCGCGGCCCGGCCTCCTCCATCGGGATGCGAAAGCCGCCGAACTCGTTTTGCCGATAGCCCCTGCCGATGCCGAAATCGAGCCGGCCGCCGGAGATCAGATCAAGTGTCGCGGCCTGTTCGGCGAGCAGCACCGGATTGTGCCAGGGCAGCACGATCACCGCGCTGCCGAGCCGCAGCGGCGTGGTGCGCATGGCGAGCGCGGTTTGCAGCATCAGCGTCGCCGAGACCTGGTTCCAGCCGGTGAAATGATGCTCGACCAGGAAGCTCGAATGGAATCCGAGGGCCTCGGCCTCGACCGCGTAGTCGAGATAATCGCGGAAGCCCTGCCCGGTTTCGGGGCCGAGATCGTGACTGTTGGCCTGCGCCGAGCCGAAAATTCCGAATTGCATCCGGCCACTCTACTGAAAAACCGAAACCCATCCACCTGTGATTCCGGGGCGCCGCCAACGGGCCCGCGCAAAGCGCGGCCCGATGACAACTCCGCGGCGAACCCGGCGGTCGATTAGGAAGGTCGTTAAAATTTTAGCGAATAGTTTGAGGCGATATTCGGGCGCATGTGATGAGAATGCGATCAGAACGGAAACGGACGACGATGACGCAGCATCCTGAATTCCTGAAGACCGACTATATGGACTACGCCGCAGAATGCAGGCGGATCGCCGCGCTCGCCCGTCCGCAGCTGCGCAATTCTCCGACAACGACTGAGACCTATCGACGGTTGGCTGAACGAGCCGCCAGGGTGATCGGTCGATACCGCCAGCCCCACGAAGGCATCGCACTGGCCGCGAAACAGCCGGCCTATTCGTAATTGCACTGTCGCTGCCGGCCGGCTGATGTAGTCTTTCCCCGCTGGGGAAGAATGTCACCATGGCCGCGACAGCCCAACCCGAGGCTTTCGACTACATCGTCGTCGGCGCGGGCTCGGCCGGCTGCGTCCTCGCCAACCGCCTGACCGCGTCGGGCCGCCACCGCGTGCTGCTGCTCGAGGCCGGCGGCCACGACCGCCATCTTTGGATCCACATTCCGCTCGGCTACGGCAAGCTGTTCGCCGACCCGCGGGTGAACTGGCTCTATTCGACCGAGCCCGAGCCCGAGCTGCACAACCGGTCCGTCATCCAGCCGCGCGGCAAGGTGCTCGGCGGCTCGAGCTCGATCAACGGGCTGCTTGTATCTGCGCGGCCAGCCGGCGGACTACGATCACTGGCGGCAGCTCGGCAACACCGGCTGGAGCTTCGACGACGTGCTGCCGTACTTCCGCCGCGCCGAGCACCAGGAGCGCGGCGAGGACGAGCTGCACGGCGTCGGCGGGCCCGCTCGCCGTGTCCAACGTCTGCGAGCCGCATCCGCTGTGCGAGGCGTTCATCGATGCCGCCGAGCAGGCGGGCTTCCCGCGCAACGACGATTTCAATGGGCCGACGCAGGAGGGCGCTGGCTATTTCCAGCTCACCGCCAAGAACGGCCGGCGCTGGTCGACGGCGATGGGCTATCTGCGGCAGGCGCGGCGGCGGCCCAATCTCAAGATCGTCACCAACGCGCTGGCGAGCCGCATCGTGTTCGAAGGCCGGCGCGCCGTCGGCATCGAATACCGGCAGGGCGGCACCACACACACCGCCCACGCCAGCGGCGAGGTGATCCTCGCCGGCGGCGCGTTCAACTCGCCGCAGCTGCTGCAGCTTTCAGGGGTCGGCCCGGCCGCGCTGCTGCGCTCGCACGGCATCGACGTGATCGCCGATATGCCGGGCGTCGGCGCCGATCTGCAGGATCATCTCCAGGTCCGGATGCAATACCGCTGCACCGAGCCGATCACCATGAACGACGTGGTCAACAGCCTCTCGCCGCCGCGTCGGCGCGGGCTTGCGCTACGCCTTGTTCCGCAAGGGCCTGCTGGCGATCGGCGCGGGCTATGCCGGCGGCTTCTTCCGAACGAGCGAGCAGGCGGCGACGCCCGACGTGCAGGTGCATTTCATCATCTTCAGCGGCGAAACTTCGGGCGCCGCGCTGCATCCGTTCCCGGGCTTCATCGCCTCGGTCTGCCAGTTGCGGCCGGAGAGCCGCGGCTTCGTCCGCATCAAGTCGGCTGACCCGGCGCAGGCGCCGGCGATCCAGCCGCACTACCTGTCGAGCGCGTTCGACCGCGACGTGGTCGTGGCCGGACTGAAGCTGCTGCGCCGGATCATGGGCCAGCCGGCAATGCGCCGATACATCGCCGAGGAGCGCAAGCCCGGCCCGCAAGTGACCAGCGACGCCGACCTGCTGGCGTTCGCGCGCTCGGCGGCGACGACGGTGTTCCACCCGACCAGCACCTGCCGCATGGGCCCGGACGAGACCGCCGTGGTCGACGAACGGCTGCGCGTGCGCGGCATCGGCAATCTGCGCGTGGTCGACGCCTCGATCATGCCGACCGTGGTGTCGGGCAACACCAACGCCGCCGTGGTGATGATCGCGGAAAAGGCCGCCGACATGATTTTGCAAGACGCGAAGGCGGGCGCGCCTGCGATGAAGGTCGCGGTGTAGGCTTCCGCCCGAGTCGATTCCGGCCGAGCAAGGCAAGAGCCGGAATCGATAACCCCCATGTAACGATTTGACGCTGCGGGTTATCGATTCTGGGTTCGCGCCTTCGGCACGCCCCGGAATGACGAGAGTGTGGTTTTAAAACCGCGGAATATCCGGGAACGGCAGCTTGCCGGCGTGCACGTGCAGCCGGCCGAGCTCGGCGCAGCGGTGCAGCTTCGGGAACACCTTGCCGGGATTGAGCAGGCCCTCGGCGTCGAAGGCGCATTTCAGCCGCTGCTGCTGGTTGAGGTCGATCTCGGTGAACATCACCGGCATCAGGTCGCGCTTCTCGACGCCGACGCCGTGCTCGCCGGTCAGCACGCCGCCGACCTCGACGCAGAGCTTGAGGATTTCGGCGCCGAACTCCTCGGTCTTCTCCAGCTCGCCCGGCTTGTTGGCGTCGTAGAGGATGAGCGGATGCAGGTTGCCGTCGCCGGCGTGGAACACGTTGGCGACGCGCAGCCCGTAGTGCTCGGACAATTCGCGGATGCGCTTGAGCACCAGCGGCAGCTTGGCGCGCGGGATGGTGCCGTCCATGCAGTAGTAGTCCGGCGAGATGCGGCCGACCGCCGGGAACGCCGCCTTGCGGCCGGCCCAGAACAGCAGCCGCTCGTCCTCCGAGTGTCGAAACCTTGCAGCGTCGACGAGTTGCAGCCCGTGGCGATCTGCGTCGACCCGCTCGATCAGATGGTCGACCTCGGCGGCCGGCCCGTCGAGCTCGACGATCAGCAGCGCCTCGACGTCGAGCGGATAGCCGGCGTGGACGAACTCCTCGGTGGCGTGGATCGCGGGCTTGTCCATCATCTCCATGCCGCCCGGGATGATGCCCGCGCCGATGATGCGCGAGACGCATTCGCCGGCGTCCTCGGCGCTCGGGAAGCCGACCAGCACCGCGCGCGCGGTCTCGGGCTTCTTCAGGATGCGCACGGTGACCTCGGTGACGACGCCGAGCAGCCCCTCCGAGCCGGTGATGATGCCGAGCAGATCGTAGCCGCCGGCGTCGAGATGCTTGCCGCCGAGCCGCAGCACCTCGCCGGTCATCAGCACCATTTCCAGGCCGAGGATGTTGTTGGTGGTCATGCCGTATTTCAGGCAATGCACGCCGCCGGAATTCTCCGCGACGTTGCCGCCGATGGTGCAGGCGATCTGCGACGACGGATCGGGCGCGTAGTAGAAGCCCTCGCCCGCGACCGCCGTGCTGATGGCGAGATTGGTGACGCCGGGCTCGGCCACCACCACGCGGTTGGCGAAGTCGATCTCGCGGATGCGGTTGAACTTGCCCATGCCGAGCAGCACGCCGTCGGCGAGCGGCAGCGCGCCGCCGGACAGCGAGGTGCCGGCGCCGCGCGGCACCACGCGGATGCCGTTGTCGTGGCAATAGCGCAGCACCGCCGCGACCTGCTCGGTGGTCTCGGGCAGCACCACGACCATCGGCAGCTGCTTGTAGGCGGTGAGCCCGTCGGATTCGTAGGGCCGCATCGCGCGCTCGGCCGCGATCACGCCCTCGCCCGGCACGATGGCCTGCAGGTCGGCGACGATCTGCGCGCGGCGGGCGAGCACGGCCTGATCGAGCGGCGGGCATGACGACGGACATGGGCGATCCAAATCGGCTTTCAAGCGTTGAATTCCTGGCAGAGGGTGATTGTACAACCGCCCGATCCGTGCCGAAATGGTTTCGGGGCGCTGCAAGGAGAGAAGCACGTATGAAATCGCTGGTATTGGCCGCGGTGGCGCTTGCCGCGACGATCGGGATGGCGAAGGCCAGGACCTCGCCGCGGGCGAGCAGTCGTTCCGCAAATGCCGCCCTGCCATTCGGTCGGCGAGGACGCGACGCAACAAGGTCGGGCCGGAGCTCAACGGCCTCGACGGCCGCAAGTCCGGCACCGTCGACGGACTACAGCTACAGCGACGCCAACAAGAAGGCGGACATCACCTGGAACGAGGCGATCGTTCAAGGACTACATCCAGAACCCGATGGCCAAGGTGCCCGGCACCAAGATGGCCTTCGCCGGCATCAAGAACGACAAGGAAATCGCCAACCTGTGGGCCTATCTGGCCCAATTCAAGGCCGACGGCAGCAAGAAATAGACGCTATTTCAATGGCTTAAGCAGCTCCGCGCGCCTCGTTCGGCGCGCGGAACCTTTTGGCCGCTCGGGCGTCATAGCCGGGCGATCACACGTCCGGGCGGATGTGCGCATTGCCCAGACCCCGGAGGGTGCCCAATGCTCCGCTCTCCTGACGATCCGAATTCGAACTGCGTTCGCGCGTGCTGACGCAACCACATCGGAGGCGACCCGAGGTGACCATGACGGATGCATACACAGTTCGGCATCGAGGAAGAATATTTCCTGGTCGACGCGCAGACCAAGTACGTCGACGCGCGCCATGCCCGAAGACATTTCTCGACGGCGCCAAGGAGGCCACCAACGGCCAGGTCATGGGCGAATTCCTGCAGTCGCAGATCGAGGTCGCGACGCTGCCGCATCACGACATCCGCACCGCGCGCGCGGAGCTTCGCCATCTGCGCCAGACCGTGGCCAAGATCGCGGCCGAGCACGGGCTCGCCATCCTCGCCGCCGGCACCCATCCGACCGCCGACTGGGGCCGCTCGCAGCAGATCCGAGGGCGAGCGCTACGACGCGGTGATGGACGATCTGCAGATGATCGGCCAGCGCAACATGCTGTGCGGGCTGCACGTGCATGTCGAATTGCCCGACCCCGACGACCGCGTCGACGTGATGACGCGGATGCTGCCGTACCTGCCGCTGTTCATCGCGCTGGCGACCTCGTCGCCGTTCTGGCGCTCGCGGCCGACCGGGCTGAAGGGCTATCGGCTCGCCGCCTATGACGAGCTGCCGCGCACCGGCGTGCCCGAGCTGTTCCGCAACAAGGAGGAGTTCGACGCCTATGTGGCGGCGCTGGTGAAGGCCGGCGTGATGGAGGATTCGAGCTACGTGTGGTGGTCGATGCGGCCTTCGCTCAACCATCCGACGCTGGAGCTGCGCGCGCCGGACTGCCCGACGCTGGTGGACGATTCGATCGCGATCGCCGCGCTCTACCGTTCGCTGGCGCGCCGGCTCACCTGCAACCCGCAGCTCAACCGCGACATCGACGCCGTCGGCCGCGCCATCGTGGTCGAGAACAAGTGGCGTGCGCAGCGCTACGGCGTGCACGGCACCTTCGTCGGCGAGCATGGCGCGATCAGCGTCGCCGATCTCGTCGAGCAGGTGCTGGACGAGACCGCGGCCGACGCCGACGCGCTCGGCTGCCTCGCCGAGATGCAGCGCTGCCGCGACCATCGTCGGCTCCGGCACCTCGGCGGACGCCCAGATCGCGGTGTTCGAGGCGCTCGGCAAGACCGAAGGCCGCGCCCGCGCGCTCGGCGCGGTCACCGACTGGCTCGCCGCGGCGACGCTGCAGTGAACCAACTCAACTTTCCGGCAACGCTGTCTGCACCACAAGCCCGCGGGCGCGCGCGTCGACCACGCCGAGGCCGCGCAACGCCAGCAAGGTGAGGGCCTGCACCGCCTCGCGCGCGCCGCGCCGGCTCGTCGATGCCCTCGGGCGCAAGCGGGCCGATCAGCCCTTCGAGCACCGCGCCGACCAGCGCTGCGGCGGCGAGCGCCGGCGTCCTGCTCCGGCAGATGGCCGCCGTCGATGGCCGCGCGGATGCGCCCTTCGATCTCGGCGGCCAGCGCACGGCGATAGTGCTGCCGGGCGGCATCGGTATCGGCGTCGACCGGCTCCGCGATCACCGCCCAGGCGAGCCGGCGATGCGCAACGCGCGGGCGCCGAAACGTCGCGATCGCGGCGGCCAGCGCCGACAGCGGCCCCGGCGCGGCATCGGCCGCGCGCCGCACCGCCTCGATCTCACGCTCGGCAACGCTTTCGACCAGCGCGCCGACCAGTTCGATCTTGCCGGGGAAATAGCGATAGACCGTGCCGGCGGCGACGCCGGCGCGCTCCGCGATCGGTGCGATCTGCACGGCCGCCATGCCGCCCGCGGTCGCCGCCTCGCGCGCCGCCTCGACGATGGCGTCGTGGCGGGCGTGCAGCCGGCGGATGACGTTCTCGGTGCGGCGATAGGCCATCAGGACCGGTGATTCGAAGGACTGAACAATGATTCATAGCACGCAACAGGATGCAAGCGGCAGTGAGGAGCGGTCATCGCGAGGAGCCAACGGGTCCGCGCGAAGCGCGGCCCGATGACAGGCTCCGCGACGAAGCAATCCAGACTTGGCGCCCAAGGTCTGGATTGCTTCGCCTTCGGCTTCGCAATGACGGAGGCTGCCGCCTTCCGAATTCCGGATTGCCCTATCCCTTCGCGGTGGCCAGCGACTTCTCGCGGATCGCGTCGAGCGTCAGACCGGCGTCGAGGCGTTGGTGTCGACCTTGAGATGAATGATCGCGGGCTTGCCGGATTTCTCGCAGGCGCGGAACGCCGCGGCGAAATCGGCGGTCTTCTCGACCAGTGACGCCGAAGCCGCCGAACGCCTTGGCGTAGGCGGCGAAGTCCGGATTTTTCAGTTCGGTCGCCGACCACGCGATTGGGATATTCGCGCTCCTGGTGCATGCGGATGGTGCCGTAGGAGCCGTTGTCGACGATGATGGTGATGAACGGCAGGTCGTACTGCACGGCGGTGGCGAACTCCTGGCCGTTCATCAGGAAGTCGCCGTCGCCGGCGAGGCAGACCACCGTGCGCTCGGGATATAGCCGCTTCATGCCAACCGCGGCCGGCAGGCCGTAGCCCATCGAGCCCGACGTCGGCGCGACGTGCTGGGCGAACTTGCGGAAGCGGAAGAAGCGATGCACCCAGGCGGAGAAATTGCCGGCGCCGTTGGTGATGATGGCGTCGGGCGGGAGATTGTCGCGCAGCCACACCATGATCTCGCCGAGGTTGACGGCGCCAGGCTGCGGCGTCGCCTTCTCGGTCCAGGCGAGATAATCGGCATGCGCGGTCTTGGTCTCCGCGCGCCAGGAAATGTCGTTCGGCGGCTGCAGGCCTTCGAGCGCGGCGCAGAATCCGGTCGGCGCTGCGTTGATCGCAAGATGCGGGTGGTAGACGCGGCCGAGCTCCTCCGAGCCGGGATGCACGTGCACGAAGGTCTGCCGCACGTCCGGAATCTCGAACAGCGAATAGCTCTGCGACGGCATTTCGCCCATGCGGCCGCCGATCAGCACGACCAGATCGGCCGCCTTGATGCGGGCGAGAGCTTCGGGTTGGGGCCGATGCCGAGATCGCCGGCGTAGCAATCGTGCAGCGCGTCGAACAGATGCGCGCGGCGGAACGTGGTGGCGACCGGAACGGCGAAGCGTTCGGCGAAGCGTTGCAGCGCCGCGCAGGCCGCCTCCGACCAGCGGCTGCCGCCGGCCAGCACGATCGGCGATTTCGCGGCCCACAGCAGCTTCTGCAGCTTCGCCATGTCGGCAAGGCCCGGGCCACATCTCCACCGGCTCGAAGGCCGGCGCATCGGGCACCGCGACGCGCTCGACCAGCATGTCCTCCGGCAGCGCAATCACCACCGGTCCGGGCCGGCCGTTGCAGGCGGTGTAGAAGGCGCGCGACACGATCTCGGGGATGCGCGCCGGATCGTCGATCTCGGTCGCCCATTTGGTCATCGAGCCGAACACCGCCTTGTAGTCGAGCTCCTGGAACGCCTCGCGCTCGCGCATCTCGCGGGCAACCTGGCCGACGAACACGATCATCGGCGTCGAATCCTGCATGGCGATGTGGATGCCGGGCGAGGCGTTGGTGGCGCCGGGCCCGCGCGTGCAGAACACCACGCCGGGCCGGCCGGTGGCTTTGCCGACCGCTTCCGCCATCATGGTGGCGCCGCCCTCGGCCCGGCAGACGGTGAGCTTGATCGGCCGGTCGTAGAAGGCGTCGAGCGCCGCGAGATAGCTTTCGCCCGGCACGCAGAACACGTGCTGCACGCCGTGAATGACGAGCTGGTCGATCAGGATTTCGCCGCCGGTGCGGGTGCCGTCATTGGCGCGCAGCATTGCTTGGCTCCGTCACTTTCTATCGTGCTTTATAGCATGGGCATGCCAGCTGATCTCGCTATCCTCTCCCGCAAGGGAAGAGGGAAGCGAGTGTGCCGGAACCGCCTGCGCAACTCTACTTCGCCATCTTGTGAAACTTCGCCGGCACCATCAGCGAGGTCTGCTGATCCATCAGCAGGCCGGAGTCGGCGAGCTTCTTCACGTAAATCTGCCAGTCCGGATCGGCCGCCATCGCGGCACGGCGCTTGGCGCGGTCGGCGGCATCCTCGTAGACCCACTGATGCACCAGCGAGTTCATCGCGCCGGATTCCGCGAACATGTAGGCGTGCGGCTCGCCGAGATGCGCCATTGCGCCTTGAGGCCGAACTCCTCGTAGATGGCGAGATGCGTGTTCATGTGGCCGGGCTTGATGCGGTAGGTGCGGTGATCGATGAGCAAGGATGCCTCCCATGTGGACGCCCGGACGACGGCCCGGCGCAAGGCGCGAGTGTTCCGGTTCGCGCCACTCGGCGTCAATAGCTGCGCCGGCGCGCCGACACGAGAGCTAGGGTTTTCCGAGATAGCGGCCGTCGGGAGCGAATTCGGCGACAGCGCCAATCCCGCGATTGACCCATTCCATGACCGGCAGCGGGCCGCAGGTCAGCATGAAGTAGTCGTAGGGCGCACGCAGGTTGTTGGCCATGATGAACTGGTAGTGCAGGCGAAAGAACTTCCCATTCAGCTTGCGGTAAAGATCCGTCGAGAGCAGATCGCGAAAGCGAATCCGCCAGAACGTCGGGTTGCAGCGTTGCGGGCCTGCATCGATGCCCAAGTCGGCCACGGGATCGAAGTCCCAGAAGTTCATGACGTCCTTCCGGGCCTGGCAATCGATCCACTGCACACCCGGCTCGATGGCGATGCGCCGGACCGCCTCGCGCATTCGCACCGCTCCCGGATGCAGCGCCACCGCTGGCATGATCGAACCCGTCGTCAGCAGCAGCACCTTGGGCCCGCGGCGGCCGAGCTCCGGATCGAGTTCAAGCGCGCGCGCCACCACGCATGGCGCGAGCACGCCGCCGCCGCTGTGGCCAACGACCACGATCTCGTCGGCATCGCCTGCATCCGCCGCCGCCTTAAGCCGCCTCGCACCCGTCTCGACCGGCCGGTCGAAGAACGTCGGATCGCCGCGTCCGAACGCCCGATAGTAGGGCCAGCCATTGTTGACGCGGATCACGAACCACCGTTCGGCCAGCGGCCGCAGCGCCCAGAACGCAGCAATGGCCGCAGCGACGGCAAGCCCGAAACAGAGCCACGCATTGAGATCGAGAGCGGCCCGCGCCAGATGCCACACGGCGGCGCCCGCCGCGGCCGACGCCGCAAGCCAGGCGAGCAATCCCATCTGGGTCAGGATGAAATGCACCTCAAAGCGCCAGGCCGCCCGCCATATCCGGAACGCGGCACCGCTGACCAAATCGTCGAACAGCCAATACAGGCCACGCGGCACCTGACGCGTCAGGGGATCGGCGAGTGCAGCGTCGAGAAGGTCTTCATAGCGGACAAAGTCGTAACGGGTGGCGACCTGCCAATTGCCACCGGACATGTCGATAGTCCAGGACGCCAGCTCGTTGGATTCGATCGTCAGATCGCCGAGCGTGAACCTCGTTTGCCACAGCGCGCTCGCGCGCTTGAGCTGGCTTGCGAACAGGCCGTAATAGCCTTTCGCCCCCTGCGGATCGTAGCCGTGGAGATAGATGACGCGGCGGCGGGTGATCAAGGCATTGTCCTGCTACAACCCAGTAAATCCCACCACTAGCATTGCCCGCCGCTCTGGGCGATGGTTTATCCGATGCCGATCGACAAGCGCCGCATCGCCGTCTGCCTTCTGCTGCCGTCGGCGCGTTCCTGCATCTCTATGCGCCGCAGGCGGTGCTGCCGATGATGGCGCACGAGTACGGCGTCGGCGCGGCCGACGCGAGCCTGATCATCACCGCAGGAACGCTCGCGGTCGCGGCCACCGCGCCGTTCATCGGCGCGCTGTCCGACGTGCTGGGGCGAAAGCGCGTGATCGTCGTCGCCATGGCGCTGCTGATCATTCCGGCGACCATGACGGCGCTGGCGCCGAGCTTCCATCAGTTGGTGTTCTGGCGCTTCGTCCACGGCCTGCTGCTGCCGCCGATCTTCACCGTGACCATCGCCTATGTCGGCGACGAATGGCCGCCGAGCGAGGCCAACGGCGTGTTCGGCCTCTACGCCGCGGCGTCCGCGGTCGGCGGCTTCCTCGGCCGGTTCGTGCCGGGCATGCTGACGCAATATGTCGGCTGGCGCGGCGGCTTCCTGGCGCTGGCCTGCGGCTCGGTGATCTGCTTCGTCGTGGTGCTCGTGCTGCTCACGCCCGAGAAGAAAGTTCGTCAGCGCCAGCAATCTCGGCGCTTCGCTGCGGCAGATGGTCGGCCATCTCCGCAACCCGAGGCTGGTCGCGACCTATGCGGTCGGCTTCGGCGTGCTGTTCAACTTCATCGCCACCTTCACCTATCTGAGCTTCCATCTCGCCGCGCCGCCGTTCAACCGGTCGCCGGCGTTCCTCGGCTCGATCTTCGTCGTCTATCTGTTCGGCTCGGCGGCCTCGCTCTGGCTCGGCCGCGCGATCGCCTGGTTTGGCCGGCGCAACTTCGTGCTGCTGGTGCTGGCGGTGTGGGCCGGCGGCATGCTGTTCAGCCTGATCCCGTCGGTCGCCGCGATCGTGCTTACGCTCGTCGTCGCCTCGACCTGCGGCATCCTCGTGCAGGCGTCTTCGACGAGCTTCGTCGCCATCACCGCGAAGACCGGCACCTCGGCCGCGGTCGGGCTATACGTCAGCTCGTTCTATATCGGCGGCACCTTCGGCGGCTGGCTGCCGGGCCTCGCCTACGAGGCCGGCGGATGGCCCTGGTCGCTGGCGCTGGTCATTGGCATGCTGTGCATCATGGCGGCGATCGTCGCGAGGTTCTGGAAGCAGTGATGACGCATGCGGCCAAGACAGAAAGACCGGCGCGAGACCAATCCGGCGTTCAGCACGCGGCGGCTGAAGCTCGGCACGTTCCAGACCAATCTCGATTCGGGCTGCGTGATGTCGCGACCTCGACGGCCGGCTCGACATCACCTGGGCCAACACCGTGGCGCTGGCCAAGCTCGCCGACGAGATGGAGTTCGAGGCGCTGGTGCCGGTGGCGCGCTGGCAGGGCTGGGGCGGCAAGACCAACCCGCAGGGGCCGGGCTTCGAGGCCTACACCTGGGCCGCCGGCATTGCGGCCAGCACCGAAAAGGCCGGCGTGATCTCGACCTCGCACATCACCATCAACCATCCGATCATCGCGGCGAAGCAATCGCGCCGTGGTCGACCACATTTCCAACGGCCGCTTCACGCTCAACATCGTCACCGGCTGGGTGCAGCCGGAGATCGAGATGTTCGGCCAGCCGATGCTCTCCCACGAGGACCGCTACGCCTGCGCCGAGGAATGGCTCGCCATCGTCAAGCGGCTGTGGACCGAGGACGAGTCGTTCGACCACGAAGGCCGCTTCTTCAAGATCAAGAAGGGCTATCTGGCGCCGAAGCCGATCCAGTACCCCTACCCCGCGATCATGAACGCCGGCGCCTCCGAGCTCGGCCGCCACTACGCGGTGAAGAACTGCGACCTGGTCTACACGGTGATCCGCACCGGCGGCCTGGAGGAATGCCGCGCCCACGTGCAGGCCTATCACGACGCTCGCGCAAGACCTACGGCCGCGAGATCAAGGTCTGGACGCTGGTCAACATCGTGCAGGGCGAGACCGAGAAGGAGGCGCGCGACTTCTACAACTACTACGTCCACCAGCAGGGCGACTGGGAGGCGGCGAAGAACATGGTCGAGACGTTTTCGCTGGAGATCAACAAGCGCGACGTGCCGCCGGAGCGGATCAAGCCGCTGCAGGAGGCCTTCATCCAGGGCTGGGGCGGGCTGCCGGTGGTCGGCACTCGCGAGCAGGTGGTCGACACCATGACGACCCTGTCGAGGGCCGGCCTCGACGGCCTGCTGGTCGCCTTCCCGCGCTACGAGGAGGGCTTGCGGGATTTCCGCGACAAGACCTATCCGCTGCTCAAGCAGGCGGGTTTGAGGGATTTTGTCTGATGGCGGCGAACACCGACCCATCGGCGTTCCCCGCGTGCGGTGCAGCGCGAAGCGATGCACCGCAGACGCGGGGTCCAGGTTTTTTAAGAAATCGGGGTCCCGGGTCTGCAGCGCATCACTTCATGCTGCGCTGCGCCCAGGACACGAACATCACAAAGTCAGGGGGAACGTCATGACCACCGTCACCGCAGACCAATTCGAATTCCTGCGCTCGATCGACACGCCGACCGTCTGCAACCTGCTTGAGGTTGTGGCGCCGGAGCGCCGCGGCTTCGGCTACACGGTGCGGCACCTGCATTGCCCGTTCCCCGACCTGCCGCCGATGGTGGGCTTCGCCAAGACCGTCACCATGCGGGCGCAGGACCGCGTGCCGCTCGGCGAAGCCGGCTACATGGACAAGCGGCTCGACTATCTCGACTACGTCGCGGCAGCGCCGCAGCCCGGCATCGCCGTGATCCAGGACATCGACGAGATCGTCGGCTTCGGCGCGTTCTGGGGCGAGGTGCAGACCAACATCCACAAGGCGCTGGGCTGCCTCGGCACCATCACCAACGGCTCGATCCGCGACATCCCGCAGGTCGCGCCGGGTTTCCAGATGCTGGCCGGCTCGATCGCGCCGTCGCACGCCTTCGTCCATGTGGTGGATTTCGGCGTCAACGTGAACATCCACGGCATGGCGGTGCGAAGCGGCGATCTGATCCACGCCGACCGGCACGGCGCCGTGGTGGTGCCGCTCAACACCATCGACGGCATGAAGGCCGCGGCGCCGAAGCTCGCCGCCAACGAGGCGCGGATCATCGACGCGGCGAAATCCGGCAAGGGCGTCGAGGCGATCAAGGCGGCGATGAAGGGTTAGGTTTCGGCGCTCGGGTGCCATTGCGGTGATAGCCGGCCTTCAGCACCGCGAGGATCGCCGGCGGCGTCAGCACGTCGACCATCGTGGCGCGCGGCCGACGCTTGTCGCGCGTCGTAGCCGGACGGCGTCCAGTGCAGCAGCGCGTCGCCGCGCACCGCGAAGGCGCCCTCCTCCAGCGCAATCATCGCGCCGTCGGGCAAGTCGATCGAGCGGGCGCCGGTGGAGCCGCTTGGCGCGCCCGTCCAGCCGCTCGGCATGCAGCACCTCATCCATGTCAGGTGCACGCGGCCGCAGCGCGCAGCTTGAACGCCTCGCGCCAACGCTCGGCGAAATCTTCGGCGTCCTTGCGCCGGCATTCGAAGCAGGGCCGGTGGCCGGCGGCAAGCGCCGTGACCTCGTCAAGGAAGAACAGCTCGGTGTAGTAGCGGCCCCAGACGTCGCGCTGGCGGTTCTTGAACTCCAGCACGCAGCAAATCCATTGCCGCGACGCCCAGCGCCGCTTGGTCAGCGTTCGGTCGTCGGTGTGGATGCGCCCGCCGCGATTGCCGATAAACAGCCCGCGCGCAGGCGTCGCGAACAATTCGCCGAACGGATCGACACGGTTTTGCAGCGGCATTCCACACTCCGGCCGTCATGCGCCGCGAAGGCGGGCATCCAGTAATCGCTGACACGGCGAGATGGCAAGCGGCGGAAGCTTGATCAAGGGCATTGAATACTGGATCGCCCGCTTTCGCGGGCGATGACAGCACCAGTTTGTCGGCACGTCGGGGCAACTACGCCTGCGGCTGCGGCTCCATTGGACCGGTCGGCGGCGCATCGGGGCGCGGACGGCCCTTGCCGGCCGGCGGCACCGCCGAGGAGCGCGGCGTCTGCGGCTCGATCACGGACTCGCGCACCGGCCGCTTGCCGGCGAGCAGGTCCTTGATCTCGTCGCCGGACAGCGTCTCGAACTCGAGCAGGCCCTTGGCCAGCACCTCGAGGTCGGCGCGCTTGGCTTCGAGCACGCGCCGCGCCTCGGCGTGGCCTTCCTCGACCAGCCGCTTGATCTCGATGTCGATCTTCTGCGCGGTCGCCTCGGAGACGTTCTGCGTCCGGGCAACCGACATGCCGAGGAACACCTCGTCCTGGTTCTCGCCGTAGGAGACGGCGCCGAGCTCGGGCGAGAAGCCCCAGCGCGTCACCATCATGCGGGCCAGGCGCGTGGCCTGCTCGATGTCGGACTGCGCGCCGGAGGTGACCTTCTCCTTGCCGAAGATCATCTCCTCGGCGACGCGGCCGCCCATCATGATGGCAAGCCGCGAGGTCATCTGCTCGTAGGTCATCGACAGCTTGTCGCGCTCGGGCAACTGCATGACCATGCCGAGCGCGCGGCCGCGCGGGATGATGGTCGCCTTGTGCACCGGATCGGTGGCCTTGACGTTGAGCGCGAGGATGGCGTGGCCGCCTTCGTGATAGGCGGTCAGCATCTTCTCTTCTTCGGTCATGACGAGCGACTTGCGCTCGGCGCCCATCATCACCTTGTCCTTGGCGTCCTCGAACTCGACCTGGGTGACCATGCGCTTGTTGCGGCGCGCGGCCATCAGGGCGGCCTCGTTGACGAGGTTGGCAAGATCGGCGCCGGAGAAGCCCGGCGTGCCGCGGGCGATGGTCTTCAGGTTCACGTCGGGCGCGAGCGGCACCTTGCGGACGTGGACCTTCAAGATGTTCTCGCGGCCGACGATGTCCGGGTTCGGCACCACGACCTGGCGGTCGAAGCGGCCCGGACGCAGCAGCGCCGGATCGAGCACGTCGGGGCGGTTGGTCGCGGCGATCAGGATGATGCCTTCGTTGGCTTCGAAGCCGTCCATCTCGACCAGCAACTGGTTCAGCGTCTGCTCGCGCTCGTCATTGCCGCCGCCGAGGCCGGCGCCGCGATGACGGCCGACCGCGTCGATTTCGTCGATGAAGATGATGCACGGCGCGTTCTTCTTGGCCTGCTCGAACATGTCGCGCACGCGCGCTGGCGCCGACGCCGACGAACATCTCGACGAAGTCGGAACCGGAAATGGTGAAGAACGGCACGTTGGCTTCGCCCGCGACCGCGCGCGCGATCAAGGTCTTGCCGGTGCCCGGAGGGCCGACCAGCAGCACGCCGCGCGGAATACGGCCGCCGAGCCGCTGGAATTTTCCGGGATCGCGCAGGAATTCGACGATCTCCTGCAGGTCCTGCTTGGCCTCGTCGACGCCGGCGACGTCCTCAAAGGTGATGCGGCCGTGCGCCTCGGTCAGAAGCTTCGCGCGGCTCTTGCCGAAGCCCAGCGCCTTGCCGCCCGCGCCCTGCATCTGCCGCGACAGGAAAATCCAGACGCCGATCAGCGCGATGAACGGCAGCCACGACACCAGCAGCGACACGAACCACGGCACGCTGTCGCCCTGCGGCCGCGCGGTGATGGCGACGCCCTTGCCGTAGAGCCGCTGCACCAGCGTCGGATCGTTCGGCGCGTAGGTCTGGAAGCTGCGGCCGTCGGTGAAGGTGCCGTGGATGTCCGGGCCCTGGATCAGGACGTCGCGGACCTTGCCGGCATCGACCTCGGTCAGCAAGCTGGGAGAACGAGATGTCCTGCGAGGACGACGCGCTGGCCTGGATTCTGGAACAGCGTGAACAGCGCAAGCAGCAGCAGAACGATGATGACCCAGAGCGCGAAGTTGCGGAGATTGGCGTTCATCCCAAATCTTTCCTGACCAAGCCGTCATTCCCGCCCGGTCGGTGAAGGCCCAGGCCGTTGATGGTCCACCGCTTAAGCCAGTGGATGTTCTGCAGCGTTTTTACGACAGTTAAGCTAATGTAGGTCCGCGACTGCCCCCTGCCAAGGGAACCGCCCAGCGAACCAGTCCCGCGAATCCAGCCCCATTCTATCCCCTTCGGGCGCCGCGTGCCGAACCTGCGCCCATCAGCTTTGCTTTTGGTTAAGGCCGTTTCGGGGCAGTTTTGCCGCGCCGCGTCGGCGCCCGCTCGACCAGAAGCCGGCCGTCGACAAGCGTGACAGGCGCCTGCCAGCGTGCGGCGAAACCGCGCGTGCCCGCGGCGGCGGACAGCCCCTGCATGCAAGCGCCTCGAGCTTCCGAGCTCGACGGGCCCTTCGTCGCCGACCGCGGCGATGGCACGGCCAAGCAGGCGCAGGCCGATCTCGGCCGGCAATTTCGCATAGCTCTCTGCCGGAAATTCGATCGGTCCCGGCCTCGGCACAGGGCCTGCGGCGCAAGCTCGGCGAAGGCGTCGGCGGCCATGGTCTCGAGCGCCGTCTCCGCCCGCCGCGACCCGGCGCGCCAGCAGCGCGAGCCGCCCCGCTTTGAGGCCCTCGCGCTCGAGCGCCGGCATCGCTGTCGCGAATCCGCGCCCGCGTGAAGCGCGGGTCGCGGTTGCTCGGGTCGTCGGCATAGCCGATCCGGGCCCGTCGCAAGGTCGCGACCAGCCGCGCTTTCGATACATCGAGCAGCGGCCGCACGAGCGTGATGTCCGCACCGCGCCGGCAGCGGCGAAACCCGCGCCATGGCGGCAAGCCCGCCGATGCCGCTGCCTCGCGCCAGCCGGATCAGCACCGTCTCGGCCTGGTCGTCGAGCGTGTGGCGCGGTGAGCACGTGCTGCGCACCCGCTGCCGTTGCCGACTTCGGCCAGCAGGCCGATAGCGCGCCAGCCGCGCCGCCTGCTGCAAGCCGGTCTTCGGCTTGTGACCGGTCCAGCGCAGCGTGCGATGCCCGATACCGAGCGAGCGGGCGAGTCGCTTGACGGCGAGCGCCTCGCGGCGCGCTTCCGGCCGCAAGCCATGATCGACGGTGACCGCGACAAGCTTTGGCCCGGTCTTCAGCGATTTGCGCCAGCGCGCGGCGAGCCACAACAGCGCGGTCGAGTCAGGCCCGCCGGAGACGGCAAGGACGAGCACCGGATGATCGGTGAGATCGGCGAACAGCGATCGGAATTCGGCGGCCTTGAGCGGCGCTCCACCGTCAGCAGTGGACACGCTTCTGTTCCCGCTCGACGCCCTGTTTCACACTGGCGGACGCGCGCGGATATTTGCGGCCGACCTCGGCGAGCGTAGCGCAGGCCATTTCCTTCTGCTTCATGGCGCGAGCGACTGCGCGAGCCGCAGCAGCGCGTCCGGCGCCTTGGCGTGGCTGCCGTGCTTGGTCGACAGATCGAGGAACGCTTGCGCCGCCGCATCGTAGCGCTGGCGCTGGAACAGGCTTTCGCCCAGCCAGAATTGCGCATCGGCAGCGCGGCGGTCGGTCGGGTACTTGCTTCAGGAAGGCGCGGAAGGTGTCCTCCGCCAGCGCATAATCCTTGCGCAGCACATAGCCATAGCCGAGGTCGTAGGTGTCCTTCGGCGACTCGCTCGGCGGCGCGACCGCAGCGACCGCGCCGGTGGCGCTGAGATTGCGCGACGGCGGCGGCGGCAGGCCGCCCCCGGGCGACTGACCGGGCTGCGGAGCCCCGACGCCGGGCGCCCCGCTCGCAAGCGTGGAGAGATCGAGCGGCGCGCCGGCGCCGCGACCGCCGGGCGCGCCGACCGGCGGCGTCCGGCGGTGACGATCGGCGGCGGCTCGTTCTGCGGGCTGCCGAGCGGGCGCGGCGCGCCGGGCGCATTGGGATTTTGCGACGGATCGAACACGTCGGCGCGGCGGCCGGGCGATCGGCGCCGGCGGCGTCATCGGCTGGACGGCGTCGAAGGCGGACCGGCCTGCATCACCGGACGGCCCGGTGGCGGCTGTACCGGCTGTGGCATCCCGACCTGGCGCCGGCTGGACCGGCCTGACGCCACTTGACCGCCCATGCCGCGGATCTGGTTCTCGAGCTGCTGGTTGCGGTACTGCAAGCTGCTCGATGGTGCCGGTCATCTGGCGGATCTGCGCTTCGAGGCGCTCGATCCGCAGCACCAGCTCGGTGGTCGGCTCCTGGCCGTCCTGGCCGGCGTCGCGCGGCCTGCGGACGGCTTTGCCGAACATGCGGTCGAGCCGACGACGGCGAGCCGCTGTCCTGCGCCGGGGCGACGGTCGAAACGCAGAGCCCGGCGGCCAGGGCCGCGGCCGTAAGCCCACGATGGATCAGGCTCGTCATAGCGCAAAAATTCTTCGCGGAACGATCGGGTTGTCGGCAGGTGTTTAGCATATCGGCTCGATCAGAGACCAAAATGTGACTGCTCGCGCCTCAAACGCAAACCGGCGCCCCAGAGGGCGCCGGATGTCTTGTCGGCAGGCGCGCAATCCTCGGCCTACGAGGTGGCGCCGAGCACCGTGACCGCGCGGCGGTTCTGCGACCAGCACGAGATGTCGTTGCAGACCGCGACCGGCCGCTCCTTGCCGTAGGAGACGGTGCGCATGCGGCCGGGCTGGATGCCGCGGGACGCGAGATAGTCGCGCACCGTCTGAGCGCGGCGGGCGCCGAGCGCGATGTTGTATTCGCGCGTGCCGCGCTCGTCGGCGTGGCCTTCGATGGTGAAGGTGTAGTTGCCGTACTGCTGCAGCCACTGCGCCTGCTTGTCGAGCGTCGCGCGCGCCTGCGGCGGTGAGCTCCGTAGGAATCGGTCTCGAAGAACACGCGGTCGCCGACGTTGACGACGAAGTCCTGCTGGCTGCCGGGCGTGGCCACGCCGGCCGAAGCCAGAGAATCGGTCGGCGCTTGTTGGCGCAGGCGGACAGCGCGAGCCCCGCGATCAGCGCAGCAGCGAAGCCCGCACCGACGGACGAAACGCGTACATGACTGGTCATTCCGGTGCCTCCGTACTCGAGCCTTCGTCCGGACCTGCCCTTGGTCTAACAGGAGGTTCGTTAAGCGAATGTTCCGTCAACCTTGACGAGGTGTTGTCGCCGCCGCGAAAAAAGCACTTCCCGCCGAAACGTCTCAGTATGGTTAATGAGGCGTGAACGTGTCCGGCTTATGGCGTGTGGAACTCTGCGGCGTTCCGATCAATCTCCTCTCACGACAGCAGCGGCGACCAGGCCGGGATCCGAGGCGAAACCCGGCGTCGGAACCCGCTGCTCGTTGCGGCCGGTGATGTCGACCGTGAACAGCGACGGCCCGGAATTGCCGCCCGGATCGCGGAAGAACATCACCACGCGGCCGTTCGGCGCGAAGGTCGGGCCTTCGTTGTGGAACCCTTCGGTCAGGATGCGCTCGCCGGAGCCGTCCGGCTTCATGATGCCGATGGCGAAGTTGCCGCGGCCGATCTTGGTGAAGGCGATGTTGTCGCCGCGCGGCGACCACACCGGCGTCGAATAGGGGCCGTCGCCGAAGCTGATGCGCTGCGCCGCACCGCCGCTCGGCGCTCATGACGTAGATCTGCTGCGAGCCGCCGCGATCGCTTTCGAAGCAGATGCGCGTGCCGTCCGGCGAATAGGACGGCGCGGTGTCGATCGCGGCGGTGTCGGTGAGCCGCGTCGTCGCCTTGGAGCGCAGGTCGAGCACGTAGAGGTTGGAGTTGCTGCCCTGCTGCAGGCTCATGATCACGCGCTGGCCGTCGGGCGAGAAACGCGGCGCGAAGCTCATGTTGGGGAAGTTGCCGACGATCTCGCGCTGGCCGGTCTCGATGTTGAGCAGGAACACCCGCGGCTCGCGCTGGCCGTAGGACATGTAGGTGATTTCCTGGGTCGACGGCGAGAAGCGCGGCGTGATCACGAGTTCGTCGCCGCGGGTCAGATAGCGCACGTTGGCGCCGTCCTGGTCCATGATGGCGAGCCGCTTGACGCGCTGCTCCTTCGGGCCCGGACTCGTCGACGAACACGACGCGGCTGTCGAAGTAGCCCTTCTCGCCGGTCAGGCGCTGGTAGATCGCGTCCGAGATGATGTGGGCGATGCGGCGCCAGTTGTCGGGCGCGGTGAAATACTGCTGCGCCGGTGAGCTGCTCGCCGGCGGCACACGTCCCACAGCCGGAATTCGGCCTTCAGCCGCCCGTCGGCCTGGCGGGTGATGCGGCCGGTCACCAGCGCCTGGGCGTTGATGGTGCGCCAGTCGGCAAAGCGCGGCACCGCGTCGATATTTGCGATCTTCTCGATATAGGCCGCCGGATCGATCGGCGCGAACAGTCCGGAGCGCTTCAGGTTGGCGGTGATGACCTGGGTGACGTTGTGCGCGACTTCGCAGTCGGCCGGCGTGCCGCCGACGAAATCCGGCAGCGCGATCGGCATCGGCTGGACGTTGCCCTGGGTGACGTCGAGCCTGGTCACGGCCTGCGCCGGACCGCGCCGGCCAGCCGAGCGCCGCGCCGGCAGCAGCGCCGGCGAGCAGCGTCGCGGCGGTTGATCAAAAGCTTGCGCATCGAAGGCGCTTCGTCAAAGCCATCTGCATTCATGAAGTGCAAATCCTGGAATGATCGATCCTGAAAATCTGTCGTCAACGCCGCCGAACATGTCGCGCGGATCGAAGGTGATTTCGATGTCCTTCCACTGCTCGTAGTGCTCGGGCCTGAGCATCGTGAACGGCTGACAGGTCAGCATCGCGCGCTTGGCGCTTTCCGCCATGCGGGGCCCAAAGGCGACTTGCGGCGCCGGCCACCAGTTGCGGCGGGCCCGCCAGCGAGCCGTCGGGCTTGAACAGCACGCGCAGCACGACCTGGATCCGGCTGCCGTCTGGCCGCGCCGACCGGCGGGTTCCAGCATTGGGCAAGCCGCCGGCGCAGCGCATCGATTTCGCTCTGCGACAATTGCGCCGACGAGCCCTCCGACATATCCGAGCGAGGGACTCGGCTCAGCGTTTCGCCGGCGGAGGCCTGCCGCTCGGATCGCGCTTGTCGAGCAGCGCCGCGATCTTGGTCGGATCGAACTGCCGGATGCGGCTTCTGCTGCTCGCGCTTTCTTCTGCTTCTTCTCCTCGGCCTTCTTCTTCGCCTCTTCCTTTTTCAGGGTCTCGGCGATCGGGTCGACCTTGGGCGGCTCCTTCTTTTCGGGCTTGGCCTCCGGCTTCGACTTAGGCTCCGGCGGCGGTGGCGGCGGCTCGGGTTCGGTCTTGGCCGCCTCGATTATCTTCTTTTCGACGACCTTGGGCTTGGCATCCTCGACCTTCTTGGGCTCGCCGATCTTTCTCGACCAGCGGGCTGGGCTTGTCCTTCTTCGGTGCGTTCTTCACGCCCTTGGCCAGTTCGGAGAATTCCTTGTCGGAGATGATGATCGATCGGCATGCCGTCGGTGGGCTTGGCTTCGAGCGGCCGCGCGGCAAACGAGATCAGCCCCCACAGCAGCAGGGCTGCGTGCACAAGCGCCGAAATCGTCAGGCCGGTTTTCATCTCAGGCAGCTTCACGGGCTCTGCTCCACCTCCGTGACCAGCGCGACCTTGCGAAAGCCGGCGGCGGACAGCCGTCCCATGACTTTCATCACCGTACCATAATCCACGGTCTTATCGCCGCGAACATAGATGCGCTCGTCGCCGCCGCGCCGGCGCGGGCCTCGCTGATGGCCTGTGAGCTTGGGCACCAGCTCGTCGAGCGGGATCTCGGTGTTCTGCAAGAAGACCTGGCCCTTGGTGTTGACCGAGATCGCCAGCGGCTCCTTGTCGGCGGCGTCGAGGCTCGACGCCTGGGTCTGCGGCAGGTCGATCGGCACGCCGACGGTGAGCAGCGGCGCCGAAACCATGAAGATGATCAGCAGCACCAGCATGACGTCCACCATGGGCGTCACGTTGATCTGGCTCATCACCGGATTGCGCCGGTGCCGCCGCTTGCCGAACGCGCCGGAATGCGCCCCGCCGCTGCTGATGGCCATGACCCGACGGTCCCCTAAAACCTATCGCTGCGCATGATCTTGTCCGAAAACCGGTCTCCACTTTTCGGGATCATGCTGCCCACCCCTCGCTCGTCGATCTGCCGCGACAGGATCGCGGAAAATTCGTCGGCGAAACCCTCCATCCGCTGGGCCTGGCGGTTCACCTCGGTGATGAACTTGTTATAGAAAATCGTCGCCGGTATGGCTGCGATGAGGCCGATTGCGGTCGCAAACAGCGCTTCGGCGATGCCCGGCGCCACAACCGCTAACGAAGTATTCTTCGAGGCCGCAATCGACTGAAAGCTCGTCATGATGCCCCAGACCGTGCCGAACAGGCCGACGAACGGGCCGGCCGAGCCGACCGTCGCCAGCACCAGGAGGCGCCGCTCCAGCCGCTCGATCTCGCGGGCGATGGTCACGTCCATCACCTTCTCGATCCGGGTCTGCAGGCCCGCAAACGAGCGGGTCTGCGTTCTCAAAGCTCCGCTTCCATTCGCGCATGGCGGCGACAAACAGCGCCGCCATCGAATGGGCCGGGCGCGCCGAGAGCGTCTTGTAGAGCTCCTCCAGCGACTGGCCGGACCAGAACGCCTGCTCGAAGCGGTCCATCGCCCGCTTGGTGCGGGCGTAGAGCAGGAATTTGTCGATCACGATCGCCCAGACCCAGATCGAGGCCAGCAGCAGCCCGATCATGACGCGTCTTGACCAGCCAATGGGCGTGCAGGAACAGCGTGAACAGGGACAGGTCGGAAGAGGTGAGCGGCAGCACGGCCTGCGCCACTTCGCCTGGATTCATGCCTCGTCCCTCCGCGCCGGAACGTGCGGGAGGAAACCTGACGAAGCAGGTCCTGTCCGCGCGCTCGTTCAAACCGGGATGGTGCTCTCCGCAGGACCCCAAGGGCCGCCGGCGCAGGATCGCTACGCGACCCGCGGCGACGCCAAGTTTCGCAGGAGCTTCAGGCCGTCGACCACCGCTGATGGCCAGAAAGTCCCGCGAAACTTGACCAAACTAGGGCACCGGACCGCCCGGTTCACCGCGTAGCCAGCGTTATTTGGGTTAATGCCCGGTTACCGGCAGGGGCGAAGCTCGGTTTGAGCGCGCCTGCGCCCAACAAAAAAGCCGCCCGCCGCGTCGGGGAGCGCGGCGAACGGCCTGGCGAAGAGACGCCGATAGCGGTGCTCAGCTCTGCGGATGCGAATCCGGACTCGGGCTCGGCCGGTTGCGCCGCTCGGCCATGAACTGGTCGAACTCGGACTTGTCCTTGGCCATGCGCAGTCGGTCGAGGAACTCGTGGAACTCGCGCTGCTCCTCTTCGAGCCGCCGCAGCGTTTCGGTGCGGTACTCGTCGAAGGCTCGGTTGCCGCTCGACCGTTGCGGCGGCTGCCACCACGTCCCGGCGCTCCGCACGCCGGCATCCTGGTGCCAGCGGCTCATCGGATGACCTCTCCAGCAACCCATGCGTCTGCTCCATATCAAGAAGGCGAGGACCGCGAAGCCCAGCGGCCAGAAGAACCAAAAGCCCAGGATCATCAGGGCGATCCAGGCCGGCTTACCCAGTTCGTCGAGCTTGGCAACGAGCGGCATCGCACACCTCACGTGTGAATGTTAATAACATTTACATAGCTAGATTGGGACTGCGGCGCTGTCAAGGCCGGTGGTGGATGAGGGCGCGGCCTGATGTCTCAGGCCTTCGAAGCCTCGCCGTCCGGCAGTCCCAGGCCGCGCAGATATAGGAGCACGCCGGCCTCCAGCAACTCCTCGGGCGTCATCGGCAGGCGGCGGCGCGCTGCGTCGCCGCGCCCGAACAGCGAGGCGATGCCGTGGGAAAGCGCCCAGACGTGCAGCGCCATCATCGTCGCCGGGGGCCGGTGCTTTTGCGGCATCGTGGCGATGAGGCTTTCGGTGGCGCCGCGCAGCACGTTGAAAGCGCGATCGCCGGCCTCGCGCAATTCCGGATTGGCGTCGAGCGAAATGCCGGCCTCGAACATCGCCGAGTAATACGCGGGCTCGTCATGCGCGAACTTCAAGTAGGCCTTGCCTTGGCGTTCGAACGCAGTCGATGGATCAGGCCGCCCATCGTCCCAGGCACGCTTGAGTGCCGCCTCGAACCGCTCGAAGCCTCGTCGCGCCACGTCCGACATCAGTTCGTCGCGGTCGCGGAAATGCCGGTACGGCGCGGCCGGGCTCACGCCGGCCCAGCGCGCGGCTTCGGCAAAGGTGAAGCCCGCGGGCCCCTTTTCGGCGATCAGCTCGAGCGCGGCGCGCACCAGGGCTTCCTTGAGATTGCCGTGGTGATAGCTCCGTTGCCCGCGCCGCGCTTCCAACTCATGTAAAGAGCGTTTACATCAAGGAGGCGCGGCCGTCGATGGTCAACCGCCCATCGCGCCTTGGTCGGTCTTCATGGCAGCACGCAGCGGCTTCGGAATCGGCCGTGCCTTGCCGCCCGAGACGAAAGCCACCCGCACGGTCGCTTCGACCAGAGTCTCGCCACGGCGATTGACCTGCTGGTGCAGCACGACCGATGCGCCTTTGACTTCGGCCGGCGCGGTGACGATTTCCAGCACGTCGTCCATCCGCGCAGGCTTCAGGAACTCGATCTGCATCGAACGCACCACGAAGGCGAAGCCCGGCGCCTCCCTTTCGACCTTCTCGAACAGAGCGCGCTGGTCGGCGCCGAGGAGCCGCAGGTAGTTGGTGCGGCCGCGCTCCATGAAGCGCAGATAGCTCGCGTGATAGACCACGCCGGAAAAATCGGTGTCCTCGTAGTAGACTCGCACCGGCTGGCGATGCTGCCCGTCAACGATTTTGCCGTCGAGCGCTGGCGCGGTCATCGCCACGGCACTTTCTGCTGCATGGCATCTTCCCAGTGCCTGCCGTCGAAATGCTTCACCGGCAGCGCGTGGATATCGACGTCGTCCAGGCAGCGAACATTGACGTCGATCTTGTCCGGATCGGAACGCGGCACGTAGAATGGATGGATGCCGCAGACCTTGCAGAAGGTGTGCTTGGCCACGCCGGTGTTGAACGTGTAGGTGCTCAGACTGCCTTCGCCGCTGAGCAATTCGAATTTGTCCGGCGGCACGATCAGATGCAGAAAGCCCTTCTTGCCGCACATCGAGCAATTGCATTCGGTGACGCGATCAAGATCGGCGGTGACGCGAAAGCGCACGCGCCCGCAATGGCATCCGCCTTCCATGGTTTTCATCGCTTAAACTCCGCGTCGATGTCCCTGCGTCCATGCAACACTCGCATGATCGTGATTTGGTCGGGCTCGACACGATAGAAAATCACATAAATTCCGGCGACGACGCTGCGGATTCCCGGACGGAGATTCGACCGATCGCGACCAATGAACGGAAAGTATGTCAAGCTGAGAAACTTGCGATTGATTTCGTCCATCAGCGAACGGGCAGCAGCGGGATTTCGCTCCCTCAAGTACCGAGCAATTTGCAGCAGGTCGTCGTCTGAATCGCGAGAGACGACCAGTCTCATTCAATCCCTCACGCCTAGCGAGAGAGGTCTGCCCGGCGCAAAAAATCCGCAAAATCCCACTCGCGAACTTGTCCGGCGTCGACGCTTTCGACCGCGCGGTCGAGGTCCTGTTGCAAGGCGCGAAATTTTTCCGCCTGCTCCAGCAGATAGGCCACAGCAGGCTGCCGCAGCTCCTCTGGAAGAAGTTCGAGTGCGGCGGCGGCCTTTTTTGTGAAATCGCTCATGTCGTGACCCTAACATATCCTGCCGATGGGACGAAGCTAATCATCCTCATCTTGCGCAAACAGCCCGAACTGCGACGGATCGCGCGCCGGCTCGGCGAGACCGAGGTGCTTGAAGGCATGGCCGGTGATCAGCCGGCCGCGCGGGGTGCGTTGGAGCAGGCCCTTCTGGATGAGGAACGGCTCGATGATCTCCTCGATGGCGTCGCGCGGCTCGGACAGAGCGGCGGCCAGCGTCTCGACGCCGACCGGTCCGCCGCCGTAGTTCTCCGCGATGGTGATCAGATAGCGGCGGTCCATGGCGTCGAGGCCGGCGGCGTCGACCTCTAGCTCGACCAGCGCCCCGTCGGCGAGCTTCCGGTCGATCTTGTCCGTACCGCCGACATGGGCGAAGTCGCGGACGCGGCGGAGCAGCCGCCCGGCGATGCGCGGGGTGCCGCGCGAGCGGCGCGCGATCTCGTTGGCGCCGTCCGGCGTCATGCCGATGCCAAGCACGCGGGCGCCGCGGTTGACGATCAGCTCAAGCTCGGCCTCGGTGTAGAAATTGAGCCGCACCGGAATGCCGAAGCGGTCGCGCAGCGGATTGGTGAGCAGGCCCGCCCGCGTGGTGGCGCCGACCAGGGTGAATTTCGCCAGATCGATCTTCACCGAACGCGCCGCCGGCCCTTCGCCGATGATGAGGTCGAGCTGGAAGTCCTCCATCGCCGGATAGAGCACCTCCTCGACCGCCGGATTGAGCCGGTGGATCTCGTCGATGAACAGGACGTCGCGCTCTTCGAGATTGGTCAGCAGCGCCGCGAGATCGCCGGCCTTGGCGATCACCGGCCCGGAGGTGGCGCGGAAGTTGACGCCAAGCTCGCGCGCGACGATCTGCGCCAGCGTGGTCTTGCCGAGCCCCGGCGGGCCGACCAGCAGCACGTGGTCGAGCGCCTCGTTGCGCGCCTTCGCCGCCTCGATGAACACCGAGAGGTTGGCGCGCGCCTGCTGCTGGCCGATGAACTCGGACAAGCCGCTGCGGGCGCAGCGAGGTCTCGGCCACGTCTTCTTCGCGGCGTTCCGGCGTGACCAGGCGGCGGGGCGTGGTGGTCATGGTCTTACGTTATCCGCTCGCGGCTGTACTTGTTCGGAATAAGATCGCTGATGCCGACCGACTGCGGGCCATCAGGGCCCGGTACGATGACGCGCGCGTTGCGATCGTAGTCCCAGATCAGCTCCCGGCAAGCGCCGCAGGGCGACACCACCGCGATCTTGCAGTCCTTCTCATCAGGCGCCGGATGACGCACCGCGACAATGGTGTCGATGCCGGTCTCGCCCTGCGTCACCGCCTGCCCGAGCGCCACTGCTTCGGCGCAGACCGCCATGCGGCCGAGATAGGCATCGAGGCTGACGCCGGTGAAGATCTTGCCGGAACGCAGCCGCAACGCAGCGCCGACCTCCTGCCAGTCGAAGCGGTAGCGCTTGCGGATCGCATCGGACGCCGCTTCGACCAAGGCGCGATCGGCTTCGCTCAGCGCCGTCACTTGCTCAGCTCCTTGAGGCCCAGCCGGATCAGTTGCGCCGTCTCCGCCCCTTCTCCCGCATTCCGGCTGGCCGCTGAAATGGCGGCGGCCGCCTGCGGCTGGCCGTAGCCGAGATTGACCAGCGCCGAGACCGCGTCGAGCACCGGCCGCGGCGCGCGTTTCTCGCTGACGGCGCCGGACAGGCTGATGACCGCCGGATCGAGATCGGAATAGGCCGGCGCCTTGTCCTTCAATTCGATCACCAGCCGCTCGGCGACCTTCGGGCCGACGCCGGGCGCGCGCCTGATCGCGGCCTTGTCGCCCATCGCAATGGCTGACGCGAGATCGCCGGGCTTGAACGTGCTCAGCACCGAAAGCGCGACCTTGGCGCCGACGCCCTGCACGGTCTGCAGCAGACGGAACCATTCGCGCTCGGCGTCGCTCAGAAATCCGAACAGCCTGATCTGATCCTCGCGCACGTGGGTCTCGATCGACAGCGTCGCGGCCTCGCCCGGCGCCGGCAGCGCCTGAAGCGTGCGCGCCGAGCAGTGCACCAGATAGCCGACGCCCTGCACGTCGAGAATGATGAAGTCCTCGCCGTAGGAATCGATGACGCCTTTGAGCTTGCCGATCATGGTTTGCGTCTGGGTCTTGCGCGGCCAGCGCCAAAGCGTTCCCTCCCCCCATAGCCCGTCGAAGACGGGCGTGAACGCCCTTTTGTCGGGGGAGGGACAGGGAGGGGGGTACCGCAGATTCTGAGTGTGCAGTCACCCCCCTCCCCACCCCTCCCCCTCAAGGGGGGAGGGAGCAGGTCGTGCTCGTGGATCGCGTAGCGCTCGACAGCAAAGCCAATCATCGCGCCGCAACCTTCAGCTTCAACATGGCGCTTTGACGGTGATGGGCATGCGTCACCGCGATAGCGAGCGCATCGGCGGCGTCGTGGGTCGGCGGGTCGGCCTTGGGCAGCAGCACGCGGAGCATGAGGCGAATTTGCTCCTTCTCGCAGTGGCCGGCGCCAACGATGGTCTTCTTCACCAGGTTGGGCGCGTATTCGGCGACCGAAATTCCGGCACGCGCCGGAATGAGCAGCGCAATGCCGCGGGCCTGGCCGAGCTTTAGCGTGGCGCTGGCGTCCTTGTTGACGAAGGTGGCCTCGACCGCCGCCTCGTCCGGCGCGAACTCCTCGATCACCTTGGCAAGCCCGTCGTGCAACGTCACCAGCCGCTCGGCCAGCGAACCCTTGTCGCTGGTCGCGACCGAACCGCATGCCATGTAAATGAGGCGGTTGCCCTCGACCTCGATCAGGCCCCAGCCGGTGCGGCGGAGTCCAGGGTCGATGCCGAGGATGCGAATCGGGCGGGCCATCGTGACCCGGTGATAGACCCGCCCGGCGCGCTCGGCAAAGCGTCCGCATAGCGGCTCCCCATTCTCCCCAATCGCGTTCTGGGCTACCGGCTGCTAGGAAGGGCCGCCGGAAATCCCAAGTGATCGACCTCCCCGACAGTTCGACCTTCACCGCCACCCTCGCCGAGCACCGCATTTATGCGGCTGCAGCCGTGGCGCTGCTCGCCGGCGTGACGCGCGGCTTTTCCGGCTTCGGCGGCGCGATGATCTACATGCCGCTGATCGCCATGATCTACGACCCGCGGATCGCGGCCGTCACGATCCTGATCGTGGACTTCGTCTCTGCCACGCCGTTCGCCATTGCCGAGATCCGCCGCTGCACCTGGCGCGAGGTCGCGCCGCTCTCCGTCGCCATGGCGGCAGGCTTGCCGATCGGTGTTTGGCTTTTGATCGTGCTCGATCCGATCGTATTGCGCTGGTGCATCGCCGCCATGGTGTTGAGCGCGGTACCGATCCTGGCATCGGGCTGGCGCTACCATGGCGCGCCGCGCCTGCCGCTCACCATCGGCGTCGGCCTCTTCTCGGGGGTGAGCGCGGGCGCGGTGCTGATCGCGGGGCCGCCGGTGATCCTTTACTGGCTCGGCGGCGGCAACAACGCCCGGACGGTGCGCGCCAACCTGATGGTGTTCTTCATGATCTGCGACGTCATCCTGGTCGCGATCTTCGGCTTCGCCAGCCTGTTCGAGGCGCGTCCGCTGGCGCTGTCGGTTCTGCTCGGCGTTCCCTATCTCGCCGGCATGGGACTGGGCTCGCGTTTTTTCCACGGCGCTTCGGACCGGTTTTATCGTGGCATCGCTTACGTCATCATCGCGCTTGCGGCGATGGTCAGCCTGCCGGTGCTGGACTCGATCCTGCGCTGAGGGCATGACTCGCCAGTCATGCCGAGCCAATTTTCCAGAAAACGCCGCGCCATCATCGTCGGCGGCTCGATGTCGGGATTGTTCAGCGCGGCCTTTCTGCGCCAGGTCGGCTGGGATTGCGACGTCTACGAGCGCTCGGGCGTCGAGCTGGTCGGCCGCGGCGCCGGCATTACCACGCACCCGGAACTCTTGGGGGCGCTGGAGGCAAGCGGGTCCGGTACGGAGAATCTCGGCATCGAGGTGCCTAAACGCATCGCCATCGATCGGCAGGGCCGCGTCACCGACGAGCGGCCGCTCCGGCAAATCCTGACGTCATGGGACCGGCTGCAGCGGCTGCTGCGCGCGACCATCGATCCGGCGCGCTACCATCTCGGCTGGGCGTTCGAGCGCGTCGAGCAGGACGGCAGCGGCGTGCGGGTGCATTTCAACGGCGGCCGCGTCGAAGACGCCGACATCCTGGTCGGCGGCGACGGCATTCGCTCCAGCGTGCGCGGCCAGGTCGCGCCGGAGCTGCAGCCGGGCTACGCAGGCTATTACATCTGGCGCGGCTCGCCAAACGAGGCCGATCTGGCGCCAAAGACGCTGAAGGAAATCTTCCCGTACTTCGTGTTCTATCTGCCGCCGCGCCAGGAGGTGATCACCTATCCGATCGCCGGCTTCAACGACGATCTGCGCCCCGGCCACCGCCGCTACAATTTCATCTGGTATCGGGTCGCCGACGCGGCGAAGCTGCGCGAGATGAACGTCGACGAGAACGGCGCGCAGCACGAATTCTCGGTGCCGCCGCCGCTGATCCGCAAGGACCTGATCGCGCAGATGCACGCCGACGCGCGCGACATCATGCCGGAGGTGATGCTCGACTGCGTGATGAAAATCCGGCAGCCGTTCGTCACGCCGATCTACGATTTCACCGCGCCGCAGATCGTGTTCGGCCGCGTCGCCATGGTTGGCGATGCCGCCGCCAACGCTCGGCCGCATATGGGCTTTGGCGTCGCCAAAGCCGGCGGCGACGCGGCGGCACTCGCCCGTGCGCTCGGCAGCCATGACGACATCGATCGGGCGCTCGCGGCCTACAACGCCGAGCGCCAGCCGATCGGCAACACCATCGTGATGCACAGCAGGAAGCTCGGCACCCACATGGGCGTCGACCTCAAGACCGAGGACGACCGCCGCATGCACGAACTGCTTGCAAAGCGACGGCGCGATGATGGATTGGATCGCGGTGCCGAATTTCCTGGATGCGTATCGATGATGCATCACCGAATCTGCGGCCCATGGTTCGAGACGCGGTCCTTCGGACCGCTCCTCACCATGAGGTTTGGATTGCGGCCCGGCCGGACGCACCGACCTCATCCTGAGGAGCGCGCGAAGCGCGCGTCTCGAAGGATAGGCCGCACATGACCGATCTGCCGAAGCCCGACTACGCCCGCAACATGCGCCTTATCGGCCACTCCGATCAGGGCGGTCGGCCCGACGGCGTGCAGGTGATGGTGCATCGCGGCCATGCCTACATCGGCCACATGTTCTCGAAGGGCTTTTCAATCGTCGATGTGCGCGATCCAAAAAATCCGAAGCCGGCGAACTATCATCGCCGCCCCGCCCGGCACCTGGAACATCCACCTGCAGACCCACGGCGATCTGCTGCTGGTGATCAACGCCAAGGACATGTTCGCCGCCGCCGAATTCGCCGACGAGAAGGCCTATTACAAGGGTCAGCTCGGCCAGGTGGTCGGCACCGCGGAAGCAAAACCGAAAGCCGCACGCGACTGGACCGCAGGGCTTGCGGTCTACGACATTGCAAAACCCGCGGAGCCGCGTCGGATCGGCTTCATGGCGCGTCGAAGGCGGCGGCATCCACCGCGTCTGGTACACCGGCGGACGCTGGGCCTATGCCTCGGCTTTGATCGACGGCTTCACCGACTACATCTTCATCACCATCGACATGAGCGATCCGGCAAAGCCGCGCGAGGCCGGCCGCTGGTGGATCCCCGGCATGAACCAGGCGGCCGGCGAAACGCCGACGTGGGCCGGCACCAGCCGCTTCGGTCTGCACCACGCCATCGTCAACGGCGACACCGCCTACGCGGCGTGGCGCGACGCCGGCATGGTGGTGATCGACGTCGCCGATCGCGCCAAGCCGAAGCTGATCGCGCATCGCGACGGCGCGCCGCCGTTCGGCGGCGGCACGCACAATTGCCTGCCGCTGCCGGACCGCGATCTGCTGATCGTGCTCGACGAGGCCGTGCTCGACCACCAGGAGGATGGCGTCAAGCACATCTGGATGTTCGATAATCGCAACAAGGCCAACCCGAAGAGCATCGCGACATTCCCGCAGCCGACCGAAGCAGACTACAAGGGCAAGGGCGGCCACTTCGGCCCGCACAACATCCACGAGAACCGGCCCGGCACATTCGTCAGCTCGGAGACGATCTTTGCGACCTACCAGAACGCCGGCGTGCGCGTGTTCGACATCCGCAACCAGCATGCACCCATCGAAGTTGGAGCCTGGGTGCCACCGGCCCCCGCGAAAATGATGGACACCCGCCCGAACCGCGCCCGGGTCATCCAGTCGGCCGACGTGTTCGTCGACGCGGCGGGGCTGATCTATTCGACCGACTACAACGCCGGCCTGTTCATCCTGGAATTTGGAGCATGATCCCGAAAAGCGGGGGCCGGTTTTCGGGTAAGATCATGCCCAACAAAGAGGTCTGAGCGTCAGGCGCTCATCTTGGCGACGACCGCATCCGACACTTCGAAATTGGCGTAGACGTTCTGCACGTCGTCGTGCTCGTTCAGCGTTTCAAGCAGACCCAGAAGCTTCTCGCCCTTCTCGTCATCCACGGCCATGGTGTTCTTCGGCTTCCACACCAGCGTGGCCTTGCGCGGCTCGCCGAACTTGCCCTCCAGCGCCTTCGCCACCTCGGCGAGCGAGTCCGCCGTGGTGTAGATCTCGTGGCCGTTCTCGCTCGACAACACATCCTCGGCGCCGGCCTCGATCGCCGCCTCCAGCATCGCATCGGCGTCCGCCACCTTGGCGTCGTATTCCACGACGCCGACATGGTCGAACATGAACGACACCGCGCCGGTCTCGGCGAGGTTGCCGCCGCTCTTGGAGAACGCCGCGCGCACGTCGCCTGCGGTGCGGTTCTTGTTGTCGGTCAACACCTCGACGATCACCGCGACGCCGCCTGGGCCATAGCCCTCGTAGCGCATGTCCTCGTAGTTCTCGGCGTCATTGCCCGACGCCTTCTTGATCGCTCGCTCGATGCCGTCCTTCGGCATGTTCTCGGCGCGGGCCGCGATGATGGCGGCGCGCAGCCGCGCATTCATCGACGGGTCAGGCAGGCCGAGCTTGGCGGCGGTGGTGATTTCGCGAGCGAGCTTCGAGAACAGCTTGGAGCGCGCCTTATCCTGGCGCCCCTTGCGGTGCATGATATTCTTGAATTGGGAATGACCGGCCATGGCCCGCTCTCAAAACGCTCGCATCGCATTGCCCGCGTTATAAATCGCGTCCGCGGCGAAAGTCACTAGCCCCAGAACGTCGGCCGCGCCTCTTCCAGCACGCCGCCGAGCCGCACCGGACCGACCCTGGTGGCAAGCCCGGTGGCATCGTCGGTCTCGATCGCGAGCGCGGACAGCGTTGCGGGCCCATTGGCGGCCTCGAACTTGCTCGATGATATCCGGCGCATGAACCGGCCGAGCGGCTCCTCCTTGTCCATGCCGATCACCGACTGGTAGTCGCCGGTCATGCCGACGTCGGACATGAACGCGGTGCCGCCCGGCAGGATGCGGTGGTCGGCGGTCGGCGCATGGGTGTGGGTGCCGATCACCAGGCTGGCGCGGCCGTCGCACAGGAAACCCATCGACTGCTTCTCGCTGGTCGCCTCGCAATGCATGTCGATGATGATGGCGTCAGCGCCGCTTTTTAGCGGACAGGCGGCAAGCTCGCGCTCGACCGCGGTGAACGGATCGTCGAGCGGATCCATGAAGATGCGGCCCATGGCGTTGATAACCAGCGCGTTCGCGCCGTTCTTGCAGTCGACCATCGCGGCGCCGCGCCCGGGCGTTCCCGGCGGGTAGTTGATCGGGCGAATAAGCCGCGGCGCGCGCTCGATGAACACCAGCGCCTCGCGCTGATCCCAGGCGTGGTTGCCGAGCGTCACGGCATCGGCGCCGGCGTCGATGAAGTCGTTGTAGATCGCCTCGGTGATGCCGAAGCCGCCGGCGGCGTTCTCGCCGTTGACCACGGCGAGGTCGAGCTTCCACTCGGAGATCAGCTTGGGAAGCTTATCGAGCAGGATGTTGCGGCCGCTGCGCCCGACAATGTCGCCGATGAAAAGGATACGCATGTCAGCCTTTGCGGAAATCGAGTACGCCGCGCTCGGTTAGCACAAGATCGAGCCGGGCGTCGCGTTCCGTCACCGGCACCTGGGGAACCTCCTGCACAGCATAGGCGATCCCGACCGCGACGACGGATTTCATCGAACGCAGCCGGTTGATGGTCATGTCGTAATAGCCGGCGCCATGGCCGATGCGGTTGCCGTGGCGATCGAACGCCGCGAGCGGCACGATCAGGATGTCGGGATCGACTTGCGGCGCATCGTCCTTCGGCTCGCGAATGCCCCAAGTGCGGGCTTCCAGCGGATCGCCAAACGCATAGGCGCGCATGATCAGCGGCTTGCCCTTGCCGGCGATCGCCGGCAGCGCGAGGGCGGCGCCAGCGTCGGCCAGCTTGCGCATGAGCGGTAACGGATTGATCTCGGTGCGGATCGGCGAGAATCCCGACACGATGACGCCTGGCCCAATCGGCAGCGGAAACGGCCGCGCCGCGATCGTCTCGGCCGCGGCCTGCCGCTGGGCGGCCGGCAGCGCGTCGCGTGTCACGAACACGGTCTTGCGCAGCTCGGATTTCAGTTCATCGATGGAGATGGTGGCCATCGGGCCTTCCGAATTGTCGCCGTCTGGCCGAAGTGAGTGCGGAGCCGCAGTGGCCGTCGGAGTTGTGATCCCGGGAACCTACAGAAGTAGGTGGGCGCCATATGTCCCGGTCCAGGGACCAGGTCAGGGACAGCTCCCTTCAGGATCGTAAGGCCCCGGGGAATTTACTCCAGACGCGCCCCGCAGCCCCGCCGGGTCAATGTAGTGTGGATGCGGCGCCGCTACCAGTCGTGCTTCGACTGCCGTTCTAACCCTGCGCCACACTCTCGCCCGGCGAGGCCGCCGGCTGGCTGAGCTTCCTCGCCATGCTTTCGATGCGTTCGGCGGCCGACGTGAACGCGGCCACCAGCGCGGCCTGTGTCGCCTGCGACCGCTCGGCGGCGGCGCCACGCGCGTCCTGCAATCCCGCCAGATCGGCCTCCAGGCGCTTCAGCTTGTTTTCCGTTTCCGACAATTGATCGGCCACCATGAGTGCCGCCATCACCGTGAGCCGCGCGTCGCCGATCTCGCCGAACTGACCGCGCAACGCGACGATGCGGTCATCGAGGTCTTTCGCGAGCTGGCGAAGGTGGTCCTCCTGGCCATCCTCACAGGCCATGCGGAACTGGCGGGCGTTGATGGTGACGGTGACCTGCGGCATCGATGTCTAATCCTGCGAGTCCAACACCTGGCGGACGTTTTCCATCGCGGCGTCGAGCCGCCGCGCGATGTCGCGGTTGGCGATCTCGAGACGGCGCACCTTGGCGATCTGGCCGTCGAGATCGGAGGCGAGCTTGGAGCGGTCGGCGTCGAGCGCATGGACCTGCTCGGACAAGGCGAGCCTGCTGCGATCGGTTTCGAGTCGCCGCTCGACTGCGGCGTCGAGCGCGCTCAGCGCCTGGGTCAGGCGCCGGGCCGCTTGCTCGATGGCAGCTTGGTCGGTCATGACTCAACCTTCATGGCGCGGCGGCGCTGTCGCAGACACAATGAAAATGCTGAATCAGCAATAAATTAGGCAAAAAACCTTACGTTCTGCGCTACCTCGGCGTCAACGCGCGACCCCCTGTTATCCCTGGATTTTCGCGAGGTTGTGCATGGCTCCAGCGAGCGGCGCCGCCTGCGTTGGACTCGCCGTCCCTGCATGCTATCCCGTGCCCATCCGGACAGGTCAAAAATGAACGCACAAGCTTCGACTGCCGCTGTCGCGTCCCCGACGCGCCACGGTGATGAGGTGTCCATGACGCGCGCCCTCCACGACCGCATGGCCAACGCGATCCGCGCGCTCGCGATGGACGCGGTGGAACAGGCCAAATCCGGCCATCCCGGCCTGCCGATGGGCGCGGCCGACATCGCCACAGTGCTGTTCACGCAGGTGCTGAAGTTCGATCCGGCCGATCCGGAGTGGCCGGACCGCGACCGCTTCGTGCTGTCGGCCGGTCACGGCTCGATGCTGGTCTACGCCGCGTTGCATCTGCTCGGCTACGAATCCGTGACGCTCGATGAGATCAAGCGGTTCCGCCAGCTCGGCTCGATGACGCCGGGACATCCGGAGAATTTCATCACACCGGGCATCGAGACCACCACCGGGCCGCTCGGCCAGGGTCTCGCCAACGCCGTCGGCATGGCGATCGCCGAGCGGCATCTCGCCGCCGAGTTCGGCGACGTGATCAATCATTCGACCTACGTGCTCGCCTCCGATGGCGACCTGATGGAAGGCATCAGCCAGGAGGCGATCGCGCTCGCCGGCCATCTCAAGCTCAACAAGCTGATCGTGCTGTTCGACGACAACGGCATTTCCATCGACGGGCCTTTGTCGCTTGCCGACTCGGTCGATCAGGTGAAACGTTTCGAGGCCGCCGGCTGGAACGCCAGCGCGCGTCGACGGCCACGATCCGCAGGCGATCGCGGCTGCGATCGAAAAGGCGAAGACATCCGACAAGCCGACCATGATCGCCTGCAAGACCACGATCGGCTATGGCGCGCCGACCAAGGCCGGCAAGGCATCGTCGCACGGCTCGCCGCTCGGCGTCAGACGAGATCAAGGGCGCACGCGAGAAGCTCCTCTGGAGCGAAGCGCCGTTCCAGATTCCCGCCGAGGTTCTGACGCAATGGCGCGCCGCTGGGCAGCGTTCCAAGGCCGCGCGCGCCGCCTGGGACAAGCGCCTCGCCGCAGCACCCGCCGACAAACGGGCCGAGTTCGAGCGCCGCATGAAGGGCGACCTGCCGGGTGCGCTGAACGCCGCCATCCGCTCGCTCAAGGAAGGCCTCGCCGCGGCGCCGAAGGAGATCGCCACGCGCGTTGCCTGCGAGCTGGCGCTGGAGGCCATCATTCCCGCGGTGCCGGAGATGATCGGCGGCTCGGCCGATCTCACGGGCTCCAACAACACCCGCACCAAGTCGATGAAGGCGATGTCGGCGCAGGACTATTCCGGCCGCTTCATCCACTACGGCGTCCGCGAGCACGGCATGGCCGCGGCGATGAACGGCATGGCGCTGCACGGCGGCATCATCCCCTACAGCGGCACGTTCCTGGTGTTCTCCGATTACTGCCGGCCGTCGATCCGGCTCGCGGCGCTGATGGGCGAGCGGGTGATCCACATTATGACACACGACTCCATCGGGCTCGGCGAGGACGGGCCGACGCATCAGCCGGTCGAGCACCTCGCGGCGCTGCGCGCCATCCCGAACCTCAACGTGTTCCGGCCGTGCGACGCGGTCGAGACCGTGGAGTGCTGGCAGCTCGCGCTGGAAGCGCGCGACCGGCCGAGCGTGATGGCGCTGACGCGGCAGAACCTGCCGCAGCTTCGCAAGGCGCGCGACGAACGCAACCTCTGCGTCGCCGGCGCCTATGAGATTTCGCCGGCCCAGGGCAAGGCCCAGGCCTCGATCTTCGCCACCGGCTCGGAGGTGTCGATCGCGGTCGAGGCGCAGAAGCTCCTGGCCGCGCAGGGCGTGCCCAGCCGCGTCGTCTCAGTGCCGTGCTTCGAACTGTTCCTCGCCGCCTCCAGACGATGTGCGGCGAAGCGTCATCGGCGACGCGCCGGTGAAGATCGGAGTCGAGGCGGCTGTTCGCCAGGGCTGGGACGCCATCATCGGCTCGGACGGCGCCTTCATCGGCATGAGCACGTTCGGCGCCAGCGCGCCGTACAAGGAACTCTACAAGCATTTCGGCATTACGCCCGAGAAGGTCGCCGAAGCCGCGTTGAGCAAGCTCGGCAAAAGGTGATAACAACCCTGCTATCGTAGGCTTTTCTTCCGTCCTGGCCGGGGCTTCACCCCAGCCATCGGCGCCTTATCTGCAAGGCATGCGGACGCCCCAATCCGCCGGGCGTGGCTCATTCTTGAAGTGGGAGCGAACATGTCTGTCCGGGTAGCCATCAATGGGTTCGGCCGCATCGGCCGCAACGTGCTGCGCGCCATCGCGGAAGCCGGCCGCAACGATATCGAAGTGGTCGGCATCAACGATCTCGGCCCGGTCGAAACCAACGCCCACCTGCTGCGCTACGACTCGGTGCACGGCCGCTTCCCCGGCACCGTGACGGTAAAAGGCGACACCATCAGCGTCGGCAACGGCGCGATCAAAGTCAGCGCCGAGAAGGACCCCGCGAAGCTGCCCTGGAAGGACCTCGGCGTCGACATCGCACTGGAATGCACCGGCATCTTCACGGCCAAGGACAAGGCGTCGATGCATCTCAACGCCGGCGCGAAGCGCGTGCTGGTGTCGGCCCCGGCCGACGGCGCCGACCTCACCGTGGTCTACGGCGTCAACCACGACAGGCTGACCAAGGACCACAAGGTCGTCTCCAACGCCTCGTGCACCACCAACTGCCTCGCCCCGGTCGCCAAGGTGCTCAACGATGCCATCGGCATCGACAAGGGCTTCATGACCACGATCCACTCCTACACCGGCGACCAGCCCACCCTCGACACCATGCACAAGGATCTCTATCGCGCGCGCGCCGCGGCGCTGAACATGATCCCGACCTCGACCGGCGCGGCGAAAGCGGTAGGGCTCGTGCTGCCCGAGCTTTCCGGCAAGTTGGATGGCGTGGCGATCCGCGTGCCGACACCGAATGTCTCGGTGGTGGATTTCAAGTTCGTGGCGAAGAAGCCGACCAGCAAGGACGAGATCAACGGCGCCATCAAGCGCGCCGCCGAGCAGCAGCTCAAGGGCATCCTCGGCTTCACCAACGATCCCAATGTTTCGTCAGACTTCAACCACGATGCACACTCTTCAATGTTCGCCATGGACCAGACCAAGGTCATGGACGGCACGCTGGTGCGGGTGATGTCCTGGTACGACAACGAGTGGGGCTTCTCCAACCGCATGGCCGATACCGCGGTCGCGATGGGCAAGCTGATCTGATTTCTTTCTTGTCCCGGGCGCAGCGCCGCACCTCTTGGTGATGCGCTGCAGACCCGGGAGCCAGCTTTCTATCTTCCTAAGCAAGCTGGCTCCCGGGTCTCGCTCCGCTCGCCCGGGACACGAGGCAAAGTGCATGGCTAATTTCAAAACGCTCGATCAGGCCGACGTGAAGGGCAAGCGCGTTCTGCTTCGCGTCGACCTCAACGTTCCCATGGAGAACGGTCAGCGTTACCGACGCGACCCGAATCGAGCGCGTCGCTCCGACCATCAAGGAAATCGCCGACAAGGGTGGCAAGGTCATCCTGCTCGCGCATTTCGGGCGGCCGAAGGGGCCGGACCCGAAGGAGTCGCTGAAGCCGGTCGCCGCAGAGGTCGCCAGAATCGTCGGCCGGCACGTCGCATTTGCCGAGGACTGCATCGGCGAGAAAGCCGAGGCTGCAGTCGCGGCGATGAAGCCCGGCGATATCCTGTGCCTGGAGAACACGCGCTTCCACAAGGGCGAGGAGAAGAACGATCCGGCGTTCGTCGATGCCCTCGCCAAGCTCGGCGATATCTGGGTCAACGACGCCTTCTCGGCCGCGCACCGGGCGCATGCCTCGACCGAAGGTCTCGGCCACAAGCTTCCTGCCTATGCGGGCCGCACCATGCAGGCGGAGCTGGAGGCCCTGTCGAAGGCGCTTGACGCGCCGAAGAAGCCGGTGATTGCCATCGTCGGTGGCGCCAAGGTCTCGACCAAGCTCGATCTTCTGGGAAACCTGATCGGCAAAGTCGAGGCGCTGGTGATCGGCGGCGCCATGGCCAACACCTTCCTGCACGCGCAAGGGATCGACGTCGGAAAATCGCTGGTCGAGAAGGGCATGGCCGATACTGCCCGCCGTATCATGGACAAGGCCGAGCGCAGCAACTGCGCCATCATCCTGCCGGTGGACGCCATCGTGGCGTACCATTTTGCCGCCAACGCACCCTCGCACGCCTACGGCGTCGATGCGGTCCCGGCCGAGGGCATGATGCTCGACGTCGGCGGCCAGTCGATCGAGCGCGTCAAAGGCGCGATCGACGATGCCGCCACGCTGGTCTGGAACGGCCCGATGGGCGCCTTCGAGCTCCATCCGTTCGAAAAGGCCACCGTGGCCATCGCCAAACACGCCGCGGCACGCACCAAATCCGGCAAGCTTGTCTCGGTGGCGGGCGGCGGCGACACCGTCGCGGCGCTGAATGCCGCGGGTGTGGCGGACCAATTCACGTATGTGTCCACAGCCGGCGGCGCGTTTTTGGAGTGGATGGAAGGCAAGACCTTGCCCGGCGTCGAGGTCTTGAGGGTAAAATAGCGGCGAGAAAGCGCGGTTCCCGATGCAACCGAATGCGCGGTGAGCGATTGAACGGGAATCGCCAGACAACGAGATCAGGGAGACGGCGATGAATCTCGCGGAGCTCAACAAAGTGGCCGAAGCCATGACCACGCCCGGCAAGGGCATCCTGGCGGCCGACGAATCGACCGGCACCATCAAGAAACGTTTCGACGCCATCAACGTCGAATGCACCGAGGACAACCGCCGCGACTATCGCGAGATGCTGTTCCGCGCCGGCGAAGGCATGCGCCACATCTCCGGCGTCATCCTTTACGACGAGACGATCTGGCAGAAGGCGAAGGACGGCACGCCGCTGGTCGAATTGATCAGGAAGGCCGGCTCGATCCCGGGCATCAAGGTCGACGAGGGGACCAAGCCTCTGCACGAATTGCCCGGGCGAGGTTGTCACCTCAGGTCTCGACAAATTGCCCGACCGGCTGCCGAAATATTACGAGCAGGGCGCGCGCTTCGCCAAATGGCGCGCCGTGATCGACATCGGCGCAGGCATTCCGACCTATACGGCGATCCGCACCAACACCCACGCGCTGGCGCGCTACGCCGCGCTGTGCCAGGCAGCCAACATCGTGCCGATCGTCGAGCCGGAAGTGCTGATGGACGGCGACAACGACATCGACCGCTGCCTCGAAGTCACGACCCTGGTACTCAAATTGCAGTTCGAGGAGCTCTATTTCCAGCGCGTGGCGCTGGAAGGCATCGTGCTCAAGCCCAACATGGCGATCTCCGGCAAGAAGTGTCGCCAAGCGCGCCGGCGTCGACGAGGTCGCCGAGAAAACCGTCAAGATGCTGAAGAACTGCGTGCCGGGCGCGGTCCCGGGCATCGCGTTCCTGTCGGGCGGCCAATCCGACGAAGAGGCGACCGCGCATCTCGACACGATGAACAAGATCGGCAACCTGCCGTGGAACCTGACCTTCTCCTACGGCCGCGCGCTGCAGCACGCGCCGCAGAAGGCCTGGTCCGGCAAGTCGGAGAACGTCGCGGCCGCCCAACGCGTCTTCTCGCACCGGGCGCGGATGAATGGCCTTGCCTCGCTCGGCCAATGGAAGCAGGACCTGGAGAAGAAAGCGGCGTAGCCGCGCGCCGCAGCATCGCGATTGCCACGACTCGCGGCGGGTGAAACAATCGCCGCCATTCCGCCCCATTGGGGTCGCATCCGAACGCCATGCCCAGAGCCCAACCGGCCGACGTGCAGCGCACCGCGTCGCGGCTTTACCTTGTCACGCCTGAAATCGCCGAACCGCGCGATTTTGCCGGCAGGCTCGGCGCGGCGATCGCCGGCATCGACATTGCCGCGGTGCTGCTCAGGCTTGCGCCTGCCGGCGAGCGCGAGCTGATCAATCGCGTCAAGGCGCTGGGTGGCATAGTCCAATCCACCGGCGCGGCGCTTCTGATCGACGGTCAACCGGATATCGCGGCGCGCGGAGGGGCCGATGGCGCTCATCTGACCGGGATCGCGGCCTTTAACGCCGCGGTCGAAACTCTCAAGCCTGCGCGCATCGCGGGCTGCGGCGGCCTCAAGACCCGGCATGACGCCATGGTCGCCGCCGAACGCGGCGCCGACTACGTGATGTTTGGCGAGATCGAAGCGGGCGGCCGGCGGCCGCCGTTTTCGGCGATCATCGAACGCGTCGAGTGGTGGGCGCCGCTGTTCGAGATTCCATGCGTCGGCTTCGCAGCCGAGCTTAGCGAGGTCGGCCCGCTGGCGGTCGCCGGAGCCGAGTTCGTCGCGGTCGGCGATGCCATCTGGGACGATCCGCGCGGACTCGAAGCAGCGCTGGCGGATGCGGCGCAGCGGCTATCGGCGTCGGAGACGGTGGCATGAGCGGCTGCTGCATGGTCCGCGCATGGCTTTCGATTGCGCTCGTGACGACGCTGTGGACGGCATTGCCGCCCGTCCCGGCTATCGCCCAGCCAAAAGCCGCGGCGCAACCAGCCCCGGCCGCGAGTGCCGCCGATCCCGATCCGGCCTACAGCGCGTTCCAGCGCGGTTTTTATCTCACCGCGTTCAGGGAAGCGACCAAGCGTGTCGACGAGAACGGCGATCCGAAATCGATGACGCTGCTCGGCGAACTGTACGCCGACGGCCTCGGCATTCCCAACAACGACAACAAGGCGGTCGAGTGGTACCAGCTCGCCGTCGCGCGCGGCAATCGCGAGGCGATGTTCTCGCTCGCCATGTTCAGGATGACGGGCCGCGGCGGGCCGGCCGACCGCAAGGAGGCGGCGCGGTTGCTGGACGAAGCCGCCAAGCGCGGCCATGTCATTGCGGCCTATGATCTGGCATTGCTCTATCTCGAAGGTCAGACCCTGGCGCGGGACTTCAATCGCGCGGCGCAATTGATGCGGCAGGCCGCCGATGCCGGCAATCCGCAGGCGCAGTACGCATTGTCGACCTTCTACAAGGACGGCCGCGGCGTGCCAATCGATCTCAAGGAGGCTGCGAAGTGGCTGGGCATTGCCGCCAACGCCGGCGAAACCCAGGCCGAGGTCGAGTACGGCATTGCGCTGTTCAACGGCACCGGCATCGCCAAGAACGAGGCCGCCGCGGCCTCCTATTTCCTCAAGGCGGCCCAGAAGGGCAATCCGATCGCCCAGGACCGGCTGGCCCTGATGTACGCGACCGGTCGCGGCATCAAAGCCGATCCGGTGCAAGCGGCGCGCTGGCATCTGATCGCCAAGGCCGGCGGCGACAACGACGAGTATCTCGAGGATTTTGTACGCAAGATGAAACCGGCCGACCGCGCCGCCGCAGAGGACAAGGCCAAGCCGTGGATCGCGCGGATGCAGCCGGTCGGGCCGACGCCGTTCCCGAACCCTGCGACACCTGCCAAGCGTTGAATCGGCACCGGCCGATCAAAGCCTTGACGGATGTCGCAGCCTCGGGGCATTTGCGCCCAGGAAATCCAACGATGGACATGTCATGGCCAAGATCAGCGGCAGCGACGTCCGGCCAGGCATGGTGATCGAACACGACGGCTCGCGCGCCGCCGGCGAGAAGGTTGAGGTCTCGACCGACGAAGTCGCTTACGTGAGGCAGGCCGAGTGATGGCTTATTCCGCGCTTCTCAACGTGATGGTCGGCGCCGCGCGGAAGGCCGCGCGCGCGTTGAAGCGCGACTTCGGCGAGGTCGAGCAGCTTCAGGTTTCGCTGAAGGGGCCGGCGAACTTCGTCACCGCGGCCGACCGCCGCGCCGAGGAAACGCTGCGCGCCGAGCTCGGCAGAGCCCGGCCCGGCTACGGCTTCCTCGGCGAAGAGAGCGGCCGCCACCAGGGCTCCGACGCGACCCACACCTGGATCGTCGATCCGCTCGACGGCACGACGAATTTTCTTCACGGCATCCCTCAATTCGCCATCTCGATCGGGCTTGAGCGGTCCGGCGCCATCGTCGCAGGCGTGATCTACAACCCGGCCACCGATGAGCTTTACACCGCGGAGCGCGGCAAGGGCGCCTTCCTCAACGACCGGCGGCTGCGCGTAGCAGCGCGAAAGCTCCTCGCCGACTCGGTCATCGTATGCGGCCTGCCGCATCGCGGACGCGGCGACCTTGCGCTGGGGCTCAAGGAGCTTGAGGCTGTCCAGGATCGGGTCGCCGGGCTGCGCCGCTTCGGCGCGGCGGCACTCGATCTCGCCTTCGTCGCGGCCGGCCGGATCGACGGCTATTGGGAGCGTAACCTGTCGCCCTGGGACATGGCGGCGGGCCTTATTATGGTGCGCGAGGCCGGCGGTTTCGTCACCGACCTCGATGGCGGCGACGACATGTTCGGCAAGCGCCATATCGTCGCCGGCAACGAACCGATCCACCGGGACCTGCTGGCGGCGCTGAAGACCGCCCGCTGAAACTACCTCCGGCGGATGAAAACCTGTCCTGCGACGTCGACCACCTCGATTTCGTGGGACATCGCGCCGACGAAGGCGTCGACGGCAAGCTTGGGGCGAAACGATTGGCCGAGCTCGGGTCGCCGGTACCAATAGTCGTCAAAGATCATCAAACCGCCCCGCGCCAACAGCCGCCAGCACAGCGCCGCGTCGACCATGACGTCCAGATTGGCATGCGAGCCATCGACAAAGATCAGATCGAACTGCTCGCCCGCGTCGATCAGCTTCGGCAGATGATCGATCGAGCGTCCTTTGAGCACGCAGACCACATCGGTCGCCCCAACCGCCTCGATATTGGCGACGAATTTTGAGTAAACGTTGCTCATCGCGCGGCCTTCCACTTCCGAATAGTCCTCGAATGGGTCGATGGCGGTGATCCGGACCCTGCCGCCCAGCAGGGCGTGGACATAGGCGACCGAGCTGCCTTCGAATGAGCCGATCTCGAGATAGCGCACCGGTATCGGCAGACCGCCGTTCAAGATGTGGGTTGCGAAACGGCCGATGCGGTCGCCCGGCCGCTGCGCCCAACTGACGTTAATGCGCTTGAGCACCGGCTCGTAGATTTCCCAGGCGCGCTTGCGCGCACGCAACAACTGTGGCCGCCGCAACACCGCGTTCAGCCAGGTTTTGAAGCGCCCCCACTGCATGGCGGGCGTAAGCACATCGAGAGGAGCCGGACGCCGGCGTTCCAGCCACAGGCCGAACCGGCCGCGCGGCCGGGGCGCGGCGCTCGGTTCCCCGGCGGGTTTTGCAGATGAGCTCACGGACGCGATCGTTCCTGGCGCGCGGCGCTGCACCTACCCTACAATCTGTCCGGGATGAGTGAAATGCCCCGTCGGCCGAGTCATCGCTCGCCGTCAAGCGCGCCATTACGTCATTTGCTTTCGCCCTGCCCGTGCCATAATGAGCGTGTGCTGCGGCGCCCGATAAGGCCGGACATGGCGAAAGATTTGGACCCCTTCAAGGTTTCCTCGCCCCGGATTTTTCTGGTGCGGATGCTGATTTTCCTGATTCTGTGCGGCCTGATCGTCGTCGTCATCCACCCGCAGATCTGGACCGCGTTCAAGGCCAACCCGCCGCTCAACGCGCTGATCATCGGCGTGCTGCTGATCGGCATCCTGCTGTCGTTCCGGCAGGTGATCCGGCTGTTCCCCGAAGTGGCCTGGGTCAATGGCTTTCGGCTGGCCGATCCGGGCATCGCGGTCGAACGGCCGCCGGTGCTGCTGGCGCCGATGGCGGCGATCCTCGGCGACCGCATCGGCCGCATGACGATGTCGTCGCAGACCATGCGCAGCATTCTCAACTCGATCGCCATCCGGCTCGACGAGGCGCGCGAGATTTCCCGCTACATGACCGGGCTGCTGATCTTCCTCGGCCTGCTCGGCACGTTCTGGGGCCTGATCGAGACGGTGAGTTCGGTCGGCGGGGTGATCAACAACCTGAAGGTCGGCGGCGACGCCGGACGCGGTGTTCGACTCGTTGCGCGACGGCCTCGCCGCTCCGCTGTGCGGCATGGGCATCTCGTTCTCGTCGTCGTTGTTCGGTCTCGCCGGCTCGCTGGTGCTTGGCTTCCTCGACCTGCAGATGAGCCAGGCGCAGAACCGCTTCCACACCGAACTCGAGGATTGGCTGGCGACCACCGTGCACGACCTCGGCTGACCGGCGAAGGCGGGGCCATATCGGGCGGCGGCGGCGCGAGCGAGATGCGGGGCGCGATCGACCGGCTGCGCGAGGCGATCACCTCGTCCAGCACGGGCGCGGGGTCGAACAAGGCCGCGACCAATGCCATGGCGAACCTCGCCGAGGCGATCCAGGGCCTGGTTCATCACATGCGCACCGAACAGCAGATGATCCGCGACTGGGTCGATTCGCAGGCCGAGCAGCACCGCGAAATCCGCCGGCTGCTCGAACTGATGACGCGCGAGCGGGTCGACAAGTAGCGAAGCGAGCAGCGAGACGAGTGGAGACAACATGGCCCTAGCCCGCGCGCCGCCGCGAACGCGGCGTCGATTACTGGCCCGGCTTCGTCGACGCGCTGTCGACGCTGGTCCTCGGCATCATCTTCATGCTCACGGTTTTCGTGGTCGTGCAGTTCTTCCTGTCGCAGGAGATCACCGGCAAGGACACCGCGCTGCAGCGGCTGTCCGCGCGCATCGCACAGCTCACCGACCTGCTGTCCCTGGAACAGACCGGCAAGACCTCGCTGGAGGAGCAGCTCGCGCAGTTGCGCGCGAGCCTCGCCACCACCGAAAACGAGCGCGACCGCATCAAGGGCCTCTACGAGGGCTTGAGCGGCGGCAACGCGGCGGCGCAGGACAAGGCCAAGGAATTGACCGGCAAGCTCGACGCCGAGAAGCAGGTTTCGCTGCGCGCGCTGGCCCAGGTCGAAGTGCTCAACCAGCAGATCGCGGCGCTGCGCCGGCAGCTCGGCGCGATCGAGCAGGCGCTCGAAGTCTCGGAGAAGAAGGACAGGGATTCGCAGTCCAAGATCTCCGACCTCGGCCAGCGGCTCAACGTGGCGCTGGCCCAGCGCGTGCAGGAATTGTCGCGCTACCGGTCCGACTTCTTCGGCCGGCTGCGCGCAATCCTCGGCAACCGCCCCGACATCCGCGTGGTCGGCGACCGTTTCGTGCTGCAATCGGAGGTGTTTTTCGACACCGGGCAATCGGTTCTCAAGCCGGAGGGCCGCGCCGAGCTCGACAAGATCGCCGCCGTGCTGCTCGAGATCAGCGGCAAGATCCCGCAGGACATCAACTGGGTGCTTCGGGTCGACGGCCACACCGACGTCCGCCCGATCGGCGGCGGCCGCACCAACTGGGACCTGTCGGCCGCCCGCGCCATCGCGGTGGTGCAATACCTGATCAGCAAGGGCATGCCGCCGCAGCGGCTGGTCGCCGCCGGCTTCGGCGAGTTCCAGCCGATCGATCCCGGCACCACCGAGGAAGCCTACAGCAAGAACCGCCGCATCGAGCTGAAGCTGACGGAGCGGTGAGCGGCTTGGCTTGATGGCGCCTCCGATTGGACCGTGGTAAGATTGAACTATGGATCAAATTGGCTGAAGATGATTCTGGATCGCGATTCGACGGCTGGCCCAACGGAGGCGCAGGCGGAACTGCTGCAATTCATCATCGATACCGAGGTCAAGCATGTCGGGCGTATATCGCATGAGCGATGAGGAACGCGCAGCGGTGCGGCGAGGGACTGGCTGAAATGCCGACCGTGGAGAGTTTGCAAGCGAGGACGAGATCGTGGCCGAATTCTTCAAGCGCTATCGGCCGATGAAAGTTCGATATACGCACTCGCGCATTGTCCGAATCTGCAAGAAATCCTACACTTACATTTCAGAGTATAACTCCGAGGCGGCAACACGCGTCATCGGAATGCGATCGAGAAACGTACGCTCAGCGCTGAGCAGCCATTCCCGAGCATGGCGCAGTATGCATCCGATGAACCCGATGTCGAAGGATTATACTCGCCATTCCGTATCCATATCGCGTCTACTACCGAGCAAAGGCCGACGAGATTGAGATCGTCCATGTCCGACACACAGCTCGCAAGGCCGCTCGGCCCCGGCAGCTATGACGGGCGTGCCCCTCAAACTTCGCCCCTATGCCGCCGCCGACGAGGATGCGGCCATCGAGCTGTGGCGGCGCACCTGGCAGAGGCCTATCCGAACATCGACTTCGCCGCGCGCGTCGACTGGTGGCGCGAGCGCTGGCGCAGCGAGCTGGTGCCGCAGGCCAGGATCGTGGTCGCCGAAATGGACGGCGTGATCGAGGGCTTCGTCACGGTCGATCCGAAAACCGGCTATCTCGACCAGATCGTGGTGGCGCCGGAGTTCTGGGGCAGCAACGTCGCGGCGATGCTGCTCGACGAGGCCAAGCGGATCTCGCCGGCGCGCATCGAGCTCCTGGTCAACAAGGACAACGCCCGCGCCATCGCGTTCTACGAGAAGCACGGCTTCGTGATGGCCGGCGACGACGTCAATCCGGTGTCCGGCCGGCCGGTGAACCGGATGCGCTGGCGGCCGTGAGCATGGTCCCGAAAAGCGGGAATCGATTTTCGGATAGGATCATGCCCAACAAAAAGCTACTCGTCCTTGTCCTCGGACTTGCCGCCGCCAAGCTGCTTGAGCTTGGCGAACACGGCGGCGGTGTCGAGGTCGTCCTTGGCCTTGGCCGCGGCCGGGGTCTCCGGCTCGGCGGGCTCCGGCGGCGCGGTGGTGACCGCGGCCGGCAGCAGCGTCACGCCGCTCTCGACCGGCACCGGCTTCTCCTTGGAGGCGCGCTGCACCTCGAAGTCGAGATCGATCTGCGAGCACAGGCCGAGCGTCACCGGATCGAGCGGGCTGAGGCTCGCGGCGTTCCAGTGGGTGCGGTCGCGGATGCCCTGCGATCGTCGACTTGGTGGTTCCCACCAGCCGCATGATCTGGGCGTCCTTGAGCTCGGGATGGTTGCGGATCAGCCAGAGGATGGCGTTCGGCCGGTCCTGGCGGCGGGACACCGGCGTATAGCGCGGGCCCTTCTTCTTGCCGGCGCTTTTGGTCTTCGGGCAGAGCCACCTTGGGCTTGGACAGCAGAAGCTTGTGCTCGGGATCGGCGACGCGCCTTCTCGATCTCCTCGCGGGTCAATTGCCCGGTCTGGATCGGGTCGAGGCCCTTGATGCCCTGGGCGGCGTCGCCGTCGGCGATGGCCTTCACCTCGAGCGGATGCAGCTTGCAGAATTCGGCGACCTGGTCGAACGACAGCGCGGTGTTCTCCACCAGCCAGACGGCGGTCGCTTTCGGCATCAGCGGCGCTTCTTGCATGGGTAAATCTCCTCTGCGCCCCGCCCGCCCTTCCGGACGAGGCCTTGTGTCATCATGGATGACTGGAATTGGCCGGAATATAGGCGTTTCCCCCCGGAAAACGCAAGGATTGCGGCTTGGCTTGACAGGCCGGGGGTCGGAACCTCATTTCTGTCCCATGACAGCGGAAAACAACGGCAATTCGGCTAAACCGCAGCTCAAGGTGCTGCTGTGCTCGCCGCGCGGCTTCTGCGCCGGCGTGGTGCGGGCGATCGATTCCGTCGAGCAGGCGCTCAAGCGCTACGGCGCGCCGGTCTATGTCCGCCACGAGATCGTGCACAACCGCTACGTGGTCGAGAGCCTGAAGGCCAAGGGCGCGGTCTTCGTCGAGGAACTTTCCGAAATTCCCGACACCAACGCGCCGGTGATCTTCTCCGCCCACGGCGTGCCGAAGTCGATCCCCGAGGAATCGCAAGCGGCGGAACTTCTTCTCGTTCGACGCCACCTGCCCGCTGGTGACCAAGGTCCATCGCGAGGCCGAAATCCACCACAAGCGCGGCCGCGAGATCGTGCTGATCGGCCACGCCGGCCATCCCGAGGTGGTCGGCACGCTCGGCCAATTGCCGGATGGCGCGATCACGCTGGTGCAGACCGTCGCCGAGGCCGAAGCGTTCCAGCCGACGCGACGCCGGCAAGCTCGCCTATGTGACGCAGACCACGCTGTCGCTCGACGACACCGCCGACATCGTCGCCGCGCTCAAGCGCCGCTTCCCCGACATCGTCGCGCCGCACAAGGAAGACATCTGCTACGCCACCACCAACCGCCAGGAGGCGGTCAAGCGCGTGGCGCCGCAGGTCGATGCGCTGGTCGTGGTCGGCGCGCCGAACTCGTCCAATTCGCGGCGGCTTCAGGAGGTGGCCGAGCGCGCCGGCTGCCGCTACTCGGTGCTGGTGCAGCGCGCAGCCGAGATCGACTGGTCGAAGTTCGAGGGCGTCAAGACGCTCGGCGTCACCGCCGGCGCCTCGGCGCCCGAGGTGCTGGTCGAGGAAATCCTCGACGCCTTCGCCGCGCGCTATACGCTGAACGTCGAGACCGTCTCCGGCGCCGACGAGTCCGGGCATGTTCTTCCCGCTGCCGCGGCAGTTGCGCGACCACGCCGCGGCCTAGCGGTTTCACCCCGCATCGTCTGCTATAGTGCCCTCGATCATCGGGGGCCTCTGCCGTGGCGATCAATGGACATCTTATGATTTGGGCGCTGTGCGCCGCGCTGTGTCATCCGGGCCGGCCCGCGCGCAGCCCGTCGATCTCGACGCGCTTTACGAAAAAGCCGCCACTGAAGGCGAGGTGTCGGCTTATCTGCAGGGACCGCCGCAGGTCTATGCCGGTTTCGTCAAGGCATTCGAGGCCAAATATCCGAAGGTCAAGGTGCGGATCACACCCGGCCGCTACGACCTGATGCCGAAGATCGACGCACAGATCGCGGCCGGCAAAATGGACGCCGATCTGGCGATCTTGCAGACCACGCAGGACTATGTCCGCTGGAAGCGCGAGGGCGCATTGCAGAGCTTCGCCCCGCCGGACTTCGACTTGATCCCGGCAAAGCTCAAGGATCCGGACGCGCAATTCCTGCCGGTGTTCCTGGTCATGCTCGGGCTCGCCTACAATCCGGCACAGGTGCCGGAGGCCGACGCGCCACGGACCATTCCGGATTTCCTGAAGCCCGCCTTCAAGGGCAAGATCGTCTCGACCTATCCACACGACGACGATCTCACGCTCTACAGCAACACGCTGATCGTCGAGAAGTACGGCTGGGAGATGATCGAGAAACTGCTGAAACAGGACATGAAGTTTGTCCGCAGCCACGTGCTGGTGGCTCAGGAGACGGCGAAGGGCGAGCGGCCGGTGACGTTCGACCAGATCTCGCAGTTCAACAAGGTCCGTTTTGTTGCACCGGACGATCTGCCGATGCCGGTCTATCCGATCACCACCGGCATCTTCGCCAAGGCGCCGCACCCCAATGCCGCGAAGCTGTTCCTGGCCTTCGCCATCTCCAAGGAGCAGCAGCAGCGCACGTCGGCTTCAGGCGCGTTGCCGGTGCGGCCCGACGTTGCGCCGCCGCAAGGCCTCAAGCCGATGTCGAGCTACCGGATCGCGGACGGCTACATCGACTTCATTTCCGACGAAACCCGCACCAAGGAATTGCGCCACAAATTCGAGGGCTACATCGGCAAGCCGCAAGGCGCCTATATCAGCACGCACACCCAATCCACCGGCGAAATAGCCGGTGTGCCGGCGGTTGCGCTAGACCGCGCAAGCCGGATACTCAGCGCCATGGCCGTCTACACCGACGTTTCCGCCGAAGACTTGGGGCGCTTTCTCGCCGGCTACGACCTGGGCGAACTGCTGTCCTACAAGGGCATCGCCGAGGGCGTGGAGAATTCCAACTTCCTGGTCCACACCGGCACCGGCTATTACATCCTGACGCTCTACGAAAAGCGCGTGGCGGCGGGCGACGTGCCGTTCTTCCTTGCGCTGATGGAGCATCTGGCCGCGCGCGGCATCACCTGCCCGCAGCCGGTGAAGAGCCGGGCCGGCGCAGGCGCTCGGCACGCTGTGCGGCCGGCCGGCCGCCATCGTCACCTTCCTCGACGGCATGTGGATGCGGCGGCCGAGCGCCGGCCACTGCGCCGCGGTCGGCGAGGCGCTGGCGCACATGCATCTCGCCGGCGCCGATTTTTCCGGCAGGCGTCCCAATGCGCTGTCGGTCGCCGGCTGGCGGCCGCTGTTCGAGCAGGCGGCGGACCGCGCCGACGGCGTGCAGCGCGATCTGCGCGTCACCATCGAGCAGGAGCTGCAGAACCTGGAACAGGCATGGCCGCGCGACCTGCCGCAGGGCGTGATCCACGCCGATCTGTTTCCCGACAACGTGTTTTTCCTCGGCGACAAGCTCTCCGGCCTGATCGACTTCTATTTCGCCTGCACCGACACGCTCGCCTACGACGTCGCGATCTGCCTCAACGCCTGGTGCTTCGAGCCGGACCATTCCTACAACGTCACCAAGGGCCGCAACCTGCTGTCCTCCTACATCAAGACGCGGCCGCTGTCGCCGGCCGAGCTCGACGCGCTGCCGCTGCTGGCGCGCGGCGCGGCGATGCGCTTTCTGCTGACGCGGCTGGTGGACTGGCTCAACGTGCCGCGCAGGCGCGCTGGTGCAGCCGAAAAATCCGCTCGAATATTTCCGCAAGCTTCGCTTCCACCAGAAGGCGGCAAGCGTGCGCGACTACGGCCTGACGGCCGAGGGAGCGCGGGCGTGACGGAAGGACCGCACGTCATCATCCACACCGACGGCGCCTGCTCGGGAAATCCCGGGCCGGGCGGCTGGGGCGCGATCCTGACCTATGGCGAGCACGAGAAGGAATTGAAGGGCGGCGAAGCCGCACACCACCAACAACCGCATGGAGCTGATGGCCGCGATCGCGGCGCTGGAGGCGCTGAAGCGGCCGTCAACCGTCGAGCTGCACACCGACAGCAAGTACGTCCACGACGGCATCTCGAAATGGATTCACGGCTGGAAGCGCAACGGCTGGAAGACCGCCGACAAGAAGCCGGTGAAGAACGTCGATCTGTGGCAGCGGCTCGATGCAGGCGATCCAGCGCCACGAGGTGCATTGGCGCTGGGTCAAGGGCCACGCCGGCCACGAGCTGAACGAGCGCGCCGACCAGCTCGCGGTCGCGGCAATCGCGGACGATGCGCGCGGCGCAGAAATAGAAAATTTCGCCGTCATGCCCGCGCTTGTCGCGGGCATCCACTCCTTGTGCGCAAGACGTGGATGGCCGGGACAGCGCGGCCATGACGTCACAATTTGCGAGACGCTAGATCAGAGCTCTTCAGCAGATTGTCGGCGCCGGAAACGTCGGCCTTGCCGGGCGCGTCCTCGACGTTGAGCGTCTTCACCACGCCGTCATCGACCACCATGGCGTAGCGTCCCGAGCGCACGCCGAGGCCGCGCTCGGTCAGGTCCGCGGTGATGCCGACCGCTTTGGCCCAGGCGGCGCTGCCGTCGGCCAGGAATTCGATGGCGTCAGCGCCGGAGCCTTCTTCCAGGCGTTCATCACGAACACGTCGTTGACGCCGGTCACCGCGATGGTGTCGATGCCCTTGGCCTTGATCGCGGCGGCGTTCTTCACGAAGCCCGGCAGATGATTGTTGTTGCAGGTCGGCGTGAACGCGCCCGGCACTGCGAACAGCACCACCTTCTTGCCCTTGAACAGCTCGTCGGTGGTCTTCGGCTTCGGGCCCTCCGCCCGTCATCACTGTGAACGTCCCATTGGGCACGCGATCGCCAACCTTGATAGCCATGACTGGTATCCTCTCGCAGGGTTATGGATTTCGTATGGGATGGAAATTAGCGCGTCTTCGGCGAACTAGTCGAGCCGAAATGCGGCCTCGACGGCCTTGTCGCCAGACACCGCGGTGAGGCGGAGCGTTGCGCCGTCAGGCTTTTCGCCGGGCGGCAGGCCATCGAGGTCGAAGACGAAACGCTGCTGACCTGCGGGCGCGCCGGCGACCGGCTCCGGCAGAGGCAGCGCCCACTGCGCGGTTGGGCCTTCGGCGAACAACGTCACCGGCGTCGCCCGGAGCGCGGCGACATCGACGGCGATCTTGCGGCTTGCCTGAGGCCGCTTCGCGGCGAACCGCGCGGATGGACGGCATGCCCTGCGTCGCCGATCTGCACGGGCATCGGCACCCGCGCTTCGGCCGCGCCAAGCGTGACCTCGTTGGCGCTGGCGGCGCCGGTCAGATCGAGCTCAAGCTTGGCTTCCGCCGGCACGCAGAGCTTCTCGCACACCGCGTAGTCGAGCTTGAGCCGCAGCGTCGCCGGCTTGGCGGAATCCTGCGGCACCACATGCAGCGGCAGAATCACGTCGCCCTTGTAGCCGATCGAGCTGCCGCCAGCGCCGTCGGGAAACCGCGACGGCGCCGGATAGAGCACGGTGACCGATTTCGACGTTCTGCGACTTGGAAAAATCAAAGACCGGCGGCACGCCGGAGTCGCCCGGATACCGCCAATATGTTTTCCAGCCGTCCTTGAGCTTGATCTCGACGCCGGCGCGGAACACCCGGCCGCCTGGAGTGTTATGCGCCTGCGCGGCAATCAGGCGCGCCGCAGACTGCGTATCGTCATCCCAGGGCGAGACATCCGCCGCAATTGCGGCGGACGATGCCGAGGCGAACAGGCTTGCCGCGGCGAAACTGCGCCATAGATGGGCATGGAATGCACGATTCATGGAGTTGCTCTAATCGAGGCCGCGCGCACATGCCACTGACATGGTCGTGAACGCGACAGTGTGTTTCGGCAAGTTTTGTTTCCAAAGCACTTGCGATCGGAGTAACCTTTACACATGCGAATGACGCGAAAAGCTTTGCAAAAAAGTCCCAGCACGGCTGGCGGCCGCGGCTTCCTGGACGGCCAGATGCTGATCGCGTCGCCCGGCATGCAGGATGAGCGCTTCGCGCGCAGCCTGATCTATGTCTGCGCCCATTCGTCCGAAGGCGCGATGGGCATCGTGGTCAACCAGCCGGCGCCGCACATCAGCTTCCCCGATCTCCTGGTGAAGCTCGACGTCATTCCGGCGGCCGACAAGATCCAGCTTCCGTCCACCGCCGGCGACGTCACCGTGCTCAAGGGCGGGCCGGTCGAGACCGAGCGCGGCTTCGTCCTGCACAGCGCCGACTTCTTCATCGAGAACTCGACGCTGCCGATCGACGAGGGCATCTGCCTGACCGCGACGCTCGACATCCTGAAGGCGATCGCGCGCGGCAACGGACCGCACAACGCCATCCTCGCGCTCGGCTATGCCGGCTGGGCGCCGGGCCAGCTCGAGAACGAGCTGCACCACAACGGCTGGCTGCATTGCAGCGCCGACCCGCAGCTGATCTTCGGCGCCGACATCGACGCCAAATACGAGCAGGCCATGCAGAAGATCGGCATCCGTCCCGGCATGCTGTCGAGCGACGTCGGCCACGCGTAACAGGTATCAGTGGTCGGCAATCAGAAAAGGTTCAATCCTGATCGCTGATTCCTGGTCATCGTGCCGGCTCGAGCTGCTCGCTGACCAGCAGCTTGCGCGCCGCTTCCGGCGTCATCGGCTCGCCGAACACGAAGCCCTGCGCGTATTCGCAGCCGAGCTGGTAAAGCTCGACCGCGTCGGAATCGGTCTCCGCGCCTTCGGCGACCACGTCCATGCCGAGATCATGCGCGAGCGAGACGATCGAGCGCAGGATCACCGGCCGCGTGCCCTTGTTGTTGGTGCGCACGAACGACTGGTCGATCTTGATGGTGTCGAACGGGAAGCGCTGGAGATAGGACAGCGACGAATGGCCGGTGCCGAAATCGTCGAGCGCCAGCCCCGCGCCGAGCTCCTTGATGCGGGTGAGCAGTTGCGCCGCGTGCTCGGGATTTTCCATCACCAGCGACTCGGTCAGTTCCAGCTTCAGCGTGCCGCGGGCGAGGCCGGCGCGCGACAGCACGGTGCGCAGATCGTGGATCAGGTCGTGGCGCAGCAACTGCCGCGACGAGACGTTGACGCTGGCGAAGATCGGCTCGCGCGTGCGGACGTTGCGCTGCCAGGCGCTGAGCTGCCGCGCGGTGCGCTCCAGCACGAACAGGCCGAGATCGACGATCAGGCCGATCTCCTCGGCGATGTTGATGAACTCCGCCGGCGACATCCGGCCCATCTTCGGATGGTCCCAGCGCGCCAGCGCCTCGAAGCCCGCAACCGAGCGGTCCTCCAGCCGTACGATCGGCTGGTAGAGGATGGTGATCTCCTCGCGCTCCAGCGCCCGCCGCAGCTCGGATTCCAGCGTCAGCCGGTCGGTCTTGCCGCGCCCGCATCGCCGGCTTGAACAGCTCGATGCGGTCGCCGCCGATCCGCTTGGCGTGATACATCGCAAGCTCGGCGTCTTTCAGCACCTCCTCGGTGCGGTTCGGCTGGCCGTCGCCGAGCGCAAGCCCGATCGAGGCGGTGAGGAAGATCTCGCGGTCGTTGAAGGTGATCGGCGCGCGCAAGCGTCCGGCGGATGGTTTCGGCGAAGGCAATCAGCTTGGTCGGATCGCGCTCCGAAAGAAGGATCATGGCGAACTGATCGCCGGAGAGCCGCGCCAAGCGTATCCTGCGGCTTGAGCAGCCGGCCGAGCCGCCGCGCCAGCGTCAGCAGGATCGAGTCGCCGACCGCGATGCCGACCGAGTCGTTGACCTGCTTGAAGCGGTCGAGATCGATCACCACGACGGTGGCGCGGATCTGCGGATCGGATTTGCCAAACGCCAGCACCGCCTCCAGCCGGTCGATGAAGAGCTGGCGGTTCGGCAGGCCGGTGAGATTGTCGTGCACCGCGTCGTGCAGGAGCCGCTCCTCGGCGGTCTTGAACTCGGTGACGTCGGTCAGCGTGCCGACAAGGCGCACCACCTCGCCGTCGGAGCCGACCACCGGCCGCGCCTTCAGCGCGAACCACAGGTAATTGCCCTCCGGCGTGCGCAGGCGGAAATCCTGCATCAGCCGGCCGCGGCGCTGCTCCAGCACGCTGTCGAGCGCGGCGCGGAAGCGGTCGCGGTCGAGCGCGTGCAGCACCTCGAGCCAGCGCGACGCCGGGCCTTCGAGCGCGCCGCGCTTCAGTCCGAGGAGATGCTCGGTCTCCGGGCTGGTGTAGACGCGATCCGACGAGACATCCCAGTCCCAGATCATGTCGCCCGCGCCGGTCAGCGCCAGCGCCCGGCGCTCGACGTCGGTGACGATGTTGTTGGTGATGCCGCCGGCGAAGGCGTGCTGCATCACCGTGAAGCCGATCAGCATGACGATCAGCACCAGGCCGCCGAGCAGCGCCGGCCCGATGATGTCGTTGGTGACATAGCCGATCACGGTCATCACCAGGCCGACCGCCCAGACCACCAGCAGGAACCAGGTCGGGATCAGCAGCACCGCGCGGTCGTAGCCGTGGGTCGACAGATAGATGACGAGCCCGAAGCCCAGGAACGCGATGCAGACCAGCGACAGCCGGGCGATGCCGGCCGCGATCGAGGCGTCGATCAGCGCGATCGCGACCAGCGCGGCGAGGCCTGCGAGCCAGCCCAGCGTGATGTGCATGTAGCGCACATGCCAGCGGCCGAGATTGAGATAGGCGAACAGGAACACCAGCAGCGTGCCGGCGAGGATCGCCTCGCCCGACGCGCGCCAGATGCGCTCGGCGCCCGACGACATGTCGAACACCTTGCCCCAGAAGCCGAAGTCGATGCCGATGTAGACCAGCACCGCCCAGCCGAGCGCGGCCGCCGCCGGGAACATCACGCTGCCCTTGACCACGAACAGGATGGTGAGGAACAGCGCGAGCAGGCCGGCGATGCCGATGACGATGCCGTAGTAGAGCGTGAAGCGAGTTGATCTTGTCCTTGTAGGCGTCGGGCTCCCACAGATAGAGCTGCGGCAGCCGGTCGGTGCGAAGCTCGGCGATGTAGGTGACCACGGTGCCGGGATCGAGCGTGACGCGGTAGATGTCGGCGGTGGCGCTGTACTGCGCCTCCGGTCGCTCGCCCGAGCTCGGCGTGATGGTGACGATGCGCGACAGCCCGAGATCGGGCAGCAGCAATCCGGAGCCGACCATGCGGTAGTGCGGCACGACGATCAGCCGGTCGATCTGCTCGTCGCCGGAATTGGCGAGCGCGAACACCGCCCAGTTGGTCGAGCCCTCGCGCGCCGGCTGCTGCATGCGGCGCACGATGCCGTCGGCGCCGGGCGCGGCCGACACCGCGATGGTGTCGGTGTCGGTCTTGACTGCAGTTCGGCGACGCCGGTGAGGTCGATCGCGGTCACGTCGGTGCGAACGTTCACCGCTTCGACGGCGGGAGCGGGCGATGCGCCCAAGAGGGCGGCAATCATGATGAGTGCCGCGAAGGGTGCGGCGCGCAGCAAGCCCAAACCACGACCTCCGCAGCTATCCACCTCGCGCCCCCCGGCACGAGTTAAGCCCTTAACATTACGACCATTTCGCGGCCTGTCCCAATGGGCTCAGAGGCCCAGCCGCGAGGCATTACCTGGGCTGCTGGATGAGTAGCTGTGGCGGCCGATAAGAGCAAGGATTTCCGGAGGTTATGGCGGGCCTGGGCTTAACCATAACGGGCGCCCGCCCGGCTCGCGGAATCGCTCAGACCGTCAGCACGATCTTGCCGATGTGCTGGCTCGTCTCCATGCGGGCATGGGCCTCGGCGGCCTTGGCCAGCGGATAGGTCGAGTCGATCACCGGCTTGATCTGGCCTGCTGCGACCAGCGGCCAGACCCTCGTTCTCGAGGCCGCGCGCGATCGCGGCCTTCTCGGCGACCGTGCGCGGGCGCAGCGTCGAGCCGGTGTGGATGCAGGCGCTTGCGCATCAGATTGGCGAAGTTGGCGGTGGCCTTCGGGACTGCCGGTGAACGACACCTGGGCGATCATGCCCTGCTCGGCGGCGCAGTCGTAATTGCGATCGACGTAGTCGCCGCCGACGATGTCGACGATCAGGTTGGCGCCCTTGCCGCCGGTCGCCTCCTTGGTGACCGCGACGAAGTCCTCGGTCTTGTAATTCGACCGCGACATCGGCGCCGAGCTTCTTCGCCGCCGCGCATTTCTCCGCCGAGCCCGCGGTGGTGATGACCTTGGCGCCGAACGCCTTGGCCAGCATGATCGCGGTGGTGCCGATGCCCGACGTGCCGCCGTGCACCAGCACCCAGTCGCCCGCTCTTCACGTCGGCGCGCATGAACATGTTCTGCCAGCAGGTGAAGAAGGTCTCCGGCATGGCGGCGGCCTCGACCATCGAAAGCTGCGGCGGCACCGGCAGCGCGTGCGGCTCATAGGCCAGGCAATATTGCGCATAGCCGCCGCCGACCACGAGCGCGCAGACCTTGTCGCCGAGCTTCCAGCGCTTGACGTCCGGGCCGAGCGCCGCGACCTCGCCCGCGATCTCGAGGCCCGGAATATCGGTCGCGCCCTTCGGCGGCGGATAGCTGCCCTGGCGCTGGCGCACGTCGGGGCGGTTGACGCCGGCCGCCGCGACCTTCACCAGGATCTCGCCGGGCCCGGGCGCCGGCACCGGGCGCTCCTCCGGCACCAGCATCTCCGGCCCGCCGGGGGCGCGGATGGCGATCACGGTCATGCGGGAGGGCAGCGTCATGGCGTCCTCGATGTTTCCGGGATCGGCGATTGTCTAGTCGCCCGGCCCCGGTGTGACAATGCCGCCGGACCGCCGCTATTTTTCCAGCCGGATGCGGAGGCCGACATGCCAGCGATCGACGACGACGACCGGCCGAAGAAAAAAATCGTCCACGAGATCGGGCAGGATCTGACGCTGCTGTCGGTCGGCGAACTGAACGAGCGCATCGCGCTGCTCAAGGAGGAGATCGCGCGGCTCGAAGGCGACATGGAGAGCAAGCAGGCGTCGAAATCGGCGGCCGATCTGTTCTTCAAGAAGTGACGCCGAGCCACTCGGCCGCGCCGATGTTTACCGCGCATTAACCATAATCAATTGCGCCGCAGTTCTTAAGCCGTTGTTAAGCTTTCTCGGTTCATTACTGATTACTCGTCCATCTTCATGGACATTGAGTGGCTCCTGTCCACTCTGTTTGACGCCTCCCTGTTATCACCTTCGAGCCGCCGGCAACGGCGGCTCTTTTTTTGTTCCGTTTCGGGGCAGATCGTGTCCGGACGGTTACCATTTTGTAAACATTGCGGCTGAACGGCTGGACAGGTTCGCCGCCGATCCGGCTCATATCGCTTCGGGTGTTGGGTGAGGCGTAGCGTATGAACGAGCGTTCCGCGGACGAAGCGGCGCCGATCGTCGTTCGGCGAGAAGCTTGCCAGCTCGCAGGCGTTTGCCGCTCTGTTTCGCGACGGCATGGCGCTGGTCGAGGAAACCGCGGCCTATCTCGACGGCCCCGGCCGGCAGGAATCCAAGAAGCTCGAGCGCAGCGCGGCGCTGGCCTACGCCACCGAAAGCATGCGGCTGACCACGCGGCTGATGCAGCTCGCCTCCTGGCTGCTGCTGCATCGCGCGGTCAAGGAGGGCGAGATGACGCTCTCCCAGGCCAACAAGGAAAAAACCAAGGTCAAGCTCGCCGCCGGCGAGCCCGGCGATCCGGAGACCATCAAGCTCCTGCCCGAGCGGCTGCGCGCGCTGATCGACCGCTCCAAGAAGCTCAACGATCAGGTCCGCCGGCTCGACGCCAACATCTATGCGCCGCCGCTCGCGCCCGACAAGCCGCGGGCCGGCAATCCGGTCGAGCGCCAGATGGGCCTGCTGAAGGCCGCGTTCGAGCAGGACGGGCACTGAAGCGATCGCCGGCCAACAAAAAACCCCCGCTTGCGCGGGGGTTTTTGTTTGTGCGAAGCGGATTACTTGCTTGTCGGCTTTTCATCTTCGCGGGTCGTCGCCTCTTTCTTCTTGAGGCCAAGCCCGCGAACTTCTTCTGGAAGCGCGACAGCCGGCCGCCGCGATCGAGCAGCTGCTGGTGGCCGCCGGTCCAGGCCGGATGCGACTTCGGGTCGATGTCGAGGTGCAGCGTGTCGCCCTTCTTGCCCCAGGTGGTGCGGGTGGTGAACTCGGTGCCGTCGGTCATCACGACCTTGATGGTGTGATAATTCGGGATGGGTGTCGGGCTTCATGCGTTAATGTCCTGCGGCCGCGCCGCGGTTGGAATTTCGCTGGATTTGCGCGGTTCTATACAGGACCGGGCGGCCCGACAAGCCTTGCGGATCGCGCGACCGGTTGCAATTGGCGCGCCGCGGAGGCAGAGCAAGAGCCGGGCGCGGCGCGAAATCCGGGCAGGACAGCGACGATGAACGATACCGCCGGCAGCGCAGGGCATGACATCGCCGCCACCGGCGCCCGCGGAACCCGCCGCCGCGCAGCCCGCAAGGCCAAGCTCCGCCCGCTCAGGCTGCTGGTGCCCTACGTCATGCGCTACCGCGGCCGCGCGGCAGCCGCGCTGGTCGCGCTGCTGACCGCCGCGGTCGCGACGCTGGTGGTGCCGGTCGCGGTGCGCCGCATGATCGACTTCGGCTTCGACGCCGAGCGCATCGGGCTGATCGACCAGTATTTCGGCGTGATGATCGCGGTGGTCGCCGTGCTCGCGCTCGCGAGCGCCTCGCGCTACTACCTCGTGACCACGCTCGGCGAGCGCGTGGTGGCCGATCTGCGCGCCGCGCGTGTTCGGCCATCTGACCGCGCTGTCGGCGCCGTTCTTCGACACCGCGCAGACCGGCGAGCTGATCTCGCGGCTCACCGCCGACACCACGCAGATCAAGTCCGCGGTCGGCGCGTCGGTCTCGGTCGCGCTGCGCAACCTCGTGCTGTTCTTCGGCTCCGCCGCCATGATGGTGGTCACGAGCCCGAAGCTGTCCGGGCTTCGTGCTGGCCGCCATCCCGGTGATCGTGCTGCCGCTGGTCGGCTTCGGCCGCGCGGTGCGGCGGCGCTCGCGCGCGGCGCAGGACACGCTCGCCGACGCCTCGGCCTATGCCGCCGAGCTGATCGGCGCGGTGCGCACGCTGCAGGCCTTCACCAACGAGCCGCTGGCGAGCGGCGCGCTTCGCCGACGCGGTCGAGCGCGCCTATCGCGCCGCGATCCAGTCGACCAAGGCGCGCGCGGTGCTCACCGCGATCATCATTTTTCTCGCCTCCGCGAGCGTCGTCGTCATCCTCTGGGTCGGCGCGCAGGACGTGATCGCGGGCGAGATGACGCCCGGCCGGCTCAGCCAGTTCGTGCTGTTCGCGGTGTTCGCGGCGAGCGGGCTCGGCCAATTGAGCGAGGTCTGGGGCGAGCTGTCGCAGGCCGCGGGCTCGGCCGAGCGGCTGATGGAGCTGCTCGCGATCGAGCCGCGAAATCCAGCGCGCCCGCGCATCCCGTCGCGCTGCCGCCAGCGCGCCGCGCGCCGAGGTCGCGTTCGAGGCGGTGCGCTTTGCCTATCCGGCGCGGCCGGAGGCCGACGTGCTCGACGGCGTGTCGTTTCGCGTCAAGCCCGGCGAGAAGGTCGCGATCGTCGGCCCCTCCGGCGCCGGCAAGAGCACGATCTTTCATCTGATCCTGCGGTTCTACGATCCGAAGTCCGGCGCGGTGACGTTCGACGGCGTGCGGCTGCCCGATGCCGATCCGGCCGAGCTGCGCCGCCACATCGCGCTGGTGCCGCAGGACACCGCGATCTTCGCCATGAGCGTGCGCGACAACATCCGCTTCGGCCGGCCCGACGCGTCCGACGCCGAGATCGAGCGCGCCGCCGAGGCCGCCGCCGCGGCGCGAATTCATCCGCGCGCTGCCGCAGGGCTACGACACGCCGGTCGGCGAGCGCGGCGTCACGCTGTCCGGCGGCCAGCGCCAGCGCATCGCCATCGCGCGCGCGATCCTGCGCGAGCGCGCCGCTGCTGCTGCTCGACGAGGCGACCTCCTCGCTCGACGCCGAGAGCGAGACGCTGGTGCAGGCGGCGCTCGAGCGGCTGATGGCCGGCCGCACCACGCTCGTGATCGCGCACCGGCTCGCGACCGTGCTGTCCTGCGACCGCATCCTGGTGCTGGACCAGGGCCGCATCGTCGAGGAGGGCACGCACGACAGCCTGGTCGCGCGCGACGGCCTCTACGCGCGGCTGGCCAAGCTGCAGTTCGAGACTGGCCTGAAAGTTATTCGCGCCTGACTTTCTCGCCCAGCAGCTTGCTCGTCAGCAGCGCGTGGACGTGGCTCAACTCGGCGAGCGCCTCGTCGATCACCCTGCGCCGCCCCTCCAGCCGGTCCACCAAGGCCATGCAGGTCTCCTGTCCGATCTTGAACTGAAGCGGCGAGATATCGTCCTCGGTGGCCTGGATGATCATGATGATATCGGCGAGCGTCAGCCCGGCCTTGCGGCACTTGATGATGAAGGCGATCCGTTCGCAATCGGCCCAGCCGTAGACGCGGACGCCGTCCAGCGAATGCCGGCGCCGGATCAGGCCGCGCATTTCGTAGTAGCGCAGCGACAGCTGCGAAACGCCGAACATCTTGGCGACGTTTCGCAATGGACAGCACCCGCTCGGCCGGCAGGATCGACGCGGCCGCTGCCGGTGTCGTCGAGCCAGACAACTTCCGTCGATGAACGGACATCATTTTCGCAATTGGACATCGGTCGCCTCGTCGCCGCGCGCTGCATCGGGCAAAAGTGGGAATGGCTTTGCGTCGGAGCGTCGCCAATCGATTTCAATGGGCACGCTTCCGAAGGGGCTGACCGCCGTCGTGACCACTCAGCCTGTAAGCGCGAGGCCCAACGCGGGCCGGCCGCGCGGTTTGATCGAGAACGATCTGTGAAATGAAGCAATTTACGGCAAATCGCGCGCTAAAGTCGGGAAATCGGATGCAGCGAACACAGCAGGTTAGTTGGACAGACCAGAATGACCGTTGGTACCTTTTTCGGCCTCGCCAGAGACGCCTGCGGCGGCGAGGTCCCGCGCCAGCCGGTCGACGATGCCCTCGTCGGCGATGAGCCGGGCGAGCTCGGCATGGGGGTCGCGGCGCCAGGCCGGGGCGACTGCCGACAGCCGATCGATCGCCTTCCGCAGCTCGGGCTCGTTGCCCTCGGCCTTGGCGGCCAGCACGCGCGCGACCTGGCCGAGCGCGGTGTTGTCGTTCGGGATGTCCTTGGCGTGGCGGACGGCCTCCGCCATGTCGCCGTCGATATAGCTGCCGATAAACAGATAGATGTGATGCCACGCCGGGCGCACCGCGCCGTGGGCGCCGGCCTCGCGCAGCATTTTCATGCCGTTGCTGACGTCGCCGGCGAGGATCAGCCGGCCGCCATATTCGCCGAGCGCCAGCATGTCGTATTTGTTCAGCGTCATGCACTTCTCGCCGGCGGCCAGAGCGCCGCGGCGATATCGCGGCGGTTGAACTGGATCACCATCAGCGCCAGATAGGCGCGCGAGTCTTCCGGATGCAGCGCGATCGCCTGTCGGATCGTGCGCAGCGCCCGATCCAGCGCCGGTGCGTCGCCCTGGCGCGGCTCATATTCGAGCTGGAATTCCCGGCTGTACATCATCGACAGAAAAATCAGGCCGACCGCAAAGCTTGGATCGGCCGCGGTGAGCCGTTCGAGACAGGTTCGGGCCAGGTCATGGGCCGCGCGGTCGGCCGTGCGCATCGCGTCGGCGGCCTCCAGGATGCAGCGATACCGGGGATCGCCGGTATTCGAGGCGAGCTGTTTGGCGCGGTCCCGCGCCCGGATGACGCCGTAGGATTGCAGCAGCGAGTTGGTGAGCGAGATGACGATGGAATTCCCGGTGACGCCGGCTTCATCGGCGCGATGCACGTGCTCGAAGGTGCGCGACCAGACCACCTTGCCTTCGGCGCTGCTGGTCAAGCGTGAACCACGCGTTGGCCGTGTCGTCGACATATTCCAGCGTGCCGGAGAGGCGATAGTCGGCGTGTGCATCGGCGTCCCGGAGGCCACGTTGACCGTGTCGAAGCGCGCGAAGGCGTCGCTGATCTTGGCATAAAGGTGGTCCGGCAGCACGCCGTGGCGGCGGTGGCGACCCGATCACCCGGAAGGGCTCGATCTGGATCGTCGGCATGCCGTTGCCGGGCGGCAATCCTGCGTCACGGCCCTGGTGTCGAGCTGGCGCGATGAACGCCGGCGAGCCGAGTTGCATGATCGCGGCGTTCGTACAGCACGACGCCTGCAATCAAAAATACCGCTATTGCCGCAATGGCTCCGATCGACGCGAGCGTCGGCGGCTGATGCAGGAGGAGCATCCAGCGCCGGAACGCGCTCAGGACCGGATCGATGCGGCCCACCGGCGGATCGCGCCGCCGGAAGGTCGGCACGTAGGTGCCGCGCGGCAGATCGACGATGATCGGGTCGTCGCTGCCCGGACCCGTATAATAGCGCTCGATCGCGCGGCGCAGCCGGGTCGCCTCGACGCGCACAATGGGATCAAGCTGGGGATCGAATTGCTGTCGCGGCGGAGCACCTCGACGCCGATGGTATAGGCCTTGATGCGGTCGCCCTTGCCGTTGAGCACAGCATCGACAATGAAACGCAGAAAGGCGCCGAGTTGCGGCGAACGGCTGAACACGTCGCTGGCTATGATGCGCTCGGTCGCCGCCCTGATCTCATCCGGCTTGGGCGTATCGCACGTATCTGACAAAATCGTCATTGTCTCCGTCGCTACCGTCCAATTCGCGCATTGAAATGACGCAACCATCAGTGGCGTCGAGGCCACCGCTTTGATCCAAAATGAATTGGAACCGGAGCGCCGGGACGTTGAGCTAATGCTTTAAGCTTAAAGCTTCAAGCTTAAAATTCCTGGTCCATAAGCCATTGAGCTGCCTATGATTTTGGAACGCCCTGGCGCGCCGGAGCCAAGCCGCAGGCGACTCCACGCCCGCTAAAGCTCGGTGCCGAGCTTGCGGTCGAGCGAGTATGGCCCGCCGCCGCGCAACGAAATGGCGAAGCAGACCAGGCCCCACATCAGCGTGTATTCGTAGCCGCGGTTGAGCCAGGCGAAGCCGTTCTTCCAATAGAGATAGGAGATGATCGCCATCTCGATCGCGGCCGCCGCGGCGAAGAACCGCGTGAACAGGCCAAGGATCAGCGCGATGCCGCCGACGAACTCGATGCCGAGCGCGCCCCACACCCAAAGCAGCGCCGGCTCAAAGCCCATGTCGCCAAACGCCTTGGCAAAGGCGCCGGGCCCGCGCGTGACCTTGCCCCAGCCGTGGACCAGCAGATTCCAGCCGACCGCGATGCGGATCAGCGGCCAGGCCAGCGGAGTGGCGAAGTCGTAGAACGACTTGAGATTGCGGCAGCAGCAGTTTCGGTTCGGCTTGCGTGTCGGCCATGATGTCCTCCCCGGATGCGTTTCTCGATCGAAGGGCCGCAATGTTAGCACGCGATGCAACGCCCTCGTCATGTCACTGACGGATGTCTTGTCTACTCGATCTGTCCGATCGCCTTTTTCACCCTGGCGATCAACTCCGGCGACGCCGAAGCAAGCTTGTTCACCAAAGTCTGGACCTGGGTCGCGCTGCGCGGACTTATTGACAGCTTGCGTTTCCTGGCATCCGCCAGGAAGACCTCGTCATGCATCAACTCGTCGAACGCCTTGCGCAGCGCCGCCACGCGCTCCGCCGGCACGCCTGGACCGGTCGCCAGCGCGCGGGCAAAGGGCGTGCCGGAGATGACGAACTCCGCCACGTCCTTCTTGCTCGGCGGCGTCAGCTCAACCAGCGTGGGCACGTCCTTCAAATAGGGCTCGCGCTCAAGCGTAAACTGCACCAGCAGATTGACCTTCTTTTCCGCCAGCCATTGCGGCCGCGTGCCGTTCAGATTTTCCCATGAAGCGGTCCAGGCGTGGATTTCGCCGCGCTCCATGGCGAGATTGCAGTCGTTGCCGCTGCGGTAGCCGCTCACGACCTTGTAGTCCGCGCCGATGGCGTCCTTCAGCAGCGAGGCCCACTGGTAGGTCAGGTGAGTCTTGCTGAAGGAACCGACGACGATCGGCTTGGTCTTGAGGTCCTCGATGGTCTGCGCCGGCGCCGTGTGCCACACCGCCAGCATCTGCGCGATGGCGTCGTAGGCGCCGAGCCAGTTGAACTTCGCCGATTCGAAACGCACGCCGGTCGGCTCGAGCTTTTCCGACAGCGGAATGGCATGAGACAGCAGCAATTTGGTGCCGTCCTGGGGCGCCGTGCCGTAGATGTTGTTGCCGGCGATGACGCCGCCGGCGCCCGGCATGTGCTCGACGATCATGCTCGGATTGCCGGGAATGTGGCGTGCGATGTGCTCGGCGATGGTCCGGCCGTAGAGGTCGTAGCTGCCGCCCGGACCGGTGCCCATGACGATAGCGACGGTCTTGCCCTTGTAGAATTCGGCGACGCTGTCGGCGGCAGCGGGCGACGCCGCGATCAGGACGGCGACGGAAACCAAAGCGGATAAGTGCACACGATGGGTGCCCGGCATGATGCTCTCCCTGGTGCCGCGGCGTTGATCGCCGTCGTTTGCCGTGAGCGTTTCATGGCCGTCCGGCCGGCTCAAGGAACGCGATGACGCACTGGACGCCGCAGAGGCTCCAGCACAGACCGTGCGCGCGCACTCGCGAAGTCCGAGGGCGCGCGGGACGCCGGGGTCCGGTCGGACCCGCGGGCTCAGGCCTCTCGCGACGCCTGAGCGGAACGGCGATCCCGCTAAGGAGCGCCGTCCATCTGTCTTGCAATCCGCAAGTCCGCCTTCTCGCCGACGTCCCGCGCGCGGTGTTTGAGGCTTGCTCCGCAAGACCCCCGGTGGGCGGAGTTTTCAGGACCCCTCGCGCTGTGGCGCTGGTGACGGGGCCTACCCACCGCTGAGAGCCTCGGCAGCGCCTGGCCGTTGGCACGGAGTTACGGCGCTGCCGCCAAGAAGCCCGGTGACACCAACCTGTGGCGCCGGGACCTTGCGGCTTGGGCCGCCGACGGCGGGGTGTACGTCTGGCACCCCTCATTTGCATTCCATCGGCCACCGCACCCCGCCCCGCACTTGCGACGCTGCAGCGCCCCTCGGATGGGACGGGATGGCGAAGGTGGTAATAGGAAAATATGGCAATATTATGAATATAATCCTTAAAAGTCCAAGCCGCGCTATGTTCCCGACAGGTTTGGCCCTTCCCAAATCGCGCCGTTGGGCGCAGAAGGATCACGCGGCGCCATCCCGGCGCCCGGCACGCGTCAGCAAAATACCGAACACAACCTGGCGCGGCGCCGGCCCCATCGGCTGGCGGCCAACGCGCCAGGTCCGGCAGGTCCGATCGGTGCGGGCGTCAGCTCAGGCTCATTTCAGTCAAGGAGAATTTCCGACATGGCTTCGCGACCCGAAATCAAGGTCACCCGAAAACCCGAATCCGAGGACGCCGTGCAGGAGGCGCCGAGCCAGCGGATCAAGAAGGAGGTCGGCGACTTCCGGCTTCAGGTCGACCGGCAGACCAAGGCGTTCTATCTGACCGAAGAGGCCGCCGAGGCTGCAGGCCTGCTCATCAAGAAAGGTCACCCCGTGGTCCAGGTGTCGATCTACAATTCCAACGAAGGCGTCAACAAGATCATCGAGCTGCCGAAGGCTTGACGCCGCCGGCCGCTCAGCGAGCGCGCGATCAGTCCTCGTCGATCTCCTCCAGCAACGGCACGCCGGTTTCGGCCTCCGTCTCGCCGTCGGACTTCACCAGCACGGCGCCGTCCTCGCTCGCGGCCTCGCTCTTTCGCGCCGCCACGGCCGCCGCAGGGACGAGCGCCGGCGCAGGGATCGGATCGAGCGCGCGCCGCGGCCGCACCGGGGCGGGCTTCGGCGGCTCGAACACCGCCTCGCACATCGGGCAGACGATGCGGGATTTGTTCAGGTCGTAGAACTTCGCGTTGCAGCCGGCGCAGAGGCGCTTGGTGCCGAGTTCGGGTTTGGTCACGTTGTTTCCTAAAGCCGGGGACGGGGGAAGCCGCAGCGATCATCCGGCAAGGCACAGGGATACAGGGTCGCGGCTGAAATAGCCAATCCGAGGTGAAACGGCGGACGAACGTAGTCGGTTGCAGAGACTGGATTTCCATTTTTTGGAAATCCATGCTAGGCTATTCAAGTGATCGTCATCGGCACTCAGATCGGCGAACGCTATTTCGCAAGCCGTGCCGGCCATCAAGGGATCAAGGCGGCGCGGTCCCAGTACGACGGGTGGCTTTCAATCGCCAGCCGGGCGGAATGGCGAACCCCGGAGGACGTGAAGCGGTCGCACCCGAAGGCAAGCATTCTCAGGGGTGGCCGCGCGGTGTTCAACATCAAGGGCAATGACTATCGCCTGGTCGCGGCACTCAATTATCGGGCGGGCGTACTGATGATTCGGTTCTTCGGGACGCACGCAGAATACGACGCAATCGATGCGGAGACGGTGTGATGGATGCAACCCTGATCGTGATCGACAGCGACGCGGAACTGGCTCGCGCGCTCAAGCTCGTCGAAGCATTGCTGCCGTCGGACAATGTAGCCGACGCCGCCCGGCTCGCGGCGCAGGCGCGCCTGATCGCTGACTACGAGCAAAGCCGCTGGCCGCGCCGCACGCCGCGCACCGCGGACGTGATCCGCTATCTGATGGATCAGCACGGACTCTCGCGCGCCGACATGGTACCGATCCTTGGCACCATGAGTCGCGTTAGCGAGGTGCTGAGCGGCAGGAAAGGGCTGAGCATGACGATGGTGCAGCGGCTACGGGCGCGCTTTGGCGTGCCGGCCGATGTATTGCTGCCGCCAGTGAAGCCGGCGAAGGTACGGCGCGGGGCGAAGCGGAAGGCGGCGTGACGTTTATTGCGGAGGGCTCGGCACCGTCCTGGCCGGGCTTGTCCCCGCCATCCACGTCTTTCTTGTTGCGCTCTTCAAAAGTAAGACGTGGATGCCCGCGACGTGGTGGGGGACACCAGCGATCACATCGTCATCGAACAAGTCCTTCCACTCAGGATTCATCTGGTGGATGAGTCGCCCTTCCAAGCGCGCGGCCAGTGCTTGATTGTCTTCTCGCGCTGGATGGCGTCGAATTGTTCGTAATAAACGAGAGTTTTGAGACCATAGTGATTGGTGAAGCCTTTGATCGTTCCGCTGTGATGCTCAAATGCACGGCGCGGCAGATCGCTGGTGACGCCGGTATACAATATGCCGGCGCGGCGACTGGTCATGAAATATACGAACCCGCCGGACATTCCCTTAGGTGAAGGAAGACGTGGATGGCCGGGACAAGCCCGGCCATGACGAAGGAGTGGACTGAGGTTTAAGCCCCCACCCCCTTCGCCTTCATGGCGCTGCCGATCTCGTCGAGGATCGCCGGATCGTCGATGGTGGCGGGCACCGCAAATTGCTCGCCTGTCGGCCATCTTCTTGATGGTGCCGCGAAGGATTTTTCCGGAGCGCGTTTTCGGCAGGCGCGCCACCGCGATGGCGAGGCGGAACGAGGCGACCGGGCCGACCTTGTCGCGCACCAATTGCACGCACTCCTGCTCGATCTCGGCGGGCGGGCGGTTGACGCCGGCCTTCAGCACGATGAAGCCGCACGGCACCTCGCCCTTCAGCTCGTCCTTGATGCCGAGCACGGCGCATTCGGCGACGTCCTGGTGCGACGACAGCACCTCCTCCATGCCGCCGGTCGAAAGCCGGTGGCCGGCGACGTTGATGATGTCGTCGGTGCGGCCCATGACGTAGACATAGCCGTCGTCGTCGATGTAGCCCGCGTCGGCGGTCTTGTAGTAGCCGGGAAACTCGTCGAGGTAGCTCTCGCGCATGCGGTCGTCCTGCTGCCATAGCGTCGGCAGCGAGGCCGGCGGCAGCGGCAGCTTGACCACGAGCGAGCCCATGGTGCCGCGCTTGACCTCCTTGCAGCCATCGTCCACCGCGCGGATGTCGTAGCCCGGCATCGCCACGGTCGGCGAGCCGCGCTTGACCGGAAGCTGGCCGAGCCCCACCGGATTGCCGGCGATGCACCAGCCTGTTTCCGTTTGCCACCAGTGGTCGATTACCGGCTTGTTCAGAAGATTCTCCGCCCAGACGATGGTGTCGGGATCGGCGCGCTCGCCGGCCAGGAACAGCGTGCGGAATTTCGCGAAGTCGTATTGCGCGAACAGCTTGCCCTGCGGGTCTTCCTTCTTGATGGCGCGGAACGCGGTCGGCGCGGTGAACATGGCGACGGCGCCGTGCTCGGCGATGACGCGCCAGAACGCGCCGGCATCCGGGCGTGCCGACCGGCTTGCCCTCGTAGAGGATCGGTGGTGGCGCCGTAGAACAGCGGCGCATAGACGATGTAGCTGTGGCCGACCACCCAGCCGATGTCGGAAGCGGCCCACCACACCTCGCCCGGCTCGACGCCGTAGAGGTTCTTCATCGACCAATGGAGCGCGACCATGTGGCCGCCGTTGTCGCGCACCACGCCCTTGGGGATGCCGGTGGTGCCCGAGGTGTAGAGGATATAGAGCGGATCGGTGGCTTGGAGCGGCACGGGCTTGATGACGTTCTTGGCCCACACCAGCGCCTCGTCCCAGGTCTTCTGCCAGTCGTGATCGCGGCCGGGCGTAAGCGCCGCCTCGGCCTGCGGGCGCTGCAGGATCAGGCAGGCGGAGGGCTTGTGTTTGGCGAGATCGATCGCGGCGTCGAGCAGCGGCTTATAGGGAATGACGCGCGCGCCCTCGATGCCGCAGCTTGCCGAGATGATGACTTTGGGCGTGCAGTCGTTGATGCGGGTGGCGAGCTCCTTCGGCGCAAAGCCGCCGAACACCACCGAATGAATGGCGCCGATCCGCGCGCAGGCCAGCATCGCGACCAGCGCCTCCGGAATCATCGGCATGTAGAGGATGACGCGGTCGCCCTTCCTGACGCCGAAGTCGTGCCGGAGGATGCCGGCGAGGAGCTCGGTCTTGGTCTGCAGCGCCGCGTAGGTGATGGTCTGCTTGGTGCCGGTGACCGGCGAGTCGTAGATGATCGCGGCCTGCGCGCCGCGGCCGGCCTCGACGTGGCGGTCGACGGCGTTCCAGCAGGTGTTGCAGACGCCGTCGGGAAACCAGCGGCCGTAGACGCCGGCGTTGGGATCGAACACCGTCTTCGGCTTCTCGATCCAGTCAATCGCCTGCGCCGCCTCGCCCCAGAATCCCAGCGGGTCGCGCTGCCAGCGCGCGTAGATCTCGGGATAGCGGCTCGTCCGGGCGTCCATGATGTTTCTCCGGCTGTAATTGTCGCTGCTGCGACGCCTTTTGCAAGCGCGGCGCCGATTGATGTGCCCTCTCCCCTTGCGGGAGATGGCACAAGCACGATCCCCGCGATTTGCGGCAGCGATGCCGGAAATGATCTGGCGCAACATTTGCCACTGCGCTCATATGCCCGCTCGATTTCCCTACGCCGCCGGGTGCCCGTGGAACTGCTCGCCGACCCCAGCTTCATGGCCGTCGCCGTCATCGGCGTCTGCCTGCTCGGCATCTCCAAGGGCGGCTTCCTCGGGCTTGGCGTGATGGCGCTGCCGCTGATGTCGCTGTTCGTGCCGCCGCTGCAGGCCGCAGCCATCATCCTGCCCACCGCGATCGCGCAGGACACGCTGACGCTGTGGGTCTACCGCCACGCCTGGAGCGCATGGAATCTGAAGATCATGCTGCCCAGCATGGTGGTCGGGATGTTCGGCGCCTGGCTTTTGGCCGCGCACCTGTCGGCGGCGCACATCCGGCTGGCCATCGGGCTGATCGCGGCGCTGTTCGTGATCCGGACCTGGATGAGCAAGCGGTTCGAGCGCTACACGCCGCAGCCGAACACCGTCACCGGCATCGTGTTCGGCGCGATCGGCGGCGTTACCACCATGCTGGCCAACGCCGGCGGCCCGGCCTGGCAGATCCACCTTTTGCCGCAGCGGCTCGACAAGCTCACCTACATCGGCACCGTCAGCATTTTGTTCGCGGCCAGCAATGTGGTGAAATTTCCGGGCTTCGCCACGCTGGGCTTTCTCACGCGCGACAACATCGTGGTCGGCTTGGCGCTGGTGCCGATCGCGGTCGCCGCCAATTACGCCGGCATCTGGCTGGTGCGCCGGACCTCCACGGAGATGTTCTTCCGCATCGCCTACGTGCTGATGTTCGTCATCGCCGTCGAGCTGATCCGCAGCGCCGTGATCGACCTGTGGTGGCACTGAGCATGTCGCCATGCGTCAAATCGGGTGGCGCGGCCGGCACATCTGCGCTCTAACACCGCGGCCATGACGCTGATCGCCGATCCGTTGTTCTACGTCGCCGCCGTGCCGGCGGTGGTCTTCCTCGGCCTGTCGAAGGGCGGATTCTCCGGCATCGGCATGGTGTCGACGCCGCTGCTCGCGATCATGCTGCCGCCGCTGGAGGCCGCGGCGATCCTGTTGCCGATCATCCTGCTGCAGGACACGATCTCGGTGTGGGTCTATCGCCGCGTCTGGGATCCGTGGAATCTGAAGGTCGATGATTCCAGGCTGCGTGGTGGGCGTCGGCTTGGCCTGGCTGTTCGCGGCCCATGTTTCCGACGGCGTGATCCGGCTGGCTGGTCGGGCTGATTGCGCTCGGTTTCGTCGGCTACGCGGCGTTCCGCCACTGGCTGCCGGGCGAGCCGCCCAAGCCGCGCGCCTCGCACGGCGCGTTCTGGGGCGCGCTGTCCGGTTTCACCACCACGCTGATCCAGATCGGCGCCCCGCCCTACTATGCGTTCGTGCTGCCGCAGCGGCTGCCGAAGATGATCTACGTCGGCACCACGGTGATGTTCTTCGCCGCCGCCAATGTCATGAAGATCGCGCCTTACGTGGCGCTCGGCCAGTTTTCGACCGCCGGGCTTTGCGACCTCGCTGGCGCTGTTTCCGCTGGCGATCGCCGACCAACATGCTCGGCATCTGGCTGGTGCGCGTCACCCCCGAGGCGATGTTCTACCAGATCACCAACATCATCGTGTTCCTGCTCGGCTGCGAGCTGACGCGCCAAGGATTGACCGAATTGCTCTGGCGGTGACCGCCCGGTTTGAACCCGGACCGGCCGCCGTTCGACAAATGCATTACGGCAAGTATCCTGCCCGGCGCGGAGACGGCGATGCGCATTCCGGTGCTGTTGATTTCGGCTTTGGCCCTGCTTGCAAGCGCTGCGCTCGCGGCGGACCAGAAGGTGTCCCGGGATTGCCGGCAGTCGGGCGATCCCGACCGCAAGATCGAGGCCTGCTCCCAGCTCATCGGCGACCCCGCCATGCCGGCGGAGATCAAGATGGTCGCGCTGCAAAGCCGGGGCCTCGCCCGCGTCGACAAGGGCGACAGCAAGGGCGCAGCGGCAGACTTCGACGAGGCGATCCGGCTCGATCCGCGGGCGGCCCTCACCTACATGTTCCGCGCGAGCCTGTCGCAGTACGCCGGCGACCACGACCGCGCTATCGCCGATCTCGACGAGGCGATCCGCATCAATCCGGGCTTTGCGCTGTTCTACTATCGCCGAGGCATCTCGCATTTCGAGACCAATCACTACGACCGCGCCATCGCCGATTTCACCGCGACGATCGAACGTCAGCCGGACTACGCCGATGCGTGGTGGGGCCGCGGCCAGGCCTACGCCTATTCCGGTCACAAAGAGCGGGCGATAGCCGACTTCACCAAGCTCATCCGGCTCGAGCCACGCGCCGCCCGCAGCTATCTGGCTCGCGCCCAAATCTACCAATCGCAGAGCGAGCACGATCGCGCCATCGCCGACTTCAGCGAATTCCTCCGGCTCGACCCGCATGGTTTCGCCGGCTTCGTGCTGCGCGGCAATTCGTACCGCGACAAGGGCAACCTCGATCTTGCCATCGCCGACTACACCGAGGCGATCAAGCTGATGCCGGACTACACGTTTGCCTACCAGGAGCGTGGCATCGCTTACCGGTTAAAGGGCGACCGCGAGCATGCCATAGCCGATTTCCGCCAGGTGGTTCGCATCTCGCCGCTCGCCTCCGCCGCAGCCATCAAGGAACTGCAGTCGCTCGGCGCCGAGGCGCCGAAGACCGAGGCCGACGCCCTCAAGCACGGCGTGCTGGAACTGCTGAAGAAGTGAGCTGATCGGCAGCAGAGCCGCGGGCGCGAGCGCCAATAGCTTTGCCCTCCCGTTGCGGGAGAGGGCACATGAATGAGCGCTGCTCCAGAAACACGCGCCGCTTTCAAACCAGTGCGACCGCGTTCTACACTTGTCTCGCCATGGCAACGCCCTACGACACCGACCTCGACCGCAATCCGGCGAACTTCCAGCCGCTGACGCCGCTCACTCTGCTGGAGCGCGCGGCGTCCGTGTTCCCCGACCAGCCTGCGATCGTGCACGGCCCGCTGCGGCGGAGCTACGCCGAGTTCTACGCGCGCTCGCGCAGGCTCGCCTCGGCGCTGGTCAAGCGCGGCATCGGCCGCGGCGACACGGTGTCGGCGGTGCTCGCCAACACGCCGGCGATGCTGGAATGCCACTACGGCGTGCCGATGACGGGCGCGGTGCTCAACACCATCAACACCCGGCTCGATGCCGCCGTCATCGCGTTCCAGCTCGACCACGGCGAAGCCAAGGTGCTGATCGCCGACCGCGAGTTTTCCAAGGTGGTGAAGGAGGCGCTGGCGCTCTGCAAGGTGAAGCCGCTGGTGATCGACTACGACGATCCGGAATATTCCGGCGCGGGCGAGCGGCTCGGCCAGATCGAATACGAGGATTTCATCGCGCAGCGGCGATCCGAATTTCGCCTGGCGGATGCCGGACGACGAATGGGACGCGATCACGCTCAACTACACGTCGGGCACCACCGGCGATCCGAAGGGCGTGGTCTATCACCACCGCGGCGCGTATCTGCTTGCGCTCGGCAACGTGCTGACCGGCTCGATGCCCAGGCACTGCGTCTATCTCTGGACGCTGCCGATGTTCCACTGCAACGGCTGGTGCTTTCCCTGGACGATCTCGGTGGTCGCCGGCACGCACGTCTGCCTGCGCCAGGTGCGGGCGCAAGGCGATGTACGACGCTGATCGCCGATCACAAAGTGACGCATCTGTGCGGCGCGCCGATCGTGATGGCGACGCTGCTCAACGCGCCGGCCGAGGAGAAGAAGCCGCTGCCGCACCGCGTCGAGTTCTTCACCGCCGCCGCGCCGCCGCCGGAGGCGGTGCTGGCGGCGATGAAGGAGGCGGGCTTCAACGTCACCCACGTCTACGGCCTGACCGAGACCTACGGCCCCGCCACCACCAACGAATGGCACGCGCGCCTGGGACCGGCTTCCGCTTGCCGAACAGGCGGCGAAGAAGGCGCGCCAGGGCGTGCGCTACGTGCCGCTCGAGGCGCTCGACGTGCTCGATCCCGACACCATGCAGCCGGTGCCGCGCGACGGCGAGACGCTTGGCGAGGTGATGTTCCGCGGCAACGTGGTGATGAAGGGCTACCTGAAGAACAAGAAATCGAGCGATGCGGCCTTCACCGGCGGCTGGTTTCACTCCGGCGACCTCGGCGTGATGCATCCGGACGGCTACATCCAGCTCAAGGACCGCTCCAAGGACATCATCATCTCCGGCGGCGAGAATATTTCGTCGATCGAGGTGGAGGACGCGCTCTACAAGCACCCGGCGGTGCAGGCCGCTGCCGTCGTCGCCAAGCCCGACGACAAATGGGGCGAGACGCCTTGCGCTTTCGTCGAACTGAAGCCGGGGCAAACGGCGACGCAGCGACGAGCTGGTGGCGTGGTGCAAGAAGAACCTCGCCGGCTACAAGGTGCCGCGCCACGTGGTGTTCGCGGAATTGCCGAAGACCAGCACGGGGAAGATTCAGAAATTCAAGCTGCGGGAGATGGCGAAGGGGGTGTAGGCGTTGCCTACGCCGCCTCCGCTTCCAATACGCCGACCACCAGCCGCTTGCCGAGCGCGCGCAACGCGGCCATCAACGCCGGCAGCTTGGTCGCGTGTCTTGGGTCGAGGATGCGGCGCACCTCCTTTTCGTCCTTGCCGATGCGGCGCGCCAGCTCGCTTTTGGAAATGCCCGCGGCAGCAAAGGATTCCAGCACCGCAAGCTTCGCCGCAACATCGGGAGCGACTGCGATCTCGACCAGGCTGCGGCCCTTGGCGCGCGACTTGGGCAGCCGCATCCCGCGCTCCAGATAGGTCAGAAGCGCGAGGCCAAGCGCCTCCTCGGCCATGCTGCGGGCGTCCGCCATGTCACGACCCTGAGTGATCGCCTCGGGCACATCCGGGAAGCTTACGACGAAGCCGCGCCGCGAACCCCGTTCGAACTCGGCACGATAAACATAGGTCTGCATCGCAGTCTCCTACAACACCTGGCGCTAATCCGCGAGACCGAGTTGCTTTCTGATCTTCCGTGCCGTCTTCGGATCGATCTCGCGCGACGGTACCGTCGTCAACCGATCGCCGACGAACACCATCATGTGGCCGCCCTTGCCGCGCCAGGTCTCGGCCCGGAACGCGAGGCCTTTCCTGCGTGCCTCTTCCCGCAACTCGGCGATGAATCGGTCGCGTTTGTTCATCGCCGGGAGCAATCGATCGAGGGACGCGCTCCTATATCGGACAAAAATGTCCGAATGTCAAGGAATGCGGGATAAGTATCGCCTCACACCCCGTCATCGCCGGGCTTGACCCGCCTGCGGGCCTTAGCATCGCCTCGAAGGGTTCGGCTCGATAGTCCTTCGGCGGGCGAAGGCCCGGCGATCCATGAGCGACTTCCGCACGTCAAAATGTAAGGTTTGCTTGGCCGCGCCGCTTCATAGATGCCCGGGTCGAGCCCGGGCATGACGCCGAGTGTGTGGCAAGGCCTGACGGAAACGGGCCGCCGCGCTATCGCTACTTCAAACTCTCCGGCGTCACGATGTGGTTGAAGTCCTGCCTGGTGTCGCGGTTCATCGGGCCGAGAAAGCCCGGGCCAAAGCCGGAGTTGAAATTGGAGCCCTGCCGCACGCCGAAGTTCAGCGTGCCACCGGCGAAGGGCACGCTGCCGTCGTTCTTGCCAAGCGACGTGTCGGCGCCGCCCTTGCTGAAATTCTTGGCCTGCTCCTCGATGTCGAACTTCGGCACCCCGTAAGCGCCGGCGGCGTCATTGTTCTCCATCGTGAAGGCATGGGCGGCGGGGGCCGCGAGCGCGCCGGCGGCCGCCACGATTCCAAGAACAGCAAGCTTGCGGATAGAGCGCATGAACCCCTCGCACCGTCGCATTAAGCCCAATACGACCGCGGGCGGTTCGCGTCAACCGGCCGCAATTGCCGGTATGCTGGTGTTCGCCTAACCTTTCGGCAAAGGAGCCGCCGATGCGCGCCAAGGCAGCAAAATCCACCGTACTGGCACTTTTTTCGGCCTTGGCGCTGCCCTGTGCCGCGCCTTCGCTCGCCGCCGACTATTACGCCGGCAAGACCGTCGAATGGATCGTCGGCGCGCCGCCGGGCGGCGGCTACGACATCTATGCCCGCACGGTGGCGCGTCATCTCGGCCGCCACATTCCGGGCGAGCCGACGGTCGTGGTGAAGAACATGCCGGGCGCGGGCAGCGCCAAGGCCGCGCAATACATCCAGAGCATCGCGCCGAAGGACGGCACCTCGGTCGCCGGCGTCATGCCGGGCGCAATCATGGGACCGCTGCTCGACGACCACGCCGCGCCGATGTTCGATCCGAACAAGGTGAAATACGTCGGCACCGCCAACAGCGGCACCCGCGTCTGCGTCACGCTGAAGAGCGGCAAAATCCAGAAATTCGAGGACGCGCAGAAGATCAAGACCAAGTTCGGCGGCAGCGCACCGAACAATTCCACCTACGAATACGGCTACCTGCACAAGCACACGTCGGGCGCGCTGTGGGACATCGTGCCGGGCTACCGCGGCACGCCGGACATGGCGCTCGCCATGGAGCGCGGCGAGATCGACGGCGTCTGCGGCTGGGACTGGTCGAGCTTCAAGTCGCAGAAGCCGGACTGGCTGAAGGACAGCAAGGTCAACGTGCTGATGCAGGTCAGCATCGAGCCGCACCCGGAGCTGACCAAGATGGGCTAATTTGAACGATACCTAAACGTATCAATCCGGTTGACTAGCCTCGGAAAAATAATACATAACGTATCATTTAACCCAAAACGATACGGAGACGTATCATGAGCCAAGAATTCGATCTTCTCAAGGAGTTGGGGGCCCACTTTCGCCAAGCCCGTGAGCGGGCCGGCCTTACTCAAGAAGAGGTGGCGACCAGAGCCGGTCTCAGCCGCCCCCGATATCGGGCGATAGAAGCCGGCGACGCCGCCGCGCGCACGACCAACCTCTTCAACATAGCTCGCGCCCTCAACCTGGAAATGATGCCAATTCCGACCGAACTGGTCCCGGCCGTGCGATCAATGCTTCGGCCGGCCGAAGACGATGACCAACCGGCATTCGTCGCGGACCCCAGCGAGGACGACGAGCATGAGCGCACAACGATCCGGCCCTGAAGCCATCAGTTCGCTCGAAGTCACCCTCAAAGGAGTGGGTGTCGGGACGATCGTCCGTACCCCAGGCGACTTCAACGCGTTCAACCTGTCGGAGGACTACCGAAAAACTCCGCGCCCGCCGGTCTTGAGTCTCTCGTTCAGGTCGGCCGGCGGAGGCCTCCGGAAGGACCCAAAACCACAGCAAGGCGTTCTGCCGCCGTTCTTCGCCAACCTCCTTCCCGAGGACAAACTCCGCGAAGCGATGGAAAAGCACCACGCCGATACTGTGAGGCCAGGCAACGACTTCGACCTGTTGGCGGCGCTCGGCACCGACCTTCCCGGCGCGGTGCGGGTGACCCCCGGCGACGGGACAGCCATCCCGCCGCCGGCCGCATCGAACGGCAAAGCCCAATTCTCGTTAGCCGGCGTCCAGATGAAGCTGTCGGTGATGAAGAACGCCGGCAAGGAAGGAGGCATCACGCTGCCTGTCGGCAACACCGACGGCGACTACATCGCCAAATTTCCGTCGATGAACTACGTCGGTCTGTCCGAAAACGAGTTCGCGATGCTGGCACTCTCGGAAGCACTTGGCATGGACGTTCCGGAACGCGAACTCGTTGACAAGGAGGAGTTCGAAGGAATTCCGGAAGAATTCAACACCCTCTCGACGGGGCAGGTGCTCCTGGTCAGACGTTTTGACCGTACGAAAGCCGGCCGTATTCACATCGAGGACTTTGCGCAGGTGTTCGGCGTCCAGCCAAGCCGCAAATACGCGGGAGCGAGCTATCACAACATTGCCGACGTGCTGAACACCGCGGTGTCGTTCGACGCCGCGATCGAGTTCGTCAGGCGCCTGGTGCTGGCGGCCATCACAGGCAATGGCGACATGCACCTCAAAAACTGGTCGTTGATCTATCCGGGCGACGGTACGAAACCTGCGCTCGCACCCGTCTACGATGTGCTGTCGTCGATCGCATATCTGCCCGGCGACGGGATGGCCCTGTCGCTGGCCGGTGAAAAGTCATTCAAGGCGCTCGCGCCCGACCGCTGGCGTAATTTCGCCAACCGGTCCCGGTTGCCGGAGGGTGCCGTCAAATCCGCGGTTCTTGAAACCGTTGCGGCAGTGGATGACCGATGGTGGACGTTGCCCGAACGGGACGTCGTGCCGAAGTCCGTACTCAAGCGCATCGACGCTCACGTCTCGACTATGGCACCCATCCTGGATCCGGCGTTCTCTGCGACGCCAGCATCCCACCAGACTTGATCCCGAACCGAAGGGTCAGCCGCTGCACTCGATCCGGGCGAAGGCGGGTTTATTGGCGTTTTGAGAAGTGGTAGCGGGGGGCGGACTCGAACCGCCGACCTCCGGATTATGATTCCGCTGCTCTAACCAACTGAGCTACCCCGCCATCCAACACATCGGGGGAAACAAGTGTCGTTTCCCGGGAGGTTTTTCCCCGTTATTGGGTGGGAAATCAAGCTTTGACGCGCGGCTGTCGCTGCCGGTTGGGAACCCGGCATCTGCCGCCCTACATCGGGAGGGGCGCCGGCGCGCTCACAACCGCCAAAGCTCGATCCCGGCCGGCGTGCCGGCCGGATCGAGCCTGGCCTTGATGTCGAACACGACGCCGCGCCCGCCCTTGAGCAGCCGCGTGATCGCGGACCACCCTTCGGCAATATACTGGTCGTGCGCGACCGCAATGACCACGGCATCGGCCGGCTCGAGCTCGTCGTAGGCGCTGAGGCGCAGCCCATACTCGTGCTCGGCGGCATCGCCGTAAGCGATCGGGTCGTGCACCTGCACTACGACACCAAACCCCTGCAATTCGCGGATGATATCGACGACCTTGGAATTGCGGATATCCGGCACGTTCTCCTTGAACGTCAGGCCGAGCACGGTGATGCGCTCAGGCTTGGTGCGATTGCTCAACAGCCTGCGCATGCACTCCTGTGCGATCCGCATCCCCACGTTGTCGTTGATGCGGCGGCCAGCCAGGATGATCTCCGGGTGATAGCCCGCCTTCTCGGCGCGGAATGTCAGGTAGTAGGGATCGACGCCGATGCAGTGCCCGCCGACCAGTCCCGGCGTGAACGGCAGGAAATTCCATTTGGTCCGCGCCGCCGCCAGCACCTCGGCGGTGTCGATGCCAAGCACATGGCAGATGGCAGACAGCTCGTTCATCAGCGCGATATTGAGATCGCGCTGGGTGTTCTCGATGACCTTGGCGGCTTCGGCGACCTTGATCGACGAGGCCTTGTGAATCCCGGCCTTGACCACCGAGCCATAGACATCGGCGACGATCTCAAGCGTGCGCGCATCCTGGCCGGCGACCACCTTGGTGATGGTTTCGAAGCGGTGCTGCTTGTCGCCGGGGTTGATGCGCTCGGGCGAATAGCCGACGGTGAAGTCGCGGCCGGCCTTCAGCCCCGACACCCTTTCGAGCGCCGGGACGCATTCCTCCTCGGTCGCACCGGGATAGACGGTCGATTCGTAGACGACGATGTCGCCGCGCTTGAGCGCCCGGCCGACGATGTCGGAGGCGCCGAGCAGCGCCGTCAGATCGGGCCGGCGCGCGCTGTCGATCGGCGTCGGCACCGTGACGATGAAGAAATCGGCGGCCTTCAGCGCCGCCTGATCGGTGGTGAGCGCCAGGTTGGAATTGCGGAGGTCCGCGGCCTCGACCTCGCGGGTGCGGTCGTGGCCGGCCCGCAATTCGTCGACTCGTTTCGCATCGATGTCGAACCCGATGACATGGTTGTCCGCCCTGGCAAAAGCGATGGCGACCGGCAGGCCGACATAACCGAGTCCGATCACGGCGATCCGGCAATTCGACGGCATTTCCTTAAGCCCCGGCTCATGGTGACCGCTCCAATTGCCGGATGTTCCGGCGCCTCGTCAACGGTCAGGCTGTCGAGGACGCCGCCCACGGACAACGCCTGGCGCAGAAGATGATTTGACGCGCCCGATGGGCGGCGTTGAAGCAGGGTAGATTTGGCACTATCAAGGGCGGGCATTTCGGACTTTGGGCCTCATCCTGCGCCCTGATGTGTTTCGCGCGCCCGCCCCGATCTGCCTGAGGAGATTATCCGCGTGTCCGACGTGCTGACCGCCGGCCGTTTAACCCATCTCCAGCGCCTGGAAGCGGAGAGCATTTTCATCATGCGCGAGGTCGTCGCCGAGTGCGAGCGCCCGGTGATGCTCTACTCTATCGGTAAAGACTCCTCGGTGATGCTGCACATCGCCATGAAGGCATTCTATCCGGCCAAGCTGCCCTTCCCGCTCATGCACGTCGATACGACCTGGAAATTCAGGGAGATGATCGAGTTCCGCGACCGGACCGCCAAGGAGCTGGGACTCAACCTCATCGTCCATATCAATGAAGAGGGACTGGCGCGCGGCATCAACCCGTTCACGCATGGTTCGGCGGTCCACACCGACGTGATGAAGACGCAAGGACTGATTCAGGCGCTCGATCGGCACCAATTCGACGCCGCCTTTGGCGGAGCGCGGCGTGACGAAGAAAAATCGCGCGCCAAGGAGCGGATTTTCTCGTTCCGCAACGTGGCGCACCGCTGGGACCCGAAGAACCAGCGTCCGGAGCCCTGGAGCCTGTACAACACGCGCAAGAGCAAAGGCGAAAGCATCCGCGTGTTTCCGTTGTCCAATTGGACCGAGCTCGACATCTGGCAATACATCCATGTCGAGAACATCCCGGTGGTGCCGCTGTATTTCGCAAAGCCGCGCCCGGTCGTGCCGCGCGACGGCGCTCTGATCATGGTGGACGACGGCCGCATGCCGCTTAAGCGAGGCGAGACGCCGCAGATGAAGATGGTCCGCTTCCGCACGCTCGGCTGCTATCCGTTGACCGGCGCGATCGAAAGCACCGCCGCCACTCTGCCTGATATCCTGGAAGAGATGCTCCGCGCCAAGAATTCCGAGCGGCAGGGCCGCGTCATCGACCGCGACAGCGAAGGATCGATGGAGAAGAAGAAACAGGAAGGCTATTTCTGATGCACGGCTCCGCCGCCGGCCTGGAAGCCTATTTGCGGGCCCAGGATACCAAGGAACTGCTGCGTTTCCTCACCTGCGGAAGCGTCGACGACGGCAAGTCGACGTTGATCGGGCGCTTGCTGTACGAAGGCAAGCTCCTGTTCGACGATCAGCTCGACAGCCTCAAGCGCGACAGCGCGCGGGTCGGTACGCAGGGCGGCGACCTCGATTTCGCTCTGCTGGTCGACGGCCTCGCCGCCGAGCGCGAGCAGGGCATCACCATCGACGTGGCTTACAGGTTTTTCGCAACCGACAAGCGGAAGTTCATCGTCGCCGACACCCCGGGACACGAACAATACACTCGCAACATGGCAACCGGAGCCTCGACCGCCGATGTCGCCATCATCCTGGCCGATGTCAGCCGCAGCACCGATCTGCTGACGCAAACGCGGCGCCACACCTACATCTGCAAGCTGCTCGGCATCCGCCACCTGATCCTGGCGGTCAACAAGATGGATCTTGCCGGCTACCAGCAGTCGGTGTTCGACGCCTACACCGCCAAGTATCTGGACTTCGCCCGCCAGATCGGGATCAGCGACGTGCGCTGCATTCCGGTCTCTGCCCTTCGCGGTGACAATATCGTGAAGCCGAGCCCCAACATGCCCTGGTACCGCGGCGAGGCGCTGCTGGCTTGTCTCGAGACCATCGATATTTCCGAACCCGGCGCGGAGCGCCCCTTCCGCATGCCGGTGCAGTGGGTCAACCGTCCCAACCAGGAATTCCGCGGCTTCGCCGGAACGATCGTCGGCGGCGCACTGAATCCAGGCGACCGCATCAAGGTGCTGCCGTCGGCGCAGGACGCACAGGTTGCCCGAATCGTCACCAAGGACGGCGATCTCGCCGGCGCCGCGCACGGACAGGCCGTTACCGTCGTGCTCGACCGCGAGATCGACATCAGCCGCGGCGACGTGCTGTGCAGCAGCGAGGCGCCGGTCGCGATCGCCGACCAGTTCCTGGCTCACCTTCTATGGATGGCGCCGGAGGAGATGCTTCCCGGCCGCAACTATCTCATGAAAATCGGCACGGCGACGGCCCAGGTTTCCATCACGTCGCTCAGGCACAAGATCAACGTCAACACGCTGGAGCACGTCGCCGCCAGGACGCTGCATCTCAACGAGATCGGGGTGTGCAATCTGTCGCTGGACAAGGCGGTGGCGTTCGAGCCCTACGAGAAAAGCCGCGACCTCGGCAGCTTTATCCTGATCGACCGCATCACCAACCAAACCATCGCGATGGGCTTCCTCGACTTCGCGCTGCGGCGCGCCACCAACATCCATTGGCAGATGCTGGAGGTGAGCCGCGAGGCCCGCGCGTCGCAGAAGGGGCAGCGTTCCGCGGTGATCTGGTTCACCGGCCTATCGGGGTCCGGCAAATCGACGATCGCAAGCGCGCTGGAGAAGCGCCTTTACAGTCTCGGCCTTCACACCTACGTGCTCGACGGCGACAACGTCCGCCATGGCCTCAATCGCGATCTCGGCTTCACCGATGCCGACCGCGTCGAGAACATCCGGCGCGTCGCCGAAGTGGCGCGGCTGATGGCGGATGCCGGCTTGATCGTCCTGGTTTCGTTCATCTCGCCATTCCGCAGCGAGCGGCGCCTGGCGCGCAGCCTGATGCATGAGGGCCAGTTCGTCGAGGTTTTCGTCGACGCGCCGCTGGACGTCTGCGAGAGCCGCGATCCCAAGGGCCTCTACAAGAAAGCGCGTCGCCAGGAAATCCGCAATTTTACCGGCATCGAATCGCCGTACGAGGCCCCGGAACATCCCGAGGTCCGGCTCGACACCACGGCCCTATCCGCCGAGCAGGCGGTGGACCGGTTGCTGGGCTATCTCGACGCCCAAGGCGTGACCATCCACACGTCTGGGTGACACCCGGCGCGGCCAGCTCGGACACGCCCTTAAACGGTATTCCGCGCTACTTCGGTTTCACGCTCCGATCGCCACCTGGGCTGCCGGGTGGCGGAATCACCGGCATCTTGCCGGTCTCCGGCGTCGGCGCCTTGATGTCGGGGTCGACATTCGGCGGGCACAGCACGCCGTCGTTACGGGCAAGCCTGTCGCTCAGGCTTTCGCCGGTGGTCTCGGGAACCTTGGGCGCGTCCTTGCCCGGCTGAAGGCGCTCACCCGGCGCGCAGCCCTTCGGTGCAGCCGCCAGCGGATGCTCCTGCGGCTTCGGCGCCTGCGCGAAAGCTATACCCGCGAACAATGACCCCGCGGCGGCGCAAACGATGGCTTGGGTCCTCATGCTGCGTCAACAGCACGACCGGCGGACCGGTTCCACCGCTGCGGCGCGCCGCCTCAGGTCTTGCCGAAGCGGATCAGCGAGAAATGCCCGAGCGGCGGCATCGGCCGGCGCTCGATCAGTCGCACGCCGTCGCGTTCCGCCCAGTTCGCAAGCCGCGCCCAGGGAAACTCCGGACTCCAGCCGAGCCGGCGCGCGATCGGCGAGAAGCTCTGTTCGAAGGACCGGCGGAAGCCGCCCTCGGCGCCGAGGTGATTGACCAGGATGATCTCGCCGCCCGGTTTGAGCACACGGACGAACTCGTCGAGCGTCGCCTCGGGGTCAGGCACCGCGGTGATGACGTATTGCGCCACCACCACGTCGAACGAGGCGTCCGGCACGGCCAGATGCTTCGCGTCCATCACCGCCAGCGCCTCGACGTTGTCGAGGCTGTTCTCGACGACGCGCTCGTGCGCCCGGCGCAGCATGCCGCGCCGAGATATCGATGCCGACCAGGCGATTATTGCGGCTGTAGCTCAGGAGCGAAATGCCGGTGCCGACGCCGACCTCGAGGATGCGGCCGCCGGCCGCACCGACGTGCAGCTCGGCCGCTTCGATCGAAGCCTGCCGGCCCTGCTCGAACACGCGCCCGAACACCAGGTCATAGACCGGCGCCCAGCGGTCGTACGCCTTCTCGATCGTGTCGCGGTCGAGCGCGGCCTCCATCGCCCCCTCGGGAAATTCTACGCGGCGCGCGCCGCCGCCGCCGCCGCGCGGATGAAGCCGCCGCCGAGCACGCGCGCCTGGCCATGCGGCGCTGTCGTAGAATACGCAGGCCTGGCCGGGCGACACGCCGTCCTCGCCGTCGACCAATTCGATCTCGTAGCCGCCGGACCCGGCGGACAGGAACGCGGCGCTGCGGCGACCGCGTCGAGCGCACCTTGACGAACACCTCGATGCGCCCGCCGTCGAGCGCTCGGTCGAGCGCGCCCTCGCCGATCCAGTTGACGTCGCGCAGCGCGATCCGCCGCATCGTCAGCGCCTCGCGCGGGCCGACCACGACGCGCTGCTTGTCGGCGTCGAGCGCCACGACATAGAGCGGCGCGGGCCCCGCGATCTTCAGTCCGCGGCGCTGGCCGACGGTGAAATGGATGATGCCGTCGTGGCGGCCGAGCACGTGGCCGTCGAGATCGACGATGTCGCCGGCCGCCGCGGCGCCCGGCTTCAGCCGTTCGATCACGTCGGTGTAGCGGCCGGTCGGCACGAAGCAGATGTCCTGGCTGTCGTGCTTGTCGGCGACCGCGAGGCCGAAGCCGCGCGCGCAGTTCGCGGGTCTCCGCCTTGGTCATGTCGCCGAGCGGGAAAGCGCAGCAGATCGAGCTGCGCGTGCGTGGTGCCGAACAGGAAGTAGCTCTGGTCGCGCTCCTCCTCCTCTGGCGCGGTAGAGCGCGCGGCCATTGGCCGACCCGTCGCCCAGCTGCGCGACGCGACGTAATGGCCGGTCGCCAGCACCTTGGCGCCCAGTTCGCGCGCGGTGCCCAGCAGGTCCTTGAACTTGATCGCCATGTTGCAGTCGACGCAGGGCACCGGCGTCTCGCCCGCCACGTAGCTCTCGGCGAAGCGGTCGATCACCGCCTCCTTGAAGCGGCTCTCGTAGTCGAGCACGTAGTGCGGGATGCCGATCCGGTCGGCCACTGAACGAGCGTCGTGGATGTCCTGGCCGGCGCAGCAGGCGCCCTTGCGGTGGGTCGCGGCGCCATGGTCGTAAAGCTGCAGCGTCACGCCGACGACGTCATAGCCCTCGGCCTTGAGCAGCGCCGCAGTCACCGACGAATCGACGCCGCCGGACATGGCGACGACCACGCGGGTGTCCTGCGGCCGACCTTCGAGGTCGAGGCTATTGAGCATTCCGGCCGCGGCGGCTGCCGCGCTCCTTCGGTTCGGTCGCGCTAAAGGCTACGGCCCATTACTATAGGGCGCGACCGTGGCCGCGCAATGCAGCGCGGCGACACAGCCCAGTCGGCTCCATCGGCAATTCTTGCCGGGCGGTTCGCTGCGGTCCAGGCTCAGCCATTCATCTAACTATTTGATACTATTGAGATAAATTATTTCCGGCCACTGGCCCGGCGATTGCAAACGTAGGGCGTCGCTGTTTTCAAATGAGGTCTTGCCGTGCCGAGCGTCGCGTCCGAAGTCCAGAACACCTGTACCGCCCGCGCCCAATTCGCCCGAGCCACCGCAGCCTCGGCGACACCGAGGCGCGGCAGCCGCGCCACCCCGTTTGCCGATTGCTCGACAGCGCCGCGCCCGGCCGACCCGACACCGGCACCGCCGGCCGTCCCGGCCGGACGCGCGCCGACGCGGCACCGACCGCGCCGACAACCGGCGCCGCGAAAGACTCGAGTGCAGATCGACGCCAAGACGCGCAGCCGGCAGCGACGACGCCAAGAACACCAGCCGACAGCGCCAAGGACGCAGCGCCGAGGACAACGACAACCAGGCCGACGCCAAGGACGCCGACGCCGCACAGAACGATCCAAGGACGGCGACGCGCGCCAAACCTGCCGAGGCTGCGCAAGGGCCAAGCGGCAAGAAAACCAACAAGGCGGCGCCGACAAGACCGACGCCGATAAGACCGCCACAACAGATGGCGCGGCCAAGCCCGATACGGACAAGTCGGCCGCCCTCGATGCCATAATCGGCGATGCCGCGCAGGCCGTGACGGCTCCGCAGACTCCCGTTGCTGCGCCCAATGAGCCGCGTCTGCTGACGATCGCCGTCGCGCCGAATGATGCGCCAAATGCCGAAGCGGACGCGCTGGCGGCCTTGCAGGCGGCGGGCCCGCAGACCGGCGCGGCGAAGCCCGCCCAGATCGCAGGCAACGCCCAGCGCAACGCCCAAGGCCTGCTCAAGTTGTCGGAGGCAATGCTCAAGGCGCCCAAGGCAGCGCTCAAGGCGCCCAAGGGCGCGCGGCGAAGCGCCGGCCGAGGGCGCGCCGGCCATCGATCCGCAGAACATGCCGCAGATCGAAGGCGCAAACGAGGGACAGCCGCGCGCCAAGGACGAAGCTGACACGGGCGGATTTCGCCACGACGCTGGCAAACCTGACCGGCAAGCCCGACGCCGGTACTCCGGTGCAGACGCCGGGCGACGCCGCGGACGCCATGAAGGCCGGCGCCGACGCGGTGCAGAGCCTTGGCGCGGCGACGCCGGCGAACGCAACGAATGCCGCGGCCGCGCCCGCAAGCGCCTTGGCCGCTGCACGGCCCCGGCACCAGTCGCGGCGGTGCCGCTCGCCGGCCTTGCCGTCGAGATCGCGACGCAGGCCACGCCGGCAAGAACCATTTCGAAATCCGCCTCGATCCGCCGGAGCTCGGCCGCATCGACGTGCGGCTCAACGTCGATCGCGACGGGCAGCGTCACCTCGCATCTCATGGTCGATCGCGCCGACACCCTCGACCTGCTCAAGCGCGATGCCGGCGACCTCGAGCGCGCGCTGCAGCAGGCCGGCCTCAAGACCTCCGACAACGCGCTCGAATTCTCGCTGCGCCAGCAGGGCTTCGCCGCGACGACACCGCCGGCGCAGAACGCTGCGCAATTGATCGTGCCGGACGACGATCCCGCGCCGCTCGAAGCGTTGCGGCAGGGCTACGGCCGGCTGCTCGGCCTCGGCGGCGGCCTCGACATCAGAGTGTAAGGACGAACCATGGCGACCAGCGATCCTTCCTTCGACCACCCCCTCCGGTCACCTCGGCGGTCACCTCCGCGACCACGCCGAGCTCCGCCACGGCCAGCACGGTCGGCATCGACGACGAACACCATCGCCGGCAACTTCACAGACCTTCCTGCAACTGCTCACCACCCAGCTCAAGAACCAGAACCCGCTCGATCCGCTCGACACCAACCAGTTCACCCCCAGCTCGTGCAGTTCGCCCAGGTCGAGCAGCAGCTCAAGTCCGAACGACCAGCTCGCCACGCTGGTGTCGCTGCAGCAGACCGCGCAGAACACCCAGGCGCTGGCTTTCGTCGGCGAGACGGTCGGCGTCAAGGGTGCGACGACGGCGCTCACCAACGGCCAGGCCACCTGGAATCTGAACGTGCCGAAGGCCGCCACCGGCACGATCACCATCACAAGCGCGACCGGCCAGACAGGTCTATACCGGCAACTATTCCATGAACGCCGGCACGCAGCCGTTCACCTGGGACGGCAAGGACAGCAGCGGCCTGCAATGGCCGGACGGCAACTACACGATCTCGATCGACCGCGCAGGACGCCAACGGCCAGTCGGTCTCGGTGCCGACCGAGATCGAGGGCTTGGTCGATTCCGTCGACCTGACGCAAAGCCCGCCGACGCTCTCGATCGCCGGCCAGAACTACACGCTCGACAAGATCACCCGCGCCGTGCGCTCAAACTGACGCCGAGGGGAAGCTGAACGCCGGTAACGCTTCGTTCATTTCCGGCAGCAGACCGTTGCATTGCTCGCCGGGCTGCCCCAGATTTGCTGGGAAATCGCGGCGACGCGATGCCGACGCGCGGGCTCTCGTCAAAACTGGCGGCAATTTTTACCCAATTGTCTGGCGCGCTTAGCCAAATTTTAAGTCGCGCCCGCTAGTCTCGCTCTCGAGTTAGTCAGTAGTTGTGAGTAAATCGATGACCGAACCCCACCGCCCGAGGGTGAAATATGTGATCGGGCCCGACGGTAGTCCGCTGACGATCGCGGATCTGCCGGCTCCGGGAACCAAGCGCTGGGTCATCCGCCGCAAGGCGGAGGTGGTCGCCGCCGTGCGCGGCGGCCTGCTCTCGCTCGAAGAGGCTTGCGCCCGCTACACGCTGACCGTCGAGGAATTCCTGTCCTGGCAGTATTCGATCGACCAGCACGGCCTCGCCGGCCTGCGCACCACGCGCATCCAGCAATACCGGCAGTGAGCCAAATCCTACCGAGCTGTTAAAACGCCGGCCGCAAGTGCCGGCGTTTTGCATAGGCGCGGCAGCCAAAGCGTTCAGCCGGTTCCACGATCATCCGATCGCCAGAGCAATGCCCAACATGCGGCTGGAACAACGCGACGTTATGCGCGGTTTTTCCCACGCGTGGGGCTGTCAAGCGAACGGAGTAAAACATGAGACTTGCATTGCTGACGGGCGCGGCCGCGGCTCTTGCCCTCATCGGACCCGCAAGCGCGCAAACCGAGATGGTCTATGTGACGGGGCCTGGCGTCATCGAAACGGCACCGGCTTATAGCTATGCCGAACCGCCCTTCGCTTATACAGCGCCGGCCCCGGTCGTTGCCGTGCCCGCGCCGGGCTATGTGATTGCGGAGCCGCCGCGGGGCTACGTCGTGGTCGCAAGACCGCAGCCCGATTATGTGCGGCCGCAGCCGCGGTACGTGCCAAGGCCGCGGGTCGTCATCAATCGTCCGGTGGCGCGGGAGGAGATCGTGACGACCGGCTACTCGGCCGGCAATTGCTTCATCGACCTCGCCGGCGTCGAGCGCTGCTACTGAAGAGCGAACGAACCGATCAATGATCCGACCCAGGGCGCGGCTTTGCGGCCGCGCCCTGGATTGCCGCCGGCACCTGCGGAACCTGGGAACCCGATGGAACGGCAGCCGTTATCATCCACACCCCTTGCCCCGTCGGAGGCCCCCATGACCCACCCACCGAACTTCGGCAATATTGCTCGTTGCCGCCACGGCGGCCGTTCTGACGCTGGCGCCGCCGGCCGAAGCGCAAATACCGATGCGGAACCAGACGGAGAAGACCCACCGAGTCGGTCAACCTGACCATGGAGCAACGGCACATCATCAAGGAGATCATCCTCAAGGACCTGAAGACCGCGCCGCAGGCCGCCAACGCGCCGACTGACGGTCGGCGCCACGGTGCCGTCGGGCATTCCGCTGCAGCCGATGCCGGTCGAGGTGTCGGCCAAGATCCCACAGCTCAAGGCGCACTCATTCCTGGTCAAGGACGACAAGGTCATCATCGTCGATCCGAAGGACAACAAGGTCGCGGCCCTGGTCGAGTGACCGGTTGGAATCCGCCTCCGCCGTTCACAACGCGCGGCACGCCTCATTAACCGCACAGTAACCATAAACTGGGCAATTCTTGCCGGGTCGGCGCGCCGCGCCGATTCAGAGGAATCCCGTGCAGGCTTTCGTATCGTTCTTCAGAACGCTGGGTGCCACCCGGATCATCGCGATGGGCGCCGTCACCCTCGCGCTGATGGGCGTTCTTCGCCTTCCTGATCATGCGCGTCACCGCGCCGCAAATGACGCCGCTGTTCACCGATCTTTCGGTCGAGGATTCCTCGGCGATCATCAAGGACCTCGAGCGGCAGGGCATTCCCTACGATATCAAGAACGAAGGCGCCATCGTGCTGGTGCCGAAGGAGCAGATCCCGCGGCTGCGCATGAAGCTCGCCGAGAGCGGCCTGCCGAAGGGCGGCGGCGTCGGCTACGAGATCTTCGACAAGTCGGACGCGCTCGGCGCAACGAGCTTCGTGCAGAACATCAATCATCTGCGCGCGCTCGAAGGCGAGCTTGCCCGCACCATCCGCGCTCATCGACCGCGTGCAGCAGGCGCGCGTGCATCTCGTGCTGCCGGAGCGGCCGCTGTTCTCGCGCGAGAAGGCCGAGCCCTCGGCCTCGATCGTGCTGAAGGTGCGCGGCGCGCTCGAGCCGCAGCAGGTCCGCGCCATCCGCCATCTCGTCGCCAGCGCCGTCAACGGACTGAAACCCCAGCGCGTCTCGGTGGTCGACGAGACCGGCAGGCTCCTCGCCGACGGCAGCGCCGACGAGACCGCCGGCGGCGTCAGCGCCGACGAGCGCAAGCTCGCCTTCGAGCGCCACATGCGCGAGCAGGTCGAATCGATCGTCAGCTCGGTCGTCGGGCCGGGCCACTCCCGCGTCCAGCTCACCGCCGATTTCGATTTCAACCGCATCACCCAGACCTCGGACAAGTTCGATCCCGAAAGCCGCGTGGTGCGGTCGAGCCAGACCCGCGAGGAGGTCTCGGCCGCCGGCAACGGTCGGGCCAGGCGGTCGGTGTCTCGGTCGGCAACGAATTGCCGGGCGCCAACGCCCAGCCCGAGACGATCAGCAGCAGCGCGATCAGAACCGCAAGACCGAGGAAATCGTCAACTACGAGATTTCCCGCACCACCAAGACCGAGGTGATCGAAGGCGGCCGGGTCAATCGCATCTCGGTCGCGGTCGTGGTCGACGGCATTTACGCCAAGAACGACAAGGGCGAGCTCGACCTATCAGCCGCGCAGCAAGGAGGAGATCGACCGCATCGCCGCCCTGGTGCGCAGCGCCATCGGCTTTGACGCCAAGCGCGGCGACCAGGTCGAGGTCGCCAACCTCCGCCTCGCCGAAACGCCCAGCGATCCCGATCAGCGAGCCGGCCGGCTGGATGAGCATGCTGCAGTTCACCAAGGACGACATCATGCGCGGCGTCGAGGTCGGCGGTGATGGCGCTGCTCGCGCATCCTGGTGCTGCTGCTCGGCGTGCGGCCGATGATCCGCCGCATCTTCTCGGCCAGCCGGTCAGCGCCGCCGGCAGCCGGCGGCGTGCGGACGCTGGTCGGGCCGAGCGGCGTCGTGGTCGCGACCGTCGGGCCGACCGGCGTCACTGGTGCCGGCGCAGCGGCCGGCGGCGTCAACATCACCGGCGGCCCGGCCGGCAGCATCACCACCGCGGGCGGCCCCAACGTCTCGATCGTCGGCAGCGACGAGGCGGTCGCGATCTCCAATCGCACCTCGGCCATGATCGACATCGCCCAGGTCCAGGGCCAGGTGCACGCCCAGTCGGTGCAGAAGGTCGGCGAGCTCGCCGACAAGAATCCGAACGAGACCGTCGCCATCATCCGCGGCTGGCTGCACGAAAACGCCGCCTGACCGAAACGGAAATCGACCGAAGCAATCATGGCCGCCGCACCGAAAAAAGCCCCATCGAGCGAGATCGAAAGTCTGGTCGCCACGCTGGCCGGCCGCCAGAACGAGCACGCCGAAGCCGAGCCGCCAGCTCACCGGCCCGGAGCGCGCCGCCGTGCTGATGCTCGCGCTCGGCGAGCAGCACGGCGCGAAAATCTGGAACCTGCTCGACGACGACGATCTGCGCCAGCTCTCGATCGTGATGTCGACGCTCGGCAACGTCGAAGCGCAGACTGGTCGAGGCGCTGCTGCTGGAATTCGTCGGCCGGCTGTCGGCCTCCGGCGCGCTGCTCGGCAACTACGACGCCACCGAGCGGCTGCTGCAGCAATACCTGCCGCCGGAGCGCGTCGGCGGCATCATGGACGAGATCCGCGGCCCCGCCGGCCGCAACATGTGGGAGAAGCTCGCCAACGTCCAGGAAGAGGTGCTGGCGAACTATCTCAAGAACGAATACCCGCAGACCGTCGCCGTGGTGCTCTCCAAGCTGCAGCCCGAGCACGCCGCGCGCGTGCTGGCCATCCTGCCCGAGGACCTCTCGCTCGACGTCGTCAACCGCATGCTGAAGATGGAGGCGGTGCAGAAGGAGGTGCTGGAGCGCGTCGAGCAGACGCTGCGCACCGAATTCATGTCGAGCCTGTCGCAGACCCGCCGCCGCGACGCCCACGAGGTGATGGCGGAAATCTTCAACAACTTCGACCGCCAGACCGAGACCCGCTTCATGACCTCGCTGGAAGAGGCCAACCGCGAGGCCGCCGAGCGCATCAAGACGCTGATGTTCACCTTCGACGATCTGGTGCGGCTCGACACCGGCTCGGCGCAGACGCTGATGCGCCACGTCGACAAGGACAAGCTCGCGCGTCGCGCTCAAGGGCGCCAGCGAGACGGTGCGCGCAGTTCTTCCTCGGCAACATGTCGACGCGCGCCGCCAAGATGCTGGTCGACGACATGCAGGCGATGGGCCCGGTGCGGCTGCGCGACGTCGACGAGGCGCAGGTGCTGCTGGTCAATCTCGCCAAGGACCTCGCCGCCAAGGGCGAGATCATCATCTCCAAGTCGCGCGACGAAGAGCTGGTCTATTAGAATGGCGGCGCAGAGCCAAATATCTGTTCGACCAGGACTTCGCCGCCGGGCGCCAATCCGGCGCGAGAAGCCGATCGCGCCGTCGGAGCACGCCGTCCTGCTCGGCGAGGCCGAAAGCAAGGGCTTCCGCGACGGCTTTGCCGCCGCCGAGAAGGAAGGCACCGCCGTCGCCGCGCGCCGCACCGCCGCGGCCTTCGAGCAGATCGGCGACGCGCTCGACCGGCTGGCCCGCGGCGCTCGCCGACGATCGAGCGGCGGCTCGAAACCGAGGCCGTCGAGCTCGCCGTGCGCGATCGCGCCGCAAGCTCGCGCCCGAGCTCGTGCTGCGCCAGCCGTTCGCCGAGATCGCCGCGCTCGCCACCGAATGCTTCAAGCAGCTTGCCGCACGCGCCGCATGTCGTGGTGCGCGTCAACGACGCGCTGCACGAAACCGCGCACGAGCGAACTCGAAGAGATCGCCCGCACCCGCGGCTTCGACGGCCGCCTCGTGGTGGTCGCCGAGCCTGAGATCGCCGCTCGGCGACTGCAGGATCGAATGGGCCGACGGCGGCGTGGTCCGCGACGCCGCCAAGACCGACGTCGCCATCGGCAATGCCATCGGACGCTACCTCGGCGCGCGGCAGACCGCCGCGATGCCTGAGCTTGGCGACATCAGGCCAGGAATCGGACATGAGTGACAGACAGCAAGGTCCCGCTCCCCAATCTGGACCAGGACGCCGGCGCATGCCGCCGGTCGATCCGAACACGCTCGCCGACGACAGCGATCGCACCGACCGCGGCGCGGCCGATCTCGAAGCGGTGTTCGACGTGCCGGTGCAGGTCTCGGCGGTGCTCGGCCGCGCCACGCATGGAGGTCGGCGACCTGCTCAAGCTCGGCCCCGGCACCGTGCTGGAGCTCGACCGCAAGGTCGGCGAGGCGATCGACATCTACGTCAACAACCGCCTGGTCGCGCGCGGCGAGGTGGTGCTGGTCGAGGACAAGCTCGGCGTGACCATGACGGAAGTCATCAAGGCGGAAAGGAACTAAGGAGGAACGCCCATGCGACTCCTGATCGTCGGCACGCTCAAGGGCCAGCTCACCACCGCGACCAAGATCGCGATGGACCGCGGCGCCGCCGTCACCCACGCCGAGTCGATCGAGCAGGCGCTGGCCGTGCTGCGCTCCGGCAAGGGCGCCGACCTGTTGATGGTCGACGTCGCGGTCGACATCCGCGATCTGGTCGAGCAAGCTCGAGCTCGAGCGCATCCATGTCGCCGATCGTCGCCTGCGGCATCGAGAACAACGCCCGCGCCGCGGTCGCCGCGATCCACGCCGGCGCCAAGGAATACATCCCGCTGCCGCCCGATCCCGGAGCTGATCGCGGCCGTGCTCGCCGCCGTCGCCGACGACAGCCGCGAGCTGGTCTACCGCGACGAGGCGATGGCGCAGGTGATCAAGCTCGCGCACGCAGATCGCCACCTCCGACGCCTCGGTGCTGATCACCGGCGAATCCGGCACCGGCAAGGAGGTGCTGGCGCGCTACGTCCACACCCGCTCGAACCGCGCCAAGAAGCCGTTCATCTGCGTCAACTGCGCCGCCATCCCGGAGAACCTGCTGGAATCCGAACTGTTCGGCCACGAGAAGGGCTCCTTCACCGGCGCGGTCGGCGCGCCGCATCGGCAAGTTCGAGGAGGCGACCGGCGGCACGCTGCTGCTCGACGAAATCTCCGAGATGGACGTGCGGCTGCAGGCCAAGCTTCTGCGCGCCATCCAGGAGCGCGTCATCGACCGCGTCGGCGGCACCCGGCCGGTGCCGGTCGACATCCGCATCATCGCCACCTCGAACCGCAATCTCGCCGAGGCCGCGCGCGAGGGAAAATTCCGCGAGGATCTGCTGTTCCGCCTCAACGTCGTCAACCTGAAAATTCCGCCGCTGCGCGAGCGGCCGGCCGACGTGATCGAGCTCGCGCAGTTCTTCGCCAAGAAATACGCCGACGCCAACGGCGTGCCGGTGCGGCCGCTGTCGGCCGAGGCGCGCAAGGCGCTGTCGCTGCACCGCTGGCCCGGCAACGTGCGCGAGCTGGAGAACACCATCCACCGCGCCGTGCTGCTCGCCACCGGCGCCGAGATCGGCGTCGACGGCATCCTCACGCCCGACGGCGCGCGGCTCGATCAGGCGCGCTGGCTCGGCGGCGCGGTGCGCATGCGGCGATGGCCGCCGAGCAGGTGACGCGGTCGCTGGTCGGCCGCACCGTCGCCGACGTCGAGCGCGACCTGATCCTGGAGACGCTCAAGCACTGCCTCGGCAACCGCACCCACGCCGCCAACATCCTCGGCATCTCGATCCGCACGCTGCGCAACAAGCTCAACGAATACTCCGCCGACGGCGTGCCGGTGCCGCCGCCGCGGCGGCGGCGAGATCAGGGGCGCGGCGTAGGACCTTTCCAGACACGCAGACTGCCATGCCCCGCGAAAGCGGGGCATCCAGTATTCGCGATCGCCAATTGTCGACCAATGACGCTTTGCCAAAACGTCGTCGCGGTGGTTACTGGATCGTCCGCCTTCGCGGACGATGACCGCCGAGACTTTGACCATGTCCCTCATCTACAAAATCTGCACTGTATCGGAATGGCGCGAGGCCGAGCGCGCCGGCGTCTATCGCGGCTCGGCGGTCGACCGCAAGGACGGCTTCATCCATTTCTCCACCGCCGAGCAGGCCGCAGAGACGGCGGCGAAGCATTTTGCCGGCCAGCGCGATCTGGTGCTGGTCGCGGTCGACGCCGATACGCTGGGCGACAAGCTGAAATGGGAGCCGTCGCGCGGCGGCGCGCTGTTTCCGCATCTCTACGGCGAACTTGAGCTGAAGGCGGTGGTGCAGATCGACCCGCTGCCGCTCGACGACACCGGCCGACACGTTTTCCCGATAATGAGCTGAAATATCAGTTCCCGCGTCGGTATCCATTAACCGGGCGGTAACCATGCACCGGGCAAATATTGCCTGGGGGAGTCTTCCAAGCGTTTTCGAGTTGCTTCGCCTGGCGTCCGGATGCCCTTCATCCGAGCGCATAAGACGTTGCATTGCGTTGCATCGATTTTCAGTTCGACAGGATCAGACGGCGTCCCATGACCGACGTCACCGCTGCCGGCGAAGCGCCTGCGGCCGCCGCTCCCGGCGGCTTCAAGCTGCCCAGCCTGGGCGACTCGGCGCCCTGCTCAAGCGCGGCGACATCGCGCTCGCCATCGGCGTGCTGACCATCCTGGTCGTGCTGATCCTGCCGCTGCCGCCGATCCTGCTCGACCTGTCGCTGGCGATCTCGATCACCTGTCCGTGCTGATCCTGATGACGTCGCTGTTCATCCACGCGCCGCTGGAATTCTCCGCCTTCCCGACCGTGCTGCTGATCGCGACCATGCTGCGGCTCGCGCTCAACCTCGCCTCGACGCGGCTGATCCTGGCGCACGGCCACGAGGGCACCTCCGCCGCCGGCCACGTCATCGAGGCGTTCGGCAATTTCGTGATGAGCGGCAATTTCGTCATCGGCATCATCGTCTTCACCATCCTGGTGATCGTGAACTTCGTCGTCATCACCAAGGGCTCCGGCCGCATCGCCGAAGTCGCGGCGCGCTTCCACCTGGACGCCATGCCGGGCAAGCAGATGGCGATCGACGCCGATCTCTCCGCCGGCCTGATCGACGAGAAGGAGGCGCGCCGGCGCCGCACCGAGCTCGAGGACGAGAGCGGCTTCTTCGGCGCCATGGACGGCGCCTCGAAGTTCGTGCGCGGCGACGCCATCGCCGGCCTGCTCGTCGTGTTCATCAACATCATCGGCGGCATGATCATCGGCATCGCCCAGCAGGGCCTGAGCTTCGCCGAGGCCGGCCGCACCTACACGCTGCTCACCGTCGGCGACGGCCTGGTGACGCAGATTCCGGCGCTGATCGTCTCGACCGCCGCGGGCCTGCTGGTCTCCAAGGCCGGCATCGCCGGCTCCGCCGACAAGGCGCTGCTGCGGCAGCTGTCCGGCTATCCCAAGGCGCTCGGCATGTCGGCCGCGGTGATGATGATCATGGCGCTGCTGCCCGGCATCCCGATGCTGCCGTTCCTGCTGCTCGGCGGCGGCGCCGGCGCGCTCGCCTACGTGATCGACAAGCGGCAGAAGCTCGCGCGCAGCCGAAGCCGCCAAGAAGGCCGACGGCGGAAAAGGCCGCGCCGGCCGACGAGCCGATCGCCGCGGCGCTCAAGATCGACGATCTCAAGATCGAGCTCGGCTACGCGCTGCTGCCGCTGGTCAATGCGCCCGACGGCGCCGACCGCCTGACCGAGCAGATCAAGGCGCTGCGCCGCTCGCTCGCGATCGAGATGGGCTTCGTGATGCCGGCGGTGCGCATCCTCGACAACGTCCAGCTCGAGGCCAACACCTACGTCGATCAAGATCAAGGAGGTCGAAGCCGGCACCGGCCGGGTCTGGCCGGGCCAGTACATGGTCATGGACCCGACCGGCGCGCAGGTGAAGCTGCCCGGCCTGCACACCACCGAGCCGACGTTCGGCCTGCCCGCCACCTGGGTCGACATCGCGCAGAAGGAAGAGGCGACGATGAAGGGCTACACGGTGGTCGACGCCGCCACCGTGCTGTCGACCCATCTGACCGAGCTGCTCAAGGCCAACACCGCCGAGCTGCTGTCCTATGCCGAGGTGCAGAAGCTCATCAAGGAACTGCCGAAGGAGCAGGGCGAGCTGGTCAAGGACATCGTGCCGGCGCAGATCACCGTGTCGGGCATCCAGCGCGTGCTGCAGCTCCTGCTGAACGAGCGCGTCTCGATCCGCGATCTCGCCACCATCCTGGAAGGCATCGCCGACGCGCTGTCGTTCACCCGCAACCCGGTCAGCATCGCCGAGCATGTGCGCACCCGGCTCGCCCGCCAGATCTGCGCCCAGCACACCACGCCCGCCGGCTACCTGCCGCTGATCGCGCTGTCGGCCAAGTGGGAGCAGAATTTCGCCGAATCGATCGTCGGCCAGGGCGACGACCGCAGCCTCGCCATGCAGCCGTCGCGGCTGTCGGAGTTCATCACCACGGTGCGCGAGCGCTTCGAGGAAGCGGCGCGCGAGGGCGAGGCGCCGGTGCTGGTCACCTCGCCCGGCATCCGGCCGTTCGTGCGCGGCATCGTCGAGCGCTTCCGCGCCCAGACCAGCGTGCTGTCGCAGTCGGAAATCCACCCGCGGGTCCGGCTCAAGACCGTCGGCAGCATCTAGATAGCCGTTTTCGATTTCAACGAAACGTGAACGGGCCTTGGAACCCTTGAGTACCGTCCTACGTTGAGGACACGACAGCCGTCATGGGAGGGAGCGGCGCCGGGCCCCGAATGCTTGGGGTAGGACCGCTGTCTCATGGCTAAGACATTGTAGTGTTTGAGTAATCGTTTGGAATGAAAGGCCAGATCGCTATTGAACCTTTAGCGGGCCCGGTCCGACTAATGGTGAGATTCGGGAGAGCGTCATGAACAATTACAACGCTGACCACCGCTGATCGCCTCACCCACCTCAAAATCGTGGTGGTGTCGCTGATCGCTGGCATCGTCGTCGTCGGCGTTGGCATTGCCGCCCGTCCGGAACTGCCCGACATGAGCACGCGCCTCGAAGTCCCGCGCCCCGGTGCTCAAGGCCGGCAAGCCGGTGGTCTGGACCCAGGCGGACCGGATCACCATCCGCTGATCTTGCCGCTGATTTTTTACCGTCGAGTTGCGTTTCGCGCGCCCCTTCGGGCGCGCGATTTTGTTCAGACGCGAGACGTTGCGGGCCCGCATCAGGCCGATGGCGTCGAGCTCGGCCTGCTCATGGGCGGCCTGCTCGGCGCGCTCGCGCATCTGGTCGCGCTCATCGAGCAGCTCGACCTTCTTCAGCTCCTCGAAGGCCTCCGCCAGCGCCTCCTTGGCGTCGTTGAGCTGGGCTTTCAGCTCGTCGGCCGAATGCTTGAGGTTCTCGCGCCGCTGGATCGCAGCCTTGGCGTAGGTCGGATAGGCGAAATGGGCCGGATCGTGAATCCCGGCGCGGTCCTGCTCGACCTTGATTTCGCGCTCGAGATCGGTGGCCATGCGCTCGAATTCGGCGATCATGCCTTCGATCTGCATGACCTTCCGGCGCTTTTCGTCGACCTGAAATTTCTTCAGGCGAATGAGCGTATCGCGTGACTTCATCGACTCTTACTCCCCCGAAGCCCCGAGGTCGTGGCACGGCCCGCCGGCCGCACCCGCGACGGCAGGCAACAAGGTCGAGTGTGGCGCGATAACGTTAGTTTTCGGTTTCCAGCAAAGGCCCCCCGGTAAGGAACCCGCTTTTTCTGTGGCCAAGGGCTAAGCCTATGGTTTGGCGTGGGTTCCGGCCGGCTGGACAGGAGCCGGAAGCGGCCAGGATCTGCTCCAGGCGCTGGTAGCCCTCGACCAGGCTGGTGGATTCGGCCTTGTCCTGGCCAAGAAAGGCTTCCAGGGCCGGATTGCAGGCCGATGGCCTCGTCCACCTCGGGGCTCGAACCCGGGCCGGTAGGCGCCGAGCCGGATCAGTTCCTCCATGTCGGCATAGGTCGCCATGACCTTCCGGGCCCGGGCCAGCACTTCGAGATAGGCCGGATCGGCCGATTGCGGCATCGAGCGCGACACCGACTTGAGCACGTTGATGGCGGGGTAGCGGCCGCGCTCGGCGATCGCGCGCTCCATCACGATATGGCCGTCGAGGATGGCGCGCACCGCATCGGCGATCGGCTCGTTGTGGTCGTCGCCCTCGACCAGCACGGTGAAGATGCCGGTGATGGTGCCCTCGCCGAGCCCCGGCGCCGGCGCGCTCCAGGAGCCGCGGCAGCTCGGCGAACACCGTCGGCGTATAGCCCTTGGCGGTCGGCGGCTCGCCGGTGGCAAGGCCGATCTCGCGCTGCGCCACGGCAAAGCGGGTCACCGAGTCCATCAGCAGCAGCACGTGCTGGGCCTGATCGCGGAAATATTCGGCGATGGCAAGGGTGAGATAGGCCGCCTGGCGGCGCATCAGCGCCGGCTCGTCGGAGGTCGCCACCACCACGACCGAGCGGGCGAGGCCCTCCTCGCCGAGGTCGTCCTGGAGGAACTCCTGCACCTCGCGGCCGCGCTCGCCGATCAGCCCGATCACCGAGACATCGGCCACGACGTTGCGGGCCAGCATCGACAGCAGCACCGATTTGCCGACGCCGGAGCCCGGAGAAAATGCCCATGCGCTGGCCGTGGCAGCAGGTGAGGAAGGTGTTGAGCGCCCGCACGCCGAGGTCGATCGGCGCGCCGACCCGCTTGCGGGCATGGGCCGGCGGCGGCGACGCCCGGAACGGATAGGGCATCGCGCCCGGTCGGCAGCGGGCCCTTGCCGTCGATCGGCTCGCCCATGGCGTTGACCACCCGGCCGAGCCAGCCCTGCGACGGCCGCACCGCGCCGCGCACCGACGACACCACCGCGCGGCAGCCGCGCCGCACGCCTTCGAGCGGTGCAAACGGCATCAGCAGCGCGTGGCCGCCGGAAAAGCCGACCACCTCGCAGGGGATCGGCCTGCCTCCGGGTCTCGATCACGACGCGGGCGCCGACCGACATGGCGTGCAACGGCCCCGCCACCTCGACCATCAGGCCGCGCACCCCGACCACCCGGCCGTAGATCTCGACGCCGTCGAGTTCCTCGATCTGCTCGAGCAAAGCCTTCAAATTGTCGCGCTCCGCCGGTAACCCTTTCGGCTGCGTCTTAACCGCCTGTTTACCCGCGTCGTTAATCATTACGTCACCGTCGTTGGGATTAAGGCATCGCTCACCCCATACCCAGACGGAAGGGGTGAGTTCGCATGAGTCGGTTATTTCTGACTCTTAATGTGGAACATGAGCCAAAGCGTGGCCAAAAAACCACTCTCGGGCAACATCTTACGGCGATTCGGCCGAAATTGGCCAGCGGTGGATTGCGCTCAGAGAATTAGGTTTTGTTAACCATGCGGCGTTAACGTTCCGAATCGGATTGTCCCAAGGCGTTTTCACGGGCCGCCCCTGCGGCGCGCCTGAGTTTGAGCCCGCAGCGGCGAAGAAGGGGACTGGCATGCGCGTCTTGCTGATTGAGGACGATAGCGCCACTGCGCAATCGATCGAGCTGATGCTCAAGTCCGAGAGCTTCAACGTCTACACGACGGATCTCGGCGAAGAGGGCGTCGACCTCGGCAAGCTCTACGACTACGACATCATCCTGCTCGACCTGAACCTGCCCGACATGTCCGGCTTCGAGGTTCTGCGGTCGCTGCGGGTCTCCAAGGTCAAGACCCCGATCCTGATCCTGTCCGGCCTCGCCGGCATCGAGGACAAGGTGAAGGGCCTGGGCTTCGGCGCCGACGACTACATGACCAAGCCGTTCCACAAGGACGAGCTGATCGCGCGCATCCACGCCATCGTGCGCCGCTCCAAGGGCCATGCGCAATCGGTCATCAACACCGGCGATCTCACCGTCAACCTCGACCAGAAGACCGTCGAAGTGGCCGGCGCCCGCGTGCACCTGACCGGCAAGGAATACCAGATGCTGGAGCTGCTCTCGCTCCGCAAGGGCACGACGCTGACCAAGGAGATGTTCCTCAACCATCTCTACGGCGGCATGGACGAGCCCGAGCTCAAGATCATCGACGTGTTCATCTGCAAGCTGCGCAAGAAGCTTGCGAATGCCACCAACGGCAAGAACTACATCGAGACGGTGTGGGGCCGCGGCTACGTGCTGCGCGAGCCGTCCGAGGACGAGGCGAGAATTCCGGCTTAGACGCCGAGGGGCAAGACGAGGCAAAAACCCCGGCCGCAAGGCCGGGGTTTTTGTTTTAGGCGACCGGCGTGTCATGCGCGCCTATCCCTTCCCGCAGGGGGAGGAACGATGTGGCACCGCTTCTGCCTCACACTCCGCCGCCCCCAACCACGTTATGCAGCCCGGTCGTCACGTGCCTATCACCTCGTGCGACCGGTCGACCTTCAGGTCAGGCTTCGCCTTCAATGAGCAGGCTCGCCTCTGCACGCCGCCGAAACGGGTTCGTCATCCTACGGGCTGTCGGTTCGCTTCCAGTTGCTCTCCACCCCGCCTCGCGGCGACGCAGTTGCTTTCAGCTACATGTGTAGTGACTTCACATGGCACAAACTCCCACTATGCTGACAAACGAACTCACGGACGCACTCATCGCCGGGCTTGACCCGGCGATCCATGAGGCGGCTCCGCGGGCAGGGATGACGTACGTCCGAACGCGAAGCACGTCATCATGGATGCGCGGGTCAAGCCGGCGCAAGACGCCGAGTTTGTCGCTCGGTCTCGGGCGATTTCCGATTCAATTTTCAAACAACCGGCGGAGAAAAAGCCAACGCTGCGCGCCGCGATCGACGACGCCCTCGATGAGCAAGGCGGTATAGGATTATAATCAATAGGAATAGAGTCAAGGGCCTCTTTTGGCCGCACCGCAGAAAAAAATGCGTGGAAGGCTGCGGTTCCACCGCATCCCCCGCCTGGCCAAGCTACAGTCCGCTTGACCCCCAACCTCGGCGCTGATTTAAGGTGTGTCATGAGCCGCAAACCGAAATGTGCCGGAAACATCATCAGGCTTTTCGACGGCGATATCCGCCTCCCGGAGGCCGATAACACGTCGCAGGCCTTGAAAATCTACCGTGCGGCCAACGAGCGCTTTCGCCAAATCGCCTGGCCCGTGCCCTTCAACAAGACGACTCACCAGTTCAGCGTCGGCGACGCTCGCGATCTGTCTCACATTGCCGACAATTCAGTGCATCTCGTGGTTACGTCGCCCCCGTATTGGACGCTCAAGAAGTACGCAGGGGCCAAAGGACAACTCGGCGATGTACAAGACTACGAGAACTTCCTGATCGAGTTGGACAAGGTGTGGGCAGAGTGCCGCCGCGTCCTTGCTCCCGGTGGACGTATCTGCTGCGTTGTCGGGGACGTGTGCATTCCGCGCAAGCGTTACGGCCGCCACTTGGTTATGCCGTTGCATTCCGACATTCAGGTGCATGCCCGGAAGCTCGGGCTGGACGTCTTAACCCCGATCTTCTGGCACAAGGTTGCGAACGGCGTAACCGAAGCTGAAGGCAACGGCGCGGGCTTTTATGGCAAGCCATACCAGCCCGGCTCGATCATCAAGAACGACATCGAATACATCCTGTTCTTCCGCAAGGGCGGCGAATACCGAAAGGCTGCTCCCCTTCAGAAAGCGCTTTCGATGCTGACGAAAGAAGAAATGCAGTCGTGGCTCCGCTCGATCTGGACCGACATCCGCGGTGCATCGCTTCGAAACGGCCACCCGGCTCCATACCCTCCAATGCTGGCCGAACGCCTGATCAAACTTTTTTCGTTCGCCGGTGACACTGTCCTTGATCCATTCGCAGGGACCGGTAGCACAGCCATTGCCGCCGTCGCTGCGGGTCGCCATTCGATCTCTTTGGACATTGAACCAAGCTACATCGTCGTCGCGCGCGAGAACGTCAAGAAAACGATCGGGGAGAAGCGCTCATTCGGCGCGGTCGAGGCAGAATTGAAAGCTGAGCCAGAGAAGCAATCCGGGGCATCTGTTGCCATACAGGCTACTCGACGCGTTTCGTGACCTCTTCGACGGCAAAGAATATCACCACCGGAAATCTGGGCAGGGTGACTTCGTAGCGATTCAGTTTTACGAAGACGTCTACAATCTCGGTCGCTCCCAGAAATACCTTACCAGAGTCAATCAGGGCCTGTCAGTCCTTACCAGAGTCAATCAGGGCCTGTCAGTCCTTAACGTCCAGAACAAACGCGTCGGCGTGAAGGCTCGCAGGGGTGATGGCAGCTTCGGCGAGATCGTTGCCAATACGCCAGCCATCGCCGACCCAGGCTACGCCGTAAAACGCGGTCCGATAGCAACCATCGAAATCGGAATCGAGGTAAAGATCATTCACAAGGCCATGATCAAACAGATCGACCGCGTCATCACCGACATGAAGAACCAAGTTTCTGAGTTCAAGTCGCATCACGGAAAGCCGATCACGGTCGGTATCGTCGGCATCAACTGCGCCGCTACGACGGCCTCCTTCGAAGGCCCGGGTCGCGTCTACAAGACGACCGGGAAGAATGGCTACCTGCATCCATTCCAAGAGGCGAATGAGGCGGAACGCCGTATGAAGACTTTAGCCGCGCCGTCCTTCGACGAATTTTTGATCCTGCGCTACAAGGCCACCAACGAAACGCCATTCCCGTTCGTGTGGGACAACCCTGCAACAGCGAACCAGGAATACGGCGCGATCCTTACGCGAACCAGTTCGCGCTTTTAGCTCCGGCCTTCCCTTGATCGCGGCGGGCGATCTGCTCGCCGCCAGCGAGGAGCCCGCGGGCAACGGAGAGGAATGAAACGCCCCACCGCTTTGGTTGGCAACAAGCTCGCTCTGTCTCGGCCTCATGCTGAGGAGGCGCCAACGGATTCGCGCGAAGCGCGGCCCGATGACAGGCTTCGCGCCGTCTCGAAGCATGGGCTGCACACTTCGAACTCGCCGCCCATCCTTCGAGACGCGCTCGCTGCGCGAGCGCTCCTCAGGACGAGGCCGCGGCTGCGTGGCAGCTCAGATAATCACTTGGCGTCGTGAAAGATGACGCCGAGCGTATGCCGCCGTCCCTCGCGGATGCGGCTCACGCCGTGGCGCATGTTGACGCGGTAGATGCCGCGGGTGCCGTGCACCGGCCGGTGATGCACCGGGAAGATCACCGCTTCGCCTTGCGCGAGCGGCACCACCTCGGCGCGCGACTGCATCCGCGGCCGCTGCTCGGTCAGCACGAACTCGCCGCCGGAAAAATCCGCGCCCGGCTGCGACAACAGCACCGTCGCCTGCAGCGGAAAGACAAGCTCGCCGTAAAGGTCCTGGTGCAGGCAGTTGTAGTCGCCCGGCCCGTACTGCAGCAGCAGCGGCGTCGGCTTGCCCTGCCCGGCTTTGTGGCAGCGCGCGAGATAACTCTGATGATCTTCGGGATAGCGCACGTTGATACCCATCGCCGCGTTCCAGCGGTTGGCGATCTCGGCGAGATGTGGATAGAGCGCTGTGCGCAACGCTTCGATGGTTTCAGGCAGCGGATAGGCGAAGTACTTGTATTCGCCACGGCCGAAACCATGGCGAGCCATGATCACGCGGCTGCGGAAGGGCCTGTCCTCGGCATAGCTCGCGGCGAGCACGGCGCACTCATCGGGCGTCAGCAGCCTCAACGGGCCTGTGGTGGCGCAGCCGTGGGCATCCAGCGCCACAGCGATGGCCGGCCAATCGAGAGCCGCAACGCGCGCTGCGATCAAGTAAGCCTCCCGGTAACACTCATCCTCGGCTGCGATGGCAATGAAAGGCGCGTGCATGGTGCGGCTCCTTGCCTGCCTCGCACCATGTCGCAACTGTAGGCCATCATCGCCACCCGATATCTGCTCCGGCTCGACCGCCGTCTCCGCGTCCGCTAGAAATTCCTGCCATGAAAACCATCCAGATCAGCCGCGCCGGCGGCCCCGAGGTGCTCGACCTCGTCGATGTGCCGACGCCCTCGCCCGGGCCGGGCGAGGTGCTGGTCAAGGCCGAAGCCATCGGCGTCAATTATTTCGACACCATGATCCGCACCGGCCGCTATCGCTGGATGCCGAAATTGCCGTTCGTGCCGGGCAACGAGATGAGCGGCCACGTCGCGGCGCTAGGCCCCGGCGCAACCACGCTCACGCTCGGCCAGAAGGTGTTCATCGCCGGCTACGAGATCGGCAACCGCGGCGGGCTGTATGCCGAATACGCCGCGGTGCCGGAGCGGGCGGCGTGGCCGCTGCCGGCGGGGGTCGGCGCCGACGCGGCGACCACGCTGACGAATTATCAGCTTGCGATCATCCTTCTGCACCACGCCGCGCGCGGCGTTAAGCCGAACACCGTGCTGGTCTATGGCGCCGCCGGCGGCGTCGGCACCGCGCTCATTGACGTCGCTCGGCAGGCCGGCGCCGGCGTGATCGGCACCGCAGGCTCCGCGGCAAAGTGCGAATTCGTGCGGGCGCGCGGCGCAGCGCACGCGATCGACTATAGCAAGGAGAACGTGGTCGAGCGCGTGCAGGCCCTGACCGGCGGACACGGCGTCGACATCCTGTTCGATCACGTCGCCGGCAAGGCGTTCACCGACGGGCTGAAGATGGTGGCGCCGCTCGGCATGATCGTGTCCTACGCGGTGCTGGGCGGCATGCCGGAGACCGATCTGTTCAAGGAAATGCGCGGCAACATCGAGAAAAGCCCGGCGGTGCGCTGCTTCACCATGCACACCTACGACCACATGGAGGAGCCGCGCCGCGAGGCGATGGCCGGTGCCGTGGAACTCCTCGGCAGCGGCCGGGTTGCGCCGGCCATCGCCGCCGTTTTGCCGTTCGACGAGGCGCGGCGCGCCCACGAGCTGATCGAATCGCGCAGCGCGATGGGCAAGATCGTATTGAAGCCATAGCGGTAAAACTCGTTCGTTTCCAAGAGCACCGGAGCCAACCGTCGTCATGGCTGGACTTGTTCCGGCCATCCGCGCCTTTTTTGTAGCGAAGGCGTGGATGCCCGCGACAAGCGCGGGCATGACGTGGATAGGGTCGTGCGAGAGCTGCAGGAAACGGGTGGGGTAAGCGGGTGTCGGCTCACCGGATCCATCGCCATCGTTGCTCCGATCAACGGAGACAACCATGGCCCAATCGCGCAATCTTCTCGGTCCGGCGCTTGTCGTGCTGTTCTGCCTGTCGCAGGCGTTTCGCGACGTCTATTTCGGCAATGTGTTCCAGGGCGTCGACTTCTTCGCCGTCATCCTGCTGGCGTTCGTCGCTTCGACTGTGATCTTCACGGCGATCGCGCTGTTGCGCGATCGCGCCTCGTTCGCAAAGCTGCGCGGTTCGCTCGGCGACGTGCTGGCGGCGAATGTCGCCACTGCGCTCGCCTGGATTTGCTATTTCTTCGGCCTGACCCATCTCGATCCGTCGGTCGTCAACACGCTGCACAGCGGCATGGCGCCGCTGACGGTGATCGCGCTCGCCGCACTCGGCATCCGCCTCGCTAAATCCGAGACGGTCGGCTGGGGCGAGTACTTCGGCTATGCCGGCATCGCGTTGACGCTCGTGGGCCTCGGCTGGATCGTGCTGTCCGGCCGCTCGGGCTTCGCCGCCGGCACCGACACAATGGCGCTGCTCGGCCTTGCAGCGCTGATCGTCAGCGGCGCCTCGATCACCATCAGCCTGCTCTATTGCAAGCGGCTGCAGGACCGCGGCGTCAGCGCGGTGGTCGTTACCTCAGTGCGCTATGTACTGCTGATCCTGATCGCTGCCGGCGTGGTCTGGCAGAAAGGCGGGCTGGCCGGCGTCGGCTCAACGGACCGCGCCGTCACGCTGACCGCGCTCGCCACCGTGCTCATCGTGCTGCCGCTCTACGCCTTCCAGGTCGGCATCGGGCTGACCGCGCCGCTCACCGCCCAGGTGCTGCGGGCGCTCGGGCCGGTGTTCGTATTTGTCTTGCAGCAGGCCGACGGACGGCTGTCCTATTCGGCGCCGACGCTGATCTGCATCCTGGCCTATTCGGCGGCGGCGGTCCTGAGCAACCTCGCCCACGCCCGATCGACGACGCATACGCCGACAATCAGCGGCGGGCGCCTGCCTTGGCGGGGGCAGCATGCGGCGCGGCCAGGCTGATGATCTTGCCGTCCGGGACGAGGCCGCCGCCGGGCTGACCATAGAGTCCGCGCTTTTCGGCAATCGGCTGGAAACGCTTGGTCAAACCGACCACGGTCTCGGCGCCGCCGAGCACGAGAAAGCCGTCACGCTCGGTGCAGGCGGCCATGCGCTCAAGCACGCCGATCTTGGTCGGCTGATCGAAGTAGATCAGCACGTTGCGGCAAAACACCACGTCGAACATTCCGAGGCTCCTGAAGTCGTTCAGCAGATTGAACGGCTGGAATTTCACCATGCTGCGCAGCTCCGGCGCGATCTGCCAGGTCTCGCCGACCTGAGAGAAATACTTGATCAGCATCAGCACCGGCAGGCCGCGCTGCACCTCGAACTGGCTGTAGATGCCGCTCTTCGCCTTCTCCAGCACCTCGGTGGAAAGATCGGTCGCGAGGATCTCGATGCGCCAGCCCTTCAGCTCCTTGCCCATCTCCTTGAGGCAGATGGCCAGCGAATAGGCTTCTTGGCCGGTGGATGCCGCCGCGCACCAGATGCGGATGCGCCGACTCGCCGTTCGCGCGTCGAGCATGCGCCGGAATGATGGTCTCGCGAAAGTGATCGAACGGGATCTTGTCGCGGAAGAAGAACAACTCGTTCGTCGTCATCGCCTCGACCACCTCGACAATCATCGGCTCGGCATCCGGCCCCTTCAGCTTGGCAACGAGGCCGGCGAGATTGAACAACCCGGTCTTGCGCGCGATCGGCAGCAGCCGGCTCTCGACCAGGTAGTGCTTCTCCGCCGACAGCACGAGGCCCGAGCGCGCCTTGAGCAGCTTGCGCAGGAATTCGTAATCATTCGGGGTCATGAGCGCGCCCCGAGAAACAGTCGCGACGACCTTCGGCGCGATCTGCTCGAGCGGCAGCACCGCCGAGCACATGCCGGCGGCGACCGCATGGCCAGGCATGCCCCAGACCACGCTCGATGCCTCGTCCTGGGCGATGACGCTGCCGCCGGCAGCGGCGATCGACGGCGGCGCCGTCGGTGCCGTCAGTGCCCATGCCGGTCAGGATCAGCGCCAGATTCCAGGAACCCCAGACCTCGGCAGCCGACGAAAACAGCGGATCGACCGCTGGCTTGCAATAGTGCACCGGCGGACCGTCATCGAGCACAACGGTGGCGGTACCGTCGCGGCGCTCGACCTTCATGTGCCTGCCGCCAGGCGCGAGATAGATGCTGCCGGCCAGCACCGGCTCGCCATCGACCGCTTCGCGCACAGGCTTGCCGCCGGCGCGGGTCAGATGCTCGGCGAGGATGGTGGTGAAGGTCGGCGGCATGTGCTGGGTGATCAGCACCGGCGCGGCCTCGGTGATCGGCGTCGAGGTGCGAGACGAGCTTGGTCAGCGCCTGCGGCCCGCCGGTCGAGGCGCCGATCAGCAGGACACGCGGCGGCATAACGGAGAACGGACGCAGCTTGAACTGGATTTGCTCGGCCTCGGCTGGTGCGGTGCGCCACTTGACGGTGCGCTGCACGGCGCCGCCGAGCCGCCGCGTTACCGGCCCGGCCGGGCGGCGCGCATAGGGCGGCGGCAACGGACGCTTTTTGCGGCGTGCGCCGAGCGCGCGGATTTTTTCGATCAGCTCGCGCTGGAACGCGGCCGAGGTCATCACGCCGCCCTCGGCGGCAGGCTTGGGGATATAGTCGGCGGCGCCGAGCGAGAGCGCCTTGATTGTCACTTCGGCGTCGTCGCGGGTCAGCGCCGAAGCCATGATAACGGCGAGGTCGCGGCGGCGCTCCAGCAGCCTGGGCAGAGTCGAAATGCCATCGAGCTCCGGCATCTCGACGTCGAGCACGACGACATCGGGCCGGGCGTGGTCGAGCTTTTCCAATGCCTCGCGGCCGTTGCGCAATGCGGCGACGAGCTTGAGGCCCGGCGTCTCCTCGACCCATCGCGACAGCAGACTGCGCACGACGACGGCGTCGTCGACCACCATGACCCGGATTTCATCCGGCGTCGATGCGATGGGCGCGCCAGGTATGACGGGCGCAATCGCGCTCATGACACTACGCTGCTCACGATCAACCAGCAAAGGCCGGCTAGATCAGGCCGACTTCCTGAAACTTGGCCTCGACGATTTCCTTGTCGAACGGCTTCATGATGTACTCGTTTGCGCCGGCGTGGAGCGCGCGCGCGATATGCGCCACGTCGTTCTCGGTGGTGCAGAACACCACCTTGGGCCGGTCGCCGCCGGGAAGCCTTCGCAGCGCCTTCAGGAACTCGTAGCCATCCATCTTCGGCATGTTCCAGTCGAGCAGGATCGCGTCCGGCAGCTCACGCTGGCAGGCGCCCAGCGCCTGCTCGCCGTCCTCGGCCTCGACGATCTGGAACTCCATGCCTTCCAGGATGCGGCGGGCAACTTTTCGGATGACGCTCGAGTCATCCACCACCAAACAACTTTTCATCACCGTTACTCCTCTTATCCCTCGATTCCCTCGTCCTTGGCCGTCAAGCGGCCATGGCCCCGTTCTTGATGTCCAGCACGCGATCGACGTCGAGCACGACCATGAGCTGGCCCTCGAGCCGGTAGATTCCGGCGGCAACTCGCGTTCAAACGCGGATCGAGATTGGCCGGTTTCGCCTCGCAGGCGCCGTTGCGAAGCGCCATCACCTCGCCGACCGAATCGACCAGGAGACCGTAGGATTCGCCCTGGCACTCGATGCCGATCGCCATCACCGGCTGGCCCTCCAAACGCAGTGCCGAGATCGAGCCGCGTGCGCATGTCGATCGCGGTGACGACACGGCCGCGCAGATTGAGGATGCCGGCCACCTCCGGCGGCGCCAGCGGCACCCGCGTCAGGCGGTCCGGCACGAACACGTCCTGCACCCGAAAGATCGGCAGGCCGAACAGATGATCGCCAATCGTCACCGTGACGTATTCGGTGGTCAGCTCTGCGGCGCTGTCGTTTTCGGTTGCCATGATGGTCTCAAGCCGCCTGGATGATGTCGGCGGTCTGCTCCTTGAGCGCCGCGATCAGGCTCTGGCGATCGAATTTGGCGACGTAGTCGTGGAATGCCGACCCGGCGGCCGCGCTCGATCGTTTCCGGCGACGAGTACGACGACAGCGCGATCATCGGCATCTCGCCGAACCGCTGCTCGCCGCGCACCGCCTCCGCGAGCGCGAAGCCGTCCATGTCCGGCATGTCGATGTCGGTGACCAGCGCGTCGAAGCGCCGGCCCTTGCGCAAGCAGCGCAAGCGCCTCCTCCGCGCTGGCGACCGCGGTGACCTCGTAGCCCGCGGCCTTCGAGCACCGGCGACAGCATGTTGCGGAAGAACGCCGAGTCGTCGACCAGCAGCAGTGTGCGTTCGCGATCGGCGACGCGGACACCCTGGCCGCGGAACCAGTCGGCATAGGCGAGCGGCAGGAAATGGCCGACATCGATGATCTCGGTTGCCTGGCCGCGTACCACGGCCGAGCCGAGTACGCCGGAGTGATCGCTGGCGACCTGAATGTCGAGCTGGTCCTCGACGATATCGACGATCTCGTCGACCACCAGGCCCATCGAGCGGTTGCCGTCGGAGAACACCAGCAGCGGCTGCGCGCCCTCGCGCTTGATCTGGACTTCGTCGCTCATCGGCACCAGCGGCATGAGCTGGCCGCGGTACTGCACCATATGGCGGCCGTTCGAAAGCTCGATCTTCTTGCAGTCGATCTCTTCGAGACGCGTGACCAGCGACAGCGGCACCGCCTTGGGCTGCGGCGTAGCCGGCGCGGAACACCAGGAGCGACAGCCTGCTGCCCGCGGCAGCCCGGCGCTCGGCATCGGCGTCGGCCTGGGCCGCCGCCGTCGATGTCACCGAACCCCCGACCGCCTGCGACACGCCGTTCGGGTCGAGGATCATGATGACCGAGCCATCGCCGAGGATGGTGTTGCCGGAGAACATGCCGATGTGCCGCAGCTTGGTCGACATCGGCTTGACGACGATTTCCTCGGTGTGGAACACGGCGTCGACCACGACGCCGAACATCTGCGCACCGACGTGGGTCACGACGATGAAGCCCTTGTCCGGGATCGCTGCGTCGCCGTCGAGCTTGAGCAGACTCGACAGCCGCACCAGCGGCAGGAGCTTGTTGCGGAGCCGAAGCACCGCCGCGTCCTTGATGCGCTCGATGCGGTGCTCGGACTTGGCGTGGACCCGCACCAGCTCGACCACGGAAAGCTGCGGAATGGCGAAGCGCTCGCCGCCGGATTCCACGATCAGCGCCGAGATGATGGCAAGCGTCAGCGGAATCTTGATGGTGAAGCTCAAGCCTCGGCCTTGCACCGAATGCACGTCGATGCTGCCGCCGATCTGGTCGATGTTGTTGCGCACCACATCCATGCCGACGCCGCGGCCGGACACGCTGGTGATCTTTTGGGCGGTGGAGAAGCCCGGCGTGAAGATGAATTTCTGGATTTGCGGCTCGGACATCTTGTCGAGCTCGGCTTCGGTGGCAAGCCCGCTGGCCAGCGCCTTGTCCCTGATCCGCTTGGTGTCGAGGCCGCGGCCGTCGTCGGCGACGCTGATGATGATGTGGCCGCCCTCGTGATAGGCATTGAGCCGGATCGTGCCCTTCTCCGGCTTGCCGGCCGCGATCCGCTCGGCTCGCGTCTCCAGGCCATGATCGGCCGAGTTTCGCACCATATGAGTGAGCGGGTCCTTGATGCGTTCCAGCACCTGGCGGTCGAGCTCGGTGTCGGCGCCGTGCATTTCCAGCTCAATGTCCTTGCCGAGCTCAGCCGGAAAGATCGCGCACGATGCGCGGCAGCTTTTGCCATGCGTTGCCGATCGGCTGCATGCGGGTGCGCATGACGCCATCCTGAAGCTCCGCCGTGACATTGGAGAGCCGTTGCAACGGCACCTTGAATTCGGAATCGTCATGCCGGCGCACGATGTCGAGAAGCTGGTTCCTGGTCAGCACCAGTTCCGAAACCATGGTCATCAGGCTTTCCAGGGTGTCGACGTTCACCCGGATCGACTGGTTCGCGACCTTGGTGTCGGGCTTGTCGTCGTCGTCCCTTTCGGCGGTGGGCTTCTCGGGCTTGACCGGTGCCGGAGCGGCCAAAGCGTCGGATGGCGCCGGCCCCGGTGTTTCGCGGAAAACGCGCTCCAGCTCCTCCAGCGAGACCTCGCCCGGCTGCAACGGCCGTCCCAGGTTGTGCGGCACCGGCGTTGATGGCTTTACCGCCGCCGCGCCGTCCTGCTGCACCATGCGCTCGAGTGCCCGAATCAGGTCGGCATCGGAACCGTCGGGTTCGCGCTGGTTCTTCTCCAACTCGGCGAGAATGTCCTTGATGCGATCGATGCCGAACAGGATCAGGGTCACGGCCTCGCCGCTCACCGCCACGCTGCCGTCGCGAAACTTGCTCATCAGGTTTTCGGCTGCATGCGCCAACGTTTCCAGGCGCGGCAGGCCGATGAAACCGCAGGTGCCCTTGATGGTGTGGACCAGGCGGAAGATGTTGCCGAGAATTTCGGCGTTGTTGGGCTCCTGCTCGAAACGCACCAGCTCGACGTCGACCACGTCGAGGCTCTCGTTGGTCTCGATCAGGAATTCCTTGAGAAGATCGTCCATTGCAGCAGCCTTCGCTCGGGGAGCGTGGATCGCATGATCCGTCTCTCCCGAGCAGGCCCAGTGTGGCTTCGAGGCGTTTAATTTCTATTGCAGGTTGACTGCCAAATCGTTTGCGTTAACGGATCACTAATCGCGGCGCTTAACGTCTCGTTAACCGCGAACGCCCGTTCAGCGCGCCGTGACCACGACCGCATCGCCCTCGGTGGCCATGCCGACGCTCAGCCCGCAGTTCTTGGCGAGCAGGCCCGTGTAGAACGGCTGGATGGCGTGGGCGTCGACCCCGTGCTCGCCGGGCGTGCCGGAAAGCAGCGGCGGGATGGCCTGCGGGATCTTGGCGTTGGTGCCGGTCGCTGACACGCGGAACCCCATGGCATCGCCTTCGCCGACCGGATCGACCGTGAGCTGGCCGCCTCGCGGAATGGCCTGCGCCGCCAGCAGCATCATGTTGAGCAGAAGCTTGACCCGGTTCTTGGCGAGCAGCACGCGCGGCAGATTCCAGCCGAGCTTGGTCTTTTCGTCCTCCATCAGCCCGCGTGTAACCTTTTCGGCGTCCCCGGTGTCGATCTGGGCGCCGGCAGAGCCGGCGGCGCCAAACGCCAGCCGGCAGAACTGCAGCTTGGCCGACGCCGTTCTTGGCGCTCTTCTTGATCAGGTCCATGGCGAATTTGTTGGTTTCTTCGTCCTTGCCTTCCTCCATCACCTCAAGCCCGTTCATGATCGCGCCGACCGGGCTGATCAGGTCGTGGCAGACCCGCGAGCACAGCAGCGCCGCAAGGTCGAGACCTTCGAGGCGATAGGGCCGGACATGAATGTGTTCTCCGGGTTCAGGACAGAGCACGTTTAGGCGATTCGGGCATCGAGTGTGAGCAGGCGATGTGATAAATCGCGCCCGGGCTGCAGCGGCGAGGGACATGGCGTTGGAATCGAGATTCGGACTTGCTCGATGGCCTGACCCTGATCGCCTCGCAGCGCCGCGGCGGCGATCCTGGCGGTGCCGCGCCCCGACCTGAACAAGCGCGACAAGGCGGATACCTCGCCGGTGACCGCCGCCGACGAAGCCTCCGAAGCCGTCATTCTGGCAGGGCTTGATCGGCTCATGCCAGGCGTGCCGGTGATCTCGGAGGAAACGGTCGCGGGGCGTATGGCGGCACCATCGGCCGGGCGATGCTTGATTGTCGATCCGCTCGATGGCACGCGGGAGTTTCTTGCCGGCCTCGACGAATATGTCGTCAACATCGCGCTGGTCGAAAACGGCGTGCCAATCGCGGGCGTGGTCGCAGCGCCGGCGCGCGGCCTGATCTGGCGCGGTCACGCCGGCCATGGCGCCGAACGGCTCACGCTCGCGCCGGGAGCGGCGCCGGCAGCCGCGCACCAGCGCGTCGCCGATCCGCACCCGCGCATGTCCGGCAAGCGGCGCACGCGTCCTGGTCAGCCGGTCGCATCTCGATCGCGGCGACGGACGCCTATGTCGATCGGCTGGCGCGGCCGGAAAAGATCGCCTGCGGCTCGGCGCTGAAATTCTGCCTGCTGGCCGAAGGTGCGGCCGATCTCTATCCGCGGCTTGGCCCGACCTCGGAATGGGACGTGGCGGCGGGTCACGCCGTGCTGCTTGCCGCCGGCGGCGACGTGCGTCGCCCGGACGGCGCGCCGCTGCGCTACGGCGCGACCAATTTCGCATTCCCGGCTTCATCGCCGTCGGCGATCCGACGGCACGCTAGATCACGGTACCAGCGTTCGCCGCACCTCGGGCCAGTTCCGCTCGGCCGCAGCGATCGCGTTGTCGGGATCCGCGGCGAAAGCCGCCCGCGCCTCGTCGCTGTAGAAGAGATAGAGCCGCTGCCTCGGCAATCAGCCAGAGCTCCGGATTTCCCGCCGTGGCCGCGCCGCGCGCAAGCGCCATCGGATCGTGGCCGCCGAAGCGCGGCGTATAGACCTCCGGGTCGGCCGCGAACGCCGCGCGGTTGCCCTCATTGCGGAACCGCCAGGTGGCGCCGCCGGACTGCAGTTCCAGCTCGGCGCGGCCGAGCTGCCGGCGCCGAGGTCGACGAAATAGGCGACCGGATCGAAGCCATCGATGGCCAGCCCGGTGTAGCGGTTGACGACCACCCGTTCGGTGGTGCGGCGCCGGTGACGCTGGAGCCAAGGCCAAGACCGGCCAGAAGCGCAAATATCCCCGCAATCGCCACCGAGACGGCACTGGAACGACGCGACTTCCGTTCCTGCCGCGCTGCCGTCATATTCCCCGCCTGTGGTGCTGATTCGGAGTTTCCTGCCGGGGAACGCTACGGCAGGGGCGTGAGCAACGGGTTAAGCGGGGCCGTCGCCCTTTCTCGATGGAGCACCTGATGCGCGCCATAAGCCGCCTTGCCGCCGTAGCACTCCTGTGGGCGATTTGCAGCGTCGCGCCGGTGGTCGCGCAAGGCGCACCGCCGGCGGCCGCCACGCGGCCCGCCGCCCGGCACGTTGCCGGCGAACGAGAGCCGGTTCTCGATCGAGCGAAATCGTCAACGCCGGCCACAACTTCTTCGGCACGGTGTCGCGCGGGCTTGCCCAGGTGGTCGAGAAGGCGGTCAGCCAGTGGGGTCTGCCGAACGGCTACGTCCTCGGCGAGGAGGCCGGCGGCGCCTTCGTCGCCGGGCTGCGCTACGGCGAGGGCATGCTCTACACCAAGAACGCCGGCGACCTGAAGGTCTACTGGCAGGGGCCGTCGATCGGCTTCGACGCCGGCGGCGAAGGCGCCCGGACCATGATGCTGGTCTACAATCTGCCGAACACCGAGGCGATCTACGAGCGCTTCGGCGGCATCGACGGTTCCGCCTATTTCATCGGCGGCTTCGGCATGACGGCGCTGACCGCCAACAACATCGTGCTGGTGCCGATCCGGTCTGGCGTCGGCCTCCGGCTCGGCGCCAATATCGGCTATCTGAAGTTCACGCCGAAGCCGACCTGGAACCCGCTCTAACCGGCCTCCGATTTCAGCGCATTTAGGCTAAACGCCGGTAAATCTGGCAGCGCCGCCCGAGCCGTGGCATGGTTGGCGCTCGGCATCATTTCGGGACGGAGGCCCCCGTCACATGATCGAGCCGATCATGTTCTTTGCTATTGGTTTTCTGGTCGCGAGCCTGTTCGGGCTCGTGCTGATTCCGCTCGTCCACAATCGCGCGGTGCGGCTGACCATGCGGCGGCTCGAAGCCGCCACCCCGCTGTCGATGGCGGAGATCCAGGCCGACAAGGACCAGCTCCGCGCCGAATTCGCCATGTCGACACGCCGGCTCGAACTGTCGGTCGAGCAGATGAAGGCCAAGACCACGAGCCAGCTCGCCGAGCTCGGCAAGAAGACCGACGCCATCAATCGTCTCAAGGTCGAGCTCGGCGAAAAGACCGCGGCAATCTTCTCGCTCGAAGCACGCGAGAAGGCGCTGAAGGACCAGTTGCAGGCGACCGAATCCGAGCACTCGGTGAAGATCGGCGCGCTGCGCGAAGCCGAGCGCATGCTCGCGGAAAAACAGGCCGAGCTGAGCAAGCTCGCCATCGATCTCAACGAGCGATCGGCCAGCGCCGACAGCCATCGCGTCGAGACCACGGCGTTGCGCGTTCAGGTCGAGGCGCTTAAGGAGCGCGTCACCGGCCACGAGCGCGAGGCTGAAGAGATCGGCGACCGGCTGACGCGCGAGCGCAAGGAGGCCGCGGCCGCCACCGCCGAGCTCAACGAGGAGCACGGCAAGGTCGAGAAGCTGAGCGATCGCGTCACGCAGCTTGAGCGCGCGCTGGTCGCGCAGACCACCGAGGCCGAAGTTCTCGAGCCGGCGCGCGCAGGAGCTGGAAGGCCGCTTGACCGACCAGATCAAGACCCTGTCCGAACGTGAAGTCGAGATCACCCAGCTTCGCGACAAAGTCGCGGCGAGCGCGAAGACCGAAACCGATCTGCGCTCCGAACTGTCTCACGCCGCCGACCGCAGCCGCGCCGCCACCGAAAACCTGGTCAAGGAAAAGGCCCTGATCGAGGACCAGCTTGCCCAATCGAAGGCCGAACGCACCAAGCTGCAGCAGGAAATCGGCAGCATGAAGCGTGAGGCCGAGCAGACCTGGGCGGCCGAGCGGGTGGAGAACGCGCTGTTGCGCGAGCGCATCAACGACATCGCCGCCGAAATCGCGCGGCTGACCGTCGCCCTCGACGGCGCGGACTCGCCGATCGAAGCGCTGCTGGCCGGCGAAGCACCCGCCGCCAACGGCCAGCGCATCAAGACCGACGAGCGCGCGGCCGCTCCCGGCGAACGGGGCAATCTCGCCGACCGCATCCGCGCGCTGCAGATGAAGGCGTCGCAGGTTCCGGTCACAAACTGACGCGCGAACGCTTGCTTTTTTGAGCCATTGCGCCGCTTGCCGCCAGTGGCCATGATGCCCGCGTGGGCGGCATCAGGGCGCGGCATCTATGACGTTCGGCGACCACCGTCTCGCGCAAGCGGATGTGGCTGTTTCGTCGCGGCTCCGCTCAGCATGCCTATGTTTGGCGTTGGTCATGGCGACGGGCTGCCTCAGCGTCACATCCTCGGCGAGCGAGGATATCGAGATCGCTCACCGCCGCGCGATCGAGCGCAAGAATTTCACCGACGCCGAGATCGTCGACGGCTTCTTCAAGATTACCTTCGGCGCCGAATTCCATGTCGCCGGCGGCGTCGACCGTATCCGCAAATATGACGGCCCGGTGCGGGTCTATATCGACAACCGCCTCGCGCTCGACCGCAGCGCGCAAGTCGCCGCGGTCGTCGCCGATATCCGCGCCCATATTCGCGATCTCGACATCGCCATGACCGACAAGCGCGACGAGGCCCAGATCAACGTGTCGCTGGTGCGCGACCGGGATCTCGTCCCGCACCATCCGCAACCTCTACGGCCTCGATCGGGCACGCCGCATCCAGCGTTCGCTCGAGCCGCAATGCCTGTCCGGCTTTCGCAAGGACGACAATTCGCGCATCCAGCATTCCGACGTCATCATCGTCGCCGACGCCGGGGACTTCGTGTTCTACGACTGCCTTTATGAGGAGCTGTTGCAGGCGCTGGGTCCGATCAACGACGACAAGACGGTGCCCTGGACGATGTTCAATGACGACGTGCAGATGGGCTTCTTCGATCTCTACGACCAGTATCTGCTCAACATTCTGTATGACCGCCGCGTCCGGCCCGGCATGACGCGCAACCAGGTCCGCGAGCAGTTGCTCCGAGGTGCTGCCCGAGGTCCGCGCCTGGGTCGATCAGAACAACAAGCCGCAGCCTTGAATGTTCGCCGCACTCTGCCGGCCTCATGCTGAGCAGCATTGCGCAGCAAGGCGTCTCGAAGCTTAGGATCGCGTCTGATGGGAGCTACCGCCCGCCGAGCGGCGCGATCTTCAAATTCGCCGCCAGCTCGTCGAGCTGCTTCATCAACGGCGGCGGCAACGGCACGCCGTTCTGTGCTGCGCTCGGCGCGGCGCTTGCGGCCGGTCCTCGCCCGGCAGGCGGATGGCATCGAAGCCGGGCAGTCTGGCCGACGAGCGAAGATCGTTGAGATGGCGGTCCATTTCGGCCGCGAACACCTCCGGCGGAATGAAGCGCTTGATGTCGAGCGCGATGACGAACTGGCCGGTGTTGGTGGGATTGCTGCCGGGCCCCATGAAATCGACCACTTCGCGGCCGAACGCCGCGCCGTTGAGAATGCCGCCGAGCAGCCCGATCACCAGCGCCAGCCCGCTGCCCTTGTGGCCGCCGATCGGCAGCAGCACCCCTTCGCTCACCTGCTTCGGATCGGTGATCGGCTGGCCGGTCTTGCTGTGCACCACCCAGCCCTCGGGCAGCGGCTCGTTGCGGATGATGTACTGGCGGATGTTGCCGAACGAGGAAACCGAGGTGGCGATGTCGAGCAGGATCGGCGCCTCTTTGCCGGCCGGAATGCCGACGGCGATCGGGTTGGTGCCGAGCAGCGCCTCGCCGCCGCCCCACGGCGCCATGTTGTTGATGGTCGAGACCGCGGCGTAGATGCCGACCATGCCGTGCGCGACCGGCATCTCGGCATAGATGCCGGCGGCGCCGGCGTGATTGGAATTGCGCGCGCCGACCCAGCCGACGCCGGATGCCGCGCCAACTCGATGGCGAGATTGGTGGCGTAGGTCATCACCAGATGGCCGATGCCGTCGTCGCCGTCGACCAGCGCGGTCGCGGGCGAGCGCTGCAGCACCTTGATGTTGGCCTTCGGATTGACCCGGCCGGATTTGCAGCGTCCTGCAGTAGGCGCTGAGCCGGAAAATGCCGTGGGCATCGAAGCCGGTGAGATCGGCCTCGATCATCTGCTTGGCGGCAAGCTCGGCGTCGGCCGACGGCACGCCGCAGGCGAGCAAGCGCATCGCGGCGTGAACGCGATCAGCGCCGCGATCGGCGTTCGAACTTCCGGCCATAGTTGCGTTAGGCCGCCGCCGCCCGCGCCTGGACCGGGAAATACTTGTCCAGCCAGTCGTAGATCACGGTGCGCACGCGGGTGTTGCTCTCGGAGAACATGAAGTGGTCGGTCTCGGCGAACAGATGCAGGTCGCACGGCTGGCCGGCGCGCTTGAACATCTCGATCGACTGCTCGGTCGGCGTCACCGAAGTCGACCGAGGAGTGCAGCAGCAGGATCGGCGCGGCCGCGGCCTTGCCGATCACGTCGTCGGCGCGGAAGTCGTACATGCTCTGCGCCGTCTCGGCGGTGAACATCTGGATCGAGTTCTGCGCCAGATGCCCGCGCAGATGCTCCGGGATCGGCACGATGTCGTAGCGCGGCACCATCAGCGATTGGCCGGTCTTCTCGCGGTGGCGCTTGCCCTCGGCCAGCATGTCGGTGAACTTCTTCCATTCGGCTCGGCGACTTGTGCTGGCCGCGGAATTTGCGCTCGCCGTCGCCCCAGCCGCCGGACGAGATCGCCGCGGCGACCCGCTTGTCGACGCCGCAGACATAGACCGCGATGGCGGCGCCGAAGCTCGAACCGATCATGCCGATGCGGTCGGGGTCGACGTTCGGATGCTTGGCGAGGAAGGTGAGCGCGTCGCTCGCCGCCTGCACCTGCTCGAGGCAGATCAGATTGCCGCGCTCGCCTTCGCTTTCGCCGCAGCCCGGCATGTCGAAGCGCAGCGTGACATAGCCGAGCTTCTCGAACATCTTGCAGGGCTCAAGCACGTTGGTGGAGCTCGAATTGCTGCCGAAGCCGTGCATGACGATCCAGGCCGGCCGGCGCTCGCCGGGCTTCACGCCGTCGGGCACGCGGACCGTGCCGGCGAGCTTGCGGCCCTGGGATTGAAACGAGATTTTGCTGTCGGCCATGGCAATGATCCTCCCTGCCCGCGTGGCGCGGTGTCGAATTCAGCATGTGCCAGATGGCGGCGCGGGTGTCCACGAACCGCGATTTCTGGCAGATGCGCGACAGGTGCGGTCACGCGAGCGCGAAGATTGCGGAAAACGCCGCGTCCGGCTCGGTTTCGGCGCCGTGGCGTTAACCATTAATCAAAAGTTAAAGCGGCCCCCGATCGCCAGACCACTATCTGTTGTATGGCCGCGCAGGACAGCTCCCATCCCTTGCTTCACCGCAGTTGCACGAGCTTAACGGGCATTGCAGATTAACGGCCGACGGGGAGGCCACCTCGAAGTGAAGCGCGACGTCGCGTCGTGGAGGTGGACATGCTCAATCTGAACCTCTCGGCCTTTCAGAGCCAGGAATTCATCGTCGGCATCGCGGTCGCGGCCATCATGGTCAGCGCCCTGGTCGCTTCATCCTTGTTCCGCAATCTGGCGCTGGCGCTCGCTGCCGGCGTCGTGGTGCTGCTCTACCTGCAGGGCGGGGTCGCCGCGCTGATCGCGACCTCGGCGCGTGGTGGAGAAGGAAATCCGGTCGCTGCCGGACTTCTCCAACGGCCTGGTGGTCGGGCTGGCGGTCTCCGCGGTGCTGCTGCTTGGCTTGCAGAAGCGGTCGAGCCTGATTCACCGCGAACGCTTCAACACATCCATCAGCTCGGCGACCTTGCGCCGCTGGTCGGCCTTGTTGCCGCTCGCGATCGCGTGCTCGACGCAATGAGCGGCGTGGTCGCTCAAGACCTCGTTTTCGACCGCGCCAAGCGCGGCACGCACCGCCGATAGCTGCGTCACCACATCGATGCAATAGCGGTCATCCTCGACCATGCGGGCGAGGCCGCGCACCTGGCCTTCGATGCGCTGCAGCCGCTTGAGCACGGATGCCTTGGCATTCTCTGCATGACCGCTATATACCCCCGGGGTATAAGGATCAAGACCGATGGCGGCCGCGCACGAACATCATCTTCATGCACCGGCTGCGAAGTCCGGCGATCGATCCCGTCTGCAGCATGACAGTCGATCCGAGCGACAACACCGCACCGCCACACCCATCGCGGCGAGACCTATTACTTCTGCTCCGGCGGCTGCCGCACCAAGTTCGCCGCCGACGCCTGAGAAATATCTCGATCCTTCGCAGCGCGAGCCCGCCGGCGCCGATGCCGGCCGGCACCATCTTCACCTGCCCGATGCATCCGGAGGTGCGCCAGGCGGGCCCGGGCTCCTGCCCGATCTGCGGCATGGCGCTGGAACCGGAGATGCCGAGCGCCGACGCCGGGCCCAATGCCGAACTGATCGACATGACGCGGCGGCTCTGGATCGGGCTCGCGCTCACTGCGCCGGTCGTCGTGCTGGAGATGGGCGGCCACCTGATCGGCTGGCATCCGCTGTCGCCACAGACCTCGAACTGGGTGCAGCTTGCCTTCGCCACACCGGTCGTGCTCTGGGCCGGCTGGCCGTTCTTCGTCCGCGGCTGGCAGTCGCTCGCCACCCGTAACCTCAACATGTTCACGCTGATCGCGCTCGGCACCGGCGTCGGCCTGGCTCGACAGCGTCGTCGCGACCCTCGCGCCCGGATTGTTCCCCGCGGCATTCCGCGATGCCCATGGCGCGGTCGCGGTCTATTTCGAGGCGGCGTCGGTCATCACCGTGCTGGTGCTGCTCGGCCAGGTGCTGGAGTTGCGCGCCCGCGAGCAGACCTCCGCCGCGATCCGCGCACTGCTCGACCTCGCGCCGAAAACCGCGCGGCGGGTGAACGACAGCGGCGCTGACGAAGAGGTGCTGCTGGAACACGTCGCGGTCGGCGACCGGCTGCGGGTGCGGCCCGGCGACAAGGTGCCGGTCGACGGCGAGATCGTCGAAGGCCATTCCACGCTCGACGAGTCCATGGTTACCGGCGAGTCGATGCCGGTCGACAAGGATGCCGGCGCGCAAGGTGATCGCCGGCACGGTCAACCAGAGCGGCGGCTTCGTCATGCGCGCCGAAAAAGTCGGCCGCGACACGCTTGCTCTCGCAGATCGTGCAGATGGTGGCGCAGGCGCAGCGCTCGCGCGCGCCGATCCAGCGGCTCGCCGATCAGGTGGCGGCATGGTTCGTGCCGGCGACAATCGCGGCAGCGCTCGCGGCGTTCGCGGCGTGGGCCACTGTTCGGGCCCGGAGCCGCGGCTGGCCTACGGCCTGGTCGCGGCCGTGACTGTGCTGATCATCGCCTGCCCCTGCGCGCTCGGGCTTGCCACGCCGATGTCGATCATGGTCGGCGTCGGCCGCGGCGCGCAGGCTGGCGTTCTGATCAAGAACGCCGAGGCGCTGGAGCGGATGGAGAGGATCGACACGCTCGTGGTCGACAAGACCGGCACGCTGACCGAAGGAAAGCCCAAGGTGATCGCGATCCAAGCCGCCGAAGGCGTCGACGAAACGCAGATGCTGCGGCTCGCCGCCAGCGTCGAGCGGTCGAGCGAACATCCGCTCGCCCGGGCCATCGTCGAGGCGGCCGCCGAACGCAATATCGAGCTTGCGCCGGTGCGCGGCTTCGATTCACCCACCGGCAAGGGCGCGATCGGCATGGTCGAGCGGCAGCGCGTCGCGCTCGGCAACGCGCGGTTCCTCGGCGAGCTGAACATTGCAACTGGCGCCCTTGAAGCCGAGGCCGAGCGGCAGCGCATCGAAGGCGCCACCGCGATCTTCGTCGCCATCGACGGCAAGACGGCCGGTGTCATCGCCATCGCCGATCCGATCAAAGAAAATGCCGCGCAATCGCTCGCAGCCTTGAGGGCCGACGGCATCCGGATCGTCATGCTGACCGGCGACAACCGCACCACGGCCATGGCGGTGGCGAAAAAGCTCGGCATCGCCGAAGTCGAGGCCGAGGTGCTGCCCGAGCGCAAGAGCGCGGTGGTCGGACAAACTCAAGATGGAGGGCCGCGTCGTCGCCATGGCCGGCGACGGCGTCAACGACGCGCCGGCGCTGGCCGCAGCCGACGTCGGCATCGCCATGGGCACCGGCAGCGACGTCGCGATGGAAAGCGCCGGCATCACGCTGCTCAAGGGCGATCTGCGCGGCATCGTGCGGGCGCGGCATCTGTCGCGCGCCGTCATGCGCAACATCCGGCAGAACCTGTTCTTCGCTTTTGTCTACAACGCCGCTGGCGTGCCGATCGCGGCGGGCGTGCTCTATCCGGCGTTCGGTATCCTGCTGTCGCCGATGATCGGCGCGCTCGCCATGTCGCTGTCGTCGGTCAGCGTCATCGCCAATGCGCTGCGGCTGAGGTTTGCGAAGCTTGATTAAAGATTTGAAGTAAGGCGACGCGGCACATGCTCTCTTCATCCCTCCCCGTCTTCGGCAGGGCTATCGCATATGGCACGCGCTCGCCACGAGCACTCTTTACCTCCCCTTAAAAAGGGGAGGTCGGTTTGCGAAGCAAACCGGGTGGGGATCAAAACAGTGCCTAACGAGAAATGATCCCCACCCCAACCCTCCCCTTTTCAAGGGAGGGAGCGCGCTGCCGATGCCGATCCTCCAAATGCGATTGCCCTGCCCTTCAGGGGAGGGATAAGAGCACATTGAGGGCGGAGAGAGGCCTACGACTGCCCGCCGCAGCAGTTGATCACCTGGCCGGTGATGAAGCTCGCATCGTCGGAGGCGAGGAACGCGATCGCCGCCGCCTGCTCTTCCGGCAGCCCGCGCCTTCGCAGCGCCTGCTGGTTGCGGATGTCCTCAGCCATCTCGCGGCGATATTGCGCCTCGTCGTCCGGTTCCTCGACCGTCACGCCCGGCTTGATGAACTGCCGCGGCACGACGCGGTCGGAAATCTCGGTGCCGCCCGGCGCCATGGCGTTGATGCGGATGCCGTAGCGGCCGTATTCCATCGCCAGCACTTTGGTCAGCGCCAGGATGCCGCCTTTGCTGGTGGCATAGGGCAGCCGATAGAGGCCGCGGGTCGATTGCGAGCCGAGGTTCACGATCGAGCCCGACTTCTGCTTCATCATCACCGGCAGCACCGCGAGACAGCACCACATGCGTCGGATAGAGCGAACGCTCAAGCTCCAGCTTCACCTCGTCCTCGGTGTAGAGATGATACGGCTTGATGAAGATCGTGCCGCCGACGTTGTTGACCAGCACGTCGATGCGGCCATAGGCGGCGACTGTCTTGTCGATCAGTTCCTTGGCGCCGGCAAAGGTCGCGAGATCGACCAGCACCTTGAGCGCCTCGACGCCATGCTGCTTCAGCTCGGCGACCGTCTGCGTCGGCGCCCTCGATCGACCCGATCGGCGACCACGATGGTGCCGCCCTCCTCGCCGAGCCGCTTTGCAGCCGCGCGGCCGATGCCCTGCCCGGCCCCGGTGACGATGCAGATTTTGCCTTTGAGGCGGCGCGCCGCCGGCCGCCCGTGGATCGAGTTCGGTTGTCATCGAAAGCACAGCCTTTCCCGATTCTCCGGCGTCATCATCCGCGAAGCGGATGATCCAGTAATCACCAGAACGAGCTCTTTGGCAAAGCACCCGCACAACCACCGCCAGCGATTACTGGGTGCCCCGCCTTCGCGGGGCATGACGGCAGGGGTTCATCGCGCCAAATCGACGAGTGCAGGACGGATTTATTGTCTTAGATCGACGTATGCGGCACGCCTTCGCGCACCGTCAGGTCTTCGCGCTTGGCTTCGGCGAACGGCACATCGACCGGCAGCACGAAGGTCGCCGAGCGCACGCGTTGCATCGCCGGCGTCAGGCCGGGCGGCGCCGCGCCTTTTTGCAGCTCCTGCGCCGCGCGCAACAGTCGATGCCGCGCCATGATGATGGCGTTGTCGGTGGAGACCAGGTTCTCCTTGGTGCGGTCCTGGATCGGGCCCATGCTTTCCTGCACGGCGGCGTCCTGCATGGCGATGCCGTGCACGCCGCAATAGGTCTCGCCGCGCTTCTGCGCCGCGCGGTCGATCTTGTAGTCGTTGTCCTTGTTGATGACCGGCCGGAACGTGCCCGGGATCAGCGGCACATGGATGCCGCCGCCCTTCTTCATCACATCGACCTCCATGTCGGAGAGCGGCCGCGTCGGATGATAGGTGAAGGTCCAGGTGTAGCAATTGTCGTCGTCGATCGGCACGAAGGCGTGGCGCGTTGAGCGCGTTGTGCCCGTAGGGCGGCACCATGGTGTACCACGGCATGATGCACTGGGTGATGCGCCAGTAGTAGTTGCCCTGCTCGGCGTCGCGGCGCGCCGCGATGTACAGCCCGCCGGGCGATTCCACGATCTCGAACTTCGGCTTCTGGTCGCTCTGGTAGTGCGCGCCCTTGGTGTTCCGGTGCAGCGGGTCGCGTGTGCATGTCCTTGCAGTGCAGAAACGACACGTGACTCGGATCGATGCCGCCCTCCATGGCCTGGAGGTAGTTGCACTCCTGGTGGCGCTTGCCGTTGTAGCAATGCGAGGCCGGCAGCAGCGTCCATTCGAATTCGGGGAACGGCGGCTGCAGCTCCGGGCGGACCCATGTAGGCCCAGAGGATTCCGCCGCGATCGATCAGCGGGTACGACTTCAGCTTGATCTTCCGGCAGAAGCCGCTTTCGGACGGCTCCGACGGCACCTCGATGCACTGGCCGGTGTGGTCGTACTTCCAGCCGTGATAGGGGCAGCGCAGCCCGTTGTGCTCGTTGCGCCCGAACCACAGCGACACGCCGCGATGCGCGCAGAATTCGTCGGTCAGCGCCAGCCGGCCTTGCGTGTCGCGCCAGGCCAGCAGCCGCTCCGACAGGAGCTTGATCCGCACCGGCGGGCATTCATTTTCCGGCAGCTCCGAGGCGTGCATCGCCGGTATCCAGTAGCGGCGGAACAGCTCGCCCATCGGCGTGCCTGGCCCGGTTTCGGTGATGAACTTGTTTTGCTCGGCTCTGAGCATGAACGGCCCTCGAATCTCGCGCTTCGCCCCGGCTCAACGGCGAGGATACAGCAAAAGCCGCCGCTGCGGCGAGTCAGGGCGCGCCCGAGAAAGGGTTGCTGCTCGTCGCTTTCTGCTCGGGTTTGTGGTGCTGGTCGACGGTGCCGGGCGCGTTGATCCGATCGGCAAGCGCCGGCACGTCCTCGCTGAACGAACCAAGCCGCGGCGGCATGGCCGCCAGATAACGGTTTCACCTGGAACATTGTGCTCGGGACTGGCCTTTTCTCAGAGGAGGGCCCGCGATGAGCGAACAAGCCGATAAAGAGCCGCGGAATCTCGACGCCAACCAGCGCGCGGAACGCGAGTTCGACGTGATCACGTTGGTGCTGGCGGGCGTTCTGGCCGCGATCGTTCTCGCCGCCGTCGGCTATGGAATATTCAGGTCGTCGGAGGTCGCCACCACGATCCCGTTTCCAACCCACAGTTCCGGGTTTGCAGGCAAAGCCACCACGTCCAGCTTCACTGAAGGCTCCGGCGACGTCGATCGCAAGTCGTCTGGGCGTCAGTAAGATTTTCTGAAATCCAGCGCCGACATCACGCATTTTTCAAATTGTGATCGGCGCGATGGAACCGAATTGGGAGCTTGCAAGTTACCGTCCGGGAGCATCGTCGATGTCGCTCGGCGCGATCGTTCTGACCATCGTCATTCTTACCTTGATGGGCGCGTTGCCGGCGTGGCCCTACAGCCCCGGCTGGGGCTTATCGCCCGTCAGGCGGCTTCGGTTTCGTTATCATTATTCTGCTGATCCTTCTGTTCATGGGCCGGATCTCGGGAGGTCGATGTGAGCGGCGCGCGTTGGAGTGCGGCGCTTTCCGGAAGGGCTGCCGGCCGCAAAGCCCGCTGGCTGCCGGTGCTGGAAAACGAAATGCGGCGCCGGATGGGTTGGGTCGATGAGGCCATCAGCCCGTTCGCTCGCGCGCAACGTCCGGCCAAAGCCACCACGCCTCTGCTCCGCGCCGGCACGCTGCTGTTCCCGAGCGGCAAGCGAAAGTCGGCCTGATCCTCACACGAATTTGGGTTTCGCGCCGGGCGTGCTCGCTCAATTTGGCGCTCCCTACCGGAATCGAACCGGTGTTTCAGCCTTGAGAGGGCCGCGTCCTAGACCGCTAGACGAAGGGAGCGAACGGCGAGGCTTTTGAAATAGACCCGATCCCCAAGAGAGGCAAGCAGCTGAGGCAAGCGGCTCATGGCTCGGTGGCAAAGCGCAGCCGCCCGGCCGGGCGCAGCGTCTTGAGATCGAAGGTGCGGACCTCGACGCTGCCGCCGAGTTCGATTGTCACCGCGATCCGGTCCTCGGTGACGGCGGTGGCGGTGACCTTGGCGCCCTTCGGCAGCATCGCGGTGACCTCGGCCGGCGCAGCATTGCCGCCGGAGCGATAAACGCGGTATCCGACCACCCCGATGACCACGGCGATGCCGAGCACGGTGGCAAAGCCCGAGATCAGCATCAGCCAGCGCACCTTGGCGACGATGCGCTGCTGCTCCGGATCGAGCGGCTTTTCGTCGTCGCCGGCGCTATGATCCGTCACCGCCATCGTTGCCCCAGCTATGCCCGGCCACAAACCGCCCAACAAACCGTCGAAGCAAAAGGTCGTCGTCGCCGAGAGCGAGAACGGCGACCGCATCGACCGCGTCCTCGCCGCCCGCACCGGCCTGTCGCGCACCCGCGTCAAGAACCTGATCCTCGACGGCGCGGTTAAGATCGGCGCCCGCACGATCCACGACCCCGCCGCGCGCGTCAACTTGGGCGAGACCGTCACGGTGGCGGTGCCGCCGCCGGAGGACCCGACGCCCGCCGGCGAAAATATCCCGCTCGATGTCGTTTACGAGGACAAGGAGATCATCGTCATCGACAAGCCCGCGGGCCTCGTGGTGCATCCGGCGGCGGGTCACGGGGCCGGTACGCTGGTCAACGCGCTGATCGCCCATTGCGGCGCAAGCCTGTCCGGCATCGGCGGGGTGAAGCGGCCGGGCATCGTGCACCGGCTCGACAAGGACACCACTGGCCTCCTGGTGGTGGCCAAGACCGACCGCGCCCACCAGGCGCTGGCCGCGCAGTTTGCCGATCACGGCCGCACCGGGCCGCTCCGGCGCGGCTATCTGGCGTTTGTCTGGGGCGCGCCGGACAGACCCAAGGGCACCATCGAGGCGCCGATCGGCCGCCACCCGAAAAGCCGGGACAAGATGGCGGTACGCCAGGGCGGCCGGCCCGCCATCACCCACTGGCAGGTGCTGGAGCGCTATGCAGGAACCGACGGCATGCCGGTGGCCAGTCTCGTCGCCTGCCGGCTGGAGACCGGGCGCACCCATCAGATCAGGGTGCATCTTGCCCATATCGGTCATCCGCTGCTGGGCGATCCGGTCTACGGCCCGGGTTTCCGGACCAAGGCGGCACGACTGCCGGAGCGGGCGCGGCAAGCCCTGGCAGGACTTGGAAGACAGGCACTGCATGCCTATCTTTTGACGGTGCAGAATTCTGAGATCTGGGGAGGCGGCCGAGTTCCGATCGGAACTACCGGCCGATTTAGCTCGTTTACATCACAGCCTGGCGGTTCACCGGATTTCGTAGAAGCCCTTGTCGATCAATGGGTTGATGCGTAAACCGGGGGTCACGATGGTTTGAATGTCGGCGATCTATCTTTCGCCCTAGTCGATCCGTATGCTGCGCCTGCGATCGGGGTTAGCGGTCGCAACATGAAGTGTCGTCGGCTCGGGGAGCGTCGGCACACATCGCCCGCCGGGAAATCCGGGGGCAAACAATAGGAGGGCGCTGTTATGGCCCGGACTGCGGCTTTGCCGATCATGACCGCCGAGGGCGGTCTTACACGATATCTCGAAGAAATCCGCCGGTTCCCGATGCTGGAACCGCAGCAGGAATACATGCTGGCCAAGCGCTGGAAGGAACACGGCGATCGTGACGCCGCGCACCAGCTCGTCACCAGCCATCTTCGCCTGGTTGCCAAGATCGCCATGGGCTACCGCGGCTACGGCCTGCCGATCTCCGAGGTCATCTCGGAAGGCAATGTCGGCCTGATGCAGGCGGTCAAGCGCTTCGAGCCCGAGAAGGGCTTCCGTCTCGCCACCTATGCGATGTGGTGGATCAAAGCGTCGATCCAGGAATATATCCTGCGCTCGTGGTCGCTGGTGAAAATGGGCACCACCGCGAACCAGAAGAAGCTGTTCTTCAACCTGCGCAAGGCCAAGAGCAAGATCTCCGCCTTGCAGGAAGGCGATCTGCGCCCCGATCAGGTCGACATCATCGCCAAGCGGCTCGGCGTCACCCAACAGGACGTCGTCGATATGAACCGCAGGCTTGGCGGCGACGCCTCGCTCAACGCACCGATCCGCGAGGACGGCGACTCGGGCGAATGGCAGGACTGGCTCGCCGATGACGGCGAAAGCCAGGAGACCGTGATGGCCGAGCACGAGGAGCTCGACAACCGCCGCAAGGCGCTGTCGTCGGCGCTCTCCGTTCTCAACGATCGCGAGCGCCGCATCTTCGAGGCGCGCCGCCTCGCCGACGATCCGGTGACGCTCGAGGACTTGGCCTCCGAGTTCGGCGTATCGCGCGAGCGCGTGCGCCAGATCGAGGTCCGCGCCTTCGAGAAGGTCCAGAAGGCGGTGAAGAACAAAGTTGCCGCGATGGAAGCGCCGCCCGCGCACTCTGCCGCGGTTGCGGCGCACTGATCACCGCAATTCCGGAACCGGCCACGCCATCGGGCGCCCCGTGCGGGCGCCCGATGCATTGTGGCGCTATGGCTACACACCGCTGAGTATCGACACTTTCTGAAGGCTCCGGCTTTCCAGCGCCGCAATTGGGTCGTTATGGTGCCGCCCCCACAACAAGGAGGCTCGAATAATGCGTTTCTACGCAGTGATTGCTTTTGCGGCAGCACTGGCCACGTCGGTTTCCCCGGCAAAGGCTCAATCCGCGGTCCAGACCGGTGTCCTGGAGTGTCATGGCCGAACCACAAGCTACATTCTGGCTTCGGTGACTCCGCTGGAGTGCATCTACAATTCGAATCTGGGTGGCGGCGGCTTCGCCTATGCGGGTGAGATACGTCTCTTCGGCGTCGACATCGGCTTCAACCAATCGACCGTCGTGAAATGGGCGGTGTTCGCGCCGACTCGCCGGATCGGCCCTGGCGACATCGGCGGCCATTACGTCGGCGCGTCGGCCAATGCCACGGTGGTTGTCGGCGTCGGCGCCAACGCGCTTTGGGGCGGCTCCAGCAACACGGTCGCGCTGCAGCCTTTGAGTCTCCAGGCGCAGACCGGCCTCAGTGCCGCCGGCGGCATCTCTTCGCTTGATCTCGTGCCGGTGCGACCGATCCGGCGCGGTCATCGCCGCCATCGTCATTGATCCCGCATTACGGGACTTGACGAACACCGCCGTGCCATCCGGGCGGCGGTGTCGTTTTTTAAGCAGCATTTGTCGCGAGAATTTCCGGGCCCGAACATCGTGGCGAGCGCGTGAAAACGCGTGCGTACTACGTTATGGCGCTGCCGCGCCCTACTGTTTCCACGCCGCGAACGCCTCGTTGAAGGCGCGCTCGCCGGGCTCGCCCTTTTCCATCGCCAGGATGGCGCGGCGGTTGTTGTTGTAGACGATCGGGATGTCGAACCAGGAGCGCTCTTTCAGAAGCTGGATGTTGCGCTGCACGTCGCTCTCGAGCGCGGAGAGGCCGATCAGGAAATAGCCTGGCGTCACTTTCACGGCGAGGCCGGCGAGCGGCACGCCGCGGGTCTGCTCGGCCTGCTTCATCAGCACGCCCGGCACATTCTGCACGCCGCCGGACGGCGAGTCGGCCGGCATGTTGAACATGATCTCGATGGTATGGCTCGCCGGCAGCGACTGGTCGGAGTTGCGCCGCAGCGACCAGGTCACGCTCATCTGGCGCTCGGGGATTTCGATGTCGGCGCGCACCGCGATCTCCGGCGCGCGGCCGGGCGATGCGGGCTTCATGCTCGGTGCGCCACAGCACGGTGCCGGTGTAGCGCTTGCCTTGCGGATCGTCGGGATCCTCCTCGTAGAGCACGACGCGTTGCGCCACCGGTGGACCTGCGGACGGCGCGGTCGACGGCTGGCCGAGCCGGTCGGCGATCTTCGGCCGCGACGGCGCGGGCGCCTCGCGCGGCGGCGGCGCCGTGGTCGGCTTGACCAGGGCGATGACGGTACCGGCGGCGTTCCAGATCGGCGTCCGTTGCCAATACAGCAGTCCCGCCACCGCGACGATCAGCGCCAGCACGAGGCCGGTTCGGATCAGCTTGGCGTATGAGCGCGGCGGCCGCGGCAGCGGCTCCGCCTCGTCGTCCTCGCGGCGGCATGGCGTGCGGCCGCGGCGTGTCGAGATCGACAGCGTTTGGCTGTGGCGCGCCGGTGTCGAGCGGCAAGGCCCAGAGGTTGTCGGGCTGCACCTGCGGCTCGAGCTGGCCGTATTCTTGGAGTGCGTGGGGCTCCGGCGCGGCCGGAGGCTCGCGCGGCGGAGGCTCGTGCGCCGGCGGCGGCGCAGGCTCCGGCGCGGTGCGCTGGCGGCGGCGGCTGCGGCGGCGGTGGCGCGGCTGCGGCGCCGGCGGGGGCTGACTCTCAAAGCGGAACTGCGTCCGAGCGCCGCGCCGCCTCGGCGGCAAGGTTGGGATCGGCCGCGGTCTCGCGGAAGGTCTTCTGCGCCTCGTCCTGCAGGGTCGGCCGGAGCGGCGGGCGCGGCGGCGGCTGTGGCCGCGGCGCCTGCGGCGAAGCCGGCTGCGGACGCGGCGCCGGCGGCGGGCGCGGCGCCTCCTCGCGGCGCGAAATTTCCGGACGCCTGATCGCCGGCCGCACCGCCTCGCGGGCTTGCCGCGCCGATTCCGCCTCGACCTTGCGGATCGCCTCCTCGAGCGCCAGCCGCTCGCGGGTGATCTCGGATTCTTCCAGCGCCGGCTGCACGCCGCGAAGCTGCGCCACCAGCGCCTGCGCGCCCGCTCGTAAAGCGCGCGCCGCTTCTCGCCGGTGTTCTTGTCAAGACCGGCGACGGCGCGGGCGATCAGCGGATGATAGTCGGCCATCGATTCTCTGCGTCAGGTCTCGAACGGGTTGCGCATCAGGATGGTGTCTTCGCGCTCGGGACTGGTCGACAGCAATGCCACCGGGCAGCCTATCAATTCCTCGATCCGGCGCACGTATTTGATCGCCTGCGGCCGGCAGCTGCGCCCAGGAACGCGCCCGCGCCGTGGCCGTCTTGCCAGCCCTCGCGCGGTCTCGTAGATCGGCTCGACCCGGGCCTGGGCATGCTCGCTTGCCGGAAGATAGTCGATTTCGCGGCCGTCGAGGCGGTAGCCGACGCAGATCTTGATCTCGTCGAAGCCGTCGAGGATGTCGAGCTTGGTCAGCGCAATGCCGTCGATGCCGCTGGTGCGCACGGTCTGGCGCACCAGCACGGCGTCGAACCAGCCGCAGCGGCGCGGCCGTCCGGTGACGATGCCGAACTCCTTGCCCTTGGTGCCGAGCGTCTTGCCGATGTCGTTGAGCTGCTCGGTCGGGAACGGCCCGGCGCCGACGCGGGTGGTGTAGGCCTTGCAGATGCCGAGCACATAGCCGATCGCGCCCGGGCCGAGGCCCGAGCCGATCGCGGCCTGCGCCGCCACGGTGTTGGACGAGGTGACGTAGGGATAGGTGCCGTGGTCGATGTCGAGCAGCGCGCCCTGCGCGCCCTCGAACAGGATGCGGCGGCCCTCGCGGCGCTTGTCGTCGAGCAGCGACCAGACCGTGTCCATGTACGGCAGCACCTTGGGCGCCACCGTCGGCAAGCTCGTCGTAGAGCGCGCGCGGCGCGATCTCGCTCATGCCGAGCCCGCGGCGCAGCGCGTTGTGATGCGCCAGCAGCCGCTCGATCTTGCCGTTGAGCATCTGCAGATCGGCGAGATCCATCAGGCGGATGGCGCGACGGCCGACCTTGTCCTCGTAGGCCGGGCCGATGCCGCGGCCGGTGGTGCCGATTGCGCCCTTGCCCGAGGCCTTCTCGCGGGCGACGTCGAGCTCCTGGTGCAGCGACAGGATCAGCGGCGCGTTCTCGGCGATGCGGAGCTTGTCCGCGGCGTGACGGTGACGCCCTGCTCCTTCAGCCGTTCGATCTCGGCGAACAGCGCGCGCGGGTCGAGCACCACGCCGTTGCCGATCACCGAGAGCTTGTTCGGCGCACCACGCCGGACGGCAGCAGCGACAGCTTGTAGGTGACGCCGTCGATGACCAGGCGTGTGGCCGGCGTTGTGACCGCCCTGGAAGCGAACGACGACGTCGGCCTGCTCCGAAAGCCAATCGACGATCTTGCCCTTGCCCTCGTCGCCCCACTGCGAGCCGACGACCACCACATTCGCCATGCCGAATTCCTTCCCATGGCCGGCGGCAAGCTGCGCAGCGCACCGCCGACCGGGCCAATGTCGGATAAAGGATGCCACCGCGCCAGACAAGGCGGCGAGCCGGTCCTCTGCTGCCCCAGGGACGGGACGGTTTCTATTGTATTTTCAAAGGATTGTGGTGCGAGAGAGGCGCTGTGGAGGAAGCCTGGCCGCGCGGCATTTTGCGCAGCCGGATCGCGCGTCACCAGCGGTCGGCCTCTTGCGAAGGCCGCGCCGGCGCGACAGGCTGATGGGGTTCGGGGAGGCGCCATGATATTGCTTCGTACGCTCTTGATCGCCGGGTTCGCGCTGGCCGCGACGGCCCATGGCGTGGCAGCCGGGCCGACCGATCCGATCGAGACCGGCAACCTGCCGTATGTCGAGATTTTCAGCCCGACGTACTTCTGGGATGACCAAGCCGATTTCGTCCGGGTCGGCTCCACCACCTGCCCGAAGGGCCGCGCCATCACCGGCGGCGTGAACATCATGCAAGGCAAAGCTTCGCTGCGCATTCTGGAGAGCTATCCGGACGGCGAGTCCTGGGTGATGCGCGTCGTCAACCGGCAGAAGCCCGCCAAGGTGGAATCTCTGCAAGTGAGAGGCTTTGCGCTGTGCATGCTGCCGGCGGCGCGCAAGGTCTCGGTGCTGATGGCGCAGCACACACGGCTGCTGGTTTCATCGAGCCGGTTCGGCCTGCCCGGCGGCAATATTGCCGGCAGCGGCCGGCAGACCTGTCCGCGCGATTCGCTGGTGATCTCCGGCGGCTTCGGGCTCGATCCCGCCTATCACGGGCCGCACAATCTGCGCATGGAATTAAGCTATCCCGATCCGGAAGGCTGGAACGTGCGTGCCATCAACGGCGCGGAAGGAGCGGCGGCGGCCGACGTGCGCGCCTACGCGGTCTGCCTGGGCAGCAAGGAGGGAGCCGATATCCGGGACTACAAGAATGTCTATTTCGCCGAAGCCGACGTCGTGGTGAAGGCCGACAACGGCACCGCGCGACAATCGGTCGGCTGCGGCAACCAGGCCTTCGTGCTGTCCGGCGGCTCGCGCACCGTCCGCGGGCGGAGCGCGCTGGTTGAAATGCAGGAAAGCTTCCCGGACACGCCTTCGAGCTGGACCGTGGCCGTCACCAACCGCGGCGACAAGAAAAGCGGCGACGCCACGGTGAAGCTTTACGCAGTGTGCATACGGAAATAGCTGACGGTGCCTCAAACTCCGTTCGTCCCCGCGGAAGCGGGGACCCGAGTATTTCGCAAGAAAGATTGGATTCCCGCTTGCGCGGGAATGAACGGAGCCTGTTTCGACGAAAATCAATTATGCCAAACACCTAACCCTGCGGCGTAAACTGCACCACCTTGTCCTTGGGCCAGCGCACCCGCCAGCCGAGCTTGATCTCGCGAGTCTCGCCGGGCTTGGCATCGAACGCCCATTCCATCACGCCGCGACGGTCGCGCAGGTCGCGCGCGGTCGGTGGCGTCGAGGTTGGCAGCATCTCGACCTGGATATCCTCGTTCTCGCTCACCGGAAGCTGATCCTCGATCGCAACGTGGATCGCAAATTCGTGAGCGTTGCGGATGGTGGTCTTGAACTCGCGCTCATCGGTCTTTGACGAACCGATCAGGCCTGCGGTGCCTTCAAGGCGACGCACCACAGTGCGAACGACCTTGACCTTCTCGTCGACACCGAAACCGAGCCGCACGGGCTCATCCTTGGCGGCGAGCGCCAACGGGCTTCGTCCCACAAACACGCCGTCGCGGTAGATCGACACCCGGCCCGGCAGCAGCGGGGCGTCCTCCACATGCTTGAAGCTCGCCTGCAGGAAGGCGGTCTCCACAAGCGCAGGCACCGCATGCACCATCAGCTCGGGAGCGATCGTCGCAGAGGCGATGCGGAAGCTCTTGGAACCCTGACCCGCGGGCACGGCGATCCGCCCCGGAATCCGAAACATCACCTGAAAACCGCCGGCGTCGAGCACGGCCTGCTGCTCCTCGGACTTTCGCAACCGGCCGTCTTCGCGGCCGGCGAGCGCGTCTTGCGTCGGAGCCACGGAGCCCGGCGCGAACGATTGATCGAGCCGCATGCCTGCCACGGGACGCGGCGGCGCTGCCGGAACCGGATAGCGCACGATCAGAGGCCGCAACTCCGGAGCGCTGCCGCCGTGCGCGGTGCGCACGGTAGAAACCGCGAGCGCCACATCGGCCCAATCTTCGCCGGTGCTCTGCACGATCTCGGCACGGCGGATCAATTCGAGCGACGGCTTGCCGCCTTTGCCGCCGGTGTCGAGCCGCGCGTCATAGACCGGCGTCCAGCGCGCGCCGCGCACCGCATAAGTGACGCGGAGCAGCGCCGGCGCAGCGGTGTCGGCGTTCAGGTCGATGCGAACTTCGAGCTTCTTCGGCGGCTTGGCGTTGCGTTCGGCCTCGAACCGCGCAATCTCGCGGTCGATGTCGCGCTGCTTGATCTTGGCGTCGCGAATTGCGCCGTCGGCGGTGGCGATCTCTTCGCCGACGGCAGCGAACGCGGCCCGCCATTCGCTGAGCGGGCGGGCCTCGCCCTTCTCGCCAAGGCCGGCGGGCGAATTTTCCGCGAAACGCTCGGCAAACTTGCGGCGCGCGGTCGCCGCCGCGATCTCGCCATCGAGCGCCGCGCGCTGGTCGCGCAGCGCTTCGATACGCCGGTCGATCTGCGGCAGGTTGGCGGGCGGCACAGGCAACGGCGGCCGTGCATCGACCGCGCCGATGACGAGGCGAGCGCCACCTTCGCCTTCGACCCGCAGCGAGGACGGATCGAGGCTTAGTGGAAAGTCATGGGCGAGCAGCGTGGAGTCGCCCGCCGGCAGATCGAGCCTGATGACGCGCGTGACCGTGGCGCCATCCGGATAGACGGTGACGGCGTCGATCTGCGAGCTCGCGTCGATTTCCGCGGCCATGGCCGGCACGGCCGCGACGATGGCGATGGTGGCAACGAATGCAAGCAATTGGTGGCGCATGGCGCTCCCTCCGGCGGTGAAAAACCGCGCCAGGAGCCCGCCGAATTCCGGTTTCCATGAGGCGCAGCTACGGCGACATCGCGGCTGCGACAAGATGCGTTAATCGATCGCCTGGTTGCCACCTCAGAACTTCAGTGGCTTGGCCTGCTGCACCTGCGGCAGCGCCCGGACCTTGGCAAGCACGTCGGCCGGCAATTCGCCGTCGATCTCGATCAGCGCGATGGCGTTGCCGCCGGGCGCTTCGCGGCCGACATGGAAGGTGGCGATGTTGATGCCGGCGTCGCCGAGCGTCGAGGAGAACTTGCCGATGAAGCCCGGCTTGTCGAGATTGGTGATGTAGATCATCGACGGGCCGAACTCGGCGTCCATGCGGATGCCCTTGATGTTGACGATGCGCGGCCGGCCGTCGGCGAACACCGTGCCGGAGACGTGCGCGCGTCTGGTTCTCGGTCGTCACCGTCACCGTGATCAGGCTCTCGTAGTCGCCCTCGGCCTCGCGCGTGACCTCCTCGATCACGATGCCGCGCTCCTTGGCGACGATCGGCGCCGAGACGACATTGACGTCCTGCAGCATCGGCCGCAGCAGGCCGGCGATCGCGGCCGAGGTCAGCGCCTTGGTGTTCATCTGCGCCACCGCGCCCTCGTAGGCGAGCTGCACCTTGTTGATGCCGGTCTCGGTGAGCTGGCCGGCGAACGAGCCGAGCTTCTCGGCGAGCGCGATGAACGGCTTGAGCCGCGGCGCCTCCTCCGCCGTGATCGAGGGGAAGTTGACCGCGTTGGAGATCGCGCCGCGCAGCAGATAGTCCGACATCTGCTCGGCGATCTGCAGCGCGACGTTCTCCTGCGCCTCGGAGGTCGCGGCGCCGAGATGCGGCGTGCAAACGACGTTGGGCAGCGCGAACAGCGGATTGGCGGTCGCCGGCTCCTCGACGAACACGTCGAAGGCCGCGCCCGCGACGTGGCCGGATTTCAGCGCCTCGGCCAGCGCCGCCTCGTCGACCAGCCCGCCGCGCGCGCAATTGATGATGCGCACGCCCTTCTTGGTTTTCTTCAGCGCCGCCGCATCGATGATGTTCCTGGTCTTGTCGGTCAGCGGCGTGTGCAGCGTGATGAAATCGGCGCGGCGCAGCAGCTCGTCGAGCTCGACCTTCTCGACGCCGAGCGCCATGGCGCGCTCCGGCCGACAGGAACGGATCGTAGGCGATCACCTTCATCTTCAGGCCGACGCCGCGGTCGGCGACGATCGAGCCGATGTTGCCGCAGCCGATGACGCCGAGCGTCTTGCCGAAAATCTCGACGCCCATGAACTTGTTCTTCTCCCACTTGCCGGCGCGGGTCGAGGTGTCGGCCTCGGGAATTTGGCGCGCCAGCGCCAGCATCAGCGAGATGGCGTGCTCGGCGGTGGTGATCGAGTTGCCGAACGGCGTGTTCATGACGATGACGCCCTTGGCGGTCGCGGCCGGGATGTCGACATTGTCGACGCCGATGCCGGCGCGGCCGATCACCTTGAGCTTCGCGGCTTTCTCGAGGATCTTCGGCGACACCTTGGTGGCCGAGCGGATGGCGAGCCCGTCGAAGTTGCCGATGATCTCGGCAAGCTTGTCCTTGTCCTTGCCGAGGTTCGGCTGGAAATCGACGGTGATGCCGTGGTCCTTGAAAATCTGCACGGCGGCGGGGGAAAGAGCGTCGGAGATGAGTACGTTGGGCATGGGATCTTTCCGTTAACGGTCCGGCGCCTGTTGCCGTCATCGTCCGCGAAGGCGGACGATCCAGTACACGTTGGCGCCCGCGATCGATCGAAACCTCTGGGGTTACTGGACGCCCGCCTTCGCGGGCATGACGGCTGAGTAATGTGGCGGGGCGCGCGCGTCCCGAAGTGAACCCTCGTTACGCCGCTTTTGCCAGCGCGGCCTTGGCCTCGGCGTAGGCCCAGTCAAGCCAGAGCGTCAGCGCTTCGACATCGCTCTTCTCGACCGTGGCGCCGCACCAGATCCGCAGGCCCGACGGCGCATCGCGATAGGCGTCGATGTCATAGGCGATACCCTCCTTCTCCAGCGCGGCCGCGATACCCTTGACGAACTTCGCCTGTGCGTCAGGCGAAAGCTTGAGCACCGCCGGATCGACCACCTTGAGGCAGACCGAAGTGTTGGAGCGGATTGCCGGATCGGTAGCGAGAAACTCGATCCAGGGGGTCAGTGCGACCCAATCGGCGATCGCCTTGGCATTGGCGTCGGCGCGGGCGATCAGCGCCGGGAGGCCGCCGATCGATTTTCCCCAGTTCAGCGTATCGAGATAGTCTTCAACACACAGCATCGACGGCGTGTTGATGGTGGCGCCCTCAAAAATGTCCTCGCTGATCTTGCCGCCCTTGGTCATGCGGAAGACTTTCGGCAGCGGCCATGGCGGTGTGTAGCTTTCCAGACGCTCGACCGCACGCGGCGACAGCACGATCATGCCGTGCGCCGCCTCGCCGCCGAGCGCTTTCTGCCAGGAGAACGTCACGACATCGAGCTTGCCGAAGTCGAGCCTTTGCGCGAAGGCGCCCGATGTGGCGTCGCAGATGGTGAGGCCCTTGCGGTCGGCGGCGATCCATTCGGCATGGGGCACGCGGACGCCCGAGGTGGTGCCGTTCCAGGCGAACACCACGTCGGTCGACCAATCGACTTTGGACAAATCGGGAAGCGCGCCATAGGGCGCTTTCATCACCTTGACGTCCTTGAGCTTGAGCTCCTTCTGAACGTCGCTGACCCAGCCTTCGCCGAACAATTCCCAGGACAGCATGGTGACCGGTCGCGGCCCCAGCAGCGACCACAGCGCCATCTCGACGGCACCGGTGTCGGAGGCCGGAACGATGCCGATACGGTAATCAGCCGGCACCTCCAGCAATTCGCGGGTCAGATCGATGGCGCGCTTGAGCTTCGCCTTGCCGATCTTGGATCGGTGCGAGCGTCCCAGAACCGCGTCGGTGAGGGCCTGCAGGCTCCAGCCGGGGCGCTTGGCGCAGGGGCCGGACGAGAAGTGCGGGATGACCGGCCGCACACCGGGCGGATTGCTCATGGCTCTATCCTTCCAGATAGAAGCCCCTCGGTGGGGAGGGGTGTCCCGCCGTTGGACTTAAGGAAGGGCAGCGCCCGCGTCAAGCCAAGCGATCGAGGCCATGAAATGGAATCAGTCGAACAGGAAACGAACGCCGACGCGGACCTGCTGTGTGGTGACGTTGTTGATGACGATGGAATCGCCAAAGCCCGTGGTGTTGAAGACCTTGCCGAGATCGAGGCGGCGGTAGCCGACGTCGATCATCCAACTCGGCGCCACCTGGAATGCCACGCCTCCCATAACGGCCCACGAGAAGTTCGTCATCTGGCTCTGCGGTGAGACAGCATGCGGGGGCAAGCCGTTGTCGACATATTGCGCGCTGTGCAATCGAGCGACGCCAATACCGGCGCCGACGTAGGGCGTGAAGCCCCACCATGTGCCGAAATCGACATAGGCGTTGCCGAGCGCCGCCAACCATCCAAGCTTGGCGGTATATTGCGGCTGCACCCCCGGCGCTGCCGTCGTGGCGTTGAACGACGAAGGGAAGCCGCGATCGAGCGTCAGGTCGAAGCGCATCCACTGGTATTTGTAGCCGAAGCCGGCGCCGGCCTCCAAGGCATTGCGGTACTGCGCGCTGGTGACGGGGGTCGGCGATCCGACCGAACCGACCTTGTTCCAGCTATATCCGGCATCGAGGCGCAGATACCAGCCGGACATAAGTTCGGTGAAGCGCGGCACCGCAGAAGGTGGCGGCGTCCAAGTCCCGGGCATATCGGCGGCGTGTGTGCTCGTAACGCAGGCGAGCGCTCCGACCAGCCCGGCGATGAGGGATCTGAACCTGGTCACGTTACGATCCCGCTCAACCGCGCCGCATCAGCGGCGGAAGCATCATCGGCTGCGGCGACACGGGCGGTTCGAGCAGCCAGCGGACGCCGAGCTTCAGGTCGTGCGATGTGATGTGATTGAAGGTGAACGGCCCGCCGTTGCTGAAGCTGCCGTCGAAGGCGCGCGTCGGCCCGGTGGTGGCGTTGCCGAGGTCGATGTAGCGATAGCCGAAGTCGATCGCCATTGAACGCGTCACCTGGTAGGTCAGGCCGGCCTGAAGCGACCAAGCGAAATTCCATTTGGTGGCGTCGGCGGCATAGGCGGTCGAATTGCTGAGAACGCCGCCGATGTAGTTGAAGCCATCGTCGCGGAATCCGCCGATCTTGATGTCGGCCATGCCGATGCCGGCGCCGATATAGGGCGTGATGCACCACCAGGTGCCGAGATCGACATAGGCATTGGCCATGAACACCAATTCCGACTTGCTGCCGGAATAGTTGTCGACGCCTTGCCCACCGTTGAAGCGGATGTTGTCGGAGCCGTGGAAGTTCGCCTTGCCGCGATATTCGCCGGTGACGTCGACGCGGAACCAATCATTGAACTTGTAGCCGACGCCAAGGCCCCAGAACATGGAGCTGTCCCAGCCCATGTCGTTGGCTTCGACGAACGTGCCCGGCACGTCGTAGAGGCGTTGATGAAGCCCTTTGAAGCTCTGATTGGTCATGCCGATGTCGCCGCGCAGATACCAGCCGGCGGCCGATTCCTCGATCGGCGGCGCGTAGACCGGCGGCAAGGACGGCATGTCGGCCGCGCGTGCCATCGTCGAAATCAGTGCGGCAGCGGCGGCAATGGACGCGACTTTCACGCTCACCATGACAATCACCCTCTCGTCGCGCGGCAGGCGCGTAAAGCGACGCCGCGGGGATTACAAGCGGTGGTGAGAATGGCAGCGAATGTTTAAGCGGAGATTAACCTTACTTCTTAACCGTGATTGTTAACGACTGCGGGCGCGAAGAATTAGGGCCCGCGGCTTCCGCCGCAGGCCCGTTAAGCTCTCCTTCACCAATGCGGCAGGCCGCGAGCGAAGGTTAATCCTTCTCAGCCTCGTCGATCTCGCCGATGTGGTGCTGCGAGTAGAGCTCGACGCCGAGCTTGGCGACGAGGTCGAGCTGCGTCTCGATGAAGTCGATGTGCTCCTCCTCGTCGTGCATCAGGTTCTCGAACAGGTCGCGGGTGACGTAGTCGCGTACGCCGTGGCAATGCGTCGCGGCCTCTTCGTAGAGCGTGCGGGCGGAAATCTCGGCCTTGAGATCGCAGTCAAGAATCTCCTTGACGTTCTGGCCGATGTGCAGCGGATCGAGCACCTGCATGTTGGGGAAGCCGTCGAGAAAGATGATGCGGTCGACGATCTTGTCGGCGTGCTGCATCTCCTCGATCGATTCCTTGCGCCACTGCTTGGCGAGCGATTGCAGGCCCCAATTGTCGAGCAGCCGGTAGTGCAGCCAGTACTGATTGATTGCGGTCAGCTCGTGCCGCAGCGCCCTGTTGAGGTACTCGACGACCTTGGGTTCACCCTTCATGCCGCACTCCCGATGCTGTCCGGCCGATCGGCATCCGGGGCCATCGACTGGTTAGAACAATTCTAGACAATAGAATTGGTTTCAGCCAACCGCAGAAAAGCGGCATCCACCGCGTTTCCAGCAAGCGGCAATCAGGGGTTTTCAGGATTTTGGTGCTGGCAGCCGTTGCAAACCACAGCCGCGGCGTCGAGCGCCTCGTCCATGATCTTGCGGATGGTGCGGGCGCAGCGGCCGCACTGGGCACTGCAGCCGAGGCAGCCGTAGACCTGCCCGGTGGAGCGCGGCCGCGCCTCCGCCTGGCAGGCGGTGCGAACATCGTGGTCGCTCAACACGTTGCAGGAGCAGACAATCATAAAGCCAATATGGTCCCGAACGGGAATTTCGATAGTAGACGGAGCGCCTGCAGGCAAAGCAAAACGGCGGTTTTTACAGGTTATCTAAACTGCAAGCGGCCGGAAGAGCCTAAGCAGCCACGTCGGTGAGCGCCTCGACGATGCCCTCGACCACGTCCTCGACCAGGGTCTTGTCATCGCCCTCGCCCATCACCCGGATCACCGGCTCGGTGCCGGAGGGCCGGATCACCAAACGGCCCTGGCCGTTGAGCTTCTGTTCGGCGCTCTTGATGGCAAGGCGAACCTTGGCGTTCTCCAGCGGCTTGCCGGTCTTGTAGCGCACGTTGCGCAGGATCTGCGGCAACGCCTCGAAACGGTGGCAGACCTGGGACACCGGCTTGTCGAGTTTTTTGACCACGGCCAGCACCTGCAGGGCGGCGACCAAGCCGTCCCCGGTGGTGGCGTAGTCCGACAAGATGATGTGACCGGAGGCCTCGCCGCCGACGTTGTAGCCGTGCTCTCTCATGTGTTCGAGCACGTAGCGGTCGCCAACCGCGGTGCGGGCGAGCGACAGGCCAAGCGTGCTGAGATAGCGCTCGAAACCCAAGTTCGACATCACGGTCGCAACCACGCCGGGCTTGGCGAGGCGGCCGTCCTCCTTCCAGCTCGCGGCGATCACCGCCATGAGCTGGTCGCCATCGACGACATGGCCGCGCTCGTCGACGATCAACATCCGATCGGCGTCGCCATCGAGCGCGATGCCGATGTCGGCACGCACTTCGCGGACCTTGGCGGCAAGCGCCGCAGGCTCAGTCGAGCCGCAGTCCTTGTTGATGTTGAAGCCGTCCGGCTCGACGCCGACCTTGATGACCTCGGCGCCAAGCTCCCACAGCGCATCGGGCGCGACCTGGTAGGCGGCGCCGTGGGCGCAATCGACCACCACGCGCAGGCCTTCGAGCGACAGGTTGCGCGGCAGCGTGCGCTTGGCGAATTCGATGTAGCGATCCTGCACGCCGTCGATGCGCTTGGCGCGGCCGAGATCGGTCGACTTGGCAAGGCGTTTGCCGAGATCGGCCTCGATGAGCTTTTCGACCTCGTGTTCGATGTCGTCGGAGAGCTTGTAGCCATCCGGGCCAAACAGCTTGATGCCGTTGTCGTCATAAGGGTTGTGCGAAGCGGAGATCATGACACCGAGGTCGGCGCGCATCGAGCGCGTCAGCATGGCGACGGCTGGCGTCGGCATCGGGCCGGTGAGCAGGACGTCCATGCCGACCGAGGTGAATCCCGCGACCAGGGCGGTCTCGATCATGTAGCCGGACAGCCTTGTGTCCTTGCCGATCAGCACGCGATGGCGGTGGTCGCCGTTCTGGAAGGTCAACCCGGCAGCCTGGCCGACCTTCAACGCCAGTTCCGGCGTGATCACGCCGTTGGCGCGCCCGCGAATGCCGTCGGTGCCGAAATATCTGCGAACCAAGCGAAATGTCCCCGAATGCGTTCCCGGCGCATCAGCGCGTTCACTTGACGTGACGGCTTATACCCTCCGGCTTCAGAAAATGTGAGCAGCCGCGGCATCGCCGCCTGGCCCTCGTCGGTAACCTTATTAGAGCGTTAGCAGGCAGGCGGCAACCACGCAAAAGCCGGCCAGGCGGCCGGCCCTTGGAAACCATCACTATTCCGGTCAGTCGGAACGATGCTTGTCCTCGTGCTGCTTTTCCACCTTGCTCCGGGGCGGCTGGGCGATGTTTACCGGGTCGGAGCCCGCCATCGACTCCTCCAGGCCTTCTTCAAGCCGCCGCTCCAGATCATCCTCGGGCTCCTCGTGCCGAGCCTTCGGCTTTACGTCCGGGTCGCCGCCGCGTTTTTTGGTCGCCGGATGCGCCATGAAAATCTCCTTCGCGATGAATTCTGTCCCATGACAACGCTGGAACCTCCCCTTGCGTTCCCGGCCCTGTTTGGGTGCTATCCAATAGGACAGCGGTCCAGGATGGGTGCTTGCCAATGACGTCATTTCCGAGCATCGAGGATCTGCGGCAGCGCGCCAGGCGCAACGTGCCGAAGATGTTCTTCGATTATGCCGAAGCCGGCTCCTACAACCAGGAGACGCTGCGCGCCAACCGTGCCGATTTCGAGAAGCTCAAGCTGCGCCAGCGCATCCTGGTCAACGTCGAGCAGCGCAGCACCGCGACCACGATCCTGGGCGAGAAAGTGCCGGTGCCGCTCGCGCTCGGCCCGATCGGGCTCGGCGGCATGATGCACGGCGACGGCGAAATCCTGGCCTGCCGGGCGGCGCAGGCCGCCGGCATCCCGTACACGCTCTCGACCATGTCGATCAATTCGATCGAGGACGTGGCGGCCGCGGTCGACAAGCCGTTCTGGTTCCAACTCTACGTCATGCGCGACCGCGGCTTCATCAAAGAGCTGATCCAGCGCGCGGCGGCAGCGAAGTGCAGCGCGCTGATGCTCACGGTCGATCTTCAGGTGATCGGGCAGCGTCACGCCGACATGCGCAATGGACTGACGGTGCCGCCGGAGCTCAAGATCAAGAACATCGTCGACATCATGACCAAGCCGGGCTGGCTGTTCTCCATCGCCAAGGGCAAGCGCAAGACCTTCGGCAATCTCGCCGGGCACGTCAAAGACACCACCAACATCAACTCGCTGGCCAAATGGACCGCGGCGCAATTCGATGCGACGCTGAACTGGAAGGACGTCGAGTGGATCAAGGGCATCTGGCCGGGCAAGCTCATCCTCAAAGGCATCCTCGACGTCGATGACGCCAGGATCGCGGTGACGTCCGGGGCCGACGCCATCAGCGTGTCCAACCACGGCGGCCGGCAGCTTGACGGCGCGCCGTCGGCGATCGCCTCGCTGCCGCGGATTGCCGACGCGGTCGGCTCGGAGATCGAGGTGATGATGGATTCCGGCATCCGCACCGGCGCCGACATGATGCGGGCGCTGGCGCTGGGCGCGCGTTCCTGCATTGTCGGACGCTCGTACATATATGGGTTGGGCGCGGACGGGCAGGCCGGCGTCGCCCGCGCCATCGAGATCCTGCACAAGGAGCTCGACACCACCATGGCGCTATGCGGCGTCAACAGCGTCGCTGACATCAATCGCGACGTGCTCGCCGACACCGAAACCCAGCGGAGACCTTGAGATGAAGATTCCCGGACCCGATCATCCGATCGCCATCACGCCGTCAGCCGAACGGGTGCGCGTCACCTTCAACGGCAAGGTCGTGGCCGACAGCAAACGCGCCCTGGTGCTGCAGGAAGCCGCGTACAAACCGGTGTTCTATATCCCGCGCGAGGACGCGCAGATGGCGTTGTTCGAGCGCACCACCAACTCGACGCACTGTCCGTACAAGGGCGACGCCTCGTACTACACGATCAAGGTCGGCGACCGCTCGGCCGAGAACGCGATCTGGAGCTATGAGACGCCGTTCCCGGCGATGAAGCAGATCGAAGGACACCTCGCGTTCTATCCGAACCGCGTCGACAAGATCGAAACGGCGCAGGAGTAGTTGGTTTCGGCGCTCGTTGCTGTCATCGTCCGCGAAGGCGGACGATCCAGTAACCACGGCCCTCACTTGATCGGCACCGGGAATACTGGATGCCCCGCTTTCGCGGGGCATGACGCCGGGCTTACCGCTCGCTGAAATTCCAAGGAGCGCGAATTGGACACGGCGAAGAAATTCCGCATCTGGGCGCAGGGCGCCACCGATCAGGTCGGCCACCGCAACTACCTGGCGGAGCTGTTGCCGCACATGAAGGCCTGCACGGACCCCGGCTTCGAGGTCGAGTTCAAGACCATGACGCCCTCGGTGACGACGGTGCACGCGCTGTCGGAATTCCGCTTCTCGCGCGCGGTGGTGCGCGGCGCCATTGCGGCCGAGCGGGAGGGCTATGACGTTTTTTTCATGAACCACTTCCAGGATGTAGGCCTCTACGAGGCGCGGGCGGCGGTGAAAATGCCGGTGCTTGGCCTCGGCGAGGCCACCTTGCTCCACGCCTGCACCATGGGCCGCAAGCTCGGCCTGCTGGCAATCAACCCGGCATTCATACCGACCCATAACGAGCAGATCGTTCGCTATGGGCTGCAACAGCGGGTCGCCGGTGTCCGCGCGATCGAAGCCAATATCAGCGACTACATGGAGGCCTTCGCCTCGCCCGCGAAAAAATCGGAACTGCAGGCCATCTTCGAACGCGAGGCGCGACGCCTCATCGACGGCGGCGCCGACATCATCGTGCCGACCGGGGGCATTCCGATGATGCTGTTCGGCAAGGACCCGGATGCCAACGTGGACGGCGCGCCGATCGTCAACGGAGTCACGGTGGTGATCAAGGCTGCCGAAATGGCGGTCAAGCTCAAGCGGCTCGGCGTGCCGGTGGTCAGCCGCATTCCGCAGTCAGGCTTTGCGCTGCCCTCAGACAAGACGCTCGACGAGTTTCTGAACCACGGGTGAACCTTTCCGCGTCATGGCTGGCCTCGTCCCGGCCATCCCAATTCCAGCGGCATTGTGCCATCCTAAGCGGGATCGCCGGGTCAAGCCCGGCGATGACGACGGAGTTTGCGGAGAATCCAATGCCCACATTCGAAAAACCCAGCGTCGCCGATCTGCGCCATGCTGCCGACGCGCTCGGCATGAACCCAAGCATGTTCTATCTCAACGCCGTGCAGGACATCGTCGCGCCGCTGTGCGCGGCCTACGCGGCGCTCGACACATTTCCCGACGAAAAGCCTCCGGTGAAATACCCGCGCGACGGCGGCAGGCGGCCGGTGCCGGACGAGAACAAGCTCGGTGCCTGGTATGTGAAGACTTCAATTAAGGGCCAATCCACGGGCAAGCTCGCCGGCCGCCGCGTCGCGCTGAAGGACAATGTCTGCCTCGCCGGCGTGCCGATGATGGTCGGCGCAGGATTTCTCGAAGGCTCGGTGCCGGACATCGACGCCACCATTGTCACCCGCATCCTCGACGAAGGCGGCGAGATCGCCGGCAAGGCGGTGTGCGAATACTATTGCGTGTCCGGCGGCAGCCACACCAGTTCGACCGGGCCGGTGCAGAATCCGCGGAAGCCCGGCTATACGACGGGAGGCTCGTCGTCGGGCAGCGCGGCGCTGGTCGCGGCCGGCGAGGTGCCGATGGCGATCGGCGGGGATCAGGCCGGCTCGATCCGCATCCCGGCGAGTTTCTGCGGCATCGTCGGCATGAAGCCGACCTTCGGGCTGGTGCCCTACACCGGGATCGGCCCGCTGGAGATCACGCTCGACACCGCGGGGCCGATGACAGCGAACGTTGCCGACAACGCGCTGCTGCTGGAGGTCATCGCCGGTCCGGACGGGCTCGACTTCGCGGCAGCACCAGGCCCGGATCGACCGATACACCGAGGCGTTGCGCCAGGGCGTGAAGGGCCTGCGCATCGGCGTGCTCAAGGAGGGCTTCGGCCATCCGAACGCCGAGCCCGATGTGGACGCCAAGGTGAGGGCGGCGGCCGAACGCTTCAAGAAACTCGACGCCGCGGTCGAGGAGGTGTCGGTGCCGGAGCATCTGTCGCTCGGATTCCCGGTGTGGGCCGCGATCCGCGGCGACGCAGCCTGCGTGACGCTCCTTGAGATGAACGGCTTCGGCCTCGGCTACGAGGGTTTCTATCCGCTCAGCGTCATCCAGGCGGCGATGAAATGGCGCGAGCACGCCGACGAGTTCGCCGACACGCTGAAGATCGCGACGATGCTTTCGAAATACACGCTGGACCGCTACGGCGGGCACTACTACAGCAAGGCGCAGAACCTGCGGCGGCGGCTGCGCGCGGCCTACGACGCGGCGCTGCAATCTCACGACCTCCTGCTGTTGCCGACCACGGTGATGAAGGCTTCGCCGATCCCGGGCAAGAACGCCACACCGCAGGAGATCACGCGGCGGAGTTGGGAGCCGACACGCAACACCTGCCCGTTCAACGCCACCGGCCACCCGGCGATCAGCATTCCCTGCGGCATGGAGGACGGCCGGCCGATCGGCCTGATGCTGGCCGGCCGGCACTGGGACGAGCGCACGATCTACCGCGCCGCCGCGGCGTTCGAGCGGTCAGGCGATTGGATGGGGTTTTGAACAGCGCGAGCTGAGCACAGCTTATCCGTCGTCATTGCCGGGGCTCGACCCGGCAATCCATGAGGCCGTTCCACGAGCACAGCCGAACGTAAGGGCGTCTGACGACGCGCTTCATCATGGATGCGCGGGTCAAGCCCGCGCATGACGCCGAGTATGTAGCGACGCCGATGAATCGAAAGCAGCGCCACAGACTGAGACCCGCGCTACGGAATCTGAAACACCGCCATCTTGTCGGCGACGCCGCGGAGCGCGGCGAGCTGCTCGGTCGGCATCAGCCCGTTCGCCTCGATCAGCTTGGCGACCTGCGGATGCTCGACCACCGGCTTGGTGGCATAGATCGCGCGCTCATTGGCGAGGCCCTGCACGCGGGCGGCAATGTTGACGGTCTGCCCGAAGTAATCGAGCCGGTCGTTCAGCGTGACCGCGAGGCACGGCCCCTCGTGGATGCCGATCTTGATCAGCAAGTCCTTTTTGAGCGCCTTCACCAACTCGCGCATGCGCAACGCCGCCGCAAGCGCCCGATCGGGCGTCGGGAATGTCGCCATTACCGCGTCGCCGATGGTCTTGACCACGGCGCCGCCTTGGCCTGCGACGATTTCGTTGAGCACGCGGAAATGCTCGCGGACCAGGTCATAGGCAACAAGGTCGCCGACACGATCATAAAGCGCGGTCGAGCCCTTCAGGTCGGTGAACAGGAACGTCAAACTCGTGATCTTCAGCCCCTGATCGACGTCAAGCGTATCGGTGCGGTAGATGTTGCGGAACGTCTGATTGCTCAGCAGGCGTTTTGCGGTGAGGAACGGCCGCCGCTTGCCCATCAGGTCATGCAGCGTATGGTTGGCGATCCACAATGACGGCAAAGCGCGCACGTCGCTCTTGTTCTCGACGGTGAGCCGCAGCGGTCCCGGCCGCATCTCGGTGGTGATCGTCGGCGCAAACACCTTGTTGTAAATCAAGGAAAGATTCTGCCGCTCCTTGGTCGGCTCGCCCTTCACATCGATGAAATGCGCGGCGTGCGTCACCGGCTCGAACACGATGACGAATTCGAGCGGCAATTGCACCGACATCTGCGCTTTCTCGCCGGGCGCAAGCTCGGTGGAATCGATGGTGATCTCGTCGAGAATGTCCTCCAGGCCGGTTTCCGGCAGGTCGATGCCGGAGCCCCAGAAGATCTGCCGGAAGTATTCCCAGACCGGAAGCAGGTGCTTGTCGTGCGCGGCGATCTTGCGCACCCGCGGGCTCACTGTGAACGCGACCTCGACCATCTCGTCGAGGGTGGGCTCGTAGGCGCGCGAGCAGAGCGCGCAGTCGTAAGCCTCCTTGTGCACCGACTTGAGCTGTTGGCTGCTTTCCAGCACGCCGCCGCAGCCGGGGCACAGCACATTCCAGTTCAGCTCGAACAGGCCGAGCCGGGATGCGTGCAGGAATGCGCTGACGACTTTTTCCTCGTCGAGGCCGCGTTTGGCGGCGAACGCCAGGACATTGATGCGGACCAATTGCCGGTCCTCGCCGTCGCGGACCAGCTTCTCGATCTCGGTAACGACCGCGGGATCGGCGGCATTGCGCAGCGTGCCGAACAGGACGTCGGTCTGGCCTTGGGCTTGACCAGGGCTTTGGGCGTAGTTCATGGCCGAAACCTATGCCGATTTGCGCCCACCGCCAGGGGGTGGCCGCCACAAAGCCGTGAACGGGCCGCAGCGGCGATCGGGGGCGACAGCGCCGAAAATCACAGCTTACGAGTACTGGATGCCCCGCCTTCGCGGGGCATGACGGCGGAGTGTATGGCGCTGACCGACGCCCTACTCGCAAAGTCACCGCCACCCCAGCCCGGGCGCGACATGTTTCAGGATCGCCTCGATGACGTGGGCGTTGTAGTCGACACCGAGCTGGTTGGGCACGGTCAAGAGCAGCGTGTCGGCCTCGGCGATGGCCTCGTCGCCCTTGAGCTGCTCGATCAGCACGTCCGGCTCGGCGGCGTAGCTTTTGCCGAAAATCGCCCGCGTGTTGTCGCCGAGGAAGCCGATCTGGTCCTCGCCCTCGTTGTCGCGCCCGAAGTACATTCGGTCGCGATCATCCACCAGCGCAAAAATGCTGCGGCTCACCGACGTCCGCGGCTCGCGCGTGTGGCCGGCCTCCTTCCACGCCGCGCGGTACGCCCGGATCTGTTCGGCCTGCTGGACGTGGAATGGTTTGTCGCTCTCGACCACCTTGAGCGTCGAGCTCTGCAGGTTCATGCCGAGCTTGGCGCCCCAGACGGCGGTGGCGTTGGAGCCCGCGCCCCACCAGATGCGGTCGCGCAGTCCCGCCGAGTACGGCTCGACGCGCAGCAGGCCCGGAGGATTCGGGAACATCGGGTTGGGGCTCGGGCGTGCGAAGCCTTCGCCGCGCAGCACGTCGAGCAGCACCTCGGTGTGGCGCCGCGCCATGTCGGCGTCGGTCATGCCCTCGGGCAGCGCGAAGCCGAAGTAGCGCCAGCCGTCGATCACTTGTTCGGGCGAGCCGCGGCTGATGCCGAGCTGCAGGCGGCCGCCGGCGATGAGGTCGGCGGCGCCCGCGTCCTCCGCCATGTACAGCGGGTTCTCGTAGCGCATGTCGATGACCGCTGTGCCGATCTCGATCTTTTTGGTCTTCGCGCCGCAGGCCGCCAGCAGCGGAAACGGCGAGCCGAGTTGGCGGGCGAAGTGATGCACCCGGAAGTAGGCGCCGTCGGCGCCGAGCTCTTCCGCCGCGACGGCGAGATCGATCGATTGCAGCAGCGCGTCGGCCCCCGACCGCGTCTGCGACTGCGGCGAGGGGGTCCAGTGGCCGAAGGAGAGGAAGCCGATTTTTTTCATAGCGTGAGGTGTGCGATGAGGCCGACGTGCAAACGTTGGAGTTGTAGCCTAATCTCGCTCGAATTGCGCAAGTCGGCAGATGATTGGCGACGACGAATATCTTGAACGTCTGGTGGCGGGTATCCAGGCGGTCTCTACTGGCGGCGCAGACGTGCGCTGGAACGAGGAACTGAACGGCCGCCAGTTCGACGTGGTAGTGCGCTTCAAGATGGGCACGCTCCAGTACCTTGTGCTCATCGAAGTGAAGAATCGGACTCGCAAGGCCGGCGCCGAGGACCTCGACGACTTCGTTACCAAGGCGCGTGACCAGAACGCCAATAAGGCTGTATTCGTGACAACTGCGGGATTTCAGTCAGGCGCCATCGAGGTAGCAAAACGCCACGGTATCGAGATCTTCACTCTCACCTTCGATGAGAAGGATATCCGTCTTCCCCGTAACGCAACTTGGATTTCGACACGAAACCCGCTGGCACCGAAAGACGCTAAGCCAGAGTTCAATATCGGCGAACCGGAGCTTGTCGCCAACATCGAACAAGCATCACTCACCTACGCCGACGGCTCAGAGGGCGAAATTCCGTCCGAGCAGTCGCAGATGAATTATTATTTCATGAAAACGAAGCTGCCGGACGGCCGAACTTTGGCTTCCATCATCCGCACCATACCAATACCCGATGTGCAGATCGGCGAGAGTCTAGAGGGTAAAGCACCCCTTCGATCCGCTCATCCGGCTCATGCCGCCGGACGAGTACTTCTTCCGCGTCGGCGATGTGCAGGCAATACGCTTTAAGGTGACAGGCCGACACGCGCGCCCGATACGGGGCAATATCAGGATCGACCCCAACGTCCTCACTTCACCCGTAGCATACACGAACGCCATCACCGGCGAGGAAACGCGCTTCGCTCTGGAATCCCTGCCGCTCGGCTTCGAACGCGTCTCACCGGGCAAGTTCTACTTCACGGTCCATCCACTCGCTTATTTCTACTGCGACGCAATCAAAGGCACCATCGTGCACTGGGTGCTCGTGGAGACCTTCCAGACGGGCGAGATCATGCAGGGGATGAGCAAGCAGGAGATAAAGTACTCACGGCACTACATCCCTGTCACCGACAAGAAAATCCTTAATCGCCTTCAAGCGAGGCTCGACGACTATCGGCGCCGATGACGCATGCCGAAATGGTAGCCAATCCTCGTCCTGCCGAACGCGGATAACTAAGCAAACAATCCCGGCGCGGCATATTCGATAAAAATTGAATTGTTTTTAAAACGCTTCCTCAGAGCATTTCCGCTAGCAACCCGTCAGGCCCGCCGTGTTAGGGGCGTGACGAGCAAGTGACGATGTACAACTTCGATCTCACCACCGCCGATCGACGAACGCACGTCAAGATCGTGGTGGTAGCGCTGATCGCTGGCATCGTCGTTGTGGTCATCGGCAAAGCCGCTCGCACCGACCTTCCCAACTTGGACACGCGCATGGTCCGCCCGCCAGCGTTGATGGCGGACAAGCCTGTCGTTTGGACCCGGGCCGACCGAGTCACCATTCGCTGAACTGCCGCATGAGCCGTACCAACATCTCTTCGCTGTCGACCACGTCATGGAAGCCGAAGCGGCGAGATTTGGTGACGTCCGACATTACGTCCCCAGTCGCAGCCGAAGACGTTGGAGGCAGCCCTGCTGCGGGTTGAAAAATCTGCGCCGGAACAGGCCGCACGGCGGACGAGCGACGCGCCATCCCGCGCAGCAAAGGCGATGCGAGACGAAAGACCCCGGCCGAGCCCAGGGCAATCGCATGTGGAGGATCGGCATCGGCAGCGCGCTCCCTCCCCTTGAAAAGGGGAGGTAAAGAGTGCTCGTGGCGAGCGCGTACCACATGCGATTGCCCTGCGGCCGAGCCGGGGTCTCCAATGTCGGTCGATCGTTCCAGCCGGACGTCAGTATCGAGCCGCCGTCGATCCGCCCCAGTTAAATCGCCAGACCAGCTCGGTGCGAACGGTTTGCACGAACGGATGGTTGCGCTCCGCGAAGGCGGTCGGCCCGACAACGCCGCAGAGCGCCGCGGCGGTGCAAATAACGGCGTCGGTGCGGGTGCCGTAATCCGCGAAGCGATATTCGTTCTTCCAGAACACGCCCGGCAGCCACGAGAGTGCATATTCGGTGCCGGCACCTAGGAACCAGCCGTGGTGGGTTCGGGACGGAAGCTGCAGGCCCGTCGGCGTGCCGATGACGGGGAATATGGCATTAACGTAATTCACCGTGCCGAACGATGCCTGGGTATAGCCGCCGGAGACGTAGGCAAGGAGCTGCGGACGGACGAGCCAGCCGAGACGGCCGCCGACCGCCCACTCCCGGCGCAGCCTTTCGTCGCCGTCCTGGAGACCGATGTTCACGTTGCCGCCGGTATGGCGGCCTTTGATGTTGGTCCAGTCGGCGTCGGCGAATGCACCGAACACCCAGTTGCCTCCCCAAACGTTACTGAGCTGATAGTCGCAGCCGACTTGTGCGGTCGCGAGCCAGCCCCGGCCTCCCTGCGTCAATCCATCGACGAACGTCGTGCCGGCCGGGATGCCGGGCAGAGCCGTGCGTGTGACCAGCGCCGTCTCCTCATTGAACATGCCGTAGCCGCCGCCCGCGCCGACATAGCACCCGGTCCAGTTGTAAACCGGCGCAGGCGGGGGTCCTTTATAGGGCAGCCGCATGTCGGCGGCATCCGCGACCACGCCCATCGACAACGTCAATCCGGCAACGGCCGCAAACCAGAGCGTTCTCATGGCAAGCCCCCACAAGCTGATTCGATTTGCCGATACGCCGGCTCACGCCGACGCCTGATTCTGTCGCGTGTCCCAATAGCCCCGTGCCTGTTAACGGAAAGTTAAGGTTAATCGGGCGTAGCGCTTTTCATACGGTTCCGGTCCGAGTGAGTCTTTTCTGCATCACGCGCCGTATTCGGCATCGCCCCGGCAGCACGCAGGACGCGCTGGCTACGGATACCAAATGGGGCTGCGTCCGCGGACGCTTTACGGGATTGCAAATTCCGGCGCTGTCGCCAAAGCAGGCCGCGGCGCGGGCTGCGTCTCCGCAAACCGCGGCATCACCTCCTTCGCGAACAGCTCGGCCGAAGTCTTGCTGATGTGCGCGGTCTCGCCGTCGATCTCGCCCATAAAGCGCAAGTGCAGATGGTTGATGCCCATGTCCGCCAATTGCTTCACCTTGGCAGCGACCGTGTCGGGCGTGCCGGCGATGGTCATCTTCATGTCGCCGCCCTTGGCGTATTCACCCGGACGCGATTGCGCCGATGCCGACTTCATCGCCGGCCCATCCGTCGGGCCGTGCCGCTTCACGTAGCTGGTGCGGATCGCCATCGTTTCGGCGCGCGCGAGCTTCTCGCGCGCCAGCGCCTTCTCCTCGGTCGCGGCGACCGTCACGCCGACCCAGTCGTATGAGCACCAGCGCAGGCAGTTGTCCTTGACGTGCTGCGGATGATGGGCCGCGTCGAGCGCGCGCCGGTAGACCTGCATCTGCTCGCGCAGATCGGCGCCGAGCACGCCGACGAACACCGGCCAGCCCTTCTGCGCCGCCCGGACGATGCCCGCCTCGCGGGTAGCGACGCGAATGAGCGTGGGGTACGGCCTGGAGTACGGCCCCGGCGAGACGCGGCGCTTGAGGCGGCCGCTGAAGTTGCCGACCGAGAAGCTCCAGTCGGGATCGCCGTGCTTGAAGGCCCACAGCCGCTCCATGATGTCGAGCGTCTCCTCGGCGAGGCGGCCCGAGGCGTGGGCCTCGGCGTCGATGCCGAGCCCGTTCGGCTCGGTGCCCTGCCAGCCGGAGCCGACGCCGAATAGCACCCGGCCTTTGGTCAGATGATCGAGCAGGTTCATGCTCTCGACCAGCCGCACCGGGTGATAGAACGGGATCGAGAGCACGCCGAAGCCGAGATAGCGGTCGCGCGGGATCAGCGGCGCGATATAGGACGCAAACTGCATCGGATTTGAGTGCCACGGCCCACGGAAGTGGTGATCGGTGAACCACACGTGGTAGCCGAGCTCGGCGAACCAGATCGATTGCTCGGCGGCCATCTCGATGATGCGGTTGTCGTCGCCCGCGTCGTCGGTGCTGGGGAACCACATGTTCATCGTCATGGCGGAGAATTGCATCGAACGGTCCTGTGTCTGTCTGTCGTCGGGCAGCATCGCAGGCTGCCGGCCAAATACCAGCACGCGGGCGCATAGGTGGGTTGGGCGCGAAGCGTCGCAACCCACCACAGATGAGTCCCGATTGGCAATTAGCCCGGCGGGTTACGCGCCTTCGGCTCTAACCGACCTACTCGATTGCTGGTGTGGTCGTCTCCGCTTAGCGGGAGTGCGGCGGAGAAGACGGCACAGTCGCCGTCTCGAAGGATGGGCGGCCACTTATCTGCCGTTATAGAGGGACTTATCCGGGGCAGCTACGTTAGTTGCCGCCACTGCGCCACCGGTGCCGTCGCTGGGGTGGTTGGAATTGAGGTTGGCGTAGTCTCCGGGGTGTTCAACCTCGAATCATCCGGCGTTAGAGCGCCGGACTGGAGACCACGCCATGACAAGCATTACCACGAAGCCTGATTCTTCGCAGCCGGACCCGAGACGGCTGCCCAATTTTTCGACAATTGGTTCGATCCGATCGAGACCGCCGTCCGCGAACGGGTCCGTGAATTTATCGAAGAGCTGATCGGCAGCGAGCTCGATGTGGTGCTGGCACGCCCGCGCTATGGGCGGTTGGCGAAGCGGGTCGACGGTGCCGATAGCGCCGCGGGTGTCGCCGGCCATCGGCATGGCAGCCGGACGCGCTCGCTGATGGGCAGCTTCGGGAGGACCGATATCACTGTGCCGCGAGCGCGGCTGGAAACACCGGATGGCAAGACGAACGAGTGGCGCAGTTCGGCGCTGCGTGCCTATCAGCGCCGTACGCTGGCCGCCGACGCGCTGATCGCGGGCAGCTACCTGGCTGGCACCAACACCCGCCGGGTCCGCCGCGCGCTCGCGGCCCTGTTTGGCGGAGCGGTGGGCAAGGACACGGTGAGCCGGGTATGGCGCAAGGTGAAGAGCGACTGGGACGCCTGGAATGCCCGCTCGCTGGCCGAGGAGCCGATCGTTCGCCTAATCCTCGACGGCACGGTGGTGCGCGTGCGCCTTGATCGCAAGGCCACATCGATCTCGCTGCTGGTCGTCATTGGCGTGCGCGAAGATGGCCAGAAGGTGCTACTCGCGATCAAGAGCATGGGCGGCGAGACCACCGAAGCCTGGGGCGCGGTCCTCGACGATCTCGTCGGCCGTGGCCTACGCCGGCCCGCGTTCCTCATCATCGACGGCGCGCCGGGGCTCGAAAAGGCGCTCGCCGCCGTCTGGGATGGTGTTCCGGTGCAAAGCGCTGCACGGTTCACAAGCATCGCAACCTGCTCGCGCACGCGCCCGAGCGACTGCACGACGAGGTGACCGCCGATTACACCGACATGATCTACGCGGTCTCGCCCGAGGAGATCGAGACCCGCCGCAGAGCCTTCATCCGCAAATGGCGGCTCAAGCATCGCGCCGTCGCCGACAGCCTGGAGGAAGCCGGCGACCGCCTGTTCACCTTCACCCGCCTGCCGCCGAGCCAATGGCGCAGCGCGCGAACCACTAACGCAATCGAAAGACTGCACGAGGAGTTCAAACGGCGGATCAAGACGCAGACCGTGCTGCCGTCCGCCGAAACCGCCGCCATGTTGTTCTGGGCGCTGCTCGCCTCCGGCCAGATCAACATGCGCAAGGTCGATGGCTGGCAGTCCCTCGCAACAAAGCCTAGCGATCAGCCAATTGACCTCGCAGCCTGAAACGATACCTTCATGTTACCGGAGATCGCGCCATACCGAATTCCAACCGCGTTCCGGACGGCACCGCGCCACCCATTAATTTGGCTCTGATCTCAGTTCGGTTGGAGCTTCTCGAATAAATCAGGCGTCTCACTGTCACGTCGCCGACCTAGCCCTTCACCACGATGAAAGCATGGGTGCTTGACCCGTCCGAGGCCCTTCAACCCTTCGAAGTGCGCCCAACCACCTCTGTTCATGTGGACGCTTATGACGACCGCCCCACAATGAGGGCAGGGATGACGATAGGTATGGGCTCGTCGTTTGTGTCGCTCGGGACGTAGCTCCCAAGTCTTACGAACGAACGTTGTACCTCCGGATTTCAAGTGCCGCTGATGCGACCGACGTCTTATCCAATTTGCCATCTGATTGCCGCCGTCCTACGGGCCTGCCGCGAATAAACGCTTCACACGAGATGATCCCAAAGAAGATGCGCCATTATTGGTCAGCTACCGCACAGGCTCGCATTTATTGGTCACGCGGAGAACGCGGTGAGCCCAGCACTGGCTGGGCTCACCCACTGACTTGTTAGTCCTCACCCTGTCGGGCTTAGATTGCAGCCGTTAGGCGCGAGTGCATCGGTATAGTTCGCCAGCAAGTCCTTCTCCTCGGCACGCCGATCTTCTTTCTTGGCGTTCAAGTGCAAGTGGACGTGCGTGGCGCCATGAGAATCAATGCAATGGATACGGTGGTGATCCGGCGTTGCTCTTTTTGAAAGATCGCCTTCTCCTAAGTAGACGGGCACCCAGCATCCGTCACAATTCTTCTTTGCATAGATGTAGTTCCCATCCTGGCCTTCGTTGATGCTGGGATGACGGGGATAAACATAGTAGGTGTACTTGGTGCCGGACCTTCCAACCCAGGTACAAGTTTCCTGATTAGCCATAGCGGCTCTCCTGTCAGGTCTGTGAGAGCCAGCTATTGACCGCAGGCAGCAAGCCAATTCACAATCAACTTGCCTAGCAAGGCCTGTCCCACGTCGGCTCTCATCCGCGCGGGGCGGTATTTCGGGCCGCCGGATGTTTGCGCATCCGGCGGTCTTTATTCATTGCAGTTCTCCATGCGCTTCAAGATATGCGTCCTTCCGAAAGATATTTCGTCCACATGACCTGCGCGGCCGGCACGCTCATGCGGCATGCCGTTGCGGCTTTTTCAGCGTTCTTGAATTGAAGCAAGTGACGTGGCGACATTAAAAGCGTTCCGGCGAAAGTGTCAGCCTGCCACTCCGCATCGCAATATATTTTGTCGCTATCCGCTCTCACGCGCGCCATAGTGACCGTCCGGTGCATCAGAAAATGCGCTAGCTCGTGGCAGGCAGTGAACCTATCGCGGCCGTTCCCATTCCACGCACCCTCGTAAACATCTTCACGCAGTTCGATGACGTTCACGCCTGCCACCACACGGCCTTCTTCGTCACCCATGGCTTCCTCGTCCCGCACGTCGATGTGAAAGCCATCGACTAGAGCAGACATCCGAAATTCGAGCACATCCATGATGGGAAATTCCACTTGGGTATCTTCTACGAATGCTGATCGAATCTTATCCGCGAAGTCTCGGATCACAGGCGTGGAGAGCGGCGGGACGAAAATTCCCCGCCGCTTTCTCTGAAAAGGGACTTCGGCCGACGACGACTTGAGTACGATCTTCTTCAAATCGGCGATCATATCGCTTGGCAGCGAATCAAGTTTTCGGGCGAAAGCTGCCACTAGCTCCCGCTGATCTTCCGGGAGTTTCTCGACATGAACTTCCTTTCGCGTCCGATCGACCGCGCGCCGCAATTCTTTAATTTCAGTTGCGGAAAGCTTCATCGCCCTTGCCACCGAAGCGACATAGGCATCTGGGATCGTTTTCTTTCCGGTCTCGATTGCTGAAATGAACGCGGCGCTCCGCTCTATAAGGCGAGCAAGATCCAATAACCTCATCCCTTTATCTAAGCGAAGCTTCCGCACGGCGATCCCGAAGGGAGTCAACATGGCGAACCTCCTATGCTGCGTCCGTGACCCGCATAATAAACTCGATTCGAAAGAAAATCAACCAAATAGGTTAAATAGTTGTGGGCCCGCTTCGCGCTACGCGTTGACCAGCACCAGCTTCTCGAAGCGGTCAATCAGCGGATTGGTCGGCGTATCGCCTGGGGCCACGCCCTTGTCCCCCGAGACCTCTATGCTATACATGTATAGCATAGTTGGAGGCTCGAAATGCTCGCCCTTCGCTTGCCACCCGAGATAGAGCAGCGGCTCGATGCGCTGGCCAAGAAAACCGGGCGCAGCAAGAGCTACTACGCGCGCGAGGCGATCCTGCGTCAGATCGAGGATATCGAGGATGATTACCTGGCGCGGCGGCGCCTGGAGCGTGGCGGGCCGCGCGTGACGCTCGAAAGCCTTGAGCGAGACTTCAAGAGCCGCACGAAACGCCGATGACGGCGCCGGTCTGGCGCGTCGAATTCGATCGTGCCGCCGCCCGCGAGCTGCACAAGCTTGGCGCGGACGCCGAACGGCGTGTGTTGCGCTATTTGCGTAAGCGCATCGCCGGCGGCCCGGACCCGCGCCGTTTCGGCCACGCGCTCACCGGCGACCGCAAAGGACTCTGGCGCTACCGCGTCGACGACTACCGGATCGTTGCCGCGATCGAGGACAACCGGTTCGTTGTGCTGGTGGTGACCGTCGGCCACCGGCGCGAGGTCTATCGGTGAGCGCGCCTTCACCCTCCCCCTGTGGCCCACAAGGGGGGGAGGGATAAGCGAGTTCGCCGCACGGCCTCGAAGAGCTACTCCTCCTTAAACCCATACGCCTGCGCGTTGCCGGTCGCGCCGTAATACTTGAACGGCAGAAACTTCCCGGTCATGCCGATCTTCACCCGGTCGCCCTTCGGGTCGGCCTGGCGCTCGATCGTGAGGTCGAAGTCGATCGCCGACATGATGCCGTCGCCAAACTCCTCCTCGATCAGCGCCTTCCAGGCCGGGCCGTTGACCATCACCAGCTCGTAGAAGCGGTAGATCAGCGGATCGGTCGGCGGCATCGGCGTGCCGGTGCCGCGCATCGGCACCTCGTTGAGCATGGCCTGCTCGGTCTTGGACAGGCCGAACAGCTTGGCGGCGGCCGCGGCCATCGGCTTGGTCATCTTCTGCTGGCCTAAGATCGCGCCGGTGATCAGCACCGGCGACATGCCGCCGATCTCGGCGCAGATGTACTTCCAGCTCCAGCCCTTCTCGCGCTTGATGTCGAGCAGCTTTTCGGTCAGGTCGGCGCGCTTCATTTCATCCTCCCTTTGTCGTGGCAAAACGGCTGTCACGAAGCATATGCCGTGCCAGATCGCTTGGCACGGATCGCGCAAGTCTTCGTGAACTCGGGTATCCGACTGCGACAAAAGCGGCGCCCGATGGGCTAATATCGATGGTCGATTGCAACTGCGGAAATGACGGATTCAGGAGAACACCATGCGCATTGTGATATTGGGTGCCCTTGCCCTGCTCGTGTCGAGTTCGATCGCCGATCGCGCCGCGGCCGATCCTTATCGCTGGTGCGCGGACTACGGCATTAACGGCGACGCCGGCACCAACTGCTATTTCATGACCTTGGAGCAATGCCGCGCCTCGGCGTCCGGAGTCGGCGGCTTTTGCCGGCCCAACGGCTTCTACGACGGCCAGCCGGTGACATCATCGGGCGCGGCGACGCCGCGCAACGGCAAACGGTCGTCCCGCTGAGAATTTTCAGGAGAATCCCATGCGCGTCATTTCCGCGGCGATCGCCATGCTCGCCGCCGGCGCAACGATCGATGGCGCCGCGGCCGATCCTTACCGCTGGTGCGTCGAATACTCCGGCCGAGGCGCCACCAACTGCTATTTCATAACGCTGGCGCAATGCCAGGCGACGGCCTCGGGCAACGGCGGCTTCTGCCGGCCGAACGGTTTCTACGATGGCCAGCCGTTGATTACGCCCGGCGAAGCGGTCCGGCGCAGCCGCGAGCGCTCGTGAATCGGGGCACGCTGCCGGCCGACGGCAGCATCATGTTTTTCCTTATTTGGCCTTGTTTCCGCGCCAACCCAATGGCCTCTGCGGCAGCCCGGCCGCCGGAACGGCTGGAATAGCAAAGGCGGATACGTCATTGTTACGTTTTGCCTGATGCCGCATCGGGTCCGCCCAGCCGTATCTTGTCGGGAGGATGATAATGACGTTTGCGAAAACTGGCGCTGCGCTGGCGACTGCAGTCATCGCTGTGCTTGCGGGTGCGTCCACCGCCGCGGCCCAGCAATTCCCGCCGCCGCCCCCGCCGCCGGCATCGCCCACGGTGCAGCAGCGCTGGCCCGATCTGCCGAAAGGGTCCGCCCAGCGCGCCCCTGCCACTGCACCTCAGACGGCACAACGGCCGGCGCCAGCCGCGACACCGCCCGGCCAGGAAGAGCCCTTGCAACCGGCCGCGGAGAAGCCCGCGCAGAAACCCGCGCCGAAATCCACAGCGCATGCGCCATCGTTCGCCGTCACCTGCAACGGCGTGTTCGGCAAGGACTCTTCGCATCTGAAGCTCGCCGTCAAATACGATTCCCGCAACGTCGCGTTCGGCCAGGTCGATGGACCCGACGGCAGCAAGATTCCCGCCTCCATTCTGTTTCCGAACGATCCCAGGCGGCGGCTCGAAGTGCTCTGGAACAACGAGGCCGCGCGCACCGACACGCAGGTGATCGCGATCAACGGCAAATCGCAATGGAGCGCGCCGAAGGGGCTGAAGCTCGGCCTTGCCATCGCCACGCTGGAAAAAGCCAACGGCCGCCCGTTCAAGCTCAGCGGCTTTGGCGCCGACGGCGCTGCGTCGGTGCTGGGATGGGACGGCGGCGCGCTGGCCTCGCTGCCGGGCGGCTGCAAGATCGGCGTGCGCCTGTTCGAGGATTCGAAGTCACCGGAAGCGGCCAGGAGCGCGGTTGCCGGCGACAAGGAGTTGCCGTCCAACGACCCCGGCCTGCGCGCGGTCAAGCCGACGGTCGGCGAAATCCTGATCGGCTATTAGGCCGAATTGCGAAACGCCCGCGCGACTTTAGGCGCGCCCGGTAACGATCGATTCAGGACGTTGTCCACGCTGCTGCAGCGTTGCCCTGGAATCGTCACTGTCCCGCCCCAGTGCCGTGTCGCAATCGCCGCGCTCCAGGGGAGCGTGATCGCCACACAGCGAGAAAGGGAGCGCAGAATGAGCGTCACCAAAGCTGAGCGAACGGGAGAGATCGACCAGGCTGCAGCCGCCGCGGCGGTCGAGCAGGTGGAAGGAGAAATCCGCGCCTTCGTTCGGCGCGACGTTTCAGTGTTCCGCCGGCCGCGGCCGGACGGCAGCGATGCCGCGGTCGACAACGCCAACTCGATCATCGATCGCGTCTCCGGCGCCTCGGTGAACGAGATCGAACGGGTGATGTCGGAGCTTGCCGGGGTGCGCGATATGCTGCGCTCGGAAGGCGAGCGTGTGCAGCGCGAAATCGCGGGCTATGCCTCGCTGAGCCAGGCGGCGATGACCTCGATGAAGATCATCGCCGACAGCCTGGCGAACTGGAAAAACCAATCGACCGCCAGCCGCGGCTAGAAATCGCGGCGAACGCAGCAATGAAGATGGCCCCGCTGGGGCCATTTTCTTCAGACTGCGCCGTTTCTACTGGAGTGCGACAAGCTTCGCGGTCGGGACCTCAAGCGCGAAGCGGCCCTCGACATGGCCGAGAACCACGGTGCACGCCACCAGCATGACCGCCGCGGTAACGCCGCCAAAGATCAAGCCCAGCAGTTCAAGCCCGGCGCGGTCGGCCGACATGGGACGCCCCTGCGATAGCCATTCCTCTCTATGAGACGCGGCAGCGGCCGAAAGGTTCAATTTCGTGCCCTAAAAAAACGGCGGAGGCCTTCGGTTGAAGGCCCCCGCAGTTGGCTTGTTTGTTATGTTCCTCCCCCGTGGCCGAGGCCCGAGAGTTCTTTTTAGACGTGCAATGCTCGCGTCGTGGCTGCCCTACAGCATGGCATAGGCGCTGGAAACCATGCCGACCGGGCGGCGATCGATGGCGCTCGACAGCAGCACCCTGCCAAAGCTCGTGGTGCGGCCGATCCGCACGACACGCGCGTCGGCCAGCACATCGAAGCTCACGGGCCGCAGGAAATGCATGGTTTGATCGATGACGCTGACCGCCCGGTAGCCGTTCCAGGCCGCGGCGCAGGCCAGGATCATGGCGGTGTCGGACATCGCCATCAGCGCCTGCGGACAAACCACCCCCTCGCGGCTGAGTTTGTTGGAGAACGGCAGCCGGATCACGGCGCCGGGCTGCCAGTCGGGCGGTGCGCCGGCCGGCCGGCCGGCTTCGACCGACTCAACCAGGAGCCCGAGATCCTGCACCCAGGGCGGCAGGGTATCAACCAGCAGACGGCCGGCGGCTTCGATGCCGAAAACCCTGTCCACGGCCTCAAGTCGGCGCGCCTCGAACGCCATTGCTTCGCCTCCGCCCTGCCCCACAGCGCGTAAGCAGCACAAACTCGCGCAAATCGCTGGTAAGGTTAGAAGCGGACGACCGGGATCACCAGCATCTGCCAGGACTTGTCCGGCACTAAAATTGTGGTCAAGCTGCCGCACCGGGCGAAAGCTGTGGTAAAGTGAGCGCTGCGTTTGACCGCATGGCGCCTGCGTTTGCGCCGGAGCGGAGCGAAAGCTTGGGGAGGATCGCGTGAGCGTTCGGGCATCGGTTGGTCGCATACGCGCGTTGGGTGTGGCGTTCGGCGCTGTGTTGATAACGCTGGCTACGCCAGCGGGGGCCGCAGGGTGGCTCGAGAAGAATGGCTATATGACGGGCCCGCGCTACAATTCCAATTTGCCGGCCTGCGACAACTGGTGGGCGCTCAACACCATCAAGCACCGCTTCGCGACCAAGGAAGGCCGCTTCTGGGTGTCCGACCTGGAGATCAAGAATTTCGACCGGATCAAGGAGGTCGATTTCCGACCCTGGGCTGACGGCACCATCCCGCGCCGCTTCTGCTCCGGCCGCGCCCTGATTTCAGATGGGGTGTGGCGCACGGTTCGTTATTCGATCATCGAGGACGCCGGCATGATCAGTTGGAGCTGGGGCGTGGAGTGGTGCGTCATCGGCCTCGACCGCAACTGGGCCTACAACCCGGCCTGCAAGGAAGCCGGCCCGTAACGGCCGCACTCGCGCCACCGCACTCTTTGCCGACTTGTGTATCGCGCGCCCGCCAAGGCGGGGTCGTGGCTGTCGCCGTGCTCCAGCCAGTCGGCTTGAGTGGGTCGGCTGCCGGCCACGGTTCATTGCCATTTTGTTCTTGACTTGTTCTCACGCGTGGTGAAGGGTTCCGGCCATTGGAATTTGTCAGTGAAGAGGCGTCTCATGGTCGGTTACGTGATCCGCGCCGCCGCATCGGCGGCCGTTCTTCTCACCCTGGCGTTCGGCGCCACAGCCGCGCCCGAACAGCGCAACAAACCAGGCCAGTTCGACTTCTACGTGCTGTCGTTGTCCTGGTCGCCGTCATTCTGCAAGGAAACCGAAGAGCGCGGCCGCGAGGGCGGCGAGCAGTGCCGGGGCCGGCCCTATTCCTTCGTCGTCCACGGGCTGTGGCCGCAATACGAAAAAGGCTTTCCGCGCGATTGCCAGGTGCCGTCACCGCGGCTCAATCGCGACACCATGAATTCGATGCTCGACCTGATGCCTGCGCCGCGGCTGATCTATCACGAGTGGGATAATCACGGCACTTGCTCAGGGCTTGAGGCCGAAGCCTATTTCGATCTGGTGCGCAAAGCGCGGGAAGCGGTGAAGATTCCGGAGACCTATACCGCGCCCAACAAGACGCTGACCGTATCGCCTGACGAGGTCGAGGAGGCGTTTATCAAGGCCAATCCGGGGCTGTCTCGCGCGGGCGTCGCGGTGACCTGCGGCAGCACCCGACTGAGCGAAGTGCGAATCTGCCTGAACAAGGACCTGAAATTCCGCGACTGCGGCGAGATCGATCGGCGCGCCTGCCGGCGCGACAAGCTGATCATGCCGCCGGTCCGCGGCGGGTGAGCCGATCGATCAGAACGCGTCGTTCAACCGGCGCATCCCGCCGAGCAGTTTGCGGACCGACTGCGCCTTGTCGTCGAACGCGACCAGCGCGCGGCGGGCGTCGCCCGCGGTGGTGTCGACGGCACGATGGAAATTCCGCAGCGGCCGGTCGAGCACGGCCGGACGATGGCCGTCAAAACCTGGATCGCCATAACCGTAAAGCAGCGCGGCCAGCAGCCAGATTCGGCCCATTGGTGCAATCGTCCCTTCCCAGCCGCTCCCCACCGGCGGTCAACTCTACCCAACTCCGCGAACCCTGATTAGACAGAAGCGCCCGCATCGTTAACGCGCGGCGCGAAGCATATCGCCGCAAAAGCTGGCTTCATGCGGGGCGGCACGCGGTTTCGGATAGGATCATGCTCGAATAGCAGCGCGCGCGATGAACTACCGTCACGCCTATCACGCCGGCAACTTCGCCGACGTCGTCAAGCACGCCGTGCTCTGCCGCGTGCTGCTGCACCTGCGCGAAAAGCCCGCGGCGTTCCGCGTGATCGACACCCATGCCGGCGCCGGCCTCTACGATCTCGGCGGTCCCGAGGCCGGCAAAGACCGAGGAATGGCGCGACGGCATCGGCCGGCTTCTGCCGGCCAAGCTCGGCGGCGGCGGCGCAGGCGCTGCTCGCGCCTTATCTCGACGCGGTCGCCGCGCGCAACGCCGGCGATGCCCTCACGGTCTATCCGGGATCGCCGGCGCTGGCGCAGTCGCTGCTGCGGCCGCAGGACCGCTTGATCGCCTGCGAGCTCGAGCCGCGAGGCCGCGGTCGCTCTGGAAAGCCATCTGCGCGGCGACAACCGCTGCAAGGCGATCGCCATCGACGGCTGGACCGCGCTCACCGCCTACGTGCCGCCCAAGGAGCGGCGCGGGCTGGTGCTGATCGACCCGCCGTTCGAGCAGCCCGGCGAATTCACCCGTCTGGCGCAGGGGCTGGCGGCGGCGCACCGCAAATGGCCGACCGGCTGTTACCTGCTCTGGTACCCGATCAAGGATGCCGACCGAGGTCGCGGGCTTTCGCCCGCAGGCTGTCCCGGCTCGGCATCGCGAAGATATTGCGAATGGAACTGATCCTCGCCAATCCCGGACTGGCCTCGGGATTGCGCGGCACGGCCTGATCGCCGTCAATCCGCCATGGACCCTGCACGACGAGCTGAAAATACTTCTGCCGGCAGCTGTCGGCGGCCTTGTCCCGCGGCGCAACAAACCCGGCTCAGGCTCGAATGGCTGGCCGGCGAATCAGCGTCCTGACGCCGTACTTCGCCTTCCCCCCGGACGGCATTGCGTCTAGCCTAGGGCGCTGGCTTTGACGTTCCGCCTCCATGTGGGGGGTCGGCGGAGTGACTGAGGCCTCTGGGGGCTGCCACTTTCTCCGATTGTGAATGTCCGGCCGAGCCGCCGCGCCGTGGGGGTCGGTGGCGGAGCATTTTCGGGGGAAGGAGTTTCCCGATGGCAATGAGTGGTACGGTCAAGTTCTTCAACGGCGAACGCGGGTACGGCTTCATCAAGCCCGACGACGGCGGACGCGATGTGTTCGTGCACATCACCGCGGTCGAGACACGCCGGATTGAAGTCGCTGAACGAAGGGCAGCGAATCCAGTTCGAGGTCGAGCCCGACAAGAAGGGCAAAGGACCAAAGGCGGTGAACCTGGTCGTCACCGGCTGACGACGGGTGCCGCCTGGCGCGCGGGCGCTTTCACTTCAACGCGCGTGGCAATGACCTTGCGTGAAGCTCGTGGCCGTACCCGGCCGCGCCAGTGAAACTCTTCGAACCGGCGAAACCCCAACATGATGATCCTGCGCTCCACGCCACCGTCGCCGTTCGGCCGCAAAATCAATCTCGCCGCGAGCGTGCTCGGCCTCACCGGCGAGATCAAGATCGAGGGCGCCGATCCCAACGATGCCGACGATTCGCTTCGCCGGCAAAACCCGCTCGGCAAGATTCCGGCGCTGGTGCTCGAGGACGGCTCGACCCTGTTCGACTCGCGCGTGATCCTGGAATACCTCGACCACCGCGCCGGCGGCGGCAAGATCATCCCGGCCGAGCCCAAGGCGCGCTTCGCCGCGCTGCGCCTGCAGGCGCTGGCCGACGGCATGACCGATGCGCAAATCCTGTTGGTCTACGAAGGCCGCTTCCGGCCGCACGGAGCATCACGTCCAGAAATGGATCGACTACCAGGCCGACAAGATCAAGCGCGGCCTCGACCGCGCTCGAGGCCGAGCCGCCGTCGCTCGATGCCGATTCCGAACGTCGGCCAGATCGCGCTCGCCTGCTTCCTCGGCCACCGCGACCTGCGCTTCAGCGGCGACTGGCGCGCCGGTCATCCGAAGCTCGTCGACCTGGCTCGACCGCTTCGCCGCCCAGGTGCCGGCGTTCGCCGCGACCAAGGTGGCGGCGTAGGCCAAGCGCGCGCCGTATCGCCGGGCGCGCGCCTGCCTGCGCGAGCGGACTTCAGCATCGCAATCTGGATAGGCCGCGCGCCTCGCATAACTTGCGGGCCGGTGAATACTGGATGCCGCCCGTTTGCGACATGACACTTCGGTACCGAATGCCCTCTGTTCGCGACATGCTGGCCGACCCCTGGCGCGCGGTGTCCGTGCTGGGCGTCACCCAGATCGTCGCCTGGGGCGCGATCTTCTATTCGCCGGTGTTGACCGCGCCGCTGATCGTCGCCGAAACCGGCTGGTCGCTGTCCTTCACCATGGGCGGCTTTTCGCTGGGCCTCCTGGTCGCCGGCCTGGTCTCGCCGTTCGTCGGCCGCTCGATCGACCGCTACGGCGGCCATGTGGTGATGACCGCCGGCTCGCTGATCAGCGCGCTCGGGCTGGTCGGGCTTGGCGCAGGCGCGAAGCGAACCGGCCTATCTGGCGGTCTGGGTGGTGCTCGGCGCAGGCCTCGGCGCCTCGCTCTACGATCCGGCCTTCGCCACGCTCGGCCGCATCTTCGGCGCCGACGCCCGCCGGCCGATCACGATCCTGACGCTCGCCGGCGGCTTTGCCTCGACCGCGGGCTGGCCGACGACGCATGTGCTGCTCGGGGCGGTCGGCTGGCGCGGCACCTATCTGGTCTACGCCGCGCTGATGGCCGCGATCTGCGCGCCGCTGCATGCGTTCGCGCTGCCGCGAAGCCGCGCCGCGACGAGGCTCCGGCGCCGAGCGCGGCCGGGAAACCGGCCGCGCTGCTGCCGCCGCGCGGCGTCAGCCTTCGTGCTGGTGACGGCGGCGTTCACCGCCTACGCCTTCGTGCCGTCGGCGCTGTCCGCGCATCTGCTCGCGATCTTCGGCCGCACCGGCATCGATGCCGCAACGGTGGTGTTCATCGGCACACTGTTCGGACCGGCGCAGGTCGCGGCGCGCGTGACCGAGCTCGCCTTCGGCCGCAACATGCATCCGCTCTTGGTCGGCGCGCGCGGCGGTCGCGACGCTGGTGCTGGCCTTTGCGCTGCTGGCGCTGTTCGGCATATCGGCGCCGCTGGCTGCCGCTTTCGCGCTGATGTTCGGCGCCGCCAACGGGCTCGATCACCATCGCGCGCGGCGCGCTGCCGCTCGCGCTGTTCGGCGCCGAGGGCTACGGCGCGGCTGATGGGCCGCATCAGCGGCTTCTGGCTGGTGATGCAGTCGGCAGCGCCGCTGGTGATGGCCTTCGTCGCCGAGCGCGCCTCCGATGCGACCGCGCTGGCGTTTGCGGCTGGCTTTGCCGTGGTCGCGCTCGCATGCTTTGCCGCGATCCGAAGGCCGGGAGGGTGATGCGCCTCGCATCCGATCCGTCGCCGCGGCCGTGCTTCGGATGGAGCCGGGCGCAAAGCGTCAGGCGCGGCCGAACATCGTGTCGATGTCGTTCTGGCTGGAGTGGCCGCGGTCGCCGGCAAGCTTCGGGCCATTGAGGAAGCGCCGGTCGCCCTCTGCATTGCTCGCCGAACAGCCGGCGTGCATCGCCTCGATGCGCCGCCAGATTTCCAGCAGGCGCGCGACATGCTGCTCGACGAATTTCAACGCCTCGACCACATGGGCGACGCGCTGGCCGGTGAGGTCCTGAAAATTGCAGGCCTCGAAAATCTGCACCACGCGGTCCTGGATGTCGTGGGCAAGCCCTTTGTCGTGGGCGCTCTTCAGCGCCGCCGACAGCGTGCCTGCGGCCTGGTCGATTTCCTCGGCGGCCTGCAGGATCGACTGCGTGGCGCGCTCGGTGCTGGCGACGATGGCGGCAAGCTCGCGGCTCGCGCGCGCGGTGCGGTCATCGCCCGGCGTGTCGGTGCTGAGCGCCGCCATTTCGCCGCGGCTGCGTTCGACGGCTGCATGGATCAGTTCGAGCTCGCGCTTGAAGGCCTGTGCCTCGGCGATCTGCGCGCGCGCGCGTTCGCGCGCCTCACGGTCTGCGCCGCCGCGCGGCTCGATCAGCGCGCGGAGCGACTGCAAGTTCGGTCATGAACTCGGGATGCGCGCGATCGGCGTTCGCGATGCGCCCGCGCGCGTACGCACGCTCTCCTCGATCCGAAACACCTTGCGCTGAACCGGCATCGTCGCCCTCGCGCGTCGCAATGTATGACGACTGCGCTTAAAATCGCGTTCATTTGCGCCCGATTCGGCGGCAACGCGCGATTAACCATGACGCCGCGCATTTCACTCAAAATAAACTGTAATCCGACGAACCGCATGGCAAACACGCGGTTATCGGCAGCGCGCCGATCGGTCTTTACCGATCAGTACATTTTTCACCATGGAATGCGCGGGTGCGGGAGCAATCCCGGCGACGAAACCAGTGCAGAGTACGTCGATGCAACGTCATGTGTTATCCGCGCTCGTCATGGGCGCCTTCGGTGTCGTTTCGGCGCACGCCGAACCGCTGTCACTCCAGCCGCATCGCTACGCGGAAGCCGACATCAGCCGGTCATCCCAGCCGGCCTATGTCGCGCCGCAGGCCTCGCGTCCTCCGGCGCCGGTCGCTGCCGATCGCGCGCCGCCGGTGCAGTACGCCTCCAACCAGTCCGATCCCAATCTTGGCGGCGGCTTCATCGAATTCCTGTTCAGCGGCGGCCGACTGCACCGCCGCGTCCGCCGGCCGACATGATGGCCCGCGCCGAGCCCTACGCGGCGCAGCCTGAGGTTTCGGCCGATCCGGCGCAACAGATGGATCCGAAGTACCTCAAGCAGGTCGTCGAGTATCACGGCTCGGAACCGCCCGGCACGATCATCATCGACACGCCGCAGCGCTTCCTGTTCCTGGTGCAGGACAACGGCACCGCGCTGCGCTACGGCATCGGCGTCGGCAAGCCGGGCTTCGCCTGGGCCGGCGAGAAGAAAATCTCGGCGAAGAAGGAATGGCCGGACTGGACGCCGCCGCCGGAGATGCTGGAGCGCCGTCCGGACCTGCCGCACTTCATGGCCGGCGGCCCGGAAAATCCGCTCGGCGCCCGCGCCATGTATCTCGGCTCGTCGCTCTACCGCATCCACGGCTCGAACGAGCCCTGGACCATCGGCCAGGCGGTGTCGTCGGGCTGCATCCGCATGCGCAACGAGGACGTCGTCGACCTCTACGAACGCGTCAAGGTCGGCACCAAGGTGGTGGTGATGTAGCCGCCAGGCCACAGCGGAAAATAAAAGGCCGCCGTCACCGGCGGCCTTTTTCTTTGCGCGACAGAGCTGTCGCTTCAGGCGGTATCGCTGCCGCCGTCGCCGCCATCGAAATCGCCGCCACCGTCTTCGAACTCGCCGTCGTCTCCGGCGGGCGCGTCGAACAGGCTCGCCTGCTGCGAGCGGTCGCCATGCCGCCGCCGCTGCCGATGTCATTGAGACCGGCGTCGCGCGCAAGATCGCTGCCGCTCGAGCTCGATCCCCACGGCGTGCCGGATGTGCCGGGGTCGAAGCCGCCGAATGATTGGTGCTGCCCGCCGAACAATGCCACGGATGCTGTTCATCAGGAGCGCGCCACCGATCACGCCCGCCGCTGACGCTGCGGCGGTGCCGAGGAACGAACTGCCCGCCCGAAGGCGCGGGCTCCTGCTGCGGCGACGCCGCGTAACCCTGTGGTTGCGCGCCCGCATTGCCCCACGCGCCCGAAGTCTGCCCCGGCCGGACCGTCGGCACCGAGCCATGCGATGCGCCCTTGCCAAGCAGGGCGTCGCGCATGTTGTCGAGGAAGCCCGACTGCCGCGCCGGCTCTCCCGGTTCGACCCCAAGCTGGGCTTCCAGCTCGCGGATGCGCGCATCGGCGCGCTTGAGCGCCTCGTCCTGCACCAGCGCGGTCTGCACCAGCGGATACATCGCGTTCGGCGCGCGCTCGATACCGTCGTTGATCGCCTGTACGGCGTCGTCATCGCGCGGCGCGTCTTCCAGCGAAGCCAGACGATCGAACAATTCGTCGATCAGTTTGCGTTCCTGCGGCGTCATGGCATTCCTCCCTGTCGCCTTCGAACTCCGGCCATCATGTAGGAGCCGGGCGCGGGCAGCGGAATGACCGGGAAAAAATATTCAGCCACCGGCCTTTTCAAGCCAAAACGACGCCGTGGGCCCGCAACACCCCGGGAAACCCGTCGCCGGCAAGATAGGAAAATTCGCGCTCGCGTTGCGCGGTGAAAGGATCGAGCCGCTCAAGCTCGGCGTCGACGAAGCCGGGGTGGCACATCACCACGCTCTGCGGCGGCAGGTTTTTGAGAAAGCCCGGAAACAACCTGGCGAAGTCGGGGCTGGGCACGGCGTTGAACTCGTAGGTGCCGGCGAACGCCGGGTTGGTGCGCACGCCCCGCGCCGCCGCGAGCTTGCGAAATCTGCGGCTCAATGCGTCGAGGATCGCGGCTTTGTAGTCGGACCGCGACACGCCTGCGGCACGGCCGCATTGGCGCACCCAGGCTTGCGGCGCGTGCTCTTTGACCGCGTCGAGAAACGCCTCGCGCACCTGCGGAAACAGGTGCGCATGCTGATGACCGTCGACGAAGTCGGGGGCTCGGCCGAACAGACCGATGAAGGCCTTGAACTGTGTCTGCGATCTCGGCGGCAAGCGTTTCGCGATCGAGCAGGCGCAGCCTGCCGCGCACCATCATCTCGGCCAGCGAAACGAAGGCGCCGTTCCGCGTCGGGCGGTAGCTCGCGCTGATCGGACTGAACCGCCCTGTCAGCGTCACATGCAGGCCGATCGCCACCCGCCGCGTGCCGGCATTGAGCGCATCGAGCGCCGCGGCCTCCGAGCGGTCGAGGCTCGGCGCCACCACCATCACCGAGGTGGCGTTGAGCCGTCCCCGTTCAACAAGATCGCGGATGCCTTTGCTGACGGCCGGCGAGATGCCGTAATCGTCGGCGCACAGCCAGATCGGCCGTCAGCGCTTCGTCGCGCTCATTCCGCGGCGGCGCGGGGCGGCGGCGCTTCGGCGCGCCCCTGCGCCGTGCGCACGCTGTGCTCGGCGACGAAATAGACCGGCCGGGCTTTGATCTCCGACAGAATCTTGCCGATGTATTCGCCCATGATGCCGATCATGATGAGCTGCACGCCGCCAAGCACCATCAGGCCGACCACCATCGACGGATAGCCGGGCACGGACTTGCCCTTGAACAGGGTCTCCCACAGGATCGAGGCGCCGAACAGCAGCGCGACCACGGCGAGCAGCAGGCCGAGCAAGCTCGCAAGCCGCAGCGGCGCGACCGAGAACGAGGTCAGGCCCTCGATCGACAGGCCGATCAGGCTGTAGAGACTCCAACTGGTGCGGCCGTGGGTGCGTCTGGCCGGCTCGTAGTCGACGCGGTATTGGCGAAAGCCGATCCAGCTCGCCAGCCCCTTGAAGAAACGGTTGCGCTCGGGCAAGCGCCGCAGCGCATCGGCGGCGCGCGGCGACAGCAGCCGGAAATCGCCGGCATTCTCGGGGATGCGCTGGCGGCTGCCCCAGTTGAGCAGCGCCGTAGAACATCCGCACGCCGAGCCGGCGCGTCAGCGACTCGTTGGCGCGATGCGCCTTGGCGGTGAACACCACGTCGTTGCCGCCGTCGAGCCAATGGCCGACCAGGGTCGGGATCAGGTCGGCGGATGCTGGCCGTCGCCATCCATGAACAGCACGGCGCCGAACCGCGCATGGTCGAGGCCGGCCATCAGCGCCGCCTCCTTGCCGAAGTTGCGCGACAGCGCCACCACCTGCACGTCGAGCGCCTCGGCCGGCAGTTCGTTCGCGACCGCGAGACTGTCGTCGCTGCTGCCGTCGTCGACATAGACCACTTCGCTGGCGAGGCCGCGGTTGCGGCGCAGCTGCCGGGCAATCTCGACAAGCTGCCCGTGAAAGCGGGCGAAGCCCGCGCCCTCGTTGAACAACGGCACGACGATCGACAGGCCGGCTTCCGCCGGGCCGCCGGCCGTGCCTGCCAGGGGCGTTGCTGTCACTGCCATGTCGTACTCATAGCGCAACCGCGCGACCCTGTCGCCGCTGCGGGGCTCCTCCGATTGTCGCGCGCTATCAACATGTTAGAGCCTTTTCCCTTTGCCGCGAAGGAGAAAAGGTCTAAGCGGTGGCGATGGCTGTCCCGCTTGTCCGACCGCCTGATGCGCCGCCTGGCACGAGCGCGCCATCGGCTTGAAGGCGATGAGCTTCGCCGCCGTCGGCCTGGTGAATTCGGCGGTCGATTTCGCGACGTTTTCTTTCGCGTTCTACTATCTCGAGCTTCCGATCATCCTTGCCAATGTCGTGTCGTGGAGCATCGCGGTCACCGGCTCCTATGTGATGAATTCGCTGACCACCTTCGCGCGCGAGTCCGGCGGCGAGCTGCGCTTCGTGGCCTACGTCAATTTCGCGCTGTCGCAGGTGGCGGGGCTTGTCGCCAACACCGCGACGGTGTTCGTCGCGTCCTATTTCATGCCGGTGCTTGTCGGAAAAGCGCTCGCCATCGGCGCGAGCTTTCTGGTCAACTTCTCGCTGTCGCATTTCCTGGTGTTTCGAAGGCGTCGGTAGAACAGACTTTACGATGCCAGCAGCTTCGGCAGCCGGCGCGCCAGGATCTCCTCGGCTTCCGCCGCGATGCGGCGAACCAATTCGGCGGCAGGCGGAACGTCGTGGATCAGGCCGGCGTCCTGGCCCATCGACAGCGGACCCTCGTCGACGTCGCCGGCCTCGCGCGCGGCGCGGAGCTTGGCGATCGCCTCGGCCCGGTTCTGCCGCAGGTACCATTCCCGCCCGGCCCAACGCTCGATGAACTTGTTGCTGCCGCGACCGCGTCATGGCGCCGGGCCAGACCTGACCCGCGGCGATATCCGGGAATTTCGGACAGCTGGGTATCGTGTCCGTCGCTGTCGACGATCGCCTGCTTGAAGTTCGGATGCAGCGGCAACTCGACGCTCGCCAGGAATCGCGTGCCGAGCAGGATGCCCTGCGCGCCGAGCGACAGCGCCGCGACAAGCCCGCGGCCGTCGGCGAAGCCGCCGGCCGCCAGCACCGGAACGGAACCGACCGCGTCGACCACCATCGGAATGAGCGGCATCGATCCCATCCAGCCGACGTGGCCGCCGCCCTCGCTGCCCTGCGCGATGATGACATCGGCGCCGGCCTTGACCGCGCGTTCCGCCTCCTTCACCGCGCCGGCCATGTAGGTGACCTTGCAGCCGGCCTCGTGGGAGCGATCGAAGAACGGCTTCAAGTCCTGGTCCTGCCGCGCCCAAGCAAACTGCATCACGGCGGGGCGAAGCTTCAGCGCCTCGGCGAAGGCGTCCTCGCGCACGTCGAACAGGAGGAAGTTCGGTGCCAAACGGCTTGTTGGTTTCCTTGCGCGTCGCCGCGACCCGCTCGCGGACCTGCTCCGGCGTCAGATAGTGACAGCCCATGGCGCCAAGCCCGCCGGCGCGCGACACCGCAGCGGTCATCGCCGGCGACGACGCCGAGCCCATGCCGCCCAACGCTATCGGATGTTCGATGTCGAGCAGATCGCAGACAGGCGTGCGGATCATTCAGGTCCCTCCCGAGGCAATGGATTTTCAACAGTCCGCTTGCCGGACGAACTTATACCCGCGAGTGGGGCCCGGAAATCACCAAACAGGCAGCAGTACTCGAATATTTGAAATAACCGATCAGCCGGTTGACCGCGTCCTGCTGGTCGTCGACCTCCCGCCGCGCAAATCCTGGAACGCTGCATCCAGCCGGTCGAGCGCCTGTTCGAGGATCGGGCGCGGCGTCGCGAAGTTGAAGCGCAGCCAGGTCTCGCCGCCGGGGCCGAATTGCTCGCCGGGGCTGGCAAAGATGCGCGCGCGCTGGGCGACTCTGGCCGCGACCTCTTCGGGCGGCAGGCCGGTTCCGGAAAAATCGACCCAGGCCAGATAGGTGCCATCGAGCCGCATCGAGCGCGCGCCGGGCGCCGCCGCTTCGATCCGCGCATCGAACAGGTCGCGGCTCTCGGCGAGATACGGCAGCAGCGCATCGAGCCACGCCTCGCCGGTCCGCCAGGCGGCCTCGGTCGCGATCATGCCGAAGCCGTTGTAGGAGCCGAGCCCGCTGGCCGCGATCCGCGCGTCGAGCGTCTTCTTCAGCGCCGCGATTCGAGGTGATGCATGCGCCGACATGGGCGCCGGCGAGATTGAAGGTCTTGGTCGCGGCGACGCAGGTGATCAGGCGGTCCGCGATTTCGGGCGCTGCGGTCATGGTCGGCGTGTGCCTGGCGCCGGCGAACACCAGATCGCAATGGATCTCGTCGGAAACCAGGATCAGGTCGTGCTCGGCGCAGAATGCGGCCAAGCGCGCGAAGCTCGTCCGGCCGACCAGCACGGTGCCGCCGGGATTGTGCGGGCTGCACAGGAAAACGACCTTGGTCCGCGGCGTGAGCTTGCCGCGCAAGCGCATCGAGGTCCATGGCGTAGCGGCCATTCCGCTCGACAAGCTGCGCATCGAGGATGCGCCGCTCGTTGGCGAGCGATGATCCGGCGGAACGCGTGATAGGCCGGCGGAAACACCACGACCTCGTCGCCGGGCGCGCTGACGGCCTGCAGGATCAGGCCGAGCCCGGACACGATGCCCGGGCGTCGGGCTGACCCAGCTCCGGATCGATCTGCAGACCGTGGCGGCGCTTCATCCAATCGACGCAGTGCTTCCGCCCAACTGCCGGTGTCGGCGTAATAGCCGTGGGTTGCGCGCTGCACTTCGGCGGTGAGCGCCGCCGTCACGCCCGGCGGCGCGGCGAAATCCATGTCCGCCACCCACATCGGGATCGCATCGGGCGACGTGATGCCCGAGAGCTTTGCGATGTTGTCCCACTTCGAGGCGTGCGTGCCGCGGCGCTCGATAACGCGATCGAAGTCGAACATGAGGCTCCCTGTGGACTGAGCTTGGCGCGAAGCCAATTTTGGCGTGAAGCCAATTGATGATGGGAACGACCAAGCCGGTCAAGGCGGGTACAACGCGGACGCAAGCGGCGGGCCGCCACGGCCCGAAGCGCAAGTCGCCGTGTCGTACGATCATTGTCGCTGCTCAGCCGGCTTGATATCCGGACGCCGCGAACAACGCATTCGTGCCGCCGCTCAGTCCCGGCAACAGAATTGATCATTCCAGAAACACGTGAAGCACAAGAATACCGCCGCAGCTCACCGGGAGAGATGTATAGTGCGGCATCGCTAAAAATCCTTGGGAGACAAGTATCATGAACACCGTCGTTAAACTGACGGCACTTTTCGTCGTGATTGGCGTGTCGGCTCCGGCCCTCGCCGGTGATTTGTCCTATCCGGGCGACTGCAAGAACAGCGTGCTTGAGCGCGCCGCGAAGAAGAACGGCTGCACTCTGGAATCCGGAGGCAACCACTCGACTGTGAAGAAAAACGGCACGGTGATCACACAGATTCCCTACTCGGTGAAGGAAAACGGCACCTGCCGTGACATCATCAAGAAGCTGAACGATAATTGCTGAGTATGCGGCTTTGGACGATCCAGCACGCCTCGATCCTCGATAATCTGAAGCAACGCGGCGTTCTGCGCGCCGACGGACGGCACATCGATGCCGGCCGTCGGCGTGCTTACGAATGGATGGTCACCCAACTGAGCAAGAAAATCGGGCCGCCGCCCGAAGGCTGCGCCTGGCCGATCTGGGCATGGGCGCATCTTCCATCCGAACACGGCCGAAGCCCGCATCGGGCTCGTCCCGATCTGCGTGCCGCGGGCCATCTGCCGCCCGGCACGCCCGGAGTGCGGATCGCATTCGACGCCGAGCGGGATAAAGTGCTGCTCAGTTGTTTTGACTCATGGCACGCGGTGCTGAATGATTGCTACCATTCCCGGAGCGATCAAGACTATGAGCGCCACGAGGCTCTCGCCGCCGGCAAAGGCCAGGATGCACCAGAGGTGATCAAAGAGAAGCTCGAGAGTTGGGACCGGATTTTCGATCTCGACCTCATTCCCGACAAGAACTCCTACGCCGTCCAGGCGGTGCTTTGGGAAATTCCGGAGGAATGGATCAAGTCTATCGAGCCGTTCGTTGCGCGCTGAATTTTTTGCGGGCGTTCGGCGCGTCGTGACATCAAGAAACGCCGCTCGTGCCGCAAGGCTATGATCGGCGGCGACCCGTGCGATCCGGACAACAGGAGGGCGACATGATCGGATTCTCAGGAAATGCAAAGTGCGTGCTGCTTGGCGTTGCGCTGATTGGCCTTGCGCCTTCGACCAGCGCTTTCAGCCAGCAGATTCCCGTTGAAATTACGCTCACCCGAAACGCGGTGAACAGTATCGTGCGCGACATGGACAGCTATGTCGCGACGCTGGTGGCGAAGTGCGACAAATGCGATTCGTCGACCAAGAGCGGCTCGCAAAAGGCGATGGCCGCCCTGCACCGCGCCCTCGGCGATCTCGAGAAGGCGACCAACGGCAAATATACCGATCTGGTCAAAGCCTGCAAATGAACCGGCGGCGGCCTACAGCGCCGCGGCGAGCCTGGCGTAGAGCGGGTTCTCGGGCGCGAATACGTATTCGATCTCGGCGACGATGATGCTCTGGGCGCCGTGCTCGCGCATGAAGGCGGCGAGATCGTAGACCGTGCCGGGCGGGCAGTGCAGCGTCAGCATGCCGGACGAGGTCGGCCCACCGAACGGCGCGACCACGCCGAAGCGTTCCTTGGCCTGCGCCAGCAGCGCGTCATTGCAGCCGGGAAAGCGGGTACGCACCTCGCGATAGGCGCTGGCGCGGGCCTGCGCCGCGATGCGGTCGAGCATCCGGCGCGCGGTTTCGCGATTCGCCTCGGTCCAGTCGGCGCCGCGCGAGGCGACGAGGCTTGCCTGCGAACGCAGGATCGTTCCGTCGTCGACGATCTTCAGCCCGTTGGCGGCGAGCGTCGCGCCGGTGGTGGTGATGTCGACAATGAGCTCGGCCGAGCCCGCCGCCGGCGCGCCCTCGGTCGCGCCGGAGCTTTCGACGATGCGGTAGTCGACGATGCCGAGGCCGGAGAAGAACTCTCGGGTCAGGTTCACGTATTTGGTGGCGACCCGCATCTTGCGGTCGTGCTTGAGGCGGAACGCGGTGGCGACGTCGTCGAGATCGGCCATGCTGCGCACGTCGATCCAGGCCTGCGGCACCGCGACCACGACGTTGGCGAAGCCAAAGCCAAGCCCCTCGATCACCACCACGCGCTTGTCCATGTCGGCGACCTGCTCGCGCAGCAGGTCCTCGCCGGTGATGCCGAGATGGACCCCGCCTTGCGCCAGCGCGTCGGCGATCTCGCCGGCCGAGAGATACGCCACCTCGACGCCGGACAAATTCGCGATCGCGCCGCGATAGTCGCGGGCGCCGCGCGGCTTGACCAGGTTGAGGCCGGCGCGGGCAAAGAACGCCTCGGTGTTTTCCTGAAGCCGTCCCTTCGACGGCACGGCGATGATCAGCGGCGCGCTCATGGGGCGCCTCCGCCGACTGCGACGCGCTCGATCCACACCGCGAAGCCGACCGCCGGAATCGGCGACCTGGCGCCGAGCCGGGTCAGCAGTTCGTCGTAGCGGCCGCCCGCGACCAGAGGTCCGTTCGGCGGCGTACCCCGATCGTGCAATTCGAACACGAAGCCGGTGTAGTAATCGAGGCCGCGGCCGAACGCGGTCGAGAAGCGGATGCCGCCGACATCGACGCCGCGGGCGGCGAGGAAGCCCGCGCGGCTTTCGAACAGGTCGAGCGCCGGGCCGAGCGCCACGCCCGCGGATGACGCCAGCGCGCGCAGCTCAGCCGCGGCCTCGTCGGGGTCGCCGGCGATGGCGAGGAATTTCTCGATCAGCCCGCGCGTCGCGCCGGGCAAGGTGGTGGCGGCGCCGAGCGCCGCCTGCTCAAGGAATCGCTCGGCGATCTCGCCGACGGTGCGGCCGCCGACCGTATTGATGCCGGCGATCGACAGCAGGTCGGTGACCAGCGCGTGCGCCGCCTTCGGGATCGGAGCGTTCCAGCGCGGCCAGCACGCCCTGGTACTCCGGCTTGTTGTTCGCGGTGCTCAGGGTCAGCACGTCGAGATCGTGGGCCAGCGAGGTCTTGCGGTTGAAGTCCTTCACCAGCCGCCGCTTCCATGCCGGCGCGAGGTCGAGCGCCGCGACCAGCGCGGCAAACAGGCCGACGTCGCCGATGCGGATTTCCGGCTTGGCAATGCCGTAGTGGGCGGTGGCTTCAAGGCCGAGCGCCAGCATCTCGGCGTCGGCCGCGGCCTTGTCGGGCCGGCCGAAGAATTCGATGCCGGCCTGGAAAATCTCAGCCGGCAGCGCGCCGCGGTCGCGATAGACCGGGCCCGAGATAGCAGAAGCCCTGCGGCGAGCCTGCGCCCGGCGAAGCAAGATAGTCGCAGGACACCGGGATGGTCAGGTCCGGGCGAAGGCACAGTTCCCGGCCCTCGGCGTCGGCGGTGAGATACATGCTCCGGCGGATATCCTCGCCGGACAGGTCGAGGAATGGCTCGGCCGGCTGCAGGATCGGCGGCACGACACGGCGATAGCCGGCGCGCTCATAGGCGCCGACCAGCGCGTCCGCCCGTGCATCGGGCTGCGATGTTGGTGTCCCGGTGGTCATGTCCGCCGTCCCGCCGCGGATTTCCCGCGTTTGCGCGGGGCTTTAGCACGGCAGCCTTAAGGTTTCGACGCCAAGCCGTTTCGTGGCTTAACCGGCGGCCTGCCAATCGTCTGGAGGGTTAACAGCCCACCATGGTCGCCGGCCCAACACGGTTCACGCGATGTTAACCCCGGCGCGCTTCAGTAGCACAAGGTGTGGGAGGCTGTGTGACACCCGCCGTATCACGAGACCTGGTCCGGAGCTACTTCCAGGCGTGCATTTCGTGCGATCCTGACCGCATTGCGTCCTATCTCGACGACGACGTGACATGGTCGGTGACCGGGCCGATCGACCTGTTGCCGTTTTGCGGCCAGCACTGCGGCAAGAACGACGTGATCGACACCATCAGTCGCCTGGTACCTTCGGTGCTGCAGGTCAAGGCGATGAAGTTTGACGAGATTCTGATCGATGGCGACCGCGCCGCGACGTTCGTGCAGTTCAGCGCGATCCTTGGCGAAACCGGGCGGACCGTGAGCTACCGCGGCGCGCAGTTCCTGCGCTTTCGCGACGGCAAGCTCGTGGAACTTCGCGGGCTGATCGACAGCTTCGACGCCGCCGAACAGGTGCTCGGCCATCCGATCGCGGTTGCGCATTCGCGCGGGACGCAAGGCGACGTGTTCGGGATTTGACTGGGACCGGGCCGGCCATCGCTGTGCTGCCCAGCAGCGCAGCGTCGGCAACTGATTCCGCTTTTTATCAGAATTTATAACCGATGCGTGCCGTGACCTGGTTGGTGTTCAAATCCTGCTTGAACCCGACGATCCCGAGATGGAGCACGCCCACGGGATAGGTAAAGGTCCGCGACTCGTATTGCGAGTAACGGTATTCGATACCGGTGAACCAGTGCTCGGCGAAGGCGTAGTCGATGCCGGCGCCGACCGTCCAACCCCAGCGGGTGCCGTCGCTGCCGATCGAGTATCCCGTGCCGGTGGCGGACGTATTGGTGGAAAGCAACGCTGCGCCGCCCGTCATGTAGAACAGCGCGCGGTCCGCGGCGTAGCCGAGCCGTCCGCGGATTGAGCCGCCCCACTTGCTGTGCGCGGTGATGAAATCGCCGGTGACCGCCGTAAAGCGCTCCTTGCCAACCGTGAAACCGGAGAACTCGCCTTCGACACCGACGACGACCTGGCCCATCTGGTAGTTGAATCCGCTGAGGAGCCCGTACGTCAGGCCGTTCTTGGAGGACACGGGCAGCGACGAAGCGATGAACGGCGAGCCGGCGATGATGGCGCCCGGGGTGTAGTCGGGGTTCGTCTGTAGCCACCCGAGGTCGCCGCCAAGATAAAAGCCCGTCCAACTGAACACAGGCGCCACGACAACGGGCTCCTTATAGGCCGGCCTCTGCGGCAAATCGGCAGCACGCGCCGCGAGCGAGCCCGCCAAAAACGCCAGCGCGGCCGTGGCTGCTATGGCGTGCCTGTTGGTCATTTGGACTTCTCCCCCTGCGATGCCGCGTTACCCCATCGTCCTGGCTCTTCCTATTGGACCTTAGGGCAGGTCCTCGGGACAAGCCGGGCAAAAAATCGATGATTCGAGTGTATGCCCTCAGAGTCCGAACTCGCAATGAAGCTCGGCACTTCAATGGCTTACGTGGATCACAAAGCATGCCGGGTCGTCATGCCCCACGCAGGCGCATAGGCGCTAACTTAAGCAAAGACCGTGTCCCGGACGCGGTGCAGCGTGAAGCGAAGCGGAACGGTGCACTGCAGATCCGGGACCCCGGTTGCTTGTTGATGAGCACAAACCGGGGTCCCGGGTCTGCGGCGCACCACTTCGTGCTGCGCCGCGCCCGGGACACGGTCTTTATCTTAGCGCCTATGCGCGCAGGCGGGGCATCGAGTAATCGCCGACGTCAGCGACTACTGGATCGTCCGCCTTCGCGGACGATGACGAGGGGAGATCGTCCGACAGCCATAAGCCATTGATACGACTCGTTTCATCCCAGCCAGGCTCTCAGGAATTGGGGGATGGCCTGCAAAAACGTCAGTGGGCAGCAGAAGTGCCCTAATTCCACTCGATCTTGTGCCGCGCCAGCAGTTCGCGCACCGCCTCGACCAGCTTGTCCTCGGGCACGGCAAACTGCGCCTCGGCCTGTTTCCTGAGATATTCGTCGCGGTCCTTGATGGCGGAGAGCGCGCCGCCGAGGATCAGGTCCTTGATCTGCACCTCGCCCTTGGCTTTTTCGTCAGGGCCTTGGATCACGGCGCAAGGGCTGCCGCGCTTGTCGGCGTATTTGAGCTGCTGGCCGATGCTGTGCTTCTGGTTGCCGAGGTAGAGCTCGGCGCGGATGTTCGGCGTCGCGCAAGCGCGGCGACCATCTTCTGGTAGTCGGCGACGCGGTCGCGGTCGAACACGGTGACCAGCACCGGGCCGGGCGCTGGCTTGCTGTCGAGCTTGCCGAGCAGCTTCAGCGCCGCCTGCAAGCGCGACACGCCGATGGAGAAACCGGTCGCCGGCACCGGCTCGCCGCGGAAGCGCGAGACCAGGCCGTCGTAGCGCCCGCCGCCGCCGACCGAGCCGAAGCGGACCGGACGGCCTTTCTCGTCCTTGGTTCGAGGAGTTCGATTTCGTAGACCGGGCCGGTGTAGTACTCGAGGCCGCGGACGACGGAAGGGTCGATGCGGATTCGATCTTCTTGTAACCCGCTGCTCTGCACAGTGCTCCAATCTGCTCAAGCTCTTCAATTCCGACATTCGCAGTATCATTCAAACCAAATTTTTTTCGCAGATTCTCAATCGTCACATCATTATTTAGTCGAAACGTCCCGCCAGGCATTCCATCATGGGCATGAGCAAACTGCATTGGCTTGCCACGTTCATCCATTCCAGTTTTCGTTGTGACATCTTCTAGTGGCAAAAATTTCTGCGCGCGAACAAACTCAACAACGAGTTTGATATGTTCTGCTTCTAAGCCAGCACCTTTCGTGAAGTCACCGCTTTCATCTTTCCGCCCTTCTCCGAGCAAAGCGCTAACACCGTCCTCGCCAAGCCGATCGAGCTTGTCGATCGCACGCAGCACGGTGAGTCGCTTGCCCGCATTCTCTTCGCCGCCGATACCGATGGACTTCCATGACGCCATCGAGCATCTTGCGATTGTTTACCTTCACCACGTACTGGCCGCGCGGAATGCCCAGCGCCTCCATCGTGTCCGCCGCCATCATGCAAATCTCGGCGTCGGCGGCCATGCACGCCGAGCCCACCGTGTCGGCGTCGAACTGCATGAACTGGCGGAAGCGGCCGGGGCCCGGCTTCTCGTTGCGGAACACCCAGCCGAACCGATAGCTGCGATACGGCAGCGCGATGTTCTGGAAATTCTCGGCGACGTAACGCGCGAGCGGCGCGGTCAGATCGTAGCGCAAGCTCAGCCACTGCTCGTCGTCGTCCTGGAACGAGAACACGCCTTCGTTCGGCCGGTCCTGGTCGGGCAGGAATTTGCCGAGCGCGTCGGTGTATTCGATCGTCGGGCGTCTCCACCGGATCGAAGCCGTAGCGCTCGTAGACCGCGCGGATCGCCTCGATCATGCGGCGCGTCGCCGCGATCTCGGCCGGGCCCCGGTCGGCGAGCCCGCGCGGCAGCCGCGCCTTCAGCTTGTTGAACTTGTCGGCCATGCGCCACATCACCAGCGTCGCGGCCCCGTCGCCGCTGTCATGCCGAAGCCGTGCTGCGAACTCGGCGGGGACTCCCTCTCCCCGTTGGGGAGAGGGTTGGGGTGAGGGGGTCTGGGACTCTCGATAGTCCATAACCCCTCACCCGCCTCGCTTCGCTCGGCGACCTCTCCCTATGGGAGAGGTAAAGCGGAATCGCCGCACGGCCCGGCCATGACGGGTTGAGAGTCGTGCGCTAGGTAGCAGCCACCCCCTCTTTTGTCATTATCGGCGAAAGCGGATAATCCAGTGCACGGCCCCTCTCCGTCCTCATCCTGAGGAGCGCCCGAAGGGCGCATCTCGAAGGACGAGGACGGCCACCGTGTGGCCCATCCTTCGAGACGCATCGCTTCGCGATGCTCCTCAGGATGAGGGCGGAGAGGGCGGCACAAAGAGGCAGGCATGGCACAGGCATCGGGTTCAGCACAAAAAAGCTCCGTTTCATCAGCGGTGCCGAACGACCTCGAAGCCTTCTTCATGCCGTTCACGGCGAACCGCGCTTTCAAGGCCCGGCCGCGGCTGATCGCGCGGGCCAAGGACATGCACTACTACACCCCGGAGGGCCGGCCGGTGCTCGACGGCGCCGCGGGGCTCTGGTGCACCAACGCCGGCCACAACCGCGATCCCATTGTCGAAGCCATCCAGGCGCAGGCTGCGACCCTCGATTTCGCGCCCACCTTCCAGTTCGGCCATCCGCGCGCCTTCGAGCTGGCGAGCCGGATCGCGGCGCTCGCTCCGGGCGATCTCGACCACGTGTTCTTCTGCAACTCGGGCTCCGAGGCGGCCGACACCGCGCTGAAGATCGCGCTGGCCTATTGGGTGGCGAAGGGCCAGGGCCAGCGCACCCGCTTCGTCGGCCGCGAGCGCGGCTATCACGGCGTCGGCTTCGGCGGCATGGCGGTCGGCGGGCTCGGCAACAACAGCAAGGCGTTCGGCGTGATGCTGCCGGGCGTCGACCACCTGCCGCACACCTACAACCGCGAGCAGCAGGCGTTCTCCAAGGGCGAGCCGGAATGGGGCGCGCATTTGGCGGATGAATTGGAGCGCATCGTCGCGCTGCACGGCGACACCACCATCGCCGCCGTGATCGTCGAGCCGATGGCGGGCTCGACCGCGGTGCTGCCGTCGCCAAAAGGTTATCTGCCGCGGCTCCGCGCCATCTGCGACAAGTACGGCATCCTGTTGATCTTCGACGAGGTCATCACCGGCTTCGGCCGGCTTGGCCACGCCTTCGCCGCCGAGCGCTACGGCGTCATCCCGGACATGATCACCTTTGCCAAGGGCGTGACCTCGGGCTCGGTGCCGATGGGCGGCGTGATCTGCCGCAAGGGCATCCACGACGCCTTCATGCACGGGCCCGGAGCATGTCGTGGAGTTCTTCCACGGCTACACCTACTCGGCACATCCGCTCGCTTGCGCCGCCGGGCCTCGCGGCGCTCGATCTCTACCGCGACGAGGAGCTGTTCGCGCGCAGCAAGAAAATGGAGCCGCTCTGGTACGACGCGGCGATGAGCTTGAAAGGCCTGCCGAAGGTTCTCGACATCCGCTGCGTGGGCTTAACCGCCGGCATCGACCTCGCCTCGCGGCCGGACGCCGTCGGCAAGCGCGGCTACGAGGCGATGGAGCGCGGCTTCCACGACGAGAGCATCATGTTCCGCACGGTCGGCGACTTGATCGCGGTGACGCCGCCGCTGATCGCCAGCGAAAGCCAGATCGGCGAAATCTTCGAAAAGGTCGGCAAGGTCATCAAGGCGCTCGCGTAGCGAGCGTCCCGGGCGCAGCGCAGCACGAAGTGACGGGCTGCAGACCCGGGACCTTTCATGGTGAACCTGTCGCACCCGCCACCACCGGCCGCGGCCGCAGCACCGCCCAGCCGACGGTCACGGTGCCCGCGCCAAGCCGCATCGGCAGCGTGAACGGCGGCTGGATCTCGGCATCTCCGGCCATGTTGCGATAGGCCGGCGGCAGCGTCGCCGAAACGGCACCGTTCCAGACCACGACGGCGCCCCGCGCGCGCAGATCGCCGAGATCGATCCAGGGCGCGCGCGAGGGCTGGCCGTCGATCAGCACGCGCGGATGCTCGGGCGCGTAGTGGCCGATATTGCCGCCCTCCCACATCGGGCCGATGACATAGGCCAGCGGCTTGCCCGTCATGGCGCGGAAGCGGCGCGACATCTCCAGGCCGAGCCGATCGCCCGGATAGAGCACGGCGATGTAGCGCTCGTGAACGTGGAAGCGCGATCTGAGATCGTAAGCGGCGACGAATGCTATGGCGAAACAGGCAAACACCACGCCCCAGAGCGCGACGATGCGCGTCAGCGTCACGCGTTCGAGCGCCCGCGCGTTGAGCACGATCCAAAGGCCAAGGAACAGCCACAACGGATAGCCCCACATCGCCACCGTGTGGCGGCCGGTCGCAAACGACAACAGCACCACGGTCAGCGCCGGCCCGAACGCCAGGAGCGTCGACGATGCGGCGGTCGAAAGCGTCGACGGCCGGCGCGGGCAGGCCTCCGCCCGGCGCGGCCCGGCGCAGGTAAGGCGCCGCGATCAGCAGCGACGGCACCAGGAACCCCAATTGCGACAACAGGAACTCCGGCGGCTTGATCAGATATTCGCGCAAGCCCGAGAACGGCGCTGCCCGCGCTTCGGCATAGGCGAACGGCAGGAAATCCGTTCTGCACCAGCCAGAGCAGATGCGGCGCCATCACCACGACGGCGGCAGCCGCCGCGATCCAGGGACCCGGCGTCGCGAGCGACCTCCGCGCATCGCGGTCGAGCAGCGCGAACAGCGCGAGCGGCGCCACCAGCACCACGACGAAGTACTTCGCCCACAGCGCCATGCCGATGGCGAAACCGAGCAGCAGCCAGTGCGCGATCCGGCCGTGGCGCAGCGCCGCCCAGTAGGAATAGCCGGCCAGCGCCCAGAACGGCAGTTGGACGACGTCGTGGTTGAACTTCGGCGCCGTGAAGGTGAAGTAGTGCAGCCCGTCGATGATGAGGATCGCCACCAGCGCGCCGACCGGCCCAACCAGCCTGCGTGCCATGACCCAGACCAAGGCGAAAGCCGCCAGCGACGGTTGATCTGGGCGAGCGCGTAGTAGAACAGGTCGGGGCCGAACAGCCGGTGGGTCGCCTCGACCATCCACCATGGCAGCGGCGGCAGCTTGTCGTAACCGAGCTGCCATTCGCGGCCGTAGACCAGGGCCTCGATCAGATCGAGCGGCAGATTGCGGAAAAACAGCGCCGGGAGTGCCGTCCAGACCACGCCGTGCAGCGCCAGAAACGCCAGGAACGCGCCGGCCGGATTCCGCTCGATGGCATCGGTGATTTTGGACATTGCATCCCGGTCCTCGAACCCGGTCCCCGCTGGGGTTCCGCTTATAGGGCCAAATCCGTGCCGCCGCGACAGCAGGTCGGCCGCACCGGTCCCAAGCTCGCTTCTTGCGTCCCGCGTCCGCCTCATGGACATTGATCGCGGTTGGGCGAATCATAGTCCGCGGCAGGGAGCGGGAATGTTGCGGCTTGGGGCCATATTCGTCGTCCTGTGCGCGGCGGTGATCGCGGCCGCCGTGGGGGCCGCGCTCTACCTGCTGGCCGGCTTCAAGGCCGCGGAAGCGATGATCGTCGCGATCGCCACCCTGACCGGTCTTGTGATCTACAACGCAGTCTCGACCCGGTTGCGCGATCGCGCCGACCTCGGCTCCCAGATCGCCGATCTATCCCGCGGCACCGCCGATCTCGCCCGTCAGGTGGCCGAGATCGGCCGCCGCACTGCGGCGCTGGAGGGCCAGAGCGATCGGATCGTCGACGGCGCCGCCGAGAGGGCGCGCAGCGCGACCGAAGCGGTCGTCGACCGAACTCGGCGAGCTTGGCACGCTGGTCAAGCAGCTCGCCGAGACCGTCGCGCTGCATGACCTGAAATTCGCCAGCGGCCAGGGGTTCACTCCAGGCTCGCTGCCATCCACGCCCGCGGTGGCGGCGCCGACGCCCTCCCAACCGGCCGACGAGCGGCAGCGCGAACTGATCGAGACCGTCCGCTCGGCGATCGACGAGAGCCGCGTCGACCTCTACCTGCAACCGATCGTCACGCTGCCGCAGCGCAAGGTGCGCTACTACGAAGCCTTCACGCGGCTGCGCAGCGCCGACGGCAATCTGCTGCAGCCGGCCGATTTCATGGAGGCGGCCGAAGCCGGCGGCCTGATGGCGAAGATCGACAAGCTCCTGCTGCTCCGCAGCGTGCAGGTGGTTCGCCGGCTCCAGCTCAAGAACCGCGAGATCGGCCTGTTCTGCAACATCGCTCCGTCGACGCTGAACGATCCGCAATTGTTTCCGGACATCCTGCAGTTCCTGGACGCCAATCGGGCGCTCGCCTCGGCGATCATGCTCGAGTTCCGGCAGAGCACGCTGCGCGCCATGGGACCGCTCGAGATCGAAGGCCTCGCGGCGCTGCGCGAACTCGGCTTCCGCTTCTGCATGGACGGCGTCGCGGATCTCCGCATGGAGCCGCGCGACCTCGGCGAGCGGGGCATCCGCTACGTCAAGGTGCCGGCGACGTTCCTGCTGAGTGAGCCGGCCGCGGCCGGCGCCGACATCCATGCCGCCGACCTGTCGGACCTGCTCGGCCGGTTTGGCATCAGCCTGATCGCCGAGCGGATCGAGGCCGAGGCGCAGGTCGTCGATCTGCTCGAATACGACGTCCGTTTCGGCCAGGGCTTCCTGTTCTCGCAGCCGCGCCCGGTGCGCGCCGAGGCGTTGCGCGGCGCCGCCGAGACCACGGAGTTGACGCCGGACAGCGACAGCGCCCCCAGGATGGCGGCCGGTGGATCGGGCGCCGCATTTTGATCGTCGCTCCCGCGTTCACCGAACATTTCGGCACACTGGCCTCCGGCTACGACGCCGTGCTGAGCGATGTCTGGGGCGTGATCCACAACGGTATCGCCGCCACCACCGCCGCCTGCGACGCGCTGCGGCGCTTTCGCCAGCAGGGCGGCACGGTGATGCTGATCACCAACGCGCCGCGGCCTGGCAATGTGGTGGTGAAGTTCATCGACAGGGTCGGCGTGCCGCACGACGCCTATGACGGCATCGTCAGTTCCGGCGACGTCACGCGCGCGGTGATGGCGCAGCGCCCGGACAAGGCGGTCTTTCATATCGGACCGGAGCGCGACCTTCCGATCTTCGACGGCCTGGAGCTCGATTTCGTGCCGCTCGAACAGGCCGACTACGTGGTCTGCACCGGGCTTCGCAACGACGAGGTGGAGACGCCGGAAAGCTACCGCGCCGAGCTCGGCGAATTGCGCCGGCGCAAGATGTTCATGCTGTGCGGCAATCCGGACCTCGTGGTCGAGCGCGGCGAGAAGCTGGTCTATTGCGCGGGCGCTATGGCCGACCTGTACAAGTCGCTGGGCGGCGAGGTGCTGTACGCCGGCAAGCCGCACCGGCCGATCTACGATCTGGCGCTGACGCGGGTCGCCGCGTTGCGCGGCGCTGCGCCGCCGCTCGACCGGGTGCTGGCGATCGGCGATTCGATCCGCACCGATCTGAAGGGCGCGACCGATGTCGGGCTCGATTGCCTGTTCGTCACCGCCGGCATCCATGCCGAGGAGTTGGGCGACCGCCACGATCCGAATCTCTCGGCGCTGAACCGGATTTTCGACGATGCCGGCATTGCGCCGAAGGCGGTGACGCGAGGATTGAGGTGGTGATTGTCGGCGTCATTCCGGGGCGCGCCGAAGGCGCAAGCCCAGAATGACGGAACGAGTCGATGCCCTATTACGCCGCGAACACCGCTTCGATCTTGCTCTTCAGCGTATCGGCGTTGAACGGCTTGACGATATAATTGTTGACGCCGGCCTGCTTGGCGGCGATCACGTTCTCGGTCTTGGATTCCGCGGTGACCATGATGAACGGTGTGTCGCTGATGCTCGGGTCGGCGCGCACCTGCTTGAGCAGCTCGTAGCCGGTCATCGGCTCCATGTTCCAGTCGGAGATGACCAGCCCATATCGTTTGAGGTGCATCTTGGAGAGCGCGATCGAGCCGTCCGGCGCGTCGTCGACGTCCTCGAAGCCGAGCTGCCGCAGCAGATTGCGGATGATTCGGATCATGGTGTTGTAATCGTCCACCACGAGGATCGGCATCGAGAGATCGACGGCCATTCTTCCCGCTCTGCCGGCAATCGGTCCCGAACCGCTTGCGTTGCAATCACTTCGTTATGGTCGAACGGGGACGCAGCCCGCACCGGGCCTGGCCCCTCCCAAGCGCGCCGACGGTAACAAGGTCCGCTTGAAGATCAGGTTAAGAGCGCGGATTTGCGGCGTTACGCCCGGTTTCGCCGCCAATTCGGTTAACGTATCGTTGACGGAGATGCCGTCATAACGCCCAGGCGATCAGCCTTTCCCGAGCATGGCCGAACCTCACCCCACGCATCCGTTCGTCGTCGTGCGCGACGATGGGGCCGGGCCTTGAGCGGCTGGATCGCCCGGTGGTCGCCATCGGCAATTTCGACGGCGTCCATCGCGGCCACCGCGCCGTGATCGCCACCGCCATGGAGCGGGCGCGCGCGGCGCGCCGGCCGGCGGCGGTGCTGACCTTCGAGCCGCATCCGCGGAGCTTCTTTCGCCCCGACGAGCCGTCGTTCCACCTCACCTCGGAGGCCGCCAAGCTGCGGCTGCTGGCGGCGACCGGTCTCGACGGCGCGATCGTGCTGACCTTCGACGCGGCGCTGGCGAGCCTCAGCGCCGAGGCGTTCGTCGAGAGCATCCTGGTCGATCGCCTCGCCGTCACCGGCGCGGTGATCGGCTTCAACTTCCATTTCGGCAAGGAGCGCCGCGGCTCGCCGGATTTCCTGATCGCGCAGGGCGCCCACCACGGCTTTTCCGTCGATGTGGTGCCGCCGTTCCATGCTGGACGGCCGGCGGGTGTCGTCCGGCGCGGTGCGCGACGCGCTCGCCGCGGGCCACGTCGCCGAGGCCAACGAACTGCTCGGCTATCCGTTGTTCGTCACCGCCCAGGTGGTGCACGGCGACAAGCGCGGCCGCACGCTCGGCTATCCGACCGCGAACCTCCGGCTCGGCGCCGGACTGCGGGCTGAAGCACGGCATCTACGCGGTGCGGGTCGGCGTCGGCGGCGCCCGCTACGACGGGGTCGCGAGCTTCGGCCGCCGGCCGATGTTCGACACCGGCGCGGTGCTGCTGGAAATCTTCCTGTTCGACTTCTCCGGCGACCTCTATGGCGCGGCGCTGGACGTGGCCTTCATCGCCTGGATCAGGCCGGAGATGAACTTCGACAGCGTCGAGGACCTGGTCCGCCGCATGGACCAGGATTCCAGCCAGGCCCGGCACGCGCTGGCGCGGGCGCCGGACGCGTTTCCGGCGCTGGGCAGCGCCCGGCTAAGCCTTTGCGGGGCTGAAAACCTCCTGCTACACAGCGCGCCATGAACGACAAGCCCGCAATCAGGCGAGCGCGACTACAGCCAGACGCTGTTCCTGCCGCAGACCGAATTCCCGATGCGCGCCGGCCTGCCGCAGCGCGAGCCGGAAATTCTCAAGCGCTGGCAGGGCTCGGGCTCTACCGGCGGCTGCGCGAGAAGGCCAAGGGCCGCGACAAGTTCGTGCTGCACGACGGCCCGCCCTACGCCAACGGCAACATCCACATCGGGCACGCGCTCAACAAGATTCTCAAGGACGTGGTGACGCGCAGCCAGCAGATGCTGGGCTACAATTCCAACTACGTGCCGGGCTGGGACTGCCACGGCCTGCCGATCGAATGGAAGATCGAGGAGGAGAACTACCGCTCCAAGAACAGGCGCGAAGCCGAACCTGCCGCGAGCCGCCGAGGCGATGATCGCGTTCCGCAAGGAGTGCCGCGCCTATCGCCGAGCATTGGCTCAACGTGCAGCGCGAGGAGTTCAAGCGGCTCGGCGTCGAGGGCGACTGGGATCATCCCTACACGACGATGAGCTTTCCGCCGAGGCGCAGATCGCCCGCGAGCTGATGAAGTTCGCGGCGAACGGCACGCTCTATCGCGGCTGCAAGCCGGTGATGTGGAGCGTGGTGGAGAAGACGGCGCTCGCCGAAGCCGAGGTCGAGTACGAGGATTACACCAGCGACACGGTGTGGGTGAAGTTTCCGGTCGACGCAAGCCGCCCTGGAGCCGGGAGCCGATGAAGACGCCACGGCACTGGCCTTCAATCTGGTGGACTGGGGCGCGAGCGTCGTCATCTGGACGACCACGCCTTGGACGCTGCCCGGCAATCGCGCCATCAGCTTCTCGCCGAAGATCGACTACGGCGTCTATCGCGTCACCGAAGCGCCTGCCGACAACTGGGCAAAGGCCGGCGACACGCTGATCCTGGCGGACAAGCTCGCCGCCGACGTGTTCAAGCAGGCGCGCGTTGCGGCCTACGAGAAGGTGCGAGACGTTCCTGCCACCGTGCTCGACTGGAATCGTCTGCGCCCACCCGCTTCAGGGGCAAGGGCGGCTACGAATTCGACGTGCCGCTGCTTGCCGGCGATCACGTCACCGACGACGCCGGCACGGGCTTCGTGCACACCGCGCCGGGCCACGGCCGCGAGGACTTCGACATCTGGACCGCAAACGCGCGCGCGCTGCGAGGCGCGCGGCATCAATCCGGCGATTCCCTACACCGTCGACGAGAACGGCGCCTTCACCGACGCAGGCTCCCGGCTTCGACCGGCAAGCGCGTCATCACCGACAAGGGCGAGAAGGGCGACGCCAACGAGGCGGTGATCAAGGCGCTCGACGCAAGCCGGCATGATCATCGCGCGCGGGCGGCTGAAGCATCAGTATCCGCACTCCTGGCGCTCGAAGAAGCCGGTGATCTTCCGCAACACGCCGCAGTGGTTCATCGCCATGGACAAGCCGATCAAGGGCCTGCGACGGCACGCTTGCGCGGCATCGCGCTTGCAGCGAAATCAAGAGCCACCCGCTGGGTGCCGGCGGCCGGCGAGAACCGCATCACCGGCATGATCGAGAGCAAGCCCGACTGGGTGATCTCGCGCCAGCGCGCCTGGGGCGTGCCGATCGCGGTGTTCGTGCGCGAGAAGGGCGACGGCTCGGCGGAAATCCTGCAGGACGACGCGGTCAACAAGCGCATCGCCGACGCCTTCGAGCAGGAGGGCGCCGACGCCTGGTACAAAGCCGGCGCCCGCGAGCGCTTCCTCGGCGTCACGCGCCAACGAGGACTGGAACAAGGTCGACGACATCCTCGACGTCTGGTTCGACTCCGGCTCGACGCACGCCTTCGTGCTGGAGGACCCCAAGCATTTCCCGAGCCTCGCCGGCATCAAGCGCAAGCACGACGGCGGTCCCGACACGGTGATGTATCTCGAAGGCTCCGACCAGCACCGCGGCTGGTTCCACTCGTCGCTGCTGGAAAGCTGCGGCACCCGCGGCCGCGCGCCGTTCGACGTGGTGCTGACCCACGGCTTCACGCTCGACGAGCAGGGCCGCAAGATGTCGAAGTCGCTCGGCAACACCGTCGCGCCGCAGGACGTGATCAAGCAGTCCGGCGCCGACATCCTGCGGCATGTGGGTGTGCGCCTGCGACTACTGCGGACGACCAGCGCATCGGCCCGGAAATCCTCAAGACCACCGTCGAGACCTACCGCAAGCTCCGCAACACCATCCGCTGGATGCTCGGCAGCCTGGCGCATTTCCATCCCGAGGACGACCGCATCGCGCCGGCAAAAATGCCGGAGCTGGAGCGGCTGATGCTGCACCGGCTCGTCCGAGCTCGACGAGCTCGTCCGCAAGGCCTACGCCGATTTCGACTACAAGCGCATCTTCGCGGCGCTCAGCCATTTCATGACCACCGACCTGTCGGCGTTCTATTTCGACGTCCGCAAGGACGCGCTGTATTGCGATCCGATCTCGTCGCAAACGCGCAAGGCCGCGCTGACCGTCGTCGACCACCTGTTCCGCTGCACCGTGACCTGGCTCGCGCCGATGCTGTGCTTCACCGCCGAGGAGGCGTGGTGCGAGCGCCATCGCTCCGCCGACGCCTCGGTGCATCTGGAACTGTTCCCCGAGGTGCCGACAGTCGTGGCGCGACGACAAGCTCGCCGAGAAATGGCGCAAGGTGCGGCTGGTCCGCCGCGCCGTCACCGGCGCGCTGGAGATCGCGCGCGCCGGCAAGCGCATCGGCTCCTCGCTCGAAGCCGATCCGATCGTGCATGTGACCAACCCGGAGCTGTTCGAGGCGGTGGTCGACATCGATCTTGCCGAGGTCTGCATCACCTCGGCGGCGACGCTTGCCAACGACGAAGGCCCGGCCGACGCGTTCCGGCTGCCGGAGGTGCCGGGCGTCGCCGTCGTCGTCAATCTCGCCGAAGGCCGCAAGTGCGCGCGCTCCTGGAAGATCTCCCACACCGTCGGCAGCCGACCCGCAATATCCCGACGTCACGCCGCGCGACGCCAAGGCGCTGCGCGAATGGGAAACCATGCGCAAGGCCGCGGAGTGATGCCGGAGCGCCGCGCATGTTCTGGGGCCGCCTGACCGCGTTCGGCCTCGCCGCCGCGGCCGTCGCCTGCGTGCTCGATCAGGCGTCGAAGTACTGGCTGCTCCAGGTTTTCGATCTCGCCGGCAGGGGCGTGGTCAAGGTCGCGCCTTTCGTCGATCTGGTGCTGACCTGGAACACCGGCATCAGCTACGGCTGGTTCCACAGGAGGGCCCGCTCGGCCAGAGCGCGCTGCTGGCGCTCAAGGCGGTGGCGGTGGCGCTGCTGTGGATATGGCTGGCCCGGGCCCACTCGCGGCTGTCGGCGCTGGCGCTCGGCCTGATCATCGGCGGCGCCATCGGCAATGCCATCGACCGCCTGACCTACGGCGCGGTGGCCGATTTCGTGCTGCTGCACGCCGAAACCGCGGCCTGGCGCTTAATTGGTATGTCTTTAACCTCGCCGATGTAGCCATCGTTGCCGGGGTCATCGGACTCTTGTATGAATCGCTGCTGGGGGATCACGCCGCAAAAGCGCCCTGATCCCGGGGATACTGGGTCGAAAGCCGCAAATTGCCGTATGTTCAAGGGGTTCGGTGCGGGTCACGGCATGATGAGCGTCAGGTCGAACGGTACATTGCAAACGGATGGCGCATCGCCGCCATGGTCGGCATCGCCGTCGTGGTCGGCTGCGCCGCAGACCAGCGCGCTTGCCGCCGATGACGACGACGACAACGAACTGCTCGACGTCAAAATCTTCCGCGGCATCCTCAACGGCCTTGGGCTGCGCCGGGACGGCAAAGCCATCGACTACCGCGAGCGTTCGCCGCTGGTGCTGCCGCGCGAGCAAGGACCTTGCCGCCGCCGGAAGACGACGCTGCGGCCAAGAAGGCCGCCAATTGGCCGGACGATCCGGACATCAAGCGCGCGAAGCAGGCGCAAGGAGGCCAAGCGCAATCCCAAGCCCAAGATCGACATGGAAGACGAGGCCCGCTGCTGCCGAGCCAGATCAGCTCGATCCCAAGGGCCGGCAACACGGGAATCCGGCCAGACAACGCCTCGGGCGGCTCGATCGAGCAGGCGTCCGCGCCGAGCACGCCGGCAGAGCTCGGCTCCAAGGATTTCTGGACGCAAGGTCTGGGCGCCGAAGGAAGAGTATCAGACCTTCACCGGCGAGCCGCCGCGCACCAGCCTGATCGATCCGCCGGCCGGCTACCGCACGCCGTCGCCCAACCAGCCGTATCGGCGTCGGCCAGGGAGAAATGGAAGCCGGCGGTCGGCGACACGCGCAAGGAGATCGTCAGGTGAGTCGCGACGCCGGATCGACGCCGGTCCGACGGTCGTGTCCATCGCTGGCAGCGCCTAACGCTTGCCGCGCCGACATCCAGTCGAAGATCCGCGAGACCGCATTGCCGCATCATCCTGACCCATTCCTCGCCGCTGCGCCGTCGGGCCGTCGCCGGTATTGCGCCGTCGCCGCGGCCTTGTTCGCCAGTGCCGCGCGAAGCCGCTCCGAAGCCCGACATCGGCCATTTCACGCTCGCCAACGGTCTTGAAGTCGTCGTGGTGCCGGACCACCGCGCGCCGGTCGTCACCCATATGGTCTGGTACAAGGTCGGCGCGGCCGACGAGACTCCCGGCAAGTCCGGCCTCGCCCATTTCCTCGAACATCTGATGTTCAAGGGCACCGCCAAGAATCCGGCGGGCCGTTTCAGCCAGGCCGTGGCCTCGGTCGGCGGCCAGGAGAACGCCTTCACCACCCAGGACTACACCGGCTATTTCCAGCGCGTGTCGCGCGAGAATCTCAAGACGCTGATGGAGTTCGAAGCCGACCGCATGACCGGCCTGGTGCTGACCGACGAGGCGGTGGCGCCCGAGCTCAAGGTCGTGCTCGAGGAGCACAACCAGCGCGTCGCCAACAATCCGCGGGCGCGGCTTTCCGAGCAGATCGACGCCGCGCTCTATCTCAATCACCCCTACGGCAAGCCGGTGATCGGCTGGCGGCACGAGATCGAGAAGCTCAACCGCGACGACGCGATGGCGTTCTACCGGCGCTTCTACACGCCCAACAATGCTGTGCTGGTGGTGGCCGGCGACGTCACCACCGACGAGGTCCGGACGCTGGCGGAAGCAGACCTACGGCAAGGTCGCCAAGGTCGCCGAGATCGGCGCCGCGGCAGCGGCCGCAGGAGCCGCCGCAGGTCGCCGCCCGCCACGTCACGCTGGCCGATCCGCGCGTCGCAGCAGCCGAGCCTCAGCCGCGCCTACCTGGTGCCGTCGTCGACCACCGCCAAGCCCGGCGAATCCGAGGCGCTGGAAGTGCTGGCGTTCATTCTCGGCCACGGCAACACCAGCCGGCTCTACCGCACGCTGGTGGTCGAGCGCGAGCTCGCGGTCGGCGCCGGCGGCTGGTACAGCGGCACCGCGCTCGATGCCACGCAGTTCGGCGTCTACGGCTCGCCCAAAGCCGGGCGTGACGCTGCCGCAAGCTCGAAGACGCGATCGACGCCGTGATCGACGACGTCGTCGCCAAGGGCGTCACGGCCGACGAAGTCGAGCGCGCCAAGAACCGGCTGATCGCCGACGCCATCTATGCGCAGGACAGCCAGGCCACCATGGCGCGCTGGTACGGCGCGGCGCTGACCACCGGCGTCGACCGTCGAGTCGGTGCAGAGCTGGCCCGATCGCATCCGCGCGGTCGACCGTCGAGGCGGTCAACGCGGCGGCCAAGGCCTGGCTCGACAAGCGGCGGTCGGTGACCGGATATCTCATCAAGGAGCCTCGCAACCGAGGAGACAAGCGATCGTGATCCGGACGCCTGCGCTCCTCATCGTGCTTGGCGGCGGTTGCTGATCGTCGCCGCGCTGGCGCTGCAGCCCGCGCAGCGCGACCACGATCCAGCGCGTGGTGTCGCCCGGCGGCATCGAGGCCTGGCTGGTGCAGCGAGCCGTCGCTGCCGCTGGTGGCGCTGAACTTCGCCTTCGTCGGCGGCGCCAGCCAGGACCCGACCGACAAGCCGGGCGTCGGCTACATGGTCGTCGTCGCTGCTCGACGACGGCGCCGGCGAACTCGACGCCAAGGCGTTCCATCAGCGGCTCGAGGACAACGCCGCCGAGCTGCGCTTCTCGGTCACCCACGACTATTTCTTCGGCTCGATCCGGCTGCTGCGCGACCGCCAGGAGCAGAGCTTCGATCTGCTGCGGCTTGCGCTCAACGAGCCGCGCTTCGACGCCGACGCGGTCGGCCGCGTGCGCGACCAGATCCTGGCCGGCCTGCGGCGCGAGACCACCGATCCGGGCAGCATCGCCAACCCGCACCTGGTGGCGCACCGCCTTTCCCGGACCATCCCTACGGCCGGCCGACCAACGGCACGCTGACTTCGATCCCGACCATCACCGCCGACGATCTGCGCGCCTACGCGCAGCAGGTGCTGACGCGCGACACGCTCAAGGTCGCCGCGGTCGGCGATATCGATCGCGGCGACGCTCGGCAAGATGCTCGACCGCGTGTTCGGCGCGCTGCCGGCCAGCGGCGCGCTGCGCCGCGGTGCCGGACGTGACGATGCAGGGCGGCGGCCGGCGCATCGTGACGCAGCTCAACGTGCCGCAGTCGGTGGTGCCGCATGGGCGGCGCCGGCATCATGCGCAAGGATCCGGATTTCATCCCGGCCTACGTGGTCAACCACATCCTCGGCGGCGGCTCGTTCACCTCGCGGCTCTACGACGAGGTGCGCGAGAAGCGCGGCCTGGCCTATGGCGTCTATTCGTATCTGCTCGAGCATGCGCCACGCCGCCCTGTTCATGGCCAGCAACGCAGACCCAGCGCCGACAGCACCCGCGAGGCGCTGGAGCTGATCGAGGCGCAGATCCAGCCGCATGGTCGACGGAGGGGCCGACCGAGGACGAACTCGCCAAGGCCAAGGCCTATCTCAAGGGCTCCTACGCGCTGAATTTCGACACCTCGACCAAGATCGCGAGCATGCTGCTGCAAATCCAGCTCGACGATCTCGGCATCGACTACATCGACAAGCGCAACGGCCTGATGGACGCGGTCACGATCGAGGACGCCCGCCGCGCCGCCAAGCGGCTGGCCCAGGGCGGCATGCTGGTCACGGTGGTCGGCCAGCCCAAGGGACTGGTCGTCCAAGGAACCGGGCGGCTAAGCAGTGTGTTGACTGTCCGCCGTTTTCGCGGACAGTTGCCGAGACCAGCCATGGCGCTCAAGCAATCGATCGACCACGCGCGGCCGACAGGACTTCGCTGACGATGCTTGGCGCGCACCGGCGAGGCGCTGGCGGTCCTGCGTGACGCGTCACGCCGACGGCACGCTGCCGCTGCTGCGGCTGCCGGAGAAGCGCGACGACATCGCCGCCATCCTCGGCTATGCCGCGCTGCTGCGCGACGGCACCAGCGACGTGGTCTTTCTCGGCACCGGCGGCTCGAGCCTCGGCGGCCAGACCCTGGCGCAACTTGCCGGCTACGCCGTGCCGGGCGTCGGGCAGCCTTGCGCGATCCGCCGCGCATCCATTTCATGGACAATCTCGATCCCGAGAGCTACGGCACGCTGCTGCGAACGGCTGCCGCTCAAGACCAGCCGCTTCGTCGCGGTGTCGAAATCCGGCGGCACCGGCGAGACGCTGATGCAGACCATCGCCGCGCTCGACGCGGTCAAGGCCGCCAAGCTCGATCCGCACGACGCATTTCCTCGGCATCACCGAGCCCGCCAAGTCCGGCAAGGCCAACGGGCTGCGCGATCTGCTTTCGGCCCACCACATCCGCATGATGGATCACGATCCCGGCGTCGGCGGCCGGTTCTCGGTGCTGACCAATGTCGGGCTGCTTCCGGCCGCGGTCTGCGGCCTCGACATCGGCGCGATCCGCGCAAGGCGCGGCCGACGCGCTTGCGCCGGTGCTCGCCGGCAAGCCGCCGGCCGAGGTGCCGGCCGCGGTCGGCGCCGCGCTTGCGGTGGCGCTCGCAGCCCAGCAAGACCATCTCGGTGATGATGGCCTACGCCGACCGGCTGCAGCGGTTCACCAATGGTACGTGCAGCTCTGGGCCGAAAGCCTCGGCAAGGACGGCAAGGGCACGACGCCGATCGGCGCGCTCGGCCCGGTCGATCAGCACAGCCAGCTTCAGCTCTACATCGCCGGCCCGCGCGACAAGCTGTTCACGGTCATCACCGCCGTCGCCTGCCGGGCGCGGCCCGCGCATGGCCGCCGACCTCGCCAAGCTCGCCGGCGAGCCGGATTTCGCCGGCAAGACCATGGGCGATCTGGTCGCGGCGCAGGGCCGCGCCACCGCCGAGACGCTGGCGAAGAACGGCTGCCCGGTGCGCACCATCCATCTCGAACGCGTGGACGAGCGCCACCTCGGCGAGCTGCTGATGCATTTCATGCTGGAGACGATCATCGCCGCGCGAGCTGCTCGGCGTCGATCCGTTCGACCAGCCGGCGGTGGAAGAGGGCAAGGTGCTGGCGAAGAAGTATCTGGCCGGCGATACTGTAGCGCCGCCATGATCCGCATCACCGACCAGATCAGCATCGACGAGGCCGAACTCGAGGAAAGCTTCGTGCGCTCGTCGGGGCCCGGCGGGCAGAACGTCAACAAGCTCTCGACCGCGGTGCAGCTCCGCTTCGACGTGCGGCATTCGCCGTCGCTGCCGAACGACGTGGCGATGCGGCTGATGCGGCTCGCCGGCAGGCGCCTGACCAAGGACGGCGTGCTGGTGCATCATCGCGCAGAACCACCGCACCCAGGAGCGCAACCGCGCCGACGCGCAGGAGCGGCTGGTCGCGCTGATCCAGGAGGCCGCCGTGCGGCCGGTGCCGCGCCGCGCCACCAAGCCGCCCCGGGCCTCGAAGCAGAAGCGCCTGGAAGGCAAGAAGCACCGCTCCGTCATCAAGCGCCTGCGGCAGAGCAAGCCGTCGTTCGAATAGCGGGGGCATTTCGGCCGCTGCCCTCGCCGCTGCCGCATTGCGCCGATAGATTCCGAGGCTCACGCGAATCAGGCCGCCGAACCCAATGCCCGTCCGCCAGCTTTCCGAGAACCACGGTCAACCGCATCGCCGCCGGCGAGGTGGTCGAGCGGCCGGCGAGCGTGGTCAAGGAACTGGTCGAGAACGCGCTCGACGCCGGCGCGCACGCGGATCGAGATCGCGACCGACGGCGGCGGCCGGCGGCTGATCCGCGTCACCGACGACGGCGCCGGCATGACGCGCGCCGACCTCGATCTCGCGGTCGAGCGCCACGCCACCTCCAAGCTCGACGGCGACGATCTGCTGCAGATCGGCACGCTCGGCTTCCGCGGCGAGGCGCTGCCCTCGATCGGCGCGGTGGCGCGGCTCGACCATCACCACGCGCCACGCCGGCGAGCCGAACGCCTGGGCGATCACCGTCGATGGCGGCGCGAAGTCGGCGATCAAGCCCGCGGCGCTGTCGCGAAGGCACCCGCGTCGAGGTGCAAGGACCTGTTCTACGCCACGCCGGCGCGGCTGAAGTTCCTCAAGAGCGACCGCAGCGAGGCCGAAGCGGTGCGCGAGGTGGTGCGGCGGCTGGCGATGAGCCGGCCGGACGTCGCCTTCACGCTCGCCAGCGAGGAGCGCGCGCCGGTGACCTGGCCGGCGGCGCTGCCCGGCGCGCCGGGCGGCTCGCCCGGCTCGCCGACGTGCTGGGCGCGGAGTTCCGCGCCAATGCGGTCGAGGTCGCGCGCCGAGCGCGACGGCGTCGTGGTCGAAGGCTATGCCGGCCTGCCGACGCTGACAGCCGCGCCAACTCGCTCGGGCAATATCTGTTCGTCAACGGCCGCCCGGTGCGCGACAAGCTCCTGATCGGCGTCATCCGCGGCGCCTACGCCGACTATCTGCCGCGCGACCGCCATCCGCTGGTGGCGCTGTTCGTGACGCTGCCGCCGCGCGAGGTCGACGTCAACGTGCATCCGGCCAAGACCGAGGTGCGCTTCCGCGACGCCGCGCTGGTCCGCGCGCTGCTGATGCATGCGCTGAAGGAGGCGCTGGCGCGCGACGCCCAGCGCGCCGCCTCGACCGGCGGCAGCGCGACCATCGCGGCGTTCCGTCCGGCCGCCCTGCCCCGCCGCAACGCGTTCGACTGGCGGCGCTCGCCGTCGCGGCCCGCTGCCGCCGCGCGGCGCGCTGGCGGCCTGGGCCGCGCCCGAACCGGGCTTCGCCGAGGCCGCGCAGGCGGCGTTCGACGTCGGCTCGGCGGCCGCGACCGCGCGCGTCGAGATCGCCGAGCCCGCGCCCGACGTGCTCGACCGGCCGCTCGGCGCCGCCCGCGCCCAGGTGCACGACACCTACATCGTGGCGCAGACCCGCGACGGCCTCGTCATCGTCGACCAGCACGCCGCCCACGAGCGGCTGGTCTACGAGCGCATGAAGGCGGCGCTCGAGCAGAAGGGCATCGCGCGGCAGATCCTGCTGATCCCCGAGATCGTCGAACTCGACCAGGCCGACGTCGAGCGGCTGCTGGCGCGCGCCGACGAGCTCGAAGCGCTTCGGCCTCGCCATCGAGCCGTTCGGGCCCGGCGCCGTCGCGGTGCGCGAGACGCCGTCGATGCTGGGCGAGATCGACGCCGCGGCGCTGGCCCGCGACCTCGCCGAGCACCTCGCCGAATGGGACGAGGCGCTGCCGCTGGAGCGCCGGCTGATGCACGTCGCCGCCACCATGGCCTGCTACGGCTCGGTGCGCGCCGGCCGCCGGCTCAAGCCCGAGGAGATGAACGCGCTGCTTCGCGAGATGGAGGCGACGCCGAACTCCGGCCAGTGCAACCACGGCCGGCCGACCTACGTGGAACTGAAGCTCACCGACATCGAGCGGCTGTTCGGCCGGCGCTGACCGCAGGCACCGCCATGCTAGCGCTTCCGGCAGACTCTGCCGGGAGACTCTGTCATGTCTGCGTATCGTCGATGCGCACTGTGCTTCGCTTCGCTGCTGTCGCTCGCCGCTCCCGCCGCAGCGCGCAGGACTGGCCGACCCGGCCGATGACGCATGGTGGTGCCGTTCGCCGCCGGCGGCGCCGGTCGACATGCTCGGCCGCATCGTCGCCGCGCGGGCCAGCGAAATCCTCGGCCAGCAGATCGTGATCGAGAACGTCGGCGGCGCCGGCGGCATGACCGGCGCGAACCGCGTCGCCAAGGCCGCGCCCGACGGCTACACAGTTCTGTGCTCGGCAGCGCCGTGCTCGCGCAGAACCCGACGCTCTACAAGCACCCGGCCTACGACCCGGTCAACGACTTCGAGCCAGGTCGCGCTGTTGTCGGACTCGGCGCGCGTGCTGCTGGCGCGCAAGGATTTCCCGGCCGAACAACTTCAAGGAGTTCATCGCCTACGCCAAGGCGCATCCGGGCAAGCTGCAATACGGCTCGGCCGGCGCGGGCTCGGGCTCCACACCTGCGCGCTGCTGCTCGACATGCCGATGGGCACCAAGATCACCCACGTTCCCTATCGCGGCGGCGGACCCGCCATGCAGGACCTGATCGCCGGCCGGATCGACTACATGCCCGAGCAGATTTCGACCGCGACGCCGCAGATCAAGAGCGGCACCGTGAAGGCCTTCGCCACGCTCGGCCTCGACCGCGGACCCGGGCTGGAAAATATCCCGACCGCTGCCGAGCTCGGCGTGCAAGGGCCTCGATTGCGGCGCCTGGGGCTCGTTCTCGTTTCCCAAGGACACGCCGAAGGCGATCGTCGACCGCCTCGCCAAGGCGTCGAGCGACGCCATCGACACGCCGGCGGTGATCGAGCGCTACAAGTCGATCGGCGTCGTCGTCACCGCCAAGGACCGGCGCTCGCCGGAATACCTGACCAAGTTCGTCAAGTCCGAGATCGAACGCTGGGCCGGGCCGATCAAGGCGAGCGGCGTCATCCTCGATTAGCCGGCAGAGCGCGGCCAAACTAATATAAGACGCTGAAAATCGAGCAACCGATTTGACGGCTCGAACACGGCGGCCGAGTGGCGCGATCTCGCTTCGTGCCAATACATAACTACAAGCGCGATTCCGACGAAATGAACGTGGCTCGCGAGCTGCATGAGCTAAAAGCGCGCCCGCGCACCGCGCTGTTAGTTGAGTTTGGAATTGCGACCTGCAAATCCATTGCAGGAGGCTCAGAATAAGCTGAAAATACGGCTGGGGAAGCGGTACTTCGGGGATATTCCGTTGACTAATGTTCTAAAGCTTCCAGCCGTCGAATTGCACGATCTGATCAGGCTCGTCGAGCAGGCAGGGGTCGACAGCGTGGGCCGGCGGCTGGTTTTTGCACTCGACAATCGGCTGTCCACCAAGCCGATCGTGGAATTGCTCGATAGGTCTCTTCCAAGCCGCAAGCGTTCCAACGAAAATCTCAGCGTCTTATTGGAATGGTGCGATTCCATCGACTTTAAGACTGAGACAAGCGTAATTGACGGGGCCGCACCGCTCACCGTTGAAATGCCGCCGAGCCCAGAACGCGAAAAGTTTTTCAACGATGTAGCCGAACTCGGCACCGCGGTTGGCGCGGGAAACGAGTTCGGACGAACCCACAAATATTGGTTCTTCCGACCAGCATGGGAAATGGATTCAGCCCTTTGGAGCCAAATCTTCGGCGAAGATGACCCAGCCACTGTCATCTCTTTCTACACGGCGTCATTCTTCAAAAGGGACGGCCTAGCCGCGACGCGGCGTAGCATCACTCTAACCACGGACGACCTGTTCATTTTCGATTGGCTGAATTCGCGAAGCAGCGGCGGCCATCTGCCGAGGCAAAGGCAGCAAATTCCAGCAATTACTTCCGGTGATGCAAGGAGCAATAGCCACGGCCTGCCGCCTCGAAAAGGCCCTGCCTTTTGCCATCCAATGGACCAGCCCCGACTTCCTTGCAACCATTAATGAGGCGCCTGCTTCGCTCGTCCCCTACCTTCTTCGATATTGGGCGGAACGTATTGATTTCGCGTCGGAGCTGTCAGCATCTCACCTCCGGCAAACATCGATCGATCAAGCGCGGTTCATGGCCGTTTGCTTGCTGAAGCATATTGATCCTGATGCGGACGTCAGTGATCTTGTGGTCCCGAGGCTCCCTTTCATAAGCGACCAGGTGATTGTCAGCGCCCTTGACACGATCGAATGCATCGAGATCGAAGCCGATGCGGAGGAGCTCAAGCCTGTGCTGAGATTGCTCTCCGAGGCAATCTATCAGGCGAGGGACAAGCTTTTTGGAGGTGTTTTCCCGTTCACGATCCACCAAGCGAAAGACATCATTGGGCAACTGGCGCGCGAGAACGGGTACTGGCTGGCTGATTTTGCTTACTACGATGCCGAGAACTACGATCCTGATTTGGACTTCTTCGGATTATATTCCGACTTCTCTGTCATTCATCCGGACGGATCCATTCGCGCAAATTGGAACGCCCAACGCAGATATGAAGCTTATCGGAACGCTCTCGCCTCCATGGAGCGAGATGGTCTGAGGGAACTGGCCAGCGCGTGGTGGGCTTTCTTCATCGCCTCACAAGTCTTGGCATTCCCTGGGTTCGGGTTGCCCGGCCGCGACCTTGAGGAATTGAAAATGCAAACCGCGTCTTTGATGAATGACAGGATGGTCGCGAAAGCCGTCCAGTTTGCGGTGGCACAAGAAACGGACCGCCCGGCGAGCCTCGCGTCAAGAGTGAGCTTGGCTCGGTTGCGGGAACTCGCCACTGAAGCCGATCGAACCGCCGGCCCAAGGATCATAAACTTGACAATCTCCACCGCAGAGACTGAGACACACCTTCGGGAGCGGATCGAACCGTCAGTCTGGGCCGCTCTCAGCGAGGAGAGCCAGCGGGACCTCATCGAGGCTGAGCAGTTATGGAGTTCGAGCGGCACTTGACTTCGGTGCCGGACGTTCTGACTGGGGGGCTTTGATCGCGCTCTATTCGAGGCCGATCGACGCGGAGGTTCGATCTCATCTAGGCCCGCTCCTCGAAAAACTTGGCGAAGCTGGCCTCTGCAACGTGAGAGAATTGACGTTGGGGGGCTGTGTTAAAGGCATAAGGGAGGCGAACAAAGCGCTTAGGAGTTCCTCGTTTCCCAACATTTCCGAGGCGGTCCATTTACGCGTGTCTTCCCTTCATGCATTTTTTCGGACGCGAGCGAGCTTCCTAGAGTTCCTTTCGGAACCGAGCGAGTCACGGGAATAGGGAAAAGCCAATCACGGCAGCGGACTTGCTTAAATGGAGGGAAGCCATTTTTCAGGATCGTCTGTTCGCGGTCATTCTGGATAGCCGAGCAGCGGCGCATAGCTAAGCCCGTTGAGCGAAAGCTCACCGATTCGTCAAACCAGACACAAGCGATATCAATTTCCTGTACGCGCGATACCGGCATGCAGGCTTCTCGCCACCAGCGCCCACGTAACCACTTTGCCGGGCGCCGTGATGATGCGGCGATGGTAATGGTGG
>CAVPDL010000007.1:0-226419 GCA_963702635.1 uncultured Alphaproteobacteria bacterium
AGCGGACATCGATTGGCCTTGGCAGTTCGGGGTGGTCGAAAGCTGGGTTACGCCTCTATCAAAGCACTCGTTTGGGGCGCACGATGCCGGGGGGCGGTAGGGGTGACCGAGCGGCACGCCGATCCGGGCGGCAAGGCGAGCACACTATCCGCCGAAAAGTCCTTAGTTCCAAGCGGAACGTCGCGCCAGCTGTGCCCAAGCGTAGAAGCCAATCGGATACCCAACTGCATGAAGAGGTTCGCCAGCTTCACAACGTCAACGTGACGAGGCGCTGGAGCAGCGGATCGCGCGACATCCGAAGTGCTCAAGGTCATCTCCCAGCTCGCTTGGCGAGTTGCAGAGTTGGTGTTCGAGGCCGTGCTGGAGAAGGCGGTTGGCATCTGTCAGGCCAAGTTCGGCAACATGTTTCTCTATCGCGATGGTTCATATCGCATCGGCGCGCAACTGAACGCACCGCCGGCCTACGCCGAGCGATGGCTGGAGCACCCGGTCTTCGTGGTCGGCGACAACCGGCACAACCCGCTCGATCGCCTCGCCAAAACCAAACAGCTCGTCAACATTGTCGATCTTGCCGCCAGCCCGCGCCTATCGTGCGCGCGATCCCCCGCTTTGTGGCGCTGGTGGAAGGCGCCAGTGCCCGCACGCATCTCCTGGTGCCTATGCTTAAGGATAGCGAACTGGTCGGCGCCATTTCGATCTACCGGCAGGAAGTGCGTCCGTTCACCGACAAGCAGATTCGAGCTAATCACCAACTTCGCCGCGCAGGCGGTGATCGCTATCGAGAACACCCGGCTGCTTAACGAGCTACGCCAGCGCACCGACGATCTCGCCAAAGAATCGCTGGAGCAGCAGACCGCGACCAGTGAGGTACTCAAGAGTCATTTCTAGTTCGCCGGGGGATTTGCAGCCTGTATTTAACGCCATGCTGGCGAACGCCACGAAGCTATGCGAGGCGAGCTACGGCGTTCTTGTGGCTGTGGGACGGCAGCAACGTACGCGCGGCAGCGCTGGGTCGGCGCACTGCCAGAGGCGTATCTCGAACGATTGCGTGGTGGCGCGGCATTTCGAGCGCGCCCGGATGATGGCCGGGTATTCGTGCCATGACTGAGCGCGGGCCCATCCAGGTGGCTGACCTGTGCGAGGAGCCGGCCTATCTCGCCGGCGATCCACTGGCCGTCACCGCAGCTGGACGACGCCGGCATCCGCACCTTGGTGTCGAGTATGCCGATATGTACAAGGACGATCGAACAGAGGTCGGCAACATTACGATGTACCGCCGTGAGGTTCGACCGTTCTCGGAGAAGGCAGGTCGACCTGCTTGCGAACTTCGCCGCGCAAGCCGTCATCGCCATTGAGAACACCCGGCTGCTGAACGAGCTGCGCCAGCGCGGCGGCGATCTCAGCGAGGCTCTGGAGCAGCAGACGTCGACTTCCGAGAAGTTATCAAGGTCATCGGTTCCGTTCTCCGGCGGACCTTCAGCCGGTCTTCGAGGTCATGTTGCAAAACGCGACGCGGCTCTGCGACGCGAAATTTGGGATGTTGTTCCGCTACAGAGAACGGCACCTTCCGCTTTGAAACCGCGTACAATTATTCCGCCTGCCCTGACCGGGTTTCAGCGCCAGACGCGATAGTTTTCACCCGACCCAGGGCGCCCTGAGCCGGTGTATGCTGCAAGATAGGACTGTCGTTTGCAGCGTTGATGATCGCAGCGAAGCGGTGCCCGGCCCTTCCGCCAGATTGGCGGGCGCGGGTCATCGCACATCGCAGTGCCTATGCTCAAGGATAATGAGCTGGTCGGTGCGATCACTATCTACCGTACCGAGGTGCGCCCGTTCTACCGACAAGCAAATTGAACTGGTGCAGAATTTTGCCGCGCAAGCCGGCATCGCCATCGAGAACACGAGACTGCTCAGCGAATTGCGTGAGTCACTGCAACAGCAGACCGCGACCACGGAGGTGCTGGAAGGTCATTTCCAGCTCGCCGGGCGAGTTGGAGCCGGTGTTCCAGACCATGCTGGAAAATGCAGCGCACATCTGCGAGGCCAAATTCGGCGTTCTGTGGCTTGCCGAGGGGGAATGCTTCCGGCCCGCCGCCCTCCACAATCTTCCGCAGGCACTCGCAGTGGAGCGGCGTCACAATGAGATCATGAAGCCAATTCCGGAGGACCCGCTGGGCCAGCTCTCCGTGACGAAACAGATGATTCACGTCTTCGATGCCCGGACCGCAACGGCCTATAAAATGGGCTTCACACCGTTTGTTGCATTGGTGGACCACGGTGGGGCGCCCGGACGCTGTTGGTGGTGCCGTTGCTCAGGGAAGACGAGCTGATCGGTGCATTTGCAATCTTCCGCCAAGAAGTTCGTCCGTTTTCCGACAAGCAGATTGAGCTAGTTCAAAACTTCGCCGCGCAGGCCGTCATCGCCATCGAGAACACCCGGTTGCTCAGCGAGCTGCGCGAGTCACTGCAGCAGCAGACCGCCACGGCAGACGTGCTCAAGGTTATCAGCCGCTCGACGTTCGACCTGCAGACCGTGCTCGATACGCTTGTCGATTCGGCCCGCAGCCTTTGCGAGGCAGAAAGCGCGCACATCTTCCGCCGTGCGGCGGGGTACTATGAACTAGCCGCTTGCCGCGGCTACTCCCGCGAATACGAAGACAACATACGCCGTCATCGCTTCGCGCCGGAAAGAAATTCGCTTGTTGGCCGTATCGCACTCGAAGGCCGCATGGTTCACATTCCGGACGTGCTGGAGGATCCCGAGTACAATCAGCCGGTCCGACAGAAGCTCGGCGGCTGGCGCACTATGCTTGGTGTATTTCTCCTGCGCGAGAGCATGTTCATCGGGGCCTTAACGCTGACACGAAGCACGGTTAGGCCATTTACCGAAAAGCAGATCGAGCTTCTCACCACCTTCGCGGACCAAGCAGTGATTGCTGTCGAGAATGTTCGACTCTTCGACAATCCAGGACAAGAGCCGCCAGCTTGCAGAGGCAAGTCAGCACAAGTCGCAGTTCCTCGCCAACATGAGCCATGAACTGCGCACGCCGCTCAATGCGATCCTCGGCTACACCGAGTTGATCACGGACGGCATCTCGGCGAGCGCCCGAGAAAATGCGGGCGTGCTCAAGCGGGTCGCAGAGCAACGGCAAGCACTGCTCGGCCTGATCAACGACGTGCTCGATCTGTCCAAGATCGAAGCCGGCCAGTTCACGCTCGACTTCGCCGATTATTCGCTCCAGAACGTTACCCAGACGGTTCACAACGCGGTTGAATCGCTTGCGGCCGACAAGAGGCTGGTATTCAAGACCGAGGTGCAGTCCGACCTGCCTCAAGGCCATGGTGACGAACGCCGCGTGACGCAGGTCACTCAACTTAGTCGGAAACGCCATCAGTTCACCGACGCAGGCGAATGGTCATTAAGGCCGACGCGAGCGACGGCATATTCAAACTGGCGGCCGAGATACAGGCCCAGGCATCTCCGCCGCTGATCAAGCAAAGCTCTTCCAGGAATTTCAGCAGGCGGACAATTCAATGACCCGCAAAAAGGAGGGCACCGGCCTAGGGTTGGCCATCTCCAAACGCATCATCGAGATGCACGGCGGTCGCATTTGGCTGAAATCAGCCGTAGGTCAGGGCTCAACGTTTTTCGTGGCACTTCCCATTCAAGCGCGTGAGCAGATGCCATCAACTAGCCCGGCGAAGTGATCGAAAAACGGGCCGTTTTGCTGTGGCGCAAATGTCGCTGATGGCACTTTTCGGACATGCGGCCGCGTCCGCTACTCGGTCGCTATGAGGAGAATAGCGCACCTCGCTCGACTTCAGCCGAAATCGCAGTGAATGACCCAAGTCGACATTGGCCAGCATCTCATATTGCAGCAGCGAAGCTAGGTTTCAGCCCCTATCAAAGCACTCGTTTGAGCCGATACGATGCTGTCTCGTGAGCCAAGGAGCGGGCATGAAGCGGCGGAGATTTATCAGCCTTCTCGGTGGAGCCGTGGCGGTAGCGTCGCCGATAGGGTTGCGCGCCCAGCAAATGCCAGTGATCGGGATTTTGAATTCGCGGGCCTCGGACAAGAACGGACGGCTGTAGGCACATTCCATCGCGGGCTTGCCGAGAACGGCTACACCGAGGGGCGCAACATCGTCATCGAGTACCGGTCGGCCGATGGCGACTACGCCCGGTTGCCGGATTGGCGGCCGAACTCGCGCGCCGGCCGGTAGACGTGTTGGTGTCCGTCGGCGGCGAGCCGTCAGCGGTCGCGGCCAAGACGGCCACCTCTAGAATTCCCACGGTGTCGACCATCGGCACTGATCCGGTCCGGCTCGGGCTGGCGGCGAGCGACAATCGGCCAGGCGGCAACACAACCGGCGTCAACATTCAGACAGGGTTGGCGGAGGCTAAGCGGATCGGGCTGCTGCGCCGACTCGTGCCGCAGGCGGCAACGATCGGCGTCTTGCTCAATCCAGACAACCCACAGTCGTCCCAACAAATGAAGGATATCGAGCAGGCGTCGCAGGCCATGAAGCTTACGCTGCGCGTGTTGCGGGCCGCCACTGAGGGTGAAATCGATACCGCGTTCGACACCATTATGCAGCAACGGATACCTGCGCTCCTAGTCGGTAGCGATCCGTTTTTCACAGAGCGCGGCAAGCAGATTGTGGCGTTGGCCGCGAGCCATGCGGTGCCGGCGATCTATCAATTCCGCGATTTCCCCAGGCTGGCGGGCTCGCGAGTTACGGCATCCGGCTGACCGACGTCTATCATCAAAGCGGCGTGTATGTCGGGCGCATCCTCAAGGGCGCCGTACCGGGAGAATTACCATTTGTGCGGGTCGACCGCTTCGAGTTGGTCATAAACTTGAGGACCGCCAAGACACTCGGCCTTGTCCTCTCCAACTCGATGCAGTTGCTCGCCGACGAGGTGATCGAATAGCGTGCAGTTTTTGCTGCGGTCGCGGATGTCTGTTTTTGGCACATCGCGTCATTTCGCTGCCGTGCAGCAATTCGGTCGCTTTCGGAGCAAAACGGACATTGGGCCGGATTTTATGGGATGGTCACGAATAATGCGGCCGACCTATTCCGCCGGGTGCGGAGCCCCCTCGCCGCGCCGCCGCCGCGCGCTCCCGGCGAGCCAGCGCGTCACCACGTAGAACACCGGCGTGAAGATCAGGCCGAAGGCGGTGACGCCGATCATGCCGGAGAACACCGTGGTGCCGAGCGTCTGGCGCAGCTCGGCGCCGGCGCCGACCGCCCAGACCATCGGCGACACGCCGAAGATGAAGGCGAGCGAGGTCATCAGGATCGGCCGGAACCGCAGCCGCGCCGCCTCGACCGCGGCGGCGACGCCGGTCGCGGCCCTGGTCCTCGAGCTGCTTGGCGAACTCGACGATCAGGATGGCGTTCTTGGCGGCAAGGCCGATCAGCACGATGAAGCCGACCTGGGTCAGGATGTTGTTGTCCTGGCCGCGCAGCACCACGCCGACGATCGAGGCGATCAGGCACATCGGCACGATCAGGATGATCGCGAGCGGCAAGCGTCAGGCTCTCGAACTGCGCGGCCAGCACCAGGAACACGAACACAACCGCGAGCACGAAGGCGAAGATCGCGGTGTTGCCGGCGCGCAACTGCTGGAACGCCAGCGTCGTCCATTCGTAGCCGAAGCCGTCCGGCAGCGTCTCGGCCGCGAGCTTCTCCATGATCGCCATGGCCTGACCCTGGCTGAAGCCGGGGGCGGCGGCGCCGTCGAGCTCGGCCGCGGGATAGAGATTGTAGCGCGGCCAGCGGTAGGGGCCGGAGGTGTCGCGCACGGTGGTGAACGAGCCGAGCGGCACGGTCTCGCCGCTGGAGTTGCGAACGCGGATCGCGAGCACGTCCTTGGTGTCCATGCGCGACTCGGCCTTGGCCTGCGCGGTGACGCGGAAGGTGCGGCCGAACAGGTTGAAGTCGTTGACGTAGGCCGAGCCGAGATAGATCTGCAGCGCCGAGAACACGTCGGCGACGTTGATGCCGAGGAGCTGCGCCTTGGTGCGGTCGATGTCGAGATAAAGCTGCGGCGTCGAGGTCTCGAACAGCGAGAACACCTGCATCAAGCCCGGGCGTCTGCGCCGCGCGGCCCATCATGGCGTAGGTCGCGGCCAGCAACGCCTGCGGGCCGCGGCCGCCGCGATCCTCGACGATCATGCGGAAGCCGCCGGCGTTGCCGATGCCCATCACCGGCGGCGGCGCCACCACGAACACCATGCGCGTCCTGGATCGGTCGCGAGCTTGGCGAACAGCGCGCGCTGGATGCCGGCCGCCGATTGGTTCGGATCCTTGGCGCGCTTCTCGAACGAGTTCGAGCACCAGGAAGGCCGCGCCGGCGTTCGGCGCGTTGGTGAAGGTCGCGCCGGAGAAGCCGACGATGTTCACCGCGCCGATCACGCCCGGCACCTTCAGGGCCGTGCCCACGATGCGCCGCTGCACCTCGTCGGTGCGCGACAGCGACGCGCCGGGCGGCAGTTGCGCGACGACGATCAGGTAGCCGCGGTCGAGCTGCGGGATGAAGCCGATCGGCGTCTTGCGGAACTCGTTCAGGCCGAAGGCGATGATGCCGGCATAGACCAGCAGCATGACGACGGTGAAGCGCACCACGCGCGCCGGCAAGCCAGCCGTAGCCGTTGGCGAGTTTTTCGAAGCCACAATTGAACGCGCCGAAGAAGCCGCGCAACGGCCGCTGCCACCAGCCTATCTTGCGGCGGTCGTCGTGCGGACCTGCAGCAGCAGCGCGCAGAGCGCGGGCGACAGCGTCAGCGAAACGGTCAGCGAGATCACGGTCGCGCCGGCAATGGTCAGCGCGAACTGCTTGTAGAACTGGCCGGAAATGCCGGTGATGAACGCCGACGGCACGAACACCGCGCAGAGCACGAGCGCAATGGCGACCAGCGCCGCGCCGACCTCGTCCATGCTGCGCCGCGCCGCCTCTCGCGGGCTCAAGCCGGTGGCGATATTGCGCTCGACGTTCTCGACCACGACGATGGCGTCGTCGACGACGATGCCGACCGCCAGCACCAGGCCGAACAGCGAAAGGTTGTTGAGCGAGAAGCCGAACAGCGCCATCAGGAAGAACGTGCCGATCAGCGACACCGGGATGGCGACCAGCGGAATGATGGCGGCGCGCCAGGTTTGCAGGAACAGAACGACCACCAGCACGACCAGGCAGGATCGCCTCGAGGATCGTCTCCATCACGGCGTCGACCGACTGCTGGATGAACTGGGTCGGGTCGTAGACGATCTTGTATTGCACGCCCGCCGGGAACCGCTTGGCGGCGTCCGTCATGGTCTTGCGGATGTTCTGGGCGGTCGCCAGCGCGTTGGAGCCCGGAAGCTGGAACACCGCGATGGCCACGGCCGGATCGAGGTCGAGATAGGAGTTCGAGGTGTAGTCGAGGCCGGCCAGCTCGGCCTTGCCGATGTCCTTGAGCCGCACCACGGCGTTCGGCGTCTGCTTGATGACGATGTTGGCGAACTGCTCGGGATCGGCAAGCCGGCCGAGCGTCAGCACCGATATCTGGAATGCGCCGGGACTGATCGACCGGCGGCTGGTTGAGCATGCCGGAGGCAACCTGGATGTTCTGGCCCTGCAACGCGGCGACGACGTCGTTCGCGGTCAGGCCGAGCGACTGCAAACGGTCGGGATCGAGCCAGACCCGCATCGAATAATCGCGGCTGCCGAACACCACGATGGAGCCGACGCCCGGCACGCGGGTCAGCGCGTCCTTGATCTCGAGAATGGCGTAGTTGGAGATGAACAGCTCGTTCCGCGACTTGTCGGGCGACAGCATGTGCACGACCATCATCAGGTCGGACGAGGCCTTGGCGACGGTGACACCGATGTTGCGCACGTCCGCCGGCAGGCGCGGCAGCGCGGTGGAGACGCGGTTCTGCACCTGCACCTGCGCGATATCGAGGTCGGTGCCGATGTCGAACGTCACGCCGATCGAGAAGCGGCCGTCGCCGTTGGAGTTCGACGACACGTAGAGCATGTGCTCGACGCCGTTGATCTGCTCCTCGATCGGCGCGACCACGGTCGAGGCCACGGTCTCGGCGCTGGCGCCGGGATACTGGCCCGACACGTTGATGACCGGCGGCGCGATCTCCGGATATTGCGCGATCGGCAGGCGCGTGAACGCCACCGCGCCGAGGATCACGATCACGATCGAGACCACCGCGGCGAAGATCGGCCGGTCGATGAAAAAATGCGAAATCCGCATGGCGGGGCCGGCGTGCTCTAGTTCTTGGCCTGCGGACCGGCAGGCCCGGGCGGCGCTGCTCCTGCGGCGTAACCTTCTGGCCCGGCCGCACGCGCATCAGGCCGTTGACGACGACGCGGTCGTCGGCCTTCGAGCCCGTCCTTGATGATGCGCAGGTTGTCCTCGGTCAGCGCGCCGAGCGTGACGTATTTCTGCGCCGCCGTGTTGTCGGACGCCGACGACCAGCACGAACTTGCGCACCTGCTCGGTGCCGATCGCGGCGTCCGGCACCAGCAATGCGGTGTAGGGCGGCGAGCCCGGCACGCGGATGCGGCCGAACATGCCGGGGGTCAGCACGCCGTCGGGATTCGCGAACACGGCGCGGCCGCGGATCGTGCCCGACGACTTGTCGATGACGTTGTCGACGAAATCCATCGCGCCCTGGTGCTCGAAATTCTTCTCGTCGAGCAGCTTCAGCGCGACAGTGACGCCGCCGTCGCGGCCGGTGACGTCCTTGCCGCTTTGCGACAGCCGCTCGTAGCGCAGATACGAGGCTTCATCCATGGTGAACTCGAAGCGGATCGGGTCGAGCGACACGATCATGGCCAGCATGGTGGTGTTCCCGGCTGTTCCGCCGGTGACCAGGTTGCCGGGCGACACGCGCCGGTCGCCGATCCGGCCGGCGACAGGCGCGCGCAATTCGGTGAACTCGAGATCGAGCTCGGCTTGGCGCACCGCCGCCTCGTTGGCGGAGACCGAAGCGAGCGCGCTGCGATAGAGCCTGAGTGCGCTGGTCGAAGGTCTGCTCGGTGATGGTGCGGTCGCTCACGAGCTGCTTGGCGCGATCGAGATCGGCTTCGGTGAATGCCAGATTGGCCTTCGCCTGCGCCAGCGTGCCCTGGGCCTGTGCCAGAGTGTTCTGGAACGGCCGCTTGTCGATGGTGAACAGCAGATCGCCCTGCTTGACCATCTGGCCGTCGCGGAAGTGGATCTGGTCGAGATAGCCCGAAACGCGGGCGCGCACCTCGACCGAATTCGACCGCAACGAAGCGGCCGACATATTCGTCCTGGTCGGTGACGGTGCGCTCGATCGGTTTCGCCACCGTCACGGCCGGCGGCGGCGCCGCGGCTCCGCCGCCGCCCTGCGGCTGGCCCTGCCCGCAGGCGGCCAGCAGGGGCGCGATCAAAATCAGGGCGGCGGCGAGCCGCGTTCGAAGGACATGAATCATGGGAACCTGTGCTGCCAGCAAATCTCTTATGTTGCAATGCGGCACGATAGAGGCGGGCATGAGCGGAGATACAAATGAGAGCGCTGCCGCCGCACACCAGGCTCGATTTTTCGGCCGAAAACCAGCCTGCCAGGAACGTTCATGGATCGCATCAATCAAATTCGTGTCAGCCGCCGATTTCGTCCGGCGGCACGACAGCCGGCCCCCGCGGGCGGCCGCGAAACATCGCCAGCCATTGCCGCCCGAACAGCGCCAGGACCATCCCCCCGTAAACGACGAACCCGATGATGCCGAGGACAAGCAGCGCCGCCTCGTCCCGCAAAGACGACCAGCGCGCGCACAGACCGGCGACCGGTTTCCCACAGATCAGCAGTGCGACGGCGAGGGCAGCGCCGGCGATGGCGAGCTTCGCGCACGATTGCCGCAGACGCTGATCGAGGCCCAGCAGATTCTGCCGTGCCGCGAACCAGACCAGCAGCAGCAGATTGATCCAGGCGCCGATCGAGGTGGCAAAGGCAAGGCCGACCTGGGCGTAGCGGTCCATCAGCAGGATTTTCAGCGCGACGTTGACGACGACGCCTGCGAACAGCGCTTTCACCGGCGTCGTGGTGTCGCCGCGCGACAGAAACGTCGACCGAGGCGCTGCGCATCAGCACGAACGGCAGGAGCCCGATCGAATAGGCGATCAGCGTCATCGCGGCGGCATGGGCGTCGGCAGTCGGTGAAGGCGCCGCGGCGGAACAGCGCGCGCATGATCAGTTCTGGCGTGATGCACGAAGGCGATCAGGCACGGCACCGATAGCAGCAGCGTGAATTCGATGGCGCGGTTTTGCGAATGCCTTGCGCCGGCCTCGTCGCCGGCCGTGAGCCGGCGCGCCATCTCGGGCAGCAGCACGGTGCCGGCGGCAATGCCGATCACGCCGATCGGGAGCTGGTTCAGCCGGTCGGCGTAGTACAGCGCCGACAGCGCGCCGGTGGCGAGGAAGCTCGCGATGATGGTGTCGGCGAACAGCGCGATCTGGGTGCCGGCCGAGCCGATCGTGGCCGGGCCGAACCGCTTGAGGAAGGTCAGCACCTCGCCATCGAACTGCGGCCAGGCGAGCCGCGGCAGTACGCCTTGCCGCGCAGCATCGCCTGCGACCAGCAGAAATTCGAGAATGCCGGCGAGCAGCACACCCCAGGCCGCAGCATGGCCCGCGGTCGGGAAGAACGCGGCGAGCGCAAGCGTCATCATCATCGAAAGATTGAGCAGGATCGGCGCGGCAGCCGCGGCGGCAAAACGATCGAGCGCGTTGAGGATGCCGCCGTAGAGCGTCACCAGGCTGACCAGCAGGAGATAGGGGAAGGTGATCCGCGTGAGTTCGACCGCGAGCGCGAAGCGGCCCGGATCCTTGCCGAAACCCGGCGCCAGCAGATCGATGACAGCAGGCGTGAACAGCAGCGCTGCCGCGAGCAGCACGACCTGCGTCGCGAGCAGAAGCGTGAACACATGGTCGGCTGAACAGCCGCGCCGATTGCTCGCCGCTCGATCCGCGGACGCGGGCATAGGCCGGGATGAAGGCCGCGTTGAACGCGCCTTCGGCGAAAATCGCGCGGAAATGATTGGGCAGCCGCAAGCGCGACGAAAAACGCGTCGGCCACCGGGCCGGCACCGAGCACGGCGGCGAGCATGATGTCGCGCAGGAACCCGGTCACGCGCGAGAGGAGCGTAATTCCACCGACTGTCAGAATGCGGTCGATCATGCCAGGGACGGTCGTTGCAGGCGCTGTTGGAATCGATTCGCCGCCGGTTGGTGCAGTCTGGCCATCGCCGGCGGTTTTTGGAATAGTGTCCGCCGATGACCAAGATCGTTCCAGTCCTGCTGGCCGGCGGCGCTGGCACCCGGCTGTGGCCGGTGTCGCGGGACGCCCTGCCTAAGCAATTCCTGCCGCTGGTCGGCGAGCGCTCGACCTACCAGGACACCCTGCTGCGGGTCGCCGAAGGCGACCTGTTCGCGCCGCCGATCGTCATCACCAACGCCGATTTCCGGTTTTTTGCGCGGCGCCAGGCCGAGACGCTCGGCATCGAGGCCACCGTGGTGATCGAGCCGATGCGCCGCGATTCCGGCCCGGCGCTGGCGGCGGCGGCGGCGCTGGCGAAAAGCCGCGATCCCAATGCCGTGGTGCTGGCGCTCGCGGCCGACCACGTCATCCTCGACGTCGAGGAGTTCCGCGCCACCTGCCTCGCCGGGCTCAAGGCCGCGGAGGCCGGCCACATCGTCACCTTCGGCATCAAGCCGACCTCGCCCAAGACCAACTACGGCTATATCCGCCGCGGCAAGCCCGCCGGTGTCGGACGACGTCTATCGCGGTTGAGGCGTTCGTGGAAAAGCCAGACCCGGAGACAGCGGCGCGCTACGTCGCCGAGGGCTATCTGTGGAATTCCGGCAACTTCCTGTTCCGCGCCGATGTGCTGCTGGCGGAGCTTGCGCGCTACGAGCCGGCCATGGCCGCCGCGGTCGCATGCTGCGGTCGCAGGCGCGAGCGACGATCTCGGTTTCGTCCGGCTTGAGCCTGCGGCCTTTGCCGGCGCTCCGCAGAAGTCGATCGATTACGCGGTGATGGAGAAGACCGATCGCGCGGCGGTGGTCTCGGGCGACTTCCGCTGGTCGGACATCGGCTCCTGGGACGCGATTTTCGACGTCGCCGAGCGCGACAAGTCCGGCAATGCGGTGCATGGCGTCGTGGTGACGGCTGACGCGCAGGAATTGCGTCATCCATTCCGACGACCGGCTCATAGCGGTGCTTGGCGCGCGAGGACCTCGTGGTGGTATCGACGCCCGACGCCGTCCTGGTGATGCCGCGCGAGCGCGCCCAGGAGGTTCGCGAGTTGGTTGCCAAGCTCAAGAGCGCGAAGCGCACCGAGGCCACCGACCACCGCCGCGGTCATCGGCCGTGGGGCTATTACGATTCCATCGACAAGGGCGAACGCTTCCAGGTCAAGCGCATCGTGGTGCATCCGGGCGGCACGCTGTCGCTGCAGAAGCATCACCACCGCGCCGAGCACTGGGTGGTGGTGCGCGGCACCGCCGAGGTCACGATCGGATCGGACGTCGAAGTCGGTGCATGAGAACGAGTCGATCTACATTCCGATCGGCGCCGTCCATCGCCTCGCCAATCGCGGCAAGATTCCGCTGGAGCTGATCGAGGTGCAGACCGGCAGTTATCTCGGCGAGGACGACATCGTGCGGATCGACGACGTCTACAAGCGAGACTGATCAATGCACAACCGGGCTGCTCGCGGCCTCGGCGGCCCAATCGAACGGCGCGTAAGCCTGCAACTCGCACTGATCGATAAGGACTGACAGTCGCGAGTCAGCGATCTGGGCGCGCTGGAAGAAGATGGCGTAGTAGCGCGGCAGCAGCAGCCCGTTCTGGGCCTTGATGCAGACCATCCACGACGCGCCGCGAAGCGCGTTTACGCGAGTCGGGCTCGATATTTCGAGCGGCCCAATCGTGCTTACGTTGCCGACGATTTCCTTGAGCTTGATGGCGACTAGAAAGCGATAGGACGGCGGCTCCGGGCCCGCGACATCGTCAGACATCCAATCCGGCAGCAGCGTGGACACCGAGCAGGCGCCCAATGTCAGGACAAGCGGCAGGAGCGTGAGCGTACGAGCGAGCATGCATCCCGTTTTCAAATCGGTGCTGAAAGAAATCACTCTGCCGGCAATGATCGTAAAATTTAAGGCTTCAGCGCGGTACGCACGGCCTCGATGATACGGTCCTGTGTCGGCGCATCAAGATAGGCGTGCATCGGCAAACTGATGACCTCTTCGGCCAACTGGTCGGTCACCGGGATGCCGTTGTCGACCACCGGATAGCGGCGGTAGGCCTCCAATCGATGCAGCGGCTTTGGATAGTAGATCGCGGTGGGAATACCCTGTGCCTTGAGCTTTTCGGCGACCCTGTCGCGCACGCCGGGTTTGAGGCGGATGGTGTATTGCGCCCACACCGAGGTTGAGCCTTCGGGCACGGCTGGCACGATGGCGATGTCGTTCAGGGCTTGCGCATAGCGCCGCGCCGCGCCGTCGCGGGACCCGATTTCGTCGGCGAATATCTTCAGCTTCTCGATCAGCACTGCCGCCTGCATGGTGTCGAGGCGGCTGGTTAGGCCGATGCGGACGTTGTCGTATTTGTCGGTGCCGTGCTGGCCGTGCACTCGCAGACTCTTGAGCACCTCGACCAGATCGGCATCGTCGGTGAGGATCGCGCCGCCATCACCGTAGCAGCCGAGCGGCTTTGCCGGAAAGAAGCTGGTAGCCGTTGCCGGCGCAAGCGCGCCGAGCTTGCGACCCTTGTAGGTCGCGCCGAGAGCCTGCGCGGCGTCGTCCAGCACGAAGAGATTTTCGGCCTTGGCAACCGAGAGCAATGCGTCGTAATCGGCCGGCAACCCGAACAGGTCGACCGGGATCACCGCCTTGGGCTTCAGATCGTGACGCCTGGCGGTCGCGACCGCGCGCTTGAGGCTCGCGGCGTCGAGGTTGAACGTCGCCGCGTCGACATCGGCGAACACCGGCGTCGCGCCCAGCAGCACAACAACTTCGGCGGTAGCGCAGAAGGTGAATGCCGGACAGATCACGGCGTCGCCCGGGCCGATGCCCTTCGCCATCAGCACCAGCATCAAAGCGTCGGTGCCACTGGCGCAGCCGACCGCGTAGCGCGCGCCGCAAAACTCCGCGAGCTTCGCCTCGAACTCGGCGACCTCCGGCCCGTTGATGAACTGGCAATGGGCGGTGACGCGCGCAATCGCCTCATCGATGGCGCGGCCAAGCCGGCGGCGCTGGGCGCCAACGTCAATGAACGGGATGGGAGCCGTGGTGGCGCGGACGTTCTGGTTCATCAGCTTGTTGAAGTAGCGGCGAGCGGACGGCTTCAGCCGGCGACCCGGCGTGGCCCTTTGCGTTGCGGCACAGTCGCGACGATCGGGCGGCCAGCGAGGCAACGCGTCGCGATTTCGAGGGCATGGCGACGCCCTCCTCGCCGGTTACCGCCGGAGGCGTGCCGCCGCGAACCGCGTCAATGAACGCGATCAGCTCGGCGCGAAGCGGCTCGTCATGCCCGACCGATACGTGCCGCATCGAATAGGCGCCGTCCGGCTGGAAGCCGAAGCATTCGGTGACCTGGCGGGTCAAGCAGATCGCCCATCACGTACTTGCCGCGCGTCGCGACGGTCACGTTGCGCGCCTTGAACGGCGTCAGCCAGTTGGTGTTGATGTGGGCGAGCACGCCTGAGGCGGTGCGGAACTGCAGCAGCGCGATGTCCTCGCGCTCGGCCATCGCGCTGGAAAGCTGCGGCTGCACCTCGACGATGTCGGAATTGGTGAACCAGCGGATCAGGTCGATGTCGTGAACGGCAAGGTCGATCACCACACCGACATTCGACATGCGCGGCGGAAACGGACCGACGCGGGTGATCGCGATCGAAAGAATATCCTCGCCGCGGATCGCTTCCTTGATCGCGGTGACGGCGGGATTGAAGCGCTCGACATGGCCGACCATCAGGGTGACGCCGGCCTTGCGGGCGGCGGCGATGATGGCGCGCCCCTCCTCCACCGACGAGGCGATCGGCTTCTCGACCAGCACGTGGATGCCGCGGCCAATGCATTCAGTGCGATGTCATGATGCAGATGGGTCGGCGCAGCGATGGTCACAGCATCGACGCCGAGCTTGAGCAACGGCTCCATATCGTTGACCGCCGGGCAGCCGAGCACGCGGGTCACCAGATCGCGCTGGCCGCGATCGGGATCGGCGACGCCGACGAGCTTGATGCCGGACAGCCCGGCCAGAACCCGGGCATGATTGGAGCCCATGGTGCCGACGCCGATGACGCCGATCCGCAGCGGTGCACGACTTTCTACCGCTTGCACCATGGCCAGACTTTTCCCCCAGATCGGACCTGCCCGAACGCTCCGGAAATGTCCCTAGCACGCCCCATGGCGACTGGCGACCGCAACCTCATTTCCTTGCCAAACACGTTTTGAGTCAAAGCGTTACAGTGTACGAAAGACTACCAAGCCGCGCTATTCGGCGGCATCCGCTCTCCCTGGGATTTCCAGGCTGAGCCCGACTGCAAGCGCGTCGTCGCGGAATGCCTTGACGGCGGAAAGCGAAAGTTCCGTCGCATTCATGGTCCCAAGTGCTGGCAGTTTTCTGAGCACGTCGGCCGGAGCGGTGATGATGTGGCAGCCCATGGCGTCGGCCTCGACCACATTGAACACCTCGCGGGTGGAGGCCCAGATGATCTCGACATTGGGGGTCTTGCGGGCCCGCGCCACCGCGTCCTGCATGATCGGCCGGTAGTCGATGCCGAGGTCGGCCAGCCGGCCGGCGAACACGGAAACGCAGGCCGGCGCGCCGCCGGCGAGCGCATCGACCCCGCGCGTCACTTGGTCCGGCGCAAAGATCGCCGTCATGTTGACCTTGACGCCTTCGCGGGACAGCGCGCGCACCGCGTCGTAAAGCCCTTCACCTTTGGTGTTGGTCACCGGCAGCTTGGCGTAGACGTTTTTCCCCCAGCCGGAAATGACGCGTGCCTGCGCCACCATTTCTGGAATATCGTCGGAGAACACTTCGAACGAGATATGCCGGTCCGGCACGGCCTTGACCAGATCGCGGCCGTATTCCTCATAGTTCTTCACGCCGGCCTTCTTCAGCAGCGACGGATTGGTGGTGAAGCCCGCGATCCAGGACTGGCTGGCCATGTCGAGAATTTGCGCCTTGTCGGCGCCGTCGGTGAACAGCTTGACGTTGAGTTCGGACAAACGCGCCATCGTCTAGAGCCTTCTTCTGATGATGCCCGCTTCCCTTCCGGCGAGCCGACCTGAATATGCCCTGCTTACACCCATTGCCGGCCGACTTGACCCCTTCTTTTGCCTTTTCGTCTGAATAATGATTGGTTGGCCGCAGGTCCCTTCAAGATCGGCGTCGCAATGCGGTCGCTTGCCCTCATCGCCGTCAAGCTTGCGATATCGGCATTCCTGATCGCCTTCGCCACCCGCCGGATCAACATCGACATCGTTCGTGAACGGCTGAACCAGCTCGACTATGGCTGGCTCGTTGCCGCATTCGCCATTGCGCTCCTGCAAACCATCCTGCTCGCGGTCCGTTGGCAACGGATCGTCCTGATGTGCGGCGTCGCGATGACGAGCGGCCGCGCGATCCGCTTCACCATGATCGCCACGTTCTTCAGCCAGGTGCTGCCTTCGACCGTTGGCGGCGACGCCGCTCGTATCTGGCTGCTGGTGCGCGACGGCGTCCGATGGTGGACCTCGACCTACTCGGTACTGCTCGATCGCTTCGTCGGGGTGCTGGTGTTGGGGGCGCTCGTTGCCGCGGGCCTGTACTGGTCGCTCGGACTGATCGCCAATCCGGTCGGGCGCGTCGTTCTGCTCTGCATCGGCCTCGGCAACCTGGCAGGCGGCGCGATCTTTCTCATGCTTGGGTACTGGCGGTTGCTTGGACGCTGGACAATTATGCGCCCGCTGGCCGAACTCGCCGTGCTTGGCAATGAAATCCTGTTCTCGCGCCGTTGCGGCCCGGTCATCGTCTCGATTTCGCTGCTGATCCACATGATGACGGCGCTGTGCGCCTGGAGCATTGCGCAGGCGGCGGCAGCGCGATTGGGATACTTCGACGCGTTTCTTCTGGTGCTGCCGGTGATGCTGATCGCGACCATCCCGGTCTCGATCGCCGGCTGGGGCGTTCGCGAAAGCGCGCTGGTGACGGCATTTGCCTACGCTGGATTGGCGGCAGAAGACGGCCTGGTGGTGTCAGTCTTGCTCGGCCTTATCCAGTTTGCCGTCGGCCTGGCCGGCGGTGCGATCTGGCTGGCCGGCGCCGACGGGATGCGAATTTCTGACGCCCGGCATGGCGAGCAACAGCCGCCAGCCCGATAGTGCTTCTCCTGTGGACTTGCCCGGCTTGCGCCCCGCGTCGTATCGATGGGGGCGAGTTCGGGCGTCATCGGAACAACAGAATGCAGGACAACGCTCGGCAGCCGGAAGCCGCACCGGTGCTGCCGGCTACGGAGCTCGGCAGGCCGGAGCGGGCGTTCTCGCCGCGCAAGCGCCTGCTGCTTGAGCAGGCCGACCGGCTTGCGGCGGAGCGCGATCGATGGGCGGCGCGGCATGCCTATTACTACGAGGAAGAGTGGCGCATGATGCGCTTTCTCGTGCCTGCGAGCCTGCGGATTCTCGACCTCGGCTGCGGCAACGGCCACCTGCTAGGCGCGCTGCGTCCCTCGTCCGGCGTCGGCGTAGACTTCAGCCCGGCCAAGACCGCCCGAGCAAGGAGCGCGCATCCGGACCAGACCTTCGTCTGCGACGATGTCGAGAACCTGAAAAACGCGCCCGAGCTCGACAAGCCGTTCGACGTGATCGTGATGTCGGACACCATCGGCTCGCTCGACGACTGCCTCGCCACGTTCCAGCGCCTGCATCGTTTCTGCAGGCCCGAGACGCGCTTGATCGTGTCGTACTACACGCGGCTGTGGGACCCGCTGATGCTGCTTTATGGCAAGCTCGCGGCCGGCCACCGTATCGTTCGCCGCAACTGGCTCTCCAGCCAGGACATCGCCAATCTGCTGCAACTTGCCGATTTCGACGTGATCAAACGCGAATGGCGGATACTCATGCCGTTCCGCCTGTTCGGACTCGGCCGTCTGATCAACCGGTTCGTCGCCACCCTACCGCTGATCCGCAAACTGTGCCTCCGCAACTATGTAATCGCCCGGCCGCGACCAAAACCCCGCGCCGAGCCATTGTCGGTATCGGTCGTGATCCCTTGCCGCAACGAGCGCGGCAACATCGAACTGGCCGTGCAGCGCATGCCGCAGTTCGGCTCAAACATCGAAGTGATTTTCGTCGAGGGCCACAGCGACGACGGCACCTGGGACGAAGTGCAGCGAGTCAAGGGCGGCCTATCCGCAATTCGACATCAAGGCGTTCCAGCAGACCGGCAAGGGCAAGGGCGACGCCGTCCGCAAGGGCTTCGCCGAGGCGAGCGGCGATCTGCTGATGATCCTCGACGCCGATCTGACCGTGCCGCCCGAGGACCTGCCGAAATTCTACGATGCGATTTCCGCCGGCAAGGGCGAGTTCATCAACGGCTCCCGGCTTGTCTATCCGATGGAAAACGAGGCGATGCAGTTTCTCAATTACATCGCCAATTACCTGTTCGCCCGGACCTTCACCTTCCTGCTGAACCAGCGCTATACCGACACGCTCTGCGGCACCAAAGTGCTGCGGCGTCGGGATTACGAGGAGATTGCGCAAAACCGCGCCTATTTCGGCGAGTTCGATCCGTTCGGTGATTTCGACCTGATCTTCGGCGCGGCCAAGCTCAACCTGAAGACCGCCGAGGTGCCGATCCGCTACGCCGCGCGTGAATACGGCGAGACCAACATTTCGCGGTTCAGCCACGGCTGGCTGCTGCTGCGTATGGTGGCGTTCGCCTTCGTGAAGCTGAAGGCGTTCTAGCGCGCGGGGTATGCTGCGTGAACAGGGCGCCGCCGCAGTACCGCGATATCTGGGAGCGCAAGCCCGCGCTGCGTTCTGTCTATGGCGATATTTTCGAGCGCATCAAAGGCGAGACCATCCCAGGCCCCACGCTCGAGGTCGGCGGCGGATCGGGGAATCTCAAGGCGCTGTTGCCCGACGCTATATGCACCGATATCCAGCCCGCACCTTGGGTCGACGCGGTTTGCGACGCGCAGCGGCTGCCGTTTGCCGAAAGCTCGTTCGCCAATGTGGTGATGATCGACGTCATTCATCACGTCGAGTTTCCGCTGCATGCGCTGCGCGAGTTTTATCGCGTGCTGCGGCCGCGCGGCCGGCTGGTGTTGTGCGAGCCGGCGATCACGCCGTTGACCGGCATCTTCTACCGACTGCTGCACGAGGAGCCTGTGGACATGGCGGCCGATCCGCTGGCGAGCGGGGAAATTTCCGCAGGCCGTGACCCGTGGTTGTCGAACCAGGCCATCCCCACCTTGCTGACGGGCCGTTTCCGGCGACGGCTGGCCGGTACTCTGCCCGGCCTGCGCTTGACGAAGGTGGAGCGCTTCTCGTTTCTGGCCTATCCGCTGTCGGGCGGTTTTCAGGAATGGTCGCTGCTTCCGGCAGGCATGGCCGGCCCGCTGCTCGCCTTGGAGTGGCGGGCACGCCATCTGCTCGGAAAACTCGCCGCGTTCCGGCTGCTGGCGGTATATGAGCGCGTATGATGGCGGCCCGATACCGATGACAGCGAACTCGAAAGCGACAGCGCTCAAGATCGTCATTGCCGCGATTGTCGTTCGCTGGACCTATTCGTTGGTGTTGTTTGTGGTCATGGGCGACGACGGGCTGACGGGAGTGGACTCGCTCGGTTATCTCGAGCAGGGACGCCTGTTCGCCGAGCGCATCGGCCATGGCACACTGTCCGGCTGGCAATGGGCGGGCACCGATCCGTACATCATGCCGCTGTTCACCTGGATGCTCGGCGTCTGCGTGCTGATCTTCGGCAAGATGGCGCCGCTCGGCTACGTGCTGGTGCAAGGCATCATCGACAGCGGCACCTGCTATTTGGTCTATCGCATCGCCGAGACCATAGACGCGCGCGCCGCAAAGCCCGCGCTTGTTGCCGCGACGATCAATCCGACCCAGATCGTCTTTGCCGGCATGGTCTACAGCGACACACCATTCGCATTCTTTGTGGCGCTGTTTCTGTATGGCGCGGTGCAATGGCTTTCGTCGGCCTCTTGGCGTGCCGCGCTTATCATCGGGTTGGGGTTGGGCGGCGGCATCCTGTTCCGCTCGCTGCTCGCGCCGTGGGCGCTGCCAATGCTGGCCTATATGGCAGCCGTGGCGCTGATCCGCGGCCGCCTGCATCGCCCGCAATGGGGACAGCTTGCGGCGATCCTGCTTGTTTTTTCTGCCTGCACAGGGATGATCTTCGCTCGCCACGCCGCCCAGTTCGGCGTCTGGTCGCTGACACCTCAGACCGGCATGCATCTGGCGCGATGGATCGTGCCGCTGACCCGCGAGGCCAGCGACGGCACGCCCTGGCGGCAAGGTTATCTCGACATCGAGAAGAAGCTCGAAGACCGGTACGGTGAAGGTAACGTCGAAGCCTTCGAGCTTGACCGCCGCTATTCCGTGATCGCCAAGGAGGAATTGCGCAAGCTCGGAGTTGTGCCAATCCTCAAAGCCTGGGCGTTCGGCGCCGCCATCAACCTCGGATCGCCAGCAATCATCCTGTCGCCACCGATCGCACAAATACCGCGGCAGGGCTTCTACGACACCAGCGGCGCGACGATGATGCAGAAAATCTGGAATTTCCTGTTTCGCGAACCCGGAAGCGTTTATGCTCTGGCCCTGCTGTCGGGCATTGCCGGCGTCGCCGCAATCCGGCTCATCCAGGCCTGGGGGGTTACGACGCTTTTGCCGGATACCGCGAATTGTCCGGCGCTTCTGCTGTTCGCCGGCTGGATCGGCTACATCCTATTGGTCAACGGCCCTGTGGCGTCGCCAAAATACCGCCTGCCGATCGAGCCGGTCCTGGCCGTAATGACCGGGGTCGGCTGGTCGTCGCTGGCGCGCCGGTTTGGCCGCGCGCGCTGATGGCTACGGATTGGCCTGCCGCCAAGCCTGGAACTGCAGCACGGTCCACAGCGCGTGTTGCCAGTTGCGCCGGCCGGACTGATGCTCGGACCATCGATGGCGAAGCAGGAACTCGTCGAACATGCCGTGTTCGGCAAGCGCGCGCGAACTGAGCAGCTCCTCGGCCCAGCCGCGCAGCGGTCCGCGAAGCCATTCGCCGATCGGAACGCCGAATCCCATCTTCGGCCGCTTGAACAAAGCTTCGGGGACGTAACGCTTGAGGACTGCCCGAAGCGGCCGCTTGCCCTCCCCGCCCGCGATCAGCAGGTTCGCTGGCAGCCCCCACGAGAATTCGATGATGCGGTGGTCAATCAACGGCACGCGGACCTCGAGGCTGACCGCCATCGAGGCACGGTCGACCTTGGTCAGGATGTCGTCCGGCAGATAGGTCATCGTGTCCATCAGGCGCAGCCGGCCGATCGGATCGAGGCCTTCGCTTGCGGGTCCGGCGCGTTCGATCCAACCCGGCATCTCCGCAACGCCCGGCATCAGGCGGTCACCGTCCGGCCATTGTGAGATCAGCCGGCGGTACATCTCGATCGAGCTTGAAGCGTCCAGCAAGCCCGCGCCCTTGATCACCTTGTCGCCGAAGTGTGTCGGACGAATGCCCGCCGGCACCAGCGGCGCGAGCCGATCCCAGGCGTCCGGCGACAGCGCGCGGATTGCGGCGGCGCCAAACCTGCGCGCGCCCTGCGGCAACAGCCGGAGCCCATTCCAGAGCCCCGCAATGCCGCGATAGCGAACGTAGCCGGCGAAAGCCTCGTCGCCGCCGTCGCCGGACAGCGCCACGGTCACTTTCGAGCGCGCCAGCCGCGACACCAGGTAGGTCGGGATCTGCGACGAATCCGCGAACGGCTCGTCGTACATCGTCGGCAATTGCGGGATCACCGCTTGGGCTTCTTCGGACGACAGCGTGAGCTCGGTGTGGTCGGTGCCGAGGTGCTGCGCCACTGCGCGTGCGTGCCCCGCCTCGTTGTAAGCTCTTTCGCGAAAGCCGATCGAAAACGTCTTGACCGCGCGGCCGCGGGCCCGCGCCATCAACGCGACCACGGTGGACGAATCGATACCGCCCGACAGAAACGCGCCGAGTGGCACGTCCGACACCATCTGCCGATTGACCGCGTCGGCCAGCAGAGCGTCGAGCTCCTCGACCACGTCATCGAACGCAAGCTTGCGAGCACTCGCCTGCCGGCTTCTGGCGATCGTTGGCAAATCCCAATAGTGATGGCTCCGGATTCCATCCGTCGTCACTTCGAGCCGTTCGGCGGGAAGGAGTTTTCCAACCTCTCGATAGATTGCGCCCGGTGCCGGGACGCAGGAGTGCCGCAGATAAGCCGCGACCGCGCAGGGGCGACGTTGAAGGAGAGCTCTTTGAGTGCCCGTAGCGCTTTCAACTCGGAGGCGAACGCAAACGCGCCATTCTGCCTGGTGAAATACAGCGGCTTGATGCCCATCCGGTCGCGGGCGAGATGCAGCGTCCGCGTCGCACGGTCGAAGGCCGCGAAGGCGAACAGGCCGTTGGCGCGGGTGAGCGCGCCATCGATGCCCCACCGGCGGATCGCTTCGACCAACACTTCGGTGTCGGAGGTGCCGCGGAACGGCATGGCAAGCTCGCTTGCGATCTCTGCTGTGTTGTAGAGCTCGCCGTTGTAGGTGATCACGATGCGCCCATCGGCGCTCGTCATCGGCTGCAGGCCTGTCGGCGTGAGGTCGATGATGGCAAGGCGGCGATGGCCGAGCGCCACCCCGCTCACGGCTTCGACCCAATGTCCGTCGCCGTCGGGGCCGCGATAGGCGATCGCGTCGGTCATCGCGCGCGCGTCGGCGCGAAGCTCCGCTTCGCCGGCTCCGCCAAAGCGCCAAAGGCCTGCTATGCCGCACATGAAATGATTGCTACCCCGGCCCGAACGAAGCCACGCTGGCAAGCGTGGCCGCGCCGTGTTCGCCCGATTGAACACAGCTCTTTTTATTTTCCATTTCGGCTGATCTCTGGCCTATATAGAAGGACGGAGATTGTCGCGCAACAATTCGCGCAACTCACCTGAGCGCAATTTCAACCTCGCCAAAATTTGCGTTTGCGGCGGTTCGGAAAGGACGATGGCTATTCCCGATTTCGTTGTTATTGGCGCGCAGAAGGCCGGCACGACGTGGCTTTATGAATGCCTCAGCGAGCATCCTGAGGTGTTCGTTCCCCGTATGAAGGAGGTCCATTTCTTCACGCGCCCGCAGGACGACCGGCTGAGCCAACTCGATCAAGGCATCGAGTGGTACAAGTCGCTGTTTCCAAACAGCGGCAAAGTGAACGGCGAGCTGACGCCGGACTACATGTTCTTTCCCTATGTCGCATCGGCGATCGCGGCGCTCAATCCAAAAATGAAGATCGTCGCGCTGCTGCGCCATCCGGTCGATCGCGCCTATTCGCAGTATTGGATGCGCCGCCGCTACCGCGACAGCCTGCCGTTCGAGGATGCAATTCGCGAAATCCCCGGGATTGATTGAGCGCGGTTTCTACTACAGGCAGATTGCGCCTTATCTCGAGATTTTCGGGGCCGATCGCGTGCGCATCTACATCTACGAGGAGATCACGCGGGCGCCTGAGCCGTTCTTCGCCGACCTCTGCGGGTTTCTCGGTGTGGCGGCAGATTTTGTGCCGTTGAGCCTGCGCCAGCGCGTCGGCGAGACCAAGGTGATGTCGCCGCTGGCCGGATTTCTGTTCTACAAGGTGGCGTCGCCGATCATCAATCTGCCGGGCATCCTGCACGCTTGGCGGTTCGTTCGGCGACGCACCAGAATCAAAGAGTGGCTATTCGGCGAGCCGGCGAAGGGCGGGTCTGGAAGCAGCTACGAAAGCGTCGCGCCGGCGTTGCGCAGCAAGTTGAATACCCAATTCGAGGCGGAGAACCGCCGGCTCTTCGAACTACTTGGCCGTGACGTGCCGGCGTGGAAGAGCTGAGGCGTTAGCGAGCATCCCCAATGTGCGGTCTCGCAGCGTTCTTCGAACCTGGACGGCGCTTTGACGGCGCGTTGCTCGACGCCGTCGACCGCGATCTGTTTCATCGCGGCCCAGATTCTGGTGGCAGGCTGAGCGAGCCGGGCTGCGGCTTGGTGTTCCGCCGGCTCGCGATCCTCGATCCGAAGCCGGTCGCCGACCAGCCGATGACCGACGCAGACGGCAATCTCACGCTGATTTTCAACGGCGAAATCTACAACTTCCGCGAGTTGCAACGGAAGCTCCGCGCAGCACACGTCGTGCTGCGCACCGATGGCGACACCGAGACCATCCTCGAAGGCTATCGGCTGTGGGGTGCTTCGATCTTTGCTCGCCTCGAAGGCATGTTCGCTTTGGTGCTGGTGGACCGACGCAACGGAGTGGCTATCGCCGCGCGCGATCCGTTCGGCATCAAGCCGCTCTATATGGCGCGGCGCGGCACATTCACCGGCGTTCGCCAGCGAAATGCGGCCGCTGCGCCGACTGGTGGGCACCCGGCCCGATCCGACAGCGCTGCCGGAGTTGCTGACGTTTCGCTACGCTGCCGGCCGGCTCTCAAATCTGGCCGGCATCGAGCTCGTTCCCGGCGGTGTCATGGTCGAGCTGAAGCTCGCGGACGGCTCGCTGCGCGAAACTCGATTTGACGATCCGCTCGGCGGTTTCGCTGCCGAACAAATGTCCGCGGCGGAAGCGCAATCTCGCGCCGAAGCCGCTGTCACGCGCTCGATTGAGACGCATTTGCAAAGCGACGTTGGCTTCGCCGTACAGCTTTCGGGGGGCGTCGATTCAAGCCTGGTGACGGCGATTGCCGCCGGCGCGGTTCCCGATCGGTTGCGCAGCTATGGCATCTCGCTTGGCGATCTGCCCGAGGATGAAAGCCGCTGGCGCGCGCAAGTGATCGCGCAAACCAAGGTGGAGAACCGCGACATCCTCATCGGCAACGCCGACTATGCCGATGCGTTGCCGCAGGCGGTCGCGGCGATGGAAGGACCGACCGCGCACACCGGCTGTCCCATGCTGATGCTGCTGTGCCGAAAAATCCGGGAGACCGATCGCGTGGTCTTGACCGGCGAAGGCGCGGACGAATTCTTTGGCGGCTATGCCCGCTATCGGAACTGGGCGGCGCTGCGCCGCCAGGCGCGCTTTGCCAATGCAGTGCCGTTTTTCGCCTGGCCATTGCTCGGGCGCTACCGGAGCTTGCAACGCTATGCGGGGCATGACCCAGCCTATTACGCCGCCGTGTATTACGATCACCGCACCATGGCCGCTCTGTTTCCCGATTTGCGGTTCGGACCGGGGGCACGCAGCAAGGTGGGCGAGCGGTTTGCCGATTTCCGCGATCGCATGATGGCGGCCGACCAGACCGCCTATCTGTCGTCGCTGCTGATGCGCCAGGACAAGATGTCGATGGCGTCGTCGGTAGAGGCGCGGGTGCCGTTCACGTACCGGCCGCTGGCGCGCGTCGCTCAACACGATTCCACGCGATATCCGGATACCCGGCGGCACGACGAAACCATTGCTCAAGCGCATCGCGGAGAACTATCTGCCACACGATCTCATTCATCGGCGCAAGGTCGGCCTGACCATCCCCGTATCCGCCTGGCTGGCCGATCCGGCAGGCCTGGGCCGCTATCTCGACACCATCGAGGCGCCCGACAGCGAGCTGTCAGGCTACGGCGACCAGCGCGGCATCCGTGCCCTGGTGACGAGCTTCCGCCGCGCGCCGGACAAAGAGAACTCGGCGGTGCTGTTGAGCCTGATCAATGCCGAGCTATGGCTGCGCTCGCTGCGCGCGCCACTGCCGGCCTAAAACCAATGCTCGGCGGGGCAGATGCCGGTCGATCGCCAATCGGATGAGACGATCATTGCGCGGCGGCGACGGCGCGCATCAGTGCACCGAACCGGGCGCAAAACTCACGATCACCATCGTCGCTCGCGACCGTTTGCCGGTAAATGTTCTGGGCGCGCGCCGCGATTGCCGTCCGCCATTCGTCATCGACGATCGCGCGCTCCGTCTGGTCTTTGAGGTCGGAGAAATCCCACCGGAACGGGATGTAGCTATCAGCTCGGTAGAGATCGGGCCACGTTTCGAGATGGCTCATATCCGGCTTGATCATCGCGGCCCCGGCGATGCACGCCTCGTAGTCGCGGAGGTTGATCTCGCCCCAGCCGAAGGGCGACAGCACAGCCTTGGTCCGGGCAAGCTCGCGCATGAAGGCACGGCGTGACAACCGCGCCTGCAGGCCGATATCGAGCCGCCACGCCACTTCGGCACGCTGGAACGCGACCGTCGCCCGCGAATAGCTGTGCGTCATGCGAGTACCAAGGCCAACAGCCCGCGGCGCGCGCGGGTCGGCGAAGCCAGTGGGCCGGCGCAGCAGCGACGGCAGCTTCAGGCGGGCATAGACCTCGCGGCGAACGAGGCCGCCGACGCCGTACTCAGCAAAACCGGAATTCCACGACACGCGAAGCTTGGCCCGCTTCGCCGGATCTGTGACTGGCGCAGAGTGCTGCGGCGGATCGTCATCGATGCCGAAGTTGCGGTGATAGAAGTCGGTGTAGAGCCGGCCGCCGTAATGCGGTTCGGCATATTTCGCGCGGTCGCGCAGGAGCTGGCTCTTGAAATACAGCGCCACGCAGTCCAACGCCGAGGTTTGCAGCGTGCCGGTGCTGTCCTGGATGTCGAAATACGCGAGCCTGGGGTTGGCCCGCGCCGCCCGCTCGAGAACACGCACGGAACTGCCATCGCTCCACCCGACCCTCAGCACGGCGCTATCGAAACCGAGCACATCGCAATCCGCGGCCGCGTCGTCATAAGCAGGCAAGATACCGACGTCGCAGCCCTCCTCGCGCAACCTTCGGCGCAGGCGTAGGATCGGCGCTAGAAAGCCCTGTCCATTGGCCGTGCGAAAGCCAGCGCTGACCAGATGGATGCGCATGCGCGATCGTCAGCGCGGACTGGCCGCTAGCGTCATCTTCGCCAGACACATGTGCGAGCGAAAGCTCGGATAGGATTTCAGCGCGCTGCTGACATCCTCGATCACCATACCATACTTGTCAGCGAGCTTCTGGAAGTAGGCAAATGATTGCAGCCAGTTGCGGGCGTCGACGCGAACGATCTCGTCGGTGGTGTCGGGAATTTGCAGGCGCGGCTCGTCGTGGGTGAACAGGAAGATGGAACCGGCATGCATGGCCTTCCGCACGTTGCCAATCGTGGCCTCGACGTCTTCGGCGGGCATATGCCCGAACACGGCATGGCACCAGAGAAAATCGAACTTGCGTCCACCAAGCCAGTCAAAGCTGTTGTCGGGATTGACGATCAGCTTGGGGTTGCGGGGGTTGAGCCGGTCGCCGAACAGATCAAGACCAAGGTCGATTCGCCCCTTGCTGGCGTCGTTGGCGGAAAACTTTCCCGGATCAAGAAATTCTGCGAAGTGCAGCGCGCTGCGCAACTGGCCGCAACCGAACTCGTGCAGCGTGGAGTCGCGCCGCATGCCGAAGCTCTTGAGCAGTTCGAGGTCTTCGACACCGCTCGTTTCCAGAACGGCGCGCTTGCGGGCCAGGAACGCCGGATCGCGCGACTCGACCCAGCCGTCGAGGGTGTCGGCATACCACCGCAGATAGCTTCGCCCGGATAGCCGATAGAGCCACAGCCGCACATAGAGCCACCGCTCCGGTACGTCCTGGGCGAGGCTGTAGATTCGCCGCCAGACCCGGCGAAGCGGCTGGTGGAGGCCAGCCGGCAGCAGCGATTTCACCGCATCGGCGATGCGCTGCGCGGACGTCGAGGGCTTTGCCGTGTTTGCCATGAATGGAATTCCGCCGCAGTCAATGCGGCTTCAGTGTCGGGCACATCGCCTTGGCGATAACGTGGCCAGCCTCGACATGGGTTCGCGCATTCCAGTGACCGCCGAGACCTTTTCGATAGTCGAAATAATGCAGGTCAAGGTGGTTGGCCTCGGCAAAGCCGCGCAGCGACGCCGTCATGGGAATGAAGGAGATGTTCTCGGCGTGAAAGAAATCAGCAAGCCGGTGCTCGACATAGTCGGCATCGGGCAGTTTCAATGCATCGAGCTGCTGCCGGCGCTTGTTCGGATCGGGCAGCAGGGCGAGCGCCGGCGGCACGTTGAACACCCAGAGCGACGCTGCCGTTGCGTCACGGACTTCGTTTGACAAGAGACGCAGGTGCGCCTCGGTCAACCGCCATTGCTTGCGCTGGATATCGCTGTCGGGCGGCGCCACTGCAATGGTGCGCACATTGGTCACGCTTGGATCGATCGCATCGGCTTCCGCCGCCGCCGTTTCGCGCTCAATGACCGTGCGTTCGTAATAATCCTGGAGCACCTGAAGCACGCGGACGTGGACGACGATGTCGTTGCGAAGGTTGGACCACCGCACCTTGTGCCGGAATGCCGGGCTGTCGAGATTGCTGCGGTCGAGCACCAGATGATTGCCGCTGTCGAAGACGAAATAGGGGTTGAAGGGATTATGCTCTACCTCTTTGGTATTGTTGCGGAAATCGTTTCCGCCATGAAATTGCAGCAGCACCAGATCGGGTTGGTAGGCCTTGGCCCGGTGTCGGAACATGAGGATTTCACGGGCTTGGCCGTAGCCCGAGACGCCGAAGTTCAGCACCTCGATCCGTTTGCCGGGACCTCCGCATTGTCCGGCATTCAGATCGTCCTGCATGACCTTCGAGAAACGCTTGTCGTAGTCGACCTGGAAACCTTCGGCGAACGAGTCGCCCAGCACTGCAATGCGGAACACACCGGGCGGCTTTTTGATCGGCACTTCCGGCCCACGCAGGCCGTGAGAATTGATGTGAATCTTGATGAGGTCCTCGCGGTCGTACCAGCCTTCGGCATTGGGCCGGTGCGAGGTGCCGGTTTCGGGATCGTATTGGTAGAACGGCGGGCGCGAATAATCGACGATGCGCAGACCGATCTCGACCAAAACCACGCCGACGAAGCTCGATACAATAATGGCAAGCAGCGGCAGGACTACACGACGACGGAGATCACGCATCAGAGCTCAGTTTTTTTGCGACGGCGACACCAGATTCCATTCGAGCGGGGTGCCGCGCTTGATGTCGCGCATGGCGCGACGGCCGAGCACCGTCTCATAGTGTTTGGGCGCCAGACCGAACCCCGGACGAATGGAGCGGATGTTGTTTGCCGTGAACGTCTCCCCCTTGCCGATATCCACGACCGCATAGAGCGATCGCCGGAACTGCGCATTCGATTTTTCCAATTCCTGCCGTTCGTAGACGGCCTGCCCCATTGCCTCGAAGCCGTCGCGCACATCGGAAACAAGCTGAGCAAACTCGGCCGGCTCGAGCGAAAAGCCTGCGTCCGGACCGCCATCGGCGCGGGCCAGCGTGATGTGCTTTTCGATCAGGCACGCGCCCAGGCAAGCGGCGGAGACCGCGGTTGCCGACCCCAGCGTGTGATCGGATAGCCCGACTGCGACACCGAACCGCTCCGCCAGATCCGGGATGCGCCGCAGATTGTATTCGCGTGCCGGCGCTGGGTATGCGCTGACGCAATGCAGCAGCACAAGATCGCGCGCGCCGCCGGAGCGCGCCGCCTCCACCGCCTCCGCGATTTCCGCAATACTGGCAAGCCCGGTCGATACGATGAGCGGCTTGCCGGTCGCGGCGCAGCGCTTGATCAGCGGCAAGTCTACACATTCGAACGACGCAATCTTATAGGCAGGCGCACAGAGTGTTTCGAGAAAATCGACCGCGGTGAAGTCGAATGGCGTCGAGAACACCGGGATGCCGAGTTCGCGGCCTCTGCTGAACAGCGCCTCATGCCATTCCCATGGCGTGTGCGCCTCGCGGTAGAGATCGTGCAGTTTCCGGCCATGCCAGGGACCGCCTTCGATGGCGAAGCCTGGCCCGTCGAAGTCGAGCGTGATGGTGTCCGCGGTGTAGGTCTGAATCTTGATCGCGTCGGCGCCGGCTTTGGCGGCTGCCTCCATCAAGGCAAAGGCACGTTCGATCTGTCCGTTGTGATTGCCCGAGAGCTCGGCAATCAGCAGCGGCCGCACGCCTGGGCCGAACGGCCGGTCGCCCAGCCGCAATTGCCATGACGGCTTGACGCTCATGCGGCTTCCTTCATCGGGTCCTGGACGTAGGCGCCATTGCCACCACGAAAACCGCACGTCAGGAACAGCCGCTGTGATGCTGCGTTGCCGGGCAGCACTTCCGCGACCAGCGTCGCCCACGGCACCGCGCGGCGCGCAAAGGCGAGCATCGCCCGGCCCACTCCCATGCTCTGGCATTGGGGCAAAACATAGATCGACACTTTGTAGTGCACGGCTTGGCCTGCGTAGTGCACGGCTTGGCCTGCGGCCTCACGGTCGAGGCGTATGACACCGACAGGCTCGCCGCCGCGATGCGCGACATCGAACACCCGCGTCGGGTCCGAGAGCTTGCGGGTCAGCCAATCGGCATGGGCCGACCGGCTCGGCGGTCCCGGACTGTGTGAATAGCGGCGGATTTCCGGCAGGCCTTGCCAATGAAACAGCGCATCGGAGTCGTCCGCCGTCACCGGCCGGAAGGCGACGCGGCTGCCGTCGCGCAACGCCGGACCAACCACTGCCGCAGCGACCCGCGCTGCGCCAAGGCCATCGCACACCGCTTGAGCGGCCAGCGCGATCGAACGCCGCCGCTCGCGCAAATCATGCAATGCCACCGAAAGCACGTCGCCGAAGGTTTCGTCGGCAGGATCTTCCACCGCCACCACCGCGCCGCCGGCGGCCAGCGCGTTCACCGTCTCGCGCTGATTGTCCGCCACGACAATAGCAATCGACGGCAATCCCAACACGCAGCGCTCGAGTGAGGAGACGCCGCCCGCGCCGATCGCCATTTCGCATTCCGCCATCGCGGCGGCCATGTCCGGAGGATCGATCACGATGCGGACCGAACGATCGTTGCCGAATTCTGCGCGCAATTCCGCGCCCGCCTGTGCGTGACGGCCAAGCACGGCGACGATCGGTCCGGGTGGAGATTGCGAACGCAGGACATTCAATGTCCGCCTGGTCAGGCCGGTTGGATCGGTGCCGCCAAACCCCACGAATATGGACCCAGGCGCCGGCGCGGCGCCAGCATGGCGGTGACGCAAAAAGGCTTCCCGCAACGGGGCGAAATCAGCGCCAAGAAAGGCCTGGGTGGCAGCATCCCCCGGAAGCCGAATGTCCGCGCGCCGCCGGCCTGGAGTCGGGTCGAGCAGGATCTCGGCGTCATGATCGCGACCGGCCAAATCGTCGATAGCCAGAATCCGGCGCGCCCACGGCCGACACGCCCGCTCGAATTCTCTGTCGCGGCCATAGTGATCGACCAGCAGCAGGTCGCAGCCTTGCGGGAGCCGGGCGGCAAGCGCCGCAGGCTCTTGCTCGGGCGGGCCCGCAAGCTCGATCGTATTGGGCTCGCCACCGGATAGCGCGCGGCATGCCACGACGGTTTGCCAGCCGTATCGCGCAAGCGCGCTGCCGAGCGCCCGGCTGCGCGACCCATGGCCGGCGCCGATCGATGGCGAGACATCGAAACGCAGAACCGCAAGCACGCTAGACGCCCAGGACCTCGGCAAGCGCGCCGACCACGCGATCCACCTCCACGTCTTCCATGCCGATGAACAGCGGCAGGCTGAGCGCGCGGGCGTAATAGGCCTCGGCGCCCGGCAGGCTGAGATCGGGCTCGATGGCGCGATAGTAGGGCTGGCGATGAACCGGAATGTAGTGGACCTGCGTGCCGACACCGCGGGCCGATAATTCCCGCATCACCTGCGCCCGTGGCTTGCCGACGGCGGGAAAATCGATCAGCACGACGAACAGGTGCCAGGCCGGAATGCCACGGCCGGCCTGGGTGATCGGTGCAACCTTGGGAGCGAGCGCCTGAAGCCGCTGGCGATAACGCGCGACCAACTCGGACCGCCGTGCGACGAAACGATCGAGCTTCTTGAGCTGGCTCAGGCCTAGCGCGCACTGGATATCCGTGGCTCGGTAGTTATAGCCCGGCTCCGCCATCTCATAGACCCAGGGTTGGGCCTTGCCGGTTGCGTCGAACGACAGTTCCTTATCGGTCAGCCGTGCGGGATCCCGTTCCATGCCGTGATTGCGGCCGCGCGCCATCGCCGCCGCGCTATGGGGATTGTTGGTCGTCACCACCCCGCCCTCGCCCATGGTCACGGTCTTGACCGCATGCATGGAGAATACGGCATAGTCGCTGTTGGCACAGGCGCCGACCGGCCCATTGCCGTCGGTACCGCCGATCGCATGGCAAGCATCCTCGACAATCGTGAGATTATTGGCCCGTGCAAACGCCGCGAGCTTGGGCATATCGGCGCATTGACCGTTCAATTGCACGACGAACAGCGCCTTGGTCTTCCGACTGCCGGCCCGGTCTAGCGCTGCGGCTGCAGTTTCCGGCGTGATCAGCCCGGTATCCGGATCGACATCGGCGAACAGCACGTCAGCTCCCATGTAGCGCACGCAGTTCGCCGTCGCGAGGAATGTCATCGTCGGCACAATCGCAGCGTCGCCGGGCCCAAGGCCGATCGCCATCGCCGCGAGATGCAGCCCAGCCGTGCCGCTGGAGCAGGCGACCGCGTGACCGGCGCCGGTCCTTGCCGCAAAAGCCGCTTCGTAAGCGGCAATGGCCGGACCTGTCGTCAGGTAGTCGCTGCGCAGCGCGGCCACGATCGCGTCGATGTCGTCGTCGTCGATGGCTTGGCGGCCGTAGGGCAGGAAGCGCTCAGCCATGTATTGCCCCGCGCACAGGAAAGTCCCCCGCCAGGAGCTCGCGGAACCGCCAGGGATCTGCCTCGCGCTGCGAAGACAACACCGCATCCTTCAACTCGGCTGCATCGAATTGCGGCAGATTGTGTTCGTCGAACCGCACATCGAGAATCCGACAGCGCGCCTGCACGGCGTTTGCAATGGCCGGCTGCCATCGCGTCTGGCCCAAGTCGAGCAGCACGACAGGCCGGTTCGAGCACATGGCCTCGAAAAACGTCGTGCTCAGGCAATAATCGTGAACCAATACGTCGGCGACCTCGATCGCTTTCTCGAACGGCGCATCGATGGTCGGATATAGCTCAGCCAGCGGTTGGCGGCCGATGGCGGGGATATTTTCGGGGTGAGGCTTGCAAAGCACGTTGGCGCCGGTCGCGATCAGCGCGTCGAGCAGGCGCATCTGCCAATCGAGATAGACCGCTTCCGGCGGTACCGGCGGGACATGGACCAGTGGCCCGGGAAACGTCGTGCCAACATAGACGACCGTAGGACGTCCGGAGCGCGGCGCATGGCGACAGACGATGCCGCTGAACTTCGGATCGCCCGAACCGGCGTGGAATTGCGGCGTGTGACGGATAAAGCTTCGCGCAATATCGGTCTTGCACAGAAGATCGTGGGTCGCGGACGTGTTTACGACATAGTCGCTGGTGGCGGCCATCTCGACGATAGCATGCACGTTCGAATAATCGTCGAGGCCGATCGCACCGCCGTGGGCAAAGCGCCGGACCTGACCGCCACGGCGAAGCACCTCAAGGCCCACCGCGCGGGTTGCAAAGCTTCCGGCACTTCCGGACCAGATGCTGTGCGGAAAGCTCCGCAGCTTCGCAAGCCCCGCCGAGGTTGAATCGGAGAGCTTGAGCGCGTCGCGACCCTGGCGGAACAGAAGCTCTCGCGCATAAGGCACGATGCGTTCATGCAAACTCATTTCACGCAGGAATATGTCGGCCCAATCCCGCGCCAGAGCTTCGATGTCGACGCCCGTGGTTGCGTTGAGCCGCCGCGCCTCATAAAGGAGCGCACCCGGCGCCCAGTAGGACAGCGCGACAGGCTCATGCCGGGCGACCTCGATCATCAGGCCGGATGTGCTGACCGCATGTGCATCGGGCGCGAGCACGACGCGCGGCAACCGCATGAGTGACGCCCAACGGCGAGCATGGCGGACCGCACGTAGAGGGGCCAATACTCTTTCGAACGGTTTGACGACGGGGTCAAACGGCAGGCGCGCCGGCGCGGGCTCGTCGTCCCGCCCCGCCAGGAAGGCGAAATCCGGGCTGGTACCAACGAGCTCGATTCCTTGATCGGCTGACGCAGCGATCTCGCTGCCATGCAAGGCGACGCGCCCTCCGAGCGCTGCCAGATGCAGCGAAGCAAGATCGGCAACCCCGGCCGCCTCGCCGTCGGGCAGGCCTCGGCGCCAGCGCGCCAGCGCCATGATCGCGCCTTCCGACAGCTCGGACCGGCGTGTCTGTGTCAGCGGCCAGGAGAGGTTGCGCCGCCACTCGCCCGCGGAGTCCACCGCGCCCACGGCATGCGGGACCTTGGTCAAAGCCGGCGAAGCGGCCATGCGGCTGCGATCGCTCACTGCTTTTCCAGCAGGCACCAGGTCAGATCGTCCGCTCCGGTCGAGCGGCGCCAAAAGAAGCCGTCGTCAACGACCTTCAGATTGGGGAACATGTCGAGATAAAGCCCGCCAAAGTCGCGTTTGAACAGCATGTCCTCGTGGCCGCGGTAGCGCACCGTGACCGGATCGCGCGAGAAATACTCAAAGCAGGCGATGTAGCGGCGACTGACGCGATGAATCTCACGCATCGTCGCCATCAGGTCCGGCTCTGGAATGTGGATCAGAACGCCCGCGGTGAAAACGAGGTCGATCGACGCGTCGCCATGAGGCAGCGCCGAGCCCCAAGCGTCGCAAAGATGATCGCCGTCGAGCACGTTGTCGTCGATCACATGCGCGCGCGCCTTGGCGTTCGGCTCGGCGGCGAGCAGTTCGGCCTTGGTGACGCGCTTGAGCGCGCGAAGATTGATGCCGATGTTGCAACCAACTTCGAGGATCGAGGCCGGTTGCGGACTGGGCTTTTCGAGCACGCGCCGGAACACGCGCTCCATGATATCCACCAATTCCGCGGTGGGCTTGTTGCGGTCGACATAGTCGTCGCCAAAGGCGCCGCGCCAGCGGTCGATCTGAGAAGGAGCTTGTGTCACTTGCAGCAATCCGTGAAAGTCAGAGGACGACGTATTCGGTCTGCCTGCCGCCCGTGGCGTAGCGCGGCCCCTCGCGCGACTCCGTGCGTATATAGCCGGTGCGCTCGTTGCCGAGCGGCCGCCGCGCGCGCTCGACGCCGAAATCGGCGCGGTGCTGGACGACGCTATCCTTGACGCTCCAGTACCCGTTTGCGCCTTTCTCCCAGATGGCGAGGTCGCGCAAGTGCTCGATCGAATCCTCAAACTCCGCGCCGGTCATGCCGGATTCGCGCAGGAAGATGTCCATGTCCGATGGCCGTACGTGGTCGTATTTCGCGACCATGTCGATGCCTTCCTCGCGCGTCATCCGGCCACGCCTGATCTCGAAGCTGGCCTCGTCGGTCGCCCGGCCGTAGCCGAATTTCAGGTACTTGAGATAGTCGTGCAGGCCGTTGGCGTGGATGTCGTCGATCTTGTCGTAGAGATTGAATGTGCGCTCGCGCGACTGCGCGGTTTCGAAGCCAAGATTCTCGATCACGAACTCGGCATGCTTCTTGCCGTCCCACTCCATGTAATTCGACAGATAAATGCCGCGCACCCCGACACGCTCGATGTCCTCGTCCGACGGATAGAAGAATGGCGCGAGATCGTAGCGCGTCAGATCAGAATCGCCTTCCTCCAGCAGGTCCTCGGGCTCGAAGCCCCGCATGTCATGTTCTTGCCGCTTCTTCTTCGTGAACTCGACGAAGTCGTCGTAATTGTGCATGCCGACAAGCTCGCTGAAACCGTGCTCGCCCCACACCATCAGCGGCACGTCGTATTGGACCGCGGTCCGGATCGGGAAGGTCATGATACCGGCGTGGTAGTGCCAGGTAACGTCGCCGACCTTGCGCAGCATGTGCCGCGCGATGCGGATTGCCGAGCCTGGCGCGGTGGTGAAGCGGATCAGGTTGCAATCCATCCGCTTCACCAGATTGGTGAGGTTGCGGATGCCGATCGCGGTGTTGAAAGCGTGGTTGTAGCTCACCAGCAGCGGATTCATGCCGTAACGCTCGCGCATCAGCCACACCTGATAGGTGCTGTCCTTACCGCCCGACACCGGCACGATGCAATCGTAGGGATTACCCCTCTCGCGCTGGCGCGCTTTGTATTCGGCGAGCAAATCCCGCAGCACCTTCTCGCGCGAGGTCCAGTCGATCGAGGGGCGGCTTTCGGCCAAGCGGCAGCCGGAGCAGACGCCCTCGTCGTCGAGGACCAATCCCGGCCGCGCGTTGGCGGGATACACACAGCGTTGGCAATAGAGCATAATGACCTTTCGAGCTCAGAACCGCTTGTATTTCGGCCGGCGCGGCATTGCGACCTTGTAGAATTCACTGCGCCGCACGGGAAGCCCGGCAGCCGCCATGAACTCCTTGGCCTTCTTGGTGCTGTGCTCGGTGTAGTGGAAGATGTTGCCGGCCGCCACAGCGTCGGCGCCGCCGATCCGGACGCCATCGACCAAGTGGCTCCACTCCCCCACCCCGCCCATCGCGATCAGAGGCACGCGCGCGCGGGCTGACATCACGCGCAGCAGGTCGAGATCGTAACCGCGTTTGTCGCCGTCATTGTCGATGGCGTTGACCAGAAGCTCTCCGGCGCCGGCCTCGATTCCCGTCTCAGCCCATTCCAGCGCGTCACGATCGGTATCGCGGCGCCCATTGTCGGTCACCACCCGGTAGCCCGACGGCATTGCGCTGTCCTTTCGCGCGTCGATCGACAGGATAAGCGACTGGCTGCCGGTCGCTTCGGCGATCTCGGCGATCAAGGCCGGGCGATCGCAGGCTCCGGTATTGACCACGACTTTGTCCGCGCCGGCACGGATATACGCGACCGCGAGCTCGACGTCGCGGATCTTGCCGCCGACGCTGAGCGGCACAAAACAGCGGCGCGACAGTTCCTCGATCAGATCGACGAACTTGTCGATGTTGGCCTCGCCCCGCGAAATTTCCAGGATGGCGATCTCGTCCACCGCCCAGCCATTGAAGAAGTCGACGGCGGTGAAGGCGTTGCCGACGGCGTTGGTCGGCTTGAACTTCCGGGTCTGCACGACGTTGCCGGAATCGACCAGCAGCGTCGCGATCAGGCGGTGCTTTCTCATACGGCGGCGATGAAGTTCTCGATCAGCTTCATGCCGGCAAGCTGCGACTTCTCGGGGTGGAACTGGACCGCATGGACGTTGTCGCGCTCGACACCGGCCGCATAGGGCAAGCCATACTCGGCGACGGCTGCGATGTGGCGCTCGGCTTCACCTTCCAGCGGCGCGTAGTAGCTGTGTACGAAATAGAAATCGGCCGGCGCCTCGATGTCCTTGAACAATTGCGTCGGGCGCGGTGTGGTGATCTCGGTCCAGCCGATGTGCGGAATTTTCGGATGATTCGCACCTTCCGGAAAACGGCGCACCCGTCCGCGCATCCAGCCAAATCCTGGCTCACCGCCCTCGTCGCTGCCTTCGAACAGGAACTGCATGCCGAGACAAATTCCAAGATAAGCGGCGCCGCCCTCGGTCACGCGGCGGTTCAGAGCCTCGATATGACCGCGGGCGGCAAGACCCTGGATGCCGGCGTCGAACGAACCCACGCCGGGCACCACGATGCCAGCGGCGTCGGCAAGCCCTGCACCACTCTCGGCGACCTTGAGATCCACCTCGAAACAGCGGAACGCGTTGTAGGCCGAACGAAGGTTGCCGAGACCATAGTCGACGATCGCGATCTTCTTCACCGCAGCGGGCCCGTCTCCCGCCAGCCGGCGCGTTCTGCTTTGCGCCGCGCTTCTTCGAGGTCCTCGGCCACGTCAATGTCGGTGGTGTGCGACCGCGGCATGACATGGCCCCGCGCACCTGGGCCGGTGAAGCTGCGGTGGCGCAGAAATGCGGGGACCGAGACAATGTAGGTGCTGGCGTTGTTGACATAGAGCGGCGGCACGTCCTGCGACTTGGCGAAAGCAAGATCAGGCCACATCGGGACGAGCGTGCCGTCGGCATCCCGTCGCAGCGCACGATACGGCGGCAGATCGTACTCGGTGACGGCGAGCGCGAAATCGCATCGATCCGGATCGAGCAGCGCCATGGTGGCGCGAATATCGTCGGCGCTGCGCAATGGCGCGGTGGCGTAGAGCACGCCGAGCAGCGTATAGTTTCGCCCCGCCGCCGTTTCCCGATTGAGCAGTTCGACGCACACGTCGACGACGCCTGCACGGTCATCGGCCAATGCTGGCGGCCGGGCGTCGACCTCGGCGCCGTAGCGACGGCTGACCTCGGCGATTTCGGCATCCTCGGTCGAAACCACGACGCGGTCGAAGCAGTCCGATTCCAGCGCGGCGCGGATGGTATGCGCGATGATCGGATGCCCGAAGAACGGCGCCACGTTTTTGCGGGGCAACCGTTTCGAACCGCCGCGCGCCGGGATCACGGCTAATGGCCGGCCCCGAGCGATTCTCGGCAATCATGACAGATCGTCGAGCACCAGCCGGTGACCTGCAGGCAGATCATGGCGCAGGGTACGTCCAGCAAGCTCGTCGAAGCGCTCGGGACCCAGCCCATGGCCAGGGCGGCGGAACTCGATGGCCGCATCGCCGAGCCGGGTCCCCGCACGCGCCGGCGCCGCCAGAAAGATCGAGCGCCGGATGTTATCCCGCCGCTTGGTTTCCTCGGGCGCCAGGACGCGCCGGCGCATACCCATGGCCGCTTCGACATCGCGGATGACATGGACGAAGCGGGCCATCTCGGCATTCTCAAGCGAGAACATGTGCTCGATGCTGCGCGTGGTGCGATCCTCGGTGATGGTCTTCTCGACCATGTTGGCGCCGAGCGCGATCGCAGCCACGTCCATCTCCCACCCGGGGGTGTGGTCCGAATAGGCAACCGGCAGACCGAACATCTGTTTCAGCGTGCCGATGATATTGAGGTTGATGCCGTCGCGCTTGGCCGGATAGCCGCTCGGGCATTGGTGGATGATGATCGAGGAGTTTCCCTCCCGAAGCACCGCATCGACCGCTACTTCGATCTCACCGAGCGAGGCGTTGCCGGTGTCGAGCTGGATGCACATGCCGGTTCGCGCGGCGCGGCGGATCAACGGCAGATGGTTGACGTCGGCCGACGCGATCTTGATCGAATGGCAGCCGATCTCTTCCAGGAGCTTGATCTCGTCGTCGAACCCGATGGTGGCGAAGAACGCCAAGCCGAGCGAGTCGCTGTACGCTTTGAGAGCGCGCCAGGAGTTACCGTCGAGCGCGCGACGGCACAGAATGTCATAGAGCGGCTCACTGACCGTTTCGGTCTTGCCGGTCGCCCGATCGAGCAGCACGTCGTAGCTGAATGGCATCTTGCGGTCGGCCACCAGCCGGTCCGGGTCGATGATCTGGAACTTGACGGCGTCGGCGCCGGCGTCGGCCGCAAGCTTCACCAGCCGCTTGGCCGAGTCCAGACCATCATGGGTCGGGCCGGCCTCGAAGGTCACGAAGCACGGCTTGCCATCGCCGATCTCGCGCGGACCGATCTTGACCATCGTCGAACCCTCTCTCATCAGGCCGGCATCGCGCTCAGGCCAGCAACCATCGCCCGCATCGCCGCGTCATCGAGCCACAAATCGTTGGTGTCGCTGGTGTAGCGGAAACCTTCCGCCACCGGCTTGCCGCCGAGCGCCCCATGGCCGCGGCGCTCCCACGTCGCAAACGCAGGCTCGATCACGAAGCGATCGGGAAACTCGACGGTCGAGCGCGCGTCGTCCTCCGTGATCAGCACCTCGTGCAGCTTCTCGCCCGGCCGGATACCCACCACGCAAATCGGCAGGCTGGGCGCCATGGCGCGGGCTAGGTCGACCATTCGCATGCTGGGGATGCGCGGCACGAAAATCTCTCCGCCCTCCATGGTGAACAGGCAAGACAGCACGAAAGCAACGCCCTGTTCGAGCGTGATCCAGAACCGCGTCATGCGCTGGTCGGTGATCGGCAGATCGCGGGCGCCTTCGGCGATAAGCTGTCTGAACAGCGGAATGACGCTGCCGCGCGAGCCGATGACATTGCCGTAGCGAACCACAGCGAAGCGGGTGCCGACGCGGGCGCTCAACGAGTTGCCCGCGACCATGATCTTGTCGGAGGCGAGCTTGCTCGCGCCATAAAGATTGATCGGATTGGCCGCCTTGTCAGTCGACAGCGCGACAACCTTGCGGACGTTGCAGGCGATCGCAGCCTGGACGACATTTTCCGCGCCCATGACGTTGGTCTTGATGCACTCGAACGGATTGTATTCGGCGGTCGGCACGTGCTTGAGCGCCGCGGCGTGAATCACGATATCGATCCCGCGCATCGCCATGACCAGGCGCTCCGGATCGCGCACGTCGCCGATGAAAAAACGAATGCGCTTGGCATGCTGCCGAAACCTCTGCTCCATATCGTATTGCTTGTGCTCGTCGCGCGAAAAAACGATCACCCGATCGGCCTTCGAGTTCTCCAGCACAGTCCGCACGAATGTCGTGCCAAACGACCCGCACCTCCCGTTACAAGGATCGAAGCGCCGCTGAGGTCGGCGGATTTGTAAGTCGGCTGTGTCATACGTTCTCTTTTTCCGGACGCCGGATCGCGCGCGCCCCTTCCTTCAACATCGCAACAAAGATATCCGCCACCCGATCCTGCGCGCCTGCGGGCAGCATTCGGTCGATGACGGCTTGGTCAGGCCGGGTGCGGAGCGCCGCGCGCAGAGCCGGAGCAAGGTCCTCGCGACGGTCGATGACCGGAGTAAGCCCGCAGGACGCCGTCGGCAGCCATCCAGCCTCGGCGGGATCGGGCACAATCGAAACCGTGGGCCTGCCAAGCAACGCGGCTTCAACCAGAAGCATGGTGGTCATGCCAACGACAAGGTCGGCGGCGTAAATCAGTTCATGCGGCGCGCCGCCGGCGCTGATCGCGTCGAATTCGCCCGTGTAGGCGGCAAACTCGTCTTTGCTGTTCTTCGGATGCAAGCGCAGCACACGGTACGCGTCGAGCGCCCGGCTGGCATCGAGAAACTCCTCCATCACCAGCGGTGTGCGGCTGCTGGCTCCGCCCCGCCCCGCCAGCCGATAGCCGGCGTGGCGGCGGTAGAGTTCCGGGCGATAGCCATCCGAGATCTCGGCCAGAAACACCAGCACCGGCAGGCCATCCCGGACAGCCGGCAACGCTCGCCTTCGGACCGCGGCTTGGCCTTCACGGTCGAGGCGAGCGCGCTCGGACCGCATCCGATCGAACAACGGATGCCCCGCCGCGATAACGGCATCTTCCGCCATGCCGAGAGCGACAAAGCTTCGCCGCGTCGCCTCATCCGGCACCAGCACCCGATCCGGCGCAAAGCTGAGCGGACTCGCGCCTTGGCCGCGAAAGCGCTCATCCGGATAAGCCGGACCGTCAACGACACCGACGCTCGGCGTGCGTCTCGCGCGAGCTGCCGCGACCAACGCCAGGCCGAACGTATCGCGGTCCTCGGCGGTGCCGACGACGACAAGACCCGGCTGGCATTGCTCGAGCGAATGTGTCGGCATTCGCACCTCCGGGCAGCGGTTGATAACCGCAGCCGAACGCGTCCAATTGCGCCGCAGCCTTGCCTCCTGCGAACAGCACCGAGCCGACGCCGCGCCGCGCAAGCGCCTCGGCAAGCCCGGCGACATAGTTGGCCGCGCCCGGGTCCTCGACATGGATCAGCAAGTCGGTGGCCATCAGCGAGCGCCCAATCCGATCATGCGCCCACCCTGCGCGGCGGAGGCAAGCGCGGCATCGATGATGGTTTCCGCGGTCAGGGCATTGCGCCCGTCGCTCCACAGCATCGCCCGTCCCGAAACTGCGTCGGCAAGGTTGGAGTAGAGATTCCACAGCGCTTTGCCGACGGTGGTTGGCACGAGGCGCGGCGCGTCTGTCGCGATCTCTCGGGCGTCCGCCACACCACGGTTGGCACGGAGCGGATAATCCGCCACGGCGAGACCTTCCTGGTAGAAGCTGCGCCGGCCTCGCGTACCCCAGATGTCGAGGGCCACCTCCCGATAGTGCGAAAAGTCTACCGGCTGGAGCGTCGCAGTCGCGCCGTTCGACAGCCGCAGTGCCAGCGGCAGCGCCACATCCCCTCGCAGCGGCGCTCTGGCGACGCGGCGCGCGGGCCCCAGCGCTTGGACAGCGACGATCTCGTCTGCCTGCATGCGCAGGAAATCGATCAGGTGCACGCCGTTGTTCCGCAGGCCGTTGCCGTAGAGACCGAACGCCGCCTGGACTTTGCCGAGCCCTCGCGCGCGGGCCGCAGCAAGCCGGCGGAACGAAGCGTCGCCGCGCCGCCACAGGCAAACCTGGACCCCGATACGACGGCGAGCACAGGCGGCCACGAACCGTCGCGCTGTCATCAGGTCATGACCAAGCGGCTTCTCAACCAGCACCGCACGGAGCGACGGCAGCCGCCGCAGGCAATCGAGGCGCACCTCCGGCGGACCGGCGATCACCGCGATATCCGGACGCAGTGCCGTAATCTCCGCAACATCGGCGGCGATCGTACCGCCCGGCCATTTCCGCGCCCGCTCCCGAGCCTTGCGGTCAGGGTCGACGGTCGCGATCCAGTCGAAACGCGGGTGATCGGCCAGAACCTGCGCGTGGGTGGCGTAGCGGAAATAGCGCGCCATGCGGCGGTCGCGCGACATCCCTTCAGCGATAGCGCCAAAGCCGACCAGAACGGTTCGCAACGGCGCGCTCACCGCGCAGGCCGCTCCGTACAATGTCGGTTGAGCGCCGCAAGCCGGGGCTCCCGCGTCAGCAGAGCTACAATCTCGTCCAGGCTGAAGCGATCGCCGTGGTGCGGCTCCAGCCGCGCATAGATCTCACGCACCAGCGTCAAATCCTCCGGGTAGTCGACCTGCAAGCGCTGCTCGGGCAAGCGGCAGGATGCTGGCGCCTCAAGATGATGAATGCGATACCGCTCGGGATGCTCATAAAAATAGAGACTGACGTGCTCGCGCACCGCGGGATCGTCGATGGTCCGCGCCACCTCGGCCAACGCCGCAAATCCGAACACCTGCGTGTCACAGCCTTGCGGGTAGCTCGGACGCACCGTGCTGGTGACGACATCGGCTAAGCCCGAACGATAGACTTCGACGGCGCGGTCAACCAGCTCGGGCGCGATCAGCGGCGTGTCGCCGCAGACCTCGACGACGATGTCGCTGCCCATGCTTTGATGGGCGCCGACCACACGGCCGAGCACGTCGTCCTCGCTGCCGCGATGCACCGCGACGCCCTCGCGCGCCGCCCAGCTTGCCAACGCGTCGTCGGCAGGGCTGGTGGTGGTGGCCAGCACGATATCGTCAATAGAGCGCGCCATGCGCAGCCGCCGTACCGAGACGCGTCAGCGCCGGCGCGCCGCCGATGTCGGCCAGCACCTTGCCTGGCAGACGCTGCGAGGCCATGCGTGCCTCGATGCTGGCGACGACCTTGGGCATCGGCCTATTCCGCGCCTGCTTTCGTTCCAACTCGCGAACGCCGGCAGGTTGGCATGGACGCGCCGCAGCGCCTCGCCGAGCAAATCGAGCGTCGTGTCGTCCACAGCCCAGGCGCACGGTTCGAACAGCACCAGATCCTCGGCGTGCAGGCGCTCCGCCACCGGGCACATGCCGTCCCAATAGCGCCGGTTCGACAGCGTGAACGGAAAGCCCTCGCGGCCGATGGCGTGGCGCTTGCGGAACAGCGGCAGGCGGTAGAGCGGCGCGACATAGCCGACGAAATGCGGGAAGCCTTCGGCGGCGAGCGCAGCGGAAAACGTTTTTCGCGTCACGCCGGTCGTTTTCTCGTCGTAGCGCATCACCCAGCAATAGTAATTGTGGCGGCAGCCGTTGCGGACTTGCGGTGCCTTCAACCCTTCGAGGCCATCGACTGCGGCGCTCAGCGCCTGCGCCACCCGTTCGCGCGCGCCAATATGGGTTTCGGCCTGACGCAACTGCTCGATTCCGACCGCGGCCCCGAGTTCCGTCATCCGCAGATTCATGCCGACCATGTTGGTCGCGTCATCGACGCCGAGCCATTCGGCGGAATTCTCAGCGTGATTGCGGATCAGCGACAGCCTCTTCGCCAGCATGTCGTCGTCGGTGACGCAGAAGCCGCCTTCGCCGGTGTGGATATGCTTGTGATAATTGAGGCTGAACACGCCGATATGACCGATCGTGCCGGCGCGACGGCCGGCTTCGAAGCTGAGCGGGCTCTGCGCCGCATCCTCGACCAGATAGATGCCGCGGTCATCAGCGAGCTTGCGCAATTCCGCGAGCCTCGCCGGATGACCGAACAGATTGACCGCGATGATGGCCCGGGTGCGCGGCCCGATCGCAGCCTCGACCAACTCGATGTCGATGCAGAAGGTCTCGTCCTCGATGTCGGCGAACACCGGAATGCCGCCGTAGAAAAGGCAGGCCACAGCGGTCGCCGACATGGTCGTGGCCGGGACGATGACCTCGTCGCCCGGCCCAATGCCAACCGCACCCATCGCCGCGATCAGGCCTGAAGTCGCCGAATTGACGCTGATGGCGTGCCCGCTGCCGCAGGATTGCCGCCACATCGCCTCGAATTCGCGGACCTTAGGGCCGCCAAAGAACTCATCGCCGGGACTGCCGTAGAAGCCGGACAGCACGCCCGAGTCGATGACCTCGACCACGGCACGGCGCTCCGCCTCGCCGAGCGAACGGTACGGCGGTAGCGGTGCCGAGATGGTCGGTACTCCACCCAGCAGTGCGAGCTTGGTCATGGCCATCGATCTCTTCAGCCGGCGGGCGGTTTAACTTGTCTACCCGGCGCCCGGTCGACCCAGCCTCGGTGCAGCAATGTATAGCCGTTCCGCTCCGGCTCCGGCGCCTTTTGGCCGGTGACGCGGAAGTGGCAGTCTTCGATCTTGCCGAGCGCCGTAGATGCGTCGACAGCCTGCGCTTCGGGCAAGGATCGAAGCGCCCAGCCGCCCTCGCGGCGGACCCAGGCTGCGGGATCGCGGACACGGTCGACGCAGGCATTAAACTCAGCGGCGCTCATATCCATGAACGCGAGCAGCCGCGCCAGATCGCCCGGCTTTACATCGGCATAGCGACGGGCCAGCGCGATCCCTTCGGCGCGATCCATGCGGCGCAGGCGGATTTCGCGGCAGGCGTGGTCGGTCGCTTTGCCGTAGCCCCACTTGGCATATTTGATGGCGTCGTGGGCGCCGCTGTAATGGATGCAGTCGACGTCGGAATAGGTATCGAAGGTGCGCTGCTGCTCGGAGGTTTCGTAGTCGTAATTCTCCAGCATCGATTCGTGCTGGGCCTTGGTATCCCAGCGGATGTAGTTCGAGAGATAAACGCCGCGAATGCCGACACGCTCGATCTCGCGGTCGTGCGGATAGAAGAACGGCCGCAACTCGGTTTCGGTCAAACCCTCTTCGCGTCCGACCAGATCCTCGGCCTCATGGCCCATCAGATCGTGCTCGCAGCGGTACTTTCGGGTCATCTCGACCTCGTCGAGATGCGAATACATGCCGACCTGGTCGCAGCCCTGGTGCACGCCCCACACAATCAGTGGAATTTTCATACGGGCCGCGACCTGCACAGGAAACGCCGTTTGTCCAGCGAGCGTGTGCCAATGAAAGCTGCCCATGATCTTCATGGTCTGGCGCATGACGCGTTTGACGACCTGAGGCTGGACAACCTGCTGCACATAATTGCCGTCGAGCGCAGTGCGCAGCATGGCGAGATTGCGGATGCCCATCCGCGTGTTGTAGTGCCGGTTGTAGCTCACCAGCAGCGGTGTCATCCGGTAGCGTCGGCGCACCAGATCGACGATGAAGAACGAATCCCGGGCCCCCGAGACCGGCACGATGCAATCGTAGCGGCCGCCCGAGCGATCGCGGTAATCGTCGAACAGCCGCCCCAGGATGCGTTCGCGCGCGTCCCAATCAAGCCGGTCCTTCTCCTCGTGCACCCGGCAGCCGCTGCAAATTCCCTCCGCGTCAAAGGTGAGCCCGAGCGGGATGATTGGCCGGATAGAGGCATCGGCGACAATACTGCATGGTCAGATGGCTTCTTCGTCCAAGAGCTCAAAGACGCGTTCCTCGAGTGCTTCCGCCGGAAGCTTTCGCCAGCCGCCCGTCAGGCAGACTAGCGAATTCGCCGTAGGTCATCGCGGCGCCGCAACGCACCGGAGCTGCTGCCGCGCCGCGAACGCCTTGACGATAGCGACTGAGTGCTCGGTGTAGTGCCAGAAATTTGCCGCGGCCGCCGCGGCATAGACTTCGAGCGCCGAGCGGACATGATCGGGATGGCCGGCGCCGCCAAGCCCGATCACCGGCAGGCTGGTCGCAGCCACCACGCGCCGGCCAAGCGCCAGGTCGTAGCCGGTTCGTGCCCCATCGCAGTCGACGGCATTCAGCAGGATTTCCCCTGCGCCGGCTTGTTCCAGCGCACGCGCCATATCCCAGGGCGTCACGCCCGTGCCGGTGGTTGCGTTGTCCAGCATGACTTCATAGCCACCCGCCGAATTCCGCCGGGCGTCGACTGACGCAACGACACACTGGTTACCGAACATCTCGGCGGCGTCGCGAACAAGCTTGCGATCATCGAAAAATGCACGGTTGGCGACGACCTTGTCGGCGCCGACCGAGAGCAGCGAGCGAATGTCCGCAGTGGAGACAATGCCGCCGCCGACCGTCAGAGGCACGAAGATATTGTCTGACACCCGCTCGACGATATCGAGAGCGATCAGCCGGCCTTCGCGCCGCGCATCCATATCGATCAGCGCCAGTTCGTCGATGCCCCACGAGTTGAGATATCGCGCCGCGATTTCCGGGCGGCCGACCGGCAGATAGCGGCGGAAGCCGATGCTTTGCACCACGCGGCCACCCTTGAGGAACAGGCAACCGATCAACCTCTTGAAGGCGCTCATGCAGCGACGAGGTCCCGTTGCGCGCAGGCGTAATCGGTGAAAGCGCGCAGCAGCCGCAAGCCCGCGCGCTGGCTCTTCTCCGGATGAAACTGCGTGGCGAACAGATTGCCGCGCCGGATCGCCGCGATGCAGGCGAAGGCGCCGGCGCAACGGGCGGCGACCAGCGGCTCCGGACAATCGAGATGGTATGAGTGATCGAAATAGTACGCGCTGCCCGTATCCATGCCGGCAAACATCACGTCGTCGTGGCCCGTCAACGCCGCCCAGCCGACATGCGGCACGCGAGCCTCGCCGCCGCCTTCGAGACGGATGACGCGGCCTTCGATCCAGCCCAGGCCCTGGTGCACGCCGTTCTCGGTGCCTTCTTGCGCAAGAAGCTGCATACCGAGACAGATGCCGAGGAACGGACTCCGCCGGTCAAGCACTGCATCCGACAGCGCGCGATCGAGGCCGTGGCGGCGCAGGTTGTCCATCGCCACCGCGAAGGTGCCGACGCCCGGGAGCACGATGGCTTCTGCTTTTGTCAGCGCTGCGGCCTCTGACGTCGCCATGGCGCGATGGCCGAGGAAGCCGAGCGCGTGGCACACCGAGCCGAGGTTGCCCATGCCGTAGTCGACGACCGCGATGGCCAATGGCCGGCCCAGTGGCGTCCGGGCGCGAATTGCCAGGCTCATGATTGCGCCTCTTGGGTTTCCGCCATGTTCTCCAGCGGGAACCGATGACGCCAGGTGTTACCCGAGCGCTCGAACAGATCGGGGTGGCGGAAGCGCTCGACCACGGTCCAGAACTCGTCATCGGTGATCTCGAGGAACTCGCACAGCTTCGCGATGTAGCGATGCGCCACCTTGCCATCGAGCCGCCGCACCAACTCGATGCCTTCCTCGCGAGTCATCATGCCGGTACGGATCATGCCGCTGCATTGCTCGGTAGCCTTGCCGAAACCGAGCTTGATGTATTTGAGAAACTGGTTGACCTGCACGAAGTCGCAGTCGAGCGCGTCCCAGGCGTTGATCTGGCCGATGTCGTCAAGCACGGCGTCCTCGCCCTTCCGCGTTTCAAGACCGTGTTCCATGGCGATCTTGGCGTTGGTCCAGTCGTCGAAATCGGGGATGTAGTAGCCGAGATAGATCATCCGCAAACCGGCGCGCTCGATGTGCGCGTCGCTCGGATAGCGATGCCAAAACATCTGCTTCGGATCGAATCCCGCGTCGATATATGGTTTTACGTCGCCACCCTTGAGCGTGTTCGAGTATTTCATCCGGTTTGCATCGCCGTCGAACGAGCCGCCGGCGCTGCCCCAGGACAGCGCTGGGTTCTCGCCGTAGATCAGGAGCGGCACCTGGAACATGATGGCGAACTTCGGCGCCGTTGCGTAAAGCGCGAGCTCGGTGGGTTTGTAGAAATTTCCGAACTCCCGGAATCCGAAACGCATCAGCGCCTTCCAGGTCTGCGGCGCCGGGCTAACCACATAGGCGTCGAAGCCAAGAGAGATGAGATTGGCCATGTTGGCGGCGCCGCGCTCGGTCTGCTCCTCTGGGGGATAGGCACAGGTCACCAGCAGCGGACGCAGCCCGAGTTCGTCGCGCGCGTAGAGCGCCTGGCGGTGGCTGTCCTTCCCGCCGGACACCGGGATGATGGCGTCATAGCCCGAGACGTTGCGCGCCTTGGCCCATTGCGCGATACCTTCGAGCTCCCTGCGCCGCGCTGCCCAGTCGATCAGATGCATGCGCTCTCGATATCGGCACGGAAAGCAGATGCCCTCGCCGTCGAAGATGCTGTCCGGCCGGGTATCCGGCTCAAGGCATTTCTTGCAGTAACGCATTTACGGATCGATCAGGTTCGGTCTATGTGTTTGGTTGTTACGGCCGAAAAACTGCTTCGCGATGAACCAGCCGTCCAGCAACGAATCGACGCCGACGATTGTTCGCGGGCGCTTGCAGCTCGTGCCGTTCGACCCGCGACTGCATCTGACGGAAAGCTATGTCGGCTGGCTCAACGATCCCGAGGTCGTGCGCTACAGCGAGCAGCGCCACCGGCGCCACACACTCGACTCGTGCAGAAGCTACTTCGAGTCGATGCGCTCGGGCGGCTATCACTTCTGGGCTATCGAGCGCACCGACAGCGGCGCGCCTCGCCACATCGGCAACTTGAGCGCCACCATGGACCGTGCCAATGCCGTGGCAGACCTCGCGATCATGATCGGCGATCGCAGCGCCTGGGGCCAAGGCTTCGGCCGCGAAGCCTGGGTCGCGGCATGCGATTGGCTGCTCGGTCCAGGCGGCATGCGTAAGGTCGGCGCCGGCACCATGGCGGACAATCGCGCCATGCTGGCGGTATTCAAAGCCGCGGGCATGACCATCGAGGCGGTGCGCAAGGGGCATTTCGTGCTGGATGGCCGGCCGGTCGATGCGGTTTACGCCGTTCTGTTCAGCCCATTGCATCGCTGACCTTGGCCTTCCGGGCGCGGTTTCGCGTGAAGCGCGTCACCACCCGGCCGAGCCACGGAACATAGGCGTGCTCGCCGCGGAATACCTCGCTGTGCTCCATGGTCGTGATCGAATGCGGCGCCGAGAGCTTGTGGCTGACGAAGAACATGTTGACGCGATTGGTGCCCCAGACGAAAGCCTGGCCGGTCCACTGGTTGCGCTCCGGATGCAGCATGGCGGCGAAATCGACGCGGCGCGCCGATGATGCGCCAATCCGCACCTTATGAACATCCGAGATGCCTTCAAGCTCGACGCTCACCACCGCCGGGCGCTCGTGAGGATTGATCAGCAACACCGACTGTCCGGCGTCGAGCGAGCGGTCGATCGCGCACGCCGGATAGCCCTCGACCCAGGAGTTGAACGCCTCGATCTGGTAGATCACGACCGTGTTGGCGTATTTCAAAGCGTTGTCGTTGAAGAATGACTTGTCGCGGTCGCTGTCGAACACCGTATAGAACGACGGCGCAAACATGCTCCGGAAGCCGCGGCCCTCCGCGGCATAGATCAGCGTTTCGAGGAAGGGCACGTCCGCGCCGGAGCGCCAATCGGCCTCATCGATTGCGTTCGACAAATCGTAAGATGCCGCGGCGCCATCGATCCATTCGCCATTGCGCAGCTCCAGATCGGACACGTCGTGCCGCAACTCCTTGCCGCCGCGATAAAGCCGCCGCTCGATGCGCACCGTCTCGTTCGGATCGACGCAGGCTTGGCGCAGCGGTTCGAGCGGCAACCGCTGACGCAGCGTATAGCCGGGCGGCGGCGCCGCCGTGACGACGGTGACGAAACCGGTATGGGACTTGTCCTTAGGCTTAGACATGATCGGCGGAAACCTGCGACAGATCGCCGGTTGCGCAGATAAAATAGCTGCGCTGCCAGCCGTTGGCCCTTAGCCGCGTGACATAAAGCCCGTCGTCCGAGGACGTCGAAGGCGCAGCCAACTCCACGAGCGCCGAGCCGAGTGGCGGCAGCCGCCGGGTCAGGTGCTCGACCGGACCGCCATTCATCGGCTCGATCTCGATCCGCGCGTCGATCGGGGTCGGCTCGGCGTTCCGCACATAGATGAAGTGACGCTCGCCGAGCCGGCGGCGGGAGAACACATGCGGCGTGGTCTCGCCCCGCGATGCGTTGGTGGTGTGCACGCCGGAGAGTGATTGCCTCGCGCGCAGCACGAAATGCGGGCGCACCGTCCCCTTGTAACGGCGGTCGCGTGCCACCAGCGTCACCTTGGCGCCGCCGCAACGCAGCCCTTCACCCGGCAGATCTGCCGACAGATCGCGCATGAGCGTCTGGCCGCAGTCGACGTCCTCCGCAAACTCGTCGATCACACGGCCCTCGCCGTCGCGGCATTCGACCTCAATGCGGAAATTGGCGGAGCGCGGCCCAATCGGCGCGGGCACCGCATTGGACACATGCAGCAGCGTGATAAGCCCCGGCGCCGCGATGATCGGGCTCACGCTTTCAAAACGACCCGGCACCAGCGGCGAATGCTTGACCAGCCAGTCGATCAGCGCGCCTTTGGTCGGCAGACGGAACGACCGCCTCGCCTCCGCCACCGTGGCCTTGCCCGACGCGCCGATCGAGCCGGCGCGCCGCGCCTCGGTAAACACCAGTTCGGCGTTGAGCAGGCATGACGTGCAGACCATGCCCACGCCCGAGCTGAGGCAGACCTCGTCAAAGCTCGCCTGCGGGCGTTCGCGCGTATAGTCGGAGAAGCGCGTGCGCGTCCACGACTTGCAATAGCAAAGCAGCTCCGGATCGTCGGCCTGGATCGCCGGCGTTTCAATCGCCGCCTGGTCGCTCATCGCGGCCGCCCTGGGATGCACGAAATCGGCACCCGCTCAATCGGGGCGAATTCAAGATCGACCAGGCCCTTTTCCTCGAACCGGCGCAGATATCGCAGCAGCCGCGAGTACGGCAGATCGTGCGCCAGCGCGATGTCGAGCACGGTGCTGGAGCCGTCGAGTTCGCGGAACAGATGGTCGAGCAGATGACCCCATTTCTCGTCCTCGTCGGTCAGGCCCTTGTCGATGGCCGGGTCGTAGCGCTCCATGTAGAGGTCGTATTCCGGATTCGACAAACAGATCAGGCCGTCGAAGCGGCGCAGCGGACGCACGTTGGTCTCCAGCGTCTCGATCGCGCGCTGCAGCACCGTGAGCGTCTCGTCGACCATGTCGGCGTCCATCAGGTCGGCGTTATCGTTGCTGGAGTGATATTCGGGATAGGGAAAATTGAAATGCGCCGCGCGGGTGACCTCCACGCACGGCACCTCGTGGCCCGGCGCTTCCCAAACCGTCTCGTCGTTGCCGCAGCCCTGTCGCCACGGCGCGCGGCGCACGCCCTGGCTCAGCGCACGGGTCGCTTCAGCGAACACCTTGTCGATTGGCTGGCCGCCCAGGAAAGTCGATGTTACCGCGAGTGGCGCGCGGTTTCCCGGCATCTCCATGAACACGGCGCTGACGATCTTTTCGAGACCGGCCCGGCCGAGATCGCGGCAATACATCACCGAGCCCATGTGTTCGGGCGCAAGCACGAGGCGGTAGGTGTAATAGGTGTTGCGGGCGGCGAGCCACTGGAACAGCCGGACCAGCAGCGCCACCGCGCAGAAGCCGTCGTTGGCCTGGGTCGGATGGCAGATGTTGGTGTGGAACACGATGGTGCGGTCGGATCGGCCCCGGTGGTCGTGGCTCAGGACCGGCATATGGCCGGGCGTGGTGCGAGTGCGCAGATCGACGCGATAGCGGCCAGGCTCGAACGTCTTGAAGACGTCGTAGGGCACCGACAGGCGCCAATCCGCGGCCCATGAGCGAATCTGCCAGATGCAGTGGAACATGTGGGCGTTCGGCTGGTCGGGATTGGTGACGATATACGGGCGCAACTCCTCGAGATCGAGTTCGCCCGAGAACGACTTGGAATACATGCCGACACCGAGCGGATGCGCGCGGCCGTCGAACACGACCTTGCCGTCGCGCGAGATCGTCGCGCAGTCGACGTGCCAGTTCCGCGGCACCACCCAGCCATTGTGCTGCTCGCCCGAGGGATAGCGCCGGACCTCGAAAGCGAGCTCTCCTTGAAGGCGCGCGATCAGCCCGTCATTGCCGTCGGCCACGATGCCGGTGACGAACGAGCAAAGCTCGCGCGTCAGCGATAGAATAGCGGCGCTGTCCTTGTCCTCGTCTGTGTTCAAGCCATCGTTTCCACGATCGACGTGCCGGCTCCTCGCAACGCCGCGTAGACGTCATCGAACAGGAAGGCGTCAGCGACATCCTCGCTTCGCGGCTGCCGCGCCCGCGGCAGCGCCAGCAGCGCGCGGCGCGCACATTCTCGGCCGAAGTCCGCGACCGGCTGGTGACGGTCGCTCCGCCAACTGCACGCACGGGCATCGTCGCCGAGCAAGAACTCCAGAATATCCCCTTCGCCCGCGGTCACGCCGGCAGGCTCATAGCCGCAAGCCCGCATTTCAGCGGCACACGCAAGCTCCACAAGCCCCACGATCGGTGGCGCCAAACGATGGCGCCAACGCCCCAATGGCGAGCGGCTGAGCGTGTTCATGCCGACGTCGAACGTGCTGTTGCCCTGCCAGACGCCGCCAGCGCTGTAATCCTTGAACCGGTCGGCCTCGATCATCGCCCGGTCAAACGCCACGCTGAGAAAGCCACACATCAGCCGCGCACAAGTATCCGGGTTGGTCACGACATCCTCATATCGCAGGGTCATGACGCGCGACTTCAGCGCGGCATCGCCGGCAAATCGATACGCCAGCGCCACGGTTTTCCGCCAATGCCGGATGAACGACAGCACGTGACCAACCTGCGTCGGATCGATCGGCAGAAATCCTAGCACCGATGCGACGATGTCCCGTGGATCGCGGAACACGACAATAAAGCGCGCCTCGGGATAGCCGCGAGCCAGCGCTGGGATCAGCTCGGTGATCCAGAGGTCCTTGAAACCCACCCGCGCCAAGTCGGCAGCCGTGCGCGTCTGCGCAATCCCAACCATCGCCGCGTCAAGCAACTCGCGCATCGTGCCGCCGGAAATGGCGGAAAGCGCCGGCGCAAGATCCGCCGATTCATCGCTGGATCGTCGCCTCAGCGCCTCGCGCAACGCCGCGAGATCGGTCCCGCGCAACGCAACCTCGATCCGCCCGTTAAGCACGATGGACTGCCGCGCGCGCTGGGTCGCGTCGAAATAACTGTCCTCCATCGGTCCTGACGGATCAAACTCCGGCTCGGATTCCAGGACGATTGAACCGCGAAGCGCTCGAAACAATGGCAAGCACGCGTCGATCGCGACTGCTATGCGCGGGTGCGCGTCGAGCATGCGACCGACCAGCGAGGTGCCGCCGCGCGCGATTCCGGTGACGAACAGTGGCGCGCCCTTCATCCGCGCGACAACGCCGCCTCTGTCTCGAAGGAGTTCCGAAAGGCCTTTACCAGCGTCTCCAACCGTTCCTTCTCGAACTCAACCGGCTTGTTCATGTCGTAGGAACCGATATCGAAAGACACGTCGAGGAGAGCCTTATGGAAGCGCGCGCCGTCTTCGACCGCCTTCTTCAGATCGATCCGAACTCGAAAAAATGTCGTTGAGAACAGCGCGCATACCACCCGGTTCGACGTCCGGCAGCCGCACATGTTCGAGGAAGTTGTACAAACTGTGCTGGCTCAGGCTAATCACGGGCTTACCGATCCACGCCGCCTCAAAGCCCGCGGTACTGGTGATCGTAGCGACCGCAGAAGACGCCCGGACTACGTCTGCTCCCGGCAGCAAAGGATCGAGCAGAACGACGTTCTTGAAATCCATAACTTGGCGATAGAACCCGGAAGGCCGGCGACCAACCGCATAGATGTGCTCTTTGACCGCGAGCTTCGTACCGGCCGGCAAGTCGCGCGCGATCTGCCACAAGTACGCAAGCTGCGGCCACGATTCTGGGCTTTGCCAGCTCAGGCTCAGCTCCGGCTCTTCCTGCAAGACAAAGAATACGAAGGGCAAGCCCTTGAGATCGTCGAGTGTACCCGGTTGCAGTTTTCGCAGTTCCCGCCACTGCGACGGCAAATCCAGGTAATGCCTGGCCGTGCTTTTCCATTGATACCCTGAAGTCCGCCCAATCGCCCGCTGCGCCAAATATCGCGCCGTCCAATGCGCCACGTTGCGAAGCGCCTGGACGCGCCCGAAGTTGGCAATTGCGATCTTCCGGTTGGTCTCGTACTGCGAATAGGCCTTGAGCTCGACCGCTGGCTGGCCGGCCGGCACTTTGGCCATCTGCGCCTCGAGTTCGAGGCAGCTCGGTGAATTCGCCGTTCTCCGACCAATGGAACAGGTTGCCGATCCGCGTCCGGGTCAGGTTGCGCGTCGGCACGCCGAGTGAGCGCGCTACAACGGCGGGAATCTTCTGCGGAAAGATCATTGTGTCGATCCGCTTGCTGCAAAACTCGTTCTCCCAGAATGCGAAGTCGTCGTTGAACTTCTGCACGATCCGCCAGTAGTCGGTGTTTTCCGATTGCAGCGAACGTGGGAACTTCGGCGCCAGCAGCGAAAAGCCACGACCGATGTGGCGGTCGGTCATCATGATCTCGTTGTAGGTGACGCCGTAGCGCTCCTCGTTTTCCAGCGCCTTGGCACGGAGTTGCTCGATTGGCTGCGTCCGTGGCACCTGGGCGCCGTCGGAGATCAGTGAGCAGATTTGCACGCTGTCGATCGCACCGGACGCCAGCGCCGGTTCGTAGAATTTCATTCCTTGCTTTTGAAAAACGTAAGTATGAACTGACGCGCCGTAGTCCCGCTTCAGGCGCTTGACGATTTCCAGCATCAGAAACCGCCACTGCGGCGAATGGCACATCGCGATGCTGCGAAGCGGGCGTGAGTGCCGCGGCATTTCGTTCATCGTGCGCTCTCCATCGCAAATTGCGACGCCAGATCGACGATCAGCGCGCCGGGGACTTGCGCAAACGGCTCGGGCAGGCGCCGCGCGATCCAATCGGCCTGCTCAAGCTCGCCGGCATCGTCGACGGTGAGGCGAACTCCTTCAGGCCACGGCCGCTCCGCCACGAGGTGACTGATGCGGAACCGGTCACGATGTTTGTAAAAATAGGGCGTCACGTGTTCGCGGTCCTCGGCATCCGATGTCTTCGCAAGCGCGCGGCGCAGCGCAGCCGTATGGATCACCTCGACACTCATACCCGGCGGATATTCCCGCGGATGGGTATTGCTGGTCAGATCGGCGCCGTCGCGCCGGTGCAAATCGATGGCACGGTCGATCACCGTCGCATCGATGAACGGGCTGTCGCCGCTGATGCGAACGAAATCCCGATGTCCGCCCGCCTCTGCGCAGGCCAACGCCCGACCCGCCACATCGTCGAGCGCGCCGCGGAACGCCGGCACGCCCAGCTCGCGCGCCAGTGCCGTCACCGCGTCATCGTCCGGCCGCACCGATGTGGCCACGACCACGCCCGAGGCAAGCGCGGCGGCGGCACATCGCTCCACCACCCGTGCCAGCATCGGCCGGCCGGCGATCGGACGCAGCGCCTTGCCCGGCAGGCGGCTCGACGACATACGCGCGAAAATGACGATCGGAATGGCCAACGGTTTTCGATCCGGCCGATCAGTGGCCTTTGGTGTTGCGCTGCGCCCGGCGCCACTGCTCGACATACCACTCGCAGTACCGTCTGTAGCCCTTCTCCAGCGTCCACTGCGCCTTGAAGCCGAGCACTTCTTCGGCGCGTTTGGTGGACAGCGTGCCGCGGATCGGCTTGTCGGCGGCGCGCGGCCGCTCCTCGACCTTGGCGTCAGGAACCACGCCGCGAAGCACTCCGGCAAGGTCCGCGATGGTGCGCGCATTGCCGAAGGTCAGATTGAAGGTGTTGGTCTTGCCGGGGCCCTCGTGCATCGCCTGCGCGCGCACCATGCCCTCGACCAGATCCTCGATGTAGGTGAAATCGAGCCGGCCGTCGCCGCCTCCTTCCAACAGCAGAGGCTTGCCGGTCAGCGCGTTCTCGATGAACTTCTGACTGACGCGGCCGCTGATGCAGCGCTCGCCATAGAGTGCGCTGGGCCGCACGATGTTGATGCCGAGCCCGTACTGGTCGGCGTAGGTGCGCACCAGCCGTTCGCCCATGTACTTGGCGTTGGCGTAGATGCCGCGCGGCCGCGGCCTTGCCGATTCATCGACGGTGTCGGTTTCAAAATCGCCGTAGACGGTGCTGGATGACAGAAACATCACTTCGTTGACGTTGGTTCGCGGCTGGCGAATGAGCTCCAGCACGTTGCGCAGCGTCGTAAGCTGCAGATCGAACGCCAAGCCCGGATTATGCCGCGCATCGACCGCGCTGGCGATGGCGGCGAGATGCACGACCTTGGTCGGCGCGAATTCGAGGAACACGTTGGCGAGATCGATGTTGTTGCGCGCATCGACGTTGCGCAGCGCCACGCCTGCGTCACGCATCAGCGAAAAGCGGTCGAGCAGGAAGTCCAGATAGAGTGTCCGGAACATCGGCTGCCGCTCGCTGGCATACTCGTTGTCGATCAGGTTGTTGACCACGAGATTGTCCACCACCATGGTCTCGACGCTGAGCTTACGCAGCATCAGCGCCAGGTTGTGGCCGATGAAACCCGCTCCGCCGACCAGCATGACGCGTTGCCCGGCCATGCGGTCGCGGATCGCATCCATGGAAATCGCTGCCATCGACGGGCTTCCTTCCTGACTCTATTTGCGCGCCGCTTTGAGGCCGCTCTTGAACGCGTCGACCATGCGGCGCGGATCGTCGTCGCCGAGATGCGGACCGACCGGCAGCGAGATGGTCTGATCGGCAAGCCACTCGGCTACCGGAAACTGTCCGGGCCGATAGCCGTATTTCTCGCGGTAATAGCTGAGCAGCGGCACCGCGGATGGATAATGCACGCTGGTGCCGACCCCCATGCGGTTGAGCTCCCTGACCATCACGTCGCGGTCGATGCTGCCGTCGCGTGGCAGCACTGCGTTGAGGCAATAGTGCGAAGATTTAGCCTTGCCCTGTTCGGGGGCGAACACCGTGACCTCCTCGATCCCGGCAAGCCCTTTGCGGAGCTCTGCGTAGTTGCGCGCCCGCCGCGCCGCGAAACCGTCGAGCTTGCCGAGCTGGGCGAGCCCCACCGCCGCCTCGACTTCGTTCATCCGATAGTTGAAGCCGAGCGCCACGACATCGTAGATGCCCGGCCGGGTCCGCTGCCCGATCGTGCGATCGTAGCCAAAGGCCTTGGCTTGGCGAATGCGGGCCGCAAGGTCGGCGTCGTCGGTGGTGACCATGCCGCCTTCGATCGTGGTCATGTGCTTGATCGGATAGAACGAAAAGCAGCCGGTCGCCCCGAACTTTCCAGTATGAACGCCGCCATAGGTCGCGCCGAGCGACAGCGCGCAGTCCTCGATCAGCGCCGCGCCCCGCTTCTTTGCGACGACGCCGATCGGGTCCATGTCGCACGGCAGGCCGAGATAGTGCACCACCTCGATGGCCTTGAGGCCATCGGCCGTGGCGCTGAGCGCGGCGACGTCGATGTTGCCGCTATCGGGCGCCACGTCCACGAACACGGGCGTGGCGCCGAGAAGCTCGACCACATGCGCGGTCGCCACATGGGTCATCGCCGGCACCGCGACACGGTCGCCCGGGCCGATCTTGTGCACGAACAGCGACAGATGCAGCGCCGCCGTGCATGACGACACGCTGATCGCCTCGGCGGCCCCGGTATAGCGCGCGAACGCCTGCTCGAACGCATGCGTGACCGGGCCGTGGACCAGGGTCGTGCCCTTGAGCACCTTGACGACCGCCCCGATCTCGGCGTCGTCCAGCATCGGCTTGCCGAACGGAATTGCGGTCGAGGCGGGCTTTTCGTTCATATGAGGTAGTCCACCGCGACAACCTGCCGGCGATCGAGCGCCGCGTTGCAGGCGAGGCATACATCCATGGTGCGGAACACGTCGCGCGCGCTGACCAGTGGCTCCCGATCGTCGCGGACTGCCTGGATGAAATCCGGGATGAGATCGCCCTTCTCGGCGCTCGGGTAGGGCGTGCGGATCATCGCTCTCGTTCGCGTCCTCGTCGCCGCTGAACAGCTTGGCATTCGGCCGGTCGTTGATGAAGGTAAGCTTGGTGCCGTAGACGTTGAACGCGTGAAACTTGGTGCGGCGCGGCCCGTAGCTGCTGAGCGTCTTGCCGGTCGCGCCGCGAGTGAAATGGAACAGGCTGACCACGCAATCGTCGATCCTGCCGCCCTGCGGCGCGGCCGAGATGCGATTGCCGAAGGCCGCCACGTCCTTGATCTCGTCGTCGAGCATCCAGCGCATCAGATCGATGAGGTGAATGCCGCCGCCATAGACCACGCTGTAAAAGTGCATCTTGGCGCGCCAGCCGGTGATGATCTTCCACAGGATGTCGTGAACGTAGTCGCCTTCGACGTGAAATATCTCGCCGAAATCGCCGGCCTTAATGCGGGCGCGAAGCTCGGCAAAGCGCGGCTCCCCTCGCAGGATCAGGTTCGAGGAAATGCGCTTGCCGCTGTCCTGCTGGACGCGCAGCAGTGCCTCCTCCTCCTTGCGGGTCAGGCAAATCGGCTTCTCGACCATGGCGTGCTTGCCGCTGCGGAACGCCGAGATCGCCTGCTCGGCATGGCCGTCGTCGAACGAGCAGATCGAGACCACGTCGACGTCGGAAGCCTCGGTGATGTCGCGCCAGTTCTGCGTGCGGCGGGGAACGCCGTAGCGCTCGCCCACCTCCCTGAGCTTGTCCGGGGCGACATCGCAGACCGCGACAACCTCGACGCCAGGGATTGCCCCATAGCTCTTCACATGCTGCTCGCCGACGCCAAGCCCGATGATGCCGGCGCGAATTGGTCGCGTCACTTGAGCCGCTCCCCGCTCGCGAGCCGCGACGGGCCGCCGTCCTCAAACTTCCAGGAAACGATCCGCAAAGCGCAATCGCCGCAGACCACGAGCGGCCCCTGCCCCTGGACATGGACGACCCGCCCCGGCACGCCGCGCACCTGCGGCACGTCGAGCGCGGTCTTGAGAATGCGCAGGCGGCGGTCACCGAGGAAGGCGAAGGCGCCGGGATAAGGCGTCGTCAGCGCGCGCACCTGGTCATGCACCCGCCGCGCGCTCAGGTGCCAGTCGATATGGCCGTCGCTGTCGTTGCGCTGATGCCAGTAAACCGCTTTTATCGCGTCCTGCACCCGCCCGGACATGTCGCCGCGATCGAAGCGCCGCACCACGTCGACCACCAGCTCAGGAAACCGCGCGTTGGCCTTGTCGTGCAACGTGGCGATGTCGTCGTCTTCGGTGATCGGGATGAATTGTCGGCCAGCACGTCGCCCGAGTTGATGCCGCCGTCCATTCGGATAACGCTGATGCCGGCCTCCGCCTCGCCGTTGATGATCTGCCAGTTCAAAGGCGAGCCGCCGCGGTACTGCGGCAGGCGCCCGGCATGGCAGTTGATCGTGCCAAGCTCCGGCGCGGCCAGAAGCGGCGCCTTGAAGATCGTCGAGAATCCCGCGACCACGGCGAGCCGCACACGCCGGCTCCGGCACGACGAGACAAACTCGGGCGCATTGACGTCGTCAACCGGCTCAAGCGAAGCGCCTGCCGCGCGCGCGGCTTCGGCCAGCGTGGGTTTCGATGCCGCCGCGCGAGGCACGTGCAGGGCGCCGATGCCGTGGCCGGCTGCGGCCAGCGCCCGAAGCACCGAGAGGCCGCGCTCGGCGTTGAGGAAGACGTGGATGCCGTCCATCGGCACGCCGCGCTTCAGACCGCCGCCACCGACGCCAAGGCGGGCTGCTTGACAGACTGCACCCGTCCATCTTGAAGCGTGACGACCTGATCGGCGAATTCCGCGAGCGCCGGTCGATGCGAGATAGCGAGCACCGTGGTGAAGCGAGACAGGCCGGCCAATGTCTCGCAGAGCGCACGCTCCGTCACTTCATCGAGGGCTGCGGTGGGCTCATCGAGGATCAGAAGTTGCGGCTCACGGACCATGGCACGCGCAATCGCGATACGCTGGCGCTGGCCGCCCGAAAGCCGGCTGCCACGTTCACCGACTGACGCGTCAAGCTGCTCATTCAACACCCGCACAAACTCCGCGGCGCCGGCGCGCTCAAGCGCGAGCCATATCCGCTCCCCGGAAATAGCAGTATTGCCGAGCGTGACATTCTGTCGAATTGAATCATGGAACAGCGGCAGGTCCTGCGGCACGTAGCCGATGCCGGTGCGCCAGGCAGCACGGTCGAGTTCTTCGATCGGTGTGCTGTCGACGCGGATCGTGCCGCCCGCGGGTACGTGCAGCCGGCAAATGAGATCGATCAATGTGGTCTTGCCCGCGCCGGATGGACCGACAACCACGGTCATCTTCCGTGCCGGCACAACAAGCGACACCTTCCGCAGAACCGGCGTCTCGCCGAACGCGAACTCGACCTTGTCAAATTCGATGGATGTTCGTCAGCTTGACCGTTTGAACACCCTGGAGGCCCTCTTCCGCATCCTCAGCTTCGCGGATCAGGCCGAGGATCGCCCATAGACCGCTTTCCGTGTTGAGCATGCTCTGCCAATCGCTTTGCAGCAGATTTATCTGGCCGAGCGAGCGCTGGAACAGCGCCGCGAGCACCGCGATCTGGACGACGTCCAGTTTGTAAATGACGAGTGCGACGTAGGCACCTATCGCAAGCACGACCACGCTCGCCGTTTCCTGGCCGATGGTGACGCCGCCCTTCGCTGTGGTGATACGCTGATGAGCTAGATTGAGCTCCTTGACTTCGCCACGCAGCAAATCGTGTAGCCGGCCCTCCTGCCCCATCGCCTTGAGTGCCTTGAGCGATTGCATGCCATCGGAAATCCGGCTGACCATCGAACGCAGCAGAATGTGATGCGGGCACCGGATTGATAAGAAGCGCGAAGGAAGCTGCGCAGAACCGCTGGAATAGAGCCGCCGATGACGATTGCGATCAAGGTGATGCGCCAGTTGACGGCAAAACAGGCCAAGAGAAATGCCGCGGCGCTGGCGGCGTGCCCCACGAAGCGGCAAAACGTCATGTAGGTGCTCGACGCCCGGTCGGCTTCCGAAACCATGGCGTTCGAGATGATACCGAGTGGATGGCGCACGAAAAATTCCCAGCGTGCTCGCGATACCGCCCGCATCAACGAATTGCGCAGATCCGTCATGAAGCGAGCGGCAGCGAAGCCGATGTGACGCAACGCGAAGTACGATAACCCCGCCTTCAGCACCATGGCGACGGCGATGAACACAAGCAGCGAACCGATGGATTTTTCTACGCCGATCATCGCGAACGCGGCGTTGACGATATGCGTCAGACCTGGGTTCGCGGCGCCGCTCGTATCGAGTACCACGTGCAGCAAGGGCAACAGCGCAATCACGCCGACGCTGCCCGCCGCGCTAGCAAGAAGGATCGTCGCGATAATCCCGGCGGTGCGCAGCCTGTTGCCGGCCAGCAGCACGCGCACCGTATCGAACACCGAGCGGCGCTCGGTAGTCGCATCAAACGAGCCAGCAGTGAGGGTGCTGTAGCCGGCCATATCCGATCAACGCTTGCGCATGAACTCGCTTGCCAAACCACTTGGCGGCACGGCCGATTGGTCCGGACGGGCGATAAACGAAATCTTTGTTTGCCGCAGCTATCGCGTTGAAGTCTCCGGCCGACACTCTGCCGACCGCGGTCGACCTTCTTGAACACGATGTACGTATTCGCGGCCAAGAGGTCGCTCAACGCCACATCCGGCCGGAAAGCCTGAATATCGGCCAAAACTTCATCAAGGATGCGCGGTTGAAGCTCGCCCCATCCACGCGAGCTAACCCCGTACTTTTTGTGGAAAGGCGCCGATGACACGTCTTGCTCATAGGCAAGCGCAAGAAGACCGTGCTCCGCACCAATTCTCACGTAGTCGCGCAAGGTCGGTTGAGTTGGGATCGTAGAACACCGCCGCGGCACGCAGTGCTGCGGCGTTCTTGGGCAAGGCCTCACGGACGTAGCGTTCGTAGTCCGGCATTTCCATTCGCTGCGGCGCGAACGGAAAATGGCCAATCGCCTTACCGCCGGCTACCGAGTGCCACCAATTTGAGACGTACATATAAAAGATGCCGCCGTCGTTAAGGAGCGACGCAATTTTCTTTATCGCGGTCGGCGCCTCGAACCACTCCATCGAGGAAAGCGCTGTTATGAAATCGAAACGCTCTTCGAGGCCGAACAGATCGCCAATGATCAGCCGATCGAGCTTCGGCCGACTAACAAGCTTCATGTCGTAGAAGTCCGGTCCAGGGAGCCAGCCCTGGCGATATTTCGCCAGCGTTCGCGGCCCCTGAAAGCGAAGCATGAAAGCCCGTTCAAAGTCGGTCCACTCGGATTGCGGCTTGCGATCGATCCGGGCCTGCCATTTGTCGATATGGCGGAACAGACCCAGCAGCCGATGCTGCCGTGCGAGACGCTTCTCATCGACGGCTGACGCGCGGTCGTAAAGATCGAGTCCAACGGCCTCTTGTACCAAGCCCATGGCCTTCATGATGCGCGGCTGCAAACCGTAGCCGCAGCCGATATCGAGCAGTTTGCCGACCGGAAATTGCAGATTGGTTCTCTGCAACATCCGCCACATCCGGTAGACCGAAAGGAGCCGAGTTGCATAACCCATAATCGCAAAACGGCTTTGCTTTTCTTCGAGCGCACGCGCCTTTTCGAGGTCAAGCTTGTCCGAGCCCCCGGCAACGTTGATGCTTGCGAGCGTGTAATCCGCCGCAACGTCCTCAGGCAGACCGATAACTTTTTCGACAAAAGGCAGATAGCCGGGGATGTAACGAATCCTGCGACCGCGTGCAGTCGTGAAGCCGACAGCTCCGTTCGCGTCCTTAGCCTGTTCCATCACTTCCATATTCAACTGCTGGGAAACCGAAGCCGCCACCCGTTGCCGCCCTGCTCCCAGATTTCCCGGTTGCGGTGCTGGTCAACGATAGTCTCGAACCCGGACGCGCGTCAGCCCGAGATATTCGAGGTTCTCTTCGAAGAACGTATTGGGGAATTCGTCGTCGTATTTGCGCGCGAGATCGAGCCCTTCGGCGCGCGTCATCTGCCTGTTCTGGATCATCCGGCAAGCATCGCGCGTGGCGCGGCCGAAGCCGAATTTCACGTACTGCATGTAGTAGTAGAGATTGTCGATCTTGTCGTCGAGGCTGTCGAAGTCGGTGAAGGTGCCATCGGTGCGGCCCTTCGGATCGGTGCGGAACTCCGGCATCGCCTTTTGCATGTAGCGCCAGTTGTCGAGCATGCTCCAGCGGAAGAAGTAGGCGAAGTAGAGCGCGTTGACGCCGACGCGCTCTACCGTGGCGTGATCGGGATAGAGGTAGGGCGCGAGGTCCTTCTCGCCGACCGTGTCGTCCATCCAGTTCTGCGGATCGTCGCCGATCTGGTGCTCCAGCACCTCGGCGAGGTCGCGGCGCTTGCGGTGCTCCTCGCTCAGCACGCGGCCGCCGTATTCGCTCTCGCCGTGCTCGGCGTAGAAGATCAGCGGAATTTCATAGCCGACCGCGGCCTGCACCGGCACCGCGTTGATGCCGGCATCCCAATGCACCTTCGGATTGCCGCGCTCGCGGAAGAAGCGCCGCGCCAGGTGCCGCGACGCCTTCTGGTTCGGCCGCACCATCAGGTGGTCGAAGCCGAGCTTGAGGAACGACTCGCGGTTGGCCGCGCCGATCTCGTTCGGCAGCAGCGGCGAGAACGTCACCAGCAGCGGGTTGAGGCCGAACTCGAACTTCAGCCGGTGCGCGATGTAGCTCGAATCCTTGCCGCCGCTCCACGGCACGATGCAGTCGTAGTTGCCTTGCTTCGGCCGGTAGCGATCGACGTACTCCAGGAACTCCTTGCGCCGCGCATCCCAGTCGATGCGGTCCTTCTGCTCCGCGGTGCGGCAGGCGTTGCATACGCCGTCTGCGTCGAACACGATGCGCGGCCGCGTGTCCGGCATCAGGCAGGTCTTGCAGAAGCGGACCGCGGCGGCCCGGGCGAGGTTCATGTGAGCCGTCATGACGCGCGCACCGCCACGCCGTTCCTGGCGAGGTAGGCCTTGGCGCTGGCGATGCTGGTCTCGGTGAAGTGATAGATGTTCGAGGTGCAGGCGGCCGCGGCCTTGCCCTCGACCAGCGCATCCTGGAAATGCTTCCAATTGCCCGCGCCGCCGGCGGCCAGCACCGGCACGCGCACTGCCTCGGCGACGCTCCGGATCAGCGCCAGGTCGTAGCCCGCCAGCGAACCGTCGCGCTCGATCGAGGTAACCAGGATTTCGCCGGCGCCGAGCTCGGCCAGCCGCCTCGCCCAGTCCTGCGGCGCAAGGCCAGTCGGCCGCCGGCCGAACCCGGCCATGACCTCGTAGCCGTCCGCGGTGCGGCGCGCGTCGATCGACGCGATCACACATTGGCTGCCGTAGCGCTGCGCGATCTGCGACACCAGCTCCGGCCGGTCGACCGCGCCGGTGTTGACCACGACCTTGTCGGCGCCGACAGACAAGTAGCGCGCCACGTCGTCGAGCCTGCGCACGCCGCCGCCGGCGGCGAGTGGCACGAAGCAGCGCTGCGCAAAATCCGACACCACGTCGAAGAACGCCTGGCGGTTGCCCTGCCCCGGCCGCGTCACGTCGAGCACCACGATCTCGTCGGCCGACCAGGCGTCGACAAAATTGAGCGTGTAGCGATAGTCCGGCGTGAACTCCTTGGTACGGAACAACACGCCGTCGTTGAAGGTCAGGACAGGAACAACCCGCTTACAGAGCATGCCGCCGCTCAACCGTATAAGATGAAGTTTTCGAGCAGGCGCAGACCATGACGCTGGCTTTTTTCCGGATGAAACTGCGTGCCGTAGATATTGCCGCTTGAGAGCACGGCGGCGAACGGCGGCCCGTAGATGCACCGACCGGTCACCGCCTTCTCGTCCTCCAGTCCGATCCGGTAGCTGTGGACGTAGTAGAACAGCGCATCGTCCGGAATGTCGCGGAACAGGATGCAATCGCCCCGTGAAACCACCTGGTTCCAGCCGACGTGCGGCACCAGCAGATCCGGCGCCGCGGGATCGGCGATGCGCTCCACCGTCGCGTCGATCCAGCCGAGGCCTGAGGTCAATGCGAACTCGCTGCTGCTGCGCGTCAGAAGTTGTGCGCCGAGGCATATGCCGAGGATCGGCTTTCCTTGCGCGCGCACCATCGTATCGAGCGGGCCGACAAGACCGCGCTGGGCGAGGTTGGCCATCGCATCCGGAAACGCGCCGACCCCGGGCAGCACGAGCTTGTCGCAGACACCGAGTGTTGATGGGTCGGAGGCGATGACCGGCGTGTGGCCAACCTTTTCGATGGCGCCCGCGACCGAGCGAAGATTGCCCATGCCATAATCGACGATCCCGATGCGCGCCACGCCCGCTCACGCCGCCTGCGCCCGGCGCGACTGTGCCAGGTCGCCTTCCAGGAACAGCTTGGCCGAAACAAACGAGAACATAAACTTGCTGAAGCTGTTGTCAGTGAGGTCGGCATCGAGCCAGCGCTGGAAGCGGGTCCGATCCACCACCTCGAAGATCGGCCCATCGGACAGAAGCCGCTCGCGCACGTCCGGGTCGTTGCGATCAAGCAGCGAGTTCGATCGAGGCGTTGAAGCCGCGCTTCTGCTTGGCGAACAACACTTCATCGGGGGCGAGCCCGCGCGCGGCGTTCCGCAGCAGCCATTTCGGCATGCCGTCATGGATCAGATGCTCCTGCGGCACCGAAAAGGCGAAATCGACGAGATCGCGATCGAGATAGACGCTGCGGTTCTCGACTGAAAACCGCATCGAGTTGAGGTCGTCCTCGCGCAGGATAACCGGCACCACCTCGTGCAGCAGCTCGTTGGCCATGCGGTTGCGCAAGGTTTCGGCGCAGTAACTCTCCTCGCTAAAGTCCTCATCAAGCGGCTCGACCATTACCGCGTTGAACTCGGCGCGATCGAGATAGATGTGGCCGCGCTGGCCGGGATTTTGCGCGAGCGCGAGCGGATCGCGCAGCAGCGGGTTTCGCACCGTCGCCCCGTAGCCCTCGTTCCAGTCGGCCATGAGCTTCGGAAATTCCGGCCGCTCGCCCATGGCGGCGAGCCAGAAGCCGTAGTGGTCGTAGTAGCCGGTGAAGATTTCGTCGGCCGCGGTGCCGGAAACCGCGACCTTGTAGCCGTGCGAGGCGATCACTTCCGACAGGAACTCGTGGAGGTAGTAGGAAATCGTCGCCACCGGCGCGCCGTGGTAGGCGACCTGCGCCGCGAGCCGGTCGAGAAAGCCCTCGCGCGAGGTGTGCACCACGTCGTGCCTGCACCCGAGCTGCGCGACGGTCGCTTTGATCAAAGCGCTCTCATCGTAGCGCGGGTCGGAGTTGACGATCGAGAAGGCGTGGACGTCGTAGTCGAAGCGCCGCACGGCCAGCGCCGCCAACACGGTGGAGTTGACGCCGCCGCTGAGGCAGAACGCGATCGGCACGTCGGCGCGCAGCCGCAGCTCAAGCGCCCGCTCCATCCGCTCGCGCGTGCCGACCTCAGCCTCGGCCAGGCTCATTTCGCGGCGCTCGAAGCGCGGCCGCCAGTATCGCACCGGTTCGGAAAGGCCGGCGTGGCTCCACACCCGGTAGCAGCCGGCCGGCACTTCTTCGATGCCGTGAAAATAGCTCTCGTCGCCTTTGAAAAGCGACTTGTAACCGTTGACCAGATAGCGGCGGATCTGGCGGAGGTTCGGTGCAAACGCGCGGCCTGCCAGCATCGACAAGTACTTGGTCTCCGACCCGAACACGATCTCGTCGCCCGACTTCGCGACGAGCAACGGCTTCTCGCCGAAGGCATCGCGGCCGAGGATGACCTCGTCGGTGCGCCGATCGACCAGCGCCAGCGCCCACATGCCCTCGAAGCGGGCGAACGCCGCCTTGCCGAACCGGCGATAGGCGCGCAGCACCACTTCGGTGTCGGACTTGGTTCGGAAGCGGTCACCCAGCGCGATGAGTTCGGCCCGCAATTCGCGGTAGTTGTAGATTTCGCCGTTGATGATCAGCACGCAATCGTCATCGATGAACGGTTGGTCGGAGCGCGGATCGAGATCGAGGACGGCGAGCCGGCTGTGCAGCAGATCGCAGGCTAACCCCGCGATCTGGCCCGACCAGCAGCCGTTCGCGTCGGGACCGCGGTTGCGCATCGCCGTGCGCAATGTCGCGGCGCGCGCCGGCAGGAGCGGCTGAGGCGCGAGACGGCCGGCGATACCGCACATCCTCAGCTTGCCGTCACGCCGGCGCGCGGCACGAGCTCGCCCGGTCGCAACGCGCGCGACAGGCGCTTGCCCACCAGGCTGTCGATCTCGCCGGCGGCGAATTCGGTCTGCGGGCGCGCGAACGAGAGATCGTCGCGGGTCAGCACGTGGCCCGCCTCCAGGTTGCGCGCCGCAACGACGCCTTTGCGCACCGCCTTCAGGTTGACGAGCTCGGAGGCTTGCCGCTCCTTGCCGCGCGCGCCAAGGCTCGCGCGGATGCGCGGCACCACCGCCATCAGCGCCCGCAGATCGTCCGGCTCGAATGACAGCGCGTGATCGCGGAATTCGCGGCCGGTCTTCTTGTCGGTGAAATGAACCTCGAGCATGCAGGCGCCGTGGGCGACCGCGGCATAGCAGGCGTCGGGCCCGATGACGTGGTTCGAGTAACCGATGCGCAGTCCCGTCGCCTCCGCGAGGTAAGGCACGCCGAGCACGGAGGCTTCCTCGACCGGCGCCGGATAGCCGCTGACGCATTGCATCAGCACGACCCGGTCGCGCAGCTCGGTTGCGCCGATCTCGTCACGCAGCCAGCCAACCGCGCGGTGCACCTCGTCGATGGTGCCGAGCCCGGTCGACAAGATCACCGGCCGCCCCGTTCGAGCAGCAGCGCGGATTACGGTTTCGAAATCAAGATCACCGCTCGCGATCTTGATCGCCGGAAACTGCTCCGCGAGGAACGGCACGACGTCGTCGCTGACAGCGGTCGAGAACATGACAACGCCGAGTTCCTTGGCCTCGCGCGCAAGCCGCAGATGCGCGTCGCGGTCGAGCGCAAATTTGGTGACGCGGGCAAGCCGCGCCGGATCGGAAGACGATGTGTAGTGCCCGGGCGTGAAGGTCTGAAACTTGACCGCATGCGCCCCGGCTTCCGCCGCGAGCCGCAGCAGGCGCGAGGCCGCCTCGACGTCGCCCTCGTGGTTGACGCCGATTTCGGCAACCACGGCGACTTCGCGATCAAGATCGCAACCGAAGATTTTCATTGTCATGTTGTTGAGTGGTGAGCCCGGCGCGGGCGGCGGCCTGCGAATTTCGGCCGGCTGGGCGGGCTCGCAGCGTCCGAGAAACCCGCGTAAGCTACCGCAGAACGGGTGAAAATCGCTTCACCCGCCCGCCGCAAAGAGGATTTACGATTAGACGCGGGGGTTAGGCGGGTCAAGCAATTTGTTCATGACGTGAACAATCAAAGCTAACGTTTTGACCGTCGAATTTCTGCGCAAAAAGTCATTATTTTCCAAAAGCTTACGTATCAATGCCGAGCCAACATCGATGCGCCCGGAACACCCGGGCTGGTGAACAAACCGCTTGACCCGGCTGACATGCACGACCTAATCCGGGTGCTGCAAATCCCGCTCGCAGATCGCACATGCCCGCGCGCCCCAGCCTGACCCGCATTCTACTGCGCCTGATAGCGCTCGCGATGCTCGCGGTGCTTGCGATGTCGATCGCGGAGCGCTGGGCGGGCCTAATGGCCAGCCAGATTCCGCAGCAGTTTCTGCTGTACTACGTGACGCCGATGGTCGCAGCCGCGCTGCTGCTGTTCGGCCTTTCGTTCGCCGGCCGCGAGACGCGGCTGTCCGCGCTCTTGTGCCTCGCGGCATGCGTGCCGGCAATCTATGGCGCTGAGTTCTATCTGCAATACCAGCGCTACGACGTGCGCGACCGGGTCGAGACCGCCGCCCGCCAATTCGGCAACCCATTCGACCCGCGCAGCCTTGACGAGGTGGTGGCGGACCTCCGCGCCAAGGGCACCAACGCGCATCCCTTCATGCGTATTCTCCATCATGGCGGCCCGTTGATGCCGATCGCAAACACGCCAAACCGCCTCATCGCTATGTGCAACGAGATCGGACAGTATCTGATCATTCGCTCCGACCGGCATGGCTTCAACAATCCGGACGCGATCTGGGACCAGGCACCGGTCGAAATGGCGGTTGTCGGCGATTCCTTCGTTCATGGTTTTTGTGCGCCGAAGAACGACGGCATGGTCGACCGGGCGCGAAAGTCTTTGCCATCCATCGTCAACCTCGGCATCGGCGGCAACTCCCCGCAAACCAATCTTGCGACGCTCGTCGAATACGCTCCAGTGGTACGGCCCAGGCAGATCGTATGGGTGCATTATGCCGGTAACGACCTGTCCGGCATGATGCAGGACAAGAATCATCCGGTCCTACGCCGTTATGTCGACGAGCCAGGTTTCACCCAACACCTCGTCGACCACGACGACGAAGTCGTGCGGATGATGGATCGCTTCTTCGACACTGAATATGGCGGCACCAACCGCTACGCGCAGACACCGATCCAATCGATGCTCAAACGCCCACGGAATTTTCTGAAGTTCACGTCAGTGCGCGAAGCCCTCGGCATTACGCATTGGGACGGCGCGACGGTCGACTTCGATCTGCTCACCCGCATCTTCAAACGGACCAAACTGCTGGCCGACTCGCTTGGCTCCAAAGTCACCGTGATATCGCTGCCTCACGTGCTGCAGGCCGCACATGAACTGGAACTGCCTGAGCAGCGGCTGCGCGATATCGTGACCGGTCTCGGTATGAATTATATGGATGCAGGTGCCGAGATGCGAAAGCTGGGCGATACGCCGAGTTTTTATGAATTCGGCAGCTACGGCGGGCACCTAAGTCCAAAGGGCAACGCGCTGCTTGCCGACATGATCCTACGAGCCGACGGCCGCCAGCCGATATCGTCGCGCTAGAGTAGGCTCCGCGCAGGTGCCGCACCGCTAATGGGGTCACGACAACTGATCGCCAACATGAAGCTTCAGCATTGCGCCGGCGCGCACGCGGCCTCCGATCAGGGCTTTGCGGACGACCATGCTTCCGCCGCGCGTGGCAATCGTCGGCCCCTCCGGACCTACATCGGAAACCGTTCCCGCGGCGCATTGTGCAGATCGCACACCTCCCGGCTCAACGTCCCACAGGACGATGGTTCGCGCGCCCGATCGAGCCAGCGCTCCGCTGCGAGGACGCATGGCGTTACAGAGGCGGCGGATCGATGCCGCATCATCGGCCTGCCAATCAACGAATTGGCGGTGGCCGCGCAACGACGGCATGGACGCCTCCGCGACTTGAGATTTCCTGTTCAGCGCTTCGCCACGCTCGATTTTCCGCACGATTGAGCCGACAATCCGGGCGACGTGAGGATCGAGCGCGGCCTCCGCCTCGCCTGTGGTCGTATCCGGAGGCAGCGGCATCGTCTCCTGGAAAACGATGTCCCCCGCGTCAAATCGATCCGTCATGTAATGCGCGGTAACGCCGTATTCCGAGTCGCCGAGCCGCACCGCCCACCTCACCGGGGTGCCGCCGGCCCGCTGCGGCAACAGCCCGGGATGGATGTTGATGGCGTGCTGGGCCAGTTCCAGAACCGGATTCGGTATCAATTTGGGGAAGCCGCAACTGAGGATCAGGTCTGGGCGTTCGCGCTCCAGAAATATCTGGACCGTGCCGAGATCGTTGCGATCGAACAGGGGCACGCTTGGGGCTCGGCCACGCGATCTCGGCGTGCTGAGGATACGTTCGCTCCCGATAAGCCGGCCAACGCATTCCTTGAGCGAGGTTCGTTGCGGCGGCGACCAGCAGAAGCCGAGAAATCGCACAATGGGGATGTCGATCAGGGCCTGCGCCGCGACGTAGCTGGATGGCGCTGCCGATCCGAACATGAAAGCACGGACTTGCATCACGCCTCACTGTGGCGGGCGACCGGCACGATCATAGCAGCCGGCCGGTGCGCCCGAGGCAGGTGCGCGCTCGAATCCTCAGCCCCATCGGCAGGCAGCCGATCAATCGATCCAGCCGACCGCGCGATCGCGCGTTTGGCAGCTTGGATGTCATCTGCTGCAGCGTGCCCTTCGGCTGAAGCAATTCGACATAATGCAGCTCTTGCGGCATCCCACCCATATGGACCTTGAAACGATATGAGCCACTGCCCGGCGCCGATGGACCGAGGTCCAGACCCTGTACACCTTCCGCTGCAAGATCTTGCGCGGCATGCCACAGCAGCAATGAGTTGGCTCCTAATCTATGCCCGACGTCGTCGAACGCACCATACGGATACGCCGAATGCCCGCCGACCGTGACGATGACCATCGCGCCGCAAAGTTGCCTGCCGGCCAGCGCGCTGTAGAGGCGCGCGTCGGACCCGAAAATCGAAAACAGCGCGCGAAAGAACTTGAACGTCCGCGCGTTAACGCTTCGCTCGGTCATCGCACGGGCATAAAGCATGTGGAAGGCACCAAGATGAGCCGAGTCATTCGATACCGTCATTCCGGCGCGTTCGGCCCTGCGGATCGTGTTGCGAGTCTTGTCGCGAAATCCGTCCCACAGCGATTGCGCTCCATTCCCAAGTCCAAGTCTGACGGCGTGGCGGACGCTTTCGCGATAGGCTCCCTCTGCTATGCGAGGGCCTCCGCCGATAGTCGCCGAGACGCATCCCCGCTCGCGGCCGCGTCTGGAGACTTCAGTCAACAGGGCTGGTAAAGCAGCCTGCTGCTTTGCCAGCACGCCATGCCGCAGCGAATGGAACGTGTGCCGCCAACGCAGTGTGCGAGAATCGTATCCCGCCAATCCGGCTTGCAGGGCGCCTGAAGCGTCGCGCGCCAGTGCAAGCATGCCCCGAACGCCGTAAGCCTGCGCCAGCACATCGAGCCAGCGAACGTCGGCATGGACCCGGGCTGCGGGGAAGTCTTGCAGCAGTTGCTGCCAAGCGTCACGCGCCTCACGGTCGTCCGCGGCGGCAAAAGTGATTTGCGGCCGGTCAATCATTGCTCGAACTCGAAGAAATCCGAACTCTAGGATCGCGCGCATTCGCTCCGGCGCGATGCCACTTTTGCTGGTCGCCAACAGGTCATCAGGCCCATGAGTTGAGGAATGCCACCGCGTTGGCAGACGCGCCTGACGAACTGGCTGCTGCCGCGGCGCGCATACAAGTTTTTCCTGCGCGACTGGGAGCCATTGGACGACCTCGACCGTGTCGCCGACGCGCTCGCAACGCTGCGTCAGTCGGCGCGCTTGCAGCCCGCCGTCATGCCAGCGCCGCGCGCCAAGCGCATCGCAGCCGTGGCCCCGCATCCGGACGACGAGTCGATCGGATGCGGAGGTACACTGCTCGCGGCGCTGGACTGCGGAGCCATGATCGAAGTGGTGTTTCTGACCAGCGGCGATACCGAGGCAGCACCAGTTCGGCGCCGCGAGGCCGAGGCTGCGTGCCATGTTCTCGGCGCCGGCCCGACGTTTCTGGGCTTTGCTCCGCGCGCCATCCCGGTGGATGCTCAGGCGCTCGCGGTCTTTGCCATGGCGATCGACAAAACATCGCCAGAGGCGCTTTTCATTCCGTTTTTCGCCGACGACCACGACGATCATCGCCGCGCCAACGAGCTGCTGCTGCGGGCAGCGGACGGCGCGACGCTGCGCGCCAAACCCGAGATCTGGGCTTATCAGGTCTACACATCGATGCCGTGCAATGTGCTGGTGGACATCGGCGCGCACGCCGCAGGCAAGAGTGAGGCGATCAGGTGCCATGCCTCGCAGATGGCAGAGCGGGACTGGGTCAGCGTGGCGCTTGGTCTCAACGCCTACAACGCTCGTTTCGTGCGCGGCGGTTCGGCCGCCGGACCGTATGAGGGTTTTTTTGTATTGCCCTTCGAGGACTACCTCGAACTGCTGCGGCGCTATTTCAGGAATCCGGTTCATGCCTGCTACCGCGGCGGTTCATACCGCGCCGGGGCGGGCGGGGCCTAATGCCAGGATCGCTTCCCAGCGATCGACCTCGGCCTCGGCACTGCGTGAACGCATCTTGGCGTGCGCGGCTGTGCCCAGCCGCACCCGCAGCTCCGGCGAGCGTATCAGTCGGTCCAAGGCCTGGGCCAATGCCTGTGGGTCGTCTGCCGGAACCACGAGTCCGTCATCTTCGTTGGCGATGAGGTCACGCAACCCCGCCGACGCGTCGCTCACGACACAAGGCAGTCCGTGGCTCATGGCCTCCATCAGCGCATTAGGCGTGCCCTCGTGTCGCGATGGCAACGCAAAAATCGAGGCCGTGTCGTAAACCGCATCGATATCCTTGACTGTGCCGACAAAATCCACGCGCCCCGCAACGCAGCGATCGGCCGCGAGCGCTTTCAGCGCGGCAAGGTCTTCGCCTTCTCCGGCGATGCAAAGATCTAGCCCTGGGTGATCGCGAGCCACCAGCGCAAACGCGTCGATCAGCACGTCCTGAGCCTTTTGCGGGTGTAGCCGTCCGACGTTGAGGACGCGCCGCGCGGGTTGCGCTGCGTCGACCGCCGGATGGATCGGTGGTGGAGGATTGGGCAGGAACACCGGTTGGGTCCCCGGCGCTGAAGATTTGAGAGCGGCCAGCGCGTCCATTGAGTTGATCGTCACCGCGTCAGCGTGACGGTAGAGCCAAGCTCGCAATTTCTCCCACAACCATGGCAGACGCTGCCGCCGCGGGTCATTGCGCTCCGATACGACCACGCGCATGGCGAGGCGACACGACGCCATAATTGTCAGCACGTTGGTCTGCGTGACGAACGACAGCACGCTCCTCGCTCCTGTCGCGCGCAAGGCCCGACGCAGCGCGAGAATGCGTGCACCATTGCGCCAGAGGCCGACCATCCTGTTGGCCGAAACGCCCACGCCTCCGGCGCAAAGTCTCAGTGTGCCGGGCGGCAGACGATAAAAATCGCTCGACTGATCCGCGAGGGTCATGACCACCACGCGATAGCCGCGCGCCAGCAGAATCTCCGTTGCGCGGATGAGGACGCGCTGCGCACCGCCGGCACCGAGGTCGGCGATCACCATGGCGAGATCAACTCGTTCAGCCATCAACCTGCTCCGGCAGGCGCTCGCCGCGAGCGATGCGTTGGAGCAGGTCGATTTCGCGATCGAGTCGCGCCGGCCAGGCTTGCAGACGTGACGCCGCCATCGCAGCAGCCTTGGTGCGGCGAGCCTGGCGAGCCGCGGGATCGCCGATTAGCCCCGCGATCCGGCGCGCCAAGACCTCGATGAGGGCTGCATGATCGCTTCGGGGAATTCGCACCGCAAGGTCTGGCGGCAGCAACTCGTCGGTTGCGGGATCGGCATCGACCGGCGGTGGCGGATCGAGAACCACCAGGCACAATCCGGCCCGCAAGGCCTCCAGCGTTGAATTGGTCAGGCAGCACATGTCGTTGAGCATGACGTAGATGTCCGCGCGCGAAAGCGCGGCGGCGACGCCAGCCAGCGGTTGTGCGCCCGCGAAAGTCACGAAATCGCGAGCCTTGGCGGCTTCCACCATCGATTCAAGCCGAAGGCGTTCCGGACCGTCGCCGACGATCAGCACGTGGGCGGTCTGGCGCGTGTCTTGCGGCATTCGCAACATGGCCGTCAGAAAATCATCGAGCCGTCGTAGCGCTTCCAGCCGGCCAAGCGACAGGATAACGACGGCGGCCGGCGGAATTCGCGAAAGAAAATCGGCGTCAAGTCGCTGCGCCGGCAGCGGATCGACGCCGTTCAGCAAGGTCATGCGCGGCACGCCCGGCCGGAGATTGTGCGCCATCCAGCTACGACCGCCGCTTCCATCCTCGCTACAGACGACCAATCCGAACGGCGCGCGATAGGCCCAGCGCAGCAGGCGATGATATGGCGTGTGCGCCTTCGCCAGTTGGTGCATCCAGGGCAATATGCCGAGCAGGCGCAACACCACTCGTCCCGGATTAAGGCGCGCAACGACGCCGGCGATCAGCGCCCCGCCCCGTTCGAAATAGATCACGTCCGGCTGCGTTCGCCGGATTTCCGCGAGCAGGATCAGAAGCTGTCGGCATTCGGCGAGATGGCCACGCCATCGGCCCATCAGCGCGGGAAACCGATGCGCGCCCGCCAGCACGCGCAGCGGCGCGGGAAACCCTTGCAGCTTGAGCTCAACGTCGCGGCTTGTGGTCCATGGCGCGGAAAAGTCAAATCCCGCTTCGCGCGCCACCAAGACAAACCGCGTGTCCGGCTCGCGCGCGGCGAGCGCCCGCATCAGCCTTGCGATGGCCGGCGCTCCGGTCGGCTGCCAGACGCCAGTACGAAGCAAATCCGCAAATCCGCTCATCAGCCGGCTGACGAACAGCATGCGCATCAGGCGCTCTCACCGGCGGCTGGAAAGCCATTCCATTTGAGCCAGAGGCGGGCGTGATGGCCGAGGATGTGCCGCATTTCATGACGTACCGTCATGAATTGGCCAAAGCCCAGCTCGGCGTACTGATGCCGGTAGTGGCCGAAGTAGCACAACGTGGCATTGGCGCGGCGTTGCAATGCGGCGCCGCCGAGCATCTGTGCAGCCTTCTCGACGGCGGCGAGCGGGCGCGACCAGGCCGGCCACGAATTGCGCGGGCGGGAATAGCCAGCGAACAGGCCGCGGAAATTCCATTTCTCCAGGTACCCCCGGTAGAGCCCCTGCCCGGCCTTCTGTTCGGCAGATGCGTCGCGGAACAGCCAAATCAACCGCGGATCCCACAACGGCAATTCCCAGCCAAGCCCGAGATATTCGTAGGTGCGCTGGGCGTTGACGACCCACGAGGCCTGGCGCGCCTCGTATTCCCACAATTCGTGGCGCGCAATCGCTTCCGAGACCGATAGGCGCGGCGGCAGCGGACCCGTCACGTGCTCGATACGGCGCCCGATCGTCCGCAGATGTTCGGCCGTGGCGAGGCTGCGCCACAAGCCATAGTGCTTGCCTGTGATGGTCGCGAGGAACGTCTCGCGACTGCAGTCTCCGCTGCGCAGCGCCGGCGGAATATGACCGCCGCTGAGGAAGTCGCCGGTCTGGCCGTTGACCATGATGGTGTCCGGCCCGGGCCGCAGCTCGGACAGCGGCACGATGTCTTGCGGGCTCGGCACGCAGGCTAAGCCATCGCAAAACCTCCAGAATTTACGGCCGTCGTCGCCGCCAAAGAAGGCGCGGTGGCCGCGAGACGCAACGAACTGCCACGGCACGCCGAGCTTTTCCGCGACCTCGCGGCCAATGGAGGCGTCGGTGTTTCCCGGAGTGCCATAGGAGAAGCTAGCCAGATTGGGACAGCCATGTTCCACGAGCTTGGCGAGAACCAGCCGTGAATCGAGCCCGCCGCTGATCGGCACCAGCACCTTGCGCCCGCCGGCGCGGCGGACAAGCTCGGAAAACACCTTGTCCAGCGTTTGTCGTAACTGGTCCAGCGTGTTCCCAAGCTCGTCCGCTGCCGTTCCATTCGTTCCAGCCGCGCGGAGATAACGAAAATAGCGATGCGGAACGAACTCCGCATGTTCGTCGTCGAAAACCACGAAGCCGCCACATTCCAGCACACGCAGATCGGCATAGGCCGTGGCGCCGCCGGTGGCGTAGCCGGCCATCTCGATTTCGAGAAGCGAGTCCCGATCGGGGGCGTGTGACGCCAGTTGCGCGGCGAGCGCCCGGGCATCGTTGCCGACCGCCCATCCGGTCACGGTCCGCGCAACGTAAATCGGCGTCGAACGGACGAGGTCGCTTGCCGCGATGACGCGGTCGGGTGTTTCGACGATCAGCGCAAAAAGGAAATCAGTCGCATTGAGAAGCTTCGTCCGCGCTGCATCGTCCGGCGCCTCCGCAAGGCTCGCCGCCAGCGCGTCGACCGGACCGACCGCACCCGCCACATGGGCGACGCCCCCGGTCAAACCAACGCGGCGCCAGGGATGGCGTATGGCCGTCACAACGTGTGCGGCCGCACCCCGCACATGCGCCGTGCGTGCCGGTAAGGTGTTCACGGCACCTCTGCCCGCTCGATCGACTCTCCCGGCATCACCACCTTCACCTCGCGGCCCAGCAAGCGCACCAGCAGGCGCACGCGCTCGGCGCCGGTGCCTTCGAGCAGCACGCCGATCTGATCGGCGAGCGCGCCATCGAGAATGCGCACCGCCTGCCCCGGCTTGAGCGCCGGCCCGGCGCCGACGATGATGCCCTTCTCGTCTTCCAGCGAGCGCAGGCCCTCGATCACCTTGTCGGGCACTGGCACGAGCACGTCGCCGAAACCGACCAGCCGGGTCACGCCGACCGTCGAATTGATCGCGCGCCAGGGATCGCGGTTCGGGTCGAAGCTGACGAACAGGTAGCCGGGAAACAGCGGTCGCAGCACGGTGTCGACGCGCCGGGCGTGCCGGCGCCGCTTGCGCAGACGCGGCAGATAGGTCTCGTAGTGTTGACGCAGGAGATGATCGCGGGCGCGGTCTTCCGCTCGCGGCATGGTCTGGACGGCGAACCAGGACATTGTGGGCCGCCTCTTCGGTGTCAGCGCGCCTTTGCCTGCGGCGGATTGCGCCCGATGCGCAGCATGCGGGGAGACAGGATTCGTTCGGCCGGCAGATAGGCAAGCAAGGCATCGGCCATCGCCTGGGAGTGTGGCATGGCGGTGACCACGGCTGCGTCGACCGGCCCGAAGTCCTCGAATTGCCGCACGGCCTTCAGGCCACGAAAGCTGTCCCGCTCAAACTTGGGATCAAATACGCCGAGCAGCGTGACGTCGAATTCCGTTGCCGCGATGAACGCCACCTCGCAGAGGTCGCTGACGCCGCACAGCACCAGCCGGCGATAGCCCAACGCCACGCATTGCTCGAACACGTCGCCGCACTGGCCGCGCGCGTTGCGAAAGAAGTTGAAGCTCGAAGTGAGATATTCCGCGGTGAGCCGGCTCTTCTCGGCGAATCCCTTTGGCGTCAGATAATAAGCATAGCGCCGCGCCGGCGCCTTGCTGGTCTTGACGTAGCCCTTGCGCACGCAACGCTTGATGTAGGCGTTGACCAAGCCGACGGCGATGCCGAGTTCGGCTGCGACGGAGCGCTGGGTGACGCCCGCTTCGGTGTCGAAGGCGTTGAGCAACCGCAACGTCGCCAATGCGGCGGCGTCCTCCTTCTGTGCCGCCGCCGGGCGCGAGGAGGCGGTAAAGACGTCGTTGTTGTCGACTTTGTTCACGACGTGAACGCATAGCCAAGGCCTGGTTGGGCGTCAAGTCATTGGCCGTCGCAGGCTTCGGGAAATTCGGCTAAACAGCTTAACGACGGTCGCGGGGGCCGGATTCCCGCGGTTTTTCGCGCCGGCCGCTCTCCGAAGGCGACACCCGTTCTCCATGCTCTTCAACAGCCTCACGTTCCTTGCCTTCGCCGCCCTCTTTTTCTCGATCTATTTCGTCCTGCATGGCCGCGCCCGCCTGTGGTTCATTTTGCTGGCGAGCTATCTGTTCTATGGCTGGTGGGACTGGCGTTTCCTGTTCCTGCTCGGCTTCTCGACCACGGTCGACTACAGCCTCGGCAGGCTGCTGGAGTACGAGCAGAACGAACGGCGGCGGCGGGCGCTGCTGATCGGCAGCGTCGTCGTCAATCTCGGCATTCTCGCCTTCTTCAAGTACTTCAACTTCTTTGCCGGCTCGCTGGTTGAACTGATGCGGCTGTTCGGCGCGACGCCGTCGTGGGTGACGCTCAACATCATCCTGCCGGTTGGCGTGTCGTTCTATACGTTCCAGTCGCTGAGCTACACGATCGACGTCTATCGCGGCGTCTGCCCACCTGAGCGGAGCCTGCTGCGATTTGCAGCCTTCGTCGCGCTGTTTCCCCAGCTTGTGGCAGGCCCGATCGTCCGTGCTGTCCATCTGCTGCCGCAGATGAAGGCCGATCACCGGTTCGACTGGGATCGCACCTTTCGGGGGCTTGAGCTGATTGTCTGGGGATTTTTCCTCAAACTCGTTCTCGCCGACACGATCGGACATCAGCTCAACGAGGATGGTTCGTTCACGACGCCGGAACGTTTCGGGGCCGCCGGGCACCTGCTCGCGGCGACGATGTTCGCTTTCCAGATTTACGGCGATTTCGCCGGCTATTCGGCCATCGCCATCGGTCTTGGCCGGATCATGGGCTTCGATCTCGGCGTCAACTTCAGGCGGCCGTACTTATCGGCATCGTTCAGCGAATTCTGGCAGCGCTGGCACATCTCGCTGTCGTCGTGGCTGCGCGATTACCTCTACATCCCGCTCGGCGGCAACCGGCGCGGCGCGCTCATGACCTTTCGCAATCTCATGATCACGATGTTTCTCGGCGGGCTCTGGCATGGCGCAGCCTGGACGTTCGTGATCTGGGGCCTGCTGCACGGGCTCTACCTGGTGATCTGGCGCCTGGGCGCCAATCTCGCAGAGGACATCGCATGGCTGAACACGGCGGCCGTCCAGCGCATTGTCCGCGTGCCGCTGATATTGGCGGTGTTTGTCCTCACCACGCTGGCTTGGACCTTCTTTCGGGCGCCGTCGCTCGGCAGTGCAGTCGAAATTCTTCGTCGCATCGTCACGCTGAACGACACCGCTCTCATCACCACCGATCGCATCGGTCTCGCCAAATGCGTATTGGCGATCCTCGTGGTGATGGCGATCGACATCGTCGCCGAATACCGCTCAGTCCAGGAGAGCTACGGCCGCCGTATCGAGTGGCGCGCTGCAGCGATGGCGATGATGCTTTGGATGACGGCCCTGCTCGGCGCCTTCTCCGGCGCCGAATTCATTTATTTCCAGTTCTAGGCCGCCGATGCTGCGCAAAATGCGCCCCTTCATCCTGCTGCTGGCGCTGTGGTTTGCCGGCGACCGTCTGCTCGCGCTCGCGATGGGCCGGTTGCTCGACCACAGCCGCGACCCGATCGCGCGGCTTTACGGCGACAGCGCCGCCGCGGACGTCGTCGTGCTCGGCAATTCGCGCGCCTACCGCAACATCGATCTCGACGCGCTGTCCCGCGGGTTCAACAGCCAGGTCATCAGCCTGGCGCTGCCCGGCGCCTCCATGGAAATCTCCAATGCCCTGTTCGACGATTATCTGGACCGTTACGGCCCACCTCGCGTTCTCGTCGTCGAGCTTTCCGCGTTGTTCAGCGACGAAGGGTCACTGAAAGACCTCCGCGCCTTTGCCGACCGGTCCAGCCGTATCGACGGCTTGGTGAAAAGATATTTCCCGACGCTGTACACCGCCGGCGTCGTCAGCCGGCTGTTCAACTACAACAGCATTTTCGTCCTGAACGCCGTGCACAAGATCTTCGTGCCGCTGCCCGATCCGTTGCTCGACGGCTCTTTGCCGCCGCAAGATGGAGTTGTCCCGTCGGGCCGGTATTTCGTGCCGCGCGACGAGAACATCGCCGCCGCCAGGGCACTGATGGATGCGACCCGGCGCTGCGGCATCGAGGTTCGTCTGCTGCTCTCGCCCGCGGTACCGGCCTATGCGGCGGCGAACCGCATCGACGCGTTGCGCTCGGCTGCGCGCCAAATTGCGGGCGAAGCGCGCATCTGGGATTTCATCGACGACCCACCGGTCGATGCCCGCTACTTCGTCGATCCAAGCCATCTCAACCGCGAGGGCGTGCGCTTTTTCATGGAAATATTGGCCAAGCGGGATTTCTTTTCAAAAAAGGGAAATTCGAACGGCGGCTGCGCTACGCGCCGCTGAGCCCGCGGTAGAGCGCGGCATACCGCGCCACGCAAATCTCGAGACCGAACTCCGACTGCGCGCGGGCGCGGCCGGCGGCGCCCATGCGCGAGCGCAGCGCCGGATCGCTCGCCAGCTTCATCAGCGCCTTGGCCATCTCCGCGGGATGGTGCGGCGGCACAATGACGCCGGTCTCGCCGTCGATAATCGCTTCCGCCACGCCGCCGACCCGCGTGCCAATCACCGGCCGCCCCGCAGCCATCGCCTCGATCACGGCGTTGGGGAAACCCTCCTCATGGGAGGCCAGCACCACGATGTCCGCAGCCTTCAGCAAATCCGGCACATCGTTGCGCGAGCCGAGCAGGCGCACGCGCGAACCGATGCCCAGCGCCTGCGCCGAGCCCTGCAGTAGCGGTCCGACGCCGTCGTCGCGCCCGGCGCAGAGCAGGCACCAGGGCGGGAGTTTGGCGTTTATCTGCGCCAGCGCCGCAAGCAGATCGGCGTGGCCCTTGTACGGGATCAGGTTGGCGACGATCAGCAGCAGCAGCGTATCTGCCGTCACACCAAGAGCTGCGCGTGCCTCGTCGCCCACCGCCTCGAAACGCGCAACATCGACGCCGTTGCGGATCAGGTGGACGCGTTCCGCCGGGGCACCCTCCCCGACCAGTTGATCGACCACAGCCTGCGCGTTGCCGATCAGCGCGTGCATGCGCCGATGCAGCCTGCGCTCGATCCATGCCATCCAGGGATGCTTGGTCTGGTAATCGTTGAGCGAGCGGCGCGACATCACGCGTTTGAAGCGAAACGGCAGCGCAAGCAGTGCGCCGACAATGTAGGCTTCGGGCAAGAAAAAATGCACGACGTCCGGGCGCCAGCGCCGATAGTAGCGCGCCAGCGAAATCAGGGCGCGCGCGGCGCGAGCCGATCGCTGTGCCGGGCTTCGTCCGGCCGAAGGTCCTGCGCCCGGCGGCACGATGACCTCGACGCCGGCCGCCTCGAGCCGGCCGGCAAGCTCGCCGCGGCCGCTGATGGTATGGACCGCAACTTCAAATCCCGAGCGCACCAAGCGCGGTAGAATCTGCGCGAGATGCATCTCCGCGCCGCCGACCTCGAGCGAGCCGATCACGATCAGGATGCGAATGGACCTCTCCCGCGCGCCCGCGCCGAGCCGATCAATCCAGCTCGAAGTCGTCCTTGTAATCGATCTTCAGCGCCGGGTCCTGCTGCTCCTTGCGCAGATAGCAGTTGCCGACCGCGAGCCGCTCGATATCGGAGCCCATGAAGCAGCGGAACGCATCCTCCGGCGCCAGCACGATCGGCTCGCCGCGCACGTTGAAGCTGGTGTTGACGATGACCGGGCAGCCGGTGCGCGCATCGAACGCCTTGATCAGCGCATGGTAGCGCGGGTTGGTCTCCGGATGGACGGTCTGGACACGCGCCGAATAGTCGACATGCGTCACCGCCGGGATGGCGGAGCGCGGCACGTTGAGCTTGTCGATGCCGAACAGATTGCGCTCGGCTTCGGTCATGTCGCGCCGCAGCTTCTCGCGCACATCGGCGACCAGCAGCATGTAGGGCAAGTCGCCGTCCAGCTCGAACCAGTCGGCGACCTTCTCGCGCAGCACCGAAGGCGCGAACGGCCGGAAGCTCTCGCGGTATTTCACCCGCAGATTGAGCGTCTTCTGCATCGAGGGGCTGCGGGCGTCGCCGAGGATCGAGCGGGCGCCGAGCGCACGCGGACCGAACTCCATGCGGCCCTGGAACCAGCCGAGCGCCAGGCCGGCGACCAGGTCGTCGGCGCAGGTCTTGATCAATTGTTCCTCGCCAAGCGTTTCGAAGCGGGCACCGGCCGCGCTTAGCCGCCGCTCGATTTCGGCCTGCGGAAACTGCGGCCCGAGATAGGCGCCGTGCATGGCATCGCCCGAGCCGTTGATACGGCGCGCGCCGTCCTTGAAGAAATGATAGCCGAGCAGCGCCGCGCCGAGCGCGCCGCCGGCGTCGCCGGCCGCCGGCTGAATCCAGATGTTCTTCCATTTGCCGTCGCGCAACACCTTGCCGTTGGCAACGCAGTTCAGCGCGACGCCGCCGGCGAGACACAGATTGTCGAGCTGATACTCGGTGCGCAGCGCCCGCGTCATCCGCAGCACTATTTCTTCGAGCGACGGCCTGCACCGAGGCCGCCAGGTCCATGTGCTTCTGCGTCAGCAGTTGCTCGGGGCCGCGCGGCGGACCGCCGAACAGCGCGTCGAACTTGGCGTTCGTCATCGTCAGCCCGGTGCAATAGTCGAAGTAATCCATATTCAGGCGGAACGAGCCGTCGTCCTTGAGATCGACCAGGTGGTCGAAAATGAGCTTGGTGTATTTCGGCTCGCCATAGGGCGCGAGGCCCATCACCTTGTACTCGCCGGAGTTGACCTTGAAGCCCGTGTAATAGGTGAACGCCGAATAGAGCAGCCCGAGCGAATGCGGGAAGTGGATCTCCTTCATCATCTCGAGCTTGTTGTCGCGGCCGACCGCAACCGACGTCGTCGCCCACTCGCCGACGCCATCCATGGTGAGAACCAGCGCCTCCTCGAACGGCGACGGATAGAATGCCGACGCGCAGTGGCTTTGATGATGCTCGGCAAACAGCAGCCGCTCCTGCCAGTCGTAGCCGGGCTCGACCGCCTTGAGCTCGTCGGACAAGAGCATCTTCTGGAACAGCTTTTCCTTGAGCCACACCGGCAGCGCCATGCGGAACGACTGGAAGCCGCGCGGCGCGAACGCGAGGTAGGTCTCGAGCAGCCGCTCGAACTTCAGGAACGGCTTGTCGTAGAATACGATGTGGTCGACGGCGTCGAGCTTGATGCCGGCCTCGGCGAGGCAATAGTTCACGGCGTTCTTCGGATAGCGCGCGTCATGCTTCTTGCGGGTGAAGCGCTCCTCCTGCGCCGCCGCGACGATCTCGCCGTCCTCGACCAGCGCGGCTGCGCTGTCGTGGTAGAACGCCGAGATGCCGAGGAGCGCATGGATGCGCAACGCTTCTAGAACAGCGTGTAGATGAACGGCGCGACCGCGCAGCCCTTGGTCAGGACGATCAGACCGCCGAACAGTCACCATCATGAGCATGATCGGCAGCAGCCAGAACTTCTTGCGGTCCCTCATGAAAGCCCAGAGTTCGCGACGACGAGTCCCATGCATGTCCGCCCGTCTAGAATTGGTTCTTCATCGTATTCGGCGCGGTCCCGGGCGGGTAGCGCTTCGACCCAGTAGCTCTTTGCGTTGCGATCGAATCGCAAGCTGAGAAAGTCCTTGCCGAACGCCCGCATGACGAGCCCCATCGGCGCGATGCAGCAGATGAACAGCAACGCCATGACCAGCGGATTGACGACCTTGTGCAGCAGCAAGCCGAGCGCAGCCCACAGCCGGTTGAGCGGCGCCAGCACCCGAGGCGCAACCATCGCGACGGCGAGAAATATGACCGCACCGCCAAGCCAGTATTCCCACCAGGCGTGACCGAGCCACCAGCGCACGACGCCGACCGCGCCAAACACGGCCGCGAACAGCAAGCCGAACTTGCGATCGCTGGCGCCAGCGATCTCTTCTTCGCGGCTAAAATCCTCGTGTAAATCCAGGCGTCTGGGCATGGCGGTCACTTAACGGCATCGGCCAGGGAGGTCAACCGAGGACAAAAATCAGGCCGCCACGCCACGAAAGTCCGGCACCGCATCGTGCAGCACCGCGTAGATCGCCGCGCGCTCCTCGCGGGCCAATCCCTGCTCCAGGGTTGCAAGCCACGCCCGCATCACCTCGAGCGACGGACTGACCGGCCGCGCCGCCAGCACGCCGCTGATGCCGATGCCGGAATCGGCCTCCTCGCGGGCGAACAGGATTTCGTTCAGCCGCTCGCCCGGCCGGATGCCGGTATAGATGATCTTCACGTCGCGGCCGGGCTCAAGACCCGACAGGCGGATCATGCGCTCGGCGAGGTCTGAAATCTTCACCGGCTGGCCCATCTTCAGGACATAAACCGACACGTCGCTGCGCTCGGGTCCGAGCGCATGGCTCGCCGCCGTCACCACCAGGTCGCAGGCTTCGCGGATGGTCATGAAATAGCGCACCATGTCCGGATGCGTGACCGTCACCGGCCCACCCGCCTCGATCTGCGCCTTGAACTTCGGCACCACCGAGCCGTTCGAGGCAAGCACGTTGCCGAACCGCACGGCGATGAAGCGCGTGCCGGCATGATCGCGCGAGCCGCGGCGCCCCGCCTCGGCGTCGAGCGCCTGGCAATACATCTCGGCAAATCGCTTGGTCGCGCCAAGCACCGACACCGGCTCGATCGCCTTGTCGGTCGAGATCATCACCATCGCCGCGGCGCCGGCCTCGACCGCGGCATCGGCGACGTTCACCGAACCGAACACGTTGGTCTTGATGCCCTCGCCCCAGTCCTGCTCGAGCAGCGGCACATGCTTGAGTGCAGCGGCATGGAACACGATGTCGGGCTTGAACTCCTTGAGCAGGCTGAACATGCGCTCGCGGTCGCGCACATCGGCAATTCGGCCTATCGATCTGCGTCTGCGTCCCTTTGGCCACGAGCCGCTCCAGCGCTGCGTAGAGCGCCAGCTCCGAATTCTCCACCAGCAGCAGCCGCGCCGCGCCGAATGTCACCGCGCGGTCGCAGATCTCCGAGCCGATCGAGCCGCCACCGCCGGTGACGACGACGGACTTGCCGGCGAGGAACGTCTGCAGCCGCCCGTAGTCGATCTTGACGCTCGGCCGCAACAACAGGTCCTCGACCGCCACCGGGGTGAGCTGCGGCGTGCGGCCTGGCTCGTCCAGCGAGGGCAGCCGGCTGGTGATCAACCCGAGCCGCCGTGCCTGCAGCACCGCGAATTCGACCCCGCTGCCCGGCTCGAACGCCGAAGGCGTCAGGACGAGCCGCATCACCGGCGTCTTGCGCTTGCGCAGCAGCGCCACCACGCTGTCGAGATCGTCGAACCCGCCCATCACCGGCACGCCGCGCACGCTTGCGCCCCGGTCGGAGCGCGCCGGCGACAGCAGACCGACCGGCCAGATGTTTGACAGTGCGCCGCTTTCGATCGCACGGAGCGGCACCTCGACGTCGGCTGCGCGCCCGAGGATCAGCGTCGCGATGGCGTCCGCGTCGCGCGCCCGCCGCTGCGTGCGCGCCTCGCGGAAATAGCGGTAGGCGATGCGTGTCGCGCTGAGGAATGTCGTCTGGATCACGAAATAGAGGACAATCGTGACCTTGCCGAAGAAGAACGTGCCGTAAAACTTGGGTGACAGCAGCACGTAATCGAGCACAAGCAGCGAAATCGCGAGCACCAGCGACGCCTGGATGATCCGCAGCAGCTCCGGCAGCGACGTGAACCGCCACTTCGACTCATGCAGACCGGAACAGGAAAAACACGACCGCCGCGAACAGCACGAAGCCAACCAGCAGGGCCGGCAGCCAATCCAGCCGAGCCGCCAGCCGCACGTCCTCAAAGCGAAGATAAAGGGTGGCGATCAGCGCGGCCGCGGTGACCAGAAGGTCATGGATCACGATCAGCCATTGCCGGCCCGTGAGCCGCGCCAACCTCATCATGATTTCCCCGTCGATGCCGTCACGGCGGCTTCAATACCGGCCTTTGGCGGACCGCGCCACCCCGGCCGAGCGCAACCATTCCGCCGAATTCGCAGCGTCATTTTCGTGATTTCAAGGCCCTTGTCCGCACTCTATGCAATCTCAGGTTGCGTTGATGAGAATTCGCGGTGTGCCAGTCCCGCTGGGGCGGCTCGCCTCCCTGCCGGTTCGATGCTATCCAGCACGAACATGCCGAAATCGAATCTCCAAGGCGACCAAGACCCCGGGTCAGGGCCATTCGTTCATCGAATCGGCGCTGCGCACCCTCGACGCCGAGGCCGGCGGCATCAGCGCGCTCGCCGCCGCCATCCACGACGGCCTGGGCCGGAGCTTCATCGCCGCGGTCGAATTGATCCGCGCCGCCAAGGGCCGCGTCATCGTCACCGGCATGGGCAAGTCCGGCCATGTCGCGCGCAAGATCGCGGCGACCTTCGCCTCGACCGGAACGCCCGCGTTCTTCGTCCATCCCGAGCGAAGCGAGCCACGGCGATCTCGGCATGATCACGACCGACGACGTCATCATGGCGCTGTCCTGGTCGGGGGAAACCACCGAGCTCAAGGACCTGATCGACTATTCGCGGCGGTTCCGGATCGGCCTCCTCGCTGTCACCGCCGACGCATCGAGCACGCTCGGCAAGTCAGCCGACGTCGCGCTGGTGCTGCCGCAGGCCCGCGAAGCCTGCCCGCACAATCTCGCGCCGACCACGTCGTCGCTGATGCAGCTCGGCGCTCGGCGATGCGCTCGCCATTGCGCTGCTGGAAAGCCGCGGCTTCACCGCGGTCGATTTCGGCATGCTGCATCCCGGCGGCCGGCTCGGCGCGCTGCTGAAGTTCACTCGCGACGTCATGCACAGCGGCGAATCGGTCCCGCTGATCGCGCTGGGCACAAAGATGTCGGAGGCGGTGCTCGAAATGTCGGCGAAGGGCTTTGGCTGCGTCGGCATCACCGACAAGCGACGGCAACCTCGTCGGCATCGTCACCGACGGCGACCTTCGCCGGCACATGCGCGGCGACCTGCTCGGTGCCAAGGTCGATGAGATCATGACCCGCGCTCCGAAATCGATCCGGCCCGATCAACTGGTCAGCGAGGCGCTGGAGCTGCTCAACTCCATGAAGATCACCGCGCTGTTCGTGGTCGAGAGCGGCCGGCCGGTCGGCATTGTGCATATCCACGATCTTTTGCGAGTTGGTGCAGCCTAGCGACACGGGGCGGAGGCATCATTGCGCCTGCTCTACGTCGTCACCGAGGACTGGTATTTCCTGTCGCATCGCCTGCCGATGGCGCGCGCCGCCCGCGATGCCGGCTTTGAGGTCCATGTCGCGACGCGCGTCGCCGATGGCGCGGCGGCGATCGGCGCCGAGGGCTTCGCGCTTCATCACGTGCCGTTCGCCCGGGGCCGCGCTGTCGCCGCGCGAGACGCTCGGCACGATCCTGGCGTTGCGGCGCATCTACCGCGAGGTGAAGCCGGACGTGGCGCATCACGTCGCATTGCAGGCCGCGATCCTCGGCTCGATCGCCGCGACTGGGCAGGACGGCGAAGTCCGTCAACGCGCTCACCGGGCTCGGCTACACCTTCACCTCGGACAGCACCAAGGCGCGGCTGCTGCGCGCGCCGCTGACGGCGCTGCTGCGCCGGCTGCTCAACCGGCCAGGACACGCCGTGCTGGTGCAGAATCCCGACGACCGCGACGACATGCTTAGGCTCGGCATTGCGCCGGAGCGCATTGCGATCATCCCGGGCTCGGGCGTCGACACCGAAGTGCTTCAGCCGTTGCCCGAGCCGCCAGGGCCGCCGACCATCGCCTTCGTCGGGCGGCTGCTGGCCGACAAGGGCATCCACACGCTGCTGCGCGCCCACCGGCTGCTGCGCCAGCGCGGCTCGCAGATCGAGCTGCTGATCGCCGGCACGCCCGATCCGGCGAACCCGGCTTCGGTGAGCGAACGCGAGGCCGCAAGCTGGAATCTCGAGCCTGGCGTGACCTGGCTTGGCCATGTCAGCGTCATCCGCACGCTCTGGACGCGTGCTCACATCGCCGTGCTGCCGTCGCGCCGCGAGGGCCTGCCGAAAAGCCTGCTGGAGGCCGCAGCCTTCGGCCGGCCGATGATCGCAACCGATGTTCCGGGCTGCCGCGAGATCGCGATCCCCGGCGAGACCGGTCTGCTCGTGCCGGGCGACGACGAGCGGGCGTTGGCGGACGCGATCGAGACGCTGGCGAAGTCGGCCGAACTTCGAGCCCGCTATGGCGCCGCGGCGCGGCGTCTCGCCGTCGCCAAATTCTCCGCCGGCGCGATCGGCCGGCAGACCGTTGATCTCTATCGCCATCTCATGGGATGAGGCAGCCGGGCACATCCGAGAGCGTTGCGAAAGCCTCATGAACAGCATCGAACCCGGTCTCGTCGTGGTCGCCGCGGCCGTGCTCTGCGCCGCCATCATCATGGCGATGCTGCCGTGGCTCAGCCGCCATGCGCTGGCGCATCCCAACGCGCGGTCGTCGCATCGCAAATCGACGCCGCAGGGCGGCGGCTTGGCGGTCATCGCGGCGACGCTGGTCGTCGCTGTTTGTGCGACGGCGATCGGCCCGTTTCGGTTCACGACGCTATGGCCCGTCCTGGCCGCGACGGTGCTGATCGCCGCGGTTGGCGCCGTCGACGATCTCAAGACCATCGAGGTCGCGCCGCGACTTGCCTTGCAGGCCATTGCCGTCGTCATCGTCCTCGCCAGCGTTCCGGCAGACATTCGCGTCGTGCCGGTATTGCCGTGGTGGATCGAGCGGGTGCTGTTGCTGATTGCGCTGCCTGTGGTTCGTCAACCTGACCAACTTCATGGACGGCATCGACTGGATGACCGTCGCCGAATTCGTGCCGGTCGCCGCAGGCCTGGCGCTGCTCGGCATGCTCGGCGCGCTACCGCCGCATGGCGTCACCGTCGCGCTCGCGCTCGGCGGCGGACTGATCGGCTTTGCGCCGTTCAACCGGCCGGTGGCGCAGATTTTCCTGGGCGACGTCGGCAGCCTGCCGATCGGCCTGCTGTTCGCCTGGCTGTTGGTTCTGCTGGCCGGCGACGGCCACCTCGCCGCGGCGGTGCTGCTGCCGCTCTATTACCTCGCCGATGCGACCTTGACGCTGCTGCGCCGGATGAAGGACGGCGAGCCGTTCTGGCAGGCGCACCGCACGCATTTCTATCAGCGCGCCACCGATCGCGGCTGGAGCGTCATGGAGATCGTCGGCCGCGTGTTCGCGGTCAATCTCGTCCTGATCGCGCTCGCCGCCGCAACCGTGCTGTGGCCCGGCCGCTTGACCTCGGTGCTCACGCTTGCGCTCGGCGCTGCGCTGGTCGGCTGGCTGCTGTGGACCCTATCGCGAGGCCGGTCGTGACCCGCATCCTGGTCACCGGGGCTTCCGGCTTCATCGGCCGCGCGCTGGTCGACCGATCTTGCCAACGCCGGGCACGCGGTGCGGGCGGCGATGCGGCAGCCCGCGGATGTGTTTCCCCGCTCGGTCGAAGTCGTGGCGGTGTCCGACCTGACCCGTCCGGTCGAATGGCGGGCGCTGCTCGAAGGACATCGAGACCGTGGTGCATCTCGCCGGCATCGCCCACGCCGGTCCCGGCATCGCCGAAGAGGCCTACGACCGCGTCAATCGGCTCGCCACATCCGAGCTTGCCAACGCAGCCGGCGCCGTAGGCCTGCGCCATCTCATCTTCATGTCGTCGATCCGCGCCCAGGCCGGCCCGTCCTCCGGCGGCATCCTGCGCGAGACCGACCCAGTGCACCCGGCCGACGCTTACGGCCGCTCCAAGCTCGCCGCCGAAGAAGCGGTGCGCGCATCCGGCGTGCCGTTCACGATCCTGCGGCCGGTGCTGATCTACGGCCCCGGCGTCAAAGGCAATCTCGCGCGCCTGATCGAGCTGGCGCGCACGCCGTGGCCGTTGCCGCTCGGCCTTTGCCGCAACCGCCGCTCGCTGTTGGCGCGGGAAAACCTGATCGACGCGATCCATTTTGTGCTGTCGTCCGCCGGCGGCCCGGGGCGAGACCTATATCGCCGCCGACCCAATGGCGTTGACGCTCGCTGAGATCATCGCGGCGCTGCGCTCGGGCCAAGGCCGCCGGCCGGGGCTGCTGCCGGTGCCGCAGCCGCTGCTCGCCGCGGCAGCCCGTGCCATGGGCCGCGCCGAAGACTGGCAGCGCCTCGGCGGCAGCCAGGTCGCCGATCCGAGAAAATTGCTCGATGTTGGGTGGAGGCCCACGGTGGAGACGTACCGGGGCCTTGCGGCACTAACGCGCGCCACGCCTTGAGCCGCAGCATTTGAGCTTGTCAATGCCGCTGCGCTTTCTCACAATCGTCACAGGGATGGCAGCTTGATCCAAATCCAGGGGAGAAATTCATGCGTGGCCTGAAAACTCTATTCGTTTTGCTGGCGGCTACCATGGCCGCGACCGGCGCCGCCCGCGCCGAGCCGCTTCTGATCCGCAACTCCTACGTGGTGCCGGTCTCGAACTGGCAGCCACTGATCGTCGAGAAGAAGGACCTCGCCAAGCACTGGGGCAAATCCTACAACATGGAAGCGGTGCGATACCAAGGCACACCGCCGATGATCACGGCGCTCGCCAACGGCGAGCTGGAAGTCGCCAACCTCGCCTACTCGACGCTCGGCATCGCCATCGGCAACGCCGGCATTAGCGACCTTCGCGTCATCGCCGACGAGTTCCGCGACGGCGTGCCGGGCTACTTCAGCAACCAGTATTTCGTCCGCAAGGACTCCGGCATCAACAAGATCGAGGACCTTAAGGGCAAGGTGCTCGCCACCAACCTGATCGGAACCGGCGTCGATATCGCCATGAAGGCCGGCCTCAAGAAACACGGCCTGATCGACAAGCGCGACTACACCGTGATCGAAGCGCCGTTCCCGGCCCACCCGGCGATGCTGAACGAAAAGAAGGCCGACCTCGTCACCGGCGTGATGCCGTTCGCGCTCAACCCGATGCTTAACGAGATCGGCAAGCCGCTGTACGACCAGACCGAGGGCCTGGGTCCCTCGCAATTCGTGTTCTGGGCCGCGCGGCAATCGTGGATCGACAAGAACCGCGCCGCGCTGATCGACTACATGGAGGACATGCTCCGCATCGAGCGCTGGTATCTCGATCCGAAGAACCACGACGAAGTGGCAAAGATCGCCTCGAAGCTGCTCAAGATTCCACCGGAGCGGTTCGGCTGGCTGTTCACCAAGAAGGACTACTACCGCGATCCGGATATGATGCCGGACCTCGTCGCGCTTCAGAAAAACGTCAACACTGCTGTCGATCTCGGCATCGTCAAGGAGAGCGTCGACGTCAAGAAGCACTCCGATTTGAGCCTGGTCCAGGAGGCGGCAAAGCGGCTGAAGTGACGGCCCGACTGAAATCACGGGACTGACGGCCGGGCTGCTCAGCCCGGCCGTTTCTGCTTCAGCGCCGCGCCGGCCGCGACGCCGACGCCAATGACATAACCCCAACCGTGCGTGAAATCGAACAGGTGACTGTTGAACAGCGAGCCGACGATGTTCTGCGCCACAATCGCAAGGCCTAACCAGGCCGCGACCCCATCGCCGCGAAACAGTGCCAGATGTGCGAACCACATCGCAAACAGTGCGACAGCGCCGAGCAGCCCGAGCTGGATTGCAACCGCAAACGTCTGATTGTGCGGGTTCGCCGTGACCAGCCCGGCCATGGTGCTGGTTTCGCCTTCGGCGCTCTTGCGGAACTGCGCATTGATCGAGCCGGTGCCGTGGCCGATCAATGGCGCATCGACGACGAAGCCGATCGACTTTCGCCAGAACTCCAGCCGCTCGCCGGCTCGCGTGCGCTCGCCCTGCGGCGTAAAGCTGCGCACCTCGTGCAGGGCACGGACGACGTTGTCCCGGAGATCGGGAGCAAACGTCAGGAACAGCCCGCCCGCTACCGCGCCTGCCGCCAGCAACCCGGCCGCGCCCTTCACGCTCAGCCACCGGGCGGCGAACAGCAGCAGCAGAACCGGAATGACGACCAATTCGGTGCGGCCGGGCAGCACATAGACCACATTGACCAGGAAGGCCAAGGCCACGAGCGCCATGACGCTCGCGACGCCGTGCCGCCTGTCGCGCCACGCCGTGAGCGCAAACGGCGCGATCAGGAACGCGCAAATCGTGAACTCAGCGCTTTGCGCGATGTAATCCTTGACCGGAACGCCGGTCATCCTGCCGAAGCTCCACGGCAATCTCGGCCCGAGGACCAGGAACCAGGAGATTGCCAGCAGCGCAGTGCAGGACGCCAGAAAGCCGTTCAACACCCAGGCGCCGCGCGGCGAGCGCTGAAACTGGGCCATGAGCAGCGGGATCACCAGGAGCTTGTGAAACGAACTCAATCCGCCGAGCCGCTCCTTCATCGGCACATCGAACGCCCATAGCATGCCGATCACACCGAGCAGCCACAGCAGCACCGGCAGGCCGCTGGCCGGCGTTGCCAGCGCCTGCCGAATCTGGGGAATGTTGAGCGTTGGAACGAGCGCGATCAGCCACAGCGCGATGAGGATGCCGGTCGCCGAGGTCGACCACGGCAAAGAGACCACCAGCAGGACCGCCAGGATGTCGGCGAACCGGGCGAGTCTTTCGCGGTCAAACATAATCATTGCGATGACATTCCGGTTGTCGCGCGCACCCGCCGGCTCGCGATGACCTCAGCGAGCCGCTGCTCGTTTTGCAGCAATGCGGCGCGATCGGCGTCGGGGTGCCAGAGATGCAACACCCCGGTTGCGAACGCGCCGTCCTTGCGCCGTACGCCCGCGTGCAGCAGCCGCACCAGCAGATCGGAGTCTTCCTTGCCCCAGCCGCTGAAACTCGCGTCAAAACCGTTGACGCGGTCGAGATCGGCACGCCAGACCGCGAGATTGCAGGACCGCGCGCCCTCCCAGGCTTGCGGCCTGAGCTTCCGCAACGGCCCGAGCGGCAGGCGCAACAGCGGAGCGAGGCGATTGAGACCGCCCGTCAATCGCTGGCCGATCCAGGCCGCGAGTCCCCAATGTTCCGGTTCAAGATCGCGTGCCAGCACCTCGGCGGTCAGTTTTTCCGTCAGCAGCGCGCGATTGCCGGTGACGAAATAGCCCTGCTCCGCAAGGCTTCGCTGGGTGGCGACGAAATCCGGCCGGACCAGGCAATCGCCGTCGAGAAACAAGCAATAGCCGCCGCGGCTCGCAAGGATCGCGCGGTTGCGCGCCTCACCGGCGCGAAATCCTCGATGCTCCTGCCAGACATGCGCAAGCGGCACGCCGAGCTGCGGCCGCCAGCCCTCGATCAGCGATGCGGTTTCGGGGCCCGAACCGTCGTCGGCGATCACCACCTCGAAATTGCGGTCGGTTTGCCGCGACAGCGAGCGCAACACGGCATCCAGTGCGTCCGGCCGATCAAACGTCGTCACGATAATGGAGATCAGGTCGGCCAATGGTCGCAGCCCAGTCGCGATGTCCGCGCCCTGTTATGCCTTTCCGTACCGCACCGCCGCAATGGTCAAGCGACCGGGAGATGGGTAAAAAGGGCGACGATCGCGCCGCGCACACTTCGACCCGCGCATGGGGCCATGCCGAGCATCACCGCATACATCATTGCCTACAACGAAGCCGCCAAGATCGAGGCCGCGGTGTCGAGCGTGCTGTGGGCGGACGAGATCGTGGTGGCCGATTCGCACAGCACGGACGGCACCGCAGCGCTTGCCGAGACGCTTGGCGCGCGCGTCGTGCAGATTCCGTTCACCGGTTTCGGCGAGCTGCGCAACCGCGCCGTCGAGGCCTGCCGGCACGAGTGGATTTTCAGCCTCGATGCCGACGAGCGTTGCACAGCCGCGGTGCGCGACGAGATTCTTGCGCTGATCGGCGGCGCACCTACGCACGATGCCTATCTGGTGCCACGGCGCTCCCACATGATGGGCCGCTGGATCACCGGGTCCGGCTGGTATCCGAACTATCGCCAGCCGCAACTCTTCCGCAAGGGCGCGATGCGCTACAAGCCCGATCAGGTGCATGAAGGCTACGAGTTGCTGACCGCCAAGCCGGTCGGCCGCCTGCAGAACGCGATTGAGCAATTCCCCTTCCGCAACATGGAAGAGGTCATCCGCAAGATGAACCGCTATTCCACGCTCGGCACCGCGCGGCTCAAAAGCAGGCGTGTATCCATGGCGGGCGCGTTCGGCCACGGCCTGTGGGCATTCCTCAAGCACTACGTTTTCAAGCTGGGCTTCAAGGACGGTTGGGCCGGCTTCGTCATCGCCTTCGGCAATTTCGAAGGCACGTTCTATCGCTACGCCAAGCGCTACGAAGAGACGCAGGACTGGCAACCACCGCCAAGCGAAAAGCTGATTCGCCCGAAGTAGTCGAGCTCAAGAATGGTAAACAACTCGGCGAGAAGACCTACCAGGTCCACCTCGATGGCTACAACCAGATGGACCTGATTACTGGGAAAGGTCCGTCGAAGCGGCATGAGATATTCTACTTCACCGAGGGCACGCTGAGCGCGGTGCGCATCGACGACTACAAGTATCGATTTACCGATCAACCGGGCGGTTGGCTGGGCGGGACGGTCAAGGTTGACTGGCCGATCCTCACCAATCTCCGCCTCGATCCGTTCGAGCGCACGGGCTTGCCCAGCGGCGATAAGGGATCGTTGGCATACTACAACTGGTTCGCTTACGAGTTTTGGCGGTTCCAGTTCGTGCAACAGCAGGTCGGCAGGCTCGCCCAGACTGCGATCGAATTCCCGCCGATGAAAAAGGGCGCGAGCTTCAACCTGGAAGCCGTCAAGGCGGAGATCGAGAAAGCCATCCAGGCGCGTGCCGCAAAGTAAGAGCATGTTGCGAACGGGCGCCCCGCGACCGGGGCGCCCGCGGTTTGCTGCAGCCTCTTACCTCCCCTTGAAAAGGGGAGGTTACCTCCCCATGAAAAGGGAAGGTCGGTTTGCGGTAAGCGCGTTGACGCGCGTCTTCGACGCGCTATGGCAAACCGGGTGGGGATCGTCTTGGATTTAGCGAATCGCCACCCCAACCCTCCCCTTTTCAAGGGGAGGGAGCGCGCTGCCAATGCCGCGACCGCTTCGACCAAAAGCAAACATGATCTAGCGTCCGGCCCAGAGATTTCCGTAAAGCCGCTTGAGACGGCGCACAGCGTTGCGCAGCACGCGGAACGGCAGCGCGAGATAATACTTGCGCAGGATTTCCCAGCGTTCCGCTACGGGCGCCCTTGCATCGTCGTCCTCCGGAACATACCAGCCGTTGTTGCCGAGGCGCTTGATCAGCCGGTAGCCGTGCCTTCGCAGGTATCGATGGGTGCGCAAGCTGCCGACGTGGTCCTCGACCAGGAGCAACAGCGGCTGCCAACGAGTAAAGTCGAAGCCGCGCAGCACCTCGGTCTCGTGGCCCTCGACATCGACCGACAGAAGATCGACCGGCACCGGCGCATCGGCCTCTTCGAGAATGCTGTCGAGCGTCCGGGTCGGAACGGCGATCACATAATCGGTTCGGGCGCCCGGCGCCATCCGATCGCGGTCGAGCGCAGATCGCGCGCCATCGACGTGCAACGGCAGCGATTGTCCGGCATTGTCCGGTGACGTGCAAGCCGCGGCGAACACCTTGGCGTTCTTGCGCGCCGACACCAGGAAAGCGGCGAGGTCGGGCTGCGGCTCGACCAGCACCCCGGTCCAGCCGGCGTGTTCAAGGTGCCAGGTCTGCGAGCCTTCGGTCGGGTGATTGGCGCCAACCTCGACGAAAAAGCCATTCGTTTCGCCGTCGAAGAAATCGCGGACGAGTTGTTCTTCTTCTTGCTGCGACGGATGAACGGCCACGACTATAGCCTGCGTGATTTGGACTGCGTTCGTGCCAAGCAGGCTTCCCTTCTCCCGCAAGGCGCCCTCAAGGGGGGAGGGGGAGAGAGTTCGCGGCGACCGTTAACTTGACTTCTAACAATCATGTTTCAGCGTTTTTTGCGCGACCGCGAGCGCTCGACGATCCGCGTCGTGCTGAAGCCAGGCACCAGGTCGACCAGGATGACCTCGCCGCCTTGCGCCTCGACCAGTTCGCGGCCGACCACCTGGTCGCGCCGGTAGTCGCCGCCCTTGACCAGCACGTTCGGCCGCACCTTGCGGATCAGTTCGAGCGGCGTGTCCTGGCCGAAGATCACGACGAGATCGACCGCCTCCAGCCCGGCCAGCACCTCGGCGCGGGCGCGCTCGTTCTGGATCGGCCGGTCCTTGCCCTTGAGCCGCTTGACGGAGGCGTCGCTGTTGATGCCGACCACGAGGCGGTCGCACTTCGCGCGCGACTGCGCCAGCACCTTGATGTGGCCGGGGTGCAGCAGGTCGAATACGCCGTTGGTGAAGCCGATCCGAAGGTCCTGACCGCGCCAGGCCGCGAGCCGCGCGTTCAAGCTCGCGCCAGTCGAACACGATCTTTTCTTCAGGCGCCAACGTCGCCGCAGGCAGGATGCGGGCGCGCAGCTCCGCCGCAGATACCGTCGCCGTGCCGCTTTTGCCGATGACGACGGAGGCCGCGGCGTTGGCCGCGCGTATCGCGGATTCGTAGTCGGCGCCGGCCGCGAGCATGACCGCAAGCACAGCCGCGACGGTGTCGCCCGCGCCCGACACGTCGCGCACCCGCACCGAGTAGGCCGGCACATGCACGGGCTTGCCGCCCGCCATGCAGCATCATGCCGTCTTCGCTGAGCGTCACCAGCACCGCCTCGCTCTTCACGCCCCGCGCCAGCGCCCTGGCGGCCGCTGCAAGCTCCGCATGGCTCTCCACCGGACGGCGCGTCGCGTCGGCCAGTTCCTTGCGATTGGGCGTGATCACGGTCGCGCCGCGGTAGATCGAATAGTCGCCACCCTTGGGATCGACGATCACCGGCTTGCCGAGTTTCCTGGCGCGCGCGATCACGGCGGCGACCAAGCGCGGTGTCAGCACGCCTTTGGCATAGTCGGACAGCACCACTGCGCCGGCCTTCGGCATCAGCGCCAGCGCGTGCCGGATCAGCGCCGCCTCGATCCTGGCTTCGACCGGCTTGGCGATCTCCCAATCGGCGCGCAGAAGATGCGTCGAGAAATGCTCCGACACGAAGCGAAGCTTCCGCGTCGTCGGGCGCGATCGATCGACCACCAGCCGCGACTTGATTCCGCCTTTGCCGCGTGCGAGCGCCTGTTTCAGAATCCTGCCGCCCGGATCGTCGCCGATCACGCCGACGAACAGGCAGCGCGCGCCGAGACTTGCGATGTTGCGCGCGACATTGCCGGCGCCGCCGACGATCACGTCCTCGCGGCTCACTCGGATCACCGGCGCCGGAGCTTCCGGCGAAATCCGCGATACATCGCCATAGACGAAATCGTCGAGCATCAGGTCGCCGATGCAGAGCACGGTTTGCCTGCCGATGTCGCCGAACCGCTTTTCGAAATCGAACATCGGCTGGCCTCAGCGATAACGGTCGGCGGTGTCGAGAAAACGCGTCACGTAACGGCCGACGCCATCTTCAAGCGAGGTGAAACCCGGCGTTGTAGCCTGCGCGCAGCAGACTTTCGACGCTGGCCTGCGTGAAATACTGGTACTGGCCGCGGATGTTTTCCGGCATGTCGACGTATTCGATCATCGGCTCGCGGCCGAGCGCACGAAACAGCGCCGAGATCAGGTCGCGGAAGCTTCGCGCCTTGCCGGTGCCGACGTTGAAGATGCCCGAGACCTGCGGCGTCTGCATCAGCCAGCGCACCACCGCGACCGCATCATCGACATAGATGAAATCACGCCGCTGCTCGCCATCGCCGATACCGTCGCGATGCGACTTGAACAGCCGCACGGCGCGGCCGGCCTTGGCGTCGTCGAAACGCTTGGCGACGAGGCTCATCATTTCGCCCTTGTGGTACTCGTTCGGGCCAAACACGTTGAAGAACTTCGAGCCCGGCCCATTGCGGCGGCAGCTTCTCTTTCTTGACGTAGCGCTCGGCCACGGCCTGGTCGAACAACTGCTTGCTCCAGCCGTAGAGATTCATCGGCTTGAGCTTCTGCAACGCCTGCGGGCGTCCAGTCGTCGCTGAAGCCTTCGCTGCCGTCGCCGTAGGTCGCCGCCGACGACGCATAGATGAACGGCACCCGCGCGTTCGTGCACCAGTCGAGCAGGCGCATCGAGGTGCGAAAGTTGTTCTCCATCACCAGGTCGGCGTCGGTCGCGGTGGTGTCGGAGATCGCGCCCATGTGGACGACGGCGTCGAGCTTGCGGCCGTCGAGCCAGGCAAACAGATCGGCCGGCGCGACCACGTCGGCAACCTGCCGCTTGCCGAGGTTGCGCCATTTCTGGTCGGTGCCGAGCACGTCGTTGACGACGATGTCGGACCGTCCGGCCTCGTTGAGGGCCGCGACCACATTCGAGCCGATAAACCCGGCCCCGCCTGTGACCAAAAGCATCCGCGACCTGCCGTGATGGGTTTGAGCCTTCCTTTGCCCCAGACCGGACGGGCACGCAACTTGGCCGGCGGGCTCGGTCAAATCACGTTCGGCGGCACAAAGCCTCCGGCCGGACGGGTTTTTGAGGCTGGACAGCCCCATCCGGCCGGGTTACCGCCTCCGGGTGGACCGCAAGAAATGAATTATAATTCAAATATTGAGGCGCGGCAGGATTCACCGATCCTGCTGGTGCCGTACATGTGGATCGGCGATTTCGTCCGCTGCCATTCGGTCGTCCAAGCTGCTCAAGGCGCGCTACCCGCACCGGCCGATCGACGTGCTGACCACGACGCTGTGCGCGCCGCTGCTCGACTACATGCCAGGCGTTCGCAAGGGCATCGTCTGCGATCTGCCGCGCAAGCGGCTGGCGCTCAAGGAGCATCGCGCACTCGCGGCGCGCTTTGCCGCCGAGCACTACGGCAGCGCGCTGGTGATGCCGCGCACCTGGAAATCGGCGCTGGCGCCGTTCCTTGCCGGTATTCCCGAACGCACCGGCTTCGTCGGCGAGGCGCGCTTCGGCCTGCTCAACGACATCCGCTACGGCGAACGGCGGCTGCCGCGCATGATCGACCGCTGCGGCTGCGCTGGCACTGCCGAAGGGCGCAGCGATGCCGCCCGAATGGCCCAAGCCCGAGCTCAAGGTGCCCGAAGCGGAAGCCGCGGCATGGCGCGTCAAGCGCGGTCTCGACGACGGCCGGCCGGTCGTCGCCTTTGCGCCAGGCGCGGTCGGGTCCGAGCAAGCGCTGGCCGATCGCGTCTTATGCCGAACTTGCCAGCAAGCTTGCCGCCGAAGGCATAGCGATCTGGGTGCTCGGCAGCCCGGCCGAAGCGCCGCTTGCGGCCGAGATCGTGAAGGCCGCGGGCCCGGCCGCGCGCGACCTGACCTCGCCCGATCTGCGCAACGCCATCCTCGCGCTCAAGCTTGCCGAGCGCCTGCGTGTCGAACGACTCCGGACTCGTGCATGTCTCGGCGGCGATCGGCACGCCGACCGTCGGCATTTTCGGGCCAACCAGCCCGTGGCATTGGGCGCCGCTCAATCCGCTCGCCGCCATCATCGAAACCACGACCGACGTGCCCTGCCGGCCCTGCCACAAGCCGACCTGCCGCTACGGCCATCATCGCTGCATGAGCGAAATCCCGGCCGCACAAGTGCTGCCCGCAGTCGAGCGCGCGCTGGCGCAGGCACCGCGCTGACATGGCAGAACACCACCCGTAAGCCCGCTGCCTTCCTCGACCGCGACGGCGTCATCAATCATGACGACGGCTACGTCGGCGGCCGCGAGCGCTTCCGCTGGATTCCGGGCGTGCGCCGCAGCGATCCGCCGGCTGAACGGCGCCGGCTATTTCGTCTTCATCGTCTCCAACCAGTCCGGCGTCGCGCGCGGCCTGTTCACCGAGGACGAGCTTAGCGATCTGCACAACTGGATGGTTGGCGAGCTCGCGGCGCAGGGCGCGCGCATCGACGACGCGCGCTATTGCCCGTTTCATCCCGAAGCCAAGATCACGGCCTATCGCTGGGATTCCGACCTGCGCAAGCCGCAGGCCCGGCATGCTGCTCGACCTGCTCGGCAACTGGCCGATCGACCGCACGGCAAGCTTTCTGATCGGCGACAAGGACATCGACATGCAGGCGGCGCGAGCGGCCGGCATCGCCGGCTATCTGTTTGCCGGCGGAGATCTGGATCAATTCGTGGCGAACTGTCTCGAAAAGCAACGCATCGCCGGGCCCGCCGGCTGACAGCGGCTATTTCACGAATCCCATCGCTGGACAGCATCCACCACATCGACGACCGGAACAGAAGCGCTGTGCTCGCCGAGCACCGTGATCGGCCCTGCGCCCATCGGCCCGGTCAGGCCAGGCTTGCTCGCGGCAGAAGATCGCGACCAGCGGCACGCCGAGCGCCGACGCGCAAGATGCAGCAGGCCGGTGTCGACGCCAACCACGAATGATGCGCCCGCGATCAGCCGCGCCACCTGATCGAGCGGCGCGCGCTCGGACACGCGCGCGCGCGGCGTCGCTGCTGCGATCCGCGCGGCGCGCTCGCGCTCGGCATCGGTGCCGTACGGCACCAGCAGATCGATCCCGGTGCCGAGCGCGCCGGCCAGCATCCGCCAGTTCGCCTCCGGCCATTCCTTCTCGGCCCGCGCGGTCGCGTGCAGCAGCACGCCGTAGGGCTCGCCGTGCGGTCCCGCCGAGCTTCGCACGATCGAGGCCGAAATCCGGCGGGCCTTCCGGCTCATAGCCAAGCGCCAGCGCGGTCAACGCGCGGTTGCGCGCGATCGCGTGCTGCTGCCATTCGACCGCATGGCGCTCGTCATAGAACACGCAGGCAGAACGCCTCCTTGATGCTGTTGGGGTCGTAGCCATGCCGCCGCCCGCTGGCGCAGCGCGGCGATCAACGCCGATTTGAAGAACAGGCCCTGCGTGTCGATGATCTGGTCGTACTTGCGGGCCCGCAGCTGGCGCAGAAAGCCGACCGATCTCCTGCCAGGTCGCCTTGTCGCGAAGCGCGCGACGCCAGCGCCGCCCGGCCACCGGAATCGACCTCATCGACCGCCGGATGCAAGCCGCACCAGCGGCGCGAACGCCTCCTCCACCACCCAGGCAAAGCGGGCATCGGGCCGCCGCGCCCGCGCCTCGGTCAGCGCCGGCATGTGATGGATCACGTCGCCAAGCGAGGAGGTCTTGATGAAAAGCACATCCGTCATGAAGTTTCAGCGCCCGTCCCTTCAAATTTGCAGGCGTTCATATACCCGCCATTAAGCAACGCCGGCCACTTGTTCGACGGAGCGCGGCCCCGCACTAACCGGGCTTATACAGCGCCCCTGTATGGCTTCGGCCCAAACGGAAGGGCAAAGCCATGACCGTGCTGGTCACGGGCGGCGCAGGCTATATCGGAAGCCATACCGTGCACGCTCTGGTCGATGCCGGCGAGCGCGTGGTCGTGCTCGACAACCTGTCGACCGGCTTTGCCCAGGCGCTGCCGGCGCCGATGCTGCCGATCGTCGGCGATATCGGCGACCAGGCCCTGGTAGCCTCGCTGATCGATCAGCACCAGGTCGAGGCGATCATCCATTTCGCCGGATCGACCGTCGTTCCGGAACTCGATGAAGGACCCGCTCGGCTACTATCGCAACAACACCGCCAATTCCCGCGCCCTGATCGAGGCCGCGGTCAAGGGCGGCGTGCGCCATTTCATCTTTTCCTCGACCGCCGCGGTCTACGGCAATCCGGCGCGCATGCCGGTCGCCGAGGACGATCCGACCGCGCCGCTGTCGCCCTACGGCTGGTCGAAGCTGATGACCGAGGTGATGCTGCGCGACGCCACCGCCGCGCATGGGCTCGGTCACGTCGCGCTGCGCTACTTCAACGTCGCCGGCGCCGATCCGCAGCTCCGCACCGGACTCTCGACGCCCGGTGCCACCCATCTCATCAAGGTCGCGGTCGAGGCCGCGCTCGGCCGCCGGACGCGGATCGACGTCTACGGCACCGACTATCCGACGCCCGACGGCACCTGTATCCGCGATTTCATCCATGTCAGCGATCTCGCGCGCGCGCATCTTGCCGCGCTCGCCTATCTCCGCGACGGCGGCAAAAGCGTCACGCTCAATTGCGGCTACGGCCGCGGCTATTCGGTGCGCGAGGTGCTTGGCGCGGTCGAGGAAAGCAGTCGGCCACGATTTTCCGGTCAACTTCTGCTGAGCGTCGGCCGGGCGACATCGTGGTTTCGGTCGCGGCCGCGACCCGCATCCGCGAAGTGCTGCGCTGGACACCCGCAGCTCGACGACCTCGACGCCATCGTCGGCCACGCGCTGGCCTGGGAGCGCCATCTGATGGCTCAGAAAGCGCCGGCGTTCCGCGAGGCGATTTCCGCCTGATCCGGCGGTTTCCGGCAAAACGGGTGAATTCGCTTGAAAAAGACCGGACGCGACGGGCAAGGAACGTCCTGGCCGCTGCCGGGACAGGCGTGCGGGGCCAAGATTTCAGGAAACAGCGGACCCAACGCGCGGATGTTTGGCGCCAAACTCAGGTCGAAGCTTGCCGACCGCGACAGCGCGCTGGCGCTCGTCCACCGTCTGCTTGACCGAGACAGGCGCTCGGCCAGTGGAAGCGCTATGCCGTCGCCTTCGCCCTGATGGCGGTCGCCGCCGGCGCCACCTCGCTCAGCGCCTATCTCATCGGCAACGTCATCAACGCCGCCTACGTCGACAAGAACCTGCCGGGGATCGTCTCGCTCGCGATGATCACGGCGCATGCTGTTCATGATCAAGGCGCTGGCGACCTACGGCCATTCGGTGCTGCTGTCGCGGATCGGCAACCGCATCATTGCGCTGAACCAGCGGCGGATGTTCAACGCGCTGATCAACCAGAATGTCGCATTTTTCGCCGAGCGGCATTCCTCCGAATTCCTGGCCCGATTGACGACCGGCGCAACGTCGGCAACCCAGGTCATCAATCTGCTGGTCAGCGCGCTCGGCCGCGATCTGCTCTCGCTGATCGGCCTGCTCATCGTCATGGTCGTGCAAGACCCGGTGCATGTCGCTTCTGACATTCGTGGTGGCGCCGCCGGCATTCGTCCTGCTGCGCAAGCTGATCCGCCGCATCTACGCCATCGCGCGCAACCAGTTCCACGGCGGCACGCGCATCCTGGAGACCATGCAGGAGACGGTGCAGGGCATCCGCATCGTCAAGGCCTTCACGCTCGAAGATGTGATGCGGGCACGGCTCGACGACAACGTCGACGAGCTCGAAGCCGAATTCGAACAAGTATGCACGAGTGGCCAGCCGCGCGAGCCCGCTGATGGAAGCGCTCGGCGGCTTCGCCGTGGCGCTGGCGCTGATCTACGGCGGCTATCCGCGTGCTGCAAACCGGCGCCACGCCCGGGCAGTTCTTCTCCTTCCTCGCCGCCTTCATGCTGGCCTACGAGCCGGCGAAGCGGCTCGCCCGCCTCAACATCGAGCTCAATTCAGCCCTCGTCGGCGTGCGCATCCTGTTCGAGATCATCGACGCGCCGCCGACCGAGCCAAACGACGACGCAAAGCCGCCGCTCAAGATCACCAGCGCCCGCGTCGAGTTCAACGACGTTCGATTCGCCTATCGCGCCAAACGAGATCGTCATCCGCGGCATGACCTTCACAGCCGAACCGGGAAAAATGACCGCGCTGGTCGGTCCGTCCGGCGGCGGCAAATCCACGGTGTTCAACCTGCTGCTGCGGTTCTACGAAGCCGATGCCGGATCGATCCGCATCGACGGCCAAGACATCGCGCACGTGTCGCGGCGCTCGCTCCGCGCTCAGGTCGCCTATGTCGGCCAGGACGTGTTCCTGTTCCACGGCTCGATCCGCGAGAACATCGCGGTCGGCAAGCCCGGCGCCAGCGAAGCCGAGATCGTCGCAGCGGCCAAGGCCGCCCATGCCCACGAGTTCATCTGCGCTTTTCCGGCCGGCTACGACACCGCGGTCGGCGAGCGCGGCGCGCAGCTTTCCGGCGGCGAGCGCCAGCGCATCGCCATCGCCCGCGCACTGATCAAGAACGCCCAGATCATCCTGCTCGACGAGGCCACCGCCTCGCTCGATTCCGAGTCCGAACGGCTGGTGCAGGACGCCATGACGCATCTCTGCGAGGGCCGAACCACCATCGCCATCGCGCACCGGCTGCACACCATCACCCACGCCGACCGCATCCTGGTGGTCGAGAGCGGCGCTATCGTCGAATCCGGCCGCCACGACGAATTGCTGCGCAAGAGCGGCCGCTATGCCGCGTTCTACCGGCTCCAGATTAAGGAAGAGCAGGAGCCCGCCCCGCCGATCGCTATCGCGCGGGCGTAGCGCGCGCGATGCTATCGACCATTGTCGCCGACCTTTGACCCCGCAATCCATTGTGTTATCTGAGGCGCGATTTCCGTCCCTCCTTCCGTTCCAAACCGAAAAGCCAAAATGAGCAACGGCAAGCGTTACGTCATTCCGCCGCCCCCCCAGGCCGCCCTCGCGGTCGCGGGATCCAGCGACCTGTTTCCGGTCCGCCGCATCTGGTGCGTCGGCCGCAACTACCTCGAACACATCAAGGAGATGGGACAGGACGAGCGCGAGCCGCCGTTCTTCTTCTCCAAGCCCGCTGACGCCATCGTACCGGACGGCGGCACCGCGCCGTATCCGTCGCTGACCAAGGACATGCACCACGAGGTCGAGCTGGTGGTGGCGCTGAAGAGCGGCGGCCGCAACATCCCGACCGACAAGGCGCTGGATTGCGTCTGGGGCTACGGCGTCGGCATCGATCTGACCCGGCGCGACTTGCAGATCGCCTCCCGCGACATCAAGCGGCCATGGGAGGTCGGCAAGGCGTTCGACGCCTCGGCGCCGTGCGGCCCGCTCAAACCGGTCAGCCAGCTCGGCCATCCGAACAAAGGCAAGATCGTGCTCAAGTGCAACGGCAAGGTGCGCCAGGACGGCGACCTCGCGCAGATGATCTGGAACGTGCCCGAGGTGATCTCGAAGCTGTCCGAGATGGTCGCGCTCGAAGCCGGCGACATCATCATGACCGGAACGCCATCGGGCGTCGCCGCAACCGTCGCAGGCGACAAGCTCGAATGCGAGGTCGAGGGCCTGCCGAAGCTGACCGTGACGATTGGCCAACCGCTGAAGTGACACCAAGCAATCACGCGTCAACAAACTCGGCGTCATGCCCGCGCTTGACGCGGGCATCCATCATGATCGGCGTTTTCCGAAACCTCACGTTCAGCCGCGCTCGCTGAAATGCATCATGGATTGCCGGATCAAGTCCGGCGATGACGCTGTACTTGTGGCGCGACAGCGCGGCAGCAAAATGGAACGCCGCTACTGAATCAATCCTTCCGCCTTCAGCGCCTCCTGGACCTTCGGCCGCTTCTCCACGCGATCCATGAAGGCCGTAATGTTGGTCCACTTGCTGAGATCGATCTTCACGCGCGACGACCAGCGCAGAATGGCAGAACTCCTCCAATGAGACGAAACGAAGCCGGTTATATAGGGATAAAACTTCACATGCCGAGATAGGCCTGCCGCACGCGATCGTCGGCAAGGAGTTCCTCGCCCGTGCCCGACAGCGTGATCCGGCCGTTCTCCAGCACATAGGCGCGGCTTGCGAGCTTGAGCGACACCGCGACGTTCTGCTCGACCAACACGCAGGTCAGGCCATCGCGGTTGAGATCGCGGATCGTCTTCAGCACGTCCTGTACGATCGCGGGCGCAAGCCCCAGCGACGGCTCGTCAAACATGACGAGATCGGGCTTACCCATCAGACAGCGGCCAATCGCCAGCATCTGCTGCTCGCCGCCGGACAGGGTGCCGGCGGCCTGGCTCTGGCGTTCGGCAAGCTTCGGAAACAGCGCGAATACGCGCTCGAGATTTTTCGCCTGCGCGGCGCGCGCCCGCGGCAGCATCGCGCCCATTTCGAGATTTTCCAGCACGGTCAGCGACGGAAACACCTGGCGGCCCTCGGCGACCTGGCCGATGCCGAGATTGCAGACCCGGTGCGACGGCAGGCCGGCGATGTCCTCTCCGCGCAGCTTGATGCGGCCCTGCGCCGGTCGCAGCATACCGGCGATGGTGCGGATGAGCGTGGTTTTGCCGGCGCCGTTGGCGCCGACGATGGCGACGATGGCGCCCTCGGCCACCTCAAGCGAAACGCCGTCAAGCGCACGGATATCGCCGTAGGACACTTCGAGATTCTCGACCGCGAGCATCACAGCGCCTCCGCGCCGAGATAGGAGTGCACCACAGCAGGGTCGCGCACCACCGCTTCGGGCGCGCCTTCTGCGATTGCGGCGCCGTGATGCAGCACCAGCACGCGGTCCGCCACCGACATCACCGCGCGCATGACATGCTCAATCAGAAGGATGGTGATGCCGCTCTCCTTGTTGAGCTTACGCACGATCTCGACCATGCGGTCGGTCTCGGTCGGCCGCAGTCCGGCCATCACCTCGTCGAGGAGAAGTAATTTCGGCTCGGTCGCAAGCGCGCGCGCGACTTCAAGGCGCTTGCGATCCGGCAAAGTCAGCGCCCCGGCCGGATGCCTGCGCTTGTCGAACAGGTCGAGCCGCCACAGGGTTTCATGGGCGCGCCGCATCGCCGCCAACGGATCGGGCTCGCGCAGCAACGCGCCGACCGTGACATTTTCCTCGACCGTCAGCCCGGGAAACGGCCGCACCAACTGGAAAGTACGGCCGATGCCGCGGCGGCACACTTCATCGGGCGGCAGCCGGTCGATGCGCTGCGCCGCGGAACGCAATGGTCCCGGCGTTCGGCGCAAACACGCCGGCGATCAGATTGAACAGCGTGGTCTTGCCGGCGCCGTTCGGTCCGATCACGGCGAACACTGCGCCTTCGGGAACGGAAAAGCTGACATCGGCGACGGCACGGAGCCCGCTGAAATTCTTGGAAACGTTCGCGACCTCAAGCAGCGCCGCCATCGTCACGCCTCCGGCTTGTCGCGTGACCTGTCGAGACGCAACAGCTGCGCGAACGGCGGCCAGATGCCGTTCGGCAGAACCATGACGACCAGCAGCAGGCAGACGCCGTAGAACAACCGCGTGACGCCCGGCGCGTCGATGCCGTAGGCGGTCAGCAGATTCTGCAAGCTCTCCGACAGGCCGGTGAGCAGGAACGCGCCGATCACCGGTCCAAACAGCGTGCCGACGCCGCCGATCACCGGACCCAGGATGATCTCGATCGAGCGGACGATGAAGAACGTCTGCTCCGGAAACAGGTTGTTGTAATAGAAGGCGTAGAACACGCCGGCCGGCGCCGTCATGCCGGACGAGATGACGATGGCGTACATCTTGTAGCGGAAGGTGCGATGCCGAGCGAGCGCGCCGCCAGCTCGTCCTCGCGGATCGCCTGCCAGAAATAGCCGACGCGGCTGCGCAGCAGCGCGTGGCAGATCACGAACGCCACCGCCGTCATCGCCAGGATGACGTAATAGAACATCACCGGCTGGCCGCGCAGATTGATCAGGTCGTTGCGGCTGTAGTTCGCGACCGGCAGGAACAGGCCGGACGATGCGCTGACCCAGTCGAAATGGTCGAAGCCGATCCGGGCGAACTCGGCGAAGGCGATGGTGAGGATGGCGAAATAGACGCCGGCGACGCCGAAGCGGAACGCCAGGAACCCGATGGTCGCGCCGCAGGCGACCGAGATCAGGATCGCGACCGGCATGCCGACCCAGGGTCCGATACCGAAATGCACATAGAGCGCCGCCGTCGTGTAGGCGCCGAGCCCAACATAGAGCGCGTGTCCGAGCGAAAGCTGCCCGGCAAAGCCCATCAGGATGTTCCAGGCCTGTCCGGTGTAGGCGAAATAGAGAATGAGGATGAGGACCGTCAGCAGATAGTCGCCGGCGAACCACGGTGCGGCAATCAGGCCCGCGAGCACGAGCGCGAGCAATGCCGAGTGCATGCCGCGGCACGCCGTGAAAGAGGCGCGCCATCATGTCAGCCGCCGGCCCATGATGCCCTGCGGCCGGAACAGCAGCACCAGCACCAGGATGCCGAAGGCGAACATGCTCTTCGCCGACGGCGTGAAGAACAGGCCGGCCATGGCCTCGGTCAGGCCGATCAGGATGCCGCCGAGCAGCGCGCCCGGCATCGAGCCGAGGCCGCCGGTGATGACGATGACGAAGGCAAGCAGCGTATAGGCCGGTCCGAGCGGCGGCGTCACGTCGACGATCAGCACGATGATCGCGCCGGCGGCGCCGACGCAGGCGGCTCCCAACCCGAACGACAGCGCGTAGAGCTGCTTGACGTCGAGGCCGACCACCAGCGCGCCGGTGTAGTTGTCGGCGCAGGCGCGGATCGCCTTGCCGAGCGGCGCAAAGCGGAAGAACGCGAACAGCGCCGCCGCCACCAGGACCGCGGCAAGCCCGGCGTAGAGCTTGGTCGCGTCGATGATCAGCGGGCCGATGGCGAAGCTGTCGAAGGCGTAGGAGGTTTGCACGCTGTGAGCATCCGGACCGAAGATCAGCAGCAAGCCGTTGACGATGATCATCGCCACCGCAACCATCAGCATGAACTGGCTGTGCTCCGGCCGCGCGATGAACGGATTGATCAGCAGGCGCTGGATGGCGTAGCCGATCCCGAACAGCAACGCCGCGATCGGCAGCATCATCAGGAGCGGGTCGAGATGCAGGCTTGCGAACAGCACGACCGCAAGATACATCGCGATCGTCATCATCTCGCCGTGGGCGAAATTCACCACGCGGACGATGCCGAAGATCACCGACAGCCCGAGCGCCATCAGCCCGTAGACCAGGCCGGTCAACAGGCCGCTGACGGCGACGTTGAAATAGATATCTGCGGGCACCCCGGAACCTGTGGCGCGAAAACTCCGGCCGCGTCGCCGCCGGAGGTCACCTCAAGCGAATGGTCAGCGCTTGTCGTACGGCTTCATCGGCCACTCTGCTTTGGCGTTCGAGGCCGCCTTGGGCGCCAGCACCACGGATTTGCCGCCGCGGTTCTGGGTGGCGCCGTCCTTGACATGTCGTTCTGGCCCTTGGCGTTGAATGAGATGCCGGGGCCGATGCTGACGTTGTCGGTGATGTTGGTCGTACGGATAGCATCGGCCAGCGCCTTGGGATCGCTCGATCTGGCGCGCTTGTAGGCGTCCGCGGCGATCAACAGGGCCTCGAACGTAAAGACGTGGTTGGTGGTGAGATTGATGCCCGGATAGGCCTTGTGCAGGGCGGCTTCGAGCACTGGGGTGAGCTTCTTGTTGGGGTCCTGCCACGGATTGAAGCCGATCGGGCCGTCGGAGAGCTTGCCCAGCGTCTTGAGATACTGATCCTCGTACCAGCCCGGGCCCATGCTCAGAATGGCCTGCGGCGTCCAGCGCTGCTTGACGAGCTCCCGGGTGATCAGCATCGCGTCATTGAGACGGCTGGTGACGAGCAAAACCTCGGGGTTGGCCGCCTTGGCCTTCGCCACCTCGACGGAAAGATCGCGCGCCTGCGGGTCGTAGGCAATCTGCTCGACGATCTTGTAGGGCATGTTGAACTTCGGCATCACCGCGCCGACGCCCTTCGACATGGCGGTGCCGAATGTGTCGTTCACATGCATGTAAACGGCAGTCTTGGGCGCCACGCCGACGGCGGCGAAGATTTCCTTCTGATTCTCGAAGGCATCGCCGAGGATCATTGCGGCGGTCGGGAAATTGCGGAACACGAACTTGTAGCCCTGCTCGGTGATCTGCGGGGCGGCGGCGATATTGATGACGAGGGGGATGCCCTTCTGCTCGGCGACCTGGGCGATCGCGGTGGTCTGGCCGGAATCGAAGGCACCGATCAGAAGCTGCGCGCCTTCGCTGATCAGCTTTTCGGTGCGCGCACGGGCGACGTCGACATTCGATTCGGTATCGCCGTTCATAATCGTGAGTTCGGGCAGGCCCTTCGACTTGAGGATCGGCGGCGCAATTTCGACGCCGCGGTAGCAATCCTGGCCGATGCTCGCTTCGAAACCCGAGCGCGGCAGCAGCACGCCGACCTTCAGCGGCCCACCCTGCGCGCGGACGATTGCGGGGGCGGCAAGCAGCGTGGTTGTAGCGGCGGCGCCTGCAAGCAGCCGGCGGCGATTGAAGGCGGACCGCGACACGGAATAGAACGGCATGGTGAAAACTCCCCAGATTGGACTTGGCGTGATGGTAGTGGGGCACATCCCCGATAGGCAAGCTTTGGGCCTCAATCTTTGAGGCATTTCTCGACGGCTGCGGCAATATCGAACAGGCGCCGATCCTGGCCGTTACGGCCAACCAGCATGAGCCCCGCAGCAAGCGCTCCCTGGCGCGGCAGCGGCAGCGAAATCGCGCAAAGATCGAGGAAGTTGATCGGGGCGGTGTTGCGAAGCAGCATCGCATTCTTACGGCCGAACTCCTCCGGCGTCGCGACCTCGGCAAGCTTGGGGGCGACAATGGGCGTGGTGGGCAACACCAGCGCATCGAGCGCCGACATCCGAGCGTCCATGGCCCGCACCAGGCGCCGCCTCGCCTGCATCAGGTCGACATAGTCTGCCGCCGTCATGGCTCCACCGCGCTCGATACGGGTGCGAATCACCGGGTCGACGCCGTCGCCGCGCGTCTTCAGCCGCTCGCGGTGGATGGCAAAGGATTCGGCTGGGGCAAAACCACCTTTGGCGTTGGCCTGCGCCAGGTCGTCAATCAAGGCGACGGTCTCGTCGCTCAGTTTCACGCCGGCCTTGCCCAGCCGCGCCAACGCCGCTGACCAAGCCGCCGACACCGTCTGGTCGATGCCCTCGAACGGCATGCCTTGCCAGATGCCGAGCCGCAGTCCAGAGAGCGGCGGGGGTTCGACCTTCGGGATTGCCTCACCGGCCATGACCGCGTCGGTGAGCGCGCAGGTCGGCAACACTATTCGCCATCGGCCCGATCGAGTCGAGCGTGAACGACAGCGGGAACGCGCCATCGGTCGGCACCCGCTGCTTGCTCGGCTTCCAGCCGACGATGCCGCACAGCGCCGCAGGTATCCGGGTCGAGCCGCCGGTGTCGGTGCCAATCGCGATCTCGCACATGCCATCGGCAACCGCGACGCCGCCGCCCGAGGTCGAGCCGCCCGGCACGCGCGCGCGATCGAATGGATTGCCGGGCGTGCCGAAATGCGGATTGGCACCAACGCCGGAAAAGGCGAATTCGCTCATGTTGGTCTTGGCGACGATCACTGCGCCCGCGGTGCGCAGACGCGCAACCACCGGCGCGTCTGACTTGGCGACACATCCCTCCTCCGCCAGAACGCGCGAACCCGCGCGCGTAACCTCGCCGGCCACGTCGTACAGATCCTTGATGCTGACGATCGCGCCGTCGAGCGGGCCGAGCGGGCGCCCTGCGTTGGTCCGCGCATCCGCCGCATCGGCGGCCGCGCGCGCGGCATCGGCATAAACCGTGAGACATGCGCGCTTGCCTTCGCCGGACGGATCGGCAATGCGCGCCAGCGACTGTTCGAGACGATCGCGGAAGGATGTTTTGCTCATGTCAGCTCTGCGTTTTTACCGTTCAGTTTTTGCCAGCGCCGGCAATCCGCCTGTCGTCCCAGGCTTTGCGCTCCTTGAGGAACCTGGCAAGCCCGGGATGGACGAGCGCGGTCGGAGCGAAACTGCGAGATTGTAACCGTATGTGCCGACTGGCGTCGCCGTCCATCGCAGCGGCTTTTGCGGTTGCGCGCCGGCCGGCTGCCCGACGGCCAACAACAGCGCCACAACGATCGGAGCCGCCAGCAGCGCCGGACTGCGTCGCGCCATCGCGATCAACCCTTCCGCGCCGCTGATCCTCCCTATACCATTCTGAGCGACAAGCGCTTTTCTGCATTGCTGGCAGAACGCCGCTGGGGAGACAGGAATGAACGATAGTCCTGTTCTGGTTGATGTCCGCTCAGGCTATCGCGTCCTCACCCTCAATCGGCCGCAGCGGCTCAATGCTTTCACCGAGGCCATGCACCAGGCGCTGGCCAAAGCCATGGCCGAGGCCGAGCAGGACGAAAGCTGCCGGGCATTGCTGCTGACCGGGACCGGGCGTGCGTTCTCGTCCGGCCAGGACCTCTCCGAACGGATCGACGCGGCCGGCGAGGTCGCCGTGCCCGGCGCGGCGCTCGAGCAGTATTACAACCCGCTGGTCCGCAAGATCCGAGCGCTGCCCTTCCCGGTGGTATGCGCGGTCAACGGCCCCGCAGCCGGCGCCTCGTGCAACATCGCGCTTGCTTGCGACATCGTGCTGGCGGCCCGCTCGGCAAGCTTCTTGCAAGCGTTCGCGCGGCTTGGGTTGGTGCCCGACGCCGGCGGCACCTGGCTGTTGCCGAGGCTCGCCGGCCAAGCCCGGGCGCGCGGGCTGGCGCTGCTCGCCGAGCCGCTGTCCGCCGAGAAGGCGGAGCAATGGGGCCTGATCTGGAAGGTGGTCGACGACAGCGCGCTGATGAGCGAAGCGGAAAAGCTCTGCGAGCATTTCGCCACCGGGCCGACGCTTGGCCTGGGGCTGATCAAGCGCGCGCTGGACGCCTCCGAGGGCAACGATCTGGCGACGCAACTCGATCTGGAGCGGCAATTGCAGCGCGTCGCCGGCGCGCACCCGAACTACGCCGAGGGCGTGCGCGCCTTCATGCAGAAGCGCAAGCCGAATTTTTCCGGGAAGCGCTGAGCGTTGATCTTACCCAAAAGCTGCCTCGCATCTTTCGGGATCATGCTCCCAACCCGCCCTTCTGCTCGATGAAGCGGGCGATATCGGACACGCCATCGCCGCCACGAAGATTGGTCATCACGAACGGCCGCACGCCGCGCATTTTCTTGGCGTCGCGCTGCATCACCTCGAGCGAAGCTCCGACATACGGCGCGAGGTCGACCTTGTTGATCACCAGAAGGTCGGAACGGGTGATGCCGGGGCCGCCCTTCGAGGGAATCTTGTCGCCAGCGGCGACATCGATCACGTAGATGGTCAGGTCGGCAAGCTCGGGGGAAAAGGTCGCGGCGAGATTGTCGCCGCCGGATTCGATCAAAATCAAGTCGAGATCGGGAAACTTCCGGCGCATGTCGGCCACTGCGGCGAGGTTGATCGAGGCGTCCTCGCGAATCGCGGTATGCGGGCAGCCGCCGGTCTCAACGCCGGCGATCCGTTCGGGAGCGAGCGCTCCGGAGCGCACCAGATATTCGGCGTCCCACTTGGTGTAGATGTCGTTGGTAATGGCTGCGATCTGGTAGCGGTCGCGCAGATGCTTGCAGAGCGCGTCCATCAGCGCGGTCTTGCCGGAGCCGACCGGGCCGCCGATGCCGACACGTAAAGGGCCGTGGGCGGACTTGTTCATGACCGGAACAATCTCGTGTATTGGGTTTCGTGGCGCAAGCTTGCAAGATCGGCGCGGAGCGCGGCGCTGCCGACGTCGTCGAGCGGCGTGACCAGCGCGCGTTGGGCGGTTGTTTCCACCACGGGCTCCAAGGCGGCCAGCACCCGCTGGCCGTCGGTCTGCCCGAGCGGGATGAGGCGTACACCGGCAGAAATCAGATTGGCGGTCACGGCGTGCAGGAAAGCGTTCAGCGCCGGCTCAAGCGCGATGCCGTGGCCGGCAGCGGTAACACCGACCGCGACCGGGTAGGCCACTGGCCCAGTCCAGGCCGCTTTGAGGCGATCGAGCGACGCGCAAGGCCACGCCGCGCGTGTCGCTTCGATAAAGGCTGCGCCCTGCGCCGTCGTCTCCAGATGGCGTTCCTTCGATGGCGCGAGAGCGGCGGCCAATTCGGCCGCCGTCTGCAACGCGCGGTCGTCGGTGTCGGCCAATGACCGATGCGCATGGACGAAGAACACTGCGTCGCAGAAGCCGCCGCCCTGCCCGATCACGATGTTGAGCCAGCGCTCGCAGGCTCGCGGCGTCCTTGATGTCGCCGGCCTCGACCGCCCATTCGATGCCGCTCGAATAGGAGAACGCGCCGACCGGATAGGATGGCGACAGCCACGCCATCAGGCGATACAGCGCGCCGGAGCTTTCGCCGTCAGCCATGATCGTGCCCATGGCCATGCGGCGCGCCGCCTTCGGGATCGAACGGCGCCTCGACTGGCGTGATCGTCGCGCCGAGGCCCGCCGCCATCTCCTCCAGCACGTGATCGTGCCGGATGCGCAGCCGGTCGCCGGAAATCTGCACGTCGGTGTGGCGGTTGCCGAGGTGCCAGGCGAGCCGCACCAGCGCGAGCGACGTGCGCGCGCCGATCTCGATCAGTGGCTCCGGCACGCCGATCACCTGCACAATGGCGCCGCCATCGAGGACCAAGCCGTCGCCGTCCCTGAGCATGACCGGGTGCGGCCAGTCCATCAGCAGCGCGGTGCCGCGCTCGCCGGTCAACGCCGCGCGCCGGCGGTGGCGGTCGCCGGAATCGAGCACAACGCGGTCGACCGCCGAGGCCGCGTTCCATTCGCCCTGTCGCCTGATCTCGGTCACGCGCCTCATTTGCACTCAATCCCACCGTCCGGTGCATTATTCCATCGCGCCGGTGCCTGTGCACCTGTTTACAGCCGCAGCATTGCCCGGATAATGGGCGAACGCAGGCAAATCGATCATCGGGAGAAAACATGGCTGCAACGTCGAAGGGTAAGCATTCCGAGCCCGGCAAGGGCAACATCTACGCCAAGGCCAACGAGGTGATCGTCAAGATCACGGGTGCCGACACCGGCCAGACGTTCGAGGTCGTCGAGGAGAACTGCAAGCCCGGCTTTCAGTCGCGCGCGCACTATCACATCAAGGCCTATGAGACGTTCTACGTGTTCGACGGCAGCGCCGACTTCCAGGTCGGAGAGGAATTGTTCCACGCCAAGAAAGGTTCCTGCGTGCATATCCCGCCCGGCGTTGTGCATCAGGTGACGTCGCCCGAGGGCGTGCGCATGCTGATGATCTACAGCCCGGCCGGCACCGAAGGCATGTTCGCCGCGATGCATGCACTCTCGCAGGATCAGCTGATGAACGCCGAACTTACCAAAGAGATCGCTCTCAAGCACGACACCGTAATGGTCGAGCAGAGCAAGGACGGCCGCGGCAAGGGCACCATTTTGGGGTAGCGGCGATGGCCGCCGTCCAAAACGTACTCATCGTCGGCGGCGGTATCGCCGGCATGGCGCTCGCGATCGCGCTCAAGCGCGTCGGCATCGCCTCCGAGGTGATCGAGATCAATCCGCAATGGACCACCGGCGGCCTGGGAATCGGGCTCGGTGGCCCGGCATTGCGAGCGCTGCGAATGATCGCGCTGCTCGACCCGTGCGTCGCCAAAGGCTTCGGCTTTTCACACTTCAGCGCCTGCGACGCCAACGGCAATGTCACCGGCACGGTGCAGATGCCGCGCCTCAACGGCCCGGACTATCCGGCGGCCATCGGCATCATGCGGCAGGCGCTGCATAACGTCCTGCAGCAGGCCATGGAAGCGGCGGCGGTGCCGGTCCGGCTCGGCGTCACAGTTCGTTCGCTCATACAGGACGACGATGGCGTGACGGTGCATTTCACCGATGACACACAGGGTCGCTATGACCTTGTGATCGGCGCCGACGGCGCCAATTCGAAGATCCGGGAACTGATCTTCGGCAGCAGCCTGAAGCCGCGGTACACCGGCCAGGCGGTGTGGCGCGCAACCGTCAATCGTCCATCAGAGGTCCGGGCGCGCATTTCCTATCACGGTCCGCGCAACAAGGCCGGGTTCAATCCAGTCTCGAACGAGCAGATGTACATCTACCTGGTGCAGAACCTGCCGGAGTTCGTGCGGCTGGGCGATACCCATCTCGCCGGCGTTCTGCGCGATCTGCTCGCCGACTTCGGCGGTGTCATCGCCAGGGCGCGCGAGGAAATTGACGACCCCGATGCCATCGCCTATCGGCCGATCACCTCGCTGATTTTTCCGGCGCCGTGGTATCGCGGCCGGGTGTTGCTGATCGGCGACGCAGTGCATACCACGACACCGCATATGGCTGCGGGTGCGGGCATCGCCGTCGAGGACTCCGTCGTGCTGGCGGAATTGCTGCAGAGCGGCCAATCGACGCAAGCCGCGCTGGAGGCTTTCATGGCGCGGCGCTACGAGCGCTGCCGGCTCGTCGTCGATAATTCGTTCCAGCTTGGCGAATGGGAAAAAGTGCCCAACATGCCCGGCGCCGATCCGGTTGCCGTTGAGGGAGCAACTGTGCGGGCGCTGGCACAGCCGTTCTGAAATCTAATTATACAGAGGCGGCCGTCGTACCGGTTGACCGCCTGCCCTGAGCGGGTAGGAATACCCCCGAACGCCCGGAAGGTTCATGTCCAAATTCCTCAGTCTAGCCACCACACTTGCTCTGACATTCGGCCTCGTCGTCGCTCCGGCGAAGGCCGAGGACATGACCGGCACTTGGCTGACGGCGCAGGGCGAAGCGCACATCAAGCTTGCCATGTGCAACGCAAAAATGTGCGCGACGATCGTCTGGATTAAAAATCCGCTCGACGTGAAGACCGGAAAGCCTCCGGTCGACGACAAGAACCCGGACCCATCCAAACGGAGCCGCAAACTCCTTGGCCTTCGCATTTTCGCCATGGAGCAGGATGCCAACGGCGCCTGGACCGGCCTCATCTACAACGCCGATGATGGCATGATGTACAGGGGCCGGCTGTCGCCGCGCGGTGACGAGGAGCTCGAAGTGCAGGGCTGCGCAGGAACGCTGTGCGGCTCCGAGGTCTGGACCCGGATCAAGGAATAACGCCGGCCTCGGCGGAAACCTCAGAACAGAAAATACCGCTGCGCCATCGGCAGCACCTCGGCGGGCGCGCAGGTGAGCAATTCGCCGTCAGCCGTGACTTCGTAGGTTTCCGGATCGACCTTGATGTCCGGCGTGGCGCCGTTGTGCACCATGCTTTTCTTGCCGATGTCACGGGTATGCTCGACTGCGACGAGCTTCTTCTCGACGCCGAGCTTGTCGCCGAGCTTGCCGCGCACAGCGGCCTTGGACACGAACACCAGCGATGACGCGGTCAGCGCCTTGCCGAAGGCGCCGAACATCGGCCGGTAGTGCACCGGCTGCGGCGTCGGGATCGAAGCGTTGGGATCGCCCATTGGCGCCGCCACGATCGAACCGCCCTTGATGATACAATCGGGCTTGACGCCGAAGAACGCCGGCGACCATAGCACAAGGTCCGCGAGCTTGCCTTTTTCGACAGAGCCGATGTGCCTGCTGACGCCGTGGGCGATCGCCGGATTGATCGTGTACTTGGCGATGTAGCGCCGGACCCGGACGTTGTCGTTGTCGCCCCTCTCCTCCTTCAGGCGGCCTCGCTGCTTCTTCATCTTGTCGGCGGTCTGCCAGGTGCGGATGATGACCTCGCCGAGCCGGCCCATCGCCTGGCTGTCCGACGACATCATCGACAGCGCGCCGATGTCGTGAAGGATGTCCTCGGCGGCGATGGTCTCCTTGCGAATGCGGCTTTCGGCAAACGCCAGGTCTTCGGCAATCGACGGATCGAGATGGTGGCATACCATCAGCATGTCGAGATGCTCGTCGATGGTGTTTCGCGTGAATGGCCGCGTCGGGTTGGTCGATGACGGCAGCACGTTCTTCAATCCCGCGACTTTGATGATGTCCGGGGCGTGGCCGCCGCCGGCGCCCTCAGTGTGGAAGGCGTGGATGGTGCGGCCCTTGAACGCCTTGATGGTGTCCTCGACGAAGCCGCTTTCGTTCAGCGTGTCGGTGTGAATCATCACCTGGACGTCGTAGTCGTCGGCGACCGAGAGGCAATTGTCGATCGCGGCCGGCGTCGTGCCCCAGTCCTCGTGCAGCTTGAGCGCGCAGGCGCCGGCCTTGACCATTTCCTCCAACGCCGCGGGCCGCGAGGCGTTACCCTTGCCGGCAAAACCGAGATTGACCGGGAATGCATCGGCGGCTTGGATCATGCGACCGAGGTGCCACGGCCCCGGCGTGCAAGTTGTGGCGAAGGTGCCATGCGCAGGCCCGGTGCCGCCACCGAGCATGGACGTGACGCCCGACATTAGTGCGTCGTCGACCTGCTGCGGACAGATGAAATGGATGTGGGTGTCGAAGCCGCCGGCGGTTAGAATTTTACCTTCGCCCGCGATCACCTCGGTGCCCGGCCCGATGACGATGGTGACGTTTGGCTGGATGTCAGGATTGCCGGCCTTGCCGATCGCGAAAATATTTCCGTCCTTGATGCCGACGTCGGCTTTGACGATGCCCCAATGATCGACGATCAGCGCGTTGGTGATGACAGTGTCGACCGCGCCCTTTTTGTTTGTGATCTGCGACTGGCCCATGCCGTCGCGGATGACCTTGCCGCCGCCGAACTTCACCTCGTCGCCATAGGCGGTGAAGTCCTTTTCCACCTCAACGATGAGATCGGTATCGGCAAGCCGCACCCGATCGCCGGTGGTGGGCCCGAACATGTCGACGTAAGCGCGGCGCTCGATCTTGAATGACATGGTCAATCCCTTGTGTGGATATTTCGAAATCCGACTTGGCGGGCCACTTTCTTGTCGAAGGTCAACGTGTAATCACAACCAGCATTGCCGTTAATACTTGCGATCAAGCAGTCGGCAAAACCAACATTTGAAGTTTCAAAGCGTCGCCGAGCTTCGCTTACCGTCGCAGGCTCCCCGATGCTGACATTTTCCGAGAAGAACATCCGGTCAATAACTTCGCACAACGTAGCGCGGTCGAGCTTGAGTTTTTGTTCAAGCAGCCAGGTCGTTTCTGCAAGCACAACCAGGTTGATGAAAAACCGCTCGCCTGGCGCTGAGAGTGCTCGTTCCACAGCAGCGATTTCAGCGCGGCTCGAACCCAAATCCCATTGTTCAGGCCCGGTAAGCCAACGCAGCAGGACGTTTGTGTCGAGGCCGATCACCGGCGGCCCTTGCGCCGCTTGAGCCGACGCGACAACGCACGCGAGCAGACCTCGTCGATCCAACGATCAATATCCGCACCTTTCGGGACCGTGATCTTGCCGCGGAGCATGCCACGCATGTCCTCAAGCGTTCCGGTACGACTGCGGACCACAATTTTCCCGTGGTCTTCGACGAACACCACGCTATCGCCTGGCCCCACATTGAGCCGGTCGCGAATCTCGATCGGCAAGGTGATCTGCCCTTTCGAGGTGAGTTTCGCTTCGATGGTCGCCATGGTAAGGACCTTTCCAAGATTCCTTGCCTTACGTACAAAGTAAGGAATGTGAAATCTGACGACCGCCGCAACGGTCACATTCCTTCCCCACTCTTATCCACCGGCCCTGTGTAAAACGCAGTTTCGATTGCCTCCGCGCCGGGTTGAGTTATCTTGTTTTCCAGACGCTCAAGTTCGGTTGTGTCGGCAACGGCCCAGTTGGAGTTGAGAGTCGCCAAGAGCAGATTGGCCTGGGTGCTGAGGTTGCTACCAGCATCGCATCACGTGGCCGGTTTGATCCTGGTTCCCAGCCGCGGGTAGCAGCGCTAGGAACGTGACGGGCGGGCGCAAGCTCGCCCGTCATGATTCCGGGCCTTTGCGCATTCACAGTTTGCCCATCACATCGCCGCGAAAGCCGTAGACCGTCCGCGAACCCGCCAGCGCGACCAGCGTCACCTCGCGGCTCTGCCCTGGCTCGAAGCGCACCGCGGTGCCGGCCGGAATGTCGAGGCGCATGCCGCGCGCCTTCTTGCGGTCGAACCTCAGCGCCGGGTTGGTCTCGAAGAAATGGTAGTGCGAGCCTACCTGAATCGGCCGATCGCCGGTGTTGGCGACGGCGAGCGTCACGGTCCTGCGGCCCGTGTTGAGCTCGACGTCGCCGTCATTGATGAACATTTCGCCGGGGATCATGGGAAGTCTCCGCGTTTGTCGCGGATGCGGTGCAGCACGAAGTGGTGCACCGCTGATCCGGGACCCCGGTTGCTTTTTGAAAAAAAGCTAGGTCCCGGGTCTGCAGCGCACCGTTGCACGCTGCGCTGCGCCCGGGACACGCCGTGCCCGATTTCACCGTATCGGCTCATGGACCGTCACCAGCTTCGTGCCATCCGGAAACGTCGCCTCGACCTGGATATCGTGGATCATCTCGGCAATTCCCTCCATCACCTGGTCGCGGCGCAGCACGTCGGCGCCCGACGCCATCAACTCGGCGACGGTGCGGCCGTCGCGCGCACCCTCCAGGATGAAATCGGAAATAAGCGCCACCGCTTCGGGATGGTTGAGCTTGACGCCGCGTTCGAGCCGCCGCCTCGCCACGATCGCAGCCATCGAGATCAGCAGCTTATCCTTCTCGCGCGGCGTCAGATTCATGAGCGCGCCCCTTCAGTTCAGCCAGAGCCTCGGCAAAGTGCCGCCAAGCGCAGCGATGACGGTGGCGAGATCGCGGCGCAGCCCCGCCCCATCCTTGGCGCAGAAGCGGGCCACCGCAAGCCCGTTCCAGGCCGAAATTCCGACCTCGCCACAGAAAGATTGCGTACGCGCCCGTTCAGCCATTTGCTCGTCACCCGGCACGGCGAGAACTGTGGCGATGGCAATGCCGCCGTTTGCGACCGCAGGCTCCGCAAGCATGCGCTCGATCGGGCCATCGAGCCGCACTGTCTCGGCGAGGATCAAGCGGCCATCGCGGCGCACCCGCCAACGGTCATTGAATGCGCCCTGCTCCACGGCTTCGCCCATGGCGGTGCGGCCGAACACGACGGCTTCGGCCATCAAAAACGTCGCGTCGGCGTCAAGCTCGATATCAATCCGGCGATCGAGCCTGGCGCGGTCGAACAGGATCGTCTCCTGCGGCAACCAACTCAGCCGGCCGCCGGCGCCGACGGCAAGCCTGATTGCAATCTCTGCGCAGGGCCCGAGCGCGCGATAAATCTTTTCCGCCGCAGCGGTGGTAACACCAAGAGCCGCGCCATTGCCCACGCCGATGTCGATGTCGTGCCGGTCGCCGCCGGCAATACCGCCGGCGGTGTTGACGATTACCGCCTCAAGGTCGTGGTCGCCGGCATTGGGAAAACGGATACGCAGCGGCCCGTGTTCATAGACTTCACGTCGGCGGGTCACGCCATCCTGTGCCCCGACCGACAGTGCGATCCGCCCGGCAGAACGATTGGCCGCGAACACGCTGTTCAGTGCCGTCGCCGCCTGCACCGCCCCATCCTCAGATCGCCATCGCCTTCTTGAGAGCGGCCTCGTCCATGTTGTCACGCCACGCGCTGTAGACGATCGCGCCCCGATCCATCACCACGAAACGATCGCCCAGATCTCGCGCGAAGTCGAGATATTGCTCGACCAGGATGATGGCCATCTGGCCAAGCTGGCGCAGATAGATGATCGCGCGTCCGATGTCCTTGATGATCGAGGGCTGGATGCCCTCGGTCGGCTCGTCGAGCAGGAGAAGCCTGCGGCCGCATCACCAGAGCCCGGCCGATGGCAAGCTGCTGCTGCTGGCCGCCCGAGAGGTCGCCGCCGCGCCGGTGCAGCATATCCTTCAGCACTGGGAACAGGCTGAACACGTCGTCGGGAATTTCGCGCTGATCGCGCGTCAGCGGCGCAAACCCGGTCTTGAGATTCTCCTCGACCGTCAGCAACGGGAAAATTTCCCGGCCCTGCGGCACATAGGCGATGCCGCGCCGCGCTCGCTCGTAAGGCTTGAGCCGCGTGATGTCGACGTCGTCCCATACGATTGAGCCGCCTGAGATTGGCTGCTGGCCGGCCAGAGCGTCGAGCAGGCTGGTCTTGCCGACGCCATTCCTCCCAAGCACGCAGGTGACTTCTCCGACCTCCGCCTGCAGCGACACCCCGCGCAGTGCTTGGGCCGCCCCGTAATGCAGATTGATCGATCGCGCGTCGAGCATCGTCATCGGCCCAGATAAACCTCAATGACCCGCTCGTTCGACGACACCTGATCGATGGTGCCTTCGGCGATCACCGAGCCTTCGTGAAGGCATGTCACTCGGACGCCCAACTCGCGCACAAAGCTCATATCGTGCTCCACCACGATCACGGTCTTGTCGCGGTTGATTTCCTTGAGTAGCTCCGCGGTCTGGCGGGTTTCGTTGTCGGTCATGCCGGCGACCGGCTCATCGACCAGCAGCAGCTTCGGCTCCTGCGCCAGCAGCATCCCGATCTCCAGCCATTGCTTCTGGCCATGGGCCAGGCTGCCCGCCGGTCGATTGCGCAACGGCGCAAGACGGATGGTGTCGAGAATGCGGTCGATGCGGCCATTCTCATCGCCGGTGGTGCCCCATTTCACGGTGGCGCGCGGACGGCGATCGTTGCGAAGCGCCAACATCACGTTGTCCTCGACGGTATGCATTTCGAACACGGTCGGTTTCTGGAATTTGCGTCCGATGCCGAGCGTCGCGATTTCGGTCTCGTCGAGCTTCGAAAGATCGTGGCTGCCCTCGAAGAAGACGTCGCCGGTGTCGGGACGGGTCTTGCCGGTGACCACGTCCATCATCGTGGTCTTGCCGGCGCCGTTCGGGCCGATGATGGCGCGCATCTCGCCGGCCTCCACGGTGAGCGAGAGGTTGTTGAGTGCGCGAAAGCCATCGAACGAGACATTGATCCCGTCGAGATAAAGCAAGGTCGCTGTGGTGGAGGGCTCCATGATCTACTCCGCCGCCTGAGGTTCGGCCCGCGCGGCTACCGCGGCGGCACGCCGCCCCTCCATCCACCAGCGCCAGGTGCCGACGATGCCGCGTGGCAGCAGCAAAGTCACCGCGATGAACAGCCCGCCCAGCATGAACAGCCAGTATGGCGCGAGCGGCCCCGAGGTGAAGGTGGTCTTGGCATAGTTGACCAGGATCGCGCCGATCACCGCGCCGGTCAGCGTGCCGCGGCCGCCGACCGCAACCCAGATCACCGCTTCGATGGAGTTTCCCGGCGAGAACTCGCTCGGATTGATGATGCCGACCTGCGGCACGTAGAGCGCGCCGGCGACGCCCGCCATGCAAGCCGACAGCGTGAAGGCGAACAGCTTGTAGGATTCGGCGCGGTAGCCGAGGAAACGAGTGCGCGCTTCGGCATCGCGAATCGCGATCAGGACCTTGCCAAACTTCGAGGTCACGAGCGCTCGGCAGATTAGGAACCCGGCGCCGAGTGCGATGCAGGAGGCCGAGAACAGCGCAGCGCGCGTTCCTTGCGCCTGCACGTTGAAGCCGAGAATGTCCTTGAAATCGGTGAGACCGTTGTTGCCGCCAAAACCGAAGTTGTTGCGGAAGAAGCCGAGCATCAGCGCGAAGGTCAGCGCCTGGGTGATGATCGAGAGGTAGACGCCGGTGACGCGCGAGCGAAATGCAAACCAGCCGAACACGAAAGCCAGTACGCCGGGCACCAGCACGACCATCAGCAGCGCATAGGCGAAATATTGAAAGCCGTACCAGTAGACCGGCAGTTCCGGCCAGTTCAGGAACACCATGAAGTCCGGCAGGATCGGATTGGCGTAGACGCCGCGCGTGCCGATCTGCCGCATCAGGTACATGCCCATGGCATAGCCGCCGAGCGCGAAGAACGCGCCGTGGCCGAGCGACAGGATGCCGGCGTAGCCCCAGATCAGGTCGATCGAGAGCGCCAGGATCGCGTAGCAGACGTATTTGCCGAACAGCGCCACCAGATAGGTCGGCACGTGCAGTGCCGAGGTCGGCGGGAACGCGAGATTGAGCAGCGGCACCAGCGCGGCAAGGATGCCGATGCGTGATGAGGAAGATCGTCGCGCCGCGATCGAGGATGCGAGTGAGCGGCGCGGTCATGGCCGTACTCCCCGCAGCACGACGGGCGCGCTCCCCTCCCCGCCGCTTCGCGGGGGGAGGAGAACGCACGCGGCGCGTTCGGTGAACAGCCAATGGACCTGCGCCCCGATCATGCCTCGACCGCCCGGCCCTTGAGCGCGAACAGGCCGCGCGGGCGCTTCTGGATGAACAGGATGATGAGCACCAGGATCGCGATCTTGCCGAGCACGGCGCCGGCGTACGGCTCAAGGAACTTGTTGGCGATGCCGAGGCTGAAGGCGCCGACCAAGCGTGCCCCACAGATTGCCGACGCCGCCGAACACCACGACCATGAAGCTGTCGATGATGTAGCCTTGGCCGAGGTTCGGGCTGACATTATCGATCTGCGACAGCGCCACGCCGGCGATGCCGGCGATGCCCGAGCCGAGCCCGAAGGTCAGCGCATCGACCCGTGCGGTGCGGATGCCCATCGATGCCGCCATCGCGCGGTTCTGCGTCACCGCCCGCATCTCAAGGCCAAGCCGTGTGAAGCGAAGCAGACCAAGCAGGCCGACAAACACCGCCAGCGTGAAGCAGATGATCCAGAGCCGGCCGTAGGTGATGTTGATCGGACCGATGTTGAAAGCGCCGCTCATCCACGACGGCGCGCCGACCTCGCGGTTGGTCGGACCGAAGCTGGTGCGCACGGCCTGTTGCAGAATAAGCGACAAGCCCCAGGTCGCCAGCAAGGTTTCCAGCGGGCCGGCCGTAGAGGAAACGGATGATGCACTGCTCGATCAGGATGCCGATACAGCCGGCAACGATGAAGGCGAGCGGCACCGCGATCATCAGCGAATAATCGAACAGCGCCGGATTGCTGGCGCGGATGTAGCTCCTGCACCACGAAGGTGACGTAGGCGCCGAGCATCACCATCTCGCCGTGCGCCATGTTGATGACGCCCATCACGCCGAAAGTGATGGCGAGACCGATTGCCGCGAGCAGCAGCACCGAGCCGAGGGAGAGGCCGTACCAGGCGTTCTGCACGGTGGCCCAGATGGCAAGCTGGTTCTGGATTGCGGCGAGCGCCTCGCGCGCGGCCTTGTTCACGGCGACCGGCGAGCCGGCCGGCAGACCGGCGAGCGCATTGAGCGCATCCTGGTCGCCGCGGGCGCGGATCACACTGACCGCGGTAAGCTTGTCGGCGTCGGATGCCTCGTCCGAATAGAGGACGACTGCGGCTCGCGCCTCGGTCAGCGCCCGCTTGATGCGCGGATCGGTTTCCTTGGCGAGCGCCGCTTCGAGCGCAGGCAGCGCGCTCTGCTCGCGCGACTTGAACACCGCCTGCGCCGCCTCGAAGCGCCGGTCGGGATTGGCGGCCTGCAACCGCAGGCCGCCCAGCGCTGCGTCGATCGCGCCGCGCAGCCGGTTGTTGATGCGCACCTTGTCGAGATCGCCCGGCGGGTCGCCGGTCACAGCCGACGCCGGTCACGGCGTCGATCAGCGCGCCGGCTTTGTCCTTGTAGTAGACCTTCTTCTGCTCGGCGCTGAACGGCAGCCGGCCGTCCTGCAACGCCTCGATGATGGTTGCAGCCCGGGCGTCGCCGGTCGCCGCGACCTCGGCGATGCCGGTGTCGGTCTCGCTGAAATCGTCCTCGACGAAATGCGCCAGCGCCGCGGCCAGCGTACCCGGCGCGGGCGCCGCCTGCTCCGATACGGTCGCTTGGCTTGCCGCCGCGGGATCGGTTGGCCCGGACTCGGCAGGGGGCGTTGTGGACTGAGTCTGAGCCAGCGCCACCGGCCCGGTCAGCGCGATCGCCAAAGCAAAAAGAAGCGCGACCAGATGATCTGGCAAGCCACGCATCGCGAATTTTCCCGGCGGCTTATTGGGGAGGCGGCGGCAAGCCGCCGCCTCCCGATGTTGGTGAAACGTTAGCTCAAGGCTGCGCTGGCGTCAGGATGCTCCGCCGCACTTCTTGGTCGCCTTGTTGTAGTTGCCGCACTTCAGATTGACCCAGTCGGCGTCGAGGTCCTTCGAGCCTGGCAGGAAGTCGGACCAGGCATCGCCCGGGACCAGGCCCTTGGTCTTCCACACCACGTCGAACTGGCCGTCTGCCCGCACCTCGCCGATGAACACCGGCTTGGTGATGTGATGGTTCGGCAGCATCTTCGACATGCCGCCGGTCAGGTTCGGCGCCTCGATGCCGGGCAGCGCGGCGATGACCTTGTCGGGATCGGTGGACTTCACCTTCTCGACCGCCTTGACCCACATGGCGAAGCCGATGACGTGGGCTTCCATCGGGTCGTTGGTGGTGCGCTTCGGGTTCTTGGTGAAGGCCTGCCACTCCTTGATGAAGGCCGCGTTCTTCGGGTTCTTGATCGACTCGAAGTAGTTCCAGGCGGCGAGATGGCCGACCAGCGGCTTGGTGTCGAGACCGGCGAGCTCTTCTTCGCCGACCGAGAACGCCACGACCGGGATGTCGGTCGCCTTGATGCCCTGGTTGCCGAGCTCCTTGTAGAACGGCACGTTGGCGTCGCCGTTGATGGTCGAAACCACCGCGGTCTTCTTGCCCGCCGAGCCGAACTTCTTGATGTCGGCGACGATGGTCTGCCAGTCGGAATGACCGAACGGCGTGTAGTTGATCATGATGTCTTCTTGCGCGACGCCCTTCTGCTTCAGATAGGCCTCAAGGATCTTGTTGGTGGTGCGCGGATAGACGTAGTCGGTGCCGGCGAGCACCCAGCGCTTCACCTTGCCGCCGTCCTTGCTCATCAGATAGTCGACGGCCGGGATCGCCTGCTGGTTCGGCGCGGCGCCGGTGTAGAACACGTTGCGCTCGCTCTCCTCGCCCTCGTACTGCACCGGATAGAACAGGATCGAGTTGAGCTCCTTGAACACCGGCAGCACCGACTTGCGCGACACCGAGGTCCAGCAGCCGAACACCAGCGGCGACCTTGTCCTTGGTGATCAGCTCGCGCGCCTTCTCGGCGAACAGCGGCCAGTTCGAAGCCGGGATCGACCACGACGGCCTCGAGCTTCTTGCCGAGCACGCCGCCCTTCTTGTTCTGCTCGTCGATCAGCAACAGCATCGTGTCTTTCAGCGTGGTCTCGCTGATCGCCATGGTGCCGGACAGCGAATGCAGGATGCCGACCTTGATGGTGTCGTCGGCGGCCTTGGCGGACGGCATGGCCGCCAGGAGCCCCAGAGTGAGCCCGGTGGCCAAAAGCCAGCGGCGGGCAATCGGTCGCTCGGCGACCGCACGGATGGAATGGATCATCGGGTTGTCCCTCTGCGTTGACGCGAGCGCGGTGGCCCCGGCGGGGTCTGTGCGCGTCGATGCATCGCAAGCCCGTGCCAAGGCGGGAATTTCGGTTAAATTGATTGGTGAGACAGGACCTTTTTCGAATAAGCGATTTCTGCCTATAAACTATGCAAATACTCAAGGATTAAAATTTAGGCACGATGCGCATCCGCAAAGCACGCCTTGAGGCCAGAAATCATCGAGCAATCCCGGCATCATCCCGACCCGCTTTTCCGGCGATAGATTGGCCCGCCGGACCGCACAGGAACTTGCCATGCCCAACCGCAACACCCCTCGCCTCTGCTTCATCGGCTTCGGCGAAGCCGGCCAGGCCATCGCCAGCGGCTTGCGCGACACCGGCATCGAGACCATCGCCGCCTGGGACATCCTGTTTCCGGCAGCCGAAGGCGACGGGCTCAAGCAGGCGGGCGACGACATCGGTGCGCGGCTGGCGAGCTCGGCGGCGGATGCGGTGCGCGGCTCCGACATCATCATCTCGGCGGTCACCGCCGCCTCTAGCCTGGAAGCGGCCCGATCGGTCGAGCCGCATCTCGCCGGCAATCCCTATTTCCTCGACATCAACTCGGTGTCGCCCGGCCGCAAGAAGGAAACCGAGAAGGCTGCTCGGCGCCAAGGCCCGCTACGTCGATGTCGCGATCCTCGCCCCGATCCATCCGGCGCGGCACCAGACGCCGCTGCTGCTCGCGGGCCCGCACGCCGCGACCGTGATGCCGCTCCTGATCGACGAACTGGAAATGCGCGGCGCCATCGCCGGCGACGAGATCGGCGCCGCGGCCGGGCTGAAAATGATCCGCAGCGTGATGATCAAGGGCATCGAGGCGCTGACACTGGAATGCTTCCTCGCCGCGCGGCGCGCCGGCATCGTCGACGAGGTCGCGGCCTCGCTGAAGAACAACTACCCGACGCTCGATTGGAACAAGGTGATCGAATACAACATCGAGCGCATGGCGAGCCACGGCATCCGCCGCGCCGACGAGATGGACCAGGTCGCCGAAACGCTGCGCGAGCTCGGCCTCGATCCGCTGATGGCGGCGGCGACCTCGATCCGCCAGCGCGAAATGGGCGAGATCGGCAAGGAGCCGGCGGTGCGCAAGACCTTGAAACAGGGCCGCGTCGCCATGCTCGACGCCATCAAAGAAGCAACCGAGCGGGAATAGCGGTCACACATGCACATTCTCCGCCGGTCAGTCTTGATCCTGCTCACGCTGCTGGCAGCGACACCTGCCGTGGTGGCGCAAGAACGGCCGCCGCGGCCGGAGCGCCCAGCGCAAGCGAAGCCCGAGGAAGCACACGGCGCCGGCGTGCTGCGTCTGCTGCCGGCGGATGCCGTCAGCGACAAGGAAATCACGCTCGGCGGCGGCAAGATCGCCTATACGGCGACCGCCGGCACGCTTTCGCTGTTCGATCAGACCGGCGAGAAAAGCGCCGCGGTGTTCTACACCGCCTATGTCGCCAAGAACGCCGATGCCACACGGCGGCCGATCACCTTCGCCTTCAACGGCGGGCCGGGCGCGGCCTCGGCCTATCTCAATCTCGGCCTGGCCGGCCCACGCATCGTCGATTTCGGGCCGGACGGCCGCGACGGCGCCGCGGCAAAACTTGTCGACAATCCGGATTCCTGGCTCGCCTTCACCGATCTGGTGATGATCGATCCGATCGGCACCGGCTGGAGCCGGACCGCCAAGCCCGACGACGCCAAGGGATTCTCGGAACGTCCGCGGCGACGCCAACGTGTTCGCCAAGGTGATCGCGCTCTATGTCGCCAAGAACAGCCGCGCGGCCTCGCCGAAATATCTGCTCGGCGAAAGCTACGGCGGCTTCCGCGCCGCCAAGGTCGCCGGCGCCTTGCAGAGCGACCAGGGCATCGTCGTCAGCGGCATCGTCATGGTGTCGCCGCTGCTCGAAACGTCGTTCCAGTGGGGCAGCTCGCAATACGCGCTCGGCGCCGCGCTGCAATTTCCGACACTGGTCGCGACCGAGCTGGAGCGCACCAAGAAATTCACGCCGGAGGCGTTGGCCGAGGCCGAGCGCTTTGCCATGACCGACTATCTGACCACGCTGGCCGGCCGGCCGCCGACCGGCGACAAGGCCAAGGCGTTCTACGGCCGGATCGCCGAGCTGACCGGCATTGCCGGTCGAGGTGGTCGCCAAGGCGCGCGGCTGGGTTCGCAACGCCTATCTCCAGCATCTGCGCGCCAACGGCATGACCGTCAGCAGCTACGACGGCAGCTTCGCCATTCCCGATCCTTACCCCGAGAGCGACCGGCGCGCGCGGCAGCGATCCGATCCTCGACGGCTTCACCCGGGCGCTGTCCGGCGCCTTCGTCGGCTATGCCCGCGACGAGTTGGGCTTCAAGACCGACATGACCTACAACCTGCTGGCGCACGAAGTGTCGTCGAAATGGGAATGGGGCGATCGCCGCGATCCGCCCGGCGTCAGCGACGATCTTCGTGAATTGCTGGCGCTGACGCCGTCGTTCCGGCTTCATGGTGGCGCACGGCCGCACCGACTTCGTGACGCCCTATGGCGTCAGCCGCTACGTGCTCGACCATCTGCCCGACATCGGCGCGCCGGATCGCGCGCAGCTCAAGCTCTATCGCGGCGGCCACATGTTCTATTTCAACGCTGAATCGCGTCGCCAATTCACCAAGGACGTAAAGAACTTCTATCAGCCGGGACCTTGAACGGCGGACCGGGAACTCGGCCGGGCGCTTGTTGTTGTATTGGGATGCGCGCGAACCGCGATCAAGGCTGACATGGCGACGCTGCGGACCTACTGGAAGAAACGCGACTTCGGCAAGACCGCCGAGCCACGCGGCCAAGCCGGCCGCAAGAAGGGCTTCCGCTACGTCATCCAGAAGCACGACGCAACGCGGCTGCACTACGATCTGCGGCTCGAGCTCGACGGCGTGATGATGAGCTGGGCGGTGACGCGCGGGCCGAGCCTCGTGCCTGGCGACAAGCGGCTCGCCATCCACGTCGAGGATCATCCGATCGAATACAACAAATTCGAAGGCACCATCCCGGAGGGCGAATACGGCGGCGGCACCGTGATGGTCTGGGATCGCGGCACCTGGGCGCCCGATCACGATCCGCACAAGGGCATGCAGAAGGGCCATCTCGATTTCGAACTGCAGGGCGAGAAGCTGAAGGGTCACTGGCATCTGGTGCGCATGCGCAAGCGCCCCGGCGAGCGGCAGGAGCCGTGGCTTTTGATCAAGGCGACCGACGAGGTCGCGCGCGAGAAATCCGATCCGGACATCCTGGAGGAGATGCCGAATTCGGCCGTGACCGGCCGCTCCCTGGACGAGATCGCCGCGGACAAGAAGAGGGTCTGGCATTCGAACACGAGCGCCAAGGAACAGCCAATGCCGCCAGAGCTGGCGCAAGACGGCGAACGCGCCGCGCAGCCGGCAAGCCGCGGGCGCGAACCCCGCACGCGAACGCCAGCGGCGCAACGAGCCGGCAAGAAAGTCCGCCAAGGTCGCGGGCGGACGCGCAAGGGCCGGTTACCGGCGTTCATCCCGCCGTGCCTCGCGACGCTGAGCGCAAAAGCGCGCCGACAGACCGCCGGCTGGGTGCACGAGATCAAGTTCGACGGCTATCGCATCCAGGCGCGGATCGGCGACGGCAAGGTCACGCTGAAAACGCGCACCGGCCTCGATTGGACCGAAAAATTCCCGGCCGTCGCCGACAGCCTGTGCGGCGCTTGGCGGCCACGACGCCATCCTCGACGGCGAAATCGCCTCGGTCGACGAAGCGGCGTCTCCGATTTCTCGGCGTTGCAGGACGATCTCAAGAACGGCCGCCAGGACCGGATGGTCTATTACGTGTTCGACCTGCTGCACCTCGACGGCCAGGATCTGACCGGCGCGCCGCTGATCGAGCGCAAGCGCGCGCTGGCGGCGCTGCTCGCCGAATTGCCGAAAGACGGCATCGTCCAGCTCAGCGAGCACTTCGAGGAGGACGGCCGACGCGATGCTCAAGCACGCCTGCAATCTGAATCTCGAAGGCATCGTCTCGAAGCGCGCCGACGCGCCCTACCGTTCCGGCCGCGGCGGCGACTGGCTCAAGACCAAGTGCTCGAGCAACCAGGAGTTCATCGTCATCGGCTACGAGCCATCCGACAAGCGAACGGCCGGCTGATCCGCTCGCTGCTGCTCGGCTATTACGACAAGGACGGCTGCGCTACGCCGGCCGGATCGGCACCGGCTGGGGCCAGAAGCGAGGAGCGCGACCTCGCAACGAAGGCTCGAAGGCCGTCGCGCGCAAGGACACGCCGCTCGACAAAATCCCGCCGGAGGAGCGCCGCGCGCGAGCGTGAAATGGGTCGAGCCCGAAATCGTGGTCGAGGTGGATTTCCGCGGCTGGACCGGCGGCAAGCTTGTTCGCCAGGGCTCGTTGAAGGGCGTGCGCGAGGACAAGCCGGCGAAAGCAGGTGGTGCGCGAGGTCGAACAGATGCCCGGACAGACGATAAAGCAGGCGGCGCTGCGGCAGAAATCGCCGACCAAAGACACGGCCAGCCAGAATCGGGCAAAGGACAGCCGGTCGAGGTCGCAGGTGTCGCGCTCGAGCCATCCCGACCGCGTCTATTGGGACGACGCCGGCGTCACCAAGCAGATGCTGGCCGAATACTACACCCAGGTCTGGGACTGGATGCGCCCGCACGTGACCGACCGGGTGCTGGCGCTGGTGCGCTGCCCGGACGGCGCCAGCGGGCAGTGCTTTTTCCAGAAGCACGCTTCCGCCGGCATCGACGCCGAGCATCTGCAAGCTCGTACCCGACGACGGCGACAAGTCGATCGCGGTCGACAGCGTCGACGGCTTGGTGTCGCTGGCGCAGGCCGGCGTGCTGGAGATTCACGTGCGCGGCTCGAGCATCGACCGATCTGGAGGACGCCGACCGCCTGGTGTTCGATCTCGATCCCGGCCCCGGCGTCGAATGGAAGGATGTCATCGCGGCCGCGCGCGAGGTGCGCAAGCGCCTGCGCGATCTCAAGCTCGAAAGCTTCGTCAAGACCACCGGCGGCAAGGGCCTGCACGTGGTGCTGCCGATCAGGCCCACGCCTTGGGACGAGGCGAAGGATTTCTGCCGCCGCGTTGGCCGAGCAGATGGCCGCCGACAGCCCGGACCGCTTCACCGCGACGATCAAGAAGGTCGCGCGCGGAAGAACCGCATCTTCATCGACTACCTGCGCAACAGCCGCGAGGCGACCGCGATCGCGCCCTATTCGACGCGGGCGCGGCCCGGCGCGACGGTGTCGGTGCCGCTGACCTGGGAGGAGCTTGGGCGCGCAGAAGAACGCCGAATGCCTTCACAGTCGAGAACCTGTCGCAAGCGGCTCGCCCGACTGCGCCGCGATCCGTGGGAGAAGATCGGCCGGATCAAGCAGGCGTTGCCGGCGATGCCCAACGCGAAGACCGCGTCGCGAGCCGAGGCTAAGCGCCCAGCGTCTTGAGCACGCGCTCGAGATCGTCCTTGGCGAACGGCTTCTGCAGCACCGGCCGGCCGCGATAAGTCTCCGGCAGGCCGCGTTCGCCATAGCCGGTGGCGAACACGAAGGGGATGTGCTTTCCGATCAGCGCTTCCGCCACCGGAAAGGCGCTTTCGCCATGCAGATGCACGTCGAGGATGGCGAGATCGAAGGTTTCGCGCTCGACCGCCGCCAGCGCGTCTTTGAGGCGCGGCACGACGGCCGCCACCTCGTGGCCCAGTCGGCCAGCATGTCCTCGAGCAGCATGCCGATCAGCATCTCGTCCTCGACCACGAGAATGCGGCGCTTGGCGGCGGCTGGGGACGTCTCCGTCATCGTTCTCGGGGTCCTGCGACGAGGCTGGTCATCATGCTGACGGAACCAGGCGGCGCGTACAAGCCGTGGTCTTTATCCGACGCGTCCATCCCGAGGGCCTCCCCCTTGCGTGGTGCAAGACAACGGCGCAGCGCGAGAAAAGTTCCACCGCGATCACATCTGTGCGCTGCGGAACATTCGACCTTGCGCAACGGTTTGGCTTTCATCGCACCATCATATGGAGGTCAGGTCATGGATTGGAATCGCGTCGAAGGAAACTGGAAGCAGGTCAAGGGCAAGGTCAAGGAGAAGTGGGGCAAGCTGACCGACGACGACCTCGACGTCATCGCCGGCCACCGCGATCAGCTCGAAGGCAAGATCCAGGAGCGCTACGGCATCGCCAAGGACCAGGTGCGCAAGGACGTCGACGACTGGTACGGCGCGCAGAAGTGGTAAGCGTTCCTCCCCTTGGAACGACGGCAAATCGGGCTCCCTCGGGAGCCCGATTTGCTGTAAGGGGCACACGATGGCCGACCCGAAAGATCGCCCGCCAGGCCACACGCTCGCCGACCACCGGCTCGGCGCCGATCTGGCGCATGTCCATGACGGCGATGCCGACCACGACCACGACGATTTCGTCGACGGGCCGGTCGAGGACAACCCGCTCTGGATCGCCGACAACGTCACGCTGACCAGCGTCGGCATCGACATCGGCTCGGCCGGCACGCAGGTGATTTTCTCCAAGGTCCATCTGCGCCGGCTCTGCGAGGAACTGACCAGCCGCTATTACGTGGTCGGGCGCGAGACGCTGTTTCGCTCGCCGGTCGTCGCTCACGCCCTACCAGAGCGAGGAGCGGATCGACGATCGCCGAGCTCCGCGCCATCATCGACGAGGCCTACGCGGCCGCGGCGCTCGATCCCAAGGACATCGACACCGGCGTGGTGATCCTGACCGGCGAGGCGCTGCGGCGCGAGAACGCCGCAGGCGATCGCCGGCCTGCTGGCGGAGCAAGGCGGCGACTTCGTCACCGCGACCGCCGGCCATCACATGGAGGCGATGCTCGCGGCCTACGGCTCCGGCGCCGCGCGCGTATCCTCCGACCAGGGCAAGCGCATCCTCAACATCGACATCGGCGGCGGCACCACCAAGCTCGCGCTGGTCGAGAACGGCCGGGTCATTGCGACCGCCGCCATTCACATCGGCGGCCGGCTGCAGGTGGTCGATGCACGAGGGCCGCATCGTCCGGCTCGATCCGGCTGGCGCAGCATCACGCCGCGCAGGCGGGCTTCCACTGGCGCAAAGGCGACCGCGCCGACGCCCGCCGCGCTCGACAAGGTCGCTGCATACATGGCCGATGCGCTCATCGCCGCGATCCGGATGCGGCCGCTGCCGCCGCCGCTGGCCGCGCTCTATCTGACCGAGCCGATCGCCGAGCTCGGCCGCGATCGACGGCGTCATGGTTTCCGGCGGCGTCGGCGAATACGTCTATGGCCGCGAGGACCGCGATTTCGGCGACATGGGCCGCCGGCTTGGCCTGGCGCTGCGCCAGCGCCTCGACGCCGGCGCCCTGCCCTGGCCGCTGCTGCCGGCCGGCGAATGCATCCGCGCCACCGCGCTCGGCGCTTCGGAATACAGCGTGCAGCTTTCCGGCAACACCAGCACCATCACCGATCCGGGCGCGCTGCTGCCGCGACGAAATCTCCAGGTGCTGCAGCCGCCCTACGTCTGCGAGGAGACGATCGACCCGGAAAAGCTCGCCGCCGCGATCCGCGGCCATTTCACCGCCTTCGATCTGATCGAGGGCGACGCCGAGGTCGCGCTGGCGCTGCGCTGGCTCGGCGCGCCGTCGCACGAGCGCATCTTCGCGTTCGCGCAGGGCATCGTGCGCGGCATGGCGCAACACGATCGCGCAGAAGAAGCCGCTCTACATCATGCTCGACGGCGACGTGGCGCAGACGCTCGGCGCGATCCTGCGCGAGGAGCTTGGCGTGCAGAGCGAAATCCTCTGCATCGACGGCGTGGTGCTGTGGGATTTCGACTACATCGATCTCGGCCGCATCCGCCTGCCCTCGATGACCGTGCCGGTGACGATCAAGTCGCTGGTGTTCAGCGAGGACCCGCGGCTGCCGCGCGGCAAGCCGCATCTGCATGATCATCATCACGATCACGGGCACGATCATGGGCATGGCCACCACCATCACCACGATCACCATTGACACGATTTTGCGTTGGACTCTCCGTCGTCATGCCCGCGCTCGTCGCGGGCAGCCACGTCTTGGCTGCAGTAAGACGTGATCTCGACAGGCCGCGGCCATCACCGGATTCGGCGCGAGCTACCCAGACAGAGGTTAGCCAACCTTCTCGACCGCGCGGCGGACGCGGTCCTTGATGATGACGCCGTCCTTCTCCGGCAGCACGCGCGGCGGATCGTCGGCCGTGATGCGGACGCGCGCGAACAGCGTGCCGTCGGACGTTGCGAGCAGCCTGGCGAGTTCGCGCAAGCCCGCCTCGTCCTCGACCTCCATCACGCGCGTCGATGCCGCAGCCGCGCGCCACCTCGAGCAGATCGACGCCGCTGCTGGTGTGGCTCGCCTGCCGGCCGGTCTCGCCGTAGAGGCCGTTGTCGAACACGACGATGGCGAGGTTTTTCGGCTTCTGCACGCCGATGGTGGCGAGGCTGCCCATGCCCATCAGCATCTCGCCGTCGCCGGTGATGACGGCGACGCGCAGGTTCGGCTTCGCCAGCGCCAGGCCGAGCCCGATCATCGCCGCGCCGCCCATCGCGCCCCAGAGATAGAAATTGCGGTCGTCGTCGCCGGCGGCGAACGCGTCCCAGGTGCAGGAGCCGAGCCCCGGCACGACGAACAGATTCTTCGGCCGGTCGGCCAGCAAGCGTCGCCATCGCGGCGCGGCGTTCGAGCATCACTTCACCCACACCTTGCGGCCGATCAGCTTCTGCGACAGCAGCACCGCCGCGGCGCGGTCGTCGCCGAACGCAAGCTGCAGCGCGTTCTGCACCGCCGGCACCACCTGCCTCCGGCGTCTCGACCTTGGCGACGTGGGTGTCGCAGAGCTTCAGCGTCGGCTCGACGATCGAGCCCATCGGCACCTGCCAGGGATTGAACTCCTCCCACTCGCCGCGCATCGTCACCAGCATCAGCATCGGAAAGCGGCAGGCGCGGATCAGCGACAGCATGTTGACGCAATTGCCGACGCCGCTCGACTGCATCAGCAGCGCCGCAGCGCTGCCCGCCGAGCCAGGCGCCGGCGGCGAGCGCGACGCCCTCCTCCTCGGTGGTCAGCACCACGTCGCGGATGTCGGGATCGGCCTTGCAGCGCGCGATCAGCCGCGAATGGCCGGCGTCCGGCACATAGCCGACCTGCCGGATGTCGGCGCCCTTGAGCACGTCGAACAACTGGTCCTGCCAGGGCTTGCGGGTCTCGATCGGATGTCGCGGTCAATGTTCGTCTCCCTGCCCTTTCCATAGCGGGCTTTTTTCAGCTTCGCCAGGGCAGATCGGCGGCATTCTCGACGAACAGCCATGCGCCGACGCCGAGCTCGTCGGGGAACGGCACGACCAGCGCCGCGCCGAGCCGGCGCATCGGCAAGCTCTGCTTGCCGCAGCAGGGCTTCGGCCGTCGCCAGCGACTGCACCCGGATCGCATAGGCGCCGATGAACGGCAGGCGCGGCACCGGGATTTCGGGAAGCATCGCCTTGAATGCTTCGTGCGCGAGCAAGCTGCACCTGGCCGCGATCGAGCACGATGGCCTGGCCGAATTTGCGTCGGCTGCGCCTGTCGCTCGGTGAAGCGCGCGAAGCGTGCCGCGGCCTCCGCGACATCGGCGACTGACGACCACCACGTCGACCAGCGCCAGCGCGCCATTGGGATGGCTCAGCCAGCGCTTCTGCCAGACCGTGTCCTCGGTGCGGTGAGTCAGAATCTGGATGCGGCCCTCCGGCATGGCGCCGCGCTCGAGCCGGACCACGGTGAAGGCGGCGATGCCCGGCCCGGCTCTCGGTGCCGACCGGACGCTGGAACTGCACCAGCGGCCGCATGGCAAAGCCCGCGTCGGTCAGGCGGCGGTGATGCGCCTTCGGCATCGACGACCGCGAAATTGGCGAGGTGCACGCCGGCATGGCCGGCCAGCGCCGCCTCGAACTCGCGGCCAAGCGGCGTGTCGGCGGTCTTGAACAGCACCTCGATATAGCCGCGCGCGAGCATCGCGGTGATGTTGCCGGTGCCCATCGGCGATGCCGTCGGGATTGTACTGGATCGATACCGGCGTCGGCGCAAAGCCCGCGCGCGCGAGCGCGCGGCTGGCGGCGTCCTGCGTCGCGCACGAAATGGCCGACGTGATCGAGGAAAATCTCGTCGCCGACCGGCAAGTTGGCGATCCGCCTCTGCCGCATCAGCCACGAGCCTGCTCCGTCATGCCGCAGTTGTTTTTCCGGTGGCTTTGTTAGCATAAGGATAGCGGCACTCGCAGTCCCATGAAGGAAACGGCATGAACCGGCGCAACTTTCTCAAATTCGGCCTCGGCTCGTTGGCCGCGGCGACCGCACCGGCTCCCGCGTTCGCCGCCTATCCCGGAACGGCCGATCAAGCTGATCGTGCCGTTCTCGCCAGGCGGCGCGACCGACGTGGTCGGCAGGCTATGGGCCGACCGGATGAAGCCGAAGTTCGGCACCATCGTGGTCGAGAACAAGGGCGGCGGCGGCGGCCTGATCGGCGCGACCGAAGTGGCGCGCGCGGCGCCCGACGGCGAAACCTTCCTGTTCGGCAACACCAGCACCCAGGTGCTGCTGCCCGCGATCAACGCCAACCCGCCCTACAATCCGGCGAAGGATTTCACCTCGATCTACATCCTGGCGCTGTCGCCCAACTCGATCGTGGTGCACAAGTCGGTGCCGTGCGACCACGCTCAAGGAGCTGATCGCCTACGCCAAGGCCAATCCCGGCAAGCTGAGCTACGGCTCGGCCGGCGCCGGCACCATGACCAATCTCGCCGGCGAACTGTTCAAGGAGCTGATCGGCGTCTCCGACATCACCCACATTCCCTACAAGGGCGCGGCGCCAGGCGTCAACGATCTCGCCGGCGGCATCATTCCGATGATGACGCCGAATGTCGGCGGACCGCTGCTGCAGCTTCACAAGGCCGGCACCGTCCGCATCCTCGCCGTGATGGCGGAAAAGCGCCTGAAGATCGCGCCCGACATCCCGACCACGACCGAGGCGGGCCTGCCCGGCCTGATCGCGGCGAATTTCAACGGACTGTTCGCGCCGGCCGGCGTGCCGAAGGCGATCGTCGATCAGATCGCCGAGGCGACAAAGGCGGCGATGGCCGACCCGAAGATGCAGGACATCATGGTCAAATCGGGATTCGAGCCGGTGCTCGATTCCGGTCCGGAGCAGGCGCAGAAGGAGGTCGCTAGCGAGCTCGCGCGCTGGACGCCGATCATCAGCAAGCTCGGATTCAAACAATGATCCCAGTTATCCTGGCCACTGCAAAAGGCTTTCCGCCGTCATGCCCGCGCTTGTCGCGGGCATCCACGCCTTTCTTAATTCCTTAAAGCAAGACGTGGATGGCCGGGACAACAAGCCCGGCCATGACCACGTCAATGTCAACAGGAGTGGATCGGTCTAACGTACCGCCGCGGCAACGCATTGCTCGGCAAGCTTGCGCAGGGCTGCGCGGTCGACCTTGTTGGTCGAAGCGAGCGGCAATTCATCGACGAACCAGACGAAGCGCGGATGCTGCATAGGCCGGCGCGTTGGTCGAGCGCGTATTGCTTGATGGCGTCTTCGGTAGGCTTGTGGCCGGCCTTGGGGATAACGAACGCGACCGGCTTGGTGCCCTTGATGTCGTCGTCGACGGGAACCACCACGGCCTGGCCGACGTCGGGATGCTGCTCCAGCATGCGCTCGACGTCGGAGGGATAGATGTTCTCGCCGCCGGAGACGAACATGTCGTCGGTGCGGCCGACGAAATAATGAAAGCCGTCATCGTCGCGGCGCAACACGTCGCCGGTGATGTAGAAGCCGTCACGCGTGAACGGCTTGCACGTCCGGCCGGTTGTGATAGCCGTTCATCAGCGCCGGGCATTTCATCTCCAGCACGCCCTGCGTAGCGTTGCGGTTGCCGCCATCAACCAGGCGAAGCTGCACTTTGGGATGCGGATAGCCGACCGAGTTCTCCGGCTGCGGCAGGCCCTTCGGATGCGGGCCGAACACCACCGGCCCGGCCTCGGTCGTGCCATAGGCGTTGGTGACTGCTGCTTTCGGGAAGGCGCGGTGCGTCGTCTCCATCAGGCTCGTGCTGACCGGCGCCGAACCCATGCGGATGAACTCGACGCTGCCCACATCAGTGTTCGCCAGCGTCGCCCGCTCACGCAACATCATGGCGATCATCGGCGGCACCGCCGTGAGCCAGGTCGGACGGTAATGCCCGATCGCCTCGATATAGGCCTTGGCCTCGAACCGCGGCAGCAGCACGACGGTGGCGTGCGCGGCGCAAGCGAGCTTGGCGAGCGCCAGTGCGTTCATGTGGTAGAGCGGTGCCGCAATCAGATAGCGATGGCGCTCGAGTTCGGGCGAGAGCCGTGTTTCGACCACCCAGATGTGGCTCTGGTGCGAAAGCACGACGCCCTTCGGCACGCCGGTCGAGCCTGAGGTGTAAAGAAACATCGCAGGTTCGCCGGGCTCCGGGATTACGGCTTCGAACTCGCCGGGATCGATCGAAGCGATCGAAGCCCTCGCGTCCCTCCTCGACCAAACACCACGACCGGCAGATCGAATGGGCAGTTCTCGAGGCTGGCGCGGTCGCAGAACACGAGCTTGGCGCCGGCGTCCTGGATGATGAAATGGATGGTCTTGCGCGGAAACCGGTAGTTCACCGGCACCGCGACGAAACCCGCCCGCATGATGCCGAAATAGGCGGCGATGAACTCGGCGCGGTTGGCGGAAAGGATGGCGACGCGGTCGCCGCGGGACAGCCCGCGTTTGGCGAGAGCCCGCGCCACGCCTTTGGTCATGGCGTCGAGCTCCATGTAGGTGTATTCGGCCGGCACATCTTCGCCGCCGAGATCGATGATCGCGAGTTTGGTCAGGTCGCGGTCGCGGCGGATCAGGTCGCCGAGGTTCTCGAACTTGGCCATCTAGGGTTCGAGCGAGCCGAGATAGGCTGACAGCGCGATCATGTCGTCGCGGTCGAGCTTGGCGACGACCTGCTTCATCAACTCGACCCAGTGGCCGCTGCGGTTGCCGGCCTTCATATCGTTGAGTTGACGGAAGGTATAGGTCGCAGTCCGGCCGGCAATGCCCGGCACCTCGCCGAGGCCTTTCAGCGCCGGACCGTGGCAGATGGCGCAGGCTACGGTCTTGCCGTCGCCGCCTGCGGCCAGCGCCGCACCTTTGGCGATACTGCCCTTCGGCACGTAATCGACGAAGCCCGACTTCGGATCGCGCATCGCCGCGCGCTCGGGATTCTGCGGCAGCACGATGATGCGGCTGCCGATCGGCTCGACGCCGCCATCGCCCAATGCGAAGCGCATGCCGCCCGGCCCGACGTAGCTCGCCGGCACCTTCTCGGCCTCGATCACCTTGTTGAAGCCAAGCGAAGGCTTCAGCGCCGCGAAATAATCGGCCGCCGCGTTCACCTCGGCTTCGGACAGCACCTTGGCCATCGCCACCATGACGCCGACGCGCACGCCTTTGCGCTCGCCGTCCTTGAACGCCGCCATCTGGCGGACAATGTAGTTCGCCGGCAGGCCGGCAAGGCTCGACGATTCCGGATGGCCGTCGCCGGTCGGCAGGTGGCATTGCGCGCAGGCGCGGCCTGCGGGTTTCGGCCCGCCGTGGGCGACGATTGCCGGCATCGCCGGATGCTCGTCGGGGAACCAGTCGGGCGGATTAAACGGATCGTCGATCTGCGCCTGGGTGTATTTCTTGGTGCTGCCCGGCACCTGCTTCTGGTGGATGCTGTCGAGCGGCTCGGGCTTCGGTGAGACCGGATAGGCCCAGTTCAAGTCGTCTTGAGCGAACGCCAGCACAGGCAACGCCACAGCCAAGCATAAGCCAATGAGCGCAGCGCCAATGTTCGTCATGGCCGAGCTTGTCCCGGCCATCCACGTCTTGCTTTGTCGCAAAACAAGGCGTGGATGCCCGGCACAAGGCCGGGCATGACGTGGAGAGGTCTGCACGAGCCAACGACATTTCATGCCGTCACCCCTTCGGCGGCGGCGGCGCAGTGAGATAAGTGCCGCGTCCGCTCGCCAGCAACTTGCCCTGCGCATCGAAGATCGCCGCTTCCGACACGGAAAACTGGCTGCCCATGCGGACGATCTTGCCCTTGATGGTAAGGTCGCCCGGCAACGCCACCGCGTGATAATCGACCCGCATATCGATGGTCGGCACGCCGCGGCCAAGCTTGCGCACCATGGCCCAGTCGGCGCCGAGGTCGATCAGCGCCGCGAGGATGCCGCCGTGGGTGAAGCGCCGCTCCAGGTTGACCACCCACTCCTCGCGCCAGGTGGCTTTGAGCTCGATGCCGTCGTCGTGAACGGCGACCACCTTGAGCCCGAGCCATTTGTGATACGGCGCGCGGGTGACGATCTCCTGGATCTGCTCAAGCGAAAGTTGTTCGCTCATCACTTCTTCTTCGCCGCTTCGTTGACCAGATCGGCGAGCACGACGTCGTCGTAGTTCATCTTGCCCTTGATGTTGCGGAGCTTGACCAGGGTATCCACAGTGAAATCCCAGGTCTTGTGATCGAGCAGACCGGTCGGCGACCAGAACTTCTTCTTGGCGAAATCGGCAGCGGCGAATTCCGCCTCGCCCGCCGGGAGATCGGGCAGAAGCTTGCGGCTGATGGCGCCGGCCTCAGCCGGGTTGTCGGTCGCCCAGCGGCAACCCTTCGCCGTGGCGGCGAGAAAGTCGACATATTGTGCACGCTTCTTCTGCGCTGCGTCAGCCGAGCAAACGTCCCAGGTGTACATGAAATACGGTAAGTCCTTGAGCGCGTCGCCGATGACGTGAAGATAGTCATACTTCACCGCGCGCTTTGCGAACACCGAATTCACCGGCGCGCCGTCGACGCGCTTGGCGATCACCGATTGCAGCCGCGTCGAGGAGCCGCCGACGCTAACCCACTGCACCTTGCCCGGGTCGCCGCCCGCCCCCTGGATCATCAGCAGCGGCACCAACTGCGACACCGCGCCGACCTGCGACACCGCCATCGAATGGCCCTCGAAGTCCTTCAGGGTCGCGATGCTTTTCTCCCCAACGACCAGATAGTCTAGCGTCGGCGTGAAGCAGGAGAGCACACGGAGCTTCGAGCCGGCGTCAATCGCCTGCAAGGTTGAAATGCCGCCGACCCACGCGACGTCGCCCTCGCCCGCGATCAACGCCCGCAGCGTGGTCGGGTCGGCGCCGATCGGCTTGATGTCCACGTCGAGCCCGTGCTCACGGTAGAAGCCCTTCTCCTTGGCATAGTAGTAGAAATGGCAGGCCGGATCCGGCGGCGCGGTGGAAAGGATCACGGTCATTTTGCCGGTCTCCGCGCGCGCGACATGCGGAGCGACCAGCGTGCCTGCAGCGGCGGCGGCGGTTCCGAGGAATTTGCGGCGATCCATCTGCTCCTCCCGGTTACTCTTCGATGACGACGGCGCGAATGGGCGAGGCTTCGACCCCGATCATCTTGAGCGGCAATGCAATCAGGGTCACGCGTTTTTTGCCGATGGCGCCGAGATTCTTCAGGTACGGCATGGTCACCACGCCGGCCTCCTGGAAGCGCCGCGAGGTGTTGAACACGACCTTCGAATCCGGCGCGTCGGCGCCGTGATACATGTCGAAGCCGACCACCGGCACCTTGCGCTCCAGGCACCAGTCGATCGCATCGTTGGCCAGATACGGCGAGCGCTTCTGCCATTCCATCGAGCCGTCGTAGTCGACGTTGCAGTCGGTGCGCAGCAGCAGGCGGTCGCCGTTCTGCAAATCCTTGCCGCAGGCCTTCTCCAGATCGGCGCCGGTGATGCCGCCGCCCGGCATGCGGTGCCGCACGTCGGCGACCACCGCGGGGCCGTAGAACGTCTCAAGCGGCAATTGGTGGATCTGCTTGCCGCCCTTGACGAAATGCTCGGGCGCATCGACGTGGCTGCCGGCGTGCAGCCGCATATGCACGCCGCGCACGATCTGACCTGCGCCGCCGGCCGCGTCGAAGTCCTTGATAACCTCGACCTCGAACTGCATGTCGCGCTTGAAGCCCGCAGGCGTGCGCATGTGGAAGTTGCGGGCGTCGAGTTCGAGACTGATGTCGATGAGTTTTTGCATGCGCGATTCCTAAAACGAAAACCTCTCCGTCGTCATGCGCGGGCTTGACCCGCGCATCTCGCTTAGGGACGCACCGTGCCCTCCTAAGCGGGATGGCCGGGTCAAGCCCGGCCATGACAGGCCGAATATCGCCGGGCGCGCCGTCATCATCTAACTCGCCCTTTCGGTTTCCTTCCACGGCGCGAGCTTGCGCTCAAGGTAGCGTACACTTTCGGTCAGGCTGACGCCGAGCAGCGCCAGCACGATAATGATGACGAACAGCTTGTCGGTCTTGAACGCGTTGCCGTAGTTCATGATGGCGCCGCCGAGGCCCGACAGCGCAGTGAACAACTCGGCGACCACCATCGCAACCACGGCGCGACCCATGGCGAGACGAATGCCGGTCATGATGAACGGCAGCGACGCTGGCATCACGATCTTGGTGAAAATCTGCGCCTCGCTGGCGCCTTCGGCGAGCGCGACCTCGACCAGGCCGCGGCCGACGTTGCGCACACCGGCGTAGGTGTTGACGATGATCGGGAAGAACGAGGAGAAAAAGATGATGACAACCTTCGACGTCAACCCGAGTCCAAACCACAGGATCAAGAGCGGAATCAGAGCGACGTTCGGCGTGGCATAGAGCGCGTTGATCTGCGTGTCGAAAATTTGATCGACGAGCCGATAGCGACCCATCAGCAGGCCCAGCAGCGTGCCGAACACGATCGCCAGCGAGAGACCGATGGCAAGGCCGGTGACGCTGGAGAGCAGCGCCTTTGGCAGTTCGCCGCTTGAGATCATTGCCGGCACCGCTTCGATGATCGCGGTCGGGTACGACATGAACACCGGGTCGACGCCGCGGCCGTACCACTCCCAGACCAAGAGCGTGAGCCCGAGCGAAACGACACGAACCAAGGTGCCGTGCTCGCCGGCGCGAAGCACCTGCCAAAACGAATTGCGGCTGGCTGCGGCCATGACCATCACCGCCTTCACGCCGTTGCCGATTGCTGGGCGTCGCGTAATATTTCACGCACCCGGCGGCGAAGCTCGTCGAACCGCGCCGAGGACTTCACGTCGCTTTCGCTGCGCGGCCGCGGCAGCCCGGTCTCGATGTCGGCTGCGATCCTTCCCGGCCGCGCGCCCATCACCAGCACGCGGTCGCCCAAATAAATCGCCTCCTCGATCGAATGGGTGACGAACAGCACCGTGGTCTTGTTGCCGTTCCAGATTTTCAGGAGCTCATCCTGCAGCATCTCGCGGGTCTGCATGTCGACCGCGGCGAATGGCTCGTCCATCAGCAGGATTTTCGGGTCTTTCGAGAACGCGCGAGCGAGCGCAGTGCGCTGCTGCATGCCGCCGGATATCTCGTGCGGATAGTGCTTCTCGTAGCCCTTCAGCCCGACGCGATCGATGTGGTTCTGGCACACTTGCCGGCGCTTACCCTTCGGCACGCCGCGCATCTCCAGACCGAACTCGACGTTGCCCATGACGGTGCGCCAGGGCAGCAGACCGTAGTTTTGGAACACTAAGCTGCGGTCCTGGCCGGGCCCTTGCACCGTCTCGTTCTCGACCTTGATGATACCGGCGTCGGCCGTGGTGAGGCCCGCGACGATGCGAAGGAGCGTCGTCTTGCCGCAGCCGCTTGGGCCCAGCAGGCAGACGAACTGGTTCTGCGGCACGGTGAAGCCGATCGCGTCGAGCACGAGGTTGGCGGGGCCAGCATCGCCGCCGTAGGATTTGCTCAGTGACGCGATCTCAAGCATCGGTCGGATCGTAGGGGGGCGCCGTCACGGCGTCACCACGACCTTGCCGAAAATCTCGCGGTCCTGGATCAGGCGGAGCCCTTCGGCCGCCTGTTCAAGCGGCAGCACCTTGTCGATCACCGGCTTGATCTGCCCTTTAGCGATCATGTCCATCAGAGCGGAAAGATTGTCGTCGTAGAAACTGTTCGAGCCTTTGATCTCGATCTCGAAGCTCCAGACGTAGCGCAGATCCTCCTTCGGGTCGTAGCCAGCGGTCGCGCCGCAGACCAGAAGCTTGCCGCCGCGCTTGAGGCAGCGCAGCGACGGCACCCAGGTGTCGCCGCCAGTGAAGTTGACCACCACGTCGACGCCACCCTCGTAGGAACGCCGCTGCGGCTTGCCGTATTTCTCCACCGCCCATTTCGACCAGTCGGTCTTGGTGTAGTCGACCACCTCGTCGGCCCCGATCTCCTTCAGGCGGCGCATCTTGTCATCGCTCGAGGCGCAGGCAATCACCTCGGCGCCCAAGAGCTTGGCGAGGATCACGCAGCCGGTGCCGACGCCGCCGGAGGCGCCCAACACGATGACGCGATCGCCTTTCTTCACGGTGCTGTGCGTGATCAGCATGCGGTGCGCGGTGCCATAGGCAACCGGCAGCGAGGCCGCGTCCGGAAAGCTGACGCCATCCGGCATGGCGACGAGCTGGTCGGCCGCGACCAGGCAATATTCCGCCATGCCGCCGTCGAGCATCTCGCCCATCAGTCCTTTGCGCTTGTTGACCGGATTGACCAGCACGCGGTCGCCGGCCTTCCACTTCGCGACGCCCGTGCCCGACCTCGGCGATCTCGCCGGCCATGTCGAGACCGATGATCACCGGCAGTGGCACCTTGATGCCGGGCATGCCCTTGACCGTGAACACGTCGTGGTAGTTGAACGAGGAGGCGCGCACGCGGATGACCACATGGCCTTCGCTCGCCTGCGGGCGCGGATAATCGCCGATCACTTCGAGATCGCCGAGCGTGCCGTGCTTGCGCAGCACCAATGCTTTCATGGTCTTGGTCACGTCCGCTCCCTCGCCGCCTGGATTGCTGAAAAGGCCCAGTCTCAGTAGCTTACCAACCACGCCGCCCACAACAACCCGTTCGCCGCCGGAGACCGTTGAAATGAAAGAGAATTTCCGCCAGTTCCTGGACCGGCTGCGGCAGCGGGCGAGCTGGTCGACCTGCACCAGGCGGTCGACATCCGCCATATCGCGACCCTGGTCGATCAGGCCAAGACCGCGCTCTATTTCCACAAGGTGATCGGCTACGACATGCCGGTGGTGTCCGGCATCATCCGCTCGAAAGAGCGCGCCACCATGGCGATGGGCTGCGAGAACTTCGGCGAGATCGAAGTCAAGCTCGCCCAGGCGATCGCCAAGCCGATCCCGCCGAAATACGTCAAGTCATCGCCGACGCGCGAGGTGACGCTGCTCGGCGACGACGTCGATCTCTACAAGCTGCCGATCCCGATGTCGTCGATCTACGACGGCGGGCCGATGATCACCGCGGGCGTGGTGATCGCCCGCGATCCCGAGCTCGGCTTCAACAGCGGCATCTACCGCTTCATCGTCAAGGAAAAGAGCCTGACCGGCATCGACATCGTCACGCCGAACAACATGCGGCTGTTCGCGCAGCGCGCCTTGGAGCGCGGCGAGCCCTGCCCGATTTCGATCAGCATCGGCACGCATCCGTTCGAGATCACCGGCTCGGGCTATCGCGCGCCGCTCGGCGTCGACGAGATGGCGATTGCCGGCGGGCTTCGCGGCGAGGCGGTCGAGCTCGCGCCCTGCCAGACCATCGACGTGCCCTACATCGCCGATGCCGAGATCGTGCTGGAGGCGGAGATTCTGCCGACCGGCTGGACCTGGCCGGAAGGCCGCTTCGGCGAGTTCACCCGCCTGATGGGCGGCCTGCACTGGAACCCGCTGGTGCGCATCAAGGCGATCTCGATGCGCAAGGACGCGATCTACTACAACCTGCACATGCCGTGGGAGAACACCTGGCTCGCGGCGCCGACGCGCTACACCGCGATCCGGCAGGCGCTGCGCACCGCCAACGTGCAGGTCAAGGACATCAACGTCACGCTCGGCGGCTGCGCGTTCTGGCACGCGGTGATCTCGATCAAGAAGGCGCGCGGGCGACGGCAAGAACGCGCTGCTCGCGGCGCTGTCGGTGATGGACCTGAAGCATGTCGTGGTGGTCGACGACGACATCGACGTCAACAATCCGACCGACGTGGAATGGGCGATCGCCACGCGCGTGCAGGGCGACAAGGACGTCATCATCATTCCCGGCGCGCGGGCGAAGCCGCTCGATCCGAGCCTGCCGCAGGGCGCGGGCGTGGTGCCGATCGGCACCAAGGTCGGCATCGACGCCACCATCCCGGAGGGCATTCCGCTCGAACACTACGAGCGCATCACCTACGCCTATGCCGACACCGCGAAGGTCGACGATTACGTCAACGGCAAGAAGGACACGATCGGCAAGGCCGGCGACGAGCGCGAGATCGAGGTGCTGGCGGGACAAATCCTCGCCGCCATCGACAAGGAGCCGCTGTATTACACCGACATCGCCGAGCGGTTCTCGGAATATGACTTCAACACCGTGGCGCGCGCGCTCGGCCATCTGCACAAGACCGAGAAGCTGTGGCAGGACCCGCGCGGCAAGATGTGCGTGCGCGGCTCAAAGTTCGCCGCGGTGCTGCCGGTGAAGAAATAGGAATTGGTGTATGCAAGCCTTACCGCAGGCTCCGTACCCTCTCCCCTTGCGGGAGAGGGTGGCGAGCGCGAAGCGCGAGCCGGGTGAGGGGTCAGCGCCAGACATCGACTCCGACCCCTCACCCGCCCTCGCTTCGCTATCGCTCCGCTCGGGCACCCTCTCCCGCAAGGGGAGAGGGGAAGCGCGCTCGGGGCTTGCTCATGAAAATACCCGCAGCACCAAAATGATCATCGACACCCACTGCCACGTCATCGCCACCGACACCAAGAAATATCCGCTCGAAGCCGCTGTTCGGAAAGCAGTCGGACTGGTCGGCCGAGCATCCGCTCGACTATCCGGACATGGTCGAAGGCCGATGCAGCCGCCGGCGTCGACAAGGCGGTGCTGGTGCAGGCGTCGTCGGCCTATGCGTTCGACAATTCCTATGTGGCGGATTCGGTCGCGGCGCATCCGGAGCGCTTCACCGGCGTGTTCTCCATCGACGTGGTGGCGCCGGACGCCGTGCAAAAGATGAAGCACTGGATGGGCCAAGGGCCTGACCGGCATGCGCATCTTCACCTCCGGCTCGACGCACGCCGCGCAGGAGACGTTCTTCGCCGACGAGGCGGCGTTTCCGGTCGTGGCAATACGCCAGCGACCAGGGCCTGTCGGTCTGCATGCAGATGCGGGTGGCGGGCCTGCCGCTGCTGGAAACCGTCATCAAGCGCTTTCCGCAAGGTGCGCATCATCCTCGACCATTTCGCCCGCGCCGAAGCCGCCGACGGCCCGCCGTTCGCCGTCCGCCGCGCCGCTGTGGGCGCTGGCGAAATATCCGAACGTCTATCTCAAGCTCACCCACCGGCCGATCGAGCAGTCGGTGAAGGGCGCTTCGACGCCGCAGGCGTTCCTCGGCAAGGCGATCGGCGAATTCGGCGCGAGCCGCGTCTGCTGGGGTTCCAACTTCCCGGCCGCCAAGCCGCCGCTGCCCGAGCTGATCGCGATGGCGCGCAAGGCCCTCGATTTCCTGCCGCAAGGCGATCAAGATTGGATTTTCTACAAGACCGCCCAGTCGCTCTATCCGGCGCTGGCCAAAAAATAAGGGAGAAATGCCGTGCTGACCCGACCCGACAAGATGAAGCTCCACACGCTGCTCGGCAGCTATCCCAACGCGGTCGCGCTCAAGGACGGGCGGGTGAAGTCCGACCTGATCGAGTGGGATTTCCCGGATTTCCCGGTGCCGAACCGCGGCTTCAAGCCGATGGTGCGCGAGCACAAGTTCGACTGCGGCGAGCTTGCCATCGTCACGTTCCTGCAGGCCCGCGGTCTACGGCCTGCCCTACGTGCTGCTGCCGGCGACCGTGGTCGGCCGCGGCCAGCTTCACACCGTGGCCTACAATTCCGAGCGCGGCACGATGAAGCCGTCGGACCTGAACGGCAGGAAATTCGGCGTGCGGTCCTATACGCAGACCACCGGCATCTGGGTGCGCGGCATCCTCGGCCGAGAGCTACGGCGTCGACTGGTCCAAGGTGGAGATCACCACCATGGAGGACCCGCATGTCGCGCAGTACAAGGACCCGTCGTTCGTCAAGCGCGCGCCGGAAACCAAGCAGCTTCCGCAGATGCTGATCGACGGCGAGATCGACGCCGCCCTGATCGGCGACAAGTTCCCCGATCCGCGCTTCAAGACGCTGGTGCCCGACGCCGAGGCCGCCAACAAGAAATGGGCGGAGACGCACGGCGGCGTGCCGATCAATCACATGGTGATCGTGCGCGAAAAGATCGCCAAGGAGCGCCCCGAGGTGGTCGAGGAGATTTTCCGCTGCTTCAAGGCGGCGCGCGACCTCGACACGCTCGGCGCCGAAGGGCGCGCTCGATCCGTATCGCTTCGGCGTCGAGGCCAACCGCGCGGCGCTGGAGCGGGTCATCGATTATTCGGTCAAGCAGCAGATGATCCCGAAGAAGATCGCGGTCGACGAGCTGTTCGACGACGTCACGCGCAAGCTCGCGTAGCCATGGGCGCTTGGCCTCTCCGCGGTCATTCCGGCCGAGCGAAGCGAGTGTCGGAATCCGAACCTGCAGCGTCCGATCGCTGGTACAGGGGCTATGGATTCCGGATCGCCGCGGAGCCTGTCATCGGCCGCGCTTCGCGCGGACCCGTTGGCGGCGTCCGGAATGACGCTGTGCCTGATATTCGCGCTGTGGGCATTTGCTGCAATCACGCCAGCACGCGCCCAGACCGACTTCCCCAACCGTCCCGTCAAGATCGTCGTGCCGTTCCCGGCCGGCGGGCCGACCGACGTCAACATGCGCATCCTGGGGCAGAAGCTCGGCGAAATCTGGGGCCAGGGCGTCATCATCGAGAACCGGCCCGGCGCCAACACCGGCATCGGTGCGCAGGTGGTGGCGAAGTCGCCAGCCGACGGCTACACGCTGCTCGCCGCCATGGACACCACGCTGGTGATGAATCCGGCGACCGGCGCTGCCATGAACTACGATCCGTTCAAGGATTTCGCGGCGATCACGTTGACGGCGAAGAACACCTCGCTGCTCACGGTTCGTGCCAGCGACGGGCCGAAGACCATCCAGGAGTTGATCGCGCGCGGCAAGGCGAGCGCGCAGAAGCTCAACTACGGCGCCGGCATCACCATCACGCGGCTTGCTGGCGCGACCTTTGCCAAGGCCGCCGGCATCGATGTGGTGCTGGTGCCCTACAAGGGCAGCGCCGAGGTGGTGCAGGGCCTGCTCACCGGCAGCGTCGATTTCATCGTCGACGGCATCGCGCCGAGCCTGCCGCTGATCAAGAGCGGCCAGTTCCGGCCGCTCGCCAAGCTCAACAGCCGGCCGCTGCCGCCGTTGCCCGACGTCAAGCCGCTGGCGGAAGCGGCCGGCCTGCCGATCGACGAGATGTCGAGCTGGATCGGGCTGGTCGCGCCGGCCGGCACGCCGCCGGCGGTGGTCGAGAAAATCCATGCCGACGTGGTCAAGGCCTATGCCGACGCCGCGGTCGCCGACGCGGCTGGAAAAGGCCGGCATCTTCGCGGTCACCACGACGCCTGGGGAATTCGACAAATATTTCCGCGACCGAGGCCGCGCGCTGGACCACGATCTACAAGGAAAGCGGGATTTCGCTGAATTGATCTTGGCAGTTTGCGCCGGCCTCTCCTCTGTCATGCCCGGGCTTGTCCCGGGCATCCCGCTCAGGGTGGCACCGTGCGCCCCTAAGCGAGATGGCCGGGACAAGCCCGGCCATGACGACGTATGATTCATCCCAACGAGGAGGAACGCCATGAACGTCGATGCCGAATATCAGCAAGGACGCCGCTGCGATGCTGCCGCCGCGCGCCCGCATCGGCCTGATCATCCCTTCGGTCAACACCTACAGCGAGCCGCAGTTCAATCACTTCGCTCCGGAAGGCCTCGGCATCCATGTGGCGCGGGCGCGCGTCGCCGGACAATGGAAGCGGCCGCTGCCGGAGATGAAGGGCGAGATCGCGGGCGCCGCGCAGCTTCTCTCCGACGCGCATCCGAACCTGATCGTGTTCCACTGCACCGACACCTCGATGACGCAGGGACCGCAGGGCGAGGGCAAAATCCTCGACATCGTCAAGGACGCGACCGGCATCGACGCCATGGCGACCAGCCGGCTGGTGCTCGACGCCTTGCAGACGCTCGGCATGAAGAAGGTCGTGCTGCTGACCCCGTACAAGAGCAACAAGGCGGTGATCGACTATCTGACCGCGGCCGGCGTCACCGTGCTGCGCGACGTTGCGATGAAGCTCGAAGCCAAGGATTTCGGCAGCGTGACGCCGAAGCAATGGGCGCAGATGGCGAAGGAGAATCGACGGGCCGGATTCCGACGGGGTGTTCCTGTCCTGCACCAACACCACGCCAGATCGAGGCGATCGCCGACATCGAGCGCGAGCTCGGCAAGCCCGTGGTCAACAGCAACCAGGCGGTGCTGTGGGGCTGCGTCAAGCGGCTCAAGGGCACGCTGTCGCCGCTCAAGCCGATGCCGCAGCTCGGCCGGCTGATGGGGAGCTTGAACTGACGCAGGGCTTCGATCCGCCCATGGCGTCGCACTGTGCCATCCTAAGCGGGATTGCCGGGACAAGCCCGGCAATGACAGACAGCAAATATTCGTCGGGAGGAGACCATGAGGAAGTTGTTTGCATCGATTGCCGCACTCGCCATTGTGGCCTTTGCCCAACCCTCGCTCGCCGCAAACCTACCCCACCCGCGCGATCACCCTGATCGTGCCGTTCGCGCCGGGCGGTCCGGCCGACGTGCTCGGCCGCCTGATCGGCCAGAAGATGGGCGAGGACCTCGGCCAGCAGGTCATCGTCGACAACCGGCCGGGCGCCAACACCATCATCGGCGCGCAGGCGGTCGCCAAGGCCAAGCCCGACGGCTACACGCTTCTGCTCGCCATCGACGGCACCTTGGTGATGAACCCGTTCCTCTATTCCAAGCTCAGCTACGATCCATTCAAGGACTTCGAGCCGATCGCGCCAGGTCGCCGAGGTGCCCTCGGTGCTCGAAGCCAACATCAAGGTGCCGGTGAATTCGGTGAAAGAGTTGATCGAGCTGGCCAAGGCGAAGCCGGACAAGCTGAACGTCGGTGTCAGCACGCCGACCTCGCAGGTGACCGCGTCGCTGTTCAACATGATGGCCGGCATCAATCTCACGCAGGTGCCCTACAAGGGCGGCACCACGCAGATCACCGGCATCCTGGCCGGCGATATCGAGCTCGGCATGGAAAGCGCCAACGTGGCGATCCCGCTGTGGCGCGACAACAAGATCAAGATTCTCGGCACTCACCGGCGGCAAGCGGCTATCGATCGCGCCGGAAATCCCGACGGTCGTCGAAACGCTGCCGGGCTTCGATCTCGGCATCTGGCAGAGCGTGGTGGCGCCGGCCGGCACGCCGAAGGAGATCGTGGCGCGGCTCTACGCCTCGCTCGCCAAGGTGATGGCCAACGAGGACGTGCGCAAGAAGCTGCTCGCAGTCGGCATCGAGCCGACCATCAGCAAGAGCCCGGAGGAGTTCGCAGCTTTCATCAAGGCGCAGGCCGAGGTGCGCAGCAAGGTGATCAAGGCGGTCGGGATGAAGCTGGATTAGTGATTGCCGCCAGCAGCACTCTCCGTTGTCATGCCCCGCGAAAGCGGGGCATCCAGTAACCTCCGGCGGATCAATCGAGCGATTGCGTTTACTGGATCGCCCGCCTTCGCGGGCGATGACGGCCGTGCCTATTGAACGGTCGAGGACTACCCCTTCCGCTTCTGCCTGATGCCCATGCGCTCAAGGCGGGGCAGCACCTCGGCGCAGAAGTACGGCAGCTCCTTGAGGTAGTTCACGAACGAAAAGCCGATGCCGCGCAGACCGGCGTGGCTCAAGTCGGCGAGCTGCTGCGCGATCCGGTCCGGATCGCCGACCATGAGAAGCCCGCCCATGCCGTGGGCGTAGTGGTGGCGCTGCTTCCGGAACTCCTCCTCGCCGACGGTCGCGACCGAGATGTTCTTCTTGCCGAGGATGCCGTCGACCGCCGACCAGTCGCCGTTCTCGATGGTGGCGTAGTGGTAGTATTCCTCGGCTTCCTTCTGGGTCGGCCGGCAGGTGACGACACCGACGGTGTAGACGTCGAGCTCCTTGCCCTGTGCCTTGGCCTCTTCCTTGGCGGTTTTCACCTTCGCAGCGGTCTGGTCCATCGAGATGCGATCGGCCTGGGTGAAGAAGGCGTCGCAATTCCTGATGGCGAAGGCGCGGCCGGTCGGCGAGGCGCCGGCGTTCATGATCAGCGGCCGGGCGCCGCCATAGGGCTTGGGCTTGGCGCGGACCTTCTTCAGCTTGATGAATTGGCCGTCGTATTCGAAATCCTCCTGCGGGCCCCAGGCCAGTCTTCACCGCTTCGAGCCATTCCTGCGCGTAGTCGTAGCGCTGCTCGTGCTCGCGCTGCGTCACGCCGAACATCTGGAACTCGTCCTCGTTCCAGCCGACCACGATGTTGAGGCCGAAGCGGCCTTCGCTGACATGATCCGCGGTGACGAACTGCTTGGCCGCGATCAGCGGATGAAACAGCGGCGCATGCACGGTGCCGAACGCGATCAGCCGCTTGGTGTGGCCCAGAAGGCCGGTCGCCCAGGTGATGGTCTCGAGCGTGGTGCCCATGTAGTCGGTGTCGCCGCCGTAGCCCTTCCAGCGGCCGACCGGCAGGATGAACTCGATGCCGGCCTCGTCGGCCATCCGGGCGAGCGCGAGGTTGTCCTCCCAGTTGCCGGTCCAGCGCTCCGGCACCATGGTGACGGCGCGGCCGGACGAGCAGTTCGAGCCGAACAGGCCGATCTTCAGTGCATTGTCGTTGTACATCGCCATGCGCTCGCGCATGGAGAAGCGGGGCTCGGCGGGCGTAGTCCTGACGTTCATGGCAACTCCGGGTCAGGGACTATAGACCGATCGCGGCAAGGCTCGGTAGCCTCCGTCCGCACAACAGCCGCAAGGGAAATTCAAACATGGGCAGTAACATTCGCCGCGTCGGAATCATCGGCCTCGGCAAGATGGGATTCCCGATGGCGCGGCACCTGCGCAAGGCGGGCTTCGAGGTCGCGGCCTGCGATGTCAGCACGGATGCGCGGAAACAGGCGGAGGCCGCCGGCATCAGGGTCGTGGCCTCACCCAAGGCGGTCGCAGTCGAGACCGATTTCGTCATTGTGGTGGTGGGCTTCGACAGCGAGGCCGAAGCCGTGGTGCTCGGCACGGACGGCATCGCCGCCGCGGCGCGGCCCGGCCTGATCGTCGGCATTGCCTCGACGGTCGCGCCGCGCACCATGCAGAAGATCGCGGGAAAGCTGGAAGGCAGCGGCATCGCGTTGCTTGACATGCCAATCACCCGCGGCGAGCCCGCCGCCGAGGCCGGCAAGCTTTTGACCATGGTGGGCGGCGACGCCGCGGCGTTCGAGGCGGTCAAGCCGGCGCTGCAGAGCTTCGCGTCCTCGATCTATCACGTCGGCGATCTTGGCGCCGGCCAGGTCGGCAAGATGGTCAACAACCTGATTCTTTGGGCCTGCATCTCGGCCAACCACGAAGGGCTCGGCCTTGCAAAGAAGCTCGGCGTCGATCCCGAGCGGCTGCGCACCGCACTGATCGATTCCAGCGCCGGCAACTGGGCGCTGCAGACCCGGCCCGAGGAGCAGCCGATGCCCTGGGCCGAGAAGGACATGCGGATCGTGCTGGCGGAGGCCGACCGGCTGCGGATCAGCGTGCCGCTTTGCGGGGTGGTCACCGAGGTGGTGAAAAGCGTCAAATTCGAGCGCGGCTGGCCGACCCCGAAGCTCGGGGAATAGCTTTTTGCTTGAGCACGCTATTTGCGATATCACGGGCCGCATGACATCGCAGTACCCTCGATCCGACGCCTATTTCGCGGCGGTCGCGAGCAATTTTCAGGCGCTGCAAACGCTGTCGCCGCTGATCGAGCGCGCCGCGCAGATGCTCACGGACGCGGTTCGTCGGGGCAACAAGGTGATGTTCTGCGGCAACGGCGGATCGGCAGCCGACTCGCAGCACCTCGCCGCCGAGCTGATGGGACGCTACCTGAAGGAACGCAATCCGATGCCGGCGATTGCGCTTACCACCGACACCTCGGCGCTCACCGCCATCGGCAACGATTACGGCTTTGCCGACGTGTTCGTGCGCCAGCTCCGCGGGCTCGGGCGCAAGGGCGACGGTCTGGTCGCGATCTCGACCAGCGGCAACAGCGAGAACGTGGTGCGCGCGGTCACGGCTGCGAATGAAATCGGAATTGCCACGATCGCGCTGACCGGCCAGGGCGGCGGCAAGCTCCGTGAGCTGGCCGACATCGCCATCTGCGTGCCCGCCAAGCAAACCAATCACATCCAGGAAATGCATATCGCGATCGGCCATTATCTCTGCGGATTTATCGAGCAGGCGGCGAGCTGAGCCGTTGGGAAAACCAGACGTCCGCCAAAATCGCTTGATCACCGGCGTTGCCGGTCAGGATGGCACTTACCTTGGCTACCTTGGCGAGTTTTTTTGCTCGACGCCCGAGCTCTACGGCAACGTCAAGGAATTTCCCCTGCGCGAAACGACGCCGCCGCTACGGCGGCTCACGCCGGGTAGGTTTCCACCAGCATGCTGCGGATGCTGTTGTCGCGCAGCAGTTCGTCGAAATAGGCGATGGTGCGAACGAGCCCGTCCTTGAGCGCCACCCGCGGCGTCCAGCCGAGGATATCCTGGGCCTTCGAAATATCGGGCCGCCGCTGGCGCGGATCGTCTTGCGGCAGCGGCCGGTGCACGATGCGCGAGCGCGAGCGCGCCAACTCGATCACCTGCGACGCAAGCTCGACGATCGTGAACTCCGTGGGATTGCCGATGTTGATCGGCCCGATCACATTCTCGGCCGAGCCCATCAGCCGTACGAGGCCATCGACTAGGTCGTCCGCGTAGCAGAACGAGCGGGTCTGTGCGCCCTCGCCGTACACGGTGATGTCGCGGCCGAGCAACGCCTGGACGATGAAGTTCGACACCACGCGGCCATCGTTCGGGTGCATCCGCGGCCCGTAGGTGTTGAAGATACGCGCGACCTTGATCGGAATCCCATGCTGGCGCCGGTAGTCGAAGAACAGCGTCTCGGCGCAGCGCTTGCCTTCGTCGTAGCATGACCGCGGTCCGATCGGGTTGACGTTGCCCCAATACTCCTCGACCTGCGGATGGACACTGGGATCGCCGTACACCTCCGACGTCGAGGCCTGCAGGATCTTGGCGCGAACCCGCTTGGCGAGGCCCAGCATGTTGATCGCGCCGTGCACGCTGGTCTTGGTGGTCTGCACCGGGTCGCGCTGGTAATGGATCGGGGATGCCGGACAGGCGAGATTGTAGATCTCGTCGACCTCGACATAGAGCGGGAAGGTCACGTCGTGGCGGATCAATTCAAAGCGCTTGTGATCGAGCAGATGCTCGATATTCATCCGCGTGCCACAGAAGAAATTGTCGACGCAGATGACGTTGGCGCCTTCCGCGAGCAGCCGCTCGCACAGGTGCGAGCCGAGGAAGCCCGAGCCGCCCGTCACCAGGACGCGTTTTTCAAGGTGCATCTTAAGTCCCCTTGCCGAGCGATACGGCCCGATTCGTCAACGACGGCCACTTCTTACGCCCATGTTTGCCCAAGCGCCACAAACACGCTGCGGCTTGTTTAAACGCCGATCAGCGGAGCACCCTGATTGCGTACGCAACTCGGGTCGCTCCGCTGGGCGTCACGGGCCCGGGAAAAGCGTCGATGTCCGCCCGTTTATTCGATCGACAACAAGCCCTACCCATTCATGAGCTGCGTTGTCCAGATGGACAAATCCCCCGAGCAGCGATAGAGACTGCGTTGCGATGTCCCGCCAACCACCGGTCTGCCAATCGACCGGGTAGGCTTCAACGAAGAATCCGGCTTCACGAAACAAACCCATCGCGCGCGGCATATGAGCCGCCGAAGTAATCAACAGCCAGCGCTCGCCCGGCTTTGGTTCGACAAGCCGCTTGGTGTTGACGGCATTCTCCATGGTATTGCGCGACCTGCTTTCGACCTCGATGCGCTCGCGAGGGACGCCCAAGCTCTGTAGGAAACGGGCCGCCATGCCGGATTCGGGCGGGCCACCAAATACAACGTTCCCGCTACCGCCAGTGAAGACGATACGCGCCGTCGGATAGCGTCGATAGAGATCCACCGCCGCCAACAGCCGCTCTGCAGCCTGGCCAAGGGACCTTCGCCGCGCCTGAGGGAGACTTCGGGGTCGACGACGCCGCCGAGTACGATTATTCCGGTCGGCGCGCCGCGCGAAGCGTGCCACGGCGGAAACCGGTTTTCCAATGGCAAAAGCAGTGCGATGCCCAACGGCGATGCACCCGCAATCAACAGAAGCAATATGCTGACGATGACGACCCGTTTTCCAATTCTGGACCATTGTCGGCCAAAGCAGAAGGCCACATAGTGCGAGGCCCATGATCGCGTTCGACGGAACCGCGAAGATGCCGATGGTTTTAGATATGAGGAAATACATGCTCATCGAGAGGTTTTGTCGGTCATGCCCCCCCGCGGCGAAATGCTACCCGCTTGACATTGGTGTCACTGCCGATTTCCGCAGGTCCGCGGCAATCTCAAACAACGCAAGAACGCGAGGCGGCAGGAGAACAATGACCAACCACAACGTCACACGGGGTGTACTTTGCTCGTCTTTCTTAGAACGACTCTACGAGGGTGGTTGGACGAAGGGCCGCGGTGCAAGAGGCGCCGCTGCCACACACGCACCGGGGCAGCGTTCAAATCAAGCCACCTTTCAGGTCGATCAAGACCAAGGTCCGAACTTACAGAGCCGGCCTCAGCTCCATGTTCGAAAGACCAAGAGAAGCACTGACGCCGGTCGAACCTTCCACCGACCAAGGCTGCAAGGCTACCGAATTCCCCGAACCGCCAAGCAGGAAGTTCGCACCAACACCGACGCCAACGGCCGCACTGCCGCTTGCACCGCCGTAGTTTCCTGCAAGGCTTCCTGGCATCAGGTTTTTGGTCGACGCGAACACGCCCCAGGTCAAAGCGCCACCGGCCGTAAAGCCGACATCAAGACCAACGGTGGTCATGCTCCCAGCATAACGCTCCGGAGGTACAGGCATATCCGAGGTAAAGAGGCAGTCCATCTTTTGAAAGCCGACAATGATGAGGCCTATGGAAGGGGCAAACCGGCAGTTGAGCACTCCAACTTTGGTCCCCGGGCCTCCTCCTATGACTGGCGGCGGCGCATGTCGTGATGGGAGATCGCCAGCGAGCGCACTTGCCGAAGTAAGCGCCATGATCGCGACTGCAGCAAGACGATTATTGTTCATGTAGCCCCCTTTTAGCGTTTTCGGTCTTCGTCATACCAGAAGTGAGCAAAACGTCATTATCATTTCATCCTAACTCCAAGGCGCATCCTTTCGTCCTTGAAGACGACGGCAATCGCATCAATGACGCGTATGCCAGGATTGGCTTTACAATGGACAATGACCTCGTGCTCGAGCCGTTTGGCTCTCACAGGGTTCGCGAGGTGCTTCTTCGCAAGCCCGTTATACCACCCGCTATACCAAGACATCAGAAGGTCGGCATCTTCCTGGAACGTGCCGGCCAGTTGAGCGCATGTTAGCTTTTGAACGTCGATAAACCCCGAAGCATCGACATAGGAACTAAGCGGAACCTGGGCATGGGCTTCCGGTGCCGCCATAGTAACAGCGATTGCAGCCGCAAATGTAATCTTTCGCATATCAGTTCTCCTTCAAAACGCAGATCATTGGGTGCTTGCTTGTTTCTCTAACGAACGTCCCTGTGCAGTGGATCAAGATGCCGCCCGCCCTCTCGTGGACGCGGCCTGCGCTCATTTCTGATTGCAATGCGATGCAGACTTGAACGGCAGCGCCGTTTGACGGGGAGTCTGCATCCCCGCACTTCGCCACAAAAGGCCGCCCTCCACTGGCCCTTTGAGTGGTGTTGACGTCACTCTCTGTCATTAAACGGACGAAAAACACTGTACGTGGGTATAGCTTTACTATACCGAGCGCGCTCAATGGGTCTTTATCGGAGCTCCGGTCGTCGCTGTACCGAGAAGACGCACCTCGGCGCCGAGCGAAGCGAGCGCGGCACTGTGGGTCGGCACGGCCTCATTGACCGTGAGCCCGCGCGCGGCAGCGCCTGGAATACGGCGGCGAGCGACGAATGTGTCACCCAGTCGTGCGCCCAGGCAAACCTGCGCCGGGCGGCCAGCACCAAGGACGCCCGCCGAAAGGCAAACATAATGTACCTTTCTGCAAAAAATCGAAGGACAGCGGTTTGCGGATATCGTCTTCCGAATCATTGGACGAATCATCCGCCGCTTTTGACTTCGCTTCCACCTGCTGAAAGGCTGCCGAATTGCGATGGCAGCGATTCTCCAAGCACAGGACCAGATCAGATCCGAAATCGCGGTACCACCCGCACCGCTGGATCACTATTCGATTTTGCTGAAAGCGATAGCGGCTATCTCGAGCGATCCTGCACGTCTGCGCAAACTCGTCTATGAGATGGCGTTGCACGATCTTGAGGCGGCGACGGTCGAGCACGACCGCGTTCCTGAGCCGACCAGACAAGCCACAACGCTACTCGAATTGGAGCGCGCGCTGCAGTTCGAGCTGGCCATCGAGCACATCGAGAAAGGCTCGGCATTGCTGGCCGCTGGCTCGATTGGCGAGACGACAAGGGAACCGCCGGCACGTCTGGCTTCTGAGCAAATGCAACCGGATTGCTGCAAGCCGACCGAGCAGCACGCGGTCGTTTGCGGCGATCGGATTCCAGCTTTCCTGGACCCGCACGTTCGCGGCTTGGTGGGTGGACCCGACGATGTCACGTTCTCTCGCCCGCGCGTAATCCGGTCTCGCCTGTTGGCGTTCGCTCAATTCGTGGCGGCGCCAGTGCTCTCTGCTGCGCTCTACATCGTCATCGCCGGATGGTTGCAGACCGGGCGGCAACCGGCCTTCAACTCCGCGTCCGCAAACCCACCCCCAAAGCAAATCGCCACGTCGTTCCGCAGCCGGGAAACCGTCGGCGGTGGCTATCCGGAGACGATCCAGCGGCACGAGTCCGCCCCCTCACAGCTCTTCCCGCTGCCCAAGGCATACGGCGTCTATGCCGGCAGCGGCGGCCGGATCACCGCCCTGGAGCAATTGCCGCTTGCGATCCCGGCGGCGCAGTTCGAGATGTCGGCCGAGATCACCGCGCCCAGTCATACGTTGGTGCCGGGCGATAATCTGAAATTCGTGGTGTTCAAGCGCGATATAGCCGGGGCGCCGGAATCCGCCGCGGTACGGGTTGTGGCGCGCGTGGCACGGACCCTGACGTTCGTCGATGGCAGACCGACTGTGGCGCCCGTCGCAGCGCAATGGCGCATGCGCGACAAGGCCTACCAAGTCAAAGCTTTGCCGCTTGAGGGCAATCCCGAGATGCTCGTCATCGAGCCCGACGCCGGCTTCGTGTTTCACCCGGCCGCTACGCCCTGATGATCAACGGTGAGGGCTATGATTTCACGGTCGCCGGTCCGATCACCGCGCAGGAGCAATGCCTGGAACAGTTCCAGATGCAGAACGGGGTGATTCTGTCGGAATGCCCGAAGTCCTAATTAGTCTAGTGGAAAAAGTAGGCCAGTCTCGTCGACTTGGGCCGACCCGCCTCGAGGCAATCGCTTCTGCAACCAGGCCGAACCTTGGAAACTCCGGTGGCCTGCGCGTTCCCATGGAAATTAACACTGCCGAACAGATTCGTCATAATCCAAGCGGATTTAGATTATTATTGAATGCAAATTCAGGGCGACCGTCTCGCTTTTTTGCTGGCGGGCAGTGTTCGGAGCGTTGGTTCATGCGTGATAACCACCCTGTTCGCGGCGACAACGCGCTTAAGATGGCACCAGGAAACGGGCATCATTCAGCCGACCGATTGAGCTTGGCGGCCGGCGAGCGCTGGTACGCTGTATATTCCCAGCCGCATCGGGAGTTTCGGGCGCAACAGCAGTTGAATGCCCAAGGCTTTACCGTCTTCTTGCCGCTCTATCGCAAAACCGTGCGGCATGCGCGCAAGCTCCGGACCGTCAATGCACCATTCTTTCCCCGCTACCTGTTTGTGGCGCTCGACCTCAGCTGCGATCAATGGCGCTGCGTCAACGGCACGTTCGGAGTGACGTCCCTGCTCACGGACGGTGCAATGCCGCGGCCCGTTCCGCATGGTGTCGTGGAAAGCTTGGTCCACGCTTCTGAAGAGGGCTGCCTTCAGTTCGGCAAGGACTTGAAGGTTGGAGATTCGGTGCGGGTTCTCACGGGGCCATTTGCCAATCTGCTCGGCGAACTCGCACGCATCGATGGCGCCGGCCGGGTCCGCGTTCTACTGCAGTTGCTGGGCGGCGTCATTCCAGCGTCTATCGATCGGCGTGACCTGATCCTCACCCGCGCGGCTTGAACTACAGCGCTGGCGGTCTTGCGGCACGCTGTCGGGCCTTGGGCTGTCAGCAGGCTTAGCCGGCCGCGGCCTGCGCCGGCCTGACCGGCTCGACCATGCTCCGTTGCGTGCCGATGCGGTGGATGAATTCGGGCAGCCCCTGCCCCATGGAATGCTCATAGCGCAGCGCCGGCGCGCCGGGATTGAACGGGATATTCAGTGCCTGGCGCACATCGCGCTCGACCATATCGCGCAACGTCACGAGCCGTTCGGCGGTCAGATGATCGGTGAACACGAACGAGCGATAGCCGCCGTTCGGATCGCCCTTGTAGTAGTCGGCGCAGACCGCGTAGTCGACCTCGCGGGCGTGCAGGCGGTCGCCGGTCTTGGGATGGGTATAGGTCCACACGTCGGCCAGCGTGGCGTGGCGCACGGCCAAGTCATAGTACGGCGTGCCTGGATAGGTCGTGATCACGGTGCAGTCGAAATCGTCGACCTCGTTGCGGATCAGCCAGTCGCGGATGTCGGTGACGGTGCGCTCCAACTCGCCCGGATGGCCGCATGACATCAGCGCCTTGACCTTCAGCCCGGCGGCCTTGGCGAGCGCGACGCAGCGGTCGTTGTCGGCGAGGTTTGCCTTCTTGTTGATGTTCTCCAGGATGCGCTCGTTGGCGGCCTCGAAGCCGCACAGCAGCCAGCGGAAGCCCGCCCGCACCATGGCCTCGGCCTGGTCTTTGGTGAACAGCTCGGACTTGACGAAACCGCGCAGCCGGAATTCGGCGCCGAGCCGCATCTGCAGATCCGACAGGCCGTTCATCAACTCGACAAAGCTCCGGCTGACGTTGAGCTCGTCGTCGTAGAACATGAAGCCGCTGTAGCCGTGCTCGCGGTGCAGCAGTTCGACTTCTTGCAGAATGGAGTCGACCGAGCGGTTGCGGATTTGCCGCAGACTTTTGCTGTTGCGCCCGCCGCAGAAGCCGCAGCCGAACGGACAGCCGAGCTGAGCGATCAGGCTGGTCGCGCGATGGCCTTCGATGCTGTAGCGGTATGATTTCAGGTCGACCAGGTGGCGCGCCGGCAGCGGGCTGTCCGTGAACATCTGGTCGGTCAGGAACAGCCCGCCCTTGGGGTCATCGCCGTCGATCACCTTCGGCGCGTCGTCCTTGAGCGCCTCGAAGATCGCAAGCTCGCCGTCGCCGCTGCACAGCACATCGAAGGCCTTTTCAAGCTGCATCGCCGAGCGATGGCCGCGGCCGTCGCTGGCGCCCCGCTTGGCTTCAAGCTTTCTTGCCGAATAGACCAAGGTGACGTGCGGTCCGCCCAAGATCAGCTTCAGGTCGGGGCGAAGCCGCCGGACGGTCGCGGCGATCTGCATGACCGAGGGAAGCTGTGGCGTCGTAGTGGTGATGCCGATCGCGCTATCCTGGCAGACCGCGAGGTAGTCCTCGAGCGGGGCGAGAAAGTTCTCGACACCGGACAGATCGAGGAAATTGACCCGGTAGTCCCGCGCTTCGAGGCTTGCCGCGACCTTCAGCACGCCGAGACTGACGAACACCCGCTCGTCCAGCAGAAAGGCCGAAGGCGGCGTGATCAGGCAGACCGAGCGGGCGCGATCGGACCACGACCGCAGGATGTCGCGGACAACGGGCTCGTTCCATTGCAATGGGCTTGGGCTTGGACCGATCGTCGTCACTCTCGAACAGGCCCGTGGCTGCGGACCGGCGGTGCCAGTCCCCAAACAAGCTATTCATTTGTTTGGTAAAATTTTCTTTAATTGATGCACTCCGGACGCACCGCTGGCTGATTTTGCGTCAGCGCACACATTTTTGTGCATTGCACAAAATTTCTGCAAGCTGCGGCCTCGGTGTGCAGTCTCCGGTCGCTGGACGGCCCCGCAGATTTTCTGGCAATCGCACACAACACCTTGAGCCGACACGAAAAATCCTGCCTGCAGCGAACTGGCACGCGACTTGAATTGATGAAAGTCGCAGGGCGCCCGCGCACGCCTACGTGCAGCCGGTGGAGAAAAAACGGGTCACCAGCACAGAAGAGGACAACAGAAATGGACTACGTCAAACCGGCCGAAGTCGCCGCCGCCATGGTCAACGCCGGCAGCACCAAACTCGGGCTTTCGCCCGCTGATTTGCTGATCCGGGGCGCGCTTTCCGGCGCCATCCTCGGCGTGGCCACGAGCCTCGCCTTCACAGGCGCCGTGCAGACCGGGCAGCCGCTGGTCGGCGCCATCATCTTCCCTGTCGGCCTCATCGCCATCGTACTGCTCGGCCTTGAACTCGTCACCGGCAGCTTCGCGCTGGTACCCCTGCCGTGGCTTGCGGGCCGGGCCAGCGGCAGTTCAGTGCTGTCGAACTGGGGCTGGGTGGCCCTCGGCAATCTGATCGGCTCCCTGATCTACGGCGTGCTGATTGCCATCGCCTTGACCAACATGGGGCACACGCCGCCGGCTGGCGTCGCCGCACGCATCATCCAGATCGCCGAAGCCAAGACCAATGGCAACGCCGCCATAGGCTTCGCCGGCATGATTTCGGTGTTTGTGAAGGCGATCCTCTGCAATTGGATGGTCTGCCTCGCCGTGGTGCTCGCCATGACCACGACCTCGACCGTCGGCAAGATCGCAGCCGCATGGATGCCGGTGTTCATCTTTTTCGCCCAGGGCTTCGAGCACTCGGTCGTCAACATGTTCATCATCCCGACCGGCATCATGCTCGGCGCCAAGGTCACGATCGCGGATTGGTGGCTGTGGAATCAGATCCCTGTGACGCTCGGCAACCTGGTCGGCGGCTTCCTGTTCACCGGCTTCGCCATCTACGCAACCTACAAGCCCAAATCGTCGGCGCCCTCCGGCGTGATCGTGCCGACCAGCGTCCCGGCTGAATAAAGGACCGGACGATGTCGGGCGACTTCACGCCGGAACAGAAGCGCTACCTCGAAGGGTTCGTCTCGGGCCTGCAGATCGCGCGCGCCGTGCGCGGGGCTGGGGGAAATGCGAACCGCACCGCTGCTGCGCACATCCCGGACGCAGCAGCGGCCCAATCTGTGGGACCGGATGCGCCACATCTGCTGGCGCAGGACCGCGTCGTCGCGGCCGGCGGCAAGCTCTCGGATCAGGAGAAGTTCAAGCGCGAGCAGCATCCGTTCGACGCCTATGAGCGGCTCAAGGCCCAGGCTGCCGCCAACGAGTCGCCGAAGCCCGACGACAATTTCCGCTGGCGCTTCTTCGGCCTGTTCTACTGCGCGCCAACGCAAAAAACCTACATGTGCCGGCTGCGGATCCCGAACGGCATCTTGAAGGCGTCGCAGCTCGAGGGCCTGGCCGGTTTGGCCGAACGCTACGGCGGCGGATACGCCCATGTGACCACCCGCGCCAACCTGCAGATGCGCGACATCGAGCCGAAGAATGCCGTCGCCATGGTCGAGGCGATCCAGGACCTTGGCCTCGTCTCGCGCGGCTCGGGCGCCGATAACATCCGCAACGTCACCGGCACGCCCACCGCCGGTATCGATCCGCAGGAGTTGCTCGACACCCGCCCCTTCGCGCGCGAATGGCACTTCCACATCCTCAACGATCGCACGCTTTACGGCATTCCACGCAAGTTCAACGTCGCCTTCGACGGCGCAGGATTGATCGCGGCGCTGGAGGACACCAACGATATCGGCTTCCAGGCGGTCGCCGTGAAGGGCGGCTTCGGCGCTGAGCCAGGCGTCTGGTTCCGCGTCACTGTCGGCGGCATCACCGGCCATCACGATTTCGGCCGCGACACCGGCGTGATCGTCAAGCCCGCCGACGCCACCAAGATGGCCGACGCCATCGTCCGGGTGTTCATCGACCACGGCGACCGTACCAACCGCCTCAAGGCGCGGCTGAAATACGTGCTCGATAAGTTCGGCATCGAGAAATTCACGGCCATGGTCGAGGACAAGCTCGGATCGAAGCTTGTCCGCGTCCCGGCCGAGGCCCTCGCGGTCAGGCCGTTGTTTGACCGAGGCGCTCATGTCGGGGTGCATCGGCAGAAGCAGGAAGGGCTGAACTGGATCGGCGTGGTGCTGCCGGTCGGCAGGCTCACGCCGGAGCAGATGCGCGGACTGGCGCAGATCGCGCGCGACCTCGGCGACGGCGATATCCGCCTGACCGTCTGGCAGAACCTTTTGATCTCCGGCGTGCCCGACCCGCAGGTCGGCGTCGCGGTCGCCGCGATCGAGGCGCTTGGGCTCTCGACCAAGGCAAGCTCGATCCGCGCCGGCCTCGTCGCCTGCACCGGCAATATCGGCTGCAAGTTTGCAGCTTCCGACACCAAGAGACATGCCGAGGACATTGCCCGCTGGTGTGAGCCGCGCGTCGAGCTGGACGGCCCGGTGAACATCCACCTCACCGGCTGCCACCACTCCTGCGCGCAGCACTACATCGGCGATGTGGGGCTGCTGGCCTGCAAGATCGAGGGTGCGGAGAACGAACCGGCAGTCGAGGGCTATCACATCCTGATCGGCGGCGGCTTTGGCCCCCACGCGGCGCTGGCGCGCGAAATCTATCGTGACGTCAGAGCCGAGGACGCACCGGTAACCATCGAGCGCATGCTCAAGGTCTATCTCGCCGAGCGCTCGTCGGGCGATGAGACGTTTCAGGCCTTTTCCCGCCGCCACGATATCGAGGCGCTGAAGACGCTGTTTGCGGGAGCCGCGGCATGAACTCACCCGTTGCTTCCGTTACCTTTGGCACGGCGTCGGCGCTCCCTCTCCCCGCCTGCGGGGAGAGGGTCGGGGTGAGGGGCCACTTCCATGCGCTCAGAACTCTCGGGCACGCCCCCTCACCCGGCTCGCTTCGCTCGCCACCCTCTCCCCGCAGACGGGGAGAGGGAAAAACTCGCGGACGCCGCGGTATGAACTCGCCGCTCCGGCCACCGATCGCGACCATCCTTCCAGCCAACGCCCCGTTCACGCCCGAGCAGCACGAGTGGCTCAACGGGTTCTTCGCGGGCCTGCTTGAGGGCGATGTCGCGGCGCTGTCGCCGCAGCAGACCGCCGATCTCCTGCCGGGCATCGATATAAGCGGTGCGCCGGCCGATGCCGACGGCGGCGAAGCGCCTTGGCACGACCAGTCGCTGCCGCTTGCCGAACGCATGAAACTTGCCGAGGGAAAGCCGCTGCGCCGACGCATGATGGCGGCCATGGGCCAGCAGGATTGCGGCCAGTGCGGCTACAACTGCGCGGACTATGCCGACGCGATTTTCACAAAGAAAGACGAGCGGCTGAACCTCTGCGTGCCCGGCGGCAAGGAGACCGCCCGCGTGCTGAAGGCGCTCTACGCCGAGATCGGTGCGGCTCCGTCGCCCGCTCCGGCGAAAACACCGGAGCCGGTTGAAGCCCCGCCAGCAAAACCCGCTGCCGCCGCTGGCACGCGCGACAACCCGGCCGTCGCCACCTTCGTCTCACGCACCCGGCTCAACAAGAACGGTTCGGCGAAAGAAACCTGGCACCTCGAATTCGATCTGAGCGAAAGCCAGCTCGACTATACCGTCGGCAACTCGTTCGGCTTGTTTCCGACCAACGATCCGGCCCTGGTCGACGCCATCCTGAAAGCACTCGGCACGCCGGCCGATTTCCCGATCGGCGGGCGGAAGCTGCGCGACGTCCTGTTCGACTCGGTATCGCTCTCGCCCGCACCGGACATGCTGTTCCAGCTGTTCTCCTACATCACCGGCGGCGATCGCCGTCAGAAGGCCAAGGCGCTCGGCGCCGGCGCCGACCCGGACGGCGACGCTGCGGCGCTCGACGTGCTGGCCGCGATCGAGAAATTCCCCGGCATCCGGCCCGACCCCGAGGCTTTCATCGAGGCGCTCGATCCGCTGGCGCCGCGGCTCTATTCGATCTCGTCGTCGCCGAAGGCGCACAAGGGACGCGTGGCGCTGACGGTCGACGCGGTGCGCTACGACGTCGGCAAGCGGACCCGGCTCGGCGTCGCCTCGACCTTCCTCGCTGGGCGCGTCAATCCCGGCGACAAGATCGAAGTCTACGTGCAGAAGTCGCCGCACTTCGCCCTGCCGGCTGACCCCTCGCTGCCGGTCATCATGATCGGGCCCGGCACCGGTATCGCGCCGTTCCGCGCCTTCCTCTACGAGCGCATGGCGACCAAGGCCCCCGGCGAGAACTGGCTGTTCTATGGCCATCAGCACTACGACTATGATTTCTTTTACGCCGACGAGCTCAGCGGCATGAAAGCCGCCGGCGTGCTCACGCATCTGTTCTTAGCCTGGTCGCGCGACGACACCGAGAAGTTCTACGTCCAGGACCGCATGCGTCAGGTCGGTGCGCAGCTCTGGCAGAGCATCGCCAAAGGCGCCCACGTGTACGTCTGCGGCGCCATCGCCATGGGACAGGACGTCGAGCGGGCGCTGGTCGATATCGTCGCGCAGTTCGGGGCGCGATCGACCAATGAAGCCGTTGCTTTCGTCAAGGAACTGAAAAAAGCCGGCCGCTACCAGACGGACGTGTATTGATGACGACTGCGCCTGTTGACAAACGCATACCCGTCGAAGCCAGCCCGCCGCGCATGGCGGCCCTGGCGCGGCTGCCGCTGTTCGTCGCGCTGGAGGGCCGACGCGCATTGGTCGCGGGCGGCAAGGCCGCCGCGGCCTGGAAAGCGGAGCTGTTGTCCGCGGCCGGTGCAGCGGTCGAGGTGTTCGCGCCCGATCCCGGCGAGGAAATGCTGGCGGTCGCGGCCGAGCCGCCGCGCGGTCCGATCGTCATCCACCGCCGCCCTTGGGATTCCGCTGATTTTGCAGGCGCAGCGATTGCGGTCGGCGCCTGCGAGGATGAAGTCCAGGCGCGCCGCTTTGCCGCCACAGCCCGCGCCGCGGGCGTCCCAGTCAACGTAATCGACAAGCCGAAGTTCTGCGACTTCTCGTTCGGCGCCATTGTCAACCGCTCGCCGCTGGTCATCGGCATCTCCACCGACGGCGCCGCTCCGGTGTTCGGCCAGGCGATCCGAAGCAAGCTCGAGGCGCTGATCCCGCGCGGGTTTGCGCGCTGGGCCGAGGCCGCCCAGCGCTGGCGCGCCGACGTGCAGGCTTCCGGGCTCACGTTCAACGGCCGGCGGCGGTTCTGGCAGCTTTTCACCGAGCGCGCGGTGCGGCAGCCCAACGCCGAGCCGCAATCGTCCGACTACGATCTGTTGCTCGATGCCACGCGGACCGAGGCCGAAGCCGCCGAGAAAGGCTCGGTCACCCTGGTTGGCGCCGGCCCCGGCGATCCGGAGCTGCTGACGCTCCGCGCGCTCAGAGCGCTGCAGGCGGCCGACGTTATTCTTTACGACGATCTGGTGGCGCCGGAAGTTCTGGATTTCGCCCGCCGCGAAGCGAAGAAGATGCTGGTCGGCAAAACCGGTTACGGCCCTTCGTGCAAGCAGAGCGAGATCAACGATCTGATGGTCAGTCTCGCCAGGGCCGGCCGCCGCGTGGTGCGGCTCAAGGGCGGCGATCCGATGATCTTCGGCCGCGCCGGCGAAGAGATCGAGGCCTGCCGCAAGGCCGGCATCGCCATCGAAGTGGTGCCCGGCATCACCGCAGCGCAGGGCGCAGCGAGCCGCCTCGGCGTGTCGCTGACGCAACGCCGGGAGGCGCGCCGGGTGCAGTACATCACCGGCCACGGCGCCGACGGCGCGCTGCCGCACGACATCGATTGGCAAAGCCTCGCCGATCCGCTGGCGACCACCATCATCTACATGCCGGTGAAGACGCTGCGCGAACTGGCGGTGCAAGCCGTGGCCGCTGGCCTCGATCCGGCGACGCCCGCGGTCGCGGTATCCCGCGCCACCCGGCCGGACGAGGCAAGGATCGTTTCGCCCATCGTGGCACTGCCGGATGAAATCGACGCCGCAGGCCTTCCCGGCCCGATCCTGGTGATGATCGGACGGACTTTTGCCGGTCTCGCAGTCTCCGAAGCCGGGCTCAAGACCGGTCGCCAGACCGCGATCTAGAATCGTCACGCCGCAGTTTTCGCCAGCACGTGCTCGGCAATCTCCGCGCGGGTGCCGACCCAGATGTCGGCCGCCGACGCCGCCTGCTCGATGATCTTCTCGTAGTAATAGGCACCGCGGTGGTGGCCGAAGATGTGGGCGTGGCTGGTGACGTCGATGATGCGGAGCTCGTCGTCGCGCGAGCGTGCGATGTCGATCACTTCGTTGAATGACTCCAGCATCATCTTCGGCGGATGGCCGTATTTCATCGACGGCATGTCGTTGACGTCGTACGACAGCGGGATCGCCACGATCTTCTTGTTGCCATAGCTCTGCACATAAGGCAGATCGGCATCGAACACGTCGCCGTACCAGCGATAGCCATATTCAGCGAGCAGCTTCGGCGTGGAAGGCTTCGAGGTGCCGCGAGGCGACAGCCAGCCTTTGATCTTCTGGCCCGATGCCTTTTCCAGCAACGCCGTGCAGCGCTCGATGTTGTTCTTCTCGTCTTCGTCGGAGAGCAGCGCTGGTACCACATCCATCGCGTAGGAATGCGACAGCACCTCATGGCCGCCGTCGGCAATGGCCTTGACGGCCGCCGGCTCCCGCTCGGCGCACACCGCATTGACCATCACGCTGCTCTTCGCACCATGACGGTCGAACGCTTCGAGGATGCGGTAGATGCCGGTCTGGAGGCCATAGGCCGCCCAGGAGATCGCCATAGTGTCGAGCACGCCGTGCGGCAGCGGATTGCCCATCGGGCTGATGCCCGGCGCCTTGCCGTCCGACCATTGCTCCAGGCAGACGTTGAACACGACCGCGATGCGCTTGTTGCCGGGCCAGAGCCAATCGGTCATAAGCGATCCCCCTTCGCCTCGCGCGCGGCAGCGATCATGTCGCCCAGCCGCGCCATCTTGATCGGCAGCGCATTGACCACGATGCCGAGCGGGCGTACCGCGTCGTTGACCGCGCTTGCGACCGCGGCCGGCGCGCCGAGATAGCCGCTCTCGCCCGAGCCTTTCTGGCCGAAAACGGTGTGCGGCGACGGTGTCTCGTGCTCGACGATCTCGACCGGTCGGCACCTCGTAGGCCGAAGGCAGCAGATAGTCCATAAAGGTCTGCGCCACCATCACGCCGTCGGAGTTATAGGCGAACTCCTCGTAGAGCGCCGCGCCGAGACCGTGCGCGATGCCGCCCATCGTCATGCCGCGCACGATCTTCGGATTGATCACCGTGCCGCAGTCGTGGCCGACCACATAGCGCCTGATCTCCGGCTTGCCGATATCCGGATCGATCGCGACCAGCATCAGGTGGAATTCGAACGCGTAGCAAGGATACATCTGCACCCGGCCGTCCGGCGTCGGTAACTTCCCGCCGGTCGGCACCTGCATGATGTGGCTGAACGACAGCCCAGTTTCCATGCCAGGCGGCATGCGGTGAACGTGGCGGTGCGCGATCTGCACCAGTTCAAGCCACGTCCTGCGCTTCTCGGGCGCCGAGCGATCGCTGACGTTGCCGTCGTCCCAGACCAAGCGCTCGGCCGGCACGCCGAGGTCGTGCGCGGCGATGGCGATGATCCGCGCGCGCAAGTCCTGCGCGGCGTGGAACGCGGCGCCGCCGAGCATGATCGCCATGCGGCTGCCGACCGGGCTCTGGCTCGGCAGCGAAGTGAGCGAATCCGGCCGCACCACGCGAATGCGATCCGGGTCGATGCCCAGCACCTCGCCGACCACGGTGCCGACCAGCGTCTCGTGGCCCTGCCCGGCTGACGTGGTGTGCATCGTCGCGGTCACCGCGCCGCTGGTGTCGACACTGATGCGGCAGGACTCCGAATAGGTGGTGTTGGTGTTCTTCGGATTGAGCAGCGGCTCGAAGGTCGAGTTGGCGCCGCTGGGCTCCAGGCAGGCGGCGATGCCGATGCCGGCAAGCTGGCCTTGCGCGCGCAGGCGGTCGCGCTCGGCGAGGAGCGCGGCGTAGTCAGCCTTCGCCAGCACCTTGTCGATGACGGTGTGATAGTCGCCGCTGTCGTAGGTCGAGCCGCTCGGGATCAGATATGGAAACTCCTCACGCCGGATCAGGTTGCGGCGGCGCAATTCGAGGCGGTCCATGTCGAGCCGGCGCGCCACCTCGTCGATGGTGCGCTCGATCGCGTAGTTGGTCGGCGCCTGGCCGAAGGCGCGCACCGCCTCCTGCACCGCCTTGTTGGAGACCACGGCGATGGCCTGGTACTGCACGCTCTTGATGCGGTACGGCCCGACGATGGCGCTGACCGGCTTGCCGAGCTGGAACGGCGAGCGCCCGGCATAGGCGCCGACATTGTCGAGCGCGCGCATCTTCATCGAGCGGATGACGCCGTCGCCGTCGAACGCCACTTCGATGTCGAAGTTGCGCTCCGGGCCGTGAGCGTCGCCGGCCGCGCATGTTCTCCAGCCGGTCCTCGATCAGCCGGACCGGGAAGCCGAGCCGCCGCGAAAGATAGCCGCACAGCACGGTGTGCTTGATGCCGCGCTTGACGCCGTAGCTGCCGCCGACGTCGACGTCGTTGTGCACGCGCACCGCCGAGCCCGGAAGCTTGAGCGAGGTTGCGATCTGGTCGGGATAGCTTCGGCAACTGGATCGAGGCCCAGACGTCGAGAATTTCGCGCCACGGGTCCCAGCTCGCGGTGACGCCGAAGGTCTCGATCGGCACGGTCGAGGAGCGGCCCCAGGTGACGCGATGCTTGAGCTTGTGCGGGCTCGCCGCGAAATCCTTCTCGACCTCGCCCCAGACGAAGGTGCGGTCGAGCAGCACGTTCGAGCCGTGCGCCTCATGCACCAGCGCGCTGCCGGAGCGGTAGGCCTCCTCGCCGTCGAGCACGAACGGCAACGGTTCGTATTCGCACCGCGACCAGCTCGGCCGCGTCTTCCGCAAGCGCGCGGCTGTCGGCAACGACGGCTGCGACCCATTCGCCGGCGTAGCGCGCGATTTCGTGCGCCAGCGGCCGGCGCGGCACGTTCGGCGTGTCGAGGCCGGCGAACAATGGCGCCGTCGCTGCAGCAAGCTCGGCGCCATCGACGACATAGTGCACGCCGGGCAGCGCCAGCGCCGCGGACTTGTCGATCGACTTGATGCGCGCCGCCGGGAATGCGGCTCGACACCAGCGCCACATGCTTGACGCCCTGCGGCACGATGTCGGCAACAAAACGGCCCTTGCCGACGACAAAGCGGCGATCCTCGCGCACCCGGCGATCGGTCGAGACGAAGCGGAATTTGCTTTTTGCGGAGATCATGTTCGCCCCGACGGTGCCGCAGATGGCTCCCCTCCCCCCGCGAGCGGAGCGAGTGGTGGGGAGGGGTTGGGGGTGGGGGGACCAGGAATCGAGAAGGCAAGAATCAGGGATCAGAAGAGTCGGCTTTGCTTTGCTGAGCGCTGATGCCTGATCAAGGATTCCTGATCCCCCCACCCCAACCGCCTTTGGCGGTCGACCCTCCCCACCGCTTCGCGGGGGGAGGGATGGAGCAAGCGGCATCGCCGGGGTAAAAGGACAGAGCTCGGATAGCTTTGGGTGGAGCATCGTCAGCTCTCCGCCGGCATGTTCTGGCCGCGCATCCGCTCGGCGGCGAGCGCGATGGCCTCGACGATCTGGGCATAGCCGGTGCAGCGGCAGATGTTGCCGGAGATCGCCTCGACGATTTCGTCGCGCGTCGGCTGCGGATTGTTTGCTAGCAGCGCGTGGGCGGCGAGGATCATCGCCGGCGTGCAATAGCCGCATTGCATGCCGTGGGTTTCGCAGAACGCATCCTGAATCGGCGACAGCTCGCCCGGCCCTGGCGTCACGCCCTCGATCGTGGTGATGGCATAGCCGTCGGCCTGCACCGCGAACATCAGGCAGGAGCGTATCGCCGCGCCATCGACCAGCACCGTGCAGGCGCCGCAAACGCCGTGCTCGCAGCCGGCGTGCGCGCCGGTCAGCAGGAGCTTGTCGCGCAGGCAGTCGAGCAGGCTGGTGCGCGGCTCGACATCGACCGCGTACATCTTGCCGTTGACGTTGAGCTCAACGCGCATGGGCGTCCCGATAGGCCTCGGTGATGGCGCGGATCGCCAGAGTCTCGGCGACGCGACGGCGGTAATCAGCCGAGGCATGAAGGTCCGCCAAAGCCTCAATGCCCTGCGAGCGCCGCGCCGACCGCGTCGCGGACCTTGGATTCCTCCGCTCGGGTGCCTTCGAGAGTCCGCATTTCAAGTCGAAGCGGCGTCGCTGCCGCAGCGCCGATGCCGAGCGCAACGCGCTTGCACCGGCCTTCCGCATCGAGCGCGATCTGTGCTGCAGCCGAGACGAAGGCGAAGTCGCTCTGCCGGGCGTTGACCTCGTGGAAGCCTGTGCCGACGCGCGGTTCGGGCCACACCGGAAAGCGCACGGATTCAAGGCACGCCGCGAGCGGCAAGCGCTGTCACCATCGGCCCGAGGAAGAACTCGGCCGCCTCCATGTTGGAGGTCTTGCCGTCCTCGCGCCAGTTCAGCGTGGCGCCGAGCGTCACCGCAACCAGCGCGATCTCGGCCGCCGGATCGCCGTTGGCGAGCGAGCCGCCGATGGTGCCGCGCGCCCGCGTCGCGCCGTGACCGACATAGGGCATGACCTTGTGCAGCAGCGGCAGCTTGGCGCGGACCAGCGGATCGGTCTCGACGACATGCTGCTTCGTGGTGGCGCCGATCGTCACCGCGTTGCCGTCGTCGCGGACATAGGCAAGCCGGGAATGCGCGCGATGTCGATCAGTCGCGTCGGCCGCGCCAGCCGCATCGCCATCAGCGGCACCAGGGTCTGGCCGCCGGCGATGATGCGCGCGCCGTCGTCAGCAGCAAGCAGCGCGCAGGCTTCGTCGAGGATGGCCGGCCGGGAATATTCGAACGGGGCAGGCTTCATCGGCCGGAGCAAGGTCAGTGCCAATACGGCGGATAGCCGGAATTCTTCTGCTCGGCGTCGAGCAGGCGGATCATCGCCGGCCATTCCAGCACGCCATAGGGCCGCCGCGTGCCGGGCTGATAGAGATGCGCGGTGTGGGCCAAGCACGTTCTCGCCCGGCACGTTCAGCTCGGTGCGCGCCGCCATGGCGTCGACCTGCGAACGGCAGGACTGCTCGAGCTGGTACATCAGGTTGAACGCCTCTGGCACCGACGGCCCGCAGGTCAGCAGGCCGTGGTTGCGCATGACCAGCGCGTTGTGCTCGCCGAGGTCCTTGACGATCCGCTCGCGCTCCTCGAGATCGACCGCCGGCCCCTCGAAGTCGTGATAGCCGATGTGGTTGTGGAAGCGGATCGAGGTCTGCGACAGCGGCAGCAGCCCGCAGTTCATCGCCGACACCGCGATGCCGGCGCGCGTGTGGGTGTGCAGCACGCATTTGACGTCCGGCCGCGCCTTGTGGATCGCGCCGTGGATCACGTAGCCGGACTTGTTGATGCCGTAGTCGGTGTCGGGCTTGGCGACGATCTCGCCCTCGACATCGATCTTCACCAGGCTCGACGCGGTGATTTCCTTGTAGAGCAGGCCGTAGAGGTTGATCAGCAGGTGCTCGGTGCCGGGGATGCGCGCGGTGATGTGGTTGTAGATCAGGTCGGTCATGCCGTACTGGTCGACCAGGCGATAGCAGGCGGCGAGCTCGACCCGGGCCTGCCATTCCTCGGCCGAAACCTGGTCTTTGACCGACTTGAAGTTGGTATCGTAGTTCATGGCTGGCCTATCGAGCGATCCATTGCGGCGGCGAGCATACCCCCGACAGTCTCCACTGTCATGGCCGGACGCTTACCGGACTACAGCTCATCCCGCATCCTACGAGGGTGCTAGTGCACTGCGATAAGCCGGAATCGACCGGCGTCACGCAACGTTCGCGGCGGCCCGCGTGATGACGGCCGGGCGAGTTCGACGTTGATGCCTGCAATGCGACGGATCGCTGCGAAATATGCAGGATGAAGCACAGAGCTGCGCCGCGCATCCAGCCGCTGGTGGTGTCCGATCGACCGATCGGGGCTTGATGGACGGCCCGCGTCCGGTTGCGGCAATTTGCATTGGCGCTTGCGCGGCCAAGCCACCGCGCCCGAACGTGATATATCGACTGCAACAATCGGGGAGAGGTCAATGCTCACATTGTCTGCCAGGCTCGCTGGCGCGTTCGGCCTGCTGCTGGCTCTCGCGGCGCCGGCCTCCGCGCAATCGGACTACCCCAACCGGCCGGTGCGGATGATCATCCCGTTCCCGCCCGGCGGCAGCAACGACGTGGTCGGCCGCGTCATCGCGCAGCATCTGGGCGAAGCGCTGGGCAAGCAGGTGATCGTCGACAACCGTTCCGGCGCCGGTGGCGTGGTCGGCACCGAGCAGGCCGCTCACGCCGCGCCGGACGGCTACACCATCCTTGGCATCTCGCTGGCGCACGCGGTCAATCCCTGGCTCTACAAGCTGCCCTACGATCCGATCAAGGCGTTCACGCCGATCGGCATCATGGGCAAGGGGCCGGTCGTGCTGACGGTCAATCCCGGACTGCCGGTTCATTCGGTGAAGGAGCTGATCGCGCTGGCCAAGCAAAAGCCCGGCGACCTGCAATACGCCTCGGCCGGGGTCGGCTCGTTCCAGCATCTCAGCGCCGAGCTGTTCAAGCTCATGGCCGGCACCGACATCCTGCACATTCCGTTCAAGGGCGGCGGCCCGGCTATGATCGACGTCATGGGCGGCCACACCACCGTGATGTTCTCTTCGCTGGTCCAGACCACGCCGAACATCAAATCCGGCAAGCTGCGCGCGCTCGGCGTCGGCGGCACCGAGCGCAGCAAGATTCTTCCGGATTTGCCGACCATCGCCGAGGCTGGCGTGCCCGGCTATGCCTCGGAAAACTGGTGGGGCATCGTCGCGCCGGCGGGAACGCCTGCGCCGATCATCGAGAGACTGCACAAAGCGTTGACCCAAGCCCAGGATAACGCCGAGGTGCAGAAATATTTCGACACCGAGGGCGCGGCCATCGTCAAGATGAGCTCCGAACAGTTCGGCAAGTTCATGGTCAGCGAGATGAGCAAATGGGAGCGCGTGGTGAAGGAAGCGCAGATCAAGGCGCAGTGATTGCCGCGCATCCGCAAATGCTGCTGTCATGCCCCGCAAAAGCGGGGCATCCAGTAAACGGCAGCATCGCTTGGTGATTACTGGATCGCCCGCCTTCGCGGGCGATGACAGTCCAGGACAAACAATGCAGATCGAGTTCCGCAACAACAGGGACTTCTGGGCCGGCGTGATGCTGATCGTCACGGGCGCGGCGGCCGTCGTTCTTGCGCGCGACTATGCGTTCGGTACCACGCTGCGCATGGGGCCGGGCTATTTCCCGTCCGTGCTCGGCGGCATTCTGGTGCTGTTCGGCCTCTATCTCGTGGCGCAAGGGCTGCGCAGCAACGACAAGATCGAGGGCAACTGGTCGCTCCGCGCGCTGGTCGTGCTGCCGCTGTCGCTGGTGCTGTTCGGCCTGCTGATGGACCGCGCCGGCTTCGTGCCGGCGCTGATGGCGCTGATCGTCGGCTCCGCCGCGGCCGGCAGCGAGTTCAAGCTTACCGAGGCGCTGTTGCTGGCGACCGGGCTCACCGCCTTCGCGGTCGTGCTGTTCATCTGGGGGCTCGGCCTGCCCTACCCGCTGCTCGCGGGATGGTGAGCTGCGATGGACCTGTTCCACAACCTGATCTTCGGCTTCGCGGTCGCGCTGTCGTGGCAGAACCTGCTCTATTGCCTGATCGGCGTCTCGGTCGGCACCTTGATTGGCGTGCTGCCTGGCATCGGCCCGCTCGCCACCATCGCCATGCTGCTGCCGATTACCTTCAACGTCGCCCCGGTCGGCGCGCTGATCATGCTGGCCGGCATCTATTACGGCGCGCAGTACGGCGGCTCGACCACCGCCATCCTGGTGAACCTGCCGGGCGAGACCTCGGCGGTCGTCACCTGCATCGACGGCTACCAGATGGCGCGGCAGGGCCGCGCCGGGCCTGCGCTCGCCATCGCCGCGATCGGCTCGTTTGTGGCCGGCACCTTCGGCACCTTGCTGATCGCGATTGCCGGGCCGCCGCTCGCCGAGCTTGCTTTGAAATTCGGCGCGCCGGAATATTTCTCGCTGATGCTGATGGGTCTCGTCGCCGCGGCCGTTCTGGCGCAGGGCGACATCGGCAAGTCGCTCGCCATGGTGGCGATGGGATTGCTGCTCGGCATCGTCGGCACCGACGTCAACACCGGCGTGCAGCGATTCTCGTTCGGCATCACCGAATTGAGCGACGGCATCGGCTTCATCGTCGTCGCGGTCGGCGTGTTCGCGATCGGCGAGATCGTCTCCAACCTGGGCGACAGCGAGCGCCGCATGATCTTCACCGACAAGGTCACGCACCTCTATCCGACGCGCGACGACCTCAAGCGCTCGGCCGGCCCGATCGCACGCGGCACGCTGCTCGGCTCGTTCTTCGGCGTGCTGCCCGGCACCGGGCCCGCGATCGCCTCGTTCGCCTCCTACATGGTGGAGAAGAAGATCGCCAAGGACCCGTCGCGCTTCGGCAAGGGTGCGATCGAGGGCGTCGCCGCGCCGGAGAGCGCCAACAACGCCGACGCGCAATGCAAGTTCATCCCGATGCTGACGCTCGGCCTGCCGGCGTCGGCGGTGATGGCGCTGATGCTCGGCGCCATGACGATCCAGGGCATCCAGCCCGGGCCCGAGGTGATGACGACGCGGCCGGAGCTGTTCTGGGGCCTCGTCGCCAGCATGTGGATCGGCAACGCGATGCTCGTGGTGCTCAACCTGCCGATGATCGGACTCTGGGTGAAGCTTCTGAAGGTGCCCTACAGGTTCCTGTTCCCGGCGATCATGGCGTTTTCGGCGATCGGCATCTACAGCGTCAACAATTCGTCGTTCGAGATCTATCTCACCGCGATCTTCGGCGTCATCGGTTTCGTCTGGATCAGGCTCGGCTGCTCTCCGGCGCCGATGCTGCTCGGCTTCGTGCTGGGACCGATGATGGAGGAGCACCTGCGCCGCGCCATGCTGATGTCGAAGGGCGATCCGTCGGTGTTCGTGACGCGGCCGATCAGCCTCGGCTTCCTGCTCGCCACGCTCGGCATCCTGATCGCGATGATCGCGCCCGCGGTGCGCCGCCGCCACGCCGATATCGCGGGGTGAACCCAAAACCTCTCCAGGGCGAACGACCTCTCCGTCGTCATTGCCGGGCTTGACCCGGCAATCCATGATGAAGATCAACGATTCGGATCCGCAGGGTTTGTTCGCTGCTCCTCTGCATGGATCGCCGGGTCAAGCCCGGCGATGACACCGAGCGAGAGGATGTGCGCCGGATATATTTCGATTCCGCGCGCTACTTTTTCGCCGCCTGCGTCGCCGGGAACGGCAGCGCCAGCGCCTCCTTCAGCCGCTCGGGATCGACCTTGACCTCGATGCCGGCGCGCTCCTGCTCGAGCGTCATCACCACGCGGCTAGTCGCGCCCGGCCCAGCCGCGGTTCATCGCCTCGGTCATCTCGGCATAGGCCAGCTCGCAAATGCGCATCGGCAGGCCAAGCTCGCGGCCGAGCGCGGTGGCGAGCCCGACGTCCTTGTGCGCGAGCTTGAGCGAGAAATCCGGCGGATCGTATTTGCCGGGCAGCCACTGGTTGATCAGCGCGTCGAACGTGTAGCGGCGGCCGGCGGCGCCCTGGCGCACCGCCTCCCACAGCGCCAGCGGCTCGACGCCGGCCTTCACGCCCATCGCAAACGTCTCGGCCAGCGCGCAGACGATGGCGTAGCCCGACATGTTGTGGACGAGCTTGGCGACGGTCGCCGAGCCGATCGGGCCGATGTAGCGGGCCTGGTCGCCGATCGCGTCGAGCACCGGCTTGTGCTGCGTCGAAGGCGGCCTTGTCGCCGCCGACCCAGATCGCGAGCTTGCGGCTCGCCGCGCCCTGCGGGCCGCCGGACACCGGCGCGTCGAGCATGTGCGCGCCCTTCTCCGCGAAGGCCGCGTTGAGCCGTTTCACGAGCTTCTGCGAATTGGTGGAGAGGTCGAACCAGGCAGCGCCGCGCTTGACGCCGGCGAGGATGCCGTCCGGCGCCAGCGCGACCTTCTCGACATCGGGCGGCTCCGGCAGCGAGGTGAGGATCACGTCGGACTGCTCGGCAATGGCGCGCGGCGTTTCGGCCCAGACCGCCCCGGCCGCGACATGCGGCGCGGCCGCCTCCTTGCGCAGGTCGTTGACGACGAGCTTGTAGCCGGCCTTCTGCAGGTTGCCCGCCATGCGGGCGCCCATGGTGCCGAGGCCGATGAATCCGACTTGCATGACTTCTCCCCTCAACCGCGCCGCTCGTGTCCCGCACGCGGTGCAGCGCGCAAGCGGTGCACCGCAGATGCGGGACCCCGGTTCATTTCGTCGAGCAACCGGGGTCCCTGGTCTGCATCGCATCACTTCGCGCTGCGCCGCGCCCGGGACAAGAAAGGGTCACTTCCAGTTCAGCGTCGCCAGGATCGCCTTGCCCATCACCCAGTCCTTGTCCTCCTCGGAGAGGAACGACAGCTCCTTGGTGAAATGCTCGATGCGCTGGCGGTAGGTCGCCTTGGCCAGCGTGTTGGTGAGGTCGGTGCCCCAATAGCAGCGGCGCGGGCCGTAGGCGTCGAAGCAGCGCTTGAGATGCTCGTTCATGTCGCGCCACGGATAGCCTTCGAGCGAAAAATTCGGCGCCGAAGAAAGCTTCACCGAGACGTTGGGATATTTGGCGAGCTTGACCACCTCGTCGATAGCTGCGGCCGATGCGGCGCTCCTGCGCGATCTCCAGCATCAGGCTCATGTGGTCGATGATCAGCGTGCAGCCGCGGATGACGCTCGGCGATCGGCGCAAAACGCGGAATGTTGTCGGGCGCGAAGAACATGAGCGGGATGCCTGCCTTCTCGGCTTCGGCCCAGACCCAGTCGGCGCTGCCGCTGGTGAGCAGCGCCGCCTGCTCGCGCATGAAGGTGAGCCGGATGCCGAGCATGCCGGGCTGCTGCATCCATGTCGGCAGCAGCTTCTTGGCGGCGTCGGGGTTCTGCACTGGAATGCGGCCCATCACGGCGAAGCGGTTCGGGTAGCGCTGCGCGGCTTCGAGGCCGTAGTCGTTGCGGTCGCCGGGCCATGACGGCGGCACGATCACCGCGCGGTCGACGCCGCCCTCGTCCATCAGCGCGACGAGCTTCTCGATGGTGAAGGGATCGGGCAGCTGCGGCTTGCGTCCGGGCACCCACGGCCAGTCCGGCGATTCCGCCTTCCACAGATGCGCCTGGGCATCGACGATCGTGCGTCCGTTCACGGCCATGGGTGGGTCCTTCCCTTGCGAAGCTTCGGCGAGAGTTTGCGATGTTTCGCAGTGGGCGACAACGCCCATGATTGCCGCACGCCTCTCCGCGCATCATTGCCGGAGCGTTGACCCGGCAATCCATGATGAAGATCGACGAATGCGGTCAGTACGGATTAACCGCTGCACCGCCTCGTGGATCGCCGGGTCAAGCCCGGCGCTGACGCCGAGTGTGTGGAAATGCGGTGTCCTGCCGCGCTGCAAGCGAAGCTACGGAATCAGCAATATCTTGCCGAAGTGCTTGTTGGCGCGCATGTGCTCGTGGCCGGCCTTGGCCTCGGCGAGCGGGAAGGTCTTGTCGATCGGCACCTTGATGCGGCCGGCCTTGACGTCATCCCACAGGTCGGCGCGCATCCTCACCAGGATGTCGCGCACCTCCTCGATGGTGCGGGTGCGGAAGGTGACGCCGATATAGTCGATGCGCTTGCGCGCATGCAGGTCGAAGTCGAACTCGGCCTTCATGCCGGCGAGCCGGCCGATGTTGACGATGCGGCCAAGCAGCGCCGTGCATTGCCATGGTCTGGCTCACCACCGGGCCGGACAGCATGTCGACGGTGAGGTTGACGCCCTTGCCGCCGGTGGCCTTCAGCACCTGCTCGGGCCAGTCGGCATCGTTGGTGCTGACCGCGAGATCGGCGCCGAACTCCTTCAGCCTGCGCGCGGCGCTCGGCGTTGGTCGCGGTGCCGACCACGAATTTCGCGCCCATCAGCTTGGCGATCTGCAGGCCGATGATGCCGACGCCGGAGCTTGCGCCCTGCACCATCACGGTCTCGCCGGCCTTCATGCGGCCGGCGGTGATCAGCGCCTGGTGCAGCGTGTTGAGCCCGATCGGCAGCGTCGCCGCGGTCTCGTAGCTCATGCCGTCGGGGATTTTCATGGCGCGGCCGTAGTCGCTCACGGCGTATTCGGCGTGGCTGCCGGTCGAGTGGCACATCACGCGGTCGCCGACCTTGAAGTCGCGCACGTCCTTGCCGGCCTCGATCACCTCGCCGGAGAATTCGCTGCCGACCGGCCGGCCGGCACTGGCGCCATGGCTGGTGTCGCCGCGCGCGGAGCCGAGATCGGCGCGGTTGAGCGCGATCGCCTTGACCTTGACCAGGATGTCGGTCGGCTTCGGCTTCGGCTGCTCGACATCGGCGATGGTGACGCCGTTCGGCGACGCAACACCGGCTTTCATGGATTTCCTCTCCCCGTTATTAAGTGCACGAGCGAGCCGCGGACTCTCTTCCTTCTCCCCTTGCGGGAGAAGGTGTCCGAGCGGAGGCGAAGCCGAACGAGGACGGATGAGGGGTCAGAGCACCAGCGATAGGCTGACCCCTCACCCGGCTCGCGCTCGCCACCCCTCCCGCAAGGGGAGAGGGAAGAGAGTATGTCGCTCGCGCGGAAAATTACATCAGCCCGTCTTCTGCGCCTTCATCTGGTCCCACCAGGGGCAGACGCCGGGCATGCGGTTGTAGTTGCCGTCGATCACCTGCACCGGCTGGCGCAGGCCGGCCTCTGCCGACTCGATGCACAGCAGGCGCGACTCCTCGCGCTTCTCCGGCGACATCCACTTGCGGTCGTGGCCCCACAGGCTCGGGCCGTGCTTGCGTTCGAACGGCTTCCAGGTGTTGTCGTCGATCACCTGTCCGCCCCAGCCGTACTCGACCATGAAGCCCGACGGGTTCCAGGTGTAGAACGAGGTGACGTAATCGCCGGAATGGCGGCCCATCGACACCGCGATTTTTTCCGGATCGCCCAGCGCCAGGTCGTAGCCCTGGCCGACGTCGTCGAAGCTGTAGAGCTCCAGCATCATGTGATGCACCATCTTCTTGCCGGTCTCGACCAGCGCGATGGAATGGTGCCGGCCGTTGACGTGGAAGAAGTAGCCCGGGAACGGCCGCAGCCAGTAGTCGCTGAGCTTGAACTCCAGCACCTCCTGGTAAAACTTCATCACCGCGTCGAGCTTCTCGACGTGCATCACCACATGGCCCATGCCGAGCGTGCCGGTGCGGAAGCCGGAGATGTTGCGGCCGGGCTTGAACGGCTCAGTGGTGACGGCACCGCCATGGTAGAACTCCAGCCTATTGCCCTCGGGATCGTTGACGACGACAAGGTCCTTGACCTGCCGCTCGTCGGCGAGCGCGCGCGAGCCGCGGGCGACCGCGGTGCCGCTGCGCTCCAGGCGCGCAGCGAGCGCTTCAAGCGCGGCGGCGTCCGGCAATTCCCAGCCGAAGAAGCCGATGCCCTGACCGCCATCCGCGTCAACCACGAGGCGCTGTCTCCGGTCGTCCATGCGGAACGCCATCGACTGGCGGCTCTTGTCGACGCGTTGCAGACCGAGGAAATTGACGCCGTAGCCGGCCCAATCTTCCAGATTCTTGGCACGGACTCCGATGTATCCCAAAGCTTGAATGTTCATGACGCTTCTCGTGGCTTGATGGTGCGCCTTCTTAGCACGCGGCAGCGGCCGGTTTAAGCGCCGGCGGCGCATGGCTGGAAGCCTGCCCCGCCCGTCATTCAAAAGGCAGCCCGCCAAACTGCTCCGCCAGCGAGGCCTGGGCGTGCTCGGAGGCTGCGAGATAGTCGAACTGGCTCTGGCGCATCCGCTGCTCGAACGGCGTCTCGTCCGGAAAGCGGTGCAGCAGCATGGTCATCCACCACGACAGGCGCGCCGCGCCCCACACCCGGCGCAACGCCATGTCGGAATAGCCATCGAGATAATTGGGATTTCCGGTCTTGTAGGCCTCGATGAGACCGCGCGACAGATAGAACACATCCGAGATGGCGAGGTTGAGGCCCTTTGCCCCGGTCGGCGGGACGATGTGGGCGGCGTCGCCAGCGAGGAACAGCCGGCCGTGGCGCATCGGCTCGGCAATGAAGCTGCGCAGCGGCGCGATCGATTTCTCGATCGTCGGGCCGGTCACCAGGACGGCGGCCATGTCCGGCGGGATACGGGCCTTGAACTCCTCCCAGAAGCGGTCGTCGGGCCAATCCTCCAGCCGCGTGTCGAGATCGCACTGGATGTAGTGGCGGCTGAGCATGGGTTTGCGCATCGACGCCAGCGCGAACCCGCGGCTGCCGGAGCAATAAAAAACCTCCGGCAGCGGCGGCGTTTCCGACATGATCGCCAGCCATCCGAACGGGTAGTTTCGCTCGAAGGTCCGCAGCATCGAGGCCGGAATCGATTGCCGGCTGATGCCGTGAAAGCCGTCGCAGCCTGCGACGTAGTCGCAATCCACTCGATGGGTCTGCCCGTTCTTGCGGTAGGTCACGTGCGGCCGCACCGAACTCAGGTCATGCAGCTTGACGTCGGCGGCCTCGTCGACGATCTGTCCGCCGGCTGCATCCCGCGCGGCGTAGAGATCCTCGGTCAGCGCCGTTTGCCCATACATCATCATCGACTTGCCGGTGTACTTGAGAACGTCGATGAAGAAGCGCCCCCGCCCTTCCCACATGATCGCGGTTCCGTCATGGGAGTGGCCTTCGCGATCCATGCGCCCGGCGAGGCCCAATTCGCGCAGCAGGGCGACCGAGCCTTGCTCCAGGGCGCCGGCCCGAATTCGCTGCAGCACATGGCGCCGGGTCTGCCGCTCCAGCACGACGCTGTCGATGCCGTTGCGATCGAGGATGTGCGACAGCAGCAAGCCGGCCGGGCCCCCGCCGACGATGGCCACCTGGGTTCGCATGCTCACGTCTTCTTCGCCGCCACCTGCGCGGCCAGCATCCGCCTGGTCGCATCGAGATCGACCAGCGGGTAGGTCTCGAAGTGTGCCGGCATGATGTCCGCCCACTCGTTGAGGATGCGGTGCAGCGCGTTGTTGTCCTCCACGTCCAACACCGCGACCGCGCCGCGACCGGCGCGCGCATAGACGTGGCGGCAGACGCCGCGAGCCTCGTAGGCGGCGATCCACGGCCAGAACGATTGCCGGGCTTCGGCGACGTCGGAAGGCCGCTCCGGCCGCGGTGTCGAGACAACGAGAAACAGCATGGCCGCCCCTTAAGCCTTGTGCGCGGCACGCGAATCTGCGGGCGCCTCCGCACGCTCCGTCATGCCGTAGTCGCGGACCACCGAGGCGATGCGCAGCCGATAGTCGGCAAACACGCCGCCGCGGCCGGCGGCCTGGCTCGTGCCGATGCTCCTCCTGGTTCCGCCAGTTCCTTCACCGCGTCCTCGTCGCGCCAGAACGACAGCGACAGAAGCTTGTCCCGGATCGGTCAGCGACTGGAACCGCTCGACCGAAATGAAGCCGTCGATCTTCTCCAGGTCGGGCTTCAGCTTCGCGGCGATGCCGAGGTAGTCCTCCTTGCGGCCGGACGCCGGCCAGACTTCGAAGATGACGGCGATCATCGCGTGCCTCGCACCCGGTTGCGGATCTGCGGCGAATCCTCGGCGTAGCGGTAGGCGCGGAACACCTCGTTCGAGGGATCGCCGGCGCGATCCGGCCCCATGAACGGGCTGACATACTCCCAGACGATCTCGCCCTCGGGCGTGACCTCGAACAGCCGGCCCCACTGGCCCTCGCAGATCAGCGTGTTGCCGGTCGGCAGCCGCTGCGCGCCGCTGATGTGCGGGCTGAAGAACGTGTAGGCCGGCTTGGCGCGATACTCCCACACGGTCTTGTGGGTGCGCGGGTCGAGCTCGATCACGCGGGAGAACGGATTGCTCGGTGGTGTTGATGCCGTTGGCGAACAGCGTGATGTTGCCGTTCGGCAGCGGCGCGCAGTCGTGCTGCATGCCGAAGCTGTCGTCGCGGTGCTGCCATTTCATCGTCTTGGTCTGCTTGTCGATCAGCCCGATCATGTTGAGGCGGCGGAAGCTGATGTAGATGTCGCCGTTCGGCAGCGGCGAGATGGCGTTGGCGTGGGCGAACTCGTCGCGGCGCTGGTTGCAGAACAGCGGATATTTCTCGATCTCCATGTCGCGGCAGGCGTGCCACTCCCACACGGTCTTGCCGTCGGGCGTGATCTCGAGAATGGTGTCGCCGTACATGCAGCCGTCGGGGTGCTGCGTGCCGGCAAGCCCGCCGGGAATGCGCGCGGCGATCTCGGGCGGCACCACCTCCCAGCCGAGGAAGATGGTGTTGCCGTTCGGCAGCCGGCGGAAGTCGTGGTGCTGGCCGACGTGCTTGTGCTCCCACAGCACCTTGCCGTCCCAGTCGTATTCGCGAAGCAGCCCGCCGCGGCCGCCCATGTGCTGCGGGCCTTCGGGCAGCCGGCCGGACCACAGCAGGTTGCCGTTTTCCAGAAGATAGCGCATAGGTGCCGCTGACCAGCGGATGCTGCCACTGGTGCAGCACGTCGCCGCGCAGCCCGATGATATAGGTGGTCTTGCCGTTGCAGCGGCGAGAACAGCGTGACGCCCGGCGTCGCGCGATGCGGGATCGCAGATGGAGCAGCCCGAAATCGCGATGACGCATGCACGTTCCTCGAATACGGCGGCTGAGAAGCATGGCCGCATTGCAGCGCCTTGACAATGGCGGCATTGCATTGGGGCCGAGCGGAGCGAACATCGCTTCGAACTTCGCGGGAGGGCGCCATGGGGGGCTTGTTGCGACTGCATCACCGGCCTGACGCTGGCGCTGCTGGCGAGCGTGGCGTGGGCCGAGAACAATTATCCGAGCCGTCCGATCCGCGTGATCATGCCGGTCGGCGCCGGCGCCGGTGTCGACACCGCCGGCCGGCTCACGGCTGCGGCCGCCGAGCCGCATCTCGGAGGCAAATTCGTCATCGAGAACAAGCCCGGCGCGAGCATGCGGATCGGGGCGTCGATGGCTGCGAAGGCTGCGCCGGACGGCTATACGCTCCTGTTCACGCCACCGGCACCGATCGTGTCGTCGCAGTTCATTCCGCCCAAGCTCGACTTCGATCCGGAGCATGACTTCCGACCGCTGGTGATCGGCATGTTCCAGCCGGTGCTGCTGATCGTGCGGCCAAGCCTCGGCGTGAAATCGGTCGAGGAGTTCGTCAGCTATGCCAGGAAGAACCCTGGCAAGGTCTCGTTCGGCGTGCAGGGCATCGGCGGCGAAATGCACCTGATGCTCGAACACTTCAAGAAGACCGCCGGCATGGACATCACGCACGTGCCCTATAATTCCGGCGCACAGGCGATCATCGACCTGCTGGCGGACAGGCTCGACGCCATGTTCCTGGTGATCCCGCCGATCAAGCAGCATATCGAGAGCGGCAAGCTCAGGGCGCTGGCGACGCTCAACGCCAAGCGCGTCCAGGCGCTGCCGGACATTCCGACCATGGCCGAACTCGGACGCCCGGAGATGACCACCGCGATCTGGTTCGGGTTTCTGGCGCCCGCCAAGACCCCGGACGCCATCGTCGAAACGCTGGTGCGGGCCTTCCAGAAGCCCCGCGCCGATCAGGCGCTGAGCGCGCGTGTCGCCGACATGGGGGCGGAGCTGAGCCTCGCCGGACCCGCGGAATTCGGCAAGGTGATCGACGAGCGACCGCCGCCGTTACGGCAAGATCGTGGCTGAGAGCAATCTCGTCGAAACAGAACTAAATCGTTCGCGCGGGTTGTTATTTTCAGATCGAGCGTTCATATCCGGGCGGTAATCGAACTGACCCGGCAAATCGCGTGTCCTCTGTCATCTCCATCAAAAATCTCTCCAAGACCTACGCGTCCGGTTTCCAGGCGCTGAAGAACATCAGACCTGGACATCCGGCGCGGCGAGATTTTCGCGCTGCTCGGCCCGAACGGCGCCGGCAAGACCACGCTGATCGGCATCGTCTGCGGCATCGTCAACGCCACCGCCGGCACCGTGACGGTGGACGGCCACGACCACATCCGCGACTACCGCGCGGCGCGCTCGATGATCGGGCTGGTGCCGCAGGAACTGACCACCGACGCGTTCGAGACCGTGTGGGCGACCTGCAACCTTCAGCCGCGGCCTGTTCGGCAAGCCCGGCAATCCGGCCTATGTCGAGAAGGTGCTGCGCGACGTCTCGCTGTGGGATCGCAAGGATTCCAAGATCATGACGCTGTCAGCGGCGGCATGAAGCGCCGCGTGCTGATCGCCAAGGCGCTGGCGCATGAGCCGCAGATCCTGTTCCTCGACGAGCCCACCGCCGGCGTCGACGTCGAGCTGCGCAAGGACATGTGGGAGGTGGTGCGGACGCTCCGGGCCTCGGGCGTCACCATCATCTTGACCACGCACTACATCGAGGAGGCCGAACTGATGGCCGACCGGGTCGGCGTCATCAACAAGGGCGAGCTGATCCTGGTCGAGGACAAGGCCGAGCTGATGCACAAGCTCGGCAAGAAGCAGATGACGTTCGAGCTCCAGCAGAAGCTCGACGCGGTGCCGCCCGAGCTCGCGTCCTATCGGCTTGCGCTTTCCGACGACGGCCGGGCTCTGACCTACACCTACGAGGCGCAGGGCGAGCAGCGCGGCATCACCCGGCTGATCGAGGCGCTGCTGCGCCACCAGCGTCCGGCTGAAGGACATCGCCACCACGCAGAGCTCGCTCGAGGACATTTTCGTCGACCTGGTGAGGAAGATCGGGAGACGCGCCATGAACCACCGCGCGGTCTGGGCGATCTACCGCTACGAGATGGCGCGCACCGCTCGGACGCTGTTCCAGAGCGTCGTGTCGCCGGTGATCTCGACCTCGCTTTATTTCGTGGTGTTCGGCTCGGCGATCGGCTCCCGCATCCCGGAGATCGAGAACGTCAACTACGGCGCCTTCATCGTGCCAGGGCTGATCATGATGACGCTCTTGACCCAGAGCGTGATGAACGCCTCGTTCGGCATCTATTTCCCGCGCTTCGTCGGCACGATCTTCGAAATCCTGTCGGCGCCGGTATCAGCCTTCGAGATCGTGCTGGGCTATGTCGGCGCCGCCGCCACCAAGTCGATCGTGCTCGGCGTCATCATCCTCGCCACCGCGGCTTCTTCGTGCCGCTGCGCATCGCGCATCCCGGATGGATGCTGGCGTTCCTGGTGCTGACGGCTGCGACCTTCAGCCTGTTCGGCTTCATCATCGGGCTGTGGGCGGAGAGCTTCGAAAAATTGCAGATCATTCCGCTCCTGATCCTCACGCCGCTGACGTTTCTCGGCGGCAGCTTCTACTCGATCAGCGTGCTGCCGCCGTTCTGGCAGACGGTGAGCCTGTTCAACCCGATCGTCTATCTGATCTCGGGGTTTCGCTGGAGCTTCTACGAGGTCTCCGACGTCAGCGTGCCGATCAGCGTGGCGATGATCGCGCTGTTTCTGGCGGTTTGCCTCGGCATCGTCTGGTGGTTCTTCCGGACCGGCTACAAGATCAGGAAATAGTCAGCGCCGGCCGTTCTCATGGCAACTGCCCCCCGTTCGTCCCCGCGGAAGCGGGGACCCAGCGATTTCGGCCAAGGAACTGGGCTCCCGCTTCCGCGGGAGCAAACGGAATATGCTGCAGCGTCTGCAGGCTCTCAGGATGACGGCGTGGCAAGCGTCCTAAGTTGCGCGACCTTGGTCCACGCCAGCATGGCGAGCGGCACCACGGCGATCAGGACGGCGACGGCGCCGGCGGCCGGCAGGCTGGTGCATTCGACCAGCGGCCCGGTGACGGCGGCGGCCAGGACCGACATGGCGCCGGCGCCGCTTTCGCTGACGCCGATGGCGCGGCCGCGGTGCTCGGTATCGACCTGATCGGCAATCAGCGCGGTCGAGGCGACGTTGGCGGCGCTCCAGCCGAGGCCCACCAGGAAGGTGCCGAGCGTGACGGAGACATAGCCTTCCGAAAACGCCACGAACAGCGCGCCGATCAGGGCGATGCCGACGCCCGGATACATCACCGCTTCGCGGCCGTAGCGGTCCGACGCCCAGCCGAGCGGGATGGTGAAGGCGAACATGCCGGCGGCGTGGAACGAGTGCGAGATAGTGATCGAGGTCAGCCCATAGCCGTGGTGCGACAGCACCAGCGAGGTCAGCACCATGACGATCGCCATGTTGCCGGTCGCCGATGCAGTTGGAAATGATGGCGAGCCGGGTCGACGGCGCGCGCAGCAGGTCCCGGGCGTGCACCGCCGGGGCCTCGCCGACATTGAGCCTCGGCGGCGGCGTGTAGTCCGGGGTAGTAGCGCTCCAGGTGCATGCCGATCTGTTTCGGGTCGGGATGCACGAACGCCACCAGGATCATGCCGCCGAGGATCAGCACCGGCAGCATCAGCCACGGCAGGGCGATCGCCTCGGAGTGGGTCACCTTGGCGATATGGTCGGCGAGCGCCATCACCATCGGGCAGAGCACGATGCCGACCAGCGAGCCCATGGCGATGAAGCCCAGCGCCAGCCCGCGCATGCGCGGCGGATACATGTCGGTCGCGGCGACACGAAGCTGCTGACCGGCGCTGATGCCCATGGCGAAGACCACCATGCCAAGCGTGAGGCCCACGGCGCTGCCGGCCAGCATGGCGAAGCCAGAGCCGAAGGTGCCGATCATCGCCAGCCCCTGCCCGAGCAGGATGCCAGGCTTGCGGCCGTAGTGATCGGTGATCTTGCCGACCGGATAGGACACCAGGAACCGGCTCACCCCGAACAGGCCGACGGTGAGGCCGGCGAGGCTCGCCGAGCCGGTCACCGCGATCACCATCAGCGGACCGATGCCATAGGCAAGCTGGATGCCGGCGCCGACGAAGGACTGCGACAGCGCGAACAGCACGGTGTTGCGCTTGATCAGCGCCGGGATGCCGGCGGCGATGCGTGGAAGGGGCTGGTGCACTACGACGTCACGAGCTGCGGCCTGGGCCGTGCCGCGGGCCGCTCGGTTGCCGATCCGGCGAACGCCGGCATCACATCGCGGGCGAACAGCCGCAGATTCTCGCAGCGAGCCGGTGGGGCCGTTGAGCAGAAGATGCTCGATGCCCGCACCGCGGAGCAGCTCGAGCTTGGCCGCGATCTCGTCGGGCGTGCCGAACAGCGCGCTGTCGCCAGCAGCATCCAGCGTCTGGTCGAACGACAGCAGGCTCGCAGTACTCTTCTTGCCATCCGGCGCCGCATCTGCCCTGACCAGCCGCTGCTGGTTGGCGAACCGCGTTTCGATGGCCTTCTTCTTTTCCTCGGCGTTCCTGGCGACAAAGAAAGCGCGGCTGACGCCGACATCCATCGGATCGAAACGGCGGCCGAGCTTTTCGACTTCAGCCTTGTAGATATTGAAGCGCTCGATGGTGACGGCCATCGACGCATGCTGATCGAGCAGCAGCTTGCAGCCGCGCTGCGCCACCTTGCGGATCGAATCCGGGGAGCCTGCGCCCATCCAGATCGGCGGATGCGGCTTCTGCGCGGTCGGCGGCTCGACGACGATGTTCTCGAAGTGCCAGAACTTGCCGTGGTGGGAAAAGCGCTCGTTCGAGGTCCAAGCCTTGACGATCAGTTCGAGCCCCTCGTCGAAGCGCGCGTCGGCCTCCTCCTGCGGAATGCAGAAGCTCGCAAACTCGGCGTGGCGGTAGCCCTTGCCGACGCCGAAATCGAGCCGCCCGCCGGACAGAAGATCGATGGTCGCGGCCTGCTCGGCGAGCAGTACCGGATTGTGCCAGGGCAAGCACGATCACGGCGGTGCCGAGCCGCAGCGTCTTGGTCTTGGCTGCGGCCCAGGTCAGCAGATTGAGGGACGCGGAGACCTGCCCGAAACCGGTGAAATGATGCTCGACAACGAAAATGCTGTTGTAGCCGAGCCCTCGGCTTCGACGACGTAGTCGACCCACTCATGGAAGCCCTGAGCGCTGTCGAGGTCGGGGCCCGCCGCGCTTGGCGAGCGCGCTGCCGAAGAGTCCGAATTTCATCAGGCGGCCTGTTTGGCGATCTGTTGCTTCAACCGGCCATAAACCTTGTAAGCATTGTCTTCGAAAATCTTCTTCTTGTCGGCGCCGCTGATCGGCGCCGAGTCGACATAGCGCTTGGTGTCGTCGAAGCCGAAGCCGGTCCGCGGATCGTTGCCCTTGACCGCGCCGACCATCTCCGAGGCGAACAGGATATTGTCGGCCGGCACCACCTTGGTGAGCAGGTCGATGCCCGGCTGATGATAGACGCAGGTGTCGAAGAAGATGTTCTCGCCCATGATCTCGGCGAGCTCGGGCTTGCCGTTGTTCAGCGCGATGCCGCGGAAGCGGCCCCAGTGGAACGGCACCGCGCCGCCGCCGTGCGGGATGATGAACTTGAGCTTCGGGAACTGCTTGAACAGGTCCGACAGGATGACCTGCATCATCACCATGGTGTCGGCGTTGAGATAGTATGACCCGGTGGTGTGCATCGCCGGATTGCAGCAGCCCGAGACGTGGATCATGCACGGGCAGTCGAGCTCGATCATCTTCTCGTAGAGCGGGAACCAGGACTTGTCGGTCATCGGCGGCGAATTGAAGTAGCCGCCGGACGGATCGGGATTGAGGTTGCAGCCGACGAAGCCCATCTTGACGCAGCGCTCGAGCTCCTTGGCCGAGTTCTTGGGATCGACGCCCGGCGACTGCGGCAATTGGCAGACGCCGATGAAGTTCTTCGGATAGAGCGAGACCACGCGCGCAATCAGGTCGTTGCAGATCTCCGACCACTCGGTGGACACGCTCTCGTCGCCGATGTGGTGGCCCATGCCGGAGGCGCGCGGCGAGAAGATCGTGAGGTCGGTGCCGCGCTCCTTCTGCAGCTTGAGCTGGTTCTGCTCGACCGATTCCCTGATCTCGTCATCGGACATCTTCAGCGCCGCCCGGGGCGGCATCTTGGACTTGTCCTTGGCGTTGGCCGCCGCGGTCTGCTCCTTGCGGAAGCGGTGCAGGTCCTTCGGCTCGGTGGTGTAATGGCCGTGACAGTCGATGATCATGGAAGCTCGCCGGTTATTTGGTTGATGTGAGCCGGATGCTACGGCCCCGAGCGGCATTGTCAAACCTGGACGGCGATCTGTTAGGATGCCGCCCATTCCCAGGGAGACCTCCAAAAATGGCCGATTTGCCGCGTCTGAACAACGTCATCCGCGCGCTGGAAGCGGGCCAGCACGCGCTCACCTGTTTTGCGCCGGCCCACGTCGATTCCGCGATCGGCATGAGCGCGTCGAAGTACGACGGCTGCGTGTTCGAGATGGAGCACAATCCGTGGGACAGCGGGCGGCTGCGGGACTGTCTGCAATACATGCTCAACCGCGCGCAGATCGCCAAGGCCGGGCTCGTTCCGCCGGTGACGCCGATGGTCCGCATCCCGGTGAACGGCGTCGAGATGGCGCAATGGCAGGCCAAGCAGGCCCTCGACATAGGCTGCTACGGCGTCGTGTTCCCGCATATCTCCACTGTCGAGGAAGCGGCCAACGCGGTTGGCGCCTGCCGCTATCCGAAAATGAAGAACGCCTCGCTCTACGAGCCGGCCGGCATCCGCGGCGACGGCCCGACGGCTGCGGCCCGCTACTGGGGCATCGGCCAGCAGGAGTACTACCAGAAGGCCGACGTCTGGCCGCTCAACCCGCAAGGCGAGATTTTCTGCATCCTGCAGATCGAGGACACCCGCGGCGTCGAAAACCTCGACGCCATGCTTAAAGAATGTGCCGGGCATCGGCGCCATCCTGATCGGCGAAGGCGATCTTTCCCAGGAGCTCGGTTATCCGCGCCAGTACGAGCACAAGGTCGTGCTGGAGTGGATGAAGCGCATCGTCGACACCTGCAAGAAGCACAACGTCGTGGTCGGCCATCCGCATGTCGAGACCGGCAACGCCGAGCGCATCGTCAAGGAGGGTTACCGCTTCCTGATGATGGCGCCGGTGCAGAGCTACGGCCATTTCACGGCGGCACAGAAGGCCGCCGGGCGGGCATAACGAAGGGCGATCATAGCGAAGGGGCGCGCGTAGTTGCTAAGGCGGCGCCACACACTCGGCGATAGGGGTCGGGATCGGCTATCGCCGACCCCGCCCTCCGAACCGTACGTGCGGTTTTCCCGCATACGGCTCTCCAGTTGGTGGTTTCTTCATCGAGACTGTCTCGCTGCGTGCCCGGCCGTGTAAAGCGCGAACGGCCCGACATTCGCGAGGACGGCACGACTTGCCGCCTGTGACGTCGTTACCAACGCCGACAGCATGCGAGTGGTCCATACGTCGGCTTCGACCCACGCCCAGTTGCAACTGTCGTTTGGGTTTCTGCACCTTGCTTAGCCTCTCGGCACTTGCAGTGCTTCTCTGCTCCGGTATGGACCTCATGCATCCACCTTCCTGCCCTGCCTTTCCTTGGACGGGTTTTGCTAGCCCCTCCTTCAATGGTCCATGCATCAGACCACAACGGTACTATGCGGGCTCTGACTCCTGCTGCGCTTCGCCAACGCCGCAGGTCTCTCCGTTCCGTCCGCTTGCCTTCCCGACATCCCGCCCCCAACCACGTTATGCAGCCCGGTCGTCACGTGCCTATCACCTCGTGCGACCGGTCGACCTTCAGGTCAGGCTTCGCCTTCAATGAGCAGGCTCGCCTCTGCACGCCGCCGAAACGGGTTCGTCATCCTACGGGCTGTCGGTTCGCTTCCAGTTGCTCTCCACCCCGCCTCGCGGCGACGCAGTTGCTTTCAGCTACATGTGTAGTGACTTCACATGGCACAGACTCCCACTATGCTGACAAACGAACTCACGGACGCACTCATTGCCGGGCTTGACCCGGCAATCCATGATGAGGATCGACGAACGCAGGTCGTAAGGTTTTCCGGGTTGCAATTCATCATGGATGCGCGGCTCATAGGCGAGCGAAACGACGCCGTCCTTCGGACGGCTATGCCCGCGCATGACGGCGGAGAGGAATGAGCGAGATGAAAGTCGGGCTTGTCGGATTGGGCCGCATGGGCCGCGCCATCTACACGCGGCTTAGCGAGAACGGCTGCGAGGTCATCGCCTGGGACAAGGACGAGCGCGCCATGAAGGCCGCGGCCGAACGCCAGATGCGGCTTGCGGATTTGCCGCGTGCGGTCGCAGCCCACGGCGATTTCGTCATCTCGTCGATCACCGAGGACCATGGCGTCCGCGCCATTTACACCGGCAAGGACGGTTTCCTGGCGGGCGATATCAAGGGCAAGCTGTTCGTCGAGATGAGCACCTTGCAGCCGATGACCGGCCGCGAGCTTGCGCCGGTGGTCCAGGCCGCGGGCGCGCGGCTCGTCGACTCGCCGGTGTTCGGCACCATCCCGCACGTGCAGCAGGGCAAGCTCTACGCCATGGTCGGCGGTACGACCGAGGACCTCGAACGGGTACGCCCGGTGCTGCAGAAGCTCGCCGGCAAGATCGCGCACATGGGGCCGAACGGCGCGGGCTACGCCATGAAGCTTGCGGTTAATCTTGGGCTCGCCGCTTTCATCCAGGCCACTGCGGAATCGCTCGCGCTTGGAACTCGCGAGGGGCTCAAGCTCGAGCAGATGCTCGACATTCTCGGCGAGGCGCCGACCGCCAACGGCTGGTTCGCCGGCAAGAAAGGCGCGCTCAAGGGTGAGCCGGCCGACGTCACGCTCGATCTGAAGACCATGCGCAAAGACATCATGTCGGCGGTTGCGACCGGCGCGGTCAACGGCGCGCCGATGCCGCTGTCGTCTGGCGTGCTGGCGTCGTTTTCCGCAGCGGTCGCGAACGGCTGGGGCGACCGCGATATCGGCGATCTCGCCAAATTCTTCCGCGAGCACATGGGGCAGAGCTTCAAGTAGAGCCCCCAGCAGAGCATGTCGATCACGGACCTCCTCTCCAACCGCCTGATTGCATTGCCGCTCCGGAATCCGAACTTCGGCATCTATTCGATCGGCAACGGCCTGTCGCTGATCGGCATGTGGATGCAGCGGATCGCGCTCGGCTGGCTGACCTGGCAGCTCACGCATTCCGGCCTGTGGCTCGGCGTCGTCGCGTTCGCCGACTTCTTCCCGGTCATCGTGATCGGGCCGGTGGCGGGCGCCGTCGCCGACCGGCTCGACCGGTTGCGGGTGATGAAGGTCAGCCAATGCCTGCAGCTCGTCCAGGCCACCACGCTGTTCACGCTCACCGTCAGCGGCCACATCAATATCGAGCTGCTGGTCACCTTGACCGCGATCCAGGGCGTGCTGGTGGCGTTCAATCAGCCGGCGCGGCTCGCCTTCATCCCGTCGCTGGTGGCGCCATCCAACCTCGCCTCGGCGGTGGCGATCAATTCGGTGATTTTCAACCTGGCGCGATTTATCGGGCCGATGCTCGCGGGTCTTGCCATCGTCTGGTCCGGCGTCGCCGCGGCGTTTGCGGTGAACGCAATGAGCTACCTCGCGTTCATATGGGCGCTGGCGCGAATCCGGGTTGAACCGGAGGCGATGGAGACGACGACGCACCGCAGCCTGGGTGGCGATCTGGTCGACGGCCTTCGATACACGGCGACCCATCCGGGCATCGGCGCGCTGCTGGTGCTTGGCATCGCGCTGGGAGTCGGTGGCCGGCCGCTGAACGAGCTGCTGCCGGGTTTCGCCGCCGACGTCTACCACGCCGGCGCGGGCGGGCTCTCGATCCTGGCCTCGGCGATCGGCGGCGGCGCCATCGTCGGCGGGCTCTGGCTCGCGCACCGCACGCACTCGTTGGGCCTGACGCAGGTCGTGCTGACCAACGCGCTGCTGAGCGCGCTGGCCGCGATCGCGGCTGTGGCTACCGACAACATGTGGATCGCGGTGCCGGCGGTGGTGGTGATGGGCTTCTGCGCCTCGGTCGCCGGCATCGGCATGCAGACGCTGATCCAGCTTGCCACCGACCGCAGCATGCGCGGCCGGGTGATGGGGCTCTACGGGCTGATCTTCCGCGGCGCACCGGCGGTCGGTGCGCTCGGCGCGGGCCTCGTCTCGGCGCATCTCGGGCTGCGCTGGCCGGTGTTCATCGGCGCGCTGCTGGTGATTGCGGTCTGGCTGTGGACTTACCTCGCCCGGGAGCGCATCGCCGCGGCGATGGAGGCGCACGATGCGGGGACAGTGGCGTGACGGATTTATCGTAGCCCGGCCTGCTTGAGCAGCGGCAGGGTCTCGCGCTGGAAGGTCCGCATGTCGTCGATGTAGCGCGCCCAGGACACGGCCAGGCCGTCGAGGCCGAGCGCCGACAGCTTCGCCAGCCCGTCGACGATCTGCTCCTTGGTGCCGATCAGCGGAAAGCCGCCCCAGCCGCCGATGAAATGCATCTTCATCGCCTGCAGCCGGTCCGGCGGCACGCCGGCGGTGTTGAGCCCCATGGTGTCGACCAGGTTGGTCGCCGCCTGCCAGTCGCCCTTCTGATGGACGTATTCGTCGAAATACGCCTTCGCCTCGGCCTCGGTGTCGCCCTGCACGATGTAGGCGTGCGACCAGATTTGCAGCTCGCGGCCGAATTCCTGCCGCGCCCGCTTGCGGTAGTCGGCGATCACCGCCTGCGACACCGGCAGATCGCCGCGATTGAGGTTGACGAAGGCGACATCGCAATACTTGATCGCGTAGTCGCGGCCCTTCTCGGAATTGCCGGCGTTCATGACCGGGGGGAACGGCTTCTGCAAGCGGCTTGGGCTCCAGATAGCCCTTGCTGATCTTGAAGTGCTGGCCGTCGTAGTCGAACTCGCTGTCCGCGGTCCAAAGCCGCTTGATGATATCGAGCCATTCGACCGCAAGCTCATAGCGATCGTCGTGCGTCCATCAGCGGCGCGCCGAACATCTCCATCTCGGGCCGGTGCCAGCCGGTGACGACGTTGAGCGCGAAGCGGCCGCCGGTGATGTGATCGATGGTGGTCGCCTGCTTCGCCGCCATGATCGGATGGACGGTCAGGACGTGGGACGTGGAAAACACCGCCGGATTTTTCGTGCAGGCGCCGATGCCCGCCGCCCAAGAGAAGCATCTCGAAGCCTGGTCCGTTGAAGTTGGTGGTGCCGCCGAAGCCCTTCCAGCGCCCGACCGGCACCAGCGCCTCGAACTCCATCTCGTCGGCGAGCTTGGCCAAGCGTCAGCGTGTTCGGCCAGTTGATCTCCAGCACGCCGTCGATGGTCGAGATGGCGCAGCCGCGGTCGAGGTTGCGAGCCAAACGTGCCGAGCTTGAGCTTGCGGTCGTTGTAGAGCGGATTGCTCGACCGCCGCAGCTCGTCGGATCGTTTGTCGGTGCTCACGCTTCGCTCCCGTCCTCAGCCCCAAGCGGCCTCATGCTATTAAGAGCGACGCCAACGGGTCCGCGCAAAGCGCGGCCCGATGATAAACTCAGCGTCGCGTCTCGAAGCAAGGGCCGCCCCATCCTTCCCGCCTCTGCTCGCTGCGCGAGCTACGGCGGGCGAATCAGGCGCGCCGAAGCGCAACAGCGCGTAGGCGGGCGAGACGCGCCTTCGGCGCTCCTCAGGATGAGGGCGGAGATGCGTGTCAGCATAGCCATCACCGCAGCCCCGCCTGCACGACCAGCGGATAGACGTGCTTCTGGAACCAGCGCTGGTCGGAGACGTAGCGCGGCCAGTTCAGCAGCGTGCCGTCGAGGCCCATCTTCGACATGGTGATGAGCCCGTCGACGATCTGCTCCGGCGTGCCGATGATCGGATAGCCGCCCCAGCCGGCGATGAAGTGCTTCTTCATCTCGGCCAGCACCTCCTTCGGCAGCGTCTTGGCGTTGGCGATCATGGTGTGTGACGAGGTTGTCGACCGCGTCCCAGTCGCCCTTCTGGTTGACGTATTCGTCATACAGCGCCTTGGCCTCCTTCTCGGTGTCGCCCTGCACCACATAGGCGTAGCTCCAGACCTGGATCTCGCGGCCGTATTCCTTGCGGGCAAGCTGGCGGTAGGCGTCGACCTTGGCCTTGCACTCGTCGAAGTCGTGCGAGCCGAACACCACATAGACCATGTCGCAGTGCTTGGCGGCGAAATGCTGGCCGCGATCGGAGCCGCCGGCGTTCATCACCGCCGGGAACGGCTTCTGGATCGGCTTGGGCTGCAGGATAGCCTTTCTTGATGTTGTAGAACCGGCCCTCGAAATCGAACGGCTCGTCGCGCGTCCACAACTGCTTCATGATGTCGAGCCATTCGACCGCGCAGTCGTAGCGGTCGTTGTGCTCCATCAGCGGCGAGCCGAACATCTCGATCTCCGGCCGGTTCCAGCCGGTGACGATGTTGAGCGCGAAGCGGCCGCCGGTGACGTGGTCGATGGTGGTCGCCTGCTTCGCCGCCATCACCGGATGGATGGTCGGCACGTGCGAGGTGGCGAAGATGCCGGAGTACTTGGTCGAGGCGCCGATCGCCGAGGCCCAGGAGAAGCATTCGAAGCCCGGACCGTTGAAGTTGGTGACGCCGCCGAAGCCGTGCCAGCGCCCGATCGGCACCAGCGCCTCGAACTCCATCTCCTCCGAGCAGCGCGCCAGCTCCAGCGTGTTCGGCCAGTTGATCTCCAGCACGCCGTCGATGGTCGAGATGGCGCAGCCGCGGTCGAGATTGGTGCCGAAGGTGCCGAGCTTGAGCTTGCGGTCGTTGAACACCGGGTTGGTCTTGCGGCGCTGTTCTTCGAGACGGGTCTTGTCCAGCATTGCTTTCCTCCGCACGACGGACGGAAAGCTTACGAACGGATCGCCACCCTGGCAATCAGGCTGCGCCGGTGTAATCTAACGCCTGCCGGAACCTGGAGCCGCCGATGTCGCATCTTTGCCGTCAACCATCTGTGCCGCGAAGTGCTGCGCGACCACGCCTTCCGCGCCGCGATGAAGGCCGACCCGGCAAAGGCGCTCGGCCCGCTCGACCTCACCGCCGAGGAACGAAGTGCCCTGCTCGCCGGCGATGTCGGCAAGCTCTACCGCATGGGCGCCAACGCCTTCCTGATGAACTATCTGGCGCGCTTCGAGGTCTGCGGACTCAACGCCGCGACCTACAACGAGCGGATGCGCGCCGTGAAGGTCGACGAGATCGGGCAGCCGGTGTGACGGTGGACTTACGCCTGCCATCGTGCTTCTTGTACCAATCCAAGATCTCGCTGCCGGTGGCGAGCCAGACCTCCTGCCGCGAGGTGATGTGCGCCAGCGCCTTGGCGAAATATTTGTCGCGGTGCGGATGGCCGATGAGGAACGGGTGCAGGCAGATCGACATGACCCGGCCGGTCTTGGCGCCGTCCTCGTACAGAACGTCGAACTGGTCGCAGATCATCTGGCCGAACCGCTCCGGGCTCTGGTGCAGGCCGATCAGCGCCGGGATGTCGTTGATCTCCTGCGAATAGGGCATCGAGATACATCGGCCGCGCTTGACCTTCATCGGATAGGGCTGCTCGTCGTTGACCCAGTTGCCGACATATTCGATGCCGTTCTCGGCGAGGATATCGAGCGTGTGCACGGTCTCGCTCAGCGCCGGGCTGAGCCAGCCGCGCGGCGCCTTGCCGACGCTTTGGCGATGGTCGTGACGCACGTCCTTGATCAGCGCCCGCTCCTCGGCCTCGGTCTGCGCGTTGATCAGGATCGAGTTGGTGGTGCCGTGGCCCATCCACTCCCAGTCGAGCTTCTTGCCCTCCTCGATGATGCGCGGATATTCGTTGCAGACGTCGGAGTTGAGCGCGACCGTGCCGCGCACCGCCGAACCGCGTCCATGATCTCCATCATCCGCCAGATGCCGACGCGCACGCCGTAGTCGCGCCAGGAGTAGCTGCGCACGTCCGGGTTGAGCGTCATCCCGGCGGTGCCGGACATCGCGGTCGACGGCAGGTTGAACAGGAAATGCTCGATGTTGGGGATCACCCACAGCGCGACGCGGGCGCCGTTCGGCCAGCGCAGCGGCGGCCGGTCGATCGAGCGGCGAATAGTCGAAGCGGCCGTGCGCCGGCGGCACGCCGGCCGAGCCCTTGCCTGCCCCTGCCCGCTTGCTTGCGGCCTTGCGAGCCGCTGTGGTCCGTTTCGATTTTCTCGCCATGTCATGCTCCCGAACTGCTGGTCGGCGCCGCGCCGGTCGCGCTAATATTGGCACGTTGGCGGCCGAAGCGGGAGTTGCTGATCATGGCGCAGATCGTCGGCGGGTTCGGCGTGCCGCACACCCCGGTGTTTCCGATGTTCGTCAAGCGCGACGGGCCGGACTGCGAGATCGCCAAGCTGTTCGGCGCGCAGAAGGACGAGCTTGCCGGAGACCCGGCCGGACGTCATCGTGATGTTCGACACCGACCATCTCAACACCTTCTTCCTCGACAGCCTGCCGATCTTCGCGCTCGGCATCGACAAGACCTTCCGCGCGCCGAACGACGAGCCGCCGACCGTGCCGAACTACGTGGTGCCGTCGGCGCCCGGTCTCGCCGCGCATATCCGCGCAGGCCGGCGTCGCGGCCGGCTTCGACATCGGCATGACGCAGAATTTCTCGGTCGATCATTCGGTGACCGTGCCGCTGCATTTCCTCACCCCCGACATGAAAATCCCGGTGGTGCCGTTCTTCATCAGCGGCCACGTGCCGCCGCTGCCGTCGGCGCAACGCTGCTTCGCGCTCGGCCAGGCGGTCGGCCGCGCCATCGAGGCGTGGCCCGAGAACAAGCGCGTCGTGGTCGATGGGCTCGGGCAGCTTTTCGCTCGAGGTCGGCGGCCCGCGCATGGCGCCGGGCCGCAGCCGACGGCGTGCCCGATCCAGACTGGTGCGCGCGGGTGATCAAGCTGCTCGAAGAGCAGCAGATCGACACGCTGCATCAAGGAAGCGACCGAGCACCAGATGCTCAAGGCCGGCAATGTCGGCGGCGAACTGCTGAACTGGATCGCCATGCTCGGCGCGATCGGCAACCGCAAGCCGAACTACGTCGCGCCGCAGATGCAGAACGGCCACGCCTACGGCGTCTGGCGGTGGAATTGATAGCCACGTGCGTTTCCGCTTCCACAACGTCATGCCCGGGCATGACGACCGAGAGATTTTCGCATAAGGAAATCGCGACATGACCAGCGGCAAGGACGACGAGGATTTTTTCCGGCAGCGCGGCTTCGGCATCAAGATCGGCTTCGGCGAGCGGCCGGCGCTGATCGTCATCGACATGCTCAAGGGCTTCACCGACTCGTCGATGCCGCTCGGCGCCAACCTCGACAAGGAGATCGAGGCGCAGAAGCCGCTGCTTGACGTCGCCCATGAGCGCAACATCCCGGTGATCTTCTCCACGGTGATCTACAAGGACCGCGACTTCAAGGACGCCGGCCTCTGGGCGGTCAAGATGAAGGGCACGCTGACGCTGACGGCGGGCACGCGAAGCGGTGAAGATCGATCCGCGGCTCGACATGCGGCCGACCGACAGCCTGCTGGTGAAGAAATACGCCTCGTGCTTCTTCGGCACCGACCTCGTGCCGCGGCTGATGAACCAGCGCGTCGATACGCTGATCATCACCGGCTGCACCACATCGGGCTGCGTCCGCGCCACCGCCGTGGATGCGGTGCAGAACGGGTTCCGGCCGATGGTGGTGCGCGAGGCGGTCGGCGACCGCTCCAAGCCCGCGCACGAGCAGAGCCTGTTCGACCTCAACGCCAAATACGCCGACGTGGTCGGGCTCGACGAGACGCTGCAATACATGAAGACGGTCGGGCATAACAGGTAGCGGCTATTGTGAGAGGAGCGTCAAACGCGCTTCCCCTCTCCCCTTGCGGGGAGAGGGTGCGAGAGCGGAGGCGATAGCCGAGCGAGCGCGGGAGAGGGGTTCGCCTCGAAAGATTATCGCAAGTAGACCCCTCTCCCGGATCGCGCTCGGATTCCCTCCGCGCGATCCACCCTCTCCCCACAAGGGGGAGAGGGAAAGCGAGTCTGCCGATACGCTGATTAGTTGCCTTCTACCATCCCTGCTGAAATCTTCTCGGCGATCATGATGGTCGGGATATTGGTGTTGCGCGCGCGGCACGGTCGGCATGATCGAGGCATCGACCACGCGAAGCCCCTCGAAGCCGCGAACGCGGCCCGCACTGTCCACCACCGCGTCGCGGTCGCCGTCAGCGCCCATCTTGCAGGTGCCGGCGACGTGAAACATGCCGGCGACGTTCTGCCGGATGTGCTCGGCCAGCGCCTCGTCATCCTTCACCAACGCCGTCAGATCGATCTTGCGATCGGCAAGCGTGCCGAACACCGGCTCGGCCAGCGCCGGGACGAGGTCGGTCAGCCAGGCCACCGCCTGGGCCTTCGCCGCATTGGACGCATTCTTCCGGTTGAGCAGCCGCAGCCGATCATTGAACTTCACCGGGAAGGTCACGCCGCGCATGGCGCTGACCTTCTCATGGGCCAGCATCTCGACGGCGAGCCGGAAACCGACCATCAGCCGCTTGAGATCGAGCTCGTGGCCGGCGAAATTCATCTCGACCAGCGGCTCCTGGCGGTGATCGGCCGAGCGCAGGCTGACGCGGCCGCGCCCCATCGGCTTCCACAGCGACGGCGCCAGATTGCCGATCCGCGTGCCGAGTGCGCTCCACGAGGTCTTGCTCTGCACGTTGATGTACATGTCGGTGCGCGGGCAGCCCGGCACGCCTGAGGAAAAGCGCAGGACCGTCGACGAATGCGTGCGCAGGGATGGCTGCTGGCGGAACTCGGGCTTCAGATGGAAGCCCATGAACAGCAGCGAATGGTTCGAGAGGTTGGCGCCGACGCCGGGCAGATCGCCGCGCACCGCGATGCCATGCTCGCGCAGGTGCGCGGCCGGGCCGATGCCGTTCCGCATCAGCATCGCCGAGGAATGGATGCCGCCGAGGCTGACGACGACCTCGCGGCCGGAAAACTGCCTTGTCTCGCCGGCGACCTCTGCGCTGACGCCCGTGGCGCGGCGGCCGTCGAACTTGATGTCCGTCGCGGTCGCGCCGGTGACGATGGTGAGGTTTTTCCGCGCCCTCACGTCAGCGGTCAAATAGCAGATCGCGGCCGAGGCCCGCTTGTCCGGCCAGTTGCTGATCGGCACGTTGGCATAGCCGTCGCGGAAATCGGCATTCATGTCGGCGACATACGGATACTGCCGCTCGTCGGCGAAGCCCTGCAGCGCCTTCGACAACGGCGGCCATTGCGGCGGCGGGATGCGGCGGACCGGAACCGGGCCGTCCTTGCCGTGCATCTCGCCTCCGTAGTCGAAATCATTCTCCAGCTTCTTGAAGAACGGCAGCACATCGTTCCAGCCCCAGCCCGCGGCGCCAAGCTGCTCCCACTCGGCGTAGTCGTCGGGCGTGCCGCGCAACGCCACCATGCCCATCACCGAGGAGCCGCCACCCATGATGCGGCCCTGCGAATAGCCGGTGAGCGGCGAGTTGCCGGCGAGCCGCCAGTGCACCTTCAGCTCCGGCCAGAAATAGGCCGGGTTGTAGTAGGAGCCCGGATAGGTATCGAGCACGTCGGCGGGCTCGCGGCCGGGCGGCGTGTCCTGGCCGGCCTCGAGCAGCAGCACCGAATGGCCGGGCCGCGCCGAGAGACGGTTCGCCAGCACGCAGCCCGCGGCGCCGCCGCCGACGATGATGGTGTCGAAGCCTTCGGCCATGGAGCTCCCCGTGGCCGCAGTCCGGCCGTGCTGCAATTCAAGCATGCCGAGCTGGACCGGCAAAGGTGCTCATCGACGGCCGTTCGAATCGGCTGCCAGTAATCGCTCGCCATCATCGGTAATTGCAGATACTGGATGCCTCGCTTTCGCGGGCATGACAGCCGAGGGGACAAACATGGCCAAGCCGCTCGCCGGAATCCGCGTCATCGAGCTTGCGAACTTCATCGCCGGTCCGCTGTGCGGCACGCTGCTGGCCGACATGGGCGCCGACGTCATCAAGGTCGAGCCGCCGCAGGGCGACATGAGCCGCGCCACGCCGCCGATCAGGAATGGCGAGAGCGTGAGCTTCACCGCGCTGAACCGCAACAAGCGGAGCCTGGTGCTCGACCTCAAGGCGCCGCAGGCGCAGGAGGTGATGCGCAGGCTTGCGGCCAAGTCCGACGTGCTCGTCGAGGCAAACCGGCCGGGCGCGCTGGACAAGCTGGGACTCGGCGCCGGGCAACTGAAGGCGGTCAATCCGAAGATCGTCTACACGTCGGTGTCGGGCTTCGGGCAGACCGGCCCGGACCGCCGGCGGGCCGGCGTCAATCTCATCATCGAAGCGTTCTCCGGGGTGCTGTCGGTCACCGGCGAGCCGGGGAAGATGCCGATGAGGCCGGGCGTGCAGACCGCCGACGTGTTTGGCGCGCTGTTTGCGACCTACGCCACGCTGGCAAGCCTGGTCGGCGTTGCGCGAAACGGCGAAGGCCGCATCGCCGACATCTCGCTGGTCGAAGTCCTCGATCGCCGCGGCGGCCTGGGAGGCCGCGGAATATCTCGAGACCGGCGAGGTGCCGCAGCCGATGGGCAACCGGCACCGTCTCACTGCGCCGTATCAACTGTTCGAAACGGCCGACAAACGATATGTCGCCATCGGCATGCCGAACAACATGCTGTTCCAGAGGTTCATGCAGGTGATTGGCCTGGAGACGCATCTCGCCGACCCGCGCTTCGCCACCTATGCCAACCGCAAGAAGAACGAGGACCCGCTGCTGGCGCTGGTCGAGCCGGCCATCCTCAAGATGCAATCGGCCGATCTCGAAACCGCCTTGATGGAGGCCGGCGTGCCGTGCGCGCGGGTGAACAACTTCAAGGAGGTGTTCGAGCATCCGCAGATCGTCGCGCGCGGCATGGTCAAGGACGTCGAGCATCCGCGGCTCGGCCGAATGAAGGCGGCGCGCAACCCGGTGCTGCTCGACCACGACGGCCCGGACATCGCACGGCCCGCGCCGATGCTCGGCGAGCATTCGGAGGAGATCCTGCGCGAGCTCGGCTATGCGCCCAATGCGATCCAGGGCCTTGCGGCCTCGGGCGTGACCAGGCTCGCTGCTACGCCGCACGCCAAGGCCGAGGTCTAGGGAACAGGCTCCGGGCTCGCGCCACAGCGACACTGCGCTCTCTTGACGAGACCGCCGGGCTTGGTCTCAGATTTGGCCCGGGAAACGTGGCATTGGTGCCGCGCTTGTGAATGACCCCCATCGGAGGGTCGCCTGGCGAGCCACATCGAACGGCGAAAATTCGTGATGATGCTTGGCGGGGCGGCGGCCGCGTGGCCGTTCGCCGCGGGCGCGCAGCAGCACGGCCTGCCGAAAGTCGGATTTCTCCGCAGCGGCACGCTTGCCGACGTGCCGCACTGGGTAACCGCATTCCGCGCAGGTCTGAAGGAAACAGGTTTGGTCGAAGGCCAGAATGTCGCGGTCGAATTCCGTCACGCGGACAATCATCTGGATCGATTGCCGGCCATGGTGAGGGATTTGATTCGCCTTCCCGTGGCGGTGATCGTGGGCAACTTCGAATCAGCGTACGCAGCCAAGGCCGCGACCACGACGGTGCCGATCGTCTTCGCAACCGGGGGCGATCCTGTCGCGGAGGGCCTGGTGCCCAGCCTGAACCGGCCGGGCGGCAACGTCACCGGCGTTTCCTTCTTCTCCGCCGTGCTCGGGGCGAAGCGACTGGAGGTGCTGCGCCAAATCGCGCCCGGTGCGGCAACCATCGGAATGCTTGTGAACCCGGGCGCTTCCCTCGTCGAGGCAGAGCGCAGAGACGTGCAAACCGCGGCACGGTCGGTCGGTCAGCAGCTCGTTATCTTGGATGTCAATAGTGACCGCGATATCGAGGCCGCCTTTGCAGCGTTCGCGCAAGGCAAGGTTGGCGCATTGCTCGTCGGCACCGGCGGGTTTCTCAACTCCAAACGGGAGCAAATCGTTGCGCTTGCGCATCGGCATGCGCTGCCGGCGTGCTACAGCCAGCGCGAGGGGGTCGAATCCGGCGGCCTGATGAGCTATGGCACCAACATTGCCGACGCCTATCGGCAAGTCGGCATCTATGCCGCGCGCATTCTCAAGGGCGAGAAGCCGGCAGACTTGCCAGTGGTTCAGGCCAGCAAATTCGAATTCGTGATCAACCGCCGCACCGCGAAGACGCTCGGCCTCGATCTGCCCGACAAGCTGCTGGCGCTTGCCGACGAGGTCGTCGAATAGCAGGGCTCATTGCTTGGCCCGGCCGAACGGCGCGCCGCCCTCCTCGAACAATTCGACGATGGCACCCGGCCCGGCCTCGTCGCGCAGACCCACCGTCATAAGCTGGCCGTCACTCGTTCGCACGCTCGCGATCCGGCGCGGCTGCCAGTTCTCGTGGCCGAGCATGTGACGAATGACCGAGATTTCCTCGATCACTGCTTCATGCACGCGATCAGTGGCGAATGTGTCGCCATGGCAGCGCAGACAAAGCAGCGGCTCCGGGAAAAACCCGGCGCGACAAGCCTTGCATCGCCAGATCGTGACGCCATTCATTCGACGCGCTCCAAAACCGCCGCGGCGGCGGTGCCGCCATAGCGATACATCGTCATGCCGTAGCCGGTCGTCGACCGCAAGCCGCGCGCCCCTCACCTGCCGCTCGCCGGCGCGGTGCTGCAATTGCAGCACCGCTTCGGAGATGCCGTTCAGCCCGCCGGCCGGGCCGCCCGGCTGGCCGGCGGACAGCATGCCGCCCCAGGTGTTCAGCGGAAAACGCCGCTCGCCGATGGTGACGCGGCAGAAGCGCGACGAGGTCGTTGCCCGGGATCAGTCCAAGATCATTGGCCTGCGCCAGCACCATGGTCGGATAGTCGTCGTAGATGCTCGCCAACGTCGAATGTCGTCCGGCCGCACGCCGGCCTCGCGCCACAGCTCATCCGCAAACGTGCCGATGCCGGTCTGCAGGCCGTCGCCCTGCTGGTTGTCGTGGTTGAAGCTCGCGCGGTGCGCCCGCACCCGCACGCCCGGCCGGCCCTTCGGCGCGCGGTCGGGCCGCGCCACGACGATCGCCTGCCCGCCCGCGACCACCGGCACGCAGTCGTAGCGCGACAGCGGATCGGCGACCAAGGGCGCGGCGAGATACTCCTCCATCGTCATCGGCGTGCGATAGACCGCGTGCGGGTTTTTCGCCGCCCATTCGCGTTGGGCGATGGCGATGTGGCCGTAGTCGGATTTCTCCAGGCCGTATTTCTTCATCTGGCGGCTCGCGACCAGCGCATAGACGCCGTTCGGCCCGCCGTGGCCGAGCGGCGCGAGGTGCTTCTGCGTCACGCTGTTGAGATTCGCCGCCACCTTGGCGTAGCCGGCAAGGCCCGTGGCGTCGCCGGCCGAGAATGAGGATGGTCTCGGCCGCGCCGCTGTCGACGGCGCGGAGCGCGTGGCCGAGCATGTTCATCGCCGAGCAGCCGCCGTTGGTGTCCTGCGAGCAGCCAGCGGAGCGACAGGCCGAGCTTCCAGGCGAGGTCGACCGCGGCGTCGGGTGCAAGCGAGAACGACGACACCGCCAGGCCCTCAATGTCGTGCGCATCAACGCCTGCGTCCTTCAGCGCCGCCACCATCGCGTCGCGCATGAAATGCAGCGCGGTCTGGCCCGGCTCCGGCCGGCGCGTGTAGGCGGACTGGCCGACGCCGATGATTGCGGCGTTGTTGAACATGCTCGCGCTCTGCGCTCCCGCCGTCATGCCCGGCTTCATGCCGGGCATCCACGCCTTTTTTCGCTTTGAAGTTAAGCAAGGCATGGATGGCCGGGACAAGCCCGGCCATGACGGGAATATCTGACCGCCATGCGTTGAGAGGAAGCGGGGGCGATGTTAGCGTTTGCTCCCTCAAAAAGGTCGCCTGCCTTGCATCAAATGAAATCCGAAATCCGCGATGGAATGAAGATCGATTGGGATGCCCCGATCGAGATGGACGACGGCGTGGTGCTGCGCGCCGACGTGTTCCGCCCGGTCGCCGACGGCAAATATCCGGTGATCCTGAGCTACGGGCCCTACGCCAAGGGCCTCGCCATGCAGGAGGGCTACAAGCACGCCTGGCTCCGCATCATCAAGGCCGCGCCGGAGACGCTCGAAGGCTCGACCAACAAGTACCAGAACTGGGAGCTGTTCGATCCGGAGAAGTGGGTGCCGGACGGCTACGCGCTGGTGCGCGTCGATTCACGCGGCGCCGGGCGTTCGCCGGGCTATCTGGAATCCTGGTCGCCGCGCGAGGCCAAGGACATCGCGCTCTGCGTCGACTGGGCCGGCGTGCAGCCGTGGTCGAACGGCAAGGTCGGCCTGCACGGCATCTCGTATTATTCGATGAACCAGTGGCAGGCGGCGCCGCTGAAGCCGAAGCATCTGGCGGCGCTGCGCGATCTGGGAGGGCTCTTCGGACTACTACCGCGAGCTTTGCCGCCACGGCGGCATCCTGTCCGACTTCTATTCGAGCTGGTATCCGCGGCAGGTGACGGCGGTGCAGCACGGCGTCGGCGAACGCGGCTTCAAGAGCGCGGTGACCGGCGAGCCGGTGGCGGGGCCGCTCAACCTGTCCGACGACGAGCTGCGGAAGAACCGCGCCGACTGCGACGGCGACGCGCTGCGGCACCGGCTGATCGACGACTATCACAAGGCGCGGCTGCCGAAATTCGAGGACATCGAGGCGCCGCTTGTTCTCGTCCGCCAACTGGGGCGGCATGGGGCTGCACCCGCGCGGCAATTTCGAGGGCTTTTTGCGTGCGGGAAGCAAGCAAAAGTGGCTCGAGGTGCACGGCGACACGCACTTCACCCTGTTCTACGCCAAGTACGGCCAGGATCTGCAGCGGCAGTTCTTCGACCGTTTTCTGAAGGGCATCGACAACGGCTGGGAGAAGCGGCCGAAGGTGGTGCTCCAGGTCCGCCATCCCGGCGAGAAATTCGTCGAGCGCGCCGAGAACGAATGGCCGCTGGCGCGGACGCAGTGGACCAAGTTTTATCTGCATCCGGATCGCGAGCTGGATCCTGAAGCCGCCCGAAGACGCGGCGACGCTGACCTACCAGACCACGAGCGACGGCGTGACGTTCTCGCACCGAGCATTTCGACGAGGAGATGGAGATCACCGGGCCGGTCGCGGCCAAGCTGTTCGTGTCGTCGGACACCACCGACGCCGACCTGTTCCTGGTGCTGCGGGTGTTCGATCCGCAGGGCAAGGAGGTGACGTTCATCGGCTCCAACGATCCGCGCGTGCCGGTCGGGCTCGGCTGGCTGCGCGCCTCGCATCGCAAGCTCGATCCGAAGGAGAGCAAGCCCTACCGGCCCTGGCACACCCATGACGAGGAATGGCCGCTGAAGCCCGGCGAGCCGGTGGAGCTCGACATCGAAATCTGGCCGACCTCGATCGTGGTGCCGAAGGGCTATCGCCTGGCGCTGTCGGTGCGCGGCAAGGATTACGAGGTCGACGGCACCGACGCCGGCGCTCGCCGCACGCGCCCTATCCGATGAAGGGCGTCGGGCCGTTCACCCACACCAATCCGCTGGATCGGCCGGCGGAGATTTTCGGCGGCAAGAACACGCTGCACTTCGGCGGCAAATTCGCGCCGTATGTGCTGCTGCCGGTGATTCCGAAATGATGCAATCGACGCATTTGCGACCGTCATGGCCGGGCTTGTCCCGGCCATCCCGCTTAGGTTGGCACAGCGCGTCCATAAGCGGGATCGCCGGGTCAAGCCCGGCGATGACGGCTGCGGTTGGTTGCAAGGCCGCGACATGACCGTGCGCGCCGCCATCATCGGGCTGGGGCGCTGGGGCCGCTCGCTGGTCAACGCCGTGCACGGCAAGACCGACGCGATCCGGTTCACCGCGGCCTACACGCGGACACGCGTCAGTGCCGAGGACTTCTGCCGCGAGAACAACATCCCGATGCTGGCGCGGTTCGAGGATGCGCTGGCGAGCCCCGACATCGACGCCGTGGTGCTGGCGACGCCGCACAGCATGCACGCCGAGCAGGTGATGGCGGCCGCGGTCGCGGGCAAGCACATCCATGTCGAGAAGCCGCTGACGCTCGACCGGCCGAGCGCCGAAGCCGCGGTCGCCGCGGCGAAGCGCGCCGGCATCGTGCTGGCGGTCGGCTTCAACCGGCGCTTTCATCCGTCCGTGGTGGAAATCCGGAAGCGCCTCGCCGACGGCCGGCTCGGCACGGTGATGTCGATGGTCGCCCAGCACACCACCTCGACCGGCCAGTTCATCGCGCCCGGCAACTGGCGGGCGCAGCCGGACGAGGCGCCGGGCGGCGCGCTGACCGCGGTCGGCGTGCATTCGATCGACCACATGATCGAGTTCGCCGGCGAAGTGCGCGACGTGCTGGCGACCACCGGCTCGCACCATTCCCGGGCCATCCGACGACACCACCAATGTCATGTTGCGATTCAAGAGCGGCGCCATCGGGCATCTGTTCTGCTCGGTCGCGACCGCGACCGACTTCAATTTCACGCTCTACGGCAGCAAGGGGCTCGCGGAGATTTCGCGACCGAATCTGCAGCGGTTCCGCTATGTGCCGGTCTCGACCGTGGCGCCGACCGGGCCGGTCACCGCGCCGCCGGACGAGATCATCGAGCACCCGAACTTCGACCAGCTCGACACGCTCAACGCCGAACTGGTCGAGTTCGCCCGCTGCATCGAAGAGAAACGGCCCTACCCGGTCGCCGATCGACCAGGTGCTGCACGGCATGGCGGTGTTCGACGCCGTGGTACGATCGGCAAAGAGCGGAAAGATAGAGAAGGTGGAGTAGCCGTGATATTTCCGCGAGCGTGGCTCCGATATCTGTGCCCTCTCCCCTTGCGGGAGAGGGCTGCCGCAGCGTTTCAGCATGCTCGGTTAGGTGAGGGGTCGCCGACTCACGGAGAACGCGGAACCCCTCACCCACTTCGTTACGTTGCACCACCTCGCCGCTCTCTCCCGCAAGGGGAGAGGGCACTGCAATGAGCGTCCACGGTTGCCGAGAGACGGAATGTGAGAGGCTTCATATGGAAAAACTGATCATCACGGTGGCCGGCAACTCGCGCACCTCCTATCCGCACAACAATCTGTGCCCGCCGCAGGAGGACATCGCCGCCTGCGCGCAGCAATACGTCGATGCCGCGAAGGCCGGCGCCGCCATCTCGCACATCCATGGCCGCCGGACGCTGGAAGAGTCGATCCAGGCCGACGGCAAGATGGTGTCGCGCATTCACCACGCCGACTGGAAGAAGCTCCACCACATGATCACCGAGAAGGTCGATACGATCATGCAGTACGGCGTGGCGTCGGCACGCATCGAGGAGAAGATCGAACTGATGAAGCTCGGCCCCGACATGATGGCGGTGGCATTCAATGCCCACGACGAATATTTCCAGCCGGTGTCGAGCCTGCCGCCGAAGCGGATGATGGCGATCCATCCGGTCGAGGAGCTGATCGCCTACGCCAAGGCCGCCGAGGAGCACAAGGTCAAGCTCGAATGCGAGTGCTTCCAGACCGGCGCGTTCTGGCATCTCGAATTCGTGCGCCGCGCCGGCTACCTGAAGAAGCAGACCTACGTGACGCTGTTTATCGGCTGGCCGGGCGGCACCTGGATGCCGCCGACCGAGCGCGCGCTGCAGTTCTTCGTCGACAATCTCCCCGCCGACTGCATCTGGAACGTCAGCGTGATGAACCCGGAGAAGCAGTGGTCGATCCTGGCGATGGCGGTGGCGCTCGGCGGCCATGTGCGGGTCGGCTACGAGGACAATCCCTATATCGCGCCGGGCGAGTTCGCCAAGAACAACGCCGTGCTGGTCGACCGCATGGTCGGCATCGCGCAACGATTGGGCCGCGAGGTGGCGACGCCGGACGAGGCGCGGAAGATTCTGGGATTGCAACGGTCGCAGTGAGTAATTCGGCTTCATGGTGAGGAGCGTTGCGAAGCAACGCGTCTCGGACCATGGGCCGCCATCCTTCGAGACGCAGCCGATAACGCGTCGGAGACGCGAGTAAACGCGCTTGAGGGCCGCTCCTCAGGATAAGGCGGAGAGAGATCGATGGAAAAAAGAAAGCTCGGCAACTCCGGCATCGAAGTCTCGGTCGGTCGGCCTCGGCTGCAACAACTTCGGCCGCCGCATTCATGACGTTAAGGACGCACGGGCGGTGGTGGACCGGGCGCTCGACCTCGGCGTCAATCTGTTCGACACCGCGGACGCCTACGGCAACGGCACGTCGGAGAGCTTTCTCGGGGAGAGCCTCGGCGCGCGGCGCAAGAACGCCGTGATCGCCACCAAGTTCGGATGGGGAAGCCCCAGCGGCGCTTCCCGGCGCACCATCACCCGCACCGTCGAGGCAAGCCTGAAGCGGCTGCGCACCGACTACATCGATCTCTACCAGGTTCATTTTCCCGACCCGAACACGCCTATCGAGGAGACGCTGCGCGCGCTCGACGAACTGGTCCGCGAGGGCAAAGTGCGCGCGATCGGCTGCTCGAACTTCTCAGCCGCACAGGTTTCCGCTGCGCTCCGACACATCGGCGCGTCTCGGGACCGCCGCCTTTGCGACCTGTCAGGACGAATACAGCCTGCTGGTGCGCAAGATCGAACGCGACCTCTTGCCGCTGATGCGGGAGCGCGGGATGACGCTCCTGCCCTACGCGCCGCTTGCCGGCGGCTTCCTCAGCGGCAAGTATCATCGCGACAAGCCGCTGCCGAACAATGCTCGTCTTGCCTACAGCTCCCACCATGCCACCGACGTCATCAACGATCGAAATTGGAACATGGCGGAACGGCTCCGGGCGTTCGCGTTGCGGACGAACCGCAGCATGCTGGCAATCGCATTCGGCTGGCTGCTGGCGCGGCCGGTGACAGCGAGTGTGATCGCGGGCGCCATGACGCCCGGAGCAGATCGAGCAGAACGTGCGCGCCGGCGGGACGAAATTGTCAGTCGAGGACGTCGCCGAGCTCGATCGGCTCACGCAATAGGCTGAAGGCATGGCGAAGCAGCGCGCGCTTGTCATCGGCGGCTCGGTCGGCGGGTTGTTCGCCGCCAACATGCTGCGCAGCATCGGCTGGGACGCGGAGGTGTTCGAGCGCAACGCCGAGGAGCTGACCGGCCGCGGCGCCGGCATCAGCACGCATCCGCAGTTGCACGCGGTGACCCAGCGGCTCGGCATTCCGTTCGACAATTCGATGGGCATCCGGGTCAACAGCGTGCTTTTCCTGGATCACGACGGCCGCGCCTATGACCAGCGCGACACCGTGCGGCTGATGAGCTCGTGGGGCCGGGTCCACGCTTCGCTGCGCGAGCGGATTCCCGAAGGCAGCTATCATCTCGGCAAGTCGCTGGTGGGGGTCGAGCAGGACGCCAGTGGCGTCACCGCGGTTTTCGCCGACGGCACGCGCGAACGCGGCGACTTGCTGATCGGCGCCGACGGCGGCCGCTCAACGGTGCGCGAGTTGTTCCTGCCGGGGATGCAGCCGAACTACGCCGGCTATGTCGCGTGGCGGGCGATGCTGGACGAGCGCGACGTACCGCCAGAGATTCATGCGCAGCTTTTCGCGAACTACACCTATTGCCTGCCGCCCGGCGAATTGTTCCTGGCCTATCCGGTGCCGGGCCGCAACAACGAAACGCAACCCGGCCAGCGCGCCTACAACATCGTCTGGTACCGGCCGACCACGCCGGAGCAGCTCGCCGATTTTTGCACCGACGCGAGCGGCAAGAGCCACGGCACCTCGATCCCGCCGCCGCTGCTGCGACCCGACGTCGATCGCCTGGAGCAAGGCGCAGGCCCGCGCGCTGGTGGCGCCGCAGGTCGCCGAGATTTTCGAGCGCGACCCGCGGCCGTTTTTCCAGGCGATCTTCGATTTCATCTCGCCGCGGATCGTGTTCGGCCGCGTGGCGCTGCTCGGCGACGCGGCGTTCTTGGCGCGGCCGCACCCCGGCGCCGGCACCACCAAATGCGCGATGGATGCGGAATGCCTCGCCGACGCGATCGCGTCGCATGGTGTCGACGGCGGCCTTGCAGAATACCAGCGGCTGCAGGGCGCGTTTGGCGCCGGCATCGTCCGGCAGGGCCAGCGCGACGGCGCCTACATCTCGGACCAGCTCAAACCACGCGAACAGCGCCGCAACAAGGACTTGAGCTGGGCGGTGGACGACCTGATGCGCGACCACGAAGGCCGCAGCGCCCAGGTGCAGCGGATTTTCGAGGAAAGCCGCCGCGGCTAGGCGTAAGCCGCCTCGCCGAACCAAGGCTTGAGCGCAAGCTGACCTCCGATTCGATTTGGCAGAACGAACCCAATCGCTGGCCTTCAGCGGGCTGGATGTTGCCGATTACGGTTCGCAATCAGCGAATAGATTTGCGGGCTCGGCTGCAGAGGCCGAACGACTGCGACGCGTTCCGTTTCGGAAAAATTCTTCCGGTACGTGTACATGCAAGCGTTTTCAACCAGCGTGAATGGATCTGCACTTCATTCTCGGCGAAAGTGCCATCAGGACAATTGGGACGGCCTTGCGCTTCGCTAAGCCGATCGACGTCGGGAATGAATTGCGCCGAACGATGCGAGAGTTACGCGGTGGGTGTCCTAATCACGAACGCTTTAACGACGCCGTCGGATCCACCGATGTAAAGCGTTTGTTCGTGATGCCGCGGTTCAGCATCGGTCGACTTGGGCGAAGTCTGCTGCTTGGGACCATTGGCCGGCTTGCAGACCGGTTTGGCCTGAGAACGTGCAGACCGACGAGGGGAACGATTAACAAGTCGTCGTAACATAGATGCTCTCCTTCTTGCGTGAGGCTCAGCTTCAGGAGCCGGCCCAAATTTTTTGAACAGAATTCTCTTTTACCAATGGCCCTCCACAGCGTTACCGACATGAGGGGCAACCGTATTTAACGTAACGCGTCGGTCCGTCCCCCGATTTTGCAGAACGAAGCCATTCCTTGGCGCGAAGTCCATGGAATTGCTCGAGCGGCCATCGCTATGTGCCACCGGCGATCATCGCGAGCTTGACGTTTCGAAGCGTGCTCTTCAGGTGCGAATGCGATCGCTGGGCATAACGCTCGATCTTCTTTAAGGAGCGCAGTGAAGCTCGGAATGCTTTGGTTTCATCTTTCGTAGTGGCGAGAGAAAGATTAAGCAGTTCCATCTGACAACTGCGGACCCTCCTGACGTCAAGCTGCGCTTCGACCAGGTCCCGTGCTGCTGCGAGATCGGTCAGCCCCGACCCGCTGGCAACAAGCCCGTGCGCCAGGCTTTCGATCTCGGCGCTCGCCGCCGGGTCCTCGATGAGCCTGGTCGCGAGCCCGTGGGCGAAGGCGTTGCGGCTGGAGCGCGCCTTGCCGGTGCTGGTGCGCGGGCCGGTACTCTTTGCAGAATTCCGGCGGTTTGCCGCGGTTTGCCGAACCGATGTCATGGTTGACCTTTAATGGCGCGGCTCTTCTTCGGGCCGCGTTGCCGGCACCAGGTCAATCGTCGCGGCATCGTTTCTGGCAGGGCTGACTTGTAGCTCCTGGCGGTGCCGATCGAGTTCGCGCAAGGCTGAATTGCGCCGCGCTGCCGCACTGCCCTGCAGATTGTTGATGGTCGCCAGTTCGGCGGACGCGTCGCAGATAGCCTGAGCGTCGATGCAATCGGCGCTCACACCCAGGGAGCCCAAGATTTTGTCGACCTGGGCGCGAACCGTCGCGTTGGTAAAATATCCAGCAGCCATTTGATCTTGCTGCTGGGTGGACTGCTCGGGGGCCGCCTTCTTGATGACGCCCTTGATGGCGCGTTTGCGCTGCAGCTTGACAATCGCGGTCTTGAAGCGGTGCGCCCTCAAGACATCCCAACTGCAGTCGACGATCTCTTTGATAAAGAGCCATTCGACGGCGTCCTTCGGTTTCTCCTTGAGGGCTGTGGCCTCCAGCAGCCGGTCGTACAATTTACGATCTTCCGTCGCCAGCAGTGCTGGCGGTCCAAATAGTTGCTGGATCTCCAGCGGGACAATCGGTGCAGCGATAGCCGGACTTGCGGACGCTGGAGCGGGTGCGGCTCCGGTTTCAGTACCGGCGGTGCTGATGGGGGTGGTGGATGGTGTGTCTGGAATTGCGCTAGTCATGGGAAAAACTCCTCTGGTTAATGGAGCCGCCCCCCAACATGGAGCGGTCTCGGTTAAAAATAAAAATTATAAAAAATAAGAGCCCTCGCCAGCAGAGCAGCGCGGCTTTCACCGGGAACCCTAAAGCAACCCGCCGTGTAATCAAGTCGTCGTAGGGAGAAATCCGCTCTATGGAAATTCTGTTATTTGGAATTGGCAAAAAAACTTTTTGTACTTGACGGATTCCGCGGCTCTATCCACCTATGTGCAACAGCGCTGCTTTTAACCTTCATCCCGGAGGTCAGGCGGCTCAGATCAACGGAGATCGAACGACGCCCGACCAAGGCGCCCCAAAAGGAGAAAATAAATTTATGGAAAAAGATATTAAACTGACGATCGCGTCAGACGACGATGTAACGGCAACCGCGAACACCACCCCAACAGATCAGCAACCAGTCACTGCTAACGCGGACGACGCCAAACTTGAATCAAGCAAGAAGCGACAAGGTCCGGCGCAGCTCGATCCTTGCGATGCTTCGCCAAAACGCCCGCTGAATGCCCTGGTGCATGGCGTCTATGCCAAGGACCTGGTGCTGCCTTGGGAGTCCGAAGAGGACCTCATCAAACTTTATCAGGCCTATCATGAGGAGTTTAACGTCGAGGGTTCTTCGGAGGAGGAAGTACTGCTGGACGTCGTCGTATGTGATTGGCAGCAACGGCAGAGCCGCCAAAACTGGCCCAATGGGTTTTCGAAGGCGATCCAGACGTACTCGAGGCAATGGAAGCGAACGGGGGTAGCTGGCCTGATCTATTGAAAGCCCTTCGGAACGATCCTCAATCCAAATTTTCACAACGTGAGAAGACGCAAGGGAATGTTTGAAGACGGATTGCTAAAAGTCTTCGAACTCGAATCGGAGCGTTTTCAGAAGGCGCAGGAGAATAATGATAGTTCAAGCAAGGTATTAAATGAAGAGACCAGCGTTTCCCGGCGCTTAGCCGCATGCCTAGGTCGAATGGCAACAAACGAAGAGTTGCGTGTCAACGAACACACCGAGGCCGATGCGGTTGAAAAGGCATACGACCTTGATCGAGCGGCAAAGGTCGTCAAATTGCAGGCTTCAATTGCTGCCCGTAAGGACAAAGCCATGGCGCGTCTTGTAGCAATCAAAGAATTTAAGCGCCAATACGGTCCAGGGGTTCAAGCGGCTTTGCCACATACGCTTAGCGTGCCCCTTGTTCCTGAGAAAAAGCAAGAATAGACGGAGCGTGGGTAAACAAGCGTCGACTGAATAGATGAGCGATTCAGTGCGATAGGTCCAATCGGGCTGCCACTTTCCGGCCACTCAGCGATCAAGGTGGCAAAAGCCGTGTCGCGTGCCAGCCCTGACTTGTTCGCCGGACCTGCGACCATGACAGAGACGATTAGCGCGACCTCGATAACCGTCACGGCGACCGCCAGGACTATCCAAGCGCGGCAATCGCTATCTGCGCGTCCTGTTCGTGCAAGCCGCGTGGGTCGTGCTGATCAAGCCTCAGAGCTGGGAGCGCCACGGGCTCAAAACCTGGATCGAGGCGGCCAAGAAACGACTACACCACAATGTGCTGGCGATTGCGCTGGCCAACAAGCTCGCTCGCATCGCCTGGAGTGTGCTGGCTCGCGGCCAGGGCTTCGAGGCGAGCAAGCTTCAGGTTGCGTAGTCATCGAACTGGCGTAGCTAGCTGTGAGCTTTCAGTAGGTTGTCCCACCGAGGTCTGCGAGAGAACGAGACGAGATGGAGGTTCGGTCTTCCCGGCGCTTGCGAACACTGGTGACCCAAATAGCCCGCTGAGGCCTTTCCGCTAATGAGATCGCAGGCGCGCTGATATCCATGATGGCCAGGAGCAAGATGCTCCAATCAAAGGCCGGATACATTGATGCAAGACCGCCACCGCCAACTCGACGAAATTCTCTTGCGACGCACGGCCGGACCATACAATGGGTCATTCGCGTCGATTTTGCCCGCCCGCGCCAGGTCCGGTTTCCACCGATAGCGACCGGGCAGCGGACGGGCTGGGATGTCCGAAAGGCGCCAGAGCAGACCTGCCCCGATTAAACTTCAGCTTTGAGGGCGGCGAGGCACCACTGGGCCAGTGTTGGAAGAGCAGTCCCTCAACTTCATCAGTGTTCGGGTGATCGTATCGCCAAAACGCGCGGCTAATTCGTCGGTGACGATCGATCTCGAGTTTCCAAGCCGGTCGATGCTGATACTGAGAGCGGTCAGCGGCTCCCTCAGTCGCGCGATTTTGGATTCGAGAACTGGGTTTTCTCCAGCCTTGATCTCACGGAGGGTGTTACGAAGCGCGCGGACTTCCCCGGTCAATTCTCGCATATTCGCCAGCACGTCTTTCGACGGCAAATCAACTTGTGACAGCACGGCGTAAGTCGTCGTCGCAACAATTGTTTCGGCGAAATGCTCGATGCGGGCAAGAGCAACGAGTGCAAGAATTGAGGCGACAATCACCAGTATCGCTGTGCCGTTGATCAGAGCCAGTAACAATTGGCCAGGGAGCCTCCGCAGCCGCGCGAAAAGTCCAGGATGATCTGGCTCGGGCATGGGTGCCTCCTACTCGCTACCGGCTCTCAGTTCGAGAGTTACAAGCCTAGCCAAAATCGTCGCTGGATAGAGTTGGCCGATGATACTTTCGATGTTGCAAAGACTTCGCGCTATCGGATGTACAGGAATGACATCGCCGTAGCCGGTCGATGTCAGAGTGACAAAGCTTAAATAGAAAAGTGAGCTTGCGAGTGCAGAGTTGTCCTCAAACGTAACCCCCTTGAATGCCTCTGAAATCGACAGTCCGACAAACGCGAACAGTGTTGCGAACGTGACCGCGGTCAGCAGGTACAGAAGGATCGCTCCAACTATTCGGTGATAGGTGATGCGGCCTCCCCCGAACACTGCCCAACCGACCAGAATTCCGAGAGTGACCGCAATGATCAACCACGCACCTGCCAACAGGTGCAGATTGTACGACCACGAAAAATACAGTCGTAAGAAAAAGACGACAAGATTGGCAATGAAAGAGATCGACATCAACGCGAGCGCGATCGGATTGCGGGAAATGAGCATTCCCCCGCCAATGATCGCAAGCATTCCAGCAATTGCAAACGTTTGAAACCAGAAAATGCCTGCTGCCTGGAGCGGGGCGAAGACAAATATTATGAGTATCCAAATCACGGTCATTAGCGTGAGCAGCCAATCACAATTCTTGCCACCTAATTGGTGCAGTTTGCTCGGTAGATCCATCGTCATCGCGGTGCTCCTTTCGCGACCAGTCAATCGATCCATGCGTTAAACGCTTTGATCCCTTCCGCGCAGCGCCGGGCGCTTCGGTCCGACTGCCGCGCTACCGAACACACCAAGGACTTCCTGCAGTCTCATGCCCGGCCCCTAGGCTCAGGTCGAGGCATCGTAGCGGCTCATTCGAGCGCCTTGATAGGGGCTGAAACGATCAAGTCGTGTTGGCAGAAGGCACTCGCGAGTGACCGCAAAGACAGCGAAAGCCCACCACGCGCGTTGCTCGCCTGTTCGCGTTTCCCTTTGGTCCAATGTCGGCAACCAACGCACGGGCTTACGATCAAGGTCTAGGCTCAGGAACAAAGGCATACCTTGTGAGCTACGTTCAGCGCGTCTTGCAGCCCGGTGAGCAGGTCCGGCACATCTCGTCCATTCATTGGATAGTGTACTGGCCCGGTGTTGCGGTTGCACTCCTAGCGGTGGTCGCTTACTGGCTCAGCGAAACGCGGCTCCTGACGGGATTTTGGCGGTATTCGGCATACGCCCTCGCGCTCGTTGCGGTCGTTCTCCTGATCCAGCAATGGTTCCAGTGGTGGGTCACCGAGATCGCAGTCACCAACCGGCGGGTCATCTACAAGAAAGGTCTCATCCGGCGGCAGACCAACGAGATGAACATGGACAAGGTCGAGAGCGTCAAGATCGATCAATCAATCCTCGGGCGCATGCTCGACTATGGCAACGTGACGATCCTTGGCACCGGCGAAGGCTTCGAGACGCTCCGCACCATCGCCAGCCCAATCGAGCTTCGAAATAGCATCATCACCGGAACGACGCACAAAGCCTAGGGTCCAGACTTAATTGATCCAATAGGCCACGAGGGCGGCGAGTTGGACGGCGGCCAGGAAGTTTCGTGCGAGCTTATCGTAGCGAGTGGCGATGCGTCTAAAATCTTTCAGTCTGCAGAAGCAGCGCTCGATAACATTACGCCCTTTGTACGCTTGCTTGCTGAAGCGATGGAGGACCACTCTGTTGGACTTGTTCGGAATGACGGGCTTGGCGCCGCGGTGGACGATGTCGGTGCGAAAGTCGTCGCCGTCGTATGCCTTGTCGGCGATGAGGGCGCGCATCGGCGGCGCCAGCGCCAGCAGGGCCGGCGCGGCGGCGATGTCGGCATCCTGGCCGGGAGTGAGATGAAATGCGTAAGGCCTGCAGTCTGGATCGCTCAATGCATGGATTTTCGTGGTGCGTCCGCCGCGTGAGCGACCGATCGCCTGTTCATGCTCCCCCCTTTTCCGCCGCTGGCCGAGCGGTGCGCCTTGATCGAGGTGGAGTCGATCGAGAGTGTCATGCTGTCCTTGCCGCAGTTGGCCAGCGCCTCGAATATAGCTTGCCAACGTCCGCGCTTGGCCCAGCGATTGAAGCGATTGTAGACGGTCGTGTGCGGACCATACTCGGGCGGACAATCGCGCCAGCGCGCGCCGCACTGCAGCATGTGAATAATGCCGCTGATGATGCGCCGATCATCCTCGCGCTCGGGGCCGGTCAGGTTGGTCGGCAGTTGCGGCGCCATGCGCGCCCACTGCCTGTCGTTCAGCCAGAACAAACCCGCTCGCATCAATGCCTCCCCATGCCGAATCATTCGATACGAGGGAATCAGAACTCGCTAATTAGGTATAGACCCTAGCTAGGGTTGGTTATCCCGAACGATGGCACGCAGGTGCTCTACGCGGGACCACCTGTCGCGGTTGATCGTGGCGCTGGTGCGGGAAGAGCTTGATCTTTCCGCGATTGTCGGCAGCTACCGGAGCGGGCTCGGCCAGCCGCCGTTTGATCCGTGGATGATGACGGCGCTGCTTCTGCATGCTTACGCGAGCGGCCTCTACTCGTCGCGGCGGATCGCCAAGGCGACAGTTGAGCGGGCCGACTTTATGATGATCGTGGCGGGCGACCCGCGGGACTTCCGTACCATCTCGGAGTTTCGCCGGCGGCACCTGGCGGCGCTGGCCACCCTGTTTGTGCAAGTGTTGAGGCTGGGCGCGCGATCGGCGCTTACCTCGCCACCCCGCCGCGGGCAGACGCAACATCACCGGGCCGCTTACCCAGGCCACGCGCGACAAGCTCAAGCGAGCAGGATGGCGAAGCAAGTACCGGCTCAGAAAACAAGTCGTCGAGCCGGTGTTCGGACAAATCAAACAGGCAAGGGGTTTCAGGCAGTTCCTGTTGCGCGGTATCGAGAAAGTGAAAACCGAATGGGCGCTGATCTGCACCGCCCACAATCTCACCAAGCTCGCCCGAGCGGCATGAACAGCCTATCGTTCATGCAACAGTCCAATCCCAGACCTATCTGGACAGGCTCCTAGCTTTCAGGGCGCGGGCCACGGCATCGGGATTTTTCTCGATGACTGCCAGAAGCACTTGAGCGGCCTTGTCGGGGCGATGCGCGCCTTGCTCCCAATCGCGGACAGTGCCGAGTGGCAAATGGAACCGTGTTGCGAACTCCTCTTGCGTCATATTTAGCTTCTTGCGTAGGGCGCGTACAGTCGGGACGCGGCGAGCGCGGGCAAGTTGCGACTTGGTCGCTGGCGGACAATTTGGGTCGTAGAGCGCAGCCTGATGGCGCGCCTCCGCGCTCATAGCATCGAATGCCCGCCAGGCGGTCTTAGGCGGCTTTTTTGGATTGAGCCTAAAGCTCGTGATATTTCCCTTTTTCATTCGGCTCCGCTCCTCTGGCGGAAATGATCCGAACGCCCGCCTCTCTCATCGTATAAGCGACGAAGAGCATCCGGCCGTCGACTAAGCCAATCGCGTTGAAACGCAGTTCGCCCTCAGTGTCGCGATCATCAAACTCGATAACATGTGGGTCCAAGAACACCTTGGCGGCCGTCCGGAAGTCGAGGCCGTGCTTCTTTCGGTTGGCATTCTCCTTGGCGGCGTCCCATTCGAAGTCCATTGCTCATCCCGCCAACATATATACTGATATTCAGTAGCCGTATCAAGCCCGTCGTTATCCCTCATAAAACATTTGGGCCCTCGTCACGTTGCCGGCGTCCGGCCATAGCGAGCACCGTTTCCAACACGCAATCCGAATGGCGGATCAGATCGACAAGGTGCTCGCCGCTCGGGTCACCGACCTCCGCCAGCAAGTTCTCAACCGTGCGTTCGGTAAGTATCCCCCGGCAGAGCCACGGCAGAGCCGGAGGCCCTTGGTGTTTCCTTCTGCATAGCCAGCTTGCGGAAAACCCCACCAACACGTGCGAAAAATCGAAAATTGCGCCGATCTTGAAGTTCGGTCCTACTGGTAAACTCGTGGCTGCTATCGGCTCGGGATTGGTCAACGACCCACATGGCTTCCACGTGGATCGCGATAACATCTAGATAACCGACTACAAGGGATAAGGACGGCAGGGATCCGTGCTCAAGCTAAGCCCGGAAGCTAAGTTGCCGATGACTTTGGGAAAGCCCGGCGTCGCGGGCGATGGGCCGGACACCTTCAACGCGCCACCTGATGTCGTGGTGGCTCCGAACGGCGACGTCTTCGTTGCGGATAGGCATGGCGCGAAGACCAACGCAAGGATCGTGAAGCGCCGAATGGGAGCAATTCGGCCGGCGTTTTCAGGCTGGCGCGTCGGGCGAAGTCTTAACGCGCAATGCGCGATACACAGGTATTCAATAAGCAGCGTTCGCCAAGGTCGCGATGCCTGGGATATTGGGCAGCGACGGTCCCATCGGCACGGCATGCTCTTGATGACGCACCGCTACGGCGGTGGCGGCGGTTGAAAAGCCGACCATCAAAGCTCCAAGCAAGACCATCACCTTGGTGCTTGAGCTGTATTTCTGTTCCCGGGGGAATTGAAGGCCGTGATGCTCCGACACGCAGGTTCCGCCAAACACGGTGAAAAGCTGGTCTTCCCTGAAGTCTGGCATGGGGACCTCCCTTTTCCGGTCTTGGCGATAATGCTCCACCATGTCAAAACTTGAAGTGCGATAAGTCACACCTTCGGTGGCCCTTGCGATAGCATTCCGAACGAGGGGTCGAAGATGCGTAACGCTCGGCACTATCATCCTGATCATCCTCATACTGGCCTTGATTGGTGCATTGCCGGCTTGGCCGTACAGCCCCGGCTTAGGCTATTGCCCGTCGGGCGCTTCGGTGTCTGATCCTTCTGCTCGTGGGCCGGATCTAGGGGAGGCTAATGTGAACGGTTTGCGATTGAGTCAACAGCTTTTGGGAAAGGTCGCCGGGAAAAAGGGCCGTTGGCTACCGGTGCTGGAAAACGAGTTGCGCTGCCGGATAGGTTGGGTCGATGAGGTCGTCAGCCCATTCGCCCGGGCGCGGCGTCAGCCAAAAGCAAGGCCGACCATCAATCTCGTCCTCGCCGACACCCTGCTGCTCTCGCGCCGAGAGCCAAAGTCCTCGTGATACTGAACGACGCAATCAGCCTCTTTTTCCGCGAAAAAGTATTTCGCGGATCAAAATGCGGAGAGCAGACCGGTTTAAGGACTTCAGGCGCATCGCAACCCGCTGCGACAGGCTCGAGCGAAACTGCTTGGCCTCTGTCTGCCTGAGCGCCGCGTTGCTATGGTAAATTTAATGAGTCTGGACCCTAGTCGCGCTCTTTGATGATCGTCTTGCGCTCGACGGTCGGTTCGTGATGGCGCTCCTTGACGATGACTTTGTCGTGTGGCGCGCGCTCCCTGATAACTTCCTTTTCCCCGACCACCCCGCCTGGTCCGGAGCCGACGGTCACGCCCCGCACCAACGACCCACGTGTACGCCGGCCTCTTCGGCCATCGCGACGCCGAACACGGCGGCGGATGCGATGAGGGTAACTGTCATTCGTTTAAGCACTCGGATTGTCCTTTCCTTAGCAATTTTCATTATATAATATTCCTACAGAAATGGAGGCTCCCATGCCAAGAGCCAGACCCCGACCGATATCAGCGGCCGACCAGGCCGCCGTTCTCACCAAGGCCACGCTCAGGGCCGCGACCCAGCTCGGCATGACCAACAAGGTGCTCGCGGCCGTGATCGGCGTATCGGAAGCGACCGTCTCGCGCATGCGCAGCGGCGACTACACGCTCCAGCGCGGGCAGAAGTCGTTCGAGCTCGCCGTCCTGTTCGTGCGTCTCTACCGTTCGCTCGATGCCATCGTCGGCGGCGACGATGCGGTTGCGGGCTCCTGGCTCAAGAACCGGAACACCGCGCTCGATGGCGAGCCGATCGTCCTGATCCAGACCGTTCCCGGGCTGACGAATGTCATCCAGTACCTGGACGCCCGCCGCGCTGTCGTCTGAGGCCCGCGCGCTTGCCGGCAGCTGCTGGCGGCTGGTAGAGGCGCAACACCATGTCTCGACGCTGAAGCTCGTGGATTCGGTCGCCGAGCAGGGGTTGCTCGAAGACCTCATCGAGACGACCAAGCCGCCGCTGCCGCCCGAGTGCCGCGGCCTCCACTATCTGTTGTCGACGCCGTTTCGTTACGGCGCGGCCTACCCCGCCGGGTCGCGGTTTCGGCGCGCCGGAATGACCGAAGGCGTGTTCTATGCGTCCGAAACGTCGCAGACGGCCGTCGCCGAGACGGCCTTCCATCGCCTGCTCTTCTTCGCCGAGTCACCCGGCACGCCGTGGCCCGCGAATCCAGCCGAATACACGGCCTTCTCTGTCGAATACGCAACCAAGAAGGCGATCGACCTGACCA
>CAVPDL010000008.1:0-11923 GCA_963702635.1 uncultured Alphaproteobacteria bacterium
GCCCACGCCGGCTGATCTCGAACGCATTATACTGCGGGTGGTCGCGTGGATGTAGTGCCCAACGTTGCCGGTCGGTCGGCCGTTGGCCTCCGGTTAGCAGTTTGCTTTCTGACCTTCCCGAAGGCCCGATCGGTTGCCATGAATTGCTCGACCATCGGGGCAATGAGCTTGGCCGGGTCGGGCGCTGCCTGGCCTCCTTCCCGGCCGATCGCCTCGGCGTAGGCAACGAGATTGCGATGAACCGCCGCGGGAAGTTCGACGGTCAGCTTCACCGGCTTGTCATCCTCGATCGAGCCGAGCTTGAGCTTGGTCATCGGTTTGCCTCCTGACCGTAGGGCGTCATCACAAGATCGCGGTTGACGATCACGCGCACCGGGAATCCCTGGCGGATGGTGAGCGTCGGCTGGATGTTGAGCTGGCGGCGCACGAGCTGCTGGCCGGTGTTGTTGATCGAATCCTGCGAGCCGCGGCGCAGTGCGCGGACCAGATCACTTTCATTGCTGTTCGAACCGAGTTCGGTGCCGATGCCGAGCAAGGTGGACAGGGCCGCCGCCTTGGCGAGATCCCACCAGTGATAGTCGACCTCGTCCTCGAGGCCGGAGAAGCCCTGAGCATCGGCACCCTGCTGCCGCTCCAGCACGATGGACTTGCCGTTCGGCAGCATGATGCGATTCCAGACGAGCAGGACGCGCTTCTGCCCGAACGCGACCTGGCTGTCGTACTGGCCGATCAGGCGCGCGCCTTGCGGGATCAGCAGGAATTTGCCGGTCGGCGTGTCATAGACATGCTCCGTCACCTGCGCGGTAACCTGACCCGGCAGGTCGGAATGGATGCCGGTGATGAGCGCGGCCGGAATGACGGTGCCGGCCTGCACGACATAAGGCGACGCGGGATTCGCGAGGCGGTCGGCGCTGACGGTGCGGCGATCGACCGGGCCGTTGACGAAGGCGAGCTTGCGGTCCTGCATGTTCTGCACGGCATTGGGATCGACCGGCGGTGCTTCTGCCGGCACCGCGAGCGTCGTGCCCGGCGTGGTTGGCGCCGGCAGCGACGGCGTGGCGGCGCGGGTTTCCGTGGAGGCGAAGAGCTTGCTCAGTCGCGCCGCCTCGCTCTCCTGCAGACGCCGCTGCTCCTCGGGAGTGACTCCGGGCTGCGGCAGCGGCCCCGTTGGGGGAACGGGCTGGCCACGATTTTGTGCGTCGAGGATCGGCCGGCCGAGATCGCCCGGCAATGGCGGCCCGAGTTTCGGAATGCCCGTGTAATCGCGCGGCAACCCGGTGAGACCATCCGCCGTGGTGCGATTTTCGGTGGAGTAGAGTTCTTTCGCCGATTGATCGCCACGGCGTGTCTGGAGCGCGTAGATCAGCGCCGCGGCGATGGCGAGGCCGGACACGCCCCCGAGACCGATCAGCACCTTGCGCGAGAGCCGCGTGACCCGCGGCCGCTCCGCGCGCAGCCGCAGGTCCGGCGTGATCTCGGGCGCCTCTCTGCGTCCCGTCGGTCATAGCCGCTGCCTTCCGTCGGTGCGCACGATGCGTACGCGGCGCTCGCTGTTCTTGTCGCCAAGCCGAAGTTCGGCGGCGGCGAAGAGCCGATCGACGACGTAGTAGTTCTGGCGGGCGCGGTAATTGACCAGCTCGGAATCGCCGCCGGGACCGATGATGAAGAGCGGCGGCATCTCGCCCTGCCGGATTCCGGACGGGAACTCGATATAGACCTTTGAGCCGTCATCGAAGGCGCGCAGCGGCCGCCAGGCCGGCGTGTCGCCCTCGATCTCGTAGCGGAAATTGAGCGCCGAGATGTCGACGCCGCTGGCGACCGGCTGCGCCGCGAGCGCCGCCGTGTTCTGGCGACGCAGCGCAATCAATTGATCCTGCGGATACTGCCATGAGACCGAGGCCATGTAGGTCTTCTCGGTCGAGCGCAGTTCGAGCAGGTAGGTGCGGCGGTCGGTGTTGATGACGAGGTTGGTCTGGAGGTCCGGCCGCGTCGGCTTGACCAGGATGTGAATCCGCTTGGCCTCGCCCGTGCCGCTCTCGGTGTCGCCGATGATCCAGCGCACGGTATCGCCGGCGGCGACGGGACCGGAGCCGACGAGTTGCTCGCCGGGCTGCAAGGCGACGTCCGTCACCTGACCGGGCGCTGCATAGACCTGATAGAGCGCGCCGGACGAGAACGGATAGACCTGCACGGCATTGATGAAACCGTTGCGCACCGGCTGCACACGGGCGGCGGCGTTGGCCTGGGTGATGCGCTGCGTGGGATCTTTCGGCTCCGGCGGCGCCTTGCCGCCGGGCAAGGGCTTCAACTGTCCCGGCAGCGGCAACAGCTTCGGCAGCTCCACGATCTCCACCGGCGCGGGCGGGTCGCCCATCTGCACGGCCGGCTTCATGTCGTCATAGGAGATGTCCGGCGGAATAAGCTTCTGTGCGCAGCCGGCGAGTGCGGCGGCGCCGATCAGCACGGCCGGAATCGCGGATGTCCGAACCAGTGCATGCTTTGAGAGGCCCAGGGCCGGCGGGCCGGCTTTGCGGAAAGGCGGCTTCATGATCCAAGCTCCTTCGACCAGTTGATGGCGTTGACGTAGATGCCGAGCGGATTCTGTTTCAGGCGCTCGGCGTCGGACGGCTGTTGCACGGCGATGGTGAGGATCGCGGTCCAGCGCTCGGTCGCGGCGAGCTGGCCGTTCTCGTAGGCGCGCTCGGTCCAGGCGACGCGAAAGCTTTCCGGGGAGGCGCGGATGACGCTGGAGACCTCGATGGCGACCTGACGCTTGCCGACTTTCGCAAACGGATCGTTGGCGCGCGCATAGTCGTTCAGCGCGAGCGCGCCGCGATCGGTCGTAAATTCATAAGCGCGCAGCCAGTTCTGGCGCACGATCACGGCGTCGGCGGGAATGGCGCGGACCTGCTCGATGAAGCGCGCGAGATGCCAGGCGATCTGCGGATCGGTCGGGCGATAGTCCGCGATGGCGGGCGCGACGGCTTGCGCCTCGCCGAGCTTATCGATCTGCACCACCCACGGCACGATGGTGCCGCTCGTCGATTGCCAGACCAAAGCGAAGGACAGTCCCGCCGACAGGATCAGCGAACCGAAGGCCATCAGTCGCCAGTTCTTCGCCTGCACGCGGGCGGAACCGATGCGCTCGTCCCAGACCTGCGCGGCTTTCTGGTAGGGCGTTTCAGGTTCGGGCGTGCGGCCGTAGCGCACGGAGGCTCTGCGAAACGGATTCATCATCGATTGTCCTGTTGGAGAGAAACGGAAGCGCCGCCGCCATGACTGTCGCCGGATTTGACCGCATGGGCGGCGGCGGTGGCGCCATGGCTCATGGCCTGGTGACGTTTCATGCGCTGAGCCCATGCGGGTGGAGAGCCTGGAGCGGGGGCGTCTTCGCTGGCGGCGCCCCCACCGATCGTGCCCATGGTCGATGTGCCGCCGGTCGCGTCAACGGCGGCTTTCGCGCCGCCGCGATAACTCTCCGCCATCGCCTCACTGGTTTTACCTGCCGCATGCCTGATCGGCTGCGTGGCCGCGCTAGCGCCAGCCCGCGCGACACCGCCGAGACCGGACGCGACGCCGGCCGCGCCGCTCTGTCCGGCCGATGCGAGGCTGTAGGACGTCGCCGCACCCCCGGCGAGCGCAGCGCCGCCGCGTGCCGCGGCGGCGGTCGCGCCGATCGCCGCCCCTACTCCCCTCACGGCCAGGCCCGCGGCAGCGCCGCCCGCCACAACCGCGCCACCCGCAGCGAGGCCAGTGCCGATGGCTGCGCCCGCGCCAAGTTGCGGGCCGCCGGAAATCAGGCCATTGGCGATGCCGGGCCCGAAGATGCCGAGGCCGAGTAGCGAGAGCGCGGCGAGCACAATCGCCATGGCGTCCTCGACCGACGGCTGATTGCCGCCGAAGCCACGTGTGAATTCGGCGAACAACGTCGAGCCGATGCCGATGACGACGGCGAGCACCAGCACTTTGACGCCGGACGAGACGACGTTGCCGAGCACGCGCTCGGCGAGAAAGGCGGTCTTGCCGAACAGACCGAACGGGATCAGCACGAAGCCGGCGAGCGTCGTCAGCTTGAACTCGATCAGCGTGACGAAAAGCTGGATGGCGAGGATGAAGAAGGCGAGCAGCACCATCACCCACGCGAACAGCAACACGACGATCTGGATGAAGTTCTCGAAGAAGGCGATGTAGCCCATCAGGCCGGAGATGGATTCGAGGATCGGCCGTCCGGCGTCGAGTCCGACCTGCGCGACGCGTCCGGGACGCAGGAGATCGGTCGTGGAGAAGCCGGTGCCGGACGCCTTGAGCCCGAGACCGGCGAAGCTCTCGAACACGATCTTCGCCAGCGCGTTCCAGTTGCCGATGATGTAGGCGAAGACGCCGACGAACAGCGTCTTCTTTACCAGTCGCGCGATGATGTCCTCGTCGGCGCCCCACGACCAGAACAGCGCCGCCATCGTCATGTCGATGACGATCAGCGTGGTGGCGATGAAGGCGACCTCGCCGCCGAGCAGGCCGAAACCTGAGTCGATGTAGCGGGTGAAGACCTCGAGGAAACGATCGATGACGCCGGTGCCGCCCATCAGCGCACCTCGTCGCGATCAGGCTGGACGCCGGCGGACGGAAGTCTGTCCTGGCTCTTGACGGGGCCAGCGGCGACAGGGGCATTGGTGCCGGCGTCCGAGTGTGAAGAGGACGGCGCGAAGAAGCGTCGCCGGCTTTCCGCCCAAGCGCGGCGGCAGGTGGCGTCGGCTGCGTTCTGCTCCGGCGTGATGGTGCGGCAGCGGGCCAGCTCAGTCGCCAGCGGGTCAACGAGAACAGCCGCCGGTGGAACGTCTCATTCTCGTCGTCGTCGTGCCGCGACTGATTGACGGCGAGAGTGATCGCCGCAGCGACGAAGGCCAACGTGGCGGCGCGAAGCAGCAGGCCCGCTACGTCGTGAGGCTCGTGCGGAATCCCGCGCCGCAATCGCAGCCGGGCCCTCATTGCTGGAACATCCGGGCGTTGCCGGGCTGATAGCCTTGGCCGGGTGTGAGGAAGCGGCGAAGCTGCTCACGCCCCTGCTCCTGCGCCGCGGTGCGCTGGGCCGCTTCAAGGCTCTGCGCACGTCCCTGCGCGGCGACGACGGCGGTGAGATCGCCGAGTTGCTGCGTCTGCAAGGCGAGGATCTGGTTGCCGGCTTGCGCTGCCTGCAATGCGCCGGATGCCGACTGGCTGGATGTCACCAGCGACGACATCGTGGTGCGATTGGTGTCGAGGTTGCCGACGACGCCGGCCTGAACCTTCAGCGCATCCTGGAGCGCCGCGACGGAGTTCTGCCAGCGCTGGCGCGCGCCGTCGACCAGCGACTGATCGGGCGCGGATGTTGAAGCCGCGCCATAGGTCGTGGAGAAGGCGCGGTCGATCTGCTGCACGTCATAGGCGATGCGCTGCGCCTGACTGAGAAGCTGCTGGGTGCGCTGGATCGACTGCTGGATCTGCTGGAGCGATGACTGCGGCAGGTTCGCGAGATTGCGCGCCTGATTGATCAGCATTTGCGCCTGGTTCTGGAGCGATGTGATCTGGTTGTTGATCTGCTCCAGCGCGCGCGCCGCCGTCAGGATGTTCTGGCTGTAGTTCCAGGGATCGAACACGGTCTGCCCATAGGCGGGATGCACCATTACGGGGACCATCGCGAGCGGCGCGGACAGGGCCGCGGCGAGAAGCGCCGCGCGCATGCGGACATGGCTTGCGTTCATGACGGCACCTCCACATTGGTCAGGTTGGGAATGAGATCGGCGGCCCACAGCAGGCCGCGATCGGCCAGCCAGGCTTCGGGAAAAGCGTCGCGGCCGAATTCGGACAGTATGCGGCCGATGGCGGCGTGATCGGTCTTGGACGACGCCGCGCAGAAGGCGAGCGCGACGGGCCCAAGACCCAGCTCGAACAGGCGGTTGCCGCGCCGTGACTGGCAGTAGTAGTCGCGCTTGGGCGTGGCGCGGGCAATGATCTCGATCTGGCGATCGTTGAGGCCGAAGCGCCGATAGATCGTGGTGATCTGCGGCTCGATCGCCCGCTCATTGGGGAGAAAGATGCGCGTCGGGCAACTCTCGACGATGGCGGGCGCAATCGCGCTGCCGTCGATGTCGGACAGCGACTGCGTGGCGAAGATGACGGAGGCGTTTTTCTTGCGCAGCGTCTTGAGCCATTCGCGCAGTTGCGCGGCGAAGCCGCCATCGTCGAGCGCGAGCCAACCTTCGTCGATGATGAGTAGCGTCGGCCGACCATCAAGGCGGCCTTCGATGCGATGGAAGAGATAGGCGAGTACGGCGGGCGCGGCGGCAGTGCCGATCAGACCTTCGGTCTCGAAAGCCTGGACGGGCGACTCGCCGAGACGCTCGTTCTCGGCGTCGAGCAGCCGGCCGTGGGGACCGCCGATGCAATACGGCTGCAAGGCCTGCTTCAGCTTCGCGGACTGCAGCAGCACCGCGAGGCCGGTCAGCGTCCGCTCCTCCACGGGCGCGCCGGCAAGCGAGGTCAGCGCCGACCAGAGATGCTCCTTCACCTCGGGCGTCACCGCGACGCCCTCACGGGAGAGGATGTCGACGATCCAGTCCGCGGCCCATGCCCGTTCCGGCGTGTGATGGATGCCGGCGAGCGGTTGGAGCGAGACCATGTCGACGTCAGGCGCCGGGCCAACAACTGAGGCGCCAGGCCCTTCGTCGTCATCGGATCGGCGGGAGGCGTTGCCGCCGAGATCATGCCAGTCGCCGCGCATGGCGAGGGCAGCCGCCCGAATGCTGCCGCCGAAGTCGAAGGCGAACACCTGGGAACGCGGATAGCGCCGGAACTGAAGCGCCATCAGGGCCAACAGCACCGACTTGCCGGCGCCGGTCGGCCCGACAATCAGCGTATGGCCGACGTCACCGACATGCAGCGAGAAGCGGAACGGCGTCGAGCCTTCGGTCTTTCCGAAGAACAGCGGCGGCGCGTCGAAATGCTCGTCGGTCTCCGGGCCTGCCCAGACCGCGGAGAGCGGAATCATGTGGGCGAGATTGAGGGTGGAAACCGGCGGCTGGCGCACATTGGCGTAAGTCTGGCCCGGCAATGATCCCAGCCATGCTTCGATGGCATTCACGCCCTCGGCCATGCAGGTGAAGTCGCGGCCCTGGATGATCTTTTCGACCAGGCGCAGCTTCTCGGCGGCAACGCCGGCGTCCTGATCCCAGACCGTCACCGTCGCGGTAACGTAGACTTGGCCGACGTCGTCCGAGCCCAGTTCCTGCAAGGCCATGTCTGCGTCGGCGGCCTTGTTGGCAGCGTCGGTGTCGACCAGGACCGACGCCTCGTTGGTCATCACCTCCTTCAGGATCGCCGCGATCGACTTCCGCTTGGCGAACCACTGACGCCGGATCTTGGTCAGCAGCCTGACGGCGTCGGTCTTGTCGATCAGGATGGCGCGTGTCGACCAGCGATAGGGAAACGCAAGCCTGTTCAGCTCATCGAGGATGCCGGGATGGGTCGCGGTCGGAAATCCGATCACCGTGAGCGTGCGCAGATGCGCGTCGCCCAAGCGTGGCTCGAGTCCGCCCGCGAGCGGCTGATCGGCCAGCAGCGCGTCGAGGTGTACCGGTGTCTCAGGCACGCGCACGCGCTGCTGTTTGGTTGAGATCGTCGAATGAAGATAGGTGAGCGTCGCTGTGTCATCGAGCCATGCGGATTCGGGCACGAAGCCTTCGACAAGCTGCAGCACGCGGTCGGTGCGGTCGATAAAGCCACGCAACAACTCGTGGGGATCGACGCCCGATTGCGCGCGGCCCTCATACAGCCAGGTCTCGGCACGCGCGGCGTCTTCCGCCGGCGGCAGCCACACGAAGGTGAGGTAATAGCGGCTCTCGAAATGGATGCCGGCCTGCTCGAATGCGTCCTGCCGCTCCAGGTCGACCAGCGCCGAGACGGAATCCGGAAACATGCTGTGCGGATAGAGCTGCGCGGGAAGCCGAGAGGCTTCGACGAAGATTGCCCAGCCCGAGCCGAGACGGCGCAGCACATTGTTGAGCCGGGCCGTGGTGCCGACGAGTTCGGCCGGCGTCGCGCTGTCGAGATCGGGGCCACGGAACCGCGCCGTTCGCTGAAAGCTACCGTCCTTGTTGAGGACAACACCGTGCGCGACCAACGCGGCCCATGGCAGATAGTCGGCAAGACCGGCGATACGGCTGCGATATTCGGCGAGGTTCATCATCGGCAAAACCTCACGCGCGGAAGAAAGACGGGTAGCGGAGATGACGGCGCACGACGTCGATGAACTGGGCGTCGCGCTTGGCTGCCCAGATCGCAGCGAAGTGTCCGACCGCCCACATTGCGAGACCGACGAGCCAGAGGCGCAGGCCAAGGCTGATGGCGGCCGCCAGTGTTCCGTTGGCGATGGCGACCGCGCGTGGCGCGCCGCCGAGCAGGATCGGTTCGGTCAGTGCGCGATGGACCGGTGCGTGGAATCCCACAATGGGCTCGGTGGTCTGCATCAGAGGAGCGCCCCGCCGCCGAAGGAGAAAAACGACAGAAAGAAGCTTGAAGCCGCGAAGGCGATCGAGAGGCCAAAAACAATCTGGATCAGCCGGCGGAAGCCGCCGGTCGAGTCGCCGAAGGCGAGCGTCAGGCCGGTGACGATGATGATGATGACGGCGAGGATCTTGGCGACCGGTCCCTCGACCGAGTCCAGGATCTTCTGGAGCGGCGCTTCCCACGGCATGGAGGAGCCCGCTGCATGGGCTGCGGGCGTCATCATGATGGTGACAGCCACCGTAGCGGCGGTGGTCGCGATCCGGTTTTGCAGGCGATGCAGGTTTGTGGTCATTCGGGGTCTCCGGAGAGTGGGGCGTCGTCGTCGGTGCCAGCGGGGACGACGAGGTAGTCGCCGCTCGCGGGATCGAGCCCGGTGACGAATGCGAGTTCGGCAAGCCGGCGGGCGGAGCCTCGGCCAGCAAGAACGGCGACGATGTTGATGGTCTCCGCGATCAGCGCGCGCGGCACGGTGACGACGGCTTCCTGAATGAGTTGCTCAAGCCGCCGCAGCGCGCCGAGCGCGGTGCCGGCATGGATGGTGCCGACGCCGCCGGGATGTCCTGTGCCCCATGCCTTCAACAGATCGAGCGCTTCCGCGCCACGCACCTCGCCGATCGGAATGCGGTCGGGCCGCAGTCGCAGCGACGAGCGCACAAGATCGGAGAGCGTGGCGACGCCGTCCTTGGTGCGGAGCGCCACGAGGTTCGGCGCCGCGCATTGCAGCTCGCGGGTGTCCTCGATCAGCACCACGCGGTCATCGGACTTGGCGACTTCGGCGAGTAGCGCGTTGGTGAGCGTTGTCTTGCCGGTCGAGGTGCCGCCGGCAACGAGGATGTTGCGGCGCTCGGTGACGGCCTTGCGCAGAAGGGCAGCCTGATCCGCGGTCATGATGCCGGCGCAGGCGTAATCGTCGAGCGTGAAGACCGCGACGGCGGGCTTGCGGATCGCGAAGGCCGGAGCCGCGACGACAGGCGGCAGCAAACCCTCGAACCTCTCTCCCGTTCCGGGCAATTCGGCGGAGACGCGCGGATTGCCAGGATGGACCTCGGTGCCGACGTGATGTGCGACAAGGCGAATGATGCGCTCGCCGTCAGTCGGCGACAGAACCGCGCCGGTGTCGGACAGCCCGGCTGACAGGCGGTCGATCCACAGCCGCCCGTCTGGATTGAGCATCACCTCGACGACGGCGGGATCTTCCAGAAACGCGGCGATGTCCGGCCCGAGCGCCGTGCGCAGCATGCGGGCACCGCGCGTGACCGCGTCCGCTCTGCATGATGCTTTCCCCATACTGCCCCCGGCATCGCGCCGGCGCATGAAAGTGGGCCGGACATCGGGGACGAATAGAAGAGGCAGGAACTGGGACGACGCAACAAGATCAAAGCGGTCGTCGTAGCGGAGCGAAAAAATACAGGAGAATGGCGGTTTCGGCCGTCAGGCCAACGACCCGATGCTTGTCGACGGCACCGCCGGATGGGCTTGCAAGAGGCTCAGGAATTGCTTGAGCGCGGGGTTATCGTTGTTGCGGCGCCAATAGGCGACATAGCCGACGCGGGTCGGCCCAATGCCATCGCGGACCTCTCGGAAGAGAACGCTCGGCAGGATGTTGCCGGTCGAGGACTCGCAAGTCAGGGTAATGCCGCGGTTGCCGTCCACGACGCTGAGGATGTCTTCGCGATTGGCATTGACCGCCTTGATGAGCGGGCGGTCGCCGGGCGACGTCAGCTTGTTGATGAGCACGTCCTGAATCTCCGGACCCGGATCGCGCCGGCTCATCAGGAAGCGCTCGTTCTTGAGGTCCGTCCAATAGACGAAATCGCGCGCGGCGAGTGGATGGTCCTTCGGGAACGCGACCATGATCCGTTCCGACCACAAACTCATGTGCGCGTAATCAGTGTAATTGGGTTCGCCCAGCACCACGACGATGTCGATCGCGCCACGATCGAGAAGCGGAATCAGGGATGCACGGGCGCCTTCGATGATATTGACATCTACATGGGGATGTCGGTTGGCGAAGGTCAGCACCGTATCGCGCAATGCTCCGGTTGAGAGCGAGGTATAGAAGCCGATCTCCAACCGGCCAGCGTCGCCGCGCTTGCCAGCTTTCGCACGGGTTTCCATTGCTTCCAATTCCGCCAGCACGCGACGCGCGGACACGACAAACTCCTCGCCGATCGGGGTCAGCTCGGCGCCACCCGGCGACCGCTCGAACAAGGGGACGCCGAGCTTGCCCTCAAGCTCGCGGATGCGTTTGCTCAACGTTGGCTGGGTAATGTTGAGGGTGGCAGCAGCGCGTCGGAAGCTGCTGTGGTCGGCCGCTGCCACAACATAGCGCAGATGAGGAACCTCGACGCACATGAAGGACAGTCCTCAAGTGAGCATCGAAGCGATGCGTCTGGTCGCTCGTGCCAGCGTATTAAATTGGCGGTCCAGACCAAGCTCGCCCTACATGGCGAAAAGCTGAAGCCAAGAGGGCCATAGCTGCCTTTGTTGTGTCGCGCTGATGTCTGGATTTGGGACAGACGTCACCTCAGGGGCTAATCCGAAGAGCCTTAGCGATGACACGATCTAGCTCTTGTGGCTCGAACGGCTTTGTCACAACGAGCTCGTGGCGGTACCCTGATGCACTTTGGCATTTATGATGGTCTTGGAATATCCTCGCCGATTTCCTGTCTAAGCTTCGGTCCCTTGGCGAGCCGCCGGCCGAGAGCGTCCAGGAAACTGTCATAGCGCTCGCCGGCTTTCGCCCGTGTGGCAGTCTGGGTGGCGTCGGGCAATGGCGGGGTGGAACTGAGCCAGAAGCGGACGAACAGCGCCAGGGTCTCGACCGCGATGCCGGTGTCGCGTTCCAGCCGCTGCATGCGGCGGTCGATGCCGTCGAGCCGCTTGGCGGTGGCAGCTTCGCGGCGTTCGTCGGCATCCGGCGAGAGGAAGGAGGCGATGGCGGCCTCGGCAATGAGGGAGCGGGACTGGCCTCGCCGCGCAGCGAAGTCTGCGAGCGAGCGCATCAGATCAGGATCGAGATAGACTGACAGGCGGACCTTCTTCTCCATCTCAAAGCTCCATGCCGTCGCCGGGGTCCATGGAGATCTGCCGCGCGACATTCCGGGCCTTGCGGGCAAGCGCCCGGACGCGGACGGCATCGTCGTCACGCTCGTCCATGTCAGGATCGAACTCATTGGCGGCTGGCTTCATGGGTTCCGGCGCAATGTCCTTGTGCCGTTCGAGGCCGGGCTCGCGGCGCAGGCCGGCATTGGCCGGATCGTCCTCCGCCTTGCCGTCCGTGGGGGCGACGTTGGCGGGCGCTGCGATCTCATCGCCCTGACCGCCATCCGCGCCGGGCGCTGGCGGCTGGACGGGCGCGAGCGCGGACCAGTCGTCGGGC
>CAVPDL010000009.1:0-1077990 GCA_963702635.1 uncultured Alphaproteobacteria bacterium
CGAGAATTCGGGCGTTGACCCAGGATGAAAAGCAGGTCTGCCGGCAACATGGGCTTACCCTTGAACTCCCCGGGCAAAGTACCTCCCTACGGCGCCCGTGAACACGAAAGGCTTCGCGGCCTCAAACTGTGTGCGATCGGTGCCCACGTATGTCTGCGGCACCAGCCCCACGAGGATGAAGCGCTTCCCATACCTGTTTGGTTCAGTCCAGGTGTAGGGCCAAGCGTTGTGGCAGCCCGAACACATGGTCATGAACAGGGCTTTGCCTTGCTTGGCTTTCGCGCGGTCGATCTTACCAAACACGTCTTCCGGCCACGTTGGGGGCGCCAAGCGTTCTAATTGATGCTCGGCGCGGCGAAGCTCGCCAATCGCGGCAGCCGAATGGAACAGCCCCTCTTCGGGAGATTTAGACGTAAGATCAATGGGCAAGAAACGCCCACCGTTTCTCCAAAATTGCGGTTGATTGGATCCTGTACAATTCCGGCCCACTGGGTCCACAATCCCTGCGGCGCGTTCCAGAGGAACGGTGGCTTAACCGGAGCAATAGGAGTGGCAACGTTCTCGGGAATATTCGTCAGTGTGGCCATCTGACAATTCTGGATCATGGTAAGGGCATCGATTCGCCCCGGCCCCCACGGAAAAGGGCTGACGGAGGTTCGGGTGGCATATTCATGCACCCAATCGGTCTCCGCCTCGAGTCGCTTGCGCAATCTTTCTTTGGCATTTCCATCGGACGCTCGGAGCCGCGCCGCCAATCGATCGAATTTTGCAGCGTCCCTCAAAGTGGTTTGAAGCGCATCGTCGAGGCCACGAGTGAGCATCTGGAAATCGAAGGTGTGGGAAATTCCGCCCTCGATACGGACGTGCTTACCCTTGTAGTCCAGTTGGCCTTCGTGGCAGGCGGCGCAGTTCGGACCCACATAATCTCCGGCCGGCCAACCCTTTACCGCGGCCGCAACCACTGTCTTGGTCATGCCGATCGGCAAGGCGTCGGGATTGTATTTATTTGCAGTCGTGGGGATCAGGCCGTAACGCGCCAGATTACCGTCGGATCGGAACAAGTCTTGGCCGCCGGCAATCTCCAGGTTCAAGAAAATGTCATATGACAGAACCGCCGAGCCCTGAGAAAAATTATAGTACCACTCGCGGTCGTCCTGCGACCAAGCCTGATTGAGGTAGATCACCGACTGATCCGAGGCGGTTTGGGCCGCTGCCGATGTCGGCATCGATCCGCTCCCAACAGTCGACAGCAGGATCAACGCTGAAAGCAAAACAGAAGCCCGCAGAGCGCGATTGCTTCGATGCATCTTGCTTCTCCAAAGCTCGATAAGGGCGAAGGGAGGCGGGAGACATGCTACAGGCTGGCCAGCTCGGGCGTCCATTGGCCCAAGGTGCAACGCCAAAGGCATTCAGCAACTCCCGTCATGTCGGCTGTGCTCCCGAAAGCGGAAGTAAAATCACGCTATTGGCGTCTGCATCGGTGGGCCTTGCAAGTTGATGATTCCATGTTCTGCACACAGCCGCAGATCGGCCACGTCCATTTCAGCCCAAGGTTTGTTGTCGTTGAGGCCCACGGAGAATATTATGGTGGCGCGCTGAACTTTGAGCCCCATGAGGGCAGCTCACAGCTACGCCTTGGCCGGCTGCGCCTTGTCGTCTTCGCTGACCTTGTCGCTTTCGACTTTTTCTTTGTTCTGGGTTACTGGTTCGAAGAAAGCCTCCGCCGCGGCTGCCGCCGCCTGGGCGGCGTCCTCGGCTTCGCCGCCTTCGCGGCGCACGGAGACGTCCTCGCAGCGCTGCGCGCCATATTGACGGTGATCGTAACCTCGACCCCCGGATGCAACAGCACCGGGAAGCTCTTGCCATTGAGCTTGCTCCCGACCTTGTCGGCCTCACCATGAGAGCTATCGCGCATCTCGACCTCCCTGGGTTTTGAAGAATGGCATTCCGATAAGGCGTCGAAGACCGCTGCCGCCCCCTCAGGGCGTCAGCGTTAGTGCCTTGAGTTCCTTCCGAGCTGTGCCAAAGCTGCCAAGCTGATAGACCGACGCGCCGGCTGCCGAGAACGTGAACGACGCGAATGGCTCCGCCAACATCTCCTTCAAATAGGTTTCTGTTCCGACGCCGATCGTTACATGCGGATTGAATCGCTTGCCTGCCGCGATTGTGACGAAATTGGCGACGTACTCGATCAGGTCTTTTTGAATGTCGCGTCCGCCATCTTCGCTGAAGAACGCCGCCGGGGTCCCGGTTTTCACGGTGTAGGGCTCAACGGCTCTGATGAGTTCGTCTTGCAGTCGATGCAGGTTGTCAGTCGGTTCGACTACAATTCCCGCGAGGCCGACCGGCGGAGATGGAATGTAGTAATACTTGAACGCCTTCAGCGTCCATGCCCTGGGCTTCTCTTTGGCCAGAACCGCATTCGCCGCAGCATAGACCTTGTCGAGGTCATCCGTACGAACGAACTGCTGCAACATGGTGACGTGCGCGTGGTGCGTTGCATCCAGCGCAAAGCCCCTCGGGAATGACTTGAGCAGACGAGCGTTGGCGGCCATCGCGTGCTGAACCATGGTCGCGTCGGGTTCGAGCGCGATGTCGATCGCAGTCACCGGATTTTGTGGCGCGACGGACACTTGTTGGCCGATCGCAGTCTGCAGCCGCAAGGCCGGAAGCAAAGCCAAAGACGAGAGCAGAGCGCGGCGGTTGATCATGTTCATCTCCTCAAAAAGGTAAATTGGCCGCCTTTGAGAAGAGGCGGCGCTACGTTGGCACCGCTTCTTTTCATCGTCATCAGTTTCCGGTCGGCATCGGAAGGCTGATGCCATCCTTGGCCAGCAGAATCTCGGATGGATTGGAATTTTTCGTAATTCGAGAGCGTGATCGGGCCTGTGTAGGTCAAGCTCTGCTGTTTGCGCGGCGGGTATTTCACGTAAGTCGCCATGATCTTTTTAAACTCTTCACCCATGACCACACCCATCCATGTGCATTTTTCTAGTGCCGCCTTTCGATTTGAAGTTCCTGACGAGCAAGTCGCAGGCGGTGCAGGACTTCAAATCGGCGGCACTGGGGCTACGCCTTGGCCTTGTCGTCTTCGCTGATCTTGTCGCTTTCGACTTTTTCTTTGTTCTGGGTTCCTGGTTCGAAGAAAGCCGCCGCCGCGACTGACGCCGCCTCGGCGGCGTCGTCGGCTTCGCCGCCTTCGCGGCGCACGGTGACGTCCTCGCCGCGCGCGAGCCGCTCGGCCTCGTCGGCGCTGCGCGCCACGTTGACGGTGATCGTAACCTCGACCTCCGGATGCAGCAGCACCGGCACCTTGTGCTGGCCGATCGACTTGATCGGCACATTGAGCGCGATCTGGTTGCGGTCGACGGCGAAGCCGTTGTCGGTGAGCAGCTCCGCGAGATCGCGCGGCGACACCGAGCCGTAGAGCTGGCCGGTTTCGGAGGCCTGGCGCAGCACCGGGAAGCTCTTGCCGTCGAGCTTGCTGCCGACCTTGTCGGCCTCGCTCTTGCCGGCGAGATTCTGCGCCTGCAAATCGACCTTCATGGTCTCGAACTTGGCCTTGTTGGCCTCGGTCGCGCGCAAGCGCCTTGCCCTTGGGCAGCAGGAAATTGCGCGCAAAGCCGTCTTTGACGCGCACGACGTCGCCCATCTGGCCGAGCTTGGCGACGCGTTCGAGCAAAATCACTTCCATGACGTTCTCCGTTTCAGGTTCGAGGATGGGATGAGCCGCGCCGTTGGGCGGCGCGGCCGCGAAGATCGAAGGCGGTGTCGGCAAGGCCAAGCATGCTGAGCGCCAGCACCGGCCAGCCGAACATCAGGACGGCGGCGTAGGCGCCGCCGAGCGTGAACGGCCGGCTGTTCATGCCGCGCGTGATCGCGTGCAGCACGGCGAAGCCGAGCACCGCATAGGCCATCAGCAGGCTCGCCGTCAGCACCGTCGCACTGAGGCTTGCCATGCCGGGCAGGAACGTAACCGCGAATGCGGCACCCACCAGCGCCGGCGCGTAGGGCGGAAACCGCATGGCCGACAGTTCCGGCGGCGGCCGGCGCAGCCGTCCCGAGATCCGTGCGACGCGTTCGGCGAGCCAGAGATTGACGATATTGGTGATGGTGGTGAGCACGGCGGCGGCCGGCGGCAGCGCCGCCACCAGGAAATCGAGCAGCCGGTCGGGGAGCGACGGCCGTCCGTCGAGCCTCGCCTCGGGCGAACATGCGCTCAAGTCCGCTCCGCAACGACGCGCGGAAGCCTTCGGCGTCGGCGCCGATGGTCAGCATCGCGCCGATCACGATGGCGGCGCTGATGGTGGCCGCCCAGAACACCAGATGGCCGACCGGATACCATTCGAGGCCGCCGTCGGCGGCTGGCCGCGCCAGCAGCGCGAGATAGCCGAGCCACCAGGCCGGCAGCCCGACGCCGACCAGGAAGGCGATGAAATACAGCGGCCCGAAGATCGCGGCGAGGCCGCCGAGGCGACAACAGCCGCGACCAGCGCGGCCCAATGGCTCCAGCCCATCGCCGCGATCAGGATCGGCAGCGGCGCGAGATAGAACAGCAGCACCGACAGCGGCGAGCCCGACGCCACCGACGCGAACAGCAGCGCGGCCGCCGCTCCCGCGCTCAAGCCGATGAGGAAGACTTGCACCATCGAGCTGTCCCGCTCCTTCGAGCGGTTAGAGGCGGATCCGGATCTAGTCCGCCCCAACCATCGGTCGCCGGGGTCGATCCCGGAGACCTCGAATGTGTCGCGATCCGTCGTTAGCGGATCACGTAGGGCAGCAGCCCGAGGAAGCGCGCGCGCTTGATCGCCTGCGCGAGCTCGCGCTGCTTCTTCGCCGACACCGCGGTGATCCGGCTCGGCACGATCTTGCCGCGCTCGGAGACGTAGCGCTGCAGCAGCTTGGCGTCCTTGTAGTCGATCTTCGGCGCGTTGGCGCCGGAGAACGGGCAGGTCTTGCGCCGCCGGAAGAACGGCCGGCGCGCACCGCCGCCACCACCACCACCAGCACCGCCGCCGCGAGGAGAATCACCGAATGCCATGATCGTTACTCCTCCGTGGCCTGAGCTTCGCCGGTCGCCTCGGCGTCGTCGCGCGGCCGCCGCGGCGGGCGGTCGCCACGGTCGCCACGATCCCGATCGCCGAAACGATCGCCGCGGTCGCGGTCACCGAACCGGCCGCCGCCGCCAAAGCCACCGCCGAAGCCGCCGCGCTCGTCGCGCTCGCGGTCGCGCTCGACCTTGCGCATCATCGCCGAGGGGCCTTCCTCGAGCTCGTCGACGCGGATGGTGAGATAGCGCAGCACGTCTTCGTTGATGCGCTGCTGGCGCTCGATCTCGGTCAGCGCCGCCGGCGGCGCGTCGACGTTGAGCAGGGTGAAATGCGCCTTGCGGTTCTTGCGGATGCGGAAGTTGAGCGACTTCACGCCCCAGTATTCGTTCTTGGTGACCTTGCCGCCCATCTGCTCGATGACGCCCTTGAACTGCTTGGTCAGTTCCTCGACCTGCTGCGCGCTGACGTCCTGGCGCGCGAGATAGACGTGTTCGTATAGCGGCATGAAATGCCTTTCCTCTGTTCGCTCCGTCTTTCGGCGCCAAGCCCTTCGAGCCCTTCGGAAAGGCTCGAACGCTCTGAAGGCGGGAACACGGGACGCCGGACCACGTGGCCCTACCGGCTCATGACGGAGGGTCAGTGCGGCCGTCCGTTCAGCTCCCGGCCGATCACGGAAGCGGGGTTTATAGGGGTTTTCGGCCGGAACGCAAGCTTTTGCTCGGTTCGAGCTCCACCTGACTGAGCCTCCAGCAGCTTGACATAGGTTTCCGAATATCGGCCCTTTCGGCCCGTTTTTGCGACGAGGTTGAGAAATGGCGGTAGCCTTCGTGTTTCCGGGCCAGGGCAGCCAGGCGGTCGGCATGGGCAAGGCGCTGGCGGAGGCGTTTCCGCCGGCGCGCGCGGTGTTCGACGAGGTCGACGCGGCGCTCGGCGAGAAGCTCACCGCGATCATGTGGGAGGGCCCGGCCGAAAAGCTGACGCTGACCGAGAACGCCCAGCCGGCGCTGATGGCGGTGTCGCTCGCGGCGATGCGGGTGCTGGAAGCGGAGGCCGGCGTCGATCTGGCGCGCGATGCGCAAGTTCGTCGCCGGCCATTCGCTCGGCGAATATTCGGCGCTGGCCGCGGCCGGCGCGCTGACCATTGCGGACACCGCGCGGCTGCTGCGCATCCGCGGCCGCGCCATGCAGCAGGCGGTGCCGGTCGGCACCGGCGCGATGGCGGCGCTGCTCGGGCTGGAGCTTGAAGCCGCGGCCGCGGTCGCGGCCGAGGCGGCGCAGGGCGAGGTCTGCCAGGCCGCCAACGACAACGGCGGCGGCCAGGTCGTGGTGTCGGGCAACAAGAGCGCGGTCGAGCGCGCGGTCGAGATCGCCAAGGCAAAGGGCGCCAGGCGCGCGATGATGCTGCCGGTCTCGGCGCCGTTTCATTGCGCGCTGATGCGGCCCGCCGCCGACGCCATGGCGGAGGCGCTTGCGCAAGACCAGCGTGAAGCCGCCGGTGGTGCCGGTGGTCGCCAATGTGCTGGCCAAGCCGATCAGCGATCCGGCCGAGATCGTGCGTCGCCTGGTCGAGCAGGTCACCGGCACGGTGCGCTGGCGCGAATGCGTGGCGTACATGGCCGGCGCGGGCGTGACGAATTTCTACGAGATCGGCTCCGGCAAGGTGCTGACCGGGCTGCTCAAGCGCATCGCCGAGGGCGCCACCGGCGCTGCGATCGGCACGCCGGACGATGTGGCCGCGTTCAAGGCTGCGCGCGAAGCGAAGGTCAGCGGGAGAGCCGCATGTTCGATCTGACCGGCAAGACCGCGCTCGTCACCGGCGCGACCGGCGGCATCGGCGGCGCCATCGCGCGCGCGCTGCACGCGCAGGGCGCCAAGGTCGCGGTCTCGGGCACGCGCCGCGAGGCGCTCGATGCGCTCGCCGCCGAGCTCGGCGGCGCGCCGGTGCTGCCCTGCGATCTCGCCAACAAGGACGCGGTCGAGGCGCTGGTGCCGGACGCCGAGAAGGCGCTGGGCCAGCTCGACATCCTGGTGGCCAATGCCGGCATCACCCGGGACAATCTGTTCGTCGCGCTGAAGGACGAGGACTGGGAGCAGGTGCTCAACGTCAACCTGACCTCGACCTTCCGGCTCGCGCGCGCGGCGGTGAAGGGCATGATGCGGCGGCGCTTCGGCCGCATCATCGGCATCACCTCGGTGGTCGGCGTCACCGGCAATCCGGGCCAGGCCAACTACACCGCGACCAAGGCCGGCATGATCGGCATGTTCAAGTCGATCGGCAAGGAATACGCCAAGCGCGGCGTCACCGCGAATTGCGTGGCGCCGGGATTCATCGCAACGCCGATGACCGACAAGCTCAACGACAAGCAGCGCGAGGCGATCCTGCACATGGTTCCGGCGGGCCGGCTCGGCAGCGGCGCCGATGTCGCGGCGGCTGTGGTCTATCTCGCGTCCGACGAGGCCGCCTATGTCACCGGCCAGACCCTGCACGTCAACGGCGGGATGGCGATGATCTGATGTCGCGAGCATGGGCGGCTTGCATGTGGCCGTCCTTTGGCTGGTCAAGCCTAATGAAGTATGTTAACCGAGCATTAGGCCTGGCGGGGGAAACCGGATGGGCGAGGGCGATATGCGGTCCGCTCGCGACCGTGTCAACGTTCACCCCGTCTGCACGGCGAAGCTCGTGACCGCGTTAGCTCGGGGTCGTTAGATCGAGCCCAATTCGAACAAGAGGTTCAGACGATGAGTGATATCGGCGAGCGGGTGAAGAAGATCGTCGTGGAGCATCTGGGCGTTGAGCCCGACAAGGTGACCGAGGGCGCGAGCTTCATCGACGATCTCGGCGCCGACAGTCTCGACACGGTCGAACTGGTCATGGCCTTCGAGGAAGAGTTCGGCTGCGAGATTCCCGACGATGCGGCGGAGACCATCCTGACCGTCGGCGACGCGGTGAAATTCCTCGAAAAGAACGCCAAGAGCTGACCGGCGGGCCGACGGCTGCTGGCACGGCCGGGCGAACTGCCCGGTCGCCGCGATCAGCGGGTAAACTCCTTCAACTGGGGGATACGATCGTTGCCCGGTGCCGTGAGGCACCGGGTGCTTTGGCCCGTGGCTTGGGAGTGTACCGTGGCTTGGGAGTGTCGATGAGACGCGTCGTCGTCACCGGCATGGGAATGGTGACGCCGCTGGGTTGCGGGGTCGAGGCGACATGGTCGCGCCTGATCGCCGGCGAAAGCGGCGCCAAGCATGATCGACACGTTCGAGGTCTCCGACCTGCCCTGCCAGATCGCCGGCATGATCCCGCATGGCGACGGCACCGGCGGCACCTACAATCCCGACCAGTGGATGGAGCCGAAGGAGCAGCGCAAGGTCGACAAGTTCATCGTCTATGCGATGTGCGCGGCGAAGCAGGCGCTCGAGCATGCCGGCTGGAAGCCGAAGACGCCCGATGAGCAGAACACCACCGGCGTGATGATCGGCGTCCGGCATCGGCGGCGTCGAAGGCATCGCCGACACCGCGATCACGCTGAAGGAGCGCGGGCCGCGCCGCGTCTCGCCGTTCTTCATTCCCGGCCGCATCATCAATCTCGCCTCCGGCTACGTGTCGATCGAGCATGGGCTGAAGGGTCCCAACTCCGCCGTCGTCACCGCCTGCTCGACCGGCTCGCATGCCATCGGCGACGCCGGGCGGATGATCGCGCTCGGCGATGCCGACGTCATGGTGGCGGGCGGCACGCGAGTCGCCGGTCAACCGGATTTCGCTCGCGGGCTTTTGCCGCGGTGCGCGCGCTTTCGACCGGGTTCAACGACACGCCGACCAAGGCGTCGCGGCCTTACGACCGCGACCGCGACGGCTTCGTGATGGGCGAGGGCGCCGGCGTCGTGGTGCTCGAGGAGTACGAGCACGCCAAGGCGCGCGGCGCCAAGATCTATGCCGAGCTGATCGGCTACGGCATGTCGGGCGACGCCTTTCACATCACCGCGCCCGCGTCCGACGGCGACGGCGCGTTCCGCTGCATGAGCGCGGCGATCAAGCGCGCCGGCATCCCGCCGGGCGAAATCGACTACATCAACGCCCACGGCACCTCGACGCCGCTCGGCGACGAGATCGAGCTTGGCGCGGTGCAGCGCGTGGTCGGCAATGCGGCCGGCCGCATTTCGATGTCGTCGACCAAATCGTCGATCGGCCATCTGCTCGGCGCGGCCGGCGCGGTCGAGGCGATCTTCTCGATCCTGGCGATGCGCGACGGCGTCGCGCCGCCGACGCTCAATCTCGACAATCCGTCGGTGGAGACGCCGATCGATCTCGTGCCGCATCAGGCGCGCAAGCGCGACATCGACGTGGTGCTGTCGAATTCGTTCGGTTTCGGCGGCACCAATGCGTCGCTGATCTTCCGCCGCTGTGCGGCCTGAGCAGTGTCGGCCCTGCATTTGCCGCTCCGCAATGGCCTCCACCCTTTCGCCATATTTGCTTTTCAATCTGCGACGTTGCGGCCGCGAATGCGCGCCGAAGCCGTCGAAAAATCATGGGCAGCGCGCCGGAAATCTGCGACCATGCGACCGGGGCGTCGGGCCGCGTATCGGGCGTCGGTGAAGCTTTCGCCTTCGGGAGTACTGCGCGCATGATTGCGGGGGGTAGGCGGTGAGTTCGGCCAATCAGCCGCCCGGCGGCGACGGGCGCTGGCCGTCCGCCGGTCAACGGCGCGGGCGCGGCCCACAACGCCGGCGGCGCTCCGCCGCAACCGCCGCCGCAGCCCGTCTCCGGTGCAAAACCCTGGCGCCCTCAAGCCGGCGTGCGACGCGCGCCGCCGCAATCGGCCGCCGCAAGCGTTCCACGCGGCTGCCGCAGCCAGTCGCGAGCGGCGACCGCGCCGCAGCCGCGGCCGGTACAGCCGGCGCGCAACACCGCAACGACAGCCGCAGCAGCCGACCAACGGCACTGCCGCACGGCCTGCTCGTCCGCGCCGCGCAGACAGCCGGCGCCGCGGCCCAGCCGTCGCCGGCCGGCCACAGCCGGCCCGCCACGCCGCCATCGAACGCGCGCGCGGCGCCTGGCGCCGGCGAGCCCTATCCGCCGCTGCAGGTGACGCCGCACGACGGCGCCGCGGTCGTCGACCCGCGGCCGATCTCGGCGCGCAGCCCGCGCGCGGCGCTGCAGCCCGACAATGTGCCGGCGGCGCCAGGACCGAAGCGGCGCTGCCGGGCGCGCGCGCAATCCGATCGTGATCGCCGGCAACGCGCTGCTCACCGTGATCTTCCTGCTGACCGTGGTCGGCGGCATCGGCCTTCGTGCATCGGCAAGCAGCGCTTCGACATGCCGGGACCGCTCACCGCAGGACAAGGTGGTCAACATTCCGCGCGGCGGCATCCGCGACACCGCCGATCTCCTGGTGCGCGAGGGCGTGATCGATCAGCCCTATCTGTTCATCGCCGGCGCGCTGGTGCTCAAGGCGCAGAACGATCTGAAATCCGGCGAGTATCGCTTCACCCGGAACGCCAGCCTGCGCGACGTGGTCGACACCATCATCGATGGCAAGGTGGTGCAGCACGCCTTCACCATCGCCGAAGGCCTGACCTCGGACCAGATCGTGCAGCGGCTGATGGAAAACGACGCGCTCACCGGCAACATCCGCGACGTGCCGCGCGAGGGCACGCTGCTGCCGGAAACCTACCGGTTCACCTACGGCACCACGCGCGAGCAGATGATCCAGCGCATGCAGCAGGCGCAGCGGCGCGCGGTGCAGGAGATCTGGGAGCGCCGCAGCGCCGACCTGCCGATCAAGACGCCGGAGCAGCTCGTCACGCTCGCCTCGATCGTCGAGAAGGAAACCGGCAAGCCCGAGGAGCGCACGCGGGTCGCCGCGGTGTTCGTCAATCGGCTGCGCAGCAAGATGAAGCTGCAATCCGACCCGACCATCATCTACGGGCTGGTCGGCGGCAAGGGCTCGCTCGGCCGGCCGATCCAGCGCAGCGAGATCGAGCAGCCGACGCCCTACAACACCTATGTCATCGACGGCCTGCCGCCCGGGCCGATCGCCAATCCCGGCCGCGCCTCGCTCGAAGCCGCCGCCAATCCGGCGCGCACCAAGGAGCTGTATTTCGTCGCCGACGGCACCGGCGGCCATGCCTTCGCCGACACCTACGAGCAGCACCAGAAGAACGTCGCGCGGCTGCGCGCGCTTGAGCAGCAGACCGCGCGCAGCCGCGCGTCGCTGCAGCCGGCCGGCGGCGCCGGCCAGACCCGCGCGACGAACGCGCCGTACACGGTAGCCGCGGCTTGTGAGCGGCTGCGACGCGGCCGATAAGGTCCGGCGAATTTTCGGGACACGGATTCGCCATCGATGGCGCTGTCGAGCATGACCGGCTTTGCGCGTGGCCACGGCGTCGCCGGCAGCTATGCCTGGGCCTGGGAGCTGAAGTCGGTCAATTCCAAGGGGCTCGATCTCAAGCTGCGGCTGCCGCCGGGCTGGGACGCGATCGAGCCGGCGGTGCGCGCGCGCGCCGCCGAGATGCTGGCGCGCGGCAGCGTGTTCGCCAACCTGACGGTGAGCCGCGAGGGCGCGGCGCCGGTGGCGCGCGTCAACGAGCCGGTGCTCAACGCCGTGCTGGCGGCGCTCAAGGGCCTGTCCGGCAAGGTCGAGGCGCGCCGCCGAGCCTCGACGGCATTCTGTCGCTCAAGGGCGTGATCGAGGTGAGCGAAGCCGAGGAGAGCGAGGACGAGCGCGCGCCGCCGAGGCGGCGATCGTCGCAGGGCTTCGGCGAGGCGCTGAAGGGGCTGGCCGACATGCGCCGCACCGAAGGCCAGGCGCTCGGCAAGATCCTGCCGGCGCGGCTGTCGGAGATCGGCGCGCTCGCGGCGCGCGCCGAGGCCGCGCCCGGCCGCAAGCCCGAGGCGATCAAGGCGCGGCTCGCCGAGCAGGTGGCGACGCTGCTGGAAGCCTCGCAGCGGTTCGATCCCGACCGGCTGCACCAGGAGGCGATCCTGCTCGCCACCAAGATCGACATCCGCGAGGAGCTCGACCGGCTCGCCGCCCATGTCGCGCAGGCCAAGAAGCTGATCGCCGGCGGCGGCCCGATCGGCCGCAAGCTCGACTTCCTCGCCCAGGAGCTCAATCGCGAATCGAACACGCTGTGCTCCAAGGCCAACGACCTCGAACTGACCAACATCGGGCTTGAGCTCAAGGCCGTGGTCGAGCAGTTCCGCGAGCAGGTGCAGAACCTGGAGTAGACGATGGCGCGGAGGGCGCAAGAGCAAGTCGATCGCCCGGCGCGGGCTGATGCTGGTGCTGTCGTCGCCGTCGGGCGCCGGCAAGACCACGCTGTCGCGCATGCTGCTCGACCGAGGAGCGCGGCATCGAGCTGTCGATCTCGGTGACGACGCGGGCGAGGCGGCCGCGGCGAGGTCAACGGCCGGCACTATCATTTCATCGACCGCAAGCGGTTCGACCGGATGGTGCAGCGCCGGCGAGCTTCTGGAACACGCCGAGGTGTTCGGCAATTTCTACGGCACGCCGCGCAAGCCGGTGGAGAGGGCGCTCAAGGCCGGCCGTGACGTGCTGTTCGACATCGATTGGCAGGGCACGCAGCAATTGCGCGAGACGACGCCCGCGCGATCTGGTCAGCGTGTTCGTGCTGCCGCCGTCGAGCGGCGAGCTGGCGCGGCGGCTGCACACCCGCGCGCAGGACGACAAGAAGGTGATCCGCGCCCGCATGGCCAAGGCCGGCGGCGAGATGAGCCATTGGGCCGAGTACGATTACGTCGTGGTGAATCGCGAGCTCGATCGTGCCTTCGGCGACGTGCGCGCGATCCTCGCGGCCGAGCGGCTCAAGCGCGAACGACAAACCGGCCTGTCCGCGTTCGTGCGCGGCCTGCAATCGAAACTCTGAACACTTCGACGTCGCGTCAGCCTGCTCGTCAGGTCTGGCTTGGCGGCGCGAAGAAGCATTTGCGCAGAGCCGCCCCATTGGCAGCGCCAATAGCGGCCCGTCGGCGAAGGGGTTGCCTCGCTGAACGGGATGGTCTCCTTGATGCTGACAACGTAGTAGCCGGCCGACGTGATCTTGACGTCGGCATCGGAGAGCTCGAAACAGTCGCGCTCTCCGCAGCACAATTCCCAACCGCATTCTTGTAACCGCCGCGCTGGATCCACTCTGCCGGACCGTGGGCGTACGCGAGCTGCAATGAGAACATTGCCATCGCTGTAAGGCCGGTAAGGATGGAACCCGCGGCACCGCCAAACCGTGGCAGAGCCATGATCCACTCCCTTGATTCCCGGACTTGGTGATTGTGCGCTGCAATAACGCTTATATGGCTGTAAAATAATACCGGCAATCAACTAATTGTGGCTTGTTGCGCCTATGTCACAAGACTGACACGTCCAACGCACCCGGCCAGCCCGGAGGTCGTCGAGAGATTGTTGCGCTGCAGCAAGAGGTCTTTCCTCGATCGGAAGTGGCGGAAATCCTGCCGGCGCGGGCAAGCGCCATCAAGTTCGTTGGCCTCGGCGAGCGTGCCGGTCAGCGTGCCTTCGACCGTCATTGCCTTGAGCACAAACATAGTGGCGGCAAGCGGGAAATTGCCGCCAAGGAGGCCGGTGACCACGACCTTGCCGCCCTTGGCGAGCGCGCCGGTGGCGAAGGCGAGCGACTTTTCGGAGCCGACGAAATCGCAGGCCGCGAACACGCCGCCGCCGGTGGATTTGATCAGAGCGCGGCGGGCCTCGCGGTCGGCCGGATCGAAGGCCGCGGCGGCGCCGGCCTTCAGCGCGGCCTCGCGCTTGCCGGCGTCGATGTCGGCGACGATCGGTGGCTGCGGAAACAGGGCGCGGGCAATGGAAAGTCCCATCATGCCGACGCCGCCGAGGCCGACCAGCAGCGCCGGCCCGCGCGCGGCGTGAGCCTGCAGACGCTTGAGCGCGGAATAGGCGGTCAGCCCCGAGCACATCAGCGCGCCGGCGAACGACGGCGGCAGCGGCGCATAGTCGATCAGATAGCGCGGATGCGGCACCAGCACGTGGGAGGCAAAGCCGCCGTCGGCCGAGATGCCGAGGTGGCGGTTGGTGGAGCAGAGGTTTTCCTCGCCGGCCCTGCAGGCGGCGCACCGGCCGCAGCCGATCCAGGGATAGACCGCCGACCTTGGCGCCGATCTTTGCGTTTACCGCGTCGGGGCCGGCCCGCTCGACGACGCCGGCGATCTCGTGGCCGAGCGTGAACGGCAACGTTCGGCCTTCGCGGACATCGAGCGTCTTGCCGTCGCCGAGCGCAAAGAAGCCGTCCTGCATGTGCAGGTCGGAATGGCACACGCCGCAGCGTTCGATGCGGATGAGCACCTCGCTGCCCTTTGGCTCCGGGCAATCGACGATGGTTTCGCAGAGCGGCTGCCTGATAGGCGGTGAGCGAGAAGCGGCGGAGGTTTGTCATTTGGATATCTTAGCGGCTTCGAATGCTCGCGCGAGGGCGACAAAACCCTCGACCGGGATTTCCTCGGCGCGCGCGGTGGGCTCGATGCCGGCCGCGGCGAGCAGCGGCAGCGGATCGGGGCCAAGCGATTTCAGGCTCTGCCGCAGCATCTTGCGGCGCTGGCCGAACGCGGCCTCGGTGACGCGCTCCAGCAGTGCTGCGGTCGCAGGGCAGCGGCGACGGCGCGCGGGATCAGTTCGACCACCGACGAGGTCACTTTGGGCGGCGGCACGAAGTTCGAAGGATGCACGTCGAACAGGATTTTCGCCTTGCGTGCGCCAGCCGGCCAGCACCGACAGCCGGCCGTATGTGCTTGCCGCCCGGCGGGGCGACGATGCGCTCGGCGACCTCGCGCTGAAACATCAGCACCAGGCGGTCGTACCAAGGCGGCCATGGCTCGGCGGTAAGCCACGACACCAGCAGCGCGGTCGCGATGTTGTAGGGCAGGTTGGCGACGATGCGCGCAGGCCTGCCGTCCAGGCGGGGCTGCGGGTCGAATTCGCAGCGCGTCGCCTGCGACGATGGTGAGCCGGCCGGGATAACGCTCGGCGATCTCGCTCGAGCGCCGCGATCGCGCGCTGGTCGCGCTCGACGGCGATGACCTTGCGCGCGCCCTCGGCCAGCAGCGCGCGGGTCAGTCCGCCGGGGCCGGGGCCGATCTCGACCACGGTCGCGCCGTCGAGCGGACCGGCGGCGCGGGCGATGCGGCCGGTGAGATTGAGGTCGAGCAGGAAATTCTGGCCGAGCGATTTCTTCGCGGAAAGCCCGTGCCGCCGGATCACCTCGCGCAGCGGCGGCAGGTCGTCGATCGCGCTCATGCGCGTGCGGCGGCGGGCCTCCGTTGCTTGCCATCGTCGGCCGCGGCAAGCCGTGCCGCAAGCTTCAGCGCGGCGACAAGGCTCGCCGGATCGGCCTGGCCGGTGCCGGCGATGTCGAAGGCGGTGCCGTGGTCGGGCGAGGTGCGCACGAACGGCAGGCCGAGCGTGACGTTGACGGCGTGGTCGAAGGCGAGCGTCTTGATCGGGATCAGCGCCTGGTCGTGATACATGCAGAGCGCCGCGTCGTAGGTCTTGCGCGCCGCCGCATGGAACATGGTGTCGGCCGGGAGCGGACCGCGCGCGTCGATGCCGTCGGCGACCAGCCGCTCGACCGCGGGCCGCACCACCGTCGCGTCCTCCTTGCCGAGCGTGCCGTCCTCGCCGGCGTGCGGATTGAGGCCGGCAACGGCGAGCCGCGGCCGCGCGATGCCGAAGCGCTCGATCAGGTCGCGCGCCACGACCCGGCCGGTCTCGAAGATCAGGTCGCGGGTGAGCCGCTGCGGCACCTCTTTGTACGGCACGTGGATGGTGACCGGCACCACCGCGACCTCGGGCGACCACAGCATCATCACCGGCCAGGCCGGCTCGCCGGTCTTCTCGAACGAGAGCTTGGCGAGATATTCGGTGTGGCCCGGCTCGGCGAAGCCCGACGCGATAGAGCACGCTCTTGGCGACCGGGTTGGTGACGATGGCGGCGGCCGCGCCGTCGATCGACGTCGGCGACCGCGCGGTCGATGGCAGCGATCGCCGCCGGCGCGCTGGTGGCGTCGGGCTGGCCGGGCTCGGCCGTGGCGGCGATGCCGAGCGTCACCACCGGCAGCGCGCGCGCGAAGGTCTTGGCCGGCGGCCGCGGGCTCGACGCGTTCGATCGGCACATCGAGGCCGAGCCGGCCGGCGCGCCGCGCTCAGGCGCTGCGGATCGGCGAGGATGTAGAAGGCCGGCAGATCGAGTTCGGCGCGGCGCATCCAGGCCGCGAGCGCAATGTCGGGCCCGATCCCGGCGGGCTCTCCGAGCGTCAGCGCCAGCGGTCGCGACATTGCAGGGCCGCCTATCGGTACTCGATCATGGCTTGGTCGCGCAGTTCCTTGAGATATTTCTTGGATTGGTTCTCGAACGCTTCGTTGATACAGCTGGTCGCGAATTTCCTTTTTGGCCGGCGCGTTCTCGGACTGCTTCTTGCCGCACAGCGCATAGATCTCGACGCCTTGCGCGCGTGACCTCGGGCGGCGGTCAGCTGGCCGAGCTCGGTCTTGGCCAGAACGTCGCGCAGCGCCGGCGGCAGGTCGGCCGAGGCCTTGACCACCGTGCTGACGCACCGCGACGTAGCGGATGGCGCGGGCCAGCGGGATGCCCTGTTCGCAACTCTGGAAAGCGGGCGCGCAGCGCCTCGGCTTCCTTTTTGCGCGCCTCGAACGCCGCCGGCGGCGATCCGCGCGGCACCACGAACAGGATCGGACGAAGCGTGTAGTCGTAGCCGGCGACGTTGGCGTCCTCGGGTTTCTTGGCCTCGAGCCTCGCTGCGATGTCCTTGTCGCTGAACTGGAAGCTGCTCTGGAACCGGCCGCGGATGATCTGGCTCCAGATGAGTTCGGCGCGGATGCGCGACTTGAGCGTATTCGATCTTGACGCCGGCGTGGTCAAGCTGATTGGTGAACTCCTTCGGCGTCTGCGTGCATGCGCCGCGCCATGTTGCCGGAATGCGTTATCGACATCCTTGTCGATGTCGTCGAATGTTGAACCGCTTCAGCACTTGAATCTTCAGTTTTTCGTTGATCAGCTCTTCGATCACCTCTTGCGCGCGTGGCTTTCTGGCCGCCGAGTTGCATCAGCTTGGTGCGCTGCTCGATGTCGAAATTGGTGATCGGATCGCCGTTGACGACGACGGCGACCAGTTGCGTCGGGGCAGGCGCGGCCACGGCGGGCACCGCCACGCTCGCTATCGCGGCACAGACCAACAGCCGGCGGAGCGCCGCCACAAGGGCCGAAGAGAATTTCGTTACGTCGCGCACTGCTTTCTTACCGTCAGACCCGGCCTGTGGCGGGCGTTTCCCTGGATTCCGTAGCCTCAACCTTATAGCCCCGCCGGTGCGCTGCTGACAGTCTGGCTGACAGCGGTGCCGCCGAGCGTGCGCAGGCTCATCTGGAGCATGACTCTCTGATCGGTGGTGACGTTGCCGCTGTAGGTGTAGTTGGTGATGTAGTTCAGCGCCGAGAATGAGGCAATCGTCGATATAGCCGATGCCGAACTGGGTCCCTGAAAGCTGGTGGCGTCGATGTCGTAGCGGACGGCGCCGTTGGCGAGCCAGTTCGCGGTTAGCTTGACCGAGGCGGTGGTGAGAATGCCCTCGCGCCGCGTCAGGAAGCCGAGCTAGGGGCTGAGCGGCATAGTCGCCGTACAGCACCGAAACCGACCAGCGATCGAAGCTGGCGCGCGCCTCGGTTTCGAACCGTTGCACAGCGAAGGTGTCGTGGTCGAAGCGGAAGCGCGTGGTGAACGCAAAGATGCGGTCCGGCTGATACGATCACGCGCGCCACGTAGTCGGACCGGTTGGTGTCGAGGCCGCTGCTCGAGGCCGGTGTTGGTGTTGTCGCCGAGCGCGAACGAGTTGGCGCCGAACAACTGGTACGACTGGCCGAACAGCGTGTTGATGATGCCGCCGCGGTTGAACTGCGTGGTGTATTGCAATGCCGACGTTGGCGCGTCCGCCGCCTTCGATGCGGTCCCAGCCGGCGAACTTGTCGACCCGGAACAGGTTGGTGTCGTCGAAGATCAGGCTCTGCGAATCCTCGTTGGGCAGCTTGCCGATGCTCGGGCTCGTTCGGCCGCACGATGATCTGCGCGATCGGCTCGAGGGTCTGGGTGCCCCAGGAATGCACGCTGATGAACGGATAGCGGTACTCGAGCCCGACGGTCGGCATGCGCGCGAACCTCGGTGGTGTCGCCGGTGGTGAAGTAGTTGGCGACGCCGGGGTCGCTATTGATCTGACACGTTCGCGGCGTCGGCGCGCAGTTTGACGAACGGCGTGAAAATCTGGCCGATAGGCATCGGTGATGCTGCGCCTCCACTGCGTCTCGGCGGAGAGACGCGTGTACAGTCCCGGGAATGCCGCGCAGCAGGCAGTTGGCCGGAATCTTTGTGGCCGGATCGGCGTTGATCGGCGCGCAGGTGCTGTTGTTGATAGGCCGATGAAGTGATCGGATCGAATGCGGCGCTGGCGCGGCTCAGGCTGGTGAAGTTGATCTGGTAGCTGAGCTCGCCGCTCAGGAACGGGTCGCCGAAGATGTAGCTGTAGTCGAGCACCGGATGGATGACCGGAATCTGCGCTCTGGACGTCGGCTTCGGAAAATCCGTAGTAGTAGATGCTGCGGATGTCGAAATAGCTGCGGTCGCCGCGGCCGGCCAGATAGAGCTGCGAGACGCCCTCGGTCAGGCCGTTGAGCAGGACGTTGGTGCCGCGCTGGTAGGTCCGGCAAGCCGTAGTCCTGGAAGAACGTCGAGTCGGTCGGCACGATGCCGTCCCAGCCCCAGGTCCACTTGTTGGTGAGCGCGAACTGACCCGTGGTCTCGATGCTGCCGCGGAAGTTGCGATAGCCGGGCGTTGGTGGGCCGCCGTCGGCGCAGGAAGGCGTCCTTGTCGAGCTGATAGATGCCGCTGGCGCGGATCGAAAAGGCGCCGTCGATCAGCCGCTGGCGGAATTCGCCGCGCATCAGCGCGCCCTGCCTGGTCATCAGTCGCGGCGAGAACGTGACGTCATAGTCGGGCGCCAGCGCCCAGTAGTACGGCGTCTCGATGCCGAAGCCGGTTTTCGAACTGGTCTGCCAAATGCGGCATCAGGAAGCCGGACTTGCGCTTGACGGTCGGATCGGGCGCCGAGAAGTACGGCATGTAGGCGACCGGGCTGGCCGAAGAATTCGAGGCGCGCGTCCTCGAAGTACATCATCTTCTCGCCTTCGTCGTGGATCATCCGCGCGGCCTTGACCTGCCACAGCGGCGGCTTCTTGGGATCGTCCTTGCAGGGCTCGCAGGCGGTGTAGACGCCGTTGTGGAAGACGGTGAAGTTGCCGCTGGAGCGGTCGGCGCGCGCCGCCGCCATCCGGGTCTTGTCGGGGCGTGTCGAGGCGGAGCGAGTCGACGAAGCCGTCGCGGAAATCGTCGCTCAGGTCCATCATCTCGGCATAGGTGATCTTGCCGTCCGGCTCGGTGAGCCGGACGTTGCCTTCGGCTTGAAGCCGCTTGGTGGTCTCGTCGTAGATGACGCGGTCGGCTTCGACCGTGGTGCCGTTGTAATAGATCTGGACGTTGCCGACGGCGGAGACGCGCTTGTTGCTGTAGTCGTAGTGGATCTCGGTCGCCTGCACCAGCATCGGCGACTTCTCGTCCCGGCGGCGGCCTTGCAACAGCTGATAGCGCCGGGCGCTTGCGGAAAGACGATCTTGCGCTTGCGCCGGCGCGGCATCAAACCAGCAGCCGGCAACGACCGCTGCCGCGCCGACGAAGAACAGCAACACTCCGATTTACTCGCTGACGCCAAGAGTACGAACAAGACGACGCACGAGTGCTGGCATCGCCAGCCATCAGCCGTCCTCCTGATACAGCAACGCGACGAAACCGGTCATGCCGCCGACGACCGCCGGCATCCATGCCGCGACGATCGGCGGCAACAGCTCGGCCTTGCTGAGATCGTCGGTCAGCTTCGACATGACGTAGAGCAGAAAGCCCGACGCGACGCCGCCGAGGACCATCTTCTGCACGCCGCCGAAGCGGAAGAACCGCAGGCTGAAGGCTGCGGCCAGCAGCACCATGGCGGCCAGCATGAACGGCCGCGCCAGGAGCTTCTGGTATTGCAAGCGGTAGCCGGCCGCGGTGAGGCCCGCGCGCTCGGCCATGTCGATGAAATAGGGAAGCTGCCAGAACGGCACGGTCTCGGGGGTCGAGAAGGTTTCGCGGACCTGCTCGGGCGTGAGGTTGGTGGCGAGCAGATAGGATTCGCGGTCGCTCGGCGGCGTGCCGGCAGCATAGACGCGGGCGTCGTCGAGCCGCCAGTGGCCGGCTTCCAGGCATGGCGGTGTTGGCCTCGATGCGCTCGAGGAAGTGGTTGCCCTGGTCGAACACGAAGGCGCGTGACCTTGCTCAGCAACACGCCTTGCTCGCGGCTTGCCAGCGGCGTTGATGATCGATTGGCCGTTGTCGCTGCGCTGGGTCACCCAGAAGCCATTCACCGTCGCTTGCAGGCCCTCGACGCTTGCCGGAGATTTCGGCCTCCAGGCGCTTCGATTTCTCCTGCAGGACCGCGGCGATCGGATTGTAGACCGTGGTGGCGATGACGCCGACACCGAGCGCCACGACGATGGCCGGCGCGGTGAACTGCCAGGCCGACATGCCGGCCGCGCGCGAGACCACGAGTTCAAGCCGCCGCGACAGGCCGAGGTAACAGGACATCGCGCCGATCAGCACGCAGAACGGCAGGATACGCTCGGCGATCTGCGGCACGCGGAACAGCGAGGTCTTTGCGACCAGCAGCGCCGAGACGTTGGGGACGTCGGACAGCCGCCGCATCTGCTCGACGTAGTCGAGCAGCATGATCAGCATGAAGACGCCGACCAGCACCGCCGTCAAGCGTGGTGAGGAATCGCATGCCGAAATAGCGCGACAGCGTGCCGGTCATGGTGCCGGCCTCGCGAACAGGCCGGCGCGGCGCTGCGAGCCATTCGGTGACGGCATCGGCGGCTTTGATCAGCGAAGGCCGGCGGCTCGATGATCAGTGCCGCGGCGAGATCGCAACAAGGCTTGCCGCGCATCGCGCCCGCCACCGCGAGATACTGAAACAGCGGCGGCGACCGGATGTTTGATGCTCGATGACAGTGCAGGCGAAGCCGATCAGCCGCAGCACGCGACACTGCGAGAGATCACGCCGCTGATCGACCACAGCCGCGCTTTGCCGCGTGGTGCGCGGCGCGCCGAGAAACGCAAAGGCGATCAGCACGAAGGCGAACGGATAGATCGGCGCGAGCATGCGGTCATGCAGCTCGGCGCGGAACTGGCCAGGCTGCTCGACCGCAAGCCGGTCGTCGGGTTCGGGCGAGATCAGTTGCCACAGGTAGCGCTCGCGCACCGTGTATTTGAACGGTCTGGCGAGTTCGCGAACTGCGACAGGTCGAAGGCGTAGCGGTCGAACTGCACGATGTTGGGGTCGCGCTGGCTTTGCTCGTGACGCTGGATGCTGCCGTTCTCCAGCAGCAGGAAGTTGCCGTTCTCGTTCTTCAGGATCTCGCCACGCTCGGCGATGATGGTGACGCGCTGCGCGGGATCGCGGCGGTCGTCCATCATGATGCCCGACCAGCAGGCCGTTGGCGCGGCGCTCGCGGATGTTGAAGGCGAGGCCGGGCTCGATGGCGATGAAGCGGCCCGGCTGCACGATGTTGCTGACCAGATCGGTGCGCACCTCGGTGAGCCAGCGCCGCAGCATGCGCAGGCTTTCGGGCGCGACATAGGCGCTGATCACCATCAGCAGCGCAGAGACAAGGAGCGTGACGGCGACGAACGGCTGCAGCAGCCGCCACGGCCGCATGCCGGCGCCGTTCATGACGATGATCTCGGAATCGGTGGCGAGCTTGTGCAGGCTGTGGGACACCGCCACCACCAGCGCGACCGGCGCGATCACCAGGATCAGCGGCGGGATGACCAGGCTGGTGATGCCGATGAACACCAGGGCGGTCTGGCCCTGGTTGGTCATCAGGTCGACGTCGCGCAACGCCTGGGTCAGCCAGATGGCTGCCGGTCAGGCTGACAAGCACCAGCACGAACGCCCCAAGAGTGGTGCGAAAGATATAGCGGCCGATCGACCCCATCCGCCTGCGCCGTCCCACCTTCGGCCGAACCGCCAATCGCGCCGGACCCCACGTCCAGCGTGCCCCGAACCCAGGCGGACCGATCCCCCCATTCAGCATTGTCTTGATCGGTCGACAAAATGGCGTTGGCATGGCAAACCCGTTGAACATGCACAACAAACGGTTAATTCCAGCGAACCCGGCCGGGCCAATGGGCTGGCGGCCACCCAGTCTAGGGAACTTGCGCTTCAGGGTTGTTCCGGACGGGCTTTGCAGACCGCCCGGGCCGCGCCATAAGGACGCGACCATCGAGGACTTTGCAGAGGATTTGCCATGGCTGATGCCCGCCGCTTGCCTTTGGCCCATTCGCGACGCCGGCCAAGGGCGTTCTTATCCTGTTCTGCGGGGAGGGGGTGAAGTTCGGCCCGGCGGCCCGCAAGGCGCTGAGTTCCGACCGGCGACCTCGTGCAACGCGCGGCTGCGGCCGACCGGTTCACCGGCAAGAGCGGCAGCGCGCTCGACATCGTCGCGCCGGCCGGCTTGCCGGTGTCGCGGCTGGTGGTCCTCGGTGTCGGCAAGGCCGACAAGCTCAAGGCGCAGGATTTCGTCAAGCTCGGCGGCGCTGCCATGGGCAAGATTCCGTCGTCGGCGACCGAGGCGACGATCTTTGCGGAACTGGCAGCCGGCGCGCTCAAGCCCGATCAGGCGGCCGAGGTCGCGCTCGGCACGCAGCTTCGCGCTTATGTGTTCGATCGCTACAAGACCAAGCGCAAGGAAGGCGAGGAACCGCCGGCCAAGCCGCAGATCACCATCGCGGTGGCTAACGCCGGCGCCGCGCAGAAAGCCTGGGCCGCGCGCGAGGCAGTCGCCGACGGTGTCGTCATGGCGCGCGACCTCATCAACGAGCCGGCCAACGTGCTCTACCCGGAGGAGTTCGCACGGCGTGCGCAGGGTTTGAAGAAGGTCGGAGTCGCGGTCGAGGTGCTCGACGTGCCGGCGATGAAGAAACTCGGCATGAACTCGCTGCTCGGGGTCGGCCAGGGCTCGGCGCACGACAGCCGCGTCGTGATCATGCGCTGGAATGGCGGCAAAAAGGGCGACGCCGCCGTTGGCCTTCATCGGCAAGGGCGTTTGCTTCGACACCGGCGGCATTTCGATCAAGCCCGCCGCCGGCATGGAGGACATGAAGGGCGACATGGCGGGTGCCGCCTGCGTGGTCGGGCTGATGCACGCGCTGGCCGCGCGGAAGGCCAAGGTCAATGCGGTCGGCGCCATCGGGCTGGTCGAGAACATGCCCGACGGCAACGCGCAGCGGCCGGGCGACATCGTCAAGACCATGAATGGCCAGACCATCGAAATCATCAACACCGATGCCGAAGGCCGCCTCGTGCTGGCCGACGTGCTGCACTACGTCAACACGCGCCACAAGCCGCAATTCATGATCGATCTGGCGACGCTGACCGGCGCCATCATCGTGGCGCTCGGCCAGGAATACGCCGGGATGTTCTCCAACGACGACCGGCTGTGCGAGCGTCTCACCAAGGCGGGTCAGGCGACGATGGAGCGGGTGTGGCGGATGCCGCTCGGTCCGGAGTACGACAAGCAGATCGATTCGAAGTTCGCCGACATGAAGAACACCGGCGGCCGCTGGGGCGGTTCGATCACGGCGGCGCAGTTGCTGGCGCGCTTCGTCGACAAGACGCCATGGGTGCATCTCGACATTGCCGGCACCGCGCTGGGCTCGCCGCAGACCGACATCAACAAGAGCTGGAGTTCGGGCTGGGGCGTGCGGCTGCTCAATCAACTCGTCGAAGACCACTACGAGCGATGACCGAAGCCGTGTTCTACCATCTGCATCCGCAAGCCGCTAGAGCGCGCGCTTCCGGAACTGTTGGAGAAATCTTATGAGCGCGGCTGGAGGGTCGTGGTCCAGGTGGCGTCCGACGAGCGGGTCGATGCGCTCGACGCGCATCTGTGGACCTATCGCGACGACAATTTCCTGCCGCACGGCACCGCCCGCGACGGCGACGCGGCCCTGCATCCGATCCTGCTGACCACCTCGGAGCACAATCCCAACGGCGCGACGGTCCGTTTCCTGGTCGACGGCGTGCCGATGCCGGCCGACGCCAAGGACTATGACCGAATCGTGCTGCTGTTCGACGGCGAGGACGAGGACGCGGTCGCCGCCGCCCGTCAACGGTGGGGCGAGGCCAAGGCGCAAGGCTTCGACGTCACCTATTGGCAGCCGGACGAACACGGCCGGTGGGTGAAGAAGGCCTGACCGCGAGGGCAGGTGGGATTTGGCCGCGACGGCAGCCGGTTGCGGCTGCCGCGATGGTGACGCAAAGTTGTTTATGGGTGCGGGCGTGAGTTGATGACCGGGGAAGCTCTCTTGCGATTGGCCGTGCGGTTCTTGATGTTTCCCGTTGTTCTGGCGCTCGGCGCGTGTGCGCTGCCGGACTACGAATTGTTTCGCCCACCTACCGCGGATTCTCTGTTCCGCCCCCTGTCGGTGACGAACTACCGGGAAAAGGTGCTGCCTCCGGTGCCGCCCGAGGACCTGGTCGACGCCAGCGGCCGCTGTGCGGGGGCCTTTGTGCCGGCAGCCGCAAGCGGCGACCCGAATGCGCCGCAAGGCGGCGTCGCACTGCCCGACGCTGGCGTGCCGATGATCCCGTCGGCGATATCGCTCGACATGAGCGAGTGCGACGTGGTCAAGCGCGCAGGCGTTGCCCAGCGCGTCGAGATCGGCCGAGGCACGGCCGGCGGGCGCTCCGTGACCATGACCTACCTCGCTGGCGATCGCGCCGGCGTCTATTTGTTCGCGGATGGCCGGCTGAAGTCGATGGAGCGCGGCCCCGAGCCACCCCCGTCGCCGAGGACCGCAAAGGCCAAGCCCGCCAAGAAGACGGCGAAACCGAAGCAGCAGACTGCGGTTCAGTAAGCGGCGTCAGCTTGTCGCCGCTTCCAGCGCGGCGCCGGCAGCAAGCCAGTCCTCTTCGGCCTTGACCAGCGCGGCGGCATTCTCAGAGCGCGTTTTTGCCAGCGCGGCCGCTTTCGCCGGACTCGCGCGTAAACAATTCACCATCTGCGAGCGCGTTGTCGAGCGTCTCAATTTCGCGGCTCAGCCGCGCGATTTCGGCCTCGGCGCGGCCGACGCGGTCGCGCAGCGGCTTCGCCTCGGCGCGCCGTTCAGCCGCAGCTCTACGGCCGGCCACAACGCGCGGCGGTTTCGTCGGCCGCTCGCTGCGGCCGGTGCCTGCCTCATCGCCGCGATCGGACAACACACGCCGGCGGTAATCGTCGAGGTCGCCGTCGAAGCTCTCAACCTTGCCATCGGCGACGAGCCACAGCCGGTCGGCACAGGCGTCGAGCAGGTGACGGTCGTGCGAAACGATGATGGTGGCGCCGGGATATTCGTTGATCGCCTCGATCAGCGCAGTGCGGCTGTCGATGTCGAGATGATTGGTCGGCTCGTCAAGGATCAGCAGGTGCGGACCGCCGAAGGTGGCAAGCCCGAGCATCAGCCTTGCTTTCTCGCCGCCAGAGAGGTTTTCCACTCTCTTGTCGGCGTCCCGCGCAGAAAAGCCGATAGCGCCTGCCATAGCGCGGACCTTGGCCTCCGGCGCATCCGGCATGAGCTTGCGGACGTGGTCGTAAACCGTCGTCTCGGATTCCAGCTCATCGAGCTGATGCTGCGCGAAATAGGCGATCTTCAACCTGGAAGCGCGGACGACGCTTCCAGAACAGGGCGCAAGCCGCGACGCAATCAGCTTCACCAGTGTCGATTTGCCGTTGCCGTTCGCGCCAAGCAGCGCGATCCGATCGTCGTTGTCGATGCGCAGTGTGAGGTTCTTCAGCACCGGGCGGCCCGGTTCATAGCCGACCGAAACGCCGTCGAGCGCCACGATCGGCGGCGACAGCAGCTTGTCGGGTTCAGGGATTTGGATCGGCAGCACCGTCGCTGGTCACTGCAACCGCAACCGGCGCCATCTTCTCCAGCATCTTGACGCGTGACTGCGCCTGCCGCGCCTTGGTTGCCTTGGCCTTGAAGCGGTCGATGAACGCCTGAATGTGCTTTCGCTGCGCATCCTGCTTTTTGGCGAGCTTCTGGTCGAGCAGCAGGCGCTCGGCGCGTAGCCGCTCGAAATCGCTGTAGCCGCCGCGGTAGAGCGTGAGCTTGCTGTGTTCAAGCGACAGGATCTGCTCGACCGACGTGTCCAAAAGATCACGGTCGTGGCTGATGACGATCATGGTGCGCGGATAGCGCGCCAGATGATCCTGCAGCCACAGCGTGCCTTCGAGGTCGAGGTAGTTGGTCGGTTCGTCGAGAAGCAGGAGGTCGGGCTCGGCGAACAGCGTTGCCGCGAGCGCCACCCGCATCCGCCAGCCGCCGGAGAATTCGCGGCACGGCCGCTGCTGGTCGGCGGCGGAGAAGCCGAGCCCCGAGAGGATTGACGCAGCCCGCGCCGGCGCGGCATAGGCGCCACTGTCGGCGAGGCGGGTGTGAATTTCGGCGACCTTGTGCGGGTCCTGCTCGGACTCCGCCAGCGCCAGCAGGCGCGTGCGTTCGAGGTCGGCCATGAGCACCACGTCGATCAGACTTTCCGGCCCGTTCGGTGCCTCCTGGGCGAGCCGGCCGACACGCCAGCGCGAAGGAATTTCGATCTCGCCATGTTCGGCTGCGACGTCGCCGGTCAGGACATTAAACAGGGTCGATTTGCCGCTGCCGTTTCGCCCGACCAGTCCGACGCGGGAACCCTCAGGGACGCGCACCGAGGCATGCTCGATCAGGAGCTTGCCGGCAATGCGGACAGAGAGATCGTCGATGACGAGCATGGCGCGCGCTCTATGGCCGAGGAGGCTGCGCGACGCAATCCTTAATGTTGACGCCGCCGTTTTGTTGCGCCCAAGGGGCCGGGAGCAATGCTGCGCTAAACCGAGGGCGAGTCAGCCGCGTCCGCGTCCTGAAAACGGAGCCCGACCATGTATGTCCCCGGATGCCAGGAAGCTCTGCACGCCGCACTCTCCCGCCGCGGATTTTTCAAGGGCGCAGCGGCCGCGAGTAGCGTGCTTGGCCTCGCCGTCGATACGCTTTCGTTCGACAACGGACCATCCAAGGACTTCAAGACCCATCACATCTGGCTGCTGTCGGGGCGCTGGGGGCTGGAAAACGCCGCTAAGCTGGAAAAGCTGCCGCCTTCGGCGGCCGTCCTGGTGGTGGGCCTGCCCAAGGTGAAAGGGTCCACAGGCGGCCCGGTCCGGCTGATCGCCCTGATCTGATCTGCTATCGTCGCCTCTCGCGCGCGTTGCGCGGGGCAAGGAGAGGAAGCAATGAACAGCAATACTCGGAAGTACGCCGCCGAATTGATCGGCACGTTCGCGCTTGTCAGCTCGGTGTGCGGGGCGGCGTTGTTTTCCGCGCCATCGGCGGGTCTGATCACGGTGGCGCTTGCCATCGGCTGCATCGTGCTCGCCATGGCCTATGCGGTCGGCCCGATCTCAGGCGGGCATTTCAATCCGGCCGTGACCTGCGGTCTGGTCGCCGCCGGCCGTCACCCGGCGGGCGAGGCGATCCCCTACATCATTGCCCAACTGATCGGCGGCATCGCTGCGGCGGCGGTGTTCGCCATCATTCTGTCTGGGGCGCCGGCGGGAAAATGGAATGACTTCGTCGCGGTTTCCAATATCTATGGCGGACCCGGGCACTTTGGGCTGATGCCGGTGGCGCTGATCGAGGTGGTGCTGACCGCGGTGTTCCTGATCGTCATCGTCGGCGTTACTTCGAAGAAGGCGGCGCCGGGCTTTGCTGCGATCGCGATCGGCCTGACGTTGACGTTTATCCATCTCGCGGCGATCCCGGTGTCCAACGCGTCGGTCAATCCGGCGCGCTCGACTGCGACTGCGATCTTCGGCGGCTCGGTGGCGTTGTCATCGCTGTGGCTGTTCTGGGTGGCGCCGATTGTCGGCGGTGTGATCGGCGGCTGGATCGGCCGGTGGCTCCAGGAGGAGTAATTCTAAGCGACGCAAGCCCCGGTCTCGCGAGACGCGAGGCCGGGGTTTTGCGTTGGGCGAATGACCGGGCTTAGTTAGATGCAGACGTTGACGGTGCGCACGACGACGTCGCCGTTTCGCTTGGTCACCAGGATATTCCGGTAGCAGCCGTCGTAAAGGCCGATGCCGCTGTAGATGCGGAACCCGCCGCCATGGAAATGGCCGCCGTGGAAGTGGTGAAACCCGCCGCCCTTGCCCCAGGCCGCAGCCGGGGTCGAAGCAGTGAGCGAAGCGGTGCCGAGCGCGGCAACAGCAGCGGCGGCGAGTGCGATCTTGCGGAACATGGTGGTCTCTCCTGTTTTGCTGTGGATGTGTCGTCACATCCCATGCCGGTCAGTCGTGACGACGGGGACCAAGGTTCATCGGACGGGGAGGCGCGCGGGCCCGAAGCGCCGCTGATGTGCGAAAACGCACATGGATGATGGTCAATGGCCGAAAGCCCGCAAAGCTTGCCGCTTGGCGGCCCGGCCGCTATAAGCCCGGCCACCTTGGCGCGCATGGCCATGCGCGTGCTTCTCGCAAAGGACCAGAACGATGGCGATTGAGCGTACCTTTTCGATCATCAAGCCGGACGCCACCGCGCGCAATCTCACCGGCGCCATCAACGCCATGATCGAGCAGGCGGGCCTGCGGATCATCGCGCAGCGGCGCGTGCGCATCACCCGCGAGCAGGCCGAGACGTTCTACGCCGTGCACAAGGCGCGGCCGTTCTTTGGCGAACTGGTCGATTTCATGATTTCGGGCCCGGTGGTGGTGCAGGTGCTCGAAGGCGACAACGCCATCGCCAAGTACCGCGACATCATGGGCGCGACCGATCCCGGCAAAGGCCGCGCCTAACACGATCCGCAAGGTCCACGCCAAGTCGATCGGCGAGAATTCGGTGCATGGTTCCGACGCCCCGGATACGGCGGCGAAGGAAATCGCGCAGTTCTTTTCCGGCAACGACATCGTCGGTCTGACGGCCAGGGGGCGGCTGGTCAGCGATCGACTTTCGCCTGTAGATTATGCTCCCGCGGCCAGCCCGCGGTATTGGGGGAGGCGCCGCCGTCAATCGGCGGACTTGGGAAGAATAGGGGTGGGCGGTGGACTTCTTGTGGCAGGATTTCGACTCACGCGCCGTTCTGGCTCGCGGCTCTCAAGATCATCTTCGTCAACGTCATCCTGTCGGGCGACAACGCCGTCGTCATCGCGATGGCCTGCCTCACGCTGCCGCCGAAGCAGCGGCTGTGGGGCATGGTCCTCGGCGCCGGCGTTGCCGTGCTGCTGCGCGTGCATCTTCACGCTCGTCATCGCGCAGGCGATGACCTACCCCTACCTCAAGCTGATCGGTGGCGCGCTGCTGTTCTACGTGGCGACCAAGCTTGTCACCGAGGATGCCGACGGCGACGATGACGGCGTCGAGGGCGCGCATACGCTTTGGCGCGCGGTCCGAATTGTCGCCATCGCCGACATCGTGATGAGTCTCGACAACGTGATCGCGATCGCCGCGACGGCCGAGATCGCGGCCGCGCAGGTCGACCTGGCGCATGCCGCCGCGATCAAGGCGACGCTGATCATCTTCGGTCTTGCCACCAGCGTGCCGCTGATCGTCGCCGGCAGCGCCATCCTGATGGCGCTGCTGGAACGCTACCGCGTGCTGGTCTGGGGCGGCGGCGCGCTGCTCGGCTGGGTCGCGGGCGACGTCATGGTGACCGATCCGGCGCTTAATGGCTGGTTCAGCGAGCCGGTGCTGCACCAGCTGCACATCTGGGGCGGCCCGGTCGGCGGGATCATCGTGCTCGGCCTGGGCTACATCATCGTCGGCAGGCACCGCCGGCTGATCCTCGACGAAATCCTGGCCGGGGTTGCGCTGCTGGTCTGGATCGTCGTCGAGCGGGTCAACGAAACCTTGTATGGCGGCGCCAACGCCGGACTTGGCCAAGCTTTGGGGCGTCCGCGGCGGCTTGCTGGTGGCGATGGTGATCGCGGCCTACGCCCTCGCGCGCAAACTGTGGCACGTCGAGCGAGCAAGAGGTCTGAACGCGCCGGCTGGCGCGTTGCGCTGAGGACAACGGCGTACGTCCGCGCTATGCTGGCCGGCGACATGAATCAGACCGTCCGCCCGCCGCTGCAGCCCGTCCGGATCGGCTATTCCGCCTGTCCGCACGATTGCCCGTCGACCTGCGCGCTTGAGGTCGAGGTGCTCGACGATCGCACCATCGGCCGGGTGCGCGGCGCGCCAGGACAATGCCTACACCGCCGGCGTGATCTGCGCCAAGGTCGCGCGCTACGCCGAGCGCATCCACCATCCCGACCGCCTGACGCAGCCGCTGCGCCGCACCGGGCCGAAGGGCTCCGGCTCGTTCGAGCCGATCTCCTGGGATGACGCGCTCGATCTCGTCGCCGAGAAATTCCTCGACGCCGAAGCGCCGGCACGGCGCGCAAGCGGTGTGGCCGTACTATCTACGCCGGCACCATGGGCCTGGTGCAGCGCGACGGCATCAACCGCCTGCGCCACGCCAAGAAATACTCCGGCTTCCATTCGACCATCTGCGTCAACGCTTCCTACACCGGCTTCGCCGCCGGCACCGGCAAGGTCGCCGGCTCCGATCCCGCGCGAAATGGCGAAGTCCGACCTGATCGTGATCTGGGGCACCAATCCGGTGAACACCCAGGTCAACGTGATGACGCACGCGACGCGCGCCCGCAAGGAGCGCGGCGCCAAGATCGTCGCGGTCGACGTCTATATGAACGGCACGATGGAGCAGGCCGATCTTGCCGTGATGGTGAAGCCCGGCACCGACGGCGCGCTCGCCTGCGCGGTGATGCATTGCCTGTTCCGCGACGGCAAAGCCGACTGGGACTATCTCGACAAATACACCGATTGTCCGCGCGAGCTTGAAGCGCATGTTCGTACGCGCGGGCCGGAATGGGCTTCGAGCGATCACCGGCTGTCCGGTCGAGACCATCGAGGAGTTCGCGCGGCTGGTCGGCTCGACCAAGCGCGCGTTCTTCCGGCTGGGCTATGGTTTTGCCCGCTCGCGCAACGGCCCGGTCAACATGCATGCCGCAACCTGCATCCCGGCGGTCACCGGCGCCTGGCTGCACGAGGGCGGCGGCGCGTTCCACAACAACGCCGACATCTATCACTGGAACAAGACGATGATCGAAGGTAACGACATCCGCGACAAGTCGATCCGCATGCTCGATCAGTCGCGCGCCGGCGCCATCCTCACCGGCGATCGCGATGCGCTGAAAGGTGGCCCGCCGGTCACTGCGATGCTGATCCAGAACACCAATCCGGTGTCGGTTTGCCCGGACCAGGAGGTGGTCAAGCGCGGCTTTGCCCGCGAGGACCTGTTCGTCTGCGTGCACGAGCAGTTCATGACCGAGACCGCGCGCATGGCCGACGTGGTGCTGCCGGCGACCATGTTCATGGAGCACGACGACGTCTACCAGGCGGGCGGCAGCCAATACATCCTGCTCGGCCCCAAGCTGATCGAGCCGCCGGGCGAATGCCGCTCCAACCACGAGGTGATCTGCGGTTTGGCCAAGCGCGTCGGCGCCGAGCATCCGGGTTTTGCGATGACCGAGCGCGAATTGATCGACTGGTCGTTGCAGAAGTCCGGCTGCGGCACGCTTGGAGCGGCTCGAGCGCGAGAAATGGCTCGACTGCCAGCCGGACTTCGACACCGCGCACTACATCAAGGGCTTCGCTTATCCGGACGGCAAATTCCGCTTCAAGCCGGACTGGCCGAATGTGCCGTTTCGCATGGCCGTATCACTCCGGTCCGATCGCCTCGATGCCGAAGCTGCCCGACCATTGGACCATCATCGAGGAGGCCGACGACGCGCATCCGTTCCGGCTCGCGACCTCGCCGTCGCGCGGCTTTCTCAACTCGACCTTCAACGAGACCATGAGCTCGCGCGCGCAGAACCGCGGCCGTCCCGACGTGATGATCCATCCGGACGACGCGGCGGAGCTCGGTATTGCCGACGGCGCCGAGGTGGTGCTCGGCAACACGCGCGGTCAGGTGCGCATCCACGCCCGCGTTGTTCGACGGCGTGCGCCGCGGCGTGCTGATCGCGGAATCGGTCTGGCCGAACGACGCCTATCCGGACGGCAAGGGCATCAACACCGTGACCGGCGCTGACGCGATCGCGCCGTATGGCGGCGCCGCCTTCCACGACAACAAGGTCTGGATCAGGCCGGCTTAGAACCGGAACTCCGCTCCAAGCGTGCCGCTATGCGACGTGAAATTGCTGCGGAAGCGGCCGTCGTAGAGCAGATAGACTCGCGCGCCCTCGTTGAGCCTCGCCGATAAGGCCGCGCCGGCGTCAGCGCCGAGCGTACTCTCGCGCACGCCGAGCACGGTCTGCGGCGCAAAGCCGCCCGAAGGATCGCTGACCTGAAGCATGCCGATGTTTTGTACGAAATTGTCGACAAAGCGCGCATAGACCAGAAAATCCATGATGGTCCGCTCGGCCAACCAAGTGTGGCCGAACTCGCCGCCGAGCATCATGCGGCCGCGGTTCGAACTGACTGCCGAGCCCGCGATTGGCACCGCGCCGCCGGCCTCGACAAAGGCGTCGGTATGGGTCCAGGTGCCGTCGAAGGTCAGCCTCGGGATGAGGCGCGAATTGTCGGGCAGGGCGACGTAATAGCTGAGTTCGGCCATCGCCGCCCACAGTCTCGCGCCATAGGAGGCCACCGGCGCTCCGCCAGTGTCGACGCGTTCACTGTGCACGCGGCCGAAGCCGTAGATCGCCATGGAGCTCAGTTGCCAGGGGCCGCTGACGAACGAGCCGAGCGCGCCGATTTGCGTCAGGTCAATGGTGCCACGTTGCGGCAGGCTGGTGACGTCGATCTTGCTGCGGCTCTGATCGACCGACAGACCGACCGTCACACCTGGCGCGACGGTGACGCCTGCGCCGGCGACGGCGCCCAAGGTCCGCCGGTGGTCGCCCGGGAAATCGCCTTGCGGGTCAGTGTGCGAGCCCAAGCCGTAGCCTTCGAACCAGGTGCGATAGCGGGCGTCGGGCGTATCCGCTCCACCGCCCTGTGGATTGCTGTTTGCGGCGGTCTGCGTCGACAGCACGCTATGCGTTTGCATGAACTGCGTGGCGACATCGAACAGCCCGGCTTGCGCCGAGACAAAGCCGGCGCCGGGTGGGGCGGTCTGGTTGCCGTTCTGCGATGGTCGCGGAGTCGGCGGAGGAGGGCAGAATCCACTGCAGATCTGGGCGTTGGCCTGCTCGCAGAATACCGTCGCACACAGCAGCGCCGCGGCTGCGAGCACGCAAGCCGTTGCTCGTATCCGGCGAATTGGCACGGCAGTCCCCTGCGTCGTCTCAATCAATCCTAAAGCAATCGTGCGGACACAACATCCTGTTGTTCCGGCTTGGATTGTTGCGAATATGACCATCCGGTCAACGGGCGTGGCAAGTTTGCACACGATGATGTTTCCCGCTGTGCCTGGACGGCCACAGGCAGGCTGTGCGCGTGCAACGTGCAATGCGGTCTTGCTTAGGCCGTATTTTTGCTGTCTTGTGGAACTTGCAACAGGATTTTGGCCGTTCCGGCCGATACGTCGCCGACGTGAGCGCTTCGGATCATCAACCAAAACCCGAGTTGTGGCGCGGAGTGCAGCGATGCAGTCCACGTCCAATCCATGACTGAAGACACTAGGAGACCGACGATGCAGAAAGGCACCGTCAAATGGTTCAATCCGACGAAGGGTTACGGGTTCATTAGGCCGTCGACCGGCGACAAGGATGTGTTCGTTCACATCTCTGCCGTCGAGCGCGCGGGCCTCAGCACCCTCAACGAAGGCCAAACCGTCGAATACGAACTTGTGACCGGCCGCAACGGCAAGACATCCGCCGAGAACCTCAAGGTGGCTTGACGGTCTAAGCCTTACGGGTGGCTTTTTTCCCGTGACCCCCGGCTTCGGCCGGGGGTTTTGTTATTTCAGGAATGTTCCCGGATGGCTGGCCGTCGATCAGGCAGCGGCCGTCGGCGATCCGCACGCGGTCCTCGGCGACGAGCTTGCAGCGCATACGGATAGATCTGGTGTTCGACGGCGAGCACGCGCGCGGCAAGCGTCGCTTCGGTGTCGCCGTCGTGCACCGGCACCGCGGCCTGCGTGACGATCGGACCAGAATCCATTTCGGGCACGACGAAATGCACGGTGGCGCCATGCTCCCTCGCGCGGGCCTCGAGCGCGCGGGCATGGGTGTCGAGGCCTTTGAACGCGGGCAGCAGGGCAGGGTGGATATTGAGCAGTCGGCCCTCCCATTGCCGCACGAACCATGGCGTCAGAAGACGCATGAAGCCGGCGAGGCAGACGATCTCGATGCGGTTCGTCTCCAGCTCGCGGTGTAGCGCGCGTTCGAACGCCTCGCGGTCCTTGCCGAAATTTTTGTGATCGACCACTGCGGTGGCGATGCCGGCGGCGCTGGCGCGCTTCAGTCCTTCGGCGGCGGCATCGTTGGAGATAACGACGGCGATCTCAGCCGGATAGGCATCGTCCTTCGCGGCCTCGATCAGCGCCACCATGTTGGAGCCGCGGCCGGAGATCAGGACGGCGACGCGCTTCTTGGCCATGGGTTGAACTTCTGTTTAAGCATGATCTTGTCCGAAAACCGGTGCCCACTTTTCGGGATCATGCTCCTAGATGTTGAGACGGCCGGTATAATTCACGCGCGGCTTGCCTTTGTCTGCGGCGACCAACTCGCCGAGCCGCACCACGCTCTCGCCCTCGCGCTTGAGAATGGCCGCGACCTTATCCGCCGCGCGCGCGCTCGACCACGGCGATCATGCCGATGCCGCAGTTGAAGGTGCGCAGCATTTCCTTCTCGGCGATGCCGCCGGTCCTGGCCAGCCATTGGAACACCGGCGGCACCGGGATGCGCGCAATGTCGATGCGCGCGCCCGACGTTCTTCGGCAGCACGCGCGGGATGTTGTCGGGAAATCCGCCGCCGGTGATATGTGCCAGCGCCTTGATCGCGCCGGTCTCGCGGATCGCGGCGAGCACGATTTGACGTAGATGCGGGTCGGCGTCAGCACCGCGGCGCCGAGCTTTCTCTTCTTGTCGAACGGCGCCGGCGCGCTCCATTTCAGTTTCGACTTGGCGACGATCCTTGCGCACCAGCGAATAGCCGTTGGAATGCACGCCCGACGAGGCGATGCCGAGCACGACGTCGCCCGCGCGTATGTCGTCGCGCGGCAGCATCGCGCCGCGCTCGACGGCGCCGACCGCGAAGCCCGCGAGATCGTAGTCGTCGCCGCGATAGATGCCGGGCATCTCGGCGGTCTCGCCGCCGATCAGCGCGCAGCCGGCCTGCCGGCAGCCGTCGGCGATGCCCTTGACCACCGCTGCGCCGATCTTCGGATCGAGCTTGCCGGTGGCGAAGTAGTCGAGAAAGAACAGCGGCTCGGCGCCCTGCACCACGAGATCGTTGACCGACATGGCGACGAGGTCGATGCCGATGGTCGCGTGCAGGCCGGTCTCGATCGCGATCTTGACCTTGGTGCCGACGCCGTCGTTGGCGGCGACCAGCACCGGGTCCTTGAAGCCCGCGCGCTTGAGGTCGAACAATCCGCCGAAGCCGCCGATCTCGGCGTCGGCGCCGGGCCGCGCCGTCGCCTTCACCAGCGGCTTGATCATCTCCACCATGCGGTTGCCGGCGTCGATATCGACGCCGGATTGCGCATAGGTGAGGCCTTTTTTGCTCATGCCCTTGCGTATGTCGGAATCCAATTGTGCGCAATGGCTCGATCGCCGATATACTCAGGCGGCAATCGCACGCGCGCCGAGCCGGGGAAAACCGAGCGGCGCGGGGGCGAGCCGGGGTCTGCAAAGTTTGAGTATTCCGAACCTCATCACGTTGGCGCGCATCCTGCTCGTGCCGGTGGTCGTCTGGGCGATCGCCTCCGGCCGCATGCGCTTCGCGTTCCTGCTGTTCCTGCGCCGCCGCCATCAGCGACGCCGTCGACGGCTTCCTCGCCAAGCGCTTCGGCATGAAGACCGAGCTCGGCGCCTATCTCGATCCGCTGGCCGACAAGGTGCTGATCGTGTCGATCTATGTGACGCTCGGCATCACCGGCGTGATCCCGCTCTGGATCGTCATTCTGGTGGTGTCGCGCGACTTCATGATCGTCGGCGCCATCATCCTGTCATGGCTGGTGGGCCGGCCGGTCGAGATCAGGCCTCATGTCGTGTCCAAGCTCAACACCGGGGCGCAGATCGTGTTCGCCGCCTTGGTGCTGGCCTCGCACGGCTTCAATTTCGACGCCGAGCCGGTGTTGACACTGGTGATGGCGCTGGTCGCGGTATTGACCTTGCTTTCGGTCGGCCTCTATCTCGCCGAATGGGTGCGCCACATGAATTCGGCGGAAGCCCGCAAACTGAAGACGAGGCTTCGGGCGAGCGGCGGTGCGGGATCGATGGCTCTGGAACGGCAGGTAATGTTCTGGATCGCGGCGCTCGCCGTGCTGATCGCGATCCTCTGGCTGCTCAGCGGCATGCTGCTGCCGTTCGTGGCCGGCATGGCGCTGGCCTATCTGCTCGATCCGATCGCGCACCGCGCCGAGCGGCTGGGCATCGGCCGGGCGCTGTCGGCGCTGATCGTGGTGACGCTCGTCATCGTGGTGCTGGTGGTGGTGGTGATGGCTGTGGCGCCGGTCCTCGCCGATCAATTCGCTCGACTTCATCGACAAACTGCCGGGCTATTTCGACTCGGCTGCAAACGCTGGTCTCCGATCCGAGCCGGCCCTGGCTTGCCAAGACGTTCGGCGGGCGCATCTCCGATTCCGAGCAATTCGGTCAGTGAACTGGTGACGCAGGCCTCGGGTTACGTCGGCGCATTCCTGGCCTCGCTTTGGTCCGGCGGGCGCGCGGTGTTCTCGCTGCTGTCGCTCCTCGTCATCACGCCGGTCGTGGCGTTCTATCTGCTGCTGCGACTGGGAACGCCGTCACCGAGACAGTGGATGGCTGGATTCCGCTGCAGCATCGCGCCACGGTGCACGGCCTCGCCCGCGATATCGACAACGCCATCGCGGGCTTCGTGCGCGGCCAGGCCGTAATCTGCCTGATCCTCGCGGTGTTCTACGCGATCGGGCTGACGCTGACCGGCCTCAATTTCGGTTTCTTGATCGGGCTGATGACGGGGCTGCTGAGCTTCATCCCCTACGTCGGGCTGGCTGACCGGCTTCCTGGTGGCGGCGGTCGTCGCGATCGCGCAGTTCTGGCCGAATTGGACACCCATGGCGATGGTGATCGCGTGTTCCTGGTCGGCCAGGCGCTCGAAGGCTACGTGCTGTCGCCGAAGCTCGTCGGCGCCAAGGTCGGCCTGCATCCGGTCTGGATGATGTTTGCCTTGATCGCGTTCGGCTATCTGTTCGGCTTCGTCGGTCTGCTGATCGCCGTGTCCGCTGGCGGCGACCATCGGCGTGCTCGCGCGATTTGCGCTCCGCAAATATCTGGAGAGCCCGATCTACACCGGCCAGGGGCCGCGCTGACGATGGCGGGCGCCAGCAGGTCGGCATCGACGATGGCCCCGACGGCAACTGGCGCTGGCGCTCGATCACGCCGAGAGTCTCGCGCGCGAGGATTTTCTCGCCGGTCCTTCCAATGCCGCGGCGCTCGCGCTGATCGAGCGCTGGCCGGACTGGCCGTCGCGCACCTTGCTGCTTCGCGGCCCTGAGGGCTCCGGCAAAAGCCATCTTGCGGCGATCTGGGCGCGCGACGGCCGGTGCGCGGATGCTGTCGCTCCGAGCGCTTGACGGCGCCGACGTACCGATCGCGCTCGCCACCGGCGCGCTGGTGCTGGAGAATCTGGGCGAACGGCCAGTTCGACGAAGCGGCGCTGTTTCATCTGCTCAATCTCGCACGGGAGGAGCGGGCTTACGTGTCTGATCACCGCGCGCACCGCGCCGGCGGCCTGGCGGACCGAGTTGCCCGATCTCGCCTCGCGCCTGCGCGCGCTGCCGATCGTGGCGCTGCAAGCGCCCGACGATGCGCTGCTTCGCGCAGTAATCGTCAAACTGTTCGCCGATCGCCAGCTCGCGGTCGATGAAGGCTTGGTCGGCTATCTCGCCACCCGCATCGAGCGCTCGTTTGCGAGCGGCGCGGGCTGCGGTCGCTGCGCTCGACCGCGAGGCGCTTCGCCTCAAGCGGCCGGTGACTCGGGCGCTTGCCGGCGAACTGTTCCGCGAGCCTTGACGGCTTCACAATCCGGCGGTCTTGTCATCCTTGCGTCATGGATGGCGGCCATCATGTGCCGTCATATATCTGTCATGGACGGTATGAGCGATAGCCCACAAGCCACTGTTTTACAAGCGGAATCGGCGCGTGCTGCGGCCGCCGGGGTGGCCGCGCGCCTGCCCGAATCTGGGCCTGGTCTGGCGGCCAGTCCGGAGCGCTTCATCAACCGGGAGCTGTCCTGGCTGCACTTCAATCGCCGCGTGCTGGAGGAGGCCGAGAACAGCCAGCATCCGCTGTTCGAAAAGGTCCGGTTCCTTTCGATCTCCGCCAACAACCTCGACGAGTTCTTCATGGTGCGCGTCGCCGGCCTCAAGGGCCAGGTGCGCGCCGGCATCGCCGACAGAAGCCCGGACGGGCTCACGCCAAGCGAACAACTGCAACGGATCGGCGAGGCGGTGTCGAGCCTCGCCAGCGACCAGCAGGCGCGCTGGCGCGAGTTGCGCGAGGAGCTCAAGGCTGCGAACATTCGTGCTGGTCGAGGCCGATGGCCTGAAGAAGGCCGACCGCACCTGGCTCGAAGACTATTTCCTGCAATACATCTTCCCGGTGCTCACTCCGCTGGCGATCGACCCGGCGCATCCGTTCCCGTTCATCCCCAATCTCGGCTTCTCGATCGCGTTCCAGCTCGCGCGCGTCAGCGACGGCAAGGCAATGAACGCGCTGATCCGCGTGCCGCAGAAGATCGACCGCTTCATCCGGTTGCCGGCGGCGGCCGATGGCGGCGCCGTGCGCATGATCACGCTCGAGCAGGCGACCGGCATGTTCGTGCCGAAGCTGTTCCCCGGCTACACAGTCAAAGGGCAGGGCGCATTCCGCATCATCCGCGATTCCGAAATCGAGGTCGAAGAAGAGGCCGAGGACCTGGTGCGGCTGTTCGAAAGCGTGCTCAAGCGCCGGCGCCGCGGCTCGGTGATCCGGCTCGAAATCGAAGCGGCGATGCCGGCCGAGCTTCGCCGTTTCGTGCAGCGCGCGCTCGCGGTTGCCGACGACGAGGTGTTTCTGGTCGACGGCATGCTGGCGCTGAGCGAGCTGTCGCAGCTCTGGCCATCGACCGGCCTGACCTGGAATTCGTGCCGTACAATCCGCGCTTCCCCGAGCGCATCCGCGATCATGCCGGCGACTGCTTTGCCGCGATCCGGCAGAAGGACCTGGTCGTCCATCATCCCTACGAGTTGTTCGACGCGGTGGTGCAGTTCCTCAATCAGGCCGCGCGCGATCCCGACGTCATCGCCATCAAGCAGACGCTCTACCGCACCTCGAAAGACTCGCCGATCGTGCGCGCGCTGGCCGAGGCCGCCGAGGCCGGCAAGTCGGTGACTGCGGTGGTGGAACTGAAGGCCCGCTTCGACGAGGAGGCCAACATCCGCTGGGCGCGCGATCTCGAACGCGCCGGCGCCCAGGTGGTCTATGGCTTCTTCGAGCTGAAGACCCACTCCAAGCTGTCGCAGGTGGTGCGCCGCGAAGGGGGCTCGCTCGTCTCCTACGTGCACGTCGGCACCGGCAACTATCATCCGGTAACGGCGCGCATTTACACCGACCTGTCGTTCTTCACCTCCGATCCGGTGATCGCCCGCGACGTCGGCCGCATCTTCAACTTCGTCACCGGCTATGCCGAGCCGGCCGAGCTCGAGAAGATGGCGGTGTCGCCGGTGAATCTTCGCCAGCGCATCTGCGAGCACATCGCCCAGGAGATCGCCCATGCCAGGGCCGGGCGGCCCGCCGCGATCTGGATGAAGGACAATGCCCTGGTCGATCCCGAGATCATCGACCGGCTGTATGATGCTTCGCGCGCCGGCGTGTCCATCGACCTCGTCGTGCGCGGCATCTGCTGCCTGCGGCCGGGACTGCCCGGGCTTTCCGAGAACATCCGGGTCAAGTCGATCGTCGGCCGGTTCCTCGAGCACAGCCGCATCTATTGCTTCGGCTCGGGCCACGGCCTGCCGCATCCGAAGTCCGACGGTCTACATCTCCTCGGCCGACATGATGCCGCGCAACCTCGACCGCCGGGTCGAGGCGCTGTGCCCGATCCTCAATCCAACTGTGCACGAGCAGGTTCTCGACCAGATCATGCTTGCAAATTTCAAGGACAACGAGCAGAGCTGGCAACTGCTGCCCGACGGCTCGTCGAGGCGTATCAAGGCCGCCGCCAACGAAGAGCCGTTCAACGCGCACAAATACTTCATGACCAATCCGAGCCTCTCCGGTCGCGGCAAGTCGCTGAAGGAATCGTCGCCGCGCAGCCTGAGCCGAAGGGCCGAGCGTGCTTGAGAAGCTGACCAACATCACCCAGGTGGCGCAGGGCCGGATCGACTACGGTCCGACCGTGGCGGTGATCGATATCGGTTCGAACTCGGTGCGTCTCGTGGTCTACGAGGGCCTGACCCGCTGCCCATCGCCGCTGTTCAACGAAAAGACCCTCGCCGGCCTCGGCCGCGAGGTTCAGATCGAAGGGACTGCTGGCAGCCGACGCGGTCGAGAAGGCGCTCGGCGCGCTCAAGCGCTTCCGCGCCCTTTGCGACACCATGCGGGTCGAGCGGCTGTGGGTGCTCGCCACCGCGGCCTGTCGCGATGCCCGGAACGGCAAGGACTTCATCGCCGCAGCCGAGCAGATCTGCCGCACCAAGATCGACGTGATCTCCGGCCAGCGCGAAGCCGAGTTGACCGCGCTTGGCGTGGTCTCGGGCTTCTACCGGCCCGACGGCATCGTCGGCGATCTCGGCGGCGGCTCGCTCGAACTGGTCGACGTTTACGGCGGCCGGCTCAGGCCCGGCACCACGCTGCCGCTCGGCGGCCTGGCCCTGCAGGATCGCTCCGGCAAATCGATCAAGAAGGCCGAGAAGATGGTCAAAACCGCCCTAAGCAGCGTGAAGCTGCTCAAGGGCGGCGAGGGCAGAAACTTCTACGCCATCGGCGGCACTTGGCGGGCGCTCGCCCAATTGCACATGGCGCAGATGGGCTATCCGCTGCACGTCATGCATGGCTACGTGATCCGGGCCAACGAGGCGCTGGAGTTTGCCCGGCTGGTGCGCCGGGTCAATCCGGAGACGTTGTCGCGAGATCGAAGTCGTCAACTCCGCCCGCCGGCCGCTGTTGCCCTACGCGGCGCTGGTGCTGGAGTACATCGTGCGCGAGGCCGAGCCGCGCGACGTGGTGTTCTCCGCGCTCGGCGTGCGCGAAGGCCTGCTCTATTCGCTGCTCGACGCCGAGGAGCGCAAGAAGGATCCGCTGCTCGCCGCGGCGCAAGAATTGAACCGGCTGCGCTCGCGCTCGCCGCAGCACGGCGAGGAACTGATCGACTGGACCGACGCCTTCATGGCGACCTCCGGCATCGACGAGACCGCCGATGAAAAGCGGCTGCGCCACGCCGCCTGCCTCGTCGCCGACATCGGCTGGCGCGCGCATCCGGACTATCGCGGCGAGCAGTCGCTCAACATCATCGCGCACGCCGCTTTCGTCGGCGTCGATCATCCCGGGCCGCGCCTATATCGCGCTGGCGATCTTCTTCCGCCACGTCGGGCTGCTGCACGACGAGGAACTGTCGCCGCGCATCCGCGAGCTGGCCTCGACCCGGACGCTCGACCGCGCGCGGGTGCTCGGCGCCGCGCTCCGCGTCGCCTACATGGTTTCGGCCTCGCAGCCCGGCGTGCTGCCGCGCACGCCGATGAAGGTCGAGCGGCACCGTCTGGTGCTTCGCCTCGAAGGCGAATGCGCGGCGCTCGCCGGCGAGCGCGTTTCGTCGCGGCTCAAGCATCTGGCGCGACTCGTCGGCCGCGAGCCGGTGGTGCTGACTTAAGCGGCCCAGTTCCAACGGAACGCCGGCCGCGCGGCCGCGTTGACTGTTGCAATCACGACATTGGGGGGCGGAACCTGAACCAGGGGGCGCAAATGCCTTTCGTCAACCGTTTTGCGTCTCCAGTTGCCCCGCCGCCAAGCCCTTTGGCATCGTGCGTTAGCCATCCGATCATCGTCGCGAGCGGTGCCGCCACCGCCGGAGTGCTGCTCGGCGCGTTCGTTGCGGTGCAGTTGTTGGCGCCGCCCGAAAAGCTCGATGCCGGCGCGACCTCGCCGCGGGCAGCGGTGGAAACCAGGCCCGCGCCGCCGATCGCCGAAACCACCGGCTCGGCGCCATCCGCCGAGACCGCAAAGAGCGATGGCGCTGTGGCCGATTGCGACAAACAGACCTGGCCCTATCTGTCGCGCGACTGCATGAAGAACGGTGGCGCCCGTGTGATGACTACAGACAAGCTCGACTCTTCAACGGTCCGGGCGATCGAAGGCTCGAAGCATTCCGACCGCCAAGCGCCACGCCCGCGCCAATGCCCAACGCGCCTTCCGTCACGGCTAGCAATCCCCCGCCTGCTGCTCCCCTGACGGCGGTGGCCACGCCCGAGTCTGCCGCAAAGCCGGCACCGGAGCCACCGCAAACCCCTGCCCAGGCGGAGTCCAAGCCGAAGCCCAAACACGTCGCCAAGAAGCAGAAGCGCAAGCCCGTCAGACAGGAGCTTAACGGGGACGACGACGACAATGCTGTCGCGAGCGATGATTCCAACGATCGCTTCAATGATCGCCGCGCCGAGCGTCGCCGGGTCGTGCAGCGTTGGAACGAGCGGGACCGCGACGACGACGACGGTCCGCGCCGTGTCATCGTGATCCGCCGTGGTGGCGGCGGCGGTTTGTTCGGCAGCCTGTTCGGAAGCAATTTCGGCGGTGGCGGCGACGACGATTAGCCGCGCTCGAACGTCACCACGCGGCTTCGCTCGATCGAGAGCGCCAGACGGCCGTGCTTCAGATCGAGCGCCTTTTCCCCGAACAACTCGCGCCGCCAGCCCTTTAACGCGGGCACGTTGGCCTCGTCGTCGGCGGCGATCTGGTCAAGGTCGTCGACCGTGGCAATCACCTTGGCGGCGACGCCGTGCCGCTCCGAGGTCATGCGCAGCAGCACCTTGAGCAATTCGACGGTGGCGGCGCCGTTCGGCGCCGATTTCGGCCGCTCGATCCGCGGCAGGGTTTTCGGATCGCGGCCAAGCCCGCGCTTGACCGCGTCGAGGATGCTTTCGCCCCATTTGGAGCGTTCGAAGCCCTTGGGCAGCGAGCGCAGGGCCGCGAGCCGCTCGGGCGTGGTCGGCGCCTGCACCGCGATGTCGCCGATGGTGTCGTCCTTGAGCACGCGCGAGCGTGGCACGTCGCGGGTCTGCGCCTCGCGTTCGCGCCAGGCCGCAACCTCGATAAGCACGGCAAGCTCTTTCGGCTTGCGCACCCGGGTCTTCAGCCGCATCCAGGCCCGCTCCGGCTCGGCGCGGTAGGTGTCCGGCGAGGTCAGGACCTCCATCTCGTCACCCATCCAGTCGGCGCGGCCGCGCCGGCCGAGATCGGCAACCAGCGCCGTATAGACGTCGCGCAGATGGGTGACGTCCGACACCGCATATTTGACCTGGGCCGGCGACAGCGGCCGCCTGGTCCAGTCGGTAAAGCGGTGCGATTTGTCCAGCGAGTCGCCGGTGATGCGTTGCACCAGCTGGTCGTAGGAAATCGAGTCGCCGTGGCCAAGCACCATGGCGGCCACCTGGGTGTCGAAGATCGGATGCGGGATCGCCTGGGCCCGGTGCCAGACGATTTCGATGTCCTGGCGGGCGGCGTGAAACACCTTCAGCACGTGCTGGTCCAGCCATCAGATCGAAGAAGGGCTTGAGATCGATGCCGGGGGCGAGCGCATCGATCACCACGGCTTCGTCGATGGAGGCAAGCTGCGCCACGCAGAGCAGCGGATAGTAGGTGGTCTCGCGCAGGAACTCAGTGTCGATGGTGACGAACGGGTGACGCGCCAGGCGCTCGCAGGTGGTGGCCAGTTCGTCGGTCGTGGTAATCAGTTCCATATCGGGCTTTACATAGCGGAGTTAAATCGCCCGCGCCAAGCTTACTCTGGCGAACCTTACGCTCACCGGAGGCATGAAAATGAACGGCCAGGGCGATGGGAACGGTCCGACCGGAACCTCGATCAGGGTCGGCCCGTCGCGCCGCGCCAAGGCCCGCCGCAATGCGGCGCGAAGCTCGTCCGGGCCGCGCGCCCGCTCGCCCACTGCGCCGAAGCTCTCGGCGAAGCGGACGAAATCCGGGTTGGCGAGGTCGCTGGCGATCAGGCGGTTGCCGAACCGCTCCTGCTGGATGCGGCGGACATTGCCGAAGGCGCCGTCGTTGAAGACGATGGCGGTGAGCGGGATGCGGTGGCGCACCGCGGTCGCCATCTCGTTCGCCGTGAACATGAAGCCGCCGTCGCCGGAGATCGACACCACCGGCACGTCGCGGCGGGCGTCCTGGGCGCCGAGCGCGGTGGCGAAGCCCCAGCCGAGATTGTCCTGGTAGCCGGGCGAGAGGTAGGTGCGCGGCTTGTACACCGGGAAAGCCAGGCGCGAGGCGAAGCCCGATCTGCGTCACCTCGTCGACGAAAATGCCGTCCTCCGGCAGTTCGGCGCGGATGGCGTCAAGGATGGCGAGCTGCGGGCCGAGCGCCTCGGCGAATTTCTTGCGCCAAGTGGCTTGGCGTTCCTGCATCTCGGCCTTGCGGGAGGCGCGCTTGGCGTTGTGCGCCGGCAGGAGCTCCAAGCAGGCGCTTGAGGATCGGCTTGGCGTCGCCGACCAGCGCCGCGGCCGGCCGATGCAGCCGGCCGGGCTCCTCGGGGTCGGCATCGATCGCGGATGATCTTGATGTGTCTTGTCGACGCCCCAGCCGCGAAGCTGCATCAGCATCCTGGTGCCGATCGCCCAGCACCACGTCGGCCTCGCCCCAGAGATCGCGGCCGAGCGGCAGGGTCACGCTCAGCGGATCGCGGCTGTCGAGCACGCCGCGGCCGCGGCGATAGCCGAGCACCGGCGCCTGCAGCATGGCGGCGAGGGCGGTGATTTCTTCGGCCGCGCCTTGCGCGCCGCCGCCGCAGACGATCATCGGATTTCTTCGCCGCGCCCAGAAGCTTCGCGGCCTTGCGGATCGCGGTTTCGTCGAGCTTCTGGTCGCGCATCGGCTGCGGCGGCTGCGGCGACACCATGCCGGGCTTGCCCCAGACGTCGATGGCGCATTGCAGCGACGCCGGGCCCCGGCCGGCCGGACGACATCGAGCGGAACGCCTCGGCGACCCGGCGCGGCGCCTGCTCGGGCTTGCGGATCAGCGCGGAATAATCGACCAGCCGCTCGATGATGCCGGCCTGGTCGCGGATCTCGTGCAGATGGCCGAGATGGCGGCCGATGTCCGCGTCGGGGATTTCGCCGATCAGCGCCAGCACCGGCGCGTTCATCGAATAGGCGGTGAGCAGCGCCGCGGCGGAGTTGAGCAGGCCCGGCCCCGGCACTACGGCGTAGGCCGAGGCTTGCCGGTCGCGAGCGCCGCGCCCAGCGCCATATAGGCCGCGCCCTGCTCATGGCGGGTGTGGACGCGTGCGCATGCGGTCGCCGGCCTTGAACAGCGCCTCGAACAGCATGGTCGTTCTGCACGCCGGGCAGCGCGTAGACCGTCGAGATGCCGTGGGCGAGCATGGCATCGACCACGGCCTCGGCCGCAGTCATCGGACACCGCCTTGGCCGAGGCGGAAGCCTTCCTCCTGGGCCTGGCTGCCATCGCTTGATTACCTGTCCGGCACGCGAATTGATCGAGATCAGCGCGCGCAACAGATCGTCGGCCGGTACCTTGCCGAAGGTCCGCGCCAGGATCGCTTCGATCTTGCCGGTGCGAAAAAGGCGCGCCAGCGTGCGGTCCACATGGAGGCGGAACGCGCCGTCGTCGCGCGGCAATGCCAGCGCATAGGTCTCGTAGCTGAAATATTGCTTGCTGATCTCGAAGCCGGGCCGCCCGCCCTCGCGCAGCATGGCGGCGATGATGCCGCGATCGGCGAAATAGGCGTCGATCTTGGCGTCGGAAAGCAGGTCGAGGCCGGCGCGGTGGTCCTTGACCGCGACGACCGTGGTCTTGAGGTTCAGTTCGCCGAGAGACTTGCGGAGGGTTTGTTCGCTGGTGGTCCCGGCGAGCACCCCAACTCGCTTGCCTGCGAGATCCTCGTAGAGGCGGACCGGCTGCCGCGATCGCGAGATGACGCTCGCGCCGTCGACGTAGGTCGGCAGCGAGAAGTCGACCATCTCCCGGCGCGGCATGGTGACCGAGCTTGGGTCGCAGAGGATGTCGATCCGCCCGTCCCGGACGGCTTCGAAGCGCTGGTCGGCAGGAATCAGGACAAACTCAATGCGGGGCTTCGGTTCGAGGGCGGCCGCCACTTCGAGACAGAGGTCGACAACGTAGCCGGCGGGCTGGCCCTGCGCGTCCCGGTACGAATAGGGCTTGGCGTCGGCTCGATAGCCGATCCGGAACACCCCGGTCTCCCGGATGCGGTCGAGCGTGGCAGCGGAAGCGGCATGGCGACGCCAGCGCGAGCGCGGCCGCGAGGATCAACATTCGTCGCATATTGGGCCTTGAAGGTGCAGCTTGGCGTCAGTCTTAAATCATTCGCGCCGGGCCGCAATGCCGGTTCGGCAATGGTTTTGACAGGATTTTGGCGCGCAGGGCCTGCCTTGACAAAAAGCGCCCTGCGTGTGCTTGGTCCGCCGCCTTCCCGAGCCATTTCCCTCGAATCTCGACTGGATTGCCAGGCATGCATCGTTACCGCACCCACACCTGTGGCGCGCTCCGCGAGAGCGACATCGGCAAGGACGTTCGGCTGTCGGGCTGGTGCCATCGCATCCGCGACCACGGCGGGGTGCTGTTCATCGACCTGCGCGACCATTACGGCCTGAGCCAGGTGGTGGCCGACCCGGACAGCCCGGCGTTCAAGGTGGCCGAGACGCTGCGCGCCGAATGGGTGGTGCGGATCGACGGCAAGGTGCGGCGCCGGCCCGGCGGCACCGAAAATCCCGAGCTGCCGACCGGGCAGGTCGAGGTCTACATCATGGAGATCGAGGTGCTGGGGCCGGCGGGCGAGCTGCCGATGCCGGTGTTCGGCGACCAGGAATATCCTGAAGAAACAAGGCTTAAGTACCGCTTCCTCGACCTTCGCCGCGACAAGCTCCACCAGAACATCATGACCCGCGGCAAGGTCATCGACTCGATCCGCCGCCGCATGAAGGAGCAGGGCTTCTTCGAATTCCAGACGCCGATCCTGACCGCGTCGTCGCCGGAAGGCGCGCGCGACTATCTGGTGCCGTCGCGCATCCATCCCGGAAAGTTCTACGCGCTGCCGCAGGCGCCGCAGCAGTTCAAGCAGCTCATCATGGTGTCGGGCTTCGACCGCTATTTCCAGATCGCGCCCTGCTTCCGCGACGAGGACGCCCGCGCCGACCGCTCGCCAGGCGAGTTCTATCAGCTCGATCTGGAGATGAGCTTCGTCACCCAGCAGGACGTGTTCGACGCGGTCGAGCCGGTGATGCAAGGGCGTGTTCGAGGAGTTCGCCAACGGCAAGACGGTGACGCCGAAGTTTCCGACTGATCCCGTATGCCGAGGCGATGCGAAAATACGGCACCGACAAGCCGGACTTGCGCAACCCGATCGAGATGCAGGACGTCACGCGAGGTCTTCCGCGGCTCGGGCTTCAAGATGTTCGCCAGACATGCTCGAGGCCGACCCCAAGGACGAGGTCTGGGCGATCCCGGCGCCGAGCGGCGGCAACCGCGCGTTCTGCGACCGCATGAACTGCCTGGGCGAGCGCGAGGGCCAGCCGGGCCTGGGCTACATCTTCTGGCGCGAGGGCGAGGAGGGCGGCGCGAGGCCCTCAGTCTCGATCACAACCGGCAACGCTCGGCGCCGGGAAGCGGACCAGAGCAGATTCGGCCAGAACAGATGCTCGGAGCCTTCAACGTGCGGCGACGCCGTGCTTCTTCGTCGCCGGCGATCCCGCGACTTTCGTGAAGTTCGCGGGGCCCGCGCGCACCAAGGTCGGCACCGAGCTTAACCTCGTCGCCAAGGACCGCTTCGATCTGTGCTGGATCGTCGACTTCCCGATGTACGAATGGAACGAGGAGGAGAAGAAGATCGACTTCTCCCACAACCCGTTCTCGATGCCGAACATGGAGGTGGACGAGTTCCTCAAGCTCGACCCGAAGGACCATGACAAGCTCCTGAGCCTCAAGGCGATCCAGTACGACATCGTCTGCAACGGCGTGGAATTGTCGTCCGGCGCGATCCGAAACCATCGCCCCGACGTGATGAAAAAGGCCTTCGCCATCGCCGGCTATCCCGAGGACGTGCTGGAGGAGAAATTCGGCGGCATGCTGCGGGCGCTGTCGCTCGGCGCGCCGCCGCACGGCGGCATCGCGCCCGGCATCGACCGCATCGTCATGCTGTTGTGCGGCGAGGAGAACCTGCGCGAGGTGGTGCTGTTCCCGATGAACCAGCGCGCCGAGGACCTGCTGATGGGCGCGCCGTCGGAGGTGACGCCGAAGCAGTTGCGCGAATTGCACATCCGGTTGAATTTGCCCGACAAAAAATAGCGTGGAGGCTCGTATGACCGCGCTTGTCACGACCAGTTACGTCCGCACCATGGCGGCCTACAACGCCGAGATGAACCGCCGTCTCTATGAGGCGTCGGCGCGCATTCCCGATAAGGACAGGCGGCAGGATCGCGGTGCATTCTGGGGTTCGCTGCACGGCACGCTCTGCCATCTGCTGTGGGGCGACCAGGCCTGGATGTCACGCTTCGACAACTGGCCGAAGCCGGCCGTCATCCAGAAGGAAAGCGCCAGGCTGGTCGAGAATTTCGATGAGCTGCGGCGACGGCGTGTCGATGCCGACGCACGCATTTCAGCCTGGGCCGGCCGTGTGACTGACGATTGGCTGGCCGAGGATATGGTCTGGTTCAGCTCGTCGGCACAACGCGAACTACATTCGCCGCGCAGCTTTGCTGTGACGCATTTCTTTAATCACCAGACCCACCATCGCGGTCAGGCCCACGCCTTGATCACCGCCTGCGGCGAGAAGACCGGCGACACCGACTTGTTCCTGGTGGTGCCGGTCGCGCTTTGACGCCAGCCGGCGGCGCTACGGCTGCAGGGCAGCGGCGAGGCCGGCGGCGCCATTGGCGCTCCAGCCGCCGTCGACCGGGATCACGGCCCCGGTGAGATAGGCCGCCCACGGCGATGCCAGGAACATCACCAGGTTGGCGACATCGCGCTTGGTTCCCAGCCGGCCGAGCGGCACGCCCTTGGCCACCGCCGCCAGGCTTCCGGCGTTCGGCGCGAGCCGTGCCATGCCCTCGGTGTTCTCGATCGGCCCGGGGATCACGCCGTTGACGCGGACGCCGTCGCTCCCCCACTCGATGGCGAGCACACGGGTGAGCATGTCGACGCCGGCCTTGGCCGCGCAGACATGCGCCTGTTGCGGGATAGGCAGTACGGCCTGCGGCGCGGACACATTGATGACGGCGGCGCCGGGCTTGCGCAGGAACGCATGCGCCGCGCGCAACACGTTGAAGGTGCCGAGGAGGTCGATGTCGACCACCGCCTTGAAGCCGTTCGGCGACATGCCGAGCGCGGGGCTCGGAAAATTTCCGGCGGCGCCCGACACGACCACGTCTAGCGCGTCGAATTCATCATGGGCCGACTTGAGCGCCGCTGCGGTCGCTTCGGCGTTGCGCACGTCGGCGGAAAATCCGAGCACCGCGCCGCCGTGGGTCTTGAGCCGCTGCTCGGCCTCCTTCAGCCGCTCCGCCGAGCGGCCCAGCACCGCAACCTTGGCTCCGGCCGCGGCAAATGCCTCTGCGATGCCAAGGTTGATGCCGCTGGTGCCGCCGGCAACGAACACCGTGCGGCCGGAAAAATCAAAAGGCTGATCCATCCTGGTCCGTCCGAGGCGGTCATCGCCTTGCGAACGGTATCACTTCTCCGGCAGCGGGATGAACTCGATCTCGTCGCCCGGCACCTTCTGGAAATGCCCCGCGGCCCATTCGGCCTTGGCCTGCTCGATGCGGTCCTTCCGCGACGAGACGAAATTCCACCAGACATGGCGCGGCCCATCCATGGCGGCGCCGCCGAAGAGAGCGAGATGCGTGTCGGCGAGCGCGCGGATCGCCACGCCGATCGCCCGGCTTGAACACCAGAGCCGGCCCGAGCCGAACCTGTCGCCGGCAATGTCGATCTCGCCATCGATCAGATAGATCGCGCGCTCCTCGTAATCGGCGTCGAACGGCAGCGTTGAGCCGGTCTTGAGATGGGCGTCGGCAAACAGCGTGTCCGAGGTGGTCTTGACCGGCGAACGCTCGCCATACGCCGCGCCGACCACCACCCGCACATTCTTGCCGTTGTCTTTCAACATCGGGAATTCCTCGACGGCGTAGTGTGCGAAATCCGCCGCCATCTCTTCTTTGTCCGCCGGCAGCGCCACCCACATCTGCAGGCCGTGCAGGCTGTCATCATGGGCCCGCCGTTCGGGGCCGGTGCGCTCGGAATGCACGATGCCGCGGCCGGCGGTCATCCAGTTGACCTCGCCGGGCCGGATCGGCGCCGCGGTGCCGAGGCTGTCGCGGTGCATGATCTCGCCGTCGAACAGGTAGGTGACGGTGGCAAGCCCGATGTGCGGATGCGGCCGCACGTCGAGGCCATGGCCGGACTTGAACACCGCCGGACCGAAATGATCGAAAAACACGAACGGCCCGACCATGCGCGACTGCGCCGACGGCAGCGCGCGCTTGACCGTGAAGCCGTCGCCGAGGTCGGCGGTGCGCGGCACCACCACCTGCTTGATCGCCTCGCACTGGTGCTTGTCGCCGGCCTTTGGATCAGGAGCGGGGGAGAAACTCATGCGAGACTCCTTTTGAACGCCTACGACAACGTCACGAACTTCTGGCCTTTGACCGACGCCACCAGACCGTTGAACGCCTCGTTGACCTTGGGCCAGCTCGGCAGCTTCTTCATGTTGTCGAGCCAGCGCTTGACGTTCGGATACGGCGCGAAATCGATGCCGATCACCTCGCCGAGCGTCACCAGGCACGCGCCGAAATAGTCGGCAATCGTGATCTGGTTGCCGCACAGATAGTTGTTGTTCGGCCCGATCCAATGGTCGTTGAGCACCTTAAGCCAGCGCTTGGCGTTTTCTTTGCCGTGCTCGAGCGTCGCCTGTTGCGCCTCGTCGCTGCGCCGCTTCAGATGCGGGAAAAGCTGCGGATAGCAGAGATTGTAGGCCCATTCGCGATAGAAGTTGGTGTTGAGCCAGTCCATCACCTCGTTGACCCTGGCGCGCTGCTTCAAGTCTTTCGGATAGGCCGGCGAGCCGACCTTGTCGGCGAGATATTTCAGGATCGCCGAGCTCTCGGTGAGCTTGAGGTCGCCGTCCTCCAGCATCGGCACCAGGCAACTCGGATTGATTGCGGCATAGGCCGGCTGCATGTGCTCGCCGGTGAACAGATCGACCACCTGCTCATCCATGCCGATCTTGCTTTCGGCCGCGAACAGCCGCACCGGCCGGCTCGTCATCGACACCGGATGCATGTAGAGCTTCATCGTTTCCTCCCAGGAGCGTTGCGGCGGGCGATGGCCCGCTTCGGGCATTGATTTTCGCCAAGTTCTAACAAATGGGCACGATCGTGACCAAAGCAAATTGCCGTGACGGGTCGCGGTCGATCGAGACCTATGCCGTCTTCAGATGCGGCAGAAGCTTGCGCGCGGTCTCGCTCTCGATTGCGCGCAGGTCGGTTGCGCTGAACTTCCAGTGCTCGATGCCGCCGTTGACCTCGGCGCCGTCGCGATACGGATAGTCCGTGCCGTAGAGCACCTGCGACACTGGCACAAGCTCGAACAGCGCCCCAAGCTGCGCCTTGGTGTTGCCCTGGGCGAGCTCGTAATAGAATTTCTTGAACTCGGGGATCGGCCCGTCCGGCAGGAACGGATGCTTCTGCACCTTCTGCTGCTGGATGAAGCGCTGCGTCAGGAACGGCAGCGTGCCGCCCGAGTGCGAGAAGATCCAGCGGATGTCGGGATACTTCTGCGACATGCCGGTGAACACCAGATGCGCAATGGTGCGCGTCGTGTCGGCCGCGTATTCGATCGAGCCCGGCGGGATACCCGGTACCACATTGCGACAGCAATCAGGCGCCAGCGGGTGCACGTAGACCACCGCCTTGCGGCGGTTCAGCTCGTCGTAGACCGGCGCGAACGAGGCATCGCCGAGGTACTGGCCGTGATAGCTGGTGAGGAGCCCGATGCCGTCGGCCTTCAGCGTGTCGAAGGCGTATTCGATTTCCTTGAGGCTTCCCTCGCTGTCCGGCGGCGAGATCGTGGCGAACAGGCCGAACCGGCCGGGGTGCTCGCGCACCAGCTTGGCGCCGTATTCGTTGATCTGGCGGCTGAGCTTCCGCGATTCCTCGTTGTCGCCCCACCAGGTGCCGGGCTGCACCTGCGACAGCACCGCAGTTGCGATGCCGCTCTTGTCCATGTCCTCAAGCGACATCTCCGGCGACCATTTCGGACCATTGCCGTTCTTGTGTCTGCTCAGCGCCTCGCGGTGTTCCGGCGGCAGGAAGTGGTGGTGGACGTCAATCTTGGTCCTCGGCGCCTGCGCGAGCACCGCGGGCGCGCCGATGCCCGAAAGCCCGAGCGCTGCGATGCCGCCGGCGAGGAATTTCCGGCGTGCCAACGCCGGGCCTGCGTTCAGGGCTGGCTCGCAGCACGAGCAGTTGGCAAAGAAATTCATCGGCTATCTCCCTTCGCTGTCAGCTCTGCTTCAGCCGCGGCATCAGTTTCTGTGCGAGTTCGCGCTCGATCGAGCGAACCTCGTCGGCCGTAAAGCCTTGCGCCGCGATGCCGTCATTGACTTCGGCGCCGTGACGGAACGGATAGTCGGTGCCGTAGAGCAATTGCGAAACCGGCGCCATTTTCAAAAGCGCCGCGAGCTGGCCCGGCGTCGTGCCTTGCGCCAGCTCGTAATAGAACTTGCGCAGGATCGGCAACGCGCCGCCATCGAGCTTTTTCTGCTTGGCCAGGATTTCCAGGCGCGCGGTCAGGAACGGCAGCGTGCCGCCTGAATGCGAGAATATCCAGCGGATGTCGGGAAACCTGGTGGCGACGCCGCTGAACACCACGTGGGTGATGGTGCGGGTCGTGTCGGTGGCGAATTCGATGGTCGATGAACCGATGCCGGGCAGCACGCTGGTGCAGCAGGCCGGCGTGGTCGGATGCACATAGGCCACGGCCTTGCGGCGGTTGAGCTCGGCATAGACCGGCTCAAACGCCGGATCGCCGAGATATTTGTCGCCATAGCTGGTGAACAGCCCGACGCCGTCCGCCTTGAGCGTGTCGAAGGCGTATTCAATTTCCTTGAGACTGCCCTCGGGGTCCGGCGGCGCGATGGCCGCGAACAGGCCAAACCGGCCGGGATGGTCCGCCATCATCTTTGCACCGTATTCGTTGCACTCCCGCGCGAGCCTGCGTGACAGCGCCACGTCGTCGCCGAACCAGGCGCCGGGTTGCACCAGCGAAACCACCGCGGTGGCGATGCCGCTCTTGTCCATCTCGTCGAGCGACATTTGCGGCGTCCATCTCGGTGGCCGGCCGCTGGCGCGACGGGTCGCCATGATGTCGGCATGGAACGGCGGGACGAAATGGTGGTGGACGTCGATCCGGGTCTTGGTAGCTGGCGCTTGAGCCAGGACCGCCGGGGCTCCGATCAGAGATGAGGCGGTGCCAAGGCCCAGGCTGGCAATGCCGCCGGCCAGAAAATTGCGGCGGCCGGGATTTGGCGCTGCGGCGGCAGACGGATCGGGGCAGCACGCGCAGCGGGCAGAGAATGGCCGGCCGGGCGCCGTCTGCAGCATTGTTTTCTCCCTGCGGAGCTTCCGCGCGCGGGTTCCCCGATTTCAACAAGTTGGCTCGCTTTCGAAATGTCGGTCAAGAGAACAGCCGGGCGACCCGGCGCCCGAAATTACCCGCCGTTTACCGTTGATTAACCCGACCTGCCCGCCTGCACCGGCCTGAACCGTTTTGCCGCATTACCTCGACCTTAAGCTTAAGCCGGTCTTAACGCCGTTGGTTCAACTTGAACTGGTGGTTAGGTGGGGTTGGGTGTGTCGTCGAGGCGCAAGTTGTTCGTCGCGATCGGCATCGGCGTAGTCCTGTCCGGACCGCCGGTGGCGGCGCTCAACCTTTGGCTCGGCAGCGTGGTTGAGCGCCAGAGCATCGAAGAGTTGGATCTGTCGGCGCGCCGGCATATGGCGCTGGCGGAAGCGCGGATTGCCAAGGCGATCTCGACGCTCGACGATCTTGCCGCCCGCAACATCGATTCCTGCCGTGTCTCAAGTGTCGATGCGCTGCGGCAGGTGACGTTCCAGACCATGCCGGTCAAGGAACTCTCCATCGTTTCGGCCGATGGACGCACCCTGTGCACCGATGTCGGCAATCAGCCGGAGCAGCGCAAGGTTGTATCGTCCGAGCCGCTCGCCGCGAACAGCCAACTTCTGCTCGAAATGGTGCGGCTCGGCGAGCGGCCGGAGCGATGGCTCCGCATCCGGCGACCCGGCGCTGGCGGCGCCAATGGCATCGCCGCTTTGATGCCGGCTGCGCTGTTTGTTCCGCAGGTCTCGACGTATGGCAACACGCCAAAATTTTACGCCCAGATGATGACCGCCGGCGGCGCGCTGATCGCCGAGTCGGGCCAGCCAGTGCCGGCCGGCGATCGCGAAGACCTCATGGTGGTCGACCAGCCTTCCAGCCAATATGCGCTGAAGGCGGTGATTTCGTCGCCGCGTTCGGCAATCGCCGCCAACTTGAGCGATCTGCCTGCGATGGGGACTGTCGCCAGCGGGCTTCTGGCGATCTTTATTCTCGCGCTGTCGATTCTATTGCCTCGGCGCGAGCGCGACAATCCGATCGCCGACATCGAGCGGGCACTGCGCGCAGGCGAGTTCGTGCCGTACTTCCAGCCGATCGTCGACATCCGTTCTGGCAAGCTGCGCGGCGCGGAGGTGCTGATCCGTTGGCGCAAGCCTGACGGCAATATCGTCTTGCCGGCCATGTTCATTCCGCTCGCGGAATCGAGCGGATTGATTATCGAGCTGACTCGTCGCCTGATGCGCCGGGTCTGCCAGGAGGCGGGGCCCGTGCTCGGAGCGCGGCCGCATCTCAAGGTCGGCTTCAACTTGACCGCCCAGCATTTCGCCAACGAGCAGATTGTCGATGACGTGCGCGGCATTTTCAAGAAGTCGCCGTTGCGCCTGTCGCAACTCGTGCTCGAAGTCACCGAGCGCCAGCCGATCGAAAACCTCACCGAGACACGGCGCATTATCGCCGCGCTGCAGGGGCTCGGCGTCAAGATCGCGATCGACGACGTGGGGACCGGGCACAGCGGCCTGTCGTACATGTTCAAGCTCGGCGTCGACATTATCAAGATCGATAAGATGTTCATCGACTCGCTCGGCACCGACCGCAACTCCAACACCATCATCGGCACGCTGATCGATCTGGCGCATAACATGCGCATGGAGGTAATCGCCGAGGGCGTCGAAAGCTTCGAGCAGGTGGTGCATCTGCGCGAGCTTGGCGTGCGCGCGGCGCAAGGCTTCGTGTTCTCGCCGCCGCTGCCGTGCTCCGCGTTCCTGCAACTGGTCGAGACCATCGATCCGCTCAAGGCGAGCGGTGCGGCCGAGCCCGAATCCCCGGCCGAAGCAATCGCTGCAATCGCCCAAATCGACGCGGCCTGAGCAGCGGACGGCGCTGGCCGAAACTATCTGGATGCCGTCGCTGAGCCCGGCAGAATCGGCATTGCCGGCCGCCGCCGACCGGCCCATCATGGGATAATACGACGTGCCTTGAGGGGGCGGGGAGTTGCCAGATGGTTGTCGCCTATACGATTGGCCGTATTATCATTCCGCTGCTGTTCATCGTATCCGGGATTCAAAAGGCATTGAACGTCGGCGAATTTGCCAAAGTCCTGGCCAGCTACAACGTGCCGATCCCCGAGGAGATCGCCTCCTATCTCGGCGGTATTCCGAAATACGAGGCGTTGGGATACGCCATCGCCGCGATCGAGATCATCTGCGGGCTGATGGTGTTGATCGGGCTCAAGGCGCGCTGGGCTGCTCTGGTGCTGATCGTGTTCACCGCCTGCACCATCATCTATGGCTATCACTTCTGGGACATGAACGCGGCCGAATTTGTCCGCAACCAGACCGAGGCGTTGAAATATCTGTCGATCATCGGCGGGCTTTTGATGGTGGTCGCCATAGGTTCGGGGCCCGGTGCGATGGACCGCCGCGACTGATCGGGCAATTGTATGGGCGCAAAAATGGAAAGGGGGCGGCCTTGCGGCCGCCCCAAGTTTGATACGCCACGCGGGAGGAACCTCGGGGCGGGTCGGCCTCGACAAAACGGCGCCGAACCGCGTGACTATGAATTCAAGTGTCGCTGTGGATAAAAACTGATTCGTGGCAATTCGTCACGTGTTTTCTTATCGATAGCGAAATCCACAGGTTATCCCAGGCGGTGGATATCACCGGCTCCAGGTGACCAGCGAAAGCCCGTGAGAGGCGTCGATAACCCGCGCGGGCCCTGGCGTTAGGCGGTGTTGTGTCAGCAGTTCCTCGGCCGCGTGCGGCGGTATCCCCGGAAACACCGGGCGGCCGCCGGGCAGCATGGCCTGGCTGGCGGTGCTGAGGTGAAAGGCGTCGTAGCCGCGGTCGAGAAACATCCCGAACGGCTCGGTGCCGCCGATAACGGCCAGGAGCCCGCCCGACAGTCCGAGCATGTCCCAGGCCTGCTCCAGCGTGGCGCCCGCCGGATTCCAAAGTACCGCCTTGTCCCAATCCGGATGCCGCGCCAGCGAGGCGATGTTGCGGGTGAGAACGAGCCGGCGTCGCCCTGCCATCCGCGGGCCGCCTTCGCCGGAGTTGTGGCCATGCGCCAGCGCGGTCGCGGCGTCGCACATTTCGTGGAAGAAGCGCTGGTCGGCATCGATCTTGAGCGCGTCCGGCTGGACGCCGTCGCGGTCCGCGATCATGCCATCGGAGGAAACGATGGCGAGACCTTCGATGCGATCGGGGTGGGCCATGTCCTAATAGGACATGCGCTCGACGCAAATGCAAAGGGGCGGCGCTGCGGCCGCCCCTCCGAGAGAATTCCGCAGGTGTTACTCGACCGTCTTCACGACGCTCGACACCGGGCGCTGGCTCACGGTCGGCAGCTTGGCATCCTTGAGCAGTTCTTCGTCATATTGCGGCAACGATGCCACTCCGTGCGCCGGCTTCATGAACACGATCTTGTAGCCGCCCGCCTTGAGCTGCGCGAGCAACTCCGGCAGTGCCAGCGAGGTGGCGTGCTGGAAGTCGTGCATCAGCACGATGCCTTTGCCGTGCTTCTGCAGCTTCGTCATGACCGATTTGATGACCTGCTCGGGCTTGCGCATCTTGAAGTCGAACGAGTCCATGTCGGTCGAGAAGATCGCGATGTTGCGCGTGCCGAGATAGGTGACGAGTTCCGGCGGATGGCGCAGCGCCGGGAAGCGGAAGAACGGCGCCTCCTGGCCTTGATCCTCGAGCGCCCATTTCACCGCGCTGATGGCCTTCTCGATCTCGGCCTTGGCATCGTCGATGTTTTTCACCGCCGACAGGTCCTTATGCGACCAGGTGTGCGAGCCGATGGTGTGGCCCTGCGCGGCGACCTGGCGGAGGATTTCCGGATAGTAGGTGGCATGCTTGCCGATCGGGAAGAACACCGCCTTGACGCATTGGTCGGCCAGCGCTTTGAGCACGGCCGGCGTCGTCACCCAGGGGCCGTCGTCGAAAGTCAGCACCACCTCGTGATCGCGCAGGAAGTCGAGCTGGCGGAAATGCTCGAAGCCGAAGCCCGGCCCGCCGGTGGTGTCGATCTCGACCGTGCGCGACACGCCGAGCGCATTGGGATTTTCACACTTTGTCGAGATTTTTGCAGTCGGCGGTGCGGCCGGTGCCAGGGCCGGAGCGCCGGGAGCATTGGCAATCGAGGGGACAGGGGCGGTGGCCGCTGCCGGTGCGAGGCCCGGAGCCGGCGCCAGCGCTGGAGCCGGTGAGACCAGCGGCGGGGCGGAACCGGTCGTTGCTCTTTGAGCCGAAGCCGATCCAAGGACCAGCAAAGATGCCGAAAACGCCAATGCAAACGCTGCCGCACCGCGCATCACAACCTCCCGAACTTAACTCGAATTGCCTCGATCGTGAGAAAAGGCCAATCGGCACCACGAGTCAATGAAGGTCGCACGGCCAACACCATGCAACCGTCGTTAACCTTAGTTTCGAGGCGGGTAGGACAATTTCCCCGGGAACTTTGCGGATCCGCCGCGGGAAATGCCGCAAATCCCAAAAGACAATCAGCTCTGTTTGAGGATGTAGCGCTCGGTGACGAACACCGCCAGTTTCCAGGCCACCCAGAATACGATGGCGAACAGGACGAAGAACACCAGCAAGCTCGCGGAATTCGACCAGCGCTCGAACAGGTAGGAAATCCCTACTGCGGCGGTGTCACCAATCAGGACAAACGCAACAAAAATCAGAATGGCACTCATGGGTTGGCCTTTCCCGGGAGCAGAAAAATGGAACCTTGTGGATCGCCCCAGGCACCAGACCGCATCTGAGCCCCAGCGGCGATTGGACAGATTGTCGCTGAATGTCGCTAATTCAGTTCCTTCTCGATCGCGGCGATGACACGTGGGTCGGTCGGCTCGATCTGCGTCGAGAATACGGCCGCGATCCGGCCGTCCTTGCCGATCAGGTACTTGTGAAAATTCCAGCGCGGGCCATCGCCCGGGCGTTCCAGCGCAGCCCATTTGTAGAACGGGTGCGCCGATGGGCCTTTGACGCCGGCTTTGGCTGCAAGTGGGAAGCTCACGCCGTATTCGCCGTGGGCGGTCTTGTTGATTTCGGCCGCACCGCCCGGCTCCTGGCCGCCGAAGTCGTTCGACGGTACGCCGATGATCAGGAGTCCCCGGTCGCGATAGCGGGTCCACAATTGCTGCAGGCCGGTGTACTGCGGGGTGTAGCCGCAGAGCGAGGCGGTATTGACGATCAGGATCGGCTTACCGGCGTGGTCGGCAAGCCGAAGGCTGTCGCCATCGAGGCCGTTGAAGGAAAAGGCGAAAGCCGTGGGGCGGCTCATGGCAGGCGCCTGCGCCAACGCGGGTGTTGCGATCGTCGATCCAAGCAACGCGAGGAGCTGTCTGCGGTCAATCATGATCCGCTCCATGGTGCGGTTTGCCATCGTTATACGTGTTCCGGAGACGCTTTGGATGCGGCTCGCCAAAAATTGAGCGGCTGCGATCAGGTCAGCACTTTGTATTTTTCGAACCAGCCGATCATCCTATTCCAGGCGTCTTCGGCCGCTTCCTTGCGGTAGCGCGGTAGTCGGCGTTGAAGCCGCGCGGTGCGCCGGGATAGATGTGGAATTCGGCGGTCTTGAGTCTTGAGCTTCGGGAATCGCAGGGCTGCGCAGTGACAACTGCTGCCTAGTCGAGCGGTCGCCTCGTTCAGCCGTCAAGACCACGGTGGCTGACCGCCACGGCTGCGCGACAGTTCGGAAGGCGGTATAGTTCAATGAAGCGTTTCAGTTTGGCATTGAAGCAATGCCGTTTTGCAGCAAACGCTGAAAAATATTGGGAGGAATGCAATGAACAAACGATGGCTGGTTACGTTCGGAGCCTGCGTGAGCCTCCTGGCGGTGACGGTTGGTCATGCTGAAGTGAGGGTGCAACCAGTCGATTACAAAATCGGCGACAGCGAGTTCGAAGGTTATCTCGCGTACGATACCAGCAAGCAGGGCAAGCAACCGGGTGTGGTGATCTACCCCGCGTGGACTGGCATTTCCGACAATGAGCGGGAACATGCGAAGCGGTTGGCAGAACTTGGATACGTCGCTTTTGTCGCAGACACCTACGGCAAGGGAATACATCCGAAGCCGCCCAAGGAAGCCGGCGCTGAGGCCTCGAAGTACATGAAGGACCGCAACCTCTATAGGGAGCATGCACGCGCTGGGCTCCAGCAACTCACCAAAGTGCCGTCAGTCGACGCGCGACGGATCGCAGCCATTGGCTATTGCTTTGGCGGTGCTGGCGCATTGGAACTGGCCCGAAGTGGTGCCGACATCAAGGCAGTGGTCGTGTTTCACGCCAACCTGGTCTCCCCTACGCCGGCGGACAACAAGAATATCAAGGGGCGAGTTCTCGCGCTCCATGGTGCCGATGACCCGATCGCCCCGGCAGCGGAGCGGGAAAAGTTTGAGAAGGAGATGCGTGACGCGCGTGTCGATTGGCAGTTGGTCACATATGGCGGAGCCGTTCACTGCTTTACCGATGCGCACGCCGGCAGCGACCTGTCACACGGCTGTGCATACAATGCCGAGGCTGAACGGCGCTCCTGGCAAGCGATGGTCAATTTCTTCCAAGATGCGCTTTAGCCATCGGGTGAAAGCCGTGAGAGTTCCGCCAGACCTTTGACAACCGGGCATTCCGCTAACGCATGGGTTTGCCTGTGTTGTCGAAGCTCTTGGCGATTGGTCCCCAAGCAAACGCGGGAACGGGCATGTCGTCTAAAATTTTACCATGTCTAGGCTCGTGAGCGTCACTTTGCCCGCCGCGATCGGTGAGCTCGTGAAATTGTAGGCGACGTACTGCTCGATATAAGTGTTCTCGGCCGACATACCGTCCACCGGCACGATCACATTGAAGCCGCGAGGCACGGCCTCGCTAGCAGTATACAGCACGGCGCCATGCGCCGCCGTTCCCACCACTATCACTGTCTGGATATTTTTATCCTTCAGGATTTGTTCGAGATCGGTCTTGTAGAATTTGTCCGCTCCTGATTTCACTGAAGGCTCTTTGCCGGTCGGGGCGACCTCAGGAAGCGTATCACCGAGCGTGGCCGGGCCCGGAATGATGCTGTAAACTACCAACACGTCCTTGGCTCTTGCCTGGTCGAGAAGTTTCTTGACCTTCGGCACCGAGGCAACGCAGCGTGGCCGACGCTCCTGGTTGCAGGTTTGCTTGACGAAATCGAGCATCAGCAGCGCTGTGGTCTTGGTGTCGATCGTCACAGCCTTAAGTTGAGGCGCGGGCGGCGCCTTCACGCTTGCCCATTCATCGATGATGGTCTGAGCAGGTGCAGGCAGCACCGAACCCAAGATCGCGGCGAGCGCAAGTAGAGACAGCGAGTGAGTTCGGAACATTAAATTCCTCCCTAGGTGTTTGGATGGACCAAGACGATCAAAAATGTCACCAGCGTCAATCTACGCGCGAAAGAAGCGATGTCTCCAAGATAGGTCTATAGCGGCCCTCGCCGTTGCCCTTTCGACCATTTACAGGCTGAAGCCGCCGCAAGCGCCTCAGCTCGTCCCCGAGGATCGATGGGGAGAAGCGCCGCCGCGAAAGCGGCGACGGCGTGGTCAGCCCGATGATATCGGAGGGGATTTTGGTATGGACGGTCATCGTTTCCTCCGGTTGACACGCGGGCCTATTGAGAACACCCCCGTTGGGTCGATTATTGCAGCTTGTCTTTCGTCCGGCGACGGGGGTCGCGGCCCGGCCGGCCGGGAGTATTTCCCCATGCCCGGCCGCGCTATAGTGGTTCGAGGCAGCGACAGGAGGAGCATCAATGCCGGAAATCGTGGTTTATTCCGTTGGCAACCGTCCCGACGAGCAGAAGAAGGCGCTTTGCAAGGACATCACCGACGCCATGGTCAAGAATTACAAGGTGCCGGCCGACGCCGTGGTCATCACGCTGGTCGAGACGCCCAAGTCCGACAAGGCCAAGGGCGGCGTCATGTTCGCCGACATGCCGGCGCGCTGACCGGAATCACATCAGGTTATTGGACGGCGGCCCTCGTGGCCGCCGTCTTCATTTCGATTGAAACTCGATCCGCCTGTCAGGCCGCTCCAGGTCGACATGCAGGGCCTCGCACAGCCGGTTCGAATAATTCCACATACCGCAGAACACCGTGAGCTCGACGATCTGCTTCTCGCTGAAATGCCGTTTCATCGCCGCAAACGCTCCGTCGTCGTCGCGGGCTTTCATCAAGGTCACCGCTTCGGCCCATTGCACCGCCGCCTTCTGGGGCTCGTCGAGATCGGGTGAATTCATGTAATCGTCGCCCTGCGCCGCCTTGATCTGCGCCTCGCTCAGGCCGACCTTCTTTCCGAGCGGCACGTTGTGCGACATGCAATAGGCGCTGCGGTTGAGCGCCGAGGTCTTGATGATGACGAGCTGCTGGATTTTTACGTAATCCGGATCGGCCTTCACATTGTTCAGCCGAATCGCTTCGTTCGGCAGCATCCAGCCTGCCAGGGCCGCCGGTTGATGCGCCAGAACCTGCGAGAAGTTGCTGATCCGGCCCCATTGCTTGAGCACGCCGTCGTAGACCTTGCGCACATCATCTTGGGCGGTTTCGGGTGGGATCATCTTTACGCGCGCCAAATGGACCTCCTATTGGGACAATATTTGCGCCAGTCTATCCCACTGGCATGGCAATCGTCTTGGAGGACGGCGCAATGGGCGATCTGACGGGCAGGGCTGCGCTGGTGACTGGCGCGGCATCGGGTATCGGATTTGCGACAGTGGAGCGGTTCGCGCGCCGCGGCGCCAAGGTCGCGCTGAACCATCTGCCGGACGACGCGCGCGGTGCGGCCGCGGTGGCGAGGCTGTGCGGCGAAGGCCTCGACGTAATTGCCGCGCCCGGCGACGTGTCGAAGGCCGGCGCAGCCGAGCGGATGGTCGGCGACGCCATCCAAAAACTTGGCCGCCTCGACTATCTCGCCAACAACGCCGGCACGCCGAACACCAAGGAGCCGATCCCGCCGGCGGATATGGACAGGCTCACCGAGGAATTCTGGTCGGCGATCCTGAACACCAACCTGATCGGGCCGTTCCGTTGCACCCATGCGGCGGCCGACGCGCTGCGCAGCTCGGGCGGCGCGGTCTGTAATACCGCCTCGGTCGCAGGGCTCAACATGGCCGGATCGAGCATGGCCTATGGCGCGAGCAAGGCCGGCCTGATCAGCCTGACGAAAAATTTCGCGCGGGCGCTGGCGCCGAGCGCGCGGGCCAATGCGGTGGCGCCGGGCTTTGTGGCCACCGAATGGACCAGCGCCTGGCCGAAGCAAAGAACCGACAGTTCGATCGAGCGCACGCTGCTCAAACGCGCCTGCACCGCAGCCGACATCGCCGTCGCGATCGTATTCCTCTGCGCCGACGGCGGCATGATCACAGCGCAGACGCTCGTGGTGGACGGCGGCTATTCGCTTTAGCGACGCCGGCCGGATCGGGTTGGCCGCCGCTCAAGCAGAGCATGCCCCGGCGCCGGCGCGTCAGCGAAAAATTAACTGTTAACAGATAGTTACAGGTCGTTTCTGACGCACGATTTCGCCCTCGAAAAGGTCCGACTAAACGATGTTCAGGATCATCACCTGTCTTGCCACCGAACACGATCTGCGGCTTGTTGTCGTCGCGGGGCTGGTCTGTTTCCTGGCGAGCTACACCGCCATCAATCTATTCGGCCGTGCTTACGTTCTGTCCGGCCGTGCGCGAGCGGGCTGGATCATGGCCGCCGGGGCGGCCACCGGATGCGGCATCTGGGCGACGCATTTTATCGCGATGCTGTCCTACGACCCGGGTGTTTCAATCGCCTACAACCTCGTTCTGACTGCGCTGTCGCTGGTGCTGGCGGTGATCGTCACGAGTGCGGGCCTCGGCGTGGCGGTTCAGGCGCGGCAGACCTGGGGCGGCGCGGCGGGAGGCGGCATCGTCGGAATGGGCGTGGCCTGCATGCACTATTTGGGCATGTGGGCGGTTGAGGTGCCGGGCCGCATCTCCTGGTCGATCGATCTGGTGCTGGTGTCCATCCTGCTTGGAATGTTGCTTGGCGCGATAGCCATGACGATCGCGATACGGCGCAGCGACGTCGGCTCAAGTCTTTTGGCCGCTCTGTTCCTGACACTCGCAATCGTATCGCATCATTTCACGGCGATGGGCGCAGTCGAGATCGCTCCCGATCCGACCCGGACCATCACGGCGCTGTCACTGTCGCCGACCTCTCTCGCCCTGGTCGTCGCCAGCGCGGCAATTTCCATATTGAGCATGAGTCTCGTGAGCGCGTTCGCCGACCGTCGGGTGGGCGACAAAAGCCTCCTGCTAGCCACGGCGTTGAACAACATGACGCAGGGCGTCGTCATGTTCGATGACGAGGAGCGATTCGTCATCTGCAACGATCGATATCTGGAGATGTACAATCTTTCGCGGCGCGTGGTGAAGCCGGGCTGCACCCTGCTGGACATCATCCGGTATCGGATCGAAAGCGGCAGTCTTACGTGCAAGGCGGAAGACTATCGCAACGACCTTGTGGGAGCCATCGCGCAGGGCCAGGCCCTGAGCAGCATCGTCGAGACGCCGAATGGCCATTCCATCTCGGTGGTGAATAAGCCCATTCCGGGAGGCAAGTACTGGGTTGGAACCCATGACGACATCACCGAGCGGCTGACCAGCGAGCGAAAGAGCGCGACGCTGGCCGAACAAGAGCAGCGCCGTGCCGCGATCGACGGTGCAATCCAGCTTTTCCGGGGGAGCATCGACAGTGTTTTGAAGACCATGAGCGACAGCGCCGCCGCGATGGAATCGACGGCGTCGGAGCTGACCTCGTCGTCGAACGATACGGCGCAGCACAGTTCCGGCGCCGTGCAGGAATCCCACATTTCATCCGAGAGCGTGGCCGTAGCGGCAAGCGCGACCGAAGAAATGACGAAATCGATCGTGGATATCGATCGTCAGCTTGCTCAGGCGTCGCATCTGGTCAGCGACGCCGTGATCGAAGCAGAAAAGACCAATAGCGAAATCGTGCTGCTCGCCGATGCGGCGCAAAAGATCGGCGATGTCGTCAAGCTGATACAATCGATTGCCGCGCAGACCAATCTGCTTGCGCTGAATGCGACCATCGAAGCTGCGCGCGCCGGTCAGGCGGGCCGGGGCTTTTCGGTGGTCGCCTCCGAGGTTAAGGCGCTCTCGGTGCAAACCGCAAAAGCAACCGAGGAGATCGCGGGTCAAATCCAGGCCGTCCAGGCCTCATCGGGAAGCGCGGTCGAAGCCATTCAACGAATTACCCGCCGCATGAAGGAGATCAACGAGCATACCGCCTCGATCGCCGCGTCGGTCGGTCAGCAAAGCGCCGTCACCAGCGAGATTTCGCAAAACGTCACAAGGGCTGCGCAAAAAGCGAGGACGGTGGCAACCGTCCTCGACGAGGTGACGAACGCGGTGACGAAAACCAACACCTCGGCCGGGACAGTATTCGCCGCGTCACAGTCGGTTCGGAACGCGGTTCGCGCCATGCAGGCCAAGGTCGACGATTTTCTGCGAAAGGTCGCGGCTTGATCTTCGGCCGTGCCGGCGGCCTCGACCGCTCAGGCTGTGGTGTCGATCAGCAGACCGGTGCCGGGCGCTTTGCCCGCTGCGAGCGCGCCGGCAACCTTGCCGGGGTCGTCCGGTTTCAGCGGATCCCTGGGCTTGAGCGAGGTCTTCCACAATTCCTGGGGCGACTGGCTCTTAAGGAATTCTGCTATCGGCGATTTGGCCGCCGTACTCGAACAACACATGCCGCGCCCCTCGATGAGCGGCGGCGACCATGGGGCCGCGCCCCAAACGAATCCTTAACGCGCGATGACAAGCCCGTGATTGGCTTAGGCGCAAGCCAAGTCGTGGTTCGTTGGGCGGTATTACTCAGCTCATTCGATGATTTGATTTGCGCGGATCAGCACCGATTGTGGAACCGTCAACTGGAGCGCTTTCGCAGTCTTCAAATTGATGACGATATCGAAGTTCACCGGCTGTTCGACTGGAAGGGCGCTTGCTTGCTCGCCCTTCAGTAGTTTATCGACGTAGCCTGCAGCGCGGCGATAGACGACATTCAGATTGGGTCCATATGCAACCAGGCCGCCGGCCTCTGCAAAGTCCCGGTAAATCGATACGACCGGCAGGGCGCGCTTTTCGGCAAGGTCAAGGATTTCCCGACGGTGCTTGGTGATCGCTCCGTCATCCATGACGAACATCGCTTCCGACTTGGCACGAGATGCGCTCTCGAATGCGCCTGAGTAATCGTCGGGATTGTTCACCGGTAGACGCACAAACTTCAGCCCGAGCTGCGCGCCCTTCTGTTCGACTTCATCCACGATGACGACGGCACCGGTGTTGTTTCCTTGATAGAGCGCAGCCATACGCGTTGCTCCGGGAAGTATTTCCCGGAGCAATTCGACCCCCTTAGGCCCAAGCGCGTCCGGCATGAAGCTCAATCCCGTGACGTTTCCGCCCGGGCGGGCGAGACTGGCGACAAGTCCCGATTTTACCGGATCGGCTACGCGCATCATGACGACCGGGACGGTCGTGGTGGCTGTCTTGGCCGCCTGAACGGCCGGCGTATTGACGGCTACGATCAGCTCAACCTTGAGCCGCAGAAGGTCCTCCACAAGGGCCGGAAGCAGCTCGTTTCGCCCCGCCGCATTTCGCAATTCTATGCTGACGTCGCGTCCTTCGATAAAGCCGAGCTTATGAAGCTCATCGCGGAACGTCTCCAGCAATCCTGGCTGGAGGTCCTGGGCAAGGATACCGATGCGGCGGGTCCTTTGCTGGGCTCCTACGGCGAACGGCGTGGCGGCCAACATGATACCGGCGACGAGAGTGCGTCGCGAGAGCACCGCGGAGCCTTGATGCAAGAGGTGGTGCAACACATGCGCCCTTAATTGCCGACCTTGATGCCGGCCTGCTCGATGATGCGGCGATAGTCCGCGACCATGCCGCGCAGATAGTCGCCGAAGCCTGAGCCGCAGGTGTTGACCGGGATCAGGCCCTGCTGGTCGAGCCGGGCCTTGGTCTCCGGGGCGTTCATGGCTTTGACGAACATGTCGGAAAGCTGCTTGACCGTGTCCGGCGGCGTCTTCGCCGGCGCGACATAGCCGTAAAAGATGTCAGCGGAATATTTGCTGATGCCGGTCTCGCCGAGCGTCGGCACGTCCGGCAGCCATCCCGTGCGCTTGGCCGAGGTGGTGACCAGGGGCCGCAGCGTGCCGGACTTGAGTTGCGACACTACGGTCGGATAGTCGGCCCACACCGCTTGGACGTGGCCGCCGAGCAGCGCGTTGATCGCGGGCGCGGTGCCGCCATAGGGCACGTAGCTGATGGTGATGCCGGTCGCCAGGCGCAGCACCTCGATCGCGACATGCAGCGACGAGCCTGGCCCGCCGCTCGCGAACGCCATGCCGGGCTTGGCGCGTGCCGCATCGACCAAGTCCTTGACGCTTTTGTAGGGCGAGGAACTCTGCACCACCAGCACCATCGGGGTTCCGGCGAGGTAGCAGATCGGCTCGAAGGCCTTCTCCACATCATAGCTGCCGCGGCCGAGCTGCGGGTTGATCACGAATGAGTTGGCGACCAGCAGCACGGTGTGGCCGTCAGGCTCTGCCTTGGCGGCGGCCTCGGTGCCGATCAGCGTGCCGCCGCCGGGCCGGTTCTCGACCACGATGCTGGGGCCGCCGTCGCGGGGAATCTGGTCCGACATCAGGCGGGACAGGATGTCCGGCCCGCTCCCGGGCGTATAGGGGACGACGATCTTGATGCTGCCCTTCGATTGCGCGAACGCGCCGGGTGATCCCAGCGCGGTGAACGCCGTCGCGATCAAGGCCGCCGCCAGGGTTTTCAGCTTGGTCATTCCTTAGTCCTTTCCAACCGGATCGTAACGGTAGATGTCCGCACCGGAGTTGGCGCCGCTGGATTTGTTGGCGCCTCGGCGGCTGGCCGAATTGGAGACGGCGCCTGTGGCCGCCGCGTTCTGGCTAGCGTTTTTTGCTTTGCGCTTGTCCGGGTTGGACGCCGCCTCGGCCGCGCCGGCCAGCAACGCAACAATCGAGACAATGACAAGCGTCGATTTCATCCAGAAAACATGACACAGCCGGGTGGCGGAATCCAAGAGGCATACCCGTTTCGCCGATTGATTTGCGACCGCGGGACGAACATCATGGCATGTCCCACGGTACCCGGACCTGCCATGTTGCCCAGACTGATCGGAGCCGCTGTTATCCTTGCTCTGTGCGCGGGCGCCGCGCGCGCTCAATTGCCTTTTCTGCCTTATGTCGAGAACTCTCGTCCTCACGAAAATGCCTTGCAGCAGGCGGAGAGCGAGCGGCAGCACCGCACAGCCCTGAAAAATATTCCCGACAAAAAGGCGTCGAACGATCCGTGGCGAAGCATGCGCTCAGCGCCGAAGGACCCGGGGCCGGACAGGCATCGGGTTGAGTAATTATTTTCGTAGCTGGATTTCGTCCGCGCGCTTTACGCCGCTTGCTCTTGCCGCTCCGGATAGCGCACCAGGCTCTCGAACCGGTAACCGCATGCATCGCAGGACCACAGATGGCGGACGCTGCGCAGGTCGAGGTACTCGCTCCATTCCGGAGCGAACAACGTGTCGCCGCATTGCGCGCAAGGCACCACCGGCCGCGGCTGGCGGGAGGCACGTTCACTCTGGGATCGTAGCTCCATGACGCATCCTCGCTGTTGCCAACTCTCCCCGCTCGCTGTCCTTGTCCCTCATCCTCGTGACCGCATCGTGACCGTCTGCCGCACGATTTTGGAGCAGGGCCGCTGACGTATCTGGCGGCGCGGCCATTGCGCGGCGCACAAATATCCGTGAACCCCGCGTGCCAGCCCGGGCTGCGATGGGTACAATCGGAACCGGTTTTTCCCGATGGAGCGTTTGATGCAACGCTCGTCGTTGTACGTCATATCGGGCCATGTCGGAATGAGGAGGGCGCCATGATCGCAAGGAAATGCTTCGCGTTCGGTTTTGCGTCGCTGTTGCTGCCGTCCCTCGTCGTGGTTGGTTCGGTCGCCGCGCAGGACAAGCCGATGACCGGCTCTGCCGCGACCCAGTCGAGCCAGCCGGCTGCACCGGTCGGCCATCGTCAGCCGACCGCGGCCGACGTCGCCAAGGCCCAGCCGGACGTGGTTGATCCGGAACGCGAGAAGCGCGAGCGCGCTTTGAACAAGAAACTGCAGATCTGCCGCGGCTGCTGAACCAGCCATCGGACCGGCGGCGGAACCGCCGCCGGGCGGCTCGATGCCCCGGTGCGTTTCTTGTGCCGGCTGGGACGAGGCCGCCGATTTGGACTATAATTCGCCCGTTGTCACCGCAGCGACGGCCGAACGCGGCTCATGAGCAACATCGACGACAAACCGCCGACCAAGGTTCGGCCGAAGGTGGTGCCGAAAACCAAGCGGCCGCCGCTCTACAAGGTCATCCTGCTCAACGACGACTTCACGCCGCGCGAGTTCGTCGTGCAGGTGCTCAAGGCCGTGTTCCGCATGAACGAGGACCAGGCTTACCGCGTGATGATGACGGCGCACCGCCGCGGCGCCTGCGTGATCGCGGTCTACACCCGCGACGTCGCCGAGACCAAGGCCAAGGAGGCCACCGAGCTCGGCAAGAGCAAGGGCTATCCGCTGTTCTTCACCACCGAGCCCGAGCAATAGCGTCAGGATCAGAGGAAGGCGTAAAGGCAAAGTACGTTGGCGAGGCTCGCGGCGAGCAGTCCCAAAACCAGAACCCTATTGTCCATCACACGCTCCAAATCGGTACTGTCCGAGAATCGTGGAGCAAAGCATGATCGCTGCCCGCCCAAGAGTCCCACGGTTTGTTTTTTCCGGGATTCACCTCTCGTTTACCGACCGCCGCCAATTCCCCAGCGCTTGAGTCGCGCGAATCGCCAGGCTGAGCGATTCGCCCATTCAGCCGCGCGTCAGGTGATGCGCGGCATAGGCTTGCGCCGTGTGCTCTGCGGTCATGAAGGCGAGATAATCGCGCGCGGCCTTCGCATCGGCCGTCATCGTGCCGATGCCGCCGACCATCACCATCGTGCGCGCGAACGGGGCGGGGTAGGGCAGGAACGCCGCGCCCAGTACGCTCCTGATCTCGTGCTCGGCCTGCACCGCGAGGTCGGCCTCGCCCGCGACCACGCGCGCGGCGTGGATCGCGCCCCCTGGATTGGGCACAAGTTTGTCTTCCATCGCCTGCGCGATGCCAAGCTTTTCCAGCACCTCCATCAGGTGCACGCCGCTGACGCCGCCGGTCGTAGGGTCGGTGATCAGCACCTTGTTGGCGGCGAGGAACGCGCGCTTGAGCGCCTCCGGCGTGCTCAGGTCCGGCAGCGGCGCGTTGGCTCGCGCCGCGAGGCCGAAGCCGATGCGGATCAGCGCCACCGTGCTTGCGGGCGTCAGTTTGTCCGCTTTTTCAAGCGTGTCGGCGACGGCCTGCGGCACCATGATGACGTCGAAGGCTTCGCCCCCGAGCACCCGGCGGCGGATTTCGCCGGTCTCGACCACGGTGACCGCGAGCTTTTTCTCCGACGCCGCCTCGTATGCCGTTTTGGTGTCGGCGATGACCTCGCGCATGCCGTTGGCGGAGATGATCTTGAGCGGAGATGAACGAGTTCATGCGAATTTCTGCTTTTCAACGCGGCAAAGCCTCGTGTCCCGGACGCGGTGCTGGGCCATCAGCGCGTTTACGCCCGGCTTCGACGCGCTATGGCGGAGCACCGCTTCTCTCGCTTATTTTGCGATGAAATCTAGCGCATTGAACCCGCCCGGGCACCACCGCGACCAATGCGCGGCACGAGGACCACGCATGATCGTCGTCACCAAGAAAAACGGCACACCGCGCGAACGCGCGCCCGGCCTGCGCCGGTACATCGCTGCCATCGTCGCGCTGGTGGCGCTGGCCGTTGTGGTCGGCGCCTGGTTCTGGATGACGCGTCAGCCAGCGCGGGTGGAGCTTGGCATTCCGCACGGTGTCATCGCGGTCGGCTGCGGCGCCTTTGTCGCGGCGCTGATCGCCGGGCTCCGCGCCATGAGCTTCTGGGACGTGCTGGAGCTGGCGTGGGACCTGCTCGCCGGGCTGTTCGCGCTGATCGGTGCGGTCCTCAAGGGCATCTGGAACGGCTTCCTCAGCCTGATCGGCTGGGACTAGCCGCGCGCCCGGCGGCACCCATCCTACGGATCTATTCCGCCGCCACGCGCGACCCGTTGCGGCGGCGACGGGCGAGCGGCCGGATCAGCGCCTCGGCAGGAATGCCCCACTTGCGATGCAGCGCCCAGGCCATCTGCATGGTGATGCGGCGCTTGCGCCGGAGGATGTCGGAGGCGCGCTGGCGCGAGCCGATCAGGCGGCCGAGATCGGCCTGGGTGAAATCGCCGGTCTCCATGCGATAGCGGATGGCGTCGACCGGATCGGGCGGCTCGATCGGCCAGCGCTTCTTTTCGTAATCCTCGATCACCAGCGCCAGCAGGTCGAAGCGGTCGGCGTCCGGCGTGCCGGGCTTGGGCTCGTCCTCGAAATAGCGCTCGATGGCGTTGAGCGCCGCCTCGTAGTCGGCCTCGCTGCGCAGCGGCCGGATCGGCTTGTTTGATGCTTTTGCCTTGGCCATCTGCCTATCCTCGCCAAGTTACCGTCTGCGGATCGATACGGTCGTATTCCGTATGCGTTCCCACGAATTTCACCAGAACGCGGCCGAACGTGTAGGACACGCGGACGATCAGTCGATATTTATTGCCGCCGAGATCGAAAATCACGCGGTTGTCGCCGACGAAATCGACGGTCGTGCCGAACTGCCGCTTGACGTCGGCCGGGCCGTTCCAGCGCGCCTTGCTGACCACGGCAAACCAGGCGCGCAACGGCCGCTCGGCCTGTGGGTGGCGCTCCCAGAACTGCCTGAGCGTCCGGCGGGCGATCACCAGCATGAAGGAATATCTAGCACGTCACCATTTTGGTGACAATCGTCACCGGAATGGTGACGCGGAGCCAGTGCCCGCATGGAGCGAAACGGAACATGGGAACGGCTTCGAGATTAACCCCGGATTTAGTAGCTGCGCTCCATCCGGGCTACGCTTGCCCCGCCAAACTTTCAGGGCCTCGCTCGCTTAGCTTATTCGTCTCGTTTGAGAGCGCCGATGGCTTCTTGAACGCAATTTGGCAAGGCCTTCTTCGCGGCAGGCTGAACTTCAGAGTACCGGATAACGCATTCGTCATGAGGAGCACCCTCCGCCTGTACCAAGGAGTCGATTTCCAATGAACGCCGGCCGGCCACAAAGTAGCGCTACGAACACCCCGTCGTGCTGCCGCACGTGTCGCACTTCAAACAGGTGCCATTGCGCACCAGCGTGAAATTCCCGCACTCGCCGCACATCTCGCCCTCGTAGCCTTTGGCCTTCGCCTCGGCTCGCCGTCGGCCTTGCTCGGGGCGGGCGGCCTGCCACGCCAAGCTCTCCAGCGCCTGCGCCGGCGACAGCTTCTGCTCGGGCTCGGCCTTGAGCGCGGTGGCGCCGGCCGAATGCAGCGCGGTGACGTTGCCGCCGCTGCCGACTCGCCGATCGCACGCACGCGGTGCGAGCCGCCGCCCACCACCGAGACGCTTGTCGGTGCGCGAGCGGGTCAGGCCCTTCGACACATAGCGCCGCTCGGCTCGGCGCGGCCTTCCTGCTCGCCCTTGCCGAGCGCATCGAAGCCGCCTTCGCTCGGGTCGACGTGGGCGAGGTCGAAGCGCTCCATGTAGGAGATCGCCAGCTCGCGGAACACGTAGTCGAGGATCGAGGTGGCGTACTTGATGGTGTCGTTGCCCTGCACCGGGCCCTGCGGCTCGAAGCGGGTGAAGGTGAAGGCGTCGACATATTCCTCGAGCGGCACGCCGTATTGCAGGCCGAGCGAGATGGCGATGGCGAAGTTGTTGAGGAGCGAGCGCAGCGCCGCGCCCTCCTTGTGCATGTCGATGAAGATTTCGCCGAGCCTGCCGTCCTCGTATTCGCCGGTGCGCAGATAGACCTTGTGGCCGCCGACCACGGCCTTCTGCGTGTAGCCCTTGCGCCGGGACGGCAGCTTCTCGCGCTCGCGCAGCACGGTGATGCGCTCGACGATCTTCTCGACGATCGCGCTCGGCCGCGGCCGCGGCGCGGGCGGCCTGCGGCTTCTCGATGAACGCCGACACGTATCTTCGGGCGTCGTCCTCATCGTCCTCGTCGGCGATGAGCTGGCTCTGCAGCGGCTGGCTGAGCTTTGAGCCGTCGCGGTAGAGCGCGTTGGCCTTCAGCGCGAGCTTCCAGGACAACAGATACGCCGCCTTGCAGTCCTCGACGGTGGCGTCGTTCGGCATGTTGATGGTCTTGGAGATCGCGCCCGAGATGAACGGCTGCGCCGCCGCCAGCATCCGGATGTGGCTCTCGACCGAGAGATAGCGCTTGCCGATCTTGCCGCACGGGTTGGCGCAGTCGAACACCGAATAGTGCTCGGGCTTCAGGTGCGGGGCGCCCTCGACCGTCATCGCGCCGCAGACGTGGACGTTGGCGGCCTCGATCTCGCGCTTGGAGAAGCCCATGTGCGCGAGCACGTCGAAGCGTCGGCGAGGCGACGACCTCGGCCGGCACGCCGAGCTCGTTGCGCAGGAAGTCCTCGCCGAGCGTCCACTTGTTGAAGGCGAACTTGATGTCGAAGGCGGTCGGCAGCGCCTTCTCGATCTTGTCGATGGCCTCTTGCGTGAAGCCCTTGGCCTTCAGAGTGGTGTGGTTGATGCCGGGGGCCTGGCCGAGCGAGCCGTGACCGACCGCATAGACCTCGATCTCGGCGATGTCGCTTTCGCTGTAGCCGAGCACGCGCAGCGCCTCCGGCACGGCGCGGTTGATGATCTTGAAGTAGCCGCCGCCGGCGAGCTTCTTGAACTTCACCAGCGCGAAGTCGGGCTCGATGCCGGTGGTGTCGCAGTCCATGACAAGGCCGATGGTGCCGGTCGGCGCCACGACCGTGGCCTGGGCGTTGCGGTAGCCGTGCTCCTCGCCGAGCGCCAGCGCCTTGTCCCAGGCGCGCTTGGCGTGCAGCGCGAGGCCGGCGAAGTTCTGCTCGTGGGCGGCGAGCGTCGCGTGGTCGAGCCGCACCGGCGGGGTCGAGAGCTTCTCGTAGCCCTTGTTCTCGCCGTGCGCGGCGCGGCGGTGGTTGCGGATGACGCGCAGCATGTGCTCGCGGTTCGTCGTCGTAGCCCGGGAACGGGCCCAAGCTCCTTCGCCATTTCGGCGGAGGTGGCGTAGCTGATGCCGGTCATGATCGCGGTCAGCGCGCCGCCGATCGCGCGCGCGGCGTCGCTGTCGTAGCCGATGCCGGACGACATCAGCAGCCCGCCGATGTTGGCGTAGCCCAGGCCGAGCGTGCGGTAGTCGTAGGACAGCTCGGCGATTTCCTTCGACGGGAACTGCGCCATCAGCACCGAGATTTCCAGCACCATGGTCCACAGCCGCACCGCGTGCTCGTAGCCGGCGACGTCGAAGGCGCGGGTCTTCTCGTCGCGGAAGGCGAGCAGGTTCATCGACGCCAGATTGCAGGCGGTGTCGTCGAGGAACATGTATTCCGAGCACGGGTTGGAGCCGACGATCGGGCCCGACGCCGGGCAGGTGTGCCAGTCGTTGACGGTGGTGTGGAATTGCAGGCCCGGGTCGGCGCAGGCCCAGGCGGCGTAGCCGATCTTCTCCCACAGCTCGCGGGCCTTCACGGTCTTGGAAATCTTGCCGGGCTTGGTGCGCCAGGTCAGGTCCCAGTCGCCGTCGGCCTCGACCGCCTTGAGGAATTCGTCGGTGACGCGCACCGAGTTGTTGGAGTTCTGGCCGGAGACGGTGAGATAGGCCTCGCTGTCCCAGTCGGTGTCGTAGATCGGGAAGTCGATGTCGGTGTAGCCCTGCTTGGCGAACTGGATGACGCGCTGGATCATGATGTCCGGCACGTGGCTCTTGCGGGCGAGCTTGACTTCGCGCTTCAGCGCCGGGTTCTTCTCCGGCTGGAAGCAGTCGTCGCCCGAGCCTTCGCAGTTGACGCAGGCCTTCAGGATCGCCTTGAGGTGCTTCTGGTTGATCTTGGAGCCGGTGACGAGAGCCGCGACCTTCTGCTCCTCCTTCACCTTCCAGTCGATGAACTGCTCGATGTCGGGATGGTCGGTGTCGACGATCACCATCTTGGCCGCGCGGCGCGTCGTGCCGCCGGACTTGATCGCGCCGGCGGCGCGGTCGCCGATCTTGAGGAAGCTCATCAGGCCCGACGACTTGCCGCCGCCGGCGAGCTGCTCGCCTTCGCCGCGCAGGCGGGAGAAGTTGGTGCCGGTGCCGGAGCCGTACTTGAACAGGCGCGCCTCGCGCACCCACAGGTCCATGATGCCGCCCTCGTTGACGAGGTCGTCATTGATCGACTGGATGAAGCAGGCGTGCGGCTGCGGGTGCTCGTAGGACGACGTCGGACTTGGTCAGCTTCCTTGGTCTGGAAATCGACGTAGAAGTGGCCCTGGCTCGGGCCGTCGATGCCGTAGGCCCAGTGCAGGCCGGTGTTGAACCATTGCGGCGAGTTCGGCGCCGCCATCTGCATCGCGAGCATGCAGCGGTGCTCGTCGAAGAAGGCGCGAGCGTCGTCCTCGCTGTCGAAGTAGCCGCCCTTCCAGCCCCAGTAGGTCCAGGTGCCGGCGAGACGGTCGAACACCTGTTTGCTCGATACTTCGCCGATGATGCGCTCGTTCTCGGGCAGCTTCGCAAGCGCGACCTCGTCCGGCACCGAGCGCCACAGCCAGCTACGGAACGGTCTCCTCCTCGACCTTCTTCAGCCGCGACGGCACGCCGGCCTTGCGGAAATATTTCTGAGCAAGGACGTCCGACGCCACCTGCGACCAGAATTCCGGCACCTCGACGTTGTCGGCCTTGAACACGACCGAGCCGTCCGGATTGCGGATCTCGCTCGTGGTCAGGCGGAACGCGATGTCCGCGTAGGGTGACTGGCCGTCCTTGGTGTAGCGTCGCTCGATCCGCATTGTTCTTGCCCCTTTTGCGCGTCGGACGCCTTGAGGCGCCGACATTTTATCTCCGGTTGGGGGCCTAACCCCAGCCGATTTCAGTGTTTTTGACGCATTCCCTTACATAAGAACCGGGACCTTCCTCTGGTACCGGGCGGCACGCCGGAACGGGCCTTTTCTTGCAGAGCGGCAACGAAAGTCCTGGCCCCGCCCGGCATGAAATCCGGGCGGAAGACGGTCGTCTGGTCTGCAAGATGGGGTTCGGCGGGGGACAAGGAACGGACCCGCGCCGGACAAACTCGAAGCTAGGACAAACTCGCCGCATACGTCAAGCAATAGACACCGAGTTCTGAATCAAATACTAAGGGTAGTGTCTGCTTGTGAACTTCGGGGATTGCGGGGACGACTCAGCGACGGCGGGCCGAAGTATCGGACAGGTCGAAGAGATTCGGGAAGTCCCCCTCGCTATCACTCTTCCTGTCAGGCTGTCACAAAACCACAGTCAACCCCCAAGGCCCGCCTTTTTCGGTTGAAAATGTCCCGTCAGGCCCCCCAAAGAGCCCTGATGCAAGGATCGCGAAATTTCGCGGTTTCTCCCCGGGGCGGTTTCGGCGCGACTCGGGACCGCGCAGCGATTCTGCAAATGATCCAGATGCTTAACGCATATTGTGACAGGCTTTAGCGCGGCGCGCGGCAGCCTTCGCGATAGTTGTGGACAGAGGTGTGTCTGTGGGACCTGTTGACCCGTCATCGCCGTGCCCTCCGCGCTTGCCTGGACAAGCAAGGCCGGGTGGTGGCATCAACGTCGACCTTTCGCCAACCGCCGACGCCCGGCTCTTCTCGCGGTCAGCAATGAAAACCTTTCTGCTGCGCTTCTTCACCTGGTGGAACGGCCAGACCTTCGGCACCCAGTTCTGGACCTGGCTCTATGGCGAGCTGGTCGGCGAGGACGAATTCGGCAACCGCTATTTCCGCACCCGCGGCGGCAAGATCGACCCGACGCTGCTGATGGAGCGGCGCTGGGTGATCTACAACGGCGTGGCGGAGGCCTCGTGCGGTGCCGCCGTCGTGGCACGGCTGGCTGCATCACACCGTCGATCTGCCGCCGACCGAGGAGCGCTATCAGCCGCGGGCGTGGCAGAAGCCGCACCGGCCAAACCTCACCGGCACGCCCGGCGCGCATCGTCCGACCGGCTCGACCTTGGCGCAGGGCCGCCGGCCGAAAGCGACCGGCGACTACAAGGCGTGGAACTCCCGGCCGATAGCCGCGCTGCCCGGTCATGGCCGACCGCCCTTTCCGAGCCGCATTCCCCGTGTTAACCGGGCGGCTCATGGCTCAAGCCCGCGATCTTCAAGCGCTGATGGCCGATCTCTTGGCGCGTGACGTTCCTGGGCGTGCTCGCTGCTACGCCCGCGGCGGCGCAGTTTCCCAATATCTTCGACAGCATTTTCGGCAACCCGCAGCGGCCGCCGGCCGACAGGCCGCCCGCTGACATACCGGACCGCCCGCCGGCGCCGATCCGTTCAAACCCTCAGTACGCCCCGCCGCGGGGCGGCCTGCCGCCTGGTCCGCCGCCGGGCTCGCGCATCCGCACCGAACCGTTGCCGCCTCCGCCCGGCGCAACCGCGCGCCGCCGCCGACACGGATTACGCCGCAACCCGGCGCTCAGCCACCCGAAGGTCCGGGGCAGTCCGCCTCGCTGCCGCCGCAACCACCGCAGCCCACCGAGACCGTGGTCGAGCCGCCGCCGCACAAGATCGCCAATCCGACCGCGGTGTTCTCCGGTCTCGACAAGATCACCGGCCGCATCATCAACTTCGATGTGGCGATCAACGAGACGGTCCGCTTCGGTGCGCTCGAAGTGACGCCGCGCGCCTGCTACACGCGCCCGCCGACCGAAGCCGCCAACACCGACGGCTTCATCGAGGTCGACGAAGTGACGCTGCAAGGCGAGCTCAAGCGCATCTTCTCCGGTTGGATGTTTGCCGCGAGCCCGGGCCTCAACGCGGTCGAGCATCCGATCTATGACGTCTGGCTGACCGATTGTAAGGGCGGCGAGAAGCAGGAGGTCACGGCCGAAGCGCCACCGTCGGCTGCGCCGCCTGCTCCGAAACCGCCGCCGCGCCCACCGCAGCGCCGCGCCACACAGCAACTACCGCCGCCGCCCGCGCCGCCGGCGCGGTAGAGAAATTCTATGGCTGCGCCAGCCGCAGCGCCTCGGCGCCGCTCATGCCATTGTCGCGGCTGAAGGCCGCGAAATCGGCTTCGCCGATCAGGGCTGCTTCAAGCAGCTTGTGGTACTGCCGGCGCGACACTTCGATAGCGCCGAAGGTCTTGAGATGATCGGTCACGAATTGCGTATCGAGCAGCGTGAAGCCCGTCGGCCCTGAGACGCGCGACGAGATGCACCAGCGTCACCTTCGAAGCGTCGCGGGCGCGGTGGAACATGCTCTCGCCGAAGAACGCGCGACCCAGGCAGACGCCGTACAGGCCGCCGACCAGCGCGCCCTCATCGTAGGCCTCGACGCTGTGGCAATGGCCGATCTCATGGAGCTTCTGATAGAGCGTGCGGATGCGGACGTTGATCCAGGTGCGCGCGCGGCCAGGCTGCGGCTCGGCGCAGCCGTCGAGCACGCCTTCGAAGTCGCGGTTGATGCGGATCTCGAAGCGGTCTGACCGGACGGTGCGGGCGAGCCGCGCCGGCACGTGGAACGTCTCCAGCGGGATGACGCCGCGCTTCTCCGGCTCGATCCAGTACAGCGCCGGATCGTCGGCGCTTTCAGCCATCGGAAAGATGCCGCAGGCATAGGCCTTGAGCAGCACCTCCGGCGTGATCTCGACGAAAGCGGTTTCGCGGCTGGCCATGGGTCGATGCGATGGGCAGGGGCCTCAATGCTCAATGTAGCGTGGCCCAGCGGGCTTCGCCATTAACCCGGCATTAGCCATGATGCATCGGATTGTCGGAAAGTTGTGAACATTCCGCGGCGATCCCGCCGTTGTCCCACGCCTTCGTCATGGGAGCGGGAGGTTTAACATCATGGCAACGGACGCGCGGCCGCTCGCGGGTGCTGCTGGTCGAGGACGAGTTCCTGCTCAATCGACATGCTGGCTGACGCGCTGTCGGAGCACGGCTTCGAGGTTCACGCGGTCGCCAACGCCAAGGATGCGCTCGAGCATCTGACCTGCGGTTCGCCCTGCGACGTCCTGCTGACCGACATCAACTTGCCGGCAGCATCGACGGCACCGCGCTGGCGCGGATAGCGCGGCAACTGCGTCCGAACCTGCCGGTGGTCTATGCCTCGGGTTCGGTCAGAAAGCTGGAACAGATTGAGGCGGTGCCGGGCGCGGTCTTCGTTGCCAAGCCGTACAATCCGGAAAGCTCTGCGTCGATGTTGAGCAAGATGACCGTGGCAGCGCATTGACGTAAGAGCGCTACGCCTCCATCCCGCCTTCGGCGAGGAAGCGCTCAAGCCAGTGGATGTGATAGTTGCCGTCGATGATGTCCTGGGTGCGGACGAGCTTGCGAAACAGCGGCAATGTGGTCTCGATGCCGTCGACGACGAATTCGTCGAGCGCGCGCTTGAGCCGCATCAGGCATTCGGTGCGGGTCTTGCCGTGCACGATCAGCTTGCCGACCATCGAATCGTAGAACGGCGGGATCGTGTAGCCCTGATAGACCGCCGAATCCACGCGCACGCCAAGCCCGCCGGGCGGATGATACGAGGTGATCCTGCCGGGCGAGGGCAGGAACGTTGCCGGGTTCTCGGCATTGATGCGGCATTCGATGGCGTGGCCGCGGAATTCGACGTCCTTCTGCGCCACCGGCAGCTCACCGCCGGCCGCGACGCGGATCTGCTCGAGCACGAGGTCGATGCCGGTGATCATCTCGGTCACCGGATGCTCGACCTGGATGCGGGTGTTCATCTCGATGAAGATAGAACTGGCCGTCCTCGTAGAGGAATTCGACGGTGCCGACGCCGAGATATTTCAGCTCGCGCATCGCCTTGGCGACGGTCTCGCCGATGGTGTTGCGGGCTGCGACGTTGAGCGCGGGCGAGGGGCTTTCCTCGAACACCTTCTGGTGTCGCCGCTGCAGCGAGCAGTCGCGCTCGCCGAGATGGATGGCGTTGCCCTTGCCGTCGCCCATCACCTGGATCTCGATGTGGCGCGGGCGCTGCAGATATTTTTCCAGATAGACCGCATCGTCGCCGAACGCGGCCTTGGCCTCGGCGCGGGCGGTGGCGAGCGCGGTCGCCAGCTCGTCCTCGAGATGCGCGACCTTCATGCCGCGACCGCCGCCGCCGGCCGCGGCCTTGACCAGCACCGGAAAGCCGATCTGGCGGGCAATCGCGAGCGCTTCGCTGTCCGAGGTGATGCCGCCGTCGGAGCCCGGCACGCAAGGGATGCCGAGCGCCTTGGCGGTGCGCTTGGCCTCGATCTTGTCGCCCATCTGGCGGATGTGCTCGGGCTTGGGGCCGATGAACTGCACGTTGTGCTCGGCCAGGATTTCGGCAAAGCGGGCGTTCTCGGAAAGAAAGCCATAGCCCGGATGCACGGCGTCGGCGCCGGTGATCTCGCAGGCGGCGAGCAGCGCCGGCACGTTGAGATAGCTGTCCTTGCGCCGGCGGCGGGCCGATGCAGACGCTCTCGTCGGCGAGCCGCACGTGCATGGCGTCGGCGTCGGCGGTCGAGTGCACGGCGACCGTCGGGATGCCGAGCTCCTGGCAGGCGCGCAGCACCCGGAGCGCGATCTCGCCGCGGTTGGCGATGAGGATTTTGTCGAACATTTTGTCTCGGCGAGTGGCGAATAGTGAGTAGCGAATAGAACGCCAACTTCTTTCCTATTCGCTATTCGCTACTCCCCATTCGCTCACTCGATGATCACCAGCGGCTCGCCGAATTCGACCGGCTGGCCGTCCTCGATCAGGATTTGCGTGACGGTGCCCGACCGCGGCGCCGGAATCTGGTTCATGGTCTTCATCGCCTCGATGATCAGCAGCGTCTCGCCGGCCGACGACCTTGCTGCCGATATCGACGAACGGCGGCGCGCCGGGCGCGGGGCCGCGATAGGCGGTGCCGACCATCGGCGAGGTGACGGCGCCGGGATGCTTGGCCAGGTCGGCCGGCATGGCAACGACCGGAGCCGCGGTGACGATCACGGCGCGGCTGACCGCTGCCGGCGCAGCCAAGTGGTCGGCAGCGCCGCCGCGGCCGACCCGCACGCGCAGGCCCGCGCGCTCGATCTCGATTTCGGTCAGGCCGGTCTCGTCGAGCAGCTTGGCGAGTTCGCGGATCAGCTCCTTGTCGATCGCGGGCTTGCCCTCGGCCATGCTCTTGTCCTTGGGCGCCATGCTCAGCGCTTGCTTTTCTTGCCGGACATCGCGGCGATGCCGTCGATCGCCAGCGCATAGCCTTGGATGCCGAAGCCGCAGACGATGGCCTTGGCAACGAACGACACGTAGGAATGCCGCCGCCATGGTTCGCGTGCGTGAATGTTGCTGATGTGCGTCTCGATCACCGGCACGCTGATCGCCTTGATCGCGTCATGCACGGCGACGGACGTATGGGTGAGGCCCGCCGGGTTGAGCACGATGCCGGCGGCCTTGTTCGCGCCGGCCTCCTGAATCCAGTCGACGATCTCGCCCTCGTGGTTCGACTGCCGGAATTCGACAGCGAAGCCGTGCGTCTCGGCGGTCTTGCGGCAAAGCTTCTCGACGTCCTTAAGCGTCGAGTGGCCATAGATCTGCGGCTCGCGGGTGCCGAGCAGATTGAGGTTCGGGCCGTTGAGCACGTAGATCGTTTTTGCCATCGATTTGGCCATGCCGCGTGCCTGCAAAGCTGCAAGCTTTATAGGCAGCCGGCCGGGAAAGGGAAAGTCGTCATTCCGAGGCACGCGCGGCAGCGCATGAACCTGGAATCCAGAGTGGTGGATTCAGAGCACTGGCCTTGGATTCCGGGCTCGGTGCGGAGCCTGTCATCGGGCCGGCCCAATTGGGCTGGACCCGTTGGCGCCGCCCCGGAATGACGCTGAAGCGTGCTGCAGACTCTGCGCTGACTAGCAGGTCGCCTTGCCGCAACGGGCGGTGTTGACCTTTTCCTTCAGCGCATCGAGGCCGACCGCGCCGACCACGACCTCCTTGCCGATGACGTAGCTCGGCGTGCCATTGAGGCCGAGCTTCTCGGCGAGCTTCATGCTTTCGTCGATGGTCGCCTTGACCTCGTCGCTCGCCATGTCGTTCTCGAGCCGCGCCATGTCGAGGCCGACCTCCTTGGCGACCGCGATCGCGCGCGCCTTGTCGGCCTGGCCGCGGCCGCCCAGCAGCTTCTGGTGGAATTCCATGTATTTCTTGCCGCCCTTGTCCTGCATGCGGACCGCGACTGCGACCTTGGCGGCCTCGATCGAGCCCGGGCCGAGCACCGGGAATTCCTTCAGCACGATCTTGAGCTTGCCGTCGTTCTTCATCAGGTCGAACATGTCGGCCATGGCGCGCTTGCAGTAGCCGCAGTTGTAATCGAAGAACTCGACGAAGGTGACGTCGCCCTTCGGATTGCCCGACACGACCTGGCGCGGCGAATTGAAGATCGCCTCGGCATTGTCCTTGACCGCGGCCTGGTGTTTGGCGGCTTCGTCGGCGGCCTGCTTCTTCTCCAGCTCGGCGATCGCCTCCTGCAGCACCTCCGGATGCTGGATCAGATAGTCGCGGATGATCTTCTCGATCCCGCGCACGCTGCGCGTCGGAGAAGCTCTGCGCATGGCCGGCGTTGACGCCGAGCGTCAGCACGACGCAGGTGGCGAGAGCGAGGCGGGCAAGAAATCGCATGGGTTTCAGTCCTTTCAGAATTCACTGTCGCATGGTTTGTTTGGAGCTTACGATATCGTCGGCCTTGACCCAGCCCGGCGAGCCGATCGGGAATCGGGTCTTGGCCCGCGCGGCAAGCTGGCGCGCGGTCGTGGCGTCGCCCCGCATGAAGGCAGCAAGCGCCGAGGCGAGATCGGCCTGGGCCAGGTCGCCCTTGCGGCCATAGGCCATGGCAAGCTGGGTGTAGCCGTCCACCAATTCAGGCTCGCGCGCCAGCGCGGTCGCAGCAGCGCGACGGCCTCGTCGGCGGAATGGGAGTCGTTGGTGGCGTTCAGCGCCTGGGCCAGCAGGATCTGGATCAGAGCGCGGATGCGGCGCAAGCTGCACCGCGCGGCGCAGCGGCGCGATCGCTTCCGCGGCCTTGCCGCCCTCCAGCAGCGCCTGGCCCTTCAATTCGTGAAAGTATGGATTGTTCGGCTGCGCCTGGATCAGGCCGTCGATCTGGCCGAGCGCCGCGCGAATGCCGGCGTGACGGTAGGTGGCAATGGCGCGCGCATAGCGCGCCGGCAGGCTGTTGTCGCTCATCGGGTAGCGGCGCGCGACGGTGTCGCCGCGGTCGAGGAAGCCCGCGAGCTTGGCGCGCATCATGTCGTGGCGCTCTTGCAGCTCGGCCGAGTCCTTCTTGTCCCAGTTCGGGCTGCCTTCGCCAGCACCTCGAGCGCGGCGACGCGTTCCGCCGGCATCGGATGCGATTGCAGATAGGGATCGGCGTCGTGGGCGGCGAAACAGGATCTCGTCCGACAGCCGCTTGAAGGTGTCGTACATGCCTTTCGCCGACTGGCCGGTGGCGGCGAGGAACTTCACGCCGGCGCGGTCGGCCTGCTCCTCCTGCGCGCGCTGATAGGACAACAGCGAGCGGCGGATCGTTTCCTGCGGCCCGAGGATGGCGGCGGCCGGATTGCCGATGTTGCCGCCGGACTTGCGCCGGCCGCGACCATGCCGCCGACGCCGAGCAGCATGCGCGATGATCGACTGCGGTCTGCGCCGTGGCAAGCTGCTGGCGCAGCCGCGACAGGTGGCCGCCGGCGATGTGGCCGGTCTCGTGGGCCAGCACGCCGATCACCTCGTTCGGCGTCTTGGCGTCCATCAGCGCGCCGGAATTGATGAAGATGCGCTTGGCGTCGATGACGAAGGCGTTGAACGAGCGATCGTTGATGATGGTGACTTGGATGTTCTGCTGGGCGAGGCCGGCGGCGCGCAGGATCGGCTGCGAGTAGTCGCGCAGCAGTTGCTCGATCTCGGCGTCGCGAATGATCGGCAGCCCTGGCGGCAGGCTTTGCGCGTGCACAGGCGTCGGCACGACAGCGGTGGTCGGTGGGCACCGCGACCGACAGCCACGGCCGTCAACAGCGCCACGGCGCGCGCGGCTGGCGTCGTTCGTCGCACCCTGATAGGTGTTCCGCCGTCAGTCATGTCCGTGTGGGATCCGCGAACCCAATGTTCAGCCAACCTAGTGGCGCCCCCACAGAGGGTCAACGGAACCGCGGATCACGTCTCGTTGCACGCCTCTTTGCCCTGAGCGGCGGCAAGTAAGGGGCGCCGAATGCGGCAACAGCGGGGCGGGGCCCAACAGCGTCGGCCAGGCCCGCCATGATGCTCGATACCGCGCGACGGTTAATGACGCCTTCCGCACGCAGCGACGTGCCGCCGTTCATGGTGATGGACGTGATGGCTGCGGCGGCCCGGATCGAGGCCGCAGGCGGCCGGGTCGTCCATATGGAGGTCGGCCAGCCGGCGGTCGGCGCGCCGCCGCCGGCGATTGCCGCGGCCCGCGCTGCGCTCGGCTCAGGCCCGCTCGGCTATACCGAGTCGCTCGGCATTGCGTCGCTGCGCGCGCGCCATCGCCCGGCACTATTCGGAGATTTACGGCCTGCCGGTCGACGCCGAGCGCGTGATCGTGACCACCGGCTCGTCGGCCGGCTTCATCCTGGCGTTTCTGTCGATGTTCGAGCCGGGCGAGCGCGTGGCGATCGCCAATCCGGGCTATCCGCCGTATCGGCATATTCTCACGGCGCTCGGCTGCGAGCCGGTGCTGATCGAGACCGACGCGGCCACCCGGTTCGCGATGACCGGCGAAGGCCTGCTCGCCGCGCATGCGAAAAGGCCGCTGGCCGGCGTCATCGTCGCAAGCCCGGCCAATCCGACCGGCACCATGATGACGCCGCAGGCGCTCGCCGAGCTGATCGCTACGGCCGAGGGCGCAGGCATCCGGGTGATCTCCGACGAGATTTATCACGGCCTCGACTACGCGATGCCGGCGGAGACCGCGCTGCGGCTGTCGCGAGAGCGCCGTCGTCATCAACTCGTTCTCGAAATACTTCTGCATGACCGGCTGGCGGATCGGCTGGATGGTGGCGCCGTCTTCGCTGGTGCGGCCGATCGATCGGCTGCAAGGCAATCTGGCGATCTCGGTGCCGACGCTGTCGCAGATCGCGGCGGAGGCGGCTTTCGACGGGCCGCGCCGAGCTCGAGGCGATCAAGCACGGCTACGAGGACAACCGCAAAATTCTGATCGAAGGCCTGCCCAAGGCCGGGCTCGACAATTTTCTTCCGGTCGACGGCGCATTCTATCTCTACGCCGACGTCTCGAAATTCTCCGACGACAGCTTCGATTTCGCCAAGCGGCTGCTGCAGGAGGCGCATGTGGCGGCGACGCCGGGCGTCGATTTCGATCCGGTCAACGGCCGGCACTTCGTCCGCTTCTGCTACGCTGGCTCCGCCGCCGACATGAAGGAGGCGGTCGAGCGCATCGGCAACTGGTTGCGCCGGCGCTGACATGCCGGCGCGGCCGCCGATCGTCTGCTCCGGTGATCGGCGGCAAGCTTGGCGGCGATGCGCTTGACGTCATCGTGCCGTGGTGGAGCATCACCAAGACGGCGCTCGCCGCCTGCGCGCTGGTGCTGGTTGCAGGCGGCCGGCTCGATCTCGACCGGCGCATGAGCGGCCGCAATTTCACGCTGCGGCAGGTGCTCCAGCACACCAGCGGGCTCACCTGCTACACCGAGCATCCGGACTACGATCCCGCGGTCGACGCGCACCAGGACCCGTGGCGCGACCAGCGCATCTTGCGAACAGTCGCGCAGACCATGCCGCTGAAGTTCGAGCCCGGGCAGGGCTGGTCCTATTCCAACACCGGCTATTTCCTGGTGCGCCGGATGATCGAGCAGGCGACCGGCCTGGACATCGAGCAGGCGCTGAAGGAACTGGTGCTCGGACCGCTCGGGAGTCGAAAACGTATTCATCGCGCGCACGCGCGCCGATCTGTGCCGGAGCACGTTTGGCGACGAGGACGATTTCCATCCCGGCTGGGTGCGCGCACGGTCTGCTGATGGGGCCGCCGTCGGGCCCCGCGCTGTTCATGCATGGGCTGTTCACCGGCCGCCTGCTGCCGCCGCCGTTGCTCGACGCGATGCGGAGGCGATATCCGGTCGTCGCCGATCTGAAAGACCGGCCGTGGCGGACCGCCGGCTACGGCCTGGGGCTGATGATGGACATCGCATCGCCGCATGGGCTGTGCATCGGCCATTCCGGTCAGGGGCCGGACAGCGTTTCGGCGGCCTATCATTTCCCCGATCTCGATCCGCCGCTGACGGCCGCGGCGTTTTCGACGACCGACGAGCAGGGCATCGTCGAGCGCGCGGTGCTCGAAGAAGCAGGAAAGCTCAGAACACTATAGCCAATTGCCTGTCGGGCATGGTTCGATTATTATCGAAGTATGAAAGTCAGGCGGCGTGGTAATCTTCACGTCATGAAAACAGGTCCGAATATCGCGCCGGTGGCCTCGCTAGTGGGCGATCCGGCGCGCGCCAACATGCTGACCGCGCTGATGGCGGGCCAGGCGCTGACCGCGACCGAACTCGCCGCGGAGGCCGGCGTTACATCGCCGACTGCAAGCTCGCATCTATCCAAGATGCAGGCCGGCGGCCTCGTTGCGGTCGAGAAGCAGGGCCGGCACCGCTATTACCGGCTCGCGGGCGCCGATGTTGCCGCGATGATCGAAACCATCATCGGGGTCGCGGCGCGGGCCGGTCATACCCGTACGCAGCCGGGCCCCAAAGAGCCGGCGCTGCGGCAGGCCCGCGTCTGCTACGACCATCTCGCCGGCGATCTCGGCGTGCAATTGTTCGAACTCGCTGATGGATCGAGGCATGCTGGCCGCGGGCGGCGATGGATTGACCTTGTCCAGGCGAGGCGAGCGCTTCGTCGCCGATTTCGGCATCGACCTTGCGCATCTGCGGCAGTCGCGCCGCCCGCTCTGCCGGACCTGTCTCGACTGGAGCGTGCGCCGTCATCATCTTGCCGGGGCGCTGGGCGGCGCGATGCTCGACCGCTTCCTCGGTCTGAAGTGGGCGCGCAAGGAGCGCGGCACCCGCGTCGTCACTTTCACGCCGCGCGGACAGGCGCAGTTCGACGCGCTGTTCAAGGCGCGCCCCGCGACATAAGCGCCGTTTGCCGGCGCAAGACGGTAGGGTACGCTGCCGTCGAAACAAATTTTCGGGAGGAATGGCATGAACGTTGGTGGTGCGTTGGCGCGCAGGATCGGCGCGTTGCTGGTTGCGAGTTTGGCATTGGCTTCGCCGTCCGCGGCGCGCGCCGAATATCCCGACAAGCCGATCCGGCTGATCGTGCCGCAGGCCGCAGGCAGCGCGACCGACACCGTGGCGCGTATTCTCGCCGCCGAGCTTTCGCCGCAGCTTGGCGGGCAAAGTGTCATCGTCGAGGACCGGCCCGGCGGCGCGCTGACCATCGGCATCGACATCGTCGCCAAATCGGCGCCCGACGGCTACACCATTGGCGTTGGCCCGATCGGGGCTCTCGCCATCACCCGCCACATGGTGGCGAAGCTGCCCTACAACATCGAGAAGGACTTGCAGCCGATCGCGCTGATCGCGCGTGGCCATCTGATGCTCGCGGTATCGCCGAAGTCCGGCTTCAAATCGGTGAAGGAGCTGGTGGCCTACGCCAAGGCCAACCCCGGCAAGCTCACCAACGCGTCGTCGAGCAACGGCTCACCCGGCCACGTCGGCGGCGAGCTGTTCAAGTTCATGACCGGCACGCAAATCCAGCATGTGCCCTATCGCGGCGGCGCGGCAGCGATCAACGACCTGATCGCCGGCCGTGTCGACCTGATGTTCGAGAGCCTCAATTCGATCTCGCCGCACGTCAAATCTGGTTCGGTGCTGGGGTTGGCGGTGACCGGCGACCACCGCTCGGTGGCGTTCCCCGATGTGCCGACGGTGGCCGAGGCCGGCGTGCCGGGCTACAGCGCGCCGACCTGGAGCGGCGTGATCGGCCCCGCCGGCCTGCCGCGGCCGGTGCTCGACAAGCTCAACGCCGCGATCAATCGCGCTATCAGGTCACCGGCCTTCATTGCGCGCTTTGTCGCCATCGGCGACGAGTTGGCCGGCGGCACGCCGGAGGACTTTGCCGCGACCATCGCCAAGGATTCGGCGAAGTGGAAGGACGTGGTCGAGCGCGCGGGCGTCAAGCTCGACTGAACCCGTCCCGCGACAGTCTCCGTCGGGATGGCTGCCGATCTACGGCAGCTCGGCGATGACGTCTGCGGGAGGCGTCGCGCGGACGGCCTCCTGTTGTTTTTGCGAGTCAGTCCTACATAGGGGCCCGGAGGAACGTTCCCTATGTTCGATCTCAACCCGCAAAGCATCGAAAACAACGAGCCGGTCGCCGAACCCATTGCACGGGATAACCAACTGCTCGACGCCTATTCCGACGCGGTGATCGCGGTTGCCGACCGGGTCGGGCCGGCGGTGGTGCGCGTCGAGCGCGCCGCCGCGAACGGCCGTGGTGGAATGGGCTCGGGCGTGGTGATCTCGCCGGACGGGCTGGTGCTGACCAACAGCCACGTGGTCGATGGCGCGCGCGAGTTGCGCCTGACCGACACCGAGGGCCGCAGCATGGAGGCGCGGCTGCTCGGCGAGGACCCGGATACCGATTTGGCGCTGGTCCGCGCCGGCGCCGCCCGCAATCTGGCGGCGGCGACACTTGGCGATTCCAAAACGCTCAGGCGCGGCCAGCTTGCCGTTGCGATCGGCAATCCGCTGGGCTTCGAGTTCGACTGTCACCGCGGGTGTGATATCCGCACTCGGCCGGTCGCTTCGCGCTCGCAGCGGGCGGCTGATCGAGGATGTGATCCAGACCGACGCAGCCCTCAACCCCGGCAATTCCGGCGGGCCGCTGGTTTCCTCGCGGGGCGAGGTGATCGGCATCAACACCGCGGTGATCGCGGGCGCGCAGGGCATCTGCTTTGCGGTCGCGAGCAATACCGCGCAGTTCGTGCTGAGCGAAATCCTCCAGCATGGCCGCGTGCGGCGCGCCTTCGTTGGCGTTGCGGCACAGACGGTAGCGGTGCCGCGGCGCCACGCGCGGGCTGCCGAGATCGACAACGCCTTCGGCGCGATGATCACCGCGGCCGAGCCGGACAGACCAGCCGATGTCGCGGGCCTGATGTCTTGTGATGTCGTGGTGCGCCTCGACGGCGAGCCGGTCACCGGCGTCGACGACCTGATCCGGTTGCTCAACGCCGATCGCATCGGCCGCGCCGTGAAAGTCGATGTGCTGCGCCGCAGCCAGCTGCGGAGCTTCGAGGTTACGCCGACCGAGCGGCCGAGCAAATAGCCGACTATTCGATCACCTCGTCGGCGCGCAGCAGGAAGCTGTCGGGGATTTTGAGGCCGATGGCCTTCGCGGCCTTGAGGTTGACGCGCAGGTCGAACTTGGTCGGTTGCTCGATCGGCAGGTCGCCCGGCTTGGCGCCCTTGAGAATCTTGTCCACGTAGTCGGCCGCGCGCCGGTGCATGTGCTCATAGCTCGGCCCAAATGACATCAGGCCGCCGGCCACGACCAGCTCCCGGTAGGCGCTCACGCTCGGCAGCTTATTTTGGGTGGCGAAGTCCATCATCGGTTGCCGGTCGTGCAGATAAATCCGGTCGGCCAGGATATCGAGCGCCTCCGGCCGCTCCTTGAGGACGGTCTTGAAGGCGGCGTCGAGGTCCTCCGTCCGGCGCACCGCGAGCGGCAGCAGCTTGATCAGCAATTTCTCGGCGGCGGCATCCGCCTGCTTCAGCGAGCCGGCGTGGAACGCGTTGGCTGGATTCCAGATCACCGCAACGTGCGAAAGCTTGGGCACGAGCTCGCGCAGCAGCTCCAGCCGCTTGCCCTCCAGGTCCGGCGCGATCGAGCTCAATCCGGTGATGTTGCCGCCAGGCCGCGCCAGGCTGGGCACAAGCCCGGTACCGACCGGGTCCCCGACGGCGACCATGACCAGCGGCACCGTCGTGGTTGCGCGCTTGACCGCTTGCGCGGCTGGCGTACCGGCAGTGACGATCACCTCGACCTTCAGCGCGAGCAGCTCGGCGATGAGCCTGGGAAATCGATCATAGTTTCCCTCCGCCCAGCGATACTCGATCTGGAGGTTGTGTCCTTCCACATAGCCCAGCGCGCGCAAGCCGTCGCGGAACGGGCCGACCAGATTGGCCTCGAACTCGGGCGTGGAATTGCCCATGAAGCCGATGCGGCGGACTTGTTGCGCGCTTGCGGTGGACGGCCCCAGCCATAGGCCAACAGCTCCACTGCCCGAGAGCAGAAAATCGCGCCTTCGCATAGCCCGCCACGCCTATGTCGCCCTTTGCGAGCGGCGCAAGTGCCGGTCGCAATCTGCGAACGATAGCACGAACAGCTTCGACGGCGGTGCGTCAGAAAAACGCAAGCGTCCTGATCTCGATGCTCTCGCGCGGCCCGCGCGTTCGGCGGTGTGGTCGGATCGTCGAAGGCGGTGTGGGCGGTCCAGCGGGCGCGGCCGTCCTTCGCCGAGTAGTCGTAGACCTTGAACGCCGGCTTTGCGGTCGCGGGCAATACCGCGCAGTTCGTGCTAAGCGAAATCCTCCAGCACGGCCGCGTGCGGCGCGCCTTCATCGGCGTCGTGGCGCAGACGGTAGCCGTCAAAGTCGGCGTGTTGCGGCGCGGTCCGCTGCTGACCTTCGAGGTCAAGCCGACCGAGCGCCGACGCGGCTGATTTTGTTTCCAGCGGTAACCGGTCACCGGCAGCTTTTGGGGTGTTCGTCGCGTATTCGTCTTATTTTTTCCACAAGCTTGAACGGCGCGTCGCACACTTCATTTCGGAAGTTGGTGGCATCGATGAGCGCCGCCGGCGTCCGTCCGTCGTTTGGAGCCGCGCGATCAATTGATTCATCAGGAGGTTCATATGGCTTACAAGATCAAACGTCTCGGCTGGATGCCCGATCTTCCCGACGCTCGCGACCATTTGTTTGCCGCGCCGATGAACGTCATGGCAGCGCTTCCGCAGTCGGTCGACCTGCGCAGCAAATTTCCCCCGTGTTACGACCAGGGTCAGCTCGGAAGCTGCACCGGCAATGCGATCGCGGGCGCGGTGCAGTTCGAGCGGCGCAAGCAGATGCTCAGTCCCGATTTCATTCCATCGCGGCTGTTCATCTATTACAACGAGCGCGTCATCGAGGGTACGGTGAACACCGATGCTGGCGCGCAGATCCGCGACGGCATCAAGAGCGTCAACAAGCAGGGCGTCTGCAACGAGAAGACTTGGCCCTATGTGATCAGCAAGTTCACGACGAAGCCTTCGGCAGCCGCCTACAAGGAAGCAGCCACGCACACGGCGACAAGCTACAGCCGTGTGGCGCGCACGCTGAACCAGATGAAAGGCTGCCTCGCCGCGGGCTTCCCCTTCGTGTTCGGTTTCACCGTCTATGAGAGCTTCGAGAGCGCGGCGGTCGCCAAGTCGGGCAAGGTGCCGATGCCCAAGCCCGGCGAGACCGTGGTCGGCGGCCACGCGGTGCTGGCGGTCGGCTACGACGACAAGCAAGACCGCTTCATCGTGCGCAATTCCTGGGGATCGAGCTGGGGGCAGAAGGGCTATTTCACCATGCCCTATTCCTATCTGACAGAGCCCAATCTCAGCGACGACTTCTGGACGATCCGGCTCCTCTTAAGCTGAGCGAGGCGTTCGTCACTTCGGCGCGACGCGGACGCGGATGGTGAATTCGCGCTCCGCGTTTCCGGACCCCCAAGGCCGGCGGTAGGCGAGCTTGAACTCGCCTTCGCCGGCGTTATGCGCTTCCAGCCGCCATTGATGCGCGCCCGGCGCGCCGGGCTTTGTTGTTCCCGGCGGCACGCGCGTCTCACCGGCGATGGCGCAGACCGGATCGCCAGAAGAAACGACGTGCCAGCGGAAACCGGTTGTCGCGGTCTCCGGCAGATGGACCTCGAGCGTGTCGCCCACCGCAACCTCGAAAATCTGGCCGTTGTCGCTTTCTTCGATGGTCCGCACCAACGGATCCTCCGCGGCTGACGCGTTAATTTGTCGACAGCTTTGTCAACTTCTTACCTTCAACGATTGAACAGGTCGAACGGTCCCTCAGGTCGATCGCATCAGAAGAACGCCAGCGTGCGGATTTCGATGCTCTCGCGCGGCCGCGCGTTCGGCGGCGTGGTCGGATCGTCGAAGGCGGTGTGCGCGGTCCAGCGGGCGCGACCGTCCTTCGCCGAGTCGTAGACCTTGAACACCAGCGCCTCATGGCGCGCCTGGCGGGGCAGCCAGTACCACTTGTGCTTCGGGTTGTAGCCGATGACATAGGTCTGGCCGATGCGGTTGGGATAGCGCCGCTCGGAGATCACGAAATCGCGAACGCGACGCTGCGGGCGTCGGCGATGGCGAGCGGGTGGGTCTCCACCGGATAGCGGATCGGCCGCCACACCTGGATGATGGCGAAGCGGTGCTTGAGCAGCTCGTCGGCCTCGTCCGGCAGGATATCCTTGACGCGCTGCGGACCAGACCACTCGGTGTAGTCGTTGTGGGCGCGGCGCACCGGCTCGCGGATCTTGTGCTCCTCGCGGAACGCGTCGTCGGCGGTGCGCAGGGTGTGGTCGAACACCACGACGCGCTTCGCGCCGCTCTCGGCTTTGATCAGCGCGACCATCTCCGGGTAGTAGACGCGCTTGATCTCGTCGGCGTCCATGAAGTTCTGCATCTTCGTGTCGTGGTGCACGTAGCGGAAGCCGTGGACGTCGAGCTTGAAGTCGCTCGATGTGCGGGCGGGCGTTGTGCATGACGACCTTGTGCGGGTCGGGCGTGCCGCCGCTTTTGACCTCGGTCGAGCCCGGTCCGCCGGTGTAGGTGAAGATCTCGCTGCCGTCGTTGACGATGTAATTGACGACAGGCTCGATGGTCAGCGGCGCTTGGGTTTCGAGTTCGGCAAGGGCGGACATGGCTGCCTCCATAATGATTTCACACCGTCATTCCGGGGCGCGAGCGGAGCGAGCGAACCCGGAATCCAGAAGCAAGTTCAGAGCTTGCCTATGGATTCCGGGCTCGCACCTCCCGCCTACTCGCTTATGCGCTTCGGCGGACCGGAACCCGCCGAAGCTCACGTCGTGAGCGAAGGCGGGTCGGTGCGCCCCGGAATGACGAGGCTAATGTGCCGCTGAATGTAGGCAGCCTTACCGGGCGGTACAATCAGGGAATGGCGAAAGACGATTTTCTGCTACCGGAGCGCCGCCGCGATGTTGCCGCCGTCTACGGTCGTGATATCGCCGGTGGTTTTCAACTCCAGCGCCTGATGCAGGAACGCCTGCGCCACATCGTCGGCGGTGACCTCGCGGCCGAGCAGATTGCCGGTCATGTACTCTTTCTCGGATACGCCGCGCGCCTTCGAGCGCTCCCTGATGAAGTCGTCGGTGAGGAGCCCCGAGCGGATGCGGTCGGCGTTGACGCCGTTCGAGCGGATGCCGTCTGAGCCGTAATCGACGGCGTATTGCCGGACGAGGAGGAGGGTGGCCGCTTTCGGCAATCCATAGGGGCCGAAATTCGGCCCGGGATTCACCGCCTGCTTCGACACGTTGAACAGGAGGCAGCCGCCGGTGCCCTGCGCCAGCATGATCTTCACCGCCGCTCGCGCGACGCGCTGGTGGGCGAAGAAATTCAGCTCGAAGCTTTTGCGAAGCATCGCCTCGTCCACTTCGCCGATACGGCCTTGCCACGCCGCGCCGGCGTTGGAGACAATAATGTCGACGCCGCCGAATGCAGCCAAGACGCAATCGAAGGCATCATCCACCGACGCTGCATCGGTGACATCGCACTTCATCGCGATGGCGGAACCGCCAATGGTCTTGGCGACGTCCATCACCGCAGACGCATTCACGTCAAATAGTGCGACCTCCGCGCCCGCCGCGGCCAACGCCTTCGCCGTCGCCGCTCCGATCGCGCCACCTGCGCCGGTGACAACTGCGACCTGGCCGGCGAGCGGAAGCGGTTTCGATTGGCCGAGCTTGGCCTGCTCCAGCGACCAGTATTCGACATCGAACATGTCGTCTTCCGAGATCGATTTGAAACGCCCAAACGCCTCGGCTTCGGTAATGCATTCGACAAAGGCCTCGGCGAGATCGGCTGCGATCATGGCGTCCTTCTTGCTGAGGCCGAGCCCGAATAGTCCGAGGCCGGGCACCAGCACGACGCGCGGCTGCGGGTCGTGCATCCTCCGGTTGCCGCCGACGCGGGCATTCTGGCGTTCGAAATAGACCTTGTAGTGATCCATGAAGGACTTCGCTGCCGCCTGCGTGGCTTTCGCGAAATCGGCAAGGTTGCTTGCGGCCGGGGCGGGCAGCAGCAGCGGTGTGTTCTTGATGCGGATCGTGGTGTCGGGGGTGATGACGCCTTGCTGGCTGTAGCGCGCGAGTTCTTTGCCGTTGACGAAGTTGAGGATCGCGTCGTTGCTCCGAAACTCGAGGATGAGGCGACGCCAGGCGCCTTCGGCGGCGCCGTCCTTGGTGCTGCATGCGCCGCGAACGATCGGGGCGATGACGTCGGCCGGAGGCACCTGCTGTGGCAGCTGGGCGCTGACGAACACCGGCTTGCGGTTCTTGGCGAGCCGCGTCCTCGGCGAGCGTGACCGCTTCGATCATGCGCTCGTAAGCCTCGCGCGCGCTCTCGCCAAACGTGAAGATGCCGTGCTTGTCGAGGATGAAGCCTTCGACCTTGGGATCGCGCCTGAACACCGCGGCTGCGGTTTTGGCGAGCCGGAAGCCCGGCATCACATAGGGCACGAAGCCCATGCGCTCGCCGTAGACCTCCTGGCAAAGATCTTCGCTGTTGTCGCTGGTCGACCAGGCTGACGATGGCATTGGCGTGGGTGTGATCGACGAATTTGTGCGGCAGGAAGGCGTGCAGCAGCGTCTCCACCGACGGGTTGGGCGCCATCGGATCGAGCAGATTGGCGCGCTGCATTCGCACCATGTCCTCGTCGGAGACCTCGTCGCGCGCGCAGCAGCTGATGCAGCGCCGGGAGCCGCACCGCGGGCAGGCCGGCGCGGCTCGATCGTCGCCATGTCCCAGCCCGAGCCTTTGACGCACAGCACCTCGGCCTCGTCGCCCAGCGAGATCGGGCATGCGGAGCTTGACCGAGGTGTTGCCGCCGCCGTGCAGCACAAGCTTCGGATCGCCGCCGAGAAGCCGCGTGGTGTAAACGCGCAGCGCCAGCTCGGACGGGACGCCGCTTGCCGCGTAGCGATCGACCGCAGCCTTGGCGTCGCGATCGACCCAGCGGCTTTGCATCAAGCCGGTCCTAGTCGCCGCCCAGCAGCTTTTTCGCCCACCAGCCGCTGCGCTTTGGCTTGGCGGTGTCGGCCGTGCTCGTGCACGACGACCGGTGCGGGCGGCGGCGGTGCCGGCATCGTCACCACCGCCGGCGCACTGCCCGCACTCACCATCGGGGCAGGTTCGCGCACGGTGGAACGGCGGCGCGTCGGCTCAGGTGCGGGTGCCGCAGCGGCTGTCGCCGGCTGCGGAGCGGGTGCCGGTGGAGGCACGAACTGTTGCGGCGGCGGCGAGGGCGGCGCGTCCGTCCGCTCGGGTGCGTGCACCTCGGGCGGCGGCGACCAGTCCGGCCGTTCGTTGTAGTCGGGGCGGCCGTGTGTCTCCTGCATGGCCGTGAAATCGCCGTTGGCTTGGTCGTGATCGCGCCGGTTGCGGCGGCCGCCGCGGCGGCCGCGCCGCCTGCGGCCGCGTTGCTCGCCGTTGCCGTCGCTGCGGCCGTTGCCGTGCGTTTCCTCGCCGCCCTCGGGGTGCGGCTGGCCGAAGCCTGGCTCCGGGCGCTGCCTCGCCGGGCGCGAATTCTCCGCCGCCCTCCGGCGCGAAATGCTGCGGCTGCTCGTGCCCGCCTTCGCCGTGCTCGAAAGAGGCTTGCTCGCGATGTGGCGGCTGATACGGACCGCCCTCGCGGCCTTCGCCGCCGCGTCCACCGCGACCGCGCCGGCGGCGCCGCCGCCGTCCGCGGCCGCCGTCGTGCTGCATGTCGCCTTCCCGTCCGTTCTCACGCCCGCCTTCGGCGTGCGTTGGCTCCGTACCGTCGTCACCTGCCTCAGATATCGGACGCTTCGGCTTGATCGCTCTCGCTGGACTTCGGCCTCGCTCTCGTCCTCGATCGACCTCGGCCTCGGGCTCCTCTTCCTCGATGATCGTCGGCGCGGTTTCGGTCGCCTGCGCAAGCAGCGCTTGCGCCTGTTCGGGCGTCATCACCTGCTCGCCGCGGTCGATGATGAAGCCGGTCTGCCCGCCGACCTCCTCGTCGGCGTTGACGGTAAGGATGACGCGGAAGCGCTCCTCCAGCTCGCGCAGATGCGCGCGCTTGTGGTTGAGCACGTAGAGCGCGATCTCGGGCCGCGTGCGCACGATCAGATTGTGGGTCGGGCCCTTGAGCAGCATCTCCTCGATCGAGCGCAGCAGCTGCAGCGCGACCGAGGACACCGAGCGGACGTGGCCGGTGCCGCCGCAATGCGGGCATTTCTCGGTCGAGCTTTCCAGCACCGAGGTGCGGATGCGCTGGCGCGACATTTCCATCAGGCCGAAGTGCGAGATGCGGCCGACCTGGATGCGGGCGCGGTCGTTGCGCAGCGCGTCCTTCAGCCGGCGCTCGACCGTGCGGTTGTTGCGCTTCTCGTCCATGTCGATGAAGTCGATGACGATCAGGCCGGCGAGATCGCGCAGCCGCAGCTGGCGCGCGACTTCCTCGGCGGCCTCGAGATTGGTCTTGAGCGCGGTGTCCTCGATGTGGTGCTCGCGGGTCGAGCGGCCGGAGTTGACGTCGATCGAGACCAGCGCCTCGGTCTGGTTGAGCACGATGTAGCCGCCGGAGCGAAGCTGCACCGTCGGCGAGAACATGGCGTCGAGCTGGCTCTCGATGCCGTAGCGCGTGAAGATCGGCTGGCTGTCGTGGTAGAGCTTCACGTTCTTCGCATGGCTCGGCATGAGCATGCGCATGAATTCCTTGGCGTCGCGGTAGCCGTTGCTCGCCCGCGACGACGATCTCGTCGATGTCCTTGCTGTAGAGGTCGCGGATCGAGCGCTTGGCGAGCGAGCCTTCCTCGTAGACCAGCGTCGGCGCGGTCGATTTCAGCGTCAGGTCGCGGACCAGCTCCCATTGCCGCAGCAGATATTCGAAGTCGCGCTTGACCTCGGCCTTGGTGCGGGCGGCGCCGGCGGTGCGCAGGATCACGCCCATGCCCTCCGGCACCTCGAGCTCCTCGGCGATCTCGCGAAGCTTCTTGCGGTCGTCGGCGCTGGTGATCTTGCGGCTGATGCCGCCGCCGCGGGCGGTGTTGGGCATCAGCACGCAGTAGCGGCCGGCGAGCGACAGGTAGGTGGTCAGCGCCGCGCCCTTGGTGCCGCGCTCTTCCTTGACCACCTGCACCAGCATGACCTGGCGGCGCTTGATGACCTCCTGGATCTTGTATTGGCGGCGATAGCGCGGCGCGCGATCGGGCACCTCTTCCATCGCGTCGGCGCCGCCGACGGAATTCGACGACCTCTTCCTCTTCCTCGTGGCCGTTGTCGTGGCGCGTGCTCGTGCCTGCCGTCCGGCTGTGTCTTGGCCGTTGCCGTCGACGGCAGCTGGCCCTCGCCCGGCGGCTGTGCGCCGCCTTCGACCGGCGGTGCGGCTTCGGCGGCGACCTCGCGGTGCTTCGGCAGGATGCGTGCTCGGCCGGATGATCGTCGACGTGCTCGGTCTCGCTCGATCGGAGCGCCGATCTCGGCCGGCGCTCGGCGGGCGTCACTGTTCGCCGGCTGCATCGTCGGCGTGCGGCCTCGTTCTGGTGCGGCGAGCTCGGCGTGCGGCTCGTCAGGCGATGCTCGCGGCATGCGTGCTCGCCGCGATCGGCGTGTCTCGCCGGCCGGCGTTTCGGCCAGCCTCGTGCGCCATGTCCTCGGCGGCGAGCGGATCGCTCTGCACGGTCTCGTCGCGGCGGGCGTGGGGGCGCTCGCGATGACGGTTGCGGCCGCGGCGCCGCGGCGGTTGCCGCGATGATGATCCTCGGCTTCCTCGTCGTCGCGCGCGGCGCGCGCGTCGGCGTCGATCAGCGCCTGCCGGTCGGCGACCGGGATCTGATAGTAGTCCGGATGGATTTCGGAAAACGCCAGGAAGCCGTGGCGGTTGCCGCCGTACTCGACGAACGCCGCCTGCAGCGACGGCTCGACCCGCGTTACCTTGGCGAGATAGATGTTGCCGCGAAGCTGTTTGCGGTGCGCGGTCTCGAAATCGAATTCCTCAACGCGGTTGCCGCGCAGCACGACCACCCGGGTTTCCTCCGGATGCGTCGCGTCGATAAGCATTTTATTGGCCATTGAACTGTCTCTTTACGGCGCGTCGGCTCGCTGCCGCCGGTGAACGGCGGCGCGAACAGGGACGGGCCTGATCTGTCGTGGAAGGACGGGTCACGGGGCCACGCCAAGGCGCGGTGTAGGCCCGGCGTGAAACGCGCGCGCTTGTTGCGAAGCTGCGCTCCGGCCGGACCTTGAAATACGCTTCGGGCATGACCTCGACCCGTTGGAGGACGGCGGCGCACGCGCCGCCGGTCGTCTGCGCTCACGGTTGGCGCGGCAAATGCGCGCCGCAGCGCTGCCGCGTCATTCCGGGTGTCCTGAACAAGGGCCTCGGCTTCGATCGGCCGCCTGTCGAAAGCGCTGGTTTCGCAAAATTGGCGCGGACGGGGGGTCGGTCGCTTGACGCCCGCCAAGCCGGTTCCCCGAAACTTCGAGGGGAGCAATCCTTGGCGAACGTGCCGGAGGCCCGAACGCGGCACACCCGGTTACTCAAACCGTGAGCAACCCCTACTTACGGCTCGAAACCGGCAATGGCAAGCACGTCGCTGAAAAGCCACACAAACCACAGGGCTCGCCGGGCCGTTAAGTTCCGATTAACCACCCACTCCTAATGGAGTAAGAGGGTCTCGGAGGCTCTGGATTCGTGGCTATTCGGGCGACGGACCTCACAATTCTGGCTGGTTTGCTGCTGCTGCTGGGGGCGGGCGCGGCCTCGGCGGCTGGGCGCCGGCCGCGCGCGCCGGACTGAGCCCTATCCGGTCGCGACCGACACCCGGGTCGGCGGCGACGACGCCCAGACCCGTTTCGTCATGGATTTCTCGCAAAAGGTCGATCTGCGGGCGTTTACGCTCGCCGATCCCTATCGGGTGGTGATCGACCTGCCGCAGGTGACCTTCAACCTGCCGCCCAAGACCGGCGAAACCGGCCGCGGCCTGGTCAAGGCGTTCCGCTTCGGCCTCGTCATGCAGGGCGGCTCGCGCATCGTGCTCGACGTGACCAAGCCGGTGCGGATCGACAAGGCCTTCGTGGTCGATGCCGCGGCGGGCCAGCCGGCGCGGCTGGTGGTCGATCTCGCCGCGACCGACCGCGACAGCTTCATGCAGACGCATCGCGCGCCGAAAACCGGCCGCTGCGCGGCCACTGCGACCGGCGCGCTGGAGCACGAGCCCGCGCACAAGGGCGATCCGCGGCCGATCGTCGTGCTCGATCCCGGCCACGGCGGCATCGACAACGGCGCGGTCGCCGGCCAGCGGCGCGATGGAAAAGGACATCGTGCTGGAATTCGCGACTGCAGCTTCGCGACCAGCTCGAACGGTCCGGCAAATACCGCGTGGTGATGACGCGCACCGACGACACCTTCATCCCGCTGGTCGACCGCGTGCGGATGGCGCGCATCCGCCAGGCGGCGCTGTTCGTCTCGATCCATGCCGACGCCATCAAGAAGGGCGAGGGCGAGGCCCAGGGCGCCACGATCTACACGCTGTCGGAGACCGCCTCCGACGCCGAGGCGGCGCGGCTTGCCGAGAACGAGAACCGCGCCGACGTGATCGCCGGCATCGACATGTCGCACGAGCCCGGCGACGTCGCCGACATCCTGATCGATCTGGCGCAGCGCGAGACCAAGGCGTTCTCGCTGCACTTCGCCAAGACGCTGGTCGCCGACATGAAGAAGGTCGCCCGGATGCACAAGAACCCGATGAAGTCGGCGGGCTTCAAGGTGCTGAAGGCGCCCGACGTGCCGTCGGTGCTGATCGAACTCGGCTACGTGTCGAGCAAGGACGATCTGAAGCAGCTCACCTCCGGACGCCTGGCAGGCCAAGACCGCCGGCGCGATCGGCCAGGCGATCGACAATTTTTTCAGCACCCGGATTGCCGGCGCCACCGGCCGGAGCGGAGCGGCCGATGACGGCAAAGCCTCAGTTTGACCATAAAAACCCGCGAATTTTCCGGCATAGGCCTCGGATGGCATGGCGGCGGCCGAGGCGCTGTGCGCTTCGGGCTGACCGGGCGGAATCGTACAATGTTCGGCTTTGGAGTTGATGGCAGTCGGCGGATCGCGGCGCGGCGATGCGCGTCCGGCCGCAGCAGGGCGGCAGATGGGAAATCCGCAATGAGACTGCTGCTGCGCTTCTGCGGCTTCCTGTTCGCGGCGGGGACGATCGTGTTCCTGGTCGGCGTCGGCGCCGCCGCCGGCCTGCTCTGGCATTTCTCCAAGGATCTGCCGGACTACTCGCAATTGCAGGACTACGAGCCGCCGGTGATGACGCGCGTGCATGCCGGCGACGGCTCGCTGGTCGCCGAATATGCCACCCAGCGCCGGCTCTACATTCCGATCCAGGCCGTGCCGAAGATGGTGATCAACGCCTTCCTCGCCGCCGAGGACAAGAATTTCTACGAGCACAACGGCCTCGATTTCGGCGGCATCATCCGCGCCGGCATGCTCTACATCCAGACCTACGGCTCGGGCCGCCGGCCGCAGGGCGCCTCCACCATCACCCAGCAGGTCGCCAAGAACTTCCTTCTGACCAACGAGGTCTCGCTCCAGCGCAAGGTCAAGGAGGCGCTGCTCTCGCTCAAGATCGAGCGCGCCTATTCCAAGGAGAAGATCCTCGAGCTCTATCTCAACGAAATCTATCTCGGCCTCGGCGCCTACGGCGTGGCCGCCGCCTCGCTGCTCTATTTCGACAAGTCGGTGCACGAGCTGACCGTCGCCGGAGGCGGCCTATCTCGCGGCGCTGCCGAAGGCGCCGAACCAACTACAATCCGTTCCGCGCAGCGCGACCGCGCGATCGAGCGGCGCAACTAGGTGATCGAGCAGATGGTCGAACATCGGCACGATCAAGGCGGCCGACGCCGAGAAGGCCAAGAAGGAGCCGCTCGAACGTCACCACGCGGCCGACCGGCGCGCACATCTTCGCCGCCGAATATTTCGCCGAAGAGGTGCGCCGCTGGATCTATGAGAAGTACGGCGAGAAGACGCTCTACGAGGGCGGCCTCTCGGTGCGCACCACGCTCGATCCCAAGCTGCAGGTGGTGGCGCGCAAGACGCTGATCGACGGGCTCGGTCAAGTTCGACGAGACGCAGGGCTGGCGCGGCCCGGTCACCAAGCTCGTCGCTCGCCGGCGATTGGGGCCCGAAGCTCGCCGAGGTCAAGCAGCTCGACCGACATCGCGCCGTGGCGGCTCGCCGTGGTGCTCGAGACCGGCGACCAGTCGGCGCGCATCGGCCTTTATCCGGCGCGCGAGCCGGGCGGCGCGCTGACCAAGGAGCGCCAGACCGGCATCGTTCCGCTCGACGGCGTGAAATGGGCCAAGCCCACCGAAGGTCCGATCAAGGGCAAGGTCCCGACCAAGGTCAGCCAGGTGCTCGACGTCGGCGACGTGGTCTATGTCGAGCCGCTCAACAAGGAGGCCAACACCTGGCGGCTGCGCCAGGTGCCGGAAATCTCCGGCGCCATGGTGGTGATGGACCCGGCGACCGGCCGCGTGCTGGCGATGGTCGGCGGCTTCTCCTACGACCAGAGCCAGTTCAACCGCGCGACGCAGGCGATGCGGCAGCCGGGCTCCTCGTTCAAGCCGATCGTCTATGCCACCGCGCTCGACAACGGCTACACGCCCTCGACGGTGGTGATGGACGCGCCGATCGAGATCGATCAGGGGCCCGGCATGCCGCCGTGGCGGCCGGAGAACTATCGGCGGCAAGTTCTACGGCCCGTCGACGCTGCGCTTCGGCATCGAGCATTCGCGCAACGTCATGACGGTGCGGCTCGCCCAGGACGTCGGCATGCCGCTGATCGCCGAATACGCGCGCCGCTTCGGCGTCTACGACAACCTGCCGACCTACCTGTCCTATCGCGCTCGGCGCCGGCGAGACCACGGTGCTGCGCATGGTCACCGCCTATTCGATGTTCGACAACGGCGGCAAGCGCATCATCCCGACCTTCATCGACCGCATCCAGGATCGCTACGGCCGCACCGTCTACAAGCACGACCAGCGCGAATGCCGCGGCTGCGACGCCGACAAGTGGAAGGACCAGGCCGAGCCGAGCCTGGTCGACCGGCGCGAGCAGGTGATCGATCCGATGACCGCCTACCAGATCACCTCGATCATGGAAGGCGTCGTGCAGCGCGGCACCGCGACGGTGGTGCGCTCGGTCGGCAAGCCGATCGCCGGCAAGACCGGCACCACCAACGACGAGAAGGACGTCTGGTTCATCGGCTACTCGCCGGACATCGTGGTCGGCGTCTACATGGGTTACGACAAGCCCAAGCACATCGCCCGCGGCGCGACCGGCGGCCATATGGCGGCGCCGATCGTCGCCGACTTCCTCAAGGTTGCGCTGGCCGACAAGCCGGCGGTGCCGTTCCGCGTGCCGGCCGGCATCAAGCTGATCCGCGTCGACGCCAAGACCGGCATGCGCGCGGGGCCGGGCGACACCAAGGTGATCCTCGAAGCCTTCAAGCCCGGCACCGGCGCCGCCCGACAATTATTCGGTGATCGGCTCAGACCGATCCGTCGCAACAGCCGCAGGGCCAGCCGGGCCAAGACCCGGGCTACATCGTGCCGTCGCCCGACGCCGATCGGGCCGTGCGCCGCGGCAACGGCATCTACTAACTTAATTGGCCCCGCCACACCGGCCGGGCCGCTTCGCCTGACCGGTCAGGTTTGGGCTTATTCGATCACGTCGTCTGCCCGCGCAAGCAGCGACGGCGGAACGGTCAGGCCGAATGCCTTGGCGGTTTTGAGGTTGATGACCAGTTCGTACTTGGTCGGCGCTTGGGCGGATAGGTCGGCCGGTTTTTCGCCCCTAAGAATGCGATCGACATAGCTGGCGGACAGCGGCCAGTGTTGAAATACCGAAATCGCTTCGATGCGATGTTGACGCCGGCACTTACGCACCTTCGTGTTCTCTGATCCAAGCCATCAGCAGATTCCAGATCACCGCCAGAACGATGGGGCCGAGAAACAATCCTGTGATGCCGTGCGAGATGGTGCCGCCGATCACGCCAATCAGAATGACCAGCGTGGGCGTGTCCAGGCCCCTTCCGAACACAAATGGGCGAAGCACGTTGTCCAGCAGGCTGACCGGGATCATGTAGGCGGTGAACAGCAGAGCGCCGGTCGTATCCATCATCCACCAGCTCCAGACGACCAACGGCAGGATCACGATCGACGGCCCGATCTGAATGATTCCGAGGATCAGCACTGCAGACGTGAGCAGGCTCGCGCCGGAAATTCCGGCTACCATGAAATCCCAGACCGGCCAGGAATGCCTGCAGAGCTGAAATGCCGATCACACCGCGCGACACTGCCCGGATGGTGTTGCCGGCAAGCCGGATAAACTCTTCGCCCCGTCCCGAGGCGATCTTTTTCGAAAACATTCTCAGCAATTCGACCAGCTCGGGCGCGGGCGAGAAAGAAATCCGGCCACCACGATGGCTATAAAGAATTTCACGGCGCCAGTGCCGGCTTCCGTTGTGATGCCAAGCAGCGTGCTGCCGAGCGGCTTGAGCTGCGGCGCGATCTTGGCGAAAGCAGCGGTGAGATTGGTCGAAGCGAGCTGCCAGAACTGGTAGATCGGCTCGCCGACGAGCGGCCATTCCTTGATCGCTTCCGGCGGAGGCGGCAGTGTTGGCAACGCCAGATCGAGTTGCTCCGAGGCCAGGTGGAAGCTGTCGATCAGATCTAGGGCGAGCCAAGTTGCCGGACCGATGACGACCAGAAGGCTGATGATCGTCAGCACCGCGGCCGCCAGCCGGCGGCGCCCGCCAAGCAAAGCGACCATCCAGTCGTAGATCGGATAAAGCGCGACCGTCAGGACAACGCTCCAGATCGCGATCGAGATGAACGGCTGGACGAGGACGAACGACCAATAGAGGAAGAGCCCGAGGATACCGAGCCGTATAGTCAGCTCCACCCAGGTCGCCATGAGGCGATCCCGGCCAGAGGGATCATGCTCGTCGCCTGGCACGGACTTCCTCCCCGCGTTGCCCGGCGGAAGGCTAGCACAACCGGGCTGAGGAGTAGCCGGGTTGCGCTCGCGCCGCGCAATGGCTAAATCCGCCCGGCAAACAGGACGAATGACCAATTCATGCGCGCCGAGACGGAAAAGCTGGTCGAAGACATCAAGCGGTCGATCGGGCTGCTGAGGAGGCATCTTTGACTTCGACAAAGCCAAGGCGCGCCTGGCCGAGCTGAACGCCCAGGCCGAAGACCCCAACCTCTGGAACGACACGCAGCGCGCCCAGCGCGTGATGCAGGAGCGCACCGCGCTCGACGACCAGCTCAACGCCATCGGCCGGATGGAGCGGGAGCTCGACCGACCATGTCGGCATGATCGAGCTCGGCGAGGCCGAGAAGGATCAGGGCGTCATCACCGAATCCGAGACCGCGCTGCAAGCGGCTCAAGGCCGAGGCGGCGCGCCGCGAGCTCGAGGCGCTGTTGTCAGGCGAGGCCGACCGTAACGACAGCTATCTCGAAGTCCACGCCGGCGCCGGCGGCACCGAAAGCCAGGATTGGGCCGGCATGCTGTTTCGCATGTACACCCGCTGGGCCGAGCAGCACGGCTACAAGGTCGCGTTGCTCGACGAGTCGCTAGGCGACGGCGCTGGCATCAAGTCGGCGACCATCCAGGTCAGGGGCCACAACGCTTACGGCTGGCTCAAAACCGAGGCCGGCGTGCATCGTCTGGTCCGCATCTCGCCGTTCAATTCCAATGCGCGGCGTCACACGTCGTTTGCCAGCGTCGCGGTGTTTCCGGTGGTCGACGACCGCATCAAGATCGAAATCGAGGACAAGGACGTGCGCACCGACACCATGCGCTCGCAAGGCGCCGGCGGGCAGCACGTCAACAAGACTAAATCCGCGGTGCGGCTGACGCATATCCCGACCGGCATCGCGGTGGTCTGCCAGCAGGAGCGTTCGCAGCACAAGAACAAGGCTCAGGCCTGGGACATGCTGCGCGCCAAGCTCTACAACTTGGAGTTGAAGAAGCGCGAGGAGAAGGCCGCGGCCGACCAGGCGGCGAAGACCGACATCGGCTGGGGCCACCAGATCCGCTCCTACGTGCTGCAGCCGTATCAGATGGTGAAGGACCTGCGCACCGGCGTGACCTCGCCAACGCCATCCGACGTGCTCGACGGCGACCTCGATCCTTTCATGGCTGCTGTGCTTGCGCAGCGTGCCTTTGGTGGCGGACCGGACGAGGTTGAGGACGTGGAGTAGCGCGAAAGAATTCTCCGCGCACGACGCGCGATGGCATTTGGTTTTCGGAAAATGCCGCGCGCCAAAACAAAACTACAGCTCAATACCGAGCTACCGCTGCGACGGTTGAGTTGCCTCTCCAATTTGATTCTCTTTCAGAGCGCCGATGACACGCGGCGTTCAAACTCCACGCCCTAAACATCCAACCAAGGAACTGGCGAAAGATATTTATTGGGAACCCTCAACCGAGGTCGGCGTTGTCAGCGGCTTTTCCGTCGAGCACTCAGTGGAACCCGATGGAACTCGATGGAACCCGCGATGGAGGAAGGCACCATGTGGATTGCTCTTTTTTCGATCGCTATTGGGGCGGCGGCCTGTCTGAGCGTGGCGGCTGTCATGATTCAGACAAAGCAGGGAGGTTTCCTGCGTGGCTGACTAACATGATCCTCAAGGATCACGCTCCCGTGCGTTGAGTGGCGTTGTGATTGACTGAGCAAGCGTGGTCCCAGAACGGGGTCAAAAACTCGGGCGGCCTGTTTGGCCGCCCGAGTTTTTTGGAGAATTTCACCGATCGCGGTTACAGCGCATTGCCCAGCCGAAGACCCGCACGCAGGAATTTCTGCGGGTCGATGGCGTCGCCGTCGATTCGCGTCTCGTAATGCAGGTGCGGACCGGTCGAGCGTCCGGTCGATCCGACGCGTCCAATGGTCTGTCCGATCACGACCCTCTGGCCGACCTTCACGTCGATCTCGGACAGATGGCCGTAGCGGGTCGAGAAGCCGTTGCCGTGGTCGACCTCGACCATCTTGCCGTAGCCGCCGTTCCAGCCGGCGCTCTCGACGGTGCCGTTGGCGGTCACGCGCACCGGGTCGCCGGTGCTGCTGCGGAAATCGAGGCCGGTGTGCATCGCGGGCCGGCCGAGGAACGGATCGCTCCGCACGCCGAAGCCCGACGACAAGTCGATCTCGCCGAGGATCGGTTTTCGCACCGGCACGGCGACGAGCGTGCGCGTCAGCCGGTCGAGGCTCGCGCGCGCCACATGGATGCGGTAGAGCTGCCGCTCGAAGGCGCCGGCGTTCTTGTGCAGCGTCAACGGCACGAACGGTCCGCCGACGGCGGCCAACTGCGGGCCGGCCGGGACCTTTTTGCCGTCCATGCCAAGGTCGGCCAGCACGCCGCGGATTCGTTTGGCCTTGGAATCGTAGCGCTCTTCGAGCGAATTGAGCGTTGCCGTCTGCCGCGCCTCGACGCGATCGAGCGCCGTTTGCAGGCGCGCCAGCATGCCTTCGACGCCGACCGCCGTGGTGGCCTTGGCCGCGATGGCCGCGCGCTGGGTGATGGCCGGCAATTCGCGTGACTCCAGCCGGGCTTCGCGGTCGGGCGGCGCAGTGAAGTCACGGTGTCGCTGATCGGCGACGGCTTGATCGCATCGGCCGCTGCCGGCTCGGCGATCGGCGCCGGCCGGCTCTTGATCGAACCGGTCGTGCGTCGGATCCGCAACGCCGGAGAGCGTCGAAGCGCGCAATTCCAGTGTGGTCTGGCGGCGGACGATCTGCTGGAGCTTCTGCTCGAATTGCTCCTGGTCGAGCAGTTGCCGGCTGGCGATGCGGTCGACCTGGACGCGCAGCTCGGCGATGCGGTCTTCGTAGGCGAACTGCTGCTCTTTTTGGCGGGCGATCAGCCGGGTCAGCACGTCGTCATGGAAGGCAAAGTAGGTGCCGGTGGCGAGCGACCAGCCGGCCATGATGACCAGACTGCCGACCGCGATCCAAAAGGTGAGGGGCCCGAGCCGGACCTGGCGCCCGGCGTGGACCAATGTGTAATCGGTCCGCCGGCCGCTGCGACGCGCTGCTTCGGCATGCACGACGCGGCCGGAATCGGCGCGATAGCTGTGCCTGCTGGACCGTTGCGACATCGACGCTCCCCGACCGCCGATCCCTCGTTTCCCGAGGCGGCGCGTCCAGGGCCGATTTCAGCCCGGCATGGTTAATTTTCCCCGAATACACTCGGGAAAATGCGTGGGGCGGTAAACCAACGGTGCATGACGGCATCTGCCATCCAATTCAAAGCTCCTTGGCGGCCTCCAGCACCTCGGCGGCGTGGCCGGCGACCCGGACCTTTTCCCAGACGCGCGCCACCTTGCCGTCCGGGCCGATCAGATAGGTGTTGCGCAGGATGCCCATGTAGGTGCGACCGTAGAGGGATTTCTTGGCCCAGACGCCATAGGCGTCGAGCATCTCATGGCCTTCGTCGGACAGCCAGCGGGATCTTCAGGTCGTGCTTGGCCTTGAACTTGTCGAGCTTGGTCACCGGGTCGGCCGAGACGCCGAGGATGGCTGTGCCGGCCCTGGCAAAAGCCGGGGCAAGCTTGGAAAAGTCCTTGGCCTCGACGGTGCAACCGGAGGTGTCGGCCTTGGGATAGAAGTAAAGAACGAGCTTGCGTCCCTTGAAGTCGGAAAGCGACACTTCGCCGCCGCCGTCGCGGGGGAGTTTGAAGCTCGGCGCCTTGGCGCCGGCGGCGATCTTTGGGCTCATACGCCTTCCTTTCGTCGTTTTCAGCGGGTCAAGCTGGCTCTGGCATTGGTTGGGGAGGGCAGTGGCCGCCGGGCGGGTTTTCATGCCAAACCCGTATGGCGCCACGAGAATCGGTTGGCCGGCAAGGCTTCGCGTTCAGGCACCTTAAGTTCAACCGGCGGACGAGGGGACGGCCGATCGGGTCATGACGGACCAGAATAGCAGTCCGCACGTCTCTGCGCTCCAGGAACTGGAGGCGGCGCTGGAGGCGCATCGGCGTACGCAGGCGGTAGCCGGCGCATCGACGCATGCCGCCGCGCCAGACCTCGCCGCGCGCTTCTGGGGCATCCGCATACCCGCCTGGCGGCTGCCGTTCGATCCGTTGTTCCTGTTCGACCGCCGCCATCCGGTTGTGCGCAACGCCACCATTGCCATCGCCGGCGTGGCCGCGCTGGTGCTGATCGGCGGCGGCGCGCTGTGGTGGCGGCTGGCCAGCGGCCCGATCATTCTCGATCTGGCGACGCCGTGGCTCACCTCGGCGATCGAGCAGAACCTCGGCAGCCGCTATCGCGTCAAGGTCGGAGGCACGCAGCTCGAACGCGATGCACAGGGACACACGGCGCTGCGGCTGCGCGATATCGTGTTGCGCGACGCTGCCGGCGCCCTGGTCGCTGTCGCCCCCAAGGCTGAAGTCGGCCTGTCCGGAGCGAGCTTCCTGGTCGGCAAACCCGCGCGTCGAGAGCTTCCGGCTGGTCGACGCCAGCTTGACAATCCGCATCGATCCCGACGGGCAGGTCAATGTTCATCGTCGGCGGCGAGAAGCCGTTCGCGGTCATCGCGCCGGAACAGGCCACGCCGTCGCCAAGCCAGACCTTGCCGAGCCGCAAGCATCGCGGCGCCCTCGGCGGTCAGTCCGAATGCCTCGAAGAATTCTCGTTCCAAGAGATGACGACGCGCAGCATGGCGACCAACATCGCGGCCCTGCTCGCCTGGAGCGACAGGTTGGGTGCGCTCGGGCTGGAGCCCGGCAAGGCCGAAGCGAGCGGCTTCGACGGCCGCGGGCTGAACGCAGATCGGCATCGCCAATGCCAGTCTCACCATCGACGACCGGCGCGACGGCTACCAATGGAAGCTATCGGCAGATCAGCGTCAACCTCAGCCGTCCGCGCGCCGGCGGCATGGCGCTGACCGTGGTGTCGGACAACCAAGAGCGGCCCTGGTCGTTGAACGCGGCTCTGACGCCGGGCGCCGAGGGCCGTCGGCGGCTCCAATTCGAAGCGCACAAGGTGCTGCTCGACGACCTGCTGGCGCTGCGCATGGCGGAATCCGCGCATCCGCTCCGACACCCTGGTGTCGGCCTCGATCGATTCCGATGTCGCCGCCGACGGCACGCCGCAGACCGTTTCGGGCTCGATCGTCGCGCAGGGCGGGTCGATCGGCGACCCGGCCGATCCGGAGCATCAGATTCCCGATCACCAGCGCCGAATTCGGCCTCGACTGGGATGTCGCGCGCCGCACGTTGCGGGTGCCGTTCAAGGTGACGTCGGGTCGCGCTCGCTTCACGTTGCGGTCCGAATTCGCGGCGCCTGCCCAGCCGGGCGGCGCACTGGATATTTGCGCTCGGCGGCGGATGGGTCGTGCTCGATCCGCTGGCCGCCGATGACGAAGGCCTGATGCTTCGAGCGCGTCGTGATGCGCGGCAACATCGATCCCGCCGCGCAGCGGATCACTCTCGAACACGGTGACATCGGCACCAAGGACGACAGCGGCGGCGATGGCGTCACCGTCGCGCTGTCCGGCAAGTTCGACTACGGCAACGATCCGCGACTTGCGCTGGGCATTGCCGGCAATCCGATGCCGGCCGGCGCATTCAAGCGGCTGTGGCCAAGCTTCGTCTCGCCCAAGGTCCGCGACTGGGTTCTGGAGCATATCGTCAGCGGCACCGTGAACCGGCTCGACATCGCGGCCAACGCCTCGTTAGCCGCGATGCAGCCCGGCGGCCCGCCGATGCCCGAGGAAGGCCTGTCGGTCGATATCGTCGGCAGCAACGTGGCGTTGCGTCCGGTGGCGGGGTTGCCGGCGATCCATCGACGCCGACATGAACGTGCACGTCGATCGGGCGCACCGCGAAGATTACGCTCGGCAAAGGCACCGTCGATGTCTCGCCCGGCCGGCGCCTGATACTGTCCAACGGCCTGTTCGAAGTGCCGAATACACGAATGAAGACGCCGCCGGCGCGGGTCACGCTTCCGCGTCGATGGCTCGGTCCCGGCGGCCGCCGAACTGCTGGCGCTTGACCGGCTGCGCGAGTTTTCCGGCGCGCCATTCGATCCTGCCACCACCAAGGGCGCCGTCAGCGCCCAGGTGGCGCTTGGCATGCCGCTGCGTCCCGACCTGCCGCCGGGCTCGACCGAATACGATATCGCGGTCGATCTTGAGCAATTTCAGCGCCGACAAGATGCTGCTCGGCCAGAAGATCGAGGCGCAGGCACTGCGCGTGACCGCCACCAACCTGAGCTACGAGATCAAGGGCGACGCAAAGGTCGCCGGCGCTCCGGCGCAGATCGAGTACCGCAAGCTCAAAGGGCGAGTCCGACGCCGAGGTCAAGCTTCAGGCGACGCTCGACGAGGCGTCGCGGGCACGGCTTGGCGTCGATGCCGGCGCTGCGCTGACCGGGCTCGTGCCGATCAAGATCAACGGGCGTATCGGCACTGACGATCGCGAGGGCCGCTTCAACGTCGAAGGCGACCTCACCGCCGCCAAGATCGACAATCTGCTGCCGGGCTGGGTCAAGCCGTCCGGCAAGCCGGCGCGGCTTGCCTTCACCATGGTGAAGGGAAGCCGCGGCTTGCGCTTCGACGATCTCCTGGTCGACGGCCAGGGCGTTGCTCGCCAAGGGTACGCTCGAGCTCGACAGTAGACGGCGAGCTGCAGGCTGCGAATTTTCCGGTGTTTGCAACCTCGGACGGCGACAAGGTGTCGGTGCGCGCCGACCGTGGTGCCGACGGCGCGCTGCGGGTGGTGATGCGCGGCGACGTTTATGACGGCCGCAACTTCGTCAAATCGGCGATGGGCGGCCCGAACGATCCGAAGGTCAAGGCCCGCCATCCCGATCTCGATCTCGACATCAAGCTCGGCGTGGTGGCGGGCCATTACGGCGAGACGGTCCGCGGTCTCGAATGGCGAATGTCGCGCCGCGGCGGCCGCGTCCGCACCTTCTCGCTCAACGCCAAGATCGGTCGCGACACGCCGCTGATCGGCGAGATGCGCACGCGCGTCAATAACGGCAAGCCGGTGCTCTATTTCGAGACCAACGACGCCGGCGCATTGTTCCGCTTCACCGACCTCTATCCGCGCATGGTCGGCGGCAGGATGTGGGTTGGCATGGATCCGCCGAACCAGGACGGCTCGCCGCAGGAGGGCATCATCAACGTCAGCGGTTTTTCGGTGCGAGGCGAAGGCACGCTCGATCAGGTGGTATCGGGCGCACCCAACGGTGCGAAGAGCGATACCATCGATTTCTCCCAGGCGCGAGCCGACTTCACCCGCTCGCCGGGCCGCATGATCGATCAAGGACGGCGTGCTGCGCGGCCCGATGATCGGCGCCACCGTCGAGGGCAACATCGACTACGTCCGCGACCAGGTCCATGTCCGCGGCACGCTGGTGCCGCTCTATGGTCTCAACAACATGTTCGGCCAAATCCCGATCGTCGGCCTGTTCCTCGGCGGCGAGCAACGAGGGCATTTTCGGCATCACCTATGAGGTCGGCGGCACCACCGGCAATCCGCGTGCGGTGGTCAATCCGATCTCGGCGATCGCGCCGGGTATGCTGCGGAAGTTTTTCGAGTTCCGCGACAACGGCATTGAGCGAAGCTTTGCCGATCCGCCGATCCGGTAGCAGAATTGAATCGCCATTCCGCGGCCGCGCCTCACCTTGGCCGCCGGAACAGCCGCGCGAGCTAAACCGGCTTCAGCAGCACGTGACGCTTGCGCCCAAGCGACAGCTTGATGACGCCTTCAGGCGTGAGATGCTTCGGGGTCAGCGTCATCTTTTCATCGGTGACGGCTTCGTCGTTCACCTTCAGTCCGCCGCCCTTGATCTGGCGGCGCGCCTCGCCGTTGGAGGCGACGAGGCCGGCCTTGACGAACGCGGAAAGCACGCCGAGCCCGCGCTCGAATTCCGCGCGCGGGATTTCGATCGCCGGCAGATTCTCCGCAAGCGTGCCTTCCTCGAAGGTCTGCCGCGCGGTGCCGGCAGCCTGCATCCGCGGCATCCCGGCCGTGCACCAGCGCGGTCGCTTCGGTCGCCAGCACCTTCTTCGCTTCGTTGACCTCGGCGTCCTTGAGCGCGGCGAGCCGCGCCGATCTCGTCGAGCGGCAGCACGGTGAACAGCTTGAGGAAGCGCGCGACGTCGCCGTCCTCGGTGTTGCGCCAGTATTGCCAGTAGTCGTAGGGGCTCACCAGGTCGGCGTTGAGCCACACCGCGCCGGCCGCGGTCTTGCCCATCTTGGCGCCGGACGACGTGGTGATCAGCGGCGAAGTCAGCGCGAACAGCTGCACGTTCTGCATCCGCCGGCCGAGATCGATGCCGTTGACGATGTTGCCCCACTGGTCGGAGCCGCCCATCTGCAGCACGCAGCCGGTGCGCTTGTTCAGCTCGACGAAGTCGTAGGCCTGCAGGATCATGTAGTTGAATTCGAGGAACGACAGCTCCTGCTGGCGGTCCAGCCGCATCTTCACCGAGTCGAACGACAGCATCCGGTTGACGGAAAAATGCCGGCCGACGTCGCGCAGAAAATCGATGTAGTTCAGCGAATTCAGCCAGTCGGCGTTGTTCGCCATGACGGCGTTGCCCCCGGCCCCTTCGAACTTGAGGAACTTGGCGAAGATCGCGCGGATGCCCTTGAGGTTCTCGTCGATCATCGCGTCAGTGAGGATGCGCCGGCTCTCATCCTTGCCGGAAGGGTCGCCAACGCGCGTCGTGCCGCCGCCCATCAGCGCGATCGGCCGGTGGCCGGTCTGCTGCAGCCAATGCAGCATCATGATCGGCAGCAGCGAGCCGACGTGCAGCGAGGCGGCCGTGCAGTCGAAACCGATATAGGCGGTGATCTGCTTCGAAGCTCGCGAGCTGGTCGAGCGCCTCCGGCTCGGAGACCTGGTGGATAAATCCGCGCTCCGCCAAAACGTTAAGGAAATCGGACTTGTAAGCGCTCATCGGCAGCCCTCTCTGCGGCGGCTGGTGTAACAGGTCCGGGGCCGGATTCAACGGCGGGCGGGCGCCGTTGTTGGCCTCGGCGATATATGCCATCGTTTGAGCGAAGGCGGCGGTTTAAGACCGGCCACTCGACGATCAAGGGAGGCGGCGATGGAATACGATGGCATCATCGTAGGTGGCGGACACAACGGACTGATCTGCGCGTCGTATCTGGCCAAGGCCGGTCTGAAGATTGCGGTGGTCGAGCGCAACGATGCCATGGGCGGCGGCTGCTCCACCAGCGAGTTCGTCGCGCCCGGTTTCAAGCACAACTCGCACTCCTCCTACCATTTCATCGGCGAGGGCCCGGTCCTCGGCGACCTCGAGCTGCACAAGTATGGCCTGGCCTACATCTATCCGGAGGTGCAGCACGCCCAGGTGTTCCGCGACGGCAAGGCGCTGACGATTCACAGGAGCGTCGAGAACACCGCGAAGTCCATCGCCCGTTTCTCGCAGCCCGACGCCAAGCGCTACAAGGAGCTCTGCCAGCGTTTCGTCACCGAGATGGGGCCGCTGATGACCGAGTTCATGTATTCGGTCCCGCTGCCTCCGGCCGAGCTGGCTAAACGGGTCAGCGGTCCGGCGTGGGACGATCTGTTCTCCTATATGCCGCTGACCCTGCACCAGGCGGTCGAGAAAAATTTCGAGAGCGAATACGTGCGGCAATTCTTCAATTGCATCCTGCATGCGATCGCGATCGAGAACGTGCCCGGCGTCGGTGCGTTCTTCCCGCGGCTGCTCAGCCGGCTGACCAAGCTCGGCCTGCCGGTCGGCGGCGCTGGCTCCGTCGCCCTTGCGCTGGAGCGGCTGCTTGAGGACAACGGCGCGACCCTCGTTCGCGGCAAGCACGTCAGCGCCATCACCTCGGATTCAAAGGGCGTGACCGGCGTCCGCCTGGAGAACGGCGATACGCTGTCATCGCGGTTCGTGGCGAGCGGCATCGATGCGCCGCAGACCATCCGAATCGCCGGCGAGCAGAATTTCCCGGCGAGCGTGGTCGAGGGCATCAAGGCGTTCAAATGGTGCTCGCACAGCCTGGTGACGCTGCACCTCGCCCTGAACGAGGCGCCGCGCTACGAGGCCGCTGAAAAATTCGATCCCGAGGTCGCGCGCGCCTGGAACATGATCTTCGGCGCCGACAACACCGCCGACATCGACCGGCTGTTTGACGAGATCCATCAGCAGAAGCTGCCGACTTTTTTTGCCGGCAACGGCACCTGTTCGTCGAAGTTCGATCCCTCGATCGCGCCGGCCGGCAAGCACGTCGCGTTCTGGTGGCCGTGGGCGCCTTACGACCTCGACGGCGATCCGAAGAACTGGGACAAGCGCAAGGACGAGGTTGCCGACAAGCTGTTGTCGCAATGGCGCGAATTCGCCCCGAACCTCACGGCGAAGAACGTCGTCGCCAAGGCGGTGTTCTCGCCGCTCGACATCGAGCGGCACTGCATCAACATGGTTCGCGGCAGCCACCACGTCGGCGCCTACATGCCGTCACAGCTCGGCGGCAACCGGCCGACGCCGGACCTTGGCCGCTACGCCACGCCTTTGAAGGGCCTCTACCTCTGCGGCGCCAGCAGCCACACCGGCGGCGCGGTGACCGGAAGCCCGGGCTACAACGCCGCGAACGTGATTGCGCGCGATCTCGGCATGCAGAAATGGTGGCATCCGGTGCCGAGCCCATCCTGGCCGCGCGTAGCGATGGCGACCGCCGCGGAATAATGCGGCTCGTCGCCGGCTATGCCTGGGCGGACTAAGCCTCCCGCCGCTCGCCCTGCAGTCGCTTGTCGAGATAGAGGCTGACCGACTGCATCAGCGGCTCGACCTTGCCGTCGAAGAAGTGGTTGGCGCCCTGGATCACCTTCTGCTCGATGATGATGCCCTTCTGGGTCTTGAGCTTGTCGACCAGGCCGGTGACGTCCTTGTGCGGCACCACCGCGTCCTTGTCGCCGTGCACGATCAGGCCGGACGACGGGCAAGGGGCGAGGAACGAGAAGTCGTAGAGGTTGGCCGGCGGCGCGACCGAGATGAAGCCTTCGATCTCGGGCCGCCGCATCAGGAGCTGCATGCCGATCCAGGCGCCGAACGAGAAGCCCGCGATCCAGCACGAGCGCGCCTCGGGGTTGATCGACTGCGCCCAGTCGAGCGCCGACGCCGCATCTGAAAGTTCGCCGGTGCCGTGGTCGAACGAGCCCTGGCTTCTTCCGACGCCGCGGAAGTTGAAGCGGATCGCGGCGAAGCCGCGGTGCACGAAGGCGTAGTAGATCTGGTAGATGATCTGGTGGTTCATCGTGCCGCCGAATTGCGGATGCGGATGCAGCACGATGGCGATCGGGGCGTTTTTCTGCGGCGCCGGGTGGTAGCGGCCTTCGATACGGCCGGCAGGTCCGGTGAAGATGACTTCGGGCATTCTTGAAACCTCGACGGGCGGCATTCCGCGGGCGACGCACAAGGTCGGTCGCGGAACTGGATCAGGGCGTGCTTGACGGCAATATAGTGTGCACGTAACTGATTAAAACTGCTGTTGAATCTCGGAGAGTTTCGGGCTGGCGTGCCGCGCGGGCGGCTTCTAACATGATCCGAGGTGGCAAAAGCAAGTAAAATGAGCAAGCCGTAGGGCTTGGGCCGGACCCGAGCCGAAGGATCGAGACATTGACCCACGTTTATCTCGACTGGAATGCGACCGCGACCCTGCGGCCCCAGGCGCAAGCGGCGGTGATGGCCGCGCTCGAAGTCACCGGAAACCCGTCGTCGGTGCATGCCGCCGGCCGCGCGGCGCGGCGGATCGTCGAAGGCGCGCGCGAGCAGGTTGCGGCCCTGGTCGGCGCGCAGGCGCGCGACGTGGTGTTCACCTCGGGCGGCACCGAGGCCAACATGCTGGCGCTGTCGCCGTCGCTGGGCGACACGCTGCTGGTGTCGGCGATCGAGCATCCTTCAGTGAAATGCGGCGGGCGATTTGCCGCAGCGGAAGAAATTCCAGTGACGACGGACGGCGTGGTCGACCTCGCGGCGCTCGAGCGCATGCTCGCCGGCCGTTCGCGGCCGCTGGTGTCGCTGATGCTCGCCAACAACGAGACCGGCGTGGTCCAGCCGGTTATGGAGGCCGCCGCCCTGGTCCATGCTGCCGGTGGCATGCTGCACATCGACGCGGTACAGGGCCCCGGCCGGATCGAATGCAGCTTTGCCGCGCTCGGTGCCGACCTGATGACGCTGTCCTCGCACAAGATTGGCGGACCGCAGGGGCTCGGCGCGCTGATAAAAAGGGAAGGCCTGTCGCTCGACGCCCTGATCAAGGGCGGCGGTCAGGAGCGTGGGGCCAGGGCCGGGACCGAGAACGTGGCCGGTATCGCCGGGTTTGGCGCAGCCGCCGAGGCGACCCGCACCGGGTGGCGGGACGAGGCCGTTCGGATGAAGGTCCTCCGTGACGGATTCGAAGGTAAGATCAAGTCGATATCGCCGAAAGCTACGATCTTTGGCGAGGCCGTTGAGCGATTGCCTAACACCACACTGTTCTCAATTTCCGGCATGAAGGCCGAAACCGCAGTGATCGCTTTCGATCTGGAAGGGGTTGCCGTGTCCTCAGGCGCGGCCTGCTCGTCGGGAAAAGTCAGCCCCTCCCATGTGCTGGCGGCGATGGGCATAGCGCCGGAACTCGCCCGTGGCGCAATCCGTGTAAGTGTCGGCTATGCAACCACCGATGGGGATGTTGGGACGATTCTAAATGCTTGGGGTAAGCTTGCGGAAAGCCTATATAAGGCCGGAAACCAGCAGGAAATCGCTGCCTAGGCGGAGAAAACCACTCGAAACCGAACCGACCATAACGAAACACCCATGCCGCGGGCCTTGACCCCGCGAGCGGAGGAGTGAATGCCGGCCGTCCAAGAGACGATCGAGCGGGTGCGCCGCATCGACGTCGACCAATACAAGTACGGATTCGTCACCGATATCGAATCCGACAAGGCTCCAAAGGGCCTGTCCGAGGACATCGTCCGTTTCATCTCGGGCAAGAAGAACGAGCCCGAGTGGATGCTGGCGTGGCGGCTCGACGCCTATCGCCGCTGGCTGACCATGCGCGAGCCCAACTGGGCGCGGGTCCAGTACGGGCCGATTGATTACCAGGACCTCTATTATTACTCGGCGCCGAAGAAGAAGGCCGGCCCGAAATCGCTCGACGAGATTGATCCCGAAATCCTGAAAACCTATGAGAAACTTGGCATTCCGCTGCGTGAGCAGAAGATCCTCGCCGGCGTTGTCGAACCCAAGGGTGACGGCGAGGATGCCCAACACCACGCTGTTCTCGGTCCCCGGCATGAAGGCCGAAACCGCGGTGATCGCCTTCGATCTGGAGGGGGTCGCGGTGTCCTCGGGCGCCGCCTGCTCCTCGGGCAAGGTCGCGCCGTCCCATGTGCTGGCCGCCATGGGCGTTGCGCCGGACCTGGCCCGGGGCGCAATTCGGGTAAGTCTCGGCTATGCAACCTCTGATGAGGATGTTGGGACGATTTCTAAAGGCTTGGGCGAAGCTCGCGGAAAGCCTATATAAGGCCGGAAACCAGCAGGAAATCGCCGCCTGAGGCGGAGAGAAGACTCACTCGGGAACCGAACCGACCATAACCGACAACCCAAGCCGCGGGCCTTGAACCCGTGAGCGGAGGAGTGAATGCCGGCCGTACAAGAGACGATCGAGCGGGTCCGCCGCATCGACGTCGACCAATACAAATACGGGTTCGTCACCGATATCGAATCCGACAAGGCCCCCAAGGGCCTGTCGGAGGACATCGTCCGCTTCATCTCGGCCAAGAAGAACGAGCCGGAATGGATGCTGGCCTGGCGGCTCGAGGCCTATCGGCGCTGGCTGACCATGCGCGAGCCGACCTGGGCGCGGGTCGATTATCCGCCGATCGATTACCAGGACCTACTATTACTACTCGGCGCCGAAGAAGAAGGCGCTGGCCCGAAGTCGCTCGACGAGGTCGATCCGGAAATCCTGCAGACCTACGAGAAGCTCGGCATTCCGCTGCGCGAGCAGAAGATTCTGCCGGCGTGGTCGAGCCCAGGGCGACGGCGAGGACGGCGAGCGCCGCCGGCAGTACGGCCGGGTCGCGGTCGACGCGGTGTTCGATTCGGTTTCGGTCGCCACCACCTTCCAGGCCGAGCTGAAGAAGGCCGGCGTGATCTTCATGCCGATCTCGGAGGCGCTGCGCGAGCATCCCGATCTGGTGAAGAAGTATCTCGGCACCGTGGTGCCGATCTCGGACAATTTCTTCGCCACGCTCAATTCGGCGGTGTTCTCCGACGGCTCGTTCGTCTACGTGCCGCCGGGCGTGCGCTGCCCGATGGAGCTTTCGACCTATTTCCGCATCAACGAGAAGAACACCGGCCAGTTCGAGCGCACGCTGATCATCGCCGACAAGGGCTCCTACGTGAGCTATCTCGAAGGCTGCACCGCGCCGATGCGCGACGAGAACCAGCTCCACGCCGCCGTGGTCGAGCTGGTCGCGCTCGACGACGCCGAGATCAAGTATTCGACCGTGCAGAACTGGTATCCGGGCGACGCCGAACGGCAAGGGCGGCATCTACAACTTCGTCACCAAGCGCGGCGATTGCCGCGGCGCAGCGCTCGAAGATTTCCTGGACCCAGGTCGAGACCGGCTCGGCCATCACCTGGAAATATCCGAGCTGCATCCTGCGCGGCGACAATTCGCGCGGCGAGTTCTATTCGATCGCGATCTCCAACGGCCGCCAGCAGGTCGACAGCGGCACCAAGATGCTCCACCTCGGCAAGAACACCACGAGCCGCATCATCTCCAAGGGCATCGCGGCCGGCAAATCCAACAACACCTACCGCGGCCAGGTCATGGCGCACCGCCGCGCCAAGGGCGCGCGCAACTTCACCAACTGCGACTCGCTCCTGATCGGCGACCAGTGCGGCGCCCACACCGTGCCCTACATCGAGGCGAAGAATTCCTCGGCGGTGTTCGAGCACGAGGCGACCACGTCGAAGATCTCCGAGGAGATGCTGTTCTACTGCCGCCAGCGCGGCCTCTCGGCCGAGGAGGCGGTGGCGCTGGTGGTCAACGGCTTCGTCAAGGACGTGCTCCAGCAGCTGCCGATGGAGTTCGCGGTCGAGGCGCAGAAGCTGATCTCGATCAGCCTCGAAGGCTCGGTCGGCTGAGCGCGGTGTCGGGCGGAGAAAGTTCGATGTCGGCGCTCGACAAGGCGGTCGCGGAGCTCGATGCCAAGCGCGGCAAGGACGACGCCGAGCGGCGCGCCCGTCAGCAGGCGGCATCGGCGTTCCTGAAGGAGTTCTTCGAGGCCGATCTGGCGCCGTCGAAGAAGCTGAAGGACGCGGCGTGCAGGCGGCGTTCGACGGCAAGCGCATCGTGCTGAGCAAGCCGGAAGAGGGCGTGTACGCGGAAGGAATGATGATCGTGGTCGGCGAGCAGGGCGAGATCGACGTGAGCGGGCGCTCGCTCGGTCCGGTCTATGCCACCGACAAGGAAAGCAGGAGAAAGGAGCTGGTTGCCGAGATCATCTCGCATTTCAGCTTCTAGCTTTTTACCTCTCCCCGCAAGCGGGGAGAGGGAGAAGAAAAAGAGAAGGACGAACGAAGTGCCGTTACTTGAAGTCAAGAATCTGCACGTCACCGTCGACGGCAAGCAGATCCTCAATGGCCTCGATCTCGCCGTGAACAAGGGCGAGGTGCACGCCATCATGGGCCCGAACGGCTCGGGCAAGTCGACGCTCGCCTATGTGATGGCCGGCAAGCCCGGCTACGAGGCGACCAAGGCCAGATCCTGCTCGACGGCGAGGACGTGCTGGCCATGCAGCCCGACGAGCGCGCGGCCAAGGGCCTGTTCCTGGCGTTCCAGTATCCGCTGGAAATCCCCGGCGTCGCCACCATGACGTTCCTGCGCACCGCGCTCAACGCGCAGCGCAAGGCGCGCGGCCAGGGCGAACTATTCGACGCCCGAGTTCCTCAAGCTCGTGCGCGAGGCCGCCGGCAAGCTCGAGATCGATCCGGACATGCTCCGCCGCGGCGTCAATGTCGGCTTCTCCGGCGGCGAGAAGAAGCGCAACGAAATTCTGCAGATGGCGCTGCTGCAGCCGCGGCTCTGCGTGCTCGACGAGACCGATTCCGGCCTCGACATCGACGCGCTGAAGATCGTCTCCGACGGCGTCAACCGGCTGCGCTCGCCCGATCGCGCCATGGTCGTCATCACCCACTACCAGCGGCTGCTCGACCATATCGTGCCCGACGTGGTGCACGTGCTGTCGGCGGCCGCATCGTCAAGACCGGCGGCAAGGAGCTCGCGCTTGAGCTCGAAGCTTCGGGCTACGCGCAATTCCAAGGCGAGGCGGCGCTCGCGTCATGAATGCCGAAGTCCTCCCGATGAAGAGCAACGCCGAGCTTGCGCTGGCGGAGGCCTTTGCTGCCGCCAAAGGCAAGCTCCCGGGCGATGGCCCGGTCAGGGCGCTGCGCGAGGCGGCGTTCAAGCGCTTCGACGCTGCGGGCCTGCCGCACCGGCGGGTCGAGCAGTGGAACTACACCGATCTCCGCGCGCTTATGCGCGACGCCAAGCCGCTGGCCGGTGCGCCAAGCGAGGCCGCCAAGAAGCGCGCCAAGGACGCCGGCAAGTTGATCGGCGACATGGAGGTGCGGCGCGTCGTGTTCGTCGACGGCGTGTTTGCGCCGGATTTGTCCGACCTCGACAATTTCTCGCAGGGACTGACCATCCGGTCCATGGCCGAGGCGCTGACCGCGGGCGATGCGCTCGCCACCGCTAATCTCGGCAAGGTCGTGGCCGCCGAGCAGGAGGGCGTGGTCGCGCTCAACACCGCGCTGATGCGCGATGGCGCGCTGATCCACGTCGCCAAGGGCGCGACGGTCGAGCGGCCGATCCATCTGGTGTTCGCCGCGACCGGCGACAGGCCGGCTTCGGTGTTCACCCGCTCGCTGGTGGTGATCGAGCAGGGCGCCCGCGTCATGCTGGTCGAAAGCCACGACGCGGCCGCAGGCCACCAGGTCAACACCGCGCTCGAGCTGGTGGTCGGCGACAACGCCCATGTCGACCACATCAAGATCACCGGCGGGCCCGACGACCTTGTTCATGTGTCGTCGCTGATGGCCGCGGTCGGCGCGCAACGCGCGCTTCAACGATTTCGCCTTCAACATCGGCGGCGGCGTGGTCCGCAACCAGCTTTTCGTGCGCTTCGACGGCGAAGGCACGCTGGCGGGGTTGCGCGGCGCGAGCCTGCTCAAGGGCAAGCAGCACGTCGACACCACGCTGGTGGTCGATCACAAGGCCGGCGGCTGCCAGAGCCGCGAGGTGTTCGCGGCCGTGCTCGACGACGAGAGCCGCGGCGTGTTCCAGGGCAAGATCATCGTGCGGCCGCACGCCCAGCAGACCGACGCCAAGATGATGACGCGGGCGCTGCTGCTTTCGGAAGAGGCCGAGGCCGACAACAAGCCCGAGCTGGAAATTTTCGCCGACGACGTGCAATGCGGCCACGGCGCCACCACCGGCGCGCTCGACGAGGACCTCAAATTCTACCTGATGGCGCGCGGCATTCCGGAGCGTGAGGCCGAGGCGCTGCTGGTGCAGGCCTTCGTCGGCGAGGCGATCGAAGGCATCGAGCATGCCGGCCTGCGCGACGCGCTGATGGCGCAGGTCGTGGCCTGGCTCAAAGCGCGCGGAAGGCTGACGCTATGCATCCCGCGGTGAGCAACGGCGCCTACGACGTCAACCGCATCCGCGAGGATTTCCCGATTCTCGGCATGCAGGTCTATGGCAAGCCGCTGGTCTATCTCGACAACGCCGCTTCCGCGCAGAAGCCGAAGGCGGTGCTCGACCGCATCCAGCAGGCCTACACCTCGGAATACGCCAACGTGCATCGCGGCCTGCATTACCTCGCCAATGCCGCGACCGAAGGCTACGAGGGCGCCCGCGAGAAGGTGCGCGCCTTCCTCAACGCGCCGCGCGCCGAGGAAATCATCTTCACCCGCAACGCCACCGAGGCGATCAATCTCGTCGCCTATACGTTCGCGCCGCGAGCGCATCAAGGCCGGCGACGAGATCGTGCTCTCGATCATGGAGCACCATTCCAACATCGTGCCGTGGCATTTCCTGCGCGAGCGCCAAGGCGCGGTGATCAAGTGGGCGCCGGTCGACGACGAGGGCAATTTCCTCATCGAGGAGTTCGAGAAGCTTCTGACGCCGCGCACCAAGCTGGTCGCGATCACCCACATGTCCAACATGCTCGGCACCCTGGTGCCGGTGAAGGACGTGGTGAGGCTCTGCAAGGCGCGCGGCATCCCGGTGCTGGTCGACGGCGCGCAGGCCGCGGTCCACGCTCGATGTCGACGTGCAGGACATCGGCTGCGATTTCTACGCCTTCACCGGCCACAAGCTTTACGGCCCGACCGGCATCGGCGTGCTCTAGGGCAAGCTACGATCTGCTCGCCGCCATGCCGCCGTTCAACGGCGGCGGCGAGATGATCCGCGACGTGTTCGAGGACCGCGTCACCTATGGCGAGCCGCCGCACCGCTTCGAGGCCGGTACGCCGCCGATCGTGCAGGCGATCGGGCTTGGCGCCGCCATCGACTACGTCAATTCGATCGGCAAGGCGCGCATCCGGACCCACGAAGCGGCCGTTTCGGCCTATGCCCACGAGCGGCTGCGCGAGATCAACTCGATCAGGATTTTCGGCACCGCCAAGGACAAGGGCCCGATCCTGTCGTTCGAGATGAAGGGCGCGCATCCGCACGATGTCGCGACCATCATCGATCGCGCGGGCGTCGCGGTGCGCGCCGGCACCCATTGCGTGATGCCGCTGCTCGCCCGCTATGGCGTCACCGCGACCTGCCGGGCGTCGTTTGCGCATGTACAATACGAAGGAAGAGGTCGACAGCCTCGCGCGCGCGCTGGCCAAGGCGCAGGAGATATTCGCATGACCGACGAACCGATCCGCAAACGCGAAGATGTCGAGGTCGAGAACAAGGCCTCGTCGCTGCCCGAGGCCGAGATCACCCGGATGACCGACGACATCGTGGCCGCGCTCAAGACCGTCTACGACCCGGAAATCCCGGCCGACATCTACGAGCTCGGCCTGATCTACAAGGTCGACATCGAGGACGACCGCTCGGTCAAGGTCGACATGACGCTGACCACGCCGAACTGCCCGTCGGCCGCGGAACTGCCGATGATGGTGGAGAACGCGGTGGCGAGCGTGCCAGGCGTGAGCAGCGCCAAAGTCAACATGGTCTGGGACCCGCCGTGGGACCAGAGCCGGATGTCGGACGAGGCGCGGCTCGTGCTCAACATGTGGTGAGTTGCGCGACTCTTGCCGAACGCCCTACATAATGTTAACGAAGTGATTGGTATTGTTTGAGTTATTGCTAGTTCTGAACGCGCTTCGGCACCGAAGCGAAGGAGACATGCCATGGCTACGGCCCGGCCGAAACCCCAGGTGATGCGCCTCTCCGAGGCCGCCGCCGCCCGCATCAAGGAATTGATGGCGAAGGCGGACCGTCCGATCGCCGGCGTGCGCGTCGGCGTCAAGAACGGCGGCTGCGCCGGCATGGAATACACCATGGAATACGTCGATAAGATCGGCCCGACCGACGAGGTGGTCGAGGACAAGGGCGTCAAGCTGCTGATCGATCCCAAGGCCGTGCTGTTCCTGCTCGGCACCGAGATGGACTGGAAGGTCGAGAAGCTGTCTTCGCAGTTCGTGTTCAACAATCCGAACCAGACCTCGGCCTGCGGCTGCGGCAAGTCGGTGCTGCTCACGCCGGCCAAGGGCGAGGGCGCCGAGGCGCATTAGCGCTGGCGGCCCGTGACGTGCCGACAGATTCCGACTTCACTCATCGAGTTGTTTGCCGGCTTCGGCCCGGTCACGGTGCGCCGCATGTTCAGCGGCGCGGGCGTGTTTGCCGACGGCCTGATGATCGCGCTGGTGGTCGACGGCGTGATTTATCTCAAGGCCGACGACAGCATCATCCCTGTGTTCGAGCGCGAAGGGCAGGCGCCGTTCAGCTACAAGACCAGGGACGGCACGCGCACGCTGACGTCGTATTGGCGGATGCCCGAGCGGCTCTACGACGAGCCGGATGAGCTTGCCGAATGGGCCAGGCGCTTGCGCTCGCGGCGGCGCGTCGTTCCGGCGCGCAAAGCCGGACGAGGCAAGGCGAAGCTTTGCGAAGCCCGAGGCGAGCGAAAAAGCGCGGACGATCAGGCGACCTTGGCCTCGGCGCGTGCTGGCGACCTCCGGGTCGGTCTCGCAGATCACCCGGTTGCGGCCGTTGCGCTTGGCGGCGTAAAGGCAGGCGTCGGCGCGCGCGATCAGCGACTGCGGCGGTGTCGCCCTTGTGCGCGGTCGCGACGCCGAGCGAGATCGTGACCCGGCCGAGATTCTGGCCGGTCGAGCGCTTCATCAATTCCTTCGACATGACCGCGCGGCGGATATGGTCGGCGACCGTGAGCGCCGAGCGCAGCACCGTGTTCGGCAGGATCACGGCGAACTCCTCGCCGCCGTAGCGCGCGGCGATGTCCTGGCCCTTGACGTTCTGCTTCAGCGACATGGCGACCAGACGCAGCACCTGGTCGCCGGTCAGATGGCCCCAGGTGTCGTTGAAGCTCTTGAAATGGTCGATGTCGGTCATCAGCAGCGACAGCGGTTCGCTGCGCTCGGCTGCTTCCGCGATGGCACTGCGCCAGCCGTTCGTCGAAATGCTTGCGGTTGGCACAGCGAGGTCAGCGGGTCGGTCAGGCTCTCGCTGCGGACCACCTCGAGGTTTTCCTGAAGCTGGTTGATCTCTTCCTTCGAGGCGTTGAGCCGCTGCTTCCAGCGCTTGATTGTTCTGCTTCATCTCGTTGGCGGTCGCCACCAGGCTTTCGACGATCGCGCGCAGGCCCTCGCGGTCCTTGGCGTTGCCGAGCTTGTCGCTGACGTCGGTCAGGCTTTCGGTGTAGCTCGAGGCCGAACCGACCGCGGCGTCTATCATCGCCATGACCTGATTGATCTCGTCCATCACCCGCGAGCCGACGCTGTCGATCTTGTCGTTGAAGCGGGTGGGCGAAATGTAGGTGCCGTGGACCTGCTCGATGTCGGCTTCGCTCAGCGTGCCGTTCTTGCGCCAGGGTTTCGTTGATGGATCTGGTTGAGCGAAGGATTGTAGCCGGTCGCGTAGGCGTACCAGACCTCGTAGTTGCGAGGCGTGGCTGGCTGGTGCAGCGCCTTGATCTGTCCGAACGCGATATCGGCGAACGCCAACGTGCGTTCGTGCTCGCCTGCGGGCTCCGACATCACTTATCCTCATGCCGCGACACGTCGATGCGCGCGGCCAACCATTGATCAAATCATTGCCGCGGCGACTGAAAAGCCGCACGCAACGATATTCACGGACAGGTAAAAGGCCGGTAAATCCGGCGCGAAAAGGCGCTTAAGCCTTGCCGCGCACCGGGCGGAGCAGGAAGGCCGGCAGATGATCGCCGGCGTCATGGTCGGCGGTCTCGCGCGGCCGCGCCGGAGCGTGCCGCTGCCGCGCCTCGTCGATCCGGGCGACGGGCGCGGGTTTGCGTGGCTCGTGCGCGGCTTGGCCGGGTCTGGGACGCTTCGTGGCGATCTTCGCGCGGCGCGCGATTGCCGCCGCGGTGCCCGCGGCGATTGTGACGGTGTCGCGTCGCGGCTGCTGCGCTCGTCGCGGCGCGCGGGACGCTCCGTCGGCTTCGGCTTCCGCGCCCGACGGGCGAGCCGGCCCAGGCGATGCTCTGGCCGATCAGCTTCTCGATCTCGGCGACGGCCTTGCCGTCGGCCGGCGCCGACGATGGTGATGGCGGTGCCGCTCTTGCCGGCGCGGCCGGTGCGGCCGATGCGGTGGACGTAGTCGTCGGCGTGATGCGGCACGTCGAAGTTGAAGATGTGGCTGACGTCGGGAATGTCGAGGCCGCGGGCGGCGACGTCGGAGGCGATCAGCAGCTTCGCCTCGCCGTTGCGGAATGCGTCCAGCGCCGCCGTGCGCGCCGACTGGTCCAAGTCGCCGTGCAGCGCCGCGGCGTTGAAGCCGTGGCGCACGAGCGAGCGGTGGAGCTAGCGCGACCTCGCGCTTGCGGTTGCAGAAGATGATGGCGTTCTTGAAGCTGTCCGCTCGCGCGGATCAGCCGGCGCAGCGTGTCGCGCTTGTCGTGCGGCTCGCGGCCGGTCTTCACAAGCTGCTGGGTGATGGCGGCGACCGTGGTGGCGGGTCTTGCGACTTCGACCTTCACCGGATTGTGCAGGAACTGCTCGGTGATGCGCCGGATCTCCGGCGGCATGGTGGCGGTGAAGAACAGCGTCTGCCGGGTGAACGGCACCAGCTTGCAGATGCGCTCGATGTCGGGAATGAAGCCCATGTCGAGCATGCGGTCGGCCTCGTCGATGACGAGAAGCTCGACGCCGGTGAGCAGCAGCCGTCCGCGCTCGAAATGGTCGAGCAGGCGGCCGGGCGTCGCGATCAGCACATCGACGCCGCGCATCAGCTTGGCGTCCTGGTCGTCAAACGAAACGCCGCCGATGATGAGGGCGACGTTGAGCTTGTGGTTCTTGCCGTATTTCTCGAAGCTCTCCTCGACCTGCGCCGCGAGTTCGCGCGTCGGCTCGAGGATCAGCGTGCGCGGCATGCGCGCCCGGGCGCGGCCCTGCTCCAGCATGGTGAGCATCGGCAGCGTGAAGGCCGCGGTCTTGCCGGTGCCGGTCTGCGCGATGCCGAGCACGTCGCGCCGCGCCAGCACGTGGGGGATCGCTTGGTCCTGGATCGGGGTGGGGGCGGGATAGCCGGCCGACTTGACGGCCGCGAGAACCTTGTCGGACAAGCCGAGCTTGGAAAAGGGCATAAAGCCTCGGGTTAGGACCGCCCGGACCCGCGCCGGATCATGAAAACGACGGTAATGCGCGGGGGACGGTCGAATCTTCCATTCGTACCGTTGCCGCGGAACATAGGGGCGAAACGCCGAAAGTCAATGCCGCACGGCGGTTTAAGTTAAGCGAGTGGCATGGTTCTGCCCTCAAATGCGTCACGGCGCCGTCGCACATGCGGCGACCGAGCGGGGCCGACGATTCCGGCTTCCATCCCTTTGCCTCACCGACGATGGCGGGCATCATCATCGCCTTGGAAGGAGTAAAGATGCGAACACAGGTCGGCATTATAGGCGCGGGACCGGCTGGACTGATGCTGTCGCATCTGCTGCATCTCGCTGGCATCTCCAGCATCGTCGTCGAGGATCGGAGCCGCGCCTATTGCGAAGCACGGGTTCGCGCGGGGCTGATGGAGCATTGGACCGCGCACATGCTGATCGACACCGGCGTTGGCGAGCGGCTCAAACGTGAGGCGATGGTGCATGACGGCATCACCATCTCGTTCAAACGCGAGGGGCGCTATATCGACTTCCATAAGCTGATCGGCAAGCGTGTGTTCATCTACGATCAGAAGGAGGTCGTCACCGATTTGATCGCCAAACGCCTCGCCGACGGCGGCCAGATTGTCTTCGAGGTTGAGGACACCAGCATCCACGACTTTGGCGGCAAAGGTCCGAAAATCCGCTTCCGTCACGGGGGCAGGGCGCAGGAGATCGAATGCGACTTCATCGGCGGCTGCGACGGCTTCCATGGCATCTGCCGGCCAAGCTTTCCGGAAAATGTGCTCAGCGAATACGACCGTGTCTATCCGTTCGGCTGGCTCGGCATCCTCTCGGAATCGCCGCCGCCGGATAAGGAGCTGATCTACTGCTTCCACGAGCGCGGATTTGCGCTGTTTTCGATGCGCGGGCCGGAATTGTCGCGGCTCTACATTCAGGTGCCGCCTGAGGAGGACATCGAGAAATGGCCGGACCGGCGCATCTGGGACGAGCTCGAGACGCGGCTCGGCGGCGTGCGGCCTCTCATGCGCGGCAAGATTCTGCAGAAGGGCATCACACCGATGCGCAGCTACGTCTGCGAGCCGATGCAGTCGGGGCGGCTGTTTCTCGCCGGCGACGCCGCCCACATCGTGCCGCCGACCGGCGCCAAGGGCATGAACCTTGCGATGGCCGACGTGCGGGTGCTGTCGCGCGCCATCGAGGCGCATTACAAAAGCGGTCGCGAGGATTTGCTGAAGAGCTATTCCGAAACCTGTTTGAGCCGGGTCTGGAAGGGCCAGCGGTTCTCCTGGTGGATGACGCAGATGCTGCACCGGCACAGCGACGAGATGGATTTCGACACCAAGCGGCAGATCGCCGAGATCGACTATGTCACGGGCTCGGAAGCCGCGATGACGTCGCTTGCGGAAAACTACGCCGGACTGCCGATCGATTGAGCCTGCCGGCATCAGCATTCTTGATGCTGGCCGGCAAAAAGTTCCGCGCTGCAATCGCGGCGCGAGCGCCTATATCGACGCCATGATCGATCCCAAGGACAACGCAGGCGTCATCGCGCCGCCGCCGCTGATCGCGCTCGCAACGCTGCTGCTTGGCCTGCTGCTCGATTGGCTGTTGCCGGTCTACGTTCTTGCGACATTGCTCGGCCTGTGGTGGCGCGGCTTTCTCGGCGGCTTGATCGTGGCAGCGGGCGCAGCGCTCGGTATCGCCGGCCGGCAGCGCTTTGTCGAAGCCGGCACCAACGTGAACCCCTGGAAGCCCGCGACCCGTCTCGCCACGGCCGGCGTGTATCGGTACGTGCGCAACCCCATGTATACCGGGCTGATGCTGGTGGTCGGCGGATTCGGCATTGCCTTCGTCTCCGACTGGACGGTGGTGCTGCTGGTGCCGATGGCGTTGGTTCTGCGCAACGGCGTGGTGCTGCGCGAGGAGCGCTACCTCGAAGCGAAAGTTCGGCGAAGAATATCTGAGCTACAAGGCCAGCGTGCCGCGCTGGGGCATCTGGTAGGCGCGCAACTCAACGGCGCAGCAGCGTGCCTTTTTCGTGCCAGCGCACGGCGTCTTCCAGGCGGTCGTCGCCCCAGAAGATTTCGCCGCCGGTGACGAAGCTCGGCGCGCCGAAGATGCCGAGGCTTTTGGCCTCGGCGGTGGCCGCGTCATAGGCGCGACCGATCTCGTCCGACGCGGCCAGCGCCAGCACGCGCGCCGGATCCTGGCCGATTTCCTTCAGGCTTGCCGACGCATTCGGCTCGCTGCCGCTTTCCTCGCCGAGGCCGAACCAGCGGGCGTAGGTCGCGCGCACGTATTCCGGGCACCAGCCTTCGGCCGCGCCGACCACCGCGATACGGTTGGCGAGGTCGAATTGCTGGAGCGGGTAGGGCGGCCGCTTGGGAAAATCGCAGAGATAGCCGTGCGCGCGCCGCTCCAGGTCGCGCCACATGTAGTCGAGCTTCTTGGGCTTGGACATCGGCCGGTTGTCCATCTCGATCATGATTGCTTTGACGGAAAACGGCCGCCAGCGGAACGCGACGTCGGACAGTTCTTCAACGCGGTCGAGCCGCATCACCGTGAGGTAGGTGTACATGCTGCCGATCGAGAACCAGAAGTCGATGGGTTGGGCCATGGCATTCCTCTCGCCACTGTCATGGCCGGGCTTGGCCCGACCTGCGAAGCAAACAAGACGTGGATGCCCGACACAAGGCCGGGCACGACGGCGTTGCTATGTGGATAGTGCCGGACGAAATAACTATAACAACAGTCATGTCGCGAATCCGCCGCCATCCACTCATCGATTCAGCCGATCACGCCGCATGGGTCGCTGGTATCAGGCGCGCGATCAAGTCCATCGAGCGCGAGGGGACTATTCCCCACGCTGAGGTCGAGAAATGGGTGCGCTCTTGGGGCAGTCGCAACGAACATCCAATGCCCAAACCTTCCAGGCGCCGTCCAATGGCGGAGCAAGCCGAACGTGCCACACGCTTTACCCGGCATGATGACTGACACATCGCGCTGGTGGGCCAAAAAACGTCTTACGTATAACGTCTGTCTGGCGTTGGCAGGTCTTGGCGCCTTTGCGTGCTATGCCGTGGTGGGTGAGACCGCTGTTCCAATAATCCGGATTTCGAAATCACAGCATTCACAACAGCCTTTCAGGCCATCGGCTACGTGGTGGCGATGGCGATCGCCAATGTATTTTACGGATTAGGACCGCTTGCCGAACGTTTATTTGAGCCGGGCAAATTGCAATTTTACCGACATGCCGCATTCGGACTGGGCTTGGCCTTTTCTATTTGTCTGCCGTTTCTTGTGCCGGCCATCCTTTTCGTCGCATGCAATCTCCGATGAGGCTCTCAACACCAAGCCAGATCGTTGACCGCTACACATCCAGCGCGGCCTCGTCCGCGAACTCGCGCGCGCTCCTGGATGAACTCGAAGCGCGCCTCGGCCTTGTTGCCCATCAGCCGCTCGACCGATTTCGTCGTCGCCTTCTCGTCGGCCTCGACCGCCATCGACCGAAGCAGCGTGCGCTTGCGCGGGTCCATGGTGGTTTCCTTGAGTTGCGCCGCCATCATCTCGCCGAGGCCCTTGAAGCGGCCGATCTCGACATGGGCGTTGGCGTGGAATTCCTTCTTCAGCAGTTCGTCCTTGTGGCGGTCGTCGCGGGCGTAGAACGTCTTGTCGCCGTGGGTCAGCTTGTAGAGCGGCGGCACCGCGAGATAGAGGTGGCCGCGCTCGATCAGCCGCGGCATCTGCGTGTAGAAGAACGTGATCAGCAGCGACGCGATGTGGGCGCCGTCGACGTCGGCGTCGCTCATCACGATCACCTTGTCGTAGCGCAGGTCGTCGTCGCGGTAGTGCGCGCCGGTGCCGCAGCCGAGCGCCTGCACCAGATCGGCGAGCTGGGCGTTCTGCGCGAGCTTGTCCTTGCCGGCCGACTGCACGTTGAGGATTTTGCCGCGGAGCGGCAGCACGGCCTGCGAGGCGCGGTCGCGCGCCTGCTTGGCCGAGCCGCCGGCGCTGTCGCCTTCGACGATGAAAATCTCCGAGCCTGCCGCTGCGCCGTTGGTGCAGTCGGCGAGCTTGCCGGGCAGGCGGAGCTTGCGCGTCGCGTTCTTGCGCGAAATGTCTTTTTCCTGGCGGCGGCGGATGCGCTCCTCGGCGCGGTCGACGACGAAGTCGAGCAGCTTGTTGGCCTGCGTCGGATTGCCGGCAAGCCAATGGTCGAACGGGTCCTTGATCGCGTTCTCGACGATGCGCTGCGCCTCGGCGGTGGCGAGGCGGTCTTTGGTCTGGCCCTGGAACTCCGGCTCGCGGATGAACACCGACAGCATGCAGCCGGCGCCGACCATCACGTCCTCGCTGGTGATCGGGGCGGCGCGCTTGCCCTGGCCGACGCGCTCGGCGTGGTCTTTCAGTCCGCGCAGCAGGGCGGTGCGAAGCCCGGACTCGTGGGTGCCGCCATCCGGCGTCGGGATGGTGTTGCAATAGGAGTTGAGGAAGCCGTCGGCATCGGCGGTCCAGGCCACCGCCCATTGCGCTGCGCCATGCGCGCCGGTCTTGCCCGACGAGCCGGTGAAGATGTCGCGCCACCAGCGTCGCGCTGGACAGCGTCTCGGCAAGGTAGTCCTTCAGCCCTTCCTCGAAATGGAACGTGGCCTCGACCGGCACGTCGGTGCCTTCGGCCAGCTCCTTGTCGCACGACCAGCGGATCTCGACGCCGCCGAACAGATAGGCCTTGGAGCGCGTCATCTTGAACACGCGCTCGGCCTGGAATGCGGCCTTCGGTCCGAAAATCTCGGCATCGGGATGGAAGCGCACCCTGGTGCCGCGCTTGTTCGGCGCGCGGCCGAGCTTCTGCAGCTTGCCCTTGGGCTTGCCGCGCTCGAAGTCCATGTGGTGGTGCTGCTGCTCGCGCCAGACGTCGACCTCCATGCGGTCGGACAGCGCGTTGGCGACCGAGACGCCGACGCCGTGCAGGCCGCCGGAGGTGTCGTAGACCTTGCTGTCGAACTTGCCGCCGGCGTGCAGCGTGCACATGATCACTTCCAGCGCCGACTTGTTCTTGAACTTCGGATGCGGGTCGACCGGAATGCCGCGGCCGTTGTCGGTGACGGAAATGAAGCCGTCGGCCGTCATCTCGACCTCGATGAACGAGGCGTGGCCGGCCAGCGCCTCGTCCATGGCGTTGTCGATCACCTCGGCGAACAGGTGGTGCAGCGCCTTCTCGTCGGTGCCGCCGATATACATGCCGGGACGCCGCCGCACCGGCTCGAGACCCTCCAGCACCTCGATGTGCTTGGCGGTGTAGCCGGCTTCGCCGCGCGCTCGCGCCTGGAGACGCGCGCGGCCTTGCCGGACGCACGCTGGGGCTTGTCCAGGCTTGCGAACAGGTCGCCGACGGCTGCGGTTTTCTTCGGGTTCTTCGAGGATTTGCTGACGGTCTTGGCCATGCTGCTTCGGTCGGGAAGGAGGGAGCGAATCACTTAACGGCGAATATGCCACGGCAAGAGCGGCGCGGCTGCATCCGCCAATATGGTTTGGGATACTGGCTAATCCACGGCAGCCGGGATAAGAAAATGCCGGCGCACCTTAAATCCGCGTCTTCGACCCGCCAGAAAGCCCCGATGGATTTCGAGCAATACATCCAGCCGATCATCGAGTTTGTTCGGCTGCATCAAGCGTGGGCGGCGCCGATCGTGTTCGTGCTGTGCTTTGCCGAATCGCTGGCCTTCATTTCGCTGTTGATCCCGGCCTGGGCGGCGCTGGTCGGCATCGGCGCCATCATCAGCGCCAGCGGCCTGAACTTCTGGCCGATCTGATTGCGGGCTCGCTCGGCGCGGCGCTCGGCGACTGGCTGTCGTACTGGGTCGGCCTCAAGCTCGAAGACCGCGTCTATCACATGTGGCCGTTGTCGCAGCACCCGAATCTGATTCCGGCGGGCGAAGCGTTCATCAGGAAATGGGGCGCGGCTGCGATTTTGATCGCTCGCTTCTCAGGGCCGCTGCGCGCCTCGGTGCCGATCGTCGCCGGCGTGTTCGCCATGCCGTACTGGCGTTTCCAGATCGCCAATTTCAGCTCGGCGTTCTTGTGGGCCTGCGGTGCTGCTGACGCTCGGCGACTTCACCTCGGTCGCGATCAAATGGCTTGCCCACGTGATGGGCGGATGAAAAGGCCGCCGGGTTTCCCCGGCGGCCTGGCAGCCCGAACTTTTGAAGCGCCTACTTCAGCGCAGTCACGCCAGCTTGGCAGGTTTGGCCGTCCTCCTGGGCCGAGCCACCGCTGCACCCGATGGCGCCAACAACCTTGCCACCCATGACCAAGGGGTAGCCACCGTCCGACGCAACAACATCGTCGAGCGTCAGCACCGTGAGGCCGCCACCACCCTGCGCGATGCGGTCCGCGAACGTCTTGATTGAACGGCGATAGATCGCAGCTGCGCGAGCCTTATGCTGCGCAATTTTGATGGAGGCATACTGACAGTTGTCCATCCGCTCGAAATAAACGAGATCGCCCGACGGCGCGACGACGCTGATGCACATGGACCAGTTGTTCTTCTTGGCTTCTGCCTCGGCCGCGGCGGCGGCCTTCTTGGCGTTCTCGATGCTGATTGGTTCGCCGTAAACCGTCGGCGCTTGCGCGCGAGCCTCGACACCTAACATGATCGCCAAGCAGGCGGCGATCGTTATTGCAATGGCGCTCCGCATGAACTCCTCCCAAAAGATGTGGACTTTTTCGGCATTGATGTCCTGACCGTGGTGGCTCAGGATGTTCGACATTACGAGCTTATCAAGCCGTCGAGCGGACGACCATATGAAGCGGCAGCCTGTTTGGTCTTGAGGAGCGTGATGGCGATGCCGGCCAGACAGGAAATCATCGAAAAGATCCGGGCGCTGGCGCCGAATTTCGCCGCGCGCGCAGACACGGCCGAAAAGTCGCGCCGCATGCCGATGGAGTCGGTCCGCGAGATGCTCGACGCCGGCATCGGGCGCATCCTGATGCCCAAGCGCTTCGGCGGCTACGATCTCGACTTCGAGACCTGGCACGATGTGGTGCTGGAGATCAGCCGCGCCGACTGCTCGCACGGCTGGTGTGCGAGCCTCCTGATCCACCATCCGCATCTGATCGCGCAATATCCCGAGGAGTGTCAGCGGACGATCTGGAAGAATGGCCCCGATGTGCCGATTGCGGCGTCGTTTGCGCCGCGGGCCAAGGCCGAACGCGTCCCTGGCGGCTATCGGCTCACCGGAAATCAGGCATCGTTCTCCAGCGGAGTCGATCATTGCACTTGGGTGATGGTCGGCGCCATGACGCAAGGCGACGGCGCGCCGGCGTGGGGCCTCTTCATGGTGCCGCCCGGCGAATACAGCGTGCTCGACACCTGGCACACCGCCGGCATGTGCGGCACTGGCAGCAAGACCATCGTCACCGACAACCTGTTCGTACCGGAGACGCGAGTGCTGTTCCTGCCGGACCTGCGGCTCGGCAAGGGCCCGGGCGGCGCGCTGCACGACAATCCGATCTACCGCATGCCGTTCTTCTTCTATGCCCCGCTCTGCTTTGCCGCGCCCATGCTGGGCGCGGCTGAGGGCGCCTATGCGCAGTTCCGCGAAGGCGCCAAGACCCGCAAGGCGGTCGACGGCTCGGCGGTGGCCGAGAAGATCTCGCTGCAGGTCGGCATGGCGCGCGCCGCGGCCGAACTCGATGCCGCCGAGATGCTGCTGCGGCGCACCTCCCAGGTGAAGGCCGAGCCCGCGGCCGCGATCCCGGCGCTGCTCGCCCGCTCGATCCGCGATTTCGCCCGCGTGTCGGAAATGTCGGTCTCGGCGATCGACACCCTGATGACGCTGAGCGGGGCCGCGGGCTTTGCCACCTCGCAGCCGATCCAGCGCGCCTGGCGCGACATCCATTTCGCGGCGTCGCATATCGGCGTCAACACCGAGATCAACTACAGCCACTACGGCCGCACCGAACTCGGCCTGCCGCGCGATCCGAACCGGCCGTTCTTTTGAGCGTCATGGATATTGCAGCGCCGCGTTTCCACCGCGCCAGCATTGGCGATTTCGAGATCACCGTGGTCAGCGATGGCGCGCGGCCGATTCCACTGCCGCCACGCTTCGTGCTCAACGTGCCGAACGAGGAGGTGCTCAAGGTTGCGGCAGCGGCCGGCATGCCGAAGGGCACCGTCATCGGGCCGTTCAATCCGGTGGTGGTGAACACCGGATCGAAGCGCATCATGATCGACACCGGCTATGGTCCGTTGTCGCCGACAGTCGGCAAGCTGCCGCGAAGCCTTGCCGTGGCCGGCATCGATCCCAGGACGATCGATATCGTGCTGATCTCGCACATGCACGGCGACCACATCAACGGCATCAAGAATCCGGACGGCTCGCTCGCTTTCCCGAACGCCGAGATCAAGGTGCCTGCGGTCGACTGGGCGTTCTGGATGAACGACGAGAACATGGCGAGAGTGCCGGAGGGCTTCATCAAGATGTCGTTCGGCTTCACGCGCAAGGTTTTCGGCGACATCGAGGACAGGGTAACCCTTTACGATTGGGGCAAGGAGGTTGCGCCCGGCATCACCGCGATCGAGACCGCGGGCCACACGCCGGGACACACTTCGTTCGTCATCCAGTCGGGATCGAGCAAGCTGTTCTTCCAGGCCGATGTCAGCAACGTGCCAGACCTGTTCGTGCGCAATCCGGAATGGCAATTGGCATTCGACACCGATCCCGAACGCGGCGGTCGCAACGCGCCGCCGCGTCTACGACATGGCGGCGTCGGAACACATGTTCATCGCCGGCTATCACTTCCCGTTCCCGGGCTTCGGCTTCATCGAGAAGGCCGGCAGCGGCTACCGGCTGATCCCCTCGGCATGGAATCGGCGCCTGATTGAAAGCTTGCATCGAAGCAAAGGCCGCCCATCTTGTGCGGCCTTTTCGTATCAGGGAGAAGTGCTCGTGGCTGAAGTGCATCGTTACAAGGTCGGCGACATCGAGGTGACCGTGCTGTCCGACGGTTTCCGCATGGTGCCGGTGGACGGCAACTATCTCAGCAATGCCAGCGCCGACGATCTGCAGAAGGCGCTGGCTGCTGCCGGCCAGCCGATCGACAAGATGAAGAACACCTATTCGCCGATCGTGCTGACCACCGGCGGCAAGCGCGTGCTGTTCGACACCGGCAACGGCGAGGCGGCGCTCGGCGCAAAGCAAGGGCGAGCGCGGCACGCTCAACGCCAATCTCGCGGCGGCCGGCATCGACCGCAGCACGATCGACGTGGTGGTGATCTCGCATTTCCACGCCGACCATGTGAACGGGCTCTTGATGCCGGACAACAGCCAGGCGTTCCCGAACGCCGAGATCAAGGTGCCCGAGAATCGAATGGAAGTTCTGGATGGACGACGGCGAGATGAGCCGCGCCTCGAAGGGCCGCATGACCGAGCTGTTCGCCAACAACCGCCGGGTGTTCGACGCGCTCGGCCGCAAGGTCACGCCCTATGCCTGGGACAAGGAGGTTGTTCCCGGCGTCACGGCGGTCGGCACGCCCGGCCACAGCATCGGGCACACGTCCTTCGTCGTCGCCTCGGGCGGCAAGAGCGTGTTCGTGCAGTCCGACGTCTGCAACAACATCGACGGTGTTCGCGCCGCATCCGGACTGGCACGGCTTCTTCGACCAGGATCCGCCGAAGGCCGCGGCGACGCGGCGCCGGGTCTACGACATGCTGGTCGCGGAAAAACTGCCGGTGCAGGGCTATCACTTTCCGTTCCCGGCGCTCGCGCGCGTCGAGAAGGCAGGGCAGGGCTATCGGGTCGTGCCGATCAGCGCGCTCTAACGCACGTCGTCGACCTGTGTCGGATCGACGGCTTGATCGGTGTATCACGGGGCTTGCGTCGAATGGCGGTCAACCGCACGGTCGGCTTCACTCTGGAGATTGGTCAGCGCAGCTTCAAGCCGAGCGGTGTCGTCCGCCGCGTTGCCGTCTCGCGCGGCGTGGAACGGCACGCCCCAACGGATGGCAATACGCGAGAACGGCGACGGCACTAAAAAGTGATCCCAGGTATTGAGTTCTTTTCCGCCGCTCGTCGCAATCGCCGCGGGGAGAATGGGCAGCCCGGTGAGGCGTGCGATTTGGATGATTCCCTCGTTGACGCGCATTCGCGGTCCACGCGGGCCGTCGGGCGTGATGAACAGATTGTGGCCTTCGTTTGCCAGCCGGATCAACTGCCGCACCGCGGTTGTGCCGCCGCGCGTGGTCGATCCAAACACTGACTTGATATTGTAATGCTGCGCACATTTGCTGATGAGCTGGCCGTCGCGATGGCTGCTGATCAGTGCGACGAGGGCGAAATCGCCGAAACGCAGCAAATGCAGCATCGATATGCGTCCGTGCCAAAGCGCGATAATGAACGGCCCGCCGGATGGAGGGGTCGGCAAGTCAACGCGACTGGTGCAGCGAACCAGCAGGACGTATCCGGCTCCGATCGCGCTCAGAAACGATTGAGAGGCTTGTGATGACACCAAACGCTTGAGCAGCCGCGGGGTTGCCATGCAAAACCTTGTTGAACGTCAGGCTCGCGAGCGGCCCGTTCAGGAGGAGAAACGTCAGCGATCGGTGCCATTCAATCGGATGCCGTGTCCCGCAAACGCGGGACGATTTGCGTCCATGCCGTCGGGCGACAGTGCCGCGCCGAACTGCAATGCGTCTGCCAGACCTCGCTAAGCGTCGCGCCGCATATCTTCACTATGCGCCATAGCCGCTGAGGAAACAAGCAAATGCGGGGATTTGGCCAGCGCTACATGTGCTCCTGAATTGATACGCGCTGCGAAGCGGACGTGCGGCGGGTTGAGTTGACCAAGGCTCGCCCCCTCCGGCCTTGTGTTACCGGCGGCGAGACGTTATATCGCCGCCCGATGACGAAGATGGCGACCATGAATGCTGCACGCCGCCGCTGTAGCGCCACGGCGGTTTCGGCGTTCGATCGCATCTGATCGTTGCCTCATGCCGCCGGAGCAAGCTCCGCGGCGCATCGGCCAAATCCTGCGACAAGAGCACGCTCCGGCAGCAACCGCATTGGAGCCGCGCCATGTACGCGCCATCTGTCTTCAAGGTTCATCACGCCATCGCGCTGAAGTTCGCCGCCGCACGAGGCTTCGGTCTTGTCGTCGCCTGCGGCGGTGGCCGCCAGATCGCGGCGAGGATGGTCGCGTTGCGACCGCACTTGTCGTACGAATGAGAGCGAAGGAGAGGATTCGAGCCATGGCTGCGAAAGCGAAAATCGGCGTTCTCGGCGCCTCCGGATACACTGGCTCGGAGCTGGTGCGGCTGCTGCTGCGCCATCCCCATGTCGAGATCGCGCTGCTCACGGCCGATCGCCGCGCCGGACAGGCGATGCGCGCGGTGTTTCCGCAGTTCTCGCCGTTCAAGTTACCGAAGCTCGTCTCAATCGAAAGCATCGATTGGAAGAAGGCGGCGCTTGATCTTGCGTTCTGCGCGCTGCCGCATGCGACGACGCAGAAGGTGGTGAGCGATCTGCTGACCAAGGCGCCGAAGACCAAGGTTGTGGATCTTTCCGCCGACTTCCGGCTGCACGACGTCGCGGCTTACGCGAAGTGGTACGGCCATGAGCATCACGCGCCGGAGTTCCAGAAGGAAGCGGTGTACGGATTGGTCGAGATGTATCGCGACAAGATCAAGAAGGCGCGACTGGTCGCCAATCCCGGCTGCTACACGAGTTGCGCCCAGCTTGCTGTAACGCCACTGCTCAAGGCCAAGGCGATCGTGCCTGACGAAATCGTCATCGATTCCAAGTCCGGCATGACCGGTGCAGGGCGGGCGGCAAAGGAAGAGATGCTGTTCTCGGAGGTTTCCGAAGGCTTCCACGCCTATGGTGTCGGCCACCACCGCCACATGGCCGAGCTTGACCAGGAGTTCTCCCTCGCCGCCGGACGCAAGGTGGTGGCAACGTTCACGCCGCATCTCATGCCCGCGAACCGCGGGATCCTTTCGACGATCTATGTGCGGGCCACCAAGGGCAAATCAGTCGAAGGTTTGCACGCGGTCCTATCTAAAGCCTACGCCAAGGAGCCGTTCGTCTACGTTTTGCCGTTCGGGCAGACGCCACAGACCCGCCACGTCCGCGGCTCCAACATGACCTTCATCGGCGTTGCCAACGATCGGCTGCCAGGCCGCGCCATCGTCATCTCGGCGCTGGACAACCTGGTGAAGGGCGCCTCGGGCCAGGCGGTGCAGAACATGAACCTGATGCTCGGCTATCCGGAAGCGACCGGACTCGATCAGGTTGCGTTGTTTCCGTAGGAGCCGTCCATGTCGTCACGAACCAAGCCGCCGTTTCGCGCCGATCACGTCGGCAGCCTGCTCCGCCCGGAAAAGTTGCGCTCAGCGCGGGCCGCGAAAACCCGCGGCGACATCTCGGCCGAGCAATTGCGCGCGGCCGAGGACGAGGCGATCCGCGAGGCGATCAAGCTTCAGGAAGACGCCGGCCTCACCTCGATCACCGACGGCGAATTTCGCCGCAACTCCTGGCATATCGATTTCCTCGAGCGCTTCGGCAACGTCGCGGTGATCCCATCCAAGATCAAGGCGCGCTTCCAAAGCGAGCAGGGGCCGGTCGAATACACGCCGCCGACCATTCAGGTGGTCGGCAAGCTCGCGCGGCCTCGCCCGATTTTCGTCGACCATTTCCGGTTCGTGCGCGACGCGGTGCGCGACAAGCCGCATCTAGTGCCGAAGATCACCATCCCGTCGCCCAGCACCATGCACTTCCGCGGCGGGCGTGCGGCGGTCGACAAGACGGCCTACCCGGACATGGCGGAGTTCTACGCCGACCTGTCGCGCGTCTATAACGAGGAGGTGCGCGACTTCGCCGCCGCCGGCTGCCGCTATCTGCAGATCGACGAGGTCTACATCGCCTATCTCTGCGATCCGGCGCTGCGCCAGCAGGCCGCGGGGCTCGGCGAGGACCCCGACAAGCTGCCGCAGACCTACGTCGAGATGATCAACGGCGCGATCAGAGGCCGCCCGGCCGACATGGCGGTGTGCATGCATCTGTGCCGCGGCAACAACTCCAGCGGCTGGGTCGCCTCTGGCGGCTACGAGCCGGTCGCCGATGTGCTGTTCAACGAGATCCGACGTCGACGGCTTCTTCCTGGAATACGACAGCGCGCGCGCCGGTGGTTTCGAGCCGCTGCGCTTCGTGCCCAAGGGCAAGGTCGTGGTGCTGGGTCTCGTCACCACCAAGAAGGGCCGCGCTCGAGACCAAGGACGAGCTCAAGCGCCGCATCGACGAGGCCGCGAAGTTCTGCCCGCTCGAGCAGCTTGGCGCTGAGCCCGCAGTGCGGCTTCTCCTCGACCATCGCCGGCAACAAGCTCACCGTCGAGGAAGAGGCGGCAAAGCTGCGGCTTGTGGTCGATGTGGCGAAAGAGGTTTGGGGATGAGCCTATTTCGACGCGTCTTCGCGTTTCAGCGCATGCCGCCAGCGCAAGAGCGCCCGGTCCGCTGTCATCAACGTCGCGTTATGGGCGATCGCCGTCGCGATAATAAAGCGATCAGCCGGATCGCCGTGGAGATGCTCCAATTCCACCGCAGCAATCGCTATCGAGCCCGTGAGCGGCAGTTCGACCATGCGCGTCATCAGCAGATCGGCCCGCAGCTCGCTCGTACTCTTGGAGGACACAAACCGCCCACGGGCCGCCAAGAGAGAAATTTCCCAGAAACTGATCGCGCTGATAGCGAGTTCTACTTTGTCCGAGGCTCCTTCAAGAAGCGCCCGGCTTGTTGGACCGAGCGCCTCGTCGTTGGTGGCCATCCAAACGGCGACATGAGTGTCGAGCAGGATCACTTCATAGCTTCCCACTCGACATCGATCGGCGAGATAATGTCACCTTTGATTTTGACTTTGTCTTTCCAGATGCCAAACGCGTTGCGCGACTTCGACTGATGCGGAACAAGGTCGGCCACTGGCTTGCCATTCTTGGTGATGGTCAGCGGCGCGCCAGATTCTGCAACCTCGTCGATCAGCGCCAGACATTTTGCCTTGAATTCCGAAGCCTTGATCGCCTTAGTCATTTGCTGAAATCCTATATGACCATGGTCATGACTATGGTCATATACATAGCACGCCGGGGCACCTGTCGCCAGTCTAAGCCTTCACCCTCACATAGCGCCCCGGCGCATCCTCGATCGGCTTGAGCTTGCCGCCGCCGGGCTCGCCGCGCTCGGCACCTCGCTCGGCGCCGTGCGACTTGATCCACTCGATCCAGTCCGGCCACCACGAGCCCGGATGCTCCTTGGCCTTCTTCAGCCAGGCTTCGAGCGAGCCCGCGCCGGCCTTGCCGCCGGTCCAGTACTGGTACTTGGCCTTGCTCGGGCGGGTTGACGACGCCGGCGATGTGGCCCGAGCCCGACAGCACGAACTTCACCGGCCCGCCGAAGAACTTCGAGCCGAGGAACGCCGACTTCGCCGGCGCGATATGGTCCTCGCGGGTGGCGAGATTGTAGAGCGGCACCTTCACCTTGCTTGAGGTCGAGCTTGACGTTGGCGATCGTCATCTTGCCCTGCGACAGCGCGTTGTTGAGATAGCACTGCCGCAGATAGAAGGCGTGGTTGGCCGCCGGCATCCGCGTCGCGTCCGAATTCCAGTACAGCAGGTCGAACGGCATCGGCGCCTTGCCGCGCAGGTAATTGTTGATGACGTAGGGCCAGATCAGGTCGTTGGAGCGCAGCATGTTGAAGGCGTTGGCCATCTTCTGGCCTTCGAGATAGCCGCGCTCGGCCATCCGCTTCTCCAGCGCCTCGAGCTGCTCCTCGTCGACGAACACCTTGAGATCGCCGGCGTGGGTGAAGTCGACCTGCGCGGCGAACAGCGTCGCCGAAGCGATGCGGTCGTCGCTCTTCGCCGCCATGTAGGCGAGCGTGATCGAGAGCAGCGTGCCGCCGACGCAATAGCCGATGGCGTGGACCTTGTTCTCGCCGGTCGCCTGCTCGATCGCGTCGATCGCGGCGAGCGGACCCTGCCGCATGTAGTCCTCGAAGTCCATCGTCGCCTGAGCGCTCGTCCGGGATTGACCCAGGAGATCACGAACACCGTGAGCCCCTGGTCGACGCACCATTTGATGAAGGATTTTTCCGGCGTGAGATCGAGCACGTAGAACTTGTTGATCCAGGGCGGGCAGATCAGCAGCGGCGTCTTCAGCACGTTCGGCGTCGACGGCGCGTATTGGATGAGCTGCATCAGCTCGTTTTCGAAGATCACCTTGCCGGGCGATGATCGCGAGGTTGCGGCCGACCTCGAACTTCGCCGCGTCGGACTGGCGGATTTTCAGATCGCCGCCGCCGGCCTCGATGTCCTCGGCCAGCATGTGCATGCCGCGCGCCAGGTTCTCGGCGTTGGAGACGAGCGTCTCGCGCAACAGCTCCGGATTGGTCAGCACGAAGTTCGACGGCGACAGCGCGTTGGCGACTTGCTTGATGTAGAACTCGGCCTTCTGCCGGGTGTGCGGATCGAGGTCCTTGGCGCCGTCGACCAGATGCTCCGCCCAGTTGGTGCTGAGCAGATAGGCCTGCTTGACGAAATCGAAGAACTGGTTCGACGACCATTCCGGATCGGCGAAGCGTTTGTCCTTCGGGTCGGGTGCGATCACCGGGCCGGTTTCCTCGCCGGACAAGGCGTTTCGACCGCGGCGCCCCAAAGATCGAGATAGGCATTGCCGAGCCGCGACTGCAATTCGACCGCGCGCGTTGGGGATCGGACAGCCAGTAGTTCGCCGACCTCGCCGAGCGTCTTGACCATGTCGGTGATCTCGTCGGACAGGCCGTGCTCGATCTGGCCCTCCTCGCGCGGCTTCATATAGGCCGCAAGCGCCTTGCCGCCTTGCTCGACCATGCGGGCGAGGTTCGTGGCAAACGCCTCGATGTCGACGGCGCCGACCTGTCGGGCTGGCGCAATTTGGTCCTTCATGGTCAGCCCGCCGCTCCAGGCCTGCCAGCCCAGTCACGCCTCGATCGCCGATCCTTGCTTTGGACATATTAGCCGGGTAGCGGAATTCCAGATCAATACATTGAATTTACGCCAATTTCACGGTTCCAGTTCAAACTTTGCGCATTGGGCAGTGGCGGAACGGTCGGGATGTATGGAACGGGGCACGTCTGCATCGCGATATCGCAGCGCATCACGGCGCCAGCCGATGCTGCGCGCCTGCCGCCTAGTCGCGCCGGCCGCTGCGATCGCTGCTGGCCGCGGCGCTGTCCGGTTGCGCCTCGATCTCCGCAGAAGTTCGCCGACAGCATGTCGCAGATGCCGGCCATCGGCCTGCCGGCCGATGCTCCGGAGCGGCCGGCCGAGCCCGCGTGCCTATCCGGCCGTGCACGACATGCCGCCGCCGCGCAACAGCGTGACGCTCGACCAGCATCGAGCAGCAGAAGATGGAGGACGACCTGATGGCCGCGCGCGATCGGCAGCAGGCGTCGGTCGGCATGGCTTCGCAGCCGAAGACCAAGCGCCAAATCAGGCAGGAGCGGCGAGCTGAAGCAGCAGCAGGCGCAGCCGATCGTGCCGGTTTCCAGCAGCCGCTCGATCTACTAGGCCTCGCCCAAATCATGGTACAAGGCTGCCGCCCTAACATTCCGTACCGGTCCGCTCCAGAGACTGAGACGATGGAAGAGTTTTACCGCATCCGGCGCCTGCCGCCTTACGTGTTCGAGGAGGTCAACCGGGCCAAGGCCGCGGCCCGCAACGCCGGCGCCGACATCATCGATCTCGGCATGGGCAATCCGGACCTGCCGGCGCCGCCGCACGTCATCGAGAAGATCAAGGAGACGCTCGGCAAGCCGCGCACCGACCGCTATTCCGCCTCCAAGGGCATCCCGGGCCTGCGCCGCGCCCAGGCGGCCTATTACGCGCGCCGCTTCGGCGTGAAGCTCAATCCCGACACCCAGGTCGTCGCCACGCTCGGCTCCAAGGAAGGCTTCGCCAACGTCGCGCAGGCGATCACCGCGCCGGGCGACGTCGTGCTGGTGCCCGATCCGAGCTATCCGATCCACGCCTTCGGCTTCCTGATGGCCGGCGGCGTGATCCGCTCGGTGCCGTCGGAGCCGACGCCGGAGTTCTTCGCGACGCTCGAGCGCGCGATCGTCCACTCGATCCCGAAGCCGATCGCGGTCGTGGTCTGCTATCCGTCGAACCCGACCGCCTATGTCGCCGATCTCGACTTCTACAAGGAGCTGGTGCCGTTCGCGAAGAAGCACGGCATCTTCATCCTGTCCGATCTCGCCTATGCCGAGGTCTATTTCGACAACAATCCGCCGCCGTCGGTGCTGCAGGTGCCGGGCGCGATGGATGTCGCCGTCGAGTTCACCTCGATGTCGAAGACCTATTCGATGCCGGGCTGGCGCATCGGCTTTGCGGTCGGCAACGAGCGCATCATCGCGGCGCTGGCGCGGGTGAAATCCTATCTCGACTACGGCGCCTTCACGCCGGTGCAGGTGGCGGCGACCGCCGCGCTCAACGGCCCGGACGATTGCATCAGGGAGATGCGCGAGACCTACCAGCGCCGCCGCGACGTGCTGGTCGAGAGCTTCGGCCGCGCCGGCTGGCAAGTTCCGCCGCCCGCGGCCTCGATGTTCGCCTGGTCGCCGATCCCCGAGCCGTTCAACACGCTGGGCAGCGTCGAATTCTCCAAGCTGCTGGTCGAGAAGGCCGAGGTCGCGGTGTCGCCGGGCACCGGCTTCGGCGAGCGCGGCGAGGGCTATGTCCGCATCGCGCTGGTGGAGAACGAGCAGCGCATCCGCCAGGCCGCCCGCAACATCCGCCGCTTCCTTGAAACCGGCGCCGGAAAAATTGCACAACGTCGTTCCCCTCGCCACGCGGCGATGAGTCTCTTCGATAGCGGACGCATCATGGCTGCCCCTCTGAAAGTGGGTCTCGCCGGTCTCGGCACGGTCGGCGCCTCGGTGGTGCGTCTGATCGCCGAGCAGCACGCGTGCGCTGGCGCTGCGCTGCCGGCCGGCCGATCGAGATCGTCGCGGTCAGCGCGCGCTCGCGCGGCAAGGATCGCGGCGTCGACCTGAAGAAGCTGCGCTGGGTCGCCGATCCGGTCGAGCTTGCAGCCGATCCCGGCATCGACGCCTTCGTCGAATTGATCGGCGGCGACGGCAATCCGGCGCGGGCCGCGGTCGCCGCGGCGCTCAAGGCCGGCAAGCCGGTGGTCACCGCCAACAAGGCGCTGCTGGCGCGACACGGCATCGAGCTCGCGGCGCTCGCCGAGAAGCACAAGGTCGCGCTCAATTTCGAGGCCGCGGTCGGCGGCGCCATCCCGATCGTCAAGACGCTGCGCGAGGGGCTTGCCGGCAATTCGGTTCGCGCGCATCTACGGCATCCTCAACGGCACCTGCAATTACATGCTGACGCGGATGGAGCGCGAGCGGCTGTCGTTCGACGAATGCCTGAAGGAGGCGCAGCGGCTCGGCTACGCCGAGGCCGATCCGTCGTTCGACATCGAGGGCCACGACACCGCGCAGAAGCTTGCCATCCTGGCGAGCCTCGCCTTCGGCATCCGCGTCGATCCCGGCCGCGATCTATGTCGAGGGCATCACCTCGATCACCACCGCCGATCTCGAAGCCGCCGACGAGCTCGGCTATCGCATCAAGCTGCTCGGCGTCGCGGTGAAGACCGACAAGGGCATCGAGCAGCGCGTGCACCCGACCATGGTGCGAAGGATTCCGCCATCGCCCAGGTCATGGGCGTGACCAACGCCGTCACCATCGACGCCGAAGGCATCGCGCCGATCACGCTGGTCGGTCCGGGCGCCGGCGGCATGGCGACGGCTTCGGCGGTGGTCGCCGACATCGCCGACATCGCGCGCGGCGTCCGCGCGGCGCCGTTCGGCCGGCCGTCGGCCAAGCTCACGGTCAGCAGGAAGGCGCCGATGCAGCGCCACGAGGGCGGCTACTACATCCGCCTGCTCGCTGTGGACAAGCCCGGCACCGCGGCGACCATCGCCAAGCGCCTCGCCCAGCACAACATTTCGATGGAATCGATCGTGCAGCGCCATCGCGGCCCGCCGGCCGGCGGCGATCGCAAAGGGCAAAGGCCCGGTCCCCGTCATATTGATCACCTATGCCACCACCGAGGATGCGGTGCGAAAGGCGCTGGCCGCAGTGCAGCGCGACAAGGTGATTTCCGGCGCGGCCGCAATTGATCCGCATCGAAAAAAATTGAATGATGAGCTTGATCGTCTTGAGCATGATCCCGACCCGGATACCGGGATGCACGTTTTCGGGATCATGCTCGCGCAGGACATTCCAGGGGGAAGTCGCGCATGGCGTCGATCACCGTCCAGCCGCACCTGGTGCTGGAGCGCATTCTCTCGATCGAGATCGTGCGCGTGACCGAGCGCGCGGCGGTGTCGGCGGCGCGGCTGCGCGGCCACGGCAAGGAGCAAGGCCTCCGACCAGGCCGCGGTCGACGCGATGCGGCGCGAGCTCAACAAGCTGCCGATCGACGGCACGGTGGTGATCGGCGAGGGCGAGCTGGACGAGGCGCCGATGCTGTTCATCGGCGAGAAGGTCGGCAACAAGAGCGGTCCCAAGGTCGACATCGCGGTCGATCCGCTGGAAGGCACCACGCTCTGCGCCAAGAACATGCCGGGCGCGATCGCGACCCTGGCGATGGCCGATGAGGGCACGCTGCTGCACGCGCCCGACTGCTACATGGACAAGATCGCGATCGGGCCGGGCTATCCCAAGGGCACCATCGACCTCGATGCGCCGGCCGACGAGAACATCCTCAATCTCGCCAAGGCCAAGGGCGTGAAGCCGTCGGAGATCACCGCGATCCTGCTCGACCGGCCGCGGCACGCCAAGATCATCGAGGCGGTGCGCAAGGTCGGCGCGGCGGTGAGCCTGATCAGCGACGGCGACGTCGCCGGCGTGATCCACTGCGCCGAGCCCAAGACCGGCATCGACATCTATCTCGGCATCGGCGGCGCGCCCGAGGGCGTGCTGGCGGCGGCGGCGCTGCGCTGCATCGGCGGCCAGATGCAGACGCGGCTCGTCATCGACAGCGAGGAGCTGCGCGAGCGCACGCTGAAGATGGGCATCAAGGATCCGAGGAAGAAATACGAGATCGAGGACATGGTGCGCGGCGACTGCCTGTTCGCCGCGACCGGCGTCACCACCGGCGCCATGCTGAGCGGCGTGAAGTTCGGCAAGGACATGATCGAGACCGACACCGTGGTGATGCGCTCGGTCACCGGCACGGTGCGGCGCATCGTCGCCGAGCACCGCCAGCTCGAGAAATTCCATCTGGATTGAGCGGCCTGCGGCCGTACTCATAGGCGCTCAATGTCCGTTACCGGGGTAAAGTGGATTTGGCGCCCGGCATGTCGGCCAAGACACAACTGCGACATCGACGACCGTGACTTTCGGATCCCTTCCAAGGGATCACGCCCCGTGGCTAGGATCAACCATCCTGAGTGTGAGGACGAGCATGAGGCGCCGCGACGTTATTGTCTGGATTGGAGGCGCGGTCGCATGGCCCTTCACCGCTCCCGGGGCCTGGAGCGCCACCTCACCAGCCAAGATCGGCTGGCTCAAGATTCAAGGCCCTCGCCACACCCCTGATCAACTCAAGGCGTTCCGCGAGGGCATGGGCGCGCTCGGCCAGATCGAAGGGCGCGACTATGTGCTGGTCGAGCGCTACGGCGAAGACAAAGAGGCACGGTTGCCGGCTCTCGCATCCGAACTCATCGGCCTCGACGTTCGTCTCATCTTGGCGACAAGTCAGCCGTCGATCGCGGCGGCCGCGCACGTCACCAAGACCGTTCCGATCATCGGACGCTTTAACGACGACCCGGTTGCCAATGGCATGGCCAAATCGCTCGCCCGTCCAGGTGGCAATATCTCCGGTGTCTATAGCCTCGCCGAGGAATTGACCCCGAAGCGACTGTCGTTGCTCAAGGAAGTCGTGCCATCGGCGCGACGCGTTGGAGTGTTGTTGCGCGATGATTGGCCGAACGCAAAGCGGGCCTGGCAGACAGCGGAGGCGGCAGCGAAACAACTCGGGCTTGAGCTTGTCGCTCTGAATGCCCGCTCAGCGGGCGATCTTGCCGCAGCTCTCGACGAGGCAGGAGCAAAACAGGTCGACGGCATTATTACGTTCCGCAATCCGACAGTCGTGACCAATCTTAAGCTCATCGCCGAACAATGCCGAAAGCGCCGCCTGCCCGCCGTATTCGATGCTCGCGAATATGTGGATGCCGGTGGCCTCATGTCCTACGGGCCGAACATCGACGCAATCTACCGCCAACTCGCGCGCTTTGCGGCCAAGCTGCTCAACGGCACATCGGTCAGCGACATACCGATTGAGCAACCGACCAAATTCGAGTTGATCATCAACAAGCGTACCGCCGACGCAATCGGAGTTCGTTTGCCGCAGGACCTTTCAGCGAGCGCTGATCAGGTGATCGAATAGGTGCGCCAGCCGTAAGCTGGTGCGATCCGGCCGGTGGAAGTCAGGCCCAAGTAAGGGGTAGCGCCCGCTTGGTAGTGAGTGTTGCGTGGCCACTGGCGACAGTGCATTGACGCAGGCCTGTCACTTCCGGGTCTGTCCCGCCGTGGGCGCCTTTGGCGTGTCGGGGTTGGCAGGCGCCGGCGCATGGCCGGTGGTTTCGGGCACTGCGGCTCCGGCTGTGTTCGGCGACGGCTTCGGCGCGGGGCCGGGCGCTGTCGGCGCCGTGGCCGCCGACTGCGCGGCCGGAGTCGCCGGCGAAGGCGCGTTGTGACCGAGATCGCCGATGCCAACCAGGAATACGAAGCCGAACAGCACCACCAGCGCGCCGATGCCAAAGCCGGCTCCGACCAGCATCAGACTTTGCGTCGCGCTGGCGGGCATGGATGGTTCGTCGAGATATGGGTCGGCCATGATGGTCTCCTCAAATGGCACGCCCCTCCGGCGGACAACGCGGGCGCGGGACCGATGTTCCTGCGCCAGCCGGTCGCAGCGTGCTATCAAATCGGCTGCAAATTTAAGCCGGAGCCAAAGAATATGCCGCGCGATGTTCATCTGGTCGGAAGCGTGCCGCTGGCGAGCGCGCGCGAGGTGTTCGAGACGGTGGGCGCGGCGCTCGGTCGCCGCCTCAGGCGCATCCCCGATGGCGAGACCGCTGAGCGCGCGGACTGGATCACCTGGCTTGAGCCGGTGTTTGCCGGAAACACCGCGCTGGAGAAATCCGACGAGGTGTTCCGCCTGCATGCCACGGCCACGCCGCGCATCCGCTATCGGTTGAAGCCCGGGCGATCGGCGCAGGACGTACGCTTCGACAACCTGTTCTACGCCGACATCGCGCAACGCTCGTTTGAGGATTTCGCCCGTGCCAAGCGCGACGGCAAAATCCCGGTGGCCTGCCGCTTCCAGATCGATCTGGTGCCGGCGCATTCGGTGATCTGGCTTTACCTGCAGGACGATCTGCACGCGCCGCTCGATCCCGTCTACAACGCAGCGCTCAAGCTCGAGATCGAGAAAATCTCGGCGCGGCTGCCGCACGATCAGATCGCAATCCAGTTCGATGTCGCCTCCGCGGTGTTCGCCCGGCTCGAGCGCAACGATGTGTCGAGCTACGGCAAAGGCAAGGCCGAGACGCATGCGACCTTCGCCCGCATCCTGGCCGATCTCGCGGACCACGTGCCCGGCGGCATCGAGCTGTTGTTCCACTTCTGTTACGGCGATTCCAATCATCGCCACGTTGTCGAGCCGACCGACATGGCCGACATGGTGGAGATGGCTAACCGCCTGACCGATGGAATCCGCCGGCCGATCCAGTTGATCCACATGCCGGTGCCGCGCGACCGCTCCGACGACGCCTATTTCGCACCGCTGCGCAATCTCAGGCTCAAGCCGCACACGCAGCTTTGCCTCGGCCTGGTGCATCTCACCGATGGCGTCGCCGGCTCCCGCAGGCGCCTTGCCGCTGCCGAGAAGGTCGTGACAGATTTCTCGATCGGCACCGAATGCGGCTTCGGCCGCCGCAAGCCCGAGACCATTCCGGAGCTGCTCCGCATCCACGCCGAGGTCGCGCGATGAGTGCCGAGATCGTCATCCGCCCGCTGCGCCTCGACGAGCGCGCCGACTGGGAGCCGCTGTGGAAGGGTTATCTCGACTTCTACAAGACCTCGGTGCCGAACGAGACCTACGATGTCACCTGGGCGCGGCTGCACGATCCGGCCGAGCCGATGCATCTTCTCGGCGCCTATGCCGGCGGCCGGCTGTGCGGCATCGTGCACTATCTCTATCACCGCTCCTGCTGGACGATCGGCAACTACTGCTATCTGCAGGATCTGTTCGTCGCCGCGGATTCGCGCAAGCTCGGCCTCGGCCGCGCCTTGATCGAGGCGGTCTACAAGGAGGCCCGCGCGGCCGGCGCGAGCCGCGTGCACTGGCTCACCCACGAGACCAATGCCACCGCCCGCGCGCTCTACGACACGCTCGCGGACCGGCCGGGCTTCATCCAGTACCGGAAGGTTTTCTGAATTCCGGTGGACGCACTTGGATACGCGGGAGCCCTGAGCCGCGTGGCAATCGTCTGTGCGCCGTGTCACCATGGCGGCATGAATCAATCGTCGCAGTACGCGCAGCGCATCGCGCCCGGCCCATTCGTGTCGGCCGTGCTCGGTCTTTATACCCTGGGCTTTGTCTCACAACTGCTGCTGGCCGGCGCGGTGACCGAACGGCTGACGGTCGCGCCGTTCGTGCTGGTGCAGGCCGTGCTGATCGCGTTCTGGATCGTGCTGCACCGGCGACGCTTGCACGATGCCGGCCGGCCGGCCGGCATCGTCACCGGCATCGCGCTGATCTATGCGCTCGAGGTCGTTCTGCTCACCGTCCTGGTGGCTTTGCTGCTGTCCGCCACGGCAGGCTCTGGCGAAGGCGCCGGGCCCCATGCCGGCATTCTGCAACTGTTCGTCATTCTGTATTTCCTGACGATGTTGGGCGGCGATCCGGCGCTTGGCGCGATGAAAATATGGATTTTCGGCTTCGTCGCGCTGATGCTGCTGCCGGTCGTCATCGCGCTGGGCTTCTCGGTCTGGGCGGCGACGCGGCCGAGTGTCTCGCCCGCCCCATGACCTTGCACTTCGCTTACGGCGCCAACATGAGCCGGGCCGTGATGCGCCGCCACGCCCGCGACGCCCGTCCGCTCGGCGTCGCCGAACTGACCGGTCATCGCTTCGTCATCACTGCCGACGGCTATGCCTCGGTCGAGCCGGCGCGGGCCGGGTTGGTTTATGGCGTGCTGTGGCGGATCGCGCCGCGCGACCGGGTGACGCTCGATGCCTGGGAGAACATCGAAGCCGGTCTCTATCGTGCCGAGACGCTGCCGGTGCGCCATGACGACAGCCGCAAGCCCGCACTGGTCTATCTGGCGCGCCGCGGCGGCGAGGGCAGGCCAAAGCCCGGCTATATCGAACTGGTCGCCTCCGCCGCCCAAGAGTGGGAATTGCCTGCGCCGTACATACGTTCGCTGCAAGCCTGGGGATCGGTGCGTCCGCTCGGTTCGGGCGCTCGCAAGATCGGAGAATTCCGGTGAGCGCGATCCGCCAAGTTGCGCGCCATGTCGTGTTCCGCGGCCAGGTGCAAGGCGTGGGCTTCCGCGCCTTCGTCGAGCATGCGGCCTTTCACCAGGGTATCGAAGGTTGGGTGCGCAACCGCCGCGACGGCACGGTCGAGGCGGTGTTTTCCGGCGCAGCCGAAACGGTCGAAGCCGTCATCGCGGCCTGCCGCAAGGGTCCGCGCCATGGCCGGGTGGATGAGGTCGAAGCGCGCGAGGCGAGCGCCGATGAATTGGCGCTGAGTGGCGGCGAGTCCTTCGCGGTGCTGCCGACGATCCAGGTGCGGTCTGGTTAACGCGCCGCCATAGCTGACATCGGGCTATCGGCCCCGTCGCACAAGGCGTTGGCGGAAATTGGCGGTGACGAAAATTGGCGATTTTGCGCCGCTGCGGCAATTTCAAAAGGCCGTGCGACTCGGTTAAACATTCCGTCCCGGAAGCTGGCATTCCGACACGGAGCATCGATGACCATCAGAGATCTGACCCGCATTGACAATCGTCCGATCCCCGACAATCGCGACGAAATTCGTGCTTTTCTGGTGGTTTGGAATGATATGCTCCGGTTGGAGTCAACGCTGAAGCACTATCGGCAGCTCGGCGTACAGCGCTTCTTCATCGTCGACAGCGGGTCGACCGACGGGACGCTGGACTATCTGGCGGCCGCGCCGGACGTCCATGTGTTTTCGGCCGCCGGAGACGGCGAGGGCATCGACTGGCTCAATGCGCTCCTCGATACGTTCGGAGAGGGGCGGTGGTCGCTGACCGTCGATGCCGACGAGCTGTTCATCTATCCGCATTACGAGCAATTGGAGCTTCCGCTGTTCTGCCGGTATCTGGATCGTGTGGGCTCGCAGGCGATGCTGTGCGTTTCGCTCGACATGTATGCGGCGAGCCCCATTCGCGATGCCGTCCATCGCCCGGGGGCGCCGCTCTTGGATAGTTGCCGCTATTTCGACGCCACGCCTTACCGGACAGGCCGCAGCGATACCCCTCCGTATTACGTCATCCATGGCGGTGTTCGCGAACGGCTGTTCGGTGGCGCACCTGATCAGTCGCCGATTCTCAGCCGCATTCCTCTGGTTCGTTGGCAAACCGGCGTGCGTTATCTGCGCGGCACCGCCAACATGACGCCGGTTCATGTTTCCGACATGCTGGGCGCGCTGCTTCGTTTCGAATTCCTCAGCGATCTTGCGCAGCGCTCTCAAAACGGAGGCATGCTGAGCGAAGGCGCATCGACAAATCTGTATTCCAGCAATTCGGTGCGGTTCGAAGACAGCATGCAGCTGGTTAAACTGGGGCTTATGACGACCGCGAAAACCTACGAAGCGTCTGTTCAGCTAACCATGTCAGCGCGCTCAAGCAAATCCGCGTGACTTTTGGGGGTTCGCCCGCGGCGCGGGTTCTCACTAGTGCCCCGCTTCCGAAGTTCGTGATACGTCGCAGCACCTTCTGACACGAACTTCGGAAGCAAAGGGGCACTAGCAAGTATATGATTCTAGTGCCGCTTATCGATTTGAAATCCCTGATTGAGCTCGCGGCGGGCGGTGCAGGAACTTCAAATCGGCGGCACTTAGGCGGGGTGATCCATGATGTTGCAGACTTGCACCGACAGCGAGCTGCGTTTCGTCAGTTCACCGATGTAGGCCTGTTGCATGCTGGACCTGGTTCGGCGGTCATATTCAGTCAGCAGCAAGCCGGTCAGATCGTATGAGGAATAGACCGCGTCGAGGATCGCCGCGGCCTGGAGCAGGCCATCGTCGCTGTAGGCATCCAGCCGTGTGAAGTCTCTGACAAATATGGCGTCGGCCCATAATAGCTGGCTCATCGGCAAAAATGGATTGGGCGGTGTGAACGGCCGGAATGGCCGACCGGCCACGTCAATGAGCTTGTGCAGCGCGAAGCCTTGCTCGCGCAGGAAGCATTGCACGTCGCCGAACAACGGTTGATCGCGGTATATTGGGACGAACTCGACTTCGCATTCGACCACCAGCGTGTTGGCAAGTGTCGATGTTCCGTGGCGCATGATCTCCAGCTCGTAACCCTGCGTATCGACCTTGAGAAAGTCGACCGCAAGCGCCGGCTTGATATCGTCCAGGCGCACCGTTTCGACCGTTTCGGTTTTTTGGACATGAAAATTGCCGCCCGGATCGGCACAGCCGATGGTCATGAACATGTCGATGACCTTGGGATCGGGTGTGAGCAAGGACGAGCAGCCTGGATAGCGGGTCAGATGGAATGTTGCCGGCTGACCCGATCCGAGAAAGTATGGAAGGTATCGATAGGAACCGCCGCGGTCTTTCAGCCGGGCATATTCCGCCGGATTGGGCTCGAAGCCGGTCACCTGCGCCAGTCCCGAGGCCAGCAGCGGATGATAGCGCTCCTGACCTGTGGCCATGGCGCCGACGTCGAGGATTTGGATGGTTGGGATTGTGCGTCCCAGAAATTCGCCGGGATTCGATTGCGCCGTCATTTTTGCCAACCGTTCTCCGATTTTGAACACCGTTCGGCGAGCCGTTTCTCCTTGCGGCGCTCACCTGTTCTCTAGAACAAAGCAATCCGATCGCGCTCGCCGTTTGCGACTCTCGCCAAGCGTTCACGATTGCGGTCTAGCACAATTCGGCAGCGCTCCAGCCGCGCCATGCTGTGGGCTAAAAATGTCCTGTCAGAATCAGCGCCGACATGGCAGGACGGGCGAATGAATGCACCTGCATTCGCCCTGGCCTCAAGCGATCCGTTGTCAGGCATTTTGCGCCCGCAGCGCCTCACCGCTGTGATCGATATCGGGGCCAATCCCATCGACGGCGAGCCGCCGTACAAAGGCATGCTCGGCCGGCGTCTGTGCACGGTCACCGGTTTCGAGCCGCAACCCGAGGCCCTGGCAACGCTGAACGCCCGCAAAAGCGATCTGGAGACCTATCTGCCCTACGCTGTCGGCAAGGATGGCCACGGTATCCTGCGCGTGACCCAGGCGCCGGGCATGACCAGTCTGTTCGAGCCCAACCCGGCGGTGCTGAGCTGCTTCAATGGATTTCCGATCTGGGGGACAGTCCTTAAAGAACTGCCGGTGGCCACCCGCCGGCTCGACGATCTGACGGAGCTTGCAGCGTTCGACATGCTGAAGATCGACGTGCAGGGATCGGAGCTGGACGTCTTCAAGGGTGGCCGCGAGCGCCTCAAGCGGGTGGTTGCGGTGCAGACCGAAGTATCGCTCGTTCCGCTCTACAAGAGCCAACCGGTGCTCGGCGAAGTCGATCTGGAGCTGCGCGGCCTGGGTCTGATACCGCACTCCTTCGCGGCGATTAACAAGCGGATGATCCTCCCGGCCTTTGACACGACACAACCCTACGGCGGCGTGAACCAGGTGATCGAGGCCGACATTGTTTACGTCCGCGATTTCACAAAGCCCGAAACGATTGACGATGAACAGTACAAGCATCTCGCCTTGATCGCCCATCATTGCTACGGCTCCTACGACCTCGCCATTCACTGTCTTCATCGTTTGGCCGAACGCGGCGCGGTCGTTGCGGACGCCGTGCGGCGGTTCATCGGCGCTCTGAAGGCGGCCTCCGGGGCAAAGCCAGCCACCCTGTGATGCCCGCTGCTCCCGGCAATCGCTAGGCGATAGTCGGCCCGAACAGCGGCTCGAATTCGCGCCGCAAGATCATGTCGACCTCGGCCATGCTGACCGGCAGGCCGAGATCGGCCAGGCTGGTGACGCCATAGCGGGTATCCGCAACCCCGCAGGGCACAATGCCGGAAAAATGCGACAGCTCCGGCTCGATGTTGAGCGCGATGCCGTGCAGCGTCACCCATTTGCAGACGCGAATGCCGATCGCGGCGATCTTGTCCTCGTGGCCGGCGCCCTTATCCGGTCGCCGCACCCACACGCCGATACGATCGTCGCGCCGCTCGCCCTGCACGTTGAAGAACGCGAGCGCGCGGATGATCCATTCTTCGAGCGTGGCGACGAAGACGCGGACATCAGGCTTGCGTCGGTTGAGGTCGAGCATCACATAGGCCACCCGCTGGCCGGGACCGTGGTAGGTGAATTGCCCGCCGCGGCCGACGTGGTGGACCGGAAAGCGCGCCTCGATCAGCTCGTCGTCGCGGGCGCTGGTGCCGGCGGTGTAGAGCGGCGGATGCTCCAGCAGCCAGACCTGCTCGGCCGCATGGCCGTCGGCGATCGCGGCGACGCGGCTGTCCATTGCGGCGAGCGCCGCCTGGTAGGCGACCGGAGTGTCGCTGATGCGCCAATCGACCGGCTGAGCTTCGGCTCGAGGCGCCAGCGCCAGATCGGAGGGTGCGGAGCGGATGTTAACCACCTGTTCACCATACCATGTTGACCTTGGCTGCATCGCGGCCGGTTCAGCAGCAAGGATTCGAATGCCCACCCTCGACAACGTCTCCCTCGATATCGCCGTGGTGCTCGGCTCGACCGACATGCCGGTCCACCAGGTGCTGCGCCTCGGCCGCGGCGCCATCATCGAGCTCGACGCCACCGAGGACGACGAGGTCAGGATCCTCGCCAACAACTTCCCGGTGGCCAAGGGCACGGTGGTGGTGCAGGGCAACCGGATCGCGGTCGAGGTCAAGGAACTCCTGCCGCGCGCCCCCGACGCGCGCTGACTTCGACGCTGGCGGCTGGAACCCCGCGCCCTTGTACGGCCTGCCTCGATTTGTTACATCGCCGATGCCTCGACGCTGGCGGCCTTCGCCGGCGTCAATTCCAATGCGGTCGTGGCGGAATTGGTAGACGCACTAGCTTGAGGTGCTAGCACCGAAAGGTGTCCGAGTTCGAAGTCTCGGCGACCGCACCAACCCCGAAAGCCCGTCGTTCCAACAACTGTCCGCAGGGCCGGGGACGAAATGTGGTTTGTCCTTGCGTAACCAATCAGCGTCCCGATGAAACAGCATCGCATCCTCATCGCCGGCGCCGGGATCGGCGGTCTTACAGCGGCGTCCTGCCTGATGAAGGCCGGCCATCACGTCGAGATCCACGAGCAGGCCCCGCAGCTTGCCGAGGTGGGCGCCGGCATTCAGGTCAGCGCCAATGCCATGCACGTGCTGCGCGACCTTGGCCTGGAGCGGCCCATCCGGGCGATCGGGGTCAGCCCCGGCGCCTATGTGTTCCGACTGCACGATACCGGCGAGGTGATCCAGCGCTTCTCGCTGTCGGAGGAGCACGAGCGGATGCATGGCGCGCCCTACACCCAGCTCCACCGCGCCGACCTGCACGATCTCCTTGCCGCACGGGCGCGCGAGTTCGATCCGAACGTGGTGCGGCTCAATCACCGGATCACAGGCTTCACCGAAAGCGCCAGCGGCGTCGCGCTGCATTTCGCCGACGGCAGCTCGGCGCAGGGCGATATCCTGATCGGCGCCGACGGGCTCAAATCCGTGGTGCGCGCGCAAATGTTCGGCGATGCGCCGGCGACCTACACCGGCGACGTCGCCTGGCGCGTCGTGGTGCCGGCCGAGCGGTTACCGAAGGGGCTGTTCGAGCAGGTGATGTCGGTGTTCATGGGGCCGGAGGGCCACGTCGTCTGCTATTACCTGCGTGGCGGGACGCTGCTCAATTGGGTCGGCATTGTCGAGACCGACGACATCTCCGAGGAATCCTGGACCGTCAAGCTGCCGTGGCAGCAGCTCAAGGATCACTATCGCGGCTGGCATCCGCGCGATCCACGCCGTGATCGACGCCGCCGACAAGGACCAGTGCTATCGCTGGTCGCTGTTCAACCGGCCGCCGATCCGTGAGTGGAGTTCAAAACGGGTCACGCTGCTTGGGCGACTCCGCGCATCCGACCCTGCCGTATCTGGCGCAGGGCGCGGCAATGGCGATCGAGGACGGCGCGGTGCTGACCCGCGCGCTTGGCATGACCGACGATATCGCCGAGGCGCTGGACATCTACCAGCGCAACCGCGTCGACCGCACTGCGATGATCGTGCTGCAATCGAGCGCCAACCGCGAGCTGTTCCATCTGCGCTCGGAGGCGGAGATCAGGGCGCGCTTCGCCAAGAAGGACGAGGGCGACGACCGCAACCGCTGGCTCTATTCCTACAATCCGCTGACGGTCGAGCTGAAGTAATCACTGAAAGCGGCCGTCGGCCGCTTGCCGTGCCGGCACCATCGGCGACACACCGACGCCGCCGGCCGCAGGCACCGGCACGCTGACGACGGGCGGCCAGCCGCCCGGATCGGTGTTGATGAATTTTCCCGGCGCAGACATGTTGCGCGCCGGTTTGAAGGCCGACGTGTACGGCCGCGCTGGGTCATCCGGCACGGCGGGGGCGCGCGCGAGGCTTTCGGCGGCGGCAGCCGGCATCTCTCGTTTTGGCGCCAAGATTTCCGTGTCCTCGCGCGGCGGACGCGGCGGAACGATCGCGGTCAATGAGACTTGCGATACCGGCGGGGCAGGGGGCTGGGCCGCCGCCATCGGCGTGCCGGCAGTGCCGGGCACCACCTGGACGATGCGATAGCCCTTGGCCTTCAGCGTGCGCAGCAGTTCCGGCAAGGCGAGCGCGGTGGCCGGCTGGATGTCGTGCAGCAGCAGGATGCCCTTGCCCTTCTCGTCGAGCCGGCTGATGGCGCGGCGCACCACCTCGGCGGCCGGGATGTGCTTCCAGTCGTCGGCGACGAGGTCGGCGCTCCAGGTCGTGAGGCCGCGCGAATGCAGATAGCCCTCGACCTGTTGGCGCGCGAAGCAGCCCGGGGATCCGGAAGAACGGCGCCACCGCCCGGCGGTCACCCAGCACCGCATAGAGCGAAGCGAAGCCCTGCTCGATCTCCTCCTGCACGGCCGGCAGTGGCATGCGCTCGAAGGCGAGCGGATGGTTCTGGCTGTGGCTGCCGATGACATGGCCCGCGGCGTGAATCTTCCGCAACAGGTCGGGATAGCCGCGCGCCATCCGGCCGATGATGAAATAATTGGCTTGCACGCACTGCTCGGCCAACGTTTCGAGAATGCGATTGGTGTAGGGCGGCAGCGGCCCGTCGTCGAAACTCAGGACCACCTCTTTATCGGCAAGCGGCAGCGTGTGCGAATATTGCACCGTGCCGATGCGCGGAAATTCGCGCGGATCGATCGTCATCACTCGGCTGGTGCCGAGCGTGGAGGCATTGCCCGGACATTCGTCGGCGCGCGCCTTCGCAGCCGCCATCGCGCCGAGCATCAATCCGATCAGGGCCAGTGTGCGCCACATGCGCGCACATTAGCCGCAGGCTGCGACAACGCCGCGGCCCGCCGCCATTTTTCGGCGTTCATCTTTAATTCGAATGCTTAATGGCTGCTCGGCACCGCCAGCACCACGCGATAGTCGTGGCGTTTGAGTTCGCGCAGTAGCCCGGGCAGCATGGTCGCCGTCTTCGCCTGGGTGTCATGCAGCAGCACGATGCCGCCGCCGGTCCGGTCGAGGCGCTTCAGCACCAGTTCAAGCTCATGCCGCGGCGTTATCCGGTTCCAGTCACCGGGCCAAAGGTCGGCGCCGAACACCGCGATCTGCCGCTGCGCTAGCCAGGCGAGCAGCGCTGCATTGGAGGCAAAGCCCGGAAACCGGAAGAACGGCGTTTTCGGCGTCGCGTCGGTCTCGCCATAGAGCGCCATGTCGACCGCCCGGATGCCGCGGTCGATTTCGGCCTCGGCGCGATCGAGCCGCATGCGGTTGAGCAGCGGATGCGCATAGCTGTGGTGGCCGACGACGTGGCCCTCCGCCAGCACCTTGCGGGCCAGCGCCGGATGCGCTGCGGCGTTGCGCCCGAGCATGAAGAAGTTGGCGCGCACACATTCGTGGCGCAGCGCCGCCAGCACCCGATCGGTGGTGCCGGGCCAGGGCCCATCGTCGAAGGTCAGCACCACCTCCTTGGCAGCAAGCGGCAGCGTCACGGGAAATTGCTTGCGGCCGGCCGGAACGGCGGTGGCTGGGTCGATCGCCAGCTCGCGCGCGATGCCGAGCGCTGCCGGATTGCCCGGGCACTCGGCTGCCGCCGCCTGTTGCGGTTGCCATGGCAACAGGCAGATGAGGATCGGGATCGAGCGGGACCACACACGCATCGTTGAAGTTGAGCGGACGGCCGCGACCGCGGCAAGGCGCTCGATGTGAACCAAAACATGCCGGCGCGATTGCCATCACAAAAGGCCGGGCGTACAAGCGCGCAAATCCCATCCACCTTTCTCGCGACGGCGAGGCCGGCATGGTCGAACAGGCAGACATGACCGGGGCGCAGGCGGCTGCTGACTTTCGCGACGACGGAAGGCGCGGTCCGCTCCGAATTCCTCGATCGCGTCCGCGAGGCCATCGAACACGGCAATGCTACGGCGCTCCGCGGCGCTCGCGGGCGACCTGCACGAGGCCGACACCGGCGATCTGATCGAGGCGCTCGATGCGGAGCTGCGCCCGCGCTTCGTCGAGCTGATGGGGCGGCGAGTTCGACTTCACTGCGCTGACCGAGGTCGAGGACACCGTCCGCGAGGAAATCCTCGAGGAGCTGCCGCCGACCACCGTTGCCGAAGGCGTCCGCGACCTCGATTCCGACGATGCGGCGCACATTCTCGAAGACCTGCCGCAGCAGGAACAGGCCGAGATCCTCGAGCAATTGCCGCTGGCCGAACGCGGCGCGCTCGAACAGGCATCCTGCAGTATCCCGAGGATTCCGCCGGCCGCCGCATGCAGGCCGAGTTCATCGCGGTGCCGCCGACCTGGACCGTGGGCACCGCGATCGACCACATGCGCGAGACCGTGGACCTGCCGGAACGGTTCTTCGAGCTCTACGTGGTGGGCGAGGGCAGCGAGACTGCTCGGCGCGGTCGGCCTCGATCGGCTGCTGCGCACCAAACGGCCGGTGCCGATCTCCGATCTGATGGACCCCGATCGCCGGCGCGTCCTGGCAACACAGGACAAGGAGGAGGTGGCGCGCATGTTCGAGCGCTACAACCTGGTCGCCGCGCCGGTGGTCGACGAGCGCGAGCGGCTGGTCGGCGTGCTGACCTTCGATGACATCGTCGACGTTATCGAGGAGGAGGCCTCCGAGGACATCAAGGCGCTCGGCGGCGTCAGCCGCGACGAGGAGCTGTCCGCCTCGGTCTGGGACATCGCCAAGGGCCGCTTCAACTGGCTCCTGGTCAATCTTGCCACCGCGTTCCTCGCCTCGTCGGTGCTCGGGCTGTTCGAGGGCCAGCTCGAGAAGATGGTGGCGCTCGCGGTGCTGGCGCCGATCGTGGCGAGTCAGGGCGGCAACGCCACCACCCAGACCATGACGGTCGCGGTCCGCGCGCTCGCCACCCGCGAGCTCAGCGACGCCAACGCCTGGCGGGTGATCGTGCGCGAACTGCTGGTCGGCCTCGTCAACGGGCTGGCCTTCGCCGTCATCACCGGCGTCGCCGCCTGGGCCTGGTTCAAGGTCCCGGGCCTGGGCGTCGTCATCGGCCTCGCGATGATCTGCAATCTTCTGGCTGCGGCGCTCGGCGGCATCCTGATCCCGATCGGGCTTTATCGCCTGCGGGTCGATCCCGCGGTGGCGTCGAGCCCGTTCGTCACCACGGTCACCGACGTGGTCGGGTTTTTCTCCTTCTTGACGATTGCGACACTTTGGTTCGGCTTGAAATAGACGTTTGCCGAACCTTTCGAACGGTTTCGATGGGGGTCGGCCCGCCCGCTGTCCCGCTGACGGCTCGTTAACCGTCCGGCCCTAGGGTCGCGTTGGGACCTTCAAGGGTGAGCCGGGCCGGCCGTTCGTCATGAGTGGTGCATTGACCGATCAGCGGCCGCCCGCACGCCGGCTGTGGACGCCGCGGCTGGTTGCGACGCTGGCGCTGTTCGTGCTCTGCGCCGCCTTCTTCTGCACCGTCGCCGGCTATGCGCTGGTCCGCCAGGCCGACGACCGAGCGGGCCTGGAGCGCCGCGCGGCGCTGCTCGGCGCCATCGAGGATGTCCGCAAATCCGGCGCCGACTTCTCCCGCGCTCGATCCCCGCTACATCCAGGCGATCGAGCGCATCGTCGGCGTCAAGGACCTGCGCTTCGAGAGCGAGCCGGCACGGCGAACAATTCCGGCGATCGCGAGATCCAGTCGGTGGTCGATCGCCAGGGTCGGATCGTCGGCTGGTTCTCCTGGCAGCCCGAACAATCCATGAGCAATGCGTTCGTCCAGCTACGGCCGCTGCTGGTGATGACCGGCATATTCCTGGTCTGTTTTGCCGGCATCGCGCTCTGGCAGGTGCGGCGCGCGGTGCGCGATCTGTCGGCAAGCGAGCAACTCGCCTGGACGCTGGCGCATCGAGGACGTGCTCACCGGTCTGCCCAATCACCGCAAGATGATCGAATTGATCGACAGCGTTCTGGCCGCCCGCGTCCATGGCGAGGTCGTGACCTTGGCCTTTCTCGATCTCGACGGCCTCAAGGATGTCAACGACGCGCTTCGGCCACCGCATCGGCGACGATCTGCTGAAGGCGCTCGCGGTGCGATTCACGCGATATCCTGCCGGCGCATGCATTCTGCGGCCGGTTCGACGGCGACGAGTTTGCCCTGATCATGTCGTCGCCGGACAGCGGCTCCGCGGAAGCCGCGATGGTGACGATGGCCGCCGCCCTGTCGCGGCCTTTCTGGATCAAGGATCGGGTGGTGCAGGTCGGCGTCACCGCCGGTCTCGCGCACGCGCCGCGCGACGCCACGAGCCGCGACGAACTGATGCGCCGCGCCGATCTGGCGCTGCGCGCCGCCAAGAAGAAGCAGCGCGGCGGCGTGCTGCACTTCGAGCCGGCGATGGACGTCGAGTTCGACGATCGCCGCTTCCTGGAAAAGGAGCTCCGCCGCGCGCTCGACGAAGACGCCTTCGACGGTCCACTACCAGCCGATCGTTTCGGCCGACGGCGCCCGCATCGTCGGCGCCGAGGCGCTGCTGCGCTGGACCCATCCGGAGCGCGGCGCGATCGCGCCTGCGACCTTCGTGCCGGTTGCCGAGCATTCCGGCCTGATGCGCCGGCTCGGCGAATTCGTGCTGCGGCGGGCGCTGACCGATGCCGCGCGCTGGCCCGATATCGTGATCGCCGTCAACCTGTCGCCGATGCAGGTGCGCGATCCGGCGCTGGTCGACACCATCGCAGGCCTGCTCGCCGAACATCGGCCTGCCGGCGTCGCGGCTGATGCTCGAGGTCACCGAGGGCGTGCTGATCGACAATCCGGCCGAGGCCAAGGCGCGGCTCGATGCGCTGAAGGCGCTCGGCGTGCGGCTTGCGCTCGACGATTTCGGCACCGGCTATTCCAGCCTCACCTATCTGCAGCGGTTCAAGTTCGACAAGCTCAAGATCGACAGGGGCTTCGTCGAGCCGCTCGGCACGCGACGCCAGCAGCAGCGCGCTGGTCCAGGCCATCGTGGCGCTCGGCCGCGCGCTCGATCTGACGCTTCTGGCCGAGGGCGTCGAGACCGAGGAGCAGCGCGTGCTGCTGCGCCTTGCCGGCTGCGAGGAGATGCAGGGCTTCCTGTTCGCCCGGCCGGGCCCGCGCGAGGCGCTCGACCGGCTGCATGCGCCGAGGCCGCGCCCGCTGCGCGCCGCCGTGGCCTGAGGTTCCCGCTTCGCCCTATAATGTCTGCCGTGCAGAGCATGATCCCGAACAGCGGGTACCGGTTTTCGGAAAAGATCATGCTCGTACTGTAGGAGCGCGCGCATGATCCCCAACGCCTGGCAGGGCTTCGATTTCGGGCTGGGCGCCGACATCGACATGCTGCGCGAGACCACGCGCAGCTTTTCCGACGACAAGATCGCGCCGCGCGCCGACGAGATCGACAAGACCAACACCTTTCCGCGCGATCTGTGGCCGCAGATGGGCGCGCTCGGCCTCCACGGCATCACCGTCGAGGAGGAGTACGGCGGCTCGGGGCTCGGCTATCTCGCCCATTGCGTGGCGATGGAGGAAATTTCCCGCGGCTCGGCATCCGTGGGGCTGTCCTACGGCGCGCACTCCAATCTCTGCGTCAACCAGATCAGGCGAAACGGCACCGACGCGCAGCGAAGGAAATACCTGCCGAAGCTGATCTCCGGCGAGCATGTCGGCGCGCTGGCCATGTCGGAGCCCGGCGCCGGCTCCGACGTCGTTTCGATGAAGACCCGCGCCGACAAGAAGGGCGACCGCTACATCCTCAACGGCTCGAAATTCTGGATCACCAACGGCCCGGTCGCCGATACCATCGTGGTCTATGCCAAGACCGATCCGGAGGCCGGCGCCCGCGGCATCACCGCATTCCTGATCGAGAAGGGGATGAAGGGTTTTTCGACCGCGCAGAAGCTCGACAAGCTCGGCATGCGCGGCTCCGACACCGCGGAGCTGGTGTTCCAGGATTGCGAGGTGCCGGCGGAAAATGTGCTGGGCAAGCTCGGCGGCGGCGTCAGCGTGCTGATGTCCGGGCTCGACTACGAGCGCGTGGTGCTGGCGGCGGGGCCGCTCGGCATCATGCAGGCCGCGCTCGACGTGGTGATCCCCTATGTCCACGAGAGGAAGCAGTTCGGCCAGCCGATCGGCAGCTTCCAGCTCATGCAGGGCAAGCTTGCCGACATGTACGTGACCATGAACGCCGCCAAGGCCTACGTCTATTCGGTGGCGAAGGCCTGCGACGACGGCCGCACCACGCGCGAGGACGCCGCCGGCGCCATCCTCTATGCCGCCGAGAACGCCACCAGGATCGCGCTCGACGCCATCCAGTGCCTGGGCGGCAACGGCTACATCAACGACTACCCGACCGGACGGCTGCTGCGCGACGCCAAGCTCTACGAGATCGGGGCGGGCACCAGCGAAATCCGCCGCATGCTGATCGGGCGGGAGATTTTCGACAAGACCAGCTAGGCCAATGGCCGATCTGCCATTGGCCTACTCGGCCAACGCACCAGCAGTCCCTTGGACGAATAGGCCGGCGCGCCGCTTCGTTAACTCTTCATTAACCAAATCAGTCCAGCCCCTCGTCCCGTGAACCACAGGAGGCCGAGATGATGCGGGTGCGACTGAAAGCCGACGGACGTCTGGTCGAAATCCTTGCCGATGGCAGCGAGCGGGCGATGCCGCCGGTGCCGCCCGACGCCGACCACCGCGTCCTCGCGCCGTCCGTGCAGCCCGGCCGGCCGCCGCAGGTCGATGCCGGCTATGCCCGGCGTGTCCGCTCGCAGACGCGGCTCACCCAGGCCGAGTTCGCCGCCCGCATCGGCGTGCCGATCGAGACCGTGCGCAACTGGGAGCAGGGCAAGCGCCGGCCACGGGGGCCAGCTCGGGCGTTGCTCAAGCTGCTCGACCAAGCCCCGGATGTGGCGTTCTCGGTGCTGGGAAGGAGTGACCCTCTATAGGAGAGGTGACACTTGCGGGCTTTTGTGTCACAAGAGGACAATGCGCAAGCCAAAATCGCCCACCAGTTTCGCCGACAACGAAACGCCGTATCGCATGAAACGGGGTTCTGGCCTGTCAGATGCCCCGTTGCCCCCTCCCGAAGCGCTTCCCAATGGGACGGTGCGTTACTTTTTGAAGGTCGGGGCGAAGGGCCGCGTGCTGTTGCCGTCCGAGCTTCGTCAGGCGCTGGGATTGGACGAGGGCGATGTCATCACCGCTTGGCTCAGAGACGGCGAATTGCGGATGCACTCGCTTTTGCATGGGCTCCGAAAAATTCAGGATGAAGCCTGGTCGCTGGCTCAGGGCAGTGGCTACGCGTCCGATACGTTGATCGCAGAGCGGCGGGCGGAAGCTGCCAAAGAAGCCAAGGAAAGCTTGAGGTGGCTGCGGCAAACACGAAAGCGAAAGCCGCGTTGACCGCCGTCGTCCTCGATGCCTCGGCGCTGCTTGCAGTGCTGTTCGAAGAGCGTGGCGCCGAAGTCGTACGCGAGGTCGTCACCGGCGCTTTGGTGTCCGCCGTGAACTACAGTGAGGTGGTGAGCAAGGCGCTCGACCGTGAGCGCAGCCTCGATGCCGCGCTGACGGCTCTGGCGCAAATGCCTTTTGCTGTGGTTCCGCATGATCTCGGCTTGGCGAGACGCACCGGTGAACTTCGTCCGTTGACCAAACGGTTCGGTCTATCCGTTGGCGACCGCGCCTGCCTTGCGCTGGCGGAGCGGGAGCGATGTCCCGCATACACGACCGACCGGGATTGGGCGAGCCTAAAGCTCGGAATAGACATCCGGGTCATTCGTTAGCTGCGTCGAACTTGCTCCAGACGAGTCCGCGCGGCATCCTGCGCCGCCGAACAGCGGCAGGAGGCAAGGCGTGATCCCATCCATCGAATCCCACGGCGCCCGCATCCCGCTGATCGGCCTCGGCACCTGGGATCTGCGGGGCCGGTCCTGCGCGCTTATGGTCGAGGAGGCGTTGCGGCTCGGCTATCGCCACATCGACACCGCCGCGATGTACCGCAACGAGGACGAGGTCGGCGCGGGGCTGCGCGCCTCGGGCGTGCCGCGCGGCGAGGTGTTCATCACCACCAAGGTGTGGTCGAGCGATCTGCGCGCCCGCGATTTCGAGCGATCGGCCCGCGACAGCCTGAAGAAGCTCAAGCTCGACCAAGTCGACCTGCTGCTGATCCATTGGCCGAATGCGAGCATCCCGTTGAAGGAAACCGTCGGCGCGCTGTGCCAGATGAAACGCGAGGGCGTGGCGCGTCACGTCGGCGTGTCGAACTTCGACACCGCCCTGATCGAAGAGGCCGGAAGGCTGGCCACCGAGCCGCTGGTCAACAACCAGATCGAATTGCATCCCTATAACGACCAGACCGGAACCATTGCGGCGAGCCGCAAGGCCGGCATGTCGGTCACCGCCTACAGCCCGATCGCGCGTGGCCGCGTGAAGGGCGACGCGCTGCTGTCAAAAATCGGCAAGGCGCACGACAAGACCGCCGCGCAGGTATGCCTGCGCTATCTGGTGCAGCAGGACATCATCGTCATTCCGAAGACCAGCCGCTCGGAACGCCTGAAGGAGAATTCGGAAATATTCGATTTCAAGCTCGACGCCCGCCGAGATCAAGGAGATCGCGACGCTGGCGAGCCCGCACGGTAATATCGTGAGTTAGTGCGGGACCAAAACGAGATGGTTTGAACTTGGGTAGCGCACCGAGGTTCCCCCTGCGTCATTGCGAGCGAAGCGACGCAATCCAGAGCGCGCGAGTAGCCTGGATTGCTTCGTCGCGGAGCCTGTCATCGGGCCGCGCTTCGCGCGGACCCGTTGGCTCCTCGCAATGACGAGTTTTGATGTTTGCGCACCGGATCAATTCAAAAATCGTCCTGCTTTAACCGCCCAGGCTGTCCGGCTCGACGATCGCGTTGGCCTTGAGCGAAGCGCAGGTGCGCGGATGCTTGTCATGGAGAAAGATTGCGAGCTGCGATCGCGTATCCGCCCCTTGGGAGGTTGCCTCCTCGAACAGGTGCTGTTGGATGTTCGGAGGCAAAAGGCCCCACATCCTGACGATCGCCTCGCCCAACGCTCGAAAAAGCTGTTCTGAATTGCTGCGGTCCGAAGTCCCAGAGGGGGTCGATGCCATGGCAAAATCCTCGTTCGGCGCAATGATATCAACGCCAGCGGCGCGAACTGGTTCCAGGACAAGCACTCAACGCCGTGAGGCGTCAAAACTCAGCGTTAAGCCTTTGATTCCCAACGCGCCGTAGTCCGACGACCAGGTTTCTCCGGGAGCGACAGGCCAGGCATCGGTGATCGTGCCGGTGGTGACGATCTCTCCAGCCGCAAGCGCAGGCGCCCAAGGTTGGTTCGCGAGCACGCGGGCCAGATAAGCAAGCGCCAGCGCCGGGCTGTCCAGCACGTTCGAGCCGATGCCCCGATCGATCACCCGGTCGCCGCGCGACAGCGTCAGGTTGAATGCCGCAAGCGCCGCCGCGAATTGCCCCCGGTTGGCATCGGTCACCGCCACCGGCGTGCCGACCACCAGCGCGCCGTGCAGGCCGAAGGCCGCGGCGCAGTCGGCGGCGGTGAATTTCCAGTCCGGGAAATGGCTCTGCACGATTTCGAAACCCGGCGCGATCCATTCCACCGCCGCGAGAATGGCGGCCGGGTCGTCACTCACCGGCACCGGCGCCTTCAGCTTGAACACCACCTCCGGCTCGATGCGCGGCTGCACCAGTCCTTTGAGAGGCAGCGAAGCCTTGCCATCCGCCGCGAAACGCACGGTATGCGTCCAGACATGGGCCCACATCGGCTGATAGACGCCGTAGCGCGGCCAGATGGTTCGGTTGGTGAAGCCGATTTTTCTGCCGATCGCGCGCCAGCCCTGCGCGCGCCGCCGCGTCTCGATGTCGTGCAACACCGCGTAGCCGTCGGTTACGGAGAAATCGGGCGCGCCCGTCGTGATCGGCGGCAGCATTGTCGCGCCGTCGTAAGCGGCGATCAGCCGGTCGGCGATCGCCTTGAGGTCGGCCATCGCTGTGTCACATCGATCCGGCGAGCCCGATCTGCTGGATCAGCTTGCCCCAGGTCGTGATCTCTTCGTCGAGAAACGCCGGCATCTGCTTCAGCGGCGGGCTCTCCCGCGGCAGCAGGCCGACTTTGAGGATGTTGCGCGTGGACGTCCGGCATCGCGGTGACGGCGCGAACGTCGGTCGCAAGCTTCTCGATGACCGCGTCCGGCGTATGGGCCGGCGCGAGCAACATGTGCCAATTGGTTGCCTCGTAGCCGGGAACGGTATCCGCGATCGGCGGCAGGTCGGGGAAAATGCTGATGCGGTGCTTCGACGTCACCGCCAGCGCCCGAACCTTGCCGGCCTTGGCAAGCTCCGCGCCGGTCACCGGATCGGCGAACATCATCTGCACGTTGCCGGCGATCACGTCGTTCATCGCCGGCGGGCTGCCGCGGTAGTGCGCGTAGCGGAGCTTGATGCCGGTCTTGTTTGCCAGGATTTCGCCGGCCAGATGCGTCGTCGTCGCAATGCCCGAGGTGCCGACGATCAGTTCGCCGGGCTTGTCCTTGGCGTATTTGATCAGCTCGGCGATCGAATGGATCGGCAGCGACGGATTGACCACCAGCGCGAACGCCACCTCCGACGTCACCGCGATCGGCACGAAATCCTTGCGCGGGTCGTAGGGCAGGCTCTTGTAGACGGTGGCGTTGGTGGTGAGCGTCGAGCCCGGCACCAGCAAGAGCGAATAGCCGTCGGGCGGCGCCTTGGCCTCGGCGACGGTGGCGACGATGGTGCCGCCGCCCGGCCGGTTCTCGATCAGCACCGGCTTGCCGAGCCTCTCCGACAGCTTCTGCCCGATGGTGCGGGCGATGAAATCCATGCCGCCGCCGGCCGCGAGCGGCACCGTCAGCGTGATCGGTCGCTCCGGGTAGTTGTCGGCCGCCGCCGGGCTGATGAGCGAGCCGAAGATGACAAGCACGAGAGCAGTCCATTGCAGCGGCCGCATGATGATCACTCCTTCCAACGCGCTAAAAAGGAAGCTTTGTCGCGTCACCACCCTTGCAGCGCGAAGCGATGAAGCGAAGAGCCTTCTTGGTTTCGTCGATATCCCCAGGCAAAGGAATTTGTGCGGACTTGTAGGCGTTGTTGACGGTCGTCTTATCGAGATCGAGATACTCGATGACGATCTTGCCGCTTTCGACATCCAACTGATAGCTGACCTGTCGCCCCGAGTATGTGCTGCTGATGCTAGGATCGTCCAGCCGAAACCGCGTCAGGTAGTAGCGGATGAAGCGCTTGGCCCGGGGATCGGGCGTCACCACGACGCAGAGTTGGCGATCGACGATCTCGGGAGGGGTTCTGGGGTCTACCGTTCCGGTGAATACGTAGTTGATGGCTTTTTGCAGCAGGTCGTCTTCGGCAGCCGATCGAACTGGCATGAATGCGGTCCCGACGACCGCGATTGCGGCGACAGCAATAAGTCGCTGTGCGGTCGTGCGACGGCGATTGTTCGACGCGATGTTTGAGCAAAAATTCCGCGTCATTGTGGGGCTGGCCAATGTCCTAGAAGAACCCAATCGACTCGCAGCCCTTGCCGGCCGAAAAGCTCGACCTGTGCTTCTTGCCAGGCACATCGATCACATGCACCGAGCCGTCGCCCTGGCAGGCGACGAACAACTCGTCGCCATGGAACGCCATGTCCATCGGCTGGCTGCCGACCTTGATCGCAGTCTGCTCCCTGAACAACGGATCGATCAGGCTGACCGTGTCGCTGTTGAGGCTGGTAACGCCGATCACGCTGTTGTCGGGCGCGTAGCGGGCGATCTGCGCGGCCTTCGGCACGTCCTTGAGCAGCAGTTCCTCTCGTATCTTGCCGGCGCCGGTGTCGATCAGGATGAGCTTTGGCTCGGCGTCGTCGACCGCAACCACCGTCTTGCCATCCGGCGAGATCGCGATGCCGGCGAGCGGGCGAGGGCACTTGACCTTGCCGAGCAGTTGCCGCTTCGGCAGGTCGATCACCGAGACCGTGCCGTCCTCCTCGTTTTCGGTGTAGAGCCGCCCGCCGTCCGGCGCGATGATCAGGCGATGACCGTTGGTCGAGCCCGAATTGATCGCCTCCACCACCTTGTTGGCGGCGCGGTCGATCACCACGACCTTGGCGCTGTTCTCGCAGGTGATGTAGATGAAGCCGTCCGGCCCGAGCTTGAGCGTATGCGGCGCGATGAAGGGGCGCAGATCAATCGTCGTCAGCAGCGCCCGCTGCTCCAGGTCGAACACGCAGAGCCAGTGCTGCGGGTTGGGATTGCGGCCGTGAATGCCGTCGCCGAAGATCGGTACGTAGGCGCGGTTCTGCTCGGGGATGACCAGAAGCTCGTGCACCGTCTTGTCGAAGCCGTCGAGCACGACCTCGGTCTCGTAGGTGACGGGGTTCAGGAACAGCACCTTGGTGCCCATCTTGTCGACCGCGATGATTCCGCGCGCGTTGGCCATGTTCGTCGTTCCTCGTGTGTTGATTGGACTTTAGCCCATGCCCATCCACCCCGTCATCGCCGGGCTTGACCCGGCGATCCCGATCGGGTGAGCACAGTGCCAGCCCAAGCGGGATGGCCGGGACATAGGCGAGCGAAGCGACGCCGTCCCTCGGACGGCTATGCCCGGCCATGACTGGTGTAAGAAGCTGTCGCCCGGAGTGCCCATGACCATCGAAAAACGCCGGCAGGTCGAGGGCTTTGCCTTCCTGGTCGCCTTCGGTCTGACCATCCCGGCGGCCAACTGGATGATCGGCCATGTCGGCACCTTCTGCGCGCCGAATGGGCCCTGCGTCTTACCCGTCGCCCCCGGATTGATGGCGCCCTCCGGCGTGCTGATGATCGGCATTGCGCTGGTGCTGCGCGACCTGGTGCAGCGCCGCCTCGGCACCGGCTACTCGGCCGCCGCGGTCCTGGCCGGCGCGATCCTGTCCGCCGCGGTCGCGCCGCCCGCCTTGGTGCTCGCCTCGGGCGCGGCGTTCCTCCTGTCCGAATTTGCCGACCTCGCGGTGTACACGCCGCTCGCGCGCAAGCGGCTGGTCGCGGCGGTGGTGGCGTCGGGCCTGGTCGGCCTCGTTGTCGATTCCATCATCTTCCTCTGGCTCGCCTTCGGCTCGCTCGATTTCCTGATGGGCCAGGTTGTCGGCAAAGCTTGGATGGTGCTGCTGTCGATACCCTTCGTGCATTATCTGCGCCGCCGCGACGAGCGGCTTGGCATGACCCCGGCCTAACGAGGCTCCCATGAGCCAAGTATTCGATAGCAGCGCCTTCGACGTGCTTCGCCGCGTCACCACCGCGACCGTCACCACCATGCTTTTGAAGAAGGGCATCCGGCACTGCTGGATCAAAGGCGCGATGCCGCTTGCGCCCGGCGGCCGGCGGCTGGTCGGACCTGCGTTCACGCTCCGCTTTGTGCCGGTGCGCGAGGATCTCGCGACGCCCGAAAGCTGGGGCAAGCCGATCTCGACGCGGGCCGCGATCGAGGCCATGCCGGAAGGCTGCATCGCCGTTGCCGACGCCATGGGTGTCACCACCGCCGGCATCTTCGGCGACATTCTGGTCATGCGCATGGCTCGCCGCGGCGTCCAGGCGCTCGTCACCGACGGCGTCATTCGCGACAAGGCCGGCTGCATGGCGGCGAACCTGCCGATCTTCTGCCAGGGCACCGCGGCGCCGGCCTCGGTCAACGGGCTCACCTTCGTCGGCTGGAACGAGCCGATCGCCTGCGGCGGCTGCGCGATCTTCCCGGGCGACGTCATCGTCGCCGACGACGATGGCGCGGTGGTGATCCCGCAGGCGCTGGTTGACTTCGTCGCGGCCGAGGGCGAGGAGCACGAGCTTTACGAGACCTGGGTGGTCAGCGAGGTCGAGCGCGGCGTGCCGCTGCCCGGGCTCTATCCGCCGAACGACGAGGCCAAGGCGCGCTACGCGGCCTGGAAAGCGAAGCGCTGACGCCGCGCGGGCACCGATGTTCTTCATCCTCGCCAACACGCTCGGCCGTCTCAGCGTCCCCTCGCATGCGCTGGCGCTGATCGCGCTCGTCGGCGGGCTGCTGCTGTTGACGCGTTTCCGCCGCGCCGGCCGCCGTATCCTGATCGGCTGCCTGGTCGTCCTTGTCGTCGTCGGCGCGTGGCCGGTCGGCGGTGCGCTGGTCTACGTTCTGGAAAGCCGCTTCCCGGCCTGGACGGGAACCGGCGCGCCCGACGGCATTGTCGTGCTGGGCGGCCCAATCCCGATCCGGGCGTCGCTGCTGCGCGGTCATCCGGTGGTCCGCTCCGGGGCCGAGCGGCTCACCGAAATCCCGGCGCTGGCCAAGCGTTTCCCGAACGCCCGGATCGTGTTCAGCGGCGGCAATCCGAATCTTGTCGCCGGCGGTCCGCCCGAGGCGCAGTTCGCGGTGCCGCTGCTGCAAAGCTTCGGCATTGCGCCCGAGCGGATCGTCGCCGAGGACCGCTCGCGCAACACCCGTCGAGAACGCAGCCTTCACCAAGGCCCTGGTCAATCCAAAGCCCGGCGAGCGCTGGCTCCTGGTCACGTCCGCCGCGCACATGCCGCGCGCGGTCGGCGCGTTCCGCAAGGCCGGCTTCCCGGTCGAGCCCTATCCGGTCGATTGGCTGAGCGGTCGCAGTCCGTCCTGGCAATGGCTGCTGCCGTCGCTGTCATTCCCGGCGCACTGGGGCGCGCTCGACGACGCCGCCAAGGAATGGATCGGGCTCGCCGCCTATTGGCTGGCCGGCTATTCGTCGGAACTGTTCCCCGGTCCCGACGCCAGCCCAGCGCCGGGCCGGCCCAGCCGATAGACACCCTTACCGTGCGCCCAGGGCCCGCGTCGTTAAGCAAGCGGACGATCGTTGCTTGGATTTCGTCTGACGCCATCGTAGGCAATTGTTAATCCGTCGAGTCCCATTCTAGAGCCCGTTAACGATTCGGGGCACACGGGGACAGGGGAGCTTCATGTCGCTTGATATGACGATCGGCACGCGTTCGGCGGACATGCTCGCCGAGACGGACGTTGCGGTCGCGCGGGATATTGCGCCGGCTATGCGAAATTGGCTGCAGGACCTGACGGTGGTCGCAGGCACCGCATTCGGTGTGGTGTTTGCCTCGGCGCTCAGCGTTCTGCTGTTCCTGCGCTAATCTCCCAGCACGGCGCCGCGCGAGTCCGAGGCGAACTGGCGCCGCCACAGCACAGCCGCGACCGCGGGCTGATGAACCAGCCGAGATAGCCGATTACATCGAAGCAAACTCCGTTCGCTCCCGCGAAAGCGGGAGCCCAGTTCTTTGGCAAAAGCGCTGGGTTCCCGCTCCCCGCTTCGCCAAAGCGAAGCTTTGGCTTCGCGGCGGCGAGTTCGCGGGGATGAACGGGTGATTAGTCTCGAAGAACACCGTTCTAGCGTTTGGCCGCACCATCTGCCACCATCCGGCCGCGGAGAGAACGATGCCCCAGAAAATCACCACCAGCGCCCAATCCCTGGTCGAGGCGGCCGAGCGCGAGGTCGAGACGCTTTCGATCGAGGAAGCCATCAAGCTTCACGGCCGCGATGACACCGTGCTGGTCGACATCCGCGACATCCGCGAGCTGCAGCGCGAGGGCAAGGTGCCGGGCGCGTTCCATTGCCCGCGCGGCATGCTGGAGTTCTGGATCGATCCGGAAAGCCACTACCACAAGCCGAAGTTCGCGGAGGACAAGCGCTTCGTGTTCTTCTGCGCCGGCGGCTTGCGCTCGGCGCTGGCGGCGCAAGCGGCGCAGCGCATGGGGCTGAAGCCCGTGGCGCATATCCGCGGCGGCTTCGGCGCCTGGAAGAACGCCGGCGGCCCGGTCGAGATGCCCGAGCCGCCGAAGCCGAAGGCGTAAATGCGCCGAAATTGGCTGGCACTGCCGATGATGTGATGGGCAACGAGCAAACACCCCCAGCGGCAAACAGCCGGAGCGGGCGCACGTCCGTATGGCTGCTCGGCGCGCTCAGCGTGTTCGGGCTGGTCGGCTTCGGCGTGATGTTCGGGCTGATCGTGGCCCGCACCGCGTCGCCGCCTCAGGCGGCCGTCAGCGCCATGACGCCGCCCGCCGTGGCGCAGCCTGGGCCGCCCGGCGACCGCGGGCCGCCCGGTCCGCCCGGTCCTCGCGGACCGGCGGGCGATCCCGGCATCCGCATCGTCCGCGCCGATTGTGCCACCGGCAATTGCACTGTGGCGTGCGACGAGGACGAAGTGATGTTGACGGCGCATTGCGGCGGCGGGCGTCCGCCCAGCGGCCTATCCAACCGAGCACAGCGCGCTCTGCCGGTCGCCGAGCCGGGCCAAGGCCGAAATCGTCGCCGCCTGCTTTAAGGCGCCGCCGCAATAGATCGCGGACCGTCAACGGAGGTCAGGCGCCAGCCAATCGCGAATTTTGGCGCGAGTTGATCCATCGCGTTCATCGCCGGCATCAAAAGAATTCGCTTGTCAGCCCGATACGCCGGCATTGAACTCGCCAAAGCGGCAACAGGAGGGCGGCTTTGGCGCTCACGCTGGTCATCGGCAACAAGAACTACTCGTCCTGGTCGATGCGGCCGTGGATCGCCATGAAAGTCGCGGGCATCGCCTTCGACGAGGTGGTGATCTCGCTCAACGCCCCGGATTTCAAGACGCGTGGTCGGAAAATCTCCGGCACCGGCAAGGTGCCGGCGCTCGACGACGACGGCGTGCATGTCTGGGAGTCGCTGGCGATCCTGGAATATCTCGCCGACAAATTCCCGGCGGCGATGTTGTGGCCAGCCGATCCTGCGGCGCGGGCCCATGCGCGCGCGATTGCCGCGGAGATGCACGCCGGCTTCGTGCCGCTGCGCCGCGCCTGTCCGATGAACATGTGGCGGCCGGTGAAGAAGCGCGCGCTTGCCGGCGACGCGATGGCGAACGTGCGGCGCATCGAAGCGATTTGGGCGGATTGCCGCCGCCGTTTTGGGGCAGGGGGGCCGTTCCTGTTCGGCGCGTTCGGCAACGCCGACGCCATGTATGCGCCGGTGGTGGCGCGCCTGCATACCTACGATGTCGATGTCTCCCCGCCTTCGCGCGCCTACATGGATGCGGTGATGGCGCTGCCGGCCTGGAAGCAATGGACCGCCGCGGCGCGGCAGGAGCCCTGGGTGCTGGCCGAAGACGAGGTCGATTGGCCGACGGTGCTGCGGGTCTAGAAAATGCCGTCTCCAGCAAAAAATTATACCAATGGTGTCTGACGATGACTTACCGCGTCGTCATGGCCGGGCATAGCCGTCCGAAGGACGGCGTCGCTTCGCTCGCCTACGTCCCGGCCATCCACGTCTTTGATCTGAAATGAAATTAAGACGTGGAAGCCCGCGACAGGCGCGGGCATCGAAACTTATCTGCCTCTGGTATTACGTAATGGATGCAGGCGGGATTGCGAGCTCAGTCGGCTCTGCCTCTACGATTTCTTTTTCCTGGCCCCCTTGACGAGCTGGATAACTGAATCCGGTTTGCCGTCGCGTGCGATCTGCAGACACACAATCAAGTCGACATAGCTCGCAGTCCCCGCCGATGAGGCTTCCGCCGTGCAGTTTTGCCGGTTGGACGCCGAAAACGACTGCCAACTCTGTCGAAGCTGCTCACGCGTGTCGTTTTCCTCCTTCATGCAGCTTGCGTAGCTCTGCGAGTTGACTATTCCGGCCGACGCCGTCACCGCGGCGCGGCAGCTTGCCGCGACGTCAAACGTGGGGACATCGTCCGCAATTGGAACGATAAACAGCGATCCGAACAGGAGACCTGAATGGAGATGCATCTGTTGCTCCATGTAAAATAAAACGTCGGCGCCGACAGCCAAATCGGGGCATGTAGCGCAAGCATAGCAGTTTCGGCCTCTCGCGGCGTGCAATCTATTGCCCTTTGGTGCCATGTCGGGTTGGTGCCATGTCGGGCGGGGCTGGTGATGTCATAGAGTCCGGCGAAATCGCCTTACCCAACCCGCGACCGGTACATCCAGCGGTCGATCGCTGCCGGCATGAACCAGGGCCAGGCGAAGCTCGTCAGCAGCGCCCACCACGCGCCGTTGAAGAAGCCGTTGTACGCGCCCTCGATGGCCAGGCCGGGCTTGCTCAGCAGGCCGCCTACGACAGCGGCGAACGTCATCCAGAACGCGAACCAGACCGCGGCGGCGAGGGCGACGCGCCGGAGATCGCGGCCGCCCGCGCCGGTCGGCTCCTCGTGCCAATAGACCGCCTGAGTGCGCCAGTGCGCACGCCAATAGCGATGCGCCCGGCTGGGCGGCGGTGTTTCGTGCATCCAGTCGTCGAGCGCGGGTGGCATGATCCAAGGCCATGCCGGCAGGGTGACAAGCGCGATCAGGAAGCCCAGCACCAGACCGGTGCCGGGACAGGCGAAAAGCCAGCGGCCCACGGCGTCGCCGGCCAGCGTCCAGGCGATGAACCAAATCCAGCCCGTCAGGGCCACACGATCCGCTTCGATCATGGCGAATGTCCTTCATTGCGATAACGTGCAGACGAAGGCGACTGTTCCGTGGAGTTAAGGTGAGAGTGGCCGTTCTGCAGGCAGACGGCCCGCTTTGGCCACCGATCCGCCTCACCTGAGCCTTTTGGTCGCAGGGAGGCTTGCCAAACCGTAATAAAAGCCGTTCCTTTCGCCCGGATTTCGTCACGATCGGGGAAACAATGCCCCCCGTCCTGACTTGCCCGGGCCACCGGGCAAATTTCGGGGTGGGGGCGATTTCCTGCGGTGCATTGACGTTTCGCGGCCGGGAGATATCGCCATGAGAGTTTTTGCTGCCCTGCTTTCCCTTTTGCTGTTGGCCATCGCGCCTGCCGTTCCGGCGGGCGCCGAGGATGCGCCGCCGCCGGTGAAAGGCCTGTTCCTGCTGACCGACTATCCGGCTGTGACGGTCCGGCCCGGCACCACCACGACCATCAATCTGCGGCTGCGCAATTATGCCGTCGATCCGGAGCGCTTCACGCTTTCGGTCTCGGGCGTACCGCAAGGCTGGACCGCAACCATGCTCGGCGGCGGCCAGCCGGTCGCGGCCGCCATGGTGGCGACCAACGACTCGACCTCCCTGCAACTGCGGCTCGACGTTCCTGAGAACGCACCGACCGGCACCACCCAGAACCTGACCGTCACCGCCAAGGGCGACAAGAATTCCAGCACGCTGCCGATCGCGGTTTCGCTCGCCAAGGACCTGCCGGCCAAGCTCACCATCAAGGCGCAGCTTCCGTCGCTGCGCGGCACCTCGAAGTCGAGCTTCGAGTTCCAGATGGACGTGAAGAACGACTGCGGCCGCAACCTCGTGGTCAGCCTCGGGGCGCAAGCGCCGAAGAATTTCGAAACAAGCTTCACCGAGCAGTACGGCAGCCAGGAGCTTTCGTCGGTGCCGATCGACGCCGGCCAGTCCAAGACCGTCAAGCTCAAGGTCCGGCCGCCGAACACCATCGCCGCCAACCGCTATCCGGTTTCGGTCAAGGCGTCGGCCGAGGATGCATCCGCCGATACCACCGTTGCGCTCGAAATCACCGGCCAGCCGCAGCTCAACATCTCCGGCCGCGACGGCGTACTATCCGGCCGCGCCGAGGCGGGCAAGGAAGCCTCGATCCCGATCGTCGTCACCAACACCGGCACGGCGCCGGCCGACGAGATCGAGCTCACCAGCAGCGCACCGAGCGGCTGGAAGATCGCTTTCGAGCCGAAGACCATCGACCGCATCGCGCCTGGGCAGAACAAAGAGGTGCAGGCCCTGGTGACGCCGCCGGAGAAGGCGATTGCCGGCGATTACGCGCCGACCTTCAACGTTGCTGCGCGCGGCGAAACCGCCTCCACCCAGTTCCGCGATCGCCGTTGGCGTCTCGACAATGTGGGGCGCCATCGGCATCGCGCGTCATCGCGATCGCGTTGCTGATCATGGTGGGAGCGGTGGCGAGGTTCGGACGGCGATGAACGATATCGTCATCGAGGCGCGGGGGCTGACCAAGCGCTACGGCGCGGCGGCGGCCGTGGACGACATCTCGTTCACGGTCGGTCGCGGCGAGATTTTCGGTCTGCTCGGGCCGAACGGCGCCGGCAAGACCACGACGATCCTGATGATGCTCGGCCTGACCGACGTCACGGCCGGCACCGTCAGCGTGCTGGGCCACAATCCGGCGCGCGAGCCGCTTCAGGTCAAGCGCCTCGTCGGCTACATGCCCGACACCGTCGGCTTCTACGACCACATGACGGCGCTCGACAACCTGCGCTACACCGCGGCGCTGATCGGCATCGAGCCTGGCGGTCCGCGACAAGCGGATCATCGCGGCGCTCGATCGCGTCGGCCTCGGCGATGTCGGCATCAAGCGCGTCGGCGCATTCTCGCGCGGCATGCGCCAGCGGCTCGGCCTCGCCGAAATCCTGATGAAGGACGTGTCAGATCGCGATCCTCGACGAGCCGACCTCGGGCCTCGATCCGCATGCGACCGTCGGAACTGCTGGAGACGATCCGTTCGCTCAAGCACGACGGCGTCGCGGTGCTGCTGTCGTCGCATCTGCTCGAGCGGGTGCAGAGCGTGTGCGACCGCGTGGCGCTGTTCAATGCCGGCCGCATCGCGCTGATGGGCACCGTGCCGGAGCTGGCCCGTCAGGTGCTCGGCGGCGGCTACAACGTCGAGGTCGAGGCCGACGGCGAGGGGCTCGCGCTGCGGTTCTCCGAGATCGCCGGCGTGAAGGCGGTCGATCAGTCCGGCCCGAGCCGCTACCGGCTGTTGGCCGACGCGCGACGTGCGCGCCGCAGGCCGCCGCCGCCGTGGTCAACGCCGGCGGCGCGCTTGCGGCGGCTGTCGATCGAGGAGCCGAGCCTCGACGCGATCTACAACCGCTATTTCCAGAACCAGCAGATGCAGGGAGCCCCATGGCACGTCCCATGCAGCGTGAAGGCTCTCCCTGGCGCGGGCTCAGCGTCGTCTTCTTCCGCGAGCTGTTCGACCACCTCACCAGCGTGCGCATGCTGGTGCTGGAATTCCTGGTCGTGCTGCTGGGCGGCGCGGTGGTCTATTTCGCCGCCGAGCAGATCCGCAACACCACGGCCGAGGATCCGTTCCTGTTCCTGCGGCTGTTCGCGCCGCCGGGCCAGTCGCTGCTGTCGTTCGTCCTGGTGCTGAGCATCCTGGTGCCGATCCTTGCGATCGGGCTTGGCTTCGACGCCATCAACGGCGAATACAACCGCCGCACCATGTCGCGCATCCTGGCGCAGCCGATCTATCGCGACGCGCTGCTGCTCGGGAAATTCCTGGCGGGGCTTTCAACCATCTCGATCAGCCTGGTCACGCTGTGGCTGCTGGTGATCGGCTTCGGCCTGCTGCGGCTCGGCGTGCCGCCGAGCGGCGAGGAGATCGGACGGCTGTTCGTGTTCCTGCTGGTGACCATCGCCTATGCCGGAATCTGGCTGGCGCTGGCCGTCGCTGCTTCTCGGTGTTCTTTCGCTCGACCGCGACCGCGGCGCTGGTGGCGCTTGGGCTGTGGCTGTTCCTGGCGCTGCTGTGGCCGGCGCTGGCGCAGATGCTCGGCGAGGTCATTTCGCCCTCCGACATGCGCTTCGCCCAGCTCGGCCTGCCGACTCCCGCCACGCTGATGTGGCAGACAGGGCCTGTCGCGCCTTTCGCCCGGCACGCTTTACGGCGAGGCCGTGGTGGCGATGCTCAATCCCGATGCGCAGTCGATGACCACGCTTGCTGGCGCAGTTCCAGGGCCGCATCGCCTCGCCGCTGCCGCTCGGTGAAAGCATCATGCAGGCCTGGCCGCAGATCGTCAGCCTGATCGCCGGCACGATCCTGCTCTACGTGGTCGGCTATGTCGCGTTCCAGCGGCAGGAGGTACGGGCTTAAGCTCGATCAACTTGAACTCGTTCGAATTCGCCTCCCGCCACGGCCGTGGCGGGAGGCGAATTCGTTTCGGCGAGCTTGTCGGCAAGCTCCGCCAGGAACGGCCGCTGGTAGGCGATGATCTTTTTCAGCGCCTCTTTCGGCCCAAACCAGCCGAGCCGGTCGATCTCCGGAAACTCCGCGCGCTTGCCGGACCGCGGCGGCCATTCCATCTCGAACAGGTTGCTGGAAAAGTTCTCCAGGTCGAAATCGCCCTCGAAGGCGAAGCCGTGAACGGTCTTGCCGCTCTTCTGCCGGACCGGCGCGAGCGGAATGAACGGCCCCGATGCCTCGAATCCGGTTTCCTCGCGGAATTCGCGCCGCGCGCCGGCCAGAAGATCGTCGGGCCGCACCAGGCCCTTCGGAATGGTCCAGGCGCCGTCGTCCTTGCTTGGCCCAGTACGGCCCGCCCGGATGCGCCAGCAGGAACCTCGATCTCGGCTCCGCCGCCGGAAGGCGAGCAGGCCTGCGCTGATTTCGGTCCGTCGTGCCATCCGGCGACCATAACGCAATATAGCCGAAGGGCGGCCTGGTCGGGCCGCCCTCCAGGGTCGCGTTGTGATGCGGTGCGGTCGTTAGACGTCGAGCACCGCCACGATCTTGAACGTGCGCGGCTCGACGATGATGATCTCCTCGTCGACCACGAAGTAGCTCGTAGCCGCGCCACGCCGGGTGAATCTCGACGAGCGTCTCCGGCACCGTCACGAAGTGGACGCGTGCGCGGCACCGCCGTGCCGACGCGATGTTGAAGTTGATCGAGCTGCGCGAGACCTTCGGCGCGCTGCTCGACTTGCATCACCGTGGTGCGGATCTTGGTCTTCTGCTCGGTGGTCAGGTTGACCGACGCGCCCTGCGTGCCGGCCGAGCCTTGCGCGGTGGTCGAGCTGGAGGTGCCTTGCGCCGCGGACGGCGACTTCGCCGCCGGAGACTGCGCACCCTGCGTGCCGGACTTCATCTCGTTGGCGCCGCTGGTCGACGAGCCGGCCTTGTTTTCGGACGGGCCCGCGCCGGTGGTCGAGGGCTTGGCCTTGGTGCCAGCCTTGTGCTCCTCGGCCGCACCTGCCTTGTGTTCCTCAGCCGCGCCTGCGCCCGTGGTCGAGGGCTTGGCTTTGCCGTTGATCTCGGCCTTGCTGCCGGTATGGCCCTTGGTCTCGGCCCGCCTTCATTTCGGCTTTGGGCGCGGACTTCGCATCCGCCTTGGGCTCGGACTTCATCTCGTTCGCGCCGGAGCCGGTGGTCTGCGCATGGCCCTTGAGTTCGGCTCCACCCTTTGTCTCGGCGCCCTTGTGCATCTCGGCCTGACCGCGGCTTGGCGGCCGGCTGTTCCTTGGCGCCTTCCGCTGCAACCATTCCGGTGCCTGCGATGAGAGCGACGGCTGCAACCGTCGCCAGAAGCGATTTCTTCATTCCAACGTCTCCTCTGGTGTCCCCTCGCGGCCGAATTTTTCGGTCGAGGAGGCAACGTCGGAACGCCATATTCCGTTCCGCGAATTTCAGAACTTTCATTTCGGTTCCAGCCTGAAGAGCCGTTCACATTGGATTTGCGGTGCGCGTATAGTTGCGCGCGGGAGGGAATCGCTTGCCGATCGCATCCAATATCGACACGGGCTCGGCGGAGTTTGCCGCCAACGCCGCGCGCATGCGCGCGCTTGCCGACGAGCTGCAAACGCGCCGCGCCGAGGCCGCCGCACGGCGGCCCGCCGCGCATCCGCGAGCGCCATCTGTCGCGCGGCAAACTGCTGCCGCGCGACCGCGTCATGCGGCTGCATCGATCCCGGCTCGCCGTTCCTGGAGCTGTCGCCGCTTGCCGCCAACGGCATGTACGACGACGCCATCCACGGCGCCGGCCTGATCACCGGCATCGGCCGCGTCGAAGGCCGCGAATGCGTCGATCGTCTGCAACGACAGCACCATCAAGGGCGGCACCTATTACCCGATGACGGTGAAGAAGCATCTGCGCGCCCAGGAGATCGCGCGCGAGAACCGGCTGCCCTGCATCTATCTGGTCGACTCCGGCGGCGCCAACCTGCCGCACCAGACCGAGGTGTTCCCCGACCGCGAGCACTTCGGCCGCATCTTCTACAACCAGGCGACGCTGTCCTCGCTCGGCATCCCGCAGATCGCCGTGGTGATGGGCTCATGCACCGCCGGCGGCGCCTATGTGCCGGCGATGAGCGACGAGACCATCATCGTCAAAGGGCAGGGCACCATCTTCCTCGGCGGCCCGCCGCTGGTGAAGGCTGCGACCGGCGAGGTGGTTTCGGCCGAAGACCTCGGCGGCGCCGACGTCCATGCGCGCAAATCCGGCGTCGCCGACCACATGGCGGCCGACGACGCGCACGCGCTGGCGCTGGCGCGACGGATCGTCGCCAACCTCAACACCAAAAAATCCGTCGATATCCCGCTGCTTGCCGCCGCGCGAGCCGAAGTTCTCCGCCGACGAGCTCGACGGCATCGTGCCGAGCCGACCTGCGCAAGCAGATCGACGCCCGCGAGATCATCGCGCGCCTGGTCGACGGCTCCGAGTTCGACGAGTTCAAGGCGCTCTACGGCACCACGCTGGTCACCGGCTTCGCGCATCTGAGCGGCATTCCGGTCGGCATCCTCGCCAACAACGGCATCCTGTTCTCGGAGAGCGCGCTGAAGGCCGCGCATTTCATCGAGCTGTGCTGCCAGCGCCGCATTCCGCTGCTGTTCCTGCAGAACATCTCCGGCTTCATGGTCGGCCGCGATTACGAGGCCGGCGGCATCGCCAAGGACGGCGCCAAGATGGTCACCGCGGTGGCCTGCGCCCAGGTGCCGAAGATCACGCTGATCGTCGGCGGCAGCTTCGGCGCCGGCAACTACGGCATGTGCGGCCGCGCCTACGGCCCGCGCTTTCTGTTCACCTGGCCGAACGCGCGCATCTCGGTGATGGGCGGCGAGCAGGCGGCCTCGGTGCTGGCGACCGTGCGCCGCGACAACATCGAGGCCGATGGCAAAAGCTGGAGCGCCGCCGACGAGGACGCCTTCAAGGCGCCGATCCGCGCGCAGTACGAGGCCGAGGGCAATCCGTATTACGCCACCGCGCGGCTCTGGGACGACGGCATCATTTTGCCGAGCGAGACGCGCCGCGTGCTGGCGCTGGCGTTCTCGGCGGCGCTGAATGCGCCGGTGCGAAGGACGAGGTTTGGGGTGTTTAGGATGTGAGGGAGTGAATAATGGCTGTTCCTGATTATCAGTCGCTAATGTTGCCTTTGTTACGAAAAATCGAACAAAGAGGTGGCGAAACTTTCATTAGCGAACTGATCGACGAAATCGCCGGCGAACTTAAGCTGTCTGAGTCCGATACTTCCCTTCTCGTCCCGAGTGGTCGCCAAACCGTCCTGTCAAATCGATTGCACTGGGCCAAAACATACCTGCAAAGGGCAGGCCTAGTTGAGAGTACTCGTCATGGATATTTTAAGATCACAAACCGTGGGCGGGAGCTGTTGGGCGAGAACCCGGCCAAAATTGATAACAGGATGCTGTCGCGGTTTCCGGAATTCGTTGAATGGAAATCCCGCAGCCGCGTTGTCGAAGAGGTAGTGGGTGAAGCGAGTCTCGAAACGATCGGGAGTCCTGATGACCAAATTACTGCAAACGTCGAGCGATTGACTAAAGAACTCTCGGACGATTTGATTTCTCGGGTGCATAGTTTTCCGGCCGGGTTTTTCGAACGTTTGGTCATGGACCTACTGATCGCAATGGGCTACGGCGGAGGCCGAGCGGAAATGGCGCGGGCGCTCGGTCGCTCGGGCGATGGCGGTGTTGATGGAGTCGTGAAAGAAGACGAGCTTGGCCTCGACGTCGTATACGTCCAAGCAAAAAGATATGCACCTGATCATCCGGTCGCGGTGCGAGAAGTTCGTGACTTTGTAGGGAGCCTTGAAGGTCATCGCGCGTCGAAAGGGATTTTCGTAACGACTTCCCACTTCCCATCCAGCGCAGAGGAATTCGTGCAGCGCGTTTCGAAGCGGGTGATCCTCATCGATGGGCCAGAATTGGCTCGCCTTATGATCAAGCACAATGTCGGCGTGCGAATCAAAGACACCTACGAGATAAAAAAAATTGACGAAGATTATTTCGTCGAATAACGGCTACGATTTCATGCCCGGTTTCTCTTCTCCTTTGGCAGCTTCACAGCCTTCCGCAGCACCGCATTGATACGGCTTTGCCAGCCGCGCCCGCTGCGGCGGAAATGCGCCAGCACGTCGTGATCAAGCCGCAGGGTGACCGGCTCCTTGGGGTCTTGCAGCGAACGTAGGGTAGGCAAAGGCGCGAAGCGCGTAGGATGGGTCGAGCGGAGCGAGACCCATCATTATTTTCGCCGGATCGACCCGCTGATATTCGTGGCGCAAGATGTTGCCAATGCTCGCAATCTTCTCCCATTCAATTTCGGGATGGCGCTCGGTGAGTTCGGCGGGAAGCGCGCGGACCGCTTCGGAAATGATCTGCACGGCACGCTCGACCGTGCGCTCCATATGGTAAGACGCTGCTGTAAGTTTTAAAGCGGATGCCGCCGACCGTGTCGGCGACGCCCCGAATGTGAAACAGAATGTGCTCCAGCCTGGCGCGCGGATTGGCGGTCGCCGCCATCAAAACACCCGGATGGCTTCGCGCTCGATGTCGTCACGGTACGGCTCGACGAGCCCATCGCGGGTGCTGTAGCCGAGTTCGACGCCGAGCGCCTTGTACAGTGTCAAGTAAATGCCCATGAACTCGTCAAAGCCGAAGGCGCGCGCGGGGTCTTTGTCGATGAACACGTCAACGTCGGAATCCGGCCGCGCCTCGTCGCGTGCGTGCGAGCGAGCGAGCCGAACAGGTAAAGCGACGTGGCGCCGAGCGCGCGCACGGCGGTCTCGACCTCTTTCAACCGGGCAATGGCTTCGTTTCGACGCATGCCGCGAATATAACAAGCAAGCGCAGGATGGGCAAAGGCGCGACGGGCCAGACGACGCTACGCCCGCTTCCGCTTCTCCTTCGGCAGCTTCGCGGCCTTTCGCAGCGCGGCATTGATGCGGCTCTGCCAGCCGCGCCCGCTGCGGCGGAAGTGCGCCACGACATCGGGATCGAGCCGCAGGCTCACGGGCTGCTTGGGCGTTGAGAGCTTCGGCCGTCCGCGTTTGACGGGCACGCCGCCGATATGCAGAACACCGCGCGCGAAATCTTCGTCGGTCTGCTCCGGAATCTCCTCATAGTCTTTTGGCCTGAGGACATAGTCGTCAATCTTCTTTAGTTCTTTCGCCGTAAGCGGCGGCAATCGCTTTGCCGTAGCGCGCTTGTTCCCGTGCATTGGCTTTCCTCATTGAAATGATGTGGCGGTTTTCTCCGCGTTGCGTCCAGCAGATGAACGCCATACGTCCGCTCAAGTACCCGATTGAGTTGATCCGCAACTCGCCATAGTCCCGACGCAGATCGGGGATGTCGATCGTCGGTCCAGCGAACACCTCGGCGGCGCGTTCGAAGTCGAGCCCGCGTTCGCGCAGCGTCCATTCGCGTTTGGCCGGGTCGTAGGTGATCGCCATCGGCGAATAAATGTATATACAGAAAAAATTGGACGTTCAAGGCCCCTGGCCGCTAGAGGAATATAATCACATTTTCGTGAGCGCCTATCCCCGCTCACTTTTTTCCGAACTCATAATACGCGCAGGCCGGTCCATCCGAGGGCGCTTCGCGAGGCGTCGTTAAGCGGGACCGGCTGGCGGTGGCCGGGGAATGCGAAGTGAGGGGTGCCGAACGCACACCCCGCCCCGGCGGCCCAAGCCGCAAGGTCCCGGCCCGACTGCTCGGGTCACGCGGGCTTTGGCGGCCGATGCGCGTACGGCGCCAAACCTGACGCGCAAAGGCCAGCCCCAAAGCGGTGGGTAGGCATCCCGGGCGGAGAGCAATCTCTCACAAGCCGGGAAGCCTGAAAGGTGACGCCCACCGGGGGTCTTGCGGAGCAAGCCTCAAACACCGCGCGCGGGACGCTGGAGCGAAGGCGGACTTGCGGTTCTATCAACACCGGACGGCGGCCTCGGCCGAGATCGCCGTTCCGCTTCGGTGTCGCGAGACATCGGAGCCCGTGGGTCCGCCGGACCCCCGGCGTCCCGCGCGCCCTCGGACCTTTCGAGAGCGCATCGGCCGAAGGCCTCGGGCGCAAAAACGCGCCGCGAGAACGATATCGCGCACTTACGCACAACGCAGCCGTACACGCGGCGTCATCGCCGGACTTGATCCGGGATCCATGAAGAGGAGCAGCGAATGAGAAACTTACGGATTGGATTTTTGGACAGTTATCATGGATTGCCGGATCAAGTCCGGCAATGACAACCGAGAGGCATTGCCTCAGCGATGACGACGGAGAGGTCGTGCCTGCACAAAGCGATGCGGCCGCGGCGGATCGCGCCGTGGCCGCGCTGGCAGCGCCGTTACTTCAGTGATGCCAGAAAATCGCCAGCAGAATGATGATCGGCAGCGGAATGCCGAGCAGCCACAGCAACAAGCCTCGTCCGAAACCCATGATGCAATCCTCCGTCGCTTCTGTTGACGAAGAAACAGCGGAGGACGCCAGAAGTTCCAACGATTGTGCGGCGCTATTTCAGCGGCTTGTAGAGCCGCTCGTCGTAGAGCGCGCCCAGCATCGGCGCGAGCTTGCCGCGAAATTCCCGCGTCTCCTTCTGCATCTGGTGCAGGTCGAAGGCGCCGCGGGTGTTCCAGCTTTCGACCACGGTGAAATGGTTCGGCCGGCCGACCTGCTGCCAGACGTCGAATTGCAGGTTGCCGGCATGCTTGCGGGACTGCATCGGCGAGCTGCTCGAACGCTGCCACCGCGGCGTCCTTGTTGGACGGAATGACGTCGACGTGGGTGACGACGATGATCGAATCCTTGCCGGGCTTGGGCGGCGCGATCGAAAGCGCATTGTTCTGGCGGGTGTCGACCGGGGAGGCGAGCGTGGTGGCAAGCTTGTCGTTGAGCTTCTTGCTGGGCTCGCCTTTGACATGCGCCTCGTACGCGGCCTGATCGGTCCACGCGCCCAGCACCGCGAACTGGTTGGGGCGGTCGATGCGTTGAACCACATCCAGGTCGACCTTGCCGCTGTCGTTCTTGCTGGCGTCACCGTAATTGCGCAGCGCCAGCGCGCCGATCTTGGCCAGCACCGGACCGACCTCGATGTAGCTCACGGTGTAGAACGTCGCGCTCTGCGCCAGCGCACCAGGCGAGCCGAGCGCGGCCAGCACGAGGCCAGCCAGAACGAGCAGACGAAGCATGTGAGAGCCCTCCGATTGGCAGTCAGTCTCAGTTGGTCCCCACCGCAGAGCATGATCCCGAAAAAGCCTGCCCCGCACTTGATGCGGGGTGCGCAGCGGTTTTCGGAAAAGATCATGCTCAAACATCAAAGTCGCACCACCACGTTGCCCATGGCCTTGCCCTGTTCGACGGCTTCGTGCGCCGCAACGATGTCAGTCAACGGCATCGTCAGGGCGACATTGTTCTTCAGGGTCTTGGTTTCGAGCATGCGGTTGATTGTCGACACGGCGGCCGTGCGCTCCGCCGCGTTGAGTTCGTAGACGAAGATGAATTTGATGGCGATCGCATTGACCAGCAGGAACTGGGCGGGAATCTGCGCCTCGGCGCTTCCGGTGCCGTAGACCACGACCTCGCTGCGGGCGTGCAGGCAGGTCGGATAGATTTTGGCGTTGGCGGCAAGGTCCATCTCGACCACGGCATCGACGCCGTTCTTGCCGGTGACCGCCATCACCCGCTCGCCGACGTTCTCGCGCTTGTAGTCGATGACGTGATCGGCGCCGGCATCCCTGGCGATCTTTCCTTTAGCCTCGGAGCTGACCGTGGTCAGCACGGTTGCCCCGCGCGCCTTGGCGAACTGGATGGCGTAATGGCCGACGCCGCCGGCGCCTCCAGTCACCAGAACGGTGCGGCCCTTGTCGGCGCCTGCGACTGCAACGGCGTGATAGGCCGTCATCGCCGGGATGCCGAGGCAGGCGCCGGCCTCGTCGCTGACGCCGGCCGGCAGCGACACCGCAAGATCGGCCGGAAGGGTGATGTATTCGGCGCAGGTGCCGAAGGCGCGTTTCCACTGCGCGTTCCAGATCCACACCCGCTCGCCCTTGCGGGACGCGGGCACACCGTCGCCGACCTTGTCGATCACGCCGGCCCCGTCGCTGTGCGGGATGACGCGGGGAAAGGCGATCTTGCGGGTGCGGCCCTCGCGGGATTTCACGTCGGATGGATTGATCCCGGAGGTCGTCAGCTTGACCCGCACCTCGCCCGGGCCGGGCTCGGGGGTAGGCAGTTCGGCGACGCTCAGCACCTCGCGCGCCGCACCGTTTTTCTCGTAGAAAGCTGCCCGCATCATTCGCCCCTTGCCGCCGCCAACGGATATTGTGTCGGTTATTGTGTCCTTGGACCGACGCCCCGGCAATGGCGTTTCAACCGCTTGGGAGACTGGCAATGCCCTATGTGAAGTTCAACACCGCGCTGATCGTGGGCGCGGGCTCCGGCCTCAGCGCCGCCCTGGCGCGGGCGCTGCACAGCGAAGGCGTCAAGGTGGCGCTGGCGGCGCGCTCGACCGCCGATCTTGCCGACCTCGCCAAGGAGATCGGCGCGCAGGCTTTCGCCTGTGACGCCAGCAAGCGCGCCGACGTCGAGAAGCTCTACGCCGACCTCGACGGCGGTTTCGGCGCGCCGGAGATCGTGATCTACAACCCGAGCTACCGCACCCGCGGGCCGATTGTTGAGCTCGATCCGGCTGAGGTCGAAAAATCGCTGATGGTCACGGCGTTCGGCGGCTTCCTGGTGGCGCAGCAAGCTGCCAAACGCATGCTGCCGAAGAAGCATGGCTGCATCGTCTTCACCGGCGCGTCCGCCAGTGTGAAGGGTTATTCGTTGTCGGCGCCGTTCGCCATGGGCAAGTTCGCGCTGCGCGGGCTCGCGCAAAGCATGTCGCGCGAATTGCACCCCCAGGGCATCCACGTCGCCCATATCGTGATCGACGGCGGCATCAAGAGCGCGCGCCGGCAGGAACCTGCGGGCAAGACCGCGAGCCTGCTCAATCCGAATTCCATCGCTGCGACCTACCTTCACGTCATTCACCAGCCCCACAGCGCCTGGTCATCGGAAGTGGAACTCCGGCCCTGGGTCGAGAATTTCTGAGGAACCGATCGTTTGGGCGGCCGTTAACATGACAATAAGCGGGGAGCCTCCGGCGCAAGTCGGAGGCTTCGCCATCATAGGGAGACGATGTCATGACCTATCGTGTTTACAGCGGTCCGCCCGGCACCGAGGTTGTTCCGCCCATGGAGAGGGAGCGCTGGCTCTACAAGGAATTCGGCCTGCTCGACGAGGCGCTCGGCTGGGCGCGTCATGTCAACAGCGGCGGCCGCGTCGCGCTGCTGATCGAGGGTGATGACGGCACGCAAATGACCAAGAGGGAAATCACGGCTGCCCTCCACCATCCGGAGGAGGGCGAACAACGGGACAGGCCGTAGCGCGATTAGGCAGCGTCAAGCCGCCTGCTGGAGCCTTGCCTCGCGCACCTGCCATTCGTGGCGTTCGCCGCAAGCCGGACAACGGGCGCGGATGCGTTTGCCGCGAATCCGCAGCAGGGTTTCCAGCTCACTGTCGATCCCGACATCGATATCCTGCCCAGTGTTCGGGCAGATGAAATGCAACCGTTCCATTTTAGCCTCCATCTGCGGACGGCTCCCGGTTGGAGCGGAATTGGGTCGATATCTATCCGCAGACGGCGGCCAAAATCGGACTTGTCGACTGCCGCGTCATCACAGTCTGGTGAGGACAGAACGGCCTGCAAACGCGCACCATTGCAAGCTCGAAGCCGTTTCAAAGAAATTGCCGTAAGCCATTGGAAAGATGCAAATTCGTCCAGACGATGGTGGTCGGCTCGACGACCTTCGCGATTGCACATTTTTCACACCAAGAGACTGGTTTAACTGCTATAATTTCTGAACGGACATTCATGGAAATGGATGCCACGGTGGGTGGCGTGGTCGCGTGTGGACGGGAGACTCCGGTGCTAAAAATTCACAAGTATTCCATCGGTCAGAATGTTCGCTACACATCCGGCCCATTTGGCCGTTTCGGCGCGAGCGGTTCCTTCAAAGTTGTGAAACTGCTGCCGCCGGAAGGCGATGAGCATCAATATCGGATCAAGAGCGCCGGCGAGGCCTTCGAGCGCGTGGCGAAGGAAAGCCAGCTCGATCGCGAGCGCTGACCGCGATCAAGGCGTGCGGACGGGCCCGCTTGCGGGTCCGTTTTCGTTTAAGCATGGGTTGAGCCGCGGCTTGTGCGGAAACCGGCTCGTCGGCAAGACAGGTCCCACATCATCGTTCGAACGGAGGAGGCGGCGATGTCGCTCTTCATCACCCAAGGCCGATACACCCGAGAGGCCATTAAGGGCATGATCGTGAAGCCCGAGGACCGCGCCGAGGCGCTGTCGCGACACGTCGCCCGAGCCGGCGGCCGGGTCCTGAGCTACTACCTGACGTTCGGCGAGTACGATTTCCTCACAGTCATCGAGGCGCCGGGCGAAACCCAGATGGCGGCGATCCTGCTCGCTGCGGCAGGTTCCGGCGGAGTGAGCGATCTGCGCACGACACTGGCGATGACCTCGGTCGAAGCCAAGGGCGCATTCGCCGCCGCGGGAGACATCGCGCCGGGTTATCGGGCGCCCGGTGGCACCTGAGTTCCTTCGTCGCACGTTTGCACCAACGTGGTTAACGCCGCGCGATCGCCGCGGGCATGCGGGTGTGGCACGCGCCACAATTGAGCCGCGATCTGCTGTCGAAATTTTTCCGAATAGCCTCTGTAGCCCTGCTGCGGCATACTGGCCCGCGAAAGGCGCGGGCAATTTCCCGGTGAATGAATCATGTTGAGTTCAGGTCACGTGATCTCCGGACTGGACGCATCAACCGTCACGTTTGCGCTCGCCATGTTCCTCGGCGGTGCGGCCTTGGCGGTATTTGCGGTTCTGGTCATTTACCTGATCCGGCGCGCGGGACTTGCCGGCATTGTCGGCGTGCTGGGCGGCGCGGGCTTGGTTCTCGTCGGCGCGATGCTCGCAGCCGTCCTGCTCGATCGCCAACTGACCCGCGACCAGGCCGCCGATCGCCGCGCCATCGAGCTTCGCTCGGCCGAACTCACAGCGCGCGCCATCGCACCGGGCTCCGCGCTGGCCTGTCTCGACGGCATGACGAGCGTGGTCGAAACCGCTTGCGAAAAGGCCCTGTTCGCAACCCCCGAGGCGGTCGCGTCCGCGGTGGACTATGTCGATGCGCGGCTCTCGCTGCTGGCGGCAAGCGCGCCGCTCGCGGAGCGCGACAAGACTTTTCGACCGGTATTCGACCGGTTGCGCCGCTCCTTGGAAGCGGATCGCTTTGGCTTGGTCGCACATGTGCTGGCGACGCGTGGTTGCAGCCCGACCGACTGCGCCGATCTCGCGCTGTTGCATGACATCGACCGGGTCGTCGCCAACATGAAGGCGCAAATCTTCGAGGGTCAGGTCGGGGTGCACGCGCTGGCGTGGCAGCCCAATGCCTCCAATGGTCCAGGTCTCGCCGCCGCGTCGCCGCCTTCGACGACCGGCCTGTCGCCGATGTCGGCTGTGCCGACGACGGCGGGCGGGCCGGTGCCCGGCAAATTCGATTTTCCATCGGCCGCTTCGATCCCGCCAGTCAGCATCATGAACGCCGAACCCGGATCGCCGCCGGCCGTTGAGGCGAAACCCGCTGCCGCACCAGCGCCCAAGCGGACTCCGGTTCGCCGCCAGGCAGCGAAACCGCCGGTCCGCGCGGCGGCACCTGCGCCGCCACCATCGCCGCCGCTCAACACGGCGCCACCCGCGCCGCAGCAGCAGGCCGCTCCGCCGGAGCCGCCGCAGACCTCAGGATCGGCTGACCGGCCGCCGCAGTAAGACAAACCGGCCCAGGCGGTGCTAATCCGTCAGCCATGTTTTCCTCGGTCCTGATCGCCAACCGCGGCGAGATCGCCTGCCGGATCGCCCGCACCGCAAATCGGCTCGGGCTTCGCACCATCGCGGTCTATTCGCAGGCCGACGCGGGCGCTCTGCACGTGCGCTCATGCGATGAGGCCCACCTGATCGGGCCTGCGCCCGCCGCCGAAAGCTATCTCGTCATCGATCGCATTATCGACGTCGCTCGAAAGTCGGGCGCCGAGTGCGTCCATCCCGGATACGGTTTTCTGTCGGAGAATGCCGAATTCGCGAAAGCGTGCGCCGCGGCCGGCATCGTGTTTGTCGGTCCGCCGCCCAGAGCGATCCGCGCCATGGGCCTCAAGGACAGCGCCAAGGCATTGATGGAAAAGGCCGGCGTGCCCGTGGTGCCGGGTTATCACGGCGAACGGCAGGAGCAGGCTTTCCTCAAGCAGAAGGCCGATGAAATCGGCTATCCGATGCTGATCAAGGCGGTGGCCGGCGGCGGCGGCAAGGGGATGCGGCGGGTCGATCGTCACGCCGAGTTCGATGCGGCCCTCGAAAGCGCTCGGCGCGAGGCCAAGAGTTCTTTCGGCGATGCCCGCGTGCTGATCGAGAAATATGTCGCGGCGCCGCGTCACGTCGAAGTGCAAGTGTTCGCTGATGCGCACGGCCATGCGATCCATCTCAACGAGCGCGACTGTTCGCTGCAGCGCCGCTATCAGAAGGTGATCGAGGAGGCGCCGGCGCCGGGCATGACCGCGGAGCTGCGCGCCGCGATGGGCGGGGCGGCGGTGAAGGCCGCGCTTGCGGTCGGCTATATCGGTGCCGGCACCGTGGAGTTCATTGCCGACGGCTCGCGCGGCCTGCGCTCCGACGGCTACTGGTTCATGGAAATGAATACGCGGCTTCAGGTCGAGCATCCGGTGACAGAGGCGATCACCGGCCTTGATCTGGTCGAATGGCAGTTCCGAGTCGCGGCCGGCGAGAAACTAGCGTTGACGCAAGAGCAAGTGCCGTTGCAGGGCCATGCCGTCGAGGCGCGGCTTTACGCCGAGGATCCGGCGCGCGGGTTTCTGCCGTCAACGGGCACGCTAGTGGCGTTGCGGTTCGGCGAAAGCGTCCGCGTCGACACCGGCGTGGAGCAGGGCAGTGCGATCACGCCCTACTACGATCCGATGATTGCCAAACTGATCGCGCATGCGCCAACCCGCGATGCTGCGCTCGACAAACTCCTTGGTGCGCTGGAGCACACCATCGCGGCTGGACCGCGCACCAATCTGGCGCTGCTTTCGGCGCTGTGCCGGGCGCCGGAGTTTCGCGCGGCAAACTTCGATACCGGATTCATCGATCGGAACTTGGCGACCCTCGGCGGCGGCAGCGGCGATCGAGCCGCGGCGGCTTTCGGCGCAGCGCAACTCCTGGCCCGCGACATCGCCCGGATCGGCCAAAGCCTCGACCGCCCGCCCGGTGAACCCGCATCGCCCTGGGACGCAACCGACGCCTTCCAGCTTTCCGGCGCGCGCAAGCTGGTGTTGCCGATTCTGGCCGATGGCGAAGCCATTGCGGCCCAGGTCACCTATGGTGCCGCCGGCCCGATCGGTTGCTGTGGATGGCGTGCCGGCCGCTCTTGATGCGACCGCAATCGAGGCCGCAGATGCCATCTATGTGCTGCGCCATGGCCGCCAGACCGTGGTCCGCGCCGTCGAACTTGGTTCCGGCGACGCCGACCATGCCGGCGGCGACGGCCAGATCAAGGCGCCGATGCACGGCAAGGTGTTGGTGCTGCTGGTGGGCAACGGAGACCGAGTGGAAAAGGGCCAGCGTTTGGCGGTGATCGAGGCGATGAAGATGGAGCATGCGCTGGTCGCGCCGCAGCGCGGCCGCGTTGCCGGGATTACGGTCGCTGCCGGCAGCCAGGTCGCGGAGGGCGCCCGGTTGATGACGATCGAGGCCGCCGAAGAGTGAATTTTGGACGCGTGACATGCCGCTTCATCTGATCAAGCTCAGCGTCGGCACCGACTCGATCGAGGACCTCGAGGACTGGATCAAGCTCAAGCTTGCGGAGCAGAAGAAGCGCGGCGTGAAGAAGCCCGAGCGCATGCACACCACGCGCATGGTGCCCAAGCGTGCCGAAGAAATCCTCGATGGCGGCTCGATCTTCTGGGTGATCCGCGGCGAAGTTCTCTGCCGCGAGCGTATCCTCGACATCCGCCCGTTCGTCGACAAGGACGGCGTTGGCCGCTGCCGCCTGGTGCTCGATCCGAAATGCGTGCCGGTGCGGCCGCGGCCCTATCGCGCCTTCCAGGGCTGGCGCTATCTCGACGCACAAGGACGCGCCGCCCGATCTTGCCCGCGTCGCGCGCGGCGCGACCAACATGCCCGAGCCGCTGCGCCGCGAACTGCGGGAATTGGGGCTGCTTTAAATTCCGATGTTGTCGATCAGCCGGGTGCGGCCGAGCTTCGCCGCGACCAGCAGACGGATCGGGCCGTCCTTTGCTGTGGCGACCGGCGCCAGCGTTTCGGCGTGGCGCGCTTCGAGATAGTCAATAACAAAACCTTCGCGCTCGATCTTGGCGCGACCGACCGCCAGCACATCGACCATCGCCTGGTCTTTCTTGATGTGCGCGGCGCATTCGTTAAGCACACGATGCAAGGTCGGCGCGACCGCGCGCTCGCTCGCCGAAAGATAGGCGTTGCGTGACGACATCGCGAGGCCGTCCTCCTCCCGCACGGTCGGCAGGCCGACGATCTTGGTCGGAATGTCCAGATCGCGCGCCATCGCGGTCACGACTTTGAGCTGCTGGTAGTCCTTCTCGCCGAACGTCGCGAAGTCCGGCGCGACCTGCAGAAGCAGTTTGGCGACCACGGTGCAGACGCCGCCGAAGAAATGCGGTCGGAATTTGTCTTCGAGGCCGGCGAGCGCCGGGCCGCCGGGCGCGATCCCGGTGGCGAAGCCATCCGGATACATTGTGGCAACGCTCGGCGCCCAGATCACATCGACCTTCAGTTCGGACAGCGCCGCCAGATCGGCGTTCCAGGTTCGCGGATAGCTGGAAAAATCCTCGTTCGGCGCAAACTGCGTCGGGTTAACGAAGATCGACACCACGACGCGGTCGGCCTTTCGTTTGGCGAACCGGACCAGCGCCAGATGGCCGACGTGCAGCGCTCCCATAGTCGGGACCAGCGCCACGGTTTCGCCCTTGCCGCGCGTGCGCGAGACCCAGGCGCGAAGCGTGGAAATCGCGCGGATCATCTGGGGTTTTGCGCGTTTTTTTCTCAGGGATTTTGATCTTGCGCGTCATGTGTTCAAGTTAATCTTAATCTATCGAAAACACGTGCTAAGCTTGACCGCAAGCGGGGGCAGACCGATGACTGGGCCCCGTGAGGAGTGCCATGTCGGTTGAGAGTAGCGTGCGGCCGCGCTCAGCCTTCTGCGTTGTTCTCGGCAACGAAAAGGGCGGCTCTGGAAAATCAACAGTCGCGATGCACATCGCGGTTGCGTTGTTGAAGGCGGGCCAGCGGGTCGCTACGATCGACCTCGATTCGCGACAGAAGAGCTTCACCCATTACATCGAGAACCGCCGCGCCTGGGCCAAGCACGCCGGTCTCGATCTCGAACTGCCGTCGCATTACTGCATCTCGCGCACCGACGGCGCGCTGGTGTCGGACAATGAGGCCGCCGAGTTCAGCGAGTTCGCCTCCGCGGTCGACGCCATCGAGCACACCCACGATTTCATCGTCATCGATACGCCCGGCCACGACAGCTACCTGATGCGGCTTGCGCATTCGATGGCCGACACGCTGATCACGCCGCTCAACGACAGCTTCGTCGACTTCGATGTGCTCGCCACGGTCGACCCGGTGACCTTCGCCGTCACTGGCACCAGCCATTTCTCCGATATGGTGCGCGATGCGCGCCGCCAGCGGCGCGTGGTCGATCACGCCACCATCGACTGGGTCGTCGTGCGCAATCGCCTCTCCATGCTTGGCTCGCGCAACAAGCGTCTGGTCGGGGAGGGCTTGCATGAGCTTTCGCTCCGCCTTGGATTCCGCGCGGTGGACGGCTTTGCCGAACGCGTGATCTTTCGCGAATTCTATCCGCGCGGCCTGACCGCGCTCGACCGCCTCGACGAGGACACGCTCGGCACACGGCCGAGCCTGTCGCACGTCACAGCCCGCCAGGAGGTCGAGCAGCTGCTGCGGACCCTCAAGCTTCCGCTCGACGAGCGGGGCATGCGCCGTGCCGCGGCCCGCCAGGAATGGTTCGCGGCCCAGGCCCAGCCGCTGGAATTGCCCGACATTATTGCGTCTTAACCAGTCCGATCGAGGCCATTGCGTCCGGCGCGCGAAGGCGCACTTATAGGGCGCATGGCGAAAGACCGCACTCCCGCACCGACCCAAGGCCGCAATCAACCGGCGGCGGAGTCCTCGCGCGCCGATATCGACGCCTTTCTCAATCAGGTGAAATCGCTTGGTCCGGCGACGCAATCCGGCCAGCGTGGCCGGCTGATCTTTGCGCTCGACGCCACCATGAGCCGTCAGCCGCTGTGGGATACCGCCTGCAGCCTGCAGGCCGACATGTTTCGGCGAGACGTCTGCGATCGGTGGGCTTGACGTGCAGCTTGTCTATTACCGCGGGCTCGGCGAGTGCCGGGCTTCGCGCTGGGTCTCGGACGCCCGCCAGCTCGGCGGGCTGATGGAGAAGATCGACTGCCGCGGCGGCCACACCCAGATCGGCAAGGTCCTCGCTCACGCCAAGCGCGAAACTGCCGGAAAAAAAGTGCAGGCTGTGGTGTTCGTCGGCGACGCCATGGAGGAGCCGATCGACGATCTTTGCGCAGCCGCAGGCGAGCTTGGTCTGCTCGGCGTGCCGGCGTTTCGTGTTCCAGGAGGGCCGTGATCGCGGTCGCCGAGCAGGCGTTCCGCGAGATCGCGCGGCTGTCGCGCGGCGCCTATTGCCGGTTCGACATCAGCGCGGCGCACGAGCTTGCCGAGCTGCTGCGCGCGGTCGCGGCTTATGCGGCCGGCGGCATGAAGGCGCTGGCCGATCTCAAGGCGCGGCACAACAGCGGCGCCATCAAGCTCTTGTCGCAGCTGCGATAGCCATGCCGGCGCTGTTTTTCGGCATCCTCGTTCTGGTGCTGGTGCTGTGGGGTCTCAACGGCTTCGCCAAGGCCGATCCCAAAATACTGGTGAAGGTGCTGCGGCCGGCTGGCGGCATCGTGGCGGTGGCGGTGGCGGCGTTTCTGTTCTTCCGCGGCGAACCCCAGTTGGCGGTCCCGCTCGGGTTGTTCGGCTTGGGCCTGCTCGGCTGGGGACCGTTCGCCCAGACCGGCTGGTTCCAGCGCACCCAGAAGACGGCCGGGCAGGTCTCGCGGGTGCGCGCGCCGTTCGTCGAGATGGAACTCGATCACGACAGCGGCACGATGCGCGGCACCGTCCTCGCGGGCCGCTACCAGGGCGCAGTCGCTGGATACCTCGAGGTGAGCACGCTGCTGGGCCTGCTTGCCGAGTTCGATGCCGACAGCCGCGCGCTGTTGGCCGCTTATCTGGACCGCCGGGAGCCAAGCTGGCGTGAGCAGGTGCAGGAGGGTGCGGCAGCCGGGCAAGGGACAACGCGACGCGGCAAGATGACCGAAGAGGAGGCCTATCAGGTCCTCGGCGTGCCGGCGGGCGCCAGCGAGGCCGAGATCGGCCGGGCGCACCGGGCGCTGATGAAGAAGCTGCACCCCGATCAGGGCGGCTCGAACTATCTCGCCGCCCAGATCAACGAGGCCAAGGAGGTGCTGCTGCGCCGCCGGAAGTAGGGACGCTGCCTAGATTTTTAGCGCCATGCAGGCGATGTCGTTTTTCTTCAGGCGCTTGCAGGTATTTTCTGCCTGATCGCGATCGAAGCCGGCAAAACGGGCGCGGTAGTAGGTCTTAGCGCCCTTGATGGTGCGCTCGATGTAGCCCTCGGCCTTCTGCAGCATCGTCGAAGCCTTGCCTTTGGCGGAGCTGAGCTTCTGCTTGGCTTCGCCCTCGTCCTCGTAGGCGCCAATCTGGATCGCCCAGCCGCCGCGCGTGGTGTGACGTGCGGTCGAGGAGACCACGGCCACGACCTCTTCGGCCTTGGCTTGCGGAACAGCCGCATTCTTCGCCGCGGCAATCATGGCCGGCAGCTTGCCGAGCACGCCGGCATGCGCGGGTGCCGGCGACTGCCTGGCTTCAGCCGGTGCAGGGGCGGGGGCCGGAGCGGATGCTGCCTCTTGAACGGGCACGCTCAGGGCCGCGGTACGAACCGGTGCGGGCGCGGCCGGTGCATTCTTCGGCGGCACGAGCTTGACCGTCAGCGTCTTCACCTTGACCGGCTTGATCGGCGCGTTGGCGTCGGGGGTGATCGCCGCGGTCTCCTCGGCCACGGGCGCAGGCGCCGGGACGGGTGGAGGCGCAAACGACAGCGGCGCCTCGATCGGGACGGTGACTTGCGGCGCGGCGGTCGGCACAGGCGCCGGCGCGGTCTTTTCGGCCGAAGCCAGGACCGGTACGGCCGGCGACTTGGTCGAAGCTTCGTCGATATGGCTTGCGATCAACTCGCGCATCCGCGCGTCGCGGCTGCCGGCTGAACGGCCGCCCAGCACCACCGCGACGATGTGGCGAGCGCCGCGCCGGACCGAGGTGAGCAGATTGAAGCCGGAGTCACGGGTGTAGCCGGTCTTGATGCCGTCGACGCCCTCCACCTTGCCGAGCAGGTGGTTATGATTGCGCATGGCGTTGCCGCGATAGACGAAGCTCGCCAGCGAGAAATACCGGTAGTACTTCGGAAAGCGCTCCTGGATCGCGATGCCGAGCAGTGCCTGGTCGCGCGCGGTGGTGACCTGCTCGTCGTTCGGCAGGCCGTTGGCGTTGCGATAGATGGTGTTGCGCATGCCAAGCGCGTGGGCCTTGCGCGTCATCATACGCGCGAACTCGGCTTCGCTGCCGCTCGAGCGCTTCGGCGACCACCACCGCGGCGTCGTTGGCGGACTTGGTGACGAGGCCTTTGATCGCGTCCTCGACCCGCAGGGTCGATCCCGGCTTGAGCCCGAGCTTGGTCGGGGCTTGGATCGAAGCCTCCTCGGATACCGTTCATCTGCGTGTCGAGCGTGATGCGACCGGATTCGAGCCGTTCGAACAGCAGGTAGAGCGTCATAATCTTGGTCAGCGACGCCGGATGGCGTGGGCCGTCGGGGCTCGCTTGGTGCAGCACCGCTCCGGTCTTGGCATCGACCACGATGTCGGCGTAGGGCGGGTTGTAGCTTTCAGCGACATGCTTTCGCGCCTGGGCGTGGTTGACCGCGCGAGCATGGTGGTGCTTGCGCCGCGAGCGCGCATCGGCGGGATCGCTGGTGGTCGCAAGCGCTGCGAGGATGGCGGCGAGACCCAAACAGCCCCAACGGAGCCCACGAGCGGCTCCGGCCGGTACGCAATGCATGTGGCTTTTCCCCGTTCCCGCCCGTCCCGGGCGTCTGCCGGACGCCTCGGACCCCTGTTTTGTCCAACGCGCCGCCGGATCACCCCGCCCTTTTTTCGAGCTGAGTGTCCCATAGACGGCACGCCCCGCAAAAATATGGCCGCGGGGTTGCCAAAAAGTTAAAACAAATCAATTGGTAAACAGCGATCTGCGCGATCATGGCAGGAATATGAGTGCATTGCAAAATTTTCCTTGTCTTTTTTGTGCAGTGCAATATATTGCTGTTCATGCGAGCGGTCGAGCGCGCAAGGTCTAGGCAGGTATTCACCCATTTTCCCGTCCGGAGCGGCGGGACGGAGAGATGACGATGATGAAGAACTTCGAAGACATGCAGAAGGTCGGCAAGGACAGCATGGACGCTACGATGAAGTCGTTCGGTGTGTTCTCCAAGGCGACACAGGCGATCGCCGCGGAGGTAGCCGACTACTCGAAGAAGTCATTCGAGGACGGCACCAAAGTGATGGAGAAGCTGTTGGGCGCCAAGTCGCTCGACAAGGCGATCGAGATTCAGACCGATTTCGCCAAGACGGCCTATGAGGGCTTTGTCGCCCAGGCGACCAAGATGGGCGAGCTCTACGCCGATCTCGCCAAGGAAACCTACAAGCCGTTCGAGGCCTATGTCGGCAAGGTTGCGCCGGCGAAGTAAGTTGTAGCGTAGCGTTGCGTAAGTAAGCCCGGTCCGGTTGGCCGGGCTTTTTGCTGCCCGGCCTGACCACCTGCACGCTTCGGCAAGTCTCCGATTAAGGCAGCAACGATCCGAACATGGCGATGACCGTCGCCGCCATCAAAGCGGTAGCGCCCCAGCCGCAGACCGCCAGACTTCGTCCGGCGCGGAAACGCCCCATCTGGCCCGCGTGCGTCACCACCAGCATCATGATCGCCATGATGGGGACCGCGACCACGCCGTTGAGAACCGCGCTCCAGACCAGAAACTGAATCGGATTGATCGGGCTGAAGCCGAGCGCGAAGCCGATGATCGTCGCTGCTCCGATCATGGAATAGAAGCCGATGGCGTCGGGCGCTTTGGCCTCGAGCGTGGCAGGCCAGCCAAACGCTTCGGCGACGCCATAGGCTGCTGAGCCGGCCAGCACCGGAATGGCGAGCAGCCCGGTGCCGACGATGCCCAGCGCGAACAGCAGGAACGCGAACTCGCCGGCGATCGGCCGAAGCGCTTCCGCCGCCGCTGCCGCGCTTTGGATGTCGGTGATGCCGCGCGAGTTCAGGGTCGATGCGGTGGTGACCACGATGAAATACGCGATCAGGTTCGAATAGATCATACCCGAGATCGTGTCGATCCGGATGCGACTGACCTCTTGTTCGCCACCGCGCCGCAATTCCTTGAGCGGCCGGCGGTTGCGGCCGCGGTGCATTTCCTCCACCTCCTGCGAGGCTTGCCAGAAGAACAGATAGGGGGCTGATGGTGGTGCCGAGGACTGCGACGACCATCAGCAGATACTGGTAGCTCAGCGATGGGGCGGGGACGAACGTGGCGAAGAGCACCTCCCGCCACGGAATACCCACCGCGAATACGGTGGCGACATAGGAAAATAAGACCAGAGTCAGGAGCTTCAACGTCGGTGCATAGTGCCGGTATGGAACGAAAATCTGCAGCAGCACGGATACCGCGGCGAAGATCAACGCGTGTTCCCGCGTCAGTCCTCCGATCACCAGGCTGAGCGCTTCGCCCATCGCCGCGAGATCCGCTGCGATGTTGATCGTGTTTGCTGCAACCAGGAGAACAACGACCACGGTCACAAGCCATCTCGGGCAGACATCCTTGGCGTTTGCGACGATGCCCTTGCCGGTGACGCGGCCGATCTTGGCGCTGACCAGTTGGATGGCGATCATGAATGGCGTGGTGAGAAACACGGTCCAGAGCAGGCCGTAGCCGAACGCAGCGCCGGCCTGGGAGTAGGTCGCAATGCCGGACGGATCGTCGTCGGCCGCGCCGGTCACCAGACCCGGTCCAAGCAAACGCTTGATGGCGTTGATCGCGGGCTTCATACGGATATCGCGGTCGCGGTGTGCGAACGCACGTCGGCGAAAGGCAGCGTCGCCCATGCGGTCACAGCACAGGGGCCGCGGGCGGCCGCAATAAAAAGCCCGGCGCGAGGCCGGGCTTTTGCACCGTTTTGGGGGCCTTACTGCGCGATGTGCAGTTTGGACAGGTTGATGCCGATCTGTTGGAACGCGCTGACGATCTGGTTCGCCGAGGTCAGCAGGAAGAACTTGCTGGAGTCGGTGGCACAGGTTTGCAGCAGGCTCGAGGTCGGATCGCCGCCAGTGTTGACCTGGATGGTGTAGAGCGTGATGCCGGAGGCTTTGATGTTGGTGCACGTCTTTGCTTGGCGATTGTCGATCTGGTTTTGGTTCGTGTACCAGCGATCCTCGGTGTTCAAGCCGTCGGTCAGCAGGATGATGACCTGCGAATACTTGTAGTTCGGATCCATCGCCGGAGGCGTCGGGTAGGGGCCGCCGCCGACCAGCGACATCCAGCCGTGCGCCAGCCCGATCGCCTGGTTGGTGTTGCCGTTCGGGCTCATAGCGCTGACCAGAGTTTTCATCCCGGTCCAGTCGTAGCTTAGCGTCTTGATCGCCTGCGGGCACGAATCATATTGTTCGGCCGCGAACAGCGTCGCCGTGATGGCGGGATTCGGCGCCGCAACGTTGGTGTCATAGTTGTTCGCATTTGGTGCGTTGCTGTCGCCGCGGTCAACGACGCAACCGTTCCAAGTATTGTGGTTGGTGACGGAACTGCCGCTACAGTTGCCGTTACCGTTGCCATTGCCGTTACCATTGTTACCGCAGGTGCCATTTTGGGCATCCCAAGAAGTCCAATCGATCCAGGTCGCCTGGTAATTGCCAGCGCCGACGTTGACGTCCTTGACGAACGGGACGATCGAAACATAGACGTCGCCATCCTGAGCGGCGGCAGCCTTGAGCTGGTCGAGCAGGTTGTTGGTGGCGGTCTTCAGCGCCGTCATCTTGCCGTCTTGGGCCATCGAGCCGGTGTTATCGAGCACGAGCGCCACGCGAAGCCGTGAGTTGCCCCACCGGACCTGGGCGTCGGCGCCGACCTTCATGTTGGCGACGCCGATCAGGCCCATGAAGTTGGTCTTCACGTTCGCTGACGACACCACCAGGATCTGCGAACCGCCAGAGGTGTTGTAGGTCGCCGTCACCGACAGTCCTGTCGCTTCCGGCCGGTTGAAGAGCACGGTTAGGTAATTGGTGGCCGCGGTTTGAATCTGCGAGCTGGTCATCGATGGGGCGGTCTTCGACAGCATCAGCGCGGTCGCGTCGGTCGCAGCCTGCAAAGCGCTCTTCACCGAATTGGCGTGACTGTAGTCGACGGCGGCGCCGACGAAGCCGACCATTGGGATGGCGGCGAGCGCGAAGGTGATGGTGACGTTGGCGCCGTTTGCCGTGCGCAATTCATGCGCGATCCGGCGCAAGCGATCGATCAATGTCCTGATGGCCATGGCAGCCTGTCTGTCCCGTAAGACGCTTTCCAAGCGATTTTCTGGCTCATTTCGTAAACGAGACGTGTGAAAACAGCGTAAAGTCGATTGCAGAAACTCCGGCAAATGCCGTCGATCGAAGCGCCCGGGCGACAATTCCGGCGCGTCGTAAACAGTCACAAAACAGAAAGCTGGAATTCGCGGCGACGCGTTAGCAGCTTGGTAAGCATGTCGTCCGGTGCGAACCGGACATCGTCGCTTGTTGCCGAGTGGCCTACTGCGCGATGCGCAGATTTGAGAGCTTGGTGCCGATCTGCTGGAACGTGCTGATGATCTGGTTGGCCGAGGTTAGCAGGAAGAACTTGCTGGATTCGGATGCGCAGGTCTGCAGCAGGTTCGAGGTCGGGTCGCCACCGGTGTTGACCTGAATGGTGTAGAGCGTGATGCCGGAGGCTTTGATGTTCGAACAGGTCATGGCCTGACGGGTGTCGATCGAATTCTGGCTGGTGTACCAGCGGTTCTGGGTGTTCAAGCCGTCAGTAAGCAGAATAACGATCTGCGAATACGTGTAGTTCGGATCCATGGCAGGCGGTGTCGGGTAGGGACCGCCGCCAACGAGCGACATCCAGCCGTGCGCCAGCCCGATCGCCTGGTTGGTGTTGCCGGCGGGTTGCATGGCGCTCACCAAAAGCTTCATGTCGGTCCAATCGTAGCTCAGAGCCTTCACGGCCTGCGGGCAGGAGCTGTATTGCTCCGCAGCAAAGAGCGTCGCCGTGATTGTAGGATTTGGCGCGGCCACATTGGTATCGTAATTGCCGGAGCTCGGGGCGTTCGAGTTGCCGCGGTCGACCACGCAGCCGTTCCAGGTGTTGTGGTTGTTGGGGGTCCACGTGCCGCTACAAGAGCTCTTGGTTTGCCCCCAACCGCCGCTGCAGCTACCGTTGTTGGAGTTCCAGTCGGTCCAGTCGATCCAGGTGGCCTGGTAATTGACGGCGCCGACGTTAACGTCCTTGACGAAGGGAATGATCGACACATAGACGTCGCCGTTGTTGACGGCGGCGGCCTTGAGCTGGTCGAGCAGGTTGTTGGTGGCGGTCTTCAGCGCCGTCATCTTGCCGTCTTGGGCCATCGAGCCGGTGTTATCGAGCACGAGCGCGACGCGCAGCCGCGTGTTGCCCCATTTGACCTGGGAGACGGTGCCGATTTTCATTTTCGACACGCCCGCCAGGTTCATGAAGTCGGTTTTGACATCGGCGCTGGCCGTAATGATGACGTGAGAGCCGCCCGACGTGTCGTAGCTTGCGGTGACTTTCAGGTTGGTCGCCTCTGGCCGGGTGAACAGCGCGGTGAGATAGTTGGCGGCGGCCGTTTGAATCTGCGATTCGGTCATGGTCGGAGCATTCTTGGAAACCATCAGCGCGGTCGCGTCGCTCGCGGCCTGCAACGCTGCTTTTGCCGAGTTGCCGCGGCTGTAGTCGACCGCGGCACCGACAAAGCCCACGATCGGGACGAGCGTGAGTGCGAAGGTGACGGTGACGTTGGCGCCGTTCGCGGCGCACAATTCATCCACGATCCGGCGCAAGCGATCGATCAATGTCCTGATGGCCATGGCAACCTGTCCTTTGGGCGGGCTTTGTCCGAGCAGGTTCGTGACTGAGGCGCGTGAGGGATCATCGCGTGATGCGCAGGTTGGCGAGGTTCTGCGCGATCGAGCTGAACACGCTGTTGAGCTGCACCGCCTGCGATACGTCGTAGTACATCGATGGCTTGGTGGCGCAGCCTTGCAGCAGCGCGGCGTTGCCGTCGATCACGCGCACCGTGTAGAGCTTGATGTTGGCCGCCTTGATGTTGTCGCAGACCTTCTGCGTGCGCGCGTCGATCGACCGACTCCGTCGAGCTCCAGCGGTTCTGGGTGTTGGTGCCGTCGGTCAGGATCACGATCACCTTGTCGAGATCGGGCGCCGGCGGCCGGCGCGTTGAACGGCTCGACCGGCGAGATCAGTCTGGAAGCCCCAGCGCGAGGCCGATGGTGACGTTGGTGTTGCCGGTCGGCGTCATGGCGTCGATCTTGCTGTTCAGCGCGGTCCAGTCGGTGGACAGCGGCATCATCGCCGTCGGGCAAGTCGGCGCCTGATGGGCGCGGAACAGCGTCGCCGGCGAGCCGGCAACTGTGGCGGTGTTCGTCACGTCGTTGTTCTGGTCGCGGTCATAGACGCAGCCGTTCCAGGTGCTGTGGTTTGCAGGCGTCCATGTCGCCCAGGTCCAGGCGCCGCCGTTGCTTTGACAATTGCTTTGCGAGTGATGCTGGACTTGGAGCAGGTGCCGGTAGCCACGCACGCGCTCTGCGACGACGAACCCGACTTGCTGCAGGTGCCGTTGGCGGCCTCCCAGTCGGTCCAGTCGATCCAGTAGGCGCTGACGTTGCCGGTGCCGACGTTGACGTCGGTGGCGAACGGCACGATCGCGACCTGGACGTCGCCCGGCGTCTTGGCGGCGTTCTGCAGCGTGGTGAGCAGATTGTGCGCCGCGGTCTTCAGGTTGGTCATCTTGCTGCTCTGCGCCATCGAGCCGGTGTTATCGAGCACCAGCGCGAGGTTGAGCTTCTTGATGCCCCACAGCACCTGGTGGAGGAGGTGGACAAGTTGATGGTCGAATGCCCGATCAGCTTGGAGAACACCGTATTGACGGTGGCGGAGGCGCTGAGCTTGAGCGAGAAGTTGCCCTGCTGGGGCTGGGTGAACTGCGTATTGAGCGCGACGTTGCTGGCTTCGGGCCGGTTGAACAGCGCCTTGAAGTCGTCGCTGGCCTTCTGCATCAGGTCGGCGGTGCTGAGAGTTTGGGCGTCCTTCGACAGCATCAGCGCGGTGGCGTCGAGCGCGCCTTGCATCGCGGTGCGGACCGAGGCGGCGCGGCTGAAGTCGATCGCGGCGCCGACGAATCCGAACAGCGGCAGGGCGGCCAGCGCCAGCATGGGCGCAACGCCGGCGTCGCGGTTTCGAAGGAATCGCCTGAGCAACATTGTGACCCCCGTTTTCGCGGATCTTCTGGACCGCGTGGGTTTGCATCGGTAATCAATGCGTTTTGACGTATTTTCTCGGATCATCGGCGGCAGGCATTGAGATTGCATGTCCGGGAACGCTCAAAATTTCGGCAAAAAAGCCGCGATTTGGCCGGCAATTGCGTTATGAGCGATGACGCCTATGTGTGAGGCCTGTGGACTGTCCCCGCCGGAATGGAACGCCAACGGGCTGTGAATGGCGCGCAGATCGGCCGTCTGGCAGGGCGGCGGGCGGGCCCTTATGATGCCTGGGATCAACCGTTGTCTTTGGAAGTGCGAAACAGTCGTCCGTTAGCCATGCAAGGATCGAACTTCAGCCCCGACGATGAAGGAGCCCTCGGCCAGCCGGTCAGCACGGCGTCCCGCCCGGAGCGGGCGGCCGGCGACGATGACCGCAAGCGCGGCGGTGAGCGGGGCACCCGGCACCGCCGTCATCACCAAGACCAAGCCGCAGACCAAGCGGCCGAACCTCTACCGGGTGCTGCTGCTCAACGACGACTACACGCCGATGGAGTTCGTGGTTCACGTGCTGGAGCGGTTTTTCAACAAGGACCGCGAGGCCGCGACCCGGATCATGCTGCACGTGCACCATCACGGCATCGGCGAATGCGGCGTTTTCACCTACGAGGTGGCGGAAACCAAGGTGACGCAGGTGATGGACTTTGCCCGCAAACACCAGCATCCTTTGCAGTGCGTCATGGAAAAGAAGTGAGTCCCGGAACCGAGCGAATCGACCGGAAGTTGGAACAAAAGCCTCTGCGACCTAAGCCCTGGGGAGGGCGTCCAATACAAATGAAGAAGAGTCGATAATGCCAACATTCTCACGCAGCCTCGAACAGTCGCTCCACCGGGCGCTGGCGCTCGCCAACGAGCGGCACCACGAATACGCGACGCTCGAGCACCTGTTGCTCGCGCTGATCGACGACCAGGACGCGGCCGCGGTGATGCGCGCCTGCAACGTCGACACTGGAGAAGCTCAAGCGCAATCTCGCCTCGCTATCTGGAATCCGAGCTGGAAAATCTGGTCACCGACGGCGGCGAGGACTGCAAGCCCACCGCCGGCTTCCAGCGCGTGATCCAGCGCGCCGTGATCCACGTGCAGTCGTCGGGCCGCGAGGAGGTCACCGGCGCCAACGTGCTGGTCGCGATCTTCGCCGAGCGCGAGAGCCACGCCGCCTATTTCCTGCAAGAGCAGGACATGACCCGCTACGACGCGGTCAACTACATCAGCCACGGCATCGCCAAGCGGCCGGGCCTGTCTGAAATCGCGCAGCGTGCGCGGCAACAACGACGAGGAGCCCGACGCCAAGGGCGGCAACGGCGACGGCGAGCCGAAGAAGAAGGGCGATGCGCTCGAAGCCTACTGCGTCAACCTCAACAAGAAGGCCAAGGAAGGCAAGATCGACCCGCTGATCGGCCGCGAGTCCGAGATCAACCGCACCATCCAGGTGCTGTGCCGCCGGCAGAAGAACAATCCGCTCTATGTCGGCGAGGCCGGCGTCGGCAAGACCGCGATCGCCGAGGGCCTCGCGCGCCGCATCGTCCACGGCGAAGTGCCGGACGTGCTGAAGAACGCCACCGTGTTCGCGCTCGACATGGGCACGCTGCTCGCCGGCACGCGCTACCGCGGCGACTTCGAGGAGCGGCTGAAGCAGGTGATCAAGGAGATCGAGGCCTATCCGGGCGCGATCATGTTCATCGACGAGATCCACACCGTGATCGGCGCCGGCGCCACCTCGGGCGGCGCGATGGACGCCTCGAACCTGCTGAAGCCGGCGCTCGCCGCCGGCAACATGCGCTGCATCGGCTCGACCACCTACAAGGAATACCGGCAGTATTTCGAGAAGGACCGCGCGCTGGTGCGGCGCTTCCAGAAGATCGACGTCAACGAGCCGTCGGTGCCGGACGCGATCGAGATCATGAAGGGCCTGAAGCCGTACTTCGAGGCCTATCACAAGCTGAAATACACCAACGACGCCATCAAGGCGGCGGTGGAACTGTCGGCGCGCTACATCCATGACCGCAAACTGCCGGACAAGGCGATCGACGTGATCGATGAATCCGGCGCGGCGCAGATGCTGCTGCCGGAGAGCCGGCGCAAGAAGACCATCGGCATCAAGGAGATCGAGACCACCATCGCCACCATGGCGCGGATCCCGCCAAAGACCGTGTCGAAGGACGACGCCGAGGTGCTGCAGCATCTCGAGCAGACGCTGAAGACCACGGTCTACGGCCAGGACAAGCCGATCGAGGCGCTGGCGGCCTCGATCAAGCTCGCCCGCGCGGGCCTGCGCGAGCCGGAGAAGCCGATCGGCTGCTACCTGTTCTCCGGCCCGACCGGCGTCGGCAAGACCGAGGTGGCCAAGCAGCTCGCGGCTCGAGCCTGGGCGTGCAGCTCATCCGCTTCGACATGTCGGAATACATGGAGCGCCACACCGTGTCGCGGCTGATCGGCGCGCCGCCCGGCTATGTCGGCTTCGACCAGGGCGGCCTGCTGACCGACGGCGTCGACCAGCATCCGCATTGCGTGCTGCTGCTCGACGAGATCGAGAAGGCGCATCCCGACCTGTTCAACGTGCTGCTGCAGATCATGGATCACGGCAAGCTCACCGACCACAACGGCAAGCAGGTCGATTTCCGCAACGTCATCCTGATCATGACGACCAACGCCGGCGCTTCCGACATGGCCAAGGCCGCTTACGGCTTCACCCGCCAGAAGCGCGAAGGCGACGACATGGAGGCGATCAACCGGCTGTTCGCGCCGGAGTTCCGCAACCGCCTCGACGCCATCATCACGTTCAACCACCTGTCGCCCGAGGTCATCACCAAGGTGGTCGAGAAGTTCGTGCTGCAGCTCGAGGCGCAGCTTGCCGACCGCAACGTCACCATCGAGCTGTCGGAGGAGGCGATCGCGCTGGCTGATCGCCAACGGCTACGACGAGCTGATGGGCGCGCGGCCGATGGCGCGCGTGATCCAGGAGCACATCAAGAAGGGGCTCGCCGACGAGGTGCTGTTCGGCAAGCTCAAGGGCGGCGGCCACGTCCGCGTCGTCGTGGTCAAGGACGAGATCGGCAAGGACAAGCTCGGCTTCGAGTATCTCGAAGGCCCGATCACGCCGAAGCCCGAGAAGATTCCGGCGCAAGCGCGCCAAGCCACGGCGCAAGCCGAGCGTGCGGAAGAAGCCGCCCGGCAACGATGGCGGCGGCGGCGACCCGCCGCGCGGCGGCACGGTGCCGAAGGTGCCGCTGGTCAAGGTTTAGGCTATCGCCAGGACACAGTACGGGCGATTTCGCAATGCGGGGGCGGCGGCGTTAACCCAAGAAGGGCCGTAAGACGAGCACGCACCCCGTCGCACCCACGCACGATTCGATAGAAGCGAACCTCAGTCCGGCGGACGACCGTGTTCTCCTGAATGACTGGTTGCCGCCCAAGGTTGGCGTGGTGCCCAAGATCAGGATTGGCCGGCGTTGGATCAACGTGCTGTGGGCGCTGCCGGTCGGTTTTGTGCTCGCCGTCATCGGCGTGGCTATCGCTCAAGCGTTGCGGGAGCTGCCGGCGGTGCAGGATTTCCTCGCGCGGTATCCAGGCGTCCCGCCGTCCGCCATTGCCGTCAATTCCGGCTTCCCGGCGTGGCTGCGGGTGCAGCACTTTCTGAATCTTCTCTTCATGGCGTTCATTATTCGCTCGGGCGTCCAGGTTCTGGCCGACCATCCGCGGCTGTATTGGAAGCGCGACTGCACGCCCGGCACCGAATGGTTCCGCTTTCAGAAGGCCGTGCCGACGGGACGGATATGGACCGCCAAGGACGACTCGGTGACGCTGCCGGGCTGGCTCGGCATTCCCGGCATCCGGCACTCAGTCGGGCTTGCGCGCTGGTGGCATTTCTCATTCGGCCTGCTGTGGATCATCAACGGCGTCGTCGTTTACGCGCTGCTGTTCCGGACCGGCCAGTGGCAGAGGTTGGTGCCGACCACGTGGGAGGTGTTTCCAAACGCCGTGTCGACGGCGCTTCAATACCTGTCGCTGACCTTCCCTGCCGATGAAAGCTGGACCCGCTACAACAGCCTCCAGCAACTAACCTACTTCATCACCGTGTTCGTTGCCGCGCCCACGTCGATCCTCACCGGCTTCATGCAGGGGCCTGCGATCTCAAATCGGCTGGGCTGGTTCGGCAAGGTGTTGAATCGTCAACGGGCGCGCTCGATCCACTTCCTCGCGATGTGGTGGTTCCTGCTCTTCATTCTGATCCACGTGACCCTGGTGTTCATCACCGGCGCGCGCGTCAATCTGAACATGATGTTCGCCGGGGTGCACGACGGCTCCTGGAGCGGGTTTGTGATTTTTGTCCCTGCCATGGCGCTGGTGGCCGTGACGTGGTGGCTGGCCTCGCCGTTCACGCTGCGCCACGCGCGCGTCGTGCAGAATGTCGGCGAGTTCATGATGTGGCCGTTCAACGCTCTGACCGAGTGGTGGGACCCGAACAGCCAATTGGCCGAGAAGGACATCTCGCCTCACTTCTGGCCGAACGGCACCATGCCGAACTCGGCCGAGTTCGACGCGCTGGTTGCTAGGGCTTCAAGGGCTTCGCTTTGCGGGTCGGCGGCCTGGTCGAAGCATCGAGGGTGTTCTCTTACGCCGAACTGAAGGCCATGCCGAAGCAGGAGCAGATCACGACGCACTTCTGCATTCAGGGCTGGTCGGGGGTCGCGAAGTGGGGCGGTGTCCCGATGCGTCACATCCTCGAATTGGTTCGTCCCACGTCCGAGGCCCGCTACGCGGTCTTTTACTCGCTTGCCGACGGCAGCGACGGCGGGCGTTACTATGACGTGCATGAGATATCCAACATGCGCCACGAGCTGACCATCCTCGCCTATGAGATGAACGGAGCGCCCGTGAGCGTGCTGCACGGCGCTCCTCTCCGGCTGCGCTGCGAAAATGAGCTTGGGTTCAAGATGGTGAAATGGATCGCAGCCATCGAGTTCGTTCATGATTTTGCCGATCTCGGCGCCGGTCAGGGTGGATATAACGAAGACCATGAATTCTATGGTTATCGGATGCCGATCTGAGGATTCCGCCGAGGCGCGGTTGCACAGCCTGCACCGCTGTGTGACCAAGGGGCATGTCGCCTGATCCCTCGAACGCTACGGCACAGGCCTCTTTCCAGGTGTTCCTCGACGGCGTCATAGCGGCCGTCCGCTCGGTGTTCTTCTACGTTCTCGTCGGCAACTACGTCGGCATGGGCGCGCTGGCCCACGAGGTCGGGCTTCAGCCTGTGGTGGATGGCGCTGTCCACGCTGCTGATCTGGGCGGCGCCGGCGCAGGTCATCCTGATCTCGACGCTGAACACGGCATCGCTGCTGGAGGTCGCGCTGGCGGTGACGTTGTCCAGCGTGCGCTTTCTGCCGATGGTCGCGGCGCTCCTGCCGACCATGCGCCGGCCGGGCGTGCGCCAGACGCGATCTGCTGCTGCCGATGCATTTCACCGCAATCAGCGTCTGGGTCGAGGGCATGCGGCTGTTGCCGCTGATGCCGGTCGAGCGTCGCATCGCCTTCTACAACGGCCTGGGCGTAGGCCTGATGTCCGGCGGCGCTGATTGGCGGCGTTGTCGGCTTCTTCCTCGCGGCCAGGCTGCCGCCGCTGCTTGGCGCGGCGCTGCTGTTCTTCACGCCGATGGCGATCCTGATGTCGTCGGCGCGCAACAGCCCGCACGCTGATCGACGGTCTGGCGTTCGCGCTGGGCCTCGTCATCGGGCCGATCATGGCGGCGCAGAAGATCGGCCTCGACCTGATGTGGACCGGGCTGATGGCCGGCACCCTGGCCTACATCATCCATCGGCTGCGCGAGGCGAGGCGAAAGGCGGCGTCATGAGCGCGACGTTGCACGATCTCGGCCCGGTGCTGGCGCTGATCCTGGTCGGCTTCCTGCCGAACGAGGTCTGGCGGCGTGGTCGGCCTGATGCTGGTGCGCGGCCTCGACGAGAAATCGCAGATCATCGTCTGGGTGCGGGCGGTGGCGACCGCGATGCTCGCCGGCGTGATGGCGCAACTCATCCTGTCGTCGACCGGCGCGCTTGCCACGATTCCCGTTCCGGTGCGGATCGGCGCGGCAGTGCCTGGGATTTGCCGCATTCCTGATCGGCCGGCGCTCGGTGTTCTGTCGGCGTGCTGACCGGCGAGATTGCGGTGATTGCGGGAGCTTACGTGTTCGGCGGGTAGCTTAGCCTTTAAGCGCCGCGGCAAGCTTCAGCGCGTGGTCGGACAGCACCTCGGGCTTTTCCTTTTCGCTCGCCGGCGGCTTCATGGCGACGCCGATCTTGCGCGGGATGACGTGCATGTGCAGGTGGAACACCACTTGGCCGCCGGCGCCCTCGTTGAACTGCTGGATGGTGATGCCGTCGGCGCCGAACACGTTCATTGCGGCCTTGGCGATTTTCTGGGCGGCCTTGGTGCCACAGCGGCGAGATCGTCGGGGTCGACGTCGAGGAGGTTGCGGGCAGGGGCCTTCGGCAGCACCAGGGTATGGCCGGGCGCGCGCGGCATGATGTCGAGGAAGGCGAAAACCTTGTCGTCCTCGTAGACCTTGTGGCAGGGCAATTCGCCGCGCAGGATTTTCGCGAAAATGTTGTTGCGAGTCGTAGCTCGGCATGACGTGCCTCCCGGAAAACTCAGTCCTGTTCCTGCTCGACCAAATCCTTGCGGAACGGCGCCAGCGCCGCAAGCTCGTCGCCGGCGGCTTCCACATAGGCGCGCTCGCGCACGAGATAGTCGGCGATCGCCCGGCGCAGGCCCGGATCGGCGATGTAATGGGCCGAATGGGTGGTCACCGGCAGGTAGCCGCGGGCGAGCTTGTGCTCGCCCTGGGCGCCGGCCTCGACGCGCTTGAGCTTGTGGGCGATGGCGTAGTCGATGGCCTGGTAGTAGCAGAGCTCGAAATGCAGGAACGGGTGGTGCTCGATCGCGCCCCAGTGGCGGCCGAACAGCGTGTCCGAGCCGATGAAATTGATGGCGCCGGCGATGAAGCGGCCGGCGCGCTTGGCCATGATCAGCACGACCTTGTCGGCCATGCGTCTCGCCGATCAGCGAGTAGAACTTGCGGGTGAGATAGGGCCGGCCCCATTTGCGCGAGCCGGTCTCCATGTAGAACTCGAAGAAGGCGTCCCAGACCTGCTTCGGTCAGATCGCGGCCGGTCAGCCAATGGACGGTGATGCCGGGGGCGAGCGCGTCGCGCCGTTCGCGCTTGATGGTCTTGCGCTTGCGCGCCGACAGCGCCTCGAGGAAAGCGTCGAAGGTGGCGTAGCCGCCATTCTCCCAGTGAAACTGCTGGTCGGTGCGATGCAGGAAGCCGTGCTCGACGAGGCCCGCGCATTCCGGCTCCGGCATGAAGGTGACATGCACGGAGGAGGCCTCGTGCCGGCGGCAGAGTTCGACCAGGCCGGCGGTCAGGCCGCTGCGGATTTTTTCGGCATCGGGCGAGGGACGGACCAGCAGCCGCCGGCCGGTCGCCGGCGTGAACGGCACCGACACCTGAAGCTTGGGGTAGTACGAGCCGCCGGCGCGCTCGTAGGCTTCGGCCCAGCCGCGGTCGAACACGTATTCGCCGCGCGAATGCGACTTCAGATAGCAGGGCACGGCGCCGAGGATGGCGCCGTCAGGGCCTTCCGCCAGCACGTGCTGGGGCTGCCAGCCGGTCCGCGCGGTGGCCGAGCCGGAGGCTTCCAGCGCATGAAGAAAATCGTATGAGATAAATGGGTTATATGGGATATCTTGAGACTGGATGGTTCGGTTTGCTTCGGAAGCCGGATTGGCGCAGGCGTCCCAGGCGGCGGCGTCGACATTCGGCGATGGCCGGGATGACGCGAAGTGTCAGATCGATGGCGGGCGCTGGCTTTCGCGGAGGACATGGCGCTGACCTAGACGGCGATTATGGCCGAAAGCCTTCGAAAATGATCTGGTCGGCGTGGCGTGCGGCGCTGTCGCGATCCGCGGGCGTGCGGACCGTCCAGGTCAGCAGCGGCAGTCGCAGCAATGGCGCGCGATCAGCGGCGGCGGCGGTCGTGAGGTCCTGCGACCCGGTAGGCGAGGAATTGCGGGCGCGCGGCAAAGGCCTGACGGATGTAGCGCAGCGCAGACATGCCCTGCGGTCGGCGACGCCGGCGTCGCGGCGCATGCCGACCAGGCCGCGGACGATGCGCCGGAGCCAGTGCGCGAACGGCCGCGATCAGGCCTGGATCGAACGACATCACCGCGACCGGGCCGCTATAGCCCGTCAGCACCTTGGCGGCCCGCTCGGCGAGCACGATTGTCGCCGGCAAAGCGGCCCTTCAGCTCGATCAGCGAGCGTTGAGCGGCCGGCGACCAGATCGAGAGCTCGCCAAGCGTCAGCATGCGGTCGGCTGTGGCCTTGAACGGCACGCGCTTGAGCGCCGCGGCGGTCATGGCGTCGAGCCGGCCTTCGCCGTCGGTGAGGCGGCCGAGCACGTCGTCGTGGTGCACCATGGCCTCGCCGTCGGCGCTGATCTGCAGATCGCATTCGATGCCGTAGCCGCCGTCGATCGCGGCGCGGAACGCCGACGGCGTATTCTCGATGACGCCGGAGGCGGCGTCGTGCAGACCGCGATGGGCGATCGGGCGCGCGGTCAGCCAGTCGCGCATCGGACCTTCGTTCAGGACACTTCGAATGCCGCTTCGACCTCGACCGCGGCGTCGAGCGGCAGCGCCGCGACGCCGACGGTGGTGCGCGCGTGGCGGCCCTTGTCGCCGAATGCCGCGACCATCAGGTCGGAGGCGCCGTTCATCACCTTGGGGCCGTCGGCGAAGCCCGGCGCCGAATTGATGAAGCCGCCGAGCCGCACCACGCGGGCGATCTTGTCGAGATCGCCCAGCGCCGCCTTGAGCTGCGCCAGCAGGTTGATCGCGCAGGCGCGCGCCGCCTTCTGGCCGTCCTCGACCGAGACGCCGCCGCCGAGCTTGCCCTTGGCGACGAGCTTGCCTTCGCGCATCGAAGCAGAGCTGGCCGGATACCACCATGAAATTGCCGGTGCGCACGAACGGCACGTAATTGGCGACCGGCGCGGCCGGCGTCGGCAGCGCGATCCCAAGGTCCGTGAGCTTCTTTTCCACCGTTCCGGCCATTATGTCCTCCTTCGCGCCGCCCGCTGCACAAAAGTCCGGCACAAGCTCGTGCCCCATCAAAATGCCGCACTTGTTTCGCCGATCATGGCCTTGCTTGCAAGCAGGCGTGCGCCACATCGCCGTTGCGGCGCACGCCGGCCATGCCTATTTTGCCAAATCGGGCGATTTGAGGAGATTAGCGATGATATTGCGCGCCGCGTCCGCCCGTCTGGCGCTCGCCGCCGCCCTTGGAACCGCTGTTGTCGCTGCCGGCGCTGGCGCAGAGCGGGCCGATGGCGCTCGCCTCGCACCGCGCGGTCTACGACCTCAAGCTCTCCACCACGCGCGGCAAGCGCGCGATGCAGTGCGGTGCGCGGCCGCATCCTCTACGATTTCTCCGGCAGCGCCTGCGAGGGCTATGCGCTGCAATTCCGCCAGGTGTCCGAGCTCGACAGCGGCGAGGGCAAGGTGGTGGTGAGCGATCTGCGCGCCACCTCCTGGGAGGACGGCGCCGCCAAGCGGCTGCGCTTCCATTCGCAGAACTACTTCAACGAGAAGTCTGCGCGATGCGGTCGACGGCCAGGCCGAGCGCGAGCAGGGCGGCGTCGCGGTGCAACTGACCGAGCCGGAGCGACAAGAAGCTCGACCTCAAGACCGATCTGGTGTTTCCGACCGAGCACGTCCGCCGCATCATCGCCGCGGCGCAGCGAGGGCAAGACGCTGCTCCAGCTCGCGGTCTATGACGGCTCCGACACCGGCGAGAAGATCTACGACACGCTCACCGTGATCGGCAAAGCCATCGCGCCGGACGAGCAGAAGCCGACCGACGCCGCCGGCGAAGGCAGGCAGGCGTTCGCCGGCATGACGCGCTGGCCGGTGACGATCAGCTATTTCGACCGCGCGGTGGCGAGAACAGACCGGCGAGCAGACGCCGGTCTATGCCATCACCTTCGAGCTCTACGAGAACGGCGTGTCGCGCGCGCTGGTGCTCGACTACGGCGATTTCGTGCTCAGCGGCGAGATGACCTCGCATCGAGATGAAGGCACGCCAAGCCCTGCAAGTGAGTCGACGTGGCTTTATTCGATTACTTCGTCGGCGCGCAGCAGAACCGATGGCGGCGTGTCAATGCTCATCTGACTACTGCGCCTCGCGTAGCTCCGGGTGCGCCGCGAGCCGCGCCTCGTTGAGCCGGTGCACGATGAAGCAGACCACGGCGCCGAACGCGAACGGCACCGCCGACCACATGTAAAGGTTCTGCACCGGCATGCCGACGACCAGCGCGCCCACCATCGGACCAACGATCGAGCCGATCCGCCCGAGCCCCAATTGCCAGCCCGATCCGTAGGAACGCAGCGACGTCGGGTAAATCATGGCGCCGACCACATTGATGCCGGACTGGATGCCGAGCACGAAGAAGCCGGCAAAGAAGGTCGCGGTCAGCAGCGCCGCCTGCGAGGTCAATCCGGCGAAGCCGATCGAGCCGACCACCGGTACGGCGATGACGAACATGATGGCGATGCCCAGGAAGCGCTGGCGCTGCAGCCATCCGCACAGCAGCAGCGAGCCGACGGTGCCGCCGACCTGCATCGCGGTGCCGGCCAGCGCCGCCGTCGCCGGCGGAAGCTTGGTGGCGCTTATCAGCGTCGGCGTCCAGCTTAGCAGGAAGAAGAAGCCCATCAGGTTGAGGGCGAACAGCAGCCAGATCAGCGGCGTGATCACCTGGAGGCCCTGGCGGAACAGATAGGCCGGGTTGAATCCTTCGAATTGCTCCTGCTCGTCCTCGAGCACGAAGCGCGCGTTCGGCGGCACCTGATAGCCGGGGCTGATGTCGTGGATCAGCTTTTCCATCTTGCCGCGCTGGCTTTCGCGCAGGGTCATGTATTTGATCGATTCCGGCAGACCGAAGAATCCGGCAAGGCCGATGATGACGGGCACGATGCCGCCGATCTGGAACAGGATCGGCCAGCCGTGCGTCGGCACCAGTGCCGCGCTGACCACACCCGCGACCGCGCCGCCGATCGGCACCAGGCCGACGGCGATGATTGCCATGGTGGCGCGCAGCTTGCGCGGCGCAGATTCGGCGTTGATCGCAACGATGTTGGGAATGACCCCACCGATGCCGAGGCCGGCGATGAGGCGCAGCCAGAACATCTGGTCGAGGTTGGCGGAGTGCGCGGCCGCATAGGTGAAAACGCCAAACAGCAGGTTCGACCAGATCAGCGCGGCCTTGCGGCCATAGCGGTCGCCGACCCAGCCGAACAGCGCCGAGCCGAACAGGATGCCGATCAGGCTTGCGCTGAACACCGGGCCGAGCGCGTGGGGCGAGATGCCCCAGGCCTTGATCAGGTGAGGCGCGGCGAAGGCGATGGCGCCGATGTCGTAGCCGTCGATCAGAACGACGAAAAACGACCACACCAGAAGCTTGATCTGGAACGAGCCCAGGCCGCGCTCATCGAGCATGCGCGAAACCTGTACGACTGCCTGCTCAGCCATGATGTTTCCCCGCCTGTTATGGCCCCGGCGGTCCCCCAGCCGGAGCTTGCGCGAAGCGTATGGCACGGCCTGCACAGTGAAAAGTGGGTGCGACTTCGACGCCGTTGAAATGTTCGGATCTAAATGAGGCGCCGGGGGCTCGGGATTTTCGGCTCGACCCGCTTCGGTTCGTCCTCGTCCAGCGCCAAGCCCTTCATCACCGCCTCGTGGCCGAATTTGCCGCGCACCCGGTCCATCGCGCGCTCGGCCGCAGCGCGGCGTTCGGCGGAACGGTCGATCAGATCGGCCGGATCGGCCTCGTCGGCATCGGTCAACGCGCTGACGCCGACGCCGAGCAGGCGATAACGCGTGCCGTCGATCTCGCGCGCCAGAAGCTCGCGAGCGGCGCCGAAGATTTTTCCGGCGAGCTGGGTCGGATTTTCCAGCGAGCGAGCCCGGGTCAGGATGCGGAAGTCCGAAGTCTTGAGCTTCAAGCGTGACGGTCGAGCCGGCGAGGCGCTTTTCCTTCAGCCGGTCGGAGACTTCCTCGGCGGCCGACCACAGCCGCTTTTCCAGCGGCCGGAACGAGGCGAGGTCGCGCTCGAAGGTGTTCTCCGCCGACACGCTTTTGCGCTCGCGCACCGGATCGACGACGCGGGCGTCGATGCCGCGGGCAAGCCGATAGAGCCGCTGGCCCTCGGAGCCATAGCGGCGCATCAGATCGCGCTCGTCGGCGCGCTGCAGGTCGGCGATCAACCGGAAGCCATCCTTGGCGAAGCGCTGCGGCCGCGACCTTGCCGACGCCGAAGATCAGCGACACCGGCTTGTCGGCGAGGAATTTCTGGGCTTCGGCCTGGCCGAGCACGGCGAAGCCGCGCGGCTTGTCGAGATCGGAGGCGATCTTTGCCAGGAACTTGTTGGCGGCGAGCCCGATCGACACGGTGATGCCGATCTCGCGCTCGACCTGCGCGGCGAAATCGCGCCAGCGCCTTGGCGGCGCTCATGCCGTGCAGCCGCTCGGTGCCGGCGAGGTCCATGAAGGCCTCGTCGATCGAGAGCGGCTCGACCTGCGGGCGTGAGGTCGAGCATCAGCTTTCGCACCTGGCGGCTGACGCCGGCGTATTTGTCCATGTCGGGGCGGATCGACGGTGGCGTGCGGGCAGAGCCTGCGCGCCTCGAACATCGGCATCGCCGAGCGCACGCCGAAGGTGCGCGCGATGTAGCAGGCGGTGCTGACGACGCCGCGATTGCCGCCGCCGATGATCAGCGGCTTGTCGGCGAGGCTCGGATCGTCGCGCTTCTCGATCGTGGCATAGAAGGCGTCGCAATCGACGTGGCAGATGGTAAGCGTATCGAGCTCGGGGTGACGCAGCACGCGCGGCGAGAAGCAGCGCGGGCAGCGGGCGACACTGCCGACATCACCGCAGGCAATCGCGGCAGAAAGCGGCCATCACGGCACCTCCCGTTCCCAGACTGCGCCCAGCGCCGCGCGCGCGCGCTCGATCTCGGTCGGATCGATGCCCTGCTGCGTGGGCGAAGGCGACCAGCAGCGGTTCGTTGCCGGAAAAGTGATCGAGCACGCCGGCCAAGAAATTCGGCATCGCGGGCGGCGGCGCGGATATCGTGTCGGGCCGATGCCGGTTGCGGCGAGGAACCCGCCAAGATGCTCAGGTTCCGAGGCGAGGAACGTCAGCGCCGCGATGGCGAGGCGCTTCGGCGGCCTCGCGGCGGACGCGGTCCTTGCTGCTGCGGATCTTGCCGCCTTTCATGGGGCTGCGACTCTTTGTGCAGCCTTGACCTTAGCAATCCGGCCGCGGCTGTTCCGCAAATTCGCGTGCAAATGGCCGGTCTTTCAACTGCCGTCCGCTACGCCATTCCGGCCGCGCCTGGCGCTTGCCTGTCAGCAAATTTTATCGGTCTGTCATGGTGTTAACGCTTGCGGCGGGGCTTGAGAAAGGCCGGTTCTCGTTTTCCTTTCCGTAACAATTCCTCACTAGGTTGTTAAACATTGTGCCGAAGCGTGTCTGGGTCGGCACGACGGCGCGTTTGCGTGCAATGGGGAAGTGGGGCAGGCCAATGGCCAAAACAGTCCTGATCGTGGAGGACAACGAGCTCAACATGAAGCTCTTCCACGATCTGTTGGAGGCCCATGGCTACGAGACCATCGGCACCCGCAACGGCATCGAGGCGCTCGATCTCGCCCGCAAGCATCATCCCGACCTGGTGCTGATGGACATTCAATTGCCGGAAGTATCCGGCCTTGAAGTCACCAAATGGCTCAAGGACGATCCGCAGCTGAAATCGATCCCGGTGGTCGCCGTCACCGCCTTTGCGATGAAGGGCGACGAAGAGCGCATCCGCGAGGGCGGCTGCGAGGCCTATCTGTCAAAGCCGATTTCGGTCGGAAAATTCATCGAGACCATTCGCCATTTCCTGGGAAATGCCTGAGGAGAGCTAGTCCGTGACCGCCCGCGTGCTTGTCGTCGACGACGTTCCGGCCAACGTCAAGCTGCTGGAGGCGCGGCTGTCGGCCGAATATTTCGACGTGGTCACGGCGATGAGCGGCCATCGAGGCGCTGGCGATCTGCGAAAAGGCAGAGTGCGACATCGTCCTGCTCGACGTGATGATGCCGGACATGGACGGTTTCGAGGTCTGCCGCAGGATCAAGGCCAACCGTGCGACCCACCACATCCCGGTGGTGATGGTGACCGCGCTGGATTCGCCTTCCGATCGCGTCAAAGGGCTCGATGCCGGCGCCGACGATTTCCTGACCAAGCCGGTGTCCGACGTGGCGCTGATCGCGCGGGTGCGGTCGCTGTCGCGGCTCAAGATGATGACCGACGAATTGCGGATGCGGGCGTTGACCTCGCGCGAGATCGGCATCCAGGATCCGGAAAACCAGGCGATGGCCGATGCCGGCCGCGGCTGGCCGCGTCCTGATCATCGACGACCGTGCGTCTTCGGCAGAGCGGCTTGGCCCTGATGATCGGCCGTGAACATGCTGTCGAGATCGAGACTCAATCCGAACGACGCGCTGTTTCATGCCGCCGAAGGCAACTTCGATCTCGTCATCGTCTCGCTGGCGCTGCAAGACCACGACGCGCTGCGGCTGTGCAGCCAACTGCGCTCGCTCGAGCGCACGCGCAACGTGCCGATCCTGGCGATCTGCGACGGCGAGGACAACGCCCGCATGATCCGCGGCCTCGAAATCGGCGTGAACGACTATCTGATGCGGCCGGTCGACAAGAACGAACTGCATGCCCGCGCCCGGACGCAAATCCGCAAGAAGCGCTACACCGAGCGGCTGCGCGACAACGTCCAGCAGTCGATCGAGATGGCGATCACCGATGGGCTGACCGGCCTCTACAACCGCCGCTACATGGAGAGCCATCTCGGCTCTCTGGTCGAGCAGGCGGCGGCGCGCGGCAAGCCGTTGACCGCGCTCGTGATCGACATCGACTATTTCAAGTCGGTCAACGACACCTACGGCCACGACGCCGGCGACGACGTGTTGCGCGAGTTCGCGACCCGCATCAAGAAGTCGATCCGCGGCATCGATCTCGCCTGCCGGCTCGGCGGCGAGGAGTTCGTCATCGTCATGCCGGAAACCGACATGGCGGTCGCCACCATCGTTGCCGAGCGGCTGCGCCGGCGCATTGCCTCGGAGCCATTCGCGATCGCCGCAGGGCACGAAGACCATCGAGGTGACGATCTCGATCGGTATCGCCACCCTCGACACCGCCGACGACAATGCTGCGACGATCCTCAAGCGTGCCGACCAGGCGCTCTATCGCGCCAAGCGCGACGGCCGGAACCGGGTCGTCGCCGACGCGGCGTAGCTTTCCCCAAAAATTGGCTGCGATCGTTGTGTTTGGCGCGTCCGGCGCGAGCGTAAACCATAACGGTTTAGGTTGACGCGCGATTGCCCGCAAATCCAGCATTTATCGGGGTTTCGAACGTTGCTTTCACGGCGCGTTGAAGTAGCGTGCGCTCACTCCACGGGCGGCGGTCTGGGAATCGACAGAGGCGTCGGTTTCGAGGTTCGAAGTGCGGCAGTCGCCCCGACATAACCCTACGGAATGCTCAGGTCCGCCGCATCTCCTGAGTCCGTAGGGTTCGGCCGGCCTGGGAGCGATGCGAGTGGCCTCCTCATGACATCGCTCCCGGCCGGCCACCTCTTTTCAAACGAAAATTAAAAACGAAAAGGGCGCCGCAAGGGGCGCCCTTCGTGTGTCGTATCGCGGATCGCGGCGATTACTTGATCTTGCCTTCGACGAAATCGACGTGCTTTTTCGCGATCGGATCGTATTTCTTCATCTTCAGCTTCTCGGTCATCGTCCGCGAGTTCTTCTTGGTCACGTAATAGAACCCGGTGTCGGCGCTGGAGACGAGCTTGATCTTGGTGGTGACGGCCTTGGCCATGACGGTCCTCGACGGTTAACGCTGTTAGGGCCGGAAACTAAGGTTTTGAGGGCGAAAGTCAAGAAAACAGGCGCCCTCACAGCATGTCCCGGACCCGCTTGCCGTGCATCACATGGAAATAGGGAACCGGCAGGTCGTGGCTGAAGCCGTTGTCGATCTGGGCCTGCAGCTCGCGCAGCACCAATTCCGTGATCGCCATTAACTCGATGCGCTGCTTGATGTCGGGCAGCGGCAGCCAGACCAGATCGACCAATTCGGAATCGGGTCCGACCTTGCCATCGATCTTGTGCGCGATGGCGCTGGCATCGGCGGTGAAGAAGCGGGTGTCGTAGCGCCGGTTCCGGCGTGGCGGGGTAACGGCGCGGGCGATGAAATGCATGGCGGAAAGGTCGGGGAGGATCTTGGCCTCGACAAAGGCCTGCCAGGCGGCGTCCGGCGCGGCCGGCGTAGTCTCGGCCTTGGTGCCGAGCAGCAGGCCGGTCTCCTCAAAGGTCTCGCGCACGGCGGTCAGCGCGAAGCGCGCGCGCCCGCTCGGCGCTCGGGCGGCGGATGTGCATCATCAACTTTGCCTCCATCCGCGGATCGAGCGGGGCCGCGACCGGCATGCGCCGGTCGGCGGGATCGATGCGGCCGCCCGGGAAATACATATCGACCGGGCATGAACACATGACCGTGGTGGCGCTTGCCCATCAGCACCTTCGGCGCCGGCCCGCTGCGGTCGAGCAGGATCAAGGTCGAGGCGTCCCGCGGCCGCACGTTGGCGTGACCCGGGGAGGCGTCGGTGGTGAAGCGCTGAAGCAGGTCGTCGGGTGGCGGGGAAGCACTCATCGGCGCTTGCCGCCATAGCGCTTCGGCCGCCGCTCCTGCCGGGTTTTGCCATGCGGACGGTCGGAGGGCCTATGCTGCGGCCGCGCGGCGACCCGGCCCTCGGACAGAAGCTCGAAGCGGAGCGCGCCCGCGACCGGTGCTGCCTCGACGAGTTTCACAGTAACGCGGTCGCCGAGCCGATGCGTCTCTCCGGAGTGTTTGCCGACCATGGCGTGCATGGTCTCTTCGTACTGGAAATACTCGTGGCCAATGGTGCGGGCCGGCACAAAGCCGTCGGCGCCGGTGCCGTCGAGCTTGATGAACAGGCCGGCGCGGGTGACGCCGGAGATGCGGCCTTCGAAGCTCGCTCCGATGCGGTCGGCGAGGAAATGCGCGATCAGCCGGTCGTTGGTCTCGCGCTCGGCTTTCATGGCGCGGCGCTCTGCCGCGGAAATCTGCGCGCCGATCTCGGCGAGCGCCGCAGCGTCCTGGCTCTCAGGTAGTCCGCCGTCACCGAACTTCAGCGCGCGGACCAGTCCGCGATGCACGATCAGGTCGGCGTAGCGGCGGATCGGCGAGGTGAAGTGCGCGTAGCGGCGCAGGTTAAGGCCGAAGTGGCCGTAGTTTTCGGCGGCGTATTCGGCCTGCGCCTGCGAGCGCAACACTACCTCGTTGACCAGCTTCTCGACGTCCTGGCCTTTGGCACGATCGAGAATGCGATTGAATTGCTCGGCTCGCATTGCGCCGCCTTTGGGAAGGGAGATGTGCAGAGTTTCGAGGAACTGTCGTAGCGCCTCGACCTTCTCCAGCGATGGCTCGTCGTGCACTCGGTAGATCAACGGCACGCGGGCGTGCTCCAAGGTCTCGGCCGCCGCGACATTGGCGAGGATCATGAACTCCTCGATCAGCCGATGCAGATTCAAGCCGCTCCGGCGTGGCGACGCGATCGACGGTGCCGTCGGCCTTGAGCAGGATTTTCCGCTCGGGCAGATCGAGGTCGAGCGGACCACGGGCGTCGCGGGCTTTCTTCAGCGCCTCGTAGGCTGCATAGAGTGGCCGAAGCACCGGGTCGAGCAGCGTGTCGGTGGTGTCGTCGGCGCGGCCGGAAATTGCGGCCTGGGCTTGCTGGTAGTTGAGCTTTGCAGCCGATTTCATCAGCACACGATGGAAGGTGTGCGATTTTTTGCGCCCGTCGCGGCTCGACGATCATACGGACCGCCAGCGCGGCGCGGTCCTCGTTGGCGCGGAGAGAGCAAAGATCGTTGGAAATGCGCTCTGGCAGCATCGGCACGACGCGGTCAGGGAAATAGACCGAATTGCCGCGCTTCAGCGCCTCTCGGTCGAGCGCGGAGCCTGGCGTCACGTAGTGGGCGACGTCGGCGATAGCGACCGTAAGGATATGTCCGCCAGGATTGTCCGGATCGGGATCGGGCGCGGCGTGGACCGCGTCGTCGTGGTCCTTGGCGTCGACCGGATCGATGGTAACCAGCGGCAGCCTGCGCCAGTCCTCGCGGCCTTGGAGGGTCGCGGGCTTCGCCGCGTGAGCCTCGGCCTCGGCAGCGATCGGGAACACATGCGGAATATCGTGCGCATGGATCGCGATCAGGCTGACCGCGCGCTCGCTTTTGAGCGAGCCGAGCCGTTCCTCGACGCGAGCGCGTCGGCAGGCCGAAGCTGCGTGTTGTGCACGCTGACCGCGATCAGGTCGCCGTCCTGAGCGTCCTTCGTCGCTTCGCGCGGAATCGACAGTTCCTTGCCGAGTTGCTTTTTGTCGATCGGCACCAACCGTCCGCCACCGGCCGGCATGCGCGCGGAAAATGCCGAGCGCGCGGACCTTGGCCTTGTCGATGATCTTGATGACGCGGCCGTTGTAGCGGACGGTGTCCTCGCCGGTCTCCTCGACGCGTACCAGCACGCGATCGCCGACACCGGCCACCTCGCTGCGGTCGTGCCTTCCGCGATGTGGCGATGCGAATGGTGGGCACCGCGCCGAAGGTGTCCTCGTCCCATTCGGTCGGGGTCGCAATCAATTCGCCGTCGTCTGTCGCGGGACACGATGTCGGCAAGCGTCACGTTTGGCAGCGAGCCGGCATGATGCAGCTTCTTTCGCCGGGACGCGATGTGACCCTCGTCGGCAAGCTCGCGAAGAGGCGCTTGAGCTCGACGCGGCGGTCGTTCTTCAGATCGAAGGCGCGGGCGATCTCGCGCGTGCCGATCTTGCCGGGATTCTTGCCGATGAAGGCGAGGATTTCTTCCTTGGTCGGGAAGGGGACTTGCTTGGAATGATGTTGTGTAGCCAATGAAATGTCTCTGCGCCTGTGGCGCGGTGTGATGGTTGAAATCTAGGGATTGCGGGGCGGATTCGCCAGCGGGTGCCGCATGGCGCTGCCTGCACGCTTCATGCCGGGCCGTGAGCCGGGCGCTGGCTCAGCAAGCCACGGCGCTTGCAACGGCAAATGGCCGAACTATTCAGCCGCCTCGGCCTTTTTCGACTTGCGCGGCGACTTGGCCGAGCTTGCCACTGCGCGCTTTTTTGGCTTGGCGCCGGGCTTGGGTGCGGCTGCTGTTCTTCGCCGGCGCAGGCCGCGCCGGGCGCTTTCTCCGCGCGCTACCGCCACGCCACCGTGCTCGGCGCGGGCATCGACCAGCGCTGCCGCTTCGTCGAGCGTGATGGTTTCGGGCGTCTTGTCGTTCGGCAGGTTGGCGTTGACGCCGTTGTGGCTGACGTAAGGTCCGTAGCGGCCGTTCTTGGCGACGATCATGCCGCCCTTCTGCGGATGCTCGCCGAGCTGCTTGCCGGGATCGGCGCCGAACCGGCGGCCCTTGCCGGGATTGGCCTTCTTCTCCTCGATCAGCGTCACCGCGCGGTTGAGGCCGATGTTGAGAATGTCCTCGTCGTTGCCGATGTTGGCGTAGGTCTTGCCATGCTTGACGTAGGGCCCGAACCGGCCGATGCCGGCAATGATGTCTTCGCCATCGTCTGGATGCTTTCCGACGATGCGCGGCAGCGACAGAAGCTTGACGGCGCGGTCGAGGTCGATTTCGTCCGGCGCGACGCCCTTCGGCAGGCTCGAGCGCTTGGGCTTCACAGCCTTGCCGTCCGCATCCTTGGTGGCCTCGCCGAGCTGCAGATAGCTGCCGAAGCGGCCGCTGCGGACGGTAGACTTCGAGGCCGGTCTCCGGGTCCTCGCCGAGCTTTCGCATGCCGCCGCCATTGCCGTCGGGGCCGACCGAAAGCTGGCGGGTGTACTTGCATTCCGGATAGTTCGAGCAGCCGATGAAGCCGCCGAAACGGCCGAGCTTCAACCCGATTCGCCCGTTCTCGCAGTTCGGGCACTTGCGCGGATCGGTGCCGTCCTTGCTCGGCGGGAACAGGTGCGGCGCCAGCATCTCGTCGAGCGCGTCGATCACCTGCGCGATGCGCAGCTCCTTGATGTCGCCGACCGCGCCGATGAAGTCCGTCCAGAAGTCGCGCAGCACGTCCTTGTAGTTGCATCTCGTTGTTGGAGATCTTGATCGAGCTGCTCTTCGAGGTTTGCGGTGAAATCGTATTCGACGTAACGGGCGAAGAAGTTCTCCAGGAACGCGACCAGCACGCGGCCTTTGTCCTCGGGAACCAGGCGCTTCTTGTCGAGCCGCACATAGCCGCGGTCCCTGAGCACCTGGAGGATCGAGGCATAGGTCGAGGGCCGGCCGATGCCGAGCTCTTCCATGCGCTTGACCAGCGAGGCTTCGGAGTAGCGCGGCGGCGGCTCGGTGAAATGCTGGCGTCGCATGGATTTCGCGCTTCTGGAGATTTTCGCCGGTCGCCATCTCCGGCAGACGGTTCGCATCCTCGTCGTCGCCCTTGTCGTCCTGGTCCTCGGTGTAGAGCGTAAGGAAGCCGTCGAACTTCACGACCGTGCCGGTGGCGCGAAGATCGATGCGTGCGGCCGCCGACCTTGGCGGTGATGTCGACCGTGGTGCGCTCGAGTTCGGCGGATTCCATCTGGCTTGCGATGGTGCGCAGCCAGATCAGCTCGTAGAGCCGTGCCTGATCGTGGTCGAGCATTCGCCTGACGTCTTTGGGGCGGCGGGCGAGGTCGGTCGGGCGGATCGCCTCGTGGGCCTCCTGCGCGTTCTTCGACTTCGAGACGTATTGGCGCGGCGAGGACGGGACGTAGTTCCTGCCGTAGTCGCTCCCGATCACTTGGCGTGCAGCGGCGATCGCCTCGGGCGCGATATCGACGCCGTCGGTTCGCATATAGGTGATGAGGCCGACGGTCTCGCCGTCGATGTCGACGCCCTCGTAGAGCCGCTGCGCCAGCCGCATGGTGTGCGCCGGCGCAAAGCCGAACTTGCGGCTCGCCTCCTGCTGCAGCGTCGAGGTCATGAACGGCGGATAGGGATTGCGCCGCGCGGGCTTGGCCTCGACCGAGCTGACGGTGAAGGCCGCGGTTTCGAGCGCGCGCTTGAAATCCTCGGCCTCTTTGCCCGAGCCGATGTCGAGCCGCTGGATTTTCTGGCCGTCGGCGCCGACGAGCCGCGCCTCGAATGTCTCGTTGCGCGGCGTCGCGAGCTTCGCCACCAGCGACCAGTATTCGCGGGCGACGAATTTCTCGATTTCCAGCTCGCGGTCGCGAGACGAGCCGAAGCGCCACCGATTGCACCCGGCCGGCCGAGCGCGCACCGGGAAGCTTCCGCCACAGCACTGGAGACAGCGTGAAGCCGACCAGATAGTCGAGCGCGCGGCGGGCGAGATAGGCGTCGACCAGCGCGCCGTCGATCTGGCGCGGGTTCTTCATGGCGTCGGCGACCGCCTGCTTGGTGATGGCGTTGAACACCACGCGCTCGACCGTCTGCGACTTCAGGGCGTGCTTTTCCTTCAGCACCTCCAGGACGTGCCAGGAGATCGCCTCGCCCTCGCGGTCGGGGTCGGTGGCGAGGATGAGGCTCATCGGCGCCTTTGACGGCGCGGGCGATGTCGTTGAGCCGCTTGTTCGACTTGTCGTCGACCTCCCAGAGCATCTTGAAATCGTGCTCCGGATCGACCGAGCCGTCCTTGGCCGGCAGGTCGCGGACATGGCCGAACGAGGCCAGCACCTCGTAGCCCGGGCCAAGATATTTGTTGATCGTCTTGGCTTTGGCCGGCAATTCAACAACGACAATTTTCATTGAATTCCAATGGGTTGGATGGCGAGATTCAAGGTCGGAAGCGAGCCAAGGCGGCAGCTCCAACTCGCCGGGAACATGGGTAACTCATCCCCCCCTGTCAAATCGTGAAGGTTCCCGCCGGCTGCTTCAGGGTTCGATTTGCTCGAGCGAGTTTTCGCAACCGAGGGATATTGTATATGCATCAACATGTGTCGGGATGGCGCGGATGACGGTTGGACGTGCAATGGACGACGATGCGGGCGTCGGCCGAGCGTAGGCTGTAGGCGGCCGGGTGGCGGCCGCCATTATGTCGCCGATTGTGCATGAACTTGCCAATCAGGCGCGCCAGAGGCTCGACGCGCTCGGCTAATCCTCGATATGGCGCCGCATGAACGAGACGCGCGGTCAGTCACGTTATTGCGGGTAGCTTGACGCCCATTTTGTCGAGCAGCGCGGCGTTCGGATGGCCGTCGGTGACGAGGCCGTGCTTCTTCTGCTCGGCGCGCACGAAGTCGCGCATCTTGAAGTCGATGTGGGCGGAGAACCGCGTCTGGTCGTAGCCGAGTGCGGCAAGCTTTTTCTGCAATGCGATCCGGTCGTCGCGCGGCAGTTGCGTCGCGCGTGCCGGCCAGGGCGTCTTGAACGGGCCGCCGCCCTGCATCAGATCGGAAAGGTGCCCGATGGCGAGCGCGTAGACGTCGGAGTCGTTGTAATCCTTGATGACGTCGAAGTTCGCCGTGACGATGAAGCCGGGCTGGGGAAGCCGGCCGGAAAAAACAGGATGCCGTCGCCGCTCGCCGGAAACGGCTTGCCGTCGGCGCGCCTGACGCCGAGCTTGGTCCATTCGTCGAATGATGCGCGGCTCTTCATCAGATCGAAGCCTTTCGGCACGATCACCTCGAAGCCCCAGGGCACGCCCATCTTCCAGCCACCGGCGGCCTTGGCGAAATAGTTCGCGGTCGAGGCCAGCACGTCGGGCACGTTGGTCCAGATGTCGCGCCGGCCGTCGCCGTCGAAATCGACGGCGTAGTCGACGAAGTTGGTCGGCATGAACTGGGTCTGCCCCATGGCGCCGGCCCAGGAGCTGACGAATTTCTCGCGCGCGATGTGACCGTCCTGGATGATTTTCAGCGCCACCAGCAGCTCGTTGCGGAAATACGGATCGCGATATTTGGCAAAGGCCAGGGTCGAGAGCGAGCGGATGCCGTCCCACTTGTCCTTCAGCGCGCCGTAGGACGTTTCCATGCCCCAGATGGCGAGAATGACCCAGCGCTCGACCGTGATATTTCTTCTCGATGGCGTCGAAGGTGCCGTGCCACTGCGCCTCCTTGCGGCGACCTTCGGCGGCATTCTGGGCCGACGCGATCTGGTTGACGTAGAGGCCGGCCGGCTTGTTGTATTCCGGCTGCTTTTTGGTGGTCGCGATGACGCGTGGATCGGGCGTAACGCCGGCGAAGGCCTTGTCGAAGGTCGCCCGCGCGATGCCCTGGGCCTGCGCGTCCGGCCAAAGTTCGGCGAGGAATTTTTCGAACGAGGCTGCATCGCGTGATTGCGCCGCCGCGGAGATGGCGATGACGGCCAAGGCAAGAGCGACGAGGATGCGCGAGAATCATCGGTTCAGTTTACACCAGCGAGACGAGGCCGCCGCCGTGACGCTCCAGCCGGCCGGCGATCTCGAGTTCCAGCAGCACAGTCCGCACGATCGCAGGCGAGGACTGCGACAGCCGCACCAGATCGTCGATCGACACCGGCGTCGGACCGAGCAGCCCGAGGATGCGGGCGCGCTCGCTGCGGACGGGCTCAGCCGGTGCGGCCGGCGGACGTGTCGGGTTCTTGTGCGGATTGCTCGATGCGTTGCCCGAGAATCGGGCGGATCACGGCCAGCACGTCGGCGGCTTCCGTGACGAGCGTTGCGCCCTGCTTGAGCAGGCCATTGGTGCCCTCGGCGCGAGGATCGAGCGGCGAGCCCGGCACCGCAAACACCTCGCGGCCCTGCTCCAGCGCCATGCGCGCCGTGATCAGCGAGCCCGAGCGGCGCGCTGCCTCGACGATGACGACGCCGAGCGCGAGCCCCGAGATCAGCCGGTTGCGGCGGGGGAAGTCGCGGCCGCGCGGCTCCCAGCCGAGCGGCATTTCGGTGATCGCCGCGCCGTTCGGCAGGATCGATTGCAGCAGCGGTTCGTGCTCCGGCGGATAGATATGATCGTGGCCGCCGGCCAGCACTGCGATCGTGCCGGTCGCGAGGCTTGCCCGATGCGCTGCTGCGTCGATGCCCCGCGCCAGGCCGGAGACGATGGTGAAGCCGGCTTCGCCGAACTCGCGCGCGATGCGCTCGGCAAATTTCACGCCGGCAGCGGACGCGTTGCGCGAGCCGACCAATGCGATCATGTTCGATCCCAGCACGGCGACCTTGCCGCGCACGCCGATCAATGGCGGCGGATCGTCGATCATGCGCAGCCGCGCCGGATAATCGGGCTCGCCCAGCGCGATCAGTGCGATGCCGAGCTTTTTCGATGCGGTCAGTTCGCGTTCGGCCGATTCGCGCGAATAGATGCGGGCGGGCTTGACGAGGCGCCGCCGCGTCGCGCCAGCTCCGGCAGCGCGTCGAGCGCCGCACGTGCTCCGCCGCAATGATTGAGCAGGCGCGGAATGTGCGCGGCCCGACATTGTCGCTGCGAATCAGGCGCAGCCAATCGAGCCGTTGCTCGTCGGTTAAACAGGCGCCTGCTGTGAATTTGTCGGCGGCCAACGAAATTCCTCTGCAGAAGTCAGAGCATGGCCGGGAATTGCCATTCGTTGACGGTATAGCACCATCGAGAATGAAATATTGCGGCGATGTCTTCTCTGATTCGTGCGAGACGCCGTGCGATGGACCGCTCTGACGTGACTTGTCGGATCAGCCAACCCGCACCGCGGCTAATATCGAGACCGGATCAATTATGCCTTGGGTGCGGTCGCTTCGGTTTTGCTTCCGATCTTGGGTTCGGTGCCGACGAGCAACCGGGAAATGTTGCCGCGGTGCATGATCCAGACGATGACGGTGAGGACCGCGAACAGCAGCGTGGGCTTGGCGCCGGCATAGAACCACAGCATCACCGGGGTCGCTGCGCTGGCGATCAAACCGGCGAGGGACGAGGTGCGGGTCGCCGCAGCGACCGCACCCCAAATCGCTCCGAATGCGGCCGCGATCGGCCAGGCCATCGCGATCAGCACGCCGATATAGGTCGCGATGCCCTTGCCGCCTTTGAAACGGAGCCATACCGGGAAGACGTGGCCGAGCACCGCGCCGAGACCTGCGACCAGCGCCGCGTCGGTGCCGTCGATCGAATTCATGACCAGCACCGCGGCTGTGCCCTTGAGCATGTCGCCAAGAAGCGTCGCGGCGGCAAGCCCCTTGCGCCCGGTGCGTAGCACATTGGTGGCGCCGATATTGCCGGAGCCCTGGCTGCGAATATCGCCGGAGCCTGCGAGCCTGGTAAGCAGCAGGCCAAACGGGATCGAACCAAACAGATAGCCGACAGCGAGAGCCGCCAGCGCGAAAGGAAGGACAAGCATCCCGAGATAGAGATGAAAGGACACGGCTCACGCCTCGGCAAACAATGGCAGACTAACACAGGTGTGTTTCGACGGACGCCGAGAATCCTGTGGTCACCCCGTCGCGATGCTGCCTTTCTACCTTACAATACGTTGTCGACTATATGGTGTCAGACGGCTTCCTCGGTCCGAACCGGATGACAACCTATTGAAAAGCTCAAGCTGGAAAGCCGGACACGTTTTTCTGGCGGAGAGGACGATGCAAGGTCTCAAAGCGGAACTGCTCCGCGGCTTTTGGTACATGGCGCTGCCGGGCAAACACCTTCGTCCTGGCAAAGTGCTCGTGCGAAAGATGCTCGGCGAGCCGGTGCTTATCGGCAGGACCAATGATGGCAAGGTCTTCGCCATCAGCGACCTGTGCCCGCATCGTGGTATGCCGCTCCATCATGGCTGGTTCGACGGCGATACCGTGGCGTGCTGCTACCATGCTTGGCGCTTCGATCGCACCGGCACCTGCGTCGAGATTCCGTCGATGATGCCCGACCAGCAGATTGATCTAAGCAAGATCCGCTGCGGTAGCTATCCGTGCGTCGAGCGGCAGGGAATCATCTGGGTCTACTTTGCGCGCGATAACGAAGCGCCGTCGGGCCTTACCGCCGAGCCGCCGAAGGTCCCGCAGTTCGACGACGATGTGCCGCCGCAGATCTACATCGGTGTGCCGTTTCCGGCGTCGATCGACCATACTTTCTACGGCACGATCGATCCTGGCCATGTCGCTTACGTTCACACCTCGCGCTGGTTCCGCGCCAAGTCGCACATCGTCAAAGCGAAGGAGAAACACTTCGAGCCTGTCGAGCTTGGCTTTAAGATGGCACAGCACGTCGTGCCGCCGGAGCAAACGGCCTATAAGTTGCTCGGCCGCCGAGTGACCGCCGATATTACATACCGGCTGCCTGGTGTGCGCAGCGAGGAGTTGTGCGGCGATCGCCTCAGTATTGTCGGTTTCACAGCCGTGACACCGGTCACCGACACGGAGTCGATTTTGCATCAAATGTTCTGGACCACGACGAAATGGACGCGTTTGCTGCGGCCGCTGATCGCCTACGCTGGAAAGTCATTTATAAAGCAGGACCGCGACATTGCGGCGCGGCAGCGCGAAGGCCTGATGTACGAGCCTAAGCTGATGCTGATTAACGATGCCAACACGCAAGCGCGCTGGTGGATGCAACTAAAGACCGAATGGCTCGCCTCCGGACACGAGAAGCGATCGTTCGTGAACCCGTTGAAGCCCATGACGCTGCGCTGGCGGAGCTAGTCGCCCGATTCATTCAGATTGCAGGGTAGAGGTGCTTGAGCTTGATGCGGGCGTTGGGTGTTGTGAAGTGCCAGTTGGCCTTTGCTTGATTGGCATTTCGGTCGTTCTCCCAGGCTTGGATTTCGTCGATGAGGGTTTGCGTGTCGGGGATACGCCGATCGAGGCACTGGCGGGATAGGACGCCGAGCTCGGACTCGGCCAAGTCGAGCCAGCTTCCATGCTTTGGTGTGTAATGCCATTCGAAGCGCTCGACCAGCCGTCTGGCTTCGGCAGCCGGGAAGGCTTCGTAGAGCGATGCCTTGCTGTGGATGTTGAGATTGTCCTGGACCAGAACGATCGTCGTGGCCTTTGCGAAGTGCCGATCGGCCAGATCTTTCAGGACGTGCGCGTAATCCACCGCGGTGTGGCGATCGGTGACTTTGACATGGCGCCAGCCTTCGAGCGGAGCAAACATCATGAAAAGGTTGGCGGTGCCGTGGCGCTCGTACTCGTAATCGCAGCGCGCCGGCCGGCCTGGCTTCATCGGGATCGCCAGCCGCGTCTCGGCGATGAGCTGCTTTGAGGACTCGTCCAGGCAAACCAGCGGATAGTCGCGATCGCGCGGCCTTGTATAGACCTCCAGCACATCCTCCATCGCCGCGACGAACCCGCTGTTGGCCTTGGGCGGGATCACCCAGCACTGCCGGCGATGCGGCTGGAGAGTGTTTTTTTAAGCGTCCGCCCGATCGTGCTGTCGCTGGCGCGCTCGACAATGCCCAGCTCGACGACCTTGTTCTCCAGCAACCGCAAGGTCCAGCGGGTACGGCCCTTGGGCGGCTTGGAGCAGGCCAGCGCAATCAGCCTGGCTTCCTTCTCGCCATCGAATATCCGCGGCACCGCCGGCGTCGCCCGCGCCTTGCGGCTCAGGACAGCCTCAAAGCCCTCTTCCACCAGCTGCTTGCGCACCCGACCAACCATCGACAGGTTGGTCTCCAAGGCTTTGACGATCCGGCTGTCGCTCCAGCCTTCACCGGCGCCAGAGACATCCGCCTTCAACAATATCCGCGCCTTCAACTGCAGGCGCGCCGCGCTCTTGCCCTTGCGCAGCAGCCCTTCGAGGTGCTCGCGCTCCTCCACGCTCAGCTTCACAACATAGCGCTTTACCGAAATCTCTTTCGCAGCCATCGTCGCCTCCATCCCTCCAACGGGTGACAAAGCGAATCACACAATCACAATCATTGCAAATTGGTTGAAGCGAACGACTAGCTCGCCTTCGCCACCTTGCCGGGATTGAGGCGGAAGCCATGCTTTTGCGCGTCGGTCTCGAACTCGCAGATGACCAAGTGCTTGATTTTGTCGGGAGCGGCGTGGTGCAAGGCCTCGAGCCCGCGGGTGTAAGTGTGTTTGGTGGTGTCGGTGACGACGAAATCGCGGGTCGCGGTTTCCTCGATGTCGGTTTCGCAATACAGGCAGCGCAGCCGGAAGCCGTGCGGCTGGGTGTCCGGCACGACGAAGAATTTGTTGGCGACGTATTGCTGTTCCGACGGCTCATGCGAGATGCAATTCTTGTTGATACAACGCACGCCGCGGTCAATCGGCTGCCGGTAGACGAAGTAGGTGGGCTTGGCGAAGCCATCGTTGAATTTTTGCAGCGACTTGTTCTTCAGATTGAGCAGCATGGTGATCAGCGCCATGCGGATCGGCACGCCGTAAGCGGCTTGTTGAAAATAGACGGCGCGGCGATCGGTATCGAGGTCGACGTCAAGTTCGTCGACGCGCGGCAGCGGATGCATGACGCTGGCGTCCGCGTACCTTGCGTCCTTCATGAACTTGGCGTCGATCTTCAGATACGGCGCCTGCTTCTCCTCGCTGTAGCGCTCCTTCTGGAAGCGCGTGACGTAGACCGCATCGACCTTCTTCTGAATGGCGACGCCATAGTCGACCACCTCGGGGCCGGCAAACAACGATTGCTGGTGCGGTTTGTCGGAGGTTACGTAGAGAACATCGATCTGGTCATCGCCGCTCTGGGCGTTCTTGGCAATCGTCCTCGACTGGAATTCCTCGCGCAGTCGTCGATCGACATGCGCCGGCAGCTCCATCCCGGCAGCCGGCATCGGCTCGATGATGGCGCCGAAACGCGCCAGCGCATAAACGAAGGAATGGATGGTCCGGCTGCCTTTGAGATCGCCCGAGATCGCGACCTTCATGCCTTCGAGCCGTCGCGGCTTCTTGTTGTTTTCGGTGCGCTTGCCCTTTTTGGTGAGCGTGAACAGGTCGCAAAGCGTCTGAGTCGGATGCTCGTGGGCGCCGTCGCCGCCGTTGATGATCGGGATCGGCGAATACTCGGCAGCGAGTTCTGCCGCGCCGTCGCGCGGATGGCGGATGACGATGATGTCGGAATAGTTGGAGATGACGCGGATGGTGTCGGCGAGGCTTTCGCCCTTCTTGGCGGAACTCGCCGCCGGATCGTCGCTGGTGATGATCTCGCCGCCGAGGCGGAGCATGGCGCTTTCGAACGACAGGCGAGTGCGGGTGCTGGGCTCGTAGAACAAAGTGGCAAGGATGAACTTCGAGCCGACGTCGGTACTCTGGGCGATGCGGTAATCGAGATTCGGGTCGCCGAGTTCGTCGAGATAGCGCTGGGCGATATCGAAAATACCCTCGATCTCCTGATTGGTGAGATCGTTGATCGAGACGACGTGACGCGTCAAAGGCGGGGTTCTGGATGCCATCTGCGTTCGGCGGTCAGCCGATCCTTTTGGCGTTGCGTCTGTGCGTGTACGTAGTGGCCCGCAATTGCGGCACAAGTTGCGCTATCGCGGAACTGCAGGGCGCAAATATCCTTGGCAACCCGGTGGGCAAGACTGCTCGGGACGGCGAAGGGCTTGCTGATGATGTCCATCAAAGCCAAACCTATAGGCGCGGCGCGGGTCTGCGGCAAGGATCGCGCCGGGGCGGTCCACAGCCGACCCACCGTCTCGCGCCGCGTGATACGTTGAGTGATGGCCTCCCGCTCCGACAGCCACGAGGTTTTCAACCAGTCGCCGCCCTACGCCGACGTCGATTTGTTCGGCACCGACCAGGCGCTTCGCGATGCCGTGGCAGCTAACGGGGCGGGCGGCGAGGGCGCGGCGCTGGCAAAATTCGGCCGGCGCTGGGGCACGGCCGAGATGTTCGAGCAGGCCCGGCTGGCCAACGAAAACCCGCCCAAGCTGAAAGCTTTCGATGCCAAGGGCCATCGCCGCGACATGGTCGAGTTCCATCCGGCCTACCACGCGCTTCATGGCGGAGAGCGTCCGCGCAGGGGCTGCATGCTTCGACTTGGCGGGCGGACGGCGACGCGCGGCCGCGGCGCCCCGCCGAGGTCGCGCGCGCCGCGCGCTACTACATGGTGGCGCAGGTCGAGAACGGGCACATGTGCCCGATCACCATGACGCGCGCCTCGGTCGCGGCGCTCGGCGCCGCGCCGCGGTCTGCCGCCGGCGGCTGCTGCCGAAAATCCTGTCGCGCGCAGTACGACCCGACGCTTCCGGCCGTGGCCCGAAAAGTCCGGCATGACGCTTGGCATGGGCATGACCGAAAAGCAGGGCGGCACCGACGTGCGCGCCAACACCACGCGCGCCGAGCCGGACGGCGATGGCTATCGGATCACCGGCCACAAGTGGTTCATGTCGGCGCCGATGTGCGACGCCTTCCTGGTGCTGGCGCAGGCGCCGCGGCGGGCTGACCTGTTTTTTCATGCCGCGGTTTCGCCCGGACGGCAGCGTCAACGCGCTGCATTTCCAGCGCCTGAAGGACAAGCTCGGCAACCGCTCCAATGCCTCGTCGGAGGTCGAGTTCGAGGATGCCTATGCGCGTCCGGGTCGGCGAGGAGGGCGCAGGCGTGCGCACCATCCTGCCGATGGTGCAGTTCACCCGGCTCGACTGCGCCATTTCGTCGGCCGGCATGATGCGCGCGGCGCTTGGCGCAGGCGCTGCACCATTGCCGGCACCGCAGCGTGTTCGGCAAGTGGCTCGCCGACCAGCCGATGATGCGCACCGTGCTGGCCGACATGGCGCTCGAGGTCGAGGGTGCGCTGGCGCTGGTGATGCGGCTCTGCCGTTCGTTCGATCTCGCGTCGTTGCGAGCCGCCGGAGGCCGCGCGTGCGCGGCTGCTGACGCCCGCGGTGAAATATCTGGGTCTGCAAGACCGCGCCGGCGCTGATCTACGAGGCGATGGAGTGCCTCGGCGGCAACGGCTACGTCGAGGACGGCATGCTGGCGCGGCTTTACCGCGAGGCGCCGGTCAACGCGATCTGGGAAGGCTCGGGCAACGTCATGGCGCTCGATGTGCTTGCGCGCGTTCGGCCGTGACGCCGATGCGGCGCGCGCGACGCTTGCCGGACTTGCCGAGGAGGCGCAGGGCCTCCGGGCGTTGACGAAGCCGTTGAATTGATCGGCAGCACGCTCGCCGAAAGTGCGGGTGAAGCCCATGCCCGCCTGGCTGTCGAACGGCTGGCGCAGCTCGGCGCCGCGGCCGCTCTTCAGAGCGGGGCGCCGCCCGAAGTGGCGGCAAGCTTTGCGCGAACAAGGCTCGGCGCCTCGCGTGGGACGACCTTCGGCACAGGCGCGATCGATCCGGTGGAGACCGCGATGCTGCTCCGCCGCGCTCTGCCGGAGGGATAGGTCCGGGTTCCTTCACGGCATCGTGTTTGAGAAGGAACGGCCCGCTCGGGCGCAGCCGGAACATCGCGATTGACGAAGGCGTTGTCGCGGCGATCCCGCCGCGTCTCGCGTGCGGGCTGCTGGGTCTTTGCGCAGTGGAACAAACCAATAAGGAGATCGAACATGAAGTTTCTTGTGAAACCTGCGATCGTTCTTGGCATCGCCGGCGCGCTGGCACTTGGCTCGATGACCGCGTCGCAGGCGCGCGTTCGTCCGTGGGTTGCGGGCGCGGCCGGCTTTGCGGCAGGTGCCGCGATCGGCGCTGCGGCGCAAGCCAACAGCGGCTATTACTATGGCGATGGCTAGCTACGACAGCTATGCCGCCGATCCCGGGCTATTACACCTACGACCGGCCGGCACGGGCCTATACCGGCGATCCAGCGTATGCCGGCTACAGGTACGGCTATGGCTACAACGGCAATTCGTACTGGCGGGAACGCCAGTTGCAAGGCCGCGACTACTAGAATTTGCTTCTATGGTAGCGACCGGGGCGGCGGCCGGCGTAACAGCCGGCCGCGCTCATTATTTCAGACGCAAAAGCCGGTCGAGCGCGCCTTGCAGAATGAAAATCGCGGCGTGCTGGTCGATGACCGCGGCGCGCTTCTTGCGGCTGACGTCGGCTGCGATCAACTCGCGTTCGACCGCGGCGGTCGAAAGCCGCTCGTCCCACAGCGCGATCGGCAATTCCGTGAGCTTGGCGAGATTGCGCGCGAAAGCGCGGACTGATTGTGCGCGCGGACCTTCGCTGCCGTCCATGTTGAGCGGCAGGCCCAGCACCAGGCCGACGCAGCGGCGTTCCAGCGCCAGCGCCAGCAGCCGCGCGGCATCAGCGGTAAAACTCGTTCGCGCAATCGTTTCGACGCCGGTGGCGAGCCGCCGCTCGGCGTCCGAGGTGGCGACCCCGATGGTCTTGGTGCCGAGGTCGAGGCCGAGCAGCGCCCCGCGCGGCGGCAGAAGGGCAGCGGCCTCGGCGAGCGCGATGATCGGGGCGGGCATGACAGCTTTTTGATGCCGTTGGGCGGCGTGCCGCAAGCCTTAACGCGTCGCTTAAGTGCAGACCCGTAGAGTTTAAAACTCAAATGCCACCTCATTTCAGTTGAAAAATCATGCGCGTCGTCTTGGTAGAGCCCGATCGCTCGGCTGCGGACGTTATCATCCGCATGCTGGAGGCGCGGCATCATGAGGTCTGGCAGTTCGCCGACGGGCGCGACGCGCTCGCGTTCATCATGTCGGATCCGGATGTCGGCGCGGTTATCACTGCGGCCGCGCCGCAGTCGATCTCGGGTCTTGAGCTGTGCTGGGAAACCCGGCTGATTGCCGGCAACGCAGCGGCCGATCTATGTGATCCTGATGTCGTCGCGAATGCCAGCGAGGACCAGCTTGTCGCGGCGCTCGATCACGGCGCTGACGAGATTCTCGCCAAGCCGCCGGTTGCGGAAGAACTCTACGCGCGGCTGCGCGCCGCCGAACGGCTGGCAGCGATGCAGCGCGATCTGATGCGGCTTGCCACCACGGATTCGCTCACCGGCATGTGCAACCGCGGCGCTTTCTTCCAGAAGGCGCTCGAACTCTGCCGGCGGGTCGACACGGGGACGAACCGCTTTGCGCCATCATGATCGACATCGATCATTTCAAGCGGATCAACGACGATCATGGCCATGACATGGGCGACAAGGCGATCTGCGCGGTGGCGCAGGAGTTGATGGTCGGCGAGGCGCTGGTCGGGCGGCTCGGCGGCGAGGAGTTCGCGGTGCTGCTGCGACGGCCTGGACCTCGCGGAGGCCGAAAGACTGTGCCGATGATCTTCGGCGAAAGCTTGCCGGCCTTGTGATCGAAGCGCCTGGCTCGAAACTGTCGCTGACCGTGCAGCTTCGGCGTCAGCGAATGGCAGAAGGGCGAAGCAATCGACCAGTTGCTCAAACGCGCTGACTTGGCCTTGTACCAGGCCAAGATGTCCGGCCGCAATCGCGTGGTCACCGCAGACATGCGCGCTCGTATCGCCCGGCTACAGCAACGCCCGCCGCCCGATCCGCGCCGCCGATCCGTCGCAGCGCTTAAGGGCTTCACGAAACGGACGCGGGTGCCCCAGGGGTCGACGCGTCTCGATGCCGTCGGCGGTCGCATTGATCGGTGCGCCGGAGGTTTTCAGCCGGGACATCGAGGGCATCGTAGGCCGCGCCGTCCTCGGGCTCGACCGAGAACCAGGCCAGTCCGGCACGTGCGTCATCGCGCTTCTGCGCGCCCTCGCTGTGCCAGACATTGGCGCCGACGTGATGATGGTAGCCGCCCGACGACATGAACGTTGCGCCGCCGCGCCGCCGCGTCAGGTCGAGACCGATCGCGCCGCGATAGAATTTTTCCGCCTGCTCGACGCTGCCGACGCGAAGGTGAACATGGCCGACACGCAGGCCCTCCGGCGCCGACTGATAGGTGGCGGTCGCGGGACCAATCTCGGTCAGGATCGCCTCGATGTCGAGTTGCTCGGTCTGCATCACGACCAGACCGTTCTCCCAAGTCCAGCGCTCGCGCGGCCGGTCGTTGTAGACCTCGATGCCGTTGCCCTCGGGATCGTCGAGATAGAACGCCTCGCTGACGCCATGGTCGGATGCGCCGGTGATCGGCACGCGGTGCGTGCGCGATGTGCATGATCCAGCGGGCATGGTCCTGCCGCGTCGGCATCAGGAATGCGGTGTGGTAGAGGCCGGCCTGTCGCCGGGTCGTCCGGCGTGGCGTCGGGCCGATGCTCGATCTCGATCAGCGTAACGTCTGCGACGCCGAGGCGAGCGACGCGCTCGGTGCGCTCGATGACGTGAGGCCGAGGAGATCGCGATAGAACTCGGTCAGGCGGTCGAGGTCGCGGGCAACAAGCCCGACAGCGCCAATGTGCAGCGGCGTGCGGCTGGCGAAGGTCGGCGTGGCGGAGGGATTGGCGGCGTCCATGGCACCTATATCTGCGTCTGCCGCGATGGTTTCAACAGGCTTCAAGAGCGAAGAAGCATGGCTTCGCCGGGTCCGAACGCGGCCGTGCGCGGCCCGTTGCATATCGCCGATGGCGCGGCCTTTAATTCCTACCGCCCGACATTTTTCACGAGGCATCGAATATGTGGCCGAACCGACGTCTTTTGGAACTCTTCAAGATCGAGCATCCGATCGTGCTCGCGCCGATGGCCGGCGCGATGGATTTCGAGCTTGGCCGCCGAAGTGGCGGAGGGCGGCGGGCTTGGCTCGCTGCCCGCCGCGATGCTGACAGCGGATCGGCTGCGCGAGCAGGTCGAGCAATACCGCGCCCGCACGGGGAAGCCGGTCAATCTCAACTTCTTCTGTCACGTTCCGCCGGTGCCCAACAACGCGCGCGAGGATGCCTGGCGCGAGCGGCTGAAACCGTACTATCGCGAGCTTGCGGTCGATCCGGCGGCGCCGATTCCGTCCAGCAATCGCGCGCCGTTCGATGCAGCGTTCTGCGCGGTGGTCGAGGAGTTGAGGCCCGAGGTGGTGAGCTTTCATTTCGGCTTGCCGGAAGCCGCGTCTGCTGCGGCGGGTCAAGGCGGCCGGCTGCTGGTGATCAGTTCGGCCACCACGGCCAAGGAGGCGCGCTGGCTCGAGCAGCGCGGCGTCGATGCCGTGATCGCGCAAGGTTTTGAGGCCGGCGGTCATCGCGGCATGTTTCTGAGCGACGATCTGTCGCGGCACAGCCCGGCACCTTTGCGCTCGCTGCCGCAGGTGGTCGATGCGGTGAAGGTGCCGGTGATTGCGGCCGGCGCCATCACCGACGCGCGCGGCATCGCGGCGGCTTTCGCGCTCGGCGCGTCGGGCGTGCAGATCGGCAGCGCGTATCTGCATTGCCCGGAATCGAAGATTTCGGCGCCGCATCGCGCGGCGCTGAAGAGCGCCGGCGACGACGGCACCACCATTACCAACGTCATCAGCGGCAGGCCCGCGCGCGGCATGGTCAACGGCTGATCCGCGAAGTCGGCCCGATCAGCCCCCTTGCGCCGGAATTTCCGCTCGCCGCTGGCGCCTTGATGCCGCTCCGCGCCAAGGCGGAGGCCGTGGGTTTAGGCGACTTCTCGCCGATGTGGGCCGGGCAGGCCGCGGCACTGGGCCGTGCCATGCCGGCGCGGGAACTGACGCGGCAACTCGCCGAGCAGGCGCAGTCACTGCTTCGGGCTTTGGCAGCATGAAGCGAGCGTGCCACGATCGCCACATTTCCCCGAAGTTACAATGCGATTTGCGGCGCGCTTGCGCGGTCGCATCGCGACAATCACACTGCGGCGTGGATCGGGAACTTGGGAATCGGGGGGACTATCGCATGGTAATGTCGGCGCGCCCGGCCGCTGGGGTTGCCATGCTTGTGGTGATGCTGGCGGCTTCACCGGCTCGGACACTCGCACAGACATTCGAACGCCCACCAACGTTCGACGTTGCCAAGATCAAGGGTCTCCAGCCCAGCGGCGACAACTACACCATCAACAATCCGGTTCGTAGCGACGGGCTACTGCGTCTCTATACCCTGACGACGCCGTACGGCGAATTCATGCCGCAGGGCGACCAGATGCTGCGCATGCGGGTCAACGAACTGCTGGCGCTGCATGAACTCGAGAAGATCAGCAGTTCCGAATCCTACGGAAAGGCGCTTGTTGATGCCGGGCTCAGCCCGTTCAAGTACACCGGCAAGCTCATCATCAATCCTGCAAAAACGGTGGGCGATACGTTCAGCGGCATCGGCACCATGTTCGGCCGGATTACCTCGGACGTTGCGAACGTCGGCAAGACCCCGGGCGATCCGCTTGCCGGTCTGCTGGGCGTGACCGATCAACGGCGCAAGATTGCCACCAAGGTCGGCGTCGATCCTTACACCGACTTTCCTCCGCTCGACGCCAAACTGTCGAGCTTGTCGCAAGCGGCCGCGGCCGGCGGGTTGACTGTGTCGGCGGCGATGCTGGCGGTTCCCGTCGGGTTTGCCGGGATCGTCTTCTCAAACCTGAGCACCGCGAGCACACTCGAGGGCGTACGGATCGACGAATTGGCCCGCGACCAGACGGCGGCCCAGATTTTCGATATCAATCGCGAAAAGCTCCGCGCCATGGGCGCCGATATCGACTTGACCGAGGCGCTGCTCGTCAACCGCAGTTATACGCCGATCGATATGGCGGTGATCGTGGCCGCGCTCGACAGCCTGGTCGGGGTGGAGGATCGCGAGGTATTCCTGCGGCGCGTCGTGCAGGTCGAGCAGCGGCCGCATTGCGTTCTTCATGCGCCGCCATGCGGAAATGCTTGCCGTGTACCAAAAACGAGGCGCGGGCTTCGCCCGTTTTGTCTCGCTTGGCGGCTATCCGTTCAATGTCACGCGCGACGGGCGCATCGTCGGGAGCTATGCCGATCGACGCCCTGGCCTGGACCCAGACGACGGCATCGGTATTGCGCGACAGCGCCAGCGACGCGCGAAGGATCAGGCAACCCGGCCGGGTCGAATTGCATATCAGTGGAACCGCGACGGCGCTCGCCAAAAAGGAGCTTCAGGCGATGGGCTGGAAGGTCGTGGAAAACGCCAAATTTTGACGTCCGGATGATGGTGGTTGCCGGAGGATTTCGCGGTCTGCTATACGCCGAATGACTGCAAGGCCGCGTTCGCGGCGCTTTGGCGGGATTTTCGATGTCCGTGGATGCCAACACCGTCCGTCACATCGCGCATCTGGCGCGGGTTGCAGTCGCTGGCGACGAGGTCGAGCACCTCCGTGGTGAGATTAACGCCATCCTGGCGTTCGTTGAGCAGCTCTCCGAGGTCAATGTCGAAGGCGTGGAGCCGATGACGTCGGTGACGCCGATGGCGATGAAGAAACGGGCCGACGTGGTAACCGAGGGCGATGATGCCGACGCGGTGCTCCGCAACGCTCCGGCGACGGAACGCAATTACTTCCTCGTCCCGAAGGTGGTGGAATAATCGGTCTCCAAGGCTTAGGTTGAAATTCGATGGTTGTGCGAGATAGGCGATCCGATGTGCCAAGCCTGTGAAGAAATGCAGCTTTTCTACGCCTACCTCGACGCGATGGAGGAGGCAAAGCGGAAAGCGCAGCCGTGGGAATGCGAAGTGACTGTGATCCCTCAGGAATCTGAAACTGCGCCGCCGGTGTCCGAAGGCAAGCCATCGGGCGGCGCCAAGAGCGGATTTGTCTGCGACGAGCCGGAATGAGCGAACTCACCACGCTCACCATCGCGAGTGCGCGCGACGGCCTGAAGCAAAAGAAATTTTCCGCGGCCGAACTTGCCGACGCTCATCTCGCCGCGATGGAGAAGGCGCGCTCGCTCAATGCCTATGTGCTGGAGACGCCGGAGCGCGCCAACGCCATGGCGAAGGCGTCCGATGCGCGGATCGCCAAAGGCCATGCCGGACCGCTCGAAGGCATTCCGCTCGCCATCAAGGACATGTTCTGCACCGAAGGTGTGCGCACCACCGCCTGCTCGCACATCCTCGACAATTTCGTGCCGACCTACAAGTCGACGGTAAGCGCCAATCTCTGGCGCGACGGCGCGGTGCTGCTTGGCAAGACCAACAACGACGAATTCGCCATGGGCTCATCGAACGAGACCTCGTTCATGGGCGCGGTGACGTCGCCGTGGCGCAGGAAGGGCTCGAACACACCGCTAGTCCCGGGCGGTTCGTCCGGCGGCTCGGCTGCGGCAGTGGCGGCGCATCTCGCGCTCGGGGCGACCGGCACCGACACCGGCGGTTCGATCCGCCAGCCCGCGGCGTTCACAGGTGTCGTCGGGTTGAAGCCGACCTATGGCCGCTGCTCGCGCTGGGGCATCGTGGCGTTCGCGTCCTCGCTCGACCAGGCCGGCCCGTTCGCCCGTACCGTACGCGACGCCGCGATCATGTTGCGCTCGATGGCGGGCCACGACGTTAAGGACACAACCTCGGTCGACATTGCGGTGCCGAATTACGAAGCGGCGGTCGGCCAATCGATCAAGGGTAGGAAGATCGGCATTCCGAAGGAATATCGTGTCGAGGGCATGTCGGCGGAAATCGAGCGGCTCTGGGAGCAGGGCAGGGCGTGGTTGAAGGCAGCGGGCGCCGAGCTCGTCGAGGTCTCGCTGCCGCACACCAAGTACGCGCTCCCGGCCTATTACATCGTCGCGCCGGCCGAGGCCTCGTCCAATCTCGCGCGCTACGACGGCGTGCGTTACGGCTTGCGCGTGCCCGGACGCGACATCATCGGCATGTACGAGAACACCCGCGCCGGCGGCTTTGGCAAAGAGGTGCGTCGCCGCATCATGATCGGGACCTACGTTTTGTCGGCCGGCTATTACGACGCATATTATCTGCGCGCGCAAAAGGTGCGCACGCTGATCAAGAGGGATTTCGAGGACTGCTTCGCGCAGGGCATCGACGCGATGCTGACGCCTGCGACGCCATCGGCAGCGTTCGGCCTCGGCGAAAAGGGCGGGACCGATCCGATCGAGATGTATCTCAACGACGTGTTTACAGTGACGGTGAACATGGCGGGCTTGCCGGGAATTTCGGTGCCGGCCGGGCTCGACGGTCAGGGCCTGCCGCTCGGCCTGCAGCTGATCGGCCGGCCGTTCGACGAGGAGACGCTGTTCTCGCTCGGCCAGGTGATCGAGGACGCGGCGGGGCGATTTCACCCGGAGCGATGGTGGGCCTGAGCCATCGGAGTGGTGCCTCGAACGTCGGGCGCGCTGCGGCACAACCCAACCAGGGTATGGCTTTGCTAAGGTTCCGCTCTGTTAACCAATTTGGCGCCGAAAAATCCGCCATAAACCATTATCAGTAAATAAAATTTTAACTATTGCGCAGGGCCCGGCAGACGCCGATAAAGGCGGCAAAAGAGCAAAAGACTCTCGTGAAGGGCTCATCGGGCCCAGGGGTTGCGTCATTGGTCCGGTTTGTTCCGCACCTGCGTAAGGTTGCGCCTGCCGTCGCGTTTGCGGCGTTGCTGGCGGGCTGCGGCTCCTTGTCCGTCAGCGATCCGGTCAATCGGCCGATCACCGGCAGTGCCGAAAATGCCTTTGCCTCGACCCGTACCGATCCGACCGCGGGCGACGACGTCCTGGTCGGCCTTGCATTCTCCGGCGGCGGTACGCGCGCCGCGGCATTTGCCTATGGCGTGCTCTCCGAGATCGATCAGACCACCATCCATAGCCGCAACGGTACCCATTCGCTGCTCAACAGCGTGGGCTTCGTCTCCGGCGTTTCTGGCGGCGCGGTAACGGCGGCCTACTACGCGCTGAAGAAGCGCGAGGCGCTCGCCGATTTCCGCGAGAAATTCCTGATCCGCAATGCCGAGGAGGGCATCAGCACCAGCATCGAGCCGGTCAACCTGATGCGGGCGATGGGCGGCGGCGTCAACGACGTGCGCACGTTCTCGAATTGGCTCGACGCCAACCTGTTCCACGGCGCGACCTTCGCCGATTTCCGCAAGACTCCAGGCCCGCGGGTCTGGATCAACGCGTCCGACATCTACAACCGCACGCCGTTCATCTACGGCGAGGCGGCCTTCATCGCGCTGTGCAGCGATCTTGCCTCCTATCCGATCGCGGAAGCGGTCGCGGCGTCGGCCGCGGTGCCGATCGTGTTCACCCCGATGGTGATCAAGACCTATCCGAAGCAGTGCAACGACAAGCCGCCGCAATGGCTGCAGAAGGCGCACGACAATCCGAATTCGCCGCCGTTGCTCAAGGCCTTTGCTGATGCGCTGTACAGCTACCAGGACGGCTCGACCAAATACATCAAGCTGCTCGACGGCGGCCTGGTCGACAATTTCGGGCTGTCCGGCTTCACCATCTCGAGGCTCGTCGGCACGGTCTCCCCACGAGCCGCTGTCGCCGGAGCAGGCGGTGCGGATGCGCCGCTCGATCGTGATCCTGGTCGATGCCGGCCGCGCACCGTCCGGCGACTGGGTGCAGACCGTCGAGGGGCCGAGCGGCGTCGATCTGATCATGGCGGCGTCCGACACGGCGGTGCAGGCGAGCGTCCGCTCGAGCTACACCGCTTTCGAGCGCATCATGTCCGACTGGCAGCGGCAGCTCGTCGCCTGGCGCTGCGGGCTGTCAGCGAGGCGCAGCGCAAGCGCTACGGCGCGCCGGCCAACTGGAACTGCCGCGACATCAAGTTTTACGTCAATCGCGTCTCGTTCGAGCAACTCGGGCCGGAGCGCGCCAAGGTGCTCAACGCCGTCGATACCCGGCTGAAGTTGCCGGTCAAGGAGGTGGATGCGGTGATCGCCGCCGGCCACGACGCGCTGCGCGCCAGCCCGACCTTCCGCGAATTTCTGAGAGGCGTGGGCGGTCGAGCCGTGCCGGCCGAGCCGCCTGCTGCGCCGGCCGAGCCGGAATCGACGCCGGTTGCGGTTGCCCCGGCGCCGGAGGTTGCGTCTGCGCCAGGCGCCACGCGGAGCGCATTCGCCGCGGTCGAATAGCTCCGCTTCAGCCCGGTTCGAGGCCGTGCCTCTTCATCACCGCCGCCGCTCCCGCCGACGACAAGAATGACGCAAGCGAACGCGCCGCATTGGCATTCGCCGCGCCGGCCGGCACGCCGCAGCAGAACACCGTGATATGCTGAACCTCGTCCGGCAACGGACCGGCGAAATCGACGCCGGGGATATGTACGATCTCGCTGACCTGCTGAAAGCCGATCTCGCAATCGCCACTCGCCACGATCGTGCCGATGGTGCCGCCGGACGGCACGCTTTTGAATTTCGGCTTGATCTGGTCGGCGATCCCCATGCGCTCGATCAGCTTGCCCATGTAGACGCCGCTCGGGCCGCTGGTGTAGCCGACGGTCTTGGCCGCGAGCAGCGCCTTTTTCAAAGCGCCGGCCGAGGAGACGTCGGGCTTCGGTGCGCCGGCCCGGATCGCAATGCCGATGCCGCAGCGGGCGAGGGTGACGCGACTGTCGGCCGCGATCTTGCCCTGCCGGATCAGTTCATCGAGCTCGGTGCCGGAAATGATGATGAGGTCATGGCTCTCGCCGGCCGCCATTTTCTGCATGATCGCGGTGGTGCCGGCCCAGGTGGTCGCGACCCGTGTGGCCGGAGGACTTTTCGAACTGCGGCACCAGCTCGTTGTAGGCTTCCCGGGTGGCGATCGACGACAGCACTTTGATTTCCGTGGCCAAGGCGTTTTCCCCTCAATTCCAATTGTTTCGCCATCATCCCATCGCGCCGGCGAAAACGCGAGTGGTCTTGACGTTGCACCGGGCGCGGGCGATTTGAAGGGCGATGAACGGGCAAGGCAAAGCCTCGAAGCTGATCAAGGGCGCGACCGGCGACTGGGAGGTCGTGATCGGCATGGAGGTCCATGCCCAGGTCACCTCCAACGCCAAGCTGTTTTCCGGCGCCTCGACCGCGTTCGGCGGCGAGCCGAACAGCCATGTCTCGCTGGTCGATGCAGCGATGCCGGGCATGCTGCCGGTGATCAACGAGGAATGCGTCCGACAGGCGATCCGCACCGGACTCGGCCTCAAGGCCAGGATCAATCATCGCTCGGTGTTCGACCGGAAGAACTATTTCTATCCCGACCTGCCGCAGGGCTATCAGATCAGCCAGTACAAGTCACCGATCGTGGGCGAAGGCGAGGTGGTGGTGGCGATGCCGGACGGCGACGCCGTCACGATCGGCATCGAGCGGCTGCATCTCGAGCAGGACGCCGGCAAATCGCTGCACGACCAGCACCCCAACATGAGCGCCATCGACCTCAACCGCTCCGGCGTGGCGCTGATGGAGATCGTGTCGAAGCCCGACATTCGCTCGTCGGAGGAGGCCAAGGCGTTCCTGTCCAAGCTGCGCTCGATCCTGCGCTATCTCGGCACCTGCGACGGCGACATGGAGAAGGGCAGCCTGCGCGCCGACGTCAACGTCTCGGTGCGCAAGCCGGGCGAGCCGCTCGGCACCCGCTGCGAGATCAAGAACGTCAATTCGATCCGCTTCGTCGGCCAGGCCATCGAGCACGAAGCGCGCCGCCAGATCGAGATCATCGAGGACGGCGGCGCCATCGACCAGGAGACGCGGCTGTTCGATCCGAACAAGGGCGAGACCCGCTCGATGCGAAGCAAGGAGGAGGCGCACGATTATCGCTACTTCCCCGACCCCGATCTGCTGCCGCTCGAATTCGACGAGGCCTACGTCGAGGAGTTGAAGAAGCACCTGCCGGAGTTGCCGGACGAAAAGAAGGCGCGGTTCGAGGCCGAGCACGGCCTTTCGGCCTATGACGCCGACGTGCTGGTCGCCGAGAAAGCGCTTGCCGACTATTTCGAGGCCGTCGCCCAAGGGCCGCGACGCCAAGGCCGCGGCAAACTGGGTGATCAACGAGTTGACCGGCCGCCTCAACAAGGAGGGCAGGGACATTGCCGATAGCCCAGTCAGTGCCGAGCAACTCGGCGCGGTGCTCGATCTGGTCAAGGAAGGCACGATCTCCGGCAAGATCGCCAAGGACCTGTTCGAGATCGTCTGGAGCGAGGGCGGCGATCCGCGCGCCATCGTCGAGCAGCGCGGCATGAAGCAGGTCACCGACCTCGGCGCGATCGAAAAGGTGGTCGACGAGATCGTCGCCAAGAACCCCGACAAGGTCGCCGACGCGAAAACCAACCCGAAGGCGATTGGCTGGTTTGTCGGCCAGGTGATGAAGGCGTCCGGCGGCAAGGCCAATCCGCAGGCGGTCAACGAACTGCTGAAGAAGAAGCTCGGGCTCTGAGCCGCTGCATTGCCGGTCGCATCTGAGCGCTGTTGCCCGCCGAAAACTTTCGATTCAGAACGTGCCGCGATGCGTCTAAGACGGCGCATGAAGCACGAATCACTCAGCGCACGATTCGCTCGTTTTTGATCGAATCCGCTCGTGGCAACGCCGAATCCGGCACGTCCTGTGGAAAATTTTTTTGGACTGGGCATAAACGACACAGCGTCTGTGTTTTCGCCCGCAATCGCGCGCGACGAAGACGCAAATTTTCGCTTCGCGCCCATGCAAAAATATTTTCGGTCACGCGCTGAAAATGCCGATTCCATATGGGTTTTTGCGAAGCCGGATTTTTCGCGCGATTGCGCGCAGCGATCGTGCGCACAAGCGCTGCGTCGGTCACCTCGCGCGATGCGTTTCGTGCGAAGCCCAGATGGATTCTGCACTCGCGTACACCGTCCGTTAAGTGGAGTCGGTGTTTTTTCCATCGCGCTGGTGTATTCGGGATGTAGTGCACGTCGATTCGCGGCGGCACTGTTCCGACATCGCCACATATCGTGGCTAGGAGGGCAGCAATGGCGAAGAAGAGAAAAGCGAAGAAGGCGAAGAAGGCTCGCAAGAAGAAGTAGTCTGAGCCTCGACTTCGGCCTTCACAGTTGAAGGTCTCGTCATACGGTTCGGTGAGTGCGCTTCAAGATCTCCTGAACTGATAGACGGCAGAGGGCGACGAAGAGACTGAAAGTCTCATCGTCGCCCTCGGTGCGTTTGCGGTCTCAGAGATGCGCGGAACAACGCGATAAAGCGTCAGGCATCTTTCTTCAGACAGGTTTTGAGAAACTTCTGATACTCTGCCCTGCCTTTCACATTGTTGGTCTTTTTGTAGTCCTGCCACTTGGCGCCACAGTCCTTCATCTTCTGCTGCTGCGGGGTGAGTTTCTTGGCGGCCTTTTTCTCGCTCTTTTCGGCGGCGGCTCGGAGCCGCGGATTGCGCGACAGCCTGCGCCACCGGCGCGGCGATCAAGGCGGCCGCCAATGCCGCGCCAAGCACGTATTTGAGCATCGAACCCTCCGTTCCGTTGCGTTGGCTCGCGCCGCGTAATTCTGCATCGCCCGGTTGCGGATTACAGGAGGCCAACTTAGAGGAAGCCTACGATCGTTCCATGCCGGAAGGAAGCAGGCCATGACCAAGGGGCAGCGCAGCGCCAGGACCAAGCCGATCGATCTCTACTTCTGGCCGACGCCGAACGGCTGGAAGGTTTCGATCATGCTCGAGGAATGCGGCCTGCCGTACAACGTGGTCCCGGTGAACATCGCGCGCGGCGACCAGTTCAAGCCGGCGTTCCTGAAGAATCTCGCCGAACAACCGGATGCCGGCGATCGTCGATCACGGCGGGCCGGGCGGCCGGCCGATCTCGGTGTTCGAGTCCGGCGCAATCCTGCAATATCTCGGCCGCAAGACCGGGAAATTCTATCCTGCGACCGAGCGCGCGCGCGTCGAGGTCGATCAATGGCTGTTCTGGCAGATGGCCAATCTCGGCCCCAAAGCCGGCGAGGCGAACCACTTTCGCCGCTACGCGCCTGAGAAGTCGCCCTACGCGATCGAGCGTTTCAGCAACGAGATGAACCGGCTCCTATGGCGTCATGAACACGCGGTTGAAGGATCGGCGCTTCCTCGCGCGGCGCCTATTCGATTGCCGACATGGCCTGCGTCGGCTGGATCAGGCTGTTCGAGCGGCAAGCGGAAAAAGCAGACGGCAAACAATTCGCGGGCTTCCCGCATCTCAAGCGCTGGCTTGCCGCAGTGCGGGCGCGGCCTGCCGTCCAGCGCGGCATGCACATCCGCGTCGAGGAGGCGAGCGGCGGTTGATGTCAACGATCCCAAAGTGCGCGCCGTGCTGTTCGGCCAGCGTGCAAGGTGACTGCTGCGCCTGTCATTGCGAGCCGAAGGCGAGGCAATCCAGGATCGGTTAGGCTGCATGCGCACGCCTGGATTGCTTCGTCGCTTGTGTTCCTCGCAATGACGGCGGCGAGTGGTCTATTTGCTGCGAGTCCAGCTCTTGGTCTTGCAGATAATGGCGACGCAGCCCTTGAGGTCGGCCTGGTTGCCGCCGGCAAGCGTGAAGCTGCCGCTGTAGGTCTTGCCGTCCTCGGCGTTATAGACCTGACCGGACCATTTGTCGGCGCCGTCGGGCTTCATCGTCGTGATGATCGGCGAGCCGATGATCGGCCGGTTGCGCTTGCTGGCGTCGGGATTGTTCTTGTCGACCTTAGGCCGGCCGCTCTCGTCGTTCGGCAGTTTCAACCAGGCGATACTGCTGCAGATCGCCCCGCCGCAGTGCGACACCTTCATCTTCACGTCGCCGTCCTGGGACAGCCATGTCCCGGCCGGATCGCCGGCCCGCGCGGGACTTGAAGCCAGCGCGATCGTCGAAATGGTCAGCGCAGCCAGCGGCAGGAAGAGGCGTGTCATTGAATATTCTCCGGGAGGATTGAAACCACAGGAACGTATGGCCGGTGCGTGACGCACGGCCGCGACAGATAAGTCGAGGCGCCCCAACAACAATGGGCTGCTGGTTAGCGGCTCACCAACAGCGAAGGTTAGCGTGGTGTGTCCGCAATCGTAGAATCACGGAACCTCGGGAGTTTCCGTCCTTAACGGCCGGTTGCGGCAAATGTTGGCCATCGAAACGTTCACCCAAGATTCATCGCAACTATTAAACCGTGATTCAAATTTCCACGCCATGGTCCGCCATCGGATCGGAATACCGGCCGATGGGCTCGCACGACGCCAGGCAACGACGGCGCGCGGGGACAGGGGAGGCAAGAATGGCTCGTTTGGAAATGCCGGAGGGCGCGGCGTCCGGCCAGGCGCCGGTTACGGCGGACACGATGTTCGAGCTCGGCATGATGTACGCGAGTGGACGCGAGGTCCCGATCGATCTCATCATCGCGCACAAGTGGTTCAACATCGCCGCGATGAAGGGCCACGGCGAGGCGGCGCGATTGCGCCGCGAGATCGCCGCCGAGATGGCGGATGCCGAGATCGGCCAGGCGCAGCGCGCGGCGCGCGACTGGCTCAAGGCGCATCCCGAGCCGATGACGCAGCCGGCGATGGCGCTTCGCGCGGCGGCCTGAAAAAGTTCCAGGCGAATGGTTTTGGTCGCCGGTCGCGGCCGGACATGCTTCTCGGGGAGGGAAGCTATATCCGGCCGCGATGATTTTTGCCGCCACAGGCAATGTTTGACGCCAAACCGTCGAAACTATAGGGGTTTCGGCGACGGAGAGGTGGCCGAGTGGCTGAAGGCAACGGTTTGCTAAATCGTCATACGGTTAACCCCGTATCGTGGGTTCGAATCCCACCCTCTCCGCCATCCTGCTTCGCGCCGTTCGGCGCTTCGCAGGATTTGCGGATCCTGTTTCGAGCGAAGCAGGATGCCCTCCGAAGCTTTAGCGAAGGAAGGCCCAAGTGTGACGACTGAGAACGGCATTGCGTGGCGGTGGGCGCGCGGTGGAGACATTCCGCCAGGATCGCACCAACCGGCAACAACCTGAATGTCCCACTTCTAACCGCGGGTACGCTGGAGGCCATTGCTCTTCACGCGTCCTGCTTGGTCCTTGAGGACACTGCCAGCCCAAGGAACACCAGCATGGCCTGATTTAGCCGCAGGATATCTTCGTCGTCCAACCTGCCGACACGTGCGCCGACTTTGGTCTTTGGGACAGCGGTGATCTTGTCCACCATCAGGCGGCACACTGTGCGCAGGCCATTGCGCTCGTTCGGCTCCACGGGCAGGCGGATCAGGGGTGCGTCAGTCTCGTCAGTGGTGAAGGCGCAAATAGTGATCGAGTCGGTCGCGTCGAAGCTGTCGTCTTGAACGATGACGACGGGGCGCGGCTTGCCGGCGTAGTTCTTGCCACCCGCGACGGTCCAGATGTCGCCACGCCTCATTCATCGCCCCAATCCGATACCGCATCGATGAACGCCTGATCCTCACGGGTATGGGTGCTCGCCGCCACGGCCAATGATTGGCGATGCGCCTCCGACCGGAAGGTCGGGGCGCGGACGTCCGGCACCCAAATCTGGATCGGGCGCAGACCCTGGGCGCGCAGCCGCGCGCGATGTTGCCGCACCTTCGTGCGGGAGGGCTTGGGGTTCGAAGCCGAGGCCACGACAATTCTCCAATTAGGTTACATGTAACCTATCACGGGCAGCCGGACTTGGCCAGCCCCTCGCCACGTCGGGAAGTCCAGTCATACCTCAAATACCTCCCCTGGCAGCTTGTGACCTACATTGCTTTTTCGGATCGGACTAAAGCAGAGTCATTCGAACGTTATCTCAAATCGGGTTCCGGTCATGCCTTTGCTGCCAAGCACCTGTGGTAGTGAGTCCCGGCCATCCCGCTTAGTCCTACTGCGTCAGAAGCATTGGAAAGCGCAGCACTTCGGTGTCACTGCGAGCGAGGCGCTCGTTGCTGGGCCGCACGGTGCCCGCCTAAGCGAAATTTCCCGCACAAGGCCGAGCATGACGACAGAGAACAGCATTGCGCTGCGCTGGGAGCGCGTGGCTCGATGCCGATGAGCCGAAAAGAACGCCGGGCCGCGGCTGCTAAAGGCAGGCAAGGCGCCGGTGGCGCTTCGCCGGACGCCGCTTGGGCGGCGGCGACATTCGCGCAGGCCATGCGACACCACGACCTCGGCGAGTTTCTGGCAGCCGAAGCCAATTGCCGCGCCGTCCTCGCCCGCGATCCAAGACATGTCGGCTGTCTGCATTTGCTCGGAACGATCGCGCAGCGGGGCCGGCGCTTCAAGGAGGCGGCGTCCTGCTTCCAAACTCTGGTCCGTGCAAAACCCGAAATCGCCCTGGCGCACCACGGCCTGGGCACAGCGCTGGCCGGGCTCGGCCGCATCGAGGAGGCGGCCGCAGCCTTCGAACGGGCGTTGGCGGTCGAGCCTGCCAATCCTGCGATGCCGATGCCGGACGAGGCAATGACGGCGCTGAACCTCGGCTATCTCTATGAGCAGCTCCGCAAACCTGATCAGGCGGTGAGGCTTTATGAAAGGGCGCTCAAGGCGAAGCCGGGCTTTGCCGAGGCGCACAACAATTTGGGCATCCTGCTGTTGGGGCAGGGCAGGCGCAAAGAAGGCTCCGCAGTATTCGCGCGGGCGCTGGCATTGGCGCCCGAATTGTTCTCGAAGTTTGCCGATATCAAGTCGATCCTGCTCAGGATCAATCCGGGCCTTGGCGACGCGATTCAGCGCGCAGGGGCGGCTTGGCCGTCGCGGCTGCCGACCGAAGAGATGCTCGGGCCGTCGGGGATTGGCGCCGTCGTCAGCGATCCGCTGTTTCGGTTCGTCCTGGAATCGACCCCCGTCGTCGACATGGCGGTCGAGAAATTTCTCACCGGCGCTCGGGCGGCCATTCTCGACATAGCCGCCAGCGGCGCGGCCCCAGGGGATGACGATCTGCTCGGCTTCAGTTGCGCGTTGGCGCGGCAGTGCTTCATCAACGAATACGTCTACTCGGATACGCCGCAGGAACGGGAGCAGGCCGAGCGGCTCAGACAGACGTTGATTGTGGCGCTCAAGGATCATGGCGCCGTGCCGCCGTTGTGGCTTGCGGCAGTGGCCAGCTTTGGTTCGCTGGGTGCGCTGCCGGAATCGCAATTGCTGCTGGAGCGGAGTTGGCCTGCCCCCGTAGAGAAGGTCCTTACGCAGCAGATCCGTGAGGTTCGGGAGGAGCTGCGGCTGCGCGAATCCATGCCGCGTCTGACGCCGATCGCGAGTGCGGCTTCGGAGCGCGTGCGCGAGCAATACGAGGAAAATCCCTATCCGCGCTGGGTGCTGGCGCCTTCGCGCCACGTTTCGATGTCGATCAATCAATTCCTCGCCGGGGAATTTCCAACAGCGCCATTTCGGCCGCTCGATGATCGCAACGGCCTGGATATCCTGATTGCCGGCTGCGGCACCGGCCATCATCCGATCGAGATGGCGCGGCGCTACATCGGCGCGCGCGTGCTCGCGGTCGATCTCAGTCTTGCAAGCCTCGGCTACGCGCTGCGCAAGACCCGCGAACTAGGCGTGCGCAATATCGAGTACGGCCAGGCCGACATCCTGGAGCTTTCATCGCTCGGCCGAACATTCGACATGGTCGATGCCAGCGGTGTGCTGCATCATCTCGCTGAGCCGATGGAAGGATGGCGGCGACTGTACGAGTTGACGCGGCCAGGCGGTGTGATGCGCATCGGCCTCTATAGCGAACTCGGTCGCACGGAGGTCGTGGCGGCGCGCCGTTTCATCGCCGAGCGTGGCTTTCAGCCAACCGCGGCCGATATCCGCTGCTGTCGCCAGGAATTGCTGAATACGCCGATGCAAGGCTTGGCGCAGTACCACGATTTCCATTCCACCAGCGAGTGCCGCGATCTCATGTTCCATGTCGAGGAACATCGCCTGAGCATTCCGCAGATCAAGGAGTTCCTCGCTTCGCAAAATCTGCGGTTCATTGGCTTCGAATTAAGCGGAGCGGTACGGCAGGCCTATCTCGAACGATATCCAGATGACCCGACGATGACAGATCTCGATTGCTGGAACGCGTTTGAGATCGAGCGGCCTTCGACGTTCACCGGGATGTATCAGTTCTGGTGCCAAAAGGGCTGAATTCGGTGGATGTCGCACCCAGGTGATTTTTCAGACTGGTGCTGGACTGTCGTTCTCCCGCGGCCTGCCCCAAACTGGCACACTATGCGTTACGGCATGCTTCGGAGGCTCCACGGCAGCGCCTCGGGACGCCCGAATCGCTTGTCATTTCCGCTATTTGTCTAGCTTCAAATGCGGTTCCGAAAGTTGTTCACAGCCTGCGTGTTGTTCCGGCAACACCCCCCGGAAAACGTGATTCCAAGGCTGTGGGAAGGGCCGCTTCTTCATTGCGGGCTTAGGTTCTTCGGCTAAGGTGTGCGTGCGGCGGAGGGGGGCATCCCCAAGTCGTCCCGTCTGGAATCCCGAGTTGGTAATTGGATTTCTAGGTGGTCGCGGGGAGATAAGGGGACCTTCCAGGGACAGTCGCTCCCGCCGAAGACCGAACCCTCCCACCGAAGTACAACACGGAGGAACAACAATGAAGATGGTGAAAAGTCTTCTCCTGATTTCAGCGGCGGGATTCGTTGCGATGTCGGGGGCACAGGCAGCCGATCTTCCCGTCAAGGCCAAACCGGTCGAGTACGTGAAGGTTTGCTCCCTCTACGGGGCGGGGTTCTACTACATTCCCGGCACCGATATCTGCATGAAGATCGGTGGCTACGTCCGCTACCAGCTCAACACCGGGCATGGGTAACAGCATCTCGTTCGGTCCGTTCAACGGCACCGGCGGCTTCAACACCCGCAGCACCGGCATCGACCTGGGCCAGCGCGTCCGCGTCATCGTCAGCCAGGACACCCGGCAGCAGACCGCCTACGGCACCCTGCGCACCTACCTGATCCTGGGCTGGACCCATGACACGCCGGCGAACACCACCTCGCCTGCGGCGCCGGGCGTGTACTTCAACCGCGGCTTCATCCAGATCGCGGGCTTCACTTTCGGCAAGGCGACCTCGTTCTTCGACTTCGCCTCGACCGCGGCGGTGGCCTACAACGCCGGCTTCGTGACCACGTCGGACACCGGCGACGCCGGCCAGATCGTCGGCTCCTACACCGCGCAGTTCGGCAACGGCATGTCGGCGACCCTCGGCATCGAGCAGAGCCGGCGCGACGCGACGATTTGGGCGGGCAATCCGCTGGGGCAGCGGGGCCGGTTGTCGCAGGCACCGGCTATGCCCTCGGCTGCCGCTCCGACGCCGACAACCTCGGCGGCTCGCTCGCCGCCGGCACGGCGTCCCGTCCGGACATCGTCGCCAACTGGCGCGTCGACCAGGCCTGGGGCTCGGCCCAGATCATGGGCGCCCTGCATGACGTCAGCGCCGCCTACTACGGCGGCGCGTCTGGCGCCAGCGAGCGTGTTCAACGGCCATCCCGACGACAAGTGGGGCTGGGCGGTCGGCGCCGGTCTGCGCCTGAACGCGCCGATGATCGGTCCTGGCGACTACTTCCAGGCCCAGTTCGGCTACGCCGAGGGCGCGACCAAGTACACGTCCAACAGCAGCTGCGGCGGCAGCGGCGGTTTGCGACCTACGTCAATGGCTCCGGCTTCGGCTTCGGCTTCGCCGGAGACGCGAAACTTTATCGGTTCCACTGCGGCGGCGCTGGCACTGCGCTTACTCCCAGCGGCATCAACCTGACGACTTCGTGGAGCGTGTTCGCGTCCTACGAGCACTTCTGGACCCCGGCTCTGCGGACCTCGCTGTACGGTTCGTACCTCGACGTCTCGCGCAACGCGGCCGGCAATGCAGCAGTCTGCGGCGCCGTCCTCGCCGCCGTGCAGTTCGCAGGCGGCATGCAGTGCGACGCCGACTGGAACATGTTGCACAATCGGCTCGCGCTCGCAGTGGAACGTCACCAAGGACTTCTATGTCGGTCTTGACGTGATCTACAGCAAGCTGAACAGCGCCACGATCAACAACGGCGCGCTTGTTCGCGCCGGTCGGCGGCTCTGTCCGGTCACGGGCGCTCCGGCCAGGCTCTACTCAACACCGCCGACCAGGATGCGGTCTCGGTCACCTGGCGCGTTCACCGCGATATCGTTCCCTGATCGCGTAACGCTTCAGGACTTGGTCTTAAATCTGAGACCCCGGCGGCTCTTGCCGCCGGGGTTTTTCTTTGGCATTGCAATAAAAGAAGCTTGCGCAACGGCAACGACGGCATCCCACGTGTTTCCGAAGCATTTTTGTCGCAGAAACCCGCAATTTACCATACCGAGGCCGGCCCCATTTCGGCCTCGTTTGGCTCGCGCTATTGTTAAGGCTTCAGTGCGATTGAGGGGACGGACGGCCACGGCAGGCGGTCCAAGGTATTGGGGACGGAATGCGCTCGGGTGGGGTTGGGGTCGCTTTAGGCCTGATTGGGCGCATGGCTGCCACAGCCGCAGGCTGTCTGCTGCTTGCCCATTGCAGCCAGGCGCCGGGACGGCTGGACCCCAAATATGGCGTGTCGGCGAGCCCGCGTCTTGTTCAACTCGGCGAACCGGTGCCCAAAGGCGGCGGCAGCTATCGCGTCGGTAAGCCCTATACGGTTGGCGGCCAGACCTACAATCCCGAGGAAAATCCCAACTACAGCGCCACCGGCTTGGCATCCTGGTATGGCGAGGACTTTCACGGCCGGCAGACCGCCAACGGCGAGATTTTCGATATGACCTCGATTTCGGCCGCGCATCCGACGCTGCCGATTCCGAGCTATGCCCGCGTCACCAACCTTGCCAACCGCCGCTCGATCGTCGTGCGCATCAATGATCGCGGGCCCTACCATCAGGGCCGCCTGATCGATGTCTCCATTCGCACCGCAAAGCTGCTTGGCTTCTACGATGCCGGTATTGCGCGAGTGCGGGTCGATTATGTCGGTCGTGCCTCGCTGGCGGGCTCGGACGATGCCAAGCTCGAGGCGACGCTGCGCAACGGCACGCCGGCGCCGGGACCGTCGGAGGTGAGGCTGGCGTCGTCCCGGCCGTTCCTGCCGCGCTCGGCGAATGCGGCGGTGCCGGTGCCCGTCGACCGCCCGTTCGAGCTCGGCCAGGAGCAGGGGCCGGAACCGGCGCCGGTCCAGCAGCCGGCAACGCGCGTTGCCAGGCGTCCATCTGCAAACGAAGTCGCGGCCGTGACCCGCGCTCCATGGCGCCGCCCGCCACCCAGCAGAGAGTCCCCTCGGCCGATCCGGGCCGGAGCTTCGCGTCCCGATTCGAGCCCGCCGCCAGTATGCCGGCTGCGCCTTCGCGGGTTGAGCCGGTGTCAGCCTTCGCCCCGGTCTTGTCAGCGCCAAACAGCGCTGTGCTGACCGGCCGCGGCCTTTATTGATCAGCGCGCCGCCCGCGAGCCATTTTCATGCCCTGGAAGGCTTGCTAAGGAATGATACGTTTAGGTTGAATTGGAGCGGCGCAACAAGTTCGGTCGCCTCCCCTTGAAAAGGCGAGGTCGGCGAGCGACGCGAGCCGGGTGGGATCAAATCAGGCGCTTGTTTGATCCTCACCCCAACCCTCCCGTTTTCAAGGGGAGGGAGCGCGCCGCCACTCTGGCAACTGCTTCGACTTAAAATCATCCCGCTCTATGCATTCTTGGAAGCGGGCGCAATGTCTGGCGGCGGCTGGCCCAATGCGGACTTAAAAATCCGGCGCGCAGAGGTGCGGCGATGTGGCGTTTTGGTTTCCCGACGTTGGCGGCTTTCGTGCTTTCGCTCGCCTGGCCGGGGGTTTCACGGGCTGCGCCGCCGCCAATAGCCGCTCCGCACGTCGTTCTGCTCGAGGCCGAGACCGGCTCGGTGCTGTTCGAGAAGGCGGCCGACGATCTGGTCGCGCCGGCAAGCCTCGCCAAGCTGATGACTGTCGACGTGGTGTTCGACCAGCTCCAGCTCGGCAACATCAGCCTCGACGACGAGTACGTCATCAGCGTCAACGCCTGGCGCAAGGGCGGGGCGCCGTCGCACGGCTCGACCATGTTCGCGGCGCTCAACAGCAAGGTCAGGGTCGAGGACCTGCTCAAGGGCGTACTGATCATGTCCGCCAACGACGGTTGCATCGCGCTTGCCGAAGGCATCGGCGGCAATGAGACCGAATTCGTGCGGATGATGAACGATCGCGCGCGCGAGATCGGACTGACCAAGTCCTATTTCACCAACGTCGACGGGCTGCCCGATCCTGCCATGCGGGTCACGCCGCGCGAGCTTGCGCAGATTGCCCGCCATCATCGTTCTCAATTATCCCGATTACTACAAATGGTTCGGCGAACGCGAGTTCACCTGGAACAAGATCCGTCAGCAGAACCGCAATCCGCTGCTGCCGATGAACATCGGCGCCGACGGCATGAAGACCGGCTTCACCAACGAGGCTGGCTACAACCTCGTCGGCTCGGCGGTGCAGAACGGCGTTCGGCTGATCGTCGTCGTGACCGGGTTGAAGAACGCCAAAGATCGCGCCGACGACGCCAAGAAGCTGCTGGAGTGGGGATTCAAGAATTTCGAGTCCAAGGTCTTGTTCGATCCGGGCCAGGCGGTGGCGGACGCCAAGCTTTTTGGCGGGGCTCAGGGTCACGTGCCGCTGGTCGCCAAAGGGCCGGTGAAGGTGATGGTGCAGCGCGGCGTCAGCGAGCGTCTCACCGCCAAGATGGTCTACTTCGGGCCGATCCCCGCGCCGGTGCAGCAAGGACAGGCGATCGGGGAACTGCGGGTCTGGCGCGGCGACGCCATGGTGCTTACGGTGCCGTTGCAGGCCGCAGAAAATGTGGCGCTCGGCTCGACCTCGCAGCGCGCGTTCGACGCCGCTGCTGAACTTGTGATCAAATGTTGCCGTTCCGCCGCCAAACGGCTATAAGCCAGCAGGATGCGCGGACGCTTCATCACCTTCGAAGGCGGCGAGGGCACCGGCAAGTCGACCCACGCGTCGATACTGGCGGAGCGGTTGCGCGCCTTCGGCGTCGTGGTGCAGCAGACGCGGGAGCCCGGCGGCTCGCCCGGCGCCGAGGTCATGCGCTACATCCTGCTTTCGGGCGCCGCGCGTCCGCTCGGCGCCACCGCCGAGGCGCTGCTGTTTGCGGCGGCGCGCGATGATCATCTCACCACGTTGATCAAGCCGGCGCTGGCGGACGGCAAGTGGGTGGTGTGCGATCGCTTTGCCGATTCCACGCGCATCTACCAGGGCGTCGCCGGCGACGTCGATCCGATGGCGATCCGCGCGCTGGAACGTATCATCGTTGCCGATACCAAGCCCGATCTCACGTTCATCCTCGATGTCCCGGCCAAGGAAGGCATGCGCCGCGCCGCCAAGCGCCGCAATGGAGGCGAGACGGCCGACCGTTTCGAAGCCGAGGCGCTGGCGTTCCATGAGCGGCTGCGCGACGGGTTTCTCATGCTGGCGGCCAACGAGCCCGATCGCTGCGTGCTGATCGATGCCACCACGCCGAAGGAGGAGGTCGCCGAGCAGATCTGGCGGGTGGCGCAGAAGCGGCTCAAGCCCGCTGCCGTGCCGGCCGCGGCCGAGGACACCGGCGTGGTGAAGATTGCGGGGTCGGCATGAGTCCGGTCGCCGATGCCGACAGCGCGATCCCGCATCCGAGGGAAACCCTCGATCTGTTCGGCCATGCCGAGCGCCGAGCAGACGCTGCTCGAAGCCTATAGCGGCGGCCGCATTGCCCACGCCTGGCTGATCGGCGGCGAGCGGGGCGTCGGTAAGGCGACGTTGGCCTATCGGATGGCGCGTTTCGTGCTGGCGCATCCTGATCCGGCGGCGCCGGCGGTGCAAAAAGCGACGTCGCTGGCGGTTGCCGCCGATCATCCGGTCGCGCGCCGCGTCGCCGGTCAGGCGCACAGCGACCTGCTGGTGCTGGTGCGGGTTATCAACGAAAAGACCGGAAAGCTCTTTACCGAGATTCGCGTCGACGATGTCCGCCGCACGGTTTCGTTTTTCGGCTCAACTGCGGGCGACGGCGGTTGGCGGATCGCCATCGTCGATCCGGTCGAGGAGCTCAACGCGGCGGGCGAAAACGCGCTGCTGAAGGTGCTGGAGGAACCGCCGCCGCGTTCGCTGTTGTTTCTGGTCAGCAACGCGCCCGGTCGCGTGCTGCCGACTATCCGCTCGCGCTGCCGGATGCTGATGCTGCGTCCGCTTGCCGCCGAGGACGTGGCGCATGCCGAAGCTGCGGCGATGGGCGAGAAGATTGTTACGGAAGAAATGCAAGCCGCCGCGGTCGCCGCCGAAGGATCGGTCGGGCGGGGGCTCATGCTGCTTGAAGGCGATGCGCTGGAATTGCGACAACAGGTCATCGACCAGCTCGATCGGTTGCCGGCGCTCGATCCGCGCGCGCTGCACGCGCTCGGCGACAAGATCGCAGGCACCCAGGCCGAGACGCTGGCTGCGTTCATGGAAGCCATCAACGCCTGGCTCAGCACGCGACTTTCGGGCGGCGCGCAAAACACCGCACGGCTTGCCCGGATCGCCGAGGCTTGGGCCAGCGTCAACCGCGCGGCGCGCGAAGCCGAGACCTACAATCTCGATCGCAAGCCGCTGGTGTTTTCGGTGTTCGGGCAACTGGCCGAGGCCGCGCGGGCGTAGGGCCGATCACGGGCAGCCATCGTCGCGACAAGTCCTGTCGGGAATGGGCAACATTCCTGGAAAACGTGTTTAGTCCCTCCTCGGCTTTATGCTGGAATAGATGTGAATGCCAAAAAACAAAAAACAGGCCGCCATGCACGGCCGAAGCCGGGAGGGAAATCATGAGCCTACGCATCAATCGCCGAAAATTTGTCGCCGGCGCCGCCGCCCTGTCGGGCTCGAGCGCGTTCCCGATGCCGTCGATCGCGCAGAATGCGCCGATGAAGGTCGGCCTGCTCACGGTGAAGACCGGCCCGCTCGCCGCCGGCGGTATCCACGCCGAAGAAGGCCTGACTGCATTTCTCAAGGACAAGAACTATCACGCTGTCCGGCCGCAAGATCGATCTCGTGATCGCCGACACCGGCGGCAATCCGGCCGGCGCCAAGAACAAGGCGCAAGAGCTGGTCGAACGCGAGAAGGTCAACATCGTGTGCGGGCCGTTCGCCGCCTTCGAGCTGCTGGCGACGCTGGACTATCTCGCCCAGGCCAAGATGCCGACGCTGGCCTTCGCCGGCGCCGAGGATGTCACCCAGCGCAAGGGCAATGCTTATCTCACGCGCACCTCCTACACCTCGGCGCAGTGCCTCTATCCGCTTGCCGAATACGTCGCCAAGGAGATGAAGCTCAAGACCGCGACCACCATCGCCGACGATTTCGCCTTCGGCTACGAGCAGATCGGCGGCTTCCAGCACACCTTCGAAGAGGATGGCGGCCGCATCGTCAAGAAACTGTGGTCGCCGCTCAACACCGCGGACTACGCGCCCTATATCGCGCAAATTCCGGATTGCGACGTGGTCGTCGTCGGGCAGGCCGGCGCCAACCCGATCAAGTTCATCAAGCAGGCGAAGGGGCTCGGCATCAAGCAGAAGCTCGTTGGCGGCTCGACCGCCGCCGACGACACCAACATGAACGCCTTCGGCGACGAGGTGGATGGCCTGATCAACACCAATCCCTATTCGCTCGATATCGACAGCGAGGCCAACAAACGCTTTATCGCGGCGATGCGAAAGCACAACGGCGATGACGTGAAGCTCGGCCACTACGCTGCGTGCTTCTATCTCGACGGCCAGGTGATCGAGGCGGCGCTGGCCAAGACCGGCGGCAAGTCCGACGATCCGGATGCGTTCGTCAAGGCGATCCGCTCGGTGACGCTTGCCGAAACGCCGCGAGGGCCGGTCAGCTTCGACAGCCATGGCAACGTCATCTGCGACGTCTACGTGCGGCGCGCCGAGAAGCAGGGCGGCAAGATGCTCAACAGGACCATCAAGACCTATCACAAGGTCAGCCAGTTCTGGACCATGGACCCGAGCAAGTTTCTCCAGAACCCGGTCTATTCACGCGACTATCCGCCGATGAAGGGCTGATCTCGCTGGCGCGATGAACAATACCAACGGTGCTCGACGGTGATTCACAGCGTCGTCATGGCCGTGCTTTTCCCACGGCTGTCCGGTTCATCGAAATCAGTTGTGATAACTCGAACGTCTACAACCCACGGCCGTCGTCGCCGGACTTGTCCGGCCATCCACGACTTTGATCCAAAAGAAATTAAGGCGTGGATGCCCGCGACAAGCGCGGGCATGACGGATCGAAACCGAGGCTGTTGGGACAAGCCTCGCGGCCGGATCAATCGACGATCGCAGGGCTCAGCGCATAGGTTTCCGACATTCGCGTGCCTGGATAGTAGGTCTTCTGGAACGCTGGCCGGGCCTGCATTCGCGCGTACCAGCCTTTGACGCGCGGATATTTGTCGTTCCAGATCGTCGCATAGCCGAGGTCGGCCATGCGGTCGATCGACGGCGTCACCACGATGTCGGCGATAGTGTACTGGTCGCCCATCAACCACGGTCCGCTCTCCAGCGCCCTCTCCATACGCGCACAGGTGCTGTCGATCTGCTCCAGCGCCGCCTCGACCTCGGCGCGTTTGAAGCCCGTCGTTCCCATACGCCGGTAGAAGTGTTTTCGGATCGGCCGGATATCGGACTGCTCGGCGCGGAATTGCTCGTCATTCAATCCGGCAAAGCGCGGCAGGAAGCCCATGTTGAACGACGGCACCCGCACCGCTGCGGTCGGCACCTCTTCGAGGTAGCGCATCCACGCGCGCATCTGGGCGCGCCGCCCCACGTCTTCAGGCGTCAGCTTTGGCGCCGGATACTTCTCGTCCAGATACTCACAGATCACGCTGGAATCGATGATAACGTCGCCGCCGTCGACCAGCGTGGGCACGACTCCGTTCGGATTGAGCTTGAGGTATTCCGGCTTGAGCTGGTCCTTGCCCTTGCCGAGGTCGAGCTTGATGTCCTCGAATGGCAATCCCTTTTCGTGGAGGCAAATGCGCACCTTCTGGCTACAGGTCGAATGAGGGGCGTTGTAGAGCTTGAGCATGGGCACTCCCATGGGTTTTGCCGATTGTAACGGCATCGGAACCATAAATATGGGTCTTTATATATTGCGACCCATATCAGCCTATAATAAATATAGCTCATGAAGACGACTTTGGACATTCCCGATCCGCTGTTACGCGAGGCGCGAAAAATGGCGCTCCGCGAACGCACGACGCTTCGTGCCCTGGTGGAACGCGGGCTTTGGCAGGTGGTGGTGAAGAGCAAGCGCCGGCGCGTTTTCAAGCTCCGCAAAGCGAGCTTCAAGGGTCGCGGCCTGCGTCCCGAGCTGCGCGACGCAGGTTGGGATCGTGTGCGGGATATGGCCTACAACGGGCGGGGCGGGTGATCGCCGTCGACACCAATATTTTGGTCTATGCGCACCGTGCCGATGCACCGTTTCATGCACCAGCAGCGCAACGTATCCGGGAGCTCGCTGAAGGCGCCGCAGCCTGGGCCATCCCGTGGCCGTGCCTGCATGAATTTCTGGCGATCGTGACGCATCCTAGGATTTATCTGCCGCCGACGCCGCTTGAAGCTGCTCTGGATCAGGTTAGTGCTTGGCAGGAATCCCCGTCGCTGGCGCTGCTTGCTGAAACGGAGCAGCATTGGTCTGAATTGCGTACCTTGGTGACGGCGGCTCGGGTCGTGGGCGGGCAAGTTCATGACGCTCGAATTGCCGCGTTGTGCCGTCAGCATGGCGTGACCGAGCTTTGGTCGGTCGACCGCGACTTCGGGCGATTTCGCGGGCTGCGTACGATCAATCCGCTGACCGCTTGAGTGGCGGCTCGCTCGGCTTGCCGATCCAGCCCCCGGTTGATACCTACGGGGCCTATGTCTGACCAGCCCCGCTATTACATCACCACAGCGATTTCCTACCCCAACGGCCCCCCGCATATCGGGCATGCCTATGAGGTGATCGCAACCGACGCCATCGCCCGCTTCAAGCGGCTCGACGGCTACGACGTGTTCTTCCTCACCGGCACCGACGAACACGGCTCGAAGATCCAGCAGACCGCGACGCGGGAGGGCATCACGGCGCGGCAGCTCGTCGACCGCAACGTGGTGCAGTTTCGCGCCATGGTCGAGCGCATGAACTGCTCGAACGACGATTTCATCCGCACCACCGAGGAGCGCCACCATCGCTCCTCGCAGGCGATCTGGCAGCGGATGGAGCAGAACGGCGACATCTATCTCGACAAATACGCCGGCTGGTATTCGGTGCGCGACGAGGCCTATTACGCCGAGAGCGAGACCGAGTCAACGGCCTGACGGCTCGCGTATCTCGACCAAGACCGGTACGCCAGTCGAGTGGGTCGAGGAGGAGAGCTATTTCTTCAAGCTCTCAGCCTACCAGCAGAAGCTGCTCGATCTCTATGAGCGGCCCGACTACGTGCTGCCGCGCGAGCGGCTGAACGAGGTGGCGAGCTTCGTGCGCGGCGGTCTGCAGGACCTTTCGATTTCGCGCACTACGTTCGACTGGGGTGTGCGCGTGCCCGGCAACGACAAGCACATCATGTATGTCTGGGTCGATGCGCTGACGAACTACATCACGGCGGCCGGATTTCCCGACACCGACAGCGAGAAGTTCAAGCGCTACTGGCCGGCCGATCTGCACGTCATCGGCAAGGACATCGTGCGCTTCCACGCAGTCTATTGGCCGGCGTTCCTGATGTCGGCGGGCATCGAGGTGCCGCGCCGCATCTTCTCGCATGGCTTCCTGTTCAACCGCGGCGAGAAAATGTCGAAGTCGGTCGGCAACGTGATCGATCCATTCACGATGACCGACGCCTATGGCGTCGACCAGTTCCGCTATTTCTTCCTGCGCGAAGTGCCGTTCGGCCAGGACGGCAACTACAGCCATGAGGCGATCGTCAACCGTATCAACGCCGACCTCGCCAACGATCTCGGCAATCTGGCGCAGCGCTCGCTGACCATGGTCAACAAGCAGCTCGGCGGCATGCTGCCCAAGCCCGGCGCGTTCAGCGATAGCGACAAAGCTATTCTCGCCGCCGACCGACGCCATGATCGGGACGGCGCGCGAGCACATGAAGACGCAGCAGCTTCACCAGGTGCTTAACGCGGTGTGGGCCGTGGTCGCCGACGCCAACCGCTATTTCGCGGGCGAGGCGCCGTGGGCGTTGGCCAAGACCGATCCGGCGCGGCAGGGCACCGTGCTCTATGTGACCGCCGAGGTGCTGCGCCAGGTTGCCATCCTGGCCCAGCCGTTCATTCCGGCGTCGGCGGCGAAACTGCTCGATATTCTGGGCATCCCCGCAGGAGAACGTCAATTCGACCGGCTGGGCAGCGCGGACAAGCGTATCGCGCCGGGAACATCGCTGCCGGCGCCCGCTCCGATATTCCCGCGTTATGTCGAGCCTGAAGCCATGGCAAAGGCCTGAGTGAAATGCTGGTCGATAGCCACTGCCACCTGGATTTTCCAGACTTCAGGGACGGAGCTCGACGGCGTGGTCGAGCGCGCCAAGGCCGCCGGCATCGGTCGGATGGTGACGATTTCGACGCGGGTGCGGCGGCAGGGCGATCTGATCGCCATCGCAGAGCGCTTTCCGGACGTGTTTTGCTCGGTCGGCACGCACCCACACCACGCCCACGAGGAGCTCGACATCGGCGCGAACGACCTGATCGAGCGCACGCGTCATCCCAAAGTGGTGGCGATCGGGGAGGCAGGGCTCGACTACCACTATGACAACTCGCCGCGCGCGGCGCAGGAGCAGGGGTTCCGCACCCATATCGCTGCGGCGCGCGCGACCGGCCTGCCACTGGTGATCCATTCCCGCGATGCCGATGCCGACATGGCGAAAATCCTGCGCGAAGAAACAGGGAAGGGGCGCCTTCCTGGCAGTGCTGCATTGCTTTACCGGCGGCCGCGACCTGGCCTTCACCGGCATCGAGCTTGGCCTCTACGTGTCGTTCACTGGCATCCTGACCTTCAAGAACTCCGAGGGCCTTCGCGCCATCGCCAAGGAGTTGCCGGCTGACCGCATCCTGGTCGAGACAGACTCGCCGTATCTCGCGCCCGGCCAGTTCCGCGGCAAGCGCTGTGAACCGGCCTATGTGGTGGAGACCGCCAGGGTTCTGGCCGAGACCAGAGGCGTTTCGCCGGACGAAATCGCGCCGCCAGACCACGGAAAACTTCTTCCGGCTGTTCGGCAAAGTCCCCAAACCGGCGGCTGCCGCCGCATGAGCCTGGCCTTCACGATCCTCGGCTGCGGGTCATCCATGGGCGTGCCGCGGCCGGCGCTCGGCTGGGGCGCCTGCGACCCCAGCAACCCGAAGAACCGGCGGCGGCGGACCTCGCTCCTGGTCGAGCGGCGCGGACCAAACGGCAGCACCAAGGTCCTGGTCGACACCTCGCCCGACCTCCGCGAGCAGTTGCTCGACGCTGACGTGGACTGGCTCGACGGCGTGCTGATGACCCACGAGCACGCCGACCATTGCCATGGCATCGACGACCTCCGCGCGCTGTTCGTGCGAAAACGCCGGCGGGTGGACATGTACCTCAACGAGGCGACGGCCCGGACCTTGCGGGAGCGCTTCTCCTATTGCTTCGAGAAGCCGCCTGGCAGCGAATACCCGCCGATCGTGACCGCGCACGATCTGGCGCCCGGACGGCCGGTCGCGATTGAGGGGGAAGGGGGGCCGATCATGGCCCTCCCCATCCTCCAGCAGCATGGCGACATCGCATCGCTGGGCTTTCGGTTCGGCGGCTTTGGCTATTCCTGTGACTTGAACGGCATGCCCGACGAGAGCGCCACCGCGCTGGCTGGGCTTGAGGTCTGGGTGGTGGACGCGCTACGCTACAGCCCGCACCCGAGCCACCTGTCGCGTGGCCGATGCGCTTGGCTGGATCGATCGCCTCAAGCCCAAGCGCGCGATCCTGACCAACCTGCATTCCGATCTCGACTACGAAACGCTCCGCAAGGAATTGCCGCCGTCACGTGGAGCCGGCCTACGACGGCATCGGCGGTCGAATTGCAACGACTAAATTTGAAGTATTTTCTCAAACTCTATATCAAACCTATTGCATCAACTTGTATGTTCCTGCGATCCGCCAGCCTAGCAATTCAAATTCTAGAATATTTTAGATAATTCATTTGGTTGCCGGGCGATCTTCAGACTAAACGAGAAATATTCCATAATATGTCTTATGCGAATTATGGATCACCGCAACCGCAAAGAACGCCGCTTTGGCGGAACGGAAGGTTCCCTCCGTTGTTGTCGGCTCGAAGGTCCCACGGCAACGCGGAGCCTCCCATCGCATTTCCTTCCGCTCAACACGAGGTGACACCGTGAGCAAAGTGACGAAGCTCAAGCCGCGCTCCAAGCCGGCCTCCGCCCTGGATACGCCCACCGATCTTGACGGCGACGCCGTGCAGGCTGTGTCGACGGCTATGAACGCGCTGTTGGCCGACACGTTCGCGCTTTACATGAAAACCAAGAATTTCCATTGGCACATGAGCGGACCGCACTTCCGCGACTATCACCTCTTGCTCGACGAGCAGGCCGCGGAGATTTACGGCTCGACCGACGACATGGCCGAACGGGTCCGCAAGATCGGCGGCACTACGCTGCGTTCGATTGGCCATATCGCCAGGCTTCAGACCATCGAGGACAACGATGCGGACTACGTGCCGGCGGCCATGATGCTGCGCGAGCTGATGAACGACAACAAGAAGGTCGCCGCGGCGATGCGCAAGGCCCACGACGTCGCCGACGAGCACGAGGATGTGGCAACGGCGAGCCTGATTGAGAACTGGATCGACCAGACCGAAAAGCGGACGTGGTTCTTGTTTGAGGCTGCGCGCGGCGCCAGCAACGACGGCCACTGAGCCGGCTTTCTGCGTTAACGTCTGGGCGCGCCCCATTTCTGTGGGGCGCGCTTTGCGTTGGTCGCCCGCCGCAAATCAGGCTGGTAGGGTCGGACCATGAAACCCTCCCGCGATATCGTCCGGCTCCTGGAGATCATGGCGGCGCTGCGCACGCCGGGCACCGGCTGCCCCTGGGACCTGGAGCAGGATTTCTCCACCATCGCCCCCTACACGCTCGAAGAGGCCTACGAGGTCGCCGACGCCATCGCCCGCTCCGACATGGCCGATCTCCGCGAGGAGCTGGGCGACCTGCTGCTCCAGGTCGTGTTCCACGCCCGGATGGCGCAGGAGCAGGGCATTTTCGACTTTGGCGACGTGGTCGAGGCCATCACCCAAAAGCTGATCCGGCGGCATCCGCATGTGTTTGGCGATGCGCGGGGCCTGTCGCCCAAGCAGGTCGAGGGCCTGTGGGACCGCATCAAGGCCGAGGAAAAGGCCGAGAAGGCCGCCCGTGGCGGCGCGGACGATCAGGGTGCGCTCGCCGGCGTGCCGGCGGGTATGACCGCCCTCACCCGGGCGCTGAAGCTGCAGGCCAAGGCCGGCAAGGTCGGCTTCGACTGGAACGACCCGCTGGCAGTCCTCAGCAAGATCCGTGAGGAATGCGACGAGATCGAAGCCGAGATCGCGGCTGGGCAGCGCGACAAGGCCGCGGCCGAGGTTGGCGACCTGCTGTTTGCTGTGGTCAATCTCGCCCGGCATCTCGATGCCGATCCGGAGGGCACGCTGCGCGCAACCAACGAAAAGTTCACCCGCCGCTTCGTCTCGATCGAGCGGGCGCTCGCCGAACAGGGCAAGCGGCCGCAGGATTCGACGCTCGCCGAGATGGATGCGCTCTGGGACGCCGCCAAGGCCGCCGAGAAATAGCCGGCTACTCCACACCTGCCGCGCGCAGGTATTGCAGATCGATGAAACGCGCCGGCGCGGGCATCGGCGGGGAGATGACGCCGCCCTCGCCCATGAAGGCGATGACCTGCGCAAGCCCCGCCATGTTGACCTCGCCTTGCCTCGGTATCACGCCGCGATCGGGCTCGAAATAGAGCGCCAGCGTCTGCCGCGCGATATCCTCGCTCGATCCGGTCACCGCCACCATCAGCTTGACGACCTCGTCGCGGTTCTTTGGCTCGCGCATGAAGCGCAGCGACGAAGCGACCGCCCGGACAAAGCGCACCACCGCATCCTTGTTGGCGGCCGCCCATGATCGTTTCACGGCGAGCAGTTGGAACTGGAAGGCCGATACCGCCTCGGTCGAGAGGCCGAGGCGCCGATAGCCCTGGGTCAGCGCGATCAGGTCGTCCGGCTGGCCGAGCGGCACGCCGTCGCATTCTCCGCGCTTGAGGCAATCGAAACGCACCGGCGTGCCGACCAGTTCCTTGACGCGATAGTCGGTGGCGGCGAGCCCCTTGAGCGCCAGGAGCTTGCGCATGGAAATCGAGATGGTATCGATCGGCAGCGACAGGCCGAGAAGCTTGCCCTTGAGGTCGGCGAAGCTTGCGATCTCGGGCTTGACGATCAGGCTGTAGATCGGATTGGCGGTTTCGCTGGCGATGCCGATCGCGTCCGAGCCGCGCAGCACCGCTTGGATCAGATATGGCGTGGCGGTCTGTGTCACGTCGACCTCACCCCGATCCAGCGCCGCGACCATCTTGTCGGTGCCGCCCGGAATGGCGATGCGTTCAAGCTTGAGGTCCTCGCGGGCGAAAAAACCCTTCTGCTCGGCGATGTGCAGATAGACCGAAGAGGTGCCGCGCACCGTGGAGGGAATTTGCCCAAACCGAAGCGTGACCGGATCGGCGGCGGCGGCCTGCGCCAACGTCACCCAGGCGGTGGCCGCCAATGTGGCCAGCATGCAGGCTTTCATGGTCACTCCCCGAGATCACGATCCTCAGTGCGATCGGAAACTTCGCCCTCACGGCCTCGCTCCTGGACGGATCGACCCGCACCGTCATGGCAAGCTTGCCGTCATCGCCGAATGACTTCGCCATCACTTCGGTGTGACGGTGCAGCCAGCTCACGCCCGCGCCGTCGGCCGGATCGACAAGGAGATCGAGCACCACCCGGCGGCTGCCAAGCCGCGCCTCGATCGTCGCGACCAGCCCATCAATCCCCTCCCCGGTCAGCGCCGACGCCAGCACCGGCCGCTCGGTCATTGGCTTGCGCTCCGCAAGATTGCGCAGCCGGATGCGGCCGTCGGCGTCGAGCCGGTCGATCTTGTTCCACACCTCGATGAGCCGCTGCTCGTCGTTGGCATCGATGCCGAGCGCGCCTAAGACCTCCTCGACGTCGCGCGATTGCGCCTCGGTGTCCTCGTGCGAGACGTCGCGGACATGCAGGATGACATCGGCTTCGACCACCTCCTCCAGCGTGGCGCGGAACGCCGCGACCAGCATGGTCGGCAGCTCGGAGATGAAACCCACCGTGTCGGACAGAATGATCTTCATGCCGCTTGGCAATTGAACTGCGCGCAGCGTCGGATCGAGCGTGGCGAACAGCATGTCGGCTTCGAGCACGCTCGCCTGCGTCATGCGGTTGAACAGCGTCGACTTGCCGGCGTTGGTATAGCCGACCAGCGCCACGATCGGATATGGCACACGGGCGCGGCTGTCGCGGTGCAGCTTCCGGCGCTTCTTGACCTTGTCGAGCTCTGCCTCGATGCGCGCGATGCGCTCACCGATCAGGCGGCGGTCGATCTCGAGCTGGCTCTCGCCCGGACCGCCGAGAAAGCCGAAGCCGCCGCGCTGGCGCTCGAGATGGGTCCAGCTTTTGACCAGACGGCTGCGCTGATAGGTCAGATGCGCGAGCTCGACCTGAAGCGCACCCTCCCTGGTGTGGGCGCGACGGCCAAAGATTTCCAGGATGAGGCCGGTGCGGTCGAGCACCTTGGCGTTCCACGCCTTTTCCAGGTTGCGCTGCTGCACCGGAGACAACGCACAGTCGAGCACCACGATGCCGGCCTCATGGGTTTTGACCAGGCCCGCGATCTCGTCGACCTTGCCACTGCCGATATAGGTCGCAGGGCGTACGTCGTTGAGCGCGACGACGCCCGATTGCGCAACGTCGAGGTCGATGGCGCGGGCAAGGCCGACCGCCTCTTCGAGCCGCGCCGAGGGCGCACGTTCGCTCTGCATGTCGCGCGAGGAAGACCGGCGTACGGCGGCCCGCCGTCGGTATGGACCAATAACGATCGCACGCCCAGTGCCCGAGCGCGTAAGGCTCAGGCCGTCGGAATGCGTATCACGAGATCTTGGCTCCAATCAGGTCTTGCCCTCGGCGGGCGGCTCCTCGGCGCCCTCGAACAGCTGGATCGGATGACCCGGCATGATCGTAGAGATGGCGTGCTTGTAGACCAATTGCGAGTGGCCATCCCGCCTCAGCAATACGCAAAAATTGTCAAACCAGGTCACGACTCCCTGCAATTTGACCCCGTTCACCAGGAAAATGGTGAGCGGCACTTTGCTTTTGCGGACGTGGTTGAGGAATGTGTCTTGGAGATTTTGTGCTCGGTCGGCTGCCATTGCCGTTGTTCCGTTATTTATCGCTCGCGGACCCCTGCCGCGATGCTTGTTTCACAAGTCCCCGGCCAGGCTGTTATGGGCCATAGAACTTGGGGCATGGATATTAGATGGCAGGCCCCGGCGGGGCGCAAGCCCAAGTTGATAGCGGACCCATACAAAATCGCGTGTTTTCGGCGCATTCGGGCCGCTTTGGATGCTGCGGTGGAGCCGGCTAAGTCGTTTCGGCATAACGATGAAAATCCCGCCGCAGCGCTGTGGCGACGAGCCCGGGCGCACCGTTGCCGACCGGTCGGCCGTCGATCTTGACCACCGGGAGCACGACCTGGCTTGCCGCCGTGATGAAGGCCTCGCGCGCCGCATGGGCCTCGTCCAGTGTGAAGCCGCGCTCCTCGAGCTTGAGACCTTGGGCGGCGATCGCTTCGAGCACGACCGTGCGGGTGATGCCCTTGAGGATGCCGTGGTCGGCCTGTCGGGTGACGACCTTGCCATCGCGCGTCACGATCCAGGCGTTGGTCGACGAGCCTTCCGTGACGAAGCCCTGTTTGTCGACAAACCAGGCTTCGCGGGCGCCCTGCTCGCGCGCAGCTTGCTTGGCCAGCACGTTGGGGAGCAGCGACACCGTCTTGATGTCGACCCGCTCCCAGCGGTTTTCCGGCACCGAAATCACGGCGACGCCGTTTTCCGCCTGCTTTTCCGCCGCGGCCAAATCCATGTTGCGGGCGGTGACGACGATGCTCGGCGCGGTGCCGGACGGCGGGAAGGCGTGGTCGCGCCGCGAAACGCCACGGCTGATCTGCAGATAAACGATGCCCCAGCGCACGCGGTTTCGCCCCACCACCTCGTGCAGGACGACGCTGAGCGCGCGGAACGACATCGGTGGGATAATGCGGATTTCGGAGAGCGAGCGGGCGAGCCGCTCGATGTGGCGGCGCTCGTCGATCAGCCGGCCTCCCCTCACCTCGCAGACTTCGTAGACGCCGTCCGAGAACTGGTAGCCGCGATCTTCAACGTTCACCGCGGCTGCGGAAAGTGGCAGATAGCGGCCGTTGACGTATGCGATGCGGGACATGGCGCAGGCTGCCGGTTCGCGCTCTATCCAACGCCTTCGATGATACGGATGTCTCGCTCGACCGTTCCGACGAGCGCCTTCACGGCAGCCTGATAGCCTTCGCTTTGATAGGCGGCGATCGCCTTGTCGACGCTGTCGAACTCGATCACCACGGTTCGCTCGTTCACGCCGGCTTCGAAGGTCCTGGCGACGCCGCCGCGCGCGAGAAAGCGTCCTCCAGCGGCCGCAATGGCTGGCCCCGCCAGCTTGGCATAGGTGGCAAGCGCCTCCGGACTGGAAATCGAACGATAGCAGGCGACCCAGTAACCCTTGGCCATCAAGTCCTCTCCTCTGCCTTTCCGTTAGCGGAACCGCTCGCGCGCCTATCCGATGCCCAGCGCCTTGAGCTTGCGGTGCAGCGCCGAGCGCTCCATGCCGACGAATTCGGCCGTGCGTGAGATGTTGCCGCCGAAGCGGTTGATCTGCGCAAGCAGATACTCGCGCTCGAACAACTCGCGCGCCTCGCGCAGCGGCAGACCCATGAGTTGCTCGCCGCCGTTGCCGTTCGGCATCGCCGGCACCATGGACCCGACGTCCTGCGGCAGCATGTTGGCGCTGATCGCGGCGTCGGGCTCGCCGCCGGCCAGGATCATCAGGCGCTCCACATTGTTGCGGAGCTGGCGGACATTGCCCGGCCAGTCGTGCGATTGCAGCACCGCCATGGCGTCGTCGCCGATCTTTCGCTGCGGCAAGCCGGTCGATTGCGAAATCTGCTCCATGAAATAGTTCACCAGGTCGGGAATGTCCTCGCGCCGTTCGGCGAGCGGCGGCACGCGGATCGGCACCACCGACAGCCGGTGGTAAAGGTCCTCGCGGAAGCGGCTGGCCACAATCTCGGCCTCAATGTTGCGGCTGGTGGAGGACACGATGCGGACATCGACCGCGACCTTGGTCGAGCCACCGACCCGCTGGAAGGTCTGGTCGACCAGCACACGCAGAATCTTGTTCTGGGTGTCGCGGGGCATGTCAGCGATCTCGTCGATGAACAGCGTGCCGCCGTGGGCCTCCTCCAGCGCGCCGACCTTGCGCTCCTGCGAGCCGTTGGACTGCTCGACGCCGAACAGTTCGATCTCCATGCGATCGGGCGTGATCGCGGCCGCATTGATCACGACGAATGGTCCGCTCGCCCGCGACGACAGCGAATGCAGATGACGGGCGGCCAACTCCTTGCCGGCCCCTGATGGCCCGACAATCAAAATCCGACTGTTGGTTGGCGCGATCTTCTCGACTACCTGCCGGAGCTGATTGATCGACGGCGAGCGGCCGATCATGCTCAGCGGCAAGGGCGTGAGCGCCTTGAGTTCCCTGACCTCGCGCTTAAGGCGCGAGGTCTCAAGCGCCCGGTCGGCCACCAGCACCAACCGGTCGGCCTTGAATGGCTTCTCGATGAAATCGTAGGCGCCGCGCTTGATGGCCGCGACCGCGGTTTCGATATTGCCGTGGCCGGAGATCATCACCACCGGCATTTCCGGGTGCTGCTCCTTGACCGAGTCGAGAAGCTGCAAGCCGTCAAGCCGGCTGCCCTGAAGCCAGATGTCGAGAAACAAGAGGTTCGGTCGGCGCGCCTTGATCTCGTTCAATGCCGCGTCGCTGTCGCGCGCCGTGCGGGTCGCATAGCCCTCGTCTTGCAGCAGCCCGGCTACCAGCTCGCAGATGTCGGACTTGTCGTCGACAATAAGAATATCGGACGCCATGACTGTGCTCGCTATGCGCTCGTGCTTGCGGAGACTTGGTTTTTGTTCTGGTCTGGGGTTGCTGCGGGGCGTTCGGCGGCGATCCGCAGCCGCATCCAGGCGCCGCGCTCGCCGGGGAACTTCTCCGCGGCATCGCGAAGTTCGATGCGGCCACCATGCTCCTCGAGAACGCGGCCGACGATGGCGAGGCCGAGACCGGTCCCCTTCTCCCGAGTGGTGACGTAGGGCTCCAGCAGCCGGTTGCGGTTTTCCTTCGGCAGACCGATGCCGTTGTCGATCACATCGATGACGATGTCGTCGCCGTCGCGCGCTGCCGACACGCGGATGTGGCCACGGCCGCGCACCGACTGCGGAACAGCGGTGACCGCCTCGCTCGCATTCTTGATGATGTTGGTAAGACCCTGCGAGATCAGCCGACGGTCGAAACGGGCCGGCATCGGGTCCTCGGCAAGATCGAGCTTGATGTCGATGTCGTCGTTGCCGACGCGCATCAGGAATACCACCTGCCGCACGGTGTCGGCGATATCTTCAGCAGCCATTTCGGCCTTGGGCATGCGGGCGAATTTCGAGAACTCGTCGACCATGCGCTTGATGTCGTCGACCTGCCGCACAATCGTGTCGGTGCATTGCTGGAACACCGCCGGATCCTCGGTGATGGACTTGCCATATTTGCGCCGTAGCCGCTCCGCGGAGAGCTGGATCGGGGTGAGCGGGTTCTTGATCTCGTGGGCGATACGGCGCGCGATGTCGGCCCAAGCCGAGGTGCGCTGCGCCGTCACCAGTTCAGTGATGTCGTCGAGCGTGAATACGTAGCCGCGCTCGGCATCGGGCGACTGCTCGGTGGTGACGCGCACCGAAAGATTGCGCTCGCGGGCGTTGCGGTTGATCGTCACTTGGCCCTGCACCAGCCGCTGATTGCCGTTGTGGGCGTTGGCGAAAATCTCCTTGAGCTCGGGTACGATCTCTGACAGCGGCCGACCGATAACGTCGCTCTCCATCCGGTCGATCAGCTTTTCCGCTGAGCGGTTGAGAATGGTGACACGGCCGTCGGCATCGACGCCGATCACGCCGGCGCTGGCGCCGGCCAGCACGGCTTCGGTGAAGCGGCGCCGCTGATCGATCAGGTCGCGCGCGCGCATGATGTCGTCGCGCTGGGTGCGCAGTTCATAAGTCATGCGGTTGAAGGTCTCGCCGAGATTGGCCAGGTCGCCTTCCGAGCGCAACACCGGCACCTGAATGTTGAGGTTGCCGGTCGACACGATATTGGCCGCGCCGATCAGCCGTCGGATTGGCGCGACCAGCCGGTTGGCGAAATTGAGCCCGAGCCAAGCGGCGGACAGCAGCACGGCCAGCGCGATCACCGCGTACATCAAAGCAAACGCGAGCTGGGCTCCGAAGCGCCGCGCTTGGAGATTGGCGAAGTCGCTGACCATGGCCTGCGTCTCGCGCAATTGCGCGACCACCTTCGGATCGAGCGGCCGGATGACGCTGAGATAGGCATTGTCATAGCCGTGCAGCTTGACGACGGCGGCGACCGAATTGTGCGGAAAGCAGCATGCCGACCTGCGGCTCGTTCTCGTTGACCTTGGCAAGCCCCGCAGCGTCAGGGAGCGGCAGAGCCTGCGGCGCGCCGACGTCGGCACGCTCGATGATCGCGCTGTCGGGGCCGATGATCACCGCGTTCGAGAGACCGCGCACCCTCGCCTGCGCGGCGAAGAACTGCTTGAAGCGGTCGCGCTCGGAGTTCGAACAACGGCTTGGCGCGGGCTACGTCGTATGACATCGCCATGATGTCGCCGCGGATCATCCGAGCGTGCTCCTGCAGATAGGCGTCGGCGACGATCAGCGAGTTCTCGATGATGGCCTGCGTTCGCGACGAGAACAGCTTGTCGAGGCCGCGGTCGAGCGTGACGCTCGCGACCACCGCGACCAGGATGGTCGGAACCGCGGCGATCACTGCGAACAGGCCGACGATGCGCACATGCAGCCGCGCCGCCGCCCGGCCGCGCCGGCGGGCCTGCACCACCAGCCAGACCTCGCGGCCGATGATGCCAAGCAGCAGGAACACCGTCAGCGCGTTGATCAGGAGCAGCGTAACGACGACCGAATGGGTGGGTGTGATCGGCGTCAGGTCGGCCAGCACCACGAAGGTGACAGAAGCCGAAAGCATTGCCAGCGCGGCGGCAAGCGGTCCGAGGACACTGACAGCCCGGTTCGCCGAGGCGGCGGCGATTTCGGCGGGCGTCGTCTGCTCCACGCTGGCGATGCTGGTCATTATGCCCCAAAACCACAGACGATCGAGCCGGGCGGGCCCTCGCTTACGAACAGGCCAGCGGAACACCGAGACGCGCGCACGGATCGAGCGCGTCTCTGGTCCTTAAGCCAAGCCAGTGATGCTTTTATACAACAATGTTGCCGGATTGCGACATTTCCTGGGCATCGTCGCAATGCCCAGCGAACGGCGTTGCTATCCGCTGGTCCGGATCACCTGGATGTCCAGATCGCGGATCTTCTTGCGCAAGGTGTTGCGGTTAAGCCCCAGGAGATCAGCGGCACGGATTTGGTTGCCCCGGGTCGCCGCCAAGGCCGCAGACAGCAGCGGATACTCCACCTCGCGCAGGATGCGGTGGTACAGCCCGGGCGGCGGCAATCCGTTGTCGAAGGTCGCAAAATAGCGGACGAGGTTGCGCTCGACCGCAGCCGAAAGCGTGTCCTCAGCCACCGCCTTCTCCGGGCTTGCAGCGGCTGGCTGCGCCAGCTCGGAATCGATCACTGCAGCGGTGATCGTCTCCTGCGGATAGAGCGCCGCGAGCCTCCGCGCCAGGTTTTCCAGTTCGCGGACATTGCCCGGCCAGCGGTAGCGCTTGAGCCGATCGAGCGAGGCCTGATCGATCTGTTTCTGCGGCAGGCCTTCCCGCTCGGCCAAAGTGAAGAAGTGGCGGATCAGGTCGGGAATGTCCTCGACCCGTTCGCGCAGCGGCGGCAGCCGCAGCGGGACGACGTTGAGACGGAAAAACAAATCCTCGCGGAACAGACCCTGCTGGATCAAAACCCGCAGATCCTTGTTGGTGGCGGCGATGATGCGCACGTCGCTCTTGATCGGCGTGCGGCCGCCGACGGTGGTGTATTCGCCCTGTTGCAGCACGCGCAGCAGCCGTGTCTGCGCCTCCATCGGCATGTCGCCGATCTCGTCGAGGAACAGCGTGCCGCCCTCGGCCTGCTCGAAGCGGCCGGACGATCGGGTGTTGGCGCCGGTGAAGGCGCCCTTCTCGTGGCCGAACAATTCGGACTCGATCAGATCGCGCGGGATCGCCGCCATGTTGATGGCGACAAACTGGCCGCCGCGCCGCTTGCCGTAGTCATGCAGCGCTCGGGCGACCAGCTCCTTGCCGGTGCCGGATTCGCCCGAGATCATCACCGTCAGGTCGGTCTGCATCAGCCGCGCAACCAGGCGGTAGATTTCCTGCATCGCCGCCGAGCGGCCGACCAGCGGGATCGCCTCGAAGTCTTCGGGCTTGCCGCCGTCGCTGCGGGCGTTCCTTGGGCTCCGACAGGGCGCGGCCGACGATGGCGATCAGCTCCTTGAGATCGAACGGCTTCGGCAGGTACTCATATGCGCCTCGCTCGGAAGCGCGGATCGCGGTCATGAACGTGTTCTGCGCGCTCATGATCAGCACCGGCAGATTGGGCCGCAGCTTCTTGATCCGCGGCAGGAGATCGAAAGCGTTCTCATCCGGCATCACCACATCAGTGATGACGAGATCGCCTTCGCCCTGGCTGATCCAGCGCCACAACGTGGCGGCGTTGCCGGTCGACCGCACTTCGTACCCGGCGCGTGACAGCGCCTGATTGAGCACGGTTCTTATCGCCGCATCGTCGTCGGCGACCAGAATGCTTCCCGCTGGCATGGGGTCCCTCTTAGTTCTGTTGGGTCCTCAGGTCCTTCGCGGGTGCCGGCCCGGCGCCGTCACCAGTGAACATGGGCATCAGCACACGAAACAGCGTGTGCCGCGTTTGCGACTCGCACTCGATGATGCCGCCGTGATCGCCGACGATCTTGGCGACCAAGGCAAGCCCCAGTCCCGATCCCGACGGCTTCGTCGTCACGAACGGATCAAACAGATGCGGCATCAGATCCTCGGGCACGCCCGGTCCGTTGTCCTTGATGCAGAATTCGAGCGGCAGCGACACGCGCGTCTTGGTGCCGGGCAGCGACAGGCGCACGCCCGGGCGGAACGCGGTGGAAATCTGGATTTCGCCGTCGATCGCGCCTTCGCCGATCGAACTCGGCGGCGTTCTTCACCAGATTGAGGAACACCTGCACGAGCTGATCGCGATTGGCGAGCACCGGCGGCAGCGAGGGATCGTAGGTTTCGGAGAACTTGACGTGCCGCGCGAAGCCCGACTGAGCCAGGCGCTTCACATGATCAAGCACGACGTGGATGTTGACCGGCTCGCGCTCGACCGGGCGCTCGTCGGAGAACACCTCCATGCGGTCGACGAGCTTCACGATCCGATCGGCCTCGTCGCAAATGAGCCGAGTCAGCGTCCGGTCGTCGTCCGCTGCGGATTGTTCGAGCAATTGAGCTGCACCGCGGATCCCGGAGAGCGGATTCTTGATCTCGTGCGCCAGCATTGCGGCGAGTGCGCTGACCGAACGGGCGGCGCCCCGATGGGTGAGCTGGCGGTCCATCTTGTCGGCAATGGTGCGCTCCTGCAGCATCACCACGACATGGTCGGGCCGCTCCGGCAGAGGAGCGACATGCAGATCGACAAGGCGGTCGCCGGGATTGCGTGGGGTCGAGAGATCGACCTTGTATTCGTTCACCGCGGCGCCGCGCTGGCGCACCTGCTCGACCAGCGCGAGCAGCGGGCTGCCGAACGGCACCAGCTCGCGCAGCATCTGACGGCGCAGCAGCAGCGCCGATGCCTCGAAAAAGGTTTCGGCGGCGACATTGGCATCGGCAATCTTGCCGTCCGGAGCAACGGTGACGACCGGAAGCGGCAGCGCGTTCAGCACCGCATCGGCGGCGCCGGGCGGCATATCCACCGTGCGAAGATCGACGGCGTCGCTCATGCCGCGGCTCCGTTGGCGAATGCGTCGTAGGCTTCCGCGAGTCTTGAACGGGCATCGGCGGCCGATTTCGCTGGTCAGCACGCTGCCGCGCCAGCGTTTGAGGGTGTCGATGGCCACGCCTGCCGTCGCTGCCGCAGCATCGAGCGCCCAACCGAGATGCTTGCGGGCATGCTTCAGCCCGATGCGCAGACCGTGATGCGTCAGCATCTCGTCATAGAGCGCGGCGATCAGGGTAAACTGCGTTGCCAGCGACGGCGCGGCCTCGCGCCGGCCGGTTTCGAGATAGCGCGCGATCTGGCCCGGTAGCCACGGCCGGCCCTGCGCCGCGCGGCCGACCATGACGACGTCGGCGCCGGAGGCGGTGAGCGCGGCGTCGGCATCGTCGAAGTTCCTGATGTCGCCGTTGACCGCGACAGGGATCGAGATCGCTTTCTTCACGGCGCGCACCGCGGCCCAGTCGGCGGAGCCGTTGTAGAACTGGCAGCGCGTGCGGCCGTGCACGGTGATCATGTCTACGCCGGCCGCTTCGGCGCGGCGCGCCAGCTCCGGCGCGTTGATCGAGCCTGCGTCCCAGCCGAGCCGCATCTTCAGCGTCACCGGCACCGCGACCGCGCCAACGGTCGCGTCGATCAGGGTCAGCGCATGATCGAGATCACGCATCAGCGCCGAGCCCGATTGGCGGGTGGCGACGAACTTCGACGGGCAGCCCATGTTGATGTCGATGATCTCGGCACCGCTGGCTTCGGCGATGCGCGCGCCTTCCGCCATCCAGCGCGGCTCGCAGCCGGCGAGCTGCACCACATGGATGCCGGTGCCCTGCCCTTCGGCGCGCAGCACCGCGTTGCGATCGCCTTCGACCAGGGGTTCGCTCGCGGTCATCTCGGAAACCACGAGGCCTGCGCCCAGCCGCGACACCAGCCGGCGGAACGGCGCGTCGGTGATGCCGGTCATCGGCGCCAGCATCACCCGGTTCGGCATGGCGACTTTGCCAATGCTGACTTTGGACACTGCTTTGGGTTTCTCGTCGGACCTAGCCACGCGTTGCCTATATTTTAGGCTAATAAATGACTGCTTAGAGTTTAGCCAATAAAAGTGCCGGTACGCAAGTGCTGCGTTGCAGCATCTATGAGTCCGGTGGAAATCCTTTTTCCTCCAGCATTAACGCGCTAAGCCTGAGCCGAATTGCGCTGTTTTTCAGGAACCGAATGGGCCCTTCCGTTGCTGCCGTAATCGTCGCCGCCGGCCGAGGGCTTCGCGCCGGCGGTCAATTGCCCAAGCAATACCGGGAGTTGGCGGGCGAACCGGTGATCCGGTCGAGCCTCGCGCTGTTTGCCTGGCATGGCCAAGTCGGGGCAGTGCAGGCAGTGATCCATCCGGATGACCGTGGTTCCTATGACGCTGCAGCCAAGGGGCTCCGGCTGCTGCCCCCGGTGGCCGGTGGAGCAACCAGGCAGGCCTCGGTCCTGGCAGGGCTTGAGGCGCTCAGCCCGCGCGCGCCGGACATCGTTCTGGTGCATGACGCGGCTCGACCATTCTGCTCGGCGGAACTGGTTTCGCGCGCCATCGTCGCCTGCGCGCAGACCGGCGCGGCCATTCCGGCGCTGGAGGTCACCGATACGATCAAGCGCGTCGATGCCGACGGTCATGTCGCTGGCACCGTCGATCGCGCCGCAACTGCGCGCAGTGCAGACGCCGCAGGCCTTTGCGTTTCGGATCGTTGCTTGAGGCGCATCGGCGCGCCGCCCAGGGCGGCCGTGAGGATTTCACCGACGACGCAGCGCTGGCCGAATGGGCAGGCCTGAAGGTTAGCGGTATTTGCCGGCGAAGCCGGCAACGTGAAACTCACCACCGACGAAGATTTCGCCAAGGCCGAGGCGCGGCGGATCGCGAGCCTCGCCGATCTCCGCCTCGGCAACGGCTTCGACGTGCACGCCTTCGCCGACGGCGATCATGTCTGGCTTGGCGGCGTCAGGATCCCGCACGACCGCGGCCTGACCGGACACTCCGACGCCGACGTCGCTCTCCATGCCATCGTCGACGCCATCCTCGGCGCGCATCGCCGACGGCGACATCGGCAAGCATTTCTCGCCGAACGATCCGCGCTGGAAGGGCGCCTCGTCCGATCAGTTCCTGAAATTCGCGGTCGAGCGCGTCAGCAAGCGCGGCGGCAAGATCGCGCATCTCGACCTCACCATCGTCTGCGAGGCGCCGCGCATCGGGCCGCACCGCGACGCCATGCGCAAGCGCATCGCCGAGATCGCCGAGATGTCGGTCGATCGCGTCGCGGTCAAGGCGACGACCAGCGAGCAGCTCGGCTTCACCGGCCGCCGAGAAGGCATCGCCGCGATGGCGACCGCGACGGTCCGCCTGCCCTGGTCCTGGTGATGGCCGCCGACCGCCAGACGCAGGCCGCGGCAACGGCCCTGCTCGATCTGTGCAAGGCAAAGAGGCTCATGGTGGCGACCGCGGAATCCTGCACCGGCGGCCTGGTGGCCGGCGCGCTGACCGACATCGCGGGCTCCTCCGCGGTGGTGGAGCGCGGCTTCGTCACCTACACCAACGAGGCCAAGGAGCAGATGCTCGGCGTGCCCGCGCGAAACGTTGATGGCACACGGCGCGGTCAGCCGAGCAGACCGCCGAAGCGATGGCGCAGGGCGTGCTCGCACGCGCGCCTGCCGATCTTGCGGTTTCGGTCACCGGCATCGCCGGTCCAGGCGGCGGCTCGGCCGAGAAGCCCGTCGGGCTTGTGCATTTCGCGGCGGCTTCGCGCGGCGGCAAGCTGATCCATCGCGAACAGCGCTTCGGCGACATCGGCCGCGCCGAGGTGCGACGGCTTTCGGTGCTCGAGGCGCTGGCGATGCTGACGGAAGGCTCGCGCGCTAGGCGGTTTTGCGGCCGTAGACCTGGTCGGCGCGGGCCTCGAAGGCTGCGGCAAAGCGCCGGAACGCCGCATCAAACATGGCGCCCATCAGCATGCCAAGCGTGCGGCTCCTGAACTCATAGTCGATGAAGAATTCGACGTCGCAGGCGCCCTCGCCCGCCGGCCGGAAGGTCCAGCGGTTCTGCATATGGCTGAACGGACCCTGCAGATACTCCACCAGGATTTGCAGCTCGGCCTGTCGAGGGTGACACGGCTGCGAAACGTCTCGCGCACCAGCTTGAACGACACCGTCATGTCGGCGACGACGACTTCGATGCCCTCGCCGGCTGCGCTGCGCTGGCGGACCTTCAGATCGCGGCAGAGCGGCACGAACTCCGGGTAGCGCTCGACATCGGCGACCAGACTCGAACATGTCGGCGGCCGAATGGCGCACGCTGACGCTTGGTCGAGAATTGCGGCATGAAATCAAGGTTGAGAGGCGCGTGCGGCCTTGAGCCGCGCGAAATCCTCGCCGGCGTGATGCGAGGAGCGCGTCAGCGGCGACGACGACACCATCAGGAAGCCCTTGGCATAGGCGATGGTCTTCAACGCCTCGAACTCGTCGGGCGGCACGAAGCGCATCACCGGATGATGCTTGCGGGTCGGCTGCAGGTATTGCCCGATGGTGAGGAAGTCGACGCCGGCCGACCGCAGGTCGTCCATCACCTGGAGCACTTCGTTGCGCTCCTCGCCAAGCCCCACCATGATGCCGGACTTGGTGAACATCGCCGCATCGATCTCCTTCACGCGTTGAAGGAGCCGGAGCGAGGCGAAATAGCGCGCGCCCGGCCGCACCGTCAGATAAAGCGACGGCACGGTCTCGAGATTGTGGTTGAACACATCGGGCCGCGCCGCCACCACCTGCTCGACCGCGCCGTCCTTGCGCAGGAAATCGGGCGTCAGCACCTCGATGGTGGTTTCAGGGCAGCGCGCCCGGATGGCGCGGATGGTCTTCGCAAAATGATCGGCGCCGCCGTCGGCAAGGTCGTCGCGATCGACCGAGGTGACGACGATATGGGCGAGGCCGAGCTTTGCGGTGGCTTCGCGCGACATGCACGGGCTCGTTCGGATCGAGCGTGCCCGGCAGCCCGGTCTTGACGTTGCAGAAGGCGCAGGCGCGCGTGCAGGTGTCGCCGAGGATCATGAAGGTGGCGTGCTTCTTCTCCCAGCACTCGCCGATGTTGGGGCAGCCGGCCTCCTCGCACACCGTGTGCAGGCCGTTCTCGCGGACGATCGCGTGCGTCGCTGCATAGCCTTTCGACACCGGCGCCTTGACGCGAATCCAGTCGGGCTTGCGCAGCGGCGCGGAATCCGGCCGATGCGCCTTTTCCGGGTGGCGCGGCCTGCCTGCGGTGTGGTCGAGCACGGCGGTCATGGTGTCTCTTATGTACGAGCCCGGTCTACGGTCCTCAAGCCTTACGGATCGCCTGCCAGATAAACAGGAAAATCACCGCGCCGATGACGGCGGTGATCAATTCGCCCCAGAAATCGGGCACCACGGCAGATGCCGAGCTTGCGGGCGAGGAAGCCACCGACAATCGAGCCGATCAGGCCGACCGCGAGGTTGCGCAGCAGGCCACGAGGCGAATCGGTGATCCGCCCGGCGAGCCAACCCGCGATAAGTCCGATGGCGATCCAGGCAATCACGCCCATTAGCGCACCTACGTTTTGCGGTCGTTCAGATTGCGGAGAGTAGCATGCCGGCTGCCCGCCTGCGCCCTGCTTGACCGAATTCGGCTAGACTGCACGCATGATCCGATCAGCCCCCGGCCCGCTTGCTTTGTCGCGGTTTCTGCTGTGCACGCCGTTTTTCGTCATGCTGGTGCTGATGCTGGTCGAGGCGGCGCTGCATGCCACCACGACCTATCTGGTGATCCAGGCCGGCCGCGACGTCGCCCGCAGGCAGTTCCACCTGGCCGACCTGATGTGGATCCTGGCGTCGGAATCGGCCGCCTATCTGGTCGGCGCGGTGAGCTGGGTTTTCGCCGAGCGCACCGGCTTCCTCGCCTACGGCCGCTACATGCTGCGCTTCGCCCGCGACAATCGTCACAAGACCAACCTGCTCGGCGACAAGGAAGCGCGCGAGCGGGTCGAGCCGTTCCTCACCGGCGAGACTTTCTATGTCTACTTCCACTTGCTCTATGAAATCGAAGGCGATCTGCGCATCCTGCTGGCGCTGATCCTCAACGTCATCGTGCTCGGCACCCAGATCGACGGCTCACTGCCGCTCGCCTATGCCTGCGCGATCGCAGCGCTGTTCTTGATGCAATGGCTGATGCGCCGGCGCGTTTCCGAGGCCTACCTCGCCAACCAGCGCATGACCAACCGCATGACCGCACAGGGCTACACCGCCTGGGACAATGTCTTCGCCGGCAACCGCTACAACCTTCGGCTTTGGCTCGACGGCTTCAAGCGCAAGCTTCGCGACGGACTCGCCTCGCAGATCACCGCGGTGGTGACCAAGGAAGGCTTGAGTGCGGCGAGCGGCATCGTCGGTCTTGCCATCGTGTTCGCCGCGATGGGCTATGTCGCAATCCACAACTCAAGCGACATGGAGGTGATGATCGCGCTCGCCGCCACCTTGCCGCGGCAGATCGAGATGACCAAGGATATGCATTCGTTCGCCTCGGGCTGGAACGACTTTCTGGCAAGCTGGGCGCGCATGCGCGGTGTCGCCGACAGCATGCACCCGCAGCCCGATGCCGCGTTCGACACGCGAATGAAGATCGATCAATTGATACTTCGCGAGGGCGACAGCAGCCGAACCATAACGTCGCTCGACGATGCGATAAATCTTGTGCTGTCGCAGCCGACTGGCCGCATCAATGTGCGCGGCCCCAACGGCGCCGGGAAATCAACTTTGCTGACCAGCCTGAAATCGGCGGTGCGAACGCGCGCCTTTTATTGGCCGACCGCCGACCGGCTGGCCTTTGCTTTTGCCCAGGGCCGCGACGAGGTCGAAACCGATGAGGACGGCGATCCGGTCGAACCGAGCGAGGCGAAGAAGAGCAGGCTTTTCTTCGGGTGAACGCCAGTTGCGCGCCTTGCAGGAAATCGTGCGTCACACCGACGCGCCGATCTACCTGCTCGACGAATGGGATGCCAATCTCGACCCGAACAACCGCGCCGCCGCCGACGCACTGGTCGAGGAGCTTGCGCGGCGCGCGCGGGTGGTCGAGATTTCCCACCGGGATCGGGTTTGAAGGAGAACATGATGCTCACTCGCCGCGCCGCGCTGACCGGCCTTGCCGCGCTCGGCCTCCCCTTGCCGGTGCGAGCCGATGACTTTCCGAGCCATGCCATTACGATCGTCGTGCCCTACACCCCCGCGGGGCCGGTCGATACCACGGCTCGTCTGGTCGCGCAGGAGATGGCGGCCGACCTGCACCAGCCGGTCATCGTCGAAAACCGACCTGGCGGCTCGGGCATCATCGGCACCAACGCCGTCGCCCGAGCAACGCCCGATGGCTATATGTTGGTGTTCGGCACCAATCAGACTCACGTCACCAACCAGAGCCTGGTCAAGAATTGTCCCTACGACGCGGTGCGGGACTTCTCGCCCGTGGGCAATATCATTGTCACGCCCCACGTGCTGGTCGTACGCAAGGATCTCGCGGTGACGAATGTCGCCGAGTTGGTCGCGCTGGCAAAGTCCAAGCCGGGTGGCCTCACGTTCGGCACCATCGGCCCAGGTTCGAGTTCGCACCTGGCAACCGAGCTGTTCAAGCTCAAAGCCGGCATCGACGTGCTGCATGTGCCGTTTAAGGGGCTGGCGCCATTGGTCACGGAGCTTTTGGCCGGCCGGATTGATCTGTCGATTGCACCGCTGCCCGGGTTGATGCAGAAGCAGATCGAGGCCGACAAGGTGCGGGCTCTGGCACTGGCCAGCGCCAAGCGCACCGCATTCCTGCCGTCATTGCCGACGTTCGCCGAATCCGGCGTGCCGGGGGTGGAGGCGGACGCCTTGGGCGCGCTGTTCGCGCCGGCCAAGACCCCGCCGGCGGTGATCGACAGGCTCTACCGTGCTTTGCAGACGGCCGCCGGCAAGGAGAGCGTGGGAGCCGCCATGCATCGCCAGGGCATTCCGATCGTGCTCGATCCCGCCGGCCGAAATGTCGGAAATACTGCCGCGCGAAGTGGCGAAATGGGCCAACGTCATCAAGCTCGCGAACATTCCGATGGAATAAAGGGGTTGCTTCTCTCCGCCCTCATCCTGAGGGGCATTGCGAAGCAATGCGTCTCGAAGGATCAAGGGCGGCCCCATGGTTCGAGACGCGACGCTTTGCGTCGCTCCTCACCAAGAGGCCGAGGTTCAGTCGGCCGTTCGAGGTCTGAAAAATTTCGCGGCATTCCGCCACAGGATTTTCTCTTTGTCGGCCGCGGAAATCGCAAGCTCGTTGACGATATCGACGTGTTCCGTCGGATCGATCGGCACTGGCCCGTAGTCGGTCCCGAACATCACGCGGTCGGTGCCGAACACCTCAACGGCTTCGCGCACATGCGGCGCCCAAAAGCCCATGGTGTCGACGTGCAGGAGCTTCAGGTATTCGCTCGGCAGTTTTTTGCATTTGATAACCGAATGCTCGGGCATGCCCTCGCAGCCGAGCCGATAGCCGAAGTCGAGCCGGCCCATGCACGGCAGCAGCCCGCCGCCCATGTGAGCGACCACGATCTTGAGCCGCGGGTAGCGATCGAACAGTCCGGACAGGATCATCCGCGCCAGCGCCATCGCGGTGTCGAACGGCCGGCCGACCAGTTCGTCGAGCTTGAACTGGTTCATCTGCTGCTCGTGGCCGATCGGCACCCGCGGCGGATGGATGAAGATCGGTACCTGCCGATCCTGCGCCCATTCCCAGAAGGCGAAGGAATCCTCGCCGTCGATGAAACGGCCGTGCCAGCTTGAGCAGATCAGCAGTCCTTTGAACTTGAGCGAAGACAGACAGCGTTCGCCTTCGGCGATATGGTTCTTGTCGAGCGGATTGATCGCACCGAGTCCCCAATTGCCCTTCGCGCGCGAAACGATGCCCGCGACACCATCATTGACCGCCTTGCAGATGTCGATTGCCGGCGATTTCGAGATCGCGGTCATCATCTCGGCCTCGAACGGCGTCGAGATGATCCGGCCGGTGATGCCGGCCTTGGCACAGGCTTCCTGCTGCAGATCGAAATCCCTCATCTCGTGGTAGGCGACGGCAGGCAGCCCACGGTAATTGGTCACCATGTTTCTGCCGATCGGCGTGCCGCGCAGCGCCTGCGCAACGCCGAAGCGGTCATCGGCCGGTGGCGGCGGCGCGCTGTGCTGGTGGATGTCGATGATTGGCATTTGTTTTGCGGCCAATCGCTACGGCTTGCCGCCCCAGATCTGCTGGGCCACCTCGACGACGCGGGCAAGCTTGCGTTCCACCACGTCGAGCGGAAATTTGCCGGTGCCGACGTTGCTGGAGAAGCCGCACTGCGGACAGAGCGCGAGCTGATCGATGTCGATCGAGCGGCTCGCCTCCTCGATCCGACGCTTCAGCGAGTCGGCGGATTCGACCTCGGGATTCTTGGTGGTCATGATGCCGATCGAAACGCGCTTGCCCTTGGGCACGAAGCGCAGCGGCTCGAAATCGCCGGCGCGCGGCGTATCGTATTCGAGCAGATAGCCGTCGACGTCGAGGCGTCCGAACAGCCGTTCGGCGATCGCCTCGTAGCCGCCGTTGGCCATGCCGTGCCCCATGTTGCCGCGGCACATGTGGACGGCGACCGCCATGTTCTTGGGTCGCTCGCGGATCGAGTTGTTGATGGCGTCGATATAGACGTTGATCACATGGTCGGGGTCCTCGCCGCGGCTTTTCACGATCTCGCGGTTGCGCGGATCGCAGATCACGGCAAGTGGCACCTCATCCATCTGCAGATAGGTACAGCCACGCGAGGCGAGATCGGCCACCTCCTCGCGATAGGCGTTGGCGACATCGGCGAACAGCGCGTCGATGTCAGGATAGATGCTCTTGTCGATCGAGGCGCGGCCGCGGAAGAAATGCGCCACCGAGGGCGTCGGCAGGTTGGCCTTGGGCTGCGCCTTGGTCATTCCAGCAAGCAGCGAGAAGGTGTCGGCGGTCATCGGCGTACGGCGTTTAACCTTGCCGGTGACGTTTGGCACCGGGCCGGCCTTTCGCGTGGTGCCGTCGAACAGCCGGAAGGTGAAATCGGTTTCGCTGCGCTCCTTGCTGAAGCCGTCGAGATGCTCGAATGGCGCGTCGCGCCAGGAGGCGCGGCGGAATTCGCCGTCGGTAACGGCACCAAGGCCGACGCGCTCCTGCATCGCAACGACCGGGCGGATCGCTTCGTCCTCGGCGCGACGGAGCGCCTCGGTGGGGATTTTTCCGGCGGCGTGGTCCTCGCGCGCTTTGATTAGCGCTTCAGGCCGCGGAAAGCTGCCAACGTGCTCGGCGCGCAGCGGTCGTTGCAGATTCGCCATGGGTCCCCCCTTACATGTTCAGCACACGTCCGTAGGCGTCGAGCACCGCTTCCTTCATCATCTCCGAGAGCGTCGGATGCGGGAACACGGTGTGCATCAGCTCTTCCTCGGTGGTTTCGAGGTTCATCGCCACCACGTAGCCCTGGATCAGCTCGGTGACCTCGGCGCCGACCATATGGGCGCCTAGAAGCTGGCCGGTCTTCTTGTCGAAGATGACTTTGACCAGGCCCTGGTCCTCGCCGAGCGCGATCGCCTTGCCGTTGCCGACGAACGGGAAGCGGCCGACGCGAACATCGATCTTCTTGTCCTTCGCGGCCTGTTCGGTCAGCCCGACCGAGGCGATCTGCGGCGAACAATACGTGCAGCCCGGAATCAGCTGCTTGTTCATCGGGTGCGGGTGCAGGCCCTTGATGGCTTCGATGCAGATCACGCCCTCGTGCTCGGCCTTATGCGCGAGCATGGGCGGGCCGGACGACGTCGCCGATGGCGTAGATGCCGGGCACGCTGGTGCGGTTGAGATTGTCCACCACGACGATGCCGCGTTCGGTCTTGACGCCGAGCCTTTTCCAGGCCGAGGCCCTCGATATTGCCGACCACGCCGACCGCGGAGATGACTCGGTCGACGGTCAGCGACTGGACGCCGCCCTTGCCGTCATCGATGGTGGCGGTGACGCTGTCGGCCTTCTTGTCGAGCTTCGTCACCTTGGCGCCTGTCAGGATTTTGATGCCCTGCTTCTCGAACTGCTTGCGGGCGAAAGCGGCGATCTCGGCATCCTCGACCGGAAGAATCTGCGGGAGCACTTCGACAACCGTGACTTCGGAGCCGAGCGTCCGGAAGAAGCTCGCAAACTCGATGCCGATCGCTCCCGACCCGACCACCAGCAGCTTGCTCGGAATCTTGTCGGGCACCATGGCCTCGAAGTAGGTCCAGACCAGCTTCTTGTCAGGCTCCAGCCCTGGCAGCACCCGCGGCCGCGCGCCGGTGGCGATAATGATGTGCTTCGCCTGATAGGTGTCCGGCCCGAGCGCGCCCTTCGGCGCCTCGCTCTTCGATGCCTTGACCGCGACCTTGCCCGGCGCCTCGATCGAGGCTTCGCCCCAGATCACCGAAACCTTGTTCTTCTTCATCAGGAAGCCGACGCCGTCGTTCAAGCGCTTCGATACCGCAGCGCGAGCGCTTCACGACCGCGGCCGGATCGAAGGTCACGTTGCCGGCCGACAGCCCATAATCCTTGGCGTGCTGCATGTAATGGAAAATCTCGGCGGAGCGCAGCAGCGCCTTGGTCGGGATGCAGCCCCAGTTAAGACAGATGCCGCCGAGGTAGTCGCGCTCGACGATGGCGGTCTTGAATCCAAGCTGCGCCGCGCGGATCGCGGTGACATAGCCGCCCGGTCCCGAGCCGATGATGATGACGTCGAAGGCCTCTGCCACGTCGTTCTCCGTTCTCGCTCAATCCTGCCGTGCGGCCCCGCCCAGGTCGAGCGAGCCTGCGGCCAGGCGGCGGTCCAAAATCCGGTCCCTGATATAGCACTCGACCCAGGCCATCACGAGGAGCGCAGCGAGCGCGCCAGCCGTTCCAATCGCGACGGGCTGCCACAACAGGTCGGTCGGCGAATGCCTGATCGCGGCTGTCAGAAATGCCAGCCCGAACGGATTAAGGATGACGAGACCGGCGACGACGGTTGTCACCCATGGCCAGATGGTCAGATCCACTTCGCCTGCGGCGCGAAGCCAACGACCGCGGATGAGCCCCCATTGCACCAGCACGGCAAGCAGGGCCGGCACGACAAGCTCGATCCTGATGTAAGTGCGTTCAATTCCGACCGTGTATGGATTGGTCGAGTAGTCGGCGATCTTGTGAACGAACCCCGGCACAACGGGCGGCAGGAGTGCGAGCATCGCCAGAACGAATGCCAGGACGTTAAGCACTCGAACGCTCGGTGCCAGCCGATAGCCGATCGCGAGGACACCGAGCGTCACGATGGCGAACGCACCGATCCAGGCGATCACCAGCAAAAATTCGTCGCCGGCGCCGAAGAAGTCGCCGAGCTGGAGCGCCGCGATTAGCGACGCCACCAGCGACAGCAGCAGCATCCCAAGATACGCGACGAATGCGGCCATCACGCGCGATCCTGCCCAGGCTTGCCGGCGGCGTTACACCACCATCATCACCGGATTTTCGATCAGCGTCTTGAACGCGCCGATCAGCTCGGCGCCAAGCGCGCCGTCAACGGCGCGATGGTCGCAGGACAGCGTCACGCTCATGATGTGGGCGGCTTCGATCTTGCCGTTCCTCACCACCGCGCGCTCCTCGCCGGCGCCGACCGCGAGGATGGTGGCGTGCGGCGGGTTGATCACCGCGGTGAAGTCCTTGATGCCGTACATGCCGAGGTTCGACACCGCCGAAGTGCCGCCCTGGTATTCGTTCGGCTTGAGCTTCCTTGCGCGGGCGCGGGCGGCGAGGTCCTTCATCTCATTGGAGATGGTGGAGAGCGACTTGCTCTCGCAGTTGCGTACGATCGGCGTGATCAGTCCGCCGGGCAGCGCCACCGCGACGCCGATGTCGGAATGCTTGTGCTTGAGCATGGCGCCTTCGGTCCAGCTCACGTTGGCGTCGGGAATGCGCTGCAGAGCGAGCGCCAGCGCCTTCAGCACGAAGTCGTTGACCGAGAGCTTGTAGGCCGGCTTGCCTTCCTTGTTCTTCGGCGCGCCGTCGTTGATCTCCTCGCGCGCGGCCAACAGGCGGCCGATGTCGCAATCGATGGTCAGATAGAAATGCGGGATGGTCTGCGTCGATTGCGTCAGCCGTTGCGCAATGGTGCGGCGCATGCCGTCGTGCGGCACGACGTCGTAGCTGCCCTCTTCGAACAGCGCGCGGACCTGCGCGTCCGACATCGATGGCGCGATCGAAGGCGCCGCCGATGAGGCGGCTGCCGGCACGCCGGCAGGCTTCATGCCCTTGCCGGATTTTGCGCCTTCCACATCGCGCGCGATGACGCGGCCGTGCGGGCCCGAGCCCTGGATGCGGCCGATGTCGATGCCGGCTTCTTTCGCCAGCCGCCGCGCCAGCGGCGACGAGAACGTACGGTTCGAAACAGCCAGTTGCCCGCCCTCGCCCTTCGAGACGGGCGCTCTCGCGCCCTCCTCAGGACGAGGGCTTCGCTTCGCCTCATCCTGAGGAGCGGCCGCAGGCCGCGTCTCGAAGGATGAAGGCGTCGCCTTCGGCGCCGCGGCCGGCTGCGCTTTCGGCGCGAGAGCCGGCGCGGCCTTGCCTGCGCCGGCGGCCGCGGCTTTCACGTCCTCGCCCTCGCCGGCCAGCACCGCGATCACCTGATTGACCGGCACGTCGGCGGTGCCCTCCGGCACCACGATCTTGGCGAGCGTGCCTTCGTCGACCGCCTCGACCTCCATCGTGGCCTTGTCGGTCTCGATCTCGGCGATGACGTCGCCGGATTTGACCGTGTCGCCTTCCTTCTTCAGCCACTTGGCGAGGTTGCCCTTCTCCATCGTGGGCGACAGCGCCGGCATGAGGATGTTGATCGGCATGGCGGATCAGCGTTTCTTGCGTTTCGCCGCGGGCTTTTTCTTCGCGGCTTTTTTGACTTGCGGCTTCGCCGCCGCCTTCACCGGCTTGCGCCCCCATTTCGGCGGCGAATGCTTCGGCGATCTGCACCGCCACGTCCTTCTTGCTCAGCCCGGACATCTCGCGCGGCATAGATTCCGCCCAGGCGCTCCGCGATCTCAGCCAGCATCTCGCCCCACTTGCCTGGCTCCTTGAACGCCGGTCGTGCAGTCACGTAGAGCGCATCGTCGATGATACCGGCACGCAGGATTTCAGTGCCGCCGTTGTCCAGCGCCTCGGTCGGCAGCGCCAGAGCCTGATAAATCCGCGGATCGTCGTCGCCGTTCGGCCATGACACGCTACCGGTAGCAGACCGCTTTCGCCGCCTCGACCACCTCGGCGACGGTCGGCAGCGCGAGCTTTTCGAGATTCGCCGCGTAGGGCATCGGCACGTCCTTGCCCGATACCCGCGTGACGGGCGCGTCGAGATAGTCGAAGGCGTGCTCGATCACGCGCGCTGCGATCTCGGCGCCGACGCCGGCCTGCGGCCAGCCCTCCTCGACGGTGACGATGCGGCCGGTCTTCTTGACGGATTCCACGATCGTGTCGGTGTCCATCGGGCGCAGCGTGCGCAGATCGATCACCTCGGCCTCGATGCCGTCCTTGGCAAGCTCTTCGGCGGCCTTGAGCGCATAGCTCATGCCCATCGAGAACGACACGATGGTGACGTCATGGCCGGCGCGCGCGATCCGCGCCTTGCCGATCGGCAGCACGAAGTCGTCGAGCTTGGGCACCGGGAAGCTCTGGCCGTAGAGAATTTCGTTTTCGAGGAAAATCACCGGATTGGGATCGCGGATCGCGGCCTTGAGCAGGCCCTTGGCGTCGCTCGCGGTGTATGGCGCGATCACCTTCAGCCCCGGAATGTGCGAGTACCAGGCCGAGTAGTCCTGGCTGTGCTGGGCGGCGACGCGGGCGGCGGCGCCGTTCGGCCCGCGGAACACGATCGAGCAGCCGATCTGGCCGCCGGACATGTAGCGGGTCTTGGCCGCCGAGTTGATGATCTGGTCCATCGCCTGCATGGCGAAATTGAAGGTCATGAACTCGACGATCGGCTTGAGTCCGGCGAGCGCCGCGCCGACGCCCAAGACCGGCAAAGCCATGCTCGGTGATCGGCGTGTCGACCACGCGGTGCGAGCCGAACTCCTGCAGCAGCCCTTGCGTGACCTTGTAGGCGCCCTGGTATTCGGCGACCTCCTCGCCCATCACGAACACGATCGGGATCGCGCCGCATCTCCTCGGCCATGGCGTCGCGCAGCGCCTCGCGCATGGTCATGGTGACCATCTCGGTGCCTTCCGGCACGTCGGGCTCGGGCTGGACCTCGGGCTTGGGCGGGGCCGCCGCGGACGGTGCCTTTCTTGGCTCGGCGCGCGGCTGCCTTGCCTCCTTGGCTGCGGGCGGCGCGGATTCTGCGGTCTTCTGCTGCTGCGCCGGTTTGGCTGCGTCCTTCGCGGGCTCCTTCGCCGCAGACGCGTCCTCGCCTTCGCCCAGGATCACCGCGATCGGCGTGTTGACGGCGACATCGGCGGTGCCTTCAGGCACGAGAATCTTGCCGAGCGTGCCTTCGTCGACCGCCTCGACCTCCATGGTGGCCTTGTCGGTCTCGATCTCGGCGATGACGTCGCCGGATTTGACCGTGTCGCCTTCCTTCTTCAGCCACTTGGCGAGGTTGCCCTTTTCCATCGTGGGCGAGAGGGCTGGCATCAGCACTTGGATCGGCATCGAACGAAGGTCCTCAACGCACCACTGTCAGGTGGGCATGATCATTTCGGGATCATGCCCTAGGCGTAGATGTCGGTGTAGAGCTCGGACGGATCGGGCTCGGGATCGTTGGTGGCGAACTCGGCGGCCTCGTTGACGATCTCGCGCACCTTGGCGTCGATCTTCTTCAACTCGTCCTCGGTCGCCCATTTCTTCTCGATCAGCCGCCGGCGCACCTGCTCGATCGGGTCGTGCTCGGTGCGCACCTTCTCGACCTCTTCGCGCGTGCGGTACTTGGCCGGATCGGACATCGAGTGGCCGCGATAGCGGTAGGTCAGCATTTCCAGGATGATCGGGCCGTTGCCCTCGCGGCACCATTTGATGGCCTTGTCGGCGGCGGCCTTGACCGCGCGCACATCCATGCCGTCGACCTGCTCGCCGGGAATGCCGTGAGCCGCGCCGCGATGGGACAGGTCGGTGGTGGCCGAGGCGCGCTTGAGCGAGGTGCCCATGGCGTACTGGTTGTTCTCGATGATGTAGACCACCGGCAGCATCCAGAGCTTCGCCATGTTGAAGCTTTCGTAGACCTGGCCCTGGTTGGCGGCGCCGTCGCCGAAATAGGTCAGCGAGACATGGTCGTTGCCGCGATATTTGTTGGCGAAGGCAAGCCCGGTGCCGAGCGGCACCTGGGCCGCGACGATGCCGTGGCCGCCGTAAGAAGCCCTTCTCGGCGGAAAACATGTGCATCGAGCCGCCCTTGCCGCTGGAATAGCCGTGGCTGCGGCCGGTCAGCTCGGCCATGACGCCCTTGGCGTCCATGCCGCAGGCCAGCATGTGGCCGTGGTCGCGATAGCCGGTGATGACGGCGTCGCCCTGTTTGAGCGCCATCTGCATGCCGACCACCACGGCCTCCTGGCCGATGTAGAGGTGGCAGAAGCCGCCGATCAGGCCCATGCCGTACATCTGGCCGGCCTTCTCCTCGAAGCGCCGGATCAGCAGCATGTCGCGATAGGCCTGGAGTTCCGGTTCCTTGCCAAGGTCGGCAACCGGGGCCTGCTGGGTATTGACCGCCTTCTTGTCGTCCGCCTTGTCACTGGCGGGCGGCGCGCAGCTGCGGGCTGCGCCTTGTCCTTGGCGACGGCCATGGCTCTCCTCGGGCAGAGTCGCCGTCGATCGACGGCCATCAATCCAATAGCGTAAATCGACGTTCAGGCGAAAGCGTGTGACGGCGCCGCGCACAGGCCCGGCCGCAGCGCACAAACGCTTGAGGTGAAAAGCGATTTGCCCGATAAAGAGTTCCGAGCGGCGGCCCGCAGAGCAGCCCGTCAGGGCCGCTTGAGCATCATCGTCACGTCGCGCGGATCGAGGTAGTCGAGGACCGCCCGCGCCCGCTCGTCCAGCATGTCGGGGTCGATGCTGTCGGATTTGAGCAGCTTGACCCGCTGCTGCCAGTCGGCGCGCTCGCCCTTGAGGCGAGTCAGTTCGTCGCTGAGCTGGGCAAACTGCTGGTCGAGGTCCTGCTGGGCGCGCAGCCCGTGGTTGCCGGTGTAGGCATTGACGCCGAAATAGCCGATGACCAGCGCGCAGCCGACATAAAGCGCCGAGCGTGCGTCAGAAAGGACGTGAGCTTTCGCCGGCTGACCATGCCGGCAAAATGAGGTGATCCGCGTTAAGGGGATGTTACCATGATCCGGGCATGGACGCTCCCTATCCGCCGAAAAAAGTTCTGGCCGATCTGTGGCGCGACCGCCGGCCCAGACCCGGCGGCGCTTGGATGCCGTCACGCTGACCGGCGCGGAGCCGGTGCTGCCGTCGTCGTTCGCGGTCGGCACTGCGGCGCAGGCCACGGTCGCGGCGGCAGCGCTGGCCGCGAATGAATTGTGGCGTCTGCGGACCGGCCGGCGGCAGCGGGTCAGCGTCGATATGCGCGACGCCGGCATCGAGTTCCGCAGCGAACGCTATCTGCTGATCGACGGCAAGCCGCCGCACGAGCATCGCGACAAGACCGTCGGCCTCTATCGGACGGCCGATCGGCCGCTGGATCAGGCTGCACACCAACCTGCCGCATCATCGCGCCGGCACGCTTGAAGCTGCTCGGCGCCGAATACGACCGCGCCTCGGTGCAGCGCGCGATCGACAAGCTGGAGGGCCTACGACCTGGAGGATGCGGCGGCCAACGCTGGTCTCGTCGTCACCGCGACGCGGTCGTTCGCCGAATGGGATGCGCACGCCGCAAGGCCAGGCGGTGGCGAGCCAGCCGCTGTTCACGATCGAGCGGATCGGCGATGCGCCGGCAGAGCCCCTGCCCGCGGGCGACCGGCCGATGGCCGGCATCAAGGTGCTGGACCTGACCCGCGTCATCGCCGGCCCAGTGTGCGGGCGCACGCTCGCGGCCCATGGCGCCGACGTGCTCAATATCTCGGCCGCGCATCTGCCGCAGATGGAAGCGCTGGTGATCGACACCAATCGCGGCAAGCTCACGGCGCAGCTCGATCTGCGCGAGGCGTTCGGCGCGTGACAGGCTCGCAACGCTGCTCCGCGTCTGCCGATATCTTCATCCAGGGCTACCGGCCGGGCGCCATCGCCCAATACGGCTTCAGCGCGGAAGACGCGGCGCGCATGCGGCCCGGCATCGTCTGCGTCTCGCTCTGCGCCTATGGCTACGCCGGGCCGTGGGCCGGCCGGCGCGGCTTCAACTCGCTCGTTCAGAACGCCAACGGCCTCAACGTCGCCGAGGCTGAAGCCGCCGGTGAAGACAAGCCACAGCCGCTGCCCTGCCAGGCACTCGACCACGCCACCGGCTATCTGATGGCGTTCGGCGCGATGACGGCATTGCAACGGCGCGTCATCAAAGGCGGGAGCTGGCATGTGCGCTGCTCGCTGGCGCAGACCGGGCATTGGTTCCGCCATCTCGGCCGGATCGAGAATGGCCTCGGCTGCCCCGATCCATCCTTCGACGACGTGCGTGATCGCCTGGAGGAAGGCCCGTCAGGCTTCGGCCGGCTGACCGCGGTGCGCCATTCTGCCGAGTCTGTCGGAGACGCCGGCGCGCTGGGTACGCCCCTCGATGCCGCCCGGCAGCCACGCGGCGGAATGGCCGAAATGACTAACCGCGATAAGCCTTGATTGCTGCCCGGCCGGGATATTTCGCCTGCGAGCCCAGCTCCTGCTCGATGCGTAGAAGCTGATTGTATTTGGCGGTGCGGTCGGAGCGCGCGACCGAGCCGGTCTTGATCTGCCCGCAATTGGTGGCGACGGCGAGGTCGGCGATGGTGGAGTCCTCGGTTTCGCCCGAGCGGTGCGACATCACCGCGGTGTAGCCGGCCTTGTGCGCGGTTTCGACCGCGGCCAGCGCCTCGGTCAGCGTGCCGATCTGGTTGACCTTGACCAGGATCGAGTTGGCGATGCCCTTGCTGATGCACTCGGTCAGCCGCTTGACGTTGGTCACCATCAGGTCGTCGCCGACCAGCTGGCACTTCTTCCCGATCAGGTCGGTGACGCGCTTCCAGCCGTCGAAATCGTCCTCGGCCATGCCGTCCTCGATCGAGGCGATCGGATAGCGCGAGGTCGAGCTCGGCGAGATATTTGGCCTGCTCGCTCGATGGAACGGGTTTTTCCTTCGCCTTCATAGACATAAGTGCCATTCTTGAAGAATTCGGTTGAAGCCGGATCGAGCGCCAGCACGACGTCCTCGCCGGGCTTGTAGCCGGCGGTCTCGATCGCCTTCATGACGACCTGCAACGCCTCGTCGGCGGACTTCAGATCGGGCGCGAAGCCGCCTTCGTCGCCGACATTGGTGTTGAGGCCCTTGTCGTGCAGCGCCTTCTTCAAGGTCTGGAACACCTCGACGCCCATGCGCAGGCCTTCGGCGAAGGTCGGCGCGCCGACCGGCATGATCATGAATTCCTGGAAGTCGATCGGGTTGTCGGCGTGCACGCCGCCGTTGACGATGTTCATCATCGGCACCGGCAGCACGCGCGCCTGCGTGCCGCCGACATAGCGGTAGAGCGGCATGTGGTTGGCAGCGGCGGCGGCCTTGGCGACCGCGAGCGATACGCCGAGGATGGCGTTGGCGCCGAGCCGCGACTTGTTCGGCGTGCCGTCGAGCGCGATCATGGTCTCGTCGATCTTGGCCTGGTCCTCGGCCTCCATGCCGCCGATGGCGTCGAAAATCTCGGCCTCGACCGCGGCGACCGCCTTCTGCACGCCCTTGCCGAGATAGCGCTTGCTTGTCGCCGTCGCGCAGCTCGACCGCCTCGTGCGCGCCGGTCGAGGCGCCCGGAGGGCACGGCGGCGCGGCCCGCGCGAGCCGTCGTCCAGCATGACGTCGACCTCGACGGTCGGATTGCCGCGGCTGTCGAGAATTTCGCGGCCGATGATGTCGGTGATGGCGGTCATGCAGGCTCCCGGCTTTCGGCGCGTTTCTACCGCCGCGAACGGGGCCCTTGTCATGCCCTGCGCCATGGCCCATGAGAGGCCATGGCGAAGAAAACGCTCCAGCTCGGCCGCCCGGTGCGCCAGCCGGCCTCGCCCGGCAAGGCGCAGCTCGACCGCGTGCCGAACCCGCATCCGGACACCGATTATGTGGCGCGCTTCACCGCGCCGGAGTTCACCTGCTTTGTCCGGTCACCGGCCAGCCGGATTTCGCCATTTGGTGCATCGACTACGTGCCGGGCAAATGGCTGCTGGAGTCGAAGTCGCTGAAGCTTTACCTCGCGAGCTTCCGCAATCATGGCGGCTTCCACGAGGATGCACGGTTGCCATCGGCAAGCGGGTCGCGAGCCTGCTCAAGCCGAAGTGGCTGCGCATCGGCGGCTACTGGTATCCGCGCGGCGGCATGCCGATCGACGTGTTCTGGCAGATCGGCAGACTGCCGAAAGGCGTCTGGGTGCCGGACCAGGGCGTCGCGCCCTATCGCGGGCGCGGATAGCTCAGAGCGCAAGCTGAAGGCGGATGACGGCTTCGATTGCTTTCATTTCGTCACGTGTCACGCGGCCAATTCGATCGCGAAGCCTGCTTTTGTCCGCCGTCGCGATCTGATCCGCCATGGCCTTGCTTGGTCGGCCGTCGATCCGGATCAGAGTTTCAGATGGATAGATCCTCGCGACGCGGCTGGTGACCGGCACGATCTGGACGCGATTGAGGATGGCATTGGCGTCGTCGTTTGAAATAACGATAGCAGGGCGCGTCTTCCGGATTTCGCCGCCGACGCTGATGTCGAAGAACGTCCACCAGATTTCACCGCGATGGATAGCCGGGCCAGCCACTGAAATCCTCGTCTGGCAATGTTTCCCCGATCAGGCCTTCGCTCCACTCGCGTGCCTCGCGCGCGGCCGTTTCATCGGCGGCCATCGCCCTATAGGCGTCGGCTAGCGTGCCCTGAAACGCCTCCGGCTTTTCGATCACGTGACGCCGAGCCAACTCGTTGATGAACCGGCTGATCTTGCGTCGACCGATCCGGCGATGCAGGCCCTCATAGACCTCATTTGAAACAGTGATCGTAAGCTTTTTCATACACGTATAGTATACGTATAAGTTTCCTGGTTCAAGTTGTGTGGTTCAGGTCTTCGGCCTTGCCAGAAGCTGCGCGCTGACGGCGCCGATCAGCACCATGGCGACGCCGCGATCGACAGCGTGATCGGCGGGCCGACGTGGTCGAGCCCGAAGCCGTACAGCACCGGGCTGATGCCGCCGCCAACGAAGAACGAGAAGGTGTGGAATGCGACCGCCGAGCTTCGTGTCGCCGGCGCAAACTCGGTGACATAGACCTGGATGCTGGCGTGCAGCATGTAGAAGCCGCAGCCCATCGCGGCGAAGGCGAGCGCCTGTACCGGCCATGGCGGACTTGTCGCCACGACGAACAGGCCCAGCGCCGCGAGCGCGCCGCCGGCTGTCATGATCTGCTTTGGCCGAGCCAGCGCAGCAATTGCCGCACGCTCAGCGAATAGACCATGCCGCCGACCGCGAACGCCGCGACGACGAGCCCGGCGATCGTGGCGCGCGGCTCGCCGGCCTTCGCCAGCAGCACCGCGACATAGGGAAATATGCCGAACAGGAACAGCGCTTCGAGCGCCACCGTGATGTAGCAGATGCGCGCCGCGCGGATCGAAAAGATGGCGCGGTTGCGCTGGAGCACCGAGCGGATGTCGAGCGGATGTTTTTCGCCGGCCGGCAGGTCGCGCAGGCCGAACATGCCGAGCAGCAGCGCGGCGAGGCTGATGACGCCGAGGATCACGAACATGCCGCGCCAGTGCAGGATGTCGGAGACCACGCCTGAGACGGCGGCGCCAAGCAGGTTGCCGGAGATGGTCGCGGTGAGCAGCCGCCCGATCATCACCTGGCGCTGCGCCAGCGGCACGAAATCGGAAATCAGCGCCATGCCGACCGGAAAGCTGCCGCCGCAGGCGGCGCCGGCCAGCACGCGCAGCACGAACAGCATCCAGAAGCTCGTCGCCACCGCCGACAGAAACGAGACAGGCCGCCAGCAGCAGCAGGCAGGCGATCATCGCCTGCGCCTTGCCGAAGCGGTCGGCGAGCGGGCCCAGCACCGGCTGTACGAAGCCGTAGGCCGCAAAGCCAGCCGCCAGCAGCGCCGCGGTGGTCGGCGCGATGGCGAGGTCTGCCGCGATCTGCGGCACCACCGGATCGATGGCGCGCACGCTCAGCGCCGAAGCGAAAGATAGGAAACAGACGATATTGAGCGTGCGGTTCATGCGCGCGATTTGTGCCGCAACAGCCGGGCGCAGGCGAAGCCGACGCATGACGATCGACGGCAGCGCCGAACAAGATGGTCGGCTCCGGCCCGCCATGGGCAAAGCCGAAGCCGTAGATGATCGGGCCGATCGCCTGGCCGGAGATAGAACGACGGACGAATGCAGCGAGGCCGCGGCGCCGCGCGCGGTGTGCGACAGGTCGGTGACATGGACCTGGACGCAGGAGTGCAGCATGTAGAAGCCCAGACCGAAGGTGCTGAACACGGCGACCTGCGTCTGCCAGGGCAGGTGCAGCGCGACGAGAGCGAGGCTGCAATCCGGCGACGGCGCCGCCGGTCATCATCGAATAGCGCTCCGGCACCGCTGCGGACCAGATACGGCACGAACAGCGAATAGACGATGCCGCCGATGGCGAAGCATCCGATCAGCAGGCCCGCGATCGAGGCCCGGGTCTCGCCGATGCCGAGCAGCAGGACGCCGACGTAGGGAAACAGGCCGTGGATGAAGATCGCTTCCAGGAACACGGCGCCGAAGCAGACCTTGGCGCGCGGGTCGGCGAAGATGCCGCGGAAGTTGGCGATCACCGCGGCGCGGTTGAACGGCGGCGGCTTGGGCAGCGTGGTGTTGCGGAACGCCCAGAACGCCAGGAACGATACGACGAGCGAGAACGAGCCAAGGATCGCGAACACGCCGCGCCAGCCGAACAGGTCGCCGATGACGCCCGACATCGCCGCACCGAGCACGTTGGCGGTGAGCGCAATGCCGAGCAGCCGCGCGATAGCGATCTGGCGCTGGTTGATCGGCACAAGGTCGCCGAGCAGCGCCATCGCCACCGGAAACACGCCGCCGGCGACGAGACCGGCAGCGATGCGCATGGCCACCAGCAGCGAGAAATTCGACGCGAATGCGCAGACCAGCGCGGCCAGCGACATGATCAGCACGCAGGCGTTCATCAGCTTGGTCTTGCCGAAGAAATCGCCGGTGACGCCGAGCACCGGCTGGATCAGCGCATAGGGAAAGGCAAAAGCGGTCGACAGCAGCGCCGCGGTCTTCACGTCGATGGCGAGATCGGCCGCGATCATCGGGATGATCGGATCGACCGCGCGGGTGAAGATCGTCTGGGCGAAGACCGCGAGAGCGACGATTTTGAAGACTGGCGGGATGGGGCGGCTCGCTCGGTCTTAGGGTTTGGCCAGTCGATCGAATTCGATCAGCCGGCGCAGCAGCGCCTCCATCTCCTTGAGCGGCACCATGTTCGGTCCGTCGGACGGCGCTTGTCGGGATCCTGATGGGTCTCGATGAACACGCCGGCGACGCCGACCGCGACCGCGGCGCGCGCCAGCACCGGCACGAACTCGCGCTCGCCGCCCGACGAGGTGCCCTGCCCGCCCGGCTGCTGCACCGAATGGGTGGCGTCGAAGATCACCGGCGCGCCGGTGTCGCGCGCGAGGATCGGCAGCGCGCGCATGTCGGAGACCAGCGTGTTGTAGCCGAACGAGGCGCCGCGCTCGGTCACCAGCACGTTGCGGTTGCCGGCGCCGGTGATCTTCGCGACCACGTTCTTCATGTCCCAGGGCGCGAGGAACTGGCCCTTCTTGACGTTGACGACCTTGCCGGTTTTCGCGGCGGCGATCAGCAGATCGGTCTGCCGGCAGAGGAACGCCGGGATTTGCAGCACGTCGACGGCTTGCGCGACGCGCGCGCATTGCTCGATCTCGTGCACGTCGGTGAGCACCGGCACGCCGAGCGTGTCGCGGATTTCGGCGAAGATCGGCAGCGCCTGCTCGAGGCCGAGGCCGCGGGCGCTTTTGGCCGACGTGCGGTTGGCCTTGTCGAACGAGGTCTTGTAGACGAGGCCGATCTTGAGCCGCGCGGCGATTTCCTTCAGCGCGGCAGCCATTTCCAGCGCGTGCGCGCGGCTTTCCAGCGCGCAGGGGCCGGCGATCAGCGACAGCGGCAGGCGGTTGCCGAAACGCGTGTTGCCGATCTCGACATTGAGCATTGGGGATCAGGTCGGCGTTCATGTCGTCCTCGGGCCGGACCATGGCGACGGAAGGCCGTCCGGTCAACGGTTCAAATGGGCTCGAATGCCAGGGTCGCGCCCATGGCGGACTGCGGCCCGATGATGAGGCGGCCCATGCGGGCGTGCATGCGGTAGACCCGATTGTTCCAGGAGCTTTGCCGTCGCGTCGATGTCGCGCACGGCAAAGCGCAGAGCCGCAAGTCTTGCGCCGCCCGCTGCGTCCGGCGCCTCGGCCGCGAAATGGTCGTGGAAGGCCGGAGGGGTCATCACCTGGATTTCGCCACGCGGCGTCTTGATCGCAATGCCGGACGACGTGGCCAGCAACTCGCGTTCCGCCGGTGAAGGCTGAAAGGAAAATGTGGTGATCGCTCGGATTATCGGCGACCAGGACTGCGCCGGCCAGCGTCGCCGCAGTGTTGGTGTGGTGCTGGAATGCAGGATTCCAGAAATTCTCGGGAAAGTGATGCAGGCTGGTGAAGAAACCGACATCCGGCGCGCTGCCGTCGCGCGCGAACGCGAGTGAGAATGCGACCTTGACGGCTGTGCCGTCAGGTCTGTTCGCTTGCCGTTCGAAATTGAACAGCTCGAAATCGCCGGTGCGCGCAACCCGGAAGCTCTCGGCGTCGGCGGCGCCCTGGCCCTGCAAAACCAGCATCGCCAGCCCCTCGGTTCGCGCCAAGAAATCGCGATTGAAAGCGCCGAAGGAAAAGTAGCGGGGCCCGTGCGGCGCGGTCTGCGACATATCGCCGAGCCCGAGCAGTTCCACATAGCAGCCGTCGAACTGAACGATGTGGTTCTGCGTGCCCCAGACCGGCGGATGGCGATTGCGCCCGCTGACCTGAAAGCCCAGCCGCCGATAAAGTTCGGCGGCCGCGTCGAGATCCCGCACCGCGTGGACAATGTGGTCGAGGCCGCGCGCCACACCGCCTCGCGATCAGCGGATGGCCGAGAATGCGGTGGGCCGCAGCATCGCGGTCTTGATGTTGGCGATGATCAGGCCGTCCTTCTCGCTTTCGTCGCGGGCCTTGTGCCACTCCGGATCGGCCTGGAACGCGTTCCACTTCTGCTCGCGCTCGGCGAGCGACTCCCAGGCCAGCAGGTAGTGCAGGTCGTTGTTGCCGTCGCCGATCAGCACGGTCCAGAAGCCGGTCGGACGGATGCCGTGCTTCTTCCAGATGTCGAGGGTCTTGGTCTCGAAGCGCTTCAAGAGGGCCGGCAGCTTGCCGGGGATGCACTGATAGATGCGAAGCTCGTAGATCATGATGCTCCCTCTTCGTTGCGCCCTGCGGCGGGATCGGCAGCACTGTAGCCGGATCAAGTGCCAAGATTTTATTTTTGCAAAATTCGTCCATGATGGGCGGCTACCGGCGGGACCTGATCACTCGATCACATCGTCCGCGCGCAGCAGGATCGAGGTTGGAAGCGTGATGCCAATGGCGTTGGCGGCTTTGAGATTGACCAGCAGATGGAATCTCGTGGGCTGCTCGACCGGAAGATCGGCCGGCTTTGCACCCTTAAGGATCTTGTCCACATAGGTCGCAGCCCGTGCGAATTCGTCGGCCAGCCTTGGCCCATACGACATCAGCCCGCCTTCGACCACGAGGTCCTCCGATTGGTAAATCACCGGCAGGCGGTGCTTGTTGGCCAATTGCAAAACGCGCCCCGTGGTCGCTGAGTTGCTGCGATCGGCCCCGCCCAAGATATCGACGACCGCATCGGGGCGCATATCGGAGAGCTTGGCGAACGCGGTTTCGTGCTCGCTCGGCGTGCGCACCTCCAGCATCACAAGCGTGACGTCGAGTGCGCGCGCCGCAGCTTGCATCGCGCGCAGTCGAAGGTCGGTGGCCGGATTGGCTGGATTTCCGAGGACCGCCACTCGCGAGGCGGCCGGCACGGTCTCCTTGAGCAGTTGTAGCTGTTTCACTCCCAACTCCGCCGCCACCGAAGACAGGCCGGTTATGTTGCCTTCCGGTCGCGCCAGATTCGTGATGAGCCCGGAGCCAACCGGATCGTCGGCCACGGCAACAAGCGGAATGGCGCTGGTCGCGTTCTTGAGGGCGCGCGCCGATTGCGTGGTATCGGCGACAATGACGGCGGGCGTCAGTTTGACGAGCTCGCGCGCGAGCGTACCGAGCGATGCGCTGTCGCCACCCGCCGCGCGGTTCTCAAAAGCGATGTTCCTGTAATCGGCGTAGCCAAGCTTGCGCAACGCCTGCCAGAAGGCTTCGTGGTAGGCGTCGCCGCAGGTCATCCAACACAGGAAGCCGACCCGCGGAACCTTGTTCGCTTGCGCCAAAACCGTTGCCGGCGCGATGAGGAGGCAAAGCGCGAGGGCGAGCGCGCCCACTCCTGGTCTCGTCGGGTGCTTAAACTGACACGCCATGCCCGCGCCCCCCCGATTTCTTGAAGGCAACTCAGTGCAATCTCAGTTCGCCGTAGGAAATGCGATCAAACAAAGACTTCAGACCATGATCCGGTTCGATCTGATCGGATCATAGTCTAGCAGTCCGCTGAAAAACTCGTAACAGGTGCGGTCATGCGCAACAATCGAATCAAAAGCGATCTCGGCTTGAATTTATCGTGCGCTTCAGGCTCGATACTTAAATCAATGTTGCTCACAGGCATCCTCCAAAAACCTTTTTCAGCAGCCTGCTAGATGAGTCCCCTTTCCTTCCATTTGGCAAAAATGCGCTTGCAGGAGGTATCGGCCTCCTTGAGTGCTTCTTCAGGGCTCAGCGCACCGGAAGCGGCCTTCGCGAACATCAGATTAAGCACCCAGGTGTTGAAAATCTCGTCGATAGCGGCGTTGGCATGGCCGGGATAGCCGATGTTGGTTGCCCAGTCGAGAACGTTTTCGAGCACCATGTATTTTTCCGGCGGGTCGGCGCGGTCGTCATGGGCGATAATCCGCTTCAGGTCGGATACGGTCGCGGGGAAGCACGGGAAATTGTAGAACTGACTGGCCAAGAACGCTTGTTTGAAATTCGTCGTGTAGTCGACCAGGAACTGCTTGGCGCTTTCGATGTTCGCGGCAAATTTCCAAATGACATAACAACTCATTACGTGTTCAAGCCCGATTGCACGCGCTGGGCCTTTGAGCGCCTTTGCCAGCTGAATCTTCCTCGAAATGTCCGTCAAGCCTTTGTTCTCGGCCTCACGGGTGATCGAGATCGCATTTAGGGCGAGCGAGCACTTGTTGGTAAGCATGCTGCGGTTGTTGGATGACGTATCCCAGGTGAACACGTCGGGCGTCATCGTTTCCGCAAACAACGATTTGACGAACTTGATCGCGTCCAATGTTTGTTTTGAATCGAGGATCGGACGGCCTGCGTGGTCCTGCTCGTGCGCCCCCCAGGAATACATGATGGTCCGCATCGCCATCGACGTGTCTTCCTCCTGCGAGAGACCAATGCCGACCGGAGTGCCGAACTGCTTCTTGATTTTGGCGCCGTAGATTCGGACGTCGTCCCACACGGTGGGACCTTTCGGCAGCCCCACTGCCGAAAACAGGTCTTGTCGCCAATTTACCGGGTCAGGCGTGAACGACGGAGAGAAGGCATAATATTTTTTGGTCTTTGGGTTGTAAGTGCTCTTGATCGCGAGGTCGATCGGCTTGCCCAATCTGCGCTCGCATTCCTGATAGACATCGGCCATATCGACAACCTGTTCCTCGAACGCCGGCGGCGGCCAGTTGAACAGAAACAGGTCGTGGCCATGCTGTGCGGCGACTGCAGCGGTCGCGCGCGAGGGGATGCCCGCGGTGTGGATGTTGTCCACGATCACGTTGGTGTCGTGCGCGTCGCCCCATTCTTTGATGTACTTGCCGTTGAACCAGGTGTCGTAGGAGGGTACGAAGTGGACCCATTGAAGAATTCTCAGAGTCTTTTTCGCAGCCCGCGCGCGTCGGGGAACGATGAGGTCGGCACCCATTCCGGTCGCAGCAGCGCCGGCTCCCGCAATGAACTTGCGGCGACTAGCAGTTTCGCTGGCCATTGATAGCCGCCCGATCGAGATCTTGACGCGAACTTCAGTGACGGAACATAGCACCATTCAGCCGCGGCGGGTATGAGGTGGCCCGGGCTTCGGCAGGTCTGGGCCGCGCCGCTGATCGCGTATCGACCCAGTGGGCGGCCATGACTTCAACAGGGCGGTCAGGCCGTTACACCAGCCGGCTCTGCTCCACCGCAGCCCCGATGAACGAGGCGAACAGCGGATGCGGCTCGAACGGCCGCGATTTCAGCTCGGGGTGGAACTGCACGCCAATGAACCAGGGGTGGTCGGCATATTCGATGATTTCGGGCAGCACGCCGTCGGGCGACATGCCGCAGAACCGCATGCCGTGCTGCTCCAGCCGATCCTTGTATCCGGTGTTGACCTCGTAGCGGTGGCGGTGGCGCTCGCTGATCTCGGTCGCGCCATAGATGTCGGCGACACGGCTGCCGCGCCCAACCACGGCGGGATAGGCGCCGAGCCGCATGGTGCCGCCGAGGTCGCCATTGGCGGCGCGCTTCTCCAGCGCGTTGCCCTTGAGCCATTCGGTCATCAGGCCGACCACCGGCTCCGGCGTCGGCGCGAATTCGGTCGAATTGGCCTCGGCAATGCCGAGCAGATTGCGGGCCGCCTCGATCACCGCCATCTGCATGCCGAAGCAGATGCCGAAATACGGCACGTGGCGCTCGCGGGCGAATTGCGCCGCGCGGATTTTTCCTTCGGCGCCGCGCTGGCCGAAGCCGCCGGGCACCAGGATGCCGTCGACGTGTTCGAGGAACGGCGCCGGGTCCTCGCGCTCGAACACCTCGGACTCGATCCAGTCGAGGTTGACCTTGACCTTGTTGGCGATGCCGCCGTGGGAGAGCGCTTCGATCAGGGATTTGTAGGCGTCCTTCATGCCGGTGTATTTGCCGACGATGGCGATGGTGACGTTGCCTTCGGGGTTGCGGATGCGTTCGTTGATGAGCTGCCAGCGCGCCAGATCGGGCGGCTGACCTGGATCGAGGCCGAATGCGGCCAGCAACTCGCTGTCGAGGCCTTCCGCCGAGTAGGCCTGAGGCACGGCATAGATGTTGTCGACGTCGCGCGCCTCGATGACGGCGCTTTCGCGGACGTTGCAGAACAGCGCGAGCTTCCTGCGCTCATCCTTCGGGATTTCCCGATCGGTGCGGCATAAAAGGATGTCGGGCTGGATGCCGATCGCGCGCAATTCACGCACCGAATGCTGGGTTGGCTTGGTCTTCAGCTCCCCCGAGGTCGGGATGTAGGGCATCAACGTCAGGTGGATGTAAGCCGCGTGGTGCCGCGGCAGGTCGTTGCCGAGTTGGCGGATGGCTTCGAGGAACGGCAGGCTCTCGATGTCGCCGACGGTGCCGCCGATCTCGACCAGCACGAAGTCGTAGCCGTCGTTGCCTTCGCGGACGAAATCCTTGATGGCGTTGGTGACATGCGGGATGACCTGGATGGTGGCGCCGAGGTAGTCGCCGCGCCGCTCCTTGGCGAGGATGTCCTGGTAGATGCGGCCGGTTGTGATGTTGTCCTGGCGGGTCGCCGGCCGTCCGGTGAAGCGCTCGTAATGGCCGAGATCGAGGTCGGTCTCGGCGCCGTCGTCGGTGACGAACACTTCGCCGTGCTGGTACGGCGACATCGTGCCGGGATCGACGTTCAGATATGGGTCGAGCTTGCGCAACCGGACAGTGTAACCGCGCGCCTGCAGCAGCGCGCCGAGCGCGGCCGACGCGAGACCCTTGCCCAGTGAGGAAACCACGCCGCCGGTGATGAAAACGTACCGCGCCATGGGGCTCAACCTTTAGACCCGCCGAATCGATTCGACGAGTTGTTCGCACGGGGAACAGCCATACCGGTTGCGCCGCGCTGTGGAAAAACCGAAAAAGCTCCGCTCCGGCCGATGGGTTGCGTCGATATGCTCACACTTCAGTTTCCCCAAAAGCGAAGGGCCGGAACTCCGGCCCTTGCTGTCTTACTGCGATCTCGGCACCTGCGGCCCGGCCGGCGCTTGCGGCGCGGCCGGCGCCTGCTGCGGCGTTCCGCCCTTCAGCCGATCGAGCACGCCGCCCCCGGTTCCCGGCACCGCGGGCGCTGACGGCGCCGCGGGCGTACTGCCGCTGTCCAGGATCGAGCGCGGTTTGCGGTCGAAGCCGGCGATGATCGACAGCACCAGCGAAGTGGCGAAAAACAACCCGGCCAGGATCGCCGTCGCGCGGGTCAGCACATTGGCGGTGCCGCGGTTCGACATGAAGCCTGCACCGCCACCCATGCCGAGCCCACCGCCTTCGGATTTCTGGAGCAGCACCAGACCCACCATGGCCAGCACGATCATGAGGTGGATCAGGATGATGACAGTTTGCATAGGCTATCCACTCAAACACCGGCCGGGCCGCAAGGCCCGGTCCACGTCCCCCATATAGGAATTCGGGGCGGTCTCTACACGATCCCCCGCCGCATTTCCACCCTGGACCCGAATAGTCCGAGAAATCGGCTAATGCAGGGTCTTGAGGTAGGCCACGATATCGTCGGCGTCCTTGGCCTCCCGGACGCCGCCGAATGGCATGCGGTTGCCTTTCACTGTCGCCTGCGGATCGAGGATGTAGGCGCGCAGATGGGCCTCGTCCCAGGTCAGCCCCGCCCGCTTCATCGGGTTGGAATAGCGGAAATCATCCAGCGCTGCCGATCTGCGGCCGACCACGCCCTTCAGGCTTGGACCGAGCGCGTCGGGCCTGTCGGTGTGGCAGGCGGCGCAGGCTTGGTAGAGCGCCCTGCCGTGCTCGGCGTCGGCGGCCAAGGCTGAAGCCGCGAGCAGGCCATAGCCCGAAACCGCGCAGACCAGACCCAAGAGCGACTGACGCATGATGCGATTCCCCCTGCTCAAGCGTGGACCAGCGGTCCGGGGCTCTTGAGATACTGCGAGGTGATGGCCCGCGCCGACCAATAGGCCAGCGCACCGACCGTGCCGGTCGGGTTGTAGCCGTGCTGCTGTGGGAACACCGAAGCGCCCATGACGAACAGGTTGTGCGCGTCCCATGCCTGCAGATAGCGGTTCACCACGCTCGACTTCGGGTCCGAGCCCATCATCGTGCCGCCGGTGTTGTGGGTCGACTGGTAGGGCACGATGGTGAAGTTTTTCGGCCGCGGATGCATCTCGTAGTGCGTCGGATTCATCGCCTTGACGATGGCTTCGAGCTTGGTCAGCAGGAAGCGCGACATTTTGTGATCGTTGTCGGTGCCGTTGTAGGTCAGGCGCAGTAGCGGCCGGCCGAGCGCGTCCTTGTAGGTCGGATCGAGGTCCATGAAATTGTCGCGATTGGCATAGACCGAGCCTTGCGTGTTGAAGCGCGCGAAGTGGTGGTACCACTTCACGGTCGCGCGCTTCCATTCGGAGCCCCAGGCCGGCGTGCCGTGGGGCACGCCCCGGCCCGCGATCGGCGGCGCACTCGCGGCGTTGCAGGAGAAATATCCGCCGCCGTAGAAGCCCAGGCCGCTGTGATCGAAAGTCTCGCCGTTGAAGTCGTCGATGCAGACTCCGGTGCCGGCATTGCCGATGAAGGGATTCCACTCCCTGTTTTCGAAGAAGGCGGCGGCGCCGGCCTCGAACTGGTAGGCGTAGTTCTTGCCGACAATGCCTTTGCCGGTCGAGCGGTCGTATGGCTCGCCGATGCCGGCCAGCAAGAGTTGCTGGGTGTTGCCGAACACGTAGGATGACAGCACCACGATGCCGGCCGGCTGCTCGTACTCCTCGCCGGTCTTCAGATCCGTGTAGGTGACGCCGGTAACCTTCTTCGCCGCCTTGTCGTAGTTGAGCCTGCTGACGAAGGCGCGGGTGCGCAGCTCGAACTTCGGCTCAGGCCGCAGGATCGGCATCAGCGTGACATTGGCCGAAGCTTTCGAGTTGGCTTCGCAGGCCATGCGATTGCAGTAGCCGCAATATTCACAAGCCCCCAACGCAATGCCTTCGACATTGGTGTAGGCGTTGCTGTTGATCGCGACCGGCGACGGGAACGGATGGTAGCCCAAACTCTTGGCGGTCTCGCCGAACAGCATGCCGGGCACGGACGACTTGATCGGTTTGTTTGGATATTCGCTGGAGCGCGGCCCCTCGAACGGATTGCCGCCGGGCATGATGTTGCCCTTGACGTTGCCGGCTTTGCCAGAGACGCCGCAGAGCTTGTCGAAGCGATCGTAGTGCGGTTCGAGCTCATCGTAGCTGACCGGCCAATCCTCGATGGTCATGTCCTCCGCGATGGCATTCGCGCCATAGCGCTGCCGAATGTGGCTCTTGATACGGAAGTCGCTCGGCAAGAAGCGCCAGTGCAGCGCGCCCCAGTGGATGCCGGAGCCGCCGACGCCCTCGCCCGGCAGGAACGCGCCGAACCGACGGATCGGAAGCGCCATCTCGGCCGGCGCGTTGCGGAAGGTGATGGTGTCGATCGAATTGTCCTGCATCAACTCGAGCCGCTGTGAGTAACGTACCTCGTCGCGCACGCCCGGCAAGGTGAAGTCTTCGCCCGGGGTGCGGTCCTGGCCGCGCTCGAGCCCGACCACCGCGAGACCAGCCTTGGTCAATTCGCGCGCCATGATCGCGCCGGTCCAGCCCATGCCGACCATGACCGCGTCAACTTCCTTCAACCGCGTTGCCATGCCAGCCTCCGTTACGAAAAGTCCGCGATCGACTGCGGCGGCGCGGCGTACTTTTTGTCGTGATACTCGTCGACCTTGTTGGCGTAGGTCGCCGGCAGTCCCGGGAAGCCCAGCATCTTCCAGGACGCCATGTTGCGGTTGCCGCCGTAGATCGGATCGCCGAAGAAGCCCTGCATGGTGATGGCAAGGAGCTGGCTGAAGAATCCACGCGACGAGAAGCCCTTGAACTCGGCCTTGCCGCCTTCCATCGCCTTGAGGGTCGCGACGCGGTCGGCCGCAGCAAGCCGATCGAAATCCTTGCCGTAGGTCTTGCGGGTCCACTCATTGGTCGCGGCAATGCCGGCGGCGAAGAATTCCCGCGGAGTGAGTGCGAGCTGATAGCCCTGCTCGGGCTTGCCTTTGCGGAACGGGCCACTGCGGTACATCTTGGCGCCACCGCCCCAGGCGCTGGCAAGCTGACGGTCGATGAACACATCGACGCCGCAGGCGCTGCCGGACGGCGACAGCTCGTCGGCCGGGATCAGCGTGTCGATGGCAGCGACGATGAAGGCATGCTCGGTCGCGTTCAAGGCGAGCAGCGGCTCGGGCTCGTTGGATGCCGCCGTTGTCGCCGGTGCAAGCTGCGCGGCCTGCGCTTGCGCCTGCGCCGGCGTAACTGCGGCAGGCGCGAGCACCGCAGCGACAGCGGTTCCCGCCGCGCCGGCGCTCTTCAGGAATTGTCGGCGCGGAATCGTGTCATCGGCCATGGTGCCCTCCCCAGGGTGTCGCGCGCCGGCATCGCGCCAGAGCGCGCGTTTTTTGGTTTAATCGAGATTAGACCAATTCGAAATCGGCCGATACGCCCGGTCCCCCAGTCCCGATTGCGTCAGCGGTATGCGGCGGCAATGCCCAAGAAATCCTCGGCCTTCAGACTCGCGCCTCCGACCAGCGCACCATCGACATTGGCGACGCCCATCAATTCCTTGGCGTTCGCCGGCTTGACTGAACCGCCGTAGAGGATGCGCACCGCCTCGGCCGCGCCGCCGTGGCGCTCGACGATGTGCCTGCGGATGAATTCGTGGGCCTGCGCCACATCGGCAGGCGTAGGCGTGAGGCCTGTGCCGATTGCCCAGACCGGCTCGTAGGCGACCACGAGATTGCCGGGCGTGACGCCGCCGGGCAGCGAGCCGTCGATCTGGCGGCCCAGCACGTCGAGGGTCTTGCCTGCCTCGCGCTCGGCGCGGGTTTCGCCGATGCAGACGATGGCCACAAGGCCCGCTCGCCAGGCGGCCAGCGCCTTGGCGCGCACCTCGGCGTCGGTTTCCTTGTGATATCTGCGCCGCTCGGAATGACCGACAATCACCGCGGTTGCGCCGAGGTCGGCCAGCATCTCCGCCGAGATGTCACCGGTAAAGGCACCCGACGGCTCCGCGTGACAGTCCTGGGCGCCGATCGCGATCTTGGAGCCAAGCGCTACCACGGCGAAGGTCATCGTCAGGGTCGCCGGAGGGCAAATCATCAGGTCGACCTTCTGCCAGAGGTCGCCGATGCCCTGCATGATCCTGCCAAGCTCGGCGGCCGAGGCCTTGACCCCGTTCATTTTCCAGTTGCCCGCGACCAGCGGCCGGCGCGCCGGGTTTGCCATGATCGGACCTTTATTCACGCGTGTGACAGCGGTTAGCAGAGCTACGGGACCCGCGCCAGATAGAGGTTTGACCGTCTAGCCGCTCTCCGCTAGGGGTTTTGGCCATGCTCCGGGGTATTCACAAAGCCTCCGCCAACTGGATCGGCCGCGCCGTCATGGGCGTGGTGCTGGGATTGATCGCCGTCAGCTTCGGCATCTGGGGCATCGGCGACATTTTCCGCGGCTTCGGCACTTCAACGATCGCCAAGGTCGGCGGCACCGAGATCCGCGTCGAGACTTTCCGTCAGCTCTACCAGGATCGGCTGCAGCAGCTCGGCCGTAACATCGGCCGCCCGATCCTGCCGGATCAGGCGCGCGCTCTCGGGCTCGATCGACAGTTGCTCGGCCAACTGATCGGCGACACAGTGATCGACGAGCGCGCCCGCTCGCTCGGGCTTGGCCTCAGCGAAGCCGAGGTGGCGCGCCAGGTCACCGAGTCGCCGGCGTTCAAGGGCATCAACGGGCAATTCGAGCGCGCGCGCTTTGACGCCGTGCTGCGCAACATGGGTACCACCGAGGCGCGCTTCTTTGCCGATCAACGGCGTAACGCCCTGCGCCAGCAACTGATGGGGACGATCGGGGGTGACGCGGTCGTGCCAAAAACCGCGCTGGAGGCGTTCAACCGCTTTCAGAACGAAGAGCGCAGCATCGACTATGTGATGCTCGGTCCGGCCCAGGCCGGAGAAATCCCGGACCCGACGCCGGAGGTGCTTTCGAAGTATTTTGCCGAGCGGAAGGTCGCGTTCCGCGCGCCGGAGCTTCGCAAGATCACGGTCGTGGTGCTGACCCCGGACGACATCGTATCGACGATCAAGGTGTCCGATGAAGATTTGAAGAAAACTTACGAAAGCCGCCGGGCGCGTTACGAGACGCCGGAACGCCGCCACCTCAAACAGATCGTGTTCCCGAACATGGACGAGGCCAAGGCAGCAGCCGAAAAACTCGGCCAAGGTACATCGTTCGAGGCGCTCGCCACCGAGCGCGGGCTGAAGGATGCCGACATCGATCTTGGCACGGTGGCAAAGACTGCCGTGGTCGATCGCGATGTCGCCGACGCGGCGTTCAAGCTCAAGCAGGGTGAAGTCAGCCAGCCGATCCAAGGGCGGCTCGGCATCGCCATCGTCAAGGTCGAAGGCATCGAGCCCGGCCGGACTCGGGCGTTCGAGGAGGTCGCCGCCGAACTCAAGAGCGAGATCGCAGCGGAGCGCGCCAAGAACGAGCTTACCAATGTCGAGGAGAAGGTCGAGGATGAGCGGCTTGGCGGCGCGACGCTAGCCGACGCGGCGCGCAAGTTCAGTCTGAAGCCGCGCGAAATCCTTGCGATCGATCGCAACGGCAAGGACCCGGCCGGCAACGAAATTCCTGACCTGCCGAAAGGCGTCGACGTTGTGGCGGCGGCATTCAACGCCGATGTCCATGGCGACAACGAACCGCTTCGGCTGCCGAGCAACGGCGGTTACGTCTGGTTCGACGTCGATCAGATCGCGCCGGCCCACGACCGGTCTCTGGACGAGGTCAAAGACGAGGTCGTCGCGCGCTGGCGCAATGACGAGATCGCGGCGCGGCTCAAGACCAAGGCGACCGAGATGCTCGACAAGATCAAGGCCGGCACCTCGTTCGCCGACGTCATGGCCGCCGAGAAGCTCAAGGTTGAGTGGAAACCGGGCATCAAGCGCAGCAGCACACAGGCCGGCCTGTCGGCCGGTGCGGTGGCCGAGATATTCCGCACGCCGCAGGACGGCGCCAACATTGCAGAAGGCGCGTCGCCGACCGAGCGGATGGTTTTCCGCGTCACCGAGATCAAGGTGCCGCCGCTCGACCCGGAGGCCGCCGAGGCCAAGCGCATCGACGAGGCGCTGAGAAACCGCGCCGCCGACGATCTGAACACGCAATATGTGGCGCGGCTGCAGAACGAGATCGGCGTCACTATCAACGAAAGCGCGCTGAGCCAAGTGAGCGGCGGCAGTCAGCAGAACTACTGAGCCCGATGGCGATTGAGCCGCCTGCCGAGGCCTTTGTCGCGCGATACGGACGTGGCGAAGCGCAGGTGGTGTGGACCACGCTGGTTGCCGATCTCGAGACGCCGGTTTCGTCATTCCTGAAGATCGCCGGCTCCCGGCCGATGAGCTTTCTGCTCGAGTCGGTCGAGGGCGGTGCGGTGCGCGGCCGCTATTCGGTGATTGGGCTCGATCCGGATTTGGTCTGGCGGACCGACGGCGGGCGCGCAGAGATCAACCGCGCGGCGCGCAGCAATATCGGCACATTCGCGGCTTGCGATGCACCGCCGCTCGATGCGCTCCGCGCGCTGATCGCCGAAAGCCGCATCGATCTGCCCGAAGGCCTGCCGCCGATGGCGGCCGGCGTGTTCGGTTATCTCGGTTACGACATGGTACGGCTCATGGAAGAGCTGCCGGCGTCCCATCCCGATCCGATCGGCATTCCCGACGCGGTCCTGGTGCGCCCGACGGTCGTGGTGGTGTTTGATGCGGTGAAGGACAGCATCCTCGTGGTCACGCCGGTGCGTCCGCAGTCGGGCATTAGCGCGCAAGCCGCGCGCTCGCGCGCCGAGGAACGTCTCGCCGCCGTGGTCGATGCGCTCGACGCCCCGCTCGACAAGGCTGACGCGCCTCTCGATGCCGGGCCGCTCGACGTGCAGGCAAGGTCCAACACCACGCCGGGCGAATTTCAAACAATGGTCCAGAAGGCCAAGGAGTTCATTCTGGCAGGCGACATCTTCCAGGTGGTGCTGTCGCAGCGCTTCGAGGCGCCTTTCACGCTGCCGCCGTTTTCGCTTTATCGCGCGCTGCGCCGCGTCAATCCGGCTCCGTTTCTCTACTTCCTGGACTTCGGCAGTTATGCGATTGCCGGATCGAGCCCGGAAATCCTGGTGCGGGTGCGCGAGCGCGTCGTCACGATCCGGCCGATCGCCGGCACCCGGCCGCGCGGCGAGACCCCGCACCAGGACAAGGCGCTGGAGGAGGAGCTGCTCGCCGATCCGAAGGAGCGCGCCGAGCATCTGATGCTGCTCGATCTTGGCAGAAATGACGTCGGCCGCGTTTCGAAGATCGGCACCGTCAAGGTCACCGACCAGTTTTTCATCGAGCGCTACAGCCATGTCATGCACATCGTCTCCAACGTCGAAGGCACGCTGACCGACACAAGCGATACGCTCGATGCGCTGGCGGCAGGCTTTCCCGCCGGCACGGTTTCGGGCGCGCCGAAGGTACGCGCCATGGAGATCATCGACGAACTGGAGAAGGAGAAGCGCGGCCTCTATGCCGGCTGCGTCGGCTACTTCTCGGCGGGCGGCGAGATGGACAGTTGCATCGTGCTGCGTACCGCGTTGATCAAGGACGGCACCATGTATGTCCAGGCCGGCGCCGGCATCGTCGCCGACAGCAATCCGGCGGCCGAACAGGCCGAATGCGTCAACAAGGCCAAGGCGCTGTTTCGCGCCGCCGAGGAGGCGCGCCGCTTCGCCAGCGTCGCCGGCCGCGGGCAGTGAGCTTGGCGAACAGTAAGCTGGCGGCCGGAGCGGCCTCGTGCTATATGACCAGAATTCTGACCATATGAGGAAAGCAATGGTCACCGTCACATTGGTCGAAGCCAAGGCACATCTGAGCGAGCTGCTCGACAAGGTCGAGGCCGGCGAACAGGTCGTCATCACCCGGCATGGCAAGCCGGTGGCGAACATGTCTCCGGTCATTGCCGCAAAAAAGCCGTTTCGATCCCGTGCGGCGTTTCGCGCACGCATGCCGAAGCTGAAGAAATCAAGCGCGGCTCTCATTCGGGAAATGCGCGACGAAGGGTATTGATGATCTATTTCGATACCAGTTTCGCGCTGCCTCTGATTTTACGAGAGCCGACCAGCAGCCGGATTGAGCAGTTTTTTACCTCCCAACAAGGAGAAGCCTTGGCCATCAGCCACTGGACTCGCGTTGAAGTATCCTCAGCCCTGGCAAGGGAGGTTCGAGTGCGCCACCTTGCCGTTGCGATGGCTCGCGCGGCGGAAGAGGAATTCGACGATATTGTTGCAGATACTTTCGCGGTCCTCTTGCCGAGTGCGGGGGACTTCGAACTCGCCAGGCGGTACCTGCAACATCACGAAACCGGATTGCGGGCCGGCGATGCCTTGCATTTGGCCATCGCAAGCAACAATCGGGCGGAATCGATCTACAGTTTCGACAATACTCTTTTGAAAGCGGGCCGGAGATTGGGGCTGTCAGTCAGGACAATCGCGACCAGAACATGATTGCGATCGGGCATGGGCGTGCAACCCGCCCTCCGAACCTAGAAACATGCTAAGTAGATATCCGCCATGCTAGTCCTGATCGACAACTACGACAGCTTCACCTTCAATCTCGTCCATTACCTCGGCGGGCTCGGGGCGGACGTAACCGTGCATCGCAATGACAAGATTAGCGTCAGCGAGGTGCTGGCCAAGAAGCCGGAGGCGATCGTGCTGTCGCCCGGCCCCTGCACGCCGAACGACGCTGGCATCTGCCTCGACCTGATCGAGCAAGCCGCGCCGCGCGTGCCAATCCTCGGCGTTTGCCTCGGCCATCAGGCGATCGGCCAGGCCTTCGGCGGCTCACGTGGTTCGCGCGCCCGCGCCGGTCCACGGCAAGCTGTCGGAAATCGCCATCAAGGCCAAAGCGTATTCCGCGGCATCAACGGGCCGTTCAAGGCGACCCGCTATCATTCGCTCGTGGTCGAGCGCGACAGCCTGCCCGATGCGCTCGAGCGTCACCGCCGAGACCGACGACCGGCTGGTGATGGGGCTGTCGCACAAGACCTTGCCGGTGCACGGCGTGCAATTCCATCCGGAAAGCATCGCCTCGGAGCACGGCCACCTGATGCTGAAGAATTTTCTCGAACTTGCCGGGCAGTGGAACGCGGCGCACGACCGGACCGGGTGCACTGAGGAGGCTTGCGTGAGCGACGATCTCAAAGGGGCTCATTGCCAAGGCGGCCTCCGGCGCCGCGCTCTCCCGCGAAGAGGCTGCCCGCGCCTTCGACCGGATGATGTCGGGCGAGGCGACGCCGTCGCAGATGGGCGGACTGCTGATGGCGCTGCGCGTGCGCGGCGAAACGGTCGACGAGATCACCGGCGCCGCCTCGACCATGCGCGCCAAGATGACCAAGGTGGCTGCGCCGCCTGACGCCATCGACGTGGTCGGCACCGGCGGCGATGCGTCCGGCTCCTACAACGTCTCGACCTGCGCGGCGCTGATCGTTGCGGGCGCGGGCGTGCCCGTGGCAAAGCACGGCAACCGGGCGCTGTCGTCGAAGTCGGGCGCGGCCGACGTGCTGGGCGCGCTCGGCGTCAAGATCGATCTGCGCCCCGACGAGATCACCCGCTGCATCTACGAGGCCGGCATCGGCTTCATGTTCGCGCCATCGCACCATCCGGCGACCAAGAACGTGGCCCCGACCCGCGTCGAACTCGGCACCCGCACCATCTTCAATCTGCTGGGGCCCATCTCCAATCCCGCCGGCGTCAAGCGCCAGATGATCGGCGTGTTCTCGCGGCAATGGGTCGAGCCGATGGCGCAAGTGGCGAAGCTTCTCGGCTCCGAATGCGTCTGGGTGGCGCACGGCTCCGACGGCCTCGACGAGATCACGACGTCCGGGCCGAGCTATGTCGCGGCATTGGAGAACGGCAACGTCCGCACCTTCGAGATCAATCCGGAGGATGTCGGCATCGCCGCGCGCCAAGCCGGAGGAACTGCGCGGCGGCGACGCCGAGACGAACGCAGCAGCGCTGATGGCCGTGCTCAAGGGCACCAAGGGTCCGTACCGCGACATCGCGATCCTCAATGCCGCCGCGGCGCTGATCGTCGCCGGCAAGGCCAAGGATTTGAAGGAAGGCGCAGCGATCGCGGCAAAATCGCTCGACAGCGGCGAGGCCGAAGGCCGGCTCGACCGGCTGATCGCAGTCTCGAACGCGCAATGAACGACATCCTCAAAAAGATCGAAGCGTACAAGCGCGAGGAGATCGCGGCGGCCAAGCGCGCCCGTCCCTACGCCGCAGTCGAGGCGGCGGCCAAGGCTGCCGTCCGCGCCGCGCGGGTTTTTGAAGGCGATCGAGCGGCGCGTCGCTTCCGGCGAATACGCGCTGATCGCCGAGATCAAGAAGGCGAGCCCGTCGGCGGGTCTCATTCGCGCCGATTTCGATCCGCCGTCGCTGGCGCGCGCCTATGAGGCGGGCGGCGCTGCCTGCCTGTCGGTGCTGACCGATGCGCCGTCGTTCCAGGGCCGACCGGAGTTTCTCACCGCCGCGCGCGCGGCCTGCTCGTTGCCGGCGCTGCGCAAGGATTTTCATGTTCGAGCCCTACCAGGTGGCGGAAGCCCGCGCGATGGGTGCCGACTGCATCCTGGTCATCATGGCGTCGGTGGATGATGTAGCGGCGAGCGACCTCGAGGACGCGGCGATTTCGTTCGGCATGGACGTGCTGGTCGAGGTCCATGACGAGGCCGAGCTCGACCGCGCGTTGAAGCTGAAATCGCGGCTGATCGGCATCAACAACCGCGATCTCAAGGTGTTCAAGACCTCGCTTGCGGTCAGCGAGCGGCTCGCGCCGCGCGTGCCGGCCGGCAAGGTCATCGTCGGCGAAAGCGGTATCCATACCCCGGCTGATCTGGCGCGGCTCGCGGCGGTCGGCATCCGGAGCGTTCCTGGTCGGCGAAAGCCTGATGCGCCAGAACGACGTCGCGTCGGCCACCCGCGCGCTGCTGGCGCGCGAGCGCGTGCCGCCCTGGCCGCGAGATGATGCCGTGGCCAAAGGAGCGCCGAACGCCGCAAGCTCACCCATCTCGGCCAAGGGCGGCGAGGCGCGGATGGTCGACGTCACCGGCAAGGACGTCACCGAGCGCACCGCCGTCGCCGAGGGCCGCGTCGTCATGCAGACCAAGGAACGCTCGACATCGTGCTCAACGGCAACGCGGTGAAGGGCGACGTGCTGGGCGCCGCCCGCATCGCCGGCATCATGGCGGCCAAGCGCACCCACCAACTCATTCCGCTCTGCCATCCGCTGCCGATCACCAAGGTCGCGATCGACATCGAGCCGGATCATTCGCTGCCGGGCTTCGTGCTCCAGGCGACCGTCAAGGTCAGCGGCAAGACCGGCGTCGAGATGGAGGCGCTGACCGCGGTGTCGGTGGCGTGCCTGACGCTCTACGACATGGTCAAGGCGGTCGAGAAGGGCATGCGGATCGAGGGCATCCGGCTGCTCGAAAAACAGGGCGGCAAGTCCGGCCACTACCGCGCCGACGGACCGCGGTAAGTCCAAGGAGTGAGCATGGCGTTGCTGTCGGTGGCCGACGCGCTCGCCCGCGTGCTCGACGGCGTCGAGCCGCTGCCCCGCGAGGATGCGCGCGCTGACCGAAGCCGACGGCCGGGTGCTGGCCGACGATGTGGCGGCGCTGCGCACCCAGCCGCCGGCCGACCTCTCGGCCATGGACGGCTATGCGGTGCGCGCCGCCGATGTGGCCGAGCGTGCCGGCGACGCTCGCAGATCGTCGGCGAGGTCGCCGCCGGCCGGCCATTCGAGGGCGAGGTCGCCCCGGGCGAGGCCGCGCGCATCTTCACCGGCGGCGTGGTGCCGCCCGGCGCCGACACCATCGTGATCCAGGAGAACACCACGCGCGACGGCGACCGCGTGGTCGTGAACCAAGCGGCGAAGCCCGGCCGCCACATCCGCCGCGCCGGACTCGATTTCAGGAAGGCCAGGTGCTGCTGCCGCGCGGGCGAGCGGCTCACCGACCGCGACGTGATGCTGGCCGCGGCCATGAGCCATCCGACGGCTGCCGGTGCATCGCCGGCCCAAGGTCGCGGTGTTTGCCACCGGCGACGAGCTGAAGCCGCCCGGCAGCGCGCTCGGTCCCGGCGAGATCGTCTATTCCAACGGCTTTGCGCTGATGGCGCTGGCGCGCGAGCGAAGGCGCGACGGTCACCGACCTCGGCATCGTGCCGGACAAGGTCGAGGCCACCAGTCGCCGCAATCCGCCGGGCGCGCGACAGCCGGCGCCGACGTGCTGGTGACGACCGGCGGCGCTTCGGTCGGCGATTACGACCTGGTTCAGCGCGGGCTCAAGGCCGAGGGGCTGGAGCTTGTCGTTCTGGCGGGTGGCGCTGCGCCCCGGCCGGCCGATGATGAACGGCCGGCTCGGCGGCGATGCATGTGCTCGGCCTGCCCGGCAATCCGGTCTCGGCCTATGTCTGCGCGTTCCTGTTCCTGGTTCCGCTGCTCCGCAGGCTTGCGGGGCGGACCGATCTGGAAGCCGCCCGCGAATCGGCGGTGCTCGGCGTCGAGCTTGCCCGAAAACGACGAGCGGGCGGATTACCTGCGCGCCACGCTGGCGCCGGGGCCGAATGGAACTCTGCGTCGCGACGCCGGTCAAGATCCAGGATTCCTCGATGATGGCGGCGCTCGCAAAGGCCGATTGTCTCGTCGTTCGCGAGGCCTTTCGCGCCGGCGGCCAAGGCCGGCGACCGTTGTGCGATCCTTAGGCTTACGCGGCCGTTTTAGCGGTCCTTCGACTTGTTCACGCCAAATTAAAGGGTTGCGGAACACAGATAGAACATATAGTGTCCGTTCATGATTTGTTTTCCACCGCTGGTATGCGGCGGAAACCCGGGAGAAACCACAGCGATGCTGACTCGCAAGCAATTCGAGCTTCTGCGCTTCATCCACGAGCGACTGAAGGAATCGGGCGTGCCGCCCTCGTTCGACGAGATGAAGGACGCGCTCGATCTGCGCTCCAAATCCGGCATCCATCGGCTGATCACGGCGCTGGAGGAGCGCGGCTTCATCCGCCGCCTGCCGAACCGGGCGCGCGCCATCGAGGTGATCAAGCTGCCGGAGCCGGTCGGCCAGGGCGTCGGGCGGCGCGGCTTCACGCCGAGCGTCATCGAGGGCAACCTCGGCCGGGTGCGGACCGGTTCCGAGGATGACAGCGGCCGCCCGGTCGCCATCCCGGTGATGGGCCGGATCGCCGCCGGCACGCCGATCGAGGCGATCCAGACCAAGACGCCAGATCATCAACATGCCGCCCGACATGCTCGGCAGCGGCGACCATTTCGCGCTGGAGGTGCGCGGCGACTCGATGATCGAGGCCGGCATCCTCGAAGGCGACACCGTGCTGATCAAGAAGACCGAGGCCGCCGACACCGGCGACATCGTCGTGGCGCTGATCGACGAGGAGGAAGCGACGCTGAAGCGCTTCCGCCGCCGCGGCGCCTCGATCGCGCTCGAGCCCGCCAACACCGCCTACGAGGTCCGCATCCTGCCGCCGACCCGAGTGCGCATCCAGGGCAAGATGGTGGGACTGTTCAGGCGGTACTGACGCATCAATCGCCCGGCTTCCAGATCCTCGGCTCGCGGCGTTGCATCGCGCGGCTGCGGCCGCGCGGACGCGGTGCAGTTTCAACCGACTTCGTTTGATGCGCGCCCAAGGCCGGTCCTGGTCCGCGGGTCGGGCGGCGGTGATCTCGAAGCCGTCGCCGTTCGCCGGCGAAGCGCCATGGCGCCGTTGGCGCGGATGGTCTTGCGGTCGATAGCGAGCGCGCTGCAGTCGGGCGGCGCTTCGCGGCTGGTGACAACGACCGCGGCACGCTTGCAGTCCTCCTCGAAGGCGTCGGGCGCAATCACCTGCGAAACCAGCCTGCCGTCGGCAAGCCTGGCGATGCAGCCGGACGGATCGCAGCGGAAGCCCTGCCCCAGCGCTTGATCGGCCGGCAGGCGTGCGTCGCCGTCGGCGGCGAGCCATTCGCGGACCGCGAAGGCGTCGCGGGCAGTGCGGTGGACGGTAAGCCGTCCATCGGCGCCGCGCACGGCCACGGCCTGACCGTCGGAGGCGATCAGCACATCCGGCAAGGGCGTACGCATCGCCCAGGCGCCGGCGATGATGACCAGCGACGCCGCCCGACCAGCGCAGCGGCGTTTTCAGCAGGCACAGCAGCACGAGGCCTGCCGGTGACCAGCAGCAGCGGCCCGGTGCCGAATGCGGCCACCCGCCCAACCGCCCCCGGCAGATGCGCGACGAACAGCGCCACCGCGATCATCCAGTCGATGCCGTCGCCCATCAGCCGCCAAAGCATGCCGTCGAAGCCGAACGGGATGGCGACGAGGCCGAGAAGGCCCATCGGCATCACCCAGATCGAGACGATCGGCATGGCCAGCAGATTGGCGAGCACGCCATAGGGCGCCAGCCGATGAAAATGGAAGGCGGCATAAGGCGTTGTCGCCAGACCTGCAACCAGGGACGCAAGAATGAGCGCGACGATCTCCCGACCGCCCCACAGCGCCACCCGGGCGCCGAACGAGGTGTCGGCGCCGGCCACCATCCAGGGCAGACCGCGCTCATAGGCGGCGATCAGAGCAAGCGTCGCGGCAAACGACATCTGGAAGCTCGGATGCACCACCGATTGCGGCGCGAGGATCAGCACGCCGAAAGCCGCCAGCGCCAGCGTGCGCAAGGTCAGCGCCGGCCGATCGGCCATGACACCGAGCAGCACGATCGCGGTCATGATGAAGGAGCGCTGGGTCGCGACCTCCGAGCCCGACAGCAGCAGATAGGCCAAGGCCGCGAGCAGCGCGCCGACCGCGGCCCATTTCTTGATCGGCCGGGCGCTGGCGAGGCCTGGGATCAGCGCCAGCAGCGCCCGCAGCACGAAGAACACCACGCCCGCCACCACCGCCATGTGATAGCCGGAGATCGACAGCACGTGGGCGAGGCTTGAGATGTACATCGCGTCGTTGACCGGCGCCGAGATGGCGTCGCGCTTGCCGGTGATGAGCGCCGAGGCGATGGCGCCCTTGTCGCCGGGCACCACGGCGCGGATGCGGGCATCGATGCCGTCGCGCAGGCCCTGAAGCCACGGCGGCATATTTCAGCCACAGGCCAGGCGGCGCCGGCGACTTCCGCTGTCGTGATCGCGCCGAGCAGCGAAGCCGGTCGCGCCAATGCCCTGGAAATAGAGATCGCGGGCGAAGTCGTAGCCGCCCGGCCGCAGCGGCTCGAGCGGCGGCGTCAGCCGCGCGCGGAACGTCACATAGGCGCCGACCGGCGGTGCCGTGCCCTTTTTCACCGAGACGCGGATGCGGTCGGGCTTCTGCTCCAGACGGTAGCCTTCAAGCGAAAGCGCGCGAACCACGATGCGATCGGTGCGCTCGCGCTCCTCGCGGACCTCGACGAAGCCCGCGACCTGCGACGGTGGCCGGGCGGGCCAGCACTGGGTGCGAAATCTGAACGGTCTTGAGCGTCGCTGTGGCAAAGCCTGCGGCGATGGTGGTGGCAGCGAGCGCGATGGAAAACGCCACCGGCCGGTGCCGGACAGCGATAGCGATGGCGCAGCAAATCGCGGCGAGGCCTGAGCCAGCCCACCAGTATGGTTCGCGTTCTGCGGTGAAATAGATCGCGATGCCGAAGCCCGAAGGCGACCGGCAGCCAGGGCAGCAACCGGCCAGGGCCGGTGTCGGCGATGGCCCAATCGCGAAGGCGCGCGGCAAAGGCGCGGCCGAAGTTCGGAATGCGCTTCAGCCCAGGCGAATGCACGCCGGCGCCGTGCTTCGGCGTCCCACGTGCCAACTCGGCCGCGGCCCCTTGCCCCAATCCGCCATGCGCAACGCACGCTATCTGGGCATGGTCCTTGTCCGAAAGCCGGTTTCCTCCGCACCAGGCATTTCCAGAGACCATGCCTCAGGCCGGTCTGCCGCCGACCTCCTTGGCGAATGTATCACGCAATCCGACGGTGCGATTGAACACCGGACGGTCCGCGGTGGAATCCGGATCGAGCACGAAATAGCCCTGCCGTTCGAACTGCACCGGATCGGGGGAATTGCTGCCGGAAGCCAGCGCCGGCTCGATACGGGCGTCGCTTAACACTTCCAGCGACTGCGGATTGAGATCGGCGGCAAAGCCTTCGCCGCCGCTCGGATCGGGCTTGCGTGAACAGCGGATTGTAGAGCCGCACCTCGGCAGGCTTTGAATGCTCCGCCGAAACCCAGTGAATCGTGGCTTTGACCTTGCGGCCGTCGGGGGCGTTGCCGCCGCGGGTCGCCGGATCGTAGGTGCAGCGCAGCTCGACCACCTCGCCGGCCGCGTCCTTCACCACCTCGCGGCAGGTGATGAAATAGGCGTAGCGCAGCCGCACCTCCGCGCCGGGCGACAGCCGGAAGAATTTCTTCGGCGGATTCTCCATGAAGTCGTCGCGCTCGATGAAAATCTCGCGGCCGAACTTGATCTTGCGCGAGCCCGCCTCCGGATTGTCCGGATGGTTGACAGCGTCGAGCTCCTCGCCCGGGCCCTCATAGTTCTCGATCACCACCTTGAGCGGGCGCAGCACCGCCATCCGCCGCAGCGCCGTCTTGTTCAGCGCCTCGCGGATCGCGAAGTCGAGCATGTTGGCGTCGACCACGCTGTTGGCCTTCGCGACGCCGATGCGCTTGACGAAATCGCGGATCGCGCCCGGCGGCACGCCGCGGCGGCGCAGGCCCGCGAGCGTCGGCATCCGCGGGTCGTCCCAGCCTTTGACGTGGCCGTCGCGAACGAGCGTGGTCAGCACGCGCTTCGACAGCACCGTGTAGGTCAGGTTGAGGCGGGCGAACTCGTACTGGTGCGGATGCGAGGGCACCGGCAGGTTGGCGAGAAACCAGTCGTACAGCGGCCGGTGATCCTCGAACTCCAGCGTGCAGATCGAATGCGTAATGCCCTCGATGGCGTCCGACTGGCCGTGGGCGAAATCGTAGCTCGGATAGATCGACCATTTCGTGCCGGTGCGCGGATGCGGCGCCTTGACGATGCGATAGAGCGTCGGATCGCGCAGGTTGATGTTGCCCGACGCCATGTCGATCTTGGCGCGCAGCACGCGGGCGCCGTTGCCGAATTCGCCGGCCTTCATGCGGCGGAACAGGTCGAGGTTTTCTTCGACACTGCGATCGCGGAACGGACTGTTCTTGCCAGGCTCGGTCAGCGTGCCGCGGTTGACCCGCATCTGCTCCGGCGTCTGGTCGTCGACATAGGCCTTTCCGGCCTGGATCAGGTGCTCGGCCCATTCGTAGAGCCGGTCGAAATAGTCGGATGCGTGGAACAGGTTCTTGCCCCAGTCGAAGCCGAGCCAGCGCACGTCGCGCTCGATGGCGTCGATGTACTCCTGCTCCTCCTTGGCCGGATTGGTGTCGTCGAAGCGCAGGTGGCAGCGCCCGCCGAACTCCTCGGCGATGCCGAAGTTGAGGCAGATCGACTTGGCATGCCCGATGTGCAGATAGCCGTTCGGCTCGGGCGGAAAGCGGGTCACCACCGATGGCGTGGCGCTTGGCGTCGAGATCGGCCTGGACGATGTCGCGAATGAAGTCGCGCCCGCCGTCTGTTATAGCCTCTGCCATCGCCATGCTGGTGTCCGGCATTTGCCGTCGCGCGATGTATGTGCCAAATCTCCGCCTGCGCGCCAAGATCCGTGATCGCGCCAAGCCTGTTCGCACCAAGGCTCCTTCGGAGAGATACACGCCGACTTTTGTGGTACATGGTGCGGAACATTGACCTTCGCCAGCGGATTTTTCCTCATCCGTTATGACTGAACCGATCGTTACGCGATTTGCCCCCTCGCCCACCGGCTTCCTGCACATCGGCGGGGGCCGCACCGCGCTGTTCAACTGGCTCTACGCGCGCGGCCGCGGCGGCAAGATGCTGCTGCGGATCGAGGACACCGACCGCGAGCGCTCGACCAAGGAGGCGATCGACGCCATCCTCGATGGCTTGAAATGGCTCGGCCTCGATTGGGACGGCGACACCGTCTATCAGTTCTCCCGCGTCGAGCGGCACCGCGAGGTGGTCGAGCAGATGCTGGCCGCGGGGCACGCCTATCGCTGCTATGCCTCGCCCGAAGAACTCGCCGAGATGCGCGAGAAGGCGCGCGCCGAGGGCAAGACCAGGCTCTACGACGGCCGCTGGCGCGACCGCGACCCGGGCGACGCTCCGGCCGGCGTCGAAGCCCGCGATCCGGCTGAAGGCGCCGCTTGACCGGCGAGACCGTGGTCGAGGACCAGGTGCAGGGCCGCGTCACCTGGCAGAACGAGAACCTCGACGATTTCGTGCTGCTGCGCTCCGACGGCACGCCGACCTACATGCTGGCCGTGGTGGTGGACGACCACGACATGGGTGTCACCCACATCATCCGCGGCGACGATCACCTCAACAACGCCGCGCGGCAGACCCAGATCTACCAGGCGCTCGGCTGGACCGTGCCGGTGATGGCGCACATCCCGCTGATCCACGGGCCGGACGGCTCCAAGCTTTCCAAGCGCCACGGCGCGCTCGGCGTCGATGCCTACCGCGCCATGGGCTACCTGCCGGTCGCCATGCGCAACTATCTGGTGCGGCTCGGCTGGAGCCACGGCGACCAGGAGATATTCTCCACCGAGGAGATGAAGGCGGCGTTCGACCTGCCGCAGATCGGCCGGTCGCCGGCGCGTTTCGACTTTGCCAAGCTGGAAAGCCTGAACGGCCATTACATGCGCGACCAGCGCCGACCGCGATCTTGATGGCGGCCATCGACGGCCTGTTGCCGCACTTGCCGAATGGCGCCGAGATCGCTGGCAAGCTCACGCCTGCGGTGCGCGAGCAGATCATTGGCGGCCATGCCCGAATTGAAGGAGCGGGCGAAGACGCTGGTCGAACTGATCGATGCCGCGAGCTTCATCTGGGCCAGCCGCCCGCTTGCGCTGGACGACAAGGCCAAGGCGCTGCTCAACGACGACAGCCGGTCGCTGCTCCGCGACGTGTTGCCGGAGATCGAAGCGGTCGAGCCCATGGAATGCGGAGGCGACGGAGCAGGCGGTGCGCGCCTATGCCGAGCGCAAGGCCACCAAGCTCGGCGCAGTCGCGCAACCGCTGCGCGCGGCTCTGACCGGCCGGTCCACGTCGCCCGGCATATTCAACGTGCTCGCGGTGCTAGGGCGGGATGAAAGCCTGGCACGGCTGCGCGACCAGACGGGCTGAGGCTTGCCGCCGCATCTTGCGGTGCACAACTGAATGGGATACCCAATTTAGCGGGTTTCGCGCGGTCTCCGCACGCGCGGTTGAGTGCCACCGTCAGGTCGCGGGCGACAGCATCGAGGATACGATCATGGACGCGAAGTCCGGCGCCAATATCAAGACCGGCAAACTCTCCGTCGGCGACAAGAACTGGTCGTTCCCGATCTACAGCGGGACGCATCGGGCCGGACGTGATCGACGTCGAGCAAGCTCTACGCCGAGACCGGCATGTTCACCTACGATCCGGGCTTTACCTCGACCGGGGCCTGCGAATCCAAGATCACCTACATCGACGGCGACGAAGGCATCCTGCTCTATCGCGGCGTGCCGATCGAGCAACTGGCCGAGCACGGCGACTTCCTGGAGACCTGCTATCTGCTGCTGTACGGCGAGATGCCGACCGCGGCGCAGAAGGCCGACTTCGACTACCGCGTGACCCGTCACACGATGGTGCACGAGCAGATGAGCCGGTTCTTCCAGGGGTTCCGGCGCGACGCGCATCCGATGGCGGTGATGACCGGCTCGGTCGGCGCGCTGTCGGCGTTCTATCACAACTCCACCGATATCTCCGATCCGCAGCAGCGCATGATCGCCTCGATCCGCATGATCGCGAAAATGCCGACGCTTGCGGCGATGGCCTACAAGTATTCGGTCGGCCAGCCGTTCGTTTATCCGAAGAACGAACTCGACTACGCCACCAACTTCCTGCGCATGTGCTTTGCGGTGCCGGCCGAGGAGTACAAGCCCAATCCGGTGCTGGCGCGGGCGATGGACCGCATCTTCATCCTGCACGCCGACCACGAGCAGAACGCCTCGACCTCGACGGTGCGGCTGGCGGGCTCGACCGGCGCCAATCCGTTCGCCTGCATCGCGGCCGGCATCGCCGCGCTCTGGGGCCCGGCGCATGGCGGCGCCAACGAAGCCGCGCTGAAGATGATCGGCGAGATCGGCACCGTCGACCGCATCCCGGAATACATCAAGCGCGCCAAGGACCCGAAGGACAGCTTCCGCCTGATGGGCTTCGGCCACCGCGTCTACAAGAACTACGATCCGCGCGCCAAGATCATGCAGAAGACCGCGCACGAGGTGCTGAGCGAGACCGGCCACCGCGACGATCCGCTGCTCCAGGTGGCGATGGAGCTCGAGCGCATCGCGCTGCACGACGAATATTTCATCGAGAAGAAGCTCTATCCGAACGTCGACTTCTATTCCGGCATCACGCTGAAGGCGATGGGCTTCCCGACCACGATGTTCACCGTGCTGTTCGCGGTCGCGCGCGCGGTCGGCTGGATCGCGCAGTGGAAGGAGATGATCGAGGATCCGACCCAGCGCATCGGCCGGCCGCGCCAGCTCTACACCGGCGCGACCCGGCGCGACTACATTCCGATCTCGCGGCGGAAGTAGGTTCAAACAGTTCCTATGAAAGGGGCGTTGCGGGCGCCTCGTTTCATTTCCGGGCCGCCGCAGCAATCCGAGCACGATTTCGGCGGCGCGGGTGGCCGGCGCCCGCGAGCCGATCTCCATGATCCGATCGAGGCGGGCAAAGGCCTCCACCTGTTGCCGGCGTTCCGGCGTGTCGCCGATCAGCGGCGTCAGCGCTGCTGCAAGACCGTCAGGCGTGCATTCCTCCTGCACGATCTCCGGCACGACGTTCTCGCCGAGCACCAGGTTGGCGAGGATATAGGAGGGCACTCGCACCAGCCGTCTGATGACAAAGGCCTCGAACGGCGACACCTTGTAGGCCGCGACCATCGGCACGCCGGCGAGGGCGAGCTCGAGCGTGACCGTGCCGGATTTTGCCAGCGCCGCGCGGGCCACCCGAAATGCCGCTCGCTTTTCCGCCTCGCTCGAACACGATGCGCGGCCGAACCGGCCATCTGTCGATGGCGTCGGTCAACTGCGCACGGAGATGGGGCACGCCGGGGACGACGATCTCGATCGGGCCGAGGCGCTCGCGGACCAAGCCAATCGCGGCGCCGAACGGCTCGGCGAGCCGCCTGATTTCCCCGCTGCGGCTACCGGGCAGCGACCAGCACGACGGGCGGTTCGGCGAGCCGCCGCTGCGCTTCCTCGGCATTGGGGCGCAGACGGCCGACCTGCTCGATCAGCGGATGACCGACGTAGGTGCACGGCGGGCCGCCAAGTCGCTGGTGTGCCTCCGGCTCGAACGGCAGCAGCGCCAGCACGTGGTCGATGTAACGGCGCATCGCAGCGCGCCCGGCCAGAACGCCAGGCCCAGACCGAGGGCGAGACATAATTGATGATCGGGATCGAGGGGTCGGCGCGGCGCACGAACCAGGCGACCCACTGGGTGTAGCCCGGGCTGTCGATGATGACGAGCACGTCCGGGCGCTGTTCACGGATCGCGCGCAGCGTCTGCGCGCAGGTGACGCTGGATTCGCGGCAGCCGCGCCGGGATCGCGGCTGATGCCAATGATGGAAAAATCGTCGATCGAATGCAGGCTCGTAAGCCCCTCGGCGGTCATGGCGCGACCGCCGACACCGGCAAAGCGCACTGGCGCACCGGCGCGCTGCCGCAGCGCCCGCATCAGCGCGGCGCCGAGCCGATCGCCCGATTCCTCGGCCGCGACCAGAAAAATGCGAGGCGCGCCGGAAGGTTTGTCCGGCAGCCGCTGGGCGGGATCGCTCATCGCGCCGGCCCGTCATCGGCAACGCCGACAACGAAGATTTTGGCCCGGTTGGCAGTGGTGGCGACGCGCTCGGGCTCGGCCACGATGGTTGAGCCGGCAACAACGGCGATGCCGGCAAGACTCGCTGCTACGACGCGATCGACCGTGTCCGGGCCGATGGTCGGCAGGTCGAAGCGCTGGTCCTGGCCGATTTTGGGTGCCTTGACCAGCACGCCCGCGCCCAAGGGCGCGCGGATGCGTCCGACGCCGCGGAGTTCCGCGACCCGGGCGAGCATCCGATCGGTGCCTTCCGGCCCCTCCAGCGCCAACACCTGATTGTCGGCGACGACGACGGCTTGGCCGATATCGAACGGGCTCGTCGCTCTCAGCAACGCCAGCCCCCTTGCGATGTCGGTACGGTCGCGCTCGCGCGGGCCGCCGATCCCAAGCGCGCCTGATGACATCAGCAGTTCCGGCGCGATGTCTTTCGGCGCCACGAGACGCATGCCGTGCTTTTCGAACACTCGCGCGATGCCGCCCTGCAAGTGATCGTCGCCGCCCCGGAACATGCGCAGGACGTAGGGTAGCTGCTGCAGCGCCAGCAGGTCCGGCCGCATCGACAGCAGCGATGGCCGCGTCACCGAACCGATGAAGGTCACGTCGCGGCAGCCCTCCTCGGCAGCAATCCGCATGAAACGGCCGAACTGGCCGATCCAGGCCCAGTGGTGCGGATAGGCCGCCACTCGCTGCCGGATCAGCCCAGCCGCGCAACGCGAACAGCACGACGCGGCGGCCTTGACGGATCGAGGCGTCAGCAAGCGCGAACGGCAGGCTTCCGGCGCCGCATATGATGGCCAGCGCCGGATTGGCCACTGTTTGGTCGCCTGCTCGCTCATTGGCGCGTCGTTGGGGTCTGCGGCATCGTCGCCAGCGCAGGCATCATCAGAGGCCGCGTGCCGCCGTCGCGAATGAAGCCGACGATCTTGCCGATCATCGGGTCGCCGGCGAACTCCTTGGCTACCTGTTCCAGGCGTTCGGCAAAGGTTCTGCCGCCGGCAAAACAGCATCCGGTAGACGCTGCCGGATGCGATGGACGTCGTCGCGGCTGAATTTTCGCCGGCGCAGCCCGACCACGTTGACGCCGACAAGCTCGGCCCTCTGCCCGAACGCAAAGCCGAACGGAATGACATCGCTGGCAATCCCGCTCACCCCGCCGAGCATGGCGCTTTCGCCGATGCGGCAGAACTGATGCACCGCTGTGTTGCCGCCGATGAAGACATGATCGCGCGACACTGACATGGCCGCCCAGCACCGCGCCGTTGGCCAAGATGACATCGTTGCCGACATGGCAATCGTGGCCGACATGAGAATTGGCCATCAGGAAGCAGCGGTCGCCGACCGTCGTGACCTCGCCGTGGTCTTCGGTGCCGGTGCTGATCGTGACGCCTTCGCGAATGTCGCATTGGCTTCCGACGGCGAGACGGGTCCGCCGCCGCGGTAACCGGTCGATTGCGGCGGGGTGCCGAGCGAGACGAACGGATAGATCACAGTCCGCTCGCCGATTGCGGTCACGCCGGCAATGCTGACATGCGACAAAAGCCGAACGCCCGACCGCAACTCAACCGAAGGCCCGACATTGCAGAACGGACCGATCTCGACGTCATCGGCGATCTTTGCGCCGCCGGCCACGCGTGACAAAGGGTCGATCAGCGGCAAGCTCAGTCCTCTGCGAGGATCATGGCGCCGAGCTCGGCCTCAGCCACGATCTCGCCCCCGACCTTGGCCTCGCCGCGGAACCACCACATGTTCTTGCGCCGCTTGAGCCGGTTCATATGATATTCGAGCACGTCTCCTGGCACGACCGGCTTGCGAAACTTGGCCTTGTCGATGGTGAGGAAATAAACCGAGGGCATTTTTAGCAAGTCCGGCATCGCGCGGATGCAGAGCGTGCCCGCGGTCTGCGCCATACCTTCCAATATCAGGACGCCGGGCATCACTGGGTTGTTAGGAAAATGGCCAACGAATTGCGGCTCGTTGATGGTTACGTTCTTGATGCCGATGCCGTGCTCGTCGCCGCGGATGTCGATGATGCGATCAACCAGCAGGAACGGATAGCGGTGGGGAAGTGCGGCGAGGATTTCGCGGATCCCGATGGCGTCAAGCGTTTCGCCGCTCATCCCTTGCCCCCTCCGCGATCGGCCTCGGACGATCCCGTCATCGACACACGGTTGCTTTGGCTTCGGGTTGTCAATGTCGCGAAGCCGCCGATCAGGCTTGCGGCAAATATCCAGGCGACTGGCCGCCCGGTCCGCTTAGCACGACATGGCTGATTTGGACCAGATGGTTGATCGCTTGTGCGAATGTGATTCGGCGGTTCGTGGCTTTAGAACTTCGTGCCGCCGCCAAAGCGGAATTGCTGGATGCGGTCATATCCTTGCTTCAGCAATGGGAACGAATAATCGAACCGCAGCGGGCCGAACGGCGATGTCCAGATGAGGCCGACACCGACCGAAGCACGCACGGCGGCCGAGTCTGCGGGTTGCAAGGTTTCGCCGGTGACGCTCCAGTAGGTCGGTCCCTTGTAGTCCCAGAGCGAGCCGGCGTCGGCGAACACCGCACCTTTGAGCCCGGCCTCCTTGGGCAGGAAGGAGAACGGCGCCTGGGCTTCGATACTGGCGCCCCAATAGAGCGTGCCGCCCAACGCATCGTTGGTTGTTCCGGGTGTCAGGTCGCGTGGACCGAGACCGGCCGGCTGGAAGCCGCGGACCAGGTTCGGGCCCATCTGGAATTGGTCGAGCATGCGGAGTTGCCCGCCACCCCAACCTACGAGGTTGCCGCCTTGCAGATGGAGCACGGCGACGACGTCCGAAAACATCTCGTAATAGCTGCGAGCATCGACCGTCGAGCGGACGAATTTCACGTCGCCGCCGAGACCCGCGAAGTCCTGACTGAGCTGGGCGTAGATGCCGCTGGTCGGGTTCTTGTTGTTGTCGAGGGTGTTGTAGGCAACGGTGTAGCCGACCAGCGAAGCTAGCACCGCACCGCCGGCCAGTTCCTTGCGAACGGCAAGCGAGGATTCGCCGTCGGCATAGCAGTTGCCGCCATCTGTCCGTAACGACTCGTTGATGGGATTCACGCCGACCGGCACCGCGTTTATGCCGACGCCGTTGGCGCCGGGAACGGGATTGTTGATCAGCGCATTCGGCGAGTATTGACAGTTGTTCAGCTGCCACGGCAGGACGATTTTCTGCGAGTAGATATTGTAGCGCGTCTGCAGCGACAGTTCTTCGTTCAACTGGAAACCGGTCCGCAGCACCATGCCGTAGGTTTGGGTGTCGTAGGAAACATATTGTGAGGCGAGCGTGTGCCTGGCGTACAGATCGATGCCGAAGCCCAGGCGGTAGCCCAGGAAGTAGGGTTCGGCGAACGACACTTCGAAACCGCGTGCCCGCTGGCCGTATTGGACGGAGAATTTGGCGAACTGGCCCTGACCCAGCAGGTTGCGTTCGGAAACGCTCAATTCAGCCATCCAGCCGTCGGCAGTCGAGAAGCCACCGGCAATGGAGAATTCGCCGGTTGGCATTTCCTCGACATCGACGTTGAGCACGATGCGGTCCGGTGCCGATCCCGGTTCGTTGCTGATCTTGACGCTCTTGAAGAAGTTGAGGTTTTTCAAGCGTCTTTCGCCGCGGTCAACCAGCGCGCGGTTGTAAGCGTCGCCTTCGCCGAAATCGATCTCGCGGCGGATCACGTAGTCCTTGGTGCGGGTGTTGCCACGGATATTGATGCGTTCCACATAGACGCGTGGCCCGTCATCAATGGTGAAAGCGACATTGATGACGTGCTTGGCCATGTCGCGGTCGCCACGTGGGCGAACCAGGGCGAACGGATAGCCGCGACGCGCCACTTCGATCGACAGGTTGTCGACCGATTTCTCGATCGCTTCGGCATTGTAGATGGTGCCCGGGGCGGCCCGCAGACGGGCATAGAGCGACTTGCCATCGACCTGCGGAACGTTCGACTGGACTTCGACGCTGCCAAAGCGATAGCGGTCGCCCTCCTCGATCGTAAACGTGACGATGAAGCCTTTCTTCTGCGGGTCATAGATCGAGACCGCCGAAACCACTCGCACATCGGCATAGCCGTGCTTGAGGTAGAAGCGCCTGAGCAGATCGCGATCGGCTTCAATGCGATCAGGATCGTAGATGTCGGCCTGCTGGAAGAATGAGAGAATGGGAATCCACGAGGTTTCCTGGGTCTTGATTTCGTCTTTCAGCCGCTGGTCTCGGTAGGCCTTGTTACCGACGAATTTGATGTCCCTGACGCCGGTCTTTTCGCCCTCATGGACTTCGAACACGAGATCGACGCGGTTGTTAGGCAGTTCGATGATTTTCGGATCGATCCGAACGTCGAAGCGGCCGTTACGACGATAGATTTCGACCAGGCGCTGGACGTCGGCCTGGACGGTCGGACGCGAAAGCGTACCGCGGCTCTTGGATTGCACCTCGTTGGTAAGCTGCTCGTCCTTGAGCTTCTTGTTGCCCTCGAAGGCGACCCTGTTGATCACCGGATTTTCGACCACCGTAACGACCAGCCGCGGGCCGGACTGATTGATACGCACGTCCTGGAACAGACCGGTGGCGTAGAGTGCCTTAAGCGCTTGGTCGATCTTGAAGCTGTCCAGGCGCTCGCCCGGATTGGTGTGGAAGTAGGAGCGGATGGTTTCCGCCTCCACCCGGCGGTTGCCTTCGACGACGATGGAGCCCGCGGTCTGGGCTACCGCCGTGCCTGCAGTGGTCACCGCAGCTACCGCAGCGCAACAGGCGATCCCGGCAAGGAGCCCGCCGACTAGGCAGAGGCTCCGAAGCAGCCGCACCCACAAACCCATGCGCAATGCGCCCTTCCCGACCCTTTTAGGCAACCCTGCGGAGTTCCCGCGGGCTGTACCCAGCACCATGTTTCTACAGGCTTTTTCCCACTGCGCAACATCGGCCGATGTCGCATTTCCCCTTTTCCAGCAGGAACTTGGCCCCCAAAGCAGCCCAGTCACGACGACCAGAACCGCGGCAACAACTGAATGGTGTCATTAAAGACTGTAAAGATCATCAACATCACGACAATCGCAAAACCAATCCGGAAGCCAATCTCCTGGGCGCGGGAGGACAGCGGCCGACCCCGAGTCGCCTCGATTCCATAGAACAAAAGGTGACCGCCATCGAGCAACGGCACCGGAAACAGGTTCAGGAGCCCGATTGAAACCGAGAGCATCGCGGCGAGATGCAATACCGGCATGAAGCCCATGGTGGCGACCTGGCCGGAGATCTGGGCAATCCGGATCGGCCCACCGAGCTGGTCGGCGCATTCGCGGCCGGCAAACAGGCCGCCGATATAGGAGAACGTCCGGTCGATAATGAACCACGTTTCCTTGACGCCGAGCCAGAGCGCCGTGAACGGACCGACGTATTGGGTTTTCACGTCGGCCGGCGTCATCGATCGGCTGACGCCCAGCACGGCGTGGCAGAAACGGTTGCCGAAATTGTCTTTGCCCTGCCGGAGCGCAGGCGTGGCGGAGAGGGTCATCGGCGCTCCGCCGCGATCGATGCGGAACTCCATGGCGCGACCGGCACCGGCGCTGACGATCCGCTGCATGTCGGAGAAGCTTTCGATCGTGGTGCCGTCGATCGCGAGCACGATATCGCCCGGCTTGAGACCCGCAGTAGCGGCGGGCGAAGTCAGGCTGCACCGCATCGACCCGCGCGGTCGTGGTCTGCTTGCCGAACAGCGCGAAAATCGTCGCGAAGATCACGATCGCCAGGATGAAATTGGCGAATGGGCCGGCCGCCACGATCGCCGAGCGGCGCGCCGACCGGCTGGTGGAAAAAGCTCTCGCGGCGCTCCGCCTCACTCATGTTGGCGACCGCGGCCTCGTCCGGCACGCTCGCCGCGTTGTCGTCGCCGAAGAACTTCACATAGCCGCCAAGCGGGATCGCGGAAATCTTCCAGCGGGTGCCGTGACGGTCGTTGAACCCGATGAGCTCCGGCCCGAAACCCACAGAAAAAGTTAGCACCCGCACGCCGCACATTCGGGCGACCAGGAAGTGGCCAAGCTCATGGAAAAAGACGACGACGCTCAATCCGAACAGAAACGGGATGATCCAGCCGGTCCAGCCCCCACCCCAAAGCGTCAAATTGCTGAAAATGTCCATTTCCGGACCCATCCCCACGCGTTTCCGCCGACGTCCCGGCCGCCTTCTAAAATGACTTTGCGGCTATTTCGGGCAAGAGGTCATGGGCCATCGATCTTGCCATATGGTCAACGGCAAGCGCTTCATCGATATCTTGCGGTTCCGCTGTGGCGTTGCGGCGTTCGGCCGCTTCGAGCATGGCCTCGACCAGTGTCGGCGATGCCGCCAAAGCCGATCTTGCCGGTCGATAAAGGCGGCCACCGCGACCTCGTTGGCGGCATTGAGGATCGTCGGGGCGCTTCCGCCCGTCTCCAACGCCCGCCGTCCCAGCGCCAGCGCGGGGAAACGATCCGGGTCCGGCGCCTCGAACGTCAGCGAACCGATGCGGGCGAGGTCGAGCCGTGTCGCCGGGCCGTCGATGCGGTCGGGCCAAGCCAGGCAATGGGCGATCGGAATGCGCATGTCGGGCGAGCCAAGTTGCGCCACCACCGAACCATCGCGGTATTCGACCATGCCGTGGATGATCGATTGCGGGTGCACCAGCACCGCAAGCTGCGCCGGGTCGACCGCGAACAGGTGATGCGCCTCGATCAGCTCAAGGCACTTGTTGATCATGGTCGCGGAGTCGATGGTGATCTTCGGCCCCATCGACCAGTTCGGATGCTTGAGCGCCTGCTCGACGCGTCGCGGCCCGCATCGCTCGCGACGTCCAGGTGCGAAACGGACCGCCCGACGCGGTGATGACGATGCGGCTCACGTCCTCGCGGGGGCCGGCGGTCAGCGCCTGGAAGATCGCGTTGTGCTCGGAATCGACCGGCAGCACGGTGGCGCCGGCAGCGGCCGCGGTGCGCATGAACATGGCGCCGGCGCACACCAGACATTCCTTGTTGGCCAAGCGCGACAGTCGCGCCGCGCTTGGCCGCGGCCAGCGTCGGCTTCAGTCCGACCGAACCGCTCACCGCCGCCATCACCCATTCAGCCGGCCGCTGCGCCGCCTCGATCAGCGCGGCCTCGCCGGCCGCGGCTTCGATGCCGGAGCCCGCCAGAGCATCCTTGAGCTCGCGATAGGCCGATGGATCGGCTACCGCGGCAAAGCGTGCGTGGAGCTCGCGCGCGATCTGCGCAAGTTGCGCGGCATTGCGATTGGCGGTGAGCGCCTCGACCCGATAGCGGCCGCCGCCGCGCTTGAGCAGGTCGACCGTGCTGGTGCCGACCGAGCCGGTGGCGCCCGAGGATCGTTACGCTGCGGATGGGCGGCGCGGGCTTGCGATCGGCGCAGCTTTCGGCCCGGGCCTGAGACTTCTGCACTGGCATCGTTCACCATACCATGAGGCCCACGCGCAGGGGCATCGAATCCGCCGTGGGCAAGCCCGATCAGCAAGGCGGCGACGGCTGCGGCTACGAAACCGTCGAGCCGATCCATCAGGCCGCCATGGCCGGGGATGAGCTGGCTGGCGTCCTTGGCGTTGAAATTGCGTTTGATAGCGGATTCAGAAAGATCGCCGGCCTGGGAGACGACGGAAAGCACGAGAGCCGACCACCGCAATCGCGACAAGGCTGCGGATGCCGAATTGGCTTGCCACGACCACGCCGCCGAGCATGCCAGCGAGCGGTTCCGCCGATCGCGCCCGACCAGGTCTTGTTCGGGCTGACGCGCGGCATCAGCTTCGGTCCGCCGACGGCACGTCCGACGAAATAGGCCGTGATATCGGTCAGCCACACGATCACGAACAGAAACAGCGATCGACGGCGAAGCCAAGCGTCGCGTCGCTGCCGCAACAGCACCGGCGCGATCAAGAGCGCCGACGGCATAGAACAGACCCGCGGCGCACCACAGCCGCCGGATTCTCGAGGCCAGCGCTGCGACGCCGAACGCGCCGAGCAGCGATCAATGCGACACGCGATGCCGGCCCGATCGAGCGCCAGCAGAAGACTGCCGCCGACCAGCGCCGACAGCGCCGATCGCGAGCACGGCGTTGCGGTCATGAGCGCAGACCAGCGTGTCCCATTCCCACAGCACGATGAGCGCCGCGACGCTCCAGAACGCGACGAAGAGTGCGTCGCCGAAATAGGCCGCGCCGATCGCCAGCGGCGCCAGCACCAGCGACGACACGACCCGCAGCATAAGATTGCTGCGGCCAGCCAGGAACGACAGCCCGGTGGGCTCCTTGTCGGCCGGTTCGGCGCCGGCCACGGTCTATGAACCGGTCTGTGCGATCAATCCGCCGAACCGCCGCTCGCGGCGGTGGTATTCGGCAATCGCGCCTTCCAGCGCGGCGCGGTCGAAATCGGGCCAGATAGGTCGGCACGAACACCAGTTCGCTGTAGGCGGCCTGCCAGAGCAGGAAATTGGACAGCCGCTGCTCGCCGCTGGTGCGGATGATGAGATCGGGATCGGGCAGGTCCGGCGCGTCGAGGTTCTGCCCGATCAGGTCGGCGGTGATTGCGTTGGCTGCGATCTCGCCCGCCTGCACCTTCGTCAGCGACGCGCGCCGCCGCGCGTGCGATCTCCTGGCGCGCGCCGTAGTTGAAGGCAACCACAAGCGTCAGACCGTCGTTGTCCTTGGTCAGTTCCTCGGCCTCCTCGAGCAGCCGCCGGATATCCGGGATCGAGATCGGAGCGCTCGCCGATCACGCGCACCTTGACGCCGTTCTGGTGCAGCTCGGCAAGATCGTTGCGGATGAAGCGGCGCAGCAGTCCCATCAGGTCGCGGATTTCGGAGGCGGGCCGCGACCAGTTCTCGGCGCTGAACGAGAAGATGGTGAGGAACGAGATGCCCATTTCGCCGGCGGCGCGGACGGTCTTGCGCAACGCCTCGACGCCGCGGCGATGCCCCTCGCCGCGCGGCAAGCCGCGCGCCGATGCCCAGCGGCCGTTGCCATCCATGATGATGGCGACATGTCGCGGCGCTGCAAAGCCGGATGACTGGGATCTGGCTCTGGGGCATGGTGAAACGGATCAGACCGTCATGATCTCCTTTTCCTTGGTCGCCAGCATGTGATCGATGTCGGTGATCGCCTGGTCGGTCGCCTTCTGGACCTCGGTGTCCATGCGCTTGTGATCGTCCTGGCTGATCTGGTGATCCTTTTCCATTTTCTTCAGCGCGTCCATGCCGTCGCGGCGCACATGGCGGACCGCGACCTTGGCGGTCTCGGCGTATTTGTGCGCGACCTTGACGAGTTCCTTGCGGCGCTCCTCGTTGAGCTCGGGAATGCGCAGGTGGATCACCTGCCCTTCGCTCGACGGCGTCAAGCCGAGATTGGCCGCCATGATCGCCTTCTCCACCGCATTCACCATCGAGCGGTCCCAGACCTGCACGCTGATCATGCGCGGCTGCGGCACGCTGACGGTGGCGAGCTGGTTGAGCGGCATGCTCTGGCCATAGGCCTCGACATGGATCGGATCGAGCAGATGCGCCGAGGCGCGGCCGGTGCGCAGCCCGCTCAGCTCGGTCTTGAGCACGCCGAGCGCGCCCTGCATGCGCCGCTTGAGTTCGTTGATGTCATAGTTCGATGCCATGAGCCCCTCCCGACTGCCGATCTTCGAGCGCTCGCCTGCATCACGAATTCGGCGCGGCCTCGCGCGCCGCGTCTGATCATCCGCTGACGACGGTGGCGCGCCCCTTGCCGCGCAAAACCGCTTCGATCGCGCCCGCCTTCCGGATCGAAAACACGATGATAGGCATACCGTTTTCCCGGGCAAGCGCGAAGGCGGTCGCATCCAGAACCTTGAGGTCGCGGTCGAACGCCTCCTTGCAGCGAGATCCGGTCGTAGCGCTTCGCCTTGCGGGTCCTTTTTCGGGTCGGCGCTGTAGACGCCGTCCACATCGGTGGCCTTGAGCACGGCATCGCATTCCATTTCGGCGGCGCGCAGCACCGCCGTGGTGTCGGTGGTGAAGAACGGATTGCCGGTGCCGCCGGCGAACACCACGATGCGGTTCTCCTCGAAATGGCGCAGCGCGCGGGCCGCGCTCGTAGGTCTCGCAGACCTGCGGCATGTTGAGCGCCGACATGGTGCGCGCCGGCGCGCCGAGCCGCTCGATCGCGGCCTCCAGCACCAGGCCGTTCATCACCGTCGCCAGCATGCCCATGGCATCGGCGGTCGGCCGCGACAGGCTCTTGCCCGACATCTTGACGCCGCGGAGGATGTTGCCGCCGCCGACCACCACGCCGAGCGTGACGCCGAGCTGCGCGCGCGGCGATCAGGTCCTTGGCGATGCGGTCGATGGTCGGCTGGTGGATGCCGAAGCCTTCCGGCCCCGACAGCGCTTCGCCGGACACTTTCACGATCACGCGGCGGTAGGCGGGCTTGGCGCATGCGCTTGACCATCCTCCCCCCGTGCGCGGCGGCTCCCGTCAGCTCTTGCCGGTGCCGACCGCGGCTGCGACCTCGGCGGCGAAATCGGTATCCTGCTTCTCGACGCCCTCGCCGAGCGCGTAGCGGACGAAGCCCGTGACCTTGATCGGCGCGCCGACCTTGCCTTCGGCTTCCTTCAGCGCCTGCGCCACGCTCTTCTTGTCGTCGTGGATGTACGGCTGATCGAGCAGGCAGACCTCCTTGTAGAAGGTCTTGAGCCCGGACTCGACGATCTTCTCGATCATGTTGGCGGGCTTGCCCTGCGGCCTTGAACTTTTCGGCGAGCACGTCTTTCTCGCGCTGGATCGCGGCCGGGTCGAGGCCCGACGGAATCGACCGCCTGCGGATTGGCCGCGGCGACATGCATCGCGAGTTGCCGGCCGAGCGCGCGCGAGCTCGTCGGTCTTGCCGGCCGATTCCAGCGCGACGATGCACGCCGATCTTGCCGAGGCCGTCGATGACCGAATTGTGCACATAGCTGCCGATCGCGCCCTTGCCGACCGAAAGCTCGGCGGCGCGGCGCAGCGTCATGTTCTCGCCGATCTTGGCGATGGTCTCGGCGATGTCTTCGGCGATGGTCTTGCTGCCGGTCTTGGCGGCCTTGATCTTCTCGACGTCGGCGCCGACGTCGAGCGCCACATTGGCGATCATCTTGACCAGGCCCTGGAACAGGTCGTTGCGCGCGACGAAGTCGGTCTCGGAATTGACCTCGACCACGACGCCCTTGGTGCCCTTGACGGCGACGCCGACCAGCCCTTCGGCCGCGACGCGGTCGGCCTTCTTGGCGGCCTTGGACAGGCCCTTCTTGCGCAGCCAATCGACCGCGGCCTCGACGTCGCCCGAGGTTTCGCCGAGCGCCGCCTTGCAATCCATCATGCCCGCGCCGGTCATGTCGCGCAGTTCCTTGACCATCTGTGCGGTGATATGAGCCATCGTTCTAGTCCGTTGCGGCGCGAGCGCGCGAGCGCGGAGCAAAAGCTCCGCGCCGCCGCTTACTCGGCCGTCAGTTCCTTGGCCTTGGCGACCCAGCCCTGGACGCGGCCCGGCAGGCCGACCTCTTCGCCGACGTTGTGCTGCGGCCTCGGGGCTGAGCTCGGCGATCTGCGAATAGTGGAAGATGCCGAGGTCGTTGAGCTTCTTCTCGATCGCCGGCGAAACGCCGGTGAGCTTCTTGAGATCGTCGGCGACGCCGCGCGGACCGGGCAGCGGCTCGAAGCCGAGGCCCTTCTCCTCCGGCTTCGGCAGCTCCTCGACGATCGGCTTCTCGGCAGCGCCGACGTCGATGCCCATGCCGCCCTGCGCGCGGGAAATGCCGTCGATGGCGGCGCGCGCGACCAGATCGCAGTAGAGCGTGATGGCGCGGCTGGCGTCGTCGTTGCCGGGCACGACGAAGGTGATGCCGTCGGGATCGCAGTTGGTGTCGACCATGGCCGCGACCGGCACGCCGAGGCGCCGCGCTTCCTTGATCGCGATGTCTTCCTTGTTGGTGTCGATCACGAACAGCAGGTCGGGCAAGCCGCCCATGTCCTTGATGCCGCCGAGCGAGCGGTCGAGCTTGTCGCGCTCGCGCTGCAGGTCGAGGCGCTCCTTCTTGGTGTAGCCGGAGGCTTCGTTCGAGGCGAGCATCTCGTCGAGCTTGCGCAGCCGCGAGATCGAACCGGAAATGGTCTTCCAGTTGGTCAGCGTGCCGCCGAGCCAGCGCGAGTTGACGTAATACTGCGCGCAGCGCTTGGCCGCCTCGGCGATGCGCGTCCTGGGCCTGGCGCTTGGTGCCGACGAACAGGATGCGGCCGCCCTTGGCGACGGTGTCGCTCACCGCCTCGAGCGCCTTGTGCAGCATCGGCACGCTCTGGGCGAGATCGATGATGTGGATGTTGTTGCGGGTGCCGAAGATGTAATCACCCATCTTCGGGTTCCAGCGGTGGGCCTGATGGCCGAAGTGAACGCCAGCTTCCAACAGCTGGCGCATGCTGTAATCGGGCAGCGCCATGGTCTTCTCCGGTTGTTCCGCGGCGGACGAGTGAGCGCGAAAGCCTTGCAGCTTCGCGCCACCGGACGGCCTTTGAGGGCCAATGTCCGCCTGTGAGATGGCGTGCATATAGCGGCTGGCTGCCACCGGCGCAAGAAACAATCGGATTTCGGCCCGATTATCGCGGTTTTGGTGGTTCTCCAGGCTCGGAGCCGCTCTCGCTTGGCCGCAGCAAGGTGCCGGCGAGGTCGTTCAGCGCCGGCCGGGGCAGTTCGTGAAACGGCAGCGGCCGCACCAGATCGATGGTCAGAAGCCCGAGCCGCGCGGTCAGTAGCCCATTCAACATGCCTTCGCCAAGCCGCGCCGAAAGCCGTGCCGCGATGCCATGGCCGATCACCTGCTGCACGACGCTGTCGGCCATGCCGACGCCGCCGGTGACGGCCAGATGCGACAACACCTGCCGGAACAGCTTGAACACGCCAAGCGCGCCCGGTCGGCCGCCATAAAGCGTGGCAAGCTGGCGGACCAGGCGGAGCGCGTTGATCAGGACGAACACCATGTCGACCGTGGCGCGCGGACTGATTGCCGTGACCACCGAGACGCGCTTGCTGGCCGCGACCACCAGCCGCCGCGCATCCGCATCGAGCGGGCCCATCAGCCCGCGCTCGGCAAGGCGCAACGAGATCGCGGCCGTCGATGATGTCGGCGCGATGGTCTTCCAGGCGCGCCCGGGCCCGGGCAAGCCGCGGGATGCGGCGCGTCAGCGACAGCATATCGGCAATCAGCGCTACGCCCCTGATCGCGGTTATCGTTCTCGATGACGGTGAGCGCGCGGCGGCGCAGCGCTTCCACCGTCGAAAGCCGCAGCAGGCCGATGATCTCGCGCAGCACCACGACCAGCAGCGCAACGCCGGCCAGCACCGCCAGCGCCAATCCGATGGCGCCGAGCCACGGCGCGCGGGCAAACAGGTCCTCGACCAGATTGGTGATCGCAAGCCCGAGCCCCATCAGCACGAGCCCGGACAGCGACGACCAGAACGAAGCCGCCCCAGGGCATGCGCCGTTTGGGCGGGCGCGATCACGGCCGGGAGACTGTCGGCCGGCGCCTTCCGCGATCGCCGCGCCGGGCGACAGCGCTTCCTCCGGCTCGGCTCGACGACAAGACGCGGATCGTCGACGCTGAAGATCGCGGGCTTGCGAAAGGCTTCGGTCATCGCAGCCGGTCCCCGATCAGGAATTGCAGCGCGCGGTCGAGGCGAATGTGGGGCAACGCCGGAATGCCGTCGTCGGTCATCTTCAAGCGCCGGCGGCCGAAAGCGGATGGAGTGGAAGTCGCCCGACGCCGCGTGCTCTCGGCCGGCAGATCGCCGGGAAAGAACGCCATCTCGGTGGCAGCCGTCGAAGAAGCCGGCCGTCGCTCCACTCGCCGGGCGCGGCCGTGCCGACGATCGACGGCAGCCCCCCGCCCTCGCCGCGCACCAGCGCCTCGCGGGTGGCGCGCACCGCAGCCAGCGCGATCACGTCGACCTCGGCGCCGGCATCGCCGGCGCGCGCGATGGCCGCTTCGGTCATGCGGCTTGCAGGATCGCCTCAAGGCGATCGTGCGCGGAATGATGAATCTGGTCGGCCTTGGTCGCTGCAAACAGGATGCGGTCGGCGCGCGGCCGGAACAGCGCGCTGAGCCAGCCGCCGCGGCCGACCTGAAAGCAATCGAGCACCGCCGTCAGTGCATCCTGCAAGATCGCGCACCGCCGCCGGCCCGCCATCGAGCGCCGAAAGCACGTCGACCAGAACGATCTGGCGGTCGAGGCGCGCGAAGTGGTCGCGGAAGAACGGCCGCACCACGGCGTCGCGATAGGCGTCGTAGCGCCGCGCGCATCATCGCCCAGTTCGAGCCCGGCTGGCGGCTCGCCGTCGGCCGGCAGCGCCAGCGGCGCGAAGGTCAGCGCCGGGGAGCCTGCGAGATCGCCCGGCATCAGGAAGCGGCCGGGGCCGACCATGCTGAGAGTCTGATGCTCCTTGCGGCAGGCCTGCAGATAGGCGGTGAACAGCCGCGCGGCGTCGATCGCCGCGCTCTCGTCGGCCGGCGCGAGCGGATCGACGGTGGCGATGCTGCTCGAGAAACGGCTTCGGCAGCGGATGGCGCGTGGTCTTGCGCAAATGAGCAAGCGTGTCGGCCGACCATTGCTCGTAGCTCTTGCCGAGCAGCGGCAGGTCGAGCAGCCATTCGCCCGGATAATCGACGATGTCGAGGGTAAGCGTGCGCATCGCGCCGGCCTGCGGATTGATAGTCGATGACGAGGCGAAGCTCGCTGATCTGCCGCGTCGAATCCGGCCATGCGCGTTCGTTCACGATCGAGCTGAGGTGCCGCTCGTATTCGAAGCGCGGCACCGCGTCGTCGGGCTGCGGCGCAAGCCGCGCGCCGGCGATGCGCCCGCTCGCCAGCGGCTCGAACACCGGAAAGCGGCCGCCGCGCACCAGGCCATGCACCAGCGCGGTGATGAAAACGGTTTTGCCGGCGCGCGAAAGCCCGGTGACGCCAAGCCGGATGGTGGGATGCAGGAGATGCTCGCCGAATTCCGCGAAGGCGCGGGCCGCAAGCCGGGCCTGCTCGAAGATGTCGGAGACGGTCGGCGTCACGGTGCGCAGGATGTGGGTTCCGCCGCGCGGCGGCGCAAGATCGCCGTCAAGTCACCGCCGCCGCATCCCGCAGGCTGTCGGACAGCGCCGCGCGGCGCATATAGGCCCTGGCGGTCTCCGGGTTCTCCGCGGTGCGGCGCAGCTCATCGAAGTTCTGCTTGCGCACGGCGGGATCGCGCTCCTCCATCAGCCGCTTGTTGGCGATGGTCTGGGCCTGGACGTATTTCACCGCGGCGTGGCGGCGCTGGCGGCTGTAGAGATCGAGCAAGTCGTCGCCGGCCTCGCCGTGGATGACGCGGGCGAGCTTGTCGGCGAGATTGATGCCGTCGTGGATGCCGCCGTTCATGCCCATGCCGCCGATCGGGTTGTTGACGTGGGCGCTGTCGCCGGCGAGCAGCACGCGGCCCTTGCGGAAGGTCGCGGCGACGCACTGGTGCGCGCCGTAGACGTTGACGTATTCGATCTCGTAGCGACCGCTGTTTGGGAAGAACTTCTGCAGCCGCGCCTCGATCCGCTCAGGCGACAGCGCGATCTCGTCGGTCTCGTCGGGCTGGATCGGCATGATCGCGCGCCACAGGCCCGGCGGGCGCTTGCCCTGCACCTTGAACAGATTGCACCACTCGATCGGGTCGGAGAAATAATTGCGGAACGCGACCTTGGGATTGGCGACGCCGAAATCGAAGCTGGTCGCGATCTTGATGAAGCGCTCCGGATAGGTGAAGCCCTCGAACTCGATGCCGGCGAGCTTGCGCACCGTGCTGCGGCCGCCGTCGCAGCCGATCACATAGTCGGCGCGGAGCTTCTCCGTGCCTGACGGCGAAGTTACCTCGACCTCGACGCCGTCCGCGGTCTCGGTCAGGCCGGTGACGGCGTGGGAGAAGCGCACGTCGAAGTCGGCGGCGTTGGCGTATTCCGCCGCGATCGACGCGGTGAGCTTGTACTGCTCGTATTGCAGCACGAAGGGAAAGCGGAACTCGTCCCTCATCAGGCCGAGATCGAACTCGGCGACCACCGAATGCGACACCCGGTCGTGGAAGCGATAGGCGCTCGGAGACCAGGCCGAGCGGGATGATCTTCTCGGTCACGCCGAGATCGTCGAGCATCTCCAGCGTCGAGGGATGCAGCGACGCCGCGCGCTGATCCTCGACCGGCGCAGGCTCCTGCTCGAACACGGTGACCGGCACGCCGCGCCGGTTCAGCGCCAGCGCGCAGACCATGCCGACCGGGCCGGCTCCGACAATGATGACGCGCGTTGGTCACGCCGCCTTGGTCTTCTCGGCGGGAACCACGTCCTTGACGGCGCCCTTCCAGCCGCTCTCGGTGACGTCGAACACGATGCCTTCCGGGGTCTTGTATTTGACCTCGTAGTAGACGTTCGGGTTGGTTTCCTTGCGCCCGGTGACGTAGGGCCGCCGGCCGCGGTGATCTTCTTGTCCATCTCGTCGACGCTGTCGACCCACATGCCGAAGTGGATCAGGCCCAGCGGGTTCTTCTGGTCCTCCATGCCGGCGACCGGCTCGTCGCCGAAGTTCAAGAGCGCGACGTTGAAGATGCCGTCGGTCATGTAGACGCCGCGCTGGGCGTTGCCGGCGCGTGTCATGCCGAACGCCTCCTCGAAGAACTTCGCGGTTTTCTCCGGGTCGCGGACCGAAATGGCGATGTGACGCAGCTTGTTGGCCATGATGGGCTCCTGATGTGCGCTATCAGCGTGCGGCGCCAGGTCAATCGCAGCCCGGTGCACGGTCGTTGCGGTCGAACCGTCGACTAATCAGCTGGACGTCGAGCACGCCGGGCACCGCCTTGATGGCGCCGGCGATCTGCGGCGAGACCTTGAAGCGGCCGGGAAGCTTGATCTCGACCTCGGTGCCGCCGCCGAGCTGCAGCATCATGCTGACCTCGCCGTCGCCCTTGCCGTCGAGGCGCTTGGCGATCGGCTCAATCGGCGCCTGATCGCGCAGGAACACGCGCAGGCCCTTTTGCAACCTGGCCGCCGCCTGATCGAGCGGATCGGCCGACTGGATGCGGGCGCGGACCTCGTCGCCCTGCGCCTCGGCGGTGAGGAACAGCAGCACCGGCGCGCCAGGCTCGAGGATGTCGCGGTACTGCTGCAGGCCTTCGGCGAACATGATCGCCTCGTAGTGGCCGGACGGATCGGACAGGCCGAAGATGCCCATCTTGTTGCCGGTCTTGGTGCGCCGCTCGGTGCGCGACACGACGGTCGCGGCGAGCTTGCCTGCGGTCTGGCCGGATTTCACCGCGCGCGAAAACTCGGCCCAGGACTGAACCTTCATGTTCTTCAGGATCGCGGCGTATTCGTCGAGCGGATGGCCGGACAGGAAGAAGCCGATGGCGTCGTATTCGCGCTGGAGCTTTTCGGCCGGGAGCCAAGGCTCGACCGACGGAATCGCGATGGTCTCGCGGCTTGAAAGGCCGCCGAACATGTCGTTCTGCCCGACCGAACGCGGCCTCATGCGTGCGCTGCGCGGTCGAGAGCATGGCGTCGACCGCGGCATGGGCCCGCGCCCGGTTCGGCTCGAGCGTGTCGAATGCGCCCGCTGCGGCGAGGCTTTCCAGCACGCGTTTGTTGACCGCCTTCGGATTGATGCGGCGGGCGAAGTCGGTCAGATCGGTGAACGGCTTGGTCGCCGCGCGCAGCGACGATGCTGTCGACCGCCTGGCGGCCGACGCCCTTGAGCGCCGCGAGCGCGTAGTGGATGGTGTTGCCCTCGACCTCGAATTCGACGCCGGAGCGGTTGACCGACGGCGGCTCGACCTTGATGCCAAGCCGCTCGGCCTCGGCGCGGAATTCGGAGAGCTTGTCGGTGTTGCCCATGTCGAGCGTCATCGACGCCGCCATGAACTCGACCGGATAATTGGCCTTCAGATACGCGGTCTGATAGGCGACCAGCGCGTAGGCCGCGGCGTGGCTCTTGTTGAAGCCGTATTCGGCGAAGCGCTCGAGCAAGTCGAAAATCGCATCGGCGTGCGAGCGATCGATGCCGCGTTCGGTCGCGCCGGCGACGAAATGTTTGCGCTGCGCTTGCATCTCGGAGCGGATCTTCTTGCCCATGGCGCGGCGCAGGAGATCGGCCTGCCCGAGCGTGTAGCCGGCGAGAATCTGCGCGGCCTGCATCACCTGTTCCTGGTAGACGATGACGCCGTAGGTTTCGCGCAGGATCGGTTCGAGCTTGGGATGGATGTACTCCGGCTTCTCCATGCCATGCTTGCGGGCGCAATAGGTCGGGATGTTGGCCATCGGACCCGGCCGGTAGAGCGCGACCAGCGCGATGATGTCCTCGAAGCGGTCGGGGCGCATGTCGAGCAGCGCGCGCCGCATGCCCTGACTTTCCAGTTGGAAGATGCCGACCGCCTCCGCGCGTGACAGCAGGTCGTAGGTTTTCTTGTCGTCGAGCGGGATCGCCGAAAGATCGAGTTCGACACCGCGCTGCTTGAGCAGTCGCACGGCGGTCTGCAGGACCGTCAGCGTCTTTAGCCCGAGAAAATCGAACTTCACCAGGCCGGCCTGCTCGACCCATTTCATGTTGAACTGGGTCACCGGCATGTCGGACTTCGGATCGCGGTAAAGCGGCACGAGTTCCGACAGCGGCCGGTCGCCGATCACGATGCCGGCGGCATGGGTCGAAGCGTGGCGGTAAAGGCCTTCGAGCTTGAGCGCGATGTCGAAGGCGCGCTTGACGATCGGGTTGGAGTCGCGCTCGGCCTGCAGCTTCGGCTCGCCGTCGATCGCCTTGGCGAGCGTCACCGGCGCGGCCGGATTCTGCGGCACGAGCTTGCAGAGCTTGTCGACCTGGCCGTAAGGCATTTCCAGCACGCGGCCGACGTCGCGCAGCACGCCCCTCGCCTGCAAGGTGCCGAAGGTGATGATCTGCGCCACCTGGTCGCGGCCGTAGCGCTCCTGCACGTAGCGGATCACCTCGTCGCGGCGGTCCTGGCAGAAATCGATGTCGAAGTCCGGCATCGACACGCGCTCGGGATTGAGGAAGCGCTCGAACAGCAGCGCGAAGCGCAGCGGATCGAGATCGGTGATGGTCAGCGCGTAGGAAACGAGCGAGCCCGCGCCGGAACCGCGTCCCGGCCCGACCGGAATGCCCTGATCCTTGGCCCATTGGATGAAGTCGGAGACGATCAGGAAGTAGCCGGGGTAGTTCATGCCTTCGATGACTTGCAATTCGAAGGCGAGCCGCTCGCGGTATTCTTCCTCGGTGCGACCGGGCGCGAGCCCGTGCGAGGCGATGCGGCGCACGAGCCCTGCCTCGGCGCGGGCGCGAAGCTCCTCGGTCTCGTCGACCTGGCGGTCGCCGACCGAAAAGCGCGGCAGGATCGGCTTCTCGGTGCGCGGCCGGAATGCGCAGCGCAGCGCGATCTCGACCGTCGAAGCCAAGCGCCTCCGGCAGGTCGGCGAACAACGCGGCCATCTCGGCGCGGCTCTTGAAATAGTGCTCGGCCGTGAGTTGGCGGCGGTCGGTCTCGGCGACGACGCGGCCCTCGGCGATGGCAATCAGCGCGTCGTGGGCGTCATAGTCCTCGCGCCGGGCGAAGAACGGCTCGTTGGTGGCGACCAGCGGGATGTGCCGCGGCATAGGCCAGCTCGATCAGCGCCGGCTCGGCCGCGCGCTCGGCCGCGGTGCCGTGGCGCTGCAATTCGATGTAGAGCCGGTCGCCGAACAGCCGCTGCAGGGTGGCGCAGCGGCTCGCGGCAAGCTCGGCCTGGCCGGCCGCGATGGCGGCGTCGAGCGGGCCGCCCGGTCCGCCGGTCAGCGCGATCAGGCCATCGGTCGCGCCCTCGAGCCAGGCAAGCTTGAGATGCGGCTTGTCGCTCGACTTCGGTTTCGAGGAAGGCGCAGCGAATTGAGCCGCATCAGGCTGCGGTAGCCGTCTTCGCGCGCGGCCAGCAGCACGATCCGCGGCAAAGCCCGGATCCGGCCGGTCTGAGCGCGGATCGCGGGCCTCGTCGCCGAAATCGATCGCCAGCGCGCAGCCGACGATCGGCTGGATGCCGTACGCCGCAAGCTTCTCGGAGAATTCCAGCGCGCCGAACATGTTGTCGGTGTCGGTCAGCGCCAGCGCCGGCTGGTGGTCGGCCTTGGCGAATTCGGCGAGCTTGCTGATGGTCAGCGCGCCTTCGAGCAGCGAATAGGCGGAATGGACGTGCAGATGCACGAAGCCGGGATCGGCGGTCACGGGAACCTCAAGCGATTCGATTCCTTGTGATGGTGGGGATGCGCTACCGCGCTGTCCACCTTGATCGATCTCGGACATCGAACCGTGCCCGCTTTTCTCAGGCTGGAAACCGGAGTTTGCCCGCGGCCACCGCCGTCATGGCACGGGAGCCGGGCAAGCCCAGCTTCCGATGCCATCCACGTCCGATCGGGGATGGGGCAGCGGACGTGGATACCCGCGGCAGACGGGCATGACGAGCGGTTGGGGACCGCAAGACGAGAAGAAAACGCGGGACGCTACAACGCAACGACTGCAACAAATCACGGTCAAATGACACGGCGACGATGCCGCAATGACCGAACTCCCGGCCCCTACAGGGCGCCGAGCACCTGCGCCCACACGGCAATCATGCCGAGAAACAGGGCGATCGAAGTGAGAGCAGCAGCTTCCTCCACGACGGCGCGAAACATGATGTCCTCCCTGAACGAAGGAAGAACATAGTTCATGTTATGTTCTAATGTCAATTGAAATTTTGAGCCCTGCCCGGGCCCTGCCTGCGAACCGGGGTTCGGTCTCCTCCAAAAGCCGTTTAAGACGATGAACGGACAGTTTTATTTTCATTCATATTATCTGGCGCATCATCGTCTGGAGCGCTGTTGCTCAAAGATGCCAATCCGGAGAAGAACAATGAAGTCGCTTCTGGCTACCGCAATTGTCCTCGCTTTCGCGGGGACGGCACAAGCCCTGCCGGTCAATAGCCTGCAACCGCCGTCGGATGTGATCCAGGTGGCTGGCGGGTGCGGCGCGGGCTGGCATCGCGGGCCACATGGTGGATGCATTCGCAATTACGCCCAACCGTGGCGTCACGCTTGCCCGCGCGGCTATCACGTTGGTCCGTACGGCCGCTGCCGCGCGAGCTGGTGATCGAAGCGACCTAATCCGTCGGGGGCCGCTCTCGCCGGCGGCCCCCTTTTTCGACGCCGACAGCGTCGTTCAGGTGTAATTCGCCCGTAGGGACGGCGGTTCAGGCGAGTTCGACAATCTGCCCGTCGCGGATGGTGACGCGGCGGTCCATCCGCGCGGCGATGTCCATGTTGTGGGTGGCGAGCACCACGGTCAGGCCGGACGCCCGGGTTAGCTGGCTGAGCGCATGGAATACATGGTCCGAGGTGCGCGGGTCGAGGTTGCCGGTCGGCTCGTCGGCCAGCAGTAGCCGCGGCACGTTGGCGACGGCGCGGGCGATGGCAACGCGCTGCTGCTCGCCGCCGGACAGCGCAGCAGGCCGATGCGTGAGCCGCTCGCCCAGGCCGAGATAGGACAAAAGCTCGCTCGCGCGTTGGCGGGCCTCGCGGCGCGGCAGGCCGCGGACCATCTGCGGCAGCATTACGTTCTCGACCGCGGAGAATTCCGGCAGCAGGTGATGCGCCTGATAGACAAAGCCGATGGCGTTGCGGCGCAGCCGCGTGCGCGCGGCATCCGAAAGTTTCGAGGTCGGCTCGCCGTCGAGATAAACTTCGCCGCCGTCGGGTTGCTCAAGCAGGCCCGCGATGTGCAGCAGCGTCGACTTGCCGGCGCCGGACGGCGCCACCAGCGCCACCGACTGACCGGGCCACACCGCAAGCTCGGCGCCCTTAAGATTTCCAGAACCGCGTCGCCCTGATGATAGCGCCGCTCGACCTGATGCAGGAAGACGACCGGGATTTCCTGTGTCGGCCATCGGCGGCTCACTCGTAGCGCAGCGCTTCGACCGGATCGAGGCGCGCCGCGCGCCACGACGGGTAGAGCGTAGCCAGGAGCGAAAAGCCAGCGCCATCACCACCACCGCCGTGGTCTCGCCGACATCGAGATCGGCCGGCAGCCGCGACAGGAAATAGAGCTCCGGCGAGAACAGCTCGGTGTTGGTGAGCCACGACATGAACTGCCGGATCGACTCGATGTTGAGGCACACCGCGAGGCCGACCAGGAAGCCGACCAGGTCGCCGATCACGCCGATCGCGGCGCCGGTGATCAGGAACACCCGCATGATCGAGCCCTGCGAAGCGCCCATGGTGCGCAGGATGCCGATGTCGCGGCCTTTGTCCTTGACCAGCATGATCAGGCTCGAGGCGATGTTGAATGCCGCGACCAGCACGATCAGGGTGAGGATCAGGAACATGACGTTGCGCTCGACCTGGAGCGCGCTGAAGAAGGTGGCGTTTCGCTGCCGCCAGTCGATCATGAAGATCGGCCGTTTGGCCGCGTCGGTGACGAGTTGCCGGAATGTCGCGATCCTGTCGGGATTGTTGGTGTAGACCTCGATCGCGGTGACGTCGCCGTTTCGGTTGAAATAGGCCTGCGCCTCGTTGAGCGGCATGAACACGAAGGCGGCGTCGTATTCCGACATGCCGATCTCGAACACCGCCGCAATCTTGTAGACCTTGATGCGCGGCGTCGTGCCCATCGGCGTCACCGCGCCGCGCGGCGAGACCAGCGTCACGCTGTCGCCGGCGCGCAGGGTGAGCTGGTCGGCAAGCCTGCGCCCGATCACCACCCCCTGCCCCTGGTCGAAGCCTTCGAGCGTACCCTGCTTGATGTTCTTGGCGATCGAGGTCAGTCCCTCAAGGTCGCTGCCGCGGATGCCGCGCACCAGCACGCCCGCGGCGTTGAACGGCGACGAGGCCAGCGCCTGGCCCTCGACGATCGGCACCGCCAGCCGGATGCCGTCGATCTTGGCGATGCGCTCGGCCACCTCCTTGTAGTCGGTCAGCGGCGATTCCAGCGGCTGCACCAGCAGATGGCCGTTGAGGCCGAGGATCTTGCCGAGCAGTTCCTTGCGGAAGCCGTTCATCACCGCCATGACGATGATCAGCGTGGCGACGCCGAGCATGATGCCGAGGAACGAGAAGCCGGCGATGATCGATATGAATCCTTCCTGGCGCCGCGCCCGCAGATAGCGCAGCGACAGCATCCATTCAAACGGGGCAAACGGTCGTGTCCCGGTCGGTTCGCTCACATGATCCCCTTGTGTCACCGATTTCACCCGATTCTGGCGGTTTCATGCCAGTTTCGGCGGCACGGCCCCATTAGAAACGCACAGAATCAACGCGTCAGAAGATCGAGTGTAGCGGCAGGGCTGAGATTTTCCCGGCTGCCGTCGGCCCGTCGCTTAACCTCGAAGGTACCCGCGGCGAGCCCCTTGGGGCCCACAATAACCTGCCAGGGCACGCCGATCAGGTCGGCGGTGGCGAATTTCGAGCCCGGCCGCTCGTCGAGGTCGTGGTAGAGCACGTCGACCCCTTTGGCCGAGAGATCGCGATAAAGCGCCTCGCAGACCCCATCCGTCGCGCCGTCGCCCTGCTTGAGATTGAGGATCGCCACCTTGAACGGCGCCACCGCGTCCGGCCATTTGATGCCGGCGTCGTCGTGGGAGGCCTCGATGATGGCGGCGACCAGCCGGCTCGGCCCGATGCCATAGGAGCCCATGTGCACCGGCTTCTCGACACCATCGGGGCCGCTGACCACCGCCTTCATCGGCTCGGAATACTTGGTGCCGAAATAGAAGATGTGGCCGACCTCGATGCCGCGCGCGGAAACCTGCTTGTCCGGCGGTATCTGGCCGAACGCCGCGGCATCGTGCTTTTCGGAGGTCGCGGCGTAGAGCGAGGTCCACTTGTCGACGGTCGCCTGAAGACCCGCGACGTCGTCGAAATTCACGTCCGCCGGCGGCACTTGGAAATCCAGATAATCCTTGTGGCAGAACACTTCGGACTCGCCGGTCGAGGCCAGGATGATGAACTCGTGGCTCATGTCGCCGCCGATCGGGCCGCTTTCGGCCCGCATCGGGATCGATTGCAGGCCGAGACGGGCGAAGGTTCGCAGATAGGCCACGAACATCTTGTTGTAGGAATGCCGCGAGCCCGCCTGGTCGACGTCGAACGAATAGGCGTCCTTCATCAAAAATTCGCGGCCGCGCATCAGGCCGAAACGCGGGCGCACCTCGTCGCGGAATTTCCACTGGATGTGATAGAGGTTGAGCGGCAGGTCCTTGTAGGAGCGCACGTAGGACCGGAAGATCTCGGTGATCATCTCCTCGTTGGTCGGGCCGTAGAGCATCTCACGCTCGTGACGGTCCTCGATCCGCAGCATCTCCTTGCCGTAGTCGTCGTAGCGCCCGCTTTCGCGCCACAGCTCGGCCGACTGGATGGTCGGCATCAGCATTTCGATGGCGCCGGCGCGGTTTTGCTCCTCACGCACGATCTGCTCGATCTTCTTCAGCACCCGCAGCCCCAGCGGCAGGAAGGCGTAAATTCCTGCAGCCTCCTGTCGCATCATGCCGGCGCGTAGCATCAACCGGTGGGAGACGATTTCGGCCTCCTTCGGGGTCTCGCGCAGGATCGGCAAGAAAAAGCGGCTAAGGCGCATCGGAACTCTGGGAATCAGGTCGGTGGCAGGGTTGCGGCACAGAAAGCGGATCGGGCGCGAAAAGACAAGCGCAGCAAGGGCCTGGCGGCCGACCCGCGCTGATGTTGCGGCGCAGGAATGACAACGAAGGTGCGATGCACTACAGTCGATGCACCGTGCGGGGCGCTGCCCAATACGGCCCATGTCTTGGGAGGAAAAGCCAAACGCGCAAACAGCGCGACAGTCCCCGAAACGTACCGAGTATCGGGCTTAACATTTGACTTAAGGATTTTCGAGCAGGGCATTGTCCCTGCTCTATTTTTTTGCGGCCGTATCGCATCGGGCCCACAAGAAATACATGGCCTGGAACGACTGCGGATGCGACTGCTCGAACTCATTCCAGCGCCGAAGATCGGTGCTTGCGGCGGGCTCCGGATTGCTCCGGTTGAATTGTTCTCGCACCTCGGCCGGAGCCTCCAACGCAAGCAGGGTCAGCCGGTTGGCTTCAAGAAAGGCCTGGATGCGCGGCAGCGTGAAGCGGTGTTCCATGACGTTGAAGCAGAGATCGCGGCAGCCGCTGGTGGTGAAGAAATCCGACGAGCCGATCGGGCGATTGCGCCGGATCAGCTCCTGCCGCCAGACCCGGATGTCGTCGGCGGTCGGCAGGTAGCCGCGCTCGGCGATCAGTGCCCGGCCGGCATCGAGCTGCCGGCGGCCGAGCGCGCTGTAAAGACCGATCCGCATCACACCGCCCGGCCGAAGCAATGACAGCAGCACGCGCCAGCCGGCCTCCGGGTCGGCCATGTGGTGCAGCACGCCGCCCGCTTCGATCAGGTCGAAACGGCGGTCGATTGAGCCGAGCCTGAGGATGTCGGCCACTGCATACTCGATATTGACAAGCCCCATCTCCCGGGTCTTGCGGCGGGCATAGGCGAGCCCGCTCCGGTTGATATCGATGGCCAAAAGCTTCGCCTGCGGGAAGCGCCGCGCGGTTTCGATGGAATGCTCACCGGTGCCACAGCCGGCAATCAGGATTTCGCGCCCGACTAGGCCCGCCGAGACGACGCCGAATTGCTCGCGTAGAAAGTCCTCGAGCGTGGTCGCCTGCACCGGGAGTGCGACGGTCCAGCGCGGATAGGGATTTTCCTCGTATTGGTCCCGCACCGCGCGCGATACGGCGTCTTCGATCTCGGTCGGTGCCGGGATCGCGGCCCGATCGGCTAGCTCTGCCAGCGGCTCGTGAAGCTGCCGGGCCAGCAACGCCTCGATAGGCTTCGGCCACGATCTTTCTGCCAGTTTTGCCGCCCCCGGCAGTCGATGAAGCGGCTCATAGCAGGCCGCGACCGCGAGCGCGCTAGGCGCGATATCGCTGCCGGCACTAATGGCCTGCACGATCCCGTCGAGCAAACGCCGCGTTTGAGCGCGCTCGCTGTCGTCGAGTACGAAGACGTATTCGTTGATGAAGCACTGCTGCGCAAGGGCGCAGGCCAGCGCGAACCATCGTCCCGCCGTCCCGGCGACTTCCTGAAGCAGCGCCCGCCGGATCGCGGTGAGCAGCCGCTCAAGCTCGAGATCGCAGACCGCGCGGCTCTGCAGCAACGCCAGCAGCAGCGCATCTTCGGCGAGCGAGCCCGCGCCGCCGGCCCCGATCAGTTCGGCAATCGGCAATGGCCGCGGAAAGGCAAAGGCCAGTCGTCCGAGCGCAGCCATGACCGCCGGGCTCTGCTTGATCAGAGCCTCAACGCCGAGCAGGCCGAGCGAAATCGCCTCCCTGAAATGCCGAACGGCGGCATCACCGCGGCCGAGCGCCTGGTAAGCCATGGCGATTGCGTCATGAGCGCCGGCGTGTCCGGGCTCGCGCGCGATCGCTTCCCTGAGTATCCCGACGGCCTCGCGATGCCGGCCATCACGCTGATGTATTGCGGCCTGCACGACCATATCCTGGACGCCGGCCGCCGCCGCCGCCGCCGCCGCGCGCGCCAAGCCGTCACGCCCGTCGCGGTTCTTGTTGGCTCGCCGTTCCTTGCGGTTCATATCGTGGCCGGCGGCAATTGCCGGCGATCCGGTTAGCGCGGAGTCCCAAGCAGCGCCGCGAGATCGTCCAAGGTGATGATCCGATATTTATAGATCACCGCACAGATGACGTACACGATCGTGGATACAAGCGTGGTCCAGACGAGCTTGGCGAGGAGCCGCGGGACCGCAGGGGCGCCCGGATCGGTGCCGGGTGGCGCATCGGCCGTTTCCTGCGCGCGCACGCCCCACGGCAGCACCGCGAACAGCACGATCCACCAAATCAGAAAATAGATCGCAATGGCCGTGGCGATCGCCATCAGGCCTGTTCCAGCTCGACCAAGGTGCCGCAGAAGTCCTTGGGATGCAGGAAAAGCACCGGCTTGTCATGGGCGCCGATCTTGGGACTGCCGTCGCCAAGCACGCGCGCACCCTCGGCCTTGAGCTTGTCGCGGGCGGCGAGGATGTCGTCGACCTCGTAGCAGACGTGGTGGATGCCACCGTCCGGGTTGCGCTCGAGGAACTTGGCGATCGGGGAATCCGCCCCGAGCGGCTCAAGCAGTTCGATCTTGGTATTGGGCAAGTTGATGAACACGGTGGTGACGCCATGCGCCGGCTGCGGCACGGCGGCCGAAACGTTCGCGCCAAGTGTCTTGCGGTAGACGTCAGAGGCCTTAGCGATGTCGCGTACCGCGATGGCGACGTGGTTGAGGCGCCCGATCATAAAGGTACTCCTTGGCGTCCGCCCGGCCGCCCCGTTCATATTGGACTTTGGCCTATTGAGGCTCTATGCCGACCGATTTGAAAATCCGCCCATAGAACGCGATATCACCCTGGATGCGCTTGCCGAATGCTTCAGGCGTGCCGCCGACGACGCGATAGCCATAGTCTTCGAGCTTGCTTTTGACCTCGGGCAGGTGGAGCGCCTTGTTGAACTCGTCGTTGAGCCGGGCGATGACCGGCGCCGGCAGACCGGCCGGTCCGACAATGCCGTTCCAGGTCGGCGGCATGCGAAAACCCGGCAACTGCTCGGTGATCGAGGGAAACTTCGGATGTGCCGAGAAGCGCACGGTTTCCAGCACCGCCAGCACCTTTAGCGCGCTGTTATCCCGGTACGCCATCGCCTGGGACAACTGGGTGAAATTGACCTGAATGTGCCCGCCGACCAGATCGGTGAAGGCCGCCACCGATCCACGATAGGGAACGTGGGTCATTTTTACGCCGGCGACCTGGTTGAACAGCTCGCCGGCGAGATGAAAGAACGATCCTGCCCCCGAGGAACCGAACGAAAGCTTGCCAGGATTGTTCTTGGCGTAGTCGACCAGCTCCGTGACCGAATTGACCGGCACGACGTTGCGATTGACGACCAGGCAGCCGATGGTCTCGACGGAGGTGACGATCGGCGTGAAATTCTTCACCGGGTCATAGCTGAGGTTCTTGATGAGATGGACGTTGGTGGCATGCGTTGAGGTCGCGGCCGCCATCAGCGTGGTACCGTCCGGAGCGGCTCGCGAAACATACTCTGCGGCAATCGAGCCGCTGGCGCCGGTACGGTTCTCGTACACAACCGGCTGGCCGACCGCAGCGCTGACCTTGTCGCCGGCGAGGCGTGCAACCAGATCGAGACCCGGGCCCGGCGGAAATGGAATGACGATGGTGATGGGCTTTGCCGGTTGCCACGATTGCGCCGAGGCTGCGCCCATAAGAAATGTCGCTGTGCTGAACACGACGGCGGCGATCGTTCGCCTTCGGTACATGCTTCCCCCTCCTTCGTCGCCCAATCTCAGTCGTCGAGCATTTCCGGCAAGAACAGCTCTTCCGGCCTGACGCGCGCTTCGAACTCACGCTTGCCCATCATGCGGCGGAAGGTCGTCGTCGGAAAGGAGTTGTGATAAGTGAGCTCGATGCCCTCCGGCTTGACGCTGCCGTCCATCAGGGCGCGCGTGCGGTCGTAGCTCCAGCACGCTAAGGTCATCTTCAAATCGGCCATCATCGCTGTCCTCAGACGATCATCACCTGCACGGTGACGTTCGGCCGCTTGCCCCAACGCTCGCCGACCGCGGCGCGCACCCCGCGGCGTACAGCCTCGCCGACCAAGTCCGGGTCGCGACGGCGCGGCTTTGGCAACGCCTCGAAGGTCTCGACCGCGGCCTCGTAGGCGGCCTCGGCCATTGACTCGCCGTCGGCGGCGTTGTCTGGGATGCCGATCAACTCGACCTCAGGATTGGCCAGCAGCACGCCCTTGTCGTTGAGGACCAGCGCGACCACGACGATGCCGTTGTAGCTCAGACGTTTGCGATCGGCGACGGTGCGCGCCTCGGCATCGACCAGCAGCCTGCCATCCTTGTAAAGGCGGCCGACCGGTACCTCGTCGATGATCTCAGGCGCCCCGGGGGCGAGCCGGACCAGATCGCCGTTGCGGCAGGTGAGCGTGGCGACGCGGAGCGATCGCGCCAGTGCGGCATGCTCGGCGAGATGCAGCGCCTCGCCGTGCACGGGGATCAATGTCCCCGGCCTTACCCAGCCGATCATGTCCTTCAATTCGTCCTGGCGCGGATGGCCGGAAACGTGGACCAGATGGGTGCGGTCGGTGATGACCTCGACGCCCTGGTCGATCAGGCCGTTGACGACGCGGCCGATCGCCTTCTCGTTGCCGGGAATGGGCCGCGAAGAAAAAATCACACGATCGCCGTGCGACAGAGCCACCTCGGGATGCTCGTCCTGCGCGATCCGAGCGAGCGCGGCTCGCGGCTCGCCCTGGCTGCCGGTGCAGAGCGCCACCACCTTGTCGGCCGGCAGATGCCCATAGACGTCCATGCCGTGGAATTCCTGGACGCCGTCGAGATAGCCGGTCTCGCGCGCGACCGCGACGACGCGGTCCATGGCGCGGCCGACCACGACCACCTCGCGCTCGGCTTTGCGGGCCGCATCGGCGACGGCGCGGATGCGGGCGACGTTGGAGGCAAAGGTCGTCACGGCAACGCGGCGCGGCGCCGAAACAATCAGCTCGGTCAAGGATTTCGCCACATCGGTCTCGGACGGCGAGCGGCCACCGCGCACTGCGTTGGTGGAGTCGCCAATCAGCGCGAGGCACCCTTCGTCGCCGAGCGCGCGCAATTTCGCTTCGTCGGTAGGCGCGCCCAGCACCGGCGTCGGATCGAGCTTCCAGTCGCCGGTGTGCAGCACGTTGCCGAACGGCGTGCGCAGAATGAGCGCGTTCGATTCTGGAATGGAGTGTGCGACCGACACCAGTTCGATATCGAACGGTCCGACCGGGAAGCGCGAACCGAGCCGAACCACGCTAACCGGGACTTCCCGCGCACCGTATTCGCCCTGGCGTTTGGCCTCCAGTAGCGCCGCGGTGAACGGCGTCGCATAGACCGGGACTTTCAGCTTCGGCCACAGGTCGAGCAACGCCCCGAAATGGTCCTCGTGGGCATGGGTCAACACGATGCCGGCAAGATTTCTGCGCTCCTCGACCAGATAGCGGATGTCGGGCAGCACCAGATCGATCCCAGGCAGGTTCTCTTCCTGAGCGAAGGACACGCCGACATCGACCACCAGCCAAGTCCGCCGCCGTGGATCGCCGAGGCCATAGATCGCGAGATTCATGCCAATCTCGCCGACGCCACCGAGCGGCGCGAACACCAGCTCACCCTGCGGACCGGCCATCGCCGTCTACCTCGCCGCCGCCATGATGTCGCCCGCAGCCATCGTCAGCATTGTCCCATCAGCCGAGCGCAGAACCAAGCGGCCGGTCTCGTCGACGCCTTCGAAAACGCCGGCGAGCTCGCTGTCGCCGGTGTTGATGCGGATCGGCCTGCCCAAGCCGCCGGCGCGGGCAAGCCAGTCGGCACGGATCGCGGAGAAATTCGCGCCGCGGTGCCATTGTGTCAGTCGCGCGGCCATCGTGGTCGTGAGCGGCGCGAACAAACTTTCGGGTGTGGTGCGGACGCCGGCGGTGGCGAGGTCGGTCGCCGGATAGTCGGTGCCCGCAGGGTGGTGCACGCAATTGACGCCGATGCCGATGACAACGCTCGCGCCCTCCCCTTCAACAAGGATTCCGGCGAACTTGTTGCGGTCGATCAGAAGTCGTTGGGCCATTTCAGCGCTACGCGCGAAGCAAGGCCCGGGATGCGGCGGGTGATGGCGTCGTGCAGAGCCAACGCCGCGACGAATGACAGCGCTGGCAGGTGCTCGGACGGCGCTGGATCGCTGAGCAGCAGGCTGGCGTAGAGATTGCCGGGCTCCGACACCCAGGTCCGGCCGCGCCGGCCGCGGCCTGCGGTCTGCCGGTTTGCCGTTACCCACAAAGGCCCACGCTCGCCGTCGCGAGCAAGACGTAACGCCTCGGCGTTGGTCGAACCGATCGTGTCGTGGGTGACGAGCCGTACGCCTGCTGCCTGTGCCGCAGGGTCAAGCTGCATCAGAACAGCGACTTCGCCGCGAGGCCTGCGGCGGCGACAAGCGGCGCGGGATAGATGAAATACAGCAGATTGAACAGACCGGCGAGACCGAGCACGGCCTTGAGCTCGATCGGCATGCGGTGGAAGTTCTGCGCGGGCTCATCAAAATACATGGTTTTGACGATGAGCAGATAATAGTAGGCGCCGACCACGCTGGTCAGCACGCCGATCACCGCGAGCCCATAGAGCCCGGCTTTGATGGCGCCGAGGAATACGTAATATTTGGCAAAGAAGCCAGCGAGCGGCGGAATGCCGGCGAGCGAAAACAGCAGCATCGCGAAGAAAAAGGCGAGCGGCGGGTTGGTGCGTGCGAGCCCGGAAAGGTCGCTGATCTGCTCGACCATGCCGTCGGGCCGCCGCATCGCCAGGATCACCGCAAAGGCTCCGACGGTCATGGCCATGTAGATCGCCATGTAAACCAGCACGCCCTGGATGCCTTCGGCGGTGCCGGCCGCAAGCCCAATCAGCGCGAAGCCCATGTGGCCAATCGACGAATAGGCCATCAGCCGTTTGATGTTGCGCTGGCCGATCGCCGCGAAGGCGCCGAGCGCCATCGAAGCAATCGAGACGAACACCACGATCTGCTGCCACTGATGGGTGATGCCGGGGAATGCGCTGATGGTGGCGCGGGCAAAAATCGCCATCGCGGCGATCTTGGGCGCTGCGGCGAAGAACGCGGTAACCGGCGTCGGTGCGCCCTCATAGACGTCCGGCGTCCACATGTGGAACGGCACCGCCGAGACCTTGAAGCAGAACCCGGCGAACAGAAAGACGAGACCAAAGATCAGTCCGATGCCGCCCGCGCTCGAAGCCTTGGCGATGCCGGCGAACGACACGTTGCCGGTGAAACCGTAAATGAGCGAGCAGCCGTAGAGCAGCATGCCGGACGACAGCGCGCCGAGCACGAAATACTTCAGCCCTGCTTCGGTCGAGCGCACATTGTCGCGGCTCGAGGCTGCGACCACGTAGAGCGCAAGACTCATCAGTTCGAGGCCGAGGTAAAGCGCGATCAGGTCGCCGGCCGAGATCAGCATGCCCATGCCGACGGTCGAGAGCATGATCAGCACCGCGTATTCGAAGATTTGCTCGCGCTCGGCGGCCTGATAGCTGATCGACATGACGATGGCCAAGGCCGAGCCGAGGCAGGCCAGAATCTTCATGTAGCGGGCGAAGTCATCGACGATGAAGCTGCCGCCGAACACACGGCCGTTCGGCACGTGGTAGGCGATACAGGCCGCGGCGACCAGCAGCACGATCGCACAGACATTGACGATGGTGGTGCTGCGCTCGCGATAGGCGCCGAGCATGAGCAAAGCCATGGCGCCAACGGCAAGAACGATCTCGGGCAAGAGCGGCGTCAGCACCGTGAAGGAGAAGGCGTTCATGACCGCGGCCTCACTTCACCAGCGCCGCGGATTTTGCCGGGCCGAGCGCGTGCTGATAGTTGTCGAGCAGCGCCGTCACCGAGGCCGCCGACATGTCGAGCACGGGCTTGGGATAGAAGCCGAGCCAAAGCGTCATCACAATGAGCGGCGCGAACACCACGATCTCGCGCCAGCCCATATCGCTGATGTGGGCGAGGCTCGGCTTTTCCAGCTTGCCGAAAATCACCTTTCGGTAGAGCCAGAGCGCGTAGCAGGCCGACAGGATGACGCCGAACGTGGCGAGCGTCGCCACCGTGATGTTGACCCGGAAGGTGCCGAGCAGCGCCAGGAACTCGCCGACAAATCCCGACGTGCCGGGAAGGCCCACGTTCGCCAAGGTGAACAGCATGAACACCGCGGCATAGACCGGCATGCGGTTGACGAGGCCGCCGTAGGTCGCGATCTCGCGGCTGTGCATGCGGTCGTAGACCACGCCGACGCAGAGGAACAGCGCGGACGACACCACGCCGTGCGACACCATCTGGAAGATGCCGCCGGCGATGCCCTGCGCGGTCGCGGCGAAAATGCCCATGGTGACGAAGCCCATGTGCGCCACCGAGGAGTAGGCGATGAGCTTCTTCATATCCTCCTGCACCAGCGCCACCAGCGAGGTGTAGACGATGGCGATCACCGACAACGTGAACACGAAGGGCGCGAAGTCGGCCGAGGCATGGGGAAACATCGGCAGCGAAAAGCGCAGGAAGCCGTAGCCGCCCATCTTCAGCAGGATCGCGGCAAGGATCACCGAGCCCGCGGTCGGCGCCTCGACATGAGCGTCAGGCAGCCAGGTGTGCACCGGCCACATCGGCATCTTCACCGCAAAGGATGCGAAGAACGCAAACCATAGCCATGGTTGCATGTTCTGCGGGAAGGCATGTCGCACCAGCACGGCGATGTCGGTGGTGCCGGATTCCCAGTACATCGCCATGATGGCGAGCAGCATCAGCACCGAGCCAAGCAGCGTATAGAGGAAGAACTTGAAGCTGGCATAGACCCGCCGCGGCCCGCCCCAGACGCCGATAATCAGGAACATCGGGATGAGACCGCCCTCGAAGAACAGATAGAACAGCACGAGGTCAAGCGCCGAGAAGGTGCCGACCATCAGGGTTTCCAGGACCAGGAAAGCGATCATGTATTCGCGCACCCGCACCGTGATGGCGCGCCAGCTCGCGGCGATGCAGAGCGGCATGATCGCGGTGGTGAGGATGACGAGCGGCAGCGAGATGCCGTCGACGCCCATGTGGTAGGTGCCGTAACCGCCGAGCCAGGCGTGCTTCTCGACGAATTGGAACTCGGGCGAGCCGGTATCGAAACGCCACACCAGGTTGAGCGATACCGCAAAGGTGACGAGCGTGGTCCATAGCGCGATCCAGCGTGCGTTGCGGGCACCCGGCTCGTCGGGCCGCAGCGCCGCGATGACCAGCACGCCGACCAGCGGCAGGAAGGTGGTGAGAGAAAGAACGGGCCAGCTCGCCATCAGTGCGCTCCACCCGAGAACATGAACCAGGTGATGAGCGCGGCTGCCCCGATTAGCATGGCGAAGGCGTAGTGATAGAGGTAGCCGGTCTGCAGCCGCACGACGTTTCGGGTGACGTCGAGCACGCGGGCCGAGACACCGTCCGGGCCGAGGCCGTCGATGAGCCAGCCGTCGCCGCCCTTCCAGAACCAACGGCCGATGCGCAGCGCCGGGCGCACGAAGATCAAATCGTAGAGCTCATCGAAGTACCACTTGTTGAGCAGGAAGCGGTACAGCAGCTCCTGCTGCCGGGCGAGCCGTGGCGCGATCTCGGGGTGCAGCAGGTAGATGTAGGCGGCGACGCCCCAGCCGATCGCCAGCATCACGGTCGGCAGCGTGGTGATGGTCCAGGGCAATTCGTGCATCGCCTCGATGATGTGGCCCTGCTTGAGCAACTCGCGGAAGAATTCCTCGACGTGATGGCCGGCGAAGAACTCCTTGAAGGCGAGGCCCGCGCCGAGCGAGCCGGCCGCCAGCACGGCGAGTGGGACGAGAACCACCAGCGGGCTTTCGTGGGCTGCTTCGTAGTGATGTTGGTTGTGCGGCGCGCCGTGGAAGGTCTTGTAGATCAGCCGCCAGGAGTAGAACGCAGTCAGCGCGGCCGCGATCACCGTCATCAGGAAGCCGTAGACCGCGAACGGGTTGTGGCCGGAGGCCGCTGCCTCGATGATGGCGTCCTTGGAGAAATATCCAGCGGTCAGCGGGAAGCCGGTCAGTGCCAGCGTACCGATCACCATGCACCAGTAGGTGAATGGGATCTTGTTTTTCAGCCCGCCCATCATGCGGATGTCCTGCTCGTGATGCATTGCCATGATCACCGAGCCGGAGCCCAGGAACAGCAGCGCCTTGAAGAAGGCGTGGGTGAATAGGTGGAACATGCCGACCGAATAGGCTCCCACCCCCATCGCCACGAACATGTAGCCAAGCTGCGAGCAGGTCGAATAGGCGACGATGCGCTTGATGTCATTCTGCACGAGACCCACGGTCGCGGCGAAGAACGCCGTGGTGGCGCCGACCAGCGTGACGAAGGCCTGCGCGTTCGGCGCAAGCTCGAACAGCGGCGATAGCCGCGCCACCATGAACACGCCGGCGGTGACCATCGTCGCGGCATGGATCAGCGCCGAGACCGGGGTCGGGCCTTCCATGGCGTCGGGCAGCCAGGTGTGCAGCAGGAACTGCGCCGACTTGCCCATCGCGCCCATGAACAGCAGCAGGCAAATGAGCGTCAGCGCATCGGCGTGCCAGCCGAAGAAGTCGATGGTCTTGCCGGTGAGCGACGGCGCCTGCGCAAAGATGGTGTCGAGATCGATCGATGACGTCATCATGAACACGGCGAAGATACCGAGCGCGAAGCCGAAATCGCCCACTCTATTCACGACGAAGGCCTTGATGGCGGCGGCGTTGGCTTCGGGCTTGTGATACCAGAAGCCGATCAGCAGATAGCTCGCAAGGCCGACGCCCTCCCAGCCGAAGAAAAGCTGGGCGAGATTGTTGGAGGTGACCAGCGCCAGCATCGCGAAGGTGAACAGCGACAGATAAGCAAAGAAGCGCGGCCGGTACGGGTCCTCGGCCATGTAGCCGATCGAATAGAGGTGGACCAGCGCCGAGACGGTCGTGACCACCACCAGCATCACGGCGGTCAGCGTATCGATGCGCAGCGCCCAGTCGACCTTGAGGTCGGCCGAGACGATCCAGTTGAACAGCGTGATCCGCTCGTCCTGGTGGCCGAAGCCAACCCTGAATAACGCGATCCAGGACAGCACGCAGGCGATGAAGAGGAGCGATGTGGTGATGATCTCGGCCGCGCGCGAGCCTGCCGCCGCGGGTTCCGCCGGTGCATGGTGGTCGTCGTTCGCGCTGGGCTCGTGGGCCTGATGATGAATGACGTGCTCGCCTGCGGCGTGCTCGTCCGTCGGCTCCGCGCCCGGAAAGCGCGCGTAGGCGCCGGCCAGCGAAATGATCGCGCCGATAATCGCGCCTAGCAGCGGCAGCAGGACAATCGCCTGATACATGAGTGCGTTCAGCCTTTCATCAGGTTGACGTCCTCGACCGCGATCGAGCCGCGGTTGCGGAAGTAGACGACGAGGATGGCAAGGCCGATCGCCGCCTCGGCCGCCGCGACCGTGAGCACGAGCAAGGCGAACACTTGGCCGACCAGGTCGCCGAGGTGGGTGGAGAACGCAACGAAATTGATGTTGACCGCGAGCAGGATCAGCTCGATCGACATCAGGATGACGATGACGTTCTTCCGATTGAGGAAGATGCCGAAAATCCCGATCGTGAACAGGATCGCGGCGACAGCGAGATAATGGCCAAGACCGATCGTCACGGCGCAATCCTCGCCAAATGTGTGGCGTCATTCCGGGACGGCCCGAAGGGCCGGGCCCGGAATCCAGAACGGCGAGCGCCGAGCCTGCAACCCTGGATTCCGGGTTCGCTCGCTTTGCTTGCGCCCCGGAATGACCAGCGAATACTGATCCTCATCATGACAGCCCCTGCCCCGACTGCACCTTGCGGACCTCCATGGCGGTGTCCTTGGTGCGAGCCACCTGCTCTGCGATGTTCTGGCGCTTGACGTTCGGCCTGTGGCGCAAGGTCAGCACGATAGCGCCGATCATGGCGACCAGCAGGACCACGCCGGCGCCCTGGAAGTAATAGACGTACTGCGTGTAGAGCACGCGGCCGAGGGCCTCGGTATTGGTAATGTTGCCTGGGATCGGCGAGCTCAGCGCCGCCGGAACGCTCGGATTGATCACCCAGGTCAGCGCGACGGAAAAAATCTCGAAGAACAGGATGCCGCCGACCAGGCCGCCGATCGGGATGTAATTCAGGAAGCCCTGGCGCAATTCGGCGAAATCGACGTCGAGCATCATCACCACGAACAGGAACAGCACGGCCACCGCCCCGACATAGACCACGACCAGGATCATCGCCAGGAACTCGGCGCCCATCATTACGAACAGCGCCGCGGCGTTGAAGAAGGCGAGGATCAGGTACAGCACCGAATGCACCGGGTTGCGGCTGGCGATCACCATAAAGGCGGACGCCACGCAGACGCCGGAAAAGAGATAGAAAAAGAGAGCGTGCAAGATCATCGCGGGCCGAGCCTCACCGATACGGCGCGTCAAGCGCGAGATTCTTGGCGATCTCGCGCTCCCAGCGGTCACCGTTCGCCAGGAGCTTTTCCTTGTCGTAGTAGAGCTCCTCGCGGGTCTCGGTCGCGAACTCGAAGTTCGGGCCCTCGACGATGGCGTCGACCGGGCAGGCTTCCTGGCAGAGCCCGCAATAGATGCACTTCACCATGTCGATGTCGTAGCGCGTGGTGCGGCGCGTGCCGTCGTTCCTTCGCGGTCCGGCCTCGATGGTGATGGCCTGCGCCGGACAGATCGCCTCGCAGAGCTTGCAGGCGATGCAGCGCTCCTCGCCGTTCGGATAGCGGCGCAGCACGTGCTCGCCGCGGAACCGCGGCGACAGTGGTCCCTTCTCGAACGGATAGTTCAGCGTCGCCTTCGGTTTGAAGAAGTAGCGCATGCCGAGAAAGAACCCGGTCACGAACTCCTTGAGGAAAATCGAGCGAGCCGCCTGATCGAGCCTCATGGTCTCACCCCTTCAGCACGAGCGGAGCGAATTGCAGCACCGCGGCCACGATGACCACCATCGCGATCGAGATCGGCAAGAATACCTTCCAGCCCAATCGCATGAGCTGGTCGTAGCGGTAGCGCGGCACGATCGCCTTGGCCATGGCGAACAGGAAGAACATGAACAGGCATTTCAGCACGAACCAGATCACGCCGAGCGGCCCCCAGGTGAACGGCCAGAGCGGGATCGGCGACAGCCAGCCGCCGAGGAACAGGATCGTGCCCATGGCGCACATGGTGCCGATCGCCACGTATTCGCCGAGCATGAACATCATGTAGGGCGTCGAGCCGTACTCGACCATGAAGCCCGCGACCAGCTCGGATTCCGCCTCGACCAGGTCGAACGGCGGCCGGTTGGTCTCGGCCAGCGCCGAAACGTAGAACACGACGAACATCGGCAACAGCGGCAGCCAGTACCAGCCGAACAGGCCATAGCGGGTATCCTGCGCCGCGACGATGCCGGAGAGCTTCAGCGTGCCGGCGCAAAGCAGCACGGTAATGAATACGAAGCCGATCGAGACCTCGTACGACACCATCTGCGCGGCGGAACGGATCGCGGCGAGGAATGCGTATTTCGAGTTCGACGCCCAGCCCGCCATGATCACGCCGTAGACCATCAGCGACGAGATCGCGAGGATGTAGAGCACGCCGACGTTGATGTCGGCGATCAGCCAGCCGGCGTTGACCGGGATCACCGCCCAGGCGGCAAGCGCCAGGGTGCAGGTCACCAGCGGGGCCAACAGGAATACGCCCTTGTTGGCGCCGGCCGGAACGACCGGCTCCTTGAACACGAATTTCAAGAGGTCGGCGAACGATTGCAGCAGGCCCCACGGCCCGACCACGTTGGGGCCGCGGCGGATCTGCACCGCCGCCCAGATTTTGCGGTCGGCGAGCAGCACATAGGCGATCGCGATCAGCAGCAGCACGAGCAGCAGCAGCGATTGCGCCACGATCACGATCAGCGGCCAGAGATAGGAGGTCCAGAGCTCGGCGAAGGTCATCGGTTTACTCCGCCGCAGTCATGGTGCGCGCTTCGGCGAGCGCCGAGCATTCGGCCATCACCGCCGAGGCCCGTGCGATCGGATTGGTCAGGTAATAGTCGTCGATCACCGAGCGGAACGGCGCCTTGTCGACGTTGCCCTGCGCCTGCGAAAGCTGGCGGATGTCGGCAGGCCCGCCCGGCATGATCTGGCCGATACGGGCGAAATGCGGATGTTCGAGCAACAGCGTTTGCCGGAGCGCGGCCAGCAAGTCGTAGGGCAGTTTCACGCCGAGCACCTCGGACAGCGCGCGGAAGATCGACCAGTCTTCGCGGGCGTCGCCCGGCGGGAAGTTCGCGCGGTTGGCCATCTGCACGCGGCCCTCGGTGTTGACATAGAGCCCGGACTTCTCGGTGTAGGCCGCGCCCGGCAGGATGACGTCGGCGCGATGCGCGCCATTGTCACCATGGGTGCCGATATAGACGACGAAGGCGCCGGGCGGCACGTCGACCTCGTCGGCGCCAAGAAGGAACAACACGTCGAGCGCGCCGTCCTTCGTCATTGCTGCGGTGTTGAGCCCGCCTTCGCTCGGCACGAAGCCCGCTTCGAGCGCACCGACGCGCGACGCCGCGTTGTGCAGGACGCTGTAGCCGTTCCATCCCTCTTTCACGGCGTGGCATTCGATCGCGACCTTGGCGGCGAGCGCTGCGACTGCGGCGCCATCGGGCCGCGACAAGGCGCCGGCGCCGACGATGATCAGCGGCCGTTCCGCCTTGTTCAGCACCTCGGCAAAGCCATGCCTGCCGGCGGCAAGCTCGGCCAGCGTTTCCGGGCCGGCGCCGAGATAATCGTAGGGATAGGTCAGGTCGACCTTCTCGCCGATCAGCGCCACCGGGAACTTGCCGGCGCGCCAGCGCTTGCGAATGCGAGCGTTGAGCACAGCGGCCTCGCGGCGCGGGTTTGAGCCGATGATCAGCAGCGCGTCGGCGCTCTCGATCCCGGCAATGGTGGCGTTGAACAGGTAGCTCGCCCGGCCCATGTCCGGATTGAAGGCGATGCCGTCCTGGCCGCAATCCATGTTCTTGCTGCCGATCCGAGTCATCAGGTCCTTGAGCGCGACCATTTCCTCGACAGCGGCGAGATCGCCAACAATGGCGCCGATGCGGTTGGGCTTTGCCGCCTTCACCCGCGTTGCGATCGCCGCGAAAGCCTGCTGCCAGTTCGCCGGCACCAGCCGGCCGTTCTGCCGGATGTATGGCTGGTCGAGCCGCTGAGTGCGGAGCCCGTCGACGACGTGCCGGGTCTTGTCGGAAATCCATTCCTCGTTCACGTCGTCGTTGACGCGTGGCAGGATGCGCATGACTTCGCGGCCTCGGGTATCGACGCGGATCGCCGAGCCGAGCGCGTCCATCACGTCGATGGTTTCGGTCTTGCCTAGCTCCCAAGGCCGTGCCGCGAACGCATAGGGCTTCGATGTCAGCGCGCCGACCGGGCAGAGATCGACCACGTTGCTCTGCAGCTCCGACGACATCGCCTGCTCGAGGTAGGTCGTGATCTCCATGTCCTCGCCGCGGCCGATGGCGCCGAGCTCGGGCACGCCTGCAACCTCCGCCGAGAAGCGGATGCACCGCGTGCAATGGATGCAGCGGTTCATGATCGTCTTGACCAGCGGGCCGATGTACTTGTCTTCGACCGCGCGCTTGTTCTCGTGATAGCGGCTGGAATCGACGCCGTAGGCCATCGCCTGGTCCTGCAGGTCGCATTCGCCGCCCTGGTCGCAGATCGGGCAATCGAGCGGATGGTTGATCAGCAGGAATTCCATCACGCCTTCGCGCGCCTTGCGCACCATCGGCGACTTGGTGTTGACGACCGGCGGCTCGCCGTTCGGACCCGGCCGGCAGTCGCGCACGCCCCAGGCGCAGCTTGCGATCGGCTTTGGCGAGCCCTTCAATTCGACCAGGCACATCCGGCAATTGCCGGCGATCGACAGCCGCTCGTGGAAGCAGAACCGCGGAATCTCCGCGCCGGCCGCCTCCGCCGCCTGCAGCAGCGTGAACTCCGGCGGGACGTCGACTTCGGTGCCGTCGATGATGATCTTGGCCATCGTCCTACTCCGCCGCTACCTGTACCGGCTCGTGCAGCCGCTCGTGCCGGTCGGCGTTGCGGGTGTATTCGTCGATGCGCCGCTCGATCTCCGGCCGGAAGTGCCGCAGCAGACCCTGCACCGGCCAGGCGGCGCCGTCGCCGAACGCGCAGATGGTGTGGCCCTCGATCTGCTTGGTGACGTCGAACAGCATGTCGATCTCGCGCTTCTGGGCGCGGCCGTCGGCCATGCGGGTGAGCACGCGCCACATCCAGCCCATGCCCTCGCGGCACGGCGTGCACTGGCCGCAGCTCTCGTGCTTGTAGAAATACGAGATGCGGGCCATGGCGCGGACGATGTCGGTCGACTTGTCCATCACGATCACGGCCGCGGTGCCGAGCGAGGATTTCAGCGCCGTGCAGCCGTCGAAGTCCATCTTCAGTTCGTCGCACTGATGCGCCGGAATGAGCGGCATCGACGAGCCGCCGGGAATGACCGCGAGCAGATTGTCCCAGCCGCCGCGCACGCCGCCGCAATGGGTCTCGATCAATTCGCGCAGCGGCACGCCCATGGCGTCTTCCACCGTGCAGGGCTTTTCGACGTGGCCGGAGATGCAGAACAGCTTGGTGCCGGTGTTGTTCGGCCGGCCGATGCCGGCGAACCAGGTGGGGCCGCGCCGCAGGATGTCGGGCACCACGGCAATGCTCTCGACGTTGTTGACGGTGGTCGGGACAGCCATAGAGCCCGACGTTTGCCGGAAACGGCGGCTTTAGCCGCGGCTGGCCCTTTTTGCCTTCGAGGCTTTCCAGCAGCGCCATCTCCTCGCCGCAGATGTAGGCGCCGGCGCCATGATGGACGTAGAGATCGAAGTCGAAGCCGTGGACGTTGTCCTTGCCGATCAGCTTCGCCTCATAGGCCTGGTCGATCGCGGCTTGCAGTCTCTCCCGCTCTCGAATGAACTCGCCGCGCACGTAGATGTAGCCGGCGCGGCAATCCATGGCGCGGCCGGCGATCAGACAGCCCTCGACCAGCAGATGCGGATCGTGCCGCATGATCTCGCGGTCCTTGCAGGTGCCGGGCTCGGACTCGTCGGCGTTGACGACGAGATAGTGCGGCCGCTCGCCCACGGTCTTGGGCATGAACGACCATTTCACTCCGGTCGGGAAGCCTGCGCCGCCGCGTCCGCGAAGGCCCGAAGCCTTGACTTCGTTGACAAGACCGTCGCGGCCTTTGTCGAGGATCGCCTTGGTGCCATCCCATGCGCCGCGCTTTCGCGCGCCATCGAGGCCCCAGTCGCCCTGGCCGTAGAGATTCCTGAAGATGCGGTCCTTGTCGTCGAGCATTTTCTTTAAGCCTTCATCGACTTCAGCGTGGTCGCGCCGCCGACCGGAGCGGACAACTGGCGGTCGATCTGCGGGCCGGGCTTCACCGGCTTGCCATTGGCGAAACCGTCGAGCACCTTTTCGAAGCTCTCCGCGTCAAGGTCCTCGTAGGTATCCTTGCCGATCAGCACCATCGGCGCGTTGACGCAGGCGCCGAGGCATTCGACCTCCTCCCAGGAGAAGTCGCCATCGGCGGAGACGTGCAGCGGATCGTGATGGATGCGGTTCCTGCAGACGTCGAAGATCGCATCAGCGCCCCGCAGCATGCAGGGCGTGGTGCCGCAGACCTGGACGTGGGCCTTCTTCCCGCACGGCTCCAACAGGAACATGGTGTAGAAGGTGGCCACTTCAAGCGCCCGGATGTGCGCCATGCCGAGCATTTCGCCGACGTGCCGGATCGCGGCCTCGGGCAGCCAGCCGCCATTTTGCTCCTGCGCGCGCCACAACAGCGGGATGATCGCCGATTGCTGGCGCCCGGCCGGATATTTCTCGATCTGCTTCTTCGCCCAGGCGATATTCTCCGCCGTGAAGGCGAAGTCCTTCGGCTGCAGGCTGGGCGGTGCGAGGCGGCGGACGGCCATGGCGTGCTCGGTTCTATCGGCGTCAATGACGCGTGACCGGAACCGACTTGATCCTTTCTTCCCAGAATGGACTGTTGGTGGCGAACACGTTGTAGCCGATCGCCGTGTTGGTCTTGATGCGATCGAGCATCGAGAGATCGACCAGCGGCTCGTAGCGCCCGCTTCCTGGGTCAAGTACGAACACGCGGCACGGCGTATCGCTGAGGATAAAGCGCGACACCGCATGCGAGCGATCGGCGCCGTGCTCCTCGGCGATGAACACGACCTCGGAGCCAAGCAGCCGCTTGCTGCCCCTGATCGCCTCGATCTCCATGCCCTCGACGTCGAGCTTGATGACCAACCGTTGCCGCGTCGACACCAGACCTTGATCGAGCAGGCTGTCGAGCGCCATCATTTCCACGCTCTCGCCCTGGCCGCCGCCGTTGGCGCCGGCCGCCGGGTCGACATGCACCGCCTCATGCTTGTGGCCGGCCAACCAGACGCGGCCTCCGGTGGTAGAGCCGATTGCGCGATGCAGAATCATGAAGCGATCGTCGTTGAGTGCGGCATTGCGCTTAAGCTGCGCCGCGGTGGACGGTGATGCCTCGATCGCGATCACCTTGTGGCCGCCGTAGGGCCGGCTCGAAGCCAACACCGACCACAGGCCGAAATTGGCACCGCCGTCGACAAAGGCGTAGTCGACGTCTGCCACGCCGCGCAGAAAGCCCTCGACTTCGGCTTCGTACCGGAAGCCTCGATCAAGCAGCAGGCTCCAATAGCCATCGCCCAACGGAAACGCGAACTGCGCATCCTCGTTGAGCTGGATCGCGATCTCGCGGCGGTCAATTACCGACGACACCATTCTGGCTCCAATCGAAAAGCCGCGATGTCCGAGCGGCGTGGTCGCGAGTGCGCCGACCTGAAGCAGGAATACGGCGAAACGCTCCATCGCGCTCGCCCCATCGAGGCGGCCGGTCGCGTGATCGAAGGTGAGCGGCACCTGCGTCACCGGTCGACCTCCCCGAACACGATGTCGAGAGAGCCGAGGATGGCCGAGACGTCAGCCAGCATGTGGCCCTTGCACAGAAAGTCCATCGCCTGCAGGTGCGCGAACCCCGGTGCGCGGATTTTGCACTTGTAGGGCTTGTTGGTGCCGTCGGCGACGAGGTAGACGCCGAATTCGCCTTTCGGCGCCTCGACCGCGGCGTAGATTTCGCCGGCCGGCACGTGGAAACCTTCGGTATAGAGCTTGAAGTGATGGATCAGCGCCTCCATCGACTTTTTCATTTCGCTGCGCCGCGGCGGCACGATCTTGTTGTCGTTGATGGTCACCGGCCCCTGCCCTTCGGGCTCGCGGAGCTTCTTGATCACCTGCTTCATGATGTGGACCGACTGCCGCATCTCCTCCATGCGGATGTGGTAGCGGTCGTAGCAGTCGCCGTTCTTGCCGACCGGAATGTCGAATTCAAGCTCGGAATAGCACTCATAGGGCTGCGCCTTGCGCAGGTCCCAGGCAGCGCCCGAGCCGCGCACCATCACACCCGAGAAACCCCAGGCCCAGGCGTCCTTCAGGCTGACCACGCCAATATCGACGTTGCGCTGCTTGAAGATGCGGTTCTCGCTGAGCAGCGCGTCGAGATCGTCCACCACCTTGAGGAACGGATCGCAGAAGCCCTCGATGTCGTCGACGAGCTTCGCCGGCAGGTCCTGGTGCACACCGCCGACCCGGAAAAATGCAGCGTGCATACGCGAGCCCGAGGCGCGCTCATAGAACACCATCAGCTTCTCGCGCTCCTCGAAGCCCCACAGCGGCGGAGTGAGCGCGCCGACGTCCATGGCCTGGGTGGTGACGTTGAGAAGATGCGACAAGAGCCGCCCGATCTCGCAGAAGAGTACGCGGATGAGCTGCGCCCGCCGCGGCACGCTGAGATGCAGAAGCTTTTCCGCTGCGAGGCAGAACGCATGCTCCTGGTTCATCGGCGCGACGTAGTCGAGCCGGTCGAAATACGGAATCGCCTGCAGATAGGTCTTGTGCTCGATCAGCTTCTCGGTGCCGCGATGCAACAGGCCGATGTGCGGATCGACGCGCTCGACGATCTCGCCGTCGAGTTCGAGCACGAGGCGCAGAACGCCGTGCGCGGCCGGATGCTGCGGGCCGAAGTTGATGGTGAAGTTGCGTAAATTCTCCGCCATGACTCAGTTCTCCCCGCCGTGCTCAAGGCGAGTAGCGAATGGCGAATGGCGAATAGGAAAAAGCATCAACGCGATCCAGATTTTTGCTGCAAGGATCGAATGAGAGAACGCAGCATTTTTCCCAGCGCTTCGCATTGCCCCAACGGGACTTCGACGCAACGCTCCTTCAGCAGCCCAACGCGTGCGGCCAGCAGCAAATGTGTTTCGAGTTCTTTGAGCGAGCCTTGCGCGATGCGAAGCGATTGAACGAAGGACCCTGTATTTTCCCGTCCATGCCCCTCTGCGATATTCGCCGCAATGGAAGCCGCGGCCCGTCTGATCTGCGACGATAGGCCGAACATTTCCTCCTTCGGGAAACCGCGAGTCAGGCGATAGGATGCTTCGGCCAACGCCATAGCGTCCTGCCAAACCCGCAGGTCTCTGTAGGATTTGATCGGCGCCCCGTTCAAGCTTCATCCCTATTCGCCACTCGCTATTCACTATTCGCTACTTTCTCACTTCGCCTTTTCGTCGCCTGGCAACGGGACATAGCCAGCACCTTCCCAGGGAGACAGGAAATCGAAATTGCGGAATTCCTGTGCCAGCCGGACCTTGTCGTAGACCACGCGCTTCTGTTCGCCGTCCCAGCGCACCTCGACGAAGCCGGTGAGCGGAAAATCCTTGCGCAGCGGATGCCCCTCGAAGCCATAGTCGGTGAGCAGCCGCCGCATGTCGGGATGGCCGGTGAACAGCACGCCGTAGAGATCGTAGGTCTCGCGCTCGAACCAGTCGGCGCCCGGGAACACCTCGATGATCGAGGGCACGCGGGTGTCCTCGCCGGCTTCGATCTTGACGCGGATGCGGGTGTTCAGCACAGGCGACAGCAGGTGGTACACCACATCGAACCGGCGCTCGCGGGCCGGCCAGTCGACCGCGGTCACGTCAATGAAGCTCATAAACCGGCAGCGCTCGTCGTCGCGTAGAAATGCCATGACCTTGACGATGTCGCGGGCGTTCGCCGTGACCGTCAACTCGCCGTGCGCCACCCAATGGCCGATGACGGAGCCGGACAGCGCGCCCGCGATGGTGTCGCCGAGTTTTTCCAGCATCTCGTCCATGAGCGACCGCTCGATTAGCGCCGAATCCAAGCCGATGGGCGTGCCAGCGGAACTCGGTTATCGATGATTGGGCGCCCCCCGACCCCAATATCGATGCGGATTCGCGCCGCGAAAGGGAACTTTGGACCCTTAGCGCAGTGCACAATGAGTGGCAAGCGGCGCAACGGCTGCTGTGCGCCGCGGATCATGCCGGTTCACTCAGGTGTGGAGCCCGGATTCGGCAGCGGGCCGGGTCAGGTCCGCGGTGGTTCGTTCGACGACAGAATGTTCGAACTGCGGCAGGGAAGCCTCGGCGTTTGCCATTGCCCTTCAACGCTGACGGGCCGCGCGAGCAAATGGCCAGCCGCTATCGCTCGATCGTTCCGGTGCGGCGGATCTTCCGCTGCAGCAACAGCACGCCGTACAGCAGCGCCTCCGCGGTCGGCGGGCAGCCCGGCACATAGATGTCGACCGGCACGATACGGTCGCAGCCGCGCACCACCGAGTAGGAATAATGGTAGTAGCCGCCGCCGTTGGCGCACGAGCCCATCGAGATGACGTAGCGCGGCTCCGGCATCTGGTCGTAGACCTTGCGCAACGCCGGCGCCATCTTGTTGGTCAGCGTGCCGGCGACGATCATGACGTCGGACTGCCGGGGCGAGGCGCGCGGCGCAAAGCCGAAGCGCTCGGCGTCGTAGCGCGGCATCGACATCTGCATCATCTCGACCGCGCAGCAGGCGAGGCCGAAGGTCATCCACATCAGCGAGCCGGTGCGCGCCCAGGTGATCAGATCCTCGGTCGCGGTGACGATGAAGCCCTTGTCGGCGAGCTCGTTGTTGAGGCCGGAGAAGAACGCATCGTCCGAGCCGACCGGCTTGCCGGTGCGCGGATCGAGAATGCCCCTGGGCGCGGGCGCCGCCAATGTGGCCGCAGTGTCGGGTTCGCTCAATCCCATTCGAGCGCTCCCTTCTTCCACTCATAGATAAAGCCGACCGTCAGGATCGCAAGGAACAGCATGAAGGCCCAGAAGCCGAAATCGCCGAGCTGGCTCGCGGGCGAGCGCATACGGAATGAGCAGGTTGAACTCGATATCGAAGACGATGAACAGGATGCCGACCAGATAGAACCGCACATCGAATTTCATCCGCGCGTCATCGAAGGCGTTGAAGCCGCATTCGTAGGCGGAGAGCTTTTCGGGATCGGGCTGCTTGTAGGCGACGATGAACGGCGCGATCAGCAGCGCAAGGCCGAGGCCCAGCGCGACCGCGATGAAGATGACGACGGGCAGGTAGTCCATGCAGCAGCGCATTCATGGCGACCCTCGGCGACCTCTCAGATCGGCCTCTCAAAATGGCCGAACTGGACCCATCCGGCGCCGGTTGGCGCGCCGCAAGCCCCACCAATCCCCGTCCGGATCCGGATTCGTTCCAAAGACAGGCAGGCTGAGGCTTAGCGCAGCGCACAATGGGTGGCAAGGCGCGAAAAGCCTTGTCCCGACCTTGCGTTGCCCCCTGCCCGGGCGGCCGTTTACGCTGTGGCCAAAAGGAGCCGGCATTGCCGTTCGGGATCGTTTCTAAGCCCCTGCAGACGTGGTTGAATGGCCCGCAGCCGCCAGAAAACGGGAGCGCGTGCGCCATGCAGCAACTGACTGCGGGAATCACCAAGGCCAATACCGGCCTCGAAGGCATTAGCTGGAACATCCTCGGCCAAACCTACGTGCCGAAATCGCTCAACGAGCAGTCGTTCTCGTGGCACGCCACCTTCCCGCCCGGCACCTTCGTGCCGCCGCACATCCATCCGACCCAGGACGAGTTCATCTACATGCTCGACGGCCGCTTCGACCTGGTGCTCGACGGCCGCGAGTTCGTCGCCACCACCGGCGACCTGATCCGCCTGCCGATGAACCAGGCCCACGGCATCTTCAACAAGACCGACCAGACGGTGAAATGCTTCTTCTGGGTGGCGCCGACGCGCCGGCTCTACGACCTGTTCTGGGCGATCCACTCGATGAAGGAGCAAACCCGCCCGAGGTGGTGGCGCTGTCGGCCAAGCACGAGGTCATGTTCCTGCCGCCGCCTCCGGGGGCGTGAACGCGGCGCAAGCGTAAAAGGAAGGCGTCCTCCGGGCCGCTTTTTCTTTTTGAGCGGGCTCACCCGCTCGCATGATCAATCCACCGATGATAGCCTCGACCCGCAACGAAAACGGGAGGACAACTCATGGCACGCATAACAATGCCGGATCGCGCCGCGATGAACGCCGAACAGGGCCGCGTCTACGACGCCGCCAAGGCAGCCAGCGGCCCGTTGGGCGGGCCATACACCGCCTATATTCAGATCCCGAAATTGTTCGAGGCCTGCCAGAACCTCCGAGCCACCACAGCGTCCGGGCCGTTGTCGCGCCGCGAGCAGCAGATCGTGAACCTGGTCGTCGCCCGGCATTGGGGCGCCAAATATCCGTGGTTCGCGCAGGTTCGCGCCTCGCTCGGCGTCGGCATCGACCAGGCGACCATCGACGCGATCAACGCGCGGAAGGCTCCAAACCTGCCCGATGCGCGCGAGCAAACCTGCTTCACGGTGGCGGGCGAAATTCTGTCCAAGAAGGGTCTCAGCGACGCGACCTATGCGGCCGCCGAAAAGACCATGGGTCTGGAAAGCCTGGTCGCGCTGGTCGCGATGACCGGAAGCTTCTCGATGACCTGCATTACCGCCGCAACCTTCGGCATCGACCCGCCGGCCGCTAACCCGACGCCGCTCGCAGAATAGCGGCCGTCGGCGGCATTGAAATCTGAACCACTGTTCAGCAATAAATCGCCGCACTTTCGGAACACGTTGCAGCGCAGTTTTCACATTGGGAGAAAACCTGCAACGGAGAACCGTATGCGCGACGCTGTTCCAGCTCTGGCTGCCGCGGCTTGTGCGCGCACTGTAGGGGGCGCCGAGTTTGCCTTTTCTAGGCCACGGAACCGCCACGGCGATGAATTGTGTGTTCAGTCAATATTCAGTGCCGGGATGGGAACGTTGCGGGCGTCTCCCGAATTTCCTTCAGCGGGGGACCGCAGGACAGATAGGGATATAGGGATAGGGAGTTGTCGCATGAGCATGTTCAGGAAGATCGCAATCGCAGGTGTTACGGTTGCGGCGCTGGCCGCTGCGGCGGCGACGCCTGCTGAGGCGCGGTGGGGCGGCGGCTGGCATGGCGGTGGCTGGCATGGCGGTGGCTGGCGCGGCGGTGGCTGGCGCGGCGGCGGCTGGGGATGGGGCGCGGGTGCCTTCGCCGGCGGCTTGGCGTTCGGCGCGCTCGCGGCCTCGCCCTACTATTATGGCGGCGGCCCGTACGGCTATTACGGCGCCGGCTACTACGGCGATGGCTGCTATCTCAGGCGGCGGATAGTCGGTTACACCGCATATGGTCAACCGATCTTCAGGCCTGTCCGCGTCTGTTACTAATTAGGCGACCAAGACCAAACAAGGCAAAGAGGCCCAGAGAACCGGGCCTCTTTCGTTGAGCATTACGCTGCCTTACCGGCGGGTTTGTTGACCTGGCTCTGCGCAAAGCCCGCCGCTCCGGCATAGCCGCGCACGATCGCTTTGCGCTGCTCGAACGGCAGCACGTCATCGACGTTGGAGAAGCCGTCCGGAGCGCGCTGCTCGACGGCGTCGATGACGCCTTCCGGGCCGCCGCCCCGGTTCATCTTTACGATCTGTGCGGTCGGCGGCAGCCGCTCCTGCTCGTATTGCCAAAGCCCATGCACCGCATGCTCGGCGCCGACCAAATGATCGGCGAGACAGCGGGCGTCGAGAATGGCTTGCGAGGCGCCATTCGAGCCGACCGGATACATCGGGTGTGCGGCGTCGCCCAGCAGCGTGACCCGGCCGTGGCTCCAGCGCGGCAGCGGGTCGCGGTCGCACATCGGGTATTCCCAGAATTCCGGCGTTGCCTCGATCAGCGCCTTGGCGTCGACGTAGGGGATGCGGAAGCGCTGTACATGCGGCATCAGGTCTTCGAACCGGCCGGGCCGCGACCAGTCTTCCTTGTTGGGCGGTGCGCCGCCCTCGCCGACCTTCACCAGTACAGCCCAGTTGGTCAGCGGCCGATCTTCGCGGGTGCCCTCGCCGATCGGATAGACCACGAGCTTGGCAGCCATGCCGCCGGCAATCACCATCGAACGGCCGGTCAGGAACTTCGGCCAGTCCAGTGCGCCGCGCCACAGCATCGAGCCGTTCCAGCGGGCCGGGCCTTCGTTTGGGTAGAGCGCCTGGCGCACGTGGGAATGGATGCCATCGGCGCCGATCAGGACGTCGCCTTGAGCGGTACGGCGGTGCGAGCCGTTCCGATCAAAGAAATAGGCCGTGACACCGCTCTCATCCTGCTTGAAGGCGCCAAGCCTGTGCCCTGTATGCAAACGGCTTTCGCCAAGCCGTGAGCGCACCGCCTGGTAGATCACACCCTGCAGCCGGCCGCGGTGGACCGAGAACTGCGGCACGTCGTAGCCAGCATCGAGGCCGCGCGGCTCGCGCCAGATCTCCTGGCCGAAGCGGTTGGTGTAGATCAGCTCGAAGGTGCGGATGGCGACGGCGTCGAGCCGCTCCATCAGGCCGAGCTCTTTCAACTCCTTGATGGCATGGGGCAGTGTGTTGATGCCGACACCGAGTTCGCGGATGCCGTCGGACTGCTCGAACAGTTCGCAGTCGATGCCGCGGTCATGCAGCATCAGGGCCATGGTGAGCCCGCCGACCCCGCCCCCGACGATGATGACCTTCACAACAGAAGCCCTGACTGCCGCACACAATGGACCCTTGGATGGCCATTATAGTCCAGCGGCCGGGTGGGCCCGCAACGCGTACGTCGTGACGTGGTTGACACGCGGATGTGAGAGGCCGTGCCCATCAAATCAGCAATGTGACGAGAGTAAATTAGGGCCTTCTTAACCGCAATCCATAAGCATTTGCGCGCAATTCGGAGGGGACGGACATGCTGGGTGCTATGTCCGGGGATGGTGCATTGATGCCCGAGCGATCCCAGACGGCTTCTGGCCAAGCGGCCCAGCCGGCCGCTTCGTTCGCGTTAAAGGGCCGGTTTGGGATTAGCACGAAGCTGTTGATCGCTTTCGGCGTGGTCGCGGGTATGACCGTGATTGCCGCCGCGGTGGCCTTCTTTTCCTTTCAGACCATGGAGCAAGGCTTACGGCAGGTCACCGGCCGCCAAGTGCCCGCGACGCTCGATGCGATGCGGTTGTCGGTGATTTCTCGGGCTATTTCGGCAACCGCGGCACGTTTCATCAGCGCCAGGACCGCGGAAGACCAGCGCAGTACGCTCGCCACGATTAAAGACAAGCGCGCTGAGCTTGCGGCGGTGCTGGAGCGAATGAAAGACAGCAAGGGCAGCAGTCCCGCCATCGTGACCATTACGACGTTGACGCAGCGACTTGAGGCGAATCTGGTGGCCCTTGAGGAGGCCGTCACCGAACGCACGGCGCTTCGTGCCGACATCGAAACACTGCTGGGAGCCACCCATCGAGCCCATGCCGACATCATTGAACGCCTGCGCGTCCTTCGCGACCACGATCAGACCTTGGAAGTCGCGACCAGAACGCACCTTCTGGTCAGCCTGATCAGCGAAGGTTCAATCGTCAAAGAGCCTGCGGCGTTTAAACCGATCCAGGACCGGCTCAAGGCGGCCATCGAATCGCTCAATCAAGCGGCGGCCGGCCTGCCTGAGGGCGAGTTGAGGTCCGACGTCGGTCAACTCAACGACCTAGCGCTCGGCGCCAACAGCGTTTTCGCACGGCACGCCCGTGAGCTGTTCGTCACTACGCGCGTTGACGCCACTGTCGACGAGAACGCCACGATTTTGCGCGATCTCGACGGCTCTGTCGCATCATTGGTTCGCAATGCCGAGATCAGCATGGAAATCGGCTCGGCCACGTTGACCGCAAGCCTGAACCGTGCCCGTACGCTGCTGCTGATCGTATCGCTCGCAAGCCTGCTCGCAGCCGGCTGTATCGGCGTGTTTTACGTTCGCGGCCGCTTGGTGCGGCGGCTGATCGGCATCGGTGCAGCGATGCACAGCCTTTCCGGCGGAAACGTCGAGCTTAAGGTGCCGGCGTTGACCGACCGCGATGAGGTCGGCGAGATGGCCCGCGCGCTCGAAGTATTCCGCGGCAGCGAGATCGAGCGCCGCAACTATGCCGCGCTTCAGCGTTCTGCCCAGGCGAAGGAGCACGCGCACGCGGTTGCCATCGAGAAGATTATCCACGATTTCCGAGGCACCATCACCGGGGTCGTCCGCGCGGTCTCCGATAACGTCTCACGCATGGAGGCCACCGCGCGGACGCTCTCGGCTGTGGCCAAAGAGGCAGACGTGCAGGCGCGCGCGGTCCTGCTGTCTTCCGAAACGACATCGAGCAATGTCCGGACTGTGGCCGGCGCCGCCGACCAGCTCGACGAATCGATCCATGAGATCAACGTGCAGGCCGCGGAGGCGCACAGCGTGGTTCACCGCGCCACCGAGGTCACCCGGTCGGCCGACCAGTTGGTTGGACAATTGTCGACGGGCGCCGATCGGATCGGCGACGTCGTCATGCTGATTCGGGACATCGCAGAGCAGACCAATTTGCTGGCGCTCAACGCCGCCATCGAGGCGGCGCGCGCAGGTGAAGCCGGCCGCGGTTTCGCCGTGGTCGCCGCCGAGGTCAAAGCGCTGGCAAGCCAGACCGCGGGCGCCACCGAAGATATTGCCCAACAGGTTGGCGCTATCCAGCGATCAACTCGCGATGCGGTCGACGCGATCCGCTCGATCAGCGGCGTGATGAGCGAGATCGACGGCTTCACCGCCGCTGTTGCCGGAGCGGTGGGGCAGCAGACAAGCTCAACGCAAATGATCGCAAACAGCGTCCAGCAAGCGGCTCACGGTGCCAACGAGCTCGCCGACAACATGACCGTGGTCACCAAGGCCATCAATGAGACCAATCGTGCCGCAACCGAAGTGCTTGATGCCTCGCAGGCGTTTTCTGCGCAGGCCAGCACGCTCGAATCCGCTGTCGAAGTTTTTCTCAAGCGCGTGACCGCCTAGACCGCCAGCCATCGCAAGGAGATCCCATCATGCTGCTCGATCGAATTCACCGCGGAACCGCCCTGCTCTGGGCTGCCGGCGCCGGTGTCATAGCGGCAACCGCGATCGCGCTTGCGGCCAACTCGCCCATCGGGGCCGGCGATGAAGACGCCCAAATCGCCAACAGCCTTGCCAATATGCTGCGCGCCGGCCGCACCGTGGTCTCGCGGCATCAAACTACCATCAACGATGCGGCCCTTGGCGACAAAGGCTTCGACAGCAATGCCGTGATGAACGAGGCGATTTCGATCTACAAGGCATCGGCGGGCCTGGACCCGACGTCGATCGATCCGAGCTCGCGGCACGGCAAGCTTCTCCGCATGCAGATGGACGCGATTGTCGAGGTCATTAACGCGCATCAGGACACCATCAACCGTAAGGGCGTCGGATTCAAAGGGTTCATTCCGGCGGTATTCGGCCGCCTGGTCAACGAATCGTTCGGGCGCCGCGCGATCGGTCTTGCCGAGATGAAAGTAACCGCCCCTCTGCCGCTCATTCGCAACGCCAAGGCCAAGCCGGACGGCTGGGAAAGCCAGGTCATCAAGGACAAGCTTTTGCTGGCATCCTGGACGAGGGATCAGTCGTTTGCCGCGATCGCGCAAGCCAACGGCAAGCCCGCGCACCGCACCGCCGTGCCGGAGTATTACGGCGCCTCCTGCCTGAGCTGTCACGGCTCGCCCCAAGGCGAAATTGACATCACCGGCTATCCGAAGGAAGGCGGCAAGGAAGGCGATCTGGGCGGGGTCATCAGCATTACGCTTTACAAGTAAGCGCGCTTGCCATGCCGGCGGGGCGCTTGCAGCGCCCCGCCGGGGCGTGCACCCTTTGCTCCGCCGCGGGCCGCCATAAGGCTCGGCGACGAGGGAGGATGGCATGGCACGCAAAGTGATGATTTCTTGCGCGGTGACGGGTTCGGCGGACACCCCCGGCAAAAACCCGGCGGTGCCGGTCACGCCCGAGCAGATTGCCAACTCCTGCCTCGATGCCGCCAAGGCCGGCGCAGCCATCGTGCATATTCACGTGCGCGATCCCAAGACCACCAAGCCGAGCATGGACAAGGCGCTCTACCGCGAGGCGGTGGATCGCATTCGGCAAAAGAACTCCGACGTATTGATCAACCTGACCACGGGCCCGGGCGCACGCTTCTTTCATGACGACAAGGACCCGTCGAAGCCGAGCGCCAACTCCGTGCTGCGCGGGCCCGCCGACCGCGTCCAGCACGTCATGGAGATCCAGCCCCGACATCTGCAGCCTCGACATGGGCTCGCTCAACATGGGCGACCGGGTGTTCATCAACACGCCGACGCACCTCAAAGCGATGGCGCTCGCCATCAAGGATGCCGGCGTCACGCCCGAGCTCGAGGTGTTCGAGACCGGGCACCTGCTTCTGGCCAAGCGCTTCCTCCAGGACGGCTTCGTCAAAGGCCCGGGTCTGTTCCAGATTTGCCTCGGCATCTCCTGGGGCCAGCCGGCGACGCCGGAGGCGATGACCTATATGCGCAACCTTCTGCCCAAGGATTGTACTTGGTTCGCGTTCGGTATTTCGCTCTGGCAGTTCCCGATGGTGGCGCAGGCCGTACTGCTCGGTGGGCATCCGCGCGTCGGACTTGAGGACAACATCTATCTGGAGAAGGGCAAGCTGGCGCCGAGCAATGCCGCTCTGGTCGAGAAGGCCGGCAAGATCATCCAGATCTTGGGCGACGAAATCGCGACGCCGGCGGACGCAAGGCAGATGCTCGCGATCGGCGCGAACGCATAAGGGCGAATAGCGAAATCGCGAGTGGCGAATGGCCGCAACTCGCAACTCTACTCGCTATTCGCCACTTCCTATTCGCTAAGCGGTCTTCGCCGGTGCGTATTTGCCGCCGGTCTGCGGCGTGTGCACGCCCGGCGCGCCGCTTTCCTTGTGCTTGAGGCGGGTGATGCGCGCCCAGGTGCGCTTGTGCTGGTCCTTGATCTTGATGTGCAGCGTGCCGAGGCCCTCGCAGGTCAGCTCGATCTTGTCGCCGTCCATGAACGGGTTGAGGCCGCGATGGTTGGTGCCGGTGGCGAGGATGTCGCCCGGCAGCAGCGTGTGGATCGAGGTCACCCATTCGATGCAGCGCGGAATCTTGTGCGCCATGTCGTCGGTGTTGAAGTTCTGCATCACCGTGCCGTTGTTGGTCAGCCGGATCTGCATCTTGTCGACGTTCTTGATCTCGTCGGCGGTGACGATGTACGGCCCGATCGGCGCGAAGGTGTCGCGCGACTTCATCTGGTAGAACACGTTGGTCGGCGGCACCACGCCGCGCGCCGAGCCGTCGATGAAGTTGGTGTAGCCGAACACGTATTTCATCGCGTCCTTGGCTTTGACGTGGGAGGCCTTCTTGCCGATGACGACGGCAAGCTCGGCCTCGCCTTCGAACACCGAGGCGGCCATGTCGGGCAGCACCATGGTGTCGCCGTCGCCGATGATCGAGCTCGGCGATTTCATGAAGGCGTTGATCGGCGCCGGCTCCGGCAAGCGTGCCGTCCTCCATGTAGTTCACCGCCATGCAGATGATGTTTTCCGGCTTCGGCAGCGGCGCCCGCAGCCTCGACCTTGGCCAGCGGCTTGCCCTTGCCCTTCTTGGCGGCGGCGGCGAGCTTGCCCTTGTAGGCGCTCCACTTCTCGATCACGCCGCGGATCACGTCCTGCGGCCCGAGCGCCTTGATGCCCTTGGTCACGGCCGAGACGTCGACGATCTTGTCGCCGACCACCACGCCCAGCTTGTAGTCGTCGAAAAACGCGAGTTTCATGTTCGCTCCCTGCAACTGTTGATTGTCATGGAAAATTCAAATCCCGGCGGATCGTGGCGCTCCGCGCGCGCCAATGCAAGCCGGGGACGGCTTGCGAACCGGCATAGCGGCTAGGATTTCGCGCTGTTGGAGGGAAGTGGCGGGAGCGAAGGGACTCGAACCCTCGGCCTCTGCCGTGACAGGGCAGCGCTCTAACCAACTGAGCTACGCCCCCGCGGGCGGTGCCAAGGACTTAATTGTCACCTTGGGCCAAGTCAAGAATGACGGCTTGGTGTCGGGAACCCGCTTTCGATTGCCGAGCCGTAGTTTGCAAATGCAACGGCCCGCCTTCGCTCGCTTCGCCCCGAAAGTCTGAAGCCGGCTTGCCGAGCCGTAGCTCGCGAAGCGAGCGAAGGCTGGTGGGCGGTGACGGGTTCGAACCGCCGACATCCTGCGTGTAAGGCAGGCGCTCTACCGCTGAGCTAACCGCCCCGCTCGGCCTTTATCGCGCTGACGTGGCCGCAGTTCAAGCGATCGCCGGAAATGCGAACGCCCTCGCGACGGATCGCGAGGGCGCCGGCGGTGAAATTTCGGCCGTGCTACTTGTTGACAGCGTCCTTCAGCCCCTTGCCGGCCGAGAACCGCGGACGCTTGGCCGCCTTGATCTTGACCGGTGCGCCGGTGCGCGGATCGCGCCCTTCGCGTGCCGCACGCTTGACCACCCTGAAGTTACCGAACCCCATGATCTTGACTTCGCCGCCCTTCTTCAACGTCGAAGTGATCGCGTCGAAGGTCGCATCGACGGCGGTAGCAGCCGCGGTTTTCGTCATTTGCGCCTTGTCGGCCACCGCAGCGATGAGCTCGTTTTTGGTCATCGGACCGATCCTTTCCCTGCATCGAATCAACGGCTCGTTGGCCGTTATGGGCGCGGAGAGTTTGCCGGAAGCATCGCAAAAGCAATAATTCGTTTTTTGAAAATTCAGGAAAACTCAGCGATTAGCGAACAATGATGTGGATCAAACGCAGATGGTGTCTGACTTTGCGAGGCGCCGGGCAATCGCGCTCGGCACTCGTCGGCGAGGCGCGGCAGCCGAAGAATTCAGCGGCCATCGGAATCTTGCAGCGATGAAATTGCACGAACTCACGCGAACAACTCATAGTTGAGTTCGCGCGCCTTGCCTGGACGCGCGGCGGTCGCCATCATCGAACGACCGCATGAGGGAGTGAACGCTGGCCAGACCACGCGCCTTGGTGATCGGCGGCTCGGTCGGCGGGCTGTTCGCGGCGCATCTGCTGCGCCGAGCGGGCTGGGACGCGACCGTGTTCGAGCGCGCCGCCGGCGATCTCGGCGACCGCGGCACCGGCATCGGCACGCGCGAGGAACTGTTCGCTGTGATGCGGCGGATCGGGCTGTCCGTCCGACAGTTCGATCGGCATCGACGTCGCTGGGACGTGTCGGGCTCGATCGTCACGGCCAGATCATCCACGAACTGCCGGTGCGCGCTGTCACCAGCGCCTGGTCGCGCATCTGGCGGCCGCTGCGGCAGGCGCTGCCGGAGGCCTGCTATGCCGGCGGCAAGATCGCTGCAGCGGATCGAGCCCGCGCTGACGGCGTCGCCGCGGTGTTCGAGGACGGCTCGCGCGCCGAAGGCGATCTGCTGGTCGGCGCCGACGGCCTGCATTCCACGGTGCGAGCGCAGCTTGTCCCGGAGCTTCGCCAAGCTACGCCGGCTACGTCGCCTGGCGCGGCGTGGTCGAGCGCGGAAAGGCTTGATCTGCGCGATCCGCGATCTGGTGCTCCATCAGATGGTGTTCGGCTTTGCCGACGGCGAACTGATGCTGTCGATTCCGATGCCAGCGCCGAAAGGCGACGGAGGGCGCACATGCCATTTCGTCTGGTTCCGGCCCGTGCCGGAAAGCCACCTGACCGATCTTTGCACCGACGCAGACGGCCGCCGGCACGGCACTCTCAATCCCGCCGCCGCTGATCCGGCCGGAGTTGATTGCAACGGTGAAGCAAGACGCCGGAAAGCGCTGTTCGCGCCGCAGCTTGCGGCGTTGGTCTACACCACACCGCAAATCATCCTGCAGCCGATCTTCGATCTTGAATCGCCGCGTATCGTATTTGGCCGGGTGGCGTTGATTGGCGATGCGGCTTTCGTCGCCCGGCCGCATGTGGCGAGCGGGGTCATGAAGGCCGCCATCGATGCGGAAAGTCTTGCTGATGCGCTGGCGACGAGCGGCGATATCGGTGAAGGCCTCAGGTGCTACAACGATCTGCGCCAACCCTACGGCGCCGCCCTGGTGGCGCGGGGCCGGCACATCGGAGCCACGCTGATGGCGCGCGATCTCGAGCCAATGCAGCGCGCCGAAACGCTGATGCGCGAATACGGTTCGGCCGGCCTGGTTCGCGACCAGCCGATCGCAGCGCGTACCTAACTATTTCTGCTTGAGATTGAGCGCGTCGACCAGCTCCTTGGTGCGGTCGTTCTCGGTGGACAGCAGGCGCGCCATCTCCTCGGGAGTCGTGGTGTGGATCGGAGTGCCGTTGTCATGCAGCCGCTTGATGAGGGCCGGGTCCTTGGACGCCTGAATGAACGCATCATGCAGCTTCTTGACGAGGTCAGGCGGCGTGCCGGCCGGTGCCGCCACGCCGAACCATCGCGCCACCTTCTCGCTGCCCAGGCCGAGTTCGGTGAGCGTCGGCACGTCCGGCATGCCGTCCCAGCGGGCATCGGCGTCGATCGCCAGCGCCCGGAGCTTTTTCTCGATGAAATGGCCCTTGGTGACCGTGTAGGACGCCAGCGCCCAGTCGACCCGCCCGGTGATCAGGTCGGCCATCATCGGGCCGCCGCCGCGGTAGTGCACCATCTGCATCGGCGTGCCGGTGGCGCGACCCAGCCGGGCGGCCAGCATGTGGGACGGGGTACCCACCCCCGGCGAACCGAACGACAGGCCGCCGGCCTTCTGCTTGCCATAGGCCCAAAGCCCGGCGAGGTCCTTCGCCGGAAGCTCCGCCGGCACCGACACCAGGGTGGTGAGATCGAACAGGATGGTGATCGGCGCAAACCCCTTGATCGGGTCGTAGGGCGCGCTCGCCGCCATCGCCGGCACCGCGACATGCTGGGAGCCGGAAAACACCAGCAGCGTGTAGCCGTCCGGTGCGGCGTTCTGCACGGCAGCCGCGCCGACCGCGCCGCCGGAGCCCTGCCGGTTTTCGACGATGACCCGCTGGCCGGTGATCTTCGACATCGCCTCGGCGTAGATGCGCGATGTCACGTCGGTGATGCCGCCCGGCGCAAGGCCGACCACGATGGTAATCTGGCGGGACGGAAAGTCATCCGCGCGAACCGCATCGGGCGACGCAATCGCCGCCGCCAGCGCCACCCCGACAATCCATCGTCTGTTCATGGGCCGCCCTCCCTCCGTTAACGTACCGCCCGGACAGTCAGGTGCAACCCATTGAGCGGTACAAACTTTCGACTTTGACCGGTATAGTTGTCGCAGCGATGAGCCGGCTGCCGATCACCATCGCGACCTGGGACTACGACCGCATCCGGCCGCTGGTCGATGGCCGCGTGCGGGTCGAAGGCTGCGACGTCAACTATCTCACCATGCCGGTCGAGGAGTGCTTCGAGCGCGCCTACTTCCACGGCGAGTTCGAGGTCGCCGAGATCGGCTTCAGCCCCTACCTGATCGCGCTGTCGCGCGGCGCGCCGCCCTATGTGGCGGTGCCGGCGTTCCTGTCGCGGATGTTCCGCCATTCCGCGGTCTATATCCGCAACGATCGCGGCATCGAGGGGCCTGCCGACCTCAAGGGCAAGCGGATCGGCGTGCCCGAATACCAGATGTCGGCGGTGATGTGGTTCCGCGGCTTCCTGCAGGACGAGTTCGGCATCGCCGCGAAAGACATGAACTGGGTCCAGGGCGGGCTGGAAAATCCGGGCCGGCGCGAGAAATTTCCGCTCAACCTGCCGCCGGGCTTTCCGCTGAGGCTGCGCCGGAGGGCCAGATCGCTGTCGCAGATGCTGGCCGACGGTGCGCTCGACGCGGTGATGGCGGCGCGGCGGCCGTCCTGCTTCGTCCAAGGCCATCCCAAGGTGCGGCGGCTTTACCCCGACTATCGAGCGGCCGAGCGCGACTATTTCCGGCGCACCGGTATCTTTCCGATCATGCACGCGGTCGGCGTGCGCCGCGACGTGCTCGACAAGCATCCGTGGCTGGCCGCCAGCATTTTCAAGGCGTTCGTGCAGGCGAAGCGGCTTGCCGACGCGGAATTTGCCGAGACCACGGCGCTCAAGATCGGCTTGCCCTGGGTCAACGCCGAATACGACGAGACCCGAAAGCTGATGGGCGACGACTTCTGGTCCTATGGCCTCAACGACGCCAACCGCAGGACACTGGAAGCCATGGCGCGCTATTCTTACGAGCAGGGTCTCGCGGTACGATTGGTCAAGGTCGATGAAATGTTCGCCGAAAGCACGACCTTCGGCGAGACGCGTCTAGGAGCATGATCCCGAAAAGTGGATACCGGTTTTCGGACAAGATCATGCTCAATGAATGAGGACAAAGTCATGCCGGTCCAGCTCATCTGCTGTTCGCATTCTCCGCTGATGACGACAGGCATCGAGGAGAGCGAACAGGGCGTGCAAGGCCAGTTCTTTCGCGAGATGGAGAGCTGCGCGCGCGCGCTGCACAAGTTCGATCCCGATCTCGTGGTGGTGTTCGGGCCGGATCATTTCAACGGTTTCTTCTACGAGTTGATGCCGGTGTTCTGCATCGGCACCGCGGCCGAGGCCGGCCAGGACTGGCATCTCGAAGGCGGGCGTTTGCGGGTGCCGCGCGAGCTTGCCATGGGTGCGGTGCGACACCTGCAGTCGCGCGATTTCGATGTGGCGCTGTCGCACGCCATGAAGGTCGATCACGGCATCACCATCCCGCTTTACAAGCTCGCCGGCTCGCTGTCGCGCTACGAGGTGCTGCCGGTGTTCATCAACTGCGCCGCCGACCCCCGCCCCTCGTTCCGCCGCGTGCGCGCCTTTGGCGCGGCGCTCGGCGAATATCTCGCAGGCCAGGACATGAAGATCACCCTGGTCGGCTCCGGCGGGCTGTCGCACGACCCGCCGACGCCGCGCATCGACCACAGCGCGCCGGACAAGACCGAGCGCCTGGTCGACCGCGCAACGCCGACCCGGGACGAATACGAAGCGCGCGAGAGCCGCGTCATCGCCGCGGCGCGCGATCTCGTCGCCGGCAAGGGGCCCTTGCCTGCCGCCGAGCGAGCAATGGGACCGCGACTTCCTGGGAAGCTTCGTCGGATCGAGACTCGAGGATTTCGACGCGATGAGCGACGACGAGATCGACCGCGTCGCAGGCTTCGGCGCCCACGAGGTGCGCACCTGGGTCGCGGCGGCCGCAGCCGCACAGAAGATGGGCAATCCGCAGGCGGCGCTGCGCTATTACCATCTGGTGCCGGAGTGGATCACCGGCATGGGCATCGTGACCGGGCAGGCTTGAGGACTCTGGACTCGCCAAGACTCTTGGACTTGCCAAGACCGTCGCACTCGCCAGAACTCCTGCACCCGCACGAACCTCACCACCGTCATTGCCGGACTTGATCCGGCAATCCATGATGACCTTCCAAGAATTCAATCCGTAAGTTTCTCATTCGCTGCTCCTCTTCATGGATCGCCGGGTCAAGCCCGGCGATGAGTGCGTCCGTGAGTTCGTTTGTCAGCATAGTGGGAGTCTGTGCCATGTGAAGTCACTACACATGTAGCTGAAAGCAACTGCGTCGCCGCGAGGCGGGGTGGAGAGCAACTGGAAGCGAACCGACAGCCCGTAGGATGACGAACCCGTTTCGGCGGCGTGCAGAGGCGAGCCTGCTCATTGAAGGCGAAGCCTGACCTGAAGGTCGACCGGTCGCACGAGGTGATAGGCACGTGACGACCGGGCTGCATAACGTGGTTGGGGGCGGGATGTCGGGAAGGCAAGCGGACGGAACGGAGAGACCTGCGGCGTTGGCGAAGCGCAGCAGGAGTCAGAGCCCGCATAGTACCGTTGTGGTCTGATGCATGGACCATTGAAGGAGGGGCTAGCAAAACCCGTCCAAGGAAAGGCAGGGCAGGAAGGTGGATGCATGAGGTCCATACCGGAGCAGAGAAGCACTGCAAGTGCCGAGAGGCTAAGCAAGGTGCAGAAACCCAAACGACAGTTGCAACTGGGCGTGGGTCGAAGCCGACGTATGGACCACTCGCATGCTGTCGGCGTTGGTAACGACGTCACAGGCGGCAAGTCGTGCCGTCCTCGCGAATGTCGGGCCGTTCGCGCTTTACACGGCCGGGCACGCAGCGAGACAGTCTCGATGAAGAAACCACCAACTGGAGAGCCGTATGCGGGAAAACCGCACGTACGGTTCGGAGGGCGGGGTCGGCGATAGCCGATCCCGACCCCTATCGCCGAGTGTGTTGCTGGCGAACCGGGTATGTGGCTGCGCTGTGCGTAAATGCGCGATATCGTTCTCGCGGCGCGTTTTGCGCCCGAGGCCTTCGGCCGATGCGCTCTCGAAAAAGTCCGAGGGCGCGCGGGACGCCGGGGGTCCGGCGGACCCACGGGCTCCGATATCTCGCGACACCGAAGCGGAACGGCGATCTCGGCCGAGGCCGCCGTCCGGTGTTGATAGAACCGCAAGTCCGCCTTCGCTCCAGCGTCCCGCGCGCGGTGTTTGAGGCTTGCTCCGCAAGACCCCCGGTGGGCGTCACCTTTCAGGCTTCCCGGCTTGTGAGAGATTGCTCTCCGCCCGGGATGCCTACCCACCGCTTTGGGGCTGGCCTTTGCGCGTCAGCGTTTGGCGCCGTACGCGCATCGGCCGCCAAGAGGCCCGCGTGACGCGAGCAGTCGGGCCGGGACCTTGCGGCTTGGGCCGCCGGGGCGTTGGGTGTGCGTTTGGCACCCCTGTTGCGTCCCCGGCCACCGCCAGCCGGCCCCGCTTAACGACGCCTCGCGAAGCGCCCTCGGATGGACCGGCCTGGGCAGCAGTATGAGGCTGGATTTGAGACCGGGGATAAGTTCATTTTGCTGAGGAAAATGCGCGAAAAGCGCTGAAACCGCACGAGGGCGCTTCGGTGACCGCTTAAAAGCAATTCGACCGCGAGCAGCATAAACCGACGTAGAAACGGCGGCCTGGAGGCCGCCGTTTCCGTTCGTGATGTAAGCGTCCTCAGTGCGCGGTCAGGCCGGAGCCATCCTCCTCGACCACCGCGTCGACCGTGGTCGTCACAGGTTTCGCGGTTTCGTCCCACTGGATCGGCTCGGGCTGGCGCACCAGCGCGACCTTGAGCACCTCGTCCATGCGCGAGACCGGGATGATGTCGAGGCCGCCCTTGATGCTGTCGGAGATTTCCGACAGGTCCTTGGCGTTCTCCTCCGGGATCAGCACGGTCTTGATGCCGCCGCGGTGCGCGGCGAGCAGCTTCTCCTTCAAGCCGCCGATCGGCAGGATGCGGCCGCGCAGCGTGATCTCGCCGGTCATGGCGACGTCCTTGCGCACCGGGATGCCGGTCAAGGTCGAGACGATCGCCGTGACCATGGCGACGCCGGCCGACGGCCCGTCCTTCGGGGTCGCCCCTTCCGGAACGTGGACGTGGATGTCGCGCTTGTCGAACATCGGCGGCTCGATGCCGAAGGCGACCGCGCGCGAGCGGACGTAGGACGCCGCCGCCGAGATCAACTCCTTCATCACGTCACGCAGGTTGCCGGTGACGGTCATGCGGCCCTTGCCGGGCATCATGACGCCTTCGATGGTGAGCAGCTCGCCGCCCACATCGGTCCAGGCCAGCCCCGTGACCACGCCGACCAGATCGTCGGCCTCGATCTCGCCGTAGCGATACTTCGGCACGCCGAGATATTCGCCGACCTTCTTGGCGTCGACCGTGATCGACTTCGACTTCTCGAGGGTGAGCTCCTTCACCGCCTTGCGGATCAGCGTCGAAAGCTCGCGCTCGAGATTGCGCACGCCCGCTTCCCGCGTGTAGCGGCGGATCAGCAGCAGCAGCGCCTCGTCATCGATCGACCATTCCTTGGAGTTGAGGCCGTGCTTGGCGATCGCGTTCGGAATCAGGTGCTTCCTCGCGATCTCGACCTTCTCGTCCTCGGTGTAGCCGGCGATGCGGATGATCTCCATGCGGTCCATCAGCGGCGGCGGGATGTTGAGCGTGTTCGCCGTGGTGATGAACATCACGTTGGAGAGATCGTAGTCGACCTCAAGATAGTGGTCGTTGAACGTGTGGTTCTGCTCGGGGTCGAGCACCTCAAGCAGCGCCGACGACGGATCGCCGCGGAAATCGGCGCCCATCTTGTCGACCTCGTCGAGCAGGAACAGCGGGTTCGACGACTTGGCCTTGCGCATCGACTGGATGATCTTGCCGGGCATCGAGCCGATGTAGGTCCGGCGGTGGCCGCGGATCTCGGCCTCGTCGCGCACGCCGCCGAGCGACACGCGCACGAAGTCGCGGCCGGTCGCCTTGGCGATCGACTTGCCGAGCGAGGTCTTGCCGACGCCCGGAGGCCCGACCAGGCAGAGGATCGGCCCGGTCAGCTTGTTGGCGCGCTGCTGCACGGCGAGATACTCGACGATCCGCTCCTTGACCTTCTCCAGGCCGAAGTGGTCGTTGTCGAGGATCTCCTGGGCGGCCTTGAGGTCCTTCTTGACCTTGGTCTTCTTGTTCCATGGAATCGAGAGCAGCCAGTCGAGGTAGTTGCGCACGACCGTGGCCTCGGCGGACATCGGAGACATCTGCCGCAGCTTCTTCAGCTCGTGCGTCGCCTTCTCGCGGGCTTCCTTGGAGAGCTTGGTCTTCTTGATCTTGTCTTCGAGTTCGGCAAGCTCGTCCTTGCCCTCCTCGTCGCCCAGCTCCTTCTGGATCGCCTTCATCTGCTCGTTGAGGTAGTACTCGCGCTGGGTCTTCTCCATCTGGCGCTTGACGCGCGTGCGGATGCGCTTCTCGACCTGCAGGACCGAGATTTCGCTCTCCATCAGGCCGAGCACCTTCTCCAGCCGTCCGGCGACCGTCGAGGGTCTCCAGGATCCCCTGCTTGTCCGGAATCTTGACGGCGAGATGCGAGGCGACAGTGTCGGCGAGCTTGGCGTAGTCCTCGATCTGCTGGACCACGCCGACGACCTCGGGCGACACCTTCTTGTTGAGCTTCACGTAGTTCTCGAACTCGGTCACGACCGAGCGCGCCAGCGCCTCGACCTCGACCTTGTCGCCGGGCTCGTCCTCAAGCACGACCGCGCTCGCCTCGTAATAGTCGCTGCGGTCGGTGTATTGCAGAACCTTGCCGCGCTGCGCGCCCTCGACCAGCACCTTGACGGTGCCGTCGGGCAGCTTGAGCAGCTGCAGCACGCTCGCGAGCGTGCCGGTCTCGTAGATCGAGCTGGTGGCGGGATCGTCGTCGGAGGCGTTCTTCTGCGTCGCCAGCAGAATGAACGTGTCCGAGCGCATCACCTCTTCCAGCGCCTTGATCGACTTCTCGCGGCCGACGAACAGCGGCACGATCATGTGCGGGAACACCACGATGTCGCGCAACGGCAGCACCGGATAGGCCTGGTTTCGCCGGGGGTGAGCGGTGGACGTGGCTTTGGCAGTGTCATGTGAAGCGTCCTTGTTGTTGTGCCCCTCCGCCATGGCCCGCCTCAGGCGCAGCCGCGATGGAGTGCCGGAATCCGGACAGGAGCAGAAGGTCGTCCCCGCTAGGCGACATCAGGCAAGAACGGGACCGCTGCCCGGTGGTCAAGTCGGCGAATCTACGCAACCGACGTAAGCTCGCCGCTATTAGGTGGATACAGCCGGCTCGAAGTGTCAAGTAAACCTGTAGATTCAACCAAATACTCGTCCCGAACCGTTCACCAACGGTTCAGAACACGGACGCCGCGCACGCGTCTGAAGCGACTGTCGGCAGGATCAAGATCAGGCGGTCGCGCCGGCGTCGCCGGCGCGGTCGGCGTAGATGTAGAGCGGCCGGGCGGTGCCCTCGACCACCTCCCGCGAGATCACGACCTCTTCGACGCCTTCGAGGCTCGGCAGGTCGAACATGGTGTCGAGCAGGATGCCCTCCATGATCGAGCGCAGGCCGCGCGCGCCGGTCTTGCGCTCGATCGCCTTGCGCGGCGATGGCGCCGAGCGCCTCCTCGGCAAGCGTGAGGTCGATCGATTCCATCTCGAACAGCCGCTGGTATTGCTTTACCAGCGCGTTCTTCGGCTCGGTCAGGATCTTCTTCAGCGAAGCCTCGTCGAGGTCCTCAAGCGTCGCCACCACCGGCAGGCGGCCGACGAACTCGGGGATCAGGCCGTACTTGAGCAGGTCTTCGGGCTCGACCTCGCGGAAGATTTCGCCGGTGCGGCGATCCTCGGGCGCGACGACCTTGGCGCCGAAGCCGATCGAGGTGGAGCGGCCGCGCGCCGAGATGATCTTCTCGAGGCCGGCGAACGCGCCGCCGCAGACGAACAGGATGTTGGTGGTGTCGACCTGCAGGAACTCCTGCTGCGGATGCTTGCGGCCGCCCTGCGGCGGCACCGAAGCGACGGTGCCTTCCATGATCTTGAGCAGCGCCTGCTGCACGCCCTCGCCCGACACGTCGCGGGTGATCGAGGGGTTGTCGGACTTGCGCGAAATCTTGTCGATCTCGTCGATGTAGACGATGCCGCGCTGCGCGCGCTCGACGTTGTAGTCGGCGGACTGCAGCAGCTTGAGGATGATGTTCTCGACGTCCTCGCCGACGTAGCCGGCTTCGGTCAGCGTCGTCGCGTCCGCCATCGTGAACGGCACGTCGAGGATGCGCGCGAGCGTCTGCGCCAGCAGCGTCTTGCCCGAGCCGGTCGGCCCGATCAGCAGGATGTTCGACTTCGCCAGCTCGACGTCGTTGTTCTTGGCCTGGTGGTTGAGCCGCTTGTAGTGGTTGTGGACGGCGACCGCGAGGACCTTCTTGGCGTGGTCCTGGCCGATGACGTAGTCGTCGAGAACTTTGCGGATTTCCTTCGGCGTCGGGATGCCGTCGCGCGACTTCACCAGCGAGGACTTGTTCTCCTCGCGGATGATGTCCATGCACAGTTCGACGCATTCGTCGCAGATGAACACCGTCGGGCCGGCAATGAGCTTGCGCACCTCGTGCTGGCTCTTGCCGCAGAACGAGCAGTACAGCGTGTTCTTCGAATCGCTGCCGCCGACTTTGCTCATTCCGATCTCCGTGACCCCGAGGCGCACCGCCAGGGTCCATCCTTTTGTAGCAGCATCCGCGCTAAGAAACCGTAGCGCGACTGTCACACATTTCCCGACTCTCCAACTCCGTCCCCTGGAATATCTAGCGAAGCACGCTAGCGGAGGAATAATCAAGATTTCATTAACGATAACCAGCCGCCGGCAGTGGCTTTTTCAGGGCTTTCGACCGCGGAATCCGGGCTCGATCACGGCTTGGCGTCGGCGATCTTCCGGGCGCTGCTCGATCACCTTGTCGATCAGGCCGAAGTCCTTGGCCATCTCCGCGGTCAGGAAGTAGTCGCGCTCCAGCGCATCCTCGATCTTCTTGATCGGCTGGCCGGTGTGCTTGACGTAGATTTCGTTGAGCCGCTTCTTCAGGTTCAGGATTTCCTGGGCGTGCAGCATGATGTCGGTGGCCTGGCCCTGGAACCCGCCGGACGGCTGGTGGACCATGATGCGGGCATTGGGCAGCGCGAAGCGCATGTCCTTGGCGCCGGCGGCCAGCAGCAGCGAGCCCATCGAGGCCGCCTGGCCGCAGCACAGCGTCGAGACCGGCGGCCGGATGAACTGCATGGTGTCGTAGATCGCCAGGCCGGACGTCACCACGCCGCCCGGCGAGTTGATGTACATCGAGATTTCTTTCTTCGGATTCTCCGCCTCCAGGAACAGCAGCTGCGCGACCACCAGCGTCGCCATGCCGTCCTCGATCGGGCCGGTGATGAAGATGATGCGCTCCTTGAGCAGCCGCGAGAAGATGTCGTAGGCCCGCTCGCCGCGGTTGGTCTGCTCGACCACCATGGGCACCAGGTTCATGTAGGTTCGACGGGATCTTTCACTCACCCCTCCTCAAGGCGTGACGCTCAGGCCCGAATCGCGCCGGCCGATCGAGTTTATATAGGTTCGCGGGCAGGCAATACGAACACCCTGCAATCGGCAATGGCGCCGACCGCGGGCCAAGCGTCGCCGCTCGGCCGAAGCCGACAGGGCCGTGACATAGGCCTCGCCGCGGCCGGCGCAAGGGCGCGCCGCGCGGCTCGGTCTATTCCTCGTCGTCCTTGTAGAGCTCCTCGCGCGACACCGTCTTGTCGGTGATCTTGGCGAGCTCGAGGATGTAGTCGATCACCTTGTCCTCGAAGATCGGCGCGCGCAGGCTCGCCAGCGCGTCGGGGTTGTTGCGGTAGAAGTCCCACACCTTCTGCTCCTGGCCGGGCACCTGCCGGGCGCGGTCCATCACGGCGCGGCTCAGCTCCTCGTCGGTGACCTTGATGTTGTTGCGCTCGCCGATCTCGGCGATGACGAGGCCGAGGCGCACGCGCCGCTCGGCGATGCCGCGGTATTCCTCCTTGGCCTTCTCCTCGGTCGTGTCCTCGTCCTCGAAGGTGCGCTTGCGCGCCTGCAAGGTCGTCGGTGATCGGTCTTCCAGACGTTGTTGAACTCGTCCTCGACCAGGCTCGGCGGCGGCGTGAACTTGTGGCGGGTGTCGAGCTCGTCGAGCAGCTTGCGCTTGATCTTCTGCCGCGACATCGCGCCGTGCTCGCTGCGCCAGGCGCTCCTTGACCATCTCGCGGAGCTTGGCGAGCGAATTCCAGCCCGAGCGACTTGGCGAACTCGTCGTTGACGGTGACGGGCTGCGGCGTCTCGACCGACTTCACCGTGACGTCGAACTCGGCGTTCTTGCCGGCCAGTTGCTCGGCCGGATAGGTCTGCGGGAACGTCACCTTGACGGTGCGCTTCTCGCCCGCCGCGGCGCCGACGAGCTGATCCTCGAAGCCCGGAATGAAGGTGCCCGAGCCGAGGTGGAGCGCGACGTCGCCGCCGGTGCCGCCCTCGAACGGCGTGCCGTCGATCTTGCCGGTGAAGTCGATCGTCACGCGGTCGCCGTTCTCGGCCTTGGCGCCCTCGCCCTTGGCGGCGAACGGCCGGCTCTGCTCGGCGATGCGGTTCACCGCCTCGTCGACCTCGGCGTCGGTCGACTTCGGCGTTGAGCCGCTCGAGCTTGATGCCCTTGAAATCGGCCAGCTCGATCGCCGGCAGGATTTCGATCGCGACCGTATAGGCGAGATCGGACTTGCCCTCGATCACCTGCTCGACCGCGCCCTGCTCCTCGGGCAGCGTGACCTGTCGGCTCGCGCACGAGCTTGAAGCCGCGCTCGGTGACGATCTGGGCGTTGGCTTCGCGCACCGCCGCCTCGATGGTCTCGGCCATGACCGAGCGGCCGTAGAGGCGCTTGAGATGCGCGACCGGGACCTTGCCCGGACGGAAGCCGTTGATGCCGGACCTGGTCCTTGAGCTCGATCGATGCGTGCGTCGGCCTTGCTCGCCAGATCGGTTGCGGGGACCACGACCTTGAACTCGCGCTTGAGGCCGTCGCTGACAGTTTCGGTTACTTGCATCACTACAATCTTCGTTTCGAGCCGTTCATCACGGCGACCAAGGTTGCCCGCTTGAGTCGCGGAAGCCAGGTTCAAACCGGCGGTGCCCGGCGTGGTGCGGGCGGAGGGACTTGAACCCCCACGACTTGCGTCACGGGAACCTAAATCCCGCGCGTCTACCAGTTCCGCCACGCCCGCCCGAAGGCAACTCGCGCGGCACCGCGATCGGCCGAGCGGCGCGGCTTATATCATGGGCCTTCGGGCAAGTCACCACAAAAACCAGCACGGTGAAAAGTAGGTCTCTGCGCGGCGTTACGGCCAGACGCCGAGGTCGGCGTAAAGCCGCCGATAGACCATGCGCAACGCCTCCGGCAGGTCCTCGGCGATCAGGCCCGGGCCGGCCTCGCTGCCGGCCTCGCCGTGCAGCCAGACCGCGGCGCTGGCCGCCTCGAAGGCCGGCATGCCCTGCGCCAGCAGGCCGGCAACAAAGCCCGCCAGCACGTCGCCGGAGCCTGCGGTGGCGAGCCACGGCGGGGCGTTGTCGGCGATCGACTGCGCGGCCGTCGGGCGCGGCCACCACCGTGTCGGAGCCCTTCAGCAGCACGATCGCGCCCGAGCGCCGAGCCGCGCCGTCCGCGCGGGCGCATTTCGACGTGATTTCAGTAGTTTGTGGCACCGATCTTGAACAAACGCGCGAATTCGCCTTCATGCGGCGTGAGGACCGTCGGCGCGGCGCCCCTCGCCTTGATGGCGGCAAATAGTGCTTCCGGGTCGTCGGCAAAGCTCGTCAGCGCGTCGGCGTCGAGCACCACCGCCCGTTCGCCGGACAGCGCCGCAAGCACCATCTCCCGCATCGTCGTGCCCGACCCCGCCGCCGGGCCCGAGCACGATGGCGTTGAGCCGCGGGTCGGCAAGCCATCCGGCCAGTTCCGCGGCGCCGTCGACCGGCCGCACCATCACGGCCAGACTGGCCGCGGCATTGACGGCAAGCGCATCGCGCGGGCTTGCGATGGTGACGAGCCCGGCGCCGGCCCGCAGCGCGCCGCGGGCGGCAAGCCGCGCGGCGCCGGTGTGCGACTGATCGCCCGACACGACCACGGCATGGCCGCGCCGGTATTTGTGGCCGCCCGGCCGCGGCACCGGAAAACGTTCGGCCCACAGCGCCGGCGCATTGGCGAAAATGTTCGGGTCGATGGCGTCGAGCACGGCCGCCGGAATGCCGATGTCGGCGACTTCGACCGGCCCGCAATGCAGCCGTCCCGGCAGCAGCAGGTGGCCGGGCTTGCGGCGGAAGAACGTCACGGTCTCGGTGGCCTCGACCGCCGCGCCCATCACCGCCCCGCTGGTGCCGTTGATGCCGCTCGGCAGATCGACCGCGACGACCGGCACACCGGACGCATTGATCGCCGCGATCATCGCCGCGCCGCGCCTTCGACCGGCCGGTCGAGTCCGGCGCCGAACAGCGCATCGACAATGAGGTCCGCGCCGTTCAGCGCCGCCAGGCGTCGCCGCCTCGACCGGCCCGTTCCAGCGCCGCGGCGGCTTCCGCCGCGTCGCCCTTGAGCTTGTCGCGGTCGCCGAGCAGCAGCAGCCGAACCCGGATAGCCGCGCTCGGCAAGGATGCGCGCGCAGACGAAGCCGTCGCCGCCGTTGTTGCCGGGGCCCGCGACCACCGCGACCGCGGCGTGCCGCTCGGATTGCGCCGCGCCACAGCGTCGGCCACGGCCCGGCCCGCGTTCTCCATCAGGCGGATGCCCGGGATCCCGCCGGCAATGGCCAGGCGGTCGGCCTCGGCCATCTCGGCGGTGGTGAGAAGCTCGATCATGGCGCGGAGACAGTACCGGCCGGGCCCAGTTGCCGACAACGCGGAGACCCTTGACCAGGGCTTGGGCAATTTGCCTAATCTCTAGGCGGGGCCGCGTCGGGTGGTTCCGGCCTTCGCCTGCAAACCGTGCTAGTATCCTCGAAAATGCAGAATTTCTAGGCCATTTTCAGCCTTGGCACGGACCCTGCTATCGGAGAACGCGGCGCTTCCGGCGACGTTTCCGGACGGCCCGGGAGGCTCGAAGCGATGAAAAAGATCGAGGCCATCATCAAGCCGTTCAAACTCGACGAGGTGAAGGAGGCGCTGCAGGAGGTCGGTCTGCAGGGGATCACCGTAACCGAGGCCAAGGGCTTCGGCCGCCAGAAGGGACACACCGAACTCTATCGCGGCGCCGAGTACGTCGTCGATTTTCTCCCCAAGGTGAAGATCGAGATTGTGCTCGGTGACGATATGGTCGAAAAAGCCATCGAGGCGATCCGTCGCGCCGCCCAGACCGGGCGCATCGGCGACGGAAAAATCTTCGTCTCGAATATCGAAGAAGCGATCCGGATTAGAACGGGGGAATCCGGATTGGACGCCATCTAACGCGCCGGTCCATCCGCTTTAGTTTCATATCCCGTCACGAAAGGGAAAGTATTCCATGACGACCGCCAAGAATGTCATGAAGATGATCAAGGACAACGACGTGAAATACGTCGACTTCCGATTCACGGACCCGCGCGGCAAGTGGCAGCACGTCACCTTCGACGTCACCATGATCGAAGAAGACACGTTCGCCGAAGGCCAGATGTTCGACGGCTCCTCGATCGCCGGCTGGAAGGCGATCAACGAGTCCGACATGTGCCTGATGCCGGACCCGGCATCGGCCACGATCGATCCGTTCTTCGCCGAGACCACGATGTCGCTGGTCTGCGACGTGCTCGAGCCGACCACCGGCGAGCCCTACAACCGCGACCCGCGCGGCATCGCCAAGAAGGCCGAGGGCATGGTGAAGTCGATCGGGCGTCGGCGACACCATCTTCTTCGGTCCCGAGGCCGAGTTCTTCGTGTTCGACGACGTCAAGTTCGCGGCCGATCCCTACAACACCGGCTTCAAGCTCGACTCCGTCGAATTCCCGATCAACTCCGACACCGACTACGAAGGCGGCAACCTCGGCCACCGCATCGGCACCAAGAAGGGCTATTTCCCGGTGCCGCCGCAGGACTCGGTGCAGGACATGCGCTCGGAGATGCTCGCCGCCATGGCGCGGATGGGCTGCGTGGTCGAGAAGCACCACCACGAGGTGGCGTCGGCCCAGCACGAGCTCGGCCTGAAGTTCTCGCCGCTGACCGTGATGGCCGACCGGATGCAGATCTACAAGTACTGCATCACGCAGGTCGCCAACATCTACGGCAAGACCGCGACCTTCATGCCGAAGCCGATCTACGGCGACAACGGCTCGGGCATGCACTGCCACCAGTCGATCTGGAAGGGCGGCAAGCCGGTGTTCGCCGGCAACAAATACGCCGACCTCTCCGACACCTGCCTGTCCTACATCGCCGGCATCATCAAGCACGCCAAGGCGATCAACGCCTTCACCAACCCGACCACCAACTCCTACAAGCGGCTGGTGCCGGGCTTCGAGGCGCCGGTGCTGCTCGCCTACTCGGCGCGCAACCGCTCGGCGTCGTGCCGCATCCCGTTCACCACCAACCCGAAGGCCAAGCGCGTCGAGGTCCGCTTCCCCGATCCGCTGTGCAATCCGTATCTCGGCTTCGCCGCGATGTGATGGCCGGCCTCGACGGCATCAAGAACAAGCTCAAGCCCGGCGACGCGATGGACAAGGACCTCTACGATCTGCCGCCGAAGGAGCTGAAGAAGATTCCGACGGTGTGCGGCTCGCTCCGCGAGGCGCTCGGCGACCTCGACAAGGACCGCGACTTCCTCAAGGTCGGCGGCGTGTTCGACGACGACTTCATCGACAGCTACATCGAGCTGAAGATGAGCGAGGTGATCCGCTTCGAGCACACCCCGCATCCGGTCGAATTCGAGATGTACTACTCGGCATAACGGGGGCGCGATTCCTCCAACATCGCCAGGCGATGGAACTCAAAGGGCGCTCCTCGGAGCGCCCTTTCTTTCAGTCGTACTTCGACATCCGCAGCGGCTCGACCTGGCCGCCGTCGATGTCGATGGCCCGCGCCGTGCAGCCAGCGGCCGCGCGGCGAGACGATGAAGGCCACCAGCCCCGCGACATCCTGCGGCCGGCCGAAGCGGGTGATGTTGAGCTCCTTGCGGTGATGCTCGATCGCAGCGGCCTCGTCGAGGCCGGTGCGCTTCATGATTTTGTCGAGCCGGCCGCGGAAACGGTCGGTGTCGACCGAACCGGGATGGACCATGTTGACCTGCACGCCGTCGCGCTTGCCGAGATCGGCAAGCGCCTTCATGAACGCAACCTGCGCGCCGATCACCGAGGAGCCGATCATGTAATCGGCGACCGGCGCGCGGGCGCCGATGCCGCCGATGGCGACGACCGAGCCGCCGGCCGCCTTCAGCAGCGGCCATGCCGCGCGGCAGAGCCGCACCTGGGCGAAGAACTTCAGCGCAAATCCGGCCTGCCAATCGGCTTCGGTCTGCGTGAAAAAATCGCCGCGCCGTGAGGCGCCGGCGTTGTTGACCAGGATATCGAGGCGGCCGAAGTGGTCCCGCGCCGCGTCAGCGAGCTTCTCGGGCTCGCCCTCGCCGCGCAGATCGGCGGCATGGATTTCCGCGCGCGCGGCCGAGCGCCTTGATCTCCGCCGCAACCGTGACGAGCGCGTCGCGGTCGCGCGCGGTCAGCAGCAGGTCGCAGCCCGCCGCTGCAAGCTCGAGCGCGATGGCCTTGCCGATGCCGCGGCTCGCGCCGGTGACCAGCGCGACCTTGCCTTGCAGGTCGGATTTCATGGATCAATCGATTGCGGATCGCGGCCGCGCCGTCAATCCGCGACCCGGGTCAGACCGCGAGAAACACGACAGCAATCGCTGTGGCCGCGAGCGCGAAGGCGACACGGGCCTGTCGCCGTTGCGAGCCGTAGACGCCGGCGTCGCGCCGCGCCTGGATCACCTCGGCCTCGTATTCGTCCGAGGACGAATAGGCGCGGGCGAAGGCAAGGCCCGCGCACGCCGCGTCAGCTTCGAGTGCATTGGCGTGCGGGGCTGCCGGTCCGTTCTGGAAACGCGCGCGCCACATGCCGGGAACGCTATCGGAGGCGGGTAAAGGACGCGTTGTCGGACAGGCTTGGGGCTTGCCGATGATCTAGTGCGCTGCGGCAACCGCTTGTCCCAGCGCAGGAATTGACGCCTCCTCTGGCGCAGGCGCGGATGCCTCGTCGTACTCGATGCGGTTTCGGCCGTTCCGCTTGGCGCGGTAGAGCGCCGCATCGGCGCGTGCCAGCAGCGCATCGAGCCGCACCGGCGGGATTGCGGTGGCGACGCCGATGCTGACCGTCGCGCCAATGTGGTGACCCGAAATGACCACGCCCGCGGCCTGGAACGCGAGCCGCAGGCGCTCGGCCACCAGGCCGGCCTCCGCGGGATTGCCGGGCAGGATCGCCGCAAACTCCTCGCCGCCAAGCCGGCCGACCACATCGGTGGCGCGCATCTTGGACGACGCGGTGGCGGCAAAAACCTTGAGCGCATCATCGCCCACGGCATGACCGAAGCGGTCGTTGATCGATTTGAACCTGTCGAGGTCGAACAGCAGCACGCTGACCGGCTGCTTCTTCTTCCCGCGCCGCTCGATCATGCGATGGGCCGCATCAAGGAACGCCCGGCGGTTGAACAGGCCGGTCAGGAGATCGGTCATCGCTGCGGTCTTGTGCACCTGGGCGACGCGCTCCTTGGCGATGACGACGATCACGAACGCCGTTCCGACCACGTAGATGACGGTCTCAAAGGCAAACAGCGCGAACAGGCTTCCCGGCGATGCTGCCGTCGGCAGCAGCACGATCAGCCCGACCGGCGCGAGGAACACCACGCTGTGCAGCAGCGGAATGACGATCCAGAACCAGCGGGCGGCCAATTCGCGCCGGCGTTCGCGGCGCAGCTCAAAGGCGGTGAGAAAGGCATAGAGCGCGATCACCAGCGACGACAGCACGGTGCGCGCGTTGCCGGAGGCGGCGAAGCCTTGGTACTGCATCGAGACAAGCCAGAGCACTGCGCCGGCGAACAACCCGCCAGGCAGCACCACGCGACCATGGAACAGCCGCGCGCCATTCCAGATCATGCCGCAGGCGATGAACAGGAAGGCGTTCGGCATTTCCGGAGCGATGAAAGGAAACCTGTCTTGCTGGCCCCACAGCGTCACGGCGAAAGCGCCAATCAGATAGGCGCCGCCCCACCACGCCAATGAACGAACGCTGCGTTCCTGGAGCCACAGCACCAGCAGGAACACACCGAGCAAGCCGGTGATCGATGTCGCCACCGTGAACAGCGTAGCCTGGTCGAAAACCATTTGATCCTTCGCCCTGGGCATTCTGCCGAAGCGTGAAATACCGGCCGGCGTTGGCTCCGCCGGCGTACGACATAATCGCGTACGGGCTTTTCCGAAGGGTTGTCGGTTTCGTGTGGGTTTTCGGGGAACAATCGGGAAAATACGACGCGATTTCTCGCAAAAATAAAGGGGCGCCGAAGCGCCCCTTGTCTCGCCGGCTGAAACGCCTGCGCGCGGATCAGCGCTTGGAGAACTGGAACGAGCGGCGAGCCTTGGCGCGGCCGTATTTCTTGCGCTCGACCACGCGGCTGTCGCGGGTGAGAAAGCCGCCGCGCTTGAGCACGCTGCGCAGATCCGGCTCGAAGTTGGTCAGCGCCTTGGACAGGCCGTGACGCACCGCGCCGGCCTGGCCGACTGAGACCGCCGCCTGAGACCGCGCAGATCACGTCGTACTGGCCGGTGCGGTTGGCCGCGACCAGCGGCTGCTGGATCAGCATGCGCAGCACCGGCCGCGCGAAAAACACCTCGACCGGCCGGGTGTTGACGACGATCTTGCCGGAGCCGGGCTTCAGCCAGACGCGGGCCACCGCGTTCTTGCGCTTGCCGGTGGCATAGGCGCGGCCCTGCTTGTCGAGCTTTTGTACGTATTTTGGCGCCTCGGGCGCGGCCGGCTTGAGCGTTGCAAGCTGGTCCAGCGATTGCATGGTCTCGGCCATCAGGCGGCCCTCATGTTCTTGCGGTTCATCGAGGCGACATCCAGTTTTTCGGGTTGCTGGGCGGCGTGCGGATGTTCGGCGCCCGGATAGACGCGGAGATTGCCGAATTGGACGCGGCCGAGCGGGCCGCGCGGCAGCATGCGTTGCACCGCTTTTTCCACGATGCGCTCGGGGAATTTGCCCTCGAGGATCGAGCGCGCGGAGCGCTCCTTGATGCCGCCGATGAAGTTGGTGTGGTGGTGGTAGACCTTCTTGTCGCGCTTGCGGCCGGTCAGCACCACCTTCGCGGCATTGATGACGATGACGTTGTCGCCGTCATCCATGTGCGGGGTGTAGCTCGGCTTATGCTTGCCGCGCAGCCGCATGGCGATGATGGTGGCGAGCCTGCCGACGACCAGTCCGTCGGCGTCGATCAGAATCCATTTCTTTTGGATATCCGCGGTCTTGGTGGAATGCGTTGACATGGCACTTCAGGTCCGGTGAGCAGGCAGATTGCTTCGGGCGGCTTGTAGACAAGCCACCGTCCGCAGTCAACGCTTCTCGTGGTCTATAAGATGAATTAAATCAATATCTTACAATAATGGTATTATATTACCTGTTTGCAAGCCAATCATTTCCGGGGAATTGAGTAGGTCGAGGTGACATGCGCAACCGGTTCTTCCATGCCGTCGGAGAAGATGTTCACTTCCCCGACGGCCAGCCGCTTGCCGAGCTTGAGCAGCCGGCATTCGGCGATGAGGTCGCGGGCTTGCGGCTTGCGCAGGAAGTTGATGTTGAGATTGGTGGTCATGGCGAGCGGCACCGGTCCGATCGCCGCCAGCACTCCGACGTACATGGCGAAATCGGCGAGCGCCATCATGGTGGGCCCGGAAATGGTGCCGCCGGGCCGGATGAATTGCCGCTGATAGGCCTGCCGGACGCGGCCGCCGCCGTGCCAGACCTTCTCAATCGAAAGCCCGCTGCCGCCATGGAATACCTGCGGGGAATTCCGTCGCCAGAAAACGATAGAGCTCGGCGACGGTCATCGATGCTTTCTTGGCCGGCTGCCTCCTCGCCTGCGCCATTTGGCTGCTCCCCCTTGCCCTTGCCGCGTTCGCGTGGCGGCCTAGATCGGATACAATGCTGCGTTCCCGCTCGCAAAGGTCGAAATGAACATCCAGACCGGCCGCACAACCACGCGAACCGGTGCTGCTGCGGGAGAATATCGGCCCGATCGCAGTGCTGACGCTGAACCGGCCGGCGGCGCGCAACAGCCTGTCGGAGGCGCTGCTCCACGCCCTTGCCGGCGCGCTCCAGGCGATTGCGCAGGACGAGCGCGTGCGCTCCGTGGTGCTCGCCGCCAACGGGCCTGCGTTCTGCGCCGGCCACGACCTCAAGGAGCTGACCGGGCGGCGCACCGACCCCGACGGCGGCCGCGGCCTATTTCCAGCAGATCATGACGACCTGCAGCGCCATGATGCAGCAGATCGTCGCCCTGCCCCAGCCGGTGATCGCGGCGGTGCAGGGCGTCGCCTCGGCGGCCGGCTGCCAACTGGTCGCGAGCTGCGATCTCGCCATCGCCTCGACCAAGGCGGGCTTCGCCACGCCCGGCGTCGACATCGGCCTGTTCTGCTCGACGCCGATGGTGGCGCTGTCGCGCAACGTCGCGCGCAAGCACGCCATGGAGATGCTGCTCACCGGCGACATCGTCACGGCGGAAAAGGCCGCGGCGATCGGCCTCGTCAACGAGGTGGTCGCCGGCCGGCCAGGAGCGCGACAAGGCGATCGAATGGGCGCAGGCGATCGCCTCGAAGTCGTCGCATGTCGTCGGCATCGGCAAGGCGGCGTTCTACCGCCAGCTCGAGTTGCCGCTCGCGGAGGCCTACGACTATGCCTCCAAGGTGATGACCGAGAACATGATGGCGCGCGACGCCGAGGAAGGCATCTGCGCCTTCATCGAGAAGCGCGATCCGAGCTGGGAAGATCGGTAAGCTTCGCGTGTCTCGTTTGACTGAAAGCCTCTCCACCGTTCGTTCCCGCGCAAGCGGGAACCCACAGCCACATGGCTGGCTTTGCAATTCGCAGCCCTGGGTCCCGGCTTTCCGCCTTCGCGCTCCGCGCTTCGGCGGACTCGCAAGTGCGCCGAAGCTCGCAAAGCGAGCGGAGGCGGGTCGCGGGGACGACACGGAGCGCGCGTCACATGAATCACGACAGCTATCCCGACAGCTACATCCGCGGCATCCTCAACACCGTGAAGACCATCGCCATGGTCGGCATCTCGCCGAAGGACAATCGGCCGAGCTATTTCGCCTTCAAGTATCTGCTCGAACGCGGCTACCGCATGATCCCGGTCAATCCCGGCCAGGCCGGCAAGGAAATCCTCGGCCAGAAGGTCTACGCCAAGCTCGCCGACATTCCCGAGCCGGTCGACATGGTCGACATCTTCCGCGCCTCGCAGTTCGCGCCGGCCGTGGTCGACGAGGCGCTGGCGATGAAGCCGCGGCCTGCCGGTGATCTGGATGCAGCTCGCGCGTGCGCAACGACGAGGCCGCCGCCAAGGCCGAAGCCGCGGGCCTCAAGGTGGTGATGAACCGCTGCCCAAGATCGAATACGGCCGGCTGTCCTCGGAGATCGGCTGGATTGGCGTGAATTCCCGCACTTTAAGCTCGAAGAGGGCCCCGCTCCTGGGCAAAGGTGTGCAGCGGATGTCGCTCAATCGCTCGACCATGACCGGCGGCGCGACCGAAGCTGCCGAGCGTGCGCAGCGCAGAGTGGCGACACCGGATCGAAGTCCTGACGTTCGCGTTCGTGTTGAACCTGCTGTTGATGCGCTGTGCGTCCAACGCTTGGCAGCCGCGCGCTGCCGCGGCCATGGAGGGGCTCAATGAAAATCCAGATCGCGCTCGCGCTTCGCGTTTCTCGCCGCTCGCTCCGGTCGCGGCCACGGCCGAGACCCAGGAAGAGCAGCAGGCCTGCATGAACGATGCCTTCAACGTCTGCGGCCACGCCATCCCGGACCGCGACCGGGTCGGCGCGTGCCTCGCCGCACAACATCAAGCGCATTGTCGTCAGCGCGTGCCGCACGGTCATGCTGCGCTACAACAAGCCGGCGGTCGCGCCGCCCGAGTGACCACGGCCGCGAAATTGATCCGCCAGGAGCGCGTTCGATAGAACGCGATTTCCGCGCCATCCTTCGATTCGGAGGACGGCGGTTGCGAATTAACGCAACCGCCGCCCTTTGCCTTGACGCCCCCCTGTGGTTCGATACACCACCATGGTCGGCGCGCGTCTCGCGCCGACCATGTTTGAAGGATGGGGCGCCATGACCGAACGCATTCCCGGCTTTGCCACGCTTGCGATCCACGCCGGCGCGCAGCCCGATCCGACCACCGGCGCGCGCGCGACGCCGATCTATCAGACCACGTCGTTCGTGTTCGACGACGTCGATCACGCCGCCTCGCTGTTCGGCCTGCAGGCGTTCGGCAACATCTACACCCGCATCGGCAACCCGACCAACGCGGTGCTGGAGGAGCGCGATCGCCGCGCTCGAAGGCGGCACCGCGGGCCTCGCGGTCGCCTCCGGCCACGCCGCGCAGGTGCTGGTGTTCCACTGCCTGATGAAGCCCGGCGACGAGTTCGTCGCCTCGCGCAAGCTCTATGGCGGCTCGATCAACCAGTTCAACCACTCCTTCAAGAATTTCGGCTGGAACGTGGTGTGGGCCGATCCCGACGATATCGCCTCGTTCGAGCGCGCGGTGTCGCCGAAGACCAAGGCGATCTTCATCGAGTCGATCGCCAATCCGGGCGGCGTCATCACCGACATCGAGGCGGTCGCCAACATCGCCCGGCGCGCCGGCGTGCCGCTGATCGTCGACAACACGCTGGCGACGCCGTACCTCTGCAAGCCGTTCGAATACGGCGCCGACATCATCGTGCACTCGCTGACCAAGTTTCTCGGCGGCCACGGCAATTCGATCGGCGGCATGATCGTCGACGGCGGCACGTTCAACTGGTCGCGCGAGAACCGCTATCCGATGCTGTCCGAGCCGCGGCCGGAATATAACGGCATCGTGCTGCACGAGACCTTCGGCAATTTCGCCTTCGCCATCGCCTGCCGGGTGCTGAGCCTGCGCGACATGGGGCCGGCGCTGTCGCCGTTCAATGCGTTCCTGGTGCTGACCGGCATCGAGACGCTGCCGCTTCGCATGCAGCGCCATTGCGACAACGCCAACGCCGTCGCGCACTGGCTTGTCGCAGCACGCCAAGGTGGCCTGGGTCAGCTATCCGGGGCTTGCCGGCGACCGCTACCACAACCTCGCCAAGAAATATTCGCCGAAGGGCGCGGGCGCGGTGTTCACCTTCGGGCTCAAGGGCGGCTACGACGCCGGCGTCAAGCTCGTCTCGAACGTCAAGCTGTTCTCGCATCTTGCCAACATCGGCGACACCCGCTCGCTGATCATCCATCCGGCCTCGACCACGCACCGGCAGCTTGTCCGACGCGCAGAAGACCCAGGCCGGCGCCGGGCCCGACGTGGTGCGGCTGTCGATCGGGCTCGAGGACAAGGACGACATCATCGCCGACCTCGAACAGGCGCTGGCGGCGGCATAATGGCCGAGCGAACGCGCGTCAGCCTCGCCACCGCCACGCCGGGCGGCGGCTTCCCGTTCTTCGGCGACAACGCCGCGGCGGTCATCAACGAGACCGATCCGTCGCTCGACGTGGAGACGCAGAACACCAAGGGCAGCACCGAGAACATCGGGCTGCTCAATGAGGGCAAGGTCGACATCGCGCTGGTCGCCGGCGAGCCGGCCTACGAGGCGTTCCAGGGCATCGGCCAGCGCAAGACCACGGCGCTGGTGATCCAGGCGATCTATTCCAATCCCGGCATGTTCGTGGTGAAGGGCGACAGCCCGGCGAAGACGCTGCGCGATCTGGTCGGCAAGCCGATCGCGTGGGGCACCGGGCATCCGGGCTGACGCTGCTCGGCCGCTACGTCACCGACGGCCTTGGCCTCGACCGCGAGAAGGATTTTCAGCCGCACTATCTGGAAAAAGCCGGCGACGGGCCGCTGATGGTGGCGGACGGCCGGGTGGCGGCGCTCTGGGGCGGCGGCATCGGCTGGCCGGGGTTCACCGCGGTGATGCAGGCCGGCGGGCGCTTCATCGGGCTGACGCCCGACGAGGTCGCCCGCGTCTGCGCCAAGCACAATTTCCTGAAACCCATCACCGTGCCGGCCGGCGCCTATCCGGGCCAGAAGGAGCCGGTCAATTCGGTCGGCTCGTGGAGCTATATCCTGGCGCGCGCCGATCTGCCGGACGACACGGCCTACCGGCTGGCCAAGGCGATCCACAACGGCCATGCCGCGCTGCTGAAGCGGCTCGATCAGGCGAAGGAGACGACGCCGCAGAGCACATTCAATGCGGCGCCGAGCGCCGGGCAGATCCATCCGGGCGTGCAGAGATATCTGCGCGAATTGGGTGTGATGAAGTAGTCCGACCGTCATTCCGGGGCGGCGCGAAGCACGAAACTCTCCCGGCCTCATGGTGAGGAGCGCGCCGAAGGCGCGCGTCTCGAACCATGGGCCGCCCCATCCTTCGAGACGCATTGCTTCGCAATGCTCCTCAGGATGAGGCGGAACTGATTCCAGCGCATGACGCTAAGCTCTCTTCTTGAAGGTCTTGGCCACGTAGTCCTTGATGCGCTCGAGCGTCTCGGGCGCGGCCCAGATTTCCATCGCCGCGTCGTCGATGCGCTTGCCGTGGCGCTCCAGCGCGTCGGTCACCGGCTGGCGGATTTGCTGCTTGGTCTGCGCGAAGGCTTGCGGCGACAGCGCCGCCAGAGCTTGCGCCGCGGCGACGGCGCGGTCGAGCAGCGCGGTCCGGCTCGGCGATCTCGTCGACCAGGCCGCGGGTCAGCGCCGCGTCGGGCGGAAAGGTCGCGCCGCTGTAGCATGCCGTCGGCAAGATAGCGCGGCGGCGTGGTCGAACCGCATGATCTCGAACGCCAGCGCCGGGAACGGCACGCCGACCAGCAGCTCGGTGACGCCGATGCGGCCGCCGTCGCTGCGCCGCGATCCGCTTGTCGGCGCACGCATGCAGCACGCAGCCGCCGGCGATGGCGTGGCCGTTGACCGCTGCGACCACCGGCTTGGGAAAGAAGAACACCGCGTCGTAGAGCCGGTGCAGCGCCGGCAGGAAGCGCCGCACGTAAGGCGCGCCGCCCTCGCTCAGCCGAATCAGATCGACGCCGGCGGAAAACATCCGGCCCTGGCCGGTGAGCACCACGGCCCGGGCGGGCGCATCGCGCGAGCTGTCGAACTGCGCGGCGATCGCCTCGCAGAACTCGATGTCGAGCGCATTGGCCTTGCCGTGCACCATGGTCACGACGGTGACGCCGCCGCGCTCGCGACAGTTCGATCATGTCGTGCCCCGCGGCATGGATGCGCCGGCTATCGCGGTTTCCGCCGCGTGGGCGAGCGGCCGTGCGCGAAAGCCGCTCGGCATGGATCACGGCGATGGTGAGCACGGCGATGCCGGTGATCTGGTGCAGCAGCGCGAGCGGCAGCGGCGCCTGGTGCAGCAGCGTGACGATGCCGATGCCGGCCTGGATCGTGACCAGCGCAGGCGAGCGCCAGCGCGCCGTTGAGGACCGCGCCGCCGCGCTTCTGCGCCGATCGACGTCGATGGCATGCCAGCGTCGCGACAAGCCAGAGCGCATAAGCCACCATGCGGTGGTCGAACTGCACCGTCAGCGTGTTCTCGAACAGATTGCGCCACGCCGGGGTCTCGAACCACAGCCGCTCGGCCGACGGGATCAGCGCGCCGTCGATGCGCGGCCAGGTGTTGTAGACCAGGCCGGCGTCGAGGCCCGCGACCAGCGCGCCGAGATAGATTTGCAGCAGCACCAGCGACGACGAGGCCCGGCCGCGGTCGCGCGCAGCCGCCGCGGCACCGGCGTCGATCGTGCGCGCGCGAAGCCCGCGCGCGGTCCACAGGATCGCCGCGTAGATCGCGCAGGCGAGCGTCAGATGGAACGCCAGCCGGTATTGCGACACGCTGACGCGGCCGGCGAGCCCCGACGACACCATCCACCAGCCGACCGCGCCGAGCAGCGCGCCGGCGCCGAACAGCGTCCACAGCCGCGGCCGCAGCCGCGGCTCGATCCAGCCGCGCCAGAGGAAAAACAGAAACGGCAGCAGGAACGCCGCGCCGACCAGCCGCGCCAGCAGCCGGTGCGTCCACTCCCACCAGTAGATGGTCTTGAACTCGTCGAGGCTCATGCCGCGGTTGAGCTCGCGGTATTGCGGGATGGTGCTGGTACTTGGCGAACTCGTCCTGCCAGGCCGCCGGCCGACAGCGGCGGCATCACGCCGGTCACCGGCTTCCATTCGACGATCGACAGGCCCGACTCGGTCAGCCGCGTCGCGCCGCCGACCACCAGCGTCAGCACCATCAGCGCCGCGACGGCATAGAGCCAGGCGCGGACGAGCGGGCGGCGAGCGGATGCGGGATGCGGGTCGTGCATTGAGCTGAAGATTGCGGCTTGCGGCAGGCGTCGCGGACCATATAGTCCTGCCCTCCCCGTCGCATCAATGGCGCAGTCGAGTCCAGCCGCATGCCGCTTCGCATCCGCAAGCTGATCGGCGCTTTCGCGCTGTTCGCGCTGGTGATCGTGCTGGGCGCTGATCGCCATGGCGGTCGCGCAGTTTCCGCCGATCTTCAACAATCCGTGGATCGCGGCGGTCTACTACGTGGTCGCCGGCATCGGCTGGGTGCTGCCGGCGATGCCGCTGATCCGATGGATGTCGAAGGCCGACGTCAGGTCGACGTTGACCGGGCGGAAGCCGTTCCACAGCGCGGTGGCGGCGCCCGAGATCAGCACCTTGGCGTAGCGCGGGCGCTGGAAATTGCCGTTGAGCGAAATGCGCGGCAGCGCGGTCAGATGCTCGGCGTGGCGGCGGAACACCACGCCGGGCCGCGTCGTCACCGCGGTCTTGAAGCCGAGCTCGGCGGCGATCTTGAATTCGCGCGGGCCGGCCGAGCGTGCGGTCGCCGACCGGATAGGCGAGATGCTGCGGCCGCGCGCCGAGCGCCGCCTCGATCACGCTGCGGCTGTTGTCGAGCTCGGCGCGCACCGCCGTGTCGTCGAGCTTGGTCAGGATCGGATGGTTGACGGTGTGGGCGCCGATGGTGACCAGCGGATCGGCGGCGAGCGTCGCCAGCTCCTTCCAGTCCATGCACAGATCGGCGCAGAACGCCGCCATGTCGACGCGATGGCGCGCGGTGAGCTCGCGCACGACGTTGCGCAGCTCGTCCTCGGTCTTGAGCTGGCGCAGCCAGCCGTAGATGTGGTCGAACAGCGTCGCGCTTCTGCTCGACGCTGCGGCACTCGAACCAGCGGTCGCGGCCGTCGAGGCGCACGCCGACCATCTCGTTCTGCGCGATCACGGCTTCGAGCGCGAGCCACCACAATTCGCCGATCCGGTCGGCGAAGCTCGTCGCCACGTAGATCGCGAACGGCACGTCGTATTTCTTCAGGATCGGATAGGCGAATTCGAGATTGTCGCGGTAGCCGTCGTCGAAGGTGACGCAGACGAAGCGGCGGCGCGTGAAATCGCTCTCGGTCATGCCGCCGGTGCATCTCGTCGAGCGAGATCAGATCGAGCGCGCGAGCGGCGCAGCCGCCGGATCACGCGCTCGAAGAACTTCGGCGTCACCTCGAGCAGCCGGTTGGGCTGGAAGCGGTCGCGCCGCGCCGGCCGCACGTGATGCAGCATCAGGATGGCGCCGACGCCGCCGAGCAGCGGCCGCAGCAGCCAATGCGCGCCGCTGAAGTACAGCGCCTTCCAGCGCCGCGCGGAACAGCTTGTATTCTCAGACCTGCCAACGATCGCCTCGCGCCTCAGGCCGCCGGATCTGCACGGCGGCCTGGTCGAGCGCCGGCGGCGGACCGGTCAACACCGCGACCTCGGCAAAGCCGGCGGACTGCAATTGCATCGGCCAGCGCGTTGAGCGCGTTGCCGGGCGACGTCCGCCGCCGACCAGCACGGCAAACGGCGCCGTCGCCGACAATCGGCGCGAGCGCCGTCTCCGACTGCGCGCCGGCATCGATCACGAGATAGTCGTAGCTTTGCGCCAGCGCGCCGACCGCGGCCCAGAGCATCTGCGAATGGATCAGGCCCGCGGCATCGTTGCCGACCTGCCCGGCCGCGACCAGATGCGCGCGCGAGGCGCGGTCGCGGGTGATGATGTCGCCGAACGACGCGGCGCCGCGCACCAGATCGGCAATGCCGGGCGCCGCCGGATCGTTCGAGATCACGTCGATGTTCGGCGAGCCGAACGCGAGATCGACCAGCACCACGCGGGCGTGTGCGGGCGAGCGTGCGGGCCAGCGCAATCGCGGTCAGCGTGGTGCCGACGTTGCGCGCGCTGCCGATCACGGCGATGCGCCGGCCGCCTTCGCCGGCCTGATGCAAGGCCGCGGCGATGTCGTCGACCGTGGTGCAGACGGCGGCTGCGGCGGCGCCAGCGGGCGGCGCGCCTTGCGACGGGCGGCGGCAGGTTGGGCGCCGGCCGGCAGCCGGTCGGTCGACGCGGGTCCGGGCGTGGCCGAGCGCGGCGATGCGGCGCGGCGGCGCGATCGGCGGCGGCCGGGATCGACGCGGGGCGATAGGTGTCGCCGCTCAGCAGCGCGCTCGGTCACCACGAACGCCGTCGACAAGCAGAACGTGCGCGAACGCCGACGATCAGGACGATCGGCATCTTCTTCGGGAAATACGGAATGTTCGACACCACGGCGCGCGAGATGATGCGGGCGTCGGCCGGCGCCGCCGCAATGCTGTCGCGCGCGGTCGCCTCGCGGTATTTGGCGAGATAGGATTCGAACAGGTCGCGCTGCGCCTTGGCCTCGCGCTCGAGCGCGCGCAGTTGCACGTCCTGGTCGCTGGTCGAGGCGCTCTGCGTCTTGAACTGATCGAGGTTGGCGTTCAGCGTATCGAAGCCGGGCGCCGGCCACCTTGGCCTCGTTTTCCAGCGAGCGCGCCAGCCGCTCGCCCTCGGCGCGGATCTGCTGGTCGAGGTCGGCGATCTGCGCCTTCATTTCCTTGATGCGGGGATGCTGCGGCAGCAGCGTCGAGGATTGCTCGGCAAGCTGGCCGCGCAGCGTCACGCGCTGCTCGGACAGCCGCCGGATCAGCTCGGAATTGGCGATGTCCGAGGGATTCCAGCGAACTGGCCGTTGCGCGAGCGCGTCGCGGATCAGGCGGGCGCGCGCCTCGGCGTCGGCCTTCTGCGCGCGGGCGGCGGAAACCTGGCTGCTCAATTCGGTGAGCTGCTGGTTGGCCAGGCTGGTGTTGTTGCTGCCGACGAACAGGTTGGATTTGGCGCGGTAATCCTCGACCTTGCCTTCCGCCTCGGACACCTTGTTGCGCAGCTTTTCCAGCTCGCCCGACAGCCATTTGCCCGCGGAGCGGGCCTGGTCCTGCTTCGCCACCTGCTGCAGCACCAGGTATTTCTCGGCGATCAGGTTGGTGATCTTGGCGGCGAGTTCGGGATCGGCCGACTGGAACTCGATCGACGATCACCCGCGACTTGTCGATCGCGTACGCGGTCAAGCCGATCGTAGTAGGCGGCGAGCACGCGCTCATCGAGCGACATCGACATCGGGTCGCTTGCAGGATGCCGATGGTGCGCAGCACCGAAAGCGGCGAGAACTCCTTCAGCGCGGCGTTGAATTCCGGCACTTCGTCGAGATTGAGGTCCTTGATCACCTCGCGGGCGAGATCGCGCGACAGCACGAGCTGGACCTGGCTGGTCACCGTCTCGGCGTCGACCGAGCCGCGGTCCATCATGGTCTTTTCGGCCTCGGGCCGCAGGAAGATGTTCTCGCGGCCCTCGACCAGGACGCGCGCTTCGGACTTGTAGCGCGGCGTCAGCAGATTGACGGCGACGAAGGCTGCCGCCGCCATGATCAGCGTCGGCCCGATGATCGAGCGCTTGTTGCGCCACAAGCGCGCGCCCGACCATGCCGAGGTTCATCTCCTCGCCGGCCGCGCCCGGCGCTCCACCGAATTGATCCCCGTCCCGCATGCAAACTCCGTACGCGCCGACTCGGGCGACACTCCACCGCCGGCAATCTCAAGCCGATTATGGTTGCCGCCCCGTTAAGCCGCGGCTCGAGCAGCTGCGGCCGACGACGCGGCTCAGCTTTTGTTAACCATAGAATGTGCAAGCCCGCTCGGTCTTTTGCCGTTCGGATCCGGATTCGCATGCGGCTGCGCTGCCTATCGGTGTTTTTGCTGTGCGCGCTGGCGCTCGCCGGCTGCGCGCGGCCCGCGCGCGCGCTACGCCGCGGCGCCGGCGGCCGCTTATTCCGAACTCGACATGCGGATGTACGGCGCGCCGCAGCCGTCAGTCCGCAGCTCGGCCTATGTTGCGCAGCCGCGGTCCTATGTGGTGCAGCGGGCGGCCAGGTCGTGCCGGTGCGGGAGGCGATCGACGACGGCCCCTACACGCTCGACACCGGCGACAAGCTCCGCATCGTCGTGTTCGGCCAGGATGCGCTGTCCAACAACTACATCGTCGACGCCGAGGGCCAGGTGTCGCTGCCGCTGGTCGGCAGCGTCGACGGCGCGCGGCATGACCGCCGAGCAGTTGGCGGGCGCGATCGCCGGCCGGCTGAAGCAGAGCTATCTCCGCGATCCGAGCGTCGCCGTCGAGGTCGAGATCTACCGGCCGTTCTTCGTGCTCGGCGAGGTCACCTTCCCGGGGCAATACCCGTTACGTGCCGAACATGACGGTCGAGAACGCCATCGCCATCGCCGGCGGCTTCACGCCGCGCGCCTACCAAGGACAAGGTCACCATCACCCGCAAGGTCCAGGGCGTGCCGAGCCGGATCGCGCTGCCGCTGCGCTATCCGCTGCGCCCCGGCGACACCATCGAAGTCGGCGAACGCTGGTTCTGACCATGCCGGATCCGAACGTCGCTCAGGATCGTGCATGTGACGCGCACGCCGGTCGGCGGCATTTTCCGCCACATCCTCGACGTCGCGAGCGGCCAGGCCGCGCGCGGCCATCAGGTCGGCATCGTCTGCGACAGCACGACCGGCGGCGACCGCGCCGAGGCGGCGCTCGCCGCCATCGCGCCGCAGATGAAGCTCGGCGTCGCGCGCTTCGCCATGCAGCGCGAGCTCGGCCCCGCGCGACTTCGTCGGCTTCGTCCAGGTGTCGCGGCATCTCGCCGCGCTCAACGCCGACGTGCTGCATGGCCACGGCGCCAAGGGCGGCGCCTTCGTGCGGCTGATGTCGGCGCCGTCCGCCATCCGCGTCTACACGCCGCACGGCGGCTCGCTGCACTACGGACGCCACACGCTGCGCGGCATGGTCTATGGCGCGATCGAGCGCTTCCTGATGCGCCGCACCGAGCTGTTCCTGTTCGAAAGCGCGTTCGCCCGCGACACCTACCAAGGCCATGGTCGGCAGCGCCGCGCGGCATCGTCCGCGTCGTGCCGAACGGCATCAGCGCCGCCGAGATGACGCCGGTCGCGCCGAACGCCGACGCCGCCGACATCGTCAGCGTCGGCGAATTCCGCGCGCATCAAGGGCACCGACGTGCTGATCGACGCCATGGCCGAGCTGCACCGCGCCGGCCGGCGCGTCAGCCTCGCGATCGCCGGCGACGGCGAGGAAGGCCCGGCGCTGCGCGCCCAGGTGGCGCGGCTCGGGCTGGCCGACAGCGTCCGCTTCCTCGGCCACACGCCCGGCGCGGCAGGCCTTCGCGCTGCGGCCGCCTGCTGGTCGTGCCGTCGCGCGCGGACTCCCTGCCCTACGTCGTGATCGAGGCCGGCGGCGCCGGAATTCCGATGATTGCCAGCGGCGTAGGCGGCATTCCTGAGATTTTGGGTCCGGACGGGAACATGGTTCCGCCGGAGGATCCGGCACGCGCTCGCCGCGGCCATCGCCGCGGCGCTCGACGATCCGGCCGCGGCCGCGGCCGGCGCCGACCGTCTGCGCGAGCGCATCCGCCAGCAGTTTTCCCAGGACGCCATGGTCGAGGGCGTGCTGGCCGGCTACGCGCGAGCGCGATTAGCGCCAAGTTTATGCAGTCGCACTAACGGTTTTTTGAACTTTCTTAACTACTTTTCGCCGCCGTGATCCGCGATCGCAAGGCGGCAAGCCGCGCGCCGCAATGGACGTCGAGACCATGGCGCAATTCGACACCCGCAGCATGATCGAGGCCGCGGCCTCTTCGGCTGGCCGGCCACGCCGGCGCGCGCCCGCGCGACGCACCGCGCATCTCGCCGAAGCCGCCGAACGCGCCGCGGCCGAGCCGGTCGCGCCGGCGATGTCGCCGATCGTGCTGGCCGGCGCGGTCCGCATGATCGAGATCGCGCTGGTCGCGCTGATCGGCACGCTGATCTACGTCGGCTACGTGGTGCCGCAGGACGGCGTCGAATGGCGCTATTTCGGCGCCATCGCCGGCGTCTCGGTGCTGGCCATGCTGGCGTTCCAGGTCGCCGACATCTACCAGGTGCAGGCGTTCCGCGGCCACGAGAAGCAATATTTCCGGCTCGCCTCGGCCTGGTCGGTGGTGTTCCTGATCGTGATCGGCGTGTCGTTCTTCGCCAAGGCCGGCGACCAGTTCTCGCGCGTCTGGCTCGGCAGCTTCTACGTCATCGGGCTCTTGGCGCTGCTGGCGTTCCGCCGCGCGCTGTTCGTGATGGTGCGGCGCTGGACCGCGGAAGGCCGGCTGACGCGGCGCACCGCCATCGTCGGCGGCGGCGAGGCCGGCGAAGCGCTGATCGCCGGCGATCCGCGAGCAGCGCGACTCCGACGTCCGCATCGATCGGCCTGTTCGACGACCGCGGCGACGACCGCTCGCCGCAGGCGGTGGCCGGCACGCGCAAGCTCGGCACCGTCGACGATCTGGTCGAGTTCGCGCGGCGCACCCGCGTCGATCTCGTGATCTTCTCGCTGCCGATCTCGGCCGAGGGCCGCATCCTGCAGATGCTGAAGAAGCTGTGGGTGCTGCCGGTCGACATCCGGCTGTCGGCGCATTCCAACAAGCTGCGCTTCCGTCCCCGCTCCTATTCCTATCTCGGCAACGTGCCGGTGCTCGACGTGTTCGACCGGCCGATCACCGACTGGGACGTGGTGATGAAATGGCTGTTCGACAAGATCGTCGGCGGCGTCGGCGCTGATCGCTCGCGGCGCCCGCTGATGCTGCTCGTCGCCGCTCGCGATCAAGCTCGACAGCCCCGGCCCGGTGTTCTTCAAGCAGCGGCGCCACGGCTTCAACAACGAGTTGATCGAGGTCTACAAGTTCCGCTCGCTCTACACCGACATGACCGACCATTCGGTGCAGAAGAGCGTCACCAAGGACGATCCGCGCGTCACCCGGGTCGGCCGCTTCATCCGCAAGACCAGCATCGACGAGCTGCCGCAGCTCATCAACGTGGTGTTCAAGGGCAACCTGTCGCTGGTCGGCCCGCGGCCGCACGCGGTCAACCAGAAGGTCGAGAACCGCCAGTTCGACGAGGCGGTCGACGGCTATTTCGCCCGCCACCGCGTCAAGCCCGGCATCACCGGCTGGGCGCAGATCAACGGCTGGCGCGGCGAGCTCGACAGCGCCGACAAGATCAAGAGCCGCGTCGAGCACGACCTCTACTACATCGAGAACTGGTCGCTGCTGTTCGATCTCTACATCCTGGCGCGGACGCCGCTCGCGCTGCTCAAGTCCGAGAACGCCTACTGATGATCGCGCGGCGCCGCCGCCTCGAGCCGCCGCGCTGCGCAGCGCCGCACCGCGGGCTCCGCATCTCCACCGAGCGGCTGCGCTGCCTGTTGCTGTGGCTGACCGGCGCCAGCGGCGCGATCGTGTTCTGATCGAGCCGAGCCCCTACGAGGTGATGTCGTTCGCGACCCTCGTGCTGTTCCTGATCGGCGGCCTCACGTATGCCGACCGCGCTGCTGCCGTTCGCGGTGCTGCTGATCCTGATCAACGTCGGCTACAACATCTCGGCGGCCTCCGTGCATCGACGAGCCCGGGCGTCGCCGCCTGGCTCGTGACATCGTGGTATCTGGCGCTGACCGCGATCTTCTTTGCCGCGATGCTCGCCGACAACACGCAGAGCGCGGCTCGACGCGCTGATGCGCGGCTGCGTGATCGGCGGCGTGATCGCCTCGCTCGCCGCCGTCATCGGCTATTCCCGCGTGTTCTCGAGCCTGAACGATCTGCTGCTGCTCTACGACCGCGCGCGCGGCACCTTCAAGGACCCCAACGTGCTCGGCGCCTTCCTGATCCTGCCGACGCTGCTCTGCGCTGCAGCCGCGTGATCGCCGGCAATTTCCGCACGCGCGCTCGGCGGCGCGCTGCTGCTCGGCCTGATGGTGCCGGCGCATGCTGCTGTCGTTCTCGCGCGCCGCCTGGGGCCAGATCGTGTACACCTCGGCGATCGTGCTGGCGCTGACCTTCCTCACCACGCGGTCGCCGCAGCAGCGGCTGCGCATCGTGCTGCTGAGCATCGCCGGCGTGGTCGATCATGTCGATGTTCATCGCTGCGCTGCTGTCGATCGACGCAGTCGCCGAGCTGTTCAAGCAGCGCGCCAGCCTGCGAGCAGAGCTACGACATCGGCGCGCAGGGCCGCTTTGCCCGCCACATCCTCGGCGCGCTGCTGGCGCTCGACCGGCCGCTCGGCATCGGGCCGCTGCAGTTCGCCAAGTATTTTCCCGAGGACCCGCACAACTCGTTCCTCAACGCCTTCATGTCGGGCGGCTGGCTGGCCGGCGTCTGCTATCCGGCGCTGGTCGCGATGCACGCTGGTGCTTCGGCTTGCGCACCGTGTTCATGCGCACGCCCTGGCAGCAGACCACGATCGTGGTCTATCGCCGCCTATGTCGGCACCGCGACCGAAAGCTACATCATCGACACCGACCACTGGCGGCACGCGTTCCTGCTGCTCGGCGTGCTGTGGGGGCTGATCGCGGCGACGCGCGCCTACGCCGCGCGCGAGACGCGCCGCGTGGCCGCGGCCGACCGGCCGGCCCTTGCACGCCGGGAGGCCCGGCGTACACGTTTTCGCGGTCGGAGCGTAGCGCAGCCCGGTTAGCGCACCAGTCTGGGGGACTGGGGGTCGCGAGTTCGAATCTCGCCGCTCCGACCATCAAATCCCTGATATCTCTGTCGCTTTGGTTGGGCGTTTCTTGCGTTGCTTCCACGGATCGCTGTCGTGGAAGCAATGTGGAAGAAGTCCGGAACGAAGACGCCCTCGACCAGCAGTACTCCAACTGAATGAGGAGCCAACGAGGCGGTCTCAGTGTTGAGAACTTGAGGTCGTGCGCTGCGGCACCACTGCTGCCAATAACCTGCTGTAATCGCAACGAGCTTCCTTGGACCGTGTTTGCCCCTTCTATGGCTTGGGTTTGTGGAAGCAATATAGAAGCGCCAGCGAACAAAGCCGGTGCGGAGGATCGGGCCGGTGAAATTCTGCGTCACTCGCGTTTCGCTTTTCGCACGAGAGCATTTCATTCCGCTTCAGCCCGAGGCTCGATCCTTGATCGGTTGACTTCGGGCTAGCCTGGCCTGTGCGAACAAGTTTTTGGCAGAAGATAACAAGGCGCCTCCGCTGAATCGCGCCTATTTGTCCGCCGACACCCGCGACTCCAAAAGCCGTTGGGTGTGTGAGCGGGTTGAGCTCACACCTCGGCCCCGGAGGTTGCCACATCCCTCTGGGGCCACTTTTTCGTGGATCCGACGGTGCCACACCGCACGACGGGATCCGCTTCTGGACGTCGATCGAAGAGACCGACCGACCAACATCAGGGCAAGTGCATATGACCAAACAGCGATATGTTATTGCGATCGTCGACGATGACCCGGGAATACGCGGCTCCCTGGAGAATTTGCTCTCTGCTTTTGGCTATCATACTGAAGCGTATACGTCGGCCGAAGAATTCATCCGTGGTGCGGCAACGACAGAAGCGTCGTGTCTCGTCGCCGATATCCAGCTTGGCGGCCTTTCAGGCGTCGAGCTGGGCCGCCATCTTTCAGCGGCCGGCTTCACCCTTCCCATAATATTCATGACGGGATCTCGGGAAGAGACGCACCGCCGGCAAGCCATGGATGTTGGCTGCGTCGCTTATCTCAATAAGCCATTCCCTGCAGATCAGTTGATCGCGGCAATTACAAAGGCCATCGGCTGCGCTCCCGACGGGCCGACGACGAATGTCGAAACGGACATTATCCAGAGCAGCAACGGTTGCGGCGTTTCTCTTGAGGAACGGTGCTAAAGCACTTTCCCGCTATGAAGAATCAGACGTCGTCATGACCGCCTGATCAGTCCGGGTGGGAAAACAGCGGCAACATCGATTTATCGCTGGTCGGCACCGACAACGAAAATCCGAGATAGGACGGTGGCTGGCGGCCACCGGTCTCGTAGCCAGGCACCTTCTGGCCGTCCGGATATTCGGTGGGCTTGATTTTGGACTCGGTTTCGAAGCCCACCGTTCCCGATCGCCAGGGGATGCGCCCGATAGCGGTTTTTGTCTTTGACTCCGTGTCGCCAGAGCTGAGCGCGCTCGAGTTGCTCGGCAACGCGTCCTTGATCGACCATTGATTTTCCTGCGGGTCGCTCGGCGCGGTTGCAGCACGCTGCGGCCGTGCGGGCTTCGCCTGTGTCGGCGCAACGGCGTGACCCGCTTGAAGCTGCTTGTTCGCAGCCAAGCCTGTTGTCGCCGATGGACCGGAACTGATCTGCTCGGCCGATGACGGCGCTGCCCCTGTCGCGGCCAGAATTGTCGCGCCTACGGCCAGCCCGACCAGCCGCCTTGCTTTCCGTTTCATTGTCATTTCAACCACGCTCCGCGACCGCAACTGCCACGGCCCTTAAGTTCCTAACGCACTGAAAGTCGGTACCGCAATCTGCTAACCCATGGTTCTCCTACATTTCATCGCAATTTTCATTGCTGTTTTTACAGCGCGACGACAGTCCCACATTATCGCCGTGGCTTCATTCTTTGTCGATTTTGCGGATGAAGTCGGCAGTCCGCGCCGATAGTATCGGCCAAGGTTGAATATTTCCTAGCAATCCGGCTTGGACAACGATGGCCACAATCGGGGCAGGATCGCCGCCGCCTGACATGGTCGTGGTGACCGGAGCCAGCGGGTTTGTCGGATCGGCAATAGCGACGGCGTTTCGCCGGCGGGGCCTTCGAGTCCGCGTTCTGGTCCGATCTTCGAGCCCACGCACCAACATCGATCCGGCCGATGAAGTGGTAATCGGCGACCTTCTCGATCGCGCCTCGGTCGCCGAAGCCGTGCGCGGCGCGCGTTATCTCGTTCATGCCGCCGCCGACTACCGGTTGTGGGCGCCCTCCTTCGAGCAACTGATGCGCGCCAACGTCGAAGGCACCCAGATCGTCATGGAGGAGGCGCTGCGCGCAGGGGTCGAGCGGATCGTCTACACCAGCTCGGTCGCGACCTTCGACCTTCGGGCCGGCGGCATCGCCGACGAAACCCGGTCCGCTGCCCGCCGAGGCCGCGATCGGCGCCTACAAGCGCAGCAAGATCATCGCCGAGAACATCGTCGCCGAGATGGTCGGCAAAGCACGGCCTGCCCGCGGTGATCGTCAATCCATCGACGCCGATCGGGCCGCGCGACGTGCGGCCGACGCCGACCGGCCGCATCATCATCGAAGCGGCCTCGGGGCGGATGCCGGCGTTCGTCAACACCGGGCTCAATTTCGTCCACGTCGACGACGTGGCCGCTGGGCATGTCGCGGCGCTGGAGCGCGGCCGGATCGGCGAGCGTTACATTCTCGGCGGCGAAAACGTCATGCTGCGGCAGATGCTGCGGCGACATCGCCGCCATCGTCGGCCGTCGCGGTCCGCTGGTCGGCCTGCCGCGCGCGTCGCTCTATCCGGTCGCGTTCGGCGCCGAGATGCTGGCGCGCTTCACCGGGCGCGAGCCGTTCGCCACCCTCGATGGCCTGCGCATGGCGAAATACACCATGCATTTCGACGACGGCAAGGCGCGGCGCGAGCTTGGCTACACGTCGCGGCCGTATCGGCAGGCGCTGGTCGAGGCGATCGAGTGGTTCATCAGCGCGGGCTATCTGAAGCGGCCGCGCGGGATGGCGCCTCCCAAGGCGGGATAACTCAATCGCGGTGCATACCGTCGTCATTGCGAGCGAAGCGAAGCAATCCAGACGGACACGAATTCTGGATTGCTTCGTCGCTGCGCTCCTCGCAATGACGGATGGCCTGCCTGTCGCGTCAATTCGAATCAATGCGCGGCTTGGCCGTCGCGCTGGCGCAGGAAATGGAAGAACTCGACGCCTTCGCGCAGCCTGCGCTTCATCATCTGCGGCGAGCGCAGCATCTCGCCCATGATCGAGGCGATCTTCGGCACGCGGAAATAGAACCGCTTGTAGAAATCCTCGACCGACTCGAAAATCTCGGTGTGGCTCAGATGCGGATAGCTGAGCTGCGCGATCTGGCCGCCGAACTCATCGACCAATTCGGCATCGTTGCTTTTGGCAAACCAGCCGTTCTCGGTCGCCTGCTTGTGCAGGAACGTGCCGGGATACGGCGCGGCGAGCGACACCTGGATGGTGTGCGGGTTGATCTCGGTGGCGAACCTGATGGTCTCCTCGATCGTCTCCTTGGTCTCGCCGGGCAGCCCCAGGATGAAGGTGCCGTGGATGACGATGCCGAGCTCGTGGCAGTCCTTGGTGAAGCGCCGCGCGAACTCGACCGCATGCCCTTCTTGATGTTGTGCAGGATCTGCTGGTTGCCGGATTCGTAGCCGACCAGAAGCAGCCGCAGCCCGTTGTCGCGCATGACCTTGAGCGTCGCGCGCGGCACGTTGGCCTTGGCGTTGCATGACCAGGTGATGCCGAGCTTGCCGATCTCGCTTGCCAGTGCTTCGACGCGCGGCAGGTTGTCGGTCAACGTGTCGTCGTCGAAGAAGTATTCCTTGACCTGCGGGAACGCCTGCTTGGCCCACTTCAGCTCGTCGATGACGTGGCCGATGCTGCGCACGCGATAGGCGTGGCCGCCGACCGTCTGCGGCCACAGGCAGAAGGTGCAGCGCGATTTGCAGCCGCGGCCGGTGTAGAACGAGATATAAGGGTGCAGCAGATAGCCGCCGAAATAGTTCTCGATGTCGAGGTCGCGCTTGTAGACCGGCGTGACGAACGGCAGATCGTCCATGTTGTGCAGGATCGGCCGTTCCTCGTTGTGCACGATGCGGCCGTTGGCGTCGCGGTACGAAAGGCCCTTGATATCGGCGAAGTCGCGGCCCTCGGCGACCTCCTTGCAGGTGAAATCGAACTCGTTGCGGCCGACGAAGTCGAGCTGCTCGCAGGCCTGCAGGCTGCCGGCCGGATCGACCGCGACCTTGGCGCCGACCATGCCGATCTTGAGCTTGGGGTTGAGGTCTTTGAGCGCGCGCACTGTCTTGATGTCGGATGAGAACGACGGCGTCGAGGTGTGCAGCACGATCAGGTCGCGCTTGTTCGCTTCCGGCGCGACGTCGGCGAAGCCCAGGCCGATGCGGCGGCGCGTCGATCAGCTTGGAGCCTTCGACCAGGGCCGCCGGCTGGGCAAGCCAGGTCGGATACCAGAACGATTTGACCTCGCGCCGCATCTGATAGCGGGCGCCGGCGCCGCCGTCGAAACCTTCGAACGAAGGAGCTTGAAGAAACAAGGTCCGCATCATGTCGCTGGCGATCTCTCGTTCAGATCGCATGGTGCCTTCCGGCAACAGCTCGTAGCGCCGCCCCTTCCAGCGCACGTCGCGGACCAGAAAGCCCGCAACGAAGACCGCGAAAGACGGCCAAATCACGCAGCGGTATGAGCCAATATGGACGCGCGGGCAAGCCATAGCCGCGCGCGACAGCGAGCAGCACAATCGCCCGGCTGGCCAGCGCCGCCAGTGCGAGCCAGAGCGCCGGCCATCCGGCTCCCAGGCCCAGCGCGATCAAGGCCAATGGAAAGGCATGAGTGACGGTCCAGCCGCAATAGCCGGCCAGATCGATGGTCCGGATGGTCAGCGTCCAGCGCAGCTCGTGCCGCCACAATTCCCGCCACGACGATTCGCCGCAGATGTGGCCGACTGCAAACGGCAGCAGCGTCACCGGCTCGCCACGCTCGGCCAGCGCGGCGCCGAGCTCGTAGTCGTCGGCCAGGCAGTCTGCGACCGCCTCGATACCGCCGATGGCGTCCAGCGACTTTCGGTGCAGCGCAATGGTTGAGCCAAGGCACGGCCGCGTCAGATGGAGCTTGGAGCCGAGCACGACGCCCGGGAGGAAATGACCGTCGACATGAAGCTGCGCAAGCTGCGACCACAGCCCGCCGGTCGAGATCCCGTAATACGGACATGTGACCGCGCCGCTGCCGGCGTGCTCGATCGCCCGCACGACCCGCGACAGATAGTCCGGGGCGACGCGGATGTCGCTGTCGGCGAGCACGATAACATCGTGGGCGATCCGGCCGCTCATATTGATCAGATTGGCAACCTTGGGATTGGACGCCGCGACGTCGGCATTGATCACGAGTTCGAGGGTTATGCCGGGGTAGACCTGGCGCAGTCGTTCGACGATACCGACCGCCGGATCGCCCGCGCTGGCAACGCCGAATACGATCTGGACAGGTCCGGCGTAGTCCTGCTCGCAGAATGAGGCCAGGTTCTCGAACAGGCCCGCTTCATCGCCATGGAGCGGCTTGAGGATTGTGACCGCGGGCGCGCCCTCGCCCGCGATGTTTTTGTGTTGCGCCGGACGCGGCATCGCGACCGCGGCCATCAGCATGATCAGACAGCCGCTCGCGCCGCCGGCCAGGAGCGCGAACACCACGATGTCGCGGATCATGGCCGCTCAGGCCCGTTCGTTCTGATTGCCGGCGCCGCGGCGAAGGAAATGCCAGCCCTCCATCACCTGCCAGGCGATCAGTCCGGGTACGCCGATGACGAGATCGGGCACGCGCTTGACCAGCGACAGCGCGAGCGCCGCCTCCGGCGGGATGCCAAAGATGGCGCAGAGCACGATCAGGCCGCCTTCCTGGGCGCCCAGCGCGCCCGGCACTGCGAAGGCCGCGCCGCGCACCGCGTGCATCAGGGCTTCGATGACGACGGCGTCGCCATAGTCGATCGGATAGCCCATGAAACGGACCACGATCCACACCTCGATCGCGCCGAAGAACCACACCGCCTGGTGCAGGATGGCGCTGCGAACGAGACCGCCGTGATTGGAATAGAAGTGAATTGAGCCGGGCAAACAACTCGTCGATCGCGCCGAACACCAGCCACTCGCGCTCGCCCGCAACCAATGCCAGAAGCTTCTTCAGCAGCCGTTGTCCGTATGCGCCTTGAGCGACGAAGAAGCCGCCGAGCGCCGGGATCGCGATGGCGATGCCGATCGCGACCGGCCAGACTACCAACTCGTTGCCGCCGAACTCGACACAGCAGAATGAGGCCGACGATGGCGAACACCAGTTGCGTGCCGGCCTGCATCAGCACATCGACGATGACGCTGGCGGCGGCGAGCGTGCCGCGGACGCCGCGCAATGCCAGGCATCGCGCGCCGATGAAATCGCCGCCGATCTGGGCGAGCGGCAGCAGCGCATTGGCGGCCTCGCGCACGAAGCGCAACAGCGACGCAGGTCATGAGCGACGGCCGCTGATCGCGCGGAAACAGCAGCCACCATCCCCCGCCCGCGCCGGCCAGCGCGACCACGCGGGCGACCACGACCAGCGCCGCCGCCCAGCCGGTGCGAGACGATCGCCTGGCCGACGTGATCGGCGCCGTACCAAACGGTCAGCCCGATCAGCACGGCCATGCCGACGAACCAGACGATCAGCGTGGCCTGCCTACCGGACAGCATTGTGAGCACTCAGAACCATGTCGCGAGCTATTTGGCAGGTCGGCCGCGTCCGCGCCAGATGCTGCAAGCTGGCGTGATCCCCTGTTGCGGAAGGCCGGTGGGCTGGGCGCACGTGTCAGGCCGCCTCGTCGTTCAGCGCCTGGTCGATCAACCGCCGGCATTCGCGCAGTTCATGCAACGCGCTTTGCAGGCGCCGTACGTCGTCGCGCGTGAGCCGCGGCTCCGCTGCGGACGTGGCCGCCGGGCGTTCGGCGCCGCCTTCCACGGGCGCCGCTCCAGGTGCTTTGAGCAGACCGAACAACGTGCGCGCGGCATCGTCGGGCGACAGTTGCTCGGTCGTTTCGGGTGTCGCGTCGCCCGGCTGCGCAACAGGCTGCGCCGCGCCGGGCTGCCACACCGCCTGAACGAACTTCGGACCCTGCTCGCGCAGGATGCGCTGCACGCCGCTGATGGTGTAGCCCTCCCCGTACAGCAGATGCTTGATGCCGCGCAGCAGGTCGACATCGTCGGGCCGATAGTAGCGGCGGCCGCCGGCGCGCTTCATCGGCCTTGATCTGCGGAAACCGGCTCTCCCAGAACCGCAGCACGTGCTGCGGAATGTCGAGTTCGTCGGCCACCTCGCTGATGGTGCGGAAAGCGTCGGGCGCCTTGTCCACGGCTGATTATTCCCCTGTTGGAGATTTGAGCCCCCGGGCCCAACGAACAACGAACGCGGAAACGAAACTAGTGTCGCGGTTCGGAAGTTCGCCCTATTGCTCCGCTTGCTCAGAAGCGAACTTCCGAACCAAAGCGACACTAGCAACTTTATGATTCTAGTGCCCCTTTGGCCCCGAAGTTCGCAAAAGTGGCTGCTGAGCAAACATGCGAACTTCGGGGCCGGGACACTAGTCTTCGTCGTCGGCGCCGTCGGCAACGGTGACGCCGTTGATGCGTTGCTTGAGGATGGCGGACGGCTTGAACACCATGACCCGGCGCGGCGAGATCGGAACTTCCTTGCCGGTCTTCGGATTGCGCCCGATCCGTTGGCCTTTCTTGCGAACCACGAACGAACCGAACGATGACAGCTTCACGGTTTCGCCTCGTTCAAGGCAATTGGTGATCTCGCCGAGCACCAGTTCCACGAGTGCGGCCGATTCCGTGCGCGACAGGCCTACCTTCTGGTAGACCGCCTCGCACAGGTCCGCCCGCGTAATGGTTTTTCCCGACATCGCCAGCCCCAGTCAAGGCGACCATATCCCGCTGAATTTACGACGATATTAGCTTGGCCTAGGGCGGTCAACGGGCCTGCGGCGGCTCTATGACGGTTTTTTCGATGCACCGCTTCACACACGCGAATAGCGCTTTTGGCGCTCAAATCGACGAGCGAAAAGAGCCGGCTCACCAGCGGATCAGCGCCGAACCCCAGGTGAAGCCGCCACCCATGGCTTCAAGCAGCACCAGATCGCCCTTCTTGATGCGTCCGTCCTTCACCGCGACGTTGAGAGCGAGCGGGATCGAAGCGGCCGAGGTGTTGCCGTGCAGGCTCACGGTCGTCACCACCTTCTCCGGCGCGATGCCGAGCTTGCGAGCGCTGTCGTCGATGATGCGCTTGTTGGCCTGGTGCGGCACGAACCAGTCGATATCGGCAGCGGTGGTGCCGGTCGCGCGGAAAGCGTCCTCGATCACGTCGGTGATCATCGCCACCGCATGCTTGAACACGGCGCGGCCCTCCATCCGCAGAAAGCCCACGGTCCTGGTCGAGGACGGGCCGCCGTCGACGTAGAGCTTCGATTTGTGCCGGCCGTCGGAGCGCAGATGCGTGGTCAGCAAGCCGCGGTCGTCGTGCCCGCCGGGCTGCTGCTGCGCCTCCATCACCACCGCGCCGGCGCCGTCGCCGAACAGCACGCAGGTGGTGCGGTCGCTCCAGTCCAGGATTCGCGAGAAGGTTTCGGCGCCGATCACCAGCGCGCGCTTGTAGGTCCCGGTGCGCAGCAGACCATCGGTGACGGCGAGGCCATAGACGAAACCCGAGCACACCGCCTGCAGATCGAAGGCCGCGCCGCGGGTGATGCCGAGCCCGGCCTGCACTGTAACCGCCGAAGCCGGAAAGGTGTTGTCGGGCGTCGAAGTGCCAAGCACGATCAGATCGATCGATTGGGCATCGACATGGGCGTTGGCAAGTGCGGCCCTGGCCGCCTGGATGGCAAGATCGGAGGTGACCTCTCCCTCCGCCGCGATATGGCGCTGCCGGATGCCGGTGCGCTGCACGATCCATTCGTCGGTGGTCTCGACGGTCGCCGCGAGCTCCGCGTTGGACAGCACGCGAGCCGGCAGGTAGCTGCCGCAACCCGAGCACAACCGAACGCAGCATGGTCACGAAGCCGCTCCGCCGATAGCCCGCCCCGCCGCGGCCGTCCCGGCGTGCCGGCGGATCGTCGCGCCGATCTTGGCGAGCAGTTCGTATCGCACCATGTCGTAGCCCATGTCGATCGCTGCAGCGAAGCCTTCGGCGTCGGTGCCGCCGTGGCTTTTGATCACGACGCCATTGAGGCCGAGGAACACACCGCCGTTCGATTTGCGCGGGTCCATCTTGTTGCGCAGCATGCGGAACGCTTGCCAGCGACAGCAGATAGCCGAGCTTCGACAAGAGGATGCCGTGAGATTGCGCCGCGCAGGTATTCCGCGAATTGGCGGGCGGTTCCCTCCGCTGTCTTCAGCGCAATGTTTCCCGCGAAACCTTCCGTGACCACCACGTCCGCCGTGCCTTTGCCGATATCGTCGCCTTCGACGAACCCGATGTAGTCGATGTGCGGAGGCGGCTCCTCGCGCAGAATGCGGCCGGCTTCACGCACCGGTTCGAGACCCTTGATCTCTTCCACGCCGATGTTGAGCAATCCTACCTTCGGCCGGTCAAGGTGCAAAAGCACCCGCGCCATCGCGCTGCCCATCACCGCCATGTCGACCAGGCTGTCGGCGTCGGCGCCGATCGAAGCGCCAAGATCAAGCACGACGGACTCGCCCCTGAGCGTCGGCCAGAGTGCAGCAATCGCCGGCCGTTCGATGCCCGGCAGCGTCTTCAGGTTGAACTTGGCCATGGCCATCAGCGCGCCGGTGTTGCCGGCCGAGATGACGACGTCGGCCTCGCCCCTCTTGACGGCGTCGATGGCGAGCCACATCGAAGACTTCCATCGGCCGTTGCGCAGCGCCTGGCTTGGCTTGTCGTCCATCCGCACGGCAACCTCGGTATGCACCAGACGTGAGGCGTCCCTGAGCCTCGGATGGGCGGCCAGCAACGGCTCGATCGTGGCCCTGTCGCCGAACAGGGTGAACGTGCTGTCGGGATGCTGCGCCAGGGCCAAGTCGGCGCCGGGCACGACCACGGCTGGTCCATGGTCTCCCCCCATGGCGTCGAGCGCGATGCGGACCTTCTGGGGCATGGATCGACCAAAACGGCGGCGATTAACGACGCCGGGAATTCTGTTCTTGGGACGTGAACGGGTGAGCCCCAAACATAGCGGTCAGCCTCAAAACGCACCAGTGCTTACAGCCGCGGCTTCATACGGACTTGCGCCCGGGATTTTTCGTGAATTCAGCCGTCATTCGGGCTCCCGCCCTTCTTCAACGCAGCCAATGCAGCAAACGGATGACCGGACGGATCGTTTGCCACCGGAGCGTCGAAGGCGACGCCTGGCTTTTTCGGATAGGGATCGATTCCCAGGAGCAGAAACTCCGTGGCGACCGCGCCAAGATCGACCACGCCGTCGTGCAAGGTCTCAGGCGGGTCTTCGGAATCGACGGCCTGATAAGCCGCCGCATTCGGTTTTGGAGCGGGTGCTTGGCTTGCCGGCACGAACATCAGATTGATGATCTCGTCGATTTCGCTTTCGATCGGATCGAGCGTCACCACGCAATTCTGCACCACGGTCGCGGCGACCCGGCCGGCCACGCGAAGGCCGTCGCGGCCGTGCCGGGTCAGATCGAAGCTCGCTTCCAGCCGCGGCAGTGCCGGCAACGCCAGCCAGGCTTGCGATTGCGCTGCGCGTACGCTCATCGGCGGCGAAAACGACCCGGCGCCCGGTTTCCGAAATGTCGGCAACCGCCATCGGAACGCTCCATGGCGATTTTGCCGCAAGAGGTTCGCCGGACGGTCGGGACGATGCTTCGGCGGGCTGTTTAGGTCGCTGGCTCATGGGCTTGCCACCGCCTCTGGATCCGGAAAATCAAATTCCTGGCGGGCCAGAGCGTCGGCGTCCTGCCGGTCCAATCTGACGACCGCCTCCCGCATATAGACAGCCAGACGCCGTGCGCCGAGCGGCGGCTCGGCGATGCCGAATACGTTCCGCGCCACGCTTGCTTCCAGGGCCTTCGCATCGTCGCCGGCAAGGGCAGCTTCGTAGGCTTTGGCGCGACCATAGAAGGCTTCGGCCACCCGGCGCATTTCCTTCGGCACAGCCAGGTCGCCCACGCCCATCTCCCGGAAATTGTCGTCGATGTCTTGGCAAAAATGATCGAACAACTGCTGGCCGAGCGGAGGCAACGCGGCCAGTCCTCGCGTCAGCCGTCGCAGCACCAGCACGAGATGCAGCACGATCATATCGAGCCGGCCCGTCAACGGTGTCCGGGACCCCGTAATCGCGATAGAACGCCGCGGAACGCGCCTGCGCCACGATCATGCCATAGAGGGCATCGATGTTGCGGGCTCGCCGGAGGCGGCGAAAGGGGAGCGAAATCATAGGGTTCGCGGGTCGGGCGATGGCTGCGTTAAGCTGTTCGTTGCCATTTCGGGGTACCTCGGGTACGCCCGCTGGCGCCCTGGATGCAAGAGAAATGACGGTTTCATACGGCCGAATGAAACGACGCCTGCCGGCGTGGCTGCTCGTAGCAGCGACGCGCGCTTGCGCTGTGCGGCTGCGACGCCTTCACCCAGGTCTATCAGCGCGGCTACGTCGTGCCCGAGGGCGCGCTCGATCAGGTGCCGCTTGGCGCCAGCCAGGAGCAGGTGCTGATCGTGCTTGGCACGCCGTCCACGGTCGCAACCGTCAGCGGCGAAGTGTTCTATTACATCTCGCAACGCGCCGAACAGAAGCTCGCCTTCCTGCCGCAGACCGTGACCAATCAGAAGGTGATCGCGGTCTATTTCGACAAGAACCGCCGGGTCGAGCGGCTCGCCAATTATGGCCTGAAGGACGGCCGCGTGTTTGATTTCGTCAGCCGCACCACGCCGGCCGGCGGCAACGAGCTGAATTACCTGAACTACATCTTCGCCATCACCAAGGCCCCGACGCTCTGACGCCACGGATGGGCTGGACAGTGCCGCGCGGCGGTCGCATCTTGGCGTCGTACGCCAGCGACGCAGGAGGCCCGACCAGTGAAGATGCCGATCATCAGCCTGCCCGAGACCGCCAAGGCGCTGGGCGATTCCGGCGGCCGCGTCAATGTGCTCTGGCAGCAGCCGAACTCGCTGGTGTTCATGGCGCGCGGCCGCGAATACCGCTCGGAATTCCACATCAACCCGAGCGACGAGGTGATGTATCCGGTGAAGGGCGATCTGCGGCTGCATTACCGCAACGAGCAGGGCAAGGAGGAGATCGCCGACGTGCCGGAAGGCTCGGTGATCTACACGCCGGCGGGCACGCCGCATTCGCCGCGCTTTGCGCCGGATGCTTATCTCCTGGTGGTCGAGCGGAAGCGCCGCGAGGGCGAGATCGATCGCTTCCAGTGGTTCTGCCCGAAATGCGACGAATTGCTGCACGAGGTGCAGGCCGTGGTCGACGACTACAAGAAAGATCCGGTGTCGAAGGCCTATCAGCAATTCTTCGACAGCGAGGCGGCGCGCACCTGCAAGAAGTGCGGCAACGTGATGCCGAAGCCGTAAAGGCACGCGGTCCCACCCCCCTCTCCGCTGTCATTGCCGGACTTGATCCGGCAATCCATGATGAGTCTCAGCGCGCGACAACCGTAAGTCCTTCGTCGTTGCGCCGCCTCATGGATGCCCGTGTCAAGCACGGGTATGACGCCGCGTGTGTGGTCAAGGTTTGCTGATTGGTGCGCAACACGCGAGGTGCCGGAGACGCGGCGCAGCGTCCGACTATTCCGTCCAAACCCGAAGCGCGCTAAATCGGGCGAGACGCCGAAAATCCTCGTCGATGGTTAGCATCGTCAGATCGTGGCGGACGCAAAGTCTCGCGAGCAACGCGTCGATCGTGCCGATCTGAACGCCGCGGCGGCGGCAGTGGTTGCGCAGCTCCGCAGCTTCGACATGGTCATCGCGATCGGGCATGAGCAGCGGCAATGCCGCAAAGCGATCCAGTACGGCCTTGCGGTCCTTTGGGCCCGAAAACCCTTGCAGCAATTCTTGCAACACGAGGCCGGTGACCACGATTGTCTCGCCGGCATGGAGCGCCCGCATCAGTGCCAGCACTGGGGCTGAGGCAGGCGGCACGTCACGCCGAAAAGCGTGCGACCACACGCTGGTATCGACGAACAGGCTCAATGGCGTTCGCGCTCCGCTTTGTAGTTGAAGCCCGCGTCCCATTCGAGCTTGCCCATCAATTCCAGCAGCCGTTTCTGTCGCCGGCGCGCGACAAATTCCTGCAACGCCTTGGTCACTGCGGCTTTCTTCGTGCGCTCGCCGCTGACTTCCAAGGCACGCTCGATGAGCTCAGGATCGATTGAGAGATTCGTTGCCATGTGTGACACTCCACACATCATTTTACACAATCAACAGATAGGATGCAACCCTATCAGCAGTTCTTCGACAGCGAGGAAGCGCGCATCTGCAAGAAGCGCGGCAACGTGATGCCGAAGCTGTGCCAGCGCACACGTCCGATTCATTTTCAAACAGCCAACGCTACGCCGCCCGGCGCCTTTGTTTTCGGGCGGCCAGAAGCCCGTATCTCTGTTTGTTTTCCCCTCGACATGAGGGGAGGGAGCGCCGGGAGGCGCCAGGGAGCTTGCGAGGCTCCCTCAACCGGCCTTGTGATCGGCCGGCTTCACACGCCGAGCTTCCGGGACCCAAGTGAAGTGAGGGGGTGGGGGTCCCGGGGCGCGCGGGCCCTTGCGAGGAGCCCTGCGCCTCCCGGCGCTCCATCGCGATGTCGTTGTCGGACACCGCACCCTGCTCCGTCTGCAACGCCGCGATCGACGACGCCCTCGATTGAGCAGGGCGCGATGTACATATATTCCTATAGGATTAAAGTCAAGTCACTCTTTCGCCGCGACGCGCTTTTGAATGTGCAGAAGCCGCTGGTAGGCCAGGATGCTGCTTTCGGGGATTACCAACCGGCCGTTCAGGCGCAAATTGAGCCACACGAGGCTGCCGTCGCCCATGAGCTGTTTGACCTTGGCGGTGTTGGTCGGCAGCATTTTCGCGGCCGCGCCGACCGAATGATAAACTTGGCCTTCATGGACATATCGCGTCTTTGCCACCGCAGCCTCGCAGGCCCTTGGCAGACAGCCTATCGCTTCTCCGCCTTCATCGCCTCGACAATCTTCATGGTTTCGACGCTGACGCAGGTGACGCGCCTGAGCAGGTCGATCACCTTTGGCTTGGCTTGGCTTGGCTTGGCTTGGCTTGGCTTGGCTTGGCTTGCGTAATGCGCGCGGAATTGGTCAAACGCCCAGTCGGTGATGTTGTCGGTGCGTTTGTCGTCTTTGAATGCATAAATAGGAACACTTTGGAATCCGTCTGTGCTCGCACACAGATGCAGCTCCGCTACACGATCGGAAGCGAGAATTGAAAACGGCGCGCGCGCGCCTCGATCACTGAAAAATATCGTCCTGTTTCCCCCGACACCATCGGGAAAAACGTTCGGCATGCGATACAGCGACCAGTTAAGATCAGAATCAAAATAGTATGAACGTTTTACGAATGGCCGATAAAGTGCTTCAATTATAGACCACGCCGAGGCGGTCGGCCTTTTTCTTGTCGTAGACCTTGTAGAAGTTCTCGTAGATGGTCTTGAGGAAGTTCTGCTTCTCGTGGTGGCTAGTTACCAGCGCGGCGGCGCTGCGAATCGCGGCATAGTAGGCCCGCAGGCCCGCCAGCGTGTCGTGCTTCACCTTGCCGGTGAAGAAGGTGTTCTCCAGCGCGTAGAGCTCCTTCGCCACGTTGTTCTGGCGATGGAAATTCGAATCGTCGAACACCTGGGAGAAAATTTCCTCGGTCAGGATGTGCTGGATCAGCATCTCCCGCACGTCGGCTGCGGTAACGCTCGGATTGATGGTGTCCTGGGCGTGCTTCAGGAACCGCAGCGAGGCCTTGCAAAACTTGTCATTGTCTTTTTCCGCCTGCTCGATCATCTCGCGCAGCGCCGTGAGTACTTTCGGCAGGTCGGCCTTGAACTGCTCGACCGCCTTGCGGAAATCCGCGATCTCCTCGCGCTCGTAGCCGAAAAACAGGTCGAGCAGGGTTTTGAGTTGCGCGCCATCCTCGACGCCACAGCGGATGACCTGTTGCTTGTTTTGGATCAGGACGGCTTCGCGGCTGTCCTCGAAGATGATGTTGTCCTGCGGATAGCCCTTGCGGAATTTCTTCTCGATCTCAGTGTCGAGATCGTCGTCCTCGTCCTTGGCCTCCCAGTAGCCGAGCGGCACGCGGAGCGAATGCAGCAGCGCGCCGTCCGGATAGACGCGGTTTTTTTGCAGGGTCGCGTATTCGTATTGCGGCACGAAGATCAGGTCGCGCGACTTGCCCCAATCCTTGAGCAGCGTCTTGAAGGCTTCGCTGACCACGCCCTCGCGCGAGGTGCCGGAGACGCGGCGCAGCGTCTGCAATTCATTAAGATAGTGCTGGATGAGAAGCTGGCTCAACCCGAACACCCCAACCGATTCGCCCGCTGCCACCGTAACCGCAGCACATCAACAACGAAAGGTCCGCGCCGGGACAGGGACTATTCCGTCCAAACCGAAGTGGATTAAATCGGGGCGAGACGCCGAAAATCCTCGTTGATCCGCGATCAGATCGCCGGCGTGACGTCGGTCTGCGAAAAATCGTTGCCCTTGAACAAGAGCGGCTCGCCGGTGCTCTTCGCCAGCGCGTAGGCGAAGCAGTCGCCGAAATTCAGACTGGCCGGATGCCGGCCGGCGCCATATGTCAGCCGCGCGTGCCGCGCCCATTGCGCCTGCTCGGCGGTGAACGGCACCAGTTCGATCTTGGCGACCACCAGCAGTTGCTCGGCCGTTGCGATCTGACGCTCGCCAACCTTCCGATCGATGACGTTGACGAGCTCGACGTAGGTCGCCGTCGACATTGCATTTCGCGGCGCGGCGTCCAGCGCCAGCTCAAATCGTCCGGCATCCGGCTCGCGCAGAAGGATGGCGAGGACGGCCGAGCTGTCGACGATCATTTCGGCAGGCCATCCTCATCGTAGAGAATGTCGTTGATGTCGGCCGACGAGAACGGCCCTTTGACGTGCTTGCGGAACTCTTCGGCAATCTTTCGCAATTCAGCGAGATCGACCCGTCCCTTGCGGGGCTTTCGAGACGATGCGGGCGGGACCAACCGCGCTGCCGGCTTGCCGCGCCGCGTAATGACGATTTCCTCGCCGTGCTCGACCCGGTCAAGCAACTCGGAAAGCTTAGTCTTGGCCTCAAATGCCCCTATCGTTGTCATCCAACCATCCAACTAGACAACTAGTTGCATTCAATATAGCTACCGATCAGGAATTTGGCTACCCCCAAAGACATGCCTCCCCCCAGTCTCCTGCGGGGGCTCATGCTTGGGTAGGGTTCAATTCTTCACCCGTGCGCCAGCACCGCCAGCAGCAGCAGCGCCACGATGTTGGTGATCTTGATCATCGGGTTCACGGCCGGGCCGGCGGTGTCCTTGTAGGGATCGCCGACGGTGTCGCCGGTGACCGCGGCCTTGTGGGCGTCGGAGCCCTTGCCGCCGTAGTGGCCGTCCTCGATGTACTTCTTGGCGTTGTCCCAGGCGCCGCCGCCGGAGGTCATCGAGATGGCGACGAACAGGCCGGTGACGATGACGCCGAGCAGCATGGCGCCGAGCGCCGCGAAGCCGTGCCGACTTGCCCGCCGCGCCGCCACCCGCGATCCAGTAGATCACGAAGTAGACCACGATCGGCGACAGCACCGGCAGCAGCGACGGGATGATCATTTCCTTGATCGCGGCCTTGGTCAGCATGTCGACGGCGCGGCCGTAGTCGGGCTTGCTGGTGCCCTCCATGATGCCGGGGTTCTCGCTGAACTGCCGGCGCACCTCCTCGACGATCGCGCCGGCGGCGCGGCCGACCGCGGTCATGCCCATGGCGCCGAACAGGTACGGCAGCAGGCCGCCGAACAGCAGGCCGACGACGACGTAGGGGTTGTTCAGCGAGAAATCGAGCACGACGCCCTGGAAGTAGGTATGCGCCGCCGAATCCTTGATGAAGAAGTCGAGGTCCTGGTTGTAGGCCGCGAACAGCACCAGCGCGCCGAGGCCGGCCGAGCCGATGGCGTAGCCCTTGGTGACCGCCTTGGTGGTGTTGCCGACCGCGTCGAGCGCGTCGGTGGACTTGCGCACTTCCTTCGGCAGGCCCGCCATCTCGGCGATGCCGCCGGCGTTGTCGGTGACCGGGCCGAAGGCGTCGAGCGCGACGACCATGCCGGCCAGCGCCAGCATGGTGGTGACCGCGATGGCGATGCCGAACAGGCCGGCGATGCTGTAGGTGACGAGGATGCCGGCGATGATGACGAGCGCCGGCAGCGCGGTCGCTTCCAGCGAGATGGCGAGGCCCTGGATGACGTTGGTGCCGTGGCCGGTGACCGAGGCCTCGGCGATCGACTTCACCGGGCGGTAGTTGGTGCCGGTGTAGTATTCGGTGATCCAGATGATCAGGCCGGTGACGGCGAGGCCGACGAGGCCGCACCAGAACAGCGTCGTGGCGGTGAAGGTGGTGCCCTGGCGACGTCGTCAGCGGCACGCCGAAGCCGAACAGCCACCAGATCACGCCGGCAATGCCGATCAGCGACAGGACGCGGTGGCGATCAGGCCCTTGTAGAGCGCGCCCATGATCGACTGGCTGGCGCCGAGCTTGACGAAGAACGTGCCGATGATCGAGGTGATGATGCAGACGCCGCCGATCGCGAGCGGCAAGGTCATCATGTTGAGCAAGTTGCGGCGTGCCGGCGAAGAAGATCGCGGCCAGCACCATGGTGGCGACGGTGGTCACCGCATAGGTCTCGAACAGGTCGGCGGCCATGCCGGCGCAGTCGCCGACGTTGTCGCCGACGTTGTCGGCGATGGTCGCGGGATTGCGCGGATCGTCCTCGGGGATGCCGGCCTCGACCTTGCCGACCAGGTCGCCGCCGACGTCGGCGCCCTTGGTGAAGATGCCGCCGCCGAGACGGGCGAAGATCGAGATCAGCGAGGCGCCGAAGCCGAGCGCGACCAGGGCGTCGATCACGGTGCGCGAGTTGGACGCAAGCCCCATCGGGCCGGTCAGGATCGCGTAGTAGACGGTGACGCCGAGCAGCGCGAGGCCGGCGACCAGCATGCCGGTGATGGCGCCGGCCTTGAAGGCGAGCTCAAGCCCGCCGGCAAGCGAGGCGATCGCGGCCTGCGCGGTGCGCACGTTGGCGCGCACCGAGATGTTCATGCCGATGAAGCCGGCGGCGCCCGAAAGCACCGCGCCGATCAGGAAGCCGATGCCGACCAGCCAGCCGAGCAGATAGCCGACGATCAGGAAGATCACGACGCCGACGATGCCGATGGTGGTGTACTGGCGCTTGAGATAGGCCTGCGCGCCTTCGCGCACGGCGGCCGCGATCTCCTGCATCCGCGCGCTGCCGGCGTCCGCCTCAGCACCGACATGATCGCCCAGACGCCGTACACGATCGCCAGCAGGCCGCAGACGATGATCATCCCAAAGCTGTCATGAAATCCTCGATTTTCGTGGAGTCGCCGGGCAGGCCCCTACCCGGCCGAATGTGGCGCGGATATGCCAAAATCCGGCCGCTGACGCAACGCCGGATGTGGCCGCGGTAACACCGAATACCCGTAGAATTGCAGGCTCCCGGCCGCAGCGCCCCCTTGCCATCCGTTATTCCCCAGCGTCATTGCGAGCCGAAGGCGAAGCAATCCGGCTAAAGCACGCGGCAACCCAAGCCTGGATTGCTTCGTCGCTTGCGCTCCTCGCAATGACGTCGGGCAGTCTGCTACAGCGCGTTCCGGCTGAAGTCGTAGGCCCCCGGATGCCGCACCACGACGTCGCGCGCCTCGTCCGGGCGAATGCGCGCCGATCTGGCCGAGCGCCGATTGCAGCTCGTCGATCATCAGATCGATGACATGGCCCGGGCCGTCGGAACCGAGCGCGCCCAAGCCCCACAGGAACGCTTTGCCGGCCAGCGCCGCCGACGCGCCAAGCGCGAGCGCACGGGCCACATCGGTCCCGCTGCGGACGCCGGAATCGAACAGCACCTTGGCTTTGCCGCCGACCGCCCGGACCACCGCCGGCAGGCAATCGATCGGCGCCGGCAGCGCCTCGATCTGCCGGCCGCCGTGGTTGGAAACGAGAATGCCGTCGATGCCGATCGACACCGCCTTCTCGGCGTCGCCGGGATGCAGGATGCCCTTGACGATCATCGGCCGCTTCCAGCGGTCGCGGTAGCGCTTGACCTCGTCCCAGGAGAACGCGCCGCCCATCTCCTTGCGGGCGAACCGGATGGTGTCGTTGAGGCCCGCGCCGGGTCCGGCATAGGGCTGGATGTTGGCGAAACGCGGCAGCGTGTTTTGCATGAACGCCACCGCCCAGCCCGGACACTTCACCATGCCCGCGACCATGCGCCAGTCCGGCCGGAAGGTGCCGCCGCCGCCCATGCCGACCTTGACCTCGCGCGCGCGCACGGTGCGCACCGGCACGTCGAGGGTGAGCATCAGCACATGGACGCCGGCCTCGTCGGCGCGGCGGATCAGATCGAAGCCGATCGCATGGTTGTTCTTGGCAAAGCGATAAAGCTGCAGCCACATCACGTCGGGCGCGATCTTGGCGATCTCCTCGATGGTGGCGCCGCCGGCAACCCCCAGCGTATAGGGCACGCGGGCGCGCTGCGCGGCCGCTGCAAGAAGCTTGTCGGCGCCCGGCCATACCACGATCGGGCTGCCCATCGGGGCAACGCCGAGCGGCGCGGAATATTTCCGGCCGAACAGCTCGACGCCGATCGGTGGCAGCTCCGGCATCACGCCGTAGCGCGGCACCATCTCGATCGCGTCGAGCGCCGACCAGTTGCGCTTGATGCCGGTGTCGTCGCCCGCGCCGCCGTCGCCGTACTCGAAGGCGAAATGCGGCAGCCGCCGCGCCGCGCCCCGGCGCAGATCGTAGATCGTCGGATACCAGCGGTGATGTTTCGCAAAATTCGGGCTTCTGGTCGACGATGGCAGCATCATCGCCCTGGCCGTGATGTCGTGCATGGAAATGTCACTCCCCTGACCGGTGCTATTATAGCTCGGCTGGGCCGTTCAAAAATGGCTGAATGAGGCGCGTTTGAATGCGAGCGGCCGGTGTTCCGCGGTGCGGAACCGCGCGCCCTTGGCCGCGGTCACGCGGCCGATTTCGGTCACGCGGACGCGGGCGCGCCGTGCGGCGGCGAGAAACGCTTTCAGCTTCCGCGGCGGGATGGTCGCGACCACTTCGAAATCGTCGCCGCCGGTCAGGACGGTTTCGATCGCCGACGGCTCGGCGGCGACCGCAGCACGTGCGGCCGCCGACAACGGCACCTGCGATATTTCGAGATCGGCGCCGACCCCGGAGGCGCGCAACAACTTGCCGAGATCGCCGACCAGGCCATCGGACACGTCCATCGCGGCTGAGGCGTGGACGCGAAGCGCTTCGGCCAGCGGCGTTGCGCGGCTCGGGGACGAGATAGCGCGCGATCAGATGCCTACGCATCGATTGCGTCAAGCCTCCAGCGCTTGGCCGCGGTCCTCTCTTTCCGCAGGTTCAATCCCAGCGCCGCGTCGCCGATCGTGCCGGTGACCACCACGTGGTCGCCGGCGCGCGCGCCGGCGCGCCGGACCATTGTGCCCTTGGGCAGCGTGCCCAACGCCGTGATCGAGATCGTCACCGGGCCTGGCGTGCGCACAGTGTCGCCGCCGAGCAGCGGACAATGGTAACGCCTGGCATCCGCGCCCAGCCCGCGCGCGAATTTCTTGAGCCAGCCGTCGCCAAGCTCCTTCGGCAAGCGCGAGCGTCAGCAGGAAGCCCGCGGGCTTGGCGCCCTTGGCGGCGAGATCGGACAGGTTCACCCGCAGCGCCTTGCGCGCCACGGTGCCGGGGGGATCGTCGGAAAAAAAATGCACACCGCCGACAATGGCGTCGGCGGTGAGCACCAGTTCGTGCCCCGGTGGCGGCGATAGCATTGCGGCGTCGTCAACGAGCCTCAGCGCCCCAGGATGACGCGCGAGCGGCTTGAAATGGCGCGCGATCAGCCGGTCTTCGCCGGACTCTCGCGTTCTGCTTCGGTTGGCCATGGCCTCACCGCGCCGCCTGTTCGAACTCGCCTGCGCGTATCTGCCGCGCAAGCTGGTCGAGCACCGCATTGACCATTCCGGTTTCGTCGCGATCGACGAAGGCATGCGCGACGTCGACATATTCCGACACCACGACGCGCGCCGGCACGTCGCGCTTGCAATCGAGCTCGTAGGCGCCGGCCCGCAGGATCGCGCGCAGCACCGTCTCGATCCGCTTCAGCGGCCAGCCTTTCGCAAGGATGGCGTCGATCATCGGGTCGAGCCGGCGCTGCTCGGCAACCACGCCGCCGACCACATCGCGGAAATAGGCGGCCTCCGCCGGCAGATATTTCTCGCCTTCGACCTCCCGGCCGATCCAGAACGCCTCGAACTGGCCGAGAATTTCGTTCAGCGGCGTTGCGGCGAGATCCATCTGGTAGAGCGCCTGCACGGCTGCGAGCCGCGCGGCGCCGCGGCGATTGGCGCGGCGTCCGTCGTTCGATGGTGCCGCTTTGGCCATGGCTTACTTTTTGGCGCGTTGCCGCTTGATCGCGATCAGGGCGAGCGCCGCGCGCGCGGCGTCGCCGCCCTTGTCCTGCTCGGTGATGCGCGCCCGCGCCCAGGCCTGCGCCTCGTTGTCGGTGGTGAGGATGCCGTTGCCGCAGGGCAGCCGGTGCGCGACCGAGAAATCGATCAGCGCGCGGGCCGATTGCATCGACACGATGTCGAAATGGAAGGTCTCGCCCTGGATCACGCAGCCGAGCGCGACCACGCCGTCATAGGGCTTCTTCTGCTTCTCCGCGGCATCGACCGCGATGGCGATCGCCGGCACGATTTCGAGCGAGCCCGGCACCGTGATGATGTCCCAGCTTGCCTTGGCCTCGTCGAGCACCTTGGCGGCCCCTGCGAGCAGCGCGTCGGCGATGTCGTTGTAGAACCGCGCCTCGACCACGAGGATGCGGGCGCCCGCGGCCTTTTCGCTCTTGCTGGCTGGTTTTCGTTTTGGTGCGGCCATGATCCCTCACTGTCAGGCCGCGTGGTAGCAAGATGGCGCCGCTGGAACAAGCGCCGCTTCAACGCGTCTCCATCAGCCGCGCCGCATAGCGCGCCATCAGGTCGATTTCGAGATTCATCGTGTCGCCCGTCTTGGCAGCGCCGAACGTGGTCACCGCGAGCGTGTGCGGGATGATCAGCACCGAGAACGTCTCGTCCGTCACCTCGTTGACCGTGAGCGAGACGCCGTCGAGCGCGACCGAGCCTTTCGTCGCAACGAAGCGCATCAGTTCGCGGGGCGCGCGCAGCGTCAGCCGCGCCATGTCGGGCAGGTCTTCGCGCGACACCAATTCGGCGACGCCGTCGACATGGCCCGCGACGATATGGCCGCCGAGCTCGTCGCCGACTTTCATGGCCCGCTCGAGGTTGAGCCGCGTGCCCTGCTTCCAGCTTCCGGCCGTGGTCATCCGCAGCGTCTCCGCCGCGGCATCGACCGAGATGCCGGTGCGGTTTCCCGCTGCGGCGGTCTCGACCACGGTCAGGCAGACGCCGGAGTGGGAGATCGAGGCGCCGATGGCGATGGAATCGCTGCGGATAGGCGCAGGCGACCTTGAGGCGGCGCAGGCCTTCGGCCCGCGGCTCGACCGCGATCACTTCGCCAACGTCGGTGACGATGCCGGTGAACATCAGACCCGCTCGAACAATTCCAGAGTATCGCCGCCGATCGTCTTCGGTGGCGACCGCTTTCAGCTTCGGCGACTTCGTCAGCGCGGTCAGCGGCAAGCCCTCCAGCGCATCGATGCCGTCCGCGCCGAGCGGCTTCGGCGAGCGGAACAGCGCCGCCTCGTCGACCAGATCGGCCTCGCACGAACGCCGCCGCGACCGTCGGCCCGCCCTCGACCATCAGCCGCGTGATGCCGCGCTCCGCCAGCGCCTTCAGCACCGCCGCAAGGTCGAGCCGGCCGTCCTTCGCCTTCGACGCGGAACACCTCGACGCCCTTGGCCTTGCAGGATGCCCTCGGCGACCGGCGACGCGTCGCGCCGCGGCGAACACCCAGGTCGGCGTCTCGCGCGCCGTGCCGACGATCGAGGTCGCGAGCGGAACGCGAAGTTTGGCGTCGAGGACGACGCGCACCGGCGAGCGCTCCAGCATGCCGGGCAGCCGGCAGGTCAGGTGCGGATCGTCGGACAGCACCGTGCCGATGCCGATCAGGATGGCGTCGCTCTCCGCGCGCATCTGGTGGACACGGGCGCGCGCCGCTTCGCCGGTGATGCCGGCGGGCTTGCGCCCGGCAAGACCGGCCTTGCCGTCGGCGGACACCGCAAGCTTGAGCAGCACCTGCGGGCGGCCCTCGCGCATCCGGCGGAAGTGGCCGGCGTGGGTCCGCGCCGCCTCCTCGGCGCCGAAGCCGCTTTCGACCGCGATGCCGCGCTCGCGAAGCTTGGCGTGGCCCTGCCCTGCCACCGCCGGGTTGGGGTCCTCCAGCGACGAGACGACACGCGCAATGCCGGCCGGATGATGGCGTCGACGCAGGGCGGCGTCTTGCCCTGATGCGAGCATGGCTCGAGCGTCACGTAGAGCGTCGCGCCCTTGGCGTCCTTGCCGGCGCGCTTGAGCGCCTCGGTCTCGGCATGCGGCCGGCCGCCGGCTTGCGTCCAGCCGCGGCCGACGATGACGCCGTCCTTGACCACCACGGCGCCGACCGCGGGATTGGGCCAGGTCCGGCCGAGCCCGCGGCGGCCGAGCGCCAGCGCAAGCTGCATGAAGCGGTGATCGAGCGCAGGATTGGTGGGCGCGGCTTCGGTGTTCGCGGGGGCCGCGGCGTCGCTCATTTTCGCGCTGCGACCGGCGGCTTGGCGGGCTCGGGCTTGGTCGGCGCGGGTTTTGGCTCGTCCTCGCCGCTCAGCTCCGCCAGCGCCTGCTCGAAGTCCTTCGGCTCGCGGAAATTCTTGTAGACCGAGGCAAAGCGCACGTAGGCCACGTCGTCGAGCGTGCGCAGATGCTCCATCACCGCCTCGCCGATGGTCTCCGAGGTGATCTCGCTCTCGCCGATGCTTTCCAGGTCGCGCACGATCTTGGAAACCATCTCCTCGACCCGCTCCGGCTCGACCGGGCGCTTTCTCAAGGCAATCGACAGCGAGCGCATCAGCTTGTCGCGATCGAACGGCGCGCGGCGGCCGTTGCTCTTGATGACCACCAGTTCGCGAAGCTGCACGCGCTCGAAGGTGGTGAAGCGGAAATTGCACGATCAGGCAGACGCGCCGCCGCCGGATCGCGGCCGAATCCTCGGTCGGCCGCGAAATCCTTCACCTGCGTATCGAGGGAGCCGCAGTTCGGACAGCGCATGCGTCCCCCTTTATCCGAGCGTCATCGCGAGGAGCCAACGGGTCCGCGCGAAGCGCGGCCCGATGACAGGCTCCGCGACGAAGCGATCCAGTTTTCCCGCTGACTGGATTGCTTCGCTTCGCTCGCAATGACGCGTTCCATATGCGCCCTCAATCCGGGTAGATCGGGAACCGCGAAATCAGCCGCTTCACCTTGTCACGCACCGAAGCTTCCAGGCCCGCGTCCTCTTCGGCGCCCTTCTGCGACAGGCCATCGAGCACCTCGGCGATCAGGTCGCCGACCTGGCGGAATTCGGCGATGCCGAAGCCGCGTGAGGTGCCGGCCGGCGTGCCAAGCCGCACGCCGGAGGTGACCGCAGGCTTCTCCGGATCGAAGGGGATGCCGTTCTTGTTGCAGGTGATGTGGGCGCGGCCGAGCGCCTGCTCGGCGACCTTGCCGGTCAGCTTCTTCGGCCGCAGATCGACCAGCATCAGGTGGGTGTCGGTGCCGCCCGAAACGATATCCAGTCCTTTGGTCTTAAGGGTTTCGGCCAAAGCCTTCGCGTTCTCCACGACGTTCTTCGCGTAAAGCTTGAAGGACGGCCGCAGCGCCTCGCCGAACGCCACGGCCTTGGCGGCGATGACATGCATCAGCGGCCCGCCCTGCAGCCCCGGGAACACCGCCGAATTGATCTTTTTGCCGAGTTCCTCGTCGTTGGTCAGGATGAAGCCGCCGCGCGGTCCGCGCAACGTCTTGTGGGTGGTCGAGGTCACCACATGGGCGTGCGGGAACGGGCTCGGATGTGCCCCGCCCGCCACCAGGCCGGCGAAATGCGCCATGTCGACCATGAGTTTTGCGCCGACGCTGTCGGCGATCTCGCGGAATTTGCGGAAATCGATGATGCGCGGATAGGCCGAGCCGCCGGCGACGATCACCTTCGGCTTGTGCTCCTGCGCAAGCCTGCGCCACCTCGTCGATGTCGATGCGATGGTCGTCGCGGCGCACATTGTAAGCCACGGCCTTGAACCACTTGCCGGAGACGTTGACCGGCGAGCCATGGGACAGGTGTCCGCCGGCGGCGAGGTTCAGCCCGAGAAACGTGTCGCCCGGCTGCATCAGCGCGAAGAACGCCGCGACATTGGCCGACGCGCCGGAATGCGGCTGCACGTTGGCGAACGAAGCGCCGAACAGCTTCTTGACCCGCTCGATCGCCAGGTTCTCGGCAACGTCGACGAAATGGCAGCCGCCGTAGTAGCGCCGTCCTGGCAGCCCTTCGGCGTATTTGTTGGTGAGCACCGAGCCCTGCGCCTCGAGCACGGCGCGGCTGACGATGTTTTCCGACGCGATCAGCTCGATCTCGTCGCGCTGACGGCCCAGCTCCTTGCGGATCGCGGCATAGACCTCGGGATCGCTGTCGGCGAGCGAGGCCGTAAACAGGGAGTCCGCGACGGCTTGCGCGGAGCTTTCAGGCACGGGCATTGGGTTCTCCAGGGGTCGCTGTGACCTAACATATCGGCCACAAGCCGCCAAGGGTAGAACGGCGACCGCGCACAGCCGCAATAGGTTGATTTGGCGGCGGATTATTCGCGCCGCAGCCGGGCCTTGAGCTTTTGCAGGGCGAGCTGTTTGAAATCGGCCTGAGAGGCGCTCGTCGGGCCCATCACCGAGACCTCGATGGCGGTGACGCTGTCGATTGCGGTGCACTTCACAGCGTTGCCGATGGTGATGAATTCGAAATAGACCTCGCGATCGGCGGGCTCGGGCATGACGTCACGCCTCGACCACCACGTAATCGTTCTCGACGCTGACCCGAAACGTCTCGGCCACGTAGGGCCCCTCGATCAGCTTCGCCCCCTTCTCCACCGAGACGCCGAAGCGGCGCGCCTTGACCTTCTCGGGGTCGCACCAGGACTTGCCGGTGCGGATGTCGAACTCCCAGTTGTGCCACGGGCAGCGGATGATCTCGCCCTGTCGGATGTAGTTGTATTCGCCCGGACTCGTCGGACAGCACCAGTCCGGTCAGATGGCCCTGGCACAGGCTGCCGCCGCGATGCGGGCATTTGTTGGCGAGCGCGAAGAATTCGCCGCCGAGATTGAACACCACGATCGGCGCGGCCGCCGGCGGAAACGAGCTTACGGCCGCCAGGCGGAATGTCAGCGGCAGGGGCAACGACGTGCTTCTTGGCCATCAATCCAGCCGATACAGAGCCCGCGCGTTGCCGGCGTAGATCATGCGCTTCTGCGCATCGGTCAGGTTCAGCGGCAGCGAGGTGAACGGATCGTCGAAGTCCCAGTGCGGGTAGTCGGACGAGAACATGATCCGGTCGAAGCCGATCCAGTTCATCACCTCGAGCAGATGATCGGGGTTCTCGGTCTCCTCCATCGGCTGGGTCGTCACCCAGAAATGCTTCTTGATGTATTCCGACGGCGCCATCTTCAGATGCGGCACCTCGTCCTTGAGCCGCTTCCAGTGCTTGTCGAGCCGCCAGCCGAGCGCCGGCAGCCAGCCGAAGCCGCATTCGATCAGCACGACCTTCAGCTCCGGCCAGCGCTCGAAGATGCCCTCCATGATCATCGAGGTGACCATGGCCTGCGCGCCGGTGGCGTGCTCGGTCATCTCCTCGATGTAGAACGACGGATAGCCGGAGTTGGTCAGCGGCCAGCCGCCATAGCCGAAGGCGTGGATGCCGACCGGCAGCCCGGCCTCGACCGCGGCCTCGTAGATCGGCCAGTAGCGCCTGCGGCCGTGCGCCTCCGCGATCTTGCTCAGCATGAACACCTGCGCGAATGCCTTGTTGCCGGCGCGCTTACGGATTTCGGCGGCCGAGGCAACGCCGTCCTCGTACGGCACAACGATCGAAGCCTTCAGCCGCGGCTCCTTGTCCGACCAGTAGGCAAGCTGGCCGTCGTTGGCGGCCGACGCGAGCGCAATCGACAGCTCGACGTTCTGGTCGCCGTTGCCGGTCGGACTGGCCGAGCGGCGTCAGGATGGCGTGCTCGATGCCGTAGAAATCGAGATGCTGCTCGCGGCAGAAATCGAGATCGCTGCCCGGCGACCCCGCCGTTCGGCGGCCAGGCGTCGCGGCGCGACGCCTGCGGCGCGATCTTCGGATAGTTGTAGCCCTTGGCCTGGCCGTGGCGCTGGCGGTTGCCGTAGGTCTGCAGATAGCTCCACCATTGATTGCTCAGGAACGGCTTCATCTGCTCGTGGGTGAGCCGCGGGTGGAAGTCGCAGTCGATGATCGACAGCTTGGTTTGCTGGGTGCGCTCTTTCGCCCTGACCTCGATGTTCATCGCGCGTCCTCCTTGAGTTTGAAGCGAAACTCGTCCGACGCTCTGGCCATTATATCACCGGCAGGCATCCGCTCCAGCGCCCTCCGGGGGGCCGGCTGGATCAACTCTGCGTCAGGCCTGCCTTGCGCAGACCTTCAAGATAGCGCTCGCGATCCGCCGCGCGGCGGAACGGCCGTGCCACCACTTGGTCGGCAACGCTTCCGGGGATCAGCTTGATAAAAAGATCAAGGCTCGCACGCGCGTCGGCCATTCGTCCGAGATAGGCGGAAGCCGCGGCAAATACCCCGTAAGCGTCGGCGAAAGCCGGGTTCCAATCCGCGGCCCGCCGCGCGCACTCGGCCGCTTCTTCGAATCTTTCAGCGCTGAGATGCGCCCACGCTGTGGTGATGTGCCAGATGACGTTCAAGAAATCGCGTGGGCTCAACCGGATCGCCTCATGAGCTTGCTGAATCGCGCGATCTGCTTCGCCAGTGAATGAATAAACGGCGCTCAGCATCCCGCGCGCAAAACTTGAATTCGGGTCGATCTCGATGGCGCGTTGCAGCCGCCGTATCGCATCGTCATGCCGGCCGGAAAACAGCTCATCGATGGCTGCCATGGACAGCGCGGTTGCATCCTTGTCGTCGACCGCGACAGCGCGCCGGGCGAGCTCCCCGCTGCGCGCGTACGCCGCGACAGGGTCGTCGCCCCACGCGAACGAGCCGAAAAAATGCCAGGCGAACGCGAGGTCCGATAAGGCCGTGGCGTTGTTCGGTTCGTGTCGCAGCAGTTCGTCGAGAAGGCGGATGGCCTCCTTAAAGTCCTGCGGGTTAAATCGCTGGATGTGCCAGTGGGCGCGCATGAGGCGTTCCCAAGTGCCGAGTTCGGCCGCGTCCTTGGCCTGCGCTCGTTGGACCTCCGCCGCCACGATGCCCGGTGCAATCGCGCTGGTGATCTGGTTAGTCATCTCGTCCTGGACGGCGAAGATGTCCTCGAGGCCACGATCGTAGCGCTCGGCCCAGACGTGATGCCCATCGGATGTGTCGACGAGTTGCGCGGTGATGCGAACGCGGCTTCCCGACTTTCGAACGCTGCCTTCGAGCACGTAGCGCACGCCGAGTTCGCGTCCGACCTGGCGCACGTCGACCGACTTGTCCTTGTAGGTGAACGAAGAGTTGCGGGCGACGACGAATAGCCAGCGCGACCGAGACAGTGCCGTTATGATGTCCTCGGCGATGCCGTCGGCGAAATACTCCTGCTCCAAATCCCCGCTCATGTTCTGGAATGCCAGTACCGCAATAGAAGGCTTGGTCGGAAGCGCAAGCGTTGGTGCTGCGGCTTCGGAATCTGGCACCGAGCCGCACCTGATAGACCCTCACCGGCCTGGCGATGTTCTTCAAATCGCGCTCGCCACCATCTTCAAACGGCACGTCGAGCTTGTCGCGAACCAGCCGGTAGGCGTCATCCGAGATGCAGATGCCCCCCGGCTCCGCGATGCCTTCAAGCCGCGCGGCGATGTTGACCCCGTCGCCGAAAATATCGCCGTCCTCGACCATGATGTCGCCGACATGAATTCCGATGCGGAGCTCGATGCGTTTGTCCTTTGGTACCGGCGCGTTGCGTTCGATCATGCCGCGCTGCATCTCTACGGCGCAGCGCACTGCGTCCACCGCGCTCGCGAATTCGATCAGGATGCCGTCGCCAGTTCGCTTGACGACCCGGCCGCGATGCTCGGCGATCTTGGGATCGAGGTGCTCGCGCCGAAGGTTGTTGATACGCGCGAGCGTGCCTTCTTCGTCGGCGCCCATGAGCCGGCTATAGCCGGCAATGTCGCCAGCAAAGATCGCCGATAGTCGGCGCTCGGCTCGCTCGTTCGCCACGTCGCCCCTCTACCGGCAATCAAATGCACGGGCCGTATTATCGCGCCTCTTCCTTGAGCCGGGCGTAGGTCGCGAGCGGATTGTCGATCGCGATCTTGCGTCGCAGCGCCGGCGAAATTCCGGCCGGCATGCGTGTTGTCGCCGTCGAACTGCCAATGCGGATAGTCCGACGCGTAGAGCAGTATATCATCGGAACGCAAATGTTCGATGGCCCGTTCCACCATCTGTGGGTCGTCCGGGGCGTCAAACGGCTGAATCGTCAGGCGGAAATGGTCGCGCACGATCTCCCAGGGCGAGCGGTCGACCCAGGGCACCTCGGTGCGCAAGCCCCGCCAGAACTTGCCGAACCGCCACAGGAAGGCCGGGCAGCCACGTCACCCCCGATTCGATCAGCACCACCTTCAGCTCGGGGTGCTTGGCGAACACGCCCTCGGTGATCAGGCTTGCGACCTGGGACTGGAAGCCCTGCGACTGGCCGGCGTAGTCCTCGATGTACCAGGTCGGCCAGCCGAGCGCGGTCACCGGATTGCGATAGGCGGAGCCGGCGTGGATGCCGATCGGCAGGCCGTGGCGATCGCAGGCGGCGTAGATCGGCCAGAAATGCCGCCGGCCGAGCGGCACCTCCTGCATCGCCAGCACCAGCACCTGCACGAAGCGCCTGTCCTTGGCGCAGCGCTCGATCTCGTCCACCGCGTATTCGACGTTCTGCATCGGCACCACGATCGAGGCGCGCAGCCGCGGATCGCGGTCGAGCCATTCCTTCGACGATCCAGTCGTTGAGCGCGCGGCAGAACGCCGCGCGCCATGTCCTCGCTGTAGATGAGCTGCACGCCGTAGAGGCAATTGAGGATGGCGGTCCCGGCCTTCCAGCGGTCGCAGACCTGGGCGGCGATCTCCGTGGCGCTGGTCGCCGGCATGGCCGTCCTTGCCGCGCCATTCCGGCCGCGAGGTGAGCGGCGATTTGGTCGGATAGCTGATCGAACTCCAGCGAGTTGATGCCGCGCGACTCGCACCGACTCGCGCCAGAAGGTTTCGAGATAGGGCAGCAGCGCCTTGTTGTCCGGCACCGTCGGATGCACGTCGCAGTCGATGGCGCCGGGTTCGGTCATATCCTGTCAGCCTTGTTCGCTGCGGAATGTTAGCCCGGCGACGCAGCCTTTGACTATGTCGGCAAAGTCCGGGCACTTTGCCGCCCGGAAAGGCACGCGCTTCATGGAAATCGGCGTCTACACCTTCGTTGAAAACACCCCCGACCCCGCCACCGGCAAGATCCTCGACCCGGCGCAGCGGCTGCGCGACCTGATCGAGGAGGTCGCGCTGGCCGACCAGGTCGGGCTCGATGTGTTCGGCATCGGCGAGCATCACCGGCCGGATTTCCTGGCCTCGGCGCCCACCGATCATGCTGGCCGCTGCGGCCGAGCGCACCAAGACGCATCAGGCTGAGCACCGCCGTCACCGTGCTCAGCTCCGACGATCCGGTGCGGGTCTACGAGCAGTTCGCCACGCTCGATCTGCTGTCCGGCGGCCGCGCCGAGATCATGGCCGGACGCGGCTCGTTCATCGAATCGCTTTCCGCTGTTCGGCTACGACCTCAACGACTACGACGAGCTGTTTGCCGAGAAGCTCGAACTGCTGGTGCAAATCCGCGACAACGAGCAGCGATCACCTGGCGGGGCGGGCATCGCGCGCCGCTCCAGGACCAGGGCGTCTATCCGCGCACGCCGAACAAAATTCCGATCTGGGTCGCGGTCGGCGGCAACCCGCAATCGGCGATCCGCGCCGGCGCGCTGAACCTGCCGATGGCGCTCGCCATCATCGGCGGCCTGCCGGAGCGCTTTGCGCCGTTCGTCAACCTGTTCCGCCAGGCCGCAAGCCGTGCCGGCCACGATGCGGAGAAGCTTGCACTCGGCGTCAACACCCACGGCTATGTCGCCGACACCTCGCAGCAAGCGGCCGACGAGTTCTTCCCGAGCTACGCGGCGCAGATGAGCCACATCGGCCGCGAGCGCGGCTGGCCGCCGACGACGCGCGCGCATTTCGAGGCGGGCCTGCCGCTGCGCGGCCATCTCGCGGTCGGTTCAGCCGCAGGAGGTGATCGAGAAAATCCTGTACCAGCACCAGGCGCTGGGGCACAGCCGCTATCTCATGCAGATGAGCGTCGGCACCATGCCGCACGCCAAGACCATGCGCTCGATCGAACTGCTCGGGACCAAGGTTGCGCCAGCGGTCAGGAGCGCATTAAAACGCGGTTAGGCGGTCGCACGCGCTGCCGCGGCATCGTTTTCCGCATCGGCCTGCTGTCCGGCCAAAAACTCCTGCCGCCTGCCCAGCCAGAAGCTGTTCACCAGCCACAGCGCCGAAAGCACGATGGCGACGATGCCGGCGCCCTTGAGGCCCCAGCCTGCCGCCCCAATCAGCGCATAGGACCAGGCTCCCACCTGATCCCCGGCGCGGTACACCGCCGTGTCGATGAAGTTCTTCGCCTTGTAGCGATCCTCGCGGGATACGACGGTATACAGAACCTGGCGCGCCGGTTGCGTCAGCGAAAAATTGCCGGCGCGCCGCAGCACCTGGAAGGATGCGACTGCAGCCAAGGTCGGGAGCGCGGCGATAACGCCAAAGCCCAACATGCTCAGCGCCGGAAGCAGCGCCAACGCCATGGCAACGCCGAGCCAGCGCACCAGCCGGCCGGTGAAAAACACCTGAACGGTGAGCGTGATCACGTTCACGATCAGGTCGATGGTGGCGAAGAAGGTGGTCTGCGCGCCGCGGCCGGTAAAGCTTTGCGAAACAATGCTGGTCTGGTTGAAGTAGAGCAACGTTGAGGTCACGGCATAGAGCAGCAGGAAGATCGCTGTGTTCAGCAGATAGGGCGACCGCATGGTCTGGATGAAACCCGCCAGCACGTTGCCGCCGATCGGGTCTTCTTCACGTTCCGGATGCGGCCGGTCGCTGATCTTCGCCGAGAGCCGGGACAGTCGGCGCACACACCAGGTTGCGACCTCGAGCAGGACTGCGGCGCCGACCAGCAAAAAGGCCGGCTGGACCAGTTGGGCGAGAGCGGCCGTGAGGCTCGACCCGACGATCGCGCCGAGCGTTGCGCCGGCGGCGATGAAGCCGAACAGCCGCTTGCCCTGCTCCGAGCTGAAAATGTCGACAACCATCGCCCAAAAGATCGACACGACGAAAAGATTGAACACCGAGATCCAGATGAAGAAAAAGCGCCCGACCCATATAGCCTGCTCCGGTGTCGCCCAATGCAGCGCCGCGCCGAACGCCAGGATGGTTGCCGCGAAGAAGCGATACGACAGCGCGATGAATCGCCGGCGCGGCAGGAGCTTGACCAGCGCCGAGAACGGCACGTTCAGCACCAGCATGACGATCAATGTGCCGGTGAACAGCCACGGCAAATTGTTTACCCCGCCGGCCACGCCCATCTGATCGCGGATCGGACGCAGGATGTAATAGGACGCCAGCACTGAGAAGATGTAGAGCCAGCACCACCCGAGCGCGGGCAACTCGGCCGGCGAGACGTCGATCAGACGCCGCAGAATTCGATGGAATGCGCCGCCAGAGCTTGGTGCGGACGGGTCCGCAACGGCCTCGGTCATTGCGTCGAGACCGAAGCGCTGGCGCAACTCCTTGGCGGTCAGTTGTTGCCCGTAGATCGGGCCGCCCTGGGCGAACTCCTGGGCGCGCGCCAGCGGCACCACGACGGGATCGAAGCCTGCGTCGCGCACGAGCTGCGAGGCGACCTGCACCGCGTGCGCGTCATCGCCGGCCATCGGGATCGCCATCTTGTCGCCGGCGCGATGCGCCTGGTTTGCGAAATTGGTGTAGCTCATCGAGTTGAACGCCCGCACCACATGCGAGCCCTTGAGATAGGATTCGGTGGTGCTGCCGATGCCTTTTTCCTTGGTCTCTTTCAGCAAATCCTCGCCGTCGCGGCGCGCCACGGCATTGGCCGGATCGATCACGATCTTGCCGGCGAACTTCGGCCCGTAGTCCTTGGCGAGATCCGGGATCGCCTTGTACGGCACCGCGACCAGGATGACGCTGCCGAAATCGAGTGCGTCGGCGACCGTCCCGGCCTTGGCGAGCGGGCCCAGGCTGTCGACGAGCGGCTTGATCTCCTCCGGATGGCGCGAGGAGAACAGCACCGAGTGTCCGGCCTTGACCCACAATCCACCGATCGTGCCGCCGATGTGGCCGGCCCCGATGACGCCGATTTTGAGTTTACCCGATGCGGGTTGCGCGACCGCAAGTCCTGGCATCGAGGCCGCGAGCAGAGTGGCCGCGCCGATGTGGAAAAATCGGCGGCGGCTGAAGTTGGCAATGTCATCGCGCATGATCGATCTCCAAGCTGGGGGGCGGAATGGAGCCAGACCTTAGTTGCAAGCGGCGGCCCCAGAAAGCGCGGTCACGATCGGGATTCATCACTTCGGTGTGAGTGCCCTGCCCGCCGCAGCCTTGTTCTATGTGACGGTCGGTGTTGTTATCCCGTCGTTCGGTTCGCGAACGAGCGCCGCCAACAGCCGCTTCAGGGGACGCACATGCGCAAGCTTCTCGCTTTGACGGTCGGCGCCCTGGCGCTGGCGAGCCTGGCGGCCGCAATGCCCGATCGTCCGGCATGGTCGCAGGGCGCGAGAACCATCCGCGTCGTGCTTACGGTGCCGCCCGGTGGCAGCATCGATCTGCTGTTCCGCATCCTGGCGGACCAGATCGGCGGCACCAAAGGCCAGACCTTCGTCATCGAAAGCCGGCCGGGCGCCGGCGGCGTGATCGCGGCCGAAGCTGTGGCGCGTTCGGCGCCCGACGGCAACACGCTGCTGAGCAACAACAACGGCACCATCATCAGCTCGATCTTGCGAAAGGTGAACTACGATCCGCTGACCAGCTTCGAGCCGATCTGCTATCTGGTCACGACGCCGCAGCTTGTGGTGGTCAACAGCGCGTCGCCCTATCGGACGCTTGCGGAGCTGATCGACGCGGCTCGCGCCAAGCCGGGCGAGCTGTCGATCGCAAGCGTCGGCCCCAACACCACCCAGCATATCGGGATCGAGCGCCTCAAGCGGCTGGCGAAGGCCGATCTGACCTACGTGTCTTTTCCGGGCGGCGCGCCGACCGTAAATGCGCTGCTCGGCGCGCACGTGACGTCGGCGGTGCTGAACTGGTCCGAAGTGGGCGAGCAGGTCGACCGCTGGAAAGGTCCGAGCGCTCGCGACCATGGCATTGCGTCACATCGAGCCCCTGCCGGATCTGCCGACGGTGTCGGAATCCGGCTACAAGGATTTCGAGACGGACGTGTGGTTCGGCGTGGCGGCGCCGGCGAAGACGCCGAAGGAGACGGTGTCGCAACTCATCGATTGGTTCAGGACCGCTCTCGATGCTCCGGACGTCAAGGCGAAGCTCGTCGCCCAGGCGCTTTACCCCAAACCGAAATGCGGCGCCGATTTCGGCGCTCACCTCCAGCGCCAGTCCGAGCTGTTCACGCGATTAATCCGCGAACTGAATTCAAGACGCAATAGCGTGATCAAGCGTGCTTCAGCAGCGCCTTCTTCAGCCCCGCCGTGGGCTTGAGGAAGAACACCAGCATGGTGCAGCCGTTCGGCGCCGTCGGAGAATGGCGGCTGCCTTTGGCGCGGATGACGAAATTGCCGGCGGTGCACTCGCCTTCGTCGTCGACCAGCGAGCCTTCGAGAACGAAAGTCTGTTCCAGATCCTCGTGCACGTGCGCGGGAATTCCGGCCCCGGCTCGAGCTTCGACAGGATCGTCAGCATGTCGGTTTTCGGGTCGTGATAGATCACCTTCATCTTGTTGCCTGGCGAGGTCTCGATCCAAGGCACCGACTCGGTGTTGATGAAGCGCGACGCCAACGCGGCGAGCGATGATGCTTCCATGGTTGCCTCCCAATGAGGATGCCCGTTCCGTTAGCCTACGCGCGGGCGACGGAGGCGGTCCACGGGGTCTGTGTCTGGAAACTTACTAGCCGCGCGAGGTCTGCGCCACCGGGCCGAGCCCGTCGCGGTTGTAGATGTCCTCGCGGAACTGGGTGACGCCGTCGGGCGTGGCCCAGGCGGTGACATAGACCCAATAGAGCGGCACGGGCTTGCGCGACCTTGGCGTCCTTGCGCTCGCCGCTCTTGATCACCGCGTCGATCTCCTGGCGCGACCAGCCCGGCGTCTCGACCAAGCAGCCAGTTGACCAGTTCGCGGACGTTCTGCACGCGCACGCAGCCCGAAGAGTCGAAGCGCATGTCCTCGCCGAACAGATTCTTGGCCGGCGTGTCGTGCATATAGACGCCGTCCTTGCTCGGGAAGTTGATGCGGATCGGTGCCGAGCGAATTGAAGTCGCCCGGGTCCTGCTTGAAGCGGTAGTTGACCGCCTCCTGCGAATACCAGTTGATCTGCGACGGCGTGAGCTCGTCGCCGTGCATGGTCGAAGATGCGGATGCGATTGCTGGTGAGATAGTCCGGCTCGGCCTGCATCTTCGGAATGAGGTCGCGCCGCACGATCGAGACCGGCACCGTCCAGTACGGATTGAAATTGATCTCGACGATCTTGCTGTTGATGTCGGGCGACGGCCGGTCCGGCTTGCCGACCACGGCGGTGTGGCGCGACACCGCGATGCCGCCTTCGATCGCCTCGATGCGGGCGGCCGGAATGTTGCAGACGACGTAGCGGTTGCCGAGATTGCCGCTCATGCTGCGCAGCCGCACCAGGTTGGTGCGAAGCTGCGCGAGCCGCACCGCGGCCGGCACGTTCATCGCCTTCAGCGTCTGCTCGTGGACGACGCCGTCGGCGGTGAGGCCGTGGCGGGCCTGAAAGCGGCGCACGCCGGCCTCGACATAGGAATCGTAGATGTCGGACATGCCGGCGTTGGCGTCGAGGTCGCCGGACAACGGCGAGCCGCTGGCGCAGCGCGGCGACGGCCGGATGGCGGCTGCCGAGCCGCAGCCGCTCGGCCTGCGGCACCTCCGGCCAGCCGCCCCGGGCGACGATGCCCTCGAACTGCGCGATCGCCTGCTCGGTGTGCTGCACGGTCGCCGGCGACAGCGTCGGCAGCGACGCCTTCGGCATCTGGATGGTGCGCGAGGCGGAATCGAAGCCCTGGCCGAATTCGCTGCTGCTGGTTCTGATCGATCAGCGCCTGCAGCGTGGCGTCCTGGGCCGAAGGCCTGCGAGGCCGCGAGCGCCGCCGCCGGCGCGCCGCGAGGCCGCGCAGCAGCGCGCGCCGGCTGAGCTGGCGCTGATCAGGCGATCTGGTCATTGCAGTCCCCGAATCCCGATGGCGCGGCCGGACTTCTACCAGAAGCCAAGTCGCCGCGCGCTCGGCAAGTTCCAGCGAGTTCGACCTGGATACGGTAAGGCCGGAGCTGGGCGAATTTGTGACGAATTCCGCGACATTTCCGAGCCCAAAACGCACCAAGCCCCCGGGGGAGGAAATCCCGGGGGCCTGGTCGCGGCGGAAGATTGGTGGTGGATGGCCGCGCGGTTCTGCTGGCTTGGTCAGAGCCGGTAGAGGATCTGGTCGGTCCAGAACCGCTCGAGCCGGTGCAGCGACTTGTTCAGGGTCGCGAACTCGTCGGCCGATGATGCCGCCGACCTGCTCCACCGTGCGCACGTGCTTCTGGTAGAGCCCCTCGACGATGTCGCGAACCTCGCGGCCGGTGTCGGTCAGCCGGATGCGCACCGAGCGGCGGTCGACCCGCGAGCGCTGGTGATCGAGGAAGCCCATCTCGACGAGCTTCTTCAGATTGTAGGAGACGTTGGAGCCGAGGTAGTAGCCGCGCGTGCGCAGCTCGCCCGCGGTCAGCTCCTTGTCGCCGATGTTGTAGAGCAGCAGCGCCTGCACCGAATTGATGTCGGAGCGGCCGCGGCGATCGAACTCGTCCTTGATCACATCGAGCAAACGCCGATGCAGACGCTCCACGAGCGTCAAGGCATCGAGATAGAGCGGCCGGATATGGTCGAACTTCGCCTGACGATCGGCGGGCTCGACCGTTTTGACAACGGTCTTCATCATGACGCCTTCCCGTATGACTATTTTTGTTACGTTCGACGGGCCCTGTTTTCCCGCCTATGCGCAGGACCATACGGGGCGACGACTGAAGATCGGCTTAAATTGTAGAATAAACTTTTGATTTATCGCCGATGGTGAATCCGGCGTAAGATTCGAATTCGAGCGATAATCGATTTACCGCGCGTTCACCGTCGCGCGCCGCGCCAGGCGGCGTCAACACGTCATGATTTCGACTTGCCGTCCGTCAACCACCGCGGGCCTGTCCTTGCGTCCACTCGTGCTCTGTCCCGCAATGGGGACAGAACACATTGCCGACGAATGCCGGCAGACGTGCGAACGACGCCTCGTCGATTTCGATGCCGGTGTCGATCGGCTGTCCGGTAACGGGACAGTCGGTGAAAATCTTTGCCATGTCGGTTACTACCTCCCCGGCCTGGCGGAACACTAGGCAGGCGTGGCTGCGGCAACCATTAAATTTGACATAGCGAGACGTCCGTGGCGGTAGCCGACGTTCAGATGAACGGCCGCCGGGCGCGCGGCTCCGGCCGACTCGTAATTGGCGAACTTGGCCAAGCGCATCGCGATCGAGGAGCTCGAACTTTCGTTCCTTCCAGCGCATCGCCTTGGTCGCTGCCAGCCGCTGCAAGGTCTTGTTGGTGTGCACGAGCGACATGCCGAGCGTGTCGGCGACATGCTGCTGGGTGAACGGAAACTGGATGGAATTGCCCTTGGTCAACCCGATCTCGTCGCGCGGTCGAACAGCGTCAGCAGCAGATAGGCCAGCCGCTCCATCGCGGTGCGCCGACCGACGCTCAGCAGATTTTCGTCGAGGATCTGCTCTTCGCGCGCCGCGAGCCAGGTGACGTCGAAGGCCAGCGTCGGAAAGTCGGTGTAACAGGCTCCACAACTTCTCGCGCGGAAACACGCACAGCATCACGTCGGTCAGCGCCTCGACCGAATGCTGCATCTCGTCGTTGACCGAGCCTTGCAGGCCGATGAAATCCGACGGCAGCGCGTAATTGAGGATTTGCCGCCGGCCGTCCGGCAGCGTCTTGTAGCGGAACGCCCAGCCCGAGAGGACCGTGTAGAGATGGGCGCTGTTGGTGCTTTGCAGCAGGACGTTGGTGCCGGCCTCGACGTTGAGTTCGCCGGATTTGAAGCTGGAGACGAACTCCAGCTCCTTGGCGGTGAACTCGCGCAGGCACTCAACCGCCCGCAGCGGGCATTTCTCGCACGGCACCTTGCGCCCGGATGGCGCAGGCACAGCGGAAACCGTGGCGGCGGCAGCGGCCATCCATCGCTCCTGCTCAGCGCTCGGTGATTTGCTGGCCAATCCAACGTCCCGGATCCGGTGGAAAAGTTCCAAAGAGTTCCAAGCGGCCTTCAACGCCGGTCAGGTGGCAATTTCAGCGCCGCGGATGAAGCGGATAATGCCGGAGAAATCGCGCGGCCCCTCGCCCGCCTCGACGAACTGCGAATAGATTTTTGCCGCGTCGGCGCCGAGCGGAGTTTTCGCGCCGGCGGCCTTGGCGGCGTCCTGGGCGAGCTTGAGGTCCTTGAGCATCATCGCCGCGGTGAAGCCGGCCTTGTAGTCGCGGTTGGCGGGCGACGCCGGCACCGGACCCGGCACCGGGCAATAGGTCGTCATCGACCAGCACTGGCCCGGACGACTTCGACGAGATGTCGAACAGCTTCTGCGCGTCGAGGCCGAGCTTCTCGGCCAGCACGAAGGCCTCCGACACCGCGATCATCGACACGCCGAGGATCATGTTGTTGCAGATCTTCGCCGCCTGGCCGTTGCCGGCGCCGCCGGCGTGGACGATGGTCTTGCCCATCTTTTCCAGGATCGGCTTCGCGCGGCGCGAAGGCGTCGTCGCCGCCGCCGACCATGAAGGTGAGCGTGCCGGCCTGCGCGCCGCCGACGCCGCCGGACACCGGCGCGTCGAGCATGGCGAGGCCTTTCTTCTCGGCCGCCGCCGCCACCGCGCGCGCGGTCTCGACATCGATGGTGGATGAATCGATCAGCAGCGTCCCCGCGCCGGCCGCCGCCAGCACGCCGTCGGCGCCGAGATAGACGTCGCGCACGTGCTGCCCGGCCGGCAGCATGGTGATGACGATCTCGGCGCCGCTTGCCGCGGCCTTGGCGCTCGCCGCCGCCCGCCCGCCGGACGCGGCCAGCGCCGCGACCTGCGCCTTGCTCACGTCGAAGCCCTGCACCGCGTGCCCGGCCTTGATCAGGTTCTGCGCCATCGGCAAGCCCATGTTGCCGAGGCCGATGAAGCCGATCTTTGCCATGCGTCCCCTCCCTCGCGCCTGTCTTATTGCGGCTGGATGTTGGCCGCCTTGGCAAGCTTCTTGGCGATATCGGCCTCCTTTGCGATGCGCGCGTCGAAGGCGTCCGGCTCCATGATCATCGGCTGCGACGCCGAGCGTGGTCAGCTTGCCCTTGGTCGCCGGATTGTTGATCGCCTTGACGATCTCGCCATGCATCTTGGCGACCACATCGCGCGGCGTCTTCTTCGGCACGAACGAGCCGACCCAGAAATCGAGATCGGAATCCGGCACGCCAGCCTCGACGGTGGTCGGCACATCGGGCAACGCGATGGCACGCTGCGAACTCGACACCGCGAGCGCCAGAACCTTGCCGTCCCGGATCAGCGGCAACGCCGGCGTGATCGGGCAGAAATACATGTCGACGCGGCCGGTCATCACCTCGGTCAGCGCCTCGGGCGCGCCCTTGAACGGGACGAGTTGGCCCTCGAAGCCTGCCGCCAGGCGGAAGCGCTCCATCGCCAGATGCGGCGGCGTGCCGATCCCGGCCGCGGCGTAATTGATCTCGCCGGGCTTTGCCTTGGCCTTGTCCACCAACTCCTTGACCGTCTTCATGCCCTTGCTCGGCGCAACCACGAGCACCAGCGGCACATTGCCGAGCGGCGTGATGCCGGAAAAATCCTTCACCGGATCGTAGGGCACGTTGAGCCTGGATCGCCGGCACGGTGACGATGGCATTGGAGTGGACCAGGATGGTGTGGCCATCCGGATCGGCTTGTTTGACCTGGGCGGAGCCGATCGTGGTGCCGCCGCCCGGCCGGTTCTCGACCACGAACGACTGCCCGACCTGACGGCCGACCTGCTCGAACACCGTGCGCGGCACGAGATCGGTCGCGCTGCCGGCGGCGTAAGGCACGACCACGCGGATCGATTTGGTCGGCCAATCGGCAGCCTGCGCCGGCCGACGCCGTCGCCGATGCGGCGGCGAGCGACCCAGCCCGGTTTTCAGGATTTCACGGCGGTTCATGCTTACTCCCAACACTGTGGTTTCAATTTGGATGCTCGCGCGCCGATTGGATGGCAAGGAACAGATAGGTGAACAGCAGCACCCCTCGGCACCCACGACGATCAGGCGTCCGCCATAGACCTGCGGGAAGAACACCTCGACCGCCGCCATCGACACGCACGCGGTGAGCCAGACCACCGCGCCCCAGGCCGCCGCGAGCCAGAGCCCAACGGCCGCGACCAGATCGATCACCGCAAAGAACACCGTCGCCGTCTGCCACGGCATCGGCTGGAATTCGAAGCCATCCGGCGGGCCGCCGATGCCGCAGACGATCGCCCAGTGGTAGAGGCCCTTGGCCATCGACAACACCGCCATGACCCGCAGGAACACCACCAGGCGTCCGGTCCAGCGCGCCTCGTAAACCTCCGGCTCGTCGGCATGCACCGGCTCGATCGCGCGAACCGGTTCGCTGGCGGGATTCACCGGAGCGGGCGCGTTGGCGGCCTTGACGGGAGCTGACCGGGTCGGTGGCGCTCCGCTCACTCATGGTGCCACCCACTCGCCGCCCGGCAGCGGCGCGAAGTGGCGCTCGACCTCGGCATCCGCAACGTCTGCCAGCGTCGCCGGCCGCCAATGCGGCGCGTTGTCCTTGTCGACGATCACCGCGCGCACCCCTTCATAGAAGTCGTGGCCATGAATGACGCGCGACACTATGCGGAATTCGGTCTGCATGCACGCCTCGAATGACAGCTTCGCGCCGGCCCGCACCTGGGCCAGCGCGAGCTTCAGCGAGGTCGGCGATTTCATGCGGATGGTCGCTGCAGTGGCCTTGGCGAAATTCGCGTCCGGTCCAGCCTCCGCGTCGAGTGCATGCAGAATGTCTTCGACGCGATCGCCCTTGAACAGCCGGTCGATCGCGGCGCGTTTGGCCGCCACCTTCGCCTCGCCCGGCGGCTTCGGCAAACGCCGCGAGCGTGGCATCGACCGAAACCGCGCCGCACAGCGCGTCGGCGAGATCGGCAAATCGCGCGGACAGGCACGCGATGGGTCGCGATGGTCGCCGCGATGGCGTCGGCCGCCGAAAAGCGCTCGCCGGTCAGCGCGCAATAGGTGCCGAGCTCGCCCGGCAGGCGCGGCAGCAACCAGGTCGCGCCGACGTCCGGGAAAAAGCCGATCGACACCTCCGGCATGGCGAAAGAATAGCGGTCGCCGGCGACGCGATGCGAGCCATGCACCGAGAGGCCTACGCCGCCGCCCATGACGATGCCGTCGATCAGCGACGACATAGGGTTTGGGGTAGTGCTTGATGATGGTGTTGAGCGACGTACTCCTCGCCGTAGAACGCCAGCATCTCGCCATGGCGCCCGCCGGTGCCAGCATCGTAGAGCGCGCGGATGTCGCCGCCGGCCGAGAACGCCCGCCCGCCCGCGGCCGTCAGAACCACCCGCGTCACCGACGGATCGTTTCGCCATTCCGCCAGTTGTTGCGTCAGCGCGCGCACCATGCCGAGCGTCACGGCATTCAGCGCCTGCGGCCGGTTGAGCGTGACAAGCCCTGCCGTGCCGCGCCGCTCGAACAGGATTTCCGATGCGGCTTCCACCACGCGTCAGTTCCCCAGCAGGTCGCGGCTGACGATCAGGCGCATCACTTCGTTGGTGCCTTCGAGGATCTGGTGTACGCGCACGTCGCGCAAGCACGCGCTCGATCGGATGATCGCGCAGATAGCCATAGCCGCCGTGCAGTTGCAGGCAGCCGTTGACCACCTCGAAACCGGTGTCGGTGGCAAGGCGCTTGGCCATGGCGGCGAGCCGCGTGCCGCCGGGCTCGCCGTTGCCGAGCGCGACCGCAGCGCGCCGCACCATCAGCCGCGCCGATTCGATCTCCGTCGCATAATCGGCGATGCGAAAGCGCAGCGCCTGGAAATCCGACAGCCGCGAGCCAAACTGCTTCCTCTCGCGCATGTATTCGACGGTGCGGTCGAGACAGAACTGCGCGCCGCCGATCGAGCAGGCCGCGATGTTGAGCCGGCCGCCGTCGAGCCCCGCCATGGCGATCTTGAAGCCGTCGCCCTCCGCGCCGATCAGGTTGGCCACCGGCACGCGGCAATCCTCGAAATTCACCATCGCGGTCGGCTGCGATTTCCAGCCGAGTTTTTTCTCCGGCGCGCCGAATGTCAGCCCGGGCGTGCCCTTCTCGACGACGATGCAGGAAATGCCCTTCGGTCCCGGCCCGCTGGTGCGGACCATGCAGACGTAGACGTCGGACACACCGCCGCCGGAGATGAAGGCCTTGCTGCCGTTCAGCACATAGTGGTCGCCATCGCGCTGTGCGCGGGTCTTCAGGCTCGCAGCATCCGAGCCGCTGTCCGGCTCGGTCAGGCAGTAGCTTGCGAAATGCTCCATGGTGCAGAGCTTCGGCAGGAATTTCTGTCGCTGCGACTCGCCGCCGAAGGCGTCGATCATCCAGGCCGCCATGTTGTGGATCGAGATGTAGGCTGCGGTCGAGGTGCAGCCATGCGCCAATTCCTCGAAGATCAGCGTGGCGTCGAGCCGGGTCAACGCCGAGCCGCCGACGTCATCCTTCACATAAATGCCTCCGAAGCCGAGCGATGCGGCCTTGCGCAGCGCGTCGACCGGGAAAATCTCATCCTCATCCCAGTCGCGCGCGTTCGGCATCATGTCCTCGCGAGCGAAAAGCCGCGCGGTTGCCGCAAAAGCGCGCTGGTCCTCGGTGAGTTCGAAATCCATCGTTCGCCAACCTGTCCCACTCCGCTTAGCAAGTGGAACCCGGCCACGGCAACCGGTCCCACCCGGGGGCTGGAATAATCGGGCTTCGTCGGCATCTATATCAGGAAGGGCGATCGAGGACGGCGACCGGAGCGCAACGCATGACCGATGATGACAAGAAGCCGAGCGGGCCCGATCTGGCCCACGGCATTCCCACCAGTGACCTCGCCGAAGGCGCCATGCTGGTCGGACACATCGGTGACGACGAGATCGTTGTCGTGCGACATGGTGGCGCGCTTTCCGCGGTGTCTGCCCACTGCACGCACTATCATGGACCTTTGGCCGATGGGCTGGTGGTTGGCAATACCGTCCGCTGCCCGTGGCACCACGCCTGCTTCGATCTGCGCAGCGGCGAGGCGCTCGCTGCGCCCGCACTGAGCCCCCTTACCTGCTGGCGGGTCGAGGAGCGCAGCGGAATGATCATAGTCGGCGCGAAGCAGGCCATTGCGCCGCGGAACAAGACCAGCGCTCCGGCCGAGCGTGTGGTCATCGTCGGCGGCGGCGCTGCCGGCTTTGCGGCGGCTGAGATGATGCGGCGGCACGGATTCTCCGGCAGCATCGCCATGCTGAGCCAAGACGCCGCCGCCCCGGTCGACCGTCCCAACCTGTCAAAGGACTATCTCGCCGGCAGCGCGCCGGAAGAGTGGGTGCCGCTGCGCGCCGACGACTGGTACATGGACAACGACATCACACTGAAACTGAAAACCGAAGTCACTGCGCTCGACCCCAAGGCGAAAGAACTGACGATCGACGACGGCAGCAAGATTAAGTTCGACAAGCTGCTGCTGGCAACCGGCGCCGAGCCGGTGCGGCTCGACATTCCGGGCGCCGGCCAGAAGCATGTCCATACGCTGCGTTCGCTCGCGGATTGCCGCGCCATCATCGCGCTGGCGAAATCGGCCAAGCGTGCCGTGGTGATCGGCGCGAGCTTCATCGGCCTTGAAACCGCCGCAGCACTTCGCGCCCGCAACATCGAGGTCCACGTGGTGGCGCCGGAAAAACGTCCGCTTGAGCGCGTGTTCGGGCCGCAACTCGGCGATTTTGTTCGCGCGCTGCACGAGGAACATGGCGTGAAATTCCATCTCGAGAACGGCGTCGCCGCGATCGGCGCCAAAAGCGTCACGCTCAAGGATGGCGGTACGCTTGACGCCGACCTGGTCGTGGTCGGCGTCGGTGTGCGCCCGCGCATCGCGCTCGCGGAGAAGGCCGGCCTCGCGATCGACAAGGGCATCAGCGTCAACGAATATCTCGAAACCAGCGCTCCCGGAATTTATGCCGCCGGCGATATCGCGCGCTGGCCCGATGCAACTTCGGGCGCCCACATCCGGGTCGAGCACTGGGTGGTGGCCGAGCGGCAGGGCCAGGTTGCAGCGCTCAACATGATCGGCAAGCGAACGCCGTATCGTGCGGTGCCGTTCTTCTGGAGCCAGCACTATGACGTGCCGATCAATTACGTCGGCCACGCCGAAAAATGGGATGCGCTCGAGATCGACGGCGACGTGATGAAGCGCGACTGCGTCGTGCGCTACAAGCAGGGTGGCCGCGTGCTCGCTGTCGCCTCGATCTATCGAGACAGCGATAGTCTCAAGGCTGCCCTCGACATGGAGAGGCAGGCGGCAAAGCCCGGGTAGCGGGCCATCGGTGGACCGGCTAAAAGGAAGCCACGGAGGTTGCCATGGCCATCAAATACGGCCGCCCGATCGAATCCCGCGTTCGCGTCGTCCCGGCCGAAGCCAGGGATCGCACCGAGGCCGCGCCGTCGCTCGATCTCGCCGTCCGTCCGCGCCGCAATCGCCGTACCGAATGGGCGCGGCGCATGGTGCGCGAGACTGTGCTCACCACCGACGACCTGATCTGGCCGATGTTCGTCGCCGAAGGCCGCCGCGCGCCGGTCGCCTCGATGCCCGGCGTCGACCGGCTGACAGTCGATGACGTGGTGCGCGAGGTGGAACGTGCCGCCAAGCTAACCATCCCGTGCATCGCTCTGTTTCCCTACACCGATCCGAATCTGCGGGACGACAACGGCACCGAGGCGCTCAACTCCGACAACCTGGTCTGTCAGGCGATCCGCGCCATCAAGAAACGCGTGCCGCAGGTCGGCGTGCTGTGCGACGTGGCGCTCGACCCCTACACCAGCCATGGCCACGACGGCCTGATGCGCGACGGCGAGATCATCAACGACGAAACGGTCGCGGTGCTGGTGAAGCAGGCGCTGGTGCAGGCCGAGGCCGGCTGCGACATCATCGCGCCGTCCGACATGATGGACGGCCGGGTCGGCGCGATCCGCGCAGGCTTGGACGCCGCCGGCTTCCAGCATGTGCAGATCATGGCCTACACGGCGAAATACGCCTCGGCCTTCTACGGGCCGTTCCGCGACGCGGTCGGCTCGTCGGCGACGCTGATCGGCGACAAGCGCACCTACCAGATGGACTTCGGCAATTCCGACGAGGCGCTGCGCGAGGCCGAGCTCGACATCGCCGAGGGCGCCGACATGATCATGGTCAAGCCCGGCCTGCCCTATCTCGACGTCCTTCAGCGCGTCAAGGAGCATTTCGGCATGCCGACCTTCGCCTACCAGGTGTCCGGCGAGTACGCGATGGTGATGGCGGCGGCGCAGAACGGCTGGCTCGATGGCGACAAGGCGATGATGGAGACGCTAACCGCCTTCAAGCGCGCCGGCGCCGATGGAGTGTTGACCTATTTCGCCCCGCGCGCCGCCGAACGCCTGAAAAACGTCTGATCGCCCCGTGAAGCGGCCAGGCGGCCCCCTCCCGGCAAACTTCGGCGCCCCTTGAGGGCTGCCTTTCCCCCGCGCGATCCGCTAACATAGGACTTCCGCCGATTGCACGGTCGGAGGCGGTCACGGCCATGGAGCTTGAGGGCAACATCCTGCCCGGGCGCGCCCCGACGCGACGCTGGGTGTCGATCATTGCCGTGGTCATCCCGGCAGCGGCATTCGCCATGCTGGCAACCTGGTTCATCCGCGCCTACATCGCTCCGCCCACCGTCGCCATTCCAAACCCGATGATGGAGGCGTCCGCCGCACCTCAACCGCCGGCGCCGCTGCCGGACGCGAAATCTCCGGAGCCGCCCGCGCCGACACCCGCCGTCGCGATTGCCCAGGCCTCCGTGCCGCCGCCTGCGGCTGAGCCCACCGCCCCGCCGACTACTATGCCGATGATCAGCATGCTTCCGGTTGCGCCGCCGCCGCCCGAACCGCCGCCGGCTCAGCCGGCACCAGACACGACTTCGCCCGTGACGACCGGCCTCGCTCAGGCGGCCTCGGCGGAAGTGCCGGCCAGCGAAAATGCGGAGCGGATCGCGGAACTCGTCCCGCTGCCGCGATCAAGACCGCGCCTGTCTATTGCGCGGGTGGCGGGGCCCGTGCCGCTGCCGCGGCCAAAGCCCGCGGAGGATGTGCCGCCACCCGATCTGCCGGCAAATGACATCCACGCGGTGCAATGACGGCTGGCTGTTTTGCCATAATCCGATCCGTAAGCCGGCGCCGCGTTTTCGCATCGCGAGCTGGGACGTGCACTCATTAACGCGCAACCACAACCGTATGGATGCGAACTGCACGAAATGCGAGGTAGTTTGCCCCGAGTTTGTCGTAGCGGGTTGCCCACGCCGACAGTGTTTGATCTTGTTGAAGAACCGCTCGACCAAGTTTCGAGCACGGTAAAGATTGACCTTAAGCTGACCTAGTTGGACCCGGCATCGTAGTTTGCGACTGACGCGAGGCCAGGCAACTTGCTTTCGCAGCCTTGAGAATACGACGTGGAAGGCACGCGATTGTTCCGGACCAGCCGTGAATTAACCGGCGCCGCGTCAAGCGGCGTTGCCGCACTGCGCGCCGACGGTAGAAGTCATAATCAATCGTGCCATCCACATTGCGGTGCACGTGAATACTGGGCTGCATATGTTGGCTCCGTCGGTTGCGTCGAACGTGCAATAGCCAAGGATGACGCTCAATGAGCGAGGCTCTTAAGATTTTTACCGAAACGCTTCCGCGGCTTGACTTTTTGCCCGACGCGCTGAAATCTTTTGCCGCGCGTCGTCAATTCAAGGGGCAAGGATGGACGTGCTGTCGGAAGTGTTGCGCGTGGTCCGGTTGTCCGGCGTGATCCATTTCAGCGCCGAATTCAGCCAGCCATGGGCATTTATCTCCTCACGACCGGCCGACTTACGCTCACGCTTGGGCGCCGAATTGATCACGCCTTTTCATGTTTTTGTGGGTGGGCGCTGTTTGGTGAGGCTCAAGACCTTGGCGCCGATCACGATCGAAACGGACGATGTAATCATTCTACCCCGAGGCGACCAGCACGTGATGGCGAGTGATCTCTCCGTCAAACCCGTGCCAATCAAGGAGATTTATCCTGCACCAACTCGCCAGCATGTCACGGTTATCAAATACGGCGGCGGGGGTGAATTGGCGCGATTTATCTGTGGCTTCCTGCATTCAGATCAGCGTTTTGATCCGCTACTAAACTCAATGCCACCGGCGCTCTGCATTCGCTTGCGGGGCAACGCCCTGATGGTGGAGACGCTGGGCACAAACGGCTGGACTACGCAGCGAGTGGCAAACGAACATGAAGCTGATCTATGGCAAGCATCCTTGCGTTATCTGACAAGGGAAACCGAAATGCCAGGGCCAGGAAACCGAGCGGTGTTGGCACGACTTTCGGAATTTTTATTTATGCAAGTACTTCGTTGGAAACTTCGCGGCGCCGGTCGTGGCGACGGTTGGTTTGCCGGCTTACATGATCCACATGTTGGGCCGGCGCTTACATTGATGCACAGCCAACCGGCGCGACCCTGGACGGTCGATGCGCTCTCGAAGGAAGTAGCGATCTCTCGTGCCGCGCTGGCGAAACGATTTGTCGAGCTTGTTGGCGAGTCGCCAATCCAATATCTCACTTCGTGGCGCATGCATCTGGCGTGCAGTCTATTACGCGAAAGTACGCTTTCACTCGCCGAAATTGCAGGGCGGGTCGGATACGATTCCGAAGCGGCTTTTAACCGCGCTTTTCGCCGGAGGGTTGGCATACCGCCAGCAAGCTGGCGGAGTCGAGCAAAGCCAATTGAAGCGGCTCTTTCGTGATCGTTCGTTTGAAAATAACGGCTTAAGCCGAACGTGGACGCCAGGGCAACGTCTTCCGTTTGGCCCTGAGCCGAAGGGGTTGAATGCTCGCTTTTGCGCCGTTTTTGGGGGACAAGCAGACATCAAACGCGCCTCGCCGGGCTTCCTGATTTATGAGTACACACAGCTAAGCCATCGTGTCGCCGGGATTGATCCGCACCGGCATGAAGCCTTCCTCGGCGAACGCGGCGAGGATTTCCTCGGCATGGGCCGCGTCGCGCGTTTCGACGGTGACGTCGAGCCGCGCGCCCTTGGCCGGCACGTCGAGGAACAGCCGCCGGTGGTCGACCGCGAGAATGTTGGCGCCGAGGCGGCCGAGCGTCGTCGCAATCTGCCCGAGCAGGCCCGGCTGGTCGGCAATAGTCAGCCGGAACGAGACGATCCGGTCGCCGCGCTCGAGTTCACGCACCATGATCGAGGCGAGGATGCGCGGATCGATATTGCCGCCGCAGAGCACCAGGCCGACCTTCTTTCCGGCAAAGCGTTCAGGCTGCGCCAGCATCGCGGCGAGACCGGCGGCTCCTGCGCCTTCCGCCATGGTCTTCTGCAAGGTCAGATAAGCATTGACCGCACGCTCGATGTGCTGCTCGTCCACCAGTAGGATGTGGCTGACCAGCGCGCGGACGATCGGCAGGGTCAGGGCGCCGACGTTCTTCACCGCGATGCCTTCGGCGAGCGTCGGACCACCCATCGGGCGGTGCTCGCCGTGGATCGCGTTCCAGAATGACGGATACAACGACGATTCCACGCCGACGATCTCGATGCGGGAATTGATGGCCTTCGAGGCAGTGGCCATACCCGAAATCAAACCTCCGCCCCCGATCGGGATCACCAGCACGTCGAATCCGGGAAACTCTTCCAGCATCTCGAGCGCGATGGTGCCCTGCCCCGCGATGACATGCGGATCGTCGTAAGGATGCACCCATATCAACCCGCGCCTTTGCGCCTCGGCTTCGGCGCGCGCCTGCGCGTCGCTGATTGTCTCGCCATCGAGCAGCACTTGTGCGCCATACGCCTTGGTCGACGCGACCTTCACGAACGGCGTCGTCACCGGCATCACGATGGTGGCTGCGATGCCGAGGCTCGCCGCATGGTAGGCAACCGCCTGGGCATGGTTGCCGGCCGACATGGCGATAACACCGCGCGCCCGCTGCTCGGCGGACAAGGCAGCGAGCTTCACCCTCGCCCCGCGCTCCTTGAACGAGTTGGTGACCTGGAGATTTTCGTATTTGACGTGAACCTCGGCGCCGGTGAGCGCCGAGAGCCGCGGCGCCGGCAGCATCGGTGTGCGCAGCACATGCCCGGCGATGATCCGGCGCGCGGCCTCGATGTGGGCAAGGGTGACGCCGGCGTTGGGCAGAGTCATCGCGCCACTTCCATCGTCAGGCGCTCCATGAAATCATTCCCCAGACCAAAGGATACGCGCGTGGGGGCGAAAGTCATGAGAAAGTTGATAACGCTGTTGGCGATCCTGACCCTGTTCGCGATTGTGAGCGAGTCGGCGCGAACGCAGGACGCCTATCCGTCTCGGCCGGTCAAAATCATGATCGCCTTTCCGGTCGGCGGGCTTCTGGACACGGTGTCGCGAGTTGTCGGCGAGAAGCTTTCGGTGCTGCTCGGCCAGCAGTTCATCGTCGAGGCGCGTCCAGGCGCCGGCGGCACGCTGGCGACGGCCGCGGTCGCGAAGTCCGATGCGGACGGCTACACGCTGATGATGATCAACGACAACCACGCGCTCAACCCGAGCGTGTTCAAGAACATCCCCTACGACAGCGTGAAGGACTTCGCCCCGATCGGCTTCGTCGGTTACACCCCGCTGGTGCTGATCGCCTACGGCGCGCTGCCGATGCACAGCGTCAAGGATCTGGTCGAGGCGGCGAAACAGAAGCCGGGCACGCTGACCTACGGCTCGGTCGGCGTCGGCAGCGCCAGCCATCTCGCCGGCGTGATGCTCGAAGAGGCCGGCCGCATGAAATGGCAGCACGTGCCCTATCGCGGCGGCGCGCCCGCGCTTAACGACCTGCTGGCTGGCCACATCAATACGATGTTCATGAGCCCCGTCGTGAGTTCTCCAGCACGTGCAAAGCGGCAAGCTTACGGCGCTGGCGCTCGCCGCGCCGAAACGGATCGAGGTCTTGCCCGACGTGCCGACCATGGCGGAGGCAGGATTCCCGGTCGAAGCCTCCTATTGGTTCGGCCTGGTTGCACCCGCCGGCACGCCGCCGGCGGTGCTGGCCAAGCTTGAAAAGGCGCTGGCCGATGTGCTCGCCATGCCGGATGTGCGCAAGCGCCTGACCGAGATGGGCGCCATCATCCAGCCCCTGAACGGCAGGGAGTTCGGCGACTACATCCGCACCGAAATCAGCAAATGGGCGGGTATCATCAGCAAAGCGGGTGTGAAGCCGGAGTAAACTTCGCAGTCGGGTGCGACTCGCGTGCCTCTTGCAACCTTCGGCATTTTTGCCCATCTCCTTGAGCACCGAATGGGGCGTTGCGAATCATGGCCACCAGCGAACCCAAGCGTCTGGGCGTGTCGATCGAACTCAAGCCTCACGCCTACGATCCCGTCGCCAACCCTGAACTGTTCGATGGGGTGGTGGCCCGCCGCGTGGTCGCCTTCTTGATCGATTTTGTGATCCTCGCCGTGCCGGTCGTGTTCGTGTCCATGTTCATCTTCGTGATCGGCATCGTGACCTTCGGGCTTGGCTTCCTGTTCTATGCGCTGTTGTGGCCGGCCATGGTGATATGGGCGCTCGCCTATTACGGCCTGACGCTTGGCGGCCCGGCGTCCGCCACGATCGGTATGCGGGTGATGGATATCGAAATGCGCACCTGGTACGGCTCGCCGATCTATTTCGTGCTCGGCGCCGTGCACGCGGTGGCGTTCTGGATCACGATATCGATGATCACGCCGCTGATCCTTCTGGTTTGCCTGTTCAACAAGCGGCGACGCTGCCTGCATGACATGCTGGTCGGGACCGTCGTGATCAACAACGAAGTGCGCACGGCGTCGCTGCGCGCCGCGCGGCGTCCAACGGTTTGACGGCGGCGAATTTCGGCGCGACATTACCGCCGTGACCCAGCATTCGCGCGATACCCCCCAGTTCTACCTGACGGCGCCGTCGCCTTGCCCCTATCTGCCGGGCAAGGAGGAGCGGAAGGTGTTCACGCATCTCGTCGGCGAGCGTGCGCCCGGACTGAACGACCTGCTCACCCACGGCGGGTTTCGGCGCAGCCAGTCAATCGCTTACCGGCCGGCATGCGAGGCCTGCCGTTCATGCGTATCGGTGCGGGTGATCGCCGATGCTTTCCGGCCGTCCCGCAACATGCGGCGCGTCGCCGAAAGCAATGCCGACGTGGTCGGAGACATGCGGGCTCTGGTGCCGACCTCCGAGCAATATTCGGTATTTCGCGCCTATCTCGATTCCCGCCACCGCACCGGCGGCATGGCTGACATGACCGTGCTCGACTACGCCATGATGGTCGAGGACAGCCATGTAAAGACAAGACTCGTCGAGTATCGCCGGCGCGGCCCAAACTCGTCGATCAATGGCCGCGGCACAGGAGCGCTGCTCGCGGTCGCCCTGACCGACGTGCTGGGTGACGGGCTGTCGATGGTCTACTCGTTCTTCGATCCGGAGGAAGGTACCCGCTCGCTTGGCACCTTCATGATCCTCGATCATATCGAGCGCGCGAGGCGCATGGGCCTCGCCTACGTCTATCTCGGCTATTGGGTGAACGGCTCGCGTAAGATGGATTACAAGGCGCGCTTCCTGCCGCAGGAGCGCCTGACGCCGGACGGCTGGACCCGCTTCGAAGCCTGAACGTTCAGTATCGCCAGATCGAGCGGACGCCGGCCACGGTGGCATTCCGGGTCGCGTCCCCATTGGGGTGCCAGACGAAGGTCACTACGGGCTGGACGTACCAGCCCGGCAAGATCTGTGCCTGATAGGTGAGTTCGAGATTGGCTTCGTAATCGCGGATCGTTCCTGGCCCGCCGGTGAACAGCATCTGGTCGCGGTCAAATGCACGGACGCTGTCGGAAAACCTCGCATAAATCACGCCGGCACCGAATTTGTCGTAGGGCCTACCAGGAACCAGGCCGGCGAACACGATGCCGCCGTCGATATAGCGATCGATCAGATTGCGATCGGACGGGCTGATCGACATGCGAGAGAACACCGAAACTCCGCTCTGAGCGTCACCGCCTTTCGGGCGGTAAAGCTGCTGGTCGATCACCGCATAGAGGCCGGAGTTGCCTCGATGCTGAATGGGGATGCCGGAGCCAGCAGGGTCGGCGAGCAAAAAGCCGCCAACAGCGAAGCGTTGATCGCCGAACTGCCCGACATGCCCCCATCCGCCGAGCTTGAGCGATGTGGAAAGACCCGCGTCCTCTTTGCCGGAGTTTCGCCGGAACTGCGCCTCACCAATCATGAATGGAGGGTCACGGAGGCGGAAATTCAGCCCGTATCGGTCGCGCAACTGTTCGTCGCCCAAACCGGGCCCGGCCGGATCGCCGTTGAGCATTTCGAACATCAGCGTGATGTCCTTGACCGGGTCCACCTTGAAGCGAAATCCGGGAGTCGACAAAGGATAGGCCGCGCCGCCGCTCGGCAAATTCACGGCCGCAATAGTCGGCCAATCGCTCTGCAAGAGAAGCCAGCTCGTTTCGCTGAAGAAGAACTCGGCATCCGCGGCAATCTGGCCGATCTTGAAGCTTGCCTTGTCGTCCGCGAACTTCTGCTCGACCCAGAGTTCGGAAAGGCGCACCGTCGGCACCGCTTCGATCGCGGCGATGGTGTTGAGGCCGCCGACATAATCGCGACGGACGCGGCCGGTGTTGTGAATGGCAAAGAAGTTGGCGAATCCAGTAAGGCCGCTCCAACCGGCGAGCTTGTCGAAATCGACGGTCAGAATGCCCTGAAGCTTGCCTTGATCGATCGTACCGGTCTTGGTCCCGCCGCGGACGTTGGACAGCACATCGTTGATGTACTCGAAGCCATAGACAACGCCGCGATCGGCAAGCCATTTGCGCATGCCGGTCGGGTCGCCACGGTACGGCAGACTGGTCGCAATCGAGGGCTCGGGTATGCCGCCGGCCTGAACTTCGTAGTGCCCTGGCGGGATTGAATCCCACCAAGCCTGGGCTCGCGCCGCTTGGCCGCTCGCCAGCAGTGTGGCCATGATGATCGCGGCGCCAAGCGTGCGACGGACCCGACCGATAACACGGGCGACATCCCTCAACATCAAGTCGATGCCCCGTACGGAACCGCGTCACTGCAAGCCAAATTCAGTATCTTTTGTGTGGCCGCAACTCGCAACATTTCTGTGACATGTTCACATGCCGGATACTTGCTCGACCGGGGTCCAAAGGGGCTGCCGGCAGCTTCAGCCCGGCGACGGGAAAGCGAGATCGTAGAGCAACTTGATATTCAGGACGATGATCAACGCTGCGGTCGCCGCCGCGAGCGCCGTCACCCAGCGCGGCGCGACAAGCTCGCCTAGCTTGCGGCGGTCGGCGGTGAACATCACCAGCGGCACGATGGCGAACGGCAATTGCAGGCTCAGGACCACCTGGCTCAGGATCAGAAGCTGCGCCGGTGCCCTTGGCGCCATACCAGATGGTGACGATCGCGGCCGGCACGATCGCGATCGAGCGCGTGATCAGCCGTCGCGCCCAGCCCGGCAGCCGGATATCGAGAAAGCCCTCCATCACGATCTGGCCGGAAAGCGTCGCCGTCACGGTCGAGTTGAGCCCGCAACACAGCAGCGCAATGCCGAACAGCGTCGGCGCGATCGCCGAGCCGAGCAGCGGCGCCAGGAACGAATGGGCCTGATCAAGCTCGGCGACGTCGGTCTTGCCGCCTTGTTGAAGGTCGCGGCCGCGAGAATGAGGATCGAGGCGTTGATCAGCGAGCGCGAACATCAGCGCGATGGTGGAATCCGCCGTCGCGAGCTTGATCGCCTCGCGGCGATCGTCGACGCTGTCGCCGAACCGGCGCGTCTGCACCACGCCGGAATGCAGATAGAGGTTATGCGGCATCACGGTTGCGCCGAGGATGCCAAGCGCAATGTAGAGCATGTCCGGATTGGTCACGATCTCGGTGGTCGGCGCAAAGCCGCGGATCACCGCGCCCCATTGCGGATTCGGCCATCGCGATCTGGATCGCAAAGCACAGCGTGATCACGCCGAGCAGCGTCACCACAAAGGCTTCGATCCAGCGGAAGCCCAGGTTTTGCATCCACAGAATGATGAATACGTCGAGCGCGGTGATCAGCACGCCGATCTCGAGCGGGATGTGGAACAGCAGATTGAGCCCGATCGCGGTGCCGATCACCTCGGCAAGATCGGTGGCGCAGATCGCGATCTCGGCCATAAGCCAGAGCGGCCACGACACCGCGCGTGGAAATGCGTCGCGGCAGGCCTGCGCCAGATCGCGGCCGGCGCCGATGCCGAGCCGCGCGCACAGCGCCTGCAAGCAGGATCGCCATCAGGTTGGACAGCAGCGCAACGGTCAGCAGCGCGTAGCCGAACTTCGAGCCGCCTGCGAGCGAGGTTGCCCAGTTCCCTGGGTCCATGTAGCCGACCGCGACCAGATAGCCGGGCCCGAGGAACGACACGAGCTTGCGCCAGAACGAGCCCGTCGGCCGCGTCGCGATGGTGCCGAACACCTCGGCGAGCGACGCGCGTCCGCGGTGGCGGCGCCAGCCGTCGTGTGTGACGGATTCCGAAGACGACGATGGCACCAGCATTGCCGCAAAATCTCACAGTTTCGTATGAAACCAACTTAGCTTTGTTGCGAATAGTTTGCAATTGCATTTCCAAGGAACGAACCCCGGCTTTGTCGGTTATTGGACGCCCAAAGCTGGCGCGCGCGGTCGCGGGGGACGGAAAGCGTGGGCCGATTGCGGGTGGGGCTTCAAAATGTCGAAAAATTGCGCGATCCGCAGCCTGACTTTAGGCGCCGTGGCCCTGCTCGCCGTTGGCGGCACAGTCGCCTGGGCTGTGCAACGCGGCAGCGGTGGGACCGGCGCCGGCGGCAGCGAAGGCCATGGGCCTTCCGAAGCGATCCTGGTGGTGCAGCTTGTCGTGCTGCTCCTGGTCGGCCGGCTGCTGGGCGAAGTTCTGCTGCAGGCTGAAGCAGCCGGCCGTGATGGGCATGCTGATGGCGGGTCTCGTACTCGGCCCTTCATGTCTCGGCGCGCTGTTTCCCGACGTTCAGCACGCGTTGTTCCCCGCCGCCAAAGAACAGAAGGCCATGCTCGACGCGATCGCGCAGTTCGGCGTGCTGCTGATCCTGCTGATGACCGGGATGGAGACCGATCTCCAACTGGTGAAGGAGAGCAGCCGCGCTTCGATCTCGGCGTCGATCTGCGGCATCGTCATTCCGTTCGCCTGTGGTTTTGCGCTGGGCGAATTCCTGCCCGATTCCATGGTCGGCGATCCCAGCAAGCGGACTGATCACCTCGCTGTTCCTCGGCACCGCGCTGTCGATCGCTTCGGTGAAGATCGTGGCGACGGTGGTGCGCGAGATGAACTTCCTGCGCCGCAATGTCGGCCAGGTGATCCTCGGCTCGGCCATCGTCGACGACACCATCGGCTGGATCATCATCGCGGTGATCTTCGGCCTCGCCCTGCAAGGCCATGTCGACCCTCTGAGCATCGCAAAAAGCGTCATCGGCACCGTCGCCTTCATGGTGTTCAGCCTGACCATCGGCCGCCGACTGGTGTCGCTGGCGATCCGCTGGGTCAACGACACCTTCGTCAGCGAATACGCCGTGATTACCGCGATCCTGGTCATCATGGGGATCATGGCGCTGACCACCGACATGATCGGCGTGCATTCGGTGCTCGGCGCCTTCGTCGCCGGCATCCTGGTCGGCGAATCGCCGATCCTGACCAGGCACATCGACGATCAGTTGCGCGGTTTGATCATCGCGTTCTTCATGCCGGTGTTCTTCGGCACCGCGGGGTTGAGCGCCGACCTCACCGTGCTCAAGGACCCTGAACTCCTGCATGCTGACGTTCGGGGCTGATCGTCATCGCCACGCTCGGAAAGTTCGGCGGCGCGTTCATCGGCGGCCAGCTCGGCGGGCTGAACCGGCGCGAGGCGATCGCGCTCGCGACCGGCATGAACGCCCGCGGCTCGACCGAGGTGATCGTCGCGACCATCGGCCTATCGATGGGCGCGCTGAGCCAGAACCTGTTCACCATGATCGTGGCGATGGCCGTGCTGACCACGCTGGCGATGCCGCCGACGTTGCGCTGGGCGTTGTCGCGCCTGCCGATGCGCAAGGAGGAAAAGGAGCGGCTCGAGCGCGAGGAGATGGAGGCCAAGGGGTTTCGTGTCGAAGCTCGAGCGCCTGCTGGTCGCCGTGGACGACAGCGCCAACGGCCAGTTCGGCTCCCGCGTCGCCGGCATGATTGCGGGCACGCGGTCGATGCCGACCACGGTGATGCACATCACCGCCGAGAAAAAGTCGGCCACCAAGAAATCGGACAACGAAACCGCCGGCCCCAAGAAGGCCGAGGCCAAAAAGGAAAAAGAGAAAGAGGCGAAGGAAAAAGAACAAGACAAGGAAGACGCCAAGTCGGCCAAGGACAAGCAGGCCGACAAAGAGGCCGCCGAGGACGCCAAGGAGCGCGCCGAGGCCGCGGCCGCGCTTTTGAAGATCGGCGGCCGAGCAGATGAAGAAGCGCAAGCCGAAGGAGCAGAAGGACGACAAGAAGCTCGACATCACCGTCATTCCCGATCAGACCACGGCGATGGAGCCGCTCGCCGAAGAGGCCGAGAAGGGCTACGACCTGCTGGTGATCGGACTGGACAAGACGACGATCCGCGACAACAGCGGATTCCATCCCAACATCACGCAGCTCGCGGGAGGCTTCGACGGCCCGCTCACCATCGTCGATGCGCGCGACGGGCTCCTGAATAATCCGCCGGAGGCCAAGCTCAGCATCCTTGTTCCGGTCAACGGCACCGAGTCGTCGCGCCGCGCCGCCGAGGTCGCCATCGCCATGGCGCGGGCAGGCCGCGCTCCGGTCACCGCGCTCTATGTCACGCCGCCCGGCAGCAGCAAGTCGAGCCCGCGCCGCCGCGCCGACGGCATCCTCAAGGACATCGTGGCGCTTGAGCGACACCTACGATGTCGAAGCCAAGACCGCGGTGCGATCGGAAAAACTGCCCGACCAGGCCATCCTCAAGGAAATGTCCAAGCGAAAGCACAATCTCATCGTGATGGGCGTCGAGCGGCGCCCCGGCGAAAAGCTGTTCTTCGGCGACACCGCGACGGCGATTCTGGAAAAATCCGACCGCTCGATCGTGTTCGTGGTGAGTTGAGCGGGAGCTCATTTGCTCTCGCCGCTGCCGTTCTTGCCGTTTTCCGGCAGCCGGCCGAACTTCAGATTGGCGAGGAAACGGTCCGGCCGCACCCGGCCGGCGTCGCCGCGGTTGCCGCGCCAGGCGGAGAGTTCCTTGATCGAGAGATTGGAGACGCGGCCGCCCTCGCCGACCCAGATCAGCCCATCTGCGGCCTTGAAGGTGGTCACGTCGGAAAGGCCGCCGTCCTTGTGGCGCTGCAGGCGCACGCCGCGCCCGCGCGCCATTTCCGGCACCTGCTCGAGCGGGAAGATCACCATCTTGCGGTTCTCGCCGACCGCCGCCGCAAGCTCGCCCTCGACCGGCGCAACCGCGCGCGCCGCGTCCGGCGGTTTGACGTTGAGCACCTGCTTGCCCTTGCGGGTGTTGGCGAGGCACTCATCCTCAGGCACGACGAAGCCGCGGCCGGTCTTGCTCGCCACCAGGAACTTGCGGCCGCCCTGATAGCGGAAGGCGGAAACCAGATCGCCGTCCTGCTCGATGTCGGCATAGAGCCGCACCGGCTCGCCATGGCCGCGTCCGCCCGGAAGCTTCGAGGCATCGATGGTGTAGAAGCGGCCGTTGGTGGCGAACGCCAAGATTTTCGACGTCGTCTCCGCCGGGAACGCGAATTTCGGCCCGTCGTCGGCCTTGAAGGCGATGCCCGAAATGTCGGCCTGATGGCCGCGCAGCGCGCGGATCCAGCCCTTCTCCGACACCACGACGGTGATCGGCTCGCGCACCACCATCGCCTCTTCGATCGCGGCCTCGTCGTGCTCCGGGGCTTCGGCGAAATCGGTGCGGCGCTTGCCGAGCGGCGTCTTCTTGTTGAACTTCTCGCGGACTTCCTTGATCTGCTCGGCGATCGTCTTCCACTGCTCCTTCTCGGAGCGGATCAGCTTCTCGACCTCGGCTTTCTCCTCGCGCAGCTCCTTGTTCTCGCGCTTGATCTCCATCTCTTCGAGCTTGCGCAAGTTGCGCAGCCGCATGTTGAGGATGGCGTCGGCCTGCACGTCGGAGAGCTTGAAGGTCTTCATCAGGACGGGCTTGGGCTCGTCCTCGTTGCGGATGATCTTGATGACCTTGTCGAGATTGAGATACGCGACCAGGAAGCCGCCGAGCACCTCCAGGCGATGCTCGATCTGGGCGAGCCGGTGCTTCGAGCGGCGGATCAGCACGTCGCGGCGATGATCGAGCCATTCCTTCAGGACCTCGGCGAGGTCCATCACCTTGGGCACCTTGCCCTTGGAGAGCACGTTCATGTTGAGCGCGATGCGGCTCTCGAGCTCGGTCAGCTTGAACAGCGACTCCATCAGGATGCCGGCATCGACCGTGCGCGATTTCGGCTCGATGACGATGCGCACGTCCTCGGTCGACTCGTCGCGGAATTCCGTCGACCAGCGGCAGCTTCTTGTCGTTGAAGAGCTCCGCCATCCGCTCGATCAGGCTGGTCTTCCGGACCAGCCACGGAATCTCGGTGACGATGATCTGGTAGGTGCCGCGGCCGGTGTCTTCCTTGTGCCATTTGGCGCGGACGCGGAACGAGCCGCGGCCGGTGGCATAGGCCTCGGCGATCGTAGCCGGCGGATCGACGATGATGCCGCCGGTCGGGAAATCCGGGCCCTTGATATATTTCAGCAGCGTCTTGGCGCGCGCATTCGGATTGTCGATCAGGAACAGCGCCGCGTCGCAAAGCTCGTGCGCGTTGTGCGGCGGGATCGACGTCGCCATGCCGACCGCGATGCCCTGCGAGCCGTTGGCGAGCAGATTGGGGAACGCGCCCGGCAGCACCACCGGCTCGTTCTCGCTGCCGTCGTAGGTCGGGCGGAAATCGACCGCGTCCTCGTCGATGCCGTCGATCAGCAGCCGCGCCACCTCGGTGAGCCGCGACTCGGTGTAGCGCATCGCGGCCGGATTATCGCCGTCGATGTTGCCGAAGTTGCCCTGCCCGTCGACCAGCGGATAGCGCTGCGCGAAATCCTGCGCAAGCCGCACCAGCGCGTCGTAGACCGCTACGTCGCCGTGCGGATGGAATTTGCCGATCACGTCGCCGACCACGCGCGCCGATTTCTTGAAGGCCTGGCCCGGGTCGAGCCGCAACTGCCGCATGGCGTAGAGCAGCCGCCGGTGCACCGGCTTGAGCCCGTCGCGCGCGTCCGGCAGCGCGCGGTTCATGATGGTGGAAAGCGCGTAGGCGAGATAGCGCTCTTCCAGCGCGTCGCGCAGCGCGACTTCCTGGACGTCGGACGGTTCGGGAGGAATCAGCCGTTTGCCCATGGCGGATCGGTACAGCGGAGCGACGGCGCAAACAAGACGCGGTCAACGCTTGCTGTGTGTGGCCCGGGCACGGTTTGCTCGTGACGCCGCTATGAATGCCGCGCCGATAGGACCTTCGGTGTGACGACGAGATCATTGGAACACGGCCCAACTCGTGCTGATGTGCGGCGGGCGAACAACAAGACGCCGGCCCCAAGGAGGGTCCGAATGCGCAAGCTCTTTCTCTCGCTGGCCGCCGCCGGCGCCATTGCGGTGTGCCCAGTCCCCGCCGGCGCGATGACCGCAGGCGATGCACCTGGTTTCAAAGCTGCAGCGGCGGAAATTGGCGCCACCATCCGGATCGTTTACATCTGCAAGCAACGCTATTGGAGCGGCAAGCGGTACTGCTATTGGCGGCCGGGCGGCTATCGCTGGCGCTGGCATTGGCGCCGGCCGCGCTGGTTCCGGTAGACCGGGCCAATGCTTTGACCAACTGGCTGAATTTGCAGGAATAGCTCACGCTTTTGGGCTTGCGAAGGCCGCTTTATTCAGGCAACTTATGGTTAATGCGGCGCTTCGAGTGAGCCTTGGGAGTGGCCCCCGGGGCTATGGAGTGCTTGACGTGCGTAGCCTGTCTGTGGCGGCTGTCCTGGCTGCCCTTTTTGTTGTTTCCCAAACATCCATCGGTCTGGCGGCATCGGTCACTCATTCGACCCGCGTCGCCTATTCGTCGGCCAACGCCAACATGTCGCGGGCCGAGGAACCGGTGCCTGCCAACTGCATCCGCCAGTCGTGCGGCAAGCTATGGTGCTGGCAGATGAACGGAAGCAGGACCAGCGGCCGTTGATCCGCGGCGTCTGGCGAACAATCCGTCCTGGACGGCGGATCTAATTAGTGTGCGGCGTGCACCGGCCGCCGCCGCCCGAGGACGGCAGCCACAAAGCCTTCGCGCGCGTCAGCAAAGCGGAGCCCGCGCGGCTCCAGCACGCGGTGCTCAAGGAAAAAACCGGTCAAGGCAAAGCCGTCCGCCACGTCATCGGATGACGGCGCTGACGCCCCGGATAGAAACGTCGGCAGCCGAAACAACCGGTCTTGCCAAGGCTCAGCAGCGGGGCGCGATACCGCGCGGCCCGATTTCGGCGACACAAAGCCGAGGTCGCTTGCGGTGCCGGTGGCCGCACAATTCTCCAGATCGAGGCCGAAGCCAAGTTCGGCCAGCATCTGCAATTCGAACCGCACCATATCGGCGCCGGCGGACAGCGGATCGTCGAGACGGTCAAGCATCGCCACCAAGCGCCCGTGGACATCGGGATGCGGATCGCGCTCGGGCAGGAGCCGACAGAGCGCAGCGAGATGGGTCACGCCATAGACCACATGCGAGGCGGCAAGCTGCGAGGCGCCGTGCAGCCGCAATGGCTCGACAGCGTAATGGCCGAGATGCTCGTCGAGACGCGCCCGCCACGTGACATGCACGGTGTTGCCGGGCTGAAGCACCGGGCGCAGCCGGCTTCCGCCGCCTCCGCGCACCAGGCCTAGATGACGGCCGTGGCCGCGGGTCATCACTTCGAGGATGGCATTCCCCTCGCCGTGCCTGCGCGTTCCCAGCACGATGCCATCGTCGGTCCATTCCATGATCTTGTCTTAATCCCGACGGCGCGAGTCCTCAACGGCAAGTGCACGGTCATTCCTTGGGAAACTCGAGACCCATCTGCCGGTAGCGCTCGGGATCATCGCCCCAGCCTTCGCGCACCTTCACGAACAAAAACAGGTGCACCTTCTTCTCGATGATCTCGGCAAGCTCGCGCCGCGCCGCCTCGCCGATCGACTTGATAGTCTGGCCGCCCTTGCCGAGCACAATCTTTTTCTGGCTATCGCGCTCGACGTAGATCGTCTGCTCGATCCGCACCGAGCCGTCCTTACGGTCGGCCCATTTCTCGGTCTCCACCGTCGACTGGTAGGGCAGTTCCTGGTGCAGCTTGAGATAAAGCTTCTCCCGGGTGATTTCGGCGGCGAGCTGGCGCAGCGGCGCGTCGGACACCTCGTCTTCCGGATAGTGCCACGGACCTTCAGGTACGTGCGTGGCAAGCCAGGTGCGCACGTCAGGGACGCCGTCGCCGCTCAGCGCCGAGATCATGAAGGTGGCCTCGAATTTTCCACGTGCGTTCACGGTCTGTGTCAGCGCCAGCAACGTCTCCTTGTCGACGAGATCGACCTTGTTGAGGATCACGACCTTCGGCTGCCGCACCTCGTCAAGTTTCTGCAGGATCGCGCCGGCGTCATCGTCGAGGCCTTTCTTAGCGTCGATCAGAACGGCGACAAGATCGGCGTCGTGCGCGCCGCCCCAGGCGGTCGTCACCATGGCGCGGTCAAGCCTGCGCCTTGGCGCAAAGATGCCCGGCGTGTCGATGAGCACGAGTTGCGCCGGCCCTTCCATCGCAATACCGCGCAGCAGGGAGCGCGTGGTCTGCACCTTGGGAGAAACAATCGCGACCTTGCTGCCGACCAGCGCATTGACCAGTGTCGATTTGCCAGCGTTGGGCGCCCCGATCAGCGCGATGAAGCCGCAGCGCGTGGCGCGCGCTTCAGCCATCGATGCGGTCCGTGCGTACGCCTTCGCGATTAAGCATGGCTTCGGCCGCAGCCTGCTCGGCTGCGCGCTTGGAGCGGCCACGGCCTTCGGCCGGCTCGCGAGCTCGGCAAGGTCACGGCGACGTGGAATACCGGATCGTGATGCGGTCCGGTCCGCTCGATTTCGCGATATGCCGGCGTCGGCAAGCCGCGCGCCTGCGCCCATTCCTGGAGCATGGTCTTCGGATCGCGCAGCGGCCGCACCGGCGCGCGCATCCGTTCGCCCCACAACCGCTCGACAAGCTTTGCCGCCGCCTCATAGCCGCCGTCGAGATAAACCGCGCCGACCAGCGCTTCGCAGACGTCTGCAAGGATCGCGGTCCGCATCCGGCCGCCGGCGTTGGCCTCCGACGCGCCCAGACGCAACGCCGTCCCCAGCTCGATGGCGCGCGCCACATCGGCGCAGGCCTCCCGGCGCACCAGGTCGGCCAGCCGCCGTGACAGCTCGCCTTCGTCGGCCCTCGGGAACGAGCGGAACAGCATGTCGGAGATGATCAATCCGAGCACGTGATCGCCGAGGAATTCGAGGCGCTGGTAGCTGTTCGCCCGATTGCCGCCGGACAACGCCGAGATATGCGTCAGCGAGCGATCGAGCAGATCGCGATCCTTGAACCGATAGCCTACGGTCTTTTCCAGGGTGGTTGCCGTCGACGCCCGCCGCCTTGCCGCGCCCGGTCGCGGTGCAGCGGGCACCTTCGTGACCCGCGCTGTGGCGCGTTCACTGACCTGCAGCGCCGGTTTCCGGAGATCGCCTGCCTTGCGCCGTTGGCTCATCGCACCAACGTGAACAGGCGGCTCCAGCGTACCGAGAATGGCCAGCGCCAAATCTCCCACGCCCGCTCGCCCTCGTGCACGGAGAAGAAGATGAGCTGCGCGCGCCCGACGATGTTCTCGAACGGCACGTAGCCAACCTGCGGGAAGCGGCTGTCGGTGGAGTTGTGACGATTGTCGCCCATCATGAAATAGTTGCCGGGCGGCACGTGATAGACCTCGGTGTTGTCCGATTGCAGGTTGTACGGCAGATCGAGGGTCGTATAGGTCACTCCGTTCGGCAGCGTCTCGCGCCAGCGCCGCACCCGTGTCGCGTGGCCGGTCTCGTCCTCATCGGTGAAATCATCGACGCGTTCTCGCGGCACCGCCTGGCCGTTGATGTGCAGCACCCCGTCGATCATTTGGATGGAATCGCCAGGCAGACCGATCACGCGCTTGATGTAGTCGGTGCTGTCATCCTTGGGCAGCCGGAACACCACGACATCGCCGCGCTGCGGCGTGCCGAACAGTGAATCGCCTATCCGACCGGAGAAGATCGGCGGCGACAGCGGCAGGGAATAATGGCTGTAACCGTAGGAATATTTCGACACGAAAAGGTAATCGCCGACCAGCAGCGTCGCCTTCATCGAGCCGGACGGAATGTTGAACGGCTGGAATAGAAAGGTGCGAATGACGAGGGCGATAATGCCGGCGTGGATGAGCAGGCGGATGAATTCGCCAACGCCGCCCTCTTTTCGCTTTGTCATGATTTCACTCATCGACCTTCCGTCCTGGCAAGCGCCCCGCAGCCTTGTAGCCGCTGGACCGGTCACGCGCAATCAACCGAACCGGTTTCGAAATAGCCTTGCTGCATCTGCATTTCATGCATGATTTCATAGTGTTATACCGTTCGGTAAGCGCAGCCGGGAACGACCCATGGCGAGTTCGACGCAGTGCCATTCGGCGATGGCCGAGCCGCAAAATTGTCATGGCGAGTTGGGCACGAGCACCGCGGAAATGACCACGAACGCCACCGCCATCGGCCCTTCGTCGGTGATGGTGAGGTCGATCTGCGCCGCGTAACCGGCCGGCGTGAGCGCCTGAAGGCGCTTCAACGCGCCGCCGGTCAACGCCATGGTCGGCCGTCCCGAGGGCATGTTGACCACGCCCATGTCGCGCCACCACACACCGTCGCGGATGCCGGTGCCGAGCGCCTTGGCGCAGGCCTCCTTGGCGGCGAAGCGTTTGGCATAGGTCTCAACGCGGTTTTTTCGGCGCTCGGCCTTGGCGCGCTCGACGTCGGTGAAGACGCGGCTGAGAAATCGGTCGCCGTGACGCTCGATCACTTTGGCGATGCGGCGGGCGTCCGTGATGTCCGAGCCTAGTCCGAGGATCATGGGATGCTCACGCGGCAGCCTTGGCGCGGCCACGCTCCATCGCCGCACGCATCGCCTTCACCGTGTCGATGAGGCCGGTAAACACCGCCTCTCCGACCAGGAAATGGCCGATGTTCAGCTCGACGATGTCCGGGCAGCGCAGCGATCATCTCGGCGCTGGCATAGTCGAGACCGTGGCCGGCGTGGACTTCCAGCCCGCGGCTCTTGGCAAGCTTGGCGCCATCGCGGATGCGCCGCCATTCGCGGCCGATCGCCGCCTTGTCGTTGTCGAACAGCGCATGACACCACGCCCCGGTGTGGATTTCGATCACCGGTGCGCCCAACGCCGCCGCGGCCTCGATCTGCGCCGGATCGGAGGCGATAAACAGCGACACCCGGATGCCCGCGGCCCGCAGCGCCGCGATCTTCGGTGCGAGCTCAGCGCCGGCGCCTGCGGCATCGAGGCCGCCCTCAGTGGTGCGCTCGGCTCGCCGCTCCGGCACGAGGCAGGCGGCGTGCGGTCGCGTGCGCACAGCAATCTCGATCATCTCCGGGGTGGCCGCCATTTCGAGATTGAGCGGCTTCGACAACGCGGCCTTGAGGCGCGCGATATCGTCGTCGCTGATGTGGCGGCGATCCTCGCGCAGATGCGCGGTGATGCCGTCGGCGCCGGCCTCAATCGCAAGCTTCGCCGCGCGCACCGGATCGGGATGCCGGCCGCCGCGGGCGTTGCGGATGGTGGCGACGTGGTCGATGTTGACGCCAAGACGAAGATGGGGAGCCGCCGGCACGTCGCTGTCCAATCTCGCTTATTCGGTGACCCGCTCGGCGCCGGCCACGACCTTCTTCGCCCGCAACTGCGCGATGATGGCGTTGAGATGCTTGAGGTCATAGACCTCAAGGTCGATCGTGCAGTTGGTGAAGTCCGGCGATTCCGCGCCATGCGGATGTTGTCGATGTTGCCGTCATTCTCGGCGATCACCTGGGCGATCTGGGCAAGCGTGCCGGGCTCGTTCAAGCGACTGCACCGCGATCCGCGCCGGGAAACGCTGCGGGGTGCGCTCGTCCATGTCCCAGCGCACGTCGAGCCAGCGCTCCGGCGTCTCCTCGAAATCCTTCAAGGTCGGCGACTGGATCGGATAGATGGTGATGCCCTCGCCCGGAGTGAGGATGCCGACGATACGGTCGCCCGGCACCGCGCCGCCGTTCGGCGCAAAGCGCACCGGCAGATCGGAGTTGATGCCGCGGATCGGGATCGACGATCGCCTGCTCGGCCGCCGGCACCTTGAACATCACCGCCTTGCCCTTCTTGAGGCCGAACCAGCCGCTCTCCGATTTCGGCGGCGGCACGCGGCGATGCGCTCCTCCTTGTAGTCCGGATACATCGCGCGCGCGACGTCGGAAGGCCGCATCTCGCCGCGGCCGACGGCGACGAACACGTCGTCGATCGAAGCCCGCGCCAGCCGCGGCAGCGCGCCCGTGAGCTTCTCGTCGGAATATTCGCGCTTGGCGCGCTGGCACAGCCGCTCGACGATGCGGCGGCCGAGCTCGGCGTATTGCACGCGCAGTGGCGTTGCGGGTGGCTCGGCGGATCGCAAGCCGCGCCTTGCCGGTGACGACGATCGATTCCCAGGCCGCAGGCGGCGCCGTTTGCGCCTTGGAGGTGATGATATCGACCTCGTCGCCGTTGTTGAGCTCGGACACCAGCGGCGAAATCTGGCCGTTGATCTTGCAGCCGACCGCGCGATTGCCGACGTCGGTGTGAACCGCATAGGCGAAATCGATCGGCGTGGCCTTGCGCGGCAGCGCGATCAGCTTGCCCTTGGGCGTGAAGCAGAACACCTGGTCATGGAACAGTTCGAGCTTGGTGTGCTCGAGGAATTCCTCCGGGTTCGAGCCTTCGGCGAGCAGCTCGATGGTGCGGCGCAGCCAGGCGTAGGCGTTGGATTCCCGCGACAGCATCTCGGTCGGCGAATCGGCGCTGTCCTTGTAGAGCGCGTGCGCGGCGATGCCGTATTCGGCGATCTCGTGCATCTCCTCGGTGCGGATCTGCAGTTCGACGCGCTGCTTGCCGGGCCCGATCACGGTGGTGTGGATCGAGCGATAATCGTTCTGCTTGGGCGTCGAGACGTAGTCCTTGAAGCGGCCCGGCACCATCGGCCAGGTGGTGTGCACGATGCCGAGCGCGCGATAGACCTCGCGGATCGTCTTGACGATGACGCGGAATCCGAAGATGTCGGATAGCTGCTCGAAGCCGACCGATTTGCGCTCCATCTTGCGCCAGATCGAATATGGCCGCTTGCGCCGGCCGGTGACCGTCGCGTCGCGTGCCGGAGTTCGGCGAGCTTGCGCGTGAGCTGCTGCTCGATCTCCGCGATCAGATGGCTGTGGCGCTCGGCCTGGGCGTTGAGTTGCTCGCTGACCAGGCGATTGGCCTCGGGATAAAGCTGGCGGAACGCCAGATCCTCCAGCTCCTCGCGCAATCCATGCATGCCCATGCGGCCGGCAAGCGGCGCATAGATGTCGAGCGTCTCCTCGGCAATGCGCTTGCGCCCTTCCGGCAGGCATGTGCTCGAGGGTGCGCATGTTGTGCAGCCGGTCGGCGAGCTTGACCAGCAGCACGCGCACGTCGTCGGCGATGGCGAGCAGAAGCTTGCGCAGGTTCTCGGCCTGCTTGGCCTCGCGCGATACGAGGTCGAGCTTCTTCAGCTTGGTCAGGCCTTCGACCAGATGGCCGATGTCGGGGCCGAAAGTCTGGTCGATCTCCGCGCGCGTGGTCGGCGTGTCTTCGATGGTGTCGTGCAACAGCGCCGCCGCGATCGTGGCGTCGTCGAGCTTGAGATCGGTCAGAATGGCCGCAACTTCGAGCGGATGCGAGAAATAAGGATCGCCGGAGGCGCGCTTCTGCTCGCCATGGGCCTTCATGGCATAGACGTAGGCGCGGTTGAGCAGCGCCTCGTCGGTATGGGGATTGTAGCGGCGGACCCGTTCAATCAGGTCGTATTGCCGCATCATCGCGGCTGGTTTTTTTGTTTTATCAGGATTAGCAATGGCTTGGCCAATGATGTTCGAGCCGCGTTCGAGCGCCGGCCGGGTTCGGGCGGGGTCTGACCATGCGCGGTTGATCGATCTTTGAACGGGCCATAGCGCGAGCACGGCCGCCGGTTGCTGCAGAAATGCGTCAAAACGCCCGGTGGCGCCCTCCTCCTGCAAGATATCACGGGGATTCGAGGCCGCCGCAAGGCCGGGCTCTCAACGGAGTTCACGAAAAGCGAACGGCCCAGCCTTCTGGGCCGGGCCGCCAATGCGCAGCAGCTATGCCGCGGGCCTATTCCTCATCAGGCTCCGGCTGCTCCTCGGGAGGGGCGAGCCCTTCAAGCCCCTTGAGCAACTCCTCCTCGCTCATGTGCTCGACCGCCACCTCGGTGTCGTCGGCATCCACCGAGCCGCCGGCGCCTGCAATAAGCGGCACCGTTTCGGCTTCCGGCTCGTCGACTTCAACGTATTTCTGCAGCGAATGGATCAAATCTTCCTTGAGATCTTCCGGCGAAACCGTCTTTTCCGCGATCTCCCGCAGCGAAACGACCGGATTCTTGTCGTTGTCCCGATCGATCGTGATCTGGGAGCCGGACGAGATCATGCGCGCGCGATGACTGGCGAGCAGCACGAGATCGAAACGGTTCTCGACCTTATCAATGCAGTCTTCAACGGTGACACGGGCCATGGCCGCGGCGCTCCTACAACGTGACGTTGTCCTGAAATGATGGCGTGTAGCTATCCTCCTGCGACCAAAAGCGCAAGCCCACGCAACGCTTGCATCGCTATACAGAGGTTTGTTACTCAACATGAGGAACTGATCTGGCATGCCGGAATTGTTATTTTTCAGGGCGGAATTCAGATTTAGGATGGGTCGCGACCGCATTTTGCGCGACAATTCCTGATCGGTCCCGATAACGACGGTTCAAGCTGGGTATTTCGGCAATGCGTGCCGAAGCGCCGCTACCATGGTGGCGGGGTAAGTTTGTAAGCGAGGGATCATGTCTGGAGCACAGGCCGAGAAAATAGCGCTTTTTATCGACGGCGCTAACCTTTACGCCACCGCTAAATCCTTGGGCTTCGATGTCGACTATAAGCGGCTGCTGCGCGAATTCCAGTCGCGCGGCAACCTTTTACGGGCGTTCTATTACACCGCCGTGATCGAGGATCAGGAATATTCCTCGATCCGGCCGCTGATCGATTGGCTTGACTACAACGGCTATTCGGTCGTTACCAAGGCCACCAAGGAATTCGTCGACCAGACCGGCCGCCGCAAGGTTAAGGGCAATATGGACATCGAACTCGCGGTCGATGCAATGGAACTTGCCCCTCACATCGATCACATGGTGCTGTTCTCCGGCGATGGCGATTTCCGTTCGCTGGTGGAGTCGGTGCAGCGCCGCGGCGTCCGCGTCACGGTGATCTCGACGATCTCGACGCAGCCGCCGATGGTCGCCGACGAATTGCGCCGGCAGGCCGACATCTTTCTCGACATCGTCGAACTGCAGCCCAAGATCGGCCGCGACCCCTCCGAACGGCCGCCGCGCGAGCCACGAGAACCGCGCGAGCGCCAGCACACGCCGCAATTCCTGCAACGCGGCGCGCCGGTACGGGCGCGGTGCGGGCGCCGAAGCCGACGACGATTTCGAGGATTGATCGGCTCGTTGGCTCCCCGCACAATTCGCGGATATGGCTGGCGAAACTCTCCAAAGGCCAGTCGCAATTGCCCGCGCTGTCCGCGGCTCGTGGCTTTCCGCACGGATTGGCGCGCAGCGCGAGCCCGGGTGGTTCAACGCGCCGGTGCCCTCGTTCGGCCCGCTGGACGCGCGGCTGCTGATCGTCGGCCTCGCGCCCGGTCTGCGCGGCGCCAACCGCACCGGGCGGCCGTTCACCGGCGACTACGCCGGCGATCTGCTCTACGCCACGCTGAAGGAATATCGGCTTCGCCCGCGGCGACTACGACGAGCGGGCCGGACGACACGCTGGAACTGGTGGACGCCCGCATCACCAACGCGCGTGCGTTGCGTGCCGCCGGAAAACAAGCCGACGCCGGCCGAGATCAACACCTGCCGCGATTTCCTCGTTCCGACCATCGCGGAAATGCCAAGGCTTCGCGCCATCGTCGCGCTCGGCCGCATCGCCCATGAGACCGTGGTCAAGGCGCTCGGCGCCAAGCGCTCGGCGGCGGCATTCGGCCACGGCAGCACGGCCAAGATCGGCGCGCTGACATTGTTCAGCAGCTATCATTGCTCGCGCTACAACACCAACACCGGCGTGCTGACGCCGGAGATGTTCCGGTGCGGTGTTCAAGGCGGTGCGCGAGCTCACCTCGACGCTTGAAGCCAGGCCACGACCTCCTCGGCGCTCTTGTCCGGCGGGAACACCGGATAGAACACCTTGGCGATGACGCCGTCGTCGATCACCCAGGCCATGCGCTTGATCAGCGTCATGCCGTCGACCTCGAACGTCGGCAGCCGCATGGCGCGCGGTGAGCTTGAGGTCGGCGTCGGACAGGATCGCAAACGGCAGATGCAGCCGCTCCACCGCCTCGCGCTGATAGGCGGTGTCCTGGGTCGAGAGCCCATAAAGCGCCGCCACGCCGAGCTGCTTGCAATTCGGCGAAATGATCGCGGAACCCGCAGGACTGCGGCGTGCAGCCGCGCGCGCCCGGAATCGCATTCCAGCCGGTCGGCAGCGCCTGCCCGGGCCGCCCGGTGCGCGGATAGACATAGACACGGTGCGGCCGGCGAGCTTCGACAGATTGACCTGGCGCGCCGTCGGTCGCGGCCAGCGCAATGTCCGGAAGCCTCATGCCGGTGAGATGCCGCGCGGCGCCGTCGTCCTGCGGCACCGGCAGATCGTCCGGCAACTGCGTCGGATCGTGCAACATTGTCGGCCATCGATCAGCGCCCCCGATACGACATGAATTCCATCAGCGAGCCGTCGGGGTCGCGGAAATAGACGCTGGTGCCCTCGCCCTTGGCGCCGAACCGCTTCATCGGGCCGGCGTCGATCGGCACGTTGTGCTTTTTCAGATGCGCGATCGCATCCTCGATCGGCCCATCCCATTCAAAGCAGAGATCGCTGTTGCCGGGCTGCACCGGCAGCCGCGCGACCTCGGCGGGGCTGACGCCCTTGCCGTGCACATTGAGCTGCTTGTCGCCGAAGCGATAGGCCCAGCCGACCGGCCGCTGCACCAGCTCGGCGCCCATCACGTCGCGATAGAACGCGTTCGAGCGCTCCCAATCCGAGACGTGGATGACGCAATGATCGAGCTTGGTCGGAACGGCTCATGGTCTCTCCTACAACACCAAGCTTCTTGCCGACGCGCTCGGCCACCTCGCGGCGCTGCTCGTTGAGCGGCGCCAAACGGCCTCTGACCAGCGCCAACAGTCTCGGCCGACGCGGTCTTCGGCGAGCCGGAATTGAACGGCGGCGACGGATCGTACTCGATCTGGAGCTGGATCTGGCGGGCGACCTCCTCGCCTTCGAGCATCGCCGCCACCGCCAGCGCAAAATCGATTCCCGAGGTGACGCCCGCGCCGGTGATGATGTTGCCGTCCATCACCACCTTGCTCGCTCACCGGGATGGCGCCGAGCGGCTTGAGATGCTCAAGCGCCGCCCAATGGCTGGTGGCGCGCTTGCCCTTGAGCAGGCCCGCGGCGCCAAGCACCAGCGAACCGGTGCAGACCGAAGTGACGTATTTCGCGCCCTGCGCCTGCTTCCGCAGGAACTCCAGCACCACGACGTCTTCCATCAAATCCTGCTGGCCGGGACCGCCCGGCACCATGACGAGATCGAGCTGCGGGCAATCGGCGAAGGTGATGGTCGGCACGATCTCCATGCCGCGGTCGGTCTTCACCGGCGCCATCGAATGCGCGACCAGGTGCACCTTGGTGTTCGGCAGCCGCGCCAGCACCTCGTACGGCCCGGTCATGTCGAGCTGGGTGAGCCGCGGAAAGATCAGCATGCCGATCAGACGCTCGAGCCATTTGTCATCCCTTCTGCCGCAAGAGCCGGCCGCGCTCGCGCGACCAGTCGCGCTTCTTCTCGGTCTCGCGCTTGTCATGCAGCTTCTTGCCCTTGGCGAGCGCGATCTCGACCTTGGCGCGGCCCTTGTCGTTGAAATAGATTTTCAGCGGCACGACCGTCATGCCCTCGCGCTCGACCGCGCCGATCAGCTTGTTGATCTGGCGCTTGTGCAGCAGGAGCTTGCGCGGCCGCTTCGGCGCGTGGTTGAAGCGGCCGGCCTGCTTGTATTCCGAGATATTGGAATTCATCAGCCACAGCTCGCCGTCGCGCGCTGCGGCGTAGGACTCGCCGATGCTGGTCTTGCCGGCGCGCATCGACTTCACCTCGCTGCCGGTGAGCGCGATGCCGGCCTCGAAGGTCTCGCCGATGGCATAGTTGAACCGCGCCTTGCGGTTGTCGGCGACGAGCTTGAATCGCGGATCGGGCTTGGCGGCCATGACTGAAGCAATCCCAAAAGCAGGCGGCCCGGTCAACCGCGATGGCTCGCCCTCGCCTTGCGCCCTGTGAACGCAATCGACATGATCACGGGAATTGATGCGTCCCGGGATTTTCGAAGCGGCGCACATCGAGGGAGGCGGCGTATGAACAAGTGTCTATCGTTCCTTTTTATCTCATCATCGCTCTGCTGGACGTCGCAGGCTTTGAGCCAGCCCGGCCAGGATTTCCCGGAAGGTCCCGGCAAGGACAAGGTCGTGGCCGTTTGCAACGGCTGCCACGACATCAATCGGGCCAAGGCCGGCTACAACGCGGCTGGCTGGAACATGTTGCAGCACATGATGCAGAACATGGCCGCCCCGATTGCGCCGGAGGACTGGCCGATCGTCACGACCTACCTGACAAAGGCCTTCCCTGAGCGGCCACGGCCTGCGGCAGCGCAGATCGGCGGCCCGGTGCAGGCGACGATCAGGCTCTGGGACGTGCCGACCCTCGGCTCGCGCCCGCATGATCCATTGGCGACCAAAGATGGCGCGATCTGGTGGACGGGTCAGCTATCCAGCAAGCTTGGGCGGCTCGATCCCAAAACTGGAATGATGCGGGAATATTCTCTCAAAACCCAACACACCGGCCCGCACGGCCTGACCGAAGACAGCGACGGCAATATTTGGTTCACCGGCAACAACGCCGGATTGATCGGCAAACTCGATCCCAAGACCGGCAACGTGACTGAATACAAGATGCCGGACCCGGCGGCGAAGGACACTCACACGCTGCTGTTCGATCACGACGGCATTTTGTGGTTCACCATCCAGCAGGCGAACAAAGTCGGCCGGCTCGATCCCAAGACGGGAGAAATCAGGCTGGTCACACCGCCGACGCCGAAGGCCCGGCCCTACGGCATGGCGTTGAATTCCAAGAACGTCGTCCATTTCGTCGAATTCGGCGCCAACAAGGTCGCTACCATCGACGGCAAGACCATGGCGATCAAGGAGTACGACCTGCCGGATCCCAAGGCGCGGCCGCGGCGCATCGCGATTTCGCCGGACGACATCGTCTGGTACACCGACTTTGCCCGCGGCTATCTCGGCCGGCTCGATCCCGCGACCGGCAAGGTGACCGAATGGCAATCGCCCAGCGGGCCAAAGTCGGAGCCCTACGGCATCGTCTTCACCAAAGGCGCCCTCTGGTACAACGAGTTCTTCGCCAAACCGAACACCATCGTTCGCTTCGATCCCAAGACCGAGAAATTCCAGACCTGGTCGATCCCGGGTGGCGGCGACATCGTTCGCAATATGTCGGTCACCCCCGACGGCAATCCGGTGACCGCCAACAGCCTGATGAACCAGGTCGGTCTGGTCGAGGTCAAGTAACGGCAGAGTCAGCCGACGCCCAACAGGCGTCGGCAGTTGCCCACCGCAATGGCCTCTTGCTCGTCGCCGGTAAGGCCCGCCTCCGCCAGCGCCTTGGCGAGCGGGCCGCGGATCGGTCCATCGTCAACAATCGGCCAGTCGCTGCCAGCCATCACGTGGTCTGCGCCGAGCAAATCGACGGCCGCTCGGATCAACACCGGATGGATGAGCTGGGTATCTATGAAGACATGCCTTCGCATCACTTCGAGAGCGCCCGAAGGCTGCCGGCTTTGACCGGAAAGGCCGGAGGCCATGGCGAGGCCGCCGATCGCGTGCGCGGTCACGACCACTTGCAAGCCCGGCAGTTGCGAGAACACGCCGCCTTCGACCAAGGCGATCAGGGCCGCTGAATTCACCGTGCCGCGCGCGAACAGGGTGCCGATCACGCCGTACGGCGCCATTTGCCGCGTCAGCAGTTGTGGCGCCACCGGGTGCGCAAACACCGGCACCCCGAACCTGGCGGCAACCTCGAGCGTCGGCCGCGCCTGCGGGGCGTCGATCAAAAGGTCGCCGCGCGCGCAATCGACGAAGATGCCGCGCAATCCAAGTTTGCCGATGGCACGCTCGGCTTCGCGCCCCGCTCGGTCGCCGTCATAGGCGTCGACAGAAGCCAGCCCGTAGATGCGATCGGGGTGACGCGCGACGAGGCCGGCGACGTAATCGTTGATTGCCATGATGGTTTCGTGCGGCACGCGGCCTTCCGCGTCCGCTACGAGCTGCGCCGGAATGTTGACCACACGGGCGCGAAGCTCACCGTCGCGCACGTCCTTCAGCAACAGCTCCTCATCGCTCAACTTGCGCGCAATCGCCTCCCAGCGTGCGCGTTGGTTCGGCGGTGCAAATTTCAAGGCGGTGAGATCGAATTGCGCCGGGACGTGGTGGTTGTGAAAGTCGATGATTTCCAAATTTCGTTGGGCTTGTGGCATATTGTTTTCTCCGTAAACAGCACTGTCGCTGTCGTTCAATTCAGTCACGAAAGAATGCAGGACTTGGACGGTCTCGGACCGTTTGACGGGGAGCCTGCGTCCCCGCAGTTCACGCCGGCTTGGTCAGCCGGTCATTCATCGTTCAGTGGACGGCTTCTGTGCGCGGCCCGCTGCATATCCAAAGCTTCGCAAAAAGCTTCGGTGACGGCGAATAGCGCCTTCAGCCACACGGTCCGGTTCCAGCGACCGGTCAGGAGCTTAGGCATTGCGAACACAGTGGCGTGAGTTCTATTTGCGCAAGTCATCTCTCAATCTCCTGGCGGAGTTGAGACAACCTTGACTGCACGGCAGCTTACCGGGCGGTTGTCGGAGGCCCGGAATCTCATTCGCCGGCTTTTAGGCCGCCGGACGATGATGGTGCACCCATTGGCGCGCGTGCTGGATCGGCGCCCGCGGCGGCAGCGTGGCGTTGAAGCGGACCACGCTCGGCAGCGCGTCCATCCGATTGTCCCAGGCGACGACCCCTGGGAATTTCGGCAGAGTCTGCTTGCCTTCCGGCGCCAGCGCGAATGCGAACAGCGTCGGTAGCAGGAAGTAGTCCGCCATGGTGACGGCGTCGCCGATGAGGAACGGCCGGCCATCGGACAGCTCCTTCTCCATCACTGCGAGCGCCTGGATCACTTTCGGCATGGCGCGCTGCACAATCAGGTCATTGCCTGGAATTCCAAGCTCCGGATAGACGTTGCGCTCGTGCGACACGTGGTAGATAAATTCCGGATAGAAGTACCAGTTGAGATTGCCGATCCACTGGTTCATCCGCGCGCGCTTTCGCGGATCGTCCGGCGTCAGCTTCGGACCTGGAAAGACATCATCGATGTAGGCGGCGATGGCGTTGGTTTCGTACAGCATGAAATCGTCATGTTGCAGCGCCGGCACCCGGCCGAACGGATGCCGCTCGATATGCACCGGCAGGTACATCTCGTCTTCGGTGTCGTGAAATTGGTAGTCGACGTTCCGCGCGGTGAGGATCAGTCCCGCGACCTTGACGAAGGTGCTGCGCGGGAAACCGAACAAGGTGACGTTGGACATTGGTTTCTCCAATGCCGCTGCCGGATCAATGGCTTATGGAGACCTGACATTCGCCAAAAGCCCTCGGCCCGGTGAGCGGGCGAAGCGCAGTGCTTGGGCTAATGCCTTGGAGCAGCCGGGCGACTGCAATGTGGCCCGACGCGGACTATGTGGGATAACTCTGCATCAAAGTCAATGGCGTGCGCTTCGCGCGGTCGCGCGTCAGTTCATCAGCCCAGCGTGGACCATCGCCTCGCGCACCGCGGCTTGCGCCTTCTCCGACGCCGGCACCATCGGCAGCCGTAGCGTGTTGTTGCACTTGCCGATCAGCGACATGGCGTACTTGATCGGCGCGGGGCTCGTCTCGACGAACAGATTGATGTGCAGCGGCGCGAGCTTGTCCTGCAGCTTCAACGCCGCGGCATAATCGCCCTTCAGGCATGCCGACTGGAATTCCGAGCAAAGCCGGGGCGCGACATTCGACGTCACCGAAATGCAGCCATGACCACCGTGGGCGTTGAAGCCCAGCGCCGTGATGTCCTCGCCGGACAACTGGTTGAAGTCATCGCCGAGCGCAGCGCGCTGCTGCGAGACGCGGGCCATGTTGGCGGTCGCGTCCTTCACGCCGGCGATGTTCTTCAGCTCATAGAGGCGCTTCATGGTGTCGACATTGATGTCGACGATCGAGCGGGCGGGAATGTTGTACATGATGATCGGAATGCCGATGGCGTCGTTGATCGCCTTGAAATGCTGGTAGAGCCCTTCCTGCGTCGGCTTGTTGTAGTACGGCGATACCACCAGCACGGCATCGGCGCCGGCCTTCTCGGCATGCTTGGACAGGCTGACCGCCTCGGCCGTCGAGTTCGAACCCGCGCCCGCGATCACCGGGACCCGGCCCTTGGCTTGCTCGACACACCATTCCACGACCTGCTCGTGCTCCTTGTGCGACAGCGTCGGGCTCTCGCCGGTGGTGCCGACCGGCACCAGACCATTGGTGCCCTCGGCGATCTGCCAGTCGACAAGCTCCCGGAACGCCTTTTCGTCCACCGAGCCGTTCTTGAACGGCGTGACGAGCGCGGTGAAGGAGCCCCGGAACCTCGTCTTGGCGGTCATGGCACGTTCCTCGATTGGTTGGTCGCGGCGGCATATCGACGCCCGCGCGGTAAAGATACCAACAAATTATCGGCTCGGCTTGGTCGATGATAGGCCAAGCGTCCTGCTAACTTGCATTCATTCGGGTGATCGGGGCGATCACCCGTCGCGCCCCACTGTGGCCGTGTTTTTTGGCGAGTTTAGCTTTCATCAATCTTATCAACGGAATAGCTAGCGGCGGAAACCCATGGTTCGGACCGCTCGAAGGGAACTCCCGTTGGCCGCCACGACTCGCGCTCTGAAATCATCCTGCGGCCTGTCGGTGCTGCTCATCGCCGGGGGCTTGGCGATCTTGGCTGGCCCGGCTGGCGCCGCGCCCGCCACCGGTGATGACGCATCTGCACGTCCGGCCATTCATGCTGCGCTGGCGCAAGCCGCCAAGGACAAGCGGCCGGACAAAAAGACCAAAGCCGGCGACGCAGACAAAGCCAAATCCGCAGCCAACACCAAGACAACCGCCAAGCCGGACAAGAAAGCCAAGTCCGGATCGAAGCCGGACAAGAAAAAGTCCGGAACGTCAAAGACCGCAGCAAAGCCTGCGGCCAAACCGGCTTCGGATAAATCCGAGGCGCACAAGACCACCCCAGCGAAGCCCACTCCGGCAGCGGCCGCCGTCGCAGCCGCCGGTTGCAGGACAATGCCGGCGCTTCGCCGGCCGCCGCGTCCACGGTCGCAATCCGGCTCGATCCCGCAGCCGGCCAACACCATCATCACCGCTGCTGCGATTGATGTCTCCGCCATCAAGCGCTCCGTCGAATTGGTGCGCAGTCACAAGCAGAGCCAGGCGCGACGAGGTCAAGAAAAGCATTTCCGATCCGGTCGCCAAGAAGCTCGTCGAATGGGTGATCCTGCGCAGCGACGATTCCGGCGCCGACTTCTCGCGCTACGTCGATTTCATCGTCGCCAATCCCAACTGGCCGAGCATCGTCACGCTGCGCCGCAAGGCCGAGGCCACGGCCTTCCAAGACCATCCCGGCGACGCGGCCGCGCAGTCGTATTTCGCCAAGTACCCGCCGCTGTCGGCCAAGGGGCGGCTGGCACTGGCGCGCGCGCTGCTCGCTCGCGGCGACCGCAAGGACGCCGAAACACTGGTGCGCGAAACCTGGCGCTATGACGGCTTCTCGCAGGACGTGGAAAATCGCGTCACCGAGACCTTCGGCGAGTTCCTGACCCGCGCCGACCACAAGGCGCGCATGGATCGCCGTCTCTACGAAAAGGACGACATCGACGCAGGCCTTCGCGCGGCGAACCGGCTCGGCGGCAACGAACCCCTGATCGCCAAGGCTCGCATCGCGATGCTGGGCAAGGGCGGCAACAAGGCCGCGCTCGACGCCGTGCCGGCGGCGGCCCGCGAGGACATCGGCTATAAGTTCGCCCGCTTCCAGATGCTGCGGCGCGCCGACCAGACCGCCGACGCCGTAGCGCTGCTCAAGACCGTGCCCCACCCGCTCGACCGCAGCCACGATAGCGACGATTGGTGGAACGAGCGGCGGCTGTTGGCCCGCAAGCTCCTCGAAGAAGGCAAGGCGAAGGACGCCTATCAGGTTGTCCGCGATGCCACCCCGCCGGCTCGCGACAATTACCGTTCCGAACAGCAGTTCATGGCCGGGCTGGATTGCGCTTCGCTTCCTGCACGATCCGGCGACAGCATACGGCCATTTCGTCAAGGTCGGCGACGGCAACGACAATCCGATCGCGATCGCCCGCGGCGCCTATTGGACCGGCCGCGCGGCAGAAGCGATGAACAAGGCGCAGGAGGCGCGCAAAAGCTACCAGGAGGCCGCACGCTATCCGACCGCCTATTACGGTCAGATCGCCCGCGCCAAGGCAGGACTCGGCGAGCTTCACCTCAATGCGTTTCCGGCGCTGACCAACGGCGAGCGCGCCAAAGCCACGGCGAGCGACGTCGTCCGCGCGGCGGAACTGCTTTACGCCATCGACGCCCGCGATCTCGCCTGGACCATGATGGCCGACCTCGGCGACAAGTCGACCGATGTCGGTGTGCTGGTGCTGATGTCCGAGCTTGCCGCCAAATACCACGACGCGCGCGGCATGATGCTGGTCGGCAAGCTCGCGCTGGCGCGAGGCTATGCGCTCGACCACGCCGCGTTCCCGACCATCGGCATTCCGGAATACACGCCAATCGGGCCACCGGTTGAGCCGGCCATCGTCTATTCGATCGCGCGCCAGGAAAGCTGGTTCAATCCGAAGACCGTCTCCAGCGCCAACGCGCTGGGCCTGATGCAGGTCACTCCAGATGCCGGGCGCTATGTCGCCAAGAAATTCGGCGCCAGCTTCGACCAGAAGCGCCTGCTCAACGACAACGCCTACAACGTACAGATGGGCTCGGCCGAGCTCGGCGACGTCATCAAGGACTATCGCGGCTCCTACATCCTGGCATTCGCCGCATACAACGCCGGCCGCGGCCGGGTCCGCGACTGGGTCAGCCGGTTCGGCGATCCACGCGATCCGAAGGTCGATCCGATCGACTGGGTGGAGCGCATCCCGTTTTCCGAAACGCGCAATTACGTGCAGCGCGTCATGGAGAACGTCCAGGTTTACCGCCTGCGCTTCGGCGGCTCGAACCGGCTGCTGATCGAAGCCGACCTGCGGCGCGGCGCCGCAATGAACTAACTCGGTCAGGGGCGTGTTGCGCCTCCGGCACTCCTGCGGCGGTGCCCAAGAAGCGGCGCCCAAGAAATGTTCTGCAGCAGGCGCCGCTTCGGGGTAATGTCGCGCCGGCGCGACAAAGCCGGGCCTCTGTGATGAACTTTATAGCGAAGAAAGACGTCGATGGCCTTGAATCGCAAAGCGTATTCGTTACCGCCCCGGACGGACTCAGGCTGCATGTTCGCACCTATGGGCCACGGCTTGCCCCGAATCTGCCGGTGGTCTGCCTTCCCGGCCTGACGCGCACTACGACCGATTTTGACGACCTCGCGACCGCGTTGGCCGTGGACCCGGACATGCCGCGGCGGGTGTTTTCGCTTGATTACCGCGGCCGTGGACAGTCCGATTACGATGCAGATCCTGGCAATTACAACCTCAACACCGAACTGGCCGACGTGCTGGCGGTATTGACCGCTCTCGACGTTCAGCCGGCCGTGTTCGTCGGAACCTCGCGAGGCGGCCTCCTCACCATGCTGTTGGCCGCGGCCCGTCCGACGGCGATCGCGGGCGCGGTGCTCAACGACATTGGCCCGGTAATCGAGCCGACCGGGCTCGCCCGCATCAAGAGCTACGTCGGCAAGCTGCCGCTACCCAAGAGCTTCGAGGAGGGCGCCGAAATCCTGCGGCGCGCATTCAGCCAGCATTTCACCGACCTGTCCCACCATGATTGGCTGGCGTTCTCGCATCGCAGCTACAAGGTCGAGCAGAACAACCTGGTGCCGACTTACGATCTGCGCTTGACCAAGACCCTCGACGGCATCGACTTTCATCGCCCGCTGCCGCCGCTATGGGCCGAGTTCGACGCCCTGGGCCGGGTGCCGCTGATGGTGCTGCGCGGCGCGAATTCCGACCTCCTGTCCGAGGAGACGGTTGCGGCCATGCGGGCGCGGCGGCCACAGATCGAAACCGTAACCGTCCCCGATCAGGGGCATGCACCAATTCTGAGCAGAGCGGACTTGCTCGACCGGTTGCGTGGCTTCGTCGCCTCATGCGAGCCGACGCGGCAGACGTGAACGGCTGCATTGCTAACGGCTGCATCGTTGGCGATCAGCCGCAAGGCCGCTGTGGAGCGACAGATGTGGCTGCCTGGGCCGATGCCCGTGCCAAGCGCGGCGTCAGCGCATCAGCACCGCGCTCTCGACGATAAGCCGAAAGCCGCCGCCCCGCACATGCTCGAAGCAGATGCCCTGCCGTTGCCAGAACTGCTCGATCTTGGCGACGGTGCGCATCTTGGGCTCGACCGCGCCTTGTTCGATGCGATGGACGGATTTCTGCGTGAGCCCGATGGCCTGGGCTAACTCATCCTGGCTCAACCCCAGGACCGCCCGTGCGGCGCGAACTTTGGCCGCAAATGCGGCGCGCTCTGCGCGCAAGGCGCGGTCCAGCTCGAAACCGAAATCTCCGCGTGGCGCTTCGATTGCCAGTTCCATGTGGATCAACTCAAGTTCCAGTCGGTTCGAAGATAGAGCCCCCGGCGGCAGAGCCGCCGGGGGTCGCTTAGACCAAGTCCTGGAGTGTCACGCGATCAGGGAACGATATCGCGGTGAACGCGCCAGGTGACCGAAACCGCATCCTGGTCCGCGGTGTTGACGGTCGAGCCTGTCGGATGGCCCGTGCCGGACAGAGCCGCCGACGGCGCGAACAAGGCGCCGTTGTTGATCGTGGCGCTATTCAGCTTGCTGTAGATCACGTCAACACCGACATAGAGGTCCTTGGTGACGTTCCACTGCGAGCGCGAGCCGATTGTGAACATGTTCCAGTCGGCGTCGCACTGCATACCGACTGCGAGCTGCGCGGCGGTGAGGACGGCGCCGCAGACGGCTGCATTGCCGGCCGCGTTCCGCGAGAGGTTGAAGTACGAGCCGTACAGCGAGGTTCGCAGAGCCGGGGTCCAGAAGTGCTCGTAGGACGCGAACACGCTCCACGATGTCGTCAGGTTGATGGCGCTGGGAGTAAACGCAGTGCCACTCGCCGCAGTGGAACCGATAAAGTTTCCGTCTCCGGCAAAGCCGAAGCCGAAGTCGGAACCATTGACGAAGGTGCAAGCCCCGCCACCGCCGCAGCTGCTGTTGGACGTGTACTTGGTCGCGCCTTCGGCGTAACCAAACTGGGCCTGGAAGTAGTCGCCAGGACCGATCATCGGCGCGTTCAGCCGAATACCGAAGCCGGCAGCCCAGCCCCACTTGCTGTCGGGATGGCCGTTGAACACGCTGGAAGCTGCACCGCCGGTGTAGGCGGCGCTGACATCATGCAGCGCGCCCATGATCTGGGCCGAGCCCCAGGCTTGATCGACGCGCCAGTTGCCGACGATGTCCGGATGGGACGACGTGCCGGCGCTGAGCGAGCCGCCGAGGTTGTCGTTGGTCGGAGCGGTCGCGAGGGCGTAGCCGGTGCCTGCGACAACCGGGCCCCCTAACCCCAGGGGATTACCCGCCCAAACCGTCGCGTCGCGCCGGCTCTGCTCGATGCCGAGGGTCGCCGACACGCCGTTGCCGAACTGCGCGGTGTAGGAGCCGACGATCTGGCCGGCGTCGCCGGTGTCCGACGTGGTCACGTAGCCGGCGTTGTAGGCCACCGCCGCGGTCGAGGCAAAGTCGAAGAACGAGGTCGCCTTGCCGAAGGTGAAGCCCGCGATCTGGATGAAGCCGCGGTTGAAGTACACGCCTGGCGCCGAGGGGGAGGTGGTGTTGTTCGGCGTGTCATGGGTCCAGCCCAGGATCAGGTAGGTGCGCAGGGTGCCGTAGGCGGTCTGCTGCCGGGTATCCTGGCTGACGATGACGCGGACGCGCTGCGCCAGGTCGATGCCGGTGTTGCGGGTGTTGAGGCCGCCGGTGCCGGAGAACGGACCGAACGAGGTGCTGTTACCCTGACCCATGTTGAGCTGGTAGCGGACGTAGCCACCGATCTTCATGCAGATATCGGTGCCGGGAATGTAGTAGAACCCCGCCCCGTAGAGGGAGCAAATCTTCACGTACTCTGCAAATTTGCATTCCCGTCTATTGCTAAGTCGCTATTGATCCTCGACGAATTATTTTTTCGCCGATCTCGATCGGCCTTTGGAACGCGGCCGATGCTAGGTGCTGCCTAGGTTTTTCGGGGTTCGGCGCAAGCCAGATCCGCCGCGAAAATGGACCAAATCGACTATCCCGAAACGAGGCCCTTGCAGATGCAATCCTGAACGCCCGGTATAGCCTAGGTCGCATTCGTCGGCGCCATGCGATTTCAACGCCGGCACCGCTGACGAACAACCGATCGGTGCGATGCAAAACAATTGGCCGCAGCCCTGCAGGCCGCGGCCTCCAGCGAATCCAACCAACAGGCCTGGCTAGTTTGCGCCGTGAACCATCACAGGATCGCCCTGCTCCGCCGCGGCCGGGATAAAGGTGCGGCTGGCGCCGGCGATCACGTCGCCCACCGCTTCGGCGGCTTCCCGCAAAGTATCGGGCGTCAGATGGGCGTAGCGTTGCGTGTAGCGAGTGTGGGCGTGGCCGAGAAGGCCCTGGACGACGTAGAGCGAGACACCCTTGTTCACCAGGAAGCTCGCGAACGAGTGCCGCAAATCGTGCAGGCGTAGGTCGGGCAGTCCGGCCCGCGTTCGAATCCGCTGCCACGGAAAGTACAACGAAGGCGACGGCTTGCCGGTGACCGGTGAAGGAAAAATGTATGGAGCCGTGCTGCCGCCACGGATCGTGCGCAGCAATTCGATGGCGGCGCCGCTCAGCGCGATGCTGCGCGGCTTGCCGGACTTCGATAGCGGAACAAGAAGCGTTTTTTTCTCCCAGTCGACGTATTCCCATCGGGAATAGGTGATCTCGTTGCGCCGGCCGCCGGTCAGCAGCAGCAACAGGATCGCCTTGGCGGCGACTTCGTTCTCGTCCTGCTCGATCGAGACGATCAGGCGCTGTGCCTCCTCCAGCGACAGGTATCGTTCCCGGCTGACGTCCGGCGCCAGATTGATCCCAGCCGTCGGGTTTTCGGTGACGCCAGGCACCCGCCATTTGCGCGCAAGGTTGAAGATGTGCCGCAGCACGATCACGACGCGGTTCGTGGTGCCTGTTGCGTATCCTTTCTGGCGCATACGTTCGACCAACGCCGCGATCGGCTCCGCCCGTACCAGGTCGACGTATTGCGACCCGAGCATTGGAAGAACGTGGACCCGCAACATGGTTTCGTCGGTGCACCAGCTTCGCTTGTAGCTTTTGACATGCGGCAGATAACGGTCCTGCACCAGTTCTGCGAGCGTTGGAATTCGCCGAAGTTCTGCACGGCGCTCCTGCGGATCGGTGCCGATCAGCGCTTCCGCCGCGGTTGTTCGCGCCTTGCGGCGCGCCGTACCAAGCGACAGCACGTCGGCCGGCCCGATCTTGAACTGCCGCTCGCGTCCACGATCGTCGGTGTAGCGTTGATAGAAGGTCTTGCCGCCCGAGCAGCGGACCTCGAGCATGAAACCGCGCTGCTCGCGGTCAAAGAAATCGATCTTCCTCATGCCGTCCGGGCACGTAGCCGATCTGACAAACGCAGGAGACAGAAGGACACGCGGCATGCGTAGTAGACTGGACGAAGACTTACGATGACACAACAATTTCTTAACAATTCACACCTTGAAACGACGTAGAAAAGATACTGCAGGTAATAAAATCAGACATTCATAAGCAATATTTGAATCACACCGACATTTGCTTGTGATCACAATTTTGGACTCGGTGGTAGGTCGATCAGCGTTTTTTGTCGCGCCAGGAGTAAATACGAAGCATGGAAGTACGTAAGTCACGGAAAGACACGCACAAAACGACAAGGATTCGCACTTTGAGTCCGATAGCCAAGTGATTGAGGCGGCAACGGGTCGCATTGCTTCCGCGGCGCAAACGCGGACTTTTGGAGGCAATGGCGACGCTAGATATCGAATGGAGTTGCCGCCCGGATGGCGGAATGATCGACCTGGAGAGCCTCAAGCGGAGGTCTTGGGGAGGCATTGCCGCTTATTGGGTGAAGATTGCCGCCCCAGTCGCTTACGATTTCAAACTCAAGAGCGCATCAAACTACATCGTGCTGCGCGATTTTTATCGTATCGATGGCGAAACGCGCGTCCGCGGCCTGCCGCCCACCGCCACCAAGGACCTTCGTAACAAGCTCGCATACATTCCCGCGGGGTGCGAAGTCGAGGGCTGGCACAAGTTTGATAAAGCGGCGGCCGCCATCATCGTCACCATCAATCGGAGTGCCTCGGCGAGGCAAGCTGTCGATCTGGCGAAGCTGCCGCCCCGGATCGAGTTCGAAGACCCGCTGTTGCGTTCGCTGATGTTGCGTTTCCAGGCGCTGCTCGACGATCCATCGCTCGACAGCCCGGGTTATGTGGAGACCTTGGCCGAGCTCCTAACGTTCGAACTGGCGCGCACCCAGTCCGGTTCGCGGTCCGCGCATGCAAGCCAATCCGGCCTGACATCGACTCAAGTCAGGCTGGTCACCGGCTATATGGATAGCCATCTCTCAGAGAAGACTTCGATTTCGGAGCTTGCCGCACTGGTCGACCTGACCCGGTTTCATTTCATTCGGGCGTTCAAGCAATCTACCGGCGTGCCGCCGCATCAGTTTATGATCCGTCGTCGCCTCGATCGCGCCAAAGAATTGCTTGCCGAGCGGAATGCTACGATCGCCGAGATTGCCGACCGCACCGGTTTCGGCAGCCCGGTGCAGATGACCCGCGCCTTCCGCCGCATCGTCGGCACGACGCCGTCGGCGTTTCGCCGCAACGATTGCTGAGCCGAAATGGCGCAGGCGCCGTTTGGTCGTACGCTGGCGGACGGGGTGGGATTCGAACCCACGAGAGAGTCGCCCCTCTGCCGGTTTTCAAGACCGGTGCCTTAAACCACTCGGCCACCCGTCCGGGGCCCCTCAATGCGGGATCGCGGCGGCCAATGCAAGCCGCTGCAACGGCGGCGCGCATTCTAGGGCTTCAGCGGCCGGAAATCCTGGTCGGGGAATGTCGAGCTGCTCGGCACCTTGATCGCGACGTGTCCGACGTTGGCCGCCTGATGACAGGCATTGCAACCTTCGGTGAGCTTTTCGTAGGCCGCATCGAATGCGACCTCGTCCTTGCCGTCGATGGCCTTTCTCAGTTCGTCCATCGGGCCTTTGGCGATGGCATCGAGCATGCCGCCAAGCGGCAAGCCTTTGTATTTCGGCCAGACGCGGACTGCGCGATCAAAAGCCTCCTCCAGTTCATGCAATTCGTATTTGGCATAGACCCAGTTCTGCTCGTGTCCGCCGAGCAGAAGCTTGACGTGCCGGGGCTGCACCGTCATGGTCATCAGGTCGCCGAGGCCGGGCCGGTAGGCTTGTGGCGCCGGCGGTTCACGGTTCTGCGCGGCAACGATCAGCGGCACGCACAGCACCAGCGTCCCGGCGAGCAGCAAGGCCAACGGCGATCGATTCATGGCTTTACTCCTCTCGACGGCCGAAAGCTGCCGGGAACCTTGATTATACCTCGCAACGCCTATAGCTGATCGGCGTGCGTTCCAAAAACCCCGCCAACCCCGCCGCTCCATCGGTGAGCTTCGTCTCGCTCGGCTGCCCCAAGGCGCTGGTCGACAGCGAGCGCATCATCACGCGGCTGCGCGCCGAAGGCTACACACTTTCGCGCGAGCACGAGGGCGCCGACCTCGTCATCGTCAACACCTGCGGCTTCCTCGACAGCGCGCAGGCGGAATCGCTCGACGCGATCGGCGAGGCGCTGGCCGAGAACGGCAAGGTCATCGTCACCGGCTGCATGGGCGCCGAGCCGGAAAAGATCACCGGCAAGTTTCCCAATGTGCTCGCCGTCACCGGTCCTCAACAATACGAGAGCGTGCTCAAGGCCGTTCACAAGGCGGCGCCGCCGAAGCACGATCCGTTCGTCGATCTGGTGCCGCCGGAAGGCATCAAGCTGACGCCGCGGCATTACGCCTATCTGAAGATTTCGGAAGGCTGCAACAACCGCTGCACCTTCTGCATCATCCCCAAGCTCCGCGGCGATCTGGTATCACGGCCGGCCGCCGACGTGCTGCGCGAGGCCGAGCGGTTGGTCGCGGCCGGCGTCAAGGAACTTCTTGTCATCTCGCAGGATACTTCGGCCTACGGCGTCGACATCAAATACGCCGCGAGCCGCTGGAAGGACCACGACGTGCGGGCGAAATTCCTCGACCTCGCCCGCGAGCTCGGCACGCTCGGCGTCTGGGTGCGGTTGCATTACGTCTATCCCTATCCGCACGTCGACGAGGTGATCCCGCTGATGGCGGAAGGGCGCGTGCTGCCCTATCTCGACATCCCGTTCCAGCACGCCTCCCCCGACGTGCTCAAGCGGATGAAGCGGCCGGCCGCGCAGGCGAAAACCTTGGACCGCATCAAGCGCTGGCGCGAAATCTGTCCCGACCTCACGCTTCGCTCGACCTTCATCGTCGGCTTTCCTGGCGAGACCGAGAACGACTTCGAGATGCTGCTCGACTGGCTCGACGAGGCCGCGCTCGATCGCGTCGGCTGCTTCCGCTACGAGCCGGTCGATGGCGCAGTGTCGAACGGTCTCGCCGGGGCCGTGCCGAAAGAGGTCACCGAGGAGCGCTGGCACCGCTTCATGGCGCACCAGCAGGCGATCTCCAAGAAGCGTCTGAAGCGCAAGGTCGGGACGCGCAAGCAGATCGTCATCGACGAGGTCGGGCCGACGGTCGCCAAGGGCCGCTCAAAGGGCGATGCGCCGGAGATCGACGGGGCGGTCTACGTCAAAAGCCGAAGGCCGCTCAAGGCCGGCGACTTCGTCACGGTGAAGATCGAGCGCGCCGACGAATACGATTTGCACGGGACCGCCGTCTAGCGGCGCTTGAAATACTGCACCTCCTTCTCGTGTTTCTCCGCAGCCTTTCTGGTCGAGAACGTGCCGAGATTGCGCCGGCGACCGGTGTTGGGATTTTTCTTTCGCGAATAGAGCCGATATTGGCCCGATTTCAATTTCCGGATCATGCCTGGATGACCTCGACGACCGCGCCGGTAAGCCTGGACAATTCATCCGGTGCGATCGTGAAGCTCGGCGTCAGATAAATCACGTTGCCGAACGGCCGGATGAATACGCCCTCTTCGATGAAACGCTGCCGCAGCGCGCCAAGTTCTACGATCCGGTCAAGCTCGACCACGCCAACCGCGCCTTTTACGCGAACCTCCTTTACGCCATGCAGGCCGCGGCAGCGCGAGAGCTCCGCCGTCATCTGCTCTGAGATCGTCTTGGCTTGCCCCAGGCGAGGCTCGCGCTCGAACAGGTCGAGCGAGGCGTTGGCGGCGGCGCAAGCCAGCGCATTGCCCATGTAGGTTGGGCCGTGCATCAGCGCCTTCTTCGGATCGTCCGACCAGAACGCCTCGAACACGTGCTTGCGCGCGACGGTCGCGGCGAGCGGCAAGGTGCCGCCGGTCAGCGCCTTGGACAGCGTGATGATGTCGGGCGTTACCTCCGCCTGCTGGCAGGCAAACATCGTGCCGGTGCGGCCAAAGCCGGTGAATATCTCGTCGAAGATCAGCAGGGCGCCGCATCGATCCGCGGTCGAACGCAGCCGCTGCAACGCCGCGCCGTCGTGGAAATGCATGCCGCCTGCTCCTTGCACCAGCGGTTCGACGATCAAGCCGGCGATATTCTCCGCATGCCGTGCCAGCACCAGTTCAAGCGCCTCGCCTTTGGCCGCATCCGTCGGCAGATCGACAATGACGTGATCGGGCAACGCGCCGCGGAACGCGTCGTGCAGGCCGCTGTCCGGATCGGTCACCGCCATGGCGCCCAGCGTGTCGCCATGGTAGCCGCCCTTGAATGCCACGAATTTCGTCTTTGTCGGTTCGCCGCGATTGATCCAGTATTGCAGCGCCATCTTCATGGCGATCTCGACCGCGACCGAGCCAGACTCGGAAAAGAACACCCGATCGAGATCGCCCGGCAAAAGCCCGCCGAGCCGCCGCGCCAGCAGTCAAAGCCTGCTCATGGACCAGCCCGCCGAACATCACATGCGGCATCGCGGCAAGCTGACGCTCAACCGCCTGCCGGATGTGCGGATGGTTGTAGCCGTGACAGGCGGTCCACCACGACGCGATGCCGTCGATCAGTTCGCGCCCGTCGGCCAGGACAATGCGGCAGCCTTGCGTGCGCGCCACCGCGAGCGGCGGCTGCATCGTCTTCATCTGCGCATAAGGCAGCCAGACGTGCGCGAGGCCCTGCTCGTACCAGTGCTTCCGATCCATCGGACCGCTATTATACGGCAAACATGGCCTCGCTCGACGATTTCGCACGGCAGAAGCTCGCAACGCTGGAGCAGGCGCATCTGCGCCGCGGGCTGGTGCCAACCGAACGACTCGACGATCTCTGGGTCGATCGCGGCGGCCGGCGGCTGCTGTCGTTCTCCTGCAACGACTACCTGGGGCTGAGCCATCATCCGGCGCTGAAGCAAGCGGCGATCGAAGCAATCGAGCGGCACGGCACCGGCGCAGGAGCTTCGCGCCACGTTACCGGGGACCATCCCCTCTACGGCGAATTGGAAAACCGGCTCGCCCGCTTCAAAGGCAGCGAGGCGGCGTGCGTGTTCGGTTCGGGCTATCTTGCCAACTCCGGTATTGCTCCTGCTCTGGTCGGCAGCGACGACCTGATCCTGATCGATGAACTGTCTCATTCAAGTCTGTGGACCGGCGCACGCCTGTCGCGCGCCGAGGTGCTGCCGTTTCACCATAACGACACGGACCACCTTGGCGCCTTGCTGAAGTCGCATCGGCATCCGCGAACGCTGATCGTCACCGAAGGCGTGTTCTCAATGGACGGCGACCGCGCCCCGCTCCGCGAGCTTTCGGCGCTCGCCCGGGAGGCCGGCGCGTGGCCGATGGTCGACGACGCTCACGACCTCGACTTCGCCGCCGCCGCGCAAGCCGACGTGCCGCTCCGCATCGGCACCCTGTCCAAGGCGTTCGGCGGCTACGGCGGCTACGTCTGCGCCTCGCAGGAGGTCATCGATTTGATCCGCAACCGCGCCCGCACCCTGATCTACACCACCGGCCTGCCGCCCTCGGTGCTGGCGGCAGGCATCGCGGCGATTGACCTGATCGAGCGCGAGCCGTACCGGCTCGCAACGCCGCTCGCCAAGGCTCAGCAATTCACCCGCGCGACCAATCTGCCGCTGGCGCAAAGCGCCATCGTGCCAGTGGTCGTCGGCAAGGCCGAAGCGGCGCTCAAGGCCTCGGCACTCCTTGAGACAGAAGGTTTCTTGGCCGTCGCCATCCGCCCACCGACCGTGCCTGAGGGTACGGCCCGGCTTCGACTCTCGTTCAGCGCCGCCCATCCCGATGCCGAGATCGCCCGGCTCGCTGAACTCGTACGTGCGCGTGTGCTTGGCGACGCATGAGCGCGATCTTCATCACCGCAACCGGCACTGACATCGGCAAGACCTTCATCGCGGCCGGCCTGATCCGCCATTTTCGCGCCGCCGGGCTCGCAATCGACGCACTGAAGCCGGTGGCGACCGGATTCGATCTCGCTGCCTCTGCTTCAAGCGATCCTGGCGTGCTGCTGACCGCGCTTGGTCGCCCGGTCACGCAGCAGGAGCTGGACCGCATTTCGCCTTGGCATTTTGCCGCACCGCTGTCGCCTGACATGGCGGCGTGGAAGGAGAGCAAATCAATCGAATTCGAAAAGCTCGTGGAGTTTAGCCGCCGCGCCATCGCCCGAGCGACCGGCACGCTTTTGATTGAAGGCGTCGGCGGCGTCATGGTGCCGCTCGACGACAGCCACACCGTGCTCGACTGGATGGCGGCGCTGGACATCCCGGCGCTGCTGGTGACCGGCAGCTATCTCGGCAGCCTGAGCCACACGCTGACTGCGCTCGACGCGCTCCGCCGCCGTGGGGTGGCGATCAAAGCACTGATCGTCAACGAGACGCCGGGCTCCCCAGTGACAATGCCGGACACCATTGCGACATTGTCGCGCTTTGCGAAAGCGACCCCCGTCATCGCGTTGTCGCGCGATCCAACCGGACACCGGCGCTCCTTCGCCGGCATCGCAGACCTGCTTTGACGAAGATCACGTCAGCCATTCGACCTTGATCGCGGTCTCGATCATGGCCTCGCAATTGATCAGCACGTGCATGACGACGGTCAGCGTGGTCGAGCCGCTGGCCCAGCGAAACCAGCCGAGGATCAGGCCGAGCGCGAATATCTGCGTCATGCCGAGCCAATCGTACTGCACGTGGAGCAAGGCCCAGGCCAGTGCAATCGCGACGATCGCCAGAATCTCGCGGCCCGGCCGCACCAGTCCACGGTAGAGAAAGCCCCGGAAGACGACTTCCTCGCCGATCGGCGCCACCACGACGATCGCCAGCATCATCGCAGCGAGCCAACCGGCATCCTTGGCCGTCTGATAGGCCACGGACTGGAAGGCCGGCACGAGATCGCGGCCAGTGACGTAGAGTGAAAAGTCGAAAAGCAGATCGATGACAATGACACAGATCGCCGCGAAAATGATCTCGCCGCGCCTGGGTATGTTGATGCCGAGATAGCTCGCCGGATGCCAACCCCGCATCTGGGCGGCGAATGCCAGCACTCCGACCTGCACCGGGATCGACGTCAGTGTGCCGATCGTGATCACCGCACCATCGTAGCCCGGCGTACGCGGCAAAGGCCCGCCAGCCTGCCAGGCGCCGTAGACGCCGGTCGCCGCCAGCACGCTCAGCAGGAACGCCAGCAGCAGCCAGACGACGGTCGCCGGAATTCCCCAGGGCGGCGTTTGTGGCGTGGTTCGGTTCTGGTCGGGGGTGAGAACTCATGCGAAGCACCGTGCTCGAGCCGACCGAAGGCCGGACCCGAGCACGGGCTATACCGCTACGGCACCAGGATGGTCGAGCCCGTGGTGTTGCGGCCTTCCAGGTCCTGGTGCGCCTTCATGGCGTCCTTCAGCTTGTACTTCTGGTTGATCGGAATCTTCACCTTGCCGCTGCCGACCACCTCGAAAAGGTGCTTGGCGATGTCGAGCAAATCGGCGCGCTTGGCCGCATAAGTGTTGAGCGTCGGCCGCGTCGCGAACAGCGAGCCCTTGGTCTGCAGGATGTTGATGTTGAAGGCCTCGATCTGGCCAGACGCGCTGCCGAAGCTTGCGAACATGCCGAGTGGGCGCAGGCAATCCAGCGAGGCCGGAAACGTGGTCTTGCCGATGCCGTCATAGACCACGGCGCAGAGTTCGCCCTTGGTGATTTCCTTGACGCGGGCGGCGAAGTCTTCCTTGCGGTAATAGATGACGTGATCGGCTCCGTTCGCCATGGCGAGCTTGCCCTTGTCTTCGGAGCCGACCGTGCCGATCACGGTGGCGCCGAGCGCCTTGCCCCACTGGCAGAGGATCAAGCCCACGCCGCCCGCTGCGGCGTGTACCAGGATGTTGTCGCCTTTCTGCACCTTGTAAGTGCGACGAAGCAGATATTCCGCGGTCATGCCCTTGAGCATCATCGCAGCGGCCTGCTCGTAGGTGATGTTGTCGGGAATCTTCACCGCGCGATCGGCCGGTAACAGCTTCTCTTCGGCATAGGCGCCCATGGCGTGCACGTAGGCGATGCGGTCGCCGACTTTGAAGTCGGTCACGCCGGGCCCAACCGCGGTCACTTCGCCGGCAGCTTCATTGCCGGACACGAACGGCATGCCGACGGGCGACGGATACATGCCCATGCGGAAATAGGTGTCGATGTAGTTCACGCCGGCGGCGTGCTGCCTGACCTTGACCTGGCCCGGTCCGGGCGCGCCGACCTCGATCTGCTCGTAGGTCAGGACCTCGGGGCCGCCTGTCTTGTGCACCCGGACTGCTGCAACCATGGTTCGCTCCCGTGTTTGACGCAAATTTCGCGCGCCGATCATCGAGGCGCGATCATAGGGACCGCTCGGAATGGCGCAAGATATGGACATTATCGTTTGAGCTTGATCCGGTCCAAAAACCGGTGACCACCCCGGACTAAATTCGGGGCAGGCATTTTCGGGACCATGCTCATCGTCCCCCGGCGACGCGCAGGATCGTGCCGCTAATGTAGGAGGCAGCGTCGGACAGTAGGAACATCACCGCCTCGGCTTGCTCTTCGGGCTTGCCGGCACGGCCCATCGGGATCATCGGCGCGATCCGGGCGAGCTTGTCGGGTGTCCCGGCATCGGCATGAACGCGGGTCTCGCTCGCGCCCGGCGACACGCAATTGACGCGGATGCCGTCGCCGGCGAGTTCCTTGCTGAGCCCGTAGGTCATCAACTCGATCGCGCCTTTCGAGGCCGCATACCACACGTATTCGCCGGGCCCGCCGATATCGGCCGCGACCGACGACAGCAGCACGATTGCCCCGCCTTGGCCGCCATGCTTCTTCGAGATGCGGCGGATGGCATGCTGCACCGAGAACAACGCGCCGAGCGCGTTGACCTCCATCACCTCGCGCATCATCGGAGGTGGCGCGCTTTCCAGCCTTCCGGCACGGCCTGGAATGCCGGTGTTGTAGACGAAATGAGTCAGCGCACCGAGCGCATCCGCTTCCTTGAACATGCGTTCGATGTCGGCTTCCCTGCCCATGTCGGCCTTGATCGCGGTGGCCTTCCGGCCTTTCGCCTCCACCGCGGCGACCACCTCGTCCGCGGATGCATTGTCCGCCTTGTAGTTGACCGCAACATCATAGCCGCGCGCCGCGGCAAGCTTCGCGGTCGCCGCGCCGATGCCGCGGCCGGCACCGGTGATCAGAAGGACTGGCATTTCACTTCCCCGATTTGGGCCGGCGATTGCGGCTTGCCATCACATTAAATGCTTCGACAGCCGCCGCAAACGCCATCGCGGAGTAGATGTAGCCGCGCGGAATGTGGAAGTCGAAGCCGTCGGCGACCAGCGCTACGCCGATCAGCAGGAGAAACGCCAGCGCCAGCATTTTGGTCGTCGGGTTTCTGGAAATGAAATCCGCCACCGGGCCGGATGCCACGTACATCACCAGTATCGCAATCATGACCGCCGCGACCATGATCTCGATGTCGCTCGCCATGCCGATCGCGGTGATGATTGAGTCCAGCGAGAAAATCAGATCGACGACGACGAGTTGAGCGACCACCAGCGAGAATGACCGCACCGCCGCAACGGTCGTTCCCGGTTCGGTCTCATCCCGCGCCTCGACCTCGCTGTGAATCTCATGAGTCGCTTTGGCGATCAGGAACAGGCCGCCGCCGATCAAGATGATGTCGCGCCAGGAGATGCCGATGCCCAGGATCGAGAACAGCGGATAAGTCAGCTTCATCAGGAAGGTCAGCCCGAACAGCATGGCGACGCGGAAAATGAAGGCAAGCGACAGGCCGATCTGTCGCGCCCGCAGGGCTTGTGCGGGCGAACAGCGCGCGACAAGGATGGAGATGAAAACGATGTTGTCGATGCCGAGAACGATTTCGAGCGCGGTCAGCGTGGCAAGCGCGGCCCATGCGTTGGGGTCGGCCAAAAGGTCGAGCATGGAAGCCTATCTAGGCTCGCCGCGGGGTGGCAACAGGCCAACCGCCAGGAAATACATCGCGATCAGACATAATGCCGCAGTGATCCAAAGATCGGGCGCGAGAGTCTGTTTTACAGTGACGGCCGCCAGCACGGCCCACAGTGTCAGCATGGCGACCGTCACGGTGCGCAGCCGGCGTACCCGGAACGGATGGACGAAGCGCACCGGTACGAATGTCAAAATCGCAAACACGGCCACTGTTGTAGCGCAGACCGCGGGCGTTGGTTTCAGCAGCAGCAGATAGAACGCGATCAGGTTCCACACTGCAGGAAAGCCGCTGAAGAAGTTGTCGACGGTCTTCATGTTGCGGTCGGCAAAATAGAGCGTGCCCGTGACCGCGATGACGATCCCCGCCGCAAGCCCCAGCGCGCCCGGCATCAACCCGGAGGCCGTGATGGCGTAGGCCGGCACGAAGACGTAGGTGGTGAAATCCACCACCAGGTCGAGCACCTCCCCCGACCAGCGCGGCAGCACCTCCACCACCTTGACGGCACGCGCGATCGGCCCGTCGATCGCATCAACCACGAGCGCCGCGCCGAGCCAGAGAAACATCAGCGCCCACTCGCCACGCACCGCGGCAATGAGGGCAAGCAGCGCCAGGGCGGCCCCACACGCGGTCAGGATGTGAGCGCAGAACGCCAGGGCGCGCATGAGCGCAGTTGTAGCGTTCTCGCGCTCGATGCGGAAGCGTCATCGACCCTTCTGGTTGCCCCAGTCGAGCCGACAGATTTCCGCCGAGCGGCCCTCGAAGTTCCAGTTCCGACCAAACAGGCGAAAGCGCGAGCGGTCGGCGCGCGACACGATGACGTCGGGCGCGATCCAATACGAGCTGTTGCGGATTACGACGTTACCCTTGTCGGCGCCGCGTACCGGCGTGATCGCGCCGTCGACGATCTTCTCGATCTTGACGATCCGCGTCTCGCCCTGCGTCTCGTAGACGATCGGCACCTGCCGCACGCCGAGGAACGAACCGGCGAGGATTTTTAGCAATCCAGTCGAGCCGCCGGCGCGGCCGGTCATGATCCAGGTCAGCGCGCGCACCGCCTGCACCGGCGCCTTGTCGTCGACGAACAGCGCGACGGTCCAATTGCCGCGCCCGAGCCGTCCGGGGATGTCGGCCATGAAGCCAAATTTCACACCCGACAAATCGATGTCGCCGAAATGGCCCTGGTCGATCCGCACGCCGGCCCAGGTCTGGCAGTAGCCTTCGGTCGGTGCATGCTGGCCGAGCGAGAGGACGCACGGGCAGAACACCTCGCAATTGCACGACAGTGCGAGCTCGCCCTTGATCGACCAGGGGTCCTTGACGCGCAGCTCTTCGTTCAAGTCCATCCCGTCCCCACCTAGATCACAGACCAGACGATCATGCCAAGGCCGATCGTTGCGAACACAAGACCCAGCGCCTCGCTGAACCGCGGCGTGGTCGAAAGCTTCTCGATCGTCATCAGCACGCCGAGCGCCGCCATCCAGACCACGTTCATGGCGCCGATCGCGAACATCAAAAGCATCATCGCCCAGCAGCAGCCGAGGCAGAACATGCCCTGCCGTGTTCCGAGCCAGAGCACGCCGGCACGCTCATCGGTCCAATTCGAGAAGAAAAATGGAAACGGCCGCTGGCATTGCGAGAGGCATGCCTGCTTGAGCGCGGAGAACTGATAGAGGCCGGCGGCAAGAAAAATTGTTCCGCCGACCAACCTGCCGACACTGCCGCCGTCGAGCAGACCAGCGCGGGTCAGCGACCATTGCGCAAAAGCCGCGACCACTGCGAAGCCGAGCCATACGGCCAGATAGCCCGCAGCCAGAAAAAAGGGCGATACCACCGCCTCGCCCTTGCGCGCGGCGGTGTCGGCGATCTCCGCGTAAGTCACGATCATGGGACCTGCAGTCGGCAGCATCATCACCAGGGTCATCGCGACCCACATCGGGATCGCGATGGCAAGCTCGCCCAGGCCGGCTCGCGCCGCCGGTTGGCACAGCATCTGCCAGCCCGGTTGGACGTTCGTCGTCATCAACCCGAATGCGATCCAGCCGAGCGCGGTCACGATCGCGACGCAGGCGAGCGCAATGCGTCGAGGCCGCGCCAGGGTCCCCGTCAGCCGCGCCTCCCGCGCCGAAAGATGGGTTACCAGGCGGTCGTGGGTGAAATCGCTCACCGGACAGAGATAGCGCATCGCGCCGATCTGCGGAATTGCCAGCAATGATCATGGTTTCCGGGCAAAGGTCAGATTGGGCCGTCAGTACGACTCGGGGGGCCGGGCCGTGTTAAGAAATACGGCATGCCGAAGCCATCATCCGTGGAAGTGGCGATTGTCGGCGGGGGCCCGGCCGGGCTCACCGCCGCGATTGCGCTGGCCTCGGCCGGCGTCGAGACCGCCCTGATCGCGCCTCGTGCCGTGGTCGACCACCGCACGACCGCCCTTCTCGCGGGCTCCGTCACCGCGCTGGAGACCCTCGGCGCCTGGGACGGCTGCGCCGATTTCGCCGCTCCGCTTCGCGTCATGCGCATCGTCGACGCGACTGCACGCCTGGTCCGCGCGCCGGCGGTTAATTTTTCGGCGGCCGAGATCGGCCTCGGCGCATTCGGCCGCAATATCGAGAACCGGCATCTGGTCGCGGCACTCGAAGCGCGCGCGGCGCAACTGCCGTCGCTTCTGCGCGTCGAGAGTGAAGCCTGCACGGTCGAAGCCCGCGAGACCAGGGTGACGATCGCGCTGACAAACGGCGCGACGGTTACCGCCCGAACTCGCCATCGGAGCCGATGGACGGCGTTCGCTCTGCCGTGCCGCGGCCGGTATCGAGACCGACAGTCGCCGCTACCCGCAGACCGCGTTGACCTTCAATCTGGCGCACGCCCGCCCGCATCAGGACACCTCGACCGAATTCCATACCGAGAGCGGGCCGTTCACCCTCGTGCCTCTGCCCGGCCGCCGTTCGAGTCTGGTTTGCGTGGTCGATCCCGAAGAAGCCGAAAAGCTCGCGGCGCTCGATGGCGCGGTCCTCGACGACGAAATCGAACAACGCTCGCATTCGATCCTCGGCAAGGTCGGCGTCCAGCCCGGCCGCGGCGTGTTTCCGCTTGCGGTCGAGACTGCGCGGCGCTTTGGCGTCAATCGAATTGCCCTAATCGGCGAGGCCGCCCATCTGGTGCCGCCGATCGGGGCGCAGGGCCTCAACCTCGGCTTGCGCGACGCGGCCTGCATCGGCGAGCTTGTTGTGGCGGCACGCCGCGACGGCGGCGATGTCGGCGATGCCGACCTGCTGTTACGCTATGACGGACTGCGGCGCATGGACGTCAAGGGCCGGACACTGGCAGTCGATCTTCTCAACCGCACGCTGCTGTCCGATTTCCTGCCTGTGCAAAGCGCCCGCGGGCTGGGCCTCTATCTGATCGACCGGATCGGGCCGTTGCGCCGCGCCGCCATGCGCGAAGGCGTCGCGCCTGTTGCGTCGCAACCCCGCCTGATGCGCGGCGAGGCTTTGTAATCCACGGGCTTCGCGCCAACTGAAGGCTTCCTCAACCACTTTGGCATTGCCAAGCGTCGCTTCACCCCACACAGCTCGATCATGCCGGATTCAACCTTCCTGCTCGCGGTCGCGGGCCTCTCCTTCATTCTCGCGGGCTTCGTCAAGGGCATCCTCGGTCAGGGCCTGCCGACCGTCGCGGTCGGCATCCTCAGCGTTTTCATGTCGCCTGGCGAAGCCGCCGCGCTGGTTGTCATTCCGGCGCTGCTCACCAACATCTGGCAGGGAGGACTCGGGCCGTCGCTCCTTCCGCTGCTTAAGCGGTTGTGGCCGACGCTGCTGGCAAGCTTTCTCGGCACCTTCGTTGCAACCGCGTTGGGGCTCGGCTTGCTCACGCCCGAAGCTGCGAGCCTCGCGCGCAAGATGCTCGGCATAGCTCTTATCCTCTACGGGCTGTTGGGGCTCTCGCGCATCCGCTTGCAGGTGCCGCCGCGCGTCGAGGCCTGGCTCGGGCCGGTGCTCGGTGTGGCCAACGGCGCGGTCTCGACCGCGACCGGCGTGTTCATGTTTCCGGTGATTCCATACATCCAATCGCTCGGTCTCGACCGCGACGATCTGATACAAGCGCAGGGCATCTCGTTCACAGTCTCGTCCTTTGCTGTGATGTTCGTCGTGCTTGGCAATGGAACTTTGAACGCCGGCAATACGATCGCATCGCTGATCGCAATGGCCGTCTCGTTCATCGGCATGTTCATCGGCCAACATGTCCGCACACTGATCCGCCCCGACATCTTCCGAATTTTATTTTTCCTCGGAATGCTGGTGCTCGGCGTCCACCTCGCCTTCATTCATCGCTGAGTTTTGGGACCGCTTTCACACTCGCCGGATCGTCGCGGAATGCCGAATCGATCGGCACCGGCAGTGCCGGCATGATCGCCCCGGTAGGTCCTGCGACCTTGTGCGCGAACAGGCCGCGGCCAGTGAAATGCGGATCGCGCAACGCCTCCTCCAAGGTCGCCATGACCGTGACGCAGCAGTCGGCGACGCCAAGGAGCGGCCGCCATTCCGCTGCGGTCTTGCCGGCGATGATCGCGCCAACCGCGGCTTTGGTCGCCGCTGGATCGCGACTGTCATCCACGAACTTCGGATCAAGGCCGATTGTCGCGCAGAATGGTTCCCAAAACCGTTGCTCCAGCGCGGCACAGCAGACGAGCTTGCCGTCCCGCGTCGGATAGATTTGATACCGCGGCGAGCCGCCTGTCAGCCGCGCGCCACCCATGCCTGGAAATTGCCCGGTGGCCTGACCTGAGGCGAGCGCATGGGCCGCGAAGGTGAACATCGCGTCGGTCATGGCGATGTCGATGTGCATGCCCCGCCCGGTGCCGTCGCGCTGGCGAAGTCCGAGCAGGATGTTCAACACCGCGGGCAACGTGCCGCCGCCGATGTCGGCGATCAGCGCGGGTGGCACCACCGGCCGGTCGAGCGGCCCGGGATTGAGCGCAAGAAGTCCGGTGTTGCCGAGATAGTTGAGATCGTGCCCGGCCTCGTCGGCGCGTGGCCCGGTCTGGCCATAGCCGGTGATCGAGCAATAGACCAATTTGGGATTGATCGCGGCCACCGCCTCGTAACCGAGCCCCAGCCGCGCCATCACTCCAGGCCGGAACTGCTCGACCAGCACATCGGCCCGCGCCAGAAGCGGCTTGAGCCTCTCTCGGTCAGCATCACTCTTGAGATCGAGCGTCAGGCTTTTCTTGCCGCGGTTGAGCATCGTAAACATCGCGCTCTCACCGTCGAACCGCGGCTCGTAATGCCGCATGTCCTCGCCGCCCGGCCGTTCGATCTTGATCACCTCGGCGCCGGCCTCCGCCAGCAGCAGCGCCGCCAGCGGCCCCGGCAAAAGCGTGGTGAAATCGAGAACAAGGACACCGGAGAGCGGCTGCATGGGCTGGTCCTGGAACGCGCCAGCATAGGCCACTTACCAAGCCACTTGGCGCACCATTTGCTTTCCTCTAAAGGCAGACCGGCTCCCAGGAGGGACCGCCATGAAGCTGCCGCGCCAGTTTTATCAGCCGCTCGTAATCGGCGCCCCGGCGCCGCTCCGCGAGCTGCCGGCGCGGCTTGAGCGCATGATCCATTTCGTGCCGCCCCACGTCGACAAGGTCACGGCCAAACTGCCGGAGCTGATCAATCAGGTCGATGTCGTGCTCGGCAATCTCGAAGACGCCATCCCGGCCGACGCCAAGGAGGCCGCGCGCGCGGGCTTCATCCGCATGGCGAGGACCAACGATTTCGGCGCGACCGGCCTATGGACACGTGTCAACGCACTCAACTCGCCGTGGGCGCTCGCCGACATCACCGAGATCGTCGCGGCCGTCGGCGACAAGCTCGACGTCATCATGCTGCCCAAGGTCGAGGGCGCGTGGGACATTCATTATCTCGACCAGCTTCTCGCCCAGCTCGAAGCCCGCCACGCGGTCAAGCGGCCAATCATGATCCATGCCATCCTGGAAACCGCGCAGGGCGTCAACAATGTCGAGGCCATCGCCACCGCCTCGCCGCGCATGCACGGCATGAGTCTCGGCCCTGCCGATCTGGCTGCCTCCCGCGGCATGAAGACCACCCGTGTTGGCGGCGGCCATCCGGACTATGCGGTGCTCGCCGATGCCGGCGCCGACGGCCGGCGCGACAAATTCCAGCAGGACCTCTGGCACTGCACCACGGCGAAGATGGTCGATGCCTGCATGGCCGCCGGCATCAAGCCATTCTACGGGCCATTTGGCGACTTCGCCGACACCGCGGGCTGCGAGGCTCAGTTCCGCAACGCCTTCGTGATGGGCTGCGCCGGCGCCTGGTCGCTGCACCCGTCCCAAATCGGGATTTCCAAGCGGGTATTCTCGCCCGACCCGGCCGAGGTCGCAACCGCCCGCAACATCCTGGCCGCCATGCCGGACGGCACCGGCGCCGCCATGATCGCGGGCAAGATGCAAGATGACGCCACGTGGAAGCAGGCCAGGGTCGTGGTGGACTTGGCCCGGCTGGTTGCGACAAAAGACCCAGATTTAGCCGCCCGGTATGGATTTTGAACCTATTCCGCGGCCAAAATCATGGTTAAGTTATTCCTGACATGGCCAAGATCGTCACCAAAAAGCTCTACGAGAGCTCCTCGAAAACCCGTCTCGCCAAGTTCAAGCTCGGCGAGGTAGTGAAGCACCGTGTATTTCCGTTCCGCGGTGTGATTTTCGACATCGACCCGGTGTTCCACAACACCGAGGAGTGGTGGATGTCGATCCCTGAGAACGTGCGGCCGAGCAAGGATCAGCCATTCTATCACCTGTTCGCCGAGAACGGCGAAACCGAATACGTTGCCTACGTGTCAGAGCAGAACCTTTTGCCGGACACCTCGGGCAAACCGATCCGTCATCCGCAGGTCGCGGAAGTGTTCGAGCGCGACGACAACGGTGGTTACAAACCTCGAAACGCGGTGTTGAATTAGCCAGGCAAAAGGCCCGCCACGAGGCGGGCCTTAGGGTTCATAAGATCGGGGTTCAGCGCGCGGGAGGAGCGGCGGCCCCGGCCTGCGGCGGCTGCTGGGCCTCGAGGCGCTTCCTCGCCTCCTCGGCGCGCTTCTGTAGTTCCTCCTGGAGCTTTTTCTGCTGCTCCTCGAACACCTTCGGATCGGTTGGGGGGCCGTCATAGGCCTTGGCGAAATCCTTCAGCTCAAGCTGCGGGCTCATCGCTTGTCCGTTCATATGAATCGCCTGCACGGTCAAGACTTGCGCCTTCTTCATGCGGTTGATCAGATCGGTCGTCGCCTCATAATCGGCGATGCAGCCGCCCGGCGGCACGACGGGCGGCAGACAGGTCACGAACGGCGCGGTCGCCGGCGTGCCCTGATCGACGATCAGCCGCGTGCCGTGCTGCAGCGCCACACCGTAGGGCAGGCTCATGCGCAGGAGCTTGCGCTGCTCGCCGTCCATCTCGATGATGGCGACGCTCACCACCAGCAGCCCGGACTCGACGCGGCCGTCCTTGACGGTGACGCAAACCCGCTTGGCCTTCGGATCGGCATCCTTGTTGCAGAGCTTTACCCAAGGCGAAAAGATCAATTGCGGCTGTTCGCCATTCTGCGCCTGTTGCTGCGGCGGAGCCGACTGCGGCGCGGGAGCGGGAGCCTGTTGGGCCTGTGGCGGTTTCGGCGCGGGTTTGGCCGGCGCGGGCTTCGGCTTCGGCGGGGTCGCCGGTTGCGCGTCGGCGCTCGATGCGCCAAGCAACGCGAACATCGCGGCCGCCGCCAACGCGGCAAATACTTTGCTGGCCGTCCGCGTCGGCGCGGATACGATCCGATACGTCATCGAAGATTCCCTCTGTTCCCGCCGCTTTATCACGGCCTTGGCCCGTGCGGGCACCCCCACGGCCTGTCTCGACGCCCAAATAAAGGCGGGAGCGTGACGTGGCTCGGGCGACTGATTAGCCGAAAACCGCGGCCCGATAAAGCCTTGATACCGGCTGCGACGCTGGTGTCTCTGTGCCGGGTTAATTGCCCCCGCCGGCGCGATTGCCGCCGCGGAGCCTGTGCTAGACCGATGCGTCGAACAGCAATTCCATCGGGGTGCAGGACCGCCGTGACCGTCTGTCATTCCAGCCCACGACTGATGACCGCCGGTCCGCTTGCCTGTGCGCTCGTCGTCGTGGTGGCTGCTGGCACCGCGCAGGCTCGGCCCGGCGTGCCGGAGCATGGCATTGCCATGCACGGCGAGCCGCTGCTGCCGGAAAATTTCGACCATGTGCGCTACGTCAATCCGCAGGCGCCGAAGGGCGGTCGATTGACCCAAGGCGTGCTCGGCACGTTCGACAGCCTCAATCCATTCATCGTCAAAGGCCTCTCGCTGTCGCAGATCCGCGGCTATGTCGTAGAAAGCCTGCTGGCGCGCGGCTACGACGAGCCCTTCACGCTCTATGGCCTGCTGGCCCGCACCGTCGAGACCGATGCCGCTCGCACTTACGTCACCTTTACCCTCGATCCCGCTGCGAAATTCTCCGACGGCAAGCCGGTAACCGCGGAGGATGTTATCTTTTCCTGGCAGCTCCTGCGCGACAAAGGCCGGCCGAACTTCCGCACCTATTACGCCAAGGTCGCCAACGCCGAAGCATTGTCCGACCGCGTGGTGCGCTTCGACCTCACCGGCGCCGACGACCGCGAGCTGCCGCTGATCCTCGGACTGATGCCGGTGCTGGCCAAGCACGCCGTCAACCCGGACACCTTCGAGGAAACGTCGTTCGCTCCCATTGTCGGCAGCGGCCCCTATCTGGTCGGCGCCGTCGATCCCGGCCGCAGCATCACGCTCAACCGCGATCCAAACTACTGGGGGCAAGGGCTTGCCATCAACCGCGGTTTCTGGAATTTCGACGAGATTCGCTTCGATTTCTATCGCGACGCCAACTCGCACTTCGAAGCCTTCAAGAAAGGCCTCTATGATCTGCGCGTCGAGACCGATCCCGGCCGCTGGGAGACCGCGTACGACGTGCCCGCGGTCCGCGATGGCCGTATCGTCAAGGAAGCTTTCCCATACGGTTTGCCCAAAATCTTCTCCGGCCTGGTGTTCAACACACGCCGCCCCGTCTTTGCCGATATCCGGGTGCGCGAGGCGATCGGGCTGCTGTTCGACTTTGAATGGCTCAACCACAATTTCTTCTTCGATCGCTACAAACGTTCAGCCAGCTATTTCGAAGGCTCCGAGCTTTCCGCCCGCGGTCTCGCCGCAGACGCGCGCGAGCGCGCGCTGCTTGCATCCTATCCAAACGCGGTACGCGCCGACTTCATGGAAGGCAAATGGCAGCCGCCGGTGACCGACGGCTCGGGCCGCGATCGCGACACGCTTAAACGCGCGCTGACGCTGCTGGAAGCAGCAGGCTACGAACTGGCCGGCGGAACGCTCCGCTCGCGCACGACGAAAAAACCGTTCTCGTTTGAGATTTTGGTCACGACACGCGACCAAGAGCGGCTTGCGCTCGCCTTCTCCCGCGATCTCAAGCGCGCCGGTATCGTTGCGAGGGTGCGTGTCGTCGACGCTGTGCAATACGACCGGCGGCGCATCACGTACGATTTCGATATGATCGAGAATCGCTGGGATGAGTCGCTCTCGCCCGGCAACGAGCAGGCCTTCTACTGGGGATCAGCCGCGGCCGATGCCGAGGGCACACGCAACTACATGGGCGTCAAAAGCCCGGCGATCGACGCCATGATCGCGGCGATGCTGGCGGCGCGTGAGCGTGACGACTTCGTCGCGGCTGTGCGCGCGCTGGACCGCCTGCTGATGTCCGGCTTCTACGTCGTGCCGCTCTATCACTTGTCCGAGCAGTGGGTGGCCCGCTCGAATAAGGTCGCGCATCCGGCGGAAACGTCGCTGTTTGGCTATCTGCCGGAAACCTGGTGGCGTGCCGCGCCGGCAAGAGGCGAGTGAACCAGGAGGCGTCGCATATCGTGATCCTCGACGGCCCCAAAACCGAACGCCCGCCGGCGAGCGATCCGACCACGACGCTCGACGCGTTGTTTCGCCACGCCGCCGCCCGCCGGCCGGACGCGGTGGCGCTCGCCGATCCGCCCAATCGCGAGAGCTTCATGAGGGGCGCGCCGAATCGCCTCAGCTACGCCGAGGTTGACCGTGTCGTTGCGGCGATCGCCGCGCGGTTGCGGCAACTCGGTCTGCGGACCGACGCCGTCGTCGGCATCCACCTTCCCAATACGGTCGAGTGCGCGCTGACGATCCTGGGCGTACTGCGTGCTGGGCTGATTGCCGCGCCGCTGCCGGTTTTGTGGCGGCGTGCCGAGATGGCCCCGGTGCTGGGCCCGCTCGGCGCCAAAGCGATCATCACCGCAAGCTCTGTCGGAGATATGGAGCTTTGCGGCCAGGCCATGCAGGTCGCGGCCGAAAGTTTTTCGGTTCGCCACGTCTGCGGCTTCGGACCCGATCTCCCCGACGGCGTCGTCCCGTTGGACGACCTTCTGTCACAACACTCCGGCGAGTGGGTTGCGCCCGAAAGCGATCTTGATTCCGCCGCTCATGTTGCCGTGGTGACCGTCGAAAGCACTCCGGATGGCCCGGCCATGGTGGCGCGCAGCCACAGCGAGTTGATCGCCGGGGGGCTTGGCACTTTGCTTGAAGGTGGATTGCGTCAGGACACCCGCCTGCTCGGCTGCTGCGCCGTGAGCTCGTTTGCCGGGCTCGCGCTCACGCTCGTGCCCTGGCTGCTCACCGGGGGCACGTTGTCGCTGCATCACGGTTTCGATGCGCAGGCCTTCACCACACAATGCCGCGACGATCGCTGCGACACCGTCGTTGTGCCGGGCCCGCTGCTGCCGCGTCTCGCCGAGGCCCGTCTGTTGGCTCATCCGGAACTAAAAGGCCTGCTCGCGCTATGGCGCGCGCCGGAAGCCTTTGCCGGCAGTCCGGAATGGCAAAACACCAACGTCGCGCTCACCGACATGCTGGCATTGGGTGAGGTCGCCCTGCTCGGCTCCCGCCGTGGCGCATCGGGCGAACCCAGGCCACTGCCGGCCGGCGCGATCTTCGCGCCGCGAGGAGCGGCCGGGGGCGTGCTGCTGGCCGAAATGGCGCGCACCGAAACCGGTACGCTCGCGCTGCGCGGTCCGATGGTGCCAAGGCATGCTTTTCCGCCCGGCGCCGAGCGCCGCGGCATGCCGTATCTCAGGGCCGACGCAGCGGGCTTTGTCGACACCCGCTACCCCTGCCGCCTCGATCCCGCTAGCGGCACCTTCGCGGTGGCCGGCCCTCCGCCTGGCATGGTCGCAGTCGGCGGCTACCGCTTCGCACTCGCCGAACTGGAGGAGCGGGTGCGACGCACCGATAGTGCCGCCTTTGTCACGGCCCTGCCCGATGCGCTGGCCGGACACCGGCTCGCAGGCATCGCCGCCACCGACGACATGCGTTCGGCTCTCACCGCGCTCGGTGTCAATCCTTTGCTCGCGGATGCCTTCGGCAGCCAAAGCAAAACCGGCTGCGCGACCGCCTCCGGTGTTGACGGGACATTAATGGCGGTCGCGTAGGATGTTGGCTTTCGTGTCGTGAGCCCATGTCATTGCAAGGTCCGATCCTCCTTGTTGCTGACGCCAGCAGACTGGCAAAGGCCCTTGCCGATGCCGGCGCGTTTCCGATCGTCGAAGTGTCGTGGGCTGGCGCGCAGACGGCGCTGGCCGAGGTCAAGCCCGCGGCAATCGTAACTTCTCCGCCTAGCGTTGCCGATGACGACACCGCCGCCGCGCTGGCTCGGCAGGCCGCCCAAGAGACGCCCTTCGTGCCAATGCTCATTCGGCTGAGCGACGAAGCGGTTGCGCCGGCCGACGCCCTGACGATCTCGCTTGACGCCCCACCCGCACGGCTGATCGGGCGCCTGTCTGCCCTGCTCCGGCTGCGCACGCTGCACGCCACGACGCTTGCCCGCGCCCGAACCTTGAAAGAGGAGCGCAACATCATCGCCGAACTGCCCGCAGGCGATCTGCTCGATGACGCCACCGTGCTGCTGATAGGCCGGGGTCGCCATCATCCCACACTCAGCGTCGCCGTCGGCGAACGCATGGGCCTGATCGGCGCGCTTAGCGTCGACACCGCCACGCGCTGCCTCAACGCCCGCGAGGTCGACGGCATCGTCATCGGCGATGGCCTGCCCGGCTCAGCGGTCGAAGCATTTCTCGCCCTCCTCGTCGAGGATTCGCGCTTTCGCGACCTGCCTGTGGCGGCGCTCGGCTCGAACCACGACACGCCGGCTTTGCCGAATTTCGTCCGCGCTGGCGATCCGTTGGCCCTGCTTTCGCGCGTGACGCCGCTGATCCGGCTGCATGCCTTTGAGACCGCGCTCAAGCGTCTGCTCAATTCGATCGAATGCAAAGGCCTGCTCGACCCATACACCGGACTGCTTCGCCACGACGCCTTCGGCCAGGCGCTTGGACTCGCTATCGAGGACGCAGACGAGCGCGGCTCGGGCCTTTCGCTCGCCCGGTTCTCGTTCGATGAGCCGATCGATCGCCGCACCAGCATGGACGCGGCGCGGCTGATCAGCCGCCTGGTTCGCGACAGCGATTTCGCCTGCCGGCAGGACGACGGCTCGATCCTGTTCGCGTTCGGCGACACCGATTTGCGCGACGCTCACGTTGCGGCGCGGAGGCTCGCGAGCGTGCTCAAGCACACCATGTTGCGGCCCAACCGTGATCGGCCCAGCGTTGGCCCGTCGGTGGTCTTGGCGACCCTGAAGCCTTCCGACACTGCGCTGACGTTGCTCGCCCGTGTCGCTCCGCGACCGGTTGCCGCTGCCTGATCGCGGGCTTAAGTCTAGCGGGCCAGTCAGCGAGGCCCGCCATGTCTGAGCCAGCAGCCGCCGCCACCCCGGTCACGATCGACGTCGTTTCCGACGTGGTTTGTCCCTGGTGCTTTATCGGAAAACGAAGGCTTGAAAAGGCCTTAGCGCTGAAACCGGATATTCCAGTCGAGGTTCGTTTCCATCCTTATTTTCTCAATCCATGGGTGCCGCGCGAGGGCATGGCCCGCGAGGAATATCTCACCACCAAGTTCGGCTCGCCCGAGCGCTACAGCGGTATCGCCGGGCGCGTCGCCGCCGCGGCCGCCGCCGAGGGTCTGACCTATGCGGTCGACAAGATGCGCCGCCAGCCCAATACCCTCGACTGCCATCGCCTGATCCTGTGGGCGCAGGCGATCGGCAAGTCGGCGGAGATGAAGCAGCGTCTGATGGACCTCTATTTCACCGACGGCGCCGATCTCTCCGACCGTGAGGTTCTGGTCGGGGCCGCGGCCGACATCGGCATGGATTCCGACAACACCCGGAACATGCTCGCAAGCGACGCCGACATTGATCGGGTCGAGAGCGCGGCAAGTGCTGCGAAAGACGCCGGCATTGACGGCGTGCCGACCTTTATCCTGGGCGGGGTCGCAGCCGTCAGCGGCGCGCAATCGCCCGAAGTGCTGGCCAACGCCATCGAGCAGATCGCGACCAACCGCGAGCGCTTCCTGGCCGATCAACGCGCCGCGAGCGGCTAACCGCCCGCCGGGCCCAGCGCCAGCACCATGATGGCGCTGGCGGCGATCCACGAGCCGACAATGCGCATGCCAATGTGCTGCCAGTGGCGACCGAGCAGCGACGCGAGACACGCCAAGGCAATCAGAAGAGCCATGGCACTGAGCGCGACGCCCAGCAACGTAACATTGGCCTCCGAAATCGAGATCGCCTCCGGCGGCGAGTCGAGCGCGAGGACCAAGCCTGTTGCCGCAGCGAGCGCCGTACCTACTGTTGACGGCAGCGGCCGCGCCCACGCAACCAACAAGCCGGTCGCAGCGGCAAGCGCGAGCAGAACTTGTTCGGCAAAGTACGGCACATAAGCCAGTGCGATTGCAGCAAGACCGATGATCAGCGCAGCCGCATATGCGAACAGAGGCACGCACCTCCATTGCTGCTGTCCGATCAGCAGCGCCAGCGCTACGACCGCTGTCAAATGCGCCGGCGCGGCCAACGGGTGCAGCAATCCGCCGGCAAAGCCGGTCATGCCGAATACGGTGTGAGCCTCGGCGCCCTCGGCCACCGCCAGCAGCGCGACGGCCGCGATGGCCCATGTGCGTGCGGTCATGCCAGCCGGCCCAGAAATACCAGTCCGGCTACGGCAATGGCGCCGCCGGCCGCACGCACTGCGATGCGCCCGGCCGGCCAGCGCGCCAGCAGACCGAACGCGATGCCGGTGAGATGCAGGCAGCCGGTGGCGATGACGAAGCCCGCGGAGAACGCCAGCGCATCGGCGCCAAGCGGCAGTTCCGCGCCATGGGCGTGGCCGTGGAAGATCGCAAACGCGCCGACGATGACCGCTGCGATCCAGAGCGGCGGCCGCGCCGCCAACGCCACCATCATCCCCAGCACGACAGCCGACATCGCGATGCCGATCTCGACACCGGGCAGCGGCACGCGGGCGATGCCGAGCACGCCGCCCAAAGCCATCACCAGCGGAAACATCACCGGCAGCAGGAATATCGCCGGGGCGCCAAGAAACGCGCCCCACAGCCCGACCGCCACCATCGCCGCCAAATGATCGGGCCCGAACAGCGGATGCTCGAAGCCGCCGACAAAGCCACTAGCGACGTTGCCGGTGTGGGCCAAGGCGGGCGTCACCAGCATCGCCGCAAGCAGGATCGGCAGACCGCGCACAGCCTCTCCCCCGTCATGCCCGGCCTTATGCCGGGCATCTACGCCTTGCTTGCATGAAAGCAAAGCGTGGATGCCCGGGACAAGCCCGGCCATGACGTGGCAGCCTTGGTGTCACGAAAGGAATAGCCATGCCTGCCGTTACCATTGAAAGCGTCGACGCTTTCCAGCTCCGTATTCCGCTCGACATGTGGGCGGAGCCGCCCTTGTTCGCCGGGCGCCCGCGCACCCATGTCGAGGCGGTCTACGTGCGGGTGGCGACCAACAGGGGCGTGGTTGGTTGGGGCGAGTGCAACGGTTTCAGCGGCGCCGCAGCGGTGGCGGCTGTGGAGAGCCTGATCCGCCGTGTTGCCGTCGGCCAGGATCCGACCGATCCGGAATTGATGCCCGCGGATCGAGCGCATGCTCCACGGCCTCGGCCGCGCCGGTGTCATCATGCACGCGATCAGCGGCCTCGACATCGCGCTGTGGGACATCCGCGGCAAGATCGAGGGCGTCTCGGTGTCGAAGCTTCTGGGCGGGCCCAAGCGCAAACGGGTCGAGACCTACGCGTCGCTGATCCAGTACGCCGGCAACGTCGAGAACGTGAAACGCAACACCGCGCGTGCGCTGGAGCGCGGCTACCGTCACATCAAGCTGCACGAGCGCACGCCGGAGGCGGTGGCGGCAGCGCGCTCCGTGACCGGGCCGAGCATCCCGATCAAGGTCGACACCAATTGCGCCTGGCTGCCTGGCGAGGCGGACACACCGGTCGCTGCCATGAAGGCGTCGAACCCGCATTGGGTCGAGGAGCCGATCTGGCCACCGGAGGACTTCGAGTCGGCGGCGAAACTCCGCAAGGCGACCGGCGTGCCGATCGCGATGGGCGAGAACGCCACCAGCTCCTCCGATTTCCGCAAGATGATCGCGGCAGGCGCGGTCGATTTCGTGCAGCCCAGCGTCAACAAGATTGGTGGCATTACGCACTTGTTCAAAATAGCGACCGAAAGCGAGAAAGCTGGCGTCACTTGCGTGCCGCACATGTTCTATTTCGGTCCGGGCTACCTTGCGACCTTGCATTGCATCGCCTGCAAGGAGCGCGACGTTCCGCTTGAACGCATGTTCGCCGACGTCGCCTGGGTGCCCTATTCGAAGACCGTGCCCGACATGAACGGCGCGGTCGAGGTGCCCGACACGCCAGGAATGGGGGCCGATCCGGAAGCGGACATGATGGAAAAGTTCAAGGTCTGAGAACAGGCACTGCATCGATACGTTCCCCACGCGCGGTGCAACGCGTTAGCGGTGCACCACAGACGCGGGGTCCCGGGTCTGCAGCGCACCACGTTGTGCTGCCCTGCGTCCGGGATACAGGAGTGCCCAACGCTGCCTTGGCCTGCGTCCCGCGCTGGCGGGCCCAAGGACGAGCGGCCAGCGCGGGCGCTCACGAAGCAGCCGCGCTGGGCCCTCGCGCATCCGCGCTCGGCGGCGCTGCGGCGATACGGACGAGGCTGCGCAGCACCGCTGTGGTGCCGTGCAGCCGCTGCATCGGCTTCTCCCAGTCGTGGAACAGCACGACCTTCATGTCGGGCCGTACCCGCGCCCCCTCGCCTTGCCGGCTGATAAAGGCGATCAGGCCCTCGGGGTTGGCAAAGGTATTGTCGCGGAACGACAGCACCGCGCCCTTCGGGCCGGTCTCGATCTTCTCGACGTTGGCCCTCCGGCACAGCGCCTTGATGGCGACGATCTTGAGAAGATGCTCAACCTCCTCCGGCAGAGGTCCGAAGCGGTCGACCAGCTCGGCACCGAATGCCTCGATCTCCTGCTCATCCTCGATCTCAGCGAGGCGGCGATAGAGCGCCAGCCGCACCGACAGGTCGGCCACGTAGTCCTCGGGGATCATGACCGGGGTGCCGATGGTGATCGACGGCGACCAGCGGTCGGCAACCGGCGCGGCGATGCCGGCCTTGAGACTCATCACCGCCTCTTCGAGCATCTGCTGGTAAAGCTCGAAGCCGACCTCTTTGATGTGGCCGGACTGCTCCTCGCCCAGAAGATTGCCGGCGCCGCGGATGTCGAGGTCGTGCGAGGCAAGCTGGAAGCCCGCCCCCAGCGTGTCGAGCGATTGCAGCACCTTCAGCCGCTTCTCGGCCTGCGGCGTGATCTTCTTTTTCTCCGGCAGCGTGAACAGCGCGTAGGCGCGCAGTTTCGCGCGGCCCACTCGGCCGCGGAGCTGATAGAGCTGCGCCAGGCCGAACATATCGGCACGATGCACGATCAGCGTGTTGGCGGTCGGAATGTCGAGGCCCGATTCGATGATCGTGGTCGACAGCAGCACGTCGTACTTGCCGTCGTAAAACGCCGACATGATGTCTTCCAGCACCTGCGATGGCATCTGGCCGTGGGCCACCGCGACCTTCACCTCCGGCACGTTTTTGTCGAGGAAATCCTTGGCGCCGGCCAAATCTTCGATGCGCGGGCAGACATAGAACGATTGCCCGCCGCGATAGCGCTCGCGCAGCAGCGCCTCGCGCACGATCAGCGAATTGAACGGAGAGACGAAGGTGCGCACCGCCAGCCGGTCGACCGGCGGCGAAGCGATGATGGAGAGGTCGCGCACTCCGGTCAGCGCCAATTGCAAGGTGCGCGGGATCGGCGTTGCGGTCAGCGTCAGCACGTGGACCTCGGCGCGCAACCCCTTCAGCCGCTCCTTGTGCGCCACGCCGAAATGCTGCTCCTCGTCGACGACGACCAGGCCGAGGTCCTTGAACTTGATCGACTTGCCAAGCAGCGCATGCGTGCCGACCACGATATCGACCGAGCCATCGGCGATGCCATTTTTGACCTTGCTGAGATCGGCCGCAGACACCAGCCGCGACGCCTGCCCGACGTGCACCGGGAGGCCGCGGAAACGGTCGGTGAAGGTCTTGGCATGCTGGCGCGCCAGCAGCGTGGTCGGCACCACCACCGCGACCTGCTTGCCCTCCATGACCGCGGCGAACGCCGCGCGCAGCGCCACTTCGGTCTTGCCGAAGCCGACGTCGCCGCAGATCAGCCGGTCCATCGGACGGCCCTTGGCGAGATCGTCCAGGGTCGAGTCGATCGCGGTCTGCTGGTCGTCGGTTTCGTCATAGGGGAAGCCGGCGCAGAACTCGTCGTAGATGCCGTGGCCGACCGCGAGCTTCGGCGCGTCGTGAAGCTGGCGCTCAGCCGCCACCTTGATCAGCTCGTGGGCGATCTCGCGGATGCGGTTCTTCAGCCGGGCCTTGCGCGTCTGCCAGCCGGTGCCGCCGAGCCGGTCTAGCTCGACACCGGTCTCCTCCGAGCCGTAACGCGACAAAAGCTCGATGTTCTCGACCGGGAGATAAAGCTTGGCGCCCTCGGCGTAATGAATTTCCAGGCAATCGTGGGGCGCACCGGCGGCCTCGATATTCTGCAATCCGGCGAAGCGGCCGATGCCATGGTCCACATGCACCACCAGATCGCCGGCCGACAGGCTCGTCACTTCGGCGATGAAATTCTCCGCGCGCTTTGCAGCGCGCCGCGGTCGCACCAGACGATCGCCAAGAATGTCCTGCTCGCCGATGACGGCAGCGTCGGCGGTTTCGAAACCCGCTTCGAGGCCGAGCACCGCCAGCGCCACCTGGGGCTTGGGAAGGGTCAGGGCCTCCGGCCATGACGCCACGTTGGAGAGATTGTGCAGACCGTGCTCGGCCAGCACGTGCCGCATGCGCTCACGTGCGCCTTCGCTCCACAGCGCGACGATGACGCGTTTACCGGCCGCCTGGAGCGCTTGTGCGTGCGTGCTCGCCGCGTCAAAAACCCCGGCGGCATTCTCCGCGCGCTCCGGTGAAAAATTCCGCCCGGCTCGCGCACCCACATCGACCACGCATTCGCCCCCCGGCACCGCAAACGGCGTCAGCCGCGCCAGCGCCGCAGTCCTCAGCCGCTCGGCCCATTCGGTGTCCGGCAGATAGAGCGTGTCCGCAGGCAGCGGCTTGTACAGCGAACCGCCCTCGCCCGCCTGCGCATCCTTCCGCGTCTCGTAATAGTCCGCGATCTGCGCCAGCCGCTCACGCGCCGCATCCTCGACCAGGTTCTCCAGCACCACTGGCGCGCCTGGCACATAGTCAAACAGCGTGTCGAGGCGGTCGTGGAACAGCGGCAGCCAATGCTCCATGCCGGGATATTTCCGGCCTTCGCTGACCGCCTCGTACAGCAAGTCCTCGGGATCGGCGGCGCCGAACGCTGCCACATAGCCGGTGCGGAATTTTCGGATGGAATCCGTCGTGAGTTGGAACTCGGCGACCGGAACGAGGTCGAGCCCACGCATTTCCATCACGGTCCGCTGCGTTTCCGGATCGAAGCTTCGGATCGTCTCCAGCGCGTCGCCAAAGAAATCAAGCCGCACCGGCAGGTCCATGCCGGGCGCGAACAGATCCAAAATACCGCCGCGCACCGCATAGTCGCCGGGCTCACGCACCGTGGAGGCGCGGACGAAGCCGTTCAGTTCAAGCCAGCGGACGATGCCGTCCATGGGAAGCACGTTGCCGGGCGCCGCCGACAGCGCCTGCTTGCCGATCAGCTCCCTGGCCGGTACGCGCTGAAGCATGGCATTGACGGTTGTGAGCAGCACTGCGGGCTTGTCGCGGCCCTTGATCCGGGCAAGCCGCGACAGCGTGGTCATGCGCTGCGCCACGACGCCGGCATGCGACGACACCCGGTCGTAAGGCAGGCAGTCCCAGGCGGGGAACTGCAGCACTTCGATCTCCGGCGCGAAGAACGCAAGCGCACGCGCCAACACGGCCATCCGCGGACCGTCGCGGCAGATCACCAAGGCGCTGGTCGCTGGCGCCTCCTTGCGCGCCGCTATGGCGCGGGCGAGGTCGGAAATCACCAGGCCTTCGGCGCCGTCGGCGACGTTCGCCAGCGTCAGCGGCCGGTCGGGTGCCAGCAGTTCGGCGGGAGATTTCGCCATCAGCGCCCCGCCGCGAAATGGAAATTGCGCACCCGGCGGAACATCGGCGTATCGTGTTCGGCTGGCACCGCGGCAACGCCGGTCATCCAGGCCAGCACGTCGGTCTCCAGCGCATCCAGCAGATGCTCGTACTGGTCGAGCTCGGCATCGCTGAAACCTTCGATATGAGTATCGGCGAAGCGGCCCATGATCAGATCGGCTTCGCGCGTGCCACGATGCCACGACCGGAACAGCAACCGTCGCCTGCGGGCATCGAGGCCGTCGCTCGATCGCGTGCTGCCGGTCATGAATTCTCCAACGCCAAAAACCCGGCGGGGCCGGGTGCGGGTTTTATATAGAGCGCCAATTGCCGAATGTCAGCCGCGGGGCCGCCGGTCGTCAGGGCAAAATCGTGACGAATTGGTGTGCGTGGCCAATCTGTTGCCGCAACTCATCCACAGCCCGATGCGCCTCGGGCGACCAGTTCAGCGCCATGAACACCGCAGTGCCGTCCGCCGATCGATAGGCGTGGCTCACGACCGAAGCCTCGGTCGGCCGGCCTGCGGCATCCTTGCCGTTGGCGTGAAGGATACCGCCGTGCGACACGGTCCAGCGGCCGGCGCCGTTCCAGACATTGATGCCGAGGCTGTACCAGCGGTCGTGATTGGCCGGCGTCCACCTGGTCTGCGCGTGGTCAATCCAGCCCTTGACGGTATCGTTCAGGAACGGATGGCTTGGACTGAAGATGTCCATGAAGGCGAGATAGTCTGGACCCGGGATGGCCCAACCGCCCGCGCCCGAGAGCATCCGCCAATCAGGGGCGAGCTTCGGCTCGGCGATGCCGAGCTTGCCGAACACCGCCCCCCGGCAATAATCCTCGTAGGACCGGCCGGTCTTTTCCTCGATCATGGCGCTCAACACCTCGTAGCCGGTGTTGCTGTAGGAGTAATGCCTTCCGGGGTCGCGAATGAGATGCAGCTTGGTCAGGTATTGGCTGAGCACGGCGGAGACGGCCGCCAGATAGCCGCGACCGCTGCGTGCGCGCTCATGCACGACGCCGTAGATCGGATCGTCTTCATCGTTGCCGAGCAGGCCGGAACGATGGACAAGCAGTTCCTCGACTGTCACTTCGTTGAGCCGCGGGTCGGCCGGCTTGCCGTAGCGCCCGAAAAACCGTGCCAGTGCGTCGCGCAGGCGCGTCTTGAACGACACCTTGCCATCGCGAATGAGTGTTGCGACGCAGGCGCCGGTGATCGGCTTTGACAGGCTCGCGATCATCGTCGGCTTCTGCGGATCGACGTTATGGCCCTTCATAAAGACGGTCTTGCCGTCGCGCCGTACCGCCAGGACGGCGGTCTGCGGCCGCCATCTCGCCACCCAATCGTCGAACACCACACCGTAGCGGTCGACGGTGTTCGGCAGTGCGTGCTGCTGGGCCAACGATACCGGCACTGCATAGGTCTGCGGCTGGGCGGCGCCCTGGTCGGTCGCCAGCCCAGCGAAAAACACCACCGCGCTCACCGCGCGCCAGAAATTGCGGAGCAACATTTCCAAGTCCCCAAGAAGCCCGAATATAGCGCGACCCGCGAATTTCTCCATCGGACTGTTGATGCCCGCCACAATCTTGGGCAGCGTGTTTGTCATGCGTCCGCCGCTTCTCGACCCCTTGTTCGCCTCGTTAACCACCTTGCCTGGCGTGGGTCCCAAGCTCGAAAAGCTGTTCCGGCGCCTGTTTGGCCGCTCGGACATGCCGGCTCGCGTCCTCGATCTTCTGTTCCATCTGCCGACCGGCACGATCGACCGCCGCTCGCGGCCAAAACTCCGCGACGTCGTCCCCGGCTCCATTGTTACCGTGGCGGTCACCGTCGACCGCCATCGTCCTTCGCCGCCACACCGATCGCGGGCGCCCTATCGCATCGAAACCTATGACGAAACCGGCACGCTGACGCTGACATTCTTTCGCGCCAGTCGGGACTATCTCGAAAAGCTCTTTCCACTGGGGGAGCTGCGATACGTCTCGGGCGCCACCGCGCTCTACGACGGCATGCTGCAGATGGTGCATCCTGACCGTGTGGTCAGCGAGCAGGAGCTCGACAAGCTGCCGATGGTCGAGCCGGTCTATCCGCTGACCGATGGGCTGACGCTCAACCCGTTGCGCAAGGCTGCCGAGGCGGCGCTCACCAGAATCCCGAAGCTGGCCGAATGGCAGGACGCCGCATGGCTGCAGCGCTCGGGCTTTCCGCCGTTTGCCGATGCGTTGAAGTCCCTGCATCACCCGGCCGAACCCAAAGACGTGCAGCCGGACAGCCCCGCGTGGTCACGGCTGGCCTATGACGAATTCCTTGCCGGGCAACTGGCGCTGGCGCTGGTGCGCGCGCATCAACGAAAATTGCCCGGCCGCGGCAGCTCCGGCGCAGGCCTGCTCCGCGCCAAAGTCGTCGCGGCGCTGCCCTATTCGCTGACGCCGTCGCAGGGCCGCGCCGTGGACGACATCGTCACCGACCTCGCTCGGCCCCAGCGCATGATCCGTCTACTGCAAGGCGACGTCGGCTCGGGCAAGACCGTGGTGGCATTGCTTGCCGCAGCGACCGTAGCTGAGGCCGGCCGGCAGACCGCACTGATGGCGCCGACTGAGATCCTCGCCCGGCAGCATCTCGCCACCATCGCCCCGCTCGCCGAAGCCGCCGGCATCCGCGTCGCCATCCTGACCGGCCGCGAGCGTGGCAAGGAGCGCAAGGAGACGCTCGACCGGCTGGCGCTGGGCGAAATCGATTTCCTGGTCGGCACGCACGCGCTGTTCCAGGACGAGGTTGCGTTCCATGATCTCGCGCTCGCCATTGTCGACGAGCAGCACCGCTTCGGCGTGCATCAGCGGCTGGCGCTTGCCCGCAAGGGCGAGGCCGTCGACATGTTGGTGCTGACCGCTACGCCGATCCCGCGAACGCTGGTGCTCACCTATTTCGGCGACATGGAAATCTCCGAGCTGCGCGAAAAGCCCGCGGGCCGGAAACCGATCGACACCCGCACCATCGCGCTCGATCGTCTGCCTGAAGTGATCGACGCGGTCGGCCGTGCTCTCGACCAGGGCCAGCGCATCTACTGGGTGTGCCCGCTGGTCGAGGAATTGGAAATGAGCGACCTCGCCGCTGCCGAGGACCGCTTCGCCGATCTCAAGAAGCACTTCGGCGCCAAGGTCGATCTGGTCCACGGCCAGATGAAGGGCACCGACAAGGATGCGGCCATGGCGCGGTTCTCGACCGGCGAGACGCAACTCCTGGTCGCTACCACCGTGATCGAGGTCGGCGTCGATGTGCCGGCCGCGACGGTCATGGTGATTGAGCATGCCGAGCGGTTCGGCCTCGCGCAGCTTCACCAGTTGCGCGGCCGGATCGGGCGCGGCCGCGACCACTCGACCTGCCTTTTGCTCTACAAGGCTCCGCTCGGCGAGACGGCCAAGGCGCGGCTGGCGATCATGCGCGACACCGAGGACGGCTTCCGCATCGCCGAGGAGGATTTGCGCCTGCGCGGCGAAGGCGACGTGCTCGGCATTCGGCAGAGCGGCATGCCGGGCTTTCGGCTGGCGCGGCTCGAATTCCATGGCAAGCTCTTGGCACCCGCCCGCGACGACGCTGCGCTGATCCTCGCCCGCGATCCCGAGCTTGGTTCGCCGCGCGGCGAGGCGCTGCGCCATCTGCTCTACCTGTTCGAGCGCGACGAGGCGATCAGGTTGCTTCGGGCGGGGTGATCGTCGTGGCCGCACGCCATTCACCGGTGTGGCGAGAACAGGCCGATGAGCGTAAAAAAGACGAGCGCGCAGACGACGCATCCAACCGGGAGGGAGGCGCGGATGATACCACGTTCGGCTCAAGAACTTTATACAGGAGTGGCGGGCGGAACGCCGGCCGGCGATTGGCTGCGTTGCTTTTGGCACGCGATCGCGATCTCGGATCGATGCAACGACGTCCGTGCCGATCTCAAGCTGGACTACAAGGTGGACTTCGACGGCGAGAAGGATACGGCGTCCGCGTGGGGACAAAAACTTGGAATCTTTACCGGCAAGCCGACGCGCGTTCGCATCCTCGGCGAGGATTTGGTGCTGTATCGTGACGCCAGTGGCCAGCTCGGACTCCTGGACCTCTATTGCGCACACCGGCGCGCCTCGCTGGAGTACGGACGCGTCCAGGAGCACGCCCTGGCCTGCTGCTATCACGGCTGGGCTTATGACGAGACAGGTCAATGCGTTGACATGCCATCCGAGCCGAAGGACAGCCAATTCAAAGAAAAGGTGCAGTTGAAGGCCTACCCGGTGCGCGAACTGGGCGGAATGATCTTCGCTTACCTCGGCGCTGGCGAGCCGCCGGTCCTGCCGATGCTGGACATTCTGGCCCGGACCGACGGCGTGCGCGCGGTGGAGCAATTTGCGCTATGGCCGGCGCACTGGCTGCAGATCATCGAAAACTCCGTTGATCCGTCGCATACGGGTACGCTTCACGGCAGCGGCACGTCGCGGAGCGATCTTTGGAGTCAAGTGCCCACAATCAACTTCCATCCCGATCGGTTCGGCATCCAGACGCAGCAGACGCGAGGCAACTACGACCGCACCGGCTATCTCCGGTTGCCGTCGACGATGCTGATCAACCACCCTTGGCCCGGCGGCAAGATCAATCACCCGCGATTCACCGCGATCTTCCGCACGCCAGTGGATGACACCCACACCCTGCTCTTCCACGTGACGTTCACGCCCTACGTGGACGGCAAGCTGCCCGATCTGCCCGAAGGCGTCGGCTTCCACCTTGCTGACTTTGTGCAGACTATTTTTCGGCAGGACTACGAGGCGGTCATCAGCCAGGGTCCGATCTACGATCGCACCCTCGAAAAGCTCGGCACTTCCGACAAGGGCCTTATTCTGTATCGCAAGCTGATGAAGGAGCAGATCGAGGCGGTGCAGCGTGGCGAGGACCCTCCGGGCGTGATGCGCGGCGCGGAATGGAACCGCATCCTGAACTCGAGCGAAAAGGTAACCGACGGCTTCATGAAGTCCGCGGTCGAAATGAGACAGTAAGACGGACTATGTTTCCAGTCGGCGTCCGCCCGGCGCGGCTTGCGCTTGCCGGTCGAGCCGTCAACCGCCGCCGAGCGGATCGGGCCCGAAGCGGTTGGCGCCGGTGGTACCCCTCATGCAAGCCCAGATGATGATGAGGATGACGCCAATGACTGTGAACAGGATCAGCCACCACCAGCCGGTGCGGTCGATGTCGTGCAGACGACGAAACAGCACTGCGAGCGACGGCAAGAATGTCGCGAGTTGGAATAGCGAAGTGAGAGGCGGCGTGTCGCTATCGGGAAACACGGAGCGATCGATGATCGACGTGGCGATGCCACAGATCAACAAGAACAGCGCCCAGTACCAGTATTCCGACCTGCTGGCCCGTCCTGAAAACGTCACGTAATTCCGAAATCCGGACGCAATCGCTTGTCCAAAACTCATGATGCCCCCCGGTGGTTGCGCAACCGGGATTAACCTAGGTCAGATTGCTCCGCTGCTGCAATACGGGTCTGGCCGCCTCGGTACGCCCGGCGCGGCCTTGCTCGATCAGCGATGTGAGCTTCTTTTGCGCCTCGGTATTCGGCTGCGCCATGCCGGCCGACATGATTAAGGTCATGGCCTGCTCGACCGAGATGTCGAGTTCGATGACATGGCTGCGCGGTGCATAGAAGAAGAACCCCGTCGTCGGGTTGGGCGTGCACGGCATGAAGCACGATACGAAATCGTCGCCCGGCAGGCGCTCGGCCACCTCCCCGCTCGGCGGCGAGGCCAGGAACACCACCGACCACATGCCGGCCGGGAATTCGGCGAGCGCGACCTTGCCGAAGCTCGAACCGGATTTCGAGAACAGCGTCTCAAAAATCTGTTTCATGGTTTTGTAGATCGGCCGGACGATCGGCATGCGATGAAGCAGGTTTTCGCCGAACTCGACAAAGGTGCGACCGACGAGACCGGCAGTGAGGAATCCCAGAAACGTCAGCGTGAACAGCGCGATCACGACGCCATAGCCCGGCACGCGGAACGGCAGGTAGGTCTCGGTGCGCAGCCCGGCCGGAATGAACGGCCGCATCGCGTCGTCAACCCAGTTGATGAACCACCAGGTCAGGCTGATGGTGATGTAGAGCGGCCCGACCAGGATCAGGCCGGTGAGGAAATAGTTGCGCAGTCGCGCGAATACGCTGTGCTGCGCCGCCTCGGGCGCAGCCGCTGGCGTCAGGTCACTATCATCGATCGTCATCGCTTGCGCTTACTCGACCGTCACCGACTTCGCAAGGTTGCGCGGCTGGTCGACGTCGGTGCCCATGTTCACCGCCGTATGATAGGCAATAAGCTGCACCGGGATGGCATAAACGATCGGCGTCACCGTCGTCGCCATATCCGGCAGCGTCAGGGTGGTGAGCGAGGCGACAGTGGCCTCGGCCGCGCCCTTCGGGTCGGTGATCAGGATGATCTTGCCGCCGCGCGCCGCCACCTCCTGCATGTTGGATACGGTCTTCTCAAACACGCCCTCGCGCCGCGCGCTCTTGTCGTAGGGTGCGACGATGACGACCGGCATGGTCTCATCGATTAGCGCGATCGGGCCGTGCTTCAGCTCGCCCGCGGCATAGCCCTCGGCATGGATGTATGAAATTTCCTTGAGCTTCAGCGCGCCTTCGAGCGCTATCGGATAGGCGGTGCCGCGACCGAGATAGAGCACATCGCGGCTTTTGGCGAGGTCACGCGACAGCGCCTCGATCTCGGGCTCGAGCCTGAGCGCCTCGGAAATGTGCCGCGGCACTTCGATCATGGCGCGGACAAGATTACGCTCATCCTCTTCGGACAAGATGCCTCGGATGCGGCCTGCGGCGATGGCGAGGCACAGCAGCGCTGCAAGTTGACAGGTAAACGCCTTGGTAGAGGCCACGCCGATCTCCGGACCGGCAAGCGTCGGCATCACCACGTCGCTTTCCCGCGCAATCGTCGATGTCGGCACGTTGACGATCGAAAGCACGTGCTGCTTCTGCTCCTTGGCATAGCGCAAGGTCGCGAGCGTGTCGGCGGTTTCGCCCGACTGCGACACGAACACCGCGAGATTGCCGGGCTGAAACGGCGCCTCCCGATAGCGGAACTCGGAGGCTACGTCGATTTCGACGGGCAGCCTTGCGAACCGCTCAAACCAATATTTGGCGACAAGGCCCGCGTAATAGGCCGTGCCGCAGGCCGAGATGGCCACCCGATCGATAGTCTTGAAGTCGAACGGCAGCGCCATCGGCAGCGACACGCGCTCGGAGGTCATGTCGATATAATGCGCCAGCGTGTGGCCGACGACTTCGGGCTGCTCGTGAATCTCCTTCGCCATGAAATGACGATGGTTGCCCTTGTCGACCAGGAAGGCCGAGGCATTCGATTTCAGCACGGTGCGCTCGACCACGCGGCCCGCGGCGTCGTGAACCTCCGCACCCGTTCGGGTTACCACGGCCCAATCGCCGTCCTCGAGATAGCTGATGGTGTCGGTAAACGGCGCGAGGGCTATGGCGTCGGAGCCCAAAAACATCTCACCGTTGCCGTATCCCACCGCGAGCGGCGAGCCTTTGCGCGCGCCAATCAAGAGATTTTCCTCGCCGGCAAACAGGAAGGCCAGCGCGAATGCGCCCCGCAGCCGCGGCAGCGCGGCCCGCACGGCCTCCGCCGGCTCCTTGCCCTTCTTCATCTCGTCTGTGACGAGATGGGCGACCACTTCGGTGTCGGTTTCGCTGGCAAACTTGGCGCCGGATTTCTCGAGCTCGATGCGCAACTCGCGGAAATTCTCGATGATGCCGTTGTGCACGACTGCGATCCGGTCGGTGGCGTGCGGGTGGGCATTATTCTCGGTCGGCTTGCCGTGGGTCGCCCACCGGGTGTGGCCGATGCCGATGGTGCCCTGCAGCGGCTCGCTGTGCAGCCGGTTCTCAAGGTTGCGGAGCTTGCCTTCGGCGCGCCGGCGCGTCAGCGCGCCCTTTTCGAGCGTCGCCACGCCCGCAGAATCGTAGCCACGATATTCCAGACGCTTGAGCGCGTCGACGAGTTGTCCGGCGACCGGCTCACGGCCAAGAATGCCAACAATGCCGCACAAGGTTTTCTGTCCCCTCGCCCGGATGGGCGCAGATCATCATGTATGCGCCGCAACCGGTTTCCGGAAAATCAAAATCAATGTCCGGATGTGACACGATCCTGGCCGCAACGCGGGTAAACAGAATCTCAGGTATTCTCCGTTGGTTACGCCTTCTTCTTGGCCAAGGACTTGAGGTGGCGGAGGCGTTTCGCCCAGCCTTCCTTAACGGTCTGTCGACCACGTCCGAGGGCCAAAGCGTCGGCGGGCACGTCGGCGGTGATTACGGAACCCGAACCGACATAGGCCCCGTCGCCGATCTTGACCGGTGCGACCAGCGCCGAGTTCGATCCGATGAACGCGCCCCGGCCGATGTCGGTGCGGTGCTTGGATTCGCCGTCATAGTTGCAGGTGATGGTCCCGGCTCCGACGTTGGCGCCGGCGCCGACGCGTGCGTCGCCGATATAGGCGAGATGATTGGCCTTGGCGCCGGTTTCGATCAACGCCTCCTTGACCTCGACGAAATTGCCGATGTGGACGTCGGCCTCGAGCCTCGCGCCGGGCCGCAGTCGCGCATACGGACCGACAACCGCGTTCTTGCCGACATGGGCGCCGGCGAGATGGGAGAACGAGCGGATGGTGGCGCCCTCCTCTACCGTCACCCCCGGGCCGAACACCACATAGGGCTCGACCGTGACGTCCTTGCCGAGCTTGGTGTCGGCGGCGAGATGGACGGTGTCCGGCGCAACCAGGGTTGCGCCGCCGTCGAGCGCCGCCTGCCGCAGCCGTTTTTGCAAGGTTGCCTCGGTTTCTGCGAGTTGCGTCTTGGTGTTGATGCCGCTCACTTCGTCCTCCGTCACTTCTAGCGCGACTGTTTTCAGCCCCATGTCGCGCGCGATCTTCACCGCATCGGTCAGATAAAACTCGCCCTTGCGATTGTCATTGCCGATGCGTTCAAGCACCAGCAGCGCCGATTTACCGTCGAACGCCATCAGCCCGCCGTTGCACAGCGTGATGGCTCGTTCGTTTTCGCTCGCGTCGGCATGCTCGACAATCGAAAGAAGCGCCACACCTTGCGTCACCAGGCGACCGTAGCCGGTAGGATCGCCCGGACGGAAACCCAGCACCGCGACAGCCGCGCCGTCCGCCAACGCGGCGCGCAGTTTTTCGAGAGTCTGCGGCCGGATCAGCGGCGTGTCACCGAAGATTACAAGAATGTCGTCGGCGCCGCGCTCGATAGCCTGCTTCGCGGCGAGCACCGCGTGCGCCGTGCCGCGCCGCTCCGACTGAACGTAGATCTGCGCATCGGCCAACTGTGACCGCGCCTCGATCGCGACCGCCTCATGGTCCGGCCCGACCACCACTGCCGTCGTCGTGCCACCGGCCGCGCGCAACGCTGCCAGCACGTGCGCCAGCAGCGAGCAGCCGGCCACCTCGTGCAGCACCTTCGGTCGCGGCGACAGCATGCGCGTGCCTTCGCCGGCCGCGAGCACAATGGCGAGACATGTTCGAGTCATTGCTGCCGTCATAACCGAGCGGTCTTAAGGAAAAAAGTGAGACGGCCCCGACGAATTTACCGGAAGAGGCGTCTGCAGGACGAATCTGCTAGTCTTTTCAACAAGGTGATTCGGAGCCGCGCTTTGGCGACACGAAAATTTGGCATACGCGATTTGGGGCGGCTCGCGCTCTGGGGCCTGATGGCAGCCGCTGCGCTGACGGCCGTGACCTACGCCAGCTCGACCGACGTCGGCCGTCAGCGCGTCAGGGTCGCGGTTGCCGAGATTCACGAAATTCTGATGCCGACCGGTGTCCCGACGCAGCGGCCGCTCACCGCCCAGGAAGGCCGGCGGCTGGCCGAGACCGTAAGCACACTGGCCGCCGACCGTGAACGGCTGCTGGCCCGCATCGCCACTCTTGAACACAGCGTCGAAGACATCACCGGCTCGATTGCCCGCGTTCAGAAAGCCGCCGAGGCTGCCCAGCGTCCGCCGGAGCCTGCACCGCTGCCTCAACCGGAGGCGGCAACTCCAGCAACCAAGCCACCAGACGACGTTACCTCCAGCATCACCGTGCCGGCCCAGACGTTGCCGCAGCCACAACCCGCGCCGAGCGTCGCCAAGCCTGAATTCGGCCTCGACCTCGGCAGCGCCACGACGGTCGAGGCACTTCGCTTGGCGTGGACGGCGGCGCTCCGCAGGCATGGCAAGCTGCTCGAAGGCCTGAATCCCATCGTACATCGGCGCGAGCGTCCTCGCTCCGCCGCCGTGGAGCTTCGCCTCGTCGCCGGGCCTTTGCCGAACGCCGCGACCGCAGCGCGGATCTGCGCCGCCATGACGGCGGTCGGCGCGATCTGCCAGCCCACCATGTTCGAGGGCCAGCGGCTCGCACTGCACTGAGCGTCACGGCATAAACTGCGTGCGCTCGGCAATCGATGGAGCTGCGACAAAAGCGCCATCTCGCGATCGATCTGTTCCGACGGAATGCGGGTCGACAGGTCGAGCCGGCCTTGCAAGCCGTGAAAGCAGTCGGCGCGCCGAGCCGACCACCAAACTGCGGCTGTGAACGCGGCAGTTAGCGTGAACAGACTGACAGGTTTCGTCATCCGGCGATCGAGTTCCGAAGTCGTTCAGGTGCGGTACATGATGCATGAGTTTAATCATGACCGTGCCGGGTGCCGGACGAAGCGTCCGGCTTTGGCAATGTCAGAGGCGGCAAACGTCAGCCGCAAAACGGACCCATTCCCTGTCCAAGAACCGCGCAACGCGCATCGCGAAGCCAGTTGAAAACCCAACGAAAACGGCCGCCCATGTCTTCTCTCATACGTCTTAGCTTCGTCGTCCTTGTCGCGACGACGGCAATGTTAGGCTCTTCATCCGCCTTCGCCCAAAGCGGCGGCGACGCCAAGGCCAACGATAAGACCGCGCCGCAACCCACCGATGTCGCCAAGGAGGCGCAGCGCCAAATCGAAGAGTTTGCCGAGGCCGCAAAGCAGGTCAGCGGCCCGGCCGGCAATCCGGAATGCGTCTGGCTCGGGCGGCGGGTGGTTGGTTTGCTGTGGCGCGACGACATGGACACGGCCTTCCGTCATCTCGATCTTTACGACCGGTTCGGCTGCCCGGGTGGCCATGTTCAGGCAGCGTTCCGTTGCGTTGTCCGGCAGGGCGCCATCGACCCGAAATCACAGCAAAGCGTCAACGGCCGAGTTCATTCCTGTTGGGTGAATCCGGCGCAGACCGCGGCAGCGGCAACCGCGCCCGTTCCAACCAACACAGCGCCTGCCACTCAAGGCGTCCCTGCGGCAGCCACGCCGCCAGCGAACGCACAGGCGTCCGGAACCACAACCAAGTAATCGTGTGAGGCACGTCGCGGCGGGAGAGGCGTGCCGTCATCAATTCGCCATGACCGGGGATCCATAGTCGCATGTTCGTCCACGAGGTCGGTTTCCTCGCCGGAATGGCCCACCCAGGGGACGGGTCGGCGCCAGATCTCTCAAGCCCCACTCGGTCGCTTTGATGCGCTTCGTCGCTGTCGTCGGCGTTGTCGTTGCACTTGTTCATGCTGGGCTGTGGACAGCTTCACGCCATGTGATCAGCGCCTCGAATTTCAGCGGGCAACTCGCCAGCGTTTCCTACACCCCATTCGACGGCTCCACCCGTGCAGGCTCCGGCCGCGGCGCGAGCGCCGAACAGATCCGCGCCGATCTCGCTGCCATTGCGCCTTACACGCGGATGGTGCGGACCTATTCCTCGACCGGCGGGGCGGAGCTGGTGCCCGCAATCGCCCGCGAGTTCGGGTTGCGCGTTTCGGTCGGCGCCTGGATCGACCGCGATACCGAGCGCAACCAGCGCGAGATGAGCGCTGTGATCGATCTCGCGCGCAAGCACCGCAACATCGACAGCGTCGTGGTCGGCAACGAGACGATCTATCGCGGCGACCAGACGGTCGATGAGTTGGTCAACAAGCTTCACCGCGTCAAACGCGAGACCTCGGTGCCGGTGACGACGGGTGAAATCTGGCACGCCTGGATCGATCACCCGGAATTGGTCTCGGCCGTCGATTTCATCGCCGCTCACGTGCTGCCGTACTGGGAGGGCATCCCGGAAAGCGCCGCGGTCGACCAGGCGATCCGCATCTACGACCTGCTGCGGCAGACCTACCCGGGCAAGCGCATCGTCATCGCAGAGTTTGGCTGGCCGAGCGCGGGCTACAACCGGCGCGCCGCCAATCCGGACCCGCTGGTCCAGGCCGCGGTGCTGCGCGATTTCGTCAGCCGCGCCGAAGCCCTCGGCATCGACTACAACATCATCGAAGCCTACGACCAGCCCTGGAAGACGTTCGAGGGCGGCGTCGGTCCCTATTGGGGCATGTTCGACACGTCCAGGCAGCCGAAGTTCGCCTGGACCGGGCCGATCACCGATCCGGATCACTGGAAGCTCACCGCGATCGCGGTGCTCACCGGCGTCCTGCTGTCGCTACCTATTCTTGCCCTCGCCGACGCAACCGCGGGGCAAGTTGCGTTGCTGGCCGCCGCGGCGCACGTCGCCGGCGCCTGGTTTGCGATCCTGTTCGCCTATTGGAACGGGCATTATTTCGTCCCGGGTGCCGCCTTCGCCTTCGGGCTTGCGCTGGTGCTGTTCATCCCGCTGATCTTCATTGCGTTGACCCGTATCGAGGAGATTGCGAACGTCGCCTTCGGCCGCAAACCGCGAAGGTTGATCGTGGCGCCGCCGCTTGCGCCCGAATTGCCGGTCGCACCCAAGGTGTCAATCCATATTCCTGCCTATCGCGAGCCGCCGGAGATGCTGAAGGCCACGCTCGATGCGGTGGCACGGCTCGAATATCCGAACTTCGAATGCATCCTCATCATCAACAATACGCCCGATCCGGCGCTTTGGCGTCCGGTCGAGGACCATTGCCGCACGCTGGGAGAGCGCTTCAAGCTCGTGCGCGAAGACCAGCTTGCGGGTTTCAAGGCCGGCGCGCTGCGGCTCGCGCTCGCCAACACCGCCCCCGACGCCGCGATCATTGGCGTGCTCGACGCCGACTATGTGGTGCATCCGAACTGGCTCAAAGACATGGTGCCGGTGTTCGCCGATCCCAAGGTCGGCATGATTCAGGCGCCGCAGGACCATCGCGACGGCCACCGCAGCGCCATGCACCACGCCATGAATGGCGAATACGCCGGTTTCTTCGACATCGGCATGGTGCAGCGGAACGAGAACAATGCCATCGTCGCCCACGGCACAATGTGCCTCATCCGCCGCGAGGCGCTGCTCGCCGCCGGCAATTGGTCGAGCGAAACGATCTGCGAGGACACCGATCTCGGCTTGACCATGCTCGAGCTCGGCTGGGCCGCACACTACACCAACCGCCGCTATGGCTACGGGCTCCTTCCCGACAGCTATCTCGCCTACAAACGCCAGCGCGATCGCTGGGCCTATGGCGGTTTCCAGATCATGAAAAAGCACTGGCGGCGCTTCCTGCCGGGGCGCAGCCTGCTCACCAGGGACCAAAAGCGCGAGTTCGCGCTCGGCTGGCTGAGCTGGCTCGGCGCCGAAAGCGTCGGCGTGCTGGTGGCGATGCTCAATCTCGTCTGGGTGCCGTTCGTCGCTATCGTCGGCATCGCTATCCCGGACAAGGTGCTGACCATCCCGATCCTCGCGGCGTTTGCCATTGCGGTGCTGCACTTCGTCTCGCTCTATCGCCTTCGGGTCCCGATCCGCGGCGGCCAGATGCTCGGCGCGGTGTTTGCCGCGATGGCGCTGCAGTGGACCGTCGCCCGGGCCGTGGGCTTCGGGCTGATCAAGGACGGCCTGCCGTTCGTGCGCACCGCGAAGGGCGGCTCCGGCGGGCGCAGCTCGGACTTCCCGGCGTTCTGGGAGGCGGTGCTCGGCGCCCTCCTCGTCGCCAGCGCGATTTTCCTTTACGCCACCAATTGGGAGCAGGTGCGCGAGATCAACCTGTTCGCGGTGGCGCTTGCGGTGCAAGCGCTGCCGTTCCTCGCCTCGGTCGGCCTCGCCGCCCTCGAAGGCAGCCGCGCCAACGACTTCGCCTTCTGGCAAGGGCTGGAAGCCCGGCTCGGCCAAGCGCTGACGCGCCGTCCTGTCGTCGTCAAGACACCGGCGCCGGTGCCCGTTGTGTCCACGGATAGGCGTATCGAGCCGGCGCAGTAAGCGCCGACATCCCAGCCTTGTTTCAATTGCCGGCAAGCCGTGCTGCAATGACCGGCATCCGATCATGCACGGGGGCAAGGCTGCTCGTCCTGACCACCATCACCTTCGCCTATGACGCCCGGGAGGACCGCATCCTGGCCGCCGTCAATCTCGGACGTCCTGAGGTCTGGTCTTGCTGGCTGACCAGGCGCATGGTGCTGGCGCTGCTCGAACGCGCCGCGGAATTCGTCGCCAGCACTTCCGCGCTGGTGCAGCGGGCCTCCGCCGATGTTCGAAATGACGTGGTCGCCGCCTTCGAACGCGAAGCCGCCATCGCCAGGACCGCTCCGGCGATGTCGCGAGCCGCTCCCGAGGTGCTGAAAACGACCGCGGCCGCGACCGAGCTGATGCAGCGGGTCAACCTCACCCATCAGGGGGAACGCTTTCGCCTGGAATTCCGCGGCAACGCCGGTGGCGGCGCCGACGCTGTGGTGCTGCAGGCCGAACTGCAGCGCATCCTGCAGATGCTGCAGGGCGAGGTCGCAAAAGCGGGCTGGGCGGTCGCGCCGGCGCCGCCTCCCGCCACCCCGTCAGCCGAACAGGTAGCGCCGAAGCCGGTTCGTCATTAGCCAGAACTAAACGCGGCGGAAGCAGTAATCGAGATCCGAATAAAAACTTAGCTTGATTGATCCGGTCAGCGCCCTTTCAGGTATGACGAACCAAAAGCCGGGACCGACCGCACCATAACCTTCTATTCCGAATTTGAAGGCCGCGCGGTCGGCCGCACTCCAACATCCCGCCAACGCAAGAGTCACGATCGCCAGTCCATATCGCGGCTTCATCGGCATCCACCCGCTCAGCCTCATGGTGAGGAGCGACGCGCAGCGTCGCGTCTCGAACCATGGGCCGCCCATCCTTCCCACCTCTGCTCGCACCGCGAGCTACGGCGGGCAAGCTGGGCGCGCCGAAGCGCGTGAGCGCGCCGGCGGGCGAGACGCGGCCTTCGGCCGCTCCTCAGGATAAGGGCGGACAAATGCTGCCGGCCTGTTAACTGCGCAGCGCGGTCTCAACGAGCTTCACCCAGTATGACGTGCCGACCGGGATCACCTCGTCGTTGAAGTTGTAGGCCGGGTGATGCAGGCCGGCGCTGTCGCCGTTGCCGATGAAGATGAAGGCGCCGGGCCGTGCGTTCAACATGAACGAGAAGTCCTCGGCCCCCATCACCGGCGGAACGGAGGTGTCGACGCGATCCTTGCCGACCACCTGCGAGGCGACCTCGGCGGCGAATGCAGTCTGCCGTTCGTGGTTCCTGGTGACCGGATAGTCGCGCTTGTAGGTCAGGGTCGCCTTGGCGCCGTAGAGCCTGGCGGTCCCCTCCACCACCTCGCGGACACGCCGCTCGACGATGTCCTGCGTCTCGGGGGTGAGGCTGCGCGCCGTCCCGCGCAGTTGTCCGGTCTGCGGAATGATGTTGTCGGCGGTGCCGGCGTGGAACTGGGTGATCGACACCACCGCGGACTCCAGCGGATCGACGTTGCGCGACACGATCGATTGCAGAGCGCTGACGATGGCTGCTCCCACCACAACCGTGTCGATCGAGGTGTGCGGGCGCGCAGCGTGGCCGCCAAGTCCTTCGATGTCGATGGTGATGCGGTCAGCCGCCGCCATCATCGGGCCCGGCCGGATGGCGAAGTCGCCGATGGGGAAGCCCGGATAATTGTGCATGCCGTAGACCTCCTCGACCTTGAAGCGGTCCATCATGCCGTCATTGACCATCTCGCGGCCGCCGCCGCCGCCCTCCTCGGCCGGCTGGAAGATCACCACCGTGGTGCCGTCGAAGTTGCGCGTCTCGGCCAGATATTTTGCGGCGCCAAGCAGCATCGCGGTGTGGCCGTCGTGGCCGCAGGCGTGCATCTTGCCGGGGTTCTGAGACTTGTAGGACAGGCCGGTCGCCTCCTCGATCGGCAGCGCGTCCATGTCGGCGCGCAAGCCGATGGTGCGCGAGCCCGCACCCTTCCTGCCGCGGATCACGCCGACCACGCCGGTCCTGCCGATGCCGGTCACCACCTCGTCGCAGCCAAAACTTTTCAGCTTGTCGGCCACCACGCCCGCAGTGCGGTGTACGTCGAACAGCAATTCGGGGTGGGCGTGGATGTCCTGCCGCCAGGTCTTGATCTCATCGTGGAAGTCGGCGACGCGGTTCACGATCGGCATGACGCTCTCCTTCGGCGCGCGAATGGCGCGGCAAGCCCCAAGCCTAGCAAATCAACCGGTCCAACGGCGATAGGCCCAGACCGCAATGCCGATTGCGATCACGCCTGCGACGATCGGCAGGATAAGCTGTTCCGCCATGGCGCCGGAGCGATGATAGGCGGTGCCCGCGAGATAGCCCGGCAGCACATGCGCCGGCGCCCAAAGCGCGATCGCCACGACGCTACGCGGATAGAACCGCCGCGGCGTCATGCCGAGCGTACCCGCCACCACTGGAACAAAGGCCCGCACCGGCGGAAGGAAGCGCGCTGCCAGGATGGCGGCGCTGCCGTATTTCTCGAAGATCGCCTCGCTTTGCCGGACCACCTCCGGATAGCGGTCGAGCGGCCACAGCCGGTCGAGCTTGCCTTGATTGAGGTGGCCGAGCCAGAACGCCGCGCCGTCACCGAGGAGCGCACCGGCGATGGTCGATGCGAGTACGCTGGCGAGGCCGAGATCACCCGTCGCGATTAACGCGCTGAGGCTCAAGATGACTGTCGACCCGGGAACGAACGAGCCCACCACCGGCACAGCCTCGAGCAGCGCCGCCAGGAACAGGGTGCCGTAGGCCAGTTCGGGATGGGCCGAGACGTAATGGACGATATCGCGGAGCACGTGGTCCTTGGCGGGCGGCTTTGGTGAGCCCGGTTGGGATCGGGGGCGAATCTGGAAGTGTCGTTTCGATGTGTGCAATTTCGCTCAGACAGGCGGACAAGGCCATTCCAAAATCTGCCCATGCCGGGGGATTGGTATAGGCGCAAATCGGCAGAGTGTGTGCACAATGCGCCTGGAATCCACGCCTAATCTGCACATCTCGGCCGTTGAAAAGGCCGGCTTAAGTACGCTCAATGAGGGGCAGACCGTTAAGTACGAAGAAGTACCCAACAGAAGCAAGGCATCGGCAGAGAATTTGAAGGTCGTGTGAGCCGGCAATAACTGCCGTCAGCCAAGCCTCGTTCCATCATCAAATACTGGCCTCGCTAGTTATCTCGCGCTCTCATTGCGGCGATATAATCACGGGCGGCCTTGACCAGCAGCCAGAGCATTTGCAGACGGGCAAATTCCGTTCGCTCCTCAAATAAATCGTCATTTTGTAACACGTGGTCTAGCGCCAAAAGCGCACCGGTTGTCGTGGTTGCGGGCGGCTCCCGTTCAATGATTTCGTCCTGGGTGCGGGACCAAGTTTGTTCGGCAATCCTGGACCAATCGCGTTCCGGAATCTGGTCACTCTCTGTCGCATTATCGAAGGCCGCCAACTCGGCTTCATAGCGCCGCAGCAATATTAGCAATGGATCGAGGGTTATCGTGGTGATCGTCGCAATTGGCGCGGCGGGAGAATTGACAATGTCGGCGGGACTCTCTGCGGCCTTCTCCATAAGCTCAGCGCCAATTGCATCGAGTTCGTGAGAGGTCTTATGGTCAGGGCAATTGCGAGCGAGACGCACGCAACGGTGTGCAAGCTCTCGAAGGTAAGATGCATCCAAAGACATAGATTTAGTTTCTCTTGGCCGCGGAATAGTTCGTTCAGGCCTTTTGCCTGCGCGCGCCGCGACACGTTCTGCGAGCGCGGCCCCGAAGTGTTTACTTAGGGCGACTGGGAGCAACACCGCCACAAAGCGCTCGGCCGGGAACAACACCCGGATTTAAGCGACCTCCCGCGCAGGTCTTGCTATCATGTGCCAATAATTTGATTTTCTGCGCCAACGTTGCTGGACGCAGCGAAGACAGGTCGCCGGGCAAAATTAACATTGCAAAATTTAATGCCGAGGCAGTTGGCGCCTTAGGGCCCCATGAGCTGTCCGCTTCGGATCGAGAGCGAGGCCGCCTTAGGGTCCAGACTCAATTGATCCAATAGGCCACGAGGGCGGCGAGTTGGACGGCGGCCAGGAAGTTTCGTGCGAGCTTATCGTAGCGAGTGGCGATGCGTCTAAAGTCTTTCAGTCTGCAGAAGCAGCGCTCGATAACATTACGCCCTTTGTACGCTTGCTTGCTGAAGCGATGGAGGACCACTCTGTTGGACTTGTTCGGAATGACGGGCTTGGCGCCGCGGTGGACGATGTCGGTGCGAAAGTCGTCGCCGTCGTATGCCTTGTCGGCGATGAGGGCGCGCATCGGCGGCGCCAGCGCCAGCAGGGCCGGCGCGGCGGCGATGTCGGCATCCTGGCCGGGAGTGAGATGAAATGCGTAAGGCCTGCAGTCTGGATCGCTCAATGCATGGATTTTCGTGGTGCGTCCGCCGCGTGAGCGACCGATCGCCTGTTCATGCTCCCCCCTTTTCCGCCGCTGGCCGAGCGATGCGCTTTGATCGAGGTGGAGTTGATCGAGAGTGTCATGCTGTCCTTGCCGCAGTTGGCCAGCGCCTCGAATATAGCTTGCCAACGTCCGCGCTTGGCCCAGCGATTGAAGCGATTGTAGACGGTCGTGTGCGGACCATACTCGGGCGGGCAATCGCGCCAGCGGGCGCCGCACTGCAGCATGTGAATAATGCCGCTGATGATGCGCCGATCATCCTCGCGCTCGGGGCCGGTCAGGTTGGTCGGCAGTTGCGGCGCCATGCGCGCCCACTGCCTGTCGTTCAGCCAGAACAAACCCGCTCGCATCAATGCCTCCCCATGCCGAATCATTCGACACGAGGGAATCAGAACTCGCTAATTAGGTATAGACCCTAGTTTGGCGGCTTCTTTCGTTTCAGCCGCTCTTGATGCAGACGACCGCCGGCACGCGCTTTGTCGGCTGGGCGGTGGCAATTTCGCCGCAGCTTCGCGCGTGTTCCCGGCAGGCTTCGAGCGCATTCGGGGTTAAGGCGTTTTAAGTTTTGGACTAAATACTGAATCTATTTCAGATTCGTAATTTCTTCGCCACTTGAATCAAATCCGCTCGCTAGTGCCCCGCCGCGCATATTAAATACCGGCCGCACCGTGCAAGTGCGGTTTGCAGCGAAACATAACAGAGGGGGCAGATATATGCCGATGCGTTGGCGAAGGATGATCGATTTGGTTGGTTTCATTTCGGCTGTCGCATTGGCTGCGCGGCTAAAGTTTGAGCTGCACTACTCTTGGCCAGCGGCGATCTGCTCTGCGGTCATTATTGCCATGCCATTCATCGTCTCGCGTGTTTGGACGAAATATACCTTCCTGCGCACGGAGCGCGCGGCCACAGAGATGAAAATGCGGCAGCGATGGCATTCAATGCTTAGTGCGGAGGCTTGAGCGGGCATAGTGTCGCGGCTCGGTTTGCAATTCGTCCCGGCCGCAGCTCAAAATTGTTGAGCGGCATTGGAAAGACCGCACGCATCATTGCCCCAAAGCCTTTCGCCCCTTTGGACTTTGCCAAGCAAGCCAGCGCTACGCAGCTAGGAAAGCTGGCATTGAACGTGGTGGCGTCGCACTTCTCGTCTGTTCAATCCGGGCTGGCTTTCGCCATTGACCGAGGCCGACACGGCGACCGGTGCCGTAGCGGGAGTGGTTGGAATTCGGTGTGGCGCGATCTCCGGTAACATGAAGGTATCGTTTCAGGCTGCGAGGTTAATTGGCTGATCGATGGGCTTTGTGGCAAGCGTCTGCCAGCCGTCAACCTTGCGCATGTTGATCTGACCGGAAGCGAGCAGCGCCCAGAACAGCATGGCCGCGGTGTCCGTGGAAGGCAGCACGGTCTGCGTCTTGATTCTTCGCTTGAACTCCTCGTGCAGGCGCTCGATCGCATTCGTTGTTCGCGCGCTGCGCCATTGGCTCGGCGGCAGGCGTGTGAAGGCGAACAGACGGTCGCCGGCTTCCTCCAGGCTGTCGGCGACGGCGCGATGCTTGAGCCGCCATTTGCGGATGAAGGCTTTGCGGCGCGCTTCGATCTCCCCGCGCGTCGCCGCGTAGATCATGTCGTTGTAATCGGCGGTGATCTCGTCGTGCAGGCGCTCGGGCGCGTGCGCGAAAAGGTTCCTATGCTTGTGGACCGTGCAGCGCTGGACCGGCACGCCGTCCCAGACGGCGGCGATGGCCCGGTCGAGCCCCGCCGCGCCGTCGACAATGAGGAACTCGGGCCGCCGCAGCCCGCGCTGGATGAGATCGTCGAGGACGGTACGCCAGGCCTCGGCGCTCTCGCCGCCCATGCTCTTGATCGCGAGCAGCACCTTCTGGCCATCTTCGCGCACGCCGAGGACAACGAGCAGCGAGATCGATGTGGCCTTGCGATCAAGGCGCACGCGCACCACCGTGCCGTCGAGGATTAGGCGAACGATCGGCTCCTCGGCCAGCGAGCGGGCATTCCAGGCGTCCCAGTCGCTCTTCACCTTGCGCCATACCCGGCTCACCGTGTCCTTGCCGACCGCGCCGCCAAACAGGGCACCGAGCGCACGGCGCACCCGGCGCGTGTTGGTGCCGGCAAGATAGGTGCTGGCGATCAGCGCGTCGGCGGTCAGTGTGCGCCGCTGGTAAGCCCGCAGCGCCTGACTCTTCCACTCCATCGTCTTGCCAGCGGGGGTGTTCAACCGGGCGCGCGGGACAGCGATCTCCACTTGGCCGAAGCTTCCCAGCAGCGACCTCGACCGGTAGCCGTGGCGATGACCGGTAGCGCCAGCCGCGCCCTGACCATCGCAGCTCGATGGTTGCCCACGGCGAGCGTAGCGCCGCCGCGACAGCACCATGTCGAGTTCACCCTCGAACATGGCGTGGAGAAATTCGTGAACCCGATCGCGCAGGCCAGCTTCGATCGGATCGAACCAATTGTCGAAAAGATGGGCAGCCGTCTCGGGTGCAGGCTGCGAAGAATCAGGCTTCGTGGTATTGCTTGTCATGGCGTGGTCTCCAGTCCGGCGCTTCAACGCCGGATGATTCGAGGTTGAACACCCCGGAGACTACGCCACCCTCAATTCCTACCAACCTTGCGACGGCACCCGGCGACCTTGCTCAATGACGAACGGATGGGCCAAGGCGGAGGGGCCGTTTTCGTATTACCTCAGTATCATTTCCTAATTCCGGCTCGCTGCCGTGAATTCGAAATTTCTGGCTAACCCATTGATATCGTATGGTGAGCCCGGTTGGGATCGAACCAACGACCTACTGATTAAAAGTCAGTTGCTCTACCACTGAGCTACGGGCCCCGGGGCGCACATCTAGGCCATGCCGAACGGCTTTCCAAGCCAAATCGCCGCCAACGTATGGCTTTCCAAGGCCTTGGCAGGCCCGGAAGAAGCCCCCGAACAATCGGCATTTTTGTGATTTCCAGCACAACGCCCGGGATGCTGGGCCAATAGCGTGTGGTCAGTCAAACAGCACCGGGCGAAAACAGTCCGGCACGACAAAGAACGCAGGAGGCCACAATGCTGAAGCGACTTGGATGCGTGCTCCTGATCGCCGCGATCGGATGCGTCGCCATCGCCTGGTCCAAGGCCGACCCAGCCCAGCGAGCGAAGGCTGAAACCATAGCTCCGCATGCGCTCGCGCCGTCGACGGCCGCCACGCCCTGCCCGTTGAAACCGTTCGATCGTTCCACAATCGCCTAACCGCACAACACAAGGAGCATGCGGTTGCCAGCCGCGTCCCACGGTTTTCGGTCGATCCAGTTCCCCCACCGAAGTCCCCAACTGGATTCCGAAGCCGGAGGGACGCGGCCGGTAATCTTGTGTCATGACACGCCCGGAACATCTCGCCCTCTTGGCGGTTGATCCGCCGACAAGGAGGGCTCCATGCGTGCGTTCATTCTAGGCCTCGGTGCCGCGTGCGCTGCCCTGGCGGCCCCGGTTCGGGCCGCTCCGAATCCGACCACCGCCGATGAAGCGGCCGTAATGCGGGTCGAGGCGGAGCAAGACCGCTGGCAAGGCCGGCACCATTACCTCTACGACGATGAGAATCAACCCGGTGCCGAAACGTTGGGCGCCGCTGCGTCCGATGCGCGGGCCTGTGCGCAACAGACGGTGCGGCTCAAACGCTCCGACCGGCGCACGGTGATCAAGCACCTGAAGCGCTGCGACTGATTTCGTCTCGAAAAGAAACCCTTATTCCGGCGGGCGCCGGCGGTCACGGAAGCGCCGCCGCAGCGCCGGCCGCGGCCGCCAGCGCCACACACCGATCGCAATCAAAGCAAGCGACAACGCGAGATAGCGCATCGTCGCTTCGCCGGAATGAAGCTGGCCCAGCAATCCGAAAATCCAGAACGCCGTGAGGCCGGCCAGCAGGGCAATCATTCGCGCACTCATCAGCACACTCCTACTCGACGAGGCATCGTCGCTGTTAACAGATCGCCCCGCCGGCGCGGCGCGCCTTCGCGGCTTAACGGCACTTCGGCCGCAAATCGCTGTTCACGACCCGGCCATGCAGCCTGCAATGAAGCTCCAGCTTTTCGGAGCCGTGAGCTTCTCGGCGTCGACTTTCCGGTTGCAGTCCCGCCACCTGACTTTTTCCGTCACCCATTCCCGCTTGGCTGCATCCCATTCCTTGCGCGTCGTGGCCTTGGTCTGATCCCAAGTCTGCTGAATCCGAGCAGAAGCTGATAACAACCGTTCGCTCGTGCCGTCCGACTTGGCCGAAATCGTGGCAGGTGGCGCGGACTTCGTAGGCGTCGTCTGCTGCGCTGCGGCCGTTGCCGCGGTCAGCACAAGGAATAAAGCCGCCAAATGCAGCGTGCGGGTTGCTCGTCTCATGCAAAAGCTTCCAAACGCAGCGGAAAGCAGGAAAGTCGGGAGGCACGCAATTGCATCGCAATAACCTAACCGTGATTGGTTTGTTCCCGATCGTCATTGCAGTTTCATCTGCCGGTCGCGTTGCCGCCACAGACGGCCTCCAAAATTCGCGCATCAGGGAAGCTCGATTCCAACGGAGGAGGACGTGCATGTCGCTGCAGAATGCCACGCCCGCAGTGTTTGCTTTCGCTCGCTATTTCACGCGCCCGCTTTGTCCGGAATGCGGCGAGGAACAGTTCGTTCCGGAGCGATCCGCGTTCGTCGAAGATGGCAGCATTCGCCACTGCTGGCTGTGCGAATGCTGCGGTCACGACTTCTTCACCAAGGTCGAGATCGGCGGTTTCGCCGCCTGACCGGCCACCGCCATGCCCAATACAGCCGGGCCGCCTCAAGGGCGGCCCGGCTCGATTCTCAGAACGTCGGAACTTTATCCGAGCGCTTTCTTGACGCGGTCGGCCAGGAACGGCGCATGGCGCAGCCGGACGCCGGTCAGCGCCATCACGGCGTTCGATACCGCCGGCGTGATCAGCGGCGTCGCCATCTGGCCGACGCCGGTCGGGTGGTTGTCGGTCTGGATCACCTCGACATGCATCGGCGGCACGTCGCGATTGCGCGGGACGACATAGTCGTAGAAATTCGACTGTTCGACCGCGCCGTCCTTGATGCTGATCCGTTCGGTCAGCGCCAGGCCGATGCCGTAGACGATGCTGCTCTCGGTCTGGGCGATGACGTTGTCCGGCTGCACCGCGACGCCGCAGTCGATCGCGCACCACACGTTGTGGAACTTGATCTGGCCGTTGCCGCGGTCGAGCGAGATTTCCACCACCGCCGCGATTTGCGTGCCGGAGTAGTCGATATAGGCAGCACCAAGGCCCCGGCCATCGCGCTTCCTGCCCCAGTCCGCCATCTGCGCCGCCCGCTCCATCACCTTGTGGGCGCGCGGCGCTTTCGACAGCAGATCAAGCCGGAACTTCACCGGATCGATACTGCGCTTATAAGCCAGCTCGTCGACGAAGGCCTCGGTCGCGAACTTGTTGGCGGTAAATCCGATGCCGCGGAGCGGCGCGGTGCGGATGCCGGTGTCTTCGTAGACCTGTTCGACGAGTTGGTGCGCGACGTCGTAGCCCTTGGCGTCGGCGCCGAGCATCAGGATGAAGTCCTTTTTGCCGGCCTTTTCGTAACGCACCGGATCGGCAAACGGCGTCACCCGGTCGCCGACCAGCCGATGCTGCCACGCCGTGAGCTTGCCCGAGGCATCGAAGCCCGCCTTGAGATGATGCGCCGACAGCGGCCGGAAGCGGCCGTTGTGGACGTCGTCCTCGCGGGTCCACATCGACTTCACCGGCTTGCCGGAGGCCTTGGACAACAGCACCGCATCGACCAGGAAATCCATGTCGCGCGGCCCGCGCCGGCCGAAGCCTCCGCCGATCAACGTATCGTGGAGCTTGACCTTGTCGCGGCCGATACCAAGCGCCTTCGCGGTCGCTTCCAGCGCCATGGTCTGGCTTTGGGTGCCGCACCAGACTTCGGCGGAGTCGCCCGCGGCCGACACCGAGGCGACGCCGTTTAGCGGCTCCATCTGGGCGTGGTAGGCGTAGTCGCAGAGGTATGCCGCCTCGACAGTCGAGGCGGCCTTGGGCATCTCGGCACGCGCATCGCCGAGCTTGAACCAGTCGGTCGCCTTGGCGCTCGGGTCTTTGGCGGCCGCGGCAAAGGCCACCAAGCCTTTGTCACTATCGAAACCCCAGCCTTTGCCGTCCTTGCTCCAGACGACGCTCGCCTCGACAACGCGCCTTGCCGAGAACGCCGCCCACGGCGTCTCGGCGACGACGCCGACGCCCTAGGGCAGACGGACGGTTTTAACGACGCCCTTGATCGCCAGCACCTTTGCCTCGTCGAATTTCTCCGGTTTGGCGTCCTCGACCGGCGCGCGCAGCACCGCGCCATAGAGCATCCCCGGCACCTGCACGTCGATGGCATATTGTGCGGTGCCGTTGACCTTGCGCGGCAGCTCGGCCCGCATCACGTCCTTGGTGATCAGGCGGAATTGCGCTGGCTTCTTCAGGTCCTCGGGCAGCACCGGCGGCGCCTCTGCCGGCACTTCGGCGAAGGCCGCGATCTCGCCGTAGCTGAGCTTGCGGCCCGATTTGGCATGCACCACCACGCTCGGCTCGGTGGTCAATTCGGACTCCGGCACGCCGAGCTTCTTTGCGGCATTGATCAGCAGCACGCGGCGCGCTTGCGCGCCGAACAGGCGAAGGTTCTTGTAGTAGCTTGTCACGGCGTTTGAGCCAGCGGTGTACATCATGCCGCCGAAACCAGGGTTGCCGTAGATTTTCTCGTTTACCGGCGCGGGAACGATCTTGACCTTGTCCCAGTCGGCATCGAGCTCCTCGGCGATGATCAGCGGCAGCGAGGTCATCGAGCCCTGTCCCATCTCGGTGGCGGCCGACATGATGGTGACAACGCCGTCGGGCGCGATGCTGACCCACGGGCTCAGCGCCTGTCCGGCCCGTTCGGGCGCGATCACGGCGGCCTCGGCGCGTGTGCCAAGCGCGAAGGCAAACGACAGCCCGGCGGCTCCGATCATGACCTGACGGCGGGACACCGCTGTCTCGAACTTGCTGTGAGCGTTCATGTCAGGCCTCCTTCGCGGCGCGCTCGACCGCGCGCACGATGCGTTGGAAGGTCCCGCAGCGGCAGATGTTGGTGCTCATGTGCTCGACGATCTGCTCGCGCGACGGCTTCGGGTTGTGCTGGAGCAGGTCGGCGGCGCTCATGATCTGGCCGCTCTGGCAGTAGCCGCATTGCGGCACTCGCTCGGCGAGCCAAGCCTTCTGAACCGGGTGGCTGGAGTCCGGCGACAAACCTTCGATCGTGGTCACCGACTTGCCGTCGATCTGCGACACCTGCGTCTGGCAGGAGAACGCCCGCTTGCCGTCGATGTGCACCATGCAGGCGCCGCACAGCCCGGTGCCGCAGCCGAACTTGGTGCCGGTGAGCTTCAATCCTTCGCGGATCACCCAGAGCAGCGGGGTGTCCGGCGGCGCGTCGGTCGTCGCCGCCTGGCCGTTGACAGTGAAGTTGGTCGCCATCGCGTCCTCCCTAATGCGCGCTGCTTACGGCAGCCGCACGTGTGCCATCCGGCGCTTGCCGCGCCCGTTGTTGGGATTTGCAGCAGTCTGCACCTCGGCCATCGCTGCGGTCGAGGTGTTCACGGCGATTTGCTCGATAACCGCCCGGAATGGGATCGCGCCCAAGAATCTGCAAGAATCTTGAGCGCGATCCATTCGCTTAAGCGAGCGCTGCTTTCACCCGTTCCGCATCGAGCGGCAGGTCGCGCAGCCGCTTGCCAGAGGCATGTGCGAAGGCATTGGCGATCGCCGCCACCGCCGGACCTTGCGAGGCCTCGCCGGCGCCTTTCGACGGCTGGTCGGGCCGGTTGATCAATTCGACCGTCACCTTGGGCACGTCCGGCATCCTCAGGATCGGATAGGTCTGCCAATCGACCGACTTGATGCCGCTCTTGTCGAAGCGGACATGCTCGTAAAGCGTCCAGCTTGTCGATTGCACGATGCCGCCCTCGATCTGATTGCGCAGTCCGTCCGGATTGACGATCAACCCCGAATCCGCCGCGGCCCAAACCTGGGGCACGCGCACCTTGCCGCTCGCGCGATCGACCTCGACGTCGGCCACCATCGCCACATAAGTCGCGAGGTTCTTGTACTTGGCGAAGGCAAAGCCGCGGCCCCGGCTCAGGCTCCCGGCGTCCCCCGGCTTCCAATTTGCCATGGCGGCGACCTTCTCGATCACCGCCTTGGCACGCGGGTCTTTCAGGTGCGCAAGCCGGAACGCCACCGGATCGGCTTTCGCCAGCGCCGCCATCTCGTCCATGAACGACTTCGACCGCGAACACATTGGCATAGGCGCCGAGCGTGCGCAGCGCCGAGACCCGGATCGGCATGTCCGGAATGAAGTGATGCACGATCTTCTGGTTCGGGAAGTCGTAGAGCGGCACGGCGTTGCGGTCGCCGCCGCCGGCCGGCTGCGGGATGCCGTGCGGCTCGCCGTGGGGCTGCGGCTCGGCCATGTACCAGGCCGCCAGCACATTGGTGCCGGAGGTGCTTTCCGGCCGCATGGAGTGGGTGTTGCTCCACAGCTCATATTGCCAGTCGGCGATCTTGCCATCGGCATCGAGCGACGCCTTGACGCTCATCGACATCGCCGCGCCGTAGGGCTCCCAGGCGAACTCGTCGTCGCGCATCCATTGCAGCCGCACCGGCTTGTCCGGCACGGCGCGGGCCAGCAGCGCCGCATCGAGCGCCACGTCGTCGGCGCCGTTCTGGCCGTAGCAGCCCGAGCCTTCGACGTGGATGCAGCGAATGTCCTTGGCCGGCATCTTCAGCGCCTTCACCAGCTCGGCGCGCAGCGGATACACCCCTTGCGAGTGCGTCCAGACGATCATCCGGTTGTTGAGGAAGGTCGCCATCGCGCAGGACGGCCCGATCGAGGCGTGCGCCAGATAGGGCTTGGTGTAGGTCGCCTCCAGCGAGCGCGTGCTGGCGCTCGCCATCGCCGGCGCCTGCTTGACGCCGATCACGCTGTCCTTGCTGGGCAGCGATTTCAGATGGGCAAAAATATTCGCCGGGTCGGGCAATTCTGGGCCGAGCTTCCACTTCGCGGCCTTGCGCCAACGCCTCGCGGGCCCACACCGCCTGCTCTTCACGCTCGGCAACGACGCCGAGAAACGAGCCGTCGCGCACCACCTTGATCACGCCTGGCATCTTCTCGATCGCGGCGGCGTCCACGCTCTCCAAGGTCGAGCCGTAGCGCGGCGGCCGCACCACGCGGCCATGGACCATGCCGGTTTCGTAGACATCCTGAACGTAGCTGATGCGGCCGGTGACCTTGCCGGGAATGTCGCGGCGCGGCGCCGACTGTCCGACGATCTTGTAGGCCGACGTGGGCTTGGGCTGAACCTTGCCGGTCGCTTCGCGGTTGAAATTGACCGCCTGGATGATGTCCTCATAGCCAAGCTTGCGGCCGTCCGCGGTGCTGACCACGCCGTCCTTCACCGTCAGCGCATCGGCCGTGACGCCAAGCTTCCCCGCAGCGAAGTCCACCATGATGCCGCGCGCCTCGGCGCAGGCGTAGCGCAGCGCCGTGCCGCTGTTCTCGATCGACTGGCTGCCCGCGGTCTGGCCCTCGTTGGGCGACTGGGCGGTGTCGGCCGAATAGATGGTCACTCGGTCGAGCGGCAGATCGAGCTCTTCCGCAGCGATCTGGGCAAGCGCGGTCAGGATGCCCTGGCCGAGCTCGACCTTGCCGGTGTGGACCACGGCGTTGCCGTCGCCGGTGATCGCCACCCAGGCATTGAGCATCTTGTTGCCGGCAAGGCTGCCCGGCAGCTTGACGCTGGCGCCCTGCGCCAAAAGCTCCGCCGGATCGAGCGAGAACGTGAGCACAAGGCCGGCCATGGCCTTGTTGAAGCCGCGGCGGGTCAGGATCGGAGCGTTCATGGTCAGATCCTCCCCATTTTGCCGGCGCGAACCACGGCGGCGACGATACGGTTGTGCGTGCCGCAGCGGCAGAGATGACCGGCCAACGCCTCGCGCACGTCGGCGTCGCTCGGTTGCGGTTTGTGGTCGAGCAATTCCTTGGCCTTCATGATCATGCCGTTGAGGCAATAGCCGCATTGCGCGGCCTGCTCGTCGATAAAGGCCTTTTGCAGCGGATGCGGCTTGTCGATGCGTGCCGAGGCCTTCGATGGTCGTGATCTCGGCGTTGCCCAGCGTGCCGATCGGGGTGACGCAGGAGCGTACCGCCTTGCCGTCGACCAGCACCGTGCAGGCGCCGCATTGCGACAACCCGCAGCCGAATTTGGCGCCCGCGAGCGATAGATCGTTGCGCAGCACATAGAGCAACGGCGTATCCGAATCGGCCGGCACGCTGTGGCTGCTGCCGTTGACTTTGAGGCTGATCGCCATGGGTTCTGACTCTCCCTGAAAGGGTCATGCCGGCGCTTGCAACGCGGCGTTGTTGTTTGGGACGGTTCTATTTTGCTCCTTCGCACGCGTCGGGTCGAGGCCCGCTTGGGACTCGCGGAAGCCGTTCGCTTTGGCTAATATGACAACGAGATCGACCGGCGGGGGCGCCCATGAGGTTGGCGGCAACAGCTTTTGTATTGGTGGTCGTATTGACCGCCACCGCGGCCATCGGGATGGCCTACCTGGACGGCCGCCTTGGCCATCGCGACGGCAACGTGCGCGCGATCCATTACGATTCGAATTACAACATCAGCTCGCAGCGTCGCGGCGGGCCGACCGAATAAATCTACCGCGGCGGGATATCCCCCCTCTCCCATCCTTCCCGCGTCGCGGCGCGGAAGTCCGCGAAGGTTCTGCGCGTGATCCCCGCGCGCATGCCCGCCATCAGCTCCTGGTAATAGGCCAGGTTGACGGCCGACAGCAGGATGGCGCCGAGCATCTCGTTGGCCCGCAACAGGTGATGCAGATAGGCGCGCGAATATTTCCGCGCCGCCTCGAATGGCGATTGCTCGTCGAGCGGCCGGGGATCGTCGCGATGCCGTGCATTGTCAAGATTGATCTGGCCAAACCGCGTGAACACTGCGCCGTGGCGGCCGTTCCTCGTTGGCATGACGCAGTCGAACATGTCGATGCCCCTCGCCACCGCCTCGACCAGATCGTTCGGCGTGCCGACGCCCATCAGATAGCGCGGCCGGTCGGCCGGAAGTTCGGCCGTGGTTTGCTCGGTGACCTTGAGCATGACGTGCTGCGGCTCCCCGACTGCGAGCCCGCCGACGGCGTAGCCATCAAATCCGATGTCGGCCAGCGCGCGGGCGCTTGTCACGCGCAACTGGCCGTCGTCGCCGCCTTGCACGATGCCGAACAGCGCACGGCCCGCGGATGCGCCACCGAAGGCGCGCTTGCAGCGCTCGGCCCAGGCCAGCGAAAGCCGCATCGACCGCTCCAGCTCGGCGCTGCTGGTGGGAAGCTTGATGCACTCGTCGAGCTGCATCGAGATGTCCGCGCCGAGCAGCGACTGAATCTCGATGGCGCGCTCGGGCGATAGCTCGAACGTCGCGCCATCGATATGCGAGCGGAAGGTGACGCCCTTCTTCTCGTCGATCTTGCGGAGCTGCGACAGCGACATCACCTGGAAGCCGCCGGAATCGGTCAGGATCGGCCCATCCCAGTTCATGAACCCGTGCAGCCCACCGAGCGCGGCGATCTGCTCGGCGCCTGGCCGCAGCATCAGGTGGTAGGTGTTGCCGAGGAGGATTTCAGCGCCGGTTGCGCGCACCTCCTCGGGCTTGAGCCCCTTGACCGTCGCCTGGGTGCCGACCGGCATGAATGCCGGCGTCTGCACTTTTCCATGCGGCGGTTGCGAACTCGCCGCGGCGCGCAGCGCCGTCGGTGGCGATCAGGCGGAAGGAAAACGGTGCTCAGTCATCGGCGCGTCCGGAACAGTAGGCACGCGTCGCCATAAGAATAGAAACGATAGCCTTCTGCGATGGCATGGGCATAGGCGCGTTTCATGACCTCGAGCCCGCAGAACGCCGATACCAGCATGAACAGCGTCGAGCGCGGCAGGTGGAAATTGGTCATCATCACGTCCACCGCCTTGAAGCGGTAACCCGGCGTGATGAACAGCGATGTGTCGGCGGCAAACGGCCGGACTACGCCGCCGTCGTCGGCCGCGCTCTCGATGGTGCGCAACGCGGTCGAGCCGACCGCGACGATCCGTCCGCCATTTCCATGAACGGCATTGAGCGCCTCCGCGGTCTCGGCGCTCATCACCGCGTGCTCGGCATGCATCCGGTGACCTGCCGTGTCCTCGGCATGGACCGGCAGGAAGGTGCCCGGCCCGACATGCAGGGTGACGTTGTGCACGGCGATCCCGCGCGCCTGAAGCTTTGCCATCAAGTCGTCGGTGAAATGCAGACCCGCGGTCGGCGCCGCGACCGAGCCCTCGTCACGAGCGAACAGCGTCTGGTAGTCGGCGCGGTCCTGCTCATCGGGTTTCCGCTTGCTTGCAATATACGGCGGCAATGGCATGTCGCCGCGCTCGCCTATGGCCTGGTCGAGCACCGGCCCGTAGAACGCAAACGACAGTGTGATCTCGCCGCCCTCGCCCTTGCCTTCGACCGTGGCGTCGAGCTGGCCGAGGAAACAGACCTTGCCTTCCTCGCCGAAGCGGATGATGTCACCAGCCGCAAGCTTCTTCGCCGGCCGGGCAAAGGCGCGCCAGCGCGAGCCGTCGATCCGCTCGGTCAACGTGACTTCGACGTTCGGCTCGGTATCACGGCCAATGCGGCGGCCGGTCAGCCTTGCCGGGATCACCTTGGTGTCGTTGACGACCAGCGCATCACCGGGATCGAGCAGGTCTGGCAGATCGCGCACGCCTTTGTCTTCGAGCCTTCCGCCCGGCCGCACCACCAGCAACCGTGACGCGTCGCGCGGCGACACCGGCCGCAGTGCGATGCGCTCCGGCGGAAGATCGAAATCAAACAGATCGGTGCGCATGGTTGTTCGGGCACCCACCGAGCCAAACACTCGGCGTCTTGCCCGGGCTCGACCCGGGCATCCATGAGGCGAGCCAACACGTCGAAGCCTTACGGCCCTGCATGCACGGACAGTCATCATGGATTGCCGGGGCAAGCCCGGCAATGACAGCGGCTGACGCTGTGCCCGATTCAATCGAGCGGAATCGAAGCACCCTACTTCTTCTCGTCAGTCGCCATCGTCGCCTTGACGATCTTGTCGGGATCGCGCACCGGCTCACCGCGCTTGATCTTGTCGACGTTGTCCATCCCTCGATGACATTGCCCCATGCGGTGTACTGCCGGTCGAGGAATGTGGCGTCGTCGAAGCAGATGAAGAACTGACTGTCGCCGGAGTTCGGATCCTGCGCGCGCGCCATCGACACCGTGCCGCGCACATGCGGCTCGGCGTTGAACTCGGCCTTGAGCTTCTTGCCGGAGCCGCCGGTGCCGGTGCCATGCGGGCAGCCGGTCTGCGCCATGAAGCCATCGATCACGCGATGGAACACGATGCCGTCATAGAACCCCTCCCGCACCAACTCCTTGATGCGCGCGACGTGGCCGGGGGCGAGGTCGGGACGCATCGCGATCACCACCCGGCCTTTGGTGGTGTCGAGGATCATTGTGTCTTCGGTACTAGCCATCGTGTCTCAAGCCTTTCGTTGATGTCTGGTGTCGTGGATATGGAAACGCAGCGGCCGGCCCGCAATCGCTGAGCCGAGACTGTCCGACAGCGGCAGCGGCGAACAGCGCGACAGCGCCGCCAGCATCGCGCCGTAGTAAAGGGCGCGCTCCTCGTCGGAGACGTGGGGCGATTGGTAGGTGATGCGGGCGCCGAAAATCTCACCGTCCTTCCTGAAGCTGACCAGGAAGGTGAACTCCATGCCGCTGCGGGTTTCGCTCATCGGCGGCCATCGCCAGCAACTCCGCAATGCCTTGCCGACGTCGGACAGCGTGTTGAGCGGAGCTTTCGGCGGACGTGGCCGGTCAAGAGCGCCGGCCGGCAGCGTCGCCGCAGCCAGCATCATCGCACCGCAAGAACACGCCCCGGCGCATCGTTATTTCTCGATCGTGGCTTTCTTCACGTAGTCGAGCCTGCCGAAGTCGCGCATCAGGTAGGCGTTGCCTTCGGCTCTGGATGCGGCCCTGATCGGGACCACGGCCGCGCGGCGCGCCCTCGCCGTATTCGGCATTGAGCTTGTCGACCACGTCCATCCCGGTGACGATCCGGCCGAACGGCGAGAAGCCCTGGCTGTCGAGGCCGGTGTTGTCGCCGAAGTTGATGAACACCTGGGTGGTGCGCGTGTTCGGCCCCGCCATTGCGTAGGTGATGTAGCCGCGCTTGTTGCTTTGCTTGACCGGATCGTCCGCGATGCGCGCCTCGCGCCACGGCGCGGAGACCTCGGATCGCCGCTGATGCCGAACTGCACCATGAAGCCGGAGATGACGCGGAAGAAGCGGACGTTGTCGTAGAAGCCGTTCTTCACCAGGTTGTAGAAGCGGTCGGCGCCGTTCGGCGCCCAGTCGCGGTGCACCTCGACCACGAACGCGCCCTTGCTGGTGTCGAACTTGGCCTTGTAGACCGGCGGCGCCTGCTCGCGCAGCGCTGCGGGATTGGCGAGATTGCCGTTGAGCGAAGGCGGCGGGCGCTGCGAAAGCAAGAGCCAACAGCGCAGACGCGAGCGTGACGGTCCATCGACGCATGTCGAAAAGCTCCTTGAGCTAAGGTTATTTGCGGAATTTCTTCTTCAGCCGGGCCGCGACCGGCTTCGGCACGAAGTCCGACACGTCGCCGCCCATGCCGGCGATCTGGCGCACCAAAGTGGCGGTGATCGGGCGGACCTTCGGCGACGCCGGCAGGAACACGGTCTGGATGTCCTTGTGCCATGGCGGCGTTCATGCCGGCCATCTGCATCTCGTAGTCGAAATCACTGCCGTCGCGCAGCCCGCGGATCAGGATGGTGGCCCGGCGCGCTTGGCCGCCGTCACCACCAGGTCGTCGAAGGTGACGAAATCGAGTTCGCACCGCGCTTTGCGCGCGATCGGCTCGCAGGTTTCCTCGCAGCATGGCGAGCCGCTCTTTCGCGGCAAACAGCGGCGCCTTGCCGGGATGCACCCCGATCGCCAGCACCAGCTTGTCGCAAAGCCTTGCGGCCTGGCGCACCACGTCGAGGTGGCCGTTGGTGACCGGGTCGAACGACCCGGCATAAAGCGCGGTGCGCGGCATGGCAGGGCGGTCTAACCTGCCGTTCCCGGCCCGGCAAGGGCATACCCGCTGGGCGCCGCGAAAAGCCAAATGACTTCAATGAGTGGCTCGGATTTCTTGAGGCGATGCACAATCGTCCGAAATGTGTTGCCGATCACTGAACCTGAACGCCCCTCCGTGCGACTAAATCATGAAGAGACCGCGTCAGCGGCTGTTCAACAGGGGCGTGTCATGACCAAGACGATTTTCGGCTCGATCTCGGCCGTCGTGCTCGCAGCACTGATTGCGGGCACCATGACGATTCTGCCGAGCTTCAGCGACCAGGTGGCGGCAAGCGCACCGATCCACAGCGGCAAGGGCGACCGGCTCGACATCCGTCCGCTCGGCTCAAATTGCTCGGAGCAGGCCTGGCCCTATTTCGAAGCCGGCTGCCTGCGCGACCAGCGCTCAGCACGCGGCAAGGCCAAGACCGCACGGATCGTCGCCCCGACCGCCTCTAGCGATCAAACAAAGCGCTGGACCGCGAGGACGGCGTTAAGGCCGCCGAACGCGAACGAATTCGACAGCGCCGCATCGACCCGCATCGGGCGTGCCTCATTGGGTACGCAGTCGATGTCGCAGGCCGGGTCCGGTCCGAGATAATTGACCGTCGGCGGCACCAGAATTCTCACGGATCGTCATCAACGTTGCCACGAGTTCGAGCGCCCCGGCGGCGCCTAGCGCGTGGCCGATCATCGACTTGTTCGACGACAGCACGAGTTTTCTGGCGTGCGCGCCGAACGACAGCTTGAGCGCCTGCGTCTCGGTTTCGTCATTGGCCGCGGTCCCCGTGCCATGGGCGTTCACGTAGGCGACATCGGACGCCGCAAGCCCGCCGTCGGTCAGCGCCGCCATGATCGCCCGGGTCATGCCGCCGGCGTCCGGGCTAAGCAGGTCGCCCGCATCGGCGCTCATTCCGAAGCCTACGATTTCACCGAGGATGTTGGCCGAGCGCCTCCTGGCATGGTCGAGGCACTCGATCACCAGAACAGCGGCGCCCTCGCCGATCACCAGGCCCTTGCGGTCACGCGAGAACGGCCGGCAGGTGTCAGGCGCAAGCACTCGCAGCGCTTCCCAGCCTTTCATGGTGCCGAACGCGATGCAGGCCTCGGCGCCACCAGTCACCGCCACCGGCACCTGGCCTGAGCGCACCATATGAAAGGCAAGCCCGATGGCATGCGTCGCCGACGCGCACGCGCTCGCCACCACGAAGGCCGGCCCGCGCAGCCCGCATTTCATCGAAATCTGGCTCGCCGGCGCGTTCACCATCAGCCTCGGGATCGTCAGCGGATGCAGCCGCTTGGCCTTGTCCCCGTAGAGCCGCTTGAAGTTCTCGTCCTGGGTCGATTGCCCGCCGCCGCCGCAGCCGATAATGGTTGCCGTACGCTCGGAAAGTTCGCCGTCGAACGTAGAGTCCAGAATGCGCGATCGCCTCGCGCGCCGCGACCACGCCGAACTGCGCGACCCGATCCATCGACGCCACCTGCCGCTCGTCGAAATACTTCAGCGGGTCGTAATTCTTGACTTCGGCGACCACCTTCTGCGCGAGCTGGTCGGTCGGAATCGTGACCGCGGGCGCGATGCCGCTGACGCCCCGCGAGAGATTGGCCCAGTAGGCCTCCGCCGTGTGTCCGATCGAGGAGAGAACGCCCCAGGCCGTGACAACGACGCGATCCGCCATCTACGGCCGCCCGATCCGCTTCTTGATGGCGTCCACCACGTCGCCCACGGTCTCAAACTCCATGCGGGCGTCGTTGGAATTATAAGGAATTTGGATGTCGAACTTCTCTTCGAGGTCGAAGATCATCTCGACCGCGGCGAATGAATTGAGGCCGAGTTCGTCCAACCGGTCGGTCAGGGCCGGCTCGCGTTTGGCGTCGCGAAGCTTCCTGGCGATGATCGCAACCACGTCGAGGGTAACGTCATCCATTGCAGCGGTCATGGCCTCATCCAGTCGGTCGTCCTTCAGATTTCCTGCGCAGCTCCGCAGTCACCCGCAAGAACTCGCGGCCCGGCATTGCCGGGAGGCCCAGCCAGCGTTCGCCGGCCGGGATATTGGAAACAACGCCGCTTTTCGCGCCGACTACCGCGCCCTCGCCGATGGTCAGATGGTCGGCAATGCCGACCTGCCCACCCAGCACGACACGATCGCCCAGCACCACGCTACCGGACAGCCCACATTCCGCGACGATGATGCAATGCCGCCCGATGGTGCAGTTGTGCCCGATCTGCACCAGGTTGTCGATCTTGGTACCCTCGCCGACCACGGTGTCGCCAGTGCCTCCACGGTCGATCGTGGTGTTGGCGCCGATCTCGACGTTGTCCTGGATGACCACCCGGCCAAGCTGCGGAACCTTGACGTGACCTTTCGCGGTCGGGTGATAACGAAAGCCATCCTGGCCGATACGGCAGCCAGCATGAAGGATGACGTTGTCGCCGATCAACGCGTGCATAATCGAGGCGCCGGGACCGACTGAGCAGTCACGTCCGATCTGCACGTCCGGCCCGACCACCACGTTCGGGCCGATCACGCTTCCGGTGCCAATCGCCGCGCGCGGCCCGATCACGGTGCCGGGGTCGATGACGGCGCCGTTCTCGATCTCAGCGGTCGGATGCACCACTGCGCCGGCGCCGATCGCCTCAGCGTCGTAGAGCGATGGCGGCCGGAGCGAATCCGGAAACAGCTTTCGCGCCACGGCGACGAAGTCGCGGAACGGCTCGGCGCTGCGCAACACGGTCAGCGCCGCTGGCGCCGACGACGCGAAGCGCTCGGTCGTGATACAGACCCCCGCCCGCGTACCGGTGAGGAGGCCGAGATACCTGGCTCTGTCGAGGAACGTCAGATCGCCCCCGCGAGCCCGGTCGAGCGCTGCGATGCCGGAGATTACGTCGTCAAGCCGGGCGCCGTCGCGCGGTACGGCGCCCGTCAGCGCCGCGATCTCGCCAACAGTCAGGCCCTGGGGCCGGGGAAAAAATTGCGTCATGCGTGGCGACCATATTCGATGCCGATGCGACGGTGAAGTGTGACATCACACCGCCACGCTCGCCGCATCGTAGGTGAACAGCCATTCGTAGCGGGCTTTCACCTTGTCTTCCTGCCATTCGCGGGTGACGTAGGCGCCGGCCCCCTCTGCGGACGCGAGCGTTGGATTGTGGAACCGTTTGGCATTGTCGAGCGAGGACGCGACGCACCGGTTGGCGCGCTCGCGACGCGCCGCCTCGTAGCGCTGCAGCCCCTCCGGCTCCACACCATATTTGGCCACGCAGCGCCCCAGCACCAGGCCATCCTCTATCGCCATCACAGCACCCTGCGCCATCATCGGCAGCATCGAGTGGCAGGCGTCGCCCAGGAGCGTGACCCGGCCGCTGGTCCAGGCCGGCATCGGCGGGCGCGCAAACAACGCCCACTTGTAGGGCACCTCGACGCTGCGGATGCAGGCGTGAATGTCCGGATGCCAGTTGCGGAAGTTATTGGCGAACTCGTCTCTGGTGCCCTGCACGGTCCAGCTTTCCACCCGCCAGTCGTCGCGTTCCAAGAGGCCTACGAAATTCAGCAGCGCCCCGCCTCGCACCGGATAGTGCACCACATGGCCGCCCGGCCCGATCCAGTTGGTGCCGACGTCGAGCTTGATGCCTGACGGCACCTTGTCCCGCGGGATAAGGCCGCGCCAGGCGACGATGCCGGTGAACTCCGGCCGGTCGGCGCCGAACACCGCAAGTCGGACCCGCGACTGCACGCCGTCGGCGCCGATCACGAGCGGCGCGGTCGCCGTCTCGCCATTGTCGAACCGGACGGTCACGGCATCGCCGGCTTGCGTGACGCCGGCGCATTTGCGGTCGAGATGCACGGCATCCGGCCGTTCGCGCTGGATCGCTTCGAGCAGCAGGGCGTGCAGATCGCCGCGATGAAACATCATATAAGGCGAGCCATAACGCTCGACGGATTCGGCGCCGAGGTCGAACAGTTTCCAGGTCTGGCCCGTGCTCCACAGCCGGATTTCCTTGCCGGCGACAATGACGCCGAGCCGCTCGATCGCCTCGCCAAGGCCCAGCGCATAGAGCACGCGCGTGCCGTTCGAGCTGATCTGCACGCCGGCGCCGAGCTCCTTCAACTCCGGCGCCTGCTCATAGACATCGACGCCGATACCTTGCCGGATCAGCGCCAGCGCCGCGGTGAGCCCGCCGATGCCGGCGCCGACGATGGCTATGTTCTTGTTTGTCACCGGGCGATTGGTCCAGAATTGTCATGCCCGCGAAGGCAGTGCATCCAGTAAACTCGGCGCTTGCAGCTAAAAACTCAAGTCATGGGTTACTCGATCATCCGCTTTCGCGGACGATGACGGTCGGGGGAAACCAATGCCTTTGAATCGCGCCCTCGCAGCCCTCGCCGGCCTCATTATCTGCGCGCTTACCGCCGCCGCGCAGACCGCGCCGACCCGCGATGAGCTCGCGGTTTACGCCGGTTTGCACGAGGCGGCGGCCAAAGGCGATGTCGCCGAGATCGAGCAGCTCATCAAGGGCGGCGAGAAGCCCAACATCCAGGATTCGAAGAGCCGCACGCCGCTTCTCGTCGCGGCCTACATGAAGCGCGCCGAAGCCGTGAGCGCGCTGCTCAGGCTTGGCGCCAACGGCAACGCGATGGACATCGACAAATACGATGCCGTCACCATCGCCGCGGTCGCGAATGATCTGCCGACGCTGAAGGCTGCTCTCGACGGCGGCGCCAGCGCCAAGAACGTCACCAGCCGCTACGACGGCACCGCCCTGATCGCGTCCGCCCACCTCGGCCATGTCGAGGCGGTCAAGCTTCTGATCGCGGCGAAAGCGCCGCTCAACCACGTCAACAATCTCGGCTGGACCGCGTTGATGGAGGCGGTGGTGCTCGGCAATGGCGACGCCAACCACACCGCAACCGTACGCGCTCTGGTCGAGGCCGGCTGCGACGTCAACATCGCCGACCGCCAAGACATCACGCCGTTGCAGCACGCTCGCCGCCGTGGCTATGTCGAGATGGCGCGGATTTTGGAGAACGCCGGTGCCCGGTAGCAGGAGCGGAAATGTCAGAAAAGCTTGAGCTCAGCATTGCGCTGTCGCGCAACGAGAACACCCAGGCCGTTCTTGAACGGCCGGATCGCGCCGGACGCAATCAAGCTCCACCCCACCGCGCTGCATCCTTCGGAGATGTTCTGGCGGCAATTGAAGTTCGCCGAGTTCGACGTCTCGGAGATGTCGATGTCGTCGCTGAGCATCGCCACCTCGCAAGGCCAGACCCAGTGGGTCGGTTTGCCGGTGTTCACCACCCGCGAGTTCTTCCATAACCGCATTCTCGTCCGCGTCGCCTCCGGCATCCAGGCGCCCGGGGACCTGAAGGGCAAGCGCGTCGGCGTGCCGGAATACCAGCAGACCGCGGCGATCTGGGGCCGCGGCGTGCTGCAGCACGAATTCGGCGTGCATCCGCGCGAGGTCGAGTGGTTCATGGAGCGCACGCCCGAAGCGAGCCACGGCGGCGCCACCGGCTTCAAGGCGCCGGCCGGCGTCACCGTCAACCAGATCCCGCCGGCCACCAACATCGGCGAGATGATGGTCAAGGGCGAGCTCGACGCCACCCTGCTCTATCTGACCAACCAGAATCTGGTCGATCGCAGCCGGATCAACCTCGCCGCCGACAACCGCTTCAAGCCGCTGTTCGATCGCGCCGCCGAGGCCAAGCGCTATTACGCCAAGACCGGCATCTACCAGATCAACCACGGCATGGTGATCCGGCGCTCGATTTTCGAGAAATATCCCTGGGCTGCACTCAACATCTACAACGCGTTCGCCGAGGCGCGCGGCGCGGTGATCCATGCCCGCGACACTTCACTGCACCGGCATCTCGAGCCAGGGCTGATCGGCGACGAGGTCCGTCGCGCGCTCTCAACCGATCCGATGGCGTATGGCGTCAAGGGCAGCCGTAAGGTGCTCGAGACCATCACCCAATACGTCCACGAGCAGGGCCTTTCGTCGCGCCGCGTCGCTCTGGAGGAAATCTTCGCGCCGAGTACGATGGACCTTTAGGCTCCACCATGCGTTTCCGCGTCATTCCGGCCGAGCCAAGCGAGTGCCGGAATCCATGGCCCCTGTTTTTGACTGTTGCGGATATACTGAGGCTATGGATTCCGGGCTCGCGTTTTCAGCGCGCTCCGGAATGATGCGGAGAATGTCGCGACTGTCTTGTCAATCGAGGAGATGGAAATGCTCGCGAGGCGTAGCTTCTTGTATGGCGCGGCGGCACTCTCGATCAGCTCACGCGGCGCGCTTGCCGACACCTATCCAAGCCATCCGATCAAGATGATCGTGCCGACGCCGGCCGGTGGCCCGGTCGACACCATGGCGCGCATCGTCGCCAATGCGCTGACGCCGATCCTGGGCCAGCCGGTCGTGATCGAGAACCGCGCCGGTGCCGGCAACACCATCGGCTCGAAAGCCGCGGCCCAGGCCGACCCCGACGGCTATACCTTGCACTACACCGCCGCGAGCGGCCTGATCATGAGCCCGATGCTGCTCAAGAACGCCGGCTACACCGCCGCCGATTTCGCACCCGTCGCGATCATGACCGAAACACCGTCGGTGCTGGTCGTGCATCCCTCCGTGCAGGCCAAAACGCTGCCCGAGCTGATCGCGCTCGCCAAAGCCAATCCCGGCAAGCTCAATTATTCGACCGGCGGCGCCGGCACGCTGCCCCATCTCACCGCCGAGCTGTTCAAGAAACTCTCCGGCACGCAGATCACCCACGTGCCTTACCATGGCGGCGGGCCGGCGCTCGCCGACACGGTCGCGGGCCAGGTGCAGATGACCTTCGACACCGTCGGCACCTCGCTCGGCTTCATCCGCGACGGCCGGCTCCGCGCGCTGGCGCTGATCGGGCCCAAGCGCATCGCGCAACTGCCCGATGTGCCGGCGATGCCGGAGCTCGGCTATCCGACGCTGGTGACCGGAGCCTGGACCGCGTTGCTGGCGCCCAAGGCCACGTCGCCGGAGATCGTCGGCAAGCTCAACGCCGCATGCAACGCCGCCCTGAAGACGCCGGCGATGACGCAGGCGCTGGAGCGGCTCGCGGCCCAACCGCGCGGCGGGGCGCCCGAGGCGTTGGCCACAGTGATCGCCGCCGACACTCAGAAATGGCGTCCGATCGTGAAGGAGCTTGGCCTGCAGGCCGATTAAGCGGGGGCTAGGAAGGGGGGCTTGCGTTAACCATCTAAGTATCAGAAACTATTGGTCTTGGTCGATCATTTGGAGGGTCACCATGCGTAGCATGCGTAGATTGTTGATGGTTGCAGCCGGGCTTGCGCTCATGGCGGTCACGGCTGTTACGACGCCAGTACAGGCCATGGCTTTGTCGGCGCCGGCGGCACTCAGGGCCGCGAGCGATGGCCTCGCGGCAGCGGAAAAGGTCGGTTGCTGGGGCGGCGGCTGCGGCTACGGGTACGGCGGCGGCTACTACGGCGGCGGCTATGGCTACCGTCCGTACTATCGGCCGTATTACCGGTCCTACTACGGCGGCGGTTACGGCTACTACCGTCCGTATTATCGGCCGTACTACCGGTCCTATTACGGCGGCGGATGCGGATACGGCGGCTGCGGAGGCTATGGCTACTATCGTCCGTACTACCGGACCTACTACGGCGGCTGCGGCGGCGGGTGCGGGTACGGATACTACGCCCGGCCACGCGCGTACTTCTTCAATCGCGTCTACTACTGGTGATCGGCAGCGCCGCTCCGCCGAACCGGGAGTCGCATTTGACCTGATATGACGAAGCCGGAGACATCAAGCCTCCGGCTTCGAGGCTCAGGCGCGGCAATCTCGCACACGATCATCCCTTGCGCCGGGCGCCGGGCAGTGCCCTGATAGCGCTCGCATCGAGCGTCGCAAGGTACGTTGCGGAGGCCGACATGATCGTTCGTGCAGTGCTTGCGCTGTCCCTGCTCGCCGGATCGCTGCTGCTTCAGCCGGCGGTTCCGGCGCTCGCCGACAATTATCCGAGCAAACCGATCAAGATGGTGGTGCCGTTCCCGCCGGGAGGGCCGACTGACGGTCTTGCCCGCATTATCTCGGACCGCCTTGGCACGGTGCTCGGCCAGAGTGTCATCATCGAGAACCACGGCGGCGGCGCCGGCGGCAGCGTCGGCGCCAAGGTCGTCGCCAGCGCCGAGCCGGACGGCTACACCATCCTGATCACGCCGGGCGGTTCGCTGACCACCGGGCCCGCCGTACACACTAAGATCGGTTACGACCCGGCCAAGGCGTTCACGCCGGTGGCACTGTTGATGACGGCGCCGATGATCATGACCGTGCACCCATCGTTGCCGGTCAAGACCTTTCCCGAGCTGATCGCCTACGCCAAGGCCAATCCGGGCAAGATCACCGGCGGCTCGCAGGGCTACGGCACCGCGCCGCACCTGCTGCTCGAAATGATGAAGCTCGACTACGGGCTCAACATCCTGCACGTACCCTACCGCGGCAGCGCACCGGCGATCACCGCGCTGCTTGCCGGTGAAATCCAGTTGTTTACCGATGCCAGCACCACCATCCTGCCGCACATCCAGAGCGGCAAGGCGCGCGCCATCGCCGTGCTGACGCCCAAACGCATCAAGCCGCTGCCGGATGTTCCGACCACGGCCGAGCAAGGCTATGCGAAGCTGCAAACTGACTTCTGGCTCGGTGTGGTGGCGCCGGGCGGCACGCCGCCGGCGATTATCAAGAAACTCAACACGGCGCTGCGCGAAGCGCTGACCGCCCCGCAGACCCGCGCACAGCTTGCCAACTATGGCGCCGAGGTTGCGATCGATACCCCCGAAGAATTCGGCAAGATGCTCGCCAGGGAGCTGACGCTCTGGACCGGCGTCGCCAAGGCCGCGCACTTGCAGATGGAGTGAACTCGACATGAGCGTTCGAACAATACTGGCACTGCTGCTTTCCGCCGGGGCGTTGCTGCTGGCGGACGCCGGTGCGTCGGCGCACGCCCAGGGTTATCCCAACCGCGCAATCAAGGTGGTGGTGCCCTTCCCCGCCGGCGGCCCGACCGACGGCATGGCACGCATCATCTCGGAGCGGCTTGGCACGGTGCTTGGCCAGAGCATCGTCATCGAGAACCGCGGCGGCGGCGCCGGCGGCAGCATCGGCGCAAAGTTCGTCGCCGCCGCCGACCCCGACGGCTATACCATCCTGATGACGCCCGGCGGATCGCTGACCACCGGCCCGGCCGTGCATCCCAACATCGGCTACGACCCGGTCAAGGCGTTCGTACCGGTCTGCCAGCTGATCGAGACGCCTCTGATCATTTCGGTGCATCCGTCGCTACCGGTGAAATCGATGGCCGACCTGGCGGCCTACGCCAAGGCCAATCCGGGCAAGGTGAGCTGGGGCTCGCAAGGCTTCGGCGTTGCGCCGCATCTGCTGCTCGAACTGTTCAAGCTTGAAGCCGGCGTCAACATCGTCCACGTGCCCTATCGCGGCACGGCGCCGATGCTTGCCGCGGTTCTGGTCAACGAAGTCCAGGTGGTCGCCGATCCGAGCACCACCAGCCTGCCGCAGATCCAGGCCGGCAAGCTCCGGCCGATCGCAATCGCCGGCAAAGTACGCCATCCGCAATTGCCCGATGTGCCGACCGTGGTCGAGGCCGGCTATCCCAAGCTGCAGTCGCCGTTCTGGCTCGCCGTGGTGGCGCCGGCCGGAACGCCGCAGGACGTCATCACCAAGCTCAATGGCGCGTTCCGTCAGGCCATGAACGATCCGACGACGAAAAAGCGCCTCGACACCCTCGGCGCCGAGGTCAAGATCGGCACGCCCGAGGACCTGCGGAAAATGCTCGCCCACGAGCTCGAACTGTGGAGCGGCGTGGTCAAGGCCGCGAACATCAAGGCGGAGTGAGCAATCCAGTGCTGCCACAAATGCCGCTGTCATCATCCGCGAAAGCGGATGACCCAATAATCACGAGCGCGGTTTGTGGGTACTGGATGCCGCCTTCGCGGGCATGACAAGGCAGGTGTGAGCGGCGGGCGCCCGCTAATTTCCGCCGTTCTCCTCGCCCTCTTCGCCGATGCGTTCGACCGACACCACCTTCTCGTCATCGGCGGTATTGAACACGATCACGCCCTGCGTCGAGCGGCCGGCGATGCGGATGCCGTTCACCGGCGTGCGGATCAGCTTGCCGCCGTCGGTCACCAGCATGAGCTGGTCGGCCTCCTCGACCGGGAACGAAGCGACGAGCTGGCCGATCTTGTCCTTGATGGTCTCTGAGCCTTTCTTGCCTTCCCAGATCGCCATGGCGACGATGCCTTTGCCACCGCGGTTGGTGATCCGGTACTCGTAGGATGACGAGCGCTTGCCGTAGCCGCGCTCGGATATCGTGAGAATGAACTGCTCGGCTGCCGACATCTCGACATAGCGCTGCTCGCCGAGCTCGATCGCCGACGCCTCCTGCGCCTCCTCGGCGTCGACCGCAGCCTCCTCCGGCTCATCGCCACCCTGGCCGCGCCGCACCGCGTTGGCGCGCTTCAGATAGGCCACGCGTTCCTCGGCGCTGACGTCGAGATGGCTGACGATGGATTGCGAGATCACCCGGTCGCCCTCGGCGAGGTTGATGCCGCGCACCCCCATCGAGGTGCGGCCCTGGAATACGCGGACGTCGGTCACCGCGAAGCGGATGCACTGCCCCCACGCCGTGGTCAGCAGCACGTCGTCCTTCTCCGAACAGACCTGCACGTCGACGATGCCCTCGCCGTCGGCGAGCTTCATGGCGATGATGCCGGAGCGCCGCACGTCGACGAAATCCGAAAGCTTGTTCCGCCGCACCGTGCCTTTGGTGGTGGCGAACATCACGTCGAGATTGCCCCAGGTGCTCTCGTCCTCGGGCAGCGGCAGGATCGAGGTCATCAGCTCGCCCTGGTCGATCGGCAGAATGTTGATCAACGGCTTGCCGCGGGACTGCGGCGCCGCGACCGGCAGCCGCCAGACCTTCTCCTTGTAGACGCGGCCGTGCGAGGAGAAGAACAGCACCGGCGTGTGCGTTGAGGCGACGAACAGCCGCGATACGAAATCCTCGTCGCGGGTCTGCATGCCGGAGCGGCCCTTGCCGCCGCGCCGCTGCATCCGGTAGGTCGACAGCGGTACGCGTTTGACGTAGCCCAGATGCGACACCGTCACCACCATGTCCTCGCGGTGGATCAGGTCCTCGTCCTCGACCTCGCCCTCGGCCTCCGCGATCACGGTGCGGCGTGGGGTGGCGAACTCGTCCCTCACCTTCTTCAGCTCGTCCTTGACGATCGCCTGGATGCGCGCGCGCGAACGCAGGATGTCGAGATAATCGGAAATCTCGGCGGCGAGCTTGTCGAGCTCGTCCTTGATCTCATCACGGCCCAGCGCCGTCAGCCGCTGCAGCCGCAGGTCGAGGATCGCCTTGGTCTGCTCGGCGGTCAGCTTGGCGGTGCCGGCCGACGACATTCGGTGGCGCGGATCGTCGATCAGCGCGATCAGTTCGGCCGCGGTGTTGGCGGGCCATTCGCGCTCCATCAACTTGTCGCGTGCCTCGTTGGCGTCCTTGGAGCCGCGGATCAGCTTGATCACCTCGTCGATGTTGGCGACCGCGATAGCCAGGCCGACCAGGATGTGGGCGCGGTCTCGCGCCTTGCCGAGCCGGTGCTTGGTGCGCCGCGAGATGACAACTTCGCGGAATGCGACGAACGCGCTCAGCATGTCCTTCAGGTTCATCAGCAGCGGACGGCCGCCGTCGAGCGCCACGACGTTGGCGCCGAACGACGTCTGCAGCGGCGTGAACCGGTAGAGCTGATTGAGCACCACGTCCGGCATCGCCTCGCGCTTGAGCTCGATCACCACGCGGTAGCCGTCGCGGTCGGACTCGTCGCGGAGCTCGGCGATGCCCTCGATCTTCTTCTCGCGCACCAATTCGGCGATGCGCTCGATCATCGTCGCCTTGTTCACCTGGTAGGGGATTTCGCTGACGATGATCGCCTCGCGCTCCTTGCGGATGGTCTCGATCTCGACCTTGCCGCGCATCACGATCGAGCCGCGGCCGGTGTGATAGGCGCTGTGGATGCCGGCGCGGCCGAGGATGATGCCGCCGGTCGGAAAATCCGGGCCTGGCACGATCTTGATCAGGTCGTCGATGGTGAGCCCCGGGTCGTCGATCAGGGCCGTGCAGGCGTCGATCACCTCGCCGAGATTGTGCGGCGGGATATTGGTCGCCATGCCGACGGCGATGCCGCCGGCGCCGTTGACGAGAAGGTTCGGGAAGCGTGCCGGCAACACCACCGGCTCGTGCTCGTTGCCGTCGTAATTCGGCTGGAAGTCGACCGTGTCCTCGTCGATGTCGGCGAGCAGCGCCATCGCTGAATGATCGAGCCGGCATTCGGTGTAGCGCATCGCCGCCGGCGCGTCGCCGTCGACCGAACCGAAGTTGCCTTGCCCGTCGATCAGCATCAGGCGCATGGAGAAATCCTGCGCCATGCGCACCAGCGCGTCGTAGATCGCGGTATCGCCGTGCGGATGGTATTTGCCCATCACGTCGCCGACCACGCGCGCCGATTTGACGTATTTTTTGTCGGGCGTATGGCCCTGCTCGTGCATCGAATAAAGAATGCGGCGATGCACCGGCTTCAGGCCGTCGCGCACGTCGGGCAGCGCCCGCGACACGATCACGCTCATGGCGTAATCGAGGTAGCTGCGCTTCATCTCCTCCGCGATCGAAACAGGGCGTACGTCCGAGGGTGTTCCCCCGGTGGGATTTTCAGTTTCGGCCAAGGGCTAGATCCTGGTGAATGAACGCAGGATTCGCGGGGCGAATCCAATGCAAAAACTCATAGCTGATTCAGGCCGTTGCGGCCACCCCGAAACAGCAATTTGCATGTATGAGTTTCGCACGTATTCTCAATGTCTTGAGAGAATATTTCGGCCGCAGATCGGCAACCATGGCAACGGTGTGAAAGCGTCCGCCAAACGGCGCGATAGACCGTCCGGTTTCATACGCCTAGGCTCGCGGCATGCCGCTCGACTTTTTGATCTCGGCCATGGTCACGCTCGCCGTCGTGGTCGATCCGGTTGGCCTCGTGCCGACCTTCCTTGCCATCACCAATCGGCTGCCGGCGGGCATTCGCCGCAAGGTCGCGGTGCGCGCCAGCCTGATTGCCGGCGCCATCCTGATCGGCGCGGCGCTGATCGGCGACTGGCTGCTGCGGCAGCTCGGCATCACGCTGCCGGCGTTCCGCATCGCCGGCGGGCTGTTACTGTTCGCGGTCGCCTTCGAGATGGTGCTGGGCATCAGGCAGAAGCGCGCCACCGAGGATGCCGAGCACGCACTCGAGGAGCACGCCCGTGACGTTGCCGCGTTTCCGCTGGCGATCCCGATGATGGCCGGCCCCGGCGCCATCACGGCGACGATCCTGCTCGCCGGCCAGGCCGCCTACCGGCCACAATGGCTCGCGGTCCTGCTCGCCGTCGTCGTCCTGGTGATGCTGGCCTGCATCGCCTCGTTCTTCGCCGCCGAGCGGATCGGCAGGCTGCTCGGCGTCACCGGCAACGTCGTCGCCTCGCGCCTGCTCGGCGTGTTGCTGGCCGCCCTCGCCGTACAATACGTCGTCGACGGCGTGCGCGCCGCGTTCGGGATTTGACGCGCTGATAATTGAGCCCTCTCCCACACGGGGAGAGAGCACATTAACGAACGCCCGTTGCACGGCGAGGCGTGCATAGCATCGGCTCAGAACGGAATCTCGTCGTCCATGTCGCCGCGCTTGCCGCCGCCCGCGCCGGCCATGGCGGGTTTGCGCGCCGGCATCGCGCCCTGCGAGCCGAAGTCGTTGTCGGAGGCATCGGCCCCACCGCCACCGCCACCGCCACGGCTGTCGAGCATGGTGAGCTGCGAGTTGAAGCCCTGCAGCACCACTTCAGTGGAGTAGCGGTCCTGGCCGTCCTTGTCTTGCCACTTGCGGGTCTGCAACTGGCCTTCGATGTAGACCTTCGAGCCTTTCTTGACGTACTGCTCGACCACCTTGCAGAGCCCTTCGTTGAAGATCACCACGCGGTGCCACTCGGTCTTTTCCTTGCGCTCGCCGGTGGCCTTGTCGCGCCAGCTCTCCGACGTCGCAATCCGCAGATTGGCGATCGGCCGGCCGTCCTGGGTGCGCCGGATTTCCGGGTCCGCCCCGAGGTTGCCGATCAGGATCACCTTGTTCACCGAGCCTGCCATGACCTTCTCCTGCTCCGCTCCGCGGATGCCCTCCGCTCCGTCACGTTAAGTAGTCACTTAGCGCCCGAAACCGAGCGCTCACGCAACCGAACGCCGCCGGTACGCCACAGCCTGCCGCACTTATCCACAAGTCGCGGACCGGAGCCTTTCAGGAGCGTCGGAATATTGTTCACTTTTTGTTCTTATCACAGGCCTGGCCCTGAATACAAGCGGCGTCTGGTTTTCCACCCTTTTCCACAGGCCTTCCGCGGCGTTTGCCCACAGCCCCCGCGCCTGCATCCCGCTCTTGTCGTTGAAAATTTTCGATCCGGAACTCTGGCGACTCAAGTAATCCACACCCTGCGAGGTTTGGCGATCAGTCCCGAGCACGTCCGGCCATCGCCCCACGGAACGTCCATCGCGCCGCAAAGCGGCCGAGCGAGGCGGGCCAAGGCAGCGGCCCAAGAAGGCCAAGCGGACGGAGACGGGACCATGACACGACGGTTGCTGGCTGGTGTGGCGTTTGCGGCATTTGCGGCCACATCGGCGCTGGCAAGCGACATGCCGCCGCCGCGTTATATGCCGCCGCCGCGGGCGCCGGCGTTCGTGCCGTTCTTTAGCTGGAACGGCGCTTATGTCGGCTTCAACGCCGGCTACGGCTTCGGCAAATCGAACTGGACCAGCAGCGCGGCCGGTCTTTCGACCGGCAACTTCAATGTCAGTGGCGCGGTGGTCGGCGGCACGCTGGGCTACAACGTGCAATTGGGCTCGGCGGTGTTCGGCATCGAGACCGACCTCGATTGGAGCAACATCCACGGCTCGACCACGACCACCTGCCTCGGTACCTGCAAGACCTCGAACAACTACCTCGGCACGCTGCGCGGGCGCATCGGCTATGCGTTCGACCGGTTCATGCCCTATGTCACCGGCGGCATGGCCTACGGCGACGTCAGGGCCACGATGGTCGGGGTGGTCGGCTTCAACAGCACCAACATCGGCTGGACCGGGGGCGGCGGTCTCGAATACGCGTTCATGAACAACTGGAGCGCCAAGCTCGAATATCTCTACGTCGATCTCGGCAAGGCGACCTGCGACGCGAGCTGCTCCGGCGGCACACCGATCGACGCCAAGTTCAACACCAATATCGTGCGCGCCGGCATCAACTACAAATTCTGAGCGGCCCACGGCAGGCCTGGGCGGCGACCGGGCCCGGCCCGCAAGGCGGTTGATCGCGCCCGGCGTATCGGCTCCGCTCCGCCGTCATCCACAAACATACACGGAACCGTTTGCCGGGGCTGGCGAAAGGCTGGCGTTCTCACTACGTTCTTGAAGCTCCGCAGGCCATTGCCGTCAGGACTTCATGAACGACCTGTTTGACAAGAGCCGGCGCGCCGGCCCCCGCGCCGCCGCCGCGAAGGACGCCCACGACCGCCGCGTCATCGCGATCCGCGGCGCGCGCGAGCACAACCTCAAGGGCATCGACGTCGAGATCCCGCGCGACCGGCTCGTGGTGTTCACTGGGCTGTCCGGCTCCGGCAAATCCTCGCTCGCCTTCGACACCATCTACGCCGAGGGCCAGCGCCGCTACGTCGAGTCGCTGTCGGCCTATGCCCGCCAGTTCCTGGAGATGATGCAGAAGCCGGATGTCGACCAGATCGACGGTCTCTCCCCCGCGATCTCGATCGAGCAGAAAACCACCTCGAAGAACCCGCGCTCGACCGTCGGCACCGTCACCGAAATCTACGACTACATGCGGCTGCTCTGGGCCCGCGTCGGCGTGCCTTACTCGCCCGCGACCGGGCTGCCGATCGAAAGTCAGACCGTGTCGCAGATGGTCGACCGCGTGCTCGCTCTGCCCGAGGGCGCGCGCATCTACGTGCTGGCCCCCGTCGTGCGCGGCCGAAAGGGCGAGTACCGCAAGGAGCTCGGCGAGTTCCTCAAGAAGGGCTACCAGCGCGTCAAGGTCGACGGCAAGTTCCACGAGATCGCCGAGGTGCCGGCGCTCGACAAGAAATTCACCCACGACATCGACGTCGTGGTCGACCGGCTGGTGATCCGCCCCGACATCACCACGCGGCTTGCCGACTCACTGGAGCAATGCCTCAAGCTCGCCGAGGGATTGGCCGTTGTCGAATTGGCGGACAGTGCTACGTCACCCCAGAGCGCCGCGGCTCTTGCGTTCTCTCCCCCTTGAGGGGGAGAGACAGAGAGGGGGGTAAGCGGCAGGGCGCAGAGCAAGCGAACATCCCCCTCCCCCAACCCTCCCCCTCAAGGGGGGAGGGAGCGCGCCGAGCAAGGTGCGAGGGAGCAGGCTGCGGCGAGCGGCGAAGGCGGCGGCAAAAAGACCGCGAAAATTCACGCGCAGCTCGACGGCCCTGAGCGTCTCATCTTCTCGGAAAAATTCGCCTGCCCGGTGTCGGGCTTCACCATCCCAGAGATCGAGCCGCGGCTGTTCTCGTTCAACAATCCGTTCGGCGCCTGCCCGGCCTGCGGCGGGCTCGGCGTCGAGCAGCACATCGACGCCGATCTCGTCATCCCCGACAAGGACGCCACCTTGCGCAAAGGCGCGATCGCGCCGTGGTCGCGCTCAAGCTCGCCGTACTACGTGCAGACGCTGGAAGCGCTCGGCAAGCACTACAAGTTCACCCTGGACACCAAATGGAAGGACCTCGGCAAGAAAACCCAGGACGCCATCCTGTACGGCTCCGGCGACGACGACATCAGGTTCACCTACGACGACGGCATGCGGAGTTACCAGACCAAGAAGCCGTTCGAGGGCGTCATCACCAATCTCGACCGCCGCTTCAAGGAAACCGAGAGCGACTGGGCCCGCGAGGAATTGCAGAAATACTTCACCGACATCCCCTGCGCCGCCTGCAACGGCTTCCGCCTCAAGCCCGAGGCGCTGTGCGTCAAGATCGCGCAAAAGCACATCGGCGACATTTCCGAAATGTCGGTCAAAGGCGCAGGCGCCTGGTTCACTGAGCTACCCCAATGGCTGACCGAGAAGCAGAACGAGATCGCGGTCCGGGTGCTCAAGGAGATCCGCGAGCGGCTGAAGTTCCTGGTCGATGTCGGCCTGGAATACCTCACCCTCGCCCGCTCCTCCGGCACGCTGTCGGGCGGCGAGAGCCAGCGCATCCGCCTCGCCTCGCAAATCGGCTCGGGCCTGACCGGCGTGCTCTACGTGCTCGACGAGCCGTCGATCGGCCTGCACCAGCGCGACAACGCGCGGCTGCTCGAAACCCTGAAGCGGCTCCGCGACCTCGGCAACACCGTGATCGTGGTCGAGCACGACGAGGACGCCATCCGCACCGCCGACCATGTGCTGGACATCGGCCCCGGCGCCGGCATCCACGGCGGCCATGTGGTGGCCGAGGGCCAGGTCGACGACCTGATCGGCAATTCGAAATCCATCACCGGCAAATACCTGTCCGGCGAATTGTTCGTCACCATCCCCGAGCGCCGCCCGAAACAGCGCCGCGCGCTGACCGTGGTCAACGCCCGCGGCAACAACCTGAAGAACCTCACCGCCGAAATCCCGCTCGGGCTGTTCACCTGCGTCACCGGCGTCTCCGGCGGCGGCAAGTCCACCTTGCTGATCGACACGATCTACAAGGCGCTGGCTCGCAAGATCAACGGCGCCAGCGAAGCCCCGGCCGCCCACGACCGCATCGAGGGCATCGAGCACCTCGACAAGATCATCGACATCGACCAGTCGCCGATTGGGCGCACACCGCGCTCCAACCCCGCGACCTACACCGGCGCGTTCACGCCGATCCGCGAGTGGTTCGCGGGCCTCCCTGAGTCAAAGGCGCGCGGCTACGAGCCCGGCCGCTTCTCGTTCAACGTCAAGGGTGGCCGCTGCGAGGCCTGCCAGGGCGACGGCGTCATCAAGATCGAGATGCACTTCCTGCCCGACGTCTACGTCACCTGCGACGTCTGCAAAGGCAAGCGCTACAACCGCGAGACCCTGGAGGTGCTGTTCAAGGGCAAGTCGATCGCCGACGTGCTCGACATGACGGTCGAGGAGGCGCTGGAGTTCTTCAAGGCGGTGCCCCGCGTGCGCGACGTGCTGGCGCTGCTGCACCGCGTCGGCCTCGACTACATCCACGTCGGCCAGCAGGCCACCACGCTGTCCGGCGGCGAGGCGCAGCGCGTCAAGCTCGCCAAAGAGCTGTCCAAGCGCGCCACCGGGAGGACGCTCTACATCCTCGACGAGCCCACGACCGGCCTGCATTTCCACGACGTGGCGAAGCTCCTTGAGGTGCTGCACGAGCTGACCGACCAGGGCAACACGGTTGTCGTCATCGAACACAACCTCGAAGTCATCAAGACCGCGGATTGGCTGATCGACCTCGGCCCCGAGGGCGGCGACGGCGGCGGCGAGATCGTCGCGCAAGGCACGCCCGAGGATGTGGTGAAGGCGGCGGCCTCGTCGGGCCGAAGCCCGAAGGGCGAAGGCCGAAGCTATACGGGGCAGTTCCTGGCGCCCGTGCTGGCGCGCAAAGGCGCGCGCGGCCGGGGCAAGAAGAGGATCGAGGCGGCGGAGTGAGGGCTACAACGTCCATTACGATTGATGGGCGCGGAATTGGCAGATTTTGATGAACGTAGCGCCATTTCTTGCGGATGGAGGACCGTATGGCAAAGTTTCAACCACGCCAAATTCTCGGTAAGTGGCGTGAGGGATTTGCGCTCGACATCCACACAGTCAGCAGCACGCCCGTAGGGTACAATGAATACGGGCATATGCAGTTCGATACGGTTCGATCAGAAATCGGCGAATTATTGTATAAACTGAAAAACAAAGCGGATCAGAGTGTAGTACCAGAGATCGTGGCTGCCGCGGTCGAGGCGTTAACGCCTTCGCTCAGCAAAATCGATGTGATCGCTCCTGTTCCACCGTCAACGCACCGAGCGGTCCAACCAGTCAGGCTTCTCGCCGACGCGATCAGTAAAAATCTCAACATTCCGGTTGTTAATGCAGTTCAAAAGATAAAGGAAACCCCGCAACTGAAAAACGTTTATGATTTGGACGAACGCACTAAGATTTTGGACGGTGCATTCAAGATCGACCCCTCGTTGGCTGGAAAGCGAGTTTTGCTTTTTGATGATCTGTATCGTTCCGGCGCTACTATGAATGCAATTACGGTCGCACTCTTGGATGACGGAAAAGCCGCAGACGTTATGGCTCTGACGATTACAAGAACTCGGAGCAACCAGTGACGAAGGTCTTTCTGGGCGGTTCTCGACATATTTCAAGACTAAATGCTCAAATCCGAGAGCGTTTAAAAAATATTATCGACAAAGAACTACCCGTGATTATTGGTGATGCAAACGGGGCTGATAAAGCAATGCAAGCTTTTCTCAATGAGCGGGGATATCGAAACGTGGAGGTTTTCTGTTCCGGACAGTTCTGTCGGAACAACGTTGGCAACTGGAAAACAAAATTAATTGGAAGTGAGTTTCGCGATCGAGACTTCGCATTCTATTCCGCAAAAGATCGAATTATGGCTTCGGAAGCAACATTCGGGCTAATGATTTGGGACGGAAAAAGTGTGGGAACGCTTTTGAATGTTTGGCGGCTACTTGAGAGTCAAGAAAAAAGTCGTTGTTTATGTGGCGCCCGAAAAGCAATTCCTAGAGCTGAAAGACGCACATCAATGGTCCGAACTTATTTCTAAGTGCGACCCGAGTATACAAAAGAAATGGGCGCAAAAGGCGTCTGAAGAGGAAAAATCGAAACAGAATACCTCGCAATCAACACTATCGTTTTGACGCTCGGGCACGGCGCTACGCGCTTTTGCCCGCCCTACAAATCACGCCGCGTCCGCCGGACGCACCCGCTTCGCGATCTCGCCGCCCTTCTGTCGCTCCACCACCGCGATGTCGTACTGGCCCTGCAGATCGAGCCAGAACTGCGCGGCGTTGCCGAAATAGCGGCCGAGCCGCACCGCGGAGTCGGCGGTGATCGAGCGGCGAGCGTTAAGAATGTCGGCGATACGACCGGACGGCACGCCGATGTCGAGCGACAGCCGGTTGGCGGAAAGCTTGCGCCTCGCAAGCTCGCGTTTCAGCAGGCGGCCGGATGTGCGATCTTGCGTTTCATTGGCACAACGTAGCACACCCCCGGAACCCCCATGCCCTCCATCCGCGGCGCTTGCCTCTGCGGCGGCGTCAGCTTCGAGATCATCGGCCCGCTCATGAACCCGCTGAACTGCCATTGCGCGCAGTGCCGCAGGCAGCACGGCGCGGCGTTCCGCAGCCGCATCCGCGTCGCGGTGTCCGATCTGCGCTGGCTCTCGGGCGAGCACCTGATCAAGTATTGGGAAAGCCCGCGCGGCCTTCAGCGCGGCTTCTGCCGCGAATGCGGGTCGCCGATCGTCAACCGCCCGGGGCCGAACTGGAAGGCGCCCGCGGCGTTCCCCGACGGGCCGCCGCAAGTCGGCATCCCGCTCGCCATTCTCGACAACCCGCTGATCCGGCCGGCGCTGCACTGCTTTATCGCCAGCAAGGCGCCGTGGTTCGAGATCACCGACGACCTGCCGCAATATCCCGATTATCCGCCGCCCGGCTGAATGCCCGCGGCCCGCAGGGCGGATGAGCGGCGCGCAACCCCCAATTTTTGCTCACCGTTTCCTGCGCCACCCCACCTGTCAGCCAGAATCCAACGCCCGCCAGCGCGATCGAAATGATGATCGTTGCGTAGGCGCTCGCGACCGCGATCTCGTCCTTGCCTTGCTGGCTGTCGGAAAAAAGTCCGGCCGGCAGATAACGTGACACGTCACCCGCGACATACGTCGCCACCCATGGAAACAGCGCCAGCGCCGGGAAGCCGATGGCGATGGGGTGCCACCAGCGCGACGACGCGTACCAGACCAGCAGGCCTGCCAGACCGGCGAGCGCAAAACCGCAGATCACGAGCAACATTTTCTGTCATGCCCGGCTCGACCGAACATCCCTCCGATCTCACTTGTTCAAATAATTCCTCTCCAGAAAGTCCGACCTGAACCGCTGCGGCGGCGTCGGCCGGTCCGGCCGGCCCTCCGGCGTGAAGTCCATCAGATTCCAGTACGGCCACACGGTATCGACGTGGTTCATCATCCCCTCGGTGCTCCAGAACAGGAAAATCCTGCCGTCGCGCTTCTTGAAGACAAGCATCACCGGCAACTGCATGTCGTCGTTGTCGCCCTGACATTTGTATTCGGCCTGGAACGGCGATTCGTATCCGGACAGCAGCGGGATCTGCGACCAGCCGCGCTCCTTCGCCCACGCGTCGATGCGTTCGGCCGGCGCCTTGGCGATGGCGGCGAAGGCTGCGTCCTGCGCGACCGAATACCAGGAGCGGTCGAACCCATCCATCAGCGAGGTGCAGGACGGGCACGGCTTGTCCCAGTTCGGGCCGAACATGAACGAGTAGAGCAGTAGCGTGTCCTTGTCGCCGAACAGCTCGGAGAATTTCACGCGCTCTCCTGGGTTCTTGCCGATCTTGCCGTCGTTGGCCCATTGGAAGGTGTACTCCTCCTTCAGTTGACCGCCGAGCGGCAGCTTGCGGCGCTTTTCCGCCACGGCTTTCACCTTGGCGACAAGCTCCTGCTCGTCCGTGAGCAGCGCCTTGCGCGCGTCGCGATACGCCAGGCTTTCGTTCGGATAGCGCTGTTCGCTCATGGTCGCCTCCTCCCTATCTTTTAGCTAAGGTCGAGGCTCGTCAAAACAAGCGTACGCCGAGCCTGATCGACCTGCACGGAGCCGCGCCATGTCCGCCGCCGACGAAGACTCAATCCGCGATCTCGAACACCGCTTCAACGCGGCGTGGGACGCCCACGACCCCGAGGGCCTCTCCGAGTCGCTCGTGGACGATGCCCAGTTCATCACCGTCAACGGCGCCTGGACCACGAGCCGTGCCGGCTTCCGCGACCTGATGCAGCGCCTGCACGGCGCAAGCGGCCCGTACCGGTCGAGCACGCGCAAGACGCCAGAGATGCACGTGCGCTTTCTCGCGCCTGACGTCGCGATCCTGCATTCGCGATTCTGGATCGACGGCGAGGTGCTGCACGACGAGCTCAGCCAGGCGTCGCGCGAGTGCGTCGGCACCCGCGTGGTGCACAAGATCGACGGACGCTGGCGCATCGTCGCGACCCAGAACACCGACGTCCGCCCCGGCCGGCGGCACTGACCGCGCCGGTTGGATTGGCGCCGAAGGCGCGAAGCCGGTTGGCTCAAGGAGGAGTCCATGGTGTTCAAATGCGACCAGCCCGCGGTTCCGACCGTCCAGCAGAACGACCAGACAGTGCGGATCACGCGCTGGGACTTCGCGCCGGGCGCGGCGACCGGATGGCACACGCACAGCTGGCCGTATTTCGTGGTGCTGCTCACCGACGCGGTCATGAAGATCGAGGCGGCCGGTGCGGTGTCCGAGGTGCGGTTCAAGGCCGGGCAAACCTATCAGCGCCCCGCCGGCATCGAGCACGACGTGATGAACGCCTCGGACCATCCCCTGGCGTTCATCGAGATCGAGATCAAGCGGCCGGAAGAGCTGGTGCAGTTGAAGTGACTGACGCAGGCCGTAGCAATCATTGGATCGCAGGAATGGTCATTCTTCAGCCTTCCACCCCGAGCCCGAAGTTCTGGCGCATCACGCGAGGCATGCTTCTCCCTCCCCCTCGTGGGGAGGGTGCGACGAGGGCAACCGCCTGAGTTACGCTGACTGCAAGATCACCTGCTCGGACCCTTCCTATGCCCTCCTCCACCATTCGCATCCCCTCATCCTCCGGCGGCGCGTTCGAGTGCTACCTCGCGCTGCCCGCGTCGCCCGCCAAAACCCCCGCGGTCGTGCTCGCCAACGCCATCGTCGGCGTCGACAGGGACCTGCGCGACCTTGCCGACGAGTTCGCTTCCCACGGCTTTATCGCCGCAGCCCCCGACCTGTTCTGGCGCACCGTGCCGGGCCCGCTCACCCACGAGGACGTCCGCACCCGGCCGCGCGGGCTGCCGCGGCTCGACAAGATCAAGACCGGCGAGCCTGATATGGCCGACACGCTGAAGGCGGTGCGCGCACTGCCGCAGTCGAACGGCCGCGCCATGGCGATGGGGCTTTGCTACGGCGGCCCTTACGGCATCCTGGGGCCGAAGCGCCTCGGCTTCGACGCCGGCGTGTCCTGCCACGGCACCCAGCTCGTCGATTTCCTGGACGAACTCGACGGCGTCACCGCGCCGGTCTGCATCATGTGGGGCGATCAGGATTTTGCCGCACCCCCCGAGGTGCGCAACGCCGCCAAGGCGATCGCGGCGCGCCAGCGCAACGTCGAGGTCCACGTCTTCCCCGGCATCGTTCACGGCTACATGCTGCCGGGAAGCCCCAAGGCCTACAGCGCGCCGACCCGCGCCTTCTCGATGGGCCGTGCGCTGTCAATCCTGGAAGGCCTGCGCGGCGAAGGCCCGGCGCTGCGGCGGGCGTCGTAGCGCCAGAACTTACGCGGCGTCGGCGGGCCGTTGAGAATATCGGTGACGCGGCCGGACGGCCCGCCGATGTCGAGCGACACCCGGTTGGCGCTCAGGCTGCACGCCGCCAGCTCGCGTTGCAGCAGGTGGCCGGGATGCGCGATCGGTCTGGTTCTCATCCGAGGAGATTGGCATTTTTGTCCTCCGTCATGCCCGCGCTTGTCGCGGGCATCCACGCCTTTAACAATCCAACGGCAACAAAAGGCGTGGATGGCCGGGACAAACCCGCCATGACGTGCGGACATGCGGCGCGCCAACCGGTAGCCCGGATGCGCGCAACGAAATCCGGAAATGTCGGTCGCGTATTTTCGCTTCGCTCTATGCGAGCTACGCACTATGGTGTCCCTCGCAACACCAGGAGAAACATCATGCCCACCAACTCCAAGCAACTGCTCGAAGCCGCCAACGCTGCCGTGCCGAAAATCTCCGGCAAGGACGCGCAGGACATGGTCGCAAAAGGCGCGCTGCTGGTCGATCTGCGCGACAGCGCCGAGCTTGCGGCGACCGGCAAGGCCGCGGGCGCACTTCACGTGCCGCGCGGCTCGCTGGAGTTCAAGGCAGACCCGGAGTCGCCCGGGTTCGACAAGAATTTCTCCAAAGACCGCGCCGTGATCCTGCACTGCGCCTCCGGCGGACGCGCCGCGCTCGCCGGCAAGCTGCTCAAGGATTACGGCTACGACAAGGTCTACAACCTCGGCGGCCTCAAGGACTGGGCCGAGGCCGGCGGCAAGGTCGAGAAGTAGGCCCGAGCCCGCCTGCCGTCCTCGCCCGCCACGCCAGCGAGCGGAGCTGCCCGGCGGCACCCGATCCATCCCGCTCCGGCCACGCAGCAAAGCGGAAGCCATCGCCTGGCTGCGCAGCAAGGGCGTCGAGGCGACCGAGAACAGCGACGGAACCTTCACCACGTCCAAACCGCAGGTAGAGACGGTTGTGCGTTCTCCGTGGCCTCGCTCCTGCCATGCGATCGTGTAGAGTCACAACACCCCGACACGTGAGGATCGGAATGAAATCATACTTGGCGCTCGCCCTGTTCCTTGCCGCCGTGACTACGGCGGCCGCCCAATCCAAGAAGGAACCCACCCAGGAGATGGGAACTCCCGAACAGCGGGCGGCCTGCGCGCCGGACGTTCGCCGCTTCTGCCGCTCGGTCAAGCCGGAGGACGGTGCGTTCGCCTATCTCAATTGTCTGCAGGAGCACCGCGAAAAGCTGCACGTAGCCTGCGTCAGGGTCATCGACGGCGGTACGCCGTAACCGGCGCCTGCCTCGCCACATCCGAGGCGGATTCGTCACAACCACGAAACCGATGTGACCACCGCATGTCCGCGCCGCGATAAATTCGTGCGGCGCGTCGGATGGCAAAACCATCGCGCCGGCGCGGCGTTCGCTCCACATGCGCGTTCATCGGTTCCGGAGGTGACATCATGCGCACATGTCTGTCGGCCATCGCCATCGCTTCGCTGGTCGGCACCGCGACGCCCCGCCCTCGCCGACTCCGGCTCCCCGGCGGCGCTCGTCTTGTCATCGATCTTCACCGCGGCAAGCTGTTGATCGCAGCGTTGCGCGCGGCGATATAGCGGTGCTCCGCCGCGTTCTTCTGCGCCAATGCGGGCGTAGCGGTCGCAGACAGCAGTCCAAGCGCAACCAGGATGGAGGCGCTTCGCGCTTCACGCCGCCGGCTTCTCCATCACCAAGTTGCCGTCGTCATCCACCGTGAGCCCGGTCTTGCGCGCCTCCGCGATCACCGATGGATGCCAGTCCACCTTGCCGGCGTCCGGCCCACCGACGATCGCCATCATCAGCGCGTCGGGCCGATCGCTCAGGCTGCGGAAGCCGCGGTAGATGCCGATCGGCACGTTGACCACATCGCCTTCGCCGAGATCGACCGTGCGCTCCTCGTCGCCCTCAAGCCAGAACACCTGCCAGGGGCCCTTCACCGGGATGAACACCTCTTCGGTCGCATGGCGATGCAATGCCGCGCCCTTGCCGGTTTTGGCGCGAATATAGGTGACCGAGAAACCCGCCGCGCCCTCCTTCACGTTTGGCTTGAGCAAGGGATTCTCGGTGACGCCCATGCCGACCATATTGATGATGTCGCGCTCGTAGCGAGGGATGCGCTGATCGAGGAACGCGACGTCCAACGCCTTGACGTTGTTCGCCCGCGCGACGCAATCGCGCTCCATCGCAGCCTTCGAGATGCGCGGCACCGGCTTTCCGGCAATCCGTGAATCGACAACAGGCATGGCTTCCTCCCGTGTTGCTGTCCCCGCAAAGCCTAGCAGATGCAGATAGTGGCCGGAACCAAGGCCGGCCGGGGGAATTTCCTTCAGAAGGAGACCGAGCCATGACCTACAACGATCCCAACACGCCCTACGAACCGCCGCCACGCGACGGCGCGAATTGGACTTGGGCCGCGATCGCCATCATCATGCTGATTGTGCTGGGCGGTGCGGTCTACGCCTTCACCAATCGCGCCGATCAGACCGCCTCGACCAATACGCCGACCACGACCGGCTCCGGCACGGCCGCCACTCGGATGGCGCCGCCGCCCGCGCCCTCGAAATAAGCGACTGTTCGAAGGCGCACATGCAAGAAACCGGACGGCGTGAAGGTCATCCGGTTTCACGCGTCGTTACAATTGGGCCCGGATTTATTCCGGCTGGCCGCGCTCGGCCATGCAGGCACGATAGCGCATGGCCTGGTCATCGCCCCAGGTATAGTCTCTGAACGGGGCGACCTTATCGTTGCATTCACGAATGGCCGCAGCGCGAGCGCCGCTTAACACGATGGCGCTGTTGGGGATCGCCTGGGCCCGCGCGTTGCGCCGATCCTGCCCGGCAGCATGACATTCCTTCGCAAAGCCGGCCGAAGCCGTTATCGCCAGCGCCAATCCCAATGCAATCGTCCCGGGTGCGGCTTTCCATCTGGACATGGGTCTCTCCTTCAGCGTCGCCCTACGAGTACGCTGCTCTGAACGCCGCGACAACGCGGAAAGGAGTGCCTGGTTCGCAACCCTACGGCGAGTTAACCCAGTGCGGCTCCGCCGCGCCGGCCCACGAACCAGCCGATCGCGATCAGAATCACGCCCACCGCGCCCGAGGCCATGCCGTGTTTCATCCGCGGCCGCGCCAAGCCCACCTGATCGAATCGAGCGCAAGCCTAGCAAGGCGTGCAATGAAAATCCGCCGGTGCGTCCACGCCCGCTACTGAGCCATCGAGTGGTCCTTCTCCTCGGCGCGCTTGGCCGCCGGCCGCGCCGCGATACGTGCCGAATAGGCGGAGAACTCGGGCCGCTCCGGCACGAGCTTGAACATCGTGCCCCAGCGGATGTTGGCGGCGATCACCACGTCGGCGGCGGTGAACTGCTCGCCGAGAATCCAGGGGCCCTTCTCGACAGCCTTGGCGACCGTATTCATCGCGGTGTCGAAATCGCCATATCCCAGCATGGCGCGGCGCGCCTCCTCCTTGCGCGGCGCCGCGCGGTCGATCACCGCAGGCTCGAAGCAGCCCGGCCCGAAGAACAGCCATTTCAGGTACGGACCACGGCGTGGATCGCCGATCGGCACGTTAAGCTTCTTTCCCGGAAAAGCGTCCGCGAGATAGGTGCAGATCGCCGCGACCTCGGTGATGGTCGCGCCTGTGCTGCAGCGCCGGCACCTTGCCCATCGGGTTGATGGCGAGATAGCCCGGCTTGAGCTGGTCGCCCTCGGACAATCGCAGCAGCTTGATGTCATAGGGCTCGCCGAGCTCCTCCAGCATCCACAGCACGATGGACGAGCGCGACGGCGAGGCATGGTAGAGCGTCAGATCGGCCATGAAAGCTCCATTTCGTTTGCGGGTCGATGCCCAGCTTAATTGGTAAGAAATCTAGCGCCCCGCAATATGGCGGGAACTCCGCTCCTTACCGGTGGCTACTGTCGAAGTGAGGATCGTCACGCCCCTGCACGAAGGCTCGCCGCAACCGGCGCCGCCCGGCACAAGATACCGCCGGTCGACGGCCCCATCCCTCCCCGGCCGAAAAAGCCCGCGGCAGCGAAATGGTGCGGCTAACCCCAGACCGGCGCATCATTTCCATTACCGGGCTTGCTCGTATCGTCGTGCTGGTGCTGCTGCTGCGGATGTTGGCCTGAAGCCGAGCCGGCCCTTCCCTCCTTCCAAGACTTCGCTATGCTCTCGAACCTGGACGCCGAGCATTCTACGTCCTTGCCGGGGACGCCCGGGTGACGATACCCGCTCGGCGACGTCCACGTAACAAAGGAATGTAGTTCATGGCCAGCACGCGAACCAAAGACGCCCAAGTCTTCACCTGGATCGTCGGCGCCTTGATGGTGATTTTGTTGTTCTACGGGCTGCTGACGATTATCGGCGTCGTCCGCTGAGCAAAGCCTTCAGCGACTGTGCGCCAAGGGAGGACAAGGCGTCCGTCAAACACTTTTTGAGAGGCCCATTTCACGGGCCTTTCTGATCGGTGTTTGCCTGATGCGCCTGCGTACCTACAAACCTACCCACAAGACTCACCGCGGCCTCATTGGACACGGCGGTTGCCTCAGCGGCCTCGTAGGTAATTGGGCGCTAGTACCTACTTTCGTTGAAACATGATTCAAGCCGCGTGTCCCGGGCGCGGCGCAACGTGAAACGATGCGCCGCAGACCCGGGACCCCGGTTGCTTCTTCAAAGCGGGACCCCGCATCTGCGGTGCATCACTTCGTGCTGCACCGCGTGCGGGGAACGCCGCGGATGGATTACGGATCAATGATTCCCGGTACTAGAGCTGGCGCGGCTGTTGAAGCCGATCACTCTTGCAGAGATGCCGCTGGCGAAAAAACCAGACCGAAAAAACAAAATCGATCATTAGGCCGCTCCGAAGTATTGGGCCGAAGTTGAATATCGAGACATCACGTCGGATGGATTGCTGCGCCACGTCACTTTTCGTGGCCTATATTCTGCCAAGGGAGCAACGAACCCGCTGGTGGCGAAGTTCAAAGGGCCGAAAGGTTGAACGACAATGCGATCCCGCTGCACCCGCTGCCACGATACCGGCTGGGTCTGTGAGGATCACCGCGACCGGCCATGGGAAGGCCCGCGGCGCTGTGCGCCGTGCGATGCGCGCAATCCGCCCAATGCCGAGAACCCCGCCGCGCGTTCCGCCTGGATTTGTCAGTGACGAAACTTGAGGTCTACGCGAGGTCTACGCGGACTTCCTGCGCTCGGCTCCATAAAAACATCGGCCCGAGCCGAAGCCTGAGCCGAAGTTCACTTGGAACAACTTCGCAAGAGGTGTTCCATAGACCAAGCTACGAAAGCCATGTGGTGCTCGTGTGACGCTTGGAAGACCCAGCAACGAAGTAAAATACCAACGGAAAGGTATTGATTTACTTTCGATGCCATGCGCGGCGATTGTTTAGAAAAATACTTTGACAAATATGGAACGAACATAGCGTGACGTGATTGTCACCGGTCGCGAGTATCTTCCACACTGGCAATGGAGGAAGATTATGTCACTCGAAGCCCTCATCTTTTCAAAAACACGGACTGGAATTGTCGCACTAACATTCGCAGCGGTGGTGTTGCCGTTGCCCGTGGCTGGCGGATGCTTTCGTCTTCAGCACTGGCAATCCTGACGGTCTCATGGCAACCGCAACGCGACCCGATAGTTCCGGAAAGTTTGAGATCGAGACCGGCGATGATTTCGTCCTAACCCAGCAGACCTCGATCACTGGGGCTGCCTTCACCGGCCTGATCCCGTCAGGCGCGTCCACAAGCGATATAAAGAATGTAGTCGTCGAGGTGTATCGCGTTTTTCCCGCGGATTCCGACGTGAATCGGACGAGCGGGCCGCCGACCTTCTCGACGCCGAACGTACCCACGAGAGTTAACTCGCCATCTGACGTGGCGTTGCTCAGCCGCGACTCTTCCTCATCAGGGAGCTTAGCTTCGCGCCGATTGTTTTGCAGTCGAGCTTCACAGCGAACAACAGCGTCAAGCCTGGCGGTATACATCCGCAGCCCAATATTTTTACAGCCGGCAACGGTCCTGTGACCGGACAGGAAACGACAATCGCGGTGAAATTGACCATCCCTATCGATCTGGCTGCGGGTCAATACTTCTTCGTCCCGCAAGTCGAATTGTCGAGCGGAGACTTTTTTTGGCTCTCGGCACCGAGGCCGATCGTACCGCCAGGAACGCCCTTCCCGCCAGGTTTCACCGATCTTCAGAGCTGGACCCGAGATGAAAGTAATGGAGGTATAGACCCCGACTGGCTGAGGATAGGCACCGACATCACTCACCAGGGACCGTTTAACGCGGCCTTCTTGCTCAACAGTGTGACCGTCGACGTGCCCGGTCCCGTGGTCGGTGCTGGACTGCCGGGCTTGCTGCTGGCTGGCTTCGGCGCGATGCTTTGCTGGTACAGGAAGAGGCGCGCAGTAGCCGTCTGATTGGCGCTCACGTCAGAATTTGGATAGACCGCCGCGAGGTGCCGTAGCGGGAGTGGTTGGAATTCGGTGTGGCGCGATCTCCGGTAACATGAAGGTATCGTTTCAGGCTGCGAGGTCAATTGGCTGATCGATGGGCTTTGTGGCAAGCGTCTGCCAGCCGTCAACCTTGCGCATGTTGATCTGACCGGAAGCGAGCAGCGCCCAGAACAGCATGGCCGCGGTGTCCGTGGAAGGCAGCACGGTCTGCGTCTTGATTTTCGCTTGAACTCCTCGTGCAGGCGCTCGATCGCATTCGTTGTTCGCGCGCTGCGCCATTGGCTCGGCGGCAGGCGTGTGAAGGCGAACAGACGGTCGCCGGCTTCCTCCAGGCTGTCGGCGACGGCGCGATGCTTGAGCCGCCATTTGCGGATGAAGGCTTTGCGGCGCGCTTCGATCTCCCCGCGCGTCGCCGCGTAGATCATGTCGTTGTAATCGGCGGTGATCTCGTCGTGCAGGCGCTCGGGCGCGTGCGCGAAAAGGTTCCTATGCTTGTGGACCGTGCAGCGCTGGACCGGCACGCCGTCCCAGACGGCGGCGATGGCCCGGTCGAGCCCCGCCGCGCCGTCGACAATGAGGAACTCGGGCCGCCGCAGCCCGCGCTGGATGAGATCGTCGAGGACGGTACGCCAGGCCTCGGCGCTCTCGCCGCCCATGCTCTTGATCGCGAGCAGCACCTTCTGGCCATCTTCGCGCACGCCGAGGACAACGAGCAGCGAGATCGATGTGGCCTTGCGATCAAGGCGCACGCGCACCACCGTGCCGTCGAGGATTAGGCGAACGATCGGCTCCTCGGCCAGCGAGCGGGCATTCCAGGCGTCCCAGTCGCTCTTCACCTTGCGCCATACCCGGCTCACCGTGTCCTTGCCGACCGCGCCGCCAAACAGGGCACCGAGCGCACGGCGCACCCGGCGCGTGTTGGTGCCGGCAAGATAGGTGCTGGCGATCAGCGCGTCGGCGGTCAGTGTGCGCCGCTGGTAAGCCCGCAGCGCCTGACTCTTCCACTCCATCGTCTTGCCAGCGGGGGTGTTCAACCGGGCGCGCGGGACAGCGATCTCCACTTGGCCGAAGCTTCCCAGCAGCGACCTCGACCGGTAGCCGTGGCGATGACCGGTAGCGCCAGCCGCGCCCTGACCATCGCAGCTCGATGGTTGCCCACGGCGAGCGTAGCGCCGCCGCGACAGCACCATGTCGAGTTCACCCTCGAACATGGCGTGGAGAAATTCGTGAACCCGATCGCGCAGGCCAGCTTCGATCGGATCGAACCAATTGTCGAAAAGATGGGCAGCCGTCTCGGGTGCAGGCTGCGAAGAATCAGGCTTCGTGGTATTGCTTGTCATGGCGTGGTCTCCAGTCCGGCGCTTCAACGCCGGATGATTCGAGGTTGAACACCCCGGAGACTACGCCACCCTCAATTCCTACCAACCTTGCGACGGCACCCCGCCGCGATGCGGTCTTTCTGTTTGTGTGATCCCGGCGTGTGCTGGCGATCACAGTCTCTCTGTGACTTTGCGCACTTCACAATTCAGTTGAGCGGGTGGATATTGTCGGTGATCGTAGGACAGGAGGCCGCCATGTTCTCCATCGGCGCGCAGCAGAATTTCGCAGTTGTCGGCTCGGCATACATCTCCGAACATCACAGCGAGGAGGTCCACCGTTATCTGCCCAGCTTCGAGAACGAAGGCGTGTTCGACGAAATCCTGAGAAAGCTGCGCTCCGCGCTGTCATGCGGCGGTCGCAAGGATCAGTAAGAACCACTGGAATTTTCAAACCTAACGATTATTGTCTATTGGCCCCGCCATGGTGCTGGGCCTTTTTCTTTTGCAACTGACGCGGGTTCATCGCAACACATAAGCCCTGCATCAGTCCGCCATCTTGTTTCGCTCGCGGCACGGTATCCATTCGCGCACCAGATAGATCACATTCATGTTCGCGCCGGTCTGGGAATGAGCTTGTCGCGGTTGATAAATTCCTGCCGTCCGCAGGGACACCGAACGCGAGAAAGTCAGGGGCTTGGCGGTCCAGCCGATAGTGAGCGTACCGGCGGTCGTCTTGGTCGATGTAGTGCTCGGTGGGGACACGGGCGCGGGGATCGTGCAGCACCTCATCCCACCAGCTTTCATCGATTGGTCGGATTGCGCCCTCGCGGTTGCCGAACACGAGTTGTCCACCAGTCCGAACGCCAACCATGAGAAGCCGCAAGACAAGATAGTTGGACATCGGCAGAAAGCCTGTGTTGCCCCGATTGCGATGATGCCTGTCGAGCCCGCAAGTTCGATCAGAAACGATTCTGGTATTTATTCAAAAACTTTGCGGCGCGAAAAGACAGTGAGCGGCTGGCCGTTCAGATAGCGTGTGGGTATGGGGCCCATGATAGGATAATAAATATCAAGTACCGGATACGCATCGGAAAAGCCGTCGCGGCCGTGCCTACCACGACTGAGGTAGATGGGCGTCGCATCATAGTCGGCGACCACTCTCGCAAATCTGTGGTGAGCCTCGGCTGATTTGAGTCGAAGATCGGCGGCGTGAACAAAGCTAGTCGGTGCCAGAATTTGTATCGTGGCAAATCCGACGATCAAAATCGCTCTTGGATCGATCGGCATGTTTGACCTCCGAACCAGACTTTTCAATTCGCCAAGCCCAGACTTTCTTTCCAGAGTTTGATTACTCCAGGCGGAAACTTACGCTGCCCAACGTCTGTGCGTCTGCAGGCTTCCGGCCACATCTCAAGCAAGGAGCGATCTTCGCGGAATTGTTCGCTCTGGGAACCCTGGCCAGCTTCAGAACGCGCCCGTCGCTCAGCTGCCATTTTCAAGAGCTCGATGAGCGCAGCGACATCTTGTTTGTCTTGGTTGTCGGCGTTCATGACAGCGCCCTTCTGGGACAGCGCCCTTCTGGGCGGGAAGTTCAACATAGTAACGAATAATCGCCGTGTTGGGCATCCGACGAAAAGACGCATCAGCGCAACGGCGGTAATGGACTACTTCAGCCTAATTCCAATTCTGCTTTATAACCCATAACGGGCATGGGGGTTTCGGGGCCCTAATGAAATCCTCGGTCGTAAAACGTTCCATCGTAATCCATGGACACAAGACCAGCGTCAGCCTTGAAGATCCCTTCTGGAATGAGCTGAAACAAATCGCGCATACCGAGAAACTGACGCTGTCGGAATTGGTCACCGCGATCGACAATACGCGCGAACAGAGCAATCTATCCTCGGCGATCCGCCTCTTTGTTCTTCAGCACTTCCGTAATGAAGACAAGCGAATGGAGGTGGCGGCTCATCTTTCCACGGTGGGTGCATCAGCAAGCCAGCCTTAAGCATGCACGACGGTTGATGCTGGCTTTTAGACCAATCGCCTACGGATTACGGTGGCGTGTCGAGGGCCTTGGGCGATCTGTGTAAGGTGGGGATTGAGAATGCCGCTGTCGTTCCTATATCGCGGCCACGCCGAAATTTGTTCTCGGATGGCTGCTACCGCCAAGGATGCGGAGATCCGAGAGCAATGGACTGAGCTGGCTGAACAGTGGCGGCAAAAGGCTGAAGCCGACGAACATCAAGAGCCACTGTCTATGGCGGCGCCGCAAGCTCCAACCTTGGTCCCCGAGGCGGCACTCCAAGAAGAGCCCGTGGCGGCAACGTCGAATCCCGGGAGGCTGGATGACATCTGGGCGAAGGTCGCTGAACCTATCAGCCTTGAGAACTAGCCGAAGCATATCAGTAAGGGCGTGCCACCATTTCAAACACCAACGAAGCAGCGCCCGGCAGCGAACCACCGGGCGCTCGCCCGGTTTGGGGTTAAGGCGACACCACCGCCTCTCGGCGCGCATTCGCCTTAAGCCACACCACGTCCTCAGCGATCAGCTTCTCGACGTGAGCCCGCTTCACCGGGAGGAACGGCATCTGACTCGACGCCAGCATCGCCTTTTTACGATTGAGCGCCGCAACCGTCGGCGCAGGAGCTAGCAAAAGCTGCGCGCGCGAAGCTCTTCTTTGTCGGCCGCGGCGAACAGCAACGCAGCAGCCGTGGGATCGGTGATGTAGGTTTTATGCGGGATTAGAGGCCCAAACCGCACCACAGCGAACGGTGGCGAACGGTATAGGCCGCGGACAATGCGTCCTCCCTTTTCGTTTCTGCTACGATGGTGCGATGGCCAAAAGCTTTGCGACACAATTTCGGATAGAGCCCGGCCGCAGGGCCAAGCTTGGCCGCCGCGACGCTAGCGATCTGGCGTGTTTCCCCGATCGGAACACCGCCGAGGCCCAGAGCGCAAAGGACGTGGTCGCAATCGACGAGTTGCAGGACCGGCTGTTTGCCGAACACAGGCGCTCGCTGCTGGTGGTGCTGCAGGGTATGGACACCGCCGGCAAGGACGGCACCATCCGGCATGTATTCAAGGAGGTCGGTCCGCTCGGGGTCACCGTCACCGCCTTCCGCCGTCCCAGCGAAGAAGAGCTGGCACACGATTTCCTCTGGCGTGCTCACATCGCGGCTCCGCGCCGCGGCACCATCGGTATATTCAACCGCTCACACTACGAGGACGTTCTGGTCGGGCGGGTCCGCAAGCTTGCGCCCAAGGCAGAGATCGAGGCGCGCTACGACCAGATCAACGCTTTCGAGAAAATCCTCAGCGACACCGGCACCAAGATTCTCAAATTCATGCTGCATATTTCCAAGAAGGAACAAGGCGAACGCTTGCAGGAACGGCTCGATAAGCCGGAGCACCGCTGGAAATTCAATCCCGACGATCTCGATGACCGCAAACTGTGGGCCCGGTACATGGCTGCCTACGAGCGGGTGCTCGACTGTTGCACGACCGCTTGGGCGCCCTGGCATGTCATCCCGGCCGATCACAAATGGGCGCGAAACGCCGCCATTGCCGCAATCGTTCGCGATACGCTGGAGCAGATGAATCCGCGCTATCCCAAGCCCGATTGGGACCCCAAGAAATTCATCGTCAAATAACCGGCACGAGACCCGTGGCAACGCCGTCAGCCGGCCGCCACCGGATCGACCGTTGCGTCATGGGCAAAAATCCAATCGCGCGGCAACGGCGGCGGCGCCGGAGTCTTGCGGTTGTTCTGGAATTGCGCGCGCGCCTGCAGAACTACCCGGGAGGCGCGCGGCCGCCGTTCGGCCTCATAGGCGGCAAGCCCGCGCCCCGGATCGTCGCGGTGCCGCGCCAATTGGCGCGCGAGCGTAGCGCCGTCCTCGAGCGCCTGCGCCGCGCCCTGCGCCAAGGTCGGCATCATCGGATGGGCGGCATCGCCGAGAAGGGTGACGCGGTTTTGCGTCCAGCACGGCAGCGGGTCGCGATCGCGTATGCCCCATTTGTAGCATTCCGTGACCTGGCCAAGCATCTCGAGCAGCGTGGGGTTCCAGCCACGATAACCGGCCAGCAACTCCGCGACGCTGCTCGGCACCACCCAGGATTCCTCCACCCAATCGTCGGACACATGGCCGGCAAAGATGTTGTAAAGCGCGCCACCGCGGATCGGGTAGCAGATCACATGCCCGTCGGGGCCGATCCAGCCGACGTATTCGTCGCGGCCGATACCCACCTGGGTCGGCACACATTCGATCCGCACGATGCAGCGCCAAGCCATCTGCTGCGTGAAGCGGACCGGCTGCGCCCCAAACAGACGTTCGCGCACCGTCGAATTGATGCCATCGGCGCCGATAATCACATCGGCCTCGATCTGCGTGCCGTCGGCAAAATGCGCCACTGCACTGCCATCGGATGAAGAGACATCCGTGCAGGCCGCATTGAGCCGCACCTGGCCGGGCGGCAGCCGTTCGCACAGCAAACGATGCAGATCGGCGCGATGCGCCATCAAGTACGGTGCACCGAATTGCGCCTCAACAGCGCCCTTCATCGGTTCCCGATAGCGCAGACGTGCGTCGTCCCAGGCCAGCGAAACGTAGTTGACCGGCTCGAATGCGAGCGTCCGCAATGACGGCTCGACGTCGAGTGCGCGCAGCACCTTCACCGCATTGGGGCCAAGCTGGATGCCGGCGCCGACCTCGCCAAGCTGCGGCGCGCGTTCGTAGACCAGAGCATCGATGCCGTGCTGGCGCAGCGCACAGGCCGCCGCGAGCCCGCCGAGACCCGCTCCGACGATCGCCACCCTGATGTTGCGCGTCAAGCCATCTCCTCAGCTACGTCAGTCGAAAACCAGCAGACCTCGACGGCGAATGCAGATGCTCCATAGTGCGCACATCAGAAACCGGGTCCGCATGCAGACATCACGCCGCAATAGAACGCGCCGGGCGGCGCTTGCCGAAACGGGCGCGCACAAGATCGATCAGCACCACGATCAAACCGGCGCCAAGCACCAGCCAGCCGGGCCGCAGCATGGTGAGATCGCTGAAGTCGAAGGCGGTCTGCAGCACGCGGAAGGGCGAGACGTTGAACACGATGCCGATGCCGACCGCCTCGGCGATAAACGTCAGCAGCGCGATAACAACGCTGAGCCCAAACAGCATCCAGGCCGGCGGCTCGTCGCGGCTGTTGCGAAGCTTGATCAGTAGCCGATAGCCGGTCATCCAGCCGAACAGCCCGGCGACGAAGGTCGGCACCGACACGTCGGCCTTGGTCTGCTGAAAGAAATGGATCAGCGCCAAGAGGCCAATGCCGTAGATGACGTTGTGCAGGTTTTGCCAGCGCCTGCGGCCGAGCCGGCGTACCATGCCGTCGGTCGAGGTGACGGCCAGCGCCGACAAGCCGAGCAGCGCGGCGAAGCCGATCGTGAGATAGAGCCGCAGCACGATCTCGCTCGCCACCTTCCACAGATCGAACATCTGATCTGCGACATAGAGCGAAATATGAGCCGCAGCATAGACGAATGCGCCGACGCCGATCATGCGCCGCACATCGACAATCTGGTTGAACCGGGCGACGCGCCGCAGCGGCGTCACCGCGAGCGAGGTCATCAGGAAGATCAACGCCCAATAGCCGGTGCGATGAATGACGTTGTTGATCGGGCGCGCCCCGAAGCCCTCGGCGTTGTAATCGAAACAGCGCGACGGCAACCGGCACCAGCAGATAGGCCAGTGCGAGAAGGCGCAACGCCGACAGCCGGCCCGCGGCGTCGCGCCAGACCTGCCAGGGCGCCTTCGGCCGGGTCCTGACCTGGACCTGGGACGCCGGCCCCGGAATCGATGTGGCAGCATCGGTCATGCGAAGCGGTTAGCACGGCCTCCGCACGCCCGCCAATAACGCTTTGCTCTCGAATTCGATACGGCGCGATGACACAGCCGTGATCGGCGAAAAGCCGCAGCCGGTGCGGCTTCTCCGTGCTTCGCCGGCGGTGCTAGCCTTGTTCGAAATAACGAACCTTTTGGGAGGATTTGATGCGCGCCTTTCGCCTGACCATTCCGCTCATGCTGGCGCTGGCCGCAGCGCTGGTCCAGCCAGTAAAGGCCGAGCCGGTGAAAATCCGCGTCGGCTGGATCGTGGCGCCGGCCTCGCTGGTGCCGCTCCTGTTCCTCAAGCCTGACATCGCCAAGCACTACGGCAAGTCCTACACCTTCGATCCGATCCATTTCGGCGTCCTCGACCGTTGCAGATCACTGCGATCAGCCAGGGCGAGATCGACATCGCGGCGTTCGGTTACACCAGCTACCCGTTGGCGATCCAGAACGGCGGCATGTCGGATCTTCGCATCATCGCCGACGAGATCCAGGACGGCGCGCCCGGCTACTATTCGACGCCTTACTTCGTGCGGAAGGATTCCGGCATCGACAAGATCGAGGACATGAAGGGCAAGGTTGCCGCCACCAACGGGCTTGGCAGCGGCGTCGATATCGCAATGCGCGCCGTGCTGCACAAGCACGGCCTCGAGGTGAAGCGCGATTACACCATGATCGAGGCGCCGTTCCCTGCTCACAAGGCGATGCTCAAGGAGAAGAAGGCCGACCTGGTGGTCGGCGTGCTGCCGTTCTCCTACGATCCCGGAGTTCAACGAGTTCGCCAGGCCGCTGTTCGACACGCGGTCCGGGCATCGGCGCCATCGCGCTGTCGTTCTGGGCGGCGCGCAAGCCCTTCATCGACAAGAACCGCGCCGCGCTGGTCGATCTGATGGAAGATTACGGGCGGGTGCTGCGCTGGCTCTACGACCCGGCCAACCGCAAGGAGGCCGTGGCGCTGACCGCCGGCTATCTCAAGCGGCCGCCGGCGGCGTTCGACGGCTGGCTGTTCACCAAGAAGGACTTTTTCCGCGACATGGACGGCAAGCCCGACCTCAAGGTGGTGCAGTCAAGCATCGACAAGGTCAAGGAGCTTGGGTTTCATCAAGGAGCCCCTGGATGTGTCCAAATACGCCGATTTGAGCCTGGTCGAGGAGGCCGCCAAACGGCAGCACTGACGGAACCAAACCCCACCTTCGCGCATTGCCTCTCATCCTGGGTCGCGGCGCGAGGGCTGGCGGCCGGTCAGCCGCCATGACAAGCCGACCGTTGCGATCCGCAACGATCAGGAGGCATGGCCATGGCCCATTCACACATTCTCGTCGGCGCCGAGAGCGGGCCCGCGGCTGATCCCGTTGTTCGCCGGATCGGCCCGGCAGATCTGAAGGATGCGCTGAAGCAAGGGCTACGACGATTTCACCGCGATGCCGAGCCACGCGGTTTTTCTTTGCATCGTCTATCCGGTGATCGGAATCCTGCTGGCCGGGTTGACGCTCGGCTATGCGCTGGTGCCGCTGCTGTTTCCGCTGGCCGCGGGCTTTGCCTTGATCGGTCCGTTCGCCGCAATCGGACTCTATGAGCTCAGCCGCAGGCGTGAAGCCGGTGGCGAAGTTACGGCAACCGACGCGTTTGAAGTGATGCGCTCGCCTTCGATCGGCGCCATCCTGGCGCTCGGCATCCTGCTGACGATTCTGTTCCTGGTGTGGGTCGCCACCGCGCATGCGATCTACGTGACTTTTTTCGGCTATGCGGCGCCGGCCTCGATCGGCCAGTTTGCCCATGACCTGTTTGCCGCCAGCGCCGGATGGAAGCTGATCATTGTCGGCAACGCGGTCGGCTTTCTTTTTGCAGTCGCGGCGCTACTGATCAGCGCCGTATCGTTCCCGCTGCTGCTTGACCGTGAGGTGGGCGCAGCGGTGGCCATGCTGACGTCGTTCCGAGCGGTGGCGAAAAATCCCTGGACGATGGCGCTATGGGGCCTGATCGTCGCGGGCCTCTTGGCGCTCGGCACGATCCCGATGTTCCTCGGCCTGCCGGTGGTGCTGCCGGTGCTCGGCCATGCGACCTGGCATCTCTATCGGAAGGTGGTCGAGGCCGACGCCAGTCCGCGGGCCGATTTCCGCCCGCCATCGACGCGGCGCCGTTCCGCCGCGGATTTCCCGGTGTCGCTGTTCTCGTGATGGCGCACTAAAGACCGAGCTTTTCGGCCAAGTCTTCGAGATCGGCGCCGAACACACCGACCGGCACGGTGGGCTTGGGCTCACCCTTGCCGGGGCCGTGCTCGTTCGGCCGCGCGACGTGGCCGGTGCGGAGCCCGCTTTTCGCGGCGTTGGCCAGATCGCCGGAATGCGCCGCCACCATCATGCATTCGCCGGGAGGCAGATCGAGCGCCTCGCAGGCAGCGAGATAGACCCGCGGCTTGGGCTTGAAGTCGCCGGCGATCTCGGAGCCGAGGATCGCGTCCCAGGGGAAATTATTGCGGCGCGCGAGATCGACCATCAGCGAGATGTTGCCGTTCGACACCGGGGCCAGCAAACATTTCTTTTTCAGCCGTGCGAGGCCTTTTGCGGAATCCGGCCAGCCGTCGAGCCGGTGCCAGGCCAGATTGAGGTTGCGCATCACATCTTCGGACAACCCCACGACTTTGAAGGCCGGTAGGATTTTCTCCAGATTGCCCCGGTGCAGCACGTCGAGCTTGCAAAACGCCATGCGGCCGCTGCGGATCTGCTCCATCGCCGGCTGGTACTGGTCGCGCCAGGCGTCGGCGAATGCCAGCCAATCGAGCGAATAGCCGAGCGGTTCCAGGATGGTCCTGGCCTCGCGAGCGATGCTGGTGCGCCAGTCGACCAGCGTTCCGAACACGTCGAAGAACATGGCTTTCGGAATGGTCCATGACGCCATGATGTCGCGCCAGCCGCGAATGTCGAGGGCCATTTCGCCCGCCGAGCACCTTGCTATAGTCCGCGATCTCAGTGGCAAACAACGAGGAGTGGCATGTCGTATCCGGGTCTGGTTGCGGAAACCGTCAAGTACAAGATGCATAACGGCGACGAGGGCGAAGCCTATTACGCCCGGCCGAGCGGCGCCAGGAAAAGTCCCCGGCGTGGTGCTGATTCACCACATGCCCGGCTGGGACGAATGGATCATGGAGGCGACCCGCAAGCTCGCCCACCACGGCTTCGCAACGGTCTCCCCTCACCTCTATTTCCGCGAAGGCCCGGGCAGCCCGGACGATGTCGGCGCCCGCGTGCGCGCGGCCGGCGGCGTGGCCGACGACCAGGTGGTCGGCGACGCCAAGGCCTCGGCGGCCTGGCTTCGCGCACGGCCGGAATCCAACGGCAAGGTCGGCGTGATCGGCTTATTGCTCGGGCGGCCGCCATGCCTTTCTGATCGCATGCAAGAGCGCCCGAGTTCAACGCTCTGGTCGATTGCTGGGGCGGCAACGTGATCGTCGACGATCCCAAGGCGCTCAACGCCAAGCGGCCGGTGGCGCCGATCGATCTCGCCGACAAGCATCAAGTGCCCGATCCTCGGCCTTTTCGGCAACGACGACGAGAATCCGAACGCCGATCAGGTCAACCGCACCGAGGCGGTGCTGAAGAAGCTCGGCAAGAACTACACATTCCACCGCTACGACGGCGCCGGCCACGCCTTTTTCAACAGCTGCGCGCACCGCCTACCGGGCCGAGCAGGCCGCCGACGGCTGGGCCAAAATGTTCGCCTTCTTCCATAAGCATCTCGGCTGACAGGAGATCGTCATGTGCTCTTACATCGTCGAGAAGGCCAAGCTCGTCGGCACCGCCAAGGGACCGAACAGCCGCTGGATGAAAGTGGACACCGCCAACGTCTATTACGACCATCCTTATGAGGCCCAGCTCGACCACGCGCTGTGCGTCGATTTCGTCTGCGAGGCCGACGGCGGCCGCGAGCGCGTCGCCATCGAGATTTCGCGGGAGTCGGCGCTGGAGCTGATGGAGAGGATCAAGGCAGCGCTGGCGAGCGGCGACGCGTCTCATGCCCAGGCGGCGGCGTGCTCGCTGGTCGGGACCAAGGCGGAGGTAACGAGCCTGTTCTAAACTCTAGTGCATTTTCCAGTTGGCTTGCATCAATCTCTCCATCGTCATGCCCGTCGGGGATGTCTCCGGGCCATACACTTGTGCCGGGCATCCACGTCTTGGGCTGCAAAAGAAAGGCGTGGATGGCCGGGACAAGCCCGGCCATGACAACGTTTGATTCTTCATAGGTGGAAAGTGCTTTAGACGAGCATTTTGGCGTTGAACTCACGGACCTCGGTCGCGGGCTCCGCAACGTCCGCCCCGGCGCGGCGCTCGTAGCCAACGGCGCGCAAAGTCCCGCGCGCCGGGCACATCTCGACCGCGATCCGCGTGTAGCGGTTGAGCACGGGCGAGCGTGAGCCAGCGAAGAAGCGGTCGCGGGCAAACGAGCCTTGCCAGTTGGCAAGGGCTTCGCGGCGCGCGCGGCTTAAACGGCCCGCCTCCTCGAACGAGCAGGTCAGAACACCGGCTGCGCGCCGATACGGCCCTCCCATGGCGGCGCGCTGTCGAGCCAGTCGTTGGCGGCGCCGTGATCATCGATGCGCGTGCTGAAATCATGCTCGGTTCGCTCGATGACGCAGCGCTCGCCGGGATGATGGCCCGCGAGCGTATAGATCACCGGCCGCGCCACCGGCGTAGCCTCGAGCATGCGCCGCGCCGCGTCATAGTCGCGCGCCTGCTCGAACACCTGCCGGAGCAGTTGATCGGGCGGGAATGGCGCGCGCATGGCGCAATGTCGTGACCGCATTGGCCGCCACGTCATAGACCCGCGACAGCCGGCCGCGGAATCGCCGGCGCAGCGGACCCTGGTTGATCGCGGCGCCGAACCGGCCCGGCGCCAGCGCGGTCAGAACTCCGACGTAACCCGGCCAGGTGACGTTGATGAACTCGCCCGCAGGCCCGCGCATGCGGACCAGTTCGACGAACCGGCCCAGACCCGGAAACGGCCAATCGAGCGTGCGCGCCAGCCACGGGCGCGCCGCTCTTCGTCGCGGGCCAGCGCGGTGCACGACCATTGATATGAGCCGTTGAGGAACCAGATGCCGGGGAAGCCGAGCGCGCCGGCAATCGCCGCAATCTCATCGACGTAGGGCGACTGCGAGCGCATCAGCCAGCGGCGCGCCACGGCGTCGAGCAGCGGCACCAGCGCCCGCGTCCCGACCGGAAACCAGCCGATGCAGGCGTCGCGCAAGCCGCGGCGCCCGCGCGTCGCCCTCGCGGGCGTGGCGCAGCGTGCCGCCGTCGCGGACATCAATGACCGGAATGGCAGCAAGGCTCGGCATCGCCCATCGCTCCCGACAGATCCACATCTCTACCGTGGGATCCTTTCAAAGACGAGACGACAACGGCCTTGGCGGGGCGATGGCTATTCTGACAAGATCGGCCGTCCGTTGGAGCAATGACATGGCCACAGCCACCAAGCTCCGCCTCGATGTCGTGCCGCTCAGCCGCCATATCGGCGCGGAAATCCGCGGCATCGATCTGCGCGACAAGCCCGATGACGAAACAGTCAAAGCGATCTACCAAGCCTGGCTCGATCATCTGGTCATCATCTTCCCCGGGCAGAAGCTGTCGCAGGAGGATCTGGTCCGGGTCACCAAGTATTTCGGCGAACAAGGCATGCCGCGCCGGCCGCCGAAGTTCTTTCCGAAGGGCTATTCGAGCCTGCTTCCCGGCATCATGTTGATCTCCAACATTCGCGAGAACGGCGAACCCATCGGCGCGCTGCCGGACGGCGAGATGATGTTCCACCACGACATGATCCACTCGGCGGAGCCGGACAAGGCCACCCTGCTCTATTCGGTCGAAATCCCATCGTCCGGCGGCAACACGCTGTTCGCCAGCGGCTACGCCGCTTATGACTCGCTCGACACCAGCATCCGCGCCAGGCTCGAAGGCCGGCGGGCGATCCATCACTACAATTATGGTTCGGTGGTCAAAGGCGACGGCAAGGGAACCGAAGCGTTCGGCGAGTGCACGCATCCGGTTTTCCGCACCCACGACGATACCGGCCGCAAAGCCGTTTACGTGAATCGCCTGATGACCATCGGCATCGAAGGAATGCCCCAGGACGAGGCCGAGCCGTTGCTCGAACAACTGTTCGACCACGCCGAACAGCCTGAATTTGTCTACGAACATGTGTGGCGTGTCGGCGATCTGCTGCTCTGGGACAACCGTTGCTCCTCGCACGCGCGACGCGACTTCCCATCGACCGAGCGGCGGCTGATGCTGCGCACCACGGTCAAGAGCAGCGGACGGCCCCGTTGATGATGGAGCGTGTGGCGATCGCGTTGGGCCTCGGACTTGCCGCGGCGGCGCCGGCCGCGGCGCAAACCTACCCAAACCGGCAGATCGAACTGGTGGTGCCGTTCGTCGCCGGCGGCACGACCGACACTGCGGCGCGCATGATCGCACAACGGCTGGCCGAGAAATGGGGCCAGCCCGCGATCGTCACCAACCGGCCCGGCGGCGGCAGCGCGATCGGCACCAGCATCGCCGCCAAGGCCGCCCCGGACGGCCACACGCTCCTCATCACCACGCTCGCCTTCGCGGTCATTCCCAGCTTGCAAAAGCAGACCTTCGATCCGATCAAGGACTTCACGGGGATCACCGAAATCTCTTCGATCCCGCTGGTGCTGGTGGTGCATCCGTCGCTGCCGGTCCACAGCGTCAAGGAGTTCGTCGCTTATTCGAAGGGCCAAAGCTGCAGGCCTCGACTACGCCACGTCCGGCGCCGGAACCTCGACGCATCTGGCGGCAGAGATGTTCAAGGTCATGGCCGGCGCGAACCTCGTGCACGTGCCGTTCAAGGGCAATGCCGAGGTGATGAATGCCCTGCTCGGCGGCCACGTGAAGGCCCATTTCGGTCTCGCGGCGTCCTCGCTGCAGCATGTGCGCGCCGGCAACCTGCGCGCGCTGGCCGTCACGACCGAAACGCGCCTGCCCGAGCTGCCGGATGTGCCGACCATCGCCGAGCTCGGCTACCCGGGCTATGAGATCAGCTCATGGCAGGGCGCGCTGGCGCCGACCGGAACGCCCAAGGACATCATCGACAAGCTCAACCGCGAGATCGTTGCGCTGCTCAACGAGCCCGAGGTGCGTGCGCGCATCAAGCACGAGGGTGCCGAACCGATTGCCAGCAGCCCCACCCAATTCAACGAACGCGTCAGGACCGAGGTGGCGAAGTGGGCCAAGGTGGTGAAAAGCGCCGGTCTTGCCGGGGCGAATTAGACCGTGATCGTGCGAGATCGAATTGCACCGTGCGGCACACTCCCTTCCACAACGGGAAAGGGTAAGCGCGCAAGATGCTGCGTTTCGGCGAAAACCAACTCGGCAGGACCATCGAGTGGCCTACTTGGAGCCCCCGAACGTGATCATGTCGCTGCGGGTGACGGTCACCCACTTGGTGGTCACGGGTGGCCCGCCGCCTCCCAGATGCCAGGCCGCATAAGCCTCGCGGAAGGCGCTCTCTGAAAACGAGCAGTCCACCGGATAGATCACGTAGTAGCCGCGCTGCGCGGCGCCGGAGCCGGTGCCGATACCGACACCCTGAGCCGACGTGCCGCACAGGATCACCGTTTTGACACCGTGGGCTTTCAATCGGTCATCGAGATCGTCGTTCAGGAATTTGTCGGGCCCGCCCTGTTTCTGCACGACAACCTCGCCCGGACGCGGGGCGATGGCCTTGTCGATGATTTCACCGCCGCCGGGCATCGTGTAGGCGACCAGCATGTTAGCGGCGCGCGCCCGGTCATGCATCGCCTTGAGCGTCGGCACTCCGGCGACGCAGCGGGGTCGCTTGCCGCAATTTTCGGTCATGAAGTCAAACAGGAATAGCGCCGTGGTCTTGGGGTCGACCGTCACCGGCTTCAGCGTCGGCGGCGGCGGCATCTGAATGGTCGACCATTCGGCGATGACATCGGTCGCACGCGCGGGGACCGCTCCGCAGATCGACACGAGGATGGCCGCAAACGCGGCGACGAGACGCGGCCATCTGGAAATTGCCGGCATATGGTTCTCCTGTCCGCTGATCAACCGCTGAGGTGAGGTCATCGTGCGAAAGCGTAGCATCCTGCCGGCAAGGTTGTCCGCAACGACATGGCCATAAGTCCAGGGATGCCGGCTTTGCTCCCGATGCGGACTTCGTCCCCTCGTCATGCCCGTGATTGGCGGGGTATTGTTGAAAAACTCAAAAGTCAGATAGCAACAGAATTTCGCTCGGGCCCATCATAACCGATATTTGGCGATCCAATGACTCGTAGAGACCTTGGGGAAGGATGACAGTTACCAATCTAGTTGGTGACAAGGTCCTCTGCATAATTTTCGCTTGAGCGCATCAGCGCCTCCGCGAAATTTCGATCACCATGAAATCGGACTTTTTCAACAGTATCCGCCACAAGCTGACGTTGGGAAATCGCCATGTGGTCTCGCCTGCTGCTCCTTGCACTGCTTCTGCTGCCCGCTCAAGCCTTCGCCGACGTCAAGGAGAAGGTCGCGGCGCTGGCGCCTTCGGGGCTGGTGCTGGTGATGGACGCCGATGGCAAGGAACTCGTGGCGCAGAGTGCCGACGAGCCGTTCGTGCCGGCCTCGGTCACCAAGATCGTCACCGCCTGGCTCGCATTGCAGGTGCTCGGCGCCGACTACCGCTTCGAGACCCGCTTCTATCTTGACAGCAAGCGGGCGCTTTACGTGCGCGGCGGCGGCGATCCGTTCTTGATCTCCGAGGAGTTGGCGCTGCTTGCGACGGAGCTCGTCGCCGCGGTCGGTAAGAAGCCGGTTGCCGGCCTCGTGCTCGACGCGAGCTACTTTCCCGCGGACCTCCGCATTCCCGGCGTCGAGGATACCAACAGGTCCTTCGATACCCTGAACTCGGCGCTTGCCGTAAACTTCAACACCATCAACGCCGTGCGCCGCGGCAACAAGGTCGAGTCCGCCGAGAAGCAGACACCGCTCACTCCGCTTGCGATCAGCCAGTTCCGGGCGCGGGGGCCGAACGGCCGCGGCCGCATTAGCCTGAACCAAGAGCCTGCGGTGGGCCTGCAATACGCCAGCGAGCTTCTTGCCGCCTTCATCAGGCGGGCTGGCGGCAGCGTCAGCGGCAAGATCACAACCGGAGCCGTGCCGGCGCGCCTTGCCCCGGTCTACGTTCACCGCCAGTCGCGCCCGCTGTCCGAGATCCTCCGCGAGCTTCTTCACGGCTCGAACAACTACGTTGCCAACCAGATCTTCCTTGAGATCGGCGCCAAGAGCCTCGGCGGTCCGGTAAGCCTTGAGAAGTCGGTTGCGGTCGCTCGCAAGATGCTCGCAGCGCATGATCTCGCTAACACCATCCAACTCGAGGAGGGCTCAGGGCTCAGCCGGGGCAACCGCTTCACGGCGCGCGGCCTTGCCAAGGTGCTCAACCTGTTCGCGCCCCACCTGGGCCTGCTCGAGAGCCGCAACGGCGCGTCGTACAAGACCGGCACGCTCGAAGGCGTCCGCACGCTTGCGGGCTATGTCAGCAGCTCCAAGCACGGGCCGCTTCGCTTCGTCATCGCGCTCAGGGGCAACAATGGCGCGCTGCGCTTCGAGCTGCTCAAGGCGATCCAGTCGGAGCTTTAGCTAGTTTGGGCGTGTACTCATAAGCGCACGATGTCCGCCTTCTGGCGTATAACGGCTATGTTCCGGACGCTCGGAATTGCCGGCTGATGACACATTGGCGGTCACCGGGCAGCACCGCATATTGCAGTGGCGAAGCCGGTTCTGGCCCCTATGAAAGCGCTTGACCAAACCGATACGATGCCGGCGGCAAGGGGTGAGGGCCGGCATGCGGCGGCGCGAGTTCATCACGTTACTCGGCGGAGCGGCCGCGGCGTGGCCGCTCGACCTTCCGGTGCAGGCGCCGACCAGGTACGAGTTGGTGCTTAACCTCAAGACTGCCAAGGCGCCCGGTTTCGCAGTGCCGCCGACGCTGCTTGCCCGCGCCGACGAGGTGATCGAATGAGGCGGCGCGACTTCATGGCGGGGCTTGGCGGCGCGGCGGCGACGAGCGCGCCGGTCGCTACCCGCGCGCAGCAACCGGGGCTGCCGGTGATCGGATTCCTCAGCACCGGAGGGCAGCCAAATCCTGACTTTCTCGCCGCTCTGCGCGAGGACCTTGGCAAGTGGGCTACGTCGAAGGCCGCAACATCAAGATTGAGATTCGCGGCGCTGAGCAATACGACCAGCTGCCGGTCCTTGCCGCCGAACTCGTCCGCCAAAAGGTGGATGTGATCTTCGCATGGGGATCGCTCAATGCGGCGCTGGCGGCCAAGGCCGCGACCAGGACAATCCCGATTGTGTTCGTCAATGGCGCAGATCCGGTCAAATCCGGCCTCGTCGAAAGCATCAACCGGCCCGGTGGCAATATGACCGGTGCCACCTACGACAACAGCGGGATCGTGAAGAAGTGGCTGGAAGTACTTTGCAATTTGGTACCCGGCGCGACCACGATCGGCTTTCTCAACAATCCCACGATCCTGACCAGCGGCCAAAATCTGGCGGACATGGAGGCGGCGGGTCGCACCCTCAATCGCCGGATGTCGGTGCTCAACGCCAGCACCGAGGACGAGATCAATTCGGCTTTTGCCAAGGCCGCCGAGCTGCGTGTCGACGCACTGCTGGTCGGCCCCAATCCGACATTCACCGTCAGACGCGCGCAAATCGTTGCTCTCGCTGCACACCATCGGATTCCGGCAAATTACTTCCGCCGGGCGTTTTGTGATTTGGGCGGTCTCTCGAGCTATGCGCCCGATTTTGCAGACACGGAGCGTCAGGCGGGCGTCTATATCGGCCGCATTCTCAAGGGTGAGAAGCCTGCCGACCTCCCAGTACAACAGCCAACCAAATTCGAGATGGTGCTCAACCTCAAAACCGCCAAGGCGCTCGGCCTCACCATCCCGCCGACCGTGTTGGCGCTCGCGAACGATGTCATCGAGTAAGGTGATGTCTGCGAATTGGCGCCGGCGGCGGAAATCAATGTTTCACGGCGGATAAAAGCCTGCTGTAATCCATCATCCGCGAAGCTTTCGGGGAGACACGTCGTGACCCGGACTCTGGCGATAGCCCTCATGTGGTGCGCCGCTGTAGCGTCGGCCGCAGCGCAAGACCCCGCCAAGGACTATCCGAACCGCGCCATCCACATCGTGGTGCCCTTCCCGGCCGGCGGGCCGGCCGACGTCGCCTCGCGCCTGCTCGGCCAGAAGATGAGCGAGGATTGGGGCCAGCCGGTGATCGTCGACAACCGGCCCGGCGGCAACACCGTGATCGGCGCGCAGCAGGTGGCGAAGGCCGCGCCCGACGGCTACACGCTGCTGATGGCGATCGACTCCACCCTGGTGATGAACCAGTACCTCTACAAATCGCTGCCCTACGATCCGTTCAACGATTTCGAGCCGATCACCACGCACGACCAAGACCGTTTCGGTGCTGGCGGTGTCTGGCGTGGACGGGCCGAAGGACGTGAAGGAACTGATCGCACAGGCCAAGGCCGCGCCGGGCAAGCTCAACTACGGCGCCGGCACCATCACCGCGCAACTGATGGGCTATCGCTTCCACAAGGCGGCCGGCATCGACATCCAGTACGTGCCGTTCAAGGGCACGCCCGCGACCGTCAACGGACTGCTCACCGGCAGCGTGCAGGTCATCTATGTGGCCAACGTCACGGCGGCCCCGCTGGTCGAGAGCGGCAAGGTGCGGGCGCTGGCCAAGCTCGACCGCCGCACTCCTGCGTCGGTGGGGAACATCCCGACGCTGGCTGATGCCGCCGGCCTGCCGAACCTCGAGGACATGTCGGTGTGGCTCGGCCTCGTCGCCCCGAAGGGCACGCCCCGGCCGATCATCGATAAGCTCCAGCACAAGGTCGTGGAGATCATGGCCGACCCGGCGATGCAGGCAAAATCCGAGCGCACCGGCGCCTTTGCCTTCACCAGCACGCCGGAGGAATTCGGCAAATTCATCCGGCAGGAGGCGGCGCGCTGGCAGCCGGTCCTGCAGGAAACCGGCATCAAGTTCGATTGAGCGCGCTCAGCGCATATTTTCGGGAGGATGCCATGACATTGTCACGACGGCCTGATCGCGTTGGCCGGCCTTTGCCTCATGCGCCGGCCCGGCCGCCGCACAGGACGCCGCCAAGGATTTTCCCAACCGCCCGCTCCGCATCGTCGTGCCGTTTCCCGCCGGCGGGCCGTCCGACGTGCTGGCGCGCATGATCGGCCAGAAAATGACTGAGGACTGGCACCAGCCGGTGGTGATCGAGAACCGCGTCGGCGCCAACACGGTGATCGGCGCGCAGGCGTCAAGCAGGCGCCCGCCGGACGGCTACACGCTGCTGATGGCGATCGAACTCGACGCTGACCATGAACCAGTACCTCTACCGCACGCCGCCCTACGACCCGATCAACGATTTCGTGCCGATCACGCTGGTCGGCCAAGACCATGGTGCTGCTCATGGTCAATTCGGCGAGCGAGGTGAAGACGGCCAGCGACCTGATCGGCAAGGCCAAGGAGCAGCCGGGCAAGCTCAACTTCGGCGCCGGCACCATCTCGACCAAGCTGCTCGGCTTCCTGTTCAACAAGGCCGCCGGCGTGCAGACCGCAGCTGGTGCCCTACAACGGCAGCGCCGAGGTCACCCAGGGCCTGCTGACCAAGAGTGTCGACTTCACCCTCGACGGCACCGTCGGCCGCGGCCTCGCTGATCCAGAGCGGGCAGTTCCGCGTGCTCGCGAAATTCGACGACCGGCCGTTCCCGCCGGCGCCGAACGCCCCGGTGATGCAGACGGTGCTGCCGCAGCCTCGACCAGATCACGGTCTGGCTCGGGCTGGTCGCGCCCAAGGGCACGCCGCGCGCCGATCGTCGCCAAGATCCAGCAGGAGGTGGCGAAGGCGCTGGCCGATCCCGCGATCAAGGCCAAGGCGGACGCGGCCGGCCTCTTCCCCGCGACCAGCACGCCGGCCGAGTTCGCGCGCATTCATCAAGACGGAGGCCGAACGCTGGTCCAAGGTCGTTGAGGAGAGCGGGATGAAATACGATTGAGGCAACGACAAGGCTGAGAAAGACCATCCTCCAGGCCCGAGCTTCGGAGCAAAGTCCATCTGAAAAGGACATCCCGCCGCAAAGACTTAACGCGAGGTTGCATTTGTTATGCGATTTTCGCAATGCTGCGCCGCAGCAATTTCGCTTTTCCCGGAACCCAGCCGGCACTATTTAGCTGGGCATGAAGATCAGGGGATTCTCCCCTGGTCATCAAAGGGTTAACAACATGTTCCTGACTCATCTGGTTGGCGTCTACCGGCAATGGCGCCGCTACAACCGAAGCCTTCGCGAGCTTAACCGGCTCGGCGATCGCGAACTGGCCGACATCGGCATCACCCGCGGCGATATCCCGCGCGTGGCCTGGGAAAGCTCCGAGCACTAACTAACCGGGCTCCGGGGTTCCCTTCTGACAGCGCCCGCCACCCGGCGGGCGCTTTCGTTTGTGCAGCGGCGATTCAAGCGCCCTCCATGCCCTTGGCTTTCAGCACCGCGGCGGCCAACGGCCCGGTCAGCACCTTGATGAAGGCTCTGGCCGCTTCGGCCTCCTTGGCGGCCGGACTCACACCCACCGCATAGGTGGTGTAGTTCTGGATCGCCGCCGGCAGCGGCCCGACCAGCGTGACGCCCGCCTGGCCGACGATTTCGCTGTTCTGGTGAATGCCGATCTCGGCCTCCCCGGCCTTCACCAGATCGGAGACATGGCCGCCCTTCTGCAGCTTCGCCTTCGGCTTGATCTGGTCGGCGATGCCGAGCTTGTCGAGCAGGCTCGCGACGTAGATGCCGCTCGAGCCGCCGCTCGCCGGATCGATGTAACCGACCGACTTGGCCTTGAGCAGGGCCTGCTTGAACGCCTCGACCGTCGAAATGTCGGGCTTCGGCGCGCCCTCCTTGACCATCACGCCGACGCCGACCTTGGCGAGGTTGGCGTTGCAACCGGCGACGATCTTGCCCTGCTTGATGTAGTCGTCGATGCCTTTCGGCGACAGCACCAGCACGTCGAAGGTCTCGCCGCCATCGACGCGCTTCTGCAACTGGCCGACAGTGCCGTTGTCCAGCACCACCTTATGCCCGGTCGCCTTCTCGAACTCCGGCACCAGCGCCACCACCACCTGCTTGAATGCGCCGGTGGTGAGCACCTTGATCTCGGCCGCGGCCACGGATTGGTTCGTCATGCCCGAAAGCCCCACAATCGCTCCGATCAGAAGCCCGGTCTTGGCCTTCATCTGTCGCCTCCCAAGCGAATCCGCTCAAGCCGGCAGGCGTTGAGCGGGGTTAGTTTTCGTTGAGCCATTTATCGAGGGTCATCACGTCCGGCACATGGGCGAAGGCCGTGGGCCACATGTCGACGACCCAGTTGGTGCCGCCGGGGGCGGTTTCCTTGAGCACAGGCGTGTTATGCGGCAACTGCAGAAGCGGAAGGCCTCGGGATCGCGGGTCGGATACCGTGTGGTGGTGAAGCAGCCCCCATTCCTGAAGCACCAGCAGCAGGCTTGTGCCGTTTCGCATGGTGTCCCAGCAGTCGAAATTGTGATCGGCATCGAAGGTGCGGATATCGGCGTTGGCGACTCGCTTGTCGGTCCCGATCTCGCGGGCAACCCGGCGGTCGAACCAGACGAAAACCTGCTGGATGGCCTTGCGTTCCTCCGCGGCAGAGACGCGGCCGTTACTCATCAGGTTCGCGATGGTCGCCCGCTCGGCCGCGCTGAACACGAGGTAGATACGCCGCCGGCAACCGAAACCATAGCAGACCGGCATCTGGTGGGCGTTCGGTGGCTCCAATTCCGCCTGGGCATAGAGATATTCGAGCGAGGCCGAAAGCTTGGTTGCGGCCGTGCCCGGGTCTGCGCCGAACATGAGGCTCATCGCGAGCGCGCACGCAAGCTGGAGCCGATAACGCATCATTCCACGCCTTCCCTATTCCAACTTATGGGCATTGTCGGCCCACCAGCAGCGGCCTAGGTATTGTCCATGTCGCCCATGCAGAAGCAAGCCATCCATGTGATCGGCGGTGGATTGGCCGGGTCCGAGGCCGCCTGGCAGATTGCGGCATCGGGCGTGCCGGTCGTGCTGCACGAGATGCGGCCGGCCCGTTCGACCGAAGCGCACAGGACCGACGGCCTGGCCGAGCTGGTCTGCTCCAATTCGTTGCGCTCCGACGATCGCGAGACCAACGCCGTCGGCCTGCTGCACGAGGAAATGCGCCGGCTCAATTCGCTGGTGATGCGCGCGGCCGACGGCAACCAGGTGCCGGCCGGCGGCGCGCTTGCGGTCGACCGCGACGGCTTTTCCGCCGCCATCACGCAGGCGCTGGCCGGGCATCCGCTGATCGAGATCCGCCGCGAAGAGGTGGCGCTGCCGCCGGAAAATTGGGACAGCGTGATCGTCGCGACCGGCCCGCTCACCTCGCCAGCGCTCGCCGAGACGATCGGACGCCTCACCGGCGGAGAGTTCGCTCGCCTTCTTCGACGCCATCGCCCCGATCGTGCACCGCAACTCGATCGACATGGACGTCGCCTGGTTCCAGTCGCGCTACGACAAGGCAGGCCCGGGCGGCTCGGGCGCCGACTACATCAATTGCCCGCTGGATCGCGCGCAATACGAGGCCTTCGTCGCCGCGCTGGTCGCCGGCGACAAGGTGACGTTCCACGATTGGGAGAAGACCACGCCGTATTTCGACGGCTGCCTGCCGATCGAAGTGATGGCCGAGCGCGGGCCGGAGACGCTTGCGTCACGGCCCGATGAAGCCGTTCGGCCTGACCAATCCGCACGATCCGCAGGTGAAGGCCTATGCGATCGTGCAGCTTCGCCAGGACAACAAGCTCGGCACGCTGTTCAACATGGTCGGCTTCCAGACCAAGCTCAAGCACGGCGAGCAGACCGGATCTTCCGCACCATCCCGGGGCTCGAGCGCGCCGAGTTCGCGCGTCTCGGCGGCCTGCATCGCAACACGTTCCTCAATTCGCCGAAGCTGCTGGACGGCAACGCTGCGGCTCAACGCCATGCCGCGGCTGCGCTTTGCCGGCCAGATCACCGGCTGCGAGGGCTATGTCGAGTCGGCCGCGATCGGCCTGCTCGCCGGCCGCTTCGCCGCGGCCGAGCGGTGCGGCAAGGCCGTCTCGTTGCCGCCGCCAACCACCGCGCATGGCGCGCTGCTCGGCCACATCACCGGCGGCCATGTCGAAACCATCGACGCCGGGCCGCGCTCCTACCAGCCGATGAACGTCAACTTCGGCCTGTTCCCGCCGCTCAAGCAGATCCCGAACAAGGCGCCGGACGGCACGCGACTGCGCGGCACAGCCAAAACCATTGCCAAAAAGCGCGCGATCTGCGCGCGCGCGCTGGCCGATATCGATCAGTGGCGCGGCGGCGCCGCGTCTCGCCGCCGAATGATCAAAGGGCACTGCGGAGATCGCTGCGCGCCGCGCGCCACAGCGCCCATTGCCGGCGCCATTGCGGCACCTCGCTTGGGCTGAACGGCCGGTAGCTGCGCCGCTCCATGCGGTCGAGCGCCGGCCGCACCAGCGCAACCGGCAATAGCGCCGGCGCGACCGCGGCCGGCATGCGTATCGAGCAGACTCGCGCGCCGCTGCCGAGATGCTGCCGCGCCCGCAACCGCAATTCCGCCAGCACAGCGCGCAGCTCGGTCGTGGCGTTGCCGGCGAGCACGTCGGCCGGCTGCGCGCCGTAGCGCTGCATCAGATCGGCCGGAAGATAGAGCTGGCCGCGCGCGGCGTGGATCGGCAACGCGCGCAGCAGACCCGCGATGGCGTAGGCGATCCCGGCGTGACCGGCGAGAGCGCCGATGCCCGGATCGCGGCCGTCGCCGAGAATGCGCGCCGCAAGCTCGATCAGCGACGGACGAGGTTTGCGTGGCATAGCGCTCGAGCTCGACCAAGGCTCGCCATCGGTTCGTCGTAGAGATCGAAGGCGCGCGCATCGATCAACCCGGCCAGGCTTTGCGGCGGCAGCCGATAGCGCACCACGACATCGCGCAAGCGCCGCAGCCACCGGATGGGCGTCGACCTCGCCACGGCCGACGCCGCCCAAAGCGTCGCGCCACCATTGCAGCCGGATTTCGCCGGGCATCGGCTCGCGGGCTAGCTCGCGCGTGCGCGCCACTTCAAGGTTGAAGGCATAGAGCGCATAAAGCGCGCGGCGGTATTTCTGCGGCGCAAACAGCGTGGCGAGAAAGCGGTCCTTGTCGCCCGCGCGCACCAGCTCTTCGCAATGATCGAAGGAATCCGCCATATGGCGAAACTAGCGCGGAATTCACTCGACTGCGATCAATCCGGCCGCGACCCGGCGGCCTTCGCCGAGCAGGATGTTGTAGGTCGACACCGCCGTGCCGGTGCGCGTCATTTCGACGTTGATCTTCAGCGCTCCGAAAGCGATCATGCAGTGCCTCGGGCATGATCCAGCGGTCGTTGCCGAAGCCGAGCAGAAACAGGCCGATCTCGGCTGCCTCCGCGAACACCGGCGCGAGCGTGGCTTCGTCGATCTCGCTCGCCGCCGCAACCGGCCAGGCCCATACCCCGCTCGGCAGGCACAGCAGCGAGCCGCGGTGCGACATGCCGTCGAAGCGGAAGCCGCCCTTGCCGTAGCCCTCGATCGGCACGCGGCGCGGCAGATGCGGCCGGTTCTCCGCGGCCGCGGCCATGATCATTCGTCTTTTTGCAGGTCCCGGCCGGTGCCGACGCCGAGATAGATCAGGATCGGCGCCGCGATGAACACCGACGTGTAGGTGCCGACCAGCACCACGCCGAACATCATGGTCGCGGTGAAGCTGTGGATCGCGTTGCCGCCGAACAAAAGCAGCGCCAGCAGAGCCAGAGTCACGGTGACGTGGGTGATGATCGAGCGCGACAGCGTGGCGTTGACCGAGACGTTGAGCAGATCGGCCATCGGTCATGCGCTTGTAACGCCGCAGCATCTCGCGGATGCGGTCGTAGATGACCACCGTGTCGTTGAGCGAATAGCCGAGGATGGTCAGGAGCGCCGCGATGCTGGTGAGGTCGAAGTCGATCTGCGTCACCGACATGAAGCCGATGGTGAGCACCAGGTCGTGGACGTTGGCGATCATGGCGCCGAGCGCGAACTGCCATTCGAACCGGAACCAGAGGTAGACCAGGATCGCCAGGATCGCGAGCACCAGGCCGATCGTGCCGTAGGCCAGGAGCTCGGTCGAAACGCGCGGACCGACCACCTCGACGCGGCGGTACTCGACGGAATCGCCGAGCGCCTGGCGAACTTTCGTGACCGCGGCCTGCTGCGCGGCATCGCCGCCCGGCTGCTGGGCGAGACGGAGCAGCACATCGGTCGGCGCACCGAACTGCTGAAGCTGCACGTCGCCGAGGCCAAGGCCGTTCAGCGTCGTGCGCATCTGCGACAGATTGGCCGGGCCGCTCTTCGACTGCACCTCCATCAAGGTGCCGCCGACGAAGTCGATGCCGAAATTCAGCCCGTGGAAGAAATACAGAAAGATCGCCAGCATCGACAGCAACGCCGACACCGGAAAGCTGATGCGCCGGAAGCGCATGAAATCGAACTTGGTGTCGTCCGGTACGATGCGGAGAAGGCGCATGGGCGTCTTTCGGTTCCGTCATTCCGGGGCGCTCGCGAAGCGAGCGAGCCCGGAATCCAGAAACGAGCGCAGAGCTTGCGTCTGGATTTCGGGTTCGCGCCTTCGGCGCGCCCCGGAATGACGGTTGAGGGACATCTTAAGCATACTGCGAGATCGGATTGGCACGGTTAGATCGGCACGGTTTTAGGCCGCCACCAGCGCACCCACATCGCCACGATCAGCCGGGTCAGCGTGAAAGCGGTAAAGACCGTGGTGACGATGCCGATGCCGAGCGTCACGGCAAAGCCGCGCACCGGGCCGGTGCCGATGTAGAACAGCACGGCCGCTGCGATGAAGGTGGTGATGTTGGAGTCCATGATGGTGGCAAGCGCGCGGGTGAAGCCCGCGTCGATCGCGGTGATCGGCGTCCGTCCGGCGCGCACCTCCTCGCGGATGCGCTCGTAGATCAGCACGTTGGAGTCCACCGCGATGCCGACGGTGAGCACGATGCCGGCGATGCCGGGCAAGGTCAGCGTGGCGTTCAGCAGCGACAGTACGCCGAAGATCATGGCGACATTGATCGCCACCGCGATATTGGCGAACAGGCCGAACAGGCCGTAGGTCACGAACATGAAGATGATGACCATGGCGGCGCCGACGTAGGACGACGTCTTGCCCTTCTCGATCGAGTCCTGGCCGAGGCCCGGGCCGACGGTGCGCTCCTCGATGATGGTCAGCGGCGCCGGCAACGCGCCGGCGCGCAGCAGGATGGAGAGATCGTTCGCGGCCTGGACCGTGAAATTGCCGGAAATCTGGCCCGAGCCGCCGAGGATCGGCTCGCGGATCACCGGCGCCGAGATCACCTCGTTGTCGAGCACGATGGCGAACGGCTTGCCGACGTTCTCCTGCGTCACCAGGGCAAAGCGGCGCGCGCCGTTGTTGTTGAAGCGGAAGGTGACGATCGGCTCGCCGTTCCTCTGGTCGAAGCCCGGCTGGGCGTCGGTCAGGTCCTCGCCCGAGACCATGACCCGCTTCTCGATCAGATACGGCTGCTTGTTCTCGGCCTTGGTGCCGTACAGGAGATCGTCGTCGGGCGGCACGTTGCCTTGCACGGCCTGCTCGACCGAGGCGTTCTGATCGACCAGCCGGAACGTCAGCTTGGCGGTCTTGCCGAGCAGTTCCTTCAAGCCGCGACGGGTCCTGCAGGCCCGGCACCTGCACCAGGATGCGGTCGAGGCCCTGGCGCTGGATCGACGGCTCGACGGTGCCGAGCTCGTTGACGCGGCGCTCGACGATCTGGATCGACTGCTCGACCGACTGGCGGATGCGCTCGACGATGGCGGGCTCGGTCGGGCGTCAGCCGGATCACGCCGTTGCCGGCATCGACCACATCGATCGAACGCTGGCCGGTGGCGCTCAGGATGCCGCCGAGCGGCTGCGACAGCTCGCGCAGCTTTGTGCAGCGCCAGCTGCGGATCGACGCCTTCGCGCAGCCGGAATTCGACCGAGTTGCCGCGGATCGTCGCCGCGCGCCGGGCTGCCGAGCCGGTTCTCGCGCACCACGCGACGCACGTCGTCGCGCAGCGCCTCGACCTTTTCCTTGCGCACGGCGTTGGAATCGACTTCGAGCAGGATGTGCGAGCCGCCCTGCAGGTCGAGGCCGAGCACCAGATGGCGCTGCGCCCACACCGGCCAGGACTGCACCGTCTTCTCGGCGAAGAAATTCGGAATGGCGAAGGCGCAGACCAGGAACGTCGTAAGCAGGATCGCGGTCGCCTTCCAGCGGGAAAAATAGAGCATCGGGCTTGGTGATCCTTTTGGCGCGTATCGCCGATCGCGGCTGCGATCAGCTCGACGCGCCCTCCTCTTTCACCGGCTCCCCCTTGGCGCGCACGTCGGCCAGCATCGAGCGCATCTGACGCACCCGCACGTCTTCGGCCAGCTCGACCTCGACCACGTCGTCGTCGATCACCTTGGTGACCTTGCCGACCAGGCCGCCGTTGGTGACCACGGTGTCGCCGCGGCGCACGTTCTTGACCATGTCCTGGTGCTGCTTCTGGCGCTTCTGCTGCGGCCGCAGGATCAGGAAATACATGATGACGAAGATCAGGACGAACGGCAGCAGCGACACCAGCATGTTGTCGCCGCCGCCTCCGAACAATGAACCGCATCTGCGCGTAGGCGGGCGAAATGAACATGAAGATCCTCTGGTCGCGGCGGCGGCGTCCCGGCGGCGCCTGCCGCCGCGGCGGCGCCCGAAATGTGCGCGGAATATAACGACAGGGCGCCCAATTGCAACGCCGCGTCGCTGCGGCCAAACGGCCTAAATTTCCTGAGCTTTTCCGATGTCTGCGGCTTGCGAGGCGAGGCGGGCCCGGTAAGGGAGCGGCCAACCGAAAGCGCGCCGATGGCCAATCATCCAAGCAGAAGTCAAAGTCGAAATCCGGCTCCAAATCGAAGCCCGCCGCGCCCGGCCAACGCCGGACGCGGCAACGCTGACGCGGATCGCCGACGCGCTCGAACGGCTGGCGCCCAGGCCCGATCGCCGAGCCCGATTTCGTCGCCGCCGACGCCTTCATCTGGCAGCCGCAGGGCTCGCGCCTCGCGCCGGTCGACGCGCGTCAACCGGGTCGAGATGGCGCTGCTCAAGGGCATCGATCGCGTGCGCGACACGCTGATGGAGAACACCGAGCGCTTCGCCAAGGGCCTGCCGGCCAACAACGCGCTGCTCTGGGGCGCGCGCGGCATGGGCAAGTCGTCGCTGGTCAAGGCCGCCCATGCCGCGGTCAACGCAAGCGCACGCGCATGGCAGCCTCAAGCTCGTCGAGATTCACCGCGAGGACATCGAGAGCCTGCCCGAACTGATGGCGCTTCTGCGCGGCCGCGCCGTACCGCTTCATCGTATTCTGCGACGATCTGTCGTTCGACGCCGAAGACACCTCCTACAAATCGCTCAAGGCGGTGCTCGAAGGCGGCATCGAAGGCCGCCCGGAGAACGTCATCCTCTACGCCACCTCGAACCGGCGCCATCTCATGTCCCGCGACATGATGGAGAACGAGCGCTCGACCGCGATCAATCCGGGCGAGACGGTCGAGGAAAAGGTCTCGCTGTCGGACCGCTTCGGCCTCTGGCTCGGATTTCACCGCTGCAGCCAGGACGAGTACCTCGCCATGGTCGAGGGCTACGTCGGCCACTTCAAGATTCCGATGCAGGGCGAAGCGCTGACGCCGCGAAGCGCTGGAATGGGCCACCACGCGCGGCTCGCGCTCCGGCCGCGTCGCCTGGCAATACGTGCAGGATTTGGCGGGGCGGCTGGGCGTGAGGTTGTCAGGCTAAACGCGAGATGACTTCAAGTTGATCTGGTCCACGGGCAACGAATTCGTCATTGCGAGGAACGCAGCGACGAAGCAATCCAGGCTATCCGTAGGTCCTGGATTGCTTCGCTTCGCTCAGCAATGACGAGGACAGCGTTGATACCTTACCCCGAACTGAAATCACCGCGCTTTACCCGTTGCCGCCCTTGTCGAGGAACGGCGCCGGATCGACCGGGGTCGAGCCCTTGCGGATCTCGAAGTGCAATTGCGGCGCGGCGACGGTGCCGGTCTGCCCGGCCTTGGCGATGATCTGGCCGCGCTTCACCGGATCGTCGCGCTTGACCAGGATTTCGCTGGCATGGGCATAGGCGGTGACATAGCCGTTGGCGTGCCGCACCAGCACCAGATTGCCGTAAGTCTTGAGCTCGTTGCCGGCGTAGGCGACGACGCCGTCCTCGGCAGCCTTGATCGGCGTGCCTTCGGGCACCGCGACATTGATGCCGTCGTTCTGCTGCCCGCTCGGCTTGGGTCCGAAACCCGCAATCACGCGGCCGCGCACCGGCCAGCGAAACGACGGCATCGCCGCGGTGACGTCGTGCTTGGCCTTCTCGGGCTCGGGATGCTGCGCGACCGGCGTCAGCACGTTGGCGCTTGGCGTGGTCGCGGGCGCGGCCGGGATCGCTGCGACCTTCTGCGCGGGAGCGGCGCGCGCGGCTTCTGCTGCTGCGCCACCGGCTGCTTCTGCCTGCGGTGCGTGCACGCCCGGGATGATGATGCGGTCGCCAACCTTCACCATCGTGCCGGCCGGGATGTTGTTGGCCTTGGCGATCTCGGCCAGCGACTTGTGGTACTTGCGCGACAGCGCCATCAACGTCTCGCCGGGCGCGACGACATGCACCAGCTGACCGGCTGGTCGCAGGCGCGCCGACGCCGGCGCGGGCGTCTGCGGGGCGTTTGACGCTACGCTGCGGCGAGGTTGAGCCGGTCGCCTCGTATTTCGGGATCACCAGACGCTGGCCGGGACGCAGCGCCGTGCCGTTCGGCAGGTTGTTGGCCTCGGCGATCGCCGAGGCCGGCACGCCGTAGCGCTGCACCAGGCCGTCGATGGTGTCGCCCGGCTGGACGATGATCGCGGTGCCGCCGTTCCAGTTCCAGCCATGCCTTCGGGCGGCACCGAGCCGGTAACTCGTCGCGGCTCATAGGACGCCTGCCTCGGAAGCAGCCGGCTTGCCGGTCACGGCCGGACGCGGTCGCGGCGCGCCGGTCGGCGGCGGCAGCGGCGCGCTCTGCACGCTGGCGTGCTTCTGCGGCGGGACCGAGCCGGTCACCTCGTTCGACGGCGCCTTGGAGCGGAATGGATTGACCTCGAAGCGCTGGGTGTCGGCGCTGCAACTGACCAGCGGCGACCGACATCGTCGCAAGCATGGCAAGGCGAACGAGATGAAGCGAGCGGCCGGGCTCGACGACGCAACGCATAGGCTTTCCCACTCGTACGCAACAGGACGAGCGGAGAGTTAACAACGCGCGGGTAAACAAGCGTTTAAGGATAGCAAGACTCTCTCAACCCTAATCAAACGCAGCCGAAATTCCGACAAATTGACCGCTTGCCACCGTTCGGACGCAAATTCAGAGGGCCGCGTCATCCGGCCGGCGAGTGCCGGACACTGTCATTGCGCCTGTCCGCGCGTGGCGCGCCCCGGAATGCAGCAGAGTTCACCTGCGCCTGCCCGGCCAAAAGCGGCACGAAGCGGACCGGGATCAAGGTCTCGCGCTCGATGCCGTCCTTGGTCTTGGTGAGCTTGACCAGCTCCTGCGACGCCGCCGTGCGGGCCGAGCGGCAGGATCATGATGCCGCCCTCGGCAAGTTGCTCGATCAGCGCCGGCGGAATGCTTTCGGCCGCCGCGGTGACGATGATGCGGTCGTAGGGCGCGCGCAGCGGCTCGCCGCCGAGCCCGTCGCCGAGCAGCACCTCGACGTTGTCGTAGCCGAGCGTCTTCAGCCGCGTCCGCGCGCGTGCTCGGCGAGCGTGCGGTAGCGCTCGAGCGTCACCACCTCGCGCGCGAGCCGCGACAGCACCGCCGCCTGATAGCCCGAGCCGGTGCCGACCTCGAGCACGCGATGGTTCGGCTTCACCGCAAGCTGCTCGGTCATGTAGGCGACGACATAAGGCTGGCTGATGGTCTGGCCGCAGGCGATCGGCAGCGCCTGGTCGGCATAGGCGTCGTCGGCAGAACGGCGCCTCGACGAAATGCTCGCGCGGCACCTCGTCCATGGCGCGCAGCACCGCCTGGTCGCTGATGCCGCGGCGGCGCAGCGTCAGCATGAACTCCATGCGCTGCTCGCTCTCGTCGCCCGGCATTTCGCTCAGACATGTCGGTATCCCGCTTCGCCGAATACGGTATGTCGACGAACAGCACATGCTTTACGAAACAGTCCGCGAGCTTGGTCAGGAACGGCTGGTCGGTCAGGTCGAGCCGCAGCGGCGTCACCGCGATGCGGTTGTCGGCGAGCGCGGCGAGATCGGTGCCGTCTTTGCCGGTCGGCTTGACGCCGCGCGCATAGGCGATCCAGTAGTACGGATTGCCGCGGCCGTCGTGGCGCGCATCGATGTGCAGCAACTGCTGGTCGCGCTTGCCTTGGGTCGAAACCGAGATGCCCTTCACCGCGCCGGGCGGGCAATCCGGGAAAGTTGACGTTGACCAGCACGTCGCGCGGGATGCCGGCCTTGAGCACGCGATCGATGATGTCGGGCGCGTGCTCGATCGCGGTCTTCCAATGCGGCTGCTGCTTGTTGGCGGCGGAGTGCGCCTGCGACAGCGCGAACGACGGAATGCCGAGCACGCAGGCCTCCTTGGCGCCGGCGACGGTGCCGGAATAGAGCACGTCCTCGGCGGCGTTGCGGCCGCGGTTGACGCCGGACAGCACCAGATCGGGCGGCTCCGGGCAGCAGTGGCGCGCGCCCATGATGACGCAATCGGTCGGCGTGCCCTTGACCGCGTAGTGGCGCTCGCCGACCTGGCGCAGCCGCAGCGGATCGTTGAGCGACAGCGAATGCGACACGCCGGACTGGTCGTACTCCGGCGCGATCACCCAGACGTCGTCGGAGAGTTCGCGCGCGATCTCCTCGCAGACCTTGAGGCCGTGGGCGTGAATGCCGTCGTCGTTGGTGACGAGGATGCGCATCAGCTCCTGATGCGCTCGCTCCCCGCTCCCAGGGCGAGGCGTCGAGCGAGAGCGCGGCGGGAGCCCAGCTTCGTTGGCGATAACACCTGGCACCCGGCTCGCTGCGCTCGCGACCTCTCCGCTGCTGCGGTGCGCGCGGAGACACGAGGCTTTGCGACATCGCGGGCAAACTCATTTCGCTCGCTCGATCTTCTTCATGCCGCCCATATAGGGCGCGAGCGCGTCGGGCACCACGATCGAGCCGTCGGCCTCCTGGTAGGTCTCCATCACCGCGATCAGCGCGCGGCCGACCGCAACGCCGGAGCCGTTGAGCGTGTGCACGAACGCCGGCTTGCCGTCCTTGCCGCGATAGCGCGCGTTCATGCGGCGCGCCTGGAAATCGCCGCAGACCGAGCACGACGAAATCTCGCGGTAGAGATTCTGGCCGGGCAGCCAGACCTCGATGTCGTAGGTCTTCTGCGAGGCAAAGCCCATGTCGCCGGTGCAGAGCGTGATGACGCGATAATGCAGATCGAGCCGGCGCAGGACTTCCTCGGCGCAGGCCAGCATGCGCTCGTGCTCGTCTTGGATTGCTCGGGCGTGGTGATGGAGACCAGCTCGACCTTGGTGAACTGGTGCTGGCGGATCATGCCGCGGGTGTCCTTGCCGGCGGCGCCCGCTTCGGCGCGGAAGCACGGCGTGCAGGCGGTGAGCCGCATCGGCAGCGTGGTCTTCGTCGACGATGGATTCGCGGACGAGATTGGTCAGCGGGACTTCGGCGGTGGGGATGAGCCAGCGATCGCTGATAGCTCAGGCTGCTTCTGATATCTCCTCGTCGTACATGGCATCGAGCTTTTCACGATTGCTTCGGTCGTCCACGTCAATCGACGCAATTCGCCTGCCTTCGTAAAAACTCGCCAGCCCAAGCTTCGTCAACGACTTTAATTCATCGTTTCGTTCAATGCAATGAAATTGATCTTCTTCGAATTTCGGCAATTGTCGCTGTCCCGAACATACGTCGTCGCGCACCATCAGCGGCGGATTGACCTCCGTGTAGCCATGCTCGCCGGTATGCACATCGAGCATGAATTGCCCGAGCGCGCGTTCCATGCGCGCGAGGCCGCCCTTCAAGCACCACGAAGCGCGCGCCGGATAATTTCGCGGCGGTCTCGAAATCCATCAGGCCGAGCGCTTCGCCCAATTCGAAATGCTGCTTCGGCTTGAACGCGTATTCGCGCTTGGCGCCGAACTTGTGATGCTCGACGTTGCCGTGTCTCGTCCACGCCGTCCGGCACTTCGGCGAGCGGCAGGTTCGGAATGCTGGCGAGCACCTTGTTCAGCTCCTCCTCCGCCGCCTTCGCTCGTGCTTCCAGCTCCGGAATGCTGCGTCTTGAATTCGAACACCTCGGCCATCAGCTGCTCGGCCGTGGCCTCGTCCTTCTTCGCCTTGGCCTGCCCGATTTCCTTCGAGGCCGCGTTCCGCCGCGCCTGCGCCTGCTCGAAATGCAGGATCGCCTTGCGGCGCTCTTCGTCGAGCGCCAGCAAGTTCTTCGAGGAAAACTGCGTCCTGGATTCCTCGTCGAGCGGCCGGCGGTTGAGCGCCCTGTCGAACGCTTCGGCGTTGTCGCGAATCCATCTGATGTCGTGCATGGCAATGCTCTAGCAGAATCGGGCGAGCTTACCGCAGCGCCGAAGGCTATTCAGCCGGCTTGGCTTCGGGGGCGGCAGAACCCGCGGCCTTGGCGGCGGCCTCGGCCTTCGCTTTCGCGGCTTTGCCCTCCACCATCTTCACCGAGAAGATCGAGCCCTCGTAGAGCAGCAGCAGCGGGATCGCCAGCGACATCTGGCTAAGCACGTCGGGCGGCGTCAGCACGGCGGCGATGACGAAGGCGATGACGATGAAATAGCGCCGCTTGGAGCGCAGCATCTCCGAGGTGACGATGCCGATGCGGCCGAGCAGCGTCAGGATCACCGGAAGCTGGAAGGCGACGCCGAACGCCAAAATCAGCGACATCAACAGCGACAGGTATTCGCCGACCTTGGGCAACAGCGCGATCTCGGCCTGGCCTTCGCCGCCCGACTGCTGCATGCCGAGCGAGAACCGCACGATCATCGGCATGACGACGAAATAGACCAGCGCCGCGCCCAGCACGAAGAAGAACGGCGTCGCGACCAGATACGGCAGGAACGCCTGGCGCTCGTTGCGGTAGAGGCCCGGGCGCGACGAACATGTAGATCTGCGCCGCCACCACCGGAAACGAGAAGAACGCCGCGCCGAACAGCGACAGCTTCAGCTGGGTGACGAAATATTCCAGCAGCGCGGTGTAGATGAATTTCGAATTGGCGGCGCCGGCCACGAAAACATAGGGCCAGACCAGGATGTTGTAGATCGACTTGGCGAAGAAGAAGCAGAACGCCGCCGCGATGAAGAAGGCGAGCAGCGCCTTGATCAGCCGCGAGCGCAGCTCGATCAGATGCGTCATCAGCGGCGCCTTCGACTGGCCTCGATTTCCTTCTCGTCCTCCTCGGTCCTGGCGGTCACGCGCCGCTCCCGGACCTGGTTTCGCTCTTGGCCTCGGGCTGGGACTGCGGCGCTTCCGGCGCGGTCGCGGCGTCGGCCGGGGCCATGATGGCGTCAGGCTCGATCGGCGCGGACGAACTGGGTGATGCCGCCTCGGGCGCCGCGCCGGCGGCTTCCGTGGACGAGGTGCCGAGCGGATCGGAGGCGAAGCTCTCGACTTCCTTCTTCACGTCGCCGATCGGATCGAAATCGGTGATGCCCTTGGCCGCGTCGGTCATCTCGTCGACCGACTTCTTCAGGTCGGCCATCTCGGCCTCGCGCATCGCCTCCTGGAATTGGCCCTGGAATTCCGACGCCATGCGCCGGATCTTGCCCATGTACTGGCCGACGGTGCGCAGCACGCCGGGCAATTCCTTCGGGCCGATGGCGATCAGGGCGACGACACCGATGACGACAAGTTCGCTCCAGCCGATGTCGAACATGAATTTAAATTCCCGGCGTCATTTCGGGACACCACGCCGAGACTAACCCGCGAGTCCGGCGTTCGCATCTGTGCCCTCTCCCCTTGCGGGAGAGGGCTGCTCGGAATTTCCAAGAAAAAAAATGGGTGAAGGGTAAGGTCGCCACCTCTCACCCAACTGAAATTGCCGCACGTCCAGCGCTGCCCTTTCCCGCCGGGGGAGAGGCGCAGCGACCCATGCCGAGAACGCGGCAAAGCTGCGCGGCCTTTCCCCAATGATCGTGGAGCTCTCAACATCATCACTTCTCAAACTCCAAGGGGCGCGAGCTCTTCGGCCGGCGCCCCTCGTTCCGACGCGGACGCCTCAAGCGCTGCAGCGCTCAGGTCGACTTCGAACTTGCGCTCGGTCTGCGCGTGCTGCTTCAGCGGATCGGCAGGCTTGGCGTCGCCTTGTGGTTGATGGTCTTGGGGTCGGGATCGGCCTTGGCGGTGTCGTCGTCCGACATGCCCTTCTTGAAGGCCTTGATGCCCTGGGCGACGTCGCCCATCAGGTCGGAAATCTTGCCGCGGCCGAACAGCAGCAGGACCACGGCGATCACCACGATCCAGTGCCAGATGCTCGAGTGAACCCATCGAAAAACCCTCCGCGCCGACCGGCGGTACGCCGCCCTCCTCGGTTTGGCCCGAACCTAGGCGCAAGGGGATGCAAAAACAAGAACGGCGAAGGGCCGCAACCGGCGGCCCAAGGGAACATGGCTAAGGCAGTTAAGTGATTGAGGCGGATAGGATTTCACACCTCACCACAATCACCGCCGTCATCATCCGCGAAGGCGGATGATCCAGAATTTCAGTGGGCCAGCGGGGACGCACCGCGAGGTCGGCGATTACTGGATGCCCGCCTTCGCGGGCATGACAGCCGCGCTTGCCGCGACCTATTCCTCGATGCGCTCCGGCGGCGGCGCGAGGCCGAGGTCGAGATCGCCCGGCTCGAGCGGGTCCTCGTCGTCGCGCAGCGCCGGATCGTCGGACGGCATCGGCACGTCGAAGCCCGGCGGCAGGCGGTTGTCGAGCAGGCCCGAGCCTTTCAGCTCCTCGAGCCCGGGCAGATCGGTCAGCGTCTCCAGGCCGAAATGCGACAGGAAGTCTTCGGTCGTGCCGTAGGTGATCGGCCGGCCCGGCGCCTTGCGGCGGCCGCGCGGCTTGATCCAGCCGGTCTCCATCAGCACGTCGAAGGTGCCCTTCGACATCACGACGCCGCGGATTTCCTCGACCTCGGCGCGGGTCACCGGCTGGTGGTAGGCGATCACCGACAGCGTCTCGATCGCGGCGCGCGACAGCTTCTTCGGAACCACCGCTTCCTTGGTCAGGAGCCAGGACAGATCGGCCGCGGTGCGGAAGGTCCACTTGTTGCCGATGCGCTGCAGGTTGACGCCGCGCGGGGCGTATTCGGCCTGCAGCGCGCGCAGGCTCGCCTTGCACGTCGACGTCCTCGGGCAGCCGCGCCGCCAGCGTCTTCTCGTCGAGCGGGACTGACGGCTGCGAACAGCAGCGCTTCGAGCAGCCGCAGATGCTCCGGCCGCGTCTCGGCGCGAGCCTCGGCCTCCGATTTTTCCTCGGATCGCGCCTTGAGTTCGTCGTGGGGAATGATGCGTCGCTCCGCCAAAGCCGCCATGCCTCCGAATCTCCCTACGTAGTTTATTCCGTTGCGCGCGGCGGCGCCGCGCTGGCGCTGAGCGCCGCCAGCCCTGCCGCTTCGCGCTTGCGCAGATAGATCGGCGCGAACGGCCGATTGCTGGTGCACCTCCAGCGGCCTTCGCGCACGAGTTCCAGGGTGGCCGCGAGGCTCGAGGCGAACACGGTCGCGCGCATCGACGGCTCGACCAGGTATTCGATCAGGTACTTGTCGAGCGGCGCCCAATCGCCGGCCTGCCCGATCAGCCGTTCGAGGATTTCGCGCGCCTCCTGCAGCGCCCAGACGGTGCGCTTCTTGAACTGCACATGGCTGAAGGCGCGCCTGCTGGCGCTGCTTGGCATAGGCCGACAGCAGGTCGTAACAGCGTCGCGGTCCATTGCGGGTGCTTGATGTCGGCGACCGGCTCCGGATCGCCGCGCTGGAACACGTCGCGCTGCAACTGCGGCCGGCCCATGAGCTGGCTCGCCGACCTCGCGGAACGCCTCCAGCCGCTTGAGCCGCCAGGCCAGCGCATTGGCCATGTCCTCGGCGCGACGGCCCGTCCGGGGTCGCGGGCTCCGGCAGCAGCAGGCGCGATTTCAGGTAGGCGAGCCAGGCCGCCATCACGAGATAGTCGGCGGCAAGTTCCAGCCGAAGCTTGCGCGCCTCCTCGATGAAGGCGAGGTACTGCTCGGCCAGCGCCAGCACCGAGATTTTCGCCAGATCGACCTTCTGCTGGCGGGCGAGCGCGAGCAGCAGGTCGAGCGGGCCCTCGAAGCCCTCGACATCGACCACCAGCGCCGGCTCGTCGGTGCCGCGGTCGGCAAGTTCCGTCTCGAAGGCTTCGGTTTCGCTCATCAGGCGATCCGATCTGCATCATTGCGGCAAACTCGCGTCGGGCAGCCGGAAGATCAATCCCGGCCGGCGACTTCCTCACAGCCAAAGCCGCATCGGCGCGCCGCTTCGCGGCGCCGCTGAGCTCCGGGGCCTCGGCCGCAACCGCCCGCATCTCATCCAGCTTTCCGTTGCAGTGGAGCACCAGGTCGCAACCCGCCGCGAGCGAGGCCCGCGCCCGCTCGGCGATCGAACCCGAAAGCGCGCCCATCGATATGTCGTCGCTCATCAAGAGCCCATCGAATCCGATGAAGCCGCGAATCACTTCGCCGATCATTGTGGCCGAAGTTGTCGCCGGCTGCACCGGGTCGATCGCCGTGAAAACCACATGGGCGGTCATGCCCAGCGGCAAATTCTTCAGGGGACGGAATGCGGCAAAATCGGTCGCCTCCAGAGTGGCGCGGTCGGCGTCCACCACCGGCAGCTTCAGGTGGCTGTCGGCGGTGGCGCGGCCGTGGCCGGGGATGTGCTTGAGCACCGGCAGCACGCCGCCGTCGGCGAGGCCCGCGGCGACGGCAGCGGCGATCGCGGCGACCTGTTCCGGCGTCTCGCCATAGGCGCGGTCGCCGATCACGGCGTCGGCGCCGCCGACCGGCACGTCGGCAAGCGGCAGGCAGTCGACGTTGATGCCGAGCGGCAGAAGGTCGGCGGCGATCAGCCGGGCGCCGAGCCGGGCGGCAGCGAGGCCCGCCGCAGGGCTCGCGGTCGTAGAGCGCGGCGTAGGCTGCGCCCGGGCGGATAGGCCGGCCAATGCGGCGGGCCGAGGCGCTGCACCCGGCCGCCCTCCTGGTCGACCAGGACGGCGCATCTCCGATCCCAGTTCATGTAAAACTTCACTAATCAGACCAGCGACTTGGTCCTTATCTTGAATGTTACGCTTGAACAGGATCAGGCCCCAGGGACGGGCTTCGCGCAGGAACGCGCGCTCGTCCTTTGTCAGCGTCAGGCCCGACAGGCCGGTGATGAAAGCGCGCGACGCCATCGCCGCGGATTAGCTCGCGTCGCGATCGAAGGGTCAAGGCGAACGGCTTGCCTTCGTTCAGTGCTGCACAACGCAATCGCCGCCGGCCTGCTTGAGGCTCGAGCAAAGCTGGACCGCCTGCTCGCGGCTGCCAAACGGCCCGACCATGGCGCGGTAATACACGCCCTTGCTGCCGAGATCGGCGCTTGCGGACGACGTGCGGCTGGCTGCCGAGCACGCTGGCGTATTTCTGCTGGATGCTGCGATAGGACGACTGGGCGTCGGCCTCGCTCCGCTGCGACGTCACCTGCACCAGATAGCTGCCGCCACCCGATGATGGCGCCGAGGCGACCCGTGTTGGCGCGGCGGCGCGCGGCGGCGGCGCCGTTCGGCGGTGGCGGAAAATCGTTTTTGGCGTCGGGAGCAAGCGACAGCGGCGCGTTGGCGAGTGGCGCAGGAGCTGACGCCGTGTGTGCCGCGACGCGGGCGGCGGCGCGCGGGGTTGCGGCACGGGCTGCAACGGGCGGCGGCGAGGCTGCTGCGACCGGCTCGGCATCCGCCGCCCGACTCGGAAGCGGCTGCGGCGGTGGGTTAACCTGCCGGGGCGGCGCGACCGAAACCGGCTCCGGGGCAACGGGCGAATTGGCAGCGACATCGCCCAGGTCCGGGCGGATCGGCACAGTGCGAACCTTGCGCGGCTCGCCGAGCGCGCTCGGCGGATTGGCGGAGGCCATCGCGGCGTTTGGCTTGCCTGTGTTGGCCGGCGTCGGCACGCCCGGGAACACCGTACGCGGCGTCTGCGTTGCCGGCGGCGCGATATCCACCGGCTTTTCCTCGCGGCGCACCACCCGCTCGTCCTTGCCGGCGTCGCCAAAACGATCGTAGCTGAATTTGCTGGCCGACTGCTCGGGCGCCTGCGGCGGCGGCGCGACCTTGCTTGGCTCGCCGCTGGCGCGGATCACCGGCGGCGGCCCCGACGAGCTTGGTCCGCTGAACAGGCTGCGATAGCCGAAAGCGCCAGCAGTGCCGACCACGGCAAGACCGAACACGGCAACGACCGTCAGCAATCCCTTGCGCCGGCCGCCACGTGGCGTGTCATCGTAGAACTCGTCGTCATGCGGCGGCGGCATCGAGCCCGCTTCCGGCTCCTGCGGATAAAGCGGCTGCGAATAGCTTTGATGGCTCGGCTGCTGCCGATACGGCGGATCGAAACCCGGCAGATGCGGCTGAAAGTCGATGCCGCGGGCCTGCGGATCGGCGTAGGGCACATCGTGATGCTGGCCGCCAAGCTGCGGCGCATGCGGCGGCGGCAGGCCGAACGCATCATGTTGCGGCGCATGGGAATAGGACGGCGGCGAGCCCGGCCAATCCTGATGCGACGGCTGGGTGTCGGCATGGTGCTGCGGCGGATAGTCGGCGGCATAGCGAGGCGCCGGGTCGTATGCGGCGCCGGCTCGTACGGTGGCAAGGGCTCGGGCGCGTAGCGCGGCGGCTCGTCATAGTCGGGCGTGGGACCGCTCGGATATGAGGGAGGCGAAGCGGCGCCGAAGTTTGGGCTCGGAGTATGCTCGGGCGGGCGCGGCTCGCGCCGAACTTCCGAAAACGGATCGCTCTGGCCGATCAGCCGCGCCAGTTCGGCCAGCGGATCGTTCGCGGGGCGGCGGCGCCGGCCCGCGGCTGTACGGTTCGTTCGATCGATAACGCGCAGTGTTGTCGTCCGCCATTATTGTCCGGTTCCGGTACGTCTCGGCGGCCCTACCGGCCGTCACCGGCATTGGGCTCCCAGGTCCAACGAATCCGAGCTACCGCATCTCCCCTGGCGCTTCCACCCCAAGCAGCGCCAGCCCCGAGGCAAGAACGGTGACCAGTCCTTGTACCAAAGCAAGGCGCGCCACGGTTAGTTGTGGATCATCTTGGATAATGAAGCGTAAATGTGGCGCATCGCGTCCCGCGCGTCCATTGCGCGTGGAATTCGCTTGCCAATTCATAGAGATAGAACGCCACCCGGTGCGGCTCATGGGCCAGCGCTGCGGATTCGAGAAGCCGCGGATAGAGCGCGAGCTTGCGCATCAGCGAAAGTTCCGCCGTCGTCATCGAGCCGCGCCAAGCGGCGCCTGCGGCAAGATACGCCGCTCGCGCGGCCGGATCGGCCGGCAGATCAGGCAGCGGCCTCGGCGGCGTTGCGGAAGATCGACTGGCCGCGGGCATGGCCGTACTGGACGTAGAACACCGGGTTGTCCCGCGACTGCTCGATCACCTTGGCGAGATCGAAGTCGAGCACCGCGTCGTTCTTGCGGTAGAGCATCATGAAGCGCACGGCGTCGCGGCCGACCTCGTCGACCACCTCGCGCAAGCGTGACGAACTCCCCAGCCCGCTTCGACATCTTCACCTCGACGCCGGCGCGCATCAGTTTGACGAGCTGCACGATCTTGACGTCGAGCTCGGCGGTGCCGCCGCTGACCGCCTTCACCGCCGCCTTCATGCGCTTGACGTAGCCGCCGTGGTCGGCGCCCCAGACGTCGATCATGTCGCGGAAGCCGCGATCGAACTTCGACTTGTGATAGGCGATGTCGGAGGCGAAATAGGTGTAGCTGCCGTCGGATTTCTTCAGCGGCCGGTCGACGTCGTCGCCGAATGCGGTGGCGCGGAACAGCGTCTGCTCGCGATCCTCGTAGTCCTCGACCGGCGCGCCCTTGGGCGGCGGCAGGCGGCCCTCGAACACGTCGCCTTTGCCGCGCAGCGCTTCGATGGTCGCGCCGACCTGGTCGCTTGCCCTCGATCAGCGATCGCTCGGAGAAGAATACGTCGTGCCTGACGTTGAGGGCGGCGAGATCGTCGCGGATCATCGTCATCATCATGTCGATCGCACTGCGCGCGAACCAGCGGCAGCCACTCGCTCTCCGGCATCGCCTTGAGCTTGTCGTCGAACTCCCCCTCGAGCGCCGCGCCCACCGGCTTGAGATAGTCGCCGGGATAAAGCCCCTCCGGGATGGCGCCGACGTTCTCGCCGAGCGCCTCGCGGTAGCGCAGGTACGCCGAGCGCGCCAAGCGCATCGACCTGCGCGCCGGCGTCGTTGATGTAGTACTCACGCGTCACCGCAAAGCCTGAGACCGCGAGCAGGTTGGCGAGCGCATCGCCGAACACCGCGCCGCGGCAATGGCCGACGTGCATCGGCCCGGTCGGGTTGGCCGAGACATATTCGACGTTGACCTTCTTGCCGCCGCCGATCGTGCCACGCCCATAGGCTTCGCCCTCGCGGACGACATCGGCGAGCGCCTGCCGCCACACCGCGGGATCGAGCGGCGAGGTTGATGAAACCCGGTCCGGCGATCTCGGCCTTGGTGACGTCGGGAAGCTTTCTCAGCTCGGTCGCGATCTTCTCCGCCAGATCGCGCGGCTTGAGGCCGGCATCCTTTGCCAGCGCCATGGCGGCGTTGGTGGCAAGGTCGCCGTGACTCGCTTCGCGCGGCGGCTCGACCACGATGCGGGCGAGGTCGGGTGGCGCGGCGAAAACCCCGGCCCTGGCCAGAGTCTCGACGGCTGCGCGGACGTGTTCGGTGAAGAGTTGAAAGACGTGCATTTGGCGCGGTGATAGCAAATCGTCTCACGCAATGCGACCGGCCGTTCAGCGCAATTCGGGCGTCGATCCGAACAGCCGGGCGTGCTCCTCCATGGCATAGCGATCTGTCATGCCGGCGATGAAGTCGGCGATACGGAGGGCGCGGTTCGTGGCGTCGGTGGCATCCAGACCGCCCTGCCACTCCGGCGGCAGATCGGCCGGCGTCCCGACGTAGCGCGCGAACAGGCGCTGCACCATCCGCTCGGCCTCGTCCATGATCCGTATGATGCGGGGGTGGCGGTAGACCCGCGGATACAGAAAATCCTTGATGGCACGGTCGGCCGCTGCCATCGCCGCCGAGAACCCGATGATCGGCCGGCCGGCGTTCCGCACTTCGTCGGCCGAATCCGGCTCGAGCTCGACGATATGGCGTCTGCTCTGCGCGATCACGTCCTCGATCATCCGGGTCATCAGGCGGCGGATCAGCTCGTTAGCGTGGCGGGCCGGCTCGATCGCGCGGATATTGGGCCGCAATCTCGCGAAGAATGTCATCGAGCAGCGGCAGTTTCGCCAGACTCCTCGATCCGGAACATTTCGGCGCGCAGTCCGTCATCGATGTCATGGGCGTCGTAGGCGATGTCGTCGGAGATCGCGGCGGCCTGAGCTTCGGCGCTGGGATAGGTCCAGAGCTCGAGATTCTGGACCAGGTTGTAGTCGGCGATGGCACGCGGCAGGCCGCGTCCGGCGTAGCGTGCAGCCGGCGCGCCCGCGCGATCGGTCAGCGGGCCGTTGTGCTTGACCAGGCCTTCGAGCGTCTCCCAGGTGAGATTGAGGCCGTCGAATTCGGCATAGCGCCGCTCCAGCGCGGTGACGACGTGAAGCGTCTGGGCGTTGTGGTCGAAACCGCCATAAGCGGCGAGGCAGGCATCGAGCGCACGTTCGCCGGCGTGGCCAAACGGCGGATGGCCGAGGTCGTGGCCGAGCGCGGAGCCTTCGGCCAGGTCCTCGTCGAGGCCCAGCGCTCGCGCGATCGAGCGCGCCACCTGCGTGACTTCCAAGGTGTGGGTCAGGCGGGTGCGGAAATGGTCGCCCTCGTGGAACACGAACACCTGGGTCTTGTGGGCGAGCCGCCGGAACGCGGTCGAATGGATGATCCGGTCGCAATCGCGGCGGAAGGCGCTGCGGGTAACGCTGACGGCCTCGGGGACGCGCCGGCCGCGGCTGCGCCCCGGGTCCGACGCAAACAGCGCACGGGCGAAGCCTGCGATCGCCATGAAATCAGCTCGATTGACCTTAGCCGTGGCCGCACATAACTATCAGGCAGACACAGATGCAACCCATGCCCGTTCCGTGGACTCGAAGGCGCGAGCGATGAACCAGGCCCCCGACCAAACCACCGACATCACCATGACCGACCGGGCGGCGCACCGGATCGGCGAAATCCTCAAATCCGAGCCAGGCGCAATGCTGCGGCTCTCGGTGATGGGCGGCGGCTGCTCGGGCTTTCAATACAAGTTCGACGTCGAGCGCGAGCGGACCGACGACGACATCAGCATCGCCCGCGGCGGCGTCACCATGCTGATCGACCCGGTGTCGTTGCAATATCTCGCCGGCTCCGAGATCGACTTTGTCGACGACCTGATCGGGGCATCGTTCAAAGTCAACAATCCGAAGGCCAAGGCATCCTGCGGCTGCGGCACCAGCTTTTCGCTATAGCGGCGCGCTGGCCACGCGGTAATTTCCCTCGCGCATGATGCGCGCGCCGGATTGCTTCAATTCGTCCGTTCGACGCCGCAACGTGGCTTCGTCGAACGTCAGCCGCCCGCCCTGCTTTCGCACCACGCCGTCGATGATGACCGTATCGACGTTGCCCGCGCCGGCGATCTCGACGATGGAGTAGATCGGGTCGTAGACCGGCGCCATGTTCACGTCGTCGGCACGCAGCATGACGATATCGGCCTTCTTGCCGGGCGAGAGCGTGCCGATCCTGTTGTCGATTTTGAACGCCTTGGCACCGTTGACCGTGGCCCATTCCAGCGCCTCACGGGACCTGACAGGAATGGTCTTCAGCGGGGAGTTGCCCCGCAAGGCATTGTTGCGCACCTCCTTGCCGCGCGCGAACAGCAGCGCCGCCTGCATCTCGCGGAACATCTGTCCGGTGGTGTAAAGCTCGACGTCGATGCCGATCGAGGGCTTGCCGCCCTGCTCGCGGAATGCCGCCACCATGGTGTCGCCGATGTGGTGGTGCAGCTCGACCAGCACGGTCGAGGTCAGGCTGGCACCGCAGTCGACCACGATGCGAAGATCGGCCGTGTCGTAGCTCGTGCCGTGGACCAGGTTGTGGTCCGGCCCGAGCAGGCCTTCCTTGGCCATCCGCGCATAGCCGTCCGACACCACGCAATCCTCGCGGCGGCGTGTGTGCGACGACGAGACCAGGCCAAACTCGCGCGCCATCCGGATGTCGTGCTCGACCACCTCCCACGCGCCCCAATCGGGCCCCAGGATCGCCATGGCGAGGGTGACCCGGCCGTCGTCGCTGGCAAGCCTGCCCTTGCGCAGCGCTTCGATGCGCTCGCGCGGATGCGGCACGTGGGTGAACGGCGTGCCGGTCTCGAGCCCGATCGGCTTTGCGGTGCCATGGGCGAACACCGCGCGGATGCCGCTGTCGACCAGGCCGTCGACCGCACGCTCGGCGTGATCGATCGAGGTGATGTTGTGGCACCAGTCGACCAGCGTGGTGACGCCGGCGTCGATCTGGGCCAGCGCACCCATCAGATTGGCAATGTAATTGTCCTCGGGCTTGTAGCGCGTCGCCAGATTGGAGTGGACGTGTTTGAAATAGTCCGCCGACATCCATTCCGCGCCGATGCCGCGCAGCGCCGTCTCCCAGGTGTGCATGTGGGCGTTGACGAGGCCCGGCATGACGATCTTGTCGGAGGCGTCGATCACCTCGTCGGCTGTCGCACTGAGGCTGCGGCCGACGGCCTCGATGGCGTCGCCGCGATAAAGAAGTTCGCCGCCTTTCATCTCGCCGATCTGGGGATCGAGCGTGACCAGCCAGCCGCATTTGACCAGAACGCGCTTCATGATTCAGGCTCCGACACTGTTTGACGATACGCGTCACAGTCGTCGGAGAACAGAGGGTGGACCGAACGCTAAAACGGTGTTCTTTGAGATTGAATCGCCCGTTCGTCCCCGCGGAAGCGGGGACCCAGCGTTTTTGCCAAAGAACTGGGCTCCCGCTTCCGCGGGAGCGAACGGAGTTTGCCTCGATGTAATGCCATCATGCTTTAGTTCGGCTTGATGCCGGCGGCCTTTACGATCGCGGCGTTGTCGGCAATTTCTTTCTTGATCTGAGCGGCGAACGCGTCCGGCGTCATGACCGACGGCGTAACGCCCGCTTTACCAAGCTTTTCGCGCACGGCCGAAACGCCGAGCGCTTTGATCGTTTCGGCATTGAGCTTGTCGACGATCGGGCGCGGGGTCTTGCCGGGCGCGAGCAAGCCGATCCAGATCGGATAATCGGCATTCCGGTAGCCGGCCTCCAAAGTCGTCGGCACATCCGGCAATTCGGCCGCACGCGCCTTGCCGTTGGTCACCAACGCGGCGAGCTTGCCGTCGCGGATGAAGGGCAGCGCCGTGTTGATTGGACAGAAATAGAAATCGACACGGCCGGCGATCACTTCGGTCAATGCTTCCGGACCGCCGCGGAATGGCACGTGCACGGCGTCGAAGCTCGCACCGAGCTTCAGCCGCTCGACTGCGAGATGCGAGCCCGAGCCGACGCCGACCGAGGCGAAATTGAGCGAGCCGGGCTTGACCCTGGCGGCTTCGACCATCTGTTGGATGGTCGCAAAGCCCTTCGACGGTGAAATCACCAGCACCACCGGCAGGCTGCCGAACGGGATCACCGGCGCAAAGTCGTTCACCGCGTCATACGGCAGGTTGGCGTAGACCGAAGGTGAGATCGAGAAGGCGTTGGAGTGGGCGAGCAGCGTGTAGCCGTCGGGATCGGCCTTGGCGACCGCGGCGGTGCCGAGCGTGCCGCCGGCGCCGCCGCGGTTTTCCACCACGATCGGCTGACCGAGCTGCGGCGAGAGCCGGTCGAACACGATGCGCGGCACCAGATCGGTGGCGCTGCCGGCGCCGAATGGAATGACGACCCGGATCGGACGGGCCGGCCAGTCCTGCGCCGCAGCCGCCGCCGGAATCAGCAGCAGAAACGGAGCAATCAGGGCGAGCCTGCGGATCACTCCGCCGCGACCGCGGGCTTGTGCGGGATTTCGTCGACCTCCTCGAGCTGCGGCTCAAGACGGCGCTTCAGCACGCGATCGATGCGATCGAGGTAAAGATAGATCACCGGGGTGATGAACAGCGTGAGCAACTGCGACAGCAGCAGGCCGCCGACCACGGCGACGCCGAGCGGCTGACGCAACTCCGCGCCTTCGCCGCCGCCAAGCGCGATCGGCAGCGCGCCGAAGATCGCCGCGAAGGTCGTCATCATGATCGGCCGGAAGCGCAGCAGGCAGGCCTCCTTGATGGCGGCCTCGGCGGACAGGCCCACGCTGCGGCGGGAGATCGCGAAGTCCACCATCATGATGGCGTTCTTCTTGACGATGCCGACCAGCATGACGATGCCGATCATGGCGATCACCGACAGCTCCATGCGGAACAGGATCAGCGTCAAGCAGCGCGCCAATGCCGGCCGACGGCAGGCCCGAGATGATGGTGATCGGATGGATGAAGCTCTCGTAGAGGATGCCGAGCACCACGAAGGCGGCAAAGATCGCGGCGAGGATGAGGATGCCCTGGCCTTTCAGGGATTCCTCGAACACCTGCGCGTTGCCCTGGAAACCGGTTGTCACCGTCGCCGGCAGGTTAGAATCGCGCTCGATGTCCCGGATCGCGTCGGTCGCGTCGCCGATCGCAAAGCCCGGCGCGAGATTGAACGAAATGGTGACGGCGGGCTGCTGGCCCTGGTGGTTGATCAGCAGCGGCCCGACTTGCGTCACCCGCTTGGTCACGGCGGACAGCGGGATCGACGTGCCCGACGGAATGCCGTTGCCGGTGACGCCGGAGCCCGCGCTGGAGCCCGGCGTTCCGGACAGCTGGTGGCGCCGGCGCCGTTGGTCTTGACGAAAATCTTCGACAGCGCCGAAGGGTCGGCGCGGAACTCCGGCTTGGTCTCCAGGATGACCTGGTAGTCGTTGCTGTCGGTGTAGATGGTCGCGACCTGGCGCGCGCCGAACGCGTCGAACAGCTCCTGGCGCACCTGATCGATGGTGATGCCGTAGACAGCCGCCTTCTCGCGATCGACGTCGATCATCACCTGCGGATTGGTGATGTACAGGTCGGTGTTGACGTCGATCAGGCCGGGGATCTTGGCGATCTTGTCGCGCATCTCGAGCGCGGTCCGATAGAGCGTCGTCGGTCTCGCTCGATTGCAGCGTGTACTGGTACTCGCCCTTGTTGATGCGGCCGCCGACGTTGATGTTCTGCAGGACCCGGAAGTAGACCGCATGCCGACCATGCCGCTGGTCGCCCGGCGCAATCGCGCAAGCACCGTATCGATCGAGCCGCGCTCGTGCCTTGGGCTTCAATGCAAACGAGATGCGGCCCTGGTTGACCGTGGAGTTCGGGCCGCCGACGCCGACGGTGGAATTGGCGTATTCGACCGCCGGATCGGCGCGGACGATGTCGGCGATCTTGCGTCTGCCGCTCGATCATGGCGTCGAACGAGATGTCCGACTGCGCTTCGGTGGTCACCAGGACGAAGCCGGTGTCCTCGCGCGGGAAGAAGCCCTTGGGGACCACCATGTAGAGCCAGACCGTGCCGACGATGGTGAGGAGCGTGATCAACAGCGTGACCGACTTGTAGCGCGATCACCTTGTCCAGCGCCCATTCATAGGCGTTGAGCCAACTCTGGAAGGCGCGCTCGAACGCGCGCAGCACGATGTTTTGCTTTTTTCTCGCCGTCGTGATGGCCGCGCAGCACGCGCGCGCACAGCATCGGCGTCAGCGTCAGCGAGACGAAGCCCGACAGCACGATGGCGACCGCGATCGTCACCGCGAACTCGCGGAACACGCGGCCGACGATGCCGCCCATCAGCAGCACCGGGATGAACACCGCGATCAGCGAGAAGGTGATCGACACGATGGTGAAGCCGATCTCGCGCGAGCCCTTGAGCGCCGCCTCGAACGGCCGCATGCCGCCTTCGATGTGGCGGACGATGTTCTCCAGCATGACGATGGCGTCGTCGACCACGAAGCCGACCGACAGCGTCAGCGCCAGCAGCGTCATGTTGTTGATCGAAAAGTCGAAGGCGTACATCACGGCGCAGGTGCCGACCAGCGAGATCGGCACCGCGAGCGCCGGGAATGATGGTGGCCGTGCCCGAGCGCAGGAACAGGAAGATGACCAGGATGACGAGCGCAGAAGGCGATCGCCAGCGTTTCCTGCACGTCGGTCGACGGCGTGCGCGGATCGAGATCGAGCGGTCGAGCAGCGTCTCCATGCGGATCGACGGCGGCACCTGGGCGCGGAACTGCGGCAGCTTGGCCTTCACCAGGTCGACCACCTCGACGGTGTTGGCGTCGGGCTGGCGCTGGATCGCCAGCACGACGGCGCGGGCATCGTTGAACCAGCTCGCGACCTTGTCGTTCTCGACGCTGTCGATGACGTTGGCGATCTCGGTGAGCTTGACCGGCGCGCCGTTGCGCCAGGCCGCGACGACGTTCTTGTAGTCCGAGGCCCGGCGCATGGCGCCCGACGCGACCAGCGTGACGTCGCGCTCCGGCCCCGACAGGGTGCCGACCGGCGTGTTGGAATTGGCCTTGGACAGGACGGTGCGCACGTCTTCGAGCGAGATGTTGCGCGCCGCCGCCGCCACCGGATCGACCTGGACGCGGACGGCGAATTTCTGCGAGCCGTAGACCAGCACCTGGGCGACGCCGGGGAGCTGCGAAATCTGCTGCGCCAGCAGCGTCTCGCCGTATTCGTCCACCGTCGACAGCGGCAGCGTCGGCGAGTTCAGGCTGATGATAGAGAACCGGGAAGTCGCCGGGATTGACCTTGCGGAAGAACGGCGGCGTGGTCATCTCGACCGGCAGCCGGCGCTGCGCGACCGCAAGCGCGGTCTGCACGTCGAGCGCCGCGCCGTCGATGTCGCGGTTGAGGTCGAACTGGATGGTGACCTGGGTCTGGCCGAGCGCGGACTGCGACGTCATCGACGAGATGCCGGCGATGGTCGAGAACTGCCGCTCGATCGGACCGGCGACCGAGGCCGCCATCGTCTCCGGGCTCGCGCCCGGCAGCGTCGCCGTCACCTGGATGGTCGGGAAATCGACCCGCGGCAGCGCCGCGACCGGCAAGCAGCCGGTAGCCGAAAATGCCGAACACGATGATCGAGGCCGTGATGAGCGTCGTCATCACCGGCCGGCGGATGCAGATTTCGGAGATGGTTCATGTCAGGACTCGGCCTTGCCGCCGCGGATCGTCACCTTGGTTCCGTTGGACAGCAGGAGCTGGCCGTCGGTGACCACGACGTCGCCCTCCTCGAGCCCGGATTCGATCACCGACCATGCTCATCGACGGTCCGCTCGACCTTGATCGGGCGAACGATCGCCGCGCCGTCCTTGACCACGAACACGAACTGCGCCGGCCTGGCTCAGCTGCAGCGCCGACGCCGGAACGGTGATCCGGTCCTCGGTGCGCAGCGTCAGCTCCGTGTTGACCAGCGTGCCGGGCCACAGCAGCTTCATCCTTGTTCGGCATGGTGGCGCGGATCGGTCACCATGCCGGTCGCCGGATCGACCGTGTTCTCGATCATGCGTGACCTGGCCCGGCGCGCGCGCGCCGCTGCCCGGAACGATCGCCTCGAGCGTCGCGGTTTCGGCCGCAATCGCGGCTCGCACGTCCGGCAGGTTGCGCTGCGGCACGGTGAAGGACACGTAGATCGGCGCGATCTGGTTGATGGTGGCGAGCGGCGCGGTGTCGGCCTGGCGCGACGATATTGCCGACCTTGACGCTCGCCATGCTGATGCGGCCGGAGATCGGCGCGCGGATCGTGCAATAGCCGAGCTGGACCTTGAGGCCTTCGAGCGTGGCCTTGTTGGAATCCGCGAGCGCGCGGGAGACATTCACCTGGGTCTGGGCGTTGTTGAGCGTGACCTGGGTGGTCGCGTTCTTCGCCACCAGGTCGGTGTAGCGCGCGACGTCGCGCGTCGCCTGCTCGATACTGCGCCTCGGCGCCGGCGATGACGGCTTCGACGCGCTTCATCTCGGCCTCGATCGAGCGGCTGTCGAGGACGAACAGCACGTCGCCCTGCTTGACCCGGGCGCCGTCCTCGAATTTGACCGCAATGATTTCGCTGTCGATGCGCGGCTTGATGGCGACGCTGGCGATGGTCGTCACGGTGCCGAGCGCATCGAGCCGGATCGGGACCGATTTCTTGACCGCCTTGGCGACAGCGACCGGCACCGTCGCGCTGGCCATCGCCGCGGGCGCCTGCGCCGCCGCCTTCTGCGGCGGCCGAGCCATTCCAGAAAAATACAGCAACGCCCGCAAGGGCGAGCACCGCAGCCACCCCCACGACCAACGTTCGTTTCTTCATCTTTCGCTGTCGGCCCCGACGCAATAGTCGGGGTCCCGCACTCCCTCATTCCGCTCCCGGCGGCTCCCGCCCTGTGCACCGCTTCTCACAGGGACCTGTAGCATATCGGCGCCCCGGCTTGCACGCCCGTTCGACGGACGAACACCAGGCATAGCCAATTTGCTTCAAATCCTTTTGGCGCTTCGAGAAGTCGGGCATTTTTGGTTAATGTTCCGGCCGCCGTCCCAGAGCCGTCGAAGACCGCCCATGCGCATCGCCACCTGGAACGTCAATTCGATCAAGCAGCGAATCGACAACCTGACCGCCTGGCTCGCGGAGCGGGCGCCCGACATCGTCTGCCTGCAGGAGACCAAGACCGTGGACGAGGCGTTCCCGCGCCAGCCGATCGAGGCGCTGGGCTACAACGTGGCCGTGCACGGCCAGAAGACCTTCAACGGCGTGGCCATCCTGTCCAAGTTCAAGTTCGACGAGGTCACGCCCCGGCTGCCCGGCGACCCGGCCGACGACCATGCCCGCTTCATCGAGGCGACGGTCTCGACCAACAGCGGCGTGCTGCGGGTGGCGTCGATCTACCTGCCCAACGGCAACCCGCCGGATACCGATAAATATTCATACAAAATCAAATGGATGGATCGGCTTTTCAACTATGCACATGAACGACTTCAACTGGAAGAGCCGCTGGTCATGGCGGGCGACTACAACGTCATCCCGGCCGCCGCCGACGTCCACAATCCGGCCGCCTGGGCGACGCGACGCGCTGTTCCTGCCGCAGACCCGCGAGAAATTCCGCGCCCTGGCCAATCTCGGCCTGACCGACGCCGTTCGCGCGGTCAGCGACGAAGCCGGCCTCTACACGTTCTGGGACTACCAGGCCGGCGCCTGGCAGAAGAACTGGGGCATCCGCATCGACCACCTGCTGCTGTCGCCGCAGGCCGCCGACCGGCTGATCACGGCCGGCATCGACAAGCACGTCCGCTCCTGGGAGCAGCCGTCCGACCACGTGCCGGTCTAGGTCGATCTCGCGATATCGAGCCGGCGTAACTGCTGCCGGCGGCCGGCCTACTCGTGCCGGCCGGCGACCCAGCGCTTGAGCAGGATGTAGGCCATGGCCCGCTCGTCGTCGCTCGCCTGCTTCACCGCGGTCTCGCGCAACTGGGCGATCCACGGAACCTTGGCGCCCGGCCCGTCGCAGGCGACGGTGAGCCACATCAGGCCCGAGGCGCGCTGGCGGATGCCATGCTCGCCGTTGAACAGGATGCGGCCGAGCACCGCCTGGGCCTGGTAGTGGCCCTTGTTGGCGGCGAGCACCAGCCAGGGCACCGCGCGCTTCGGATCGTGCTCGACGCCGGTGCCGTCGAGATAGAGCTTGGCGAGCTGGTACTGCGCCTCGGGATCGCCGAAATAGGACGCGGCGTGGGCGAACATGCGCACGCGCCCGGTCGGGGCTCGCGGCCACCGACGAATTCGGGATGCCGTCGAGATAATAATGGCCGAGCGCGACAAAGGCGTTGGCGACGAAGCGCGCCCGCGGGATCGCCGGATTGTCGTCGGCATGGCTGTCGGCGAATTTCTGGAAATATTCGAAGGCGCGGTAGTCGTCGCGCGGCGACGCCATCGCCGTCGGCATACATGCGGCCGAGCTGCCAGAGCGCGAAACCGTGGCCATGCTCGGCGGCGTATTGCAGCGACGTCACGGCGCGCGTCTTCTCGCCGCTTTTGAGCGCTTCTGCCGCGGTCCGGTAGGCGTCGCCGGCCGTCGGCGGCACGACGGCTGCGGTGGTCGTGCCGCCGATCGCTTCGGCGACGGGCTGCCGTCGAGCGAGCGGGTCGGCTCGACCCCGAGGGCGAGCCCGATCACCGCGGCGCTGGCTATGACGCTAAATATCCGCATAGCACGATCTTCTCGGCGGCCCCGCCCGGATGGGTGACGGCGCCATGCAGCGCGTCGCCGACCTGCTGGGTGTATTTCCAGAGATAGCCGGAGGTGGAATTGTTCGGCTTGCGGCTTCCAGCTCTTGCGGCGCTTTTCCAGTTCCGCCGCCGGACAGCTTGACGTTGATGGTGCCCTTGTCGGCGTCGATCTCGATGATGTCGCCGTCGCGGACGAGCGCGATCGGACCGCCGACCGCGGCCTCGGGCCCGACATGGCCGACGCAGAAGCCGCGCGTCGCGCCGGAGAAGCGGCCGTCGGTGATCAGCGCGACCTTGCCGCCGGTGCCCTGGCCGTAGAGCGCGGCCGTGGTCGCCAGCATCTCCCGCATGCCGGGGCCGCCCTTGGGGCCCTCGTAGCGGATGACGAACACGTCGCCTTCCTTGTACTTGCGCGCCTTGACCGCGGCGAAGGCGTCCTCCTCGCGATCGAAGCAGCGCGCCGGGCCGGAGAACTTCAGCTCCGTCATGCCGGCGACCTTCACGATCGCGCCTTCGGGCGCGAGATTGCCTTTCAGACCCACGACACCGCCGGTCTTCGACAACGGCTTGTTGGCCGGCAGGACCACGTCCTGGTCCGGATTCCATTTCACGCTCTTGAGGTTCTGCGCGATGGTGCGGCCCGTCACGGTCATGCAGTTGCCGTGCAAGAAGCCATGGTCGAGCAGCGTTTTCATCAGAAGCGGAACGCCGCCAGCTTCGAACATGTCCTTGGCGACATAACGGCCGCCCGGTTTCAAATCCGCGATATACGGTGTCTTTTTGAAGACTTCGGCGACGTCGAACAGCGTGAACTCGATGCCGCATTCGTGCGCGATCGCCGGCAGATGCAGCGCCGCATTGGTCGAGCCGCCGGAGGCCGCGACCACGGCGGCGGCATTTTCCAGCGCCTTTCTGGTGACGATGTCGCGCGGCCGGAGATTTTCGGCGATCAGGTTCATGACCTGCTCGCCCGCGGTCATGCAGAAGGCGTCGCGGATTTCGTAGGGCGCCGGCGCGCCGGCCGAATAGGGCAGCGCCAGGCCGATCGCCTCGGACACCGTCGCCATGGTGTTGGCGGTGAACTGCGCGCCGCAGGCGCCGGCCGACGGGCAGGCCACCTGCTCGAGCTCGTCGAGATCGGCGGCCGACATCTGCGCCGACCGAATACTTGCCGACCGCCTCGAACACGTCCTGGACGGTGACCGGCTTGCCCTTGAAGGTGCCGGGCAGGATCGAGCCGCCGTAGATGAAGATCGACGGCACGTTGAGCCGGCACATCGCCATCATCATGCCGGGCAGCGACTTGTCGCAGCCGGCGAGGCCGACCAGCGCGTCATAGGCGTGGCCGCGCATGGTCAGTTCGACGCGAGTCGGCGATCACCTCGCGCGACGGCAGCGAGGCCCTCATGCCGTCGTGGCCCATGGCGATGCCGTCGGTGACGGTGATGGTGCAGAACTCGCGCGGCGTGCCGCCGGCCGCGGCGACGCCCTTCTTGGCGGCCTGGGCCTGGCGCATCAGCGCGATGTTGCAGGGCGCGGCTTCGTTCCAGCAGGAGGCGACGCCGACGAACGGCTGATGGATCTGCGCCGTCGTCAGCCCCATGGCGTAATAGTAGGAGCGGTGCGGCGCGCGCTCGGGGCCCTCGGTGACGTGGCGGCTGGGCAGCCTCGCCTTGAGCTTGGTCTTGGCGTCCATCGACGTGCTTGGCAGCTTTCCGGGCCCCCCGGCCCTTCCGCCGCTACTCCCCCCGCGGGAAATCGCTTGCGGTATTATTTTCGTCCCTCAATGTTGCCCGATCCGGTGGAAAAACCGGAAATGTCACAACGGCTTGGGACGGCCCTGGATCTCGACGAAGGGTATGGCCAAATCGCGGCGCTGGACGCGCCGGATGGGCTATAGTCCAAATGTTCCCTAGATGTTGCCGCCGCGCCACAGCCGGCAACCGCACTGCAACATGCGATGCCCCCGCCTAAGCTCCATCGGCCGTTTTTCGCCCGCAGCGTTCATAAGGTCGCGCCCGATCTGATCGGGGCGACGCTGCTGATCGACGGCGTCGGCGGCCGGATCGTCGAGGTCGAGGCCTATCACCACACCGATCCGGCGGCGCACAGCTTCGGCGGCGAGACCGAGCGCAATGCCGTGATGTTCGGGCCGCCGGGTTACGCCTACGTTTACCGTTCCTACGGCATCCACTGGTGCCTCAACTTCGTCTGCGAGCCGGAGGGCTCGGCCAGCGCCGTGCTGATCCGGGCGATCGAGCCGCTGCAAGGGCTTGGCGACGATGCGGCGGCGGCGCGGGCTCACGGACGAGCGGATGCTGTGCTCGGGGCCGGGCAAGCTCGGCCAGGCGCTGGGCGTCACGCGGGACAAGCTCAATGGGCTCGCGCTCGACCGCCCGCCGTTTGCGCTGTTCGCCCGCGAGGGCACGCCCGAGATTGTCACCGGCGTCCGCATCGGCATCACCAAGGCTGCCGAACTGCCCTGGCGCTATGGGCTGAAGGGATCGAGATTTTTGAGCAAGCCGTTTCAATGAGGCGTGTCCCGGGCGCACCGCAGCACGGAGTGGTGCGCTGCAGACCCGGGACCCCGGTTGGCGTCGAGAAGCAAGAAAGCGAGATTCCGGGTCTGCAGCGCATCACCACAGCGCGTCGAAGACGCGCGTGAACGCGCCTATGGTGCCGCGCTGCGCCCGGAACACGGGGCCCTGCTATGCGGCCGCCTTTGCATTGGCGTGGCGGTCCTTGACGTCGGTAAAGACGATGCCCGGCGCGCGGTCCTTGGTGTAACCGAGATAGAACTCGTTCCTCGCCAGATAGACCGGGTCGCCGTCGAGATCGTCGGCGATGGAAAGCCCGTTGTCCTTGACGAATTTTTCCAGCGCCTTGGCATCGTCCGAGGCAATCCAGCGCGCCAGAGCGAACTCGGCGGTGTCCCACAAAACTTCGAGTCCGTACTCCTCCTTGAGCCGCACCTGCAGCACATCGAGCTGCAGCGGCCCGACCACGCCGACCAAAGCCGGCGAGCCGTCCTGCGGGCGGAACACCTGGACGACGCCCTCCTCCGCGAGCTGCTGAAGCGCCTCCTTGAGCTTCTTCGCCTTCATGGCGTCAGGCAGCCGCACCCGGCGCAGGATTTCCGGTGCGAAGTTCGGCACGCCGAGAAAATTCAAATCCTCGCCCTCGGTCAGCGTGTCGCCGATCGAGATCGCGCCGTGGTTCGGAATGCCGACCACGTCGCCGGCATAGGCCTCGTCGGCCACCGAGCGGTCCTGGGCAAAGAAGAACTGCGGTGCGTTGAGCGTGATCGGCTTGCCGGTACGGACCTGCTTGACCTTCATACCGCGGGTGAGCTTGCCGGAGCAGAGCCGCGCAAACGCAATGCGGTCGCGGTGGTTCGGATCCATATTGGCCTGGATCTTGAACACGAAGGCCGACATGCTCTGTTCGTCGGCTTCGACCATGCGCGTGTCGGCCTTCTGCGCCCGCGGCGGCGGCGCGACGCGGCCGATAGCGTCGAGCAGATCGCCGACGCCGAAGTTCTTCAGCGCCGAGCCGAAGAACACCGAGCTGAGATGGCCCTCGCGGAAGGTTTGCAGGTCGAACCGCTTGCAGGCGGAGCGGACCAGGTCGAGCTCGCCTTCGATGGCGGCCCCGTCGAGATTGGCGTTGAGCGCCGCGACCTCGGCGATGCTCATCTCGCGCAGGGTGCCGGCCTTGCCGGCGTCGCCCTCGACCAGACGGACGCCGCCGCCTTCGATCGCGATGGTGCCGACGAAATCGCGGCCGCGGCCGACCGGCCAGTTCACCGGCGCGGTGTCAAGCGCGAGCGTCTTTTCGATTTCGTCCAAAAGATCGAACGGGTCGCGGCTCTCGCGGTCCATCTTGTTGATGAAGGTGACGATCGGAATGTCGCGCAGCCGGCAAACCTCGAACAGCTTTCGGGTGCGGGCCTCGATGCCTTTCGCCGCGTCGATCACCATGACGGCGGAATCGACCGCGGTCAGCGTGCGATAGGTGTCCTCGGAAAAGTCCTCATGGCCCGGCGTGTCGAGCAGGTTGAAGACGAGATTGTCGTATTCGAAGGTCATCACCGAGGTGACGACCGAGATGCCGCGTTCGCGCTCGATCGCCATCCAGTCGGACTGCGTCGAACGGCGGTTGCGCTTGGCCTTGACCTGCCCCGCGAGCTGGATGGCGCCGCCGAACAGCAGAAGCTTCTCGGTCAGCGTGGTCTTGCCGGCGTCGGGATGCGAGATGATGGCGAAGGTGCGCCGGCGCCCGATCTCGCCTGCGAGCGGCGAGCGGTTGTGGCCGGCCCCCGGCGCGCGAACAGGTGCGTTCATGGCCGGGTATTTACAGAGTCATGGCATGGATTCAAGGCCGCGCCGGAATCTCGGCGCCTATTGGGGGACACGAAAGACCGCCCCGTCATTGCGAGCCGAAGGCGAAGCAATCCAGAAGCCTGGTATGCCGATGGATTGCATTTTCGAGCCATTATCCGGCATGGACGTTGCGGCTGGGGTAGGCGATGAAGCAGCCGGCGATTTACATTATGACGAACCGACGCAACGGCACCCTCTACACCGGCGTCACGTCAAATCTACCGCAGCGCGCATTTCAACATCGCGAAGGCGCTATTACTGGGTTCACACAACGATATGGTTGCAAGATGCTGGTCTGGTATGAGCTTTGCGACACAATGGCGGTAGCGATCGCCCGCGAAAAGCAGATCAAAGGCGGCTCGCGTCGGAAAAAGCTTGCCCTGATTGAAGAGAGCAATCCCACTTGGCGCGATTTGTTTGATGAGTTGATGTGATCTGGATTGCTTCGCCGCTTCGCTCCTCGCAATGACGGAGCCAGAACCGCCCCGTCATTGCGAGCCGAAGGCGAAGCAATCCAGAGACGTATACGGCATTACAACCTAAAACCCGGGATCGAAGCCGAGTTCGCGGCGTGCCTTCTCGATGGAGAACTCGCCGTCGTCCTCGGCGATGTTGTAGATGCCGGACGCACCGCGAGTAACGGCCAGCAGCGCGGCATGGGCCGCGGCGTCGCAGGTCAGCGGACCCGCGCCGCCGGGCTTGTCGAACCAGGTACCGGGGCCATAAAGCCGGCCGTAGCGCAGCACGATGCCGTCGATGCCCGGCGTGTTGAGCACCGCATCCTCCAGCGCCACGACTCCCGCGATGGTGGTGCGCTGGGCTTCGCTGCCGTCGAGCGGATCGCCCTCGCGATAGGGCTTCTTTCCCGGCGCATAGACGAAGGCGATGCTCTGCGCGATCACCCGACGCACGCCAGCGGCCTTTGCCGCCGCCATCAGGTTGCGGGTGCCCTCGATCCGCACCCGCGAGTTCTTCTCGCGCGCCGCGGCCATCTGCGAAGGATCGCTCACGTCCGGCAGGTCGGTGAGCTGATGAATGATAATGTCCGGCTTCGCCGCAGCCACGGCGCGGCGCAGCGCTTCCGCATCGAGCGCATCGGCGACGACGCCTTTGCCGCCGAGCTTCTCGATCTCGGCGATCTTGCCGGCGGATCGCGTCGTGCCGGTGACGTCATGCCCGGCCTGCCGCAGCAGCCTGACCAAGGGCCGGCCGATGACGCCGGTCGCGCCGGCAACGAAAATGTTCATACCCCAAACTTAGGTCATGCCACGGCGGCGTGCACCTGCGCGGTGTCGTAATATTCGAAAAATTCCACCGCTTTGCCGTTGACGAAGCGCCAAGCATCGGCCTTCGGCGTCGACACCACCTTGCCGTTCTTCTTGTAGCGCCACGAGCAGCGGCCGAGCATGACAACACGGTCGCCCTGGGCGATGTAGTGCTCGGCGACATACTCGATCATCTCCCAGTCGCGGGTCAGCCCCGAGAAATAGCCCTTCAGCGCGTCACGGTTGCTGTAGGTGGTGAGGTAGCTCGCGCCCTGGGGCGCGCCCTGGGCGAGTGAGCCGAAGGCTATCTTGTCGTCGCAGATCTTCAGCCAGTAGTCGGCGCTGGCGCCCTTGCTTTCGCTCCAGTTCTGATAGGCGTCTTTCAGAATTCCGACGTTACGTGTTTCGTCCGCCATGGCCGCCTCCTGCGTTGCGCGAGGCATCTCACTCCAGCCGGCGATGCAACGTCAAGTTGCGCTTTGAAGCCGCTCTAGCGCCTCGACAATCTTCTGGCGGCGGGCGACCGCCTCCTCGCGCTTCTCGCGCTCACCCTCGACCACGTCCTCGGCGGCGTTGGCGACGAATTTTGGATTGCCGAGCTTCTGGTCGACGCGCTGGATATCCGAATCCGCTTTCTGCATTTCCTTTTGCAGACGAGCTCGCTCGGCGGCGAAGTCGATTACGCCCTTGAGCGGCAGCGCCGCGACTTCGCCGCGGATCAAAAGCTGCACCGAGCCCTGCGGCACCGCGTCGGCAAAGCCGATGTCGCCGAGCCGGGCGAGGCGCTTGGCGAACGCGGCCCAGCGGCCGGCGCGCACCCTGGTCTCGGCCGAGGCGCCGACCAGCACCACCGGGATCGGCGTCGAGGCGGGAATGTTCATCTCGACGCGCACCGAGCGGATCGCGGTGACCAGATCAATGAGCCAGCCGATCTCGGCCTCGGCTGCGGGATCGTCGAGGCCGTCGAGTGCCGGCCATTGGGCGAGGACGAGCGGCGAGTCTCGGCCGGTCATTCCGGGCGAGCCCGAAGGGTGAGACCCGGAATCCATAACCCCGGTCTTTCCATCATCAGCAGCACTGGGAGTATGGATTCCGGATCGCCGCTGCGCGGCGTCCGGAATGACGGCGGCAGGCACAACGGCCCACAACTCCTCGGTGATGAACGGCATGAACGGATGCAGCAGTTTCAGAATTTCATCAAGCGCCCAGGCCGCGGTGGCCCGCGTCTCGTCCTTGGCCGGCGCCGTCGGGGCCGGTCAGCAGCGGCTTGGTCAGCTCGACATACCAGTCGCAATAGACGTTCCAGACAAATCGATAGGCCGCCGACGCCGCATCGTTGAAGCGATAGTCCACCAGCGCCTCGGTGATCTCGCGGGTGGCCTTGGCGGTCTCGTGGGCGATCCAGCGGTTCAGCGTTTCCTTCGCCGATTTCGGATCGAAGCCCGCAACGCGGCCGGCGCCGTTGAACTCGACGAAGCGCGCCGCGTTCCAGAGCTTGGTCGCGAAGTTGCGGTTGCTGCTCGACCGATTGCGGCGAGAGGCGGATGTCGTGGCCCTGCGCGGCGCCGCGCGCCAAGCGTGAAGCGCAGCGCGTCGGCGCCGTAGTCGTCGATGATGCCAAGCGGGTCGACGACGTTGCCCTTGGACTTCGACATCTTGGCGCCCTTCTCGTCGCGGACGAGACGGTGGATGTAGACGTCCTTGAACGGCACCTCCTTCATAAAGTGCAGGCCCATCATCATCATGCGGGCGACCCAGAAGAAGATGATGTCGAATCCGGTGACCAGCGCCGCGGTCGGATAGAAGCGCTTTAATTCGGATGTGTCGTCGGGCCAGCCGAGCGTCGAGAATGGCCACAGCGCCGATGAGAACCAGGTGTCGAGCACGTCCTCGTCGCGGATCAGGAATGGTTCGCGCTTTTCGGCATGCTGCGCCATGGCGCGCGCCTGGTGGTGCTTCAACGCGCCGGTCTCCTCGTAATAAGCGAGCGCGCGGGAAACGGCTTCCTCTTCGGTCTCGGCGACGAAAACCTTGCCGTCGGGCCCGTACCACGCCGGTATCTGATGGCCCCACCAGAGCTGGCGCGAGATGTACCACGGCTGGATGTTCTCCATCCAGTCGAAATAGGTCTTCTCCCAGTTCTTCGGCACGAACTGGGTCTTGCCCTCGCGCACCGCCGCGATCGCCTGCACCGCCAGTGCCTTGGCGTTGACGTACCACTGGTCGCTCAGAAACGGCTCGATCACGACGTTGGAGCGATCGCCGTGCGGCACCATGTGGGTGTGCGGCTCGATCTTGTCCATCAGGCCGGCGTTTTCCAGACGCTCGATGACGATCTTGCGCGCCTTGAAGCGATCGACGCCGTGAAGGGTGAACGTCTCGGCAAGCTCGGTCGACTTCGGCACGCCTTCGAGGAACGCCTCGTTGTCCTTCAATGCCAGCTTGCCCTCGACATCAAGCACGCTCACCTGCGGCAGGTCGTGGCGTTTGCCGACCTCGAAATCGTTGAAGTCATGCGCCGGTGTGATCTTCACCGCGCCGGTGCCTTTTTCCGGATCGGCATAGTCGTCACCGATGATGGGAATGCGCCGGCCGACCAACGGCAGGATCGCCATCTTGCCGATCAGGTGCTTGAGCTTCTCGTTCTCCGGATGCACCGCGACCGCGACATCGCCCAGCATGGTCTCCGGCCGCGTGGTGGCAACGATGATGAACTCGTTGGTACCTTCGATCGGATATTTGATGTGCCAGAGCTGGCCACGCACCTCGACCTGCTGCACCTCGAGATCGGAGATCGCGGTGAGCAGCTTCGGGTCCCAGTTGACTAGCCGCTTGTCCTTGTAGATCAGGCCCTCGTTGTAGAGCTGAACGAAAACCTTCAGCACGGCGCGCGACAGGCCCTCGTCCATCGTGAAGCGCTCGCGCGACCAGTCGCAGGACGCGCCGAGCCGCTTGAGCTGCTTGACGATGGTGCCGCCGCTCTCCGCCTTCCAGGCCCAGACCTTTTCCAGGAACTTGTCGCGGCCGATGTCGCGGCGGCCGGGCTCCTGCCGCTCCATCATCTGCCGCTCGACCACCATCTGCGTGGCGATGCCGGCGTGGTCGGTGCCGGGCTGCCACAGCACGTCATGCCCTCGCATCCGCTCGAACCGCGCCAGGATGTCCTGGAGCGTGTTGTTGAGCGCATGGCCCATGTGCAGCGAGCCGGTGACGTTGGGCGGCGGGATGACAATGCTATAGGGCGAAGCGGCGGCGCGCTCGGGCCGGCCGGCGCGAAAGGCTCCCGCATCCTCCCAGGCCGCGTAGATGCGGCCTTCGACCTCGGACGGCTGGTAGGTCTTGTCGATCATCGCTGCCTTGCGCCGGCGAATTGGCTTTGAATCTGGTTGCGCGGTAGAAAGCCCGCCACCCCCGATGCTGTCAACGCCGTCCCCCTCGCCCGCCACCTCCCATTCGCGAACCATGCGCGCCATCGCCTCGCTGGGGCTTGCGAGCTTCGCGAGCCAGGCCCTGGTGCGCGCTGCCGACACGCTGCTGCCGCAAATCGCCTCCGATTTCGCCATTTCGGTCGGCGCCGCCTCCGTCGTCATCACCGCCTATGCGCTGACCCACGGCACGATGCAGTTCGTCACCGGGCCGATCGCCGACCGGTTCGGCAAATACCGCACGGTAGCCCTCGCCTGCGGCGCTATCGGCCGTCACGGTGGCGCTGTGCGGGCTTGCCCAATCGCTCCACAGCCTGACGCTCGCCCGCTTCGCCTCGGGCATCACCGTCGCCTGGATCCTGCCGATCAGCCTTGCCTATATCGGCGACGTGGTGCCCTACGAGCAGCGCCAGCAACTGCTCGGCCGCTTCTCGGCGGCGCAGGTGCTGGGGCAGATGTTCGGCCAGGCCGCCGGCGGCATCGTCGGCGACTATTTCGGCTGGCGCACCATGTTCTTTCTGCTCGCGGCGATGCTGGCGCTTGCCGCGATTGCGCTCGGCTATCGAGCTTGCGACCAACCCGATCACTCGCGTCGACAAAAATGCGCCCGCAGGGCAAAGCCCGATTGCGAGCTACAAGACCGTGCTGCGCAACCCGTGGGCGCGCATCGTGCTGCTGACGGTGGGGCTCGAAGGCGCGCTGTTCCAGGGCATCTTCCCCTACATCAGCGCCGACCTGCATCTGCGCTTCGGCCTGAGCTTCACCGCGATCGGCATCATCATCGGCGTTTTCGCAACCGGCGGCCTGGTCTATGCGGCGACCGTCAGGCCGCTGATGCGCCGCCTCGGCCAATCGGGCATCGCCAATGTCGGCGGCGTGCTGATGGGGTTGTCGTTCGCTCACGCTTGCTGCGAGCCGGTCTGGCATTTCGCGCCGTTCGCGACGCTCGGCGTCGGCCTTGGCTTTTTCATGCTGCACAACACGCTGCAGACCGAAGGCACGCAGATGGCGCCCGCAGGCGCGCGCCACCGCGGTCGCGCTGTTCGCCTCGATGTATTTCCTCGGCCAGACGGTGGGCGTGGCGCTTGCGGCGCCGGTGATGGACCGCTACGGCGCGCGGCCGCTGTTCGTCTTTGCGCCGTGCTGCTGCCGGCCCTGGCGCTGTGGTTCACGCGGCGTCTGAAGCGGCGAGCCATAAGCGCCGCCCATCTTCCGTCGCTATTCCGGAAACGGTGCACCGCGCGGTGATCCGGAATCCAGAAACGCGATCGGAATGCTGTAACTGGATCCCGGGTTGCGGCGCAACTTCGTTCGCGCCCGGGAAAGTGACGGCAGTCTAGCGCCCGCGCGAAACCCGCTCGATCTCGGCCTTGACGATACGCTCGACCATGCCGGGCAGATTGTCGTCGAGCCAGGATTTCAGCAACGGCCGGAGCATCTCCCGCACCAGGTCTTCCAGCGTGCGGGCGTTCTGCACCAGCACGGTCTGGGCCAAGCGCGTTGAAGGCCGAATCGACCGCGGCCGAGGTGCCGGGCGACATCAGCGAGCGGTCCGAGATGCCGACTTGTGGAAGCGGCTGGTAGCGCGGCTCCTCGGCCGCGCGCGGCGCAGGTTCCTGCTGACCACCGGCGGGTCGGTGAAGACCACGTCGGAGTGGCCGTCGATGGTCTGGAAGCTCGGCGCTTCGCCGGCCGGCGCCGCCATCTGCTCGGTCAGTTCGAGGAGTCATCGGTTCCGCTCTCCGCCGGCGCGTCCCGCAGCCATGATGGCGTCGATATCGTGTTGCGCCATATTCTGTGCCGGTGGCGGTGCTGCCGGCCGCGGCTCCGGCGGCGGCGAAGGCGGCACCGGCGTGCGTGGCGGCATGGCAGCCGGGCGTTGCGACGGCTGCGGTGCGGGCACAGCGGCTGCGGGCTTTGCGGTGTCGTCGTCGGCGATGATCCGGCGAATGGAGGCAAGGATTTCCTCCATCGAGGGCTCTTGCGCCTTCGCCGGTTGGCTCATTCCCGCTTCCCCACCACCAAGTCCTGACGATCCTTGCGCGACGCCGACCGGAATCCAGCCGCACGCGGCGAATCACTCGCGCTTACTCGCTAACTACTCGGATCGACCCAAGTATGGCACGGCCCTCCATGAACGCAAACGATGCGCTGTGGATAGGCACGTGCCGGAGCGCGACAGGTGGCTGCGCAGATTACTTGCCGTCGGGGGTGCGCACGCCGACCCAGGTGTCGCGCACTTGGTGATAGTGCACCGACGGGTCGTAGATCGGCACGTCAAGCTCCAGCACCTGGGGCGACAGCCGTCCGACCGCCGCAAGCAAGCGCGTAGGACGCCACGACCCGGTCGCGCTGCGCCGTCACCAGCGCAACGCGGGCGTTGACCAGCTCCTGCTGCGCGTTGAGCACGTCGAGGGTCGTGCGCTGGCCGACGCGCGCCTCCTCGCGCACGCCGTTCAGCGCGATCTCGGAGGCGTTGACCTGGGTTTGCGGTGGCCTGGATCTGGGCCTTGGCCGCATCGAGCTGGCCCCAGGACTGGACCAGCGTCTGCTGCGCCTGATCGCGCGCGGTATCAAGGTCGATGCGACGCTGGCTCAGCGTTTCCTTGGCCTGGCGGATGGTCGCGTATTCGGTCCCGCCTTGATACACGGGGATACTGAGCTGTCCGCCGACCGAGGCGGAGAAGCCTGCAGCGCCGTCAGCGACTGTGTCGAGCCATAACTTTGCTGCGCGCTGCCGACCACGCTCAGCGTCGGATACAGCGAGCTTTCCGCGATCTTGACCTGCCAGACGGCGGCATCGACATTGAACATCGCCGTCGTCACCAAAGGTTGCCGGGCCCGCGCCTCGATGATCGCCTGCGGCAAAACACTCGGGGACAGCCGATCGACCGGGGTCGCCGGCGCAAGCCGACCCGGTTCGACGCCGATCACTTGACGATAAGTCGAACGCGACGTGGTGAAATTCGATTCCGCGGTCAGCACCTGCGCACGGGCGGCCGCAAGCCGCGACTCTGCTTGCGCCACGTCGGTGCGTGTCACCTCGCCGACGTTGAAGCGGTCGCGGGTCTGGCGAAGCTGCTCCTGGAGCACCTCGACGTTACGCCGCTGCAGATCGAGGATCGCTGCGTCGCGGATCAGGTTCATGTAGGCGGTTGCCGCGTTGAGCAGCACGGTCTGCTCGGTCAAGCCGCAAGGTCTCGCGCGCCGCCGACACCAGTTGCTCGGCTTGCCGGGTGCGGCTCGACGTGCCGAAGCCATTGAAAATCGTCTGGCTGATCGTGCCGCCGTAGCTATGCGCGACAAGCGCGCCATGGGTATCGCTATACGTGGTGGTGGTCTTGGCGGGGCTGGTGGCAGTGGCCGCGGTTGTCGTCGTGGTCTTGGACAGCGAGTCCAGATACTGCTCGCCCACGCTGGCCGAAAGGCTGACGCGCGGGCGATAGCCCGACAGCGCCTGGGGCACGGTTTCGTCGGTGGCGCGCACCGACGCGCGCTGGGCATTGAGCGTCGGATTGTTTATGTAGGCCTGGGTCAGGGCCCACTTGAGGGTATCAGCCGAGGCCGCCGTCGCACCAAGCGCCCACAGGCAGGCGCTCGCGGTCACCGCGTGCACGCAACTCACGACGCTCGCCCCACCCATCAATCCACGAACGCGCACGTTCACGCACCCTCGCACCACACGATAACAAGCAGGAAACGCCAACGCCACGCGGCAAGACATGGAACGCTCCAGCCGAGGTTACGAGCCGGAACAACGCCTTGGGAACCCCTGTCCAACAATCATGCACAGAATTAGGCCCGCACGCCAGCAACGTGCGGCGCGTGTGGCGGAATGGCCACGAGCAAGAGGGAACTAGAACACGAACGCCGGCGACTTGACGAAGCCGGGCAGCAGCGGGGCTGCGGCATCGAACACCGGCCGGCCGCTGAGCTCATCGTCGACGCGACGGTAAAGCATCGCCTTACCGGACCGGCCCCCGCCCAGAACACACACCAGCCGGCCGCCATCTTTGAGCTGGCGCATCAGCATCTCCGGCACGATCTCGCTCGATCCTTCCATCACGATCAAGTCGTACGGCGCCCCGTCCGGAAAGCCGCGCGTCAGCGGTCCGGCCACAATCCTGGCGTTGTCGACGCCGGCCGCGGCGAGCGCTTCCGTCGCCTGCCGGGCAAGATTCGCATCATCTTCCAGGCCGATCACTGACGCGGCCAGACGCGCCAGCAGCGCCGTCGAATAGCCGGTTGCGCAGCCGACATCGAGCACGCGGTCGGTGTCGCCTACGCCGGCACCTGGAGCAGCTTGGCGAGCACCATCGGCTTGAGCAGCCGGCGCTCAGGCTCGCCCGCCTCGGCGACCTGCACGTCGAGATCGAGATAGGCGAGCGAGGCCTTTTCGGCGGGGACGAACCGCTCGCGCGGCACGCTCAGCATCGCCGCCAACAGCCGCGGATCGGTGACATCGGCGGTACGGACCTGGCCGTCGACCATCATGCGGCGCAAGGCGGCAAAGTCGGTCATGCGTGGTCCCCGCAAAGCTCAATGAATGCGCGGCTTCTTGCGGCAAGCATCGGCAAAAGGCAAGCCGGAGCGGGTTGGCCGGGTTGCCGGCGGAAGGTGGAGGCCACGCCCGGAATTGAACCGGGGTGCCCGGTTTTGCAGACCGGTGCGTAACCACTCCGCCACGTGGCCCAAGAACGATGTGGCTCCCCGGGCCGGACGGCCCGGAGCAAGCCGCGCCAAGGGGTTACAGTGTCTAACTCCCCTAACGGCGCGCCTGACACATAAAGGGAATTTTCCGCCGTGTCTAACCCCAGTCGTCCGCCTGGGAACCAGAAAGGTGGTCGCCGTGGCGACCACCTTCGCTTCACGTTGCCCGTCGCGTCTGCCGGGCTTTTTCTTTGAGGGTGTGGCCGTGGCCACACCCTTGGCGTCCCGTCTTCGGCTTTGGCTTTTTCTTCTTAGGTGTGGCCATGGCCACACCTAGAGCGCCCCGTGCTTCAGGTGGCCGCCGTGGCGGCCACCTAGCCGAAGTCGTATTCGGCCGCACGCCCCCAATCGTTGGTTGGCTTCGACCCGCGCTCCGTTTACGTTAAACACGCTCGATACCCACAGACAGTTCACCCTCAACGCCATTTGTCTGTGGAGATTTCCATGTCCAACTTGCTTGACGTTTTCAACGACGACGCTTTCAGCCTCGTCGCGTTGACCGACTCCATTTCCAAGATCGACCATGTTCCCGGTCAAGCCGGTGAGCTTGCGTTCGTTGGTAATGGTCAGGGTGTCCCAACGACCAAGATCGCCATTGAGTACCGCGATCAGGTGTTGAGCATCATCCCGACTACTCCGCGCGGTGGACCGGCTCCGCAGGAAATCCGCGATAAGGCCAAGTTGTTCGACCTGGAAATCCCCCAGGTCAAGTTGGAGGAAACCATTGGCGCACACGCGATTCAGGACGTTCGCGCATTCGGCTCCGGCGACCTGATTAAAGGCGCGCAAAACGTGGTCGCGGACCAGCTTGCCAAAATGTCGGCGCGACTGGACCTTACCTTGGAACACATGCGCCTTGGCGCATTAAAGGGTCGTATCCTTGACGCCGACGGTAGCTTGCTCGTCAATCTCTACAGCGCCTTTGGCGTTGCCGAGCCGGACCCGATTACGTTCCCGGCCGGTGCGGCTTCGGAGGGCGGCTCCCTGCGGGCAGTATGCCAGCAGGTTTCGCGCCAGATTGCGAAGGCGTCCAAGATGTTGCTGCCGAACACGGCTCAGGTGGTCGCCCTCTGCGGTGATGACTTTTTCGATGAGCTTGTTAGCCACCCCGACGTGACTGTTGCGTTCCAAGGTTGGAGCGCCGCTCAGCAACGTCTCGCGGCCGACGCAACCCGTTCGCCGTTCGTGTTTGGCGATATCGCGTTCTCCAACTATCGCGGAACCGATGGCGTGACTGGCGAAGAGGCGAGCGATGGCGAACTGGTTGGCGAGGTAGGAATCGCTACGGGCGAGGCACGAATCTTCCTCTCCGGCGTTCCGGGCCTCTACAGTGAGAAGTTTGCCCCGGTGACTTCCTCGAATCCGTCAACACAATCGGGCTTCCGCGTTACGCCAAGTTGCAGCCGGACCTTATGGGCGGCTCTGTCACGATCCATGTCCAAAGTAACCGCTGCCGATCTGCACCCGCCGGCGACCCTGATTAAGGGCACGTTGGCCTAACAGAATGCACGACTGGCCGCCGCGCCTTAGCGGCGGCAGCGTTTTGATACAAAAGATTTTGCCGCGCGTTGCGGACATTGATTGGAGACTCAAATGCAAGCCCTTGAACACTTCCGATCCCTTTCTACGAAGCTTGAGGCGGATCGCGTTGCTTACAACGCCGCTCACGCTGATTTGCTGGAACGTATCAACGCCGCTGCCGCCACGGCCGCACGGACCGAACAGACCAATGGCGATGCCAGCAAACACCGGGCCGACGTTCGCCGCTTAAAGGCCGAGCGCACGAGCCTCAAAGCTCCCTCCTTTGTTGATCCGCTGCCGACGTTGAAGCGTATGCGCGGAGCCACCCGAATGCCGCCGCTGTGGAGCCGGTGAGCGTCGAAGTGCCGAAGGGGCAGACACCGCTCGCGGTCCACAACAATTACACTGAGAAGACCAATGGCCTTATTGCCAAGATTGGCCGCGTCGTCACGGCACCATCGGCCCCCGAAGACGTGGCCAGCACCATCGCCGCGCAACTCAATGCCCTCGCCAAGCCGCCGCGCATTGTCAATGGCGCGTTGGTGTTCACGAAACACGTCGTGAACTCCGATGGAATGGCACTCGCGGTGACAAACACGGAAGGTTTAATGGCGTGGCTGCATCGGGATGCAATCATTGCGAAAATGCAGGAAGTCGCCGCGTACGGCGGCTCTGGTCTTACGGCGGCGGCCCGTGGTGAGAAGCTCGTTTCCTTTTTCGCCAAGCTCACGGCCGCGCTCCGCTTCGAGGCCGCCGACGCGATGGCTGCCGAGCAAGCCGGACAACGCCACGCGGGTCAGATCGCGGCCCTATCGCGGCCCGGAGGTCTCCGGAGATGAGCCGAGATGGATGGCCGCCGCGTGGGTAGCGCAGACGCTTGATCGGCCGCGTTTCGGCCCGCGGGCTCGATCGACGACGGCGCTCGGAAGCCTCGGCAGAAATGCCGGGGCTTCTCTCCATGTCGGCTTTGCCCCCCCAAAGCGACGATAAAGGCGGACATGCTGGCTCGTCGCCCAGTGCCAACCAGCGACATCGCACCCTCTTCCGCGCGGGCTGGCGGTCCGATATTTTTAATGACTGACTGATTGCTAAATGGGGGGCCGCCATGAAACTTCCTCGCCGCAAATTCTTGCATCTAGCCGCGGGTGCCGCCGCGCTGCCGGCCATGTCGTCTACCGCCTGGTCGCAAGCCTATCCGACGCGACCGGTCCACCTGATCGTTCCGCTCAGCGCGGGCAGCGCGGCCGATATCTTGGCGCGCCAACTTGCGATGAAGATTGGCGAGAGATGGAGCCAGCCGATATTGGTTGAAAATCGGCCTGGCGCCGGTACGACTTTGGGCGCAGATGCGGTGGCCAAGGCGCCCGCTGATGGGCACACTCTTCTGGTAAATTCCGCCTCCTTCGCGGCAAGCGCGGCCCTTTACTCAAAGCTACCTTACGATCCGCTCAAGGATTTCGCTCCGATCACCCAGATCGCGAGCGCTCCCTTCGTCGTCGTGGCGTCGCCTTCGCTCGGCGCAAAATCGATCAAAGAACTCGTCGAACTCGCCAAAGCCAAACCCGGACAGATCAACTTTGGCTCCGCCGGGGCTGGGACAAGCAGCCATTTCGCCGCCGAGCAATTTAACCTTGCTACCGGCCTAAAGGTTGTGCATGTGCCATACAAGGGACCGCCCGAAGCTCTTGTTGAGACGATGACCGGGCGCATTCAGTATTTCTTCTCGCCGTTGCTGCCCGCGCTGCCCTTCATCAAAGATGGAAGGTTGCTCGCTTTGGGCGTGACGACTGCGCAGCGTTCATCAGCGTTGCAGGACGTGCCGACCATCGCGGAAGCGGTGACAGACTACGAATATCAAGACTGGTGGGGCGTCTTCGCGCCTGCCGCAACGCCCCGGGCGGTCGTAGACATAATCGGCAAAGAATTTGCGCGCATTCTCGGTCTTCCAGACGTTACGAAACAACTGCTGGGTCAAGGTGTGGAACCACGGCCAACCACCCCGGACGAATTTACCATTTTCGTCCGTGCGAGGGTGGAGGCTTTCCGCCAAGTTGCCAGGCTTGCAGGCATTCGGGCTAATTGATGATGCAAGGGTAATCCCCTTTAACAAGGCTGGATGTGCGTCTGGGATCGGACAACGGCAGCCTGGTGCCGCAAAGGTGCTTGTTTGCGACTCCGCACTCACTCAATCACCTCGTCAGCGCGGCCGGACATCCTCTCGCCAGCCAAACCGTTTGTGATATTGCAGCTTTGTGATCTTAAGGCTGCCAAAATTGGCGCGGTTTTGGACGTAGAATGCCGAGACAGCGAGCTTGCACCGAGAGGTGACTTCAATCTCTCCGATGGGTTGCTCGCTCTCACCCACCAGCGTTGCAAAGGCCCCGGCCCCGTTTTTTGCGGGCACCGTGTACAGGGTGTCCGGCTTGTAATTCGAAAGGTAATCCAGGTCGTCGTCTACCATGGGTGAAAGCCCTAGCGAATCACCCAAATTAGCACATTGGGACGTTGTCAATGCGCGGGCCGCTCTGACTTCGGCCGGTTCGTCACCAGTTCCCGCAGCGAAGCGCGGCCCCGAGCGCGGCCCCGGACCAAAATTCCAGCTTTGTTCGGGTTGAGGACTTTGCGCTAAGCACCTGAAAATATTTGGCTCCCCGGGCCGGATTCGAACCAGCGACCAACCGGTTAACAGCCGGTTGCTCTACCACTGAGCTACCGGGGAACGGTGCTTTCGTTGATAGTGGACGGCCTATAACAAATGGCTGACACCGTTGCAAAGCGGCAAATGCCGGGGTGAGCGCGATGACCTTCGTCTACGTCGTCCGATGCCGATTCACCGAGCCCACCAGGGAGCAGGCCTGGAACGACTGGTACAGCGGACCAAAGATCGCGCAGATGCTGTCGAAGCCGCACTTCCGGACTTGCCAGCGATTCCGGCGAACGTCCGGCACAGGCCGTGACTATCTCGCGCTATGGACGCTGCAATCGCCCGAGGCGTTCAAGACCCGAGAGTACACCACGGACTGGGGCTTCGCCGAATGGGCGTCCTATATCACCGACTGGAGCCGCGACCTGTTCGATGGCGGTGACCGGCCGGAGACAGCGTTTGCGGTGCCGCCGCAAGGTGCGCTCCAGGTCGTGTCTTTCGACGGCATGAGCGATGAAGAAGCGCGCCGCGCCGTCGTGCGGCCGGCCGCGATGATGTGGCTGCCGGTGATCGGGCTCAACCGCCACACCCCGGCGATCGGGTTCGCCGTGCTCCCCGACCTTGCCGGCGCGCCAATGCTGCCCGGCGCCGAGCGCGTCCAGACAGCGGTCTATCGACCGATTTGCCCGGTGGTCGCCGCGGGCGCCTGAACGCGAAGCGCCGCGGCGGCGTGATTAGCGCAAACTGGCGTTCATGGTGCCGAAGTCGCGCGGCATGTGCTGATCGTTGAGCTGGCCGTAGCGGCGCAGCACTTCGCGGCACCCATTGCCGACCTGATGACTCACGGCCGCCAATGTCGCGCCACAACGAAACAGATTGGCAGTGGTTATGCCGCCGTCCCGGTCACAAAATCGCATCGCGGCGGGCTTGCACGGAGCCAATTCACTAAGATCGAACGCATTCGCCCCCGTCAAAGTCAATACAAGCAAAAACGTAACGCCAAGGCATTTCTGCATCAAACGTCCCTTTTTGATGATGCCCTACGGCCTCTGCCTTCGGAGAGGCGATCAGGACGCGGATGAGTAGTCATGCAATCATGTCGAGAATGCGGAGCGGCCAGATTCGATCGCTCGTGTCAAAAAAAGCGCCGCGCGCGACATCAAGTTGCGTCAAGTTCCATCGGGAGGTAGCCATAGTTGCGCGCATGGGCTCGACCATACTTGGCGCAAGGCCTTGAAAAGGACACAGCAAACTGCCATTTAAACCGCGTCGGAACATCGATTTGATTCTCCAAGTCGCCTCCGGGCCGCGTGTAAGACGATCTCGGCGCATCATTGGCGCCTCGATTATCAGCCCTGCTTTCCGACTGAACTCACCGACAACCCTGTCCACGCGGGATGTCTCGAACCCCCGCGTTTCGCGTCCGCCCGCACGAGGTGCGAGGTGGCGCGGCCGCATAATAGAAAGACCTTGAATTGAACTCAATTTCAACGAATTCGGCCTCGCAGAGCCGATCCTCCGCTCCCTGTCCGAAGAGAAATACGTCACTCCCACCCCGATCCAGGCGCAGACCATTCCGCTCGTGCTGCAGAAGCGCGACGTCATCGGCATCGCCCAGACCGGCACCGGCAAGACCGCGGCCTTCGCGCTGCCGATCCTCAACCACCTCGCCGCGAATCGCGTGCGGCCGCAGCCCAAGCACTGCCGCGTGCTGGTGCTGAGCCCGACGCGCGAGCTGTCCGGCCAGATCCTCGACAGCTTCCGCACCTACGGCCGGCATCTGCGCGTTGCAATCGACGCTCGCCATCGGCGGCGTCGGAATGAACCCGCAGGTCCGCGCGCTGCGCGGACGGCGTCGATGTGCTGGTGGCGACGCCGGGCCGACTGCTCGATCTCGTCCAACAGCACGCGCTGCGCCTCGACCGCGTCGAGATCTTCGTGCTCGACGAGGCCGACCGCATGCTCGACATGGGCTTCATCCACGACATCCGCAAGATCATCGCCAAGCTGCCGAAGGAGCGGCAGACGCTGCTGTTCTCGGCGACCATGCCGGCCGACATCGCCGAGCTCGCGCGGCAGATGCTGCAGCGATCCGGCCAAGGTCGCGGTGACGCCGGCAGGCCACCACGGTCGAGCGCATCGCGCAGCGCGTCGATCCATGTCGACCGCGGCGCCAAGCCGAAGGTGCTGTCCGACATCCTGCGCCAGGAATCGATCGACCGCGTCCTGGTCTTCACCCGCACCAAGCACGGCGCCGACAAGGTGGTCCGCGGCCTCAACAAGGACGGCATCGCGGCCGAGGCGATCCACGGCAACAAATCGCAGAACCAGCGCGAGCGCGTGCTGAAAAACTTCCGCGACGGCCGGGTGAAAACGCTGGTCGCCACCGACATCGCCGCCCGCGGCATCGACGTCGACGGCATCAGCCACGTCATCAACTTCGACCTGCCCAACATCCCGGAAAGCTACGTCCACCGCATCGGCCGCACCGCGCGGGCCGGCGCCGACGGCGTCGCGATCTCGCTCTGCTCGCACGACGAGCGGCCGTTCCTGCGCGACATCGAAAAGCTGATCCGGATGGCAATTCCGGCGAAGCGGCGAGACTACGGCCCGCAACGCCGCACCAATCGCAGCCGCACGGCCTGAACGGCCAACAGCGGAACGGTCAAAACCGTCAGGCCCAGGGCCGGAGCAAGCATCGCAATGGCCAGCGCCCGCAGCAATCCGACCGCAAACCCGAGCCGTCGCCCCATCCGAACCGCGGCGGCGGTCCCCGGCCGATCGCCTCGACCAAGCCGATCGGCGGCGATTTTTCCAACGTCGCCTTCATGCAAACACGCTAAGATACATCGGGCGAAAGGAACGTTCATGGCCAAGGAAGAACTCCTCGAATTCGAAGGCGAAGTGACCGAGGAACTGCCGGACGGCAATTTCCGGGTGAAGCTCGACAACGATCACGTCATCCTCGCCTACACCGCCGGCAAGATGCGCAAGTTCCGCATTCGGACCGGCGTCGGCGACCGCGTCACCGTCGAAATGTCGCCCTACGATCTGGCGCGAGGCCGCATCACCTTTCGCCACAAGTCGGCGCAGCCGACCACGGCAGCAACCGGCCAGCGCCGCGCCATGTGGCGCAAGCGCGGCTGAAGCAGCCCGCTATTGAATTGACGCGATCATGGCCGGGCCTTCACCCGGCCATTTCGCTATTGACACCTGTGCCTCAGGCCGCCGTGCCGCCGCGGTTCCAGCCCCGCGCGCCTTCGCCGTAGATTTCGTAGCCCTTGTCGGTCACGACCGCGGTGTCTTCGAGCTTGATGAAGCCGCGCTTGGGGTGCTGCATCGTGGTCTCGACCGAGATCACCATGCCGACCTCGAGCGGCCGGTGGGCGTCGTAATCGTCGTAAGGCACCGGACCGGAGGAGGTCAGCCGCGGCGCCTCGTGGCTGACCAGCCCCATGCCGTGGCCGAGGAAATGGATGTTGTTGTGGTACTTCGATTTGGCCTGGCGCGCCTCGGCCGACTTGTAGATTTCGCTGCCCATGGCGCCGGCCTTGATCGGCTTGAACGCCGCGCGCTGGATTTCCTCGATGTCGCCCAGCATGTCCTGCAATTCGGCGTCCGGCTCGCCGTGGATCGCCATGCGGCAGAGGTCGCCGATATAGCCGTGGTAGTTGCCGCCGGAGTCGAGCGACAGGATGTCGCCCTCGCCCCACTTCTGCTGGCGACGGCGCGCGGTTGAGCGACGTGCCGGCGGTGATCAGGCAATAGTCGAAGGTGAGCCCGCGATTGGTCTCCTCGCGGCGCAGCGCCTCGGTCAATTCCGCCTTGGTCGCGCCGGGCTTATGGCCGGCGATCACCGCCTTCATCGAATCGATCACCGCCTCCGAGGCGTATTTGAGCTTCTTCAGCTCGTCCGGCGTCTTGATCGAGCGCAGCCGTTCCAGCACGAACAGCGCGTCGCCGATCTTGCTGTCGGGAAACGCCGCCGACAGCGCCTTGGCGGCATCGGCCGGCAAGGAATGCAGCTCGGCGCCGATGCCGCGGCGTCTTGATGCCGGCCTTTTTGATGTGCTCGATCGCCTTCTGCATGGTGTCGACCGAGCCGGAGTTGTTGCACTGCTGCACCGGCGTCCAGAACGGATTGTTCTCGCGCTGGAAGTTTTCCAGGCGATGGCCGAAATAGGCCGCCTTGTCGGGCGCGCCCTTGGCATAGACCAGCACCGGCAGGTAGCGGCGAGAGTCCCATCGCGTCCATGGTGTCGAAGAAGAAGGCGCGGTGGCCGCCGAGCAGGTACTGCACGTTGTGCTTGGAGGTGGCGATCAGCACGTCCATGCCCGCCTCCTCCATCAACCTATCGAGGCGCGCAGTGTCGAACGGGATCGTGGCTGGTGATTTGAGTGGCGCGTTCATGGCAATCCTCTTCGAGGCTCAAAGGCGGGTGTTAGTCTACGAAATAGTCTAGCCCACCGAACGGGGCGATAGAACCGACTGGCCGAGTAGAATTTGGATATCCTGGAATTCAAACTAATTGATCGAAAGATTCGCCTCCTTGGCGAGCTTCTTCCAGGTTTCGTACTGGCGCGACACCAGCGCCTTCATCTCGTCCGGCGTGGTGCCGCGCGGATCGCCGCCCATCGCCTCAAGCCTGGTCTTCACTTCGGGAACGGCGAGCGCCTTGCGCATCTCGGCGTTGAGGCGGTCGACAATCGGCTTCGGCATGTTCGGCGGGACCGGCGAGCCCGGTCCAGGATATGACTTCGAAGCCCGGGATCGCCGCCTCATCGACGGTCGGCACGTCGGGGAAGTCGCGCCAGCGGGTCTTGCCGGTGACGGCAAGCGCGCGGAACTCGCCCGACTTGATGCGCGCACTGATCGGACCGGTGGTGACCGCCGCAAAATCGACATCGCCTTGCAAGAGGCCGGTGAGCACCGGGGCCTCGCCTCGATAGGGCACGTGCAGGAACTTCGTGTTGGTCTGGTTCGCCATCAGTTCGACCGTGGTGTGCAGGATGGTGCCGATGCCGGCCGAGCCGTACTTGACCTCACCGGGCTTCTGCCGAGCCTCGTCGATCAGTTGCTTGAGCGTCTTGAAGCGCGAGTCCGCCTTCACGGCGATCATGAACGGATAGAAGCTCGCGACCGATATCCAGGTGAAATCGTCGACCACCTTGTATTTGACGTTCTTTGCAAGCGCGCCATAGGCCGGATGGGCGCTCGGCACCATCAGAAGCGTGTAGCCGTCCGGATCGCTGCGGGCGATGACTTCGGCTGCGAGCGCGCCGGCAAGACCGGGCTTGGCCTCGACTACGATGGATTGGCCAAGCCCCTTCTCCATCTGGTTCGCAACGATCCGGGCGATGATGTCGACGTTGCCGCCCGGCGGGAAGCCCTGCATCATCTTGATCAGGCGGTTCGGGTAGGGCTGCTGGGCATCCGCGTTTCCGGCCAACGCCGCTAGCAGCGTCAGAATTGCGATGAGCGTCCGAACCATTGCTGATCTCCCGATCCTGCCGTGACAGCGGCGATTTCGCGCTTGCTTGGCGCGTCTTGTCAACGCGCCAAAGCGTCCCGGCGGGAACGATGCAGCCGCACTTCGATTGTCTTGGCAGCCAAGGACGGAGAATGCACATGGCGAAAAAGCAGCAGGTATCCCATGCGCGGCGCAAGAACGCGCGCAAATCGGGCCGGCGCTGGTCTGCGCGCGTCACTCGCGAAAGCGACGCGCTGACGCTGAAGAAGGGCATGTTCAACAAGCGGAGCGCCAAGGCGATCGCATTGTCATTGAAGCGGTCGGCGGAGCGCAGCCGCCGGCGCAAGTCCACTCCGTACCGCTCGGCGATGTCGATGCTGACGTTCTACATCAACCGCGCCGGCAGGAATCTGCCGACTGGGCGAAAGAAAATATTGCGGAAGGCAAAGGACGAGCTGCGCGAGGCATTCGGCAAGGCATGACCACCCGGCCCTGCCTCTCGCCGGCGATTTCGGCTACACTGGCCGCTTCGGCCAAAACATGGCCCAACCAAATCAAATGCTGGGGCGGACGTCATTTCGTCAAATCGCTGCCGCGAACTCTTGTCATCGGTCTGATCGCGTCGGCCGCCGCGGTCGAGCTTGATCCCAAGGCCACCGCCATCCGTCGCGCCGACGAGATCAAATGGCGCGATCCGATCGGCGCTGCACCGGTCAACGATCTTGCCAGAGGAGAAGAAACTATCCGACGCCACATCGGAACATGCGCTCAAAAAACAATCCGCGTTAGGCAGATGCCCAAAACCTGTCTGCAATTAGGTAGCATCACACCTATCAGGCTGACCTGACTATTGTTTTTGGGCCACACTCCCTCACGATCTCGGCCAAACAAAATGTTTTTTACAGATAATCTTGATCGTCTTGTTGAGTTTTAAATCGGGCGGCGCATAGTTTTTAAGACAACGGGCAAAATGCCCCCCGGGAGAGACAGGCATGAGAAATCTGTTAGCGATTGTTGCCGCTGCAACCTTGGGCGCCGGTGTTTGGCAAACCGCCTCTGCGGCCGATTTGCCGATCAAAGCGCCGCCGGCAGCGGTGGTTGCCCCCGTCAGTCTGTGGACCGGATGTTATCTCGGCGGCAACCTCGGCGGTTCGTGGGGTTCCGGCCACGTCACGGTCACGGGCGCGGGCGGCAGCGCATCCCGCTCTGGAAGCAACAGCGGGTTCGCCGGCGGCGGGCAGATCGGATGCGATTATCAGATGGGAGCAGTGGTTCTCGGCGTCCGAAACATGTTCGACTGGTCAAATCGAGAAACGACCAGCGTTATCCAGACTGGCGCACTTGCCGGCAACGGCGCGACGCTAAAGAACAATTGGATCGATCTGCTGACGGGTCGCCTTGGTTATGCGGTGTCTCCGCAATGGCTGCTTTATTTCCAGGGCGGCGCAGCTTGGCGACAGAGTTCTCTGCAGCTTTTCACTCCGGGCGGCGCCCAAGTGTTGAAGTCCGACACAACCCGAACCGGTTGGACGATTGGCGGTGGTGCCGAGTGGAGGTTCGCGCCGAACTGGTCAGTATTCCTCGAATACGACCATGCCGACTTCGGCACCCGATCGGCCAGCTTCAACACTGTGGCATTTGGCCCGGTGACGGCCACCGCAAAATCCAATGCTGACTTGCTTCTGGTTGGCGTAAATTGGCGGCCGAACTTCGGCTTCTGAGGCCAAGCCGCACGGCGCCAAGCCTAAAGATTCCGAAGTGCCGGGGCATCCAACCCCGGCACTTTTTGGAGCGGCCCCCGACACGGGAATGCTCGATAGATCTGCTGAGACCATTGCAGATGTTCCTGTGACCACCCGACAAGCTTGGCCAGGGCCGACGTTTAGAGGCGGGCGGCTATAACTGACTTCCGCAGATGCCCCCGAGAGCGGAGTGGCCTGATGCTCGCCCTGTATTGACCCCATGGTCCCGCCTCGCAACCCTTTGAGTATTGGGGACATTACCGAGCACGAGTTGGTGGAACGAACGCAGCGCTGACGATCCTAGTGCCACAACGTTATGGCTATCATAAATAGAAAGCTAACGGCCATAATCGTTGCGGTAAAGCGAGCCTCGATGTTCATGCGTTCGCACTCCTTGCAAAAGCATCTGTCAAAAGTATCTGTGCGCCCGCTTACTCATTCCCACTCCCCGAGCATACTGTCTGCCTGCCACTTGGTATTGACGCCCTATATCAAATGATAATGGCCGTCTCTGTTGGCGGTTCGCTAAATGTGCCCTCTCGGCACGTGAAGCCGAACATGCCTACAAACAGGGGCCCTTTGGGGCGGTCGCATGACGATCTATCTACTGTTTCGGGAAGCGTCGTTCGATCAGGACGACATCGACCGGATCGCGGCGGCCTATGAAGCCACGCTCAAACTGCTGCGCCCTGCCGACCGGACTTGATCCGCTGACTCAGCTTATCGCTCGGAAAATCATCGAGATTTACATAAACGGCGAGCGTGACGCGCCCCGCATTTGCCCCCGCGCGCTCAAAGAACTTGGCGTGCCGACCGCTGCGGTTTTGGGTTTCCTCGGTTTGCCGTTCGCGCATCATCCAATTTGACAACGAGCGGCTTCTTGGCCGCCTGGGTCGCGCAGGGCCCACGAAAGGTGACGTGGCGCGGAAGCCCGTCTGTTGTGATGTCTCAATATTCGACTTCGGCCCAATACTTTGGCTCGGGTCGCTATCAATCCGCAATCTTTCTTAAACCAAGATATAGGGCATCGGCTCCTTATGGATAGGGGCGCCTTCACTATGTTCAATGGAGAGTTTGCAGGCGCAAAACTAGTCTCTCCGCATCGGGTGCGGCTTTGGAAAGTGCTCGCGTAGAGAGGTAAACGACAGCGCCATGCCAATATTTCACTATATCGGCGTCGTAGGTTCCGCGCTGATCGCGCTGCTGTTCGTGACGGACGCGACCCTTGAGAAGCGCGGCCCGCTTTGGTTTAGCACCAACGTCACAGGTCTGCCGAAACCGTGGCGTCCGCGGGTCCTCAAATCGCGTGGTCAATCCGGCGCCGGCGCCAAGCTTGAGCCCGCACACGGTGAGCACCACCGCATCGGCTGCTGTCGTTGACGTCGTGCGCTAAGGAAACGACGGTCTAAGCGCATGGGGTGGCCCTTGCTACCAATTTGCTAGCGGGCGCGCCCGATACAGCAATACACACATACAATGTTTTCGTCCGGGCCAATCAGACACGTTGAAACGAGAAGGGACCGGTCGCAGTTCAGTCAGGCCCGGTTTCTCAATTGACAGCGGGTTGATTGGCTAAAGTCGACGAGCAGAGGATATGATGAGTGAAAAGATGAAGTCAGAGTTCGTTTCGCGTCGAGCAGCATTTTACCTTTTCGGGTTGGCGGTTGCGTCGGGCCTCGCAATACCAGCAACGATGCTGACCGCAAAGCGTGCCGATGCGCAGACCCGTGGGATGGAGCGTCGTGACGAGCGACGCACAGACCGCCAGGACCGTCGTACTGCGCGACGCAGTAAAAAGAAAAAGAAGAAGCCTGACGCAAAACAGTAATTCCGATCGCAGAACTCGTGAAGGGGCGGCCCGGGCGGGCTTGACCATACTGCTCGTGCTGCTCCCTCGGGGCCTAACGTGGGCATCCGGACTGATCTGCTTTTGACCCGGCTGCCAAGCCCGGTTTCAGCGCTTACCAAAGAGTCCATGGCCTTGAAAAGCAATGAGCTTTGACGCCACGATGACTTCTCCCAGCGATGATACTTGCCTGGTCGGTGCGGATGAGGCGCTTGCGCGTTTGATGGAGGGCAACGCGCGCTTTCTGCAGGGTGAACCGCGCTATTCGCGAGCACCCAAGGAGGTGCTTGCCGAACTCGTCGAGCGCCAGCGCCCGTTTGCGACCATCCTCGGCTGCAGCGACTCGCGGGTGCCGCCGGAACTGATTTTCGATGCGAAGTTCGGCGACCTGTTCGTCGTTCGTGTGGCGGGCAACGTTGTGTCGCCCGAAATCTGGGGCAGCCTCCAGTATGCGGGCACGCACCTCAAGACGCAACTGTTCATGGTGCTCGGACACGAAGGTTGCGGCGCAGTGCAGGCGGCGCTCGCGACGAAATTCCATGGCGCTCAGGAACGTTCGCGCATCCAATCGCTGCTTCAGAATATGCTACCAGGTCTTAACGAGATCGATCCGATGCTTCCGCCAAAGCGAATGCTTGAACGCGCCGTCGAATCCAACGTTCGCTGGTCCATACGTCAGCTCCTCGAGACCCCCGAAGGACGCGCGCGTATGGCGGAGGGTCGTATGAAGATTGTGGGAGCGGTGTGCGAGATCGAGACCGGGCGAGTACGGTTGCTCGCGTACCGCCCCAGGACATTTTTATCTGACGCGCTGATCGCGATAGCGCAAGAGTTTGACCTTTCACGCCATCCGGGCATCAGTTCGCTAAAGAAGGCCGACCGCTCTGGACAACAACGAAACGCATCTGACATCAGCGGCCGCGCTGGGCCTCTATCCATTTCTGCACTGCCGGGATCAGCGTAAGCGGTTCTCTGATCCCACTGCTCTGACGGCTTTGATTATTTGGCGGAGCGAGCGCGACCGCGGTTGATGCGTTCATCTACGCCGCGAGGCGACCGGCGGAGTGCTGTGCGGCCCATGCCCAGGGCATGAGCTCGTCGAGGCGCGAGGCTGGCCAGAGATTGACGAGCCGGATGAGCACGTCGGCGAAGTAGGCTTGCGGATCGACACCGTACAATTTGCAGGTCTCGACGAGTGAGGCGATGGCTGCCCAGTTCTCGGCCCCTTGATCGTGGCCAGCGAACAGCGCGTTTTTCCGATTGAGCGCGATCGGACGTATACTTCTTTCCACGATGTTGGTGTCGAGTTCGATGCGGCCGTCTTCGAGAAAGCGGGTGAGCCCGTCCCAATGGTTCGAGCCGTAGCGGATGGCTTCGGCGATGACGGACTTCGTCGAGACGCGCGCGAGTTGCTGTTCGAGCCAGATTTTGAGCGCCAGCACGAGTGGTTTGCTCTTTTCCTGGCGCACGGCGCGGCGCTCATCGGCGCTTTTACCGCGGATCGTCTTCTCGATCGCATAGAGCGCGGCGATGCGTTCCAGAGCTTCGCTCGCGATCGGCGCTGAACCGCCCTTTGCGATATCGAAGAACTGCCTTCTCAGGTGAGCCCAGCAGAAGGCGAGCGTAATCGCGTCGCCGGTCCGTGCATCATCGGCAATGGCCTTGTAGGCCGCGTACCCGTCGCATTGCACGATGCCGCGATAGCTCTCAAGCAGTTTCAGTCCGTGGACGGCGCCGCGGCCCGGCGCATAGGTGAAGGCGACGGCGGGCGGATCGGTTCCGCCCCAGGGCCGATCGTCGCGGGCGATCGCCCAGAAGTATCCTTTCTTGGTGCGGCCACGGCCAGGATCGAGCACCGGCGCTACGGTCTCGTCGACCGCGATCTTGGCCGAGCCCAGAATGAGTTCCCGCAGCCGAAGATACAGCGGCTTGAGCTCAGCGGCCGCATAACCCACCCAGAACGCCAGCGTGGCGCGTTCGATCGCGATGCCTTGGCTCAGCAGCATCTGGGATTGCCGATAGAGCGGCAAATGCCAAGCATATTTGGCAACCAGCACAGCGGCCACCATCGCCTCGGTCGGCAGCCCGCCTTTGATCAGCCGTTCCGGCGCTGGGGCCTGGACCATGCCTTGTTCGCAGGCCCGGCAGGCGTATTGAGGACGATGCGTCACGATCACCTGGTATTGGGCGGGGATGACGTCGAGACGCTCGGCGGTGTCCTCCCCGATGACGTGCATCGTGCCATGACAGCACGGACAGACGGCAATCTCGGGTGTCAGCGTGACGTGGATGCGGGGAAGATGAGCCGGCAGCGACCCGCGGTTGGCGCGACGCTTCTTCCTTTGGGCATCGACCGGGGTTTCCGTTGTGTCCTTCTTGTCCCCTTGCGCATCCTGCTCGGCGATCGATGTCTCGATATCCTCCAGCGCCAACTGCATCTGCTCGCGATCAAGCCGTTCGGACCGCCGGCCAAACTGCGCGCGCTGGAGTTGCCTCAAGAGGTGGTGAAGCCGGTCGTTCTGCTCCCTCACGCGCCGGCATTCCTCAATCGCCGCGTCGCGCTCGCTCGACAACGAGCTCACCAGCGCCCGCAAGGCGTCGAGATCATCCGCAAGGGCATCGATCGGCATGACGATACTTGAATCAAATTCGTGCACGTTTGTGACGCCCAACACGCAATCTTGATTCAATCAGTCGCAGCTATCACGATGTCGCTGTCGGTCGCACAACATCTCGGGCATGCAGACGCGACCAGTCCATCCCGTCAACGAGCGCCGCAAGTTGCGGCGCCGTCAGCCGCATCACCCCATCACTCACCGGTGGCCACCTGAAGGCGCCATGCTCCAGCCGTTTCCAGAACAGAACCAATCCCGAGCCGTCCCACGCCAAAATCTTAAGCCGGTCGGCCCGCTTCGACCGGAAGATGAAGATCGCTTCCGAGAACGGGTCGTGCCCCAGCGCCTCACGGACCAGAGCCACGAGGCCATCGGCGCCCTTGCGGAAGTCGACCGGCTTCGTGGCCACCAGGACCTTCACCCCTGCCGCAACCGCGATCACGTCGCCGCCTTCACGGTGCGCAGCACATCCCGCAGCCAGCCGAGATCAACGCCTCTTTCCACGCCAACCACCGCGCCGGCAATCTCGATGCTGATGGCCTCGGACCGGTTCGCCGCTGCCGCCGCAACACCGTCGTCACGGGTTTCCCTCACGATCGGTACAAACATCGGCACCTCGTCGGCCGGCAACGTCAGCTGACCGGCTCGCGCCGCCTTGCGCCAACCAAACAGATGCTGCGGCGACATGTCGTGCCGCCGCGCCACCTCCGACACCACCGCGCCGGGCGCATAGGATTCCGCGACGATCCGCCCCTTGGCCTCAACGCTCCACCGACGCCGGCGTCCAACCCCAACCCGGATATCGATCCGACCTCGTGGCTCCGAAGCGTCAACTATATGGTCGACCATATGTGCCAACCGATCCGTCCAAGTTGGTTCGCATCTTGCGACTCAAGCCACGCGTTACAAGGTGGGAGCAGAGCTCCGCTTACGGATCAGCCTCTGCTTGAAGTCGGCCTTGAACTCGATTTCTTCGGCCGCCTCGTCGGCAAATCGGCGCAATCCTCGATTAAGGCGTGTTTCATCGACCCATCGAAGCTCGAAGGCAACCGCAGGGTTCGCCGATGCGCGCGCAATACGAGATAGTGCCTGCTGTTGCTGTAGCCCGCTGAGCTTGCCCAAAATCTCGCTGCGGTTGGTGAATACCAGGCTCCAGACACGGTCTGGATGGCCGCTTTCTTTGGCTGCCCGCTCGAGAAACGGAAGTATCTGTGCAGGCGGCAACTTTGCGTCGCTGCGTGCAATCTGCACCGTCTGTTCGATTAGTTCTTCGTTGCGGGCGCCGGCGAGCGCGCTGTAGTAAATCATACGATCCTGCTCGCTTGCCTGCTCGCGTGCCAGACCCAGCAGATCCTCATAGATTTTCCGATCGGCCGAAGCCGCAACAACCCTGGCCAAAGGCTCGCGCAGCGACGCAGGCACTGCGGCACGGTCACTCAACATCGTAGCGAACCTGCGGCGCGCCTCTGCAACGGTCTCCGGATCGCCTAGAGCACCGAGATCCGCAATCAGGCGATGGCGCAAGAGCGCTGCTTCCAAGTCGTCGCCGGGTCGAGGATCCCATCCAAGGCGGTCGAGCGCATTCCGCAGCACGGGGCGAGCGTATGCGCGGAAGGCTTCTCGTAGAGTCGGGGTCCGCATATTGATCGTCAATGAATCGTAAGCTCGCGATCACGCTTTCCCAGACCGCAAGCTCTGTCTCGTCGGAAAGTTGTTTGGTGAGTTCAAGGTAGACCGATGGCGGACTGAGCCCGGCCAACACCGCGGCCCAGGCGTCCGCCATCAAGCTGACGCGATCAGTGGGCGCAAGTTGGCGGTAGACCGTACCAAGCGCTTTCAGACTGTTGTCGTCGTAGTGAACGCGGTAATAGCCGACATCGCCGTAATTGGCCTTGATCGGCTTGTCACAGCCGTTAAACGTCAGCGTTTTTGGCGTGGCGGCAATCAATTCCGTGTGCGATGCCTTGTCGTCGCCCGGACGACCAAGCGCGACCGGCACTTGCCAGCTCTGTTGGACCGCGTACGGATCGTTGAGCACATAGCGGCTCTGCCTGAGCGTGACCGCGAGTTTATTGTCCTCACATTTCGTGGATACATGAATCAGAGGTATCCCAGGCTGTCGGCTAAATCCGCGGGCAATGGCCGCGATCGGTTTGTTCGATGCGGCTTCAAGCGCCGCCCATAGGTCCGCGCTGATCGCGTTCGAGTACGCGTGCTTGGCCATGTAGCGCCGCAAGCCGTCGCGGAACTGCGCTTCGCCGACATAAGCCTCAAGCATGCGCACCAAACTCAGGCCTTTCAAATATGTAATGTCATCGAAGGCCGCGAGCGCCTCTGATTCGTCCTCGATCGCCTGCTGTACCGGGTGCGCGGTGCGTAGCGCATCTTTAGTCATGGCCTTTTCCTTCTCAGGCCGGGCGCGAACCCAGACTTTCATCGAAGGATTGAACTCATCCGTGACCTTCTTTTCCATCCACGAAGCAAAACCTTCATTGAGCCACAGGTCGTCCCACCAAACCATAGTGACGAGATTGCCGAACCACTGGTGTGCCAATTCGTGAACGACGTATTCATGAACGGTCTTACGGTCGTCCGCGGAGCCGATAGCCTCGTCAAACAGCAGCGCGCGCTCGGAGTAAACGACGCCACCCCAATTCTCCATCGCACCGGTGAAATTACGCGGCACCAGAATGTTGTCGAGCTTGGGCAACGGATATCTGACGCCGAAATGGTCGTTGAAGTAGGCGAGCGTGCGTGTGGCGACACCAAGGGCGTAGCGACCTTGCTGAGCCTGGTGTTTCGGAACGATGACGCCAATGTCGACATCTTGCGAGGTCGTCGCGATACGGTCGTACTCACCGGCCACCAGCACAAACAAATAACTCGACATGCGCGGTGTGGGCGCGAAAGTCACGATCTTGCGCGCCGCGCCATCGAGGCGTTCGCCGGCGACGGGCATGTTCGACAATGCACGAAAGCTCGCCGGCACCGTGATGGAAAGTTCGAACGTGGCCTTGAATGCCGGCTCATCCCAACCTGGAAAGACGCGGCGCGCACCGCTCGGCTCAAGGTCGGTCGCCAGCACCCAGCGCCGGCCCGCAGGAGTGTCGTAGGTTGAATAGAACAATCCTTCCTGATGCGTTAGGATCGTTCCGGAATACTCAATCGCCAGCGTGTGACGGCCGATATCGAGTGGTCGCAGAGGCGTTACCTTCGCCGTCTGGCTGCGACGGTCAAGCTCGACTCTGCTTACACCGCCATTGACCGTGGCGCGGGCGATCGAAATGTCGTTGACATTGACAGTGATTGCATCGACCGCCTGCAGCACGTCGATATCGATCTGCACGCTACCGGTAAAGTCGACTGTCTCCCGGCCGGTGGCGGCCGACAACCTCGCAAGATCGGGAACCAGCGCAATCCGGTAGGCGTACGGCACCACCTCCCTCGGAAGTTTTCCCGAAGTCTTGCCGATGTCAGGGCCCGCCTCCTGGGCCTGAGCAAAAGCGAGAGCGAGAGACAGCAGTGCCGCGTTGAACACCAAGAAAATACGCATGATCGGCGCTCTCCTTCGACGACACGTGTTGTCCGGGCTCACGGGCTGGTGCTGTCATTGGTCGACCCGCCGCACGCATATGGCGCAACACCGACCGCAGCGGCTGCAATGCAACAATGCAGATGATCAGGGCGATAAACAGCAATGCGAACATCGTGCGAATGAGCGCAAATTGAGGTGAGTCTCTCGGCACCAACCGCGCTGGCAACATAGGAAGCGATCGCGATGATCGTGTCGGCCATCCAATCGAGCATGGACCCCTCCACAACCTGAAGTGTCGACTATCAGTGTTGCCGGCACGAAAATTCGGCAACAAGGTGCTCCGCGACGTCGCCTCTTAATCCGTTTTGCCTTGCGCTGGACGCCGTCGCGGAGTTGTGTCGACAGGTGCAAGGCGAATGCCCTGCTGCTGCATTTTTGCTTGCTTGTGGTCGATATGCGGACCTATCAAGGTCTTAAAAGCATGGGAAACCTGAGCGTACTCGTCCTCGCATCCCTCGGATCGGGCTTGGGGCAGATAGCCCTTATCGACGATGTCCTGGTAGAACTTTGGATCGGATCCGTATGCGAGACACAGGACATTGTAAAAGCGCTGCGCGGGCGTGCCATGCTCGTCGGCGAACTTGGTCAGCGCTATCGGGGCGTCCGGCCGAAGATCGTTCTTGTACTGAAACGCGTTGCCCAGGATGAGCCGGCGCGCATCTTCTTTTTTGAACTGCAGCATGATGTACGCAGAGAACTGATCGGCTGCGTCCTCCTCACGTCCAAAAATCGGCACCTTCCAAATATCGAACACGGCGTGGCCGACTTCGTGCAGCACCACATCGGCAAGTGGGCCGAGCACCGTGTCGATCGGGCTGACCCCACCCGGCGTCACTTCTGCGGCTGCGTTCTTCCAGATGTCATCCACGAATTCGTAGCAAATCGTGACTTTTCCCTCGTCGTACCATGCATTCGATACGCCATCGCAGTCTTGGGCTCTGATGGTCAGCCGGTGCGGCAGGCGCAAGGAACTCAAAATGCCTCGGATCTTCTCCAGTGCTCGATCCTCTTTGAGATATTCATAAACCGGTTTGAGTTCGGCTGATTTGGGCGCGACGTAAAGGATGTCGACGCGTCCCGTCCTGGAGCTTTGGGCATTGGCTGCGCCGCAAGCCAGGAGACCGATGGCGGCGACGATTGCGGTTGGAATTGCGGTCTGCATGGCGGCCCTTCCTGCATGAGCGTCGCTCTAACTCTAGCTATAGCGAGTACCGAACTGCTTTGACCTATACATACGTTTAATTGCCCGAATTTGCGGCAATCGTCGATTCGTAAAATGCTCGGTGGCGCGGACAAACTCGATAACGATGGCGAGTTGGGCGAGCACCGACGCCGGCGCCATTGGCTCGGGGAGAAATCCAACAAAAATGGCGCGGATATCCGGCGGTAACGAGCGTACGACAATTCCCGCAAAATCCCGCGGAATCCCGGACGTAATGCTGCGGGTGCAAGAGTCCGCTCCTTACATGAGAGCCCACAGCTCTGAAAAGAAGTACACTTGGCCGCCACGATGACTTCTCCCAGCGATGATACTTGCCTGGTCGGTGCGGATAAGGCGCTCGCGCGCTTGGTGGAGAGCAACGCGCGCTGTCTGCAGGGTGAGCCGCGCTATCAGCGGGCGCCCAAGTATCGGCAGTGAGGCCAGATGCGCGCCATACGGCACCATCGCCACCGCAGTGAAAACCAGCTTCAAAAAGCTGACAACCCGGATCGGCACTCGTTCAAAACGAACAGCGGCAGACGCTGGTACCGGCGGGAAGCCGCAGAAACTAAATCTTCGCCCAGCCAGGCGGCGGCTTCTTGCCGGGATGGATCGCGCCGCACTTCTTGCAGGTGCGCGCCTTCTCGTCGGCGAAGAACGCCTCGTAGAGCGGCGGCAGGTCGCGCACCAGGTGCGTCACCTTGACCTCGATGCGATGCACCAGCGTGCCGCATTCGAAGCAGTACCATTCGAACGCGTCCATCTCGTCGTCCGCGCGCGCTTCGGCTCGACCACAAGCCCGATCGAGCCCGCCGGCCGCTGCGGCGAATGCCGCACATGCGGCGGCAGCAGGAACACCTCGCCCTCCTTGATCGGCACGTCGTAGAAATTGCCGTTGTCGCCGACCTTGAGCACCATGTTGCCCTTGAGCTGGTAGAAGAACTCCTCGACCGGATCGTCGTGGTAGTCGGCGCGCTCGTTCGGGCCGCCGACCACCTGCACGGTCATGTCGCCGTCCTCGAACACCTTCTTGTTGCCGACCGGCGGCTTGAGCAGGTGCTCGTTCTCGGCGATCCATTTCTTGAAGTTGAAGGCTTGCAGTCGTCCGGTCGGCATGATCGGTCTCCATTCCATCTGCTCGTCATGCCCGGCCTTGTGCCGGGCATCACGCCTTACTTTGCCGCCAAGGCGTGGATGGCCGGGACAAGCCCGACCATGACGGAAACATTTACGCCGCGCTCGACTTTACGTGCCCGTTGGCGCGCAGCCCGCAGGTCTCGAAGGCGCGGCGCGTCGCTTCCTTCTCGGCGTCGGTCAATTCCAGCATCGGCGGACGCACCCGACCGCCGACCTGGCCGAGCAGCTCCTGCCAGTATTTCGAATGCGCCGGCGGCTTTTCCGCCGGCCGCGTGCGGCGGAACGCCTCGCGCACCGGGTTGAGGCTGTCGCGCACCGCCTTGGCCTTGGCGACCTCGCCGGCAAACGCGAGATCGGTGTAGTCGCGCATGCGGCGATCGGCCTTGGTCTGGAACAGATACGGCGGCGACGAGCAGAGATAGAGCCGCCAGCCGAGCTCGACGATGTTGTCGAACCACTCCTCCTCCGACGCGGTCGATGACGATCAGCTTGTCGCCGGCGAGCCGCGTCAGCCGCGCATACATCTCGCGCGGCACGCTGTATTTGATGGCGACGATGTTCGGCAGTTCGGCGATCCGCGCGCACAGCTCCGGGCTCATCAGATAGCCGGAGTCCGGATGGCTCCACATCGCGATGCCGATGTCGACCTGCTCGCTGATCGTCTTGTAATACTGGTAGAGCGTCTCGTCCTGCTTGTGCAGGAAGTGCAGCACCGGCGCGTGCACCACGATATAGGGCGCGCCGATCGCCTGGGCGTGCTTGGCAAGCTCGATCACCGTATCCATGTTCTGGTCGGAGCAGGAGGCGATGACGCCGGCGCTGCCGCCGATCTCGTCGACCACGATCTCGAACGAGCGCTTGCGCTCGGCAATCGACATCGAGAAGAACTCGCTCTGCTTGCCGGCGATGAACACGCCGTCGATGCCGAGATCGTCGACCCAATGCCGCAGGTTCCGGCGCAAGCCCTTCTCGTCGACCGAAAGGTCCGGGGCAAACGGCATCAGGGCAGCAGCCCAGATGCCCTTCATGTGGGCGCGGGCGTGTTCCTTGGCTTCGGAGCGGCGGTATTTCATGGCTTTTCCTTCGCTTTGGGTGCGGGGCCGCATCATGCCCCAAAACGGGGCGGTCGCGCACCCGCCATTTTGGGGCCCAGTGGTCGCGATTTCAGATGGCGATCGGAAAAACGCTGGGATGATGAGGGATTGAACTGGAACATTCGGAAACCTCGGGTATCTTAATCATCAAGGCTGCGCGAGTGCTGGTGTGGATTCGGGAGATTGGGCGATGAAGCGCGCTGCGCTGATTGCCGGGGCATCGGCTGTTGCACTGCTGTGCGTCGGCGCGTCGCCCTCGTCGGCCCGCATCCGCGACGTAAAATCGTGGTGGGGCCGCGGAACGTCCTGGTCCTCCGATTCGTCCTTCCGCAAGAGGAAGCACGCCTCACGCTCCGAAACGAAATCCGGAAAGGCGGCAGAGAAAGCATCGCCTCCGCCGAGCGGACCGCTGCACGTCATCGTTTCGATCGATGCCCAGCGGGCGACGCTGTTCGCCAATGGCGTGCCGGTCGCGAGCACCCCGATTTCCTCCGGCACGCCGGGCCATCCGACGCCAATGGGCGTGTTCACCGTGATCCAGAAGGACCGCTATCACGTTTCCAACTTGTATGACGCGGCGATGCCGTACATGCAGCGGATCACCTGGTCGGGATCGGCGCTCCACGAGGGCCCCCTGCCCGGCTATCCGGCCTCGCATGGCTGCGTGCGGCTGACCTCCGAATTCGCCCAGTTGCTGTGGCGCACCACCAAGCTTGGCGCCCGGGTCATCGTCACCCGGCCCAACGTCGCCCCGGCGGACTTCGAGAGCCCACGGCTCACGCCGCTTAAGCCAAAGCCGGTATCCCAGCCGCAGGCGGCCGAGCCTACGGTGACCGCGGCGCTGATCAGGACCGCTGATGCCGGCAACGGTGCGCCGACGCCACCACCTTTGCGCGGCGACGCCAAGCCGTTGGAGCCTGTGCAGGCCGGCGACGCGCAGGCCGAACAGCCGACCAAACTTTCAGCGATCGATGGGATTGCGACAGACGCGGCCGAGCCCCGCGAGACATCGAAGCCTGCGGCACCGGAAGTCAAGACCATCGAACAGGCGCCGCCAAGATCGGCCGAGGCGACAACGTCCGTCGAGCGTTCGACGCCGCCGGCGATCATCATCGAGGGCACACCCGCCACTGCACCTGCGGCCATCGTACGCGAAATCAAGCAGAAGCCGATCTCGGTATTCATCAGCCTCAAGGAACGCAAGACTCTACGTCCGCCAAGGCTGGGAGCCGCTATTCAATGTCCCGGTGACGATCGATCATCCCGAGCAGCCGATCGGCACCCATGTCTATACCGCCATGGGACTGAAGGCCGGTGGCGATTTCCGCTGGACCGTGGTGTCGATTCCGAGCGGCTATAGCCGCGCGGCCGAGTCGAAACACTCCGAGCCGAGACGCAAGGGCCGCAACGAGCACGCCAGCAGGGCGGTAGATGAGCAGCCGTCGCTGCTGAGCCCAAGCGCCGCGCTTGACCGGATCGTTATCCCGCCGGACGTGACCGAGCGCATCGCGCAGATGATGATGCCTGGGTCATCGCTGATCGTGTCAGACAACAAGCTCTCCGACGAGACCGACGAATCCACTGATTTCATCGTGATAACGCCGGCGTCATACGCCCGCAATTGATCGGCGCGCGGCAAGTCGCGACGGCTTCCGTCTCGGCAAGGTCACACTGCAATAAGGCGTCGGCACTGGCGTCTTGCTGAAAGCCGGGCCGTTGCCACCTTCGGACACGTCCACCCAGACCAGCCAGTTGGCGTCGTCGCGAGCGTCATAGTCTTCGCGGAAATGGCTGAGCCGCGACTCGGTGCGGTAGAGCGAGGCGCCGAGCATGAAACGCGCCGCGAGCAGCATCGCCTCGGTCTCCTTCAGACGCACCAACTCGTGGGTATGCGGCGCCGCGACGTTCTTGAAATCGTCGGTCAGTGCCGTGACGCGCTCGAAGGCCTGCTGCAGCCGATCCTCGCGTTTCAAAATCCCGACGTCGTAGGCGAACATCACCGCCTGCAGGTCGCGCAAGATGCGGTCGGACTCGGCATCGACATTGTCCTTCCGCGGCGCGTTGGTTTCGGCGTGTAGCGCCCGCACTTCGGCGGCATCGAGCGCCGGCGCCGGCAGCCGGTCGAGATCCTCGATCGCCGACTTGCCGGCGATCCAGCCGTTGCCGACGCAAAGCCCGATGTGGAAGCCGGCGAAATGGTTGGCGCAGCCGGCCTGGGCGAGGCCCGCCGACAGCAAGCCCGGCACGTCGGACCGGCAGTCGGCGCCGGTGCGGATACCCATCTTGGTCATCTGGTTGAGCGCGTAATACGGCGTCTTGCCGAACATGTCGGTCTTGGCTTCGTTGCCGAGCTTGCGGAAGAAATTGTGCATCCATTGCACCTTGCTCTGGATGAAATAGTCGCGGTCGGCTTCGGGGATCGCCGACATGTCGAGATAGAGCGGCGCGTTGCCCTTGCGGTTTTCCATCGCCATAGCGCGGGCGATGCGCGGCACGTCGGCCTCGTCGCCCCACTCCGGCTCGTAGCCCTGCATGAAGGCCTCGCCCTTGGCGTTCACCCATTGCGCGCCCTCCTGGATCGCGAAGGTGATGCCCTCGAAGTAGAATTTCGGCGTCCCGGGGCGCACATAGCGAGAATTCGGCATTGCGCAAGGTCGCGCCCGCCCGATAGGCGAGCAGCGTGCCGGTGCCGGTGATGTCGCGCACGAAACCCGAGCGAAAGGTGATGGCGTTGGTGGCGACGACCGTGGAGCGCGCCTTGATGACGTGGAACTCGCCGGTGCGGCTGTTGATGCCGACCGCGCCGGTGATGCGATCGGAGCCGCCGCCACGCATCAGACCCGGTGACGAACAGCCGGTCGATGAGCTGCACGCCTTCCGTCTCGGAGCGCGAGCCGAAGCTTCCACGCGAACTCGAGCCCGCCGCCTTCGGGATACATCACGCGGGCGAGATCGAGGCCGCGTGTCGGCCGGCGCTTGTAGCGCCCCTCCTCGTCGCGGCCGAAGCGCATGCCCATTTTCTCGAAATCGTTCAGGCGCGCGTGCAGAGTCGACCAGCGATTGGCGCACCAGCAGCCTGATCGGCGATACCGTCATTGCCGGCGACGATCTCGTGCAGAATGCCGTCGATGTCGTCGCCCGGCAGCGCTACGATGGTCCAGGCATTGGAAAACGCCGTGTGGCCGGTGCGGCCGATCAGCCAGGAATCGACCAGCGTGACGCGCGTGCCTGGTGGGCCGTGGCGCTTGGCCGACAGCGCCGCAAGCAGCCCGCCGGCTCCTGCGCCCACCACCAGAACGTCGGTATCGATCAGGATGCCGTCGAGCTTGTCCATCGCGGTCACCACGGCCGCGGACGGTTTTTCACGGACGGATGCACATCGACGATGTGCTCCGGGCAGAAAATCTCGCAACTGAAGCAGGTAATGCAGTGCTCGCGGAATTTGATGACCGGCAGGAGCCTGGTCTGATGCAGGCCCGCGATCTCAGCCGAAACGGGCTGCGGCTCCATGTGGATGACGTCGGCCGGGCAAACCACGTCGCAGATGCCGCAGCCGGTGCATTTGTCGAGCTCGATGCTTTCGATCATGCCGCTTCATAGCATGCCGTAGCCTAAGGGAGCCGTGCAAAAAGTTGGGGGACATCCGGTCCCCCGCAGCGTGGCGGTGCGAATGTGTTCAGGCCACGCTGTGCGCTGGGGCCCGCGTCAGCGGCCGGGCCTGCTGCTCGGCGTCGCGGGCGCGGTCGAGCACGAGCTGGAGCGAGGCCACCTCGATGCGATTGCGACCGCGTCTCCTTGGCGAAATAAAGCGCCTCGTCGGCCTGGGCGAGCAGCGCCGGAATATCGAACAGACCGGCTTCGGCGACCACCATGCCCATGCTTACGGTGCCGCCGACCGGACTGCCGTCGACCTCGAAAGCTGCTTCCTCGAATGACAAGCCGGATGCGCTCGGCGATCGCCAGGCCCTTGTCGCGGCCGGAATCGTAGAGCACGATGGCGAATTCCTCGCCGCCGAGGCGGCCGATCAGATCGCGAGGGCCGAGCTTGGCGCTGGCGGTCTCGGCAAAGACCTGCAGCACGCGGTCGCCGACGGCATGGCCGAAGCGGTCGTTGATCAGACTTGAAATGGTCGAGATCGGCGAGCAGCACCGCCACCGGCCGTGGCATCGTGACCCTGCCGCTCGACCAGCGACGTCATCTCCTCGAGGAAGGCGCGGCGGTTGGCGATGCCGGTCAGCGGATCGACCAGCGCCGCGGTCTTGTGGCGCAACTCGGTGCGCTCCTTGGCCATGGCCAGCAGGATGAAGGCAATGGCAATGGTGAACAGCAGCGCCTCGAAGCTCAGCACCGTGAGCCAGACGCTCTCGAACACCTGGTTGGTGGGCGACCACGGCAGCACCTGCGACAGCGGCGTGCGCAGCAGGAACAGCGCGCCGTGCGCGAACAGCATGAAGATCGCGGGCCAGCGCGACACCAGCGGCTCGCTGCGGCCGCGCCAAAACTCATATGCCGTCGCCCAGGTGTAGGCGGTGATGATGCCGGACGAAAGCAGCACCTTGGCATCGACGGAACTCGACGAAGAACGGCGTGCGGCTCGCGATCAACCACAGCACGGCGCCGCCGACCAAGTACATCGGCTCCGGCGCCCGGCCGTCGAATACGCGCGCGCCCGACCAGGTGACGGCGAAGGCGGTAAACAGGATCGCATTGGCGAGATCGATCGAGATTGCGTCCGGCACCGATCCGTACATGCCAAACAGCATGACAGAAGCGGCAAGCAGCAGATGCGCGCAACCCCACCATGCCACCGCGCGGATGCCGGAATTCTGTATCCAGGCAAACAGCAACAGCAGGCCAAGCATGGCCTCGACATAGATCGTGACGAGAAAAAGCGTGTTGACGTCCAAGCTCATTGGTCCCATCCGCAATAAGCGGCCGGTGCAGAATCTGCTCCGCCCTGAAGCCGTTACTAGGGTCTGCGTGGGAAAAAATGGATGAATGAATTTCAACACGAATAGCGATTGCGCACCTATGGTTGCTTTACCCTTTCGGCCAGCGGCCGGCCTTAAACGAAGTTTGCGTCAATCGCGGAGGAACGTGGAAAACAAACCGTTGCGTACGGCCATTTCGCGAGCGACAGCCGTCGCGTTTCGGCCTGTGCGGAGCATGTTTTTGCCAAAGGCTCTTCGGCCTTGTCGCAAAGACGGTCGTCTACTACGTTCCGGAAACTTCGAAACAGGCTCAAATTCCATGAAAATCCGCGACGGCGTCGTTGAAGCCATCGGCCACACGCCGCTGATCAAGCTCGAACGGGCATCAGCGTCGACCGGCTGCACCATCCTCGGCAAGGCCGAATTCATGAATCCCGGCGGATCGGTGAAAGATCGCCCCGGCCGCCAGATGATCCTGGAGGCCGAGAAGCGCGGCGAGCTCAGGCCCGGCGGACTCGTGGTCGAGGGCACCGCCGGAAACACCGGCATCGGCCTTGCGATCGTCGCCGCGGCCCGCGGCTACCGCACCATCATCGTCATTCCGAACACCCAGAGCCAGGAAAAGAAGGACATGCTGCGGCTTGTCGGCGCCGAGCTGGTCGAGGTTCCCGCCCTGCCCTACAGCAATCCTGACAACTACCAGCATGTCGCGCGAAGACTCGCCGACAGACTTCGCGCGACAGAGAAAAATGGCGTGCTGTTCGCCGACCAATGGAACAATCTCGACAATCGCAAGGCGCACTACGAATCGACCGGGCCTGAAATCTGGGAGGAGACCAAGGGCAAGGTCGACGGCTTCATCTGTGCGATCGGCACCGGCGGCACGCTCGCCGGCACCTCGACGTATCTGCGCGAGAAGAACCAGAACATCGTGATCGGCTGCGCCGATCCGCGCGGCGCTGCGATGTACAACCTGTTCAAGACCGGCGAGGCCAAATCGACCGAAGGCGGCTCGATCACCGAAGGCATCGGGCTTGGCCGTGTCACCGCCATCATCAAGGACATCAAGGTCGAGAAGCCCTATCTGATCCCCGACGAGGAGGCGGTGCCGGTGATCTTCGATCTGCTTGAGCACGAGGGCCTCTGCCTCGGCGGCTCGTCCGGCATCAACGTCGCGGGCGCGATCCGGCTCGCCAAGGACATGGGGCCGGGCCACACCATCGTCACGGTGCTGGCGGATTCCGGCACGCGCTACCAGTCGAAGCTGTTCAATCCGGATTTCCTGCGCTCCAAGAAACTGCCGGTGCCGGCCTGGATCGAGAAGAAGTCGAACGTCGAAATTCCGTTCGAAAAAGCCTAGACTTGGCGTCATGGCCACCGACTGCCTGTTCCGCGAGGATTCCTACCTGAAGGACTGCGACGCGGCCGTCGTCGCGATGCAGCCTGACGGCGGCATCGTGCTCGACCGCACCGTATTCTATGCCGCCTCGGGCGGCCAGCCGGCCGATCGCGGCACGCTGACGACGCCATCGGGCGCCAGCATCCCGATCGCCAACGTGGTGTTCACCGATCCCGGCAAGACCATCATCGCGCACGTGCCTGCGCCGGGCTCGCCGGCGGTTGCTGTCGGCGACAAGGTCAAGGCCGCGATCGACTGGCCCATCCGCCATGCCCGGATGCGAATGCACACGGCGCTGCATCTTCTCTCCGCCGTGCTGCCCTATCCGGTGACCGGCGGCTCGGTCGGCGAGGCCGAAAGCCGGCTCGACTTCGACATTCCCGAGGCGGGGCTCGACAAGGACGCCATCACCGCAAAGCTTGCCGAGATGATCGCCGCCGACGCCGCGGTGTCGAGCCGTTGGATCACCGACGCCGAGCTCGAGGCCAATCCGAGCCTGGTCAAAACCATGTCGGTGAAGCCGCCGATGGGCACCGGCCGGGTGCGGCTGATCGAGATCAAGGACCTCGACCTGCAGCCCTGCGGCGGCACCCACGTACGCTCCACCGCCGAGATCGGCGCGGTGCGGGTGACGCAGGTCGAGAAGAAGGGCAAACAGAACCGCCGCGTTCGGCTGGCGTTGGTGTAGGTCGAAACAGCAAGGAAAAGCGCCATGGCTTCCGAGCCGACCCGCCCGCCCGCAAGCAAGAACCTCGTCACCACCGACTGGCTCGCGGCCCGCCTGGGCGAGCCGGAAGTGAGCATCGTCGATGGCTCGTTCTATCTGCCGGCGCTCAAGCGCGACGCCAAGGCGGAGTATTTGGCCGGCCATATTCCGGGCGCGCTGTTCTTCGACATCGACGCCATCGCCGACCACTCCACCGACCTGCCGCACATGCTGCCCGGCGCGACGCAATTCTCGAAAGATGTCGGCACGCTCGGCGTCGGCAAGGACGACACCATCGTCGTCTATGACGGCGCGGGCTTGGGCGGCGCGCCGCGGGTTTGGTGGACGTTCAAGATTTTCGGCGCGCAAGAAGGTCTACATCCTCGACGGCGGACTGCCGAAGTGGAAGGCCGAAGGGCCGCCCGCTCGACGCCGGCATGAACCCGCACACGCCGCGCAAGTTCGAGGCCGCGCTCGATACCAGCGTGGTCGCCGGCGTTTCCGACGTGCAAATGGCGCTGCTCGACAAGTCCGCCCAGGTGGTCGATGCGCGGCCCGCGAACCGCTTCACGCGGCGAAGCGCCGGAGCCGCGACCCGGCCTCCGCGGCGGCCATATGCCGGGGCAAGGAACGTGCCGGTGACTGAGCTGATCGAGAACGGCCGGTTGATCGCGCCGGAGAAGATTCGCGAGAGGTTTTCCGCCGGCGGCGTCGATCTCGACAAGCCGGTGATCACGAGTTGCGGCTCTGGCGTCACTGCAGCGACGCTTTGGTTTGCGCTCGACGCCATCGGCAAGCCGCCGAAAGCGCTCTACGACGGCTCCTGGACCGAATGGGGCGGCCGGCCGGATCTGCCGGTGGAGAAGTAGCCCCATGGCTTTGAGGGTGGTCCAGGCGGATCACAGCGACACTTTCAAGGCGTTTCACCGCGCCATTCTCGACAGGAAGCAGATCACCTGCACCTACAACGGCGCCTATCGCGAAATCTGCCCTCACGTTCTTGGACATAGCGACGGGGTGGAGAAAGCGCTGGTTTTTCAATTTGCCGGCGAGAGCACGACCACGCTCCCGCCAAGCGGCGAGTGGCGATGCCTCAACCTCGCGGATACCCGGGATGTCAAAGCTCGTGAAGGCCGGTGGCATAGCGGACGCAGCCATCGTGCAACGCAGCAATGCGTCGAAAACGTCTATGTCGACGTCAATACCGCGGTCCCCGATCAGCCGGGCCGTCGCTGAGAGCTTGGGATAACGGGGGTCGCCGGCTGAGGCGGTGAAAACCCAGTCGTGCTATTCTTTTGCCTAAATCGGGCCGGAGGCTCTGCGCATGATTTTCCGCCAGCTTTTCGACCAAACATCCGGCACCTACTCCTACCTGCTCGCCAGCCGTCGCGGCGGCGAGGCGCTGATCATCGATCCCGTGCTGGAGAAGGTCGACCGCTATCTGGCCGCTGGTGAAAGAGCTCGATCTCAAGCTGGTCAAGGCGGTCGATACCCACATGCACGCCGACCACATCACCGGCCTCGGTGCGCTGCGCGACAAGACCCATTGCATCACCGTGATGGGCGAGCAGACCAAGGCCGACGTGGTGTCGATGCGGCTTGCCGACGGCGACAAGCTCACCATCGAGGGACTCGCTCTCGACGTGATCTACACGCCGGGTCATACCGACGATTCCTACAGCTTCATCATGCCGGACCGGGTGTTCACCGGCGACACACTGTTGATCCGCGGCACCGGCCGCACCGATTTCCAGAACGGCGATCCTCGCGCGCAGTACGAGTCGATCTTCGGCCGGCTGTTGAAATTGCCGAACGAAACGCTGGTCTATCCGGCGCACGACTACAAGGGCGACACCGTCTCCACCATCGGCGAGGAGAAAGCCTACAACCCGCGCCTCCAGGTTAAGTCGGTCGACGAATACGTCGCGCTGATGAGCAACCTGAAACTCGCCAATCCGAAAATGATGGATGTGGCGATCCCGGCCAACATGAAGGTCGGGCTGCACCAGGAGGAGGTTGCGCGCCGCGGCTGGGCGGTATCGGCCGAACAGGCGCTCGGGCTGCTTGGGCATGCCGAACATCGCGCTGATCGATCTTCGCGAACGGAGCGAGCGCGAACGCCACGGCACCATCCCGGGCTCGCTGCATGTGCCTTATCCGAGCGCTGCAGGAAACGATCGCGTCGGGCGGCATGCTGCACGAACTCGCCAAATCCACCAGCAAGCGGCTGTTGTTCTACTGCGCCTTCGGCGAGCGCTCGGCGATGGCGGTGCAGGCCGCGCAGGACGTAGGTTTGGCCAGCGCCTGCCACATCCAGGGCGGCATCGACGCCTGGAAGAAGGCCAACGGCCCACTGTCGCATTGAGCTAGCAGGCCATTGGCCGAGGACATCGGCCAATGAACTACTGTCAGTTGTGCGTCAATGCAAAATCTGGCTGAGGAACAGCTTGGTCCGCTCGTGCTGCGGATGGTCGAAAAACGCCTGCGGCGTGTTCGATCTCGACGATCTGGCCCTCGTCCATGAACACGATGCGGTTGGCGACCTGGCGGGCGAAGCCCATCTCGTGGGTGACGACCAGCATGGTCATGCCGTCCTCGGCGAGCTGCACCATGGTGTCGAGCACCTCCTTGACCATCTCGGGATCGAGCGCCGAGGTCGGCTCGTCGAACAGCATGATCTTCGGATTCATGCAGAGCGCGCGGGCGATCGCAACCCGCTGCTGCTGGCCGCCGGAAAGCTGGCCCGGATATTTGGCCGCCTGCTCCGGGAATCTTGACGCGCTGCAGATAGTGCAGCGCGACCTCCTCGGCCTCCTTCTTGGGCTGCTTGCGCACCCAGATCGGCGCCAAGCGTCAGGTTCTCCAGCACGGTGAGATGCGGGAACAGGTTGAAATGCTGGAACACCATGCCGACGTCGCGGCGGACCTCGTCGATCTTCTTGAGGTCGTTGGCGAGCTCGGTGCCATCGACAACGATCCGGCCCTGCTGGTGCTCCTCGAGCCGGTTGATGCAGCGGATCATGGTCGATTTGCCGGAGCCCGACGGGCCGCAGATCACGATCCGCTCGCTCTTGGTCACCCGCAGGTTGATGTCGCGCAGCACATGGAAATCGCCGTACCACTTGTGCACGCCGATCATGTCCACCGCGACGTCGGTTTTGAGCGGCGGCGGGCCTGAGGCCCGGGCTTCCGTCCGATGCTCGCCATTACCCCCTCACCGCCTGTCGCCCACCGCGAGGCGGGTTTCGATCATGCGCGCATAGCGCGACATGCCGTAGCAGAAGATCAGGTAGAAGATCGCGGCGAACGCATAGCCGGTGGTGCTGGTCACCGGCGTCGCCCAGTTCGGATCGACGCGGGCGGCCTCGATGGTCATCAGGAAATCGAAGATGCCGACGATGAACACCAGCGTGGTGTCCTTGAACAGGCCGATGGTGGTGTTGACGATGTTCGGGATGGTGATCTTGAGCGCCTGCGGCAGGACGATGAGCCGCATCGACTGCCAGTAGCTCAAGCCCACCGCCATGGCGCCTTCAAATTGGCCCTTCGGGATCGCCTGCAGGCCGGCGCGCACCACCTCGGCCATATAGGCCGAGGAGAACAGCGACACGCCGATCAGCGCGCGCAGCAGCTTGTCCGGCGACCATGTGTCGGGCACGAACAGCGGCAGCATCACGCTCGCCATGAACAGCACGGTGATCAGCGGCACGCCGCGCACGAATTCGATGAAGATCACCGAGAACAGCCGCACCGCCGGCATTTTCGAGCGGCGGCCGAGCGCGAGCAGCAATGCCGATCGGCAGCGACGCGACGATGCCGACGGCCGCGACCACGACGGTCACCAGCACGCCGCCCCACGACGTGGTCGGCACGCGCGTGCAGCCCGATGGCGGGCAATCCGAGCAGCAGCACGATCGAGACGACCGGCATCACCACGAAGAAATAGACCACGCCGAGATCGCGGCGCGGCGCGTCGAGCCACGCCATCCAGGCGACGCCGCAACGCAAGCAGCGCAAAGAACACGTCGACCCGCCAGCGCTCGTCGATCGGGTAGAAGCCGTAGATGAAGAAGTTGATCCGATCGATCACGAAGGCCCAGCAGGCGCCCATCTCGGGATGATCGGGCCGCGGCAAGGCAGTCGGCGCGGCCGGCGCCGTCCCACACCGCGTCGATGAACAGGAATTTCAGGAGCGGCGGCACGCAGCCAGGCGATGAACAGCGCGCAGACGACGGTCAGCGCGATGTTGAGCGGGCTGGAGAACAGGTTCTGCCGCAGCCAGCCGATCGCGCCGGAGTGCTTCGATCGGCGGCGGCAGCGGCGCGAGCGGCGCCGCGCGGACGAAGGCCGGGCCTTCCATCAGCTTGGCGTCGGTTGTGGCGGCGGTGTCGCTCATACATTTCCCAGAGCATGATCTGGCCCAACAGCCGGTCCTCGTTTTTCGGGATGGCGCTCATCGCTCCACCAGCGCCATGCGGCGGTTGTAGAGGTTCATCAGACCGGAGGTGACGAGGCTGATGGTCAGATAGACCGCCATGGTGATGACGATGACCTCGACCGCCTGGCCGGTCTGGTTGAGCACGGTGCCGGCGAAAATCTGCACGAGGTCGGGATAGCCGATGGCGACCGCGAGCGAGGAGTTCTTGGTCAGGTTGAGATACTGGCTGGTCAGCGGCGGAATGATCACCCGCATCGCCTGCGGCATCACGACGAGCCGCAAGCGTCGGCGCAGCCCGCAAGCCCCAGCGAATAGGCCGCCTCGGTCTGGCCCCTGGCGACCGACAGGATGCCGGCGCGCACCACCTCGGCAATGAAGGCCGCGGTGTAGATCACGAGCCCGAACAGCAGCGCCATGAACTCCGGCAGCACCTCGATGCCGCCGCGGATGTTGAAGCGGCCCGCTCTCGCGGATAATCGAACGTGACCGGAAAGCCCGACAGCGCCAGCACGGCAAGCGGCAGCGCGATCACAAGCCCGAGCGTCACCCACAGCACCGGCGCCTGCTGCGCCGGTGCGATCCTGCCGGCGCCTGGCCCAGACGCGGAACGCGATCGCCGCGACGATGCCGACAACGAGCGCGATCAGCGCCCAGCGCGCACCCGGCTGCGCCACCGGCTGCGGCAGGAACAGGCCGCGGTTGTTGAGAAAGCCGCCGCCCGGAATCGCGAGGCTGTCGCGCACGCGCGGGCAGCGCCTTGAGCACGGCGTTGTACCAGAACAGCAATTGCAGCAGCAGCGGCATGTTGCGGATGGTCTCGACATAGAAGCCGGCCATCCGCGCCACCAGCCAGTTGCGTCGACAGCCGCGCGATGCCGATGACGAAGCCGAGAATGGTCGCGAACACGATGCCGAGCGCCGCGACCAGCAGCGTATTGAGCAGGCCGACCCAGAACGCGCGGCCATAGGTCGAGGTGGTGGAGTATTCGATCAGCGTCTGGCTGATGTCGAAGCCGGCGGTGTTGTCCCAGAAGCCGAAGCCCGAGGCGATCTTGGCGCGCGCCAGGTTCTCGGCGGCGTTGTGGATCGCGCTCCAGGCCAGGAACACGATCACCGCGCACAGCACCGCCTGATAGGCGATGCCGCGCACCTTCGGATTGTAGATCAGCGGCGCCTTCGGTCTTGGTGATGCTCGACCGCGGCCATGGGTTCGTCCGCGCGGCCGGCAGCCGCGCTCAGCGCACCGGCGGCGCGTACTGCAGCCCGCCCTTGGTCCACAGCGCGTTCAGCCCGCGCGCGATCTTCAGCGGCGAGCCCTGGCCGACGTTGCGCTCGAACACCTCGCCGTAATTGCCGACCTGCTTGATGATGCGATAGGCCCAGTCGTCGGTCAGGCCGAGCGCCTCGCCGTACTTGCCCTCGGTGCCGAGCAGCCGCTTGATGTCCGGATTGTCGGACTTCTTCTGGTCGTCGACATTGGCCTGGGTGATGCCGAACTCCTCGGCGTTGACCATGGCGAAGTGCGTCCACTTCACGATGTCGAACCACTGGTCGTCGCCGTGGCGCACGGCCGGACCCAGCGGCTCCTTGGAGATGATCTCGGGCAGGATGACGTGGTCGTTGGCGTTGGCGAGCCGCAGCCGCTCGCCGGCGAGGCCCGAGGCGTCGGTGGTGTAGGCGTCGCAGCGGCCGGCGTCGTAGGCCTTCACGCGCTTCGGTCGCGGTCGCGAAGGTGACGGTCTTGAGCTTCATCTTGTTGGCGCGGAAATAGTCGGCGAGGTTGAGCTCGGTGGTGGTGCCCTGCTGCACGCAGACCGCGGCGTCGTTGAGCTCGAGCGCCGAATTCACCTTGAGCGCCTTGCGCACCATGAAGCCCTGGCCGTCGTAATAGTTGATCGCCGGTGAAGTTCAGCCCGAGCGTGGGTGTCGCGCGACGAGGTCCAGGTGGTGTTGCGCGCCAGCACGTCGACTTCGCCCGATTGCAGCGCGGTGAAGCGATCCTTCGCGGTCAGCGGCACGAACTTGACCTTGCTCGCATCGTTGAAGATCGCCGCCGCCAGCGCCCGGCAGAAATCGACGTCGAGGCCGGTCCAGCGGCCTTGCGCGTCGGGCAGGCCGAAGCCGGCAAGCGTGCCGTTCGAGCCGCAATTGAGCACGCCCCGCTGCTTGACGGTGTTGAGCGTCTGGGCGGACGCGGCCGACGCGGCAAGGCCCAATGACCGCTGCGAGCGCAATGCGCGAAAACGACGCTTTTCATGACTGGACGCTCCCAAATACGCGGAAGGCACGGAACTGGGCGCGTGCGCGCCACTCCTCCTTCCCTGCTCTGCTCCCCCAGGCAAATCCATCTCAGAACGGCCCGCCATGCAGGTCAAGGGGTTGCAGTCAAAGGCTTTCACGCCGTAAATGCCTCGTTTGGCGAGATTTCAAGCCGACACCCCTGAAAGCGGCGCGCCTGCCGTCATCTGGCTCAAACCGGATACCAGCTTCAATGGCCAAAGCCTCCGACATTGTGAGCATGGACGCGCTGGCGCTGTCGCGCGCGATCCGGTCGAAGCAGGTGTCGTGCGTCGAGGTGATGGGCGCGTATCCTCGAACAGATCGACCGGCTCAATCCCAAGGTCAATGCCATCGTCTCGCTGCAGGACCGCGGCGATCTCGTCCAACAGGCCAGGACCCGCGACGAGCAGCTCGCGCGCGGCGAGATTTTGCGGCTGGATGCACGGCTTCCCGCATGCCGTCAAAGACCTCGACCGCAACCAAGGGCATCCGCACAACGCAAGGCTCGCGCATCTTCAAGGATTTCGTGCCGACCGCCGACGCCATCATGGTCGAGCGGTTGAAGCGCGCCGGCGCGATCATCATCGGCAAGACCAACACGCCGGAGTTCGGCTTGGGCTCCAACACCTACAACGACGTGTTCGGCAGGACGCTCAACGCCTACGACCAGATCGAAGACCGTCAGGCGGATCGAGCGGCGGCGCCGGCGTCGCGCTGGCGCTGCACATGCTGCCGGTCGCCGACGGCTCGGATCACGGCGGCTCGCTGCGCAATCCCGCCGCCTTCAACAACGTGTTCGGCTTCCGCACCTCCTACGGCCGCGTGCCATCGCAAGGCCTCGACATGTTCTACGCCTGGATGGGCGTGCAAGGCCCGATGGCGCGCAACGTGCCCGACCTTGCGATGCTGCTTTCGGTGCAGGCCGGCTACGACCCGCGGATGCCGCTGTCGAACCGCCAGGATCCGGCGCAGTTCGCCCAAGACCTCAAGCGCGACTTCAAGGGCACGCGCATCGCCTGGTCCGGCGACTTCGGCGGCCTCATCCCGTTCGAGCCCGGCGTGCTCGATCTTTGCCAGTCGGCGCTGAAAGTATTCGAGGCGCTGGGTTGCACGGTCGAGGAGGCCTGGCCCGACTATCCGATCGAGCGCATCTTCCCGACCTGGCGGAAGCTCCGCGCCTGGCAGGCCGGCACGCAGCTCAAGGACTTTTACAACGATCCGGCGAAACGCGCACTGATGAAGCCGGAGGCGCAGTTCGAGGTCGAGAGCGGCCAGAAGCTTTCGGCGTTCGAGGTCTACGATGCTTCGGCCGCACGCACGGCCTGGTATCAGGCGGTGCGAACGTTTTTCGAGAAGTACGATTATTTCATTCTGCCGGCCGGCCAGGTGTTTCCGTTCGACGCCAACGTGGATTGGCCAAAGTCAATCGCCGGCAAGACCATGGACACCTACCACCGCTGGATGGAGGTGATGATCCCGGTCACGATGGCGATCTGTCCGGCGATCGCGGTGCCGGCTGGATTCAGCGAGCGCGGTCTGCCGATGGGATTGCAGATCATGGGGCCAAACCATGGCGAGCTCGCGCTGCTCCAGCTCGCTCACGCCTACGATGAAGCGACCGGCTGGGTGAAAAAGCGACCGCCAGCGCTGCTTGGCGCTAGGCCGCAGCACCCTGCTTCTTTTCGCGCAATACGAAATAGAGATTGCGCAGATAGACGAACACGCCAAAGCCCTGCCCCGCGATGAACACCGGATCGCGGCGATAGAGCGCGTAGACGAACAGCAGCAACCCGCCGCCGATCGAGCACCACCAGAACGCCACCGGGATGACGCTCCTGCCGACTCGCTCTGAGGCGATCCACTGCACGCAGAAACCGCATGGTAAAGAAGGCTTGCGCGGCGAAGCCGAGCAGCACCCACCAATCCAATCGGGCCACGAACACGTCCTGCAAATAGTTGCCAACGGCGTGCGACAAATCGATCAGCATCTACACCTCCGAGATTTCCGGCACGCGCCGCTTGCGGCGGATCAGCCACCACACGCCGCAAAGATCGAGAATCCCGATCCACAGCCGATCCCAAAACCCGTAGTTCGACACGCCGTGAATGGCGCGGCCGGTCGACCACATCGACATAACCGATGTCGCGGCCTTCGCGGCGCACCAGCGCCGGCAGGAAGCGGTGCAGGCCATCGAAATAGGGCAACGCCAGCGCCACGTCGCGCGGCATCGCTTTGAGGCCGCAGCCGGTGTCGCGGGTGCCGTCGCGAAGGATCGGCGCTGCGCACGACATTGGCAAAGCGCGACTGGAAGCGCTTGAAGCCTGAAGCTTTGCGCCCAACCCGCTGACCGGCAATCAGGCCTGACGCGTGGCGCACCCTGCTTCAGGGCATCGATCAACTTGGGAAGATAAGCCGGATCGTTCTGGCCGTCGCCATCGAGCGTGGCGATGATCGGGCCGCGCGCCGCGGCAATCCCGGTGCGCAACGCCGCCGACTGGCCGCACGAACTGGCATGCCGCATCTGGCGAAGCCATGGTGCTCCGCCTGCAGACGCTGGAGTTCGGCCTCCGTGCCGTCGGTCGAGCCGTCGTTGACATAGATGACTTCGAACGCCTGGCCAGCCAGCGCCGCCGCGATCTCGGCCACCAGCGGCGCGATATTGCCGGCCTCGTTCCGAACCGGAACGACCACGGAAATCTCCGGACTTCTGATGTTTGCGTTGATCATGCGTTCTGATTTGCGGCGGCAGCCCGCTGGTCCCGCCTTCTAGGCAGAGTGACGCCTGCGGGCAACAGCTTTAGCGATGCGGCGAACGCTCGGACCCGGCATCGCCTGCACCGTGCCATCGGGCCTAACCAGAAATCCGAGCCGGCGGGCGGCGAACCAGTTGCGCACCAGCAGGGCGCCGCTGGCGCCGACAATCGCGCCTGCGATCACGTCACTTGGATAGTGCGCCGTGATCACGACCCGGCTGAGCCCAACGAGGACGGCATAGATCCACAACAGCGCCCTTGCCTGCGGAAAGATCGCGCCGATCGCAACCAGCGCCGCAAACGCCGTCGCAGCGTGACCGGACGGAAAAGTGGCGAATTTCGGATGCCAGCTCAGCGGATGATAGGCCCAGACGTCGAGACCGTCGACGAACGGCCGCGCACGGCCGATCAGCCGCTTGATTACAGTGTCGAACAAGCCAGGCAAGCCGATGGCGATGAAGACAAACCCGAGCCGTACCGCCCAGGCCGCCAACACCTGCCGGGCGAAGCGGGGCGCAGATGGCGTGTCCGAAACCGCCAGCAGCGCGAGGACGAGACCGGTCGGCCAGAGAAACCAGCCCGATTTACCGAGATCGGTGAAGCGGTTCGCCGCTACCAGCAAGGTGTAAGGCAGGCGTCGGGCATGCGCGGCCGCCCAGGCATCGAACAGCGCCATGGTAGCGACAACGACGCAAGCCCCCACCACCGTCATGATCGCGATCTGCGCCATGTTCGGGGTGCCGACCTGATGCCGCGGCGGGCGAAACAGCGTCGCCATCGTCGCCCGCACATTGGACTCGGTCTGACGGAACCATGGACCCTTCAGCGCGATACGCTTGCTCACCTCGTTACTCGCGGTCATGGCGCACCCTCGGCCCGATAGACTGCAATCGAGACCGCGCGGCCGATCGAATAATTGTAACCGTCGAAATGCTGCGGCGGCGCATAGCGGAGCCCGATCGCGCCGGCGCGCCGCAGGAACGCGCGTTCGTGCCTCGCCTCGACCAAGGCGAAGCGACAACCGCCGGAGCGGAGAAATTCGGCTGCGTCGGTACCATCGACCATCTTGGTACCAGTGCCGATCAGGAACACCAGACTTGGCTCCTCGTAGCCCGCGGACGCCACCAGCGGCGGCCCGCAATTGGCTGCGCGGACAATTCGAGCCAATGCACGGCTCGGAAACGCCGTGCCAAACGACGGTACGATGATGGCATAAAATCCGATGGCCAGCAGGATCGAGGCCAGCATGGCGCGAAGCAGTGAGCGCTCGGCGCCGTCGGCCGCATAAAGCCGCCACGCCCACAAGCCGTACACCATCGCCGCTGCGAAGAACGGCCAGGCGATCAGTCCGAGTTGGCGGCCGAATACGACGAGCATCACCACCGCTCCGACGCCCAGGATCACTGGGAAAAAGAACCACCAGCCGGTGCCGCGCGTGAGCCAGCGCTCCCGCGCCAGGATGTGCGGGTCGACGACGCCGGCGATCAGGATCGCGATTGCCGGATAAAGCGGCAGCACGTAATGCGGCAGCTTGGTGATAACGAGTTCCAGCACGATCCAGGTCGGTACGATCCAGGCCAGCAGAAATCGCGCGCCCTTCTCGTAGCGCGCCGCCCAGATGCTCGGCAGCGCCATCACGGTAAGCGTCGCGGCCGGCCAGAACGTCACCCAGAACAGCGCAAAATAGAAACCGGGCGGAGCACCGTGCGCCTCCTGAACGCTGATCACCTTGGCGATCAGGTCGTGACCCACCGATTCCGCGAAAAAGCTCGATCCGGATCGGCTGACGATGGCAAGAAACCACGGCAGCACTAACAGAGCGAGCCAAGCCACCCCCGGAACAGGCCGTAACTGCCCCATCCATCGCAACGAGCGGTCGAGCACGATCAGGAACAGCGCAGGCAAGCCGACGAACATCACGATCAGCGGTCCTTTGATCAGGATACCCGCGGCAAGCGCGGTCCAGAAGATCGCCGGCACCAGCCAGCCTGTCGCCGGCCTTCGCTCGCCGAGATAGGCGCGCGCCATGGCGCCCATGGCGGCGACGACGGTCATGAGCAGCATGGCGTCGGTCTTGGCGAGACGGGCCTCGCCACCCAAAAGAAGGCAGGTCGCCAGCATCAGCCCGGCCAGGACGGCGGCGCGGCGAGAGACGAAGGAAAGCGCCGCCCAGTAGGTCAGCAACACCGCGCCAATCGCGCCGACAAGCGAGGGGATGCGATAGAGCCAGATCGTGCGACGCGCATTCGGAATGCCGAGCGCCTCGGCGGTCTTCACCACAGCAGCTTGCAGCCAATAGATCCCGACCGGCTTCTTGTAGCGAACCTCGTCCTGGAATCGGATATCGACGTACTCGCCGGTTTCCAGCATCTGCTTGGTCGCTTGAGCAAAGCGCGCCTCGTCGCGATCAATCGGCGGGATCCGGAAGAAGCCCGGCAGGAACGACAGCAGCGCCACCACGACAAGCACCGCGACGGCGCGCGCGTGCGAGGACGCCGCATGATCGACAATCGCGGTCAATCCATGCGTGCGAAAGGAACTCCACGCCTTCTCGGTGGTGGCCGTCGTCATCCCGCTGTCCCGCAAATCGGGGCGGACATTAGAGAAATCGTCCCAAGCGGGGAAGGACCGGGTGGCAACACTCCCCGGTCAATTCCGCCGCGGAAACCCGCCGGTTTTGCCCTTTTTTCAGGTCTTGTAGGACGGATCGCGGCGATCGAGCATCCGCTTCAAGGCCGGCCATTCCAGCGAGCCATGCGGGCGGTTGCGGCCCCTGGCGTCAGGCGACGGCTGGACTGTGAGTTGGGCGTTCGACTTGGCGATCACCTCCGGCGACGGCATGCCGATCTCGCTGTTGCAGGCGAGCGCCAGCAGTTGCGTCTGGCAGGCGCGCTCCAGCCGGTAGATGTTGTTGAAGGCCTGGCCGATGCTGGTGCCGACGGACAGCAGGCCGTGGTTGCGCAGGATCATCACCTCGCAGTCGCCGAGGTCCTCGACCAGCCGCTCGCGTTCGTCAATTTCGACGGCCACGCCCTCGAAGTCGTGGTAGGCGACCTTGCCCCAGCGCAATGCAGTCTGCGTGAGGGGAAGCAGCCCGCATTTGAGCGCCGACACCGCCATGCCGGCGTTGGTGTGGGTGTGCAGCACACAAGCGACGTCAGGGCGCGCGGCATGGATCGCGCTGTGGATCACGTAACCGGCGAGATTGATGCCGTAGTCGGGATTGGCATTGGCGATGATCTTGCCGCCGAGATCGACCTTGATCAGCGAAGAGGCGGTGATCTCCTCGTACATCATGCCGAACGGATTGATCAGGAAGTGCTCTTCGTTGCCGGGCACGCGCGCGGAAATGTGGTTGAGGTGCAGATCGGTCATGCCGTAGAGATCGACCAGGCGATAGCAAGCCGCGAGATCGATGCGGGTCTGCCACTCGTCGGGATCGATGCCGTTCGCGGGCTGAGCGGTCGTCGTGTCGATCTTTGCAATCTCGTTCATCGCGTGTTCCCTCAGCGCTTCACCGGCGCAAACGGAGCGGGCGACATCAGCTTGCTCTCCTGCTTGATCAGGTAGCCGGCCTCGGCGTTCATCTCGATATATTTGAGCCACTCCGGATCCTTGAACAGCGCCTCGCGCTTGCGGGAGCGGTCGGCGGCGTCCTCATAAACCCAGATGTGGACGTAGGTGTTGACGTCGCCGGTTTCGCTCACCAGCCAGGCCAACGGTTCGCCGAAATGGCGCTTCTGCGACGCCAGTCCGTGCTTCTCGTAAAGCGCGATCTGTTTGCGCAGCGTGCCCACCCGTACGGTGTAGGTGCGGTGATCGATCAGCATGACGCCCTCCCCGAGGTCGAATGAGATTACAACGCCGGCGCAGTTTGGGAAACAGATGGTCTCGCAGAGCTGTCCGCTGGTCGCCCCCTATTGAGCAACTCCCACACGCGATGCGGTGTCGCGGGCATGTCGATATGGCGCAATCCGGTCTGTCGGTAGACCGCCTCCACGATGGCATTGATGACCGCCGGCGGCGCGCCGACAGCCCCGGCTTCGCCCGCGCCCTTCACGCCGAGCGGATTGGCCTTGGTTGGGACGTTGTGCGTGGAAAAGGCATAGGACGGCGTATTGCTGGCACGAGGCATGGCGTAGTCCATGAACGAGCCGGAAAGCAGCTGCCCGTTCTCAGGATCATAGATCGCGTGCTCGAACAGCGCTTGGCCGATGCCCTGCGCAATCCCGCCATGCACCTGTCCTTCGAGCAGCAGCGGATTGATCGTGCGGCCGAAGTCGTCGACCACGGTATAGCGTTCGATGGTGACCATCCCGGTATTAGGATCGATCTCGACCTCGACGATGTGGCAGCCGTTGGGAAAGGTCTGTGCCGCCGGAACACGCTGATGCGTGGTGTCGAGGCGCGGCTCCATCCCCGCCGGCAGCTTTGCGGTGTCGCGCGCCGATTTCGCCACGTCGAGCAGGTCAAGGCTGAGATCGGTGCCAGGAATGCTGAATTTTCCGTCCGCGAAGACAACATCCTGCGCCGACACCTCCAGCAGGTGTGCGGCGAGCTTGGTGCCCTTGTCGATGATGGTGCGTCCGGCCTCGTAGAGCGCCGAGCCGGCGACCGCAAGCGCGCGTGAGCCGCCGGTCAGACCCGCGGGCGTTCGGTCGGTGTCGCCCATGATGACGTCGATACGGTCGGGATCGAGGCCGAGCTGATCTGCGACGATCTGCTTGTAAGAGGTGACGAGGCCTGTGCCGTACTCCTGGTTTCCCATCACCAACTCGACGCGCTCGCCTTTGAACTCGATCGATGCGGTCTCGGGAAAGCCGCCGCCGCAGCGCTCGGTGTAGGTCGCCATGCCGATGCCGCGCAGCTTGCCGGTGCGCTCACTTTGCTTGCGTCGCTTCGGAAACGACGACCATTCCGCGGCCGCCATACAACGCTCCATGACCTTTTCGAACTCGCCGGAATCGATGACGAGCTTGGTCGGCGAGGTGTAGGGCATCGCTTGCGGTCGCACAAAATTGACGCGGCGGATCGCGTCCGGACTCATGCCAATCTCGCGTGCCGCCGCGTCGACGAGACGCTCAAGCAGGTAGCCGGCCTCTGGCCGACCCGCGCCGCGATAGGCGCAAACCGCCACGGTGTTGGTGCACACGCCCTTGACGTTGATGTGGATCGCCGGCGTCGAATAGATCCCGGACACGAGGTCGGTCGAACGGGTCGGCACGAACGAACCGAATGGCGAGAGATAAGCGCCGAGATTGGCAATGACCGAGACACGCAGGCCGAGGAAGCCACCCTTGTCATCGAGCGCAAGCTCCGCGCGCGTGACGTGATCGCGGCCCTGATTGTCGGAGACGAAACCCTCGGAGCGGTCTTCCTGCCACTTCACCGGCCGTTCGAGCTTGCGGGCCGCCCAGACGACAAGCGCATGCTCAGGGTAGACGAAGGCCTTCATGCCGAACCCGCCGCCGACGTTGGGCGTGATCAGCCGGAGCTTTTCTTTTGGGATTTTGAGCACCAATTCGGCGAGCGGGTTGCGCACGAAATGCGGGCCTTGTGTCGCGGTGGTAAGGGTCGAGCGGCCGCTGGCCCGGTCGTAATCGCCGATGGCGTTGCGAGGCTCCATCGAGTTGACGACGATGCGATTGTTGACGAGTTCGAGCGAAACGACGTGCTTGGCCTGAGCGAAGGCCGCATCGGTCGCCGTGGCGTCGCTGGTGTCATTGTCCCAATCGAACACCACATTGCCGGGGATGTGATCGAAAAGCTCCGGCGCACCGGGCGCCAGTGCATCTTTCGCCTCGGTGACCGACGGCAGCGGCTGGTACTCTACCTCGATGGCCTCGGCTGCATCGCGTGCCGCGTTCAAGGTTTCTGCAACGACCAGTGCCACAGGCTGGCCGACATGACGAACCTTATCGAGCGCGAGCACGGGGCGCGGGGTGTCGTGCCGCGGCTTGCCATCGCGGCCGACGAGCGGCGTCGTGCAGGGCAGGTCGCCGAGACCATCCGTGCGAACGTCCTCTCCGGTGAGCGCCAGCAGCACCCCAGGCATGCGCCGGGCCGTGGCGGTATCGACGCGTTTGATGAGCGCATGCGCCATCGGCGAGCGCAGCACGAAAGCGTGGCTCATCCGCGGCAGTGTGATGTCATCGGTATACCGGCCCCGCCCGGTGAGAAGCCGGACGTCTTCATGACGCCGCATGGGCTGGCCAATGCCGAACTTCATCTTTTGCCTCTCGTTCGCGCGCGTCAGGCTACACGCCTACCAATCTGCGCGTAGCCAGCGCGTCGCGCCCTGCTGTTTCTTGGGCATCGTTCGTCCTGCGAAGCAACATGAGGGTTGCACGCGGACGCGCAGAAATTGGCCCGATTGGCGATCGCGCAAACTATCGCGTGCGCTTCGGGAGAGAGTCAAGAAACCCGCAACATTGGCGTAAGCGCCCTCGCCGATATGAAATTGGAGCGTTTTATGCCGGCTGGGTGTTCGCCAAACAGGACAACTATCGCGATCCGAATACGTTGCCGACTTTGGAGGCGATGCAAGCAACCACCGAGGCGGCGGCCGGACGTTTGAAATAAGTCTCCGGCAACAAGGAGCGCGGCCCCCCTGCTCAATTGGACAGGCCGACGCTCAAGGGTTATTTTCCGCACATGTATTGCGAGGTATCAGGCCAAGGAGCACGCCATCAATTATTCCGCCCCCATCGCCGTAGGCCACCTGCCCCGCGAGAGCTCGGGCACCTGGGAGTTTCCGGTTCTGCATGTACGCGGCGGCACTTCGACCGGACTGATCATCTGGGACCGCGCGGCGCCGCAGCGGCTTGAGCTGCGAGAGGAGTTGCTGCGTCACCTGATGGGACTGCCGTTGCAGGGCAGCATCACCGACACCAAGCAGATCACCGGACTTGGCCGCGGCTACGCGACCAGCAACAAGGTGTTTTTCGCCGAGATGTCCGCGAACGCGACCGGCGGACCGCAAATCGTCAGCACGCTCGCCCAATTGGCGCCCGGAAAGTCGCAGATCGACTGGAGCGTGAACTGCGGCAACATGTCCGCGGCGCTGCCACTCTGGGCCATCGACCAACACTTTCTACCGATGGAGTTGAATGGAAATTGCGAAGTCGACATCTTCAACACCAATACCAAAGCAGCAATGGTTGCTCGCATCGCGCTAAGTGGCGACACCTTTGCCTTCGCTCAAATCCCCGGCGTTAACGGGTCATTTCCGGGCGTGGATTTGTTTCTGGCCAATCCGGTCGGCGCCAAGACCGGTAAATTGCTGCCGACCGGATCGCCGTCGGATCGCTTGGGCAACTTCGTGGTCTCATGTGTGGACGTCGCAGTACCGATGATGATTGCGCGCGCGTCGGACTTCGGAAAAACCGGAACGGAGCCGGTCAAGCATCTCAGGAATGACGAAACCTTCTTCCAGGCTCTGAAAACGCTGTGGATTCAGGCGGGCCTCAAAATGGGACTGAAGGGCCGTAACGGACAACCGATGACCGCCGAGGAGATTGCCAACAGCGAGACCGTGCCGAAGGTCTGCATCGTCGGGCCGCCGACGCAGGACGGCCACATCTCCACCCGCTATTTCACGCCGCAGGAGGGGCACGACGCGATGGCCGTCACCGGCGGTTGCTGTCTCGCAGCGGCCTGCATGATCCCGGGGACCGTCGCGCGCGAGGTCGCGCGCGGCCTGCCGGCGTTTAGCGCATCGCCTAGAGAGGTGCAGGTCGATATCGAGAACCCGGCGGGCATCCTCAGCGCCACCGTCGAAGGCCAGCAGGTCGACGGCACGACCAGAATCAATCGCGCCGCCTACAGGCGCTCGGCGCAAATCCTGCTGCGCGGCTACGTCCCGGTCTACCGCGCCTCGGACGCGCTCAAGCAGGCGCTCGGCGAGGTTGCCGCCAGCGGCGGCACCCGCTCCTAAGCCCGTCGCCGCGTCAGGCCGGAAACGGCCCCCACGCCCGTTGCACCGCCGGCCGCGCCTCGATGGCGTCATGCCAACGCCTCACGCTGGAATAGTCCGTGAGTCCGACGTCTTTGACGCCATGCAGGTGGACGTCGGAATACATCGTCATGTCGGCGATCGAATAGTCGCCGCAGAAATACTCGTTCGATGAGAGATGCCGATCGATCGTACCGAGCATGTCGCGCAGGACGGCATCGTAGTGCTTTTGCGCCGGCGGCACCTTCTCCGGATTGCGGACCACCCAATGACCAAATTGCTGGGCCAGCGTGGTGAAGGTCGCCGAGCCATAGAACAGCCATTGATCGACCTTGGCGCGGTTGAGCGCATCGGTCGGATAGAATTTCCCGGACTTCTCGGCGAGATATTTGAGGATCGCGCCGGTCTCGCAGACCGACACCGTCGCGCCGCCCGGCCCGTCGTGATCGACGATCGCCGGAATCTTGTGGCCCGGGCTGATCTTCAGGAACTCAGGCTTCATCTGCGCCTTCTCCCGCAGGTTAACCGGAATGATTTTGTGCGGAAGCCCGGTTTCTTCCAGCATCACGCGCGGCTTGTAGCCGTTGTCCGTCATCCATGTGTAGCAGTCGATCATGTCAGCCTCCCCGTCGGCACTATTCGTAGTGCCGGCAATCGAGGCGAGCAAGTCACGCTGATTGCCGGCGCTGCGTTATTGCAAGCGGACCATGACGCTGTCGGCTGCGCCCTTGGCGTCGATCACCGTCAGGCGGACGAAGCCCGGCCCGTCGGGAGCGACGAACAGCGTGCGGCGGTCGGCCCGGGCGGCCGCCGGCAGCCCGTTGACCAGGACGGTCAGCGGTTCGACGCCGCCGGATATCTTCAGCGCCAGCGGGTCCGGCTTGCCATCGAACGTCGTCAGCTCGACGCGGGAGTTGTTTGGCGGGAACATGATGCGCAGCGGTGCCGCCGAGTTCGCCGCAGCCATCATTCCGTTCGGCCGGAAATGGCGAAGCGGCGGCGGCAGCTTTGCGCTGGTCGCGAACAGCACGCCTTTCGGCGCGTGTGGCAGCGGCGCCAGGCGGCTGGCCGATCCGCGCGAATGCGTCGAACAAGATCGGCGCCGCGGCGACGCGCCCGATCAGCCCGGTCACCGGGGTGCCGTCGGGCCGGCCGACCCACACTCCGATCGTTCGCTTGCCGTCGAAGCCCACGGACCAGGCGTCGCGATAGCCGTAGGACGTTCCGGTCTTGTAGGCGATGCGGCCACCGCTGGCGTTCTCCGGCGGCGGCGTGCCGACCAGGATATTGCCGACATACCAGGCGGCGACCGGATCGAGCAGACGGCGAGGCGCTGCAACGGCCGCATCGTTTCTGCGTTCACGCAGCGGCTAGAACGTCGCCGCCGCGCGCAAGCCCGGCGTAGAGCATCGTCAGGTCGGACAGCTTGATGCCGAGGCCGCCGAGCGCCATAGCAAGGCCCGGCGCCTCGCCCTTCGGCAGCACGAGGGTCGCGCCGGCCTGGGTCAGCCGCGCGTTGAGGCGGCTCGCGCCGACGCCGTCGAGCAAAGCCACCGCCGGCACGTTGAGCGATTGCTGCAGCGCGCGGCGCGCCGTCACCGTACCTTGAAACGTCAGATCGAAGTTCTCGGGCGCGTAGGCGCCGTAGCGCACCGGGCGATCCTCGATCAGGGTCTCGGGGTGGGCGATGCCGTCCTCGAAGGCGAGCGCCGTAGATGAACGGCTTCAGCGCCGAGCCGGGCGAGCGCAGGGCGTCGGTCATGTCGACCTGGCCGGCGCGGCGTTCATCGAAATAATCGGCGGAGGCGACGCGCGCCAGAACCTCGCCGGTGGCATTGTCGACGGCGATGATGGCGACCGAGAGATTGGGCCCTAGCGCGCGGGCACGCTTTCTCGCCAGGTCCTCCAAGTTCTCCTGGAGCGTAGCGTCGATGGTCAGCCGGATGAGTTTCGATTTCGGCACGGCGGCAACGGCCTGGTCGGCAGCGTGCGGCGCCAGTGCCGGCATCGGACGGCGGACCGACGGCACACCCTCGCGCTTGGCCAAGGCAATCTCGTCCGCCGGAATTCTTCCGGCCTTGGCGATACGATCGAGAACGCGGTCGCGCGCGGCCTGCGCCACAGCGATCGAGCGGTCCGGCCGGCGCGATTCCGGCGACTGCGGCAGCGCCACCAGCAGCGCGGCCTCCGCGAGCGAGAGCTTCTTCGGTTCATGGCCGAAGTAGGCCATGGAAGCCGCGCGGATGCCTTCGATATTGCCGCCATAGGGCGCGAGCGTCAGATAGGCCGAAAGCACCTCGTCCTTGCTCAGCCGCCGCTCGATCTCGACAGCGCGCACGACCTGGCGGAGCTTGGCGCCGAGCGTGCGGTCGGGCCGCGGCTCTAACAGCCGCGCCACCTGCATGGTCAAGGTCGAGCCGCCGGAGATGACTCGGCGGTTGCCGAGCCATTGCCAGGCGGCGCGCAGCATCGCCAGCGGGTCGACGCCGATGTGCTCGCGGAAGCGGCGATCCTCGTAGGTTTGCAGCATCTCGAGAAAGCGCGGATCGACGTCGGCCGCGGTCGCCGGCAGCCGCCAGCGGCCTTCCGCCGTCGCATAGGGCCGCAGCAGGCGGCCGTGGCGGTCGACCACCTGCGTTGAGAGCTCGACGTCTGCCATGCTTGGAACGGGGCCAAGCGATTTAATCCACCACGCCACACCAGAAATGGATGAGATCGTGATCGCAGCGGCAAACGCCGTCGCGATCCACAAACCGCGCCGCAAACTCGGCCTGTTCCCTCCCCCCTTGAGGGGGAGGGTTAGGGAGGGGGGTGACTGCAAGTTCAGAGGATCAGAAAGATACCCCCCGCCCGGCGCACTGCGTGCGCCGACCTCCCCCGCAAGGGGGGAGGTGAAGAGCGTATGCCGCGCGCCTTCAGTCACGATCCGCTCCGAGGCTCACTTCCCCGAAATCTCGATCGTGCCGGTGCCGGTGCGGCCAAAGCGATCCGGCCGGTACATGTCCTCGACATACGCCTGCGGCAGCACGTAGCGACCCGGCGACACCGCGCGCACCACATAGGCCACCGAGAACACCGGCGGGTCCTTCGGGCGCCGCTCGTAGGCCGCGGTGAAACGCTCGTCGCGGAACTCCGAGTAAACCGGCTCCTTGGCGTTCTCGATCCACGACAAGCGCGCCGGTATCGCCCGAGGATACGAGCTGCGGATTGTCGATCTCGAAGCCCGCCGGCAGATAGTCGGCGACCAGCACGCGGCCGAACTGCGGATCGGGCTCGGTGATCTTCAGCACCACCACGAACCGCTGGTTCTGCTTGGCCTGCGACGGATCGGCTGCGTCGCCATCGAGCGTGTAATAGAGCCGCTCGATCTTGAAGCCCTGCTCCGCCGCGGGCTCCGGCACGGTCGGCGCGCCGGAGACTGAAAGCACGGCCTGCAGCGTGCCTTCGCCGGTGTTGGTCACCTTCATCGGCTGCTGAGCAAGTTCGCTCGCCTTGACGCTGCGATAGAGCGCGCCCTTGACGTTGTCGCCGCGCGACATTGAGCGAGACGTTGCCGGAGTCCTTCGCCATCGCGCGGGCGGCGAGCACCAGCCAGGCGTTCTCCTGGGTCGAGGTATAGGGCGCGCGCGCCCTCGCCTGCTCGACCCGCTGCACCGCGTTGGCGATGGTCGGCCGCGAGCCGCCGGCTTCGCTGGCAAGCGTCACCAGCGCCGCGGCGTCGCGCAGCGTCGAGCCGTAGTCGGCTCGGCTGAACAGCTCGGTCTCCTTCGGCGGCTTGATGTCGTCGAGCGCCGCCTTGTAGACGCGCTCGGCGCGGACGCGGTCGCCGAGCAGGCCCAGCGCCGCGGCGATCTGCGCCTTGGCGATGGGCGTAGCCGAGATCGTCGAGCTTGGCGTCGGCGAGATAGCGCAGATCGCCGAGCGGCGCGGCGCCGTTCCTGCGCCAGCACATAGAGCGCATAGGCGAGATCGCGGCCGCCGTCCTTCGACACGTCCTGGGCGGTGGCGACGATATTGCGCAGCCGGTCAAGCGCCAGCTTGAACGCCGTGTCCGGCACCGCAAAGCCGCGCTCGCGCGCCCGCGTCAGGAAGTCGATGACGTAGGCGTCGAGCCAGCCATCGTCGCCACCGATGCCCCAGAGGCCGAACGAGCCGTTCGACGACTGGCGCGCCAGCACCCGGTCGATCGCGTCCTTGATGCGCTGGTCGACGGCCTCGTCGATCGCCAGATGGCTGGCGCTGGCGAGCTCGTTGACGTAGAGCAACGGCATCGCCCGGCTGGTGATCTGCTCGGAGCAGCCATAAGGATAGCGGTCGAGCGCCTTGAGGATGGTCGCAGCGTCGAGCGCGGTCGAGACGCCGACCGAGACCGCCACTGCACCGGTGCCCGGAACGAGATCGGCGAACAGGTCGCTCGACAGCGTCAGGCTTTCGCCCTTGGCGATCGGTTTCACCGTGCGGCGCGTCAGTATCTGCGTCGCAGGTTTCACGTTCATGGCGTAGCTGCGCTCAAGCGCGAAGCCGTTCGGACCGGCGACCGCGATCTTGACGGTCGCGGGGCCGGCGCCCGACGCGGTCAGCGGCACGACCATGCGGTCGCGCTGCTTTGCGCGCAGTTGCAGACTCTTGGTGGCGCCGTCGCCGACCGCGACCGACCCCTCGGCGCTGGCGGTCACGCTGATAGGCGCCCGCCGCGCCCTCGACGTTGTCGAGGTCGAGGTTCATCGAGCTCTGGTCGCCCGTGAGCATGAAGCGCGGCAAGGTCGCCGTCAGCACCACCGGATCGCGCACTGTGACGTCGCCGTTGGCGCGGCCGACCTTGTCCTTGCTCCAGGCCACCGCCATCACGCGGACGGTGCCGGCGAAGGCCGGAATGTCGAACGCCACCTCGGCCTGGCCGTTGCGGACCTCGACGATGCCCGAGAACAGCGCCAGCGGCGCCTGCGTCGGCGGACTGCCGCTGAGCTGGGCGCCCTCGTCGCCGCCGGTCCTGATCGGCGCCGCGGGTGCCCTGCATGCCGTCGATCAACTGGCCGTAGAGGTCGCGTAGCTCGGCGGCGAGCTGGCGCTGGCCGAGATAATAGGTCGTCGGGCGCCGGCGGCTTGTAGTTGGTGAGGTTGAGGATGCCGACGTCGACCGCGGCGACGGCGACGTGAGCCTGATCTGACGGAGCCGAGACCATCGACCTTGATCGGCACGCTGCAGCCTGGAGTTCGGCCGCAGCAGTGCCGGCATCTTCATATCCAGCGCGAGCGTGTGCGCCTTCTTGTCGATCGAGAACCATTGCACGCCGATGGCGCGGCCGGGCATGCGCTCGGCCTTGGCGTCGAGCGGACGCCGCAGGGTCGCGACCACATAGGCGCCGGTGCCCCAATCCGAGCCGACATTGACCGGGATGCGGGCGGTGCCGGGCTGCACTTCCTGGGTGACACGTGCCGAGAAGACGGTCGCCCATGACATTGATGGTGACGCGGCCGGCGGTGCGGGCCGTAACCGCGACGGTCATGGTATCGCCCGGCCTGTACTCCGGCTTGTCGAGCGCGATCTCCAGCATGTCCGGGCGTATCGGCCGTCGCCTCGGTGTACCAGCCGGCGTCGAACGCGACCGTGGTGCTCGGACCGCTTGCTTCGGCGCTGGACACTTCGAGGCGATAGCGGCCCCACTGCACCGGCGCGGAGATGCGGGCCGGCTTGCCGGCCTCGACATCGATGCGGCCGTCGGCGACGCGGCGCGTCGCCTTGATCGGCTCGAACTCCCAGCGGCCGTCGCGGCGGTACCATTGCTAGCGCGAATCGATCTTCGAGCAGCTCGTAGCGCAAGCCCTTGCCGGCAAGCTGCTTGCCGTCCGGATGCGACCAGCACGACGTCGAAGGTCGCGGTCTCGCCCTCGCCGAGCGAGCGGCCGGAGAACAGCGGCTTCACGCCGATCATGTTGGCGGCGGCGACCACCGGCAGCGTGATCTTGCGCTCGACCGCGCGGCCTCCGGCTTCCGCCATGCGCACGATCACCTGCGCTTCGAGCGGACGCGACGAGGTCGGGAATGTTGTCGAGCGACACATCGAAGCTCGCCTTGCCCTTGTCGTCGGTCTGCGGCAGGTCTTCGAGCGTCTGGCGGCTGCTCGCCGCCTCCTCGTCGGCCTGGCCGAACTGGTAGCCGGCGAACCCCAGGCGTTCCTTCGCGGGCGCGACAGAGACCTCGCCTTCGAGATCGAGCGCGGACGCCGGCGCGCCATAGAGATAGCGGCCGTCGACAGTCAAGCTTCACGGGCGCTGTCCGGGCAATCTTGCCGGCGGGCGCCGAGAGGTCGAACTCGAGCCGGTCGGGCACGTAGTCCTCGACCAGGAACGTGGTTTCGCCGACCGACGGGCGCTTCGGATCGGTGAAGGCGCGCACCCGCCAGGTGCCGGTCGACGCCGCCGGATTGATCGGCACGTCGAGCGTGTGGCCGCCTACGCCCTGATCGGGCACCGCGACGCGGCGGTATTCGATGCCGTCGGGCCGCTCGACCACGAGCGTCAGCGGCACGTTGACCGCCGCGCGCCCTGCGCGTCGCGCAAGAGCGACATGATGTGCACGGTCTCGCCCGAGCGATAGACGCCGCGCTCGGTGTAGACGAACGCGTCGAGCCCCGACGCCGCCGGCCGTCCCGACACGCCGCGATCGCAGAGATCGAACGCCGGGCCCTTCAGGTTGAGGAAGGCGTAGTCGCCGTTGGCGTCGGAGGCGACCAGCATGGCGGGCGCCAGCGCCCCCTCCCCGCGCGAAAGCCCGGCCTCGAACTGGACCCGGCCGTCGGCGTCACTCTTCTTGGTCGCCAGGATTTCGTTGCCGCGCGACATCAGCCGCACCTCGACCTCGCCCTTCGGCTCGGTGGTGGCCAACGAATTGACGAACACGTTGATGCCGTCGCTGCCGGAATAGGCGGCAAGGCCCATGTCCGAAACGATGAACCATTGCGTCGGCGAGCGAATCGTAATCGTCGCCCGGGGCGCCCTTGGCTTCCGCGGTCATCACATAGACGCCCGGCAGCAAGATCGCCGCCGCCTGATCGACCGGAAACGCGGTCGTCACATCGACGTTGAGCGTCTGCTCGACCGCGAGCTCGCCATTCCATACTTTGATGGCGCGGCTGCCGGTCAACCGCTCGATCTCGTAGGGGCTGAGGTTGCGCTGGAAATCGCGGCCGAGCACGGTGTCGATCAGGTTGCGGTCGCTGATCCGATAGATCGCGATGTTCACCGCCTGGGTGTTGACGGTGACGACCGGAATACCGCGCTGGCCGCTGCGCGGCAGCACGTAGGCCTTGCTCGGAAAGCGCGCGAACGGCTTCCTGTCACGCACGTAGATCGTCAGGTCCGCGGACTTCGACAGCGTCTCCTTCACCGTCGAAGGCAGGCCTGCGCGCAGCGTGACGCTGTAGCGCTCGCCGTGCTTGAGGCCCTCGACGCAAAGCTGCTTGTCCTCGGCCGACAGCGCCGGCTTGTCGATACCGGCGACGGCGATGAACGGCGAGAAGTCGGTGCGCTTGACCGGCAATTCCTCGGAGAACTGAAAGCAGGCCCGCGGCGAGGCGGCGTCGGCATCGACCGAATAGTCAAGCAGGCGGAAACCATGATCCTCGCGCATCTTTTCGTAGAACGCACGGACGTCGGCAACCTCGCGGGTTTCGAGCGAGAGCCTCGTCGCATCGAGCGCAGGCCGCCAGATGTGGCGGTCGCTGTAGCTCCGTCCGATCAGCAGCAGCGCATCGGCCTCCTCGCCCTTGTTGCTGGCGCGCTGATAGGCGATGTAGGCGGCGGCCGCGGCGCGCTCCAGCGCCTCGTTGCGGTCGCGATCGTTAAACGGCAGCGACTGCATGACGGCGCGCGACAGCTTAAGCCAGCCTGAGCTTTCGGCGGGCGCGACCGCGACGATCTGGCCCACCAGGTCGATGGCGCTCGTGAGATTGTTGCGTTGGAACGCGACATCGGCCTCGCGGCGCAATTGCGCGAGCGGCTTCGACACCTGTCCGGCATCGCTCTTGATCTGGGCTTCGAGCTTGATCGCGGCCTGGGCGAGATCGGTGCGCTGGAAGGGCTTGTCGGCCGCGACGCTTGGAATGGAACTCGTGGCAATCGACGCAAGGGTAACGAGCGCGGCAAAAAGGCCGACGCGGATGAGCGCGAGCATGGGCTTATTCCTCCTCCCCCCACGGCCGTGAAAATTTCCGAGGGGGCGACCATGAAATCACAATCCCGAATCGTGTCCAGGTCGTGACCGAGCCGCGGCGAAGCTTTGGCCGCCATGGCGCCGGCGCTATCCGATTGATCCGGCCCGGAATTCCGGCGATGCTGGTGGCGGCTCGCGTCGCCGCGCACAGCCCGCCTAGGCGCGGCGGCGCGGGCGGGCTAAATCAAGACGCCTACCCAAACGGCCCCGTAGCTCAGTTGGATAGAGCATCAGCCTTCTAAGCTGAGGGTCCCTGGTTCGAATCCAGGCGGGGTCGCCATTTTTTCAAATGCTTAGCAACGCCGCTGCTTCGTTTTTGCGTCACGCTGGGCTGCGGTTTTGCGTCAAACATCACTATTCGTTCCCATCCCTGATGCGCTTCCGACCTCGCAATCGGGCAGCGTCGGCCGCCCGCACAGCGGACAACTCGACCGGCGCGTAGGTCTTATGGAGAGTGTTAGCCAACTGATTGAGTTGGCCATCTTCGCCGCGATCGTCATGGGCTCGGCTTGGGTTCGGACCAATTTTTCATGGCGTGGCTTCGGTGCGCGATTGCGAATGCCCGTGGACGGGTCCGCACCTCGCGCGATTTTCATCCCGAGGAGGATGTTCCAGGGTGCTCGCCAGACCTTCAGGGTTTTGTGAGCAACACCGCGTCCGTGCAACTCCTCAATGACACTACGATTGCTGCCAGTCCAATGCGGGATGCGATCAGAGTTGCACGCAGCATTGCTGCCTCCGAGGTCGGCGCAGGCTAACTGGGGCCGGATGCCCCCGCCAGAGCCCGAGCACCCTACGAGTCTACGTCAAGCGTCACGATCTCGGATTCCGTGTGTTCGCACCCATGACATTTGAACGTGCGAATATCATGAGCATTATCAAGCTTAGACAGCTTCATGAACCAGATGCGGTGTCCACACGTCGGACACAGCGGCTGGAAAACGAGACCGCCCTTTTTTGAGAATGGGTTTGGTTGGGCCATTGCGCGCCCCCCCGAGCACACAGACGACCCAATATAATACCAAAGTAACTACCGTCCGCGGTACCACCCTACCGAAAAATTGAGGCTTGGGTTTCACGGCCCGGCCACGTTCCGGGGAGCTTAAATTGGGCGCCCCGACGCGCCGCTCGTGACGACGCGCCGGGACTTGGCCATCAACCGCTATGGACCGCGACCGATGACCCAATTGCTCAACAGCAAAATTCCTTCCGGCGTTCCGGCCGGCCATGGCGCGCCTTCAATTAGTCCCTTCATGACTACAAAAGCAAAGCGGCGGGCAGAAGGCATGACCCGCAGGCGTGGGCCGCATTGGGTCATCAGAGGAAAGTTTGTGTGACGATGAGAAAAAATTCAAAGAAGAAAGCTCCGAAGGGACGGAACGTGCCGTCGGCACAAAAAATGGAAATGAGCCAAAAGCAATTAATGATCGCCAGGCAAATGCTTCGGCTTGTCAAGAAATTCGTCTCGGACATCGAACGCGAAAAAATGACTGACAGTAAGTGCAAGATACGGTTAGCTCAATTTGACCGCCTTTCCGCTCTGATTGCTAAATAGAACGGAAAAGCTACGCCGCGGCTCGTTCTGTTTGTTGCGGATGTTGCGCTGTTGGCGGGTGCCGAGTGGGCAAACACCACCACGAAATACAAGAGCAGCTCTTTGTGCGAAACTCACCCCAGCACTAGCAAACCGATATGTCGTGCAATTTCTGGCTGGGCAAATTCAGTTTTCCTGCGCGCTTGAAACGATGATGCTGAGCACGTCAGTCTTTATCGGAATTACACCGACGCTCGGAGAAGGAAAAAGCTTGACTCCAAATCCGAAGATCAGTGCAAGGACCACGATCGCTTGATATACGCGCACGAGGTTACTCTCGGTTTGCCACCTTCCCCGGATAGATCGTCATAACAGTACGGTTTCATGATGCGCGTGTGACTGCTCCTGAACAAGCAGTCATCCTGACTGAACCGCAGCAGGATACCTCCTGCCCGGCGCGCTGCCCGGCGCGAAATGTCTGCTCGATTGCCTTATGAAATGCGGCCAAGAAAAATCAGGGCCTGTTTTGTTGCCTGGGGGCTATGATCTCCTGGCTGCCGTGCAGGGACTGCATCTCGACACGCCTGATACACGTTTCTGGGCAGCGGCGCCGGGCAGATTTTCCTTCCGGATTGGCTGCTCGGCGCACTTTTGGGGCGCGGCAGGCACCATCGCAAATCGGGGCAACGCAGGATTTCTGCCGATGCCCAACTATCTTGTCTTGCGGCTTCTCAGGGTTGGCGTCCGGGCTGGCGGACGGCTCATGTTCGGCCACCGCGAAGGCGCAATCCGCCCCATCGATGAAAGCTGGTGGGATGAAGTTCTGCACGATCCCCGCGCCCGCGTCCCCACCGAGCACTACATCGATAAGGAGGATCGCCGCTACGCCCACTACCGGCTCGAATCGGCAGCGCCCGGACTTTTTGGTTCGCTGTCCATGCGGGCGAGAAGAGTTCATCAACCGCGACAAGCTCATTCCCCAGGTTGGCGCCAACATGAACGTGATCTATCTGGTGCGCGAGTGGATGCCGTGCCGCGAGCGAAACAAGATGTCGTACTGGTGCAGGGCTTGTGTGGTGGAGTGATTCCGCGCAGCGAAACAGTATAACTTACCCGCCCAGCGGCCTGGCTTGTCGGCCCCCTGCATATTGGCCGAGTTCCGCTTGGAACCGGGATCGTTGTATTCGCCTTGGTATGTAGTTTTACATGCGGGGGCAGTGCGTAATGTCCGCTGCGGATGAGTACCGACAGAAAGCAGTCGAGTTCACCGCCAAGGCTCACCAGGAAACTCGGCCGCTGCTCCGGCGGATGTGTTACGCCTACGCCAAAGTCTATCTGCGCTTGGCTGAACAGGCCGACCGCAACGCAAAGAGCGACATCGTATCGGGAGCATTCCTGCCGCCCCGCGATAGCACTGATCCGGATGAGCGCTAAGCAATCGTCAGCATTGTGCGCCAACTCTAGCGGCATGGTAAAATGCTACGGTGCGTGCCGTTCTGAGGGCTGTCGCTGTGGCGATATATCGACTGTTACGAGAGGCGTCATTTACTCCGGACGATGTTGCCCGGATAGTCGCGGCCTATGAAGCCGCGTTGACATTGCTTCGTCTGGGAGACCGCACCGATTCACTTACGGAAATCGTTGCACGCAAGATCATAGAAGTGGTCCGCAACGGCGAACTCGACCCGCCCCGTATTTGCGCCCGGGCACTGCTGGAACTTGGCGTGCCACTTCCGGAATAGCGGTTGCGCCAAGCAGAAAGACCGCCTCGCGGCGGTCTCTGCAATTCGGATTGCGAAACTCGGATCAACCTGCAGCGCGCCTCTTGCGATACCAAGCGAGCATCACGCCGAAGCCAGCCAGCAGACCGGGCAGGCCCGCGCCGACGACGGGACCGGGAACGGCCACTGTATCGCGGACAAGGAACGAGCCTACATTGGCAAAGGCGGTGGCATCACTGGTGCCGCTCCATTCAGGGTCTGCGGCAGTGAGCGATTGGGAACCATTAAATTCCCAAATCAATCCCGCCCACCTTCCGGCCGGTGCTGGGTCTGCCGTTAACCCGAACGTGTACATTTGATCGGGGTCTACAAAGGTAGGGCCCAGTATCTGAATTATTATTGTATGTAATTGTAGTTGCGATGCCGGATTATTTTCATGGGGCACCGCTGTTATTCCCCAATCTAATAATAGCGTAGTTAGTTCCGCACCGGTGGCGTACCGCCATCCCTGAAAGGCCCCTCCGGACCCAAAATTTGCCGAGACGTTGTTGAAGGATCGGGCGAGCGACGCCGTCACATCAAGCCAATCTAATCCGGTCGCCGTATCGGTGGTGTAGGTGGTGTTGTCGATGATGGTGGCATTTGCCGTTTGGCCAGCCAGCGTCAAGGCAAATAACGCGCCGGCAATCTTTGCAAGCTGCTTTGACTTCATGGACGCCCCCATAGCCAATCCAGCGCGAAAATTCTCGGGTAGCCTAACATCCAAGTCAACCCCACTGGCCCCCATTTTTTCGGATTGACAGGGAGGCCGTCTCAGTTGGGCGGCTTCTTCCATAGCCCGGCTCTGACAAATCCATGCGGAGCGGCTTGTTGGTATTCGATAGATTGCACGCATCGCACGGTGCGCCAGCCCCACCACAGCCACACGCCCGCCGCCTTCCCATGGCCGGTCGCGGTGATCCTCGCAGACCCATCGCTGAGATGTGTGCTTTTTCGCACTTAACAACTCGCAGTGGTTAACGAGAATGGGAGGCGCCAAATTGAAGGAGCCACCCCATGCAAACCGAAGAGTATTTCAGCGTGTACGGGTCGGGATATAGCGCACAGCGGCAAGCGGGTTTGAAGGTGTTCCGCGAGTCAATTTCCAAGCGCGGCCACACCATTGCGTTGGGCGCAGCCGTGTCATTGCTTCTGGTCGGAATTGCTCAAAATGTGATGGGCAACGCCCACGCAGGCGTGATACCTGCGATACGCCAACACGCGGTCACCCATATGCTCATACAAATCATCGAGTCCGGCTCGCCCAAATCCAGGTGGATCGCGCGGCACACACTTTAGCTTCGCCTAAGCCGCCTCAGTTGGGCGGCTTCTTCCATAGCTCGGCTCTGACAAACCCAGGCGGATCACGGGATGGGTTGTCGGCATTGGACAGATTGCACGCATCGCACGGCGCGCCAGCGCCACCGCAGCCGCAGGCGCGTGGGAGTTCCGGCTGCACCGGAAAACCAATTAAAGCTTTCTGATCTATGCTGCCGCGCCCGTCGAAAGCAGTCTCGACGGGGCGAAATGACAGGCGCATATTTGCGCATGGCCGATCCGCCAATTCGCGTTGTGAGCGAGCAGTCTGAGGAGGATATCGAGCGGAAGCGGACGAGCGATGAGGTTGGATCGCATTACGCGAGATGGCCGCCAGAGCAGGTCGAGGAATGGCGCAAACTTGCTGCGCAAGTTGCATATCAAGACCAACATGGTGGGCCCGTCATTGCTTGACCATCCAGCCGATTGAGTTCTGGCAAACCAGTCCTTTGGCTTTCAGGGCCATGCGAAGGTCTGTGAGGTCTGCCCTGCGGCTATTGCCGATACCGGCTTCCCGTCCCTTCTCGTTCCAGTCCTCGACTGTCAGCCCCCGCGTCCCGGCCTCGTGGAGGATGGCGAAAAAAGTCTGCTGGTTTTTGGTCAGCTTGGGGCCGGTCTGCGGCTCTGACGGCATGTCCGCCGGGACAATGACACATGACATGATCGTATCGCCGTCCTGATCGGTGCCGACTTCGACACTTTCAAGACTGCTGGCAATGGTATCGCCCTCGGGGCCGTCCTTCATCCACTCCACCGTGACCATGATCTTGCCTGATCCCTCGCGCTTGACCGCGAGTTGGTGCGGAGCACGATAGCGTCGTCCTCGACGTGCGACCACGAAACCGGATCAGGTCACCTAGGCGCAGCCCTGTGTGCGCAGCGAGATCAACCGCCCATGCCGCATGGATCGAGGTTGCCGCCTTAAACTCCGCAACATCGTCATCCGTCCAGATGATGTCCGAACGGTCGCCGCTGTACGGTCGCTTGATACCCTCGCATGGATTGCCAGCAATCTTGCCGAGCGGATCGACGGCATGGGCCAAGACGCGGGAGAGAGCCTGCATTCCGTAATCAGCGGTGCGAGGTTTGTCAGCCCACTTGTTGCGCCACTGCCGAATGACGGGCCGAATTTTGTCGGGCCTGTCGAATTGCGCAATGCGTAGGTCGCCGAAATAGCCTGTGATGCGGTCACGCCAGATGGACCAGTTCTTTTTTGTCGAGTCGGCCAGATTTTATAATCACCACTCCCGCGATAGATCACGACAAGCGACCGAAACCGCGACGCATCAGGAGCGCTCCGCTCGGCAACAGCCTCGCTGTAGGAAGCGACAAACTCAGGTGACCCTGGTTCGCCTCGGAGGCGCGGCCGCCGCGCCAAGCGTAGTGGTACGTTTTGCCTTTGGCCTCGACTGTGTGGACGCCCTTCAACTCAACACGCATTGCGCGCCTCGAATTCGGCAAGCTCCCGGTCTAGATCGTCGCCCGGTTCGGTCTCTGTCGGCTTGCCCGCGATCATGACGATCTTTCCTTCCTTATCGATCTCAACCCGCGCCACAGCAACGCCAGCCGCGACTACGGCCTTCACAGCCACAGTCACGTCGCGTTGTCGGAAGGTACAAGCGCCACGAGCCACGGAATCGATGTAGCGAAAACTTAGCGGCGTGCATAAAACTCCATTCCTAAAAGCGCTCTGCCTTGGCTCAACCGTTGATTCAGAGACAGCTACAGAATCGCAAGAGGTCGCGGGCTGGCAGCGCCCTTCTCGATCCACGCCGATCACCAGTCCAGCTTGGCACGAGCGAACAAGTTCTTGGCAGAGAATGACAAGAACGCATTCGAAAAAACGCACACATATCGAGGTCAACCGACGTGGCCGATTAAGGCTTGCTAGAGCTTGGGACTGAGACCCAGGAGACGATAATGAAAAGATTAATGTTCGCGGCCGCCCTAGCTGGCGCGGCCCTCGCGACCCCAGCCAGCGCAGTCGAATTTACACTGTCGGATGCGTTTGGTACCGGCAATTTTGGGACGGCCACAGCGTTCTTTAAGGACCCAACGACCGTCCACGTCGACATCACCATGGCTCCAAACTTCGTCGTCGACACGGGATCGCACTGGGCATTGTCGCTGTCGTTGCTTGGAACGGGCCGCATTGTTGAGAGCAGCTTTAATCTCGTTAATGGCGTGGACGTGTTCACGGCGCAACCACATCTGGCAGTTGCCAATTACTCCAACAGCCCATTCGGGAAGTTCACCGACGCGGTTTCTGGTGCCTGTGGCCCCGGTGCTTCGGCCTTGTTGTGTGGAGGCTCCATCAGTTTCGACATCTCCAGCTTCCAAGGTTTCGGTGCGGCCACGACATTGTTCGACCCCCCGCCTGCCGGCGGGTCGACGTTCCCGATCTATGCGGCCCTGGATGTCTTCATGCCTACGCCATGCACAGGCAGTTGCACCGGAGCCGTTGGCCTTACGAACCCGCTGGTACCGACACCGTTCGGGGTGCCGGGACCGATTGCAGGTGCTGGCATTCCCGGCCTTATCGCTGGGTGCTTCAGCTTGCTTGGTCTCGCCCGCTGGCGGCGTAGACGGCAGGTCGCCTGATCATCCCCAGCAACAACGGTCGCCGGGTCGTATCGAAAGAGACGTGCAGTCGCCGCCCGACCTATGCGGTCACGCCGATCATTCGGCGGGCGCTGGATACATTCATGGGGCCTCGGTTGAGGCGATGAAGGAAGCGATTGAGAAGCTGAAGTTTGATGGGTTTCACGTCGGCGAAATAGGCTTGCGGATCGACGCCGTACCCGTTCAAGCTGGTTATCATTGGCAGCGACGGTGCCGTGCAGGTGTAGCCTGCCGGTATTGGCCTTGGCGTGGACAGCTAACCCAATAGGCTGGATGGTAGCCAAGCTCCCGCCTTCAACGATCGGCTAAACCGTCGCTTAAAGTGGTCCGGGCCCTCGGGGTTGTCATTGGCTGCGGCAATTTGATCGGGGCTGAGGTTGAGGGTGAACGCCACGCTAGGCGCATCGGTGAACAGCACACGGGTTTTGGCAAACACGACCTTGGCAACATCGGTGGTGTGTTCCCAGGGGTGGTGCGCTGACTTTTTTAACGCCTCTGCCGGTGCCGTCGCAAGGTTGGTAGGAATTGAGGGTGGCGTAGTCTCCGGGGTGTTCAACCTCGAATCATCCGGCGTTGAAGCGCCGGACTGGAGACCACGCCATGACAAGCAATACCACGAAGCCTAATTCTTCGCAGCCTGCACCCGAGACGGCTGCCCATCTTTTCGACAATTGGTTCGATCCGATCGAAGCTGGCCTGCGCGATCGGGTTCACGAATTTCTCCACGCCATGTTCGAGGGTGAACTCGACATGGTGCTGTCGCGGCGGCGCTACGCTCGCCGTGGGCAACCATCGAGCTGCGATGGTCAGGGCGCGGCTGGCGCTACCGGTCATCGCCACGGCTACCGGTCGAGGTCGCTGCTGGGAAGCTTCGGCCAAGTGGAGATCGCTGTCCCGCGCGCCCGGTTGAACACCCCCGCTGGCAAGACGATGGAGTGGAAGAGTCAGGCGCTGCGGGCTTACCAGCGGCGCACACTGACCGCCGACGCGCTGATCGCCAGCACCTATCTTGCCGGCACCAACACGCGCCGGGTGCGCCGTGCGCTCGGTGCCCTGTTTGGCGGCGCGGTCGGCAAGGACACGGTGAGCCGGGTATGGCGCAAGGTGAAGAGCGACTGGGACGCCTGGAATGCCCGCTCGCTGGCCGAGGAGCCGATCGTTCGCCTAATCCTCGACGGCACGGTGGTGCGCGTGCGCCTTGATCGCAAGGCCACATCGATCTCGCTGCTCGTTGTCCTCGGCGTGCGCGAAGATGGCCAGAAGGTGCTGCTCGCGATCAAGAGCATGGGCGGCGAGAGCGCCGAGGCCTGGCGTACCGTCCTCGACGATCTCATCCAGCGCGGGCTGCGGCGGCCCGAGTTCCTCATTGTCGACGGCGCGGCGGGGCTCGACCGGGCCATCGCCGCCGTCTGGGACGGCGTGCCGGTCCAGCGCTGCACGGTCCACAAGCATAGGAACCTTTTCGCGCACGCGCCCGAGCGCCTGCACGACGAGATCACCGCCGATTACAACGACATGATCTACGCGGCGACGCGCGGGGAGATCGAAGCGCGCCGCAAAGCCTTCATCCGCAAATGGCGGCTCAAGCATCGCGCCGTCGCCGACAGCCTGGAGGAAGCCGGCGACCGTCTGTTCGCCTTCACACGCCTGCCGCCGAGCCAATGGCGCAGCGCGCGAACAACGAATGCGATCGAGCGCCTGCACGAGGAGTTCAAGCGAAAAATCAAGACGCAGACCGTGCTGCCTTCCACGGACACCGCGGCCATGCTGTTCTGGGCGCTGCTCGCTTCCGGTCAGATCAACATGCGCAAGGTTGACGGCTGGCAGACGCTTGCCACAAAGCCCATCGATCAGCCAATTGACCTCGCAGCCTGAAACGATACCTTCATGTTACCGGAGATCGCGCCACACCGAATTCCAACCACTCCCGCTACGGCACCCCTCTGCCTCTCTTACAGTTCTAACAGTGTCATCATTGGCTGCTTTTACGGTGTCAGGTAGGGGTGTGGGATTGTCCACAAAGGGGCGTCACGCGGCTTCAGCGGCACAGGCGCGGAAATGCACGTGGATTTGTCGACCGTGAAATACTCTGAAGCGCCTGAGCGGTAAGGAACATCGGGCGACTTGGTGGGATTGGATTTGCCGGAAATCGGGGTTTGGGTGTCGATTTTCTTGCAAATTCGTTTGCGAGGATTCCCCTCAGAATCTCAAGCCGCGATTCTCTGCCTTTGGAGCCAATAGGCGGAGGGCTTCGATGCGGCCACGGGAGCGGCGGGAGACCGGCGAACAGGATTTGTTTCGCTCGCGGCTCGACCAGATCATCGATATAGAGCACGCGCTGGTGAAGCTTTCGCGGGCGATCGACTGGCGGTTCTTGGAACAGAGGTTGGGCGCGGTCTACCAGGACGGCCCCGGCCAGCCGGCGCTGCCGACGCGGTTGATGGCAGGGCTTGCGATCCCGAAGCACACTTACGACCTGAGCGACGAAGTCGTGTGCGAGCTGTGGATCGAGAACCCGTATTATCAATACTTTTGCGGGGAGGAGTTTTTCCAGCACCGGCTGCCGCTCGATCGTTCCTCGATGACGCATTGGCGCCAGCGCATGGGCGAGCAACGGCTGCAAGCGCTCTTGCAAGAGAGCCTGGCGGTGGCGACCAAGGTCGGAGCGATGAAGCCGCGCGATCTCACCCGCGTCATTGTCGACACCACGGTGCAGCCGAAGAACATCGCCTTCCCGACCGATGCCAAGCTGCTGAACCGCGCCCGCGAGAAGTTGGTGACACTGGCCAAAAACCTGGGCGTGGAGTTGCGCCAATCCTACACGCGGGTCGGTAAGTTCGCGCTGATCCAGCATCAGCGTTACGCCCACGCCAAGCAGTTCAAACGCGCCAATAGGGCCTTGCGCAGTACGCGCTCGGTGAAGGCCGCCTTGCATCTGTGACGGGGAGCGGGAAGTCATAGGACTACTCCTAGGGATAGTCCTATGACGAAGACAGAGGTTGAGGTGATCACGTCGGTGGAACGGCGTCGGCGGTGGTCGAGGGCGGAGAAGGAGCGGATTGTTGCCTCGGCGATTGAGCCTGGGGCGGTTGCATCCGAGGTGGCCCGCGCGGCTGGCATCGATAGCAGTCAGTTGTTTCGCTGGCGGCGTGAACTCTGTGGCCCTGCGCCATCTGCCTCGGTGTTTTCGCCGGTGGCGATTGCATCAGCAGCAGAACCGGGATCGACAATGGCGGATCCGGTTACTGGAAGTGCGATCGAGATCGAATTTGCGACTGGCGGACGGATGCGGATTACCGGGCCGGTTGCTCGTTCGACGGTAGCAGCACTGATCAAGGCACTGACGCGGACCAAGGGTCGGCGATGATTCCGATGCCGAGCGGGGTGCGAGTGTGGCTGGCCGGCGGCCACACCGATATGCGGCGCGGCTTCGATGGCTTGGCGCTGCTGGTTCAGGAAACACTCAAGCACGATCCTCACAATGGCCATCTGTTCGTGTTTCGTGGCCGCCGCGGCGGACTGATCAAGGTTCTGTGGCACGATGGCCAGGGGATGTGCCTGTTCGCCAAGCGGCTGGAGCGCGGCCGCTTCATCTGGCCGTCACCGGCCGATGGGGTGGTGACGATCACGCCGGCGCAACTGGGCTACCTTCTCGAGGGCATCGATTGGCGCATGCCGCAACACACCTGGCGCCCACAAGCGGCGGGTTGATCGCGGTATTGTGAATCGCTGCACGGTCGCGGATTTACACACGAGCAGCATTTTGTGATTCCGTGTTGGTGATGAGCGCTGATGATTCGCTTCCTGACGATGTCACGACGCTGAAAGCGATGCTGCTGGCCGAGCGCGCCGCGCGCACCGCAGCAGAAGCGGCATCTCAGGCGCTGGCGCTGATGATCGAGAAGCTGAAATTCGTCATCGCCAAGCTGCGCCATGAACGGTTTGGTCAATCCTCGGAACGGGCTGCACTGATCGAGCAGCTTGAGCTTCAACTTGCCGATCTCGAAGAGAACGCGGCTGAAGCCGAGGTGGCGGTAGAGATTGCAAGCCCCCCGGCGAGCTCCGACTTGGTCCAAGTCCATGGCTTTGAGCGACGCAAGCCGGCGCGCCGTCCACTTCCCGAGCACCTGCCACGCGAGCGGATTGTGTATCCGGCGCCCTCGGCCTGTCTGTGCTGCGGCAGCAGCTTGCGCAAGATCGGCGAGGACATGACCGAGACGCTGGAGGTGGTGCCGCGACAGTGGAAGGTGATCCAGCATGTGCGGGAGAAGTTCTCCTGCCGTTCCTGCGAGGCGATTACCCAGCCGCCCGCGCCCTCGCATCCGATTGCGCGTGGGCGCGCCGGGCCAGGGCTGCTCGCCCATGTGCTGTTCTCCAAGTATGGCCTGCATCTGCCACTGAACCGCCAGAGCGCGGCCTATGCCCGCGAAGGCATCGATCTCGATGTCTCCACGCTCGCCGACTGGGTGGGCGCCGCGACCGCAACCCTGCTGCCGCTGATCGAAGTGATCCATAGCCACGTCTTTGCGGCCGAGCGCATCCACGCTGACGACACCACCGTGCCGGTGCTGGCGAAGGGCAAGACGCGGATCGGTCGGCTCTGGACCTATGTGCGTGACGATCGCCCCTTTGCTGGGGCCGATCCGCCGGCAGCGGCGTTCTTTTACTCGCGGGACCGCGGCGGTGAGCATCCGCAGCGGCACCTCGCCAGATACGCCGGCCTGATGCAGGCGGACGCCTACGCCGGCTTCAACCGGCTCTATGAAGCCGGCCGTAAACCGGGGCCGATTGTCGAAGCAGCCTGCTGGGCGCACGCGCGGCGCAAGTTCTTCGAGCTGGCGCGGATCAAGAAGGCGCCGATCGCCATCGAAGCCATCAAACGCATCGACGTGCTGTTCGCTATCGAACGCGAGATCAACGGCCTCTCGCCCGAACAGCGCCTTGCCGTGCGCGCCGAGAGAAGCCGACCCTTACTGACAGACCTGGAGACCTGGCTGCGCAGTGAACGCAGGCGGCTCTCCTCAAAGAGTGAGGTCGCCAAGGCGATCGATTACAGCCTCAAACGCTGGCCCGCACTCACTCGTTTCCTCGATGACGGTCGACTGTGCATGTCCAACAACGCTGCTGAGCGGGCCCTGCGCGGCATTGCCGTCGGACGCCACAACTGGACCTTCGCGGGATCAGACGAGGGCGGTCGTCGCGCCGCCGCCATCTATACCCTCATCGAAACCGCCAAGCTCAACGACATCGATCCGCAGGCATGGCTCGCTGATGTCCTGGCCCGACTGCCCGATCATCCCGCCAAGCGGATCTCCGACCTGCTGCCCTGGAACTGGTGCCCGCAAAATCGCGCCGCCAAAGCAGCCTGACGGCCGATCCCTACCCCCGGGCCTTCACCGAGCGCGTACCTTGCGCAAGCTCAAGACCTATCTCGGACGCGTCATCCGCGACATTACCCGCAAGATCGACGGCGATCCTTGGCGCCAGGCCAAGTTTGCCTGGCTGCTGAACCTGGCGCGGCGGGTGCGAGACCAGGAGCGCGGACAGCGCGGCGCCAAAGTCTACAGCCTGCACGCGCCCGAGGTGGAGTGCATCGGTAAAAGCCTGCCCCCGCGAAGGCGGGGGGCAAAGCACACAAGCCTTATGAGTTCGGCGTCAAAGTCAGCGTGGCGACAACGCTGAAACACGCCAAAGGCGGCCAGTTCGTGACCCATGTCCAATCGCTCCCGGGAAACCCTTATGACGGCCACACCCTGGCGGCCGTCATCCCGGCCATCGAGCAACTCGTCGGCAATACCATCGAACGGCTCCACACCGATGCCGGCTACCGCGGCCACAATGCGCCGCCCGATTACAAGTTCAGGGTCTATACGTCCAAGCAAAAGCGACGGGTTACGCCGCAGATCAAACGAGAGATGCGGCGCCGCTCTGCCATCGAACCGGTCATCGGCCATCTCAAGGCCGAGCACCGAATGGACCGGAACTATCTCGCCTACCGCCAAGGCGACGCCAACAACGCCATCCTCGCCGCCGTCGGATACAACTTCCGCCGCTTGATCCGGTGGCTGAGGATTTTGTTGTGCTTTATCCGGGCTGCGCTCCGAGCCCAGTCAAAACCTGCCCCAGCGTGAAAAGGGCTTTCTTCACAGTCGACGGATTCGATCACTTCGCAATCTTTGACGACCGTGCGGCGGTAGCGCTTTGTTACTTTTGTTCAAAAATATCGATCGCGTCAGGTGAGGTGTTGAACCCCAACTCCCGCCCTTGCGGTCCTCGCTTCATTTGCAGGTGGTCGGCAACAGTGAGCGCATGCGTTGCAGACTGGGGGAGCGGGGGTCGCAAATTCAAGCTCGCCGCTCCGACCAGTCCTTAGCTGAAAAGCCCCGCGCATTGGCGGGGCTTTGATCAGGTTGCTTTAGCGGATGCTATCTGACTTTGAGATTTTCCGCCAATTCCTTGCCGCGATTAGCGACAATCTCATATTCGACGTTCGCACCCTCATTCAACGTTGACAGTCCCGCACGCTCAACTGCCGAGATGTGCACGAACACATCTTTGCCGCCGCCCTGCGGTTGGATAAAGCCATAGCCTTTGGTCGGATTGAACCACTTCACAACACCTGTAGCCACGTTCGCATCTCCGTTTGTCGGCCCATGCCGAAGGACGCAATGTAGACAATAAAAGGGCCCCCCGTAAGGGGGCTCAAACCTCGTATTGCCGATTGACCGCTTCCCGTGCCAGTTCGGGAGCATTCATCAGCGTGGCGTTCATGATCGCCCGGCAAAAGCCCCGGCGCCGCGTCTGCGGGCCGGGGCTTTGTCGTGTGCCGCGCGGCCGTGCGATCAGAAGTGATAGTTGAGGCCGGCGCGGACGATATTGCCATGCGCCGAGCCGGAGATCGCCGTCGTAAGCGGGGGTGCCGGCACTTTGTCCGGCGTGCCGGCGTAAAGGTATTCGAACTTGGCGCTCCAGTTCGGCAGGAACATATGCTCAATGCCGCCGCCAACCGTCCAGGTCCAGTACGTCGCCGAGCTGGAGAAGGCGCCCGATGCCGTGGTCGTGCCGTTGAGCTCAGCATTGCCGTAGAGCCCGCCGCCGGTCGCATAGATCATGGTGCGATCAAAGGCATAGCCCAGCCGGCCGCGGATGGTGCCGAACCACGGTTCTTTGTTCGTGGCAACCATCGCCCAGCCCGGGGCGGTGGCGGTGACGTTACCCTTGGCGCCGCTGCCTTGGAAATCGGCTTCGACGCCGAACACCACCGGCCCGGTTTGCCAATTGTAGCCGATCTGCCCGCCGCCGAGGACGCCGCTGGAGCTGCCCGAGATCGGGCCGCTGCCAAAGCCGGCAACCCCTATGGTGCCGTCGCCCTTGCCCCAGCCGTAACCAAGGTTCACGCCGAGATAGAACCCCGTCCACGAGAAAATGGGAGCCACCACCGCCGGCGCCTTGTACACGCTGCGAGGCAGGTCCGCTGCAAATGCCACGCTGATCATCGAGGCCGTCGCGCAAAGTCCGGCCGCCATTTTACGCATTTCAGTCTCCCATTGCTCTCGGACCTCCGGCGACGACTGCCGAAGGCACATTTCTCTCTTGAACATTCGGCGTAATGCCAATCGCAGATTTGGCAAAGCGATTCGCGACGCTTCCGCTTTCGATACCCCGCTCTCCCGCGGAACTTTCTCGCGCAAGGCGAACGTTTCAGCGCGAGATAGGTTTCGCGGGAGAATCCGAAATTTTCATGGCGGGCGAATCTTATGATTTCAAAGCAACGCGGCCACGATCGAGGTCGTGGCCGCGCCATATTTCTGATGAGAACGTTAAATTTTACGGATAGCCCGGGAACGTACCGTGCGAGCCGAAGCCCCAGTAGTTGCGCAGCGTATCCTTTGGCCACGTCTTTGGAACTTGCGGGCGATCCTGATGCCATGGCCGCGGATCGAAATAGCCGAGAGCTTCATCCTTGATCTGATCCATCTCACAGAACAGCTCGACGCGGACGTTGTCGGCGTTGCGATGGTACGCCGCCACATTGTGGCCGATGATGTGGCGGCCGGGGCCCCAGACGAGCCGGATATCGTTCTTGGCGAGATGATCGCTGGCGCGGTGCAGCTCCGGCCAGTCCTTCACCTCGAAAGCGATATGGTGAAGCTGTGGCTTCGGATCGACCACGAAATTGACGGTGTGGTGATCGACGCCACAGCGCAGGAACGCAAAGGTGTCGTCGCGCCAGTCGGAAACCCGGAAGCCGAGCACGTCGGAGTAAAATTTTACCACCTTCTGCACGTCGGCGACCCGATGCGCCACATGGCCGAGCTTCAACGGTGTGACGGCGGCCTGCTTGCCGTCGTCCTTGGAGAATGCGTAATCGGAATAAAGCTCGATGATCGTGCCTTTGATGTCGGTGAAGACCAGCGCCCGCGCGGCACCAGGCGAGATGCCATTTCTCTGCTCGCTCTTGATGCCGTGCTCGGATAGTTCACGCGCATAAGCCGCGAAATCCGCGTCCGGTGCGACCTGGAACGACAGCCGCGTCAACTCCGAGGCGTCGCCGCGTTCGAGCGCGATCGCTTCGAGGCCGGTTCGCGTCGAAAGAAACGCCCGGTTCTTGTCGCGCTCGGTGACGATCAGGCCGAGCACGTCGGAATAATACGAAACCTGCCGCTCCAGATCGGGCGTGGTGAAGGTGGCGTGGCCAACACGAAGGACATCGATCATCGAAACCTCGGATCAAACCTGGTGCGCCCGGACCTGGATCTTGAGCTCGCCGAGCTGCGGCAAGGACTTCAGGCTGATCCAGTCGCCGGGCTTGACCGGGCCGACGCCCTCCGGCGTGCCGGTGTAGTAGAGGTCGCCGGGATAGAGCGTGTAGAACTTCGAAGCGAACTCGATCAGCTTCGGAATGTCGAAGATCAGGAAGCTGGTGTTGCTCTCCTGCCGCTTTTCGGCGTTGACATGCAGATTGAACGGCACGTCGGCCGGATTGGGCAACTCGTCCGGCGGTGATCATCCACGGACCGAGCACGGTGTAGCCGTCAATCGATTTCCGGAAGCTTCGGTCCTCCTGGCCGCGCGCGGTCATGTCGAGGCCGAGCGAGTAGCCGGCGATATAATCCCAGGCTTTCTCCTTCGGGATATCGCTGCCCTGCTTGCCGATGATCAGGACGAGCTCGGCCTCGTGGTCGTTGCTGCGGTCGGGAAAGCGCATCGGGATGCCCTCCGAGGGCCCGACCAGCGAGGTGTTGGATTTCAGGAAGATGCCGGCCTTCTCGATGTCCGGCGAGAACCGCGCAAGCCCCGGCACGGTGTCGCGGAACTTCTGCATCTCCTCGATATGCTTGGCGTAGTTGGTCGGCGCCGCGAGGATCTTCGGCGGCTTGGCGACCGGCGGCAGAAGCTTCACCTGAGGAAATCGGCTTGCCGGGCGCGGACTTCGCCATCTGTTCGAGCTTGCTCCGCCAGATCGGCAGCGCCGCGACCACCGGATCGACCTTGGCCGTATACGGCGTCGAATTCCTGATCTCGGTCTGCGCCTGCGGTCACGTCGTGGACCTGATCGCCGATCACCACGCCGAGCCGGTCATCGTCGTATCGGCAGAGCTTCATATGGTTCTCCTGGAATATCTTGAACTCAAGTGTAGCGCGGATTGAAGCCGCCCTGGAATGCCTCGCTACAGCACCATGTCCGATTGTTTTCGAGGCCGAACAGCATTGCGCCGAAGCTTTTGCCGGCCTGCTCGTACTGGTTGGAGATGTGCTGGCGGGCGACGCTGATGTCGTTGTAGATGCGGCCAAACGGCAGCTCGGCCGCGATGCCTGCGGTGCCGGCCGCCTTGAACAGCCGCGCCGCAAGCTGGCTGCAGCGCTCCGCGACACATGCCGTTGTGGAACTTGTATTCGACGCGGAGCTTGAGCGGCGGCACTTCGCCTCGCGCCGCATAGCCCTCCATGACCTTGAAGTCGCGGTGCAGGATGGTCTTCATCTCGTCGATCGCCGCGGTCGCCTCTGCGCACAGCAAGTGCATCATCGGATCGTCCGACGCTTTGCTGCCGGTCAAGCGATAGGTTCGGCCTTTGCCGAATTCGATGGTAGGCGTCGAGCATAGCCTGCAACGCGCCGATCGCGCCGGTCGACACGCCGCGGAAGAACACCTGGCCGAACGGCAGCCGGTAGAGCGCCGAGGTGTTTACCGCCTGGCCCGGTCCGGTGCAGCGGAAGTTGTCGATCGTCTTCAGCGTGCGGTGCGCCGGCACGAACGCGTCTTTCACGACGACATCGTTGCTGCCGGTCGCCTTCAGGCCCGGCACATGCCAGGTGTCGACGATCTCATAGTCGCACTTCGGCACCAGGAAGACGCGCCGGTCGTTCGGGTCGCCCTCGACCATGCCGCCGAGAAACGCCCAGTCGCAGTGCTCGCAGCCGCTGGCGTATTTCCAATGGCCGCTGAAACGAAAGCCGCCCGTCGACCGGCTTCGCCGCGCCCGACCGGCATCAGCGACGAGCAGATCAGCGTGTCGTCGTCCTGGCCGTAGACGTCCTGCGCGGCACGGTCTTCCATCAGCCCCATCGCCCAGGGATGCACGCCGACCACGCCGTAGACCCAGGCGACCGACATGTCGCCCTCGCCGAGCGCCATCTGCACGTCGAAGTAGGTGAGGATGTCGATCTCGTAGCCGCCCCAGCGCCTGGGCTGCAGCACCTTGAACAGGCCGGCGGCCTTCATGTCGGCGATGGTCGCTTTCGCGATGCTGCGGTTGCGCTCGTCCTCCCGCGCGCGGGCGGCCAATGTCGGGATCAGCGCGCGGGCGCGCGCCACGATCTCCTCCGCGCCTGGGACTTTCGCGGCGGTCTGCGGCCTGTCGAGCACGTCGTTCACTTTTCCAGTTCGACCGTCTTGAAGTTCGCCCGGCAGCACGATCTCCAGCATCTCGCAGCCGTCGGAATAATCCAGCACCTTGTGCACGATGCCTTGCGGCTGCAGCCAGCAATCGCCGGCCTTCATGACGTGCTTGCCGTGGCCTTCGATCTCGGTGGTGACGGTGCCCTTGAGCACGTAGATCATCTGGAATTCGGTTTCGTGGAGATGGTTCTTGGACACCACCTTCGGATCGCACTTGCCGACGAACCGAACGACATGGGCGACCGCCATGCCGCGGGTCGCATCCTTGACGCCGAGATCGCGATAAAGCGCGTAATTGCGCAGGCCGTCAGCTTTGAAGTCGGCCGGGTTGAGATGGTTCGCTACGAACTTGTGCAGACGACGAGCTTTCACTGCGCTCGCCTTGACCGGCCGGCGCGCGATCGGCGCGCTGCGCTTCACAGCCTGCTTCTTTGCACGCGCCTTGACTTTGGTTCTGGCCATAGGTCGCTCCTCCAGTATTGATTTCGGCAATGCTGCCTTGCGCGGGCCAGCGCGGCAAGCGTTCGAAGAGGTCTTTTTTCGCATGGCGCATCCGTGCGATCAAAGCGGCGGAGGAGCGACCGATGAAGGCCATTCGCTTTGACAAGAACGGCGGGCCCGAGGTGCTGCGCTGGGAGGACGTGCCGCTGCCGGAGCCGGGTCCGGGCGAGGTCCGCATCCGGCACAAGGCCGTGGCGCTGAATTTTCGCGACATCCTGGTGCGGCGCGGCCAGCATGCCGTGAAGTCGTTTCCGTCCGGGACTCGGCACCGAAAGCGCGGGCACGATCGACGCTCTCGGCCCTGGCGTCGCCGAGTTCGCAGTCGGCGACCGCGTCGCCGTCGTCGCCCGGCCCGACAGCGCCTGCGCCGAGGCGCGGATCGCGCCGGCGGCCCGCGTGGTCAAGCTGCCGCCACGGCATCGACGAGCGCACCGCGGCCTCGATGATGGTGCGCGGCATGACCGCGCGCTATCTGCTTGCGCGCCACCTACAGCGTCAAGCCCGGCGACACCATCGTGATCCATGCCGCAGCCGGCGGCGTCGGCCTGATCATGAGCCAATGGGCCAAGCATCTCGGCGCCACCGTGATCGGCACGGTCGGCAGCGACGACAAGGTGGCGGTCGCCAAGCGCGCACGGCTGCGATCACGTTTTCCGCTACGACGATTTCGCCGAGCAGGTGCGCGATCTCACCGGCGGCCAGGGCGTGCCGGTGGTCTACGACTCGGTCGGCAAGGCGACGTTCGAGAACTCGCTGAAATCGCTTCGCGCCGCGCGGCATCCTCGCCGCGTTCGGCGAATCCTCCGGCGATCCGCCGCCTGGTTTCGGTGCGCGAGCTCGGCAACATGGGCTCGCTGTTCGTCACCCATCCGAGCCTGATCCACTACACCGAGACCCGCGCGGAATTGCTCGAAACCGTGAACGACCTGTTCGCCATGGTGGCGGAGCGGCAAGATCAAGATCGAGATCAACCACGAATATCCGCTGCGCGACGCCGCGCAGGCGCACCGCGATGTCGAGGCGCGCAAGACCACCGGCTCGGTGGTGCTGATCCCTTGAGGCGGCGTGCCGAATGGCGCAATCGACCCGGCAACAATTCCGCGCCGCTGCTCAAGCCCGGCGCCGCCCTGCTCCTGCCGGGCGTTGCCAACGCGCTCGCCGCCCGCGTCGTCGCCGACTGCGGCTTCACCGCCGCCTACGTCACCGGCGCGGGCATCGCCAACAGCTATCCTCGGCATTCCCGACAACGGCCTGGTCACGCTCAGCGAGCTGGTCGACCACGTCACCGCGATCCGCGAAGTGTTTTCCGGCCCGCTGATGGTCGACGCCGACACCGGCTTCGGCAACGCGCTGAACATGCGGCGCACCATCCAGGTGCTGGAGCGCGCCGGCGCCGACGCGATCCAGATCGAGGACCAGGTGTTCCCGAAGCGCTGCGGCCATTTCGAGGGCAAGGAGGTCATCCCCGCGGCCGAGATGGTCGGAAAGATCAAGGCCGCGGTCGACGCCCGCAGCCGATCCCGACCTGCTGATCGTCGCCCGCACCGACGCCATCGCCGTCGAAGGCTTTGCCGCCGCGATGGAGCGCGCGCATGCCTTCAAGCGAGGCCGGCGCCGACGTCGGCTTCGTCGAGGCGCCGACCGATCGCGGAGCAGATCGCAGCCATCGGCAAGCTGCCGTGGCCGCAGCTCATGAACATCGTGATCGGCGGCAAGACGCCGGAGCAATCGAACGAGGAGATTGAAGCGGCTCGGCTTCGCCGGCGTGATCTACGCCAACACGGCGCTGCAGGCCGCGGTGCTCGGCATGCAGCGGGCGCTCGGTCATCTCAAGCGGAACGGCCAGATCGGCGAGCGCCACCGGCCTGCTCGCGACCTTTGCCGAGCGCCAGCGCCTGGTCGACATCGCCGCGTTCCAGGACATGGAGCGCAAGTACAAATGACCGTGCGCACTCCGGTGCTGATCGTCGGCGGCGGGCCGGTGGGGCTTGCGCTGGCCGGCGAGCTTGGCTGGCGCGGCGTGCCGTGCACCCTGATCGAGAAGTCCGACGGCTCGATCGAGCAGCCGAAGATGGACCTCGTCGGCATCCGCACGATGGAGTTCTGCCGGCGCTGGGGCATCCTCGACTGGGTGCGCGACGCGCCCTACCCGCTCGACTATCCGCAGGACTACATCTACGTCACCGGCCTGAACGGCTATGAGCTCGGCCGCGAGCCGTTCCCCGGCCGCGGCTTCGAGCCCTGCCCGCCCGAGAGCCCGCAGAAGCGCGAGCGCGTGCCGCAGGACATGTTCGATCCGATCCTGCGGCGCTTTGCCGAGCGGTCCGGACGTGCGACGCTGCGCTACAACTGCGAGCTTGTTTCATTCAGCCGAAACGCCCGGACGGCGTTCGCGCCGAGGTGCGAAGACCGCGAGCGGCAACCGAAACCATCGAAGCCGAATACATGGTCGGCACCGACGGCGGCGCCAGCACGGTGCGCGAGCAGCTCGGCATCGGCATGAGCGGCACGCCGGCGCTGACCTACACCACCAATGTCATGTTCCGCTGCCCGAACTTTTCCGAGCTGCACGACAAGGGCAAGGGCTACCGCTTCATCTTCATCGGTCCGGAGGGCGTCTGGCTCACCATCGTCGCGGTCAACGGCGCCGACCGCTTCCGCATGTCGATCGTCGGCACGCCGCAGAAGATCAACCACACCGAGGACGACATCCGCGCGGCACTGAAGCGCGCGATGGGCCGCGACTTCGACTACGAAATTCTCTCGGTGATGCGCTGGGTGCGCCGCGAGCTGGTCGCCGACCGCTACGGCACCGACCGCGTCTTCATCGCCGGCGACGCCGCGCACCTGATGTCGCCGACCGGCGGCTTCGGCATGAACACCGGCATCGGCGACGCGGTCGACCTCGGCTGGAAGCTCGAAGCCGTGCATCAAGGGCTGGGGCGGCGCCGGACCTGCTCGCCTCCTACGAGGCCGAGCGGCGGCCGGTCGGGCTTCGCAACGTCGCCGAAGCGAGCCGCAATCTCCGCCGCATGCTGTCGACCCGCGAACGCCTGCCCGGCCCGGAGATTTTCCAGCCGGGCGCGGCCAACGACGCCGCGCGCAAGGAATACGGCGACTGGTTCGCCGCCATCATGCGCCACGAATGGTTCGCCAACGGCGTGATGCTGGGCTACCGCTACGACAACTCGCCGATCGTCTGGCCGGACGGCACGCCGGCGCCGCCCGACGTGTCGCATCCCTATACGCAGACCGCCCGGCCCGGCGCCCGCGCCCCGCATGTCTGGCTGAAGGACGGCCGCTCGACGCTCGACCTGTTCGGCCGCGGCTTCGTGCTGCTTCGTCTCGGCGACGATGCGCCGCCCGGCGACAGCGCATCGTCAACGCCGCGCAGCAGCGCGGCGTGCCGCTGACCGTCATCGAGATCGACGAGCCGGACGTGCTCGCCGCCTATGAGCGCCGCCTCGTGCTGGTGCGGCCCGACGGCCACGTCGCCTGGCGCGCCGACCAGGAGCCCGCCGACGCGCTTGCGCTGATCGACGCCATTCGCGGACAATCCATCCAACACGCACAACAACGTCAGGAACGGACATCATGACCGACAAACTGCGCGAAAAGCTCATCAACGCCGGCCGCGTCCTGGTCGACGAGGGCCAGGGCGACTACGTCTGGGGCCACATCTCGGCGCGGCTGCCGGACAATCCCAACCGCTTCCTGATGAAGCCCGGCTGCCTCGGCATCGAGGAGATGACCGACGACAACATCATCACCGTCGACATCGAGGGCGAGAAGGTCGCGCGGCGACTGGCCGCGCCACAACGAGGTCTACATCCATTCCGAGGTGATGCGGGCCCGGCCCGACGTCAATTGCGTGATCCACACCCATCCCGAGCACGCCATCGCCTTCTCCTCGCTCGGCAAGGAGCTCTCGCCGATGAGCAACGACGGCACCATGTTCTCCGCCGGCGTGCCGATCTTCTCCGAGACCACCGACCTGATCACCGACCAGCCGCGCGGCAAGGCGGTGGCGAAATGCATGGGCAAGGGCCATGTCGTGATCCTGCGCAACCACGGCATCGTCACCGCCGGCACCACCATCGAGCACGCGGTGTTCCTCGCGATCAAGCTCGAGCGCGCCTGCCGCATCCAGATGCTCGCCGAGCAGGCCGGCGGGCCGAAGCTGTTCGTCAAGGAGGAGGAGCTTGCCGCCAAGCGCGGCCGCACCAATCGCGGCGACTCGCAGGGCAACGCCTTCAGCTATCTGGTGCGGCGCTGGCATCTGCGCTGCGGCTGCCAGGTGCCGCGGGAGTATCAGGCCGACGCTCGAGAACTTCGACCGCAGCGGCTACAAGAGCGGCTAACTAACTCACCACGGCAGCTTCGGGCTGAACTCGAAGTCGAGGCTCGCTCCGACCACGTAGCGGTCGCGGTTCCGCGCCGGGACGTTCGACGACCGATTCTCGACGCCGGCGAGCATCGCGAAGCTGACGTTCTCTGTGAATACGTATTTGACACCCGACACCAATGATACGGTCACATCGCGCCGGCCGGCTTCGTCGCCGACATAGTTGGAATAGCGGATGCGCGGCCTCGCGATCAGCCACCAACGGTCGACCAGCCGCTGCTCGATCTCGACCCGGAAGCTGAACGTGGTGCGCTGCATGACCAGGGCGTCGTCGAAGCGGGCGGTCGCGGTCGCCTGGGGCGTGATCCTGAGATCGTTGCCGGGCCGAAAGGCATAGCGCGTGAAAAAATTGACGTCGTTGGCGATGTTGTTCAGTGTACCGAAGCTGTCGCCGTAGAAATACGTGTGCTCGACGCTGGCGCCGGCGCTGAACGCACCCCAGCGTTTGACGAGGCTGCCGCCGAAGCTCGCCAATGTGCTGTCGCCGTCGCGAAATACGCCGGGCGGGTCGTGGCCACCGCTCGCCAGCAATGAAGCCGTCAGATCGGGCGCGAGCACGGCGCTTGCCGAAACGCCGAGAAACGGCGCATAGGAGAAGGAGTTCTGGCGCGACGTTAGCGTGACGCTCTCGATAGACTGCAACGGCAGCGAGCCCACGACGCGGAACTGGTAGGGCGTGATCGGTTCGGCCGCATACGCGTCAACCGAACACAGCGCGGCGAAACCGAGTACGATCGACCGTCCTGCTGCCGCTGTCCCAGCCAAGATGGCTCGCAACGAATTTGCGCATGCCGGCGCGGACCCAAGGCCCGGCCGGACTGCCGTCGAAATTTGACGCGGTGAAAGACGCCCTCGCCTGCAGGCTTGGGCCCCGAATCGTTAACGGGCGGTAACCATCCCTTGCAGCGCGCTGGCCTTCTCAATAGCGTTTCGGACCGCAGAACCAGCGAGGGAGTAACGAATGGCATTCCAGGTTCGCCGCGTGATCACCGGCCATGACGACAATGGCAAGGCGATCGCCAAGATCGACGAGATCGTCACCAACGTGCGGGAAGGCCGGCCCGGGGCGATGGCGCATGCGATCTGGACCACCGAAGGCTTCCCGGTGAACAACGATGGCCAGGACGACGCCGGCAAGCGCCCGGTGCAGACCACCCTGCCCGGCGGCACCATCTTCCGTGTCATCGAGTTCAAGCCCGGCGTGCAGGCGCGCAACCACCGCACCAACTCGATCGACTACATCGTCGTCATGGCGGGCGAGATCGACATGGACCTGGACGGTACCGTGGTCCATCTCAAGGCCGGCGATGTCATGGTGCAGCGTGGCACGATCCACAACTGGATCAACAACGGCAAGGAGTCCTGCATCCTCGCCGTGATCCTGATCGACGCCAAACCAGTCACCACCGGCGGCAAGGTCCTGAACGCTGTCGGTTAGACCAAGCGCGGCACACGCCACACACTCGGCGTCATGCCCGGGCTTGACCCGCCTGCGGGCCATAGCTTCGCCTCGAAGGATTCAGTCGATAATCCTTCGGCGGGCGAAGACCCGGGCATCCATGAGGCGGAGCCGCTTGGCGTAACCTTACGGTTGGTGTTCGCCGCGTTTCATCATGGATTGCCGGGCTAAACATCAAGCCCGGCAATGACCCGTGGAGCAGCCGTGCAACTCGTCCTCACTTCGCCAGCAGCACCACCGCTTCAGCCTCGAACAGGGCATCGGGCCGCGCCAACGCCGGCACGCCGACCGTGGTACTGGCAGGCGGCTGCGATGTATTGACGTATTTATCGCGCACTTCGCGATAAATCGGCAGGTTGGTCTTGATGTCCACCAGGTAGTTGTTGAGCTTGACCACATCGTTGAAGGTTGCGCCGACCGCGGCCAGCGCCGTTTTCAGGTTCTCGAACGCTTGCGTTGCCTGGGCGCGGAAGTCGCCGGCGATGGCGCCGTCCGGCTTCAATCCCAATTGGCCGGCGATATAGACGATCCGCCCCGGTCCGATTGACCTCGACCACATGGGTGTAGCCGCCGGGCTTGGCGATGCCGGCGGGGTTCATGAAAACGCAAATTGGAAGCCATGGAATGACGCGCTCCGGATCCGGCGCCACCCGATGCGGCGCCCGCAGCCCACTATAGCGGCAGCGGTATGGCCGGCCGCAACCGATAATTAGCCCGCCCGAAGCCTCAATGCGTCCAGGGGCCGCGCCGGCTTGCGGCGAAATTGTCGGCATAAGACAAACCGCGCCGCGCGGCGGCTTTGGTTTCCTGCACTTGATAGGGAATGCGGTGGCGTTCCGCGTAGGCGATCGCCTCTTCCTTGGTCTCGAACTGCAGCCTGATCTGGCTCTTCATATCTCCCGAGGTGGTCCAGCCCATCAGCGGCTCGACCACGCGCGGCTCCTGCGGCTCGTAGTCGAGCACCCAGTCCTTGGTCTTGCCGCGGCCGGACTGCATTGCGGTCTTCGTTGGCTTGTAGATTCGAGCAGTCATGGGTTTGTGGGCTCGCGGTCCAAAGGCATGTCAGCTTTATGCGGTCCAGATTGGGATTTCAAACTTTTTGAAGCGCGGATTGACCCTGACCGCCGCTCCGTGCGATTCACTGCCCACACCGGGGCATAGCGCAGCCTGGTAGCGCGGCTGCTTTGGGAGCAGCAGGTCGCAGGTTCAAATCCTGCTGCCCCGACCATCCCTCAATCTTTAGGCCGCGGTTCCCAATCAGCTTGCGGAAAGCGCACCACGGCGCCCTCGAACGGCGGCCGCAGGTTCTGGAACGAGCCGCCGGCAAAGAGGTTGCCGGCACCGTCCCAGATCACCGTGTCGACGAACGGCATCGACACCTTCAGCGTGTTCAGATATCGGCCGTCGCGGTCGAACAGGTGCACCCGGCCCTCGCCGTATTCGGCAACCGCCATCAGGCCGGGCCGGAGCGCAATGCCGTCAGGCCCGGCCAGCGGGTAGGAGTGCTCGCGTGTCGCCGGCTGAGCATTGAAATCGATCAGCACACGGCGCGCGGTGACGCGTTGCCGGCTGTCGAGCGTCAGCGCCAGCACCCGCCGCGCCAGGTGCTCGGATACATAAAGCGTGCGGCTTGCCGGGTCGAAGTTGACGCCGTTGGCGTAGCGCAGGCCGGAGACCACCTCGGTCATCACGCCCATGGCGGTCAGGTGATAGACCCGGCCGGTCGACGGCGCGCCGGTGTCGAAAATGCCGGAGTCGGAAAAATAGGCCCCGCCCTGGCCGTCGCTTACGGCGGCGTTGGGATCCTGCAGCGCGCTGGCCGTCGCGGTTGACGGCGAAGCTGCGGCCGGTCATGCCCGGACGCCGAGACCTCGACCATGGCGCGGCCGAGATGGCAGTCGACCACGAAGCCGGTCGGTCCGAACGGCACGATCTGGGTCGGCCCGCAGCCGTTGAGATGCCAGAACTCGCGCGTGCTGCCGTCCTCGATGACGCTGACGCGATCGGCGCCCATCTCGGTGAAGTAGAGCGGCCGTCGTGCCAGAGCAGCCCCTCCGGATAGGAGCCCGACGCCACCACCGCGGGCTCGGCCTGCGCGCCAGCGGCGTCAGCAGCAGCGCGATGACAGCGCCATCGCAGCGTCAGCTTCATGCGCCCGCTCCGCGCAGGAACCGGTCGCTGGCCAGCATCATGACAGCCCGCAGACGATGGTGACCGCGGCAAACACCATGGTCAGCGCGCGCGAGCCGAACGACGGCACCAGCACGAAGGTCGTGACCAGGGTGCCGAGCACATTGCCGATGGTGGAGACGCCGTAGACGAAGCCGACCAGGCGGCCGCCGAACCGTCGACCGAAGTCAGCAGCAGCCGCACCGCAAACGGCGTGAACATGCTCATCAGCGTGAGCGGCAGCAGCAGCAGGATGGTCGCGGCGAGAACGATCCCGGCCATGCCGTCGCCGACGCTGGTCAGCATCCAGGCAAACAGCGGGTCGACCCAGAGCGGGATGGTGAACAGATAGATGCCGGCGATGGCCAGAAGCACGCCGCACAGCCGCGGGCTCATGGTGCGGTCGACCAGCGCGCCGCCGAGCAGATAGCCGAGCATCAGCGCCACCAGCACCGTCGCGATCAGCGAGGCCCAGGTGTTGATGCCGCCGCCGAAATACGGATAGAGGTAGCGGCTGCCCAGCATCTCGAAGCCCATCAGCGCGAAGCCGAGGATGCAGGCGAGCCCGAGCAGCAGAAGTCCGCGCATGATAGGAGTGCTGCATCAGCGGGGCGCTTCCGTCTGTTCCTTCCACTTCTCGTTGTTCTTCTCGATCGCCCGCATGGTTTCGACCGGCGCGAAGTCGTCGGTCAGGATCTTGCCGGTCGGCCGCGTGACAGCACGCGGCGCTCGCCGGCCATCTGGCGCAGGTCGTAGCGGAGCTTGTAGCGCTCCTGCACCTTGGCGGCGCGGGCCAGCAGCTCGGCCTGCGGCAGCTGCGGCCCGTCATAGCCGACCGCGACGATATTGCCGCCGCCGTCGTAGAGATCGACCGAGGGAAACACGCTCTTCAGCGTCGCCGTCGCCGAATCGAACAGCATGGTGGTGGGCTCGATGTTCTGCACCACCACGCCGCCGGGGTTCAGCCGCGACTTGACCAGCGGTAGAACTCCTTGGTCAGCAGGTGGAACGGCACGAACGGCCCGCGATAGGCGTCGATCAGGATGACGTCCCACTTCTCGTTGTCCTTGAGCAGGAAGGCCCGGCCGTCGGACACCACGGTGCGCAGCCGCGCGGTTTCCTTGAACTTGAAATATTTCTTGGCGAGCTCGACCACGTCCTTGTCGAGCTCGATGGCGAGGATGCCGGTGTCGGGCAGCGAGGCGGTCAGATAGGACACGGTGCGGCCGCCGCCGAGGCCGATCTCGGCGATGCGCTCGAGCTTCGGCGGATAGGCCACGCCCAGCGGTCATGTAGCGGGTGTATTCGACGGTCAGCGCGCCCGGATCGGAGAGCTTCATGCTGCTCTCGGTGTAGTAGCGCTTGTTCTGGCCGAACGTCATGGTGACGTTGTCGGCGTCGCCGAAGATGAAGATGTTGTTGTAGAGCGACTCGCGCTTTTCCAGCAGGCCCGGCTCCGCCGCCAGCGCCGACAAGCGGCGGCAGCGCCGCGGCAACCGGCCTGCCGGCCAGAATCGCCCGGCGGGAAATCGGCACGCTGCCGGGCATCCAACTGCATCCTTCGACAAACGCTGCCGCCGCGCCCCAGCAGAGCACCGCTCCCTTGCCGTCGCGGCCAGGAGCGGTGCGAAGCGCCAACACATAGGCAAGCTGTGGCGAAAAGACAACGAAACGCGGCCGATGGGCCGGCGGCGACAATCAAAAACTTGCGATTGGAGGCCGAAAGACACTTCGGCCGCCCGAACGGCGGCCGAGCGCGAGGTTCAGTGCGAGGCCGGACCGTGCGGCCCGCCGTCCGGCCGCACCTCGGCGGCCATCAGGCCCTTCGGGACCCGGCCCGAACCGCACCAGGACGGTCTGGCCGGGCCGAAGCTCGGCGATGCCGAAGCGGCGCAGCGTCTCCATGTGGACGAAGATGTCGGGGTGCCCTCGCCGCGGGTCAGGAAGCCGAAGCCGCGCAGCCGGTTGAACCACTTCACCATGCGCCCGCTCGAGCCCGCTGGTCGGCGTCACCGTGACATGGGTGCGCGCCGGCGGCAGCGTCGAGGGATGGATCGCCGTCGACTCGTCCATCGACAGGATGCGGAAGCACTGCAAGCCCTTCGGCCGCTGCAGCACCTCGGCGACCACGCGCGCGCCTTCATAGGCGGTCTGGAAGCCGTCGCGCCGCAGGCAGGTCACGTGCAGCAGGATGTCGGGCAAGCCATTGTCCGGCACGATGAATCCATAGCCTTTGGAGACATCGAACCACTTGATGACGCCGGAGAGCTCGATGACGGTTGCGCGTCTCGTCGGAGACGTCACCGATCGGTTGCGGTCCAAGCCCCAGTCCCTTTGGAATTCCGTCCGACGCCATGACGACGCTCGGTTGCCCCTGAATTTCGTCTCTTGATGGACGCTGCCGCGAATCTCTTGAACAACGATAACATTCGCCCTCTCATGGAAAAGAAATAAATGCGTTTCCGCAATCGGTGTGTGCGCGGCCTGTGAATAAGCTGGAATCAGCGAATCAGTGCGCGATGAACGGCGCGAGCGCCGCTGCCGATGTCGTCGTGCAGCACGAGGTCGGCGATCTCGTCGAACTCGGTCTCGTCCCGATTGATGATGACAAGCCGCGCGCCGTTGCGCTTGGCGGCCAGCGGAAAGCCCGCCGCCGGCCAGACCACCAGCGAAGAGCCGATGGCGAGGAAGAGATCGCACGATTCGGTCAACTCCTGGGCGCGCCGCATCGCCGCCTCCGGCATCGCCTGGCCGAACGACACCGTCGCGGTCTTGATGTAGCCGTCGCAAACGGTGCATTCGGGCGAACGTCCGCCGCGCTGAGCCAGACTCTGCTTCACCCACGGCAATTCGTAGCGTTTGCCGCAGTCGAGGCAGGTCGCGTAGGTGGTGTTGCCGTGCAGTTCGACGACGTCATCGGCGCGCAAAGCCCGAAGCCTGATGCAGATTGTCGATATTCTGGGTGATGATGCCCGGGACCTTGCCGGCCTTGTAGAGGACGCCAGCGCCCGGTGGCCGCGGCCGGGCTTGGCGCCGCCGAACTGCTCCTCCATGGCAAAGCGCCGCCGCCAGCTTTCGTCCCGCATCTCCTGGCTGGCCAGGAAGTCGCCGAACTCGATCGGCCGCATCTTGGTCCAGATGCCGCCCGGGCGAGCGAAAGTCGGGGATGCCGCATTCGGTGGAGATGCCGGCGCCGGTGAACGGCACCACCACCTCGGCCTGCCTCCACCATCTCCCGCAGCCGGGCGATGCCGGTCTCAAGATCGGGCGCGATCATGCTATATTGTCCTTGAGTCCCGGGGCGGGCCAGTATCGGTTTCAAGCGGAAGCAACTGAAGAGGTCACCATGCGATTTCTGCACACCATGCTGCGCGTGCGCAATCTCGATGCGGCGCTGAATTTCTATGTGAACCTGCTCGGCCTGCAGGAGGTCCGCCGCCGGGTCGACGACAAGAACAAGTACACGCTGGTGTTCCTGGCGGCGCCCGAGGACGTCGCCGGCCGCCAAGGCCGCGCTCGACGCCGGCCGCCGCGACGCGCCCTGCGTCGAGCTGACCTTCAACTGGGACACCGAGGACTACGGCGAGGCGCGCTACTTCGGCCATCTCGCCTACGAGGTCGACGACATCTACGCGACCTGCGAGAAGCTGCAGAAGGGCGGCGTCACCATCAACCGGCCGCCGCGCGACGGCAACATGGCGTTCGTCCGCTCGCCCGACAAGCATTCGATCGAGCTTCTGCAGAAGGGCAAGCCGCTAGCCGCCGAAGGAGCCCTGGGCCTCGATGCCGAACACCGGGCAAGTGGTGAGCGCTGCTTGCCGGTCCGCGCGCGAGGGCCTTTATATGTCGCGCGCCGATCGGCCGGCACGCTTTACGTCCCCATCGTCTAGCGGTCTAGGACATCACCCTTTCACGGTGAAGACCGGGGTTCGAGTCCCCGTGGGGACGCCATATGTTTTGTTCTTCGTTGAAATTCCAAAGATTTTTCGCCGAATAGTCCCACCGTCAAAAAGGTGGGACTATGTATGTTCGCCTTCTGGTCCGGGGCGGTCAAAAGGTTAGGCGATTATGCACTTGACATAATCGCCAAAGGTTACTCGTCGTCCGGTCCCCCAAGCTGCCGTTTTAGCTTCGCCATACCAGAATCCGCGAGGCCGGCCTTCTGCGCGGCGCGCGTGTAGTTCTCGACCTCCTCCAGCGTCTTGTGGCCAGTTATCGCCATGATTTCGTGCGGAGTGGCGCCGCGCTCGGCCAGGCGCGCCGCGGTTGCCTTCCTCAGCCCATGCGCGGAGCAATGCGGAAGGTTCGCCTGCCTGCACCAATCCTTAAATGCGTTGCCGAAGCCGTTGGCCGAGTACGGCTTGCCATACTCCGTCACAAGGAATGTGAGGTGGCCAGAGGTCGGCGTTGCTTCGAGTACGGTGGCGAGATCGGGATGGACCGGGATGTCCGTGTCTATCGGGCTGTTGTGCTCGTTCTTCGCCTGCCGGTACTTGATGCGCCCATTCTTGACGTGCTGCGGACCTAAACGGGGCGCGTCCTCCCGCCGGCAAGTGGTGTACATCAGCAGAGCCAACGCGAGCCGAGCTTTACTGCCTACGGGATGGCGCTGTTCAAACGCCTCTACCTCATCAATTTCCCATGAATGATGGCCTTTGGTGACGTATCCGATGGCCTTCACGCCCAGGGTTGGATTGTGAGGCGCCTCGTCATCTTCGACTGCCCACCCGAAAAGTTTCCGAAGTGCCTTCAGTCGGTTCTTCGAGGCGGCAGGCGTGGCCTTCAGCTCGTCCCGCATTTTGCGGACGTGCTTGTCCTTCAACATCGCAACCGGCAGTGCGCCGTAAGTGGCGCACAGTCGATCGAGGTGACGGCGCATCCATGATTGGGTGCTGAGGTCCAAAGTGGTGAAGGCAGTGGACCCGAAAAACAAAATGCAAAGATGTCGGAGCGAACCCTTCCGGGCCTCGCGCGCTTGGACTGGCCCTTCGCTGCCAAGGATGGCTGCGTGGTAGGCAGCCATAAATTTCTCGCCGCCAGGCGTACTCCTGATGCGAACCTTGGCGCGGCCGGGAACTCGAACGTAGTGACGCCAATTGCCGTGGCGGTCTTTGTCCTTGATCAGATATCTGAGTTGGATTTCGACCACGACCTTGCCGCCGCTCAACAAGCTTCTTAGCGCAGTGCATGACGCATGGAGCCGCTGGCAGCTTGGCAACAATCTGGATCAGGTGGCCCACATTCTGACCGACCCAGCGTCAGCCAATCTTCTGCGGACTATCGCCAGCCGGCCTACTGGGTCTCGCGAGGCGCAAATGATCGCTGGACGCATCGCGCTCATTGCGAACACGGCCCGACAGAGTGGTTCGCATGATCGTAAATAGGTCAAGCAACTTGGCAACGACGCCCGTGGCAACAGCCGCGCCGGCCACGCCGACGATCAGGGCCACATGCACCTTTGGCGTCTCGCCGGTACGTTCGGAAATTCTGTGCGCCAGCCATAGGCACGCGCCCATGATCGCGAGTTGCATCGCATACCAGGGCAACTGCGTGAGGAAGTTCCCGAACGGGACATTGAACCAGGCGCAGATGCGCTCCGTGCCGGCTATCAGACAGGCGGTCACGAATGCTGAAATTAGGACGGCGCCAATAATGCCGCTGTTCCACAAATCCCAATCGGCCTCGATGCAGAACGCCAAAAGGACTGCGCCGAAGATGATGGCGCGGACCGTCCAGAGAGCTGCCCGATTTGCGTTCACGGGGGCAGCTTACCCTATTCGGCCTTTGCCCGGAACGGGCGCCCGGTGATGCCATGCTGACTGACAATATCGAAACCGCCGACCTTCTCGACGCGCTGCCCTCCTTCGTGAATGTTGTTTCCGCCAAGTCTAGGAACCCCTCGGAGGCGTTCGATTTCTGGGCTACGACGCCAACCGGCGACGATCTTGCCGACTATGGACGCGGCGCCGACAACCTTGGTGCGGCTATTCGTTTCGCAGCTACCTTCGGCGCGACCAATTTCCTGAGCTACGTAGTCGCCGCCATCGCCCGGCGCCCCGTTCTCGGTGCAATGGAGCATGGCTTTCTGGACGCGCTCAGCGCCAGGGCAGCGGTGGCGCCCCAAATCGAATTGGATGATGAGGCGCGATCCGACCCCGATCTCCAAGCCGGCGCAGACTTGGCCAACATTTATCTGGGCACCCACGATGTCGGCGTGATCCTGACAGAGATCGAAGGGCTCCTTGGCGAAGTCCGGGCTGACCGTGGGGGCGATGCTTCACACCTTCTGCCGGGCCGCGCTGCTCGGCAGCAAACATTGAAATTACAGACGGGATACAACGGATGCCCTTTGAAAAAGGTCGCAGCGGTAATCCTTCCGGCAGGCCGCAAGGCGCACGCAACAAGACCACGCTGGCGGTGGAAGCCCTGCTGGATGGCGAGGCGGAAAACCTGACACGGAAAGCCATCGAGTTAGCCAAGGCCGGTGACGGCCCATCCCTTCGGCTTTGCCTCGATCGGCTCGTGCCGGCTCGGAAGGATCGTCCTGTGGCATTCGACATGCCCAGGCTGGAAACGGCCGGTGATGCCTTGAAGGCCTCAACGGCGATCGTAGAGGCGACGGCGGAAGGAGAATTGACGCCATCCGAGGCGGAAGAATTGAGCCGCGTCGTGGCCAACTTTGCGCGCGTAGCTGAAACCGCAGAACTAGCCCGCATTTCTCACAGTATTAGGCGCATCGGGACGCCGAATCAGCGAAAGTTGTTTTGCGACAACGACTTTCGGACGATTCGAGGAACGCCCCGATGCCGACAGAGTGTAGCGCAGACCGGTTTGATTTTGAAATCGTTGAAGGCCGCGCTGTGGAAGCGGCATTTGATGCCGGATTGGTGACGTCGGATGCGGGTGCGCTGCTTCTGGGCGCGACCGATCGGGCGATCGGTCTGGTGGATCGATTTGCGGACTGCTTTTGCGATCATCGCCGCCAGGATTTGATCGAGCATGCGGTGACCACGCTGGTCGGCCAGCGGGTGTTCGGGATTGCGCTGGGCTACGAGGACCTCAACGACCATGACGAGTTGCGGCACGATCCGATGCTGGCGGTACTGGCGGGAAAGCTGACCGCCAGGCGCGCAGACTGCGCTGCGGTAGCGGGCAAATCGACGTTGAACCGGCTGGAACTGAGCCGGCCGGAGCCGACGCGCTACCACAGGATCGCTTACGACGAAGCGGCGATCGAGGCGCTGCCGGTGACGCTGTTCCTGGAGGCGCACCAGCGGCCACCCAAGCAGATCATTCTCGATTTGGATGCCACCGACGACCCGCTGCACGGGCATCAAGAGGGGCGGTTCTTCCACGGCTACTATGATTGCTACTGCTACCTGCCGCTCTATGTGTTCTGCGGGCGGCATCTGCTGGCCGCCAAGCTGCGGCCCTCCGACATCGATGCCAGTGCGGGCAGCGTCGATGAGATCGAACGGATCGTCCGGCAGATCCGCGCCCGCTGGCCTTGTGTGCGCATCCTGCTGCGGGCGGACTCAGGCTTTGCCCGCGAGGCGCTGATGGCTTGGTGCGAAGAAAACCGCGTGGACTATGTGTTCGGGCTGGCCCGCAACAGCCGTCTGGTCGCCCTGATCGAAGCCGAACTGGCGGCCGCAAAGGCGATGGCCGAGAACACCGGCCACCCGGCGCGCTGCTTCAAGGACTTCCATTGGAGCACGCTCGACAGCTGGAGCCGCCGGCGCCGCGTCGTCGCCAAGGCGGAGTGGACGCAGGGCGAGGCCAACCCGCGCTTCGTCGTCACCTCGCTCAAGCGCGCTGAGGCGGGGGCGCGCCATCTCTACGAGGCCATCTACTGCGCCCGCGGCGAGATGGAGAACCGCCTCAAGGAATGCCAGCTCGATCTTTATGCCGATCGCACCTCGACCGCCACCATGCGCGCCAACCAGCTGCGGCTGTGGTTTGCTTCGATGGCCTATGTGCTGGTCTGCGCGCTGCGCCGCATCGGACTTGCCGAGACCGCCTTTGCGGATGCCACCTGCGGCACTATCCGGCTCAAGTTCTTGAAAATCGGCGCGCTGGTGCGCATCAGCGTGCGCCGCATCAAGATCGCCATGGCGTCGGCTTGCCCGGCCGCCAGCGACTGGGGCCGCGCCGCCCGCCGCCTGGTCGATGCCGCCAAGGCCCGTGCCTCCCCCGCCTGACACGCGCCGCCGCGGCGCGTTCAACTCGCGGCTTCATCGATCGGCCCACGGAGATACGCAAAAACCAAATCGCCGCCAGCGCCTTCGGCGCCACCGTTCCACACGGCTTCACCAACAGACCATCAAAACAGAGGAAATCCCCGTCAGCTCAAGCCGCGGTGTGAGAAATGCGGGCTAGCTGAGCGGATCAAACGTCTCGAACAAATGGCGGAACACAAATGAATCGCACCCTTGATGCCCGCCAAGCAAACACGAACGTTGTTTAGCGGAGCTGAACCGATGGCCCGACTTGAAACGAGAGTGGACAAGCTGGAGCGCGACGGCGGGGACGATGGCGAAGCCGCGCAATTCTATCCCCGTCACAACGTAACCCTGTTCACGGTGAGTCGCCTCCCTCGTCAGCATTGGCAATGATATAAGAAGCGGATGAAAGCGAAGAAACGCTTAGCGCCCCGGGGAGCCAAAGGAGCCGAGCCCTTGGAGGTCGTGGATTCTTCTTCACTGACAGATGCTGACTGGGCGGAAATCAACAAGCTAAAAACTGCCTATGAGCGCGGTGGCCAAAAAGCGCTCTCCAAGTCGATGGAAAAGTTATCCGCTGATCCGATCCGGTATTGCACAGTGATGGCGGCGTTCTTTCCAGACATGATCCGCGAGGCCATCCGTGACTCGATGGCCGAACAAGGCATCACTGCGGACGACCTCAAGGAGCTTATTCAAAAGCTCGAAAAGCCGAAGCGGACACAATGAGCCTGCCGCGTCAGGCTGCGAAGCGCCTTCCCGACTTGCACATGAGTCCATTTACCGCCGCGAGCGGTCCTAACGCCACGCTCGTTAAGTTTGCCCGCGATAGCATTGGCACTTGTCGCTCCAGCCTCCTGTATCTGGCGGATCACAGGCAGCACGTTGGCGGCGAACTGATCGGCCCTCGCCTTGAGGGCGTCCACGCCTAGCTGCGCGGCTTCGGCTAGCCGGGGATTGCCAAGCTTCTTCCCCCTCGCCTTCGCGGCTTGTAGTGCGGCCCGCGTGCGCTCTGAAATCATCTCGCGCTCGTGCTGCGCGACAGCGGCCAGGATATGCACGGTTAGCTTGTTCGCATGGGGATTATCCACGGCGACGAACTCCACCCCGGATTCCATCAGCGTGGCAATGAAGGCGAGATTTCTAGACAGCCGGTCCAGCTTAGCAATGACCAGCTTGGCCTTGTGTTTGCGGCAGGCTTCCAGCGCGGCGACGAGTTGCGGACGATCGCTGTGTTTGCCGCTCTCGACTTCCACAAACTCGGCGCTCAGCTCCCAGGCTCCACCATTGAGATAATCCAGGATCGCCTTGCGCTGCGCTTCGAGGCCCAAGCCGCTCCTGCCTTGGCGGTCGGTGGAGACGCGGTGATAGGCGACGAAACGGCCTCGATGCGATGGCGACATGACCTGAACTCCGGTTTCAATACCCGTGTTTCAGTCCTATTCGTAGGATGGAGTTCCTTGTATGTCGCATGCCGGCGTGAAGGCCTTCCAGGAGTTTCGCGACGCGCATGGCCACTGGCCTGACAGCTTTTCAATTCAAAAGGCCGTGGAATTTGATGAAGTCCCCTCTCCTGCACTGGACGCGCCGGAGTCGCACTGGGACGAATGGAATGTGACCAACGCTGAGATGAATGTCTGTAAGGCATCGCTGCGAATTGCTGCGGCGAGGCTCCTAGAGCAGAAGTTTCAAGAGGATCACGGCCACAATGACTTGCGCGCAGCAATCGATGGCCTTGAGCGGGCGCGCGAGAAGCGAAGGGCCGGATACGCGGCTGAATATAGGCCCACTCGCGTAGTGCGGCCATTGAACCCAGAACCGGTCGCGCAGAAACCGAAACAGGAAAAGCACGTCCTGCGTTATTCGGACGGAACGCCGGTTGTCGTGGGCCGCAAGAAGAAAAAGCCGCCCGGCGACGAACCGGGCGGCTCCCAATCGTGACGCGAACTTGTTAGGCCGGAATGACCCGAGCTCGTTCTAGGCGCTCGATGCTCATGGCGTCGATCATGAAGGATTTTGCCGGCTCATCACGAACGAAACAGATAAGCGGGCTGCACTCGCTTTCCGGGTGACAAGGCCAGCCGAAAGCATCTTTCGCCAGAACGGCCACCCTCGGCTTGGGATCGCCCTTAAGCCAATACACGGCTATTTCACCCGCCTTCGGCTTCACAGGCTCCACCAATAGAATCTCACCCTTGCGCGCCCGCGACGAAATCAATTCATCCGCCACCGCCAAGGCAATCGCGTTTGGATGGGCATCGGCAGGCACCTTTACCGTCGTTCGCGGCTTTCCGATTGAGCGCGATCGGACGTATACTTCTTTCCACGATGTTGGTGTCGAGTTCGATGCGGCCGTCTTCGAGAAAGCGGGTGAGCCCGTCCCAATGGTTCGAGCCGTAGCGGATGGCTTCGGCGATGACGGACTTCGTCGAGACGCGCGCGAGTTGCTGTTCGAGCCAGATTTTGAGCGCCAGCACGAGTGGTTTGCTCTTTTCCTGGCGCACGGCGCGGCGCTCATCGGCGCTTTTACCGCGGATCGTCTTCTCGATCGCATAGAGCGCGGCGATGCGTTCCAGAGCTTCGCTCGCGATCGGCGCTGAACCGCCCTTTGCGATATCGAAGAACTGCCTTCTCAGGTGAGCCCAGCAGAAGGCGAGCGTAATCGCGTCGCCGGTCCGTGCATCATCGGCAATGGCCTTGTAGGCCGCGTACCCGTCGCATTGCACGATGCCGCGATAGCTCTCAAGCAGTTTCAGTCCGTGGACGGTGCCGCGGCCCGGCGCATAGGTGAAGGCGACGGCGGGCGGATCGGTTCCGCCCCAGGGCCGATCGTCGCGGGCGATCGCCCAGAAGTATCCTTTCTTGGTGCGGCCACGGCCAGGATCGAGCACCGGCGCTACGGTCTCGTCGACCGCGATCTTGGCCGAGCCCAGAATGAGTTCCCGCAGCCGAAGATACAGCGGCTTGAGCTCAGCGGCCGCATAACCCACCCAGAACGCCAGCGTGGCGCGTTCGATCGCGATGCCTTGGCTCAGCAGCATCTGGGATTGCCGATAGAGCGGCAAATGCCAAGCATATTTGGCAACCAGCACAGCGGCCACCATCGCCTCGGTCGGCAGCCCGCCTTTGATCAGCCGTTCCGGCGCTGGGGCCTGGACCATGCCTTGTTCGCAGGCCCGGCAGGCGTATTGAGGACGATGCGTCACGATCACCTGGTATTGGGCGGGGATGACGTCGAGACGCTCGGCGGTGTCCTCCCCGATGACGTGCATCGTGCCATGACAGCACGGACAGACGGCAATCTCGGGTGTCAGCGTGACGTGGATGCGGGGAAGATGAGCCGGCAGCGACCCGCGGTTGGCGCGACGCTTCTTCCTTTGGGCATCGACCGGGGTTTCCGTTGTGTCCTTCTTGTCCCCTTGCGCATCCTGCTCGGCGATCGATGTCTCGATATCCTCCAGCGCCAACTGCATCTGCTCGCGATCAAGCCGTTCGGACCGCCGGCCAAACTGCGCGCGCTGGAGTTGCCTCAAGAGGTGGTGAAGCCGGTCGTTCTGCTCCCTCACGCGCCGGCATTCCTCAATCGCCGCGTCGCGCTCGCTCGACAACGAGCTCACCAGCGCCCGCAAGGCGTCGAGATCATCCGCAAGGGCATCGATCGGCATGACGATACTTGAATCAAATTCGTGCACGTTTGTGACGCCCAACACGCAATCTTGATTCAATCAGTCGCAGCTATCACGATGTCGCTGTCGGTCGCACAACATCTCGGGCATGCAGACGCGACCAGTCCATCCCGTCAACGAGCGCCGCAAGTTGCGGCGCCGTCAGCCGCATCACCCCATCACTCACCGGTGGCCACCTGAAGGCGCCATGCTCCAGCCGTTTCCAGAACAGAACCAATCCCGAGCCGTCCCACGCCAGAATCTTAAGCCGGTCGGCCCGCTTCGACCGGAAGATGAAGATCGCTTCCGAGAACGGGTCGTGCCCCAGCGCCTCACGGACCAGAGCCACGAGGCCATCGGCGCCCTTGCGGAAGTCGACCGGCTTCGTGGCCACCAGGACCTTCACCCCTGCCGCAACCGCGATCACATCGCCGCCTTCACGGTGCGCAGCACATCCCGCAGCCAGCCGAGATCAACGCCTCTTTCCACGCCAACCACCGCGCCGGCAATCTCGATGCTGATGGCCTCGGACCGGTTCGCCGCTGCCGCCGCAACACCGTCGTCACGGGTTTCCCTCACGATCGGTACAAACATCGGCACCTCGTCGGCCGGCAACGTCAGCTGACCGGCTCGCGCCGCCTTGCGCCAACCAAACAGATGCTGCGGCGACATGTCGTGCCGCCGCGCCACCTCCGACACCACCGCGCCGGGCGCATAGGATTCCGCGACGATCCGCCCCTTGGCCTCAACGCTCCACCGACGCCGGCGTCCAACCCCAACCCGGATATCGATCCGACCTCGTGGCTCCGAAGCGTCAACTATATGGTCGACCATATGTGCCAACCGATCCGTCCAAGTTGGTTCGCATCTTGCGACTCAAGCCACGCGTTACAAGGTGGGAGCAGAGCTCCGCTTACTGTGTAGCTTCGCTCCTCATTGCTTCCCTGCCGGGCTTTCGCACTTGCGGATTAGCTCTCGAAGCTCTTCCTCTGTGACGCCATATTGGGCCATTGCATCCTTGACGGCATTTCGGACCATACTGGGAAAGAAGGCAGCCATGATGCGTACATAGCTGCCCCGGTCGTTCTCAGTAAGTTTGTCCACCGCCTTGGAGAGTGCTCGCTTGCCTCCCTTTTGATGAGCGCGCTTTAGCTTATTGAGTTCCGCCCAGTCGGCATCGCTCAGGAAAGAGGTATCCTCCACCTCCATCGGGTGCTTGGTCATCCGACCATACTACAATACCTCTCCCGTACGTGCGGAAGTTACATATAATTAAGGTTGTCGCGATGTCGGGCATTACAAAAAGACACATTAGGGCGACGGCGGTAATGTAGTACTTCAGCCTAGTTATGATTTGGCTTTATACCTATACCGGGGTAAGGGGGCTTTCGGGGGGCCCTAATGAAATCCTCGGTCGTTAAACGTTCCATCTTAATTGGTGGACACAAGACCAGCGTCAGCCTTGAAGAGCCCTTTTGGACTGAGCTGAAAAAAATAGCGCATACCCGGCAAATGACGCTCTCGGAATTGGTCACTGGGATCGACGATACGCGCGACGAACAGAGCAATCTATCCTCGGCGATCCGCCTGTTTGTTCTTCACCACTTCCGTTATGGAGACCAGCCAATGGACGTGGCAGACAGTGCTGAAGAACGCCAGCAAACCAGCCTTCGCCTTAGCGAAGACGTTTGATTTCTGCTTCGAGATTAGCCGCGATCATCATTTCGGCGGTTCCTTTAGAAGCCGTAGAGTTTCTTACGCTCGCGTTCGAACTCGTTGTTTGACATGCGCGAAAAATCAGGCGCTTTGCCTTCGGGTACACGGCCGCCAGTACCGCGCACCGAGGCTGCGCAGCTGCTTAAGCGGTTCGAGTGAGGTGAAACGCCAAACCAAACTCGCTGGGCGACTAAATGCCCGCGGGCCGAGGGGCTTCCACCGGCTGTTTTGGCACTTAGTTAAGTTTATGATGTAACCACGCCTGAGGCCGGTGCCGCCCGCGCGTCAGCAATGCAAAACCACGCTGCGGGGACCTCATGGCACGATCGGGAAACCGCAGTTGGACCAGATCATTAAACATGTTGCATTGGCTGGCTACTATTGCGATGGCGCTTCTTTTTGGCTTGGCCGTCGATCGGGTCGCGGCCCAGGAGACAATCGGCACGGTCAGCCGCATGCAGGGAGAGGCCAGCGGAACCCGTGGTGGCGCCACTCGGGCACTCGGCCTCAACTCGTCCGTTATTCGCAACGAAATCCGTGTCGACCGGCGCCGCGGCGCGGCTGGAAGTCACCTTCAAAGACAACACGCGGCTGACGCTCGGGGAGAATGCGAAGCTGAGGCTCGATAAGTATGTCTTCAACCCGGCCGCGGGACGCGGAACGATCCGGTTCCGGCTGGTTGGTGCTTTCCGGTTTCTCTCTGGCCAGGTATCGAAGCTGGCGCGCTCCGACGTGAGTGTGACAACGCCTGTCGCGACGATCGGCACCCGCGGGACGGAGTTCTGGGCTGGGCCGATTGACGATCAGTCACTCGGCGTGTTCCTCATCGAGGGTGCCGTGCGCGTGTCGAATACGGCGGGCGCGCAGACCCTGAACCAGCCCGGCCAAGGCACCAATATCGCCAGGCGAGGCGCAGCGCCCGGACCCATCACCTTCTGGCCGCAGGACAAGGTCAACCGCGCCATAGCGGCCGTGACGTTCCAATAGCGATCAGGCGCCGACTGCCCGTCTCTTTCTGTACCACGCGAGCATCGCAGCGAAGCCAGTCACCAGGCCCAGCAATCCTGCGCCGACGACGGGACCGGGAACGCCGACCGGGGCGTCATGGACGAAATTACTCGCGAGCACCGTGGAAACCTGCGAGCCATTCAAGACGAGATCACTCAGTTGAACGTCCGCGGGTAACGCCGGGTTCATCAGATTAGAGGGAGTGTCGAGATGTCCTGGACCAAAAGTGTGCCCAAGTTCATGGGCAAGCGCAGCCGTCAGGTAGGTCGTGCTGTTGTCGGCATCGATCCAACTTCGATTTGCGTCGATCAAACTCAGACCAAAATCCCCGCCGAAGCCATGTGAAAACCAAACCGTGATAGGCGGCGAAGTAAAATTAGTCGGGCCATTTGGATCGGCATTCGTCAGCAAGAAAGTTTGCACCTCGGTTTGCGTGTCCATTGTCTGATAAGTCGTGCTGTTGAACGTGCGTGACGGCAAAATGTTCAACGTCAGACCCGCTTGGTTCAACCAGAAGTTCTGCAATGCAGTGGCATCGTAGGACATCGAGCTGCAGCTCGAGCCATCATCCAAACAGATGCTCACCGGCTGGATGTCCACGATAGGCGCCGCCCGCACAGGGACAGCCGCTAAAAGCATCGATACTGAGGCAAATGCCGCGCCAAGTTTCGATCGCATGATGTACCCCTAAGAGCGGTGGGACATGCACCAAAGAAACCCTAGTGATCTCGCAGAATGGTTTTGCGTCCCACTATTTGCTAAGCCATTGATCTGATTAAATCAGGTAAGTCCCCGTGGGGACGCCACGCGCAATCCGGTTCCGGCGCGGCAAGGTTCCGTGTCCCCGCAGTATCCCCGAAACTGGTACCACCGACAATGTCCAAGCAGGAAATGCGCGAGGAAGCCGAACGGCTGATGCGGGAGGCCATCCAGCGCAAAGGCGTCACGGTCAAGCAGGGCAAGACTCGCATCGAGGCCAAATGCGGCAAGTGCGGCGCTCCCAATCGCGTGGCGGCCCCGCCGGGCGAGCTCCACGTCCCGTTCATCTGCAAGGAATGCGGGCAAAAGCAGACGACGTTATGAGGATTTGACCCGGCCCCAAAATCTGACCTTCCGTGCGGCACTCCCATGCCTATTGCTTGGCCGCTATTCTTTTATGGTAACGTCACGAACCTTTGAGCGCGCGCCGAGTAGCCAATGAAAATCGCCGTTCTCGACGATTATCACGACACTGTCCGGACGCTGACCTGCTTTCGCAAGCTCGACGGTCACCACGTCACCATCTGGACCGACCACGTCCAGGACACCGACACGCTGGCGGAGCGGCTCGCCGACGCCGACGCCCTGGTGCTGATCCGCGAGCGCACCCGCATCCGGGCGCCGCTGCTCGAGCGCCTGCCCCAGGCTCAAGCTGATCAGCCAGCGCAGCGTCTATCCGCACATCGACATCGACGCCTGCACCCGGCACGGCGTCATCGTGTCGTCGAGCCAGCATCCGGGAACGCCGTCCTATGCCACCGCCGAGCTGACCTGGGGCCTGATCCTTTCGGCTTTCCGCCAGATCCCGCAGCAGATGGCGTCGCTGATGGTCGGCAACTGGCAGATCGGGGTGGGCTCTACGCTCCGCAACAAGACACTCGGCATTTTCGGCTATGGGCGGGTCGGCAGCGTGGTCGCAAGCTACGGCAAGGCTTTCGGCATGAACGTCGTGGTCTGGGCGCGGCCGAACTCGATGTTCCGCGCCAAGGCCGAGGGCCATCTGGTGGCTCCCAGCAAGATCGCCTTCTTCGAGCGCGCCGACGTTCTCACCCTACATATGCGCCTCGTTGATGCGACGCGCGGCATCGTCACCGCCGGCGATCTGCGCCGCATGAAACCAAGCGCCCTGATCGTCAACACCAGCCGCGCCCAGTTGATCGAGCCCGGCGCGCTGGTCGAGGCGCTGCAGGCCGGCCGGCCCGGCATGGCTGCGGTCGACGTCTACGAGGACGAACCGCTGCGCGACACCACGCATCCGCTGCTCAACATGCCGAACGTCATCTGCACGCCGCATCTCGGCTACGTGACACGCGACGAATACGAAATCCAATTCACCGATATCTTCAATCAGATCACCGCCTATGCGTCCGGCAGTCCGATCAATGTGGTGAACCCGGACGTGCTCACCTCCGAGGCATGGAAAAGCCTCGTCGGCGCGGCCTGACGAAGCCGTTCGAAACATCCCCACAATGTTCCGCCGTGACACAGCCGCCGAAGCCCAGTTCCGTAACGAGGTGCGGACCTGGCTCGAGGCCAACCTGCCGATAGCGTTGCGCAACCGCACCAATCGGCCGCCGCCCGCGGAAATCATGCCCTGGTACCACACGCTCTCGCGCAAGGGCTGGATCGCGCCGCATTGGCCCAAGCTTTACGGCGGCATGGGTGCAACGCTGAACGAGCAGATCATCATGACCGAGGAGCTGGCGCGGGTTGGTGCGCCGCATCTGCCGGTCCAGGGCCTCAACCACATCGGCCCGATCCTGATGCAGTTCGGCAGCGACGCCCAGAAGGCCAAGCACCTGCCGCCGATCGTTGCCGGCTCGGTAATCTGGTGCCAGGGCTATTCGGAGCCGGGTGCGGGCTCCGACCTTGCCAGTCTTTCGACTCGTGCCACGCTCGACGGCGACCATTTCGTGGTCAAGGGTCAGAAAATCTGGACCACTTGGGGCCAACACGCCGACTGGATGTTCGCGCTGGTGCGCACCGATCCGCAGGCCCAGCCCCGGCACGCCGGCATCAGCTTCCTGCTGATCGACATGCGGAGCCCGGACATCCGGGTCAGGCCGATCAAGACCATCGCCGGCGACGAAGAATTCGCCGAAGTATTCTTTGACGACGCGGTCGTGCCGGCCGAGAACCTGGTCGGCAAGCTCAACGACGGCTGGCGCATCGCCAATGCGCTGCTCGGCCATGAGCGCCTCGGCACCTCGAACCCGCAGTTCGTCCTGATCGCGCTCGAGCGCATCAAGACCATGGCGCGCTCCACCGGCGTGATCGCCGATTCCGCGTTCCAGGATCGCCTTGCGGCGGCCAGCATCAATGTTACGGCGCTCGCGGCGCTGTTCAGCCATGCGGTGGAACTGACCAACCAGGAGCGAAGCCCCGGGCCGGAATCTTCGATCATCAAGATTTTCGGCTCCGAGCTTCTGCAATCGCTCAACGACCTGCTGATCGAGGCGGCCGGCGGCCATGCGATCGCCGACAAGCCGGTGATGACGGACTACGGCGAAGTCGATGTTGCGACGCCGTTCCTGCAGGTGCGGCGCGCGACGATCTATGGCGGCTCGTCGGAAATCCAGCGCAACGTCGTCGCCCGTCGCGTTCTCAACCTCCCGAACTGATCCCGCCATGGACCTGAATCTGACCTCGGAGCAGACCTTGCTGCGCGACAGCGCGGCAAAGTTCATCGGCGCCGCCGGACCCAAGGTAGCGCGCGGCTTTCGCGAGCTGGACCCAAGCTTCGCGCCGGCACGGCTGCGCGAGGCCGGCAAGCTTGGCTGGCTCGGCATGCTGGTGCCGGAGCAGGCCGGTGGCCTTGGGCTCGGCCTCACCGAGCTTGCTCTGGTGCTCGAACAGGCCGGACGCGGGCTCATCTGCGAGCCGGTCGGGCTTGCGGCGATCTCGGCGGCAGCGCTCGCGCAAGGACACACTCCGCATCCGATGCTGGAACGAGCGGTGAACGGCGAAGCCTTGGTCATCCCGGCTTTGCAGGAAGGCGCGTTCGGCGACGAACCGCTTGCACCGCAGACGCGAGCCACGGGCACCGGCAGCGCTCTCCGCCTGACTGGCAAGAAGACATTTGTCTGCGCCGACGGCGCCGAGGGCTTTCTGGTCAGCGCCGCCGGAACCGACGGCCCCACGCTCTGCTACGTGGCGCGCAACGCACCCGGCTTGACGCTGACGGCGACGCAGACGGTGGACGGCCGCAAGCTTGCAACGCTTGCCGTCAAAGACGCGCCGGGCGATCTCGTGCCGTCGCGGCAGTCGTCGCGGAACGCGGTCGACGCGCTGCATAGCCTCGCGCTGATTGCGCTGTCCGCCGAACTCCTCGGCGTCATGGCGAAGGCGCAGGAGGTCACGTTCGATTACCTGCGCATCAGAAAGCAGTTCAGCAAGCCGATCGGCAGCTTCCAGGCGCTGCAGCACAAGGCGGTCGACATCTATATCCGCACCGAGACGACGCGGTCGCTCATCTTCCAGGTCGCGGCCAACAACGATCCCTATCGCATTGATCCGGCCCTCGCCGTCGCCGCCAAAGCCAAGGCCTCGGAGGACGCGCTGTTCGTGACGCAGGCCTGTATCCAGCTTCACGGCGGCATCGGCTTTACCGATGAGCACGAGATCGGGCTGTATCTCAAACGGGCGATGCTGTTGTCATCTTTGCTGGGCAATGCCGCCGCGCAACGCCGCCGTTATGTCGCAATCGCCGACCGGCCGGAGGCAAAGCCGTAATCATGCCAATGGACGCGCGCACAAGCGCCTACATTCAGAGAATGTAGTAGCCTGCGGCCCTCGGACTGGGAAAAGTCCATGGAGAAGAGTCCATGAGACGCCGCGAGTTATTGGCGCTCATCAGCGGTGCGGTCACATGGGCGCATGTGACGCGGGCACAGCAGCCGACGCGACCGGTTATCGGCTTTCTCTACGCCGGCTCGGAAGCGACCGCCCCACTCCTGGCTGCCTTCCGCAACGGGTTGGCTGAGACTGGCCACATCGAAGGTCAAAATGTCGCCATCGAATACCGTTGGGCAAACAACGCATTGCAGCGGCTGCCGGAATTGGCTGCCGATCTGGTTCGCCGCCGAGTTTCTGTTATTGCCTCGCCCGGCAGCTATCAAGCGGCACTCGCAGCCAAAGCCGCCACGGCGACAATACCAATTGTCTTCAGCACCGGCGTAGACCCGGTGGAAGCAGGCCTGGTCAGGGGCCTGAATCGACCGGGCGGCAACGTCACCGGTGTGAACTACATGCAGGCGGAACTTGCGGCAAAGCAACTTGGGCTTCTTCATGAGCTGCTGCCAACAGCCACACGTTTTGCCGTCCTCGTCAACCCGGACAACCCGGTCGTTACCGGCTCGGCGATTTCAGAGTTGCAGACGGCCGCGTCAATGATCGGGGTGCAAATCGAAACCATCCCTGCCACCAACAACAGCGAAATCGATACTGCCTTTGGACGCATTTCGCATGAGAAAATCCAAGGGCTATTGGTCAGTCCCGGCCCGCTGTTCGGCAATCGCCGCGTGCAACTCATAACTCTCGCGGCTTACCACGCCATACCTACAATGTTTTATGATCGTGAGTTTGCGGAGGTCGGTGGACTTGTAAGCTACGGGTCGAGTTTTGCCGACCAGTATCGCCAGACCGGCATTTACACTGGCCGTGTTCTCAAGGGTGAGAGACCGGCTGATATGCCCGTTATGCGAGCGACAAAGTTCGAATTGGTCATCAACCTGGCAACAGCCAGAGCCCTTAGACTTGACATCCCGGCGACGCTGCTCTCGCGAGCAGACGAAACTATCGAGTAGGGTTTCGATTAAGGCGCGAGGGTCCGCCCGCGTCGCGCGGCAGACGTAGCCTCCTACCCCCGCTGCCGGAGGTAATCCGGCGTGGGCGGCGGGCCCCAGATGTCGCGCGCCTGCTCCCACACCTTCGGCTTCTGCGGCCGGTCGCGGTGCCACGGCCGCGGATCGAAATAACCGAGCTCCTCGTCCAGCATCTTGTCGAGCTCGGTGAACAGCTCGATGATCTGGTCGTCCGGGTTGCGGTGGTAGGTGTAGACGTTGTGGCCCGGCCCGTGCCGGCCCGGGCCCCAGATGATGTCGATGTTCTTGCCGCCGAGGAAATCGCAAGCGCTCTGGATCTGCGCCCAGTCCTTCAGCTCGAAGGCGATGTGGTGCATCATGGTGCGCTTGCCGCGGACGAAATTGACGGTGTGGTGGTCCGGGCCGCAGCGCATGAAGGCGAACCAGTCCTGGATCCAGTCGGAAATCCGGAAGCCCAGCACCCGCGTGTAGTAGTCGACGAATGTCTTCGGCTCATCGACGCAGAACGCCAGATGGCCGAGCTTGAGCGGGCCGATTCCTGCGACCGGCTGGTTCTTCGAGATCGGCATCTGCTCAGCGAACACCTCGATCTTGGTGCCCTTGGGATCGTCGAAGGTAACCATCTTCGGCACCCCCGGCGCCGCGTCATTCTTGGCCTGACAGCGCACGCCTTCGGCTTCGAGGCCCTTGCGGATATCGTCGAACTCGGTGGCCGGGTCGACCTGGAAGGCGATCCGCGCGCATTTCGCCTCGCTGCCCTTCTCGAGCTGCACGACGAGATCGCCGACCTTGGTGGCGAGATAGGCGCGGCCGTTCTCGCGGGCGGCAACCGCGAGGCCCGCGACCTGGGTGAAATAGTCGATCTGCCGGTCAATGTCCGGCGTCTCAAAAGTGGCGTGGCTCATGCGCTTGACTTGGATCATGGCGGCCTCCCGGCTGCCCGCCGGACATTCAAGGTCCGACGGATGGATGGAACGATTGTCCGCGAAGATGCGTGGTTTTCATCGCGCCAGCAAGGCTTTACGCCTCATCCTGGGAGTATCTGACCCGCCAGAATTGCAAGCCCGATGCCTGCGATCGCTGCTCCGGCGAGCCGAGGCTCGAGTGCCCGTGCGCTGCTGCGGCGTGCAACGAGCGCAACAACCGTCGCCAGCACCGCCTGGATGATGGCAAGCCCGATCAGATAGGCGGCAAGCGGCGAGGTTTCTGCGCCGTAGATCGACTTGCCGAAGGCATAGCCATGAATGAGACCGCTGGCCGCGAACAGCGTCGCCCAGGCGGAAGTCGGCACCGATCGGCCGCAGGCAATGATCAGGCCCGTGCCGAGCACCGTGAGCGCTACCAGGACTTCGACGGCCGGCAGCGTGACGCCCTGCACATGCAAGGCGACGCCAACCGCCGACGCCACGATGAACAGTCCCGGAATGACGAGATTGAGTCCGGCGATGCCAACGGCGACACCCATGGCAACGATGAACGCGAGATGATCGAGCCCGATCACCGGATGGCCGAGCCCCGACAGCAGACCCTCCCCAAAGGTCGAAGGTGTCCGGCCGCCCATCAGATGGTGTGCCTCGACGGGGCAAACGGCCGCAAGCATCAAAGCGATCGCCAAGCCCGATATGCCAAACCCCACATGTTTCCTTCCGCCCATGACCACCTCTCCGCAACAGCTAAGGCACCATCAATTCAATAGCCTGGAAGCGCTGATAGGCAAGGCCGTTGCAAGTGTCGCCGTCGGGCGCCAGGAACCGCGTGAGGTTGCCGCCGAGGAAGGTCGCCTGCATGGTCTGCGAGCCTTCGTACTGGTTGTTGGTGTCTCGCGGATTGTAGCGCACGCAGGAGACATAGTGCGGTGCGCCGGCGACCGGCCTCAACACCGGCTCGCTGATATAGGCATCCTTCACCTTGGTCGGATTGTTCAAATAGGTTCGCATGAACTCCGCGACCTGCTCCCGGTAACGGACCGGGTAGAGATTGGGGTCAGGGCCTGCCAGCGGCGGCGGAGTCTTGCCAAAGGCAAAGCCCTCCAGACTGGAACCCGAGCAGCCGCCGAGCACGACCGCGAGTAACGCAAGCAAAAGCCCGGGATTGACCCGAATATTACCGAGCAAATTCCCCTTCTCCTCCACCGCTGGCAACCCCAATGCTAGTCGAGGCTGCGCTCTGACGCCATCGGGGCATTGCCGCAGCCGATTTTCCTTGAGCACGCCACGACCTCGGCGCTATGCCGTTCGGGCTGACCGGCGGTCTCGTAGCTCAATTGGATAGAGCATCAGGCTTCGAACCTGAGGGTTGGGGGTTCGAGTCCCTCCGAGACCGCCATTTTTCCGCTTATTCCAAGCCTGACTGGCGAAACCATCGCTGCGCGGTCGCGTTGTCGACCAGGCATCGGGGCATCGCGATACGGGTCCGGTCATGGCTCGTTGGTCGAGCGGCCTGCGGTTCGACCCGTGGTGATGGTGACGCTGGTCATCCGCGCGGCAGTGGTTGCGCTGCTCGCCACCGCATTCTGACAATCTGTTCACCAACTGCTTTTTTTGTGGCCGCCGCACGAAGGCCCTCGCGCAATCCCAGATTTATTGGCTATTTTGCCGGCGGGGATAGTCCCTCATGAGAGCGTCTCGTGAGACCAAGATCGGGATTGATTGCGGCCCTGCTACTCGCCACCGGCAGCATTGGCAGCGCCGCTCAGGAGATGAAGCCGCCACGCCTGTCATTCGCACAGGTTGATTGGCCCGCGGCGATTGCGACCTTGGCGAAGGCCGAGATGCAACGGTCGGCGAAGCCGCGCTCCATCAATGCAAGCCGCCTGGTCACGCGCGCCCTCGCCCACCTCAATACGATGATGGCGCCGCGTTTTCCGGGGCTGGCGTCAAGCCCGGTGCCGGTGCTGCTGCCGTTTGATGTCGACGCGCTCACCCGCGACCTTGCGGGCGATGAGGGGCCGGCCGACGACGACCACTATCTATCTGGATTTCACGCCGCCAGATTCTTCTATCCTGGCCCCGCTGGCTATGATGCTGCCTTTGCGATCCGCACCGGCGAGATCGCCGAACTCTCCGACATCAAATTTGCCGATCCGATCGAGGTGCAGATTTCCGGTTCGCGCGTTGCTCTACGAGCTCGATAAGCCGATCGCGGCCGAAGGATCGCCGGTTGCCGCGCTTGAGCCGGAGTTTCCCGGCATCCGCCGGCTGATGATCGAGCACAATCTGCGTTATACGTTCGTGCGCTTCGGCGTGCCCTATATCGTCTCGATCGCCTGCTTCGACGCCAACGCCCCGCGCTACAAGATGCCGACCTGCCACGCCGCCGATCGGGTGGCGCAGCGCTTCCTCCATGCGTTGCGCTTTGTCGGCGGCACGCCGCGCAGCCTCAGCCCGGCGGCGCCGCTGCCGATCGAACGGCCGGCCGAGGTGTCGCAAAGCTTCGGCTATTACGCGCCCGGGCAAATTCTGTCCGGCAGCGGATTTCGCGGCCAGGGCGGCCGCGCAGGACTACACCGTCTATTCGCAAATCCGCTTTCCGCTCGGGGAAGCGCCGGCCTACGCCAACTCCGAGGTGTTCCAGAGCCGCAACCGGATGCGCATCTCGGACCTCGACGATTCACCCAACATCTCGTACGCGTGGCGCGACAATTTCTGCGAACGCCGCGGCTTCCCGGTCGCTCAGTGCCCCGCCGGCATCGGTCATCAAGGCCAGGATATTCGACCGGCCGGGTGCAAACTCGTGCCCGGCACGGAACGCTGCGAGCAGCACGGCGACATTCTCGCGGTGCGCGACGGCGTTATCCTTCGCTCGCCGAAGCAGGAGGCAGCCTATTTATTCGTCAACACGGCGAACGAGCACATCCGCTTTCGCTACCTGCATATGAGCCCTCGCAAGATGGATGCCGACAATTTGCTCAGCGGCCGCCGCGTCGACGAGGGCGAAGTGATCGGCGAGGTCGGCAACTTCAGCATGAAGACCGCCGGCACGAGCTATCATCTGCATTTCGACGTGCAGGTGCCGACCAAGATACGGCTGGGTGTTCGTCAATCCGTACATGACGCTGGTCGCGGCCTACGAACGACTGATCGGCGCGCGCGGCTCCGAGCTCGCCGATCCCTACGGCGAACCGGCCAGCGTTGGAATGGCGTCGGCACATGAGAGGCCGGCTAAATCCCGGCGCCGCCTCGTCAGGCAGAGCCGCCACAAGTCCAAGGCGCGGCATCACATGCGCCAAGCGCAAACGGAAACTCCACGCTGACGCCTGTTTGCCCGCGAGCCCGGCACCTTTGAAAGGTGCCGGGGCGGCTACGACAGGGACATCAAATCAAATCTTGAAACTCTCCAGCGTTCCCTTGTGAAACAGCTCCTCGACCTTCAGCCGCCGCGATGACAGGCCCTGCGCGTGGTGATGATGCAGGAATGTGTCGAGCGTTTTGCGGTTTGCCTCGACGCCATAGGGCCAGTAGTCGTCTCCCATCATCGCGCGCGTTTCGGCAACACGCTCTTCGATGAATGGCATCGTCACCTTGGTCGCCGACGTATCCCAAAGATGCGCCATCGCGGCCGCCTTGGATTGCTCGAACGCCTTCAGCACCGCCGCCGGCAGCCACGGATGCTTCTCGAGCCAAGCGTCCGCCGCACGCCGATCAGATGCATGATCGGAAAAATCCCGGTGCGCTTGTAATAGTCCTTCGCAGCCGCGACCGGATCGCGGAACAGCCAGCCGATGTTTTTCGCCTCGATCGCCGGCGGGCGCGGCGCGATGAAGCCGTCGATCTTGCCCTCGACCAGCAATTCGCGAAATGGTCTTGCCCTCGGGCGCACTGTCCATCCGCACGCCCTTCGGCAACTTGATGGTGATCTTCTCCGGCCGTCCGGCGTGCTCGATGCCGCCGCGAATCCAGTGAATGTCCTTCGGCTTGACGCCGAAGTCGTCTTCGAGGATGGCGCGCGCCCAGACATTGGCCGTGAGCTGATACTCCGGCACGCCGACCTTCTTGCCCTTCAAATCCTCCGGCTTCTTGATGCGGTCGGTGCGGCAAAAGATCGAGGTGTGGCGGAACATGCGCGACACGAAGGCCGGCACGCCGACGTAGGGGTTGTTGCCGGCCGCGGTCTTGACCGAAAAGCTCGATAGCGAGCATTCGCAGATGTCGAAGTCCTCGTTGCGGAAGGCGCGAAAGAAGATTTCCTCCGGATAGAGCTTCATGAACACCGGATCGACGCCGTCGATCTGCACCGCGCCATCGATCAGCGGACGATTGCGGTCGTAGTCGCCGATCGCGACGGAGAGATTGAGTTTGGACATTGGCCCTCAGCCTTGGATGTGGTTCGGTCCGCGAGTATGACGGATCGCGCGCGCGTACGTCACCCCGGCGCAGGCGTCGCAACATCCATCAGCCGCATCTGTATGCGCTCGGCGCCGTTCCAGCGGTCGATCGAGAGCGTGCCGGCGGCGTGCAACGCTTCGCCGCGGCTCTTCATCAGCGCCTGGCCAAGCGGCTGGCCGGCGGCGCGAAACGCCATCGCATTGATCATCGTGCCGTCGCCAGCGCGAAGCCGCACGCGGACATGGGCTTGGCCGACCTCCTCCGCATAGATCAATTGATGATTTGGCAGCGCCACCACAGGCTCCGGATTGCCGGCGCCGAACGGGCCCGCCTTTGCCAGCGTCTCGACCAGCGCCACATTGGCGCCGGCTGCGCTCACCGCCCCATCAATCAGCAGCGCCTGATCGGCCCGCGCCGCCGCAACCGGCGCGGCCAGTTCGCTCTCCAGAAACGCACGGAATTCGGCCAACGCGTCATGCCGCACTGTGATGCCGGCGGCCATCGCGTGGCCGCCACCCTTCAGCAGCAGGCCCTCGGCGACCGCCCGCCGCACCGTGCGGCCAAGATCGACCCCCAGGATCGAGCGCCCCGAGCCGGTGCCGGTGCCGCCCGGCTCGAGTGCAATTGCGAAGGCGGGCCGGTTGAAACGCTCCTTCAGCCGAGCGGCGAGAAGCCCGACCACGCCCGGATGCCAGTTCGGCGCAGCCGTCACCACCGCGGCGCCCTTTTCTTCGACGCCGAGCGCGGCCGCGGCCTCGGCTTCCGCCTCTGCCAGCATGGCAAGCTCCATTGCCTGGCGCTCGCGGTTGAGCCGATCGAGCTCGGCTGCGATCCGTCCGGCTTCGACCGGATCGTCGGTGCGAAGCAGCATGGCGCCGAGATCGGCGCGGCCGATGCGCCCGCCGGCGTTGATGCGCGGACCAAGCAGAAAACCGAGATGCCACGGCTCCGGCGGGCCCGCGAGCCGCGCCACATCCATCAGCGCGGTCAGACCGACGTTGTCACGGTTGCGCAACGCGATCATGCCCTTGGCGACAAAGGCGCGGTTGAGACCCTTGAGCGGCACCACGTCGGCGACGGTGCCAAGCGCGACGATATCGAGCATGATTGAGCAGATCCGGCTCCGGCCGCGCGTCCGTCCAGAACCCGCGCGTGCGCAGCACGCGGTTGACCGCGACCACAGTGAGAAACACGAGGCCGACTGCGGCGAGATGGCCCAGGCCGGAAAGATCGTCGAGCCGGTTTGGGTTGACCACCAGCGCATCGGGAAGCTGTTCATCGGCCTGATGGTGATCGATCACGATCACGTCGAGGCCGAGCCCTCGCGCCTCGGCTAACGGCTCGAGGCTGCCGGTGCCGCAGTCGACGGTAACGAGGAGCTTCGCGCCGCGTTCGGCGAGCGAGCGGATCGCCTCGATGTTCGGGCCGTAGCCCTCGAATATCCGGTCGGGGATGTGCACGATCGGATCGATGCCGCCGGCGTTAACGAAACGTGCCAGCAGCGCCGAGGCGGTCGCGCCATCGACGTCGTAGTCGCCGAAGATCGCGACCTGATCGCCGCGCACCATGGCGTCGGCGATGCGCGGCCGCCGCCTGCTCCATGGCGGTGACAACGTGCGGATCGGGCATCAGCCGCCGCACCGTGGGATCGAGGAAACGCCTCGACCTCGTCGACCTCGACGCCGCGGCCGGCCAGCACTCGCGCCAGCAATTCAGGAATATTGTGGCGCTGCGCCATCGCCAGCGCCCGCGCCGTCGCCCGCTCATCGAGCCGGTCGCGCCAGGGCCGGCCGCAGACCGAACGCTCGACGCCGAGAAACAGCCGGGTGGATGCCTTTGGCGGCGTTGCCAGAGCTATCGTCATAAAGACCCGCGACGAATCGATGCCTGAGAGAGCTTTGCACAGACCGCTTCCCGAGCGCATCCGCTGGGGTCCTAGTGTCGCCACAATCCACTGGCGCAATTGCATCAAATCTGAACTGACGGAGTCGACCTTTGGGGGAAGGCTCGCGCGCCACGGGCGCATGTCAATGTCGGGAGCTTCAGACATGTTGCGAAAGATCATCCTGGCTTGCATTGCGGTGGCCGCGATTGCACTGGCCATTCCGACCGAAGCATCTGCGCGCTACTACGGCATCGGCGGCTACTACGGCGGTATCACGGCTATCGCGCGGCTGGCGCGGCCGCGCTACTACGGCTTCTATCCGCGCTACCGCCGCTACTACGGCTATCCGTACAGCTACGGCTATGGCTACTCCGGCTGCTGGCGCGGACCGTACTGGCGCCGCATCTGGGTCTGCGGCTAAGACCGACGCAGAACTACTGCACGACGATGTTGTTGCGGACGACGATCTCCGTCCATTGACGGACGTCGCTCTCGATACGCTTGCGAAATTCCTCGGGCGTTGATGGCGCCGGCACCACGCCAGATTCCGCTGCCCATTTTTTTACATCGGGCAAATCCAGCGCGCGGCGGAATTCGCTGTTCAGCGTCTCAACGATCGCACGCGGCATATTGCGCCGGCCCGGCAAGGCCGAGCCACGACTCGACTTTGATGCCTGGAACGGTCGCCGCCATCGTCGGCACGCCGGGCAGCAGCGGATAGGGCTCGGCCGAGGACACCGCGAGCGCGCGGATCTGCCCGCTCAGCACGCGCGGGACGCTGCTCGTCGCCGCATCGCTCAACACGTCGACCCGCTCCCCGAGGACATCCTGCAAGGCGAGCGCGGTGCCGCGATAAGGTACGGCGTTCATTTCGACGCCGGCCGCGTTGTCGATCCACTTTCCGAGCAGATGATAGACGTTTCCGGCGCCGACAATACCGTAGCTCACCTTGGTGGGATTGGCCTTGGCGCGCTCAATCATATCGGCGAAACTTTTGATCGGCGAATTCGGTGCGACCGAATAGACGATCGGATAACGCACCACCGAAGAGATGAAGGTGAAATCGTTCAGCGGCTGATAGGCAAGATTCTTCAGCACCGCGGCCTGGGTGGCGAAGCCACCCGTAAGCATCGCAAGCGTGTAGCCGTCAGGCGCGGACTTGGCGACCACGGCGAGGCCGGCAACACCGCCTCCGGTGGTCATGCTCTCCACCACCACCGATTGTCCGAGCCGGGCCGTGATCTTTTCGCCAAGGAGCCGCGAGGCGATGTCAGGGCTGCCGCCAGGTGACGTCGGGATGATGATGCGGATCGGCCGAACCGGCCAGTTCGCTTCCTGACCGCGCGCGGGCATAGCCGCCAGCGCCGCCGCTCCCCCTGCCAGCCAATGCCGCCGCGTCACCGACATTCACGCCTCCCTCGGCCCGGTTCTTCGTTGGTGGCATTGTCCCAGATTGGCGCCGGCGTGCAACGCACTTCACATGGATCAGGAGTCGTTAGGCAAACTCCATGATCACGGCGTCGACCGCGAGGCTGTCGCCGGGCTTGACCTTGATCGCCTTGACCACGGCGTCGCGCTCGGCGCGCAGCACGTTCTCCATCTTCATCGCTTCGACCACGGCCAGGGTTTCGCCGGCCTTGACCTCCTGGCCTTCCTTCACATCGATCGAGCGCACCAGGCCCGGCATCGGACACAGCAACGCCTTGCCGGTGTCGGACGCCTTCTTCACCGGCATCAGCCGCGCCGCCGCGGCCTCGCGCTCGGTATAGACAAAGGCCCGTGCCTCGACGCCGCGATGGGCCAGCAGGAAGCCGTTGGCGATCGGGCGCACCTGCACCGCGACCGGCTTGGCCGTCGATCAGGCCGTTCCACACCGGCTCGCCTGGCTTCCATGACGACACCAGCACACGCGCCGGGCCCGACGTTGCCATTTGCGCCGACGATATGAACCGCAATGCCGTTCGCTTCGCGGCCGACATCGAGCGTCAACCAAGCGTCGCCGAGCCGAACGGCGCGGCGGCGCTCGCGCGTGACCTCGCGGCCGGTCATCTGACCGGAGATGCGGCGCTTGCGCTCGCCCAGCACGTGATCGATCGCGGCTGCGACCGCGCCGATCACTTCGGCCGCCTCGCCCTGCGGTGCGATCGGATGAAAGCCTTCGGGAAACTCCTCGGCGATGAAGCCGGTCGAAAGCTTTCCGGCCCGCCAGCGCGGATGCTGCATCAGCGCGGCAAGGAACGGGATGTTGTGGCGAATGCCGTCGATGACGAAGGCAGTCGAGCGCATTCGACTGCGCCGCGATCGCTGCGGCGCGGCTCGGCGCATGGGTGACAAGCTTGGCGATCATCGGGTCGTAGTGGATCGAGATTTCGCCGCCCTCGGTGACGCCGGTGTCGTTGCGCACGGTGACGCCGTCGAGGCTCGTCTCAGCCGGCGGCCGGTAGCGGGTCAGCCGGCCGATCGAAGGCAGGAAATTGCGGTAAGGGTCCTCGGCATAGACGCGGCTTTCGACCGCCCAGCCGTTGAGCTTCACGTCCTTCTGCGCGAGCGCGAGCTTCTCGCCCGCAGCGACGCGGATCATCTGCTCGACCAGATCGATGCCGGTGACAAGCTCGGTCACCGGATGCTCGACCTGGAGCCGCGTGTTCATTTCGAGGAAATAGAAGCTGCGATCCTGGCCGGCGACGAACTCGACGGTGCCGGCGCTGTCGTAGCCGACCGCCTTCGCCAGCGCGACCGCCTGCTCGCCCATTTTCTTCCGCGTCGCGTCATCGAGCAGCGGCGACGGCGCCTCCTCGATGACCTTCTGGTTGCGGCGCTGGATCGAGCATTCGCGCTCGCCGAGATGGATGACGTTGCCGTGCTTGTCGCCCAGCACCTGGATTTCGATGTGGCGCGGATTGACGATGAACTTCTCGATGAACATGCGGTCGTCGCCGAACGAGGACTTCGCCTCGGAGCGCGCACGCGCGAAGCCCTCGGCGACCTCGGCTGGCGGAATGGGCGATGCGCATGCCCTTGCCGCCGCCGCCAGCCGAGGCCTTGATCATCACCGGAAAGCCGATCTCCTCGGCGATCTTCACTGGCTTGCTTCTGCGTCCTCGATGACGCCGAGATGGCCGGGCACGGTCGAGACCTTGGCCCTGGCGGCGGCCTTCTTCGAACTCGATCTTGTCGCCCATCGCGGCGATGGCTTTGGCATTGGGCCCGATGAAGACGATGCCGGCCGCTTGCAGCGCCTCGGCAAATGCCTCGCGCTCGGAAAGAAAGCCATAGCCCGGGTGCACCGCCTCGGCGCCGGTCGCGCGGCAGGCCTCGACGATCTTGTCGATGACGCAGATAGCTCTGCGCCGCCGGCGGCGGCCCGATCAGCACCGCCTCGTCGGCCATCTCGACATGCAGCGCGTCGCGGTCGGCCTCGGAATAGACCGCAACCGTCGCGATCCCCATGCGGCGCGCGGTTTTGATGATCCGGCAGGCGATTTCGCCGCGGTTGGCGATCAGGATACGCTTGAACATGCCTGCTCGACGTTGCGCGGTTGGCCGGAACCTGTCTAGCAGCGATGCAAAGCCCATGCTACCGCCTGCCCGCGCCGTAAGACGATCTTCCAAGCCGAGTGCGTTTCTTTGCAATATCAGCGTCTTATCGCCACGCTTGCGCCGCCCTATATTCGCCCGGCGTTTGTTGATCGTCCGGCCCGCGGCGTGTTTAATGCCGCCGCGAAATTCACCGATGCATCATCAGATGCTTCGTATCCCGGACGACATCGTTTGGAGGAGAGTTCCATGGCACTCGCAATCAACGACACCGCCCCCGATTTCGAAGCGGAAACCACCGAAGGCAAGATCAAATTCCACGACTGGATCGGCGACAAATGGGCCGTGCTGTTCTCGCACCCCAAGGATTTCACGCCGGTCTGCACCACCGAACTCGGCTACATGGCCAAGATCAAGCCGGAGTTCGACAAGCGCGGCGTCAAGATCATCGGCCTGTCGGTCGATCCGGTCGACAAGCACGCCGGCTGGGCCGCCGACATCAAGGAGACGCAAGGCTTCGCGCCGAACTATCCGATGATCGGCGACGCCGATTACAACGTCTCGAAGCTCTACGGCATGCTGCCGGCGGCGGTGTCGGGCGATCCGGCCAAGCGCACCGCCGGCCGACAACCAGACCGTCCGCAACGTCTTCATCATCGGCCCGGACAAGAAGATCAAGCTGATCCTGGTCTATCCGATGACGGTCGGCCGCAACTTCGACGAGGTGCTGCGCGTCATCGACTCGCTGCAGCTCGGCGCCAAGCACAAGGTCGCGACGCCGGTGAACTGGAAGCAGGGCGAGGACGTCATCATCGCCGGCTCGGTGTCCGACGAGGACGCCAAGAAGCAATACCCGGGCGGCTGGAAGTCGCCGAAGCCGTACATCCGCATCGTGCCGCAGCCAAGGTAATTGGTGAGCGTCTCACACGATGGCTGTCATGCCCCGCGAAAGCGGGGCATCCAGTAACCACCGGGTTTACTGGATCATCCATTCTCGCGGGATGATGACAGCGGAGGCCTACTCCGCCGGCCTCAGATCGCTGATCCGCTTCGCCTTGCCGGCGGAGCGCTCGATCGAACCCGGCGCCCCGACCACGACCTCGACGCCGATGCCGATCGCCTCCCGGACGTGGCGAGTGAGCAGCGCCGCCTGAGCGTTGCGCGCGGCTTCTTCGGCGCTGTCCGGCCGCGCCTCGACCAAGAGCCGCATCACGTCGAGCCGCTGGTCGCGGCGTAGCTCGATCAGGTAGTGCGGGCTCAGCCCATCGCAGCGCAGAAGCTGCTCCTCGATCTGGGTCGGGAACACGTTGACGCCGCGCACGATCATCATGTCGTCGGTGCGCCCGGTGACCTTCTCCATCCGCCGCATGCTGCGCGCGGTGCCAGGCAGCAGGCGCGTCAAGTCGCCGGTGCGGTAGCGGATCACCGGCATACCCACCTTGCTCAAAGAGGTGAAGACGATCTCGCCGCGTTCGCCGTCAGGCAGCACGCGGCCGGTCGCGGGATCGACGACCTCCGGATAAAAATGGTCCTCCCAGATGTGCAGACCATCTTTGGTTTCGATGCATTCATGCGCCACGCCGGGGCCGATGACCTCCGAAAGGCCGTACATGTCGACGGCGTGCATGTCGAAGGCGTCCTCGATCTCGGAACGCATAGAATTGGTCCAGGGCTCGGCGCCGAACACACCGATCTTGAGCGAAGTCCGGCGCGGGTCGATGCCCTTCGAACGGAACACGTCGTAGATCGCCAGCATGTAGGACGGCGTCACACCGATGATGTCCGGCTCGAAATCGAGGATGAGCTGGACCTGCCGCTCGGTCATACCGCCCGACACCGGGATCACGGTGCAGCCGAGTCTTTCAGCGCCGTAGTGCACGCCGAGCCCCCCGGTGAACAGGCCGTAGCCATACGCGATGTGCATCGTCATGCCGGGCCTCGCGCCGGCGGCGCGGAGCGAGCGCGCGATCATGTCGCTCCAAACGTCAAGGTCTTCCTTGGTGTAGCCAACCACCGTGGCCTTGCCGGTTGTACCGGAGGAAGCATGGATGCGCACGATCTGGTCGCGCGGCACCGCGAACATGCCGAACGGATAATTGTCGCGGAGATCGCGCTTGCTGGTGAACGGAAAGCGAGCGAGATCGTTCAAATCCTTCAGGTCGCCGGGTTTGACGCCGGCCTGGTCGAACTTGATGCGATAGGCCGGCACGTTGTCGTAGGCATGCCGCAGCGACCATTGCAGCCGTCCGAGCTGGAGCGCCGCGATCTCGTCGCGCGAGGCCCTCTCGATCGGCTCGAGGCCATAGGGTTGGTAGGACGCCAGATCGAGCTTCATATCCCCTCACCCGCCCCGTCGGCCGTTTGTTGGCGCACGCCGCGGCGATTTTTGTTGGCGCTTTCCCGTGTATGATCACCATAACATGCGCGCCGCGGGCCACCCTGCCAGTTTGGCCGGCGCCAAGAAAAGGCCAAGAAAAGATGGAGGCTCGATGCCGCAACCGGTCAAGAGCGATGCGCTGCCCGCCAATGAAACTTCCGTGCTGTTGCAAGCCGGAATGCCACAGCTGGACGCCGCCGCCTGGCTTGGGAGCCGCCCGGCGGTGACGGGAGAATTTGCGCGCGATGCCGCGGCATTCTCAAAATTTTGGCGGCTTGGCGCCGGACTCCGCGGAATGCTTGCAGACAAGCCTAAGCGAAATTCGGCTCAGGCGGCGGCGGCCACGAGCATTTTCCGCATGGAGCGCGAGGCGCGCGAGCAGTTCCTGGGAGCCCATGTCGATGCTCTCTACCGCAAGCTCACCAACAACCATCGCAATTTCGAGCGCTTCGAAACTCTGATTTTTTCTGCTGGCGATATTGTGCCGGGCTTGGTGCCGACCCGCACCGAGATCGAGCGCGAGGACGAACTTGCCCAGAAGGACAAGGATGGACTCGAGATCGACCACGGCATCCTCCTGGCACACATTTTCGCGCACCCACCGTCAGGCCGGCATCTCTGCCACGCCATGCAGTTGCAGCGGCCGGAAACCGAGGAGCATCTGGCGCGTTTCCTCGCACGCGGCATGCTCGACCTCGGCACCGCGGCGGTCGAACGTCTCGGCAAGGCCGCCGTGGTGGAGTTCCGCAATCCGCGCTACTTCAACGCCATCGACATGACGATCGTCGACCAGCTCGAGATCGCCGTCGAGGTTGCGATCCTCGACCCGCATAGCCAGGTCGCAGTGCTGCGCGGCGGCAAGATCGATCATCCGAAATGGGCAGGACGCCGGGTGTTCTCCTCCGGCATCAACCTCACCCATCTCTACTACGGCAAAATTTCGTTTCAGTTCTATTTCAAGCACGCCCTCGGTTTCGAGAACCGTATGATGCGCGGCATCGCGCGGCCGGATTCGCCGCCAGACGAGATCGTCGGCACCACCTCGGAAAAGGCCTGGATCGCCTCGGTCGACGGCTTCGCCATTGGCGGCGGCTGCCAACATCTGCTGACGGTGGACTATACGATCGCAGCCGACGATGCCTATATGACCTTGCCGGCACGCAAGGAAGGCATCATCCCCGGTTTGTCGAATATGCGGCTGCCACGCTTCACCGGCGACCGCATTGCGCGCCAGGCGATCATGTACGGGCGCAGGCTCGAATGCGACAGCCTGGAGGGCCGGCTGATCTGCGACGAGATCGTGCCGCACGACCGGATGGACGAAGCGCTGGCCAAGGTCATCGAGGGTATGACCAGCTCCGGCGTGGTTAGCGCCGTCGCCAACCGCCGCGCCTTCCGTGTCGTCCAGGAGCCGATCGACCTGTTCCGCGAATATCTCGCGGTCTATGCCCGCGAGCAGGCCTATTGCCATTTCAGCCCGGCGCTGATCGCCAATCTCGAACGCCATTGGAATGCCAAGGAACGCAAGATTTGACGACCGCAACGTGGGGCGCATGAATCAACCAGCATCGCAACATTCTGACCTTGGCTTCATCCACCGCTTCATACCGGGCGCAGCCCCGCCGCTCCTGGTGCTGCACGGCTCGGGCGGCGACGAGGACGACCTTATTCCTCTCGCCGAACGGGTCGCGCCCGGGCGCTCGCTGCTGTCGCCACGCGGCAAGACCAATGAGCAAGGCATCACCCGCTTCTTTCGCCGCGGCGACGATGGCGCCTGGGACATCGACGATCTCAGACGCGCGACCGCGGACCTGTCCGGCTTCGTCAAACGCGCCCAGGCCGCGTACCAGATTGGCAAGCCCATCGCGCTCGGCTATTCCAACGGCGCCAATATCGCCTGGTCACTGATGCTGCGCGACCCAGAGGCGCTGGCCGGCGCGATCCTCCTGCGTGCCATGCTGCCGTTCGATCCGCGGCCGCTACCGGACCTGCGCGGCATACCGATTCTGCTGATCGCCGCGACCGACGACGAGCTGATCCCGGTCGAACGCGCAGGCCTGCTCGCGGCGTTGCTCGGCGAGGCCGGCGCCGACGTCAGCTACGAGGTGCTGCATGCGGGCCATGGCCTGACCGGCGAGGACATCAAGCTTTCCGCCGAGTGGCTTGCGGCCCGCCGCTAGAATGTGGCAATCGAACCACCATGAATGACAAATCCATCCCGCGCAATTTCATGATGAGCCCGGACGATCAGCCCCCGCTCGCCAACCTCCTGGGCATCAGGATGACCCACGTATCGCCCGAGCTTGTTACCGCCGAAATGCCGGTGACCAATGACCTTTCCAACCGCAACAACGTCGCGCACGGCGGCGTGCTGATGGCGCTCGCCGACAACTGCGGCGGCACGGCGGCGTGCGCCAATCTGCCTCCAAGTGGAGGCTCCACCGCTACGATCGAGAGCAAGACGAACTTTTTTGCTCCAGTTCCGGTCGGCGACGTCGCCAAGGCCGAGACCACGCCGCTGCACCGCGGCCGCACCACGACGGTCTGGCAGACCCGCATCACCCGCAGCGACGGCAAGCTCGTGGCGGTGGTGACGCAGACGCAGTTGATGATGCAGAAGCCCGGCAGGTGAGAGGACAAAGCATGGAGGTGCGTGCAGCGGTGGCGTTCGAGGCGGGCAAGCCGCTCGCGGTCACCCATGTGCAGCTCGACGGACCCAAGGCCGGCGAAGTCCTGATCGAGATCAAGGCCACAGGCATCTGCCACACCGACGAGTTCACGCTGTCCGGCAAAGACCCGGAGGGACTTTTCCCTGCGATCCTCGGCCATGAAGGCGCTGGCGTCGTGGTCGACGTCGGCCCGGGCGTCACGTCGGTGAAGAAGGGCGACCACGTCATTCCACTGTACACGCCGGAGTGCCGGCAGTGCCCATCGTGCCTGTCGCGCAAGACCAATCTGTGCACCGCGATCCGCGGCACCCAGGGCCAGGGTGTGATGCCGGACGGCACGTCGCGGTTTTCCCTGAAGGGCGAGAAAATCCACCACTACATGGGCTGCTCGACGTTCGCGAACTTCACCGTGCTGCCGGAGATCGCGGTGGCGAAAATCCGGCAGGACGCCCCGTTCGACAAGGTCTGCTACATCGGCTGCGGCGTCACCACCGGCATCGGCGCGGTGCTGAACACGGCGAGGGTCACACCAGGCGCCAAAGCCGCGGTGTTCGGCTTAGGCGGCATCGGGCTCAACGTGATCCAGGGGCTGCGGCTTGCCGGCGCCGACATGATCATCGGTGTCGACCTCAACAACGACAAGAAGCAGTGGGGCGAGCGCTTCGGCATGACGCATTTCGTCAATCCGAAGGAGATCGGCGGCGACCTCGTGCCCTATATCGTCAACCTGACCAAGACGCCAGCCGACCAGATTGGCGGCTGCGACTACACCTTCGAATGCGTCGGCAACGTCGAGCTGATGCGCGCGGCGCTGGAGTGCACGCCATCGCGGCTGGGGCGAAAGCGTCATCATCGGCGTGGCTCCGGCCGGCGCCGAAATCAAGACCCGGCCGTTCCAGCTCGTCACCGGACGCGTCTGGAAAGGCACCGCCTTCGGCGGCGCCAGAGGCCGCACCGATGTGCCGAAGATCGTCGATTGGTATATGGACGGCAAGATCGAGATCGATCCGATGATCACCCATGTGATGCCGCTCACCGACATCAACCGGGCGTTCGAGCTGATGCACTCGGGCGAGAGCATTCGCAGCGTCGTGGTCTACTGAGGCGAGGCTTCCGGCACCCGCCAATTGACCATCGCGACGCCGGCGACGCATATGGCCATGCCGGCGAGCGCCAGCGGCGACAGCCGTTCGTTGAACAGCAGCCACGCCATCAGTGCGGTGAACGGCGGCGTCAAATAGAACAGGCTGACCACCCGCGCCGCGGCCCGGTGCCGGATCAGGAAATACAGAAGCCAGATCGCACCGAACGACAGGCCGAAAACCAGCCAGGCGATGGCGACGACGAATTCGCCGGTCCATTGGACGCGCATAGTCTCGACAGCAAGCGCGGCAAGTCCGAACAGCGAGCCTGAGGCGGCATACTGAACCAGGAAGCCGGTCCGCCAGTCGACACCGCCGCCGAAGCGCTTCTGGTAGAGCGTGCCGACGGTGATGCCGATCAGGCCAAGCGCAGCAAAGGCCCAGGCGAGCGGCGGCGCGCTACCCTCGGTGTGGGCATGGACCACGAGGTAAATTCCGGCGATGCCGAGCGCGAGGCCGCCCCATTGCCGTGGTGTCACGCTCTCGCCCAGCAGCCGGTTCGCCAACGTCGCCGTCAGAATTGGCTGAAGGCTCACCACCAGCGCAGCGAACCCCGCGGGCAGCCTGTGATTGATGGCCTCGAACACGCCGCCGAGATAGCAGCCATGCACCAGGAGACCGACGACAGCGCTGTGCAGGACGCCTATCCGCGACGGCCATACCGGCCGGGTGAGCAAGATGATGAGACCGAGCAGCAGCACCACCGCGGTCATCCGCACGGTAAGAAAGGTCATCGGCTCGGCATAGGGCAGCCCAAGCTTGGCGCCGATAAAACCCGATGACCAAAGCAGCACGAACACCGCCGGCGCCGCAAATACGGCGGCTTCGGTCAAATTGCGGGGCGGCTCGGACATCGCCTCCCTTTAGCGGAATTTGCTCCAGCCGTCCGGTTCCAGGCGCAACCCTCCCCGGGGCTTAGGCGAGGACAGGAACCCACGCCACGGGCTCGGGGTTGTCGCTCCAGAACGAAACCGCCCAAGGAGATCGCACATGTCCGATCCACGTTTCCGTGACCCTCGTCTCGATCCGCCTCCCATTCGCGAGGACGACATCCGCTCACAACGTCTGAACGAGCTTGAATCGTCGAACGCCATGTGGGGCTGGGTTGCCGGTGCCGTGGTTTTGGCGCTGGTTCTCATCTTCGTGTTCACGCGCGGCCAGGTGTCCGACACCAGCACCGCGAGCAACGTGCCGACCCCACCTGCGGCCTCGACCGGCATGGCGCCGCCAAGCCGAGCCCTGCGCGCCCGGGCCACACTGCCTGCGACGCACCGGCCAGGGCAGCGCCAGCAAGTAGCTTTTGTTTGAAGCGAGTCGTGAAGTGAAACTCCAGCACTCCGGCTGCCAGCCGGGGTGCTGGAGTTTTGCCGCGCGTCAGCGATCGAACGCCGCGTCGATCGGCACGCGGTAGCCGTTGGCAAGCCGGTTGGTTTCGTTCGCCATGCCGGTCACCGCCAGCACCTCGCCGAACATGGCGTCCGTCATGCCGGCCTTGCGGGCGGCCGCGGTGTGGCTTGCGATGCAATAGCCGCAGCCGTTGCTGACGCTGACCGCGAGATAGATCATTTCCTTTATCAGCGGGTCGAGCGCGCCCGGCGCCATCACTTCCTTCACGCTTTCCCAGGTGCGTTTGAGCGTTACCGGATCGCGCGCCAGGTACTTCCAGAAATTGTTGACGTCATCGACCTTGCGGCTCTGCTTGATGTCATCGAACACGGCGCGAACCTCGGGCGAGGCGTCGCGATATTCGATCGGCTTGTGCGGGCCCATGCAGCACTCCCTTGAAGAGATCAGAAATCCAGCCTGTCACGCACGGCGTCGATGCCGGCCTTGGCGCAGGCATCGTCGGCATCGCCGCCGGGGCCGCCCGAGACGCCGACGGCCCCCACGAGCGAGCCGCCGGCCTCGATGAGCACCCCACCACCGAGGATCACCACCCCCGGCAGGTTTCGCACCGCGGCCTGCGGCATGCCCGGTTGGGTCGAAGCGACCAATTCCGTGGTGTTGCTGCGGAAGCTCGCGGCGGTCCAGGCCTTGCCGGACGCAGTTGCCGGCGTATGCGCGCCGGCAAAGCGGTCGCGCAGCATCACTTGCGTGACGCCGAAACGATCCACCACCGCGACCGCGGCCTGATAGCCGCGTTTGCGGCACTCGGCGAGCGCCGCGCGAGCCAGATCGAGCGCGAGCTCCGTGCTGAGCGATTTGTAGGAGACGAGCGCGTCTTCGGCGCGCGCCGGCGCTGCAAGCGCGAGCGCGATGGCGAGCGCCAGAAACGATCGGCGGACAATCATCGCTTCCCTTCCTCCTCGTTACGACGCGCAGTGTAGCAAACTGTGGTGGATAAGTTCGGGTGAAACTCAAACGCATGGTTGCGGCGGCACGCCAATGCTCTAGCTCTATCATTAGTGCCTTTCGCAGAGCGGATTTCCCAATGGCTCACGCGACCTCCGACGACGAAGCCGGCCGTCAGATCCTCGGCATTTTCGTACGCAACAAAGTGCAAGCCAGCGGTACGCTGCGGCGCATCCACTTCTTCGACGTACGCGACGGCGACTTCCAGCGCGGCATCAACTGTGCTGTGGCGAACAGATGGATCGTGGTGCATCACCGCGACCGCTACCGCTACATCCTGACCGAAGAAGGCTACGCGGCCGGCCGCCAGACCGGCGTGGCCGCAGTGGCCAGCGCTCAGGGCTAACTAAACGCCCGCTTGAACGCGGCACCCGGGAACCACCGGTTCCGTGTCGGAATTGTCCTTCAAACGTCGGAGGACATCATGAGCGAACAGGACACTCCCCGGAATTTACCGCTCGCAGTGCTGGTCCGGCCCGATCCGATGCTGGAGCAGCGCGCCGGGCCATGGCGGACTCTCGCCTTGGGGTTGGCCGCGTGCGTGGTCGTGGTCCTGGTGCTGTACGGCATGTCGCGCCCCGAGACGCCGCAACAGATGGCCGCCGCGCCCGAAGCATCGCAGGCCGCGCCGGCCGTTGCCGCCGTCAACAATGGCGGACCGACCCAACCGGCCAACGCCCCGAAGCAAAGTCCGCAGCCCGGCGCGCAGCGGCCGGCCACCACGGGTCAGAGCGCCCGCGGAGACGGGCAGTCCGGCAGTGGGCAGGCCGCCGGGACTGCCGACAAGCCGCAGACCCCCGCCGCTGGCGGCGCGGCAACCGGCACCACGGCCGGCACAGGCGCCAAGGCGCGATAAGGCGCGATAAGCCACCTTCCCTTGCGTGTTACTGCTGGTGCACCATGCCTTGAACGTGCAGGGGGCAGGCCATGCCGAAGACGCCGGACTATTTCGCGGGCAAGACCATCGTCATCACCGGCGCCGCGAGCGGCATCGGACGCGCCACGGCGGAGATCTTCGCCCGCGAAGGCGCGAACGTCGTCTGCGCCGACATCAACGAGGCCGGCGCCAAGGACACCGCGGGCCTGGTCAACGCCAAGGGCAGCCAGGCGCTGGCCGTGAAGACCGACGTCACCGCACGCAAGCAGGTGGACGACATGGTCAAGCGCGCGGTCGACGCGTTCGGCACCGTGCATTTCCTGTTCAACTCGGCCGGAGCTGCGATCCGCCGCGCCAAGTTCCTCGAGATCGACGACGATCTGATCGAGAAGACCTTCAACCTCAACGTCAAGGGTACGCTCTACGGCATGCAGGCGGTGCTGCCGCATATGCTCAAGAACAGGTTCGGCGTCATCGTCAACGTCGGCAGCATGGCGCACCGGCGCGGCGGCCCAGGCAGCTCGGTGCACTACGCCGCGGCCAAAGGCGCGGTGGTGAGCATGACCATGGGCGTGGCCCGCGAATACGTGTCGCAGGGGATCCGCGCGCTGTCGATCTCGCCCGGCCCGATCAAGACGCCGTTCCAGGACGCGGCCGCCACCTCCCCCGAGCAATACAAGAAGTTCCTGGAAGATATCCCGATGGGCCGGTTCGGCGAACCCGAGGAGATCGGCGAGCTGGTGCTGTTCATGTGCTCGGACGCCTGCCCGTTCATGACGGCCGATACCGTTTATGTGAACGGCGGGGGCGGCTGGCGTTAGCTTTCCGCGCCCCTATTTGAACCTCTGGGCCGCTTGGAGCGACCAATCCTCGCGTCGTGCGTGGAACTTTTGTCGGGGCGCCCTGCATTTTTGCATGCGTTTCTGGAACAACCGGCATGAACGCGCGTTCACATTGCGAGTCGGGAAGTAATCATGCCGATTTTGTCGTATTTTGCCGTAATCGGGGCCGCCCTCCTGGCGCTGTTGTTTGTGGCGGACGCCAAGTTCGAGCGGCATGGGCCGCTTGCCATCAGCACCAATTTCGAGGGCCTGCCGAAGCCCTGGAAGCCTGAGCTCAACCCGCCTCTGCCACTGTCGAAGCCGCATGAAGTGCAGATCGCGGCGGCGCCGGCGCTCGATCCGAAATGGAACGAAAGCAAGCCGGCCGAGGTCGCGGCGGTGCCGCAGCCCGCGGCACCGGTGCAGCACGTAGCAAAGGCGGAACCCGCGCCGAAGAAGCAAAAGCACGCCGCGCGCAAGCAGCCGAGGCGTAATGAATATACCGAGCGTTACGCCTGGCGCCATGACGGTTGGTACGGCGGCAGTGGCAATCCCTGGCGCTTCTGAGGTTCTTGCCGAGCCTCTACTTCGATGGTGCGCCGATCGAAACCGGCCGCACCGGCGAGCCCGACGCACCCTGGGCGCGCAGCGGCAGGATCATGGTGCATGACACCCACACCTTGTCCTTCGCCAGCGCGCCGAGGTTGGCGTTCTGAATCTGGTGGATGCCGGATTGCGACAGGTTCTGGTGATGGATCGCGAACGGCAGGCCGTCCGGCGTGCCCTCCGGCGGTGCGGCCTTGCCTTGCAGGAAGCCGTCGGCCACCGGATCGGTGAACGGATTGTCGAGCGCCACCAGCACGATCTTCTTCTCGGCGATGTACTTCGAGGCGTCGTAGGCGAGTCCCGGGCCCTTGGTGTAGTAGAACTTCTCGGTGTCCGGATCTTTCCAGTTGTCGCCCCAGCCGGTGTAGATGTAGAGCACGTCGCCGGCCTGCAGGCCTCGTCTGGCGAGGCCCTGCGCCTTGAGCATCGCTTCGATGTCCTTCGCGGTCACGCGCGCGCCCGGCTCCATCGCCTTGCCCTTGCCGAGGTGCGACTTGGCGTCGAGCAGCACCGCGGTGGTGACGATCGGCGGCGCCTTTTCCATGCCGAGGTGGAGAAGCGGCGAGTCCGGCGTCGGCTTGACGTCCTTCTGCGTGAAGCCGCCGTAGTACTTCGCCTTGTCGGAGGGGAACGGGCTCTTGCCGTCCCACTTCTCCGGCAGCACCGCGAAATGCCCGATGGCATCCATCTGGGTGCCTTGGGCGCCAGGCTCGCCGCTCACGGTTTCTTCGCCATTGAAGGCGTGCATCGTGCCTGGAATGCCGACGGTCGGGCGGTACTTGTCGACCAGCGGCGTGCCGAACGGCGACTGCGGCATGGTGTTGGAGCGGATGTGGGACAGCTCGTAGGACTTCGACCTGCGATTGGCGAGATGCGGCGCGCAGCGCTGCCACGTGGCGGGGCCGAGCGTGTTGGCCATGCCGAGTTCGTCGCCGGCGGGCCAAGTCGAGGCGGCGGATTGCGCCTGCGCAAACGAAGGCAGCGCGAACAGTGAGCAAGACGCCAGTAGCGCGCGGGCAAGTGCAGTGCGTGTCATGGAAACCTCCCCAGGAAAATGGCGTTGTCAAATGACGACGTTATGGTCGGCCGGCTTTTGTCGACGAGGATAGCATGGAGTTCGGTGTCGTTTTCGGGATGCATTGATTATGCCGCCGCGACGAGGAACGGCGGCATGCATCTGCTTTGACGCATGATCTTTCTCGAAAATCGTCTCCGCATTTTGGAATAGCTACGCTCAATCAACCGGTCGCAGGCGCGACATCCCACCTCGCTGCAAGTGCCGCAGACGGGCGCGACGGGAATAAAATCGCACTTATATACCTGACTTAGCAACTCCACGCACGGTATCTGTAAATACCGTGACAGGGCCGCAAGTTAGGTGTGTAGGTGCCAACTAATGAGGTTGGCCCAGTCTGGCGAATATATTCCGTCACAGGCATCCGAACGGATACGCGAGTTAGAGCTGGAGGCAGCGCGGCAATGGCTCGCCTCTCATGCTGTGCATTGCGGTCATGCGGTGCCCCCGTGGCCGCACGGGGGATTGTGCCATTGGCCTATACCTTCGGTGTTGCAGGCGTTGTCTCCCAATTCGGTTTATTTGCTTCTGCTTGAAGCTTCGGGAGAATCTTTTGGACTTCGGTTACAATCGTCTGAAGGTTGAATTCTTGTCCCCAGAAAACCATGTTGCAGGTCGTCGGATCGAAATGTCGGAACTTATCCGTTTCTTCGTGCCCTACAATCGTAGTAGCCGCAGGACCGATGATTAAGTCCATGTGATTGTGGTGCTTGGATTCCTTCCACCATCGATCCAAGCGTTCGTCGAAGTGCTCGAAATTGTTTCTCATTGTCACCTCTCGAAGGGGTGACAAGTCATCGATCCCGATGCTGTCACGAAGGGGCTTGCGCTGGTCGGCAAATTTTCCGCCTGCGCCCCATAGCGCCTTTGAAATATTTGCGCCTGCATTCAACAGATTTTGAAGTGCATAGAAGGTGCGCTCGGTATTCCTCTCCTTCAGTGCCACATTGACTTCGTTGGCGGCGGCTAGCAGGAATTGGCATTGGAGAGCGACTTGGCTCTGAAAGACCCTTAGAAGAAAAATATCCATGGCGAGAACCGATCCGACCAAAGACCCTGAATTTAAGCGGGTGCTGGGCAACTTATTGAAGGCGCCGCCCAAGCCCCATGCGGACATGAAGCTTGGGGAGCGTAAGGCGAGTCGGGCTAAGAGTCCCGCGAAGCGCAGCGTTTCCGCCAAGCCAAAAACCTAGAACGGAATTGGCGCTTCGACCTGATCTTGACGAGGACTGCGGTACGTGAGGCGCTTGCCCTCGATGCCATTGAGGGCCATTGAGGGCCATTGCCGCACGTTCCTGATTGCCAACGCCAAGCCCGGCGCGGTTTGAGTAGCGGAACGAAAATTCGTTCAAGTAACGCTGCAAATGCTGCTCGCCAACGTGAATAAACGTGCCGCGCAGGCCACGCTTTAACTGGCCGAAAAAGTTCTCAATGTTGTTGGTGGTGAAGCCAGCCTTGTTAACGTACTCGCGGCCAGCGTGAAGCACGGTTTGATGCGCCGCGTATTCCTTGCCGAGCGGTGATAGAGACCCGCTTCGTCGGTCACGAGCGTTGAACGCCGCGAAGCGTGGCGCACGAGAATGTCGCGGACGTTGCCGACATGGGCGCGATCCACGGCAAAGGCGCGGGCCTCTCCGGTCTTTTGATCGACAAGGCCGACCACGCCAGACTTGTGCGAGTGCCCCTTTTTGTAGTGCTTCGCGCGCTTCGACGTGTTGCCGCAATAGGTTTCATCCGCCTGCACGATGCCGCCAGAGCCGCCCATCGGCGCGCCCTTGCCGCCATCCATCGCTTCACGGATGCGATGCGCAAGGAACCACGCTGACTTGTACGTGATGCCGAGGCCGCGATGCAGCTCATGGGCCGAAACGCCGTTTTTGTTGCTAGACATGAGATGGATCGCCAGCAGCCACTTATGAACCGGGATATGGCTGCGCTCCATGACGGTGCCGGTGCGGCAAGTGAACTTGTCGCGGCAATCGTTGCAGAGGAAATATCCGGCCTGGGTCTTGCCTTCCATGCGGTGGACGTTGAGCGAACCGCAATGGGGGCAGTTCACCTGTTCCGGCCAACGGGAGGCTTCCAGATGGGCAATAGCAGCGGTTTCATCGTTGAACTGGGGTGCGGTCAAAGCGACCATAGCAAATCTCCTGCCGCTTTTATTGCAACTCGCGTTAGCTAAGTCAAGTATATAAATGCGAAAATCCTGACATTCATCAAGCGTGCTTGGTCGCCGTGCACTGCCGGCTTTCCTACGAGTTCCCAATTAGTTGTCCGTGAAGAATTCCTAAGGGGTTGCACGAACTCAAGGAATGGCCGAAATTGCGGCCACCAATTTGCAAGGTTTTCAGCAAAAATCTGCAAATTCCTTGCAAGCTGCTGATCAAGCACCGATTGAGTTGGAGGTTTCGCTACCTGTCGCGCCTCGTCTTGATTCCGTTTCGTTCTCTTTTCAATTCGGTATCGTTCACGGTCGCGTTCAGGTGTCACGCTCTCCAACCATCGATCCGCAATTCTTCACGGACGACCAATTAATCATCTCAATATTTAGCGATTGATCGCCGGCCCAATTCACGTTTGATTTGCCGTGGGACGGGGAAAGCGAATGAGGAAAGTTCGATGACGAAGCTCGCTCAGCGTTTTCTCCAAGACAACAGCGGCGCCACCTCCATCGAATATGCGGCGATCGCGAGCCTGCTGTCGATCGCGATCGTGACCGCCGTCGCGGGGCTCGGCTCCAAGCTCAAGACCGCCTACACCGGCGTGAGCGCGGCGTTCAACTAACCGCAGGCTTCAGGCAATCCGGCCCCGATGTCCTTCACCAGCCGCTCCGCCGCCACCCAAGGCGCGCGTCTTGCCACGCCCCACATGCGATAGCAGGCGCGGGCGGGCTCGTGATGCGGCCGCCCTGCAAGCCGTAGCGGGCAACTGCAAAGTCATTTGAACCTTTCCTCCACCGGCCGCGACCAAGGGGCGGTAAGGTGTCCCCGTTCGGGACGCTTGGCACATTTCAGCCTCAGGAGGATTGTCATGTTCGACAAAATTATGCGTACGAGCATTCTCGCTTTCGCCGTCGCCGCGTCTACGATCGGCGTCGCCAGCGCCAGCACGCCTTACGATGGACGCTGGAGCCTTTCCATCGTGACGACCCGCGGCGCCTGCAGCACCTACAACTTCCCGGTCGCCATCACCAACGGCAACGTCTCGTTCCCGGGGCTGGTCAAGGCGCGCGGCCGCGTCACCGGCAAGGGCAACGTCAGCGTGTTCGTCGCGGCAGGCGAAAAGTCCGCGTCCGGCTCCGGCCGGCTGTCGCTCGGATCGGGCAGCGGACGCTGGAGCGGCAAGTCGGGCAACGACCACTGCTCGGGCACGTGGACCGCGCAGCGGGCGTGACGATCTCGCGGTAACGCTTGCCGTCAGCCCTTCACACCGAGTAGCTCGACGTCGAAGATCAGCGTGGCGTTCGGCGGAATGGCCCCGCCGGCGCCACGTGCGCCATAGCCGAGCTGCGGCGGGATGATCAGCGTGCGCTTGCCGCCGACCTTCATCGTCGCCACGCCCTGGTCCCATCCCGCGATCACGCGGCCCTGGCCGATGGGAAACTCGAACGGCTCGTTGCGGTCGACGGAGGAGTCGAATTTCTTGCCTTTCGTGCCGTTGACGTAGAGCCAGCCGGTGTAATGCACGATGGCGGTCTGGCCCGCGCGCGGCGACGCACCGGTGCCGGGTTTGGTGTCGATGATTTGTAGGCCAGTGGGTGTGGTGACGGGTCTTGCAGCGGATTGCGCCAACGCAGTGTCGGACGCGGCGGCCAGACCGACGACGGCCAGCACGGCGGCGGCGCATGCGGTCATGATGGTTCCGCGTGAAAATATTCGCATCGGTCGTTCCTCCCCGAGCATTTTGAACCGGTGGTGTGACAGCCCGCCGTGCTGGGCGCAATAGCGACGCGTGTTGCGCCGGACGGGGCGGCGGAAGCGCCATGGTCGCGGCGCAGCGCAGAATGATGAGGGGTTCCTGTGTCGCGGGATGTATAGGCGATTGTCGCACAATTCGTAGCCCGCAAGGCCGGTGTCCGCCGTTCCGGGACATGCTTTACTGTCTCCGTATCGTTGCGGGCCAAGCCAGCGGAGATCTCAGGTTATGACAGCGAACGTGGCCGCCAAGACCGGCGCCGTGCCGCCCTCGTTCGAGGCGCTTTCGCGAACCGTCGAGAACCTGCTGCCGCTGGTCGAGGCCGACGCCGACGAGGCGGAACGGCTTTATCACCTGACCGACCGGGTGGTGGACGAATTCCGCCGCGCCGGGCTCTACATGCTGACGCTGCCGAAAGCGCTCGGCGGATTGGAGCTGCGGTGGGTCGAGGCGATGAAGCTGGTCGAGCGCGTATCCTGGGCAGACGGCTCGACCGGCTGGTGCATGATGGTCGAGGGCGTGATGGGCGCGGACATGGGCGCGTTCCTGTCCGACGCCGGCGCGCGAGTCATCTACGGCAAGGGCGGCGACGTGACCGCGGCGGGCAACGGCGTGCCGCGCGGCTTCGCCCGCCCGGTCGACGGCGGCTACATGATCCGCGGCCTCTGGAGCTATGGCAGCGGCATCCATCATGCCGAGTGGATTCACTCCGGATGCTTCATCACCGACGGCGACAAGCCGCGGATCAAGCCCGACGGCACGCCGGACATCGTGCTCTGCCATCACCCCCGCAGCACGGTGGTGCTCAAGGGCAACTGGGAGGTGCTGGGCCTGCGCGGCAGCGGCAGCTACGACTACGGGCTGACGACGGACGAGCTGTTCGTGCCGCAGGGTATGACGTTTCCGCTCGACGGCGCAGTGCAGCGGCGCGGCGGCATCCAGTACAGCGCAGGCCTCGTCAGCCTGACTACCTGGGGCCACACCAGCTGGGCACTCGGCGTCGGCCGCCGCGCGCTCGACGAACTCGCCAAGGAGGCGCGCAGCCGCAGCGATCCGTTCGGCAAGATGCACGAAAGCGCAAGCTTCCGGATGTCGTTCGCGGAGGCCGAGGCGAAGTACCGCGCCGCCCGCGCCCTGGTGTATGAAGCCTGGAACAGCCTCGACGACAGCTACGCCCGCGGCGAGCAGGCCAACGTGGAGCAGCTTGCGCTTATTCGCTTGGCGATGCGCCATCTGCACGACGTGATCTCGGAAATCTCCACGTTCGCCCATCGCGCGACGCGCGGCATGTCGCTGCGGCCGAGCGTGCTGCAGCGCTGCTATCGCGACATCCACTCGGGCACGCAGCACCTGCTGCTGGCCGACCAGATCACCCAGGAGTGCGGCAAGGTGCTGCTCGGCACCGCCGGCAAGGGCGCGGAATGGGGGCTGCTGGGCCTGCACACGCCGGGCGAGAGCAAGGGGCATTGAGGACTGCCCGTAGCCCGCATGAAGCCAAGCGGAATGCGGGGCATCCCGGATGCGCTTCGTTCAATCCGGGCTACGCTTGCTGCTATCGCGACATCCACTCGGGCACGCAGCACCTGCTGCTGGCCGACCAGATCACGCAAGAGAGCGGCAGCGTGTTGCTCTGCACCGCTGGCGAAGGCGCCGATGTCGTAGATGTATGCGCGCTCTGTGAACGATGAAGGCATGCGCCGTTGGTTCGCTCCGCTTTCATATCACTGTTAGCCGCTTCGCATCCGCATGGCGCACCGCCCGCCATGCAACGCCGCGATCGAACGTCACCAGCCGTCCTCCGTTCTTCACGGCCAGCGCCAGCAGATAGACATCGGTAATTTGGTTTGGGCCGAGAAGGCGGCTACGATCGAACGAGCCTTCATCGACAATTGAGACATCGTCCGGCCAGAACGCATGGTCTGACTCGGCAATCTGTCGCCGCAACTGCTCGACGGCCTGTGCGACTGTCGGCCGGCCGGGAAAATTGCCCTGGCACGAAATACGGACAAATCCATTTTGCGTCAGCGGGCACGACGCCCAACCATGATCCCGGTCCGACCGCCACCATTGCAGTGCCGCGCGGTGATGGACGTGATCCCTATCCATCAGTGCCAGAAGCACGTTCACGTCCAGTAAGGCGCGCATCCTCACGATCCAGTTCGTCTTCGATCTGCCCGATCAGTTCGTTGGTAATCACGCCGCCACGCGACGGACGGACATACCAGCCGTCTTCGTATAGGAGACCGTGCCGCATCTCGGCGGAGCCGATGTCCGCGGCCGCCTGGGTCAGAGCTTTCCTAACGAGGTCCGAGATGACCTTTCCCGCCGTGGTCTTTTCATCGGCAGCGCGTCGCTTGGCGGCGGCGAGCACGTCGTCATCGATATCCAGGGTCGTTCGCATGCATCAGATGATAATGCATCAGGTGCACAACCGCAAGTAGGAAAACGAGTGGCTACACCGGCAAATTATCGTGCTTCCGCTTCGGCATCTCCACCTGCTTGCCTCGCAGCATCGCCAGCGCCCGGGCAATCCTTCGCCGCGTCGAATGCGGCATGATCACGTCGTCGATATAGCCGCGCTCGGCGGCGATGAACGGCGACAGGAAGCGCTCCTCGTATTCCTTCGTCCGCGCCGCGATTTTTTCGGCATCGCCGATGTCGGCGCGGAAGATGATCTCGACCGCGCCCTTCGCCCCCATCACCGCGATCTGCGCCGTCGGCCAGGCGTAGTTGAGATCGCCGCCGACGTGCTTACTCGCCATCACGTCATAGGCGCCGCCGAAGGCCTTGCGCGTGATCACGGTGATCAGCGGCACGGTCGCCTGCGAATAGGCGAACAAGAGCTTGGCGCCGTTCTTGATCAGGCCGCCGTACTCCTGGGCGGTGCCGGGCAGGAACCCCGGCACGTCGACGAAGGTCACGATCGGGATGTCGAAGGCGTCGCAGAAGCGCACGAACCGCGCGGCCTTGCGCTTGAGGCGTCGCTATCGAGCACGCCCGCCAGCACCATCGGCTGGTTGGCGACGAAACCGACGCTGCTGCCCGCGATGCGGCCGAAACCGGTGACGATGTTCTTCGCGAAGCTTTCGGAGATTTCGAAGAAGTCGCCCTCGTCGGCGACCTTCAGGATCAGCTCCTTGATGTCGTAAGGCTTGTTCGGGCTGTCTGGCACTAGCGTGTCGAGCGACTTGTCCTCGCGCTCGATGTCGTCGTGCGACGGCCATTCCGGCACGCCGGCCTCGTTGTTGGCGGGCAGGAAATCGATCAGCCGGCGCATCTGCAGCAGGCAATCGAGGTCGTTGTCGTAGGCGCCGTCGGCGATCGAGGACTTCGTGGTGTGCACCGAGGCGCCGCCGAGCTCTTCGGCGGTGACCACCTCGTTGGTGACGGTCTTCACCACGTCGGGGCCGGTGACGAACATGTAGCTGGTGTCGCGCACCATGAAGATGAAGTCGGTCATCGCCGGCGAATAGACGTCGCCGCCGGCGCACGGCCCCATGATGACGCTGATCTGCGGGATCACGCCCGAGGCGATGACGTTGCGCTTGAACACCTCGCCGTAACCGCCGAGCGAGGCCACGCCCTCCTGGATGCGGGCGCCCCCGGCGTCGAACAGGCCGATGATCGGAGCGCGCGCCTTCAGCGCCATGTCCTGGACTTTGATGATTTTCTGCGCGTGCGTCTCGCTAAGCGAACCACCGAACACCGTGAAATCCTTGGAGAACAGGTAGACGGTGCGGCCGTTCACCGTGCCCCAGCCGGTGACCACGCCGTCGCCGGGGATTTTGGTTTTGTCCATGCCGAAGTCGGTGGAGCGGTGCTGGACGAACATGTCGAACTCTTCGAACGAGCCCTTGTCGAGCAGCAATTCAACGCGCTCGCGCGCGGTCAGCTTGCCACGCTTGTGCTGGGCGTCGATGCGCGCCTGCCCGCCGCCGAGGCGGGCCTGCTCGCGGCGCTGTTCCAGCCGGTCGAGGATGTCCTTCATGCCGGGCCCCGAAATCCTTGGCAAAAGGGATAGCACGGTTCCAGGGCGTCATAGCCCGCCACGTCTCAGGCGTCATCGCCCGCGACGGCGGGCGATCCAGTATCCCAGCGGGTCTTGGTGGTTACTGGATGCCCCGCCTTCGCTGGGCATGACGGCCCCGGTTGGTTGCCCTCCGGGCACGCATGGGGCATGACGGCCACCAGAAAACAGCCATGAATTCACCCCCCAACACCGACGGGCCGAAGGCCGCCCTCGCCGAGGCGCTGGCGCTGCACCGCGAGGGCAAGCATGAGCTTGCGATGCAGCGCTATGTGGCGATCCTGCAGCAGGACCCGAACAACGCCGACGCGCTCTATTACATCGCAGTGTTGGCGATCCAGGAGGGCCAGATCGACGAGGGCATCAAGGTGATCGGCCGCGCGCTCGAAGTGGGGCCACCGCAGTCACGGCTGCACAATCTCAAGGGCCAGGCGCATCTGCGGCAGAACCAGGATGACGAGGCACTGAAGAGCTTTTCGAGCGCGATCGAGACCGACGCGACGTTCGTCGATGCCTATGGCAACCGCGGCGCACTGCTGTCGGAGATGGGCCGGTTCGAGGAGGCGCTCGCCGATTTCGACCGGGCACTGGGGCTGCGGCCGAACAATGCGGAGGACCTCTGCAACCGCGCCGGAGCGCTGTCGAGCCTGGGCCGGCTTGACGAGGCCTATGCCGGCTTCAGCCAGGCGATCGCGCTGTTGCCGGGGCTGGCGCCGGCCTATTTCAACCGCGCCGGCGTGCTGATGCGGGCCGGCAGGCTCGACGATGCGCTGCGCGACTACGATCAAGCCATCGCGCTGTTTCCCAACCATCCGACGGCGCATTGCAACCGCGGCATCGCGCTCCGCGAGTTGGGCCGCCACGACCAGGCGTTGGCTGCGTACGACCAGGCGATCGAGATCGACGAAAAATCCGCCGAGGCGCACGCCGGCCGTGGCCATGTGCTGATGGCGATGAACCGCACCACGAGGCGAAGGCGAGCTTTGCTCGCGCCGGCAAGCTCGACCCGAAGTTCACACATCTGGTGCAGAACAACTGATCCCGTCATTGCGAGCGAAGCGAAGCAATCCAGGACAGTGGCACAAAGCTGGATTGCTTCGTCGCGGAGCCTGTCATCGGGCCGCGCTTCGCGCGGACCCGTTGGCTCCTCGCAATGACGATCGCATTCACCGCAACTCGCCCAGCACCTTCGCCGCCGCCTGCATCTCGGCGAAACGGTAGGCGCGGCGCTGCAGCGCGATCTCGTCGCGGCCCCAGAACTCCATGTTCCAGTCCTCGTCGACATGAGCCGCAGCCCAGGCCTCATCGGCGGTGAGCCGCCCTGCGGCAAGCGCAAGCGCAAGCAGCGCCGAGCCGGTCAGCGACGTCACCACATTGAGCGCGCCGAGCCGCCACGCCCCGGCGACGTCGCCGCCGCCGGAATCGCGGCACGCGCCGCGGCAATGGCGTGCGTCCGGTTGCTCGATATGAGTGACACCCTCGGCCAGCACGAAGCGCGCGCCGAGCGTTTCGGCGGCCCAGGCGATGACCGGATCCCAATGCTCGCGCCTGGCGCGCGCAGCAAGCCTTCGGGATGGGCGGCGCGATAGCACAGCAGGTCGGTGCCGAGATATTTCTCGATCTCGACCGCGACCGGCACAGGCTGCGGCACAACGCCATCGATGATCGAATTGGCCAGCCGCGTCAGCGGCATGGTCGCCGGGTCGATCGACCTTCTGCTGCGCGTTCCATTCGGCGGCGATGGCGTCGCGCGAGCGCACGGACCGGCGCGGCCAATGGCCGCCGGGCCGGGGTCCGCACCGGGCGGCCGTCGAGCAGGACTTCGAAGCCGCCTGTGCCCTCGCCAGCGGTGGCGGCCTCATAAAACCGCGCCCGCAGCGCCGGGCGCATGTTGCGCCGCGCCGCTTCGGTCGGGTCGACCGGCTGCCGCTCGAAAATATCCTCGAAGATGTCTGCGCATGGTCTCTCAAACCGGCTATTGTGCAGCGCAGCAAATATCAGGCCCGGGCGTGGGCCTCATAACTAGCCAAACTCGACGGCCAATGGAGCAGATTTCGTGTCAACGGCCGCCACGTTGACGCCGCTTTGACGGAACACAAGTCCCGGGCCGGCCTGCAATTAACCAGCGGGTGGCATGTGTTCGCTGGCGGTGGAATTTGCAGGGTCTGTCCAGTAAAACTCCTATATGGATTCGGCGGGACAAGGCCGGTCCAAGGGGGATGGACCTGCCAGCGCTGACGTCACGCAAGCCCCTCGATTCCCGAAGAAGGGGTGCGTGCACGAGGAGTCAATGAAACCAACAAACATTGCTGCGCCGGACTACTTTCACAAAGTGGTCGACTGCCAATGGGCCTGCCCGGCCCACACTCCAGTCCCGGAATACATCCGATTGATCGCCGAGGGGCGCTACAGCGACGCCTACATGATCAATTGGCGGTCGAACGTGTTTCCGGGAATCCTCGGACGCACCTGCGATCGGCCGTGCGAGCCGGCCTGCCGGCGCGGCCGGGTCGAGGAAACGCCGGTCGCGATCTGCCGGCTGAAGCGCGTCGCCGCCGATTTCAAGGACGACATCAAGCACCGCATGCCGCGGCCTGCCGCCGCGAAGAACGGCAAGCGCATTGCGCTGGTGGGCGGTGGCCCAGCCTCGCTCGCAGTCGCCCGCGACCTCGCCCCACTCGGCTACCACTGCACCGTGTTCGACGCCGACCCGAAGGCCGGCGGCATGATGCGATCGCAGATCCCGAAATTCCGCCTGCCCGACGCCGTGATCGACGAGGAATGCGACTACATCCTCAACCTCGGCATCGAGTTCAAAGGCGGCGCCCGCATCGACAGCATGAAGAAGCTGCTCGGCGAGAATTACGACGCGATCTTCGTCGGCTCCGGCGCGCCGCGCGGCCGCGAACTCGACATCCCGGGCCGCAAGGAAGCGGCCAAGAACATCCACATCGGCATCGACTGGCTCTCCAGCGTGTCGTTCGGCCACACCGACAAGATCGGCAAGCGCGTCATCGTGCTTGGCGGCGGCAACACCGCGATGGACTGCTGCCGCACCGCGCGCCGGCTCGGCGGCGAGAGCGTCACGGTGATCGTGCGCTCCGGCTTCGAGGAAATGAAGGCGTCCCCCTGGGAGAAGGAGGACGCCATGCACGAGGACATCCCGATCCTCAATTTCATGGTGCCGAAGGCCTTCACCCACGACAACGGCAAGCTGACCGGCGTGGTGTTCGAGAAGGTCAAGGCCGAATACGACGCCAATGGCCGCCGCAATCTGGTGCCGACCGGCGAGCCGGATCAGACCGTCCCGGCCGACGACGTGCTGGTCGCGGTCGGCCAGGAGAACGCCTTCCCCTGGATCGAGCGCGACTGTCGGCATCGAGTTCGACAAGTGGGACATGCCCAAGGTCGATCCCAAGACCATGGCCTCGACCAATCCGAAGGTGTTCTTCGGCGGCGACGCGGCGTTCGGCCCGAAGAACATCATCTGGGCGGTGGCACACGGCCACGATGCCGCGCTGTCGATCCACAAGATGTGCTCGCGGCGAGGACATCACCGAGCGCCCGCTGCCCGACGTGCAGATCTCATCGCAGAAGATGGGCATCCACGAGTGGAGCTACGACAACGACATTTCCAACGACAAGCGCTACCGGGTGCCGCACCGCGACAAGGTGATCGCGCTGAAAGACATCCGCGCCGAGGTCGAGCTGGGCTATGACGTCAAGCTCGCGCTCGGCGAGGCGCAGCGCTGCCTGAACTGCGACATCCAGACCGTGTTCACCTCGCAGCTCTGCATCGAGTGCGACGCCTGCGTCGACATCTGCCCGATGGACTGCATCACCTTCACGCAGAACGGCGAGGAAGCCGAGCTGCGGACCCGGCTGCAGGCGCCGTCGACCAACCTCACGCCAGGACCTCTACGTCGCCGACGGCCTCAAGACCGGCCGCGTGATGGTGAAGGACGAGGACGTCTGCCTGCACTGCGGCCTTTGCGCCGAGCGTTGCCCCACCGGTGCGTGGGACATGCAAAAATATCTCATCGACATGACCCACGCCGGAACACCATGCCAGTCCCCAGCCCGATCAGCAGCGTAAACGATTTCGTCGTCCGGTTCGCCAACGTCAACGGCTCGGGCTCGGCGAGCGCCAACGAGCTGTTCGCTCGCTCGATCCTGCGGCAGGGCGTGCCGGTCAGCGCCGCGCAACATCTTCCCGTCCAACATCCAGGGTCTGCCGACCTGGTACGAGGTGCGCGTCACCGAAGACGGCCATCTCGGCGCCCGCGGCGGCGTCGACATGATGGTGGCGATGAACCCGCAGACCTGGGACAAGGACGTCGCCTCGATCGAACCGGGCGGCTATCTGTTCTACGACTGCACCAAGCCGATGCCGGCCTCGAAATTCCGCGAGGACATCACGGTGATCGGCGTGCCGCTCACCGCGATCACCAACTCGACCTATACCGACCCGCGCCAGCGCCAGCTGTTCAAGAACATCATCTACCTCGGCGCGCTGTCGGCCCTGCTCGACATGGACCCCAAGGTCATCGAGCAGCTCATCGGCGACCAGTACAAGGGCAAGGAGAAGCTGCTTTCCTCCAACGTCCACGCATTGCATCTCGGCCGCGACTACGCGTTGCAGAACCTGAAATGCCCGATCGGGCTTCGCGTGCAGAAGGCCGACAAGGTCGGCGACCGCATCTTCATCGAAGGCAACTCGGCGGCGGCGCTCGGCGCGGTCTATGGCGGCGCGACGGTCTGCGCCTGGTATCCGATCACGCCGTCCTCGTCGCTCGCCGACGCCTTCACCAGCCATTGCAAGCGGCTGCGCCACGACCCCGAGACCAAGAAGGCGAAATACGCCATCGTCCAGGGCGAGGACGAGCTCGCCTCGATCGGCATCGTCATCGGCGCCGCCTGGAATGGCGCCCGCGCCTTCACGGCAACCTCCGGCCCCGGCATCTCGCTGATGCAGGAGTTCATCGGGCTTTCCTATTTCGCGGAAATCCCAGCCGTGATCATGGACGTGCAGCGCGCCGGCCCTTCGACCGGCATGCCGACGCGCACCCAGCAGTGCGACATCATCAGCGCGCGCCTACGCCTCGCACGGCGACACCAAGCACGTGCTGCTGTTCCCCGAGGACCCGGCCGAGGCCTTCGAGATGGCGGCGCAGGCGTTCGACCTCGCCGACCGGCTGCAGACCACGATCTTCCTGATGCTCGACCTCGACATCGGCATGAACCACCGGCTGTGCCGGCCGCTGAAATGGGACGACGCCAAGCAATACGACCGCGGCAAGGTGATGACCGCCGAGATGCTCGACCAGGCCAAGGAATTCGGCCGCTATCTCGATGTCGACGGCGACGGCATCCCGTACCGGACCTATCCCGGCACGCACCCGACCAAGGGCTCGTTCTTCACCCGCGGCACCTCGCGCGACCGTTACGCGCGCTACACCGAGGACGGCCCGGCCTACCAGGACAACATGCAGCGGCTGCTTGCGCAAGTTCGAGACCGCCAAGGACCTGGTGCCGCGGCCGCTGCAGGCCAATGCGCGGCAAGCCGACCAAATACGGCGTGATCTATTACGGCTCGACCTCGCCGGCGATGGACGAGGCGATCGGCATGCTGGAGGCGCGCGGCCACCAGCTCGATCGGCTGCGCATCCGCGCCTTTCCGTTCCATTCCAGCGTCGCGAGCTTCATCGCCGACCACGACTTCGTCTACGTGGTCGAGCAGAACCGCGACAGCCAGCTCCGCTCGCTGATCGTCAACGAGATACGGCATCGATCCGGTGCGGCTGGTTCCGATCCTGCATTACGACGGCACGCCGATCACCGCGCGCTTCATCGCCAAGGCGATCGGCGACCATCAGGACCAGCTCAAAGTCACGCCGCTGCGCAAGGTGGTGTCGTGATCGCGCACGGGCTCAATCGGCCTCATGCTGAGGAGCGTTGGCGAAGCAACGCGTGCTCGCGGCACGACGGCCGCCGCATTCTCTCCGAGACGCGGCTGCTTCGGCCGACTCCCCTCGAGGGAGAGGCGGAAATGACTTGGAAGACAATCGGGCACTGCCATGACCTACATCGCCAAGCCGAAATTCCATCATCCCGGGCTGCCGAAGAACGACCTCGGCTACACCCACCGCGACTACGAGGGCAAGATCTCGACGCTGTGCGCCGGCTGCGGCCACGACTCGATCACCGCCTCGATCATCGAGGCCTGCTTCGAGCTTTCGATCGAGCCGCACCGGGTGGCGAAGATTTCCGGCATCGGCTGCTCGTCGAAGACGCCGGACTATTTCCTCGGCAATTCGCACGGCTTCAACTCGGTGCACGGCCGCATGCCGTCGGTGCTGACCGGGGCCAATCTCGCCAACCGCGACCTGATCTATCTCGGCGTCTCCGGCGACGGCGACAGCGCCTCGATCGGCTTCGGCCAGTTCGCCCATTCGATCCGGCGCGGCGTCAACATGACCTACATCGTCGAGAACAACGGCGTCTACGGCCTGACCAAGGGCCAGTTCTCGGCCACCGCCGACCGCGGCTCGAAGTCAAAGCGCGGCGTGACCAACACCGACAACGCCATCGATCTGGTGGCGATCGCGCTGCAGCTCGGCGCGAGCTTCGTGGCGCGCAGCTTCTCCGGCGACAAGACCCAGCTGGTGCCGCTGATCGAGGCCGCGATCAAGCACCAGGGCGCGGCCTTCATCGACGTCGATCAGCCCCTGCGTCGCCTTCAACAACCACACCGGCTCGACCAAGAGCTTCGACTACGTGCGCGAGCACAACGACGCCGTGAACCGGCTCGACGTCATCACCGGCCGCGACGCCGATCACCGTCGACTACGCGCCGGGCTCGGTGCAGGTGGTCGAGCAGCACGACGGCACCAAGCTTGCGCTGCGCAAGCTCGACGCCGACTACGACGTGCACGATCGGCTGGCGGCGATGGCATTCCTGCAGAAGCACGCCGCCAAGGGCCAGGTCGTCACCGGGCTGCTCTACGTCGATCCGGACGCCGACGACCTGCACGGCCATCTCAACACGGTGGATACGCCGCTCAACGCGCTCGAAGCAAAGGAGCTGTGCCCGGGCTCGGCCGCGCTGGAAAAGATCAACGCGGCGCTGCGCTAACTAAAGACGAGATTGAGCCCCCTTCGGCCACTTGCGGGTCGTTTCGAGCACCTCGCCGATTGCGGTCACATTGCCGGGCGCGTCGCGATCAGACGGTGCCTATTGGTTGATGCACTGTCTAATAAACATTTGCTGGTCGGTCGGGTTGTTCCCGATGCCCTTCTCCAACGGATAGGCATGGATGGCGCCCGTCACCCGGTCGCTGAAGGTGGTGATCGGCGGCGGATTATAGGGCTGGACCACCGGCTGCGTCAGCGCCCTGGCCGGCGGGCTATTCGTCGAGTAGGGCGACGGTACCGGCGGCGGGATGTAGGTGCTGCTGCCTCGCGGAATATGCACTGGCGGCCGGTCCGCCCGCTGCTGCGGCGCGGCTTGTTCCTCTGCCGGCGCCGGCCGGCTTCGGCGATAGCCCTGCATGATGATCGGAGTGCCGTCATAATCGCGCTTGATGCCAAGATCGCCGCTCGGACCGGACCAACCGCTGTGGTCGGCGCGATGCTTTTTGTGCTTAGCCACGGCGGCGTCGCACCAGACGACGGCCAAGACCGCCGCCAAGCCCAGGATCGGGACTTTTTTCCACGGCTTCTGCATGTGGATCACATAGGCAGCAAACCCCGGTGCGCCAGCCCCTATTCCTCCGGCGCCTCGACAATCGGGTCGTAGCGCGCAGCATCGAGGCCGAGCAGGTTCCAGGTCTGCTGCATATGCGGCGGCAACGGCGCGGTGACGTCGATCACCCCGCCACGCGGATGCGGCACCGCGATACGGCGGGCGAGCAGGTGCAGCCTGTTCTGCATGCCGCCCGGCAGCTCCCAGTTCTCGATGCGGAAGTATTTGTCGTCCCCGACGATCGGATGGCCGATATGGGCCATATGAGCGCGAAGTTGGTGGGTGCGGCCGGTCACCGGCTTAAGCGACAGCCAGGCGAGCTTCCGGGCCGACGTCTCGACCACGGCGTAGTAGGTGACCGCGTGGCTTGCGCCCTCCTCGCCATGGCGGGCGATGCGCATGACGCTTTCGTCCTCGCGTTCGTCCTTGGCGAGGAAGGCGGAGACCCGGCCCTGCTTGGGCCGCGGCACGCCGGCGACCAGCGCCCAGTAGATTTTCCGCGCCGAGCGCGAACGGAAGGTCTTCGACAGCGCCGCTGCGGCGAAGCGCGATTTCGCCACAAGCAGGCAGCCCGACGTGTCCTTGTCGAGCCGATGCACCAGGCGCGGCCGCTGGCCGTCCTTCGCGGTGATGCTGCCGAGCATGCCGTCGAGGTGGCGGTAGGTGCCGGAGCCGCCTTGCACCGCGAGCCCCATCGGTTTGTTCAGCACCATCACGTCGTCGTCCTCGTAGAGCGTGATGGATTTCAGGAACGCGCGGTCCTTCTGACCGCCGGGCGCATCGTCGCGCGGCTTTGGCGGCGCGATCTTCAAGGGCGGAACGCGGACCGCCTGGCCCTTGTGCAGGCGGTCCTTGGGCTCGGCGCGCTTGCCGTTCACTCGCACCTCGCCCTTGCGGATGATGCGCTGGATGTGGCTGAAGGAGAGGCCCGGATAGCGCGCTTCGAAGAACCGGTCGAGCCGCATGCCGTCTTCGTCGCCCGAGACCGTGACGGTTTGGACGCCCTTGCCGGTGCTGGTTGCGAGATCGCTCATTTGCAGCGCTTGAGGTCCCCGACCTTGGTGCGGTCCCAAGTTACGCGCATGCGGTCGCCGTGAGCGTCAAGCGTCACGGGCACATTTTCCTTCGTCGAGCAATGCGCCTGAACGTAGATTGCCCCGGCCTTATACATCTTGCCGATGCGGCAATAACCGTCGAACCACCACAGCGAGGTGTCGGTCGCAACCAGAGCGGAGGTCTCCGGGGTCTCGCCGTGACCGCCGCAGACCTCGGGCGCGACCGCCCAGCGGCCGACGAACGGCTCCTCCGCGAGCGCGGGTGCCACCAGAATTGCGCTGGTCGTGCAGACGGAAAGCAGCACGCTTCTCATCAATTCCCAGCCTTGTCTCTGCGAAGTTTGGCCCAGTATTCCAGGCGTTTTCTGACCTCACGCTCGAAGCCGCGCTCCGGCGGATCGTAGAATTGCCGGCGGCCCAGCGCCTCCGGGAAATAGTCTTGGCCGGAGAACGCCTCCTCGGCGTCGTGGTCATAGGCGTAGCCGCGGCCGTAGCCTTCGGATTTCATCAGATTGGTCGGCGCGTTGAGGATGTGCTTGGGCGGCAGGAGCGAGCCGTTTTCCTGCGCAGTGCGCTTCGCCGCGCCATAGGCGACGTAGGCAGCGTTGGATTTCGGCGCGGTGGCGACGTAGATCACGGCTTGCGCGATGGCGAGCTCGCCTTCGGGCGAGCCGAGAAAGTCGTAAGCGTCCTTGGCGGCGTTGCAGATCACCAGTGCCTGCGGGTCGGCAAGGCCGATATCCTCGATCGCCATCCGCACCACGCGGCGGGCGACGTAGAGCGGGTCCTCGCCGGCGTCGAGCATGCGGGCGAGATAGTACAGCGCGGCGTCGGGGTCGGAGCCGCGTACCGACTTGTGCAGCGCCGAGATCAGGTTGTAGTGGCCGTCCTGCTTCTTGTCGTAGATCGGAGCGCGGCGCTGCACCACGGCCTGCAAGGCCGCGGCATCGAAAATCTCGCCCGGCCGCACCGCGCGCCAGATTTCCTCGGCGAGCGTGAGCGAGGCGCGGCCGTCGCCGTCGGCCATGCGGATCAGCGACGGCGCGGGCTTCCTCGTCGAGCGGCAGCGTCCTGCCTTCGATTGCTTCGGCCCGAGCCAGGAGCTTTTCGATCGCCTCTGCGTCGAGCGACTGGAACACCAGCACGCGGGCGCGCGACAGCATCGGCGCGATCAGTTCGAACGATGGGTTCTCCGTCGTCGCGCCGACCAGAACGATGGTGCCGTCCTCCATCACCGGCAGGAAACTGTCCTGCTGGGCGCGGTTAAAGCGATGGATTTCGTCGACAAAAAGCAGCGTGCCCTGCCCGGTCTCGCGGCGGGCGCGAGCCTGGTCGAACACCTTCTTGAGGTCGGCAACGCCGGAGAAAATCGCCGAAATCTGCTCGAAATGCAGGTCGGTCGCCTGGGCCAGCAGGCGCGCCACCGTGGTCTTGCCGGTGCCGGGCGGCCCCCAGAAGATCAGCGAACCGAGCGACCGGGTGTCGAGCATCCGCGCCAGCGCACCGTCGGGGCCGAGCAGGTGATCCTGCCCGACCACGTCGGCAAGCTTCTGCGGGCGGAGCTTGTCGGCGAGCGGCCGCGGCGCGTCATGGTCGAGCCCGGCTGCAGCGAACAGGCTTGGCCCCGAGCCGCGTTTGGGGCGCGACGTCATACTCGGGCTCGTGTCCCGGGCGCAGCGCAGCTCGAAGCGCTGCACTGCTGCAGGCCCGGGACCCCGATTACCTCAAGGAAGTTGGGTCCCGGATCAGCGATGCACCGCCATAGCGCGTCAACGACGCGCGCGAACGCACTTATGGCGCTGCATCGCGTCCGGGACACGTGTGGCACTACCTCGACCATCTCATCCGCCGAACACGGCCGAGATGCGTTGGCCGCCGCGCTGGATCACGACCCGCCAGACGCGGGAGCCGGCCTTCGCCAGTTTTTCCAGGTCCCGGGTCCTGGCGATCTTGCTGTTGTTGACCGACATGACGATGTCGCCGCGCTGGAACCCCAAGTTCTGCGCCAGCGTGCCATCCGCGACCTCGACGACGACCACACCCTCGGTCGAAGCATCGAGCCGCAGTTCGTCGGCAAGCGCCGGCGAGAGATTCGCCACCTTGGCGCCAGCGAAAGGCGAGCGTGCCTCGATGAGGATTTCGTCGCGTGGCTTGTCCGGCGCGGTCTCAAGCGCGATCGATATCTTGCTCTCCTTGCCGCCGCGCACAACACCCAGATCGATCTTGCCTCCGAGCGGATGAGTGGCGAAGCGATAGTTGAAGGCGTTCGGATCGTCGACAGGCTGATCGCCGAGCGCAACGATCACGTCGCCGGGCTTGAGGCCAGCCTTTGCGGCGGGGCTGCCCTCGGTGACATTGGTGACGACCGCGCCGGCCGGCCGCTTGAGGTCGAATTCCTTGGAGAGGTCCGGCGTCACCGCCTGCAGATTGGCGCCGAGCCAGGGCCGCTTGACCGCACCGCCACCGGTCTTGGCCGAAGCCACCACGACGCGCACCATGTTGGCCGGGATGGCGAAGCCGATGCCCTGCGAGCCGCCGGAGCGCGAGAAGATCGCGGTGTTGATGCCGACCATCTTGCCGGCCATGTCGACCAGCGGGCCGCCGGAGTTGCCGGGATTGATCGCAGCGTCGGTCTGGATGAAGAACTGGTAGTCCGAGACACCGACCTGGGTGCGCGCCAATGCCGAGACGATGCCGTGGGTCACGGTCTGGCCGACCGCGAACGGATTGCCGACTGCGAGCACCACGTCGCCGACCTGAAGCTCATCGGAATTGCCGAAGTCGAGCACCGGGAAGCGCTCGTGGCCGTCCTTGACGCGCAGCACGGCAAGATCGGTGCGCGGGTCCTTGAGCACGATCTCGACGTCGAACTCGCGCTTGTCGGCAAGCGAAATCTTGACCTGATCGGCGCCGTCGATGACATGGTTGTTGGTCACCACCAGACCGGACGGATCGACGATGGCGCCGGAGCCGAGCGACTTCTGCTCGCTGGGCCCCCCGAATTGAGGTCCGAAGAATCGCCGAAAGAACGGGTCGTTCATCAGTGGATTGCGGTTCTCTACGGTTTTCGCCGCCGAGACCGTCACCACCGCCGGTGTCACCCGTTTGACGATCGGCGCATACGACATTCGCAGCGCCTCGGACGAGGGCGGCACCACGCGGTCCTGCGCGGCCACAGGCTGCGACAGCAGCGACATGGCGGCGAGCGCAGAAAACAGGCTGAAACGTCGTGGCATTGATGCAATTCCCTCACTGGGCCGAGCAGATATAGGCCGCGGCCCGTGGCAATAGAAGGGCGCGATTCCTTCCTTTCGAGACGGTGCGGAAAGGCCGGCCCGGGATGTCAGGAGCATTTTCGGTATTCGGCGCGGCTCAGAATCGCGGCGACGCCCCCTCACCCGACCCTCTCCCTGCAAGGGGGGACAAGGAGAAGCAGCGCGGTGCTGACCGCGCCCTCCTTCGTCATTGCGAGGAGCCAACGGGTCCGCGCGAAGCGCGGCCCGATGACAGGCTCCGCGACGAAGCAATCCAGCTCAGTCTACTGTCCTAGATTGCTTCGCTTCGCTCGCAATGACGCATTGAATGATTGGTTTAGAAGCTTTGACGCTAATCCTTTGCCGGCACGGTGCGGACGTAAGCGATCACCGCGTCGAGGTCGGCGTCGGTCATGTTGACATAATACTGGATACCCATCGGCCCCTTGAGTTGGCTGCCGTCCTTGCGCTTGCCGTGAATGATCGCCTCCTTGATCTCGGCGTCGCTCCAGCCGCCAATGCCGGCGGCCTTGCTCGAGGTGATGTTGCGCGACTTCACCACGCCCCAGGGGCCGGGGAAGTCGCGGCCGCCCTTGCCGAGCGAATTGGCGAAGTCCGCGGCCCGCCGCCGGCGCTGAACGGCGTGTGGCATTCCATGCAATGGCCGATGGTGGCGAGATAGAACCCACGCTTGAGCTTGTCGTTGAGATCGGCCGGCGCATAGGACTTTTCGGCGCCCGGGAAGACATGGTGCGGCAGCGCGATCTTGTAGATCGGGTCCGCCACCTTGTTCTTCACCGGTTTGATCGTGCGCAGATAGGCGACGATGCCGTTCAGATCACCTTCAGTAAGGATCGGATAGAACGACGTCGGCATAACCTCGGCTTCCTGGATGCCATGCGGGTTCTTGCCGGTCAGAATCATGCGTCTTGATCTGGGCGTCGGTCCAATTGCCGATGCCGGTTTCCTTGTCCTGGGTGATGTTCGGCGCGGTCACCTTGAACGGCGGCTCATCCCAGGAGAGCCCACCGGAATAATCCTTGCCGGCAACCGCCGCGGGCGGACCCTTCGGCGAATGGCAATTGGCGCAGGTCATGATCGTGTTCATCAGGTAGTCGCCGCGCTTCACGTCGCCCTGCGCGTTGGCTTGGCTGACAAGCGCGAGTGCCGCAACACATCCCAGCGTCAATCGGAACATGGAATTCCCCTCTCCCACTCGGGATTGATATCGACGGGGGAATACTATCGCGGCGGCAAGGCGGTGCAATCGAAGATGCCGAGAACTTGAGGCGTTGCCCACACCGCAACGCCGCTCCTCAGCGTGCGCCGGCATCGCCCAGGATGCGAACCATCCCGGAGAAGCCCGCACGCTTGGCGTGCGACAGCGCGGTGATGCCGTCGCGGTCGGCAACGTTGACGTTGGCTCCCGCCGCGACCAGAAGCCGCACGATCTCGGTCTGCGTCGGGCCGCCATCGCCGGCGATCACTGCTTGCAGCAGCGCGGTCCAGCCAAGATTGTTGACATGGTCGCGGTCGATCTTGGTAGCGAGCAGGAGCTTCACCGCTTCGACGCGGCCGTGGTGCGCCGCCAGGATCAGCGCGGTGTTGCGCTCGCGGTTGATGTCCTTGAGGTCGGGACCGGCGGCGAGGATCAGCTTCAAAATCTCGATGCGGCCTTCGGCGGCGGCGTTGAGGAATGGCGAGTCCTGGACGAAGTCCTTGGCGTTGACGTCGGCGCCCTCGCGGATCAGCAGCCGCGCGACCTCGATCTCGTTGCGCTGAGTCGCCGCCAGCAGCGCCGAACGGCCCGCGCTGATCGCGCGCGTTGATGCGCGCGCCACCTTCGAGCGCCTTGCGCACGGTGACGATCTCGCCGCCCTCGGCGCCGGCGATCATGGCGCGCTCGTCGCTGTTGGCCTGCTGCGCCGAAGCCGCGCCGGTCAGGCACAAAAGCAAAAAGGCGGCCGAAGCCGCCTTTGCCATTCGTGCGAAGCACGCATGGCTGTGTTACGCCGCCGCAGTGGCGTCTTCGTCGACCTTGCGATCCTGCACCGGGCCGGAATCCAGCCCCTTGGCGGCCTCGTCGCGATCGACGAACTCGATGACGCCGACGGCGGCGTTGTCGCCGTGGCGGAAGCCAGCCTTGAGAATGCGCGTGTAGCCGCCCTTGCGGTCCTTGTAGCGAGGGCCGAGCACATCGAACAGTTTCTTGACCATGGCGACGTCGCGGATCTGCGCGATCGCCTGGCGGCGGGCGTGCAGGTCGCCGCGCTTGCCGAGCGTAATCAGCTTCTCGACGACGGGGCGCAGCTCCTTGGCCTTCGGCAGCGTGGTGGTGATCTGCTCGTGCTTGATCAGCGCCGCGCACAGGTTGCCAAACATGGCCTTGCGATGCTCCGCCGTGCGGTTGAGCTTGCGGTGAACCTTGCCGTGACGCATCGCGGTATTCCCCTCAATCCTCTCCGTCGTCATGCCCGGCCTCGTGCCGGGCATCCCGCCTAGGCGGGCAACAACCGTGCGTCCCTTATCGGGATGGCCGGGACAAGCCCGGCCATGACGGCCGCTTCAACTCAGTAATGGTCCTCGAAGCGCTTGGCGAGCTCGTCGATGTTCTCGGGCGGCCAGCCGGGCACTTCCATGCCGAGGTGCAGGCCCATCTGCGCCAGCACCTCCTTGATCTCGTTGAGCGACTTGCGCCCGAAGTTCGGCGTGCGCAGCATCTCGGCTTCGGTCTTCTGAACGAGATCGCCGATGTAGACGATGTTGTCGTTCTTCAGGCAGTTGGCCGAACGCACGCTGAGCTCGAGCTCGTCGACCTTCTTGAGGAACGCCGGATTGAAGGCGAGGTCCGGGATCGCTTCCGCGGCCTGCTCCTTGCGCGGCTCTTCGAAGTTGACGAAGACGTTGAGCTGGTCCTGCAGGATGCGCGCGGCATAAGCCAGCGAATCCTCTGGACTGACCGCGCCATTGGTCTCGATCGTCATGGTCAGCTTGTCGTAGTCGAGGATCTGGCCCTCGCGGGTGTTCTCGACCTTGTAGGAGACCTTGCGGCACGGCGAGTACAGGCTGTCGACCGGAATGAGGCCGATCGGCGCGTCCTCGGGGCGGTTGCGCTCGGCCGGAACGTAACCCTTGCCGGTGTTGACGGTGAACTCCATCCGGATTTCGGCGCCCTCGTCCAGCGTGCACAGCACGAGGTCGGGGTTGAGCACGACGATGTCGCCGACGGTCTGGATGTCGCCCGCCACCACGGTGCCGGGGCCGGACTTCTTCACCACCATGCGCTTGGGGCCGTCGCCCTGCATCTTGATGGCGATGTCCTTGATGTTGAGCACGATGTCGGTCACGTCCTCGCGGACGCCGGCAATCGAGGAGAACTCGTGCAGCACGCCGTCGATGTGCACCGACTGCACGGCGGCGCCCTGCAGCGACGACAGCAGAATGCGCCGCAGCGCATTGCCGAGCGTGACGCCGAAGCCGCGCTCGAGCGGCTCGGCGACCAGCGTCGCCTGACGCTTGGCGTCGGAGCCGACCGACACCTGCAGCTTGTTCGGCTTGATGAGTTCCTGCCAATTCTTCTGGATCACGTTTGCACCCATCGCATTGAGTGGCGCGGTTTGCCTCGCGCCCCACTCCGCCCCGTGGGAAGTGTCGGCGGCAGCCGGCGTTGTCGTCGGCTGGATGTATGTATCGGTCATACGCGGCGGCGCTTTCTCGGCCTGCAGCCGTTGTGAGGGATAGGCGTCACGTCGCGGATCGAGGTGATGGTGAAACCCGCGGCCTGCAGCGCGCGCAGCGCCGACTCGCGGCCGGAGCCCGGACCCGCAACCTCGACTTCGAGCGTGCGCATGCCGTGCTCGGAGGCCTTCTTGGCGGCATCTTCGGCGGCGATCTGGGCGGCATAAGGCGTCGACTTGCGCGAGCCTTTGAAGCCCATGGTGCCGGCCGAAGACCAGGCGATGGCGTTGCCCTGCGCGTCGGTGATGGTGATCATGGTGTTGTTGAACGAGGCGTTCACGTGGGCGACGCCCGAGGCGATGTTCTTGCGCTCGCGCCTTCGGACGCGCGCGGTGGCGAGTGGCTTCCTTACCCATTCAAATCCCTTTCAAGCCGGCAGTCGTTGCGGGCCGATCCAATGCATCAGGTCGGCGACGCCGCCTTCTTCTTGCCGGCGATGGCCTTGGCCGGACCCTTGCGGGTGCGGGCGTTGGTGTGGGTGCGCTGGCCGCGGACCGGCAGGCCCTTACGGTGGCGCAACCCGCGATAGCAGCCGAGGTCCATCAGCCGCTTGATGTTCATGGCAACCTCGCGCCGCAGATCGCCCTCGACCATGTAGTCGCGGTCGATCACTTCGCGGATCTGGAGCACCTCCTGGTCGGTCAGTTGCGACACCCGCCGCTCCATTGGGATGTGCACCTTCTCCATGATGTCCTTGGCGTTCGTCTGGCCAATGCCATGGATGTACTGCAGCGCGATCACGACGCGCTTGTTGGTCGGAATGTTTACGCCTGCAATTCGGGCCAAGACTTCACTCCTGTTGCGGCCGCCCGTGGTGAGCCCTGCCGTTGTCTGCCTGTTCCGCCGGGCGCTCCAAGCAATAACGCGACGCCCTCCCCTCCACTCCGGGGCCGGCATCGTTCGAACCGTGTCCGACTGAATACTGGGTTTATTAAGGGATTCAACCTCACTTCGTCAACCTCCGCGAGCGTGCGGTTTTGCTGGTTTTTTGCCGCTTTTTGGCGGGTCTTCGGGCAGACTTTGCGAACTTGCCGCGACTTGCGCTTTTGGCCGGCTTGGCCTTGGCCGCCACCCTCTTGGCGCTCCCGCCCCCACGTGGTGCGGGTTTCCGGGCCGCTGGACCGCTCAGGGCCCGGCCGGAAGCCTCCTTCCGCCGCGGAACCGGACGGAACGCTGCATCCGCCAGCGCCCGGCCGATGGCGGCAGCCACGTCGGTGATCGAGGCCATGCCGTCCACGGTCCGCAACGCGCCTTTTTGCCGGTAATGCTTAACCAGCGGCGCGGTCTGGGCCTCGTAGGCCGCAAGCCGCTGCTTGAGGATTTCCGGGCTGTCGTCGGCCCGCAACGGCTCACCGCGAAGCTTGGCCTGCTCGACCCGATTTTCGATCCGCCGGACCAGGATGTCGGGGTCGACTTCGATCTGCACCACCGCGTCGAGCCGCATACCCTTCTTGGCCAGCATCCGGTCGAGCGCCTCGGCCTGCGGCACCGTGCGGGGAAATCCGTCGAGGATGAAGCCGTTGCGGGCGTCAGGCTTGTCGATGCGGTCGGCGACGATCGCCACCACGACATCGTCAGGCACGAGTTCGCCCCGCGCCATGATGTCCTTGGCCTTCAGGCCGATCGGCGTGCCTGCCGCGACAGCCGCACGCAGCATGTCGCCGGTGGAGAGTTGCACGATGCCGTATTTCGAAACCAGTTCCTTGGCCTGCGTCCCCTTGCCGGCCCCCGGCGGGCCGAGCAAAACAATCCTCATCTCCTGCGCCCCCGCAGCTTCGACTTCTTGATCAGACCTTCATATTGATGGGCCAGCAGATAGCCCTGGATCTGCGCCACCGTATCCATGGTCACGCTGACGACGATCAGCAGCGAGGTGCCGCCAAAGTAGAACGGCACCGCGGCGTAGGAGATCAGGATCTCCGGAATGAGGCAGACGATGGCGAGGTAGGCCGCGCCGACCACGGTGATACGGCTCAGCACATAGTCGATGTATTCGGCCGTGCGCTCGCCCGGCCGGATGCCGGGAATGAAGCCGCCGTGCTTTTTCAGATTATCCGCGGTCTCGGTCGGGTTGAACACGATCGCGGTGTAGAAGAAGGCAAAGAAGACGATCAGCGCAATGTAGAGGATCAGGAACAGCGGCCGGCCGTGGCCAAGCTGGGTGGTAACGGCGACGAACCATTCGGGGCCTTGGCCGGCGTTGAAATTGGCGACCGTCGTGGGCAACAGCAGCAGCGAGGAGGCGAAGATCGGCGGGATGACGCCCGATGTATTGAGTTTGAGCGGCAGGTGCGAGGACTGGCCCTCGAACATGCGGTTGCCGACCTGGCGCTTGGGGTACTGGATCAGCAGACGCCGCTGCGCCCGCTCCATGAACACGATGAAACCGATCACCGCGACCGCCATGACGATGACGATCAGGATCAGGCCGGTCGACAGCGCGCCCTGGCGGCCCAATTCGAGCATGCCGGCGATCGCCGAAGGTAGCTGCGCGACGATGCCCGACATGATGATCAGCGAAATGCCATTTCCGATGCCGCGCGCGGTGATCTGCTCACCGAGCCACATCAGGAACATGGTGCCGCCGGTCAGCGTGATCGCTGTCGAGAGCCGGAAGAACAAGCCCGGGTCGGTGACCACGGAGCCTGCGCCTTCAAGACCGATGGCGATGCCATAGGCCTGGAGCGCGGCGAGGAACACGGTCAGATAGCGGGTGTACTGGTTGATGACCTTGCGGCCCTGCTCGCCTTCTTTCTTAAGCTGTTCAAGTGTCGGTGAAACAGTCGTCATCAACTGGATGATGATCGAGGCCGAAATGTACGGCATGATGTTCAGTGCGAAGATCGCCATGCGGTGGATGCCGCCGCCGGCGAACATGTTGAACATGCCGAGGATGCCGCCGGCCTGGGTGTTGAAAATCTGCTCCCAAGCCTGGGGGTCGATACCGGGCAGCGGAATATAGGTGCCGAAGCGGTAGACCAGCAGCGCGCCAAGCGTGAACCAGATGCGCTTCTTCAGCTCTTCGGCCTTGGCCAGCGCCGAGAAGTTGAGATTGGCCGCCAGTTGTTCCGCTGCAGAGACCATTGAGAGCTCCCTTCCCGCTCAACCCCCGTGATATAAGGATCAGGCGGCCTTTTCGCCCTCTTCCCGCTTCGGTGCCAGGATTTTGACCGTGCCGCCGGCCTTCTCCACCGCCTCGACGGCGGATTTGGAGGCGCCATAGACCTCGAAATTGACCTTGGCCTTGAGCTCGCCCGAGCCGAGCAGGCGCACACCGTCCTTGGCCCGCCGCATCAGCCCGGCCTTGACCAGCGCCGCGGCGTCGACCGCCGCCGAGGCATCCAGCAGCTTGGCGTCGATCGCCGCCTGGACCTTGCCGAGGTTCACCTCGTTCAGGCGCAAGGCAAACTTGTGTTCTTGAAGCCGCGCTTGGGCAGGCGGCGATGCATCGGCATCTGGCCGCCTTCGAAGCCCTTGATGCGCACGCCGGAGCGCGCGGTCTGGCCCTTGCCGCCGCGGCCGCCGGTCTTGCCGGCGCCGGAGCCGATGCCGCGGCCGATGCGGAAGCGCTTCTTGCGCGAGCCGTGGCGCGGGGCGATCTCGTTGAGCTTCATGAACGTCCCTCAGTCTCTCCGCTGTCATGCCCGACCTTGTGCCGGGCATCCCCTTACGACGGCACCGCTGTGCCTTGTGATCGGGGATGGCCGGGACAAGCCCGGCCATAAGGCATTGTTATCTCTTCCCTTCCACCACGCGAACGAGGTGCCGAACCTTGTGGATCATGCCGCGCGTCATCGGCGTGTCCGGCAGATCCTTGGCGCGGCCGATCTTGTTCAGCCCGAGCCCGATCAGCGTCTCGCGCTGGCCATGATGCCGCCGCAGCGGGCTGCCGGTCTGCTCGACCTTGATGGTTTTGCCGGATGCCATTGCCTGTCTCCCGCCTAGTCGGTGGCCGCTTCGCTGTCGGCGCCCTGACGGCGCGACTGCAGGGTCGAGACCTTGATGCTGCGCCGCGCCGCGACCGAGCGCGGCGAATCCTGATGCTTGAGCGCATCGAAGGTCGCGCGAACCATGTTGTAGGGGTTTGACGAGCCGATCGACTTCGCCACCACGTCCTGCATGCCGAGCGACTCGAACACCGCGCGCATCGGGCCGCCGGCGATGATGCCGGTGCCGGGAGGCGCCGCGCGCAGGAACACCTTGCCCGCGCCGTGGCGGCCGTGGACGTCGTGATGCAGCGTCCGGCCCTCGCGAAGCGGCACCCGCGTGACGTTGCGCTTGGCCGCGTCGGTCGCCTTGCGGATCGCCTCCGGCACCTCGCGCGCCTTGCCGTGGCCGAAGCCGACCCGGCCCTTCTGGTCGCCGACGATCACCAGCGCGGCGAAACCGAAGCGCCGGCCGCCCTTGACCACCTTGGCGACGCGATTGATGTGAACGAGCTTGTCGATGAACTCGCTCTGCTCACGGTCGCCGCCCCGGTCTCGGCCGCCCTCTCGTCTTGGTTCACGTGCCATACGATCTCTCTTTCGTTCGGGCACTCGGGCCCGTCGTCATCGGTCTAGAACTTCAAGCCGCCTTCGCGCGCGGCGTCGGCGAGCGCCTTGATGCGCCCGTGATAACGGTAGCCGCCGCGGTCGAACACGACCGCATTGACGCCCTTCTCGACCGCGCGCTGCGCAACGAGCTTGCCAACCGCCTTCGCGGCGTCGACGTTGGCGCCGGTCTTCAAGCCGCTGCGCAAATCCTTATCCAGCGAAGAGGCCGCCGCAACGGTGGCGCCCTTCCCGTCGTCGATGACCTGCGCGTAAATATGCTTGCTTGAGCGATGCACGGAGAGCCGCGCGCGCCCGGTGGCCGCATCCTTGATGGCGCGGCGCACGGTCGCCTGGCGCCGCGCGGTCCTTGCTTTGACTGTAGCCATCGTCTGCTCCGTTACTTCTTCTTGCCTTCCTTGCGGAAGATGTATTCGCCGGCGTACTTCACGCCCTTGCCCTTGTAAGGCTCCGGCGGACGGAAATCGCGAATTTCGGCCGCCACCTGGCCGACCTTCTGCTTGTCCGAGCCGGTGATGGTGATCTCGGTCGGCTTCGGCGTCGCGATCGTGATACCCTCCGGGATCGGAAATACCACATCGTGGGCGAAGCCGAGCTGGAGCTGCAGGTTCTTGCCCTGCACTGCCGCGCGATAGCCGACGCCGTTGATCTCCAGCTTCTCCTCGAATCCCTTGGTGACGCCGGCGATCAGGTTGTTGATCAGCGTGCGCGAGGTGCCCCACTGCGAACGGGCGCGCTTCGTCTCGAAACGCGGATCGACCTTGATCCCGCCCTGCTCCATCTTGGCCGCGACGTCGTCGTGCAGCACGAGCTGCAACGTACCCTTCGGGCCCTTGATGCTGACGGTCTGGCCCTGGATGTTGGCGGTGACGCCGTTGGGCACCGCAACCGCCTTCTTGCCGATACGAGACATGCTGTTTCCTCCGCTCTTTCCGGGTCAGAACACCGTGCAGAGCAGTTCGCCGCCCACATTGGCGTCGCGGGCGTCGTGGTCGGCCATGACGCCCTTCGGCGTCGACAGGATGGCGACGCCGAGACCGTTGTTGATGCGCGGCAGGTTGCGGACCGCGACATAGACGCGGCGGCCGGGCTTCGACACCCGCGAAATCTCGCGGATCACCGGCTCGCCATCGAAATACTTCAGCTCGATCTCGAGCTCGCTGCGGCCGTCGGCATGATCGACCTTGGCATAGCCGCGGATGAAGCCTTCGTTCTTCAGCACGTCGAGCACGCTGACGCGCAGCCGCGAGCCCGGCGTCGAGACCTTGGGCTTCTTGCGCATCTGCGCGTTGTTGATGCGTGCAATCAGGTCGCTGATGGGATCGTTCACATTCATGCGATCCTCCTCACCAGCTCGACTTCACAAGGCCGGGGATCAGGCCCTTGGAGCCGAGCTCGCGCAGCGCAATGCGGCTGAAGTTTGTGCTTGCGATAGAAGGCGCGCGGCCGGCCGGTCAGCTCGCAGCGGTTGCGGATGCGGGTCGCCGACGAATTGCGCGGCAATTCGGCCATCTTGAGGGTCGCGGCAAAGCGCTCCTCCATCGGCTTGGTCTTGTCCATCGCAATCGCCTTCAGTCGATTTCTGCGGCCGGAATACTTCTTCGACAGCTTGCGCCGCCGGTTGTTCTTCTCGACATGCTCTTCTTCGCCATTCGGTTCTCCTGGTGATCCGCGTTTGAGGGTTGTCCGTTTAAGAACCGTCCTCACTGCCGGAACGGGAAGTTGAATGCGGTCAGCAGAGCGCGCGCCTCGTCGTCGTTGCGCGCGGTGGTGCAGACCGTGATGTCCATGCCCCACATGTCCTGGGCCTTGTCGTAGTCGATCTCGGGGAAGATCGATGTGCTCCTTGATGCCGAGCGAATAGTTGCCGTTGCCGTCGAAGCTCTTCGGATTGAGGCCGCGAAAATCGCGGACGCGCGGCAGCGCGATGTTCACCAGGCGATCGAGGAATTCGTACATGCGGGTCTTGCGCAAGCGTCACCTTGCAGCCGATCGCCTGGCCGTCGCGGAGCTTGTAGGTCGCGATCGACTTCCGCGACTTGGTGATCACCGGCTTCTGGCCGGCGATCGCGCCCATCGCTTCGGCGGCCTGCTCGACCTTCTTGCGGTCTGCGACGCCCTCGCCGATGCCCATGTTCAGGACGATCTTGTCGATGCGAGGCACCTGCATCGGATTCTTGTAGCCGAACTGCTCGGTCAAGGCTTTGCGGATGACTTCGTCGAAGTGGGTGCGCAGCCGCGGAGTGACCTTCTCCTCCGGCTCGCTCGGCGCCTTGTCGGCGGCGCCGGCTTCCTTCTTTGCGGCCTTGGCCTTCGCCGCCGCGCCTTCTCGGCGCGGGCCTGGGCCTCCGGCGACTTGTCGGTTTTCGGGGCCTTCTCGGCCTTGCCGGCTTCTTCGGGTTTCTTCAGCCATCGATCTCAACTCCCGAACGCTTGGCGACACGCACGAGCTTGCGATCGTCACCCGTGCCAATCGTCTTGAATCCGACGCGTGTCGGCTTGCCGTCCTTCGGATCGGCCAGCGCGATGTTGGACAGGTGGATCGGCAGCTCCTTGGAGATGATGCCGCCCTCCTGCTGCGCGGTCTGCTTCTGATGACGCTTGACCATGTTGATGCCGCGAACGAGCGCGCGCTCGTCACCCGGATGCACCTCGATCACCTCGCCGCTACGACCCTTGTCGCGGCCGCTGAGCACGACCACCTTGTCGCCCTTCCTGATCTTGGCCGCCATCACAGCACCTCCGGGGCGAGCGAAATGATCTTCATGTGGTTCTTGGCGCGCAGCTCGCGCGGCACCGGCCCGAAGATGCGGGTGCCGACCGGCTCCATCTGCGGGTTGATCAGCACCGCCGCGTTCCGATCGAAGCGGATCACCGATCCGTCCGGGCGCTTGATGTCCTTGCGGATGCGCACCACGACCGCCTTCATCACCTCGCCCTTCTTGACGCGGCCACGCGGGATCGCCTCCTTGACCGAAACGACGATGACGTCGCCGACGGTGGCGTACTTGCGCTTGGAGCCGCCCAGCACCTTGATGCACATGACGCGGCGCGCGCCGGAATTGTCCGCCACGTCGAGGTTGGTTTGCATCTGGATCATGGTGCGCCTCGCACTTCTTTGTTACGCGTTTCGCGCTCAGTTCGGTTTGGCCGCCGCGGCTTTGTCGTCAGCCTTGGCGCCCCGCTTCTTGGACGAGCGCCGCTCCGACTCGACCTCGATCGGACCCTCGGTCTTTGAGCGCTTCTCGCCCCGGATCACCGCCCAACGCTTGAGCTTGGAGATCGGCTTGTGCTCCTCGATCCACACGAGATCCCCGACCGAGAATTCGTTCTTCTCGTCGTGAGCGTGGAACTTATTGGAGCGGCGCACGACCTTGCCCATCACGGGATGCGCGAAGCGGCGTTCGACGCGGACAATCACGGTCTTGTCCTGCTTGTCGCTGACCACCACGCCCTGCAGCGTTCGCTTCGGCATACGATCCCCTTACTTCTTCGAACGTTTAGCCTTGGCCCGCGACTTCAGGCTCGGCTTTGATCTGGACTTTACGGGCGCACGGCGCTTCGCCGTGCGCTTGACCTTGGGACGCTCGGCCTTCGGTTTCTCGGGCGTCTTAGCCTTCGGCTCCTCGCCGGTCCGCTTCTGTCGCGCGATGGTCAGCATCCGCGCGACATCGCGACGGACCTCGCGAACGCGGGCGGTATTCTCGAGTTGCCCGGTCGCCCGCTGAAAGCGCAGGTTGAACTGCTCTTTCTTGAGCTTGAGCACCTCGTCGTCGAGCTGGTCGACGGTCATGGCGCGGGCATCGGCGGCTTTCATGGCGTGTCTCTCTCGAATCCTCGGACTTAAGCGGCGATGCGCGAAACGAAACGAGTTTTGATCGGCAGCTTGGCGGCGGCGAGCGTGAGCGCCTCGCGGGCGAGATCGACGGAGATACCGTCGACTTCGAACAGAATGCGGCCGGGCTTGACGCGGCAGACCCAGAGCTCGACCGAACCCTTGCCGGAACCCATGCGGACTTCGAGCGGCTTCTTCGACACCGGAACGTCCGGATAGACCCGGATCCAGACCTGGCCCGCGCGCTTCATGTGTCGGGTGAGCGCGCGGCGCGCGGCCTCGATCTGGCGCGCCGTGACGCGCTCCGGCTCCATCGCCTTGAGCCCATACTGGCCGAACGCCAGGTCCTTGGCGGACGTGGCGAGGCCATGAATGCGGCCCTTGTGCGCCTTGCGGAATTTGGTGCGGGTCGGTTGCAGCATGACGAAATTTCCTTAATTCCTCTCGCAGGCGGCCGTTACGCGGTCTCGCGCCGCGGACGGCCGGCCTCGGCCTCGGCGAGACGCTTATCCTGCGCCATGGAGTCGTGCTCCATGATCTCTCCCTTGAATATCCAGACCTTGACGCCGCAGGTGCCGTAGGTGGTGAAGGCGGTGGCAACGCCGTAGTCGACGTCGGCGCGCAGCGTATGCAGCGGCACACGGCCTTCGCGGTACCATTCCATGCGCGCGATTTCGGCGCCGCCGAGGCGGCCAGAGCAGTTGATGCGGATGCCTTGGGCGCCGAGCCGCACCGCCGACTGCACAGCGCGCTTCATGGCGCGGCGGAACGCCACGCGCCGCTCAAGCTGCTGGGCGATCGACTCCGCAACCAACGTGGCGTCGAGCTCGGGCTTCCTGATCTCGATGATGTTGATGACGACGTCGCTGTCGGTAAGCTTGGCGACCTGCTTGCGCAGCTTCTCGATATCGGCGCCCTTCTTGCCGATCACCACGCCCGGCCGCGCCGAATGCACCGTCACCCGGCACTTCTTGTGCGGGCGTTCGATGACGATTTTCGACACCGCCGCCTGCTTGAGCGCCGTCATCAACTCCTTGCGTATCTTCATATCCTCGTGCAGCAGCGCGCCGTACTCGTTCTTGCCGGCGTACCAGCGAGAATCCCAGGTCCGGTTGATGCCGAGCCGCAATCCGATCGGATTGACCTTTTGACCCATGACCTCTCCTTAGGCCGCTTCGCTCTCGACCTGACGCACGACGATGGTCAGGTTGGCGAACGGCTTCAAAATCTTTCCCATGCGGCCGCGGCCGCGGGCGTGGAAGCGCTTGAGCACCAGCGCCTTGCCAACATGCGCCTGGGACACCACCAGCTCGTCGACGTCGAGATCGTGGTTGTTCTCGGCGTTGGCGATCGCCGACTCCAGACACTTCTTCACCTCTTTCGCGATCCGCTTCTGCGAGAACGTCAGGTCCGCGAGCGCAGTTGCAACCTTCTTGCCGCGAATGAGCTGGGCGACAAGATTGAGCTTCTGCGGCGACACCCGCAGCATGCGGGCGACGGCCTTGGCCTCGTTGTCCGGAAGGTCTCTGTCGCGTGCGCGCTTGCCCATGATCGTTCCCTCAAACTCCGCTCATCAGCTCGCCGCCGGCGCAGCGGCTGGCGCGGCCGGAGCCGCTGCAGGCACGCCAGGTGTCCGCTTGGCCTTGCGATCGGAGGTGTGACCGTAGAACGAGCGCGTCGGCGAGAACTCGCCAAACTTGTGACCGACCATCTCCTCGGTGACCATCACCGGGATATGCTTTTGGCCGTTGTAGACACCGAACGTCAGTCCTACGAACTGCGGCAGGATCGTCGAGCGGCGGCTCCATATCCTGATCATCTCGTGCCGGCCCGATGTGCGCGACGCTTCCGCCTTCTTCAGCAGATAGCCGTCGACAAACGGGCCCTTCCAAACCGAACGTGACATGCGGCGTTCCTTACGATGTCTTCTTCCGCGCGTGGCGGCTCAGCATGATGAATTTCTGGGTGGACTTGTTCTTGCGGGTCTTCTTTCCGCGGGTCGGGATGCCCCAGGGCGTGACCGGATGGCCACCGCCCTTGGTGCGGCCGCCGTGCGGATGATCGACCGGGTTCATGGTGATGCCGCGGTTGTGCGGCATGCGGCCTTTCCAGCGCTGGCGGCCGGCCTTGCCGATGGTGGTGTTCATGTTGTCGGGGTTCGACACCGCGCCAACCGTCGCCAGACACCGGCCATGCACCAGCCGCTGCTCGGTCGAGTTGAGGCGCACGATCACGTACTCCTGGTCGCGGCCGACGATCTGGGCGTAGGTGCCGGCCGAGCGCGCGATCTGGCCGCCCTTGCCGATCTTGATCTCGACGTTATGGACGATCGTGCCCACCGGCATGTTGCCGATCGGCATGGCGTTGCCCGGCTTGATATCGACCTGCTCGCCAGCGACGATGGTATCGCCGGCCGAGAGCCGCTGCGGCGCGAGGATGTAGCTGAGTTCCCCGTCCTTATACTTCACCAGCGCAATGAACGCGGTGCGGTTCGGATCGTATTCGATGCGCTCGACGGTCGCGGGCTCCTCGCGGCGGACGCGCTTGAAGTCGATGCTGCGGTAGGCCTGCTTGTGGCCGCCGCCGCGAAAGCGGCTGGTGATGCGGCCATGATTGTTGCGGCCGCCGGTCGAGTTCTGGCCCTCGACCAGCGCCTTGACGGGCTTGCCGCGGTGCAGACCCTCGCGGTCGACGATGACCAGATGGCGCTGGCTCGGCGTGGTCGGCTTATAGTTCTTGAGTGCCATGTTCGCCTCTTCGCCTTACAGACCCGTGGTCACGTCGATGCGGTGACCCTCTTCGAGGGTGACCACCGCGCGCTTGGTGTTTTGCAATTCGCCGGGACGGCCCTTGAACACGCGGATTTTGCCCTTGCGGATCAGCGTGTTGACGCTCTTGACTTTGACGTCGAACAGCTTCTCGACCGCCTCCTTGATCTGCGGCTTTGTCGCGGTTCGCGCGACCTTGAACACGACCTTGTTGTGCTCGGACGCAGTGGTGGCCTTCTCGGTGATCACCGGCGCAATCAGCACGTCGTAATGGCGCGGATCGTTGGTGCTCATTTGAACCGCGCCTCCAGCGCATCGATCGCGGCCTTGGTCAGCACCAGCTTGCCGCGGCGCATGATGTCGTAGACGTTGATGCCCTGGATCGGCAGGACGTCGATGTTGGGGATGTTGCGCGCGGCCGACCGAAAGCCCGCCTCGACTTCAGCGCCGTCGATGATCAATGCGCCACGGTCCCAGCCGAGCTTCTCGAAATGAGCGGCCAGCGCCTTGGTCTTGCCGTCCTTCACGCTCGCCTTCTCAAGCACCACAATGCCGCCGTCCTTGGCCTTCGCAGAAAGCGCATACTTCAACGCCAGCGCGCGCACCTTCTTCGGCAGGCCGACCTCATGGCTGCGTACGACCGGGCCGAACACACGGCCACCGCCGCGGAATTGCGGCACGCGAGCCGAGCCGTGACGGGCGCCGCCGGTGCCCTTTTGGGCGTACATCTTCTTGCCAGTGCGCCAAATCTCGGCGCGGTTCTTCACCGCGTGGGTGCCGGCGCGACGCTTGGCGAGCTGCCAGACCACGCAGCGCTGAATGATGTCGGCGCGCGGCTCAAGGCCGAAGATCGCGTCCGACAGGGTGACCGAGCCTGCCTCTTTGCCTTCGAGGGTGGTGACTTTCATATCCATGTCACGCGCCCTCCTTCGGAGCCTCGGCCGCAGCCGCGGTCTCGACGGTTTCTGCCTTGGCGGGCGCGGCCTCGGCGGCCGGCGCTTTGAACTTGCCGGGCTTCGGCAAATCCTTCGGCGGCGCCTTCTTCACCGCGTCGCGCACCGTGATCCAGCCGCCCTTGGCGCCGGGGACCGCGCCCTCGATCATGATCAGGCCGCGCTCGACGTCGGTCTGCACCACGCGGAGATTCAGCGTGGTGACGCGATCGCTGCCGAGGTGGCCGGGCATCTTCTTGTTCTTGAAGGTCTTGCCGGGGTCCTGGCGTCCGCCGGTCGAACCGATCGAGCGATGCGACACCGAGACGCCGTGCGAGGCGCGAAGCCCATGGAAATTCCAGCGCTTCATGCCGCCGGCGAAGCCCTTGCCGATGGTGGTGCCGGTGACGTCGACGAACTGGCCGACCAGGAAATGATCGGCGGTGATCTCGGCGCCAACCGGGATCATGGCGTCGTCACTGACCCGGAACTCGGCAATGGTGCGCTTGGGCTCGACCTTGGCGACGGCGAAGCGGCCGCGCTCGGCTTTGCTGACATTCTTGACCTTGCGAGTGCCGGCGCCAAGCTGGAGCGCCACATAACCGTCCTTCTCTTTGCTGCGATGCGCGACGACCTGGCATTGCGCAAGACGCAGCACGGTGACGGGCACATGCTCGCCGGCCTCGGTGAAAAGGCGGGTCATTCCCATCTTCTGTGCGATCACACCGGAGCGCATTTTCTTACCCTCGTTGTCCCAGTGCGGCTCAGAGCTTGATCTCGACGTCGACGCCTGCGGCGAGGTCGAGCTTCATCAGCGCGTCCACGGTCTGGGGCGTCGGATCGACGATGTCGAGAAGGCGCTTATGGGTGCGCATCTCGAACTGCTCGCGGCTCTTCTTGTCGACGTGCGGCGAGCGGTTCACCGTGAACTTCTCGATCTTGGTCGGCAGCGGAATCGGCCCACGCACCTGCGCACCCGTGCGCTTGGCGGTGTTGACGATCTCGCGCGCCGACGCATCGAGGATGCGGTGATCGAACGCCTTGAGCCGGATCCGGATATTCTGGCCGTTCATAAATTGCTCCTAAGGCATGGGGCGCGGCGAGCCGCGCCCCAGGACCTCGACGTTATTCTGTAATGGTGACGACGACGCCTGCTCCGACGGTCTTGCCGCCCTCGCGGATGGCGAAGCGCTGCTTCTCCTCCATGGCGATCGGCGTCACCAGCTCGACGTCCATCGTCACGTTGTCGCCCGGCATCACCATCTCGGTGCCGGCCGGCAAGGTGCACTGCCCGGTCACGTCGGTGGTGCGGAAGTAGAACTGCGGACGGTAGTTGGTGAAGAACGGCGTGTGCCGGCCGCCCTCCTCCTTGGTCAGAACATAGGCCTCGGCCTTGAACTTCTTGTGCGGCTTCACCGAGCCCGGCTTGCACAGCACCTGGCCGCGCTCCACCGCGTCCTTGTCGATGCCGCGCAACAGACAGCCGACGTTGTCGCCCGCCATGCCCTCGTCCAGAAGCTTCCGAAACATCTCCACCCCGGTCACCACCGACTTCTGGGTGTCGCGCAAGCCCACGATCTCGACCTCCTCGCCGGTCTTGATCTTGCCCCGCTCGATCCGCCCCGTCACCACCGTGCCGCGGCCCGAGATCGAGAACACGTCCTCGATCGGCATCAGGAACGGCTGGTCGATCGGACGCTCCGGCAGCGGGATGAAGGTGTCCAGCGCCTCGTAAAGCTTGATGATCGCCTCGTCGGCCTGCTCGCCCTTCTCGCCGTTCAGCGCCTTGATCGCCGCACCCCGGATCACCGGGCACTTGTCGCCCGGGAAGTTGTACTTGGTCAGAAGCTCGCGCACCTCAAGCTCGACCAGGTCGAGCAACTCCGGGTCGTCCACCACGTCCACCTTGTTCAGGAACACCACGATCTGCGGCACGCCGACCTGCCGCGCCAGAAGGATGTGCTCGCGGGTCTGCGGCATCGGGCCGTCCGCCGCCGACACCACCAGGATGGCGCCGTCCATCTGCGCCGCACCGGTGATCATGTTCTTGACGTAGTCGGCATGCCCCGGGCAGTCGACGTGGGCGTAGTGCCGGTTCGGCGTCGAATATTCGACGTGGCTCGTCGCTATCGTCAAAATCTTGGTCGGGTCGCGACGCCCCTGGCTCTCCGAGGCCTTCGCAACCTGGTCGTACGACACAAAACTCTTCGACCAGCCGCGGTCCGCAGACACCTTGGTCAGCGCCGCCGTCAATGTCGTCTTGCCATGATCGACATGCCCGATCGTGCCGACGTTGCAATGCGGCTTAGTCCGTTCGAATTTCTCTTTGGCCATTTAGGTCTCCCGGCTCTCCGGTGTTGGTGATTGCGCTTGGGTTAGGCGTACTTCGCTTGAACTTCGTCGGCGATCGCCTTCGGAACTTCAGCGTAGTGGTCGAACTGCATGGTGAAGGTGGCGCGGCCCTGGCTCATCGAGCGCAGGTTGTTGACGTAGGAAAACATGTTGGCGAGCGGCACCATCGCGGTGATGACGTTGGCGTTGCCGCGCATGTCCTGGCCCTGGATCTGGCCGCGGCGCGAATTGAGGTCGCCGATGACGGAGCCGGTGTAGTCCTCCGGGGTCACCACCTCGACCTTCATGATCGGCTCGAGCAGCGCCGGGCGGCCCTCCTGCAAGGCTTCGCGGAGCGCCGCGCGAGAGGCGATTTCGAACGCCAAGGCCGACAAGTTGACGTCGTGATAAGCGCCGTCGATCAGCGAAACCTTGAGATCGACCACCGGGAAGCCCGCGAGCACGCCGGAGCCGAGCACCGACTCCAGGCCCTTCTCCACGCCGGGGATGTATTCCTTCGGCACCGTGCCGCCGACGATCTCGTTCTCGAACTGGAAGCCGGTGCCGGGCGGCAAGGGCTCGGCAACGATCTTGACGCGGGCGTACTGGCCCGAGCCGCCGGTCTGCTTCTTGTGGGTGTAGTCCTTGGTGACCTGGCGCGTGATCTTCTCGCGGTAGGCGACCTGCGGCGCGCCGATGTTGGCCTCGACCTTGTAGGTGCGCTTGAGGATGTCGACCTTGATGTCGAGATGCAGTTCGCCCATCCCCTTGATGATGGTCTGGCCGCTCTCCTGGTCGGTGGCAACGCGGAACGAGGGGTCTTCGGCAACGAGCTTGGCGAGAGCGACGCCGAGCTTCTCCTGGTCGGCCTTCGATTTCGGCTCGATTGCGATCTCGATGACCGGATCAGGGAATTCCATCTTCTCAAGGATGACCTCGTGCTGCGGATCGCACAGCGTGTCGCCGGTCCGCGTGTCCTTCAGCCCGGCCAGCGCGACGATGTCGCCGGCGAAGGCCTCCTTGATGTCCTCGCGGTTGTTGGCGTGCATCAGCAGCATGCGGCCGATGCGCTCCTTGCGTTCCTTGGTCGAATTGATGACGCCTGTGCCGCTATTGAGGGTGCCGGAATAGATGCGACAGAACGTGATCGTGCCGACGAAGGGGTCGTCCATGATCTTGAACGCAAGCAGCGACATCGGCTCCTTGTCGTTGGGCTTGCGCTCGACCTCGTTGCCCTTGGGGTCGATGCCTTTGATCGCAGGCACGTCGAGCGGCGACGGCAGATAGTCGACCACGGCGTCGAGCAACGGCTGCACGCCCTTGTTCTTGAACGCCGAGCCGCACAGCACTGGATAGAACGCACCGGTGATCACGGCCTTCCGCAGGAGCTTCCGCAATGTCGCGTCGTCGGGCTCCTTGCCTTCGAGGTAGGCGGTCATCGCCGCGTCGTCGAGCTCGACCGCGGCCTCGATCATCTTCTCGCGATATTCCTTGGCCTGATCGAGCATGTCGGCCGGGACGTCGATGTCGTGATACTTCGCGCCGAGCGACTCGTCGTCCCAGACCACGCCTTTCATGCGCACCAGATCGATGATGCCCTTGAACTGCTGCTCTGCGCCGATCGGAAGCTGGATGGCGATGGGCTTGGCGCCGAGGCGGTCGACGATGTCTTTCAGGCATTGGAAGAAGTCCGCGCCGATCTTGTCCATCTTGTTGGCGAAGACGATGCGCGGAACCTTATACTTGTCGCCTTGCCGCCACACCGTCTCGGTCTGCGGCTCGACACCCTGGTTGGAGTCGAGAACCACGACCGCGCCGTCGAGCACGCGCAGACTGCGCTCTACTTCGATTGTGAAATCGACGTGTCCGGGAGTGTCGATGATGTTCAGCCGCTTGCCGTTCCAGAACGCAGTGGTCGCGGCCGAGGTGATGGTGATACCGCGCTCTTGCTCCTGCTCCATCCAATCCATCGTCGCGGCGCCTTCGTGCACCTCGCCGATCTTATGGCTCTTGCCGGTGTAATAGAGGATCCGCTCCGTCGTCGTGGTCTTGCCGGCATCGATGTGGGCCATGATGCCGAAGTTGCGGTAGTCCTCGATGGGGTGGCTGCGGGGCATGGGGGTCTGTTTTCCTAAGTTTGTTCGTGCGCTGGGCCGTTCCGTTACCAGCGGTAGTGCGAGAACGCGCGATTGGCTTCCGCCATACGGTGCGTGTCTTCGCGTTTCTTGACGGCATTCCCCCGGTTATTGGATGCGTCGAGCAACTCGGCCGAGAGCCGCTCGGTCATCGTCTTTTCGTTGCGCTCGCGCGCGGCAGCAATGATCCAGCGAATGCCAAGCGCCTGACGCCGCGAGGTGCGGACCTCGACCGGCACCTGGTAGGTGGCGCCGCCGACGCGGCGGGAGCGCACCTCGATCGACGGCATCACGTTGTCGAGCGCCTGCTCGAACACCTTGAGCGGATCGGCCTTGGCCTTTGCCTCGATCGTATCGAGCGCCCCGTAGACGATGGTTTCGGCCACCGACTTCTTGCCCTCGTACATGATCGAATTCATGAATTTCGACACGATCAGGTTGCCGTACTTGGCATCCGGATTGATCTCGCGCTTTTCGGCACTGTGACGGCGTGACATCGTTGTATCTCTCGTGAAAAAACGACCCCGTTACTTGGGCCGTTTTGCTCCATATTTCGAACGACGCTGCTTGCGGTTCTTGACGCCCTGGGTGTCGAGCACGCCGCGCAGGATGTGGTAGCGCACGCCGGGCAGATCCTTGACGCGGCCGCCGCGGATCATCACCACCGAGTGCTCCTGCAGGTTGTGGCCCTCGCCCGGGATGTAGCCGATCACCTCGAAGCCGTTGGTGAGACGCACCTTGGCGACCTTACGCAGCGCCGAGTTCGGCTTCTTCGGCGTCGTGGTGTAGACGCGCGTGCAGACGCCGCGCTTCTGCGGGCTCTGCTGCAGCGCCGGCACCTTCTTCTTGGCCTTCTGCGGCCGGCGCGGATTGGCGATCAGCTGGTTGATGGTCGGCATGCTCGACTGAGGCCTCGCTTGCGGCGCATTCCCGATTGGATTGTCGCCCTGGCGTTCACGATGCGGCCCGGACCCGCGCGCAAAACGAAATCGCGCCGTCCGCCCCGGCGGCGGAGGACGCCTGTAGGTCCAGAGGACCACGACAAAAGCAAGCCGCGGTCGTGCACCGAAAATCTGACAATCGTTCGACGTCAGAGGCAGCGTTTGAGCTTCATTCGTCGAGGCTGGGCGACCCATCCGCAGCCAAAAAGATCAACGATCTTCAGGGTTTAGCGGAGTTCGGGGCAAAACCGTTCCGACTGGCGAAGCTCACCGCCTGCCGTAAGTTGCGCGTATGTATCGGCGCTTCGCCGGAGTGTCAAGCCGGAAAGGGCCGTAAATATTGAGGTTTTCGGCATTTTCCAGGGCGCTCGCACTTCGCCCCAGCATGTTCGCGCTTGGTCGGAGCCGTTGCCACAAGAAAGGGCCGCCTCGCGGCGGCCCTTTGCATTCCTGGATAGCGCGCCACCCTACTCGGCGGCCGGCAGCGCCGGAGCAGGCTGCGCCGCCTGGGCCGCCGCTTGCGCCGCTTGCGCCGCTTCGGCGGCTTTCGCGGCTTCCTTCTCGCGCTCGTCGAGGATGAGCTGATCACGCTTGGTCGCAACCTCGCGCAACTGGCCCATCATCGCGCCGGTGCCGGCCGGGATCAGCCGGCCGACGATGACGTTCTCCTTGAGACCGTCGAGCGTGTCGGCCTTGCCATTAACGGCAGCCTCGGTCAGCACGCGGGTGGTCTCCTGGAACGACGCCGCCGAGATGAACGAGCGGGTCTGCAGCGACGCCTTGGTGATGCCGAGCAGAACCGGATGCGCCACCGCTGGCTTCTTGCCCTCGGCCACGAACCTGGCGTTGATCTCGTCGAACTCGACCTTGTCGATCTGCTCGTTGTGGATCATGTCGGTCTCGCCGACGTCGGTGATCTCGACCTTCTGCAGCATCTGGCGGACGATCACTTCGATGTGCTTGTCGTTGATCTGCACGCCCTGGAGCCGATAGACCTCCTGGATCTCGTTGACCAGGTAGTTCGCCAGTTCCTCGACGCCCTTGATCGCCAGGATGTCGTGCGGCGCCGGATTGCCTTCGACGATGTAGTCGCCCTTCTCGATCGCGTCGCCGTCCTGCAGATGGATGTGCTTGCCCTTGGGGATCAGATACTCGACGGGCTCCACATCCTTGTCGTTCGGCACAATGCTGACGCGCCGCTTGTTCTTGTAGTCGCGGCCGAACTGCACGGTGCCCGACGTCTCGGCGATAACCGCGGCGTCCTTCGGCTTGCGCGCCTCGAACAGCTCCGCCACCCGCGGCAGACCGCCAGTGATGTCGCGCGTCTTGGCGCTTTCCGTTGGGATACGCGCGATCACGTCGCCGGCCTTGACCTTGGCGCCGAGATCGACCGACAGGATGGCGTCGACCGCCAGCAGGTAGCGGGCGTCGCCGCCGCGCGCGAGCTTCTGCACCTTGCCGTCCTTGCCCTTGATGACGATCGCAGGCTTGAGGTCGGCCGCACGGCTCGACGTGCGCCAGTCGGTGACGACGCGCTTGGCAATACCGGTGGTCTCGTCGACGCTTTCCGACATCGACTGGCCCTCGACCAGGTCTTCGAAGGCGACAGTGCCTTCCGCCTCGGTCAAGATCGGCCGGGTGTACGGATCCCACTCGGCGATATGCTGGCCGCGCTTGATGTCCTGGCCGTCCTCGACCCGCAGCCGCGCGCCGTTCTGGATGCGGTGCACCGCCCGCTCGGTGCCGTCCGGGTCGGTCACGGCGATCACGATGCTGCGGCCCATGGCGATCCAATCGCCGTCCGAATTCTGGACGACTGCGTTCTTGCCCTTGGTCTTGATCTTGATCTTGCCGTCGAAGTTCGACTCGATGAACGACTGCTCGGAAATCTGAGCAGCGCCTCCGATGTGGAACGTGCGCATGGTGAGCTGGGTGCCCGGCTCGCCGATCGACTGGGCCGCGATCACACCGACCGCCTCGCCCATGTTGACCGGAGTGCCGCGGGCAAGATCGCGCCCGTAGCACGCGCCGCACACGCCGTTGATGTTCTCGCAGGTGAGGACCGAACGGATGCGCAGCTCCTGCACGTTGGCCTGAACGATCGTTTCGACCTCCGGCTCGCCGAGCAGCGTGTCGCGCTTGACGATGACCTTGCCGCTGGTCGGGTCCTTGACGTCTTCGGCCGTGGTGCGGCCGAGAATCCGGATCGCCAACGAGGCGACCACAGTGCCGGCATCGATGATGGCGCGGACCGCGATGCCGTTCTTGGTGCCGCAATCCTCGGACGTGATGATGCAGTCCTGGGCGACGTCGACGAGACGGCGCGTCAGGTAGCCCGAGTTCGCGGTCTTGAGCGCTGTGTCGGCCAGACCCTTGCGGGCGCCGTGGGTCGAGTTGAAGTACTCGAGCACCGAGAGACCTTCCTTGAAGTTCGAGATGATCGGGCTCTCGATGATCTCGCCCGACGGCTTCGCCATCAGGCCGCGCATGCCGGCGAGCTGGCGCATCTGCGCGGGCGAGCCGCGCGCGCCGGAATGCGCCATCATGTAGATCGAGTTGACCTGCGCATCCCGCCCGTCCTTGTCTTTCTTGACGGAGGAAATCTCGCGCATCATCTCGGCCGCGATCTCGTCGGTCGACTTCGACCAAGCGTCCACGACCTTGTTGTACTTCTCGCCCTGGGTGATCAGGCCGTCGTTGTATTGCTGCTCGAAATCCTTGGCGAGCTCACGGGTCCTGTCGACAATCGACCATTTCTTCTGCGGCACCACCATGTCGTCCTTGCCGAACGAGATGCCGGCACGGAACGCGTGATAAAAACCGAGCGCCATGATGCGGTCGCAGAAGATCACCGTCTCCTTCTGGCCACAGTGGCGGTAGACCGAGTCGATCATTCCCGAGATCTCGCGCTTGGTCATGAGTTTGTTCACGACGTCGAACGAAACCTTGGAAGACTGCGGCAGCACCTGGCCGAGCAGTGCGCGGCCTGGCGTGGTCTCGTACCACTTGTGGAACGGCTCGCCCTTCTCGTCGATGCCGGTCCAGCGGAACTTGATCTTGCTGTGCAGATGCACAGCCTTCTCGCTCAGAGCGTGTTCGATCTCCGCGATGTCCCGATAGAAGCCGCGAACAGTGTTGATCTTCTTCGAGTCCTTCTTGAGATCTTCCTCTTTGTGCAGCGAGAGCTTCCATTCGCCCGGGCCACCCTCGGACATGATGGTGAGGTAATAGAGTCCGAGCACGATGTCCTGCGACGGCACGATGATCGGCGCGCCGTTGGCGGGGTGCAGAATGTTGTTCGTGCTCATCATCAGCACGCGCGCCTCGAGCTGCGCTTCGAGCGACAGCGGCACGTGCACAGCCATCTGGTCGCCGTCGAAGTCGGCGTTGAAGGCGGCGCAGACCAGTGGGTGAAGCTGGATCGCCTTGCCCTCGATCAGCACCGGCTCGAACGCCTGGATTCCGAGGCGGTGCAAGGTCGGCGCGCGGTTCAAGCAGCACCGGATGTTCGCGGATCACCTCGTCGAGGATGTCCCAAACCTCCGGCTTCTCCTTCTCCACCAGCTTCTTGGCCTGCTTGACCGTGGTGGACAGGCCCTTGGCGTCGAGCCGCGAGTAGATGAACGGCTTGAACAATTCGAGCGCCATCTTCTTCGGCAGGCCGCATTGGTGGAGCTTGAGCTCAGGACCGACCACGATCACCGAGCGGCCAGAATAGTCGACGCGCTTACCGAGCAGGTTCTGCCGGAACCGGCCCTGCTTGCCTTTCAGCATGTCGGCGAGCGACTTCAGTGGGCGCTTGTTGGCGCCTGTGATGACGCGGCCGCGGCGGCCGTTGTCGAAAAGCGCATCGACCGCCTCCTGCAGCATGCGCTTCTCGTTGCGGATGATGATGTCCGGCGCGCGCAACTCGATCAGCCGCTTCAGACGGTTGTTGCGGTTGATGACGCGGCGATAGAGATCGTTGAGGTCGGACGTGGCGAAGCGGCCGCCGTCGAGCGGTACGAGCGGGCGGAGATCCGGCGGGATCACCGGCACCTGCGTCAGGATCATCCACTCCGGCTTGTTGCCGGACTGGATGAAAGCCTCGATCAGCTTGAGGCGCTTGGCGAGCTTCTTCGGCTTGAGCTCGGACTTCGACTCAGCAATCTCGACGCGGAGATCCGCCGCCATCTTTTCAAGGTCGAGCGCCTTCAGCATCTCGCGGATCGCTTCGGCGCCGATCAGCGCAGTGAAGCTGTCGCCGCCGTACTCCTCCTGAGCCTTGAGGTACTCGTCCTCGGATAGAAGCTGGCGGTCCTGCAGCGGGGTCAAGCCCGGTTCCAGCACGACGTAGTATTCGAAGTACAGAATTCGCTCGAGGTCCTTGAGCGTCATGTCGAGCAGCAGCCCGATGCGCGATGGCAGCGACTTCAGGAACCAGATGTGGGCGACGGGAGCGGCGAGCTCGATATGGCCCATGCGCTCGCGCCGCACGCGGCTGAGCGTCACCTCGACCGAGCACTTTTCGCAAATGATGCCCTTGTACTTCATGCGCTTGTACTTGCCGCACAAGCACTCGTAGTCCTTGATCGGCCCGAAGATGCGGGCGCAGAACAGACCGTCGCGCTCGGGTTTGAAGGTCCGGTAGTTGATGGTCTCGGGCTTTTTGATCTCGCCGTAGGACCAGGACAGAATCTTCTCGGGGCTCGCGATCGAAATCCGGATCTGGTCGAAGACCTGCGCCGGCGCCTGCGGGCTGAAAAGATTCATGATTTCTTGGTTCATCGTCTTCTCCTTGGCCGCTTGGCGGCCCCGATCTCACCATCGTCATCGCCGGGCTTGCCCCGGCGATCCCGCTCAGGAAGGCACGGTGCCCACCTTGCCGGGATGGCCGGGCCAAGCCCGGCCGTAACGCTCCGTGCGGGGCAGGCGTCCTGCCCCGCGAACATTCATTCGGCCGCTTCCGCCGTGCCGCCGCCCGGCGCCTGCTTGGAATTGTGCAGATCGACATTGAGGCCGAGCGAGCGCATTTCCTTGACCAGCACGTTGAAGCTTTCGGGGATGCCGGCCTCGAACGTGTCGTCGCCGCGCACGATCGCCTCATAGACTTTCGTACGGCCGGCCACGTCGTCCGACTTCACCGTCAGCATCTCCTGCAGCGTGTAGGCGGCGCCGTAGGCTTCCAGTGCCCAGACCTCCATTTCCCCGAAGCGCTGGCCGCCGAACTGCGCCTTGCCGCCCAGCGGCTGCTGGGTGACGAGCGAGTACGGGCCGATCGAGCGGGCGTGGATCTTGTCGTCGACCAGATGGTGCAGCTTAAGCATGTAGATGTAGCCCACCGTGACCTTGCGATCGAACTGCTCGCCGGTGCGGCCGTCGAAGACCGTGACCTGACCGGAGTGATCGAGGCCCGCCATGTCGAGCATGTTCTCGATGTCGGCCTCCTTGGCGCCGTCGAACACCGGGGTCGCGATCGGCACGCCGTGCTTGAGGTTGGTGCCAAGCTCGACCAGATTGTCCTCGCTCAGCGACTTGATGTCGTCGTTGTCGCCGTAGATCTTCTTGAGCACGTCCTTCAGCGGCTTGACGTCGTTCTTGGCGTTGTAGGCTTCGACCGCCTGACCAATCTTGAGGCCGAGGCCGGCGCAGGCCCACCCCAGATGGGTCTCGAGAATTTGGCCGACGTTCATGCGGCTCGGCACGCCGAGCGGGTTGAGCACGATGTCGACATGGGTGCCGTCGTCGAGGAACGGCATATCTTCGACCGGCACGATCTTCGACACCACGCCCTTGTTGCCGTGGCGGCCGGCCATCTTGTCGCCGGGCTGGATCTTGCGCTTCACTGCGACGAAGACCTTGACCATCTTCATCACGCCGGGCGGCAACTCGTCGCCGCGCTGGAGCTTCTCGACCTTGTCGAGGAAGCGCTGCTCAAGACCCTTCTTGCTCTCGTCGTACTGTTTGCGGATCGCCTCGATCTCGGCCATCAGCTTGTCGTTCGGCGAGGCAAACTGCCACCACTGCGCACGCGGATATTCTTCCAGAACGGCCTTGGTGATCTTGGAGTCCTTCTTGAAGCCCTTCGGGCCGGCAATGCCCTGGCGGCCTTCCAGCATCTCGCTGAGACGGCCGTAGACGTTGCGGTCCAGGATCGCCTGCTCGTCGTCGCGGTCCTTGGCGAGACGCTCGATCTCTTCGCGCTCGATCGCGAGCGCGCGCTCGTCCTTCTCGACACCATGGCGGTTGAAGACGCGAACTTCAACGACTGTGCCCTGCACGCCCGGCGGCACTCGGAGCGACGTGTCGCGGACATCGGAGGCCTTCTCGCCGAAGATGGCGCGCAGAAGTTTCTCTTCCGGCGTCATCGGGCTTTCGCCCTTCGGCGTGATCTTGCCGCACAGGATGTCGCCGGCACGTACTTCCGCGCCGATATAGACGATGCCCGCCTCGTCGAGGTTCTTCAGCGCCTCTTCGGAGACGTTCGGAATGTCGCGGGTGATCTCTTCCGGGCCCAGCTTGGTGTCGCGGGCCATCACCTCGAACTCCTCGATGTGGATCGAGGTGAAGACGTCATCCTTCACGATCCGCTCGGAGAGCAGGATCGAAGTCTTCGAAATTGTAGCCATTCCACGGCATGAACGCGACCAGCACGTTCCGCCCGAGCGCGAGTTCGCCAAGCTCGGTCGAGGGGCCGTCGGCGATGATGTCGCCCTTCTTCACGTGATCTCCGACCTTCACCAGCGGCCGCTGGTTGATGCAGGTGTTCTGGTTGGAGCGCTGGAACTTCATCAGCCGGTAGATGTCGACGCCGGGCTTGGTCGGATCGGTCTCGCCGGTGGCGCGGATGACGATACGGGTGGCGTCGACCTGATCGATCACGCCGGTGCGGCGCGCAGCGATCGCCGCGCCCGAATCACGGGCCACCACGCCTTCCATGCCGGTGCCGACGAACGGCGCCTCGGCACGAACCAGCGGCACCGCCTGGCGCTGCATGTTCGAGCCCATCAGCGCGCGGTTGGCGTCGTCATTCTCCAGAAACGGAATGAGCGCCGCGGCCACCGAAACAAGCTGCTTCGGCGACACGTCCATGTAGTCGACCTTTTCGCGCGGCACCATGATCACGTCGCCGGCGTGCCGGCACACGATCAGGTCCTCGGTGAACTTGCCGCGCGCGTCCATCTCGGCATTGGCCTGGGCGACGGTGTAGCGGCTTTCTTCCATGGCGGAGAGATAGGCCACCTCGTCGGTGACCCGGCCGTCTTTCACTTTGCGATACGGCGTCTCGACGAAGCCGTACTTGTTCACCCTGGCGTAGGTGGCGAGCGAATTGATCAGGCCGATGTTCGGGCCTTCCGGCGTTTCGATCGGGCAGATGCGGCCGTAGTGCGTCGGATGCACGTCGCGCACCTCGAAGCCGGCGCGTTCGCGGGTCAGGCCGCCCGGGCCGAGCGCGGACAAGCGGCGCTTGTGCGTGATCTCGGACAGCGGGTTGGTCTGATCCATGAACTGCGAAAGCTGCGAGGAGCCGAAGAACTCGCGAACCGCGGCGGCCGCGGGTTTTGCGTTGATCAGGTCCTGCGGCATCACGGTGTCGATATCGACGCTCGACATGCGCTCCTTGATGGCGCGCTCCATGCGTAGCAGGCCGATGCGGTACTGGTTTTCCATCAGCTCGCCAACCGAGCGCACCCGGCGGTTGCCGAGATGGTCGATGTCATCGATCTCGCCCTTGCCGTCGCGCAGATCGAGCAGCGTACGGATCACCGCGATGATGTCTTCCTTGCGCAGAATGCGCATGGTGTCCGGCGCGTCGAGATCGAGCCGCATGTTCATCTTGACGCGGCCGACCGCGCTGAGGTCGTAGCGCTCGGTGTCGAAGAACAGCGAGTTGAACATCGACTGCGCGGTGTCGAGCGTCGGCGGCTCGCCCGGACGCATCACGCGGTAGATATCGAACAGCGCGTCCTCACGCGTCATGTTCTTATCGACGGCAAGCGTGTTGCGGATATAGGCGCCGACATTGACGTGGTCGATGTCGAGGATCGGGATTTCCTTGTAGCCCTCCTCGATCAGCGCCTTGAGCGACTTCTCGGTGATCTCCTCGCCGGCCTCGGCGTAGATCTCGCCGGTCTTGGCGTTGACGAGGTCCTCGGCGATGTAATGGCCGACGAGTTCCTCGTCGCTCATGCGCAGCGCCTTCAGCCCCTTCTCGGTGAGCTGGCGGGCCTGACGCACGGTGATCTTCTGGCCGGCCTCGACCACGACGCGACCGGTGTCGGCATCGACGAGATCGTTGATGGCCTTGTAGCCTTTCAGGCGATTGCCGTCGAACGGCACGCGCCAGCCTTCCTTCTGCCGCTTGTAGGGCACTTGCTTGTAGAAGGTGTTGAGGATGGTTTCGCCGTCGAGGCCGAGCGCAAACAGCAGCGACGTCACCGGAATCTTGCGGCGGCGGTCGATGCGCGCATAGACGATGTCCTTGGCGTCGAACTCGATGTCGAGCCAGGAGCCGCGATACGGAATGATGCGGGCGGCGAACAAAAGCTTGCCCGAGGAATGGGTCTTGCCCTTGTCGTGGTCGAAGAACACGCCGGGCGAGCGGTGCATCTGCGAGACGATGACGCGCTCGGTGCCGTTGACGATGAACGTGCCGTTGTTCGTCATCAGCGGGATGTCGCCCATGTAGACATCCTGCTCCTTGATGTCCTTCACGGAGCGGGCGCCGGTCTCCTCGTCGACGTCGAACACGATCAGCCGCAGCTTCACCTTGAGCGGCGCGGCATAGGTCATGCCGCGCTGGCGGCACTCGTCGACGTCGTACTTGGGCGGATCGAATTCGTACGCGACGAAGTCGAGCTGCGAGGTGTTGGAGAAGTCGCGGATCGGGAACACCGACTTGAAGACGGCCTGAAGCCCCTCGTCCGAGCGGCCGCCCGGCGGGTCCTTCACCATCAAGAACTGATCATAGGATGCCTTCTGAACCTCGATGAGGTTCGGCATCTCTGCGACTTCCTGGATTTTTCCGAAAAACTTCCTAACGCGCTTGCGACCCGTGAACGTCTGCGCCATGTGCTCTCTCTGTTGTCGTCCGGCAGCAATTTTGTCGTTGGACACCGGGACGACTCTCCGGAAAGCCGCAATCCATCGCGACTATCTGGACAGGCGTACGAATGCCCATCTTCTAGACGATTCGGGTTCCCCGAACCGCCGGATTTGCCCTGCCGTTGGACGGCAAGGACGGTGATTCCGGGGCTTGGAGCCCCGAACTCACCGGTTTGTGTTCGCAATCCCCGCATATCGTGACGCAGCGGGGATTTCGCAACCTCTCACCTCGCCATGGCCGGGCTTGTCCCGGCCATCCACTTCTTAGTTCGCCGCAGCCTCAGAAGCCGTATCTGTTGCACGCGATCCCCGGGTCTCGCGCTCCGCGCTCGCCCAGGCCTCTTACCTCGTCATGGCCGGGGCTCGTCCCGGCCATCCACGTCTTTCTTTGCCGCAACTTCGTGAGCCGCACTTGTGGCAACCGATCCCCGGGTCTCGCGCTCCGCGCTCGCCCGGGGATGGAATTGAAATAACTTGCGTTATTTCAATTCCACCTTCGCACCAGCCTTTTCGAGCTGGGCCTTGACCTTGTTCGCTTCGTCCTTGCTCACGCCTTCCTTGACGTTCTTCGGCGCGCCTTCGACCAGGTCCTTGGCTTCCTTCAGCCCGAGGCCCGTGAGCGCACGCACCTCCTTGATGACCTCGATCTTCTTCTCGCCGGCAGCCGCCAGAACGACCGTGAACTCGGTTTTCTCTTCGACGGCCGCGGCGGCGCCAGCGCCCGGAGCCGCAGCCACCGCAACCGCGGCAGCCGCTGTCACGCCCCACTTCTCTTCGAGCATTTTCGCAAGATCAGCCGCCTCGAGGACGGTGAGCTTCGAAAGGTCTTCCACGATCTTGGACAGATCAGCCATTGTTCAGTTTCCTTATTCGGTTCGAACCAGTTGAGTGTTGCAGCCTCGATTAAGCTTGGCTCTTGTCGGCAAAGGCCTGGACCACGCGGGCGAGCTTCGTCGCAGGGGCGTTGATGACCTGCGCGATCTTGGTCGCCGGCGCCTGGATGAGGCCGACGATCTTGGCCCGGAGCTCGTCGAGCGACGGCAAGGACGCGAGCGCCTTGACGCCGTTCGGGTCGAGCACGGTCTTGCCCATCGCGCCGCCCAGGATCACGAACTTCTCGTGGCCCTTGGCGAAGTCGACGGCGACCTTCGACGCGCCCACCGGATCGCCCGAATAGGCGATCAAGGTCGGTCCCTTCATCAGGGAACCAATGGAGGCTACGTCGGTGCCTTCAAGAGCGATCTTGGCGAGGCGGTTCTTCGCGACCTTCACAGTTGTGCCAGCCTGCCGGGCCTGCTTTCGCAGGACCTGCATCTGGGCAACGGTGAGGCCGGCATAGTGAGCTACGACGACGGTGTTGGCGGTCTTGAAGACCTCCTTCAGCTCCGTCACCTGCTCCGCTTTTGCCGCTCGTTCCACAAGCTCTCTCCGGTTGGCGGCTCGCGTCGCTGTTGGACGAGAAACCGCCGGTTGCGATTTGCCGTCCCTAAACGACGCGACATGCGGCGGCAGGGACGACGCTCTCGTGCCCTGCCTCTGACGCGGCAAAACCCGTGAAGGTCGCCGCCTCAGGTCCAACGGTTCGATCCGACTGCGATCCGATTGCTCGGAACGGAAAATCGGTCTCACCCGTCTGTGCAGGCCGTCAATTAAGCCGGATGCCCGGCGCCTGCAGTCTTGGACAGGACGCGGCTTCGTTGAGAAAAACTGCGATCTTTCCCCACCCTTCAGATGTCCCGCAGGATGTCCAAAAGGATTAGGTTCCTGACTGCTGGTGTTTCCGAGAAGCGCGCAAAGGCGCGCCGACAAAACCAGGCCGGCACGCCCATGGCGTCTATTTAGAGCTTTTATGCGGGTTTGCCAAGCACTTTCCTCGATGCCCAGGAGGGCTAGAGTTGGCACGGTTTTGCGCAAATAACACAAATATCAGGGGAACGCTCCATGGCCGATCGCATCCTTGCCACCCACGTCGGCAGCCTCGTCCGGCCGTCAAAGCTGGTGGAGTTTCTGAAGCTGATCGAAGCCCGCCAGCCTTACGACAAGGCGGCCTACGAGGCGTGTCTCAAGGAGTCGATCGAGGAGGTGGTGCGCCAGCAGGTCGAGGCCGGCATCGACATCGTCAGCGACGGCGAGTTCAGCAAGGGCCGCAATTGGGCGTTCTACGTTCATGAGAGGCTGAGCGGCCTCAGCACGCGGAAGGCCACGCCTGAGGAGCTGAACGATCCGATGACCTCGGCCGGCGGCGGGCAGGACTGGGCTGCGTTTCCCGAATTTTACGCCGAGTACAACCGCGTCTCCGGGCTCGCCGCGCGCCTCGGCAACCGTTTCGTCGTCAACGGTCCCCTCACCTACAGCGACGCCTATGTGAAGCGCGATATCGCAACACTGAAGGTGGCTGCGGCAAAAGCAAATGCCAACGGCGCATTCCTGCCGGTGGTGGCGCCGGCTTCGGCGCTGCCCGGCGCTAAGAACGAGCACTACGCCGACGAGAAGGCGCTGCTGTTCGCGCTCGCCGACTGTCTGCACCAGGAATACAAGGCGATCGTCGATGCCGGGCTTTACGTGCAGGTTGACGACGCCTTCCTGCCCTACATGCACGAGAAGATGGTGCCGCCGATGAGCGAGGCGGACTATCGCACCTGGGCGCAGCTCCGCATCGACGCGCTCAACCATGCGCTGCGCGGCATTCCCGAAGAACGCTCGCGCTACCACATCTGCTGGGGAAGCTGGAACGGGCCGCACGCCTTCGACGTGCCGCTGAAGCAGATCGTCGACTTGCTCCTGCAGGTCAAAGTCGGCTCCTACAGCGTCGAGCAGGCCAATCCGCGCCACGAGCACGAATGGGTCGTGTGGGAGAAGGTGAAGCTGCCGGCGGGCAAGAAGCTCATCCCCGGCGTTATCAGCCATGCCACCAACATCGTCGAGCACCCGGAGTTGGTGGCACAACGGCTGGTGCGACTGGCGAAAATTGTCGGCCGAGACAACGTAATCGGTGGCACCGACTGCGGCTTCGCGCAGAGCCCGTTCGCGCAGCGGGTGCACCCGAGCATCATGTGGGCGAAGTTGCGATCGCTGTCGGAGGGCGCGCGGCTGGCAAGCGCCGAATTGTGGGGCAAGCGCAGCGCTGCGTGATCGAAGAGAACCACAAAAATGTTCTTATTCTAGTTGCATTAGGAAGAATAAAGATACATAGGAAGAGTATAGAATAAAGGCTCGTTTATGGCCCTGAACATCAAGAACGCGGAGACGGAAAAGCTGGTGCGGGAGTTGGCGCGCCGGCGTGGTCAGGGCATCACCGAAGTGCTGACCGATGTACTCCGCCGCGAGGTCGAGCGTGAGCGAAAGAGAACTCCGGCCTGACGATACCGAGGCTCGCATGCGCCGCATCGACGAGATCGTGAAGCGCTACAACAGCCTGCCGGAACTGGACACCCGCTCGGACGACGAAATCCTCGGGTACAACGACCAAGGTCATTTTGACTAATGGTCATCGACACCTCGGCGTTCATCGCGATCCTGCGCAACGAGCCTGAAGCATCGGGACTTCGCACCATGATCGCGGCCTCGCCGGTACGGCTTGCTTCCGCGATGTCGAAGCTCGAAGCAAGCATGGTTGTTCTCGGCAGGCGCGGCCCGCCGGGGCTTGCCGAGCTCGATCGTCTCTATGCGGAGTTCGCGATTACGTTCGTCCCCTTCGACGAACACCAGGCCGACATCGCCCGCGATGCGTTCGCGCGCTATGGCAAGGGCCGACATCGCGCGGGTCTTAACTTCGGCGATTGCGCTGCCTATGCGCTCTCAAGGTCGGAAGCCGAGCCGCTGCTGTTCAAAGGCACCGATTTCGGCGCGACCGACGTGACGGTAGCGATATAGCATCGTGCCAGGCCGGCCGCCGGGCCGAGTGGCGAGGAGCGCGACGGCAGCGGCGAGATGCAATAGACTTGATGCTAAAGACTTGGTGCCAAAGACTTAGTGCCAAGAAAATCGCGCCCAGGGAGGCAACGTCATGACGATCGGCGTCAAGCAACTGCATCCCCTGTTCGTCGGCGAGATCACCGGGGCCGACCTGTCGCGGCCACTCGATCCGGCGACCCGGGATGAAGTCGGGCGGGCGATGGACCGCTACGCCGTCTGCGTGCTGCCCAACCAGAAGCTCGACGACGACAAGCAGATCGCGTTCGCAAGCCTCTACGGGCCGCTCGAAGTGTCGCCGCTAACGCACAAGACGGACGGCGGCCCACTGGCGCCGCCGCGCATCCAGAACCGCAACATCTTCGACATCTCCAACCTCGACGAGCACGGCAACATCCTGCCGCTCGACGACCAGCGGCGCGCCTACCGGCAAGGCAACGAGCTCTGGCACACCGACAGCTCGTTCCGGCAGAAGTCGGCGACCTGGTCGATGCTGCACGCCCGCATTATCCCGCCGGACGGCGCCGACACGCAGTTCGCCGACACGCGTGCGGCCTACGATGCGCTGCCCGAAAGGATGAAGGCCAAGATCGAGGGGCTGAGCGCCGAACACTCGGTCTGGCACTCGCGCGCGAAACTCGGCGGCTACAGCCCGACCGAGCAGGAGCGCAAAGAGCGTCCACCGGCGCAGCATCCGCTGGTGCGCCACCACCCCGGTTCGGGGCGGAAAGCGCTCTACATCGCCTCGCACGCCTCACACATCCTGGGCTGGCCGGTCGACGAAGGCCGCGCGCTGCTCGAAGAATTGCTCGACTTCGCAACGCAACCGCGCTTCGTCTACGCCCATAAATGGCGGCTCGACGACCTTGTAATCTGGGACAACCGCTGCACGCTGCATCGCGCGACGCCGTTCGAATCGAGCACGCACGTGCGCGACATGCGACGCGCCACGATCATCGACGAGCGTGCGCCGGCGATGGCAAGCTGACGCTGCGGGAGGAAGCCATGAGGCGAACGCTCGTATTGAGCCTGACCGCGCTGGTGTCGCTCGCCTTCGGTCACGCGGCATTCGCCCAATCCGAAGCTTTCCCCTCCCGCCCGATCACCATCCTGGTGCCGTTCCCGCCCGGTGGCACCTCCGACGTGGTGACGCGCGCGGTGGCCAAGAAGGTCGCGGACGCCAACAAGGTCAGCGTCGTGATCGACAATCGGAGCGGCGGCGGCGGCGTGGTCGCAGCGCTCGCGACCAAGCAGGCGGCGCCCGACGGCACTACGCTGTTCCTCACCAACAACGGACTGTTCGCCATCACGCCGGCGCTGGGCGGCAGCGACGTGCGCTTCGATCCGATCAAGGACTTTGCGCCGATCACGCCGATCGTGCTGTTTCCGAGCGTGCTGGTGGTGCCGGCCGCCTCTGCCGGCCAGGACGGTCAAGGAGCTGGTCGAGCTTGCGAAGACCAAGCCCGGCGGCTTGAGCTTCGCATCCCAGGGCGTCGGCTCCGGCGGTCATATCCTCGGCGAGATGCTGCGGCTCAAGACCGGCGCGAAGCTGGTGCACGTGCCCTATCGCGGCGCCGGCCCGGCCATGACCGACATCGCCGGCGGCAACGTCGACATGCTGTTTACGTCCTATGTCTCTGCAGCAGGTCAAATCCAGGGCGGCAAGGCGCGTGTGATCGCGGTTACCACGCCGAAGCGCTCGCCGATCATGCCGGATGCGCCGACCATGGCGGAACAGGGCTTCCCCGATGTCGTGCTCGACATCTGGCACGGTTTGGTAGCGCCCGCGGGAACGCCGCCCGCGGTCGTGAAGAGATTGAACGAAGAATTCGTCAAGGCGGCGCAATCGCCGGAGATCGTCAAGCTGATGGAGGAGCAGTTCGCCGCCATCACCACCAGTTCACCGGAGGAATTCCGCAAGCTGATCGCCGCCGACGTCGACCATCTCGGCAAGGTGGTGCGCGAGGCCGGGATCAAGATTCAGTAGCGACAGCTCGACGCAAAAAGGCCGAGCGTCACGCCCAGCCTTGCCGTCTTTGAAATCGGATGGCGGCTCATACCAATGGTGCTTGCCAATGGTGCTTGGCGATGACTTACCGCGTCGTCATGGCCGAGCTCGTCCCGCCTGCGGGCCATAGCGCTGTTGGGAAAGCGCGTGGAGGCCACCCTTCGGCGGGCGAAGGCCCGGCCATCCACGTCTTTGATCTGAAAGGAAATTGAGGCGTGGATGCCCGCGACAAGCGCGGGCATGACGATCGAAACTTATGTGCCGTTGGTATCAGCCCTTGGCGCCGCCGCTGCTGCCGACGCCAACGCCGAGCGTCGCCATGTCGACCTTCACGCCCGGCCCCATGGTCGAGGAGATCGACACGCGGTTGATGTAGTGGCCCTTGGCGCCCGACGGCTTGGCCTTGTTCACCGCGTCCGAGAACGCCTTGATGTTCTCGACCAGCTTTTCCGCGCCGAACGAGGCCTTGCCGACGCCGGCCTGCAGGATGCCCGCGGCATCGACGCGGAACTCGACCGAGCCGCCCTTGGCGCCCTTCACGGCGTTGGCGACGTCCATGGTGACGGTGCCGACGCGCGGATTTGGCATCAGGCCGCGCGGGCCGAGCACCTTACCGAGCCGGCCAACCAGACCCATCATGTCGGGCGTGGCGATGCAGCGGTCGAAGTCGATGTTGCCGGCGTTGACCTTCTCGACCAGGTCCTCGGCGCCGACCACGTCGGCGCCGGCAGCCTTGGCCTCGTCGGCCTTGGGACCGCGGGCGAACACGCCGACGCGGACCGAGCGTCCGGTGCCGTTCGGCAGGGTGACCACGCCGCGCACCATCTGGTCGGCGTGCTTGGGATCGACGCCGAGATTCATCGCGATCTCGATGGTTTCGTCGAACTTCGCCTTGGCGCGCTCCTTGACCATCTTCACCGCCTCGTCGAGCGGATAGGCCTTGGCGGGATCGACGCCTTCGCGGATGGACTTTGTGCGTTTTCCGATTGCCATGGCCGTTACCCCTTCACCTCGATGCCCATCGAACGGGCGGAGCCCTCGACCATGCGCATGGCCGCTTCGATGGTGGTGGCAGTTCAAGTCCTTCATCTTCTGCTCGGCGATTTCCTTGACCTGCGCCTTGGTCACCGAGCCGGCCATGTCGCGGCCGGGGGTTTTCGAGCCGCTCTCGAGCTTGGCCGCCTTCTTGATGAAGTGCGACATCGGCGGGGTGCGCATCTCGAAGGTGAAGGAACGGTCGGCGTAGATGGTGATGACGACCGGGATCGGCGCGCCCTTCTCCAGCTTCTGGGTCTGGGCGTTGAACGCCTTGCAGAACTCCATGATGTTGAGACCGCGCTGACCGAGCGCGGGACCGATCGGCGGCGCCGGATTGGCGCTGCCGGCCGGAACCTGCAATTTGAGGAATCCGGTGACTTTCTTTGCCATGCACTTCTCCTACCTGTTGGCCATGTTCGGCCGGGTTAGGATCCGTGGTACGGCACAAACGGCTGGCGACCGCTCATTGCCTCCCACGTCTCTGACTTGTCATGGCCGGGCTTGTCCCGGCCATCTCGCTTAGATGGGCACTGCAGTGCCCACACATCGGGATCGCCGGGACAAGCCCGGCGATGACAACCGAGAGGTTTATACCTTCTCGACCTGCCCGAATTCCAGTTCGACCGGCGTGGCGCGGCCGAAGATCGAAACCGCGACCTTGACCCGCGAGCGGCCCTCGTCGACCTCCTCGACGGTGCCGTTGAACGAGGCGAACGGGCCATCCGAGACGCGGACCTGCTCGCCCACCTCGAACGACACCGACGGCTTCGGCCGGTCGATGCCCTCCTGCACCTGGTGCAGGATGCGGTCGGCCTCGGCGTCGGAGATCGGCATCGGCTTCTTGTCGGTGCCGAGAAAGCCGGTGACCTTCGGCGTGTTCTTGATCAGATGGTAGGCCTCGTCGGTCAGCTCCATCTTCGCCAGCACGTAGCCCGGGAAGAACTTGCGCTCGGTGTCGACCTTGCGGCCGCGGCGCACCTCGGTGACCTTTTCCTTCGGCACCATGATCTGCTCGAACAGGTCGTCGAGCCCGCGCTGCTTGCGCCTGCTCGCGGATCGAATTCCGCGACCTTGTTCTCGAAGTTCGAATAGGCGTGGACGATGTACCAGCGCTTGGCCATGACTTCCTCTAACCGTGTCTTCCTCTATGCGCCGACGCCAAGAATGAAGGTGATGAGAATGCGGATGAGCTGATCCGCCACCGTGAAGAAGATCGAGGCGGCCGCCACCATGACGAACACCATGGCGGTGGTGATGAAGGTCTCGCGGCGCGTCGGCCAGGTGACCTTGTCGGTCTCGGCGCGCACCTCTTGCAGGAATTTGAACGGGCTGAGCTTGGCCATGGGCTGTAAGCGTCGGTTTCACATAGTCATGACGGACCCAACCTTGAAGGATGAGACCGGAAAGCGATCCTTTTTGGGGAGCAGGTTCGCCGCGGAAGTCCGTTGCCGGGCCGCAGGCGATGGCCGGGCTTCTAGAGCGGCCCGGCCGCGGCGTCAAGGCGAAGTCGAGATTGTCTGCATATTCAAATTCTTATGACCACTTTCTCGGCAGTCCCATGAGCCATTTCAACCGCAACATCGGCCGCTATCGTCCCTGTGTGACGGTGGACGGATCGAACGGCTTTTCGAGATTTTCCCGGCGGCGCTGCTCGGTACGGGCGGAGCGCTCGCTTTCGAGCTGCAGCAGGCAATTCGCGTAAAGGTCGGAGTTCGGTACAAAGCCGCGATCTGCGCAACGCTGGTTGTCCCGGGCCGCGAGGTCGGCCGCCGAGGTGCAGCCGGCGAGCGCCGCGCCGAAAGCGAGCAGCAGGGCGCGGCGGAATACCGGGTTCATGGTTCGGGACATGGCCGGGCAAATGCGCTGATTTTCAGGCGCGGCCGCCCGAGTGCTGCGGCAAGCAATCGAGGACACCATCTCGCGAGCTTTTCAATTGCACGCCGCAAATTAAGGCTCGCGGTTACTTTTTGTCGCAATCGGCCTCGTAGAGATAATACACGCCATTGCCGGTGCTCGTTGTTTTCTTGATTGGCTTGCCGGGCTTGCAGAACCCCTCAGCCGCTTTTTGAGCGGTGCTCTCCGACATGGTTTTAACCTCCAGCTCCGTCTTTTTCACGAAGCTGGAATTCCCATGTCCGTTGTTGCCACATACAAATCGCTCGGTGGCGAAACACAGGGAAATCTTGTCGGCTCTCGCCTCTGCCATCCAAAATGGAGCGGAAAGCAGTGCGATCGCCAACGTTGCGAACGAGTGCTGTAGGCGCATGACGAATTGCCTCCTGCGCTGCCGCCCCCTGGACGCATTATGGCCTGCGAATCCGCGGCAGCGCAACGTTGCAGCCTCGACTTCGCGTCGTGAGATACCGAAAAAGCTGGCAGGCAGCCCCTTCAGCGAACGTGGATGCGGGTGTTAGGTCCGCTTGGGCCCGGCTCTTGGCATCCGGACTCGAAACGAAGGTTGAGCGTTGCGCCGGCGGCCAAGTTATCGTCGTGACCTGCTCCGCACTTTGTCGTACCCACGCCTGATCCGGTTACCATGGTGCCTACGATTTCCCAGCTAACCTTGGCATGTTTGTTTGTACCGCCGCAAAATTCGAGGGACTTTTGCTCACCCGCGTTGAGAAAACCGTTCAAGCGATCAACGGTCGACTGCGTGTTTTTGTCCCTAGCGGCGGCCACCACCTTTTGGGACTCGGTATTCTTCACGGAGATTGTCACTCTTGTCTGACACGAATCGGCGGCCCGAGCTGACGAAAGACCGAAGAGCAATAGCGAGATAACGATGAACAATCGCGCGGACATCATTTCCTCCCATTCGTTTAGAGGCCCCCTATCTGCCGGAAATTTCTGAGGCGGTATTGAACTAGCATGTTCGCACTTCCCCCGCGGCTAGTGAAGGGGCTGATCGGGCCAGATCGTCGGCAGCGATCCGATTGCGATGTATCAGAACCTTCGCCTGAACCAGTTGCTGAGCCAATTGAAAATGAAAATCGACCGGTTGCGCGATGTCATCCAACAAGACTTAGGCCCGGCGGTTTTAGTCATTGGGTCCGAGTTGGGTCCAGGCCGTCCTCGGTTCCAGTTTCGTTCGGACAAAATCCTTGAAAAAGCTGGCAGGAGCGGAGGGACTCGAACCCCCAACCCCCGGTTTTGGAGACCGGTGCTCTAGCCATTGAGCTACGCTCCTGCGGGTCGGGCGGCCGGACCATAATGGCCCGCCCGCATCCTGTCATCCCCGATCGAAAACCCTCCTTCATTCCGGGACGCCGCGAAGCGGCGGGCCCGGAATCCAGGCTCACAGATCAAAGTATGGGTCGCTGGATTCCGCGCTCGCGCCGGAGCCTGTCATCGGGCCGGCCCAATTGGGCCGGACCCGTTGGGCGCGCCGTCCAGCCGGGTAGGCCTCGTTATCCGGTTCTTGTCCATCGGGCGCGGCTTTGCTCCACGCTTCCTTCAGACGCCGCCTCGCGATGACGCCCGTGCGCTTCGCCAATCTTCGCCGCCATCAGGCTGGATAGAGGACCTCCACCTCCAAGCTGTCGTTCATACTCGGCACACCAACAGAAAGACCGCCTCGCGGCGGTCTCTGCAATTCTTTGATGTGAGCGTCGATCAGGCGGCGACTGCGCGTCTTTTGCGATACCACGCGAGCATCGCGCCGAAGCCAGCGAGCAGACCGGGCAGACCTGCGCCCGCGATGGGGCCAGGAACGCCAAGGGCCGAGTTGCCGATACCGGGACTGAATTCGAACGTATAGTCGTTTGCATTCAGGACCAGCGGGTCAATTTGAAACTGGGGATCGACTTCTGCCGTGAAATCGGTGTTGGAAGACTTTCCCGTAAATCCTTCAACAGTCATAGTGACCGTGTACGGCAGGTTAGTTTTGAAACTGTAAACCCCACTGGCGTCCCAGCTTCCCGGAACATTCGACACATTTATGTCAATGACTGTGTCACCTGAACCGAAAGGAGGACTTGCGAAGACGGCCAACCCCGCGCCGCCACCGCCGCTACCGCTTCCTTTCGCGGTAACGTCGATCAATAGAGAGTCCGCAGGTCCTGACACCATAAATTGATATCTGAGAAAGATTATCGCTCCTGCCGTCAGGAAATCGGGGCTGATGTTCCACTTGCAACGATAGAGGGAACGGGGGTTGGCGACACCGTGGCCTGCACGCTCGCTCCACCGAACGTGAATGTAGTGGTGCCGATTGTCGTTACCGGCGTGTTCTGCGGAATACCGGTGGCGGTGGTTATGTCGAGGAAGGAACTAGTTCCGGAGCCATTGTCCAGTGCAAAGGAGTTAAGCGGCGCAGCGTGTGAGCCGATCGATAATGATAATGATACCAAACAGACGAGCGCCAAGCCCACGGCACGGCCGCGATGACCTTCCATCACACCCCCTCTAGTCGGTAGACTTGCTCTCGAGTTCGCCGCCCGGTTGAAATGCTAAATTACTGGCTGCGTCACAGTCAACTGCAACATTTACGCAGAAAACTCTCGTATAAATGGAACCCTTGAAATGAGTTGTTTGCGAAACAGCGCAGTAGCCATAAAATCCGCCGGGCTTTTCTGTCGATTTCGGACGGCACGCGCGGGCGCATTTGTCGCCGCAGGTCAAGGGCGCCGCGCCAGCCGCAAACCCGCCCGCAACCTTTTTGCCACCCGATTTGCCACCGGACAGGCCGATACGAGCCGTCAAAAGCCGGGACGAACGTTGGCCGAATGTTCGCGGAAAGCTCGACTAAATCGCACTAACTAAAACGAGACCGGGATTGGCTAATACGCCCGACTTAGAATTTGGAGACCGGTGCTCTAGCCATTGAGCTACGCTCCTGCGGGTCGGGCGGCCGGACCATAATGGCCCGCCCGCCATCCTGTCATCCCCGATCGGCAACCGGCCGATCGTTACGCCTGCTCGACCGTCACCGCGGTGCCGTAGGCCAGCACCTCGGTGATGCCGTCGGCGATCTCGTTGGCGTCGTAGCGCATGCCGATCACGGCGTTGGCGCCGGCCGAGGCGGCGTGCTCGACCATCAGGTTGAACGCCTCCTCGCGCGCCTTCTCGGCAAGCTCGGTGTAGATCGAGATGTTGCCGCCGAACAGCGACTGGATGCCGGCGCCGATGTTGCCGATCACGCTGCGCGAGCGCACGGTGAGCCCGCGCACCACGCCGAGGTGCCGGGTCACGCGATAGCCGGCGACGTCGTTGGTCGTGGTGACGATCATCGATACCCCCTCCGCGATCATCGCCGCGTAGCGAGTAGCCAGTAGGAGACGTACGATTATCACGCCCTATTCGCTGATTTCGACGATTCGCTCTACTCGGTAATGGTGACGACGACGCCTGCGCCGACGGTCTTGCCGCCCTCGCGGATGGCGAAGCGCAGCTTCTCCTCCATCGCGATCGGCGTCACCAGCTCGACGTCCATCGTCACGTTGTCGCCCGGCATCACCATCTCGGTGCCGGCCGGCAAGGTGCACTGCCCGGTCACGTCGGTGGTGCGGAAGTAGAACTGCGGACGGTAGTTGGTGAAGAACGGCGTGTGCCGGCCGCCCTCCTCCTTGGTCAGAATATAGGCCTCGGCCTTGAACTTCTTGTGCGGCTTCACCGAGCCCGGCTTGCACAGCACCTGGCCGCGCTCGACCGCGTCCTTGTCGATGCCGCGCAGCAGGCAGCCGACGTTGTCGCCGGCCATGCCCTCGTCCAGAAGCTTGCGGAACATCTCGACGCCGGTCACCACCGACTTCTGGGTGTCGCGCAAGCCCGACGATCTCGACCTCCTCGCCGGTCTTGATCTTGCCGCGCTCGATCCGGCCGGTCACCACCGTGCCGCGGCCCGAGATCGAGAACACGTCCTCGATCGGCATCAGGAACGGCTGGTCGATCGGACGCTCCGGCAGCGGGATGAAGCGTGTCCAGCGCCTCGTACAGCTTGAGGATCGCCTCGTCGGCCGAGCTCGCCCTTCTCGCCGTTCAGCGCCTTGATCGCCGCGCCCCGGATGACCGGGATCTTGTCGCCCGGGAAGTGGTACTTGGTCAGAAGCTCGCGGACCTCAAGCTCGACCAGGTCGAGAAGCTCCGGGTCGTCCACCACGTCCACCTTGTTCAGGAACACCACGATCTGCGGCACGCCGACCTGCCGCGCCAGCAGGATGTGCTCGCGGGTCTGCGGCATCGGGCCGTCGGCCGCCGACACCACCAGGATCGCGCCGTCCATCTGCGCCGCGCCGGTGATCATGTTCTTGACGTAGTCGGCATGCCCCGGGCAGTCGACGTGGGCGTAGTGCCGGTTCGGCGTCGAATACTCGACGTGGCTCGTCGCAATCGTCAGAATCTTGGTCGGATCGCGACGCGCCCTGGCTCTCCGAGGCCTTCGCGACCTGGTCGTACGACACGAAGCTCTTCGACCAGCCGCGGTCCGCAGACACCTTGGTCAGCGCCGCCGTCAACGTCGTCTTGCCATGATCGACGTGCCCGATCGTGCCGACATTGCAATGCGGCTTGGTCCGTTCGAATTTCTCTTTGGCCATTGCTTTCTCTCTCGGTTCTGTCTCTGTCGTCGGGGTCAAAGGCGCGGCGGCTCGTTGGCCCGCTGTTCGCGCCATAGGTCGAGCTTTTCCAGGACCGCGCGGTCGGAATAGCTGAGCAGCACGAGATCGTCCTGCGCCTCCAACTCCCACCAGGTCCAGTTCGGCACCACAAATATGTCGTTCTTGCCCAAAGTGTAGGTCTGGTCGCCGACCGTGGCCTTGCCGGTGCCTTCGGCGGCCATCACCACGGTCGCCTCGGTCGAGCGGTAGGGCGCGGTCTTGAAGCCCTTGGGCAGAAGCTGGGCGAAGGTGGCGATGGTCGGCATCACCCAGTCGCCGGTCGCCGGGTTGGCGAACTTCAGCTTGATGGCGTGGCAGGCGTCGAGATCGTTGGCCTTGCGCAGGTTCTCCAGCGCCTCGCGGGTGCGCTCGTAGGGATAGCTGAACACCGGCGAATTGCGGCCGGTCACCGGCTCGAGCGGCAGCATGCCGGAGCCGTAGCGCGAGAACGAGTCGTGCGGCGGCCGCGATTGCGGGAACACGTCGTCGTCGTAGTCGTCGGAGAAGGTCGCGCCGAGATGGTTGACCAGCGGCACGTCGAGGCCGTCGAGCCAGATCATCACGCCGTCGGTTTCCTTGCCGTGGTCGTGCCAGCGTCCAGGCCGGCGTGACGATGAAGTCGCCGGGCTGCATGTAGGTGCGCTCGCCGTTCACCGCGGTGTAGGCGCCCTCGCCTTCGATGACGAAGCGCAGCGCCGCCTGCGAATGCCGGTGCGCGGGCGCGATCTCGCCGCCCTTGATGAGCTGGATGGCGCGGTCAGCGTATGGGTCGCGCCGTGCTTGAGCGTCGGGTTGTTCAGCACCAGCACGCGGCGATGCGCTTCGGCCGCGGTGATGACGTCGGCGGCCTCAAGGATGTAGGGCCGCACGTCGCGCTGGTAGTTCCAGTACACCGAGCGGGATTACCGGGGTCGGCTCGCGCCGCACCAGATTCTTCGACACCGTCCAAAGCGGCGTGATGTGCTTTTCGGCCATCCGCGCGGCAAACGCCTGTTGCGCCTCGGTGTGGGCAACCGCCATCGAAACCTCCCATGAACGCCGGCCTTCCGGCGGGATTCTGCGCCCATCATACTGAAGCGGCCCTCAGGAAACAAAGGCGTACCGGGCCGAAGACCCATGCTAGATCGTAATCCATGGAGCAACCGGACGCGGCCGGCAAACGCCGCCAATCGCATTACTTGGACTTCGTCGACGGCCTGCGCGCCGTCGCGATCCTGGCCGTGGTCGGCTTTCATACCGAGGTTCCGGGATTTGGCGGCGGGTTCGTCGGCGTCGACGTGTTTTTTGTCATCTCGGGCTTTCTGATCATCAATCAGATCAGATCGGACCTGGAGACGGGCCGGTTTTCGATCCTGTCGTTCTATGCGCGCCGCACGCTTCGCATCCTGCCGCCGCTCATCGCCATGCTGGTCGCGGTGGTTTGCCTCGCTCCATTCATTCTGCCGACGCCCCGGGTCTGATTTCGACTTCGCCATGTCGTCGCTGCTGTCGCCAACCGTAGCCTCGAACATCTATTTCTATCTCAAGCAGGGGTACTTCGATCTGGCGGCAAACCAGAAACCGCTGCTGCACACCTGGACGCTGGCGGTCGAAGAGCAGTTCTATTTCGTCGTGCCCGCATTGCTGATGGCTGTCTTCTATTTCGGCAAAAGGAGGTTCGGATGGCCGGCACTGATCGTCGCCCTGCTGCTCGCCGCCGTGTCGTTGGCGGGCGCGGTGCTGAACACCACGACGACCGGCAGGAACCCGGCGTTCTATCTGATGCATTGGCGCGCTTGGGAGTTCATTGCCGGCGGCGCGCTCGCCGCGGCGGTTCCGGGCTTGAGGCGCGCGCCGGATCTCTTTGTCGAACTGCTCGGCATCGCCGGCCTCGCGGCCATCGCCTTCGCGGTCACGCACTACGACGCCGGAATGGCGTACCCGTCATGGCCGGCGACCGTGCCCGTCGTGGGCGCTACTCTGGTCATTCTCGCAGGCCTGACACAGCCTCGGATCGCCACGGCCAGAATCCTGGGAACACGGCTTTTCACCGCCATCGGCCTGGTGTCGTACGGCTGGTATCTGTGGCATTGGCCGATTCTTTCATTGATGAGAATCGAGCGGCTCGGCGACCCCTCGCTGCTGCCCGACCTGCTCGGCGGCGGCGTTCTCGCATTGCTGCTGGCATGGGCGTCGTATCGCTATCTCGAACAGCCGATCCGCGCGTGGGGAAGGCGTCAGATTGAAGTCAAGAAAGCCGGCCGCATCGTTGCCGGCGGGTTTGCCGCATGCCTGGGCACGGCGCTGTTTGCCGGCGTGACCGGCCTCGGCGGATATTTCTCAGCGCAGGCGCTTGTGGCGTCTCGCTATGGCATCGAAGGCCGCGGCGTGCTCGACAACGGCTGCCGGGTTTTCATCAACTCCAATATCCCCGAGCATTGTCTTGCCGGAGGCGTAGGTCTTCTTCTTGGCGATTCCCACGCCGACGCCTTGTCCGGCAGTTTCGCCAAGAAGTTCGCCGAAGCGAAAGTCACGCTGGTTTCGCTGGCGCGCGGCGGCTGCAGCCCGCTGTTGTTTGCGCCCTCGCAACGAAAGGCAAACACCGGCCACGGCTGCGTGAACCTGATCGCCCCCTTCGAGCGCCTGCTGGCCCTGCCGAAACCGATCACGGCCGTGGTCATCGACTTCGACCTGGGTCACGCCTTTGATGTCGAGCACGCTGCTGGCCGAGCTGGTCGCACAATTCGATCGGCGAACGCGGGTGCTGGTGATCGGGCCGGTGCCGTTGTTTCGCAAGTCGAGCCTGGATTGCGTGGTGCTGAGCGACAGTCATGGCGGTAACCGCGACCGCTGCGTCCGCGCGCGCAGCGAGGTGACCGCGGAGCGACAGGCCAGCATCGAGGCGTTGCGTACGTTGAGCGGCCGCTTCGACAATGTGCGGTTTGTCGATCCGATCGACCTGTTCTGTGACGCGACCATGTGCCGGCCGTTCAAAGGCAACCAGGTGTTCTATCTCGACGACGGCCACGTCACGCCGCTGGGCGCGGAGCGCATCTACGATGCTTTCGGCGATGATTTTCGCTGGCTTATCGGCCGCCCCGGCGCTCAGCCGCCGGCCGCGACGCAGGCGCCTGCACCGAACGGCTGAACGGAACGGTCGTGAACTGGAGCGGGTGAACGGAATCGAACCGTCGTCATAAGCTTGGAAGGCTTCTGCTCTACCATTGAGCTACACCCGCACACCAGAAACGGCTGCCCGCCTTCGCCGAGGCTACGGCGGGCAACCTTCGCGGTCGAGGCTGGCTTGCCAACCGAAGCGCCGTCGGCGCGAAGGTTGGTGGGAGAGGTAGGACTCGAACCTACGAAGGCTTAGCCAGCGGATTTACAGTCCGCCCCCTTTGCCGCTCGGGACACTCTCCCAAATCGTCGCACAGCATTGATCGCGAAGGACAAACGGGGTTTTCCCGCCGGCCGGTCGATTCCGAGTTTTATGGTGGCCGATCCGGTCGAAGTCAATGGACGGCTGGGCGCAGCCGCCGGGATGGTCTACCGAGGGTCTGACATGCCATATCGACCCAAAAACCGGAGCCGGCCAGGGCCAAACCCCGGCGCAACTCGCGAGCAGGTCGAACGCCGCGCGCGGTTCGAGCGGGCGCGGCGCGACAGTCTCACGCCTGCCGACGACACCGCGGTGCTCTACGGCTGGCATACGGTAAAGGCCGCGCTGGAGAACCCGGCACGGCGGTTGCGCAAGCTGCTGGCCACCGAAAATGCCGCCCGGCGGCTCGCCGAGGAACGAGTGACGACGCGGCCCTCGCCCGAGATCGTGCGGCCGGACGCGATCGCGGCGCGGCTGCCGCCGGACGCCGTGCACCAGGGCATCTATCTGGAGGCCGATCCGCTGCCCTCGCCTGCCGTCGAGGAGATGCCCGTGACCGGTATCGTACTGGTGCTCGACCAGATCACCGACCCGCACAACGTCGGCGCCATCTTTCGCTCGGCCGCGGCCTTCGCCGCGACCGCCATCGTCACCACAGCGCGCCACAGCCCGGAGGCAACCGGCGTGCTGGCCAAGGCCGCCTCCGGCGCGCTCGAGCACGTGCCGCTGGTCACGGTGCAGAACCTGGCGCGGGCGCTTGCTGCGTTGAAGGAGCGAGGCTTCCAGGTGATCGGGCTCGATTCCAGCGGCGGCAGCAATCTCGCGGCACTGCCGCTCAAGGCGCCGCTCGCGCTGGTGCTCGGCGCCGAAGGCAAGGGCCTGCGGCAGTTGACCAGGGAAACCTGCGATCACGTCGCGCGGCTCGACCTGCCGGGCCCGATCCAGAGCCTCAACGTATCGAACGCCGCGGCGCTGGCGCTTTATGTGGCGAACGGCCGGCTGCGTTAGTGGCCGTCGTCGATCGAGATGATCTTGGCGTTCGGCGCCAGCACATAGAGCCGCGGCGCGTTAGCGTCGACATGGAAGGCATAGGGCCGAACGGCAGCCACGCCCTCCATGCCATAGCTCGGGGTGGGCACGTTGAAGATCAGCGCGCCGCCGGTGCGGCCCTCACTCCTCACATAGGTGCGCTCCGCTTCAGGTGCGCGCACGGGACGGACATAAGCCGCAGGCTCCGGTGGCGGCACCCGCAATGGCGCCGCTTCGCGGACCGGCGGCTGAGGCGCTTTCGCATAGGCCGGCGGCAGCCGTGCCGGCTCGCCGGGAGCGGTCGCCGTCTCGGCGTGATGCGCCGGTTTCACCAGCGGACGGGCCGCCGGCTCAACCGCGAGTTCATGGGCGGCGCGCTCGGCCGAAGCTTGGCTGCCCTCGGCCGATACAGCCGGCGCCGGCTCTACGACTGCCGGCAGCCGGCAGGAGTTCTCGAAGCATTCGCGATCGGCGTGAGCCTGCGTGGCGATCAGCGTCGTGGATGCAGCCAATACAAAGGCTGTGATGCGGCGGGACATGATGCTCCCCGTTTGTTGTTCTCGTTCCGCATCTTGGTTTCGCCTGTTGAGCCCGCGGTGGCCGCGCGGGATTGTCAGTGCCGACGACGTGGTTCAATGATGATCGGCACGTTGTTGAGGTTAGGGAAAGTCGCTGGATCGGTGATGGTCGCCGGCGCCATGTCGGGGTCGGCGGAATTGATCGGCTGGTCGCGGGTCTGCAACGGCGCGGGTGTCACGTCGGACGACGTCGACCACGAGCGCGAGAACGATTTCGGCGGGATCGGGCAGCGCGCGATCGGCGGCTGGCTCGATCTCCCGGCGCCCGCGCGGGGGCGCGTGCCCATATCTCGGATGATAGGAGTTGCGGCGGCTATAGACCGAGTTCGGTAGCAGCGGCGAGCCTCCGATCACGGTGACCGCGACGAAGCCCGGGCGCGCCAGGCCCCAATCGCCTTCTACCACCGCGTAGGATGCATCGAGGCCGTTGATCACGACCGGGATGCCGGGCCGGCTCGGTATCACGATCACTGGGCCTTCGTCGCCGGCACGCGCGGGCATCGCGGTCAGGGCTGCAAGCCCTGCCACCGCCGTCGCCACAAAATTCGCGAGCCGAAACGACATGAAAGGCACGTCCCGTCATCCACCACGCGCATTGTAGACGAAGCGCGCTGGCGACCCGGTGAATGCCGCGGCAGAATTTCGCGGTAACATTAATCCGCCGCTACGGCGCCGCAGCCGGCCGGCATGGCCCCCATGGCTGAACGGCTCCAGCACTATTACACCAATAATTCCAATAGCCTGTGCGTCGGTTCAACTTTAGACGTACGACTTCGGCTGCACAGACGGCAGCAGCGACCCGGCATAGTGTGCAGCGGGGTTAACGGGCCAACCGACAGGGCGGCAGCCTCCAAAAACAATCGAGGAAACTTCGCAATCAGGGTGCAACGGATTGGGGCGACGCAAATGACAGCGACAACAGCGTCCGGCTACCGCGCCGGCGGAATGACGTCCGAGCAGAGGTTGGTGATCTTCGCCTCCTCGCTCGGCACCGTGTTCGAATGGTACGACTTCTACATCTACGGCACGCTCGGCGTGTTCCTGGCGAAATACTTCTTCTCCAACGTGCCGCCGAATGTCGGCTTCATTTTCGCGCTGCTCGCCTTCGCCGCGGGCTTTGCGGTCCGTCCGTTCGGCGCGCTGATCTTCGGCCGTATCGGCGACATGATCGGCCGCAAGTACACCTTCCTCGTCACCATGACGCTGATGGGCTTCGGCACGTTCTTCATCGGCGTGCTGCCGGGCTACGGAACCTGGGGCATCATGGCGCCGGTGCTGCTGATCGGCCTGCGCCTGGTGCAAGGCCTGGCGCTCGGCGGCGAATACGGCGGCGCGGCGATCTACGTCGCCGAGCACGCGCCGCACGACAAGCGCGGCTTCTACACCTCGTGGATCCAGACCACCGCCACGCTCGGCCTGTTCATGGCGCTGCTGCTGATCCTCGGCATCCGCACCTTGATGGGCGAACAGGCGTTCGGCGACTGGGGCTGGCGCATTCCGTTCCTGCTCTCGGCCATCCTGCTCGCGGTCTCGATCTGGATCCGGCTGAAGCTCAATGAATCGCCGCTGTTCCGCAAAATGCAGGAAGAGGGCAAGACCTCGAAGCGGCCGCTGACGGAAGCTTTCGGCCAGTGGTCGAACGCCTAAGATCGCGATCCTGGCGCTGCTCGGCGCCACCGCCGGCGAGGCGGTGGTGTGGTACGGCGGACAGTTCTACGCGCTGTTCTTCCTCACCCAGACGATCAAGGTTCCAGCCGTCGACGCGCAGATCATGATCGCGATCTCGCTCGCGATCGGCACGCCCTGCTTCATCCTGTTCGGCTGGCTGTCCGACAAGATCGGCCGCAAGCCGATCATGATGGCAGGCTTCGCGCTGGCGGCGATCACCTACTTCCCGATCTTCCCGGGCCTCACGCACTTCGCCAATCCGAAGCTGGAAGCGGCGCTTGCGGCATCGCCGGTGGTCGTCACCGCCGATCCGGCCGAGTGCTCGTTCCAGTTCAAGGCGACGGGCACCGAGACCTTCACCACCGGCTGCGACAAGATCAAAGCCGCGCTGGTGGGCTTGTCGGTGAACTACGACAACGTCGCCGCGCCGAAAGGCACCGCGGCAAGCGTGAAGATCGGCAACGACGTGCTTGCGGGTGCGGCAGCTACTCCGGCGGCAATCGCTGCCGCGGTGAAGAGCCACGGCTATCCGGCCAGCGCCGACACCAAGGACATCAACTACGTCATGACGGTGCTGCTGCTTGTCATCCTGGTCGTCTATGTGACCATGGTGTACGGGCCGATCGCCGCATGGCTGGTCGAGCTGTTCCCGACCCGCATCCGCTACACCGGACTGTCGCTGCCGTATCACATCGGCAACGGCTGGTTCGGCGGCTTCCTGCCGGCGACCGCCTTCGCGATCGTGGCTGCGACCGGAAACATCTATTCCGGCCTGTGGTATCCGATCATCGTGGCCTGCATGAGCTTCGTCGTCGCGCTGATCTTCCTGCCCGAAACCAAGGATCGCGACATCACTCGCATCTAGCCCTGACCGGACGGCACCGAGCCGTCCGGTTTTCGAATCTTCCGCGCCCCGCGCACTCCGGTGCCGGGGCGCGTTTTTTCAGAGCTTGTGATAGTCGCGATACCAGGCGACGAAACGGGCGATGCCGTTGGCGATCGGGGTCGATGGGCGAAAGCCAACGTCGTGCATCAGATCGCCGACATCAGCATAGGTCGCCGGCACATCGCCGGGCTGCATCTCCACCATGTCGTGACGCGTGGTCTTGCCGAAAGCCTTTTCCAGCAGCGAAACGACGTCGAGCACCTCGACCGGCTGGTTGTTGCCGATGTTGTAGATGCGCCAGGGCGCGGCGCTCCGGCCGGGGTCCGGCCGTTCGCCCGACCACGACGGGTCGCCCTCAGCCGGCCGATCGACCAGGCGGACGACGGCTTCCGCAACGTCGTCGATATAGGTGAAGTCGCGGCGCATCTTGCCGTGATTGAACAGCCGGATCGGCTCGCCGCGCGCGATCGCATCGGCGAAAATCCACATCGCCATGTCGGGCCGGCCCCACGGGCCGTACACCGTGAAGAAACGCAGCCCGGTCGACGGCAGCCCGAACAGGTGCGAATAGGCATGCGCCATCAGCTCGTTGGCTTTCTTGGTGGCGCCGTAGAGACTGACCGGATGATCGACGTTGTCGCTCACCCGAAACGGCATCCTGGTGTTGGCGCCATAGACCGATGACGACGAGGCGAACAGCAGATGCCTGCAGCCGTTATGCCGGCAGCCCTCCAGGATATTGGTGAAGCCCTCGAGGTTGGCGTCGACGTAGGCGTGCGGATCCTTGAGCGAATGGCGCACGCCGGCCTGCGCCGCAAGATGCACGACGTAGGGAAATTTCCCGGCTGCAAACAGCGCCGCCACCGCCGCGCGATCGGCGAGGTCGATCTTCTCGAAGCGGAAGCGCGACTCGCCGTCGAATGTCTTCAGCCGCGCCTGTTTGAGCGAGGGATCGTAGTACGGCGACATGTTGTCGGCGCCGACGACGCGACGGCCGGCCGCCAGCAGGCGACGCGCGACATGCGAGCCAATGAATCCGGCGGCGCCAGTCACCAGCACGGGTTCGTCGGTCGCTGGCATTTCGCCCCTGAAAATACGCGGTTGTTCGCCCGGGCAGCCTTATCCGGTCCGGCCAAAGCCAAGTCAAGTTTGGCGCCGCAACGACACCGTCGATCCGCACGGACGCGGCAACGCAAGAATAAAAAGCCCGCGGCGCCGTCCTCAGCGCCGCGGGAGCTGATCGCATCGAAACGCTTCAGTGCGGCCGACCGCTATTGCTGCGGCGCAGTCCGTGACTGGCTGCTGATGTCCGTGCCAGCGCCCTTGTCGTGGTGGAAGAGCATATTCGCGCCCATGCCACCGACGATCAGCAGCACAATCACTGCGGAGAATATCCACATCGCACGCTGCTCGCGCTTGTCTCGTTCGACATCGCTGAGTTGGGTGATCTTCTCGTCCTCGTCTGCCATCGCTTCCTCGCATGGATTGAGTGATCGAAAACTCGCCCCGCCCCAGGCGTAAAACGGAACCTTTAATTTCAGAGTTCCACCCAATTAAGGCGCCACCGCACAATTGATTCGATGCGGTGACCTTGGCGCGCGGGTGATAGGCCGATTGTCTATCGTAAGGCAAATCACGGATCGCGCGCACCGGTGGCAATCCGGCGGTAATTTCGCTAGAGACTGCCGGGGAACGCAGGATTTTGCCGGGTTAGCTCAGTGGCAGAGCAGCGGTTTTGTAAACCGTTGGTCGGGAGTTCAAATCTCTCACCCGGCACCAATAAAATCAGGGATTTTTGACATTTTCGATCCCTGAAATCTTCCCAGAAAATCGGCCTGGGAAAATTATGGTAAGATCGCCGCGGCCACATCGAATCCGAGAAAATTGTCGCCATCGCCTCCATAACGACGTGACAAATGTCCCGCAAAGACAGCGGCACGTCATGGTGGCGGTGACCCGGGCCCAGGGCGCGAGTGTAACGAGGCTCAGACGGGCTTAGGCCACCACTGCTGGCGCCCCGCCGTCGCTACCCGACGCGAATGCGTTGCTCAATATTGGCCGCCGGTCCCCCCACGCGGCCATTGCGAGTGCCAGATGGAAGTGTTTGCGAGCCTGCGATGCTTTTCCACGGACCGATAGTTTCGACGATGATATTGATTCCCGCCAACGCACTGTCGATTTGACGCTGGACGCTGTCGACCTCGGACTTCAGGAATTCTTGCATTTTTTGGAGTTCGGACACTAATTCCTGAAGTTCGTCTATCGAGTTTGAGGTCAACCGGGCGACAGATGACTTGATTCGTTCGGCGCCGTTCTCCAGCGGGCCGGAGGGTTTTGAAGTCTCTTGCGTTGCCAATTTGCTGAGTTGTGTCGCCAAAGTGAACTCCAGCGAAGGCGTTCTTTCCTCGGGCATGGCAGACGTTGGGGTATCCATCAGCTTCTCCCTTGGTGCAGGTTTGCAACGTCAATCCCGAACCCATCTGGTTAATATTTCGTTTACAGCGGCCGCAATCCCGCCGCGCAGACAGCCCAATCGGTAATGGACTGCTTTAGGGGCGCTGCTATCCTTCGACGGCCGAAGATAGTGAGGAGACTACAAGTGGCTACAGGCACCGTGAAACGGTTCAACCCGACTAAGGGATCTGGGTTCATCCAACCGCAGGGCGGCGACAAAGACGTGTTCGTGCCTTCCCGTGGCTTGTCGCGGTGATCCTCCGTGGTTTTCCGCTCCGGCCGGCGACGGTGGTCAATTTATCTTCAGCCCCGGAATCACAGCATTTGATGACAGCCCTGTCGGCGTGCCCGGCCCCATCGCTGGCGCAGGTCTACCCGGTCTGCTGGCCGGCTTCGGCGCGATGCTCGCTTGGTATCGCAAGAGGCCCGCAGTCGCCGCCTGATCGACGCTCACCCATCAGAATTGCAGAGGCCGCCGCAAGACGGTCTTTCTGTTTTTATGGTGCAGCAGACTCTCGCGGTCCTTGGCAACCACGCAGATGAGCTCTGCAACGTGCGAGAGCGAGCACAGCACATTCATGATGTCGAAGAGCATCCCGCGATTTATTCATCCACCACGGTCGAATCCGAAGGACCTCCAACCATCGCCGCGCGCCTTCCCTGAGTTCGCATCCACCAGCCCGGACGCCAACCCTGAGAAGCCGCAAGACAAGAAATCGGGCATCGGCAGAAATCCTGCGTTACCTCCATTGCGATGGTGTCTGCCGAGCCCCGCGACAGTAAAAAGCCGCCGCCCTGCTGACAAGACTACCAAGAACGCCCGCAACGAAAGAGGCCGCCCAACCGAGGTGATGCCCAAAAATAGGGGGCCGGCCGCGGAAAATTTGCACGATTTGCCCATTGCTGTGCGCAAGAAATCAGTGTTGAGTTGACCTCGCCTAACGATAGGCGGGGTGTCGCCCCACTGATAGCTGCCAACAAACCTTCCGAAGTCGCCGTTCAATAAAAGGCAGCCGTGGCCATCGGTAGGCACATGATCAACATAAAGCAAGCGTCGGGCGTTAACAGCAACCCGCCGCAATCTCGCGTGTTCAGATGTGCACGGACAACAAGCGAACAATGAGTGCACGCATTCAGTTTAGGAAGGAAAATAAAATGTCGCCGCTGACGATTTCCAGGAAACGCCGCAAACAGTTTATACGGTCATTCGGAATTGCGGCCATCGCTTCGGCCATGAGTTTTGCTGGTGGCGCACATGCTGCCCCCATTCTGTCGGATATCACCGTGAGCGGGAATCTCGCATTGGGTATCGCCGCAAACGGCGTTAGTTTAGGCGCGCCTGGGACTGTCAGTCTTCCCCCGCCAAACGACTTTGGAACCGGCACGCTAACGGCGGTGGCCGGATCAATCCCAAGCGTTTCGCTTGTGGTTGATTCTCATCAATTTCAAGGAACCGGAGGTGGCGGCGGTTCAGTCACTATGACCTATCACATGATGTACTTTAATCCCGCTGCCACACTTGGAAGTACAATTGATGCAACGATCCACACCGACAATGTCTTAACTTAATCCGGCGGGTCGACCGCGAAAACAACATTGACAGTCGGGAATGTCTATTCCGCATTCGAGTGTCTTTCCAGCAATGGCCCGCTTTCGTCCTGCGGAACTCCGCCGCTTCATCAGGGCGCTCCGTTTTCTTCCGGACCAATTACGCTGGTTCAAAATCTGGACTACACGGTCTTTCTTCAAGTTTCAGTCTCCGCGGCAGAAGGAGCGGCTTCGGCTTTTGTCGATCCTTGGTTTTCCGCTCCGGCCGGCGACGGTGGTCAATTTATCTTCAGCCCCGGAATCACAGCATTTGATGACAGCCCTGTCGGCGTTCCTGGCCCCATCGCTGGCGCAGGCCTGCCGGGTGTGCTGGCTGGCTTCGGCGCGATGCTCGCTTGGTATCGAAAGAGGCGCGCAATCGCCGCCTGATCGAGATCAACGATGGATGGCGTCGATGTGCCCTATGCCGATTCGACAGCCGCACGCTCTTGCCGGGGGACACTTACTTGCCACGGGATTTAACACCATCGGGAGCCGGATTCAGGACCGCACTCGGCGTGCTCGGTGGTTTGCCCTCGGTGCCGGGCGACCAACCATAACACTGGTTCGTCTTTTCGCTACAGTTGATGCCGCAAGCATCACTCGCGACCGCCTTCCCTCCGCAATTCGAAATGCAGCCATACTGGCCCTGGCCCTCAAGATATTTACCGCCACTGGTCTGCGAGCACAGGCTCTTCATATAATCTTTTGAACGAGTTCCGACATCGACTTTTGTGAAAGCGTCTGCAGGTGAACTCATGACTGCCAGGGTACCGAGGCTGAGCAGACTCGCATGCAGTAGAGTCCGAAACATTTGAACCTCCCTGTTTGCACGGGCAGCCATCGCGCGACTGCATCCAAATCGATTATAGGAAGCAATTGCGGCATGACTACAGGCGCTCGCTTGTGTGTTCCCTAGCCAGTAGATCATGGCGCTAAAACTCACCGCGCCAACTGTTCGAACGCTTGCTTAAACCGCGCCTGAGCTTCCTCAAAGTGTCAACTCGTCGCCGTGGGCGGTGCTGCCATACACCGTCCAATGCCAGCGATGGCCAATTGCCGCTGGTCGGGCCAAGTGACGCGCATCGTGTAACGAGGCATGGGCAACTCCAAAGGTTGCCCCGATTGCGATGGTGGCCTGCCGAGCCTCGTCACGATAAAAAGCCGCTCACGGCCTGCTGGCAAGTCAAAATACAGACTGCAAAGCGACAAACTGTGACTGCCATCATTTTGTGTAATGTGAGCGCGCGCTATTCAGTGGGGCAGGACAACACTGACACAGGAGATTCCGATGGCAGCTCTTGTGAAACAGATGAAGTCTCGGTTCGTTCATTGGGTCAAGGAATTCAAGAAAATAACGCCTGCAAATGGTATGAACACGACCATTGCGGAATTCATTAAGCAGCTTTTACGTGACGGGCGTGGCTGGCATTTCGACAACCACGCCCGACGCGGCTTCCAGGGATTTTTCATAGTTGCTGGCCACGCATTCCTCCTGGGAATCGGGACGCCGCTGGAAGATCGGCTGTGAATGCGGGGACTCAGCGTTGCGGCTAAGGCCTCCTACCACGCTTTGGAACGCACGTATTAAGCCTAAACAGGGAGGGTGTATTGGGGACGCCGGATTGTTCCGGTAAGCTATTATCCGTTTCGAACCGCGTCGGAGTTCAGCTTTGTCTCAACTTTCGGCGGTGCGCTTTCTTGCCGTGGGCATCGCGGCGGCGATGGTTGCTGGCGTTTACGCCTTCGTCATGCGGCCGGATGTTGTCGAGCCCCCGCAGGCAACTGTTGCGGCCGCCGAACCGCAGGTGTCCAATCGAGCGACCAAGGCGGACCGCCACGCACTGCTGCTCAGCTCCTCGCTTTACTCCAATTTTAGCCCCTTCCTTTCATTCGCCCTTTATCGCTACCCGAATGTGTCGGGGAACGGGCTGCTTAACGATGCACAAATCGCGGGGATCGCGAGCCGCCTGCGGCTGACGCCGCAGCAGGCAGAACACTGGCCTGCGGTTGCAGCGGCCTTGCGCGACGTCTCCGACCGGTATTTTCAGCGGCGCCGCACGCACCAAAAGGCAGTTCCGAAAATCGACGTCAACAGTCGGGAGGTGCAGCGGCTGATCGAGACTGCCGCGCCACTCATCCAACAGCTACGCGAGGATCAAAAGCGCGAGGTGCGTGAGCTCGTGCGTATAATCGGCCTCAGCACGGTCGCCTCGCGCATCTAGGCGCACAACGCTCGATTGCCTGATCCGGTACATGTGATGCCGGCGGCAGGGTTCGTGCACGCGCGCATGGGCTGCGGCCGGCCGCTTGGAAACGGCGGCGAGAACGATCACACTGTGCGCCGCAGAATCCGAGGGAGGCTGGAATGCGCGCGATCACACTCGACGAGGCGGTGAAGATCATCAACGGCACCTTCGCCGAGGCCAAGCGCCGCAACGCCTATCCGCTGACCGCGGTGCTGCTCGACGCCGGCGGCCGCATGAAATGCGCCATGAAGCAGGACGGCGCCTCGCTGCTGCGGTTCGAAGTATCCTACGGCAAGGCCTATGCGGCGCTGGCGATGGGGCGGGAATCGCGGCAGGTGCTGCAGAAGGCCAAGGACAAGCCGCTGTTCATGCAGTCGTTCCTGGAACTCGCCGACGGCCCGATGTTCCTGGAGGGCGGCGGCCAACTGATCCGCGACAAGGACGGCGAGGTGGTCGGCGCCATCGCCACGACCGGCGACACCAACGAGGTCGACGATCTCTGCGCCATCGCCGGCATCCGCTCCGCCGGCTTCAAGACCGACCAGGATTTCTCCGACGCCGACATGCGCCGGCTGAATATCAAACGCGGTGCGCCGATCGAAGACCCGGAGAAACCGGCCAAGCCAGCGGCGCGGCTCAAGCGGGTCTAGCCGACCATTCCTGAACGCCCGCGGGCGCCCTCGCAGGGCGCCCGTTTCGTTCGGCGCGGAATTTCGCACTGCGGGAACCGAAATTGGAACCGTTCGTTGACGGACGTGCGGTCGCTCGCCGGCCGCGGAGGTTGCACGTCAAGTCGTCCGGGATTGCGCCAAAGCAACGGCAAAAGGATCGGTTATGTCCGTTCTCATCAGCATTCTCATTACGTTTCTGGTCATCATCCTGGTTCTCTATCTCGTCAACATGCTGCCGATCGAAGGTCGCGCCAAGCACATCGTGCGCATCGTCGTCATCGTCATCGGCATCCTGTCGCTGCTGAAATATCTGGGCGTCTGGCTCTGACACCGCCTGCGGACGCGACGCCGGCCAAGGAGGCTAAGTTGAGCGCCGCATCGAAGCGCCAAACCGAACAACAAGCCGGATGGCTCGAGCAGCGGCTCACGCTCGACGTCCGCGATCCGACGCCGTTCGAAGACCCCGGCAACTTCTGGCGCGCCACCGCGCAGGCCGCCACCATCGTCATGTGCGTATTGATGCTCGGCGTGCTGCTCTATCTTGCGCGGGCGCTGATCCTGCCGGTGCTGTGCGCGGTCGCCGTCAGTCTTACCTTAGGTCCGGTGCTCGCCGCCGCGGCGCGCCGTGGCGTTCCGCCATGGCTGATGGCGGTGGTGATCGTTGCCGGGCTGATCGCAGCGATGAACGCCGCGATCGTGCTGCTCGCCGGCCCCGCCTCGGAGCTGATCGGCCGGGCTCCGGAGCTCGGCGCGGCGTTCGCCGACAAGATGCATGTGTTCGACCGGCCGCTTCAGTCGTTCAGCGAATTGCAAGCGGCGCTGGGCATCAACACGTCCGACAAGGCTTTCGATTTCAATCCGTCGAGCCTGATCACCGGCCTCCTGACCACGGTGACGCCGGCCGCGCTGCAGTTCGTGCTGCAGGCGGTGATGTTCTTCGCTACGCTGTTCTTCTTCATCCTGGCGCGGCCGAGCTTTCGCAAATACGCCGTGAACCGCTTCCGATTCGCGCGTGTCGCGGCTGCGCACGCTGAAGATCCTCAACGACGTCGAGGACAATCTCGGCGGCTACCTGATCGTAGTGACCGCGATCAATCTGGCGCTCGGGGTCGTGACCATGATCGCGGCTGCGCTGCTGGGGCTGCCCTCTCCGGTCCTCTGGGGCGTGCTTGCCTTCGTGCTGAATTACGTTCCCTATGTGGGACCGGCGGTGATGGACGTGTTGCTGTTCGTCGGCGGCCTTCTGACCTACCCGACGCTGCTTGGCGCGCTGCTGCCGCCGGCGGTGTTCATCGGCATTACCATCATCGAGGGCCAATTCATCACGCCGGCGATCGTCGGCCGGCAGGTGCTCAATCTGCATCCGCTCGCGATATTCCTCAGCATCGCGTTCTGGGCCTGGCTTTGGGGGCCGGTCGGGGCGTTCCTGGCGACGCCGATCCTGATCATCGCCCGCGTCGCGTTCGGGCACCTCTATCCAAAGCAGACGACGGAGCTGCCTGGTTAGCGCTGGAGCTAGACGTGCTCGTCCATCACGGCGGCGCGGACGTCGTGCTCGATCATCTTCCAGATGTGATCGACATAGCCGATGAACTCGGGCGTGCGCTTGATTGCCAGCGTGCGCGGCCGCGGCAAGCTTGATCTCGACGCTTTCCTGCAACCGGCCGGGACGGCGCGCGAACACCAGCACCCGGTCGGAAAGAAACACCGCCTCGTCGATCTGGTGGGTGACGAACAGCACCGTCTTGCGGCCCTGCTCCCAGATGCGCAGCAGCTCGGTCTGCATGATCTCGCGGGTCTGCGCGTCGAGCGAGGCAAACGGCTCGTCCATCAGCAGCACGTCGGGATCGATCGCCAGCGCGCGGGCAAGATTGACGCGCTGGCGCATGCCGCCGGAAAGCTGGCGCGGGAAATAGTTCTCGAAGCCGCCGAGACCGACGAGCTTGAGCAGGTCGAGCGTGCGCTTCCTCTCGGTGTCGCCGACCTGGCCCGCCACCTCGGGACCGATCAGGGCGTTGCCGAGCACCGTGCGCCAAGGCATCAGGCTGTCGTTCTGGAACACGAAGCCGCGGTTGCCGCCGGGGCCGCTCAGCGGCCTGCCGTCGAGCATGATGCGTGCCCGACGGTCGCGGGCTCAAGCCCCGCGACCATGCGCAGGAACGTGGTCTTGCCGCAGCCGCTCGGGCCGACCACGGCGATGAATTCGCCGCGCTCGACCGCGACGTCGATGTTGCGCAGCGCTTCGAGGTCGCCGAACCACTTGCCCAGACCGGCGATCTCGAGCTTGCGCGCCATGGCTTCAATCCTTGGTCCACGGCACCAGCCGCTTTTCCAGCCAGCCGAAGCCCGCCGTCATGGCGATGCCGGCGACCGCCAGCACGATCACGCCGGCGAACAGCTCGGGCATGTTGAAGGCGTCGGCCGACTGGCTGATCAGCCGGCCAAGCCCCGCGCGCGAGCCGAACAGCTCCGCCACCACAACGCCGATCAGGCCGCGGCCGATGCCGAGCTTGAGCCCGGCCAGAATGAACGGCAGCGCCGACGGCAGCGACACCTTGAAGAATATCTGACGGCCGCTGGCGCCGAAGCTCCGCAGCATCTCGATCAGCCGTTCGGAGGTGGTGCGAAGCCCCGCCTCGGTGTTGATCGTGACCGGAAACAGCACCAGGAAGATCACCACCAGCACCTTCGACCAGATGCCGATGCCGAGCCAGAGAATGAACAGCGGCGCGAGCGCAATGGTCGGCGTCGCATAGAAGCCGGAAATCCACGGCTGCAGCGCCTGCTTGAAGCGCACGCTGTTGGCCATGCCGAAGCCGAAACCGATGCCGATGATGCTGGCGATCACGTAGCCCAGCGCGAACTCGGCCGAGCTGATGGCGATGTGCCGCTCCATCTCGCCGGTCGGCCGCAAGCTGGTAGATCGCGTAGACGATCTGCGAGGGGGCCGCGAGGAACAGCGGGTTGGCGATGAACACGCGGCTCACCAGCTCCCACAGCAGCAGGCCGCCGGCCACCGATAACGTACCGGCGATATTTCTCTGGCGCACGCCTTCGAGCATGTCAGTCGCTGACCTGCGTCACGCCCGGCAGGAACAGGCGATCGACCGGGAAATCCTGCGGGATGTCGCCGAGCGCTTTCAGCGCATCGACGAGCTTGGTCAGCTTCGATTTCGACACCTTCCGGTCGGCTCGAAATATGTGCCTTTGATGAGGAAGTCGTAGGCCTGCTCGACTTCGGCTTGCTTGATCTTGCTCACCTTCATCAGGATATGCACCGCCTCGTCGCGATTTTTCGGATCGTACAGCCAAGCGATGCTGTTGTCGTAGGCGGCAACAACCTTTCGCACGGTGTCCTTGTGAGCCGTCGCCCAGTTGGTGTTCACCGACATGCCGGCGAACGGCATGTCGACATATTGCACGGTGTGGGCGAGCAGATTGAAGCCCGCCGCCTGGGCATGGAAGTTGAACGGCGGCGTGAGGATCGCGGCATCGACCGCGCCGGCCTGCAAGCGCCGCGAACCGCGCCGAGGTGGCGCCGGCGAACACCATGTCGAACTCGCCGGGCTTGACGCCGTTCGGCACCAGCATCTGCTCGACGAAGATGCGGGTGATGTCCTTGGGGCCGCCGACCGAGATCACCTTGCCCTTGAGCTCCGCGATGGTCTTGATCGCGGGCTTCGCCAGCAGCGAATACGGCGGCGCCTGGACTTCGAGACGAATGAGCGCGAGCGGCGCGCCCTTCTCGATGGCGCGGATCGGATCGACCAGGCCGGAGTTGGTCGAGACATGGGCGGAGCCGCGGCACCTGCTGGATCACGTTGGCATTGGACTGGGCGAACGCGATGTCGGGGTCGATGCCGGCGGCGGCGAAAAACCCTTTTTCGATCGCCACCAGCTCGGCCAGAAGTTCGCCGACGACGAGCCGACCGAGATGAACGTCACCGTCTCGGCCGCCGGCGCGGGCGTTGCCAGCACCGTGAGCGCAACGATGGCCGCAGCGTGCCGAAGACCCGCAACGCCGCGGAACAATGTCATCGCCGGCCTCCCGCCGCCCGCTTCGGAGCTTTCTTACCCACGCCACCCTCCATCTGCGCGAGGTAGTGCCGCGCAATTTCCGCGCCGGTAGCCTTCCAGACCTTCTTGTGCTTGCAAATGTATTTTAATGCCGCATCGAACGCGCCGATCCGGTGCGGCACGCCGATCAGATAGGGATGCAGCGCGATCGCCATGACGCGGCCGGACTTCGCGCCTTCCTTGTAGAGCACGTCGAACTGGTCGCAGATCATCTGCCTTGAAGCCTTCGGCCGACACGAAACGCCGCTCGATCGCCGACTTGTCGTTGAGTTGCTGGGTGTAGGGCATGGCGACGATGGTGCGGCCGTCGTCGAGCGTCATCTGATACGGCTGGTCGTCGTTGCACCAGTCGGCGACATATTCGCAGCCGTTGTCGACCAGATGGTCGAGCGTGTCCCAGGTTTCCTGCAGGCCGGAACTGAGCCAGCCCTTGGGACGTTTGCCGGTCGCCTTCTCGATCGTGGCGAAGGTGTTGCGGACGATCTGCGCCTCCTCGCCCGGGCCCGCTTCATTGAGGCGGCGGGTGTTGCTCTCGTTGTGGCCCATCCACTCCCATTTGCGCTTCTCGCCCTCCTCCATGATACGGGGATGCTCGGCGCAAAGATTGGAGTTGAGCGCCACGGTGCCGCGGATGCCGTATTTGTCGAGCGTATCCATGATGCGGAACACGCCGACCCGGTTGCCGTAGTCGCGCTCGCCCACATCACCACGTCGGGGATCTTGGCGCCGGCGCCGTAGCCGCCGGGCTTCTCCATCATCGAGAAGTATTCGATGTTGGGGATGATCCAGAGCGCGACATGGGCGCCGTTCGGCCATTCCAGGCGCGGCCGGTCGATGATCGGCGAATAGGGAAACGGACCGTAGGAGCGCGGCTTCATCGTCAGCTCGCCTTCTTCACGGCCAGACCGTCGAGATGCGTCACCACCTCGTCGACGCGCATCACGTCGGTGTACTTGTGGTGCATGTCGAACAGATTGACCTTGTGCGAGAGCATGCTGCGATCGAAGCAGCATTCCTCCACCACCGCGACATGGAAGCCGTTGGAATAGGCATCGACCGCCGACGCCCGCACGCAGCCCGACGTGCTCTCGCCGCACACGATCACGGCTCTGGATGCCGAGCTGGGTCAGATGCGCCATCAGCGGCGTGCCGTAGAAGCCGGAGGCGCGCTGCTTGGTGATGACGACGTCGCCCGGCTGCGGCTTGAACTCGGACTTGATGGTGTAGAGCGCCGGATCGTTCTGCACGCGCTGGCGCCTGGTCGCGGTGACGCGCGACGGCAGGCTGTCGGGCCGCGTATCCTGGGTGGTGTAGAAGATCGGAATGCCCGCGGCGCGGGCGGCGGCGAACAGCCGCTTGGTCGGCTCGATCGCCGCATAGGCATTCTCGCCGCAGGTGCTCGGATAGGTCTTGTGCAGTTGCGCCACCGGCTTGGCGCCGCCCTGATAGGCCAACTCATAGAGATCGATCGCCAGCAGCGCCGGCGACGGGCCGACGAACGTCTTGCGGATGTAATGGCTGTAGATGTCCAGCACGTCCGGCGGGACGATGTCTTCCAGCAGTGGTTTTCGAAGTCGTCGGCCATCGTACGCTCCTTTGAGTGAGCAGGGTCTGCCGCTGAGCCTATCCGGGAGTGAATCCCGACACAATTTGACCTGGCATGTTGACTTGGCATGCGGTTCCGCATCGGCCCTGAGCACGCGTCATGGTTGCGTAACGCTGTCTGGTTTGCTTCGTCGCGGAGCCTGTCATCGGGCCGCGCTTCGCGCGGACCCGTTGGCTCCTCGCAATGACGGCTGCCATGCTTCTCGCAATGACGGTCTCCGCTTAGTTAAAACGTCGCCCCGGCTTGAACCAGGAACATGCGCCCGGCCTGCGGATAGGCGGTGAACAACCCGATCGTTGGCGGTGTCGCCGGCCCGAAGATGCCGGCGGGAAAGCCGCCGCTGGCGATGGCGTAGTCGTAGTAGTGGACGTTGAAAGCATTCAACACCGCGGCCGACCAGAAAAATCGATCGTAGGTCCCGCCGAGCTTCACGTCGGCCGTGGCGTTCCCGGGGATCAGCGGCTGGATGTTGGCCTGGTCGTTGTCCATCCGGCGATGGCTCCAGAAACGCGCCGCGACATCGAGCACCAGATATTTCTTGAAGATGTCCCAGGACACGCCGGCATTGCCGGTCCAGCGCGACACCAGCGGGATGTCGTTGCCGGCGAACGGGCCGTCGCGGAACACCGCGCGCACATAGGCCGCGCCGCCGCGTAAGCGAACGTTGTCGGCGACCTGATAGATCGCGGTGGACTCCCATCCGGTCCGCCGCGTCGGATCGAGATTGATGTCCTGCTGCAGCGCCGGAATGAAATGGATCTCGTTGTTGAGATACATATCGTAGACGCTCGATTCGAACGTGAACCGCGTCCAGGTGAGCCGGACGCCGCCCTCGACGTCGTTGGAGGTCTGCGTCCTGAGCGCGAAGTTTGCCGGGGCGACGAGCCCGAAGGGATTGCCGGCGCCAACTCTTTCATCGGCATTGGGCAGGCGGAACGCGTGGGCGGCGCGGCCGAACACCGCGAAGACGGCGTTGAAGCGATATTCGGCACCGACATGCGCGGCGTATTGCCATTCGCTGCTGTTGAGCGGCGGCGCCTGCGGATTGCCGCCGTAGAAGAAGAAGTTGGGATCGGCATCCGCGTTGTAGTCGTCACGGGCTTTGACCGTGTTGCGCTGCAGGCGGCCGCCGAGCGCCACGTCCATATTCGGTGTCACCGCGGTCGTATTCATCGCGTAGTAGGCAACGGTCGTCTGCTTGATGTCGTAGCGATGAATGAGAGGGCTGCTCGGCGCCTGGAAGCGGTCGGACAGATACGCGGTGTGGTAGTAGTCGATGCCGGTCTTGAGGCGGTTCGGCACGCCGAACAGACTATGGGTGACGTCCAGTCGCGGCGTGACGGATGACGTGGTCATCACGGTGTCGACGAAGTTCGCCGGCGCCGCGGTGAACGGATCGAAAATAAAGAACGGGTTGTTGAAGTAGTTGAAGAAGGTGGCCTGCTGGAATTTGCGCCGCACGCCGCCGTCGACGGTGAGGTCGGCGCCGGGCGCGACCGGGACCACCACGCCGGCCACGACATTCACGCCCTGCTTGTTGCCATTGTCGAGCGGCGTGTTCGAACCGCGGGGAGTGGCCAGCGTAAACGGCAACGTCGTCGACAGGTTGGGAAGTCCGCCCGGCAGGCCCTGGCGCTGCTCGTCGCCGGCGATGTTGAAATAGCCGGCCCATCCGCGATCGCCGTAGTTCACGTTGCCGACCGCGTTGCGCTGCCACAGCTTGCTGTTGGCCCGGTAGCCGTCGGAATTGATGGCATTGCCGAAAACCGAGGTGGACCAAGGCCCGATAGCATTGCTCGCGGAGACGCGGCCTTCGCGATAATTGAACGAGCCGGCAAACCCTTCGACGCGCCCTGAAAACCCCGGCGACGGCTTGCTTTTGGTCACGATGTTGATGACGCCGCCGATCGCGCCGTCGCCGTACAGCACGGTGCCGCTGTTGCCCCTGGTGATCTCGATGCGCTCGATGCTGTTGAGCGGGATCGACGAGAAATCGAAGCCCTGCAGGTCGAAATCCTGGTAGCGGCGGCCGTTCACCAGGATGAGCACGTTCGACTGCGCGAACGCGCCAAAGCCGCGCAGGTCGACCGTGTCGCGCGAGCCGTTGGTGCCGCTGAACAGATGCTGGAGCTGGACGCCGGTCTGCTGCGACAGGATGTCGGGCAGCGATTGCGCCGGCGATCGTTCGATGTCGCGCGCGGTGATCACGCTGGTCGAAGCGCCGACGATGCCGATTCCCGCGATCGGATTGCCTTGCCCCGGCACGGGCTCGCCGGGAGTATCGCCGATCGTCGAAGCCGGGCCGCGAACGAGGCCGGTTCGGATGCGCGTCGAAACATCGATCGTCGGCAGCGTGATCTCGGTCGCCTCCTGGGCGGCCGCACCGTCGAGAAAACCCAATCCCGCCAGCGCCAATGCGCCGGCCAAATGAATTGGTCTTACTGCGTCACGAATGCGGCGCCCGCATCTCGTGCCCTCTCCCCTTGCGGGAGAGGGCAGTTCGGCGTTTCCACGGCAAAGAAGGGGTGAGGGGTGAAGCTGCACCCCCCCCAACCGAGATTGTTGAATCTCATCGACGCCCTCTCCCGCAAGGGGAGAGAGCGCAGCAACCAGCGCCCCACCCGCGGTGACACCGAAGCGCTGCGCTTTCCAGCGCTTCTGACGTAGTAGGATTAGAGCGGCCTTCGATCCATTGGAGAAACGCTTCGATCTAGACGAACTCTGTTTTATCGTCCCCATCGCACAAGCTCCTTCGCTGGCGCAGGCCATTCAAGGCATGCGCATCGGGTGAACCATTCCCGCTGCGAAGGAAGCATCGGTGCGCCACGCCGCGCATCGCGCTTACACTGTTGAAGTCGTGGGAGGCATTTCCGCACGCCTTCGCAACGGGCACGATGTCACCGCTGCGAAAGCACGCTCCGTGTGGACGCCCCGCCCACCGGTTGGGTGACTGCGCTGGCAGGTCTCCTGGCTCGCGGGTCCTGGCTTTCGTCCGGCCTTCCCAGTTTCCCAGTGGCCGTAGTTGGACGAAAACCTCGCCGCTCACAGTTGCGGGGGCAGCCACGGATTGGCTGCAAACAGGCAGCCGCCGTGTTCCCTCTTTCCTCCCCGGCTCGCACCGGGGAACCAGCACGCTGAAATGTTCCTCCTGCGGAAATTTGCTGTCAAGGCGGAATAATACCAGCGGCGTTAGAAACCCACCCACGTCATCACCGGGCCGGCGCCATAGGCGCGTTCACGCGCGTCTTCGACGCGCTATGGCGCCGTGACCCGGTGATCCCGATTCATTTGGCACTGTGCCTTCCTAAGCGAGGTGGCCGGGACATAGGCGAGCGAAGCGACGCCGTCCTTCGGACAGCTATGCCCGGCCATGACGGAAGAGTCATCATTTTGTGCCGTTGGTATAAACAGCGTCCCAAACTGAGAGGCCAGCCCAACCAGGCCGACCTCTCGACGCGACAACGAAGTGCGAGCGTTTTTCAGTTCACGCTCGACTTCGGCGCCCGATGCGCGACATGCGCATGCTTGTGGGCATGCTTGTGGGCATGCTTGTGTGCCGCGCGCTTGACGTGATGCGCATGGCGCGCGTGCTTCACCGGCTTGCGCGCCTGCGCCTTCTTGGCCGACTTATGATGCGACTTGTTGTAGTGAGACTTGGCTTTGACTGTTTTCGCCGCAGGAGCCTTCGCCGATTGCGTGGCTGGAGCCTGCGGGGCGGGAGCCGTGCCTTGCGCCAGCACCGGCGCCGTCAGCATGGATGCCGCGATCAGCGCGGCGGCGATTGTCCTGAACATGGTGCATTCCTCGTTCTGCATTCCGGCCCGATGCCGGATTTGCGTTGATGCCGGCGAGTACGCACGGCGGCAATGAACCGGCTCTGAGCAGTGCAGGCGGCGCCCGTTCACATCGATGAACCGAATGACAGCCGATTACGTTTGTAAGGAATCAAACTCGTCGTCGCCGGGTTCGGCATCGTGCTGATGCCGCGCATCCCTGCCCGCCAGAAAACAACCCTGTTAGTCGGGCATCCGAAGCCCATCGTGCAAGAAGAAGATGACGATGATTGCTTACGATCAGACGTTTAAGGACACCAAAGTTTTCCCGGACCACAATTCGTTTCATCGCTGCCGCTTCGAGCGCTGCGAGATCATCATCAAGGTGATGGGCTGTAACCGGAACGATCCCCGCTTTGTCGATTGCAAATGGACTGAACCCATTCCAGCTACTGTCGGTGTTGTACAAGGCCGGCGCGACCGATCTGGTTGAAGCGACCTTCGACGAAATCCGCGGCCGCCCGCGCAGCAAAGCCCGCTGAAGCGTTATGTCCTTCACGACTGGTTCGGCCCCATTGCGGCGGGAAAGCGGCGGTCAGTGCGAAGCGGTTGGTCGCAAACGAAATGATCTGGCGAAAAAACCTCAAACAGGACCCCGTTTTGACGCATTTGGCCATGTCACTTTTTTACAACTGTGCACGGAATAATTGGCCGCCAGACGACGCTGGCGTGGTCGCATAAACGTCGATCAGACCCCTGGTCAAGGTTATAACGCTATATAGATTAAAGGGAATTTCCCTTCGTTGATTGAGGGGAATCCGGCGAGGCTCCGGAGTTCCGAGAATAATGAGATGAGGGAAACTCCGACTCGGAGGGTTGTATTCGCATTTTTGCTCTGCGAATTTAAGGACGGAAGCTGTGCGAATTGAGGCTCTGGTTTAATTAAGGCCGTTCGTTCAAATTATGGCCCGAATGGGTCACGCAGGGGGAAGACAATGAAACGCGTTACGACCAAGCTCGCTGCATTGGTGGTTGCTGTTCTCAGCGTCGGCATGTGGCACTCCGCATCAGCCGCCGATCTTCCGGTCAAGGCGGCACCCATCGTGGTGGCCCCAGCCTACAACTGGTCGGGCTGGTACGCTGGTATCAACGGCGGATACGCGTGGGGCAATGCGGATCCCCGCACGTCGACCGTGTTCAGCCCCGTTGGTTATTTCGCAACGACAAGCGTTCCAGCGATCGCAGCCACGGGCGCGCAACGCATTAAGCCGAGCGGTGGCGAGTTCGGCGGCCAGCTTGGCTACAACGTTCAGTTCGGTTCGGCGGTCATGGGCGTTGAAACCGACATCCAGTGGTGGGACATGAAGGGGTCTGCGGTGTCTTCATCGCTGTACCCGTGTTGCGCACCGACCGGCTTCACCATCGCCTCCACGGTCAAGGCTGACTGGCTTTACACCCTACGAGGCCGCATCGGTTGGGCCTCAAACAACTGGTTGCTCTATGGCACGGGCGGCCTTGCCGTCACGCACATCAAGGCGGCTTGGGTGTTCACCGACACATTTGCCGCCGCAACCGAAAGCGCAGCCCTCTCTGACACGCGCCTGGGATGGACTGCAGGCGCCGGCGTTGAATGGGGCGTCTCGGGACCGTGGTCGGTCAAGCTCGAATATCTGCACACCGATTTCGGCCGGGTGTCGGTGGCCTCGTCAAACTTGGCCGCCTTCACGCCGCCGATCAACTTCCCAACCAACCCGTTTACGCACTCGGTTGATCTGACCAGCGATATGGTGCGCGTCGGTCTGAACTACCGCTTCCGTCCTTGATCCCATTCCACTCGGAATTGGCCAAGAAAAGCCCCGGACGAAAGTCCGGGGCTTTTCGCTGCGAACGTGATCATCGTATTTGCGGGCCGCCGTTGTTGCTTTTGTCGGAAGAACCGATAGTTTGACTGGCCGCGACCGATGGATCGTCAGGCGACAGCCAATCATCGTGGTCGGCACCGCAATCGTGGCCATTTGCATCGTCAGCCTGCCCTGGCTGCTCGGTTTCAATCTTTTCGATGCCATTGGATTGGATGTGCCGGAATCCCATGCGCAGAATGCCCCGCCGGCAAACGCTGCGGAGCCGGCGGCGTCGAACGCCCCGGTGCGCACCGAGCGCTCGTCTATGACCCCTGGACCGTCACCTGCACCGATACGCTCGAAAAGGCGACGAAGAGGACCTGTTCCGCAATGCTTCAGGTGATCGAGGAGAAGCAGCATCAGGTCCTGATGGTGTGGCTGATCGGACGCGACAATCAGGGCGTGCTGCGCACCGTGATCCAGAGTCCGACCGGAGTGAAAATTCCGAAAGGACTCGAACTCAAGTTCGGCGCGAGTTCGGTGAGGACCCTCCCTTATGCGGCCTGCACGCCGCAAAACTGTGAAGCCTCCACCGCTATGGACGACGCCATGGTCCGGGATGCCCGCGCCAGCAGTGAAGCCACGGCAACGATCTACGCAATCGACGGGCGCGCGATCAATTTCAAGATCGGCACCAAAGGTATCGACAAGGCGTTTGTCGCCCTCGGGAAATAGTGCTGTCGGACAAGCAAAGCAGCATCTCACGCGCTCGAAGCGCCTTCGGTGGCTTGGCCCTCCTCGACAGTCACCGCGGAAGTCGTATAGACGAACAGGGTTGCGCCCTCGCCTGCCCGTCTTGCCATCCCGGAGATTCCCCCGCCCATGCTGCGCAAAACGCCGAGATACGAGCGCATCGCCTTCGTGGCGAGCCCGGCGCCGGAGGCCAGCAGATGCGCTCCGCCGGCTGGCCGGGCTCTACGGCAACGTCATCCCGTCGCGGGCCGACGTGGTCGTCGCGCTCGGCGGCGACGGTTTGATGCTGCAGACGCTGCGCAAGGCGATGAAGGCCGGCAAGCCGATCTACGGTATGCACCGCGGCACCATCGGCTTCCTGATGAACGAGTTTCGCGAGAAGGGTCTGCGCGAGCGGCTGCAATCGGCGCAGACCACGATCATTCACCCGCTGGTCATGCGCGCGCGCGACATCAAGGGCAAGCTCCACGAGCACTACGCCATCAACGAAGTTTCGCTGTTCCGCCAGACCTATCAGGTGGCGCGGCTTGCGATTTCGGTCGACGGCAAGGAGCGGCTGCCCGAGCTGATGGGCGACGGCGTGCTGGTGTCGACGCCGGCCGGCTCCACCGCCTACAACCTCTCGACTCAGGGACCGATCATCCCGATCAACGCCTCGCTCTTGGCGCTGACCCCGATCAGCCCGTTCCGGCCGCGGCGCTGGCGCGGCGCGCTGCTGCCCGACAGCGCCCGCGTCACGCTGCGCGTGATCGATCCCGAACGCCGGCCGGTTGCCGCCGTCGCAGACCACGAAGAGGTGCGCTCGGTGCGCGACGTCGACGTCCGCATGGATCATTCGGTCTCGATGCAGATGCTGTTCGATCCCGGCCACAGCCTGGACGAGCGCATCCTGCGCGAGCAGTTCGGTTATTGAGAACATGCCCATGGCCGGCCGGCGGCGGCGCGCGGCGCGCAAACCACCCCTTGCCCTGGAAACCTCCGGCTATCTCTACGCCGGCGGCAGGATCGACCGCGCGGTCGAAGGCGCGCCGATGGTCGGACAGATGTACGTCGGAATATTTCATTCCGCGCGCGCTCAGATCGCCCGTCCCCATCGTGATGGTCCACGGCGGCAGCCAGACCGGCACCAATTTCACCGGCACGCCCGACGGCCGCGAGGGCTGGGCGCAATATTTCGTGCGGCGCGGCCACGCGGTCTACGTCGTCGATCAGGTGGCGCGCGGCCGCTCCGCGCATTTCTCGCAATCGCAGGGGCCGGTGCAGGCCGCCAACCTGCAGCGCACCGAGCAGCGCTTCGTCGCGCCCAGGCGCTTCAAGTCGTGGCCGCAGGCCAAGAAGCACAGCCAGTGGCCCGGCAGCGGCAGGCCCGGCGAGGCGTCCTTCGACGCGTTCTATGCCACGCAGTTTCCGTCGCTCGACAGCTATCCGAAACAGCAGGAGATCAACCGCGACGCCATGATCGCCCTGCTCGACGAAATCGGCCCGGCGATCCTCCTGGTGCACTCGCAGTCCGGCGCCTTCGCCTGGCCGGTGGCCGACGCACGGCCCAAGCTCGTCAAGGCGATCGTCGCGATCGAGCCGAACGGGCCGCCGGTGTACGAAACCGATTTCACGGGCGCACCCGACTGGTTTGCCGACGTCGGCGCGCGCAAGACCTCGGGTCTTGGCATGGTGCCGCTGGCCTACGATCCTCCGCTCAAGCGCGGCGAGCAGCTCTCGTTCGTGCGGCAGGACAAGCCGGACGCACCCGGCCTGGTGCGCGGCTGGCTCCAGGCCGAGCCGGCGCGAAGGCTTCCGAACCTCGCCGGGGTGCCGATCCTGATCCTGGTTGCCGAGGCGTCCTATCACGCCGCCTACGATCACGCGACCTCGGCCTACCTGACGCAGGCCGGCGTGCCGAACGACTTTGTGCGGCTCGAAGACATCGGCATCCGCGGCAACGGCCACATGATGATGCTGGAGAAGAACAGCGACGCGATTGCTGCCGTCATCGGTGACTGGCTGAAGACGGCGCTGGCGAAGCAGCGTAAGGCGCGCAGAGCGAAGCGCCGATAGCTCAGCTCCGCCTCATCCGGCGGAGCGCGCGAAGCCGCTCGCCACACTCGGCGTTATCGCCGGGCGTGACCCGGCGATCCATGATGGGCCGCCGCGAAAACAACCTTATGTGGGGTAAGCGTTCGACGCCCCGCATCATGGATGCGCGGGTCAAGCCCGCGCATGACGGAGTACGTGGTTACGACATCGCTGATCCGGGACCGTGGTTGCTTCGCTGATGAGCACAATCCGGTCAAATTCCCGCCGCTAACTAAGCCGTACGCCGTTTCTTTGCGGCCTTCGCAGCCCGCTTTTTCGGAACCGCCTTCTTCTTTGTGGCGCTGTTCTTCCCGCCCCTGCCCCACAATTCCTTGCTGGCAAGCCGCGCGCCCTCGACCAGCGCCTGCAGCTTCGCCCATTGGATGGTCGGGTGAACGCGCTGATAGAACGGCTGCTGGGCGAAGCCGCAGTCGGTGCCGGCGATGACGTTCTCGCGGCCGACCAGTTTGGCGAGCCGCACGATGCGCTCCTTCACCAGCTCGGGATGCTCGACCACGTTGGTGGCGTGGCTGATGACGCCGGGGATCAGCACCGAGCCCTTCGGCAGCTTGACGTCCTGCCACACCTGCCATTCGTGCTCGTGGCGCGGGTTCGCCATCTCCAGCACATAGGCGCCGGCGCGCACGCGCAGGATCAGGTCCATGATGTCCTTGATCGGCACGTCGGTGGTGTGCGGGCCGGGCCAGCTTCCCCAGCAGACGTGATAGCGGATCTTTCGGTCGGGATGCCGTCGGGTCGCGCGGTTGAGCACGTCCTGATAGAGGCGGACCCGTTTGCGATAGTCCTGGAAGCTCGCAGGCGGCACCATGCGGTCGTAGGTGACGGCGGCGCGCGCGTCGTCGAGCTGCACCAGGAGGCCATTGTCGACGATCTGCTTGTACTCGACGTGCATCGCCTGGCCGATCGCTTCGGCCAGGTCTTCTTCGCTTTTGTAGTACTCGTTCTTGCGGTCGGGGATAACCGAGGCCGGCGCCGCCACCGGCAGGAAGCCCTCGACCACCTTCACGCTCTTCAGCGCGGCTTTGAAATTGTCGATGTCCTGCTGAATCAGCGCCTGCCCGGTGTATTTGATCGGCGCGACCGCGACCGTATCGGTGACCGTCTCGACATGATCCTTCGCGTCAAGCTCCTGGTAGAACTCGGGAAAGCGGGTGCGGTCGGCCCCCTTGGTGAACGGGTTGCCGGTGGCGGGGTTGAACGGCCGCCGCTCGAAGCCGTCGACGCGCTCGATCACATATTGCGACCAGGAGATGCCCTTGCCGAACTCGCCGTCGCTGACCACGTCGACGCCGATCTCGGCCTGCTTGCTCACCACCTCGGCGACAGTCTCCTTGAGGTCGCGCGCATGCGCGGCTGCGTCGTAGCCCTCGCCCTTCTGCTTGGCGCGCAGGTGCCGCCGGATCACGTCCGGCCGGATCAGGCTGCCGACATGGGTGGTGAGAATGCGATCGGTGCTGCGGTGCATGGCGGGATGATCCTCCTGGACGCCTCGTGGCCGGGCGGTTGGCGTGATCGTTATCAGGTCGAGGCAGCCTTGCAAACGCGGCATGGGGCTTGAGTTTCGGCCCACTTGGCGCCGTGGGCACGTCCGCCCAGAAGACCTCGCTGGCCCTCATCCTAAACCGTTCCTTAACGGCCCACTCTTAACCTGCCTGTCGTTATCGGCTGGGCCTGCCCCGGTCGTCCAGGGATGCCATGGTCCGCATCGATTTCAACCGGCTGCGTTTCCTCGTCATCGACGACAACGCCCACATGCGGCGCATCATCCGCACGCTGCTGCACGGCTTCGGCGCCCGCGATGTCTATGAAGCCGAGGACGGCGCGGCCGGCCTCGACGCCTTCACCCATTACGTGCCTGACATCGTGCTGACCGACTGGGCGATGCCGATCTTCGACGGCCTCGAACTCACCCAGATGATCCGGCAGCCAGGCGCCAACGCCAATCCATTCGTGCCGATCATCATGGTCACCGGCCACACCGAAAAGGAGCGGGTCACCGCCGCCCGCGACGCCGGCGTCACCGAATTCCTGGCCAAGCCGATCTCGGCCAAGTCGCTCTATCAGCGCATCGTCAACGTGGTCGCCAACCCTCGGCCCTTCATCAAGACCAAGACCTACTTCGGCCCGGACCGGCGGCGCAACATCGCCGCCAACTACGTCGGGCCCGAGCGCCGCAAGGGCGGCAAGGCGGACATCATTCGCCAGCAGGCCCTGCTCGACAAAGCCAAGCTGATAGCGTGACGGATTTTTTGAGGAATTCGAATCATGGCGAACGCGAAACCGGCAAAACCCGATGTGGTGACCTACGGCGACCATGAGATGATCACGCCGGACACCAGTAAGCTGCGCAAGATGCTGCGGGCCGCACTGCCCGGCGAAGGCGATCCGGTGGTGCAGGCCGAACAGGCGCTGGCTGCGATTTCCAGCAACTTCGAAACCTGGATGGACGACGAATGCGAGTCGTCTCGACGCCGCCCGCCAAAAAGTCAAAAAAATAGGCCTGTCGAAGAAGACCCGGCAGGAGCTGTTTCTCGCCGCCCACGACATCAAGGGCGATTCCGCGACGCTGGGATACCCGGAGGTTGGGCCGGCCGCCGACAGCCTGTGCCGCTTGCTCGAGCACAGCCCCGATTTGCGCAAGATTCCGTTGGCGATCGTCGATCAGCACGTCGACGCCGTGCGCGCGATCATCCGCGAGCACAAGCGCGCCGACATCACCACGATCGCAACCGCCCTCACCAACAAACTCCGCTCGGTGACCGACGAGCTTCTGGTGCGAGAAAACATGCATCGCCCCGACGTGCTCAAGGCGATCCAGGGCCCGACGCTGGCGCCCGGCGAGTCGTTCTCAGGAATCCAAGTCAAGCTGGCCTTCCGATCTCTTCGACGCTGCTCGCGTATGCGGCGCGACGGATCAAAAGAGTATTTGCGCAATGCCTGAGTTTGAAATCGGCGTTTGTCGCCCTGCATTGGGCAATGTCGCTTTCGGCCCCAGCCTGGACATGGGCAGCGCCCAGCAGACTTGCCCCATGACCGCTTTGAGCACTATCAAAGCAGTCGCATGAGTTGATACGATGTTGTCCGCTAAGCCAAGGGGCGAGCATGCGGCGGCGGAATTTTCTTGGTGCTCTTGGCGGCGCCGCGGTCCTTTGGCCGTTTGCAGCGCGCGCGCAGCAATTCAAAAAACCGGTTCGTATTGGCTTTCTTCCGATTGGCTCCCTGGGTAACACGTATGACAAATCGCTCGTTGACGCGTTCCGACAGGGGTTGCGCCAAGTTGGGCTGATCGAGAATCGAGATGTCGTACTCGACATCACTTGGATCGCTGGCGATCCCGAAAAAGCCATCACGAAGGTGATCGAGGGCAACGCCGACATATTGGTCCCGTGCGGATCAAGTGCGGCGGTCGCTGCGAGACGCCTAACCTTGACGATACCGATTGTCTTTGTCAGCGTTGGTAATCCCGTTGGCATGGGGCTCGTTGAGAGCCTGTCGCGCCCGGCCCGCAATGTAACGGGCTTCAGCGACTTGCTTGGCGACCTCGGCGGCAAGTTGGTCGATCTGTCGAAAGAGCTGAGTAAACCTGAAAAGACGGTCGACTACCTGTGGCATACCGATTGGCCGGACGGGCAACAGAGGTTCCACGACACCGACCAGGCTGCTCGATCCGTCGGCATGACCCTTCGATCACACGGTATCGGCGACAACGCAGACGTCAGTGAAGCGATAGCTGCGATCAAAACCGCTGGAGGGAACACTGTCATCGTCCAACCCAGCCCATTCATCTATCGGTTCCGAGAGCAGGTTATCGCTTCAGCGATCAAATTCAGGATATCGACATTGTTCGCTTTTCCGATCGCGGCGAGGGAGGGCGCACTGATCGCCTATGGGCCCGATTACGTCTCGATGTATCGCAAGGCCCCTCTCTACATCGACCGAATCATCAAAGGCACGAAACCCGCCGATCTTCCCGTCGAGCAGCCCACCAAGGTTGAGATGATCATCAACCTCAAGACTGCGAAAGCGCTTGGGCTTGAATTGCCGTTGTCTCTTCTTATTCGCGCTGACGAGTTGATCGAGTGAAACTCGTTGCGCTCCCGGAGTAGATATGGCGAAAGCGCATCGCATTGCCATTGTGGGGGCGGGCCTCGGCGGCCTGGCGGCGGCGATCGCGCTGCGCCTGCGGGGTTTCGAAGTGCAGGTTTACGAGCAGGCAACCGAGCTCGCCGAGTTCGGCGCCGGCATCAACATCAGCCCCAACTCGGTCAAGTTCTTTCAAGCGGTCGGGCTCGCCGACAAGCTCCATGCCATCGCATCCGAGCCGGTCGGATTGAGCTGGCGCGACTGGAGCACGGGCGAGATCCGCTACAGCCTGCCGTTTGGCGATTTCGAAAAGCGCTACGGCGCCAAATACTACGTCGTCCATCGCAGCGACCTGCATCGCCTGCTCTCCGAAGGCGGTGCCGCAGGCGAGTATCCAGCTTGGCAAGCGCTGTACCCGCGTCGAATCCCGCAACGGCACGGCCGGACTGTCATTTGCCGACGGCACCAGCGCCGAAGCCGACGTTGTCGTCGGTTGCGACGGCATCCGCTCGGCGGTCCGCGCCTGCATTTTCGGCGGCGAAGGTCCGCGCTACGCGGGAACGATGTGCTGGCGCGCGCTCGCGCCCAGCGATGCGCTGCCGAAGGACTATCACGACCGCCATGTAAACCAATGGTCCGGCGACGGCGGGTTCGTCATCAGCTACTACATCCGGCAGGGCAAGTTCATCAATTTCGTATGCGTCCGGCAACAGCCGGGCTGGACGGAGCCGTCGTGGTCGGTGCCGAGCAATGTCGATGAGATGCTGGCAGCCTTCCCAAACGCGGGAGAAAAGCTGCGCAGCATGATGGCGCAAGCGACATCATGCTCGAAATGGGGTCAGTTCACGGGTGAGCACGCGCCGCGCTGGACCAAGGATCGTGTGACCCTGCTCGGCGATTCCGCGCACGCCATGCTCGCCACCTTCGGGCAAGGCGCCAACATGGCCTTCGAGGACGCTTATGTCCTGGCGCAATGGCTGCGCACCAGCGATGAGGACCCGGACGCGGCGCTGGCGGGGTACGAAGCGGCACGCAAGCCGCGCGCGACCAGGGTGCAGCAGCTTTCGCGCACCGAAGTGCATTTCAAGAAGGTCCATTCGGATTGGGACCGGCTACGCCGCGAATTCGTGTTCGTGACGCGGCACGGTTCGACGACAGGTGGAGTCTATCGATGGATCTTCGGGTACGATCCAGTCGCGCAATGGCGAGGATCCTGAGTCAAAACGCGCAATCGATCCAAGCGCGATACAGAGGAATGACGATTACGCTGCGACCGCGCGGCGTTCCGGGCCGGCTATCAAGCCGTCGGCCACCAGTTCGTCGCATAGCAGCCGAGCCTCCTCGCGCGCCGCCTCCGCCGCGTAGCGGCGCAACAGTGTCAGCAGCGGTTCGATCTCGTCCGGCGCCTCGTTCTCGCAGCCGGTCAGGGCACGCTCGACGATTCGCCGCTTCAGCCGGCTGGCGCTGCCCGGCTCGATCACAAACCCGTCCTCACGCATCGCTTCCAGCGCCTCGCGGAATGCGATATAGCTCGAGGCTGGCAGTCCGGCCTTGTCGTAGAGCGCACGGAAGCCCGCGCCGCGGCGATCGTGCATGATGCCAATGACGCGGCTGAGCGGCACCTGGGCGAGATCGGCGAGCGCCTCTTCGAACAGTTCGATGTGGCCAGAAAGCAGCGAGCGCAGGATCAGGCCCGCGGTCAACTGACCGCTGTCGCGCAAATGACGGATCAGCGGACGCACCTCGGTTTCCGGCGACTCGGCTGCGAGCGCGACGGTCGCCTTCTCGCAGGCCTCGCGGGTGACGCGGCGGGCACGCTCTTTGCCAAGCCATTCGCGGGCAGTGACGAAGTCGGCGAGCGTCTCCGAGAGCTTCACCACCAGCGCCTGGCGAGTCGGCGCCGGCAGATCGTGACGGGCGAGCAGCACGTCGCGGATGGCGGCAAGATGACCGAAACGCTGGACGATGCGGTCGAGCGAAAACGGGACGGTTTCGGCGTCCTGGTTTTCCAGCAGCACCAGACAGGCCTCGGCGGAGCCGACCTCCGCGATTGCCGCCGAAACGGAGCACGGCAGGCTTGAGCGGCTCGCAATCGCCGCCTGGCGCTCGCTCTCACCGCTGGCGACGGCTTCAACCAGATCGGCATCGAGCAGGAGCGGCGAATACTGCAGCAGCGGAGCGGCGACATCCGGCTGATCGCCGGCGAGCGCGTGCACGACGGTCGCTGGAGCAGCGTTGGAGGAGGCGAAAACGTCGGCGAGCGCGCGCCGGACCAGCGGCGAAGGATCGTCGAGCAGCATGATCATGGCGCCTTCGGCTGCCGCCCGATCGCTTTCAGTGAGGCCGGAATACAGAAAAGCGCGTGCCAGCGCGCTGGTGGCCTCGGCGCGATTGCCCGAGGGCGCGGTGCGCAACCAATGCAGAAACTGCCTAACGATCATTGCAACGGACCGAACCAACCACGGCGAAGACCTGCCGCGCGTCGCAATTTAGCCGCCGAGTTTTAACAAAGCGTTCAGCATAAATATTTGGAAAGATTAATGAATTCTAAACGGCTTAGACCCTGCCGCGAAACAGCGCTCGCGCGTCCGGCGCCTGATCCTGAAACAGGTCAAGTGCGCCCGGCGAGTTTTGCGCCGGCGCGGGCGCCTGTACCGGTGACGGCGCGGCCGGCACCGGCGCGGAGCTCGCCGGAGGAGAACCCCAGAGCGCGCTGATGGCCGGCGCAACCGGCTGACTTTCTCCGGTGCGAAACAGACTGTGGAACACCGGCGCATTGTCGACCTTGGGCGCGGGCGACGGCCGCGCCGGAGCGGCGAACGTGTTGGCAAACGCCGGCTGGAGCGGCGCCAACTCCGGTTGCTTTGTGACGGGCGCGTTCTTGCTGCTGGCGACGACCGGTGCGCTCGCGGGCGTTCCGCGCGCGTTCTGGTAGCGGCCGACAAGAAGGCGATAGACATCGGAAGCGCTACGCGCTTGGCCGCGGCCGTCGTAGAAGATCGACGGGTTGGCGCGCGCGGCGCCGGGAAAAACAGCGACGGCCGGCGTGCGCGGGCTGCTGTCGGCCAGCCCGATCAGCCTGCTCGCGCCGGTCGAACCGAGGAAGTGCGCGATATAAAGCTCGCCCTCGGTCGGCGACCGGCCGAGCCGCGCCGCGAGCTTGCCGGCGTTGGCCTTGGTAAAGGCGCCGGCCATCAGCGCGTTGGCATTCGGATCGGCGCGCAGATTCATCACCGGGCCGGCCATGCGCGGATCGGCGACGGCGTAGTCGCCAGCGGGCGTCCGGGCGATGGCGTCGGCGTATGGCGCGTAGCCCAGCGCCGGTCCCTGCTCCTTCAGGGTCGCGAGCCAGGTCTGGTCGATGAACTGGAACAGGCCGCGCGCCGAGGAGGTCGCGACCTGGGCGTTGGGATTAAGACTGGATTCGACCTGAGCGGTGGCAAGCAGATACTTGAAGTCGGCGCCGGTCATCCGCGCGGCGTGACGGATGGCGCCGGTCACGGCCGGATTGGCGCTGGCGGGCTCGACGTTCATAAATGCCTTCCGCCGGGCCGCAGCCGCGCGAGTCCAGCGCAGCGAATTGTTAACGATTGTGGTAAATGAAATCTTAAGATCGCAGGACAACGGAGAACACACATGGCCGAGAAAGCAGTGGCGGAGAAGACGATGGATACGGCGCAAGCGCCACCCGCGCGGCGGACTCTATTTCGAGGATTTTGCGGTGGGCTCTCTGACCGAGCACCGCCTGCGGCGCACGGTGACGCAGATGGACAACATGCTGTTCTCCAATATGACGCTCAACCCGCAGCCACTGCACATCGACCGGCACTTCTGCGAACAGGAGACCGAGTGGGGCCAGCCGCTGATGAACTCGCTGTTCACGCTCGGCCTGATGATCGGCATCCAGGTGTCCGACATGACAGTCGGCACCACCATCGCCAACCTCGGCATGACCGACGTGAAATTCCCCCATCCGCTGTTCGAAGGCGACACCGTGCATTGCACCACCGAGGTGATCGGCAAGCGTGAATTGAAGTCACGGCCAGAAGCCGGGATCGTCGAATTTCACCACCGCGCGTTCAATCAGGATAACAAGCTCGTCGCTGAGTGCCGGAGAAACGCGTTTATCAGGATGCGGCCGGCTTGACTCCGCGACAATAGCCGCCTCGCCCGGCAGCCCGTGAACCTGCCGATCAAGCTCCGGGGCCTTGGCAGCCCATGTCTGTTCCATGCTATCGTGGGCAAGAACCATGTCGGGAGGCAACAATGCTCAGGTTCGTTCGTGCGATCAGACTCGGTGCAATCGTTCTTGTGGCCGCCATGCTGGCGAGCGTCTCGACGCCGTCCAGCGCGGACACCGGTCGAGTCCGCATCAAGGTCGCCAAGGCGGGATTTATCATCGGTATCGGAGGCGGCAGCGGCACACTGACGTTCAAAGGCAAGACTTATGGGCTGAGCGTCGGCGGCGTCAGCCTCGGAACCATCGGCATTGCGGAAGTCAATCTGGTCGGTACAGCCTCGCATATGCGAACTGCAGCCGACATCGCCGGCGCCTACACGGCGGTGGGGGCCGGGGTGGCCGTCGTCGGTGGGGCGAAGGTGGCGCGGCTGCGGAACGCGAACGGCGTGATCGTGGAGCTGCACGGTGTGCAGGTCGGGCTTGACCTGTCGCTCAATCTCAGCGGCATGACCGTCGAATTGCGGTAGCCCGGGCGGGTTGAAGGGTCCGGCGGGGCAGTGCGAAAGGCCGCATTGCCCGTGCTTCGCTATATAACGCGTCGCGGCGATGCCGCGCTCGCGCTACTTGATCTTCACGCCCGACAGGCGGATGATCTCGGACCACTTTTTCGATTTCGAGGCCACAAAGCCGGCGAACTCCTGGGGTGAGCCGCCGAGTGGCTCGGAGCCGAATTTGGCGAGTGTCGCCCTGATTTCCGGATTCTTCAGCGCGTCGTTGATGGCGTCATTGAGTTTTGCGACGACGGCGTCCGGCGTTCCGGTCGGCGCGACCAGCCCGTTCCATGTCACCACCCGCAGCTCCGGCAATCCGCTCTCGGCCATTGTCGGCACGTCGGGAAGTTCGGGCATCCGCTTGCTGCCGAGCGACACCAGCGCCCTGATCTTGCCCTCCCGCAGCAGCGGCGCCAAAGGCGCGGGCGAGTTCGAAGACAATGTCCATCTGCCCCGCGATCGTGTCGATGATGGCCTGGTTCATGCTTCGGTAGTGGATCGGCGTGATGTCGATCCCGATGGTGCGTTTGAAAATTTCGCCGGCGAGGTGCGGCGGAGCACCGGTTGGCGCCGCGAAATTCAGTTTTCCCGGATTGGCTTTGGCGTAGGCGATGAACTCGGCGACAGTCTTGGCCTGCACCGACGGCCCGACCGTGAGGTACATCGGCGAGCTGGAAACACCAGCGATCGGCCTGAAGCTCTTCACCGGATCGTAGCCAGCGTTCTGCATCACCGCAGGCGCGATCGCGAGAGAGGTCGAAGAGCCGAAAAACAGCGTGTAACCGTCGGGCTCGGCGCTGGCCGCGGCCTTGCTGCCGATCGTGGTGTTGGCGCCCGGGCGGTTATCGATCACGGTCGCGCCGACGGTCGCCGCAATATGCTGCGCAAACACGCGCGCGATCACGTCCGGCTGGCCTCCTGGCCCGAACGGCACGATGATCTTGATCACGCGGTTCGGATAGTCTTGTGCGGTTACGGCGCCGTCGCCGCCGAGCGTGGCGATGGCCATCACAGCGGCTGCGCAACGTCGCAAGGCTTTGAACACCGACATGGCTGCATCCGTTTTAGGAGCCCGAGAGTTCTTGAATGGTAGATGTTTTCCCAATCCGCCGAAAGTCCGGGACACCGTCGCAATCGGCCTTGTTTCGGCGTAATGTCCGGCAGCAATGATCGGAGGCGAAGGCATGGCGAAGATCGTGCTCGCAATGGCCACCACCCACGGCCCGCAACTGCACACCACGGTCGAACAGTGGCAGCTTCGCGTGAAGGCCGACCAGGCACGCAAGCATCCGTTCCGCAACAAGACCTACAGCTTTGACGAATTGGTGGCATTGCGCGCGCCCGAAGGGCTGACCGCGAAATCGTCGATGGATGCGCAACGCAGCTACCATGCCCGCTGTCATGCCGCGATGGAGAAGCTCGCCGACAAATGGGAGGAAGTGAAGCCCGACGTCGCGGTGATCCTCGGCAACGACCAGGACGAAATCTACGAAACCAATGAGCTCAATCCGGCTTTCATGGTGTTCTTCGGCGACACGATCCCCAGCTATCCGGTGCAGGATAAGAGCAAGCTTGGGCCCGGCATCGCCGAGGCCGAACATGGCCACGCTTCGGAGACCTACATAGAGTACCGCGGGGCGCCCGATCTCGCCTCGCACCTCATCAAGACGATGATGGAGAACGAGTTCGACGTCGCCGCGTCCAAGACCTGGCCTAAGCACGCCCGCAACGGCGCCTCGCATGCCTTCGGCCACATCTACCGGCAGGTCATGCGCGACAAGGTCGTGCCGAACGTGCCGGTCTACCAGAACACGTTTTTCCCACCGAACCAGCCGACCGCCAAACGTTCATACCGGTTCGGCCAGATCGTCAAGCAGGCCATCGACACCTGGAATTCGGACCAGCGCGTCGCGGTATTCGCCTCCGGCGGCATGAGCCATTTCGTCATCGACGAGGGCTTCGATCGTGCTTTCGTCGCGGCCTTGGGCGCCCGCGATAAGAATTACCTCACGTCGATCCCGCTGAACGAGCTTCAGTCCGGCACCTCGGAGCTGAAATCCTGGATTTCGCTCGCAGGACTGATCGAGGATACCAGGGCGGACATGCACGAGCTCGATTACGTGCCGTGCTACCGCTCGCCGGCCGGCACCGGAACGGCGAACGGTTTCTATTGGTGGGATACCAAGACCCAATAGTCCGCGCGGCAAGACTGACTACTTGAGCTGGTCGGCTACCTTGGCGATCGCCGACTTGGCGCAATCCTCGTCGGCCTGCTGGCCGCCGCTGGTGCCGCTGACGCCGACCGCGCCGATTGTCTCTTCGCCGACCTTGATCGGCATGCCGCCGCCGAGCGGGATCACATCGGCCAGCATGCGCTGGCCGGCCAGGTCGGTCTGCGTGCGCTTCGCCCATTCCAAGGACGGTCGCCGGAAGGTGCGCGCCGTATAGGCCTTGCGGCGCGACAGCTCGGCGCCCATCGGCGGCGAGCCGTCGCCCCGCAGCAGCACCTTGAGCTGGCCGGCGCGGTCGACCACGGCGACCGAGAGGCCGGCGCCTTCCTTGCTGCACTCCATGGCCGCGTCGGCGATTGCGCGAGCAAGCTGCGCCGAGACGTTGCGCTCGGTGATCACACCTTGCGCGCCGGCCACCGTCGAAAGCGCTAACGTTGCGAGCGCCGCGACGGACGCCTTGACGATGCGCGACATGGCTAGTCCAGCGGCTCGACCTTGACGATCGAGGCGCCGTGGTTGGAGCCGGCCCAGAACACCGGCCGCGGCCCACTGTCGACAACGAACACGCGGCGGATGTTGGTGGTGCGCGGCAGCATGTATTCGACGAACTCGCCGGTCTTGGTGTCGAGGCGGGCGACCTGATCGTTCAGCATCGAGCCGGTCCAGACCTCGCCCGGCCTGGTGTAGACCACGTCGTAGGGTGCGCTCCATGGCGTCGGCAGCTTCCACTCCTTGATTGCCTCGGTCTTCGGGTCGAACATGCCGATGCCGTTGCCGCCATATTCGGCGAACCACAGCCGGTTCTCCGAGTCGACCCGGCCGCGGCGCGGCCGCGACAACTGAGTCGGCGTCGACCAGATGCGGACCAGGCCGCCTTCGTCGATCTTGCGCAGCCCGATGTGCATGGCGCTGAAGCCGAGCTGGTAGACGTTGTTCTTGAGATCGGTCGGCATGCCATAGGCGCGGATCTGCCGGCCGCCGGGATCCTTGGATTGGCCGAAGTTCTCCCACTGACCGGACGCGACATCGAGCCGGTAGCCGTAATGGTCCTCCTGGTTGTTGGACCAAACCTTGCCGTCGACGTCGGAATGCTGCGGCGACACCATCGACGCCTGCGTCGAGGCCGACTGCCAGTCCTTCGGGAACGGATAGGCCTTGACCTCATGAGTCTTGGCGTCGATCCGCGACACGCCGGCCTGGTACATCATCGACAGCCAGATGTTGCCCTTCGGATCGAACTCGAGGTCGAGGCCGCCCTTGGGCTGCTCGGGCTTGAGCACCGGAATCGCGAATGTCCTTGACCGCGCCGGTTTTCGGATCGAGGAAGCCGACGAACTGGTGGCCAAAGTCGGAGTACCATGCGCGACCCTCGGCATCGACGATCACGTCGTGCGGCATCGCCTCTTTGCGGGGCAGATCGTACTCGGTGACCATGACGCGGGTGGCGCGGCCTTTCGGCCGCGGCAGCGGCTTGAATGCGTATTCGGTCGCGTCGGCATTGCCGAGCGTGAGGCTTGCAAGATATTCGGCCGCGGCCTTGGCGGCATCGCCGGTGACGGCGGGACGCTCGCCGCGCGGCCCCGGCAGCAGCGGCTGCGGATGGGTCGGCATCGAGCCGGGCGAATAGCGCGACATGCGCAGGAACACCTGCTCGAACTCGGCCGCGCTATGCGTCGACGTCAGCACCCGCTGCAGGGTGTGGCAGCCGACGCACATGGTGAGGAACGCCTTCTGCTTGGGCTCACCCGGCAGGCTGTTCAGCCATTCGCCGCTCGACAATTGCGGGGCCAGGCTTTTGACGGAGCCGAGCTTGAGATCGGTGGTCGAGGTCGAGCCCGCGGCAACGTCGGCAGCCTTCGGGCCGTCGAGCTTGTAGCCGATCGCGCGGATTGAGATCGTGTAATGCCCGGGCTCAAGCCGGTCCGCCGGGAAGCTGTAGCGGCCCCGCTCGTTGGAGACCACCGTGACGGTGATGGATGAGCCGTCCTTCCTGGCGCTGACCAGGACGCCCTCCATGACGGGCTCACTGGCCGACGACACCTGGCCGGTAAGCGCCGCCGATTGCGCCCGAGCAGGCGAGGCCTGCAGCAGAACGATGCCGATGCTTGCAATAAGGAATACGAAGCCAAGTCGCATGATCGCCTCCCCAGAGGACGGAATTGGTGACGTTCGTTTGCGTCACTCAACGACGCCCACAGCATACCGTCGATCGGGGACGGCCGGAAGCAGGTCGGAGACGGTTCATCAAGGTTCGTCCGGCGGTGTAAAGTCTCACAAATGCAGCAGCTTACGGACACGACCGCAAAACCGGCGTCGCTTGCCTTCGCTCGCCACGTCGCCGACCTCGCCAATCGCGAGCTCGGTCTCGGCCTGATCGGCGTCTACCTGATCGGCAGCCTGGCGCATGGCGGCTTCAGCGCGCGCTATAGCGACGTCGACATGGCGTTCATCGTCGAACGGCCGCTCACGCCCGGCGATCTCGACCGGCTACGCCGGGCGGCGGCCGAGCGTTCAGCCGAACTGGCGGCACGACTTTCGATTTTCTGGACCGACCGGAATTTTTCGGCCGGCCGCTTCCCGCCGCTCGACCGGATCGACACCATCGACCACGGCGTCGCCCTGGTAGAGCGTCAACGAGTGATGCCGCCCCGCCCGGCTTTGGCTGAAGTCCGCGCCTATCTCGCCGGGGAGCCGTTTGAAAACTGGTCACGCGACGCGATGCGCCTGAGCGCGCTCGATCGGCTCGCCGCAGACGACCGCAAGCGTTATCTCCGCACCCTGCTCTATCCGGCGCGGTTTTTGTATAGCTGGCAGACTGGCAGGATTTCGTCGAACGACGCGGCGGTCGCATTTCTGCAAGATGAGCCGCCGGCCGGCCTCGACCTCGACCTCATCGGCCGCGCGCTGCAATGCAGGATCGACTGCGACGATCCTGACGCCTTGTTTGGCGATCGGTCGAAACTGCCGAGGCTCGTCGATGCTTGCAGACAGCTTGTCGTTGGCCCGGCGGCCGGATGACGAACCAGCCATCATGTCTGCGGCATGATCTCGACGATCTTCTTTGTCATCGGATCGACGATCAACGTCTGGTCCTTGAATTTCAGATAAGTGTAGCGCTTGAGCGGCGGCATTTCGTAGATCAGCGGCGGCGGGAACGCGTGGGGCTTGAGCCCGCCCGGAATCTTGGCGCCGACGCTGGGCGTAAAGGATTGCGCGCTCTTGGCGCTCTTGAGGGCGAAGCTCACCTCGGTGTTTTTCCCCGCGAGCACCGACTTGATCCTTGCACGCTGCACATCCGAGAGCGCGAGCGGCGGGGTCACCGATACCACGTCCGGCGGAATGGTCTGCTGTACGTCGCCCTGCCCTTCCGCGGCCAACGTCTTCGATGTCGCGGACAGCACGATGACGAGAGCCGCCGTCGACAATGCGATGCGCAATGACATGATCTCCTCCTTGAATGCATGACGCCGGCCCTTCAATCAAGAAAGGCCGGCGTCAAAACGTCTTGCGGCAGACGGAAAATCTGTCGCGGCGCGCGACCTAAACTCTAAAGACGTCCAGCAGCTCCAGCACGCCAAACAGGATCAGCCCGGCCATCAGGCAGCCCACCACCAGGGTGAAAATCCGAGCCTCTCGCTCAGTGCCATCGCCTTGCATGTCGCTCTGTTCCTTCCGTGAGCGGACCGGCGGGCCACCCGGCGACATGCCGAGATTCAGAGCCGGACCTGCTCCGAGGTTCAAGCACGCAGCAGGCGCGATGTTTCATTAAAGCTTTGTCATGTCGGGCCGCACGGAACTTTTTCAAGCGGGTTCCGGTCGAGAGCGCGGGCAAACCGGCGCTGGCGACCAAATGCCGCCACGCCCGCGATAACCAGAAGGGGCCGCCCGGATCGCGCCGCGCGGCCCCTCCCGGATCGCACTCGATGCCTGCCTCAGCTTGTCTGCATGTGCCGGCTCCGCATTGAACGCAGCGCGGTGATCGCCAGCAGCGCGGTGACAACGTCGAGGATCGCGACGATGATGAACACCGCGGTCCAGCTCCCGGTCATCTGCTTGAGGAACGCCGCCGCAGGCCCGCCCAGGATCGATCCGACGCCCTGCGCGATATAGAGGAAACCGTAGTTGGTCGCGGCATACTTCGGCCCGAACGTGTCGGTGAGTGTCGAAGGGAACAGCGAGAAGATCTCACCCCAGCCGAAGAACACCAAGCCGGTCAGCACCACGAACAGCGCCGGCTGGTCGATAAAGGCGAACAGCACGAGGATCGCGATCGCTTCCAGCGAGAAGGCCACGAACATCGTCATCTCGCGGCCGATGTGGTCGGACACCCAGCCGAAGAACGGCCGCGTCAGCCCGTTGGTGACGCGCGACAGCGTCAGCGACAGCGGCAGCGCCGCCATGCCGAGCACCAGGACCTCAGCGACCTTGTACTCGCGGGCGAACGGGCCGACGTTCGACGTCACCATCAGCCCCGAGGTGGACATCATGCTCATCATGATGAACAGCAGCCAGAAGATCGGGCTCTTCAGCATCTCCTGCGGCGTGTAGCTGCGCTTGGCTCTGCATGGTGGTTGCGGTGGCCGGCGTATAGCCTTCCGGCTGCCAGCCTTCAGGCGGCACGCGCAGCCATTGCGCGGCGACGATGCCGATGACGCCCTGGATGATGCCCCAGACCACGAGCGTGTGGGCATAGCCCGAGCTCTTGATCATGCTGTCGATCGGGAAGCTCGTGAAGAAGGCGCCGAAGCCGTAGCCCGCGGCGGCAAGCCCGGTTGCAAGCCCGCGCCGGTCGGGGAACCAGCGCACCATCAGCCCGATGATGCCGACGTAGATGATGCCGGTGCCGAAGCCGCAGACCACGCCGTAGGTGAAATAGAGCGCCCAGATGTTGCTGACATAGCTCGACAGCACCCAGCCGCCGCCGGACATCAGCGCGCCGATCGAGATCAGCAGTGCGCGGCCCGAAGCGGTCGACCAGGTAGGCCTGCAGCGGCGAGCACCAGGTCTGCAGGATGATCAGCAGCGAGAACGTCCACTGCAACTCAGCGAGCGTCGTGCCGAGCTTCTGGTTGAGCGGCCCGGTGAACAGCGTCCAGACGTATTGCGGCGACGAGATCGACATCATCGCGATCAGGCCGAGAACGAGCTGACACCAGCAATTCCAATACCAGGCAGCCGGCGCTGCCGACGTCATCGTGGTCATGACATTTCCCCCTTTGCCCGGGCCGGATCGCGCCCCCGTGACCCCCGGATCGACGATTATTTGCCTGACCATGGCCAAGCACAATGGCTGCCGGCGCCTACAGCGAGTGCAAGGCGCCGCGGCGAATGTTCGCGATGGAGGCTACGGTTGACCCCCCGCGCGACATATCGCAAAGCTTTGCCATGCGCTCATTCCTCTTCATCCCCGGCGACAGCCCGCGCAAGCTCGAAAAAGGTCTCGGCAGCGGCGCCGACGCGCTGCTGCTCGATCTCGAGGATTCGATCGCGCCGCCGAGCAAGGCCGCGGCGCGCGAGACCACGGTGGCATTCCTCAACGAGGCGCGGACCGCACAGAACCGCCCCCGCCTCTATGTCCGCATCAACGGCCTCGCCACCGGGCTGACCGACGCCGATCTCGATGCCGTGGTGGCGGCAGCCCCCGACGGCATCATGTTCCCCAAGGCCGAGGGCGGCGCTGCGGTGATCCATTGCGATGCCAAAATCGCGGCGCGCGAGGCAATCGCCGGACTGCCGGACGGCGGGCTCGACATCATCGCCATCGCCACCGAAACCGCACAGGCACTTTTCCTCGCCGGCACCTACGCCGGCGCGAGCAAGCGGCTGAAAGGTCTGACCTGGGGCGCGGAGGATCTCTCGGTCGAGCTTGGCGCCGAGGCCAACCGCGACCGCGACGGCCATTTCCTTGCGCCCTATCAACTGGCGCGGAGCCTCTGCCTTGCCGGCGCGGCGGCGGCCCAGGTGCAGGCGATCGACACGGTTTATGTCGATTTCCGCAACGAGGCCGGACTGCGCCGCGAATGCGAGGAGGCCCGGCGCGACGGCTTCACCGGCAAGATGGCGATCCATCCGGCGCAGGTCGCGATCATCAACGAGGTGTTCACGCCGACCGCCGACGCGATCAAGCGCGCCGAGGCGGTGATCGCGGCGTTCGCGGCCAATCCCGGCGCCGGCACCGTCGGCATCGGCGGCGTGATGTATGACCGGCCGCATCTCGAACGTGCCCGGCAATTGCTGGCGAGGACCAAGAGTTAGCCAAGGATCACCGGCTCACGATCTTCACCAGGACCAACGGGGAAGGCAACTACTGACGATCTCAACAGCGCCTTACCGTGGTAAGCGGCATACGCTAGAGTGGGATCGATTGTGTGAGGGCAAGCCCCCATGGATTGGGCCAAAGGCTATATCGCGGACGTCGGCTATACGGCCAACTTTTATCCGGAAATGGCGCCGAGCCGGTTGGCGTTCGCCACCTTTGCGATCGGCCAGCCGCCCGGACGCGCGTTCCGGCCCAAGCGCGTGCTCGAGCTCGGTTTCGGTCAGGGCTTCGGACTGACCCTGCTGGCGGCCGCCAACCCGGAACGTCAGCTTCGAAGGCTACGATTTCAATCCCGAGCACGTCGGCCACGCCCGCCGCCTGATGGAGCGCACCGAACTCGCCAACCTCAGCATCTTCGAGCGAAGCTTCGAGCAGGTCGCCCGGCGCGAGGACGACAACAACGTCGATCTTGTCCTTCTGCACGGCATCCTCACCTGGGTCGGGCATGAAGCGCTGGACGCCATCGTGAAAATTGTCCGGAACCGTCTGCACGCCGGACGGGCTGGCCTACGTCTCGTACAACTGCACGCCGGGTTGGGCACCGTTGCGCCAATCCACCACTTCATGGTCAACGTCAAGCGGCGGCACGCGGGGCTACCCTCCGATCGCCAGCTCGCCATCGCGCTCGATCTGCTGACGAAGCTCAGGCAGGGCAACGCCGGTTATTTCGCGGCCAATCCGACCGCCGGCCAGCAACTGGACGGCATGCTCCGGCAGCACCGCAGCTACCTCGCTCACGAATATCTCGACGAGCATTGGCACCTGTTCCAATTCTCGGACATCGTCGCGTTGCTCGGGAGGGCTAAACTGTTCGTTCGTTGCGTCCGCGACGATCGCCGAAAATATCGATCAGTATTCAGTCCCCACCCCACTGCTCCCGCTCGTTCAAGAGGCGAAGGATGTGATCCTGCGCGAGACGCTGCGGATTACGCCGCCAACAAGCAATTCCGGCGCGACATCTTTGCGCGCGGCTCCGCATCCATGACGCAGGGCAAACACTTTCGCATGCTGGCAGATTTGCAGTTCGCGCTGATGGTGCCGCCGAAACAAATCGTGTTCAAGTTTGCTGGTCCGCTCGACGAAGCCACCGGAACTCGAGTGGATTTTGCTCCGGTCGCCGGATCTACTCAAAGCCGAAAGATCGCGAGTTTCGACGAACTCCTTGCCCTACCGCCCTTTGGTGAAGGCAAGATCAACCAGTTGCTCGATTGCCTCTGCCTGCTGGTTCATTCGGGGCAGGCTCACCCGGGTGGTACCCTCGCCAGCGGTGGATGTCGCCCCGGCCCAGCGCTACAACCGCATGATCGTCGATTACGTGCAGACCGGCCGGTTTTACAGCCACTTGGCGTCGCCGGTGGCACGGACAGAAGATCCCCGGCGACCGATATCGATCTTCTGACGCTGGCTGCGACCTTCGACGGCCAGGGCGACGATGCGGCAATGGCCGCCAAGCACGCTCTCGCTGCATTGCGCAAAACCGATCGGTTCCCGCAAAAGGACGGCGTGTTGCTGCGCGACGAGGCCGAGGGACTGGCGTTTCTGGAGCAGCGTATGCAGCCGGTCATCGAAGGGACCATCCCGTTGTTCCGAGCGCCTCGGCATCTTTTGAAGCGAGGCAGTCGCAACTCGATCCGACCGTGGAGGTCGCGGCGCAAGGGCTACTCGCTTAATAGCGCTTGCGCTTAAGGAACGCGCCGAGCATGCGCTTCGGCTCGTCGGTGTCGAAGGCCCGACGAACGCATCGATGCCGGCCGCGATGGCGCGATCCACCGGCAGGTTTTCCCATTCGCGCATCAGCGCCTTCTGCCGCCGCACCGCCTGCGGCCCGGCCGACAGCAGCCCATCGAGGAGGGTGTCGATTTCCTGGTCGAGCTTTTCCGGCGCCACGACCCGCTCGACCAAACCCCAACGCAGCGCCGTCGCCGCATCGATCGTCTCGCCCATCATCAACAGCTCGCGGGCGCGGCCCCAGCCGATCAAGCGGGGGATCAGCGCCGCCTCGACCACCGACGGAATGCCGACCTTGACCTCCGGCATGCCGAATTTCGCCCGCGTCGTCGCGACCCGCAGATCACAGGACACCGCCACCTCGAGGCCGGCGCCGAGCGCATAACCGTCGATGCGCGCGATCACTGGCACCGGTAGCTGCCGCAGGCAATCGCAGGTGCGATGCACCAGCGCGATGAAATCTCCGGCGCTGCCACGATCGAGCGCGGCCATTTCGGGGATATTGGCGCCACCAATGAAAGCCTTGTCGCCGAAGCCGCTCAGCACCACGGCGCGCAGATCGCCGCGTTTCCCCAGCGCCTCGATCTCGGCAACGAAGGCGCGCATCAGCGCGCGATCGAGCGTATTGAGCTTCGTGCGGTTATCGACGGTGACGCGGGCGACCGTGCCGTCCGCCGCAAGGCGTACACCGATGCCGGGCCTGGGCGCGTCATCCATCGATCAGCTCGGCTTGCCGTAGACCGACTTCGGATCGAATGTCTTCTCGGCGTCGCGGAATTCCAGCGTCACCGCGCCGCCGTGCCGCAGCGGCATTGCGCGATAGAAGCACGACTTGCCGCCCGGTGTGGCAGGCGCCCGGGCCCGTTCTGCTCGACCTTGATCCAGACCGCGTCCTGATCGCAGTCGACCCGCATCTCGGTGACGCGCTGGGTGTGGCCGGAGCTTTCGCCCTTTTTCCAGAGCTTCTTGCGCGAGCGCGAGAAGTACCAGGCCTCGCCGGTCTCGATGGTGCGCTTGAGCGCCTCGGTGTTCATGTGCGCGACCATCAGCACGTCGCCGCTCCACATGTCGGTGGCGACGCACGTAAGCAGCCCATCGGCGTCGAACTTCGGCGCGAAGCCGAAGCCTTCTTCGATGTCCGGGCTTGATACTGGATCGCTCATGGCAATCATCCGAAGAATAGCGGATCGGCGTATGCTGATCGAGTAAAAGCCAACGGTGCCCATCATTGCGCCCTCTCCCTTGCGGGAGAGGCAGCGCCGAATCTCAACGAACTCGGCTGGGCGAGGGTGGCGGTCTACCCTCACCCGATCGAATCCGTGACCGGTATGAGTGGCCCTCTCCCCAAAGGGAAAGGGCACAATAACCAACGTCGATGCGCAGCCAGTTAGCGCTGGTTGCCGCGCACCATCGAGATGAAGCGCAACTGCTCGTTCGGATCGTCGCGGAACGCGCCGCGGAACTGGGTGGTGACCGTGAGCGCGCCCGGCTTCTCGACGCCGCGCAGCGACATGCAGGTGTGCTCGGCCTCGATCATCACCGCGACGCCGCGAGGTTTCAGGATTTCCTCGATCGCGGTCGCGATCTGGGCGTTCATGTGCTCCTGGGTCTGCAGGCGCCGGGCATAGACGTCGACCAGGCGCGCGAGCTTCGACAGCCCGACCACCTTGTCGACCGGCATGTAGGCGACATGTGCCTTGCCGGTGAACGGCATCATGTGATGCTCGCAGGCCGAGTTGAAGGAGATGTCGCGGCACCAGCACGAGGTCGTCGTATTTGCCGGTTTCGGAGAACTGCCGCTCCAGCGTTTCGGCCGGGCACTCGCTTGTAGCCGCGATAAAGCTCTTCGAAGGCGCCGACCACGCGCTTGGGCGTATCCAGCAGGCCTTCGCGATCCGGGTTGTCGCCGATGTAGGCGATCAGCGTGCGCACGGCGGCTTCGGCTTGATCGCGCGACGGCCGTGTCGGCGACCGGCTGCGGGGCAGCGCGGACGTGATCAGCTAAGCGTGTTCGTAGGTGTGGCGCCCTTGGGCCAGGGCTTGACGATGGCGTCCATCGGTCTCTCCGTTCGACCGGCGCCTCGGCTGATCGCCGGGTACCGGATGTGTCACCGGGTGGCCGCGTCGCTCGCACCCATGCCTTCATTTAGCATGAGGCCGTTGGACGCCGCATTCCCTATTTGCATGGCTCCCCCAGCGGGGAGAACCCTAACCAAGCCGGCACAAAACCCTTTTCGCGGCGGCCTGCCAAGCCATATATAATCGCAATAAGGCCGAAAACAATCGAACTCGCAGTCCTTGGGACGGTCGGCCGGGGATAAGGCGCCATGCTCAACGACGTCTACAACCGCCGCATCCTGGAGCTGGCCGGCAACATCCCCCGTCTTGGCCGGCTGTCTACGCCCGACGCCAGCGCAACCGCCCATTCCAAGCTTTGCGGCTCGACCGTCACCGTCGATCTGAAGATGGACGGCGACACCGTTACCGACTTCGCCCATGAGGTGAAGGCCTGCGCACTGGGTCAGGCCTCATCGTCGATCATGGCGAGCCACGTGGTCGGCGCCAAGGCGGACGAACTCCGCAAGGCTGCGCGAGACCGTGCGCAAGATGCTGAAGGAAAACGGCGAGCCGCCCAAGGACGGCAAATGGGCCGATATCGCGGTGCTCGAGCCGGTGCGCGACTACAAGGCGCGCCATGCCTCGACGCTGCTGACCTTCGATGCGGTGGTCGATGCCATCGGCCAGATCGAGGACAAGCGCCGGGCCGCGGGCTGACGGATGGTTTCAGGGCAAAGGCTCGCCATTTTGGGGCTTGCCGCTGCGGCGGCCGCCGCTATGGCCGCGCCAGCATCGGCACAAGGCCGCGATTGCGCCCGCGAGGCGGCATTCGATCCGTCGCGCTGAAATTCAATTGCCGCGGCTCGAGATCGCACCGCCAAACGACCAGCAGATCGTCTGCATCACGCTGGAAACCAACATGCTGTTCGCGCGGCGGCTGGCCGCTCACCTGAAGCACTGCCCCCGCTCCCCGCTAACCCGCGCCGGCGACCAATGGCAGCGCATCGATTCGGGCTTCACGGAGCAGTTTCGCGACCGCCGCTGCAAGCCCGCGATTCGTAGCTATCGGGGGTAGCCGACACCCTATCCGCCCTGACGCGTCAGGCGGCCGGTGTTGCGGATGCGCGGCGCGGATGCGGTGCAGCTTGCGGCGAGTGCCGGCAGGGCGCGCGCAATCCCGGCATTGCCGATACGGATCACGGTGTTGGCGTCATCGCTTGCGGTCTCCACCATCATCGATCGGTTGCCGCTGTCGGCGAACGCCTTCAACAACTCCATCGGAAGACGTCCGCTGGCGATTGAGTTCAGTCCCGACGCGTCGTTGGTGCTGGAGGAGATGACCTTGAGCGGGATCGACTTGCTGGCGACCGTCGAATTCGACGTCGGTCACCGCCGCGGCCGGATTGCCATCCTCGCCCCGCCGCTGCTCGACATATTTCACGACGTAATCGCGTCCGGGCTCGCCGCAGGCGAAGTTCAGCTCGAATACGCCGATCTCCTCGCCCTCGACGGTCAGCGGATGGCTGCGGCCGAGCGCAGGCGTGGCTCGGTCGGCGAGCATCGCCCAGCCGCGGTTGTTGACCGCCGCGCGCGCGCCATTCGCCAGCGCCGCCGAATTGGTCGCCGCCGCCGAATTGGTTGCGGTGAGATCGCCGGCGGTGACCACCTTCATGGTGCGAAGCTCGTCGCGGGACAAAAGCCGCATCGGCTCCCACGGCGGAATCTTCAGCGCGATCTCGAGCATGTCGATGCCGCCGCCCATCTCCACGGTGTATTGCGCGAGGCGGCCGATGTCGCGCTGCACGACGACAAGGTCCTCGGCCGAATAATTCGCCGCGGTCGGATCGTCGCGACGGTCGCCGAGCCATATCTGGTGGACCATGACGCGCGCCTCGGCCGGCACATGGCGCTCGACGCCGGCCAGCAGCACAAAGGCGCACATCGATTCGCAATAGGCCTTGGGCTGCAGCTTGCCGCGCTTGGCGCCGTCCTTGGCGCTGCTGTCTCCTGCCGCGAGATCGATGGTCCTGCCGACCGTGGTGGTCATGCCGAGCTTGCGCAGCGCCCGGCCGAGCGACAGCGCGCCCAGCACCGAGCCGCCGTCGGAATCAAGCGCGAGCGCAACGCCCGAAAGATTGCGGTCCTTGGCAAAGGACTCGAAGTCGCGCGGCGTGTCGGAGGTGATCGCGCCGGATGCCGAAACCCAGGTGCGGCAATGATCGCCGCAGGCCTGCGCGGGGCCTTCGGTCCATAGCTCGAACTTCATCGGCAGAGCGCGCAAGTCGGTCGCGGCCACGGGTCTGGTGCTGGTGGCGAGAAGCAGGCAGGTAGCGACCGCGCCTGCGGCGGCAGCGAATCGAATCATCCGTAGTCCCCCTACGTCAGGCCCCATGCCTGAGCGTCCCCCCTCCATCGTGGCCTGCATTCGCGAGAGTTCCCCTCACGTTATGCGAGCTTACGACTATGCAATTGTCGGACCGACTCAACGTCGCTGCACTGTTATACGCAGACCGATTCCGGTCTAGTGCAATTTGGCAACGCAACGCGGCCTCGTGCGGGCGTGGTGATGTCGGAGAATGATGACGTAATCAAGGACGCGATTGTTTTTCATTCGGATTTCGTCTTTGGATCAGCAGGAACAAAGTTCCCTGGCATGGAACCCGATCCCAATCGGCGCACAAAGTCCACGGCTGCGATCGCGCACGCGCCGCGAGTCGCCGGCCGCGCGCTGGTGCGACTCTATCGAGTGACGCTGTCGCCATTGATCGGGTTCCATTGCCGGTATCTGCCGACCTGCTCCGACTACGCCGACCAGGCGCTGGAGCGGCACGGACTCTGGGCCGGCGGCTGGATGACGCTGGCGCGGCTGATGCGCTGCCATCCCTGGGGCAATTCGGGACTCGATTTTGTCCCGGATGTCCCGCCACCGGAGGGCCGCTGGTACCTGCCCTGGCGCTACGGCCGCTGGCGCGGCACCGATCCGGGGCCACAGTAATCGGCCTTGGCTCGTCGTAGACCCCCCGCCGATGGGCGTTCGGATGAGCTTAACGGGCAGCGCGGGGATTGCCTCTCGCGGCGCACTGCATTATTTCCCTGCCCCACGCTTACCTGCATTCGTAGGCAGCGAGTGAGCATAAGGAGCATGGAATGGTCGCGCTGACCTTTCCCGACGGCGCGCGTCGGGAGTATCCCGCAAACACCACCGGCCTCGACATCGCCAAGGGCATCTCGCCCTCGCTCGCCAAACGCACGGTGGCGATGGCGCTCGACGGCCAGGTCGCCGACCTCGCCGACCCGATCGAAAAGGACGCCAAGATCGAATTCCTGACGCGCGAAGACCCGCGCGCGCTGGAACTGATCCGCCATGACGCCGCCCATGTGATGGCGGAGGCGGTGCAGTCGCTGTGGCCCGGCACGCAGGTGACCATCGGCCCGGTGATCGAGAACGGCTTCTTCTACGACTTCTACCGCAATTCGCCGTTCACGCCGGAAGACCTGCCGGTCATCGAAAAGAAAATGCGCGAGATCGTCGCGCGCGACAAACCCTTCACCAAGGAGGTGTGGCCGCGCGACGCAAGCCAAGCGCGTGTTCAAGGAGAAGGGCGAGAACTTCAAGGTCGAGCTGGTCGATGCCATTCCGCCGGGCGAGCAGTTGAAAATCTATCGCCAGGGCGACTGGTTCGATCTCTGCCGCGGCCCGCACATGACCTCGACCGGCAAGATCGGCAACGCCTTCAAATTGCAGAAGGTGGCGGGCGCCTACTGGCGTGGCGATTCAAAGAACCCGATGCTGACCCGCATCTACGGCACGGCCTTCGCCAAGCAGGAGGAGCTCGACGCTTACCTGCATCAGCTCGAAGAGGCCGAGAAGCGCGACCACCGCAAGCTCGGCCGCGAGATGGACCTGTTCCACTTCCAGGAGGAAGGCCCCGGCACGGTGTTCTGGCACGCCCACGGCTGGACCATCTTCCAGGAGATCGTCGCCTACATGCGCCGGCGCCTGAAGGGCGACTACCGCGAGGTCAACGCGCCGCAACTCCTCGACAAGTCGCTGTGGGAGACCTCGGGCCACTGGGGCTGGTTCCGCGAGAACATGTTCATGGCGCAGTCGGCCGGCGAGGAGACCGAAGACGAGCGCGTCTTCGCCATCAAGCCGATGAACTGCCCGGGCCATATCCAGATTTTCAAGCACGGACTGCGCTCATACCGCGAACTGCCGCTGCGCATGGCCGAGTTCGGCGTGGTGCACCGCTACGAGCCGTCAGGCGCGCTGCACGGCCTGATGCGCGTGCGCGCCTTCACGCAGGACGACGCGCACGTGTTCTGCACCGAAGAGCAGATGGCCGACGAGTGCCTGAAGATCAACGACCTGATCCTTTCGACCTACGCCGACTTCGGCTTCGAGGGCGATCTCACCGTGAAGCTCTCGACCCGGCCGGAGAAGCGCGTCGGCTCGGACGCCGCATGGGATCACGCCGAAGGCATCATGCAGGACGTGCTCAAGCGGATCGAAGCGCAGAGCCACAACGCCGCATCAAGACCGCGATCAATCCGGGCGAAGGCGCGTTCTACGGACCGAAGTTCGAATACGTGCTGCGCGACGCCATCGGCCGCGACTGGCAGTGCGGCACCACGCAGGTCGACTTCAACCTGCCGGAGCGGTTCGACGCCTTCTACATCGCCGCCGACGGCTCGAAGAAGCCGCCGGTGATGATCCACCGCGCGATCTGCGGCTCGATGGAGCGCTTCCTCGGCATCCTGCTGGAGAACTACGCCGGCCATCTGCCGCTGTGGCTCGCGCCGGTGCAGGCGGTGGTCGCGACCATCATGTCGGAGGCCGACGACTACGCCCGCGAGGTGACGGCACAGGCGCTGCGCATGGGGCTGCGCGCCGAAAGCGATCTGCGCAACGAGAAGATCAACTACAAGGTCCGCGAGCATTCGCTTGCCAAGGTCCCGGTGATGCTGGTGGTCGGCAAGAAGGAGGCCGCCGAGCGCACGGTGTCGATCCGCCGGCTCGGCAAGGAAGGCCAGCAGGTGATGCCGCTCGACGCCGCTCTCAAGGCGCTGGCCGACGAGGCGGTGGCGCCGGACTTGCGGCGAACGAAGCTCACCGCCTGATTACGGGTGCTTGCTGAACGGCTTGACCTTCAGCTTTGTCTGGTGATCGGGGATCATTGCGGGTTTGCCATCCGGCTGTTCGCCGCGGTGATAGAGCTTCTGCCATTTCTCAGCCTGGGCGTTGCTGCCAGGCTCTTTGAGGTCGGCGTTGAAGCGTAAACGCTTCGCCGACCATTCGTCGTGCTTGCGCTTGAGCTCGGGATCGTCCGACAGCACGCGAAGCTCCGGCTCGACCGCTTCGATCTCGCCGCGCCGCACCGGCATGATGTGGCAGAACGGCTCGCCTTTCGCAAAGCGCACCGCCGACCACGGCCGGGTAAAACGCCAGTTCATCGTGAAGGTGTAGGGCGACCAGTCGGTCTCAATGATGCCGGTCAGCGGCGCGATCGAATCCTTCGGCATGTTGAAGGGGCCTGTCACCATCAGGTCGAAGCCCGGCTCGGTCCTGAACAGGCACGGCACCGTAAAGGTCAGCACGCCATGGCCGAAGTGGCTCATCGCGGCAGGCTCAACGCCGGCGTCGGCCGTCACCGTCACCGCGTCGAGCCCCTTGCCGCCGTTCCAGATCGCGTTGAAGCCACCGGGGCTCAGGATTTCCCAGCCATGGGCGTTGGCGATGGTGAGCGGCAGGCAGCGATAGGCGTGGCGGTTTTCGGTGTTGTCCATCCAGGCTCGTTCGGCCGGCGCCGGACGGATATCGATGGTGTGGCCGTCGGTGACATAGGCGGTGAGCTTCATGGCGCCAGTCTAGGCCAGAGCTCCGCGAATCGGAACTACCGCGCCAACACCTCGATCTCGCCGTCGACGCCGGGGATTACGGTGAGGTCCTGTTGATAGACCTTGTTGTCGTTTCGCGCGATCACCTTGTATTCGCCCTCGGCGAGGATGACGCGGGGGAACGCGCCCTTGGTTTCGGTGATGGTGTCGCCGGCCGGCGACAGCACCGCCCAGTCGGTGTTGGCGAGCGCTTCGCCGCCGCGCTTGCTGACCAGCTTGAACATGATCTGCGCTGCGCGGTGCGTCACGGTGATGTCGGTGAGCTTGCCCGAGGTGACGCGAACGTCGGAGCGCACCACGGCGTTGCCGTCGCCGTATTTTGACAAGATGTAATAGGTGCCCTCCGGCACCAGTACGACCGCGCCGGTGGTGATGCTCGAGGCGATCGGCCGCCGGTCGGTCTGCTCGAACTGGCTGCCCTTGTAGATGTCGAACGAAATCTGTCCGGTCGGGATCTTCACGTTGCCGACCCGGCCTTCAAGACGGAGCCCGCCTGCCGCGATGTCGAACACCTCGCGGACCGGCTCCTTGCCGACCAGGACGGGCTTGGCTGCGCTGGCAAGACCGAAGGCGACGTGAACGATATAGCCGCCGGCCGGCAACACGAAGGTCGGCTGCGCCGAAGTATCCTCCTTGAGCAAGCGGAAGCCGCCGGCCTGATCCGGCTTGTCGGCGTAAATCCGCCAGTGCAGCCCGCCATTGATCGGGGCGCCGTCCGTCCCATAGCGCGCCGAGGCAAGGATCGCGCCCTCGCCGGTGCGGGCGTTGGCGGGCGGCTGCGCCGGCGCGCCAAACGGCGTGGTGAACGGATTTTGCGCCAAGGCCGGAGACGCAACGGCGAGCGCCAGCACCGGCAGCAGAATACGGCAGCAGCTTAAGACCCAGCCCGACATCAGGGCTCGGTTTTCGACCGGAATCGAGGCGAATTCAAGCCGTTGGGGCTGCCTTGATTTGTCTCGGCCCGGGCCCTGTGCTACCCGCAAATGCCGCTGGAATGCCCCATATTCAATCCATGCCCGAAGCTCATCGACCTGCTCAAATCAAGGCGCTCGGTCAAGCCGATCGAGCTCAACGGCCCCGGCCCGACCCCGGCCGAGCTGTCGATGCTTTTAACCATTGCTTCGCGGGTGCCCGACCACGGCAAGCTTACGCCGTGGCGGTTCATCGTGTTCGAGGGCGAGGCGGGGCTCAAAGCCGGCGAGAGCATCGCCGCGGTGTTTCGCGAACAAGCGCCCGGACGCCACGCCCGACCAAATCGAGCACGAGCGAAGGCGTCTCGCCCGCGCGCCGCTGGTGATCGCCGTGGTCAGCCGCGCCGGCCCGCACGTGAAAATCCCGGAATGGGAGCAGGTGCTCTCGGCCGGCGCCGCCGCAACCAGCCTGGTGTTTGCAGCCTACGCGCTCGGCTTCGCCGCAAGCTGGCTCACCGAATGGTACGCCTACGACCGCCGTGTGCTCGACGCGCTCGGGGTAAAGCCGGAAGAGAAGATCGCGGGTTTCGTCCATATCGGCCGGCAGGCGAAGCCGATCGAGGACCGGCCGCGGCCGCCGCTTGACCGACATCGTAACGCGCTTTGGCGCCAACTGAGCCAGGCATGTTCTACGACACCCGCAAGAACGACCACGGCCTGCCGCACAATCCGTTCAAGGCGATCGTCGCTCCGCGCCCGATCGGCTGGATCACCTCCATGAGCACGAAGGGCGAGATCAACCTCGCGCCCTACTCGTTCTTCAATGGCATCACCGACAAGCCGCCGATCGTGATGTTCTCCAGCGAAGGCCCGAAGGACTCGGTGGCCTTCGTCGAGGAGACCAAGGAGTTCGTCTGCAGCCTCGCCACCTTCGATCTGCGCGACCAGATGAACGGCACCTCGGCGCCGCTGCCGCGCGGCGAAAGCGAGATGAGAGCGACAGGACTTGAAGCCGGCGCCGTCGCGGCTGGTCAAGCCGCCGCGCGTTGCCGCCTCGCCCTGCGCGCTGGAATGCAAGTGGCTTCAGACCGTCCGGCTAACGGACATCGACGGCCACGCACTCGAACGCTTTGTGGTGTTCGGCCAGGCGATCGGCGTCTACATCGACGATCGCTTCATCAAGAACGGCCGGCTCGACACCGCGGCGATGCGGCCGATTGCGCGCTGCGGCTACGACGAATACGCCATGGTCGAGTCGGTGTTCAAAATGACACGGCCCAAGGGCGGCGGCTGAGCGCAGCGGCTGACCGCGTCGTATAGCCAGACTCGGACCGAAGTTCCGCACGATTGTTCAGCAACCAGGATTGCGAATTTCGGGTCCAAAGGGACACTGAAATCATAGATTTGCCGGTGTCGCTTTGGTTCGGAAGTTCGCTTCGGCACAAGCTGAGAATTTCGAGCTTTCGAACCGCGACACTCCGCCCGACACCACTTCACCATAGTCGCGCGTTCGACTTGTTTCGCCGCCGCTCGCCGCGTGATCATCCACGCACTAACGGAGAAATGGGAACTTGGTCTTCGAGGCTCAGGGCCGCGGACAAAACGGGGACCGCGGCACCAAGGCGACCCCTGACACGCCACAGCGCCCATCCGAGCGCCCGACCATTGGGCTCGCGCTTGGCGGCGGTGGCGCTCGCGGCTTCGCCCATATCGGAGTCATCCGGACGCTGCTCGCCCACGGAATCGAGCCCGACATCATCGTTGGCACCTCGATCGGCGCCGTGGTCGGCGGTTGCTTCGCGGCCGGCCGCCTGGACGCACTCGATCAATGGTGCCGCAGCCTGACGAGGCGCGGCATCCTGGGCTATCTCGATGTCAGCATCACCCGCGGTGGACTGATCGGCGGCGGCCGGCTTGCCGCCCGGCTCGAGGAAACTCTCGGCAACATTCCGATCGAGGCGCTCCCGGTCCGCTTCGCCGCCATCACCACCGAGATCGGCACCGGACACGAAATCTGGCTGTCGCGCGGACGTCTGGTTGACGCCATGCGCGCATCTTATGCCTTGCCGGGAGTTTTTCCGCCGATCTCGCTCGACGGCCGCTGGCTGGTTGACGGCGCTCTGGTTAACCCGGTGCCGGTGTCGGCCGGTCGGGTGCTTGGCGCCCGGCTTGTCATCGCCGTCAACGTCAACACCGACATCATCGGCCGGAGCATGATCATGACGGGCGACGGCGATGCGCAAGCCGTCCCGGTCGAAAGCGTGCCGGAACGCGGCGGAACGATATTCGGCGCCGAAAATTCGGTCAGACGGCAGTTCGTCGGACACAGCCGCCGTCCGAGCCTGCCTTCTGTGATGATCGACGCCTTCAACATCATGCAGGATCGCATTGCACGGGCTCGTCTTGCCGGCGACCCGCCGGACGTGATGATCACGCCGCGTCTCGGCCGCATCGGCTTTTTCGACTTTGACCGCGCGCAGGACATTATCGAATCCGGCGCCCGCGCAGCCGAGCGCGAACTCGATCAGATCGGCGACGCAATCGCGGCGCTGACGCCGCAATCGGCGCCTGCTGAAAAATAACGGGTCGTATTGTCAGGCAGTCTGGATGTAGTCGCGCATCGCCGATTGTTCGCGCTCCATCTGCTCGAGCCGGTGCTTGACCACGTCGCCGATCGACACGATGCCTGCAAGCCGGCCCTGCTCGACCACGGGCAGATGGCGGAATTTGCCCTGCGTCATCCGCTCCATCACCGAGCTGATCGTATCCAACGTTCGGCAGGTCATGACGTCCCGGGTCATGACCTTGGTCAAAGGCAGATCGAGGCATGCCGCGCCGTGGGCGGCGAGCTCCTGCACAATGTCGCGCTCCGAAACGATGCCGATAACACGGCGATCGGCGCCGGTGACCACGAGCGCGCCGATTTTGCGTTCGGCCAGGATTCTGGCCGCGGCAGCCACATCGGCCGTGGGCTCAATGGTGAAAACCTCGCCGCCCTTCGCGGATAGAATGGCTTTGACGGTCATTGGGGTCGCTCCCTGACTGATTCCGTCGCGGCTCCCGAATGATCAACTCAAGACGCCGCTCGGGTTTGTCGGATGGTAGCGGATTAACCGGACAGGTTGGGTCAGGGTTCCTGCCCGGAACGTGGTTCGGGCGTAGCAGCCATGCGAAGCGCGGTTAACACGCGCTCACTGCATTCAATGCAGAGTGCGCCGATCGTCGACCACTGGCGGCGGCATCGGCTGAGCAGGCTGCACCGGATCAAACGCCGAGAACAATAGCAGGCCCGCAAGAAATCCGCCGACATGCGCCTCCCACGCGATACTCTGGTCCTGGCCAACCAGAGACGACACCGAGCCGAGGCCAAACAGCAGATTGAGGCCAAACCAGACCCCGAGAAACGTCAGCACCCGGGGATTGCGCAGCGCAACAGAAAGCGGCGCCGCCGGCACCCGATCGGCGTTTTCGCGATGGCGCCGCCACAGGTCGAGCGACCCCCCGGGCTGAAACACAAAGCGCGTCGCCGCGCCCATCATGCCGGAAATTCCGGCCGAGGCCCCAATCATCGGCGCAAGAGCGCCAGCGTGCGCCAGGAGATAGGCCAGCGCGCCGGCCGCGATGGTTGTTGCGAAGAACGCCAGAAACCGCCCGGGACCGAAGCGGCGCGCCACCGGGCTCGCGAAGGCAAGCAGCCACACCGCGTTGAAGCCAAGATGCGTCAGATCTGCGTGCAGCAGTGCATAGGTAACGAAGCTCCAGATTTCGGCGCCCCAGCCGCCCGGCAACAAACCGTCGGTGAGGACGCTCGCATCATACCGCGCCGGTACGAAGGCGAGACTCCACACCAGGATGCGATCGATGTCGTCCGGGAGGAAAAACATCCGCACGGCGTGAATGCCGGCCAGCAGCAGAAGCAACGCGACGACGACAGCAGGGACGTTGAGGATCGGCTCGCGCGGCTTGCGACCCAACGGCTGGTCGGAGAATTGGTCCAAGGCATCCCCTGAAAGCGCGCCGGTTCCGGGAGGCACGCTGCGTCTGACTAAGCGAGACCGGTCCCGCAATCAAACAAAAGAAAAAGGGAGGGCCAAGGCCCCCCCTTCCCGTCACATCCCCCGCTCCCCTGCGATGCGTGGGTCCGGCGCGACCTTAGGGCGCCGCCCCGCACCCGCCAACCATGGCCCGGATTTAACGCTAACGCGGCAAGGGCCGCCGCGCCTCAGCCTGCCAGGCCGCTTCGGCACGCGCCCTGCTCCGTTCGCCGCAGAGAACGCAACCACGGCAGGGTTGTCCCGGCCAGGGACAGGCCGCTGGGCGAAAATGAGCACCGGGGCGCAAAATGAAACACCCATCCAACCGCGAGTTGTTCGACTATTGGAACGAGCGCCGCGGCGAGCGGCTGGCGCCGGAACGCGCCGATATCGAGCCCGGCGCCATTCGCAAGGTGCTTGGCGACACCTTCGTGCTCGATGTCGGCGGCAACGGCAGCCACCTGTTCCGCATCGCGGGCACCCGGCTTTGCGCGTTGTTCGGCCGCGAACTCAAGGGCGAGAGTTTCGTGCGGCTGTGGCAGCGTTCCGGCCAGACCGCCATTCGAGAACTGATCGCCGTGGTGGCGGAGGAGAAGGCAGGAGTGATCGCAAGCGTCACCGGCGCGACCTCGGATGACACGCTGTTGCCGGTGCATCTGGAATTGCTGCTGCTGCCGCTCAGCCACCAGTCGCGCGGCGAGGCCCGGGTGATGGGAGCGCTGGCCCCGATAGCGGCGCCCTATTGGCTCGGCGCCAAGGCGATCGGTCCGCTCACGCTGGGCATGTTCCGGCATATCGGCGCCGCCGTGGACGCCGCCGCCCCGCCGCGCTTTAGCGCTGTTGCGGGTCGGATTCGGCATGGCCTGACTGTGTATGACGGCGGCCGGGCCGCCGACTGATCTATTACGATTATCTATCTGGCGATCGCCACGGATAACGGCCCGTTAACGAAGCGTGAATATTGTTTTGCGACGAGCTCTCGGTCGAAGGGTCCGCCCGCCGCATGGCGTTGCCGCAAACCAAAGCCAGTCTGCTGCCGCATGCCCAGGACCGCCGGCGCCATCAGCGCGTCCGCGTCAATCTCCTGGGCCGCTACATGCTGGCCGATCGGCGCGAATTTCCCTGCCAGGTCGTCAATATGTCGCCCGGCGGTATGGCGCTGATCGCGCCCGTCAGCGGCGAGGTCGGCGACCGCGTCATCGCCTATGTCGACCATCTCGGCCGCCTTGAAGGCAAGATCGCCCGCCAGTTGCAGAACGGCTTTGCCATGACCATCGCGGCAACGCCGCGAAAGCGCGACAAGCTCGCCGCCCAGCTCACCTGGCTCGCCAACCGCCATATCCTCAACCTGCCGGAAGACCGCCGCCACGGCCGCTTCGTGCCGCGTGTCGCCGGCGCCCGCCTGATCATGCCGAACGGCACCAATATCGGGGTGCGGATCATCGATATCTCCTTGTCCGGCGCCGGCATTGCGACCGAGCAGCGACCGGAAATCGGCAGTCACGTCACGTTCGGCAATATCCCAGGCCGCGTGGTGCGCCATCTCGAGGAAGGCTTCGCCATGGAGTTCACCCGGCTCCAGCATCCGGACTCGATCGAAGAGTCCGCCACAGCGCTGTCCGCGACATAGTAAACGACGGGTTTTCCTAGTCAGGCGTCTGCAGCCGCAGCCGGCGATCTTTCGGTCGCCGCCGCTCCCTCCTTCACTCCATCGACAACCAAGACGATCGTTAATCGCGACGGCGGCACCTCGCGCGCCCTGGCGTCGCAGCCGCCCGCGCGTGCTTAAAGATACAATTTTACTCAATCTGTATTAGTCGGCTTTTTATTCAAATTTTCGAAGAATATTAGAAGAATTCGCGGCGTACTTTACTTGTATTATCTTCAAAATGACTTCGGCGTCTTAGCGGCAATACAAAAGCTTTGTGAGAAACATGGCCCCAATAAGACGGGAGAGGGGTCACGTATGTCGTCGAAGTCCAAAGCTTTGGTGGGCGCGGCCATGGCCGCTGCCCTGGTCGCCGCTCTCGGCGCGCCGGCGGAAGGCTCGGAGCGCACGGCCTATGTCTCGGTCGGCGCCACGGCGCGGGCACCGATCGGCTGGGTCGAGTTCTGCAACGAGCGCCCCAAGGAGTGCCCGACCGCCTCGACCGAGCCGCGCGATGTCGTCCTCACGTCCAAGGTCTGGAAGGACCTGGTGCGGGTCAACAAGTGGGTCAACGACACGATCGCGCCGGTGACCGACCTCGAGCACTGGGGAACGGTCGAAAAGTGGTCCTATCCGGATGACGGCAAGGGCGACTGCGAAGACTACGTGCTGCTCAAGCGCCGCATGCTGATACAGGCCGGCTGGCCGCGCGAGGCGCTGCTCATCACCGTGGTCCGCGACAAGAAGGACGAGGGCCACGCCGTGCTCACGGTCAAGACCGACAAGGGCGACTTCATCCTCGACAACCAGGCCGAGGAGGTCCTGCTCTGGTCCGACACCGGCTATCGCTTCGTCAAGCGCCAGTCACAGAGCAATCCGAACAACTGGGTCTCCCTCGGCGATACGAGGCCCGCGGTTTCCACTGCGGCATCCGCGCGCTGAGACAGGGACTACGCGAGTCCGGTCACGTCCCCACCCCTCCCCGTCCCCAGACCGGGCTCGCGCGCGGCCGGCGTCCCCCAACGCCGGCCGCACCTTTTTTGCGATCAGTATTCAGTCTAATGTGCAGCCGCGCAGCGTTCGACCTCGATTGTGACGTGAGACAACGCCGGCAGGTCCGCCAGCCGGCTCTTGTAGTGGCCTGGCTCGTTCGGATGATCGGTTACCAGCGAAATGACCGCGGCCAGATGACCCGGTCCGACACGCCACAGATGCAGGTCCGAGACGCGGTCGCCTTCCCGCTCAAGCCGCCCCGCGATCTTGCCCGACAGGTCCGGGTCCGGCGAGACGTCGAGCAGCACTGCTCCGGCGGCGCGGATCAGGGTCCATGACCAACTGAGAATGACAAGGGCGGCGACCAGGCCGATGACCGGGTCCACCCAGGGCCAGCCGAACTGCCGGCCGACAACGAGGCCAGCGATTACAAGCACGGAAACGGCGGCGTCGGCCGCCACATGGACGAACGCCGCGCGCATGTTGTGGTCGCGATGAATGTGGCCATCGGTGTGATCGTGATGGTCGTGGCCATGCCCGTGGTCACCGCGCAGCACGAAGGCGCTGAGCAAATTGACGCCGAGGCCGAGCACAGCGATGAGAATGGCTTCGTTGAAGGCGATCGGTAGCGGATTGAGCAGGCGCTCGACGCTTTCATAGCCGATCATCAAGGCGATGATGGCGAGCACGATGGCGCTGCTGAACGCCGCCAGATCGCCGAGCTTGCCGCTGCCGAAGGCGAGCCGCTCGTCGCGAGCGTAGCGCCGCGCATAAGTGTAGGCGAGCGCCGCGACCAGCAGGGCGCCGGCGTGGGTGGACATGTGCAGCCCATCGGCGATCAGCGCGACCGAGCCGAACCAAACCCCGCCGGCGATCTCGGCCGCCATCATCGCCGTGCAGATCGCGATGACGATCCAGGTCCTGCGCTCGTTGCGCTCGTGGGCGTCGCCGAGAAAAATATGCGAATGACGATGCTGCTCGATCGAATGGGAATGCATGGCGCTGTCTCTCAAAATCTGTCGCTGTGTTATAGCAGTTCCATTCCCGTGAACGCATAGCTGCGGCGCACTGTTGCAGGATGCGGGCAACAAATCCGCCGCAAAACCGGCGTTGGATCGTCGCGTCGGGGACCTCGTTGTAAAGGAACTTACTATGCAACAACGTCTCGACGCCATCAAAATCAGCCCCGCCGCGTATAAGGCGATGGCGGGCTTGCAGGCCTATGTCGATCAGAGCGGCCTGGAAAAGTCGCTGCTCGAACTCGTCAAAATCCGCGCCTCGCAGATCAACGGCTGCGCCTATTGCCTGGTCATGCACACCAATGATGCACGGAAGCAGGGCGAAACCGACGATCGGATGCATTTGCTCAACGCCTGGCGCGAGGCCCCGGTGTTCACCGACCGCGAACGCGCGGCGCTAGCCTGGGTCGAGGCGGTGACGCTGGTCAGCGAAGACCCACGTGCCGGACGACGGTCTATCGAGGAGGCCAAGCGGCATTTTCGGAAAAAGAGCTGGTGGATCTGACCGCCGCTGTGGTCGCCATCAATGGCTGGAACCGGGTCGCGATCGCATTCCGTGCGCCGCCGCAGGTAAAGAGCGCCAAGGCCGCGGCTTAGCAGCGATCAGCCGATCCGCTTCAGTCCCTTGGCGTATTGCTGCCAGCGCTTGACGTAGATGTCGGCGCCGCGCGCGATCATCGCCGTCGCTTTTTCGTCGATGCGTGCGGATCGCGCGCGCGGGCGAACCCACGATCAGCGAATTGTCGGGAAAGCTCTTGCCTTCGGTCACCAGCGCGCCGGCGCCGACCAGCGAGTTCTTGCCGATCTTGCGTGCCATTGAGCAGGATCGCGCCCATGCCGATCAGGCTGTTGTCGCCGACCATGCAGCCGTGCAGCATCACCTTGTGGCCGATCACGCAGTTTGCGCCGATCACCATCGGAAATCCCGGATCGGTGTGCAGCGTGGAATTGTCCTGGATCTGCGAGCGTCTCGCCGATCTCGATCCATTCGTTGTCGCCGCGCAGCACCGCGCCGAACCAGACGCTGGCAGTGGCTTTTCAGCCGGACGCGGCCGATCAGCACCGCGGTCTCGGCGACCCAATATTGGCCGTCGCCGGGAAATTCCGGCGCCTGTCCGTCGAGCTCGTAGATCGGCATCGCGTCCCTCCATTGCGGAGGGCACACTTGCCATGTCCGAGCAGAATTGAGAAAACTTACGCGACCAGGTGGCCGATGGCTTGCAGCGCCATCACCACGACGGTGCCGGACATCAGGCTCCAGAAGCCCGCGACCGAGCGCGGCCAGCGCGGCAAAGCCGAAGTTGCGGCCCTCGATGCGGCGGCCGCGGACGGTGTTGCGGACGATGATGAAGGGCGCGGCGAACACCAGGAACGGCACCGCGGCCAGCGCCTGCTTGCGCTCGCCCTCGTGCAGCAGCTTGAAGCTCGGCGGCTGCAAGGTCAGAAGCTGATAGCCGCTGGACAAGCAGCCCTGCGACCGCAAAGCCGATCGCCAGCGCCAGCAGCGAACGCACCGAATCCGACCAGAACAACGCAAACACCAACGCTTCGGGCGACATCGCGAAGGCCCCACCGGTACCGCCGATGCCAGAATTTGTCCCAGATCGCGGGGCGGTCCCGCCAGCGCATCGTTAAGGAAGGGTTAACGGATGCCAGGGTCCCATGGGGGTACAGCAATTCGAGGCCAGGGAACGAGCAATGGCATATGCGGGAACCGATGGGGCACGGCGGCGGCATCGGCGGCAGCGGCCTGCTCGGGCCGCCTGCTGCTGGATCGCGGCTGGCTTTGCGCGACGCGGGCTTGCCGGCGCGCCGATCGCCTACATGCTGTGGCCGGCGCCAGCCGGCGATTTCGCCCGACGCGCCGTCGCTGCCGATCACGCGTCGGCGGCGTGGCCTTCAACGTGCCGCCGGCCGCGATCCGCTTCAAGGTGCAGCGCCGCGCCGGGCGCGCAGCCGCGCATCGATCTCAGCTTCGTCTGGCCCTCGCTGACGCCGCCCGATTTGAGCATCAAGCCGCTGCCGACCGACCGCCCGGACGTCACCGACCGGCTGTTCGTGACCATTGCCGCGAGCCGACAGCACGCTGCCGCCGATCGAGCGGCTCAAGACGATCTATCCGCGCTATGCCGAAGCCGCGCCGATCGTCGGCGCCGACGGGCTCAGCCTGCAGGGCTTCCGCGACGGCTCGCCGTATCAGGGCGAGGATCTGATCTACGATCCGGCCGCGCCGGAGCGGTTCCTGCTCCGCTGCACCCGCCAGATCGGCTCGACGCCGGCGATGTGCCTGCACGAGCGGCGGATCGGCGGCGCCGACATGACGGTGCGCTTTCCGCGCGCATGGCTCGGCGATTGGCGGGCCGTCGCCGACGGCATCGATCGGCTGATCGCGCGGCTTCCAGCCGACGCCGATGCCGGGCTGATCGTCGCGACGACCGGCCAGCCGTCGAGATCGACGTCAAGGATCGGCAGTTCGAAGATGTAGGACCGGCGGCCCTTCTCGTTTTCGAGCGAACAGCACGCCGAGAAATTCCTCGCCGATATAGGCTTCCACCGAATCCGTTTTCTTCGGCCGCGTCACGACGCGGATATTTTCGTTGTCGAACTTGCCCCGCAGATAGGCGGTCAGCGCCGGCACCGGCTGAAAGCTCGGATCGTTGCTGACCTGGATGACCATCCGGAAATTGTAGGAGCGGTCGCCGTCCTCGTCGTCGACGGTCAACTCGCCGAGATCGTCCTCGCCGATAAAGACCTCGGCGGTGTCGCCCTTCTTCGGCACCACGCGGATGTTCGGCGTTGCCGAACAGCTTGCTCAGATAGGCGTCGAGCTTTTTGACTTCCAATACGTCCACTGGACCTCTCCGCTCTGCGGCTCTAGCGCGCCCGGGATAGCAAACGGCGCGACGATTATCCAGGGAACATGTGGTCCATGGTGCGCGACGGCTCCTCGCACGGCGCGTCGCCGACGATCTTGGCCGGCACGCCCGCGACGGTGACGTTGTTCGGCACCGCCTTGAGCACCACCGAGCCCGCCGCGACGCGGGCGCAGCGGCCGACCTCGATATTGCCGATGATGCTGGCGCCGGCGCCGATCAGCACGCCGTCGGCGATCTTGGGATGGCGGTCGCCGTGGTCCTTGCCGGTGCCGCCGAGCGTGACGCCGTGCAGCATCGAGACGTTGTCGCCGATCGTCGCGGTCTCGCCGACCACGAGGCCGGTGGCGTGGTCGAGGAAGATGCCGCGGCCGACCTTGGCCGCCGGATGGATGTCGCACTGGAACACCGCCGACGAGCGGCTCTGAAGGTAATAGGCGAAGTCCTTGCGGCCCTTGTTCCAGAGCCAGTGCGCAAGCCGATGGGTCTGAATGGCGTGGAAGCCCTTGTAGTAGAGCACCGGCTCGATGAAGCGGTCGGTCGCCGGATCGCGGTCGAACACCGCGACGATGTCGGCGCGGAACACATCGCCGAGCTGCGGCTCGGTCCTCCAGCGCGTCGGCATAGGCCTGCCGGATCAGTTCGGCCGACACGTCGGCATGGTCGAGCCGCTCGCTGACCCGATGCACCACCGCCGCCTCCAGCGTGTCGTGGTGCAGGATCGAGGAATAGATGAAGGTGCCGATCTCGGGCTCGCGGCGGACCACGTCCTCGGCCTCGGCGCGGATCTTGGCCCAGACCGGATCGACCTTCTGGATCGCGCTCGCCGGCCGTGAGTGCTGCTGCGCCATGGTCGCTCCCCGAATCCCCCAAGAGGTTTCGGGGCGTGGTTTTAGCACAGTTAGGACGCCGGCTTGCCAGCCGCAACACCGCGCTTCAATTTATCACAATATCACAATGCGTTATGATTCATTTCACTCAAGTTCTTCAAGAAGTCCTCGATGGCGTTTGCGAACTGGTCATTGCGGTCGCCGGCGACCATGTGGCGGGCGCCGCTGACGTCGACATAGCGGGCATGGGGCACGAGCTTGAGGAAATCCCTGGCGTGCTCCTCCTGCACCAGCTCGGAGGAGGCGCCGCGCACCAGCAGCGCCGGGATGGTGACGCTTTTGGCCGCCGTCGACCAGCGCCTGCTCGACCTCGTCGGAGCCGGCGCCGATCCGGCGGTTGCCTTCGAGGAAGCGCGGGTCCCAGTGCCAGCGCCAGCGGCCGTCGGGATGCAGCCGCAGGTTCTTCTTCAAGCCCTCGTGGGAGCGCGGCCGCGGCCGGTGCGGCAGATAGGCCGCGACCGCGTCGGCGGCCTCGGCGATCGAGCCGAAGCCTTCGCCGGAGTGGGCGCGCATGAAGCCCTGGATCTTGGCGACGCCCTCGACATCGACCCGCGGCGTGATGTCGACCAGCACCAGCGCGGAAAAGTGCTGCGGTCTTGTTTCGGCCGGCCGCGGCTGTTGGCGAGCAGCGCGGCCATGCCGCCGAGCGAAGCGCCGACCACCACCGGCCGCGCGCCGCTTCGCTCGGCCAGGGTATCGGCCAGCACGCGGGCATCGGCGGCGAAGTCGGTGTACTGGTAGGCGCCGTCGGCGACCCATTCGGAATCGCCGTGGCCGCGCTGATCGACCGCGTAGGCGACCCGCCCCATCCGCGCGATCAGTTCGCCGGTCTTGTTCCAGGCATGGCGGGTCTGGCCGCCGCCATGCAGCAGCAGCACCGGCGGCCCCTCCTCGCCATAGACGTCGCCGACGAGCGTGTTGCCGGACGCGCCCTTGAACATCGCGGCGGCAGGCGTGATCGGGCGGCGTCATGCGTTGGCTCCTGAAGAAACTCCAGCACGCCGGCCTTGAACACCTTGTCGCCGACCGCGAGCATGTGGTCGCGGTCGGGAATGGGCAGCGCCCGCGCATGCGGCATGATCGCGGCGAGTTCCTCGGCGCGAGCCCGCGATCGGGTCCTTGGTGCCGACCGCGATCAGCGCCGGCGTCTCGATCGACGCCGCCTGCTCGCGGGTCAGCACCTGGCGCGAGCCGCGGATGCAGGCGGCGAGCGCCCGGCGATCCGATTTGGTCTGGTCGGCGAAGGCGCGGAACATGCGGCCCTGCGGATCGGTAACGTCGTCAAGCGACGGCGCCTCCAGCGCCTCGGCGATGCTTTCCGGCAGGCCGACGCCCTCGACCAGATGCATGCCGAGCCCGCCCAGCACGATGGAGCGCACGCGGTCCGGATGTTCGAGCGCGAGGAAGGCCGCGATCCGCGCGCCCATCGAATAACCCATGACGTCGGCGCGCGGCAGGCCGAGATGGTCGAGCAGCGCGAGCACGTCCGCGGCCATCTTCGTCGGTGTGGTAGTCGGCCGGGTCGTAGAGCTTCGATCGAGGCGCCGTGGCCGCGGTTGTCGAGCGCGATGACGCGGCGGCCGGCGCCTCTGAGCGTCGCAAACCAGCCCGGCTGCACCCAGTTCACCTCCTTCGAGGAGGCAAAGCCGTGCACCAGCACGATCGGCTCGCCCTGCCCCTCGTCGAGGAAGGCGATCTCCACGGCACCATGTTGGAAGACCGGCATGGACAAAGAGATAGAGACCAGGAGCGGCGTCCGATTCAAGCCCGGGATGCCGCCATCATGGCGTAGCGTTCGGCTTGGCGCTCCTTCTTGCGGGCGAGGTGCCGCAAGCTCGCGCGCCGACCGCCGATTTGGCCGACGACACGAAGCCCAGAGCGCCAGGATCGCGGCGAACAGCCGGCGCGCCCAGGCAACGCCTTTGAAGTCAACGGCGTTTCCGATCCGCAGAATTTGAACGAATAAGGAAACGGACAACTATGAAAGCCATCACCGCCCGGCTATGGTGCCGTGCATCACAACAAAGCTGCAGCAAGTCATGGCCGACCACATCGTTCCGCATTTCCACAACGACCCGGGCGTTGCGGTCATCGAGATCGGCGCGCGCGAATTCATGTGCGTCGGCGCCAAGCCACCGCACGATCATCCCCACGTGTTCCTCGACATGGGCGACGACAAGGAAATCATCTGCCCGTATTGCTCGACGCTCTACCGGCACGATCCCAGCGCTCGACCCGCATGCCGCGCGGCCGGAGGCCTGCGCCCTGACCGAGACGGTCTGACCGCGCGGGCGCGCGGACCGTGCCGACCTCGCGCAACATCATCATCGCCGGCGCCGGCATCGGCGGCTTGAGCGCGGCGCTGATGCTGGCGCGGTCCGGCTTCCGCGTCCTCGTCCTGGAGCAGGCCGAGCGATTGGAGGAGACCGGCGCCGGCATCCAGCTTTCGCCCAACGCGACCCGTATCCTGATCGCGCTCGGCCTCGGCGAGCGGCTGCGCGCCGAGGCGTTCGGCCGGAGGCGATCGCGATCAAGACTGCGACCGGCGGCAACCTCACCCGCGTGCCGCTCGGCGAAGCGGCCGAGCGGCGCTACGGCGCGCCTTACTGGTCGATCCACCGCGCCGACCTGCAGGCGGCGCTTGCTCGAGGCGGTGCATGCCAACGCCAGATATCGCACTGCGCCTCGACACCCGGGTCGAGGATTTCGTGGTTCACGCCAACGGCGTCAGCGTCGCCTGCCGGCAGGGCGCGGCCGCCGCCGAGGAGCATCGGCATCGCACTGATCGGCGCCGACGGGCTGTGGTCGGGTCTGCGCGCGCGGCTCGGCCATCGCGGCGCCGCAATTCGGCCAGCGCACCGCCTGGCGCGCGCTCATTCCTGCGGCCGAGGCCGTCGACGAGAATTCCGCATCGACTGAGGTGCAGCTCTGGCTCGGACGGAACGCCCATCTGGTCCACTATCCGGTGAAGTCCGGCACGCTGATCAACATCGTCGCCATCGTCACCGACCACTGGGCCGAGCCCGGCTGGAGCGCGGAAGGCGCGCGCGAAGAGTTGCTGGCGCATTATTCGGCCGTGGCACTGGGCGGCGCCGGTGCGCGAATTCCTGGCGGTGCCGGAGCCGCTGGCACAAATGGGCGCTCTACGACCTGCCGCCGCTCGACCGCTGGGGCGACGGGCCGGTGACGCTGCTGGGGGACGCCGCCCACCCGATGCTGCCGTTCCTCGCCCAGGGCGCGGCGATGGCGATCGAGGATGCCGCGGTGCTGGCCGACTGCATGGCGCGCATGCCCGACGATCCCGCCGCGGCCATGCGCCGCTACGAGCGCGCGCGGCGCAGGCGCACCGCGCGGGTGCAGCGCGCTGCCCGCAGCAATGGGCGGGTCTATCACCTCACCGCGGGCGAGGCGTTGGCGCGCAATCTGTTTTTGCGGATTGCCGGCGGAAAGATGCTGCTGCGCCGCTACAATTGGCTCTATGATTGGCGCACGCCGCCGCCGCCGGTCGCGCCGCGCCCGAGCGCCTCGCCCGCGCCGACGGGCGACGACTGAGCAGAGAAGAACCGATCCGCATGTTTCCGACCACCATCGCAGGCTCCCTGCCGAAACCATCCTGGCTCGCCGAGCCCGACAAGCTGTGGCCGCAATGGCGGCTGTCCGGCGCCGATCTCGCCGCGGGCAAGCTCGACGCCACGCTGCTCGCGGTGAAACTGCAGGAGGACGCCGGCATCGACATCGTCACCGACGGCGAGCAGTCGCGCCAGCATTTCGTCCACGGCTTTCTCGAGTTCGTCGACGGCATCGACTTCGCCCACAAGGTCGAGATGGGCATCCGCAACAACCGCTACAAGGCGATGGTGCCGACCGTCACCGGCGCGCTCAAGCTCAAGCGGCCGCGTCCACGGCGCGGAGGCGCGCCATGCCCGCGCCCACACCAGGCGCAAGCTCAAGATCACCATGCCGGGGCCGATGACCATCATCGACACCATCGCCGACCAGCATTACGGCGACCGCGTCAAGATGGCGTTCGCCTTCGCCGACCTGCTCAACGCCGAGGCGCGCGCGCTCGAAGCCGACGGCGTCGACGTCATCCAGTTCGACGAGCCGGCCTTCAACGTCTACATGAAGGAGGTCACGACCTGGGGCGTCGAGGCGCTGCATCGCGCCATCGCCGGCCTCAAATGCGCGACCGCCGTGCACATCTGCTACGGCTACGGCATCAAGGCCAACATCGACTGGAAGGCGACGCTCGGCGGCGAGTGGCGGCAGTACGAGGAGATTTTCCCGGCGCTGGCGGCAAGCCGGCTCACCGAAGTCTCGGTCGAGTGCATCCACTCCAAGGTGCCGCTGGAGCTGTTGTCGCTGCTCAAGGGCAAGGACGTTCAGATCGGCGTCATCGACGTCGCGAGCGACACCATCGAAACGCCGGAGGATGTCGCGGCGACCATCGAGGCCGTGATGAAATACGTGCCGAAGGAGCGCATCGTCGCCGGCACCAACTGCGGCATGGCGCCGATGCGCCGCGACATCGCCGCACGCCAAGCTCGACGCGCTCGGCAAAGGCGCCGCGCTGGCGCGCAAGCGGTTCGGCTGACCGCGCGGGCTCAGAACACCGCGCGTCCGCTCGACCAATGCTCTTGCTGGCGCATTGCTTGTCGGCAGAAGCCCGGCTCAGTTCGACAAGCTCGTCGCGGCTCTGCATATATTCGGCCCGGTAGGCGATGGCGTTGACGACGCTGCCGCCGGCGCCGCTGCGAGGCTCGGCCATCAACTGCTCGAGCTCGTCCTTGCGCTTGCTGCACGATCTGACCGCGCTCGGCGATATCGAGCAGGTGTAGATGTCGAATTTTCCGGGCGCGATATAGGCCGAGCTGCCGGTCTGCGCCGTGATCGTACCGCAACCCGCAACAACGAACGAAAGCAGCGCACTGAACGCCGCCGCAGGCAGGCAGCGCCGACGCCGCCCGTCCAGGCCATTCGACCGGTGCTCGTTGCTTGTGCGCGCAGGTCGGCAATCCCCAAGATACCGGCCCGTACAGGCCGCCCGCCAATAGCCGACAAAAGTAAAAAATCCCGGCCGAATTCCGGCGGCACCCGCTCGGTCCCGTATTTCCCTTGTGTCCCGCGCATTTCCGCATGCTGCAGGCGCGTCACCAGCCAGTCGATTTGCACGCCCGCCGTGATAACATTGCGTCCAGACAACGCCATCAAGGCCCGGAGGACGACGCCGATGAACGCCATGCCCGACGCCCAGCTCTGCCATATTGGCGTTTACGCCTTCGACCTCGACAAGATGGTCGATTTCTATTCGCGCATCTTCGGCCTGGTCGTGACCGATCGCGGATATTCGCAAGGGCGCGGCGTCGCACATCGCCTTCCTCAGCCGCGATCCGACCGAGCATCACCAGATCGCCATCGCCTCCGGCCGGCCGCAAGGAGGCCGTCCACACCACCATCAACCAGATCTCGTTCCGCGTGCCTGGTCTCGAGGAGCTGCGGCAGTATTATCCTTGGCTGGTGAAGGAGGGCGTCAAGAAGCTCGACCCGCGCAACCACGGCAACGCCTGGAGCATCTATTTCGCCGATCCCGAGGGCAACCGCGTCGAGCTCTATTGCGGCATCGCCCTGGCACGTCAGCCAGCCGTTCGGCGAGCCGCTCGACCTCACCAAATCAGCCGACGCGATCCGCGCCAAGACCGAGGCGATGGTCAAGCAGGACCCGACCTGCCTGCCGATGGAAGTGTTCGTCGCACAGATGAAAAAGAAGATGGCGCAGAAGCAGGCGGAGAAGGTGCCGGCGTAACGCGACGACGCACGGAATCCGCTATCTCTCGGCGGCTCGACCCACACCTCTGTCATGCCCCGCGAAGGCGGGGCATCCAGTTCTATTCGCCGACGTTCGCAAACCTTGCCGCTCCGCGGCGCACTGGATCATCCGCCTTCGCGGATGATGACACCTCTGGAACTGGCAAGCGCCCCGAACGTCGGCGCACCTAATGCGCCATCAGCACCGGCAGCTCGGCGTGCGCCAGGATGTGGCTGGTCGCGCCGCCGAAGATCATCTGCCGCAGCCGGCTCTGGGTGTAGGCGCCCTTGATCAGGAGATCGCAGCCGTTCCGCCTTCGCGGCCTTGAGGATCGCCTCGCCGGTGCTGCGGCCTTCGAGCGCGAACGGTCATCGGCTTCACCGCGATGCCGTTGCGCTGCAGATACGCGAGCGCCTGCTCGGCCGAAGGTCCCGGCACCGCCGAGCCACCGGCGACGGTCAGCACCGTGACCTGCTGCGCCTGATGCAGCAGCGGCATCGCGAGAGCGGTGGCGCGCGCCTGTTCGGTGCTGCAGTTCCAGTGAATCATGACGTTGGTGGCGATATCCTTGGGCGGCACCGGCGGCGACAGCAGGATCGGCCGGCCGCTCTCGAACAGGCCGGACTCGATCGCGCGGTTGTGCAGGCCGATGGTGTTGGCGTCGGGCCGGCTCAGCACGGTGATGTCGAACACCCGCCCGTAGCTGCCGACGAAGCTTTCGCCCTCGGGGGCGTCGTCGAGCCAGCCGCAGCGACGGTCCCGCGGCGGCCGTGCCGCTCGCGCGCGGCACATTGCGCTGCTGCATGAACGACTCGAACAGCTTGCGCGCCTGCGCCGCCTCTTCCAGGCTCTCCTGCCGGTAGGATTCCAACGGAATGGAGCCGGCCGGATCGACCGCGACGAACTCGCTGATGCCGAAGCGCAGCGGAAAGCCTTCGATGTAGCTGCCGCATTTCTTGGCCAGCAACAGCGCGGTCTCCAGCACCGCGCGTCATCCCCTCATGCGGCTCCATCGGAACCAGAATGGTCTTCATGCTCATGGCCCGCTCCCATGGCTCTCGATGCGTACGGCCGGCGGCATCCCCTCCGCCTGCCACCGCACATTTGACCAGCACCAGCGTAATGGTGCCGACGGCAGGAGTCGAACCTGCACGGGGCTTTCGCCCCAACGGATTTTAAGTCCGATGCGTCTACCGTTCCGCCACGTCGGCCCGCCGTGGTTCTAACACCGCGGGCCGAGCAGCCCAAAGCGCCGGTTAGCCTTTGCCGGTGTGGCCCCAGACCTCGTCCCAGATCGCGCCGGTCGGGTCGGTGACGCGGCCATCCTTCTCGAAGAACTTGTTCGGCACCTGGAAGATCGCCAGCATCAGCCCGCCCTCCGGCGTCCAGGCCGAATGCCGGCTGCCGGGCTCCCGCCAGATGAACTCGCCGCCCTTGGCCTCGATGCCCGCGGCCGGGACCGTCCTTGTCGACCAGCCGGCCTTCCAGCACATAGGTCTGCTCGATATTGACGTGCTCGTGGTCGGGCAGGACCGCGCCCGGCGCAAAGCGCATCAGCGCGGTCATCAGCCCGGTCTTGGGGTCAGCCATCAGGGTCTTGACCTCGCACCCGGGAAAGCGCGTCGGCTTCCATTCCATCTCGGCTGGTTTGACCAGGTGCGAATGATGCTCGATCGACACCACCCCGCCTTTCGCCGCAGCGCTCTCGGTGGCGCCTGCCACAGGGCGCGAGGTCTGATCCCACGATCCGCCGAAGGCGTCGGTCGCGCGGCCCTCGTCATCGAAAAACTTGTTGGGCACCTGCATGATGGCGACCGTCATGCCACCCTTGGGCGACCAGGCCGAATGCCGGCTGCCGGGCTCACGCCAGATGAATTCGCCCTTTTTGGCCTCGATACCGGCGGCCGGACCTTCCTTGTCGACGAGATGACCGTCGAGCATGTAGGTCTGCTCGATGCCGACGTGCTCGTGGTCGGTCAATGTCGCGCCCGGCGTAAACTTGAAAACCGAAGTCATCAGCCCGGATTCGTCGCGCAGCAACACCTTGACCTCGCAGCCGGGAAAGCGCGTCGGCTGCCATTCCATCTCGGCAGGCTTGACCAGGTGCGAGTGCTCGTCCGCGGTGACTTGATGTTTCGGCGTGATGGCGTCCATGGCGGGCCTCCGTTTCGGACTCGAATTCGCCGTCCGCATGATAGCGGATAACCGTCCGCCCGCGCTACGCCCCGCCCTCGCGGATCGGCGGCTGGAACGCAAGCCCGGTGTCCCAAGGAAAATAGATCCAGGTGTCCTGCGATACCTCGGTGATGAAGGTATCGACCAGCGGCCGGCCCATCGGCTTGGCGTAAACGGTCGCGAAATGCGCGCCGGGCAAGAGCTCGCGCACCACCTTCGCGGTCTTGCCGGTATCGACCAGATCATCGACGATCAGCACGCCCTTGCCGCCGAGCTTGACGATGGATTCCGCGACGCTCTTCAGAATGCGCAGCTCGCCCTGCTTGGTGTAGTCCTGATAGCTCTCGACGCAGACGCGTCTCGATCAGCCGAACGTTGAGCTCGCGCGCCACGATCGCGGCCGGCACCAGTCCACCGCGGGTGATGGCAACGATCGCCGTGAATGGTCCCGCCGCCGCGAGCCGCCACGCCAGCGCGCGGGCGTCGCGGTGAAACTGGTCCCACGACACCGGAAAGGCCTTCTCCGGCAGAGCCTGAGACTGCCGCTGCGCTTCCGCCATACGTCCTCCCCGACCTCTAAGCCGTCTGCCGCAGGCTATCGCGCACCCGCGCGAGCATATCCTCGACGGCGGTCTTGGCGGCAGCAAGCTTCTGCGGATCGCGCGAGCGCACCACGATGTTGGTGTTCGGCCGGCCGTCGTCCTGGAACGGGTAGCTGCCGATCATCACATCGGGATTCGCCTTGGCGATGTCGCCGAGCGGGGTGCCGATATCGCCCTCGCGGCAATTCGCCCGGATCGTCTCCGACAGCATCTTGACGCCGGTCTTCAGCGTCGGCGCCACCTCGTCGAGCATCGCCTGCATGATCGACGGTACGCCCGGCCATCACGTGCACGTTGCCGATGCGAAAGCCCGGCGCGCTCGACACCTTGTTGACGATCAGGTCGGCGCCCTTTGGAATGCGCGCCATGCGCAGCCGCGCCTCGTTCAAATCCTTTTCGGCGATCCGCGTGAGCAGCATGGCGCGCGCTCGCGGATCGACATCGATTGGAACGCCGAACGCCTTGGCCACGCAATCGGCGGTGATGTCGTCATGGGTCGGGCCGATGCCGCCGGTGGTGAAGACATAGGTATAGCGGTGGCGGAGCGCGTCGAGCGCCGCGATGATCTCCTCCTCGATATCGGGCACGACGCGGACCTCGCGCATGTCGATACCGATATTGGTCAGATATTCGGCGATGTAGCCGATGTTCTTGTCCTTGGTCCGTCCGGACAGGATTTCGTCGCCGATGACCAGGATGGCGGCGGTGATGACGTCGGATTTCGCGCCGCGCGCGTCGTTCATGGAGCCTCTCCAGCGCTCATTCCCGGGCGACGGTAACCCACGGAACACAACAATTCATTAGCCAATTTACCATCGATTAACTCCGGGCCGTGAAATGTGGCGAGGCGCCTTCGCCAATGCGACCACAAGGCGATCCGCAAGCCAAATTGCAATTATTGCCGCATAAGCTGGCATGATCATCGAGAGGTTCTCCTCGGAGCAGACGGTGTCAGGCGTTGAACCCGCGCAGCTTGCCGGCGCGCGAGAGAGATCTAAGCCTACTGGTTGGGACCGGACACGCCTTGGCGTGCTGGTGCCGCTCGGCGCCGTCGTCGTTGTCGCCATTGTCTGCATCGTCGTCGCAGCGCTAACCTCGGCGCAGCGCGCCGATGACGTCGCGCTCGAGCGCGACCGGCAGCTCTTGAGCCGGGCCATCGCCAACCATGGCGAATGGTCCCTGCATCGTCTGCAGGCCGTCGTGCAATCGCGTTCGGCGGTCAGCGCGGGCGACATCGATCATGCCCCGGGTGTAGTCCAGCAACGGCTGGGCGCCTGGCTAAGCCCGCTTCGCGACCACGACCTGGTGGTGGTGTTCGATTCCACCGGCAAGATCGTGCGCTCCCAGAACGGCCAAAACCGCGGCGATCCGGACCTGACGGCCGGCGCGGTGCCGTGGCTGCAGTCGATCGTCGAGCATCTGCGCGGGCGGGGAGCCATGCCCGGCGGGCGTCGATGCGTCTGCTTCCCAACCACGTGTTTCTGCTCAACATCTACGGCCGGCTCAGCGTGGTGACGGCCATGCCGCTCGGCGACGGCGGTGCGGCGGCGGCACCGATGGTCGCGACGGTTCGCGTCATCGATCCGAGCGTGCTGGCCAACATCAGCGACCGGCTGCAGCTCCGCAACCTGCGGACGCTGGACTACGGCGTCGATCCGGCCGGCGACAACGTCTTTCAATTCGTCGACAATGACGAACTGCCGATTACGAGCTTCGCCTGGCAGCCCCAGCATCCCGGCGCCGAAATCCTCGACACCGTGATTCCATTCATTGGCATCGCGCTTGCCGGCTTCACGCTGCTCGCGGGTCTCGTTATGCGCTACATGCGCTACACCGCGGCGACGATCGCCGCGGGCGAGAATCGGATGCGCTATCTCGCGCTGCATGATCCGCTGTGCGGCCTGCCAAACCGAAATTTCTTCGGTGAGCGGCTCGAGGCGGTGATCGCGACGGTCAAGCACTCCGGTCCGCCGGCCGCGGTGTTCTACATCGACCTCGACCATTTCAAGGACGTCAACGACACGCTCGGCCACCCGGTCGGCGATGAGCTCATCCGCAGCGTCACGCTGCGGCTGTCGCACACCATGCGCGCCGATGATCTGGTCGCCCGCCTTGGCGGCGACGAGTTCGCCGTCATTACCGCGGCCTCGTCTGAGCCGGAGGCATTGCTCGACGTCGGCAATCGCATCATCCAGACGCTGTGCGCGCCCTATTCGGTCAACGGCCACACCATCGTGATCGGCGCCAGCATCGGCATTGCGCTGATCGATCAGCGCTCCGGCGCCGCCGCGGATATCATGCGCTATGCCGACATGGCGCTCTATCGCGCCAAGAACGAGGGCCGCAATCGCGCCTGCATCTACGACGCCGTGATGGACGCCGACCTGTCGCAGCGCAAGCTCGTCGAGCAGGACCTGCGCGAGACCATCGAGAACGACCGCCTCAAGGTGTTCTATCAGCCGATCTTCAACGCCAGCGCAGACAAGGTCGTCGGCGTCGAGGCGCTTGGCGCGCTGGCCGCATCCGACCCGCGGCTTCATTCCGCCGTCCGAGTTCATCCCGATCGCCGAGCATTCCGGGCTGATCATCGAGCTCGGCGCAGCGCGTGCTGCGCCACGCCTGTCTCGACGGCAAGGCCTGGCCCGGCATCACGGTTTCGGTGAACGTCTCGCCGATTCAGTTCCGCAGGCTCGACTTCGTCAAGATGGTCGAGCGCATTCTCGATGAAACCGGCTTCAACCCGGCGACGGCTCGAGCTCGAGCTCACCGAGAGCACGCTGCTTGGCAACGTCGATGGCGCCGAGGCCGCGATGCGGCGCCTGAAGGCGCTCGGCGTGCAGCTTGCGCTCGACGACTTCGGCACCGGCTATTCGAGCCTGCTCTATCTGCGGCGTTTCCCGTTCGACAAGCTCAAGATCGATCGCAGCTTCGTGCTGAGCATCGAGAAGGCCGCCGACGCCGCCGCAATCGTGCACGCCGTGGTCAGCCTCGGCCGCGGCCTCGGCATGAAGGTGACGGCGGAAGGCGTCGAGACCGCCGAGCAGCATCTGTTCCTGCGCGCCGCCGGCGTCCACTACATGCAGGGCTATCGCTTCGGCATGCCGATGGAGGCTCGCCGAGATCGCCGTCCGCCTCGCCAAGCCCGGCATCTACCGCAGCATCGAAGGCGACGCCAAGGCGGCAATGGCCGGATAGGCGTCAGATATTTTTGACCACGGTCTTATCCGAAAACCGGGTCCCGCTTTTCGGGATCATGCTCAGTCGATCTTGATGCCCATCTTGGTAACAATCGGTTTCCATCGGGCCATCTCGTTCTCGACGTATTGCTTGTATTCCGCCGGGCTGGTCGGCGGCTCGAGCTCGAACGTGCCGGAGATCAGCAGCTCCTGATAGGACTTGTCGGCCAGCAATTTCAGGTTGGCCGCCGACACCGTATCGATGATTTCCTTTGACGTGCCGGCCGGGGCAAACAGCCCGATAAAATTCGGTGTCACCAGGTCGGTGAAGCCCTGCTCTACCGCGGTCGGCAACTCGGGCCCGGCGGTAACGCGATTCTGCTGCGTGACCGCGAGGACGCGCAGCTTGCCGGCGCGGTGATGCTCCAACACGATATTGGTCATGGCCGGCACGATCATCGGAATTTGGCCGGCCAGCGCGTCGGTCAGCGCCGGCCCGGCTCCGCGGTAGGGCACGTGCGGCAGGTCGGTGATGCCGGCGCGCAGCTTGAACAGCTCGCCGGTCAGGTGATTGAGCGAGCCGTGACCCGCGGTGCCGTAGGAGACCTTGCCCGGTTTCGCTTTGACGTAGGCGATCAGCTCCTTGAGGTCCTTGGCCGGCACCGACGGATGCACGGCAATGGCGAAAGCAGTCACCGCGATCGGTGAGATCGGTTCGAGATCCTTGAGCGGATTGTAGGTCGGCTTGGTCTTGAGCAGCCCCTCGGTGATGTGCGTGGTGGCACCGCCGAGCAGCAACGTATAGCCATCGGGCCGCTGGTGCGAAGCATAGGCGGCGCCGAGACCACCGCCGGCTCCGCCCATGTTCTCGATTACGATCTGGCCGAACAGTGGCCGGATGCGTTCCGCCCACGGCCGGGCGACGGTGTCGAACGCACCGCCCGGGGGAAACGGCACGATCAGCCGCACCGGCCGATCCGGATATTTGGCCGCGAACGCCCGGCTCGACAAAGCCAAAGCCTGCGCCGAGAGCATCGCCAGCCCGGCTTTCAGAAGGTCACGTCGCCGCATCGGAATCCCCCATCCAACTGGCAACCCACATGAGTTGAAAGCAAGCCGCCGCCGCGATCAAGGGCTTCGGAGGGCGTTGCAGCAATTGCTGCGGGCCTTAGGATGCCCCGACGATCCATCGGAGGAACACATGGCGGAGCAGAAAGTCGCGGTGGTCACGGGCGCCGGCACCGGCATCGGCAAGGCGGTGTCGCTCGCGCTCGCCAAGGACGGCTACGCCGTGGTGTTGGCCGGGCGGCGCGCGGACAAGCTCGACGAGACCGCAAAGGAGGCCGGCAATGCCAAGACGCTCAGCGTGCCGACCGACGTCAGCGATCCGGAATCGATCAAGGCGCTGTTCGCCCGGGTGAAGAAGGACTTCGGCCGGCTTGATCTGCTGTTCAACAACGCCGGCATCGGCGCGCCGGCGGTGCCGATGGAGGAGCTGCCGCTGGAAACCTGGAAGAAAGTGGTCGACACCAATCTCACCGGCATGTTCGTCTGCACCCAGGAAGCCATCAAGATCATGAAGGCGCAGACCCCGAAGGGCGGCCGCATCATCAACAACGGCTCGATCTCGGCGCACACGCCACGGCCGCGCGCGGCAGCCTACACCGCGACCAAGCACGCAGTGACCGGGCTCACCAAGCAGACTTCGCTCGATTGCCGCAACGACAACATCCTGTGCAGCCAGATCGACATCGGCAACGCCGCGACGCCCTTGACCGAGCGCATGGTGCAGGGCCAGGGCGTGCTGCAGCCGGACGGCACGCATGATGGTCGAGGCGCGCATGAACGCCGACGACGTCGGCCGCGCCGTGGTCTATATCGCCAACCTGCCGCTCGACACCAACGTGCTGTTCATGACGGTGATGGCGAACGGCATGCCGTTCGTCGGACGGGGGTAAAACGTTGGCCGCCTGGAGTACGACGCTATCCGCTGAAGTATACTCCGTTCGCTCCCGCGAAAGCGGGAGCCCAGTTCTTTGGCCAAAACGCCGGGTCCCTGCTTCCGCGGGGACGAATGGGCTGATTCAAACTCAACCAACGACGGTCTAGGCGGCGCTGACCTTGATCCTGGTTCCGGCGCGAACCTTCTTCAGCGCCTTCACGTCGCCGAGCGCCTTGGCGAAAATATTGCATGGGCTCGCCAGCCGGCATTCGTCGCCTTGGGAAATTGGCGTGCGGCCGAAGCCAATGGCGATGGCGGGGCCTTCCGGCCAATAGGCGATCTCGCCCGGCGTCACCACGGCGCGGGCATCGGCCTCGCGTTTCATCCGCACCGGCACGTCGAAATAGACCTCCTCGCCCCAGGTCAGCGCCTCGGCGTCGAGTGGCAGCGCCGCGGCTATCGCCTTCGCGGTCGGCGTGTCGAGCAGCTCGGCATCGAGCGTCAGTGAGCCGAAATCGAAGCGGATGCGCGGCATGGCGTGTTCCCCGGGCGTCATCATCCGCGAAAGCGGATGATCCAGTATCCACAAGAATTGCCGTGTTTACTGGATGCCCGCCTTCGCGGGGCATGACAAGCCTCAATTGAATTGACGGCCGTACACTACAATAGCCGGAGGGAATCGGGGCAGCGCCATGCAACATCTGCAATCGAGCTTGGGCGTGGTCGCGCTGGTCGCCTTCGCCTGGGCGATTAGCGAGAACCGCCGCGCGGTTTCGCCAAGGCGCGTCGGCATCGGCCTCGCGGTCACCCTCGTTCTCGCCATCCTGTTCCTCAAGGTGCCGCCGGTCACCCGCGCCTTCGGCTCCGCCAATCACGTCATCGACGCCATCGCCGATGCGAGCCGCGCTGGCACCGCGTTCGTGTTCGGCTATGTCGGCGGCGGCCCGCTGCCCTTCGAGCTGAAATTTCCCGGCAACGAGTTCGTGCTGGCATTCAACGCGCTGCCGATCGTGCTGGTGATGAGCGTGCTCACCACACTGCTGTTCTACTGGGGCATCCTGCCGCCGATCATCCGCGGCTTTGCCTTCGCGCTCGACCGCACCATGGGCGTCGGCGGCGCGGTCGGGCCTATCGACCGCCGCCAACATCTTCGTCGGCCATGTCGAGGCGCCGCTGTTCATCCGGCCCTACCTTGGCAAGCTGTCGCGCAGCGAATTGTTCGTGGTGATGACCGGCGGCATGGCCGGCATCGCCGGCACCGTGCTGGTGCTCTACGCGCAGTTCCTGCGCAACGCCGTCCCCGACGCCGCGGGCCATCTGATCATCGCCTCGGTGCTGGGCGCGCCGGTCGCGGTGATGATCGGCCAGATCATGGTGCCGGACCAGCAACGACACCCGCACCAATTCGCTCGACGTCGAGCGAGCCGGTCGCCGAGAGCACCATGGACGCCATCGCCAAGGGCGCGACCGCCGGGCTGGCGCTCCTGCTCAACATGATCGCCATGCTGATCGTGTTCGTCGCGCTGGTGCATCTCGTCAACGCCGTGCTCGGCCTCCTGCCCGCGCTCGGCGGCGAGCCGATCACGCTTGCAGCGCCTGCTCGGCCTCGTCATGGCGCCGGTGTGCTGGCTGATCGGCATTCCCTGGGCGCAGGCGCCGACCGCGGGCGCGCTGATGGGGATCAAGACCATCCTCAACGAGTTGATCGCCTATCTGCGAGATGTCGAAGCTGCCGCCGACGGCGCGCTCGATCCGCGCTCGCGGCTGATCATGCTCTATGCGATGTGCGGCTTCGCCAATTTCGGCAGCGTCGGCATCATGATCGGCGGCTTGACCGTCATGGCGCCGGAGCGGCGCGAGCGACGTGATCTCGCTCGGCATGAAGTCGATCGTGTCAGGCACGATCTCGACCTTGCTGATGGGCGCGATCGTCGGAATGCTGACCTGATGCGCCGGCTACTGGTCATCTCCCGGGCGCCCGGGTGCAAAGCCCCCGGGCGGCGAAGCGTTGGCTAATGCAGCCGGAACTCGCCGTCGATCGGCTTTAAGCTCCGCCGGCTTGATCAGCCGCGAGTGCGCCACCATCACCGAATGCAGCGGGCCTTCCAGCTTCTCCATCCAGAAGGCGAGGAAGCGCTGCAGCTCGGGAAATTTCGGGAACAGGTCGTAGTTCTGCCAGACGTAGGTCTGCAGCAGCCACGGGTGGTCAGGCCGACGATAGAGAATTTGCGCGGTCGTCAGCCCATAACCGGCCATCTGCTTTTGGAAGTCTTTCGAAGCGAATTCCTTGGTCGTCATGGTCCGAATCTCCAAGTCCGGCACATCGATTGTGTGCCTGTCGTCGGCCATGACAAGCCCAAAAATTGAAATATCGTTCCTGTTTTCAATGTATTAGCAGCATTGCGCCAGGACTGCTGACAGGCCCCCGATGAAGTCGAAAATTTGCTGCTAGCAGTCCATGTGGATGAGTGCTAAAAAATCTTCATCACCCTCTTGATGGAGGGCATGGGCCGCTTAAGTGCGGTCTTGAAGGGTGCTGCGGGGGAAACTTTCCGGCGCCCTTTCACTAAAAAGATCAAATCTGACCAAGCGCTTATGGAGGACACCATGAAGTTCCGTCCGCTTCACGACCGCGTCGTCGTCAAGCGCATCGACGCCGAGGAGAAGACCGCCGGCGGCATCATCATTCCCGACACCGCCAAGGAAAAGCCCTCCCAGGGCGAAGTCGATCGCCGTCGGCCCCGGCGGCCGCGACGAGGCCGGCAAGCTCATCCCGATCGACATCAAGGTCGGCGACCGCGTGCTGTTCGGCAAGTGGTCGGGCACCGAGGTCAAGATCGACGGCCAGGAACTCCTGATCATGAAGGAGTCCGACATCATGGGCGTGATCGACGAGCCGGTGGCCAAGAAGAAGGCCGCGTAATCGAACGCTGATCCTCGTCCTGAGGAGCCGCGCGTAGCGGCGTCTCGAAGGATGAGGGCACTGAATCACGGGCTTCATCCTTCGAGACGCGGCTCCGCCCGCTCCTCAGGATGAGGTCAAAGCAAACGGAGTACAATTCAAATGGCTGCCAAGGAAGTCAAATTCTCGGTCGACGCGCGCGACAAGATGCTGCGCGGCGTCGACATTCTCGCCAACGCCGTCAGGGTGACGCTCGGCCCCAAGGGCCGCAACGTCGTGCTCGACAAGTCGTTCGGCGCGCCCCGCATCACCAAGGACGGCGTCACCGTCGCCAAGGAGATCGAGCTCGAGGACAAGTTCGAGAACATGGGCGCGCAGATGGTGCGCGAGGTCGCCTCGAAGACCTCCGACTTCGCCGGCGACGGCACCACCACCGCCACCGTGCTCGCCCAGGCGATCGTCAAGGAAGGCTCCAAGTCGGTCGCCGCCGGCATGAACCCGATGGACCTCAAGCGCGGCATCGACCTCGCGGTCGAGCACGTCGTCGAGGAGCTCAAGAAGAACTCCAAGAAGGTCACCTCCAACGACGAGATCGCCCAGGTCGGCACCATCTCCGCCAACGGCGACAAGGAGATCGGCGACTACCTCGCCAAGGCGATGGAGAAGGTCGGCAACGAGGGCGTCATCACGGTCGAGGAGGCCAAGAGCCTCGAGACCGAGCTCGACGTCGTCGAGGGCATGCAGTTCGACCGCGGCTACATCTCGCCGTACTTCATCACCAACGCCGACAAGATGCGCGTTGAGATGGACGACGCCTACATCCTGATCAACGAGAAGAAGCTCTCCGGCCTGCAGGAGCTGCTGCCGCTGCTCGAGGCGGTGGTGCAGACCGGCAAGCCGCTGCTGATCATCGCCGAGGACGTCGAAGGCGAGGCGCTCGCCACGCTCGTCGTCAACAAGCTGCGCGGCGGCCTCAAGGTCGCGGCGGTGAAGGCGCCGGGCTTCGGCGATCGCCGCAAGGCCATGCTGCAGGACATCGCGGTCCTGACCGGCGGCCAGGCGATCAGCGAAGACCTCGGCATCAAGCTCGAGAACGTCACGCATCAGCCATGCTCGGCCGGGCCAAGAAGGTGATGATCGACAAGGAGAACACCACGATCGTCAACGGCGCCGGCAAGAAGGCCGACATCGAGGCCCGCATCGCGCAGATCAAGGCGCAGATCGAGGAGACCACCTCGGACTACGACCGCGAGAAGCTGCAGGAGCGTCTGGCCAAGCTCGCGGGCGGCGTCGCGGTGATCCGCGTCGGCGGCGCCACCGAGGTCGAGGTGAAGGAGCGCAAGGATCGCGTCGATGACGCGATGCATGCGACCCGCGCCGCGGTCGAGGAAGGCATCCTGCCGGGCGGCGGCGTCGCGCTGCTGCGCGCCAGCGAAGGCCTGCAAGCAAGCTCCGCGCCGGCAACGACGACCAGAAGACCGGCATCGAGATCGTCCGCAAGGCGCTTTCAGACTCCGGCCCGCCAGATCGCCATCAACGCGGGCGAGGACGGCTCGGTCATCGTCGGCAAGATCCTGGAGAAGGATCAGTACGGCTACGGCTTCGACGCGCAGAGCGGCGAATACGTCGACATGATGAAGAAGGGCATCATCGACCCGACCAAGGTCGTGCGCGCCGCGCTGCAGGACGCCGCGTCGATCGCGGGCCTGCTCATCACCACCGAGGCGATGGTGGCCGAGGTGCCGAAGAAGGCCGGAGCCGGCGGCGGCATGCCGCAGATGCCGGGCGGCGGCGGCATGGACTTCTAATTCGCGTTTCAGGCGACGTGAAAATGCGAAGGCCCGGGAGCAATCCCGGGCCTTTGTCTTATGACATGCAACGCTTTGGCTTATCCCCAGCGCCTCGCTTTGCGTTATGGTGGCGCCGATGCCGACCGCGAAAACCTGTCCGGGCTGCAAGGCAGATATCCCTGAGGCGAGCCGATTTTGCCCCCAATGCGGCGCGCCGCAGGCGCTGAATTGCTCCGCTTGTGGCCACATCAACGCGGCAGGCTCGCGCTTCTGCGCCCAGTGCGGCGCAAGATTCGGCGATGCGCCCACCGCTGCGCCAGCCCCCGCTCCCGCGGCGAAGCCTTCGCCTACGGCAGCGCCCGCGCCTCGGCCGGGCGCTGCCGCCGAGCGCCGCCAACTCACCGTCATGTTCTGCGATCTGGTCGGCTCGACCGCGCTGTCGACAAGGCTCGATCCGGAAGACCTGCGCGAGGTGATCGCGCGCCTATCACAAATGCGTAGCCGAGGTGGTCGGCCGCTTCCGCGGCTTCGTCGCCAAATACATGGGCGACGGGGTGCTGGTCTATTTCGGCTATCCGGAGGCGCACGAAGCCGACGCCGCGAACGCGGCGCGCGCAGGGCTTGCGCTGATCGATGCGGTCGCGCGAGCTGGCGGTGCCGGGCAAGCATCAGGTCCGGGTCGGCATCGCCACCGGCCTTGTCGTGGTCGGCGAACTGGTCGGCGAAGGCACCGCGCAGGAGCGCAACGTCGTCGGCGAGACGCCGAACCTCGCGGCCCGCCTGCAATCGATCGCGGCACCGGGCGCAGTGGTGATCGCGGCCAGCACGCGACGGCTCACGGGCGATCTGTTCGAGTACGAGGCCCTCGATCCCGGCGCGCTCAAAGGCTTCGACGGCCCGATCGCGGCCTGGCGGGTGCTGCGCGAGCGGACCATGCAGAGCCGGTTCGAGGCGCTGCGCGCCGCCAATCTCGTGCCGCTGGTCGGCCGCGAGGAGGAGCTGGAGCTGCTGCTGCGCCGCTGGCAGCAGGCCAAGCAAGGCGAGGGCCGCGTCGTGCTGCTGTCCGGCGAGCCCGGTATCGGCAAGTCGCGGCTCACCGCGGCGCTGCTGGATCGTGTCGAAGCCGAGCATCCGATCTGTCTGCGCTATTTCTGCCTGCCGCATCATCAGGGCAGCTCGCTGCAGCCGGTCGTGGGACAGCTTGCCCATGCCGCCGGCTTTCCCGCGACGATACCGCCGAGCAGAAGCGCGCCAAGATCGAGACGCTGCTGGCGCGCGGCAGCGCCAACGTCGCCGCGACCACGGCGTTGCTGTCCGATCTTCTCGGCCTGGGTGTTCGGGCTGAAGGCACCGCCCCGGTCGATCCGCAGCGCAAGCGCGTCCAGGTGCTCGGCGCGCTGCTCGATCAACTGGCCGACCTGACCCGCCGCGGGCCGGTCCTGATGCTGTTCGAGGACGCCCATTGGAGCGACCCGACGTCGCTCGAGCTGTTCACGCTGACGATCGAACGGATGCAGACGCTGCCGATCCTCTTGATCATCACCCACCGGCCGGACTACCAGCCGTCCTGGGCCGGCCAGCCGCATGTCACGACGATGTCGCTCAGCCGCCTGGGCCGCCGCGAGCGGATAATGCTGGTGGACCACGTCAGCGGCGGCAAGGCGCTGCCGCAGGCCTTGCTCGACCAGATCGTCGAACGGACCGATGGCGTGCCGCTGTTCGTCGAGGAACTGACCAAGGCCGTGCTGGAAAGCGAGATCGACCAGCCGACCCAGCAGCTTGCGATTCCGGCCACGCTACAGGACTCGCTGATGGCCCGCGTCGACCGGCTAGGCTCGGCGCGTGAGGTGCTGCAGATCGGAGCGGCGATCGGCCGCGAATTCTCCTACGAACTGCTCGCCGCGGTCGCAGGCCTGCCCGACGCCGTGCTGCGGGATGCACTGGTGCGGCTGACCGAGGCCGAACTGCTGTATCTGCGCGGCACGCCACCCGACGCGGTCTATGCCTTCAAGCACGCGCTGGTACAGGACACCTCCTATTCGACGATGCTGCGCGCCCGCCGCCAGCAGCTTCACGGCACCATCGCCCAGGTGCTGGAGAAGCGATTTCCCGAAGTTGTCAGCTCAACACCCGAAATAATGGCGCAACAATTCGAGGGCGCCGGCCACGCCGAGCAGGCGATCCGCTACTGGCGACAGGCCGGCGACCAGGATTTGCGCCGTTTCGCGTTGAAGGAGGCGATCTCCCACTACACCGGCGCGATGCGCGTGATCATGGGCATGCCGAAATCGGTGGTGCGATCAGAACAGGAGCTGGCCGCCAGCCTCGCGTTGGCTTTGGCCACGCAGATCGCATTGGGACCAGGAGCCGTCGAATCCGCCAAACACTATCGTCGCGCCGAGGCGCTGTGCCAGGAGCTGCCGGGCCACGTCCGCGAGACATTTCTCGCCACCTGGGGTCTGTGGCTGCACCACTCCATGCGGGAAGAGTCTGCCGAGGCGATCCCGCGCTCCGATCGCATGATCCAGATCGCCCAAGACCTCGCTGATCCTGACATGCTCATGGAGGCCTATCACGCCAAAGCTGCGACCCTGCAGCGGCTCGGCGACTATCCCGGAATTGCAGAGGCCGCCGAGCAGGTGATCCAGCTCTATGACCGCGAGCGGCACCGTGAGCACGCTTATCTGTTCGGCGGACATGACGCCCGCGTCTGCGTTCGCAGCTTCTACGCTATAAGTCTCTGGGCTAGAGGTTTCTTCGACCAAGCTCACAAGATGGGGCACGCATCCATTGAAGATGCACGCCAGCTCGGCCATGCATTCTCGATCTGCCACGCTCTGCATCAAACGGCGATCACCTTCGCCCTGCTCGATGACGTCGACACCTGCCAAGCCATCGTCGACGAATTGATCCCGCTTGCCGAACGCAACAAATTTCCCTGGCCGCTCGCCAACGGGCGGTTTTTGCGCGGTTGGGTGCTGGCGCGCCGGGGCAACGATGCAGAGGGCATCAGCCTGATGCTGGAAGCCGCCGAAAATCCGAGCGCCGGCGTTCGCCGACCGGTGCTGCTGACGCTCTGCGCCGAAGCGCTTGTTCGCGCTGGCAGGTATCCGGAAGGCGAACGGGTGCTCGACAGAGCCAATAAGATTGAAAGAAAGGCACGCGTGCACACACTCAATGTGGAGGCCATTCGCCTTCGCGGCCTGATCGCGTTTTACACGTCGCCGGGCGATCGAGGTCAGGCCGAGAGCCACTTCCTCGAAGCCATCAAAATGGCTCGGGAGCAATCATGCTGCGCCCTCGAGCTCCGCGCGAGCATGGATCTCGCGCGAGTGCTTCGCGACCAAGGCCGTCCGAAGGAAGGCCATGACCTCGTGGCCCAGATTTACGCCGCCTTCACCGAAGGCTTCGACTGGCCCGACCTCAAGGCAGCCAAAGCGTTGCTGGCTGAGTTGAGCGGCGGCACAAAATAGAAACGACCACAAATGAAAGGTGCGCGTTCATCCGGCGTCACCCGATCATTGTGGCCGCTTTGGGCGACGGAACATTGTACCCTCCGTCACCACTTGAGCGATGGTATGCCATAGCTATGTGACATGCGTATGACTTCGAAAAGCCATATCAGGATTGGGATCGGCGGCTGGACCTTCGAGCCGTGGCGCGGCGTGTTCTATCCGAAGGGCCTGCCGCATTCGCAGGAGCTCGCCTACGCCGGCGAGCGCCTGACCTCGATCGAGGTCAACGGCACGTTTTATCGCACGCAATCTCCGGCGACGTATCGCAAATGGGCAAGCGAGGTTCCCGACGGCTTCGTATTCTCCATCAAGGGATCGCGGTTCGTCACCAACCGCCGCGTGCTCAAGGAAGCCGGCGACTCCATCAAACGGTTTCTCGGATTCAGGCGTAACAGAACTCGGCGGCAAGCTCGGTCCCTTGCTATGGCAGTTCGCCCCGTTCAAGAAGTTCGACGAAGCCGATCTGGGCGGCTTCCTCGAACTGTTGCCCGAAAAATTCAACGGCCACCACCTACGTCACGTCATCGAGGTGCGGCACGACAGCTTCAAGACGCCGGAGTTCGTCGCGTTGCTGCGGAAGTTCAAGATGGCGGCGGTCTACACCGACCACGCCACCTATCCGAACATCGCCGACGTCACGGCGGACTTCGTTTATGCACGGCTGCAGCAGGGCCAGGATACGGTGCCGACCGCCTATCCGCCAAAGCAGATCGGCGAGTGGGCCGCGCGTCTGCAAACCTGGGCGCAGGGCAAGGAACCAAAGGACCTGCCGCGCGTCGACGAAAAGCAAAAGCCGAAGGTTGAGCCGCGCGACGTCTTTGCCTACGTGATCCACGAGGGCAAGGTTCGTGCGCCGGCTGCCGCCATGGCGCTGATCGAGCGGCTGAAGGAGTAAGACGTGGCCAAGGCGAAGCCCAGGGCGAAGAAGAAATCAGCGGCCAAGCTTTTCACCATCGGCTACGAGAAGGCCAAGCCCGAGGCGGTGATGGCCGAGCTCAAGCGCGCCAAGGTCAAGCTCCTGGTCGACACACGAGCGGTCGCGGCTTCCCGCAAGCCGGGCTTTTCCAAGAAGGCGCTTGCGGCTTCGCTCGACGAAAGCGGCATTGGCTACCTGCATCTGCAAAAGCTCGGTACACCCGACGAAGGCCGCCAGGCCGCGCACTCTGGCAAGATGGACGTAATGTGGCGCATCTACGCCAAGCACCTCAAAACGTGCGGGCGCAATCGAGGCGATGGACGAGCTCGTCTCGATCGTGGAATCCGGCCAGTCCGTATGCCTGCTCTGCTACGAGCGCGACAAGGATTTCTGCCATCGCAGCCGCATTGCCGAGATCGTGCACGATCGCACCGGCGTCGAGGTGCTGGATTTGGCGCCGCCGCTGTTCTGATCGCCGGGTGTCATTCCGCCGGCTGCACGGCCTTGCTGTCGCGCTCGACGCCGTTGACCAGCAACGCCACGCCGACGGTGCCGGCGACGAAGCCGAGCGCAATCACCGCCGTGACCCCGAGCACCAGATCGAAGCCGCCGCGGCCGTAGAGAACGCGATCATGGTGATGGCAGCGCCTGAGATCACATAGGTGATGAAGTAGCGCACCGCATAGACGCGCGACCGCCAAGCGTCCGCGGTGTAGCGCGCGATGACGAAATCGTTGACGGTCACCTGGGCATATATAAAGGCCACAGCAAAGGCCAGCGCGCCGAGCAACGCATAACCGGTCGCATAGACCACCCAGACCACGCCGACGAATTGCATCAGCCCGGTGAAGGCGAAAACCAGATGCGCCGGATATTTCTCGATGACACGGCCGACCGCGAGCTGCGCCACCGCGCCGCACAGGAACACGCCGGTGGCAATGCTGCCGACCGCGACCAGCGAAATGCTGCCGCCGATCCGCTCGTCGATCACTTTAGGCAGCGCGATGGTCACGGTGTTGAAGACCAGGCCCGCGGTGGTGCCGATCAGGATGAACAGCGCGAACACCGCGATCATGACGCCCAGCGCGAGCCGCACGTCGGGCGCGGCGCTGCGGCCAGGCCTTCTGCGAGCGGTCGTCCGGCACCATGATGAAATAGGCGATGCCGGTGGCGACGCAGACCACGGCCGGCACGAGGAACGCGCCGCGCCAGCCGATCCAGGCGGTCAGGACCGCGGTGATGCCGGCCGCAAGCGACACGCCGATATTGCCGCAGACGCCGTTGAAGGCGAGCGTGCGGCCGCGGTTGGTCGCGGCCGCGACCACGATCGCGGTGCCGACCGGATGATAGATCGCGGCGAACACGCCGAGCGCGAACAGCGAGATCGCGAGCGCGATGAAATTCGGCGACAGCGCCGCGGCGGCGCAACTGAAGCCGCAGCCGATATAGAACACCACCATCATGTAGCGGCGGCTCCAGCGGTCGGCGAGCCAGCCGGCCGGCAGCGAGAAGATGCCGAAGGCAAAGAACGACGCGGTGCCGAGCGCCAGCAGCTCGCTGTAGGGGCGGCCGTAGACCACTTCGAGCCCGATCACCACGGTCGGGAAGATCAGCATCACGTAATGGTCGACCGCGTGGGCGAAGTTGTTGAAGCCAATCGTCAGACGGCGTCGGGAGGTTTCGTCGAACGTCTGGGCACTGGAAATCGGCATCCGGGAACCTTGAGAATCTCGTCCGCTCGTCGCCAGCTATATCGCGTCGTGGCGCGGCCTCCTATGCCGATCCGGCGGGGCAGCAACGCCCATAAGCCGGCGCACCCCCTAAAACCCAAATGCAGTGCGTGTTTTACGGCGCTGGACACCACAACCGGCGCGCGCATACCGTAAACGTCCGGCTTCGATGCTGACGCCGGTGTAGGGGCCAGGGGGCCTCGATGCGTATGGGTTTGCGTCTCGCCGCGGAATCCGTGTTTGCCGCGGCGCTTTGTATCGTCGCTTGTCAGGGCCGGGCCGAGCCCGTCGAGGCCGGGCCCGAGCAGGCGCGCTGGTTGCTGTTCGCCAACAGCGATGTCTGGCGCGAGGGCGGCTTCGCCCACGGCGGCGTGCTATGGGCGCCGTCCGGCCTTGACCAGCAAGGCCTCGTGCTCAAGCTGATGTTCGGCGGCGGGGTCTACCACTACACCTCCGGCGCGCTCGGCAACGCCGACGTGCGCGGCGAGCTTCTTTCCGGCGCCATCCTGCCGGGCTACCGTTTCGTGCACGACAAGCTGATCGCCACCTTCTATCTTGGCGTCGACTTCCAGGATCACCACCTGACGCCAGACGATCCGTCCGCGGAGCTGCGCGGCAGCTACTTCGGCGTTCGCACCGGCTTCGAGGTCTGGTACGAACCGACCGCCATGACCATGATCACGGCCGACGCCTCGGTGTCGAGCATTGGGCCAAGCTACAACGCGCGGCTTGCGGCGGGCTTTCGCGCGTTCGACGCCTTCTACGTCGGACCCGAGGTGCAGGGCTTCGCCGCCGACGACAATTATCAGCAGGTCCGCGCCGGCCTGCACTTCACCGGCATCCGCACCGGCGCCTTCGAATGGACGACCGGCGTCGGCTGGGCCATCGACAGCGACCACCGCAGCGGCGCCTATGGCAAGCTCGGCGTATTCACAAGGCTCTAGGGCGCGGACTCATTAAGCGAGCATGCTGAGTGCGTCTTGCTCGGTGTCTGTTTTTACCCGTTCGCGACCGAAAAGCAGACGCAGTTTATGTCGGCTTCGTGCCACTGCAGACCTTCAACCGAAAATCGGGGCATGCTGGGAAGTGCCGAGATCGGACTTAACTTCTTTCACTTGAGAGATGGACGCCTCGGAGGCGGTGGCGTCGGCGCGGCCGGCGAGATCGCAAAGGTGAGCCACAGATTCCAACCCTCGGGACGATTCTGGGCGCCGAACTCTCCGTACCCTTTTAAATTCAGGTAGCCCTGCATGCCGCCAATCGGGAACAGGTAACCGATCTGCGGCCCAACGCCAAAGACGCGTGACTTGAAATCACCGAGCGTCGCGCCTGGGCCGCTGTCGCCAGTGATTTGCTGATAGGCATAGCCAACCAGACCGACATGGACCTGTTTGGAAATGAAGTGTGAAGCGCCCAAGTCCAGATGCCAATCCACTCCGTTCTGGTAGTCGATGCTTGGATTCTTGAAGTTGTAGGTGAAGCCGGTCACAGCGGACACTTCATTTCCGGTCTGCGGATTGAAATAGGTGTAGCCGCCGCCAACATCGATTGCCGAGTGGCCCAGTCCCATATTGACGAGACGCGATGAATCGTATGCGCCGACCGGCAGGCTCGTCATCGCATAAACCATGTAGTTGTGTACGCCCTGGTTCCATCGCAGCGTCGGCTGCACGAATACATCGCCCCAAGCGTCGATCGACCGGTTGATGCTCCGCTCCGTCCCGAAGCCGATCGGCCCCAGGGAGCCGGTAAGGGTGGCATCGATTTTCGCTTGTTGGCGTCCATAAATTGCCAGCACGTTGATGGCGAATTGCCCGCCGAGCACCGGCGTCGAGAATACGTAGCTAGGTGCGAGGATGCCAAGGTCAGCCCGCGCCTTGATCTGGGCATCGAGGTTTACAGTCAGGTTGGCGGTTCTGTTGGGGAAGGCAATCGCGCGCGACGCCGTGACGCCTCCGCCGGCAGACACCGACGAGTGAAGGTAAATCGCGCCCATCGACCAGCCAGGCTCAAGCGGCGTCGCGGCTAGGCTGCCGAACGATCCCGGGAGCCAGTAGCCGATGCCTCCTTGATCCGCGACAGCCGGACAGATGCCTGCGCCGATAAGCGACGATGCCAAGAACAGAATTTTGAGATGCCTACCCATCATGCTACCCATAATGAACGGTTTCGGTGGTCACTTCGGCGGCGTGTACGGATCGGGCGTGCCCATCGCGATCAGCGGATGCTTCTTAACGCTCGCTTCGAATTCGCCGACCATCTTCAACACCGGACCGAAAATCCAGCTGTCTGTGATCACCTTGTCCTCATCCTCACGCGGATTCGTATACAGATTGAACAGCAACGGTATCCCGAGCTTGATCGGCGGCGAAACCATCGTGTCCTGCCGATAGAAGTGCACTTTGAAATTTCGCCACTTCACCGCCTGGAGGCGGTCCGCGCACCAGATCAGGATTCCTTCGCGGCCGGACTTATCAGTCTTGCCCATGAAGAGGTTCGACTGATCCACCCCATCGATCGGACGATCGTTCGGCACGGCGGCGCCAGCGATGCTCGCGAGTGTTGGGAACAGGTCCACGCCGTGAACGATCTCATCGCTGACGCGGCCGGGGGGCACCTTGCCGGGCCACCGGATCAAGAACGGCACGCGGATACCGCCTTCCCACGCGGTGAAGTACTGGCCGCGCCACGGTCCGGCCCAGCCGTCCCACGGCTTGATGAACTCCGGCCCGTTGTCGCTCGCGAAGATCACGATGGTGTTGTCGCGAATGCCGAGCCGGTCCACCGCATCCAGCATCTGCCCAACATTGTGGTCCATCTCGGCCAACATGTCGGCCCAGTCGCCGTTGCCGGTCTTGCCTGCAAACGCCGGGTTGGGCAGCGTCGGCAAGTGCGGCTGCGTCAGCGTCGCATAGGCGAAGAAGGGTTTTCGCGCCTGCGACTGGCGTTCCATGAAGGCGATCGAGCGCCGCGTGATCTCTGCGTCGATCAGCCGGCGTTGTTCGATGTCGTACACCTTCACCTCACGGCTTTTCTCGCCTTTACGCCCCTCCATGATCTGCTCCGGGGGCATGACACTTGGCGAGTAGCCGCTCGAGCCGGGCCACATTGCCTCGTCGGTGGTGCGCGGGATGCCGTACCATTCTTCGAATCCCTGGTCGTTGGGCAAGCGGCCGTTCTGGCTGCCAAGATGCCATTTGCCGTAGAGCGCCGTCGCGTAACCGGCGACCGACAGCGACTCGGCCATCGTCACTTCCCATTGGGTGAGGCCGTCGGCGACGCCGCCAAACGGCACCGAGTGCGTGCCCGAGCGGATCGCATAGCGTCCGGTCAGGATGCTGGACCGGCTCGGCGTGCACTGCGCTTCCATGTTCATATTGGTGAGGCGCAGGCCTTCGCTCGCAAGCCTATCGATGCGCGGCGTCGGCGCGCCGCGCGTCGCCCCGCCGCCATAGACGCCCAACTCGCCGTAGCCGAGGTTGTCGACGAGGATGAACAGGATGTTCGGTTTCGACTGCGTTGATGGCGCTTGGGCCTGCGCGACCTGCATCGGCGCGCTGGCCAAAGTGGATACCGTGGCAAGCATGGTCCCGCCGAGCAGGATATTGCGACGGTCAAATCCCGGAGTTGCTGTTCTGAACTCTCGCTTCGTTTCGTCTCGATCGTCCTCGATGCCCACGACCTGCTCCTCAATGCTACCGTATCGATTCCAGCTTGCGTGTCACGCTCTCTGCACCGGTCTCGGCGGCTGCGTTCCCGGCGCCATAGCGTGGCGGCTGGTCGTTGGGCTGGCCACCCGCGAGGTTGGGATATTTCTTCACGCTTGCTTCGTAGGCGGCAACGAAAGGACCGATTTCCTCGCCCAGCCACGTGTTCTGCCAAATGATGTTCCAGCGCTCCTTCGGATCGGACGCAAGGTTGAAGGCGCGCGGGAACGACCAATCTTCGATCGTCCCGTCGACGCGGTCGAGGCCGTCCAGGTGAATCTTGTAGTTGCGCCATTTCACGGCCATGAGCTTCTGGCCGAGAAAAAGCAGCGTATGTTCGCGGTTCGATTTCTCTTGCCGCCCCATGAGGAAGTCGAACTGGTCCGCGCCATCGATCGGTCGATCAATCGGCACCTTGCCGCCGGCGATGCGAGCGAGCGTCGGAAAGAAGTCGATGATCGCGACGATCTGGTTGCTCACCCGTCCGCCAGGGATTTTGCCCGGCCAACGAATGACGCACGGAGTGCGGATGTTTCCTTCCAGCACCGTGCCGATCTCGCCGCGCCAGGGGCCGCTGTCGCCGATCGTCCACCAGGGCGTGACTGTCGGGAGCGGTGACGGGCCGTTGTCGCTCGCCCACACGACGACGGTGTTATCGGCGATGCCGGCGGCGGTCAGCGCATCGAGGATGCGTCTGACGTTGTGATCATGCTCAAGCAGGCTGTCGCCAAATTCACCGGCGGGAGACTTGCCCTTGAAATCGGGATGGGCGAGCGCCGGATGATGAGCGAAGGCGAATGGCACGTAGAGGAAAAACGGCCCATCGCCTCGACCGCTTTTCGCGATGTAGTCGACGGCGCGATCGGTCACCATCCGGTCGATCTGTCTGCGGGCATCCTCGTCGTACACGCGCAAGTTCCGAGGCGTTCCGCCTTTCCTCGCTTCACGGATGTATTCAACGTCCCGCAGCGGCATGCCGGGCTTCCCCGCCCAATAGATGATGTCGGTGGTCTCGAAGCCGAACCACTCGTCGAAGCCCTGATCGGTCGGCAGACGTCCCTGTCCCGCGCCGAGGTGCCATTTGCCGAACATCGCCGTCCGGTAGCCGGCCTCGCCGAGCATCTCCGCAATCGTGATCTCCCACGGGTGCAGTCCGCCTGGCGTGCCGGCCGCTATCGCCTTGCCGATGCCGGAACGGATCGGCAGGCGTCCGGTCATCAGCGCGGCGCGGCTGGGCGTGCATTGGTTCTCGACATTGAAATTGGTGAGCCGGAGGCCCTCGGCGGCGAACTTGTCGATGCGCGGCGTCGGCGTGTCGAGAATGCCGCCGTTGTAACAGGACGGCACGCCATAGCCGACGTTGTCGCTGAGCATGAACAGAATGTTGGGCTTCGGCTGCGTCGCCGGCGCCTGCGCTTGCGCTTGCGCGACCCGCACCGGCACGCTGCCGCCCAGTGTGGATGCCGCGGCAAGCGCGGTGCCGCTGAGCAGGATGCTGCGGCGATCCAGTGCGCCATCCCGTGAACTCTTCGCCGACATCTTATCCTCCGACTGCTGCGCTGCTGTTTAATAAATCGACAGCTCAATTCACCGGCTGCGCCACCGGAAATTTTCACTTTCCGCTGAGAATCTCGGCGTACGGACGCGTGGCAGTCAAGGCAAGGGTCAGGGCGAAGGAGATGGGTTTCCATGAACTGGCCCTTCACGATTTGCTCCTTTACATTCGCCTATCACCCATCTTACAGAATTCGAAGCCCTGTCGAAATCCAACAGTTTCCAGCGAGCAGCACTCGTTTTGTCCTACCCGCTGGGGCCAGTTGCACGGCCTCTCACTGCACCCGCAATGCAAAGTCGCTTTTGAGCCGCTCAAGCTCGCCTCGCTTCTGGGGATTGAGCTGATCGGCCCCGAGCTTGACTTCGACCTTCCTGAGCGTGCCGCTGAACTTGAACGGCATCTTCGCGTCGTACTCGTCGATGACCGGACTTCCGGTGTCCTCTCCGACGTCGAAACTCTCATCGAGTGAGAACCGGAAGGGTATGGTTTTCTCGAAGCGACCCTCGGCCACCTTCTTGCCATCGACCGCGAGCGCTCCCTGTCCGCCCTTGCCGATGCCGCCGCCGTCATAGACGAAGTCGAACGAGATAATGTGCTTGCCCGGGGTGAGCTTTTCTCCGCCGGCGATGCGCGTCTTGCTCCGCTTCTGGTTGGGGTACTTGTCGCCGTCCTGGTTCGAGAAGGCGTAAGCGAACATCGGTTTGCCGTCGAGCACGAGCAAACCCCAGCCGCCGAACCGTCCGCCCTGAGTCACCAGGATGCCGTCGGCCCCGCCTGCCGGGATTTCAACATCGGCGGCGATATGGAACGACTTGTTCTTGATGTCCGGGGCATTCGCTTCCGGGATGCGAATCATGCCCGGGTAGTAGGTAAAGCCCGTTCGACCGACGTTGAAGCTGGGGCGGAGGGCCGGGTTCGCCCGGTCGGCGAAACTGGAATCAATGGGCAGTACGTTGTGCTTGGCCGCCTCGATCAGAAAACGCGCCTGCAAATCGGCAAGCTTCTTGGGATTGTCCTTGGCGAGATCCTTCGATTGGCTGAAGTCGTTCGTCACGTTGTAGAGCTCCCAGGGGAAGTCATCCGGATCGGGCTCCGCGCCCGTCACCACCCACGGCGGTCGCAGCGGCGTGGTGCTGGCGATCCAGCCATTGTCGTACAGCCCGCGGTTGGCCACGATCTCGAAATACTGGGTGGTGTGCCGCGTCGGGGCCTTCGCGTCGTCGAACGTATAGGCCATGCTGATCCCTTCCAACGGCATCTGCGTCACACCGTTGAGGATCAGGGGAGCCTGCACGCCGACCGCTTCCAGGATGGTCGGCGCTATGTCGATGACGTGGCTGAATTGGGAGCGGATTTCCCCGTGGGCCTTGATCCGGTTTGGCCAACTCATGCACATCCCATTCCGCGTTCCGCCGAAGTGCGACGCGACCTGCTTGGTCCACTGGAACGGGGTGTCCATCGCGTGGGCCCAACCGACCGGATAGTGGTTGTAGGTCCGATCGCTTCCGAGCGCCTCCATCATCGACAGTTTGAATGCCAGCGACTCGGGCTCCAAGTTGCCGCCCAACTCGTTCGTCGTTCCTTCCAGCGTGCCTTCGCCGCTGGCACCGTTGTCGCCCTCAATGTAGATGACGAGCGTGTTGTCGAGCTGGCCGGACTCCTGGAGACTGTCGATGACGCGACCGATCTCATAATCGCTCTGCGCAACCGCTGCCGCATACACCTCCATCATTCGCGCGTAGACCTTCTTCTGGTCCGCGTTCAGTGAATCCCACGCCGGGATGTCCTTGGGTCGCGGTGTCAACACGGTGTCCGGCGGCACGATGCCCAGTCTCTTCTGGTTCGCCAGCGTCTCCTCCCGCTGTTTGTCCCAACCTTGGTCGAACTTCCCCTTGAATTTGGCGATCCAATCCTTCGTCGCATGGTGCGGCGCGTGGCCGTTGCCGGGTGCGAAGTACATGAGAAAGGGCTTGTCGGGCGCGATGGCATGTTGTGTGCGAATCCAATTGATGGCGCGATCGCCCATGTCACGGATCAGGATGTAGTTCGGGTCTCCCACAGGGGGCAGAACCGGCTTCGTGTTCTCGAACAGCGCCGGGTGCCAGTTGTCGGTGTCGCCTCCGAGGAATCCGTAGAAATACTCGAAGCCCAGCCCGCCTGCCCACTGGTCCAAGGGGCCGTCCGGGCTTTCCAGCCAATCGGGGATCAAATGGTTCTTGCCAAACCACGACGTGTTGTAGCCGTTACCGGCAAGAATGTTGCCGATCGTGCCGGCGCTCTTGGGAAGGATCGAGTCGTAGCCCGGATACCCGCTGGCAAACTCCGAGATATTGCCGAAGCCGACGCTATGATGGTTGCGGCCGGTGAGAAGCGCAGCCCGCGTCGGCGAACAGAGCGCCGTGGTGTGGAAGGCGTTGTAGCAGAGCCCTTGTTGGTGAACTCGCTCGAGGTTCGGCGTTGGGATCGGGCCGCCGAAAGTGCTGGATGCCCCGAAGCCGGTATCGTCGGTCAGGATCAAGAGGACGTTCGGAGCGCCCTTGGGGGGCGTTACCGCCTGGGGAAAGTCCGGCTTGGATTCACTTGCCTTGCGTCCGATGACGCCTTTGAAGGCTGGCTCCGGTCGCGGCAGCAGGTCCTGCGCATGGGTGGCAAACGAGCAGATAGCCGCTATCGCGACGGCGGCGGTGCTCGCGAATAAAGGACGCGACATCAGTGTCGGCATGGCATTTCTCCTGTTTCCTTTTACGTCGTGCCCGCGATCGGGCTTGTCGCCTAAAAGAGGCACGCCGCAAACGTGGTGAAGATCGGCAGGTTCGGCGGGCATGTCTTGTGCTCGGTCTAAACTTGCTCAAAGTCCGGCAACGGCCAGGACCGGTCGAAGTAGGCTTCGGTTGGCTGATAGAACCGGAAATACGCAAACCAGTTTTTGCCAGGAACGGTCGGAATCCAGTTGTTCTCGAAGCCGGCCGGTGCGTTCGGTCCGCAATAGATGTCCACCGAGCCGTCCGCGTTCTTGCGCAGGTCCATGCGCGAGGAGCGATCGGCGATCTTCTGCTCGTTCAGGATCAGTGCGCGCGTACCGACATCGTACAGCGTGACCGACCAGAACAGCTTGATCGGCGGATCGGCCGGTACGCGCAGACGATACGACCTGCCGCCATCCAGCCACTCACCGGCCTTGTCCTTGTACGCGCCGAGATATGCCGATGACGGTCCGGGCCGCTTGGGCGCCATCGCGGCGCCCGCACCCACCGCCTCGTAGAACCAGGACGCGCGCTCGTCGAGCAAGTTCCAAAATGCGTCGGGATCGTCGGCGTCCAGTTGCAGCGCGAAATCCCAGTGCGCATCGGGCCGATACCTGCCGCCCGCGAAACGCCGATCCGCCGAGTTGGCTTTTGCCATGGCCTCTCCAACCAACGCGGCATCGGTCAGGATTTTCGTTTGTCGCGCGTCAGGCTTGAACGGCTTGCCCTTTTCCAGGCCGAGCGGCCGCAACATCCGATGGAAGAAGATGTCGTGCGGCTCGACTGGCTCCCGCTGGATCACGTCATCGACCCGCTGCCAGTATTCCATCCCGCGCGGCGGCAGGCCGCTCCATGTCTTGGCGCCGACGTCGAGAATCTCCGCCTTCGGCGGATTGTCGCGTTGGGCGTAGGGGTACATCTGCAACTGCGCCAACGCCGCCTTGGCCTGCTCCGGGTCTGCATCGGTCAGTCGCAGACCAAGAAAAATGTTGAAAGTAAGGGACTGACGAACGGTGAAGCCGGCAGTGTTGTCCGGCGCCTTCTGCCCGGGAGCGAGCACGAGATATGTGCCAGGGGATTCGGTGCCCGGAATGGTTCGTTGCCAGGCGTCGCTGATGCCGCCTTGCACACCACGCGGCGGAATCACCATCACCAGCGGCCCGGCGGACAGATCGGCGAACCCGAGATAGTACGGCGTCGTCGCGTTGGCGGTCAGGATGCCGCGCCTGGCTTCAAGCGACAGGATCGCGACGACCTGTCCGTTCTTGGCGCCGAGTTGCCGGGTTATGCCGCGTTGCCACGACGCAAACGAGACCGCGGGAAGCGACCAGAGGTAGGCCTGGCAGGCGCGCTGAAAATCGCGCTCGTCATAGAGCTTGTCGATCGTCGCGTCGGTCGGGTAGCCGTTGGCGAAGTCGTGGGTGAACTCAAGCGTGCCGATCCGCGTCTCGATCCTTTGCGGTCGGTTCTGGCCTGTTGTCGCCGCACGCCTCTTCGGCTGCACTTCCTTGGCGTAGCTTGGGTCCGTTACGGAGGCGACAGAGAGCATTCCGAGCGCAGCAGGGGCGGCGCCGGCCAACAACGAGATCGTGTCTCGACGATTGGGTTTCATCGCATTTCTCCGATTACTGAGCAGCGATCTTCTCGATATCCGGCAGCTTCCAGGTCTTATCGGCAAACGGTTTTTCGGGGCCGTACAAGCGGAACAGCACCTCGAACTGTCCGCTCGGTTTCGTCGGCACCCAGTTCGCCTCTTTGTCGGCCGGCGCCTGCGGTCCGAAGTAAATGTCCACCGAGCCGTCCGCGTTCTTTTGCAGCCCGGGACTTTGCGATCCGCGGCCAGATCGTACCATGTCGCGGATCAAGCCGTGGGTGGCGCGATCGTAAACCGTCGCGGACCAGTACTGGCTCACCGGTGCGTTCGCCGGCACGGCGAGGCGATAGCTCTTGCCGCCGTCGAGATTCTGCCCGTCCTTGTCCTTCAGCGTCATCAGATAGGACTGGCCCTGCCCGAGGTGCTTGGGAGTGAAGAAGGCGAACGTGAAGGCAAGGCCGCGACCGTCGACGGGATAAGCGGTGGGATCGGAGAAGCCGTTTGACGATGCCTTGAGATAGTCGGGCATCGCCGGCAACGCCCAGCGGCTGATGTCGAAATAGGGCTTGAACATGCCCTCGTATCTGATTTCCAGCAGCGCACGCGCCTCGCGCGCGGCCGAATTCAGGATGGCTTGCGTCTGCGCATCGGGATTGAACGGCTTGCCCTTCTCGATGCCGATCGACTTGAGCATCTCGATCATTATTTTGTCGCGTTGCAGCCAGGGCTCGATCTGCACCACGCGATCGAGAGACAGGAAGAAACGCCGGTCGTAGGGGATCGTGGAGTCGAAGACCACGTCGATCGCATCGACGAACGTGGTCGGCGGCGGATTCGCCGCCTGCGCGAGCGGATATACTTTGATCCGCTTGCCATAGGCGACCGCTTTGGCGATATCGGCATCGCTGCCGCTCTTGAGGATCGAACGCAGCAGTGCGTAGCCCTGATAGTTCGGCGACGGCAGAGCGATGAAGCCGTCCGGAATGGGGGCCGAATGGTTGGGCGGCAGGATCAGATATTTACCGCCCTTGCCTTTGTCGACGCCGGCCGGCCCGACGTCCTCCAGCGGCACCTGCCAGGCGTCCATGACGGTGCCGTTGATCACGCCGTCGTCGGCAGGTGGGATTTCCAGGACCATCGGACCGAGGTCCCTGGTGTTGAAGAACGGCATCAGGTAAATCACGTCGGGATTGGGCGTCAGCGTCTGGTTCTTCCAGTCCGGGAGGCGCGACCAATAGACGATCTGGTTGGGCTTGCCCTTGGCGCTGCCGATCGTCGCCTGAAGCATCAGGTCGAGATTGACCGCCGGCATCCCCCAGATGATCGCTTCCACCGCGCGGCGGTGTATGAGACGATTGTTGAGTTCGGCGGCGGACAGATTCTGCGCCAGTACGGATGACACCGCGTAGAGGCAGACGAGTGCCGCAACTGCCGCTCGCATCATGACCGTCTCCAAAGCAAGAAGCGCCGGCCGGCATCGGTGCAAGCCGGCGCCCACGCGATTATTGCTGGCGCTTACGGAGTTACCAGCAAGCCGATCGGTCACCCCTGAGCGTAGGCCAAGCGAGGCCAGAGATCGAGTTGGCCCGAGGTCCAATACATGTCCAGAAAATCGCGCTGACGCGGGCGCTCTGACTTGAGGACGGCACGGCGCGTGGGCAAACATCCCGCCGAGACAGAATCGGTCGGAGCTGATCTGCTTTAGTCGCCACCTTTATCGCGCCTGCAATTTGGTCGAGCGGCTCTTTAACAAGATTAAGCAGTGTCGGCGGGTTGCAACTCGCTACGACAAGCTGGCGGCAAACTGCCTGGCCTTCATCCAGCTTGCGTCCATCAGGCTATGGCTGCGCGTTAATAAGTCCACGCCCTAATCCAGCGTACGGCGGAAGCGCGTCACGGCGATGGTCATGGCCAGCAGCATCAGCCCGCTCAGCCAGAGCGCGTCATAGCGCAGGTCGGGGAGCGTCGCGCCCTTGAGCATGATCGCGCGCACGATCCGCAGATAATGCGTCAGCGGCAGGAATTCGCCGACCCACTGCGCCCAGTTCGGCATGCCGGCGAACGGAAACATGAAACCCGAGAGCAGGATGTTCGGCAGGAAGAACATCATCGACATCTGCATGGCCTGCAACTGGTTCTGCGCCACCGTCGAGAACGTGTAGCCGACCGACAGGTTGGTGGCGATGAACAGCGTGCTGAGCCACGCCAGCATCAGAAGACTGCCGATGATCGGCACGCCGAACAGGCCGACGCCGATACCGATGATGAGGCTTGCCTGCACGAAGCCGACCATGATGTAGGGAATGATCTTGCCGATCATGATCTCGACCGGCGTGATCGGCATCGACAACAGGCTTTCCATGGTGCCGCGCTCGATCTCGCGCGTCACCGACAACGCCGTGAAGATCAGCATGGTCATGGTGAGAATGGTGCCGACCAGACCCGGCACGATGTTGAGCTGGGTCGCCGCAGCCGGGTTGTAGCGCGCGTGGGTGCGTACCTCGAACAGCGAAGTGCCGCTGTCGGGCAGGCCCCGGTCGTGCGCCAGGGCCGTCTGCACCAGTTGGCCAAGCGCGCCAAGCGCCGAGCCCGACGCGACCGGATCGGTGGCGTCGGCCGCCACCAGGATCGCCGGCCGGTCGCCGCGGCGCAGCGCCCGCTCGAAGTTTCGCGGTATCTCGATGGCGAACAGCACCTGGCCCGAGGCCAGCACGTCGTCGAATTCGGCCTCGCTGTGAAGCTGCCGCGTGACCTTGAAGTACCGGGTGTTCTCCAGCGCCTTGAGAATGGAGCGGCCGACGTCGCTGTTCTCCTGCAGCAGGACCGCGGTCGGCAGGTCGCGCGGCGTGGTGTTGATGGCGTAGCCGAACAGCAGAAGCTGCACGAGCGGAATCATGACGATCATGGCGAATGAGACGCGGTCGCGGCGAAGCTGGATGAACTCCTTGATCAGCATCGCGTTGGTGCGGCGAAAGCTTTCCGTAACCGCGCTCATTGAAAATTGTCCTTGGCGCGGCCCATCAGATCGATGAACACGTCCTCGAGCGACGGCTTGGAATGGATCCAGTGCAGCGCCTTGTCGTCGCGATAGGGCGCGATCGCAGCCTCCAGGGATGCGGGATCGCGGCCGGAGACATGCAGGCTGGTGCCGAACGGCGCCACCGAGTCGATGCCCGGCTTGTCGGTCAGCTCCGCCGATAGCTCGGGCAAATTCTCGCCGCTGACGGTGTAGGTGACGAGCTTGGATTCGTCGACGACCTGCTCCACGGTGCCGTGGGTCAGCAGCACGCCATAGGCGATATAGGCGATCTCATGACAGCGCTCGGCCTCGTCCATGTAATGGGTCGAGACCAGTACGGTCAGGCCTTGAGCTGCGAGGGCGTGGATCTCGTTCCAGAACTCGCGCCGAGCCTTGGGATCGACGCCCGCGGTCGGTTCATCGAGCAGGAGCAATTGCGGGTTCGGCAAGGTGCAGGCGCCGAGCGCGAGCCGCTGCTTCCAGCCGCCCGACAGCGAGCCCGCGAGCTGCTCCTCGCGGCCCTGCAGGCCAAGCCGGGCGACCATGTTTCTCGCGGCGCCGGTCGGATCGTCCACGCCATAGAGCCGGGCGACGAACTCCAGGTTCTCGCGGACCGAGAGGTCCTGGTAAAGGCTGAAGCGCTGCGTCATATAGCCGACCTGACGCTTGATCTTGTCGGTCTCGGTGCGGATGTCGTAGCCGAGGCAGGTGCCGGTGCCCTCGTCGGGCGTGAGCAGCCCGCACAGCATGCGGATCGTCGTGGTCTTGCCGGAGCCGTTGGGGCCGAGGAAGCCGTAGATCGTGCCGCGCTTGACCTGCATCGACAGGTCATGCACCACCGTGCGGCCGTCGAATTTTTTGGTCAGGCCGTGGACATCGATGACGACGTCGGGGCCGGCATTCGCAAGCGTATTCACTTGCTCCGCTCCGTGAAACGGACATCCACCGGCTGGCCGACGCGCAAGCTCGTTCGGCGTGCCGGTGCGGGCCTCGATCAGATACACCAGCTTGGAGCGCTCCTCGAGGCTGTAGATCACCGGCGGAGTGAACTCGGACTGGCGCGAGATGAAAGTCACTTTTGCGGCGACATCTTCCTTGCAGCCGTCGCAGTGGATCGCAACGCTGTCACCCAGCGCGATCTTCGGCCAGCTCTGTTTCCGGCACGAAGAAGCGAACCTTGATGTTGCCGGGCGGCAGCAGCGAAACCACCGGCCTGCCGGCCGGAACCAGTTCGCCCGGCCGATAGTAGATCTGCTGCACCGACCCATTCACCGGGCTTGCCATCTTGCGCCGCGCGAGGCGCGTCTGCGCCGAGTTGAGCCGCGCCAGCGCGGTACGCAGTGTCGCTTCGGCGTCTTCGAGCGTCTTCTGCGTGCCGGCCGAGGTCTTAAGAAGCGTCTGCGCGCGATCGAACGCCAACTGCGCGTTGGTCAGCGCGGCCTTCGCCATGTCGACATCGGCCTGCTGAAGTTCGGTATCGACCGAAAACAGCGGCGCGCCTGTCTCCACCGCTTCGCCTTCACGCACCGTAAGCGTCTCGACCCGGCCGGATTCGTCGGGGCTGACAAAGATCAGGTCGGCCTCGATCCAGCCCTGGAAGCCGCGATCCTCGGATTTCGAACAAGCCGCGAGCGCCAGCAGCGCAGCGCCCAAAACAAGCATGTGGCGAGCGTTCATGGTACGCTCCTGTTGCCGAGCAGCGTGTCGAAATGCGCCCGCATCATCGCACGCACGTCGAGCGGCTCGAAGCGATCGAACAGGCCGCTCCAGACGATCGCAACGATGCCGGGCGCTGCGAGCAGTTGCGGAAAGCGCACCAGCGCGTCGCTCGAAAGCTCGCCGCGCTCGAACGCGCGGCGCAGCAATCCCGCGGACAATGCCGAGCACGCGCGCGATCACCTCGCGGTAGTAGAATTCGGCGAGCTTGGGAAAGCGCGGCCCTTCGGTGATGACCAAGCCGGATGACGTCCTTGCGCCGGGTCTCGAATATGCCGTGCACGAACACCTCGATGAGCTGGTCGGTCACCTGGCGGAGCGGAAGCTCGGCGTGCGAGGCCTGCTCCAGCGCGCCGACCACCGGGCCGAGCTCGATCCGGATCAGCTCCTCGAACAGCGCTTCCTTGTCGGCAAAGTGCAGATAGATCGTGCCCTTGGCGACATCGGCACGGCGCGCCACGTCGTCGAGCCGCGTCGCGGCAAAGCCCCGCGCGGCGAATTCGTCGAGCGCTGCCGCAAGGATCGCGTCGCGCCGTTCGGCGCTGCGCTTGGCGCGCGCGCCGGGCCGGACCGGCTTCGCCGCGCCGGAGGCTTGGCGCGGTCTCTTCGCAGACGGAATTGTTGTTCTGGCCATCGCATTAAAATTCTGACTGACTGGTCAGTCATATGTAAAATATACGCGTCCGTTCCGCAAGGCCATTTCCTAAAGGTCGTGCAAGTATTTCAAAAACCTCGGCTAAATCGCTGTTGGACGGCAGATGCAATGACGTTGAGCCGCAGGTAGCGCGCACGCAGAGATTTCGATCAGGCGCCTTCCAGCTCGGCCTTGAGCTTCTTCAGCGCCTCCGGCGTATCGACGTCGATCAGCGCCGCGGTATCGCTCAGCGGCACCTCGGCGACCGCCTCGGGATAGCGGCCGATCAGATGGCGCGCGCCGACATCGCCTTCGAGAGCCGCGAGCTCGGGAAAGAACCGCCGCGACCACACCACCGGATTGCCGCGCTTGCCGTCGATCACCGGCACCACCACCAGCGCGCTGCGCTCGGGATCGAACGCCGCCACAAGCTTATCGATCAGCGCCGCAGTGACTTGCGGCATGTCGCCGAGGCAGACGATCGCGCCATCGACAGCCTCCGGCACAGCGGCGAGGCCGGCCTTCACCGAGGTCGAAAGCCCTTCGGCGAAATTTGGATTGTGCACCAGCCGCACGTTCAAGCCCTCAAGCGCTGCCTCGATCTTATCGCGCTGATGGCCCGTCACCACGATCACCGGCCGCGCGCGCGAAGCCAGCGCCTGCTCGGCCGCGATGCGGACGAGCGGCCGGCCGCCGATCTGCTCTAGAAGCTTGTTCGGGCCGCCCATGCGGGTCGAGCGGCCGGCGGCCGAGGATCACCGCGGCGATGTGGCGCCCTTTCTCCGGCTCCGGCACGCTGCGCGGCTGCGGCCGCGTGACGATCTCCATCAGCAGCCCGCCAACGCCGAGCCCGGTCACATCCTCGCGCGACACCGGCAGGCCCGCGAGCAGCCGCATCAGCACCCAGTCGAAACCGTTCTCCTTGGGCGAGCGCGCACAGCCCGGCGCGCCCAGGATCGGCTGCCCCCTCGCCTGCCCGATCAGCATCAGGTTGCCCGGATCGACCGGCATGCCAAAATGCTCGATGCGGCCGCCGACCGCTTCCACCGCCGCCGGAATGACGTCGCGCCGATCGGCGATGGCAGACGCGCCGAACACCACGACCAGTTCGGCGCCCGCTTTCAGCACCTCGTCGATGGCCTTGGCGAGCGCGCCCTGCTCGTGCGGCACGCGGCGCTCGGCAATGATCGTTGCGCCGGCCGGCGCCAGCCGCTCCTGCGTGACCCGCAAGCGTCTTCTCGACCACTTTGGGTACGAGCCCCGGCAGCAGGGTCGAAACCACGCCGACCTTCTTGATCTTGTAGGGCGCGACGCGGATGAACGGCTTGCTCGCCACCGCCAGCGCCGCCTTCAGTGCGGCTTCGTCCACCGCGAACGGAATGATCTTCACCGTTGCGATCATCTCGCCCTCGACCACCGGCTTGAACGCCGGCAGCGTGGCAAATGTGATGGCCTCGTCGACCCGGTTGAGCCGGTCGATCAATTCCTTCTCAACCACCAGCACGCCGGCATGCTCGGCAAACAGATTGGCCCGGCCGGTGAAGGCGCGATCGACATGCACGCCCGATCCGGCCACGGCTTTGGCGATCTCGGCTGCGGCTCTGTCCTCGGACACGTCGCCCGGCTCGAGCCGCGCCACCACGATGTCCTTGATGCCGGCTGCCTCCAGCGCCGCGACCTCCGCGGGCCCGACAGAGTGCCTTTCTTCAGCACCAGCGCGCCCTGGCGGATGGTGTGGACGGCGGTGGCGCCCAGGGCCTCGCCGCGGCGAAACCGGGCCGAACTTCATTGCCGTAGTCTCATGCCGGCTCCTCGCGCAGCGCCTGCGTGATCTCGCCGATGATCGCGACCGCGATCTCCGACGGCGACACCGCGCCGATGTCGAGCCCGATCGGCGAGTGGATGCGGCCGATGTCGTTGTCGGTGAAGCCGCGCTCGGTCTTCAGCCGCTCGACTCGGCGGGCATGGGTTTTCCGCGAGCCCAGCGCGCCGATGTAGAAGCAGTCGCTTTTCAGCGCGACTGCCAGCCCCGGATCGTCGATCTTCGGATCGTGGGTCAGCGCGACGAAGGCGGTGTAGCGGTCGATGCCGATCGGCGGCAGCGCCACGTCCGGCCATTCCGCCATCGACCTTGACGTCGGGAAAGCGCTCGATGCTGGCAAACGCCGTTCGCGGATCGACGATGGTCACGTCGTAGCCGAGCAACTGCCCCATCGGCGCCAGCGCCTGCGAGATATGCACCGCGCCGGTGATGACGAGCTTCGGCGACGGCACATGCACGGTGAGGAACACGCGGCCTTCCGGCGTCTCCTCGATGCCGCTCTTGCCCGAGCGCAGGTGCTTGCCCAGCACTTCCTTCAGCGGATCGTTGCCGATGTCGGCGGCCCTGCACCAGCCGCTGCTCGCCGCTGTCCTGGTTGGTGACGACGACGACGCTGCGCCGCGCCGCGCGTTCTTCGTTCAGAGCTTTGAGGATGTCGATCTTCATGTTGATCCCGCGAGTGGCGAATAGCGAGTGGCGAATAGAAAGCGGCCGCCGTTCCCCGTCTGCCCTATTCGCTACTCCCTATTCGCTACTCCCTATTCGCTACTCCCTATTCGCCGATTCGCTCTACTCCACCTTCTCGACGAACACCTGGATCTTGCCGCCGCACGACAGCCCGACCTTCCAGGCGGTCTCGTCGGCGACGCCGAACTCCAGCGTCTTCGGCTTGCCGCTCTCGATCACGTCGATGGCTTCGGTCACCACCGCGCCTTCGACGCAGCCGCCCGACACCGAGCCGAGGAAATTGCCCTGGTCGTCGATCACCAGGTTCGAGCCGATCGGCCGCGGCGCCGAGCCCCAGGTCTCGACCACGGTCGCGAGCGCAACCCCGCGGCCGGCCTTCCGCCAGTCCTCGGCGGCCTTGAGAATGTCCTCGTCTCTCGCCAGCATGTGAGTCTCCTTTAGCCCATTATGCCGGTTTCCACGCCCGGCCGTTATATATATCGGTATATTACGCCATCCTGGCCAGCCATGTCTTGGGATCGACATGACTGCCATGTTCCGACAGCGCCCGGCAGAGGTCGCTCATCGATTCCAGATTGTGGATCGGCCGCAATTCGTCAACATGCGGCAGCATCACCCTGATGCCGCGGGCCTTGGCCTCGAAGCCGGAGAACCGCAGCAGCGGGTTGAGCCAGATCAGCCGCCGGCAGGAGCGGTGCAGCCGGTCGATCTCGAAGCCCAACCGCTCGTCGGGATCGCGCTCAAGCCCGTCGGTGAACAGCAGCACCACCGCGCCCTGGGTCAGCACGCGGCGCGACCATTGCTTGTTGAACACCGCGAGCGAGGTCGCGATCCGCGTGCCGCCCGACCAGTCCAGCACGCTCGCCGAGCACGCCGCCAGCGCCTCGTCAGGGTCCTTCTCCTTCAGCGCGCGGGTGACGTTGGTCAGCCGCGTGCCGAACAGGAAGGTCGAGCACGCGCTTTCGCGCATCGGTGACGGCATGAAGGAAATGCAGGAACAGCCGCGTGTACTGGCTCATCGAGCCGGAAATATCGAGCAGCGCGACAACCGGCGGCATCTTGGTCTTCGGTCCGCGATATTTCAGGTCGATCACGCGCGCCGCCGGCCTTCATGCTGGCGCGCAAGGTGCGGCGCAGATCGATGCGATGGCCGTGCGGATGCGGCGCGAGCCGCCGCGTCTTGACGTCGTCGAAGCCCAGCACCATGCGCTTGATGGCGTCCTTGGCCTGCGCGATCTCGGCCGCGCTCATCTGCGCGAAGTCCTTCTTCTCCAGCACCTCGCGGTCGGACACGGTGAAGCGGGCGTCGAGCTCGATCTCCTGCTTCTCGCGCTCGATCTTCTCCGCGCCCTGGAACAGCGCATCGAGCACGCGCTGCGAGGCCTGCGGCGTCTCGGCCTGGGCCGGCGCGCCGGTCATCTCCGGCGACATCATGGCGATCAGCCGCTCCAGATAGCCGCGCTTGCGGAAGAAAATCCGGAACGCCTGGTCGAACAGCACCGAATGCTCGTGGCGCTTCACGAACACCGCGTGCAGCGTCCAGTAGAAATCGTCCTTGGTGCCGACGCCGGCCGCGTGCACGGCTGCGACCGCGTCGAGCACCGAGCCGGGCCCGAGCGGCATGCCGGCGGCGCGCAGCGCGCGCGCGAAGTAGAGGATGTTCTCGGCAAGGCGGCCCTCCGGGTCTCCTGAGGGCTTTGACATTGGCAACCGTTTCTCTCCCGCCTCATGCTCTGAGGACGCCGAGGGCCGCGTCTCGAAGCATGCGGCCGCCCCATTCTTCGAGACGCATTGCTCTGCAATGCTCCTCAGGATGAGGCGGAATTTACTCCGCCGCGCGCAGCTCCGCCTGCACCTGGTCGAGCAGCTCCTTGACCTTGCCGCCTTCGAGCCGCGCGATGTCGTCCTGGTATTTCAGCAGCACGCCGAGCGTGTCGGACACCTGCGCCGGATCGAGCGCCACCGCGTCGAGCTCGCTCAAGGCGGTCGCCCAGTCGAGCGTCTCGGCGACGCCCGGCGACTTGAACAGGTCCTGCTTGCGCAGCGCCTGCACGAAGCCCACCACCTGCTCGGACAATTTCTTGCCGACGCCCGGCACCTTGGCGCGCACGATCTCAAGTTCGCGCGACGCGGTCGGATAGCCGACCCAGTGATAGAGGCAGCGGCGCTTCAGCGCGTCGTGGATTTCGCGGGTGCGGTTCGAGGTGATGACGACGATCGGCGGATGCTCGGCCTTGACCGTGCCGAGCTCCGGGATGGTCACCTGGAAATCGGCCAGCACTTCCGAGCAGGAACGCCTCGAACGCCTCGTCGCTGCGATCCAGTTCGTCGATCAGCAGCACCGGCGCGCCGGCCGGGTCAGGCTCCAGCGCCTGCAGCAGCGGCCGCTTGATCAGGAAGCGCTCGGAGAACACATCGTCTCGAATGCGCTCGCTGTCGCGCTCGCCTTCGGCTTCCGCGGCGCGGATCGCGATCATCTGCGCGGCGTAGTTCCACTCATAGACCGCGGACGCGACGTCGAGCCCCTCGTAGCATTGCAGGCGGATCAGCCGGCGCCCGAGCGTCGACGACAGCACCTTGGCGATCTCGGTCTTGCCGACGCCGGCCTCGCCTTCGAAGAAGATCGGCCGGCCCATCTTCAGCGCCAGGAACAGCACGGTCGCGAGCGACCGGTCGGCGAGGTAGTTCGCCTCCCCGAGCAGCTTGAGCGTGTGCGTCGATCGAGGCAGGCGCTTTTCGAAGTGGTTCCACTTTGTTCATGACCTGCTATTTACTCCGTCATGGCCGGGCTTGTCCCGGCCATCCACGTCTTGCTGCCATGCCCACAAGACGTAGATGCCCGGCACAAGGCCGGGCATGACGCCGTGCTCGGTGTCGCAAGCACAAGATAAGTCGGCGAAGCCGTATCCGCTACGCCTCGGCCAGCGCCCGGCGCGCCATCACGCCGACCAGATGCGCGCGGTATTCGGCGCTGCCATGGATGTCCGCGTTCATGCCGTCGGCCGGGATGGTCATGCCCTTCGATCGACTTCGGCGCAGAAGCGCTTCTTCAGCGCCTCCTCGAAGCTCTTCACCCGGAACACGCCGTTCGAGCCCGCTCCGGTCACCGCGACGCGGATGTCGGCGCCGCGCTTTGCCACAAACACGCCGACCAGCGCGAAGCCCGAGGCCGGATGCTGGAACTTCTGGTAGGCCGCCTTCTTGGCCAGCGGGAAGCTCACCTTGGTGATGATCTCGTCGGGCTCGAGCGCGGTCTCGAACATGCCCTTGAAGAAATCGTCGGCGGCGATGCGGCGCTTGTTGAGTGATGATGGTCGCGCCGAGGCCCAGCACCGCCGCCGGATAATCGGCGTTCGGATCGTTGTTGGCGAGCGAGCCGCCGAGCGTGCCGCGATGGCGCACCGCCGGATCGCCGATCTCGCCGGCGAGCTCCGCCAGCACCGGCAGCGCGTCCTTGACCACCTGCGAATTCGCCACTTCGACGTGGCGGGTGGTGGCGCCGATCACGATCGAGCGGCCCTTCAGCTCGATGCCGGAGAGGCCCTCGATCTTGCCGATGTCGAGAAGCTGGCTGGGCTTCGCCAGCCGAAGCTTCATCACCGGCAGGAGCGAGTGCCCGCCCGCGAGGATCTTCGCCTCGGGATCCTTGGCCAGCATGTTGACCGCCTGCCGGACCGAGTTCGGGCGTTGACGTATTTGAATTCGTACATCGTGGTCTCCCTGTTCCTATTCTGCTGCCTTTTGCATCTTCGCCGGCCTTGCGGATCGCCGCCCAGATCGCCTGGGGCGTCGCCGGCATGGCCAAATCCTCGGTGCCGATCGCGTCGGTGATGGCGTTGATGACCGCCGCCGGCGCCGCGATCGCGCCCGCCTCGCCGCAGCCCTTGATGCCGAGCGGATTCGACGGGCATTTCGTCGTGGTGGTGCCGACCTTCAGCGTCGGAAAATTCTCGGCGCGCGGCATCGAATAGTCCATGAACGAGCCGCTGACGAGCTGGCCGTTCGTGTCATAGACCGCGCCTTCGAGCAGCGCCTGGCCGACGCCCTGCGCCACGCCGCCGTGCACCTGGCCCTCGACGATCATCGGATTGATCACGGTGCCGAAGTCGTCCACCGCGGTCCAGCCGGCGATCTCGGCGCGGCCGGTGTCGGGATCGATCTCGACCTCGCAGATGTGGCAGCCGGCCGGGAAGGTGAAGTTGGTCGGGTCGTAGAACGCGCCCTCCTTCAGGCCCGGCTCAAGCTGCGCGCCGGTGAACTTGTGCGCGATGTAGGCATTGAGCGTCACATCGCCCCAGCCGACCGACTTGTCGGTGCCGGCGACGGTGAACTTGCCGTCCTTGAACTCGATGTCGCCTTCGGCCGCCTCCATCAGGAAGCCCGCGACCTTCTTGGCCTTGGCCTCGATCTTGTCGAGCGCCTTGACGATCGCGCGACATGCCGACCGCGCCCGAGCGCGAGCCGTAGGTGCCCATGCCGAACTGCACCTTGTCGGTGTCGCCATGCACGATGCTCACGGTGTCGATCGGAATGCCGAGCCGCTCCGAAACAAGCTGCGCGAACGTCGTCTCGTGGCCCTGGCCGTGGCTGTGGCAGCCGGTCAGCACCTCGACCGATCCGGTCGGGTTGACCCGCACCTCGGCGGATTCCCAGAGGCCAACGCCGGCGCCGAGCGAGCCGACCGCCTGCGACGGCGCAATGCCGCAGGCCTCGATGTAGGTCGAATAGCCGATGCCGCGGAGCTTGCCGTGGCGGGCGCTGTCGCGCTTGCGCTTGCCGAAGCCCTTCACGTCGGCGATCTCCAGCGCCTTCTTCAGCGAGGCGTTATAGTCGCCGGCATCGTAGGTCATGATCACCGGCGTCTGGTGCGGGAACGACTTGATGAAGTTCTTCTTGCGCAGATCGCCCGGGTCCATGCCGAGCTCGCGCGCGCCGACCTCGACCAGCCGCTCGACCACGAAGGTCGCCTCGGGCCGCCCCGCGCCGCGATAGGCGTCGACCGGCACGGTGTTGGTGTAGACCGCGTCGACCTCGCAATAGATCGCCGGGATGTCGTACTGGCCGGACAGCAGCGTCGCGTAGAGATAGGTCGGCACCGACGACGAGAACGTCGACATGTAGGCGCCGAGGTTGGCGATGGTCTTGACCTTCAGCCCGGTGATCTTGCCGTCATCGCCGAACGCCATCTCGGCGTGGGTGACGTGGTCGCGGCCATGCGCGTCGGCGAGGAACGCCTCGGAGCGGTCGCAGGTCCATTTCACCGGCCGGCCGACCTTCTTCGACGCCCACAGGCACACGACCTCTTCGGGATAGATGAAAATCTTCGAGCCGAAGCCGCCGCCGACATCGGGCGCGATGACGCGGAGCTTGTGCTCCGGCGCCATGCCGACGAAGGCTGCGATGACCAGCCGCGCCACATGCGGGTTCTGCGACGTGTTCCAGAGCGTGAAGTTCTGCGTGCCGCGTGTCGTATTCGCCGATGGCGACGCGCGGCTCCATCGCGTTGGGCACCAGCCGGTTGTTGACGATGTCGAGCCTGGTGACGTGCTTGGCCGATTTGATCGCGGCGTCCACCGCCTTGCTGTCGCCGAGATGCCACTGATAGATGGTGTTCTTCGGCGCGACCTCATGGATCGCCGGCTGCGACTGCGCCTTGGCCGGATCGCTCACCGCCGGCAGCACCTCGTAGTCGACCTTGACCTTCTCGGCCGCGTCCTTGGCCTGCGCCAGCGTCTCGGCCACCACCACCGCGACCGGATCGCCGACATAGCAGGCCTTGCCCGACGCGATCGCCGGATGCGCCGACATCTTCATCGGCGAGCCGTCCTTGGAATGGATCATCCAGCCGCAGATCAGATTGCCGATCTTGTCGCCGGCGAGCTCGGCGCCGGTCAGCACGCCGAGCACGCCCGGCATTTTCTTCGCCGCGGCTGGCGTCGACATTCTTGATCTTGGCGTGCGCATGCGGCGAGCGCACGAACACCGCGCGGGTCTCGCCCGGCCGGCTGATGTCGTCGGTGTACTGGCCCTTGCCGGTGATGAAACGGAGATCTTCCTTGCGACGCACCGCTGCGCCGATTCCGGTCGCAGCTCGATGGTCATGGCCTTCCTCCTCGAGCTGCAGCTTCGACGGAAGTTTACGCAGCCTGCATTCCCTTCATGGCTTTCGCGCCAGCCGCGATCGCCTTGACGATGTTGTGGTAGCCGGTGCAGCGGCAGAGGTTGCCGTCGAGCTCATGGCGGATGGTGTGCTCGTCGAGTTCGTTGCCCGAGCCGCTTCACCATGTCGACCGCGGTCATCACCATGCCGGGCGTGCAGAAGCCGCATTGCAGGCCGTGGTTCTCGCGGAACGCCTCCTGCATCGGATGCAGCGGGCCGTCCGGCGCGGCAAGCCCCTCGATGGTCAGGACGTTGGCGCCCTCGGCTTGCAGGGCAAGCGTGGTGCAGGACTTCACCGCGATGCCGTTGAGATGCACGACGCAGGCGCCGCACTGCGAGGTGTCGCAGCCGACATGCGTGCCGGTGAGCCGCAGATGCTCGCGCAGGAACTGGACCAGCAGCGTGCGGGGATCGACATCGGCCGTGACGGCTTTGCCGTTCACGGTCATCGAGACGGACGGCATGACATTCCTCCCAAAAAATCCGGGTCTAACGGCCCAGTTTTCCCGCCGGAAAACGAACCTGACTTCCAAAACGGCGCGAAACTGAGCGTTTTTCGCTCATTTTCGTCGTTTGGAACAAGAGCAACTTGAACCTTGGCCGCGGCCGCGGTCAAGGGTCGGAAGGCCGCAATATGCGCGGGGCGGCTATTTCACCGCCGCGGCGAATTTGGTGAAAAAGTCGTCGGCAAGCTTCTTCGCCGCCCCGTTGACCAGCCGCTGGCCGAGCTGGGCGAGCTTGCCGCCGATCTGGGCCTCGACGTTGTAGGTCAGCAGCGTGCCGCCGTCCTTGTCGGTCAGCGCCACGGTGGCGCCGCCCTTGGCGAAGCCGGCGATGCCGCCGTCGCCCTCGCCCGAGATCTTGTAGCCGTTGGGCGGATCGAGGTCGGTCAGCCGCACCTTGCCTTTGAAGCGGGCCTTGACCGGCCCGATCTTGTTGGTGGCAACGGCCGAGAACTCGTTGTCGCCGGTCACTTCCAGGGTCTCGCAGCCCGGAATGCAGGCCTTGAGCACTTCCGGATCGTTGAGCGCGGCCCACACCCTCTCGCGAGGGGCGGTGAGCTGCTGCTCGCCCGACATCGTCATGGCCATCGGCGTTCCTCCAATTTGACCTGCACCACAGGAAATAAGGCCTTGTCCGACGCCTGGAAAGGGCTTTCGGCATGGCCGGCCGCCTTGCGGAGCAGGGATTGGCGCGAGGGCCCCGGGCGGGTGTAATGGGTGCGCCTGTCCCGATGGACATCCGATGGTCGATCCGCTCCTGACCGACGCGCTGCTGTCATCGCAGCTTTCGACGCCGCTTTACGCGAGCGCCGCTATGCGCGCCATCATGACCGACCGGGCGCGGCTGCAACGCATGCTCGACTTCGAGGCGGCGCTGGCGCGCGCCGAGGCCGCGGTCGGTGTGATCCCCGCCGGCGCCGCGGGCGCGATCGGCGAGGCTTGCAACGCCGGCCTTTACAACGTGGCAGCCCTGGTCGAGGCCTCGGCTCCGTCCGGCAACATTGCCATCGCCATGGTCGATGCGCTGACCGCCGAGGTCTTCAAGCGGGACGGCGCAGCGGCAAACTTCGTGCACTGGGGCGCCGCAAGCCAGGACGTCACCGACACGGCGCTGGTGCTGGAGCTGCGCGCCGCCATCGATGCGCTGCTCGTCGACCTCGACGCAGCGATCAAAGGCTTCACCGCGCTCGCTGGACGCCATCGCCGCACGCTCGGCGTCGCCCGCACCGCGATGCAGCAGGCGCTGCCGATGCCGTTCGGGCTGAAGCTTGCGGGCTATGCCGCGGCGCTGGCCCGCTCGCGGGAGCGCCTGACACGGCTCCGCCGCGAGGCGCTGGCGCTGCAATTCGGCGGCACGGCCGGCACCTTGGCGGCGCTGGGTGAGAATGGTCTTCCCGTTTCCGAGCGACTCGCGGCGCTGCTCGATCTGCCGATCCCCGACGCGCCGTGGCACACCCACCGCGATCGTCTGACCGAGATCGCGGCGGCGTTCGGCATCCTGGCCGGCTCTTGCGGCAAGATCGCCCGCGACGTTGCACTGATGATGCAGGTCGAGATCGGCGAAGTGTTCGAGACCGGCGCATCCGATCGCAGTGGCGCCTCTGCCATGGCGCACGAGCGCAATCCGGCCGCGACCGCGACAGCTCTTTCGGCTGCGACAATTGCCCCCAACCTGGTGGCGACATTGCTCGCAGCCCAGGTGCAGGAGCAGGAGCGCGCGCTCGGCGCATGGCTCGGCGAATGGACCACGTTCCCGGCGCTGGCGCTGGTCACCTCCGGCGCACTCGCGGCAATCGTCCAGATCGCCCAGGGCCTCGAGGTCGACGTCGAACGGTTGCGCGCCAATCTCGAGCTCACCGGCGGCCGGATCATGGCCGAAGCGCTAACGTACGCCCTCGCCGAAAAAATCGGCCGCGCCGATGCCCACGCCTTGATGCGGGAACTGAGCCAGCAGGCCGCAAAGGACAAGCGCCCGCTCAAGGAGGTGATGCTCCACGACTTGCGCGTGAAGTCACAACTCGGCGGTCTGGAGATCGAAAAGCTATTCGTTCCGCTGACCTACCAGGGCTCGGCCCAGGTGTTCATCGACCGGCTGGTGATGTCGACCCAGACGCGCGGACCGCGGCGGCAGGAAGCACGGACCCAGGAAATTCGGCCGATCGAGCCGAGGCCGGCAGAACCCAGGCTGCCGGCTGCGCAGAATTTGCCGCCTGCCGAGCCAAATCATGCCTCCCCGCGCGCTGCCCCGGACGCGCCCGGCGGGCTGATGGATATCCTGACGCGGATCGATGAAGCCGCCGAGGCAACCACGCAGGCCGCGCCGCCAGCCGAAAACAAGCACGATTGAATTTCCTTCCCGCCATCCAATAACCAACCACGAGGAACCCATGCCCACCGCAACTGCCAAAGACGGCTGCCCCATCAACTACCAAGTCGAGGGCCCGGCCAACGCGCCGGTGCTGATGCTGTGCAATTCGCTCGGCACCAACTTGCACATGTGGGACGACCAGGCCGCCGAATGGTCCAGAAAATTCCGCCTGGTGCGCTACGACCGTCGCGGCCACGGCCAATCGGGCGCGCCGAAGGGCGCCTACTCCATGGACATGCTCGGCCACGACGCGCTCGCCGTCGCCGACGCCGCAGGCGTCAAGAAATTCAATTGGTGCGGCCTGTCCATGGGCGGCATGGTCGGACAATGGATGGGCGCCAATGCGCGAGATCGCGTGGAAAAGCTCGTGCTGTCGAACACCCACTATTACTACGCCGACAAGCAGCCCTGGCACGACCGCATCAAGTTCGCCCGCGACAACGGGCTGCAAAAGCTTTCCGGCCCGCAGATGGAGCGCTGGTTCACCAAGGAGTTCCGCGACAGCAATCCGCAGGCGGTCGCCAAGGTGGTCGAGATGTTCACCGCCACCAAGCTCGACGGCTTCGTCGGCTGCTGCGAGGCGGTGCGCGACATGGACTTCCGCACCTCGACGCCGACCATCACGGCGCCGGCCATGGTCATCGTCGGCTCGAAGGATCCGGCGACGCTGCCGGAGTACGGCCACGAGATCGGCAAGATGATCAAGGGCTCGAAGGTCGTCTCGTTCGACGCCGCGCATCTGTCCAACATCGAGCAGGCCAGGTCCTATACCGACGCCGTGCTCGAATTCCTGACGCATTAGTTCTACGGCGTCAGAAGAATTCGGCGCTCGCATCTCGTGCCCTCTCCCCTTGCGGGAGAGGGCTATTCAGAGTTTCAAAGGAAAGGATGGGTGAGGGGTGAGACCGCAACCCCTCACCCAACCGAACTCGGTGCAGCTCCAAGCTGCCCTCTCCCGCAAGGGGAGAGGGCACAATGACTCTCGCACAACGCGCGGCGATGCCGTTACAATTTCTGACGCAGTAGAATAAGGAGCCTACCATGGATGAAGCCGAGCGCCTCAAGCGCGGCGATGCCGCGCGGCGCCGCGTGCTGGGCGACGACTGGGTCGATCGCTCGGCGAAGAGCAGAAACAACTTCAACGCCGAATGGCTCGACCTGATCACCAAGAGCCCGTGGTGCGATATCTGGACCCGGCCGCATTTCGACGACCGCACAAGGCGGGTCCTGGTGATGGGCACGATGATCGCCCTCGGCCGCTGGGACGAATTCCGGCTGCACGTGCGCGGCGCGTTGACCACCGGCGGCTTCACCTCGGACGACATCAAGGAGATCATCCTGCAACAGTCGAGCTATTGCGGCGTGCCGGCCGGCAACCACGCCTTCCGGGAGGCGGAAGCGGTGTTGAAAGAGCTCGGCAAGATGCCGTGACGGCGATGCTTTTCGTGGGCGCCACCGCCATGGCGTTGCCGCCGTGCTTTGCATAGAATTTGGCTGAGTCTTGAGCCTGGGAAGCCGATGAGACGACGCGCAGCAGCCGGCAGCAAGACCGCCAAGAAGCGTCCTCGCGGCAAAGCAAAGCCTCGCGTGGCCCAGGCGGCGCGTAAATCCGCCGAGCCGGCCGCCAATCTGCAAGAGCAACTCGATCAGGCACTGGAGCGGGAGGCCGCGACCGCGGAGGTGCTCCGCGTCATCTCCCGCTCGCCCGGATCATTGGGGCCGGTGTTCCAGGCCATATTGGAAAAGGCAACGCGCATTTGCGATGCAAAGTTTGGCACGATGTACCTTTACGAGCAGAGCAAGTTCCGGCCGGCCGCGTTTGCCAGCCCGACACCCGAATTCGAGAGGTTCCTGACAGAGCGCGGGGCATTCGTACCGAGCCCCGGGCAACCGCTTGGATGCCTGCTGAAAACCAAGAAGATCGTCCACACCTTCGGCGACTCCAATGATGGCACTTCGATTGCGGCGTTCAAATTCGGCGGGGCTCGAACGCATATGGCCGTGCCGATGCTGAAGGACAGCAAGGTTATCGGCGCCATCATGATCTTCCGCCAAGAAGAGCGGCTCTTTACCGACAAGCAGATCAAGCTGGTGCAAAATTTTGCCGCCCAAGCAGTCATCGCCATCGAGAACACGCGGCTGCTCAACGAGCTGCGGGAATCCTTGCAACAGCAGACCGCCACTTCAGAAGTGCTTCAAGTCATCTCAAGCTCGCCGGGCGAGCTTGAACCCATCTTCAACACGATGATCGAGAACGCCACTCAGCTATGCCGTGCCGAAGTCGGCACCTTGGCACTCTGCGAAGGCGGCGGGTTTCGGGGCGTGGCCGTCTATGGCCACTCCGCGCGCTATGCCGACGTGATCTCAAAACTTCATCGACCGCCACCGCAGACCGCACTTGGCCAACTGGAGCAAACGCGGCAAACCATTCAGGTAACCGACATCGCAGGCGAACCGGCGTATGACGGAATCCGACGGCTCAATCCCGATTTTCGGCGAGTTCGCACGGGACTCTTTGTCCCAATCGTCAAGGAACGCAATCTCGTCGGCGCTTTCTTGATCTACCGGCATGTGGTCCGCCCGTTCACCGATAAGCAGATCGAGCTGGTGCAGAACTTTGCCGCCCAGGCGGTGATCGCGATCGAGAACAGCCGCCTGCTCAACGAGCTGCGCCAGCGCACCGACGATCTGACGGAGTCGCTGGAGCAGCAGACCGCGACGAGCGAGGTGCTCAAGGTCATCTCGAGCTCGCCCGGCGAGCTGGAGTCGGTATTCCAGGTCATGCTGGAAAATGCGACCCGTATCTGCGAAGCCAAGTTCGCAAACTTGTGGCTGCGCGAAGGAAGCGGCTTCCGTGCGGCAGCCATGTACAACGCACCGGCCGCGTGGGCCGAAGAGCGCCGGCGCACCCCTGTCGTTCAGCCCGTCGGACCGAGACACATCCTGCGCCGCGTCGCCGAAACCAAGCAGGTGAACCACGTACTCGACGTCTTGGAGGAGGAGGGATCGACAACCAGCCTCGCAAGAACTCGCTGGCGCCCGGACGATCATCTCGGTGCCAATGCTTAAGGACGGCGAGTTGATCGGCGCCATCGGCATCTATCGGCAAGAGGTGCGGCCGTTCAGCGATAAGCAGATCGAGCTGGTGACGAATTTTGCCGCCCAGGCCGTGATCGCCATCGAGAACACGCGCCTTCTCAACGAGCTGCGCCAGCGCACCGACGATCTGACCGAATTGCTGCAGCAGCAGACCGCGACCTCGGAGGTGCTGAAGGCCATCTCCAGTTCGCCTGGCGATCTGGAGCCGGTGTTCCATGCGCTTCTCGAAAACGCAACTCGAATTTGCGACGCCAAGTTCGGCAATTTGACGCTCTGGGAAGGTGATGGTTTTCGCGCGGTCGCCGTACACGGCGATGACAGGTTTGCCGAGCGGCGCAACCGTCGTCCAAAGATCGACATACGCGAAGTCCCCGATCTTCCGCTGGCCCGTCTCGCAAAATTCAAGGCAATCATCCACATTCCAGACCTAAGGGCCGAGCGGATTTATCGCGACCGATATCCCCCAATCGTCGAGCTGGTCGAGATCGCTGGCGCGCGTTCTTATCTCGCTGTTCCAATGCTCCGCGAAGGAGATTTGATCGGGGAGATAACCATCTATCGGACCGAGGTGCGGCCCTTCACCGACAAGCAGATCGAGCTCGTGACGAACTTTGCGGCACAAGCCGTCATAGCCATCGAGAACACGCGGCTGCTCAACGAGCTGCGCCAGCGCACCGATGATCTTTCCGAGTCGCTGGAGCAGCAGACCGCGACGAGCGAGGTGCTGAAGGTTATCTCCACGTCACCCGGCGACTTGGATCCTGTCTTCAACGCGATGCTGGAAAATGCGACACGGATCTGCGAGGCCCAATTTGGCACGTTGTTCCGTTTTGAGGGTGAGGCCTATCGTCCGGTCGCCTGGCACAATGCCCCGCCGGCGCTGGCCGCAGTTTATGAGGACCGCCCACTGCGTCGCCCAACACCGGGCACGTTGATCGAGCGTATGGTGCGAACAAAGCAGGTGTGCAGTTCGGCCGACTACGCCGCTGAAGCTATCACCGGAAATGCGGTCCGGTTTGGCGGCGCTCGATCCTTCGTGTGCGTGCCGATGCTCAAGGACGAGGAGTTGGTCGGCGCCTTCGCCATCTATCGCCAGGAGGTTCAGCCGTTCACCGACAAGCAGATCGAGCTGCTGACGAACGTCGCAGCCCAGGCCGTCATCGCCATCGAGAACACCCGGCTGCTCAGCGAACTACGCCAGCGCACCGACGACCTCTCGGAATCCCTGGAGCAGCAGACCGCGACATCCGAAGTGCTGCAGGTCATTTCACGATCTCCTGGCGAACTGAAACCGGTTTTCGAATCCATGCTGGCGAACGCAACCCGCATCTGTGAAGCCCCGTTTGGCAACCTGTTTCTGTGCGAAGGCGATAATTTTCGCTGCGTCGCGGTTCACAGCGAGGAAAGCTATGCCGAATATTACCGGCTCAATCCAGTCATTGAAAAACAAGATATCGCGGGAATTCCGCTCGACCGCGTCAGGCGAAGCAGACAGGTCCTCCATATCTCCGATCTGACGCAGGATTCTTCGTACGTCGAAGGCAACAAGCGGATCGTAACGCTGGTCGAAGTCGCCGGTGCCCGCACGTTCCTGGCGGTGCCGATGCTCAAGGATGGCGAGTTCATCGGCGCAATTGCCATGTATCGCCAGGAGGTCCGCCCGTTCACCGACAAGCAGATCGAGCTGGTGCAGAATTTCGCAGCGCAGGCCGTCATCGCCATCGAGAACACGCGGCTGCTCGGCGAACTGCGTGAGTCGCTGCAGCAGCAGACCGCCACCGCAGACGTGCTCAAAGTCATCAGCCGCTCGACCTTCGATCTGCAAACCGTGCTCGACACCCTGCTTGAGTCGGCGTCCCGGCTGTGCCGCGCCGACCGAGCCGCCATGAGGCTTCTGCGCCAGGACGCCTACCACTCGGTGGCCATGCACGGCTATTCGCCTGAGCATGACGAATATATGAAAAACCATCCGATCACGGCGGAGCGATCGTCGATTGCCGGCCGTGCCGTGTCGTTAGGTCACCCGGTGCAGATCGAGGATATCGCGACAGACCCCGAACTCACCTTGGTGAGAGAAGCGCCGGGGTTTGTCAATGTGCGCACGCTTCTGGCGGTCCCGATGCTGCGCGAGGGATCTCCCGTTGGCGTACTCGTTCTGTCGCGCGAACGGGTGGAGCCCTTCACCGACAAGCAGATCGAGTTGATCAATACCTTCGCCGACCAGGCGGTGATCGCGATCGAGAACGTCCGCCTGTTCGACGAAGTGCAGAAACGCACCGAGGACCTGGCCGAGTTGCTGGAGCAGCAGACCGCGACGAGCGAAGTGCTGAAAGTGATCGGCCGTTCTGCCTTCGACTTGCAGCCGGTGTTCGTCACCATGGCGGAGAACGCGGTGAGACTGTGCGAAGCCGAACGAGCTTATATCTTCCGCTTCGATGGCAAAATGCTGCGCGCGGTCGCGTCCCACAACGCCGGCCTGGAGAACCAGGACTGGGTCTATCGGAACCCGATCCCGCTGGGACGGCACAGCATATCGGCGCGCGCGGGCCTCGAGCGACGAACGGTGCAGGTCGCCGACATTCAGGCCGACCCCGAATACAGCTATGTTGCGCGCGACATCGATCCAATCCGCACGACGCTCGCGGTGCCGATGCTCAAGGGCGATGAGCTGGTGGGAACCATCACCATTTATCGCCTCGAAGTCAAACCGTTCACCGACAAGCAGATTGCGCTGGTGGAGACCTTTGCCGATCAGGCGGTCATCGCGATCGAGAACGTCCGCCTGTTTGACGAGATCCAGGACAAGAGCCGCCAGCTCGCGGAAGCCAGCCAGCACAAGTCGCAGTTCCTCGCCAACATGAGCCACGAGCTGCGCACGCCGCTCAACGCCATCCTGGGCTACACCGAACTGATCGCCGATGGCGTCTACGGCCCGCCGTCGGACAAGATGCTCGGCGTGCTCAGGCGGCTCGAGAGCAACGGCAAGCACCTGCTCGGCCTGATCAACGACGTGCTCGACCTGTCCAAGATCGAGGCCGGCCAGCTTGTGCTCAGCCTCGCCGACTACTCGCTCCGCGATGTGGCGCACACCGTCTATGGCGCGGTCGAGCCGCTCGCCGCCGACAAGAAGCTCGCCTTTAAGGCCGAGGTCGCGCCCGACCTGCCGACCGGCCGTGGCGACGAACGCCGGCTGACCCAGGTGCTGCTCAACCTGGTCGGCAACGCCATCAAGTTTACCGACGCCGGCGAGGTGGTGATCAAGGCCGGCGCGAGCAACGGCACGTTCAACCTGTCGGTCCGCGACACCGGGCCCGGCATTTCCGCCGCCGACCAGGCCAAGCTGTTCCAGGAGTTCCAGCAGGCCGACAATTCGATCACCCGGAAAAAGGGCGGCACCGGCCTCGGCCTCGCCATCTCCAAGCGCATCATCGAACTGCACGGCGGAAAAATCTGGCTGGAGTCCACGGTCGGCCAAGGCTCGACGTTCTTTGTCACCTTGCCGGTCCAGGCGCAGCCGCCGGCAAAGCCGAGCTGAGTTCTTTATTCCGTCATCCTGAGAGCCTGACCGAAAATTCGGCGGTGCGGCTCCCGCGTAACGCAGTGGAGCGGTGGGGAGGGGTCGGGGGTGGGGGGTACCTGTGTGGGACTCACGGTTGCAACGCCCCCCACCCCGGCCTCCGCTCGCTTGCGCTCGCTCGGCCGACCCTCCCCGCCGCTCGCAAGTGCTCGCGGGGGAGGGAGACCTCAGCGCCTCACATTTTTGAGTCAGGCTCTCACGATGACGGGTCAAAGCAGAGCTTTCGATCGAAGGCTGACCCTCGTTACCCGCCCCGTCCTTCGCGAAACTCCTGCGGCGTCATCGCGGTCTGCTTGCGAAAGAACCGCGCGAAATGCGACGGATCGGCGAAGCCGAGATCGTAGGAAATCTCGTGGATCGGCTGACCGGTGAACACCAGCGCGCGCTTGGCCTCGGTCAACACCCTTTGGCGGATCAGATGGCCCGCCGTCACGCCGCTCACCCGCTTGACGTGATCGTTGAGCCGGTCCGGCGTGATCGCAAGCTTCTCGGCATAAAAACCGATCAGCCGTTCCTTGCGGAAGTGCTCCTCGACCAGGCGGCGCAGAGCCTCGACCGTGGCGTCGGCGGGCGCGAGCGTCACCACGCCGGTGCGCGCGCGGCTCGCCGCAAGCCGCGCCACCTCGATGGCGATCAGCGCCAGCAGTCCGCGCATCGCCAGCCGAAAGCCCTCACGTGCCAGGAAACTCTCCTCGTGCAGATCGGCGCATAGCGTCGCGAGTCGCTTGATCTCGGTCGCATCGCCGAGCGGGATCACCGGCTCGGCCGCCAGCGCCGTCAACCGTTTCAGCGCCTCGCCGGATCGCTCCCCCAGCGCCTCGGCGACGTCCTCGGTGAAACTCACCACCCAGCCGTCGGTCACCTCGGGATGGAAGCGAAAGCCATGCGCCGTGGTCGGCGGCACCAGGATTGCCGCGGGAGCCGTGAGCGGCAGCGTCGCGGCCTCGAAGGTCATGTCGCCGCCGCCGCGCTCGATCAGCAATATCTGAAACAGGTTGCGGTGGCGGTGCGCGCGGATCAGCCAGCCGTGCGCCGACGACCGCGACGAGATGGTTTCGACATGGATGAAGTCGAACGCCTGGTCGTCGGGCGGATCGCCGTAGAGATGAAACAGCGGCAGTGCCGTGACCGTGGCCATGGGCCAAGCATAGGCCACCGCCCGCAATCGTGGATAGAAATCCGGCACCGGTCGCGCGGTGGACAGCGTGGACAATTGCGGCAGCGGTCAGACCTGCTTATACAGCCGGTCGTGATAGACCAGGGCCGCGCCCGGCGGACCCTGGTGGATCGCCTCGACCATGCCGAAATAGATGTCGTGGGAGGCCACGGCCTTGATCTCGATCACCCGGCAATCGAAGGCCACCACCGCGCTCATCAGCGCCGGCGAGCCGGTCGACAGTGTCGCCCACTGGCCGGCATCGAAGCGCGCCTCGCGGGCCACCTTGACGCGCCCGGCGAAGGTGTCGGCGATCAATTCGTCACCGGCGCGCAGCGTGTTGACGCAGAACACGCCATTGCCGCGCAGGATCGGCATACTGATGGCGGAGCGGTTGAGGCAGACCAGGAGCGTCGGTGGCGCGTCCGACACCGAACACACAGCGGTCGCGGTAAAGCCGGTTTTGCCGCTCGCACCGTCGGTGGTGATGACATGGACTGCCGCACCGAGCCGGCTCATCGCCTCGCGAAATATCTTCTGCTCGACGATCTTGGCTTCGGCGACGGCGGCGAAGGCGCCTGCCATATCAGGGTGTTGGTCGATCCAGCTCATAAAATCAATGTAATGGATTCCCGCGACCGCAACCATCCCACCGCCCCGCGCGCTATGCAGAACTGCCCGTGTTGCACAACCCGCTTGCATGCCGGTGCAGAGCGTCAAAACCGCGCTGTGGCGATTTCCTTAACTTTCTTGCCCTGCAGTGCGGAGCCCGATCTTCCTTGCCGGAATATCGCCGTGATAGACTGCTTCATTGCCTTTGCAACGCTGTTCCGGAACGACCCAGGCGGCAAGTCATGAGATACGTATTTGCAGTCGCAATGCTGGCCACGCTGGCGAGCCCTGTCTACGCGCAGTTCAGCAGCAACAGCGCCCAGAAGACTCCGCTCCAGCTCCAATATGAAAGAGAAGAGGCGGAGCAGAAAGAGAACGAGCGGCAGTACAACATCCAGATGAAGCGTCTCAAGGCGCAGGCGCCCACCACCACCACCACCAGCGATCCATGGCGCAAGGTACGCCCAGCGACGGACGCGACCGCCAAGAAGTAGCGGCCTCGTCAGCCGGAATTGCCGCCATCGCTCCGGAACGGCTGCGTCAGCATGCGGTCGAGGCGGAGTTCGCGGGCGTCGCGGAACACCGGCAGACCGATCGTCATGGCGTCGTGGCCGGCGGCGGGCTGCCGCCGATAGGTGCGGAATAGAAGGTCCCACCACGGCAGGTTGAAGCCGAAATTGCTGTCGGTCTCCGCGCGCACGATCGAATGGTGCACGCGGTGCATGTCGGGCGTCACCACGAAGAACCGCAGGACGCGATCGAGTCGTGGGGGCATCGACACATTGGAATGGTTGAACAGCGAGGTCGCATTGAGCACCACCTCGAACACGAACACAGCCACCGGCGGAATGCCGACCGCCATCACCACCGCGATCTTGACGCCCAGCGAGATCAGGATTTCGAACGGGTGAAAGCGGAATCCAGTGGTGACGTCGATGTCGAGATCGGCGTGATGCATGCGGTGCAGCCGCCACAGCCACGGCACGTGATGGAACACGACATGCTGCGCATAGATCACCAGGTCGAGCGCGAGGAAGCCTAAAAGTGCCGCGGCCGAGAGCCGCAGGTTGAGCCAATGGAACAGGCCGATGCCGTGGCCGGCGGCATAGAGTGAGGCGCCGACTGCCGCCGCCGGCAGAACCAGCCGCACCAGCAGCGCATCGACCACGACGACGCCGAGATTGCTCGGCCAGCGCGACTTGCGCCCCGATGAAAGCTCGCGGCGCGGCGCGAAAACCTCCCACCCCGCCATGATCGCGAACACGACAGCGGCCAGGATCAGACGGACTGCAGCCTCGACGCTCGGCTCCATGACCCTCGGAATAGATCAGATGTGGGCCGAATAACAGGCCACGTTGCCCGGGTTTGCCGCCCCTGCTAAGCACCAACAATTGCGGCCAGCGTCGGGATTCGGCGCGGCGGACCGCGCCCGGGAGCAAGGCGGACGCATGGAATACTTCGTCCAGCAGCTCATCATCGGCATCACGCTCGGCTCGATCTACGGCCTGATCGCCATCGGCTACACCATGGTCTACGGCATCATCGGCATGATCAATTTCGCCCACGGCGACATCTTCATGATCGGAGGTTTCATCGCGCTGATCGCGTTCCTGGCGCTGACGGCGATCGGCGTCACCTCCATTCCACTGGCGCTGTTCCTGGTGCTGCTGATCGCCATGGCGCTAACCGCCCTCTACGGCTGGACCGTCGAGCGCATCGCCTACCGGCCGCTGCGCGGCAGCTTTCGGCTCGCGCCGCTGATCTCGGCGATCGGCATGTCGATCGTCCTGCAGAACTACGCGCAGATTTCGCAAGGCGCCCGCGTCAAGCCGCTGCCGCCGCTGGTCACCGGTAGCCACACGCTGATGAGGAGTGAAGGCTTCAACGTCGACATCTCCAACATCCAGATCATCGTCGTCGTCACCACGCTGGTGCTGATGCTGGGCTTCTCCTGGCTGGTGTCGAAAACCCGGCTCGGCCGCGACATGCGCGCCTGCGAGCAGGACTTGAAGATGGCCTCGCTGCTCGGCGTCAACATCGACCGCACCATCTCGCTGACCTTCGTGATCGGCGCGGCGCTCGCCTCGGTCGCCGGCATCATGTACCTGCTCTACTACGGCGTGATCGACTTCTACATCGGCTTCGTCGCCGGCGTTAAGGCATTCACCGCCGCCGTCCTCGGCGGTATCGGCTCGCTGCCCGGCGCCATGCTCGGCGGCCTTCTGATCGGCCTGATCGAGACCTTCTGGTCGGCCTACTTCTCGATCGAATACAAGGACGTCGCCGCCTTCTCCATCCTGATCGTGGTGCTGATCTTCCTGCCGACCGGCATCCTCGGCCGCCCCGAGGTCGAGAAGGTGTGAGGCGTTGATAATGAGTTCGGCCTCGCAACTCGGCGGCTTCACCTCCCCCCTTGCGGGGGAGGTCGGCGCGCGAAGCGCGCCGGGAGGGGGGTAACCGATGCCCCATCGCGCCATCCCGGTTCGCAATCGCTCGCGCGCCAAATCTCTGCGCAGCACAATGACCGAGGCCGAAAAGCGGATTTGGTTTCGCTTGCGCCCACATCGACTGAATGGCGCATCGTTTCGCCGGCAATTCCCTGTCGGCACTTACATCGCTGATTTCGTCTGCCTCGAGGCTAGGCTGATCATCGAAATCGACGGCGGACAGCACGCAGACAGCCAGCGCGATAAAATTCGGGACGCTTGGCTCCAGTCACAAGACTTCAATGTGCTGCGTTTCTGGAACCATGATGTGCTCAAAAATACCGAAGGGGTGATTAAGCAAATCAGCGAGGCTCTGACCGCGTCCTTACCCCCCTCCCTGACCCTCCCCCGCAAGGGGGGAGGGAATCGCGCCGTGCCGGGGGAAACGTAAGTGACAAGATTGAGCGACAAGCAACAACGCCTGACGCTCGCCTTGAAAGACGCGACGCTGGCCGCGCTCGTCGCCTTCGGCCTGTTCTTCTTCATGATCGGACTACGCGCCGAGCAGGGACTGACCGGCGCGCTGGAAATTTCAACGCGGTTTCGGTCGTTCGCCGTCATTGTGATGCTGGTGTTTGTCGGCGCGTTTCTGCGCACGCTCGTTTTCGGCCGCGGCCCAATCCCGCTTGGCCGCATTGCGCCGGCCTGGCTGCCGGGCCTGACCGCTCGCCTGAGCCGCTTCGCCGCGCCGGCGTTACTGATCTTCGCGCTGCTGGTGCCGGTGCTGTTCTATCACAACCGTTATCTGCTCGACCTTGGCATCCTCGTTCTCACCTACGTGATGCTTGGCTGGGGGCTGAACATCGTGGTCGGGCTTGCGGGCCTGCTCGATCTTGGCTACGTCGCCTTTTACGCCGTCGGCGCCTATTCCTATGCGCTGCTGTCGACCACCTACGGCCTGTCGTTCTGGATCTGCCTGCCGCTGGCCGGCTGTCTCGCCGCGTTCTGGGGCATCATGCTCGGTTTCCCGGTACTGCGGCTGCGCGGCGACTATCTCGCCATCGTTACGCTGGCCTTCGGAGAGATCATCCGCCTCGTATTGCTCAACTGGTCGAGCTTTACCGGCGGGCCGAACGGCATTCCCTCGATCCCGCGGCCGTCGTTCTTCGGGCTGCCGTTTGCCGATGCCGAGGGCTCGTTCGCAGCCTTCTTCGGCATCGAATATTCGCCGACCCACCGCGTCGTGTTCTTGTTCTACCTGATCCTGGCGCTGGCCCTTCTGACCAACTGGGTGACGCTGCGCCTGCGCCGCCTGCCGGTCGGCCGCGCCTGGGAAGCGATGCGCGAGGACGAGATCGCCTGCCGCTCGCTCGGCATCAACACCACGACCACGAAGCTCACCGCCTTCGCCATCGGCGCCATGTTCGCCGGCTTTGCCGGCTCCTTCTTCGCCACGCGCCAGGGCTTCATCAGTCCTGAATCGTTCACCTTCAGCGAGTCGGCGCTGGTGCTGGCCATCGTCGTGCTCGGCGGCATGGGCTCGCAGCTCGGCGTCGCGGTCGCGGCCCTCGTCATGCTTGGCGGTTTCGAGCTGTTCCGCGAGTTCCAACTGTACCGCATGCTGGTGTTCGGCTTCGCCATGGTTCTGATCATGATCTGGCGGCCGCGCGGGCTTGTCTCGACGCGCGATCCGTCGATCCATCTCGGCGTGCGCAAGGCGGTCACGGGCTCGCTTGTCAAGCAGGGGCACGGATGAACGAGCCGATCTTGACGGTCGAGCATCTGTCCATGCGCTTCGGCGGCCTGGTCGCTGTCGACGACCTGTCGTTCAAAGCCGAGCGCGGCAACATCACCGCCCTGATCGGGCCCAACGGCGCCGGCAAGACCACCGTGTTCAACTGCATCACCGGTTTCTACAAGCCGAGCGCCGGCCTGATCCGCCTGGAGCACCCCGACGGCCGCGCGTACCTGCTCGAACGCCTGCTCAACTTCCGCGTCGCCAAGCTCGCCCGCGTCGCCCGCACATTCCAGAACATCCGGCTGTTTCCCGGCATGACCGTGCTGGAGAATCTCGTGGTGGCTCAGCACAACGCGCTGATGAAGGCGTCGGGTCTGAGCATCGCCGGCCTCGTCGGTTTGAAAACCTATCGCGCGGCCGAGGCCGCGTCGGTCGACAAGGCGCGCTACTGGCTTGACCGCACCGGATTGCTTGCCCGCGCCGATGATGGCGCCGGCGCGCTGGCCTACGGCGAGCAGCGCCGGCTGGAGATCGCCCGCGCCATGTGCACCGATCCGGTGCTGCTCTGCCTCGACGAGCCCGCGGCCGGCCTCAACGCGCGCGAAAGCGCCGAGCTCAACGTATTGCTGCAATTCATCCGCCGCGACCACGCCACCTCAATCCTTCTGATCGAGCATGACATGAGCGTGGTGATGGAAATCTCCGACCACATCGTCGTGCTCGACTACGGCGTAAAAATCGCCGACGGCGCGCCAGATGACATCCGCCGAGATCCCAAGGTGATCGCAGCCTATCTCGGCGTTGAGGACGAGGAAGTGGCGAAGGTCGAGGCGGGGGTCGGACTATGACTCGGCCGCTCCTCGCCATCCGCGGCGTCAAGACGTTCTACGGCAACATCATGGCGCTGAAGGGTGTCGATCTCGACGTCAACGATGGCGAGATCGTCACCCTGATCGGCGCCAACGGCGCCGGCAAATCCACCCTGATGATGACGATCTTCGGCAACCCGCGCGCCTCCGAAGGCACGGTGACGTTCGACGGCCGGGACATCACCCAGCAGCCTTCCCACGACATCGCCAAGCTCCGCATCGCCCAATCGCCCGAGGGCCGCCGTATCTTCCCGCGCATGACCGTGCTGGAAAACCTGCAGATGGGCGCGACCATCGCCAAGCCTGCCCATTTCGAGGAAGACCTCAATCGCGTTTGCGCGCTGTTCCCTATCCTGGAGCGCCGCATGACCCAGCGCGGCGGCACGTTGTCCGGCGGCGAACAGCAGATGCTGGCCATCGCGCGGGCGCTGATGAGCCGGCCGCGGCTCCTCCTGCTCGACGAGCCCTCGCTGGGCTTGGCGCCGATGCTCGCCAAGCAGATATTCCGCGCTATCCGCGAACTGAACGAGCGCGACCGCCTGACCGTACTCCTGGTCGAGCAGAACGCCTTCCATGCGCTCAAGCTCGCCCATCGCGGCTATGTCATCGTCAACGGCGAGATCACGCTGTCGGGAACGGGCGCAGACCTTCTGACGCGGCCCGAGGTGCGCGCGGCCTATCTCGAAGGCGGGCGGCGCGAGGCCGCCGACGCTTAGACAAGCCGCTCGCACCTGCCAGCGCAAGTTTGTTTGCGATTGAACCCCTCCCGTTCGTCCCCGCGAAAGCGGGACCCAGACTTCTTGGCAAAGATTGGGGTCCCGCTTCCACGGGAACGAAGTTTGCTTCAACGTCAAGCGATCATGGTCTACGCTGCAAAAGCAATCGGGGAGAATTCCATGAATTGGCGCCATCTCGCGCGATCGGCACTCGTCGGCGCGGCCCTCGTTCTTACCGCATGCTCCGCCGCCTTGGCGCAATCGGGCACGATCAAATTCATCGTCGGGCTGGCGCCGGGCGGCGCCGTCGATCCCTACGCCCGCATCATCGCCGACCAGATGTCGAAAATCCTCGGGCAAACCATCATCGTCGAGAACCGCCCGGGCGCCGTCGGCAACCTCTCCGCCCAGTACATGATCGAGGCGCCGGCCGACGGGCACCTGATCTGGGTCGGCACCCAGGCGCTGACCGAAATCAATCCCAGCGTGTTCGCCAACATTCGCTGGAAGGTCGACGATTTCCTGCCGATCATCAAAGGCATCCAGGCGCCGCTGGTTCTCGCCGCGCATCCGAGCGTGCCGGCCAGCAATTTCGCGGAGTTCGTGGCCTGGGCCAAGGCCAACGGCGGCAAGCTCAGCTATTCGTCGTACAGTCCCGGCACGCCGTCGCATTTCCTCGGTTTCCTGCTCAACGAGAAGTTCGACCTCGATCTGACCCACGTCCCCTATCGCGGCTCGGGCTTGCAGACCACGGGGCTCGTTGCCGGCCATTCGCTGTTCGGCTTCTCGCAGGTCAACACCACTGCGCCGCAATATGCCGCCGGCAAACTCAAGGCGTTCGGCATCACCAGCGTCGAGCGCTGGCCGGCGATGAAGGATGTGCCGACATTCGTGGAGCTTGGCTATCCGGAATTCACGACGCGCGTATGGTTCGGCCTGCTGGTAAAAGCCGGCACGCCGCCCGACATCGTCGCCCGCCTGACCGACGCGGCGAAGCAGGCGCACAGCGATCCCGAGGTGAAGAAGAAGCTCGAAGCCCAGGGCTATGAGGTCACGGGCGAAACCGGGCCGCAGCTCCTGCCCGACATCAAGACCCAGCTCGCGCGCTGGGCCCGCATCGTCAAGGCCGCGGGATTTTCCTCGGAGGACCGCGGCAGCACCAAGTAGCCAAAGTCCCGATCGCGCCATCCACGACGCGCCGCAACCGCGCGCCGGCGAACCGGCGTCTCAATTGATCTTGATGTTCGCAGCCTTGGCCACGCCGCGCCAGAGCTCAAGATCCTTGAGGATGGTATCGCGATAGCCGTTGCCGTCGAGATAGGCCACCGGATAGCCCAGCGTCTGCAGCCGCTCTATCACGGCCGGCTCCTTGGCAATCTCGGCGATTTCCTTGCGCAGTCGCGCCACGATCGGCTCCGGCGTGTGCGCCGGCGCCAGCAGTCCGAAGAACACCTGCACCGTCACCGGCAGGCCCGACTCCTGCAAGGTCGGGACATTCGGCAGCAGCGGGTCGCGCGCCGTGCCGGTGATCGCAAGATTGCGAACCGTGCCGGCCTCCTCCTGCGGCTTGGCGAACGGCACCGTGGTCAGCGACAAGTCCACGGTGCCGGCCATCACCGCGTTGAGCGCCGGACCGAGGCCGGCGAACGGCACGTGCACCATGTCGATCTTGGCGGCGTTGGCGAACAGCGCCAATCCGAGATGCGGCGCGCTGCCGAGGCCTGCGCTGCCGTAGTTCAGCTTGCCTGGATTGGCTTTGGCGTAGGCGATCAACTCTTGGATCGTCTTGGCCGGCACCTTCGGATTGACCGCGATCACAAACGAAATGCGCGTCAGCGAAGCGATGAAGACGAAATCATCGGGAATCTTGTAGGGCACCGAGGCCTTCACGGCCGGCAGCGCCGAGAGGCCGTCCGACGCCGTCCAAAGCAGCGTGTAGCCGTCAGGCGGCGATTTCGCCACCAGATCAGTGCCGAGCTGCGAGGCGGCGCCCGGCTTGTTCTCGACAAAGACCTGGCCGCCGAGCCTTTTGGTCAGTTCGGTCGCGACGATCCGCCCCAGCAGATCGTTGCCGGCGCCGGGCGCGAACGGCACCACGATGCGTACCGGACGCGAGGGATAATCCTGCGCCAAAGCCGGCGCGCTTCCGAGTGCGAGGCTCAGCAAAGCCAGCGTCGCAAAAAACCAGCCGCATCGGCGCATGAAGTCCTCCCCGGGGTCCCGGCTGTCGCGCCGGGTGTCCACTGACCTTAAAGCATCGTGCGGCTTGTTTGCACCCGCCTGGGCAAGCGTAACCTGCTCAGGCCGCCTCACTCCACCGCGGTCGATCTGCGCCGCCGCGGTACACTCGGTCTGCGCCAGGGAGTGTCCCGTCCATCGCATGGCGCGGGCAATCGAATATGCGCTACTGTATTTGAATTTGAAGGAAGAGCCGGTGATCTGTGTCGGCTGTAAGGCGGCTTCGGGAGGCTAATCGGGATGATCCTGGATTTTCATACGCACGTCATGCCGCCGGAAATGGCGGCCGCTCCGATGTGGCAGGGCAAATGCCCGCTGACGATCGAAAACGTATTCGAAGCCGCCAAAGCCGGCGGCGTTGACAACACGGTGATCAGCAATCCCGCCCACGAATTGCGGCATCAGAGTGCCGCGGAACAGCTCAAAACAGTCCAGATGATCAATCGCTATCTCGCCTCGCTCGCCGAGAAGCACGACAACATCTATGCCCTGGCGACCGGGCAACCCTATGGCGGCGACAAATTCCTGCGCGAAACCGAGCGCGCCGTCAAAGAGGACGGCTGCAAGGGCGTTATTATCTTGTCGTCGCTGCCCGGCCACTATCCGGACGACGACGACGCATTGCCCTTCTTCGAGCTCGTCACATCGCTCGATATTCCAGTGTTCATGCATCCACCCTCGATCGCGTTTGGCGAAGAGCGGCTCAACATCTATCGTCTGGCATCGAGCATCGGCCGCCCCACCGATGGCGCGCTGGCGATCTCACGATTGATCGTGCGGGGCATCTTCGAGAAATTCCCCAAGCTCAAGCTGATCGGCAGTCATCTCGGCGGCGGCATCTGTGAGATGATCGGACGCATGGACTACGCCTACAATTTGCAGGAAGAGGCGTATTTCCTGGGTCCCTACGAGCCGATGCTGATCAAGCACCAGCCAAGCCACTATTTGAAAATGATGTACCTCGAATCGACCTGCTATTGGTTGCCAGCCGCACGTTGTGCATTGGAGACCGTGGGGGCCGATCATTTCATTTTCGGCACCGACGCGCCGCCGCTCAAGCCGCTGAAGAAGGCCGGCGTCGACATCATCAAGTCGTTGAAACTTCCGCCGCAAGACGAAGCCAAGGTATTTTCGGAAAACGCGAGGCGGCTGCTCAAAATTTGACGTATGCGGCCGGCGCCAGCGTCCTTATTGCGGCTCGACGCCGGCTTCCTTGATCTGCGCGCTGGTCGTAGCGCGATTGCGCTCAATGAATTGCGAAAATTGCGCAGGCGTGTCGACAACAGGCTCGAGGCCGCGGTCGATCAAATGCCGCTTGCGGAAATCCGGCTCGTCCATGACGCTCGCCACGTCATCATGCACCTTGGTTATGATTTTCTGCGGCGTGCCGGCCGGCACGACCAAAGCCAGGAAGGTGCGCGGCATGGTATCCTTGTAGCCGAGCTCGGCCAGCGTCGGGGCGTTTGGAAACAGCGGTGAACGCTCGTCGGCATCGACCGCGAGCGCGACCATTTTCCCCTCGCGCACATACGGCGCGTAATTGGCGCCCCCGATAAATGCGATCGGCGTCACGCCGGAAAGAATTCCGGTCAGAACATCGCCGCCGCCCTTGAACGGAATGGCGACCAGATCGATGCCGTACTTCTTGTTGAAGCGATCGAAGAACACGCGATGAAATATCCCGGGGACGACATAATTCAGTGTCCCCGGCTTTGCCTTCGCGAGCGCCGCCAGCTCCTCCAGGGATTTGACATGAAGCGACTCGCTGACGACGATGACCTGTGTGTTATAAAACAGGTTCATGATCGGGCTGAAGGAGTCGTGCGAATAGGGAAGCGACTTGTAGAGAAACTCGTTGGCCACGAGCCCCTGGTTGGAGAGGATGCACAGCGTGTAACCATCGGGTGGCGCCTCGGCGCACGCGCGGGTCCCGATGACGGCATTCCCGCCGGGGCGAGGCTCGACGATAACGCCCACGCCCCAACGCTTGCGCAGCTCGTCGGCCAGGACCCGCGCGAAAATATCGTAGGTGCCGCCCGTTCCGACGTCCGTCAGGAGCTTGACCGGCCGCGATGGGAAGTTCTGCGCATGTCCGGCCGAACCGCTCACGCCGATGATACCCGCGGCTATGATGCCCAGCGCCGCGCCGCGGATGTTGGCTCTCATGCCTTAATCTCCTCGGACATGGCTCGGCCACGCGCTGCTCGATCAGAATTCCGGCGATCTATTTCACCGGCGCTAACCGGCAGGCATTCGAGCATAAACGTTGCTCACCAGATCGCACGGATAAAACCATTTTTCAATCGGGCAAGCAGGTCTGCCTGACGCCGGGTCGCGAGGCCCGGTTACGGTTTATGAGTCACGCCCTAGGCCCTCCGCGTCGGCAACGGAATGCGATCCACGTGCTCGATCTCGGCGAGCAGTAGTTTCTCGGTCATCTTGCGCGCGCGTTTTCGGCATGGGCCGGATCGTCCCAGAGATTGTCGAACTCGCCCGGATCGTCCTTGAGATCGTAAAGCTCGCCCCAGCCGGTGCCGTGAAACACGCTCAGCCGGTAGCGGTCGTCGATCAGGGTGTGGACCCGCGCCGGCACGTTGGTGCCCGGGTTCGGAGGCTTGGTGATCGTACTGGATGAACACGGCATCCCGCACCGCCTTGCCGTCCATCACCGGCAGGAAGCTCTTCGCCTGCATGCCGCTCGCCGGCTCGATCCTGGCGCGCTCCAGCACGGTCGAGCCGATGTCCATGGTCGAGGCGAGCGCGGCGGTGCGCTTGGGCTGCGCCTTGCGCCTGCGGGTCCGCCCAGATGAACGGCACCCGCACGATGCTCTGGTATTGCTCGGCGCCCTTGAGCATCAGCCGATGGTCGCCGAGATGGTCGCCGTGGTCGCTGGTGAAGATCACCACGGTGTCGTCGCGCCGGCCGCTCTTGTCGAGCGCGCCGAGCACCTGGCCGATGGCGTCGTCGACGCAGGCGATCATGCCGCAGGTCAGCGCCCTCGCCTCCTGCGCCTCGCGCGCCGAGACGCCGATGGTGCCCATGCCGGTGAGGTTGGCTTTGCCGGCCTCGCGCTCCTCGATGATGTTTTGCACCAGCGCCGGCGGCGTCCAGTCGTTCCGCGAATAGGCCTCGGGCACCGGCAAACTGCTCGGGCTTGTACATGTCCCAGTATTTGCCGGGCGGGTTGAACGGATGGTGCGGGTCGGGGAACGACACCATCAGGAAGAACGGCGCGTCGTCGTCCGCCTCATCGAGATAGGCGCAGGCGCGGTCGCCGAGGAAGGCCGTGGCGTAAAGCTCCTCCGGGATCGCGGTGCGATAGGCCTGCGGCACCGTGTAATCGTGCGGCAGGCTGTTCTTCGGCCCGAGCAAGGCCTTGCGCCTTGGGATCGCGCGCCGCGAGCCAGCGGTCGTAGTCGCCGCCCGGCTCGTCGCCATGCGCCCGCACCAGCGTGACGTGATCGAAGCCGTAGAACGGCGTCTGCACATGCGCGCCCGGCTTGGTCCAATAGTCCGGCGTCTCCTGCTCGTACTTCGGATCGTCGAGATGGTCGCGCAGCGCCTGCCGCGAGCCCGGCTGACGGCTCGTGGAAGCCCTCGCGCGGCGGCGGCCGCTTGATGATCGGATCGTGCGGCGTGAAATTCTGCAGATGGCTCTTGCCGACCAGCGCGGTTTTGTAGCCGGCGTCGCGCAGCAGATCGACGAAGGTCACCGCCTCCATCGACAGCGGAATGCCGTTGCGACCGCACGTCATGCACCGACGGCATGCGTCCGGTCATCAGGCTGGCGCGGTTCGGCTGGCAGACCGGGCTTGCGACATAGAACCGGTCGAACGCGGTTCCGCGCGCGGCGATCGAATCGATGTGCGGCGTCCGCAGCACCGGATGGCCGTAGCAGCCTAGAAAATCGGCGCGATGCTGGTCGGTGATGAACAGGAGAAAATTCGGGCGGGATGATTTTGGGCATTGCCACACTCGGGTTTGCGATGCTGTGCTACCATCCTAGCTGAATCAGCGGCCACCCCGTAAAGGCGCAATGGACCAGCTCTACGCCGAGGAATCGCTCCTCCAGATCGCTCTCGTCACTGGCGTGCTCGGCGGCGGCGCGGCTTTCCTCGCCGGCCGCGCCATCGCGCAGACCTGGCGGCCGTTCTGGCATGTGCTGATCTACATGGCGATGCTCGGCTGCGCCGTGCGCTTCGTGCATTTCGCGCTGTTCGAGGGCACACTGCTCTCGCCAGCATCCTATGTCGCCGACACGCTTTATCTTGTCATTCTCGGCACACTGGCTTGGCGCATGACGCGGGCCGCCCAGATGGCGACGCAATATTATTGGCTCTATGAGCGCACCAGCCCGCTGACGTGGCGCGTGCGCAGCGAAATTCCGGCGGGAACGGCCATCACTGGTGACCCGGGCATAAACCGGACAAGAATGACGATTCGCGGCCGGGGCGACAGACCAGAGGTCCGCAACTTGAGGAGAACGGCATGAAGAAATTGTGGCTTGCAGGCGTGGCGTTGGCGAGCTTGGCCTTTGCCGGCTCGGCCTATGCGCAGGACATCACCGTCGGCGTCGCCGGCCCGATGACCGGGCAGTACGCCTCGTTCGGGACCCAGCTCAAGAACGGCGCCGAAGCGGCGGTCGCCGACATCAACGCCGCCGGCGGCGTGATGGGCAAGAAGCTCAAGCTCGAGATCGGCGACGACGCCTGCGATCCGAAGCAGGCTCGCGCGGTCGGCGAGAAGTTCGCCAGCGAAAAGCTGCCGTTCGTCGCCGGGCATTACTGCTCGTCGTCGTCGATCCCGGCGTCGGAGGCCTATGCCGACGGCGGCGTGCTGCAGATCACGCCGGCCTCGACCAATCCGACCTTCACCGACCGCAAGCTCTGGAACACGTTCCGCGTCTGCGGCCGCGACGACCAGCAAGGCACCATCGCCGGCGACTACATCGCCAAGAACTACAAGGGCAAGAACATCGCCATCCTGCAGGACAAGTCGACCTACGGCAAAGGCCTCGCCGACGAGATGAAGAAGGCGCTGAACAAGGCCGGCGTGAAGGAGAAGATGTACGAGGCCTATACGCAGGGCGACAAGGACTTCAATTCGCTGGTTTCGAAGATGAAGGCCAACAAGATCGACGTGGTCTATGTCGGCGGCTATCACACCGAGGCCGGCCTGATACTTCGTCAGATGCGCGGCCAAGGCATGCAGAGCCAGATGATCTCGGGCGACGCCATCGCCACCAACGAGTTCTGGTCGATCACCGGGCCGGCCGGCGAAGGCATGATGTTCACCTTCGGCTCCGATCCGAGGAAGCGCGCCGACCGCCGCCGCGGTGGTGAAAAAGTTCAAGGACAAGGGCGTCGATCCCGAGGGCTACACACTCTACACCTACGCCGCGATGCAAATCTGGTCGCAGGCGGCGGCCAAGGCCAAGACCACCGACGGCAAGAAGGTCGCCGCAGACGATCAAGGCCGGCAAGTGGGAGACCGTGCTCGGCCCCATCAGCTATGATGAGAAGGGCGACATCACCACGGTCGACTACGTGTTCTACAAGTGGGGCAAGGACGGCAAGTACGAAGAGATGCCGGCCGGCAAAGGATCGTAGCCACCCGCCCCAATCGGCTGCTTGATAGAAGGCCCGCCCTGCAGGGCGGGCCTGCCTTTTGACAGAATCCCGCGAGGCCTTTCCGAGGGACCGCAGCGGGCCAGTAGGATCAGCGAGCGTCGAAGACGGAACCCTTATGGAAGAACGCGTCGCGTTCCAATCCGACGGCCACCGGCTGGTCGGCATCCTGCATCGGCCGGCCGATCTGGCGCCCGGCGAGAAGCGCGCTGCGGTGATCGTGCTGCACGGCTTTGGCGGCACGATGGCGGGCGCGGGCGGCAGCAATCCGGCGCAGTTCTTCTGCGACATGGGCTATGTCACGTTGCGGTTCGATTTCCGCGGCTGCGGGCAGAGCCCGGGCGAGCGCGGCCGCATCATCTGCCTTGAGGAGGTCGAGGACGCGCGAAACGCGCTGAGCTTCCTCACCACGCGTCCCGAGGTCGAACCCACGAAGATTGCGCTGATGGGCGAGAGCTTTGGCGCAGCGGTCGCGGTCTACGCCGGCGGCGTCGATCCCCGCGTCGCCGCGGTCATCTCCTCCGGAGGCTGGGGCGATGGCGAAACGAAATTCAAGCGACAGCATCCCGGTGACGAAGCCTGGGGACGTTTCACCAAGATGATCGCGGATGGTCAAAGCGAGCGCGCCGGCACCGGGAAGACCGTCATGGTGCCGCGCTATGACGTGGTACCGATCCCGGAGAAGATGCGCGGCCTGCTGCCGCCCGGCTCGATCATGGAATTCCCGCTTGAGACGGTCGAGAGCATGATGGGGTTTCGCGCCAATGACGTCGTCGGCAACATCGCGCCGCGACCGCTGCTGCTGTTGCACAGCGCCAAGGATTCGGTGACGCCGACCGAGCAGTCGGTCGAACTGTTCCGCCGCGCCGGCCAGCCGACCGACCTCCATCTGATGGCAGACGTCGACCATTTCATGTTCTCGCACCGGAGCGCGCTGGTCGCCGACCTCATCCACAACTGGCTCGACAAACATTTTCCAGCACATCCGGAGGCGCGATCATGAGAGGCGCCGGCCGCATGGGTTAGGATTTGCGCCTTACCGCGCGAGGGAGACTGGGGAGCTTTCGTCCATGCCAGATGTCATGCAATACGAAACCGATGTCGCCATCGTTGGCGCAGGCGGCGCCGGCGTGGCAGCCGGCATCGAGGCACTCGACGCCGGCGCCCGCGTCATCGCCTTCGACAAGGCCTCCGAGCCTGGCGGCGCGGCGAAGATCTCCGGCGGCGGCTGCCTGGTTGTAGGCTCCCCAATACAGAAACAGCACGGCATCCAGGACACGCCCGATCTCGCCTTCAATGACTGGATCACCTGGGGCGGCCCATCGGCCGACATGGTCTGGGCGCGCTACTACATCGAACACAGCCTGCACGACCTCTATCACTGGGCCGAAGGGCTCGGTGTGAATTGGGTCGACGTCAAATCCCACGAAGGCAACTCCGTCGCCCGCTGGACCAAGACCGAGCGCAACGGGATCGGTCTGATGACGCAGCTCATCGAAGGCTATCGCAGCAAGGGCGGCGAGATCGCCGCCGACACAGAGATCACCAAACTCACGATCGAAGACGGCCGCGTCACCGGCCTGGAAGGCCGCAACGTCGCGACCGGCCAGCCGGTCGAAGTCCATAGCAAGACCGTGGTGATGACGACCGGCGGCTTTAATTCGAATCTCGACATGGTGATGGAGCACGCCCCGCAGCTTCGCAACGACAAGGTGCTGGTGGGTTCTGGGCCGGGCTCCACCGGCAGCGGCCACAAGCTTATCCGCGAGGCGGGCGGCTATCTCACCCACATGGACCACAACTGGTTCTATGCCTACGCCACGCCCGACTACCTCGATCCCGCGCAGGTCCGCGGCCTCGCATTCCGTCAGGTACCTAGCTACATCTGGGTCAACCAACAGGGCCGCCGCTTTCACAACGAAGAAATTTCCGGCGGCAACTCCGCAAGCCCCGCGCTGATGGGCCAGACCCCGCGCCATGCCTGGGCGATCATGGATGCGGCCATGACCGCGACCATGGAAATCGCCGATCCCTACTATCGCGATGGCGACAAGGTGGCGCGGGCGAAGGTTAACGAGCTTCTCGAAAAGTCGCCTTACGTCCGCAAGGACGATACGCTTACCGAACTGGCCAAGAAGATGGACGTCGACGTTCCGGCGTTCCTCTCGACCGTCGAGCGCTACAACCAGGCCTTCGTGCAGGGCCTCAAGATCGAGCCGGAGTTCGGCAAGTCGCTGAAATCGTCGAAGGCGTTCGACACAGCACCCTACTACGCGATGCAGATCTTCCTGATGGCGCGCAAGAACTTCGGCGGCGTCAAGACCGACCTGCAATGCCGCGTGCTCGACAAGCACTTCGAGCCGATCAAGGGGCTTTATGCGGCGGGTGAACTCGCAGGCATGGCCGGCGGTCATATCAACGGCCGCGCCGGCCTCGAAGGCACCATGCTGGGTCCGTCTATTTTCAGCGGTCGCGTCGCGGGCGGCTGGGCCGCGCATGCGGCGGGTTGTGGCTGCGGATTTGTCGGAAAGCCGAACCGCTGATCGCGGAATTTTATCCGCCGCCGCGTGTTGGTCAAAAGAGGGCGGTCATGGCGCGCGCGGCAATTCCGACCCAAACGCTTAGGCCTCTGTCGGAATCCGCCCGAATATCAGAGGGAACTTTGCTATGCGGATTTCGGCCAAGTCCATGTTCGTCTTAATCGCGGCGGCCAGTGTTGCGTTGGCCTCGCCCGCTTCGGCAATTGATCAAACGCACAAAAAGAATCAAAAAGTCGAACGCGTCCACACGCACACCGGTGAACGCACAGCACCCCTCTCGCCGCGGGAGCCATTCACGGCTGCGGAAAAACGCGCGTTCCAAACTCCAACCGGCAAGGAGATCGACCGTTGGTAGCTGCGATCAGCCGATCTTGCCCAGCACCGGAAACGCGTCCAGCAGCCAGAAGCTCGCCTGCGAGACGAAGCCGGTGAGGAACGCGATCCCGGTCAGCACCAGAAGTCCACCCATGACGCGCTCGACCTGCATCAAGTGGCGGCGGAAGCGGGCGAGAAACCCGGCGAACGGTTCGATTGCGAACGCCGCCAGCAGGAACGGAATGCCGAGCCCCATCGAATAGACGGCAAGCAGGCCCGCGCCCTTGGTCACGGTTTGCTCCGAGGCAGCGACCGCGAGAATCGCGGCCAGGATCGGGCCGATGCACGGCGTCCAGCCGAATGCAAAGGCGACGCCCATAACATAGGCGCCCCACAGGCCCACCGGCTTCGCCATCTCCATGCGCTTTTCCTGAAGCAGCACGCCAATCCGGAACACGCCAAGGAAATGCAGCCCCATCACGATAATGATGACGCCGGCTGCGATGGCGAGCTCGGCCGAATAGGCGCGGATCACCGCGCCGATCGCGCTGGCACTCGCTCCGAGCGCCACGAACACGGTGGAGAAACCGCACACGAACAGCGCCGCCGCTAGCACCGCTTCGCGTCGGGCTCGCCGTTCATGCTCGGCCCCGGCAAGCCGTTGCAGGGAAGCGCCCGCGAGATATACGAGATAGGGCGGCACCAACGGCAACACACAGGGGCTCAAGAAGCTCACGAGCCCCGCGAACAGCGCGGCCAGGAAGGTCACGTTCGGCGTCATGGCTCCCTAATGCATGGCTCCGCACGGGCAGGCAAGCCGGATCGGCGCTCCTGGCGCTGATGTGATCGGCGGTTGATCTGAGGTCTTGGCAACGTCTAACCCTTGACGTTGATGTGCACCCATGACCCGATTGAAGGGAAATGTGTCGTGCATATGCGCGCCGGTGTCCGCGGCAGCGGCCTCGGCGAACTTAAACGCAGCGGGTCAGTATCCCGGAGTGGATGAGGACGAGAAAAATGAACCCCGCCGGAGGAAATAGATTGCCGCGCCATTCGCTGCGTTTCGGTATGTTCATGGGCCCGTTCCATGCCACCAATCTCGATCCCACCTACGCCCTGGAGCGCGACCTGCAGCTCGTGACGCTGCTGGACCGGCTTGGCTTCGACGAGGCGTGGATCGGCGAGCACCACTCCGGCGGCTTTGAGATCATCGCCGCTCCTGAAGTCTTCATCGCCGCGGCGGCGGAGCGCACCAAACACATCCGGCTGGGCACCGGCGTGAAATCGCTGCCCTATCATCACCCCTTCGTGGTCGCCGAAACGATGGCGCAGCTCGACCACATGACGCGTGGCCGGGTGATGTTTGGCGCCGGACCGGGCGCGCTGCCGTCGGACTCCAGGATGTTTGGCCTGGCGCCGGTCGATTTGCGCCCGCGCATGGACGAGGCGCTCGACTGCATTGTCGCGTTGCTGCGCGGCGAAACCGTCACGAAAAGGTCGAGCTGGTTCGAGCTATGCGAGGCGCGTCTGTCCGTCGGTTGCTATTCGAAGCCTACAATGGAGCTTGCAATAGCATCTGTCCGCTCGCCGGCAGGTGCGCTGGCGGCGGGACGGCACGGGGCGGGGCTGCTGGTGCTCTCTGCCGTCGACGACGCCTCGCTGAAGCACCATTTGTCCAACTGGAATATCTACCAAGAAACCTGCAGCCGTCACGGCCACACCGCCGACCGTTCGCGCTGGCAGTTCACGGTGCAGATGCATCTTGCGGAAAGCCGCGAGCAAGCTCGCAAGGATGTGGAGTATGGCCTCGAAAAATGGATCGGCTATGCCAACGATATCGTGCCCGCGCCCAATCCTCCACCGCGCGGGCTCGCCGATCCAGTGAGCTGGATGCTGGAAAACCAACGCGCGATCATCGGCACGCCGGACGATGCGGTGGAGAAAATCCAGCATATGCTCGATGTCACCGGCGGCTTCGGCGGCGTGCTGGTGTTCGCGCAGGACTGGGCCAATTGGCAGGCGACGCAGCGAAGCCTCGCGCTGATCGCCGAGGAGGTGCGGCCGAAACTGCGCGGCAGCAATGTGCTGCGGCAGGCGAGCTACGATCGCAACGCGCCGATCCAGGACGCCAATCGCGCACTGGCGCAAGCCGGTGTAGAAGAAGCGTTGGCGCGGTTCGAGGCGACGAAGGCGCGGCGGTAGCGGTGCCTCGCCGCAACCATGTCGAGAGGGCGTGCGGAGGAATGAATGGGACAACTCGTCGATGGGAAATGGAGCACCGAGAATATTCTCTTCAATCACGACGACAGAGGGCTCTACTTCAAGCGCGATTCCGTGTTCCGTGACCGCATCAGCAGCGAATCCAAGACCGAGTTTCCCGCCGAGCCGGGCCGATATCATCTCTACTGCGCCGTTGCCTGCCCGTGGGCTCACCGCGCGACGCTGATGCGCACGCTCAAAAGACTCGAGCCTTTCGTGACGCTGACCAACACCTTCCAGGAGCCTGGCGGCCAGGGATGGTCGTTCGGAGACGCGGGCCACATCGTGCCCGGGACCGATCGGCGCGTGCGATGGCTCCATGAACTCTATACGACCGCCGACCCGGCTTGCACGAGCCGCGTGACCGTCCCAACGCTTTGGGACGCCAAGACGCGCCGCGTCGTCAACAACGAATCCTCCGAGATCATTCGGATGTTCAACACCGCATTTTCCGGCGTCGCGCAGCCTTCGCCGAACTACTACCCGGAGACACTGCGCCCCGAGATCGACGCAACGAATGCGCTCGTCCTCAAAGGCGTGAACAATGCGGTCAATGGCTGCGGCTACTCGATCTCACAGGAGGCCTACGACAGTTCGGCCAAGCTCTTGTTCGGGACGCTGGATGACCTGGAGGAACGGCTTTCGCAGCAGCGCTATTTGTGCGGCGACGTCGAGACAGAGGCCGACTGGCGGCTCTTTCCAAGCTTGGTGCGTTTCGATCCCTGCTACTACGTCGGCTACAGGTGCAACCAGCGGCGGCTTGATGAGTACCCAAATTTGTCGAACTATCTTCGGGACCTCTACCAGACGCCAGGCATAGCGGAAGTCTGCGACATCGCCGGCATGAAGCGTGGAGTATTCAGCAAGGCTGGCCCGGTCGGCTCGAACGGCATCATTCCCATTGGTCCCACTGTCGACTACTCAAGGCCGCACGATCGCGGCCGTTTGGCTCGGCGCAGTTGAAATTGCAATGTTACAGTTTGGAATGCCCGCTCAAGCGGACGCTATCGGGACATGAGCGGACATTGCAGGCCGCAGGAGGCAAGCTCGATTTATATATGAGCCCTGGCCTTTGCCATTTGGAGACGTCATTGGCGAAAAATCTCATCACCGACGTTGCCGGCGTCCGCGTCGGTCATGCGGATGACGTTAAGCTCGGCTCAGGCGCGACCGTCGTGCTGTTCGATCAGCCGGCGGTTGCCGCCGCTGACCTGCGCGGCGGCGGGCCCGGCACTCGCGAGAGCGCGCTGCTCGATCCAGCGATGACGGTCGAACGGATCGACGCCATCGCGCTCGCCGGCGGCTCGGCATTCGGACTCGACGCCGCGTCCGGCGCGCAAGCGTGGCTGCGCGAGCAAGGACGCGGCTTCCAGGTCCGCGAGGCGCGAGTACCGATCGTGCCGGGCGCAATTCTGTTCGATCTGCTCAGTGGCGGCGACAAGAACTGGAGCCGCTACCCGCCCTACCGCGAACTCGGCTACGCAGCCACCTCCTCAGCCGTCCTGGACTTTGCGCTTGGGAGTGTCGGCGCAGGTTTCGGCGCCACCACCGTTGACCTCAAAGGCGGCGTTGGCTCGGCCTCGGCGCAAAACCGCGACGGCACCACGGTCGGCGCACTCGCCATCGTCAACGCCGCTGGCTCTGCGGTGATCGGCGGCGGTCCGCATTTCTGGGCCGCACCCTACGAACACGGAGGCGAGTTCGGCGGGATCGGCTGGCCCGCTTCGATCGAGCCGCCGGCACTGACGTTCCGAACCAAAGGCCAGCCCGGCGAGAACACCACGCTGGTGGTGGTCGCGACCAACGCAACGCTGACCAAGCCCCAGTGCCAACGGCTTGCCATCATGGCGCAGGACGGTCTCGCCCGCGCGCTTCGCCCGGTCCACACCCCGCTGGACGGCGACATCGTGTTCGCCGCGGCGACCTGTGCACGGCCAGCTTTAAGGGACCCTGGAGCGCTGGCGGAGCTTGGCGCGTCCGCGGCGGACGTGGTTGCTCGAGCCATCGCACGCGGTGTGTTCCACGCTGGCGCCATGCCGTTTCCGGGAGCGCTGCCGTCCTGGCGAGACAAGTTCAGCGCTCGTTGAGCACGCGCAGCATCCCGACCCAGACGCTCGGCGGCAGCAGGCTCGGCGGCCGCCCCAGTCCCAAAATATCCGCGATATCGATGGCGAACGAGTTGCAATTCTGGAACACCGCGTGCCAGCGATGCTCGGTGGCCTGCAGGTAGCGCACCCTGCGCGTCACACGTTGATATTCCTCTGGGTTTAGCCGCCTTCGGTAAATCGCCGTTGGCAAGTATTTCGTGTCGTCCTTGTACTGCCGCACGGTCGCTTCGATCGGGACAAAAAGGCCTTGCCAGACATCGTGTTCCGGGATCAGCCCGGCGTAATGCAGCTCGGCGACGCCGCCGTCGGCATCCAGGCGTCCGTAGACGATGTAGGTGTGGCCGATATAGCTGCTCGGGCGGGCGCGAAAATCGATGAAATATGAGCTCGGCGCCAACGCCTCCACTCTGCGGTAGTTCAGCGACGGATCGCGCGCGAGCGCTGAATTCACTGGCAGAGCCAGCAGCCAAGTTGCGGCGGCACCAACCAAGAGCAATGCTGACGCCACGCCACGCACGCTTTGCTCCATGGACGGTCATGAAACCGTCCCATGGCCTCGGCCGCAGCCGACGACCAAAACGCCTCCCCTTGCGCTGAAGCTCCGCCCCGCCGGGTAGGACCCCTGCAATGGTTATTGTGTTTGATGAACGGGCAAACGCAATTCGATTCGCCGAAAGTCGGTTAATGCAGACGGTTAAGAGGCAAATCGCTCGGCGGAAAAGGGCGCCGGATCGCAAAATGATGTCGATCCAGTCATCAGCTCAGCAAGCAAGCGGCCACTGACCGGCCCGAGCGTCAAACCCCAATGAGCATGGCCGTAGTCGAGCCACAGACCTCGTTGCCCCGGTGCATGTCCGATCACCGGCCGGGAATCGGCAAAACACGGCCGCGATCCCAGCCATGGCTGTGCTTCGATGCCCTCGCCCAGCGGATAGAGCCCGCGAGCCGCCGGCAGCAGCCGGTCGAGCTGCGCCGGCGTCGGCTCCGCATCGCGCGCCGCAAATTCCGCGCCAGTGGTCAGCCGGATGCCCTGCTCCATCGGAGCCAGGCAATAGCCGTAGTCGGTATCGACCACCGGCCGTGTCAGCCCGGCGTTGCCGCGCGAGCGGTAGTGCCGGTGATAGCCGCGCTTGAAGGCGAGCGGCAGCCTGATGCCGAATGGCCCGAGCACATCCGGCGCCCACGGCCCGAGCGCGATCACCGCCTCCCCGCCGTCAACCGGCCCCTCGTCGGTATCGACCCGCCAATTGTTGCCGGAACGGTGCAGCGTCCGCGCGTCGCCCTTAAGGACGACGCCGCCGAGCTTGGAGAATTGCGCCGCATAGGCCCTGGTCACGGCCAGCGGATTGGAAACGCTCGCAGCCTCCGGCCAATGCACCGCGTGGCTGAACACCGGGGCAAGCGACGGCTCCAGCGTCCGTGCCTCGTCGATGGTCAGTGGACGATACGGCAGGCCAAGCTCGTCGGCATATTCGCGCTCACGCGTGGTGCCCACAAACGACGCGTCGCTGCGATAGAGCTTGAGCCAGCCTTCCTTGCGCAGATACCGCGTCGCGCCGACTTCCAGCATCAGCGCTTCGTGCTCGGCCACAGCCCGCGAATAGAGCGGGCGCATGGCGGTGGCGAATTCCAAGGCGCGCTGGCCGCGGGTGTTGGCGCGGTAGGCGAGAAGCCACGGAACGAGGCCCGGAAGCGCCGACAGATGATAGTTCGCCTCCGGCGCCTGCTTCAGTGCGATCCGGAGCAGCGCGCCGAAACCCTTCGGGAAGGCATGCGCGAACAGCGTGTTGCCCTCCAGTACACCAGCGTTGCCGTACGAGGTTTCCTCGCCTGGCCCGCGCCGGTCGACCAGCGCAACGCTAAGCCCGCGCTTGGCAAGGTGCAGCGCCGCCGAGGTGCCGACAATGCCGGCACCCAAAACGATCGCATCGGTCCGGGCCATGGAAAATCTCTCACCGGGGAAGAAACGTCCGGCATATGTAGGAGACGCTATCGACGCCCGCCAGCGCTGCTGTTATGTCGCCACCCTGAATGGTGCAAAGACTTTTCGATCGCTCGGCGGCGGCTCTGGCCTGGCTCGGACGCCACGGCACCAACGCGGTCGCCATTTCAATCGTACTCGGGATCGCGCTGCCGCCGCTCGGCGCGCTGATCCGGCCGTTCTTCCCCGAGACCGTTTTTCTGCTGCTGTGCCTTGCTTTCCTGCGCGTCGATCCCGGTGCGTTACGGGCGCAATTCAGCCGGCCTTGGCTCTTGGCCGCCGCCGCGATCTGGACCATGTTGATCGTGCCGGTGTTGGCGGGGCTCGGCATGAACGCCGCCGGGCTCGGCGCGCGCTCGCCGGGGCTGCTGCTGGCGCTGATGCTCAACGCGGTGGCGCCGCCGATCTTTTCGTCGCCGGCACTGGCCGCGCTGATGGGGCTGAATGCCGCCGTAACCTTGGCGCTGCTGCTGTCCTGTGTCGCCGTCACGCCGTTTCTCGCTCCCGCGCTGGTCGCAGTGTTCGTCGGGCCGGCCGTGACCTTTTCGCCAGTTTCGCTGGGCTTGCGGCTGGTTCTGATACTGGCCGGCGCAGCCTGCGTCGGCATTGCGGTGCGATCGTTCGCGGGCAGAGCGTGGGTCGAGCGCCAGGCCGAGCGCATCGATGGGCTTAACGTGATCGTATTGTTTTTGTTTGCCGTGGCGCTGATGGGCGACGTTGCCGCAAGCACGATCGCCGATCCGCTCTACGTTATCGGCCTGCTCGCGCTCTCGACCGCAGTGACCTTCGGCCTGAGCGTGCTCACGGCACTGATCTTTGCCCGTGCCGGACTTCACAGCACGCTGCCGCTCGCGCATGCCGCGGGCTCCCGCAACACCGGGCTGATGCTCGCGGCCGCCGCCGGCCACGTGCCCGACCTGGTGTGGCTTTACGTGGCGCTGATCCAGATCCCGATCTATGCGCTGCCGCTGATCGCCCGGCCGCTGCTGCGGCGGCTTGCGCCGCGCAACAGCGGCTAGAGAAAGGGCATCAGACGCTCAGGTTGGTGGTCGGCGCCGCCAAGCGAGCCTGCAGACTGATCAGTTGCTTCAGCAGATTGCTGAAGTTGAGCGCATTCGGATTGGACGGCGGCGAGGCCGCGTTCGGGTCGCCATCGGCCGAGGCCGCCGGTGTCGTCATCTCGACCTTGGTGCCATCGGCGTAGCTGATCGTCGTGGTTGTCGAGCCGTCCGAATTCGTCGCCGACTGGCTGGTGGCGCCGTCCGCCGACGCGCCCGAAAGCAGCGACTGCAGCGGATCGCCGCTCTGCTGCGACTGATCGGCGTCCTGCACATGGTGGTGATGATGGTGACCGCCGTGCGCCTTTTGCAGGGCGGAGTGCAACTCATCCTGATTGATCGAGCCGTCGCCGTTGGCGTCGAGCTTGTCGAACAGCGCATCGACCTTGGACTGGTCCGCGCCCGGCCCGATCGCATTCTCGAACTCGGATTGCGAGATCTGGCCGTCGCCGTTGGCGTCGAACTTGGCGAACAGCGGCGATTCCGGCGGCGTGCCGGAAGCGCTCTGATCGCCCTGTACCGAGAACAGCGCCTTCATGACGTCAGGGCTGAACGGCGGAACGCCGAGCGGCGCGGACGAGCCGTCATCTGATCCCAGCGCGGAGAGCAGCGGATCGGCGGCGCTGCCGCTACCGCCGGTAAAGGCTCCATAGAGCGATTGCAGCGGATCGGATGGCGCCGTCGGATCGCTGGGATCGGCGCTATCGGATTGCGGCGGCCATTGCAGATAGGAATAGGGGTTCGATGAACCGAGGGAGGACACGGACATGACGCACCTTGACCAAACGAATGTCACCCCGGCCCCCTCAAGGCAAGAGGCGGGCCAGCGCGAAAACCCGCATGGCGTCTGACTATCGGCAAGGCCGGACCGCGCAGAAATTGCCAGGGACGGCGGCAGGCCGGCAAATTTGACCGAGCGCCGGGCCATCCACCGGCCGCGTTGCCCGCCCGCCGTCCCCGTGTTACCCGGAAGCGCAAGGAGGCCCGGATGCCCCGCCCGCTACGCATCGCGCCGTCGATCCTGTCCTCGGATTTCTCCAAGCTCGCCGAGGAGGTGCGCGCGGTCGAAGCCGCCGGCGCCGACTGGATCCACCTCGACGTGATGGACGGCCATTTCGTGCCGGTCATCACCTTCGGCCCCGAGGTGGTCAAGGCGCTGCGGCCGATAACCCAAAAGACGTTCGACGTCCACCTGATGATCGCGCCGGTCGATCCGCATCTAGAGGCTTTCGCCAAGGCCGGCGCCGACATCATCACGGTGCATGTCGAGGCCGGTCCGCACCTGCATCGCTCGCTGCAGGCCATCCGCGCGCTCGGCAAGAAGGCCGGCGTCACCATGAACCCGGCCACCCCGGTGGAGATGATCGAGCACGTCATCGACATCGTCGATCTAGTCCTGGTGATGTCGGTCAATCCCGGCTATGGCGGCCAGAAGTTCATCCCGGCTGCCGAGGACAAGATTCGCCGGGTCGCGGCGCTGGCCGGCGGCCGGCCGATCGACATCGAGATCGACGGCGGCGTCACGCCGGAGAACGCGGCCATCGTGACGCGGGCCGGCGCCAATGCGCTGGTCGCGGGCTCGGCGGTGTTCAAGGGCGGGCCAAGCGCCTACCGCGAGCAACATCGCGGCGATCCGCCACGCCGCGGCGCTCGCCCGTGGCGAGGCGGCGTGATCGCGATTAAATTCGGGATATGTACCAACCCGGCAATGTGCGGGGGTAAGTTTTTGAGAGGTAAATCATGGGCGTTCTGATCGACGGCAAGTGGAGCGACGGCGAGCTGCCGCAGGAAACCGGCGAGACCGGGCAGTTCAAGCGCGCCGACAGCATCTTCCGCGGCCGCATCACCGCCGACGGCTCCTCGGGCTTCAAGGCCGAGCCCGGCCGCTATCATCTCTACGTCGCGCACGGCTGCCCCTGGGCGCACCGCACGCTGATCTATCGCGCGCTGAAGAAGCTCGACGGGCTGATCACGGTCGCCTACTCGGTCCCAGGCTTGAAGAAGTTCGGCTGGACCTTCGAGGACGATCCCCGTTACCCCGACTGCATCCCGGACAAGGTCAACGGCTTCCACTATCTCTACGAAGCCTATGTCGCGAGCAATCCCGAACTACACCGGCAAGGTCACGGTGCCGACCTTGTGGGACAAGAAGACGAAGAAGATCGTCAACAACGAGTTGTCCGAGATCATCCGGATGCTCAACACCGAGTTCAACGCCATCACCGGCGACAGGACCGACTATTATCCGCAGGCGCTGCGCGCCGAAATCGACGCGGTCAACGAGCGCGTCTACCACAACGTCAACAATGGCGTGTACCGTGCGGGCTTCGCCAAGTCGCAGGCCGCCTACGAGGAGGCCTATGACGGGCTGTTCGCCACGCTCGACTGGCTGGAGGAGCGGCTGTCGCAAGCACCGTTATCTGGTCGGCAACCAGATCACCGAGGCCGACTGGCGGCTGTTCCCGACGCTGGTGCGCTTCGACGTCGCCTATTTCTCGATCTTCAAGTGCAACCGGCAGCGCATCGCCGACTATCCGAACCTGTCGAACTACATGCGCGAGCTCTACCAGGTGCCGGGCGTCGCCGGCACCGTGACGCCGCGCTACTACGTCATCAACTATTATTCGATCCCGAAGGTGAACCCGACCATGATCATCCCGAAGGGCACGCCGGTCGATCTCGGGCAGCCGCACGACCGGGCGAGGCTGGCGGCCTAGATGATCCCACGCTACTCCCGTCCCGAGATGGCGGCGATCTGGTCGCCGGAGACGCGCTTTCGCATCTGGTTCGAGATCGAGGCCCACGCCGCCGACGCCATGGCCGAACTTGGCATCGTGCCGAAGGCGGCGGCGAAGAAAATCTGGGACAAGGGGCGGAAGGCGAGGTTCGATGTGGCGCGGATCGACGAGATCGAGCGCGAAACCAAGCATGACGTCATCGCCTTCCTGACGCATCTGGCGGAGATCGTCGGCCCCGAGGCGCGGTTCGTGCATTCCGGCATGACCTCGTCGGACGTCCTCGACACCTGCTTCAACGTGCAACTCGTGCGCGCCGCCGACATCCTGATCGGCGACGTGGACCGACTGCTCAAGGCGCTCAAGAATCGCGCCTACGAGCACAAGAAGACCCCGACCATCGGCCGCTCGCACGGCATCCATGCCGAGCCGACCACGTTCGGCGTCAAGCTTGCCGTGGCCTATGCCGAATTCTCGCGCGCGCGCGAGCGGCTGGCCGCGGCGCGCAAGGAGGTCGCGACCTGCGCGATCTCCGGCGCGGTCGGCACCTTTGCCCAGGTCGATCCGCGCGTCGAAGAGCACGTCGCCAAGGCGATGGGGCTCGCCGTCGAGCCGGTCTCGACCCAGGTGATCCCGCGCGACCGCCATGCCATGTATTTCGCAACTCTCGGCGTGGTCGCCTCGTCGATGGAGCGGCTGGCCACGGAAATCCGGCATTTGCAGCGCACCGAGGTGCTGGAGGCGGAAGAATTCTTCTCGGCCGGCCAGAAGGGCTCGTCGGCGATGCCGCACAAGCGCAACCCGGTGCTGAGCGAGAACCTCACCGGGCTCGCCCGCATGGTGCGCGCCTACGCGATGCCGGCGATGGAGAACGTCGCGCTGTGGCACGAGCGCGACATCTCGCATTCGTCGGTCGAGCGCATGATCGGGCCCGACGCCACCGTAACGCTCGACTTCGCGCTCGTCGCGGCTCGCCGGCGTGATCGAGAAGCTCGTGGTCTATCCGAAGAACATGCGGAAGAACCTCGACCGGCTCGGCGGGCTCGTTCATTCCCAGCGCGTGCTGATCGCGCTGACCAAGGCCGGCATGTCGCGCGAGGAGGCCTACAAGCTGGTGCAGAAGCACGCCATGAAGGTCTGGCAGGGCAAGGGCGATTTCCTTGCGCTGCTCAAGGCCGACAAGGCGGTGCGCGCGAAGCTCAAGCCCGCCGAGATCGAGGCGAACTTCGACCTCGGCTATCACCTCAAGCACGTCGACACGATCTTCAGGCGCGTGTTCGGCAAGGCTTGAACGCGCCCGCAGCGCGGCAGCCTCATTGCGAGGTCGCCGCGCCTTCGCATAAGGTACGCTATGACCTCGACACGCATTGCGATTGCAGGCCTCGGCGCCATCGGCCGCGCGGTGGCCCGCAAGCTTTCGGACGGTGCGCTGCCGGGCGCAAGCCTCGCCTGCATCGCCACCGGCGACGGCGACAAAGCACGGGCCTGGCTCATGGAACAGAACATCGGCTGCCCGCTGGTCGAGCTGGAAGACTTCCCGAAATACGCCGACCTCGCCATCGAATGCGCGCCGGCGGCCCTGCTCGAGCGCATCTGCCGCCCGATGCTCGAAGCCGGCAAGCGGGTCATGGTGCTGTCCTGCGGCGCGCTCTTGCCGCGGCCGGACCTTATCGATCTCGCCAAGGCGCATGGCGGTCGCATCATCGTGCCGACCGGCGCGCTGCTCGGGCTCGACGCCGTCGCGGCTGCGGCCGAGGGCATGATACATTCGGTGCGGATGACGACGCGGAAGCCGCCTGCCGGGCTTCGCGGCGCGCCGCATCTCATCAAGCACAACATCTCGGTCGAGGGACTGAACACAGCAAAGCTCGTGTTCAGCGGCACCGCGCGCGAGGCCGCGGCCGGCTTTCCGGCGAACGTCAATGTCGCGGCAGCGTTGTCGCTCGCCGGCATCGGTCCCGACCGCACCATGATCGACATCTGGGCCGACCCGGCGGTGAGCCGCAATTGCCATTCCATCGAGGTCGATTCCGACTCGGCGCGATTCACGCTGTCGATCGAGAACATCCCCTCGGAGAACCCCAAGACCGGAAAGAACGTGGCGCTGTCGGTGATCGCGGCATTGCGCAAGATGCACTCTCCGCTCGCGGTCGGCACTTAATTCCCTCACGCGCTGCGCCTCCCGGGGCTCCACCGCGGCACGCGTTGTCGGCGGCCGCGCCGTCGCGATCGACGACGCCCTCGATGAGCAAGACGCGAAAAAGATAAGGCCGGAATCCTGACCGGGATAAGTTTATTTTCGGCCGGAACTCGGCCTGTCATGCTACAAAATGGTATTCCTGCCCCGCCTCCAACTTCCCCTGCCCGATATGGGATGCCCCGATGCCGACAAAACGCGCCGCCAAACGTCCGTCCTACCGCCTCAAGGACATTTCCGACGAGCAGATGAGCGCGCTGCAGCGGGCGCTGCGCGACGCGATCTACTCCGGACCTCGCGGCATCCGGAAAAAACTTACTGGCCCGTTCCAGATCTGGCTCAACGCGCCGGAGCTCGGCCATCTCGCCCAGGCGCTCGGCGCCCATGTGCGCTACAAGACCTCGTTGTCGCCGCGGCTGTCGGAAACCGCGATCTGCACCACCGCACAGCTCTGGAAGGCGCATTACGAGTGGTTTGCGCATGCGCCGATGGCGGAGAAGGCCGGCGTGAAGCCCGCAACCGTCAAGGACATCCAGAACGGCCGGGCGCCGAAATCGGCGGCCAAGGACGAGCGCGCCATCATCGATTTCGTGCGCGAGCTGTACAAAACCCGGCGCGTCAGCGACAAGACCTACAGGCGCGTGCACGCCTTCCTGGGCGACGGCGGCATGGTGGAGCTCGTCGGCATCTGCGGCTACTACGCGCTGATCTCGATGACGCTCAATGTCTTTCGCGCTCAGATTCCAGCCGACGCACCGCTGCCGTTCGCCGAGCCGAAGTAGGGTGCTAAGTCATTGGCGCGCAGCCATGGGGTTGGATATGAGGCGGCGCGCTACCCGCCTCCGACCAATTCGCGGTTGGCGGGTGAACCGTAACAGTCGACTCCCGGCCTCACTTGAACCCAGCCCGGTAGTAACTCGCCAAGCCGGAAATTTCGGCATCGCTCAATTTGGCCGCAATAAATCGCATCCTTCCGTAGACATCGTTCCGCCGTTCGCCCGATGCGTATAACTTCAACTGCGCTACGATATACTCCTCACCCTGTTCTGCGAGGATCGGCGTTTCAATGGGGCCGCCGGATCCTTGTCGGTGACACGCCGCGCAAGGTGGGATGTTCCGGCTGGGGTCGCCAAGCTCGACCATGCGCACGATCGATGGCGGCGGTTCCGCGAGCGTGACCGGATTAGGATTCCGCTTTGGGCGTCCCGCGTAATAAGCGGCCACATCCGCAATTACGTCCTGGTCCAGAGCTTTCGCAATGTCGGTCATCAGTTGATGCGTGCGGCTGCCGGTCCGATAGTCATTCAACTGCTTATAGATCGCGGCGCCTGATTGCCCGGCCAAATGCGGAAACTCGGGAGCAATCGATACGCCCTGCTCGCCGTGGCAGGACACGCAGACCTCCTGGACTTTTGCATGCCCACGCTCTGGCTTCGCTTCGGCGAGAATCTGCAGGACGTCGGAAGTCCATACCACCTGCGAAACCGGAGTCGCGGGTGTCCGGTCGACCAGTCGCTGCCGCGCCGGCGAGCCAGGCTGTATCCCGAGCGCCCGGCAGATCGCGGTATACGGATCGATCCCCGCGCTCCAGCCTTGCACGACCGGAATGATCAGCACGCCCAGCAGCGCGCCGACCAAAACAATCCCCATGACGACCACCGTGGCCCAGACTCGCCATGGCTGATCGAGAACGTGTGGCTCGGAGGTTTCCGCCATGGTTCGTCTCCTACTGAACCCGGTGGACGATGGCCGAGGGCGAGGGCTCTATGATGAACTGCGCGATCGGATAACCGTAAGCCAATAGCATGAGTACGAGAACAAGAACGTTCCAGAGTCCGAACCCATTCAAGGCTGCAGGAACGCGCTGTGGCGGATGCACCGCCAGCGCATAGAGCGGGCGCGCCAGTGCCGGAAGCGCGCTGCGGTGAAGGACCGCAAGATTGCGTATAAAAAGCAGGGCCGACAGAAGCAGTACGAGCCCGCCTCCGAATGACAAGTTGACGAAAGGCCCCCAACTGGCGATTAGCGGATCGGCGTAATTAAAATTCGCGACGCGGCGCCATTGACCTTGCAGGCCGAGCCAGTGCCACGGCAAGGTCATCACCATCATGCCGAGAAACCATAGCCAGAGCTGCAGGCGCAGCGGCGCAAGCGAAGCATGTTCGCGACCCGACATGCGGGGCCAGATTTCGTAGGCGATGGCAAAGTACATGATCACCACCGAGCCGCCGAAAATCAGGTGGAAGTGGGCGGTTACCCACGAGGTGTTGTGGACCATGGCATTCATGCCGTAGCCCATGTTGATCAATCCGCCGAAGCCGCCGAAGCCGAGCATCACAAAGGCAAGTCCGGTCGCAAGCACCATGGGACGCTCCCATGGTAACGCCGCAATCCATCCGAACAGACCTCTGCCGCCGCGAAGCCGGCCCGCGATTTCCAGCGACGCCGTGATCGTGAAGATCGTCAAAAGCGTCGGCACCGAGACGAAAGCCGTCAGCAACACCTGGATGAACTTCGTGCCATTGCCGTGCTCGGGATCCATCATAAGGTGATGCATGCCGACTGGCAGGCTGTAGATCAGGAACAGGATAAAGGTGAGGCGGCCCATGGTGTCGCTGTAGAGCCGGCCGCCAGCGGCCCGCGGCACCATGGTGTAAAACGCGATGTAGGCCGGGATGAGCCAGAAATAAACAATCGCGTGCAACGTCCAGGAGAACAGGGTGCGGGCAAGCCCGACATCAATCGTCTGCGTCCACCCGAAGGCGGCCGGAATGACCTGATAGACCAGTTCGACCGCCACCCCTGCCGTGGTCCAAAGCCACATCACGGCGTTGGCAACCGTTGCAAACATTGCGAGGGGTACGGGTCGGCCGGGATTTTCGCGCTTCCACGCGGTCATCGCTGTCAGCATCAACGCACACCAGATCCACGAACCCGCAACCACCAGGACCAGCCCGATGTAGAACCAGGGGCTCGCCATAAGAGGCGGATAGAAAGTGAAAAGAACGGATGCTTGGCCAAGCAGCACGGTGACCAGCACCATCACCACACCCGCGATGGAGGCCCAAAAACCGACCCACGCCCATGCCCGACCTGGAAGGGGCCGGTTCAACGCGGTGACCGCGACGAAATATCCAAACCCCATGATGAAGAATGTCGTAAGCACGTACGCCATTGCCACGCCGTGTGCCGTCACCGACATGAAATACTGACCCGGCGTGCCGGTATGGGCGCCGAGCGGACTGCGCACCCACATCTGCCAAGTGCCAAGGACCGCTGCCGCAGCGAATGCCGCGAAAGCCACCCAGAAATGAGCCAGGCACAGGCGTTCAGTGTTTCGCACAGGAGACTCTCCCGTCGCGATCCGGCTTGAACTCGTTATCTGCCAACACCTGGACGGTCGCCCACATCTCGCTGTGGCCCAGGCCGCAATACTCGTGACATGGCATCAGCAGATCGCCGGTGCGCCTGAACTCGGTATGCACCTGCGCCACGAAACCCGGCACCACCATGGTGTTGACGTTGGTGCCGGTGATCAACAATCCGTGGATCACGTCCGGAGATGCGAACCGCAGCGTAACGGGCCGATTTGCCGGCACCGCGATGCAGCGCGGCGCGAACATGAATTGAGTCGCAATCGCTCGCACCGTCACGCTGCCGTCGGAGCCGACGGTGGTGCCGAGGTTATACTCGGCGAATTCACCGGAGAGATGCAGCGTCTTGGGATCAATCCGCTCCACGTTACTGGGCGGATTCACGTTGATCGTCAGGGCGGTGAAAATGATCATGCCCAAAGCGGCGGCGATGAAAACGCCGACGCCGAACGCCCACAGCAGCTCGGTGCGCAGGATACGCCGCTCGTGCATTTCCGGGTGGGTGGAAGACATCTCTCAGCCCACGGTGCCGCGCGGCAAGAAAACGAGCAGATAGATCGCCAGATAACCGAGCACCAACAGCGCGACTGCGGCGCCGGCGAGCACACCGGCACCCAAGGGTACAGTCCGCATTGCATCGGCCAATGCGGCAGCGTCGACGTCGTCGGCGCCATCGAAGGGATTGTCAGCGGCGGAGGGCTGGTCGGTTGGCATTTTTCAGCCTTGGGTCGATCCAGAAGCTGCCGATTTTTGCACGACAGCCGTCCAAAAGCCAACCCGGAAGCTGCTCTCCCGTACTCTATCCGATTGCGCCGTGGGCCCCCAGAGCCCCTGCACCGATCGCAACAACAGACGCGATTGGCGCCACTACCCGCAGACGAATGACGAGATCGAAAGCGCGTCTTGGCTGATCAAGCGCGTAACGCCGAAACGCCCCGTGCAACAGCAGCGGTTCAAGCACAAACTTTTTCGGATCGCGCTCTATTGCATCCGGCCGCGCTCGGTGTCGACGATCTGTGGCACCGGCACCGGAGCGGCCAGCACCGGCTCAAGCTCGCCCTGGCGTAGGACGTGTCGCGGCGCTTCACCAGCCAATAGCCGATGGTCAGCAGCACCGGCACGCAGGCGGCGGTCGCGATGCCGGTCGTCGGGACGACAGCAGGATTACCAGCGACAGCGCGGCAAGCGCGAACCGGATCGCGATATCGCCCGGAACGCTGTCGGCGTAGCGCGCCTGCAGGCTGAAGGTGATGCCGATGGTCGCGACGAGGATCAAGGCCCGCGGCGGCGAACTGGGCAACGCCAGGCTCGACCACCAGCTCCGGGTGCACGAACACGCCGGCCATCAGCGTGAACAGCGACACGCAGATCTGCAGCGCGCGGTTGAGCGTGGTGTAGAACGAGGCGTTGGCGATCTTGGCGGTGACGGCGGCGACCAGCGAGGTCGGCGGCGTCAGTTCGCCCCAGACGCCGAGGAAGAACGCGAAGAAATGCACCACCCACGGATTGACGCCGACCTTGATCATCGGCGGCGCGATCACGATCGCGACCAGGATGTAGGTCGGCGCCGGCGGCAGCCCGGTGCCGAGCAGCGCGCCGAACACGAAGGCGAGCACCACCATCGCGGCAAGGTTGACGCCGGCAAGATCGATCAGGATCGCGCCAAGCTTGGTCGGCACGCCGGTGATGACCAGCGCGCCGGTCATGATCGCAAGCGTCGCGAGCAGCAGCGTCAGGTCGGAGGTCATCTCGATGTAGGAATCGAGGAATTTGCGGACCGGCCTGATGAACTCCTGCGAACGACCAGCCCGCTTCGCAAGCACCGACACAGGAATTGACGACGAACAGGAAGCCGCCGACCGCGACAGAACACGTAGAGCGCGGCGAACTGCGGCGCGAGATTCCAGGCCGCCATCATGCCGACCAGGCCGGAGATCACCGCCAAGGAAGGCCGCGAGATTGACCACGTCGCGCCACGACAGCTTCTGGTAGGAGCCGGCGACCAGACGCATGCGATGGCGCATCGCCAGGAGATAAACCGACACGGCGACGGTGGCGTAATAGATCAGCGCCGGCACATAGCCGCGCGCGACCACGTCGAAATAGCTCTTGCCCAGGAACTCGGCCATCAGGAAGGCCGCAACGCCCATCACCGGCGGCATCAACTGGCCGCCGAGCGAGGACGCCGATTCGATCGCGGCCGCGGTCGCCGGCGGCATGCCGGCGCCGATCATCGCCGGAATGGTGGCCGAGCCGATGGTGATGGCGTTGGCCGCGCCGCTGCCGCTGACGGTGCCGACGCACATCGAGCCGACCACGGCCGACTGCGGCAGCGCGTGCGGCGAGCGGATCGCGACGCGCTTGGTGGCGCGCAGCAGCGACTCGATGCAGCCGAAGCCGCTGAGCACGCTCAGCACCAGCAGGAACGCGCCGATCACCGTGAGCGCGATCTGCGGCAGGTTGGAGAACACGCCGGTCGAAGTCTCGACGCTCATGGCGGTGACGACGCGCCGCCAGCTCAGGCCCGCAGTGATAGAACATGCCGGGCACGACATAGCCATAGACCGCGTAGAGGATCAGCACGATGTTCAGAACGAACAGCGGCATGTGGCGCTTGCGCGAGTATTCCAGCACCAGCAACGGTCATCAGGCCGCCGACGAACAGGTCGGTCGAATTCCAGTCGCCGGCGCGCTCGGTGCCGAGCGCGTAGTATTCGGTGTGCATGTAGTAGGCGACGGCGAGCGCGAGCGCGATGTAGATCGCGGCGATGAGCGTAATTGGCGGCCGGCGGCAGGCCCGGATAGAGATCGTTGTCGCGCAAGCCGTTCAGCACGAACAGCACGAAGGTGACCGGGACCAAGCGTCATCGCCAGCAGCGTCGGTCCGCCTTCGCTGGTCCAGAAATAGTGAAAAAGATAGAGGAAGAAGAAGATCGCGACGGCGTAATAGATGCACTCGATGACAAGTCGTGGCCGAGCGGCAGATGGATTTGTCATGATAGGATCGCCGTATGCATAGAACTCAAGCGGCGGGCGCCCAACGGCGCCCGCCTGTCATTGATAAACGCTCATTCCCGATCAAGCTCTACATTTTCGCGATCTTGGAATCCCACTTGGCATTCCAGACGCCCTTCTCGCGCATCCATTTGGCAAGACCCGGATGGATGGGCACGAGATCGGCCGATGATTCCACGCCGCGCACCTGGAAGCCTTTCATGTCCTTGGCGATCTGGGTGAAGGTCGGATCGATCTTGGCCAATTCGGCGGCATGCTTCTCGACGATGGTCAGCATCTTGTAGACGTCCGCCTCCGGCACATCGAGACCGACATTGAAGCCGTAGTAGAACGGCAGCTCGATCACCTTGTCGCCGTGGACGTCGCGGTTGAACGCCTTCGGGCTCACTTCGGCAATGGCGAAGTTCTTCTTCTTCAGCTCGGCGAGCTCCTCGGGGCTCGGATTGAGCACCGCCCAGTCGGCCGCGAGCGAGGCTTCGGCGAGCCACGGCGGCGGCGAGCTTTCCGAGCCGGTGTAGATGGTCATGGCGTCGATCGCGCCGGATTCGAGCTGCGAGCCGACCGTCGCAAGGTCGACCTGCACGTAGTTGAATTTCACGCCGAGCGCGTCGAGGCCGCGCTCGCTCTGGGCCCTGGTGTCGAACGGCAGCGGGCCGCGTGAACACGCGCTTGCCGGCGAGGTCGCCCCATTTCTTGATCTTGTCCTTGTTGCGGACGTGGATCGCAAGGCCGACCTCGATCGTGTTCGACCAGAACGACTGCACCGGCATGCGCTGGATGCGCTCCTTGAAGCCCTTGAAGCGGCAGCAATCGGTCGCAAGCTCGTGGTAGGCGACGTCGGAGCCGTAGAAGCCATCGAGCTCCTTGGTGGCGAAGCCCTTGACGGTGGCGATGGCGCCGGCGGTCGGCAGCACCGAGATGCGGTATTCCGGCATCTCCTTGTTCAGAAGATTGGCAAGGCGACGAGCGCCTTGTGGCCGGCGGTTCCGACCGGCGGCGTGCCCCAGCGGATGTCCTTTTGCGCGAAGGCCGCTGAGGTCGTCAAGCCCAACAGGGCGACGGCGGCAACGGTCGTCAAAACTCGCTTGAACATGGGCTTCCTCGGCGTTTTTTGTCCAGAGACCACCCCATGAGGGGTTTCGAACAATCCCCCAACCCACCAGCGGTGGCAAATACAAAATGCCGCGGTACAGCAAGGTCGGCGAATTTGCCGCGTCGGCCGCTATGGCGCGGCCGCGAGCCCGGCTAGGCTATCGGCGTCCGCAAAGCGCCGTGAGTGACGCATGACCGCGCGATCCAATCGCCATACACGCTGGACCTGCGTGGCTTCATCGAATTCCTGGAGAAGGAGCATCCCGAGCAGGTCGTGCGGATCAAAAAGGAGGTCGATCCGAAGTTCGGCGTGTCCGGCATCCTGGAGCGGCTCGAGCGCGACGGCAAGTTCCCGCTGGTGATCTTCGAGAACATCAAGGGCTCGAAATTTCCACTGGTTGCCAACATGCACGCAAGCTTCGAACGGTTGCGTCTGGGGCTTGGCATGGAACAGGGCGGCGTCCGCGAGTTCGTCAGGGAATGCGCCGCGCGGCAGGCGCATCCGATCGATCCGGTCATGGTCGAGACCGGGCCGGTGCATGAAGTGGTTCGGCTCGGCGCCGAGGTGGACGTCGAGGAATTGCCGATCTGCACCTACCACGAGAAGGACGCCGGCAAGTACATCACCGCAGGCCTCGCCGTGATGCGCGATCCCGAGACCGGCATCCGCAATGTCGGCATCTACCGGCACATGGTGCACGAAAAGAACCTGCTTGGCGTGCAGCTTTCCGAAACCGCCGACGGCAATATCATCTGGAAGAAATACGAGCGCCGCGGCCTGCCCTGCCCGATCGCTATCGTCATCGGCCATCATCCGGCGTTCTTTATCGGCGCATTGTGTTTCTCGACGCTCGACAGCGACGAGATCAGGATCGCCGGCGGCATGCTGCAGCAGCCGGTGCCGCTCATTCGCTGCAAGACCATTCCGCTCGAGGTGCCGGCCAACGCCGAGATCGTGCTGGAGTGCGAAATCCGGCCGGTGGAGCGTCGCCTCGAAGCGCCGTTCGGCGAATATCCCGGGACCTACGGGCCGCAACGGATGAATCCGGTGCTGGAGATCAAGGCGATCACGCGGCGCCGCGATCCGCTCTATCAGAACGCCTTCGTCGGCCACGCCGACAACCTGCTGCTGTCCGGCCTGATCCGCACCTCGTTCATCGAGGACACCGTCAGGATCGCCTGCCCGACCGTGCGCGGCGTCAATGTGCCGCGCTCCGGGCGCTTCCGCTTCATCTGCTATGTGGCGTTGGAAAAGATGCAGGAGGGTGAAGCCAAGCTCGCCGCCATGGCGGCGTTCGTCGCCGATCCGTTCCTCAAGTTCGTCGTGGTGGTGGACCACGACGTCGATATCCAGAGCGACACCGATGTGATGCACGCCATCGCCACACGGGTGCGCGCCGACCGCGACACGTTCATGGTGCCCTATGCCAAGGGCTCGCCGCTCGACCCTGCGTCCTACGATCCGGCCGGCGGCTCCCATCTCGTCACCAAGATGGGTATCGACGCCACGCGGAAAGCGAACTATCCGGACGAGATCGCGGTGCCCGGATTTCAGTCGATCGACATGGCCGACTTCATTCCGGGCTACCGCGGCTCGTGATGCTTTGCGTCAGTGGTTCATCTTCATGCCGCTGTGATCCATGTTGCCATGGTCCATGCCGCCCATGTCGTGGTCCATTTTGGGCGTGGCGCCGATGCCCTCGACCACGTATTCGACGTCGACCGCGCCCGCCTTCTCGAACTTCAGCGTACCTTTAACGCGCCTGCCCTTCTCGAACGGCGCTTTCAGGCCGACGAACATCAGGTGGTAGGACCCGGGCGTGAACTCGACGGTCTGGCCGGGCTTGATCTCGACGCCGTTCGGCAGCGGCCGCATCTTCATCACGCCGTTGTCCATCGACATTTCGTGGATTTCGAATTTTTCCGAGTTGGCGTTGGTGCCGCCGATCAGCCGGTCGGCGGTCGTGCCGGTGTTGATCAGCTTCATGTAGCCGCCGGCGACGGTCGCACCCTTGGGCGTGGCGCGCGCCCAGGGGTGCTTGATCTCGATCGAACCGGCCTTGTATTCGTGGGCCGACGCGACGTTGCCGAAGAGAACGAGCGCGGCGGCGAGCAGAATGGCTTTCATGGCAGTGCTCCGAATTTAATGCGCTTATGCGCGGATGCGCGCCGAAGGCGCGCGAGGAAGGCTCGGACCTGTCGGAGATCAGGCGAGCGGCGGACCGCGCGGAGCCTGTGGGCCGTCAATGGCGATGCGAGGCGCCACCCAGTCGCTGGCCGGCGCCAGCGTGGCGAACGCCAGCAGCTCGGCACAGGCAACGACCACGTCCGGCGGCGCCGGCCCGGCGACGCCGTGGCCAAGCGCAGCGCAGACCGCAGCGCATGGCAAATCATGCTGAGGCGGGTGGTCCGCGCCGCCCGCCTCGTCATGCGAGCAGAGGACTGCAAACGGCGCAGCCAGGATCGACGGATCGAACGGCACGAATGCCGACAGCAGCGCCTGCAACGCCACCGCGTAGGCGGCGATCAGCGCGACCGTCCGGCGGCGGACCGAGTGCGATTCCATGGCGCTGTATAGGCCCGGACCGAGCAGGCGTCCACACATCGAACCGGTTACGCCCGCGACCGTTAAAAGTCGCTGCCTTTATCCGCCGCAGCGACGGCGGGAATCCCGTGATATGATAGGCGCACAATTCGTGGACCGAGCCGTGACCCGTCCGAGCCAGAGCGAACCTGAGGGCCGCATCCTGCCGTTCCGGCCGCGCGGCTCGCTGTTTGCGCGCAACGTACCGCGCCCGCCGCCGGTGCCCGACCTGGAAAAATTTGAGCACGCCCCGGACGAGCCCGACGACTTTCGTCACCGCATGATGATGAACGGCCTCGGATTGCTGGTGACCGTAGTGTTGATAGGGGTCGGCCTCTGGATCGCCGAGGTCATGGCGCATATGCGCAAGGACCAGGACTGTGTGCTGACCGGGCGCGCCGGCTGCACCCCGGTCGAGGTGCCGATCCGGCAGCGCTGACCGTTCAATCACATGGCGCTGAGGGTGACCGGCGCGAGGCCTGAAAAGCCGAGGATCCGCGCAGCGGCGGGCGTGATGTCGATGATGCGGCCGCGCGTGAACGGACCGCGGTCGTTGATCCGCACCACGACCGAGTGGCCGTTTCGCTTGTTGGTGACCCTCACGCGGGTGCCGAACGGCAGCGAGCGATGCGCCGCGGTGAGTTCCCTGGGATTGGCATGCTCGCCGCTCGCGGTCTTGCCGCCGCTATAGGCGTAGATCGAGGCGATACCGGATTGGGCATGGGACGCGACGTACGAGCAGCAAAGCAGAGCGCCAGCGAGAAACGATCTTGCGATCATCCGCAGTCTCCAACGAATGTGAGCGATGCGTACGCAGACACACTCGCGGTGCGGCGACGCAATGTCGTAGAGAAGGTTTCTCGACGGCATTATTGTGGGAACGAACGCCTTGCTCGGGTCATAAACGCGCGATGCCGGAGATGGTTTCAGACCGGGCCGGGCCATTCGAAGACGGCGGCGCCTGCCGCCACCGTCAATGGCCGAGCCTCCACGGCACGAACGAACCGCCTGGCCTTGTGAGAAAATTCCCCCGCCAATTGAACTCAGCCGTCCGCTTCGCTATACGGGCACTCGGCTCATCCAAGGGGAACCCGGGGCGGAACCAGCATCGGTCCCGGCGTCGCGCCGCCCCCGACGCGACCATAGAAAAATCGTTAAAATTCAGGGATTTACGATGCCTTCGACGTTCGAGACCGTGGCCACGATCATTGCCGAGACTTGCGACATTCCTCGCGACACGATTGCCCCGGAGAGCCACGCCATCGATGACCTCGGCATCGACAGCCTCGACTTTCTCGACATCGCCTTCGCCATCGACAAGGCCTTCGGCATCAAGCTACCGCTCGAGCAGTGGACCCAGGAGGTCAACGACGGCAAGGCCACCACAGAGCAGTATTTCGTGCTCAAGAACCTTTGCGCTCGCATCGACGACCTGATTGCGGCCAAGGCCAAGTAAGGCCACAAGTGATGCCTGAGGGCCAATGCGGATCGAGTATTTTCAACTCATCGACAGGATCATCGACCTCAATCTCAATGACCTGACGATCCGCGTTGAGGCCAACGTTCCGGCGACCAGCACCATTTTCGAAGGTCATTTTCCCGGCCTCCCGTTGATGCCCGGCGTGCTGCTGATCGAGACCATGGCGCAAGCCTCGGGCTGGCTGGTCATCGCCCGCACCCGCTTCGAAAAAATGCCGTTCCTCGCCGGCGTCAAGAAGGCCAAGCTGCGCACCTTCGTGACGCCGGGCCAGGCGCTCGCGGTGTCGGCGAAGCTCGTTCACGAAGGCTCCGGCTATGCCGTGACCGAGGCCGAGATCGCGATCGACGGCAAGGCTGTCTGCGACGCCGAGATCACGTTCCGCGTGGTCGATTTCCCCGGTGGCGAATTTTTGGCCAACATGAAGGCGGTTGCCAGGCAGATCGCGCTTCCGGCCGAGGCCATGGCCCATGGCTGACGCCGAGCGCGACGCCTTGATCACCGGCATCGGCATCGTCTCGTGCCTGGGCGAAGGCCCGGAGGCGCATTGGCAGAGTCTCGGCTCCGGAAACCCGCAGGCCGATGCCACGACGTATCCGCCCTACTTCATCCACCGCATGGCGCCGCTCGATCTCGACAAGCAGATTCCCAAGAAGGGCGACCAGCGTCAGATGGAGCCCTGGCAGCGGATCGGCACCTACGCGGCCGGACTGGCGCTCGATTCCGCCGGCATCAAGGGCAATGCCGACATCCTGGCGCACACCGATATGATCGTCGCGGCAGGCGGCGGCGAGCGCGACATCGCTGCCGACGCTGCGATCCTCTCGGGCCTGCCCGGCGCCGCAAATCCCGAGGCGTTCCTCAACGAACGGCTGATGAACGACCTGCGGCCGACCTTGTTCCTGGCGCAGCTTTCCAATCTGCTCGCCGGCAACATCTCGATCGTCCATGGCGTCACCGGCTCGTCGCGCACCTTCATGGGCGAGGAAGCGGCGGGCGTCGACGCGGTGCGGATCGCCCTGTCGCGAATCAATGCCGGCCAGAGCAACATCGCGCTGGTCGGCGGCAGCTACAATTCGGAGCGGCCCGATCTGCTGATGATGTACGAGTTCGGCGGCTTCAATCTCAAGGACACGTTCGCCCCGGTGTGGCGGCGGCAGGCCAATCCGGGCTTCGCCATGGCGACGCTCGGCGCTTTCCTGGTCATCGAGTTCGGCGCACATGCACAGGCGCGCGGCGCCAACCGCATCGCCCGGCTCAGCGCCGTGCTGTCCGACCGCAGCAGACGGAAGCCTGGAGACGTCACCGCGGCGCTGGCGCGCATGTGGAGCAGGATTGCCGGCCGCCTCGAGCCGGGCAAGGCTGCCGTGCTCTCGGGCGCGACCGGCGCCTCTCCCGCGACCGGCGAAGAGCGCGCTTTCCTTGCGCAGCATCCGGATGTTGCCGTCCGCGCCACTGGCACTTATCTGGGGCACGGCTTCGATACGCAATTTCCGATGAACGTGAGCCTCGCCGCACTCGCGCTCAGCCATGGTAGGCTCTATCCGCCCGGCGACGACTCAGGGATCGAACGTCCGATGGATGGGCCCGCTGAAGCAGGTCGTGGTGACTTCAGTGGGTCATTGGCGCGGCGAAGGTCTTGGCTTGGTCGAGGCCGCGTCCTAAGGGAGTCGACGATGCCTTCCAACCAAGACAGCGCCGGCCGACCCGTGGTCGTTATCACCGGGATGGGCGTCGTCACCTCGCTCGGCGCCGGCAAGGCCGACAATTGGCAGAAACTCGTCGCCGGAAAATCGGGGATCAAGGCCATTACCCGCTTTGCCACCGAGGGGCTGAAGACCCGCTTCGCCGGCACGGTGGATTTCATCTCGGCCGAGCCGCTGTCGACGCCGGAGCTATCCGAACGGCTCGCCGATCTTGCGGCCGAGGAAGCCATCGCCGAATCCGGCATCGGCGCGCGCGGCGATTTTCCGGGGCCGCTGTTCATCGCGGTGCCGCCGACCGAGATCGAATGGCCGCAGCGCCGCGACATCGCAGCCGCCTCCGGCATCAACAGCGATGTGACCTACAATGATCTCATCCGCACCGCGGCGACCCACCCTGAGTTCGCCCCGCTGCACGAGCGTTTCATGTTCGCCTCGGTCGCCAACCATCTCGCCGACAGGTACGGCACCAAGGGCTCGCCGATCTCGCTCTCGACCGCCTGCGCCTCCGGCGCGACCGCGATCCAGCTCGGAGTCGAAGCGATCCGCCGCGGCGAGGCCGATGCGGCGCTGTGCATCGGCTCCGACGGTTCGATCAACCCGGAGTCGCTGATCCGCTTCTCCCTGCTCTCGGCGCTCTCCACCTCCTCCGATCCGCCCGAACAGGCCGCCAAGCCCTTCGCCAAGAACCGCGACGGCTTCGTCATGGCCGAAGGCGCCGGCGCGCTGGTGCTGGAGAGCCTCGAGTCCGCGAAAGCCCGCGGCGCCAAGATCCTCGGCGTGCTGGAAGGCTGCGGCGAGATGGCCGACGCCTTCCACCGCACCCGGTCGAGCCCGGACGGCAAGCCGATCATCGGCTGCATCCGCAATGCGCTGGCCGACGCGGGGCTTTCGCCCGACGACATCGACTACGTCAATCCGCACGGCACCGGCACGCCCGAGAACGACAAGATGGAATGTCTCGGCGTCATGGCGGTGTTCGGCGAGCGCGCCAAGACGCTGCCGATCTCGTCGAACAAGTCGATGGTCGGCCACACGCTGTCGGCCGCCGGCGCGGTCGAGGCGGTGTTCTCGCTGCTCACGCTCGCGCACCAGCGCATCCCGCCGACCATCAACTACCAGGTGCCCGATCCGGCGATTCCGCTCGACGTGGTGCCGAACGCAGGCGCGCGACGCCAAGGTGCGGCACGTCATCTCCAATTCGTTCGGCTTCGGCGGGCAGAACGTCTCGCTGGTGATGGGACGCGAACCGGCGTGACCGCGACCATCCGCGCGCTGACGCTGGTTGCCGACCGCAAGCTCGAATTGCTCGACGCGGCCGCGCCGCCGCCGCCTGCGGCCGGCGAGGTGCAGATCGCGGTCAAGGCGGTTGCGCTCAACCACATCGACGTCTGGGGCTTCCGCGGCATGGCTTTCGCCAAGCGCAAGCTGCCGCTCGTGGTCGGCGCCGAAGCCGCAGGCGAGATCGCGGCGGTCGGCAGCGGCGTCGCGAGCTTCAAGATCGGCGATCCGGTGGTGATGTACGGCGCGCTGACCTGCGGCACGCTGCAAGGCCTGCCGCGAGGGCCGCGACAACCTTTGCGAGAACGTCGCCGGCATCATGGGCTTCCACGTCGACGGCTTCGCCCGCGACCGGCTCGAACATGCCGGCGCGGCTCGTCATTCCGGTGCCCAAGGGCGTGTCGATGCGCGACGCCGCCTGCGCGCCGATCGCGTTTTCGACCGTCGAGCACATGCTGTTCGACAACGCCAAGCTTCAGCCCGGCGAAACCATCCTGGTGCAGGCCGGCGGCTCCGGCATCGGCACCGCCGCGATCAAGATGGCGAAGGCGATCGGCTGCACCGTCATCACCACGGTCGGCGACGACGACAAGGCGAAAAAGGCCAAGGCGCTCGGCGCCGATCACGTCATCAACTACCGCACCGAGCGGTTCGAGACGATCACGCGCAAGCTCACCGACAAGAAGGGCGTCGACGTGGTGTTCGAGCACGTCGGCGGCGAAGGCTTCAACGGCTCGCTGCTGGTGCTCAAGCGCGGCGGCCGGCTGGTGACCTGCGGCTCGACCGCAGGGCCGACGCGTCACCTTCAACCTGATGCAGCTGTTCCAGCAGCAATACAAGATTTTCGGCTCGTTCGGCGCCTCGATGCGCAACATCCGCGACGGCCTCGCCAAGATGGCGAACGGCTTGCTCCCCGTGATCGACACCGAGATCGGCCTTGCCGATCTGCGAGCGCGGCCTGGCGCGGCTGGAAAGCCGCCAGGTGTTCGGCAAGATCGTGGTCATGTTCTAGCTCGGTTGGTCCGGCATGGCTCGTGGCAAAATACGGCATGCAGGGCGATTGCGCCGCGCTGCCGATGCGGCGTTCGGCTTCCTCGCCGTGCAAATGCTGCGCGTCGTCCGGCTGATCGATCCCGACGCCGCCTCGAACTTCGCCGGCGCCGTCATGCGCCTGGCCGGACCGTGGCTGCCGGAGCACCGCATCGGCCGCGACAATCTCGTGGCGGCATTTCCGGAAAAATCGCTCGGCCGAGATCGAGAAAATCCTGCGCGGCGTCTGGGACAATCTCGGCCGCGTCGGCGCCGAATTCGCCCATATCGACCGGCTGTGGGACTACGATCCCTCGCGCCGGCGCAAGGGCCGCATCCTCGATTCCGACGAAAGCGAGCAGATCGCGCTGCGGCTGCGCGACGACGGCAAGCCGGCGCTGATTTTCGCCGCGCATCTGGCAACTGGGAGCTCGCCGCGGTCGGCGCCACAAGCTACGGCCTCGACACCACGGTGCTCTATCGCGCGCCCAACATGCCGCGCGATCTCGGACGCCGTCATCGCGATGCGCTCCGGCTGCATGGGCACGCTGGTGCCGACCAGCCTGGACGCGCCGATTCAAGCTCGCCGAGGCGCTGCAGCGCGGCTCGCATGTGGCGATGCTGGTCGACCAGTATTACGTCCGCGGCGTGCCGGTGACGTTCTTCGGCCGGCCGACCCGCGCCAATCCGCTGATCGCGCGGCTCGCCCGCAACATCGACTGCCCGATCCACGGCATCCGCGTGGTGCGCCATCCCGGCAACCGCTTCCAGCTCCGCCTCACCGAAGCGATCACGGCGCCGCGCGACGCCGAGGGCAAGATCGACGTCGAGGGCACCATGCAGGCGATCACCGCCGTGGTCGAGGGCTGGGTCCGGGAATATCCCGAGCAATGGCTGTGGGTGCACCGCCGCTGGCGGAACGATTGAAAACGTTCTTTGAGTAATGCGGGCCGCGGCATACACGCTTTCCCCTCCCCCGCTTGCGGGAGAGGGGAAGAGAGTTCGCGGATGCGCCCTAGCTCAACTTGCGACGGTTGCTACCGCCCGGTCTTGATCCTGGTCCACAGCCGGTTCATCAGCCGCTGCGTTTTCTGGTCGTGCGCGGTGATGACGTAGAGGTTTGCCATGGTGGCGGCGTCCGGATAGACGGTGCGGTCGTCAAGCAGCGATTTGTCGATCAGCTTCTGGCTCGCGAGATTGCCGTTGGCGTAGCCCAGGAAATTGCTGTTCTTCGCCGCCACATCGGGCCGCAGCATGTAGTCGATGAAGGCGTGGGCCTCGGCGACGTGGCCGGCGTCCTTCGGGATGGCGAAATTGTCGAAGAACATCTGCGCGCCGCCAGCAGGGATCGCATAGCCGATCTCGATGCCGCCCTTGGCCTCGGCTGCGCGCTTCTGCGCCTGCTTGATGTCGCCGGACCAGCCGACCACGAGGCAAATCTCGCCGGAGGCGAGCGCATTGAGATATTCGGACGAATTGAACTTGCGCACGTTCGGCCTGACGCCTGATCAAGAGGTCGGCGGCCTTGTCGAAATCGGCCTGCTGCGTGGTGTTGGGATCGAGGCCGAGATAATGCAGCGCCGCCGGCATGATATCGTCGGCGGAATCCAGCATGTGGATGCCGCAGTCCTTGAACCTGGCGAGCTGCTCCGGCTTGAACACGATGTCCCAGGACGACATCGCTGCGTCGATCGGACCGTCGAGCTTTCAGAATCTCGCGCGCCTTCTTGACGTTGTAGCCGATGCCGGTGGTGCCCCACATGTAATTGACGGCGTATTGGTTGCCGGGATCGTAGATCGCGAGCCGCTGCGCGATCTCCGGCCAGACGTTGCCGAGGTTCTTGAGCTTCGACTTGTCGAGCTTCTGGAATACGCCGGCCTTGATCTGCCGCTCCAGGAAATAGGCGGTCGGCACCACCACGTCGTAGCCGGACTTTCCGGCGAGGAGCTTGGTCTCCAGCGTCTCATTGGCGTCGAACGTGTCGTACCTGACCTTGATGCCGGTTTCCTTGCTGAACGCTTCGATCACCGTCGGCTCGATATAGTCCGACCAGTTGTAGATGTTGACCGTGCGCTGCTGGGCCGACAGCGGCGCGGCGGCAGCAAGCAGCCAGATCGCGACGAGAGCGAGGATGCGCGGCATGGGGTTCGGCTTCTGGCAGCCTTTAGCTTTCGGTCGGCAGGCCAGCCGCCTTCCAAGCGAGGATGCCGCCGGCGAGATGCGCGTCGTAGGGCAGCCCGTGAGCCTGCGCCGCCTGCGAGGCCGTGACCGAGCGCTTGCCGGAGCGGCAGGCGAACACCACCTGCTTGCCGTGCGGATCGGGAATTTGCGCCGGATCGAAGGCCGACAGCGGCACGATCGCCGCACCGGGATAGCGCTCGACCGCCGTCTCGTTCGGCTCGCGCACGTCGACCAGCAGCATCTTGCCTTCGGTCAGCCCGCGCGCCACTTCCTCGGGCGTCAGATCGCGCACCGGCGGGTCCCGCACTTCGGCCATGACGCTGTTCTCCCGTTCTGTCGATGGCGGTTTATACACCATCGCCCAGAATCGTCACGCCGTGCCGTGACCGCTAAATGGTCACTTGCGTTCCGACCTCGACCACCCGGTCGGTCGGGATCTGGAAATAGTCGGTGGCGTCGTTGGCGCTGCGCGCCAGCGCGATGAACAGCCGGTCCTGCCAGCGCGGCATGCCGGATCGCGGCGCCGGCTTCAGCGCGCGGCGCGACAGGAAGAACGACGTCGACATGATGTCGAACTGCCAGCCGAGCTTGCGCGCGATCGCCAGCGCCTTCGGCACGTTCGGCGATTCCATGAAGCCGAAGCGCAGCCGCACGCGCGAGAAGTCTCGCCGAGCGGCTCGATCTGCACGCGCTCGGCCGGATCGACGCGCGGCACCGGGCCGGCTCGATGGTCAGGATGACGTTGTGCTCGTGCAGCACCTTGTAGTGCTTGAGGCTGTGCATCAGCGCGGTCGGCGCGCAGCTCGGGATCGCTGGTGAGGAACACCGCCGTGCCCGGCACGCGGTGCGGCGGCTTTCGTTCCAGCGTCGCCACCAGCGGGTCGAGCGGCACCTCGGTCTTGCGGGTCTTCTCGAACAGCAGCCGGCTGCCGCGCCGCCAAGTGTACATCACCGCCATCACCAGCGCGCCGAGCGCAAGCGGCATCCAGCCGCCCTCGAACACCTTGAGCAGGTTGGCGCCGAGGAACGTCAGGTCGATCAGCAGGAACGGCGCCGATCAGCGCGACCGCGGCCCACAGCGGCCAGCGCCAGCCGCGATAGATCACCACGAACGCCATCAAGCCGGTCACCACCATGGTGCCGGTCACGGCGATGCCGTAGGCCGAAGCGAGCGCGCTCGACGAGCGGAACAGCAGCCACCAGAAGCAGCACGCCCATCAGCAGCAGCACGTTGACGCGCGGCATGTAGATCTGCCCGACCTGCGTCGCCGAGGTGTGGCGGATTTCAAGGCGCGGCAGCAGGCCGAGCTGGATCGCCTGCTGGGTCAGCGAATAGGCGCCGGTGATCACCGCCTGGCTCGCGATCACGGTCGCGGCGGTGGCAAGGCCGACCATCGGCAGCAGCGCCCAGTCGGGATACATCAGGAAGAACGGATTCTCGATCGCCTTCGGATTGGCGAGCACCAGCGCGCCCTGCCCGAGATAGTTGAGCGCCAGCGCCGGCAGCACCACGACGAGCCAGGCGGTCTGGATCGGCGCGCGGCCGAAATGGCCGAGGTCGGCGTAGAGCGCCTCCGCGCCGGTCACCGCAAGGAACACGGCGCCAAGCGTCACCAGCCCGATCATGCCGTGGCTACCGAGGAAGTCGAATGCCGTAAAGCGGGATTGATGGAAGCGAGCACGCTCGGATCGGCGGCGATATGCCAAAGCCCGGCAGCCGCGATGGCGACAAACCAGACCAGCATGATCGGGCCGAAGAACGCCGCGACGCTCGCCGTGCCGCGCGACTGCACCGCGAACAGCGCGACCAGGATCGACCACGGTGAGCGGCACCACATACGGATCGAACGCGGGCGTCGCGACCTTGAGGCCTTCGATCGCGGAGAGCACCGACAAGCGCCGGCGTGATCATCGCGTCGCCGTAGAACAGCGCACCGCTGATGATGCCGAGCAGCACCAGTGCGCCGGCGCTCTTGCCGACAGCGTGCTGCGCCAGCGCCATCAGCGCGAGCGTGCCGCCCTCGCCCTTGTTGTCGGCGCGCAGCAGGATCACGACGTATTTCAAGGTGACGACGATGATCAGCGCCCAGAGGATCAGCGACAGCACGCCGAGCACCGCCTCGCGGGTTGGCATACCGTCGCGCGCCGACCGCGGCCACCACCGCTTCGCGCAGCGCGTAAAGCGGGCTCGTGCCGATGTCGCCGTAGACGACGCCGATGCTGCCGAGCGTCAGCAGCCAGAACGTACGGCGCGACTTGCTGCCGGCGTGCGGCAGCACTTCGCCGGCGGCGGAGGCGTCGATATGGGCCATGGGGTTTGACTCGGGCTATGAAAAATAGGTCAGTATTGCTGCGCTGCAACAATTTGAGGCCGGCGCTTATATGGCCACAAGGCAGGCTCAGGGATAGGGGTTTCGCGCGATGGCTGTGCAGCCCAGCCATGCGTGAAATTCGTTACCGCCGGCAACCGATGGCCGCGGAGCGGATCGATAAAGTCACAATAATGTCAAATAGCTTATATCAAACGGTGACCTGGGTGCCGACCTCCACCACCCGCCCGGTCGGGATCTGGAAGAAGTCGGTGGCGTCGGACGCGCTCTTGGCAAGACCGATGAACAGCCGGTCCTGCCAGCGCGGCATGCCGGAATGTGCGGCAGGCTTCAGCGCCCGCCGCGACAGGAAAAACGACGTCGACATGATGTCGAACTGCCAGCCCTGCTTGCGGGCGATAGCGAGCGCCTTCGGCACGTTCGGCGTCTCCATGTAGCCGAACTTCAGCGCCACCCGGCTGAAATGCTGCCGACACCGGCGAGATCGTCACCCGCTCATCCTCGCGCGCCCGCGGCGTGTCCTCGGTGACGATGGTGAGGATCACATTGTGCTCGTGCAGCACCTTGTTGTGCTTGAGATTGTGCAGCAGCGCGGTCGGCGCGAATTCAGGATCGCTGGTGAGGAATACCGCGGTGCCCGGCACCATGTGCGGCGGCTTCTTCTCCAGGCTGTGCAGCAAGCGCCTCGAGCGGCACCTCGGTCTTGCGGGTCTTGTTGGCGAGGATGCGGGTGCCGCGCCGCCAGGTCAGGATCAGCATCACCATGAAGATGCCGAACAGCAGCGGCACCCAGGCGCCCTCCAGGAGCTTGAGCAGGTTCGCCGAGAAGAACGTGGAATCGACGATCACCAGCGGCACCATCAGCGACGCGGCCTTCCAGGCCGGCCAGCGCCACAACTTGCCAGATCACGATGAAGCCCAGCACGCCGTCGACCACCATCGTGGTGGCGACCGCGATGCCATAGGCCGAGGCGAGCGCGCTCGAGGTGCGGAACAGGCCGACCAGCAGCATGACGCCGACGAGCAGCGCGGTGTTGACGCGCGGCAGGTAAATCTGTCCGGAATATTCCGCCGAGGTGTGCACGATGGCGAGCCGCGGCAGCAGGCCGAGCTGGATCGCCTGTCGCACCAGCGAATAGGCGCCGGTGATCACGGCCTGGCTCGCGATCACGGTCGCGGCGGTCGCGAGCACAATCATCGGCAGCAGCAGCGTCTCGGGAACGAGGCGATAGAACGGATTCTCGATCGCGGCAGGATGCGCGAGCACCAGCGCGCCCTGGCCGAAATAGTTGATCAGCAGCGACGGCAGCACGAGGCCGAGCCAGGCCAGTCTGGATCGGCAGCCGGCCGAAATGGCCGAGGTCGGCGTAGAGCGCCTCGCCGCCGGTGACCGCGAGGAACACCGCGCCGAGCGTAATCAGCCCGATGTGGCCGTGCATCGACACGAAGCTCACCGCATAGAGTCGGATTGATCGCGGCGAACACCGCGAGATCGTCGCGCAGATGCATGAAGCCGGCGACGGCGATGGTGACGAACCAGACCGTCATCACCGGGCCGAAGAATGCCGCTACCCGCGCGGTGCCGCGGCGCTGCACCGCGAACAGCGCGAGCAGGATGGCCACGGTGAGCGGCAGCACGTAGTGCTGAAACGCCGGCGTCCGCCAGTTCCAGTCCTTCGACCGCCGACAGCACCGAGATCGCCGGCGTGATCACGGAATCGCCAAGGAACATGGCGGCGCCAATGATGCCGAGCAGCAGTATGTAGCTGCGCCGCCCGAGCGCCCGCGTGGCGAGCGCCGTGAGCGACAGCGTGCCGCCCTCGCCGTTGTTGTCGGAGCGCAGCAGCACCAGCACGTATTTGACCGTCACCACGACGATCAGCGCCCACAGGATCAGCGACAGCACGCCGAGCACGGTGTCGCGGGTCACCGGACCGGACTCTGCGGCGGCCACGACCGCGACGCGAAACGCATAGAGCGGGCTCGTGCCGATATCGCCGAACACCACGCCGACGCTGCCCAGCGTCAACGCCCAGAAGCTTGCCACCGAATGTGGCCCGGCGGCCGGCTGGTGGGCCGGGCGAGCAGGCTTCGCCTGCGACGTCTGTCATCGAGCTGAAACTGGCGTTGGTTGCATCGCAACATCAGGGGCGGTTTTTATACACCCACGCACCGAAAACAACAGCGCCAAAGCTCAAATGTCGCCTGGAAAATAGCCCGCCGGGTTCAATGCTTGAAGTTGATCGCTCATGGGTTCCCTTCGCAGCGGCGGAATTGCCATCCCGCGCATCCTGAGTGCGCCGAGCGTTCAACCGCCTCGGCGCGTTCGATGGGAATCAGGGTTTGAGGTTGACCGGCATCGGCGGCGCTTCGCGCATCAGGGTGATCGTCACCCGGCGATTGGCGGCGACAAAGGGATCGTCCGGGAACAGCGGCTGGGTGTCGGCGCGGCCTGCCACCATGTAGAAATTGGCGGTTGGGACGCCCTCCTCTTCCAGAATCTTGCGGATCGCGTTGGCGCGATCGGCGGACAGCTCCCAGGGGCCATACTCGGCCTTGCCGGGTTGCTTGGTTGCCGCGGTGTGGCCTGAAATCGAAATCCGATAAGGCAGCGCCTTGAGCGGCGCTGCGAGCCGCTGCACCAGCCGCCGGGTGCGTTCATAAGGCTCCTTCGAGCCGTCCGGGAACATCGAGCTGCCGTTCTGATCGGTGATCTCGATGTTGAGGCCCTGCTTGCTCTCCTCGATCATGACATGCTTCGAAATCTCGGCGATCTCCGGCATGTCCTGCATCGCTTGCCGCAGCGAAGCCGACGCCAGCGCGAAGGCGCCATCGTTGTCGAGTGCGAGCGCCGAAATTGCTGTTGCGGCTCTTCTCGTCGGGGCTCGGCGTCGCCGAGGCCTCCTCGGGCTTGATCTTGGCGGCGTTCTTCAACTTGGGCCGCGTCGGCAGGCCGTCGATCTCGACGATGCCGGAATAGCGGACCGCGGTCTGCACGCCGAAGGCTTCGCGCATGGAGCCGGCGACGATCTGGAGCTTCTTCTGGTCCTGGTTGGAGAACGCGACCAGCATCACGAAGAATGCGACCAGCAGGCCCATCAGGTCGGCAAAGGTCACGAACCAGCCGTGACCGCCGCCGTGCGCTGCTTCCTTTTTTCTTGCCATGGTCGCGGTTCGCCGCTGGTCTCGCCGTTATCAGGCCGCCGCGGGCTCCGCCACCGGCTCGTCCTCACCTTCGGCGTGACGATGCTTTTCCGGCAGGTAGGCGAGCAGCATCTCGCGGACCAGCGTCGGACTCTTGGCCTCGCGGATCATCAGCACGCCATCGATGATCAGCGTCCGGTTGATGTCTTCATCCAACTGCTTGCCGTGCAGCTTGTCGGCAATCGGCAGGCAGATCAGGTTGGCAAGCGCCGCGCCGTAGAACGTCGCGAGCAGCGCGGTCGCCATGTAGGGACCGAGCTTGGACGGGTCGGTCATGTTGGCGAACATCTGCACCATGCCGATCAGCGTGCCGACCATGCCGAAGGCCGGCGCGCAATCGCCGATGGCGCGGTAGATTTTCTGGCCCTCGTCGAGATGGGTCAGGAAGTTGTCGCGGTCGCGCTCGAGATTGTCGCGGATGAATGTGGCATCGTAGCCGTCGGCGACCATATCTCATGCCCTGGGCGAGGAACGGATCCTCGATTTCCTCTTTTTCGAGCCCGATCGGGCCCTGCTTGCGGGCGACCTCGGCGAGGCGCGCGATCTCGTCGACCAGCTCGCGCGACGTCCAGCGCCGCATGGTGAAGGCAAATTTCGCGCCCCATCGGCAAGCCATGAAGGATGGTGGACAGCGGAAAGCGAATGAGCGTGGCCGAGAAGGCGCCGCCGAAAATGACGATGATGGCGTGCTCGGACGACGAACATGCGGAGGTCGCCGCCCATCAGGATCATGGCGCACGAGCACGACGGCGCCCGCGACAAGCCCGAGGCCGGTGGAGATATCCATCGAACGCTCCAACGCACAAACGAGACGCAACGCGGCGAGCTGCCCAAGACCCTAGCCGGCGCCGGCTTAACGGCGTGTAAAGCCTAACGGACCGTCACCCGGCACGGCGTGTTCCGGACGACGAGGCCGCAGAAGCCGGGCTTCCCGCCAGCGGCCTGCTGCGCTATCTCACTCGTTAACGAGCGGTTGACGGCCCGGCCGCCGAGAGGCGGGCCCGCAGGAGGAACGCATGCGCGAGATCGGCCATTTCATCGGCGGCAAAGCAGGTCAAGGGCGGCTCCGGGCGGACCGGCGACGTGTTCAACCCGAACACCGGCGAGGTCCAGGCCAAGGTCGCCTTCGCCAGCAAGTCCGAGGTCGAGCAGGCCATCGCCAATGCCGCCGCGGCGCAGCCGGCCTGGGCCGCCACCAACCCGCAGCGCCGGGCGCGGGTGATGTTCAAGTTCCTGGAGCTGGTGCAGGCCGAATACGACGACCTCGCGCGGCTGCTCTCCTCCGAGCACGGCAAGACCTTCGTCGACGCCAAGGGCGACATCCAGCGCGGCCTCGAGGTGGTCGAGTTCGCCTGCGGCATCCCGCAACCTGATGAAGGGCGAGTTCACCGACAACGCCGGTCCCGGCATCGACCTGTATTCGCTGCGCCAGCCGCTCGGCGTCGTCGCCGGCATCACGCCGTTCAATTTCCCGGCGATGATCCCGCTGTGGAAGTGCGCGCCGGCCATCGCCTGCGGCAACGCCTTCATCCTGAAGCCGTCGGAGCGCGATCCGTCGGTGCCGATGCGGATCGCCGAACTGTTCCTCAAGGCCGGTCTGCCCGCCGGCATCCTCAACGTCGTCAACGGCGACAAGGAGGCGGTCGATACGCTGCTGACCGACCCGCGCGTCCAGGCGATCGGCTTCGTCGGCTCGTCGGCGATCGCCGAATACATCTATGCGACCGGCTGCGCGCACGGAAAGCGCGTGCAGTGCTTCGGCGGCGCCAAGAACCACATGATCGTGATGCCGGACGCCGACATGGACCAGGCGGTCGATGCGCTGGTCGGCGCGGGCTACGGCTCGGCCGGCGAACGCTGCATGGCGGTGTCGGTCGCGGTGCCGGTCGGCCAGAAGACCGCCGACGCGCTGATGAAGAAGCTCGTGCCGCGCGTCGAGAGCCTGAAGATCGGGCCCTCGACCGACGACAAGGCCGACTACGGCCCGATGGTGACCAAGGCGCATCTCAACAAGGTGCGCGACTACGTCGATCATCGGCGTCAAGGAAGGCGCCAAGCTCGTGGTCGATGGCCGCAACTTCAAGCTCCAGGGCTACGAGAACGGCAACTTCATGGGCGGCTGCCTGTTCGACGACGTGAAGCCGGACATGCGAATCTACAAGGAAGAGATTTTCGGCCCGGTGCTTTCGGTGGTGCGCGCCAAGGACTACGAGGAGGCGGTGCGGCTGCCGTCCGAAAGCGAATACGGCAACGGCGTCGCCATCTTCACCCGCGACGGCGACACCGCGCGCGACTTCACCAGCCGCGTCCAGGTCGGCATGGTCGGCGTGAACTTCGCGATTCCCGTGCCGCTGTCCTACTACACGTTCGGCGGCTGGAAGCGCTCCGGCTTCGGCGATCTCAATCAGCACGGGCCGGATTCGATCCGCTTCTACACCAAGACCAAGACGGTGACGGCGCGCTGGCCGTCCGGCACCAAGGAAGGCGCCGAGTTCGTCATTCCGACGATGAAATAAACGAACGCATGTCCGCATCCAGTCCTTGCGTTCCGCGCGTCATGCCGTGCTGCTGACGATGCTGCTGCTCGCGGGCTGCAGCGGCGTGCGGCGTCGGGCTTGCCAGGCTTCGGCTCGCCGTCGACGCCGCGCCGCAGAGCGAGCCTGCCGCCGCCGGTCAGCATGGCCGGACGCTGGCTGCTTGAGTTCGCCGGGCCGCGGCCAATGCGTCATGACCTTCGGCGGCCGCCGCACCCAACGCACTCGAAGGCACCATCGCGCCCGCAGGGCGGCTGCCCCGGCAAGTTCTTCACCAGCCGCAAATGGAGCCTGCGAGCATGGCGGCCTGGTCATGCGCGACCACAACGGCCAGCCGCTGGCGCAGCTTTCCGGCGAAGGCGGGCAGTTCGAAGGCAAGGCCGCGAGCGGCGAGCCGGTCACGCTGACGCGCTGACGCCAGACCGCCAAGTCCGCTCGACACAATCCATGCTTAAAATCCATTTCCCGCCTCGCCGGGCGCGTGATCTGCTGGTGACGATTACAGGGGGAAGCCATGCCCGAATACCAGCTCTATTGCTTCGCCCAGTCCGGCAACGCCTATCGCGCCGCGCTGATGCTCAACCTGATCGGCGCGGACTGGCAGCCGGTCTACGTCGACTTCTTCAAGGGCGGCGAGACGCGAACGCCGAAGTACCGCACCGAGGTCAACGAGATGGGCGAGGTGCCGGTGCTGGTGCACGGCGCGAAGAAGCTCACCCAGTCCGGCGTGATCCTGACCTATCTCGCCGAGCGCATCCGGCAAGTTCAAGCCCGAAGGCGAGGACGAGCGGCTCGAGGCGCTGCGCTGGATCATCTTCGACAACCAGAAGGTCAACGGCTTTCTCGGGCCCTATCGTTTCCTGAAGAACTTCGCGCGGCCGCCCGGCGATCCGGCGGTGATGGCATTCCTCAAGGGCCGCATCGACGGCAATCTCGCCATCGTCGACAAGCGGCTCGCCGGACGCTCGTTCGTCCTCGGCGAGCGGCCGACCATCGCCGACATCTCGCTTTGCGCCTATCTCTATTACCCGGCCGACGAGTTCGGCTTCGACATCGCAGGCACGCACAAGAACATCGCGGCGTGGCTCGACCGCATGAAGGCGCTGCCAGGCTGGAAGCATCCTTACGAGTTGATGCCGGGCTATCCGCTGAATTTGTAGCTCTTGGCTTTCTCATAAGCCGACGCTATCATATATGATAGCAAGGAGACAGACGGCCATGGCACAGGTGCTCGTCCGCAAGCTCAAAGACGATGTCCTCAAGCGACATAAGCTCAAGGCTGATCTGAAAGGCCATTCACTTGAACAGCAATTGCGCGACGTGATTACCTCGGCTGCCCCTCTGACGGGGGAAGAGAAGCTTGCCTTGGCTCGACGGTTGCGAGCCCTTTCCCCACCGCTGCATCACGTCGATGCCGGGATTGCCATCCGGTACGGTCGCGACGACGAGCACGATTGATGGCCTTGGTGGTCGACGCCAGTGTTGCAGTTCGCTGGCTTTTCGATATGACGGGCAGGCCTCAGGCAGACGCTCTTTTGCAGAGCGAGGAGCTTTTGATTGCTCCGGATCTGGTCATTCCCGAAATTACAAATGCGGCATGGAAGCTCACGAAATTTGAAAATCTCGAACACGAGGCCGCGATGGCGATCATTGCGGAAGCAGAAGACCACTTCGATGAAATCGTGCCTTGTCTTGGCCTGAAAGATAGAGCGTTGGCGATTGCCATTGAGCTCCGTCATCCGGCGTACGATTGCTTTTATTTAGCTTTGGCAGAACAGCGCGATTGCGAAATGATGACCGCCGATGAACGGCTCCTCACCCGTTGCGCCCGAACTCCTTTTGCCAAGCGCGTCAGGCCCCTCATCACCGCGCGGTGAGGCCGCCGTCGATGACGAACTCGGCGCCGGTGACGAAGCTGGATTCATCCGACAGCAGATAGACACAGAGGTCCGCGACCTCCGCCGGAGTGCCGAGGCGGCCGAGCGGGATGTCGCGCGTGATCCGCGCCCGCGCGGCGTCGGGGACGTTGGTCTGCTGAAGGATGCTGTCGACCATCGGGCCTTCCAGAAAAGCCGGATGGATCGAGTTGCAGCGCACCTTGCGGGTGAGCCTGCGCGCCGTAGAGCGCGACCGACTTGCTGAGCAGCCGCACGCCGCCCTTCGAGGCGTTGTAGGCGGCGAAATTGTGCCCGCCGACCAGACCCGCGACCGATGACACGTTGACGATCGAGCCGCCGTTGCGCTTGAGCAGCGCCATGGCGTGCTTGCAGCCGAGGAACGTGCCGTCGAGGTTGACCGCGAGAATCTGCCGCCATGTGGCGAAATCGGTCTCCTCGACATTGCCGAGCGTGGCAAGGCCGGCGGCGTTGACCAGGCCATCGAGCCGGTCGTGGCTGCGCGCGATCTCGCCGACGACGCGGAGCCAATCGTGCTCGGACGTAACGTCAAGCACATGGCTGGCGCCGTGACGCCCGGCGAGATCGCTGGTGACGGGTACGCCGCCCGCGGCTTCGATCGCCGCCGCCACCGCGCGGCCGAGCGAACCCGCCGCACCGGTGATCAGAACAAGCTTGTCCTTGAGCCGCTCCATGCCGCCTCAATCATGCTTGTGCTTGGGATCGTGCGGATGGCCGTGGTGGTGGTCGTGATGATGGTCGTGGCTGTGACCATGGTCATGGTGGTGATGATCGTGACCGTGGTCGTGGTCATGATGCTCGTGGCCGTCCGCCGCCGCGGCATAGGCGCCTCCCTCCGGCTCGAACGGCGCCTCGATGGCGACGATCTTGGCGCCGAGGCTTTCGAGCAAAGTCTCGATCGCCGGGTCGCGCTTGAGCCGCAGCCTGCGTTCCAGCACCTGCACCGGAACATGGCGGTCGCCGAGATGCCAGGCGAGCCGCGCCAAACCGGGCAGATCGGCGGCTCGCGCCTCGACCAGCGGCTCGGGCTCGGCCACGATCTCGACCAGCTTGCCGTCGTCCAGCAGAAGCGCGTCATCGGTGCGAAGGCGTACCGTCTCGGCGAAATCGAGCTCGACGCAGGTGCCCTTGACGCCGAACAGAAAGCCCTTCTGCGCCGCACGCTGCGCGTAGGGCAGGATCAGCGTGTCGACGACGGGCTGGTCGCGCCGTTCTGTCGGAGCGAGAACGCAAGTGGCGCGTGGCATGTGTGTTGACGATCCGGTTGGCGCGGCGGAACTGCCGCTAGTTGAGTCGCGCGGGACGCTCGTCGTCCTCGACGGCAGCCGGAGGCGGCGCATCGAGTTCCGGCGTGTGAGCCGGCGTGGCTTGCGCTGCGGCGCTGACCGCGTCCTTCCTCTGATATTCCTTGTAGGACACCCAACCGAACGGCAGGCAGGCGAGATAGGCGACCGTGCCGATGCTCAGCACCCACCACGGATAGGAGATCAGCAGCGCGAAGAACAGCACCACCAGCACGAACACCGGCAGCACCATCTCCGGCGGCACCCGCTTGCCGACCCGCTTGCCGGAGAACACCGGCAACCGCGACACCATCAGGAAGGCGATGGCGAGCGTATAGAGCAAAGTGATGCTGACCGCGATGCGAGGCCCGCCGAGCAACTGGATGTAGATCGGCAGCATCACGACGATGGCGCCGGCCGGCGCCGGCACGCCGGTGAAGAAATTGCCGGCCCAGAGCGGGCGGTTCGGATCGTCGATCATGACGTTGAAGCGGGCGAGCCGCAACGCGCCGCAGATCGCAAACACCATCGCGGCGATCCAGCCGACGTTACCGAACTCGTGCAGGCCCCAGAGGTAGATAATCAGGCCCGGCGCGCAGCCAAAGTTGACGAAGTCCGCCAGGCTGTCGAGCTCGGCGCCGAACCGCGACTGGCCCTTGATCAGCCGCGCAACGCGGCCATCGAGCCCATCGAGCGCCGCAGCGAACACGATCGCGGCCAGCGCCCATTCGAGCTTTTCCTCGAAGGCCAGGCGGATGGCTGTCAGCCCTGCGCACAGGGCGAGCAGCGTAATGAGGTTGGGAATCAGCGTGCGGACCGGGATCGCGCGAAAGCGCCGGCGCCGCGATGCCAGGCGATCGGGGTCGAAGGGCGAAAATGTCATGGCGGCAATATAGCGGCTCGCGGGCCAACCCGCCACGCCAGGCGGATGCCGGCGTTAACCGACCCGGAAGCTGCGGCCGGCATCGATTTGCGACAGATCCGCCAGCACGGTCTCGCCGGCAAGGGCGGTCTGGCCCTCGGCCACCAGGGCTTTGCCGCCCTCCGGCAGATAGACGTCAACGCGAGAGCCAAACCGGATCATGCCGATACGGTCGCCGGCCGCGACCGCCTGCCCCTCCTGAACGAAGGGCACGATGCGCCGCGCGATCAGGCCCGCAATCTGCACCACGCCGACGCGGACACGGCCGCTGATGATGAAGGCGTTGCGTTCGTTGTCCTCGCTGGCCTTGTCGAGGTCGGCGCTGAGGAATTTTCCCGCGTGGTAGACCATCCGCTCGACGCGGCCGGACACCGGGCTGCGGTTCACGTGGCAGTCGAACACGCTCATGAAGATCGAAATCCGCGGCAGCGGACGCTCGCTCAGGCCCAGTTCCGGCGGCGGCACCGCGTTGACCACGCGGCTGACCCGGCCATCGGCCGGCGCGACGACAAGCCCATCGCGCAGCGGCGTGATCCGGATCGGGTCACGGAAGAAATAGGCGCACCATGCGGTCGCCACCACGCCGAGCCAGCCGAGCGGCGTCCACAGCCAGAACAGGATCAGGCTGATAAAGGCAAAGCCGCCGATGAAGGGATAGCCCTGCGGATGGATCGGGGCGAGCTGGGATCGGACAGAGTTGATTATCGACATGATCGGGGCTTGTCATTCCGCTGCGGTCGCTTGCACGATCTCGTCCTCGACCGCGGGTGGATTGCGGTTGGGCGCGGCGCCGTCATCCTCGACTTCGGCAAGCTTCTCGCGCGCAGCCTCCGCCTCGCGCTGCCGATTCCACATGCTGGCATAGAGCCCGCCTTTGAGCAGCAATTGATGATGCGTGCCGCGCTCGATGATCACGCCCTGGTCGAGCACGATGATCTCGTCGGCGCCGACGATGGTGGAGAGCCGGTGCGCGATGACGAGCGTGGTGCGTCCGTGCGAGACGAGTTCGAGCGCGTCCTGGATATCCTTCTCGGTGTGGCTGTCGAGCGCCGAGGTCGCCTCGTCGAGCAGCAGGATCGGCGGCGCTTTCAAGATGGTGCGGGCGATAGCGACGCGCTGCTTCTCGCCGCCGGACAACTTCAGGCCGCGCTCGCCCACCTCGGTCTCGTAGCCGTGCGGCGACATGCGGATGAAGTCATCGATCTGCGCAAGCCGCGCCGCCTCCTCGACCTCGCCGTCGCTCGCCTCCCAGCGGCCGTAGCGGATGTTGTAGCGGATGGTATCGTTGAACAGCACGGTGTCCTGCGGCACCATGCCGATCGCGGCGCGCAGCGAGCGCTGCGTGACGTCCCGAATGTCCTGGCCGTCGATCAGGATGCGGCCCGAGGTCACGTCGTAGAATCTGAAGATGAGCCGCGAGATGGTCGATTTGCCGGCGCCCGAGGGGCCGACGATGGCGATGGTCTTGCCGGCCGGCACCTCGAAGCTGACGTTGCGCAAAATGGGCCGCGCCGCCTCGTAGGCGAAGCCGACGTTCTCGAAACGGATGGAGCCGGCACGGACGCTGAGCGGCGTGCGCGTCCGGCCGGTCGACGATCTCGGTCGGGCGGTTGCAGAATCGAGAACATGATCTCGATGTCCACCGTCGCCTGCTTGATCTCGCGATAGACCATGCCCATGAAATTCAGCGGCTGGTAGAGCTGGATCATCATGGCGTTGATCATGACGAAGTCACCCACCGTGTTGGTGCCTTGCGCGAATGCCGATCGCGCACATTACCATCGCCGCGGCAAGCCCCAACGTGAAGATCACCGCTTGGCCGGCGTTGAGCGCTGTCAGCGAGACGTAGGATTTGACGCTTGCATTCTCGTAGCGCTCCATCGAGCGGTCGTAGCGCCTGGTCTCACGCTCCTCCGCGGCGAAATATTTCACCGTCTCATAGTTGAGCAGCGAGTCGATCGCCTTGGTGTTGGCGTCGCTGTCGCTGTCGTTCATGCGGCGACGGATCGAGATGCGCCATTCGGTCGCGATGTAGGTGAACCACATGTAGATCGCGACGGTGACTGCGATCGCCAGCACGTAGCGCCAGTCGAACTGGTAGAGCAGCACCCCGGCGATCAGCGCAACCTCGACGATGGTCGGAAGCAGTTGCAGGATCACCATCCGCACGATGGTTTCGATGCCGTTCCTGCCGCGCTCGAGCACGCGGGTCAGCCCGCCGGTCTTGCGCTCCAGATGAAAGCGCAGCGACAATTCGTGCATGTGCTCGAAGGTGCGGATCGCAAGCCGCCGCACCGCGTGCATCGCAACCTTGGCGAAGATGCCGTCGCGGAGTTGCGTCAGCAGCGCCATCAGCGCGCGCATCGCGCCGTAGGCCAGCGTCATGGCGATCGGCGCGGCAAAGACCCAGACCAGCCACGAATCGGCCGCAACCGGCGCGCTGCCCTGCCCGGTCAGCGCGTCGACCGCCCATTTGAAGGTGAACGGCACCGCGACGGTCGCAAGCTTGGCGCCGAACAGGAGCACCGTCGCCCAGACCACCCGCATCTGCAGGTCGCGCCGGTCCGACGGCCAGATGTAGGGCCACAGCCGCGTCAGCGTGCGAAACAGCGCGCCGCCGTCGGCGGAGACTTCGCGCTTCATCGAATGCGCAGGCCTGATTGGCGAGTCAGACATGATGTCCCGGTTGGGCTTTCATATAAGGGATTCTCGGCTCGAAAACATCGACGGTCGCAGGATTTCCCGCTACAGCAATCCGGCAAACGCATGCCTATATCCGACCGAAATGAGCACGATTAAGCGAATCTGCGTCTATTGCGGGTCGGGACCGGGCGCCGACCCGGCCTTCGTCGAAGCCGCGCGGACTTTCGGCGCCATCCTGGCCGACAACCGTATCGGCCTGGTCTATGGCGGCGGATCGATCGGGCTGATGGGAGAAATCGCCAACGCGGTGCTCGACCGCGGTGGCGAGGCGATCGGCGTGATCCCGACCTTTCTGGTCAATCGCGAGCATGCGCTCGGCCGCGGCAGGATCGTCAAGACGCGCGACATGCACGAGCGCAAGCAGCGGATGTTCGAGGAGGCCGATGCGTTCGTCGCGCTGCCCGGAGGTGTCGGAACCCTGGAGGAGATCGTCGAGCAGATGACCTGGGCTCAGCTCGGCCGCCACACGAAAGCCGATCCTGCTCGCCAACGTGAAGAAATTCTGGGATCCGCTGTGCGCGCTGCTCGATCATATGGAAGAGCTGCAGTTCATCCGATCCGGGCTTTTGGTCGACTACCTGGTCGCCGACCGGGTCGAGGACATCGTGCCGATGCTGACGAAGGCGGCGCAGGGCGTGGCGGAAGCCGAAACCGAGATGAAGCCGCCGGTGGCCGGGCGGGTTTGATTCGTGGATGAATTAGGGTCCAGACTCAATTGATCCAATAGGCCACGAGGGCGGCGAGTTGGACGGCGGCCAGGAAGTTTCGTGCGAGCTTATCGTAGCGAGTGGCGATGCGTCTTGCGTCTAAAGTCTTTCAGTCTGCAGAAGCAGCGCTCGATAACATTACGCCCTTTGTACGCTTGCTTGCTGAAGCGATGGAGGACCACTCTGTTGGACTTGTTCGGAATGACGGGCTTGGCGCCGCGGTGGACGATGTCGGTGCGAAAGTCGTCGCCGTCGTATGCCTTGTCGGCGATGAGGGCGCGCATCGGCGGCGCTAGCGCCAGCAGGGCCGGCGCGGCGGCGATGTCGGCATCCTGGCCGGGAGTGAGATGAAATGCGTAAGGCCTGCAATCTGGATCGCTCAATGCATGGATTTTCGTGGTGCGTCCGCCGCGTGAGCGACCGATCGCCTGTTCATGCTCCCCCCTTTTCCGCCGCTGGCCGAGCGGTGCGCCTTGATCGAGGTGGAGTTGATCGAGAGTGTCATGCTGTCCTTGCCGCAGTTGGCCAGCGCCTCGAATATAGCTTGCCAACGTCCGCGCTTGGCCCAGCGATTGAAGCGATTGTAGACGGTCGTGTGCGGACCATACTCGGGCGGGCAATCGCGCCAGCGCGCGCCGCACTGCAGCATGTGTATGATGCCGCTGATGATGCGCCGATCATCCTCGCGCTCGGGGCCGGTCAGGTTGGTCGGCAGTTGCGGCGCCATGCGCGCCCACTGCCTGTCGTTCAGCCAGAACAAACCCGCTCGCATCAATGCCTCCCCATGCCGAATCATTCGACACGAGGGAATCAGAACTCGCTAATTAGGTATAGACCCTAGAACTCCCTGCTCATCGAGCTATCGACGGAATAGCCGCAGCTTCCCCGGACAAGGAACACCAGAGACACCAAAAAGATCAGAAGCGAGTATTCCATTCCGCCCTTGGTCCAGAAGAAGCCGTTGTGGGTCGAGGTGAAGTGGATCGCCAAGATCATGAAGATCGTCACCGCGAGCGCGGCCACTCGCGTAAAAAGGCCAATGACCAGCAGAATTCCGGCCACGATCTCGGTGCAGCCGACCAGCGTTCCCCAGAATATACCGGGCGCATAGCCGACCTTCTCGAAGAAGGCGGCGTTGGCCGTCAACCCCATGCCGCCGAACATGCCAAATATTTTCTGGCAGCCATGGGGAACCAGGATGACCCCGAGACCGGCACGCAGGAGCGGCAGCATCAGCGCGTCGAGGCTTGAATAGATGCCGGCGAAAGCCGGAATGTAATAGCGCGAGGAGCTCGTATCAGACATGGCCATGGACTTCCCCCTAGATTGCGAGCCGCTCGTACGGTGGCGGCTTCCACGGCAACGCTAACACACGCACAAGCACGCGCCAGCACCTTGGCGTGCACTGCAGCGGGGGCGTGGGGCACGGCCCACCGCGACAGCTACGCGCGTACGACCTCGTGGTCGATGGCGCCGAAGATCGAAGCGCCCTTGGCGTCTTTCATCTCGATGCGCACGCGATCGCCGAAGTTCAGATACGGCGTTTTCGGCGCGCCATGCAGGATCGTTTCGACCGTGCGGATTTCGGCAAGGCACGAATAGCCGACGCCGCCGTCGGGCACCGGCTTGCCCGGGCCGCCGTCGGCATCGCGGTTGGAGACCGTACCGGAGCCGATGATCGTGCCGCCCATCAGCGGACGCGTCTTCACCGCGTGCGCGATCAGCGTCGGGAAATCGAACGTCATGTCGACGCCGGCGTTCGGCCGGCCGAACGGCTTGCCGTTGATGGCGCTGAGCAGCGGCAGGTGCACCTTCTTGCCGTCGAAGGCCGGGCCAAGCTCGTCCGGCGTCACCGCGACCGGCGAGAACGCCGTCTGGCCCTTGCCCTGGAGAAAGCCGAAGCCCTTGGCGAGCTCGCCCGGGATCAGATTGCGAAAGCTGATGTCGTCAAGCAGCATGAGGAGCTTGATCGAGCGGCGCGGCCTGCTCGGCAGTCGCGCCCTGCGGCACGTCGGTGACCACCACCGCGACCTCGGCCTCAAGATCGATGCCCCAGGCGGTGTCGGAGGCCTTGATCGGATCGCAGGGCCCGATGAAGCCGTCGGCCGCGCCGCGGTACATCAGCGGATCGGTCCAGAACGTCGGCGGCACCTCGGCGCCGCGCGACTTGCGAACCAGCGCCACGTGGTTGACGTAGGCCGAGCCGTCGGCCCAGCCGAAGCTTCGCGGCATCGGCGCCGCGCACTGCTTCGGATCGAACGGCAGATGCGCGACGCGGCCGGCCTCGAGCGAATCGGCAAGCTCCTGCAGGCGCGGCTCGGCTGCGGCCCAATCGTCGAGCGCCTGCCGCAACGTCGGCGCCACCGCCGACGCATCGGCCGCAGCGCGACAGATCGCGCGACACCACGACGAGACGGCCGTCGCGGCCGGCTTTGAGAGAAGCGAGTTTCATTGTGCCACCATTCGCTGACCGTCATCGTCCGCGAAGGCGGACGATCCAGTAACCCCTGCCTGTTTCGAAGAATTGGTAGCCCATCGCGATGCCAGTGAATACTGGATGCCCGCCTTCGCGGGCATGACAGCCCAGGCTACTTCGGTTTCCGCTGCTTCTTGTTGAAATGCTTCTTCAGCCCCTTCCAGCAATCCATGTAATCGTCCTGCCGGGTCGGCAGTTCGGCGGCGTACCTTGTGATGCGCTGGCGGAAGCGCGTCTCGAACATGAAGGCGAGCGTGTTGGTGAGCTTCACCGGCTTCAGCTCAGCGTTGCTGGCGTGCTCGAAGGCGTCGCTGTCGGGCCCGTGCGGCAGCATCTGATTGTGCAGGCTCATGCCGCCGGGCACGAAGCCCTCGGGCTTGGCGTCGTAGACGCCGTAAACCAGGCCCATGAACTCGGACATGATGTTGCGGTGATACCAGGGCGGCCGGAAGGTGTTCTCCGCCACCGCCCAGCGCTCCGGAAAGATGACGAAGTCGACATTGGCGGTGCCCGCGGTCTCCGACGGCGAGGTCATCACCGTGTAGATCGACGGATCGGGATGATCGAACAGCAGCGCGCCGACCGGCGAGAAGCGACGCAGATCGTATTTGTAGGGATAGTAGTTGCCGTGCCAGGCCGCGACGTCGAGCGGCGAATGCGGCACCTTGGTGCGGAACATCTCGCCGCCCCATTTCACATAGAGCGTGCACGGCTTCTCGACATCCTCGTAGGCCGCGACCGGCGTCAGAAAATCGCGGGCAGTTGGCGAGGCAATTGGCGCCGATCGGGCCGCGGTCGGGTAGCTTGAACGCGCCGCCGTAGTTCTCGCAAACGTAGCCGCGCGCCGGCCCGTTGATCAGCTCGACGCGGAAAATCACGCCGCGCGGAATGACGCAGATCTCGCCGGGCTCGATCTCGATCACGCCGAACTCGGTGCGAAAGCGCATCTTGCCCTGCTGGGCGACGATCAGCATCTCGCCGTCGGCGTTGAAGAAATGCTCGCGCTCCATCGATTTGGTGACGAGCAGCACGTGCGCCGCCATGCCCGTTTGCGCCTCGGCGTCGCCCGCCGTGGTCATGGTGAAAAGTCCGGTGACGAAGGTGAGCTGCCGTTTCGGGATCGGCGTCGGCGACCAGCGCAATTGCCCGATCGGCAGATCGCTCTCGCCCGTGCGCGGGCGCGGTGCGGATCAGCCCCGGTTCCATCTTCTGGAAGCGGCCGGTGTGCCGCACCGTCGGACGGATGCGATAGAGCCAGGTGCGCTGGTTGGTCGCCTGGGGAGCCGTGAACGGCGAGCCGGATAGCTGCTCGGCGTAAAGTCCGTAGTTGACCTTCTGCGGCGAGTTGCGGCCGACCGGCAGCGCGCCCGCCAAAGCTTCGGTCTCAAACGTGTTGCCGAAGCCGGAGAGGTATTTTGCCGCCATGACGCGACGCTCCACCCTTGCCCACGACCGGGGGCCTTTCGTATTTTACTTTGGAACCGCTTTAGTTTCGCTTGCAACCAAGTCTAGCCGCGGACCGCATCGCGAACAATCCACTCGGGAGGGTGCATCGGGATGCAGCCCGCTGCAAGCTTTCACCAAAAGCGGTGCCGTCGCTCGCAACGCGAGAAAGCGTAACAAATCAATGAGCAGCAATCCGGCCGACGACGGCATCGCCGACCCGCCGCCGGGACGTGGCGACCAGGCGCCGCTCAAGCTTGAGGGGTTCCTGCCCTACCGCGCTCAACGTCATGGCAAGCCTGGTGTCACAGGCGTTGTCGCGCATCTACGCCGATCGCTACGGCATCGGCGTTCCGGAATGGCGTGTGCTGGTCACGCTCGGCCAATACGGCATGATGACCGGCAAGGCGATCGGCAGCCACAGCCATATGCACAAGACCAAGGTCTCGCGTGCGGTCGCACTCCTGGAAAAACGCAAGCTCGTGATCCGGCGCGCCAACCGGGCGGACTTGCGCGAATCCTTCCTCGCGCTCGCTCCCGCCGGCCGGGCGATGTACGAGGATCTGGCGCCGAGCGCGCTCGAATTCGCCAAGCGGCTCGCGGAAGCCATCGAGCCCGCCGACCGGGCGGCGTTCGAGCGCGCGATCGACCGTCTGACCGAGCGCTCCGCCAAGCTCGCCGCCGAGTTCGCAAAAACGCGGCGCAGCGAGTAGTATCCCGGCAACGCCGCTCCAACATATTTCCGGGATCCGCAATGAAGCACTACACCTATTTCCGTTCGTCCGCCGCCTATCGCGTCCGGATCGCACTCAACCTCAAAGGGCTGGCGCCGGAGCCGGTCGCGATCCATCTCACCAAGGACGGCGGCAAGCAGCACACGCCTGAATTCCGCGCCGTCAATCCGCACGGCCGCGTGCCGGCGCTGGTGCTCAACTCCGGCGATGTCCTGACCCAATCGCTCGCCATCATCGAATATCTCGACGAGACCCATCCCAAGCCGCCGCTGCTGCCGCCGGACCCGGTCAAGCGCGCCAAGGTGCGCGCCTTCGCCCAGACGATCGCCTGCGACATCCATCCGCTGAACAATCTGGTTTCGCTGCAATACCTGCGGCGCGTGCTCAAGCACGAGCAGGCCGAGATCGACGCCTGGTATCACCACTGGGTGATCGAGGGCTTCAAGGCGCTGGAGGCCACCATCGAGCCCGGCCCCTATTGCTTCGGCGGCGAGGTGACGCTGGCCGACATCTGCCTTGTGCCGCAGATGGCCAACGCCCGGCGGCTGAAGGTGCCGCTCGACAAATTTCCGAAGCTCGTCGCGGCCGACGCCGCCTGCCTGAAGCTTGCCGCCTTCGACAAGGCGCGGCCGGAAAATCAGCCCGACGCCGAGTGACGGCGGCCGGCACGCCTGCTACAAGGCGGCCCCTCTCCATCGAGCATCGAAGACGCAGCGTGGCTCAACCGCACATCGGCCGGGTCGTTTTTTGGATGACCGGCGCTCTGCTCTCGTTCTCGGCGAGCGCGCTCGCCATCCGCGCGCTCGGCAAAGAGCTCAACATTTTCGAAATCCTGTCGATCCGTTCAAGTCTGGGCCTTGTCATCCTGCTTGCTCTGGTGGCGGCGCGGCCCGCTCTGCTGCAAGGAGCTCACGCCGCGTTACCTGCATCTGCATTTGGCGCGCAACTCGCGTTCACTTCCTCGGCCAGTATTTCTGGTCGCTGGCCGTCACGCTGCTGCCGTTCGCCACCGTATTCGCGCTCGAATTCACCACGCCGGCCTGGGTGGCGCTGCTCGCCGCTCTGTTTCTGCACGAGCGCATGACCAAAAGCCGGCTTGGCAGCGTCGTGCTGGGCTTTCTCGGCGTGCTGGTGATCGTGCGGCCGGGACTCGAAAGCTTCCAGCCGGTCGCGCTTCTCGTCCTGGTCGCGGCGGTCGCCTACGCGATCTCGTTGATCGTTACCAAGCAACTGACCAACCGCGTCAGCACCTTCACCATCATCTTCTGGATGAACGTCATGCAGCTGCCGATGGGGCTCACCTGGCCCGCCGTGAAGGCTGCGACCGGCGGGCCTTCGTTGTTTCCATTCCGGATGGGCGCTGAGCTGATCGTGCCGACCATCGTCATCGGCGTGGTCGGCGTCACCTCGCATTATTGCCTGACGCGAGCCTTCCGCTCCGGCGACGCCACCATGGTGGTGCCGCTGGATTTCCTGCGCATTCCGCTGATCGCGCTGGTCGGCTGGATGTTCTACGGCGAGCCGCTGGACATGTTCGTATTCCTCGGCGCCGGCCTGATCATCTGCGGCGTGCTGTGGAATTTGCGGGCCGAATCGCGGCGGTCGCGGATGCCGGTTGCCGCCGCGATGGAAGCCGCGCAATCGGCCGAATCGTGAGAAATCCGCGGCTGGCGTCCAAACTTTGACACCATTGGCGCATCTAAAGTTGCGCCCAACGACGCCCTTGGGGGGCCTGGCGGGGAATTGGGTCGGCGATGACAGCGATTTCACTGAAGCATTCTGATATCCGCCGCGGCCGTGCTCGCGGTGCTGGGCGAAGCGCGCGCGCAGCAGCAGCCACCGCAGCCGCAGCCAAATCCGATGTGCGCCCGCCTTGAAGCCCAGCTCCAGACCTTCGACCGCGGCAGCGCCGATACCGCCCGCGCCGACCAACTCCGCAAGTACGAAGAGGCCGAGACCAAACAGCAGGCCGAAATCGACCGCGAGGAAGGCAACGCCCGCCGGATGGGCTGCCAGCAGAACAGCTTCTTCGTGCTGCTCAACGGCCAGCAGGCGCAGTGCGCTCCGGTCAAGACCAAGATCCAGCAGATGCGCGCGAACCTTGAGCAGATCCAGTCCGAGCTTGAGCGGCTGCGCAGCGGCGCCGGCCCCGACGAGCGCGGCGGCCAGCGCCACGCCATCCTGGTTGCGCTGTCGCAGAACAATTGCGGGGCGCAGTACCAGGCGGCCGTCGCCGCCAGCCAGCCGCGCGGCGGCCTGTTCGACTCGCTGTTCGGACCGAAATCGATCTTCACCCCGGACAACCAGCCGGGCTTCTCGGCGCCGAACGGCACCTACCGCACCATCTGCGTGCGCACCTGCGACGGCTATTACTATCCGATCTCCTATGCGGCTTCGCCGGCTCGCTTCCCCGAGGACGAGAAGAAGTGCCGCCAGTCCTGCCCGGCGGCCGAGGTCCAGCTCTACATGTATCGCAACCCGGGCGAGACCGTGGAGCAGGCGGTATCGACCAACGGCGCGCCGTACACCGCATTGCCGACAGCATTCCGCTATCGCCAGAGCGTCGAACCGAACTGCAGTTGCCGCCAACCCGGCGAGAGCTGGTCGCAGGCGCTCAAGAACATCGAGGACAGCACCGTCGAGCAAGGCGACATCGTGGTGAACGACCAGCGCGCCCAGCAATTGTCGCAGCCGCGCATCGACGCCCACGGCAAGCCGATCAAGCCGGAGCAGCGCGCCGTGACCAGGCCCGAGCCGAAAGCGCCGCCCGTCACGGCCGCACCCCCGGCACCCGCTGCTGCGCCCAATGCTGCCGCCGCCAACGAGGCACCCGACAAGCCCGACCCGAGCCGCAAGGTGCGCGCGGTCGGGCCGACCTTCCTCGCGCCGAAGGCGCAGACGAATAACTAGGGCCTGTCCTCAATTAGAGGATTTCAAAGCAGATTATCGCGTGATTCATAGGCGGTCAGCTGATTCGGAGCTGACAGATGCGCCGCTATGGTCTTCGGGATGATCAATGGGCCAGGGTCAAAGATGTGCTGCCGGGACGGCAGGGTCACGTCGGAGTGACCGCCAAGGATAATCGGCTGTTTGTGGAGGCGGTGCTTTACCGCTATCGCGCCGGAATACCATGGCGAGACCTTCCAGAGCGTTTAGGGAATCAGATCAAGATTTACACGCGATTTTCGCGCTGGGCTAAGAGCGGCGTGTGGAAGAAGCTGTTTGAGATGCTGGCGAGGATGCCGACAATGCGTGCGCCATGATCGACAGCACGATCGTGCGGGCGCATCAGCATAGCGCCGGCGCCAAAAAAGACGGCGAAGAGAAGCGATCGGGCGAGCAAAGGCGGGCTGAGCACTAAGGTTCATGCGCTTGTCGACGCATTGGGCAATCCGCTGGACTTCATTTTGACGCCGGGCCAAGCCCATGACCTGGAAGGTGCCGACGCGCTGCTGCCAAACATGGCGGCCGACACCTTACTGGCAGACAAAGCCTTCGATGCCGATGAACGGGTGATCGAGCCCTTGCTGGCCCGGGGCAAGTCGGTCGTGATCCCACCAAGAGAACGCAAGATTAAACGAGATTTCGACAAGGAGGCCTACAAGGCGCGCCACCTGATCGAGAATTTTTTCTGAAAGCTCAAGCAATATCGCGCTATCGCCACGCGCTACGACAAAACCGCCAGAAACTTCTCGCGCAATTCACCTCGCGGCTGCTATCATCTGGCTCAATTGAGGACAGGCCCTAGCTCTTCGCCGGGGAGAGGGCACGAGACGCGTCAAGATTGCGGTTTCCGCGTCAATGGCAAGGATGCCGGCTGCTACTACGCCCCGATCATCCGCGCGCGCCTTCGATTGTCGTCATCGTCTCCACTGTTGCCGCCGTCCGGCGCGGGCCGGCGAGTGCTCCGAGGATCGCGATGGCATAGAAAACAAGCCAGATCACAGCGACGCGTGTGCTCGCGGTTTCATGTCTTTGACAGCGAGATCGCATGGCGCCTTCGACATCCTAAAGACGGCACCCAACAAGTGCCGGCATCAAAATTCAAATATTGGCTGCGCTCGACGCGGCCGGCTTCCGACGCCGATACCAGGCGAACATGCTTGCGCAAGCTAGCAGCAGACCCGGAAGCCCCGCTCCCACGACGGGGCCGGGCACACCAACCGCATTGGTCGGGTCGCCTTCAAGCACGAATCCAAGAGTAAAGTCACGAGCGGAGGTTGATGCAAACGGATCATCGGTGCCGATCGAACTCGTCGCGAAGCCAAGGTTTGCTCCCGTGTGCCTGATTTCTGGCGCGAGGTTAGGACCATAGAACGATATCAAATAGGACCCCGACGTAAGTGACAGGGCAGTGGGCGAAATACCGACGATCGCAGTAGGCTCGCCTACGTTGTTCAGTCCAGGGACAAGAGGTTGCAGAAGAGTTATTTGTCCAGAAGTGAAGGTTTGAGAGAACAGCGGAAGGCCCGTCGGAGTAGAAAAAATGTTCAGGGTGACAGACGAAATGGGATAAAACGGAACTGTGGCGGCGTACTCGGCAAAACTGACATTAGTAATCGTCGCATCACTAGGGCCTGTCCTCAATTGAGCCAGATGATAGCAGCCGCGAGGTGAATTGCGGCGAGGAAGTTTCTGGCGGTTTTGTCGTAGCGCGTGGCGATGGCGCGATATTGCTTGAGCTTGCAGAAAAAATTCTCGATGAGGTGGCGCGCCTTGTAGGCCTCCTTGTCGAAATCTCGTTTAATCTTGCGGTTGCTCTTGGGTGGGATCACGACCGACTTGCCCCGGGCCAGCAAGGGCTCGATCACCCGTTCATCGGCATCGAAGGCTTTGTCTGCCAGTAAGGTGTCGGCCGCCATGTTTGGCAGCAGCGCGTCGGCACCTTCCAGGTCATGGGCTTGGCCCGGCGTCAAAATGAAGTCCAGCGGATTGCCCAATGCGTCGACAAGCGCATGAATCTTGGTGCTCAGCCCGCCTTTGCTGCGCCCGATCGCTTGGTCTTCGCCGTCTTTTTTTGGGCGCCGGCGCTGTGCTGATGCGCCCGCACGATCGTGCTGTCGATCATGGCGCACTCATTGTCGGCATCGGCTCGCCAGCATCTCAAACAGCTTCTTCCACACGCCGCTCTTGGCCCAGCGCGAAAATCGCGTGTGAATCTTGATCGGGTCCCCAAAACGCTCTGGAAGGTCTCGCCATGGTATTCCGGCGCGATAGCGGTAAAGCACCGCCTCCACAAACAGCCGATTATCCTTGGCGGTCACTCCGACGTGACCCTGCCGTCCCGGCAACACATCTTTGATCCCTGGCCGATTGATCATCCCGAAGACCATAGCGGCGCATCTGTCAGCTCCGAAATCAGCTGACCGCCTATGAATCACGCGATAATCTGCTTGGGAATCCTCTAATTGAGGACAGGCCCTAGCTAAGGTGAAGATATCAAATACGCTGTTCGAACCGTTGCAAGAAGAGCAACTGTATAACGCGCCAGCATCATCGAACGTCGGAATGGACTGGAATAGGATGCTACTGGCCCGCGACGCCGAACTGGTCAGGACGGTTGCGCCGACCACAGATCCCAAAGCTAATGTTCCAGCTAGAATTCTGGATTGCATGGTGCGTGCTCCCTTTCCCCGTCCTGACAGCGAGATCGCATGACGCCTTCCGATCCCAGTCGGCGCCACCATGGCGAGCAGGAAAAAAGATCGCATCATTCAAATGAATGATGTGGCCTCATCGGTTTCAACGATATATGACGCTCACGCGGATTAGCTTCTAATCGTTTGAAATACAAAGCATTTTAAAATTGAAATGTGGCGAAATGAACCGGCGGTCGATTACGAGTAACGGTTCCGGAGGCTGCCAACGCTCGTTAAAATTGCCTGCGACGGAGCGACGGGGGCGAGCACGATGGACGAGGCTACGCTCGTATCCAATCTGATTGGCGACATTTACGACGCCGTGCTCGATCGCAGTCTGTGGGTGGCGGTGCTGGAAAAGCTCTGCAAATTTGTAACAGCCCAAAACGCGACATTAGCCGCTCAGAGCGGAGGGCAAATCCATCTCGACCACCAATGGGGCCTTGACCCGCAGTTTTTGGAAACCCTCCATCGAACCTATTCGATGATCAACCCGCTCTATGTCCCGGTCATGCTCTATTCAAAGGCCGGAGAAGTCCAAACCGTGGGCGACCTGGTACCCTTCGACGAATTTCTGAAATCTCGCTTCTACAAAGAGTGGGCGGCTCCGCAAGGTCTTGGAGACGCCATTTGGATGCTCGTCGAGAAATCGGCAGCCGGCTTCGCCGGGCTGTCCGCTATTCGAAACACGCGAGACGGACCGTTTGATGACGAATTCAAATGGCGCATTCGCCTGCTGTCTCCTCATTTTCGCCGCGCCATCACAATCGGCCGGATCGTCGACCTCCATAAATTCGAGGCGGCCGCGCTTGCGGACAGTCTCGACGGCTTGGCAACCGCCATGTTCCTGGTCGACGCGCGCGGCCACCTGGTCCACGTCAACGTGGCGGGGCATGCCCTGTTGGACAAAGCCGACGTGGTTCGGGCGGCTGACGGCAAATTCGCTGCCGTGGATGCGCAGGCCAACGGCGCGCTGCGAACGTCTTTATCGATTCCGAGCATGGCGACCGAGCAGTCAGCACCAAAGGGATCGACGTGCCGCTCGCCGCCGGCAACGGCGACCGCTATGTCGCTTACGTGCTGCCGCTGGCATCTGGCGCGCGGCGGCAGGCGGGCGTGGCCTACAGCGCCGTCGCCGCCGTGTTCGTGCGCAAGGCCGAACTGGAACTGCGGCATCCGCTGGAGACGATTGCGAACGTGTTCAAGCTGACCTCGGCCGAGATGCGGGTGCTGATGATGGTGGTCCAGCTCGGCGGCGCCAGGGAGGTGGCGCTGGTGCTCGGTATTTCCGAGCCGACCGTGAGGACACATCTTCGAGCATACTTTCGACAAGACCAACACCAGCCGGAGGCCGACCTGGTCAAGCTCGTCGCCGGCTACATGAGCCCGCTGGGGACATGAGCGATGGACGAGGTCGAACTGATCTCGGAGCTGATCGGCGGCATCTATGACGCCGCGCTCGACCGCACCCTTGGGCGGTCGGTGCTGGAAGGAAGGTGTGCGTTCGTGAACGGCCAAACAGCCGCTTTGATGGCCGAGTGGCCGGCGCAGGGCAAGGGTGCAATTTTATTTCGAGTGGGGCACCGAACCGCGCTTCCCGAATCCTACAGTCGCAGTTATGGAAAGTTTCACCCGGCGGAGGCTCCGGCGATGACTTATTCAAAGGTCGGAGAAATCAACGCGGCCAGCGACCACGTTCCCCTCGATGAACTTCGAGCATGCCGGTTGATCAAGAATGGCTCGCACCCAAGGTATTATCGATGCGATGTATGTCCTATTCGAAAAATCGGCGGTCAGCTACCGGCGCTCGCTCCATCGCAATGAGCGGTACGGATTGTTCGATGGCGAGGCAAAACGTCGCCTCGGTTTAGTGGCCCTACATTTTCGCCGAGCTGTCGCGATCGCCAAAATCATCGACCTGCATAAGTTCGAAGCCGCCGCCTTCGACGATAGTCTCGCGGCTTGGCAACCGCGATGTTCCTGGTCGACGCGCGCGGCCACCTGGTCCACGTCAACGTGGCGGGGCTCTGCCCTGTTGGAGAAAGCCGACGTGGTTCGGGCGGCTGACGGGCAAATTCGCCACCGGCTGGATGCGCAGACCAACGGCGCGCTGCGAGACGTCTAAATAAAAATGCCGAGCATGCCGCCGAGCAGTCAGCACCAAATGAAACGACGTGCCTTCGCATACGCCCCTCGCATCGGCGACCGCTATGTCGCATACGTAGCTGTCGCTGACTTCCGGCGCGCGCCGCCAGGCGGGGGCCGCCTATCAGGCCGTTGCCGCCGTCTTTGTGCGCAAGGCCGAGTTCGAGCTACCCCATCCATTGGAGACGATCGCGATAGGTCTTCGAACTTAGACAGGCCGAAATGCGTGATGCTGATGTTGCTCATTCAGCTCGACCGAGCCACGCGGAAGCTAGAGTCCGTACTCGGCATTTCCGAGCCGACCGTGAGGACACATCTTCAGCATATTTTCGACAAGACCAACACCAGCCGGTTGGCCGACCTAGTCAAGCTTGACGCCGACTACATGAGCCCGCTGGGGACATGAGCGAAGAACGAGGTCGCTGTCGTATCCAATCGGATCGGAGAGACGGCTGTGCCGCGGTCTTTACTGTTTCGACCAAACCCCTTCGCCCGTTGATGTCCGTTACGCGCCTGATTCAGAAATCGAACGCTTCGCCTTTCGTCGCGGCGCCGGCTTGAGCAGCGAGCGGTCGGGCTCCGGCAGCGGCGTGCCGGCATCGCGGAAACGATTGACGATCGGATAGCGGCGGTCGCGGCCGAAATTCTCGCAGCGTCACCTTCACGCCGGGCGCGGCCTGCCGGCGCTTGTATTCGGCGAGATAGAGCAGCCGCTCGACCTTCAGCACGGTGTCGCGGTCGAAGCCCGCGGCGACGATCGTGGCGATCGGCTCCTCGCGCTCGACCAGCCGCTCGAGGATCTGGTCGAGCACGTCGTAGGGCGGCAGCGAATCCTGGTCCTTCTGGTTCTCGCGCAGCTCCGCGGTCGGCGGCTTGACGATGATGTTCTCCGGGATGACCTCGCCCGTCGGGCCCGAGCGCGCGCTTCCGGCTTCCAGGCGTTGCGCAGCCGCGACAGGCGGAACACCTCGGTCTTGTAGAGGTCCTTGATCGGGTTGAAGCCGCCGTTCATGTCGCCGTAGAGCGTGGCGTAGCCGACCGACATTTCCGACTTGTTGCCGGTCGTCACCACCATCAGGCCGAACTTGTTGGAGATCGCCATCAGGATGATGCCGCGCGCGCGCGCCTGCAGGTTCTCCTCGGTGACGTCGCGCGGCCTGCCGGCGAACAGCTGGACTCGAGCGTGTGCTTCGAGCCCCTGCACCGCCTGCTCGATCGGCACGATGTCGTAGCGCACGCCGAGCGCCTTGGCGAACTTCGCCGCATCGTCGAGCGAGTCCTGCGAGGTGTAGCGATACGGCAGCATCACGCAGCGCACGCGCTCGGCGCCGAGCGCGTCGACCGCCATCGCCGCGCACAGCGCGGAATCGATGCCGCCGGAAAGCCCGAGCACCACGCCCTTGAAACCGCTCTTGTCGACGTAGTCGCGCAGGCCCAGCACGCAGGCGGCGTAGTCGGCCTTGTCGCTCTCGTCCTGCGGCACGGCCGGCCCGCCGACGCAGCGCCAGCCGTCCGCCCTCGCGCTTCCATTCGGTCAGCGCGACGGCTTCGCGAAACGTCGGCAAGTTGCGCGCCAACGCTGCGGTCGGCGTTGAGCACGAACGAAGCGCCGTCGAACACCAGCTCGTCCTGGCCGCCGACCATGTTGAGGTAGATCAGCGGCAGGCCGGACTCGACCACGCGCGCCACCGCGATGTTGAGCCGATGCTCGGTCTTGCCGCGCCAGTAGGGCGAGCCGTTCGGCACCAGCAGAATTTCGCCGCCGGTCTCGCCCAGGCATTCGACCACCTCCGGGACCCCAGATGTCCTCGCAGATCGGAATGCCGATGCGCACGCCGTTGATCAGGATCGGTCCGGGCATCGGGCCGGGCACGAACACGCGCTTCTCGTCGAACACGCCGTAGTTCGGCAGATCGACCTTGAAGCGCAGCGCCTCGATCGCGCCGCCCGCGAGCAGCGCATAGGCGTTGTAGAGCTTGCCGTCCTCGACCCAGGGCGTGCCGACGAGCAACGCCGGGCCGCTCGTGCTCTCGCGCGCGAGCGCCTCGACCGCCGGCGCGGCAGGCGGCCTGGAACGCCGGCTTGAGCACCAGATCCTCGGGCGGATAGCCGGCGATGAACAGCTCGGGAAACGCGACCAGGTCGGCGCCCAATCGCGCGGCTTCGTCGCGGGCGCGGCGCACCTTCTCGGCGTTGCCGGCGACGTCGCCGACGGTCGGATTGAGCTGCGCCAGCGCGATCTTCAGGCTGTCGGCGGGACGGGCGTTCATGGTCCTGGTCTAGCGGTCCGGGCTGATCCCGCAATCGGCTCAGAGCAGACCGAGCCGCTCGGCGAGCGCGACCAGCCAGACCAGCCCGGCCAGCAGCAGCGCAAGGCCGACCGCGGCCGACGCCATGTCCTTGATGCGGCCGATGTCGTCGTGATGGTGCGGCGTGACGTGGTCGGACAGCTTCTCGATCGCGGTGTTGAGCAGCTCGACGATCATCAGCAGCACGATGACGCCGATCAGCACCACCCGCCGCCAGGTGTCGGTCGCGATCAGGAATGCCGCCGGCACGGCGAGGACGAGCGCAACCAACTCCTCGCGGAACGCCTGCTCGCTGCGCGCCGCGGCGCGAAGGCCGTTCCAGCTGTTGAGCGTCGCCTTGAGAAGCCGCAGCACGGTGCGCGTCGCTGTCAGAGGCCGGCGGCCGCCGGCAGCGGCTTGGCGCGGCCGGCGCGCTCGTCCTTGAGCAGGTCGGCCATCAGGAACGCCATCTCGATCGCCTGCTCGGCGTTGAGCCGCGGATCGCACAGCGTGTGATAGCGCGCGTTGAGCCCCTCGTCGGTGATGGCGTGCGCGCCGCCGGTGCATTCGGTGACGTTCTGCCCGGTCATCTCCAGATGCACGCCGCCGGCATGGGTGCCTTCGGCGGCATGGATCGAGAAGAACGACTTCACCTCCTTGAGGATCAGGTCGAACGGCCGGGTCTTGTAGCCGGTCGTCGCCGTGATGGTGTTGCCGTGCATCGGATCGCACGACCACACCACCGCCCTGCCCTCGCGCTTCACCGCGCGGATCATCTGCGGCAGCATCTCGCCGACCTTGTCGGCGCCGAGGCGGACGATCAGCGTCAGCCGGCCGGGCTCGTTCTCCGGATTGAGGATGTCGATCAGGCGCAGCATCTCGTCGACCTTGGACGACGGCCCGCATTTCAGCCCGAGCGGATTCATGATGCCGCGGCAGAACTCGACATGGGCGTGATCGGGCTGGCGGGTGCGGTCGCCGATCCAGACCATGTGCGCGGAGGTGGCGCACCAGGTGCCCGGCCGCGTCGAATCCTCGCGCGTCAGCGCCTGCTCGTAGCCGAGCAGCAGCGCCTCGTGGCTGGTGTAGAAGTCGGTGGTCTTGAGCTCCGGATGCTTTTCGAGGTCCAGCCCGCAGGCCTGCATGAAGGCCAGCGCCTCGGAAATCCGGTCGGCCAGTTCCAGATAGCGCTGCGAGCGAACGCGGATCGACGTCGAGCATCCACTGATGCACGCGGCCGAGGCTGGCATAGCCGCCGTGGGTCAGCGCGCGGATCAGGTTGAGCGTCGAGGCCGAATGGCGATAGGCCTCGATCAGGCGCGCGGGATCGGGCATGCGCGCTGCGGCGGTGAACTCCGGGCCGTTGATGATGTCGCCGCGATAGCTCGGCAGCTCCTGGCCGTTCTTCTTCTCGACCGGCGAGGAGCGCGGCTTGGCGAACTGGCCGGCGATGCGGCCGACCTTCACCACCGGCACCGCGGCGGCATAGGTCAGCACCACCGCCATCTGCAGGAACACGCGCAGGAAGTCGCGGATGTTGTTGGCGCTGATGTTGTTGGCGCTCGGATCGGTGAAGCTCTCGGCGCAGTCGCCGCCCTGCAGCAGGAAGCCTTCGCCCGACGCGACGCGGCCGAGCGGCTCCTTGAGATTGCGCGCCTCGCCGGCGAACACCAGCGGCGGATAGCTCGCGAGCTGCTTCTCGACGGACTGCAGCGCCGCCTTGTCCGGGTAGTCCGGCACCTGGACGATCGGCTTGCTCCGCCAGCTTTCACGCGCCCAACGCTCGGCCACGACGCAACACTCCGCTGATCGAATTTCCCGTGTCGGAACGGGCGACTTATAGCGACCGGCAAGCGGAATTGCCAGCGCGGCGGAAGGCCTGCCGAAAATCCAGCAAATATCTGGAAACGTACGGCTATTCCGCCGCCTGCCGGACGTGGGTCGCGGTCTTCTCGCGCATGGTCACAAGCTCTTCGGCGGCGGTCGGATGCACCGCCATGGTGGCGTCGAAGTCGGCCTTGGTCGCCTTCATCTTCACCGCGATGCCGATCAGCTGGATCATCTCGCCGGCGTCCGGCCCGACGATATGGGCGCCGACCACCCGGTCGGTGATGCCGTCGACCACGAGCTTCATGAACGTGCGGGTGTCGCGGCCGGACAGCGTCGCCTTCATCGGGCGGAACGTCGTCTTGTAGATGTCGACCTTGGCGAGCTGCTGGCAGGCCTGCGCTTCGGTCAGGCCGATCACGCCGACTTCGGGCTCGGAGAACACCGCGGTCGGCACGTTGGTGTGGTCGACCGGCGTCGGCTTCTTGCCGAACACCGTATCGGCAAAGGCGTGGCCCTCGCGGATCGCGACCGGCGTCAGCGCGATGCGGTCGGTGACGTCGCCGACCGCGTAGATGTGCGGCACGTTGGTCTGCGAATACTCGTTCACCGCGATCGCGCCGGTCTGGCCGAGCTTGACGCCCGCGGCTTCGAGGCCGAGGCCTTTGACATTGGGGCGGCGGCCGGTCGCGAACATCACCTTGTCGACCACGATCTCCTCGATGGTCGGACAGCTCGACGTCGAGCCCGCCGTTCACCTTCTCGATCCCCTCGACGATGTTCTTGGTGACGATCTTGATGCCGCGCTTCTCCAGCTCGGTGCGCAGATGCGTGCGCACGTCGTCGTCGAAGCCGCGCAGGATGTTGTCGCCGCGATAGACCAGCGTCACCTCGGAGCCGAGGCCGTTGAAGATGCCGGCGAACTCGACCGCGATATAGCCGCCGCCCTGGATCAGGATGCGCTTCGGCAGCTCCTTCAGATGGAATGCCTCGTTCGACGAGATGACGTGCTCGTGGCCCTCGATGTCCTTGCCCATCGAAGGCGCGCCGCCGGTCGCGATCAGGATATGCTTGGCGCGCACGGTCTCGCCGGTGGCGCTGAGCTTGACGGTGTGCGGATCGAGCAGCACCGCGCGGCTCTTGACGATCTTGACCTTGGCGCGATCGAGATTGGCGGTGTAGGCCCGCTCCAGCCGGTCGATCTCCTTGTCCTTGTTGGCGATCAGCGTCGCCCAGTCGAACTTCGGCTCGGGCACTGTCCAGCCGAAGCCCGCGGCATCCTCGAATTCGTCGGCAAAGCGCGAGGCATAGACCAGGAGCTTCTTCGGCACGCAGCCGCGGATCACGCAGGTGCCGCCGACGCGATACTCCTCGGCGATCATCACGCGCGCGCCATAGCCGGACGAAATGCGGGCGGCGCGCACGCCGCCCGAACCCGCGCCGATGACGAACAGATCGACCTCTTCCGGCATCCGGTCTGCCCCTCTCTGGGCCGCTCCTGCTCGAACGTCACATCAGATTGATGCCGCGCGCCTTCATCTCGGCGCGGAATTTCGTGACGACTTCCTCGGCGAATTTGCTCGACCACGCATCCGCGCTTTCATGGAGTCGTCGCAGCACCTTCGGCTCCTCGACGATCAGCTTCTTGCCAAGCGGCGTCTTATAGAATGCCAAGCGCATCCTTGAGCTCCTGCTCGGTGAAATGCTCCGCATAAATCCGGGCGATCTCCTGCCGCATCTCGGCCTTCCGCGGCTGCAGGTCAACGGCGAGCTTCTGCGCCACCGAATTCGAGATCCTTGGCGAGATTGGGATTGATCTGCATGAAGAAGTTCTTGTGATATTCGATCACGCCGGCCATAGCGGGTCGAACGCCTTGGTCGCGCCCTTGAGCTCGATCAGCTCCTTGGCCGTCCGCAGCCGCGGCCGGCGTGGGCTTTGCTGCGCACCCGCGGCCGCTGCAAGCGCCAGGCTCAGTGCCGCGGCGGCGCAAAGAGCGCGGGCGTGTTGGCGAAAAGTCATGCAAAACCTCCTTTGGCTCATGGCCGCTCGACCACGCGGACGCCGGTTGACCCGGCCAGAATAGCGGCTTGCGCCATCCCGATGAACAGACCGTGCTCGACCACGCCGGGGATGCTCGAAAGCCGTCCGGCCAGCGATTTGGGGTCGGGATCCGGCCCAGCCTGGCGTCCAGTATCCAGTGGCCGCCGTCCGTGACGAAAGCGTGGCCGTCCTTGCCCCGCCGCAGCACGGCCTCCCCGGGACAGCCGGCAGCGGCGGCCGCGGCCTCGACCGCGCGGCGGGTCGCGGCCAGGCCGAACGGCATGACCTCGACCGGCAGCGGAAAGCGGCCGAGCGCCGGGACCCATTTGCTTTCGTCGGCGATCACCACCATGCGGGCGGAGGCCGCCGCGACGATCTTTTCGCGCAGCAGCGCGCCGCCGCCGCCCTTGATCAGGGTCAGGTCGGGGCCGATCTCGTCGGCGCCGTCGACGGTCATGTCGAGCTCGGGCGTCTCGTCGAGCGTGGTCAGCGGCACGCCCAGCCGCTCGCGCGTCGGCGCGGGTGGCCTCCGAGGTCGGCACGCCGACGACGTCGAGGCCCGCCCGCACCCGCTCGGCCAGAAGCTCGACGAAATGCCTCGCGGTCGAGCCGGTGCCAAGGCCAAGCCGCATGCCCGGCCGCACCCATTCGACCGCCACAGCCGCGGCTTGACGTTTCTGCGCTTCGATGTCCATGAACGTCCGCGCTCTCGATGTCTCGACGCTTGTACCGCAGGGTTACAATCGTATGCCTATCTAGCCGCGTTTCCATCTCAAGGATAGCCGAAAAGCATGGCCGCACTCACCGTCGTCTTCGACCTCGACGGCACCCTGGTCGACACCGCGCCCGACCTGATCGAGACGCTGAACGTCGTGTTCGCGCGCGAGGGATTGCCGGCGGTCGACTACGCGACGGCGCGCAACATGATCGGCGGCGGCGCCCGCCGGATGATCGAAAGCGGCCTTGAAATTCGAAGGCCATGCGCTGTCCAGCCGGCGACATCGACCGGATGTTCGCCGATTTCGTCGCGCACTACTCGGCTCACATCGCCGACCGGTCGCGCCCGTTTCCGGGGCTCAGCGCCGCGCTCGACCGGCTGGCCGCACGGAATTGCCGCCTCGCGGTCTGCACCAACAAGCTCGAAGCGCTGTCGCGGCTGCTGCTCGACGCGCTCGGCCTGACCCGGCGTTTTGCCGCGATCTGCGGCCAGGACACGTTCGGCATCCAGAAGCCCGACCCCGAAATCCTGCGCCGCACGATCGCGGCCGCCGGCGGCGAACTGCGGCGGGCCGTCATGGTCGGGGATTCCGGCACCGATATCGCCACCGCGCGCGCCGCCGGCATTCCCGGTGGTGGCGGTCGATTTCGGCTACAGCGAGACGCCGATGGCGACGCTCGGGCCCGACCGGCTGATCGGCCATTTCGACGACTTGCAGCGGCCATCGAGGCTCGTGCCGCCCTTCCTGGCAGGCCGTGATCGGTATTGTCCCGCAAAAGCCATCTTAAGCCTTAATTTACTGTAATCGGCGCACATTGGGCGCGGAGTGCGATTTCCGGCGGGCGACGCCGGCTGTCGCGACGCCGGGACGTCGCGGTCCAACGGCCGGCTTCATACGTTTCCCGCCGCTTTGAGGGTGGAACGCGGCTGGTCCGGCCGCATGAGCGGACGGTAGTGATCATGAAACGAGTTGTCGCGATCGCAGCCTGCGCCATGAGCCTTGGCCGCCTGCTCCAGCATGCCAAGCTGGATGCAGTTCGATCTGCCGAAAGTCGGCGCCCGCGGCGACCACCATGCAGTTCGAATCCGAGCCGGCCGGCGCCGAAGCCAGGACCTCGCTCGGCCAGACCTGCCGCACGCCCTGCTCGCTGGCGGTGACGGCCAACGAATTCACCGTGAGCTTCGCGCTTGCCGGGCTACCAGCCGCAGACCGTTCCGGTGCGGGTGGTGGCCCCCTCCGACAGCACGCGCGATCCCGAACAGCGAACCCGACGCGGCGCGCCTGGTGCCGAACCCGGTGTTCGTCGAGTTGCAGCCGGCTGGGCCGCCGGCGCCGGCGCACAAGAAGCCCGCGCCGAAGAAAAAGCCGAAGGCTGCGCCGCGGCCGGCGCCGACCGCCATGGCGCCCGAGCCTGCCCCCGCCCCCGCGCCGGCCTCGCCCTGGCCGCCGCCGCCCAGGGCCGCTAAGCACGAAGCGCTGACGAATCGCTGACGAACGATATCGACAATCCGCGGCGCTGATCGCCGGCATGCGGCGGCCGCATGCTCGCCGTTTTGCCTTGCTTGACACGGCTCGCACCGGCTCCCTAAAACGCAGGCGGTCGGGCGCTTAGCTCAGCGGGAGAGCGTTCCCTTCACACGGGAGAGGTCATAGGTTCAATCCCTACAGCGCCCACCACTTTAACGCCATGTCCGCTTCGCTCCGAAAGCGACCGAATTGTTGCGTCGGCGCGAATGACGCGATGTGCCGTGAGCGACATCAGGGATTCCCCGGATGCCTGAGATTGCTGTCTGACTTCCTGAAAAACTGTCTGCTAAGTGTTTGAAAATAAAGGAGCGTACTCCCTTCGCACGGGAGAGGTCGCAGGTTCAATCCCTGCAGCGCCCACCATCCGTTACTCCGGGACGCTTGTGCCCAAGCTGGGTTTGAACATCCCACTCACTCACGCCTGCTTTATGCATCGCGCGGGCGGCTGACGGCCGCCCCTACTGCCAAGCTCGAGTGAGGCTTTCGTATACAGCAACTGCGTTTCGTCTTTCGTTGCTGAAATCTTTTGCGCGATTTCTTCCATCTTACACACGACGAACTGCGCGCTAAACATACCAATACCTACCGCGGCCAACCAAACTACCGGACGGTCTTCACCCTCCATCTGTACCGTCCACGTTTTCGGCACCCACCACAGCGCGGTCTCGATCTCTTTGACGAACATGAATCCCAAAACCCAACATCGCGAGTACCAGGTAAACATAGCCGAGCACCCGCTTGTACCAGACCAAAGCCTTGAGGTCGGAGAACCGGAAGTAGGCTGGCCGATAGAAAAATATCCAGAGATAGCTCGCTGTACATGCAGCCGTGAATACGGACAGCGCTGGAAATATGACATTGGCGGAGTTCATTCATCTTAGTCGCTACCTCCAGGCTCAAGGTTCAATTGATCGGTTTGCGACCTGTTGAGCGGGAGGCGGATAAATACCCATCGAGCAGGCAGGTCCGATATGACTTCAGTGCTATGCCCCTTGCCGGAGGTATCGTCGTGTAGCAAACAATCGCCCGCGACGAATGTGTGCGATTCACCCGAGCTTGCCGTCACGCGAGTGCAACCTGATAAACTGAACGCCATCATTCTGGCTGGTGACGGGTGTGGTACTGCCCCTCCCCATTTAGCGCCAACCTCTAAGATGACGTAATTCTGAGCGGGTTGGGGATCGCTAACATAGAGTGGAGCCGCAGGGGGCGCGAACTCTTTGAGCGCCATCGGCATTGTCGTGGTCTCAAATCGACTTTCTCCTAAGGCATCCGCATAAAGCCTGAGAACTTTCATGCCGCCAAGTTCCGAGTGCTCATCCGCCATGCTTTTGCTCCGTAACCATCGTCGCTCCCAAGACAACACGCGCAACCATGTTTTCGAATGGACGTTGGGCCTTCGGGCAAACCGGCGCGGCCCAATCGCATCTGGAGAGGAACGGCGTTGGCGTCGGCGACGTGTTTCTTCTCTTTGGTTTGTTCGCTTCGCTCGACGGCCGGGACCGCCACCATCGCATTTTTGCGGCCCGCTGAATGTCTGCTTCGCCCCGAAAGCGACTGAAATACCGCGTTGCCGCGAAATGACGCTAAGTGCCCATTAACGACCATTCGCACCGCAACAAAACAGCCCGTTTATTCGATCAGCTTGTCGGCGCGCAGCACAAGGCCGGCCGGGATTTCGTGACCGATGGCTTTGGCGGATTTCAGATTGATCACGAATTCGAACGTGGTCGGTTGCTCGACCGGCAAATCGGCCGGCTTGGCACCACACAGCACCTTGGCGGCCATTTGCGCATGTTGACGAAAGATTTGCGTGAAGCGCGGACCATAGCCCAGCATTCCACCCTCTTCGGCGGTTTCAGGCCATTGATAGATAGTCGGCAATCGCAACTCCGCCGCACGCTTGATGATAGTGCGCCGATTAAGGTGCAGCATCGCCGAGGACAGCACGTTGAGCGCGACGGCGCCCTGCGCGCTTGCATCGTTCATCGCTGGCACCAAATCTTCGGGCTTGTCGCTACGAACGACCAGCAGCTCCGTGCCACGTGCCCGCGCCGTGCCCGCCAACCCTTGAAGGTGCTGCAAACTAGCAACATTGGAGTTCGCGAGCGCCGCGATGCGGCGCGATCCGGGCGCCGCTTCAATCAGGATGTCCTGCCGCTTGCCGTCAAGATCGCTCGACATCAGGCTGATGCCGGTGATGTTGCCGCCGGGCCGCGCCAGGGAAGCCACAAACCCGGACGTGACCATGTCGTCCGTGATGACGATAAGCGGTATGGTCCGGCTCGCCTTTTGAAGGGTTTGAGTGGTGAGGTCGCCCCCGCACAAGATCGCGTCCGGGGCAGCCTTGATCATCGCCGGCACCAGTTCGGCGAGCTGGTCGCTGCGGACCTGGAAGCCGATCGGCATGATCGCAAGGTTCTGGCCTTCGATGAAGCCCTGGAGACGCAGCTGGTCGAGGAAGGCAACGATGGCCGGTTCGTCTCGTGCGACAGGGACCATGAACCCAAGCCGATAGGTCCGGCCCGCCTCCGGCGCACGCGCCGCCATCGGCCACGCGGCTGCCGCACCACCGACAAGACCGATGAATTCCCGTCGCCTCATGCTTGCCCCCTAGGCTCAGGCGCAAGCATCGTACCGTAGTCACCCGGTGATGTCCGGTTTGCCCCAAAGGACTAAACCGCTCGCGCGGTAGGGTTGTGCGGCAGGCGTCGGAGCCAATGGGATAGCAGGACGGGGCGTCCTGTCTTGAAGATGAGGAGTTTTGGCAACCCTCACTCAAGACAGGAGCATCCCCATGACCGACGAGGCCATCAGCCCGTTACGCCGGCGCATGATCGAAGACATGACGATCCGCAAGTTAGCGCCGAAGACTCAAGAAGGCTACATCCGCACGATCAAGAACTTTTCGGTGTTTCTTGGCCGCTCGCCCGATACGGCGAGCTTCGAGGATATCCGGCGCTTTCAGCTGCATCTTGCGGCGAGCAGCGCCGGCACGCCCATTCTCAATCACACGGTATCGGCGCTGCGGTTCTTTTTCCGGGTCACGCTGAGGCGCCATGACATCATCGAGCACACGGCCTTCATCCGCGAGCCGCGCAAGCTGCCGGTGGTGCTGAGCCCGGGGGAGGTGGCGCGGCTGCTCGATGCAGCGCCGGGGCTCAAGTACAAGGCGGCCCTGAGCGTAGCCTATGGCGCGGGATTGCGCGTGTCCGAGGTGGTGGCGCTGAAGGTGTCCGACATCGACAGCCAGCGCATGATCATCCGCGTGGAGCAGGGCAAAGGCCGCAAGGACCGCTACGTGATGCTGTCGCCGCATTTGCTCGAGCTGTTGCGCGCCTGGTACAAGGCGGCACGGCCGCAGGGCTGGCTGTTTCCGGGCCTCAATCCGGTGCGGCCGATGACGACACGACAGCTCACGCGCGCCTGCCATTCCGCCGCCCACATGGCGGAGATCGGCAAGCGCGTGTCCCCGCACACGCTGCGGCACAGCTTCGCCACCCATCTGCTGGAGCAGAACATCGACATTCGGGTGATCCAGGTGCTGCTCGGCCACGCCAAGCTCGACACCACAGCGCTCTACACCCGCGTCGCCACCAAGACGATCCAGCAGGTGATGAGCCCGCTGGAGCACATCGCGCTCAAGCTCAGGGAGGTGCGGCCACCCAGTTGACGCGGCGCGCGTGCCGCGCCCGGCTTTGGAGGTCGCGGATATCTTCCGCAGCCATGGACCGGCATGGCGGCACGCCAATGCCGGCCATGTCAGCCTCGGCCAGCTCAAGGTCATGTCAGCCATCGAGAGCTGCCGCACCGCAGCGCTGGGCGGGCATGTCGCGCGCTGCGAGGACTGCGCCTACACGACAATCGCCTACAACTCCTGCCGCAACCGGCATTGCCCGAAGTGCCAGGGCGCGGCAGCAAAGCGATGGCTGGCCGAGCGCGAGGCCGAGCTCCTGCCCGTGCCGTACTTCCACGTGGTGTTCACCCTGCCGGCCGCAGTCGCCGATATCGCCTACCAGAACAAGGCGGTGATCTACGACCTGCTGTTTAAGGCCGCGGCCGAGACGCTGATCACGATCGCGGCCGATCCCAAGCACCTCGGTGCGCGGGTCGGCATTACTGCCGTGCTGCACACATGGGGCTCGGCGCTGACCCACCACCCGCATGTGCACATGATCGTGCCGGGTGGTGGCATCTCGCTCGACGGCTCACGGTGGTTGTCGTGCCGGCCCGGCTTCTTCCTCCCGGTGCGTGTGCTCTCGCGCCTGTTCCGCCGGCTGTTTCTCAAGGCGCTCACGGCCGCACACGCGGCCGGCCGCCTCAGCTTCTTCGGCGATCATGCCCATCTCGGTGACGCGCAAGCCTTCGCCAGTTTTCTGACCCCGCTCCACAAAACCGAATGGGTCGTCTACTCCAAGCGCCCGTTCGGCGGCCCCGAGGCGGTGCTGGCCTATCTGTCGCGCTACACCCACCGCGTCGCCATCGCCAACAGCCGCCTGATCGCATTCGACGAGCAGGGCGTCACCTTCAAGTGGAAGGACTACCGCATCGAGGGCCCGGATCGATACAAGCGGATGACCCTCGCCACGCACGAGTTCATCCGTCGCTTCCTCATCCACGTGCTGCCGCGCGGCTTCCATCGCATTCGCCACTACGGTCTGCTGGCCAAAACCTCCGGCGCCGACAACATCGCGCGCGCCCGCGAACTGCTCGCAGCTCCAAAGCCCCAAAACGAACCCAACAAGCCCACTGATACCGATCCCAACGAACCGGCATGTCCGTGCTGCGGCGGTCGCATGATCGTCATCGAGACCTTCGAGCGCGGCTGCACGCCGCGCCATCCGCCAACAACTCCGATGAACGCGATCAGAATCGACACCTCATGACCGCGCACAAGCAAAAAACCAAAAACTCACTCGATCTGGCCGCCGGTTCTCGACCGGCCACGCCGGCGCTCGCTCAAACGTCCAGCTACCCCATCAAATTCGACAACCGTCCACACCGTCCGATACAAAGCGGCGATCGCTTATGATTTGCGTCACCGTAAACCAACGTGCTGGATCGTCTCGTCTTCAATCCAGCACATCACCCGCGGCACTCAAATCCCCATAACGCCTGCCGCGCTGCCGACGTGTCCCTTCCCGCGGTTTCCTCCCTTGGAGGTTTTCGGACGCCGCCCCCGTAGGGCGTGGCCCCGTCGTCATGGGCCGGCATCCGAAAACCTTCACAGCGGAGACTGATGCATGCAGCAAATGGCATCGTTATTCGATCACCTCGTCGGCGGTGAAGAGCAGTTCATCAGGAATTGTCAGGCCAAGAATCTTTGCGGTCTTGAGATTGATGACCAACTCGAATTTGGTGGGCTGCTCAACTGGTAAATCGCCCGGACGGGCACCTTTAAATATCTTGTCAATGTAAGCCGCCGAACGCCTGTAGAGGCTCGGATAGCTCACGCCGTAGGCAATCAATCCTCCGGCGTCAACGAATTCTCTCGATGCATTGATCGTCACCATCCGGTGCTTTGATGCTAGCGTTGCAATCAGGGCTGCGTTCATTTGCGTCAGGACGTCTATTCCGACGATGATCGCCTCGGCACGCTGAGCGGCAGCCTTATCAAATGCCACCTCGAAATCGGCCCGCTGGCGCACGCCAAGCAGTTGGCTCTGTAGACCGAGCAAATTTGCCGCTGCTTCGATCTGCTTCCACTGCGGCGGAGAATTAGGATTACCCATGTTTAACAGCGCCGCGATCCTGCGCAGATCGGGGAATGTGTTGTTGAGCAGATCAACCCGTTTGGCCTGCAAGTCAGTCACAAACGCGCTCAAACCGGTAATGTTACCACCAGGGCGCGCGAGACTCGTGATAACCAACAACGGCTCGCCAATGGCTGCCATCACCACCGGGATGGTTGCTGTCGCAGCTTTCGCCGCGATCACCGCCGGGGTTCCCCGCGTCACAATCACATCTACTTTCTGCCTCACCAGCTCGGTCGCAAGATCGGCAAAGCGATCGCCTTTCCCCTCGGCGGAGCGATATTCGAAAATAAAATCGCTACCTTCAACATATCCGAGGTCGCGCAAACCTTGCCGCAATGCGTTCAAATTGGCAGCGTTTATGGTCGCCGAAACGGTCTCCAAAACGCCGATACGCCGCACTCCACCGCTCTGCTGCGCATGGGCAGTGAGCGGCCACGTCGCCGCCGCACCACCGATAAGACCGAGAAACTCCCGCCTCCTCACGGCCGCCTCCCAGCTTGGGAGACGGCATCGTATCCGCTCAAACGAGTACTTTGATAGGGGCCGGAAGCGGCTTCGCTACTGCAACATGAGATGTTGGCCAAATGTCGAGATGGGTGACAGGACTAAACCGCTCGCGCGATAGGGTGCTGCGGCGGGCGGCTCAGCCGACTCCACAAAATCACACCGAAGAGTCAGCCGGCGACATCTGTACCGGCAAGGATTTAAACCACGAAAGCCGCGCAATCGGAGAGACGGTGATTATCTTGACGAGCACCTCGAAACAGCTTCCGGTCAGACAGTGTCGAGGCTTCCGGAGCCTTCAACGAACGGTCCGCACTATGCCACTCAAAGACTTTCACGAGCCTGATCACGCAGAGGTTGTCGAGCGTGCTCTTTTTGCCACATGTAACTCATTGAAATCACACGAGGAGGAAAACCTGTTTTCCTCCATGCGCAGAACTCGTGCCATGACGCAGAAGTTGTGGATGCATTCGAGCCCGGCCGCCGTTGAAAAACACCCCGCTTCGAAATCGAAATTAGGTCGCGGCGCTTAATTCTCGATAGCGCACGCCGAGCCGCAAGACGTATCCCATCCCGCGATTTCCTCCTTTGGAGGTTTTCGAACGCCGGCCACAAGCCGCGGAGATCGTCGCGCCGGCCGTCACGGGCGGCATCCGAAAACCTTCACAGAAGCGGACATGTCCCGCGTATTGGGCCCCGTCCGAATTGCACGGTCATTTGACCTGACTGTCACGTTGCAACCGGCAGCCGCGAGCGTGCGCGCGACCTGCCACCGTATATTGTCCCGACAGGTCGCTGCGTGGATAATGGCGTATCGGGTACTGAGGGCGGTTCGTGGGACATGTGTACGACTACTCCCTTCTTCTCGTCTTTCTCGGTGGCTTCGCCGTTGTGTTTTTGGCGAGCGAAATCGGATGGCGATTGGGCACACGATCTGAAGGTCATGGCGCGAGCGGCAATATTTCTGCGCTGGAGCAATCGCTCTTAGGACTGCTCGCTTTGATCGTCGGATTTACGTTTTTAATGGCGCTCACCCGTTTCGAGTTGCGGCGCGAAGCGGTCCTTAACGAAGCGAACGCGATTGGCACGGCGGCGCTGCGGGCACGCCTCCTTCCGGAGCCTTTCCGGACGGAATTGCTGAAGTTGCTTCGGGAATATGCCCAGATCCGGGTCGATTATATTCCGACGAGAAAGTCCTTGGCGGAACTACCGAGTCTTGTTGAGCGTTCGAACAATATCCAGGAGGCTTTATGGCAGCAGGTGAAGGCACTTTCCGCCAAGGACAACAATATGGTGCCCACCGGGCTCTTTATCCAAACGCTCAACGAGATGATCGACAATCAAGCCAAGCGTCTTGCAGTGCTGCAAAACTATATTCCGGACCTTGTACTCTTGTTGCTTTTTGGGATCGCGGCTGTTGCTTGCGGCTTTGCGGGTTATGCGAGCGGGCTTGACCCGCTCCGGACCCGAATGCCCGTTATCATTACCGCCGCTCTAGTTTGCGGTGTCATGTTCGTCATACTTGATCTTGACCGCCCCAACGTTGGCTTCATCACCATAAGTCAGCAACCAATGATCGATACGGTGGCAACCCTGTCAGCCTTCGCCAACTAAGGGCTCGTGATCTAACTCTCAGGTTAAGCGCACGGGTT
>CAVPDL010000010.1:0-857655 GCA_963702635.1 uncultured Alphaproteobacteria bacterium
ATCGTGCGGCCGGGCGCTGAGCTGCGGCTTCGGCTGGACTACCGGCCCGACCTGTTCGACGCGGCACGGTCGAGGCCTTGCGGGCGGCTGGTTCGGCTGCTGGCCGAGACGGTCGAGCCGGCGCGGCCAATCGGCAATCTCGACATGCTGGCGTCGCGCCGAGCGGGAGACGATACTTCAGCTCTGGAACGACACGGCGCGGCCGGTTGCGCCTGCGACGCTGCCGGCGCTGTTTGCCGCGCAGGCGGCGCGCACGCCGGACGCCACCGCGGTGGTGTTCGGCGAGCGGCGGCTGAGCTACGCCGAGCTCGACGCCCACTCCAACGCCCTGGCGCATCACCTGCGCGCGCTCGGCGCGGGGCCCGAGAGCATCGTCGGGCTCTGCGTCGAGCGCTCGGCCGAGATGCTGGTCGGGCTGCTCGGCATCCTCAAGGCCGGCGCCGCCTACCTGCCGCTCGATCCGGCTATCCGGCGGAGCGGCTGGCGTTCATGCTCGAGGATGCCGGCGTCAGCCGTGCTGGTGACACAGCAGGCGCTGCTCGAGCGGCTGCCGCCCGATCCGGCGCAGACCCGCACCACGGTGCGGCTCGACGCCGACTGGCCGGCGATCGCGCTACAACCGCGCACCGCGCCGCACACCGGCCTCGACCCGCGAAACCCCGCCTACGTGATCTACACCTCGGGATCGACCGGGACACCAAAGGCCGTCGTCGTGGAGCACGAGGCCTTGCCAACAAAATGGTCGCGATGCGCTGCAGGGCGATTGGCGCCAACGACGAGTGCTGCCGGTCACCGCCGTCGGCTTTGATTTCGTCTGCCTTCGATCCATCCGCCGTGCTGTGCCGGCGCCTCGATGGCGTCGGCGGCGCGCCGGACCGTCACGGATTCCGCGTGACCCTGGCGCAGCCTGATCGAGCAGTGCGGCGCGACGCGTGACTGCAGGTGTGCCGTCATTTTTGCATTCGGTCATTCACGCGACGCCGCGGCCGTGCCTGGCGCTCGATCATGTCGCTTTGCTGACGGCGGCGAGGCGTTCCCCGGCGAGCTTCCGGCAGGCGTTGCGCGCCTCATGATCGACGGCTCACCAATCTGTACGGCCCGACCGAGACCACGATCTGGTCGGCGGCGATCGCGCTCGAAGCCGATGAACTCGACGGCCATGCCGGCCCGCCGATCGGTCGGCCGATCTGGAACACGCGGGCGTATGTGCTGGACGGTGGGTTGGAGCCTGTGCCGGCTGGGGTTGCGGGCGAGCTTTACCTGTCGGGGGTTGGCCTGGCGCGGGGCTATCTCAATCGTGCGGGGTTGAGCGCGGAGCGGTTTGTGGCCGATCCGCATGGGGTTGCGGGGGTCCGGATGTACCGGACCGGGGACCTGGCGCGGTGGCGGGGCGACGGGGTTCTGGAGTTTCTGGGCCGGGCCGACGCGCAGCTCAAGCTTCGCGGGTTCCGGATCGAGCCCGGCGAGATCGAGGCTGCGCTGCTGGCGCAGGCCGGGGTGTCGCAGGCGGCCGTGGTGGCGCGCAGCGAGGCCGGCAGCGCGCCGCGGCTGGTCGGCTACGTGGTGGGTTCGAGCGGAGCCGCGGTTGACGGGGCTGCGCTTCGTTTGGCGCTCACCCGGCGGCTGCCGGACTACATGGTGCCGCAGGCGATCGTGGTGCTGGAGCGTCTGCCGCTGACGCCGAACGGCAAGCTCGATCGTCGGGCGCTGCCTGCGCCGGAGCTTACTTCGGGGCGGGGCTACCGTGCGCCGCGCAGCCCGCAGGAGGCTTTGCTGTGCGGGCTTTTTGCCGAGGTGCTGGGGGTCGAGCGGGTTGGTCTTGACGACAACTTCTTCGAGCTGGGCGGGCACTCGCTGCTGGCGACGCGGCTGATCAGCCGGATCCGTGCGGTGCTTGGGGTGGAGCTTTCGATCCGCAGCCTGTTCGAGGCGCCGAGCGTGCTGGAGCTTGGTGGGCGGCTTGGTGCGGGGTCGCCGGCTGCGGCGCGGGCGCCGCTGGTTGCGCAGGCGCGGCCTTTGGAGCTGCCGCTGTCCTATGCGCAGCGCCGGCTGTGGTTCCTGGACCGGCTGGCGGGCGCGGCCGGGGCGGCGAGCTACGTGATCCCGATGGCGGTTCGGCTGGAAGGCGAGCTCGACCGCGCGGCGCTGTGCGGGGCCTTGAACGACCTGGTGGGGCGGCACGAGAGCCTTCGCACGGTCTACCCGGAGCGCGGCGGGGTGCCGCGGCAGCAGATCGTTGCTGCGGCTGCGGCGCGGATCGCGCTGCAGGTTTCGGCGGTTGCGGCGGGCTCGGTTGCCGAAGCGGCGGCGGCTGTGGCCGGGCGGGGCTTTGATCTTGCTGTCGAGCTGCCGCTGCGGGCGCAGCTGTTTGCGCTGGACCGGGATGCCGGGCCGCAAGCCGGGCCGGATGCGGCTTCGGCGCCGGGCGCGGCGGCGGGCGCACCGCCGCGGCAGCATGTGCTCCTTGTGGTGCTGCATCACATCGCCGGCGACGGCTGGTCGCTGGGGCCGCTGTGGCGGGATGTTGCGGCGTTCTACCTTGCGCGCCGCGAGGGCGCGGCGGCGGCGCTGCCCGAGCTTTCGGTGCAGTACGCCGACTACGCGCTGTGGCAGCGCACCGCGCTGGGCGAGGACAGCGACCCGGCGAGCCCGATGGCGGGCCAGCTCGATTACTGGAAAGCAGCGCTGGCCGGTCTGCCGGAGCAGATCGAGCTGCCGGCCGACCGGAGCCGGCCTGCGGTCGCCAGCCACCGCGGCGGCAGCGTGCCGCTGCGGCTCGATGCGGCGCTGCACGGCGGGCTGGTGTCATTGGCGCGGGGCGCCGGCGCCAGCCTGTTCATGGTGCTGCAGGCCGGCCTTGCGGCGCTGCTCGGCCGGCTCGGCGGCGGTGACGACATCGCGCTCGGCAGCCCGATCGCCGGCCGCAGCGATGCGGCGCTGGAGCCGCTGATCGGCTTCTTCGTCAACACCCTGGTGCTGCGCACCGACCTGTCTGGCAACCCGGGCTTTGCCGAGCTGATTGGCCGGGTGCGCGAGCGCAGCCTTGCCGCTTATGCGCACCAGGAGCTGCCGTTCGAGCGGCTGGTCGAGGTGCTGAACCCGTCGCGGTCGCTGTCGCGGCATCCGCTGTTTCAGGTGATGCTGGCGTTCGAGAGCGGCACCGCGGCCGCCCCCGAGCTGCCGGGGCTTGGCTTGAGCCCCCTGCCGATCGAAAGCCGCGGCGCCAAGTTCGACCTGTCGGTGGCGCTCACCGAGCAGCGCTCTGCTTTGGGGGAGGCGCAGGGCATCGGCGGCGTCATCGAATACTCCGGCGACCTGTTCGATCGCGGCACGGTCGAGACGCTTGCGGGCCGGCTCATTCGGCTGCTGTCCGGGGCGGTCGAGACCCCGGGGCGGCCGATCGGCGAGCTCGCCATCCTGGCGGCGGCGGAGCGCTCAACCATCCTGCAGGGCTGGAACGACACGGCGCGGCCGGTTGCGCCGGCGACGCTGCCGGCGCTGTTTGCCGCGCAGGCGGCGCGCACCCCGGACGCCACCGCGGTGGTGTTCGGCGAGCGGCGGCTGAGCTACGCCGAGCTCGACGCCCACTCCAACGCCCTGGCGCATCACCTGCAGGGGCTTGGCGCCGCGCCTGAGAGCATCATCGGCCTCTGCGTCGAGCGCTCGGCCGAGATGCTGGTCGGGCTTCTTGGCATCCTCAAGGCCGGCTCAGCCTACCTGCCGCTCGATCCGGACTATCCGGCCGAACGGCTGGCCTTCATGCTCAACGACGCCGGCTCAGCCATCGTGGTGACGCAGCAGGCGCTGCTCGGCAGGCTGCCGCCCGATCCCGCGCGGACCCGCACCACGGTGCGGCTCGACGCCGACTGGCCGGCGATCGCGCTACAACCGCGCACCGCGCCGCACACCGGCCTCGACCCGCGAAACCCCGCCTACGTGATCTACACCTCAGGATCGACCGGAACACCAAAGGGCGTGGTCAGCAGCCATGAGGGCCTGCACAACCGGCTGGCCTGGATGCAGGACGCCTATGGATTGCAGCCCGGCGACGTGGTGCTGCAGAAGACGCCGTTCGGCTTCGACGTGTCGGTCTGGGAGTTGTTCTGGCCGCTGATCGTGGGGGCGCGGCAGGCGATGGCTGCGCCCGGCGCGCACCGCGACCCGGGACGGCTGGTCGAAACCATCCGCCGTCACGGCGTGACGGTGCTGCACTTCGTGCCGTCGATGCTGCAGGCGTTCGTCGAATATCTGGCGCAGCACCCGGAGGCGGCCCAGCACTGCGGCCGCGTGCGATGGCTGATCTGCAGCGGCGAGGCGCTGCCGGCCGAACTGCGCGACCAGGTGATGCGCCTGCTGCCGCACATCGAGCTGGAGAACCTGTACGGGCCGACCGAGGCCTCGATCGACGTGACGCGGTTTGCCTGCCGGGCCGGCCAATCCGGTGAGGTGCCGATCGGTCGGCCGATCTGGAACACGCGGGCGTATGTGCTGGACGGTGGGTTGGAGCCTGTGCCGGCTGGGGTTGCGGGCGAGCTTTACCTGTCGGGGGTTGGCCTGGCGCGGGGCTATCTCAATCGTGCGGGGTTGAGCGCGGAGCGGTTTGTGGCCGATCCGCATGGGGTTGCGGGGGTCCGGATGTACCGGACCGGGGATTTGGCGCGGTGGCGGGGCGACGGGGTTCTGGAGTTTCTGGGCCGGGCCGACGCGCAGCTCAAGCTTCGCGGGTTCCGGATCGAGCCCGGCGAGATCGAGGCTGCGCTGCTGGCGCAGGCCGGGGTGTCGCAGGCGGCCGTGGTGGCGCGCAGCGAGGCCGGCAGCGCGCCGCGGCTGGTCGGCTACGTGGTGGGTTCGAGCGGAGCCGCGGTTGACGGGGCTGCGCTTCGTTTGGCGCTCACCCGGCGGCTGCCGGACTACATGGTGCCGCAGGCGATCGTGGTGCTGGAGCGTCTGCCGCTGACGCCGAACGGCAAGCTCGATCGTCGGGCGCTGCCTGCGCCGGAGCTTACTTCGGGGCGGGGCTACCGTGCGCCGCGCAGCCCGCAGGAGGCTTTGCTGTGCGGGCTTTTTGCCGAGGTGCTGGGGGTCGAGCGGGTTGGTCTTGACGACAACTTCTTCGAGCTGGGCGGGCACTCGCTGCTGGCGACGCGGCTGATCAGCCGGATCCGTGCGGTGCTTGGGGTGGAGCTTTCGATCCGCAGCCTGTTCGAGGCGCCGAGCGTGCTGGAGCTTGGTGGGCGGCTTGGTGCGGGGTCGCCGGCTGCGGCGCGGGCGCCGCTGGTTGCGCAGGCGCGGCCTTTGGAGCTGCCGCTGTCCTATGCGCAGCGCCGGCTGTGGTTCCTGGACCGGCTGGCGGGCGCGGCCGGGGCGGCGAGCTACGTGATCCCGATGGCGGTTCGGCTGGAAGGCGAGCTCGACCGCGCGGCGCTGTGCGGGGCCTTGAACGACCTGGTGGGGCGGCACGAGAGCCTTCGCACGGTCTACCCGGAGCGCGGCGGGGTGCCGCGGCAGCAGATCGTTGCTGCGGCTGCGGCGCGGATCGCGCTGCAGGTTTCGGCGGTTGCGGCGGGCTCGGTTGCCGAAGCGGCGGCGGCTGTGGCCGGGCGGGGCTTTGATCTTGCTGTCGAGCTGCCGCTGCGGGCGCAGCTGTTTGCGCTGGACCGGGATGCCGGGCCGCAAGCCGGGCCGGATGCGGCTTCGGCGCCGGGCGCGGCGGCGGGCGCACCGCCGCGGCAGCATGTGCTCCTTGTGGTGCTGCATCACATCGCCGGCGACGGCTGGTCGCTGGGGCCGCTGTGGCGGGATGTTGCGGCGTTCTACCTTGCGCGCCGCGAGGGCGCGGCGGCGGCGCTGCCCGAGCTTTCGGTGCAGTACGCCGACTACGCGCTGTGGCAGCGCACCGCGCTGGGCGAGGACAGCGACCCGGCGAGCCCGATGGCGGGCCAGCTCGATTACTGGAAAGCAGCGCTGGCCGGTCTGCCGGAGCAGATCGAGCTGCCGGCCGACCGGAGCCGGCCTGCGGTCGCCAGCCACCGCGGCGGCAGCGTGCCGCTGCGGCTCGATGCGGCGCTGCACGGCGGGCTGGTGTCATTGGCGCGGGGCGCCGGCGCCAGCCTGTTCATGGTGCTGCAGGCCGGCCTTGCGGCGCTGCTCGGCCGGCTCGGCGGCGGTGACGACATCGCGCTCGGCAGCCCGATCGCCGGCCGCAGCGATGCGGCGCTGGAGCCGCTGATCGGCTTCTTCGTCAACACCCTGGTGCTGCGCACCGACCTGTCTGGCAACCCGGGCTTTGCCGAGCTGATTGGCCGGGTGCGCGAGCGCAGCCTTGCCGCTTATGCGCACCAGGAGCTGCCGTTCGAGCGGCTGGTCGAGGTGCTGAACCCGTCGCGGTCGCTGTCGCGGCATCCGCTGTTTCAGGTGATGCTGGCGTTCGAGAGCGGCACCGCGGCCGCCCCCGAGCTGCCGGGGCTTGGCTTGAGCCCCCTGCCGATCGAAAGCCGCGGCGCCAAGTTCGACCTGTCGGTGGCGCTCACCGAGCAGCGCTCTGCTTTGGGGGAGGCGCAGGGCATCGGCGGCGTCATCGAATACTCCGGCGACCTGTTCGATCGCGGCACGGTCGAGACGCTTGCGGGCCGGCTCATTCGGCTGCTGTCCGGGGCGGTCGAGACCCCGGGGCGGCCGATCGGCGAGCTCGCCATCCTGGCGGCGGCGGAGCGCTCAACCATCCTGCAGGGCTGGAACGACACGGCGCGGCCGGTTGCGCCGGCGACGCTGCCGGCGCTGTTTGCCGCGCAGGCGGCGCGCACCCCGGACGCCACCGCGGTGGTGTTCGGCGAGCGGCGGCTGAGCTACGCCGAGCTCGACGCCCACTCCAACGCCCTGGCGCATCACCTGCAGGGGCTTGGCGCCGCGCCTGAGAGCATCATCGGCCTCTGCGTCGAGCGCTCGGCCGAGATGCTGGTCGGGCTTCTTGGCATCCTCAAGGCCGGCTCAGCCTACCTGCCGCTCGATCCGGACTATCCGGCCGAACGGCTGGCCTTCATGCTCAACGACGCCGGCTCAGCCATCGTGGTGACGCAGCAGGCGCTGCTCGGCAGGCTGCCGCCCGATCCCGCCCGGACCCGCACCACGGTGCGGCTCGACGCCGACTGGCCGGCGATCGCGCTACAACCGCGCACCGCGCCGCACACCGGCCTCGACCCGCGAAACCCCGCCTACGTGATCTACACCTCAGGATCGACCGGGACACCAAAAGCCGTCGTCGTCGAGCATCGACAGATCATCGCCAACTCGCAACGCTGCGCGATCGATCGTCTTATGTCATGATCTACCGCAGATCGCGTTCTTTACTTCTGCGCTCGATCGGCTTCGACAGCTCCGTTGCAGGAACGTCTTGGACTCTTTTAAGTCGGTGGCGACGCTTATTTTGTCGCCAGATTGTCACCGGATTTGGCAATCTCGGCAAGTTAATCGCGGCACGAAGGTGAATTGCCTTCTTGCACGCCGTCGTTGTATAGCACGTCTCATCGATGAGTTTGAGTTAGACACATCGCGAATCCAATTGCGTGAAGTCATTGTCGCAGGCGAAGCCTGTTCACTGGAGTTGTCGATACGCCGTGAGTTCTTACCTGACGTTGCATTGGATGAATCAACCTTATGGCCCGACGGAATGCACGTTTGATCGACTGCATACCGTCGAGCGCAACGATGTCCGGCACAGAACATTCCGTCCCGATCGGTCGACCGATGCCGAACTACCGTGCGTATGTTCTGGACGGTGGGTTGGAGCCTGTGCCGGCTGGGGTTGCGGGCGAGCTTTACCTGTCGGGGGTTGGCCTGGCGCGGGGCTATCTCAATCGTGCGGGGTTGAGCGCGGAGCGGTTTGTGGCCGATCCGCATGGGGTTGCGGGGGTCCGGATGTACCGGACCGGGGACCTGGCGCGGTGGCGGGGCGACGGGGTTCTGGAGTTTCTGGGCCGGGCCGACGCGCAGCTCAAGCTTCGCGGGTTCCGGATCGAGCCCGGCGAGATCGAGGCTGTGCTGCTGGCGCAGGCCGGGGTGTCGCAGGCGGCCGTGGTGGCGCGCAGCGAGGCCGGCAGCGCGCCGCGGCTGGTCGGCTACGTGGTGGGTTCGAGCGGAGCCGCGGTTGACGGGGCGGCGCTTCGTTTGGCGCTCACCCGGCGGCTGCCGGACTACATGGTGCCGCAGGCGATCGTGGTGCTGGAGCGTCTGCCGCTGACGCCGAACGGCAAGCTCGATCGTCGGGCGCTGCCTGCGCCGGAGCTTACTTCGGGGCGGGGCTACCGTGCGCCGCGCAGCCCGCAGGAGGCTTTGCTGTGCGGGCTTTTTGCCGAGGTGCTGGGGGTCGAGCGGGTTGGTCTTGAGGACAACTTCTTTGAGCTGGGCGGCGACAGCATCGTGTCGATCCAGCTGGTGAGCCGGGCGCGGCGTGCGGGGCTTGCGATCACGCCGCGGCTGGTGTTTCAGCACCAGAGCGTGGCGGCGCTGGCCGCGGCGGCGGGCGTGGTTGACGAGGCGGCGGCTGCGGCGCGGACCCGGCCACCCGACGACGGGACCGGGGTGCTGCCGGCGACCCCGATCATGCGCTGGCTTGCCGGGCGCGGCGGTCCGATCGAGCGGTTCAGCCAGGGCATGGCGCTGCGGGTGCCGGCGGGGTTGCGGCAGGCCGATCTGGGGGCGGCGCTGCAGGGGCTGCTCGATCATCACGATGCGCTGCGGCTTCGGCTCGATGCCGGGGCGCCTGGCGGGCGCTGGCGGCTTGAGGTTTTGCCGGTTGGCGCGGTCGCGGTGGCGGATTGCCTGCGGCGGATCGACGTTGGCGGTCTCGACGATGGCGGGCTTCGCGGCGCGGTCGCTGAGGCGGCGGCCGCTGCCGAGCTTGGGCTGTCGCCTGCGGCTGGCATGATGCTGCAGGCGGTGTGGCTCGACGCCGGGGCGGAGCGCTGCGGGCTGCTGTGGCTGTCGATCCATCACCTTGCGGTCGACGGGGTGTCGTGGCGGATCCTGGTGCCGGACCTTGAGACGGCGTGGGCTCAGGCTGCGGCCGGGCGTGCGATCGAGCTGCCGGCGGCCGGGACCTCGTTCCGGGGCTGGGCGGGGCGGCTTGCGGCGCGGGCGCGGTCGGCCGAGGTGGTTGCCGAGGTTGCGCACTGGCGCGGGGTGTTGAGCGAGCCGTCGCTGCTGCTGGTCGAGGACAGGCTCGATGCTGGTCGCGACGTCGCCGGCACGGCCGGGCATCTGCGGCTGACGCTGCCTGTGGCGGTGACGGGGGCGCTGCTGACTCGGCTGCCGGCGCTGTTTCATTGCGGCATCAACGATGTGCTGTTGACGGCGCTGGTGCTGGCGGTGGCGGACTGGTGCCGGCGCGGGCGCCGCGGCGCCACCACGGCGCGAGCGGCAAATCGGTCCGCCGCAGATCGGCCTGCGGCAAATCTGGCTGCGGCAAATCTACCTGCGGCCAGCCACGCGGTGCTGCTGGATCTGGAGGGCCACGGCCGCGCCGAGGAGATGTTTGCCGACGTCGATCTGTCGCGGACGGTGGGCTGGTTCACCAGCCTTTACCCGGTGCGGCTCGATCCGGGGGCGCTTGATCTTGCGGAGGCGCTCGGCGGGGGAGCTTCGCTCGGGCGGGCGCTGAAGACCGTCAAGGAGCAGCTGCGGGCGGTACCGGCTCAGGGCCTGGGCTATGGGCTGCTGCGCTATCTGAACGACGCGACAGCCACGGAGCTTGGCGGACTGCCTGTGCCGCAGCTTGGCTTCAATTACCTGGGCCGCTTTGCCGATGCCGATGGCGCCGACTGGTCGGCGGCCCCGGAGGGCGCCGCGGCGCGGCTTGGCGGCGGCGATCCCTCGATGCCGCTTGCGCATGCGATCGAGATCGACGCGCTGACGCTCGATGGGGCGGACGGCCCCCGCCTGGTCGCCAACGTCGGCTTTGCCCGCGGCCTGCTCGATGAGGCCGCGGTGCGGGGCTTGGCCGAAGGCTGGTTTGCGGCGCTGACGGCGCTGACCCGGCACGCCGCGGCGCCTGGCGCCGGCGGCCTGAGCCCGAGCGATCTGCCGCTGGTGGAGCTGAGCCAGGACGAGATCGAGCGGCTGGAGCGGCGCTATGGCGGCGCGGTCGAGGACATCCTGCCGCTGTCGCCGCTGCAGGAGGGCTTGCTGTTCCACGCGCTGTACGATGGGCGGGGGCCGGACGTCTACACGGTGCAGCTCGAGCTTGAGCTGGAAGGCCCGCTCGATGCCGCCACGCTGCAGGCCGCGATGGCGGCCGTGATGGCGCGGCACGAAAGCTTGCGGGCCGGCTTCTGGCACGAGGGCCTTGAGCGGCCCGTGCAGGTGGTGGTGCGTGGCGCGGCGGCGCCGTGGCGGCTGATCGATCTCGGCGGGCTTGATGAGACGCGGCAGCGGCAGCGGCTGCAGGACATCGTCGAAGCCGACCGCGGCGAGCGGTTTGAGCTCGGGGCGGCGCCGCTGATGCGCTTTGCGCTGATCCGGCTTGCGGCGCAGCGGCACCGGCTGTTGATCAGCAATCATCATCTGCTGATGGACGGCTGGTCGGCGCCGGTGCTGGTCTCCGAGCTGCTGGCCGCCTATGCGGCCAATGGCAGCGCGGCGGCGCTGCCGCGAGTGACGCCGTACCGGGAGTATCTTTCCTACCTCGCCCGGCAGGACCGCGATGCGGCGGTTGCGGCCTGGCGGCAGGCCTTGTCGGAGCTTGAGCAAGGCACCCGGCTGGCGCCGCGCCAGGCCTCGGGCCAAGCCTCGGGTCAAGCCTCGCGCCAAACCTCGCGGGCGCCGGTTGCCCCCGAGCCGATCGTGCTGGCATTGGACGCGGGCTTGAGCGGCGGCCTGAGCGCGCTTTCGCGGCAGCGGGCGGTGACGCTGAACACCGTGCTGCAGGTGGCGTTCGGGCTGCTGCTCGGCCGGCTGACCGGGCGCGACGACGTGGTGTTCGGCGTCACGGTCGCGGGCCGGCCTGCCGAGCTCGCGGGCGCCGAGCGGATGGTCGGGCTGTTCATCAACACGCTGCCGCTGCGCATGCGGTTGCACCCGGCGATGACGCTGGCCGAGCTGCTGGCGCAGACCCAGGACGGGCAATCGCGGCTGATGGCGCACCAGCACATCGGTCTTGCCGAGATCCAGCAGCAGGCCGGCCTGGGCGAGCTGTTCGATACGCTGCTGGTGTTCGAGAACTATCCGGTCGACCGGGAAGGCCTTGCCGGCGCGGCGCGGGGACTTCGCCTCGGCGCGGTCGAGGGCCATGACGCCACGCATTACCCGCTGGCCCTGATCGTGCAGCCTGGCGCCGAGCTCCGGCTTCGGCTCGATTACCGGCCGGACCTGTTCGACCGCGGCACGGTCGAGACGCTTGCGGGCCGGCTCATTCGGCTGCTGTCCGGGGCGGTCGAGACCCCGGGGCGGCCGATCGGCGAGCTCGCCATCCTGGCGGCGGCGGAGCGCTCAACCATCCTGCAGCGCTGGAACGACACGGCGCGGCCGGTTGCGCCGGCGACGCTGCCGGCGCTGTTTGCCGCGCAGGCGGCGCGCACCCCGGACGCCACCGCGGTGGTGTTCGGCGAGCGGCGGCTGAGCTACGCCGAGCTCGACGCCCACTCCAACGCCCTGGCGCATCACCTGCAGGGGCTTGGCGCCGCGCCTGAGAGCATCATCGGCCTCTGCGTCGAGCGCTCGGCCGAGATGCTGGTCGGGCTTCTTGGCATCCTCAAGGCCGGCTCAGCCTACCTGCCGCTCGATCCGGACTATCCGGCCGAACGGCTGGCCTTCATGCTCAACGACGCCGGCTCAGCCATCGTGGTGACGCAGCAGGCGCTGCTCGGCAGGCTGCCGCCCGACCCCGCGCAGACCCGCACCACGGTGCGGCTCGACGCCGACTGGCCGGCGATCGCGCTACAACCGCGCACCGCGCCGCACACCGGCCTCGACCCGCGAAACCCCGCCTACGTGATCTACACCTCAGGATCGACCGGTACACCCAAGGGCGTGGTGGTGACGCACGATGCATTGAGCAACTTCCTGGGCGCGATGCAGCTGCAGGTGCCGCTCGGCCCCCACGACAAGATGCTCGCCGTCACCACCGTCGGCTTTGATATCGCGGCGCTCGAGCTCTACCTGCCGCTGCTTGCCGGCGCCTCGATCGCGATCGCGGCGCGCCAGACCGTGCAGGATACCGCTGCCCTGGCGCGCCTGATCGAGCAGAGCGGCGCCAGCGTGATGCAGGCGACGCCGACATTATGGCATTCGGTCATCACCGACGCCGCGGCCGTGCCGGCGCTGACCAATGTCGCGGTGCTGACCGGCGGCGAGCCGCTGCCGGGCGAGCTTGCCCAGGCGCTGCGGTCTCATGCCCGCAGCCTGACCAATCTGTACGGCCCGACCGAGACCACGATCTGGTCGGCGGCGATCGCGCTCGAAGCAGATGAACTCGGCGGCCATGCCGGCCCGCCGATCGGTCGGCCGATCTGGAACACGCGGGCGTATGTGCTGGACGGTGGGTTGGAGCCTGTGCCGGCTGGGGTTGCGGGCGAGCTTTACCTGTCGGGGGTTGGCCTGGCGCGGGGCTATCTCAATCGTGCGGGGTTGAGCGCGGAGCGGTTTGTGGCCGATCCGCATGGGGTTGCGGGGGTCCGGATGTACCGGACCGGGGATTTGGCGCGGTGGCGGGGCGACGGGGTTCTGGAGTTTCTGGGCCGGGCCGACGCGCAGCTCAAGCTTCGCGGGTTCCGGATCGAGCCCGGCGAGATCGAGGCTGCGCTGCTGGCGCAGGCCGGGGTGTCGCAGGCGGCCGTGGTGGCGCGCAGCGAGGCCGGCAGCGCGCCGCGGCTGGTCGGCTACGTGGTGGGTTCGAGCGGAGCCGCGGTTGACGGGGCTGCGCTTCGTTTGGCGCTCACCCGGCGGCTGCCGGACTACATGGTGCCGCAGGCGATCGTGGTGCTGGAGCGTCTGCCGCTGACGCCGAACGGCAAGCTCGATCGTCGGGCGCTGCCTGCGCCGGAGCTTACTTCGGGGCGGGGCTACCGTGCGCCGCGCAGCCCGCAGGAGGCTTTGCTGTGCGGGCTTTTTGCCGAGGTGCTGGGGGTCGAGCGGGTTGGTCTTGACGACAACTTCTTCGAGCTGGGCGGGCACTCGCTGCTGGCGACGCGGCTGATCAGCCGGATCCGTGCGGTGCTTGGGGTGGAGCTTTCGATCCGCAGCCTGTTCGAGGCGCCGAGCGTGCTGGAGCTTGGTGGGCGGCTTGGTGCGGGGTCGCCGGCTGCGGCGCGGGCGCCGCTGGTTGCGCAGGCGCGGCCTTTGGAGCTGCCGCTGTCCTATGCGCAGCGCCGGCTGTGGTTCCTGGACCGGCTGGCGGGCGCGGCCGGGGCGGCGAGCTACGTGATCCCGATGGCGGTTCGGCTGGAAGGCGAGCTCGACCGCGCGGCGCTGTGCGGGGCCTTGAACGACCTGGTGGGGCGGCACGAGAGCCTTCGCACGGTCTACCCGGAGCGCGGCGGGGTGCCGCGGCAGCAGATCGTTGCTGCGGCTGCGGCGCGGATCGCGCTGCAGGTTTCGGCGGTTGCGGCGGGCTCGGTTGCCGAAGCGGCGGCGGCTGTGGCCGGGCGGGGCTTTGATCTTGCTGTCGAGCTGCCGCTGCGGGCGCAGCTGTTTGCGCTGGACCGGGATGCCGGGCCGCAAGCCGGGCCGGATGCGGCTTCGGCGCCGGGCGCGGCGGCGGGCGCACCGCCGCGGCAGCATGTGCTCCTTGTGGTGCTGCATCACATCGCCGGCGACGGCTGGTCGCTGGGGCCGCTGTGGCGGGATGTTGCGGCGTTCTACCTTGCGCGCCGCGAGGGCGCGGCGGCGGCGCTGCCCGAGCTTTCGGTGCAGTACGCCGACTACGCGCTGTGGCAGCGCACCGCGCTGGGCGAGGACAGCGACCCGGCGAGCCCGATGGCGGGCCAGCTCGATTACTGGAAAGCAGCGCTGGCCGGTCTGCCGGAGCAGATCGAGCTGCCGGCCGACCGGCCGCCGGCCTGCGGTCGCCAGCCACCGCGGCGGCAGCGTGCCGCTGCGGCTCGATGCGGCGCTGCACGGCGGGCTGGTGTCATTGGCGCGGGGCGCCGGCGCCAGCCTGTTCATGGTGCTGCAGGCCGGCCTTGCGGCGCTGCTCGGCCGGCTCGGCGGCGGTGACGACATCGCGCTCGGCAGCCCGATCGCCGGCCGCAGCGATGCGGCGCTGGAGCCGCTGATCGGCTTCTTCGTCAACACCCTGGTGCTGCGCACCGACCTGTCTGGCAACCCGGGCTTTGCCGAGCTGATTGGCCGGGTGCGCGAGCGCAGCCTTGCCGCTTATGCGCACCAGGAGCTGCCGTTCGAGCGGCTGGTCGAGGTGCTGAACCCGTCGCGGTCGCTGTCGCGGCATCCGCTGTTTCAGGTGATGCTGGCGTTCGAGAGCGGCACCGCGGCCGCCCCCGAGCTGCCGGGGCTTGGCTTGAGCCCCCTGCCGATCGAAAGCCGCGGCGCCAAGTTCGACCTGTCGGTGGCGCTCACCGAGCAGCGCTCTGCTTTGGGGGAGGCGCAGGGCATCGGCGGCGTCATCGAATACTCCGGCGACCTGTTCGATCGCGGCACGGTCGAGACGCTTGCGGGCCGGCTCATTCGGCTGCTGTCCGGGGCGGTCGAGACCCCGGGGCGGCCGATCGGCGAGCTCGCCATCCTGGCGGCGGCGGAGCGCTCAACCATCCTGCAGGGCTGGAACGACACGGCGCGGCCGGTTGCGCCGGCGACGCTGCCGGCGCTGTTTGCCGCGCAGGCGGCGCGCACCCCGGACGCCACCGCGGTGGTGTTCGGCGAGCGGCGGCTGAGCTACGCCGAGCTCGACGCCCACTCCAACGCCCTGGCGCATCACCTGCAGGGGCTTGGCGCCGCGCCTGAGAGCATCATCGGCCTCTGCGTCGAGCGCTCGGCCGAGATGCTGGTCGGGCTTCTTGGCATCCTCAAGGCCGGCTCAGCCTACCTGCCGCTCGATCCGGACTATCCGGCCGAACGGCTGGCCTTCATGCTCAACGACGCCGGCTCAGCCATCGTGGTGACGCAGCAGGCGCTGCTCGGCAGGCTGCCGCCCGATCCCGCCCGGACCCGCACCACGGTGCGGCTCGACGCCGACTGGCCGGCGATCGCGCTACAACCGCGCACCGCGCCGCACACCGGCCTCGACCCGCGAAACCCCGCCTACGTGATCTACACCTCAGGATCGACCGGGACACCAAAAGCCGTCGTCGTCGAGCATGCAAGCCTCGCCAATAAACTGCTGGCGCTCGCTCGAGACTTCGAGGTCGGAAGCGACTTCCGGTCCGCCTTGGTGATTTCGTCTTCGTTCGACGCCTCCATCGAACAGACGTTGCTGCCGCTGATCGGCGGCGGCACGGCCGTCGTGATCGGCAACGACGTGCGAGAATCGCCATCGCAGTTCTGGCAGCAGATCGGGCGCAATCGCGTCACCTTCATGAGCTGCGTGCCGTCCTACCTGGATAGCATCCTGCATCAGGTGCCTGAATCCCTGCCCTTGAAGTATCTGGCGCTGGGCGGCGAGGCTTTGGCCCTGCAATTCAGAAACAAGGTCGCGCGCCATCTCAAGACGGCGCAGGTCACCAATCTCTACGGACCGACCGAGGCCACCATCGACGCAATTTCGCATGTCGTCGTCGGCGACGAGACCGGTCCCAACGTCCCGATCGGCCGGCCTATGGCCAACTATCGGGTCTATGTCCTCGATGACAGCCTTGAGCCTGTGCCGGCGAGAGTTGCGGGCGAGCTTTACCTGTCGGGGGTTGGCCTGGCGCGGGGCTATCTCAATCGTGCGGGGTTGACGCGCGGAGCGGTTTGTGGCCGATCCGCATGGCGGTGCGGGGGTCCGGATGTACCGGACCGGGGACCTGGCGCGGTGGCGGGGCGACGGGGTGCTGGAGTTTCTGGGCCGGGCCGACGCGCAGCTCAAGCTTCGCGGGTTCCGGATCGAGCCCGGCGAGATCGAGGCGGCATTGCTGCGCCAGGGCAGCGTCGCGCAGGCGGCGGTGATCGCGCGCGAAGACGTGCCCGGCGATATGCGCCTGGTGGCTTACGTCGTGCCGGTCGGACAGAACGTTTCGCCGCCGGCGCTGCGCGAATACCTTCGCGGCTGCCTGCCGGATTACATGGTGCCGTCGGCGATTGTTTCGCTCGACGCACTGCCGCTGACGCCAAGCGGCAAGCTTGACACGCCGTGCGTTGCCCGAGCCAGAAACCGTGCCGCTGCACGCGCGGCGCATGCCCCGAACTCCGCAAGAGGAAATCCTGTGCGGCCTGTTCGCCGATGTGCTCGGTGTTGAGCGGGTCGGCATCGACGACAACTTCTTCGAGCTGGGCGGGCATTCGCTGCTGGCGATCCGGCTGATCAGCCGGATTCGATCGAGCCTGGAAGTCGACATCAGCATCCGCAGCCTGTTTGAAGCGCCAACCGTCGAAGCGCTGTCCAAACGTCTTGTCCGCGGCCGCCCGGCGCTGTCCGATTTCGAGGTGGTGCTGCCGATCAGGCCGCTCGGAACCAAATTGCCGCTGTTCTGCATCCACGACGCCGGCGGCTTCAGCTGGCCTTATTCCAAGCTGATACGGCACATTCCGTCCGAGCATCCGATCTACGGATTGCAGGCGCGCAATCTGACGCAGCGGGCGATGCGGCCGCGCTCGATCGACGAAATGGCGGCGGACTACGTGAGTCTCATCCGAAAGATTCAGCCGGCCGGTCCGTACAATCTGCTCGGCTGGTCGTTCGGCGGACTTGGTGGCGCATGCCGTCGCCACGCAACTTCAGGCCATGGGCGAGGAGGTCGCGCTGCTGGCGCTGCTCGACAGCTATCCAGTCCAGCACGAGAGCATGCGCAGTTTCGTTTGACGACGACAGCGAAAATGTCTCGAGGCAGGTCGCCATCAATCCGATCATGAATCTGCTGGATGTGCTGCGCCGCGAAGGGCTTTCGACGCTGAAGGAGCACCACTACGAAGCCATCATGGACACATTCAAGAACAACACCCGGCTGATGGGGACATTTGCGCCGCAGCGTTTCCGTGGGCCGATGTCGCTTGTTCGTGGCGACGGTCAGCGAGGCCAAGCCGCCGGTCGACCTGTGGCGGCCGCACGTGACGGGCGAGATCAGGGTGCATCCGATCGACTGCGCGCATGACAACATGATGGATCCGGTGCCGGCGGAGAAGATCGGCGCCATTCTCGCCGGCGAGCTTGGCAAACAGCCGCCGGCGGCCCAAATTCCCGGTCAAAGGAGAAAGTGATGACCAATCCGTTTGAAGACGAAAAGGCGTCTATCACGTCCTGATCAACGATGAGGGCCAGTACTCGCTCTGGCCGAGCTTCAAGGAGGTTCCGCAAGGCTGGACCATCGTCGCACAAATCGGACACCCGCGCCGCCTGCCTCGAATACATCAATCAGAACTGGACCGACATGCGGCCGAAGAGCCTGATCGAGCGGATGGAGAAGGCGAGGCGCAGACAAGAAGCCGAATTGACGCTTCGCTGCGGAGATCGCAGGCTCAATCCGTGCGCCCCGCTCAGCGCAGAACGACCGAACGGAGGTCGACCGCGGCGCCATTCTCGAAGTGCTCGATGTAGAGCTGGCCGATGCTGCGGGCATAGGCCGACGACGTCACCGACGACACCGCGAGGCCGAGAAGATTGTAGCCCGGCACGAACGACGTGATCGTCGACGTGGCGATCGTCGCAAATCCGGTCGGCAGGGCGCCGCCCATCAGGCCGATAATGACAGAGCGGGTGCGGTTGCGCTCGAACGGCACGCCGTAGAGATCGCTCAGCGATTTGACCATCCGCACCAGAAGTGCCGTGATCGCCGCGGCGTTGGCGATCGGCACCGGGATGGCGCCGCCGACCGCCGAATAGTTGGCATAGCGCTCGACGATGCGCGATTGCCTTGCGGCGGCGCTGGCGCGCCGCGGCGTCGCCTGCAGTCGACTGCGGTGCGATACTGGCAACAGCGCCCGCCGGCTCGGTCTTCGGCATCATTTCAATGACGTTGTCCGGCACGGCCGGTTTCGGCGCCGCGCTGGCGGCAGCCTCCCGCATCTGATCGGCTGTTCGCAGAACCGCCTTGGGAAATTTTTTCTTGTTCATGCGCTTGCCGCCCGTTTGACCTGGGTCATGCTTTCGCAGATTTCCTCGACCTCGTCGGCGATCGCCGCGATTTCGCGGGCCGCCGGGCCCTTCTTGTCCACCAAGCTCGGCGTGCCGCCCCAAAGCGCCGCCTCGGCATAGATGACGCGATTTGTCATCTCGTTCTCCAGCACGGGGAAGCCGGCTTCGGCGAGTTCGGAGCGGATGTGCTTGGCGATGACGGACTCGCGGGTGGTCTGGGTCAGGACGCAGCGGAAGATCGGCCGCCGCCCGCTGACGCCATTGATCAGGATGTTCAGAGTATCCAGCATGCGATCGACATCGAATGGCGATGGCTTGACCGGAACCAGAACGAAATCGGAGACGCCGAGGCACGACAGCGTGGCCTGCGAGCGGAAGCCCGGCGTGTCGATGATGACCCGATCGTATGTGCCGACCAGCCGTTGCGCCGCCTTGTAGGCGTCGTCGGTCGCATCCTCGACGACCTGGACGCCGCCGAGCGCCTTCTCGCGCGCGGCGAGCCGCGCGATCGTGAGCTGCGGATCGGCGTCGATGATCGCCGAGCGGCGATTGTTGAGCTGCCAGTGGACCGCGAGGCAGCTCGCCAGCGTGCTCTTGCCGCTGCCGCCCTTCATGGTGGCGACTGTAATGATCGAGTGCGCCATGTAGCTGTCTCCTGTTGAAGTTGCTACGCGACGAATCACTCAAGACGGATGCTATCGGAATAAGGGATCGAAACGGACATTTCAAAGTCCGCCGATTCTGCAGAATCATCAATGACACGGCGGCCGTTTCGGAACCCAATGATTTCACTAGGCTTTTTGACAGATGAGGCAGGCAGCCTAAGTTGTCTGTCCGTCACCGTGCGCGAGTAGCGCGCCTGGGGAATTTTTCCCGCGCCAAATCGATAAGGTTTGTATCGTTATAGGAGCGATGAATTGTTTTCGGATCGCCTCGCAAGCTCGATACGCCGGAACCTGCGGATGGCTTCCGGCCTCATTCTTTTTACCTACATCGGCGCGCACCTGCTGAACCACGCGCTTGGCCTCGTATCTCCTCGATGCGGCCGAAGCCGGCATGTCGATTGCGGTCGACGTCTGGTACGGCGTCCCTGGCACGATTGCACTGTACGGCGCGGCAGCGGTCCATTTTTCGATGGCGCTGTGGGCGGTCTATGAGCGGCGGACCTTTCGGCTGCCGCCGCTGGAACTCATCCGCATCGCGCTCGGGTTTTCGATGCCGATCCTGCTGATCGGCCACGCCGCGTCGACGCGCCTTGCCTATGAGCTGTTCGGCCTGTCGTCGGACTATTCGCGCGTTGTCTCGAATTTGTGGGCAACCGGATCGCAAGGCTGGCAACTCGGGCTGATGGCGCCGGGTTGGCTGCACGGTTGTCTCGGCCTGCATTTCGCGTTCAGCCGGCGCTCTTGGTATCGGAATTTCCGGTTTGTGCTCTTTGCGACCGCGCTGCTGCTGCCGATCCTCTCGGGGCTGGGCTTCATCGCGATGGGCAAGGAGCTTGCCGTCAGTCCCCAGGCGGCCGCGGCGGCATTGCAGTATCTGCGTCCGGACAACGCGGCGCAGCGGCTCGCCATCGAGCAATGGCGAAACCATCTTCTCAACTGGTACTTCGCCATCATCGGCGTAGCCTTCATGGCGCGGGAAGTCCGCAACCTGATCGAGCGTAGCCGCAAGCGACTCATTTCGTTGTCCTATCCCGGCCGGACCGTCCGTGTGCCCCGCGGCTGGTCGGTGCTGGAGGCGAGCCGCAGCTTCCATCTGCCGCACGCGGCGATGTGCGGGGGCCGGGCGCGATGCTCGACCTGCCGGGTGCGGGTGACGGCGGGTCAGGACGTCTGTCCGCCGCCCGCCAAGGATGAGCTGGAGACCGTGGCCCGCATCGGCGCGCCGCCCGATGTGCGGCTGGCCTGCCAGTTGCGGCCGGAGGGCGATATCGCCGTGGTCCCGCTGGTCCGCACCGCGCGGCCGGTCTACCGGCCGGCCGCGCCGCAGCGCAGCGGCGAGCGCGAGGTCGTCGTGATGTTCTGCGATTTCCGCAACCGCGCGGAGCTGTCCGCCGACCATTTGCCGCAGGACCTGCTGCACATCTTGACGCTGTACGTCGAAAGCGTCGGCCACGCCATCCGCGCCGCCGGCGGCACGCTGAGCTATGTCGAATTCGACAGCATCTGCGCGTTGTTCGGCTACGAAGGGCGGTGGGGCGAAGGCGGCGCAGGGTGCGCTGCAGGCGGCGGGGGCGATCGAGGGGGTGATCTCCGACCTCAACAACCGGCTCGGCGGGCAGCAAGACGAGCAAAGTGAAGGTCGCGCGTCACCATCCATGCCGGCCATGCCGCGGTCGGCGAGATCGGCATCGTCGGATCCGCCGATGCTGATGGCGATCGGGGAGGCGGTCGACGTGGCGAACGACTTGCGGCAAGCCGCCGCCGAACGCGACAAGGCGTTCGCCATTTCGGAAAAGGTCTATGCCGATGCCGGTCTTCATCCTGCCGGAGAGGATATGGTCATCGTCCCCGGGGCGGGGATAAAGACAAAGGCATTTCTTTCCGACGCCGCGCCGGTGCCGTCGCCGACATGGACGCTGCATGGCGAGCTTGGCCGGCGCGCCATGCTGCGCCGGTTGTGGGCGGGGAGTTAACCGGACCGCTCGAGCTTCGCCGCCTTGTCGGCGTCGAACCACCAGGTTTCCGGGATGCCGCGCGCGTAGCGCGGCTTGGTTGCCGGCTGGCCGAACATGTCCCAATAGGCGATCCAGTGCGACGGCTTGTACCAGCCCGTCACCCAATAGTGCTCGGAGCGCAGCACGCGATCGAGCGCGCGGCAGGCGGTGTTGAGGCTCTGGCGGTCTTTGGCCGCGATCGCCTTTTCGATCAGCGCGTCGACCACCGGATTGGCGATGCCTGAAAAGTTGGGCGAGCCCTTGCATGTCGGCGGACTTGCTGGAGAAATAGTTGCGCAGCTCGTCGCCCGGCGTGAGCGAGAACACCATCCGGTTCATCGAGATGTCGAAGTCGAACTCCTGCATGCGGGCGCGGTATTGCACCGGGTCGACCAGCCGCACCGTGGCGTCGATGCCGAGCGCGGTCAGGTTCTTGATGTAGAGCGCGTGGTGCGGTTCCGACACCCGCTCGAACACCAGGAATTCCACGGTCAGCGGCTCGCCCTTGGCGTTGACGCGCTTGCCGTCCTTGACGGTCCAGCCGGCGGCGTTGAGCAACTCCGCGAGCCTCCGCAACTGCTTGCGGTCCTGGCCCGAGCCGTCGCTGACCGGCGGATCCCAGGCCTCGCCGAACACATCCTTGGACAGCTTGTCCTTGAACGGCTCGAGCAACGCGAGTCTCCGCGGGCGACGGCTTGCCCTTCGCCATCATGTCGGAGTTCTGGAAGCACGAATGCGTCCGCGCGTAGGCGTCGAACATCAGGTTCTTGTTCGCCCATTCGAAATCGAAGGCGTAGGCTGAAAGCCTCGCGCACGCGAATGTCCTGGAATTTCTCGCGCCGGGTGTTGATCATCCAGGCCTGCATGCCGGAGGGCCGCTCGTCCGGGATGGTCTCGTGCTTGACGCGGCCGTCCTTGACGGCGGGGAAGTCGTAGCGCGTCGCCCAGACGCGCGAGGTGAACTCCTCGCGGAAGGTGTAGCTCTTGGCGCTGAAGCCTTCGAACGCGGTGTCGCGGTCGCGGTAGTAGTCGTAGCGCAGCATATCGAAGTTGTTCTGGCCGCGCATGATCGGCAGGTTGGCGCCCCACCAGTCCTTGACGCGCTCGAATTCGACGAAGCGGCCCTGCTCGAACTTGCCGACCTTGTAGGGGCCGGAGCCGAGCGGCGGATCCATCGAAGTCTCCTCGAAAGTGTGTGCCGTGTAATAGGCCTTCGACAGGATCGGCAGGTTGGCTGCGGTGAGCGGCGCGTTGCGCGCGTGATTCGGCGCGAAGCGAACGATGACGACGCGGTCGCCTTCGGCCTCGGCGGCCTCCATGTCGCGCAGCAGGCTGCCGATGGCGGGATGGCCCTTGGTCTTCAGCGTGGTCAGCGAGAACGCCACGTCCTCGGCCTTGATCGGGCTGCCGTCGTGGAAGGTGATGCCGTCGCGCAAGTGGAATTTGTAGACGCGGCCGTCGGCAGACACCGTGACCTTCTCGGCGGCGTAGGCGTAGACCGCATCGGGCTCGTCCTGGGCCCGCCACATCAGCGCGGCGAACACCTGCTCCATGTCGAGGGCCGGATCGCCCTTGAGAATGAAGCCGTTGAGCGAGTTGAACGTGGCGGTGCCGCCGCCGGCGAGCTGGCTGAAGCTGCCGCCCTTCGGCGCTGCCGGATTGACGTATTTCAGATGCTTGAAGTCGGCCGGATAGCCGAGATCGCCGAAGGCGGAAAGGCCGTAATGTTCGGCTTCGCCGGCCGCGCTGGCAAACCGGTGAGACTGGTGAGAGCGGTGGTGCTTGCCGCAGTTGCGGCGGCGCCGATCAGAACTCGGCGTCGAGAAAGGCTGTTGAATATGAATGTGCGATGACCCGTAGCATTGTCCTTGATTGACATTTCCTCTCCGAACTCTCTCCCCACCGTCTGCGCCCCGCAGACCATCCCTCAGACTGTGGTGTCGACCGGCCATCAGGCTGTTGTTGTCGCCGATTGGATTTGGTCATCACCGCTGGAAAGTAAGTGGGATGGTAGCTTAGCCCTGCAAGGCGCGCCACCAGCGAATTCCGGACTTTGCGCCGCGTTGTGCCTGAATTCGCGGCAGCATCAGTTTGCCGCACCTGCTCGTTGTGCCAATGCGACTGCTCCATCATTTTCTGGAATAATGTATTTGCACGTCGGTGCCGTGACAGTAGGCGCAGCACCTCGTTCTCGCGGCGCGTTTTGCGCCCGAGGCCTTCGGCCGATGCGCTGTCGAACAAGTCCGAGGGCGCGCGGGACGCCGGGGGTCCGGCGGACCCACGGGCTCCGATGTCTCGCGACACCGAAGCGGAACGGCGACCTCGGCCGAGATTGCCGTCCGGTAATCTTAAGAACCGCAAGTCCGCCTTCTCTCCAGCGTCCCGCGCGCGGTGTTTGAGGCTTGCTCCGCAGAACCCCCGGTGGGCTGAGTTTTCAGGTCCCCTTCCGCAGTTCGCGGTCCTGACGGGGCCTACCCACCGCTAAAGAGCCTCGGCAGCGCCTGGCCGTTGGCACGGAGTTACGGCGCTGCCGCCAAGAGGCCCGGTGACGCCAACCTGTGGCGACGGGACCCTGCGACTTGGGCCGCCGATGGCGGGGTGTGCGTTTGGCACCCCTGATTGTCATTCCATCGGCCACCGCCCGCCGGTCCCGCTTAACGACGCCTCGCGAAGCGCCCTCGGTTGGACCGGCCTGCGCGGGATTATGAGGCTGGATTTGAGACCGGGGATAAGTTCATTTTGCTGAGCAAAATGCGCGAAATCGCCGGCGACAGCATGGCGCTCGCCTCCATCCCTGGCGCGTTCGTCTGACGGCTTGCCACTCCCGCCGGCGCCGAAAGCGGAAGGGATGGGCGGATGTCGTCCGGCTGCGGAAGAATTCTTTGGCATGCGCCCTGCTGCCTACGGAACAGGCAGCCCGCGTCGCCGTTAGGGATGCAGCCCAACGAGGGAACCGTGGAGCCGTTTATGACCACCACCACTTTTACCGATGTCGACCAATCGGATCGCACGACCCTGTCCTGGGGCGCGGTGGTCGCCGGAGCCATCGCCTCGGCGGCACTGACGCTTTTCCTGCTGGCGTTCGGCGCTGGCCTGGGCTTTTCGATCGTTTCGCCCTGGAGCGATCAAGGCGTGTCGGCCACGACCTTTCACGTCGCCGCAGGCGTTTACCTGGTTTGCGTCGCGATGCTGTCCTCGGCAGTCGGCGGCTATCTGGCCGGGCGGTTGCGAACCCGATGGCCCGGCGTCCATGACGACGAGGTCTATTTCCGCGACACTGCGCATGGCCTGGTGACTTGGGCACTGGCAACCGTGTTGATGGCTGGCGCTCTCGGCGGCGCAACCACGCACATCCTCGCTGGCGCGTCGACGGGCTCGGTTCCGGCCGCCGCCGGCGCCGCGACCAATCAGAATGCCGGGTATATCGATATGCTTCTGCGCGGCGATACCGGCGCCGCTGCTGCACCGACGCAACTCGCAACTGGCGCCCCCGCGTCGCAGGGCAATGCCGCGGATCGTCAGGCGAGTCGCGGCGAGCTGAGCCGGCTGCTGGCGCCGAGCCTGCGCAAGGGCGGCAACCTCTCTGAAGCCGATCGGACGTACGCGGCAAAGGTCGTCGCGGCGCGCACCGGTCTGAGTCAAGCCGAGGCGGAGAAGCGGGTGTCGGATGTCATCGTGCAGGCCAAGAAGACGGCCGACGACACCCGCAAGGCCACCGCGACGCTGCTGCTGTGGCTCGCGGGCTCGATGCTGGCCGGTGCTGTGGCGGCGATGCTGGGCGCGACCGAAGGCGGCCTGCTGCGCGACTCCAAATGGTACGAGCCCGGCTGGCGCGAGACCATCGTGCGGCGGCACTACTAGTAGCTAGACGCGAAGCGCAAGCGAAGACAACACGGAGCAAAACAATGCCGGTCCTGCTGTGGTTGCTCGGAATGCCGATCGTGCTGATCATCTTGCTGATGCTGGTCGGCGTGGCTTAGATCGGACGGACTACTTCAAGCGTGAGAACAGCCGTCGCGGATTGCCGTCGGCGATGGCTTCGGTGTCCGACTTGGAAAGTCCCGCAGCCTTCAGCATCGCCAGCGGCTCCATGTCGGCCGGCGGAAACGAATAGTCGGTGCCGAGCAGCACGTTGTCGATGCCGGCGACGTCGATCAGGAAGCGCAGCGCCTTGGGCGCGTGAACGATGCTGTCGTAGGCCATCTGCGTGGCGTAGGCCGGAGGGCGGCATCGACGGCGACGTCGCCCTGCGCGGCCTTGTCCATGCGCTTGTGCATGATGTCGAAGCGGCCGGCGAGGTAGGGGAAGTTGCCGCCGCCGTGCGACCAGAGCAGCTTCAGTTTGGGGAAGCGGTCCATCACGCCGGACATCAGCAGCGAGCCGATGCCGAGCGTGGTGTCGTAGGTGTAGAGCGCGATCTGGGCGAGCGCGAATTTCTTGGTGCGCGGGGCGGCGCCGACATTCACCGGATGGATGAGGACGGGCAGGCCGAGCGCCTCGGCCTTGCGCCAGAACGGATCGAGCGGGAGTTCGCCGAGATTCACGTCCTCGATGTTGGCGGAGATGATGACGCCGACGGCGCCGGTATTCGCGGTGCGCTCGAGCTCGGCTGCGGCGGCCTCGGCGTCGATCAGCGGCACCGACGAAATCCACGAGAAGCGTTCTGCGCGTTGTCGGCGGTCCATTCCGCCAGTGTGTCGTTCAGCATGCGGTGCCAGGCGATGCAGTGCTCGCGGGGCAGGCCATAGCCGAAGATGTCCGGCCAGGTGCCGACGATCTGGTGGTCGATCCTCTGCTCGTCCATCCATTTGTGGCGTTCCGCCACCGGCTCGACCAGTCGCGGGAAGAACGGCCGCACCTTGAAGCCGTAGTCGAAGCCGAGCGCCTCCTTGCCGCCGTCGGCAGGCGTCAGGCGGACGCCGATGGCTGCGCCGTCGCGCTTTGATCGCGGCGATGAGCTGCGGCGGCACGTAATGGGCGTGGACGTCGATGGGCACCGGGCTTCTCCGTATATTCAGTTTCGCGTCCGCGTATTCAGCATCGTGTCCCGGACGCGGTGCAGCGCGAAGCGGTGCACTGCTGATCCGGGACCTAGCTTCTTCTATAAAAGACCTGGGTCCCGGGTCTCGCTTCGCTCGCCCGGGACACGAGGCTTTACTTCTTATCCCTCAGCCGATCCATCAGCGACTTCTCCTGGCCGCCGTCGATCTCGATCATGGTGCCGTTGACCATGTGCATCAGCGGCGAGGCCAGCATGACCACGAGGTTCGCCACCTCCTCGACCTCGGCGATGCGGCCCATCGGGATCGAGGACGGCGCGAGCTGGTCGGCCTCCTCGTAGGACGAGCTTCATGTCGCGCGACATCGCCTTGACGAGGCCGGCCCAGCGCTCGGTGCGCACCGGGCCGGGATTGACCGCGCAGAAGCTGATGCCGTTCTTGCCGTACTGGCCGGCGAGCGACATCGTGAGGTTCTGCCCCGCGGCGTTGGCGGCGCCCGGGCAGATTTCCCAGTACGACGGCTTGACGCCGTCGTTGCCGATCAGGTTGACGACGCGGCCGCCGCCTTGCTTGACCATGATGCGGCAGCACGTAGCGCAGGCAGCGCACGTAGCCCATGAACTTGAGCTGCAGGCCCTTCTCCCAGTCGTCCTCGGTCAGATGCTCGATGACGCCGCCGGCGGCGGAGCCGGCGTTGTTGACCATGATGTCGACGCGGCCGAGCTCGTTGTGGGCGCGCTCGATGAAGCTCTTGGCGTCGGCGTCCTTGCGCAGGTCGGCCGGGATGGCGACGATCTTGCGGTTGGTTGCGCGCGCGATCTCGGAGGCGGTCGCCTCCAGCACGTCCTTCCGCCGCGCGCAGATCGCGACATCGACGCCTTCCTTGGCAAGCGCGATGCGCGATGCCCTTGCCGATGCCCTCGCTGCCGCCGGTGACCAGCGCGGTCTTGCCGCTGAGTTGAAGGTCCATGTGTCTCTCCTAGAATCCGAAGATCGCTTTGGCGGCGTCGCCGACAGCTTCGACATTGTCGCCGCAGTCGAGGAACGCGACGATGCGGCACGGGCAGCCTTCGAGGCCCTCGTAGCGCCACGGGAAGGCGCCGATGATGGCGCGCTTGCCGAGCATCATCTCGATGTCGCCGCCGAGGTTCTCGGCGTGCAGCAGGCCCTCCTGGAACGCCCAGTTGTGGAACGGGAACACGTCGGCGGAGACCCGGCGGCCGGATTTCTTGTGGGTGTATTCGAAGGTGCCGAAGAATTCGCCCGGCGTCTTGCCGTGCTGCTTGGTGAATTTTTCCGCGAGGTCCGGCCGCATGGTGCGGATCGAGGTGTTCATGGCGTGGTCGCAGGAGCCGGTGTCCATGCCCCACCATTTGATTTTCTTTTTGAGCATCCAGTGCAAGCGTGTCGAGGCTCGGGCCGGGGTGGTAGCAGAAGTATTTCACCAGGTCCTGCTGCGGCCGGCCCTCGTAGTGCTTGTGCCAGCCGGTGTGCAGGATCAGGATGTCGCCCTCGCGGATGTCGGCGCCGGCGCTCTCGATGATCTCCGGCGTGATGACCGCCCAGTCCTTCATGTGCTTGGAGATGTCGACCACGACGCCGCGGTTGCAGAGATAGTCGAGCGGCAGGTGCGCCATGTCGCCCTTGCGGTCGTCGGTGGCGTGCATGGCGCCGTCGAAATGGGTGCCGACATGCATCGCCGTGTCGATGCGCTGCGCGACGATGCCGACGGTCTGCAAGTTCTGCGCGTAGTACATCTTGTTGCCGGCGTAGCCGACCCAGCCGGGCGTGTGGACGTTCATGACGTGCGACATGTCGACGATCTTCATGGTGGCTTCCTCGGCGGCTCGTGCGCGTTGATCGCTTGTATGTTCGCAAGGCGCGCACTACCGTTCAAGCGATGAGCGAACGAGGGCGGCCCATCCGATGAACGTGCGGACGCTGATCGGCGAGAGCCGTCCACCGGGCCGAGGATTTCCGGTTTCTCAAGGGCGCCGGCGCCTTCGTCGACGATCTCAAGCGCGACGGCATGCTGCACGCGGTGGTGCTGCGCAGCCCCGTGGCGCATGGCCGCATCGCCAGGATTGACGCGGCGGCGGCGCGTGCCATGCCGGGCGTGCATGCGGTGCATGACGGCAGCGGATATCGGGGACGGTGCCGGTCATTCCGCTGCGGCTGGCGAACCTGCCGGAGTTCAAGAACTATCTCCAGCCGGTCATCGCCCAGGACAAGGTGCGCTACGTCGGCGAACCGATGGCGGTGGTGGTGGCGGAGACGCAGGGGCAGGCCGAGGACGCGCTGGAAAAGATCGAGCTCGATATCGAGCGGCTGCCGGCGCTGCCGGACCGCCATGCAGCGGCGGCTGACAAATCGCTGCTGTTCGAGGCGGCCGGCAGCAATCGCGCGGTGCGCTACACGGCGTCGTTCGGCGACGCCGACGCGGCCTTCGCCAAGGCGGAATACACCCGCAAGGAAACATTCCGCTGTCATCGGCTGACCGGACTGCCGCTGGAGACGCGCGGGCAGATCGCCGAATGGAACGCCGGGCGGCTGACGGTGTTCGGCGCGACCAAGGTGCTGTTCTTCAACCGCCGGACGCTGGCGCCGATGCTCGGCGTCACCGAGGCCGAGATCGACATGATCGAGGTCGATGTCGGCGGCGGCTTCGGCGTGAAGGGCGAATTCTATCCCGAGGATTTCCTGATCCCGTTCGCGGCGCGCATGGTCGGCCGTCCGGTGAAATGGATCGAGGACCGCCGCGAGCATCTGGTCGCGACCAATCATTCGCGCGAAGTGGATTGCGAGCTGGAGATCGCCTGCACGCGCGACGGCAAAATCCTCGCCATGCGCGGGCACGTCGCGGCCGACATGGGCGCCTACATCCGCACCAACGGCGGCGTGGTGCCGGCCAAGGCCGCGCAGTTCCTGCCGGGGCCGTATCGCATCCGCGATATCGCGCTGACGGTGGAGGCCTTCGTCACCAGCAAGACGCCGGTCGGCACGCTTGCGCGCGCCGGGACGCTTCGAGGCGAATTTCTTCCGCGAGCGGTTGCTCGACATCGTGGCGGGCGATCTCGGCCTCGATCCGATGGAATTTCGGCGGAAGAACCTGATCGAGGAGGCGGAGCTGCCGTTCCACACCGGCAAGCTTGTGCCCTACGAGCCCGAGACCGATTTCGACACCGGCGACTATCACGCGACCTTCGAGCGGGCGGTGGCGGAGATCGGCTGGGAGAAGAACAAGGCGAAGCAGGGCAAGCTGATCGACGGCCGCTATCACGGGCTCGCGGCGGTGCCGTTCGTCGAGAGCGGCGGCTCGGGCAAGGAGAATTGCCGCGATCGTCATCGAGCAGGACGGCTCGGTGACGGTCTATGTCGGCTCCTCGGTGCTGGGGCAGGGGCTGGAGACGACCTTGGCGCAGGTCGCCGCCGACACGCTGAAGCTGCCGTTCGAGAAGATCAAAATTCTCCACGGCTCGACGACCTATCTGAAGGAGGGCTTCGGCACCTTCGCTTCGCGCTCGATGGTGGTCGGCGGCTCGGCGGTGATGGACGGCTGCAACAATCTGCTGGCGGCAATCCGAGCGGCGGCGACGCAACGGCTGGGCTTCCCGAATGAGGAAATCGAGATCGCCGATGGCGAGGTGACCGCGGGCGGCAAGCGGGCAAGTCTTTCGGACTTTGCCGGGCTTGAGGTGGAAGGCATCTTTCGCCACCACGACGCGCACCTACAGCTACGGCGCGCACGCCTGCCACGTCGCGGTCGATCCGCGCACCGGCCACGTTGACATTCTGGACTATGTGGCGATCGAGGACGTCGGCGTCGCGATCAATCCGCACATCGTCCACGGCCAGGCGATCGGCGCGCTGGTGCAGGGGCTCGGCGGCGTGTTCCTCGACCAGATCATGTACGACCGCGACGCGCAGATGCTGAACGCTTCGCTTGCCGATTATCTGGTGCCGCTGGCGACGGACTTCTCCAACGTGCGCGCCATCACCATGGAGCTGCGACGCTCCAAGACCAATCCGCTCGGCGCCAAAGGCGCGGGCGAGGGCGGCATGGTGGCGGTGGCGGCGACCATGGCGAACGCAGTGGCCGCGGCGCTGTCGCCGCTCAGCGTCGAATTGCGCGACCTGCCGCTGTCGCCGGCCAAGATCTGGCAATTGTGCAACGAGCGCGCTGCTTCTCACCGCTGATGCTGTGGCAATGCCCTGGGTGCGGTGCTAGCCTTCAAGGCCAGTCGGATTTGCGCACATTAAATCTGCTCTTACGATGAGGCCCACCATGTACGATCGTCGTCGCGTTGTTCAAGGCGGCCTTGCCGCCGCCACGCTGGCCGTTGCCAAGCCGTTCGATGTGCGCGCGCAGGGCAAGCCGCTCGTCAAGGTCCGCTATAACGAGGTGGTGCGTTCGCTGCTCTACGCGCCGAAGTACGTCGCGATCTCGAAAGGCTACTTCAAGGACGCCGGGCTCGACGTGACGATGACCACGGCATTCGGCGGCGACAAGTCGACCGCGGCGCTGCTGTCCAACACCGCCGACATCGCCCTGATCGGGCCGGAGACGGCTATCTACGTGCTCAACAGCGACTCCTCGGTCAAGATACGCATCTTCTGCGGGCTGACCTCGACCGACGGTTTCATCCTGATGGGCCGCGAAAAGGTCGACAAGTTCGATTGGAAGATGCTCAAGGGCAAGGAGATCCTCGGCTTCCGCCCAGGCAGCACGCCACTGCTGTTCCTGGAAGAGGCGCTACGCATGAACGGCCTCGACCCGCAGAAGGACGTCAAGCTCAACAACAACGTGGCGATCCCGGCGCGGGTCGGCTCATGGCTTGCCGGCCAGAACCAGTATGGCATTTTCGTCGAGCCGGACCCCTCGCAGCTCGAACTCGACGGCAAGGCTTATTCGGTCGCCTCGATCGGCCAGACGGTCGGCTTCGCCGACTACACGTCGTTCATGGCGACCGACAAGTACATCAAGGAAAATCCCGAGGTCATTCAGAACTTCACCAACGCCATCGCCAAGGCGATGAAATGGACCGCGTCTGAGCCGCCGGCGGAGATCGTAAAGGCGATCGAATTGTTCTTTCCGGGCGTCAATCCGAAGGCGCTGCTCGCCGCAACCGAGCGCTACCAGAAGCTGAAGTTGTGGAAGAGTTCGCCGGTCATCGAGCCGGGGCCGATTGCGAAGTTCCAGGATATCCTAGTGCATGGCAACGTGCTTGACGCAAACAAGCGCGTGAAGTTCCAGGACTTGGTGCTCAACGAGTTCGCCAACAAGGCCAAGTGATCCGTGCGGGAACCGGCCGGCGCAGCGGTGGCGAAGCTTGAGCTGCGCGAAGTCGGCCTGCGCTACTTCGGCATCGAGGGCGAGACCGAGGCTCTCAAGGGCATTTCGCTGTCGGTGGCGCCCGGCGAGTTCGTCGCCATCATCGGCCAGAGCGGCTGCGGCAAGAGCACGCTGCTGTCGCTGATTTCCGGCATCCTGGCGCCGACCGAGGGCGAGGTCCTGGTTGACGGCGCGGCCGTGACCGGCCCGAGCCGCAAGGTCGGCTACATGCTTCAGCAGGACTACCTATTCGAGTGGCGTACGATTCTCGACAATGCGCTGCTCGGCGCCGAAATCCAAGGCGCGGATCTTCGCAAGGCGCGTGAGCGCGCGACCCAACTGCTCACCCGCTACGGGCTCGGCCAGTTCCTGCAACACCTGCCGCGGCAGCTCTCGGGCGGCATGCGGCAGCGCGTCGCGCTGGCGCGCACGCTCTGCACCGAGCCGGACGTCGTGCTGCTGGATGAGCCGTTCTCGGCGCTCGACTCTCAAACCCGGTTGGCGCTTGCCGACGAGGTGACCGAAATCCTGCGGCGCGAGGGTAAAACCGTGATCCTCGTCACGCATGACATCGGTGAGGCCGTCAGCATGGCGGAGCGGGTCGTCGTGCTGTCGCGCCGGCCCGGGCGGTTGAAGTCGGACCATGCCATCCGTTTCGCGACCGCAAACGGCAGCCGGCCGGCCCCGTTCGCCGCGCGCAACGCGCCGGAGTTCAACGGCTATTTCAATGCGCTCTGGAAGGAGCTCGAGGTCCATGTCGAAGGTTGAAGGCGTCATCGGCGCAAGTCCGCAGTATCGCGAATGGCTGCGGCGCGAGAAGCGCGGCCACGTCAGCGTGCGTGCGGCGCAACTCGCCATCCTGGTCGCGTTCGTGGTGTTGTGGGAGGTGGCGCCGCGGATGGGGTGGATCAACCCGCTGTTCACCAGCTATCCCTCGACGATATGGCCGACGTTCCTGGATATGCTGCAGGCGACGCCGCAGCAGGCCAGCATCCTCACCCACACCTGGGCAACCGTGCTTGCCACCGTGGTCGGGTTCACCGCCGCCATGCTGCTCGGCACCGCGATCGCCGCGGCGCTCTGGTGGTGGAGCCGCCTCTACAAGGTGCTTGATCCCTATCTTGTCGTCGCCAACGCCATGCCGAAAACCGCTTTCGTGCCGCTGTTCTACATCTGGCTCGGCGCCACGTTTTCGATCTACGGCATGTCGCTCGCGATCTCGCTGTTCATCACCATCTTGATGATCTACTCGGGCTTCCAGGGCGTCGACGCCAACAAGATCAAGCTTGCTCAAACCTTCGGCGCGACCAAGGGACAGATTCTGCTCAAGGTCGTTCTGCCAGGCAGCGTGCCGACGCTGATCGCGGCGCTCAAGGTCAACGCCGGCCTGTCGCTCGTCGGTGTAGTGGTCGGCGAATTCCAGTCGGCCACCTACGGCCTCGGCTATCTCATCCAGTATGGCAGTCAGATCTTCAAGATGAACATCGTGATGACCGCGATCACCATTCTTGCGATCGTGTCGTCGTTGATGTACCTCGCGATCTCCTGGCTGGAAACCGCGGTGATGCGGCGGCGCTGACGCCTCGTCGGTGGTCATGACGTCGCCAAAGGGCGGTTGTGCGGTTGCGGGGGCTTGTGAATGGCCGCGGTGAAAGCCTAAGCAATAGGTGAACATAGGTCAGCACGGTCATGGCCGGGCTTGTCCCGGCCATCCCGAATAGGTGAGCAGTGCCTCCCTGAGCGAGATCGCCGGGACAAGGCCCAGCGATGACGAAGGCGAGTCAGAGGCGCGCAAGGAGCAAACCGTGGCCAACAAGGATTTGCGGGACTGGATCGAAGGCGTCAAAGCCGCGGGCGAGCTGAAGGTCATCAAGGGCGCCGAGCCGAAGGAGGAGATCGGCGGCATCGTCGACATCTATATGCGCAAGATGGGCAACCCGGCGGTGATGTTCGACGAGGTGCCGGGGTTTCCGAAGGGCCACCGCGTCATGGCCAATATCCTCACCTCGATCCCGCGCATCAACCTCGCGCTTGGGCTGCCGCCGGAGGCGCACCGAGATGGAGCTGATCCAGTGGTGGCGTAACTACTTCAAGGACGCGCCATCGAAGCCGACCAAGGCGGTCAACGGCGGACCGTTGCTCGACAATGTGCTGTCGGGCAAGGACGTCAACATCGAAAAGATTCCGACGCCGGTCTGGCACGAGCACGACGGCGGGCCGTATCATCGGCACGGCGTGCCTTGTGGTGATGAAGGACCCGGACTCCGGCTGGGTGAACTACGGCACCTACCGGGTGCAGTCGCACAAGCCGGATGTCGCGCTCGGTGATGATGTCGCCCGGCAAGCACGGCCTGATCATCATGCGCAAATACCACGAGCGCGGCCAGCCGTGCCCGGTCGCGGTCATCGCCGGCATGCATCCGGCGATGGTCATGCTGGGCGGTATCGAAATTCCGTACGGCAAGAACGAGCTTGAGGCCGCGGGTGGAATCTTCGGCGAGTCCGTCGAGGTCATCAACATGCCGAAGACCGGCCTGCCGGTGCCGGCGAACTGCGGAGATCGCCTTCGAAGGGCTTCATCAGGCCCGACGACAGGATCAAGGAAGGGCCGCTCGGCGAGTGGACCGGCTATTACGCCAGCGGCAGCGATCTGGAGCCGGCGATTCGCATCGACACGCTGATGTACCGCAACGATCCGATCCTGATGGGCGCGATCCCGGCGGTGCCGCCGAACGACAACACCTTCTATTTCGGCACCTACCGCTGCGGCGCGGTGTGGAACCAGCTCGAAGCCGCCGGCATCCCCGGCGTGAAGGGCGTGTGGGCGCACGAGGCCGGCGGCAGCCGCTTCCTGCTGGTGATTTCGATCAAGCACGCTCTACGGCGGGCACTCCAAGCAGGCCGCGATGGTGGCGGCGCACTGCCACGCCGGCGCCTACTGCAACCGCTGGACCATCGTCGTCGACGACGACATCGACCCGACCAATTTCAACGACGTGATCTGGGCGATGTGCACGCGCTGCGATCCGCGCGACCAGGTCGACATCATCCACGGCGGCTGGAGCTCGGCGCTCGACCCGATGTGCTACGACACCGAGGACGACCGGCGCAATTCGCGCGTCGTGATCGACGCCTGCATGCCGTTCCGGCGTAAGAAGACGTTCCCGAAGATCGCGCGCTCCAGCAAGGCGCTCGACGACCGGATGCGGGCGAAGTGGGGCAAGGATCTGCCGAAGGGGTTTTGAGGCGAGGGCGCCATCATGACGTACTGTAGCCCATAGACTACATTGACGTTTCATTGCCGAGGTACGCCAGACTGCGGATTTTTCGGCTTGGCTGCACCGGCTGAAGGATGCCAACGCCTTTGCCCGAATTGTTGCACGCATCCGACGCATGAAGATGGGCGATGCTGGCGATGCCCGGAGTGTCGGGAAAGGCGTGGTGGAAATGCGGGTCGACTATCGACCCGGCTACCGCGTTTATTATGCGCAGCGGAGCTCGGAGATCGTGATCCTCTTGTGCGCTGGCGACAAGCGGACACAACAGCAGGATATCAGGCGCGCCCAGGCGTTGGCGGAGAAGCAGTGATGACCAAGACGACGCGATTTGACGCTGCCGAATACCTGGATAGCGAGGAGCGCCAAGTGGCCTACATGACGACGGCGCTTGAAACAGGTGATGCCGATTTCGTGCGAGACGCGCTCGGTCTCGTGGCTCGTGCCCGCGGCATGGGCGAGGTGGCCAGGAATGCCGGCTTGAATTGTGAGAGCTTATACAAGGCGCTTGGCGACACCGGCAATCCGGAGTTGCGCACTGTCATGCGCGTGCGCTTGGGGCTATGGGCCTCACGCTCTCAGTTCACCGGGTTGTGGTGGCGCGCCCGGCGAAGAAGCGTCGTGTGGCGTAGTTGGAAGTTTCGGCTACGTTTGGCCTGCCGCCAGCCCTGCCCCCATCTCCTCCCCCGCAGCGACGATCGCCTTCACGATATTGGCGTAGCCGGTGCAGCGGCAAATCTGGCCGCTGAGCTCGTGGCGGACGGTGGCGGCATCCGGGCGAGGAAAGCGCTGCAGGATGTCGCGCGCCGAGATCAGCATGCCCGGCGTGCAGAAGCCGCATTGCAGGGCGTGGCTCTCGATGGAAGTGCCGGCGCAGCAGGTCCATGACCGGATCGCGGCGCAGGCCTTCGAGGGTCTGCACCGATCGGCCGTCGCACATCGCGGCAAGCAGCAGGCACGAGCGGGTCGCAAGCCCGTCGACCAGCACGGTGCAGGCGCCGCAGGCGCCGTGCTCGCAGCCGAGATGCGTCGCGGTGAGACCGCAGCGCTCGCGCAGGAAGTCGGCGAGCGACAGGCGAGGCTCGACGTCGTCGATGACCTTCACGCCGTTGAGATCGACGGTCAGCGCGGTCATTGGCTTCGCATGTCCCTGATGGCGCGCAGGATGTTGGCGCCGTGCATTCGTGTCTGGTAGGCGTCGAGGCCGTCGGGGCCTCGGAAATGGGCGGCGAGATCGGCAGCGATCGCGGCGCGAAGCTGCTCCTCGGTGCATGCCGCCTCGGCGAGCTGCTTCGCGGTGGCTTCGAGCGTGAGCGGCCGGGGGCCGGCGGCGCCGAGCACCACGGTCGCCGGGCCGTCCTTGCCCTGCGCCGCGGCCACGGCGATCGATTGGGCGAAGGCGCCGCTCTTGCGCGCCACCTTGGCGAAGCCCCAGCGCAGCGGCGCCTTCGGCGCCGGGATGTCGAAGCCCATGATGATGTCGCCGGCGCTGAGCGTCGTGGTGAAGGAATTGTGGATGAAGTCGGCGACCTTTTCGACGCGCACGCCGTTGCGCCCGACGATGCGAAGCGTGGCGTCGAGCGCGATCAGGCAGCACGGCCAGTCGGCGGCGGGGTCGGCCAGCGCCACGCTGCCGCCGATGGTGCCGTGGTTTCGCACCGCGCGATAGGAAATCTGGCCGGCGACGCGGCGCATCAGGCCGCTGAAAATATCCGGCACCTTGCCGTCCTCGATGGCGGCATGGGTGGTGAGCGCGCCGAGCCAGAGGCTGTCGGGCGTCTTGGTCACCGCCTTGAGATCGTCGAGCCGGCTGAGATCGACCAGGAGATCGATCAGCGCGACCCGGAGATTGAGCATGGGTATGAGCGACTGGCCGCCGGCGATGGCGGCGGTGGTGGTGCTGCGGCGGCCGAGCGCCACGCTCGCCTCGGCGACCGTTTTCGGCCGAAGGTATTCGAATGGCGCCGACTTCATGCGGCGCCGTCCGGTATTGCAGCGGACGGTGCGGCGCTCGCGGTGCGGCGGGCGCGATCGACCGCCTCGGAGACGCGGCGCGGGGTCAGCGGCGTCTCGTTGAAGCTTGCGCCGATGCCGCGGAATGCGTCCGATACGGCGTTGGCGATCGCCGCCGGCGGCGCGATGGCGCCGCCTTCGCCCAGGCCTTTGACGCCGTATTCGGTGGCGAGCGCCGGGTTCACCATATGGGCGACGCGCACGGTCGGGAATTTCCGGCGCGCAGGGCACCATGTAGTCGCCGAACGTGGTGGCGAGCGGCTGGCCCATCTCGTCGTAGGGGATTTCCTCGTAGAGCGCGGTGCCGATGCCCTGCGCGATGCCGCCCTGCACCTGGCCGTCGACGATCATCGGATTGATCATGGTGCCGCAGTCCTCGGAAACCGCGTAGTCGAGGATTTCGACGACGCCGGTGTCGGGCTCGACGGCGACAACCACGGCGTGGGTGCCGTAGGCGAACACGCCGCCGGTCTCGGTCGGCTCGTAGGTGGCGGTGGCGTCGAGCAGCGGGTCCATGCCGGCCGGCAGATGCTCCTGGCGGACGTTGGCGGCATAGGCGATCTCGGCGAAGCTGACGCTGCCGGAGGGGCCGTGCACGGCGCCGGCCTCGATGCGGGTGCTGGCGACATCGGTCTGCAGCAGATGCGCGCCGATGCGCTGGATTTTTGCGACCAGCATGCGGCTGGCCCGCGCCACCGCGCCGCCGGCGAACACGATCGAGCGCGAAGCAAAGGTGCCGAAGCCGAACGGCGTCGTCGCGGTGTCGCCATAGCGGATCGAGATCAGCGCCGGATCGATCTTCAGCTCATGGGCCGCGATCTGGGAGAACGTGGTCTCGTGGCCCTGGCCGTGGTTCTGCGTGCCGACGTGGATGATCAGCGAGCCGTCGGGCTGCATCCGCGCGTTGGCGGATTCGTAGCCCGGCACCACGCGCGACTTGCGCTTGACCCATTCGACCTGGCCATGGCCGCTCTGCTCGGTGTAGAAGGCAAAGCCCACGCCGATGGCGCGGCCGTCGGGCTCGCCCTTCTCCTGGCGGGCGCGGATGCGCGCGCAGGTCGATCAGTCGCGCAGGCGGTGTCGAGCGAGGCGACATAGTCGCCGGTGTCGAGCCGCATGCCGGCGGCGGTCTGATAGGGCATCTCCGGCGCGGTGACGATGTTCTGCCGGCGCAGCGTCGTAACGGCTCGCGGCCAAGCTCGCGCGCCACCTCGTCGACCAGCCGCTCGATGGCGAAGCAGGCGCCGGGCCGCGCCACGCCGCGGTAGGGGCCCATCGGCGCCTTGTTGGTGGCGACGGTGTAGGTCTTCAGGTTGAGATGGCGGATGCGGTAGGGGCCGGTCAGGTTGCGGGAGGCCATGCTGGCTTCCATGAACGAGCCGGTCGGCCACAGCGAATAGGCGCCGGCGTCGATATAGACCGTCGCCCTCGACGCCGAGCAGCTTGCCGTCCCTGTCGGCGGAAATGGTCAGGTCGTAGATGTGATCGCGGGCGTGGACCGAGGCGAGCAGGTGCTCGCGCCGGTCCTCGATCCAGCGCACCGGATGACCGACCTTCAGCGCGATCGCGGCGACCGCGATGTCCTCGGGCATGATGCGGTTCTTGCCGCCGAAGCCGCCGCCGACGTCGGGCGCGATGATCGCGCACCTTGTTCTCCGGCAGGCCGAGCGCCTGCGCGAGACCGATCCGCACCACATGGCCGCCCTGCGTCGACAGGTACACCACCAGTTCGTCGTTGCGATGATCCCAGTAGGCCAGCACGCCGCGGCATTCGAGCGAGACCGTGGCCTGGCGGTTCATGCGGAACTGGCGGCGCAGCCGCACCGGCGCCGACGCAAGCGACAGCAGGATCGCCTTCGTTCACCGTGCTGGCGATGAAGGCGTTGTCCGGCCAGCTATCGAACACGCGCGGGCTGCCCGGCCGCATCGCGGCGACGCAATCGACCACGGCCGGAAGCTCGTCGAGCTCGAGCTCGACCTGATCGGCCAGATCCTCGGCCTGGGCGCGGGTCGGGCGCAGGCATGCGGCGATCGGCTGGCCGACGTAGCGCACGCGATCGTCGGCGAGCGCCGGATAGGGGCTGTGGCGATGGGCGGCAAGCTCGGGGCCTGCTTCGAGGATTTTCAGCGGGCCGATGTCGGCGCAGCGTGAAGACGTGCTGTTCGGCGCCCTTGGGCTTGATCACCCTGCGCACCTCGGCGTGCGCCATCGGGCTGCGGACGAAGGCGACATCCTGCACGCCCGGCATGCGCACGTCGGCGATGAACATGCCGTGCCCGAACAGATGGCGCGCGTCCTCCTTGCGCAGCAGGCTCGCTCCGATCCATCCATCGGAGGACGCGTGCCCGGCCATCGTTTGTTAGCCCTCCCGCCGAACCATGACTTCCCCGCCACAATCTGCCCTGCGGGCGGTCATGGCACAAGCGCCGGGGCCGCACGCCATCATACTGCCGGGATTGATGTTTTTGGGTTCCCGAGGCAGTTGACTGACGCGCCCAAACGGGCCCCTTGTGAGTATCTGGAACGAGTCCGAAAGATGATGGGTTGATCCTGAACGCATGATCCTCGAACTGATCGCAATAACGGCATTCGCCATCTGGATTTATCTTTTGTCAGGCCGGGGCGGTTTCTGGCTGTGCCGGCAGTCCGACGGCGGGACGCCGGATCGATTGCCGCACTGGCCGACTGTTACCGCGGTGGTCCCGGCCCGCAACGAGGCCGACTGCATCGCCGAAAGCATCGGCTCGTTGACCCGGCAAGACTATCCCGGGACATTCTCGATCGTGCTGGTCGATGACGACAGCGGCGACGATACCGCGGCGGTGGCGCGCGGGGCCGCTGCCGGCTTTGTCTCGTTCGACCTGATCCGGAGCCGCGGCGTGGCGCCCGGCTGGACCGGCAAACTCTGGGCGCTGCAACAGGGCATCGAGGCCGTGCGTGCAGTGTCGCCGCCGCCGGACTATCTGCTGCTGACCGACGCTGACATCGTGCACACGCCGGACTCGGTACGCTCCCTGGTCGCGCGCGCCGAGCGCGGGCGCTATGTGCTGACCTCGCTGATGGCCAAGCTGCGATGCGAAAGCCTTGCCGAGAAGAGTCACGTGCCGGCGTTCGTATTCTTCTTCGACATGCTGTACCCGTTCTCCTGGGTCAACAATCGGGACCGTGCGACCGCGGCCGCAGCCGGCGGCTGCATACTGGTGAAGACCGAAGCCCTGATACAGGCCGGCGGCGTCGAAAGCATCCGCGGCGCGCTGATCGACGACTGTTCGCTGGCGCGGCGGATGAAGGCGGTCGGGCCGATCTGGCTCGGCCTGACCGAGCGCGTCCGCAGCATCCGGCGCTACGACTGGGCCGACGCCAAACGCATGATCGCGCGCTCGGCCTATGCGCAGCTTAACAATTCGCCGCTTGTGCTTGCTGCGATGACGTTTGGTTTGGCGCTGACATTCCTCGCCGCTCCCGCGCTCGCGGTGTTTGGCGACGGCATGGCGCGCATCCTCGGCATCGGCGCCTGGCTGCTGATGGTGCTGGCGTTCCAGCCGATGCTGCGGTTCTATCGGGTATCGCCGCTGTGGGGGCTGGCGCTGCCTGCGATCGCGGCGGCCTACATGATATATACGTTGGAATCCGCCTGCCGCTATTGGCGCGGGCAGGGCGGCATCTGGAAGGGGCGCGTTCAAGCCAACGCTTCGCATTCATGACGCTTGATGCTGCGCAACTGCGGTCCGGCAAGGGATCGGGGGATGAGAATTTTCCCGTGGCCTCGTGGCTGGTCGCGCGCGAGCACCGCCGGCCGATCCTGGCGTTCTATGAGTTCGTGCGCATCGCCGACGACATCGCCGATCACGCCAGCCTTCCGCCCGGCGAGAAGCTCGCCCATCTCGACCGGCTGGAGGGAAGCCTGCTTGGACAGAACGACGACAATCCCGCCGGCATCGCGCTTCGCGCGGCGCTTGCCGAGCGCAGGCTTTCGCCGCAGCACGCCCAGGACCTGCTGCGCGCGTTCCGGCAGGATGTCACCAAGCTCCGCTACAAGGACTGGGACGACCTGATCGACTATTGCCGCTATTCGGCGATGCCGGTCGGCCGCTTCGTGCTCGACGTGCACGGCGAGAGCCGGGCGACGTGGCCGGCGTCAGACAATGTCTGCGCGGTTCTGCAAATCATCAATCACCTGCAGGACTGCGTGAAGGACTATCAGGACCTCGACCGGGTCTATATCCCGCTCGATGCCTTTGCGGCATCGGGCTCCCGTGTCGAGGATCTGGCCCGGCCGCGCTCGTCGCCGCAGTTGCTCGCCTGCCTGCATGGCCTTGCCGACCGCACCGGCGCCATGCTTGAAGACGGCGGCATCTTGCCGATGCAGATCACCGACCGCCGGCTGTCGTTGGAGATTGCCGCAATCGTCACGCTGGCCCGGCATTTCGTGCAATTGCTGCGGTCGCGCGACCCGCTGAGCGAGAATGTCCGGCTGGGAAAGGCCGGTGTCGCGGCGGTGGGTCTGCTCGGCGCCGCCAAAGGATTTTTCGGTCGCCTGGCCGGATCGCCAGGCGCCAACAGCAGATTGTCCGCCGATGAACGACGCCGCCCCCATTGAAGACAAGCCTTCCGAAGCGCCAAGCCGCGCCTCGGGCAGCTCGTTCTACACCGCGATGCGGATTTTGCCGCGCGCGCAACGCGACGCGATGTTCGAGATCTACTCGTTCTGCCGGCTGGTGGACGACGTAGCGGATTCGAGCGCGCCGCATGCCGAGCGCCGAGCCCAGCTTGCGCAATGGCGGGACAATATCGAGGCCGTCTATGCCGGCCGCCCGCCGACGGAGCTTGCGCGCGCTGGCGCGCACCGCGCACGATTTCTCGCTGCGCAAGGAGGACTTCCTCGCCGTGATCGACGGCATGGACATGGACGCGGCGGCGGATATCCGCGCACCGGACTGGGCGACGCTCGACCTTTACTGCGATCGCGTGGCGAGCGCGGTGGGGCGGCTGTCGGTCCGCGTGTTCGGCATGAACGAGCTGGACGGCATTGCGCTTGCGCATCATCTCGGCCGCGCGCTGCAGCTCACCAATATCCTCCGCGACGTCGACGAGGACGCCGAAATCGGCCGGCTTTATCTGCCGCGCGAGGCGTTGCGCGACGCCGGCATTATCAGCGCCGATCCGATGACGGTGCTGACCAACCCGATGCTCGGCGAGGCCTGCAGACGCGGTGATGGAGCGCGCACGAGAGCATTTCCGCCAGGCCGACGCCATCATGGCGCGCAATCCGCGCCGCGCGGTGCGGGCGCCGCGAATCATGGAGCAGGTCTATCGCGTCATGCTCGACGGCATGGCGGTGCGCGGCTGGGCGCGCCGCGCGCCCGCGTCAGCGTGAGCGGGCTGCGGCTGTCCTGGATCGCCGTGCAATACGCGATCATCTGATGGCGCGTGCCGTTCATATTATCGGCGCAGGTCTCGCCGGGCTTGCCGCGGCGGTGAGGCTCGCGCAAGCCCAGGCGACCGTCGTGGTGCACGAGGCCACCGCCTATCCGGGCGGCCGCTGCCGGTCGTACTTCGATCGCGCCATCGGCATGACCATCGACAACGGCAATCATCTGGTGCTGTCGGGCAATCATGCGGTGCTGGGTTTTGCCGAGGCGATCGGCAGCGCCGCAGGGCTGGTCGGGCCGGGCAAGGCGGAATTTCCGTTCGTCGATCTGCACCAGCGACGAGCGCTGGACGCTTGCGGATCAACGACGGCCTGCCGTGGTGGATTTTCGACCCGACCCGCCGGGTGCCGGGCACCCGGCTGTCCGAGTATCTGCGGCTGGCGCGATTGCTGTTGGCGAAGGGCGACGTGCCGGTCGCGGAGGTGATCGACTGCTCGGGGCCGCTGTACCAGCGGCTGGTGCATCCGCTGCTGCTGGCGGCGCTGAACATCGAGCCGCGCGAGGGCTCGGCTGCGCTGGCGGCGGCGGTGGTGCGCGAGACGCTGGCGCGAGGCGGCAAGGCATGCCGGCCGCTGATCGCGCGCGATGGGCTGGGCCCGGTGCTGATCGAGCCCGCGATCAAGCATCTGCGCGAGCGCAACGCGGCAGTGCGGCTGGATCACGAGCTGCGGGCGATGCGGATTTCCGGCGACAGGGTTTCCGAGCTCGATTTCGGCAGCGATACCGTGACGCTCGGCCCGGACGACGCCGTGATCCTGGCGGTGCCGACGCATGCGGCGGCGCGCTGGTGCCGGAGCTCTCGGCGCCGCAGGGCTACCGGGCCATCGCCAACGCGCATTTCAAAGTCGAGGTGCCGCCAGGCGTGCCGCCGATGCAGGGCATCATCAACGCCACTACGGAATGGATTTTCGCGTTCCCGGGACGGCTGTCGGTGACGATCAGCAACGCCGACCGGCTGATGGATGTGCCGCGCGCCATGCTGGCGCAGACGATCTGGCAGGAGGTGTCGCGGATCGCGGGCGTCGCCGGCGAGATGCCGCCGTGGCAGATCGTCCGCGAGCGGCGCGCGACATTTGCCGCCACGCCCGAGGAGAACGCCAAACGTCCGATGCCGCGGACGAAATGGCGCAATCTCGTTTCTGGCCGGCGACTGGACCGCGACCGGGCTGCCGGCCACCTTGGAAAGCGCGGCGCGATCGGGCCATCGCGCGGCGGAGCTGGTCATGGCCGGAGACGCCGCATGACCGACCGGGCGAGCGCTCGACCGCAATATCGCCTCGGCGACCAGGGCGCTGCTCGACTGCCCAGCGCCCGGACGGCGAATGGTGCTTCGAGCTCGAAGCCGACTGCACCATTCCGGCCGAATACGTTCTGCTGCGGCATTATCTCGGCCGAGCCGGTCGATGCCGAGCTTGAGCGCAAGATCGCGGTGTATCTGCGCCGGACGCAGGGGCCGCATGGCGGCTGGCCGCTGTTCCACGATGGCGAGTTCGACATGAGTGCGAGCGTGAAGGCCTACTTTCGCGCTGAAGACCATCGGCGATGACATCGACGCGCCGCATATGGAGCGGGCGCGCGAGGCCATGCTGGCGCGCGGCGGCGCCGGGCGCTCCAACGTGTTCACCAAGATCATGCTGGCGCTGTTCGGGTTCATCCCGTGGCGCGCGGTGCCGGTGATGCCGGTCGAGATCATGCTGCTGCCGAAATGGTTTCCGTTCCATCTCGACAAGATTTCGTATTGGAGCCGCACCGTCATCGTGCCGCTGCTGGTGCTGATGGCGAAGAAGCCGCGGGCGCGCAACCCAAAGAACATCCGGATCGACGAGCTGTTCCTTGAGCCGCCGCACACGATGGGACCGGCGCCGAAGGCGCCGCAGCAGAAGGCCATGTGGTTCTGGTTCTTCCGCGTGGTCGACAATGTGCTGCGTGCGACCGAGCCGATGTTTCCCAAGGGTCCGCGGCAGCGCGCTATCGGGCTGCGCGATGGCATGGGTCGACGAGCGGCTCAACGGCGAGGACGGGCTTGGCGCGATTTTTCCGGCGATGGCGAACAGCGTGATGATGTACGACGCGCTGGGCTATCCGCCGGATCATCCGCAACGCGCGATCGCGCGGCGTCTCGGTCGAAAAGCTGCTGGTGGTGCAACCGGACGAGGCCTATTGCCAGCCCTGCGTGTCGCCGATCTGGGACACCGGGCTTGCCGCCCACGCGCTGCTGGAGACCGGCGACGCCGAGGCGCAGCGAGCGGGTGGCGAAGGGCCTCGCACTGGCTCGAGCCGAAGCAGATTCTGGACGTGCAGGGCGACTGGATCGCGCGGCGGCCCGATGTGCGGCCGGGCGGCTGGGCGTTCCAATATGCCAATCCGCATTATCCCGATGTCGACGACACCGCGGTGGTGGCGATGGCGATGGATCGCGCGCAGGGACTCGATGCCAAGATCGATCATCGCGCGGCGATCGCGCGGGCGCGGGAGTGGATCATCGGCTTGCAGAGCGAGCAACGGCGCCTGGGGCGCGTTCGACGCCGACAACGAATACTACTATCTCAACAACATTCCGTTCGCCGATCACGGCGCGCTGCTCGATCCGCCGACCGAGGACGTCACCGCGCGCTGCGTGTCGATGCTGGCGCAGCTCGGCGAGACGCCGCAGAACTCGCCAGCGGTGGCGGCGGCGGTCGACTATCTCAGGCGCACGCAGCTTGCCGACGGAAGCTGGTACGGCCGCTGGGGCATGAACTACATCTACGGCACCTGGTCGGTGCTGTGCGCGCTGAACGCGGCCGGCGTCGACTCGCGGCGACGCCGGCGATGCGCAAGGCCGCGGCCTGGCTGGTCGCGATCCAGAACGACGACGGCGGCTGGGGCGAGGACGGCTCAAGCTACAAGCTCGACTACCGCGGCCATGAGCCGGCGCCGAGCACGGCGTCGCAGACCGCCTGGGCGCTGCTCGGCTTGATGGCGACCGGCGACGTCGACGATCCGGCGGTGGCGCGCGGCATCGCGTATCTGCAGCGCACTCAGGGCAGCGACGGCTTCTGGGAGGAGGCGCGCTACACCGCGACCGGGTTTCCGCGGGTGTTCTACCTGCGCTACCACGGCTATCCGCAGATATTTCCCGCTGTGGGCGCTGGCGCGCTACCGCAATCTGACGGCGCGCAACGACCGCACGGTGAAGTTCGGGATGTGACGGCGGCTTGACGGCAGCTCGCGTACGCCGCGAATGCGGCATCCAGGAATCCGGAGCCCCGCTGTCGGCCGTGCGACGCTTTGGCTTATGGATCGGCTCTCGCCACCGGTCATGCCCGATGCTGCGTCGAATCACCGCGCGCGAATGCTGAGCTTCGTCTTCTGTTCGTCGCTCAGCTGGCTGTAAAAGTCGTTCACCGCGGGAGTCGAGGTTGGAGGCCGCAAACATCACCGCGGTGAGGCGATCGGCCGCGCCGTCGAGCCGCGCGGTGGGCGTCGCCGGCACCGGCTTGAGGCACGACGCCATCAGGAACTGCCCCATCTCGAACGACTTTTTGTTCAGCGCGTCGAGGCTCGCGCGCTGGGCCTTGCTGGTTTGCAAGGAGCGCTCGATCTGCCGCATCGACGATTCCAGCGAGGCCGGCATGCCGCAGCATCCGCGCCATTTCGCCGCGGCTCAGGTCGTGCGGCGTGACGCCTTCCGTCGTGGGCGCAGCGAACTGCTTCTTCTGGTCGTCGGAGAGCGAGTTCGTAGAACGCGGCCAGCGGCGCGCGGATGAGAAGCGCCGCATCATGCACCGCCCAGAGCGTCGATTGCATCGCCTGGAGCCGTTCCACCGGGCTCGAGTCGCGGTGTCGCGGCACGTCGAGGCTGATCGAGGCGACTGCGTCGCCGAGCGAGGTCTTGAGCTGATCGAGCGGCCGCGCTGCTGCGCCGGTGTAAGCTCGATCGAGCGCTCGATCTCGGCGGCGGCCAGTCGCCGGAAGCGTCGCGTTCGACAGCTGGCGCAGGCACGGGTTGCGACGGCGGCGCCCGGTTCCCCGCCTTGGCCTGGGCGTTGTTTGCACCGGTCTTCGCGGCCAGCGCCGCCGGGGCGACGAATACCGTGCCGAGCACGTCGCCAATGCCGTGGACTCCGCAGCCGTTCGCCGTACTGCTGCGGCCAAAGCGTGAAGCCGATGACGTCCTCATAGGCGGTGGGCCACGCCAGCGGCCCGACCATGCCGAGATGCGAGGCGGCTGGCGGCTTGGCTGCGCGCGGCGGCTCGTTGATGCTCGGCCGCAGTTCGCCATTTGGCATCGTCAGCGCCGCATTGCGCTGGGCCGGGAGGCGCGGACTTCGGCGGGTGTGGCCGGCACCGACGCCGTGGTGGCGGGCGGCGGCGCGTCGGCGTGAGCCGCGGCTGCGACGGATGGCTCGGCCGTGGCGGCGGCTGCGGGCCTGGCCGGCTGGTCGGATTGACGCCGGCCGCGGTCGCGATTGCGGCGTGCCCGTCTCACGGGCGGCCTGACGGCACGTTCGGGCGACGCGCGGCGGACGCCGCCACCGCCGCAGCCGGCACGTCGCGGTGGCGTGCGCCGCGGCTGGCGCGGGCCGGGAGGCGACGCCTGTGTGCGTCGAGACGAGCGATGGGCCAGATGGCGGCTGCGGCCCAGGCGCGCACCGCCCAGAATCGCGCCGATCGGGGCCGGTAATGACACCCAGCAGGCCGGGCAGGTGACGAGGCCGCGCGCTTGCGGTTTGCGGCAGCGCGGCGACGGCCGCCAAAAGGCCCACCACGCACATCGTTCCCCGACGCATTTGCTGCCTCCGGTACGGTTTCTGCGGCCTTTCGCGACGCTTTGTTTTGTCGCGGTCAAGATACAACGGTCCTGCCAGACCCGGGTTCCCTCTATCGCCAATCCGTGTACAACACCGGCGCTGCCGTTGGCGTCCGGGCACATCGTCCTAGCGTCATATAGAATGCATGTCGTGGCGCGGGCGAAGGAATGACTGTGTCCACAAGAGATTCCGAGCCAGATAGGAGACGGCGACAGCCTCAGCGCCGCAACCGCGCAAGTTGCACAACCTCGCCTACGGCATCGAGCGGATCGGCCTGATCCCGCTGCGCGCCCCGATCATGTCGGCCATCATCCTGGTGCTGCTCGTGCATCGGCGCGGCGCTTCGGCGTCGAGCGGCTCAAGGTCGACGATTCGCTCAGCCAGCTGTTCCGCTCCGACACGCCGGAGTTTCGCCAATACGAAGAGGTGACCAAGCGGTTTCCCTCGACCGAATTCGACGTGCTGGTCGTGATCGAGGGCAAGAACCTGATGGCGCGAGCATCGATCGAGAAGCTCCGCGACCTCGTCACCGATCTGCAATTGATCGACAGCGTGCGCGGCCTGATCTCGCTGTTCTCGGCGCGGCAGCCGCCGGAGGAGGGCAAGCTGCCGGCGCCGCTGTTCCCGGACGAGCTGCCGACCGGCGCCGCCTACGACGCGCTGGTCAAGCGCGTGCTCACACAACGAGATCATCCGCGGCAAGCTTCTGTCGGAGGACGGCACGCTCGCGCTGGTCGTGCTGGCGCTCGATCCCAACGATCGTCGGCGGCAAGGGCCTCAACACCGTGGTCGGCGAAATCCGCAAGACGATGGCAGGACGACCTCGCGCGGCACGGGGCTGACGGCGCAGCTTTCCGGCGTGCCGGTCATGCAGCTCGAAATCCGCAACGCCGTCGAGCGCGACCGCATGCTCTACAACGCCATCGGCTTCGTCGCCGGCTGCCTGATCGCGATCCTGTTCTTCCGCCGCGTGTCGTTCATGATCATCGCCGCGGCGCCGCCGCTGATCGCGATCCTGCTGTCGCTCGGCGCGCTCGGCTGGCTCAATTTCCGCCTCAACATGTTCCTCAACGTGATGACGCCGCTCATCATGGTGATCAGCTTCTCCGACAGCATGCAGCTCACCTTCGCGGCGCGCGACCGGCTGATCGCCGGCAAGGACAAGTACACAGGCGTTCCGCGAGGCCGTGCTGGTGGTCGGACCGGCCTGCGTGCTGACCCACGGCACCGCCGGCATTTCGTTCATCGCCTTGCAGTTCTCGAACTCCGACCTGATCCGCACCTTCGGCGAGGCCGGGCTGATCGCGACCGTGATCGCGCTGCTCGCGGTGCTGTCGCTGGTGCCGCTGCTCGGCGTGCTGCTGGTGCGCAAGGAGGCGGTGTTCGCCGCAAAGATCCAGCAGGGCTCGGACTTCGGCGTCGACCGCGCTGCGCCGCTTCTGCAGCTGGGTGGCGGTGCGCATGGTGAGCCATCCGGGGCTCTACAGCCTGGTCGGCCTGCTGGTGGTCGGCGGGACTCTGCGTTCATCTACGCCAATCTCGAGCCGCGCTACCGGCTCGCCGACCAGGTGCCGGACAAGCGGCAGGCGGTCGAGGCGTCGAGCCGGCTCGACGCCAAGCTCACCGGCGCCAATCCGATCGACGTGCTGATCGAGTTCCCCAAGGGCGCCGGCCTCTACGACGCCGCAGACGCTGGACGACCATCGCCGCGGTCCATTCGATCGTCGAGAAGCAGGCCGGCGTCGGCAATGTCTGGTCGCTCGACTCGCTGCGGCGCTGGCTCGCCGAGAAGGCCGGCAAGGCCGATCTCGCGACGCTCAAGCAATACGTCGATATCCTGCCGGAGCACCTGACGCGCCGCTTCATCTCGGCGGAGCAAGGACGCCGTCGTGGTGTCCGGGCGCATTCCCGACATCGACGCGAGCCAGCTGCTGCCGGTCATCAACAAGCTCGACAAGGCGCTCGACGACGGTGCGCAAGGCGCATCCGGGCTACACGATTTCGGTCACCGGGCTCGCCGCGATCGCGGCGCGCAACACCGCCGACATGATCGGCAAGCTCAACCGCGGCGCTGACCATCGAGATCGTGTTCGTTGCGGCCTTCATCGGGCTCGCGTTCCGCTCGTTCGTGGTGATGCTCGCCAGCATCCTGCCCGGCATCTTCCCGGTGGTGCTGGCCGGCACGGTGCTGTGGGCGATGGGCGAGGGGCTGCAATTCGCCAGCGTCGTGGCGCTGACGGTGTCGTTCGGGCTCGGCCTTAGCGCCACCATCCATTTCCTCAACCGGCTGCGGCTCGAGGACCGGCCGGGAGCACGATCCCGGCGATCGCCGTGGAGCGGGCGACGGTGCTGGTCGGTCCGGCGCTGATCCTGACCTCGGTGGTGCTGGCGTGCGGGCTTGCGGTGATGGTGTTCTCGGACCTGCCGTCGCTGCGCCTGTTCGGCTGGCTCTAGCGCGTTCGCCATGCTGGCGGCGCTGACCGCCGACCTTCTGATCCTGCGGCCGACCGCGATGTGGCTCAACCAGGTGGCCAGGCGGTTCAGCAAGAGCGGCTGACAAAATTCAATCTGAGCGGCGCGCCTAGGACTTAGGGGCGATAGACCACGGCCCATACCGTGAGTACGGTGGACGGCCGGCGATGACAGCGCATGCATCGCGTCGAGCAAAGCCTCGATACTGAGGAGGATTTCGTCATGGCACGCTACCTCGGAGGTTTATCGCGCAGCCTGCAGATTCCGGTTTTCGTGACTTTACTGGGCTTGATGGTATCGGGGTGCGGGGTGAACAACATCCCGACATACGATGAGCAGGCCAAGGCCAAGTGGTCCGACGTTCAGAACCAGTACCAGCGGCGCGCCGATCTGATCCCCAATCTGGTCGAGACCGTCAAGGGCTACGCGGCGCAGGAGCGCGAGGTCCTCACCCAGGTGGTCGAGGCGCGCGCCAAGGCGACCCAGGTCAAGGTCGATGCTTCCACGATCACCGACCCGGCCAAGTTCAAGGAATACCAGGATGCGCAGAACCAACTCACCGGCGCGCTCGGGCGGCTCCTGGTGACGGTCGAACGCTATCCCGATCTGAAATCGAACCAGAACTTTCTGGCGCTGCAATCGCAGCTCGAAGGAACGGAAAACCGCATCGCAGTTGCGCGGCGCGACTACATCGAGGGCGTTGCGCGCGTACAACACCGAGCTGAAGACGTTCCCGGGCGTGATCTGGGCCTCCACGCTCTACCGCAGCTACAAGCCGATGGAGACTTTTACGGCCGCCGCCGACACGCAGCGTCCGCCGACCGTGAAGTTCTGACGGTGCGGACGGACTGCTGTCAGCATGAATGCCGCAATACCGAGCTGGTTCGCTGATCCGCTCTCCTGCGCGGGTTCGGGAACGGTCGTTGCCCTGTCGCAGTCTTTGCATGCTTGGTGGCATTCGTCCTTGCGGCGCTATGCGCTGACCTTTCCGCAACTCACCGGTCGGGTTGTCGATGAGGCCGGTATCCTCGACGAGCGACACCAGGGCGGCCATCGAGCGCAAGCTCGCCGAGTTCGAAGCCAAGACCACCGGCCAGCTCGTGGTCGTGACCTGAAGTCGCTGCAGGGCACCTCGATCGAGGACTATGGCTACCAGCTCGGGCGCCACTGGGGCATCGGCCAGAAAGAGAAGAACAGCGGCGCACTGCTGATCGTTGTTCCGGCCGAGCGCAAGGTGCGCATCGAGGTCGGCTACGGGCTTCGAAGGCAGCTTACCGATGCGGTATCGAAGCTGATCATCGAGAACTCCATCGTTCCGCGTTTCAGAGCCGGAGATTTCGCGGACGGGATCAACCGCGGCGTCGACGACATCATCCAGGTCCTGACCGTCGATCCGGAGGAGTGGAAGCAGCGGGCCAAGCAGCGTCCCGACAGCCAGCCGGGCACGATGGACATCGTTGTCGTGATTCTGCTTCTTGTTCGTTGCTTTCATGATCCTCCGCAGCGTCATGCGGGATCGGCGCGGCCCCGGAAGCCGCGCACGCCGCGGATCCGTTTTCGTGCCGGTGCCGGCGCCGTGGGGGTCCGGCTGGGACTCGTCGGGTTCGTCCTGGTCGGGGTCGTCCGGCGGCGGGTTCGGCGGTGGTGGGTTCAGTGGCGGCGGCGGCAGCTTTGGCGGCGGCGGCGCGTCAGGGAGCTGGTGACCGATGATTTCGGGAAGCCGACATGAGCCGTGTCGTCGAAGCCATCCGCGCTGCCGAGGTGCGCACCGCCGGCGAAATATTCTGCGTCATCGCGCATGCTTCGAGTACCTATCGTCTGGTGCCGGTCGCGTGGGCAGCGTTGGTTGCGCTGCTTGTCCCGTTGGCGCTGATCTATCTGTCGAACTGGCCGGCGGCCACGATCTATACGCTGCAACTTGCCGCCTTCATCGTCATCGCGGCGGTTCTGTCGGTCCCCGCCGTGCGATTTCGTATCGTGCCGAGACAGCACGATGCGCCGGCGGGCTCATGCCGAGGCCATGCGGCAGTTCCTGGCGCAAGGCCTGCACCTCACCGAGCGCCGGACCGGCGTGCTGATTTTTGCCTCCGTCGCCGAGCGCTATGCCGAAATCGTCGCGGACTCCGGCATCAATGCAAAGGTCGACGTCGAACGTTTGGGAAAACGCGATCGCTGCGCTGATTGCCGCGATCAAGGATGGCCGACCGGGCGACGGATTGGTCGCCGCGGTCGAGCAATGCGGAGTGGTGCTGGCGCGGCATTTTCCGCCAGGTGCGATCAACCGTGACGAATTACCGAACAAGGTGATTGTGATTTGATCGATCGCAGGCTTCGGTCGGCCTTTGGCAACCGAGGCTAAAGCTAGCCACCTTCGAACTGCAGGATGTTCAGCCCGGCATTGCTGTCGGTGACATACATGACGCCTTGCGGATCGACGAACACGTCGCAGGACAGGATCACCTGCGGGCGGTTCGGGCGCGGGTCCATCATCTTCGTCGGATTGGGCGGCACGAAATATCCGACCTCGCGCGGCTGAAACGGATTGCCGATGTCGTAGGCGCGCACGCCGGCGTTGTGCAGGGTGGCGAAGATCAGATTCGAGCTTTGCAATCCGCCGGGCCGGTTCTCCCAGAGATTGTGCGGGCCGAAGTTGCCGCCCTTCTTGCAATAGTCGGCTTCGTCGGGGATCGGGCAGGTCGAGATGCTGATCGGGTTGGCCGGCTCGCGCACGTCGAAGATCCAGATGTAGCGGAGGCCCTTGCTGCAGTCGGTGAAATTGGCTTCGTCGGCGACGACCAGCAGGTTGCGGTCGGGCAGCGGCAGCGGCGAGTGGGTGCCGCCGCCGAACGGCGGGTCCCAGTTGTGGTGGCGCAGAAGCTTGGGTTTTGCCGGATCGCCGACGTCGAGCACGGCAAGGCCGCCGTCGCGCCAGGCGCTGTAGGCGAGGTTGCCGGCGACCAGCGCATGATGCAGCGCGTAGCGCTTGCCCTGGGGCCAGGCCGGCTTTTCGCCGCCGCCGGTCCACATGCCCGGGAGCCAGTATTTGCCGACGACACGGGGCTTGGTCGGATCCGCCATGTCGACGATCGCCAGCACGTGATCGCTGAAATCGGCGAAGTGGATCGAGAGGTAGGCATAGCGGCCGCCGACGTACCAGATTCGGTGCGGGCCCAAGCCGTCGGTCGGCATGAAGGCGATCTCGCGCGGCGCCTCCGGCTTCGACAGGTCGTAGACTCGCAGGCCGGTGGTGAACTCCTGACTTTTCACCGCATCGGCCGACGAGCCGGCGAAGTACGCCTTTTCGTTGACCTGCATGGTCCAGATGCTCGGGCCGTTGACCGCGAGCAGCAGGTCGCCGTGGGTCTGCAGATGGTGGGCACGGGTGTTCGGTGGGCAGGCGAGGAAATTGACCGTCTTCGGATGCTTCGGATCGCGCACGTCGACCACGGTGATGCCGTTGCTGAAGCCGTGGCCGATGTAGGCGAAGCCGCGATGCACCATGACCTGCACGCCGTCGCCGCGGCCGCCCTGGTCGCAGTGGCTGATGAACTTGATGTTGCGGGAGGCTACGGCATTCATGGGCAATCTCCTCGAAGGATCGCGAGCAGCATACACGGCGGCCACTCGCCGCGCCGTCAAAATGCTGCCGGCCGGATCGCTCCGGCCGGCCGGACCTTGGTTCGTGCGAAAACCGTCAGCGTCCGGCGCGCGCCATCGCGATCGCGACTTCGGAAATTTCGCTGCCGGGCGAGCGGATCGAGACGCTCTGGGAGTTGCCGCGCAGCGCGATCGACAACGACGCGGTGAAGCCGACCGTCTGCGCGCTGGCATCGATGTGGGTCGCGGTGGCCTTGCCTGAGATTGAACCATAGACTTGGCGGCTGGCTTCGTTCCAGGAGCCGGAGATGCTGCCGCCTTCGTATTTGATGTCGCTGACCAGTTCGAACTTGTAGCTGTCGCTGGCGCAGCGGAGGTTTAGAGACAGGCCGGCGTCAGTCGGCCTGTATGTGCCGCGGCAGCGGATGCGTTCGCTCGTTCCGTTCGAAACGGTGATTTTGCCCGAGCCGGACCAGCTACCTGCGAAATGGCCGAGCGGATTTTCGGCGGCTTGCGGAACGTCGGCCGTGAAAGCGAGAAAACCGAGGGAAATCGCGAGTGCAGCGAAAATGCGTGCGTTCATGGTCGCCCTGATCAAAGTTATAGATTGGCCCGGCAGCGGCCAACAATAGCACATCCACCCGACAACAACGCTAGGCGGCGGTGGCTTGCTTGCTGCGCGCCTTGTTCTCCTGAATTTCGGTAAGCTTTTGCTCGACGTGCCGCGAAAACATGTATTGCGCCGGGCGTTGGCGTTCGAGCGAGATTTCCGGCGCCATCTCGCCGTCGGTCTTGCACGCCGCGCAGCGTCGTGGCCAGCGCCTTGAACGGATGCTTAAAGGTGTCCTGGACGGCGGTGGCTTCGAAGCCGGAGTGCACCATGCACTCGGCGCACTTCTCGTAATTGCCGACGCCGTAGGAATCCCAGTCGGTGTCTTCCATCAATTCCTTGAAGGTCTTGGCGTAGCCCTCGCCGAGCAGGTAGCAGGGCTTCTGCCAGCCGAACACGGTGCGCGTCGGATTGCCCCAGGGCGTGCAGTGATAGGTCTGGTTGCCGGCGAGGAAGTCGAGGAACAGACCGGACTGGCTGAACGACCATTTCTTGCCGCCGTTGCCGCGCTTGAAGATGTTGCGGAACAGGTTCTTGGTGGTCTGGCGGCTGAGGAAATGCTGCTGGTCGGGCGCGCGCTCGTAGGCGTAGCCGGGCGACACGGTGATGCCGTCGACGCCCATCTCCATGACGGTGTCGAAGAAGTTCGCCATCCGCTCCGGATCGGCATTGTTGAACAGCGTGCAGTTGATGTTGCAGCGGAAGCCCTTGGCCTTGGCCGCTTTGATCGCGGCGACGGCGCGGTCGTAGGTGCCTGCCTGGCACACCGACTTGTCGTGGTCCTGCTTGTCGCCGTCGAGATGGACCGACCAGACGAAATACGGATTGGGCTCGTAGTCCTTCATCCGCTTTTCCATCAATAGCGCGTTGGTGCAGAGGTAGACGAACTTGCGCCGCGCGATGATGCCCTTGACGATCTGGCGGCAATTCCTTGTGCAGCAGCGGTTCGCCGCCGGCGATCGACACCACCGGGGCGCCGCATTCGTCGACCGCGTGCAACGCGTCCTCGACCGAGATGCGCTGATTGAGGATCTCATCAGGGTAGTCGATCTTGCCGCAGCCGGCGCAAGCCAGGTTGCAGCGGAACAGCGGCTCGAGCATCAGCACCAGCGGATAGCGCTTCCGTCCCGACAGATGCTGGCGAACAAGATACGAGCCGACGTGAAGCTTCTGTAAGAAAGGAATGCCCAATGCTACCGCCTGTTTTCGATTGTGTTTGTGGGTCTCGGATCAACCGATCGAATTTGTCGCTCTATTGATCCCTGAGAAGGCGGGCGCGGATTACGCCGCCGATCCGGACGCGGGCGCCGCGGAAACCTGGAACCTTATCTAACATTTTGTGGGAGTCCTGCAATGGCGTGGGAATTCCGGAATTGTGCTTTTTTGGTGCTTTTTAGAGGGTTGTGGGCCAGTCGGACGCCTTGTCGCGCCCCCCTGGAGGAAGGGCCCCTTCGGGCCGCGCAGGGAGGTTATCGACAGCGAGTTGCGATTGTGTGAGATAGGCGCGAATCGTCGCCGGGGGGTGCGGCCGCTGCTGGAATTGTCGTGGTGCGCCAATATCTTGCGTTTGGCGCGCGGTCCGACCGGATTGTGCTGCGGTCTGGATATGGCGTGTTGACGGGTTTGTTCCTCGCTTTCCCTAGAGTGCCGGGCTGGTTGAGAGAATCGATTGCAATGTTGGAAAACGGTCATTTCGTCGCCTTGTTCCGAACCCATGCAGACGCCAATTGCTTCAGGGGCCCGGCCAATGCCGCGTGCCTGCGTCTGCGGATTCCCCAACAGGGACAGTGTCCGATGCAAACGCATCAAATCGCGAGACATTACTGATTCATGCTGATTACCACCGCGGTCAGACGTATTGTTGAGTTCTGCAATCGGCACGCTTGGTCGGTGGTCGCGGTGGCGATGGTTCTCGCCGTCGGTTCGACCATTTACGCGGCCACCCATTTCGCCATCACCACCGACGTCAACCGGTTGATCTCGCCGGAGATCGGGTGGCGCCAGCGGGAAATTGCCTACGAAAAGGCATTCCCCGGTCCGTTCACGTCGATCTTGGTCGTGGTCGATGCGCCGACATCGGAGCTCGGCAAGGAAGCCGCCTCGCTTCTGGCAAAGCGGCTTTCCGACGACCCGAAGATGTTTCATGCCGTGCGCCAGTATGACGGCGATCCGTTCTTTGCCAAGAACGGCCTGCTGTTTCAGCCGGCCGACGACCTTGAAAAAATGTCGATGGGCCTCGGCCGGGCCGGTCCGATCGTCGGCACCTTGGTCGGCGATCCGTCGCTGCGCGGACTGACGCGCGCGCTCGCCTTCGGCCTTCTCGGCGTGCAGACCAATCGGGCGACGCTCGACGATCTCGGCCGCGGCTTGATCATGTCGGCCGATACCGTGGACCAGGTGCTGGCCGGCCAGCCGGCGAGCTTCTCCTGGCAGGTGCTGCTGAGCGGCCACGTGCCGGAAGCCAAGGACCTGCACCATTTCATCGAAGTGCGGCCGGTGCTGAACTACTCGGCGCTCGAGCCCGGCCGCGCCGCGAGCAACGCCATCGTCAAGGCCGTGTCCGATCTCAAGCTCGACTCGAACTATCAGGCGCGCGTCCGCATGACCGGGCCGGTGGCCATGGCGGACGATGAGTTCGGCACCGTGAAGCATGGCGCGGTATTCAATACTGCGGCGACCATCGTCATCGTCCTGTTCATCCTATGGATGGCGCTTCACTCGGCCCGCATCATCCTCGCGGTGTTTCTCAATCTGTTCGTCGGTCTTGCCATCACCGCCGCGCTCGGCTTGATGATGGTGGGGGCGCTGAACCTGATCTCGATTGCCTTCGCCGTGCTCTTCGTCGGTCTCGGCGTCGATTTCGGCATTCAGTTCGCGGTCCGCTATCGTTCCGAGCGTTTCAAGACCGGTGAGCTCCAGTCCGCGCTGTTCAGCGCCGCCGACAAGATCGGCGCGCCGTTGACGTTGGCGGCTGCGGCCGTCGCCGCCGGATTCCTGGCGTTCTGGCCGACCGACTATCGCGGTGTTTCCGAGCTTGGCCAGGTCGCCGGCGTCGGCATGCTGATCGCCTATGCGACCAGCGTGACCGTGCTGCCTGCGCTGCTCACGCTGCTCAAGCCTCCGGGCGAAGCGGAGAAGGTCGGTTATTCCGTGTTTGCGCCGATCGACCGGTTTCTCGAGCGACATCGCATTCCGGTGATCGCCGGTACGCTTCTGGTCGCGCTTGCCGGCGTGCCGCTGCTGTTCCATCTGCACTTCGACTTCAATCCGCTCAACCTGCGCAGTCCGACGGTGGAATTGGTCGCCACCTTCCTCGACCTGCGGACCGATCCGAACGTCGGCGCCAACTCGATCAACGTCATCGTGCCGAACGTCGACGGCATCGATGCAGTCGCCGATCAACTTCGCAAAATTCCCGAAGTCGAGCGCGTCATGAGCGTGAAGAACTTCGTCCCGGCCGACCAGGATCGCAAGCTCAAGGCGATCAAGGGGCTGGCACGGCAGCTTCAGACGCCGCTGCAGACCGAAGAAACCGCACCTCCGACCGACGAGCAGAATGTGGTGGCATTGAAGGCCTCGGCGGATACGCTCACCAAGCTCGCCACCAAGACCAACGGACGCGGCGCCGACGCCGCCAATCGCCTGGCGGCGAGCATGATGAAGCTCGCGGACGCGGACAAAGCCAAGCGCGATGCGGCCGAGGCGGCTTTCATCGTGCCGTTGCGGACCGCGTTGGGGGATCTGCGCGACTATCTTCAGGCCGCGCCGGTGTCGCTCGAGAATTTGCCGGAGAGTGTGCGCGCGCAATGGGTCGCGGTGGATGGTCATGCCCGGGTCCAGGCTTATCCGAAGGGCGATCCCAACGACAACGAAACGTTGCGCCATTTCGCTCGCGCCATCCAGGCTGAGTTTCCGCAAGCCGTGGGTACGCCGACCTCGATCCTGGAGTCCGGCAAGACCGTGATCTTTGCCTTCACCGAGGCCGGCATATTTGCGCTGGTTTCCATCGCGATCCTGCTCTGGATCGTGTTGCGCAGGCTTGGCGATGTGCTGCTCACCTTGGTGCCGTTGCTGCTTGCCGGCCTGATCACGCTCGAGGCCTGCGTGCTGATCGGCTTGCCGCTTAACTTCGCCAATATCATCGCGCTGCCGCTGTTGCTCGGCGTCGGCGTTGCCTTCAAAATCTACTACATCATGGCGTGGCGGGCAGGGGCGACCGAGTTGCTGCAATCGAGTTTGACCCGGGCGGTGATCTGGAGCGCGCTGACCACGGCGACGGCATTCGGCAGCCTTTGGCTCTCCAGCCATCCCGGCACTTCCAGCATGGGCAAGCTGCTGGCGTTGTCGCTGGTTTGCACCATGTGCGCGGCGGTGCTGTTTCAACCGGCGCTGATGGGCAAGCCGCGGACCGCGGAAGAGAACGGGGCCAAGGTTTAGGCGTTTGACGGCGGCCCTGTCGGGGTTGGGCCGGAGCAATTTCCTGTTATCATCGGTTGGTAGGGACGGTGCCTGAATCCGGCTGGGCTCCGGCGTCGGACCGTGATTGACGCCAAAACATCTGGGACGCGCCGTTCCGGCGTGGGGCTGGTCGCTATGTGTGGTGCGGGCATTGACTGCATCGTGCGGGTTGGCAATGGGGCCCGGTCGTGATCGAGGCGGCGGCAGCTTTTCGTCCGCCTGCTCCGGCGCCCCATGCCGAATCCCTGGGACTGACGAAACTGCTCAAGGCGCTGTGGAGCAACCCGCTCGAGGCCTGGACCGAGCGGCATTTCGAGCAGCCGGTGGTTGTCAGCAAGTTTGCGTTCGGCGAAGTCGCCGTCGTCAGCGATCCGGCGGCGATCCAGCATGTCCTGGTCCGCAACGTCGAGAACTACCAGAAGGAACTCGTTTCAGCGCCGGATGCTGTCGGTGCTCGCCAACGGCCTGCTCGCCGCCGAAGGCGAGCAATGGCGCACTCAGCGGCGGACGTTTGCGCCGATCTTCTCGCCGCGGACGGTGTTGAACTTCGCGCCGGCGATGGCGGGGGCGGTGGACGCTCTGGTCACGCGCTGGCGCAAGCACGGCGACGGCGATGTGCTCGACGTCGCGGCTGAGGTCACCGATCTTACCCTCGACGTGCTGGTGCGCACGATCTTCTCCGATGGGCTCGGCCGAGACGCGACCGACGTCCGCCATGCGATGCGCATCTACTTCGACCGGATCGGCCGGATCGACCCGCTTGACGTGCTCGGGGTGCCGAACTTCGTGCCGCGGCTTGGCCGTTTGAGCGTGCGTCCGGCGGAGCGGCTGTTCGACGACGCGGTGGACGAGATCATCGCCGCGCGCCGGCACCGGCTCGCGGCCGAGCCGAATTCGGTGCCTCGCGACATTCTGACGTTGCTGCTGGAAGCGCAGGACCCGGAGACCGGTCGCGGCATCAGCGAGGCCGAGGTGCGGGCCAACATCGTCACGTTCATGGCGGCGGGGCACGAAACGACCGCGAATGCCATCGCCTGGACGTTGTACCTGCTTTCGCAATCGCCGGAGTGGCGGCAGCGGGTGCGCGCCGAAGCGGATCGCGAGCTTGACGGCCCGCCGGACGACCTGGCTGATCGGCTGGTCGAAACCCGCGCCGTCGTCGAGGAGGCGTTGCGGCTCTATCCGCCGCTCGCCGCGATCAGCCGCGCGGCGATCAAGCCCGACGTGGTCGGCGGCGAACGGGTCGGGGCCGGCGCCATGGTGGTGATTGCGCCCTACGTGCTGCACCGCCATCGCAAGCTGTGGGATCGCCCCGACCGGTTCGATCCGAGCCGGTTCCTGCCGGCGCAGCGCAAGGCGATCGAGCGCTATGCCTATTTGCCGTTCGGCGCCGGTCCCCGGGGCTGCATCGGGCTGGTGTTCGCGCTCCAGGAGGCGTTGCTCGCAGTCGCCAGCATCACGGCGAATTTCGAGCTTGCGCCGGTCGCCGGCCACGACGTCTGGCCGGTGCATCGCGTCACGCTGCGGCCGCGCGGCGGCCTGCCGATGACGGTGCGCGGGCGCGAGGCTTCGACGCTCGCCGATGTCGAGCCGCGGTCGCGGGCCTTCGCTTAAGCGGCCACGGCCTTGAAGCGTGGCGCCAGCACGGTCGCTTTCAAGGTGGCTTCGAGCGCCGTCATCTCGTCGCGGCTGAGCGGCGAATAGGGTGGGTAGGGCTCGCCCGCCGGAATGCCGATCAGGTTCATCGCGGCCTTCATTGCGGGCGCCAAGCCCCGATGCATCCATTTCGACGGGAATAGCGCGAACTGAAGCTGGATTTCCGCGGCGCGTTCGTAATTCTTCGCCAGGAAGGCGTCGACCACGGCACGCGCAATCTCGGAGCCCGGCGGCGGCATGGTTGCGCCGGAGCCGCCGAGCTGGAGTGTCGCCAGCAGCATCTGCATGGTGGTGAAATAGCGGGCGTGGCCGGCGCGGTCGATCTCGACGATCAGCCGCGACACGCGGGCGAGATCGCGCGAGCTCTCCTTGATGAGCTGCACTTGCGGCAGCTTCGCCAGCGCAATGGTGTCCGGGATCGAGACGTCGGCTCCCGGGCCGGGGTTGAGATAGAGCGTGATCGGCAGCTTCGTCTCGCGGCCGATCGCTTGGAAATAGGCCAGCAGGTCGGCTTGCGTCGGCGGACCGGCGAACGGCCGCAGCGGCGCCAGCAACTGCACCGCGGCAGCGCCCCAGCGCTCGGCGTCATGCGCCAATTCAATTGCGGTTTTGAACGAGGCGTGCGAGATGCCGACCATGACCGGGACGCGGCCGTCGACCAGCTCGATGGTGCGGCGGATCAGATCCTTGCGCTCGGCGAGACCGAGATAAGTGTATTCCTGGGTTTCGACGCCGGCCGCGACCACCATGGTGGCGCGGCAGTCTTTGACGATGTAGTCGATTTGACGCTGCAGCGCCGGCTCGTCGACCTTCATCTCCGCGGTGAAGGGGGTCAGCGGCGCAACGATCAGCCCGGGCACCAGTAGCATCGCGCTCTCCAATCTAATACTTTAACCCTAGCCGGATCGCACGGAAGCCAACAAGTCATCGCGGCACGGGCTCGACTATGCCGCCACCGCTTTCAGTCTCGGTATTTTTTTAATCTCGTCGGCCAAGTCGCGTTCGGCGTGCCAAGTGTCATAGGCGCCCTGCATCCGCACCCAGACATCGGCACCATCGCCGAACAGCTTGCCGAACCGTACCGCCACGGCAGGGGATACCGGCTTGCGCTCCCTGAGAATGTCGTAGAGGTGCTGCCGGGAAATGCCGAGCAATGTCGCCAACTCGGACTTGCTTTTCCCGGTCGCCGGGATGACTTCGCGTAGCAACTCACCAGGATGGGTCGGGCAACGGTTGGGACTGCGCCTGGCGATGTATTCGGCCATGTTCGGCTCCTCAATGGTACTGTTCGAAATCAACCCGGACCGCGTCGCCGGCGTCGAACTCGAAGGTAATGCACCATGGCCCATTGACGTGAACGGTGTACCGTGTCGGAACGAAACCCCGCAGGGCGTGAAAATCAAATCCGGGAAGATTCATCTGTTCCGGCGCAATCGCCACGTTAAGTCGGTCAAGACGAAATCAGAATCCGCTTTTGCAGCTTGGCATCAATCTTGGCCGTTCGGCCGCGCGCCCACAGTTCCGCAAGAGCCTTGTTGCGAAACGTGCAAATCATCGGCCGATATGTAAGCTACTGACTTACATATGTCAACAAGTGGCTTAGTCAGCAGACAGGGGACCTACTGCTGCTTTTTGACGATATCGGCCAGCACCGGGTTCCACATGCCCTGCTGTTTGTGGACGAACTCGGTGGCTTCGGCCGCCAGCATCGGACGGGTGTAGCTGCCGAGCTTCGCCAGCTTCTTCTGCAATTCGGGTTCGCCGGTGACGTCGTACAGGTCCTTGCCGATCTTACCGATGATGGCGTCTGGCGTGCCGCGGGGCGCGACCATAATGGCCCAGCCGGTGGCGCTGAAGCCTGGGATGGTTTCGGACACGGCCGGAAGGTCGGGGAAGTCGGCGAGACGCTTGGCCGACGCCACCGCGATCAGCTTGATCGTGCCGGAGCGGGCGGCGCCGGCGATCCCCGAATAGCCTTCGATGATCATGGAGACGCGGCCGGTGCCGACATCGGCGACCGCATGGGAGGGGCCACCGGTGTAGGGCACCACCAGCAGCTTGATGCCGGCCTCATGCTGCAACAGTTCGCCGGCGAGATGCGTAAGCCGGCCGATGCCGGTGGTGGCGTAGGACAGCCCGCCCGGGTTCTTCTTTGCGGCGGCGATCAACTCCGCCAGCGAATTGATGCCGAGCGACGGCGCGACCGCGATGAACATTGGATTTTCCGCGGTGAACCCGATCGGCAGAAAATCGCGCGGCACCTGCAGCGGGACATTCGCCGCTGCAGGCTTGAGCGCGACGAAAGTCGACAGCACCGGCTGATAGAGGGTGTAGCCGTCGGGCGCGGCTTTCGCCGCCAAGGCGGCCGCGATGCTGCCGCCGGCACCCGGATGATTGACCACCAGAACCTGCTGGCGCCATTTTTGCGTCAGCCGTTCGGTCATGAAGCGCAGAGCCACGTCGGGAGTAGCCCCGGCAGCCGAATTCGGCGATGATCTGCACCGGCTTGTTCGGATAATCGTCGGCATGCGCAAGTGTTGCTGCCAGACTGAGCGCAAGCGGCAGCCATAGCATCGGACAACGCCAGAGTGATTTCATCGAACTCTCCATGACAGATGCGGACGCCGGGCCGATCTTATGGGATTGGCAGCCGTCACCCATAGGGCACATGGCCGCGCCGGGGGGCCTGGGCCGCTTGATCTTTGCGCTCCGCCCGGCGACCCTTCCGCATGCTCCTGACCGGCCAAGAGTATCTCGAAAGCATCCGCGATGGCCGCCGGGTCCATGTCGGCGGCGAGCTGGTCAATGACGTGACCGCGCATCCGGCGTTTCGCAACGCGGCGCGCTCGTTTGCGATGATCTACGACAGCAAGCGCGAGCCCGAGAACCGCGAGGTGATGACATTCGAGGAGGATGGCGACACCTTCTCGACCTATTTCCTGCTGCCGCGCACGCGCGAGGATCTGCACCGCCGCTACGAGACCCATCGCCGCATCGCTTCCTGGACCTACGGTCTGATGGGTCGCGCGCCCGACAACTTTCCGAGCTATGTGAGCGGGCTCGTCATGGACCCGGCGATGTTCGACGGCATCCGCAAGGGCTTCGGCGACAACATCAAGAACTATTACCGGCACATGCGCGGCAACGACATTTTCGCCTCGCATACGGTGACCAATCCGCAAGGCTGGCGGAATGTCGGCGCCGAGCAGAAGCGGATGTCGCCGACGCTGAAGGTGGTCGCCGAGGACGACCGCGGCGTTACCATCAACGGCCTGAAGATGCTCGGCACCGCGACCGTGTTCTGCCACGAGACCTGGTGCGGCAACCTGCAGCCGCTGGCGCCCGGCCAGGAGAAGGAATTGATCACCTGCGTGGTGCCGCTGAACGCGCCGGGCGTCAGCATCTGGCCGCGCAAATCGTATGAGCATCACGCGCGTCAGCGAGTTCGACAATCCGCTTTCCTCGCGCTTCGACGAGAGTGACGCGGCGGTGCTGTTCGAGAACGTTCACGTGCCGTGGGAGCGGGTGTTCTGCGTCGACAATGTCGAGATGTCGCGCGCGATGTACATTCGGACGCCGGGCCACCAGATGGCCAACCACCAGTCGAACGTGCGCTTCCTTGAAAAGCTCAAGTCTGATCCTCGGCGTCACCAGCAAGATCGTCGACATGAACAGCGCCAGGAACGTGCCGGCGGTGCAGTTCACGCTCGGCCGGCTCGCTGCGATGCAGTCCGAGCTGGAAGCGATGGTCATGGGTCAGATCTACAACGCCGAGGAGCAGATACCGGGCTTCCTCACGCCGAACCGCCGCTACGTCTACGGCGCGCTGCATTGGTGCACCAACAATCACGCCGAAATTTGCGACACGGTGCGCGAGCTGATCGGCGCCGGGCGTATTCCAGATGCCGGCTGATGGCTCAGTGCTGGCTGATGACAAGCTGCGCCAGACCTTCGAGGCCTACTGGTCGGTGCCGGGCCAATCGGCATCGGACCGCATGAAGCTGCTCAACCTCGCCTGGGATCTGCTCGGCTCCGACTTCGCCGGTCGCCACATGCAGTACGAGAAGTTCTATGCGGGCCCCGCCTTCGCCATGAACAGCTACAGCTACGGCGACGCTCCGTGGGGCGAATGGTCGGGAGCGGTCGACGAGCTCATGGCCGGCTACGGCCCGCCGGAATCGTGATCGAAATTTTGATCGCCACTCCGCGATACTATGACGCCGTGACGGCCACAGGCCTGGGGACTGGTCAGCATGGCGGCCCTGTGCCATGCTTTTGCACACCGCAATTCAAGAACAAGTGCGGATCGTCGCCGCGGTCTATGGACCGTCTGGCGTAGGGGAGGACAGGAATGCACGCAATCAGGGACACGTTGCTTGCGACCATGGGTGTTGCCTTTGCCGGCGGGTTGATGGCGCTCGGTTCGGCTGCGCCCGCGCAGGCGCAGGCCGACAAGACCTTCGTCATGAAGATGGGCGTCGCCACCATCAACGACACCCAGCACGAATGGCTGAGGCGATTCGTGGCGGCTGTCGAGAAGGCATCGAACGGCCGCATCAAGGGCGAGATCTATCCGGCAAGCCAACTCGGCCCGATCCCGCGCATGATCGAAGGTGTGCAGTTCGGCTCGATCCAGGCCTGGATCGGACCGCCGGAATTCCTGGTCGGTGTCGACGCGCGCTATGAGTCGCTGAGCGCGCCCGGCTTGATGAATACCTCCGACCAGATGGTGAAGGTGCTGCAAGACGCCAACGTGCAGAAGTTCATGTTCAGCCTCGGCGAGGCCAAGGGGCTGGAAGGCATCGGCTTCGCACCGATCGGCCCGTCGTCGATCGCCACCAAGAAGGAGGTCAAGAAGCTCGCCGACCTCAAGGGCATGAAGCTCCGCGTGCTGGCCTCGCCATTCCAGCTCGAACTGATCCGCCGCATGGACGCCACCCCGGTCGCCATGACCTTGGGCGAAGTGCTGCCGGGCATCCAGCAGGGCACCATCGACGGCTCGCTCTCGACCATGACCGTCTACACCACCATGCAGTTCCAGGACGCGGCCAAGTACGTGCTGGAAAACGATCAGCCCTACATCAATTCGATCGTGGTGATGAGCAAGCACTGGCTCGCCACGCTGCCGCCGGACCTGCAGAAGATCGTGCATGAGGAAGGCGCCAAGACCTCCAAGGACGTGATCCCGTGGGTCTTGGATTTCGTCAAGAAACAGGACGACATCTGGAAGAGCAGGGGCGGCGTCATCAACAAGCTGTCCGCCGACGAGCATGCGGCCATGATCAAGAAGGTCAGCACGATCGGCGAGGACCTGTCGAAGGACAAGCCCGAGCTGAACAAGGCCGTGAAGCTGATGTTCGAGGCGGCCAACAAGAAGTGATCGTCCATTGGCGTCCGGCCGCCCGCCCCATCGGCGGACGCGGCGGCCGGAGGGCCCAGCCGAGATTTGCAAATCCGATCAGGGGAGCCCGTCTGATGGGGGCTCGTGCATGACCGAGACAGTGCTGCGAGCCGTCCGCGGGCTCGTCTCCATCCTCCGCGTCATCGCCGGCGTGCTGCTGATCGCCAGCGTGGCGCTGAACTTCGCCAACGTCGTCGGACGCTACTTCTTCAGCTCCTCCATCTACTGGGCCGAGGAGGTGATGCTGTTCCTGATGGTCGGCTGCGTGTTCCTTGGCAACGGCGTGGTCGCGTGGTCGGGCCGTCAGATCAGGATGGACGTGATTATCGGCATGATGCCGGCCAAGGTGCGCGACGCGCTGCTTCTTTTCTCGGAACTGCTGTTCATCGCCGTCGCAGGCGCCATCGTGGTGTTCGCCTGGCCGGTGATGCGCGACCTGTGGGCGTTCGACCAGCGCAGCCAGTCGGCCGAGGTGCCGCTGGTCATATCCGCAGTCGCTGGTGCCGATCGGGCTTTCGCTCATGGTCCTGCTGGTCGTGACGCGGCTGCTCACCGGCGGCGAGCCCGAATCCCACAACACAACGGGCCACTGAACGGCGTAACGCGAACGACGGCAAGCAACGGGCACGATGTCAGCGATCCTTGCCTACTTCGTTCTGCCGGCCATCCTGCTGGTGCTCGGCGTGCCGATCTTTCTCGTGCTGCTGGTGACGTGCCTGGTCGTCGTGCTGTTCGTCGCCGACGTTCCGACCGAGACGATGCAGACGTTCCTGTTCAGCGGGCTCGACAACTTCCCGCTGCTGGCGGTGCCGTTCTTCGTGCTGGCCGGCGAGATCATGGCGCAGGGCGGCATCGCGCGCCGCGTGGTGGTCTGGGTGATGTCGCTGGTCGGCGGCGTGCGCGGCTCGCTGGCGGTCACCACGGTCGCGGCCTCTGAGGTGTTCGGCGCGATGGCGCACACCGCTGTCGGTACCGTGGTCGCCATGGGTCGCATGATGTACCCTTCGCTCCGCGAGAATGGCTACAACGAGCGCTTCGCGGTTGGGCTGATCGCCTCATCGGGCGCCATCGCCATCGTCATCCCGCCATCGATCGCCATGATCCTGTACTCGCTGTCGGCGCAGCAGTCGGCGGTGGCCCTGTTCACCGCCGGCATCCTGCCCAGCCTGCTCATCGGTCTGGTCGGCGCCATCTACGTGATGGTCTACGCCCACCTCAAGGCGGTTCCTCTCACCTCCAAGGCGCGCTGGGACGCGATCTGGGTCGTCGAGCAAGGACGCGCGCCTGGTCGATCAGCACCATCGTGGTGATCCTCGGCGGCATCTACGGCGGCGTGTTCACGCCGACCGAGGCGGCAGGCGTCGCGGTGGTCTATTCGCTGTTCGTCACCATGGTCGTGCACCGCGAGGTGAGGCTGCGCGATCTCTGGCGTATCATCCAGAGCGCGGTGTTCCTGATCGCCCAGATCTTGCTGATCGTCACCGCGGCAGGCCTCTATTCGTGGCTGCTGACCACCAGCGGCATCCCGCAGAAGCATCATTGCCGAGGTCAACGCGCTGCATTTGCCGCCGTGGGCGCTGCTGCTGTCGATCAACGTCATCCTGCTGATCATGGGCAGCTTCCTCGAGCCGCCCGCGGCGATCCTGATCCTGACGCCGCTGCTGCTGCCCGTGGTGCAGGCGGTCGGCGTTCACCCTGTGCACTTCGGCATCATCATGGCGGTCAATCTCAGCATCGGCATGTACGCGCCGCCGTTCGGGCTGAACCTGTTCGCCTCGCAGGCGGTATTCCAGACGCCGCTCGGCAACATTTATCGCGGCGTGCTGCCGTTCCTCGCCATCAACTTCGCGACGCTTCTGGTGATCACTTACGTGCCGGCGATCTCGATGGTGTTGCTCGGCAAGTGAGCGAAATGCGCCGTAGCATCTACATCGATGAATTCACGCATTCGAACCCGATCCCGAACGCTTCGCGGATCGGCAACTTGATCGTGTCGGGGCTGCTTCGGGGCGTCGATTCGGTGACGCAGGAATTCCCGCCGACCATCGAGCAGCAGTGCCGGTTCATGTTCGCCAACATGCGGCGCACCGTCGAGGCCGGCGGCGGCAGGGTCGAACACATCATCAAGGTGACGTTCTGGGTTAAGGCGATGCAGCGCAAGCCCATCAACGATGAGTGGGTCAAGATGTTTCCCGATCCGGCGTCCCGGCCGGCGCGCCAGATCATGGAAGTGCCGATGGAGCCGGGGGTGCTGGTGCAATGCGATTTCATGGCGGTGGTTGGCGAGGGCCGGCGATGAAGCAAAGGCCTGGCCCGCTCGCCGGCGTCCGCGTGCTGGACCTCACGTCCGTGGTGCTCGGGCCCTACGCGACGCAGATGCTGGGCGACCTCGGCGCCGACGTCATCAAGATCGAGCCGCCGGAGGGCGACACCACGCGCTACACCGGCCCGCGGGTCAGCGCCGACATGGCTTCGCTGTTCATGGGGGTCAACCGCAACAAGCGGAGCCTCGTGCTCGATCTGAAGAGCGCGGCGGCGCGCGAAGCGCTGCTGCAGCTGGTCGATCGGGCCGACGTGTTCGTCCACAACATCCGGCCGCAGAAGCTCGAGCCGCTCGGCCTGGGGCCTGACACGCTGTGCCAGCGCAATCCGCGGCTGATCTACGCCGGCATCCACGGCTGGCGCGAGGACGGCCCCTACAGCGGCCGGCCGGCCTATGACGACATCATCCAGGGCTATTGCGGCGTCGCGAGCCTGATGGATCAGCTGACCGGCGAGCCGCGCTACGCGCCGACCATCCTTTGCGACAAGACCTGCGGCCTGGTGGCGGCGCAGGCCATTCTCGCCGCGCTCTATTCGCGCGAGAAAACCGGACGCGGCCAGTTCGTCGAAATCCCGATGTTCGAGACCATGGTGGCGTTCATCATGGTCGAGCATCTGCATGGCCTGGGCTTCGATCCGGCGCAAGGCGAGCCGGGCTATGCCCGCGTGCTGGCGCCGTGGCGGCGGCCGTACCGGACCGCGGACGGCTACCTCTGCATGCTGGCCTACACCGACGCGCAATGGCGGCGGTTCTGGGGCGAGGTCGGCAAGCCGGAGACGATGAAGGACCCGCGCTTTGTCGATCTGGCGGCGCGCAGCCGCAACATCGACGAGGTCTATCGCCTCGCCGGCGAGCGCTGGTCGGCCGTTCTACCGCCGAATGGATCGACGGCGTTCGACCAGCTGGAAATCCCGGCCGGTCCGGTGAAGACGCTCGACGAGGTGATGGACGATCCACATCTGCGAGATGTCGGGTTTTTCAGGCGCATGCCGCATCCGACCGAAGGCGAAGCTGGTGGTGCCGGATGTGCCGGTGCGGTTTGCCGACACGCCCGCGGCGATCGACCGGCTGCCGCCGCGGTTGGGCGAGCACGGCCGCGAGATATTGCAGGAGGTCGGCCTGCGCGCGGACGAGATCGAGGCTTTGGCGAAGGATGGCGGCACGATGCTGCCGGACGGAGAAAGGGCGGCGTGATGGCGGGCGAGATGAAAACGCTGGGCTTGGGTTTCACCTGGGACGAGCTTTCAGCCGGACAGAAATTCCGCACCCTCAATCGCACCATCACCGAGACCGACCTGATGATGTTCGTCGGCATCACCGGGATGGTGGAGGTGATCTTCACCGACCACACCTTCGGCGCCGAGCGCGGCGCGATCCAGGGCCGCTTCGTGCCGGCGGCGCTGACCTACAGCCTGATCGAGGGGCTGCTATGCCAGAGCATGATCCAGGGCACCGGGCTCGCGATGCTCGAGTTGAACAAGAAGGTGCTGAAGCCGGTGCGGGTCGGCGACACGGTGCATGGCGAGGTCGAGGTATGTCGGTGCGGCCGACGTCGAAGGGCAGGCGTGGCATCATGGCATCGCGGATCGACATCAAGAACCAGAGCGGCGAGGTGGTGATCAGCTACGAAGCGACGCGGATGCTGGCGGGCAAGGCGAAGTGAGCGAGCTGGATTAGAGATGATCATCAACACCGCAACACGACGGGCCTGCTCCCTCCCCCGCAAGGGGGGAGGGGACGATGTGGCAAAGCTCGTCGCAGCAGGGGGCGTCGTGCTGTGCGCGGCTTGAAAGGCAAAACCGTCCTGTTGACCGGCGGCGCCAACGGCATCGGCGCGGCGATTGCGCGGCGGCTCGGCGAGGAAGGCTGCGTGGTCGGCATCTTGGACTTGGATGAGGCGGGAGCCGGGAGGATCGCGGGCGAGATCAAGGCCAAGGGCGGAAGTGCGAGCGTCTATGCTGTCGACATTTCCGACTATGACGCCGTCAAGCGTGCGGTTGCCGCATTCGAGGCGGCGTCGGGGTCGGTGGCTTTCCTGGTCAACAACGCCGGCTGGGATCGCGCGGCGAATTTCCTCGATACCGATCCGGAGTTCTGGAAAAAGATCGTCGCCATCAATCTTTATGGGCCGCTCAACGTCAGCCACATCGTGCTCAAGGGCATGGCGGAGCGCGGCTTCGGCCGGGTGGTGAATGTCGCTTCGGATGCCGGACGCGTCGGCTCCTCGGGCGAGGCGGTCTATTCGGCCTGCAAGGGCGGCATGATTGCCTTCGGGAAGACGTTGGCTCGGGAGTTGGTGAGCAAGGGCATTATCGTCAACACGCTGTGCCCGGGACCGACCGACACCGCGATCCTGCGAAGCTTTCTCGAAGGCCCGGACGGCGCGAAGATCGCCGAAGGCTTGAAGCGTGCCATCCCGATGCGGCGTCTCGGCCGACCAGACGATTATCCGGGGCTGGTTGCGTTTCTCCTCTCCGACGATGCCGCCTACATGACCGGCCAGACCATCAGCGTTTCGGGCGGCCTCACCATGCACGGATGACGACGATGGCGGACTACAAGGACATTCTGTTCACGGTGCGCGACGGCGTGGCGAAGATCACCATCAACCGGCCGGAGAAGTACAACGCCTTCACGGCGCAGACGGTCGAGGAGTTGATCGATGCGTTCCGGCGCGCCGGCTATGACAAATCGGTGGCGGTCATCGTGCTGGGCGGGGCGGGCGACAAGGCGTTCTGCACCGGCGCCGACCAGAGCGCGCACGAGGGCGCTTACGAAGGCCGCGGCACCATCGGCCTGCCGATCGACGAACTGCAGTCGCTCATTCGCGACGTGCCCAAGCCGGTGATCGCCCGCGTGCAGGGTTTCGCCATCGGCGGCGGCAACGTGCTGGCGACGGTCTGCGATCTGACCATCGCATCGGACCAGGCGGTGTTCGGCCAGGTCGGACCCAAGGTCGGCTCGGTCGATCCGGGCTTCGGCACGGCTTATCTGTCGCGTCTGGTCGGCGAGAAGCGCGCCCGGGAGATCTGGTATCTCTGCCGCCGCTACACCGCGAAGGAGGCTCTCGACATGGGCCTGGTCAACGCCGTGGTGCCGGCGGAGAAACTCGACGACGAGGTCGACAAGTGGTGCGCCGAGATCAGGGAGCGGAGCCCGACCGCACTCGCCATCGCCAAGCGCTCGTTCAACGCCGACAGCGAGAACTTGCGCGCAATCGGCGCGCTCGGCTTCGAGGCGCTGGCGCTGTTCTACGGCACCGAGGAATCCAAGGAGGGCGGCCGCGCCTTCCGCGAGAAACGGCCGCCGCGGTTTCGGGAGAAGAAGTAGAGCACCGTCATTCCGGGGCGCGCGAAGCGCGAGCCCGGAATCCATAGCCCCTGTATTTCCGTATAGCTACGGCAGGGGATATGGATTCGGCTAATACCGATTGTCCGGCTCGTCGATGTAGGGGAAGGCGCTGAGCACGTGCGGCGGTGCGCACCGGCGGCGCCGCCCGCACATACGACGGATCGAGCTCGTCGAGCTTGTTGACGCCGCAGCAGCCCCATGGCGCGGATCATCTCGTCCTGGAGCAGTTCCAGCACGCGGTAGATGCCGTCGCGGCCGGCCGCGGCCATGCCGAACGCGTAGAGCCTGCCGACGCAGACCAGGTCGGCGCCGAGCGCGATCGCCTTGACCACGTCGGTGCCGCGACAGAAGCCGCCGTCGATGATGATCTTGGCCTTGCCCTTGGCGACTGCGACGATCTCGGGCAGCACGTCGAGCGAGCCTAAGCCCTGATCGAGCTGGCGGCCGCCGTGGTTCGACACGTAGATCACGTCGACGCCGTGCTCGACCGCGAGCTTGGCATCCTCGGCGGTGGCGATGCCCTTGAGGATCAGCGGCAGCTTGTAGCGTTTCTTGATCTTGTCGAACTGCGCCCAGTCGAGGCCCTTCTGGTGGCGCGAGGCCTCCGGGTCGCGCATCGAGGCGGCGCGCATAGCGCTTGGAGATGTCGCGCTCGCGCCGGCTGTAGTGATGGGTGTCGACGGTAAGGCAGAGCGCGCCGAAGCCCGCCGCGACGGCGCGGTCGAGGATGGCCTCGACCCAGGCCTGGTCGCCGCGCACGTAGAGCTGGAACACCTTGAAGCCGTTCGGCGTCTCGCGGCCGGTCAGTTCGATCTCGGGCTTGGCCACCGAGCTCTGGAACATGCCGCAGCCGAAGGTGCCCGCGGCGTTGGCGACGGCGAGGCAGGCATCCGGATCGAACCGCTCGATGCTGCCGATCGGCGCGAGCGCCACCGGCATGGTCAGCTTGCGGCCGAGGAAGGTGGTGCCGGTGTCGGTGAAATTGACGTTGCGGAGCACCCGCGGGCGAAGGCCGAGCGAGTCGATGCGCGAGCCGGTTGCGGCGGAGCGTGGTCTCGGTCTCGACGCCGCCGATGATGTAGTCCCAGACGTTGCGGTCGAGCCGGGCGCGCGCCACGGCGACGAACTCATGCAGATTCTGGAAGCGCTCCCGGACATGGTCGAGGCTCGACGGCGGCTTGACGGGGGTCATGTCGTTCATGAGGGTCATCCGTTGATATGCGCCGGGGCGCGGGTTTCGAGCGAGATGATGATGGCTTCGAAGGCGCCGATCAGGTCAAGCATCTGGCCGGTCGAGACCAGGAACGGTGCGCGGCCCTCGACGGCGTCGGCGAAGGATTCGGCCAGGACTTTCAGTGAATCGACGTGCTCGTAGGTGGTGGTTTGCGGCGGCGGGCCGCCGATCAGGCCGACCGTCAGCGTGTCCTCGTCGCGGGCCTCGGCCATGCCCTTGGTGCCGAACACGTGGACACGCCAGATGTTCGGCGCGGCGCGGACGGTGGCCAACATGGCCGGTGGCGCCGGAGGCGAACTGCACCAGCACGGCGAGTGAGTCGCGCGGGTCGGGCGGTGGCTTCTGCTCGAACAGCCTTGGCGTCGACGCTCCTGATCGGTCCGCCGAGATTGATCAGGGCGTCGAGCACATGCAGGCCGGCGCCGGTCATGCCGCCGCCCGGCGACTCCTTCGGATCGTCGCGCCAGCCGCCGCCGATCACGCGGGTCGAGTGCTCGTTGGAGAAATGCGCCTCGATATGCAGGATGTCGCCGAGCGCGCCGCTGTCGACCACGCGCTTCAATTCGCGCATCGAGGCGTAGCAGCGCTTGTTGTTGCCGCTGCCGAGCACGACGCCGGCCTTGCGGCAGGCTTCGACGGCGCGGCCGGCGTCCTTGCGGGTCAGCGCCAGCGGCTTCTCGCACCACACCGGCTTCTTCGCGCGGGCGACCGCCTCGATCTGCGGCACGTGCAGCGAATGCGGCGTCGCCAGGAATACCGCCTGCACCGCGGGATCGGCGATGGCGTCGGCGAGCTCGGTCGAAAGCCGGAAACCGTGCTGGGCGGCGAAGGCGCGCACGTCGTCGGGCTCCTTGCTGACGCCGTGGACGAAGCGGAGCTTCCGGCTCTTGCCTTGAACGGCCGTCACCAGCGACTTCCCCCAGCGCCCAAGCCCGATGATGGCGGCATTGATCATGCCGGCAATGTCGGGCAATCACGATGGCATGGCAACGGGTTCTGGACAGGTGCGCGTATGCAAGAAACGGTCGGGACTGGTCGGCCTGGGACTGATGGGCGAGGTGCTGTCCGGCCGGCTGATGGCGGCGGGTTTCGGCGTGGTCGGCACCGACATCGATCCGGCGAAGAATGCCCGGCTTGTATCGCGCGGCGGCAAGGCCGGTTCGCTTGCCGAGGTCGCGGCCTGCAAGACCATCCTGCTGGCGGTGTTCAGCACCGACCAGGTCGAGGAGGTGGTAGAGAAGGGGCTGCTGCCGGCGGCGGGCGAGGGCACCATCGTGATGTGCACCCGCACCTGCGATCCGGACCGGATCGAGGCGCTGGGCGCGCGGCTTGCTGGCGGCAAAATTCGTTTCCTCGAAACGCCGGTGTCGGGCACGAGCGAGCAGGTGCGGCAGGGCGAAGGCGTCGGCCTGATCGGCGGCGATCCGACGACGGCGGAGGACGCCAAGGCCGTGCTCGATGCGTTGTTCCCGCGCCGCTTCCACATCGGCAGGGTCGGCGACGGCGGCCGCGCCAAGCTCGCGGTCAACCTGATCCTCGGGTTGAACCGCATGGCGCTGGCGGAAGGGCTGGCGTTTGCCGAGCGCATGGGACTCGATGGCCGAGGCGTTTCTCGAAGTGGCGAAGGGCTCGGCCGCGCAATCGCAGGTGATGGAGACCAAGGGCGCGAAAATGCTGTCGCGGGATTTCTCGCCGCAGGGCTACGTCAAGCAGCACCTGAAGGACGTGCACATGATGCTCGACCAGGGCGAGCGTCTGGGCCAGGAGCTGCCGATGCTGAAGGTGCATTGCGACGTGCTGGAGGCGTGCGTGCGCGCGGGCGAGGCCGAGCGCGACAACAGCATCGTGGTCGAGGAGATCAGGCGGCGCGGCGAGGCACTGTCATCCGGCCGAGCGACCCGCCTTCGCTCGCGACAGGGCCACCGCTCGCGCCCCGAATGACGAGATGCTTGACCCAGCCGCCTCTGCCGCGTTTGATCGCGTCCGAGATTTTCGTTCTTCACAGGAAAGGGTGTTGTCATGCTGACGTTGTATTACGGTCCCGGCGCGTGCTCGATGGCTTCGCATATCGTGCTCGAGGAGAGCGGCGAGAAATACAAGCCCAAGCGCATGGACCTCGCCAAGGGCGAGCAGCGCACGCCGGAATACCTGAAGATCAATCCGCAGGGCCGCGTGCCGCTGCTGCAGCTCGACAACGGCGAGCCGCTCGCCGAGAACACCGCGATCCTGCCGTATCTCGGCAAGCGCTTCAGCCTGTGGCCGACCGACGCCGACGCCGAGGCCAAGGCGCTGTCGCTGATCGGCTTCTTCGCCTCGAGCGTGCATCCGGCGCACGCCCATGTCGGGCGGCCGGAGCGCTACACCGCCGACCAGTCGGCGTTCCCCGGCATCAAGGAGCAGGGGCTGAAGACCTTCCACGGCTATCTGAAGCAGATCGACGGCATGCTTGCGGGGCGCGAATGGTTCGGCGACAAGTACTCGGTGCTCGATCCCTATGGCTTCGTGTTCTACACCTGGGGCGTGCGGCGCGAACTGCCGATGGGCGAATTGAAGAACTACACCGCGTTCAAGGACCGCATGACCAAGCGGCCCGCGGTCGCGCGCGTGCTGGAGGACGAGAAGATCAAGGTGTGAGGGGTGTGAGATTCCCCGCCTCATCCCGAGGAGCGGTCCAAAGGACCGCGTCCCGAAGGATGGGGCGGCCCTATGCTTCGAGACGCGCACTTCGTGCGCTCCTCAGCATGAGGGCCGAGAGAAGGTGCGCGGAAGAATACGGAGCGCCCGGTTTGTCGTTTAGCTTTCGTATTTGAACGACAGCGCGACGCGGGTGCGAAACGCCGCGACCTTGCCGTTCTCCACGGTCATGTCCATCTTGGTGACTTCGGCCACGCGCAGATCGCGCAGCGACGTGGCCGCGGTTTCCACCGCGCGCCGTCCGGCGTCCTCCCACGATGTCTTGCTGACGCCGACGACATCGACGATCCGGTAAACGCCACCGCCGCTTTTTCGCCATTTCAACCTCCCAAGTGTGAATGGGCGCATTGAAAATTGCGCGCACCGCCATCCTATCGAGGCGCGAAGGCGGGCCCAATGGCCAATCGCAGCTATTTTTTCTCCTCCTGGAGCACGTCCATCGCTGCGCGGTGGGCCTCGTTGGCGGCCGGGATGCCGCAATAGAGCGCGACCAGCAGCAGCACCTCGCGGATTTCCTCCGGCGTGCAGCCGTTCTTCAGCGCGCCCTTGAGATGCACGCGCAATTCGGCCGGCCGGTTGGCGGCGGCCATCATCGCGATCATGGCGAGGCTTTTGACGCCGAGCGACAGGCCGGGGCGGCTCCAGATGTCGCCATAGGCATAGGCGTTGATGATGTGCTGGAGCGGCTCGCCGAACTCGCCGAACGCCTGCATGCGCTGCTCGACGGCTTTGTCGCCGAACAGCTCTTTGCGGAGCTTCAGGCCTTTCTCGGCGAGGTCATTGGTATCCATATGGCGTCACCGTTTTTTCGCCGCCAACTATACGACGGGCGTCATTGCCGGGCTTGACCCGGCAATCCATGAGGCGTCAGGGCACATTGCGAGGCATCATGGGCCCCCGGGTCAAGCCCGGGGGTGACGCCGAGTATGTGGCGGCGCTCGACAATCAAAGAGGCGTCAGTGCTGCAGCCATCCGCGCGAGCCGCGCGGCGACCTTGAGGCGCTGCACGGTGTCGCCGGCGAGATGGCTCCAGATGAAGCGCGTCGCGAACCAGCTTCTCGGCGTGGCGCGCGACCGTGCAGCCGGCGCCGCCGTGGATCTCCAGATTCAGCTCGGTGACCTCCTGGATCACGTCGGTGGAGAAGTTCATGGCGAGGCCGGCGTTGGCCGAATGCACCTTGTGGTCGTGCTCCCAGGCGATCCGCATGACGCATCGAGCGCAGCGCCTCGGTCAGCATGTTCATCTTGTTGATCTTGAGCTGGACCATCTGCTGATCGAACAGCGGCGCGCCGCCCTGCTTCGCGGTGCTTGGCGTGCTTCATCGCCTGCTCGCAGGCGTCGTCGCAGACGCCGAGCGCGTTGGCGGCCAGCTCCAGGTCGCCGAACAGGTCGCCGCCGGTGCGGTCGCCGGCCAGCGCCGTCTTCATGTCGGAGGTGTTGACCTGGCCGACCACGTTGGTATGCGGCACGCGGGCGTTCTCGAAGATCATCTCGCCGTTGCGGTAGAACCGCCAGCCGCTCTTGTTGAACACCTTGCCGATGCGAAAGCCCGGCGTGTCGCGCGGCACCAGGAACATGGTGGTGCCCTGGCGGAGCGGCGCGTTCGGATCGGTGCGCGCGTCGATGAAGAACAGCTTTCCGACCGGGGCGTTGGCGATGAAGCATTTCTCGCCGTTGAGAATCCATTCGTCGCCCTGGCGCTCGGCGCGAAGCTTCAGGCCGGCCTTCGGGCGCGTCCTTCGGCGGCAGCCGATTGTCGGAGCCCGCGGTCGGTTCGGTGATGCCCTTGCCGAGCAGGAAGCGGTGATCGGCCACGAACGGCCGCAGGAAGCGCTCCTTCTGCTCGTCGTTGCAGGCCGCCGAAATCAGGTGGCTCCACTTCCAGTTCTGGCTGAAGGTCTTGCGAGATCGCGCTGTCGCCGCGGGCGAGCTCGGCCATCACCAGCGCCTGGGTCACGTAGTCGGTGCCTTCGCCGCCATATTCCTTGGGCACCGCCAAGGTGCGGAAGCCGAGCTTCGACCCCTTCTCGACGATGTCCCAGTCGAAGGTGTCGTGCGCCTCAGGCCGCTCGTCGAGCTCGAGCGAGATCGGCTTGATCTCCTCGTCGGCGAACTTGCGCGCCGTCATCTGCCAGGCGCGCTGCTCGTTGCTCAGTGAAAAGTCCATTGTCGCACCTCTTATTCCGCGGCCAGCATCGAGGGGTCGCGGCGGTAGTTGACCAACGCCTCGGCGATGCGGAGCTTGTCGTCGGCGTTGCCGTCGCCGGTGTGCAGGCAGATCATGGCGTCGTGGATGTATTTCTGCAGCGGCATGTCGCGCATCACGCCCATGGCGCCGAAGCATTCGGCGGCATCCTTGGCCACGCGGTAGATGGTCTCGGCGGTGAACACCTTGGCGATGGTGGTGAGCGGCAGGTCGGGCAGGCTTCGGTCGGCGAACGCCTCGGGATGGTCGGCGGCCCAGGCCGCGCGCCAGACCGCGCGTGCGCACGATGTCGAGCCGGATCGCGATCTCGGCGAGCTTCGTGCCGATCGCCTGGTGCTCGACGATCGGTCGGCCGCCCTGGACGCGCAACGCTGCGATATTCCAGCGCCGCTTCGTAGGCGGCGCGGCCGATGCCGAGGTTGAGCGCCTGGGCGAGTGGAATGTCGCGGCCGGTGTCGGCGGCGCCGCCGAGCCCCAGCAGGTTTTCCGCCGGCACCCGGACGTCCTTCAGCGCAAGCTGCCCGCAGGAGCCGTGATACCAGCGCGGCTCGGGCTGGTCGGTGACGGTGAGGCCTGGCGTCTCGCGCGGCACCAGGAACAGCGCCGGCGCCCTTGTCGGTCTGCGCCTCGACCGCGATCAGCTTGGCGATCGGCGCGTTGGCGACGCAATCCTTGGCGCCGTTGATGAGCCAATGGTCGCCGTCGCGGGTGGCGGTGGTGGCGAGCTGCATCCCGGTGGCCGGCCGGTGGTAGTTGATGCCGAGCGCGCTGTCGTCGCCGGGCTCGCGGCAGGCCAGCGCCAGATGATAGTCGTCGTCCTCGAGGAACGCCGCGCCAAAGCGCTCGCGCTGCGCGTCCGTCATCGCGCCGAACAGGCGCTGCGACAAGCGCCGAGGTCTCGGTCAGCACCGCGGCGACGTCGGCTGTCGCCGGCCGCAAGCTCCTCGGTGACGATGCATGCAGGTCAGCGCCTCGGCGCCGACGCCGCCCAGGTCCTCGGGCAGCGCCAGCGTACGCAGCCCCATCTGCGAGGCCTTGCGCAGCACGTCCATCGGCAGGCTGCGGTCGGCGACATCGAGACGGCTGCGCGTTCAGCGTCACCGGCTTGACCTCGTCGTCGACGAAGCCGCGCACGGTGTCGCGGAATTCGAGCTGCTCCGGCGTCAGGTGAAGGTTGTACATCGTTGCTATTCCAGCCTTGATGCCGAGCGTCTTGATCACCTTCTCCCACTCATCGGTCTCCTTCTTGATCTGGGCGGTGAACGGCTCGCTGTCGAGATAAGCGGCACTGGATCACGTTGGCGTCGAAGATCTTGATGACCTCGGGGTCCTTGAGCAATGCGTCGACCTCCTTGCTGAGCCGGGCCACGACGTCCTTCGGCGTCTTGGCCGGCGCGAACAGGCCGACCCACGGCGTGACGTCGAAGCCCGGGACGGTTTCGGCGACGGTCGGAACGTTGGGAAGGGCCGGCAGCCGCTGCCGTGCCGCCGACCGCGAGGCCGTTGAGCTTGCCGGCCTGCACATGCGGCAGGGCGGTTGCGACGTTGTTGTACATGAGCTGCACGTCGCCAGCGAGCACGGCCGTCGTCGCAGGGCCTACGCCGCGATAGGGCACATGGACGATGTTGATGCCGGTCTTGAAGGCCACCACGGCGAGGCCGAGATGGCTGAAATTGCCGACGCCGCCGGACGAATAGTTCAGCGTGCCGGGCTTTTCCTTGGCGACCTTGATCAGGTCGGCGACGGTCTTGATGCCGGTTGCGGGGTTCGCGACCAGATAAGACGGGAAGTGATTGATCCGCGCCACCGCGACGAAATCCTGCAGCGGGCTGATAGGCGAGCTTTTCGTACATCGACGGATTGACCGTCATGGGCGAGTCCGAGATCGCGCCGAGCGTGTAGCCGTCGGGCTCGGCCCGCATCACCTCCTGGGCGCCGAGGCCGCCGTTGGCGCCGCCGCGGTTCTCGACGACAGACCTGCTGGCCGAGCCGCTTGGTTAGCTGCAACGCGACGATGCGGGCGATCTGGTCGGTGCCGCCGCCGGCCGGGAACGGGCAGATCATCTTGATCGGACGGGTCGGCTGCCAGTCGGCGCGGGCGAGCGGCGCAGAGGCAAACGAGGCCGAGCACCGTTGCCGCTATCGTCAGGATGCGTCGCATGGTAGTCCTCCCGTATGTTATCGTTGTTGCTCATCATAGCGCGGCGGCGATGGCGTCGCCCATTTCCGTGGTGCTGGCCTTGCCGCCGAGATCGCGGGTCAGGTGCTTGCCCTCGGCGATCACCTTGGTGACGGCCTTGTGCATCAGCTCGGCCGCGGCGCTGGCCTTGGCGTCCTTGTGCTTGCGCCCGAGCCAGCCCATCAGCATCTGGCCGGACATGATCATGGCATAGGGATTGGCGATGTTTTGGCCGGAAATGTCCGGCGCCGAGCCGTGGGTCGCCTGCGCCATCGCCTGCTTCTCGCCGATGCAGAGCCCGGGCGCGAGGCCGAGGCCGCCGACCAGCCCAGCGCCGATGTCGGTCAGGATGTCGCCGAACTGGTTGGTGGTGACGACCACGTCGAAGCGCTGCGGCTCGGTGACGAGCTTCATCGCGGTCGAGTCGATCATCATCTCCTCGAACTGCGACGTCGGGATATTGCTTGGCGACCTTGCGGCATTCCTCGGCGAACATGCCGCAGGCGAGCCGATAGACCGGCTCCTTGTGGGCGGCGGTGACCTTCTTTCGCGGCCGCGTGCGGGCGAGCTCGAAGGCCTCGCGGGCGACGCGGTTGGAGCCTTTGCGGGTGATGACGCGCGACGAGATGGTGATGTCGTCGTTCGGCCGGAACTCAGGCAGCCCCGCGACCACCGTCTCGGAATAGAGCATGCCCTCGGTCAGCTCGCGAAAGAACGCGATGTCGACGTTCTTGTGCACCGACGGGATGTTCGGGTGCGACAGCGCCGGGCGAAGCGCGGTGAACAGGTCGAATTTCTTCCGCACCGGCGGCATCACCCAGGTGGTGTCGCCGCGCGGATAGGCGTTGTGGCCGATCGGCCCCATGAACCAGCCGTCGAGCGTGCGCAGCGTCTCTTCGGTGATCTTCGGCAACGTGTTGCCGTGCTGCTCGTGGCCGGCCTTGCCGATCGGCAGTTCATGCCATTCGATGGCCAGGCCGGTCCTGGCGGCGGCAGCCTTCATCACCTTGACGGCCTCGGGCACGACTTCGAGGCCGATGTCGTCGCCGAGCATGATTCCGATTTTCAAGGATTGGTCCTCACGATGCAGACGCGAACTAGGCCGTCGTCATTGCCGGGCTTGACCCGCCTGCAGGCCGTAGCCTCCATCGAGGTGCGCTGCGACCTCGACCTTCGGCGGGCGAAGGCCCGGCAATCCATGATGACGTTCCGCTCGCACATTCGGTAAGTCCTTCGTTCGTTGAAGTGCTTCATGGATGCCCGGGTCAAGCCCGGGCATGACGCCGAGAATGTGGTAACGCTATTGATCCGATAGCCTTCACTCATCAACCTTGATGCCGGCGTCGGCGATGTCGCGCCGCCAGGTTTCCATTTCTTTTTTCAGCCAGGCGCGGGCGTCGTCGGCCGAGTTCTGGATCGGCGCGATCATGCCGCCCTTCTCGAAGATCGCCTTCATCTCCGGCGTCTGCGCCGCAGCGACAAAGGCCTCGTGCAGCTTGTCGATGATCTCGCGGGGCACGCCCGCGGGCGCAAAGGCCGCCGACCATTGCGAGGGATGGAAGCCCGTAAAGCCGAGTTCGGTGAGAGTCGGCACGTCCGGCCAGGCGGGCAGGCGCTGGTCCGCTGCAACCGCGAGCGGGCGTACCTTGCCGGCTTTGATCATGCCGACCGGATTGGTGACGTTGAACCAGGACACCTGCGTGTCGCCACTGGCGATGTCCTTGAGGATGGCCGAGCCGCCGTCCTTGAAGGGGATGTGAATGAGGTCGAGCCCGCCGGCGCGCTTCGCCAGGATTTCGGTGTTGACGTGCTGATAGGCGCCGATGCCGCCACTGGCGTAGCGCACGTCGCCGGGATGCGCCTTGGCGTAGGCGATGAACTCGGCGAAGGTCTTGGGCGGGAAATTGCTGGTGGTGGCGAGGAAGAACACCGGCGCGTCGGCGGTGCGCGCGATGATCTGCACGTCGCGGTCGTAGTCGATGTGCAGCCGCTTGGCGAGCAGCACCGGGGTCAGGCAATTGGTCGAAATATTGCCGATCATGATGGTGTAGCCGTCGGGCTTGGCGCTCGCCATTTCCTCGATGGCGATGATGCCGGAGGCGCCGGGCTTGTTCTCGACCAGGATGTTCTGGCCGAGCGACTTGCGAAGCTGCTCGCGCGTAGTGCCGCGCGACGACGTCGGTCAGGCCGCCGGGTGCGTAGGGCACCAGGATGCGGATGGTCTTGTTCGGGTAGGGCGCCTGCGCCAGCGCCGCGTTGGCCGCCGAGCGTCACGCAAAGCGCCGACAACAGAATGCCGCTCCAACGACGCATATCCTCCCTCCCAATTGCATTGGGAGCGGCTGGCCCGCTCTCCGTTGCGCGCAGATTGTAGGGATCAGCGCCCGGCTTGCACAAGCGCCTGCATTGGACGACCGGCTAGATCAGCTTGAACAGCTCCTCGCCGAGGAGCGTTCCTCGCTTCGGCATAGATCGGCTGGACGGCGGCGGCGAAGGCGTCATGCTGGGCGCCATCGAGCGTGACGATCTCGCAGCCTTCGGCCTTGATCGCCTGCTCGGCGTCGTCTTCCTCTTTGACATGCAGGTCGCGCTGAAACGCGACGGACTCGGTCACGGCCTTCTGCATGGCTTCCTTAAGGTCGGCGGGCCAGGCGTCGAACGCCGGGCGGTGCAGGAAGATCGGCCGCGAAATGTAGAAGTGATTGCTGATGGTATGGAAGCGGTGAAACTTGTGCACGCCGTAGGTGACGGTGTTGGTCAGCGGGTTTTCCTGGGCGTCGATCTCGCCGGCCTTGATCATGCGGATGGCATCGGTGAGATCCATGATCATCGGCGTTGCGCCGAGAAGCTCGAAGGTCCGCGCCTGAATCTTGCTCGGCAGCACGCGGATGCGGATGCCCTTGAGGTCGGCCGGGAGCCGCACGGTGCGCACGCGGTTGGAGATGTGGCGGAAGCCGTTCTCGTACCAGCCGAGGATGCGGAAATCGCACTTGCTCTCGATCGCCTGCGACCAGCCGCGCGCCGAGCGCGCCGTCCATGGCGCCGCGGGCGTGATCGTTGTCGCGGAACAGGAACGGCAGATCGACGAAGCCCAGTTCCGGCACGCGGTCGGTCAGATAGCTCGACGACTGGTAGCCGAGCGTCAGCACGCCGCTCTCGACCAGCCATAGGATTTCCTCGGCCTTGTAGCCGAAATCCATGATGTTCCAGACGTACTTGATGTCGACGCGGTCGCCGAACTGTGCGGTGAGCTTGTCGCCGATGAATTTCAGCGCCTTGGAGAAGCCCGTGGTCGGCGGCCCGTAGCCGCCCATGCGGATTTGGATCGGTGCAGCCATCGTGTCCTCTGCTACTCCGCCAACAGCGCAGCCATGATCCGCTCGCGCGTCAGCGGCAGATCGCGGATGCGCTTGCCGAGTGCGCGGGCGAGCGCGTTGCCGATGGCGGCGCCGGTCGGGCCGACCGAGGCTTCGCCGAGCCCGAGCGTCGGTTCGTTCGGGTTGTCGATCAGCTCGATCTCGATCTCGGGAATGTCGCTGAAAAGCGCAGGATCGGATAGTCGTCCCAGGTCTGCGTCGCGACGCGGCCATCCGCGAACTTGATCTGCTCGCGCATGACGAAGCTTGCGCCCTGGATGATGCCGCCCTCGATCTGGTTGCGTGCGCCGTCCGGGGCGATCACCAGGCCGGCGTCGGCCGCGCACCAGACTTTCTTCAGCCGGATTTCGTTCGTCGACCTCGAGCTCGACCACCACCGCGGCGAACGAGGCGATGTTCTTGTAGCGGGCGAAGCCGAAGCCGCGGGCGCGGCCTTCCGGCAGCCTTTTCGTCTCGAACCAGCCGCTGATGCGTGCCGCGGTCTCGACGACCTTGCGTGGACGGGGATCGGAAAGGAGAGACAGGCGGTAGCTCACCGGGTCCTCGCCCGCGATCTCGGCAAGCTCGTCGATGAAGGATTCGATGGCGAACACATTGGCCCAGGCGCCGAGGCCGCGCAGCGACGAGGTGCGGATCGGCACCTCCGGCAGCAGATGGTGGATCAGACCGGTGGTTCGGCAGGTCGTAGATCGCGACGGCGTTGCGGGTGGCGCCGCCGCCGCGCTCGTCGGGCACGTCGCCGAGCGGATTGAGCGGCGGCGCGTTGGGCAGGGCAGCCGCGCCGATCAGATTGGAATTGCCGTTCATGCCGGGCCGCTGGGCGTGCGGAGGGCTCCAGATTTCGATCGGTCCAGTCGGCCGGCTTGTTGTCGGCGCCGAGGGCGGCGCGAAGCTTGATCGCCATCGCGGTGCTGATCGGGGCGGCGGCGAACTCGTCCTCGCGCGACCATTGCACGCGAACGGTGCGCCCCGGGTGGCGCATGGCGATGTAGGAGGCGTCGAACGCGCAATCGTCGGCGGTGTTGTGGCCGTAGGCGCCGGCGCCCTGGCGATGGAGCACGGTGACCTTCGCTGCCGGCAGGCCGAGCGCGCGGGCGAGCCAGTCGCGCAGCACCGCGGGCCCCTGGCTGTGCGACCAGACTTTCAGCGCGCCGTCCTTGAATTCGCGCGAGCGCGCAGGACGGTCCGATCGAGCCGTAGGTGAGGAATGGCCGCGAATAGGAGGCTTCGACGACGCGACCTTGCGTCGCGCGGCCGGGCGCGCCGGTGTCGGTGGTCTTGTCGCGCGACGGCTGGCGCTTTGAGCCATGCCGGAGTGCCGACATCGTCCGGCGGCGGCGTGCCGCCTTCCCATTTGGCCAATGCGCGCGCGGCCTCGGCGGCCCGCATCACGGCGAGTCTCATGATCCGCAGTGAAGGCTGACAAATTCGCCTTCGCGGAAGAATCTCGATCGGCGTCTTGGCGGCCTTGCGAACGGCATTTTCGTCAAGCGCAGCGAGATGCGCGCCGCGCCATGGCTGGCGCAGCACACGGGCATGCAGCACGCCCTCAGGCGCGATGTCGTGAATGAAGCCCGCGCCGGCGACTTTCGCCGGCAGGTCGAGACGAGGCAGGTGCTTGCCGACGATCCGGTAGGTCGACGGCCGCTTCACCGGCGCTGTGCCGGTGGCGCGGCGCTCGAGCGCGATCTCGCCGGCCATCGACCAGTAGTCGCGGCCGGTGTCATGGCCGGAGCGCAGGAACTTGCCGTCCTCGATCGAAAGCTCTCCGACCGGGCAGCGCAGCACCTCGGCGAGACGGTCGAGGAACAGCGAGCGCACCTCGGCGCAGACCAGCCGGATCGAGGCGCCGCCGACCGCGATCGAATAGCTGCCGGAGGTGAAGCCCTCGGCCGGGCTCACGTCGGTCTGGCCGGAGACAAGATTGATCTGCTCCGGCCGCACGTCGAGTTCCTCGGCGGCGATCTGGGTCAGCGCGGTGAGGATGCCCTGGCCGATCTCGACCTTGCCCGAGCCGACCCGCACGCGGCCGTTCTCGTTGAACGCGATCCATTGCGACAGGATCGGATTGTCGATCAGGCTTTGCGGCAGCGTGTTGGAGATCATGGCCGCGCTCCCGCAAGGGCGGCGCCGGCCTTCTGGATCGCGCGGATGACGCGATTGTGGATGCCGCAGCGGCACAGATGCGGATCGAGCGCGGCGACGATCTCGTTGCGGCTAGGCTTCGGATTTTTCGCGAGCAGCGCGGTTGCCGAGACCAGAATGCCAGGCAGGCAATAGCCGCACTGACCGGCTTGTTCGTCCAGAAATGCCTGCTGCAACGGATGCAGCGCGCCATCGCGCGACAGCCCCTCGACGGTAGTGATGGTCCGGCCGGCGACGGACGCCACTTCACGGGCGCAGGAATGCTCCGGCTTGCCGTCGATCAGCACCATGCAGGAGCCGCACTGCCCGGTGCCGCAGCCGAACTTGGTGCCGCGCAGATCCAGCTTGTCGCGCAGCGCCGACAGCAACGACGTGGTGCTGTCGCCATCGACGGCAACGGAGCGGCCGTTGACGACGAACTCAATCGTTTCGCTCACGCCCGCCCCATTTTCAACGGCTCAGTTTTCGACGTGGATGCCCTTGGCGTCGATGAACTTCGACCAATTCTTGATCTCGTTCTCGAGCTTGACCCTGAGCGCCGGGCCGGGCGCGAACGAAGGGTCGGTGTCGACCTTGAGGAGCCGGGCGCGGACGGCCGGGTTCGCCATGGTCGTCTGCAGGGCTTTTTCGAGTTTGGCCCGGATCGGTTCCGGCGTGCCCTTCGGGACAAACAAGCCCCACCAGAATTCGAGGTCGACATTGGCGAACTTGTAGCCAAGCTCGCTCAGCGCCGGGACATCGGGCATCGAAGGCGCACGCTTGTCGCTGGTGACGAACATGGCCTTGACGAGCTTGCCCTCGACCTGGGCCTTGGCGACCGGCAGCGAGGAAGCCACCACGGCGACGAATCCGCCGGCGATCGCCTGCGCCGCCGGGCCGCCGCCTTTGAACGGCACCGGAACGGCCTGCATGCCGGCGCCGTCGAGGATGACCTCCGGCACCAGATGCGACACGCTGCCCGGGCCGGCATGGCCGTAGTTGAAATGTCCCGGAACGGTCTTCGACCATTTGACGAAGTCGGCGAAATTGTTGGCGGGGACGTTGTTGGCGACGGTCCAGACCAGCGGCGTGCTCGCCATCGCGCCGACCGTGTCGTAGTCCTTGAGCGGATTGAAGCCGGACGGATGCTTCTTGAACAAAGCCTGGTTGATGCCGATCGCGTTCTCGCCGACCAGTACGGTGTAGCCATCTGGCGCCGAGCTTGCGACGTATTGCCAGGCGATATAGCCGCCGGCGCCGCCCTTGTTCTCGATCACTGTGGATTGCCCAAGCGACTGCCCGAGCTCGTTCGAGATCAGCCGGAAGAAGGTGTCGGTCGCGCCGCCGGGCGGGAAGGCGATGACGAACTTGACCGGCCGGTCGGGATAGCTGCTTTGCGCCTGCGCCACCACGGGGAGGCCGAGCAGCGCGCAGACAATCGAACACCAGCGAATGAAACGCAGCATGACATTTCCCCCAAAATGCTCGAGCCTCGGCTGGACCTATTCGACCACGGTAGGACGATGCCGTCGATAGGCCCGCGCCGCGCCCAGGATGCGGCACTTCGCCATTCCAATGGGCCTACATCGTCTTGAGCAGCCAGTCGCCGATGAAGTCGACGCCGAGCTGGCGGTTGTCGACCTGGCAATGCTCCGCGCCGCCTTCGGCTTCGGTGAAGATTTTCAGCGACTTGTTCTTCGAGCCGAGACGCTCGTAGAGCTTCTTCGCCTCCGCGAGCGGCACGACGCGGTCGTTCTCGCCATGCAGGATCAGGATCGGGCATCGCGACCTTGTCGGCGACCCCTTCGAGGGTGAATTTCTTCGACCATTCCAGCGCGGTTTCGTTGTCGGGAGCGCCGACCACCCAGCGGAACTGGAAGGTCGAGGCCGAGGTGCGGCGCGGATCGGTCGGGGCGTGGCCTTTGACGAAATCATGGACGTTCCAGTGCATCGCGCCAAAGCAGACGCAGGCGGCATAGCGCTTGTCGAAGGCGCAGATGCGCGGCGCGTGATAGCCGCCGAAGCTGTAGCCCATCACCGCGACGCGCTTGGGATCGACCTCCGGCCGCGAGGCGACGTAGTCGTAGGCCGGGATGCCGGCGGCCTCGTAGTCGTGGCGTGTCGGGATATTGCGGAGCCGCAGCGGCTCGGACTGGCCGGGCCCGTCGATCGCGAGCGTGTTGATGCCGCGCTTGGCGAAATCGAGCCCGGCGAAGATCACGCTCATCTCCTTGGCGTTGTCCATGCCGTCGAACAGCACCACGGTCGGCCGCTTGCCGAGGCCGCGGCCTTTGACGAACCAGGCCGGCAAGCTCTGGCCCTCGTAGGGCACTTCGACGCGCTCGATGTCGGGATGAAGCCGCGCCATCGCGCCCTGGTAGCAGCGCAGCGCCTTGCGATACATCGCAAGCTTGTCGTCGCCCGGCGGGATGAAGCGCTCGGCGCTGTAGTAGTAGTTGCCGGCGCGCATGTACTGGTTGCCGGCAGTGATGGCGTTGCCCGCGGCGTCGGCCTCGTCGCCGATCCTGGCGACGCGGTCGGCCTCGCGCGACCATTCCTCCATCCAAGCGCGGTCGAGATCGGACTCGCCCGCGCGTGCCTTCAGCCGCTGCGTGATCAGGTCGATCTCGGCCATCGCCGCGGCGCCATAGGCCACCATGCCCTTGACGATCTGGGTGGCGTTGCTCCAGCGCAGGTTTCCCGGGAAGGTGACCGGCCAGTTGCTTTCGGTCGGCATCGAAACCATGACAAGCCCTCTTGCTGCACTGGCCGGCATTGAACCACACTCCCGGCGCAGTCACGTAGAGAGGAAACCATGCCCAAGAAGCAAATCAGCTCGGAAAAGATCGCCAAGCCCAACGGCCATTTTTCGCAAGCGACCGCGATCGAGGCGCGCGGGCGGCTTGTCTTCATATCCGGCATGACTGCGCGACGGCCGGACGGCAGCATCGCCGGCGTCGGCGACATCGAGGTGCAGACCAGGCAGGTGCTGGAGAACGTCAAGGCAGCGGTCGAAGCCGCGGGCGGCACGATGGACGATATTTGCCGGGTCGACGTCTACGTGCGCAACATGGAGCACTTCGAGAAAATCCATAAAGTGCGGCGCGAATATTTCAAGCCGCCGGCGCCGGCCTCGACCATGGTCGAGATCGCCAAGATGACCTCGCCGGAGTACCTGATCGAGATCAACGCGATCGCGGTGCTGGAATAGCGCGGCGTCGCAACGCCCAGGCCGTCATTTGGCGCGGTACTTGAACAGGTCGTCGATGTCCGTCTTGGTCAGCGGCTTGCTGATGAACTTGTAGGTCACGGCGTCCTCCATCGCCAGGTCGACTCCGCCCACGCGCCTGATGTCCAGGCTCTGGCGTGTATAGAATTCATCGCGGGTCTGACGGGTTTCGGCCGGCTTGATGTTGTAAAGCTTGGAGAACACCCCGACGGCCGCGTCGCCGCCGTACATCCAATCCAGCGTTTCGGAGTAGGCTGCCAGGAAACGCTTCAACACATCGGGCTTGCCGGTAATGAAGTTCAGGTTGGCGAGGTGGAACCGCGCGCTCATGTCGCGGTATTCCACGATGTCGCCGACGTTGGCGACGGTGCGGATGCGATGCTCCTGAAGCGCGCTCAGCGCGAACGGCGCCGCCGACCAGCCGATGTCGACCTGTCCGGTCATGGTCTGGGTGAAGGTCGCCACCGGCGTTCCGGTCGCGACGGGCTTGATGTCGACGCCTGCCATCTTGATGAGTTTCAGCGTGGCGAGATTCGACGAGGAGCCCGTCGCCGAAAAGGCCATCGTCTTTCCAGCGGCGTCCTTCAACGATTTGATCGGCGAGTCCGCCTTGACGTACCAGAAAATCTCCCGAGCGCCGGTGATGGACGTACCTATCGGCCGGATCGGCGCACCCTTTACATAGGCCGCGAACATGGCAGCAGCGCCGGTCGCGATCGCCACATCGACGCTCCCGGAAATGAGCGCCTGCATCGTTTCTCCGCCTCCGGACGTGTAAAGCCTCTCGACCTTAAGGCCGTGCTTGGCGAAGATTTTCGCCTCCTCGCCAAGATCGGGCACCGAAGTTTCCCAGGTGCCACGCTGCGGCACGGCCACCTTGACGAGATCCTCTGCACCGGCGGCGCAGGTAAAAATGGCACTCAGGATTGTCACACTTATGCCGCGCAATGCGTGTGCTCGTTGCTGCATCTCGTTCTCCCCGGTCTTGGTGTGAAAATCTAGGGCCTGTCCTCAATTGAGCCAGATGATAGCAGCCGCGAGGTGAATTGCGGCGAGGAAATTTCTGGCGGTTTTGTCGTAGCGCGTGGCGATGGCGCGATATTGCTTGAGCTTGCAGAAAAAATTCTCGATGAGGTGGCGCGCCTTGTAGGCCTCCTTGTCGAAATCTCGTTTAATCTTGCGGTTGCTCTTGGGTGGGATCACGACCGACTTGCCCCGGGCCAGCAAGGGCTCGATCACCCGTTCATCGGCATCGAAGGCTTTGTCTGCCAGTAAGGTGTCGGCCGCCATGTTTGGCAGCAGCGCGTCGGCACCTTCCAGGTCATGGGCTTGGCCCGGCGTCAAAATGAAGTCCAGCGGATTGCCCAATGCGTCGACAAGCGCATGAACCTTGGTGCTCAGCCCGCCTTTGCTGCGCCCGATCGCTTGGTCTTCGCCGTCTTTTTTTGGGCGCCGGCGCTATGCTGATGCGCCCGCACGATCGTGCTGTCGATCATGGCGCACGCATTGTCGGCATCGCTCGCCAGCATCTCAAACAGCTTCTTCCACACGCCGCTCTTGGCCCAGCGCGAAAATCGCGTGTGAATCTTGATCGGGTCCCCAAAACGCTCTGGAAGGTCTCGCCATGGTATTCCGGCGCGATAGCGGTAAAGCACCGCCTCCACAAACAGCCGATTATCCTTGGCGGTCACTCCGACGTGACCCTGCCGTCCCGGCAGCACATCTTTGACCCTGGCCCATTGATCATCCCGAAGACCATAGCGGCGCATCTGTCAGCTCCGAATCAGCTGACCGCCTATGAATCACGCGATAATCTGCTTGGGAATCCTCTAATTGAGGACAGGCCCTAGCTCAAGCGACGCGATCATTTTATCAGCTTCGGCAGGAACGTGATCAGCTCCGGAAATACCGCGAACAAGGCTACGCCCGCGAGCGTGACGAAGGTGAACAGCCAGGCCGGCGGGTAAAGCTCGGTCAGAGACACCTCGGGCACCGCGGCCTTGAGCGCAAAGATGATATAGCCGAATGGTGGCGTGATCGAGCCCGCCACCATGATGATCAGGAACTGCATCCAGAACCAGACCGCGTCGAAGCCGGCGGTCTTGATCAGCGGGTCGTAGATCGGGATCAGGATCATCATGATGGCGATCTGGTCGACGAAGATGCAAAGGATGAACGGCAGCAGCATCAGGAAGAAGAACAGCAGCAGGTGGCTGGCCTTGGAGGCGACGATGGCGTTGCCGAGGTCCTGCACCACGCCGGTGAAGGCGAGCACTTGGCCGAGCAGGATCGCGGTGGCGATGATGATGAGAATGACGGCGGAGAGCACGGCGGACTTGCCCGCCGCCTGCAGGTAATCGCGCCAACCCATCTTGCGGTACCAGAACGACTCGACCAGCGCCGCGAGCACGCCGAGCGCTGCCGCCTCCGAGGCGGTGGCGAAGTCGACCATGATCAACCCGACCGAGACGAAGATGATCAGGCTGAACGGGATCATCCGCGCCAGCGCCATCACCTTCTCCTGACGGGTCGGAGCGACGTAGGTCTCTTCCGGCGCCAGCGCCGGGTTTCGCCAAACCTTCCACACCACGATCAGGATATAAAAAAAGGTCAGCACGATGCCCGGGATGATGCCGGAGATGAGCAGGTCGGCGATCGAGACGTCGGCGATGGTGCCGATGATGATGGCGAGCACGCTCGGCGGGATGATCGGGGCGAGCAGCGCGCCGCCCATCATCACGCCGGCGGTGAGCTGCTTGTCGTAGCCGCGCCGGATCATCGGCCGCATCACCGAGCGGCCGAGCATGGCGGCGACCGCGATGCCGGAGCCCGCCGGCGCGCCGAGGATCGCCGACAGCGTCAGCGCCATGTGGTACTGCCGGCCGCGGATGCCGCCGACCAGCTTGTCGATCTGCGCAAACAGCGCGTCGATCGAGCCGGAGCGGAGCAGGATTTCGCCCATCAGGATATAGAGCGGGACGGTGGTCAACGCCTCCGTCGTCGTCACCGCAAACATGCTGTTGGCGATCATGCCGAAGCCGGCGGGGCCGAACAGGAAGATGATGGCGCCGCCGATCAGCAGAATGAAGCATAGGTAGACGGCAAGGCCGGACAGGAACAGGCTGATCTTGACCGCAAGCCCGAGCGCCAGGATCGTCAGCGGGTTCATACTGTTGCACTCACGACAACGGTCCCGCGCCCGGTTTCGGCAGAAGCGGTAGCACCGGCTCGATCGGCTCGTTGTCGTTGAACAGAAGCCGCAGGTACCACAGCGCCGAATTGCCAAAGCCGTAGGTGATGAATGCCGACAACCACCATTTCGAGATCGGAATGTTGCCGATGGTCTCGATCGCGCCGGCGTATTGCGCGACATTCTCCGACCACGAGATCCAGGCGATGAAGGCGCAGAGCAGGAAGCCGATCGCATTCATCGCCGTGAGGATGCGCCTGGCGTGCTGCGGATAAAGGTCTGCGAGCAGCGTCACCGAGATGTGCATGCCGGCGCGCGCCGCATGCGGGATGGCGAGAAACGTCCCGATCAGCATCAGCCAGGTGATGGTTTCCAGGCTCCAGCGGGTCGGCGAGTTCAGGAAATAGCGGAACACCACCTCCATGCAGTACAGAAAGCCCATGCCGACGAGGCCGAGGGCCGCGGCGAGATAGCCGACGTCGGTGATCAGGCTGTGCAGGCGGAGGAGCGGACGCATTATAACGCTGGAGGTGCGACGCAACGCGGCCGGCTCCCTCCCCCCTTGAGGGGGAGGGTTGGGGAGGGGGGTGTTGTCGAATTCCGAACGCGCGGCGTACCCCCCTCCCTGTCCCTCCCCCTCAAGGGGGGAGGGAACGTCGGAGAGAGCGCGCGTTCAAACATGCGACGTAATGCTCGCGGCACGAGCGCTGCGCGCTACTTGAACAATCCCTTACTCTTTACGAAGGCTTCGAATTCTTTGGCGCGCTCGCCGGTGGCCTTCGAGTTCAGCGTCGTCTCCCAGACGCCGTCGTTGAACGCCTTCACCGCCGCCGCGAACTTCTGCGGATTGAGCTGCGACGGCACCGCGCCGGCTTTCATCAGCGCTTCCTCTTCGCGCTTCTGAATGTCGTCCATCGCCTTCATGCCGGGCACTTCGAGGGCGGCGGCTTCATCCACTATGATCTTCTGAACCTCGGGCGCGAGCTTGGCGTAGGCGCTCTTGTGGATGAACAGGAACTGATAGATGTAGCCGAAGGTCGGCCGCACCGCGTACTTGGCGACCTCGTGCCACTTGAGGTCGGTCGCGCCGGTCACCGGCCCGGTGGCGCCATCGATCGTGCCCTTTTGGATCGTCGAATAGACCTCGCCGACCTGGAGGTTGACCATGCTGCCGCCGAGCGACTGGATGAAGGCAAGGAACAGCGGGTTGCCGCGCAGCCGCCGGCCCTTGAGATCGCCGTCCGGACCAACCGGATCGCGCAGCATCACCTGGTAGGCACCGACGCCGGCGCTCTGCCCCGGAATGATCGCCAGAAGCTTCAGGTTGAAGCGGTCGTATTCCTTGGCGAGATAGTCGAACACGCCGAGCTGGCGGAATTTCACCGGATCGGGGTCGATGGCGTAGATGCCGAACGACACCGAGGTGGTGCCGACGTGGTATGGCTGCACCGTGAACCACATGTCGAAGGCGCCGCTGGTCGCAGGCTGCATCTGCTGGAAGGCGTTGACCACCTCCGGCCCGCTGATGCGGAACGTGATCTTGCCACCGGTCTTGGCCTTGATGGTGTCGGCGTATTTCTCGACCAGCGCCTTGGTCGGCGGATAGCGCTGATCGAAAGCGTTCAGGAGCCGCAGCTCCTGCTGCGCCGCCGCAGGATTTGAAGCGGCTGCAAAGACGAATGCGGAGCCGAGCGCCGCAGCGAACAATCGAACCATGGCAAGGTCCTCCCCCTTTTGATTTGCGCGTCAATCCACGACTTTGGTCACCTCGGGCGCGATCAGCCGTTCGATCGGGATGCGCTTGTCGATGTCATGGAAGCCGATCAGCACGTCCATGATGTTCTCGATGTGCTTCTTCGACACTGCGTCGGACTTGTTGAAGAACTCGATGCGGTGGAAGAGGTCGTAAGTCTTGGCGAGGTCGGTGTCCTTCTGCTTGGTATGGCGCATCGCAATCTGGATCGCCTCGTCGCGGTTCTTCGGGTCGTAGAACCAGGTGACACCTTCGCGGTAGGCGGCGAAAAACTTTCCCACCACGTCCTGGTGGCTCAGCACCCACGGCCGGTTGCCGACGGACACGCCGAACGGGACGTCCTTGACCACGTCATTGACCAGCACGAGTTGCTTGAAGCCCTGAGCCTCGGCGTAGGAGTCGAACGGCGAGGTAAGCATCGCAGCGTCGGCGGCGCCGGATTTCAGCGCCGCAAGCCGCGCCGGCGTCGCACCCTGGAACACCAGGTCGAAGTCGCCTTCCTTCAGCCCGGTCGGCGCCATGACACGATCGAAATAGGCGCGTGTGATGCCTTTCGGCCCATCGAGCGAGACGGTGCGGCCTTTGAGGTCGGCGAGACTTTTGACGTCCGCCTTCGATACGAACGAGTAGGGCGAAGCGACGCTGTCGACGCGCAGGATGACAGCGGGCGAGCCCTTGTCGACAGCGCGGATCGGGTCAGGGCTGCCGATAGATATTCCGATATCAAGCGCGCCTGCCGCGATCTGCTGCTGAACTGCCGAGTTCGACGGCGTGACGATGAAATCTGGTTCGACCCCGTGCTTGGCGAAGAAGCCTTTTTCGGTGGCGATGTAGGTCGGCCAGTGCACCGAGGAGCCCGCTCCGATCTGACCGACCACGATCTTGTCGGCAGCGAAAACGGGGCCGCCGGCCAGGCACAGCATTGTGCAACCGAGGGTGAAGTCGCGGCGCGACATGGTCATGGAGTGCCTCCCTGCCTCAATCGCTTGCGCCATGCTGGCATAAGGCATGGCCGTCCATCAATGCAAAGGGCCCGCCGTTACCCGGCGGGCCCCGCATTGCAGTGCGGCGTTGGCGTGAAGGTTAGCGTGCCGCCAGCCCTTCGTAACTGCGGTCTTTGAGGAAGTCGTCGAGATTCCAGCGTTTGACCTGGTCCATCACCTCGTCGAATTCCGAGTGCGGCAAGGTCTTGTAGACGAACCGCTCGCCGCGCCCGAACTTCGAGAAATCCCACTTGTGGTAGCTCTCGAAGTCGGCCGGCACCGCGAGCTTCCACAGCGGCAGGTACTTGGCGAGGTTTTCGTCCATCGCCTTCTCGGCGCGGTCGAGCGCCCGCAGATAGGCGGCGGTCGCTTCTTGCGGGAAGCCGTCTGGCACCCACCACAATGTGTGGAACGTGTCCTCCATGATCTTGCGCAGGCCGAGTTGCTCGGCCATGGCGATCTGCGGCGGCAGGAGCGACGCCGCCTCGACCTCGCCGTCGAGCAGGGCTTTCAGCCGTGCGCCGAAGCCGCCGGTGTTCACGGTCTTGATGTTTTCGAGCGGCAGATATTTCTCGAGCCGGAACGGCACGTTGAAATGGCTGCCGGCGCGCATGCCGACCGAGATCGGAACGTCTTTCAGGTCCTCAGGTTTGCGGATTTTCGAATCCGGACGAACGAAAATCGCCCAAGGCGAATCGCCGTAGGCTTCGGCGACGAACTTGCCCATGCCGGCGGAGGCGTTGCAGATCGAGCCCCAGACGCAGGCGCCCTGGATCACCTCGGCCTTGTCCTTGGTGTAGGGCTGGTCCTGCGGGCCGCTCCAGATATTGGAATTCCTTCCAGCTCGACTGGGTGCCGCGGAAGGTCTTCCAATCGAACGTCACATCCAGGCCCTCGGCTTCGAAGAAGCCCTCTTCCTTGGCGACGAAATCGTTGAGTCCCATGCCTTTCGGGGCGACGGTGACTGTTCTCATGCCGGATACCTCCTCGATGCCGCATGCAAGGCCGCGGATCGTTGTTATGATGCCGATGCATTTTAGCAGGACCGTGGCGGTCGACCCAGCCGTAGGTGATGCCGTGGGACGAATTGTCCGGATAAACGCGAGTTATCGGAGCGGAACCAGAATGGACTTCGAATTCTCGGCCGAACAGCAGGCGATCCGGGCCGCGGTCGAGAAGATCTGCGCGCGCTTTGGCGACGACTATTGGCTCGCCAAGGACCGCGACGGCGGGTTTCCGGACGATTTTCACCGCGCCTTCGCCGATGCCGGCTGGCTCGGCGTCTGCATGCCGCAGGAGTACGGCGGCGCGGGCCTCGGCGTCACCGAAGCCGCGCTGATGATGCAGGCCATCGCCGAGTCGGGCGCCGGGCTTGTCCGGCGCGTCGGCGCTGCACATGAACATCTTCGGCCTCAACCCGGTGGTGGTGTTCGGCAACGACGAGCAGAAGAAGCGAATGCTGCCGCCGTTGATCGCCGGCCAGGACAAGGCCTGCTTCGCCGTCACCGAGCCGGACGCCGGCCTCGACACGCTGAAGCTGAAGACCAAGGCGGTGCGCGAGGGCGACCGCTATGTCCTGTCAGGCCAGAAAATCTGGATCTCGACCGCGCAGGTGGCGAGCAAGATGCTGATCCTTGCTCGCACCACGCCGCTCGAAAACGTGTCGCGCCGCACCGAGGGCCTGAGCCTGTTCTACACCGACCTCGACCGGCGCTATGTCGATGTCCGCGAAATCCCGAAGATGGGACGGAGCGCGGTCGACTCCAACGAGCTGTTCATCGACAGCGCTGCCGGTGCCGGCGGCCGATCGGCATCGGCGAGGAGGGCCGGGGCTTCGAATACATCCTGCACGGCATGAATCCCGAGCGCATCCTGATCGGCGCCGAGGCCATCGGTCTCGGCCGCGCGGCGCTGCGCAAGGCTGCCGTCCTACGCCAATGAGCGCATCGTGTTCGACCGGCCGATCGGACAGAACCAGGCGATCCAGCATCCGCTCGCCGCCTGCTGGATGGCGCTTGAGGCCGCGAATCTGATGGCGTTCAAGGCGGCCTCGCTCTACGACGCCGGCCAGCCTTGCGGCGTCGAGGCCAACGCCGCGAAATATCTCGGCCGGCGAAGCCTGCTTCAAGGCCTGCGAGACCGCGCTGATGACCCACGGCGGCATGGGCTACGCCAAGGAATTCCACGTCGAGCGCTATCTGCGCGAGGCGCTGATCACGCGGATCGCGCCGGTCACGCCCGCAGATGATCCTGTGCTTCATCGCCGAGAAGGCGCTCGGCCTGCCGAAGTCGTATTGAGCGCCTATTGGCGATTCGGTGCGCTCGCCGCGCGGTTTGGCGCCCTGGGTCGCCGGCGCGGAATGCTTCGGCGATGCGGCGGAGCTGCCGCGCGCACCCTCTGGCAAATATTTGGCGACCACGATCGGATCGACCGACGTGATGACCGTTTCCGGCAGGCGATGCCAGACCTCGTCCATGCCCAGCAGTGGAATGCCGAGATAGCCGCGCACCGTGAGGGTCTGTCCGTCGCGGCTGAGCGTCATCAGCGCGTGATACACATTGCCGTTGCGGGGATCGAGGATGTTGCCGTCCTCGTACTCCAAGTCCGTGACGCTTCATGTCGCGGATGATCGACATGCCGAGCACCGGCTGGCTGCGGCGATCGTCGGTGCAGCCGTTGCACACCTGGGCGGCTGGATCCCCCGGCCGAGGAAAGGCTTTGACGATGGCGCCCTCATAGATGCTGCCCGGGCGTTCGACGAACAGAAACCACACCGCCGGCTTGCCGTTTTCGTTTCGCTTTTCCCAAAAGCCGGCCGCGGTCGGCTCGGCGGGCTGGGCGTGGAGCGCGTTCACTCCAAACGCCACGAACAATCCCAAGGCCACTGCCGCCAATTTTGCTGTCACGGCTTCACGGTCCTTCCCGGCCACCGACAGTACAAATCGAATCATCTGTCTCGCCCCATAATATGGCCATTTCGCGAACGGCGGACGGCCTTTAGGTGGTCATCGGGTTGCGACTTCGCCAGCAAATTTGTGTTGCAATTGTCACAGGAACGCATTCCTCGGAGCCCGGTTATCGGGTAGCAATTGTGTGGGAATCCGATCGCGGTCCCTCGGGGCGCGGATTTCGATCGGCTGAGGTGGTTGAAACGGGGGCTGCCCCTTGCTCTGACGGCCGGTGGATCGGTGCGAGGGGCCGAGGCGATGTCGCGATCCAGCATTGCGCTGAGCAATCTTCGTGGGATTGTTATCGTCATCGTGCTGGCGTTCCATTCGGTGCTGGCCTATCTCGCCTCGCTGCCCGCCGCGCCATTCGCGTTTGATGTCGCGCCCTATCGCTGGCAGGCCACTCCCATCATCGACCAGCACCGCTGGTTCGGCTTCGATCTGTTCTGCGCTTGGCAGGACGTCAGTCTGATGTCGCTGATGTACCTGATGTCCGGCCTTTTCGTGCCGGCGAGTCTGGCGCGCAAAGGCTGCTGGACGTTCCTGTCCGACCGTATGCTGCGGATCGGCGTGCCGCTGGTGCTGGTGGTCGCGATCCTGATGCCGATCGCCTATTATCCGGCCTATCGGATGACGGCCGCCGATCCGAGCATCGAGGCGTTCTGGCAGCACTGGCTCGCGTTGCCGTTCTGGCCGCCCGGACCGCAATGGTTTCTGTGGGAGCTCCTGGCTCTGAATGTGTTCGCTGCGGCGCTGCATCGGCTGGCGCCGCGATGGTACGACGACCTGAGCCGACGGATGGCCACAGCTTTGGCCGACCCGCTTCGTTTTTTTGCCGCGCTGGTCGCAGCATCGGCGTTGGCCTACATCCCGCTCGAACTGATGTTCTCGCCATGGACCTGGGAGAACTACGGCCCCTTCTCGGTCCAGCTTTGCCGGCCGCTGCACTACCTCGTCTATTTTTTCGCTGGCTATTTGCTCGGCGCAAATGGCCTCGACCGCGGGCTGCTGGACTGCGATGGCGCACTGGCGCGGCGCTGGGCCGCCTGGGTCATCGCAGCGATCGTGGGCTTCGTGCTGTGGGCGCTGCCGACGTCGCAAATGCTGGACGGTCGGGAGGCGCCGGTCCTGGTCCAGATCGCTTCGGGGCTTGGCTTCGCCATAGCCTGCGCCGCCGGAGGGCTGAGCTTTCTGGCGGTTTCCCTGCGCTTTGCCTTGGCGCGGACACGAACGCTCGACAGTCTGTCGGCCAATGCCTACAGCATATATCTCATTCACTACGTATTCGTGGTCTGGCTGCAGTTCGCCATGTTGCCGTTTGCGTTGTTTGCCGTCGCCAAGGCAGCGATCGTGTTTGCCGGCGCGCTGGCGATGAGCTGGGCCGCCTCCGTCGCAATTGGGAATGTGCTCGGCGCGCAATTACCTCGCGCAAGTCAAGCGCTGGCTGCGCGCGAACGCTCAGCGGACCGGGCGCGTTGATCAAGCAGGACGATTGAGCAGCGCAAGCGATGGCTCGCTTTAGCGCTAGAGCAATCAGAGGTCGGGTCCGCTAGATGCCGTTGGTATTCACGCTCGCGTTCCGCAACCTGTTTCACGATCGGCTTCGCCTGGTCGCCACGGTGATCGGCATCGTGTTTTCCATCGTGCTGGTGACGGTGCAGATGGGCCTCTATCTTGGCTTTGGGCAGATGGTCACGACCATGATCGACCACGCTTCGGCCGATCTCTGGATCATGCCGCGCGGCACCAAGTGCTTCGAGGATCCGTCGCTGCTCGACACCCGCATGCGCAGCAGGGCGCTGGCGGTGCGGGGCGTGGCCGATGCCATCCCGGTGGTGATCGGCTTCGCCGATTGGCGGATGCCGAGCGGCTCGTCGACGCCGGTGTTCGTCGTCGGCTCCGATTTGCGCAGCCGGCGGGCTTGCAGCCCTGGAATGTCGTGGAGGGCCGCATCGAGTCGCTGTCGACGCCGAATGCCGTCGCCGTCGATCAAGTCCTATCTCAGCCGGCTTGGCATTTCCGGTATGGGCGCGCGAGCCGAAATCCGCCAGCAGGCGGTGCGGGTGGCGGCGGTCACCGACGGCATCCGCTCGTTCACCACGACGCCCTACGTGTTCATGGATGTCGATCGGGCGCGCGCTCACACCGGCGTGCCGTCCAACAAGGCGACTTATTTCCTCGTTCATGCCGATCCGGGCGCCAGGGTCGAAGACGTACAGCGCAATCTCCGGGAGAACGTCGGCAGACGTTGAGGTGCTCACCTCCGCGGAATTCGCCGAACGCAGCCGCTCGTTCTGGCTGTTCGGCACTGGCGCGGGCGCGGCGCTGTTCGCCGGCGCGCTGCTCGGAGTCATCGTCGGCACCGTGATCGTGGCGCAGACGCTCTATTCCAGCACCAAGGATCACCTGAACGAGTTTGCCACGCTGCGCGCGATCGGCTCGTCCCGCAACTACATCTACAAGGTCATCATCTGCCAGGCGCTGCTCAGCGCCGTGATCGGCTTCGGCATCGCCGCCATCATCGGTCTCCATTGTCGTGCGTATGACGGCTTCGAGCGCGCTGCCGATCGTCATCACACCCGAGCCTGATGGTGGGGTTGTTTGTGCTGACCGTCGTGATGTGCATCGTCTCGGCGATCGCCGCCATCATGAAGGTGACGCGCATCGATCCCGCCATGGTGTTCACCCGATGAGCGAGCTGGTGATGGAGGCGGTGGGGGTCGCCAAGGTGCTCGGCGCGGGCGCCGGCCAGGTTCGCGCGCTCAAGGGCGTCAACCTGTCGCTCGTGGCGGCGAACTGACCTTGCTGATGGGGCCGTCGGGCAGCGGCAAGACCACGCTGCTGTCGATCCTTGGCTGCATGCTGACGCCGACCGAGGGCACCGTGCGCGTGCGCGGCGATTCGATCGAGGGCAAGGGACCCGAGGAACTGGCGAAGCTGCGGCGCGAGCATGTCGGCTTCGTGTTTCAGTCCTATCATCTGTTTCCGACGCTGTCGGCCGCAGACAATGTTCGGCTCGCGCTCGACGTGCGCGGCGAGAACGGCAAGGCGGCCAAAGCCAAGACCACGCGAGGCGCTGGCCAAGGTCGGCCTGTCGCACAAGATAACGAGCTATCCGCGCGAACTCAGCGGCGGCGAGCAGCAGCGTGTCGCGATCGCGCGCGCGGTGGTCGGGAAGTCCTTCGGTGATCCTGGCCGACGAGCCGACCGCGGCGCTGGACGGCGAGAACGGCAAGGCCATCATGACGATCCTGGCGGATATCGCCAAGGACGCCGGATCGCGGCGTGCTGGTGGTCACCCACGATCCGCGTCTGGTGCCATTCGCGGACCGGATCGTTCATATCGAGGATGGCAATATCGTCCGGGAAGCAATCCGCGTGACGGCGCGCAGGAAACTCAAGGATATCCTCGGAGAAGCATGAGCATGTCGAAGCGGAGCGCGGCCGTGGTGATCGTCCTGGGCGTGGTGCTGGTCGCCGGCGCCATCGCGGTGATCGCGCCCGACCGCGGCGACAGTCCCGCGCGACCACGGCTGCGGTCGCGGCGACCGAGCCGCACGGCGATCGGCTGTGGCGCGCGGTCGCGCCGGGCCGGGTCGAGCCGCCGTCCGGCATCATCAAGGTGGCGTCGCCGATCGGTCGGGGTCGTCAGCAAGGTGTTGGTCAAGGTCAACGACACGGTGTTTGCCGGCGAGCCGCTGATCCAGCTCAACGACGAGGAGATCCGGTCGCGCTACATGGCGGCGGAGGCGCAGGCCGGCATGCGGCTCAGGCTGCGGAACGAGCAGCCGCCGGCCAAGGGCGACGAACGCCGCAAGGCCGAGGACGCGGTGGCCGACGCCGAGACCGCGGTGTTCGACGCGCAGAACGCCGTCGACAGGGCCGCGGCCGACTGGCGGGCGAGCGGCGCGCCGAGCGGCAAGCTGACCGAGGCTCGCGCCGCGCTGGCGCGCGCCCAGGACGAACTGGGCAAGCGAGCAGGCGCAGCTTCGCACCGTGCTCGCCAATGCGCCGCTGCCGACCCCGAACGAGGCCCAGGTCGCCTCCGCGCGCGGCGATCTTGCGTTTGCCCGCGTCAACCTGGAGAAGCTCAAGGTTCGCGCGCCGATCGACGGCACGGTGCTGCAGATCAACATCAATCCGGGCGAGCTCGCGGCGCCGTCGGCGCTGCAGCCGCTGCTGCTGATCGCCAATCTTGCGACGCTCAACGTGCGCGCCGAACTCGACGAGCGCGATATTTCGGAGATCAAGATCGGGCAGGCGGCGTCGGTCCGCGCCGACGCGTTTCCCGGCCGCGAGTTCTCCGGCACGGTGACCTCGATCGCGCCGCTGGTCGAGCCGGCGCGGCTCGGCACGCGCGGGCCGAACAGCCGCTCCGACGTCGATGCCGTCGAGGTGATGGTGAAGCTCGCGCAGCCGGGCCCGCTCGCCGCCGGCATGCGGGTCGACGTCTATTTCGGCCAGGACAAGACGGCGAAGCAGGATCGAAGTAGCTAGCGGCGCTTGCGGCGCGTTTGGCTTTTGGCGCGGCAGCCTTGCGGCCGGCGATCGCGCCGCTCCATTTCTTCTCGATTTCGCGGGCCTCGTCGGCAGTAAGCGCCGAGGTCGGCGGATACTTGTCCTTCCAGCCGAACGGCCGCACCGCCTCGATGATCGCCTTGGAATGCGAGGTGATGCCGGCGCGCTTGCTCTCGTCGGGAATGCGCGGGTCGAGCGCCGAACTCCAGGCGTTGCGGACGATGTCGATCTGCTCGGCCGGCTCGCAGCGCGTGGTGACGGCCCACATCACGTCGGCGAGGTTGGACGGATCGACATCGTCGTCCACCACCACGACCAGGCGTCCCATGTAGCTCTGCGCCGCGGCGATCAGCGCCGCGCGCTTGGCGTGGCCGGCATAGCGCTGGCGGATCGCCACCACGGTCATGAGCTGGGCGACGTGCTGCCAGACACCGACCACGTCGGTGACGCCCGCCATGTCGAGCTGGCTCCAGATCGACGCAGCGCGGAACGGCAGGCCGAAATGAAACCGCGGCGGCTTCATCGGCGGCGATCCAAGCAAGATCGGATCGTCGCGGTGGTGGATCGCGGACACCTGCATCACCGGGCAAGGGCGCGCGTCGGCAGCGTAGTAGCCGGTGAATTCGCCGAACGGGCCTTCCGGCAGGGTCGTCTTGCTGACGGGCAGCAACTCGCCTTCGAGGATGATCTCGGCCTGAGCCGGCAGCGGCAGCCCGGTGAGCGGGCCTTTGATCATCTCCATCGGCGCGCCTTTGATCGCGCCGGCGAAATCGTATTCCGACTGTCCGTCGGGCAGATATTCGAAGCCGGCGATGAACAGCGCCGGGTCTTCGCCGTTGACCACCGCGACCGGACAGGACTTGCCCTTGTCCCAGTATTTCCTGGCGATGATTGCGCCGTGGCGGCCGGGGTGGTCGAACTGGATCGTCACCTTGTTCCTGCCGTGCACCTGGATGCGGTAGATCGAGGCGTTGATCCAGCCGCCATCCGGGTCGCGCATGATGACGATCGAGCCCGAGCCGATGAACGGCCCGCCGTCCTTGCGATGCCAATAAGGCGCGGGCAGTTTGTCGAGATCGACATTCCGGCCGCGCATCGAGTTTTCCAGGAACGGCGCCTTGGCGACTTCGACCGGCTTGTGCGGCGTCAACGATCTGGCGCTTCTGCATCCAGGCCTTAAGCGCGTCGAGCGGCTTCAGCGTCGGGTCGATGCCGAGCGCGAGCGCCGCGCGCTGCGGCGTCGTGGTGGCGTTGGTGAAGACGCGAAAGCCCTTGGCGTGTAGCCCTTGATGCGGTCGAACAGCAGCGCCGGGCATTCCGCGGTGCCGGCCGCGACCTCGGTAATGCCGCCGAGCTCGAACTTCGGATCGGCGCCGTTGACGCGCCGCAGCGCGCCAAGCTCGTCGACCTGCTTGATGAAGCCGCGCAAATCCTTGTAGATCACGATCCTACCCCGATTGCCCCCGCGACTTTAGCCACGGAGTGCCTCATGCGCTACATCGATGCGTTCTGTCATTTCAGCCCGAAGCGCTTTTTCGATGCGCTGTTGGAATCGCCCGCCGGGCAGAAGGACATCGGCAAGCGGGTGCGCGGCATTCCGGCGCTGTACGATCTCGACCTGCGGCTCAAGGTGGTCGACCAGTTCCCGGACTACACGCAGGTGCTTTCGCTTGGCTTGCCGATGGTCGACCGGCTGTGGGGTCCGGAGCAGACGCCGGAGATGGCGAAGCTCGCCAACGACGGCTTGGCCGATGTTTGCGCCAAGCATCCCGACCGCTTCGTCGGCTATTCCGCGGTGGTGCCGATGAACAATCCGGATGCCGCGGCGAAGGAGGCCGAGCGCGCGCTGAAGAACGGCGCCAACGCGGTGCAACTCGGCACCAACGTCAACGGCAAGCCGATCGACGGCAAGGAGTTCTGGCCGCTCTACGAGGTGATCGAGAAATCCGGCAAGCCGATCCTGCTGCACCCGGCGCGCAGCCGGGAGATGATCGACTATCAGGGCGAGGCCAAGTCGAAATACGAGATTTGCTCGGTGCTCGGCTGGCCGTTCGAGACCGGCGTCTGCCTGTCGCGCTTCATCTTCTCCAAGATCATGGACACCTATCCGAAGCTGAAGATCGTCTCGCACCATCTCGGCGGCGTGATCCCCTATCTCGAAGGGCCGCATCGGCCACAGCTTCGACCAGATGGGCGCGCGCACCTCCGACGAAGATTACGAGGCGCTGCGCAAGAGCCTGAAGAAACGGCCGTTCGACTATTTCAAGGATTTCTACGGCGACACCGCGATCGAGGGCGTGCGTGGGCCGATGATCTGCGGCATCGATTTCTTTGGCGCCGATCATGTGCTGTTCGCCTCGGATTGTCCGTTCGACAAGGAGAAGGGGCCGGGCTACATCCGTTCCACCATCGCGGTGCTGGAACAGCTCGATCTTTCGCCGAGCTGACCGCGAGAAGATCAGTTACAGGAATGCGCAGACGATGTTCGGCGTGAGGTGACGATCGGCCGCGACCCCGCTGCGCTGGAAAAGATGCCGTGAGGCGCTATGTTGGCGACAGGCAGCGAAAAAAACTCAACGGAGATATAGTTCATGCTCTACCGCCTTGTCGCCTGCGCAATCCTTGCCGCCTTTGCGGCGCTGCCTTCGGGCGCCCAGGCCCAGGAATTCCCGATACGCCCGATCACGCTGGTCGTTCCATTTCCGGCCGGCGGGACCGCGGATCTGCTGTGCCGCTACGCCGGCGAGAAGGCGAGTGTCGCGCTTGGCCAGCAGGTGGTGATCGAGAACCGGCCGGGCGGCGCCGGTGGCCGCGTCGGCATCGAGCAGGTGCTACGCGCCGCGCCGGACGGCTACACGCTGCTGTGCAGCACGCAGCTCAGCTACAGCATCACGCACCTGGTGTTCACGAAGTCGAGCTTCGACCCGCGGCCGCTTGAGCCGATCAGCGTGCTCGCGACCTATCCGCTGGTCATCCTGACGCGCGCCAACCTTCCGGTGAACAATCTTTCGGAGTTCATCGCCTACGCGAAGAGCGGCAAGGTCAACTATGGCAACCAGGGCGTGGCCAACACCGGGCACCTGCTCGGCGCGCTGATGGAGCTCAAAGGCGGCTTCAAGATGACGCCGGTGTTCTATCGCGGCAGCGCGCCGGCCATCAACGATCTGCTCGCCGGCACCATCGACATGGTCCCGGACTATCTGCTCGCCAACAAGGGCAACATCGACGCCGGCAAGCTCAAGATGATCGCGGTCGCCGATCATCAACGGCTGAAGGAATATCCCAACGTCCCGACCATGGAGGAGACGATGCCGGGCGTCACCTCGATCACCTGGATGGCGGTTTCGGCGCCGCCGAAGACGCCCGCCGCGATCACCCGCAAGATCTCGGACGCGATCGGCAAGGGCTTCAAGGAGGCCGACATGCAGGCGCGTATCCTGAAGCTTGAGGCCAATCCGCTCGGCAGCACGCCGGAACGGATGCGCGAGATGATTCAGGAGAGCCTGGATATCTGGGGGCCGGTGGTTAAAGCCGCGAATATCACGATCGAGTGAGCGTTCACGTTATACCAGCGGCGTTAGAAACCCACCTACGTCATCACCGGGCCGGCGCCATAAGCTTGTTTACGCGCGTCTTCACGCGCCATGGCGCCGTGACCCGGTGATCCGATTTATTTGGCACTGTGCCTTCCTAATGCGTCAGCAAATTCGGCGCCCGCATCTCTGTGCCCTCTCCCGCAAGGGGAGAGGGCGCAGCAACGAGCGCCTCGCCCGGAGTGACACCGAAGTGCTGCGCTTTCCAGCGCTTCTGACGCAGTAAGGCTAAGCGAGATGGCCGGGACATAGGCGAGCGAAGCGACGCCGTCTTTCGGACGGCTATGCCCGGCCATGACGGAAGAGTCATCATTTGGTGCCGTCGGCATTATGCCGCGCGTTTTGCAATGTCGCGCATTCGAAGAGAACCAATGTCCTCAGAGCCTCAGTGCGGGATGATGTTCCGCATGTCCTTCATCCGTCCTTCGATGAATGCCGCGACGTTCGGCTCGATCACTGTCATGGTCTGTGCCACGAATTTGTCGCTGCGGCCGCCAACGTTGGGCGTGATGATGACGTTCGGCATCCGCCACAGCGGATTGTCCGGCGGCAGCGGCTGTTTCGAGAACACATCGAGGGCGGCGCCGGCGATTTTGCCCGCCTGGAGATGCTCAATCAGCGCCGCCTCGTCGAGCACGCCGCCACGGGCGAGATTGATCAGGAACGCCGTGGACTTCATCGCCGCGAGCACGTCGCGGCTGATCAGGTGATGGGTTGCCGGCGAGTAGGGAACCAGCAGCATCAGGAAATCCGCGCGGGCGGCGAGCGCCACCAGCGCTTTGCGCGGATGCACCTCGTCGAAATGCGGTCCTTTGGTGCGGCCGTCGCTCACGCCGATTACCGTCATGCCGAACAGCTTGCAGCGCTCCGCGAGGTGCTCGGCCAGAAGGCCTAGCCCGACGATGACGATGGTCTTGTCTTCGAGGATGGGCTGATTCCACTGGTCCCATTTGCCCTCGGCCTGGTTGCGCTGCATCTTCCGAAAATCGCGGTTGAGCGCGATCATGTTGAGGAAGGCAAGCTCGCTCATCTGCGGGCCATGGACGCCGCGCGTCGAGGTCAGCACCACATGGGGCGGCAGCACGCCCGGCGCGGTCAGCGTCTCGGTGCCGGTGGTGAGCGCCTGGACCCATTTCAGCTTCTTCGCTTTGGCGATCAGCGCCGGTGGGATGTGGTGGCCCAGCCCCATGATCACTTCGACGTCGCCGACGACCGGTTCGGCCTCGCTGGCGTCATGCGCAGCATGGAATTGCAACGACCGGAAGCGCTTCACCAGAAGGTCGCGATAGATCGGCGCGTCATGAAAAAGAATGAGGACCTGGGTTGCCATGTGTCAGCGCCCCGCAAGCCATCCGAGGATCAGGCCGCCGCGGGCCGCGACGTATTTACGGAACCAGATGGCGTAATTCTCCGGACGATCGCGCAGATCGGCAGCGAGATCTTCAAAGCCGATCCATTTCCATTCGGACGACCTCGGCCGGGTCGGCGTCGACCGGGCCGTCGTGCGTGCCGCCGAACACATGCACCAGCTCGTTCTCGATCAGCTCCTCGGACACTGGGGCGCGGTAGTCGAAGGTGAACAGCGGCGTGAGCGCGCAGGCGATACCCATTTCCTGCTTGAGACGGCGATGCGCGGCATCGACGGTGCTTTCGCCCGGCAGCGGATGGCTGCAGCAGGCGTTGGCCCAAAGCAGGCCGGAATGATATTTCGCCGGATTGCGCCGTTGCAGCAGCAATTCGCCGGCGGGTGTTTCGCACCAGGACCGAGATGGCGCGATGCTTGAGCCCGCGCCGGTGCGCGTCGAGCTTGCCGGCGGTGCCGACCGCAACGTCATCGGCATCGACCAGGATCACCGGATCGTTGTCGCCCGGGCTCGCCATCGCTCAAGACTTTCCGCCGAGCTTGTCTTTGATCGCATTCCAAGCGACTTGGCCCGCAAGCGAGGTGGCGGAGATCGGCTTGACCGCAGCCGGCGTCTCGGCGGGTTCAGTGAGTTGTTTCTTCAGATTGTTGGCGAATTGGTTCATCAGCGCCGTCGCAGTCGCCTGGATCATGCCGACGCCACGGCCGTATTGGGCGACCGCGCCCGACAGCGTGAGGTCGGTGTGCACCAACACCTTGGAGCCGGCGGCGGACGGCTCGAGCCGGAACGTCGCCGCTGCCTGCGCCGAGCCGCGGCCCTTGGCGTCGTTGCCTTGGGCGTGCACCCGCGCGGTGCGGTTGGCGTCGTCGATCTCCTCGAACTTGACCAGGCCGGCGAAGGTCAACGCCACCGGGCCGAGCCGGACCGCGATGTCGCCCTTGTAGGTCTTGTCGTCGACGACTTCGGTGAGCTTGGCGCCCGGCATGCAGGGCGCGATGCCCTGGATGTTCATCAGCACCAGCCAGGCCTGCTCGGGCGGCAGCGGCACTTCGAATGAGTTGTCGAACTCCATACGCGCGACTTCGAACCGGCTACTCGGCGGCCATCTGCGTGGCGCCGCCATGTGCCTTCGACCAGCCGGCGGGATCGCGCAGGAATTTCTCGATCTCGGCGAGCTTGATCGGATCGAACTGGCCGCAGGTCTTGGCGAACTCCAGCACGTCCCACCAGGTGCAAAGATGGTGCAGCTTGATGTTGAGGTCGGAGAGGATTTTTTCGCTGTTGGGATAGATGCCGTAATAGAAAATCACGAAGATATGCTCGACGGTGGCGCCGGCCGCGCGCAGCGCGTTGCAGAAATTGACCTTGCTGCCGCCGTCGGTGGTGAGGTCCTCGACCAGCAGCACGCGCTGGCCGGGCTCGAGATGGCCCTCGATCTGTGCGTTGCGGCCGAAGCCCTTGGGCTTCTTGCGCACGTATTGCATCGGCAGCATCAGCCGGTCGGCCATCCAGGCGGCGAACGGGATGCCGGCGGTTTCGCCGCCGACCACGGTATCGAACTGCTCGAAGCCAACGTCGCGGAACACGGTCGCCGCGCCGAAGTCCATCAGGGTGTTGCGCACGCGCGGAAACGAGATCAGTCGGCGGCAGTCGATATAGACCGGGCTGGCCCAGCCGGAGGTGAAGATGAACGGCTTGTCCTCCATGAAGCGGACCGCCTCCACCTCGAGCAGCATCTTGGCCGTCAGTTCGGCCATCACCTTGCGGTCGGGAAATCCGAGACCTGCGCTCATGTTCAAATCCGCCACTCATCGCCGCGCTTGCGGCCCTGGAACGTGCTGACGAACAGGTCGTCGGCGGTCCATGCGCCGCTTGGTCAGCCCCTGCTCGTGCGAATAGCCGGCGATGGTATTCATGTTATGCCGGTTCCTGTCGCCCAGGCCATATTGCCACGGATCGGGACCTAGAATGTCCTGCTGCTCGTTCCAGGCTTCGAGATACCACGCCAGCGGCACGATGCGCGGATTTTCCATTCGGCGCATGGCGATAGCCTTGGACTTCTCGAAGGCGTGGAACAGGTTGATCGGCACCCAGGGATGGCGGTCGACGATCTCCTGCCGGATGCCCATGACGTGCATGATCGGGAAAATCTGCGTCTTCTTGTAGAAGCGGATTTCCTCGGCCTTGTAGTCCGGCCACAGCCGGGCCACGCGCGGGTCGCCGGCCTCGATCGGCTTGATGATGTCGGAGTGGATCAGCGCGTCGACCTCGCCCTCCGCCAGCATGTCCTCGACCGACTTGTCGTGCGGCAGCCGGGTGATCTTCAGATCGGCGGGCGGCTGGAAATCGACGTCCTCGTCGAGCTCGGCGACCCAGTGCGACCGATTTATGCGACACGCCGTATTCGTGCTCCAGGATGCCGCGCATCCAGTGGATCGCGGTCACCAGGAACGACTTGATGCCGATCTTCTTGCCGATCAGGTCCTTCGGCGTCTTGATGCCCTTGCTGGTGTTGATGAACACGAAGCCGTGCCGGAAGCGGCGGTGCAGGAACACCGGGATCGCGGTGATCGCCATGCCCTTGTCGCGCGCCACGATGTAGGACGAGCAGGACGTCTCGGCGACGTCGAAATGGCCCTCGCGCAGGAAGCGCCAATGCCGCGTGGTGGAGTCCATGTCGGTCAGGATGGTGAGATCGATGCCATCCGGCGCGACTGAGCCTTCCTTAAGGGCGCGCACGATCTCGTAGTCGCCGCAGGCGAGCGTCAGAGGAATATTTTTCGGCACGTTCTCTCGCTTCCTTTGCGCCCCGCGGTGCGATTTCGGGCGCAGTGAAGCGGTCTTTGGCCGCAAAATCCAGCCTGCGGCTAAGGCATTGCCCGGGCTTGTGGATTAATCGACGGAGCGTGGGCCCTGTGCGGTGCCAGCCCCGCCACGCGGCGTGCGAGTTGCATCATGGCTGGGTCCAGTGGAAGCTGGGCCTGTCAACGAGAGAGAACGCCATGGAATCTACACGTCGCGCATTCTTGTACCTGACTGCGGGCGCTGCCGTGCTGCCGTCGGTCTCGTGGGTCGCTTGGGCGCAAGCCTACCCATCGCGGCCAGTGCGCGTGATCGTGCCTTTTGCGCCCGGCGGCCAGACCGACGTGGTCGCTCGGCTCATCGCGCAAAAGCTGTCGGATCGGTTGGGAAAACAATTCTACATCGAGAACGCGGCTGGCGCCGGCGGCAATATCGGAGCGGGACGCGCTTCCCAGGCGGCGCCGGACGGCCACACGATCCTTTTCATCGACGCGATTGGCTTCACGGCGAATCCGACGCTCTATAGCAAGGTGCCCTATGATCCGGTGACCGATTTCGAGGCTGTCGGAATCGGAGCCGTCACGATGCAGGTGCTGGCGGTCAATCCGTTGGTTCCTGCCCAGACGGTGCAAGAGCTGGTGGCGCTGATCAGAGCCAATCCGGGCAAATACAGCTACAGTTCGGCAGGCGTCGGCACTGGCGCCAATCTGACCGGCGAGCTGTTCCGCACATCGCTCAAGCTCGATCTGGTGCACGTGCCCTATGGTGGCGGCGGCCCCGCCATCGCGGCGGCGGTCGCCGGCCATACCCCGCTTTCGTTCGGCTCGGCCGCGGCGACAATCCCGCAACATCAGGAAGGCAAGCTGCGCGCGCTCGCGGTCGCCGGCAAGAAGCGATTGAAGGGCCTGCCGTCGGTTCCGACCTTTCGCGAGGCGGGTTATCCCGAGGTGGAATGCGAAGCCGTGGTCGGGGTCCTCGCGCCGGCCAAGACCCCCAAGGAGATCATCACGCTGCTCAATACCGAAATCGCCGCGGCGGTCGCGCCACCGGAGATGAAGGAGCAACTGACAACGCTCGGCTTCGAAACCGCCACCGCGACACCGGAACAGTTCGCGGCTTTCCTCAAGGCGGAGATTCCGAGGTGGGCAGGTCGTGATCCAGGCCGCGCGCATCAAGGCGGATTGAGGGTTTTGCGGCACGCGATTTCAACGAGATTTCGCTGGTGGCCGCGTTTTTCTGCTCAACCGAAACGGCAACCGCGGACATATAAGCGTTGATGTCGCGCATCCGGCCGGCGATGCTGCGGATGGCGTCGACCGCGCCAGTGCTCGCCACCATGGCGCGACAAGGTTGCTCAGGACTTAGTGGCTGTATCCGCTACGAAAACCTTAACGATCTGTTTATGATGGAGGCATTCGCGCGCAAAGACGCGGCTTGGGGAGGAAGCATGGGGCGCCTGAAATCGGCGATCGGGCTTGGCTTTGTCTTGGCCGCACTTGCGGCCATGCCGTCGCATGCAGAGACCTATCCCGTTCGCCCGGTCCGCGTTGTCATCGGCTTCGGGCCGGGTGCGGTCGCCGACATCATCGCGCGCGTCGTGGCGACGCAGATGAGCAAGACGCTAGGCCAGCAATTGGTGGTCGAAAACCGCCCCGGCGCGGGCTCCAGTATCGGCGCCGAATATGTCTCGCGCGCGCCGAAGGATGGCTACACGCTGCTGATGTGCACCGTCGCCCAGACCATCAATCCGGTGATGAACAAGCTGAGCTTCGACTTTGCCAAGGACTTCGCGCCAATCGCGCTCATTGCCAACGCGCCGCAGATGCTGGTGGCGCATCCGTCGCTCGGCGTGAATAACGTGCAGCAGTTGATCGCGCTTGCGAAATCCAAGCCGGACGAAATCCAGTATGCGTCGTCGGGCGTCGGCACCATGAGCCACCTCTCCGGCGTGCTGCTCAACAACGCGGCAGGCATCAAGCTGATGCAGGTGCCATATCCGGGCAGCGCGCAGAGCATGACCGACGTGCTGGCCGGCCGCGTGCCGCTGATGTTCGGCCCGGCCTCGACGGTGCTGTCGAATGTCCAGGCCGGCAAGCTCAAGGCGCTGGCGGTGACGCAGCCCAAGCGCGCGGCGATCGCGCCCGATGTTCCGACCATGGTGGAGGCGGGCGTGCCGGGCTATTCCGCCGGCATCTGGATGGGGCTGCTGGCCCCGGCGGGCACGCCGCCGGATATCGTCGACAAGCTTTCGCAGGCGGTGAACGAGGCGCTGCAGGAGAAGGACGTGCTCGACGTGATGCACAAGCAGGGCGTCGATCCGCTCGGCGGCAGCGAGGCCGCATTCGCCCAATACATCGACGCCGAGCTGAAGAAATGGGCGGCAGTCGCCGAAGCGGCCGGATTGAAGAAATAGATGGAGGCTTGGCAGATGCCGTGTGCTTCGTTTTGCTGGTTGGCTTGATCGCCGCGCTGGCGATCGCATCTCGCCGCCCACGCGCAATCCGACTATCCCAACAAGCCGATCCGAATGATGGTCGGCTTCCCGCCGGGATCGGCGGCCGACGTCAGCGCCCGCGTGCTGGCCAACCGCATGAGCCAGATTCTCGGCCAGCAAGTTGTAGTGGAATCCAAGCCCGGCGCCGCCGGCACGCATCGCCGCCGAATATGTCGCCCACGCGCCGAAGGACGGCTACACGCTGTTCCAGACCAATTCGGCGGTCATGACGGCCAACGCATCATCAATCCGAAGATGTCGTTCGACCTAGTGAAGGATTTCGCGCCCGATTGCGCTGACCAATGCAGGTCGCGGTCGCGCTCGTGGTGCCGCCCTCGGTCGGCGTCAACAGCGTCAAGGAGCTGATCGCGCTGGCGAAGGCAAAGCCGGGCGAAGTGTTCTATGCTTCGACCGGCGTCGGCACGGCGCCGCATCTCGCCGGCGAATTGTTCGCCATGCGCGCCGGGCTGAAGCTCGTGCATGTGCCCTACACCGGCAGCCCGCAAGCGGTAACCGACCTGATCGCCGGTCGCGTCACCATGATGTTCTCGCCGGCCTCGACCATCGTGTCGCAGGTTGCGGCCGGCAGGCTCAGGCTGCTGGCCTCGGCGACGGCGAAGCGTCCCACCGCACTGCCCGACACGCCGACCATGGCAGAGGTCGGCATGCCGGACTTCGATACGTCGATCTGGTTCGGTCTGGTCGCGCCGGCCGGCACGCCGCGCGCGGTGATCGACAAGCTCGCCAAGGCCGCACGCGAGGCGATCCGAGCCGATGATGTGCTGAAGGCCTGGCACGCGCAGGTGATCGATGCGCTCGACGGCGGGCCGAATGAATTGGCCGCCCATATGGCGAGCGAAACCAAGCGCTGGACCGAAGTGGCGACGGCCGCCGGCCTTAAGAAATAAAACGGCCGCGATCGATTCTCGCGATCGCGGCCGCCCGAACGCTTCAGCGAGCTCGTCACGTCATCTTATTGGACAGCTCGCCGATCCCTTCGACCCAGACCCTTGTCGGTATCGCCGGCCTTGAGGAATTCGCGCCGCGCGGCGCCGACGCCGGCCGGCGTTCCGGTGAGGATGATGTCGCCGGGATAGAGCGTGATCCGCGACGACAGGTGCGAGAGCTGCTCGGCCAGATTGAAGATCATCGTAGCCGGTGTTGGAATCCTGCTTGATGACGTCGTTGACCCAGAGCTTGATGCCGAGCTTCTGCGGGTCCTTGATGTCGCTCGCCGGCACGATCCACGGGCCGATCGGGCAGGCATCGTCGAAGCACTTCTGGCCGACCCAGTCCCATTTGAACGGCGATCGCGTCCGGAATCTGGTCGCGCTTGCCGAGATCGCGCGCCGACAGCTCGTTGGCGATGGTGTAGCCGGCGACATAGTCGAGCGCCTTTTCCAGCGGCACGTTCTTGGCTTTCTTGCCGATCACCGCGCCGAGCTCGGCCTCCCAGTCGACCGCTTTGGAAGCGGCCGGCAGCTTCACCGTCGCCTTGTGGCCGGTCACGGTGCGCGAGGCCTTGATGAAGTGCCAGGGCTTCAACCCGACCTCGTGCGGATCGGGCGCGGGCGGCATGCCCTGCAGCTTCGCCATCTCCATCCATGTGATCGTTGTAGTTGGCGCCCGCGCAATAGATCGCCGACGGGTACAGCACCGGAGCGAGCAGTTTGGCCTTGGCGACCGGCTGGCTTTTGAGCTTGCTCTTGCCGGCCGCGGCCGCGGCCTTCTTCAGTACGCCCTTCGCCGAACGCCCAGTCGTTGAGGATGTCCATGCACGCTGGCATAGGCCGCCTTCTTGCGTCAGCGCTGCGGCGTCGAACAGCTTGTCATCCACCACCACGCCGGCGCGCGGTCCCTTTGCGGACTGATACGTCACCAACTGATAGCTCGGCATGGTTTTTCTGCTCCCTCCAAACGCGGTTGGCCGTTCCTGGCCGCTTCGCTGTGGTTTTCTATAGCACGAGGCTTACCGTGGCGCGACGACACGCGCCGGTTTGCCGTCCAGGAAGCCCACGAATGTCGTCTACGATATCCGGATAATACCTTTCGTAGTTCTGCTGGCTGACATAGCCAAGGTGCGGCGTGATCACCACGTTATCCATCTTGCGATAGGGATGATCGAGCGGCAGCGGCTCGATGTCGAACACGTCGAGGCCGGCGCCGGCGATCCGTTTGCCGTTCAGCGCGTCGAGCAATGCCTTCTCCTCGACGATCGGGCCGCGCGAGGTGTTGACGAGATAGGCCGACTTCTTCATCAGCGCCAAACTCGTTCGCGCCGACCAGGCCACGGGTGCGGTCGCCGAGCACGAGATGGATCGTCACGATATCGGCGTTGCGGAACAGGTCGGCCTTCGTTGAGTATTCGACGCCGACCTCCTTGCAGCGTTCGGGCGTCAAGTTCTGGCTCCAGGCGATGACCTTCATGCCGAACGCCTTGCCGACGCCCGCCGCGCGGGCTCCGAGCTTGCCGAGGCCGAGCACGCCGAGCGTCTTGCCTTCGATGTCCATGCCGAGCGTGGCCTGCCACGGCACACCGGCCTTCATGCCGCGCGTGCTCCCAGCCGATCCGGCGGGTCAGCTCCAGGATCAAGCCGAAGGTGATGCCAGTCGTCGGATTGCCGAACCCGCCGGTGCCGCTGACCACGATGCCGCGCTCCTGACAGGCCTTCATGTCGATCGATGCGTTGTAGGCGCCGGTGGTGATGAGAAGCTTGAGCTTGGGCAGGCCGTCGATTACCGCGCGTGGAAAGCGTGTGCGCTCGCGCATCATGACGACGATATCGAAGTCCTTGAGATCGCGAATGGTGTCGGTGTCGCTGCGGCGGACCGCCTCGGTAAACACCTTGATCTCGACGTCCTTGGTGATCTTGCTCCAGTCGGCGAGCTTGAGCGCCACGTTCTGGTAGTCGTCGAGGATCGCGCAGCGTTGGGCCATGTCGGCACTCCTGGATCAATGTCGGGCGGAGTGTGTCCCGCTCGGCGGGCTTGCACAAGGCGCTCGTTGGACGGCTTCAGCCGGCGAAAGCTGCTTCCGGCAGCCCGCGCACGCCGACGTCGAGCGCGAGCAATCCACCCTCCATCGCCGCGGGGGTCGCCTGGCCGGTCTTCGGCGGCGAGGTCGCGCTGGTGACATAAAGCGTGTCGAGAGCTTCGCCGCCAAAGCAGCAACAGGTCGGATTGGTCACCGGCAGATCGATGCTGCGATCGACGCGGCCATCAGGTGCGTAGCGCGTGACCCGATGTCCACCGTATTCGGCGTTCCAGAGGAAGCCTTCGGCATCGACACAGGAGCCGTCGGGGTTGGCTTTGCCGGTCTCGGCGAACACCCGGCGATCGCCAATCGAGCCGGCATGGAGGTTGAAATCGAAAGCCCAGATGACATGGCGCGGGGTGTCGGCGAAATAAAGCGTGCGGTCGTCCGGCGAAAACGCCGTCGAGTTCGGGATGGTGATGCCGTCGAACAGCCGCAGCACCGTGCGGTCGGCGCTGATGCGGTAGAAGCTGCCGGAGGCGCGGCGAATGTCGATGTCCATGGTGCCGATCCACAGCCGGCCGCGACGGTCGCAGCGGCCGTCGTTGTAGCGGTTGCCCGGCGGCTCGTTCGGCTCGGCGTGGACCAGAAACTGCAGCTTGCCGGTTGCTGGATTGAAGGCATGCAGCCCGTCGTCCAGGGCGACCACCAGGCCGCCGGACTTGCGCAGCGCCGCGCAGCCGCAATGCCGGCCCGGCAGCGGATAGACCTGATGCTGCCGGCTGACCGGGTCGTAGGATTGCAGGCAAGGCTTGCGGATATCGAGCCACCAGACCCGCCTGGTGACCGGGCACCATAGGCAGCATTCGCCCAGTGCATCGTAGGCGTCGACGACGCAAGCGATCTCGGTCATGGAGCGGGGCTCCCGGCTGTCCAGGAGCCCAATCTAACGGGATTTCTTTGGCTGTCGCTATCGGGCCGGCTGGCCGTGCTTGGCCCGCCATTTCGGTCCGGGGCCGCGCATATAGTGGAGCTCGGGGCGGTAGGAGTCGGTCAGAGCCGCCACCAGGTCTTTTCCGACTTTCACGATCCAGTTCACGACGCGCTCCAGGGCTTGTTGTTGTTTGCTTCAACTTACCCATGGGTCGGCCGGCTGGACGCAGAGGTTCACACCCCGCGGCGCCGCCACTGTGCGTTACGTCACTCGAAAGCCGCGGCTTGCTCTTGGCCGGTTCCGTCGCTAAATCAGCGCCAAATCTCCCCGAAAACCCGACGAGAATTCAATGAACGGCCGCCAGTTCGTCTATCACATGCAGGGTCTGACCAAGACCTATCCGGGCAACCGCAAGGTGCTCGAAAACATCAACCTGTCGTTCTATCCGGACGCCAAGATCGGCGTGCTCGGCGTCAACGGCTCCGGCAAGTCGACGCTGCTGCGCATCATGGCCGGCATCGACAAGGAGTTCGTCGGCGAGGGCTGGGTCGCCGAGGGCGCCCGCGTCGGCTACCTCGAGCAGGAGCCGCAGCTCGATGCCGAGCTCAGCGTGCGCGAGAACGTGATGCAGGGCGTCGCCGCCAAGAAGGCGCTGCTCGACCGCTACAACGAGATCGCCGCCAACTACTCGGACGAGACCGCCGATGAGATGGCGAAGCTGCAGGACGAGATCGACGCCAAGAACCTGTGGGAGCTCGATTCCCAGGTCGACCTGGCGATGGACGCGCTGCGCTGTCCGCCCGACGACGCCGACGTTGACCAAGCTCTCGGGCGGCGAGCGCCGCCGCGTCGCGCTGTGCCGGCTGCTGCTCGACCAGCCCGATCTGCTGCTGCTCGACGAGCCGACCAACCATCTCGACGCCGAGTCGGTGCACTGGCTCGAAGGCCACCTGCGCGATTATCCCGGCGCGATCCTGATCGTCACCCACGACCGCTACTTCCTCGACAACGTCACCGGCTGGATCCTCGAGCTCGATCGCGGCAAGCGGCATTCCCTACGAGGGCAATTACTCTGCCTGGCTTGTCGCAGAAGCAGAAGCGGCTGGAGCAGGAAGGCCGCGAGGAGGCGGCGCACCAGCGCACGCTGCAGCGCGAGCAGGAATGGATTTCCGCCTCGCCGCGCGCCCGGCAGGCCAAGTCCAAGGCGCGCTATCAGCGCTACGAGGAGTTGCTGGCGAAGGCCGCCGAGAAGCAGACGCAGACCGCGCAGATCGTCATTCCGGTCGCCGAGCGGCTCGGCCAGAACGTCATCGACTTCGACCAACCTGCGGAAGGGCTTCGGCAACAATCTGCTGATCGACGATCTGACCTTCAAGCTGCCGCCCGGCGGCATCGTCGGCATCATCGGGCCGAACGGCGCCGGCAAGACCACGCTGTTCCGCATGATCACCGGCGCAGGAGAAGCCGGACAGCGGCACCATCAAGATCGGCGAGTCGGTGCAGCTCGGCTATGTCGACCAGTCGCGCGACTCGCTCGACGGCAAGAAGAACGTCTGGGAGGAAATCTCCGGCGGGCTCGACATCAGCTCCTGCTCGGCAAGCGCGAGGTCAATTCGCGCGGCTACGTCTCGGCGTTCAACTTCAAGGGCGCCGACCAGCAGAAGAAGGTCGGCCAGCTCTCCGGCGGCGAGCGCAACCGCGTGCATCTTGCCAAGATGCTCAAGTCCGGCGCCAACGTGCTGCTGCTCGACGAGCCGACCAACGATCTCGACGTCGACACGTTGCGCGCGCTCGAAGAGGCGCTGGAGGATTTCGCCGGCTGCGCCGTCATCATCAGCCACGATCGCTGGTTCCTCGACCGCATCGCCACCCACATCCTGGCGTTCGAGGGCGACAGCCACGTCGAATGGTTCGAGGGCAACTTCCAGGACTACGAGAAGGACAAGATGCGCCGCCTGGGCGAGGATTCGATCATCCCGCACCGCATCAAGTACAAGAAGTTCAGCCGGTAGCGAGCTCCAGGGCTGTTCCCGGCAAGCGCGTCCCGCTACCATCGTCCCGCGGATGAAAACCGGCGGAGGACTGCCATGAACGAGCGGATGGCGATTTCACGGATCGGCGGCGTGGCGTTGGATCGCAAGATCGGCGCCGAGGAGCAGAAGCTTCGCGTCGAGCTCGCGGCGGTCTTCCGCATCGCCCATCATCTCGGCTGGAATGTTGACACCCTCAATCACATCTCGCTTCGCATTCCCGGCACCGACACGTTCCTGATGAACCCGCAAGGGCTCGGGTGGGACGAGATCACGGCATCGTCGCTCTCGACCCTCGACCACAAACGCAACGTGCTGAGCCATGGCGGACTCAAGGTGCAGCCGGCCGGCTATAATTTCCACAGCGGCATTCTCGCGGCGCGCCCCGATGTGGCGTGCGTCATACACGTGCACGAGATCGACGGCACCGCGATCGGGGCGATCGATGAGGCCGAGCCGCTGGTTATCGTCAGCCAGGGCGGCTGCCGTCTCCATCAAGAGGTCGGCTATCACAGCTTCGAAGGGCTTGCCGAAGTAGGCGGACGAGGTGCCGCGTATGCTGGCCGATCTCGGCCCCAGCAAGCACACGCTGATCATGCGCAACCATGGAATGCTCAGCATCGGTGCGACGCTCGGCGAGGCGTTCGGCTTCATGCGCGCGCTGATCGACGCCTGCGCGTTGCAAGTGAAACTCATGGCGACCGGGCGCAAGCTGCGGCCGATCCCTCCGGATTTGCAAGCTCACACCAAGGCGCAGATGAACGGCCGGCTCGCCAACGCACCGCGCGAGGACATCTCCTGGGCCTATTGGCTGCGACTGGCCGAGCGGCTCGACCCCTCGTTCTCGGATTGAGGCGGTTTCGCCCGGATCGTTCCCGCTTCGCCAGCGTGGTACTGATCCGGACGATGATTCGGGAAGCTTTATCGACCGTTCTTCGCCTAGCGTTCGTTGCGCTGCTGCTCGCAGCGGTGGACGCGCCGGCCCACGCCGACGCCGCCTTCCAGCAGTTTCTGCAATCGTTGTGGCCGCAGGCGCAGCAGCAAGGCGTGTCGCAGGCGGCGTTCGACGCGGCCATTCGCGGGCTTGAGCCCGATTTGTCGCTGCCGGATTTGGCCGTGCCGGAGCGACCGGAGAAACCGCCGCAGCAGCCCGAATTCGTGCAGACGCCGGCCGATTACGTTCGAGAGAGCACCATCGCGCGGCTCGCCGAGCGCGGCAGGAAACTCCTGGTGGCGCATCGCGCAACGCTCGATGCCATCGAGCGGCAGTTCGGCGTGCAGCCCGCGGTCGTTCTCGCGATCTGGGGCCGCGAGACCGATTTCGGCGGCTACAAGCTGCCGCACGACGCCGTCCGCGTGCTGGCAACGCAGGCCTACACCGGCAAGCGCAAGGATATGTTCCGCGGCGAACTTCTCGCTGCGCTGAAGATGCTGCAGGACGGCATCCCGCGGGAGAAGATGCGCAGCTCCTGGGGCGGCGCCATGGGGCTGACCCAGTTCCTGCCGTCGGAGTTCTACAAATACGCCGTCGATTTCGACGGCGACGGCAAGGTCGACATCTGGAATTCAATTCCCGATGCGCTCGCCTCGGCCGGCAAACAGCTCGCCGGCAAGGGCTGGCGGCGCGGCGAACGCTGGGCCTACGAGGTGCGTGCGCCGGCCAATGTCGATTGCACCATCGCCGAGCCGTCGCATGTGTTTTCGATCGGCGAATGGCTCAAGCGCGGCTATCAACCGGCCTACGGCCGCAAGCTATCGCCGGCGGGGCTGAAACTGGATGCCTCGCTGCTGCTGCCTGAAGGCACCTATGGCCCGGCCTTCCTGACGCCGAAAAACTACTATGTCATCAAGGACTACAATTTCTCCGATCTCTACGTGCTGTTCGTCGGCCATCTCAGCGACCGCATTCTCGACGCGCGGCCGTTCGAGAAACCGTGGAGCAAGAACACCCAGCTTCGAACCGAGGATGTCGAGGCGATGCAGCGCACGCTGACCGAGCGCGGGCTTTACAAGGACAAGATCGACGGCAAGGCCGGGATGCTGACCCGCGCAGCGCTTGGCGCCTACCAGAAGGCCAATCGGCTCAAGCTCGATTGCTGGCCGACCGCCGCGGTGCTTCTCGACATGCAGCGGCGCAAATAAAAATCCGGCGGTTTTGCGACCGCCGGATTTGGCTTTACCTCTTGGTGAACCATGCAGGTAAAACGCACGGGCTGCGGAGGGTGTTCCCTTGCATAAACCTTGAAGATCTTTGGAACCGGCTTGCTCCTGTGGTGTTCTACGGGATCGGCAGCAGCGGCTTTTTGCCGGCGTGAAGCTGCATGTCGACCGCCGCGAGCAGTGCCGCCGTGCCGGCGTAGTTACCCATCAGCATGACCAGATCGACCAGCTTGTTCGGGCCGAAGATCGTCTTGAGCTTGGCGAAGGTCTCCGACTTGACCTTATGGTCGCGCCAGAGCTGACGGCCGAGTTCGATGATCGAGCGCGTCGGTCTCGTCGAGGCCTTCGGTGCCGCGGCGGTGTTTGATGACGTCGATGGTGGCCTGCGGCACGCCTTCCTTGAGCGCTTCGGGTTCGTGCGCGACCCATTCGAACTGACTGTCCATCTCGCGCGCGGTCGTGAGGATCGCGACCTCGCGAACGTGCGGGGTGAAGCCTGCCTCGAAGCGCAGATAGCGATTGATCGCGGTGTGAGGCGCCGCGGTTTTCGGGCTGTAGAGCTGGATGCCGGACGGTCCCTGCAGGCCGGCGATGGTCGCGCCGGGCGTGGTGCCGCGGTCGTAGGCTTTTTTGCCGGCCTCATCCAAATCCTCGCGGTTCGGCAGCGGCAGGCGGAATCCGGATTTCGGGTCAATGTCGGACGGCATGGTGCTTCCTGTATTTTGCGGATGAGCGGCGATTTGAGCGATCGCCGAAGATGGAGTGGCCAGCAGCATCATGGCGATTGGCGCGATGAAAAGCCCATGCATGATGTCCTCCCAGCCTTGGTTTTTGTTTGAGGGCAAGCTTACAGGCGCGCGGCACCGGCGTTCAATATGGCGCTGGCGAAGCTACGTCCGCATGTTCCAACGACCGTCGGCCCACGTTAGTCTTTGCGCGCGCGGCAATGGAGAATTGTCATGGATACTCGGATCGACAGGCAGCGCCTGATCATTCCCGGCATGGCCGGTGTCTATCAGCGTTTCGCTCCGTATTCCTACGCCTTCATGCGTTTCGTCACCGGCGCTATCCTGGTGCCGCATGGCATCCAGAAGGTGTTCACGGCGCCGATCGACCGCTACGTCGGCAGCATCGGCGGCAAAGGGATCCCGTTCGCTGAACTGATGGCCTATCTGGTGTTCTTCACTGAATCGGTTGCCGCGATCTGCCTTGCCATCGGCCTGTTTACCCGCATTGCCGCCGCCATGGTCGGCATCCAGATGCTGGTGATCACCTTCCTGTTCCAGTGGCAGTACGGCTACTTCTGGACCAATCGCGGCTATGAGTTCGCGCTGATGTGGACGCTGCTTTGCGTGGCGATCTGGTTTCGCGGCGGCGGCCGTTATTCGGTCGATCACTACATCGGCAAGGAATTCTGATCCGATTATTTGACTCCGATCTCGGCCGCGAACAATTCCAGAGCGCGGGCCGCAAAGGCGCGCATGTTGGCGCGCCGGTCGGCGCTGCCGGTGCGCAAAGTGTGTGTGCGCCCGCGACGGCCCGGCGACGGCGATGCAGGTGTGACCGGCCGGATCGCCGTAGCGGTTGCCGGTCGGTCCGGCCGCGCCGGCTTCGGCCAGCGCCCAGGTGGTGTTGAGACGTTCGCGCAGGCGCTTCGCCAGCAGCGCGGCGTAGGGCTCACTCGCGGGCCGCATGCCTTCCGCTTTCATGTCGTCGAGGCTGATCTCGGCGAACGCAGACGCGCCGGGCCGGTGTAGACCACGGCGCCGCCGACGAAATAGGCCGAGGCGCCAGGCACCGCGAGCAGCGCCGCCGAAATCAGGCCGCCGGCCGAGCCTTCCGCCACCGCAACGGTTTCTTTCCGCTCGATCAGGCGTGCAGCGATTTTTTCTGCAATCGGGAGAAGCTGGTCCATCCTTGAACCTCAATTCGGCGGGATCGGCACTTCGTGCACCTTCATGCCGAGCGCGACCGATGTGTAATAGCCGAGCAGCACCAGCACCTCGGCGACGCCGTCGCGGCCGATCGCCTTCTCGATCTCGGCGAATTCCGCGTCCGGGAATTTTCGCGCCCGCGACCAGCGCCGCGGCAAAGCGGTGCACGGCGCGCTCGTGCGGATCGGTGAGCTTGGGATCGCGGCCGGCGAGCACGGCGTCGATGATATCCTGCGACAGCCCCACCTGCCGGCCCATCTTGATATGCGCCTGCCGCACGTAGTCGGCGTCCCAATGCTGCGCGATCACCAGGATGCCGATCTCGACCTCGCGCTCCGACAGCGAGCCCTTCTTGTTGAGGTAGGTGCCGATGTGCTCCATGCCGGCGGCGACCGTCGGCGAATGAATCCAGATTTTGTAGGGGCCGAGGATGCGGCCGCGGCCGGCGACGAGCTGCTCGAACACTTTCTTCTGTTCGGGGGTCTGTTGCTCCGGCGGCAGGTCGATCAGGCGATTCATGATCAGGTGTCCTGTGGGCTTGAGAGGTGGGCAACGATGTGGGAGCGCTCGCGGCAAGCGTAGCGGGGATGGAGCGAAAGGGAAATCGGGGTTACGCTCGCGTCAACAACTATTGGGGAGGACATCATGGACAAGAATGCTGATCAACCGCCGCGCGATGCTCGCAGCTTCGACCGCGCTCGGCGCGGCGAGCTCTGCTGCCTGGCCGCGCCTTTGCGCAGACCGCCGGATCGCTGCCGGCGCGCGGCGAGTTCGTGGTGCGCGGCGCGCATGTCCTGACCATGGACGCCAGCGCTCGGCGATCTCGCCAGCGGCGACGTCCATGTCCGTAACGGGGCTATCGTCGCAGTCGCGGCAAGCGTGCCCGCGCCCGGCGCCGAGGTGATCGACGGCTACGGCATGATCTGCATGCCGGGCCTCGTCGAAACCCATTGGCACCACTGGACCAACGTGTGCCGGCCGTTCGTGCGCAACGACGATCCCAAGTTCGGCTATTTCCCGGTCACGGCCAAATACGGTCCGCACTTTCAGCCGGAGGATTCGTACCGCAGCGCCAGGCTCGGTCTCGCCGAGGCGCTGAGCGCCGGCATCACCACGACGCACAACTGGTGTCACAACACGCGAAGTCCCGCTCACGCCGACGCCGAGATCCGCGCCATGAGCGACATCGGCATCCGCGGCCGCTATGCGTATGGCCCTGTGCAGGGCGGGCCGAACGACCACCCGATGGACCTCGCCGATCTGGCGCGCGTCAAGAAAAGCGGGCTGCCGGGCGACAGCCTGGTCTCGCTCGGCATCTGTTCGCGGAATATCGGGGACAATTCCAATCCGACTCGTGGCACGATCACGGTGGAGATGGCGAAGAAGGAATGGGGTGGCGCCCGCGAGCTCGGCTTGCCGATCACGCTGCATGCGTCCGGGCCGCAGATCACAAAGCTTCTGGACAGGAGCGGGGCTGCTCGGCCCCGACGTGCAATTCGTGCATCCCACCGGCACCTCGGCGGAGGATCGCGCCATCCTCAAGGCTAAGGGCGTGAGCTATTCGATGTCGCCGATCGGCGAGTCGCGCCGGCCCGGCAACGCCGGGGTGATCCAGCTCCCCGAGCTGCTCGAAGTCCGGGGTCAAGTCATCATTGTCGATCGATCATGTCACGACCTACAACTGCGATCTGTTCGTCGCCATGCGGCTTCTGTATTCGATGAATCTCAACCGCCTGCAGGGCAAGGTCAAAATTCCGACTAAGCGCCTAGTCGAACTCGCCACCATCGACGGCGCCCGCGATATGAAGATCGATGACAAGGTGGGCTCGCTCGCGGTCGGAAAACGCGCCGATCTTATTCTCATTCGTGCGACCGATCTCAACATCGGCCCGATCGGCGATCCCTACGACGCCATCGTGTTCCTCGCGCAGCCCGCCAACGTCGACACCGTGGTGGTGGACGGGCGCATCCTTCGCCGCAAGAACCAGTTCACCGCGCTCGACCACGCCAAGGTTTCACAGGAGGCGGCGGCGACAATCGCGGCGTTGCGCGCGCGAGCGGGCTAACCCTTGCGGAATTGATCAAGGCTGAGCGTCTCAGACGGCCCAAGCCAGATCACGTGATCGGTGTGGTCCTTGAGCGCGTTGCCGGTCTGCGCGTGGGTGAAGACGGTCAATGCCTTTCGATTGAGCACAAGCCACGACACCACGTCCGCGAACTGGTCCTTCGCGATGGTGAGCTGGCAGCTTCCGCGCGGATGTGGCCCAACGGGATTGTCGTGCATTCGTCCGACCTTGACGCCGAATGTCTGGCCAGCCGCCTGACAGAGTTTCTCGGCCTGCGCTCGGGTGGCCGGCGCGTCGTAATAGACGTGGGCGTGGAAGTTCTCGATCTCGCTCACGGCGTTACTCGGCCGCGACCGGCTTGCGATCGAAGAAGCGGTTGCTGGGCCGCGGCAATCCGAGGTTCTCGCGCAGCGTCTTGCCCTCATATTCTTTGCGGAAAAGGCCGCGCCGCTGCAATTCGGGGATCACGCCGCGAACGAAATCATCGAGCCCGCCGGGCAGATACGGGAACATAATCGTAAAGCCGTCGCTGGCGCTGCTCTCGATCCATTCCTCCATTTCGTCGGCGATGGTCTTGGCGGTGCCGACCATGGCCAGGCCCGAGTAGCCGCCCATGCGCTGGGCCAACTGGCGGACCGTGAGATTGTCGCGCTTGGCCGCGACAATCGCCCGTTCGCGTCCGCTCTTGCTGGCGTTGCTCTCCGGAATGTCTCGGGCAGCGGCCCGTCCGGATCGAATTTCGAGGCATCGGTGCCGAGCGCGATCGAAAGCGAGGCAATCGAGTTCGCGTAGTTCACCAGGCTGTCGAGCTTGGCGCGCTTGGCCTTGGCCTGTTCGACCGTCTCGCCGATCACGACGAAGCAGGCCGGCTGGATTTTCAGATGATCGGGATCGCGGCCGAGCTTTTTCATCCGGCCTTTCACGTCGGCATAGAACTTCTTGCCGGCTTCGATGTCGCCCAGCGCGGTGAACACCGCTTCCGCAGTCTCGGCTGCGAGTTGTCTACCGCTGTCGGACGCGCCGGCCTGCACGATCAGCGGCCAGCCCTGGATCGGCCGGGCGATGTTGAGCGGGCCCTTCACCGAAAGGAATTCGCCCTTGTGGTTGAGCACATGCAGTTTGTCCGGATCGAAGAACACGCCGCTCTCGACGTCGCGGACGAAGGCGTCGTCGGCCCAGCTATCCCACAATCCGGTGACCACGTCGTAGAACTCACGCGCCCGGCGATAGCGCTCGCCGTGTTCCATGTGCTCTTCAAGCCCGAAGTTCAGCGCCGCGTCAGGGTTCGAGGTGGTGACGATGTTCCAGCCGGCTCTGCCACCGCTGATGTGATCGAGCGAGGCGAAGCGCCGGGCGATGTGATAGGGCGCGTCGAACGTGGTCGAGCCGGTCGCCACCAGCCCGATATGAGAGGTCGCCTGGGACAGCGCCGAAAGCAAGGTGAAGGGCTCGAACGAAGTCGAGGTGTGGCTGCGCTTGAGCGCATCCATCGGCATATTGAGCACGGCCATGTGGTCGGCCATGAAGAAGGCGTCGAACTTCGCCGCTTCGAGCTTCTGGATCGCCTCCTTGAGGTGCGCGTAGTTGAAATTCATGTCCGGCCAGGCGCCGGGATAGCGCCAGGCGCCAGTGTGGATGCTGGCCGGCCGCATGAAGGCGTTGAGCTTGATTTGACGTGTCGCCATGGCAGGGCTCCGTGAGAAGCCCGAATATAGGCGTGCCGGCGGTTTAGGAAAGCCGTGGGCTGCACCTCGCATGCGATCGGGGAATATCCGTCTCCCCCTCGGCGGCTGCGGCATCGAATTATCTTGTCCGGACAAGCCCGCGCGGAATAGTTTGCGGCCACGCCCACGACCCCCAAAGGAAATTCCATGCCAATTTCACGCCGCAGCCTCGTCGCCACGCTCACCGCCGCGCCGTTCGCTTCGTTGCTGCCGCCGACGGCGTTCGCCGCCTATCCCGACAAGCCGATCCGGCTGATCGTGCCGTTCGCGGCGGGGGGCAATGCCGACTTCGTGGCCCGGCTCTGCGCTGAGGGCATGTCGCGGGTGCTCGGCCAGTCGATCGTAGTGGAATCGCGCGCTGGTGCGGGCGGCAGCATCGGCGCCGCGATGGTCGCGAACGCTCCGGCCGACGGCTACACCCTGCTGGCCGGCTCGAACGGGCCGCTCACCGTCAATCCGTTCGTGCAGTTGAAGCTCGGCTACGATCCTCTGAAGGACTTTGCGCCGATCGGGCTCGCCAATCTGGCGCCGCATACCATCGTGCTGCATGAGACGACGCCTGCGAAGACCTTGGCGGAGTTGATCGAGCTATCGAAGAAGCAGCAGGTCACCATCGGCACCTCCGGCGTCGGCAGCGCCACCCATTTGACCCTGGCGCGCTTCAATGCGCAGACCGGGGCGAAGCTCACCCACGTGCCCTACCGCGGCGGCGGGGCACTGGTGCCGGACATGCTGGCCGGCACTATCAATGGCGCGATGACCGAGATGTCCACCGCGCTGCCGCATCACAAGCAGGGCAAGGTTCATATCGTCGCGGTCGCCTCGGCGAAGAGATTGCCGCAGGCGTCCGACGTACCGACCATGATCGAGAGCGGGGTTAAGGATTTCACCGCGGCAAGCTATGTGGGCGTGCTGGCCCCGGCCAGGACGCCGCCCGACATCGTCGCGGCGCTGGAGCAGGCGATGATCAAGACGCTTGCGGAGAAGGCGTCGCAGGACCGCTTCCTCGCCACCGGCGCAGAGCTCGTGCCGGAAGCGATGCAGTCGGCGAAAGGTTTCGCCGATTACATCAAGGGCGAGTACGAACGCTCCAAGGAAGCTGCAAAGATTGCGGGATTGACGCCGCAATAGCAGAGCCGGCTACGCCCCTGCCGCAGAGGTCGCGCGCACGGAAGCCTGGTTCCAGGGCTTGAAGCGGCGCCATTGGACGCGCCATCATGGGTCATCTGCAACCGGGGGGATGCCAGATGATCAAGGGCCATGTTTTCAGCGGCGTTATAGTCGCCTTCGCGCTGGCCGGTGCCGGCGCCAACGCCGAGGATCAATACCCGTCGAAACCGATCCGGATCATGGTGTCGTTCGCGGCCGGAGGCCCGACCGACACGGTGGCGCGTGTCATGGGCGCCAGGATGTCGGAGTTCATCGGCCAGCAGTTCATTGTCGAGAACCGCACCGGCGCTGGCGGCAACCTCGGCGCCGATATGATCGCGAAGTCGCCGCCCGACGGCTATTCGATCCTGATGGCAACGGTGTCCACCCACGCCATCAATCCCGGCCTGTACAAGCGGATACCCTACGATCCGGTGAAGGATTTCGAGCCGGTCGGCCAGGTCGGCGTGACGCCAACGCTGCTCGGCGTCAACCCGTCGCTGCCGGTCAAGAATGTGAAGGACCTGATCGCATTGCTGAAGGCCAATCCCGGCAAGTTCAGCTACGGCTCGTCCGGCATGGGCTCGATCCTTCATCTCTGCGGCGAGCAGTTCAAGACGGCGGCGGGCGGCCTCGACTTCGTGCACGTGCCTTATCGCGGCTCCGCGCCGATGGACAGCGACCTGATCGGCGGGCAGATATCGTGGGCCTTCGACGCGACGCCGACCTTTCTGCCGTTGGCGCAGGACGGCAAAGTCCGCGCGCTCGGAGCCGGCATGGCGACGCGTCTCCGGTCGATGCCCGACCTGCCGACCTTGCAGGAGCAGGGCATCAAGGGCTTCGAATGCTACACCTGGAACGCTTTCATGGCGCCGGCCGGAACACCGAAGCCGATCATCGCGAAGCTCAACAAGGCGATGAACCAGGCGATGGCCGACCCCGCGGTGTTCAAGCATCTGCAGGAGGTCGGTGTCGAGCCGACGCCGGGCAGCACGCCGGAGAAGACAGCAGCCTTCGTCAAGGCGGAGCTGACGAAATGGGCGCCGATCATCAAGGCGTCCGGCGCACACGTAGACTAGAGCGGAGTTGTTTCAGCGCAATACAATCGTGCCTTAGGATCGCGCGTAATGTCAGCGTCTGCGTTGAGACGCAGATAGCGAAGCGGTGTGCGGCGTTGTCGCGGCGGGCTTCGCCGGGCAGCCGGCGAGTGCGGCCTTGATTGCATCGTCTGCCCCACCGACATTGAACTCAGCGGACGTGCGCCCAGCGTTGAACGAACGAATCCGGATATAAAGCAACTTACCGGTCGCAAGCTCGCTCACGAACGGCGCAACCTCCGCAGGCTCGTCGATAATGACGGCCATGGAGTTTTGCAGGAACCGCCCGCCGATGTCGTGGCCGGGTCGATCGTCGAAGCGATAGCCAAGGAACGAGTTCTGATTGGTGCCGATCTTGAAACCGAAGGTAAACTTGACCACCGGTTTGTCGATGAAGCACGCAAGCTGAAGCGAGGCTTGCGGCGGAAACAGGATACCGGAGTTCGAAGTCGATCGGCTGATTGTGTAGGCGCTGGCGACCGGAGCGCTGGTGACACGATCGGTTTGACGTTCAATCCGCCAGTTGCCGGAACGCACAGTTGAAACCGCGGACGAGACGTAGGGATCGCGCGCGTAACAACCGCTCAGAAGCAAGGCAGCCGTTATTGGAACGAGACACAGAACGCGAGAACGCACGACACTTCCCCCACGGGTTTAGTCTGCAACCGGCGCGGGCAAGAGGCAATGGCAAATTTCACAGCGATTTCAGTGGTTTTTGAGGGTGAAAGCGTCCGTTCTTACTCCTCAACGAGCGTCAGCAAATTGACGTCAGGCGCCAGAGGCCATTTTCCATCGGGGTCCTTGCGCAGCACGGTCAGCGTGTAGCCGGCCCGCGTCGTCGGCTTGCCGTCGGGCGGGGTGACCGTCACCGTGGTGTAGTTTCGCAGATAAGCCCATTCGCCGAGCACCCGCAGCTCGCGGATATCGCTCGAACCCTCCATCTGCACACGGCCCATGGCCTGCGCTGCCGTGGCGAATGCTTCCTTGCCGAATGGCTCGCGACCCGGGACCATGAAAACGGCGTCGTCCGCCATCAGCGTGAGCACCTTCGCCGTGTCGCCGGCCTTGCTTGCGTGCATCCACGTTGCAACGAGATCGCGGATCGCCTGTTCATCTTTTGTCATGCGAGCTTCCCTGGGTACAACGAGCAATGGCTTTTTCGGCGCGGGTCAGGTGGTACAGTCGGGGCAGCAGAAAAACCACGGGGAGTGAAATGCAGAAAATCGCACGGCGGAGCTTCATCAAGCGTGCGGCGGCAACCGCGGCGGTGCTCGGCGGCGGCTCGATCGCTGCACCCGGGGCTTGGGCGCAGGCGATATATCCGAGCAAGACGATCAGGTTCATCGTGCCGCTCGCTCCCGGCGGCGCCATCGACTTCATTGCGCGACAGGTCGGCGACGTGCTGTCGCGCTCGCTCGGCCACACAGTCGTGGTGGAGAACCGCACCGGCGCCGGCGGCACCATCGGCATGGACCTCGCCATGAAGAGCGATCACGATGGTTACACCGTGCTGATCACCAACGACAACGCGGCGAGCGCGCCGCACATCATGAACCTCTCCTACGATTACACCAAGGAATTGGTGCCGGTGTGTTATCTCGGCCGGCAATCGCAAATCCTGGCGGTTCACAAGGAGCTTGCCGTCAGCTCGGTGCAGGAACTGGTCGCCTACGTGAAGAAGAATCCGGGGCTCGGCTTTGCCACCTCTGGCGTCGGCTCAAACCAGCACGTCGTCGGCGAATGGTTTGCCAGGGAGGCGGGGCTGAAGATGGAGCACGTGCCTTATCGCGGCGCGGGCCAGGCGATCAACGACTTGGTTGCGGCCCATGTGAAGATGGCTTGGCTCGGACCGACCGCGTTGATGCCGCACTACAAGGCCGGCACCTTGAAGCTCCTGGCGCAGTCGGCGTCCAAGCGGGCGCCGACCTTGCAGGAGGTGCCGACGCTGGAGGACGCTGGCTACAAGGGGCTGGTACTGGATGCCTGGTACGCTGCGTTCGTGCCCAAGGGCACGCCGCAGGCGGTCGTCGCCAAGCTGAACAAGGAAATGAACGAGTCGCTGAAGGACGCAAAATTGCTGGCAAACTTCACCACCGGTGCAGTCGAGCCGATCGGCGGCGCGCCCGAGGAGATCGGCAAGCTTGCGCAGGCGGATTCGGTGAAATACTCACGCCTGGTGAAGGAGTTGAATATCAGGACGAACTGACGCGGCGATGCCGCCCCCGCCGCGCTGCGGTTGAAACGGAACCGGATTGCGCCCATATAGTGTTGTCGAACCGAGGACATTCCATTGGCGGACGATCTGGCGAAAGCGCGGGCGAAGACGCAGGCGATGCGGGTGCTGCAGGCCGAGGACGGCCGCAAGGCTATGGCCGAATACGAGGCCAACATCGTGGCGACGCGGGAAAGAACCGAGAAGCTGCGGGCGCTGCGGTTGGCGCGCGAGGCGGCCGAGGCGAAGGCTGCGCCTGTGGTCACGACCAAGACCAAAGGCAAGGCCAAGGCGGGCAAGAAGCCCGCGCGTGTCGCCGGCAAGCTCGCGGACTGGATCGAGGACCAGCAGGACAGCGGGCGGAATACGTAAAACGCGCCCGGCTTACCGCGCCTGGCCATCCTCGAACTTGCGGTGAAAGATCTCCCCGATCGTCGAGTAGAAAAAGCCGTTGAGGCGGCCGATCGGGTCGAGTTTCTTCATGTCGATATAGCCGTTGGTCATGCAGGCCGGATCGACGTGCATATAGACGACTTCGCCGATCACCAGCGGATGGCGGTTGGGGCCGAGTTCGATCACCTGATGGAGCGTGCACTCGAAGTGGATCGGCACCTCCTTGACCCGCGGCGGCTTGATCCGCACGCAGGGGATCGGCGTCAGTCCGGTTTTTTCGAACTCCGAGTCCTCCTCGGGGATGGCGTTTGCCGAATCGACCATCTCCTTCCACACCGGTTGCGTCACCACGTTGAAGCAGAACTCGCCGGTTTCCCTCACGTTCTTCAGAGTGTGCTTTTCCGTGCCGTCGGGGTTGCGCGCGATGGTCAAGGAAATCATCGGCGGGATGACGCAGACCACGGTGAAGAACGAGAACGGCGCGAGGTTGGCGCCGCCATTGGCGCTGAGGGTCGAGGCCCAGCCGATCGGTCGTGGCACCACCGAGCCGGTCAGCAGACGATAGACCTGACGTTTGTCGATGACGGCGGGATCGAATTCGAGATAGTCAGGCATAGGGGCTCCGATTCAGTCCGCGACCTCTCCTCGCGGTCATAGCCGGGCCTGCCCCGGCATTCCATGATGACCATCCGTGAATGCAACTGGTAAGGTCAACGTCTGTGGCGGCGCAGGAATGTAGCATGACCATTGATTTCCTCATCACCTCGCTGATCGTGATCGTGTCGCCCGGCACCGGCGTGCTCTACACCCTGGCGGCCGGGCTTTCGCGCGGCTCGCGGGCAAGCGTGGTCGCGGCGTTTGGTTGCACGCTCGGCATCGTGCCGCACATGGCCGCGGCGATCCTTGGTCTTGCGGCGCTCCTGCACACCAGCGCGGTGGCGTTCCAGGCGTTCAAGTGGCTCGGCGTCGCATACCTGCTTTACATGGCCTGGAACACGTTGAAGGAGCGCGACGCGTTGCAGGTCGAGGAAAAAATCGGCGCGCGCTCGGACCTCAAGGTGACGATCGAAGCGATCCTGATCAACATCCTCAATCCGAAGCTGTCGATCTTCTTCTTCGCCTTTCTGCCGCAGTTTGTCGCCGGCAACGAGCCGCATCCGCTGTCGCACATGCTGATGCTAAGCGCGGTGTTCATGCTGCTCACTTTCGTCGTGTTCGTCGTCTACGGCCTGTTCGCCGCGGCGATCCGCAAGCACGTTATCTCGCGGCCGCGGGTGCTTGCCTGGATGCGGCGGGCATTTGCCGCGGCGTTCGTCGCGCTCGGCGTCAAGCTCGCGCTGGCGGACCGTTAAAAAGGAAAGAGACAGATGACCAAGCAGTTGCAGGGTAAAATCGCGATCGTCACCGGCGCCAGCAACGGTATCGGCCGCGGCATCGCCGAAACCTTCGGCGCCGAGGGCGCCAAGACCGTGCTGGTGGCGCGCCGAGCCGAATTGCTGGGCGAGGTCGCGGCCGGCATCCGGGCGAAGGGCGGCGAGGCGCTGCCGGTTCCGATCGATCTGTCGAAAGAGCAGGGTGTCACGGCCCTGTTCGCCAAGGTGAAGGAAACCTACGGCCGGCTCGATGTGCTGGTGAACAATGCTGGCGTGGCGACCCATATCAACACCGAGGACATCACGCTGCAATACTGGCAGGAGGTGCTCGACATCAACCTCACCGCCGCCTTCCTGTGCGCGCGCGAGGCGATCCGCATCATGAAGGAGCAGACGCCGAAGGGCGGGCGCATCATCAACATCGGCAGCGTCTCGGCGAAGACGCCGCGGCCGGACTCGCTGCCCTACACCGCGACCAAGTTCGCCATGCAGGGCATGACGCATCAGCTCACCATGGACGGGCGCAAGCACAACATCGTTTCGTCGATCATCCATCCGGGCGCGACGCTGTCCTCGTTCACGACGCGCCGCGGCCGCGCCAAGGCCGGCGCTGGGGCCACGCCCGACGACTACGTCATGGCCGCCGAGGACGTCGCCAAGGTCGCGGTGCTGATGGCGGCGCTGCCGGGCGAGGTGAACCTCTACGAGGCGACGATCCTGCCGAACCACATGCGCTCGTTCATCGGCCGCGGTTAGGCTCTGGCATTTCCGTCATTCCGGCGTTGCCGCGGCGAGCGCGGTTCTGCGGCTCGCATGATCCCCATGGGACAGAAATGGGCTGAAGATTCAGCACGCTGCCGCGCGCCGCGCCGCCGCTGTCCCAAAACGGATCACATAATAAAAAGAATAACTTAGATGGTTAACAAATCGTTCCGAATGCATTACCGTGGTGACCACTGTGAGAAGGCCAAGGGGGGCTCGGCCCTGGTTCCGAGCCACTTAACCCACACGTGGAATGGTCCGCGTTAACACAGGGGCGAAGTATGAACTACCTCACAGTGTGCCTGGGGGGTCTGCTGGCCTTGTCGCTCGCAGCCGCCTCCGCCCCGGCTTCGGCCGGGGACTACGGCCGTGGTCCGGTGGATCCCGGTTACGGCGTTCCGGCGCCCGGCGGCTGCTACAAGTGCCCACCGCCACGGAACTACGACAGTCAGGAAGTGGTCAAGCAGACCAAGGACATCGACCACTCTGCGGTCATCGAGACCCAGAGCATCGTGCCGTCCAAGCGTCTGATCGAGACCAATCACCTGATCATTCACGAGAACGAGGTTCGCAACGTTGGTACAATTCAGCACAATCATACCATCATCGAGAAAGAGCTCGTTTTGACGAAGCACAACGTTGACCACAAGTACGTCAACACCGTCGTCAATCTTGTGGAGCACAAGTACAACACGCAGCGGCAGCACGTGGTCGTGGAAAAGGAAATCCCCGGCGAGGTGCGCCATCTGCGCGATTGCAATTGCGATCGGCCGCTTCAAGCGTATGGCATGGCGCAAAACGCCAGTGCCAACCGGTCTCGCTGACCGATCTGCGTGTTCCTACCCGCGGGTGACGGCCGCTCCCTGGGAAACCGCGGGGCGGCCGTTTGCATCGAGGGCTTGAGCCGGCGCCGCTTCCCCGGTGGCGCGCCCTCATGCCGCCGGGCTACGCTGCGCCCGTCGAACGGGGACCTAAAGTACATGGAAGTATCTTCGGGACCGACCAGCATCGATCCGCAGCGGGTCGCGATCACCGAGCCCGTACGCGGCTCCGACATCCCGGTGCGGCTGATGCAAGTCGAGACCATCGACGGGCTTTGCGCGCCGATCGGGCTGCGCACGCCCAAGGGGCAGGGTCCGTTTCCGCTGGTGATGTTTGCCTCCGGCAACGGCGGCGGCGGCATGGCGGTGGTGCGCGACTTCACGCAGAACCGGAGCTGGACGCAGGAGCAGTTCCTGGCCGCGGGCTACGCGGTGGCCTGGCTGCGCTACCGTGCCGAGGTCGACTACGCCTACGACAAGATCGGCAAGCTCGTCGAAGACCGGCGGCAGAACCGGCAGCTCCTCAACAGGGGACCGCTGGAATACGAGGACGTCATCTCGATCGCCGAATTCGTCAGGACGCTGCCCGGGATCGCGCCGGAGCGGATCGGCTACATGGGCATGAGCCACGGCGGCGAGATGGCGTTCAAGATCGCCTCCGAATACCGCGGCATCCGCGCCATGATCGCGGCCGAGCCCGCGGCGCACGAATTCCTGCGGCTGCGCCCCGACGCCACCGCGCGTATCAATCCGACCACCGGCCTGCTTGACGTGGAGCGCATGCTGATGCGCGAGCCGGCCAAAGTGCGCGCCTGCATCACCGAGGAGGTGGCGCGCGCCCGGATCGCGCCGATCGCTACGCCGATCTTCGTGCAGGGACGCAACAGCGACGAGCTGCAGGGCATCTTCCGCGTCTGCTACGACCTGCTGGCCGAGCTCGGCAAGGAGACGCGCTGGGCGACCTACGAGCACGACGTGCATGGCTTCGTTTACGTGACGCGGAACAAGGACGGGGTGTATGCTCCGGACGCGGTGCAGCGCCAGGCCGTCGCAGAGTTCGATCGGGTTTTTCGATCAATATTTGAAGTAGAGCGGGGTTTGCCGGCCTGGCTCAACAATTTCGCTGGATTCGATCTGGCGAGAGGTGCAAACAGGCCGGCGGTTGCGTCCCCAAAGATTCCAAGCCAGCCCCCCCAACGGAGGATCAACGCCATGTCTCATTCGTCCGGAACTCGTGCCGTCGTCGCCGCGCTGACTGTTCTCGCAGGCTTAAGTTTCTCGTCCGCCGCCCAGGCCGAAACCTGCGGCATTTCGTTCTCGGTGCTCAAGGCTGGCTGGTTTATCGGCGGCTCGGGTGGCAGCGGTACGCTGCGCTGTGCTCACCACAGCTATCCGATCTCGATCGGAGGCATCAGCGCGGGCTTCGTGTTCGGCGCCTCGGAAACGCGCTTCCACGGCCACGCCACCTTCCACGGCAGCCCCTACAACGTGGCCGGTGCGTATGGCGCAGCCGGCGCCGGCGCCGCCGTCGGCATCGGCGGGCAGGCGATCGTGCTGCGCAACGAGAAGGGTGCGACGCTCTCGCTCACCGGCCGCCAGGTCGGGTTGCAGATCAATGCCGATCTGAGCGGGCTGGCCATTTCGATGCGATAAACGGCGAACGACAAGCCGCCGGTAATGCGGGCGGGCTCCCCGAAAGGCGGGCCCGCCCTTGTCAGCCGCCGGAAGACGCACCATCAGTTCCACGCATCACGCGCATCGAACCTGCACGCGGCCCGACGGCCGTCGGGCCGCAACACCAAATCCGCCGCATTTAACCGATACGCGTTTCGCGCCGCCGCCACGGCCAATCCACCACGCCCGAGCAAAACAACGCCCACCAGATCAGCGCCGGCTGCAGCGCGAGCCGCGGCGCGTGATACCACCAGCTATCCGGGATCGGCGGCACGGCTATGTGCTCGAAGGCATGCCTGAAGTTGGCGGGCCAGACGCACAGCGCATAGGGCGCGAGCATGATGCCGGCGAGCCGGCGGAAACGTTCCATCGCCAGCGCCGCAGCGCCAGCGAGTTCGCATAGCCCGGTGAGAACGATCGTCTCGCGCGGGATCGGCACCCAGCCGGGCACGATCGGCAGGAACGCGTCGGGGTGCAGCAGGTGAAAAGCGCCGGCGGTCGCGTAGAACGCGACCATAAGCCAGCGCATGATGGCGCGGACTTTGGCGGCGGGAGGATTTGTCATCCGGGAGAGCATGCCGCAGAGTGCAGCCTGCGCGAAGTCCTGTTCGATCCGCTTGCTACTTGTTCGCCACGATCGCGGTGATGTCTATCTCGACGATCATCTCGGGGAACGCGAGGGCACTGACGCCGATCAGCGTGTGGGAGGGGAAGGTGGCGCCGCTCCAGGTTTCGCCGATGCACTTGCCCATGGTGAGGCGGTGGCGCAGGTCGGTCATGTAGGTCGTGGCCTTCACCACGTCGGACAACGACTTCGACAGCACACGTTTGATCTTGTCGTAGGCGTACTTGCACTGCTCTAGGAAATTGCCCGGATAGCGGACGTTGCCGCGCGGCCCGTTCTCGTCCTCGGCGCCGACGCCGGCGAGAAAGATCATCTTGGCGTTGCCGATACCGATCACCGTCGTGGCTTCGGAGAAGATGCCTTTGGTCTAGTCGCTGTGGTTAAACTTATCGATCTTGATTTTGCCGTCCTGCGCGAGGGCGGGAGCGCAGAGTAAGGCGAGGGTGGATAGCAGGATGATGGTTCGGAGAGTAAACATCGGACACCTCCAGGGCTGGGGTGATTGCATGATTGCCGGCCAGTGACTGTGAAATGATACATGGAGTTGCAGCGCGGGCAATGCAGTATGCAGCCCGGATGGATCGGAGCGAAGCGATGCCAACTCCGGATTTCGTGTGGGCTCAATCCGGGTTATCCTTGCTCGCTGATAGGAGGATTTTGCCATGACGCTTGATACCGACCGGATCGATGATGCCGTGCTCGCGCTTCTGTACCTTGGCCGTCACAACGAATACCGCGCTTGGAAGGGCTTCGATTGGGACGCGATGGGCCGTCTTCATCAGAAGGGAATGATCGACAACCCGGTCGGCAAAGCCAAGTCGGTGGTGTTCAGCGAGGAGGGCCTGCGCCGCTCGCGCGAGCTGTTCGAGGCTATGTTCACGAAGCAGTCGTCACGCGGTTGAGCACGCAAGATAGGTTAAGCGAGGGCGAAACCCTCGGTATATGTTGCGATCGGTTGCGATGGGTCTCGCAACGGCCAAACCCCAAAGGCCTATCGCGGTCGGCGCCGCGTCACCTCGGACCAAACAAATTCGTATTTGATGTAGTCATTGAAATACTGGCCCTTGGACTCGGCCTCGAGCAGTCCCGCGTGGATGTCCGGCGGGACGTTCAAATAGCGATACGTCTTGCCGCTTGTGAATGTGATGTCGAGTTCGCCGCTGTCTTCGTCGTACGCGACGTCGGTCATCATCGAGGAATCGACGCCCGTCATGATGTCGGCCTTCGCTGTCTGCCACGGATTTGTGGGCGGCAAATGCGATAGTAGGCTGAGGTGTCCGGGAGCGTAACCAGCGCTGTCAAGACTTGCGTGCTGGCGGATTACGCTTTGCCAGTCCGCCCGGACGGGCTACCTGCGGAAATATATCTTCTCGCCTGTTACTGGATTGACGCCATAGGTCGGCATGTCTTCGGCGTCAGTCTCGGGGTCTGGATATTGCTCGGGCGCCTCGCCCTGGCTTGCTGTGATGCGAGGATAACGAACCCTGGCCACCTTCGAGCCGGTCCCACGGCAACTCACGCGAAAATGCCATTCGTCCCCATAATCGAACAGGAACAGCATGGTATGGCCGACGACCGGAAATGCCTGCACGATCGTGGTCTTCTTCACACTCAGCACGCCAGGGTCGGCCTCTCCCATATCGGCGAATAATTCGTATTTCGGAAGCACGCGCATCATCCTTGCAGGCGTAAGCCCGGTGTAGAAGCCGAAAGCGTGATCGAAAGAGAAGCCGAAGGACGAAATGATCGCTTCGGCAAGCTTGTAGAGGGACTTGGAAGCGTCGACTTCGATGTCCCGGTGGATCGAGCGATCACCTTCGAGGGTGGCCCGAATGGTCAACGTTTTGCTCTGCGCCATGCCGGCCTCGCGTTGGATGGGGAACGAGCCGACAGACAGATTAGACCCAAAGCGAGTGCCTCGCACTCAGCGTTGAAGATGTTGTCCCCAGCCGTCCGGGGATTATCGTGCGTCGATGCGGTTATCCCCGCGCGTAAAGGCATCGCCGCCTTTACCGCCTTGTGCCCGGAAAAATCGGCGGATGACGCTTTCGCTCATCCGCGCTACGCGCTGATGCGCGCCCCGGAACGACGGCGGAGGTTGCGGGGCGGGACAGAGGAGTGCGTAGATCTTCATAGGAGGGCAAGGCAGCCGTTACCGCCTGGATTAGCGACGCCATTTTCCGGCCCCCGTTTCGATAATGCTCGATCCGGGCTACGCTTGTTAGGCTCATTATCAAGCTGCATGATTGGGAGGCGAGATGGCAAGCGGAGAAGCGGGCGGCTATCTGCCGGGCGATCCCAGGTATGGCTTGAGCGGCGAGGCGCTGAAGGATTACTACCGCAAGAAGCCGGCGCAGTGGGCGATCTATTGCTGGGACAAGGTGGGCAGTGTGGACACGCGGCGCGCCGCGTTGGCGGCGCAGAAGAGCTACGTCAAGAATTTCGATGAGCGCGTCATCGGCTACGGCCATTTCGTGTCGGACGACGGCCGCGACACGCTCGGCACGACGTTCTTCATGCAGCTTGACGACCGCGCGGCGGCGGACGCGTTCGTCGCCGACGAGCCGATGAGCAAGGCCGGCGTCTATCAGCGCGTCGAAATCCACCGCTGGTCGAACAGCTTCGGCAAGCGCGCGGCCGACTATCGCCGCAAGGGCATGCAGCAGTTCCTGTGCACGGGACCCAAGACCGGCACCAACGAGTTCTTCCGCGAGCACCTGCACGCGCACGAATCCTACTTCGCGTCGTATGGCGACAGCTTCATCTTCCGCGGACCGATCCGCTCGGCCGACGGCGCCGACAACATCGGCACGGCGCTGCTGCTCGAGCTGCCGGACCGGGCGGCGGCGGACAAGTTCTGGAACGAGGAGCCGTTTTCGAAGAACGGCGGGTATCAGCGGGATGCGCGGATCGTGCGGTGGGTGTTCGGGGACTGACAGGTGGCGGCCGAAGCTGTCGAAGAATACGACATCGTCGTCGTCGGCGGGGGCGCGGCAGGCTGCCCGCTGGCGGCGCGGCTGTCCGAGCGCAATTCCATCCGCGTGCTGTTGATCGAGGCCGGCACCGACTATCCGCCGGGGCAGGAGCCGCCGGAAATTCTCGACATCTTTGCCGCGACCGCCTACGCAGACCGGCGGTTCATCTGGAGCGGTCTCAAGGCCGCGTACGGGCCGAGGCCCGGCAACGCACCCGACCAGCGGCGGCGGGCACGCTATCCGGCGGGCCGCGTCATCGGCGGCGGCTCCTCCATCAACGGCATGGCCGCCAACCGCGGGCTGCCGTCCGACTATGACGCCTGGGCCGAAGCCGGCGCCACCGGCTGGGACTGGAGCGGCGTGTTGCCGTTCTTCAAGAAGCTCGAGACCGACAGCGACTTCGACGGCCCGCTGCACGGCCGCGACGGCCCGATCCGCCTGCAGCGCTACGCGCCCGAGCGCTGGCCGGGTTTCACGCGCGGCGTGATGCAGGCGATCGAGGACCAGGGCTGGTCCAACATCGCCGATCAGAACGCGCGCTTCGACGACGGCTTCTTTCCCGTCGCCTATAGCCACACCGACACCATGCGGATGGGCGCGGCCTGGCGCTACCTGACCGCGGAGGTGCGGCGGCGTCCCAATCTGACGGTGATGGGCGCAACCCAGGTGGACAGGATTGTCTTCGACGGCAGCCGCTGCACCGGCGTCCGCGTGCGCGGGCCGGAAGGCGAGCGCGAGATCAGGGCGCGCGAGGTCATCGTCTGCGCCGGTGCCGTCCATTCGCCGGTGCTGCTGATGCGCAGCGGCATCGGCCCGGCGAGCGAGCTGCGCGCGCACGGCATCGACGTCGTCGGCGGACCGCCGCGGCGTCGGCAAGCACCTGATGGAGCACCCGGGCGTCAACTTCGGCTGCTTCCTGAAGCGTCCCGCGCGTCTGCCCGCCGACCTGCGGCGCCAGATGTTTGCAGGCCTGCGCTGGTCGTCCGGCCTCGAAGGCTGTCCGCCCGGCGACATGTACGTGATCCCGACCAACAAGGCGCAGTGGCACGCCATCGGGGCGCGCATCGGCGTCATCGCGATGTGGGTGAACCGCTCGTATTCCACCGGCGAGATCAGGCTGTCGTCGGCCGCAGCCGGCGCGCCGCCCGACATCGATTTCAACATGTGCTCGGACGAACGCGACATGGTCCGCGTCGTCAAGGGCGTGAAGCTGCTGGCGAAGCTTCGGACCCATCCGGCGGTGCAGGACGCCGTCGAAGAGGTTTTCCCGATCAGCTTGTCCGACTATGCGCAACAAGCTCGCGATGCACAGCCGCTGGAATGCGGTGCAGACCTGGGTTGGCGCGCAGGTGATGGATTCATCCGCCGTGTTGCGGCGCATGGTGATCCGCTCGATGATCGCGGACGCGCCTTCGATCGACGACCTGGTCCATGACGAATACGCCTGCCGGGCCTGGATCCGCTCCGCCGTGCTCGGTCACTACCATGCGTCCTGCACTTGCCGCATGGGGCGGGCGGACGATCCGCTCGCCGTCACCAATTCGTCGGCGCGCGTTCTTGGCGTCGAGGGCCTGCGCGTGGCGGACGCCTCGATCATGCCCATGGTGCCTTGCGCCAACACCAACTTGCCGACCATCATGATCGGCGAGAAGGTGGCGGCGACGGTGTTGAACGAACGATGAGGGATCGGGGAGGAGACCATGGTCGGATCATGGAAGCGCCACACGTGGCGGCGGCTTCGGCTGGCGGCCGCATTGCTTGGCGCGATCCCGCTGCTGCATCCCGGCGCGGCAGCGGCGCAGAACTATCCGAGCCAGCCGGTGCAGGTGATCGTCGGCTTCGCGCCGGGCGGCTCCAACGACCTCATCGCCCGCGTGGTCGGACAGAAGCTCACCGAGCGCCTGGGCCAGCCGTTCGTCATCGAGAATAAGGCGGGCGCGGGCGGCACCATCGCCTCCGACATGGTGGCCCGCGCCGCGCCCGACGGCTATGACGCTGATGATGGCACCGTCCGGCGCGATGGTGATCAACCCGGCGGTCTATTCGAAGCTGCCCTACGATCCGCTGAAAAGCTACGAGCTGATCTCCAACATCGCGCTCTATCATCTCGTGCTGTCGGTCAGCGCCAAGCAGCCGTTCAAATCGGTGAAGGAGCTGGTCGACTGGGCCAAGGCCAATCCGGACAAGGCCAACTACGCCAGCACCTCCGCCGTATTCCAGCTCACCTCGGAGCTGTTCAACATGAAGACCGGCGCGAAATTCCAGCACATCCCGTTCAAGAGCGGCGCCGAGCTCGTCACCGCGGTTCTGACCGGGCAGGCGACGATGACCTTTGCCGACGCAGGACCGGCGATGCCCCAGTTCAAGGCCGGCGCGCTGCGGCCGCTGGCCTCGACCGGCGCGACGCGCCTGCCCGAGCTTCCCGACGTGCCGACGCTCGCCGAGGTTGGCATCGAGGGCGTGGTGGTGGAAGGCTTCATCGGTCTGGCCGCGCCGAAGGGCACGCCCGCGCCCATCGTCAAGAAGCTCGAGGCCGAGGTCATGGCGATCGCCAGGCTGCCCGACGTGCAGGAGCGCATTCGGCAGATCGGCCTCATTCCCGACGGCAGCACCGGGCAGGCGTTCCGCGAACGGATCGCCCGCGACATTCCGAAGTACACCGCGGTGGCGAAGGCTGCGGGGATCAAATTCGATTGAGGGTGCGGGTGCGCGTCCACGCCGTCATGGCCGGCACAAGCTTGCACTCGGGCCGGCCAAAGGCCGGACCCGGGTGGCCCGGCATGACGTGGAGAGGTTGGTGCCCACGAAATAACGGATGCCTAGAGCGCGATTGTCTTAGATTGAATCACCCCCGTTCGTCCCCGCGGAAGCGGGGACCCAGCGTTTTGGCCAAGAACTGGGCTCCCGCTTCCGCGGGAGCGAACGGAGTTTGTTTCAACGTCATGCAATCCTGCTCTAGATATTGGCGCCGCGATTGTAGGCGTCGATCAACTGGTTGTAGTCGCGCAGCAGGCGCTGCGGCGAGCCCTCGACCATCCAGCCGCTGCCGGCGTTGAGCATCATCCTGTCGCCGCTGCTGTACGGCACCTTGTCGCGATGGCGGCGCATCAGTTGCTTCGCCGTGGTGAGGAACGACTTGGCGTTGCCGATGAACATCGAGCCGATCTTGCCGCCATCCTGCCGCGAAACCAGCTCGGCCGCCTTGACCAGCTCTTCGTACTCGTTCAGCGCCTGCGTGATCGCGGCAAGGTCGGGCTTGTCCGTTTCCTCGGCGCGCAGGACGCGCTTGGCGTCGATCATCAGCGCCTGGACGTAGTAGCGCGGGGTGAGACCCTCGCTCTTGCGGATCTCCGCCAGGCGCTCCGCCGCGCGCCTGTCGTTGATGGCTTCGACCTCGCCGCGCAGCGCCTTGTCGGCGCCGGCGAAGGCGTCCCATGCGGCGACCAGGCGCGGATGCAGCGCCTTGCCCTTGGCCATCCTGTCGTCCTTGTAGTTCTCCTGGGAATAGTAGTCGTCGGCCTCCTTGAGCAGCGGCTCGAGCTTCATGACGGCCTCGACGTAGGCGGACGCCGCGGCCTCGAGCGCCGTGTCGCGCGGCTCCAGCGCGTTGGCCTTCTCGACGTTTCTCTTGCAGTCCGACGTGTCGTAGATGGTGTAGGTGCCGTAGATGATCCGCTCCTTGCCGGTCGGGCCGGTCCTGGCGGCCCAGCTGAAATAGCGATTGCGCAACTCGTAGGAGCGCTCCGACAGCCGGTTGATGCAGCCGATGTAGGCGTTGAGCTTTTCGGTCGGCGAGGGGGGCTGGGCCACTGCGATGGCCGGAGCGAGAATGGCTGCGCCAACAACGAGGACACATGCATGGACTGGTTTCATGTTTGCATCTCCCGTGCCAACGGCGGCGCGACCCGCACCGGGAAAGAATACGAAGATGCGCCTGAGGTGCCAAGCAACGAGGATTGGTCGCGCGAAGTCCATCACCGATTCGAGGTAAAGCGATGGGTTTTGCTGCGCTCAGCCCGTTCTGCGCGCTGCCGGACAGGGCCGCGGCGGATGCGATCTGGAACAACGAGCCTTTCGCCAAGAACGGCGGGTAGGCGCGCAGTATCGGAATACAGATTGTTCCCTTTCGCCGAATTCAAACTGCGAGGGGTTCATCCTTTGCGCTTCACGGCATCGCGGCTGCTGGAGGACCGAAGTTGCCCGTGAGATGGTTCGCGTACTTTGCCCTGCGTCAAGAAACGGCCCGAACGCTCCTCGCGCGTTCCGTGGAGTGCCTTGTACGCGGCCCGCTTCAAGGCGGCTTCCGCTTTCTCCACGTCAAGGCCGCGGCGCATGTCGTCCATCCCAGGAGTTGATCAGCGAAAAGCCACCCTCACGACTCGCCCAAACATACCATTCATCCGCCATCGGTCGGTAGATGCTTTCGAAATAGCGCCAGCTCTTTGCAAATCGCCGCCGGATCGCGTCCTCCGGGATATCATGTCCGCCTGCTGCGACGCGGTTGCGCACCCGGGCAATCGACTGCTCCACACTGTCCAACCGCAGGTAGGCTAAGGAAATGAGATAGCCTTGCACGCGCCACGCCGGGATCTTCCGCGCATAACCAAGACTTGCCAACGTGGTTTCTATCGCGAAATCCGCCCTTGCATCGGCAAGCTTATCAATGCGATCGAGCATCATGCGACCGGCCATGATGTCGGAAGGTTTGTCCAAGTCTCGCGCGATTTCGTCGGCGTTGACGAACTCGAAGAGCCGGTCTTCCGTCGAAAGATATTCCCGAGCAAACGTCGTCTTGCCCGCGCCGTTGGGTCCGGCAATAACGATGAGCGTCGGCAAGCTGACTACAACGCCTTGTTGCTCTCCTTCACCGCATCCTTATCGACATACACCTCGTTGCCCATCGCCTTGAACTTCTCCGACATCTCCTTCATGCCCGCCTCCGCCAAGGCTTCGGCGGACAGAGCGCGGCCTTCTCGTTGTCGTTCAGCGCTCGCCGCGTAATCGCGCACATCCTGCGTGATCTTCATCGAGCAGAACTTCGGGCCGCACATCGAGCAGAAGTGCGCGACCTTGTGCGCCTCCTTGGGCAGCGTCTCGTCGTGGTATTCGCGCGCGGTGTCGGGATCGAGGCCGAGGTTGAACTGGTCCTCCCAGCGGAAGTCGAAGCGCGCGCGTGAGAGCGCGTCGTCGCGAAGCTGCGCCGCCGGATGGCCCTTGGCGACGTCGGAGGCGTGCGCCGAGATCTTGTAGGTGATGACGCCCTCCTTGACGTCGTCGCGGTTCGGCAGGCCGAGATGCTCCTTCGGCGTCACGTAGCAGAGCATGGCGCAGCCGAACCAGCCGATCATGGCGGCGCCGATGCCCGAGGTGATGTGGTCGTAGCCCGGCGCGATGTCGGTGGTGAGCGGGCCGAGCGTGTAGAACGGCGCCTCGCCGCACTCCTTGAGCTGCTTGTCCATGTTGATCTTGATCTTGTGCAGCGGCACGTGGCCGGGGCCTTCGATCATGACCTGGCAGCCCTTCTTCCAGGCGATCTGGGTCAGCTCGCCGAGCGTCTCCAGCTCGGCGAACTGCGCGCGGTCGTTGGCGTCGGCGATCGAGCCGGGGCGGAGGCCATCGCCCAGCGAGAAGCTCACGTCGTACTTGCGCATGATGTCGCAGATTTCGTCGAAGCGCTCGTAGAGGAAGCTTTCCTTGTGCCGCGAAAGGCACCACTTCGCCATGATCGAGCCGCCGCGCGAGACGATGCCGGTGACGCGGTTGGCGGTCAGCGGCACATAGGCCAGGCGGACGCCGGCGTGGATGGTGAAATAGTCGACGCCCTGCTCGCACTGCTCGATCAGCGTGTCCTTGTAGCACTCCCAGTCGAGCTTGACCGGATCGCCGTCGACCTTCTCCAGCGCCTGGTAGATCGGCACGGTGCCGATCGGAACCGGCGAGTTGCGGAGGATCCATTCGCGGGTGTTGTGGATGTTGCGGCCGGTCGAGAGGTCCATCACCGTGTCGGCGCCCCAGCGGATCGCCCACACCATCTTGTCGACTTCTTCTTCCACGGAGGAGGTGACGGCGCTGTTGCCGATGTTGGCGTTGATCTTGGTGAGGAAGTTTCGCCCGATCGCCATCGGCTCGAGCTCGGCGTGGTTGATGTTGGCCGGGATGATGGCGCGGCCGCGCGCCACTTCCGAGCGCACGAACTCCGGCGTGATGAACAGCGGCACCGAGGCGCCGAAGCTCTCGCCGTCCTTCTGCGCCCACTCGGCGCGGTCGAGCTGCTTCTTGCGGCCCATGTTCTCGCGCTCGGCGACGTAGATCATCTCCTTGGTGATGACGCCGAGCTTGGCCCACTCGTACTGCGTGACCGGCTTGCCGTCGAGCGCGCGCCAGGGCTTCGGCGTGTTCGGGAAGTTGCGGGCGAGGTGCTTGCCCGAGACGTTGCCGTTGTCGACCGGCTTGATCGGGCGGCCATCGTATTCCTCGACGCCGCCGCGCTCCTTGACCCATTCGATGCGGGTGCGCTTCAGCCCGTTCTCGACGTCGATCACGGCGTCGTTGTCGGTGTAGACGCCCGTCGTGTCATAGACCGGCAGCGGCGGCTCGCCGGAGGCCTCCGAGAGAACGATCTCGCGGATCGGCACGCGAAGGTCGGGCGCGCTCTCGGGCCGGGCATAAGCCTTGCGCGAGCCGATCAGCGGGCCGGTGGTGACCTTCGGCGTGAGGAGTTCGGAGGCGGAGACGGGCTTGTTCATTTGCGTAAGCTCCCAGTGGGGGCGGGTTGTCAGTGAATGTAGCCGAAATAGCAGAGCAGCGCACCGACGATCAGCCAGACCGCAGCGCCGATTTGCAGGGTATGGGGCTTGTGAAGCATCGGCCGGCCGAAGGCCGCGGCGCGATCCGGGAAGATCAGGCGAATGGCGCCGGTGATGATCGCGAGCCAGCCGACGATGGTGACGATAACACGCCAGTCGGCAGTCCAGAGGTTGTGGGCGAGCACGATAGCGACGCCCGCCACCAGCGTCAGAAATCCGGAGAGAAAAACCAGCGCGTTGCTGGCGAGGAATTCGTTCGCCATGGCGCGGAACGTCGCGGCGTTGAAAGCCAACGCAAGGGCGACGGCGAGCGCCACCGGTCCGATCAGCCTGGCGAGATAGATCGAGCTGGCCAATGTCCTGTCCCTTCGCCGGCATGACCCGGATCAGGTTCAAAGGGTCACCGCATGTTGCGGTCTCTCAGCTCCGTGCCGGAGCTCCCCTCGGAACACCCTCAATGTAGGCCCGCGCCGGGGGGTGTCAACGTGCTAGGCTTGCGTCCGCGAGGCCGCCGCTATGCGCAAGGAACATCGACGGAATTCGCTCGCTCGGCGCGGCTTCGTTGTGGGCGGCGCGGCGGCGCTGGCGTGGCCCGGGGGCTTGAGGGCGCAGACCATGGCGTTGAAGGAATCACCCGGGCTGGCCGAACGCATCGCCGGGTTCGCCGCCGGCTTTGAGCTGGCGAAGGCGCCCTTGAAGGCGATCGAGACGGCGCGCACGGCGTTTGTCGACACCGTCGGCGTCATGCTGGCGGGCTCCACTGAGAAGGCGGCTGGCCTCGTTCGCGACATGGCGCAGGCGGAGGGCGCGGCGCCCGCGGTGTCGGTGGTCGGCGCGGCGCTGAAGACTTCGCCGCAGCTTGCCGCGCTCTGCAACGGCGTCGCCGGTCATGCGCTCGATTTCGATTTCACCTACCAGCAGGGCCAGCTCATGGCGCCGGTGATCCCGGCGCTCTTGCCGCTTGCGGAAGCGTCCGGCGCGAACGGGGCCAAGGTGCTGGCGGCCTTCGTCGCGGGCTTCGAGGTCTGCTCGCGCTTGAGCCGGGCCAATCCCACGCACAACGGCGAAGGCGCCTGGCACGGCACCTCCACCATCGGCACGATCAGCACCGCGGTCGCCTGCGCGCAGCTGATAAAACTGCCGGCGGAAAAATATCCCGACACGATCGGCATCGCGGTGTCGATGGCGTCCGGCGTCAACGCCAACTACGGCACCATGACCAAGCCACTGCACGCCGGCCACGCGGCACGGAACGGCATGACCGCGGCGCTGCTCGGCGGCAAGGGCTTTTCCGCCAACCATTCGGCGCTGGAAGGCCGCGGCGGATTTTTCGCGACGTTCGCGCGCGGCATCCCCTGGAGCGCCGCGCCGTTCGACGACCTCGGACAGAAATTCGATCTCGCGGAAAACGGCATCCGGCCGAAGCGCTATCCCTGCGGCGGCGTCATCCACACCGGCATCGACGCGGCGCTTGCGATCCGCGACGAGCTTGGCCCGCGCGTCAGCCGACATCGCCGCGATCAAGGCCGGGATCACGAAATACGCCGCGAGCCGCGCCGGCACGCAGTATCCGAAGGACATGGAGGCGGCGAAATTCAATCTGCAATACGTCGTGGCTTACTCGCTGGCGCATGGCGCGCCGAAGCTTGCCTCGTTCGAGGCCGAAGCGATCGGCGATCCGCGCGTCAAGGCGCTGGCCGGCATGGTGCAGGTTTCGTTCGATCCGGAGTTCGCCGACGCACACGGCGGCGATTACCCGACGCGGCTTTCCGTCACGCTGAAGGACGGCCAGCACCGTCGAGAAGCTCGTGACATACGCGAGCGGCACGGCGAAGAACCCGATGCCGCCCGCGCAGATGCGGGAAAAATTCTTCGACTGCGCGGAGCATGCCGGGGCCACGCGTCCGACCGCCGAGCAAATCGCGGCGATCCTGGATCGCCTCGGCGAGCAGCCGTCGCTGGCCGAGCTTTGGCCGCTGCTGCGGAAAGGCTAAGCGCCGGCCCCTCGGCCTCATGCTCTGAGGAGCGCACGAAGTGCGCGTCTCGAAGCATGGGGCCGCCCCCCATCCTTCGAGACGCACTCGCTTCGCTCGTGCTCCTCAGGACGAGGGCGGATTAGTCTAGGTGTGCGCGCTCACCTCGGTGGCGGACCGGGCCGCGGCGCGGCCTGCGCCTGCTGATCGATCAGCGGCGTGATGCGGCGCACGGCGACGCGGCGGTTGACGCGCTCGGGTCCCTGCGTCGGCACCTTAAGATATTGCTCGCCGTAACCCTGCGTTACCAGGTTCTCGGCCGGCACCTGGAACTGCTCGGTCAGCGCCACCGCAACCGACTCGGCGCGGCGGTCGGACAGCGACAGGTTGTCGACGTCGTTGCCGACCGCGTCGGTGTGGCCCTCGATCATGAACACTTCGCGCGGGTTGGCGGCGACCGCGCGATTGATCGCGTCGGCGATCACGGCGAGGCGATCGACCTGATCGGGCGTGAGCTGCCACGAGCCGAGATCGAAGTTGATGTCGAGGTCGACACGCGGCATGCGGTCGCGCAGTGGCGCGTTGTAGCGCACCTGGTCGAGCGTGTACGGCTGGTCGATGATCTCGACTGGCGGTTCCATCAGCACGCCGTAGACCGCGGCCGGCGGTGCGCGATCCATGTCGAGGATGTAACGCTCGCGCGGGATTAGGATGACCGGCGCCGCAAGCGCCAGGAACAGCGGCACCGCGCCGCGGCGCTCGGCGTGGCTGTTGTCGATGATGACGATCTCGCGGCCGCCCGCGTCGCGGCGCACGCGCCGGATCAGCCGGCCGTCGGCGTCGGTGACGTTGATGATGCGCACGCCGTTGCCGCGCTCGATGATGGTCTCCGAGTTCACGCCGCGGCGTTCGACCACGATGTTGCGTGCGCCGACGGAAAAGCGGCCGTTCTCGTTGTGGCGAATGATGGTGCGGTCGCCCTCGCGAATGATGGTGCGATCCGGTTCGCGGATGAACACGCGATTGCCTTCGCGCACCTCGTGCCGTTCCCGGCGCAGTTGGTCGATGTGCGGCGCCGGCTGCTGGTTGTCGCGGCGGATGAACTCGCGGGCGTCGCGGGGCTGCGTCGCCGGCGCGACCACCGCGGGATTGCCTTGCGCTGTGGGTGCGGGCGTTGTCACCGGCAGCTGGGCCGCGGGTGCACTGGGAGCGCCGCGTGGCGGTTGCTGGGCGGTCGGCGGAGCCTGTTGTTGCGGCGGCCGCTGGACGGCCGCGGGTCCGCGTGGAGGCTGCTGCGCGGTCGAAGGAGCTGGCTGTTGCGGCTGTTGCAGGCCTGGCGCTGGCGGCCGGTGGTCTGGAGCGCCGAGCGGACGCCCGGTCTGCTGGGCCGCCGGTGGCGTGGCCGGCTGCTGGGTTGTCGTCGCGGGCCGCTGGGTCGGCGCTGCGGCGGGCGGCGGCGTCGGCTGTGCCGTGGGTCTTGGCTGTGCCGGGGGAGCGGGCGGACGCGCCTGCGTGGGTGCATGCTGTTGCGGTGGCGGCGGAGCGGTCGGCCTGGGCTGAGCGGTCGGCGCGGATTGTTGCGGCGGCGGAGCCACTGCTCTTGGCGGAGCCGCGGGGGGCGCCGGCGGTCTGGGCGCCGGGGGTGCCACCGGTTTCGGAGCTGGCGCCGGCGCTGCCTTGGGCGGCGGCTTCTTGTTGGCATCAGGAGCCGGGGCCTGAGCCTGCGCCACGACAATCGTGCCGTCCGCTCCGGCAATGCTTGCCGATGGCGCTGCCGCGATCGTCACGAGGGCGGTGCTGCCGAGCAGGAGAGCTGCGGCGTTGCAATGGCTGAGGCGCAAGGTCATGGCGTTGATCGTCTCCCTGAAGCGATGACAGTCCTTGGGTGCGAATGTGGTCAATCAAGGGCGTACGGACCGGATGTGCTCCGGCCGTCGCACGAAATTTTTTCCAACCGGCAGGTTTCTGAACGGCTGTTTAGTTCAACGCCTACTGCAGCGCGATGTTGCGCACCAGGGCGCGAGCAGCGCCGTCGGCCTCGGCGACCACGCGCAAGGTTTGCGAATCGAATTCGATGCCGATCAAGCGAAGCCCGTCGACCGTGGCTTCGACTTCGACGCCGTCGACCGGCTTCTGGAAATCGGCGAGCGAAGCGTCGATGCTCTTCTTCGCGCTCGCGGCGAACGGCTTGAGATCGACCACGGCGTTCTGCACCAGCGCGTTCTGCAGGTACGGGATCGCGGCGCGCGCCGCGGTGCCGAGCAGTCCGAAGGCGGCCTGCGACTGCACGTCGAGCGAGATGTCGGTGAGCCGCATGATCTGGTTGTCGGCGTCGAGCGTGGGCTTGCCCCAGATGTGTACGGTCGCTTCGGCGCCGAAGCCGAACCAGCTCTTGTTTTCCTTGGCTTTGACGCGCAGCGAAATGAGCAAACGATTGCCTGAGGCGGCGATGCTCGAGGCCAGGACCGTGACTTGGCCCGGCGCGTTGCCGGTTTCCGGAAAGGTCTTACCCTTGAGCTGCGCTTCCATCATGCGATTGAGCTCGGTAAAGGGCACGTCGATCGGCACCGCGAGCTTGACGCTGCCCCGATCCGATTGCTGTTGCATCAGATCGAGCTGCGCCGGGAACGGACAATTCGGCTTGGTTTCGGCCGGCACGATTCGGGTCTCGGCCTGCACGCCGAGCGTCAGGATCACCCAGTCGGCCATGATGCGCGGCTGCGCCGCGAACGCCTTCGTCGGACGGACCTCGAGCCACAGGTTCGGCGCGCCGGCCGCGGCTTGGCCGAGCGAGATTGAGCGGCACATCTGCGTCCATTCCTTGCGCGCCGCGTTCTCCAGCGTGCGGTCGTTGCGCAGCCGGTTGGACAAGCTGCCAATCTGCTCGTTCACGGTCTTGTCGAGCATCGGCTTGATTTCATTCGACACGTTGAGCTTGGCGCCGGCGATCGTCATGCCGCCGTCGGCAAGCGTGACCTGGCCGCTGAGGTTGGGCTCGATCCGCCAGTTCGTCAGCAGCGCCGGCCGCGACACCACTTGGACGTTGCCGCGGACGTCGGCGCGCTGGTCGAGCGCGCGTGTCGCATACTTCTGCACCTCGTTGCCGATCTTGCTGCCCAGAAAATTGCCGATCGTGCCCGTAAGATTGGCGCCCTGGGTGGAGAGCTGGCCGGTGACGCGGACCGTACCGTTGAGCGGAGTCGCGACCGTCAGGCCCGACGGCGCGCCGGTGACCGTGATCGGTCCGCGCCCGACGGTCCAGCCGATCTCGGCCTTGCCGAGCAGATCGCCGAGCGGATTTTCATTCTTGCCGTTGAGCCCGCGCGGCGCCTCGTTCTCCATGACGGTGCGGATCGCGGCCGTGGCGATGGCGACCGGCGCCACCACGACCGAAGAGCGCGCCACCGGCTGTAGCGCAGGAAGCGCCGTCAGCGCAGGGCGGCTCTCCTGCATCGGGTCGCTGGGCAAAAACCGGTTGAGCGCCCACAGCGTGCCGGTGAAGAAGACAACGACGACGAGCGCGCCGAGCGCCACAGCGCGAATCGACAGGCCGAAGGGCAGTGCGTTATTCTTCCGCATCATCTGCAAGTTCTAGCCGGCGATTCCGGGCGGCGCCATCATTCCAATCGCCGCACGGCGCGAATCATCGTGCCGTTCCATGGCGGTTTTACGCCGCCGGGATGTCCGGAGTCCTAACGAGGGGTTTCCGCCTGAGGCTTGTCGGGTCGCTAGGCCTTTCCCATCCGGTGCAGTTTCACCGCCGCATAGACGGCCTCGCTCGCCGGCACCGGCACGCCAAGCTCATGGCCAAGCGACACCACTTTGCCGGTGAGCCAGTCGAGTTCGAGGCGGTTGCCGGCTTCGAGGTCGTGAAACATCGAGGCCTTCATGCCGGGCGGAGCGTTGTCGGAGAACGTCATGCGGTCATCGACCCAGGAGCTCGGCACCTTGGCGCCGGATTTCTGGCCGACCGTGAGGCATTCCTCCATCAGCCGGCGATAGAACGCGCGCGTGTCCGGATCGGCCAGCACCTTGCCGATGGGTTGGCGCGTCATGCAGTTCACGCCGGCCATCGACGACAGGAAGATGAACTTCTGCCAGCGCTCGCGGTTCATGTCGTCCTGCGGCTGGATGTCGATATTGGCGGCCTTGGCGGCGTCGACGAATTTCTGCAGCATCGCGTCCGGCTTGCCGTCCATGCGGCCGACCCGCATGGTGGCGAACTTGCTGGTGTGGAGCATCAGCCCCGGGCCGCCGAGCACGGCTGCGATATAGGCGGTGCCGGGGCAGACCACGTCCTTGCCGAGGATCGCCGAGACGCGCTCATAGCTGTCGACACCGTTCTGCAGGGTGATGACGCGGGTATCGGGGCCGACCAGCGGCTTGGCGAGGTTCGCCGCCGTCTCGGTGTCCCAGAGCTTGACGGCGAACAGCACGATGTCGACCGGGCCGGCTTCCTTCGGGATCGTCGGTGGCGTTGACCTTCGGCAGATGCAGGTCGCCGTGCACGCTTTGGATTTTGAGACCGTCCTTGCGCAGTGCATCGAGATGGGCGCGGCGCGCGATGAAGGCCACGTCATGGCCCGCCGCCGTCAGCCGCCCGCCGAAATAGGCGCCGACCGCGCCCGCCGCCATAGCCGCTATTTTCATCGTGATTTCTCCGTGCCGCACGCGATCTAGCGAAAAGAATGGGTCGAGGTCCAGGGCCGCGATGGGCGACACTTCGGCGATGCGGCGTGGCATATTCAACGGCTGTCGGGCCAACGGCCCGGCCCATGGGGAGGGACGACTCGTCCCAACGTTGCAAGCCGGAGGAAGCCCATGCCGAGACTCTGCGCATTGTTGTGGCGGACCGCGTGCGTTCTATTGGCGCTGACCGGTGTGGCGGCGGCGCAGGACTACCCGGCGCGTCCGGTGCGGATCATCGTTCCGTTCCCGCCGGGCGGCTTCAACGACATCGTCGGGCGTCTGGTCGCCACGCAATTGACCGAGCGCCTCGGCAAGCAGTTCATCGTGGAGAACAAGCCCGGCGCAGGCGGCATCATCGCCGGCGAGCTCGTCGCCAACGCACCGAAGGACGGCCACACGCTGCTGATCGTGTCGCTCGCGATCACGGTCAATCCGCATTTCTACAAGATGCCCTACGATCCGCTGGCTGCTTACGAGCCGATAGCCATTCTCGCTAGCGCACCCAACGTCCTCTCGGTCAATGCCGAACTGCCGATCAATTCGGTCAGGGAGCTGTTGGCGCTCGCCAAGAAGAAGCCGGGCGAGTTGAGATACGCCTCCTCCGGCGTCGGCACGTTCATGCATCTGGGGCCGGAGCTGTTCAAGCTGATGGCCGGCGTCGACATCGTGCACGTGCCGTTCCGCGGCGCGGGTCCGGCGCTGATCGACGTGATGGGTGGCGACAGCCAGATGTCGTTCGCCTCAGTGCCATCGACCATCGCCCATGTCCGCTCGGGCAAGCTCAGGGCCATCGGCGTCGGCGGGATGAAGCGCAGCTTCGCGCTGCCCGATGTGCCGACCATCAACGAAGCGGGCGTGCCCGGCTATCAATGCGCCAACTGGATCGGCCTGGTCGCGCCGGCCGGCACGCCCGAGCCGATCATCGCGAGGCTTCACCGCGAGCTGACCGCGGCGCAGGATTCGCCGGAGCTGCAGAAGCAGTTCGCGCACGAGGGCGCGGATGAGGTTCGCATGAGTTCGGCTGAATTCGGCGCCTTCATCGCCAGCGAGCTGGCCAAGTGGGGCGGGGTGGTGAAGGACGCCGGCATCAAGCCGCAGTGAGCGCACCTTCCCATTGAGATCGGTTACAACCCGCTGCTTGCCGTCCAATAGCGAGGGCGTGTGCTTATAAACGCGCACGCAATGTCCGTTATCGGTGTCGCTATTGGGGAAGACGAGACATCGCCAGAAATGACCTGAAAACATTCGCCGTTACGTCTAAATGGCCCTCCACTTGGAAATTGCCCCAGGATTGCCGCTGTTGCGTCAAAAGCATTGTGCATGACGCGACGCTTGATCTGCTTTGACTGTGCTGAGTTTATTTTGACTGTGCTGAGTTTGTGGCGCACTTTTACGCGGGGCGGCAGACCGCTGGTTGAATAGCTCAACAGGGGATTCTGACTCCATGAACGCAAATCTCAAGCGCGCGATCCTGAATACCTTCCTGGCAGGCGCATTCTCTATGCTCGCTGCGACAGCTCAAGCCGCCAATATCAAGGTCATGAGCGACAGTCCACTCGAACCCGCGTTGATCAAGGTCGTCGATCTTTATCGCCAACAGACACATAATCAGGTTGGCTTGGTGTTCGACCCATCGCCCGCCGTCAAGAAAAGGATTGAAGACGGCGAAGCAGCCGACGTTGTTATCGTTCAGCCGGACTTTGCCGAGGCGCTTACGAAGTCGGGTAAGGTAAGTGCCGGGAACAGGCCTATAGTCGGTCACGTTGGCGTCGGCCTCGGCAACCGCAAAAACAGTCCGGCGTATGACATTTCAACTGTTGAAAAATTCAAGAGCACTCTGCTTGGTGCAGACCTGCTTGTCTTCAACAGCGTTAAATCGGGAGAGGCCTTTGCAGGGGTCCTTGAGCGGCTGGGTATCGCCGGGACACTCAAGCCCAAGATCGTACGCACGACGCCCCTTGGGATTTTCGAACCTGTGTTGAAGGGCAAAGGCAACGATATGGCAGCGGGTACGATACCGCTTATCGCGACGACGCCCGGCATAAAGCTCCTTGGCCCGTTACCGCCTGAGTTCCAGAGTTCTCTTACGTACACCGCCGTGCTCATGGCGAAAACCTCGCAACGCGACGCAGCCGAAGGGTTCATCAAGTTTTTGGCGTCGCCGAAGGCAAAGGAGGCTTTCGCGGCAAATGGCGCTCGGTGAATTGATGGGCCGCCGGACAAGTCAGCGACGGGGACGATTTGGTCCCGTCGGGGCGGCCTGTGGAGAGCGCTGACGGTCGCTCATGGCACGTACACGCCTTAGGGCGCGCGCGCGGCTTTCAGATAGCTGTCGTCGATGTAGAACGCCGGATCGACTGGAGCGTCCTTTGCCAGCAGTTCGGCCTCCTGCAAGGTGGCGATCACCTTAGCGATGCCCTTGGCGTTGACCGACATGTCGCGGGTCAGCGCATCGCTGCCGGTGAAGAAGTCCCAGGCGCGCTCGGCGTGGGCCGTGGGCGCCGGCAGTTCACGCGCGGCGATCGCCGAGGCCTCAGCGCGGTTGGCGTAGAGCCAGGCGGTGCCGCGCAGCATGGCGCGGAGGAAGCGCGCCAGCAGGTCGCGGTTGTTCGCCGCCCAGCCGCGGTTGGCGTTGATGGCGACGAACTGCCAGTCAGGCACGTATTTGATGACGTCGCCGAGATTGTTCATGCCTTCGTCCTCGGCGACGTAGTTCCACGGCACCGATTGCAGGCCGGCGTCGATCTTGCCTTCGAGCAGCGCCTTGTGCCGCGGCGGCACGCCGCCGGTGTTCGTGACCTTGTAATCGTCGGGGTAGTGGAGCCCGTGGGCGGCAAGCATGGTCCTGAGATGAAAGAATGTGCCCTCGGTCAGCGTCAGAATGCCGATGGTTGCGCTGCGCAGATTCTCGATGCGCTTGAACGGCGCGCGCGCGATCAGCGAATGCACGAGCTTCCCGGCATTGCCGCCGACCATGCGCAGCGGTCCGCCTTCGGCGGCATTCTGGATGATGGCTTCGGTGCCGCCGATGAAAAGCTGCAGGCTGCCGTCAATTAGCGGTGGGCCCTGCGGCGCGTTGCCGAGGATCGGCGCTTCGATCTCGATGCCTTCGGCTGCGAAAAAGCCGTGCTCGAGGCCGATCCACAGCGGCATGTTGAAGTAGGTGCGAGAGACGAGGCCTACGGCGAGCTTGTCAGCCATGCCGGCAAGACAACATGATGGCGTCATGGGACGTCAAGACGCGATCGGGGCAGCCGCGCGCGGCGGCCGCCCCGGCTCGTTATCCTTCGCCGTTCAATAGATCCGCGAAACCGGATGGATTGCCATCGGCGCGGCCGGCCGCGGCGCCTCATACGACACGCGTTCGCGGACTGGCTCCGGGCGCTGCGCGCGATGGGCGTTGTCGTTCACCACGACGACCTTGGCGCCGATCGTCACGCGATTGTAGAGGTCCTCGACGTCCTCGTTGGTCAGCCGGATGCAGCCCGACGATACACGCTTGCCGATGGTGCTCGGATCGTTGGTGCCATGGATGCGGTACTCGGTGTTACCGAGATACATGGCGCGGGCGCCGAGCGGATTGCCCGGGCCACCGGACATCATGCGCGGCAGGTAGGGCTGGCGCGCGATCATCGCCGCCGGCGGATACCAATCCGGCCATTCCTGCTTGTTGGCGACGTGCTCGATGCCCGCCCAGCGGAAGCCGTCGCGACCGACGCCGATGCCGTAGCGGATGGCTCGGCCCTGGCCGAGCACGTAGTAGAGATAGGTGTGCGGGGTATCGATGATGATCGTACCCGGCGCTTCGGAGCCGTTGTAGGCCACGATCTGGCGGCGGAGATTGTCCGGCAGCGTGGTGGGCGCCGCGTCTTCCTCGATCACGGTCTGCTCCGGCACGGCTTGCGGCGACGGATCGCGGAAGATTTGCTGAAAGATTGAGCCGCCGAAGGGGCCCGGGTCGTTCATGGCGAGCGGCTCGGCCGAGGCTTGTGCGCCGAATACAAGGGTAACGGCCAGCGCCGAGACGGCGAGGCGAAGTGTTTCCACGGAACGCATTGATACGTCTCCCGACATCTTCCCCGCCTCACCCGCTTGCTGCGTCTTTAACGAGCGACGGCGGCTGCGGTTCCTTTCACGAAAAGGTGACACCAGTAAGTGTATGATTAGAGTGTCCCTTTTGGACCCGAAGTTCGCAAAAGAGCGTGCTGAATAGTTTGTGCGAACTTCGGGTCCGGGACACTCGCGGGCCGGCGCCTTACGCGCGTCGCCAGAAATGCCGGGAAATCAGTTGGCGCTGAAGCCTACGCGGCTTGAGACATGGGTGGGGATCATCGGCAGCACCACGACCTTGGCGCCCAGCGGCACGCGCCCATAGAGGTCGCTGACGTCCTCGTTGGTCAGCCGGATGCAGCCCGACGACACGCGCTTGCCGATGGTGTCGGGCGCATTGGTGCCGTGGATGCGGTAGACGGACCCCGACAGATACATGGCGCGGGCGCCGAGCGGGTTGCCGGGTCCGCCGGCCATCATGCGCGGCAGGTAGGGCTGGCGTGCGAGCATATCTTGCGGCGGATGCCAGTCCGGCCATTCGGCCTTGCGCTCGACGTGCTTGGTGCCGGCCCAGGTGAAGCCCTCGCGGCCGACGCCGATGCCGTAGCGCAGCGCGCGGCCGTTGCCGAGCACGAGATAGAGGTAGGTGTTCGGGGTGTCGATGATGATGGTGCCCGGCGCCTCGGCGGTGGCGTAGCTCACGACCTGACGCTTGAAGCGCGACGGCAGCGAGGCGGTTTCCTCGGTCTCGACCGGGGCGTAGGCGGCGGCCTGAGGCGCTTGCGGTTGCTCGAATGGGAACAATGACAGCGGCGAGGCTGCGGCCGACGTGGAAACGGTGGCGGCGACGGCTGCGGCGGCAAGCGCAGTGCGGATGTTGAACATGGCTTCCCCCTGTTGATCTGATCGTTAGTGGGGGGCCGGTTGCTATCGGTTCAAGAAAGGCCGACGGGTCCTTGTATCGCCTGTATCGAGGTTAGCGCCTGGTTCCCGCGATCGGCTGTATTTCGGAGCAAGATTCTACTCGCTATCCGCAGCTTTCTTGTCCGCATGCCAGCCGACCCGGGCGTCGGCGATGGCGTCGGTTGAGGAGAAATACGGCTTGATGTCGAGCAATGGCGTGCCGTCGAGGCAATCGACACCGACGACGTGCAGGGTATTGCCCTCGACCTTGCGCAATTCGACCACGGCGAGCGCGATCGGGTTGGGCCGTACCGGCGAGCGAAGCGCGAAGGTCGGCCGGCCCTGGTCGTAGTGTTTGGGGGCCTGCACCGCGAGGTCGCGGCGGGCGCGGTCCATCCAGTAAAGCACGATCAGGTGGGTGCAGGTTTCGATCCCGGGCAGGGCCTGCTGCCAGCGCGGATCGACCTCGATAACGCAGACGGTGCCGCGTTCGCGGCTCTCGCGGGCGTTTTTCGGGCAGTCCTTGCGGCTGGTCCAGGGGGTGCGGATGCGGCCGATGAAATAGACCCCGGCGTCGGTCGCCGCGGGAAGAGCCACCGCAACCTCGCCCGGGCGGATATGGCTCTCGTCGTTTCCGGTGGATTTCGGCTGGTTTTGCGTCATGGCGGGCGTCTCCAACCAATAGTTTACCACCAAGTCGCGGCCGCCCTTGTGTCGCCCCACTTGTCGGTATAAAGATATCTTTATGCGTTGGGCTATTTCCCATGGCTGACCCTGCCCACCTCAAGTTCGATGCGTTGAACGCCGCGCTCAAGGCGGCCGGCGAGGAGACACGGTTGCGCATTCTCGCCCTGGTCGGCGAGGCCGAACTGACGGTCTCCGATCTCACCGACATCCTGCGGCAATCACAGCCGCGCATCTCGCGCCACCTCAAGCTCCTGGTCGAGGCCGGCCTGGTCGAGCGCTTCCGCGAGGGCGCCTGGGCATTCTTCCGCCTTGCCGAGAGCGGCGCCAGCGCCGACCTGGCGCGCACCCTGATCGCGCGGCTTGACCCGAGGGACCAGATCATCGCCCGCGACCGCGACCGGCTCTCCGCGGTGCGGGCGCAACGCGCCCAGGCCGCGCAGGATTATTTCCGGTCGCACGCCGCGCAGTGGGATCGCATCAGGAAGCTTCACGTCGCCGATGAGGCCGTCGAGGGAGCGATCCGCGATGCGCTCGCCGATAAGCCGTTCCGCTCGCTGCTCGATCTCGGCACCGGCACCGGCCGCATCCTGGAAATGTTCGGCCCGTTGATCGAGCGCGGCCTCGGCATCGACCTGTCGCTCGACATGCTGCTGCTGGCGCGGGCCCGCATCGAGCGCGCGGGCTTGCGCCATTGCAGCGTCCGGCAAGGCGATATCTATGACCTTGCGGTCCCGGCGGGCAGCTTCGATGTCATCATCATTCATCAGGTGCTGCACTTTCTCGACGACGGCGGCCGCGCCATCCGGGAGGCGGCGCGGGTGCTGACCCGCGGCGGCCGGCTGCTCGTCGTCGATTTCGCGCCGCATGACCTCGAGTTTTTGCGCGAGGAGCACGCCCATCGCCGCCTCGGCTTCGCCGCCGGAGACCGTGACGCAGTGGATGAGCGCCGCCGGCCTCGATGTCACCATGCACCGCAGCCTTTCGCCTGAACCCGGCTCCGACGGCAAGATCGCGGTGTCGCTCTGGCTTGGCCGCGATACCAGCGCGGCGCTCTCCATCGTGCGCGAGGTCGCGTGATGTCCAAGCGTATCCGCGTCTCGTTCGAGTTCTTCCCGCCCAAAACCGAGGAGATGGAGAAAAATCTTTGGGAGGCGATCGGACGGCTCAGTCCGCTGTCGCCGAATTTCGTTTCGGTCACTTACGGCGCCGGCGGTTCGACCCGCGAGCGCACCCACAGCACGGTGCGGCGCATCGTTGATGAGACCGCGTTGACGCCGGCCGCGCATCTGACTTGTGTGGCCGCGACGCGCGAGGAAATCGACTGCGGTGATCCAGTCCTATCGCGATGCCGGCGTGCGCCATATCGTGGCGCTGCGCGGCGATCCGACCGAAGGAGTGGCGGCGAAATACGCGCCGCACCCGAACGGCTATCAGAACGCCGCCGATCTGGTTGCCGGCATCAAGCGCATCGCCGATCTTGAAGTGTCGGTGTCGGCCTATCCGGAAAAGCATCCGGACAGTCCCTCGGTTGCGGCCGATATCGACATGCTGAAGGCCAAGGTCGATGCCGGCGCGTCGCGCGCGATGACGCAGTTCTTCTTCGAGAACGACCGCTATTTCGATTATCTCGACAAGGTACGCGCGCGCGGCATCGATATCCCGATCGTGCCAGGCATCCTGCCGGTCCAGAACTTCAAGCAGACTCAGGAACTTCGCCGCGCGTTGCGGCGCCAGCGTGCCGAAATGGCTGGCCGAGCGCTTCGACGGCCTCGATGACGATGTGGCAACACGAAAGCTCGATCGCCGCCACGGTCGCCGCCGAGCAGGTGCTCGATCTGGTCGAGCGCGGCGTCACCGATTTCCACTTCTACACCATGAACCGCGCCGACCTGGTCTACGCGATCTGCCATCTGCTCGGCTTGCGGCCGGCGACAAAACAAGCAGCCTGAACATGCCCACAGCGTCCCATACCAGCGCCCGCACTTTGCTCAAGAAGCTCGCTGCCGAGCGCATCCTGGTGCTCGACGGCGCCATGGGCACGATGATCCAGGCGATGCAGCTCGACGAGGGCGGCTATCGCGGCGCGCGGTTCGACGCCTGGAACCGCGAGGTGCGCGGCAACAACGACCTGCTCAATCTCAGCCGGCCCGATGCCATCCGCGACATCCACTACGCCTATTACAAGGCCGGCGCCGACATCGTCTCGACCAACACGTTCTCGTCGACCTCGATCGCGCAGGCCGACTACGGCCTGTCGAACATCGCCTATGAGCTCAACTGCGAGGGCGCGCGGCTGGCGCGCGAGGCTGCGAACAGGGCCGCCAGCGAGGACGGCCGGCCGCGCTTCGTCGCCGGCGCGCTCGGGCCCGACCAACCGCACCGCGTCGATCTCGCCGGACGTCGCCAATCCGGGCTTTCGCGCCATCACCTTCGATCAGCTGCGGATGGCCTATGCCGAGCAGGTGCGCGGGCTGCTCACCGGCGGCGCCGATATTCTGCTGATCGAGACGATCTTCGACACGCTCAACGCCAAGGCCGCGATCTACGCCATCATCGAGCAATGCGAGGAGCGCGGCGTCGACGTGCCGGTGATGATCTCCGGCACCATCACCGACCGCTCCGGGCGGTTGCTGTCCGGCCAGACGCCGGAGGCGTTCTGGAATGCGGTGCGGCACGCGTCGCCGCTGTCGATCGGGCTTGAACTGCGCGCTCGGCGCCGAACAGATGCGCGCGCACGTCGCCGAGATGGCGCGGGTCTGCGACACGCTGATCTGCGCCTATCCGAACGCCGGCCTGCCGAACGAGTTCGGCCATTATCACGAAGGCCCGGAGGAAATGGCGCGCATCTCGGCGAGTTCGCCGACGCCGGCCTGGTCAACATCGTCGGCGGCTGCTGCGGCACGACGCCGGATCACATCCGCGCCATCGCCGAGGCGGTGCGAGGCAAGGCGCCGCGGCCGGTGCCGGAGGTGAAGCCGTATCTGCGGCTGTCGGGCCTCGAGCCGTTCACGCTCGCGCCGGAAATTCCCTTCGTCAACGTCGGCGAGCGCACCAACGTCACCGGCTCGGCCAAGTTCAGAAAGCTCGTCACCGCCGGCGATTACGCCGCGGCGCTGGCCATCGCCCGCGAGCAGGTCGAGAACGGCGCCCAGATCATCGACGTCAACATGGACGAGGGCTTGCTCGATTCCGCCGAGGCGATGAAGACCTTCCTCAACCTGATCGCGGCCGAGCCCGACATCGCCCGCGTGCCGGTGATGGTCGATTCATCGAAGTTCTCGGTGATCGAGACCGGGCTGAAATGCATCCAGGGCAAGCCGGTGGTGAACTCGATCTCGCTCAAGGAGGGCGAGGCCGAGTTCATCAAGCATGCCAAGACCGTGCGCCGCTACGGCGCGGCGGTGGTGGTGATGGCGTTCGACGAGCAGGGCCAGGCCGACACCATCGAGCGCAAGGTTTCGATCTGCCAGCGCGCCTACGACATCCTGGTCGACAAGGTCGGCTTCCCGCCCGAGGACATCATCTTCGATCCGAACATTTTCGCGGTCGCGACCGGCATCGAGGAGCACAACAACTACGGCGTCGCTTTCATCGAAGGCGCGCGCCAGATTCGCGTGAGCTGCCCGTGCAGCCACATCTCGGGCGGCGTGTCGAACCTGTCGTTCGCCTTCCGCGGCAACGAGCGGGTGCGCGAGGCGATGCACTCGGTGTTCCTCTATCACGCCATCCGCGCCGGCATGGACATGGGCATCGTCAACGCCGGCCAGATCGCGGTCTATGACGATCTCGATCCGGAGCTGCGCGAGGCCTGCGAGGACGTGGTGCTCAACCGCCGGCCGGACGCGGCCGAGCGGCTGCTGACGATCGCGCAGCAATTTCACGGCGCACGGCAAGGAAGCGAAGGAGGTCGATCTCGCCTGGCGCGAATGGCCGGTGGCGAAGCGGCTGTCGCATGCGCTGGTCCACGGCATCACCGATTTCATCGTCGAGGACACCGAGGAGGCGCGGCTCGCCGCCGATCGTCCGCTGTCGGTGATCGAGGGGCCGCTGATGGACGGCATGAACGTGGTCGGCGACCTGTTCGGCTCGGGCAAGATGTTCCTGCCGCAGGTGGTGAAGTCGGCGCGCGTGATGAAGCAGGCGGTCGCGCACCTGATGCCGTTCATGGAGAAGGAGAAGGCCGAGCGCGGCGACGTCGGCAGGAGCTCGGCCGGCAAGGTGCTGCTCGCCACCGTCAAGGGCGACGTCCACGACATCGGCAAGAACATCGTCGGCGTCGTGCTCCAGTGCAACAACTACGAGGTGATCGACCTCGGCGTCATGGTGCCGGCGGCGAAGATTCTGGAGACCGCCAAGGCGGAGAACTGCGACATCGTCGGTCTGTCCGGCCTGATCACGCCGTCGCTCGACGAGATGTGCCATGTCGCGGCCGAGATGGAGCGGCAGAATTTCGATCTGCCGCTGCTGATCGGCGGCGCCACCACCAGCCGCGTCCACACCGCGGTCAAGATCAATCCGAACTACAAGCGCGGCCAGACCGTTTATGTGACCGACGCCAGCCGCGCGGTCGGCGTCGCGGCGGCGCTGATGGGCCGCGACAGCCGGCCGAAATATGTCGCGGAGGTGCGCCAGGAATATGTCGCGCATCGCCACGGCCCACGCCCGCGGCGCAGGAGAAAGAAACAGCGCTTGTCGCTGACGGACGCGCGGGCCAACGCGCTCAAGATCGACTGGTCGGGCTATACGCCGGCTGCGCCCACATTCATCGGCAACCGCGTGATCGAAGGATTATTCCGATCGCCGAGCTGATCGACTATCATCGACTGGTCGCCGTTCTTTTCGACCTGGGAGCTGGCCGGAAAATTCCCGGCGATCCTCGACGACAAGATCGTCGGCGAGGCTGCGCGTTCGCTCTACGCCGATGCGCAGAAGATGCTGAAGGAGATCGTCGACAACGGCTGGTTCAAGGCCGCCGCCGTGCGTGGGCTTCTGGCCGGCGCATTCGTTCGGGCGACGACATCGAGGTGTTCGCCGACGCCGATCGCGGCAAGCCGCTCGCCACGCTGCACACCTTGCGCCAGCAGCTGTCCCGCCGCGAGAGCCGGGCCAACGTCGCGCTGGCCGATTTCGTCGCGCCGCAAGGACACGGCGATCACATCGGCGCCTTCGTCGTCACGGCCGGCATCGGCGAGGACGAGGTCGCAGACCGCTTCAAGAACGCCAACGACGACTACTCGGCGATCATGATCAAGGCGCTGGCCGACCGTTTGGCGGAGGCCTTCGCCGAGCGGCTGCATCAGCGGGTTCGTACGGAATACTGGGGCTATGCCGCCGGAGAGAGCTTGAGCAACGCCGAACTGATCGCGGAAAAGTATGCGCGGCATCCGCCCGGCGCCGGGCTATCCGGCGCAGCCCGACCACACCGAGAAGGGGACGCTGTTCCGGCTGCTCGGCGGCGAACGGATCGGGGTGAAGCTCACCGAGAGCTATGCCATGTGGCCGGGTGCCTCGGTCTGCGGGCTCTATTTCGGCCACCCCGACAGCCATTATTTCGGCGTCGGCAAGATCGAGCGCGACCAGATCGAAGACTATGCCGCCCGCAAGGGCTGGAGCGTCGCCGAGGCCGAGCGCTGGCTCGCCCCGATTCTCAACTACGATCCGAAGTCATTGGCCCGCGATGCTGCCGCTTGAAAATAAGACACCGGAGGGTCTGGCCCTCCGGTGTTGCGTGTTAGCCGTTTGACGGTGTGGTGGTCTTAGGGGGCGATCCCCAGCTCAAAATGCGCCGAACAGAATGGCGCCGACGAAAACGATCGCGGCGCACATTGCCAGCACATTCAGTCGCAAGGTCAGGTCCACCTTCAGGCCTCCTGGGTCTGGACTGGGCTGGAGTCTAGCAGACTCGACCTGCTACTAAAGTTACAAACATGCTGCACTGCCAGACGGTACCGGAGGCCACCGCTTCCGAACAACCCTTTGGGATCGGTTGAAAATCCAGCACTTGCATCAATCGAAGGCCGTGCCGAGTGCAGTGCACGCAAAGGCGCAATATTTTGGCAATTGCAACCTGAAGGAGTGTGCTGAACGCCTTACGTCAGCCGCGCTGGGCGAGGGCCGACTCGACGAACAGGGCGGCCTCGAGGGTGGCGCGGTCGGACCCGAAGCGGCCAATCACCTGGACCCCGAGCGGCAGTCCATTGGGATCGGCAAGGCCCGGCACGTTCAAGCACGGCGTGCCCATCAGGGTCCACAGCCGGTTGAAGGTTGAACTGCCGGTGGAGCCCAAGCCCTTTGGCGCGGCGCCCGGCGCCGAGGGCGACAGGATCACGTCGATATCGGCCATCAGGTCGGATAGCGCACGGCGCGCCTGGCTCGCGGTGCGGCGGGCGTCGTCATAAGCGGCGGCGGTTGTGGTCCAGCCGCTCTCGATCAGTTCCAGCACGCCCTTGCGCAAGTTGACCCTTGGCGCGCTCGTATTCGGAGGCGAGCGAGCGCGCGCCCTCGTAGTTCACGATGATGGTGTGGGCGCGGAAGGCTGCGGCGAGTACCGGCGGGCAGCTTGATGTCCTTGACCCGCGCCATGCCGGCGGAGGCGGCGCGGGCGGCGGTATCGAGCGCCGCCAGCATGTCGGCACTCGCGGCCGGCCAGGGCTGGTCGCGCAGCACGGCGATGCGAGGCGAGGCCGGCGCGCTCCGATCGACCCGCAGATCACGGCCGCTGATTGCCGCAGCCGCGTAGGCGACGTCGGCAACCGAGGCGGCGAACAGGCCCGCGGTATCGAGATGCCAGGACACGCACTTCATGCCGACGGTCGGCAGCAGCCGATAAGACGGCTTGAAGCCTGCAACGCCGCAATAGCTTGCTGGCCTGATCGATCGAGCCGCCGGTCTGGGTGCCGGTGGCGATTGGAAAGAAGCCTGCGGCGACGCCCGCGGCCGAGCCTGACGATGAGCCGCCGGGCGTGTGCGCGAGGTTCATCGGGTTCTTGGTTTTGCCGGGGTCGAGATGGGCGAATTCGGTGGTGACGGTCTTGCCGATCAACGTACCGCCCATGCGGCGGATCATCGCCACCAGCGAAGCGTCCATCTTCGGCCGATAACCGGCGTAGATCGGCGAGCCATATTCCGTCGGCATGTCGACGGTATCGAAAATGTCCTTGAGCCCGACCGGCAGGCCGCGCAACGGCTTGCTCTTGAGCCCGGGCTCCTGTGCGGCTTTCCTCGCGCCGTCGAGATCGAGCGTGACGAAGGCGCCGACCTCACTCTCGCGCGCGGCGATCGCCTCGGCGCAGAGGCCGATGACATTTGCCGGGCGTAAGCTCGCCGCTTTCGAGGCATCGCGCGAGGTCGAGCGCTCGCAGCATCAGGTGGAACCGTCGATCAGGGCAACGACGCGATCGGTAAAGCGGCGCGCCATCGGCATGACCAGATAGGCAGTGCATGCCGCGACCGGCCAGGCAACAATGTAGGCCTTGGCCCATTGCAGGACGAAATCGGGACGCGGGCCGAGGTTGAGATAGGTTGCCACCAGCGTGACCATGAAGACCATCATCGACGACATGGTCGCCCCGAGAATGAATCGAGCCTTGTGTCCCATCGTTTCCCCGGCCGCCGCGAGCGCCGCACCCGGTGCCGTTTTGGCCCGAAAAGGCGCGGTTGATCAAGGCCGCATATACCAATGGTTCACCATAAACGCGCGGTCAGCATTGAAGAGTCCTTAACGGGATTGCTCGCATTGTTTGGCGCATGTCGCGTCGCGTGCGTTGGCTTCTGTCGGGCTCGATCATGCTGCTCACTCTGGCGGGATGCGGCCGGGGCTTCATGAATTACGAGGCGCGCGAGCCGTGGCGGCACGACGCCGAAGTGGCCTGCCTCAGCTCGGGCACCGTGAAGGAGGGCGCCGGACTCGTTCGCATCTCGCCGATCGAAGGTCCCGGCATGTGCGGGGCGGATTTTCCGCTGAAGGTTTCGGCGCTGGGTGAGGGGCCGGCGCTCGGCTATGTCGACCAAGTCGTGCGCCCGCCTGGCGCGATTCCAGACGGGGCTTCCGGAGCGGCCCAGCCGATGCAGCCGCGCTGGCCGATCCAGCAACAGCCGATGCAGGCGCCGCCGAACTACTCGCCGCCTGCACAGGCCGGCGCGCCGATGTCGATCGAAGCCCCCGGCGTTTCGCAGCAACAACGCGATTATGGACAGCCGCCGCAACAGCTCGGTGCGCCGCCATCGTATCTTCGCGCGCCGCCGGACTGGCAGCGCAGTCAGCCTGGCGGGTACACGGCGCAGCCGCGAACTGCTGTCGCGCCTCCGGCTGAAGAAGAGCGGATCGAGGAACTGCCGCCCTACGCGCGGCAGGATGCGCCGCCGATGGTGCGGTCAAGGCCGGTGCAGCCGCAGCCCCTGCCGCCGCTTGGGCCGCCGCGCAACCCTCAGCTTGCCGCCGCGATGCCGGTCGAAATACGTCCGGCCGCGACACTGGCCTGTCCGATCGTTTCCGCGCTCGACCGCTGGTTCGCCAATGCGGTGCAGCCGGCGGCGCAAAAATGGTTCGGCCAGCAAGTCACCGAGATCAAGCAGATCTCGGCCTATTCGTGCCGCGGCATGAACGGTAATCCCAACGCTCATATATCCGAACACGCCTTCGGCAACGCGCTCGACATCGCAGCATTCGTGCTGGCCGACGGCCACCGCATCACCGTGAAGGATGGCTGGCACGGCTCGGCCGAGGAGCAGGGCTTTCTACGCGACGTGCAAGGCTCGGCTTGCGACCAGTTCACCACGGTGCTGGCGCCAGGCTCGAACCGCTTCCATTACGACCACATCCATGTCGACCTGATGCGGAGGGCCAGCGGCCGGCGCATCTGCCAGCCGGGTGCGGTGGATGGCGACGTGGTGGCGGCGCGCGTTCGCCACAACCCGGTCTATGCGTCGCGGTCGATCGAGCCGTCGCCGACCCGGCGCTATGACCCGCCGGTCGATCCGGCCAACGATCCGTTCGCCTGGCGCGGGGACCGTCGTGGCGATCCGGCGACGACGGGCTCGATCGCGGCGCGGCGCCCGGGGGTCAGGAGCCCGGCAGACGAGGATAATGATTGGGTCGAGGAGCCGGGTCCCCGGCCGGCGATCGACTGGAGCACTGACCGCACTAAAATCTATTGATTGCAGCGGTTTGGCCACCGTGGTTCTACCGATCGTGATCGCCCATAACTTAATATGCTGCGGCCTTATGCAGCGGTTCTTCCCCGCGCGCGACCGAATACCGATATAGTGGTGAACCAGAACACGGGTCTCAGCTCCTGAGAGGAAACTCCAATGCTCCGCGCCCTTCGTCCTTTGCTTGCGTTATTCGCTATCGTGGCGGCGTTGTCGTTGACTGTTGTTGCTGCCGATGCCCGCGTCGGCGGCAGCATGGGCAGCCGCGGCAGCCGCACGTCCTCGTCGCCGCCGCCAACCGCGACCGCGCCACGCAGCGCCGCTCCGATCCAGCGCACCATCACGCAGCCGGGCCGCGCCGGCTCGACCGCGGGCCAGGTGTCGCGACCCTTTGGCGGAATATTCGGCGGTGGACTGCTTGGCGGGCTCGCCGCGGGCTTCCTCGGCGCCGGCTTGTTCGGGATGCTGTTCGGTCACGGCTTCCTCGGCGGCATGGGCGGCTTTGCCTCGTTCCTCGGCTTGCTGTTGCAGATCGTCATTGTCGTCTTTGTCGCGCGGCTCGCCTGGGCATGGTGGCAGCGGCGCAACCAGCCGGCCTATGCCAGCGGGCCATCGCTCCGCGACAGCCTTCCGGGGGCGGCGCCGTCCGGCGGCGGCTTCGGTGGTTTCGGTTCGTCGCAGGCGCCGCTGCAAGTGACGCCGGAGGACTTCAACACGTTCGAGCAGATGCTCGGCGAAATCCAGACGGCCTATGGCAACGAAGACGTGCATGCCTTGCGAGAGCGGTTGACACCCGAGATGGTGTCGTACTTCGTCGAGGAGATGACGCGGAACTCCAGCCAGGGAGCCGTCAACAAGATCTCCGATGTGAAGCTTCTCCAAGGCGATCTCTCCGAGGCTTGGCGAGAAGGCTCCGACGAATACGCGACGGTGGCGATGCGCTATTCGCTCAACGACACCATGGTGGACCGCGCCAGCGGCAAGGTGCTGCAGATTGAGCCATCCGAAGCGAACGAGCTTTGGACCTTCCGGCGTGCCGGCGGCGGACACTGGATGCTGTCGGCGATCCAGCAATCGTAAGGCGAGGCGCTGTATGAAAATGAAATGGCCGGGCCCAAAGCCCGGCCATTTCCTTACGGCATGTTCTTGATGAACTCGTAATGCTCTGGCTCGTTCCAGGCGCGCATGGTGGTGGTGCGCACATTGCCCTTGGAGTTGATGCTCAGCACGTATTTGGCGACGGCCTCGTCGTTCGGCGCCTCGATGATCTGGACAAAATCATAGGGTCCGAGCGTCATGTAGACGACCTTGCGGACAACGCCGAGCTTGGCCGCCGCATCGCGCGAAGCCTGCTGACGGTTGGGGACTTCGCGGACGTTCACCGCGCCCTTGTCGGTCGAATTCACCAGAACGATGTAGGTGCCCATCGTCCGCTCCTCCGGGTTGAATCAGTCCTGCTGGATATTGGCGCGCTTGATGACGTCTTCGTTGAACCTGAGCTGCTCGCGGAAAAATTTGCCGAATTCCTCGGGGTTTGAGCCGACCGCTTCGACCTTGACGTCGGCGTAGCGTTTCCCGGTCGCGGGGTCCTGCATGGCCTTGCCGATCTCGGCCGCGAGCCGGTCGACGATCGGCTTCGGCGTCTTGGCCGGCGCGAAAAGGCCAACCCAGAGCGGAAACTGATAGCCGGGCAGGGTTTCGGCGATCGCCGGCATGTCCGGCAGCAGCGGCGAACGCTCCTTGGTGGTGACGCCGAGCGCGCGGACGCGGCCGGTGGCGATATTGCCCTGCTGCGGCGCGATGCCGTCGAACAGCATGTCGATCTGGCCGCCGAGCAGCGCCGCCGACGCCGGCCCGCCGCCGCGGAACGGCACGTGCGTCATCTTCACACCGGCCAGATGCATGAACAGCTCGGCCGGAAGGTGCGAGGCGCCGCCGATGCCGCTCGACCCGAACGTGAGCTTGCCCGGCTCCGATTTGGCGAGCGCGATGAGTTCGCTCACGCTCTTGGCCGGCAGGTCCGGCTTGATGACCAGCAACTGGGGAAACCGCGCCACCAGCGACACCGGGGCGAAATCCTGGATCGGATCGTAGGGCCTCTGCTTGTGCAGGAACGGCACCGAAGCAAAGCCGGGGCCGACGAACAGGAATGTGTACCCGTCCGGCTCGGACTTGGCGACCTGGCGCGCTGCGACGATACCGGCGGCGGTGCCGTTGTTCTCGATGATGATCGGTTGCGGCAGTTGCCGGCCGAGGCGGTCGGCCAGCACCCGCGCCATCAGGTCGAAGCCGCCACCTGCCGCGACGTGGACGACGAACTTGATCGGTCGGTCGGGCCACGAGCTTTGCGCCTGCGCAATGGCGACGGATGACAGGAATATCAGCGCAAGCAGGGCGAATTTGCGCCGCATATTCGTTCTCCCGAATCCGCTCACGGCACGTAGCCGATGGCCTCGACCTCGAGGCCGCAGTCGAGCGGGGTACGACCGGCCTGCATGCGCGTGCGCGCCGGCAGCGTCTCCTGGCTGGTGAAGTAACTGCGGTAGATGCGGTCGAACTCCTCCTGCTGGCGCTGGTCCTTCAGCCAGACGATCACCTTGAGCAGGCAATCCATGTTGGAGCCGGCGGCCTCGACCAGCTTCTTCAGGTGGTCCATGACAATCCGCACCTGGCGCTCGAACGGGATATCGGGGAATGCCGGAATCGGCTGCTTGTTGGCGCGCGCAGCCTTAAGCTTGCCGGAAAACTCCGCATCGAACGGCGGCAACCCGGACACATAGATCATGTTGCCGTGCTTGACGCAGAGATTGAACGGTCCGCCGGTTTCCGGCACGTCGGCCTTGATGACTTCCTTGTGCATGCGTTCCTCCAAAGTTCTTAGTTAGGGCTTGCCATATCCCCCCGCGGTCGGCGTCTGGATGATGATGGCCTCGCCGGCATCGACAACGGTGGCGTCGGCGCCTTTCAGGCGCTCCATGCGGCCGTCGTTCCGCCGCACCCAGTTCTCGCCGATCTGGCCGTCCTCGCCGCCGGCCATGCCGAACGGCCGGATGCGGCGATGGCCGGACAGGATGGTGTATTCCATCTTCTCCAGGAAACGCATGGTGCGGCGGATGCCGTCGCCGGCGCTCCATTTGCCCTTGCCGCCGGAGCCTTTGCGGATATGGAAGTCCTCCAGCACCACCGGATAGCGGAATTCCAGGATTTCCGGATCGGTCAGCCGGGTGTTGGTCATGTGGGTGTGAACGGCGTCGGTGCCGGGGAAGCCGGGCCCCGCCGGCGAGCCCGAGCAGATCGTCTCGTAATACTGATACGTCTTGTTGCCGAAGTTGACGTTGTTCATGGTGCCTTGCGCGCCTGCCATGGCGCCGAGCGCGCCGAGCAGCGTGTCGGTGACCATCTGCGAGACCTCGACATTGCCGGCGACGACGGCGGCCGGGTAGTGCGGCCGCAGCATGGAGTTGTCGGGGATGACGATGTTGATCGGGCGCAGGCATCCGGCGTTCATCGGGATGTCGTCGTCGACCATGACGCGGAACACGTAGAGCACGGCGGCGCGGGTCACCGGCTCCGGCGCGTTGAAGTTGGTGCCCTGCTGCGGCGAGGTGCCGGTGAAATCGACGGTTGCCTCGCGCTTCTTCTTGTCGACAGTGATCTTGACCTTGACGACATTGCCCTGGTCGGCCTCGTAGCTGAACTCGCTGTCGTGCAGCTTTTCGATGACGCGGCGCACGCTTTCGTCGGCGTTGTCCTGGACATGCTTCATGTAGGCATGGACGACGTTCAATCCGAACAGGCCGACCATCTTGTGCAACTCCTGCACGCCCTTCTCGTTGGCGGCGATCTGCGCTTTCAGGTCGTTGACGTTCTGCAGCGGGTTGCGCGCCGGATACTGCGACTTGGTGAGCAGGTCGTAGAGCGCCGCTTCGCGGAATTTGCCGCGATCGACCAGCTTGAAGTTGTCGATGTAGATGCCTTCCTCTTCGATGTTGGTGGCGATCGGCGACATCGAGCCCGGCGCGATGCCGCCGATGTCGGCGTGATGGCCGCGCGCACGCGACCCAGAACAGGATTTTTCGCTTGGCCTTGTCGAAGATCGGCGTGCAGACGGTGAGATCGGGGATGTGGGTGCCGCCGTTGTAGGGCGCGTTGATCAGATAGGAATCGCCCGGCCTGATCTTGCCTTGGTTCTCGCGGATGATGGTCTCGACCGCGCGATCCATCGAGCCGAGATGCACCGGCATGTGCGGGGCGTTGGCGACCAGCGAGCCGTCCGCGGAAAACACCGCGCAAGAGAAGTCGAGCCGCTCCTTGATGTTGACCGAATAGGCGGTGTTCTGCAGCGACACGCCCATCTGCTCGGCGATCGACATGAACAGGTTGTTGAACACTTCGAGCATGATCGGATCGGCTTTGGTGCCGACCGCCTTGGCGCGGGCGAGTGGGACGACGCGCTGCAGCACCAGATGGTTCTTCGCGGTGATCTCGGCGCGCCAGCCATCTTCCAGCACGATGGTCTGGTGCGGCTCGATGATGATGGCGGGGCCTTTGACCTTGTGGCCGGGCGAAAGCTGCTCGCGGGTGTAGACCGCGGCCTTGTTGCCATTGCGCCGCCGGAATAGAATTGCGTGGTGCGCGCGGGCGAGGGGAGCCTTCTGCCGCGTTGTCTTTGCGTCCGCTCGCGGAACTTGGCGCCGCCGCCGACCGCTTCGACCGACACCGCTTCGACGACCAGTTGCTTGCGTCCGGTCGATGAAGCCGAACCGCGCCTTGTGCGCCTTCTCGAAGGCCGATTTCATTTTTTCCAAGGGCACAAGCGTAAGGCTTGCCGCGGCGGGCTCCCTCCCCCCTTGAGGGGGAGGGTTGGGGAGGGGGGTACGTGGAGAATGCAGGGCTTGCCGCTTACCCCCCTCCCGGCGGCCTGCGGCCGCCGACCTCCCCCTCAAGGGGGGAGGTGAAGACGGAGAGCCCGTGCCGCGTCTTGAGAGGGCGAGCGTGCCGGCCTCGACGATCAGCGGCGTGTCGGTGCCGGCGTAGCGGATGTGGGCGCGGACGATCACCTTGATCTTGGCCGCCGGCACGCCCTGGCCCGCGACCTCGGCCTTGGCGTCCTTGCCGAGCCGGCCGCCCTCGCGCTTGATCGCGGCGAGCGATTTTGCGCCGAGATTTTCCTCGATCGCCAGCTGGCGCGTGGCGCGGATGTCGGCGAGACCCATGCCATAGGCCGACAGCAGCGACGAGAACGGATGGATCAGCACCTCGGTCATGCCGAGCGCGTCGGCGACCAGGCAGGCGTGCTGGCCGCCGGCGCCGCCGAAGCAGTTCAGCGCATAGCGGGTGACGTCGTAGCCGCGCTGCACCGAGATTTTCTTGATCGCGTTCGCCATGTTCTCGACCGCGATCTTGATGAAGCCGTCGGCGATCTCCTCTGGCGATTTGCCGCCGACCTCCTTGGCCAGTTCGGCGAAGGCCTTTTTCACCGCCTCGGCGTCGAGCGGCTGGTCCTGGTTGGGGCCGAAAATCTTCGGGAAGAAATCGGGGATGAGCTTGCCGACCAGCACGTTGGCGTCGGTGACCGCGAGCGGGCCGCCGCGGCGGTAGCATTTCGGGCCGGGATTGGCGCCGGCGCTGTCGGGACCGACGCGGAAGCGCGCGCCGTCGAAATGCAGCACCGAGCCGCCGCCGGCCGCGACGGTGTGGATGAGCATCATCGGCGCGCGCATCCGCACGCCGGCGACTTCGGTTTCGAACGCGCGCTCGTATTCGCCGTCGTAGTGCGACACGTCGGTCGAGGTGCCGCCCATGTCGAAGCCGATCAGCTCCTTGAAGCCCGCCTCGCGGCCGGTCTCGGCCATGCCGACCACGCCGCCGGCGGGGCCGGACAGGATGGCGTCCTTGCCCTGGAACAGTTCGGCGGCGGTGAGCCCGCCCGACGACATCATGAACATCAGGCGGATGTCTGTCTGTGACGCTGCTGCGGGCGTTTTGCTTTCGAGCTTTGAGCTGCCGCTTGCCGCTGCGCGCTCCCTCCCCCACGCGAAGCGTGGTGGGGAGGGTTGGGGTGGGGGGGCTTTTCATCGGCCGAGCGCGCAGCTTCGCCCCCTACCCCCGACCCCTCCCCACCGCTTCGCGGGGGAGGGGAGTAGGGGCCGCTGCACCATCCGTTCCAGCATTCAGCTCTTCCGCCACCGTTGCGACGTAGCGGCGCAGGATCGGCGACAGATATGCGTCCACCACAGTGGTGTCGCCGCGGCCGACCAGCTTGATCAGCGGCGAGACCTCGTGGCTGACCGACACCTGCGGGAAATTCATCTCGCGGGCGAGCTTGGCGACGCGCTGTTCATGCTCCGGATAGCGGTAGGCGTGCATGAACACGATCGCGACGGCCTTGATGCCGTCGGCCTGGGCGCGCTCGAGCTCGGCGCGCACGCCCTCCAGATCCAGCTCGCGCTCGATGCGTGCCGTCGGCGCGCACGCGTTCGTCGACCTCGACGACCCGCTCGAACAGCATTTCCGGCTTGATGATGTGCTTGGCGAAAATCTTCGGCCGCGCCTGGTAGCCGATGCGCAGCGCGTCGCGAAAGCCCTTGGTGGTCAGCAGCAGGGTGCGCTCGCCCTTGCGCTCCAAGCAGCGCATTGGTCGCGACCGTGGTGCCCATCTTGACCGCGCCGACGCGGCCCGGCGGGATCGGCTCGCCTTTTTCAGGCCGAGCAGGTCGCGGATGCCTTGCACGGCGGCGTCGCGATAGGCCTCCGGGTTCTCGGAGAGCAGCTTGTGGGCGACGAGCGTGCCGTCCGGCCGCCGGCCGACCACGTCGGTGAAGGTGCCGCCGCGGTCGATCCAGAAATCCCAGGGTTTCTCTTGCGCCATACCTATTCTCAACCCCATCATCAGTTTCCGTCATTCCGGGCCCGCGTGCTACGCACGCATCCCGGAATGACGGAGAGCTGGGGCATCATGCGGGTTTTTCTCGACCGGCTCTACCTCTACTCGGGCTATCTGGCCGGCGCCTTCATGGTGGCGATCTTCGTCCTCATGATGCTGTTGTCGGCCGGCCGCCCGGTCGGGCTGAACATCCCGGCCGCCGACGACTTCGTGTCCTGGTGCATGGCGGCGATGGCGTTTCTCGGCCTCGCTCACACCTTCCGCCATGGCGAGATGATCCGGGTCGGGCTGCTGATCGACCGGCTGCCAGACAAGAGCCGCCATTGGGTCGAGATCGTCTGCCTCGTCATCGGCATCGGCTTCATCGGCTTCTTTGCGCTCTACGCCTGCCAGCTCATCCGCGACTCCTGGCGCTTCCACGAGATGTCGCAGGGCGTGATTTCGATCCCGATGTGGATTCCGCAGATCGGCTACGCGGCCGGCCTGGTGATCCTGCTGATCGCGTTCGTCGATGAGCTGATCCACGTCGCCCGCGGCAACGCGCCGCGCTACGAAAAGCCCAAGCCCACGACCGCTGAGGAGGTGGTCGAGCAGGCTATCCAAAGCGGCGTTTGACATGGATCTCATCACAATCGCGCTGATCCTGCTGGTGATCCTCACCATCCTGCTCGGCGCGGGCGTGTGGATCGCGATCGGGCTGATGGCGTGCGGCTATGCCGGCATGCTGTTCGTCGGCGGCAACATTCCGCCCGGCGCGGTGCTGGCAACGACGGTGTGGGGCAACAGCGCGTCATGGGCGCTGGCGGCGTTGCCGCTGTTCATCTGGATGGGCGAGATCCTGTTTCGGACGCGGCTGTCGGAGGAGATGTTCCGCGGCCTGTCGCCCTGGCTCAACTGGCTTCCCGGCAGGCTGATGCACGTCAACGTGCTGGCTTGCGGCATCTTCGGCTCGGTATCGGGCTCGTCGGCTGCGACCTGCGCCACCGTCGCCAAGATCGCGCTGCCGGAATTGAAAAAGCGCGGCTACGACGAGGTGGTGAGCCTCGGCTCGCTTGCGGGCGCCGGCACGCTCGGCATTCTCATTCCGCCGTCGATCACCATGGTGATCTACGCGGTGCAGGCCAATGTCTCGATCATCCAGGTGTTCCTGGCCGGCTTCCTGCCGGGCTTCCTGGTGATGGCGCTCTACTCCGGCTACATCGCGGTCTGGTCGCTGCTCAATCCGAACAAGCAGCCGCCGCCGGAGCCACCGATGGCGCTCCGTGAGAAATTGGCGGCGTCGGCGCAGCTCATACCGACGACGCTGCTGATCCTGCTGGTGTTCGCGGCGCTGCTGTTCGGCTGGGCCACCGCGACCGAATGTGCCGCCTGGGGCGTGCTCGGTTCGCTCGCCATTGCATGGTGGCACGGCATGCTGAGCTGGGAGTCGTTCTGGCAGAGCGTGATGGGGGCGACGCGGGTTACCTGCATGATCATGCTGATCCTGGCCGGCGCGTCCTACATGTCGACCTCGATGGCCTATACCGGCGTGCCGCAGGCGCTGGCTACGTGGGTCGGCAGCTTCAACCTCAGCCCCTATTCGCTGATCGCGGCGTTGACGGTGATGTACATCGTGCTCGGCACCGCCCTCGACGGCATCTCGATGATCGTGCTCACCACCGCCGTGGTCATCCCGATGATCAAGACCGCGGGCTTCGACCTGGTGTGGTTCGGCATTTTCGTCGTGCTGGTGGTGGAGATGGCCGAGGTGTCGCCGCCGGTCGGCTTCAACCTGTTTGTGCTGCAGACCATGAGCGGCAAGGATTCCAATTTCGTCGCCAAGGCGTCGCTGCCGTTCTTTTTCCTGCTGGTGCGCGGCGGTTGCCATCATCACGGTATTCCCTAGTATCGTGATGGTGCTGCCGCGGATGGCGTTTCCAACGTAAAGGGGTGATGTGATGGTCCGTATGAAATTCCTGGCCGTGATGGCTGGCGTGCTCGCGCTTACAGCAACGGCTTCGGCGCAGACCAAGTGGAACCTGCCGAGCGCGTACCCCAACGACAATCCGCACGTCGAAAACCTCAACGCCTTCGCCAAGGACGTATCCGACGCGACCGGCGGTAAGCTGCAGATCGCGGTCCATGGCGGCGCCTCGCTGTTCAAGGGACCGGAGATCAAGCGCGCGGTCGCGACCGGCCAGGCGCAGGCCGGCGAGGTGCTGATCTCGATCCTGGAGAACGAAAACCCGATCTACGGCATCGACGTGGTGCCGTTCCTGGCGACGAGCTTTCCGCAGGCGATGAAGCTCTGGAAGGCGTCGCGGCCGGCGATCGAGAAGCATCTCGCGGCGCAAGGCATCATGGTGCTGTTCGGCGTGCCCTGGGGGCCGCAGGGCATCTATTCCAAGAAGGAGCTCAACACCGTCGAGGATATGAAGGGGCTGAAGTGGCGGGCCTACAACGTCGGCACCGCCCGGATCGGCGAAATGGTCGGCGCGCAGGCGGTCACCGTGCAGGCCGCCGAGCTGCCGCAGGCGCTGGCCACCGGCGTGGTCAATTCCTTCATGTCGTCGGGCGCGACCGGCTACGATTCCAAGGTGTGGGAGTCGCTGACCTATTTCTACGACACCCAGGCCTGGATCCCGAAGAACGTCACCTTCATGAACAAGGCGGCGTTCGACGCGCTCGACAAGCCGACGCAGGAGGCGGTGCTGAAGGCCGCAAAGACCGCTGAGGAGCGCGGCTGGAAAGTCTGGGAGACCAAGACCGAGTGGTATCACAACGAGATCGCCAAGAAGGGCATGAAGGTGCTGAAGCCGAGCCCGGCGTTGGAAGCAGGCTTCCGAAAGATCGGCGAGCAGCTCACCGCCGACTGGCTGAAGAAGGCAGGCGCTGAGGGACAGCAGGTGGTAGACGCATATAAGAAGATGTAGGGGGCGGCGCGCGAACGACACTCCGTCATGCCCGGCCTTGTGCCGGGCATCCACGCCTTTCTCCGTTTCTGCAAGCAAGGCGTGGATGGCCGGGACAAGCCCGGCCATGACGATGGCGAGGCTGTGCCACTCGCCTTGATCGGCATGGAATGCTAGGAAACCGCCGCTAGCCGGGGCGACCGGGCGGCATCGTCTCTTTTCGATCCAACCGACAGGACAGGCAATGGCTAACGTTTTGGCAATTTGCGGCTCTCTGCGTAAAGGCTCATTCAACCGGATGCTGATGAACACCTCGATCGGGCTGGCGCCCGAGGGCATGACGATCAAGGAGGCGCCGTCGTTTGCGAAATTCCCGATCTACAATTTCGACGATCAGCAGGCGACCGGCTTTCCCAAGGACGTCGACGCGCTGAACGACGCGGTAAAGGCCGCCGACGGCGTGCTGGTGGTGTCGTCGGAATACAACTGGTCGATCCCCGGCGGCCTGAAGAACGCCATCGACTGGCTCTCGCGCTACAAGGAGGTCACGTTCAAGGACAAGCCGGTCTGCATCCAGTCGGCGGCGCCGGGCCTGCTGGGCGGCTCGCGCATGCAGTATCACCTGCGCATGGCGCTTGCAGGCGATCGACGCACAGCTGTTCGGCAAGCCCGAGGTGATCGTCAACATGGCGGCCAACAAGTTCGCCGACGGCAAGCTGACCGACCAGGGCGCGATCGACCTGATCAAGCAGCAGCTCGCGGCGTTCGGCAAGTTCATCGACCGGGTCACGGTCGCGCTAACAGCAACAAGAGCAAGGGAGCAACGCCATGTATGCGGTCGTCGGCGCCACGGGAAACACCGGACGGGCTGTCGTCAAGGAACTGAAAGGTCTGGGCGAAAGCCCGGTCTGCGTCGTCCGCAACGCCGACAAGGCGAAAGAGGTGCTCGGCGCCGACACCAAGACTGCGATTGCGGAGCTCGACGATCGCGCCGGCATGGAAAAGGCGCTGGCCGGAAGCAAGCGCGTGTTCATCGTCACTGGCCATAATCCGAAGTCGGATGTCCAGCAGATCAACGTGATCGATGCCGCCAAGGCCGCGGGCGCCGAATACATCGTCAAGGTGTCGGGCGGCCGCGACGTGATCGGTCCGAACGTCGAGTCGGTGAACGGTCAGGCGCACTACAAGATCGAGGAGCATCTCAAGAAGAGCGGGCTGCAATGGTGCATCCTCAGCCCCGGCCTGTTCATGCAGAACATCCTGGGTCAGGCGGCCAACATCAAGAACGACGGCAAGATCATCCAGCCCTGGCCGAAGGACTTGGCCGTGGCGCTGATCGACGTGCGCGACACCGGCGCGCTCGGCGCCCGCGTGCTGCGCGAGCCCGGCAAGCACAATGGCAAGCTGTACACGTTCAGCGGCGTCAGCACGACGTTCGGCGAGTTCGCCAATGTGATCGGCGAGGCGATCGGCAAGCCGATCGCCTATGTTGCGATCACGCTTGAGCAGGCAGAAGCCGGAATGAAGTCGCGCAACATGCCGGACTGGCTGGTCGCGCACCTGGTTTCGATCGCGCGGGCGGGCGGCAACGGCGCGTTCTCCAAGGAGAACACGCAGCCGATCCGCGACATCGTCGGCCGCGCGCCGATCACGACGCGGCAGTTTTCGCAGGATTTCAAGGGCGCGTTTGGCTGAGCGGTGGTTTTGCCAGACTTGCGGTAAAGCACAGCGTCATCACACGACGGGCGTCATTGCCGGGCTTGACCCGGCAATCCATGATGACTCGCAGTCAGCACTGACCGTAGGGATGTGCCGTGCTGCACGGCCTCATGGACCCCCGGGTCAAGCCCGGGGGTGACGGCTGCGGTTTGGGGTCAGCCGGCTGCCGCACGCGAAGTTGCGAGCGCGTTCGCTACCCCACCGGCTCTTCGAACTTGAAGCCGATGGTCTGCAGGCCTTCGAGCGCCTTCTTGCCGTATTCGCTGCTCGATCTCCTTGCCGAGGCTCGGCGCGTAGCTGATCGGGTCGACCTGCTGGTCGGTCTCCGGCACGATCATCACCAGGAGCCGGCCGACCTCGTCGGAGATGTTGCGGAAGATGCGGTTCTCGCCGCGCGGCACCGAGATCATGTCGTTCGGTTCGAGGACGGTCTTGTGCTCGCCGTTGTCGCCCCAGGCGATCTCGAAGCGGCCGCAGAGGCAGAAGAAATTCTCGACCGTGTTGAGATGCCGGTGCAGGCCGGGGCCGTTGTGCGGCTCGCATTCGGCGATGCTGACGATCAGGCCGCGCGGGCCTTTCACCGGCGCGCCGGCGCTGCGGCCCTGGTAGTCGGCCGGCGCCATCACCGGGAAGACCTTGCGGGCGGTGACCTTCTCCACCGCGCCGGGCGGGATGTTGTGCTTGTCGAAGTTCTGCTTCTGGTAGCTTTCGCAGCTTGTTGAAGCGCGCGACGCGGGTTTCCATTTGTTCCGGCGTGAGGGACTTCGTCATGGCTTTCCTCCAAGTGCTGTCAGTTGGTTGTCGGCATTGTCGCGCAAACCCGCACAGGTGTCATGCCCCGCGAAGGCGGGGCATCCAGTAATCACTGACGCTGCGGGCTACTGGATCGCCCGCCTGCGCGGGCGATGACGGCCGAGGCCAGCCCACTAGCCGCGCTTCACGTTGGAAATCCGCATCGGCACGCCGAACTCGCGGTGGCAGACCTCGGCCAGCGCGGCGATGCCCTGGCGGATTTCGTCATGGGTCGGGCCGGCGAAGCACAGCCGCATCCGGCTCTTGGAATGGGTCTTGTCGACCGACCACTCCGGGCCGGGGTTGATCGCGACGCCGGCCGCGAGCGCGGGCTGGTAGAGCTTCATGGTGTCGACATTGTCGGGCAGCTTGACCCACAGGAACATGCCGCCCTTGGTCTCCTCGAATTCCGCTGCGGTGCCGAACTGCTCGTTCAGCGCCTCCTTCATGGTATCGCGCTTCTTGCGCAGTCCCTGCCGCAATTCGGCAATGCGCTCGTTGAAATGCGGCGCGCAATATTCCGCGAGCACCATCTGCTCGATGGCGCCGGAGCCGGCGTCCTGCTTGAGCGGCAGGATGCGGGACATCAGCTCCCACGGCGCGACGATATAGCCGACGCGCAGCGCCGGCCCGATCGATTTCGAAAACGAGCCGATATGCACGACGCCGCCATGCTGGCTCATGGCGTAGAGGGCAGGGGGCCGCTCGCCGTCCCAGATGATGTCGCAATAGCAATCGTCCTCGAAGATCGGCACGTCATGCGCCTGCGCTAGTTTCAGCAGCGCCATGCGCCGGTCTTCCGGCAGGATCGTGCAGGTCGGATTGTGCACGGTCGGAATCGTGTAGATGAATTTCGGCCGCACGCCGCGGCGCTTGAGGTCGTCGAGCGCGTTCGACAGCGCGTCGATCCGCATGCCGTCGCCGATCGAGCGGGATGCCGACCGCGTTGACGCCAAGCCTGGCGTAGCGGTTGAGCGTGCCCTGATAGCAGTCGCGTTCGATCACGACGGTGTCGCCCGGCGAAAGGAACACGCCGTTGACCAGATCGAGCGCCTGCAGCGAGCCCGAGGTGATGAGGATTTCGTCGATGGTGCAGGTCGATGCCGGCGTCGGATTTCAGCTTCCTGACCAGGAATTCGCGCAAGCCCCGATGGCCTTGCGGGCCGTCGATGCCGAAGCCGTAGGTGGCGAGCGTCCGGCCTTCGCGGCGCAGCGCCGAATTCGCCGCGGCGATCACACCGTCGACCGGGAACTGGTCCTGATCGCCGTGGCCGCCGACGAAGTTGTATTTCGGCACGCCGGTGAATTTGGCCGCCGCCGGAGGCAGGCCGGCGCGCAGCAGCGGCGCGAAATCGAAGGCATTGCTCATCGAGGAAATCCCTGGTGGTGCCGGCCATCCTAAACCGAGATGACTTCGATTTGAATCGATGCAGGGGCGTCATTGCGAGGAGCCAACGGGTCCGCGCGAAGCGCGGCCCGATGACAGGCTCCGCGACGAAGCAATCCAGGTTTTGTGTGCTTCTGGATTGCTTCGCTTCGCTCGCAGCAATGACGAAGGACAAACCGTAGTGCCCGGCCCTGAGTTCAAGTCATGCCGCTTTAGCCGGCGGACAGCGCCACCGGATAGCGCAGAAATCCCCGGAAACGGGCGCGGCCGCCGCGGGTGGGCTCACCGGCGCGCTCGATGGAGCTGAAGCGGCCGACTAACCTGCCGATCGCCACCTCCGCCTCCATACGCGCCAGCGAAAGGCCGGCGCAGGTGTGGATGCCGAAGCCGAAGGCGAGATGGCGGTTGGGATGGCGGCGGAGGTCGAGCCGGTCCGGATCGGGGAATTGCGCGGGATCGCGGTTGGCCGCGCCGATGCAGAGATGCACGTAGGTGCCGGCCGGCATGGCGACGCCGCCGATCTGGGTGTCTGCCGCGGCGCGGCGGTTGCCGAGCTGGTTCGAGCTTTCCATCCGCAGGAATTCTTCCACGGCGGTCTCGATCGCCTCCGGGTGCTCGGCAAGATCGCGCACGCGCCTCGGGATGGCGCAGCAGCAGGTCGACGCTGTTGCCGATCAGGTTGGTCGTGGTTTCGTGGCCGGCGTTGAGCAGGAAGATGCAGTTGTGCAGCAGCTCGGCCTCGGACAGCCGGTCGCCGCCGCTGCCGGAAAACTCGCTGGCGTCGATCAGAGTGGAGAGAATTTCGCCGCTGGATTGCGCGCCTTTCCGCTGCCGGCGCGCCACCAGATCGAGCAAGATAGTCCTTGAATTCGGCGACGGCCTTGACGCCGCCCTCGAACTGCTCCTTGGATAGCACCGGCTCGAGCGCGCCGAGGATTTTCAGCGACCAGTCGCGCAGCGGACCGCGCTCGTCCTGCGGAATGCCGAGCAGGTCGCCGATCAACTGCACCGGGATGGCGGCGGCGAAATCCTCGATCAGGTCGATCCGGCCGCGCTCTGCGGCAGCGTCGAGCAGGCGATCCACCAGCGCCTCGATGCGCGGCTGCATGGCGCGCAGGGTGCGCGGCGTGAACGACGGCGACAGTAGTTTTCTGACGCGGGTGTGGATCGGCGGATCGTTGAACACCAGGCTGGTGGTGTGATGCTCGTAAAGCAGGCTGTCGCCGAAATTCGGCTTGAACGAACTTTTCTTGTCCGAGCTCCAGGTCCTGGCGTCGCGATAGACCTCGACCAGATCGTCGTAGCGCGTGAGGAAGTAGGAGCCGTCCGGCATGCGGTGCACCGGGCCGTGCTGGCGCAGCGCCCGGTAGGTCGGGTAGGGGTCGTCGAGAAAGCCGCGGTCGAGCGCGGCGAGGTCGAAGGTAGCGGCGAGGGTGCGAGACATGGCGTGAAGCTCTGACCTCAGACGGCACGAGCAGCGACGCAGTCTCCGTGTCCCGGACGCGGTGCAGCGTGGAGCGAAGCGGAACGCTGCACCGCTGATCCGGGACCCCGGTTGTTCTGTCGAGAAGTACAAACCGGGGTCCCGGGTCTGCAGCGCACCACTGCGCGGTGCGCTGCGCCCGGGACACGTGCCGCAGGCTTCATGCTCACCAAACGGAACACGTTCACGCGAGCCCGCAGGCGCGCGCCTGCTCCAGCGCCATCACCGCCCAGTCCTTGTCGCCGTCGCCGTGGGCGACGGCGCCGACCAGGCGGTCGCGCCAGACGTTGCCGCTCGGCAGCGGCACGCGACGCGAGCGTGCCGGCCTCGAGCGCGAGGTTGGCGTCCTTCAGTCCGAGCGCGGCCATCTGGCCGACCTTGCCGTAGCTCTCGTCGACGATGATCTTGCCGTAGACCTTGTAGGCCGAGCAGTTGAACAGCCCGTCGGTCATCACGTCGTAGAACACGCTGGTCGCGCACGCCGTATTTGCGGGTCAGCGCGAAGCCTTCGCCCATCGCCTCGATGGCGCAGCCGAGCACGAAGTTGTTGGCGATCTTCATGGCGGTGGCGGCTTCCGGATCGGCGCCGCCCTCGAAGGTGCGGCGGGCGATGGCCTCGAACAGCGGCTTGCACCTGCGCCATCGCTTCCGGCGGACCTGAGGCGAAGACGCCGGCGGTGCCGGAGGACACAAGTTCGGGCCGGCCCATCATCGGCGCAGCGACCAGCACCTGGCCTTTGCCGGCGTGCGCCTGCTTGATCTTGCGGATGACGGGAATGCCGTGGGTGCCGGCGCAGATGTGGATGCCGCCTTTGGGCAGCGCGTCGAGCAGGCCCCTGCCGGAACATCACGTCTTCCAGCGCTGCGTCGTCGGCCAGCATGGTGTAGACGGCGTCGCCGTAGCGCGCAGCATCGGCGATGGATGGCAGGATTTTCGCCCCGGCCTCGGCCAGCGGCTTGGCCTTCTCCGGCGTGCGGTTGTAGACGCCGACGTCGTGCTTTGCTTCGAGCAGGCGCGCGGACCATGGCCTGGCCCATGCGGCCCGTCCCGATGAAACCGAGCTTCATGGCTTTCTCTCCCATTTTCACCGTCATTCTGGGGCGCGCCCAACGGGTCCGGCCCTCTTGGGCCGCCCGATGACAGGCTCCGGCGCGAACCCGGAATGACGCAGAGAACTATTGCAACTGCCCGCGCACCCATTCGATCTCGCGCGAGACGTAGTCGACGATGTCGCCGGTCTTCAGATGATCGGGCAGCACGTCCCAGGTGTAGGTCTCGATCTCGAGCTGGCGCGACAGCGGCTTCGCCTTGTGGAATTTCAGCGCGTCCTCGATGGCAAAGCGCGTGGTGCCGAACTCGCCGAGGTCGTCGAGGAACACCGGCACGTGGAAATGCGTGCGCCATTCGCGCGGGCCGGGGTTGGTCTCCCAGGCCTTGAAGGCGTCTTCCAGATTGAGGAAGCGGTTGAGCTTGCCGTCCTTCTTCTCGACGGTCTGCGTCAGATAGATGGTCTTGGCGTAGCGCCTGCAGCGTATCGACGATCTTCTGCGTCACGTTCGGCACGCGCATCGCGGCGGCTTCCTGCAGCTTGAAGATCGGAATGCCGGCATCGACCAGCTTCTGCAGCGAGTCGGCGATGTCCTCGTACACCACCGCCTGGTGGCAGATGTCGAACACCATGCCGATGAACTCGCGCTGCGCGACGATCGCCTCCGAGATCGGGATGCTGGCGAACTTCGCCAGCATCTCGGCGGACTTGCCGGTGTAGAGGTGGTTGGTGAAGTAGTCGACCGTCTCGTCGGTGGTCTCGAGGAAGCAGAACGGCTCGGGCTCGAGCGCCAAGCGTCACGGTGCGGCCGGTGCGCTTCTCCAGATCGATCAGGTGCGCCGCCACCCGCATCACGTGCTCGGTGTAGCTGTCGACCACGGCCTTGCCGGTGACGTTCGGCTTGAAGCCGAGCGGCGCGCTCTGGATCGACGGCGAGATGTTCTGCGGGCACCACGTCGGCGAGGATTTCCGCGACGTTCATGGTGTATTGCGTGCGCTCTTCGCTGCGCCAGTCCGGCTCGTAGACCTGCTCCTTGACGATCTGGTTCTTGAACGGCCCGTAGGGAAACGCGTTCACCGTGTAGAGATACATGTTGTTGTCGGCGAGGAACTTCTTGAGCTTGTCGCGCTCGCCCTTGTTCTTGACCAGGGTCGTGGCCGACGCGTTCGACAGCCGCAGCGACACGCCGAACGGCGCGGTCGGGCAGACGCGCTTCTGCACCTTGGGCACGTAGGTGGTGAGCGACTCGTCCACATGTCGCTCCCAGGTGTCGCCGGGATGCACCAGCGTCGAATAGGTCAGGTGGCCGAGGCCGTTGCCGAGATCCATTGTTGTTCTCGCGGTTCTTAGAACTTTTTCGACCTTGCCGCTCGCCGGCCGAGCGGATCGCTCGCCTCGCTCACCGCGGCGCCGTGAATGATCTGCTTCGGGCGGGATCGGGAACGGCGGGCCGCCCTCGCCGGCGCGGGCGAACGCCTCGAAGGTGGCGCGGACGATGTCGAGCCGTCTCGGCCTCCCAGGTTTCCAGCGGTCCCTTGACCGGCTGGAACTTGCAGGCGCCGAACTGCCGCGTGCGCCGCTCTTCCGACGACGCGCCAGCGACGTGCGTCACGCCTTCGAGCCGCACCCAGCCCTTGGAGCCGAACACCTGGAAGCTGAAGCCCGGCGCCGGTCGTGGTCATGGTGCCGAGATAGCCCGACATGCCGGCTCTTCATGCGGAACAGCATCGACGTGGTGTCGTCGGTGCCGTTCTCCACCACGCGCGCGAAAGCTCTGGCAGTAGACGTGGTCGATCTCGCCGACGAGGTCGATCATGCCGTCGATCGCATGCACGCCCATCGGCGCGAGCCCGCCGAGCGGCGCCTCGCTCTTCTGCGAGCGCCACGCCGTCGGCGGCAGCGAACAGCGCGTTGGGATAGGTCATGTTGGCTTCGATATGCTGGATGATGCCGAGATCGCCGGCTGCGGATGCGTTCGCGCAGCTTGATCATCTCCGGATGGAAGCGCCGGTTGTAGCCGACGCCGACGACGCGCCGGCCTTGCGCACCGCATCGACCGCGGCCTCGGCCTCTGCCTTGGAAAAGGTGAACGGCTTCTCGCAATAGACATGCTTGCCGGCGGCGGCGGCGGCCTCGATCTGCTGCACGATGGCCGGACGGCGGCGTCGCCAGCGCCACCGCGTCGATCTTCGGGTCGGCCAGCACCGCCTCGTAGCTGTCGGCGATGCTTGAGCGAATGCTGCTTGGCGAAGGCCTCGACGTCGGGCGTGACGGTGCGGGTCTGCAGCGCGGTGAAGCGCATGGCGTCGCTGCCGGCGAGCGACTCCACCATCGTCTTGCCCCAGGTGCCGAGTCCGACAACGGCCGCGTTGATCATGCTCGCTCCTTCGAATTCACCTCGGCCAAGACTATTTCGGCCACGTCAGCATGGCGAGCACGACGCAGCACAGCATCCAGAACACGCAATACTCGATGCCGCCGATCACCCAGATCCATTTCTTGGTGACCTTGTAGGTCGCGGCTCCGGCGACGAACAGATGGAACGCGGCGATGGCGGCGACATAGGGCGTGTAGATATCGAACACCAGCCCGATCGTCAGCACACGTCTCGATGGTGCCGGCGATATACATCCAGGTCGCCGGCGGATTGAACTTGGCGGCCTTGAAGAAGCCCAGCGTCGCCGGCTCGGTGAACTTGCCGACCACATGCGGAATGAAGAACAGCGCGCAGATCAGGCGCAGAACGACGATCCGTTGAGCAGGTTGAATTTGTCAGCCCACGACATGCTCTCCCCCAAGACTACGATTTTGCAGTCATTTCAATGGATCGCGGCCGAAGGGCGCAAGCCTTTACCCGGCAGCGGCGCGCCTCACCACGGCAGCTTGTTCTTGCCCTTGAGCCAGGTCGCGCCCAGCGCATAGAGCTTGTCGGTTTCCGGCCCATCGACGCCCGGCATGTCGTCCTTCACCTTGTAGCCCACCTTGGTCTGCAGATAGGCGAGGTGGCGGTAGCCGATCGGGAAAGCGCGCCAGCAGCTTCGGATCGAGCTTCGGCGCCTCGGCGGGATCGACCGGGACGATCTGGTCCTTCTCGTAGGTCAGCCGGCGCCAGACCATGCCCCACTGGCCCTTGCGCTTCTCCAGGAAGTCGTAGAACCGGCCGATGCAGAGCACGTCGCATTCGACGCCTTCGACTTTGGCGCGCTGCGAGATCGACATTTTGGTCTGCGCGATGGCGCGCTTGCCCTTGATGTCGATCGAGGAGCCGCCGAGGAAGTGGTAGATGCGCACGCCCTTGGCGTAGCCCGCGATGTTGGCCGCGATGAACTCCTCGTAGGTGCCCTGGAACCAGGTCGCCCACATCCGGCCTTCCTTGTGCCAGACGGTGCGGAAACTTGTCCCACATGAAGCTGTCGCGCCACACCGCCCAGTTGTCGATCAGCTCGCGGATGGCGAGCTTGTCCTCACGATGCTTGATCGTCTGGCATGCGTATTCCTCGGTCTCTTGCTGGTCTGGCGCCGGGCGACACACTGCCCTAACGTTCTCGCCGGATGCCAGCAGGAGTGAGGCATCATGGCAAGGCTAGAAGGACGCACCGCGATCGTGACCGGCGGCGCGAAGGGCATCGGCGTGCACTATTCCAAGGCGCTGGCGGCCGAAGGCGCGCAGGTGATGATCGCCGACATCGCCGATGGCTCGGCGCTCGCCGCCGAGATCGCGGCCAAGCACGGCCGCAACTCCACCGACAGCATGGTGTTCGACGTGAGCGACGAGGCGCAATGCAAGGCGCTGGTGGGCAAGACCCTGGAGCGCTTCGGCAAGATCGACATCCTGATCAACAACGCCGCGCTCTACGCGCCGCTGCCGACGCTCAAGGTCACCGACATCGACGTCGAGCTGTGGGACAAGGTGATGGGCGATCAACATCCGCGGGCCGTTCCTGATGGTCAAGCACGTCGCGCCGCACATGAAGGCGCGCAAAGTACGGCAAGATCGTCAACATCGGCTCGGGCACGGTGGCCCGCGGTATCCCGGATTTCTCGCACTACGTCACCTCGAAGGGCGCGGTGACGGCATTCACCCGCTGCATCTCGCGGGAGCTTGGCGACTTCGGCATCTGCGTCAACACGCTGGCGCCGGGCTATACGCTCTCCGACACCGGGCTGACCAACACGGTCCATGTCGAGAAATCGCGGGCCGGCGGCGGTGCAGCGCCGCGCCATCAAGCGCGATGAATACCCCGAGGACCTGCTCGGCACCCTGATTTTCCTGTGCTCGCCGCGACAGCGACTTCATGACCGGCCAGGTGCTGGCGGTCGACGGCGGCACCAACAACACCTGAAGCACGCCGCCGCGCAATGCGCGAACGGCCGATGCGGCCTCCGGCCAATGTCTGCCGGTCGTTGCGCCCCTGTCTTTGACGGAGGCGAGCCCTTACCTTATTGCAAAGCGCAATTGCGGTTCATGGAGACAGCTATGGATATCGCCGCCCAGGCATCGGCCAAGAGCAAGACAAAACGGCAAAAAGCACGGCGCCGATGCCGCCCGCGAAGCCTATTACGAGAAAATCTCCAAGCTCGACATGGCGCCGCTCTGGGTTGTGTTGAAAGACATCATCCCCGATGAGCCGAAGACGGTCTGCGCGCCGGCGGTCTGGCGCTTCAAGGACGTGAAGCCGCTGGTTGCCGAAGCGGGCTCGGTGATCTCCGCGGAGGAGGCGACTCGCCGCGTGCTGGTGCTGGAGAACCCCAAGCTGCGCGGCCAGTCGCGCATCACTCAGTCGCTCTATGCGGGACTGCAGCTCATCCTGCCCGGCGAGATCGCGCCGCCGCACCGCCACAGCCCTGCGGCGATCCGCTTCATCCTCGACGGCGAGGGTGCCTACACCCAGGTCGACGGCGAGAAGACCCTGATGTCGCCCGGCGATTTCGTGCTGACGCCGTCGGGTACCATCCACGATCACGGCAACAATTCGAAGAAGTCGATGATCTGGCTCGACGTGCTCGACGTGCCGACGGTCAACTTCTTCGAGACCTGTTTCTACGAGCATTTCGACTACGAGCGGCAGAACACCCGCCGCGACCGACGGCGACTCGATCGACCGCTACGGCTCGGGCGTGCTGCCGGACGGCTCGGCGCATCGCGAACAGCCCGATCGTCAATTATCCCTACGCCAAGATGCGGCCGATCCTGGAACGGCTGGCCCGCGCCGGCGACATCGATCCGCGCCATGGCGCGCGCTTCCGCTACGCCAATCCGCTGACCGGCGGACCGGTGATGCCGACCATGGGCGCCCACCTCGCGCTGCTGCCGAAGAACTTCAAGGGCAAGGACTACCAGGCGACCGACTGGACCATCTTCGTCTGCGTCGAGGGCGAAGGCACCACCAAGGTCGGCGACAAGACTCTGGAGTGGGGCCCGAAGGACGTGTTCGTGGTGCCGTCCTGGATGAAGCACGCCCACAACGCCAGGAAGGAATCGGTGCTGTTCTCGATCTCCGACCGTCCGGCGCAGGAAGCGCTTGGCATCTGGCGGGAGAAGGCCTGAGCGACTTTGGGCTGCAGAAACCAAGACCCGGAGCCTGCCGGTGGGTAGGCGCCGGGTCTTTCAACGTCGCCTTAGAAATAATTTTCGAGGACCTGGACCGGCAATGGACCCGCTGACCGTGTCAGGTCTTCCGGCGAGATGGTCGCGGCGGAATGAATGGTGGATGCGGCGAAGTGGTGGCGGGGGAATCCCAGCAAGGTGGTGATGCCGCCGAGCACGAACGAGAACACCAGCGCGCCTGCCAATACGAGGGTCTTCATGGTGGCCTCCTGATCGGAAGTGAATCACAGTCCAATCTAGATTTGCATCATGCTCTCGCGACTCCTCGTCGTGAAGTGCGAAAGGTCACACCCTGGATCAGGCATGTCGGCGTCGCCGGTTACCGCTGCTCCGCCGGTGTGTGGACGCTGCGCCAGCCGGCCGCCTGCGGCACTGGGATGCCGAGATTCTCCCGCAGCGTCAGGCCGCAATAATCCTTGCGGAACAGGCCGCGGCGCTGCAGCTCGGGGACGACGAAGGAAACAAAGTCCTCGTAGGTCCCCGGCACATGGCTCGCCGACAGCACGAAGCCGTCGCAAGCGCGCTCGACAAACCATTGCTCCAGCCGGTCGGCGACCTCCTTGGGCCCTCCGATGATCGGGTTGTGGACCTTGCCGCGGCCACTGATCTCGATGAAATCGCGCACCGTCGGATTCTTCTTAACACGCAGCACGCGGTCGCGGATGCCCTGAAGACTGGACATGTCCGCGAGCTCCTGATCCGTGAACGCTTCGTCCATGCCCTTGCGGGCGAAGTCGAAGTTGAGCGCCTCCGACAGCAGCGACAGCGCATCGATCTCGAGAGGGAGCTTCTCGATCTCGGCCCATTTGTCCTCGGCCTCGGCTTTGGTCGCCGCCGCCACGGTGTTGACAAGCTGCGTGACCTTGACGTGCTCCGGCTCGCGGCTGCAGCGCGCGACCGTGTCCTTGAAGTCGGCATACTCACGTCTGCCGGCCTCGATATTCGGATAGACCACGAAGATCACTTCGCCCCAGCGCGCGCCAAAGGTCTTGCCGCGGCCGCTCGACCCGGCCTGGATGATGACCGGGTGGCCTTGCCGCGAGCGCGGCACCGTGAACGGTCCGCGCGAGCGGAAATAGCGGCCCCGGTGGTCGAGGCGATGGACCTTGCTCGGCTTGGCGAAAAGGCCGCTCGACCTTGTCCTGGACGATGGCATCGTCCTGCCAGGTATCCCAATGGCCGAGCACCACCTCCATGAACTCGTCGGCCTTGTCGTAGCGGAGGTCGTGGTCGAGCGCCTCGTCGCGGCCCATGTTCTGCGCCTCGCCGTCATTGAGCGAGGTGACGACGTTCCAGGCGGCGCGGCCTTCGGTCATCAGGTCGAGGGTTGCGAACAGGCGCGCCACATGGAACGGCTCGTAGTAGGTTGTCGAATAGGTCGCGCCGAGGCCAAGACGCTGCGTCGCCATGCCCATGACGGTGAGCACGGTGACGGCGTCGAGCTTCACGCAGCGGATGCCGTGCTGCACGGTGTGCGCATGGTCGCGGCCGTACATGTCGGGCATCGACAGGCGGTCGTCGAAGAAGCCGAGATGGAATTTGCCCGCCTCCAGCACCCGGCCGATATGCCGATAGTAGTCCGGCGACCAGCTATCGGCGCGCGAGCGCGGATGGCGCCAGGAGCTGGCGATGTTCGTGCAGTTCTGCGCTTGCAGGAAGCCGACCAGGGTGATCTGGCGCATTGTGGGCACCGGAAAAGTTCGATCTATTATGGCGCGCCTGAAGCCCTTGGCCAGCGGCCATGCTGAAATAGTCAGGCTCGGAGGACATGACATTGAGCACGATGATTGCTGCACGGCTGCACGACTACGGCAAGCCGATGACGCTCGACCGCATTCCGGTGCCGGAGCCGCGGCCGGCCGACGTGCTGGTCGAGGTCAAGGCCTGCGGCGTCGTGCCCAACATGACGCGCGTGGTCTCGAATTTCTTCGGCAACCTGTCGACCGAACGAAAGCTGATGCCGCCGCTGCCAGCGATCTTCGGGCTCGATCCGACCGGCGTGGTGACCAAGGTCGGCTCGGAGGTGCGGTCGATCGCGCCGGGTGCGCGAGTGTACATCAATCCGGCGCGGCGCTGCGGCTCCTGCCGGGCGTGCCGGAGCGGCCAGCCGCTGGATTGCCCGGATTTCAGCTTCCAGGGCTATTTCGGCCGCTCGCAGGACATCATGAAGTCCTATCCTTACGGCGGCTTCTGCCAATTCATCACCGCGCCCGAGGACGCGCTGGTGCGGCTTGCCGACAATGTGCAATTCGAGGACGCCGCGCGGCTCGGCTATCTCGGCACGGCCTATTCCGCGATGAAGAAGCTCGGCGTCGGTCCGGGCAGGACATTCCTGGTCAACGGCATCAGCGGTCAGCTCGGGCTCTGCGCGGCGATGCTCGGGCTGGCGATGGGCGCGACGAAAATCTTTGGCACCGGCCGCAATGTCGCTTTGTTGAAGCGCGTCAAGGCGCTGTCGCCGCAACGCATCGAATTGTTTGCGTTCAGCGAAGCCAAAGCCGGATCGGACGATGGGATCGCGACCGGCGATCAGGCGGCGTTCATGGCCTGGACCAAATCGCTGACCGATGGTTACGGCGTGGACTGTATGCTCGATTGCCTGCCGCCGGGCGCGCCGGCGGCGGCGATGATGCGTGCGCTCTATACGCTCGGCCGCGGCGGCCGGGCCGCCAATGTCGGCGCGGTGATGGAGGTGCTGCCGCTCAATGCATTCTGGCTGATGACCAATCGCATCTCGCTGCAGGGCTCGGTCTGGTTTACCACCGGCGAGGGCGAGGAGATGGCGGCGATGCTGGCGGCCGGCACGCTCGATCTCTCGGCGCTGAAGCACCGCATCGCGCCGCTCTCGGACATCAATGCGGTGATCGCCGGCATGGGCGAGCGCGATGGTGGCTTCACCAATTTCATCATCGACCCGACACGGGTGAATTGACCCGCTACGCCGGGGCTGCGGCCGCCGTCCTACGCCGCCGCAGGTAGTCGATCACCAGCAGCGCGATGCCCGCGCCGATACCGAGGAGATTAATGGTGTAGCCGCCGGTGAAGCTCTCCGGCGGCAGCGCGATCGGCAGGGCGACGACGCCATAGAACAGGCGTCCCACAATTCCGAGCGGCGTCAGCGCAAAGCCGACGATCGCGGCCGTGCCGACGAACAGCGCAAACAGGATGCGCACGAAGTTCCACACGATCAGATAGCCCGGGCCGTCCATCAGCAGGCTCGGCGTCAGCACGAACAGGAACGGCAGGATGAACGTCGACCAGCCGACCAGGCAGGCGATCCAGCCGGTGGTCCAGCCGTCGGTCTTGGCGATATTGGCCGCGGCATAGGCGGCGAACGCCACCGGCGGCGTGATCATCGACAGCATGCCGTTGTACATGACGAACATGTGCGCGGCCATCGGCGTGACGCCGAGCTTGACCAGCGCCGGCGCGAGCAAGCGTCGCGGTCAGGATGTAGACGCTGACCGTCGGCAGGCCGATGCCGAGCACGAAGGCCAGCACCGCGATCAGCAGCAGCAGCAGGAAGACGTTCTCGCCGGACAGCGCCAGCAGTTGCATCGTCATGCCGAAGGCGAGGCCGGAGATGCTCATGATCCCGACCATGATGCCGGCGGCGGCGCCGATCAGGATGATGTCGAGCGAGACGCGGCCGGATTCCATGACCGCCACGGCGATCTGCTTCAGCGTCGCGCGCTTGCCGCGATAGCCGAAGATCAGCGCAAACACGATCAGGATGCCCGGTCGCCGCGACCGCCGCTTTCTCCGGCGTCAGCAGCAGGATGTTCGGGATAGATCAGCGCGATGACCAGAAAAACGATCGGCACCACGAAATGCCAGCCGGACTTCAGCACCTCGGTGAGCGACAGCATCTGTTCGTCTTCGACGCCGCCGATGCCCTGCTTGGCCGCCTCAAGATCGACGTGGATGAACAGGCAGGCGTAATAGAGCACCGCGGGAATGGCGGCGGCGATGCAGACCGCGCCGTAGGAGACCTGCAGGAACTCCGCCATGATGAAGGCGGCGGCGCCCATCACCGGCGGCATCAATTGCCCGCCGGTCGAGCCGACCGACTCGATCGCCGCCGCGCGATACGGCGAGAAGCCGGATTTGCTCATGGCCGGAATGGTGACGATGCCGACCGCGAGCACGTTCGACACCGCGCTGCCCGAGATCATGCCGAACAGCGCCGAGCCGACCACCGCGATCTTGGCGGCGCCGCCGCGGAACCGCCACATCGCCGACATGGCGAGGTCGGAGAAGAAATCGGCGCCGCCGGTGCGCGCCAGCACCTGGCCGAGGATGGTGTAGGGGATGACGACGATGACCGCGACCTGGAGGATCGAGCCGATCATGCCGTTCACGTCGAGGCCGACGTAGGCGACCATGCGCTCCGGCGAAACCCAGCGGGTCTGGAAGTCGCCGGGCAGGAACGGGCTGATGTAGACGTAGACCGCGATCGCCAGGATGATCGCGACGAAGCCCCAGCCGGAGATGCGCCGGCTCGCGTCCAGCACCAGGAAGGTCAGGATCGCGCTGCCGATCACGCCCTCGATCGGCAGCATGGCAAGCTCATAGGTCAGCGTCTCGTAGCGGATCGTGATGTAGGCGCAAAGCAGCCAGCGAGACGATGGCGCACGACCCAGTCGAACCAGCGCGAGCAGGCCGCGCGGCTTGCCGTCGCGGTCCAGACGACGCCCACGACCAGAGCGCCGACCATCGGCCAGGAAACTTCGTCCCGCGCGTAGTAGTGATAGACGAGATAGATGATCACGGCGACCACGCCGCATACGCCGCCCCAGATCGATCGGGCCGGGTTGCCGCACGGATTCCGTGATGAAGGCCAGCGCCAGCGTCAGGCCAAGCGTCACCGCCAGGAGCTGCTCGGTGTAGAACGAGATGCCGAGCACCTGCCGCGGGATGTCGAGCACCCAGAGCACGACGCAGCCGACCAGCAGCGCTTGCAGGATGTTGGTCGCCAGCACGCGTCGCCTTCGAGGATTCGGAGGCGAACTCCTCCGTGCTGGCGATGAACCGCTCCTCCGACGCGGCGGAGATGTGCTGCGCCGCGCCGGGCGTGCTCGGATTGTCGGTCACTGGCCGCTGTTCCCGCTCTGCAAGTCCCGTCTCAATACGCCCTGGCTTCGATCTTGTGGTCCTGGAAATATTTCAGCGCGCCGGGGTGATAGGTCATGTTGTGCTTGCGATACATCGTGTCCGAGCGAGAAGTCGTTCAACGCCGGCGCGACCGCCACCATATCGGACTTGTTCTTCGCCATGGTGTCGATGATCTTTTCCACCACCTCGTTCTTCACCTTGGAGTTGGTGAACAGGATGTAGTCCATGCTGTAGACCTTCATCGGCTCGCCAACGCCGACGTAGGCCGGGAATCGGCTTGATTTCGGTGAAGTAGCCGTAGGGGAATATCTTGCGACTTGCCTCGAGCCCATCCGGTGTATCGATGAGCTTGATCGCGCGCACGCCGCCGACGGTGGCGTCGGCTTCGCGCACCTTCGGGCCGCCGAACGAGAACATGAATACGTCGTTGGAACCGGCCATGAAATCGTCGCCGCCGCGCAGCACGTTCGGCACCATCACGGGCTTGATGTCTTTCAGCGTGAGACCGCCGGTTGCCAGCATCGCCAATGAGTTCTTGTCGACGCGTCCGCATCGCGGAGTAGCCGGCCGGCACCCGCTTGCCCTTGAGATCGGCGACGCTGACGATGCCGCTATCTTTGCGGGCGAAGAAGCCAGACCGCAGCACGAAGATCGAGCCGATGATGCGCAGATCGTTTTGCAATTTGCCGGTCTCGATGCCTTCGACTACCTCCAGCATGTTGGCCATGCCGAGATCGATCTCGCCGTGCGCGACCATTGGGATCAGACCGATTTCGCCGGCGGTAGCCTGGACCAGCGTGTTGAGGCCGCCCTTTTCCTTCAGCGTCTTGGCGATGGCGGATGCGACCGTGTTGGCGAGCGTCCCCGGCTGCATGGTGGCAAGACCGTAGGTCTGCGCCAAGACGCCATGGCCGCCCAGCGAAGAGATTGCCGCGGTGAGTGCAGCGCCGAGCAATCCACGTCGAAACGCCTTTGCAGTGCTCATGGTACGAACCCCCTGGTTGTCCGCGCCGCCGGTTGCGGCGCAGCGCGCACGGTCAGTCCAGCGGCCTGGCCGCGATATTGTGCTCCTTGAAATATTTCAACGCGCCGGGATGGTACGGAATGCCGTATTGCGCGTATCCGAACTTGCCGGAGAATTCGCGCAGCACTGGTTGCACGGCGATCAGGTCGTCCTTGTTCTTCTCCATGGTGTCGAGAACCTTGTAGATCAGGTCATCCTTCACCTTGGACGAAGTGATCAGGATGTTGTCGAAGCCGTAGACCTTCATCGGATTCTCGACGCCGATGAAGATCGGACCGGGCGCGACCGGGATGGCATAGCCCCACTTCATGATCTTGCGAGCGGCCGGCATGCCCTTCTCGTCCATATCGAGAACGCGCAAGCCACCGACGGTGGCGTCGGCCTCGCGGACCTTCGGGCCGCCGAAGGCGAAGTAGAACATGTCGGCGTTGCCGGCCATGAAGTCGTCGGCGCTGCGGACCACGTTCGGCACCAGCACGACCTTGACGTCGTTCTCGGTCAGGCCCGCGGTCGCAAGCATGGCGCGGGTCGCGATGTCGATATTACGCATCGCCGAATAGCCCATCGCTACGCGCTTGCCCTTGAGATCGGCGATGGAGTGCATCGCGGAATCCTTGCGCACGAAGAACGGCGTGCGCAGCGCATGGACCGCGGTGATGACGCGCAGGTCTTTCTGGCCGTGGTCGAAGCCGTCCTGCGCCTCCATGATATTGGTGATGCCGATCTCGACCTCGCCACGCCCGACCATCGGCACGATGACGTTGTCGCCGGCGGTCGGCTGCACCAGCACGTTGGTGCTGCCTTTCTCCTTCATCACCTTGGAGATAGCCGAGGCGCTGGTGTGATTGAGCGAACCCGGCGGCAGCGTGGCGAAGCCGTAGGTCTGCGCCGAAGCGCTTTCAGCGCCGATACCGGCGATGGCAACAGCGAGAAGCGCGCTGAGCAATGTGATCCTGATCCCGTTGACAGACATGGTGTCCCCTTATCCTTTTTAAACGCTGGCCGCCCCGATCACTCGATCGGCCGCGGCGAAAGATTGTGCTCCTTGTAGTATTTCAGCGCGCCGGGATGGTAAGGCACGCCGTATTGTTTGTAGGCGAAGGCCGCGGAGAATTCCCCCATCGCGGGTGTGATGGCGACGATCCCGTCCTTGCCCTTTTCCATCGAGTCGAGAATCTTGTAGATCAGGTCGTCGGGGGCCTTGGCGCTGGTGATCAGCACGTTGTCGAAGCTGTAGACCTTCATCGGCTTGTCGACGCCGGTGTAGAACGGTCCGGGCTTGATCTCGGTCAGGTAGCCCCAGGGCATGATCTTGCGCGCCGCAGGCATGCCGGCTGCTTCGATTTCCAGCGGCCGGATGCCGCCGACCGTGACGTCGGCTTCGCGGACCTTCGGCCCGCCGAAGGTGAAGAAGAACATGTCGGCGTTGCCGGACATGAAGTCGTCGGCGCTGCGCACGACGTTGGGCACCAGCACCGGCTTGATGTCGGCCTCGGTGAGACCGGCGGTGGCGAGCATGGCGCGGGTGACCTGGTCGATGTTGCGCATCGCCGAATAGCCCATGGTCACGCGCTTGCCCTTGAGATCGGCGACTTTCAGCATGCCGGAGTCCTTGCGGACGAAGAATGGCGTGCGCAGCCCCTGCGCGGCCCCGATCATGCGCAGATCCTTGAGGCCGCCTTCGAATCCTTCCTGCGCCTCCATGATGTTGGCGAGGCCGATCTCGGCTTCGCCGCGGCCGACGATCGGAACGATGACGTTGCCGCCGGCTGCCGGCTGCACCAGTACGTTGGCGCCGGCCTTCTCCTTGACCGCCTTGGCGATCGCCGAGGCGATGACATGGCTGAGCGAGCCCGGAGGCAGCGTGGCAAAGCCGTAGGTCTGGGCGTTGGCCGACGCGGCGCCGAGTGCCAGTGCCGCAAGCGCACAGCCGAGCCGGGTCAGCATTCCGACCGATATAACGACCATTACTTTGCTTTCCTCCGCGGCCGCGATCATTGCACAGCACGGGAAGCAAGGCTACGCAGGCAAGAGCGGCTTAAAGTCCCGCTCAGCGACGACGCATTTATTCGCGGCGGCGCGAGATCACGTAGGATTCGTCGAAGAACCAAAGCCCGCCGTGCTTTTGCAGGACCTCGGCGGTGGCATCGAGATAACGGCCGTCGGCGGCCGCCTCCGCGACCCGGTGGTCCTCGACCTGCGCCACGTAAATCGCCGCATTCCAGGCCGCGAACAGCGTCGAGGTGCCGATCGAGGATTCCTGGGTGATCTCGCTCGGCAGCGTGTGCATGTCGTAGCGGAACAGCGAGCGGTTGTCGGCGTAAGCGTTGAAGTTGAGGTCGCGGCCGGCGGTGCCCAGCTCGTGCTTGACCGCCTTCATGATCTGATGGCGGTCGTGGATGAACGGATTGTCGCCCGGCCACACCTTCTGGATGATCTCGTGACCCGGATCGTTGCCGTGCGAATGGATGGCGATCAGCCGGCCGCCCGGTCCGAGCGCCTTGGCGAGCGGCGCGATCACGCGCTTGGCCTTGAAGTCGAGCGAGGCGCGCGCGCGATAGGGCTGCGAGGCGATGACGAGATCGTAGTCGGCGCCGGGTGCCGCCGGGCTTGGGAATGATCGGATCGAGCAGGAACTTGTGGTCCTCGCGATAGACCACCAGCACGACGGGCCGCTCGTAGACCGGATTGCCGGTCTTCGGGCTGACGCCGGCCTTCCAGTTCTGGTTGAGGAACGGCACAAGATCGGTGATCTGCTCCTCGAACTGGTGCGCCGACGAGCCGGTCAGCGCCACCTCGTGCCAGACCATGCTGGAGGCCGCCGACAGCGACTTCACCGCAAGCCAGGGCGCATCGGCATAGGCGAGATTGGTCAGCACCAGCACGGTCGCCGGATGCTCGGTGAAGCGATCCGACATCTTCTGCATGGCGAGGCGGACGTCCTCGAGGCTGATCTCCTTGCCGACAACGTAGAACGGCGTGTGCGGGAAGCGGTCATGCATCGCGCGCATCGCGCGCAGCAGCACGGTGCCGTCGCCGACGCCGGCGTCGAACAGGCGCAGCGCCGGCGGCCGCGGATGGATGTTGCGCAAGCTCGAGCGAGACGCGATGCGCCACCACCCACTTTTCCGAGCAGGTGTTGACGAACAGCAGATACTTCTGCCGGTTGTCGAAGAAACGGAAGTTGCGTTGCGGATCAGCGCCGTTGCCGGCCGCGGCAGGCGTCGAGATCGGGGCAGGGGTGATCGATGGGGACATGGGACTCGTGGGCGTTGTGTTTGGAGAAGTTGGCCGGGCTGCCGCGAACGCCTGTGGCGCAAGCGACGGGCTGTTGGTCTGCGTCCGTGGGATGACGGCTGGCCGCGCGACCGTATTGCGATTGGTCGCCATGAAGCTGCGGATGCGGTCGAGCGTCTCGGTGGTGATGCGGCCGCCGTGGCGAAGCCGGCTGGCAAGCTTGCCGTCGTTGACGGCGCGGCGACCGAAAGTGGATTCTGCAAGGCCGGTCTGCCGGCAATAGTCGGAGATTTCCTGCAACAGTTCTTGCGCGTTCATGGCGGGTGTCCCGGGTCGTTCCTCCGGTCCGCGCCGTCTGTTCCGATCTCAAGGATCGGTGCGGCTTGGCGCTCGTCTCATGCGCGCGGGCCTTGGACGAATGCGACCAATTTTGCCGCTTTGGGTCAACCACAAAACATCCCACTATCCTGGTGGGATTATATATGGGCAATTGCCCAATACAGCAATTGCTTGAAGTTCCGAGAAATTTAGCAAATTTTCCACGGCGGGATGCAGCTCTGCCCGGCCGTTTGACAGGGCTACCCACAACATTGCCCACTTTGATGGCGCGAAATCCGACGGGAGTTCAGCGAGTTAGCATCGGTTGCGGATCCGGCGCACGCCCTCCGGTGTCACGCCGGTACGAAAGTGCGCTAAAGGGAATCGGACCGGAAAAGCTCAAGGTCGCACTCATGCCCCGCTTCGCCGCCAACCTCGCCTACCTCTTCACCGAGCGCCCACTGATCGAGCGGTTTGCCGCGGCCGCAGCCGCGGGCTTCAAGGCGGTCGAGTTGCAGTTCCCGTACGACCACGCGCCCACAGCGGTACGAGCCGAGATCGAGCGCCATGGTCTCACGCAATTGGGCGTCAACACCTCGGTCGGCAGCCGCGACGGCGATTCCGGCCTCGCCGCCGTGCCGGGGCGCGAGCGCGACTGGGAGGCGGTGTTCAAGCAGGCGCTGGATTTCACCGTGGCGATCGGCGGCACGCGCCATCCATTGCATGACCGGCAAGGTGCCGACCGAGCAGCGGCCGGCGGCGGAGAAGACGCTGATCGCCAACATCTCGCGGGCGGCGGACCTGGCCGGGGAGAAGAACGTCACGCTTCTGCTCGAGCCGATCAATTCGCGCGACCGGCCGAATTATTTCCTGACCCGGGTCGAGCAGGCCGCCGACATCATCGCCAAGGTCGGCCGGCCAAACGTGAAGATCCAGTTCGATTTCTATCATGTGCAGATCATGGGCGGCGATCTCATCACCCGCTTCGAGAAGCACCTGCCGCTGATCGGGCATGTGCAGATCGCGGCGGTGCCGTCGCGGGCCGAGCCCGACGAGGGCGAGATCAACTATCCCGGCGTGCTTGCTGCGCTCGACCGGCTGGGCTGGTCGGGCTGGACGGCTTGCGAATACAAGCCGCGCGGCCGCACCGAGGATGGCCTTGGCTGGGCCAAGCCCTACGGCCTCAAGGGCGGCGTGTGACGCCACCATTTGGCCAAAAACAAGGGGAAACAAAGGCTTATCTGGTTTACGGCCGACCGGTGTGACTGCTAAAACTCGTCGCTATGTGGGGCAGGAATCGCAAGACTGCCGAAGCTGTGGCCCCCGGCGACGCACAGTCCGGGGCGTTGCGGGAGGCCGTTCGCCGCACCCGCATCGAGATCGCCGAAAAATCCGGCGTCGTCGTCGACCTCCGCGACGCCGAGCTCGCCCGGCTGGAGCTGCTCAACGAAGCCCTCGATCCGCTGTTCACGGAGACCCCGCCGGACGTCGATCTGTTCGACCGCGGCATCAGCCAGGGTGACACGCCGCGGCTCTGGATCGACGCGATCGCCCATGTCGCGATGGGGCGCGACAAGCGCCGCTACCGTTTCGTGCTGGATACCCGCTATGGCCGCAAGGTGCTGGCGGAGAGCAACGAGATCGCCGAGATCGTCGAGGCGGTGACCCACTATGTCGCGAGCCGCATCATCGAGCGCGAGCGGGCGCTTGCCGACGGCGATGCTCCGCTGAATCGCGCGGTTGCATCGAAGCGTGCTCAGCACGCGGCGCCGCTGGCGCTGGCGCATGGCGCGCGCCTTCGTATTCGGGCTGATCGCAGGCGGCGATCGCTGTGTTCGCAACGCTCTGGATTGTCGCTGCGCAATCGCCGCACTAATTAGTCGAGCAGGATCTGGCGGCCCACTTCGGCGATGCCGTCGCCGCGCCAGCCGCGCGCCACCAGGGTGCAGCGCCACGCCCCCGGGGCGCCTTCGATTTCGTAGAGGTTGTAGCCGGCCGGCTCGTCATGGCGGCGGTCCGGCGCGCCTGAGGCCGACGGCACGCCGACGCAAGGGATCGCGGCCCACGGTCCCGTGAGCCAGACCAGCGAGGCCTCGTGATGATGGCCGTGCAGGACCAGTTCCGCGCCATGCTTGCGCAGCACCTCGCGCAGCGCCGCCGCGTCGGTCAGCCGGCGGAAATGGTTCGCGCCTTCGACCGGCGGATGATGGATCAGAACGACGCGAAACGCCTGCTCGCGTCCGAGCATCGCAAGGAGATCGCCGAGCCGCGCGAGCTGGTCGCCGTGCAGGCGCCCGGTCGCGGCCAGCGGCAGCGTCGGCAGCGACGTCGACAGCCCGATCAGCGCCAGCGGCCCGCGCCGGCGCACGAACGGGAAATGTCTCGCCGCGGTCGCCGCGCATGTAGTCGCCCCAGTCGCGCATCGCGAAGTCCGGTCGCGGCTCGCACATAGGCGTCGTGATTGCCCGGCACGAAGGTGACGTCGCTGCGGATTCGCCGAGCCGCTCGAGCCAGGCGCGCGCCGGAGCGAATTCGTTGGTCAGCGACAGGTTGACCAGATCGCCGGTGACCGCGATGTGGTCGGGCGCGCGGGCTTTGAGATCGGCGACCAGCGCGTCCAGCATCTCGGCGCGGTGGATCGCGCGCCGCTTGCGCAGCCAGTTGATGTAGCCAAGCCCGCGCTTGGACAGGAGCTCGAGCGGGTCGGGTCGTGGCAGCGGCGCAAGATGCGGATCGGAAAGATGCGCCAGCGTGAACATCAGAGAGCTGCCGATCAGGATCCCGGCGACGAAAACCAGCGCGCCGCCGACCATGACCTGGAACGCCGCCGAAAGGAACGGCGTGTCCATGTAGCGATGGCGGATCCAGGAGATCGCCGCAAGCTCGACCACGACCACGGCGAAGGCGAGCACGGTGGCGGTCCAGAAATCCGGGATCAGATAGGGCAGGGTGTGGCCGAGGCCGCCGATCGCGGTCATCAGTCCGGTGACGCTGCCGCGAATCCACGGCGTGCCGCGGCCGGTGAGCGAGCCGTCGTCGGACAGCGCCTCGGCGAATGCCATGGAGATGCCGGCGCCGACCGAGGCCGCCAGCCCGACCAGGAACGTCTCCCAGGTGTTGTGGGTGGCGAAGGCCGCGGCAAACAGCGGCGCAAGCGTCGAGACCGAGCCGTCCATCAGGCCGGCCAGGCCCGGCTGCACGTATTGCAGCACGAACATGCGGCGCTGGGTCTCGTCCTCCTTGGCGCGCGCGTCCTTGGTCAGGATGGTTTCGCCGAGCTTGTGGGCGAGGTCTTCGTGCTCGGCCTCGATCTCGGCAAGCTCGGTGAGCAACTTGCGGATCGACGACGTCGCGCGCGGCTTCGGCGGCCTTGCGGTAGAAACGCTCCGCCTCGTATTCCATCGTGCTCGGCGAACTTGCGCACCTCGTCGAGGCCGAGCGGGCGCATCAGCCAGAGCGGCTTGCTGTGGTGGATGAAGCCTTTGACGTCCTGGCGGCGGATCAGCGGCAGGTATTCGCCGAACTTGGCCCGGTGCATATCGAACAGCATGGTGCGGTGGCGGATCTCCTCGTCGGCCATCTCGTCGAACACCTTGGCGGAGGCCGGGAACGGCTCGCGCAGGCCTTCGGCGAAGCCGCGATAGATGCGGCTGTCCTCGTCCTCGTTGGAGATGGCGAGCGCCAGGATTTCCTGCTCGGAAAGTTCGGCAAAGCGCTTCACAATGGCCTCATCGACATCAGGTCGCGGCTTGGCGAGTCCTATATTAGAAATATTCTAATCGAAGGAAGTGGCGCTGGGAATGGAAGCATGCCGAGCGCTGCGCCCCCGCTGCTCAACCGGCTGCTGCATTTCTACTGGCGGTTCTCGCGCGGCGCTGACGGTCGGCGTCCGCGGCCGTGGTGCTGGACGGCGAAGGCCGGGTGTTCCTGATCAGGCACAGCTATGCGGACGGCTGGCATTTGCCCGGCGGCGGGGTCGAGGCCGGCGAAACGCTTGCTCCAGGCGCTGGCGCGCGAGCTTGCCGAGGAGGGCAACATCGAGATTGACCGGCGCCGCCGGTGCTGCACGGCGTGTTCTTCCATCCGATCTATTCGCGGCGCGACCACGTTGCGATCTATGTGGTGCGCGAATTCCGCCAGCCGACGCGCGCCGCAGCCGAACCGCGAGATCGCGGGGCACGGGTTCTTCCCGCCCGATGCGCTGCCGGCCGACACCACCGCAGGGCACGCGCGCTCGCATCGCCGAGGTGCTTGGCGGGAAACCCGCGGCGGAGCGCTGGTGAGCGCCGCTGGCGCGAAGGGTTCCGCGAGCGACTCGAGCGGGAAACGGTGTATTGGGGTCCGGAGCTTAAGAAGCTCGGCATCAGCGAGGAGTGATCAACTTAAAAACCGCTCGCGGTCGTGCGGCGCGGTGAAGTCGAGCTCGGGGCCGAGCGGCACGATGCCGGTCGGGTTCACCTTGCGCTGGCTGCCGTAGTAGTGCCGCTTGATGTGGTCGATGCTGACGGTCTCGGCGATGCCCGGCACCTGATAGAGGTCGCGCATGTAGTTCGACAGGTTCGGGTAGTCGCCGATGCGCCGCAGGTTGCATTTGAAGTGGCTGTAGTAGACGGCGTCGAACCGGATCAGCGTCGGAAACAGCCGCCAGTCGGCCTCGGTCAGCCGCGGGCCGGTCGACGATAGCGCTGCCGCGACAGCCGCCGCTCGATCTCGTCGAGCGCGGCGAACACGTTGCGGAAGGCGTCCTCGTAGGCCGCCTGCGTGGTGGCGAAGCCGGCGCGATAGACGCCGTTGTTGACGTTCGGATAGACGAGGTCGTTGACGGCGATCGATCTCGCCGCGCAGTTCCGGCGGATAGTAGTCGGCGCGCTCGTTGGTCAAGCCGTCGAACGCCGAATTGAGCATGCGGATGATTTCGGAGGATTCGTTGTTGACGATGGTGTTGCGCTTCTTGTCCCACAGCACCGGCACGCTGACGCGGCCGGTGTATTTCGGATCGGCCAGCAGATAGATGTCCGGCCATTCGCTCCGCGCCGTTGACGGCATCGCCGCTCGATCCCTCCGCCGGTCGAAGGTCCAGCCCTGCTCGCCCATGTGCCAGGAGGTCACCGACATCGAGATCGACGTTCTCCAGCCGCTTGAGATGGCGGAAGATGATGGTGCGGTGCGCCCACGGGCAGGCGAGCGAGACGTAGAGGTGATAGCGGCCGGCTTCGGCGGTGAAGCCGCCTTCGCCGGAGGGGCCGGGGCTGCCGTCCGGCGTGATCCAGTTGCGGAATTTGGTGGTCGGCCGGTTGAAGCGGCCGTCCTGCATCCGGGCCTTGTCGAAACTGTCGTCGCGCCAGACGCCGTCAACCAGCAGTCCCATCGTCATCTCCGTCCGTTTCAACTAATGTAGGCGCAGCGATCGGTCCGGCGACAGAGATGGACCGTCGCTGGCCTAAGATGCTAAGCGGCATTAGGGCATGATCACGCGATGACCGACCTTTCCCTCACCATCCTGCCGGAGACGGCCGACGACGCGCCGGCGATCGAGCGGCTGAACGCGCGCACCTTCGGGCCGGGCCGCTTCGCCAAGACCGCCTATCGCATTCGCGAGGAGGTCGCCCATATTCCCGAGCTGTCGTTCACCGCCCGAGTCGGCACGCTGCTGGTCGGCTCGGTGCGGCTGTCGCCGATCCTGATCGGCGAGGCCAAGGCGCTGCTGCTCGGGCCGCTCACGGTCGAGCCGCCGTTCCGCGACCGCGGCATCGGGCAGAAGCTGATCGCACGCGCGCTGGAGGAGGCGAAAGCCAAGGGTCACCGTCTGGTGGTGCTGGTCGGTGACGAGCCCTATTACGGCAAGTCGGGCTTCAAAGCCGTGCCCAAGGGCCGGGTCACCATGCCCGGCCCGGTCGATCCGGCGCGGCTGCTGGTGGCCGAACTTGCTGCCGGCGCGTTCGACGGGCGTCACGGGCGCGATCCGGCCGGATTGGGAACAGCGCACAAATTGATCTTGCTTGTGCCATGGGCGGGCGGGATGCTCGGCGGAAGCGCGACTGCTGTGCGCCAGCATGAGGACAACGCTATGAAACGTCTTGTGATGCTAGGGATTGCCGCCGCTTTGTTCGCTCCGCTGCCGGCCAAGGCCGAGAAGCTCGACCTTTCGACCATCACCTGCAAGAAGTTCTTCGAATACAGCAAGGAGAACATCGGCGCTGCTGCTGACGTGGCTCGAAGGCTACTACAGCGGCGATGAGGACGATCCGGTGATCGATTTCGACAAGATGGCGGCGAACGGCAAGAGAGCTCGGCGCAGCACTGCGCCAAGAATCCGGAACTCGGCTTGATCACCGCCGCCGAGAAGATCTACGGCAAATAGCCGCGTCAGCGGCCCTCTCTGGCCCACGTCGCGGCAAGCGCGCCGACCAGCAGCAGCAGGCCGAGCAGGCCCGCAAACATCGGCAGCACGCCGATGCCGCGCACCACGCTGGCGTCGCGCATCTTCAGGCCGATCCAGTCCTCGCCGCGATAGGTGTCGCTCGATCGCATGGCGACGATGCGCGGCAGCGTGACGTTGCCGGCCGCATCGGCGAGGCGGCGCGCGTCGCCGCCGGTCGCGTTGTCGAACGGGCCGAGCACGCTCGGTGGTCGACGTCACCTCGGCGAACTCGCGCGGATTGGGCGGGCCGACGTTGACCAGCGCATTGAGCTTGCCGTCGGTGGCGCGCCACAGGCCAAGCTCGGTCGCGCGGAGCGAGCCGCGCCAAAGCCCCGGCTCGCCGGCCTGCAAAGTCACGGTTCGCGTCGCGCCGGACGGCAGCGTCACGTCACCGCGATTGGCGCTGTCGGCCATGGTCTGGCGCTCGATCAGTAGATCGCGGCCGCGCACGATCAGCCGCAGCGCCTCTTCTTCGAGATCGGGCTGCTTCATCAGCCAGTGCGACAGCCGCCGCATCAGGTCGAGATGCGGCCCGCCGCCCTCGTAGCCGCGCGCCCACAGCCAGATGTGGTCGGACAGCAGCAGGCCGACGCGGCCTTCGCCCTCGCGCGACAGCACCAGCAGCGGCTTGTTGTCGGGGCCCTCCATGATGGTGGTGCCGTTGGCGTTGCGGGTATCGACCAGGCGGAACCAGCGGCTCCAGTGCGGCGGATTCGCATCGGCGCCGACCAGGCCGCGGGTCACCGGATGGCGTTTTCCGGCGTCGGTCAGGCCGGCGTAGTAAGGCTGCTCGATGGTCCGGCCGCTCGGCTCGGCCGGCAGGATCTGCTCGAGCGGCGTGCGCCAGATGCTGGTCGGGCTGGCGTAATCGGGGCCGGCCGCGACCAGCACCGCGCCGCCCTCCTGCACATAGCGCGCGATGTTGTCGAAATAGATCACCGGCAGCACGCCCTGGCGGGCGTAGCGGTCGAAGATGATGAGCTGGAAATCCTTGATCTTCTGCTGGAACAGCTCGCGGGTCGGGAATGCGATCAGCGACAGCTCGTTGATCGGCGTGCCGTCCTGCTTCTCCGGCGGGCGCAAGATGGTGAAGTGGACGAGATCGACGCTGGCGTCGGATTTCAGCAGGTTGCGCCAGGTGCGCTCGCCGGCATGCGGTTCGCCGGAAACGAGCAGCACGCGGAGCTTGTCGCGCACGCCGTCGATCGACACCACGGCGCGGTTGTTGACCGTCGGTCAGTTCGCCCGGAAGCGGCGAGGCTTCGATCTCGACGATGTTCTGGCCGGCATGCGGGATCGGGATCTGCGCGTTGACCGTGTTGCCGGGCGTGACGTTGCGGCGGTCCATCACCTCGCCGTCGCGGCGGATCGTGACCTCGGCTGGCGACGCAGGCACGCCCTGGTCCTCGACGCGGTAGACCACGGTCTGCGACTGGCCGACGATGCCGAAGCGCGGCGTGGTCACCAGCACGACCCGGCGGTCGCGCTCGTCCGGCTTGCCGGTGATCAGCGCGTGCACCGGCGCGTTGAAGCCCAGCGCCGCGACCTCCGCCGGCACGTCGTGGACGCGGCCGTCGGTGATCATGATCGCGCCGGCGACGCGGTCGGGCGGCACGTCGGCGAGCATGGCGTTGAGCGCCGCGAACAGCCGCGTGCCGTCGGTCTCGCCGTCGGCCTCGCCGGCCTCGACGAAACGCACGTCGAGGTTCGGAATCTGCCGAGCCGTTCGGCCAGCATGGCGCGGGCCTGTCTCGGTCTGCTTCAGCCGGTCGCCGAAATTCTGGCTCGGGCTCTTGTCGACGACCACCGCGACCACCGAGGACAGCGGCTCGCGGTCCTCGCGCGTGAACGACGGATTGGCCAGCGCCAGCACCATCATCGCGAGCGCAAGCGCCCGCACCGCCCAGCCGCGGCTTCGCGCAAAACCGAGCAGCGCCGCGAGCACGACCGCAACCGCAACTGCCGCCCACAAGACGTAGGCCGGAACCAGCGGTGCGAAGGTGATGCCGAAACCCATGCTTTAGTGCTCTGACTTATCCGCCGTCATGCCCGGCCTTGTGCCGGGCACCCATGCCTTGCTTGCGTCGGTTGCACAGAAGAAAGGCGTGGATGGCCGGGACCGGCCATGACGTAACCAATTTGGTGCATTCAAAGTGATTCATCGCATCACTGTCCCAGCCGTTCCAGCAGCGCCGGCACGTGGACCTGATCGGCCTTGTAGTTGCCGGTCAGCGTGTACATCACGATGTTGACGCCGGCGCGGAAGGCGAACTCGCGCTGCCGCGGCTCGCCCGGCACCATCGGCAGCATGGCCTGGCCGTCGCTGCGTGTCGCCCAGGCGCCGGCCATGTCGTTCGAGGTGATGATGATGGAGGACACGCCGTCGCCGGCGCGCGCCGGCCGCTTGCTCTCGTCGGTCTGCTCGTTGGCGGTCGGCAGCGCCTCGACCCAGAGCTGGCCCGAGTTGAAGCGGCCGGGGAAGTCGCGCAGCAGGAAGAACGTCTTGGTCAGCACGTGGTCGCGCGACACCGGCTCGAGCTCGGGGATATCGAGCGAGGACAGGATGTTGCGGAGCGCGACCATGCCGGGCGAGCGGTTGGCGCCGCCCGGGCCGGGCGGCGCCATGATGGCGTCGCGGGTGTCGAACAGCACGGTGCCGCCGTTCTTCATGTAGGCGTCGATGCGGGCGAGCGCCTCGGGCGAAGGCTTGGCCGCGCCCGGCACGACCGGCCAATAGATCAGCGGGAAGAAGGCAAGCTCGTCGCGTGCGATGTCGAGCCCGATCGGGTCGCCGGGCTCGAGCGCGGTGCGCTGCGCGAGGAACAGGGTGAGACCTTGCAGGCCGGATTTGCTGATGCTGTCGACCTCGGCGTCGCCGGTGACGACATAGGCGAGGTGCGTTTCGAGCGTGGCCTTCATGGCGAAGTCGAGATCGGCTTGCCGGGCGGCGTTCTGGGCGCCGGAGCGCTGCTGCGCGAAGGCCTGGCGTGCCGAGCATCAGCGCCGCAATTGCGCCGGCCAGAATGAGGGCCGCGGCGGCGCGCTGCGGCCGCTTGCGCAGGATCTGCCCGACGCCGCCGGCGAGCAGGAACACCACCAGCGCGTCGAGCGCGAGCAGGGCGAGCGCCGCGAGCAGCACCGGGCCGCGCAAGTCCTGCGGCTCGCCGACTTGATAGGCTTCGAGCCGGGCGTGGAGCGGCCCGTAATCGAGCCCGGTCAGCCGATCGGCGGGGGCGAGCGTGTTGACCGCGAGCAGTCCTTCCGGCGGGCCGTAGAAGCCGGGCGGATGGTCGGCGTTGGCGCGGGCGACGTAGCCGACCGGCACCGGCTTGGTGTTCGCGGTCGGCGGCCCGAACGCGCCGAAGCCGTCGAGGATGCGGGTCGGCGGCACCACTTCGCGCTCGGCCTGCTCCTTGCCGGGCGTCGTCGTTGCTCGCGGTCGGTGCCGGCGAGGCCGACGATGCGGCGCAGCATCTCGACGAAGCTGCCGGACAGCGGCAGGTCCGACCAGCGCGTGTCGGCGGTGACATGGAACAGCACGATCATGCCCTTGCCGCGCTTGACCGCGGTGACCAGCGGCGTGCCGTCGGCGAGCGTCGCCCAGGTGCGGTCGGCGCAGGCCGGCTTCGGGCTCGGCCAGCACCTGGCGCGTGACGGTGACGTCCTTTGGCACCGCCATGGTGGCGAACGGGCCTTCGCGGGAGAATGCGGTGAGCGGCTGCGGCTGGTCCCAGCTCAGGCTGCCGCCAAGCGTGCGGCCGCCGCGGCGGAGCTCGCACCGGAACGAGATCGTCGTCGGAGGCGGCGAGGCGGGGGCCGGCGAAGCGCACCAGCATGCCGCCGTCTTCGACCCAGGCGGCGAGCCGGTCGTGCACCTCGCCCGACCATGTTGCCGACGTCGGCCAGCATGATCATCGGCACGTTCTGCTCGATGAAGCGGCGTACCGCCTCGGCCGGCGCCGCGGTGTCGGCGAGGCGGACGTCGGCGAACGGATTGAGCGCGCGCGACAGGTAATAGGTCGAGGCGAGCAGCGGCTGCGCGGTGTCGGCGGTCGAGCCGGACACGACGCCGATGGTGCGCCGGCGCCAGCGCTTGTCGAGCAGCTGCACGGCGCCGGCGGAGTGCTCGCCGGCAATTTCAAGCCGCGCGATGTCGTTGCGGATCTCGACCGGCAGGTTGATCTCGGCGTCGGTCTCGCGCTCGTCGTCGTTGAAGGCAAAGCGTGCCTCGCCGAGCGGCAGGCCCTTGAGATCGAGCGCGCGGATGACGCCGTCCTCGATGCCGCCGGTGTTGGCGCGCAGAACCTTCACGGTCAGCGCGCCCGGCGGCGTTGTCGGCGGCGGCGAGCGCATGCGCGGTCGGCAGACCGCCGGTGACCACGGAAACCGAGCGGCCTTCGGCGATGCGGGCGAGCCCCGATGACGAATTCCGAGCCGCGGCCGAGATCGACGCCGTCGGAAAGCCAGACCACCTCCATGTCGGGAGTGGCGGCGAGCAGCCGCGAGATGGTCGGCAGCGCATCGCTGCGCTCGATGGCGTGGGGCATCGGCTTGAGCTGCTTGACCCGGACGCGGGCGGCGGCCGGCGGCTGCAGCGAAATGTCGCGCGTTGCCTCGCCGAGCGGAATGAGAGCGACGCCGCGGTTGTCGGCCTCGGCGCGCGCCGATGATGTCGTCGGCGGTGCGAAGCCGCGCGTCCCAGCTTGCCGCGGCGCCGAAGCCGTCGTCGATCAGGAGCGCGATCGGCGGCGCTCCGGTCGTTGCTCGCGACCGGCGGATTCCACAGCGGTCCCGCGGCGGCGAGGATGACCAGCGTCGCCAGGACGAGCCGCAGCAGGGTCAGCCACCATGGCGTGCGCGCCGGCGTGTCTTCCTTCGGCTTGATGTCGAACAGCAGCCGCGTCGGCGGAAACGTCGATCCGCCGCGGCCGCGGCGGAATGAGCCGCAGCAGCCACCACAGGACCGGCAGGCTGAGCAGGCCAAGCAGCACCAGCGGCTGCGCAAAGCCGAGCGGCAGGCCCATCATGCCGAGCCTCGCAAGCGCCATGCCGTGCGGCCGGCGGTTGGTCATGGCGGCGTCGTTGCCTTCGCCGATGCGCGCATGCAGCGCCATCAGAAGTTCGTTCGCCGGGCGGTCGGTGCGGTGGATGGTGAAGCTCCAGCCGAGCCGCGCGGTCTCGGCGCGGATCTCTGCGCGGTGGCGCGGCGAGCCGCGCCTCGTAGTCGGTGCGCCAGTTCTCGGCGCGGCCGGCGGTGACCTCGCCCGCGCCCTCCGGCTCGGTGAACTCGATGCGGCCGGAATACGGGAAGGTCTCCTCGGCCGGATCGACGATCTGAACCAGGTGGCCCTGCGAGCCGTTGCTGGAAAGCTGCGTCAGGATCGAGCGGATTTCCTCGATCGGGCTCCACAGGTCGGACAGCACCACGATCTCCGACAGCGAAGCCGGCGCAAAGCCTGCGGCAGGCTCGTGCGCTCGGTCGGATCGTGGATCATCGATTCCGCCATGCGGTCGATCACGGCGCGGCTGCCGGTCGGCCGCATCAGGCCGGGCAGGCCAACGCGCTCGCCGGCCTCGACCAGCACTTCGGCGAGCGCAAAGGCCACGACCAGCGTGCGGTCGAGCTTGCTCTCGCGCGCCAGCCGCGATGCGAACGCCATCGACGGCGAGCGGTCGGGCCAGATCCAGATGGTGTGCGCCGCCTCCCACTCCCGCTCGCGCACATAGAGATGGTCGTCGCGCGCCGAGCGCCGCCAGTCGATGCGGCGCGCCTCTTCGCCCGAGACGAAGCGGCGGAACTGCCAGAAATTCTCGCCGGAGCCGGAGCGCCGCCGGCCGTGCAGGCCGTGGATGACGGTGGCGGCGATCTTGCGCGATTCCAGAATCAGCCGCGGCATCGAAGCGGCAAGCGTGCGGCCCGCGCCGCTTGCCTGCCGTCGTTGTCTTCAGTTCGTCACGGCCCCCTGGTCCGTCAGCGGCCATCGATTATCCGATGCGCGACGTGAGCTTGCCGATCACGCCGCCGATGGTCTCGCCGTCGGCGCGGGCGGCGAAGGTCAGCGCCATGCGGTGCTTGAGCACGGGCTCGGCCATCGCGATCACGTCGTCGATCGAAGGCGCGAGACGGCCGTCGAGCAGCGCGCGCGCGCGCGCCACCAGCATCAGCGCCTGCGAGGCGCGCGGGCTCGGGCCCCAGGCGATCAGCTTGCCGAGGTCGCCGGCGTCCGGGCCCGGCCGTGCCGAGCGGACCAGGCGTGAGGATCGCATCGACCACGGATTCGCCGACCGGCAGCCGGCGCACCAGGCGCTGCGCCGCGATCAGTTCGTCAGAGGTCATCGCCGGCCTTGGGCTTGGCTTCCTCGACGCCGGTGGTCTCGAACACGATGCGGCGCTCGGCGGCGCTGTCCGGATAGTCGACGTCGATCTGCATCAGGAAGCGGTCGAGCTGCGCTTCGGGGAGGGGATAGGTGCCCTCCTGCTCGATCGGGTTCTGCGTCGCCAGCACATGGAAGGGCTTCGGCACGTCGTGGCGGGTGCCGGCGACGGTGACATGCTGCTCCTGCATCGCTTGCAGCAGCGCCGACTGGGTGCGGGGGCTGGCGCGGTTGATCTCGTCGGCCATCAGAAGCTGGCCGAAGATCGGGCCCGGGATGAAGCGGAAGCTCCGCTTGCCGCCTTGGCCTTCCTCCAGCACCTCGCTGCCGAGGATGTCGGAGGGCATCAGGTCAGGCGTGAACTGGATGCGCCGTGCGTCGAGGCCGAGCACGATGCCCATCGCCTCGACCAGCTTGGTCTTGGCGAGGCCCGGCACGCCGACCAGCATGCCGTGGCCGCCGCAGAGCACGGTGATCAGCGTGCGCTCGACCACCAGTTCCTGGCCGAAGATCACATTGCCGATGGCGGCCTTGGCCGCGGCGATGTGTTGGGAGGTCGTCTCGGCTGCGCGGACGATCATGTCCTCGAGCTTCTCGACGCCTTCTCCGCCTGCTGCCGCCATCATCCGCTCCTCAAGTTTGCGTGGCTGTTGTTGTTCGTGAGCCGGCCTTAATTGTGTCCTGACCCATGCACCGACAATGCCAGTCCGATATTATTCCGATTCCTTGGGCGGCTTCTGACAATTCGGCCGAAATCCCGCTATTTTTCTACATATTTGCCGTGCGGTGATGACTGCTTCGCGGGCTGCTATACGTGGGTTCAACCATGGCGAACGAAAGGCAGGGAGCGGCGCTGGAAGGGCTCGTCAGCGATGCGCGCCGGGAGGGCCTGAAAGGGCTGCCGCCGGTGCACCTGTGGAATCCGCCGTTCTGCGGCGATCTCGATATGCGGATCGCCTCGGACGGCACCTGGTTCTACCTCAAGACGCCGATCGGGCGCCCAGCGCTGGTCAGACTGTTCGCTTCGGTACTCAAGCGCGAAGGTGACAAGTATTTCCTGGTCACGCCGGTGGAGAAGTGCGGCATCACAGTGGACGACGCGCCGTTCATGGCGGTGGAAATGAAGATCGAGAACGGCGCTAGCGGTCGCGTGCTGCAGTTCCGCACCAACGTGGACGACTGGGTCGTCTGCGGGCCGGCTCACGCGTTGCGTTTCGAGCCGGAACCGGATACCGGCGGATTGAAGCCCTACCTGCATGTGCGCCGCGATCTGTGGGCGAAGGTGACGCGGGCCCTGTTTTACGACCTTGTCGAACTGGGCGAGGAACGAGCGATCAACGGCGAGCAAATGTTCGGTGTTGTTTCTGACGGTGAGTTCTACGCCATGGCGCCGGCCGACAGCTTGAAGGAATTTGCCTGATGCAGACCGGCGTGCCGCTCGACGAAGTGAAGGCGCCGGCGCACGAGTTCTTCGAGCGCGCCCGGGCGCGGCTCAATCTCGACGTGCCGCCCGAATTGACCGATCTCGACGCGACCGTTCGCATCCGCGGCGACCTCGATCTCGATCCGATCATGTGGGAGAAGGCCGGCGTCAAGGCGACACGGCCGGCCGCTGTGCTGGTGCCGGTGGTGGCGCGTTCCGAGCCGGTCGTGCTGCTCACGCAGCGCACGCCGGATCTCAGGAGCCATTCCGGGCAGGTTGCGTTTCCCGGCGGCAAGATCGATCCGGGCGACGCGAGTCCCGAGGCCGCGGCCTTGCGCGAAGCGGCTGAGGAGATCGGCCTCGACGGCCAATTTGTCGAGCCGATCGGCTATCTCGATCTCTATCTGACCTTCTCCGGTTTCCGCATCCTGCCGCTGGTGGCGCGCGTCGATCCTGGTTATCGGCTGACAATCAATCCCGGCGAAGTCGCCGACGCCTTCGAGGTGCCGCTCGAGTTCCTGATGGAGCCCGGCAATCACCAGCGTCTCAAGCGCGACTGGAAGGGCATCGAGCGGCAGTATTACGCCATGCCGTTCGGCGAGCGGTACATCTGGGGCGTGACTGCGGGTATCCTGCGCAATCTCTACGAGCGGATTTATTCGGGATGATCCGCATTTTGCCTGCCAATAATCTCGTGTCCCGGACAAGCGAGCGCCAGCACGCGAGCGACGATCCGGGACCCAAGAGAAAATTGACGCGCCGGGCGCGTCGCGAATGTATTCCAGCGCTGGGTCCCGGGTCTCGCTCCGCTCGCCCGGGACAAGTGGCTCCATGATCCGCCCTGTCTTCACCGAGCTGGTGCTGTTTCTGGCGCCCTTCGTGGTCTATGCGATCTTTCTGATCGCGACCAAGAGCGCGCTGGTGGGCTGGGCGTCATGGCCGCCGAAGACGCTGGCCGGTCTCGCCATCGCGGCGCTGGTGCTGATGATCGGCAGCTTCATTTATCTCTCGCACTTCTCCGGCGCGCCGCCCGGCTCGACCTACGTGCCGGCGCATGTCGAGGACGGCCGGTTCGTGCCAGGGCACACCGAGTGAGCGAGCAGCGCGCCTTGCTAAAGGATGCCGTGTGGCTGCGCGACGGCGCGCTGGCCCGGCTGCTTGCGGCGCTCGACCGCGACGGCGAAGAGGCACGCGTGGTCGGCGGCGCGGTGCGCAACGCTTTGCTCGGCGAGCCGATCGGCGACATCGATCTGGCCACGACCGCAGTTCCCGAAGAGGTGATACGGCGCGCCGCCGCGGCAGGCTTCAAGCCGGTGCCGACCGGCATCGAGCACGGCACCGTAACGGTCGTGATCGAGGGACGGCCGTTCGAGGTGACGACACTGCGCGTGGACGTTGAGACTTTCGGACGTCACGCGAATGTGCGCTTCGGCCGCGACTGGAAATCGGATGCCGAGCGCCGCGACTTCACCATGAATGCGCTGTCGGTAACCACCGACGGCACGGTGCACGACTATGTCGGCGGGCTTGACCGACTTGCAGGCGCGGCGCGTGCGCTTCATCGGCGAAGCTCGCAAGCGCATTGCCGAGGACTATCTGCGCATCCTGCGCTTCTTCCGCTTTCACGCCGCCTATGGCGCGGGCGCGCCCGATGCCGCGGGGCTCGCCGCTTGCATCGCCGAGCGCGCCGGTCTCGAACAATTGTCTCGCGAGCGCGTGCGGATGGAGTTGCTCAAGCTCCTGCTCGCGGGCCGGGCCACGCCTGCGCTCGCGATCATGGCCGAGTCCGGCCTGCTGGTGCTGGTGTTGGGCGGGGTGCCGGATCTCGCCGGTTTCGAGAACATGGCCAAGGTCGAGGCTGCGGCGAATGTCCAGGCCGATCCCGTGCAGCGGCTCGGTGCGCTCGGTGCGCGGATTCCCGAGGACGCCGACCGGCTGCGGCAGCGGCTTCGGCTCGCCAACGTCGAGCACGAGCGGCTTCAAACCATGAGCGAAGCCTGGTGGCGGATTTCGCCCGCCGACGACAAAGGTACGCGGGCGCTGCTGTATCGTCTCGGACCTGAGCGCTTCGCCGATAGTGCCCTGATCGCCTGGGCGCGCTCGCTCGCGACCGCCCACGATCCGGCGTGGCGTGCGCTTGTTGCGCTGCCGGAACGCTGGGGCGTGCCGGTGTTCCCGCTCAAGGCCGCCGACTTCATCAAGCGCGGCGTTGCGCCCGGGCCGTCGCTCGGTGCGGCTTTGCACGAGGCCGAAGAGGCGTGGATCGCGGCAGATTTCCCGGCCGATGACAGGACCATCGCCGCGATCGCCGACGCCGCCGCGGCCGAGGTTCGCCCGATGTAGTTGCGGCGAAAGCTCGCCGGTTGTGCTACGATGGCGGCGGAGTTCGAAGTATGCAGCGTTACGAACGTCCGAAGGATATTGCCCGCAGTTTTGCGCGCCGCAGCGCGCGCGTGCCCTCGGCGCGCCGCGACAGCTACCGGAGGGAAACGTTCTCGCTGCCGCGCGAAGCCGCGCGCGAGAAGGCGCGCGAGATGTTCCAACGCTATCCCAAGGCCGCCTACATGACCGCGATCGAAAGCTGGCGCGAATTGCCGGACGGCGCGATCGAATTCACCATGCGGCGGCTGCCGACCGCCGACTGACGCTGCGAGCCTCAGGGCTGGCTTTTTCAGAGGCGTGCTCTACGGTGCGCCGCCGTGATTTCAGCCTTCGCCGACGTTTCGATCTATCAGCTCCTGCTGGTCGCCGGCGTGGCGCTGTTCGCTTCCGTGCTGGGCGGCGTCGCCGGCTACGGCACCGGCGCGCTGATGCCGCTCGTTCTGGTGCCGATGGTCGGCGCGGAAGCCGTGGTGCCGATCATCGCGCTTGCGGGGCTTCTCACGAACACCGGGCGGATGATCGCCTATCTGCGCTTCGTCGCATGGCGGCGCGCGGTGCTGGTGTTGACCGGCGCCGATGCCGCCGTGCCTGGTCACCGCCTACGGCTACACGCTGCTGACCGGCAAGGGTGCGCAGCTCGTGATCGGCGGCATGCTGATGCTGACGGTGCCGCTGCGCTACGGGCTGCGGCGGCGCGCTGTGGTGCTGAGCGACCGCGGCCTCGTGCTCGGCTCGATCGGCTACGGCGCCATGGTCGGCGGCACGGTCGGCGCCGGCGTCGTACTGCTGTCGCTCTTGATGGCGACCGGCATGGTCGGCGCCGAGGTGATCGCGACCGACGCCATGCTTTCGATCGCCATCGGCGCGTCGCGGCTCGTGGTGTTCGGTGCTGCCGGCGTCATCACCACCAAGGTGATCGCCTTCGCGCTGCTGATCGGGCTGGTGGCGTTTCCCGGCGCGTTCCTCGCCCGAGCCTTCGTCGCGCGGCTGCCGATCCATGTGCATACCGCGATCCTCGACGCGGTGGTGCTGATCGGCGGCGCTCTCATGGTATTCGGCGCGCTGGCCAGGTGAGGGTCAGGGCCACTTCACCACGGGCGGCATCGACGACAGGATCGACTCGACGTTGCCGCCGGTGCGCAGGCCGAAGATCGTGCCGCGGTCGTAGAGCAGGTTGAACTCGACATAGCGGCCGCGGCGGACGAGCTGCTCCTCGCGCTCGGCCTCGGTCCAGGGCGTGGCGAAATTGCCTCGCACCAGCTCGGGATAGATTTTCAGAAAGGCGCGGCCGACGTCCTGGGTGAAGGCGAAAGCGGCGTCCCAATCGGCTTCGAGATAGTCGTAGAAGATGCCGCCGATGCCGCGCATCTCGTTGCGGTGCTTGAGGAAGAAGTAGTCGTCGCACCATTTCTTGTACTTGTCATAGGGCGCGACCGCGGCGATGCGCGTCGCAGGCGGCCTTCATCGCCGCGTGGAAAGCGACGGTGTCCGGATCGCTCTGGTTGCGGCGGCGGTCGAGCACCGGCGTGAGGTCGGCGCCGCCGCCGAACCAGGCCTTGGCGGTGACGACGAAGCGGGTGTTCATGTGCACCGCCGGCACGTTCGGATTGTGCAGGTGCGCGATCAGCGAGATGCCCGACGCCCAGAAGCGCGGATCGGCGTCGGCGCCGGGGATGTCCTTGCGGAATTCCGGCGCGAACTCGCCGTGCACGGTCGAGCAATGCACGCCGACCTTCTCGAACACCCGGCCCGGCATCATCGCCATGACGCCGCCGCCGCCCGGTGTGCCGGTGTGGTCGGTGCGCTGCCAGGGCGTGCGCTTGAAGCGGCCGGCGGGACGGTCGGACAGCGGCGCGCTCGGCGGGCAGGGCATCCTCGATCGCCTCGAACGCCGCGCAGATGTCGTCGCGCAGCCGCTCGAACCAGGCGCGGGCGCGGTCCTTGCGGGCGTCGAGCGTTGCGGCGTTAGGAAGAGGAGGCGGCATAGGCCGTTAGCGCCGGCGCCGGTCCGCGTCCAATCGCTCCCTGAGCCACACCTTGATCAAGCGATTGATACGGTACATCTCGGGTATTGGCCGCGACCTTGATGCGATCAAGCAAGTCCTGGGGTAAGCCGCAAGCGAAATCGAAGTCGTAGAAAATTTGAGGTTTGGAAAGCGCGCCCGCTGAGCCTTGCTCCAGATCGAAGTAGTCGGCTGTGTCATGGCTTTCCCAGAAATGCTCGCTCCTCGGCTTCAGTCCGAAAGCGAGGGACAGCCTTAAGCTTCTTCGGCATAACGATCTTTCTCCTTTCGGCTCATATCGCGGGCCGAAATGATGCGGATCAACGACCTATTTCCTCGAAGTGCAAAGCTCACGAGCAATAACCGGCTTTCTTCGGATTGACCATAAGCGTGATACCGCTCTTCCCTGCCACTGTGCTTGTCGTCGATCAGGATCAGCAGCCGCGCGTCTATAAAGACCTCCTGGGCCTCCTGTTGACTGACGCCATGTCGGTCCAAGCTTTTGCGGCGATTGCCCTCGTCCCAGTCGAAGCCCTCGATCCGGTCGAAGTCGATCATGCTGTATATAATGGTAATATACGGCCCAGTTCAAGGCTCAGCACTGAAACCGCCCGTCTGCCTCATCGCCTCGCCCAACGCCATGGCGGCGGCCATCGCCACATTGATCGAGCGCAGACCCGGCCGCATCGGGATCAAGAGCCGGGCGTCGGCGGCCTGATGCACGGCGTCCGGCACGCCCGAGGACTCGCGGCCGAACATCAGGATGTCGTCGGGCCGGTAGGCGTGATCGAGATAGGAGGTCGTCGCGGCGGTGGTGAACAGGACAGCCGCAGCCGCTCGGCGCGCCGCCAGGCGCTCGAAGGCCGCCCAGGACGACATGGCGGCGGAGCGTGACCTGATCGAGATAGTCCATTCCGGCGCGGCGGAAGGCGCGGTCCGAGGTCGGAAAGCCGGCCGGCTCGACGATATGGGCCTCGACCCCGAGGCAGGCGGCGAGCCGCAGAATCGTGCCGGTGTTCTGCGGGATATCGGGCTCGTAAAGGGCGATCCGCATGGCCGTCGTTTCGGCCCTCGGCCACGGACCGCGTCAATGCTCGAATTGCCCGATCGCCAAAGGATTTGTGCGACTCTTGGTCATTGCGGCGAGGGCGGGCTTGCGCTCGCTTTGTAAGGGTGCCAATAAACGCCGCCGGATTGCCGCCTTTCGTCCTTCCCCAGGACCTGGGGTGGCCGGCCCAACCGCCACCGCGCACTGTCCATCGTTTGCGGGCATGCGATTGCGGAATTCCACGCGGGTGGGCTGACCGGCCAACGAGGGACTTGATACCGTGACAGCACTTTCGGCCGAGCCGACACGACGCGATTTCCTCTACATCGCAACCGGCACAGTGGGCGCCGTCGGCGCCGCGGCGACGCTGGTTCCGCTGATCGCGCAGATGAACCCGGACGCCTCGACGATCGCCGCCGGCGCTCCGGTCGAGGTCGATCTCGGCCCGATCGCCGAAGGCCAGGTCATCAAGGTGTTCTGGCGCGGCAAGCCGATCTTCATCAGCCACCGCACCAAGAAAGAGATCGACGAGGCCCGCAGACGTCAACGTCGACAGCCTGCCCGATCCGCAGGCCGACAAGGACCGCGTCAAGGCCGGCCATGACCAGTGGCTGGTGCTGATCGGCATCTGCACGCACCTCGGCTGCATCCCGCTCGCGCACCAGGGCAACTACGACGGCTGGTTCTGTCCGTGCCACGGCTCGCAGTACGACACCTCGGGCCGCATCCGGCAGGGGCCGGCGCCGAAGAACCTGTTCCTGCCGCCCTACAAATTCCTCACCGATACCAAGATCCGGATCGGCGAAGAGGATGCGGCACAAAGCCTAAGGTTGGACTATGAGCGGACACTCGACCTACCAGCCGCAAAGCGCCTTCATGAAGTGGATGGAGCGCCGCCTGCCGATCGCAGGCCTGGTGCATTCGTCCTTCGTCGCCTATCCGACGCCGCGCAATCTCAACTACTGGTGGACGTTCGGCGGCATCCTGTCGTTCCTGCTCGGCGCGCAGATCGTCACCGGCATCGTGCTGGCGATGCACTACACGCCGCACGCCGACATGGCGTTCAATTCCGTCGAGCACATCATGCGCGACGTGAACTACGGCTGGCTGCTCCGCTACCTGCACTCCAACGGCGCCTCGATGTTCTTCGTCGCCGTCTACATCCACATGGTCCGCGGCATGTACTACGGCTCCTACAAGGAGCCGCGCGAGGTGCTCTGGATTCTCGGCGTCATCCTCTACCTGCTGATGATGGCGACCGGCTTCCTCGGCTACACGCTGCCGTGGGGCCAGATGAGCTTCTGGGGCGCGACCGTCATCACCAACTTCTTCTCGGCCATCCCGCTGGTCGGCGAGATCGATCGTGACCTGGCTGTGGGGCGGCTATTCGGTCGGCAATCCGACGCTGCAGCGCTTCTTCTCGCTGCACTATCTGCTGCCGTTCGTGATCGCCGGCGTCGTGGTGCTGCACATCTGGGCGCTGCACGTGGTCGGGCAGAACAACCCGACCGGCGTCGAGCCGAAGTCCGAGAAGGACACCGTGCCGTTCACGCCCTACGCCACCATCAAGGACGGCTTCATGATGGCGTGCTTCTGCATCGTGTTCGCCTGGTTCGTGTTCTACGTGCCGAACTATCTCGGCCACGCCGACAACTACATCCCGGCCAATCCGGCGGTGACGCCGACCCACATCGTGCCGGAATGGTACTATCTGCCGTTCTACGCGATCCTGCGCGCGATCCCGAACAAGCTGATGGGCGTCATGCGCGCTGTTCGGCTCGATCGGCATCCTGGCGTTCCTGCCGTGGCTCGACACCTCGCGGGTGCGGTCGGCCAACTACCGGCCGCTGTACCGCCAGTTCTTCTGGATTTTCATCGCGGTCGCGCTCGGGCTCGGCTATCTCGGCTCCAAGCCGCCGGAAGGCGGCTACGTCATCGCCGCGCGCATCCTGACCGTTCTATTACTTCGCGCACTTCCTCATCATCCTGCCGGTGCTCGGCTGGGTCGAAAAGACCAAGCCGCTGCCGAACTCGATTTCGGAGTCGATCCTGGACTTCCGAAGCGGGCCGGTCCGGCGCTGAGCGCGAGCGGAGAGGCAGACCGATGTCGCGCACCATCCTCGCCCTCGTCTCTCGCCGGCTCGCTGTTGGGCCTCGGCGCGGTCGCGCCGGCCATGGCGCAGGAGCACGAGCAGCCGGTGCCGCCGCGCCAGAAGTGGTCGTTCTCCGGGCCGTTCGGCCACTTCGACCGCGGCCAGCTTCAGCGCGGCTTCAAGGTCTACAAGGAGGTCTGCTCGGTCTGCCACGGCATGAAGTACGTGGCGTTCCGCAATCTGGAAGACCTCGGCTATTCCGAAGCCCAGGTCAAAGCCATCGCCGCCGAATACAAGATCCAGGACGGCCCGAACGATCAGGGCGAGATGTTCGAGCGCGACGGCCGGCCGGCGGACTATTTCCCGACGCCGTGGCCGAACGAGAACGCCGCCCGCGCGCGCTACAACGGCGTGCCGCCCGACATGTCGGTGCTGGCCAAGGCCCGCACCTACGAGCGCGGCTTCCCCTGGTTCATCTTCGACATGTTCACCCAGTTCCAGGAGCAGGGCGCCGGACTACATCCACGCCTGATGACGGGCTACAAGGACAAGCCGCCGGCCGGCTTCACGCTGCCGCCACGGGCTCGTTCTACAACGAATACTTCCCCGGGCCACGCCATCGCGATGCCGCCGCCGCTGACCGACAAGCGGGTCGACTACACCGACGGCTCGCCGACCACGGTCGACCAATACGCCAAGGACGTCGCGGCGTTCCTGATGTGGGCGTCCGAGCCGCAACATGGAGGCGCGCAAGCGCATCGGCTTCCAGGTCATGATCTTCCTGATCGTGCTGCCGGCACTGCTCTACTTCACCAAGAAGAAGGTCTGGGCCGACGCGCACTGACGCGGATTCATCGCTTGACGAAGGGCCCCATAGCTTAAAAAGCTTGGGGCTCTTTTCGTTCATGGCGTCGTAAAACGAGGCAGCATGACCAAATCCGTGCTCGGCGTGATCGGCGGCTCCGGCATCTACGATCTGCCGGGGCTCGAGAACGTGCGCGAGCAGCGGATCGCGAGCCCCTGGGGCGAGCCGTCGGGCGCGCTGCGCATCGGCGAGATCGCCGGCCTGCCGGTGGTGTTCCTGCCGCGCCACGACAAGGGCCACCGGCTGTCGCCCTCCGACATCAACTACCGCGCCAACATCGACGTGCTGAAGCGCGCCGGCGTCACCGATCTCGATCTCGCTGTCGGCCTGCGGCTCGTTCAAGGAGGAACTGCCGCCCGGCATGCTTCGTGCTGGTCGATCAGTTCGTCGACCGCACCCACAAGCGCGAGAGCTCGTTCTTCGGCAAGGGCCTGGTGGCGCATGTCTCGATGGCGCATCCGGTGTCGCCGCGGCTGCGCATCCATCTCGCCGCGGCGGCGCAGGCGGAGAACATCGCGGTGCGTGCGCGACGGCACCTACGTCTGCATGGAGGGTCCGCAGTTCTCCACGCTCGCCGAAAGCCTGACCTACAAGCAGCTCGGCTATTCGGTGATCGGCATGACCAACATGCCGGAGGCCAAGCTCGCCCGCGAGGCCGAGATTTGCTACGCGACCGTCGCCATGGTGACCGACTTCGATTGCTGGCATCCCGACCACGATGCCGTCACCGTGCAGGACATCATCAAGGTGCTCACCGCCAACGCCGAGAAGGCCAAGCGACTGGTGGCGCGGCTGGCGCGCGATTTCCCGCGCGAGCACGAAAACTGCCCCATCGGCTCCGACCGCGCGCTCGACACCGCGCTGATCACGGCGCCCGAGGCGCGCGATCCGGAGCTGATCAGGAAGCTCGACGCGGTGGCGGGCAGGGTGCTGGTGGCGCGACCGGCCGGATAGGGCGCCTCACGCACGGCACGAAGCGGTGCACGTCCTTGGTAACGACAGCGTGGGCATCGACCACCGCGCCGCCGCCGATATAGGCGCCCATGCCGATCCAGAAGCGAAATCCAAGGCGCTCAGTCGGCGTGCGTCGCCGACATGGTCGCGGATCACCTTGCACAGCTTGTTTCGTCGCGTGGTGTGAACGAGGCGCACTTCGACGACAGGTCGCACTGCGTCACGGTTGACTTCCGCAGCTGAACTCGTAGAACGAGACGCGTTCTTTGACCGCCTTGAGAGGGTCGTCCATGACGCCCCGATAGCGCGGGCTGTGGTTGCGAAAACCGGCGCCGGCACCCTGCAATACGTTGATATTATTGAGTTACTTGACTTGCCAAGCTCGTCCAGAGCCAAATCTGAGGCAATTTATCCAATTACGCATTTAATTGTGGTAGATTATCCGGGGAGCTGTGTGCCGTCGTTAGCGTTGGGGCGTGTATGTCATGCACGATACAGCAAGCGCCATAGGCGCGCAGTTTTTTGGCCGGTACTCTCGACCCGGGCAGCTCATCGTCGAGATCGGTGCATGCGATGTGAACGGCAGCATTCGCAGCTTTGCTGATCCGCAAGCGCGCTACATCGGCATCGACATCTTGCCTGGACCTGGTGTCGATCTGGTGGTGGGCGCCGATGTGCCGCTGCCGATTCAGAACAAATCTGCGGATATTGTTGTGGCCACCTCGGTGCTGGAGCACGACACGCTGTTCTGGGCCACGTTTCTCGATTTGCTCCGGATCACCAAGGACGGTGGTATCGTTTACATCAACGCGCCCTCGAACGGCTGGTATCACCGGTATCCCAACGACAACTGGCGTTTCTTCCCGGATGCCGGCAAGGCGCTGGAAAAATGGGGCCGGCTGAACGGCTATGCCGTGCACCTTGTCGAGTCGTTCATGGGCGAACGAGCGGCCGACGTGTGGAACGACTTTGTTGCGATCTTCCAGATCGAGCCGGTCGCCAGTTCGCATGACTTCCTGAGCGACAGCGTGCCGTGCACCAACGTGCGACGCCTCGATGTCGAGGAGCCTCTGCGAGTGCGCCCGATGTCAGAGGATATGAGCCTGCTCGAAAATGCGACCAACGAGATTCGCGCCCTGAAGGCGCGCAACGCCACGCTTGCCTATGAACTCCTGCGGGCCAAGACCTACGCCGCAGCCTTTGCCGACGTGGTCGATCCGCATTACCGGCCGGCGTTCAAGTTTTCGATGCAGATCGACGACCGGTCCGCGGTTTCCGACTTCCTCGATCTTACAGCGGCCGAGCACGCCAAGCCGTCCTGATCCGGTTCGATATCCGCGCGCTGGCGCGGCCCTTGCGCCCGGCCGCCCGCTTCGCCACAGTGCGCCGTCCCGCAACAGAACGCACCATGGCCTCGCTCTCATCCGACTTCGACCTGCGTTCCTCGATCCGAAACATTCCGGACTATCCCAAACCCGGTATCATGTTCCGCGATATCACCACGCTGCTTGGCGACGCGCGCGCGTTCCGCCGCGCGGTGGACGAACTGGTGCAGCCGTGGGCCGGCTCCAAGATCGACAAAGTCGCCGGCATCGAGGCGCGAGGTTTCATCCTTGGCGGCGCTGTGGCGCATCAGGTCTCGGCCGGATTCATCCCGATCCGAAAGAAGGGCAAGCTGCCGCACAAGCGGGTCAGCATTGCCTATTCGCTGGAGTACGGGCTCGACGAGATGGAGATGCACGAGGACGCGGTCGAGAAGGGCGAGAAGGTCGTGGTGGTCGACGATCTGGTCGCGACCGGCGGTACCGCCGAGGGTGCGGTGAAGCTGCTCAAGCAGCAGGGCGCCGACGTGCTCGCCGCCTGCTTCATCATCGATCTGCCCGCGCTCGGCGGCGCCGACAAAATCCGCGCGCTCGGCGTGCCGGTGCGCACGCTGATCTCCTTCGAGGGGCATTGAGTCCTTAGGCCGAATACCGCAATTGCGGCTGCTGCAATCCGCCGAGCAGGAGCCGAACCTCCAGCTCGCGGAAACTGATGAACAAGTGGCGCATCCAGTCGTAGAGCTCGGCGGTGGGGTCGGTCGTCTTCATCGCATATGCGACAAAGGAGAAGCCCGGCCGGTCGACCACCGAACGCACCACCGGGGTCAGCGCCGGCACGCGGAGCGGATCGCCGCCCTGGCGCGTCGGCGGAAAGCGGTCGCGATGGTCCGTCAGACGCGGCAGATGCTCGTTGAACAAAGGTACCAACGGCAGGTTCGGAAATCGGCCGCGGAGCATGGCGTAGCCCTGGTGCGCCCGGTCGTCGGCATCGGCAACGTACAGCACCATCGGCGTGACGCCGCAATGCCGCGCCGCCGCAAGAAAATCGATGTCGCGCATCACCGCGAAGAACCGCTCGAACATGAGATGGCCGAGATCGACCACCTTGGGCATCTCGTCGGCCACAATGAGCTGGTCGAACAGCGCCATCTCGCCGCGGGTGTCGTTGATGCTGGCCGTGGCGGTGTAGGCCGGCAGACGATCGGCAAGCTTGAAATCGTCGGGATTGACGTCGAAGGCTGCGACCGGCCGGCGCTGCGCCGGGAAAAACTCGGTGAGCGCGCGCGCCATCAGCGTTTTGCCGACGCGCGGCCGCGACGAAGTGACGATGAACACCGGCGTTCGATGGGGCATCGGGGCGCGACCCTAGGCCTGACGCGCGGCGCCCTTTCGCTGCTGCTCCGGCGTCACCATGTCGATCAGCTTGACGCGGTCGAACTCGGCCCAGACGTTGCCGAGCCAATGGCGGACATAGCCGCGCAGCACGAACGAGAATGCGGCCGACTGCGCCGCTGGCGTCCTTGTTGGCGACGAACGAGACATACGGCACCGAGGCAAGCTCGACCTGTTCGCAGGCCATCTCATTGAGCTTCGGAATGGTGATCTCGTGGGCGTCCTTGATCTTCCTGAAATAGGAGTTGTAGGTCGCCGGATCCCACTCGAAGAACGTGGTGTTGTTGATGAAGTTCTTCACCAGGATGTAGTGGGCGTCGTTCATGAAGCCCGCCGTTTCGCCGATCTCTTCGAGTGAGGCGATCGACGGGCCGAGGATATGGAACACCGTGAAGGTGATCTGGGTCTTGCTGCGGCGTCAAGGAAGCCGATGTCGCGCAGCGACTTCAGCGTGCTCGACAGCAGGCCGGCGCGGATGTCGATGACCGTGACCTGGGCGTCAGCGTTCGTCAGCGTGTCGAAAATCTTCATCTGATCGGGGGTCGAGGTGATGTCGACCACGTCGGTGATGTCGGGGTGGAAGCGACTTAGCGTGCCCTTCGGCGATTCGGTGTCGAACGCGCGGGTCGGCACGTTGTGGGCGATGAAATAGTCGAGCAGCGCCCGCGAGACGGTCGTCTTGCCGACGCCGCCTTTGTCCGCCCCAACCAGAATCACCGCAGGCTTTGCCATCACCACCATCCGCGTCCGAAATCGACGCGGTATCCCTCCGACGCGAGTCGGAAACATGGCAGAACGGTGAGGGAATTCATAACGCGGTCGTGGATATCTCCCGGCTTTTCCAAAGCTCTGTGGCGTGGGATTTAGCTGCGATGCGGACCCCAGGGACCGGAGGATTGTGCCGTGGGTTGACCGCCGCCGAGCGTAACCGGCGGCTGGTCGGGCAGGAAAGGCTTCGGCGCTTCCTCGGGCTCGGCCTGCTGCCGTGATTCGGTTTCATCGGGCTCGGGCTGACTAAGCGGGCGGGATCGTGTCCGCCGGCAAACTGCACCAGCGCCTTGATCCGGCTGTCCACCGACGGATGGGTGGCGAACAGGTCGGCGAACTCCTCGCGGGGGTTGTCGATGCACATTTCCATGATCGCCGAGGTTGCGGCATGGAGTTCGCCGCGGCCCTCGATCTTGCGCAGCGCCGAGATCATGGCGTCCGGGTCCTTGGTCAGCTCGACCGAGCCAGCGTCGGCCAGGAACTCGCGCTTGCGCGACAACGAAAACCGGATGACCAGCGAGAGGATCCACGCCGCAGCGACCAGCGCGAGCGCGATGACGATCGCCAGGGCGCCGCCGCCCTTGCCGCGGTCGCTGTCGCCCCCGGACGAGCGGCCGCCGCCGAAGCGCAAACCGCCCTGGAACAGCCCGCGGAACAGCAGCTCTGCAACGAAGCCGATCACGCCTGCGATAATGACGGCGATCACCATCATGCGGACGTCGCCGTTGCGGATATGAGTCAGCTCGTGGCCCAGCACCGCCTCGATCTCTCTGTCGTCGAGATGATCGAGCAGGCCGCGCGTCACCGTGATCGAATATTGCTTTTCGTTGAGGCCGCTGGCGAAGGCGTTGAGCGCGTCGTCGTCGGCGACCTTGAGCTTCGGCATGGTGATGCCGCGTGAGATGCAGAGGTTCTCCAGGATGTTGTAGAGCCGCGGCTCGCTCCTTGCGGCTGACCTCCTCGCTGCCGGTAACCGCATCGATCATCGACTGGTTGAAAAGGTAGGCGATGGCGATCCAGAGCAGCGTGCCGAGCGTCGCCCATGGCGACGCCACGATCAGGTCCTGCCAGGCCTTGTGCATCAGCCAGTTGGCCGAAGCGTCGTAGCTCAGCGCCTCGGCGAGAAGCGCGCCGGCGTACACCATCACATAGACCAGGAAGAACAGTCCGAGCAGCAGCGCGATCGAGCGCCGCTTGTTCGACTGGATGTGGGTGTAGAGACCGTAGGCGGCAGCCATGGTCCGCTCCCGCCGTGAATCCGCCGGTTTAGAACTTCACCTGCGGTGCCTGTTCGACAGCCGCGCGTTCCTCGCCGACGTCGAAGAACGGCCGCTGGCTGAAGCCCAGCGTCGCCGCGAACAGCGCCGCCGGGAACTGCTGGATGCCGGTGTTGTATTCCTGCACCGAATTGTTGAAGAACCGCCGCGCCGCAGCGATCTTGTTTTCGATGTCGGAGAGTTCGGCCTGGAGCTGCTGGAAGTTCTGGTTGGCCTTGAGGTCCGGATAGGCCTCCGACAGCGCGAACAACTGGCGCAGCGCGCCGGACAGCATGTTCTCGGCGGCGGCCTGCTGCTGCGGCCCCTGCGCCGTCATGGCTGCATTGCGCGCCTTGACGACCTCCTCAAGCGTGCCTCGCTCGTGCGCGGCGTATCCTTTTACCGTCTCGACCAGGTTGGGAATGAGATCGTGGCGCTGCTTGAGCTGCACATCGACGTCGGCAAAGGCTTGGCCGACCCGTTGCCGCATGGCGACCAGCCCGTTGTAGATCATGATGATCCACAGCACGAGGACGACGATCACTCCGAGGACAATCCAGCCGGTCGTGGACATCGGACGGCTCCTGGCAAGGGACTTCAAGGAAAAACGGGTGAGAAACGGCCGCAGACCAAGCGTCCCCTGTTGCTTGGTCGGTTCCATCATCAATTAAGTTCGGGTTTCTCGCAAAAAAAGACCCCAGGCATGGGGCCTGGGGTCGCTTCGCCGGACGGCGGTTCGGGGGGTAAGGGGGGCTGCCGCCCGGCGAGTATCGCCAATTACGGCTACTAACGCGCCCGGCCTCACCTGGTTCCGTGGGGTTCGCTGAGAAAGCGAAAAATAGTTTTCCACAGGCTTCAACGGGTTCCGGCCACGCCTTCCGTTCCGCCACGCCGCCGACACGCGAGCGCGCGATACATCCGCCCTGGGCTGGGAGGGTCGGGGGAGGTATCTATGGGGGCCGTGATGATCCGTTGCCCGCGCACGGGCGATGCGGTTTCGACTGCGATCGAAACCGAGCCATCGGTGTTCAGCCGCCTGCCGGACGTGCCAGCCCGGATGCGTTGTCCGCGCTGCGGCGAGGAGCACGTCTGGACGGCGCGCGAGGCCTGGCTCGGCGAGCCGACGCTGGTTCCAAAGAACGCGAAGCGGCCTAGGCTAGGCCGCGGTATCCCTGATCTTCACCGCGGCCTCGAGATCGACCGAGACAAGCTGCGAGATGCCGCGCTCGGCCATGGTGACGCCGAACAGCCGGTTCATGCGCGCCATGGTGATCGGGTTGTGGGTGATGATGACGAAGCGCGTGTCGGTCGAGCGCGTCATCTCGTCGAGAAGGTCGCAGAAGCGCTCGACGTTGTGATCGTCGAGCGGCGCATCGACCTCGTCCAGCACGCAGATCGGCGCCGGATTGGTAAGGAACACGGCGAAGATCAGCGCCAGCGCGGTCAGCGCCTGCTCGCCGCCGGACAGCAGCGACAGCGTCGCGGGCTTCTTGCCCGGCGGCTTGGCGAAGATTTCGAGGCCCGCCTCCAGCGGATCGTCGTGCTCGATCAGTTGCAGCTCGGCGGTGCCGCCGCCGAACAGTTCGGTGAACAGCCGCTGGAAGTGGCCGTTGACCACGGCGAACGAAGCGAGCAGCCGCTCGCGCGCCTCCTTGTTCAGGCTGACGATGCCCTGGCGCAGCCGCGCGATCGCCTCGACCAGGTCGTCGCGCTCGGCGGCCAGCGTGTCGTGCTGGGTCTCGATCTCGCGCAGCTCTTCCTCGGCGCGCAGGTTGACGGCGCCGAGCCGCTCGCGATCGCGGCGCAGCCGTTCGAGTTCGGCCTCGATGGCGGGCACGTCGGGCAGTTCCGCAGCGGGCTCGATACCGGCAAGGCCTGCGACCGCGTCGGGCTCGACCTCGAGCATTTCGTGGATCTCGTGCGCGATGTCGGACAGCCGGCGCTTGGCGCCCTCGACCCGCTCCTCGGCGCGGGCGGCTTCCTCGCGGGCGGCGCCGAGCGCTTCCAGCGCGGCGCGCACCGCGCGGTCCTTGGCGGCAAGCGCGTTCTCGGCCTCGGCCAGCCGATCGGCCGCGGCGGCGCGCGTCGTCTCCGCCGCCTGCACCTCGCTGATCAAGGCGCGGCGCTTCTCCTCGAACGCCGCCGGCGCGTCGGCGAGCGAAGCGCGCTCCTGCCTGGCCTCGGCGCTGCGGGCGTCGAGCGTCGCGATCTGGGCGACGGCGCTGGTCGCGGCGATCGCTCCAGGCTTGGCGGTCGTGGGCGATGGCGCCGAGCCTGCGGTCGGCAAGCTCGGCCTCGCGCGCCAGCGCCTGCGCCTCGGCGCGGACCTCGGCGAGCAGCGTGCGCTTGCCCTCGATGTCGAGGCGGACTTCGGCGAGCTGGCCTTCAAGATTGGCCGACGGGCGGCAGCTCGGCGAGCGCGCCTTCGGCGGCGTCGGCCGCGGCCTTCGCCTCGTCGCGGCTGGCGACCAGACCGCTTGTTCGCCTCGGTCAGCGCCGAAATCCGCGCGGCGTTGCGCGCCATTTCGCGCTCGGCCATGGCGTGCAGTTCGCGGGCGCTGTCGGCGTCGCGTTGCGCTGCGCGCCAGCTTTCGCGGGCGGCGGCTTCGGCCGCGCCGGCGGCGGTCAGATCGGCTTGCGCCGCCTCGACGGCCTTGCGCTTCTCTTCGACCGTGCTCCGCGCGGTGACAAGCTCGCCGTCGATGTCGGACAGCCGGCTGCGCTGGGCTAGCCGCCGCGCAGCGCCGGTCGGCGCATGGGCGTCGGCGGCAAAGCCGTCCCAGCGCCACAGGTCGCCGTCGCGCGAAACCAGCCGTTGGCCGGGCTTGAGCTCCTTGGCAAGCCGCGCGCCGTCGGCAGCCTCGACCACGCCGATCTGGGCGAGCCTGCGGGCAAGCTCCGGCGGCGCCTGCACGTGCTGAGCGAGCGACTCTGCGCTCTGCCGGCAGCGCCGGATCGGACGGATCGATCGCCGCGCCCATCCAGCGCATGGCGTGGCTCTGGTCGACCGGCGCGTCGAGGTCGTCGCCCAGCGCCGCGCCGAGCGCGGCCTCGTAGCCCTTCTCGACGGTCATGCTGTCGATCACCGGCGGCCACATGCTCTGGGTCTCGACCGCGAGAAGCTTCATCAGCGTCTTGGCCTCGGTGTCGAGCCGCTGCACCGCGCGCTCGGCGTCGGCCAGCGGGATGCGCGCGGCGTCGAGATTGCGGCGCGCGTTGCCGTGGGCGGCTTCGGCCGCGACGGTCGCTTGCTCGGCGTTCGCGACCGCGGCCTGCGCGCTTTCGACGGCGGCGGCGAGCGACGCGATGTCGGCGTTGCTTGTCGCCGACCGCGGCGAGACCCGCTTCGATGTTGGCGATCTCGCTTTCGATGCGCGCAACGCGCTCGGCCTGCTCGCGCGCGGTGACCGGTGAGCTGGTTTCTTCGCGCCGTCAGGTCGGCGAGCGCGCCGGTCAATTCGCCGAAGGTCTTTTCCGCCGCGGTGACGACGCCTTCGGCGTCGGCGGCGCGGCTGTCGACCCCCGAGCGGCGCTCGGCGCTGGCGCGGACCTCGTTGCGCAGCGTCTCCTCTTCCTGCGCGAGCTGCGCCAGCGCGGCCTCGGCATCGCCGATCAGCGAGCGCTCGCGGGCGACGTCCTCCTCGAACTGGGTCAGGCGGCGGTCGAGCTCGGCGAGGCGCTCGCGGGCGCGGGTTTCCTCGGCGTCGAGCGTGTCGCGGGCGATGACCAGCCGCTGCAGCGCCGCGGCGGCGCGGGCTTCGGCTTCGCGGAGCGGCGGCACCGCCTCGGCGGCCGCCTCGCGGCCCTTGCCGGCCTCGCTCTGGGCGATGGTGGCGTCGGCGACGGCGCGGACGCTCAGATCCTTGGCCTGCTCGCTGTCCTTCACCTCGGCATTGGCGCCGAGCCAGCGCAGATAATAGAGCGTGGCCTCGACCTTGCGGACTTCCGCCGAGACATTGCGGTAGCGGATCGCCTGGCGGGCCTGGCGCTTGAGCGCATCGATCTGACCGGCCAGTTGCTTGACCACGTCCTCGACGCGCACGAGGTTGGTCTCGGCCGCCTTCAGCCGCAGTTCGGCCTCGTGGCGGCGCGCGTGCAGGCCGGAGATGCCGGCGGCCTCTTCCAGCACGCGGCGGCGCTGCTCGGGCTTGGCCTGGATGATCTCGCCGATGCGGCCCTGGTGCACCAGCGCAGGCGAGCGCGAGCCGGTCGAGGCATCGGCGAACAACGTCATCACGTCGCGCGCGCGCACCTCGCGGCCGTTGATGCGGTACAGCGAGCCCTTCTCGCGCTCGATCCGCCGCGAAATGTCGAGCGTATCGTACTCGTTGAACTGCGTCGGCGCCTCGTGCTTCTGATTGTCGATCTGGATCGCGACTTCGGCGGTGTTGCGCGGCGGCCGGTTGTTGTTGCCGGCGAAGATCACGTCGTCCATCTCGGCGGCGCGCATCGACTTGTGCGAGGTCTCGCCCATCACCCAGCGCAGCGCTTCGACCAGGTTCGACTTGCCGCAGCCATTCGGCCCGACGACGCCGGTAAGCCCCGGCTCGATCAGAAAGTCGGTCGGCTCAACGAAGGATTTGAAGCCGATCAGCCGCAGCCGCGTGAGTTTCATTCCAGTTCAAATCCAAATTTGCAGCCCAAAGCCTTGGGCGGGCCCCACCATCGGCGCGGAGAATGAATCGGCAGCCCGCAGACAGCAACACGGCCTGCTGCTTTATCCCCGCCTCTATCGCAAGAAAGGCGGAAAAAACCTGTGAGAATCAATGAAATACGGCCAATTGACGACTGGCATGCCGATAGCCTCCCGGCGCCCGGTTTAAAGCGGGCGGACGTCACAAAACGCGCTCGAAATGACGCGCTGATTCGGTTTCAGCTCTTCGGCAGCAGCGGGTCGATCGACCTTGGCCAGGTCCTCGATCGAGGACGCGCCGACCTGCTTCTTGCCGTTGACGAAGATCGTCGGCGTTGAATTGACGCCGAACTTGTCGGTCGCGCGTTTCTGCTCGGCCTGGATCTGGTCGAGCATCTTCTGGTCGGACAGGCAGGCGTTGAAGCTCTGCTCGGTGAAGCCGGCCTGCTTGGCGATCGCCATCAGCGGCGGGATCGGCTTCTCAACCGCCCAGGTGCGCTGCAGCTGGAACAGCGTTTCGATCAGCGGATAGAACTTGTCCTTGTCGGCGCAGCGCGCCAGCATCGAGGCGCCGGCGGCGAGCGGGTCGAGCGGGAACTCGCGGAAGATGATATTTCACCTTGCCGGTGTCGATGTAGCGCTTCTTCAGTTCCGGATAGGTGGTCTCGGCGAAATGCGCGCAATGCGGGCAGGTCATCGAGGCGTATTCGATGATCGTCACCGGCGCGTCGTCCTTGCCGAGCACGCGGTCGCCAAGCGGCGGCGGCACCATGATCTCGGCCGCCGTGGCGCTTTGCGCCGCCGCAGGCGTGACTCCTTGCAGCGCCTCGATGCCTCCGATCGCAGCGAGGACCGCGACCATGCTGACACCTCTCAAGAACGTTCGACGTGTGATCACCTGAAAGCTCCGTAGGGGTTCAATATCGGCTGTTGTTGGCGGGCAATGTGGCATTTGGCGGGCCGGTTCGCCAAGTGCATGGCGGTCACGTTCGGTTGATCGCGGTAAACCGCGGTTCATCGGCCTTTGACGGCCGCGCCCAGTCGCCCGAGCGCGGCGCGCAACTCGTCGTCGGTGACCGCACCGAGCGTGGCCTCCACCCGGGCGGCTTCTGCCGCGTCCACCTTCGGCGGGGCAGCCTTGACCTTGGGTCGCGACAGCGGCGCCTGGCGGAAGCGCAATGCGCCCGACCGCCTGCCAGCCGAAGAAGCGGTTGATCCGCTCCAGGACCACCGTGGCCTGGTGCTGGATTTCGATCGATGCCGGGCCCTCGACGCGCAGCACCAGGGTGGCTGGCTCTGGCGGCTCGCCCTCGACCGCGCGCTGCCATTGCAGCTTGACCGGCTCGGCGTGGGCCGCGATGTCGGCGCCGACGATGTCGCGCCAGCGCGTCACCAGCTCGGTCGAGGCAAAGCCCTGCTTCTTGAAGGCGTCGGCCATGAACTCGGATGTGAGTTCGGCGAGCTTGCGGATGGGGCGGGGCTTGTTCACGGCGCGATCATGCTCACACTGGCGCCATGAAAGTAGCAGGGCGAAGCAACGCAGAAAGCAAATCACCTCATCGCTTGTGGGCGAGGTGGATGCCGCGCGTTCACCTCCCCCCTGAGGAGGAGGTCGCTGAGCGAAGCGAAGCGGGAGGGGGGTAAGCGAAAAGCGTCGGCGCTTGCGGTCACCCCTCTCCCTAACCCTCCCCCTCCGAAAGGGCGCTCACGCCCGTCTTCGACGGGCTATGGGGGGAGGGAGCAGGCTGCGGCGCGCGGCGAAGCAAAGCCCGATCCCGCCATGCTGCTCGCCTGGTACGACCGCCACCGCCGCCATCTGCCGTGGCGCGCGGCGCCGGGAGAGGCGGCCGACCCTTATCATGTCTGGCTGTCCGAGATCATGCTGCAGCAGACCACAGTGAAGGCGGTCGGGCCGTATTACGCCAAATTCCTGGCGCGCTGGCCGGATGTGGAATCGCTGGCGGCAGCGCCGCTCGACGACGTGCTCAGGGCCTGGGCCGGGCTCGGCTACTACGCCCGCGCGCGCAACCTGCACGCCTGCGCCAAGGCGGTGGCTGGCGAGCACGGCGGGCGCTTTCCCGGCAACGAGGACGAGCTTGCGCGCGCTGCCCGGCATCGGCGGCTACACCGCGGCGGCGATCGCGGCCATCGCGTTCGGCCGCCGCGCGGTGGCGATCGACGGCAACATCGAGCGGGTGATCGCGCGGCTCTTCGCAATCGAAGCCGAATTGCCGGCGGCGAAGTCCGAAATCCGCGCCCGGGCCGAGACGCTGGTGCCGGCGCGGCGCGCCGGCGATTTCACCCAGGCGATGATGGACCTCGGCGCCACGATCTGCACGCCGAAGCAGCCGGCCTGCGGCATCTGTCCATGGGTAGATGCGTGCGCGGCCAGAGCCCGCGGCGACGCCGAGACGTTTCCGCGCAAGGCGCCGAAGGTCGAAGGCAGGATGCGTTACGGCGCATCGTTCGTGGTGACGCGCGCCGACGGTCACGTACTGGTCCGGACCCGGCCGGAGAAGGGCCTGCTCGGCGGCATGACCGAGGTGCCTTCGACCGCCTGGACGCACGACTTCGACGAAACGGCCGCGCTGCGCGCAGGCGCCGCTCAAGGCGAAATGGCGGAAGCTTCCTGGCGTGGTCGAGCACGGCTTCACGCATTTTCCGCTGCGGCAGATCGGTCTATGTCGCGAACGCGCCGGCCAAGACCAAGGCGCCCGCCGGCATGCGCTGGGTGGCGCTCGCAGAATTGCACGGCGAGGCGCTGCCGAACGTCATGCGCAAGGTCGCGACACACGCGGGATTGCTGACGAAGCCGCGATGACAACCTCTCTCGGCCTCATGGTGAGGAGCGCGCCGAAGGCGCGCGTCTCGAACCATGGGGTCGCCCCATCCTTCCCGCCTCCGCTCGCTGCGCGAGCTACGGCGGGCGAGACGCATTGCTCCGCAATGCTCCTCAGGATGAGGCGGAAAGGATGTGGATCAGACTCTAAAACCCGTAAAGCGCCTTGGCGTTCTGGGTCAGGATGCGGTTGCGCACCGCGGCGTCCGGCGCCCAATCCGCGAGCAGGTCGAGCAGGTCGCCGTCGTTCGGCATCTCGCGGCCGTCGAGATTGACGTGCGGCCAGTCCGAGCCCCAGACCATGCGGTCCGGCCGATGCTTGACGAACAGGCGCGCGAGCGGCGTCACCGACGGATAGGGCAGCGGTCTCGTCGGTGCAGCGCATCGGCCCGGAGAGCTTGAGCCAGACCTTCCCGGTGTCGAGCATCTTCAGCACCGCTTTCACCGCCGGCTGATCGGTGCCGCCCGCCGCCGGGATGCTGGCGAAATGGTCGAGCACGATCGGGTTCGGCAGCGCCAGCAGCTTGTCGGCGTAGTCGACGATGTCGGTGCCGTGCGGATAGAACTGGATGTGCCAGCCGTGCTCGTGGACGCGCGCCGCGATCTCCTTCGAATAGTTCGGCACGTGCTGGCCGCGCTTTGCGCTCATCATCCGCATGCCGCGCACGCCGAGCTTGGTCAGCCGGCCGATTTCCGAGGCCGGCGTGTCGTCGCGCAGCAGCGCGATGCCGCGGAAGCGGTTCGGATATTTCGCCAGCACGTCGGCCAGCAGCGTGTAGTTGCGGCCGTAGCCGCCCGGGCTGACGATCACGGCGGTGGAAAGCCCGAGCTTGTCCTGCAGGGCATGGAAGGTCTCCGGCAGCGCGTCGCGCGAGGTGTAGGGGCTGTCCGGCGCGAACGGATATTTCGCCGCGGGTCCGAACAGGTGGATGTGGGTGTCGCAGGCGCCGGGCGGCGCCTTCAGCTTGGGCTTCTTCGGATTGGGATCGGGGCCTTGGGTGAGCTTCGGCATTCCGCAGCGTCCTTGCGTTCTCTCAAGTCACTGTCATCATACCCTATGAAACATCGATGACGAGCGGTCATCAGGTGATACGGGAGGAAACGCGATGGCGATCCAGCGCTTCGAGAACGGCCCACGCATGTCGCGCGTGGTGGTGCACAACGACACGGTCTATCTGGCGGGGCTGACCGCGGACGCCACCGCGGGAAAAAGCGTCGCCGAGCAGACCACCGAAATCCTCGGCAAGATCGACGGACTGCTCAAGCAGGGCGGCACCGACAAGTCGAAGCTGCTGCAAGCGGTGATCTGGCTGCAGGACATCCGCACCGTCGACGAGTTCAACAAGGTGTGGGACGCCTGGGTGGTGGCGGGCTCGGGGCCGGCGCGGGCCTGCATCGAGGCGCGGCTGCAATCGCCGGCCAAGATGATCGAGATACAGGTGACCGCGGCGCGGTGAGGGAGGACAAAATGAAATCAGCCTATGGCCGCAAGGTGCCCGCGCCCGACGATCTCACCATCGTCGAACCCGGCAGTCCGATGGGGGAACTGCTGCGCCGCTACTGGCAGCCGGTGTGCACCTCCGACGAGCTGTCCGACCTGCCCAGAAAGGTGAAAATTCTCTGCGAGGAGGTCGTGGTGTTCCGCGACAAGAAAGGCCGCGTCGGCGCGCTGGAGCCGCATTGCTCGCATCGAGGCACCTCACTGGAATACGGCCGCGTCGAGGACGAAGGCATCCGCTGCTGCTATCACGGCTGGCTCTACGACACGCAGGGGCACTGCATCGACATGCCTTGCGAGACGCCGGAGGCCCGCCAGAAGATGGACATCTGGCATCCGGCCTATCCGGCGATGGAATTCGGTGGGCTGGTGTTCCTCTACATGGGGCCGCCGGACATCAAGCCGCCGCTGTTGCCGATGTTCGACATCATCGACCCGGCGCATAGGAACGACGTGGTGCTGGTCGGCAAGCGGCTGTGGGACGATCACGCGCTTGGCTATGTGCGCGACTGCAACTGGCTGCAGCACTTCGAGAACGCCGCCGACCCTTATCACCTTGTCGTGCTGCACGAGATGATCAGCGGCGATCAGTTCAAGAGCGTGCTGACGCTCGGCAACTGGCCGGCGATCTGGTTCGATAAGACCGAGCTCGGCATGAAGTACAACCTGGTGCGCAAGCTGCCGAACGGATTGATCCTGGAGCGGCATTCGGAATGCATCGTTCCCAACATCGTGCTGGTCGCCAACGTCCACCAGCGTGGGCAGCAGCCGATCTGGCGCGAGAAGGCCACCGAGGTGACGTGGTGCGTGCCGGTCGATAACGAGACGGTATGCGGGCTCAGCATCGTCGCCTGGCCCAAGGGCGCCGACGGCAAGCCTGATCCGAAATGGAAGCCGGGCACCGACACCATCTCCGACATCCGGCCGGGCCAGTTGCGCGACCGGCCGTTCGAGAATAAGCAACGCAAGCCCGACGACATGGAGGCGCAGGAGGGCCAGCGCCGCATCGCACGCCACGCCGCGGAAAATCTGGGGACTTCGGATATGGGCGTCGCCCTGCTGCGTCAGACCCTGCGCAAGGCCATGCGCGACGTTGCCGAGGGTCGCGAGCCGCAGAATCTGATCCGTGACTCGGCGAAGAACCGCGCGCTCGAGACAAGCTGCTGGAACACGGTGATGACCACCGAGCAGTTCGAGGAGAAGGTCAAGCCGACCATTCCGGCCGGTGCGGCGCGGCGGTCGGTTGCGGAGATCGTGGCGACGTAATGCGTGATGATTTGAACTTGGTCGTGCGCGAACTCACCGTCATTGCGAGCGAAGCGAAGCAATCCAGGACACGCGAATAGTCTGGATTGCTTCGTCGCGGAGCCTGTCATCGGGCCGCGCTTCGCTCGGACCCGTTGGCTCCTCGCAATGACGATTTTCGCGACCGCTCGCGATTCGACTTGAATCATCAAGCCTAGCAATCGCGGGGCGCACGCCGCTGCGACGGACGCGTCCTCAGTTCGCCTTGCGCGCTCCGTCCTGCGCCGCGCGCCGCGCCTGCTGGTCGTCGAAGTGCAGCGGCTCCATCGCCCAGGAGTTCTGGTCGTAGCCGTTGGCGTAGTTGCGCGCGGTCTGCGCCGGGTTGCGGTTGACCAGCGGCCGCAGGCACATCGGATGCGTCAGGCTGCGCACCTCGTGCTCGATGGTGAACAGGTGCTTGCCGGTGTCGAGATCGGTGATGTCGCGGAAGCGGTACTGGAACTGGTTGTCCTCGCGGTTGACGAGGCCGCGCTCGCCGAGCCGCTTGTGCGGGCCGGAGAAGTTGACGACGTAGATCTGGACGTGGTGCTCGTCGTAGTCCGGGATCGGCTTGTCGGTCTCGCGGAACAACAGATGCTGGTTCTTGCCGACGGTGACCTTCGCCGTGGTGCCGTCGCCGTTCACCACCTCAGCCGGCACGTCGATCATCTGCTGGTAGAACTTGGCGATGCCCTTGGCGGTGCCGACCGGCACGTCGAACTCGACATAGGGAATGCCGAGCGCGATGCGGCCGAAGCGCGCGGCATCCGGCTCATGCAGGCGGATCGTGTTGCCCCACGGGCAGGTGGCCTGGACGTAGTCGTTGTGCTCGGCGAAGGCGAACTTGGTGCCTTCGAGCTTCGGCTTCACATTGGCAAGCCGCTTGAGCAGGTCCTCGCGGCCTTCGATGACGATGCCGGTCTTGCCGCGCAGCACCTGCGGCTTGCCGGTCGGCAGGTGGAATTGGCTGCGGCCGACATTCATCCACATGTTGTCGTCCATCACCATCAGATACGGATCGCGGGTGAGGCCGAGTCCCGCGCCATAGAACAGCGAGCGCCAGGCGCTGGTCGGGGATGGTGACGTTGACGTGCTCGAGATGGACGGAGTTGCCGAGGTCCTCGGCGGCGCGGTCGAAGGTCTTGCATGGCGTTCATCGTGGCGATCCTTGGCGCGGTGGATTGCGGCCACTATAGCACGAGGCCGGCCGCGCGGTTGAGGGCTTCACCGGCCGGCAGCCCTGCTATGCTCGGGGTCGAAAGCAGGGAGGACCCGATGTACCCGACTGCGACGCCGCCCCTGGTGCTGAACGAGCGCGTGCCCGATCCGGCGGTGAGAATCCTCGATCCGAGCTTCGAGAAATACAAGCTGCCGCTGGCGAGCGTGGAACGGCTGTCGCAGGGCTATTCCTGGGCGGAGGGCGCGGTCTATTTCGGTGACGCGCGGTGCCTGCTTTGGAGCGACATCCCGAACAGCCGGATCATGCGCTGGGACGAGGAAACCGGCGCGACCAGCGTCTATCGCAAGCCCTCGAACTACGCCAACGGCAACACCCGCGACCGCCAGGGCCGCCTCGTCACCGCCGAGCATGGCCGGCGCGTCACCCGCACCGAATATGACGGCCGCATCACCGTGCTGATGGATCGCTTCGAGGGCAAGCGGCTCAATTCGCCGAACGACATCGTGGTGAAGTCCGACGACTCGATCTGGTTCACCGACATGGATGCCGGCCTGGTCGGCAACTGGAACGGCGAGGTGGCGCAATCCGAGCTGCCGCAGCAGGTCTATCGCATCGACGGCAAGACCGGGCAGGCGACGATCGTAACCACTGGCCAGGTCGGCCGGCCGAACGGGCTCGCCTTCTCGCCCGACGAGAAGAAGCTCTATGTCGTCGAGAGCAGCGCCCAGGGCCGCGCGATCTATGTGTTCGACGTGGCCGACGGGATCAAGCTCGCCAACGGCAGGAAGCTGATCGTCTGCGGCAAGGAAGAAACCCCGGACGGCTTCCGCGTCGACGTGGACGGCAACCTGTGGTGCGGCTGGGGCATGGGCTCGGCCGAGCTCGACGGCGTTCGCATCTTCAATCCGCAAGGGCGTCCCGATCGGCCACATCAGCCTGCCGGAGCGCTGCGCCAACGTCTGCTTCGGCGGCCCCAAGCGCAACCGCCTGTTCATGGCGGCAAGCCATTCGATCTATGCGCTCTATGTGAACACGCAGGGCGTGAAGGGCGGTTGACGTGGCCGAGATGCTGCCCGGCATTCTTGCGATTTGGAACGACTGCGCGCCCGGCCGCGAGGCCGAGTTCGAGGAATGGTACCAGCACGAGCACTTCTTCGAGCGGATCGCCGTGCCCGGATTTCTGCTCGGCCGGCGCTACGAGGCGGTGTCCGGCGCGCCGCGCTATTTCTGCTTCTACCTGACGCAATCGCCTGGTGTGCTGAAATCAGCCCGCTATCTGGAGCGGCTCGACAACCCGACGCCGATGACGCGGCGGATGATGACGGAGGTTTTCCGCGAGATGAGCCGAACGGTTTGCCACCGCGTGGTGCGGATCGGCGAGATGCGCGGGGCCGTGGCGGTCACCTTGCGGTTCGGCGAACGGCAGGATCGTGCGGCGCTTGCAGCCGCCATCGACGGCCTGATGCTGAACAAGGCGGTGGCCTGCGGCGAGATCTGGTCGGCGGTCAGCCCCGGCGAGTTTCCGGTGTCCGAGGAGGAGCGGCTGCGGGGCGGCGACCGCAAGATCGAGACATGCCTCTTGGTCGAGACGTTGCGGGCCACGGACGCCGAAGTGGTCGCGCAAACGCTCGGCACGCGCTTCCCGTCGGCCATGGCCGGCGTCTATCGCCTGCTGTGCGAGATCGGGCCGCAGGAGCGCCCGCGCTAAGCCGCCGCTCGTCGCACGGCCAGCGCCACCATGACGATGGCAATACCCATCATCAGAAGGTTGATGCCGACCAGAAGACCAAGCACCCAGGTTGCGGTATTGGGTAGGCCCGACATGATGATGAAGGCCAAAAGGATGTCGACCACGCCGCTGAACAGCACCCAGCCCCAGGCACCCGGGATGATGGTGCGGTAGCCCAGTGCCTGCATGACCCGCATCACGCCGCCGGCGAGCAGATAAGCCGCAAGGATGATGGTGAGCGTGATGACGCCGGCGAGCGGCCGGGTCAGCAGCGCAAGACCGGCGAGGACGTAGACGATCGCCGTCAGCAAATTCCACCAGAAGCCCGGCGCCTTGCTGCCGCCGGAGATTGCAGCAACCAGGCCGAACGCGCCGCCGAGCAGCAGCAGCCATCCGACCGTCAGCGTGACAGCGAGCGCGGCGAGACCGGGCGCCGCGATGGAAAACAGCCCGAGCAGGGCGAGCAGCAGGCCGTAGATCACGAACCACGTGCTGTGCTTGCGCAGCGACGCGGCGTCGGCAGGCAATCCGATCGGCATGACGGGGCTCCTTGTGCAATCCGGTTGCAAGGCCGGAAATTGCTGAAAGCCCAAGTTTAGCGAATAAAACGGAGGCCCGAAAGTTGGCCTTCAGGCCAATGCCATCTCCGCCCTGATCCGGCCGCGTAGGTCGTCGATCGAGACCAGGCCCTTCGGCGTCTCGACATGCCAGAATGTCCAGCCGTTGCAGGCATCGAGACCCTGTGCCAGGGCGCCGATTCGATGGATCGAGCCAACCGCGTCGCCGAGCGCGACCGCGCCATCGGCGCGCACCAGCGCCCGGTGTTTCTTCTTCGCATCGACGAGCTTGGCGCCCGCCGAAACCAGGCCGCGCTCGAGCAAGGCCGCAAACGGCACCCGCGGCGCCTCGCGCGCAGTCATGAATGGCGCCAGCGTCGGCGCTTCCAGCGGCTTGACTGCGGCGATGCGCTTGTCGGCAGCTTTGGCGTAATCCGGATCGCGCTCGATGCCGATGTAGCGGCGACCAAGGTGCCGGGCTACCGCGCCGGTGGTGCCGGTGCCATTGAACGGGTCGAGCACCAGATCGTCGGGCCGCGAGCAGGCGAGAATGATTCGCGCGAGCAGCGCCTCGGGCTTCTGAGTCGGATGCAGTTTCTTGCCGTCGCGGCCCTTGAGTCGCTCCTCGCCGGTGCACAGCGGCAAGGTCCAGTCGGAGCGGACCTGGATGTCTTCGTTACCGGCCTTGAGCGCCTCGTAATTGAAGGTGTAGCCGCGTGCGCCTTGCTCGCGCGACGCCCAGATCATGGTTTCGTGTGCGTTGGTGAAGCGGCGGCCGCGGAAGTTCGGCATCGGGTTCGACTTCCGCCACACCACGTCATTGAGAATCCAGAAGCCGAGGTCCTGCAGCGCGGTGCCGACGCGAAAAATATTATGATAGGAGCCGATCACCCACAGCGTGCCGGACGGCTTCAGCACGCGTTTGCAGGCCGCGAGCCATCGCCGTGTGAATTCGTCATAGGCCGAAAAGCTCGCGAACTGGTCCCAGTCGTCATCGACGGCATCGACCTTGGAGTCGTCGGGCCGCTTGAGGTCGCCTTGGAGCTGGAGGTTGTAGGGCGGGTCGGCAAAGACGAGGTCGACGCAATCCGCCGGAAGCTTCGCCATCTCGGCGATGCAATCGCCGACGATGATACGCGCCGGTTGCGGCGCGATCGATGGCGAGCGCTCAAAACTACCGCGGGGCGCCCTTGAGGGCGCCCCGCGACGCGACACAACCATGACTTAGAACTCTGACTCAGGCGACGCGGTCGGCGACGCGGGACCTACAAACCGACTGTCAGGGATGATGAGCCCGCAAGGTAAAAATCGATTTAACATTAGCGAACCTCTTCCATTCGAATTGCGGTGGAACCATATTCTTTGCGACAGGAATGCGACGAAACTCGCTGGCAATCGCGGAGTGTGATTGGACTTCGGCTTGGCACCCGGCAACAATTGCCGGGTTAGGGCGGCGGAGAATCAAGATGCGCTTGGATGACATGCCGGAAAGCGGCAACGTCGAAGATCGTCGCGGCGATGACGGCGGCGGATTTGGCGGCGGCGGTTACGGTGGCGGCATGGGCGGCATGCCGATGGGCACCGGCGGTCTGGGCATTGGCGGTATGGTGGTGCTTGGCCTGATCGGCTGGGCGCTCGGCATCAATCCGTTCTACCTCATCCAGGGCGCCAACATTCTGGTCGGCGGTGGCGGCAGCGGCTATCAGCAGCCCTCTCGTCCTGCGCCTCAGGATAGCGCGCGTCGCACCGGCCCGCCGGCCGATGAGGCTGGAAAATTCGTCGCGCGAGTTCTCGGCAGCACCGAGGTGCAGTGGAAGGATATTTTCGCCAAGGAAGGCCAGACCTATCGTCCGCCCCGGCTCGTCATGTTCTCAGGCGTTACCAGTTCGGCCTGCGGCACCGCGCAACGTGCGATGGGACCGTTTTATTGCCCGAACGACCGCGAAGTGTATCTCGATACTTCGTTCTTCCGCGATCTCGAGGTGCGCTTCCGCGGCTGCAGCGGCAAAGCCTGCGACTTCTCCAAAGCCTATGTGATCGCGCATGAGGTCGGCCATCATGTGCAGAACCTGCTCGGCATCCTGCCCAAGGTGCAGCAGGCGCAGCGCCAAGCTTCAAGCCGCGCGCAGTCCAACCGCATGCAGGTTCAAGTCGAGCTGCAGGCCGATTGCCTCGCGGGCGTCTGGGCCAACCACGCCGAAGCACAATACAAGTTCCTCGATCCGGGCGATATCGACGCCGCCTTGCAGACAGCTTCCGCGATTGGCGACGATCGCTTGCAGCGTCAGACGCAAGGCACCGTGGTGCCCGAAAGCTTCACCCACGGCAGCTCAGAGCAGAGGAAGCGCTGGTTCTCGACCGGCTTCAAGGAAGGCACCATCAAGGCCTGCAACACGTTCGCTGCCGCGAATTTTTGAGGGTGGTGCCGAGCATGACAACCGAGAGTCACTCGCAAGCCCGTTAAGCTGGTTTCCACTACGTCTGCCGCGACGGCGTCTTTCCCATCAGCACCTGGCCGAACGCCTCGAAGTTGGAAAAGGCCCCTTGGCCTTGCTGGGTCACGGTGTTGAGGTCACGAAAGCGCCGCTCGAACGGATTGCTCTCGTAGATCGAGGTGGCGCCGGCAGCGTGATAGATGAAATTCATCACCTCGCGGGCCTGTTGGATGGCGTAGCAGGTGACGGTGCGGTTGGTGACGCGCATGTCCTGGGTGAAGCGCAGGCCCTGCGACACCGCCTGATAATGCTTGCGGTAGGTGTCGAGCACGAAGGTCCGTGCCGCTCGCAGCCGAATTTCCGACAGCCCGACCTGCGACTGGATCTGATTGTTGTCGCAAAGCAGCGTTGTAGCTCCATACGGCTTCTTGGTCAGGGCGAGCTTGATGAAGTCGTCGAGCATGCGGCGCGCGATGCCCAACGCCACGCCGGAGAAACCGACGCCAAACAGGTTGAACATCGAGAAAAGATAGAGCGGCCCCGGTTCGCGGCGATCGGTGTCCGACTCGCGCGTGTAGCTGAAGTCGACAGGCACGAACAAGTCCTTCACCGAATAGCTGACGCTGCCGGTGCCTTTCAGCCCCATGACGTGCCAGTCGTCGGCCATGGTCGCGCTGGCCTTCGGGAACACCAGGGTGAGCAGCTCCAGCGGCCTGCCGTTCGGCCCGAGCCGTGGCTTGCCGTCCGGCTCGTAAACCGTGGCATGTCCATACATCCATGCGGCGTGTCGGGAGCCGCTGGCGAAGCCCCATTCTCCGGTGACGCGGTAACCGCCGTCGCAGACCAAGGCCTTTGCGATGTTGTTGTTCGGCCCGGTGGCGACCACCGCGCGCTTGTCGCCAAAGACGGTGCGCGCGACGTCGGGCTTGAGGTAGGCGGCTCCGGTTGAGGCGCCGGAGGCCTGGCTGATGCACCAGCCGACACTCGCATCACCTTGCGAAACAGCCTCGAGCACCTGGAACAGGGTCGCGGGCTCGACCTCCTCGCCGTCGCATGAGCGCGGCAGCAGCAGGCGGAACAGCCGTGCGTCGTGCAGCGCGTCGAGCAGGTCGGTCGGCAGGCAGCGCTCGCGTTCGATGCGGTCGCCGGCGCGGTCGATCACCGGGATCAATTCGCGCGCCCGGTCGATCAACTCGGCGGCTCGTCGCTCCCGGTCCGCGGCGCTGGGCTCCTTCGGAAGGCGATCGAGCATTCGACAACTCCGACTGGCGCGAGGCTCAAGGCTAACGCATCGCCTCGACACTTGTCACGCTTTCGGCTTTGGCACATTCTGGCCGGGCCCGGTCAGGAGCATGCAATGGCAGAGCTGGTAGCCGCCGTCGGCGTCCCCCATAGTCCTCACTATCCGTCGCAATATCCGAAGGACGGGCCGGAGGCCACGTCGGCGAACTATCGCGCGATCAAGACGCATCTTGATGCGGCCAATGCCGACGCGATCGTCGTCATCGCCAACGACCACTTCAACACATTTTTTCTGAATAATTTTCCGACCTTCGCCATCGGCGTGGCCGAAGCCTCGTCCGGCCCGAACGACCAGGCGAAGATGCCGCACTATGACTTCGCAATCCATTCAGAGCTTGCCTCGCACGTCCTTGGCACCGGGGTGAACGAGGGCTTCGATTTTGCCGTGACGCAGGAGTTCGGCGTCGATCACGCCGTGCTGGTGCCGCTGCACTACCTGACCGATGGCGTGAAAAGCCCCGTGGTCCCGATCTGGGTCAACGCCTTCGTCAAGCCGCTGCCGACGGCGCGCCGTTGCTATGCGCTCGGCAAGGCGCTTAAGGCCGCGATCGACAGCCTGCCCGGAAGGCTTCGCGTCGCGGTGCTGGCGACCGGCAGCTTCTCGCTCGAGATCGCCGGACCCCGGGTCATCCCCGGGTCCCGTCATGGCGTTCCCGACATCGAATGGTCGAAGCATCTGCACCGGCGGATCAAAAACGCCGAGGTCGACGAGATCGTTGCGGAAGCCACCCCGGAGCAGATGTGGAAGGCCGGCAACATCGGCGGCGAGTTGCTGAACTGGATCGTCATGCTCGGCACGGTCGGCAAGGCCAAGCCGTGCTATCTCGCCGATCACGACGACGAGGACGGCCACGCCTATGCGGTCTGGCGTTGGAATTGAGCGATGAGCGCATACCAGATCAACAAGCTGTGCCGTCAGCTCTATCACGATCGCGCGCTGCGCGAGGCGGTCAAGGCCGATCCGCGGAAGGCGATCGCCGACTGGCCGCTCAGCGTGGCGGAGCGTGAGGCACTGCTCAGCGGCGACATCAAGCGCCTGTACGAGTGGGGTGCGCACCCGTTCCTGCTCGGCCACATCACGCGCTGGGATTTATTCGGGGTGACGCCGGCGATCTATGCCGAGCGCATCCAGGGCGCCCGCGACCCCGCGTAACGAGGAACTCATGCCCGGCATCGATGAGAAGCGTCCCTTCGTGCCGCTCAAGATCGCGGTGCTGACGGTTTCCGACACCCGCGAACTGGCCGACGACAAATCGGGCGCGACGCTCGCCGAGCGGATCGAGAAGGCCGGCCACGCGGTCGCCGCGCGCTCGATCGTCACCGACGATGTCGAGAAAATCCGCGCCCAGATGCGCACGTGGATCGGCGATTCCGGCATCGACGTGATCGTCTCGACCGGCGGTACCGGTTTCACCGGCCGCGACGTGACGCCGGAGGCGGTCGAGCCGCTGTTGCAGAAACGGATGGACGGTTTCTCCACGATGTTTCACCTGGTGAGCCACGCCAAGATCGGTACGTCCACCATCCAGTCGCGCGCCACCGCGGGCGTCGCCAACGCCACCTTCATCTTCTGCCTGCCGGGCTCGCCTGGCGCCTGCCGCGACGCCTGGGACGAAATCCTGGTGCACCAGCTCGACTACCGCTACCGGCCCTGCAATTTCGTCGAGTTGATGCCGCGGCTCAGCGAGGACATGCGCCGGCCCAAGGCCCAGGGCGCGACGGCATAGCGGGTTGTCAAAGCGTTGTCCATAGACTAAGTTCAATGAACTAAGTCTATGGAGCAGCCCGATGCGGACCGTCAACATTCACGAGGCCAAGACCCATTTGTCACGGCTGATCGAGCAGGTCATCAAAGGCGAACCATTCATCATTGCCAAGGCCGGCCGGCCCGTAGCCAAGGTCACAGCGATCAACGCTACGGCGGCTAAGGACCGGGGGCGGCTGGGATTCATGGCTGGCCAAATTGAGATTCCTGACGACTTCGATCGGATGGGTCACCACGAAATTGCCGAGATGTTTGGAGCCGGCGAATGAAATTCCTGCTCGACACCCACATTCTGCTATGGGCAGCTGGCGCTCCGCGCCGCCTGTCCGCGAAGGCACGCCGGTTGCTCGACGATGGGGAAAACATCCTGCTTTTCAGTCCGGCGAGCCTCTGGGAGGTCGCGATCAAACGCGGTCTGGGCCGCAACGACTTCGTGGTCGAACCTCGCCTGCTTCGACGCGGCCTTCTTGAAAACGGCTACGAAGAGCTTCCGGTACGAAGCGAGCACGCCGTGGCCGTCGCCGATTTGCCACCCCTTCATAAGGATCCGTTCGATCGAATGCTAATCGCGCAGTCGCGGGTTGAAGGCTTGACGCTGCTCACCTCTGATCCGCTCGTAGCCGGTTACCCGGGGGCGATCCAAAAGGTGTAGTTGCACGACCGCTGTGCGGTTACCCGCAGCAGCGCATAATCCGAGGCAACCGCCTCAGCCGCGATAGTGGGTGTGCGACTTTAGTACCGGTCCTACCGCAGCAACCAAAATCAGCCGCCAGCTTACAGCATCAAATCCCAATGCTCGCTGATGACGTCCTTACCGAAGTTGCGCATCTTCTTGCTTGAGGTTAGCCGGAAACCCGCCCGCTGATAGATGTGACGCGCGGCGGTCAGCACCTTGTGGGTCCACAGCGTGACTCGGCGATAACCGCGCTCGCGGGCGAAGCGAACGGCTTCTTCCGTTAACCTCATGCCAAGCCCGCGCCCGCGCGCCAAGGGATCGACCAGCAGCAGACGCAGCCGCGCGACCTTGTCGGAATCCTTGACCAGGAACACGCATCCGACGTTGCGGCCGTTCAGTTCGGCGATCCAGCAGCGCTCGCAGGCCGGATCGAAACTGGTTCCGAAGTCGGCGACGATCTGCGCGCAGATGCCCTCGAAGTTTTCGCTCCAGCCATATTCCTCGGCATAAATCTCGGCGTGCCGCGCCACCACCCAGCCGAGGTCGCCGGGCCGTGGCTCGCGCAGGGCGATTTCGTCCTGCGTCGGCCCCGCTGCGATCAGCGTCTCGACCGAGCTCATCGCCGCAACCAGTTGGTCCTGCTCGGGCCCGGTCAGGCGGCCGAGCACGTCGCCGACTTGCCGAAGCGTCCGCCTTTCCAGTGGTTCGAACGTCTTGCGCCCCTTCGCGGTGATCGACAGGAAGCTCTGCCGGCCATCGTCAGGCGAAACTTGCTTGCGGATCAGCCCGCTCTTTTCGAAGCCTCGCAGGATGCGGCTGAGGTAGCCGGCATCGAGACCGAGATCGCGGCCGATGCCGGTCGCGGTGGCGTCATCGCGCGATTTGATCTCGTAGAGCACCCGCGCCTGCGTCAGCGAGAACGGGCTGTCGAGCCAACCATCTTGCAGCACGCCGAGGTGCTGGGTGTAGAAGCGGTTGAAGCGCCGCACCGCCGCCACACACTCCGCCGTTTGAGCCGAGCCTGCCATTGGGGCAGGCTCGCGCAATTACTTGACGGAGTCAAGTATATGTCGGACGCGACGATGCGGCTCCCGGGGACTGACCGGGGCGCCGCGATCGTCAATCCGATCAGCGAAAGACGCGGTTGAACCGGTACTCGGTTTCGTTGTCGGCGATGCCCCAGTTCGACCCGCGCCACTGGTTTGGCACGCAGAACGACCGGGATTCGCCGACAACGTGGTTGCGGCAGGTCGCAAACGTCGGGAAGTCGCAGCGCTCTTGTACCGCGCCGCCGCCGGCGTCGATTTTCGCGCACCAGTTGCCGCGAAAATAGGCCTGGCTTGTCTGCGCCTGGATTAGGGTGGTCGAAGCCAGCGCGGCAACAATCAAAAGCCTTTTCATTAGAATTCTCCTGGCTTGCGGCCCAAAGAGTAAGTGTCGCGGCATGGCCGCACGCCAAGGCGCGTCATGCCCGTTCCAGCCATTGGTCGCGGCAAACCCGGGATGAGTTCAATCGGCGGTTTTGCTGGGCATGATCTTTTCCGAAAACCGGTGGCCACTTTCCGGGATCATGCCCGAGCGATCAGCCGGACCAGCCCGGCGTCTCGTGCACGATCTTGCCGCCGACCATGGTCATCAGCGGCCGCGGTGTCGGCGATCTTGTCCTCGGCGGCGGTCAGCGGGTCGGCGCTGGGCACGGTGAGATCGGCAAACTTTCCGGGCTCCAGCGAGCCCTTCTTGGCCTCGTCGAATGTGAGGTAGGCGCCATTCGCCGTGGCGCAGCGCAGCGCCTCCATGCGCGACAGCGCCTGCTTCTCTCCGAACACCCGCTTGGTGCGGTAGTCTTTTCGCGCCACCGTCTGTTGCACCGGATACCACAGCGAGATCGGGGTGTTGTCGGTGGCAAGCGACACCGTCACGCCGGCTTCGCGCAGCGAGTTTAACGGCACGATGTCGTCGTACTGCTCCGGCTTGAGCTTGCTCGCGGTCGCCTCCAGCGCCTTGTAGAGATAGGCGTTGGTGTGGGTCGTCAGCACCAGGCCCATCCTGACGATCCGCTCGAGGTCGCGCGGCGAGACCACGTTGACGTGGCTGACCACCCAGCGCCGGCCCTTGAGCGGGATTTTCCTGTCGATCTCTTCGTAGAGGTCGAGCATGCCAAGGCCGCCGGCGCCGCCAATGGACGTCGCGCGGATATCGTTCTCGGCGCAATGCAACAGCAGCTCCTAGACCCGCTCGCGCGGCAGCCCGTGATTGGAGTTGAAGCCGGCCCAGCCGGTATAAGGTCCGGCCGAGGCGCGGACATCGTCTGCGGGGCTTCGCCCGATATGCACGTAGAGCCCGCCCATCTTGAGCACGGTCGTCGCCGAGGCCTGGCTCGCCGAGCCAGCCGAGCCAGGCTTCGACGAATGGTCCGAGCGGCGCGCCGCCCGCCGCGCCCCAGTTGGCGCTGAGAGCAAGGCTCGCCCGCATCGTCAGCGTGCCGTCGCGGTGCGTCTCCTTGTAGACCCGCAGCACCTCGGTCGCGACGCCGTGGCCTTCGAATACGCTGGTGGTGCCGACGCCGTGATAAAGCCTGCGCCGACTCCGGCAAGCGCGCGCAGCCGGTCGGCATGCGAAAACCGCGTCGCCTCGCGGAACCAGATCATCTCGGCGATCGGCGCGAAGTCCTGTTCGATGAACACGCCGGTCGGGTCGCCGTTGCCGTCCTTCTGGATGGTCAGCGATGCCACCGGCGAAACCGTGTCGCGGCCGATGCCGGCGCGCTTCAGCGCCTCGGTGTTGGCAACTGAAACGAGCGGCAGCGTGCCGCGCCAGAAGCCCCAGATCGGACGGATATAGACCGGGTTGTTCGGGGCCGCGGCGTCAAGCTCCTGCCGCGTCGGCAGCCGCTTCTCGGCCAGCATGTCCGGCACGTCGAAATAGTAGGGCGGATCGCCGATCGGCATGGTGACGATCCATTCGCCGGGCCTCTTGCCGCGCGCGAGTTCGGCGATGCGGTCCTGGACATCCTTGATCGAGCGCACTTGACCGAGCGGTGGAAAGATATTGCGCAGCGCCTCGCGGTCCATGTGGGCATGGCCGTCAATCAGACCCGGCATGATGGTGCGCCTCTTCATGTCGAGCACGCGCGTGCCGGGCGCGGCGTGCTGCGCCATCGCCGCGTCGGGGCCGACGGCAAGGATTTTGTCGCCAGTGATTGCGATCGCTTCCGCAATCGAAGAACGCGCGTCGACGGTGATGACCTGGGCGTTCTTCAGGATCAGATCCGCCGGCGGCGTGCCTGCCGCAGCGGCCGGTAGGTTGGTTTGCGCATTCGCGGATCGGGTGGGGCTTCCTGCCATTGTCGCCGCTATCGCCGCGCTCGCCGCCCCGGCGCTGCCGAGAAAGCCGCGCCTTGGAATGGATTCGCTCGCCATGATGTCACTCCCGCTCACCCCGTCGGGTCGTCGCGCGGCCGAGCATAGCCGTCGGTGCGGCCCGCAGTCATCGGTCCTGCGCCGCGGCTCCTACTCGTGGTGGCGGCGCTTCTTTTTGCGGGCGTGCGATTTTGCCTGCGGGCCCGACGGCCGGTAGCCGGGCCAGGCTGCGTTTTGCCGGCAAAAGCTGCTCGATCCGTAGTGCATTGCCAGTTCGCGGCACGCTTCGAATGACCGCATCGAGCAATTTTCCGAAGGCCCCATGCTGCCGAAGTTCAGCACCGCACACCACGGACCTTCGGCGGCCCGGGTTGCTTGGGGAAACAGCATCGCCGCGGCCACGAGTGTCCCGCAGAGCAAAAGCTTTTGCATGAGGTCAGGCTCCGTAATCGCCAGGGAACAAGCCCCGAAATATGGAGTTGTTTCAATACGGTAGAAAATTCAGTGCTGCGTCACCGTATGTTCTTGTTTTGTTCTAAAGAAACCGTTAGATAGCAGCCATGTCCCGTTCGTCAGCAGTTCGTCGTCAAAGTCCGCCAGTGCGCGCGAAGCCGGCCGCGATTGTCAGCAACATCGACGTTGCCGATCTTGCCATCGCCCGCGAACGCCGGCGCGGCCGCGGCACGCTGTCCAACGTCTCCGGCCGCTATGAGCCGATTGCGCGGATCGCGTTCGACGACGGTTGGCAGAGCCTTGAGGAATTGCCTCCGTTCCAGACCACGGTGTCGATCAACTCCACGCGTAAGATCATTACGCGCAACGAGTCGCCGGACATTTCGTTCGACCGCTCGATCAATCCCTATCGCGGCTGCGAGCATGGCTGCGTCTATTGCTTCGCGCGGCCGACCCACGCCTTTCTCGGGCTGTCGCCGGGTCTCGATTTCGAATCCAAGCTGTTTGCCAAACCCGACGCGCCGGCGCTGCTGGAGAAGGAACTGTCGGCGCCGAACTACGAGCCTCGCACCATCGCCATCGGCACCAACACCGATCCGTACCAGCCGATCGAGCGCAAGTACCAGGTGATGCGCGGCATTCTCGAAGTGCTGGAGCGCGCGGGCCACCCGGTCGGCATCGTCACCAAGTCGGCGCTGATCCTGCGCGACCTCGACATCCTTGCAAGGCTTGCCGAGCGCAACCTCGTCAAGGTCGCGCTGTCGGTAACGACGCTTGACGCCAAGCTCGCGCGCAACATGGAGCCGCGCGCAGCGACGCCGGGGCGGCGGCTCGAAGCGCTGCGGCAATTGTCGGCGGCGGGAATTTCGACAGCGGTCATGGTGGCGCCGGTGATTCCTGCGATCAACGACATGGATATCGAGCGCATCCTCGATGCCGCCTCCGTCGCGGGCGTCAAGTCTGCGGGTTATGTGTTGCTCCGATTGCCGCTCGAAGTGCGCGACCTGTTCGTCGAATGGCTCACGGCCAACTATCCGGACCGAGCAAGCCACGTCATGAAGCTCATCCGCGACATGCGCGGCGGCAAGGATTACAATTCGACGTGGGGTACGCGGATGAAGGGCGCCGGGCCCTACGCCTGGATGATCGGCCGGCGGTTCGAGCAGGCCTGCGAGAAGCTCGGCCTCAATACGCACAAGGCCGCGCTCACCACCGAGCATTTCCATTCGCCGAGGCCGCGCGCCGAGCAGCTCAGCCTGTTCGGCTGATCGCCCGCGCCGCCGCTACCGCATCGGTGTCGGATCCTCGATCACCGGATTCGACAAAACCCCGAGCCCATCGACTTCGACCTCGCAGACATCGCCGGCGCGCATGTGGAGCTGGCCTTCGACGATGACTTTCCCAACAGGCTTCTCTGGCTTCTCGCCGGGCCGCAATGGCAATGCGCCGGGCGACCCGGTGACGATCACATCGCCGGGCTGCAGCGTATAACCTTCGGACAGGTACTCGATGAGCCGCGGAACATCGAACAACAGCCCCGAGATCTTGGCGCGTTGGCGTTCGACGCCGTTAAGCCGCGTGACCAGAGTGTGGTCGGCCGGATTGCCGAACTCGTCCGGCGTCATCAGCCAGGGTCCGAAGCTGCCGGAGCGCTCGAAATTTTTCCCCAGGCCGAATTGGCGGTTGTGGCCCTGGTATTCGCGCACCGAACCTTCATTGTAACAGGAATATCCAGCGACATGCGCAAACGCTTCCTCGCGCCTGATGAAGCGGCCGGGTTTGCCGATGATGACGGCGAGTTCGCCTTCATAATCGTAAGCCTCGGCAACCTTTTGCCTCGGCGCCCAGAGCGACTGCTTGTGCCCAACCTGGCAAATCGGCATGCGCAGGAAAATCTGCGGATAGGTTTGAGAGGTTGTCAGTCCGGTCTCTTCGATATGGAGCTTATAGTTGAGTGCAAGTGCCCAGGTCGCGTGAGGCTCGCGGATAACCGGGTCGAACTCGATATCGTCGAGCGAAAGATCGGTGGATTTTCCGGCCGTCGCTGCACGCACAGTCGCGAGCGTCGGGTCGATCTGCAAAATCTTGCGCAAATCGCCGGGCAGGGCAGGCGCGGCCTTCGACAAGGCAACGACGCCCTTTGCACCGACGACGACACCGACATCAGGCCTCCCCTGGTGGCGATAGGATATGACTTTCACGACAAGCTCCCCATGACCCCATGCGCATACAGGCTCGGCGCTCATCTTAGTCTAGTCGAGCCGCGGGTCGGGTTCTACGAGTACGGCAGTGCCACGACCCCGATCCATCGAAGTGAAGTTGGCGCCGCCGCGCCATATTTTGTCCCCGAGTTTCACGGCCGGTCGGTTCTCTCATTGACATGACCCCCCGGCGCGCAGGATCGCGGTCCATGAGTCGGACCGCCGCCGCGAAAAAAGGAAAAGCCGAAGCGCGCCTGCCGCTGGTTGAGGAAATCCTCAGGCCGACGTTCCGCCGCGAGCGCCGCGCGATGGCCAAAGGCATCTGGCCGGTGGCGGGCTGCGACGAGGTCGGTCGCGGGCCGCTCGCGGGCCCGGTGGTCGCCGCCGCCGTGATCCTCGATCCCACATGCATTCCGCGCGGGTTGAACAACTCCAAGAGGCTTCTGCCCGAGGAGCGCGAGAAGCTTTACGACAGGATCTGCGCCACCGCCGAGGTCGCCGTGGCGTTCGGGTCGACCGAGCGGATCGACCGCGACAACATCCTGCGCGCCTCGCTGTGGGCGCTGGCGCGCGCGGTGCGGGCGCTACCGGTGCGGCCCAGGCTCGTCTATGTCGATGGCCGCGACAAGATCGACTGCGGCTGCGACTGCGAGGCGGTGGTTTCGGGGGACGCGCTGGTGAGTTCGATCGCGGCGGCCTCGATCGTCGCCAAGGTCACGCGCGACCGCCTGATGAAGCGGCTCGGCCTCGCCCACCCCGGCTACGGCTTCGAGCGCCACATGGGCTACAGCGTGCCCGAGCATTTCAACGCGCTGGATCGGCTCGGACCGACGATCCACCACCGCCGCTCGTTCGCTCCGGTCGCGGCCTGCTATGGCGAGACTGTGGTGGAGGTCGCGGTGCCGGAGGAGGCGGGCTTGCCGCTCACGGCGCTCGAACCGCAGCGCGAGGCCTAAAATCCTAAGCTAAGAACGCATGAGCGAGCGCGCGCAAGCGGCGATCCGGGAGCTGGTGGTGGCGAACCGGATTCTCGGCAACGAGGCGTGGTCGATGCCTTCGGCCACATCAGCATCCGCCATCCGGAGAATGCCGGCCGCTATTTCCTGGCGTGTTCGCGGACCCCCCGGCCTCGTGACCGAGGACGACATCATCGAGTTCGATCTCGACAGCAATCGCCTCAACTCGACCTCACGCGCTATCTACACCGAGCGCTTCATCCACGGTTGCCTCTACAAGGCGCGACCGGGCGTCATGTCGGTGTGTCACCCACGCCCACGCGGCGGTACCGTTCACGGTGACCAACACGCCGATCGAGCCGATCTGGGTGATGGCGTCGGGCAGCGGACCCAACGTGCCGAACTGGGATATCCGCGACGAATTCCCGAATGAAGGCACCATGCTGGTGATCCCACCAGGCGGTCGCTGGCGAAGACGCTCGGCGCCGGCCGTGTGTGCTTGTTGCGCGGCCACGGCGCGGTGATCGCGACCGACGGGCTGAAAGCAACGGTGATGGTGTCGATCGGGCTGATGTGGAACGCCGCGATGCTGATCCAGGCGCACACCTTGTCGCAGGGTCGCGGCGACGCTGCGGTCAAGCACCTCAGCCCCGCCGAGATCGTGGCAACAAGCGGAATATTGCTCGGCCCGCTCGGCCTCGACCGCGCCTTGGAATACCGGCGCGTCGGCGCCGGCTTCCCGGCGAAGGAACCTTAAAGCATGATCGTTTTGAATCGAAACAGTTGCAGCGTTGGCAGCGCGCTCCCTTTCCCCGTTGTACTTACGAGAGTCCGCTTTGCCCCATAGCCGCCGTGAGCATGTGCCTAAAAACCGCGTTTATTCGATCACCTCGTCGGCGCGGGCGATCAGTGAAGGCGGTACAGTAAGGTCGAGCGCCTTGGCGGTTTTACGATTGATCACAAGTTCGAACTTGACCGGAGCCTGCACCGGAAGGTCGGCCGGCCGCTCGCCCCGAAGAATACGGTCAACGTAAGATGCGCTTCGCCGGAAGAGGTCCACCGTGTCAAAGCCGTAGGACATCAAACCCCCGCCAGTCGCATAATACCGAAATGGATATACGGCGGACAGGCGGTGACGGGACGCCAGAGAGAAAATCCGATCGCGAGCACTGGCGTTGGTGGGTGTGGGCAGCACAATCAAGCCGCCCCCTAGCTCTCGCGCAAACTTTGCAAGAACGGGTTCAATATTGTCAGTTGGGTCACGAAAACTGATGCTCGTCACCTGCACGTTTAATTTCGGGGCGGAACTCTCGATCACACGCCATACTTTTACAAATGCTTTGAAGGTAGGGTCCCCAATGCCCGCTACACGCTGCAGGCTTGGCTGTATCTCCTTCAGCAGTTCCAGCCATTTGCCACCGATTTCGGGTTCGAACGTGCTGAAGCCGGTGATGTTGCCCCCTGGGTGCGAAAGATCTTTGACGAAACCGGCTCCGACCGGATCGGCCACGACAACGAAGACGATAGGGATGTTCCGAGTCGCCTTTTGCAATGCCGTCAACACCTGCGTGCCATTTGCAAGGACCGCATCCGGGGCTTGGGTAGCCACCTCCATCGCGTAGGCACTGGCGCGTTCGGGGCTGCCAGCGGCCCAGCGATAGTCGATTCGAACGTTGCGGCCCTCGCTCCATCCCAGTCCCTGAAGGCTTTGCCGAAAGGCATCGGAATAGGCCTTTCCAAGTGAATCGTTTTCGGTATTGCCCAACAGCACGACTATGCGTCGTACCTGCTCAGAATGCTGCGCGCGGCCGGCGCGTGGCCAACTTGCAACAACGCCACCCGCGAGACTTAAAAACTTCCGCCGCAGCATGCGTCCCCAAGGATTGGCAGCAATGATCGTATCGACTGGGGATGCCGTTTGAAAGGGGCTGAAAAGCCAATCGCCAATGTCGCTATCCCCCGAAAGCGACCAAATGGCGCACATCGTTTCATATTGGCTAGGTGCATTAAGCGACGCCGACCGATGTCGCAGTTGGGTTCATTAGCATTCGGGGCGGGCAGCAGCAGGTCCGGCCATGTCCGCTATCCTTCGAAAGCGGAAGGAAAATCAGAATATCGGCACCTGCCGCGATGGTCCTTGCGGGTTGATGGTGCCACCCTGCACCTGGTTATGGCTGCGCGTTGATGATTGCACGCCCTAATCCAACGCCTCGAACCGATAGTAATGCGAGAACCGCAGCAGCGGCTCGTCCGACATAGCGAACCATTGCGCGTCCGACGTGGCGCGATGACTGACGGCGTTCCAGCCCGGCGCGACGATGGTGTCGCCGCGCTTCCAGGAGAAGCGCTGCCCGCCGATGCTAGTTTCGCCCGCGCCCTCCATGACATGAAAGATGGTGTTGGCGGTAGTGCGATAACGCCGGGTCTTTCCGCCGGCAGGAAGCCGCTCCACCGTGAGACCCATCGGCGGCATAGTCGGCGCTTCCAGCGTGAGGCGCGGGCCGTGGAAACCTTCGCCATCGGCCTTCGCTGCGTCGAGCCGCCGTGCGATATCTTCGCGGGTGAAGCGGAACGGTGAAGCCTGCACCACACGCTCGACCTTCTCGTGTTCCTGCGGATGCTCCTGGAAGAACATCGGCTCGAGCAGGTGGGTGAGCGGTACGTCGAGCCCGTCGAACCAGTAGGCCGGCTCGGCGCCGTCGTGACCGTGGCCGTGCCAGCACCAGCCGGGGGTGAGCACCACGTCGCCGGTCTCCATCGGCGTCTTCTCGCCGTCGACGATCGAGTACGCGCCCTTGCCGTCGATGATGACGCGCAACGCATGCGACGAATGCCGGTGCGAACGCGCGTGCTCGCCGGGCAGGATCATCTGATAGGCGCAAACAAGCGTGCGGCTGGTCTCGTAAGTGGCCGACGGCACGGGATTGCGCATCACCAGGTTGCGGCGCTCAGCGAGCGACACGTCGATTAGCCGGCCGGCGGCGTCGAGGCCTGCCTTGGCGTCCTCGTAGGTCCAGTGCGCCGGCACGAACTCGGGCCGGGGCTCGCTCCACAGGATCGGCTTTTCGCGCCGCACCCAGCCGGGCGTGAAGTTGACGCCGCCTGCGGCCTCGTAGAGCGCGTCGAGCGTCGGGATGTCGCGGCCGGACAAGCTTTGCGGGACGGCGGCGACGGCAGCGGTGGCGGCAGACATGGGCGTCTCCTTGGTCAACTCTTGAAATGCGGCATCGCTTCGCGCGCGAACAGCGTCATCGATTGTTCGGCCTCGGCTTGGCCGATCATACCAAAATTCACCTGCAGAGAGGCGGATTCGAAGCCGCCGACATCGCGATCGTAGGCCGCGATGGATTTGCGGATTTCGGCCGGCGTGCCGATCCAGGCGTCGCCTTTCTCGACCTGGGACTCGAAGGTTTCCTTGGAGATGACCTCGATCATCTTCTGATAGTTCGGATGATCCTTGGACGCTACGCCGGACATCCAGCCCGGCGCGGCGTTGACGATGGATTTGAGGTAGACATTGAGCGGCTCGCGCGCAATGGCGGCAGCCTTCTCGCGGGTCTCGGCGCAGAACAAGTGGAACGCCAGCATCACCCGACCGTGGCCGGGATGGCGCGCCGCGGTCCAGGCGTCGCGAGAGATTTTCAGAAGCTCGGCTATCTGCGCGCCGGCGAGCGGAATGCCGATCAGGTGATGGCCGAGCATGTCAGCGCGGTTGACGTCGCGCAGGTGGGCCGTTCACCCTGATTTTGACCCGGTCCGCGGCGCTTCCGCTATCTCCCTGACAGCAGTCGGGTTTCCGCCCAGGCAGTTTTTGTATATGCAGACCGGGGCAGGCCGGCGGCGCCGATCGAGCCCGCATGGTCTGTCGGGGCTCGCGGCGCAATGCATTCCACTTCGCTGTTCATCGAGCTGCTGCGCACGCGCCCGCGCCTGTTGTTCTGGGCTATGGCGATGCTGCAGATCGTGCCCTGGACGATCGTGCCGTGGCTGTTCTATTCGTCGCCACCGGGCCGGCTGCCGCTGGTGCTTGCCATCGGCCATGAATTTCAGTTCAGCACCGAGTTCGGACCGCCGCTTGCGTTCTGGCTCGCCGAAATCGCCTACCGCAGCGCCGGCATGTTCGGTGTCTATCTGCTGTCGCAAATCTGCATCGTCGTCGCCTATTGGGCGGTGTTCGCGCTTGGTCGGATCATCGTCGGCGCGCCGCAGGCAGCCTGCGCGGTGATGCTGATGGCCGGCGTCGCCGTGTTCTCGATGCCGACGCCGGAGTTCGGCCCGGCGGTGCTGGCGACGCCGCTATGGGCGCTCTGCCTCTATCACTACTGGGCCGCCGCTCGACACGGCAGCCCGATCTATTGGGTCGCGCTCGGCGCCGACGCCGGACTCTTGTTTCTGACGACCTACACGGGCCTGATCCTGATCTGCCTGCTCTTGCTCGTCATGCTGTCGACCCGATACGGCCGCGCGCAGTTCGAAATCCGTCGGCCCCTGGATCGCCGGCGTCGCAATGACCGCAGTGACATTTCCCTATCTGATTTGGCTCGATCTCAACGCCAGCGTTCATCTTCCCGATCTTGCTACCATAGCCGCCAATCTGCGCATCTGGGGCTGGCTCCTGGTGGCGCTGCTGCTGAGCCACACCGGCATGTTGATTCTGATCATGCTCGCCATCGGTCCGTTCGCCTCGCGCGGCTCGCCGCCGGAAATTCCCCGCCAGCCGGTCGACTCCGACGCGCGTCAGTTTGTCTATTTGTTTGCGCTGTTGCCCGCGCTCGCCATGGGGTTGTTCACGCTGTTCACGCAGCGCCCGGAGAACTTTTTGGCGGCGCCGTTGGTGGTGATGTCGGGACTTGCAGTGGTGGTCGCGGCCGGCGACCGTATCAAGATCGAACATCAGTACATCATTGGCTACGCCTGGGCGGCGCTGCTGGTGCTGCCGGCCGTGATGGTCGCGTTGTCCGTCGTTGCTCAGCCGTGGATCTTGGCGCTCGATCTCAGCGTCGGCCGGCCTGCCGCCGAGCTCGGCCAGTTCTTCGGCGACAGCTATGCCCGCCGCACCGGCCGCCCGCTGGAAATCGTTGCAGGAGATCAAGCGCTCGCTTCGCTGGTGGCGCTCGGCGCGCCGAGCCGGCCGAGCCTTTATATGCAATCCGCCCCCGCCGACCGGCCGCGCGTCACCCGCAAGGACATCGACGACAAGGGCGCGGTGATCGTCTGGCTCGCCGCCGACTCTGCCGGCCGCCCGCCCGCCGATATCGCTCGTCAGTTCCCTGGGCTCGCGATCGAGGTGCCGCGCGCGTTCGAACGGCAATACCAGGGCCGGATGCCGCTGATGCGCGTCGGCTGGGGCATGATCCGCCCACGCGCCCAAACTCAGTGATGGTAGCTTTCGCCGGGCCCGATCTTGCCGCGGAACAGCCAGTAGACGTAGGCGGTGTAGGCCAGCACCAGCGGCAGCAGCACCACCGTACCGACCAAGATGAAGGTCTGGCTCGCCGGCGCCGCCGCGGTCTGCCAGATGGTAAGCGACGGCGGCACGAGATACGGAAACGATGAAATCACAAGGCCGGCAAAGCCGAGCAGGAACAGCACGATCGTTGCCAGGAACGGCGCGACTTCATTGTCCATCCGCAGCGCGACCCAGCCGACGAACGCCGTCAGCCCGGTCAGAAGCGGCACCGGCCAGAGATAGAGAAAATTGGGCAGCGAAAACCAGCGCGCCCTGATCCGCGGGAACTCCAGCGGCGTCCACAGGCTGACCGCCGCCATGAACACCAGCACCGCGTAGAGCAGCCAGATGGCGTGACTTCGCGCCCGTTCGGCCACCGGTCCACTGGTCTTCATCACCAGCCAGGTTGCGCCGAGCAGCGCATAGCCGGCGAGAACGCCGAGGCCGCACAGCGCTGCGAAAGGCGTTGCCCAGTCGAACGGCCCGCCCGCGTAAGCGCCGTTCTCGACCCGGATGCCCTGGATCATGCCGCCGAGGATCACGCCCTGGCAGAAGCCCGCCAAGGTCGAGCCGCCGGCAAAGGCGGTGTTCCACCAGCGCCTTGCTGTGGCCGATTTCGCGAAACTCGAACGCCACGCCACGGAACACCAGCGCCAGCAGCATGACGATCACCGGCAGATACATCGCCGGCATGATGACGGCGTAGGCGAGGGGGAAGGCGACCAGCAGGCCGACGCCGCCCATCACCAGCCAGGTCTCGTTGCCATCCCAGAACGGCGCGATCGACGCCATCATCTGATCGCGCTCGGCATCGTCCCTTGCGAACGGGAACAGCATGCCGATGCCGAGATCGAAGCCGTCGAGGATGACGTAGAGCGCGACCGCGGTCCCGATGATGCCGGCCCAGATCAACGGCAGATACCATTCCATGGTCAGCCTCCGCCTGCCGTGCTCTTGCCGGCCGCGGCGAACACACCTCCGCCGCGCGAGACTCGGCTCATCGCCTTCGGCGATTTCGAGACCTTTGGCGATCAGCCGGTTGATGAAATAGATGCCGGCGGAAAAGATGATGCCGTACACGATGACGAACAGCGCGAAAGTGACGGCGATCGCCGGGCCGATCACCGGCGAGGTCGCGTCGGCGGTGCGGAGAATGCCCTGCACGATCCAGGGCTGACGGCCGCTTTCGGTGACGATCCAGCCGCAGATCACCGCGACAAAGCCAAGCCACCAGGTCTGCGCCATCACCAGCAGATACCAGCGCGTGTCGAACAGCTTGCCGCGCAGCCATAGGAATGCGCCGAACAGCACGGCCGCGGCCATGAAGAAGCCGATGCCGATCATGATGCGGAAGGCGAAGAACACCGAAACGAGCGGCGGCCGGTCGGCGGGCGGCACGTCCTTGAGCCCGGGAAACAGCCCGTCCCATTTATGCGTCAGGACGAGCGATGAGCCGTACGGCACGGCAATGGCAAATCGGTTGGTCTCGGCCCTTTCGTCCGGCCAGGCGAAAATATAGAAATCGCCGGGCTTGCTGCCGTCCCAGTGCGCTTCCATCGCCGCGATCTTGATCGGCTGATGCTTGAGGGTGTTCAGCCCGTGCTCGTCGCCGATCCAGATTTGCAGCGGCGCCAGCACCACGAGGAGACCGATCGCCATGCGCATCATGGTGCGCGCTTCCTCGACGTGATCGCCCTTGAGCAGATAGCGCGCGCCGACCGCCAGCACCACGAAGCCTGCAGTGAGATAGGAGGCGTTGAGCATGTGGGCGAAGCGATAGGGGAAGCTCGGATTGAACACGATGGCGAACCAGTCGACCGGATAGGCGATGCCGTCCCGCATCTCGTGGCCGGTCGGCGTCTGCATCCAGCTATTGGCGGAGAGAATCCAGAACGCCGAGGTCGCAGTGCCGATGGCGACGACCACCGCCGAGAGCACGTGCAGCCAGCGCGGCACGCGTTTGCCGCCGAACAGCAGGATGGCGAGGAAGCTCGCTTCCAGGAAAAACGCGCTCAGCACCTCGTAGCCGGCGAGCGGGCCCGACGATATTGCCGGCGATCGCCGAGAACCGGCTCCAGTTGGTGCCGAGCTGATACGACAGCACCACGCCCGACACCACGCCCATGGCGAACGACACCGCAAAAATCCTGGTCCAGAACCGGGCGATCCGCAGGAACCGATCACGGCCGCTGAGCCACGCCGCCACGTGCAGCGTCGCGATATAGGCCGACAAGCCGATGGTGAAGCTCGGGAAGATGATGTGAAACGCAATGGTGAAGCCGAACTGCAATCGCGCCAGCAGGACGGGGTCGAAGTCCATGGGTTCAGTCTCTCGCGGCGGTTCGAGTCAACAAGAGCACCCGAAGGTGATGTTGGCCTGCCGCAGGATTTCTGCAAGGGGGCTCGCCGGGACTTCCGCTGTATCTCGCGACGCGGCTTTCAGGATGAGGTGAAGAAAGACAGCGCGACGAAGTGGGTTACGGCCGCAGGCCGTAGCGCGCGAACTCCTCGGCGATGTCCTTTTTGATTTCTTTCGCCGCGGCCAAATCGGCGCTGCCGCCCTTCTGGTCGCCTTTGCGGATTTTGGCAATGCCGCGGCCATAGAGCGAGCCGGCGAACTTGGGATCGCCCTTGAGCGCCGCGTCATAGTCCTTGATCGCGTTGTCGGTCTGGCCGAGCTTGAGATAGACAAAGCCGCGGGTGTCGAGCGCGTCGGCCGAGTCGGGCTTGATCTTGAGCGCCGCGTTGCAATCCGAAAGCGCGAGCTGCGTTTGGTTGCCGATTGCGCGCACCCAGCAGCGCGCGCTCCAGGCTTCGACATTGTTCGGCTGCAGCCGCGTCGCCTCACCGTAGTCGGCTGCAGCGCGGGTATAATCGCCCTTGCGCTGATAAGCGGCGCCGCGGTTGTTGTAAGCATAGGCCAAACCGGGATTGATCTTGATGGCCGTGTTGTAATCGGTCATCGCCTTGTCCATGTCGTTCTTGGCCTCGTAGACGGCGGCGCGGCTGTTGAGGTAGTCGGCGCCGGACGGATCGAGGCGCAGCGCCTGGCCATAGTCGCCGATGGCGCCATCGAAGTCGTTCTTGCCGAATTTAGCGCCGGCGCGGAAGTAATAGGCGTTGGCGAGATTCTTCAGCGTTTCGTCGATCACGGCGTCGCAGCTTTTAATCGCAGCTTCCACCGAGGCCGACTTCCGCTCGTTCATGCAGGTCGCGGCGGCCTGGGCCGACGCCGCGCTCGACGTGATCGGCTGCGGCTTGCGTTGCTGTTCGCTCGCTGCGGCGGGCGCGGGTTGTGCCGCGATCTGGGGCCTGAGCGGTGCTGCGGCCTGCTGCGCGGACTGGGATGTGGCTTGCGGCGAAGATTGTGAGGTCGTCTCCGGCGGGGACGAATAGCTCGGTGTCTGCGTCGGCTGCGAGGTTGCGGGCGTCGACCGAGTAACCCTGACTTTCGGGCTCGACGTCGATTGCGTGCTCGGGGCCGTGCGGTATGTCGGCGCATGACGGTAGGCCGGGCGCTGCTGCTGCCAGGGCCAGCGAATCTGCTCGGCCTGCGCTTGGGCGGCGTATGCCAGCGCCAGCGTGCCAGTGACGAGGCTTATACGGCGGAGGAACGGGATCGGTTTGCGGCCCGACATAGTTAATTCTCCCGGCCGCCGGATGCGGCAATGCCGGTGGCGCGTGATTTTGCAATCTTGTCGGTATCATCGCGCGATAGCGATGAAGCGCAATGCGTGCCGCTGGCTTTCTGCTGATCAGGTTAATTTGCGATCCGGCGGCCGCGCGGGCTCATCTACTTCTTTAGGAACAGATCGATTTCTTCCAGCACCCGTGCTGTCGCCGGATCCTGCTCCAGCAGCATATGGTTCCTGCCTTGCAAGGCGACAAAGTGCGCACTGGGAATTCCAGCCGCGAGTTCCCTCCCAGCCTCGAACGGCTGCACCTGGTCGTCGCGCACGTGCATGACCAGAGTCGGCACTTTGACCTGCGGCAACAGGTCGGTCACATCGAAATTGCGCGTCGTCTGGAAATAGCGGTAGGCGCATTCGGGACTTGTGGTCTTGCGCTGCTTCTCGGCGAACTTGGCGAGCTGTTCCGGGCTGGCGCCCGGCATGAACATCGATGAGAACAGTTGACGGTAGACCGGACTGTCGTCGCCCCAGCCGGTGCGGATCAGGGTCGCCAAGGCCTTGGCCTTTTCCAGCTCCGCCTCATTCTTGGCGCGTCGATAGGCTCCGCGTGCGAAGCCGCCGTAAAGAACGAGGTGGGACACACGCTCAGGATGGCGCACCGCGAAGGCGATCGAGATGGCGCAACCCTGTGAAATGCCGAGGATGGGAGCGCGGTCAATCCCTGCCGCGTTGATGACCGCCTCCAGATCGCTCACCCAGGCGTCCAACGAAAGCGTCTCGACGTCCCAGTCGGACAGGCCGTTGCCGCGCGCGTCATAACGCACCAGCGTCCGGTGACGAGCCAATGCAATGAACAAATGCGCGGACGATGACCCTTCCCCCCAGTCAAACTCCAGATGGTTCATCCAGTTTGCCGTCTTCACCAGCGGCGGGCCGCGTCCGACCTTGGAATAGGCGAGGCGGACTCCGTCGGGCGCCCGGCAGTCTTCGATCTTCTGCGGAACGCCGGTCGGGTCGAATGCAGCTTCGACCTGTGCGCTCATCTGAATGGCATACACCTCGACAGGCCTCGGGATGTTCTTCAGCGTCTGCGGGCCAAGCTCCCGGTAAGTGAGCGACAGCCGCCCATCCACCTGCTCGTAGGCCTGTCGGGACAGGCAGATTCCGCCGGGCTCGGCGACCGCCTCAAGTCGAGCCGCGATATTGACGCCGTCGCCGTAGATATCGTCGCCTTCTGCGATCACGTCGCCGATGTGGATACCGATCCGGAGCTGCATGCCGCGGCCCGGCGCTGCTCCGGCGTTTCGCACCGCCATTTCCTTCTGCACCTCGTCGGCGCAGGCGACAGCTTCGACGGCGCTCGCGAACTCGGCGAGGATGCCGTCGCCCATGAGCTTAACGATGCGCCCACCATGCCGCGCGATGGCGGGGCTGATCGCTTCGGTGCGATGCGCCTGCAGAGCGGCGAGCGTGCCGGCTTCGTCGCCGCTCATCAGCCGGCTGTAGCCAGCAACGTCGGCAGCCAGGATCGCAGCCAGTCGCCGTGCCATCGTGTGCCCTCCGATGCCCTCAGCCCAGCGCCTTCTTGATCGCCAACAGGTCGCGCCAGGCGAGCCGCTTGCCGATCGGCGAGCGCAGCAGATATGCCGGATGCAGCATCGGCATGGCGCGAATTTCACGGCTGCCGGTGTGATAAGCGAACCAGCGGCCGCGGTTCTTCATGATGCCTTGGATGCCGAGCAGCGCACCGGTCGACGGCTGGCCGACGGTGACCAGAACATCGGGGTCGCACAGCTCGATCTGGCGCTGGATGAACGGCAGGCAGATTTGCGTTTCGACCGGGGTCGGCGTGCGGTTGCCCGGCGGCCGCCACGGCACGATATTGGCGATGTAGACCTTGGTGCGGTCAAGCCCGATCGCGGCGAGCATGCGGTCGAGCAATTGACCCGAGCGGCCGACGAACGGCAGGCCCTGGCGATCCTCCTCGGCGCCCGGCGCCTCGCCGACCAGCATCAGCCGCGATTTCGGCGTGCCGTCAGCGAACACCAGACGGCTGGCCGAAGCCTTCAGCCCGCAGCCCTCGAAGCCGTCGAGGATCGAACGCAACTCTTCGAGGCTTGCGGCGCTGCGGGCGGCTTCGCGCGCGGCCATGACGGCGGTGTCCGGGGCAGGCGGCGAGGCGGGCCTGGCAACCGGAGCGCTCGCCGCCGGCCGGCGGGTGACGGGTTCCGCAGGCCTGATTTGCGGCGTGTGCGCTGGTGTCGGCGACCCTTGATCGGCCTCGAGCCAGTTCCGCGCTTGTTCGCTCAAGGCCGCGTCCACGCCGGCCTCGACATAGAAGGCGAGAAGCTCGGCGGCGGCCGGCCGATTGGGATGTTGGCTGTTCGCCATTCGATTGACCTCAACGCGTGCCGAGAGGCTATCATGTATCGATCATTCTGACGGCAGCGACAACCGCGAGAACGCCATGACCGATCTGCCTGCCCGCGAATCCATGGAGTTCGACGTCGTCATCGTCGGCGCCGGTCCCGCCGGGCTTGCCGCCGCGATCCGGCTCAAGCAGATCGCGCCCGATCTCGGCGTGGTCGTGGTGGAGAAGGGGGCCGAGGTCGGCGCCCATATCCTTTCCGGGGCGGTGATCGATCCGATCGGGCTCGACCGGCTCATTCCGGAATGGCGCACGGAAGATACGCCGATCAAGACCGCGGTCACCGACGATCGCTTCTATTGGCTGGGGCAATCCTCCGCGATCCGGCTGCCGAACATCATGATGCCGCCGTTGATGTCGAACCACGGCAACTTCATCGTCTCGCTCGGCAACGTCTGCCAGTGGCTCGCCACCAAGGCCGAGGCGCTCGGCGTCGAAATCTATCCGGGCTTCGCCGCGGCCGAAGTTTTGACGGAGAACAACGCGGTGGTCGGTGTCGCCACCGGCGACATGGGCATCGGCAAGAACGGCGAGCCGCGCAGCGACTTCACCCGCGGCATGGAGCTGCGCGGCAAATACACGCTGTTCGCCGAGGGCGCGCGCGGCAGCCTGTCGAAGACGTTGATTGCCGAGATACGGCCTCGACCAGGGCCGGCAGCCGCAGAAGTTCGGCCTCGGCCTGAAGGAGCTCTGGCAGGTCGCGCCTGACAAGCACAAGCCCGGCCTGGTGCAGCACACGTTTCGGCTGGCCGCTCGACAATTCAACCGGCGGCGGCTCGTTCCTCTACCACTTCGATGACAACCTGGTTTCGGTCGGCTTCGTCGTGCACCTGAACTACACCAATCCGTATCTCTCGCCGTTCGAGGAATTCCAGCGCTTCAAGACCCATCCGCACATCCGCGACACGTTCGAGGGCGGCAAGCGGCTGTCCTATGGCGCGCGCGCCATCACCGAGGGCGGCTACCAGTCGGTGCCGAAGCTTTCATTCCCCGGCGGCGCGCTGATCGGCTGCGCGGCGGGCTTCGTCAACGTGCCGCGCATCAAGGGCAGCCACAACGCCATCCTGTCGGGGATGCTGGCGGCCGAGCACGTCGCCGAAGCGTTGTCCGAGGATCGATGCCCACGACGAGATCGCGAAGCTACGACGAGGCGTGGCGAGAGGGCGACATCGGCCGCGATCTGTGGAAGGTGCGCAACGCCAAGCCGCTGTGGTCGAAGCTCGGCACATTTCTGGGCATTGCCGCCGGCGGCTTCGACATGTGGACCAACACGCTTGGCTTCTCGCTGCTCGGCACGCTCGGCCACGGCAAGCCGGACGCCGAGACGCTGAAGCCCGCGGCCGAGTGCCAGCCGATCGCCTATGCCAAGCCGGACGGCAAGCTGACCTTCGACCGGCTGTCGTCGGTGTTCCTCTCCAACACCAACCACGAGGAGGACCAGCCGCCGCATCTGCGCGTCGCCGACATGGCGCTCCAGCAGGCGTCCGAGCACGACGTCTATGCCGGGCCTTCGGCGCGCTACTGCCCGGCTGGGGTTTACGAATGGGTGGAGGAGGGCGGCAAGCCGCGCTTCGTGATCAACGCGCAGAACTGCGTCCACTGCAAGACCTGCGACATCAAGGATCCCAACCGCAACATCACCTGGGTGCCGCCTGAGGGTGGCGGCGGGCCGAAATATTCAAATATGTGAGAGTAGTTCCGCGCCCGGTCACGATGCTGCCACACCGCGGATCGCATGGTGGGCGCTGCGGCGGCGTGGCATCCCTGTCCTTGCGGGCAGGCGACAAAAAGGCCATTCTGCGCCCGACTCGAAGGGCAGGCGCACCGCCGCCCATGGAGGCAGCCAGACGTGACCGTTCCGACTTCTTTTCGACGCCTCGCGGGCGTCGTGCTTGGCGCAGCAAGCTTGCTGCTGCCGGCTACGCTCTCTGCCCAAGGCACCGCGCAGAACCCGTCCTATGTTCCGTCCGCTCATGAACTGGCGAAGCTGACGGCCTCGGGCAGCTATCTCGCCGCACGCCACGCCGGCACTGAGCGCGATGCCGGGGCTGCCGCCGCATATTACCGCGCGGCGCTGCGCAATGATCCGAAGAACACCGAGCTGCTCGAGCGCGCCTTCCTCTCGGTGCTGGCCGAAGGCGACGTTGAAGAGGCGGTCCGGCTCGCCGACCAGGTTGTCAAGCTCGACAAGACCGACCGCATCGCCCGGCTGGTGCATCGGCGTGCATGCGCTGAAGCAGAAGAAATATGCCGCCGCCAAAGTCGAACCTCGCGCAATCGGTGCGCGGGCCGATCACCGACCTGGCAGCGACCGTGCTCGGCGCCTGGGCGAGCTATGGCGCGGGCGACACCAAGGGCGCCATCGAGTCGATCGACAAGCTGCAGGGCGCCGACTGGTATGCCCTGTTCAAGGACCTGCACGCGGGCCTGATCCTCGATCTCTCCGGCAACAAGAAGGACGCGGGCAAGCGCTTCGACCGCGCGCAGAAGCTCGACGCCACGGCGCTGCGCGTTGTCGAGGCCTACGGCTCATGGCTGTCGCGCAACGGCAAGAAGGAGGAGGCCGTTAAGGTATTCAAGGGCTTCGACGCCCAGTTGCCGCGCCATCCGCTCATCGTCGATGCCATGGAGACGCTCGAAAAAGGCAAGCAGCTGCCGCCGCTGGTCGACAGCGCGCAGGCCGGTGCCGCCGAACTGCTCTACGGGCTCGGCGCCGCGCTCGGCCGCCGCGGCGGCGAGGATTTGGGCCTGGTCTATCTTGCAGCTTGCGCTCTATCTCGTGCCGAACCAGCCGCTTGCCCTGCTGTCGCTCGCCGACCTCTACGAGCAGGTGAAGAATCCGGAGCTAGCCATCAAGGCTTACGAGCGGGTGCCGCAAAGTTCGCCATTGCGGCGCAACTCCGAGATCCAGCTTGCGACCGATCTCGACACCGTCGAACGCACCGACGAGGCCAAGCAACGCCTGAGCAAGTTGATCGTGGATCACCCCGACGACATCGACGCGATCATGGCGCTCGGCAATATCCTGCGCGCCCGCAAGGCGTTCGCCGAATGCGCGCAGGTCTACGGCAAGGGTATTGCCACGATCCGCACGCCCGAGAAGCCGAACTGGCTGATCTTTTATTTCCGCGGCATCTGCAACGAGCGCGACAAGAAATGGGGGCAGGCCGAGAAGGATTTGAAGGAGGCGCTGACGCTCTATCCCGACCAGCCGCACGTGCTGAATTATCTCGGCTATTCGTGGATCGACCAGGGCATCAACCTCGACGACGGCATGCGGATGATCCGCCGCGCTGTCGAGCAGCGGCCTGACGATGGCTATATCGTCAACTCGCTCGGCTGGGCCTATTATCGGCTCGGCAATTACGACGAGGCGGTGAAGAACCTGGAGCGCGCGGTCGAGCTCAAGCCCGAAGATCCGACCATCAACGACCATCTCGGCGATGCCTATTGGAAGATCGGCCGCACGCTCGAGGCCAATTTCCAGTGGTCGCATGCCCGCGACCTCAAGCCGGAGCCGGACGACCTCGTCAAGATCAAGCAGAAGCTCGCCTCCGGCATGCCTGACGACACCTCGTCGACAGCCGCAGCCGCGAAGAAGAAGCCCGGCGACGGCGGTTGAAGCGAGGCCGGTCGATGGACTTGTTCGACGCGATGCCCGGCCCCGAGCCGGGCATCGACTTTTTGGCGGTGCCAATGGCGACAAGTCGGCCGGCGCCAGATAAAAAATCCAGCATGGTCCCGCTCGTCGAACATGCTCCGGCCAAGATCAATCTCACGCTTGCGGTGCTCGGCCGGCGCGCCGACGGCTATCATTCGATCGACAGCCTGGTGGTATTCGCGCGTGAAGCCGACCGTTTGACGCTTGTTCCGCGCGAGCGGCTTTCGCTCGCTGTCCGGGGCGCTACGGCGGGGAAGGCGGGACCGCCCGACGACAACCTTGTGCTGCAGGCGGCTCGCGGGCTTGCGGTTGAAATTCCGGGTCTCAAGGTCGGCAGCTTCACGCTTGACAAGCGATTGCCGGTGGCGGCCGGACTCGGCGGCGGCTCGTCCGATGCGGCTGCGGCGCTGCGGCTGCTCGCTCGTGCCAACCGGCTCAAGCCCGGCGACAAAAGATTGCTGAAGGTTGCGCGCCATGTCGGCGCCGACGTGCCGGTCTGCGTCGATCCTCGCTCCAGGCGGATGCGTGGCATCGGCGAGATGCTCTCGCCGCCGCTGGCTCTCCCGAAGCTTGCGGCGGTGCTGGTCAATCCGGGCGTTGCGGTGGCGACTAAGGACGTATTCGCCGCTCTCGGCTTGAAGCCGGGGCAGTGCTACAGGCGCCCGCTGCGGCAGCGGCCATTGCCGCGGCACCGCAAGGCATTGATTGCGGTCTTGGCCTCCGGGCGCAACGATCTGGAGCCGGCCGCGATCAAGCTTCAGCCGGTGATTGGCCGCGTGCTGGCGGCGCTGCGCCGGCAACCGGGCTGCGAGCTTGCGCGCATGTCTGGCTCGGGCGCGACCTGCTTTGCGCTATTTGGCTCCTCGCGCGTGGCGGCTGTCGCGGCGCGCAGTCTTGCCAAAGCGCATCCGCGCTGGTGGGTGAGAGCGACGCTTCTTGCCTAGGGCGACACTTCTTCGAGGACGCGGCGACAAGTCTCGGTGATGAACAGCGCCGCAGCGCAGCCGGTCAGCGCGAAGATGGAAAAGATCAGGAACACGCCGCCAATTCCGTAGCGCGGCAGTCCGAAGCCGACAATCAGCGGACCCACCGCGGCCGCGATCCTGAGCCAGAAGCTCGCCCAGCTCACGCCCAATGCCCGCATCCGCGTCGGATAAAGCTCCGCGGTGTAGAGGAAGATGCTCATGTTGATCGAGCCGAGCCACATCGAGCAGAAGCCGTAGCCGAGCAGCATACCAAGCGCCGTGCCGGAACCGATCGCCCAGAGCTCGACGAGTCCCGCGGCGATGAGAAAGAACGCGCCGATGAACCAGTATCGGCGGCCGGTGCGGTCTATCAGCAGGGCGCAAATGAAGGCGCCGAGAACGCTGCCGGCCGGAGCGGCAATGGCGTAGTTCAGCGACTGCTGCAGCGGCAGGTGATAGACCTCGCGGTACAGCGTCGGAATCCAGCCCTGGAGTCCGTAGGAGATGATGTAGGATGACGCCCACATCACCCAGACCAGCAGCGTGCGCGACAGGTAGCGACCCTGGAACAGCTCCTGCCAACGGGTCCCGGTCGTGGCGGGCTGTACCTTGATGTCCGGGATCGGCGGCAATGGCTGCGTGCCGTTGCGCGACACGATGCGCTCAATATCGTTCAGCACCGCGCCAGCCTCGTCGAGACGGCCCTTGGAGGCGAGCCAGCGCGGCAACTCCGGACAATAGCGCCGCAGCACCAACGCGATCACTGCAGGCACGGCGCCGATGATGAACATCCATTGCCAGCCGAGCCGCGGCACGACTACCGCGCCGGCGACGCCAGCGCCCAGCAGGCCGATCGGAAATATCATCTGGTAGGTGAGGAAGCGCCCGCCGCGCCGCTCGGCGCGCAGGATTTCGCTGATATAGGCCGAGGCGACCGGGATTTCGCCACCGAGGCCGATGCCCTCGACGAAGCGGAGCCAGAAAAGCTGGTCGTAGTTCTGCGCAAATGCGCAAGCGAAGCTCATGACGGCGTAAAGCGCGATCGTCGTGCGCGCCGCGGGCACGCGCCCGATGCGCTCGGCGATCCATCCGAACGCAAAGGCGCCGATGGCTTGCCCGAGGTTGGCGATACTGATCAGCGCGCCGATCTTTTCCGGCGGAATGTGCCAGGCCGGGATGATGGCCGGCAGCACATAGGCGAGCGCGAGCGAATCGAATAAATCGAAGAAGATCGCGACGCCGAGGATGGCCGTGACGGTGATATGCCAGCGCGAATAGGGCAGACGTTCGATACGCGCGACGATCTGCTGTTCCGTCAACGACGCGACGTTTTGCATCTGCGCCCCCCGGTTCGCTATGGATATCGCTGCGACCTATTGCATGGTCTTGCCGATGACAATGACACGTCGGGCCGTTCGTATGAAGTCGAACCCTTGCCGCGAATGCGCATCATTTGGCGCTCATGCCGTGCTTCTCGCGGCGGCCGTTTTGCCTCAAATAACCCGCGCTCCTAATGCGTCCGCACGGTGCAGAACTCGACCGCCTCCTCCAGCGCCTGCTTCATCTCGGAGGCCGGGAACAGCGCCAGCGCGTCGCAAGCGATGGCGCCATAGTGCTGGGCGCGCTTGACGGTGTCTTCCAGCGCGCGGTGCTTCAGCATCAGCCCGACAGCCGTTTCGAGATCGCTGTCATCGATCTCGCCGCGTTCCAGCGCGCGAGTCCAGAAGCCGCGCTCGGTCTCCGAACCGCGGCGGAACGACAGCACCACCGGCAGGGTGATCTTGCCCTCGCGGAAATCGTCGCCGATGTTCTTGCCGAGCTTGGCCGACTTGCCGCCGTAGTCGAGCGCGTCGTCGACAAGCTGAAAGGCGATGCCGAGGTTCATGCCGAACGAGCGGCATGCGGCGTGCTCGGCCTTCGGCCGGTTGGTGAGGACGGGGCCGACCTCGCAGGCCGCGGCGAACAGTTCGGCGGTCTTGGCGCGGATCACGGCGAGATATTCGTCCTCGGTGGTCGCGGTGTTCTTGGCGGCGCCGAGCTGCATCACCTCGCCCTCGGCGATGATCGCGGCGGCGTTGGATAAAATATCGAGCGCTCGCATCGAGCCGACCTCGACCATCATCTTGAAGGCCTGGCCGAGCAGGAAGTCGCCGACCAGGACGCTCGCCTCGTTGCCCCAGAGCTTGCGCGCTGCAGGCTTGCCGCGGCGCATGTCGCTCTCGTCGACCACGTCGTCGTGGAGCAGCGTCGCGGTATGCATGAACTCGACCGCGGCGGCGAGCTTGATGTGGCCATCGCCCTGGTAGCCGGTGAGCTTCGCCATCGCCAGGGTCAGCATCGGGCGAAGCCGCTTGCCGCCGGACGAGATCAGGTGGTTCGCCACCTCCGGGATCATCGTCACCTCGGAGCCGGTGCGGTCGAGGATTTCGGCGTTGACCCGCTGCATGTCGGGCGTAACCAGTTCGACGAGGCGGTCGATGGTGGCGTCGGCGGGACTGAATGGAATAACGACGGCCACGTGGTTCTCCGAATTCCCGAAAACTGGTGAGCAGGAGGATAGAAACGCTATGATGGGCGGGCAAGTGCGCCGGCCGTCGCAGGAAGATGTATGCCTTCGATGGCGCCGGTGGGAGGCCTCCTATGTTGCAACCCGACGTCAGTGCCAATGCCGCCGAGATCGTGGGCCGCAGCAGGATCGCGGTGCTGGTGCCTTGCTACAACGAGGAGGCGGCAATCGGCAAGGTTGTAGCGGACTTCAACGCTGCGTTGCCGGAAGCCGCCATCTACGTCTACGATAACAATTCCACCGACCGCACGGTGGACGCGGCGGCCCGGGCCGGCGCTATCGTCCGCCGCGAGCAGCACCAAGGCAAGGGCCGGGTGGTGCGCCGCATGTTCACCGACATTGATGCCGATATCTACGTGCTGGTCGATGGCGACGCCACCTACGACGCCCCGAGTGCGCGCGGCATGATCGAGCAGCTCGTCACGGAGCGTCTCGACATGGTCTGCGCTGTCAGGATCGATCGGGAGGAGGCGGCCTATCGAATGGGCCATCGCGCCGGTAACAGGCTCTTGACCGGATTCGTCGCCCATGTGTTCGGCAAATCCTTCACCGACATGCTGTCGGGCTACCGGGTGTTCACCCGGCGCTTCGTCAAATCCTTTCCGGTTCTGTCGGGTGGCTTCGAGATCGAGACCGAATTGACGGTGCACGCCCTCGAGCTGGAATTGCCGGTCGGCGAGATGCGAACGCCATACTACTCGCGGCCGGTGGGTTCGGCTTCGAAACTCAGCACTTGGCGCGACGGTTTCCGTATCCTGCGGACCGTGTTGCGGCTCTATCGTGCGGAGCGGCCGCTGCCGTTGTTTACCGGCATCGGCGTGTCGCTCGGCATCGTCGCCCTAGGCATAGCCATTCCGATCTTCATCACCTATTGGCTTGAAGGCACGGTGCCGCGGCTGCCGACCGCGGTGCTTTCGACCGGTTTGATTCTGCTTGCGTTCCTGTCGCTCGCCTGCGGGCTGATCCTCGACACGGTAACGCGCGGCCGCCGCGAGCTGAAGCTGTTGGCATATCTCGCGCAGCGCGCGCCGGCCGAGGAGCGGCGGCGGATGCATACCAAAGGTCTGAACAAGGGGCGAACTTGCACGAGCTTGTCCGCACCAACAACGCGGTGCTGATCACAGCGATCGAGGCGCTGCTCAAGGGCGCCGAGATTCCCCACGTGGTGCTCGACCGGCACATGAGTGTGCTGGAAGGCTCGCTCGGCATCCTGCCGCGGCGCATCCTGGTCGACGACGAGAACTGGGACATGGCGCGGCAGCTTCTTGAGGATGCCGGCCTGGCGCATGAACTGCGGCCCGAGAACACCGGGCCCAAAGTGGAGATGACCGATGATGCCGTGCTCGGTGGCCGGCTGCGGTTGAAACAGAAGAAGAAAGGGCATCGCGTCGGTCACGATGCGATTCTGCTTGCGGCTGCGGCGGGTGTGAGAGCCGGCGACTGGGCGGTCGAGTTCGGCGCTGGCGTGGGCGCCGCGGGATTGGCGCTTGCGATGCGTGTGGCCGGCGTGGAGGTGACGCTGGTCGAACTCGATCCGGAGCTTGCCGCGATCGCCTCGGACAACATCGAGCGCAACGGCCTTGCGGCGCGGGTCAATGCCGTCGTCCTCGACGTCACCGCGTCAGCCGATGACTTCGCCGCCTGCGGCATCGGACCCGGGTCCGCGGATCACGTCCTGATGAATCCGCCGTTCAACAATCCGGCCCGGCAGAATGTCTCGCCCGATCCGGCTCGGCGCGCGGCACATGCGGCGGGTGAGGGCGTGCTCGGTGGTTGGATCGATGCCGCGGCGTGGGTGCTGCATTCCGCAGGCACGCTCACGCTGATCTGGCGGGCCGACGGTCTTGCCGAAGTGCTGGCGGCGCTGGGCGATCGCTTCGGTGACATCGCCGTGCTGCCCGTTCACGGTCGCGCCGGCGCGCCCGCGATCCGCATCCTGATGCGCGCGCGCAAGGGCAGCCGCGCGCCGCTGACGCTGCTGCCCGGGTTGATCCTCAACGATGAGAATGGGAAACCGACCGGCGGGGCGGAGGCGGTTCTGCGCAACGCCGAGGCGTTGCCATTGACTGCCGGTTAGTCGGCGGGCAGCCGCGACATGGCGGCAGCAGCGGAGCCGTAATAAGACGCCATCCAGATCGACGACATCAGCAGGAACAAGAGCAGCATTTTCATGCTTATCGCCTGGCTGGTCGCAGCGTCGGACGCCGCCGATTTGGCCTCCTTCAACCTGCCGGCGATGTGTTAACAGGGGGTTGAGCGTGCGGAATCCCTGGAATATGTGCTGACCGATGGCCGAGCCCTCCGTTTTTGAGAATCCTGTTGCAGCGCTGCGCCGCATGTTGCCGGCTCGGTTTCGCAGCGACGTTCCGATCGTCCCCGTGGTCCGCCTTTCCGGCGTCATCGGCATTTCAAGCCCATTGCGGCCCGGGTTGACCCTGGCTAATGCGGCGCGCTCGCTGGAGCGGGCGTTCGCCATGCGCAACGCCCGAGCGGTCGCGCTGTCGATCAATTCGCCCGGCGGCGCCGCGGTACAGTCGCATTTGATCCACCGCCGTATTCGCGCGCTCGCCGACGAGAAGAAGCTTCCGGTACTGGCCTTCGTCGAGGATGTCGCGGCCTCGGGCGGCTACATGATCGCTTGTGCCGCCGACGAGATCATTGCGGACCAGTCTTCGATCGTCGGCTCGATCGGCGTGGTCGGTGGCTCGTTTGGCTTCGACAAGCTGATCGATAAGATCGGCATCGAACGCCGCCTCTACACGTCGGGCGAGCACAAGGCGATGCTCGATCCGTTCCTGCCGGAGAAGCCCGACGACGTAACGCGGCTTAAGGCCATCCAGAACGAAATTCACGAAAGCTTTATTGGGCTGGTCAAGTCGCGGCGTGGCGCCAAGCTCGACAGCCGCGAAATCCGCCTTGTTCTCCGGGGAATATTGGACGGGCCAGCGAGGTCGTGAGCTTGGACTTGTCGACGCCGTCGGCGACCTTCGCTCGCTGTTGCGTGAGCGCTACGGCGACAAGGTGGTCACGCCGTTGATTGCCGAGCGGCGCGGCTTGCTCGGGCGGCGCCCGCCGGGGATCGGTGGCATCGAGCGGTTGTTCGGCGGGGCGAGCCTCGCCGAGGATTTGGCCGCGACGCTCGAGGCTCGCGCGCTGTGGGCGCGTTACGGACTGTAGGAGGTTTCGATGCCTGCCATTCTCGTCTGGGCCCTCGGAGCAGCCGGCGCAGTCGTGCTGGTCAAGCTGTTCAATCGCGAATGGCGTCGCGTCAATTCCGAGCTCGATGAGGCGAAGCCCGCCCGCGTCACCGATCCGGAACGCGCTAGCCTGCCGACCTTGCGGCGCGATCCGAGGACCGGCGAATACCGCCCGCGCTAAGCGTCAGTTTTCCTTGATGCCCCGCTCGCGGACCACCTTGCCCCAGCGCTCGTACTCCGCCTTGAAGAACTTGCCGAACTCGGCCGGCGTGTCGGCGACCGGTATCGCGCCGGAGTCGATCAGCTTCTTCTTGACGCTGGGCTCATTGATCGCCTGAACGAACGCGTCGTGGATCTTGTTGATCACTGCGGGCGGGGTCTTCGCCGGCGCCAGCAGGCCGTACCAGTTGTCTACGATAATGCCGGGATAACCCTGCTCGGCAAGCGTCGACACGTCCGGAAGCATCGGGTTGCGCCGGCCCGACGCCACGCCGAGCGCCCTGATCTTGCCGCCCTTGATGTTCGACATCAGCACCGGCATGTCGGCGGCGAACACCTGTACCTGTCCGCCGAGCAGATCGGTCAGCGCGGGGGCTGCGCCGCGGTAAGGCACGTGCACGAACTTCACCCCGGCGGCGCTCTGGAACAGCTCCAGCGTCAGATGCGGCGGTGAGCCTACGCCGGTCGAGGCAAAGGTCATCTCACCCGGCTTGGCCTTGGCGGCTGCCACAAGCTCCTGGGTCGATTGGTAGGGCGATTCGGCTCTCACCACGAGCACTGTGGTGTTCAGCACCACGAGCGTGACCGGCGCGAAATCCCTGATGGAATTGTAGGGCAGATCGCTTCGCATGTGCGGCGTCACGCCGACCGCTCCAAGCGTGGTCAGGAACAGCGTGGTGCCGTCTGGCTCCGACTTCGCCACGTAGTCGGCACCGATCGCGCCGTTCGCGCCGGCCTTGTTCTCGATGATGATGGTGCGGCCGAGGATGTCCTTGAGCTTGTCGGCGACCAGCCGCCCGACGAAGTCGGTCGGGCCACCGGCTGGGAAGGCGATGACGATGTGGATCGGCTTGTTCGGCAGTTCCTGCGCCTGCACGGCGGGGGCGGCAGCGGCGAGCAGCAGAAACGCTGCAGCGAATTTGGCAAATGACGGCAAGCGACCCTCCTGTTGTTTTGCGGGAGCCTAACCTGCCAATTCCCGTGTGGGGAGGGGCCGCACCTTGCCTTGACCCCCTCAGGCCGCGCCGTTACGTCTCACCCGGCGCGCCCGCGCCTGGACAACTCATGGCCGATGACCTTCCCGACCACATGCGCCCGGAGCGCTCGTTTCAGGGCTTGATCCTGGCGCTGCAGCGGTTCTGGGCCGACCGGGGCTGCGTCATCCTGCAGCCCTACGACATGGAGGTTGGCGCCGGCACCTTCCATCCGGCGACCACGCTGCGCGCGCTCGGCCCCAAGCGCTGGAACGCCGCTTACGTGCAGCCGTCGCGCCGGCCGAAGGACGGCCGCTATGGCGAGAACCCGAACCGGCTGCAGCACTACTACCAATTCCAGGTGATCCTGAAGCCGTCGCCGCCCGACATCCAGGAGCTCTACCTGAAATCGCTCGCCGCCATCGGCATCGACTCAAAGCTCCACGACATCCGCTTCGTCGAGGACGACTGGGAGAGCCCGACGCTCGGCGCCTGGGGGCTCGGCTGGGAGTGCTGGTGCGACGGCATGGAGGTGTCGCAGTTCACCTACTTCCAGCAGGTCGCGGGCATCGAATGCGCGCCGGTCGCGGGCGAACTGACCTACGGCCTGGAGCGGCTTGCCATGTACGTGCAGGGCGTCGACCGCGTCTACGATCTGAATTTCAACGGCCGCGACGGCGCGGAGAAGGTGACATACGGCGACGTGTTCCTGCAGGCCGAGCAGGAATACTCGCGGCACAATTTCGAGCATTCCGACACCGCGATGCTGTTCGAGCAGTTCAAGATGGCGGAAGGTGCCTGCAAAAAATATCTCGACGCCGGCTGGTCGGCCGACAAGAGCCGGCACCTGATGGTGCTGCCGGCCTACGACCAGTGCATCAAGGCGAGCCACGTATTCAATCTGCTCGACGCCCGCGGCGTGATCTCGGTGACCGAGCGGCAGAGCTATATTCTTCGCGTCCGCGAGCTGGCCAAGGCCTGCGGCGAGGCCTGGCTGAAAACCGAAGGAGGAGGGGCTTAATGAGCGCACCTGAGATCGCTGGGACGAAACCGATCGCGCGTCGCCGTTGAGGCGGGTAAGAGCTACTGGTGGTGCGCCTGCGGGAAGTCCAAGAAGCAGCCGCTCTGCGACGGCTCGCACAAGGGCTCGGAGTTCTCACCGGTCGAATACAAGGCCGCGGCATCGGGCGAGATCGCGTTCTGCGCCTGCAAGCGCTCCGGCAAGAAGCCGACCTGCGACGGGACGCACAAGTCGCTGCAGCCGCCGGCTCCGCCGGCGGCTTAGTTAGCTTGGTATTTTATGGCACGGCCTCTCCGCTCCCCTCCCCCCGCGAAGCGGTGGGGAGGGGTCGGGGGTGGGGGGCGGAGCGTCAAACGATGCGTTCGTTGCGTAAAGAGGACAAACGAGTATCGCGAGCACGGCGTCTGCGCCGCGACACGACCGATGCCGAACGCAAGCTCTGGCAAGCGCTTCGGGCTCTGCCGACGGGCGATTCACATTTCCGTCGCCAAGCCACCATCGGTCCTTACTTCGCCGATTTTGCCTGTCATTCGAAACGGCTGGTGATCGAATTGGATGGTGCCCAGCACGGCGAAGATTTGCATGTACTGCGCGATACCAAACGAGATGCCTTCATGGCGGAGCGCGGCTATCGCGTGCTGCGATTTTGGAACAACGATGTGATGCAGAATATCGATGGTGTGCTTGAAGTGATCGCCGAGACGCTCTCAGCGCCGCGGCCCCCCACCCCTGACCCCTCCCCGCCGCTTCGCGGGGGGAGGGGAACCGGTGCCGCCGAGGCCTGAGAACATGCCCGACCTCCTGCTCGAATTTTTCTCCGAGGAAATCCCTGCCCGAATGCAGGCGCGGGCGGCGGAGGATTTGAAGAAGCTCGTGACCGACAGATTGGTCGCGGCGGGTTTGCCGTACGAAGGAGCAAAAGCATTTGCGACGCCGCGGCGGCTTGCGCTCGCGGTCGCGGGCATTCCGGTGCGCCAGCCGGACGTCAAGGAGGAGAAGAAAGGCCCGCGCGTCGGCGCGCCGCCAAACGCCATCGCGGGCTTTCTCAAGGCCGCAGGGCTCTCGTCCATCGAGCAAGCCAAGGTGCAGCCCGACAAGAAGGGCGACTTCTACGTCGCGTTGATTGAGAAGGCGGGCAAGCCCGCGATCGACGTGATCGGCGAGCTCGTGCCCGAGGTGGCGAAGGCATTCCCCTGGCCCAAGGCGATGCGCTGGGGCGAACGCTCGGCGACGCCCGGCGCCCTCAACTGGGTACGGCCGCTGCATTCTATCGTCGCCATGTTCGGCCCGGAGACCGAGGAGCCCGAGGTGGTGCCGTTCTCGCTCGATGGCATCGCCGCGGGCGACACCACGTTTGGCCATCGCTTCCTCGCGCCCGCACCGATCAGGGTGAAACGGCTCGACGATTACGTGGCCAAGCTCGACGCCGCCAAGGTCGTGGTCGATCCGGCGCGCCGCGCGCAGATGATCCTCGCCGACGCCAAGACGCTCGCCTTCGCGCAGGGCTTCGATCTGGTGCACGACGAGGGCTTGCTGGCCGAGGTCGCGGGCCTGGTCGAATGGCCGGTGGTGCTGATGGGCGAGTTCGACAAGGATTTTCTGGAAATCCCCGAGGAGGTGATCCGCGCCACCATCCGCAACAACCAGAAGTGCTTTGTGGTGCGCGATCCGCAGACCGCGAAGCTCACCAACAAGTTCGTCATGGTGTCGAATATCGAGGCGAGCGACGGCGGCAAGGCGATCATCGCCGGCTGCGAGCGCGTGATCCGGGCGCGGCTGAGCGACGCCAAGTTCTTCTACGAGACTGATCTGAAGACGCGGCTGGAGGACCGGCTGCCGAAGTTCGAGCACATCGTGTTCCACGAGAAGCTCGGCACCCAGGCCGAGCGCATCGCGCGCATCGTTGCGCTCGCCGGCCATCTGGCGCCGCTGGTCGGCGCCGACATCGCCAAAGCCGAGCGCGCGGCGCTGCTCTGCAAGGCCGATCTCGCCACCGAAGTGGTCGGCGAGTTCCCCGAGGTGCAGGGGCTGATGGGCCGCTATTACGCGCAGGCCCAAGGCGAGGACGAGGCGGTCGCCCACGCCATCGAGGATCACTATAAGCCGAAGGGTCCGGATGATCTGGTGCCGGCCGATCCGGTGTCGGTCGCGGTCGCGCTGGCAGACAAGATCGATATTCTGACCGGGTTCTGGGCAATATTCGAGCCGCCGACGGGTTCTAAGGATCCGTATGCATTGCGGCGTGCGGCGCTTGGCGCAATTAGGATCGTTTTGGATAACAAAATCAGGCTTGAACTGCGGAGCGTTATTCAAGCTCGACTAAAAACGTGGTTCGCAGCATTGACGCCTCGGGTGCATCAATTCACTGCCGACCAAGTTGTAAAGACGTCTCAGTCAGCATCCGCTGATCTTCTCTCCTTCTTCGCCGACCGCCTCAAAGTCCAGCTCAGAGAGCAGGGCGCCCGCCACGACCTGGTCGACGCCGTGTTCGCGCTGCCCGGCCAGGACGACCTCGTTCTAATCGTCCGCCGCATCGAGGCGCTCGGCAAATTCCTCGACACCGACGACGGCAAGAGCCTCCTGGCTGGCACCAAGCGCGCCACCAACATTCTCCGCATCGAGGAAAAGAAGGACGGCGCCATGTACACCGGCGCGCCTGACGCAAGCCTGCTCAGCCAGCACGAGGAAAAGGAACTCGCCCGCGCCATCGGCGTTGCCAAAATAGAGGCCGATCTCGCCATCGGGCGGGAGGATTTTGCCTCGGCCATGACTGCGATGGCGAAGCTCCGGCCTCACGTCGACGCATTCTTCGACAAGGTCACGGTCAACGTCGAGGACAAGGCATTGCGGGCCAACCGGCTGCGGCTGTTGAACGAGATCAGGGAGGCAACACGCGCGGTGGCCGACTTTTCCAAGATCGAAGGATCGTGATGATTGTCATGGCCGGGCTTGTCCCGGCCATCCCGATCGGCAGGTACAGTGCCAGCCTAAGCGGGATCGCCGGGTCAAGCCCGGCGATGACACGTGGAGGCCGCAGCGTCCCAGACCAAAAAAAGTAAATTGAGGAAACGCCGGGGGAAGGGTCCGAACAACCCGATTGCGACAACGAGAGTTTTGAATGGCACGGCCGTCGTCCCGCAAGAAAAGCAAGCCAGCCTCCAAACGCAAGGCGCAGGCGAAAGCCGCCGCCAAGTCCAGCTCGAAGAAAGGCCCGAAGCAAGGCCAATGGGTCTACACCTTCGGCGGCGGCAAGGCGCAGGGCCGCGCCAACATGCGCGAGCTACTCGGCGGCAAGGGCGCGGGGCTAGCCGAGATGGCCAACCTGGCCTGCCGGTGCCGCCGGGCTTCACCATCACCACCGCGGTCTGCACGCACTACTACGAGCACGACAAGAGCTACCCGAAGGACCTGGAAAAGCAGGTCGACGCGGGCCTCGCCCACATCGCCCGCATCACCGGGAGAAAATTCGGCGACCGCGACAATCCGCTGCTGGTTTCGGTGCGTTCCGGCGCCCGCGCCTCGATGCCCGGCATGATGGACACGGTGCTCAACCTTGGCCTCAACGATGAGACCGTCGAGGCCGTGGCGAAGCAATCCGGCGACCGGCGCTTCGCCTACGATTCCTACCGCCGCTTCATCCAGATGTATTCCAACGTGGTGCTCGGCATCGAGCATCATAATTTCGAGGACATTCTCGAAGACCACAAATCGCAGACCGGCTTCACGCTCGACACTGAGTTGGCCGCCGACGACTGGATCGACGTGGTCGGGCGCTACCAGGAGCGCGTAAAGGAGGAGAGCGGCTCGCCGTTCCCGCAGGAGCCGAAGGCGCAGCTCTGGGGCGCGATCGGCGCGGTGTTCGGCTCGTGGATGAACCAGCGCGCCATCACCTATCGCCGCCTGCACAACATCCCGGAAAGCTGGGGCACCGCGGTCAACGTGCAGGCCATGGTGTTCGGCAACATGGGCGACACCTCGGCGACCGGCGTCGCCTTCACCCGCAATCCGTCGACCGGCGAGAAGCGGCTCTACGGCGAATTCCTGATCAACGCCCAGGGCGAGGACGTGGTCGCCGGCATCCGCACGCCGCAGGAGATCACCGAAGCCGCGCGCAAGGAATGCAGGCTCCGACAAGCCGTCGATGGAACGGGCGATGCCGGAGGCGTTCAAGCGAACTCACCCGCATCTACGGCACGCTCGAAAAGCACTACCGTGACATGCAGGACCTCGAGTTCACCGTCGAGCAGGGCAAGCTCTGGATGCTGCAGACGCGGAACGGCAAGCGCACAGCGAAAGCCGCGCTCCGCATCGCGGTCGAGCTTGCCAGCGAAAAGCTGATCACCCGGGAGGAGGCGGTGGCGCGGATCGAGCCGGCTTCGCTCGATCAACTGCTGCATCCGACCATCGACCCCAAGGCCGAGCGCAACGTCATCGCCACCGGCCTGCCGGCTTCGCCGGGCGCTGCCTCCGGCGAGATCGTGTTCAACTCGGAGGAGGCCACACAGCTCAAGGCCGACGGCAGGAAGGTCATCCTGGTGCGGGTCGAGACTTCGCCCGAGGATATCCACGGCATGCACGCAGCCGAAGGCATCCTCACCACCCGCGGCGGCATGACCTCGCACGCCGCCGTGGTAGCCCGCGGCATGGGCAAGCCCTGCGTCTCCGGCGCCGGCTCGCTTCGCGTCGATTATAAGGCGCAGACCTTGCAGGCCGGCAACACCGTGCTCAAGCGCGGCGAACTCATCACCATCGACGGTTCCACCGGCCAGGTGCTCGCCGGCAAGGTGCCGATGACCGAGCCGGCGCTGTCCGGCGAATTCGGCACGCTTATGGGCTGGGCCGACAAGGTGCGCTCGCTCGGCGTCCGCGCCAACGCCGACACGCCGGCCGACGCTCGGCTTGCGGTGAAGTTCGGCGCGCAAGGTATCGGGCTCTGCCGCACCGAGCACATGTTTTTCGACGAGGCGCGCATCCAGGCGGTGCGCGAGATGATCCTGGCCGACGACGAGCGCTCGCGGCGGAAGGCCATTGACAAGCTGCTGCCGATGCAGCGCGGCGATTTCATCGAGCTGTTCGAGATCATGCAGGGCCTGCCGGTGACGATCCGGCTGCTCGATCCGCCGCTGCACGAGTTTCTCCCCCATGGCGAGGAGGACATCGCCGAAGTCGCAGCCGCCATGGGCGTCGACCCGAAAAAGATCGAGCACCGTGCCAAGGACCTGGCCGAATTCAACCCGATGCTGGGCTTCCGCGGCTGCCGCATCGCCATCGCCTATCCCGAGATTGCCGAGATGCAGGCCCGCGCTATCTTCGAGGCCGCGGTCGAGGCGGGTAAGCGCACCGGCAAGCCGGTGGTGCCCGAGGTCATGGTGCCGCTGATCGCCACCAAAGCCGAGCTCGACATCGTCAAGGCACGGATCGATGCGATGGCGGCGGCAGTGCAGAAGGAAACCGGCGCCAAGCTCAATTACCAGGTCGGCACCATGATCGAGCTGCCGCGCGCGGCGCTGCTGGCCGACGAGATTGCGCAGAGCGCCGAGTTCTTCTCGTTCGGCACCAACGACCTGACCCAGACCACCTTCGGCATCAGCCGCGACGATGCCGCGTCCTTCCTCGGCATCTACACGGCTCGCGGCATCCTGCCGGGCGATCCGTTCGTCTCGATCGACCGCGACGGCGTCGGCGCGCTCATTCGGATCGGCGTCGAGCGCGGCCGCAAGGTGCGAAAGAATCTCAAGGTCGGCATCTGCGGCGAGCACGGCGGCGACCCGGCCTCGGTCGCATTCTGCCACGAGGTCGGGCTCGACTACGTGTCGTGCTCGCCGTTCCGCGTGCCGATCGCGCGGCTCGCCGCGGCGCAGGCGGCACTTGGCAAGAAGGCCGCGGAAGAAGCATAGCGTTTGCGGTGAATTGGGTCGGTTCAGCGAACTCTCTATCCCCTCTCCCGTCTTTGCTTCGCCCAGGCACCCTCTCCCCGCTTCGCGGGGTGAGAGGATGCTGCGGCTACCGTTTGCGTTATATGCAATTGCTCTGCGCTTGCGGGAGAACGAAAGCGGGCTCGGGCGCGCGCCAAATTGTTGACAAAGCGTTTACCGATCTGGCCCCGGCTCGCGTGGCGTGCCGGCGGTTAACGCGTTCGCAAGGTTAATCCGACCATAAAGGAACCTGTCGCATTGGAGCCACAGCGGCGCCAATGGCCGACGCCTGGGTTGCGTAGCGTTGCGTACCGTTTTGTTGCGTTCGTTGCGTGAGCGTGTGCATGGTTTCGTCACGTAGAAGGCCGAAGGGGCTGCGTTGCTACGGTCCCTTCGGCCTTGGCGTTCTGGCGCTCTGCCTGGTGCCACGGCAGATCGGCTATCAGGATCTGGTCGCGCTGATGGCGCGGCAGGCCGACGTGTCGCAGCGCGCGCGAGCGCACATGCTGGCCTCGCCGTTTGGCACCATCCACGCCGCGACCTTCAGCCTGCCGCAGCCGGTCGGCACGCTGATACCGCAGCCGCCTAGGTATCAGCTCGCCAGCATCGGCGCCTACGACAGCGATACGACGGGCGCGCTCGGCCGCGATCTGTCCGGAGACGCGATGCAGGTGCATCGTCCGCGCTTAGATTTCCCGGCCGTCAACCGCAGGCTCAAGGGCGACCTGCTTGTGTCGCCCCCGCGCGACGAGGAATTGCCGCCGGACGAAGGCACTCGCGATCTTACGCCCGGGAAGGTCAAGACCGTTTCGTTCACCCGGCCGGCCGAGATCGCGGCGCTCAAGTCCGACGAAAGCGACGCGGCGCTTCGCCTCGGGCAGCTCTACTTCGGCAAGGAGATAGGCGACGACGTCGGCACCATCCAGCCGTGGCCCGCCGATGAAGAGGTGGTGATCGAGCCGCCGCCCGCGAACGATCCCGATATCAAGAAGCCGGTCGTGGCGTCCCTGGTGCCGCCCGATTTCAATTTTGAGACCACATCAGCCGCGCCGCCGCCTGACGACCCCGCATCCCCGGAATGGGCGCCGATGGCCGGCCAGACCGTCGCCGCTAAGGGAGAGGTGACCGGCAGCGGCCAGCGGCCCCGGACTCCGGCGGAAAAGCTCAACCTGAATGCCAAGCAGCGCGCCAAGTCGGAAAAGTGTCTCGCCGAGGCGGTTTATTTCGAGTCGCGCGGCGAGCCCAAGCGTGGCCAGATCGCGGTCGCCCAGGTGGTGATGAACCGGGTGTTTTCCGGCTTCTATCCGAACAGCGTCTGCGGCGTGGTCTATCAGAACGCCAACCGCCACAACGCCTGCCAATTCACCTTCGCCTGCGACGACGTCAAGGACGTGATCGAGGAGCCGGACATGTGGCAGCAGGCGAACGAGATCGCCCGCGACATGCTCGACGGCAAGCTATGGCTGCCGGAAATCGGCCACTCCACCCACTACCACGCCTATTGGGTGCACCCGTCATGGGTCAACGAGATGAAGAAGCTCTACAAGATCGGCGTGCACAGCTTCTATCGTCCGCGCGCCTGGGGCGACAGTGTCGAGGTGCCGAACCATCCGTTCGTCGCGCCGCAGGCGAAGATGTAGCACTTCGTCATTCCGGGGCGCGCCGAAATAGCGAAGCGTGGCAAAGGATGGAGATCGTCATGGCCGGGCTTGTCCCGCCTGCTGGCCATAGCACGCTTGGGAAAGCGTGTGGAAATTCCCGCTTAGGTTGGCACTGTGCTCATCTTGTCGGGATCGCCGGGTCAAGCCCGGCGATGACAACGGAAAGATCGTGCGCCAAGCAAATCGCTACATCTCAATATCCAACCCCAGGTCCAAGGCCGGCGCCGAATGGGTCAGCGCGCCTGATGAGGCGTAATCCACGCCGGTTGCGGCGATCTCAGCGATGTTGTCGAGGGTGATTCCGCCGGAAGCTTCGATCACCATCCTGCCGTTGACGATCGCCACGGCTTTCTTCATCGAGCCAACGTCGAAATTGTCGATCAGCACCACGTCCGCGAGGCCGCAGTCGAGCACCTCCTGAAGCTGAGGCAGCGAATCGACCTCGATCTCGATCTTGACCAGGTGCCCCGCGGCGGCGCGGGCACGCTCCAGCACGGAGCGGATGCCGCCGGCGACCGCAATATGATTGTCCTTGATCAGGATTGCGTCGTCGAGCCCGAAGCGGTGGTTGAAGCCGCCGCCGCAGCGCACCGCATATTTTTCCAGCGCCCGCAGACCCGGCGTGGTTTTCCGCGTGCAGCAGATGCGGGTTTTTCCGGCGCCGACCTTGCGGACGAAGGCGTTGGTCGCGGTGGCGATGCCGGACAGATGCTGGAGGAAATTCAATGCCACGCGCTCGGCCGAAAGCACCGCGCGGGCGTCGCCATTGATATGCATCAGCGCGGTCCTGGCCTCGACATGCGATCCGTCGCGCGCCGACGGCGTGATCTCGATGTCGGGCGAAAGCTTGCGGAAGCAGGCCGCGACCAGCGGCAGGCCGGCGATGGTGCCGGGCTTGCGCGCCATCAGAACAGTGCGGCTCGGCGTGCCGATCGGAATGGTCGCGATCGAGGTGATGTCACCGGCGCGGCCGAGGTCCTCGGCTAGCGCGCGCGTCACCGCCTCGTCGATCTCCAGCGGCGACAGAAAGCCGCCGGGGTAGAGGAGGGACTGCTCGATCAGTGCTTCGGTCGTACGGGTGAGCATGGTCGGTCCTCTGGCTTTGTCATCACCGGGCCGGCGCGAAGCGCCGAGACCCGGTGATCCCGCTTGGGAAGGCACTGCGCCTCTAAGCGGGATGGCCGGGCCTTCGCCCGCCGAAGGGCAGTCTCCACACGCTTTCCCAAGCGCGCGACGGCCCGCAGGCGGGTCAAGCCCGGCCATGACGGTGGATATGTTCCATCAACCCTTCAAATACATCATTCGTTCGACCGCGCGCCGCGCCTTCGCGGCAATCGCCGGATCGACCACGACCTCCTCCTTCATGTGCAGGAGGCTATCGAGAATCTTCGGCAGCGTGATCCGCTTCATGTGCGGGCAGAGGTTGCACGGCCGGGTGAACTCCACGTCCGGCAATTCGGCCTGCACGTTGTCGGCCATCGAGCATTCCGTGACGAGAACGACGCGTTTCGGCCTGTTCTTGCGCACCCAGTCGATCATGTGGGCGGTCGAGCCGGTGAAGTCGGAGGCCTCGATCACGTCGGGCGGGCATTCCGGATGGGCCACGATCCGCACGTCCGGATCGCTCTCGCGGATCAGCGCCAGCTCGTCGCCGGTGAAACGCTCGTGCACCTCGCAGGAACCCTGCCAGGCGATGATCTTCACCTTGGTCTGGGAGGCCACGTATTTCGCCAGATATTGATCCGGCACCATGATGACCGTCTCGGCGCCGAGGCTCTCGACCACCTGCAGTGCGTTCGACGAGGTGCAGGTGATGTCGCTCTCGGCCTTCACCTCGGCCGAAGTGTTGACGTAGGTCACGACCGGCACGCCGGGGAAGCGCCTGCGCAACAGCCGCACGTCCTCGGCGGTGATCGAGGAGGCGAGCGAGCAGCCGGCTCTGAGATCGGGGATCAGCACGGTTTTTTCCGGATTCAGGATCTTGGCGGTTTCGGCCATGAAGTGCACGCCGCACTGCACGATCACGTCCGCCTTGACCTTGGTCGCTTCGCGGGCGAGCTGCAGGCTGTCGCCTGTGAAATCGGCGACGCAATTGTAGATCTCCGGCGTCTGGTAGTTGTGCGCCAGGATGACGGCGTTGCGTTCCTTCTTCAGCGCATTGATCGCCTGCACATAGGGCGCGAAGAACGGCCATTCGACCGACGGCACGACGTTCTTGATCCGCTCATAGAGATGCGCGGTCGCGCGCTCGGTTTCGCCGTTCCATTGCAGCGATGGCGTTGGCAGCGCGCCAAATCTTTCCTGCGCGCCAAATCTTTCCTGCGCGCCAAATCTTTCCTGCGCGCTACGCGATCCGGCCGGCACGGGCGGTGCCTGCTGGGGACGGGGCGGACCCACGGTTTCCAGGAACGGCATTGGAAGCTTCCCTTTGCCTTGCCCCATATACTCAACATGAGCATATAGGGGGACGAAAACATCCGGCTCGCAGCCGGCATTCCAAACCCAGTTATCCTCACTTCGAGCAAATCATATAGCACTTTGGCCGCCGCCGCGCCAGTACCCGATGGCGATACAGCCATGCAGCCATGCGCCCCGGAAATCGAAACCATCACGAACTTTCGTTTTGGGGCGCAGGGTCGGATCACTAAGTATGCGGTCCAACGCACCGTTTCCGGTGCGGACTTGCCGGGGCTTTCCATGACCGTTGCGACCGTAGCTGCGCCGACCAAGATCGCAACTTGGCGCACCCCGCCGATTTTGATCGGCATCGGATGCCTGATCGCGCTGCTCGCCTTCGGGCCGCGCTCCGCGCTCGGTCAATTCCTCACCCCGCTGTCGTTCGAGCACGGCTGGGGCCGCGAAGCATTTTCGTTCGCCATCGCCGTGCAGAACCTGCTTTGGGGCGTGGCCCAGCCGTTTGCCGGCGGCGTTGCCGATCGCTTTGGGCCGGTCAAGGTTTTGAGCGTTGGTGCGATTCTCTACGGCCTTGGCCTTCTGGGCATGGCCTACGCGCCTTCGACAGGGGCGCTGGACCTTTCGGCCGGCGTGTTGATCGGCTTCGGCCTTGCCGGCTGCTCGTTCCCGATGGTGATCGGCGCACTCGGCAAGCTGGTGCCGGAGAATTGGCGCGCTTTCGCCTTCGGCGCCGGCACCGCGACAGGCTCGTTCGGCCAGTTCCTCTACTCGCCGCTGGCGCATGTGCTGATCGAGAAATTTTCCTGGCAAACCACGCTGGTGATATTTGCCGCCACTCTGCTTCTGGTGCTGCCGTTGTCGCTGGCGATGGCGACGCCGCCCAACGTTTCGAAGGCTTCGGCCGTTCGGACGCAATCATCCAAGCAGGCGCTGATCGAGGCGTTCGGCCACCGCAGCTATGTGCTGCTGGTGCTCGGCTTCTTCACCTGCGGCTTCCAACTTGCCTTCGTCACCGTGCACCTGCCGTCCTATCTGCTCGACCGCGGCCTCAGCGCCGACGTCGGCGCCTGGACCATCGCCTTCATCGGCTTGTTCAACATCGTCGGCTCGCTCGGTTCGGGCTGGCTCGCGAGCCGGATGCCGAAGCGCTATCTGCTGTCGATCATCTATTTCGCCCGCGGCCTGTCGATCGTCGCCTTGATGGTCTTTCCCGCCACCACGACCTCGATCCTGATCTTTGCCGCGGTAACCGGGCTGCTCTGGCTCTCGACCGTGCCGCCGACGTCGGGCCTGGTGGCGCTGATGTTTGGTACCCGCTGGCTCACCATGCTGTTCGGCTTTGCCTTCTTCAGCCATCAGGTCGGCGGCTTCCTCGGCGTCTGGATCGGCGGTCTCGCCTACGAAGCGACCGGTTCATACAATATTGTGTGGTGGCTCTCGGTGTGCTTCTGCCTCGCTTCGGCCTTGATCAACCTGCCGATCGTCGAGAAGCCGGTGGCGCGGCCAGTCGCGGCGGCGGCATAGTCCGCCGCGATGCTTGACCGTGTTTCCTCCTGGCGCACGCCGCTCGTCATTCTCATTTGCGGCTGTCTGATCGGCATGATCAGCTTTGGGCCGCGCTCGACCTTCGGCTTTTTCCTCACGCCGATGGGCGCGGCCAACGGCTGGGGCCGCTCCGTGCTGTCGTTCGGGCTGGGAATCGAAATGCTGTTGTGGGGCGCGAGCCAGCCGTTCGCCGGCGCGCTGGCCGACCGCTTTGGTGCAGTGTGGGTGTTGATCGGTGGCGCGCTGCTCTATGTCGCCGGCACCGTATTGATGGCCTTCTCCACCACGCCAGCGGAATTTCATCTCTCGGCCGGCGTGCTGATCGGTCTTGGCCTCGGCGGCTGTTCGTTCACCCTGGTGATTGGCGCCTTCGCCAAGCTCTTGCCGCCCCAGTGGCGAACCATTGCCTTCGGCGCCGGCACCGCGGCGGGCTCGCTCGGCCAATTTCTGTTCTCGCCGCTCGCGGTCGCGCTGATCGATAAGTTCGGCTGGCAGAATACGTTGGTCATCTTCGGCGTCGTGCTGCTTTCGCTGCTGCCGCTGTCCTTGATGTTGGCGGCGCCGCGCGGGACGCTGGGCCCGGCCGCGCATTTCGCGCCGGGGCAGACCTTGAGACAGGCGCTGGCCGAGGCGTTCGGCCACAGGAGCTACGTGCTGCTCACGCTCGGTTATTTCACCTGCGGGTTCCAGTTGTTCTTCATCACGGTGCATTTGCCGGCCTATCTGGTCGACCGCGGTCTGCCGGCTTCGATCGGCGGCTGGACCATTGCCATGATCGGCGCATTCAACATCGTCGGCTCGATCTCGTCGGGCTATATCGCCAACCTCATGCCCAAGCGGTACCTGCTCTCGCTGATCTACTTCAGCCGTTCGGTCGCGATCTTTGCCTTCATCGCGCTGCCGCCGAGCCCGGTGACGACGCTGCTCTTCGGAGCGGTCATAGGCATCCTCTGGCTTTCGACCATTCCACCGACCTCGGCTCTGGTCGCCATCATGTTCGGCTCGCGGTGGCTGACCATGCTGCTCGGCATCTCGTTTTTCTGCCACCAGATTGGCGGCTTCCTCGGCGTCTGGCTCGGCGGCGTGATGTTCGAATCGACCGGCTCCTACGACCTGATCTGGTGGGGCGCGATCTTCTTTGGCGTCGCCTCCGCCATCATCAATCTGCCGATCGTCGAACTTCCGGTTTCGCGACCCGCCGCGGTGCCCGCCTAGGAGCACTGTCGTCACCATCCGCGAAGGCGGCTGCTCCAGTAGCCGCCGACACGCTATTGTGGCGCTGCCGTTGGCGAAGATTGGGAGCGGGCCGTGGCCAAATTCAAAGCAATCGTGATCGAGAAGGCCGACAAGGGCCAGACCGTCAGCCTGACCGAGTTCGACGAAGCCAATCTGATGGACGGCGACGTCACCGTTCGTATCGGCTGGTCGACCATCAACTACAAGGACGGTCTCGCCGTCACCGGCAAGGCGCCTGTGGTGCGCCGCTTCCCGATGATCCCCGGCATCGACTTCGCCGGCGAAGTGGAAAGCTCGTCGCATCCTGACTGGAAGCCCGGCGATCAGGTCGTCCTCAACGGCTGGGGCACGGGCGAAACCCACCTTGGCGCTTATGCGGAAAAATCGCGCGTCAAGGGCCAATGGCTGGTGCGGCTGCCCGCCGCGATCAGTTCGCGCGAGGCGATGGCGATCGGCACCGCGGGCTACACTGCGATGCTTGCGGTGATGGCGCTGGAACGGCACGGCCTCAAGCCCGACCACGGCCCGGTGGTGGTCACGGGAGCCGCCGGCGGTGTCGGCTCGGTCGCAATCGCGATCCTTGCCAGGCTTGGCTTCAAGGTGATCGCCTCGACCGGCCGGCCGCAGGAGGCCGACTACCTCAAAGGTCTGGGCGCGTCCGAGATTATCGACCGAAACGAGCTTTCGGCCGCGCCCCGGCCGCTCGCCAAGGAGCGCTGGGCTGGGGGCATCGATGCGGTCGGTTCAGCGACGCTCGCGAACCTCCTGTCGATGACGAAATATGGCGGCGCGATTGCGGCTTGCGGGCTTGCCGGCGGCATGGACCTGCCGGGGAGCGTGGCACCCTTCATTTTGCGGGGAGTGTCACTTTTGGGCATCGATTCCGTCCAATGTTCACCAAAACTCCGCAATGAGGCATGGCTTCGCTTGGCATCCGACCTTGATCGCGGCAAACTTGCCGGGATGACCCGTGAAATCGGCTTGGCGGACGTCATTTCGGTGGCTGGAACCATCCTCGAGGGCCGGGTTCGGGGTCGGATCGTGGTCAAGATCCGGTAAAGACGTTCAGGATTTGGCTACGAACGTCGGGCATGATGGTCAAATCGCATGGTAACCGCCGGGTTAACGTGGCGGTCAGGTGCCAACAGCGAGTGGAGTGGGGTGATGTTGGTCAAGGTTAGACGGCTTGCTTTGGTCTTGGCGGGTCTTTTGTGCGCCATTCCGGCCCAGGCGGGGGAAATGCGAGCCGGCGAAGCAAGGCAGTTCATCGCTGGCAGGCATTTCGCCTATCATTGCTTCGACGGCACCATCGGCAACGGCCGCATCTACGCCGACGGCTCGGTGGCAGGCTACATCCAGGTCGGCGGCAACGGTCCGCGGCGCTATGTCGTGTTGCCGACCGGCACGCTCCGGGTTCATGGCGACCAGTATTGCGCGTCGCTGCGCGGCATTCCGTTCGAGCCGTGCTTCAACCTCGTGCGCACCAGCCAGATCAGTTTCCGCGGTTCGGTCTCCGGCCTCGGTTTCGCCTACTGCGACTTCCAGAAGGGCAGCGCCAGGGCCGACCTGCACCGCCGGCCGATGCATCGCCCGCGCGATGTCCGTGCCGAGGCGATCCAGCAGGATTGAAGCGCGGAACGCCACATTGAAATTGAGCGCGCCGCGGAAGCGGCGCGCGTTGCTTTTAAGCTACAGCCCGAGTGTCACCTGCGCCCAACGGATCACGGTCTGGCTGTTGAGGAAGCCGATGACCGCAGGCTCCAGCGTCGTGGGTTCGCCGCGCTCGATCACGGCGGTGGCGACGATGGCGTCGCAATGGTCGTTGAAGCCGACCGAGAGCGCAGTCTGCGGCGCGCCGGCAATAGTGAACGAGCGGCTGCGTCCCTTCATCCAGGCCACCGCGATCGGCCGTCCTGGCCCCTGGGCGGCGAGCCGGTTGCCGAACAGATCGAAGTCGCTGATGCGGTCGAGCTCTTCGTCGTCGGAGACGCCTGTGGTGCAATTGCAGAAGCCGATCTTGGCGCGGATATAGACGTTGACCTCCGCGCCGCAGTCGGCGGCCTTGCACTGGAACGCCTTGCCCGTGCCCCACTGGTCCAGCGCGAACGGCCAGCGCACCTCATGCCAGACCGGATGCGGCACCGCGACGGGCAAGTTGGCCTGGTTTGTTCGCGCTGGCAGCAGCGCATAGGTGCCGACCAGCCCGCCCAGGACGAAGGCGCCGACGACGAGAATGCCGGTCGTCCGTTTCATCGCGCTGCCGCTCTCCCTGGCCGTTCTCTGATTGCTAGTTGTTAGCCACAAATTGCTGCGCGGCCGCGACCACCGGCCGGTCGGACTTGGTCTCGCCGACCAGTGACAGAAGCTTCTGGTAATTCGCCCTCGCCGTAGCCTTGTCGCCGAGCTTCTCGGCGGCCCGCGCCGCCCCGGCAAAGCTACGGAAGCGGTTGGGCTCCTTGGCTTTGGTTGCTTCGAACGCGACCAGCGCCTCCTTGGCCATGCCTTGCTCGAGCAGCATCTCGCCGTAGAGCTCGCGGGCCGGCGCCAGCGGTCCCGGCGTCACCGGCGATTTCTCGGTCTTGTCCTCGGCGTCCGCGGCGGCGCTCATAGCCTTCAGCGCGTCCTCGATGCTGGCCCTCTGCGTTGAGCACCCAGGCCGTGGCGATCTGCCATTGGATATCGACCTGCCCGGCCCAGTAGCCGTTCTTCTGTTCGCGCAGCTTGTCGCGGAGCTCGGCTAATTTGGCGATGTCGGCTTTGGCGGCTTCGGGGTTGCCGGAGCGGGCGGCGCCGAGCGCGCGGGCGAAGTGCGTGATCGCCATGACATGCGGGAAGATGCTCGGGCGCACATCAAGCTGCGCCGCGGCCTTCCAGTCGCCGCGCTCGACGGCATAGCGGGCCGGCGAGGCGGCCTGCGCGAAATATGCGCCGAATGCGTTGGGATTGACGCCCTTCACCGCAAGCATGTCGTCGATGACGCCGCGCGCATCCGCATCGCGGCCGAGCTGCAGGTAGGCGTAGACCATGTAGTCCTCGCCATGAAGCTGGTCGCCGTATTCCTTGTCGGCGCGCGCAGCCTTGACCGAGGCGATGTTGGAAGCGATCGACTCCTTCCAGTAACCGACGCGGGTGTAGATGTGGGACGGCATGTGCTGGGCGTGCGGCGCAGCCGGCGCGATCTTGGCGTAGCGGTCGGCGGCGCTGAGCCCTTTCTCCGCCAGTGCCGGATAGTCGTAGAGATGGATCAGGTAGTGCGCGATGCCCGGATGCTGCGGCTGGCGCTTCCAGATCGGTTCGAGGATGGCCGCGCCCTTGAGTTGCTGGGCGTAGGTCTTGTCAGCCGGCGAAGCCGACACATTGAGCGTGATGGCGTAGAAGATCTGCGCCTCGTCGTCATCGGGATATTTCTGCCGCCAGCGCCGCCATGGCGTCGCGGTACTTGAGTAGCCGCGGGCGTGTACTCGGTCTTGTCGTAGTCCTTGTAGAGCAGCGCGAGCGCGTCGATGAACATCGCGCTCGCGCTCGGTCTTGGCGCCGATCGCCTGGGCCTTCTCGATCGCGGCGAGCGCCGGCGCGAGGTTGGGTACCGGCGGCGGGTTATGCGGGTTGTTCCAGAGGCTCAGCGCAACGCCCCACTCGGCGATGGCGCAGGTCGGGTCGGCCTTCAGTGTTTCCTCGAAAATCTCCGTCGCGGCGCGGTACCAGAACGAGTGCTGGTAGCGCATGGCGCGGTCGAAGCGTCGCTGGGCGACCTCGTTGCACGAGGTCTGGAAATGGACATTGCCGAGCTGCTGCCCGGTGTCTTGCTGGGTCGAGGCGGGTTGAGCCGACGAAGCGAGGGCGAGCGACGCGACGGCGGCAAGGACAGCGACCGGCTTCTGCATGACGGCCTCCAAAATGATTGATGAAACAAGGCAATGATCAATTGGCTTGGTGGCGAATCTACGACGTCGTTCGTGGCCTGAAAAGGCCGCGAACGACGTTCGGACAGGCGAGGAGAGCGGCTTCGAGACTAAAGCCCGAGCGCATCCTCGGCCCAGCGGGCAACCGTCATGCTGTTGAGGAAATCCCGGAGCGGCGGCTCAGCCACCGCGAGCTGGCCGCGCGGCAGCACCGCACTGATGACCAGCGCGTCGCAATGGTCGTGGAGGCCGATGGAAAACATCGTCTCGCCCTGCCGGCCGTTGCCGATCGCGAACGGCCGGATACGGCCTTTCATCCACGCGACGCCAAGCGGCTGGCCCGGAGCCTGCGCGTAGAGCGCGCCGCCAAACAGCTCGAAGTCGCTGACGCGGTCGAGGTCGGCGTCGTCGGTCAGGCCGCCGCTGCAATTGCAGAAGCCGACCTTGGCGCGGAGATGGACCGTAACGTCGGCGCCGCAGTCGGCGGCCCTGCATGCGAAGGCCGTGCCCTTGCCCCATTGATCCATCGGGAACGGCCAGGCGATTTCGCGCCACGTCGCATGCGGAGCAACGGTCGCGACATTGATGCCGCGCGTTTGCGCCAACAGGGCGAGCGCGCCGGCGAGGCCGCCCAGGGTGAAGGCGGCAACGACAGTCAAAGTGGTCGCGTGCTTGCGCATGAAAGCTTGCCCGAAGCGATCATGCATCTTGCCAAGGCATGCACGCAGGAATTTCCGGCGCGATCCTTAATGACGATCGTTAACGCGAGCCGCGGTGGCGACAAAGCGGCGTGATGAAAACGTCCTGCCGCAGCATTCACCATACCCAGACGGTATCTGGGTTTGCGCGGGCCGACATTAACCGTCGAAACAATTTGCGCGCGACGAAGGCAGGCAATTCGTGGATGATCGTTCGCGAAGGGGGAGGCCCTTACGATGATGTCCGGCAACATGAATTCGATTTCGCGGCTCTCGATTCTTCTCGGCGCAGGTTTTGTGCTTGCGATCGGCGCGACATCGGCTTTGGCCGGCCGTCAGGTGCACGGCGGCGACGTGGCCCGCCTGCTCACCGGACGCGCCTTCCACATCGAATGCGTGGACGGCACCCAGGGCCGCGGTCAGATCGCCCAGAACGGCCAGATCAACGTCGCCTATCGCCGTCCGTCCGATACGCACGAAGAGCGCGACGCAGCGATGCTGCGGGTCAAGGGCGTCGAAATCTGCCTCGCCTGGAAGCAGTTCGGCGGCGGCGGCGACGGCTGCTACCCGGTCTCCGAAGAGGCGCAGGGCCGCTTCCGGCTGAGACCGGGCCCGCTGTGGTGCGATATCAGCCCGAACTCCCAGTAATTCATCGTTTCATCACCGATCAATTTAACGGCGGCGCCCTGGTTGGCGCCGTCACCGTTTTCGGCCGCGCCGGAAACAGCAGCCGCTGGTAGAGCCAGCCGATGCCGACCAGCACCAGCCCAAGCCCGATGAAGGACAGCGCGCGGAACACGCCGGTCAGCCCCGCCATGTCGATCAGGAACACCTTGGCGACGGTCAGCAGCGTGATCGCCGCGGAAGCGAGCCGCGCCGGCTGCGAGCGGAACGCAATGCCGAACAGCAGCAGCGCCACGCCATAGGCGAGCCAGACCACCGAATAGGTGTACTGCTCGGCGTCGGTCGTAGGCCGACGCTCAGCACCGGCCCGTGATAGAGCCTGCGCACCTCGAGCGACAGATAGCTCAGCATCAGCAGCACCGCGATGGCCGCCGCGCACGATGCGGTAGGCGATCGGGCCGCACGCCGCGCGTCTGCATGCGCCAGCACGATGGCGAGCACCGCCGGGATGCCGTAGCCGAGCAGCACGAGATTGAAGAACGGGCCGCCGACCGGTTCGCCGGTGAACAGCGGGTTGCGCGACCATCCAGAGCCCGAGGACGATGCCGCCGAAGGTGAGGCCGGCGATGACGAGCGCGCCGACGTCGTGGACGATGCTGCCGGTGCGGTGGCGGACGTGCTCGAGCCCGATCGCCATCGCAAGCCCGGCGCAGACCTGCAGCGCGAGCTCGCCGAGCGCGCTGGTGTGGCGGTAGATGTCGCCGCCGTTCATGTAATGGCGGATTTCGAGGAACAGCGGTCAGCACAGTGAACAGGATCGCCGCGCTCTCGACCATGCGGCAGGGCTGGTCGTCGGCGCGCTTGCGCAGCAGAGTGGCCGGCGAACCAGAACGCGACCGCCGGCACGCCGTAGCCGTACAGCAGCCAGTTGAAGATCGGCGTGGTGCCGACGTCGGCGCCGACGATGCGCGGCTCCCAGCCGACCCGCGCCATGCACCAGCACCGCAGCCGCGGCGGCGAGCCAGCGCAGCATCGGCAGCGGGCCGCTCGCTCGGCGATCCAGGCGATGCCCGGCACCATCAGGGCGAGCGCGACGGTGAGCCAGCCCTTTTCCAGCGCGAAGGTCAGCGCCAGCGCCAGCGCCGCGACGGTGCCGGTGGCGTAGAGCGCGCCGGACGCGGCCAGGCCCGGGCGCGGCTCGCGCTTGCCGAGCAGCTCGGTCGCCCAGCCGAACAGCGCCGCGAGCAGCAGCGCCAGGCCCGCGAACGGGATCGAGCGCTCGAAGCCCGCGATGCGGTAGTAGAGCGCGATCAGGATCAGCGAGCGGCACCGCGATGCCGGCAGCGCTCCAGAGGATCGGCGATCACCGCGCATTGCGAGCGGCCCTGCGCCAGGAAGCCGCAGCGCGCCGAACAGCACCGCGAAGCCGAAGCCCAGCGCCGAGATGCGCGCCGATATCGGCCTGCCAGGGCTGCGGCGAGGCAACGTCCGGCAGGCCCGGCCGGCGCGATCAGATGGGTCGACTCGGCATCAAGCGACCAGCGCATGATGACGATGGCCGCGAGCGCGGCCGCAGCGGCGACCGCGCCGGCCGCGGCCTCGGTGCGCCAGGCAATGGCGAGCGGTCGCGACCGTCAGCAGCGGTGAACACGGTCAGCGCCGCCGGATCGTGATGGCTTGCCAGCGCCAGCAGCAGCGCGCCGAACAGATACGCCGACAGCGCGCCCGACGAAACCGGATCGATCTGTGCCTGGCGTCGGCCTGCGGCCCGTAGAGCAGGCCCGCGACGATCAGCGCTGCGACCAGCGCATAACCGGCGATGACGTGGAACAGATGCGCCGCCAGCGCATCGACGCGCACGGCGTGGATGCCGGGCAACAGCCAGAACAAGCCGAAGGCGACCGCGGTGACCGCAAGCCAGACGCCACAGCCGCATCCGCGCCAGCGCGAAGGCCGCGGCCGTGACCACCGCGAGATAGATGTAGAGCGCCCAGTAATTCGGCTCCGCCGAGGCGACCAGCAGCGGCGTCACATAGGCGCCGACCAGGCCGAGCGCCGCCAGCGCCGGCGCCGTGCAGCAGCGCCGCGCCGAGCGTCGCCAGCGCCACCGCGCCGAGCAGCACGAAGGCCAACGCGGGATCGAGGAAGCCATAGAGCGCGTAGGCGGCATAGACCGTGGCATAGGCGACGGTGGTGCCGGCGGCGGTGAGGATGCTCGGAATATGCGCGGTCGGCAGACCGGCGAAGCCCGGAGAGCTTTTCCTGCCGCCGCGCCCATTCGCCGCCGGCGACCAGAGCTGCCGCCAGCAGCGCGCCGAGGAACATCCGCAGGCCGGGACCGATCAGGCCTGCTTCGATCGAATACTTGACGAGGAAGATGCCGCCGAGCGCCAGCGCCACGCCGCCGATCCAGACCGTCCAGCGGGTGCCGAATTGTTCCTCGAAGCTCGACGACGTGCTCGGGCTCGGCCGGCTCCGCGGGCGGCGTGACGGCGGTTCGATGCGGCGAGGGCTGCGGCGGCACGGGCGGCGGCTCTGGCGGTTGCGGTCGAAGCCGCGGCGAGCCGGTGCGGCTCGCGGCGGAGCCGCGGTCGCGGCGGGCGCAACTGGCGCCGGGGCTGCTCGCGGCCGGCGCGCCGGCCAGTCGCGCGTTCGAGCGCGGCGAAGCGCAGCTCCAGCGCGCGCAGCCGCTCGTTGAGTGTTGACGGTCTTGACCAGCGCCACGATGGCGATGACCGGAAACGCCAGCACCAGCAAGCCGAGAAAGACGAATTCCATGAGTCGCCCCCGACAGGCCGATTCTAGTCGAGCTGAACGACCGTCGAAAGCCGCCTCAGGCGCAAGCGACAGGCTGCGCCGTTATTGGTCGCGCCGGAGGTCGCAAAAGTTCAGGTGCGTCTATCGACCGCCCGCCAAGCCGCAGCCCCGGCGCCGGGCGCTCCTGCACCACCTCGCGGCGGAAGCGGAACAGCGCCGCCGGCCGCCCGCCGGTCGCGGTCGAGGTCTCGCCGGTCGGCTCGACCAGCGCCGCGGTCTCGACCAGCCGGCGGAAATTCTGCTTGTGCAGATGCCGGCCGGAGATCGCCTCGACGGTGCGCTGCAGTTCGGTCAGCGTGAACTCGTCCGGCATCAGCTCGAACACCACCGGGCGGTATTTCAGCTTGGCGCGCAGCCGCGCGATGGCGGTGGCGAGAATGCGGCGATGGTCGAAGCGCATCGGCTCGCCGAGCGGCGGAATTTTGCGCGCGCGGCACATTGGCCTCGCGGCCGTCGCGGCGCGCCTCCTCGACCAGGCCGGCTTCGTAAAGCAGCTCGTAGCGGTCGAGCACCTTCTCCTCGTCCCAGGGCGAGCCGCCGGCGCCGAAGCAGTGCCGCAGCCGCTCGCGTCGGCCGAGCGGACGCATCGGCTCGCTCTTGCCGGTCTTCGCCCATTGCTCAAGCAGCGGCAGGATGGTCTGGTCGAGAATGTCCGGCCGGCCGTCGCGCCAGTCCTCCCAGGGGAAGAACCGGTACCACGGCTCGAAGCCTGCGCCCGCCGCGCGCAAGCGCCGCGGCGTTGTCGGACATGCGGGTCAGCGCGAGATAGCCGACCGAGATCATGTGCGTGCCGGTGTCGTCCGGCCGCGCGTGGCGGCCGCGGTCGCCGAACGTGTAGAGCTGCTCGACATAGCCGACGGTGAGCGCGGTCTGCGCCGCGACCCAGTCGCGCAGGCCGATCTCGAAGGTGCGGTGCGACAGCGGATCGAACGGGCCGAACGGCAGCCCGGCGCGGGTGCCGCTCTTCGGATCGGCCGCGACCAGGATGCGCGGCTCCTCGGCCTCGACCGCGACGATCGCGGCGGTGAGGCCCACTTCGATCGGCGTCAGATGCGCGTCGGCCATCGTTGTCTCATCGCCCGGGCACGTGTGGCCCGGGACGGCAACAATGGATCATTCCAGATCGAGCCGGAAGGGTTCGCCTTCGGTGGCGGGCAGGCCCGGGCCGAGCGCCTCGACCGCCGCGATCATGCGGCCGTTGCGGCCGAGGATGCGGTCGGCGTGGCTGACCAGCATCGGGTTGGGCATCGCGGTTCGCGACGAGCCGCGGATGGCGTGGGCGATGCGCGGCCTCGTCGCGGCCGGGATTGAGCGCGCAGGCGGAGATGAAGGCGCCCGCGGTCGAGCGGCTGATGCCGGCGTAGCAATGCATCACCAGCGGGGCGCGGCGGTCCCAGCGCTGCACGAATTCGATCAGCTCGACGACGTGCTCCTCGGCCGGGTGGGTATAGCCGTCGATCGGCGCGGCGATGTCGTCCATGCCGAGGATGAGATGGTTTGCAGGCGCGATGCTGCCCGGCCGCTCGACGCGGTCGATCAGGCGCAGCAGCGTCACGATGTGGCTCGCGCCGGTGTCGGCGACGGTGTCGTGCAGGCGGGCGAGGGAGCAGACGTGAATCATTGCATGCGAATCCGGAATTCAAGCGGATCGTATAGGCGCCGATATGTGCCGCTGTCATGGCCGGCGGACGCGTTCATTCCTGCGCAGCGCATGAAACCGTTCGAGATACCGCTTCTCGCGCCGTGCCGGCCGGCCAGGGCGTCAGATAGTCGCGCTCGATCGCGGCGGCAGCCCGGCGGCGGCCCGAAGAAACGCCGCGCCTCGGCCGCGCTGAAGCCGGCGAGCCGCGTCGCTTCCAGAAAGGCCGCGCCGCGGTCGGCGGCCTTGATCATGCCGCTCGATCTCCTCGGTGCGCTTGACCGGCAGGCCGAAGCGCAGATGGATGGCGGCGAGCAGCCGCGCCTCGACGCCCTTGTAGGCGCCGCCGATCACCGCCTTGAACGGCGAGATCATGTCGCCGATGACGTATTCCGGCGCGTCGTGCAGCAGGATTGCCAGCCGGGCGCTGCGGTCGAGACTCGGCCAGCGCGCCCGCGCCACCGCCTCGACCAGCAGCGTGTGCTGCGCGACCGAGAAGATATGCGCGCCCTCGGTCTGGCCGTTCCAGCGCGCGACGCGGGCGAGCCCGTGGGCGATGTCCTCGATCTCGACGTCGAGCGGCGAGGGGTCGAGCAGGTCGAGCCGCCGTCCCGACAGCATGCGCTGCCAGGCGCGGCTGTCGACTTTGGGCGCGTTGTGCTTCGATTTCGGTGCCGCAGTCACTTGCGCTTGCCGAGCTTCTGCACGGCCTCGTGCCGGTGGCATTTCACCAGATGGTCGTTGACCATGCCGACCGCCTGCATGAAGGCATAGACGATGGTCGGCCCGACGAACTTGAAGCCGCGCGCCAGCAGTTCCTTGGACATTTTCTGCGACAGCGCGGTCTGGGCCGGCACCTGTCTCGTGTCCTTGAAGCGGTTGACCTTCGGCTTGCCGTCGAGGAAGTCCCAGAGAAACAGCGGAGAAGCCCGGGCCTTTCTCCATCACATCGAGATAGGCGCGCGCCGACAGCACCGCGCCTTCGACCTTGAGCCGGTTGCGCACGATGCCGGCGTCCTTCATCAGCGTCGCTTTCTTGCGCGCATCGTAGCGCGCGATCTTCTCCGGCTTGAAGCCGTCGAAGGCGCGGCGGAAGTTGTCGCGCTTGCGCAGGATGGTGATCCAGGACAGCCCGGCCTGGAAGCCGTCGAGCACGAGCTTCTCGTAGAGCGCGCGGTCGTCGTACTCCGGCACGCCCCATTCGTCGTCGTGATAGGCGATGTAGAGCTTGTCGTCCTGGCCGGGCCAGGGACAGCGATGCAGGCCGTCGGGGTGCAACAATGGCGCGCTCATGAAGCGTTTTCCTCCGGCCAGTCGAACCTCGCCCAGTCCGGCTTGCGCGGCTCGATCGGCACGCCGCCCGCGATGAGCGGCACGCCGGCCGCGCGCGCTTCGGCGACGCGGTCGAGGCGCAGCATGGCAAGTCCGCGCGGGCCGGCGTGGGAGCCGGTGGTGCCGACCTGCCTGTCGCCGGCCATCACCGGAACGCCGGCGTCGGGCGCGAAGCCGTCCGCCGTCACCGGCACGATGCGGTTGCGCGCGGTGCCGCGGTGCTCCATGCGCGACACCACCTCCTGGCCGACGTAGCAGCCCTTGTCGAAATCGACGCCGGCGAGCTGGTCCATGTCGGTCTCGTGCGGGAAGGCGTCGCCGTAGATGAAATCGAGCCCGCCGCGCGGCACGCCAAGCGCGATGCGGTGCGCCTCGTAGGCGGCGGCCTCGATCACCTCGGCGCCGAGGTCCGCGGCCGCCTCCTCGGCAAGATGCGGCGGCAGCATGATCCGCTGGCCGAGCGCCGGCAGCCGCGGATCGGAATAGATCAGGCCGTATTCGGATGAGCCGCTGCCATCCCAGATCGCCATGACGCCGAGCACGTCGCGAAAGGTCCTCGCAGATCACCTTGGCGCGCAGCTTGTAGAAATTGAGCTTCTGCACAAACTCGAAGGCGAGCGCCTTGCGGGCAGTCGAGGAAGAAGCCGCCGCCATCCTCCGCCGGCGCCTCGGCGACGATGCAATCGACGATGATCTTGCCTTGCGGCGTGAGCAGCGCGCCGAACCGCGCTTCCCTCGGCGTCACCTTGGTGATGTCGGTGGTCAGTAGCCCGTTGAGGAAGGCGCGGGCGTCGACGCCGGCGACCTTGACCACGCCGCGGTCGGGGAGAAGTGCCGCTTTCATGCGATTCCTTGTTGCCTCCGGGAACGTAAGCCGGTGATGTGGGCCGCTCAAGGGCGTGGATTGGAATTGCTGCAAGTGGAACGAGCGCAATGGCGGCCAGCTACGACCTGATCCTCAAGGGCGGCACCGTCGTCAACCAGGACGGCGAGGGCGTGCGCGACGTCGCCGTCTGCCGGCGGCCGGATCGCCGCGATCGGCGACGTCGGAACGTCCGCCGCCGAGGTGATCGACTGCCGCGGCCTGCACGTGCTGCCGGGCGTGATCGACAGCCACGTGCATTTCCGCGAGCCCGGCCTCACCCACAAGGAGGACCTGGAAACCGGCTCGCGCGGCGCGGTGCTGGGCGGCGTCACCGCGGTGTTCGAAATGCCCAACACCGAGCCGACCACGACCAGCGCCGCGGCGCTGGCCGACAAGGTCGCCCGCGCGCATCATCGCATGCATTGCGACTTCGCCTTCTATGTCGGCGCGACGCGCGAGAACACCCACGAGCTTGCGACGCTGGAGCGGCTGCCGGGCGCCTGCGCCGTAAAGGTGTTCATGGGTTCCTCGACCGGCTCGCTGCTGGTCGAGGACGACGAGGGCGTGCGCAATATCCTCAAGGTCATCCGCCGCCGCGCGGCGTTTCATTCCGAGGACGAATACCGGCTGCGCGAGCGCATGCACCTGCGTGTCGAAGGCGATCCCGGCTCGCACCCGGTGTGGCGCGACGCAACTGCGGCGCTGATGTGCACGCAGCGCCTGATCCGGCTCGCCCGCGAGACCGGCAAGCGCGTCCATGTGCTGCACGTCACGACCAAGGACGAGATCGCCTTTCTCGCCGGGCACAAGGACGTGGCGTCATGCGAGGCGACGCCAAGCCATCTCACGCTGGCCGCGCCTGACTGCTACCGGCGGCTCGGAACCTTTGCCCAGCTCAATCCGCCGGTCCGCGATGCCTCCCACCGCGACGGCATCTGGCATGGCGTGGCGCAAGGCGTGATCGACAGCGTCGGCTCCGACCACTCACCGCACACGCGCGAGGAGAAGTCGCATCCTTATCCGAAGACGCATTCCGGCATGACCGGAGTGCAGACATTGGTCCCGGTTATGCTCGATCACGTCAACGCGGGGCGGCTGACGCTTGCCCGCTTCGTCGATCTCACCAGCGCCGGGCCGGCGCGCATTTACGGCATCGCCCGCAAAGGCCGGATTGCCTCGGGCTATGACGCCGACCTCACCGTGGTCGATCTCAAGCGCCGCGAGACCATCACCAACCGCTGGATCGCCTCGCGGTCCGGCTGGACGCCCTATGACGGAATGACGGTGACTGGCTGGCCGGTCGGGACTTTCGTGCGTGGCCATAAAGTGGTGTGGCAAGGTCAGCTTATAGAAGGCTCGCGGGGTCAGACCGTGCGGTTCCAGGACGCCCTTGGACCACCCGCATAATCGAAGTTTCCCCCGACCTTTTGATTGCCGGCCGGCCTTCCTTTCGAAATCGGGCTACTGGCGGGCGAGGTCGACGGTGAATTCGCCGTTGCGAATGCGCTTGGAAAGGCTATCGGCGTATTTCGCCGCGGCTTCCTCGCCGTAGGTCGTGACCAATTCCGCGAAAGCGGCGAACAGGCAGGCCATCGCCATGCAGTCGTCGTCGAGCCCATCGAGCCGGGCTTCAGCCCAGGCTTCGTTGACGTAGCTGAGCGCGGCCATCTTCTGCTCGCGCTCGGGCGGCGCCTGGTCGGTCGTGACGGTTGGTCTCACGGTATGCATGTCCGGACTAAGGCGGGAGCGCGCCCTCGCTGCCACATCGGTAAACAGGCTAGCACGCGGATATCAGCGAACCGCGCAGAACTGGGGACAGGGTTAACTGCCGAGGTTAACGCCCCTATCAGTTGGTGTATCGGGCGGTGATGTCGCGCGAGATTTTGGCGCCTTCATCGAGGTAGCGGCGTACGGCGACCGTCGCGGCCGGCGTGCAGGTCCGGTAGGTCTGCTGGAAATCGCGATAGCCGCGGTTGAAGTTTGCCGTCAGGCGGCTGCGCCGGTCGCCGCCCTGGGCTTCGGCGTCGAGCAGCGCCTGCATCTGGTCGCGCCATTTCGTTCCTTCTTTGGCGCCGCATAACGCGCGCAGATAGTGCAGCGCGCCGAGGATTTCGGCGAGCCGCATCAGTTCGCTATCGAACGGCGCGGGACCGCCTTCGATCGCGCGCTGCGGCGCCGGCGGTGGCGCGCTTTCGGTTGAGCGGGGCCCTTGGCCTGACGCAATCAACGCCACGGCCATCAAGGTGACGATCCGTTTGAGCATGACGTCTCTCAGCCCGCAGCCTCCATGCGCTCGAACGCCGCGGCGACAATCTCGGCGAGACCTTCGGTGGTTTTCAGCCCGGCGAGTTCCGGGAGACGCAGCCAGCGCGCTTCCGCGAGTTCCTCATTTAATCGCGGCTCGCCCGAGATCCAGCGCGCGGCAAAGCACAGGATGACGAAATGGCGCGATACCCTGCGGTCGTCGTCGCGCACCACCACCTCGCGATGGCCGGCCAGCGCGACCGGCTCGATCGTCATCGCGGTCTCTTCCTCGATTTCGCGCACCAGCGCCTCGGTCAGCGTTTCGCCTGCCTCGACCACGCCGCCCGGCATGGTCCAGACGCCCAAGCGCGGGGCCACGCGCGCGGCGCGCGACCAGGACGCGGCCATCGCGGATGATGGCGGCGCTGACGGCGAGATAGGGGCGGTCGGGATAGGCGCGGGGGTCGGGCAGTTCACACGTTGAATATAGCATCAACCGCGGCTTGCGATCCCTGCCGTTGGGCGAGATCGGGCGCGGTGCCATTGATCACCGCGGCAGTGCGGGCAATCAGCGGCTTGAGCCAGATGAGCGCAGCGTGCGACCGCCTTCGTGGTGTCGGACTTGGCGCGCTGCCGGAGCACGACGTCGCGGATCTTGACCAGCGGCATCGTTGAGCGTCTCGGCAGCGCGATCGATGGCCTCGCGCACCGACGGCTGCGTCGCCTGGTAGGCGGCAATGACCTGCATCGCGGTTGCTGAAGCGGGAGGCTGCGAAGTGCTCGACATATGTCTTCGGCCGCCATTCGCGCAGATCGTCCAAGCATTCCGGCGACGTGCTTGACATCTCCAGCACCATGACCACTTCGGTGAAATGATTGAGATAATCGGTGGAAAGGCCGGTGGCGGGATTGATGTTGGGTCCGCCGGCACCGGAAGCGATGGGGGGAAGGGCCGATGCGGGAGGTGGAATCGCGCGATCGGCGGCAGGCGCGGGCATGGTCAATGGTCCAGGTCGCAAACGAATACGGCAGTTTTGCCGGACCCGGTTAACGCGCCCCTAAGAATTGGCGTTTCAGGAGGCGCGAGCGCCGGTTAGGGTGATGCCAAAGGTCGACCATGTGCGGACGCTATTGCATCACCAGCGCGCCCGAGGCCGATCCGAGCGTTGTTTCGCTATCGCGAGCAGCCGAATTTCCCGCCTCGCTACAATGTCGCGCCGACCCAGCCGGTGCCGATCGTGCGCATGGCTGGAAGGGCGAGCGACAATTCGCGCTGGTGCGCTGGGGGTTGATCCCGGCCTGGGTCAAGGACCCGAAGGACTTCACGCTGCTGATCAACGCGCGCGGCGAGTCGGTCAACGACAAGCCTGCGTTCCGCAACGCCATGAAGCGGCGCCGCTGCCTGTTTCCGGCCGACGGATTCTACGAATGGAAACCGGTTCGTGGCGGCAAGCGCCCCTATTTCGCCCGGCCCAGGGCCGGCGGGCCGATCGCCTTTGCCGGGCTGTGGGAGACCTGGATCGGGCCCGAACGGCGAGGAGATGGAAACCGCCGCGATCGTCACCACGGCGGCCAACGCGGAGATGGCAGAGATGCACCATCGCGCGCCGGTGATCGTGCCGCCGGAGCAGTTCGATTTCTGGCTCGACTGCGCCGAACGTCGACGAGAACATGGCAGCCGAGCTGATCAGGCCTGCGCCCGAAGGCTCGATGGAGGTCTATGAGATTTCCAATGCGGTCAATCGGGTCGCGAACGACTCGCCGGAACTGATCGAGCCCTACAGTGCGGATGCCGCGCCAACGCCGCGAGAACCGACGGCCGCACCGGCGTCGCGTAAGAAAAAGGTCGACACGCGGCAAGGCTCGTTGTTCTGAAAAATCGAATTGTGCTTTCAGCCCGCTTTGCGGCGGCGCGGATTGGCATTTTCAGGCTGACTGATGGCCCGCTCCAGGAGCTGCCGGATGAAGCGTTGATACGGAACGCCTCGTCGGGCCGCAGTCCGCTTCACCGCTCTCAAAAGATCTGCCGGCATGCGCATGTTGATGCGCGCAGCTTTGGGCGCGAACTCGAATTGCACCGTCGTCATTCCGCTGAGATCGTATTGCGTCAGGTCGGACTTGGCGACGAAATCCTCGGCTTCCCTATCGGTGCTGAGTTTTGGCAGCTTCTTTTTCTTTTTCATAGTGGTCGATCTCTTTGCGATGCATGTAGCTGGCGCTGATGGGCCGGATGAGAGCCACACCAGCGCGCGTTCTCAGTGTGAACGTCAAGAAAACATAACGACCGGCGTTCGTGATCCCGATAGCTTTAAAACGTTCCTCTGTCCGCGAATGTTCCGGATCCGGCAATACTGTGATTGGCCGACTGAACAAATCCTCAATTTCATCCAGTGATACGCCGTGGCTCTGACATTTCGAGCGATTGCCGGCATCCCAGTCAAAGCCTGCAAGGTCAAGCATTCACATGATGTCAAATGTACATACAAATGTCAACGCTTCGACGGTTGGCCTGACCACAGCACCTTTCCCGGATTGAGGATGCCCTTCGGATCGAGCGTGCGCTTGAGCGTCTTCATCAGATCGTAGGCGACCGGGTCCTTGATCTTCGGCAGATAGTCGCGCTTGACGATGCCGACGCCGTGCTCGGCCGAGACCGAGCCGCCGTACTTCAGCACGATCTTGTAGACGACGTCGTTCATGTCGTCCCAGCGCTTGAGGAACTCGGCCTTGTCGGCGCCGACCGGCTGGGTGATGTTGTAGTGGATGTTGCCGTCGCCGACGTGGCCGAACGGCAGCGGCCGCGCGCCGGGAATGAGCTTGACCGCGGCGGCATTGGCCTCCTCGATGAATGCCGGAATGTTCGCGACCGGCACCGAGACGTCGTGCTTGATCGAGCCGCCCTCGCGGCCCTGCATCTCGCCGAACAGCTCGCGGATGCGCCAGAATGCCTTGGCCTGCTCGACGCTTTCGCAGATCGTGGCGTCGAGCACGAGACCCTTCTCCAGACCCTCGGCAAGAATTTGCTCCATCGACTCGCGCAAGCCTTCGGGCCGCTGCGACGACAGCTCGATCAGCACGGAATAGGGCGACTTGGTCGACAAGCGGATCGCGCGCGCCGCCGTGCTTGATCACGATCTCGATGCCTTCGCGCGCCATGATCTCGAAGCTGGTCACGCCGCCGGCGGTCCGCTCGGTGGCAAGGCCGAGGAGATCGACCGCGGCCTGCACCGACGGGATCGCGGCCCAGGCGGTCTCGACCGATTGCGGCCGCGGCACGAGGCGCAGCACCGCGGCGGTGATGACGCCGAGCGTGCCTTCGGCGCCGATGAACAGGTTGCTGCAGATCGTAGCCGGTGTTGTCCTTCTTCAGCTTGTTGAGGTTGTTCAGCACCCGGCCGTCGGCCAGCACCACCTCGAGGCCGAGCGCGTGCGAGCGCGCGATGCCGTGCGCCAGCGCCGCGGTGCCGCCGGCGTTGGTCGAGAGATTGCCGCCGATGGTGCAGCTTCCCTCCGACGGCAGGAGCTGCGGATAGAGCCGGTCAACGTTGGCCGCGGCTTCGCGGGCGCGCTGCAACGTGACGCCGGCCTCGCAGGTGATGGTGTTGGACACCGCATCGACCTCGCGGATCTTGTCCATGCGGCTGCAGCGACAGCACCACCTCGCCGTTGTGCGGGATCTGGCCGCCGACCAGGCCGGTGTTGCCGCCCTGCGGCATGATCGCGGTCGAGGTCTCGTTGGCGATCTTGAGAAGCTCGGAGACCTCCCTGGTCGAGCCGGGGCGCAGCACCACCGGCGTGTGCCCGGTCCACAGCGCGCGGAACTCGACCAGGTAGGGCACCTGCTTTTCCTTGTCGGTGATGGCGTTCTTCTCGCCGACCACGGCGATGAGGCGGGCCAGCGTGGCAGGGGACACGCCGGTGACGGGTTTGCTCATTTCATTCATGGAAACCACTCGATTGCGGTCGCGTCTATGGCGGGTCCATACGCTGGGTTTGATCGTGCCAAGGATCGTACACGATGACACCGGTGTCAGCGAAGTCCTGCACATTGCGGGTGACGACGGTGAGGTTGTGGACGCGAGCGGTTGCGGCGATCAACAGATCGGGTCCGCTCTGAGGCTTACCGCGAGCGCGCATTTGGCGTGCGAGGGTTAACCACTCCGTCAGTATCTCGACATCAAGCGGAAGCATTCGCCCCTGAAACATATCGGCGATTTTGGCTAGCCAATTCTCGACGATTTGGCGTCGACGTACGTCCAAGGCCGTGAGGGCACCGTATCGCATTTCGGCAAAGGTGATGTCGCTGATGGCAAGTAGATCGGCGGGCTGTTCGGCGATCCACTTCAAAACCGACAAATTGGGTCGAGGCCGAAGCGCTTCCGAAACGACGTTGGTATCAAGCAACCAATTCAAGCTTTGCCATCGTTCTTGTCGCCAAGTCGTGCGTCAGGGAAGTTCATGTAATGCGGTTCATCGAAATCGACATCGACATCGAGGCGATACTTCTTCGACTCTTCAACAAAACCGCGCAACGTTTGAGGCTTGACTTGTTTCGGGGTTACATCGAACCGCGTTGGATCGGACACCACCACCGCATCCTTGCCGTGGACCGTAACCAGTTGCGGTTCTCCCGATCTCGCTTGGCGCACCAGTTCAGATAGGCGTGCCTTGGCGTCCTGCAACTTCCAGGTGTTGGCGGACAATGCTACCCCGCTTTCTGACTAGCCTGACTAGTCAGACATAGCCGGACGTTCGGGCGTTTTCAAGTCCCGTCCTCTCGGTGCAGCGGCCCGCGCAAGCCGGTCGTTGATGGCCTCGCCGAGCCCCTCGTTCGGTATGCGCATGACGGCGATGGTGGCGACCTCGGTCTGGTCGAGTGTGCGGAGGTCGGAAAACAGGTTGCTTGCGGCCTCGACCAGGTCACCGCCCGGCGACAGGTTGAGCACGATCGCCGCGTCTTCGACGCCCAACGGCATTTGGATGCCGAACGCCAGCAACGCCTCGCCGGCCTCGACGCGATCCACCTCGAGGCGAAGCCTCGCCCGCGGTGCATAATGCGACTCCAGCATGCCCGGCGCGATCGGCGCATCGGGGTCGCCGGTGTCCGCGACCGGTGCGTCCTCGATAGCGTGTCCGAGCACGCGCTCGATCTCCTCACGCGGCAGTCCGCCGGGCCGCAATAGCACCGGGCGGTCGAGGCAGGCGATGATGGTGGATTCGACGCCGACCGGCGCCGGTCCGCCATCGACGATCATGTCGATGCGGCCGCCGAGATCGTCGAGCACATGTTGCGCCGTCGTTGGCGACACGTGACCCGAGCGGTTGGCCGATGGCGCGACCACCGGACGGCCAAGCCGGTCCAGGAGGCTGCGGGCGACCGGATGGTTCGGCACGCGGACGGCGATGCTGTCGAGGCCCGCCGTCGCAAGCTCCGCTATGGGGCATGCGGCGCGCTTCCTCAGCACCAAGGTCAAGGGCCCGGGCCAGAACGCGGCGGCGAGCTTTTGCGCCGCTTTGTTGAACACGGCGAGCCGCTTCGCCGCGGCGAGATCGAACACGTGGGCGATCAGGGGATTGAACGACGGCCGGCCCTTGGCTGCATAGAGACGCGCCACCGCCGTGCCATTGGTGGCGTCGGCGCCGAGGCCATAGACGGTCTCGGTCGGGAACGCCACCAGACCGCCATCGCGCGAGGCAGACTGCGGCGTCGGCGATGGCGGTAAGTTCGGCCGGTACCAGCCGCGTGCTGATCTTTGCGGTCATTTCTGCTTTCGTCTCGGCCCGCCGCGATTGCTCGCTCCGGCGGGCGATCGAGCCTTGCCGGTTTTCTTCGCCGCATCGACCTTGATCCAGTCGAGATCGCGTTCGATCTCGACGTTCTGCAATCGCTCGAACAGCCGCGCCATTGCCTTCTGGTCGCAATGTTGCGTCAGCAGCAGGAACTTCTCGCGCATCTCGCTGGCGTCGAGCGGCTGCTCCGGCGTGCCCTTGAAGCTGTCGACGCGCTTTGTCAGCTTGCGGCCGTCGTTGAGCGTCACGGTGACTGTCGAAGCAATCGACGAATGGCCGTGCCTGGCTTCGTCGGCGACCGAGATCGCCACCCGCAGGGCGAGCCCGCGGATCGCGGGATCGTTGAAGGTCTTCAGGTTGAACGAGGCGGGATCGCGCGGATTGCGGTGATGCGCCAGCGCAACGCAGAACGGCAGCGAGTATTGCGCCATCATCAGGTCCGCGGGCGAGGGGATGTTGTTCACCGTCGCCATCTTCTGGTTGCCGGCAATATGGATCGAGGCGACATCGGCGGCGTCATAGCCGTGCTCGCGCCGCAGGTCCTCGATCGCCTGCACCGACGTGTGCGACGTGATGTGCACCGGGAAGCGCTTGAGCATGATGCGGAGCGTCGCCCATTCTTCGCCAAGCCCGCGCGTCAACGCACCGGCGTCGTTGTCGCCGCAATAGACGTTGAGGAAGCCGAACGGGCCTTCCAGCACGCTCGCCGGCCCGGTGAAGCCGTCTTCGGCGAGGCTCGCCGCCAGCACGCCGCTTTCGGCGGCGCGGCCGAGATGCAGCCGCTTGACCATGGCGCCGGTGCCCGACTTTGCGAACTCCAGGAGGCCGCAGGCCAGCGAGCCGGCGATGCCGAGCGCGTTGGTCATCTTGCCTTGATCGAACTTCAGGAGCCGGCCGACCGCGACTGCGCCGCCGAACGGCCCCGTGGTGCCGGGCGCATGGAAGCCGCGGCCTTCGTTGTTGTGCTGGGTGGCCCGGCCGATCCGGATCATCGTCTCGGCGCCGGCGACCACGGCCGCGATCAGCTCGCGCCCGCCGATGCCGCGCTCCTGCGCCACCGCCAGCGCCGAGGTGCACATGGTGCCGCCGGGATGCACGCCCGTGTTGGGCCAGGTCAGATTGTCCATCTCGAAGGCGTGGGCCAGCGCGCCGTTGGCGAACGCCGCCATCGGCGCCTGCAGCCGCGCGCCGCCGGGAGCGAGCACCCGGCTCTTGCCGCCCGCGCCGCGCCGCCCGGCGTAGCCCAGCGACGATCCGGCTCCACGGCAGGTCGGCGCCGAAGGCGATGGCCGCGATGGTGTCGGCGATGCAGTCCTTGGCGCGCTGGATCACCGGCCCCGGCAGGTCCTCGTAGCGCAGCGCAGCCGCGTACTTCGCCAGTTGCACGGTTTCCTGCGCCATCCGCGTCACCTCGGCCAGCCTCGGATGAGGCTCCCGGCAAGGCTCTATAGCGAATAAATGCCTGTGCTTGCGAGGGGATGGGGCCGCCGCTATATACCGCCCTCAGGTCGGAGTGTAGCGCAGCCTGGTAGCGCACTTCGTTCGGGACGAAGGGGTCGCAGGTTCAAATCCTGCCACTCCGACCAGCACTTAGCTCAGTTTGGGATTTCCCGGTCCCGTCACCGGTCCCGTCACCGGCAGAACTTTCCCGCACCCCGCGATACAGCACCATTTCCCGTTGTCCGCGCCGTAGTGCTTTTCCAGCTTCCACCAGCCCGTGTTGTGCTGGCAGCAACTGTCGCAGATGGTCTGGTGGTTGACCAGCAGTTCTTGGCTCGGTGCGGCGTTCCATCAAGGAGGATAGTTGTGCACGCGGCTGTCGCGCACATTCATCCCGTCAACGAAGCCGTAGCGCAGCGGACCGCTGCTCTGGATCACTCTGCCGCACATGACGACGAATGTAAGTCACGAAGTTCAGCCCTCAAAGTGCAAGGTTGCAGGATTTAACGCTCGCCCAAGGCGCGTTCCTTGATTGCAAGCCTCACAAGCGGGGAAGACTAGCTGGTTTGGACGTTTCCTGTTTCTGAACATCGCAATGGGAGGCATGTGCTCCGCCGTGTCCGCAGGGCTTTCACCAGCGCAGTAGATGCAATGCGGATGGGATTTCAGTATCCGCGCGTGACCCCTCTGTCGCGCCTTAGCTTCGCCCATTACCAGCCGCTTCTTCACGCATCGTCTGTTCCAGAAGACGTGAGGCACTGAAGAGTTCGCGTACAGAACCAGGGCTTACCGGTGTTTTGCGGTATTCCCCGAGCGCAGCCTCTAAGGCCGTTCTCAAATCACGGCCTAAGGGAGTGGCCCCGTGCTTAACTTCAATCAGCACGTCTATTTGCTCGTCGGAAAGAGTTTCGAGAAAGCTACTGATCTCCGCTTGAGCGAGGATGTACGAAATATCAACAATCTCAGCATTCGCGTATCGGTTAGGCTCGTAGTCCCTGGCGACTTGGAGTGTTGCCGATAGGAGCCTAACGCCATCAGTAACGGGGACGCTGCTGCTTGGGGTGCCGTAGCGGGAGTGGTTGGAATTCGGTGTGGCGCGATCTCCGGTAACATGAAGGTATCGTTTCAGGCTGCGAGGTCAATTGGCTGATCGATGGGCTTTGTGGCAAGCGTCTGCCAGCCGTCAACCTTGCGCATGTTGATCTGACCGGAAGCGAGCAGCGCCCAGAACAGCATGGCCGCGGTGTCCGTGGAAGGCAGCACGGTCTGCGTCTTGATTCTTCGCTTGAACTCCTCGTGCAGGCGCTCGATCGCATTCGTTGTTCGCGCGCTGCGCCATTGGCTCGGCGGCAGGCGTGTGAAGGCGAACAGACGGTCGCCGGCTTCCTCCAGGCTGTCGGCGACGGCGCGATGCTTGAGCCGCCATTTGCGGATGAAGGCTTTGCGGCGCGCTTCGATCTCCTCGCGCGTCGCCGCGTAGATCATGTCGTTGTAATCGGCGGTGATCTCGTCGTGCAGGCGCTCGGGCGCGTGCGCGAAAAGGTTCCTATGCTTGTGGACCGTGCAGCGCTGGACCGGCACGCCGTCCCAGACGGCGGCGATGGCCCGGTCGAGCCCCGCCGCGCCGTCGACAATGAGGAACTCGGGCCGCCGCAGCCCGCGCTGGATGAGATCGTCGAGGACGGTACGCCAGGCCTCGGCGCTCTCGCCGCCCATGCTCTTGATCGCGAGCAGCACCTTCTGGCCATCTTCGCGCACGCCGAGGACAACGAGCAGCGAGATCGATGTGGCCTTGCGATCAAGGCGCACGCGCACCACCGTGCCGTCGAGGATTAGGCGAACGATCGGCTCCTCGGCCAGCGAGCGGGCATTCCAGGCGTCCCAGTCGCTCTTCACCTTGCGCCATACCCGGCTCACCGTGTCCTTGCCGACCGCGCCGCCAAACAGGGCACCGAGCGCACGGCGCACCCGGCGCGTGTTGGTGCCGGCAAGATAGGTGCTGGCGATCAGCGCGTCGGCGGTCAGTGTGCGCCGCTGGTAAGCCCGCAGCGCCTGACTCTTCCACTCCATCGTCTTGCCAGCGGGGGTGTTCAACCGGGCGCGCGGGACAGCGATCTCCACTTGGCCGAAGCTTCCCAGCAGCGACCTCGACCGGTAGCCGTGGCGATGACCGGTAGCGCCAGCCGCGCCCTGACCATCGCAGCTCGATGGTTGCCCACGGCGAGCGTAGCGCCGCCGCGACAGCACCATGTCGAGTTCACCCTCGAACATGGCGTGGAGAAATTCGTGAACCCGATCGCGCAGGCCAGCTTCGATCGGATCGAACCAATTGTCGAAAAGATGGGCAGCCGTCTCGGGTGCAGGCTGCGAAGAATCAGGCTTCGTGGTATTGCTTGTCATGGCGTGGTCTCCAGTCCGGCGCTTCAACGCCGGATGATTCGAGGTTGAACACCCCGGAGACTACGCCACCCTCAATTCCTACCAACCTTGCGACGGCACCCTGCTTGGTCCTTCCGGTAGACTGTCTTTTAACACCCGGTGGGCTCGAAGCCTCTGCTGAAAGCGTGATGAAGTCTTGTACATGGCGTGGTTAGCGGCTTCGCCCTCTTTTGTTGGTCAGCGTGTACATTTTCAAATCACCTGCCCTTGAGCCCTTAAGTATCTTGTCCGCGTAATCGGCAGCTTGTTCGAATAAAGTCTGCCAACTATTTGGATCATTATCGTCTCCACCACCATTTTGTTTTATTTCTTTGAACTCGAACATCGTCTTGATACCTGCAGCCTTAGCGCTCTTGATCAGATTTTTTGCGTTGACGGTGATCCATAAATCGCTGCAGACATAGAGTGACTGTACCTTGTTTGGATTAGCCGCCAGGTGGCCCATGAAGCCGTCGAAGTCGAGCACGGAGGAATTGAGCAAACAGGCCGGGTCAGAGGGGAGGAGGGGGACCGGCTTGCTGAAGGGTGGTTGGGTCAGAGCATTGTAAACGGCATCCATCGCTGCTTGATGGGCTGGGTCTGAGTAGTCTCCGACGACCGCGAAATTGGGTTTGAACCTTGCGGTGTTGTTCGCCATGTGTTTGACACGCCGCGGCACAGCAACTTTAGCGTCTGCCTGTCCGTTGGAGCCTCCGGTAAAATTGCCGCCCGGCTGTGGTGTCAGCCCGCTTTTGTCTGGGTTACCTACTGACGCATAGACGAACTGAGCGTTAGTCCCCTGCGTTGCCTTCTTGAGCGCCAGGGCCGCTGCAGTGCTCGCCGTGACGATTACATCGTAGTATTTCGCAAGATCCTGTGCTGCGCCGGCGATGGCTTGAGGATCTCCGTTCGCTCCGTTCGGGGGTAGATAGGTAACTTTGATGTCGGGCTTCAGCTTCCCCTCAAACCAAATAATAAAATCTTTCCAGGTGTCTCGGTCGGTCGCGAGCAAGAAGCCGATATTTCGATACTGTGATGGCAAAAGCTTAGATCGCGAACGCTTACGCTGAGCCTTTGGCATACTCTTTCTCCATCGCTGGTGAGTAGAAAGTCTGCACGGACCCAAGGCCAGCGTACTCTTCCAGATTGCCGACTTGAAGGGGCAGACCAGCGCTCATTCCCGGAGGGAATCAAAAGTGTACGCAAGTTGAGGCCGGCATGGGGCCGTTCACGAACACCCGGGCGAAAGCGACGTGCCATTGAAGGCAGTGTCGTCGCCCGGATAGAGAAGGGGCTCATACCCCTATCCATCGGTCTTGATCGCCGTTTCGGTCGCGAAGGCTGGACCTAGGCGGCCTTGTTGCGCTTGGCGCCACGCTTGGCCCTCACGAGTTGCTCGAAGTCATCTTGCGTGCGCACCGCGTACGCCATCGCAAATGACGCCAGCGCATCGTCCAGGACGCCGCCCTTGCCCATATAGCCTGCGAGCGCGGCCGGGTCGGCCGAGCGGGCATGGGAGCGTGCGAGCGTGCGGCCGCATAGCCGCGCGTAGCTTGCAAGCGCTTCCTCCTCGACCAACTCGCTGATCGAACCGAGCCGGCGGTTCTTCAGATGGCGCACGTAGAATTGCCGTTGCGAGGCGGGGTCCTCGGTCCAGCCCAGGAAGAGATCGCTCGCCGCCTGCATGACGCGCTGGCCCTCAACGACCCGCTGGCCCTGGTGATCCTTGAATTTCGGTCCCAACCGTTCGAGCACGGATTTGCCAGCCTCCTTGATCTGCAGGAACAGCGGCGTGCCGTCGCCGCACATGTAAAGCCCGATGGCGCAGAACGTGCCGACGCTGCCGACGCCAACCGCCTTGAAGGCAACGTCCTTGAGCGCGTAGCGGTCGACGAGGCAAAGCCGGTCGGGCGTCAGGCGGCTTTCATACGTGCTGAGCACGCGCTTGGCGTCGAGGTGGTGGCGATCGTTACCCTTGGCGGTGAAATGATAGATGAGCGGCGGACGGTCTTCGATGCGCGGCTGCTTGCCCTTGATCAAATGAGGAAAGTTATCGTCCTCCGCCAAATGGTCGCGCGCCTTGGCAAGGATGCTCTGCAACTCGCGCCGTAGCGCGCGATGCTCGATACGCTCGATCTCGCGCACGAGCTCGACTTTGCTGTGCCAGACTTGCAGCGGCGAAAGCCTCGCCAGGTTGCGCATACGGCTGCGATACGCCGCGGCGGCAGTCGCCGCGATCTCCCGCGCGCGTCTTTTCGACAGGCCCGCCGCCAGCGCCGCGACCGCGACGCTCGCCACCAACCGCTTGAGATCCGCGGTGAAATCAACACCCGGCAGCGTCTCGTCGAAATCGTTGATGTCGAACAGGATGTTCTGTTCCGGCAAATCGAATGCCCCGAAGTTCATGAGATGGCAATCGCCGCACGCCTGGACCGCAATGCCGGCGGCCGGCTGGTGCTGTAAATCTTCCGCCATCACCGCAGCAGCGCCGCGCAGGAAAGGGAACGGGCCTGCCAGCATGCGCTCATAGCGGACCGGCACCAGCTCGGGCACGCGGGTGCGGTCGGTCTCAGCGAGGATAGCGACCGGGTCGCGAGCTTTTGGGCCGTGCAGATCGGCGTGCTGTTCGCGTGGAGCTTTCTTGCGCAAGCGCGTGCCGTGCTCGTAGCGCTCGGCGAGCGTACCGCGCGGTGTCTGGATCATCACGGCCTCCTCGGTCAAACGGAGTCCCTTTGGTCGTACCCAGATTTTGGGTGCGCTCGGATTTCGCGATATTTTATCGGGGAAATGGCGGCGACCGGAAGTGGACCAAGGTCCCGGCGTGCGTTCTGGGCGTCATTTTAGGCTCAAATTCGAAGGTATGTGGTCGGCTTATCAGCCCCTGGCGACCAAATGCGCAGACGGCGAGGCCATACTCGTGGGCCTCCGCTTGGCCCGGCGGCGAAGCTGACGGAGCAGCCTCTGAACAATTTTTCACCGAATGCTGGGTGGCGCCTGAAGGTAATCCAGCATCGGCATGTGCGCGACTGCGCGCGGTGCCGGCAGTCGTTGCGCGAGGCCGTACATGGGCTTGCAGGCTCGCTCGTCCAAGCGTCCGATTGGTTCGTCGGAGACGGGCATCGAATCGTTTCGATTCGCGGCCCGTTTTCATTTACGACTCTGGGGAAAAACGGAACGCGTCATCGACGCGGCGGCCCGACTCTGGCTATCTCGCTGGCGTGTGAAGTCAGCTTTCGATTGCACCGGGCTGCTATTCCGCCTAATCCTCCCTTGTCGGCAGCTCTGTGACCTTAAGGCCGCCAGTCGATGGCGGCCCTTTTTTTCTGTCGCGTTGCGGCCGCGTCGTGCGGCGCTCAGAAAATGCTGTGATGCTCGTCGACGAAGTCGACGCCGACAGTGACGCCCTTGCGCCACGCAATCCGGCAATTGTGCGACAGTTCACCGATCAAGACGTGGACGCTTTCTGGCAGCGCCACGTCTTCGGGCAGTTCCAACCGCGCGCCGGTTACCGAGAAATCCAGGAGCGAGCAAGTGATCGGTTCGCGGCCGTCGCAGGGATCGAGCCGCATGTTGTAACGCTTGTCCACGTCGACGCGCGGCGCCTCTCGGCGATCTGCGAAATCCTGGCGCTGCGGGTCGTGCTGCATGTTAAATCCAGCTATCGCCGGCAGAGGCGCTATCGTTGACGATTGGTTACAGCCTTTGCGGCGACGCCCGGCCCGACTGGACCAGACGGTCGAGGGTCAGGTTTGCCCGGAGCTGCAGCATGGCGACGACGGGATCGACGCTGTCTGGTCCGCTCGCCAGCAAGCTTGGCCACGGCTCATCGACGGGGCCGCCCTCCATGGCGTCGATCAATGGCGCCATGCACATCACGATAATGCCGAGGGCCAATCCGCTCCGGCGACGCAACTTCATTGCGAGCCTCTATCCATGCGCCAACTTTCGACACGTTTACACCACCAACATGCAGATCGCGTTGCGGCAAGCCGTGGTAAACGCGCGGTCGCATTAAACGAAAATTAGCCACGACGACGCTGTCCCTGCTAACGTCATCGCGCGCCAGCAAGGACATCCGCTCATGGACATCAGTCGCCGCCGCGCAGTTGCGCTTTCTGCAGCCTTTGCCGGGGCCTCGGCGCTGCCGGCGCGCGCCCAGCAGAACTGGCCGCAACGGCCGCTGCGCATCCTGGTCGGCACCTCGCCTGGCGGCAGCCCGGACATCATCAGCCGTCTGCTGGCGGATCGGATGACGGAGCCTCTCGGGCAGACCGTCACCGTCGAGAACAACACCGGCGGTGGCGGCGGCATCGCGGCCGGCATGGTCACTCACGCGCCGCCCGACGGCACCACCATGACGCTGCTGACCGCGGGCTACGCCAGCGGCGCCGCAGTCGGCAAATTCCCGTTCGACGGCGACAACACCTTCGGCTTCATCACCATGGTCTGCTCCTATCCGTTCGTCTATGCGGTGCCGAAGGATTCGCCGATCCGGTCGTTCCCCGACATGATCGCCCGCGCCAAGGCCAACCCCGGCAAGCTCACCTATGTCATCACCTCGCTCGGCTCGGTCTATCACCTGATCGGCAGTTGGGTCGGCATGAAGGCCGGCATCGACATGGTGCCGGTGCCTTACCGTGGTTCAGCCAACGCCGTGACCGACGTGATGGGCGGCCGTGTCGACGTGATGCTGGACACCGCAACATCGGGCTTTCCGCGCGTCAGGAGCGGCCAGTTCCGGGCCCTGGCGGTGACGTCGCCGACCCGGTATCCGCTGTTGCCTAACGCGCCGACGGTTGCCGAGACGTTGCCCGGCGTGGCCTACATGTCGTGGCTTGGCATGGCGACCGCGCCGCACACGCCGCGGCCGATCGTCGAACGGCTGAACACCGAAATCCGCCAGGCGCTGGAGTTCCCGAACGTCCAGCAGAAGCTGCAAGAGGGCGGCAACATCGCGACGCCCGGCACACCCGAGCAAATGCGGACGCAGATCGTGGACGAGATCGCCAACTGGAAGCGGATCGTCGAGGTCAATCATATCAACGTCAATTGAGCCGGTTGACCTCGATCAAGCCGCCGCGGCCGGCAGTCGACAGGTAAGCGCATTGGCCGGTATGGCGCGCTCCGGATACGCTATGATCCATCCGAATGTGCTGGGAGGTTTCCCAGCCCGGATTGACACGTCGGTGTCCAGGGGAAGTCGTTGGGAGCGCTGCGCCTCGTCTTGGCACTATCGGTCGCTTATGGCCACACCGGCGCGTTCCTCGGTTTCCCGCTGATCCCGGGCGACACCGCGGTGCAGGCGTTCTACGCCATCTCCGGGTTCTACATGGCACTGGTGCTCAACGAGAAGTACCGGCCCGAGAATTCCAGCTACGGCACCTTCATCAGCAACCGGTTCCTCAGGCTGTTTCCAGCCTATGCCGTTGTGCTTGTGGTAACGCTTCTGCTGGCGCTGGTGGTGGCTCATGCGACATCCGGCCAGCTCGAGTTTATTTCCTACTGGCAATCGATGCCGCGTCTTGGCCTGCTCGATTGGCTGCTGCTCGCCGGCTCGCAGATTTTCATTTTTGCGCAGGACCTCTACACGTTTTTGTCCGTGCAGAGCGGTCATCTGTCGTTGATCGCGAACTTCAATGACGATCCGCATCCGCTGATCGGATTGCTGGTCATTCCGCCGGCTTGGACGCTCGGCGTCGAGATGTGGTTCTATCTCGTCGCCGCGTTGATCGTCCGTCGCCAAGCTTCGGTCATTGCCTCGCTTCTGTTCGGAAGCCTCGCGCTCCGGCTCCTGCTGCAGTTCCAATTCGGCTTCCAGGGCGATCCCTGGTCCTACCGGTTTTTTCCGTCGGAACTCGCCATCTTCCTCATCGGCACCCTGGCCTATCGGGTTTACCGGCCGTCCTCCGGCGTCACCGATCCCCGCCATGTCGCACTGCATATCACGGCTTGTGTTTGCGCCGCGGCGGCGCTGCTGATCAATCGCTGGCACGGTGTGTCGCGCGTCGCGTCGGTCGGCCTGCTGCTGCTGATGTTCCTTGCAATTCCCTTCCTGTTCCGCGCGACCAACCGCAATACGCTGGATCGGCTTCTCGGCGAGCTGTCCTATCCGGTCTACATCGTACATTTCACGGTCATACTGGCGATCGACCATCTGCTCGGCCTGCACGTCGGTGTGCTGCGCGGCATCGTGATCATGACCATCGTCTTGATGCTCGCGGCCGCGCTCTACTATAGCGTCGATCGTCCGGTCGACGCTTGGCGGCAACGGCGCCTGGAAAACCACCCAAGCCGCGTAGCCGGCCGTGTTAAGCTCAATCCCCGCTCATAAACTCCAACGCCGCGAAGTGCCGTCATGACCAATCGCAAACGCCCCGAAGACCTCCGCAGCCATCGCTGGCTCGGCGTATCCGACATGCGCTCGTTCGGTCATCGCTCACGGCTGCGCCAGATCGGCTACGACGCCGACGATTGGACCGGCAAGCCGGTGATCGGCATCATCAACACCTGGAGCGAGATCAATCCCTGCCACTCGCACCTGCGCGCGCGCGCCGAGAACGTCAAGCGCGGCGTGCTGCAGGCCGGCGGCTTCCCGATCGAGCTGCCGGCGATGTCGCTGTCGGAAACCATGGTGAAGCCGACCACCATGATGTACCGCAACTTCCTCGCCATGGAGACCGAGGAGCTGCTGCGCAGCCATCCGCTCGACGGCGCGGTGCTGATGGGCGGCTGCGACAAGACCACGCCCGGCCTCATCATGGGCGCGATCAGCATGGGCATCCCCGCGATCTATATTCCGGCAGGTCCCATGCTGCGCGGCAACTGGAACGGGCAGTATCTGGGCTCGGGCTCCGACGTCTGGAAATATTGGACCGAGAAGCGTGCCGGCAACATCACCGAGGAGCAATGGGACGAGATCGAGGGCGGCATCGCCCGCTCGTTCGGCACCTGCATGGTGATGGGCACCGCCGCGACCATGATGGCGATCACTGAGGCGCTGGGCCTTGCGCTTCCAGGCGCGTCGTCGATCCCGGCCGCCGACGCCAACCATCCACGGATGTGCGGCGTTGCCGGTCGGCGCATCGTGGAAATGGTGTGGGAGGATCTGACACCCGACAAAATCCTGACTCCAGCGGCCTTCGACAACGCCATCAAGGTGCATATGGCGATGGGCGGCTCGACCAATGCCATCATCCATGTCGTGGCGATGGCGCGGCGCGCCGGCATCCCGGTCGATATGGAAAAATTCGACCAGTTGTCTCGGCAAATCCCGGTGCTCGCCAACGTGCGACCGTCGGGGAAATACCTGATGGAGGATTTCTTCTACGCCGGCGGCTTGCGCGCCATGATGAACAATCTGCGCGAGAAGCTCGATCTATCCTGCATGACTGTCACCGGCAAAACCATCGGCGAGAACATTGCCGGCGCCAAGGTTCATATCCCCGATGTCATTCACGGCCTCAACAACCCGATCTACGCCGAGGGCGCGACTGCGGTGCTCAAGGGCAACCTCGCGCCGAACGGCTGCGTCATCAAGCCGGCCGCCGCCGATCCGCGCTTTCTCAAGCACCGCGGCAAGGCGATTGCGTTTGAGGACTACAACCATATGATGCGCGAGATCGAGCGCGACGACCTCGACGTTACGCCGGACCACATCCTGGTGCTAAAGAACGCCGGGCCGAAGGGCGGTCCTGGCATGCCGGAGTGGGGCATGCTGCCGATCCCCAAGCGCCTGCTCGGGCAGGGCGTGCGCGACATGATCCGCATTTCCGACGGCCGCATGAGCGGCACCAGCTATGGCGCCTGCATTCTCCATGTTGCGCCGGAAAGCTTCGTCGGCGGCCCGCTCAATTTTGTGCAGACCGGCGACGAGATCGAGATCGACGTCGACCGACGCTCGATCCATCTGCACGTCAGCGACGCCGAACTCGCCCACCGCAAGGCCGCGTGGCAGCGTCCTGCGCCGAAATACCCGCGCGGTTATGGCGCGATGTTCTCCGAGCACATCGGCCAGGCCGACCAGGGCTGCGACTTTGATTTTCTCCAGGGCAAGGCGGCGATGCCCGAGCCGGAGATACATTGATTCAACTTTTTCCGTCCGGTTTACGGAACCTGAAATACCGGCCCTCTACCCTTGTGTGGTTCGAGGTCCTTGCCATGAACCTGCCGCTATCGCGCCGTCGGCCCGCGCGCCTGCGTCGTGCGCGTTCGAACAGGATGCGCGTGTTAGCCCGCATTTCTCACAGTATTAGGCGCATCGGGACGCCGAATCAGCGAAAGTTGTTTTGCGACAACGACTTTCGGACGATTCGAGGAGCGCCCCGATGCCGACAGAGTGTAGCGCAGACCGGTTTGATTTTGGAATCGTTGAAGGCCGCGCTGTGGAAGCGGCATTTGATGCCGGATTGGTGACGTCGGATGCGGGTGCGCTGCTTCTGGGCGCGACCGATCGGGCGATCGGTCTGGTGGATCGATTTGCGGACTGCTTTTGCGATCATCGCCGCCAGGATTTGATCGAGCATGCGGTGACCACGCTGGTCGGCCAGCGGGTGTTCGGGATTGCGCTGGGCTACGAGGACCTCAACGACCATGACGAGTTGCGGCACGATCCGATGCTGGCGGTACTGGCGGGAAAGCTGACCGCCAGGCGCGCAGACTGCGCTGCGGTAGCGGGCAAATCGACGTTGAACCGGCTGGAACTGAGCCGGCCGGAGCCGACGCGCTACCACAGGATCGCTTACGACGAAGCGGCGATCGAGGCGCTGCCGGTGACGCTGTTCCTGGAGGCGCACCAGCGGCCACCCAAGCAGATCATTCTCGATTTGGATGCCACCGACGACCCGCTGCACGGGCATCAAGAGGGGCGGTTCTTCCACGGCTACTATGATTGCTACTGCTACCTGCCGCTCTATGTGTTCTGCGGGCGGCATCTGCTGGCCGCCAAGCTGCGGCCCTCCGACATCGATGCCAGTGCGGGCAGCGTCGATGAGATCGAACGGATCGTCCGGCAGATCCGCGCCCGCTGGCCTTGTGTGCGCATCCTGCTGCGGGCGGCCTCAGGCTTTGCCCGCGAGGCGCTGATGGCTTGGTGCGAAGAAAACCGCGTGGACTATGTGTTCGGGCTGGCCCGCAACAGCCGTCTGGTCGCCCTGATCGAAGCCGAACTGGCGGCCGCAAAGGCGATGGCCGAGAACACCGGCCACCCGGCGCGCTGCTTCAAGGACTTCCATTGGAGCACGCTCGACAGCTGGAGCCGCCGGCGCCGCGTCGTCGCCAAGGCGGAGTGGACGCAGGGCGAGGCCAACCCGCGCTTCGTCGTCACCTCGCTCAAGCGCGCTGAGGCGGGGGCGCGCCATCTCTACGAGGCCATCTACTGCGCCCGCGGCGAGATGGAGAACCGCCTCAAGGAATGCCAGCTCGATCTTTATGCCGATCGCACCTCGACCGCCACCATGCGCGCCAACCAGCTGCGGCTGTGGTTTGCTTCGATGGCCTATGTGCTGGTCTGCGCGCTGCGCCGCATCGGACTTGCCGAGACCGCCTTTGCGGATGCCACCTGCGGCACTATCCGGCTCAAGTTCTTGAAAATCGGCGCGCTGGTGCGCATCAGCGTGCGCCGCATCAAGATCGCCATGGCGTCGGCTTGCCCGGCCGCCAGCGACTGGGGCCGCGCCGCCCGCCGCCTGGTCGATGCCGCCAAGGCCCGTGCCTCCCCCGCCTGACACGCGCCGCCGCGGCGCGTTCAACTCGCGGCTTCATCGATCGGCCCACGGAGATACGCAAAAACCAAATCGCCGCCAGCGCCTTCGGCGCCACCGTTCCGCACGGCTTCACCAACAGACCATCAAAACAGAGGAAATCCCCGTCAGCTCAAGCCGCGGTGTGAGAAATGCGGGTTAGCCATCAGCGCCACCTTCGCGGTGCTGATGGCTGCCGTGTTCTATACGGCGAGGGACCCGGCGGCGGTTTTCCGGCCGAAGGCCGAACCCAGCGCCAGCGGCGTCCAGACCGTCAAGGCGGGTGGGGTCATCGGCGCAGGTGCGCTCGGTGCCGACGATCCGGTTCTGCAATTCACCAAAACGAAGGTCGGGCAGGTGGTCTTCAGCTCGGCCCGCAGCGACACTTGCCGGCGCGTCCTGTTCGACAACCGCACTGGCGCACGCCTGGAAACGGGCGAGATGTTCTGCGGACAAACCGCGGATGAAGTCGTGGAAGCCGAAACCTCGAATCGCCTGAACTCCTTGAGCAAGTCGTTTCATTAGTAGCGGCAACGCCGCTGTGCCGCCTCGCGTCCCGTCATCCTTGGCATGCCGGCTGGTCGGTTGCCTGCGCTTCCCCAAGCGGGCACAGTGCCGCGGCTGGGTTGGATAGCGCGCCGGAAAGACGCGCCGGGAGAACGTCCGTGAATCGCCGCAGGTTTTTGCAGGGCGCGCTTGGCGCGCCGTTCGCCGGCGTGTTGGTGGCGCCTTCGTTGGCGCTGGCCCAGGCGCAGAATTGGCCGACCCGCAACATCACCATGATCGTGGCGTTCCCGCCGGGCGGTCAGGCCGATCTCGCGGCGCGGCCGGTTGCGGCAGCGCTGGAGAAGATCCTCGGCCGGTCGGTGATCGTGGACAACCGGTCGGGCGCCGGCGGCATGCTCGGCAATGCCGCCGCGGCGCGCGCCGAGCCCGACGGCCACACGTTGCTGATGGCGCTTTCTTCGATGACGTTCTTGCCGGAGGCCGAGCGGCTTTACGATCGCAAGCCGTCCTATGAATACGATCAGCTCGTGCCGATCGCCCGCGTGCTGGCCGATCCGGGCGTGCTCTGCGTGCGCAGCGACGCGCCATGGAAATCGGTCGCCGATCTCGTCGCCGACGCCAAGAAAACGGCCCGGCCAGATTTCGTTCAGCTCGTCAGGCAACTACGGCGCCGCCCACGTGCCGTTCGAGATGTTCCAGCAGGCCGCCGGCATCAAGCTTCTGCACGTGCCCTATCGCGGCGGCGGACCGGCGCTGACCGCCTTCCTCGGCAAGCAGGTCGACATCACCGCGCAGGCGCCGGGCCCGATCACGCCGCATGTGCAGAGCGGCGCCGCGCGGCTGCTGGCCAATTGGGGCGCCAAGCGTGCCGCCGAATACCCTGAGGTCCCGACCTTCATCGAGCTCGGCTACAAGGACGTCGAATATTACATCTGGGCCGGCCTGTTCGCGCCCAAGGGCACGCCGGCGCCGGTCATTGCGCGGCTGCGCGACGCGATGCGCCAGGTGATGGCCGATCCGAAGGTGACCGACGTGTTCGTCAAGGCGAACAGCCCGCCGGCCTATCTGGATCAGCCGGAATTCCAGGCGTTTGTCGATGCCGATGCCCGGCGGCTGATCCCTGTCATCAAGAAAATCGGAAGACTGGACGAGAAAGAGAAATGAAAATCGGACTTTTCGATCACATCGAGCACGGCGAGCGCCCGACCGCGCAACTGTTCGACGAGCGGCTGGCGTTCATCCAGGCAGGCGGACGAGGCCGGGTTCTACTGCCTGCATCTCGCCGAGCATCATCAGACGCCGCTCAACATGGTGCCGGTGCCGGGCGTGTTTCTGGGCGCGGTGGCGCGGCATGACCAAGAAAATAAAGATGGGGCCGCTGGTCTATCTGCTGCCGCTCTATTCGCCGCTGCGCATGATCGACGAAATCTGCATGCTCGATCATCTGAGCCACGGCCGCGCCGAGATCGGCGTCGGCCGCGGCGTCTCGCCGTTCGAGCTGAAGTACCACAAGATCGAACACGACCAGTCGCGCGAGATTTTCATCGACGCCTATCGCTGCATCAGCAAGGGCCTGACCACCGATCATGCTGACCTACAAGGGCCCGCACTACGAATTCGACAACGTGCCGATCGCGCTGCAAGCCGTTGCAGCAGCCGCATCCGCCGTTCTGGTACGGCTCCTCCGGCGCCGAGGGCTCGACCTGGGCCGGCGAGGAGGGGCTGCATTTCGTCACGCTCGGCCCCAACCAGTTCGCCAAGGACCAACATCGACACCTTCAAGGCGGCCTTTGCCAAGCGCGGCGACAAGGCGGCGCAGCCGAAGCCCGAGTTCTCCGGCGGCATCGCGCTCGGCGTGCAGCGCCACATCTTCGTCGACGAGACCGACGAGAAGGCGCGGGCCTGGGCCAAGCCCGCGATGGACAACCACCTCTCCAACATCAACTGGCTCCGGAACAAGCACGGCGTCACCATGACCGCAGGCGCGGATGCGGAACGTGCGCGGCCAGAACTTCGAGGAATGCGTCGCCGAGGGCACCGACGATCGCCGGGTCGCCGAAGACGGTGCTGGCCGAAATCCAGAAGCAGCACAAGGAAATCGGCTTCAACTACCTGCTGACTTATCTGTTCCTCGGCACCATGACGGCCGAGAACGCCATGCGCTCGCTCAAGCTGTTCACCGCCGAGGTGATGCCGACGCTCGAGAAGATGTGAGTGTGCCATGAGCGCCAAGCGCGAACGCATCCAGCCGGACAAGCTGCACGTCCGCAAATCCGGCGATCAGGTGCTCTACTCGCAGGTGATGGTCGTCGAGGTCGGCGGCACCAGGCAGATCTACGTCGCCGGCCAGATGGCGCGCGATCAAGAACGGCAATTGCGTCGGCAAGGGCGACATGCGCGCCCAGATCGAGCAGGTCGGCGAGAACATCAAGGCGGCGCTGGAGGCCGCCGGCGCCACGCTTGCCGACATCGTCAAGACCACGACCTACGTCACCGACATGGACGAATATTTCAAACACCAGGACATGCGGATGCGCTATTTCGCGCAGGCGACTGCCGACCAGCACCACCGTCCAGGTGGTGCGCCTGTCGCGGCCGGAGTTCATGGTCGAGATCGAGGCGTTCGCAATCGTGTGAGTGTCCAATGCTTCTATCCGCTTCATCCCGAGGAGCGGCCGAAGGCCGCGTCTCGCCTAGCGCTGTTGCGCTTGCGCGCCTATCACCCGCCGTGCTCGCGCAGGAGCAGAGGCGAGGATGCGGCGGCCCATGTTCGAGCGTCGCGGAGTTTATCATCGGCCGCGCTTTGCGCGGACCGTTGCGCGCTCCGCACCATGAGGCCGGGACGTCGGCCGCTACATCTCCCCCATCGCCTGCGCTTCCACACCTCCCAGGAATCGCCGAGCCGCTGCGGGTCCTGAGCATCTCGTCCGGCTCGACATATTTGATCGGCCGGCGGAACGACAGCGCGGTGGCAAGCTGCCGCGCATTGACCTCGGTGTAGAGCGCGCGGTGCACCACGCGCGGGATGTCGCTCGCCACCACCAGATTGCCGTGGCCGCGCATCAGCGCCACCGGCCTGTCGCCGAGCACCTTGGCCAGCGCCGCGCCCTGCTTGTTGTTGGTGACCAGCAGGCCCTGCGTGAGGCCGACGTCGCGGATTTCGAAGCACGGGCAGCCGCCGGCCAGGAACGAGGCGATGTGCGAGACCGCCTTCAGCGGCTCGTCGGTGACCGTGAACGGGATGACGGTCGGCGAATGGCTGTGCACCACGGCGTTGACATCGGGCCGCGCCTTGAAGGCCTCGCCGTGGATGAACCGCTCCAGGAACATGCGGCGGCCCTCGCTGATCGACCGGATTGGAGTCGAGATCGAACTCCATGATGTCGGCGGCGGTCACCAGCGCGGGCGCGCGGGCGCGCGACAGCAGATAGCGCTGCGGGTTTTTCGGATGCCGCATCGACACATGGCCCCAGGCGTCGAGCACGCCGTGCTGGGCGAGGATGCGGCTTGCGGCGACGAGGTCGTCGATCAGCGCGGGATCGACCGGACCGGCGGACGGAATTTGGACATCAGGCATTGCGACCACCTACTCAGTTCATTTGGAAACCAGTTTTCTTCACGATCGGTATCCAGACCTTCATTTCACTTGCAGGAAGCTTGTAAAATCCTCCGGCGAGCCGGTGCGGCTCGAAGCCGATCCGGCGGATCGCGGCGCGGATGTCCTCCGATTTCAGGCTTTCGTTGACGGCACGTTGAGCAGCGAACCGCGTTGCCGGGATACCGGCCGGCCCGAACAAGCCATAGATCGTCAGCGAGGCGACCTCGGGCAGGCCGCTCTCCGCCATGGTCGGCACGTCCGGCAATTCGGCATTGCGCGTGGCGCTGGTGATGGCGAGCGCGCGAAGCTTGCCCTGCCGAACCAGCGGCGCGAGCGTCGAGATGGTGCCGATGTTCATCTGCACCCGGCCGCCCAGCATGTCGGTGACGGCCTGGATGCCGCCCTTGTAGGGGATGTTGGCGATGTCGGTGTCGGTCGCGAGCTTGAACATCTCGCCGACGAGTTGCGGCAGGGTGCCCTGGCCGAAGCCGAAGTTGAGCTTGCCCGGATTGGCGCGGGCATACGGCGACGAACTCCTGCGAGCGTCTTCGCCGGCACCTCGGGCGCGATCACCAGCATCAGAGCCGCCGCTCGCCCGCGCGATCCGACGAGCCTCCTCAAGCGAGGCTCGAAGCTCACGACCGCGGGAAAGGCTTTGGAGATCTCAAGGTATAGCCGCCCTCTGCTTCCGGCCGAAAGGTGCACACGTATTGGGCGTTGATGGTCTTGATGGTTTCTCTGCGCTTCATCGCCTCAATATAGCATACCTGAACCAATTTGAATGCGCTGTGTGTCACTTCGGCTGCGCCATGTCTTTGGCCACTTTTTCGGCGATCGGCCGCCAGGTGCGCTGCTGCTCCTGGGCGAAGGCGGTGACCTCGGCGGGCGTCATCGGATGCAGATAGGCGCCGAGCTGCGGCGAGCTTCTTCTTGATCTCGGCATCGTCGAGCGCCTTGCGCAGATCGCCGCTGGCCTTTTGCACGATGGCGTCGGGCGTGCCGACCGGCGCCAGCAGCACGTTCCAGCCGCCGGCGAGAAGCCCGGCAGCGTTTCCGCAACGGTCGCCAGGTCCTTGAAGTCGTCGAGCCGCTCGAGCGAGGAAACCGCGATGCCCTTGATGAGCTCGCTGTTCAATCCGCCGGCAAGCCCCGAATAGCCTTCGATCACGATGGCGACCCGGCCGGTGCCGACGTCGCTCATCGCCGCGGTCGGTCCGCCGGTATAGGGGATCATCTGCAGCTTGATGCCGGCGCGCTCCTGCAACAAGCTCCATGGTCAGATGCGTGATGCGGCCGCGTCCGGTGGTGGCGTAGGACAGCTCGCCGGGCTTCTTCTTGGCGAGCGCGATCAGTTCCGGCAGCGACTTCACGCCGATCTTCGGCGACACCGCGATGAACATCGGCTGCTGGGTGATGAAGCCGATCGGCGTGAAGTCGCGCGGCAGCTCGATCGGCAGGTTCGGCGCCACGCCCGGCGCGCCCTTGAGCGCGGTGAAGGTGGAGGCCGCGCCGACATAGAGCGTGTAGCCGTCCGGCGTCGCCTGGGAGGCCGCGCGCACCGCGATCGAGCCGCCGGCGCCGGGCCGGTTCTCGACCACCGCCTGCTGGCCCCAGATCGCGCCGAGCCGCTCGGCCATCAGCCGGGTGGCGACGTCGGTCGCGCTGCCCGGCGCCGAGTCGTTGATGATCTTCACCGGCCTGTTGGGATAATCGCTTGCGCCTGCGCGCGCGGTGCCGAGCAGGAGTCGCGGTCGCGATCGCCGAGAGCAAGGTCTTTCATTGCGTTCTCCCTGTATGGCTGTCATTCGGCTTGATACCGGCGGCCTTGATGATCGGCCACCATGCGCTCGATCTCGGCCTTCTGCTGGGCGGCCAGCGCCGCCGGATTTTGCTGTGTCGACTGGACAGATTTCCTGGCCGATGTCCTTGAAGCGCTGCTTCACGCGTCGGTCGGCCAGCGCGCTCTGATCAGGCGGCGTTGAGCTTGTCGATGATCGGCTTCGGCGTGCCCTTCGGCGCCCAGATGCCATGCCAGAACGACGCGTAGATGCCCTGGACGCCAAGCTCGTCGAGCGTCGGCACTTCGGGCGCCGCCCACCAGCGCTTGGGCGTCAGCACGGCGAAGGCCTTGAGCTGGCCGTTGCGGACGTAGGGCAGGTAGGTCGAGCCTGTCCGAAAGTGAAGTCGATATGGCCGGCGAGCAGGTCCTGCAGCAGCGGCGCGCCGCCGCGATAGGGCACGAACTGGAAGTGCGTGCCGGTCTGCTTCTGGAAGAACAGGCCGGCGAGATCGGTCGGGCCGCCGATGCCGACCGAGCCCGCGCTCGCCTTGCCGTCGCCGGATTTGAGCCAGGCGATCGAACTCCTTGAGGTCGTCGGCCGGCAGGTCCTTGTCGGCGACGATCCAGAGCGGCGTGTCGGCGATCAGCGAAACCGGCTCGAAGTCCTTCACCACGTCGTAGGACAAATTCATGCGATCGCGGCGTTGATGACGTGGGTTTGGTTGTGGCCGATGGCGACGGTGTAGCCGTCCGGCGCCGCGCGCGCGACGCGGCCGATGCCGATGCTGCCGCCGGCGCCGGTGACGTTCTCGAGGATGACCGACTGGCCGAGCGCGGCCTTGAGCGGATCGGACATGATCGCGGGCGAGCGTATCGGTCGGCCCGCCGGCCGGGTAGGGCACGATGATGGTGATCGGGCGCATCGGATAGGCTCTGCGCCTGCGCCTGCAGCGCGGCACGCCAGTCTGGAACAATCGCCAAAATGGCAAGGACGATGACTGTGCGCAGCGCGCGGTCGCATGCCTGCCTCCCATTGCAGCGGGCCGGGTTCTGTGCCGCGCCGGTCCCGCCTTCCGCTTGATCCTATTTGGTATAAGATCAATTCGACAACGGGTGCCAAGCCCGGAATTGAAAGGGAGGATAGACGATGAGCCTCAGACAGATTCTGTGTTCCGACCGTGGCCGTGATCGGCGTCGCCGCGCTGGCGGCGAGCGCTGCCGGCGCCGGTCGAGCGCGCAGCCGAAGCCGCCGCACGGCGCGGCCGCCGCAGCGGTCGCGATCGACGACAACGACATCGGCGGCGTGGTGCGCGGTTCGAAGGGGCCCGGAAGCCGGCGTCTGGGTGATCGCCGAAACCACCGACCTGCCGACCCGCTTCACCCGGAGCGTCGTCACCGACGACCAGGGCCGCTACGTCATCCCCGACCTGCCGACCGCCAACTACGACGTCTGGGTGCGCGGCTATGGCCTGGTCGACTCGCCCGAGATGCGCGCCAAGCCCGGCCAGCAACTCGATCTGATGGCGGTGACGGCGCCGAACGAGGCCGCCGCCGCGCACTACTATCCGGCGATCTACTGGTTCGTGATGATGAAACTGCCGCCGCAGAAGGACTTCGGCGGCTCGACGGACATCCCGAAGAACATCACGTTCGATGCCTGGCGCAAGCAGATGAACAACGTCGACTGCATCGGCTGCCATCAGCTCGGCCAGGAAGCGACCCGCACCGTCCCGGCGCAGTTCGGCAAGTTCAAATCGGGCGAAGATGCCTGGATCCGCCGCATCTCCTCCGGCCAATGGGCGAGAGGGATGACCAACCGAATTGCCGGTCAATTCGGCGGCGTGCCATACAAGTATTTCGGCGATTGGACCGATCGCGTCGCCAAGGGCGAACTGCCGAAGAACAAGCCGCCGCGGCCGTCCGGCGTCGAGCGCAATCTCGTCGTCACCACCTGGGACTGGTCGACGCCGGACAAGTACATGCACGATCTGGTCTCGTCGGACCGTCGCAACCCGACGGTCAATGCCAACGGGCCGCTGTACGGTTCGCCGGAATACTCGACCGACAACAGCCCGGTGCTCGATCCCAAGACCAACACCGTGTCGTTCTTCAAGATGCCGGTGGCCGATCCGGCCATGCCGGTCTCGCTCGGACCGGGCCACGCCGCCGCGATCAAGCCGACGCAGCCGTCGGCCTACTGGGGCGATCGCATCCTGTGGGACACCCGCGCCAACAATCATAACGCGATGTTCGGCGAGGACGGCCGGGTCTGGCTCGCCGCCACCGTCCGCGGCATGGACAATCCGGCCTGGTGCAAGAAGGGCTCGGACAACCAGTACGCCAAGGTGTTCCCGATCGACAAGAGCCCGCGTCAGGCGGCGGTGCTCAACCTGAAGACCAAGGAGTACCAGTTCATCGACACCTGCTTCGGCACCCACCATCCGCAGTTCGGCTATGACGCCGACAACACGCTGTGGATGTCGGGCACCGGCCCGGTGGCCGGCTGGATCAATACCAAGGTGTGGGACGAGACCCACGACGCGCAGAAGGCGGTGGGCTGGTTCCCGTTCGTCGCCGACACCAGCGGCAACGGCAAGCTCGACGAGTTCACCGAGCCGGGCAAGCCGGAGCAGGGCAAGGACATGCGCATGAATGTCGGCTCCGGCCCCTATGCGGTGATGCCGAACCCGAAGGACGGCTCGATCTGGTACACCTCCGGCACGTTCGGCGGCACCGCGGGCTTCCTGCGCTACGATCCAAAGACCAAGCTGAGCGAACTCTATCCGCTGCCTAAGGAGGCCATCGGCGTCCGCGGCGGCGACATCGACTCGAACGGCGTGGTCTGGGGCTCTGGCTCCGCCGGCGTGCTGATCGCGCTTCGACCGCAGCAAGTGCAAGGGCCCGCTGAACGGCCCGAATGCGGCCGCCGGCATCCAGTGCCCGGAGGGCTTCAAGCTCTACAACTATCCGGGCCCGGGCTTCTCCGAGCTGCCGAATACGTCGGCCGAGGCGAGCTACTACACCTTCGTCGACCAGCATGACGCCGTCGGCCTCGGCAAAGACGTGCCGATCTCGACCGCGAACCTGCAGGACGGCTTCGCCGCCCTGGTGAAAGGCAAGATGGTGCGCCTGACGCGTGCCGTATCCGATGGGCTACTACGCCAAGGGTCTCGATGCCCGCATCGACGATCCGAACGGCGGCTGGAAGGGCCGCGGCCTGTGGAGCGCCTCCGGCGACCGCACGCCCTGGCTCAACGAGCGCGGCAAGGGCGCCTATCCGATGGCCGTGCACATCCAGGTGCGGCCCGATCCGCTGGCGCACTGAGGAGGTTTCTTGAAAGCGACGTTGGGGCCGTGCCGCGCACGGCCCCAACGCACATCCCGACTGAGTTTGGCGACGACAGGAGGGTGACATGACGTTGCGGCATGTTGTGCTGGCCGGCGTGGCTGTCTTTGGTATCGCTGGCTTTATCGCGGCCGCACTTCCATCAATCGCGCAGCAGGCGACGGCCGTTGCGATCGACAAGGACGATATCGGCGGCGTCGTGACCGGCCCGAACGGGCCGGAGGCCGGCGTCTGGGTGATCGCCGAAACCACCGACCTTCCCACCCGTTACATCAAGAGTCGTCGTCACCGACGACCAGGGCCGCTATCTGATCCCCGACCTGCCGAAGGCCAAGCTACGACGTCTGGGTGCGCGGCTACGGTCTTTCGACTCGACCAAGGTCAGGAGCGAGCCGGGCAAGACCGTCAACATCACCGCCAGCGTTGCGCCGAGCCCGAAGGCCGCCGCCGAAATCTATCCGGCGATCTACTGGTATTCGATGCTGCACGTGCCGGCGAAGCAGTCGGCAGTTCCGCGCGTCGGTCAACGTCAAGAGCCAGGCCGAATGGCTCAACGTGGTGAAGACCAACGGCTGCTACGGTTGCCACGCGCTCGGCACCAAGGCGACGCGCACCATTCCCCCGCAGTTCGCCGACATGAAATCCGAGGAGGCCTGGGCGCGCCGCATACTGTCGGGCCAGGCCATGACCGCCATGGCGACCGCGATCGGCCGGATCGACACCGGCCGCGCGCTGACAAATTTTCGCCGACTGGACCGACCGCATCGCCGCCGGCGAACTGCCCGCCGCGAAGCCGCCGCGTCCGCAAGGCGAGGAGCGCAACGTCGTCATCACCCAATGGGACTACAGCGATCCCAAGCATTACCTGCACGACATCACCGCGACCGACAAGCGCAAGCCCACGGTCAACGCCAACGGCCTGATTTTCGGCACCACCGAAAATTCGACCGACCTCGTGCCGGTGCTCGACCCGGTCAAGAACGTCGCCACGCAGGTGAAGCTCGCGGTGCGCGACCCGGCCACGCCGTCCACCAAGGACGATCCGATGTCGCCGTCGCCCTATTGGGGCGAGGAGGCGATCTGGGACAGCCGGACTGTGCCGCACAACCCGATGTACGACGAGAAGGGCCAGGTCTGGTTCACCTCGCGCGTCGGCCCAACCGCAAACCCGGCGTTCTGCAGGAAGGGCTCCGACCATCCGTCGGCGAAGGTGTTCCCGATCGACGGCTCGACCCGGCATCTGCAGATGCTCGATCCCAAGACCGGCAAGCTCACGCTGATCCGCACCTGCTACCCGACGCACCATTTGGTGTTCGGCGAGGATGCGCACAACACGCTGTGGATGAGCGCCGGCGGGCCCGGATCGGGCGTGCTCGGTTGGTTCGACCGCAAGGTGTTCGAGGAGACCGGCGATGAGCAGAAGGCGCAGGGCTGGACGCCGATCGTCATCGATACCAACGGCAACGGCAAGCGCGACGCCTGGACCGAGCCGAACCAGCCGCTCGATCCGATGAAGGACAAACGCATTGTCGGCGCGTTCTACGGCATCGGCGTCAATCCGAAGGACGGCACGATCTGGGGATCGATCCTGACCTTCCCGGGCTATATCGTTCGCGTCGATCCTGGAACGAACCCGTCGGAAACGGCGCTCGCCGAAATTTATGAGCCGCCGATGCCGGGCTTCGGCCCGCGCGGCTTCGACATCGATCGCAACGGCGTGGCATGGGTGCCGCTCTCGAGCGGTCACATGGCGAGCTTCGACCGCAGCAAATGCAAGGTGTCTGCGCAAGGGCCCGAAGCCGCCAACGGCCGGCACTGCCCGGAGGGCTGGACGCTTTATCCGTTCCCCGGGCCGCAGATGGCCGGCGTGCCGGACGCCGGCAGCGCCGAGGCGAGCTACTACACCTGGGTCGACCAATTCGACACCTTCGGTCTCGGCGCCAACGTGCCGATGGGCGACCGGCAACGCCAACGAGTCGCTGATGGCGATGGTCGGCGATCAATGGCTCAATTTCGTCGTGCCCTATCCGCGCGGCTTCTACGCCAAATGGATGGACGGCCGCATCGACGATCCGAACGGCGGCTGGAAGGGCAGGGGCTTGTGGGCGACCTACGGGACGCGCGCGCCGTTTCATCTCGAGACCGGCAAAGGCACGCGGCCGAAGGTGGTGCACTTCCAGTTGCGGCCCGATCCGCTGGCGCATTAGGCTCGCGGTCTGACAATGAATTTTCGGGGCGCAGCGTGAGCTGCGCCCTTTGAACAAGACGAATCGGATTTTTGAATTTTTCAATGCGAGGCAGAGGGTTGCGATGGGAATGGTTGTTCTATTGATCGTCCATGGCCTGTTGGCGGTCGCCCTGCTCGGAGCGATCACGCACCAGGCCGTGGCGGTGTGGTGGCCGGTGCGCGCCCCTGCCGGCACCTTCGTCACCAAATTCCGCGCCGTGCCTTCGACAACGTACGTCACCGCCATCGTGGTGCTTTATCTGGTGACTGCGGTGCTCGGCGCTGTCATCTACACGCACTATACGATCAGCGCCCGTATCGCGATCATCCAGCTCCAGCTCTGGAAACCCTACGGCCTGTTCGAAATGAAGGAGCACTTTGCCGCCATCGGGCTCGGCATGCTGCCGGCCTATTGGTATTTCTGGCGGGCGCCCGCTGCCGCGGGAGGTACTCGCGTGCGCGCCATCCTGACTGGGCTGCTCTGCTTCGTGGTGTGGTGGAACTTCCTCGTCGGCCACATCATCAACAACCTTCGGGGGTTTGCATGACCGCATCGCGAAAATTCGGCGTGTTCGCGATCGCGTTCGCGATCACCTATCCGATCGTCTATCTGGTTGCGACCGAAAAAAACCTGGCGCTGTTCACGTACCATCCCGCGCTCGGCGTGTTTGGACTCGGCCCGAACAGGCCGATTGCCGGCCCGGCCATGTATTGGTACGGCTGGATTTCCACGTCCGTCATCATCGCTGCGCTGTTTGCCATAATCGCGGCCCATCTGCCGGAACGCATGACGCAGCGGTTGCCGGCGACGCTTGCCTGGGTGGTGCCGCTCGTTGCGATAGCGACAGCCTGCTGTCTCATGATAAATATGTACTTCACGCGCTGAATGACGCGGCGGCATTCCATTCAGGAGCAGGACATGCTCATCCCGATGCGATCGATCGTGACAGCAGGCATGGCGCTGTTGCTCGCCGGCGGCGGCGCACTCGCCGGCGGCGATGAGTACGATGCCGCCAAGGACGTAGAGAACCTTGGTCCGGCCTATTTTGGCTTCGTGCGCGACCCCCGCGGCACGCCGATCTCAGACGCCAGCGTGGTGCTGACGCCCAAGTCCGGCGACCCGGTGACGATCAAGACCAACGTGCTCGGCCTCTACCGCAGCCATGTCCGCAAGGACGTGGTGCCGGACGACGTCGCCGTGTCCTGCACCAAGAACGGCTTCAAGGAGGCGCGGGTGTTCCGGCGCACCCCGCCTGGCGCCAAGGACATGTTCATCGAGACCGATTGCACGCTGCAGAAGCTGTAGGGGGCGGACGCAATTCATGCACAGCCTCGTGTCCCGGGCGCATTGCAACACCGAGTGTTGCAATGCAGACCCGGGACCCAGCTTTTCTTTATTTGAAGCAAGTTGGGTCCCGGATCGGCGGCGCATCGCTCGCGCGGCGCGCCTTGTCCGGGACACGCTGCTGTGTGCGCTGCTCGTCCTGATGTCGGGCGCCAGCAGCGTGAAGGCCCAATCGCCCGACACCATCCTGCTCAACGGCAAGATCGTTACCTACGACAACGCCGCTCCCGCCCAAGCGCTCGCGGTGCGGGACGGCAAGATCGCCGCGATCGGCAACTCCGCCGGACATCCGCGCGCTCGCCGATGCAAACAGCCGCATTGTCGATCTTGGCGGCCGCACCGTCATCCCCGGCCTGATCGATTCCCATATTCATGCCATCCGCGCCGGGCTCACCTACGCCACCGAGGTGCAGTGGATCGGCGTCCGCTCGCTCGCCGATGCGCTCGATCTCATCCGAGTGAAAGCGAGCACGACCCCGAAAGGCTCATGGCTGGTGGTCGCCGGCGGCTGGACTGAGCGGCAGTTTACTGAGGACCGCCGCCCAACCTACGCCGAGATCGCCGCCGCCGCGCCGGACCATCGCGTCTACATCCAGCTCCTCTACAGCACCGTGCTGTTGTCACCCTCGCCCGGGGCCTGGGACGCGCTCGGCGTCCGCGCCAGAGCTTGCCGCCCGGCTGAGGGTCGAGACCGAGCACAGCGGCCGGCCGACCGGTTGGTTCTCGGGCGACAACCGCGCGATCAGCGACCTGTTCAACCTGCTGCCGCGGCCGAGCTTCGCCCAGAAGGTCGCGGGCACGCGGCCGTTTTTTCGCGCGCTCAACGCTATGGGCCTGACCGGCGTGGTCGATCCCGGCGGCTACAATCTCCCGGTGCCCGACTACCAGCCGCTTTATCAGGTCTGGCGCGAGCATGGCCTGACGCTGCGCGTGCGCTACAGCCTGTGCGCGCCACGCCGCGGCCACGAGCTTGTGGATTTCAAGGAGCTGACGCAAGTGCTGCCGATGGGCTTTGGCGACGATCTGCTTCGCTTCAACGGCATCGGCGAGAACGTCACCTGGGGCATGTACAACAACGATAACCCGAGCGATGCGCAGAAAGAGCAGCTCTATCAGGTGCTGCGCTGGGCGGCCTCGTTCGGCATGACCGCGACGTTTCACTGGCAGGAGAACCGCTCGGTCCATCACCTGCTCGACGTGCTGGAGCGCGTCAACGCCGAGACGCCGATCGCGCGCCTGCGCTGGTCGATCGCCCACCTCAACGACGCCTCTTCGGAGAGTCTCAAGCGCATGAGGGCGATCGGCGTCGGCTGGCTGATGCAGAACTCGTTCTATTTTCGCGGCGAAGCTTTCCTCGGCAAATACGGTGCCGAAGCCGCCCAGCAGGTGCCGCCGATCGTCAGCGCGTTGCGCATGGGCATCCCGGTCGGCGGCGGCACCGACGCGCACCGGGTGATGTGGCCCAATCCGTTTGTCGCGCTGCAATGGATGCTCGACGGCAAGACCGTCTCTGGCCTCGCCATGCGAGCGCCGCAGGAGCTGCCGTCGCGGATCGAGGCGCTCCGCCTCTACACCGAGGGCAGCGCCTGGTTCGCGTTTGACGACGACAGCCGCGGCTCGCTCGCGGTCGGCAAGCTCGCCGACCTCGCGGTCTTGTCCGAGGACTATCTCACGGTGCCGACGGAGCAGATCGGCGGCATCGTCTCGCTGCTCACCATGGTCGGAGGCCGCATCGTTTATGCGGACGGCCCGTTTGCGGCCTACGAAAGCAAGTGAGAGCTAAACCATGATGGCATTACACCGAAGCAAACTCCGTTCGCTCCCGCGGAAGCGGGAGCCCAGTTCTTTGGCAAAACGCTGGGTCCCCGCTTCCGCGGGGACGAACGGGCGATTTAATCTCAAAGAACACCGCTCTACTGCGCCGCCCAATAGTTGAACATCGCCGAGCTTGCTGCCCCGCCGATCACGCAGGGCAGGCCCGCGGCGGAGAGCGACATCGTCGCCAGCACCACGCACGTGACGCCGATCGCGCCCTGGCCGACGATGCCCCACGCCTTCATGTCGGTCTGCGCGCCCGGGCCCTTGGTCTTGAGCCTGTCGATCGCGGCGAGCTGCTGCTTACGGATACTCGACATTTCCGTGGTTTCGGCGGCGTGGATGACTTCGGCGAGGATCGGCCGCGTTTCGTCGTCCTGGGAGGACTTCATACCTTTGATCAGCACCATAATGTCGGGATAGCGCGCGGCGTTGTTGGCGAGCGTGTATTTCGCCGAGCTGCCGACCGCAAGCCACTCGCCGTTGTCGCGGTCCTTCGACCAGGGCAAGAGCGTGACGATCCGCCAGAGCGGCCGGTGGTGGCCGGTTGCGAAATATTCGCCCCACAAGGCGTCGAGCAATTCCGGATTGCGCCCAAACGAGATTTCCGGCGCCTTCGGCTTGATGCCGAAGTGCATCTTCACCTTCTCCAGCAACGTCGGACTTTTGTCGAGCTCGATCGCATCGAGCGTCGGCAGATCTCCGGTCAGATAGGCGTCGATCATGCCACGTCGCGCTGGCAGCTTGGCAGCCGCCCGCGCGAGCAGGCTCTTCCACGCCGGCAGCCCGGAATAGGCGATGGCTCGCACCACCAGCCATTGGTCGGACGGCGGCAGCGGCAACATCCGGTTGACCAGTTCTTCGGCGCGCGACGGATTGGTGCCGAGGACACCGGCGACGAAGCCGACATGGAAGCCGGCGGCCTCGGGCTCGCGGAGCGAGCCCGCCTCGCTCAATGCCTTGACCGCTTCGGGCAGCCGCAATGGTTCGGGCCGCTCGCGGTAATGATCCATCCATTCGATGACCTCGGCGCGGGTAAGAAACGCGTGCCTGCCGGCCGGTGCCATGTTCGCTCGTGCCGGCAAGGGCGCAGCGATGACGAGAGCCAATGCAACGGATGCGCAACGCATGTCCCCTCCCGAAGCACTTCAACTTGAGTGGGGATCGGAACAACCGGCTGGGCCGATTTCGAGGGAGCGCCTGGGGCGCCACTGCGCCGGAACAGGGGCAAATGTGGCGCGGCCTTAACTGTGGTCCCAGTCTGGCACCGGCGCGCCAATGCCGCTAAACAGACGCCATGGCCGAAGACATTCCCTACGACAAGGACTTCACCCTCGTGCCCGGCGTGGTCGACGAGCCGATGCCGGGCGTCCGGCGCGTGCTGTGCAACAACCCGAGCCCGTTCACCTTCAAGGGCACCGTCAGCTACATCGTCGGCCGCGGCAAGGTCGCCATCATCGATCCGGGCCCTGACGATCCCAGCGCACAGCGCCGCGCTGCTCGATGCGGTGCGCGGCGAGACCGTGACGCACATCTTCGTCACCCACACCCATCGCGATCATTCGCCTGGCGTGCCGGCAGTCAAGCAGGCGACCGGCGCGCAGGTTCTGGCCGAAGGTCCGCACCGCGCGTCACGTGCGCTCAATGTCGGCGAGGCTCCGCGGATGGAAGCTTCCGGCGATATGGACTTCCGTCCCGACCGCGCGCTCGCCGACGGCGAGGTGGTGAGCGGCGACGGCTGGACCCTCGAAGCGGTCACCACGCCGGGCCACACCGCCAACCACATGGCCTTCGCGTTCAAGGAGAACAACGTCCTGTTCTCCGGCGACCACGTCATGGCCTGGTCGACGCCGGTGGTTGCGCCGCCGGACGGCTCGATGGGCGACTACATGGCCTCGCTGCAGAAGCTCGCCAAGCGCGGCGAGCCGATCTATTTTCCCGGCCACGGCCCGGCGGTGCGCAACGCGCCGCGCTTTGTCGCCGCCTACATTCTGCATCGGAAGGCTCGCGAGGCTTCGATCCTCAATCGCCTGGCCAAGGGCGAAAGCGACATCCCGGCGCTGGTGACGGGCATCTACGCCAACCTCGATCCGCGGCTGGTCAAGGCCGCCGGCATGTCGGTGCTCGCGCATCTGGAGGACCTGGTGGCGCGCGGCGAAGTCGCGACCAGCGGGCCGGCGTCGATCGCTGGACTCTATCGCTTGCGCGGCTGAGGCTTCGCCGTCGGCGCGGGCTTCGGCGGCGGCTTTTCAAGCTTCTCCTCGGCGGCATCGGCAATGCGCGTGTCGATGTCCTCGAGCAGGCTGCGGATGCGCGCGGCGTTGGTGCCGAAGTCGTGGCGGCCGTAGCGCGACGCCGAGCGTACGTCGATCCGCGCGCCTTCCTCGTTGGGGCGCACCCGCAAAGACACGTCATCGCGAAAGCCCATGATGGCCGTGCGCGCCACCGCCTCGATCTGGCCGTCGCGCCGGGGAGGCTGCGGCGGCCGATCCACCACCACGCGCCACTTGCGCCGCACGATCACCGCCATGGCGGTATCATAAGCGGCCTTGGGCGATGCGCTGACGCTCAGCGGCTCGATGTCGGGATAGGCCTTGCGCTGCAGCTCGGCGGCATAAAGGCCGGCATATTGCGACGTGCCACGCGGCCGCAACCGCGCCAGCACGTCGAAGCGCGGCGGGTCGATCGGATCGGTGGTGATGTCGTTGATCATCGGCAGCTTGTAGGCGCGTAGACCGAGATAGGCCGGATAGGCGATCAGCGCCGCTCCGATGCCGATCGCCGCGAAGGCGTGGCCGGCGCCGTTGATGCCGTCCTTCCAGATCACGATGAAGGCGCCAAACGCGAGCACGATGCCCAGCACCGCGAACAGCAGGGCCCCGGCGAAGGTGGCGAGCGCCGGCACGAGTTCGAGTATCCCCGAGCGCACGATCAGGACGGAGAGAAAGGCCGCCGCCAGCGAGAAGAACGCGCAGCGCCGCGCCCAGATGGCCAATCGCGACGTCGGCTCCTCGGCCAGCCTCCTCCGCGCCATGAGCTACCCGCAGATTCCCTTGAGCGCAGCCCATTCGGCCGGCGCGAGCAGCGGTTGGCGCGTCGCAGGGTACACTGCAGCCGCGGCATTGATGGCGGCGACGCGATCTTTCGTCTGCGGATGGTCTTTCAGGAGATCGGAGCCGGGCTCGACCTGACCCGCGATCTTTTCGAGAATTGTACCCAACGCCCGGGGGTCACCGCCGATCTTGCCCACCAGCCCCACTCCGTAAATGTCGGCGGCCGATTCCACGTCCCGAGAGTAGGCCGATTGCAGCACCGTCCGCGCCGCGATGACTGCCAGCCCACCGCCGGTGAAATCGCCGAGCAGCATGCCGAACAGGAACGAGAGGCCGGCGGCCTCAAGCAGCGAACGCGTGCCGTCGCGGTGCGCGACATGACCGATCTCGTGGGCGATGACGCCCGCGACCTCATCGGCATTGCGCGCCTTCGTCACCAGACCCTCGAACACGTAGATATGCCCGCCGGGCAAGGCAATCGCGTTGCTCTCGCGCCGGCGGATGACCGTGGCGGTCAGCGGAATTGGGAGTGCAGCCGCGTGCTCTAACCGTCCGATCAGCGAGTTGATCGCGGCGAGGCCGGCCTTTTCGGTGTCCGCGGTGCCGCATTCGAACGGCTTGTCGCCGTGGCCCTTGTCGAGCATGGAGCGGGCCTGGGTGTCGATGGCGGCGCCAAGCCTGCGCTCGACCGACAGCGGTACGTGCGGTGCGATCTGGCTGGCCAGCAACGGCAGACCGACAACGGCGACCAGCAGCAGCGACACCGTTGCTGCAATGCTCCAGAAGATCACGCGGCGGCGCAGGCGCCGCTCGGTGGGGCCCTTGCGGTCGAGAAACTCGGCGTGCTGCTCGATCTCGGCGATTAGCGCGGCGTCGCGAATTTCGAGCCGGGCGAGCTCCGGCCCGCCGGCGTGGCCGAGGCGGAGCACGTCGTCGGGCGACGACATGGCCCGGAGCGTAGGGTACGGCCAGTCGGCGACCGCGGAGCCGTCCACGCCGCGGATCCGTACGCCATCCGCCGTGGCTTCGGCGGTGACGGCGTGGCGCACGCTGCTGACGCCGTCGAAATAAAGGCCCGCGGCGGTCGTCATCTAGAAGCCGCCAACATTGAGCGCGTCGGCGAGACCTTCGCCGACCGCCGAACTCGGCGCGCCCTCGGCCTTGACCCGATCGAGCACGTCGAGGCCATCGATCGCGACGGTTTCGACGCCACAGCGCCAAAACGCAAGCTTGACGGTGGCCTGGTAGATTGCCGAGAAGCCGAGCATGGTCGTCACATAGATTCCAAGGCCGGTCAGCGCTTTGACGATGTCCGCGACCTCACGGGTTTTCACCGCGGTGAGCATACCGTTGACGGAGGCGTATATGACGCCGCCGGCGATGCCCATCGCGATCATGAATAGAAATCCGTACCACAGGAAGCGCAGGTAAGCTCCGTAGATCTGGCCGGTGCGGAGGTGCGAGCGCACCGTCAGCCCGCCGAACCGCAGCCCTGACAGCCACCAGCGCAGCATCATGGCCTGGAACACCGGATAGAGCACGGTCGCCATGATGATGCTCGCCGACATCGCCACGCTCGAAATGATGATGGCGGTGTAAACGGCCGGAAACGATGTTTCGAGCCCGTTGATGAACTCCTGGGCGCTGTTGGCGCGCTTGGCCGCGGCGGCGAACTTGGCCCAGTCGACGACGGCAATGGCATAGCTCACGGCAAAGGCGAGCGGTCCGATCGTAAGCAGCCACATCGGTAGGCCGCGCATGAACAGGCCAAAGCCCGAGCCCTCGAAGCGGCCGTTCAGATCGCCATACCAGGTGTGCCGCATCTTGAAGCGTTCCAACTGCGACTGCGCAAACGGATAGGCGAGGCCGAGACTGATCGCGACCAGCAACCACCAGAATATCGCGCAGATCGCATAGCGCACCGCCGAGCCGCCCTGATGGCAGCGCACTCCGCGATAGATGGTGCGGGTAAGCCGGTAGCGCCTGGCGCGATAGACGGCGTACTGGCCAAGAAAGAACAGCAGCGGAAAGCTCAGGGCGCTGATGGATTGCCCCACCGGTCCGAGCGTGAATGCGGCGAGCGCAAACAACAGATAGATCGGCACCAGCACGGCGAGCGCGATCAGAAAACCGATCAGCAGCTCGGTCGGCGTGCCGGTGTATTCCAGCGTCTCGCCACCGACCTCGGTATTCGACCACAGGAAGCGCCGCACATCGGTGGCGAACCAGAACCGGTAGATGCCGAGCGTGACCGCGAGCAGCGCGTTGCCGCGAATGAGCAGGCGCCAATATTCGCCGCGGTCGCCGATGAACCGCGTCGCCGGGGCGGGCGGGCCGATCGGTGCTGGGGTGCTCGCATTGACGGCCGTCATCGGGTGTCCTGCGACCTCTCCACGTCATGCCCGGCTTTATGCCGGGCATCCACGTATTCTCTTAAAGCAAGACGTGGATGGCCGGGACAAGCCCGGCCATGACGAATTGAAGCCTCCGTGGCGGTGCGTGATCGCTCTTCACTACGCTGCTGCAGTCGGCAGCCGGTAGTCCTTGAAACGCTCGCGCAGCACCGTCTTCTGGATTTTGCCGGTCGCGGTGTGGGGGATTTCCTCGACGAAGGCCACGTCGTCGGGTATCCACCATTTGGCGATCTTGCCCTGCATGAAGCCCAGGATTTCGTCCTTGCTGATCTGCTGGTCCTTCTTGGGCACGATAACCAGCAGCGGCCGCTCGTCCCATTTGGGATGGCGTACGCCGATCACTGCGGCCTCCGCCACCTTGGGATGGCCGACCGCGAGGTTTTCCAGGTCGATCGACGAAATCCATTCGCCGCCCGACTTGATCACGTCCTTGGAGCGGTCGGTGATCTGCATGTAGCCGTGCCGGTCTAGGGTCGCGACGTCGCCGGTGTCGAAGAATCCCTCCTCGTCGAGAATTTCGCTGTCGTCCTTGAAATAGCGCCGCGCCACGGCGGGCCCGCGCACCTTCAGGCGGCCGAAGGTCTTGCCGTCCCAGGGCAGCTTCTTGCCGGCGTCGTCGGTGATCTTCATCTCGACCCCAAACGGCGCGTGGCCCTGCTTCATCTGGATGTCGAGCCTGGCGTCGCCTGTCGAGCGCCGCGTATTCCGGCTTCATGGTGCAGAGCGAGCCGAGCGGACTCATCTCGGTCATGCCCCAGGCATGGATGACCTCGACGCCGTACTTTTCCTGAAACGTCTGCGTCACGGCGCGCGGACAGGACGAGCCGCCGATCACCACGCGCTTGAGATGCGGTAGCATGCCGCCGGTCTTCTCCAGGTCCTGCAGCAGCATCAGCCAGACCGTCGGTACCGCCGCGGTGAACGTCACCTTGTACTTGTTAAGCAGCTCATAGATCGAAGGGCCGTCGAGCTTTGGCCCAGGCAGCACCAGCGAGGCGCCGGTCATCGGTGTCGAGAACGCGAGCGACCAGCCGTTGGCGTGGAAGAACGGCACCACCGGCAGCACCACGTCGCGCGATGAGATGCCCTTGGCGTCCGGCATCGCGGCCATGAACGCGTGCAGCACGTTGGAGCGGTGCGAATAGAGCACGCCCTTGGGATTGCCGGTGGTGCCGGAGGTGTAGCACATGCCGGCGGCGGTGTTCTCGTCGAACGACTTCCAGGCAAAATCGCCGTCGACCGTCGCCGATCCAGTCCTCGTAGGCGACCGCGTTTTTCAGCGTCGTCGCCGGCATGTGCGCTCTGTCGGTGAGGATAATGGTGCGTTCGATGGTCGTGAGTTTGTCGGCGATGCTTTTCCAAAATCGGCACGAATGTCAGATCGACGATGATCGCGCGGTCTTCGGCATGGTTGATGATCCAGGCGATCTGATCGGGAAACAGCCGCGGATTGACGGTGTGATAGACCGCGCCGATGCCGAGAATGCCGTACCAGCTTTCCAGGTGCCGCCATGTGTTCCAAGCCATGGTGGCGACGCGGTCGGCCGGGCGGATGCCGTCCTGCTCCAGCCGCTGCGCCACCTTCAGCGCGCGCCGTCGTATTTCGGCGTAATTGGTGGTGTGGATCGGCCCCTCGACCGAGCGCGATATCACCGCGCGGTCGGGATGGTTCGTGGCGGCGTGGTCGATGATGCGATGGCACAGCAGCGGCCAATCCTGCATCAAGCCGAACATGGTCATTTCCTCCGGGTTTCTTTTTTGGGCCTTGCGGGCAGGGCCGAGACCGGTGTCCCGGACCTGAGGTTCGCACGATTGCTCAGCAACCATTATTGCGAACTTCGGGTCCAAAGGGACACTAGAATCATAGAGTAGCCAGTGTCGCTTTGGTTCGGAAGTTTGCTTCAGCGCAAGCCGAGAACGACGGCGGAACTTCCGAACCGCGACGGCCGAGCCGGAAGCGGCTGGCGGCTGGCCCACGCCGACGCTATACGGTTCTGGTGCGCCTCATCGCCGCCTGCCTCGCCTTTTCTTTAATATTCGCCCCGGCGGGGCAGGCGGACGATTTTCCGGCGCTTGCCAGGAGCGCGGGCGCGCCGCAAATTCCCGGCCTGCATATCGTCTATCTCACCCCGCTCGGCGATCCGGCCAAGGCGCCGTGGCAGAATATCATCCTGCATCAGACCGAGGGTGCGCCCGGCGCCGCGAAGTCTCTCGCCGAGGGGCAGGCGAAAAACCCGACCAAGCGCGGCGTGACGCTCTGGGTCGAGACCGACGGCACGGTGTATTGGTCGACGCCGGAAACCGCGATCACCACCCATGGCGACGGCGCCAACAGGAACGACAACAAGTACATCGACAATTCCAGGACCTATCGTCAGGTCACCCGGGTCAATTCCATCGGCGTCGAGTTCAACGGCAACGCCCCCGACGTGCGCAAGCTGCCGACGCCCGAGCAGTTCGCGACTTGTCTCGTTCTGGTGCGGTTTCTTCAGGAGCGTTACGGCATTCCGGCGGAGCGCATCTACGCCCACAACTGGATCGACTACAAGGATTCGCGCTATTGCGAAGGTTGCGATCTGGCCGAGCGGGCGCGCGCGCAAAACTACGTTCCGAGCAACCTTTCGCCCGCTTCCCGCGCTTCGCGCCCGGCGCCGGCCGCGGGGCGCTGAGCGCGATCGGCACAACCACCCATGACACGGCTCCGGGCTCCATCCGCGGCGTTTCTGTTCTTGCTCGTGACGACGGCCGGCGCCGCGGTCGCGGCATCCACCGACCGGGCGGAATTGGTTCACGAGCTCTATCGCGAGCTGCACAAGATGCCGCCGGCGGCGGTGCTGCCGGGCCCCGAGACGCTCGCCTGCTACCAACGGCTCGCCAAGCTTGCGGAATTTCATCCGCTGCCGATCACGCCCGAGCCGTCGCATTGTGCGGCCTATGATCTGGTACGGATCGAGCGCGTCACCATGCCAGACCGCTCCGTTGTGACGCTCAATCCGGCGCCCACGCTTCGCTGCGTCATGGCCGAGGCGGTGGCACAATGGCTCCGCTCCGATGTCGGCCTCGCGGTGGCCGAACTCGGCACACAACTTGCCGCCGTAACCGACGTCAATTCCTATGAGTGCCGCAGCCGCAATCGCATACCCGGCGCGAAGCTGTCCGAGCACGGCAAGGGCAACGCCGTCGATATCAGCGCGATCAGGCTCAAGACCGGCGTGGTTTTGGCCCTGACCGACCCCAAGGTTTCGAAATCGTTCCGCGAGCAGATGCGCAGCCTCGCCTGCGGCCAATTCACCACCGTTCTCGGCCCCGGCTCCGACGGCTACCACGAGGAGCACATCCATCTCGATATTGCCGAACGCTCGCACCGCTACCGTATTTGCCAATGGAACGTTCTGGACGCCGAAGCGATCGCCACCAAAGTGCCGCTGCCGCAGCCCAAGCCCGCGGCCCTGATCGCGCTGCAGGCCAAAGCCGCTACCAAGTAATACCATCGGCGCTTGGGTTTGATCCGTCATGCCCGCGCTTGTCGCGGGCATCCACGCCTTAATTTCCTTTCAGGTCAAAGGCGTGGATGGCCGGGACGAGCCCGGCCATGACGACGCGGTGCGCGCCCCGGAACGACGCTACAAATGAAAACGGCGCCGGATGTCCGGCGCCGTCTCAATTTCCGCCCCGGCGGAAATCAGTTTGTGCGCGACACGCCGCCGAGCGCCATTCGCGGGTTGAACGGCGAGTCACCCTCGGTGGGCTTCAGCACCACGACCGTGCGCGCCCATCTTGACCCGGTTGTACAGGTCGATGACGTCCTCATTGGTCATGCGAATGCAGCCGGACGAAATCGCCGAGCCGATATATTCCGGCTGGTTGGTGCCATGGATGCGGTACAGCGTGTCCTTGCCGCCGGCGTAGAGATAGAGGCCGCGGGCACCGAGCGGATTGTGCGGGCCGGGGCCGACGAAGTCGGGAATGTTGCCGAGCCGCTTCTTGATGTCCTTGGTCGGTGTCCACGACGGCCATTCTTCCTTGCGGCCGATCTTGGCGACGCCCGACCACACCAGCGCCTCTTCGCCGACGGTGACGCCGTAGCGGATCGCCTTGCCCTTATCGAGCACGTAGTAGAGGTAGCGCGCATCCGGATCGATCACGATCGTGCCGGGGCCTTCCTTGCGGTGATAGTCGACGATGTGGCGGAGATACGGCTCAGGAATGGTCGCCTGCGCATAGGGCGGATTGGCCAGGAGCTTGCGGTCGCGCGGCGTCAGGTTAGCTTCGGATGCGGGCTCGATGGTCTGCTGCATGCAGCCTGAAACCAGCAGGCCCAGACCCAATACCAACAGCGCCCCCCGCTTCATGGCGGCTTGCCGAATTTCCATGCCAGTTACCCCGATCAAATTTCGAGTCCATACATAACCGCTAAAGCGCCACAGATTCCAGGCGATACGCTACGGCTGCCTACACCTCTGTGGAACTGTTGCAGGAATGTCGCAGTATTTGCAGGGCCCTCGATAATGGTTGAGCGCCGCAAATGGTTGAGCGCCGCGCGTTCCGGACATTTTCGGTCAGAGCCGTTAAGCAATGGTTTACCATACCGAATATTTAATACGGCTGCGCTCTTTCGAACGACCTGTCGCGCCAATACAGCAACGATGTGGCTTTCGCGGCCGAATCCCGTGCCGAAAGGCCGCTCCAAATGCCGCGATAGGACACGATTTGCTGCCCATTTCCGCCGCGATCCAAGCTCACTCCCTGGCGGCAAGAGACGAAATTGAGTGGAGGAACGAATGATGACGCCCAAGCCAATGACGCCCAAGCCCGAGATAGCGACGAGCCAGAGTTCGCAGCCGCAACCGGTGGAGTCGCGCCGCGAGCAGACCAATCTCAGCTACCGCTACGGCACCATCGGCATCGATGCGGTCGCAGCGGCGGTGCGCTACGCCGGCTCGCGCAAGAACCCGGCCTATGCGCCGGTCGCGCATCGGACCGATCAGCGCTTCCTCGAACCCGCGATCTAATCAGCCGGCCGGCGGCGCGCTTCAGGCAAGACCAACCATGACGGCCGCGGGCGACTGCGGCCGTAGCTTTTTCATCGGTCCGTCACAGAGCAGCCTTCGGCGCAGGCAAAGCATCTTGCGCCTTTTTTGTTGCGGGATCGCACCGATCGCGCCAAAAGTGGCGCGTTCGGGCGCGCCGTGGCGGTGCCGTCCACGGCAGCCCCGCCCTGGGGCGGAGTATCGCCGATGCTTGCGGTGCACGTCCCCACCGGCTCCTCGCTTGAACGCCGCGTCATGGTCGGCGGCGAGGAAGTGCCCGAGAACGCGGTCTGGCTCGATCTTGTCAATCCGGCGCCAGGCGAGGACAAAGTGGTCGAGCGGCTGCTCGGCGTTGGCGTCCCGACCCGCGAGGAAATGCAGGAAATCGAGGTTTCCAGCCGGCTCTATGTCGAGCACCACGCGCGCTTCATGACCGCGACGATGATGTGCAATTCCGACACCGCGACGCCCAAGACCACCCCCGTCACCTTCATCCTGTCCGGCCATCGCTTGGTTACCGTGCGTTACGACGAGCCGCGGCCGTTCACTTTGGTCGGCAACAAGCTCGCGCGCGGCTGCCCGAGCAACATCACCGGCGAGCAGGTGCTGCTCGATCTGCTCGACGCTGTGATCGATCGTGCCGCCGACATTCTTGAGCGGATCGGCATCGAGGTGGACCAGGTCTCGCACAACATTTTCGAGCCGGAAGGCTCTACTGCCGATCAGGCGCTATCCTACAAGGAAATCCTCAAGGCGATTGGCGGTAAGGGCGACCTGACTTCGAAGGTCCGCGAAAGTCTGGTCTCGATCGGCCGCCTGCTGCTGTTCCTTGCCAACGAGGCCGAGGGGATGCGCTGGCACAAGGACGTCCGGCTGCAATTGCAGGCGATGCAGCGCGACGTGCTGTCGCTGTCCGACCACTCGACCTACCTCAACAGCAAGATCCAGTTCTTGCTCGATGCCGTGGTCGGCGTCGTCACCATCGAGCAGAACAACATCATCAAGATTTTCTCGATCGCCGCCGTCGCGATGATGCCGCCGACACTGATCGCCTCGATCTACGGCATGAACTTCAAATCTATCCCCGAGCTGGAATGGCACTTGGGTTATCCTTATGCCGTCGTGCTGATGGTCATTTCGGCGATCCTGCCGTTCGTCATCTTCAAATGGAAGAAATGGCTGTAGTGGCGGCTTCCTTGCATCGCGGCCGCCCGCGGCCCGGCTTTGAGCTGCCGGCCGATTTCGCTAAATCGTGCAAAGGTTCCCGGAACCTTCTGGCCGACCCGGCGTTTCCAGGCCTGGGTGTTAGTCCCTTTGGGGTTTGAGCGGCGGGATCATGTGTTCGGGGTACCATCAAATCCATGACTGATGTCCGCGTAGAAGCCCGGTCCTCCGGGGCTCCGGTCGGCGCGCTGTCCCATGCGGAGCAAAAGACAAGCGCGCCCGTCATTCCGGAACATCCGCACGGGCTCGAGGTTGCGCCGGATCTGGAGGATTTTTTCGAGAATGGCAGCCTCGCGCTGCACCTCGTCGGCCCCGATGGAACCATTTTGCGGGCCAACAAGGCCGAGCTTAGGCTGCTCGGGTACCAGGCCAACGAGTACGTCGGCCGCTCGATCGCCGACTTCCATGCCGATCCCCCGGTGATCGCCGACATCCTGGCCCGGCTGACCCGGGGCGAGAACCTGGAAAAATACCCCGCGCGGCTGAAGCACAAGGATGGCTCGACGAGGCACGTCGAGATCACGTCCAGCGTGCAGTTCCGCGACGGCCAGTTCATCAACACCCGCTGCTTCACCGTCGATGTCACCGACCTCGTGCACGCGCGCGCGCAGGTGCGCCAGAACGAGGCGATGCTCAAGCAGGTGCTCGAAGCCTTGCCGGCCGCGGTCTACACCACTGACGCTGCGGGCAAGATCACGTATTTCAACCGCGCCGCCGTCGATCTCGCCGGCCGCGAGCCCGAGATCGGAAAGGACGAATGGTGCGTGACCTGGCGGCTGCACACCACGGACGGCAAGCCGCTGCCGCACGACCAATGCCCGATGGCGGTGGCGCTGAAGGAGGACCGTCCGGTCCGTGGTGTCGAGGCGCTGGCCGAGCGCCCGGACGGCACGATGGTGCCGTTCCTGCCATTTCCAACTCCGCTGCATGACGAGAACGGCACGCTGACCGGCGCCCTCAACATGCTGGTCGACATCAGCGAACGAAAGAACTCGGAAACGCAGCAACGGGTGCTGTTGTCGGAATTGAACCACCGGGTGAAGAACAATTTGCAGATGCTCTATTCGCTGCTGCTCGGAGCGTGGCGAAAGACCGGCAATGCCGAGGCCCGCACCGTTCTCGCCGATGCCGGCCAGCGGGTTGCGGCGATGGCGGCGGCGCAGCAGCTTTTGTACGACGCGCGCAATCCGCACAGCTTCCAGGCCAACGAATTTATGCAGGCGGTGTCGGCGGCGGCGAAGCAATCCTTCGAGAAGGAAATCGAAATCGAGATCGAGCCGGCTGCGGGCGAGTTGCCAAACGACGTTGCGACGCCGTTGGCGCTGATCCTCAACGAGCTCCTGACCAATGCAGTCAAGCACGGCGTCAACGGCCGCGACCGGGGTACGATCAAGATTGGCCTCCCCCGCGACGGCAACCTGTGTTCGTTGTACGTGCAGGACGACGGCCCAGGCTTCGATCTTGAGCAGGCGGTCAAACGCTCGTCAGGGCTGAGCTTGGTCGCGGGCCTGGCGCGGCAGCTTGGCGGTACTTTTGAAGTCTTGCCTGGCCGAGGCGCGCATTGTGTCGTGCGCTTCGACGGTCTACGTACCGCGTATTGATGGCCACGACGCATTGCCACAGCCCCTGTTTTGCGCCGCCGATCCGCGGCACGGGCACTCGGACTCCGCAAACCCGGGCGACCGACAATTCGCTCGCCGCGGAAAGCCCCAGTTTGCCGCGTATTCTCATCGTCGAGGACGACTATCTTGTTGCCTCCGAGCTCGAGGCCGCTCTGGAGGACGCCGGCTTTGCCGTCATCGGCGTTGCCCGCTCGGCTCACGAGGCGGTAAGTCTTGCCAAATCGGAGCGGCCACAGGTCGCCGTGGTCGACGTTCGCCTGGTCGGCGATCACGATGGCATCGATGCTGCGCTCGCGATGTTCAAGGACCTCGGCATCCGCTCGATTTTCGCCACGGCCCATTCCGACGAGCCGACACGGCAGCGTGCGAAGGCCGCCAATCCGCTCGGCTGGGTGCCGAAGCCGTATACGCCGGCCCAGGTCGTGCCGCTGATCCGGAGCTATCTGGCGGCAAAGAAGGACTAATTAGATAGGCCGTGTACTCGTAGATCAGTTAGATCGCTCGACAGTGCAGTGGTGGATGGTCTGAGAGTGCTTGACCCCAAACGGCCGATTAGAGAAGCGGACGTCCGAAATTGGTTGCTTCGTGCCAAAAGTGGTTGCACTTTATTACTCCAGCCCAGCCTTACGCATGCCTTCGGTAAACTTGGCCATTGCGCCTGCAGTATAAGGGACATACCGCTCGATCCAAGCAATAGAAATTCCGGGCTGCAATTCCTTTAGACGATGCAACGCTTGATGCGCATCATTGATTTGGCCAACTTGTGCAAGGCTCGCGACATAAATGCGATGAGCGCCGCTGAGTTGGGGAAGCTGCTGGGTCGCCTTTCGGCCCAAGGTGACGGCTTCGGCGAAGCGGCCTTCGAGGTAATAAGCGGCAGCTAGCGCCACATTGAAGACCCCGTTCTGCGGATCGTGCGGGCTCATACGAATGGCTTGTTCACCGTGCGCGATCGCCTCCTTGGCTCGATCAGCCAGAGCGAGCGCTAGTGCCAGATATCCATGTGCGGCAGCAAAATTGGGGTTGAGATCGAGGGCGCGCGTGAACTCTTCGACCGCCTCATCGGTCGATCGTCTCGTGTAGGCAACAAAACCGAGCGCTAGGTGTGCCCAAGGATCGCTGTTGTCGAGCGATGTCGCTTTTGTGGCAAGCTGCTCCGCCTCGGGAAGCTGTACTTCCAATTCAGCCGATGTCCATGCCAAACGGCCCGACACCAACAGCATGAAGGCCAACATGCTGTGCGCCGGACCATAATCTGAATACTGCGCCACAGCGCGCCTGAGCAAGGAAATCGCGGTCTCGCCATCGACCTTGTTCAGTCGCCAGAACAGCGAATTCGCGTGAATAACCATATCCCATGCGCCGAGATCTTCCGGCGAACGGTTTTGCGACCGCATACCTTCGGCTTCAAGCAGCTTGGGCTCGATCGCAGCCACGACCTTGCGGGTGATCTCATCCTGCAGTTCGAAGACGTCGATGAGCTCACCATCGTAGCGGTCCGCCCAAATATGGTTGCCGGTTGCTGCATCGATCAGTTGGGCGGTGATGCGTAGACGGTTTCCACCCTTGCGCACGCTACCTTCCAAGATATAGCGAACGCCAAGCTCGCGCGCCGCACGTTTCACATCAACGGCTTTCCCCTTGTAGACAAACGAAGAATTACGCGCGATCACAAAAAACCAACGCAGTTTCGACAGACCAGTGATGATATCCTCGGAAATGCCGTCGGCAAAGTATTCCTGCTCCGGGTCACCGCTCATGTTGGCAAATGGCAGCACTGCGATTGACGGCCGATTGGCACTCGATGGCTCCGCAGCTACGGCGGATTTAAACGTGGTCGGCGCGGCGCTCTCGGCGAGAGAGATGCGGTGGACACCGATAGGCCGAGCGATGTTCTTGACCGACTGCTCACCCATATCCTCAAAACCAAAACTGAGTTTGTCGCGGACCTGATCGAATACGACGCTCGAAACCATGACGCCGCCGGGATCGGCCAGCGCCTCCAGCCGCGCTGCCACATTGACGCCGTCACCGAAGATGTCTTCCCCGTCAATTATGATGTCGCCGACGTTGATGCCGATACGGAATTCGATGCGCTTGTTCGCCGGCACACTGGCATTGCGCTCGACCATGCCGCGCTGAATGTCGACAGCGCAGCGCACTGCATCGACCACGCTAACGAACTCAACCAGCATCCCGTCGCCGGTCGTCTTGACGATCCGGCCCCGGTGTTCGGTGATCTTGGGATCGACCAATTCCTTGCGATGCGTCTTGAGTTGGCGAAGCGTGCCTTCCTCATCGACGCCCATGAGCCGGCTGTAACCGGCAATGTCGCCTGCCCATATCGCAGCCAGCCTGCGGTCAACACGGTCTTCAGCCACAGGGCACTCCCAAAGGCTACTTCATCGCTTAAATATAGAGGTATCGCTGAGGGCAACAATGTTCGTTACCACACTGTGGACCACGATGATCGTGGTGCCATTGTGCTACGTCAAAAGTGGTCGCGCGGCAGTTGGAAGTCCGATTTGCCAATCTACCGCCGTGCCTGATCGGGGTGGAGGCCCGCGTCGCGGCGCATCAGTTCAGTTTGACTTTAATCCTATAAACAGATTATAGTCACAACGCCTTGCTCAATCGAGGGCGCCATCTAGAGGCGTCTCTGTGGCGGAGCAGGGTGCGGCGCCTGCGGTCGTGCCTCGCAAGCTCGATCCCGGGACGCCTCGGGTCGCCGTCCGCTCCAACTACGTGGGGCCGCCTTCAGTGGCTGGACGGGGGTCGGATGAACGGAGGCGAAAGCCACCGGGATCAGGGTTGGCGCAAATGCTCCCTCCACCCCCGGAAGTACGGTCCCGAGGTGCAAAGTCGCCGCGATGGAGCGCTGCGAGGCGGGCACTCCCGCAAATAGGAGTGCGGCGCCGCGAGGCGTCGACTGAAAGGTAGCGCCTCGTGGCGCTCCATCCCCTCGGCTTTGCCGGGAGGAAAAGGCAAGGCCGGCGTCCGGGCGCCGCAACAAGCCCCGGAGCGATCTTGCTTGGCTGTTTGACAACTGAATTGAAAATGCGCGCCTGCGAGGGACAGGCCTGAAACCCCGTGTGACGTCAGACGTGCTGGCCGCCGTTGATGTGGATCTCGGCGCCGTTCACGTAGGACGACGTGTCGGTGCACAGCACATAGATGATCTTCGCCACCTCGTCGGTCGTGCCGAGCCGGTGCAGCGGGATGTGCGGGATGATCGTTTCGGTGCCGGGCGACAGGATCGCGGTGTCGATCTCGCCCGGCGCAATGGCGTTGACGCGGATGCCGAGCGGGCCCGAAATCGGCGGCCATCTCGCGCGTCAGCGCCGCGAGCGCTGCCTTCGACGTGCCGTAGGCCGAGCCGGCGAACGGATGCACCCGCGAGCCCGCGATCGAGGTGACATTGACCACCGAGCCTTTGGCGGCCTTGAGCTCGTCCATCAGGCCGCGCGCCAGCATGATCGGCGCGAAGAAGTTGACCTGGAACACCTGCTGCCAGACGTCGAGGGTCGTATCGATCGACGACAGCCGCTTGCCGCCCTCGGCCTTGGGCGAGATCGCGGCGTTGTTGACCAGCGCGTGCAGTTCGCCGCCGGTGAGCCTGCGCTTGATCTCGTCGACGGCGTGGCTGGTGTTCTCCGGGTCGGCGAGATCGACCTGGATGTGGTCCTCGCGGCCGCCTTCCCACGGGCAGTTTTCCGGGAACGGATGGCGCGAGCAGGTGATGACCCGCCAGCCGGCGGCGGAGAAGCGCTTGACCGTGGCGTGGCCGATGCCGCGGCTCGCCCCGGTGAGGAGCAGCGTGCGGCGCGGCTGGTTGGTTTGCGGCGTCGGTCGCCATGCGGCTTGAGCCTATCTCACGGATACAGCCGCGTCTTGCTCCACGGCGCCGCCAAGCTGCTCGCGCCGGAACTCGACGCGGTCGTGCAGCCGGAACGGCCGGTCCTCCCAGAACTCGATGCTCATGGGCACGACGCGATAGCCCGACCAGTTGCGGCGGCCGCGGCACCGGGCCGATGGCGAACTTGGCGGTGTAGAGCGCGATCGCCTTCTCGAAGGCGAGCCGGCTTTCCAGCGGCGACGATTGCTTGCTGGCCCAGGCGCCGATCTGCGCGAGCCTCGCCCGCGAGCCGAAATAGGCGTCGGCCTCGGCGTCTGACACCCGCTCGACCGGCCCGCGCAGCCGCACCTGCCGGCGCTTGGACTTCCAGTGAAACAGCAGCGCCGCCTTGGCATTGCCGTCGAGCTGCCGGCCCTTCATGGCTGTCCATGTTGGTGTAGAACACGGCGCCGCGCTCGTCGAAGCCCTTCAGCAGCACCATCCGCAGGTCCGGCAGCCCGTCGGCATCGACGGTGGCGACCGCCATGGCGTTGGGATCGGACGGCTCGCTGTGGGTGGCGTCGTCCAGCCATTGCGCGAAAAGCCGCAAGGGCTCGTCGGCGGCGGTGAAATCACCAACCGTTAACCCAGCTTGGGTGTTCTATCGGGGCCGCATCGGACATGTGTCGTGGAGTACCCGTATGGCTGGCCCGGTGGCTCGCCGCGCATTTCGGCTCCCCTTATAGTGGAACCGCTGTGGCAAGCCTACGGCTGCGCCGCCGCGCTTGCGCTTGGCGCTCGGCGCCGAGCGGTTGCGCGGTGTCCGGCGCTCGGCTCGATGTTCAGCAAAGGCGACAAGGACGAGCCCGTGCCCAGGCCAGCGACGACGTGACCGGCTCGGTCGGCACGCCGCGGCCACCGGCCTCGACCGCGGGCCTGCCGTCCGATACCGACCTCGTCTTCGCGCGCTGGCCATCGTCGAAGTGCTGCAGCGCGGCAGCAAGGAGGCGAGCGCGCCCTGGGAAAATCCGTCGAGCGGCGCCCGCGGCACCGTGACGCCGATCGCCAGCGCCTACGAGCGAGGACGGCTCGACCTGCCGCGATTTCCTGGCGAGCTACGTCCGCCGGCAGGGCGCCGAAACCTGGCTGCAGGGCGAGGCCTGCCGCGCCAGGCAAGGGCCAGTGGGAGGTCAAGAGCCTCCGGCCCTGGACGCGGTCCTGACCGTCACAGTCGCCAAGCTCGTTGCAGACGGCGCCGCATCGCCACCACATATAGTCCGGACTGGGTAGGCCGCCGATTCGCGCGGCCGTACGAATTTCTTTGGAGTTGTCAGGATGCGCGACCCCTACGAGGTCCTGGGGGTGCAGAAGAATGCGAGCCCCGCGGCGATCAAGAGCGCGTTCCGGCGCCTCGCCAAGAAGCTGCATCCCGACGCCAACAAGACACGACAACAAGGCGGCGACCAAGTTCGCCGAGCTGAACGCGGCCTACGAAATCCTGGGCGACGATGACAAGCGCAAGGCGTTCGACCGCGGCGAGATCGACGCCGAAGGCAAGCCGCGCTTCCAGGGCTTCCCGGTGGCGGCGGCGGCCGGGGCCGGGCGGCTTCGGTCAGGGATTCGGCCAGGACGGCGGCTTCGAGCACTTCACCTGGGGCTCGGACGGCTTCCAGCGCGGCGGCGGCGCGCGGGGCGGGCGCGGCGGCTTCCGCGGCGGCATCGACGATATCCTCAAGGACATGTTCGGCGGCGCGGCCGGCGGCGCCGGCCGGCGTTCGCAGTTCGAGCCGGAGGAATTCGGCGGACCGGCCCAGGGCGGCGACGTCACCGGCACGGTCGCCATCACGCTGCCGGAGGTTGCAACCGGCACGTCGCGGCGCGTGCATCTGCCGACCGGCAAGGAGATCGAGGTCAAGATTCCGGCCGGCCTCGCCGACGGCCAGACCATCCGGCTGAAAGGGCAGGGCATGCCCGGCCCCGGCGGGGCCGGCCGGCGACGCGCTGATCACGGTGACCATCGCGCCGCATCCGCTGTTCGAGCGCGACGGCGCCGAACCTTCGGCTCGAACTGCCGATCACGCTCTATGAGGCGGTGCTCGGCGGCAAGGTGCGCGTGCCGACGCTCGATGGCGCGGTCGAGCTTGCGATTCCGCCCGGCACCAGCTCGGGCCGCACGCTGCGCGTCAAAGGCAAGGGCCTGCCGGGCAAGGGCGGCTCCGGCGATCTCTATGCGACCGTGCGCATCGTGCTGCCCGAGCGCGCCGACGCCGACCTCGACGAACTGATGAAGAAGTGGCGCGACGGCAAGCCCTACGATCCGCGCCGCGACATGAGCTGAGTCGGCCGCGCCCTGCGAGGGCGCGGGCGTGCGGTTCTCGACCTGATCGTAGGCGGCGCTCGCGATCGACCTTCAGCCGGTCCTTGTCCTTCGGGCCGCTGACCACCCAGCCGTAGTTGCCTTCGATCCAGTGCACCGCGCCGAAGCCGTCGCTGTCGTCGTAGCGGAACGCCGTCCGCGCCGCGTCGAGCCGCGAGCAGTAGATCGTGAAGCGCTCGCCGTTCGCGCCCTCGTACATGAACAGCGCCGCCGGCCCGCCGACGCCGGGCAGCAGCCGGCCGCCCAGGAGCTTGAGGCCGAACTGCGCCAAGATCGGGCGCGCGCAGCGTGGTGCCGACCCGCTTCGACAGCCACGGCAGCAGATGGTCCTCGTCCGCCTTGACCTCGATCGGGTGGCGCACTTCGCTGATGTAGAGCTTGTGGGCGTCGAGCGCGTCGGCGGTGAACGGTCTCGATCGCGTTCGGCGCCGCCGCCGAAGCGCCGCGCGCCATCCAGCCGGCGGCGCCGCCGACGACGAACGCCGCCACCGCGGCCGCCGCCGCGACCGCGCCCCAGGAGCGCCGGCTGCCGCATGATCCGCTTGAGCGTCAAGCCGGTCCGGAACCGGCTCGTTGATCACGCGCCATAGCGCGCGCGGATGGCCTCGGCCTGCGCGCGCCAGGCGGCGACGCGGGCGGCATCCTCCGGATGGCTTGCAAGCCAAGCCTCGACGGCGCTCGCGGCGGTCCGCCGGCAGCTCGCCATCGACATAGACGTGCAGCTCGTCTTCCGTCACGGTTGTGTTGTGGTCGACCATGAATCGATCCTTTCTTCTTATTTGATGCGGCGCAGCGCCGGGCGCTCGCCGTCGAGATAGGCTTTGATCTGCACGCGCGCCCGCGCCAGACGCGACATCACGGTGCCGATCGGCACGCCTTGGACTTCGGCGACCTCGCGGTAGGTCAGGCCCTCGAGCACCACCAGCAGAAGCGCGGTGCGCTGCTCGTCGACCAGCAGCGCCAGCGCCCGCTCGATGTCGCGGCCGCCGGCTTCCGGCCCGGCCGCGTCCGGCGCGTCGTTGTCCTCGATCGGCGTCAGCGTCGGCCGCCGCGCCAGCGAGCGCAGGCGGTTGCGGTTGAGGTTGGTCAGGATCGTGTACAGCCAGCTCCGCACGTCGCCGCCATGAAACAGATGCTCGGAGCGCAACGCCCGCACCAGCGTGTCCTGCACGAGGTCGTCGGCGGTCTCGGCGTCGCGCGTCAGCGCCCGCGCATAGCGGCGCAGCGCCGGGATCGCCGCCTCGATATCCTGGTGAAACGTGCCCACCCGAACTCCTCGCCGCTCACGATTTCGCGGTGCTCGCTTCGCGGAACAACACCGGCTGTTTGTCACATATTCCGTCTGTTGAAAATGATTGGTCGCACTTTGCTGCGCCGCTCTGGGCGCGATTTACGCCCGTCAAGCTTGCCGGAAAGGCCGTGCTTGAAGGCCCGGAGGCCCTATGCCATACGAGGCCGGACGAGCCTTGCGGGGAGGGTCATGGCGGAAGCCTCGGGTCTGATGCGCGGCAAGCGCGGCTTGATCTTGGGGGTCGCCAACAACCGGTCGCTCGCCTGGGGCATCGCCAGGGCCTGCCGCGCCCAGGGCGCCGAGCTGGCGCTCACCTATCAGGGCGATGCGCTGAAGAAGCGCGTCGAGCCGCTGGCGCAGGAGATCGGCGCCCAGGTGTTCGGCCATTGCGACGTCACCGAGCCTGCGACCATCGACGCAGTGTTCGCCGCCGCGCAGAAGGCCTGGGGCTCGCTCGACTTCGTGGTGCATGCCATCGCCTTCTCCGACAAGACCGAGCTCGACGGCCGCTATGTCGACACCACGGCGGACAACTTCAGCAAGACCATGCTGATCTCCTGCTATTCGTTCACCGCCATCGCCCAGCGCGCCGAGAAGCTGATGCCGCAACGGCGGCTCGCTGCTGACGCTCACCTACTACGGCGCCGAGAAGTGGATTCCGCACTACAACGTCATGGGCGTCGCCAAGGCGGCGCTGGAAACCTCGGTGCGCTATCTCGCCGCCGATCTCGGCACCAAGAAGATCCGCGTCAACGCCATCTCGTCCGGCCCGATCAAGACGCTGGCGGCATCGGGCATCGGCGACTTCCGCTACATCCTCGGCTGGACCGAGCACAACGCGCCGCTGCGGCGCAACGTGTACGACCGAGGAGGTCGGCGACGCCGCCGTCTATCTGCTGTCCGACATGTCGCGCGGCGTCACCGCCGAGATCCTTCACGTCGATGCCGGCTACAACATCGTCGGCATGAAGCATCCCGAAGCGCCCGACATCGACATCACGGTTCCCAAGGAGTAGGCGGTCTGCGCGCCGGCCAATCCCGTCATGCCGCGGCCTATCCTCTATTTCGCCCGCCACGGCGAGACCGACTGGAACCGGGAGCGCCGGCTGCAGGGCCAGCACGACATCCCGCTCAATGCGCTCGGCCGCGTGCAGGCGTCGCGCTGCGGCGAGCTCCTGCGCGAACTGCTCGAACGCGACGGCCGACCCGCTGCGCGATTACGACTACGTGTCGAGCCCGCTCGGCCGCGCCCGCGAGACCATGGAATTGATGCGCGCCGCAATCGGCCTCGACGCCGGATCACTATCGCACCGATGCCCGGCTGATGGAAATGTCATTCGGTCGCTGGGAGGGCTTCACCTTCGCCGAATTGCAGGCGCGCGAGGCCGCGGCGCTGGCCGAGCGCGAGCGCGACAAATGGGGCTTCGTGCTGCCGGGCGGCGAGAGCTACGCGCTGCTCCAGGTGCGCGTGCGCGCCTGGTACGAGAGCGTCGAGCGCGACACCGTGGTGTCGGCGCATGGCGGCGTGTGCCGGGCGCTGATCGCGCATCTTGGCTTGGCGGGGCCCGACGCCGCCTCGACCGGCGATATCGGTCAGGGCTGCGTCTATGTGTTCGACGGCACCAGCATGGCGCGCCACGAGTGACAGCCAGACGCCAAATGCAAAGCGGCCGGACTTTCATCCAGCCGCTCGAGCGAAACACCGCGTGGCATTTCGCGAATTTGGTTTCAATGCGGTCCCGTTGAGGCCCGCATCAAAGCCGATTAGCCCTCTTTCTTCTTCTCGGCCTTCTTCGACTTCTTCTTCTTCTTCATCGCCATGGTCGTGTTCCTTTGATGAGAGTTGATCGACGGTCAGGGGTCAGACGCGAGCTGTGCGGATTTGAATTCCTTGGGCCCTCGCTCCTCACCGCGAACGACGATGGCATAGCGGCCTCCGGCGCGCAACGGCAAAATTGGAAAAAGTGCTGATATTTCCGTAGCTTAACGGCCATTCAGATTCCAATTAACCGTCGTTCAGATATCTGAACGAGTGTTCACATGAGTATCGCGGCTTTGACCCTGGAACGGACGCGGGCTACCACACCGCGGAAAGCGGAACTGCCATGTCATTCAATACCTTCGGCCATCTCTTTCGGGTCACGACCTTCGGCGAAAGCCACGGGCCGGCGATCGGCTGCGTGGTCGACGGCTGTCCGCCACGCATCCCGCTGAGCGAGGCCGACATCCAGCCCTATCTCGACAAACGGCGGCCCGGCCAGTCGCGTTTCACCACCCAGCGGCAGGAGCCGGACACGCGTCAAAATCCTTTCCGGCGTGTTCACCGACGAGGCAAGCGGCAAGCAGCTCACCACCGGCACGCCGATCGCGCTCCTGATCGACAACGTCGACCAGCGCTCCAAGGATTATTCCGCCATCAAGGACGTCTATCGGCCGGGCCATGCCGGCTACACCTATGACGCGAAATACGGCTTCCACGACTATCGCGGCGGCGGCCGCGCCTCGGCGCGCGAAACCGCGATGCGGGTCGCGGCCGGCGCCATCGCCCGCAAGATCGTGCCCGGCCTGAATGTGCGCGCCGCGCTCATCCAGATGGGATCGCAGAAGATCGACCGCGCCGCCTGGGACTGGGCGGAGGTCGAGCGCAATCCGTTCTTTTGTCCTGATGCCAAGGCCGCCGCGAGCTTTGCCGACTATCTCGACGGCGTGCGCAAGAACGGCTCCTCGGTCGGCGCCGTCATCGAGGTCGTGGCCGAAGGCGTGCCGGCCGGTCTCGGCGCGCCGGTCTATGGCAAGCTCGACGGCGACATTGCCGGCGCGCTGATGGGCATCAACGCCGTCAAGGGCGTCGAGATCGGCGCTGGCTTTGCCGCCGCTGCCCTGTCCGGCGAGGACAATGCCGACGAGATGCGCATGGGCAACGACGGCAAGCCGCGGTTTCTGTCCAACAATGCCGGCGGCATTCTCGGCGGCATCTCGACCGGCCAGCCGATCGTCGCGCGCTTTGCGGTCAAGCCGACCTCGTCGATCCTGACCCCGCGCAAGACCGTCGACCGTTACGGCAACGAGACCGAGGTTTCGACCAAGGGCCGCCACGACCCATGCGTCGGCATCCGGGCTGTGCCGATCGGCGAGGCCATGGTGGCATGCGTGATTGCCGATCATTATCTGCGCCATCGCGGTCAGGTCGGCGAGACGCCGGCCTGGCCGTTCAAGAAGTGAGTGCTTGAGGAGTGTCCGTGCTCGAGTCCCATGAACGCGTCGAAGCGGCCGTCGCGGCCTTTGCCCGCGGCGAGATCATCGTCGTCACCGACGACGACGATCGCGAGAACGAGGGCGATCTGTTCGTCGCGGCCTCGCTCTGCACGCCGGAGAAGATGGCCTTCATCATCCGCAACACCTCGGGCATCGTCTGCGCGCCGCTGTCTGCCGACGAGGCGCGGCGGCTGCGTCTCGATCCGATGGTGGCTGCGAACGACGCGCCGCTCGGCACCGCCTTCACCATCACGGTCGACGTCCGCCACGGCCTGACCACCGGTATCTCGGCCGAGGAGCGCACCAACACGGTGCGCGCGCTCGCCAACGGCAACAGCGGCGCCGCCGATTTCGTCCGGCCGGGCCATGTGTTTCCGCTGGTCGCCAAGGATGGCGGCGTGCTGATGCGCTCCGGCCATACCGAGGCCTGCATCGACCTCTGCCGGCTCGCCGGCCTGCCGCCGGTCGGCGTGCTGTCCGAGCTGATGAACGACGACGGCACGGTGATGCGCGGGCACGGGCGTCGCGGCCTTCGCCAGCAAGCACAAGCTCACGCAAATCTCGATCGCCGACCTGATCAGCTACCGTCAGGCGCGGGAAAAACTGGTCAAGCGGGTCGGCGAGTTTCCGGTCAAGAGCGAGATCGGTCCGCTCACCGGCTACGCCTATGTGACGCCGTTCGACGCGGTCCATCACATGGCGGTGGTGCACGGCAAGATCGGCGACGGCAGGAACGTGCTGGCGCGGCTGCATCGTGCCGACATCATCCGCGACGTGTTCGGCGGCGCCAATCCGGTGCATGCCGCGCTGCAGCGGCTCAAGCAGCGAGGGCCGCGGCGTGATCGTGATCCTGCGCGATGGCGCGGCCGGCGTGCCGACCCACGGCATTCCCTCGGGCGAGAAGAACTCGGAAGCGGCCCGCACCCAGCAGTGGCGCGAGGTCGGTCTTGGCGCGCAGATTCTCCGCGATCTCGGGATTTCGTCGATCCGGCTGCTGGCGTCGTCGAAGATGACCTACGTCGGCCTGGCCGGTTTCGGCATCGAGATCACTGACACCGAGACGATCGAGGGCTAAACTTGCGGCTCATGGAGGGTTCGCATGCGGGGGCGCATCGCGATCATTGCCGGGGTGGCGATGCTGGCGGCCGCGGTCGGCGGGTTGACCCTGGCTGCTCCGAACGATCCTCGCGACGCTGGCGCAGCGCGGCGCCTGACAGCGCCATCCCGGTCGACGTCGAAGTCGTGCTCGCGGTCGACGTGTCCTATTCGATGGACCCGGACGAGCAGGCACTGCAGCGCGAAGGCTACATGGCCGCCATCACCTCGCGCGAATTCCTCCAGGCGCTTGCGGCAAGGCATGCCACGGCCGCATCGCCATGACCTATTTCGAATGGGCCGGCGCACACCACCAGCAGATCATCGTGCCGTGGCGGCTGATCGACGGGCCGGAGGCGGCCGACGGCTTCGCTGCCGACATCGCCCGCGCCCGCTACACGCGGGCCTCGCGCACCTCGATTTCCGGCGCGCTGCTGTTTGCCGCGCCGTTGTTCGAAGGCAGCGGCTTTCGCGGCGTGCGCCGCGTCATCGACGTGTCGGGCGACGGCGTCAACAACAACGGCCCGCTGATCGTGCCGACGCGCGACGACGTGCTGGCCAAGGGCATCACCATCAACGGCCTGCCGATCCTGCTCAAGCGGCCGAGCATGAGCATGATCGATATCGAGAACCTCGACGTCTACTACGAGGATTGCGTGATCGGCGGCCCGGGCGCGTTCGTCATCCCGATCAAGGAGCGCGACCAGTTCAAGGAGGCGATCCGCACCAAGCTGGTGCTGGAGATCGCCGGCCGCACGCCGGTGCGGCGTATCGTGCCTGTGTCGTCGGCGGCGCCGCGCGTCTCCTGCACCATCGGCGAAAAGCTCTGGCAGGAGCGCTGGGGAAATTAGCGCTCGAACTTCGCCACGATCTCGACATGGGCGGAGTGGCGAAACTGGTCGACCGGCGTCACCTGCGTCAGCCGGTAGCCGCCGTCGGCCAGGATGCCGGCATCGCGCGCGAATGTCGCCGGATTGCATGACACCGCGACGATGACGGGCACCGCGGACTTCGCGAGCTCGCGCGCTTGCGCCTCGGCACCTTGACGCGGCGGATCGAACACCACGGCATCGATGCGCTTGAGCTCCTGCGCCACCAGCGGCCGGCGGAACAGGTCGCGCGTCTGCGCTTCGATCGGCTTAAGGCCCGGCGTGGTATTTGCCGCCAGCTTTGAGCGCCGCTATAGCATCGGCGTCGGCGTCGAACGCCGCGATCCGAGACCGCTCGGCGAGGCGCAGGGCGAACGGCCCGAGCCCGCAGAACAGGTCTGCGACGGCCTTGGCATGGCCGATGTGGCCATCGACCAGGCGCGCCAGCGTTTGCTCGCCTGCCGCGGTGGCTTGAAGGAAACCGCCGGGCGGCAAGGCTACGCGGGCGCGGCCGATCATGACGGTCGGCGTCGCGCGTTGTGCGACCAATTCGCCATGCCGCGTCAGCCGGGCAAGCCGCTGCGCCATCGCGATACGGGCAAGCTCCGTCATCCGCGAGGCGGGCAGGGGGCCCGAGCCGCGCACGTCCATGTCGATGCCGACTCGGTCGCGGTGACCTGGATGTCGAGCGGCTTTTTCTGCGGCGCCAATGCCTCCGACGACCGCCCAGGCCGCGGCAATGGCGCCGTCGAGCGATGGTGCCAGCACCGGGCAATGGTCGATGGAAATGATGTGGTGAGCGCGGAGCGCGGCGAAGCCGACTTCGATCACACCGCGTTGGCTGAGCCTGGCATGGAACGTAGCGCGGCGGCGGCCCTCGCCATGGGCGTCGATCAGTTCGGCCACCGGCGCGTCAATGCCCGCCTGCCGCATCGCCGAGACGACCAGGTCGCGCTTCCACACGCGATAGCGCTCTGTCGTCCAATGCTGGATCGCGCAGCCGCCGCAAACCCCGAAATGCGGACAGAACGGCGCAATGCGCTCGGGGCTCGCAACCTCGACCCGCAACAGATGCCGGCGGTCGGGGTGGCCGGGCACCGGCTCGACCTCGACGGTCTCGCCCGGCAGCGTATAAGGCACGAACAAAGGCCCGGCCGGCGTCTCAGCCACGCCGTCGCCGCGGTGGGCGAGGCGGGTGATGACGAGCCGTTCGGTCAAGCTGAAGCGCTAGGCGCGCTGGACGGTTTCGATCTTGACGTCCTTGCCGAGCGCCTCGAACACCTTCTTGACGATGCCCTTGGCGTCGAGACCGGCCCTGGCATACATGGCGTTCGGCAAATCCTGGTCGATGAAGATGTCCGGCAGGACCATCGAGCGCAGCTTGAGGCCGCGATCGAGCGCGCCGTTTTCCGCCAGCGTCTGCATCACCTGCGCGGCGAAGCCGCCGATGGCGCCTTCCTCGATGGTGATCAGAACCTCGTGCTCGTTGGCGAGCCGCAGCACCAGATCGGCGTCAAGGGGCTTGGCGAAGCGCGCATCCGCGACAGTGGTCGAAAGGCCGAAGGATGCGAGTTCCTCGGCGGCCTTTAGCGATTCCGCAAGCCGCGTGCCAAGCGACAGGATCGCGATCTTGCTGCCCTCGCGTATGATGCGGCCCTTGCCGATCTCGAGCGGCACGCCCTCGGCCGGCATCTCGACGCCGACGCCCTCGCCGCGCGGATAGCGTAGGCCGGAAGGCCGGTCGTCGATCGCAACCTGGGTCGCAACCATATGGACGAGATCGGCCTCATCGGCCGCGGCCATCAATACGAAACCGGGGAGACAGCCGAGATAGGCGAGATCGAACGAGCCGGCGTGCGTCGGCCCATCGGCGCCGACCAAGCCGGCACGGTCCATGGCGAAGCGTACCGGAAGCCGTTGGATCGCAACGTCATGCACCACCTGATCGTAGGCGCGCTGCAGGAACGTCGAATAGATGGCGCAGAACGGCTTGTATCCCTCGGTCGCAAGCCCCGCCGCAAAGGTCACGGCGTGCTGCTCGGCGATGCCGACGTCGAAGGTGCGTTCCGGGAAGACCTTCTGGAACAGGTCAATGCTGGTACCGGATGGCATCGCCGCAGTGATGCCGACGATCTTCGGGTCTTTCTTGGCCTCTTTGATGAGACTCTCGGCGAATACCTTCTGATAGGCCGGCGCGTTCGACTTGGCCTTGGCCTGGACGCCGGTGGCCACGTCGAACTTGACCACGCCATGGTACTTGTCGGCGGAGTTCTCGGCGGGCGCGTAGCCTTTGCCCTTCTGAGTCCTGCAGTGGACCAGGATCGGCCCGGTCTTGCTGTCGCGAACGTTTTTCAGGACCGGCAGAAGCTGATCCATGTTGTGGCCATCGATCGGGCCGACGTAGTAGAATCCCAGCTCCTCGAACAGCGTGCCGCCAGTGACCATGCCGCGACCGAATTCCTCCGCGCGTAGCGCGCCGATCTCGAGCGCCTTAGGCAGCTTGGTCGCGAGCTGCTTGCCGATCTCGCGAAGCGAACGATAGGTGTGTCCGGAGAACAGCCGTGCCAGGTAGCCGGCCATGGCGCCGACCGGAGGCGCGATCGACATGTCATTGTCGTTCAGGATGACGATCAGACGCGAATTGAGCGCGCCGGCGTTGTTCATCGCTTCGTAGGCCATGCCGGCGGTCAGCGCGCCGTCGCCGATCACCGCGACGACATTATTCTTCTTGCCGCCGAGATCGCGGGCGACGGCCATGCCGAGCGCTGACGAGATCGAGGTCGAGGAATGCGCGGCGCCGAACGGGTCATATTCGCTCTCGGTGCGCTTGGTGAACCCGGACAAGCCGTTGCCCATGCGCAAGGTACGGATGCGTTCGCGTCGTCCGGTGAGGATTTTATGCGGATAGGCCTGGTGGCCAACGTCCCAGACCAGCCGGTCGCGCGGCGTGTTGAAGACGTAGTGCAGGGCGACCGTCAGTTCGACGACGCCGAGGCCCGCGCCAAGATGACCGCCGGTCACGGCGACGGCGTCGATGGTCTCGGTGCGCAATTCGTCGGCAACCTGCCGGAGCTTGCTCTCATCGAGCCGCCGGAGGTCTTCGGGGGTGTGAATTTGGTCAAGGAGGGGCGTTTTGGACTGCTGGGCCACCTAATTCTCCGCGGCAAACCAATGAAACGACGGCATTTCCAGGCGCGGTCGCGTCTGGAGGAGGTCCCCATATAAGGGGCTTAGACTAGATTGGAACCCTGTGGGATTTCAACCAATCCTGTGAAAATACATTGCGTTGCCGAAAAGTTCCAAAAACGCGCTCGAAAATGAGGCTTCCGCTCCTGCGGCGCGGCGGGTGCCCTCCGTTGACGCCGTTCTTGGAAGCGTTTTGCCGATCTCGTATGCAATCAGGTTGAAACGGCCGGCTTCACCGGATTGGCGGGGCATATTGGATGCCGCCCCTGGTCCAAAGATCGTTGAGGCCGCGCGCAATTGCGAGCTTGGAGTTGTCGCCGATGTTGCGGTTGAAAACCTCACCGTAATTGCCGACGTGGCGAACGATCCTGGCGGCCCAGTCCTTGGATAGTCCGAGGTGCTCGCCATGGTTGCCCGCGGTGCCGACGAGCCGTTTGATTTCGGGCTTGTCCGAATGCAGTGCCTCGTCAATGGTCCGCGATGAAACCCCAAGCTCCTCGGCAATGATCATCGCAAAGTGCGTCCAGCGAACAATGGCAAACCATTGCATGTCGTCGCCGCGGACGACTGGCCCCAGCGGCTCCTTCGAGATCACCTCGGGAAGAATCACATGGTCGTCCGGCCTGGTGAGGCCTAGACGCAGCGCATAGAGCTGGGAAACGTCGGTCGTGAGCGATTTGCATTGACCGGAATCATAGGCCTTGAGCGCTTCGTCGAATGTCCCGAAGGTCATGACCTGATGCTCGATCCTGTTGCTGCGGAAAAAGTCCGTCAGGTTGAGCTGGGTGGTGGTATCGGACTGCACACAAACGCCGGCGCCTTTGAGGTCGAGCGCCGAGTCCACTTTGAGAGACCGCGGAACCATGAATCCCTGGCCGTCATAGTAGGTTGTGACCGGGAAGCTCAGGCCCAATTCGGTGTCGCGGGACATGGTCCAGGTCGAATTCCGCGACAAGACGTCGATGCTCTGAGATTGAAGAGCAGGAAACCTTTCGGCCGCGTTGAACGGTACGTATCGCACCCGAGCGGCATCGTTGAAGATCGCAGCGGCGAGCGCGCGGCAGAAGTCGACGTCGAAGCCCGCCCAGCTTCCATTCTCGCCCGGATGAGAGAAGCCGATCAAACCCTGGCCGACGCCGCATACCAGGGTGCCCCGGTCTTTGACGGCCTTCAGGGTCTGCGCATCCACCGTTTGCGATGTACCGATGGCGGCCAGCGCCATCACCACCAACCGGACGAGCCCATTCATCTCATTCCCCTCTTTGATTCGTCCGCCATCCAATCACCACTCATTGTTTTTGCCCGATCCTCAATTCACCACGACGCGCGTTCCGACCGGAACGCGACCGTAAAGTTCGGCAAGGTCTGTTGCTATGAGCTGGAAGCATCCCAAGCTGACCGATCGGCCAATCGATCCCGACGCGTTGGTGCCGTGGATCAGATGTGTGTCGCTATCAAGATATAGCGCACGATCTGTGGATTTGCGCGATACTGCGTAGCGCCCGGCCGCTTCGACACAGGCGCCACCCAGCGCAATTCCGTAACGGACTGCGGTTACGTTCGCGAGGATCACGTACAGATAACGCTGCGCCTTGTCGATGACGACGGTGCCTGCAGGATTGGTGGATCTGTAGTGAACGAGTTGCCTCATGAAGACGTATGGGATGGATGTGCCGGATGGCGTGTCGGCATTTTGTTTCGAGCCGGGGCTCTCGTTTGGCCGAGTCATGGCTTGGCGCAGGCCTTGGTACGCAGCATTTTCAATGTCACGTCCATGCTTGAAGCTGAAGAATCCAACGAGCAGAGCCAGAATAATTGCCGTACAGCAGACCAGCGCCACGATCGCACCACGCCGCCGCCCGTTGAGTCTATGGACCGTGGCTGGCAACGGCTCGGAGTGTCCGATACTGGAATCGGCAAACCGCATCTCGACGCGCTCAATGGCTGCCTCTAGCGCGGTCTGCTCAGATGCAATGGCTGCCTCCGGCAGGGGTGGGCTGGCTGAGCGCAGTCGCGTCGTGAGAGCGGCGCGGGCGCGATCGTAGGTTGCGTAGCGCTCGTTGACGTCCAACGGCAAGGCCGCAACGGCTCGAGCGAGAACTTCCTCGTATCGTGCTATGGGCGAAGGTTGCGCGGTCATACGGATGGTGGAATCTCGTCTACAGGGCCAAGGGTCTCAAGCCGGAATAATAGGGGCGGTTACGATCATCACCGATTGGACGGTGGTCCAATAGCTGTACCAAAGGGTATTTGGCGGGGAACCGGTTGAATCCGCCGGGAAAAATGCAAATTCGAGCGGACCGGCCCGGTTTAGTTAGGCAACGTCGAGCGGCTCGGTCCCGGTGGGCTTGCCCCCGGCGTCAAGAGTAATCTTCTCCACCCGCGCCTCGGCCTGCCGCAGCAGTTCCTCGCAGCGGCGCTTGAGCGCCTCGCCGCGCTCATAGATCGCCACCGATTCCTCGAGCGGCACCTTACCCTCCTCGAGTCGCTTGACGATCAACTCCAGCTCGTCAATCGCCAGTTCGAAAGTCATTTTCGTCGGATCGGCTTTCTCGGCCATGGTCAATCCTGTGGGAGCAGCGATTCTGTCGGGGCCATTCTAGACTATCCCCGCATCAGCGCGGTGACATGGGCGGCGGCGGATTTCGACAGGCCTTCGAGGTCGTAGCCGCCCTCCAGCACCGACACCACGCGGCCCTGCGCGGTCTTGTCGGCGACGTCCATGATCTTGCGCGTCGCCCAGACGAAATCCTCCTCGACCAATTCCAGATTGGCGAGCGGGTCGCGCACGTGGGCGTCGAAGCCCGCCGAGATGATGATCAGCTCCGGCCCGAACGCCTCAAGGCGGGGCAGGATGCGCTGCTCCAATGCTGCCTTGAACTCGGCGCCGCCGTCGCCGGGGCGCAGCGGCGCATTGACAATATTGTCGTGGTCGCCTCGCTCGCTCGCAGCGCCGGTGCCGGGGTAGAGCGGCATCTGGTGCGTCGAGCAATACATCAGCGTCGGATCGCGCCAGAAAATCTCCTGGGTGCCGTTGCCGTGATGCACGTCGAAATCGACCACAGCGGCGCGGTGGATGCCGTGCTTCTTCTGCGCGTAGCGCGCGGCAATCGCGGCCTGGTTGAAGATGCAAAAGCCCATCGGCCGCACCGTCTCGGCATGATGGCCGGGCGGTCGCTGCGCGACGAAGGCGTTGCTCGCTTTCTTGCCAAGAACCTCGTCGACCGCGTGGGTCGCGCCGCCGATGGCGCGGAGCGCGGCCTCCAGCGTGCCGGGCGACATCGAGGTGTCGGCGTCGAGCTGCACCCGGCCTTCCTTGGGCGCGGCGTCGCGGATTTCCTCGACGTAGCCCATCGGATGGCACAGCGCCGCCATCTCGAGCTCGGCGCGCGGCGCCAGCACGCGCGCAAGCGTTTGGAATTTCTCCTGCTCGAGGATGCTCTCGATCGCGCGAATGCGATCCGGCCGCTCGGGATGGCCGGAGCCGTTGAGATGATTGAGCGACGCCGGATGCGTAATCAGAAGCGTAGGCATTGTCGAGACTTAATCTCTCCGGTCGCCGGAAGGAAGCCTCACTCCCATCGATTTCCAGAAACAATCACGCCGGGTGGCGGCAGCGGGTCGCCGTCGGGCACGAAGAACGTGCCGGCGAGCGGCTCGCCCGGCACCGCGCGATATTTCTCGAAATCGGTCATGCCTTCGCCAGCAAGGAAGCTGTCGTCGATCAGGAAATGGCCGGTGAAGCTTTTTGCGGGCTTCTGGAAGATCGCGTAGGCGGCGTCGGCCATGATCTCCGGGGTGCGTGCCATCCGCATCGCCCGCTCGCCGCCGAGCAGGTTCTTGATCGCTGCAGTGGCGATGATGACGCGCGGCCACAGAGCGTTCACGGCGATCCTGCCGCGCAAGCTCGCCGGCAAGGCCGAGCGCCACCAGACTCATGCCGAACTTGGCGATGGAATAGCCGGTCGAGCCCGCGAACCACTTCTCTTTCATGTCGAGCGGCGGCGAGTTCATCAGGATATGCGGGTTGGCGGCCTTCTCCAGATGCGGGATGGCGTATTTCGACACCATGAAGGTGCCGCGGGTGTTGATCGCCTGCATCAGGTCGTAGCGCTTCATGTCGGTCTCGGCGACCGGGGTGCGCGACACCGCGCTGGCGTTGTTGACGACGATATCGATGCCGCCGAATTTTTTGGCGGTGGCGTCAATCGCCAATTTCACCGCATCCTCGTCGCGCACATCGACGGCGAGCGGGAGGGCGTGGCCGCCGGCCTTCTCGATCTGCTCGGCCGCGGTATGGATCGTGCCTTCGAGCTTGGGGTGCGGTGTCTCGGTCTTGGCGGCAATGGCGACGTTGGCGCCGTCACGCGCGCATCTCAGCGCAATCGCGAGCCCGATGCCGCGCGACGCGCCGGTGATGAAGATGGTCTTGCCTTTGAGCGACATGCGTCCCTCGCTGTGGTACTAGCGTCTGCGGCTCAGAAAGCTGTCGAACGCGGAACGAGCCTCCACCGATCGCAGACGCTGCCTGAACAGTGTCACTTCTTCGTCGATGCGGGCGATGATATCATCCGGTGCACCACGCATCAGGCGCCGTGACGCGGCAACCGCCTCGGCCGGTAGCGCTGCGATATGGTTCGCTGCCTTCATCGCCGTGGCATCGACATCGCCCGGCGGCACCACGGTGTTGACCAACCCGCAGGCTTGGGCCGCCGCGGCATCGAGCGGGCGGCCCATAACCAGCAGCTCGAACGCGCGGCGATGTCCCATCAGGCGAGGGGCGAGCAGGCACGAGGCGGCCTCCGGCACCAGCCCGAGGCTGACGAACGGCGTCGAGAAGCGCGCGTCGGCGCCGGCGACCACATGATCGCAATGCAACAGCATGGTGGTGCCGACGCCGACCGCGAGCCCCTGCACCGCGGCCACCAGCGGCCGCTCCGACCGCGCCAGCGCATGCAGGAAATCGATCACCGGCGGCGCAAGCTCGCCGGTGGCAGCAGTGTCTGAGAATTCCTGGAGATCGTTGCCGGCCGAAAACGCTCCGAGCACGCCGGCGATGACCACGCAGCGGATGCCGGCGTGGCTGTTCGCACTGTTCAGTGCCCCGGCCATCGCCTCGTACATCGCTGCGGTCAACGCGTTCTTCTTGTCAGGGCGGTTCATCCGCACAGTGCGGATCGGACCGTCATCCGAGACGACGATGTGACCGCTCATGCCGTCAGCGCGGCGTCGGCCGCGTTGACGCTGTCGGCGCCTTCGGTGACGCTGCGCTCGAGGCCGCTCGCCTGCACCGCGATGTTCTCGGCGAAGAAGCGCGCGACGGCGATCCGCGCCGCCGGCTCGCCATCGGACAGCCGCAGCGCCGCCAGCGCTTCGTCGGCCAGCATGCAGCCGCCGGCGGCGTTGCCGAACAGACGAAGGTACGGCGTCGCGCCGGCGAGCGCCGCCTTCGGCTCGCTCTCGACCTTGCCGAGCAGCCACGTCGTCGCCCGGTCGAGGCTCTCCACCGCCTCGGCGAGCCGCGCGCCGGTCGCGCCGAACGCCGGATCGTTCGCGGCCTGCACCGCCTTCACGGTGCCGCGCAATTCGTCGAGATAGGCCCGCACCACCGCGCCGCCTTGCCAGCGGCAGCTTGCGCATGGCGAGATCGATCGCCTGGATGCCGTTGGTGCCTTCGTAGATCGCGGCGATCCGCGCGTCGCGCAGATGCTGCGCCGCGCCGGTCTCCTCGATGAAGCCCATGCCGCCGTGAACCTGCACGCCCAGCGAGGCGACCTCGATGCCGATGTCGGTCGAGAAGGCCTTGGCGACCGGCGTGAGCAGCGCGGCGCGGCCGTCGGCCGCCTTGGCCGCGCTCGCCGTCGCCATGGCTGCGGTCGATCGCGCCAGCGGTGGCGTAGCAGATCGCCCGCGCCGCGCGGGTGAGCGATCGCATCGTCATCAGCATGCGCTTGACGTCGGGATGCTCGATGATCGCGCTCGATCCCGATGTCGGCGCCGACCGCGCGGCCCTGCTTGCGCTCGCGGGCGTATTGCAGCGCCTGCTGGGTCGCGCGCTCGGCGATGCCGACGCCTTGCAGGCCGACCGCGAGCCGCGCCAGGTTCATCATCGTGAACATGCAGGCGAGGCCGCGGTTCTCCTCGCCGACGAGATAGCCGGCCGCGCCGCCGTTGTCGCCATAGACCATGGTGCAGGTCGGCGAGGCGTGGATGCCGAGCTTGTGCTCGATCGAATGGGCGCGAACGTCGTTTCTGCGCGCCGAGCGAGCCGTCCTTGTTGACCAGGAACTTCGGCACCAGGAACAGCGAGATGCCGCGGTTGCCGGCCGGCGCGTCGGGCAGGCGGGCGAGCACGAAATGGATGATGTTGTCGGTGAGGTCGTGCTCGCCGTAGGTGATGAAGATCTTCTGCCCGGTGATGCGGTAGCTGCCGTCGCCCGCGCGCTCGGCCTTGGTGCGCAAGCGCGCCGACGTCGGAGCCGGCCTGCGGCTCGGTGAGTTGCATCGTGCCCATCCACTCGCCGGACACGAGCTTCGGCAGGTAGGTGCTTCTTGAGCTCGTCCGTGCCGTGGTTCGCCAGCGCCTCGGCGGCGCCCATGGTCAGCACCGGGCCGATGCCGAAGGCCATCGAGGCCGAATTCCACATCTCGATGCAGGCGGCATTGAGAGCATGCGGCAGCGCCTGGCCGCCCCAGTCGGACGGCGCGGAGACCGCGTTCCAGCCGGCGGCGGACCAGCCTCGATAGGCCTCCTTCCAGCCCGGCGGCGTGGTGACGGCGCCGTCTTTGAACGGCGTGCCGAATTTGTCGCCAACCGTGTTGAGCGGCGCGATCACGTCGGTCGCAAACCGGCCGGCTTCTTCCAGGACCGCGTCGACGTCGCTTGCCGAAAGCTCGCCGCCCTTTGCCAGGGTGGACGCCAGGCCAGCGCCATGCTTCAGCGTGAAGGCGATGTCGGCGACCGGCGCGCGATAGGTCATGGGTTCGATCCTAGTTCCGGCCGTTCCTGCGTCAACGTACCGATATACACCATGGACAACCCGGGCTAACTTCCCGTCCGTCGGGCGACCGCAACGAACGATAACCTCGATACGACAGGGAGGACATCAACGATGAATCTCAAAGGCGGACTGCTGATCCTGGCGCTGGGTCTTGCCGCACTGGGTCTTGCCGCGATACGTCCGGCGGCGGCCGAGGACCTGCTGGTCACCCAATACAAGAACGATCCGTCCGGCGCCTCCTACGCGATCGCTCTCGAGAAGGGCTTCTTCAAGAAGGCCGGCATCGACATCACCGGCATCGTCGCCGGCGCAGGCGGCGGCAGCTCGGTGCGCAACGCCATGGCGACGGAAAGCGGCTTTGGCGACGTCACGGCGGCGCCGGTGATCGCCGCCGCGGCGCAAGGCCAGGACGTCAAGATCATCGGCATCACCTCGCGGTCGCTCGCCGATCTCGTGGTGATCGTGATGCCCAATTCGCCGCTGAAGACCCCGAAGGACATGAAGGGCAAGAAGTTCGGCATCAGCAATCCGAAATCGCTCGGCGAGATGATGGGCGTGCTGGTCATGGAGAAGGCCGGGCTCAAGAAGGGCGACGTCGCAGATGACGGCGCTCGGCAGCCTCGGCGGCGCGCTCACGGCGCTGGAGAACGGCGCTGGTCGATGTCACGGCGATCCCGGTGATCCTGTTCCGCACGCGCGGCGGCGAAAGCAAGTACCGCGTGCTGGTCGGCCCGAAGGAACTGCCGCTGATTCCCTCGCAACTCGGCATGGCCACCACCGAGGCGATGAAGAAGAATCCCGAGAAGCTCCGCGCCATCCAGGTCGCGCGCCGCGACGGCACCAAGTTCATCTACGAGCACACCGACGAAGCGATCAAGATTCTCGCCAAGACCTACGCGCCGCTGCCCGAGAAGGACGTCGGCGTCATGGTCAAGGAACTGGTCGATGCGAAGTTCTGGACCGAGGGCCGCATCGAGATGCCGCTGATCGAGAACACCATCAAGGCGATGCGCGAGATCGGCATGCTGGAGAAGGATATCGACGCCAAGTCGATCGTCGACAGCTCGTTCCTGCCGCCCGATCTGCAAAAATGACGGCGGCACATGGCGGCTGAATCTCCGGATCAGCAAATCCACGCCTCGCTCTCGGGCGTGACGCGGATTTATCCGGGGGCGGCCGGCACCAAGCCGGTCCATGCGCTCGGGCCGGTCGATCTCGATCTCAGGCGCGGCGAGTTCTTCGCCGTGGTCGGCCCGTCCGGCTGCGGCAAGTCGACGTTGCTCGAGGTGCTGGCCGGCCTGCAGCAGCCGACCGCGGGGACGGTGACGTTCGAGGGCCGCCCGGTCGCGGGCGAAGTGCCCGGACGGCATCGGCGTCGTGTTCCAGGAGGACGCGAGCTTTCCCTGGCTGACGGTGTGGGACAACGCCGCCTTCGGCTTGCGGCGCAAGGGCGTCGACGATGCGGAGGTTCGCCGCCGGGTCGACGACGCGCTGGCCTTCATGGGCTTGAAGGACTTCGCCAAGGCCTATCCGGCGCAGCTTTCCGGCGGCATGCGCCAGCGCGTCTGCATCGCCCGCACGCTGGTGCTGCAGCCGCGGCTGATCCTGCTCGACGAGCCGTTCGGCGCGCTCGATGCGCAGACCCGGCTCTTGATGGGCGACGAGGTGCTGCGGCTGTGGCGCCGCACCGGCGCGACCGTGCTGCTGATCACGCACGCGCTCGACGAGGCGGCCATGCTGTCGGACCGCATCGGCGCGATGTCGGCGCGGCCGGGCCGGTTCCTCGACATCGTGGTCACCGGCTGGCCGCGCGAGCGCGACAGCAAGATCGTCAGCGAAGCAGCGTTCGGCGAGATCACCGGCCGGCTGTGGGACAACCTGCGCGGCGAGTCGATGAAATCGCTCGGCTATGCCGGGATGGCTGCCGGATGAGCCGAGCCCTATGAGCAAGGTCGGCTGGATCAGGCTCGCGGTCATCGTCATCGCGGTCGGCCTGCTGGAGCTCTGCTGCCGGACCGGCATGATCAACCATAAGGTCGTGATCCCGCCGTCGGAGATGGCCGATGCGCTGGTGCGGTTGCTGATCTCCGGGCAGTTCAACGAGCAGATCGCGCGCACCTTCGGCATCGTGCTTGCCGCGATCGTGATTTCGGTCGTGGCAGGCTTTGCGCTCGGCGTTGTCATTCACGCCATGCCGCGGGTTCGCGCAGGCGCTCGATCCGTTCTTCGCCACCTATTACGCGGTGCCGATCTTCATCTTCTATCCGGTGATGATCGTGATCTTCGGGCTGTCGGCGATGCCGATCGTGCTGATGGGCGTGGCGACCGCGATCGTCGCCATGATCATCGCCACCCTGAACGGGCTCGATCGCATCCCGCGCGTTCTCACCAAGGTGGCGCGCGTGCATCGCATGGGAACGATCGCGACCGCGCTCCGGCTGAAACTGCCGGCCGCGGCGCCGCATCTCTTCACCGGGGTCAAGCTTGTGGTGAGCTACGCTTTCATCGGCGTGATCGCCAGCGAGTTCATCCTGGCGCCGGCCGGGCTCGGGCGCGTCATCTCCGATGCCTATTCCGATTTCAACAACCGCCGCATGTACGCGCATGATGCTGCTGCTGGTCATCGTCGCGACCGTGGTCAACATGGTGCTGCACGTGCTCGATCAGAGCTGGGCCGAACGGCGCGGGATCGGCAAACTTGAGCGCAGCCATGACCGCGACCAAGCGCGTCACCGACACGCTGATCATCTTCGCCGTCATGCTGCTCGGCCTGGCAGGCGCTGCATCAGGTCGTCGGCGACACCGCGCTGCCGGGCCCGCTGCCGACGCTGTCCTATCTCGCCAAGTTCGTGCCGACGGCGCGCTTTGCCGAGAGCGCCTGGGCGACGCTGCAGGCTTTCATCTTCGCGCTGATCCTGTCCTACGCGATCGGGCTCACGATCGGCGTGTGGATGGGCGTCCACCGGCTGTCCGGCGCGGTCGGCGAGCCGATCCTGATCTCGCTCTACACGCTGCCGAAGATCACGCTCTATCCGGTGGTGCTGCTGATCTTCGGGCTGAGCCTGCCGGGCCGCGTCACGTTCGGCGCGATGCACGGCGTGCTGCCGGTTGCGCTGCTGACCATGAACGCGATCCGCAACATCCCGCCGGTCTATCTGAAGGCGGCGCGCACCATGCACCTGTCCGGCATGGCAGACCATCCTGACCGTGCTGCTGCCGGCGACGCTGCCGGAGGTGGTGTCGGGGCTGCGTATCGGCTTCACGCTGACGCTGCTCGGCGTGCTGCTCGCCGAGATGTTCGCCGCCAAGGCCGGGCTCGGCTTCCTCATCATCAACGCCATGCAGCTCCTGCAGGCCCAGGAGATGGTGTCTGTCGCGGTCGTGCTGTTCGTGTTCGCCGCCGCCGCCAACGCGCTGCTGCTGTGGATGGAGCACTCGCTGCACCGGCGGGTGTAGCCTCGGCTGACCCGGATGCGGCCGACAAGCCAACCTGATCGAAATCCTCACATACCCGTGCCCGCGCTTGACGGTCTGCGCGCATCACCGGCGCCGTGACCTGGTCGGAGATCTGGATGTTCCAGATTTCGCTTTCGCCCTGCGCGGTGAAGTCGGCGAACAGCTTCGGGATGACCGACACATCGCGAATCTCGTTGCCGCGCAGGCCGAAGCCGCTGCGCGATTTTTTCGAACGCGGGCCGGCCGAACAACGCCCACCGATCGTCGACGCCGTCGGCGCGAAGCTTGTGAAACTCCGAGCCGTAGCCGCCGTCATTCATCACGCACATCAGGATGCGAAAGCCCTGGCGCTTGAGCGTCTCGAGCTCCTGGATATGGAACAGGAATCCGCCGTTGCCTTCGAACAGCACGATCTTGCCGTCGCGGCCTTGCCGGCGCGCCGCCGCAACCCCGAGCGCATAGCACAGGCCGTTGCCGACCGCGCCGAACTCGCGGATCGTGGTATAGCGCTCCGCCGGCCGGCCGCGCATCTGGGTGTCTACTTCTCCGCGCCGCAGGCGCTAGCCGCGCCGGCAGGCTTCGGTCAAGGCGCTGCCCGCGAAATAGGACATCGTTGTCCTCGACTGGGTCGCTTGGATCGGCTAAATCTCGCTCTGCGCTGAGCATAACGGTCGCGCGAACCAGGGCAGCGCCGATGAAAGAGTTTTCTGTTGTTCAGTCGGACCCGAACATCCTCGGCGGCACGCCGGTGTTCGTCGGAACACGCGTCCCCATGCAGGCGCTGATCGACTACATCGAGGGCGGTCACTCGTTGAACGAGTTTCTCGACGACTTCCCGAGCGTCACGCGCGAGATTGCCATTGCAGCGCTCGAGCAGGCGAAAGCCCACCTGATTGCCGATGCGACTGCTGCTTGACGAGTGCGTCCCCCGCGCGCTGCGCAACGATATCCCGGGCTATGAGGTCAAGACCGTTGCCGAGATCGGCTGGGCCGGCGTGAAGAACGGCGAGCTGCTGCGCCGCGCTGCAGCCGAGTTCGATGTTCTGATCACGGTCGATCGCAATCTCGAATATCAGCAAAGCTTCGAGGGCCTTTCGCTTGCGGTGATTGTCATTCACGCACGGAGCAACGATGTTACCGTTCTTCGCCCTTTGATGCCTGCGGTTGTCGCCGCCATTGCCCAAGCCAGACCGGGAGTTGTGACGCACGTCGGCGAGCCGCCCAGCACGTAGGGCGGCGCTGAGCGGAAAAGAACAATGGCCAAGACGAAAAAGGTTCAAGGAGCTCGCGCAGGGTCAGGTCAAGACGGACAAGAGGTTCGCGGAGGCGCTGCTTCGCGAAGGTGTGGACGCGATGCTGTCCGGCGACGTCGAGACCGGCAAGACCACCTCAAGACCCTCTTGCGCGACACCATCAAGGCGACGGTCGGCTTCGAGAAGCTTGGCGAGGCCATTGACACTCCGCCGAAGAGCCTCATCCGCATGTTCGGTCCGCGCGGCAATCCGCAGGCCAAGAACCTGTTCAGTGTGATCGGCTACTTGCAGAAGCGCGCGGGCGTGCAGCTGGGCGCGGCGAGCGTATTGCACCGCTATCACGTTGGCGGAATACGCGTCGCTTTGCTCCACTATGCTGCGTTACGGGCTGCGGTCGCAGCACAAGGTCCCATGGTGTAAACGGCAGAGCGGCTTGCGTCATCGGTGTAGCGGTTGGAGTAGTTCATCCGCGTATGACATCATGCGCGTTCCCACATCGACTAGGGCGAAAAAGGGATGACACCAGACGCCAACACGCCTCCGCCATCCATCCCCGAGGGATGGACCAAGGCTCTCCCCCTCTGCCCGTCCATCTATTCGAAAGTGCTATTCTTCTTTGGTACAGCGCTCGTTACCCAGTACATCACGGGCCGTGCACCGTTGGGAGCGGCAGTATTTGGAGTCCTTGTTACCGGTGCAGGCGGGGCGATGTACTCCTTCGAACTGAAGTCGATTTCAGAAAAAGAGCAACGAGGAAGCATCCACTCTTTATACGAAAGTCGTTGCTGAAACTGCTGACACCAGGCCGTTATTTTTTGACTATTCGGTCTACCTTCGCCGTTTTGAATCCGAAGACGAGCTCCGGCAAATACACTCTGGAAATGGCCTTCCGCCAATTCTGCCGGATTTGTGGGAAGATCGCATACGGCCGCGCACGTTCGAAGCAGATCTATCCGATCAATTATATGGCTGGTGTCCGCTGATCGGACTGGGACATGCCGATACGCTCATGGGAGCGGCCAAACTACCGTCAACTGATATTGAATGGCAGGAGAAGATCATGAACATCCTGCGTCAGGCCAAATGGATATTTGTGACGCCGGCCAACTCCGAAAGTCTATTGTGGGAAATCCAACAAGTTATCGCCACGCCGGGCCTACTTTCGAAGACCATCTTCGTTGCTCCCCCCAATTCTTTTGTTTCCTCTTTTGGAATCGAGCAGCGTTGGACCGCAAGTGCAGCCGCTTTTTTGAAACGTTTTGGCCTCCACCTCCCCGCCTACAATCCCAGAGGGCTGGCATTCTCGATTTCATCAACAGGAACGATTGAGAATGGCTTCTTCTTGCAACGTAAGCGGGGGGGGGGCGGGTGAATTTCCGAAAGCTTCTCATGCGAATGGAACACCTCGACGCCTCGACGCTAGCCAATATCGACAAGACTTTTAGGTACAAGTGCCACGGAGGGTATCTTATTCTTGCCGTCCTTGGTGTTGTCTTTTCGCTTCTGCTATCCTAGGGTTATAACTTATTGGGCGTCGGCTTCGACAATAGGTCAAGCCACGAAAACTGGATCACCCCCCTCACATCACCCCCTCACATCACCCCATGCCCGCGCTTGACGGTCGCCCGCATGATCGGGGCTACGACCTGGTCGGAGATCTGGATGTTCCAGATTTCGCTTTCGCCCTGCGCGGTGAAGTCGGCGAACAGCTTCGGGATCACCGACACATCGCGGATCTCGTTGCCGCGCAGGCCGAAGCCCTTCGCGATGTTTTCGAACGCCGGCCGGCCGAACAACGCCCACTTGTCGGTCGACGCCGTCGGCGCGCAGCTTGTGAAACTCCGAGCCGTATCCGCCGTCGTTCATCACGCACATCAGGATGCGATAACCCTGGCGCTTGAGCGTCTCGAGCTCCTGGATGTGGAACAGGAATCCGCCGTCGCCTTCGAACAGCACGATCTTGCCGTCGCGGCCCTGCCGGCGCGCCGCCGCAACGCCGAGCGCATAGCACAGGCCGTTGCCGACCGCGCCGAACTCGCGGATCGTGGTGTAGCGCTCCGCCGGCCGGCCGCGCATCTGGGTGTTGAAATAGGACTGATGGCCGCCGCCGATGACGATGTCCCAGTCCTTCGGGATGACCGCGTCGAGTGCCTCGATCACCTTGCGCGGATCGAGCACGCCCGGCGCGACTTCGAACGGCATCGAGTCCGCCGGCTCGGTCGCGATGCGATGCGCCAGCTCCTTCGTGCGGATCGCCGCCGCCGTCGGTTTGCCGGCGCCGAGCTTCTTGTCGAGGCCTGCAAGGATGGCCTCGATGCCGACGAGCGCATCCGATTTGACGTAGAGGTCGGCGGCCTTCATCCCATCGCGCAGGCCGCGCGGGGCATCGTCGAGCTGGATCTTGTAGGCCTGTGGCCAGAAGTGTCCCGGCACCGGTGTAGTAGGACAGGCTGGTGCCGACCGCGAGCACGACGTCGGCGCTTTCGTACATCTCCCGGCCCAGCGCCGAGAAGTAGCTGCCGGCGATGCCGAGTTGGAACGGATGATCGTGGAACAGGCCGCGCGCGGGCAGCGTGTTGGAGAGAAGCGCGCCGCAGCGATCGGCGAGCTTGATCAACGCCTCGCGCGCGCCGGACCACAGCACGCCGCGGCCACCGAAGACGATCGGCCGCTTGGCCGCGGCGAGCTTCTCGACGGCCTCGGCCACGAGCGCGGGATCGGGGTGCATGCGCCCGACCTTGGGCTGATACATCTCCGAGGTCTCGTAGGGCTGGTTCGACATGTGCTCGACCTTCTGCAGGTCGTAGGGAATGCCCAGCACCACCGGCTTCCGCTCGTCCTTGGCGAGGTGGAAGGCCTCGCGCACGTAGTCCATCATGCGCGGCACGCTATGCGCGGCGATGTAGTGCGCCCCGGTCGCCGTCACCAGCGGCGCCTGATCGATCGCCTGATTGTAGTATTTGGCGTTGATCGGCAACTCGCCGGCGAACACCACCATCGGCAGGCGGGCGCGAACCGCGGCCGGCAGCGCCGTCATCAACTGGGTCACGCCGGGGCCGCAGGTGACGGAGGCAACGGCGACCTTGTTGGTGGCGACGTTGTAGGCGGTCGCCGCCGCGACGGTGGCGTGCTCGTGCCTGACGTGGACGGTCTCTACGCCCGGCAGTTTGGCAAAGGCGGTGGACCAGTGCATGTTGCCGTCGCCCATCAGGACGAACTGCGTGTCGACGCCCTCCGCGAGGAAGGCATCGGCGAGGGCTTCGTAGAGCTTGGGCATGGGCGCGGTACCTTGGGTGACAGGTGATCTGGCACAAACCAAGCATCCCTGGCGATGGCCAGTCAATTCAATTGAAGCGATCAAAACAAAGAGCTATCCGGGAATCCCGGTGACGGCGTGATGGGTAACGTGGAGGTGTCGATACCGAAAACCGCTCCGAATCCCTTCAGCCGGGAACACGATGGACGCTCTGCGTCGTCATCGATCGTGCTTCCGGCTCGACGGTACGCATGGGCTTGTCGCGGAGAAATCGAAGACTTTCACCGACGTCAGCCAGTTCGCGGCCTGTTCGAGAACTTACGCCGCGCAGGACAGCGCCGAGATTTGGAACATCCACATTTCCGACCGGATTCCGAACCCGAGCACCCGGCGCCAACGTGGCCGCGGCCACGGCAAAATGTAGTTTGGCGGTCGATCTGTGAGCCCGGCGGCGTTCGTTGCTATGGCCGGACCGCGCCGCTATACGAGGCGCGCTGGCCGGTTTGGGGCGTAGCCAAGTGGTAAGGCACCGGATTTTGATTCCGGCATTCCCTGGTTCGAATCCAGGCGCCCCAGCCAACTAGTCCGGTCTCCAGAGTTTGACTGGCCAAACCCTCAAAAAAGCCCGCAAATACGGGCCTTTTTCAGCGCACTTAAGTCTCTGAAATTCCAGGATTCGAACCAAAATTCCGAATTTGGCCGGAAAGTCTCTCGCGTTTTCCTAGGAAACTCCCTTTTTGCGGAGTCAAAAAGTGGAGACTGGTTCGATCATCAACTGAATGGTTGGGGTAGCAGTGGCGGATTGAATTTTTGCAGCAACTGGCGTCCGCAAACAGAGGCAGAGCGCACATCGCACGAAGGCGTCGCGATGTTTAGCGAATGAGCCCGACCGGACATCGTTCCAAGAATAGGTGATCATTTTGCTGCACAATCATCCGAGCGGGGATCCAGCACCAAGTCGCGCCTACCGGCTAACGCAGACGATCATGGAGCTAGCCAAGCCCTTGGGCTTATAACCTGTAGCTATGAGCGACGGCATTCCAGCAATACCGGACATTCCAGATGGCCTGCGCGAGGCATCGCAGCAGAAGGGGGTGTTGATCCCATTCATTGGAGCGGGGGTTTCCCGTTTGGCGGGTTGCCCAACATGGCGAGAACTTGCCCTTGGTGCGCTCAGGGAGTGCATCGCTGCGAACAAGTTCACCTATGGGCAACTCGACCAGATCAAGCACTTGTCGCCTCGTATACAGCTTTCCATAGCACGTGGCCTGGAGCGCCAGCATGACTTGAAGATCGACTACCGGACATTGATCAACCCCCGAGGAGGTTACGAGAAGAACGAGCCAGGGCATCGGGTCTATCGCGCGATCGGCAAGCTCGGCTCGACATTTGTAACAACAAACTACGATTCATGGCTGGATATTCAAATTCCGGAAGTGCCTACGCCCGTTGCCGCCCCTGCTGCTGCGCCCGGAGACCACTACCACGGTAGTACCTCTGCACAGTGATTATGACTCTTTGGAGTTGTTTGGATAGGCGCGGCCCATTTTGGTTCGGGCCTTTTCGGTTGTGAACATCCAATTGATGCGGGCACCGGCGGCGTTTCGCTGTCGTTGCCATGCGGCAATTTCGCGGACGAGGCGCCCGGGGTCGTCGATCCTACGGTCGAGGCACTGGCCGCGCAGCACGCCGATTTCGATCTCGACCATGTTGAGCCAACTGGCGTGCTTGGGGGTGTAGTGGAACTCCAGGCGGCGCAGAATTCGGCGGGCTTCGGCGGGCGCGAACGCCTCATAGAGGGCGCCGGCCGAGTGGGTCGACAGATTGTCCTGCACAACGCGGATACACTCGGCGTCAGGATAATGAACATCGACAAGTTCGCGCATGCATTGAGCGTAATCTTCTGCCGCCCGTCGTTCTGTGACCTTGACCTTGCGCCAGGGCCGATGCACGTCGATGCAGACGAAGAGATTGACGGTGCCGTTGCGGCGGTACTCGCAATCGTAGCGTTCGAGCTGGCCCGGCTCGGCCGGGATCGGCTGACGGACCTCGCCGATGAGTTGGACCGGGCTCTCGTCGAAGCAGACCACCGGTCGCTTGGGATCGGGCGCTTCGGCATAGAGGTCGAGCACATCTTCCATGCGGGCGACGTATTCGCCGTCGATGCGGGGAATGCACCACATATCCCTGCGCCAGGGCTTGAGGTCGTTCTCAGCCAGCCGCCGGCGCACCGTCTCGCCTGACAGGCTCTCATGCCTGGTGAGCTTGACCATGGCATCGGCCAGCAGTTCCAGCGTCCAGCGGGCGCGGCCCTGCGGAGGGCTCGCGCAGGCCGTCGCCACCAGCAAGGCTTCCTCCTTGCTGGTGAGCTTGCGTTGCGCTCCAGGACGCGGCTCCTCGCTCAGCGCCCGTTCCAGATTGCCTTCCACAAAACGCCGCTTGGTCCGGTATACGGTCGAGCCGCCCACCGCCACCGCGCGGGCAATCTCGTCATCGCTGCGCCCGGCGTCGGCCGCCAGCAAGATCTGGGCGCGCTTGAGCTTGCGGGCGGCGCATTTGCCTTTGCTCAACATCGCGGTGAGTTCACAGCGTTCGACTTGGCTCAATTCGACCCGATAACGTACATTCATCTCGACCTCCTGGTTGGAGGACCGGACGAATCGACAAATGAATCAAAAATCAGGCGCCGCTCGCAGCCTCAGCGCGCAAGGCTTCACCGACAAGCAAGGCCACTACCTGGCCTTCATTCACACCTACGCGCATATGTTCCGACGCCCGCCCGCCGAGGCCGATATGCAGCGCCACTTTCAAGTCAGCCCGCCCTCAGTTCACCAGATGATCGTCACGCTCGAGCGAAATGGCCTCATCCGCCGTCAACCCGGCGTCGCCCGAAGCATCCAAGTTCTCGTTGCCCCGCAAGACTTGCCCATCCTAAATTGGCTCAAGATCAACCAGTCATAATCACTGTGACGAGGTACTAGAAGGGCCATTCACAACGTCAACGAATTTACGCCAGCAAATCTGAACCAGCCTGACACCGTATTTCATCTCCATGGCTCGCTCGCTGACACGGCTGGAATGGTGATGACGACGCGGGATTACATCACGCGCTATGCAAACGATCGTGCCGGGGCTGATCCGAAAAATGAGAACCGAACGCTGACATTCTTGAGCCACCTGTTTCAGGAAAAGACCGTGCTGTTCATCGGATACGGTTTGGAAGATTTGGAAATTCTGGAATACGTGATTCAGAAAGGGCGCATGGCCGCGCCGGGAGAAGCGATTCAAGCACGCCACTACATGCTGCAAGGCTATTTTTCGCATGAGCTTGAGCTTATGCGCAGCCTTTCGCAGTATTATATGCAAACCGACATCCAATTGATCCCTTTTTCGCTGGATCAGAGGGATTGGCCGCAGCTTGTCGAGGTGATCGAGAGGTTTGCCGAATTGATGCCCGCAAAGGGTCTCTTGAACGTTCAAAAACAAGTGGAGATGGAGGCAATGCTAAATGGCTAACCTCAACTCCAAATTAGAATCTTTCATCGCGACAATGAAACAGGGCGAAGAGTTCGCCCAGTATGGCTATGAGCTTCTAATCAAGCGCTCCAATCCTGAGCAGTATTTTGATGCGCTCAACGATTCTGGCCTTTTTGACGCTAAAAATAACTCCGGGCCCGTTCCGTCCGGCGAGGAAGGTTTTGTCCGGATTCCATTCTGGACCGCACTCAATTATCTCGAACTTGTCGCGAAACGGGCTGGCGAAATCAACGATGAGAAGCTCGCGAACAAACTGCTCAAAATCATTCGAGATGTAACCGCTGCCCGCGACGCGGAAGGCAAGGCGCCTGACAACTATCACACCTACTACAAGTTCGCCGAGATGTTGGGCTCGCTGCCTCTCTCAACTGTTACGAGCGGCGACGTTGACCTGGCTCCTGTCTGGCTCAACTCCCGATTTGATCACGGTCTTGTCGCGACTCCCTAAGCAAGGGTTTGTTGAGAAGATTGCTGGCGAGCGGAACCAAAGATCATATCGAAAAAGCGTGCATGCTGATGAAGTATCTCATGGCCTATCGATGGCTTCCCGAAAAGAACAAACGGGGGCGAGAACTGGTTACATTAGTCGACGATTATTGGTTGAAGCAGATACTCGATAAGTACGCTAAGGAGCTTGGTGTTAAAGCGGGTTATCCGGCAGTTAAAATCTTTGAGGACGGCCTCCGCGAAATCTTTTCAGACTCGCGTCGTGGGTACGGCAGCACGTTGTGGCGTCCAGCCATCGAAGAGAGCTCGCAGAACACAGACTTCAGGGCCGCTGAAAATCGCTTCGTTGAGGGAATGCGAGACTCACTGAAAGGCTGGATTGATACTTTCCCCGATGATGCAGCTAAGTATGTGAGCGCCGCGCTGAAAGATCAGGCGGAGATTATTCGCCGGATCGCTATTCACGCAGTTACAGAGCACGTCGGCTTGTTGAGAGTTGCTTTTGAAGCGGTCATAAGCCCGGCGTTCTTTAATTCCGGGCACCGACGCGAGCTGTATCGCCTGCTGCCAGGGGCAGATGAAGCCGGAGCAGCTAGAGATCGCGCAGTTGAGGCGCGAGGTGACGAAGCTCAAGGCCGAACGAGACATCCTAAAAAAAGCCGCGGCCTACTTCGCGAAGGAATCGACGTGAAGTTCGGTTTCATTGTGAAGCACCGGGGGATCTGGCCGGCGGGATGGTTGTGCGAGGCGCTCGGTGTCTCGCGAGGTGGCTTCTATGCCTGGCTGACACGGCCGCGCAGTCAGCGCAGCCGTAGCGATGAAGAGATCGGTGCAAAGGTTCGTTCAAGCTTTCTCGGCAGCGACCGAACCTACGGCGCCAGGCGGGTGTGGCATGATCTTGCCGCCGAAGGCGTGTCATGCGGCCTGCATCGGATAGAGCGATTGATGCGGCTGCAGGCTCTCAAAGCACGCCCGCGCCGGCGTCGGCTGCCGCCTGATCTTGGCGAGCGGCAAGCCTCCGCCGTCGCTCCGAACGTGCTCGACCGCGGTTTCGAGGCGGCTGCACCCAACCGCAAATGGATCGCCGACTTCACCTATGTTTGGACTGCGGAAGGCTGGCTCTACGTCGCTGCCGTGATTGATCTCTTCTCGCGTCGCGTGGTCGGTTGGTCGATGAACGCTGGGATGACAGCCCAGCTCGTCACCGATGCTCTGGTGATGGCAATCTGGCGGCGTGGCAAGCCCGATGCACTGCTGCATCATTCGGATCGCGGCAGTCAGTACACCAGCGAGCAGTTCCAGCGGCTGATGGCCGACAACGGCGTCGTCTGCTCGATGAGCCGATCCGGCAACGTCTGGGACAACGCGGCGATGGAGAGTTTCTTCTCGTCACTCAAGACCGAACGGACAGCGCGCAAGCTGTATCGAACCAGGGACGAGGCGCGAGCCGATGTCTTCGACTACATTGAGCGCTTCTACAATCCGAAGCGCAGACACTCTACGATCGGATATCTAAGCCCGATGGAGTTCGAGCAGAGGGCTGGATTCGCTTAGGCGGGTGTCAACGAAACCGGGTGCAGGCCACCAAGGCCTATTGATGTTTATTGGAAGTATGGCTCTTTTTTCAAGCGACCAAGCGGCTGCCTACGTATTCATGAGCCTACACGGCGTCACGGATTATATCCCGATCTTATACAGAAGCAGCAGAGCGCTTTCGGAAAACGGCCATACGGACACATTTCAAACCATGTTCTCGGTGCATCTATTTCAACTTGCTCTTCAGCTCCTAATAGCTCCGGTTTTTCTCGTTCTTCTCTATCAAGGCATCCGAGGCCGGACGCCAGATCGCCTACCGATTTCAAAGAATCTTCTATTCCTAGTGCTTTTTGCAATCGCCTTGCTTCCGACCGTCCTGCTAATTTTCGGACCTTACGACATTAGTGATCCTTCCCTTTTTTCGAATGTATTCTTTAGCTGTTTGACGGTGCCATGTTTCAACATGCTTTTCTACTTTCTGGTTTATGCGCGGTTTTGGGAAAGTCACTTTGCTCAAAATACGCCCTCGCCCCCATCGAAAGCATAGGTGCGCGTCTATAGGAGATTAAGAATGTCAAATCCGGATTCCGACAACAGCAGCACGGCGGTAGCCGGTCTCGGAGTCTTCGGGTTCGCTCTATCCGCATTCTCTACCTTCGCGCATAGCGTAACTGGCCCAGTGGGAAAGGGGGGCGCGGCTATAGGCCACTCTGTTGGCTTGGCGATGGAAGCAATGGGAATTGCTGGCCACGAGGCTTCTTCCGCCTCCTCTAGCGGTCGTGGTGTTTCGGTCGGGATTGGCGAAATTGTGGGAGCGCTTGTCGCTCCGATTGCTATAGGGGCACTAAGATAACCATGCAATTTTCCTGCCGGACAGCCGTGGGCTTGTCCCGGCCATCCCGCTTGGGTTGGCACAGGGCTCCCCTAAGCGAGATCGCCGGGTCAAGCCCGGCGATGAGTGCGTCCGTGAGTTCGTTTGTCAGCATAGTGGGAGTCTGTGCCATGTGAAGTCACTACACATGTAGCTGAAAGCAACTGCGTCGCCGCGAGGCGGGGTGGAGAGCAACTGGAAGCGAACCGACAGCCCGTAGGATGACGAACCCGTTTCGGCGGCGTGCAGAGGCGAGCCTGCTCATTGAAGGCGAAGCCTGACCTGAAGGTCGACCGGTCGCACGAGGTGATAGGCACGTGACGACCGGGCTGCATAACGTGGTTGGGGGCGGGATGTCGGGAAGGCAAGCGGACGGAACGGAGAGACCTGCGGCGTTGGCGAAGCGCAGCAGGAGTCAGAGCCCGCATAGTACCGTTGTGGTCTGATGCATGGACCATTGAAGGAGGGGCTAGCAAAACCCGTCCAAGGAAAGGCAGGGCAGGAAGGTGGATGCATGAGGTCCATACCGGAGCAGAGAAGCACTGCAAGTGCCGAGAGGCTAAGCAAGGTGCAGAAACCCAAACGACAGTTGCAACTGGGCGTGGGTCGAAGCCGACGTATGGACCACTCGCATGCTGTCGGCGTTGGTAACGACGTCACAGGCGGCAAGTCGTGCCGTCCTCGCGAATGTCGGGCCGTTCGCGCTTTACACGGCCGGGCACGCAGCGAGACAGTCTCGATGAAGAAACCACCAACTGGAGAGCCGTATGCGGGAAAACCGCACGTACGGTTCGGAGGGCGGGGTCGGCGATAGCCGATCCCGACCCCTATCAACTTCATGCGTTCGCCGCAAACGTCGCGGCTTCGATCTTGTTGCCCTCGGGATCGCGCACGAAGGCCGCGTAGTAGCCTGCGATGGCACCCGAGCGCGGCCCGGGCACGCCGTCCGAAATTCCGCCGTTTTCCACGGCGGCGGCATGAAACGCCTGCACCGCTTCGACGCTGTATCCATCCGGCATAGGCCGCAGGCAGTCAGCGCCTCAGCGTCCCGGGTCTTTCTTGTATCGCCTGACGAGCTCGATCAGATTCTCGATCCCGAAGTCGGTGAACGCCGGGACCCCATCTTCGCCGATCCCATAGACCCAGACGACGCCGTCCTCGATCTCCATTTCGCTGGCGACGTCGCGCAGCCAGTCTTCGTCCTCGCCGAGGTCATGGGCGACGCGGGTGATGGTGGTGACGTGATGAACCTTGTTGACGTGCATCGTCAGGCGGCTCGGGCAGAGATCGCCGGGTTTGGCGAGGTCCAGTTCCAGGGCAGTAGCTCGTCCAGCCGATGAACCGGATGGGTGGCGATACGAGCGAGGACATCGGCGAGCCAGAGCTGTGGATCGACGCCATTCATCTTGGCGGTAACAATCAGGCTGTACATGGCCGCGGCACGCTGGCCGCCGCGATCGGAGCCGCAGAACAGCCAGGATTTTCTGCCAAGGGCAATACCCCTCAGGCCTCTTTCGGCGGCGTTGTTGGACAGACAGACCCGCCCATCCTCGAGGAACAGCGTGAAGCTCGCCCATCGCTTGAGGACGTAGTTGAACGCCTTGGCGAGATCATGCCCCCGGGAGAGCCTGGCGAGTTGCGCGCGCATGTAGAGCTGAAGCTCCTCGACCAGGGGCCGGGTCAGCGTCCGCCGCACGTCCAGACGCTCCTGCGCGCTCTTGCCGTCGATGGAGCGCTCGATCTCGAACAGGGCATCGATCCGCCGCACCACCTCGATCGCGATCGGGGAGAGCGGGATTTCCCGGCTGCCGGCGGCCTTGCGGCGCGCGTTCTCTTCGATATCGGCCATGACGAAGAACGGCCGCCGCGCATGCGCCCAGCACGCGGCCTCCCGGATCGGTCCAGGCTGACGCCCGGCCAGATAGAGCTGGTTGTACCCGTCATAGGCGTCGGCCTGCAGGATGCCGGCATACCGCGCCAGATGCGCCTGCGGATGCTCGCCCTTGCGGTTGCGCGAGTAGTAGAACATCGCCGCCGGCGGGTCGGTTCCGCCGAATGGTCGGTCGTCCCGCAGGTAGATCCAGCATCGCCCGGTGTCGGTCTTTCCCTTCGCCAGCACCGGCACGGTCGTATCGTCGGCATGCAGCCGCCCGGCGGCCATCACATGGGCTTCGAGGCGGCGCAGCAGCGGATCGAGCGCCGCACAGACCGATCCCACGGCATCCGCCATGGTCGACAGCGCGATCGGCACGCCTTCGAGCGCATAGCGCTCGGACTGCCGGTTCAGCGGCTGATGCTGGCCGAACTTCTCGAACATGATCATGGCCAAGAGGCTCGCGCCGGCCCATCCTCTTGCCACCGCATGGAACGGCGCCGGCGGCTGGCTGATCTTCTCGCAGTCGCGGCAACTGAACTTCTCCCGCACCGTCTCGACCACCTTCCACTGCCGAGGCACGCATTCCAGCGTCTGCGTCACGTCCTCGCCGATCTTGCGCAGGCGGCTGCCGCCGCAGCACGCGCAACTCGCCGGCGGATCGATCAGAACCCGCTCGCGCGGCAGATGCTCGGGGAACGTCTGGCGTTCGGCGCGCTTGCGGGTAAATCCGCGCACCGTCGTCGTCCTGGCGACGGCCCGCTCCGCCGCAAGCTCGTCTTCCGTCGCAGCGGCTTCCAGTTCCTCGAACGTCAGCGTCAGCTGCTCGATCAGTCGCGCCGAGCGCTCCGACCGCGGACCGTAGATATGGCGCTGCAGCTTGGCGATCTGCAGCTTCTGGTGCGCGATCAGCGCGCTGTCCTCGGCGGCCTTCGCGCGGGCAACCGCGAGCTCCGCCGCAACCTCCAGCGCCTTCATCCGCTCGGCCGCCAGCGCCTGTTCCAGGGCGGCAACCTGATCCAGAATCGCTTGGCGATCGGCATCCATGCGACGCAGTGAATCACAGATCGGATGCGTTGTGATTCCCCAAAATGCGCAAGGCCGCAAATTTGCTCGGCTCAGCCCGCGCTCAGCGGCCGCCAGGTCTGCTGGGGGTGTCTCCAGTCGATCCCTTCGAGCATGTAGGCCATCTGCGCCGCCGAGATCGGCACCGCGCCGGCCGACGCCGCGGGCCAGACGAACTTTCCACGCTCCAGCCGTTTGGCGTAGAGCGACATGCCGAGACCATCGTGCCAGAGAACCTTGATCAGCCTGCCGCTCTTGCCGCGGAACACGTAGAGGTCGCCGCCGTGCGGATCGAGCCGCAATGCCTCCTGTACCAGCAGCGCCAGCGAGTTCATGCCCCGGCGCATGTCGGTGTGGCCCGTCGCGATCCACACCCGGACCCCAGAGGGAAGCGGGATCATCGCCGCCGACCGCACGACAGCACGGCAACCGCCGCCGTCAGCGTCGCCGGATCGGCTGCGCCAGCAATCCGCATCCGCGCTCCGCTCGAAAACTCGATCTCGATTGTTCCAGAGCCGATCAGGCCGGCAGGCGCGTCCGGCACGATCCGCGCCGGCGCAAAGCCGATCGGCGGCTGCACCCGCAGTTGGCGCCGCCAGCCGTACAGCTGGCTCGCGTGGATCCCGGCTTTCCGAGCCAGTGCCGCCACGCTCGCGCCCGGCTCCAGCGCCGCCGCGACCAGCTGCTGCTTCTCCGAAGCGCTCCAGCGCCGCCGCCGCTCGACCGACGTGATGACCTCGACCCGTCCGTTCGTCATGTGACTACTCCTGTGAGTAGTCACATGACTTACACCGTCAGATCACCCGCAAGGCGGCCGTCGACGCTCGACGCCCGCAGGCAGATATGCGCGCCGGTGTCGGCATCGACTGGCGTCATCGCGCGGCGCTCGTTCAGCCAGAACTCCGGATATTTCTTGCCGAAGCCGACGGTGCCGGGACGGGTCACCAGCCTGCTGTAGCCGAGCGGTGCCAGCACGGCTTCGTAGAATCGCCCGCAGCCGACAAGGTCGCGCACCGCGATGGAGACGTGGTCGATCATGGCTTGCTCATCCGTCTCACCGTCTCCGCCTCATCATCCGGCGTCATGCCGGCGCGCCGGCCTTGACCAGCTTGTAGACGATCGAGTCCATCAGCGCCTGGAACGAGGCATCGATGATATTGGGCGACACGCCGATCGTGGTCCAATGCTCGCCGGTCTCGTCCTCGCTCTCGATCAGCACGCGCGTCACCGCCTCGGTGCCCGAGTTGAGGATACGAACACGATAGTCGATCAGCTTCAGCCCCTCGATGAACTTCTGGTACTTGCCGAGGTCCTTGCGCAGCGCCACGTCGAGGGCATTGACCGGGCCGTTGCCCTCGGCGGCGTTGATCATCATCTCATCGCCGATCTTGACCTTCACCACCGCCGTGGTCAGCACCTCGGCGCCGCCGTTGCCGCCGCGCTGCTCGACCTTGACGTCGAAATAGCTGACGTCGAAGAACTTCGGCACGGTGCCGAGCATCCGCCGCGCCAGCAATTCGAACGAGGCGTCGGCGGCCTCGTAGGCATAGCCGATCGCTTCGCGCTCCTTGACCTCGTCGAGCAGCCGCGTCACGCGCTGGTCGTTCTTGTTGACCTTGAGCCCGATACGTTCGAGCTCGGCCAGCACGTTGGAGCGGCCGGCCTGGTCCGACACCAGGAGCTTGCGCCGGTTGCCGACCGCTTCGGGCGCGACATGCTCGTAGGTCGCCGGGTCCTTCATGATCGCCGAGGCGTGAATGCCGGCCTTGGTGGCGAAGGCGCTTTCGCCGACGTATGGCGCGTGGCGATAGGACGAGCGGTTGAGCCGCTCGTCGAGCGCGTGCGAGACGTGGGCGAGGTTCTTCAGCTTGTCGTCGGTGACGCCGATCTCGAATTTGTCGGCGTACTCCGGCTTGAGCTTCAGGGTCGGAATGATCGAAACGAGATTGGCGTTGCCGCAGCGCTCGCCAAGGCCGTTGAGGGTGCCCTGGATCTGCCGGGCGCCGGCACGCACCGCGGCAAACGAGTTGGCCACCGCCTGCTCGGTGTCGTTGTGGGCGTGGATGCCGACGTGGTCGCCCGGAATGTGCTTGACCACCTCGGCGACGATCGCCTCGACCTCATGCGGCAGCGCGCCGCCGTTGGTGTCGCATAAGCACCACCCAGCTCGCGCCCTCCTCGTGGGCGGTCTTGGCGCAGGCCAGCGCATAGGCAGGGTTGGCCTTGTAGCCGTCGAAGAAATGCTCGCAGTCGAGCAGCACCTCGCGGCCCTTCGCCTTGGCCGCGCGGACGCTGTCGCGGATCGAGGCGAGATTTTCCTCGAGCGTGGTCTCGAGCGCGACCTTGACGTGGTAGTCCCAGGATTTCGCGACAAAGCAGATCGCCTCGGCCTTGGCGTCGAGCAGCGCGCCGAGGCCGGGATCGTTCGAGGTCGAGCGGCCGGGCCGGCGCGTCATGCCGAAGGCGGTGAAGGTGGCGTTGAGCAGCCGCGTCTCGGAGAAAAGCTGGGTGTCGGTCGGGTTGGCGCCGGGATAGCCGCCCTCGACATAGTCGATGCCGAGCTCGTCGAGCATGCGGACGATGGCGAGCTTGTCGGCCAGCGTGAAATCGACGCCGTTGGTCTGCGCACCGTCGCGCAGGGTGGTGTCGAACAGATAGAGACGCTCACGCATGACCGACCTCATATTTTTCCGGCCTGCACCCATGCTTCAGACGCCCGCCTGCGGCGGGCTCCTCAGGATGAGGGCGCAGGATCGCGACCTCATCCTGAGGCGGCGCGAAGCGCCGTCTCGAAGGATGGGTCGCGCCCTCATGGCTTGTCCTCGTTGGCGGCGAGCCGCTTCTTCATCGTGGTGTTGGAGAGCCATTCGTTGCCGACCGACACCGAGTTGCGCTGCTCGGCGGTAAATCCGCGATGCGCGAAGAACTCGCGCGCGGTGTCGCTCGCGTCCACCGAGAGATGCGGCGCGCCGCGCGACGCCGAAAGCTTCTCGATCGCGTCGTAGAGCATTCGCCCGGCGCCCTGCCCGGCCGCCGCGGGATGCACATAGAACAGCCCGATCTCGGTCGGCCCATCGAGCGAGATGAAGCCGACCGGCGCGCCCTGCACGGTCGCGATCAATGTCAGATGCTTGCCGAGCCGAGCCGCGAACGCCTCCAGGTCGTCGGCCGCCGACGCCCAGGCTTCCTGCTGCGCCGGGTTGTAGTCGTCCCCGGTCAGCTCCTCGACGCTGGCGCGGAAAATCTCCGCCAGCATCGGCGCATCCTGCGGCAGGTAAGGCCGCAGCGCGAACTGAGGTTTCGCGGCGGGCGCCATCATTCGCGCCCCTGGCGTCGTTGCAATGTGTCGTGCAAGGAAGTCAGAACGCCTTCGAGGTTTCGGAGCACGTCATCGTTCCAGAATCGCAGAACCATAAAGCCGTTCTCAGCAAACCATCGATAGCGCCGCCGATCCGAAACCGATTCAGCATGCTGCCCGCCGTCAACCTCCACAACGAGCCGCGCATCGAAGCAAACGAAATCAGCGACGAATGGACCGATCGACACCTGGCGGCGAAATTTGAATCTTGAAAACCGTCGATCGCGCAGAGCAAACCAAAGCTTGGCCTCCGCATCTGTCATCCGCTTTCGCAACTCTCGCGCGCGAACGACGGACTTCGTCGTCTTCACCGCCGGCGCAACACGCTCCGTACCCTCTCCCCTTGCGGGAGAGGGTGGACGATCCGAGCGCAGCGAGGATCGGCCGGGTGAGGGGTTGCGCGCAAAGGCCCCCTCACCCGCCTCGCGCCCGCGGCGCTCGGCACCCTCTCCCGCAAGGGGAGAGGGTAACGGAGTGCGCGGATCGCTCATCGCGCGATCTCCCAGGTGGTGCCGTCCTTGGAGTCCTTCAGCACGACACCCATCTTGGCGAGCTCGTCGCGGATGCGGTCAGATTCCTTGAAGTCTTTGGCCTTGCGCGCAGCGTTTCGCGATCTGTCGACGCGCCGATCTCTAGTTCTTGCGCAATAGACTGATCTTGCCGCCGTGCTGCCTATACCTTACCTGTCCACCTAATGCTCTTATTTTGCTTCAAATTCAGTTACCGCATCCGGCATTTGATTGTGAATCTTTGCTCGATAAAACTGGTACGCATCGAACGCCTTAATCACTAGTTCGGGCGTGACCCTTCGCCGCAAACTCCCGGACAGTAGTCCCAATTTGCGCCTGTTCATCAAATCCAAGAACTCGCAGTCGCATAGGAATGACAATGCTCTGTGAGTTTTTATCCGACTCCTTTGCTGCATTCCGCAGAAGTCAGCGCCGCCGGCGTATTTAAGTCATCACTGAGTGCCTCAATCAGCTTCGAGACCGGTAGCTTTGCATCGCTGCCCGCAATGAATTCGCCAATATCTGTAATCCGGTGAGACCAGTCCTCTAATTCATTTTGCGCAGCACCGCTCATCGCCTCGGTCCAATCGATCGGTTGCCGATAGTGGGTGCTAAGCATCTGCAAGCCGGAGGACCTCGCCCGGCCATCTATGCCAAGAACGTCGTGGATGATGACGAAGTTCCCCAAACTCTTGCTCATCTTCTCGCCTTCGACCTGCAAGAAGCCGTTGTGCATCCAGAAGTTCGCCATCACCTTGGTATGAAACGCGCAGCACGATTGCGCGATCTCGTTCTCGTGGTGCGGGAACACCAGATCGATGCCGCCGCCGTGGATGTCGAAGGTCTCGCCGAGATGCTTCCACGACATCGCCGAGCATTCGATGTGCCAGCCCGGCCGGCCCGGCGTGCTGATGCCTGACGGCGAAGCCCACGACGGCTCGCCGGGCTTGCTCGGCTTCCACAGCACGAAATCCATCGGGTCGCGCTTGTAGGGCGCGACATCGACCCGCGCGCCGGCGATCATCTCGTCGAGCGGGCGCTTCGACAGCTGGCCGTAATCCTTCATCGACGGCACGCTGAACAGCACGTGCTCCTCGGCGACATAGGCGTGGCCCGAGGCAACCAGGCGCTCGATCAGCGCCTTCATCTCCTCGATGTGCTCGGTGGCGCGCGGCTCGACGTCCGGCGGCAGGCAGCCCAGCGCCGCGACGTCCTCCTTGAAGTTCTTGTAGGTCGCCTCGGTCAGCTCGCGGATCGGAATGCCGCGCTCGGCCGCCCGCGCGTTGATCTTGTCGTCGACGTCGGTGATGTTGCGCACGTAGGTGACGTGCTCGGCGCCGTAGAGGTGGCGCAGCAGCCGGTACAGCACGTCAAACACGATCACCGGCCGTGCGTTGCCGATGTGGGCGAAGTCGTAGACCGTCGGCCCGCAGACATACATGCGCACGCGCGCGGGATCGATCGGGGCGAACACCCGTTTTTCCCGCGTCAGCGTATCGTAGAGCTTGAGTTCCATGACACCTCGGGCCTGCTGGCCGGGCGTCCAAACATCTCGATCAGGAGAAAAGACGGCCGCAGCCAGCGTGGTCGCTAGCGAATAATCTCGCGGCAAATGCCGCAGATTGCGTTAAGGCCGTTCATGGGCCGGACAATGGTCCAGGACGCGGGGCCCGGTCAAGGCCTGGAAACACGCCGCCGGCGCGTTCATCGGCCCTCCATTCCCGCGCTCGCCGGTCATTACTGCCAACCCCAAGCGACGTTTACAGCGGCCCCAATGCGGTTAACGGCGCCTTAACGGTTTCCCTCCCATTCTCCGCAATGGACCGATCCCGGTCCCAAACCTCGCGGGCGATCATATATGCGTAGCCTTCTCGCCGCCGTCATTGGTACAGCCTTGCTCGGTATCTCGGCCGCCCAGGCGGAAAAGCGCATCTTCATCATCGCCAACAATGCCGACGGCTACGGCGTCGACCGCTGCCTTGCCAGCGGCGCGCGCTGCGGCTCGGCGGCTGCAACCGCCTATTGCAAGTCGCGCGAGTTCGCGGAAGCCAAGTCGTTCCGCAAGGTCGATCGGGAAGACATCACCGGCGCCATCCCGGTGAACAGCAGCGAGTGCCGCGGCGGCGGTTGCGAGCAGTTCGTCGCCATCGAGTGCGCGCGCTAAATACGATCGCTTCGACTTCCTTTTTCGAGATACTGACCGGGTACGATGGAACCGCGGCGCCGACCGCACGAAGTTCCATCACCTCGCATCGTTCATTGGTCATACTCGGAACAAATGCCGAGTATCGGGGTTCTCGGCTGCAGGGGCGGAAAGGAAGTTTGTCAATGACCGCCGTCGCCGTCCGCGCCATGTTCCGTTCGCACCCCGAAAAGCCGGCTCACTCCGACGCCATGAGCCGTTGCCTCGACGCCTGCTTCAACTGCGTGGAAACCTGCACGGCCTGTGCGGACGCCTGCATGTCTGAGCGCGACGTGTCGCATCTCGTCGCTTGCATTCGCCTCAATCTCGATTGCGCCGCGGTCTGCAACGCCACCGGCAGCATCATGGCGCGCTCCAACAAGGCCGGCCACCGCCAGCTTCTCGAAGCGCAGTTGGCCAATTGCATCGCATTCTGCCGCGCCTGCGCCGACGAATGCAGCGAGCATAGCGAGATGCACCGCCATTGCGCGGTCTGCGCCGAGGTCTGCCTGGATTGCGCCGAGGCCTGCACGCTGATGCTGTCGACGATGCGGATGCCGGCCTGACCCTAGCTACTTTCCGGCGCAAAATTGATGCTTGCGGCATTGTGGCGGGTTTCGCCGGACAGCAAAGCCCGCCAGGATGATGAGCGGCGGGCTGGCTGATCTAGCCGTGGTGGAGACGGCTTAAGGAAGCGCGTGCTTCTGCATGGCGCGGCCGATGTTGATGATGTTGTCGGCGATCACGCCGAGGCCGACCCAACGCTTCATTCCGGCTTCGCCCTTGTAGCGACAGCGGTTGAGACCATGCCGTCGCTTGGCGACGCTGATGCGTCCCTCGCAGCCGGTCCGCCACTTCTGGCCGTTGCGGAACCAGCGCTTCCTTTGCTCACGCTTGCGCTCGGGACTCTTGGTCGAGCGGTTGGGAATACAGACGCGTTTTACGCCTTGGGCTTTCGCTGCTGCCTCGTTCTTGGCGGAGTAGAATGCGGCGTCCGCTGCCACCAAGTGCGGCGCGCGTTCCAGCATTGCCCGATGTGTCTCGATGGCGGCAATCAGCAGGTCCGAATCGCTCGGACGTCGATCATAGACCTCGTAATCGACCACGATTTGGTCCTCGGCCTCCTGCAACTTCACCATCTTGCCGAACTCGTTCGGCTTGCCAGCCTTGCCCTTGCGAATGATCTCCGTCGATGGCTCGAACACGCTGAGGAGCTTGCCTTCGGCGTGTGTGTCGCCGCGGAAGATACGCGCTCTCGTCTGCTTCATCACTTGCTTGACCAGCAGCACCATCGCGTCGAGCTGTTGGCGCAGCCCTTCGAGCGCCAGCTGCTTCAGCACGTTCCTCGCGCGCTTGGTTCCTCCGGCGATCTCTTTGGAGAACCGCTTCGCCTGTCCAACCACGCGGCTGGTCGCATTGAGTAGCTTGCCATAGGCTCGATTGAGCCTTTCCCGGCTCTGCTTGGCTCTGGAGCGCGCCGCCCGGGCGATGTCCAGGACCCGCAGCTTCACGCTGCGTCCGCGGTCGCACAGCCTGGCGCCAGTCTCTCCGGCGATCTTGCCGATCCTTTTCATGGTGCGGATCAGAACCCGTACGCCGTCGCCTAACAAGCTCGAATCCGTCGGATAGTGCACGTTGGTCTCCACCACGGTGGTGTCCACGCGCATTCTGCGCCCCGCCACCAACCCGTTGGCCTGAGCCAGCTTCACCAGCCTTTGGTGAATCAGCTTGACCACCTCGGGCCCCACCGCCACGCCCCATCGCCCCATCGTCTTGGCATCAGGCGTCTTGCCGGCGCCGACGCGAGTGAAGTCGCGGTACACCAGATTGGCCCGCACCTCGCGCTCAGGCACCTGGTAGCTCCAGTTGCGGATGTGCTTGAGGATCAACAGGCGCAACACCATCTCGGCCGGTGCACCCAACCGACCGCGGCTGCGGCTCTTGGGATGCCGCCTCGCCAGCGCTTCGTAAACCGCCGCGACAATCTCCTCGTCCGAGAGCACCGCGTCGGCGTGCTTCATCCAATCTTCACGAAGATCGCTCACTTCCTCGGCGATCAGCCCGTCGCCGAAGCTGAGTTGCGTTCGTCGCATATCAATCATGGCCGCTTGCTCCGTACCTTCCGCATAGCCCGTTCCGGACGCAGCAGGTCATGATTGAGCTCGCAGATCGCTTCGATCGCCTCCTTCAGCTCCTGATAATTGCTGAGCCAGCGACGTACCTCCGTAACCCGCTCGCGCCGCACGCTGATCTGGCGCGTGCGGCCTCCCGGGTAGGTCACGGTCAAGACGAACACGTGGTGCCCTTCACCCCGCGCGCATTTGGGGCAATCCTTCGTGTGTCGGACCGTGCGCTCCAACAGCGAGCCGCGCAGCAACTCGCCGCTGATCGGCAATTTGCTCACCAGCTTCTCACGCATGCGCAGAGCTTGATCTCGAATCATCCATAAGAATGAATCAGCGCCAGCCGCCGGCGTCAATCCAAATGCCGTTCGATCTTGCAGTTTTCCGCCGACCAGCAGATTCTCAGCAAAAGCGCGAGGTCGCTAATTTTGCGCCGGAAAGTAGCTACCAGGGAATGATGAGTGGAGAGTGGTTTGATGTGCACTGCGTCGCCAGCCATCGAATAACATATTGATATTGCAGTAGAAGTTATATTTTTAGGGACGCGAGTTTTGCGCGATTTTGCGCCACTTTCTTGGCGCAAAACGCAGGCGAACTCGCGGCAGAGACGTTTTCTCGCCTGACCACGCGGAAGACGGACGCGAATATCTCTCGGCGCGCATTCCGTGGTTGACTTTTTTGGTGATGCGCGCGGCTGATGGTCGAATCTCGTTGGCGCCTTGCATAGCTGGTAGAACGCTCTGCAGAGTTGATTGCGCGCTGCAGTTCAAGGATTAGAGAGAACTGTCCTCAACGAGAAGCCGAGAAATCTTGTGCCGGCTCGAATGGGCTTGGGGATTGTGAGTTTTCGCCAATTCTCCGAATCAGCATGCTGGAATAAGTTCGGCCGTAGTTTTGCCGCTGCGGTTTTGGCCACGCAGGCGTGCATTGTCGAACGGGGAGGTCACATGGTTGCCACTGCCGCCGTCCTTCGGAACGACAACGCCGTTGCGAGTTCGGCAGCCTTATTGAGCCGCGCCGAGGTGCTAAGCCGCTACCGTCAATTGCGGGAAATCAGCAAGCGGCATCATTCCGCCGTGCTGGATTTCCTGTCCAAAGATGCGATCATATCTCAGGCTCGGCGCCTAGGTCTGGCTCAGGGCGAGACGTTGCTCCTCGACAGTGTGGACGACCTGAATGTCGTATTCGACCTTGCCATCTACACCGCACCGAAGGATCGGTCCCGGGCGATTGATCGTTATGCTAGAGCGGCACGGCTGGCGCCCGAATTCTGACGAAGCACTCGTGCTTGAGGCCATGCGGCGCGCGCGCTTTTCTATCATCAGTATTGTGCGCCGGCACGCCGTTGCTGGCCTGATCGTAGAGGACTTGTTCCGCGGCGTCGAGTTTTGGCTGGTCGACGAGGGTCTTGAGAGTTCGCTCCCGGACGGAGCGGCGCTGGCCACGCGGCTCTATACGCCCGTGGGCTTCGCCATGACGGCCGGCGTTCTGGTGCCACTTGACATCGAACTGATGGAGGATGCGATTGCCGAGATCCCGCAACTGCTCCGCAATCGGCCCGCCGAGGTGATCGATGACCGCCGTTTCGCGGAGGCGATCTATCGCGTTGCCCTTGTGAGCGGGATGATGGAGAAAGTCACTTACCAGGATACGTTTGCTAAAACTGGCTGATGTTGGACGCCGTAGCGGTCAGCCCGGCATTCCGCGGGAGGATACGGCGGCGAAACCTCCTACCACAGCGGGCCGAATTCGAGTTCTGGATGTCTACGCGGTCGCGTATTGCATGTGTGCGGGCTCTATTGCCATCCCGGTACGTTGCGCATGTCGGGAAGGTGATGCGCGATGCCCTTGTGGCAATCGATGCAGGTCTTTTCACCCGTAAAAAGGAAACGCTGATGAGCATCCACCGCGCGGGGACTTTGACGCGTGATATCCATCGATTGCGCGCTGTGGCAGTTGCGGCATTCAAGTGAATTATTGGCTTTCATGCGGGCCCACTCGTTTATGGCGAGTTGCAGCCGGTGATCGAGAAACTTCTCCCGCGTGTTGATGGTGCCGAAAAGCTTGCCCCAGACCTCCTTGGACGCTTGCATCTTTCTCGCAATCTTGTTGGTCCACTCATGCGGCACATGGCAGTCCGGGCAATGCGCGCGCACGCCGGAGCGATTGCTGTAGTGCACCGTGGTCTTCAATTCCTCGAACACGTTGGTCGCGCATTTCGTGGCAGGACGTGCAGAACGGCTCGGTGTTGGTGAGCTCCAATGCAGTGTTGAACGCGCCCCAGAACATGATGCCGGCGATGAAACCTGCCATGACCAGGACGCCCAGGCTGAACACCGAACTTGGCCGGCGCAGCACGCCCCAGATTTCGAGTGCGAACGCCCAGACCCGGCGCCACAGCGCCGGCCGCGGCGCCTCGGCCATGCTCATCGCCGCCCCCCGGGCGTGGCGCGCGTCGTCAGCAGCGTGTCGATGTCGACGAAGTCGTTGTCGACTGGCGGCTTCACATTGTGCTGGGGAACGTGGCACTGCGTGCAGAAGTAGCGCCGCGGCGAGACGGAGGCGAGGAACTGGCCGTCACGGTCGGAGAAGTGGGTGATGCTGATCATCGGCGCCTGCAACTCGCGGGTGCGGGATCGCGCATGGCAGGACAGGCATTTGTTGGCGCGGATGCTGACCTCGTAGCCCTCGGTCGTGTGCGGGATGACCGGCGGCTGCTCAGGATAGTTGCGGGCCTCCCGCTCCGACGTGTTCTGCTCCGGAGTCATGGGGTCAGGTGGCCCTTCCTGATCGAGCGGCGTCGATCCGCGCAGCGCCGAGAACGTCTGCGCCATGGCGAAGGTCGACATGAATGCGACGAGAATTGCGGCGGCAAGCAGTCTGAGATCGTGCTTCATGGTCCCGCTCCTTAGGCACGCTCGATGCGCACGGCGCATTTCTTGAAATCCGTCTGTAGCGAGATCGGATCGGTGGCGTCGAGCGTCACCTTGTTGATGAGCTGGCTCTCGTCGAACCACGGCACGAACACCACGCCGCGCGGCATCCGGTTGCGGCCGCGCGTCTCCAGGCGGGTGCGGATGAAGCCGCGGCGGGACTCGACCTTGACCTCGTCGCCGCGGCGCATGTTGAGCGCCGCCGCGTCGTCCGGATGCATGAAGCAAACCGCGTCGGGAAACGCGCGATAGAGCTCGGGCACACGGCGCGTCATCGAGCCGGAGTGCCAGTGCTCCAGCACGCGGCCGGTGACGAGCCAGTAGGGATAGGTGTTGTCGGGCGATTCCGGCGGCGGCTCATAAGGCAGCGCGAAGATGCGTGCCTTGCCGTCGGGGAAGCCGTAGAACTCGACGCCTTTGCCTTCCTTGACGTAAGGGTCATAGCCCTCGCGGTAGCGCCAGCGCGTCTCCTTGCCCTTGACCACCGGCCAGCGCAGGCCGCGCGTCTCGTGATAGGCGTCGAACGGCGCGAGATCGTGGCCATGGCCGCGGCCGAACTCGGCGTACTCCTCGAACAGCCCCTTCTGCACGTAGAAGCCGAACGCCTTGGACTCGTGGTTCTCGTAGCCTTCGGCGATATCAGACACTGGAAACTTGTCGACCTCGCCATTCTTGAACAGCACGTCGAACAGCGTCTTGCCGCGAACTTCGGGTTTCTTCGCGATCAGCTCGGCCGGCCAGACCTCCTCGACCTTGAAGCGCTTGGAGAACTCCATGAGTTGCCAGAGATCGGACCGCGCCTCGCCCGGCGCACTGACGAGCTGGTGCCAGAAGTGCGTGCGGCGCTCGGCGTTGCCATAGGCGCCTTCCTTCTCGACCCACATCGCCGTCGGCAGCACCAGGTCGGCGGCCTGCGCCGTCACGGTCGGATAGGCGTCGGAGACGACGATGAAGTTCTCGGGATTGCGGTAGCCGGGATAGCCCTCCTCGTTGACGTTGGCGGCGGCCTGGAGGTTGTTGTTGACCTGCACCCAGTAGGCGTTGAGGCGGCCGTCGCGCAGCATCCGGTTCTGCAGCACGGCGTGGTAGCCGGGCTGCGGTGCGATCGTGCCTTCGGGCACTTGCCAGATCTTCTCCGCCTTGTCGCGGTGGTCCTTGTTCGCCACCAGCATGTCGGCGGGCAGCCGGTGGGAGAAGGTGCCGACCTCGCGCGCGGTGCCGCAGGCCGACGGCTGGCCGGTCAGCGAGAACGGGCTATTGCCCGGTTCGGCGATTTTTCCGGTCAACAGATGGATGTTGTAGACGAGGTTGTTGCACCAGACGCCGCGGGTGTGCTGGTTGAACCCCATGGTCCAGAAGCTGACGACCTTGGTCTTTGGATCGGCGTAGAGTTCGGCAAGCTCGCGCAGCCGGTTCACTGGTACGCCGGACAGCGCGGATGCCTTCTCCAGCGTGTATTCGGACACGAACTTCGCATAGTCCTCGAACGTGATGTCGGTTGCGTCTCCAGCCTTCGCGCGGCCCGCCGCCTTCTACTTCCAGCGGATGCTCCGGCCGCAGCCCGTAGCCGATGTCCGTCTGGCCGCGCTTGAACACCGTGTGCTTGTCGACGAAGTCCTTGTTGACCCGGCCGGTGGTGATGATGTGGTTGGCGATGGCGTTGAGGATCGCCAGATCGGTCTGCGGCTTGAACACCATCTGGATGTCGGCAAGATCGAATGAGCGGTGCTCGAAGGTCGAGAGCACCGCGACCCGCACATGCGGCGCGCTGAGCCTGCGGTCGGTGACCCGGCTCCACAGGATCGGGTGCATCTCCGCCATGTTCGAGCCCCACAGCACGAAGGCGTCGGCGGCCTCGAAATCGTCGTAGCAGCCCATCGGCTCGTCCATGCCGAAGGTCCGCATGAAGCCCATGACGGCGGACGCCATGCAGTGACGGGCGTTGGGATCGAGGTTGTTGGAGCGGAAGCCGGCCTTGAACAGCTTGTTCGCGGCGTAACCTTCCCAGATGGTCCATTGGCCCGAGCCGAACATGCCGACGCCGCACGGTCCTCGTTTTTTCAGCGCGTCCTTGAATTTCTCGGCCATCACGTCGAAGGCTTCGTCCCACGAAACCTGGGTGAATTCGCCGTTCTTGTCGTACCGGCCGTTCCTCTTGCGCAGCAGCGGATGCGTCAGCCGGTCGTGGCCGTACATGACCTTGGACAGGAAGTAGCCTTTGACGCAGTTGAGACCGCGGTTGACCTCGGCCTTCTTGTCGCCATGGGTGGCGACGACGCGGCCGTCCTTGGTCGCGACCATGACGCCGCAGCCGGTGCCGCAAAAGCGGCACGGCGCCTTGTCCCATTTCAGCTCGGTGAGGATGCGGTCGGTGACGAGGTTTTGCGCGCCGGCTGGCGCCGGCATACCGCCGACCGCCGCAGCCATGGCGGCCGCTTCCAGTTTCAGGAACTCGCGGCGGTCCAAGCGATTTTGACCCATGGCCGTCTCCTTTACCGTGATGAGTTCAACTCTCGTCGGTGCCGTGAAACACGAGTGATGCGGTCAACACGTCCGGCATCAGGGAGATGGTATTGAGTGTCGGCGCCGATGCCGCCGACATCCGAAGCTTCAATGACCACGACCAGCTTGCCTTTCGGGTCGCGGCTGTAGATTTGCGTGCCTGGCAATGCTTCGATCGCGCGGGCGGCGGCATCAAGCCGCTCCGGTCGGGCCTGGACGAGAACGCTGGCAATTTCGACGGTGGGACCGCTAGGGCGCACCTGCCACTTGCCGTTCAGGAATTTACGACGATCGACATCCGACCGTGATGTGTCCATGGGACTTCTCACTTCGATGGCGGCCCGGGGGGGCCATTAATCGCCTGATAGATCCAAACCGTGAGTCCCCACGTGCCGACCGTTGCCACGGCAAGCGCTGGCATCAAAACGGCGGTAACGACGAGGAAGGCGAAGATTTCCATGCGCCGCTTGTCGCGGGTCTTGATCATTGCATTTCTCCTCACAACTCGGATGGTTCAGATGGCAGATATCATTCAGGTGGCGCTTCCAACAGAAATAACGATTACAGAACCTTCCCAAGTCGAATGAGAATACGGGAGAACCACTTGTTGTAAATCGCGATGTTTTTGCTTCGAAATTCCTCTGTTGCAAGTGCCGCGTTTGCCGCAAGTGCCGCGCCGAAACGCAAGGATTTTAGAAAGCACTCGCGCTAACGAACCACTATACTCTTGTATAGTTCAGCCAATTGCGATCAGCCCGGCATTCCGCTGGAGGATACGGCGGCGCAACCTCGTACCAAAGCGGGCTGAATTCGAGTTCTGGATGTCTACGCAGTCGCGTATTGCATGTGTGGGGGCGCAATTGCCATTCCGCTACGTTGCGCATGGCGGGAAGGTGATGCGCGATGCCTTTATGCCTCGGCTCCCCAAGATTGTCTTGCAAATCCTACCGGTGTCCATGTTGACGGTAGCAATACTTGCAATCACAGCAAACTCGGCGCTCGCGCAACTCCGCGGTCATGGCGGTCCAGTTCGCGCCATCGCCATATCCGCGGATGGTGAAAGCGCTATTTCCGGCAGCTTTGATGCCACCGCGATTCTCTGGTCATTGTCGAGAAGGATTGCTCAGCAAGTGCTGCGTTTTCATGCCGCCGCCGTAAATGCCGTAGCCTTCCTCAAGGACGAACGTGTGGCCACTGCGGGGGCCGACGGGCGCGTCGCCATCTGGCATCGAGCTTCTCAGCAGCCGGATCGGGTTTTCGAAGGCCACAGTGCGCCAATCGTCGCCCTCGCATTGTCGCCCGGCGGCGAAATGCTCGCCTCCGCGTCGTGGGACCATACCGTCAGGCTGTGGCCGACGGCTGACGGTTCGCCAAGGGTGATCGAGGGTCACACGCAGAACGTTAATGGCGTTGCTTTTGCCCCGGACGGCCGCTCGCTGGTCAGCGCAGGCTATGACCTCACGGTGCGGATATGGGCGCTCGCGGGCGATGGCTCGCCATCTCAGACCGCATTGCCTTCGCCGCTGAATGCGGTCGTGGTGGCGCCGGACGGCGAAATCGCGGCGGGCGCGGCCGACGGCAAGGTCTATTTTCTGACCAAGGATGGCGCCGTCACGGGCGACGTGCAGACCGGACCATCGCCGGTGATCTCGCTCGCTATATCGCGCGACGGTGCGCTGATCGCGGCCGCAGGGATTCGCGGCTCTGTCGCCATCATCGACCGCAGGCAACACGCGCTCGTGCGCACGTTGGTCGGTCCCGGGCTGCCGGTGTGGTCGGTTGCGTTCTTTCCCGACAACCGCACCCTGCTTACTGGCGGCACCGATCGCGTCATCCGGCGCTGGGACGCCCTCACCGGCGATCCGCTCGATTTGGCGGTCGGAGGGGCACCCGAGGATCCGTTGGCTTCCTATGCCGGCGATCCAGGCGCGGAAGTATTTCGCGCTTGCGTCGCTTGCCACACCTTGTCGGCCGATGCTGGTCCGCGCGCCGGCCCGACCCTTGCTGGCCTCTATGGCCGCAAGATCGCGTCGCTGCCGGGATACAATTTCTCCGAATCGTTGAAAAAACTGAACATCGTCTGGACGCCCGCGACGGTCGCCAAGCTATTCGAGCTTGGGCCCGCGACCTACACGCCGGGCACCAAGATGCCAGAGCAGCGCATCGGCTCGCCGGAAGACCGCAAAGCGCTTACGGATTTTCTGGCGCGCGCCACCACGAAATAATTCAGCTCTCCGGCTGCTCGTCGTCGCGCTCGCGCAGATAGTCGTCGGTGGTGCGCGGCTTTGGCCGCTCAGGCACGCCAAACGGGTCAAATTTTTCTTCGCTCATTGCGATTACGCGGCAGTCCGCGCACATCTTGAGGACGTCGAGGCGCTTGCCGGCGTTTGCGTACATCCAGTGGCGGCCTTCAAGCTTGGCGGCCACCCGGTCGACGCTGCTTTTCACGCCGAATGGCTTGTTGCAGCGGATGCAGAGCGCGGGCTCTTCTTCTTTGATGGTGCGCGTGCGCGCGGTTGCCGCGCGGAAGTCAAGCTGCGGTACGAGGCTGATGACTTTCTCGGGGCAGGTTGCCTTGCAAAGCCCGCACTGTACGCAGGCGTCCTCAGAGAAGCGCAGCACCGGTCGGTCGGGGTCATCCGATAGCGCGCCGGTGGGGCACGCAGACACGCAGGACAGGCAGAGCGTGCAGCCTTCGACATTGACGTTGACGGCGCCAAACGGCGCGCCCTCCGGCAGCGTCAGCACATCGATAGGTGTGGGAGCGATGCGGTGCAGTTCGCGCAGCAGATCCCGCGTCGTGCCGCGCTTGCGGCCCACCGGCATGTAGCTCGAAGCTAGCGATACAGATGGTGCCGCGCGGATCGCGCGCAGGTCTTCGCCGAGCGCATCAGGGTCGTCAGTCTCGATGGCGGCCACGCGCGTGCCATCAAAGCCAAGACCGGCGAGGATCGGCTCGGCAAGCGCCATGGTCTGGTGCAGGCCGGCCACGTCGTGGCGTGGCTTGGCGCGGAGCAGGAAACGCACGCTCGACGCGCCATAGGCGATCGCGGCGACAATCGTCTCGAGTCCGAGCTGTGTGATCTCGTTGACCGCAAACGGAATGACATCGGCCGGCAGGCCGTCACCATGACGCGCGAGCGCATCGATCATCTCGGCGCCATGATCGTCATCGTGAAACAGCACGATCGCATCGCGGCCACCGGCCTCGCGATAGCCCGCAAGCATGGCGCGCAACTTGCGAAGCAGAGCATCGGCGGCCGGAATGGTGTAGGCCGCTGCATCAGTGGGGCAGGCAGCGGCACATTGGCCGCAGCCGGCGCAGATTTCGGCGCTGATCGCAACGTGATTTCCGGCTGGCGTGATCGCGCCAGTCGGGCAGAGATCGAGACAGCGGTGGCAGCCAACGATGCGGGATCGGGAATGGGCGCAGAGCTCGGCGTCGAAATTGACGTAGCGCGGTTTGTCAAAGCCGCCGACCAAATCGCGCGCCTTCATCACGGCGCGGAGCACCGCAGCCGGGTCGCCCGGATCGGCACGCAAATAGCCGTCGCGTAGGTCGTGAGCGGGAAACAGCGGCGCGCCGCCAGACAGATCAAGTATGAGATCGCAATGCGAGACCGCGCCGTCGTGCGGCACGCTGAACGACAGCGCACTGCGAGACGACGGCAGCGGCGCGGCATAATCGTCGACGGTGAGGTCGAAAGCGCCGAAATGTCCCTTGGCTGTGCGGATCGTGCCCTTGACGACGGGAAATTCCGTGACGCGTTGCGGCGCAAGATCGCCGGGCTTGCTGATGAGTACGGTAATGTCGAGATGATCTGCGAGCAGCCTGCCGGCTTCGATGGCGCTCTCATCGCGGCCGTAAATCAAGGTGACGCCGTCGCTCGACAGGCTGACCAATGGAAAGTCTGGCGCAGGCTCAGCGGCTGCGGCAATCAGCGCGGCCATCTTTGGACCGGCTGCGGCGCCATTCTTGGACCAGCCGGCATTTTCGCGCAGGTTCACGAATGTCAGCGCCGAACTGCGTTCGCCAACAAGTTCGGTGAACAGCGGAGCTTCCTGGGTGCAGCCGACGATTAAGGGCTTCCCGCCGCTCGCAGCGGCTTGGAACCGCCCGACTTCGGCGCGACAGAGATAGGTCGCGGTCTCAACCTCCAGGCCGCTGCAGCCGCGGTGGATCGCGTCCGCGTCGAGGCGCATGGTGTCCTCGCACGAGCAGACCAGGGCTTTTTGCGGTCGATCCGCCATTGCCTCGCCCAATGTTCTCGGAAAGTACGCAACGCCCGCCTTGGCGCCGCTGCCACGGGACCCGCTTCGGAAATCCCATTTTTGCCAGTATATTACAATGACTCCAAAGTACGAAACCGGAGCGTTCTTTGCCATCTACGACGCGCGCCCGCGCTGCTTTTCAGCAGGTTCTCGACCTGCCGCCACCGTTCACGCAGGTTACGTTGCGGGAGGCAGGCGACGCCTTTGCGCATGCTATGGACGTCGCGCCTGCCAAGGGCGCCGGCACTTTGGTGTACGTTGGGCGATTCGATTTGGCCGAATTCGCGGTGGTTCTAGAGCCCGACGAGCCGCTTCGGACAGCGCGTCGCGCCATCTATGCCGGCATGGTTGCTTTGAGCGATGCCCTGCTGACTTATGCGCCACCGGAAAAGCTCGTCACCATCGATTGGCCCGATGCCATCCGCATCGATGGCGGTCTGGTGGGCGGAGGTCGGATCGGTTGGCCGAAGGGCGCGCCCGAAGACGACCCCCCACCGTGGATGGTGTTCGGCGCTATGATCCGTACGGTCTCGATGACCGGGGAGGAGCCTGGCGTGCACCCGCTGGCTTCCGCGCTTGAGCAGGAGGGCTTCGACGATGTTGGTGCCGCGAAGATCGCGGAAAGCTTCGCGCGCCATTTGATGGTTGCGACCGACGCTTGGCAGACCAATGGATTTGCCGGAGTGGCGAAGGAATTCCTGCAACGCCTGCCGCGAGAGGGCAGCGTCAGCCGCAGAATCGACGACAACGGCGATCTGTTGACTCGGCGCATCGGCAAGGCAGAGACCGGCCGACAGCCGCTGTTGCCGGCGCTTTCGGCGCCATCATGGCTTGATCCGAAAACCGGCGGGCCGCGGCTATGAAGCTTCTTCGCACCATCGCGCTCGACCCGTCGGACACCTTCATCTTCGATCCGCCGGCCGAGCCCGGCGAATGGGCGGTGTCCGGCGCGTTCCGCTTCTGGGGCGACGATCCGAACGGACTCGAAGGCAAGGCGCGCTCGGCCTTCCGCGGTGGATTTCTCGGGCTGCAATCTTGGGGCTGGTCAACCCTGGTGCAGATTGTGGAGGCGAGCGAATCCGACCGCCGCGCCGTGGTCGATCTGCTCGCACACCAACTCCTCGACAGGCTCGGGGCGCCCGATCTCGCAACCGCCCAGAAGGCTGCCGAGGAGGAGGTCACCTTCGTCGAGTCGCTTTGCAACCATCCTATCGACACGCTGATCGCGGTCCATCGCAGCGCGGAAAAAGGCGAGGTGCACGAGGCGTTTCGCACGCTGCACCCGCGCGGTGGACCCAAGCCGCTGCGCGCATTCTCGTTCCTTGAGATAGAGGGCGACGAACAGCCCGCAGAGCAGGTCGATCTGATCGGTATGACCGTGGGCCGCGAGCGCCAATGAGAGACTTCTGGATTTCGTGCGGCCATCACCTGCTCGACCGCGATGCGGGCGGCGGTCTGGTCGTCACCGATGAGTTTCTGAAGGCCTATTTCGTCCGGCCCGAGCTTGTGCCACCGCCCGATGCATGCACCGTCGAGCGCACGCTGCATGCGGCCCTGCTCGCGCAACCGCGCCGCCCAGTCAGCGCGTCGGAAGTAGCCGCGATCGCTGACGCCGACGCTCGCGAGAACTGGCAGTTCATCCTGCAATTCCGCGACCTGCTACTGCACCATCCGACGTTGGAGGCGTCTTATCTTGCGTTGATGCGAGCCGGCGCCGTGACCCTGCCGCCTCTGTTCATCAACCAGCTCACCCACGTCATCTTGCGCAACGTCCTCGATGGCTGCGACGATCCTTTCGTGCTGCGCGCCGCCGAACTGTTCTTCCGGACTCAGCGGGTAACCCTGCACGAACTATCGCTGCTCGCGGCCGACGACGAGAAGATCGTCGGTTCAAGTCCGGCGCCGCTGTCGCCTCTCGTCTCAATGCTCGGCGTGCCATCCGAAGCCGAGATCGACGTTATGACCGAGGACAATGCCGAGAGTTACTGGGAGCGGAGCGACATGTTCGATATGGCGCTCGACCTTACGGGAGGCAGGCGCGGTCTCAAAGGCCTTGCGCAGGCGATGACGCGTTGGCTCGTTCATCTGCTGGCGGTCGACGTCTCGATCGAGCCATTGTCCGAACTACGCGACGCTAAATTCACTTGGTATGTCGGCCTTGATGCCGAAGCGACACAGATTGGCGATAAGATATGGAATGGCGATATGCTGGACGACAAAACCGCCGGCCGCGTCACCGGGCTTTTCAAGCTGAGTTTTGCGAATGCTGCTGCGATCGACGACAAATTGAAAGGTGGTCCGGTCTATCTGATCATGGCGATGACACAGGATAAGCAACTCCGGATGAAGCCGCAGAACCTGCTGACCGGCTTGCCGATCAAGCGCCTGGAGGTCGTCAGTTGAGCCCCGCCGCTGCACCGCTGTTGCGTATTTCGGTCGGCGTGGTGATCGAACGCCAAAGGGCGGAATCGCAATGGATCGAATTCATCTGGCGGCCGGTCGGCGTGCTGCCGGACGAGCCCAACATGAAACCGTGGACGCTGCTGCGAGAGGAGGGCGATACGCAGTCGTTCTATGCGGGCAGCGCCACAGTGGACCTTTATCGATCGGAAGCGGCGCGCTATCGCGAAAACCTGGCGACGGGCGTCCCTGGCATCTGGGTGGTGATGAGCCCGTCCGAAGGCGAGCATCCTTACACCATCGCAGCGGTCACCGCTGATCCGGCGGAGGGCGAGGGTTTCACCGAGACCGCGTCCCATCTGGTCGAGCAGGTGCCGATGCCGGAAGTGGTTCGCGTGGCCGTTGAACGGTTCATCGGCGAACACCATGTCGAGGAGACATTCGTCAAACGAAAGCGCGAGCGCGCTGACCCGGAAGCCCTGGCGCAACGCGCTTCGGGCGAAGCGAGAGACCGCAAGGAATGAGCGAAGAAGAATTTCTCAGTCGCTGGTCGCGCCGCAAGAGCGAAGCTACCGAAGCCGCGCTACCTTCGAAGTCGCCAGCCGAGGTTGCGGCTGCGCCGCAGCCCGTCGAGGCTCCGCCTGCGCCGGAACAAAGGTTCGCTGGCGCCGCGAAACCGGCTCAGGAGGAGGAATTCGATGTTTCCTCGCTGCCTTCCATCGATGCGATTACAGGCGCAACCGACATCACGGCGTTTCTCCGCAAGGGCGTTCCTCTCGAGCTCACCCGTGCGGCTCTTCGTCGCGCGTGGGTGACCGATCCCACCATCCGCGACTTCGTTGGCCTCGCCGAGAACGCGTGGGACTTCAATGATCCGAATGCGATGCCGGGCTTCGGAGCGCTCGACCAGACACCGGAGCAAGTCCGGCAACTCGTGGCCACGATCATGGGCGAGGTGCGGCGCGAAATGGACAGCGTCAAACCTGCCGCCGCCGATAACTGCTCGGAACAAAAACCGCCTGTTGAGGCTAATTCGGCTTCAGACGAACAGTCTGCGGTGCCGCTTGCGCAAATTCTCACGACCGCGCCGTCCGGCGCGAATGTTACACGCCGCGAACGGGAACCTCCGTCCACACAACGTAGGGATGAAGTGCCAAACGATAGGGGCGAGTCCCCTCGATCCCGGCGGCGAACGCACGGCGGGGCGTTGCCCCGCTGACCTGCTTTTATTCCCCCAGGCGCGGAAATTCGTACCACCAAAGTTATAGGCAAAGGCTATGCCCAAGCATTGACCCGTTCTGGCGGCAGGGAATACCTTCGAATTGTTCCTAAGAATAAAGAGAAAGCGCTCGTAGCGCGACCACCAAACCGAGGAAACGAAGAAGGTGCGGGATCCGGGTCTCGACGAGGCCATCCATGCTGCCGGCGGCGTTACAGAGCTTGCCCGTAGGATAGGCATTGCTCAGCCTTCCGTATCGAATTGGGACCGCGTCCCCACCGACCGTGTGATCGCCGTCGAAAGCGCCACTGGCGTGCCGCGCATTCGCTTGCGGCCTGATCTTTACGGCGATAGCGGCGCGGGCGGCGATGGCGATACCATCGATGCCGAGCGCGCGAGATACTACGAGCTTTTGGCAACGTTGCTGTCCCGCGCACCGTCCAAGGCTTTGCTGGCGCGGCTCGCGCAATTGCGGGGCACTGCGACGCCGTTCGGGGTTGCGGTCGCCGCGCTCGGCGAAGCTGCCCTGGATGCCGACGTTGCAAGGATCGAGCGCGAGTACTTCGATCTGTTCATCGGCCTCGGCCGCGGCGAGTTGCTGCCTTACGCATCCTACTATCTGACCGGGTTCCTCAATGAGCGTCCGCTGTCGCGGTTGCGCGGGGACCTCTCCGCGCTCGGCATCGAGCGAGACGCGGACAATCACGAGCCGGAGGATCACGCGGCCACGTTGTGCGAGATCATGGCGGGGCTCATCCTTGGCCGCTTTGGCGCGCCGAAGGATTCGCAGCGCGAACTGTTCGCCAAGCACGTTGCGCCCTGGATGGGTCGTTTGTTCGCGGACATCGAACGCGCAGAGGGCGCCCAGTTTTATCGTCATGTCGGCACGCTCGGCCGCATGTTCCTGGACGTTGAAGCAGAGGCCTTCACGCTCGCCGACTGACAGGAGGCGGACGTGCATGGAACCTGGATGAGGAGGGAATTGCGATGAAGACGGAAAAGGCAAGGGCAGTCGGACGTCGTGACTTCCTTCGCGTGCTTGGCGCCGGGGCTCTTGGCGCCGGAGCGGCCACCGGCGGCGCGCCGCCCGCCCGCGCCGACAGCGAGAGCAGCGATGAGAAGCGCAAGGCCCGCTACAAGGAAACCGATCACGTCAAGGCATACTACCGCGTCAACCGCTATCCGCAGCCGCGCTGAAGGAGGCACCCGTGCTTATCAAGAGAACAGAACGTCTGGCACGCCGCGGTTCACTTACGGGCGCGCTTGCCTCGCAATCCACCGGTCTCGATCGCCGGGCATTTCTCCGCCGCTCCGGTCTTGCCGCCGGCGGCCTTGCGGTCGTCGGAACGCTGCCGCTCGGCAGCGTCCGCAAGGCGGAAGCGGCCGCGGCAGGGCCGTTGAGCGCCGGGGCAACCATCCGCAAGAGCATCTGCACCCATTGCGCGGTCGGCTGCACAGTTACGGCCGAGGTGTTGAACGGCGTCTGGATCGGCCAGGAGCCGAGTTGGGACAGCCCGATCAATCGCGGCTCGCATTGCGCCAAGGGCGCCTCTGTGCGCGAGCTCGTGCACAGCGACCGGCGGCTCCGCTATCCGATGAAGCTCGTCAATGGCCAATGGACCCGCGCGTCCTGGGACGCCGCCATCAACGAGATCGGCGACAAGCTGATGCAGATCCGACAGAGGTCCGGCGCCGATTCGGTCTATTGGCTCGGCTCCGCGAAGATGACCAACGAAGGCTCGTATCTGTTCCGCAAGCTCGGCGCGTTCTGGGGCACCAACAACACCGACCACCAGGCGCGCATCTGCCATTCGACGACGGTGACCGGCGTGGCCAACACCTGGGGCTACGGTGCGATGACCAACAGCATCAATGATATGCGCAACGCCAAGACGTTGATGTTTCTCGGTTCGAACGCGGCCGAAGCGCATCCGGTCGGCATGCAGCACATGCTGGAATCGAAGGAGCTTAACAAGGCGAACTTCATCGTCTGCGACCCGCGTCTGACGCGCACCGCGGCGCACGCGACCGAATACGTCCGCTTGCGTCCCGGCACCGACATCCCGTTCCTGCACGGCATGATGTGGCATATCCTCAAGAACGGCTGGGAGGATAAGGAATTCATCCGCCAGCGCGTCTACGGCTTCGAGGACCTCAAGAAGGAGGTCGAGAAGTGGAATCCGCAGGAAACGGAGCGCGTCACCGGCGTGCCGCCCGCACAGCTCGAGCGTGTCGCCAAGATGTTCGCGACCGAGAAACCAGCGACCCTGATTTGGTGCATGGGCCAGACCCAGCACACGGTCGGCACCGCCAACGTGCGGGCGAGCTGCATCGCGCTGCTGATGACCGGTAACGTCGGCAAGCCCGGCACCGGCGCGAACATCTTGCGCGGCCATGACAATGTGCAGGGCGCGACCGACGTCGGCCTCGATATCGTGACGCTGCCGTTCTACTACGGCCTCGCCGAAGGCGCCTGGAAGCATTGGGCGCGCGTCTGGGAGGTCGACTACAACTATCTGCTGGGTCGTTTCGACGACAAGAAGATCATGGAGACGCCCGGCATCCCGCTCACCCGCTGGTTCGATGCCGCAATCCTGCCGAAGGCCGACGTTGCACAGAAAGACAATGTGAAGGCGGTTTTCGTCCAGGGCCATGCCAGCAACAGCATCACCCGCATTCCGGAGTCGATGAAGGGGTTGAAGGCGCTTGAACTTCTGGTCGTCGCGGACCCCCATCCGACCACCTGGGCCTCGCTTGCCGTGCAGGCCGGCCGCAAGGATGGCGTCTACATCCTGCCGGTCGCGACGCAGTTCGAGTGCAAGGGCTCGCGCGTCGCCTCGAACCGCTCGCTGCAATGGGGCGAGCAGATCGTCAAGCCGGTGTTCGAGTCGAAGGACGATCTCGAGGTCATGTACCTGATCGCTAAGAAGCTCGGCTTCGCCGACCAGATGTTCAAGAACATCAAGCTGGAGAACGGCGTGCCGGTAGCCGAGGACATCCTCCGCGAGATCAACCGCGGCAGCTGGTCCACCGGCTACTGCGGCCAGTCGCCGGAGCGCATCAAGGCTCACATGATGAACCAGGACAAGTTCGACCTGGTGACCCTGCGGGCCGCGAAGGACATTCCGGAGATCGGCGGCGACTACTACGGCCTGCCGTGGCCATGCTGGGGTGCGCCGGAGGTCCGGCATCCGGGCACGCCGCTGCTCTATAACACCAACCTCGCGGTTATGGACGGCGGCGGTTGCTTCCGTCCGCGGTTTGGTCTTGAGCGCGAGGAAAAGCTCGCCGACGGTACGACCCGCAAGGTCAGCCTGCTGGCGGACGGCTCCTATTCGAAGGACTCGGACATCAAGGACGGCTATCCGGAATTCACCCTGGCAAGCTTGAAGAAGCTTGGCTGGGACAAGGATCTGACCGAGGCCGAGATGGCCGTGATCCAGAAGGTCAACCCGACGACTCCCGATGCGGTGTCCTGGTCGCTCGACCTGTCCGGCGGCATCCAGCGCGTCGCGCTTAAGCACGGCTGTGTGCCCTACGGCAACGGCAAGGCGCGCATGAATGCGTTCGGCCTGCCCGATCCGATCCCGGTGCACCGCGAGCCAATCTACTCGCCGCGCATTGATCTGATCGCGAAGTACCCGACATTGCCAGACGCCAAGCAGTTCCGTCTGCCCAATATCGGCTTCTCGGTTCAGAAGGCTGCAGTGGACAAGGGCATTGCCAAGCAATTTCCGCTAATCCTCTCGTCCGGCCGGCTGGTCGAATACGAGGGCGGCGGCGAAGAGACGCGAACCAATCCTTGGCTCGCCGAACTGCAGCAGGACATGTTTATCGAGATCAGCCCTGCCGACGCCGCTGACCGCGGCATCAAGGATGGCGGCTGGGTCTGGGTGACCGGCGCCGAGAACGGCTCCAAGGCCAAGATGAAGGCGCTGGTGACCGAACGTGTCGGCAAGGGCGTCGCCTGGATGCCGTTCCACTTTGGCGGCTGGTTCGAGGGCATCGACATGCGCAACAACTATCCGAAGGGCACCGATCCGATCGTGCTGGGCGAGAGCGCCAACACCATCACGAGTTATGGGTACGATCCCGCGACCGGTATGCAGGAGCCCAAGGTCACTCTCTGTCAGATCGCCGCGGCATAAGGAGCAACGACCATGGCCCGTATGAAATTCCTCTGCGACGCCGATCGTTGTATCGAGTGCAACGCCTGCGTCACCGCCTGCAAGAACGAGCACGAGGTGCCGTGGGGCATCAACCGCCGGCGCGTCGTCACCATCAACGACGGCAAGCCGGGCGAACGCTCGGTGTCGATGGCCTGCATGCATTGCACCGATGCGCCGTGCCAGGCGGTCTGCCCCGTGAACTGCTTCTACACCACGGCGGACGCCGTGGTGCTACACTCCAAGGACCTGTGTATCGGCTGCGGCTATTGCTTCTACGCCTGTCCGTTCGGAGCGCCGCAGTATCCGAAGGTCGGCAACTTCGGCTCGCGCGGCAAGATGGACAAATGCACCTTCTGCGCCGGAGGTCCCGAGGCTGACGGCAGCAAGGAGGAGTACGCCAAATACGGCGCCAACCGCCTGGCCGAAGGCAAGCTGCCGCTCTGCGCGGAGATGTGCTCGACGAAGTCGCTGCTGGCCGGCGACGGCGAGGTCATTGCCCAGATTTACAAGGAGCGCGTGACCCGCCGCGGCTATGGCTCCGGCGCCTGGGGCTGGCAGACGGCTTACCGCGAGACCATCGCGTCCTGATCGGGCGGCGGCTGGCGGCGCGGTTCTGCCGCGCGCCGCCGGGGGTGGCAAGAAGAAAATCATGGGAGAACGGTCATGTCGATTCTGTCCAGGCATTTCCGCTTAGTCGTCGGCGCGTTGGCGCTTGCGACGATGGTCGTCCTGTCGGGCCCAATCGCAGCGCAGCAGCAGCCGTCCTCGGTCAACCCGACCGCAAGCTCGGTGAAGGAACAGCAGCTGCTTCAGGAGATGAAGATCATTCGCGGCCGTGGCAGCATCCCGGACGTCAAGTCCTACAACATCGAGCAGCCGGCCGGCCGGGACTGGCGCTACTTCCACAACGTGATCCTGCGGTGGACCGGCACCATAGCCATCCTCGGCATGCTGGCTCTGCTCATCATCTTCTATCTGATCCGCGGCATGGTGAAGATCGAGAGCGGCCGCTCCGGACGCACCATTGTGCGGTTCAATGCGTTCGAGCGGTTCGTGCATTGGCTGACGGCGACCTGCTTCATCATCCTGGGCATCACCGGTCTCAACATCACCTTCGGCCGCCCGGTCCTGCTGCCGCTGATCGGCGAAGAGGCGTTCTCGACCTGGTCGCTGTGGGCGAAGTACGCGCACAATTATCTCAGCTTCCCGTTCACGCTCGGAGTCATCGTCATCTTCTTGATCTGGTTGGCCGGAAACATCCCCAACCGGGTTGATGTCGAATGGCTCAAGCGCGGCGGCGGCATCGTCGGCCACGGTCATCCGCCGGCCTACCGCTTCAACGCCGGTCAAAAGGCGATCTATTGGATCGTTGTGCTCGGCGGTGCTGCGGTGGCCGCGAGCGGCTATGCCCTGATGTTCCCATTCTATTCATCCGGCATCGAGGGCATGCAGCTCGCGCAAGTCGTCCACTCGATCGTGGCGGTGCTGTTCGTTGCCGTCATGCTGGCCCACATCTACATCGGCACGATCGGTATGGAAGGGGCTTTTGAGGCGATGGGCGAAGGCACCGTCGACGTGAATTGGGCCAAGGAACACCACAGCCTGTGGCTTCAAGATGAAGGTGCCGCCACCGGCCCCGGCCAGACCCAGCGTCAGCCGGCTGCCACGCCCGCCGAATAGCGTTCGCGCAGAGCAAAATGGAACGCCCGGCCGGGGCTTGGCCGGGCATTTGTTTTAGCGAGCCTACAAGCGGACGCTTGTCGTGGCGAATGCCTGATCGGCCGGCTCTTGAATTGCGTTCAGTCCGGCGACCGCAAGACCGGCAATCACCAGAGCGCAAACACAAGCGAGCAAAAAGGCTTTCATGGTCGTGGTCCCCAACTATCATCGCCCAACTGGATTGCTAGACGAAAGATAGCAGGCATTTGTCCCGAACGTCAGCCCACCCACGCACCGTCTCCGCAGGCTATTCTCGCCGGCGAAAGGTGGGCGCGGTGCAGGACGGCGCGTCAATGGCTGCTGGGGCCGCGTCTGCAATGCATGTCGTGACGGGCGACTGTTCGTTTGAGCCGGTGCGCTCAGCCGCGGCGTCAACCGCAAGCCCGGCTGACGCTCGTCAGTTTTTCTTGGTGGTCTCGGCTTCGTCGCCCTTTGACGCCGGGTCGTCGGTCTGGCCACTTGGCGCGTTGCCTTGCGTGGCGGATTTCTTCGGAAATTTACGCGGGATCACAGCGACAATCGTCTTGTTCATCGGGTCGACCACCAGCAGCTCCTTCTCGAGCTTGACGAAGTCGTACTGCTTGAGTACCGGTTCCTGATTGATCAGCGGCGCCGGCATCGCGTCGAGCTTGAGTTTGGTAGGGATCTGCTCGCCAACTTTGGGCTCGAAGTTGTCCGGCGCCTTCTGGGCGCTGTGCGCGGTCACCAGCGCGTCTTGAATTTTGATGCGCTGCTGCTCGTTGAGCTCCAAAGGTGGCTTCTTCTGCGCCTTGGCAGTGAGTTCGTTCGGCTGCACCGTCGGCGTGCCGTTCTGCGCCGCCGCCGGGACCGCCAGCGGGACAAGCACAGCAACGCTGCTATGCATCAGGACTTTCATAACCGTTCTCCGCCCACGATTACCAGCCTCACTTGGCCGCACCTGCTTGCTTCCGCGGCGTAATTTCGCGCGTAGCTATCGCAAGCTGTCCCGAATTGGCCCTGTGCGGCCTGCGAGATCAATCGGGCAGCTCATGCCCGTTCTCCGCACTATTCGTGGCTATCATTGGGAGGCCTGCTTCTTAGGTCCATTATAGTTGGATATAAACTCGTCCCTGGAGCGAGACCGGTATTGGGCGAAGGGTGATCAAGAGTTCTTTGACGTGGGTGCCGAGGGCTAATCCGCGAGTGATGAGACCGCATCAGTCGGCTGCAAAAGGACACGACCGTCGCTGTTGAGCACACGCTCTATTGTCATGAGCCTGTCGATGCCTCCCACTTTTTCTCCGATGCCGTCCGCCCGCAGCAGATCGCGCACGCGTCCACGGGCACCGACGATGCGCAGGGCAATTCCCCTCGGGATGAGTTTCCCGTGAAGCTCGTGCAACATACGTGATCCGGCGAGATCGATATGCGGTGATGCCGAGAGATCACAAACAACCAGACGGATATCGGATGTATCAGTGGGATGAAGGCGATCCAGGACCGCTTCCAGCACAGCGTCGGCGTTAAGGTAGAGCACTGACGCTTCGGGCCGGAAGATGACCGCCGCGGGCAGCGGCTCGTTTTCCGGATGACGGCTGAGATCGGAGTAATTCTGCGTTCCTGGACTTCGGCCGAGAAATGCCACGTGAGGGCGCGATGCATTGATCAGGATCATCAATGCCGACGCCAGCGCAGCCAGCAGGATGCCGTGGAGAATACCCAAAAGCAGGACAGCAAACAGGGCTATTGCCGCAGCGTAGAAGTCCAGCCGGCTCACGTGCCACATGCGGATCAGCGCTGCAAAATCGAAAAGGCCTAGGATCGCGGTCAGTACCACTGCGGCCAGCACCGCCTTCGGCAGATTTTCCAAAAGCCCCGTGAGAAAGAGCAGGCAAAGCGCCAGTGCAATAGAAGCGAAAACAAGAGACAGTGGAGTGCGTGCCCCGGCTTTGTCATTGACCGCCGATTGCGACAGTCCGCCGGCCACCGGATAGCCCTGTCCCAGCGCGGTCGCGAGATTCGCTGCTCCGATGCCGAAAAACTCCTGGCGGGCGTCGAGAGGATAGCCGTGCTTCGCAGCGAAGGTCCGAGCCGCAGAGACGCCTTCGATATAGGCCAGCAACAGGCATCCGCCAGCCAACGGAAGAATGCCTTCGACGTCACGCAGTCGCAGGGCCGGGCCTCCAATTGTGGGCAAGCCAGTCGGAATCCTTCCAGTGGTCGGAACGCCAAGGGCAGGAAGCCCAAGCACGGACGCAACAACAATCGCCAGTGCGACTACGGCCAGCGCAACCGGCCTTCCGGGTAAGAGGCGCTCGCCGAGCAAAAGCAGCACGATCGCAATGAGGCCGACAGCGAGCACGACGTAGTTCACCTGCCCAATCTGCGTCGCCAGCTGCCAGACTCGTTCGAAGAAATCGTGGCCCCCTCCCGCCACGCCAAAGAGGCTGGGCAGCTGAGTCATAGCGATGGTCAAGCCCGCGCCGATTTTGAACCCGACAAGAATGCTGTCGCTGATCAGCTTCACGAGAACGCTCAGTCGCAACAACCAGGCTATGAGGCAGAGCGTGGCAACCGTGAAAGCTGTGAGACTGGCGATCTCCGCGTAGCGTTGTGCGTCGCCGTCCGCCATTACGCTCACGGTCCCTGCGATCATCAGCGAAATTGCCGACGTTGGCCCGATCGCCAGTTGGCGTGACGATCCCAGCAGGGCGTAGCCAAGTCCGCCCAAGAGATAGCCGTACACCCCGATGTGTGGAGGTAAGCCGGCGAGTCCGGCATATGCGAGCGACACGGGAATTGCGTAGGCCGCCAGCGTGAGGCCGGCGACGATATCCGCGCCCAACCATTCAGCGCGATATTTTGCCAGCCAAACGGCCGGTGGGAACCATGAAACCGTGCGCTTGGAGAAGCTCATGCGCCCTGCGAAAGAAGCTGAATATCAAGACGGTACAGCCGTCTTTGTCGGCAGCCGACAGTTATGATGACGTAAGTTCGTTTTTATTTTCGTTCGAAAGTGAGCGGAGGTTATCGATCAGGATGTGGATGCTTATCAGTAAAACCCATAACGGCAAAACGACAAAGCACCAACTGAGGTAGTAGCTGCCGATAAGGAGTATGAGCGCGAGCAAAAATCCTGTGGTCGATATCCAGCGAGGCGTGATGTTTGTGTAGAGCGCAACAGTCGAAGTGGAAATCATGAACACGCCGGCCATCTTGATGGCATAAACATTCGCCAGATTGTAGGCGAGAGCACGAGCGAGATGCAGCGTCGTCGAATTCAGCATCGTGTCGGGATGAGCCAAAAAAACAAAGACAATCGCGCCCATGACGGCGGCCGATGAAAAAAGCATCGCCAGAAACAACAAGGCGCTGCCAAAAAACACTGTTGCGAAAAAGCGATCTTCTCGGGCCCCAAGGCGATCTCGCACCACTCCGATGAACCAGAGAAACGCAATGCCGACGAACGGCATTAAATTCAATGCAAGTGTTACGGCGCTGGAATTTGTCGCCAGCCAAGTGCCAGGGTCTGCCGAATCGGCCGGTACCGAGATACGCAGCAATCCGAAAACCGCGACCATTAACACGGAGAATACAATGCCCGCGATTGCCGCGGCCTTTGGAGTTCGCAAGCTGGTGCGGGAAAGAGAAAGCTCCGACATCGTTGCGGATCCTAACCCCCTGTATCGGTATCAACTCTTTCGAGATTGCTGAAAGGCCGCACGCTCGCAAAAAATGGCTGGCTCCGGGGGAAGAGCCAGCCATGCGGACCTGGTCCGGGTCAGGGTTGGGTGGCCAGAGACCGCGCTTGAATGATCTGCTCTCGAATGACTTGGCGACACGTTCCCTCCGGCAGCGAGCCAAGTATGAATAGAGCTTCCAACAGCACGTCAGGCCAACAACCAGCTAACTTCAAAATCCTGCAATTTCGAAATCGAGACCATTATACAGAGATATAAGCGGGCCGATGATCAGCCAAGTTTTAGCGTCAGGTGGACGACGCGAGACTCGCGCTTCAGTGTGAATTGTAGCCCGCATTTCTGCAAAACCGCGAGCATGGAGGTGTTTTCCGGAAGAACCTCCGCGATCAGCTCCTGGAGCTTGGCATCGCGAGCAATCATAACGAGATGACGCATCAGTGCCGTGCCGATGCCTTGGCCCTGATACTGATCGATCACGGCAAAGGCCACTTCGGCTGCCTCAGGCCGTATGACGATGTAGCGCGCCCCGCCGACGGTCACAGGTTTTTCGCGCTCCTCCACGGCCGCTACCAAGGCAACATGGGAGCAAAAAATCGACATTCGTGAAGAAAGCAATTTCCCGATCGGTGAACTGCCGTTTGGCAACAAAAAAACGCAAGAAAAGCGATCGGGGGCTGGCGCGGCTGGCTGCTGCCAGAATGCCGTCGCGGTCGTCTGGCTTTAGGGCGCGAATCTCGACCGGGCGCCCATCACGAAGTGTTCCAACCGCCGAAATACCTAACCGGTTCCAACATGCCTGCATGCTCTGATGCTTGTTGGCGTGGATCAGCCCCGCAGATGCGTGTCTGACACTGTACTCGCGGCCGTAAGGTTGGCCTGGCTCATTGTTCTTCGCAACACCTCGAATATCACTGCGGTCGACCAGCCAAACATCAGCACGCCGTTCATGGCAGTCATCGGTCCGAGCAGCAGCCAGCGGTCCACCGGAGTAATGTCGCCATAGCCAAGCGTCGTATAGTTCACAAAAGCAAAATACATAAGGTCGGTGCCGGGACGTGCCGCGTCGAGTAGTGCGTAGCCCAAAGACCAAACGGCGACCTCGCAGACATGCGCACCCATCAAGACGATGACCGTCGCAATCATTACGCTGATCACGAGCAGAGACGGCCGCGATGTGTATTTCTCGCTGGTTACATTCGCAACGCGAACCACCACCGTCATCACCAATGCATGAATTATGATGTTGCAGATACTGATGATGCTGCCCGCCAGCAATTGCCGCAACATAGCGAGGTTTCCCGATGCCTAACGTCGCATCACACTTGTCAGCCGCGTTCCTGGCGCAGGTAGACGAACCAATAAACGGCTGCGACAAGAAGCGATCCTCCGATAATATTGCCGATCGTCACCGGTACAAGATTTCCAAAGATAAAGTTAGTCCAGGTGAGCGCCGGAAAGTCCGCGGCAGTCCTGCCGATCGAATTCCAGAACGAATCACCCGCGCCCTCTTTGATGAAAAGTCCCATCGGAATGAAGTAGACATTCGCGATGCTGTGCTCAAAACCGGCGGCAACGAATGCGGTGATCGGTGGGACGATGGTGACGACGCGATCGATGGTGGTTCGCGCGCTAAAGCACATCCATACCGCCAGACAAACCAGCGCGTTGCACATGATGCCGAGTACAAGCGCCTGGAGGAAGGCAAGCCCGGCCTTGGTGTTTGCCGTCGTCAGCGCCGTGAGGCCTACGGCGCCACCGCCGAAGGTGTGTTGCGTGCTGTAAAACATCAAAACGGCGGTCGACACCGCGCCGATACAATTGCCGACAAAGGCAATCAGCCAATTCAGCAGCAGCGCGCGCGTCGTTACCTTTCCGCTTGCCCACGCCATGACAATCAAATTGTTGCCGGTGAACAATTCGGCGCCAGCGATGACAACCAGAATGAGCCCCACAGAGAAGACGAGGCCGGTCAACAGACGCGTCACTCCGTAAGGCAGCCCCGCCGACAGGACAGTGCTGCCATCAGGGGAAATGATCGCAGCGCTTCCGGCGCTCACCGTCGTAGCGAAGATTGCACCGAAGGAGATGAATGCCCCGGCAAGGATGCTCAGCACAAGGACAGCAAGAGGGTCCATCGAAGCGCGCCGGACGCCACTTTCTTCCGCGCGAACGGCCATATCGGCCGGCATGATCGTGTCGATCGTGACAGCCTGGGGCTGCGTGCCTCCATCAGAAGCTCGAGGAGCTTTCATAGAATTACATGCCGCGGCGATCGCCACTCAGCCGGAACCGGTCGCAAAAAACAGCCCAATGATCTGGACCGCTATAACCTTGATGATTGTCGTCGAGGGAAAGATCATCGCGTATCCGATATCAGGCCGTTCGGTAGGCGCCATTTTAGTCGAGTAGACGAGGATGGCGGGATTTCCCGTCGCGCCGGACGCGACGCCAACCAGGTCGTCGAATGGGACCTTCATGATGTAGTGCCCGACCAGCAGAACGATCGCGACAGTTGTCAGCAGAACCGCCATACCGATGAACAGCATCGTCAGCCCGGCGTCGGTGACGGTGCGCAAAAACGGCTGGCCTGCATTGATGCCGACAGTGGCCAGGAATATCGCGAGCCCGAAATTGCGCAGCACGATGTTGGCCGGCAACGGCATCGTCCAAAGCATCGGGCCGGTTCGGCGCATCTTGCCAAGAATGAGAGCAACGATCAGCGGGCCACCGCCGATACCGAGAGTGACGGTGCCGAGGCCCGGCAAGGGGATCGGGATTAATCCCAGCAGGACGCCGAGAACCATTCCGATGCCGAGCGAGACATAACTGAATTCGGCGGCGGCCTTGACGGTGTCGCCAAAGTGCTTCCGGATATCTTCCCTGCGATCGGGGGGGATTAGCATGCCGACGCGGTCGCCGAACTCGAGCATCAGATCAGGCGTCGGTACGATATCCATGTCGTAGCGCCGGACATGCAAAAGGTGCGCCGGGAATCCAGATGGCAATGGCAACTGCGCGAGCGGAATTCCGACGACGCTGGCCTTGCCGACAAAGACACGGATGTAGTCGAGGCCGGATCGATCCCTGGCGAGCCGGCCAGGCTCTAGGTGGCCGATCCTGGCGGCCGTCTCGGCGATCGCCTCTTGCCGCTCGGCCACAATCAACAGCCCATCACCGGGATTGAGAGTCATGTCGCCGGTTGGAACGACGTTGCGGTGCTCCTTGCGAACCATCGTTACCTGTACGCCAGCCGGAAGTTCCTTGCTGAGCTCGTCCAGGCTCCGTCGGCCGCCAAAATTCGCGCCCAAGGTGATCTCGCCCATGTGGAATTGCTGAGTCTTCGGCGGGAAGCTCGGCTTGACCACCTCTGTCATGAAATAAATGCAGAGGATCGGACCGATGACGCCGAACGGATAGGCGATCGAATATCCGATCGACGGCTCTTTGTTGTTCATGACTTCGAGCGCCGCCTGAAGCGTCGCAGTGCTGGTCATCGAGCCGGCAAAAATACCGAGTGTGTGACCGATCTTGATCCCAAACACCTGACCAAGCCCGAGCGCGACCAGAAGGCTGGCTACCACTGCGACCAGCGCCAGCAGGTTGTATTTGCGACCCGCAGCACCGGCCATGCCTTCGAAGAATTGGCGCCCATAAAGGATACCGATTCCGTAGAGGAACATCACCAGGCCAATGAGGCCAATCGGTCCGACAATTTGCGCTTTGGGTGCGAAAGCGCCGATGGCGAGGCCGACGAACAGCACGGCACCCACGCCCAGGGAGAAACCGCCAAGGTTGATCTGGCCGACCAAATAGCCGAGGCCGATTGCCAGAAATGCTGAGAGAATCGGCTGCGTACCAAGAATGTCACGGGCAAGATCCAGCATCAGATGTCCCCCTCGCAGGAATTCAAAATGATCATTAGCGCACCCGGCACCCCGCCGCGCGAAACTGCTCGATGACCCGGTTCACCAATTGGGGGGGCGCCGCGGGCGTATCCTCGAGCTCGTAGTCGAGCTTCATCGACTTCCACTTGAAAGCACCCATCTGGTGAAACGGCTGCACCTCGACCCACTGGACGTTCTTCATCGGGGCGACGAATTTTGCGATGCCTTCGACGTTGGCCGGGTCGTCGGTCAGGCCCGGCACCAGCGTGAACCGGATCCAGGCGGGCTTTCCCATCGTGGCGAGCCGCTCGGCGAATTTCAGGGTCGGGGCCAGGTCGCGCGCGGTGACCTTGCGGTAGGTCTCCGGATCCGAGCTTTTGATGTCGAGAAGGATAAGATCGAGGTTGGCCAGATAATCGTCGTCGGCGCGGTCGCCTAGATTGCCGGACGTCTCGATGGCGGTGTGCAGCTTCATCTGCTTCGCGCCAGCAAAGATTCGCCGGGTGAACTCCAGCTGCACCATGGGCTCGCCGCCCGATATGGTAAGCCCTCCGTCGAGCGAGCGAAGCGCGGGTGCGAAGCTCCCGAGCCGGTCGATGACCTGCTGGGCCGAAACGTAAGTTCCGTCCTTGAGATGCCACGTATCCGGATTGTGGCAATACTTGCAGCGCAACAGGCAGCCCGACAAGAACAGCACCAACCGCAAACCCGGGCCGTCGTATCGCGATGACGTCTCGTAGGAGTGGGCGTAACCGAAAGCGCCTTTGCCATCGTCACGGAAGTCGCTCTCGTCCGGCGCGTCGGGTGATTTTCCGATGCGCAGATCATGCCGGCTGCCCGGTTCGAGGGCCGCGACCTGTGACATGGCATGGCTCTCCGCGGTCAAATCTGCCCGTGGAATGTGCGGCTGATGACGTCCTGCTGCTGCTCCTTCGTGAGGCGCACGAAATTCACTGCGTATCCAGAGACCCGAATGGTGAGCTGCGGATACTTGTCGGGATTCTTCATGGCGTCCTCGAGCGTCTCTTTGTCGATGACGTTGAGGTTCATGTGGAAACCGCCCTGCTCGAAATACGTGTCAAAAGCCTTGACCGCTCCATCCACCAGCTCCTCCGCAGAGAGGTGGGCCTTTTGCGGCGCGACCGACACGGTGTAACTGATGCCATCGAGCGCATCCTTATAAGGCAGCTTCGCCACCGACAGGCAGGACGCCAGCCAACCGTGGCTGTCGCGGCCGTGCATCGGGTTGGCGCCGGGGCCGAACGGCTCGCCCTTGCGGCGGCCGTCCGGCGTGTTGCCGGTGTGCTTGCCGTACACGACATTTGACGTGATCGTCAGAACGCTCTGCGTATGAGTGGCGTTGCGATACGTCGGATGCTTGCGGATCTTCTCCATGAACCGCGTGACGAGGTCGGCGGCGATACTATCCACTCGATCGTCGTTGTTGCCGTATTGCGGCACTCTGTTCGTGCCATCGTATTCAATGCGGTAATCGACGGCCAACCCGGTGTTGTCCCTGATGACGTGCACTTTGGCGTATTTGATTGCGGCCAGGCTATCGGCGACCACCGAAAGGCCGGCGATGCCGAATGCCATCGTGCGCAGGATGTCGCGGTCATGTAGCGCCATTTCGAGGCGTTCATAGAAGTACTTGTCGTGCATGTAATGGATGCAGTTCATCGCGTGCACATACGTGCGCGCCAGCCACTCCATCATGTTGTCGAACTTCGCGAACACCTCGTCGTAGGTCAGGATCTCGCTGGTGATGGGAGGCGCGATCGGCGCGATCTGGTCGCCGGAAATCTCGTCTCTGCCACCGTTGATGGCGTACAGGAGGCACTTCGCGAGATTCACGCGCGCCCCGAAGAACTGCATCTGCTTGCCGAGACGCATCGCCGAGACGCAGCACGCGATCCCGTAGTCGTCGCCCCAATGCGGCCGCATCAGGTCATCGTTCTCGTATTGCAACGACGACGTGTCACGGCTGACCTTGATGCAATATCGCTTGAAATTGTCCGGAAGATGCTTCGACCAGAGGACGGTGATGTTCGGTTCTGGCGCGGGCCCCAGATTGGTCAGCGTGTGTAGCATCCGGTAGCTGCTCTTGGTCACCATCGGCCGGCCATTCAGGTCCATGCCGCCGACACATTCGGTCGCCCAGTAAGGATCGCCGCTGAACAGCGCGTCGTATTCCGGGGTGCGGAGAAAGCGGACGATGCGCAGCTTTTGCACGAGCTGGTCCCAGAGCTCCTGCGCGCCCAATTCATTGAGCGTACCTTCGCTCAGATCGCGCTCGATAAAGATATCGAGGAACGTCGAGATGCGGCCGATCGACATCGCCGCGCCGTTTGCTTCCTTGATGGCGCCGAGATAGGCGAAATAGGTCCACTGCACCGCCTCCTGGGCGTTGGTGGCGGGCCGCGTGATGTCGCAGTCGTAGAGTTTCGCCATCGCGGCCAAGTCATTGAGCGCTCGCATCTGCTCGGCCATTTCCTCCCGGCTCCGGATGACCTCGTCGGTCGGCCACATGTCGTCGATCTGCGCCCGCTCGGTTTTCTTGGCATCCAGCAGGCGCTTGACGCCGTAAAGCGCGACGCGGCGGTAATCACCGATGATACGGCCACGGCCGTATGCGTCGGGAAGGCCGGTGATGATGCCAGACCTGCGGCAGCGCATGATCTCAGGGGTGTAAGCGTCGAACACGCCGTCGTTATGGGATCTGCGGTATCTGGTGAATGCCTCATGGACCTGCGGATCGGCGTCGAAACCCGCGGACTTCAGGCCCGCCTCGACCATGCGCAGTCCGCCGTATGGAAAGATCGCGCGCTTGAACGGCTGATCGGTCTGAAGCCCGACGATGACCTCGTTGTCGCGATCGATGTAGCCCGCCTTGTGAGCCAGCAGCGTCGAAGGAGTCTTGGCGTCGACCGCCAGCACCCCTTTCTTTTGCTCGTCCTTGAAATACGGCTGCAACTTCGCCCAGACCGCCTTCGTTGAAGCGGTCGGAGCAGCGAGAAATGCCCCGTTGCCCGTGTAAAACGTCATATTCCGGACGATGAAGTCCCGTACGGCAATCGACGTAGACCAGTCACCGGGCGTGAAATCCCGCCAGGGATTGTCGCTAAGAGGTTTCTTCGCAAGCGCAGCCGTGCTCATGGCAGTCTCCTCTGCAGGCGAATGCATGTTCCGAAAGGCCTAAGAACAAAGCTCCCGATCGTCGCGGAAGCTGTAACCGCTTGCTCAATTCACTTCTTGAGCCGGTATCCGTATTTCTTCATGCAGGCTCCGCCGGCGGACTGGCGCGCTGCGGACGTTGTTGTGTCGCTCCCTGGGACGTTGGCGCCGATTTCTGCTTTGCACTTCGCCCAAGCCTGTTCGTAGGAAACCTTCTTTGCAGCACTCGCGTCCAACGTCGCGGCCAATGCAAACATGGCGGCCAATGTCAATGTCGCACGCAGATGATAAAAACCAGGCATTGTGACCTCCCGACAGAGCTAAGTTGTTACGTTCAGAAGCTGCATAAATTTGTCAGCTTCCCATAGCACAATGCCCCCCGGGCGGCGGAGGATACATTATACGTGCGTATAGTTCAGGCTTTGTCCGCTAGTACGCGTCCAATGTTCAGCACCCAATGTTCAGCACCGGATTTTTTGAAGGCGGACCTCAGTCAGCGGTTTTGGTGACGACCCTAAACCTAAGTCCAATTCCTCTTGGCTTGCCCCTGAGATTTTACTCTCCGGAGGCTTGAGCCAGATCTTAAGTCCCGGCCAGCAATGGAATGGCCTGCAAGTGTGTGAGCGCTAACCGCATTCGGACCACCGATGTCCGAGACGGGCGCCTCTTTTTCGAAGGGCTGCGACAATGTCTGACGTACAACGCCCTCGACCCGGAAGCGAGCTTCCATCCATCTTTGGCGCATTCGTCCCAGCAATCGAGTACATGACGGATGCTGCCCAGCGCACAGTGCTGTTCTGGGATGTCATGCGTCGGCGTGGCAATGCCTACCGTGAACACCTCGCGCAAGCCGCGCCGCATGTTCTGGATTATCAAGTCGAGCTCGTCGTTGACGGCCGCCAACTCGATAAGCCTGTCAACTATGCACTGGTGCGGGTCGTACCGCCCGCGGATGCCGAGATCGATCCGACAAGACGGCCGTTCGTGGTCGTCGATCCGCGTGCAGGCCATGGCCCCGGCATTGGGGGCTTCAAGGCCGACAGCGAGATCGGCGTCGCACTCAAGGCCGGCCACGCTTGCTATTTCATAGGATTTCTGCCCGAGCCGATGCCGGGACAGACCATCGAGGACATTGCCCGGGCCGAGGCGGTCTTTCTCGAACGGGTCATTGCTCTGCATCCTCAAACCAATGAAAAGCCTTGCGTGATCGGCAATTGCCAAGCCGGATGGGCAATCATGATGCTGGCGGCCGTTCGGCCGGAGGTTTTCGGCCCCATCATCATTGCCGGTTCGCCACTCGCGTACTGGGCAGGCGTGCATGGCAAGAACCCGATGCGCTACAGCGGCGGGCTGCTTGGCGGAAGCTGGCTTACAGCGTTGGCGAGCGACCTCGGGCACGGGAAATTCGACGGCGCGTGGCTCGTGCAGAATTTCGAGAACCAAAACCCGTCAAACACCCTCTGGAGCAAGCAGTACAGCCTCTATTCGAAAATCGATACCGAGGCGCCCCGATATCTCGGCTTCGAGCGCTGGTGGGGCGGCCATGTCAATCTGAATGCCGAGGAGATTCAGTTTATTGTCGATGAGCTTTTCATCGGCAACAACCTTGCGAGCGGACGGATTCAGACGTCCGATGGTACGGCGATCGACTTTCGGAGCATCCGTTCGCCGATTGTCGTATTTTGCTCGAACGGTGACAACATCACGCCGCCGCAGCAGGCTCTGGGCTGGATTCTCGATCTTTATGACGATGTCGATGAAATCCGTTCGTACGGGCAAACGATCGTCTATACGGTTCACGAGACGGTCGGACATCTTGGAATTTTCGTTTCGTCCGGTGTCGCTCGCAAAGAGCACGGCGAGTTTTCCAGCAACATCGACCTGATCGACACGTTGCCACCCGGCCTGTACGAGGCTGTGTTCCATGAACGCACGCCAGATACAGCCAATCCGGACCTGGTTTCCGGCGACTGGGTGATGAGCTGCGAGCCGCGAACTTTAGAAGATATTCGTGCGCTTGGCGGCAACGACGCGGCAGACGATCGTAGATTTGCCACGGCATCCCGCGTGTCTGAGACGAATCTCGCTCTGTATCGCACCTACGCGCAGCCTGTCGTGCGAGCCATGGTGAATTCGCAAGTGGCCGGATGGCTTCGACAGATGCATCCGCTGCGGCTGCAGTACGAGATATTCTCCAATGGCAATCCGTTCATGACGCCGATTGCGGCGGCGGCAGAGCGTATGCGTGCGGAGCGAAAACCGGTCAGCGCCGATAATTCGTTTCTGGCGTTCCAGGAAACCATGTCGCGGCAGATCGTCACCGTGCTCGATGCATGGCGCGACGCCAGCGAAAATTTTGCGGAACGAACCTTCCTCTCGATCTATGGGTCGCCGGCGTTGCAGCGCGCAGTCGGCATGGATCCGGAATCGCCCGAGCGGCCCCGGCGCGCGGGCAAGAGCCCTCTACACCGGCAGTTCGTTCGGCAACGGATCGACGAGTTGAAGTCCCGAATGGCGATTGGCGGTCTCCGCGAGGCGGTGGTGCGCGCCACGCTCTATGTCGGCATGGCGCGCGGTTCGGCGGACGAGCGCGGTTTCGAAACGATCCGGCGCATACGGCTTGCAAAGAGTGGGCTCCCGCGGCTGACGCTTGCGGAATTCAAAATGCTCGTGCGTGAGCAATTTTTCATGCTTCTGATCGATCAGCAGGCGGCGCTGGACACCATTCCGGCGCTGCTACCGGACAACGCCGAAGAGCGCCGCAAGGCGCTGGACGTTCTGCGCGAGGTCGTTACTGCGCCGGGCGACCTCTCCCCGCAGGTGAAAGCACGGCTGGAGCAGATGGTCGAGTTGTTCGAACCCGACCGTCCGAACGCCGGCCACTCAAAATCCAACGTGGCCAGAATTCCAGTGGGTGAAGTGGCTAAAAAGTCCAACCGGCCGCAGGTTTCTTGACCCGCGTGAGGTCGCCTGTCCGCAAAGCAGAGGAACAATTCGATGGCAACGTCCCCACAGGTCCTCCAAGAGCCGGCACGGCCGCACGCCAAATACGACAAGCTGATTGCTAAAGCCAAAGCTGTTCCGCCGGCTAGAACGATCGTCGTGCATCCGTGCGACGAGACCTCGCTGCGCGGCGCGGTCGAGGCCGCGGAAGCGGGGATTATCGTTCCAATCCTCGTCGCTCCGGCCGGGAAATTGAAATCCGTCGCTAGCAAGTTCGAGCTGGCTATCAGCGACTTCGAAGTTGTCGACGTGCCGCATAGCGATGCCGCGGCGACCACAGCCGTCGAGCTCATTCATGCGGGCCGGGGCGAGTTGCTGATGAAAGGAAGCCTGCACACCGACGAACTGATGCGGGCGGTCACAGCCTCCAAAACCGGGCTACGCACGGACCGGCGCATCAGCCATGTCTTCGTCATGGACGTGCCGTCGTATTCGGAAACAGTGTTCATCACCGATGCGGCGATCAACATTTTCCCCGACCTCGACGTCAAGCGCGACATCGTCCAGAACGCCATCGACCTGCACATCCAGACCGGCCTGGGCACGCCGCGCGTCGCAATTCTTTCGGCGGTTGAAACCGTGACATCGAAAATTCCATCGACGATCGAGGCAGCAGCGCTTTGCAAGATGGCCGACCGTGGGCAAATCACCGGCGGTATCCTGGATGGACCGCTGGCATTTGACAATGCGGTGGATCCTGAAGCGGCCAGGATCAAAAGCATCAAATCCGAGGTCGCCGGAAGAGCACAGATTCTTGTGGTGCCCGACCTTGAGGCCGGAAACATGCTGGCGAAAAATCTTTCGTTCATGGCGAAGGCCGACGCCGCGGGCATCGTGCTTGGGGCGCGCGTGCCGATTATCCTGACGTCGCGTGCGGACTCGGTACGCGACTCGCATGGCCTCTTGTGCGGTTGCGGTGTTGTATGCTGACGCGCGCCGCCGGATCATGAACGTAGCGGGAGCTTAAGCGTTTATGGAATCGATCCTTGTCGTCAATGCTGGATCGTCCAGCGTCAAGTTTCAGGTCTTTTCGATCGGGACTGGCGGGCCGGTTCCAGCAATCAAAGGCCAGGTCGACGGCATCGGCACGAGGCCGCGACTGCGGGCAAGCGACGATGGCGGCGCCGTCCTGACGGATCAGGGCTACGATCCCGGCAAGATTGCAACGGTCCCTGCCGCGATACAGGCCGCGGGTGCCTGGCTGCAAGAAGAACGGAAGCTCGACCTGGCCGCCGTGGGACATCGGGTCGTGCATGGCGGCCCGCAATACGACCGGCCCGTGCTCATCGATGACGAAGTGCTGACGCAGCTTTCGCGCTACGAGCCGCTGGCGCCGCTGCATCAGCCCAACAATCTCGCGCCGATCCACGCCATCCGTGAGCGCTTTCCGGACATACCCCAGGTCGCCTGCTTCGACACGGCGTTTCATCGCGGCCATAGCGCGGCTGCGGATCACTACGCGATTCCAGCGCGCCTCTACAGCGAAGGAATTCGCCGCTACGGCTTTCACGGTCTTTCTTATGAATACATTGCGCAGCGGCTTCCGGAGATCGCGCCCGGTCTGACAAATAGCCGGGTCATTGTTGCCCATCTCGGCAGCGGCGCCTCGATGTGCGCGCTGTCCAACGGTCGCAGCGTCGAGAGCACCATGGGCTTTACCGCGCTGGACGGCCTGCCGATGGGCACACGGCCGGGCCAGCTCGATTCCGGCGTTCTGCTTTACCTGATGAGCGACCGGGGTATGAGCGCGGACGCTGTCCAGAAGTTTCTCTATTCCGAATGCGGCCTGAAAGGCCTTTCCGGAATCAGCAACGATGTCCGCGACTTGCAGTCCAGCCCTGAGCCGGGTGCGGTGCTGGCCATCGATCATTTCGTCTATCGCATCGGGCTGCACGCCGGGATGCTGGCTGCAGCGCTTGGCGGACTGGATGCCTTTGTCTTTACCGCCGGCATCGGTGAGAAGTCAGCTATCATTCGCGCGCGCGTGACCGAACGGCTTGCTTGGCTCGGCGCAGAGCTTGATGCCGCGGCCAATGAATCTGGCGCGACAGTCATATCCAAGAAGGAAAGCCGGGTGGGTCTTCTGGTTGTGCCGACCGATGAAGAACTGATGATCGCCAGGCATACACTGGCTGTGCTTTCATCCATCCGACATTTGAAGAGACATGCATGACCAGTCCGAAGGCCAAAGCCCGGCTGCTCGAAGGCAAGCGCGGCCTGATCGTGGGCATCGCCAACGATCAGTCCATCGCTTGGGGTTGCGCCAAAGCTTTTCGAGCGTTGGGCGCGGAACTGGCAGTCAGCTATCTCAACGACAAGGCCAAGAAATTCGTCGAGCCACTTACGCGTGAGCTTGAGGCGCCTATCGTCATGCCTCTCGATGTCCGCGTTGAGGGGCAGATGGAGGCGGTGTTCAAGCGCATTACCAAGGAATGGGGGAGCCTCGATTTCGTCGTCCATTCCATTGCCTTCTCGCCCAAGGAGACGTTAGCCGGCCGCGTTGTCGACGTGCCGCGCGACGGCTTCCTCACCACCATGGATGTGTCGTGCTGGACCTTTATGCGCATGGCGCATCTGGCCGAGCCATTGATGAAAAAAGGTGGGACGCTTTTCACCATGACCTATTATGGCAGTCAGATGGTTGTGAAGAACTACAACGTCATGGGCGTTGCCAAGGCGGCGCTTGAATGTGCGGTCCGTTACATGGCCGCCGAGCTTGGCCCAAAGGGCATCCGCGTCCACGCCATCTCGCCCGGTCCGCTGGCGACGCGTGCAGCATCCGGAATTCCAGAATTTGATCGGCTTCTCGAAAAAGCCAAAGCCAAGGCTCCCGCACGAAGTCTCGTCAGTATCGACGACGTCGGCGTGGCGACCGCTTTCCTCGCCCACGATGCTGCGCGGCTTATCACCGGCGAAACGCTGTATGTTGACGGCGGCTATCACATCATCGATTAGTTCGCCAACCCAAACCGGGAACAGGAGACGAGTATCATGACGACTGAAGTGGAAGACGTGCTGCCCTCCGCGTTGGATTGCCGGAAGAAGAGCGCCGAGATGGAGGCTGAGAAGGCCTCAGAATACATGCGCAAGCGGCAAGCGGCCGAGGCGGAAAAAAAGGAGTTGCTCGATCGACTCGCCCAGCCCTCCGGAGTGAGCGATGAAGAGCGGATGCGGCGCGCCGCCGCCATCATCAAGCGTGCCGTAAGTAACGGCTTGACGGAAGTGGAGGTTGGACGCTTTTCGAACAGGCTGTGTACCGATCTGGGGCGCGCCATCAATCAGCAGGAGCCCGGCTGGCACGAAACGCTTACCGGCTTGCCGAAGGAACTCTATCAATTCTGGAAAAAGTACCTCGAGTCGCGCGGTTACCGCGTGAAGTATCAAATTGCCGATTGGCCAAACGGTATGCCTGGCGACATCAGCATCACCCTGATGTGGGGTTGAGTCCGGATGCGCTCATCCGGGAATAATTGATCTGTTCCGCGAACGAGTGAAGGGGCGACGCATGGCTAAAAGCCGGAAGAAAAATGAAAAGAGCGGAAAGCTGAAGCGGAAGATCTACGAAAAAGAGCTTCTCAAGCTCCAGGTTCAACTTTGTCATCTCCAGGAATGGGTAAAGTCCAAGGGACTGAGAGTCATCGTCGTATTCGAAGGGCGCGACGCGGCAGGCAAGGGCGGCACCATCAAGGCGCTGACCGAGCGCGTCAGCCCGCGCGTCTTTCGCGTCGTCGCGCTGCCGGCGCCTTCCGACCGTCAAAAGACGCAGATGTTCATGCAGCGCTACATGGAGTATTTCCCGGCGGCGGGCGAAATCATCATTTTCGACCGCAGTTGGTACAATCGGGCGGGCGTTGAGCGCGTCATGGGTTTTGTCGGCAAAGAGCAATACGAGCGCTTCCTACGACTATGCCCCCAGATGGAAAAATATATCGTCGACAGCGGCATCTTGCTCATCAAGATATGGCTTGAGGTCGGAATGGAGGAGCAGGAAAAGCGCTTTGCTGCGCGCGTTGACGACCCGCTTCGGCAATGGAAGTTAAGCCCTATGGATGTCGAGTCATACGCGCGCTGGTACGCTTACTCGCGGGCGCGGGATGCAATGTTACAGGCAACCGATAGCAAGCACGCCCCGTGGGTTATCGTGCGCTCCGATGACAAGCGTCGTGCCCGCTTGAATTGCATTTCGCATATCTTGAACACGATCCCCTACAAGAAGGTCAGCAGGGAAAGGGTCAAGCTGCCGGGCCGGTCCCACAAGGGTGCATATGACGACCAGACGAGCCTGAAGGGCCGGCGGTTTGTCGCGCAACGCCACTAGCAGGCTGCTGAAAAACTCGGAACAGGTATGGCGGTGAGCAAGATTCAAATCAAAGGCCGTCTCGATTTGAATCTATCTTGCGTCCCAGGTTCGAATCTTAAATCATCGTTGCTCACGACACCCTCCCAAAAACCTTTTTCAGCAGCCTGCTAGCACTTGAATACTTCTTTTCTTGTTTTTGCAAAGCCGCGCCGCAGAGACGGTTTGGTGGTTAGTCAAGCAATGCAAGATCATATCTATACGATCATATAGTTGCTGCGCCCCTGGCGCTGATTGGACTTCCGGTGCAATCGCGATGCGGCGATCGTTGGGAAATCTCAGGCAGAGCCAATCTCTGCTGCTACTCACGGGCAGCCTGTGCATTCAAGGCACCTTCGATACAGCTGATCAAGCTGTGCTCCTGATATGGCTTGACCAGGAAGCCGTGCGCGCCGGCAGAAAGAACTTGTTGTTTTATTTTTTCCTCCGGAAAGGCGGTAACGAAAATGACGGGGATGCGCCTTCCTTGCTCGATCAACCGCGTCTGGAGGGTAACACCGCTCATGCCGGGCATCCGGATATCGGTAATCACACAAGAGGTCCGAGCGATTTCGCCCAAGTTGAGGAAATCTTCTGCCGACGCGAAGGTGGCAGTCACGTAACCAAGGGAGCGCAACAACATCCTTGTGGTGTCGCGAACCGACTCGTCATCATCAATAATGGCAATGCTGCCAGGCATTTTGCGCTCAAAAATTCCAATTCACCCGATGCAATGTATTTTAGAACATGATGCAAAAAGAAATATCCATACAAAGGTGTCGGTTTTCAATTCCATACAATACATTCCACCATTCTAACTTGTAAGCCGGAGCGCCTCGGACATCTTGACGAGTTCCGCGAGGGATCTCGCGCCCATTTTCCGCATGACACGACCGCGATGAACTTTCACGGTAATCTCGCTAAGGCCTAAATTCGCTGCGATCTGTTTATTCATGAGACCGCTGGCGACCAATGCAATCACTTGTCGTTCGCGCGGGGTCAGTGAATGGAAAGCGTGCTTGATTGTCTCAATCGATTTGTCGGCCAGCCGACGTTGCAAGTCTCGCCTAATAGCTGAGCGTACCGCATCGAGCAAATCCAGCTCGCGTAACGGCTTGGTCAAAAATTCGACAGCGCCCGCTTTCATGGCCTGCACGGTCATGGAAATGTCGCCCTGCCCGGTAATGAACACGATAGGCATAGGGATTCCCGCCCTGTGGAGCTCGGATTGTAAGTCGAGGCCATTGATGCCAGGCAGCTTCACGTCCAGCACTAGGCAGCAAGGAGCGTCGGGCATTACTGTCTGAAAGAATTCCTGAGCCGAGCCCAGCAAACGTACTTGCAAACCAACTGATCGGAACAGCATTCCAAGCGACTCACGCAAACCTTCGTCATCATCGATAACGATGACTAACGATTGATCTTGCGACTCGTGCTTGGTCATAGTCGTCGATCTGTGGAGATTGGCAGCATAATCCGAAAGACTGCCCCTCCGATAGTTCCGGAAGATTTTCAGGCGAACCGTTCGCCAAACCGAAAGCAGCGATCATGCTGCCTGGTCGGTAAGGGTCCGACGCAGATGATACCGCTTAGATCGACCAAGAAGAAGTACGTAGACTAGACCTACGTATAATTTATTTTCCCCAGTTGTCTGAGATGGTTTGCTTAATTCCAACGTCGCGGCCCGCATCGCGGGATGCGGACGGTTCTCTTTTGTCACTCCAGACTTAATTTTCTTGGATCTTTGAATTCAGAATAGTACCGGATGCAATGGAATTTCTGAAAACTCTTACAATCAAATTCCGCGGTGACTTCAGTCATGTGTTCACCTGGGGAGAGCATCTATGAGATGGAGCCATTGGTATCGCCTCCGCAGCTATGTGAGGGCGTCTCTTTGGATCGTGCCATTCTTCGCGATCCCGCTAGAAATGATAACCACCAGGATACTCCACCGCCTCGACGGGGCTGTCGACTGGAATGTCTTCCATTTTGGAATGCTGGGCGCGCGGTCGATGCTGGAAACCATAGTAACCGCATCTCTTTCATTTGTTGTTTTCACTTTTGGGTCGCTGCTTGTCGCCATCCAGGTCGCAAGCGGGCAATTGACGCCCCGCATCATCGCTACGACGTTGCTGCGAAATAACGTTGTTAGATACACGGTCGGACTGTTCATTTTTACGATGCTCTATGCGCTGAGCGTCATCGACCGTCTTGAGCCGAAAGGGCATCAGTTCGTTATATTTGTTGCCGCATCGTTGGGAATAGCTTGCTTTGCCGCGTTCCTTTACCTGATCGACTATGCCGCGCGTCTTTTGCGGCCCATCAGTATTGTGACGCGCGTCGGCAACGAAGGGCTCGCCGTGATCCGAGCAGTCTATCCTGAACTGAGCCTCAAGCGTGACGTTCCTGCGCAACAACAGCGGCTCGGGCTTGGCGCGGCCAGCCGCACGATTTTTCATGAAGACAGTTCCGAAATCGTGCTTGCCGCCAATCTCAAGGCATTGGTGGCTGAAGCCGAAACCGCAAATGGTGTGATTGAATTCGTCCCCCAGGTCGGCGACTTCATCGCGCACGGCGAACCACTGTTCAAGCTTTATGGCGCGGCAGATGGCATACCCGAGGTTGACCTCGTAACTGCCATTGCGTTCGGGCCCGAGCGAACGATGGAGCAGGATCCGACGTTTTCCTTTCGTATCGTGATTGATATTGCGCTTCGGGCGTTGTCGCCCGCGATCAATGATCCAACCACCGCGGTGATAGCGATTGATCAGCTCCATAGGCTGCTGCGGTTGGTCGGACAGCGGGACCTGCGGGCCAACGAGATTCTTGATCGATCGGGGCGCTTGCGAGTCATCTTTCGGACCCCAAATTGGGAAGACTTTGTGAATCTGGCTTTCAACGAAATCCGCATTTGCGGAGCCAATAATATGCAGGTCGTGCGTCGGCTACGGGCGATGATCGAAAACCTGATACTTACGTTGCCGGCCCATAGGCATGAGGAGTTGCAAAAACAGTTGAGTTTGCTCGAACGTGAAGTCGGCAAGCACTTTTTTTATCCTGAGGATTTATCGCTTGCGGGCGTTGCGGATACCCAAGGGCTTGGCGGTCGTTCCGAACGGTGACAATGTTGCTCTCGCTCGCCCGCAATGAGTCACCGTGGAATGGATTGACCGATTCGAATCCTGACGACCGCCTATAAGAATAGACATTGGTAGGCCGTTGTGCGGAATGGGTTAGTGGCTAATCATTGCACTCGGAAACTCTGCGCGCCCGACATAATTATACACACGTACAATATTGTCTTTCGGCGTGATAAGACACGGTAAAGGGGCAAGGTTCTGGCCGCAGTTCGGTCGCACTCTCGCTTAGTCAACACTAAAGTCGAGGACCGGGAGGTCACTATGAGTGAAAAGATGAAATCACAATTCGTTTCGCGTCGGGGCGTATTTGGCCTTTTCGGGTTGGCGGTTGCGTCGAGCCTCGCCATACCGGCGGCGGTGCTCACCGTAACGGATGCCGAGGCCCGGGTGGGTAATCCAGGCTCAGCCGTAAGTGTTGCTGGCGCGAATCGGCGTGATCGGCGTGATGATCGGCGCAGCAAGAAGAAGAAAAAAAAGAAGAAGGCAGATCAGTAGGTCGCATCCATCCAACAATCTGGGCACGATCCTTGAAGGGCCACCGAAGCGCGGCCCTTTGAGTATTGGGGCATCACCAAGCGCGAGTTGCCGGAGCCGACGCAGCGCTGACGAGCCGATGCAGTGGCGGGGATGCCTCGGCCGCGAATGATGCACTTGCTCTGCGCATAGGCATGGACGATGACGCGGAAGGACGGTCAGAAATTTGGCGGGCGTGCTGTGAGCCACCGCACCGCCTTGCGTTTCATGTATATCGTTTTGATCGTCTGGGCCGCCGGCGTTTTACCCGCGTCGTCCGCGACACGGCACGTCGTACTGCTTTTCGACGAGCGCGTCGAGTTGCCCGGTTTGGCGGCACTTGAAGCCGACTTCGTCCAAACGCTGGCTTCGAACTCCGCAGACTACATCGAGATCTATCGTGAGAATATGGATATCGCGCGGTTTGGGTCCGATAGCTACCGAACGCTGTTGAAAGGCTACCTTCGCGAGAAATATGCGAACAAGAAGATTGATGTGGCGGTTGCCATTTTTGGGGCCGCGTTCGATTTTTTATTAAAAAATGGGGACGCGATCTTTCCCGGAGCTCCCTTGGTGTTCTGCGGGATCGACCGAAGAGAACTTGGTGATCGCTCGTTGCCCCCACACGTCCGCGGCGTTCTCTTAAAACGGGAGTTTGCGCCAACGCTTGAGATTGCGCTCAGCCTGCATCCGGACACCAAACGGGTTACTGTCGTAGCCGGGACGTCGGAGTTCGATACCAGGCTCCTCGATCAGGCGAGAAAGCAATTTGGTGCTTATGAGAGCCGCCTTGCGTTTACATATCTGACGACGGCTCCTCTAAAACAATTGCTCGCTAACCTCGCGGGGCTCCCGCCGCAGACCGTGGTGCTGTTCACGACGTTATTTCAAGACGGTGCTGGCGAGTCCTTCGTTCCGCACAATGTCGTACCGCTCGTTTCTGCCGCGGCGAGCGCACCCGTTTATGGATTTCTCGATCAATTTGTCGGTCGTGGCATCGTAGGGGGAAGTCTATACAGCGTTTCTACACAGGGCATGGAGGCCGCAAAGGTCGTGTTGCAGGTTTTGACGAACCCTGAGCCTGCAGGCCCTGCCTTGTTGGAAGTATCCGGCAACAAGGTCCTCTTCGATTGGCGGCAAATGCAGCGGTGGGGAGTTAGCGAGTTCGAGTTTGCCGGCTGGCAGCGAAATTCAGTTTCGCGATGCCACCGTCTGGGAGCAATATCGGGTGTCCATCTTGGGCGTCGTTGCGGCGATCTTGCTGCAGACTGCGCTGATCACTTGGCTCTTTTATGAACATTGGCGCCGCCAAATGGCCGAGGCGGAGTCGCTGCAACGTGTGCATGAACTGGCGCGGATGAATCGGTTTGCCACCGCCGGTGAATTGTCGGCTTCGATTGCTCACGAAATCAGGCAGCCATTGGCTTCAATTGCGAGCGCCGGAGGCGCAGGTCTCAACTGGCTGAAAAAAACCGTGCCCGACCTCGATGAGGTTCGTATTGCGCTGCAGAAGGTCGTCAACGAGAGCCATCGAGCCGATGACGTCATCAAAAGCGTTCGGACGATGTTCAGGAATGAGTCGCCAATTTGCGAGCGCGTCAACCTCAACGAACTCATTCAACAAGTCATTACGAGCACCGCACGACCGATAAGCTCGAATAACATAGTGCTCGATACGGATTTGACTGCGGTGCCGCCGTTCGTGATGGCCAATCCAGTTCAGTTGCAACAAGTCATTCTGAATTTGGTCATGAACGCCGTGGAAGCTCTGGGCCAACCTGGGCATTGGGCACGTGTATTGCGGCTGACGACCCAAACGGGGCCCGCTGGGATGGTTCTGGTGAGGGTTGTCGATACTGGTCCCAGCACCGATCCGAAGGTCGCGGAACAGATGTTTCAGCCGTTCTTCACCACGAAGTCCGGCGGCATGGGAATGGGACTTTCAATTTGTAAAACGATCATTGAGGCGCATGGGGGTTCTCTGACGGCAGTTCCAAGCAAACCCCACGGAATGGAATTTCGGATCGTTTTGCCGCTTGCCCGCATCAGTTAGGGCCTGTCCTCAATTGAGCCACATGATAGTCGATGCGGGTAGATACCGGCGAGGAAATTGATTGCCCGCTTGTCATAACGGGTTGCGATGGCGCGGAACTGTTTGAGTTTGGCGAAGAAATTCTCGATGAGGTGACGCGCTTTGTATAGTTCTTTGTCGTAGTCGGATTATCCTGCAGATAGATTTGCCCGACCGTGAGGTGGTTTGCGGCGCGCCAATAGGAGTCCATCTTTTTCCAGAAGATCAGACGACAGCGCGGCAGGATCCGGGATCTTTGCGGGCTTGTTCACGGGCCGGCTCCGGATGGTTGCAACGAGGGCTGCTCAGGCTGAGCGCCTTCGACCATGTTCATCGCCGACAAAATCCGCGCCATAATCTCCCGCGGTTGCGGTTCGATCGAGACGATGATCGGATTCTCATCCGGTCCTGGCTCCTCAAGCGCTTCGAATTGGCTGTGCAGCAGGCTTCGCGGCATGAAATGTTCATGCCGCGTGGCGATGCGGCGTGCGATCAGTGTCTCGTCGCCCTTGAGATAGGCCAGACGGACGTCGGTGCGATCGCCGATCAGAATATCGCGGTAGCTGCGCTTCAGCGCGGAGCACGCGACGATGCCGTGCTCGCCTGAACGACGCGTTTTGTCGATCCAGGCGGCGACCGCCTTCAGCCACGGCCAGCGGTCCTCGTCGGTGAGCGGGATGCCGCTGTGCATCTTGTCGACATTGGAAGCTGGGTGAAACCAATCGGCGTCCTCGAACTCCCATCGCAGCCGCGAAGCCAGCAGCGCTCCAATGGTCGATTTGCCGCATCCCGACACGCCCATGACGATCACCACCGCGGGGGCGGGCGGGGAAGCACCTTTCGCTGGTTCGGTTTCCAAGGACATCAATTCGCTCCTGATGGCGCTGCGGCGCCATCAGTGAACCAGTGAAGACTTCCGGCCGGATGGACCAGGGCCGCGGGCATCGCGGGGTCGCCGGCCTGGCTGCGCACGACCGCATTCCGTTTTTCCTTTCCGGTCACTACGAACGCGACATCGCGGCTGCTATCGAGCGCCGGATAGGTCAGCGTGATGCGTGGTTCCGATTTTGCGCCGATGACAGCGACCGTCCACCGCTGGGTCTCCCGCAACGCCGGGTGGCCAGGGAACAATGACGCGGTGTGTCCGTCGTCTCCGATGCCGAGCAGCGTGATATCGAAGAGCGGCCGATCGGGATCGAGCTTGTCGGCGCGGTAGAAGTGCTTGAGCGTTGTCTCGTAGACGGTCGCGGATTGCTCTGGCGACAAGCCCTCAATCGGGACCGCGTGGATGTTGGCATCGGGAACGGGGACGCGCGAAAGGAAGGCGTCCCATGCCATCCGGTAATTGCTGTCGGGATGGTCGTGCGGCACGAACCGTTCGTCACCCCAGAACCAATGCACGCGTGTCCATGGAAGGCGTGCCACAATTTGCGGCGCCGCGAGGCACTCGTAAAGACGCCGAGGTGTCGATCCGCCCGACAAGCTGACCGCGAAGGCGCGGTGGCTCGCTTCCGCGAGACCGCAGAGCCATTCGGCAACGTCGCGCGCGAGCGCTTCGGCAGTCTCGAATACGCGAGTTTCGGCCAATGCAGCATCAATCATGACGCGACAGCCTTCAGGTGGTTCGCGTGTGCTCTGCTATTTCGAATTCGCGAAATGGCGGCGCCGTAGTCGTCCGAACCAAATACTGCCGATCCGGCAACGATAGCGTCGGTGCCGGCTTCGATCGCGAGTGGGGCATTGTCGCCATTCTGGCCGCCATCGACTTCGATCCAAGGATCGAGTCTCTTCGACTTGCAGAGCCGGCGCAGTTCTTGGATTTTCGGCAGGGTCTCCGGCAGGAATTTCTGTCCGCCGAATCCGGGATTGACGGTCATCACCAGGACGACATCGCAGAGGTGCAGCACCTGCTCGACGAAGCCGATCGGGCTGGCCGGGTTGAGCACTGCGCCGGCCTTTTTTCCCAGCTCCCGGACGCGAGATAGCGCGCGGTGCAGATGGATCGTCGAAGACGGCTCAGCCTGCACAAGAAGGTGATCGGCGCCCGCTTCGGCAAACGCTTCAAGATGGCGTTCGGGCTCCACGATCATCAGATGCACGTTGAGCGGCTTGGCGGGCGCTCGCGATTCAAAATGAAACGTTCGATCGCCTTGGCGAAACCTTCATTGTCATAGGAGTTGGTGACCAGATCGGCCTGCGCCTGGACCTCCGGGCTGGCATTGCCCATTGCGATGCTGAGGCCGCCTTTGCGAAACATCAGCACGTCATTCGGCATGTCGCCGATGGTCGCGATTTCGCCGACCGGCACAGCGAGAAGTTTTGACAGCGTGGTGACGACGACCCCCTTGTTGGCGTCGGGGTGGGTGACGTCGAGATAATAAGGCTGCGAGCGGGCCGCCGACGCCTTTGCGCCGAGCGCGTCCTGGGCGTCCTTCTCGCAGCGCGCGACCAAGTCGAGATCGTCGCTCACGCCGACGATCTTCACCGCATTGCCGAGCACGGCATCGAAATTATCGACGACGGTCGGGGCAAACTTGACGGTCCATTGCTCCCGCGCGACATGGGGCGCGTTCGGGTCCGAACAAGCCAGTCCTTGCCGCTATAGACCCACACATCCATGCCGTGATGGAGGATCACCTCCATCGCGCGCCCTGCCACATCGGCGGCAAGCACGTGCTCTGACATGATGGTCATATCGGGCTTGACGAAGATTCCGCCGTTGAATCCGGCGACCGGCGTCCGCAACGCCAGCGGATCGATCAACATCTCCATGCCGCGCGGCGGCCGACCGCTGGTGATTGCAAAGGCAATGCCCGCGGCTTGAAGCGACTTCACGGCCGCCGCGGCTCGCGGCGTCAGCACCTTTTCCGCGGTAACGAGAGTACCGTCGACATCGGCCAGGACCAGCGAGACTTTTGCGACGGCGCGCGGCGAGTGTTTCATGCGCGGAGACCTGAACGGGCCATGCGAGCGTCCGAACGCTGACCGCCGAGGATGAAACGTTCGATCGCGTTGGCGAAGCCCTCTTCGCCATTGCTGTCAGTCACGAAATCGGCAGCCTGCTGCACCTCCGGACTGGCATTGCCCATGGCAATGCTCAGGCCGCTCCGCTCGAACATCGCGACATCGTTGCTGCCGTCGCCGAGGACGGCGATTTCCGCCAGCGGAACCCCCAACAGCTTCGCGATCTCAGTCAATGCCGTGCCCTTGTTGGCAAGAGGATGGGTGATATCCAGGTAGTAGGGTTGCGAACAAACGACGGAAGCATTTCCGGCAAGCGCGGTTCGCACCTCGCGCTCGCATTGTGCGAGAACTTCGAAATCCGCGCTCACGCCGACGATTTTAGCGGCGGCATGGAGGGCGACGCCGAAATCCTTCACGACCGTTGGCCCGAAAGCGACGGTGCGCTTTTCGAGCGCGACGTAGGGACCGTCGGGGCCGCGCACCAGCCAATCCGGTCCGCTGAAAACCCAGATCTGCAGCCTTCGCTGGTCAAGCATTTCGACCGACCGGTGCGCGGTCTCGGGCGACAGCACATGTTCGGTGATGATCGTCAGGTCGGGATTTGCCATTACGCCGCCATTGAAGCCGATCACTGGAATCGTGATACCGAGGGGCCCAAGCAGCATGCGCAAGCCTCGCGGCGGACGAGCGCTGGTGATCGAAAAGATGATTCCGCTTTCGCGCAGTTCTGCTGCGGCTGCTTGGGCGCGGGACGTCAGCTTCTTGTCATCAGTGACCAGCGTGCCGTCGACATCGGAAATCACCGCCGAGCATTTGAATGGCAACGCGCGCGTGCGGCTCATGACGATTGCCCGTCGTCATTGCGCTCCACGCTCCGCCAGCATCGACCGTCGCGCGCCAAGAGTTCATCCGCTTCGCTCGGACCTGAGCTTCCAGCCGGATAGATAGGCAGATCTGTCGCGCCATCCTTGGCCCACGCATCGAGCACCGGCTGCACCACGCGCCAGGCGTGCTCTACCATGTCGGCGCGCATGAACAGCGTCGGGTCGCCGACCATGACGTCATAGAGCAGCGTCTCGTATCCGACATTCGGTTCTTTCGGGAACCAGTCGTCATAGCAGAATTGCATCTTCACAGCGGCGAGATCCACCACCGGGCCGGGGCGCTTGACCTCGAACTGCAGAGAAATTCCCTCGTCCGGCGCGATGTTCAGCACCAGCCAGTTGGGCGGCAGAGTGTCGACGGGCGTGTCCTGGAACGCCGCATACGGCGCCTGCTTGAAGCAGATCGCGATCTCGGTATTGCGTTGCGACATGTGCTTGCCGGTGCGGATGTAGAAGGGCACGCCGGCCCAGCGCCAATTGTCGATCTCGATCCGCATGGCGACATAGGTTTCGACGTTCGAATCCGGCGCCACATCCGGCTCTTGCCGATAGGCCTTCACGGTTTTGCCTCGGCACGGTGCCGGCCCCGTACTGGCCACGCACGGCCTGTTCCGGCTTGACCGCGGGCATGGCGGCGAAGACATCGGCCTTCTTGGTACGGATCGAAGCGTCGTCGAACCCAACGGGCGGCTCCATCGCCACCAGCGAGAGCAGCGAGAACACATGATTCGGCACCATGTCGCGCAGCGCTCCCGTCACCTCGTAGAACTAGCCACGCCGCTCCACGCCCACCGTCTCCGCCGCGGTAATCTGCACGTGGTCGATCCGGTCGCGATTCCAGATCGGTTCGAACAATCCGTTGGCGAAGCGGAACGCCATGATGCTTTGGACCGTGTCCTTTCCCAGAAAATGATCGATCCGGAAAATCTGGTCTTCGTGCAGCGTACGAAGGATGCTGGCATTCAGCGCGCGTGCCGAGTTCGAGGCTGTGGCCGAACGGCTTCTCGACCACCACGCGGCGCCAAAACCGATGCTTGCCGCTTTCGTCCTCGTTCTGATCGGTGAGCTTCGCCTTGCCGAGCTGCTCGACCACGGTGCCGAACAGCTGATCCGCGACAGCGAGATAGAAGATGGACGTTGCCGCGGGTGCCGTGGGCCTTTTCAGCCTCGCCGAGAGCGCCGCGAAGATTCTCGTAGAGCTCAGGCTTCGTCAGATCGCCTTGGACATATGTCATCTTCTCGGCAAGCCGCTTCCACACCGCCTCGTCGATGTGATCGACGTCGAATTCCGCACCGGCGTTGCCGACAAAGCTCTTCAGCATGCCGTGGAGGTGTTCGCGCCAGCTTTCCGTGGTCCGTTCCGAGCGGGCCACGCCGATCAGCGCGAAGTTTTCCGGAAGCACCTTGGTGCGCGCGAGGTTGTAGAGCGCCGGCACCACCAGGCGCTTGGTCAGGTCGCCGCTGGCGCCGAAGATCACCATCGTGCAGGGATCGGCGGGCTTGGCCTGGCGCCGCGGGGGGGATGCGACCACCTGCGCGGTCTTTGGCGTCCGGGTGGGGGATTGTCGAGCATGATCGCTACTCGGCGGCGTGCGGCGTCGGCGAGTGACCCTTGGGCTTTGGTTCTGGATCGATGGCCTCCTGACCCTCGACGTGTCCGCCGAATCCCAAGCGCATGGCGGAGAGCATCTTTTCGCCGAAGGTATGCTCCTGCCGCGAGCGGAACCGGGTGTAGAGCGCCGATGAGAGCACGTTGGCCGGGACCGCTTCCTCGATCGCGGCCTCGACGGTCCAGCGACCCTCGCCCGAATCCTGGACGAAGCCGGAGAAATCCTTCAACTGCGGGTCCTTCGCCAGCGCTGCGGCGCTGAGATCGAGCAGCCAGGATGAGATGACGCTGCCGCGCCGCCAGACCTCCGCGATATCCGGCATGTTCAGCGTGAAGCGCTCGTCCTCGGGCAGATCCTTCGAGTCCTTGTTGCGCAGGATGTCGAAGCCCTCGGCGTAGGCCTGCATCAAGCCGTACTCGATGCCGTTGTGCACCATCTTGACGAAGTGCCCGGCGCCGGACGGACCGGCATGGATGTAGCCGCGCTCGGCGCGGGGATCGCTTTTCTCGCGGCCCGGTGTGCGCGGGATGTCGCCGAGCCCGGGAGCGAGCGCCGAGAAGATCGGATCGAGGTGATCGACCGCCTCCTTCTGGCCGCCGATCATCAGGCAATAGCCGCGCTCGAAACCCCAGACGCCGCCGGACGTGCCGCAATCGACGTAGCGAATGCCTTTCCAGCCAGTTTCTTGGCGCGGCGGATATCGTCCTTGTAGAAGGAATTGCCGCCATCGATGATGATGTCGTCCGGCTTCCAGCAAGCCGCCGAGACGCTCGACCGTTTCTTCGGTGATCCGTCCGGCGGGCAGCATCAGCCAAACGGCGCGCGGCTTCTTGAGTTGACCGATGAGTTCCTTGAGATCGGCGCTGCCGGCGACGTGCTCGCCGACCAGCGCTTTGATGGCCTTCGGGTTCTGGTCGAACACCACGCATTGATGCCTGCTACGCGTCAGGCGGCGAACGATGTTTCCGCCCATACGCCCCAGGCCGATCATGCCGATCTGCATCGTCTTCTCCTGTCGTTTCCTTAGGCGAGCGCTTGCCGGATGGCGTCCTTAAGGGTTGTCAACCCCGCCGCGACATGCGTGCCGAGATGCACGCGCAGCAGCCGCCGGTCGCGCTCGGCGAGCACCTCGAAATCGCCACGCGCTTCCGCCGCCTTGACGATGCCGAAGGTATATTTCTGATCGGGCACTTGGACATCGGGGGGATCGTCGCAGGTGATCTGCAGGAACACGCCGGTGTTGGGGCCGCCCTTGTAGGCCTGTCCCGTCGAATGAAGGAATCTCGGCCCGAAGCCGAGGCAGGTGGCGACGCGCTTGCGGTCGCGGATCAGGACGCGGATATCCTGAAGCGTGTCTTGATGACGTTTGTTGCGTTCGACATAGGCGAGGAGCGCGCAATAATCGCCGGCTCGAATTCGCGCAAAATGCGCTGCAAGAACCTCTGCGAGTATGCTGGTCTTCGCGAAAACGCTGGCGTTCTTGCCGTCGGCAAACAGCGTAAGGCCGGCTTCCTCCAAGAACGGCGTCTCCGGCGGCAGCTTTCCGGTCTTTTCGTAGGCGGCGGTCAGTTCCCGCGTCTTCACCTTGCTGGCCTCGACATCGGGCTGATCGAACGGATTGATGCCAAGGATCGAGCCCGCAACGGCGGTGGCGAACTCCCAGCGGAAGAATTCCTGGCCGATATGGTAGCGGTCCGTGACTGCGATGCGCACGACCGGGTGGCCCGCGCGCTCCAGCGCTGCGACCGCGTCATCCTGCTCCGCGTCCGCCTCGCTGGTCAGCCGCACATAGACGAACAGGCGATCCGTTCCGTAGACGTCGGGCGGGCCCAGCGGCTCGGCATCGACGGGAATGAGTCCCTTGCCCTGTTTGCCGGTCGATTCCGCGAGGAGCTGTTCGAGCCATGCGCCGAAATCGGCAATGCCTGGCGAGGCGACGATGGTGATCTTGTCGCGGCCCGCCTTTCCCAGCACACCCAGAACGGTGCCGAGCACGACGCCGGGATTATCGGCCGGCGGCACATTGGCAGCGCAGGAGCGCACCATAATTTCCGTTGCGTCGAGCAGCCTGCCGATGTCGAGTCCCATCGCTGCTGCGGGCACCATGCCGAAATCCGACAGCACCGAATACCGCCCGCCGATGCTCGGAATGCCAAACGCGACATGGCGGAACCGATCGCGCTCGGCGACGTTCTGCAGCGTCGATCCGGGATCGGTGATGGCGATGAACCGTGAACCCGCCTGGTCGGCGCCGACAGCTCGTTTGGCGCGATTCGAAGAAATACTGCTTCAGGATATTCGGTTCGAGCGTGCTGCCGGACTTGCTCGACACGATGAAAAGGGTTCGGGCGGGATCGATCTTGCTTTCGACGGTTCGGATCTGCGCCGGGTCGGTCGAGTTCGAGCACCAGGAGTTCGGGGCGGCCGTTTTGGCGCCCGAACGTTTCGGCAAACACCTCTGGCCCGAGGCTCGATCCGCCCATGCCGAGCAGGAGAACGTGGGTGAAGCCACGCCCGTTGAATGTCGTCAGCCAGACTCGACAAAGCGCCGATCCGCTTGTGCTGCTCCTCGACGATGTCGAGCCAGCCAAGCCATTTGGCCTCATCCGATCCCGTCCACAGCCGTGCGTCGCCAGCCCAGAGCCGGCGCACGTTGCCGTCATGCCGCCAGGACTCAAGCGAGGCGGTGACCGTCTTCTCAAGCTCTGGCGAGAGTTTGTACGTCTGGCTGTCGAGCTTCTCGCCGAGATTGGCAGCGCGCTTGCGGGCCACCGCGCCGAGCAGCTTGTCGAATGCGTCGGCGAAAAGCTGCACGCCCTCTTCGACCAGCTTGGCCGTCACCGCGTCGATCGAGATGCCGGACCGATCCAGCGTCGCCATCGACTTGTTTGGCCTCCTCGATATCCTCCTCAAGGCTCGGTCGCACTTTGCCATGGTCGCGGAACGCATCCATGGTCGCGGGCGGAATGGTGTTGACCGTGTCGCGGGCGATCAGTTCCTCGACGTAGAGCACGTCGCTGTAGTCCTTGTTCTTGGTGCCGGTGCTCGCCCACAGCAGCCGCTGCACCCGCGCGCCCTTGGCATGCAGCTTCTCCCAGCGCGCGCCGGCAAAAAGGCGCTTGTAGCGTTGATAGGCAAGCTTGGCGTTGGCGATAGCGACTTTGCCGCGAAGCTCGGCAAGCGCCTCGCGCTGGCCTGCCGCGTTGGTCTGGCGAAGCCGTTCTTCGATCAGCTTGTCCACCGCCACATCGATGCGGCTGACGAAGAAACTGGCGACGCTCGCAATCTTGCCTGGATCGCCGCCCTGCGCGATCAGATGTTCGAGTCCCGCCAGATAGGCTTCGACGACCTCTTCATAGACCTGCTGCGAGAACAGCAGCGTGATGTTGACGTTGATGCCCTCGCCGATGAGCTGGCGGATCGCCGGCAGGCCGGCCTTGGTCGCCGGCACCTTGATCATCAGGTTGTCGCGGCCGACCGCGCGCCAAAGCCGCCGCGCCTCGGCGACCGTCGCCTCGGTGTTCATCGCCAGATAGGGCGAGACTTCGAGGCTGACATAGCCGTCCTGGCGCTCGGTTGCGTCGTAGACCGGGCGGAGCGCATCCGCCGCGTGCTGGATGTCCTCGATCGCGAGCCGCTCGTAGAGCGCCATGACATCGCAGTCGCCCTGATTCTCGGCCGCCTTCAACGACGAATCGTAGTCGCTGCTGCCGGCGATGGCCTTTTCGAAGATCGAGGGATTGGAGGTGACGCCGGTGAGCCCGTCCTGCTCGACGAGCTTCTTGAGACCGCCCTCGGCGATGAATCGCCGGGAGAGGAAATCGAGCCAAACCGCCTGCCCATAGTCATGCAAATGCCTGAGCGGGTTCGCCGACGATTTCGTTTTCACTTGCACGTTCATCGTGTCGTTCCTTTGGACTTTGCGATCTGCTCCTTCGCGGCGGCAAGGACCTTGGCCGGCGTGAAGCCGAACTTCGTGAGCAGGTCCTTGAGCGGCGCCGAGGAGCCGAATGTGTGCATGCCGATCTTGGCGCCGGTCGTGCCGGCATAGCGATCCCAGCCGATCACCGAGCCCATCTCGACCGATACGCGCGCCGTGACGTTCGGCGGAAGAACGCCGTCGCGGTACGCCTGATCCTGCTGCTCGAACAGCTCCCAGGACGGCATGCTGACGACGCGCGCCGGAATGCCTTCCCGCTTGAGCTCTTCAAAGGCGTCGATGCAGAGAGCAACCTCGCTGCCGGTGCCGATCAGGATCACCGCCGGCTTGCCGTCCGGCGCGTCGGCGAGAACATAGGCGCCGCGCTCGACACCGGCGGCCGGCGCGTAGCGCGTGCGGTCGAATGTCGGCAGCGCCTGGCGGCTCAGCGCCAGACAGGCCGGCTGATGCTGGAGTCCGATGATGACGCGCCACGCTTCGACGACCTCGTTGGCGTCGGCGGGGCGGAGCGTGATGAGGCCGGGGATGCTGCGCAACGCGACGAGCTGCTCGACCGGCTGGTGCGTCGGTCCGTCCTCGCCCACGCCGATCGAGTCGTGCGTGAAGACATAGATGACCGGGAAGCTCCATCAGCGCGGCAAGCCGGATGGGCGGCTTCATGTAGTCGGAGAAAATGAGGAAGCCCGAGCCGAACGGGCGGACTTTGGACAATGCGAGCCCGTTCAGGATCGCGCCCATCGCGTGCTCGCGGATGCCGAAGTGCAGGTTGCGGCCGCCCGGGGTGTCGGCTTCCAGATCGCCTGCGCCCTCGAATGTGAGCCGCGTCTTGGTGGACGGCGCGAGATCGGCCGCGCCGCCGATCAGCCAAGGGTGATGCGAGGCGATGGCGTTGAGCACCTTGCCGGAGGAGTCGCGCGTGGCAAGGCCCTTCGCGTCGGCCGCGAAAACCGGAAGAGCCGCGTCCCAGCCATCGGGAAGCTCGCGCCGCTGCATGCGTTCGATCTGGTCGGCAAGGTCGGGATACTTTTTCCGGTAGGATTTGAACAGCGTGCTCCAATCTTCGCTGGAGACTTCTTCCGCGCCGGCCCATGCCGTCCTGAAAATGCTCGCGCACGCCGTCCGGCACCAGGAATTTGGCGTCCTCGGGCCAGCCGTAGCTGCGCTTGGCGAGACGGATCTCCTCCTCGCCGAGCGGCTCGCCGTGGGCCGCGCTGGTGTCGTGCTTGTGCGGGGCGCCATAGCCGATATGACTTTCGACGATGATCAGGGTCGGCACATCGTCGGTTCGCTTGAACACCTCGATCGCCTGCGCCAACCGCTCTCGTATCGTTGGCGTCGCCGACGCGCTGCACGTTCCAGCCATAGGCGAGGAAGCGCGCCGCGACATCGTCGCTGAAAGCCAGATCCGTATGCCCCTCGATGGTGATCCGGTTGCTGTCGTAGATCCAGCAAAGGTTGCCCAGCATCTGGTGGCCGGCGAACGAGGCCGCTTCGCTCGATACACCCTCCATCATGTCGCCGTCGCCGCACAGGGCATAAACGTCGTAGTCGAACATCGTGAAGTCCGGCCGATTGAAATGCTGGGCCAGCCAGCGCCCGGCGAGCGCCATGCCGACGCTGTTGCCGCAGCCCTGCCCGAGCGGGCCGGTCGTCGTCTCGACGCCCGAGGTCAGGTGATATTCGGGATGGCCGGGGCATCTGCTGCCGATCTGCCGAAATCGCTTGATATCGTCGAGCGTGACCGCGGCCTCATCGAGACGCTCGTATTTGGCATTCGACGGCCTTCACGCCGCTGAGATGCAGCAGGGCGTAAAGCAGCATCGAGGCATGGCCATTGGAAAGAACGAAGCGATCGCGATTGGGCCAGATCGGATCGTCCGGATCGAAGCGCAGAAAATTCTGCCAGAGCGTGTAGGCCACCGGCGCCAATGCCATCGGCGTGCCGGGATGGCCGGAATTGGCCTGCTGTACCGCGTCCATCGCCAAAGTGCGAATTGTGTTAACGCATTGCTCATCTATGGCGCCTGGACACGCCGGACCCTTCAGGCCTTCGCCGGAGCTTGCGGGATTCTGCAAAGGCCGTGCTTGAGACTGGAATTGCGACGATGTGGCCGCCTTCTCCTTCAAAAGAATGGAGTTTTCGGAACTTGGCATCATCCGTCTCCGTCATTTTGAAATTGTTCGCCAAAGACTTTGGCAGGGACGAAATCTCCCCTTGAAAGCGCGCATTTTCAGTTACGTTGTCTAGAGGATGAGACGTGTCGAAAGCTTACCCAAATTGACGACGTGCCGCCCTGGCGTCACAACGCGCGCGGAACAAACTAGTTGCACCGAACAAGGGCTTGTCATCGTAGGAAAAATAGCGGTCTTCAGGAGGGGCACAGTATAAAACTGACCACATTGCGAAGATGCAATCTGGCAAAACTCGGCCCGCCGTTCCCGGCATCGATAAGTGAGGACGGCATGCCACTACCTATTGAAGACCACGCGCTGATCGGCGACTGCGAGACAGCAGCGCAGGTCGGCCGCGATGGCTCCATTGATTGGCTGTGCTGGCCGCGTTCGATTCTGACGCCTGGTTTCGCGGCGCTCTTGGGTACGCCCGAACACGGCCGCTGGCTGATTGCCATAATCGCCTTGTGGGACGGTGGGATGAACGGAACTCTCTTCTGTGCGTTGTCGTGTTTCACAGAGGACATTCGGATGAACGAAGTAAAAGAGCATATGGAAGTCATCGGCGCTGACGGGGTACACGTCGGAACGGTCGATAAAGTCGAAAGCGGGCGTATCAAACTGACCAAAAAAGACAGCGGTGAGGGTACGCACAAGGGGCATCATCACTTCATCAACAAGGGACTGGTCGCTGAAGTGGAAGGTGACAAGGTCCGCCTTTCTGCGAACGCCTCTGTCGCTGTGACGATGGAACAAGAAGAGTCCGCGAAACCTGTCTGACGGAGTAAGCGGAGCTCTGCTCCCACCTTGTAACGCGTGGCTTGAGTTGCAAGATGCGAACCAACTTGGACGGATCGGTTGGCACATATGGTCGACCATATAGTTGACGCTTCGGAGCCACGAGGTCGGATCGATATCCGGGTTGGGGTTGGACGCCGGCGTCGGTGGAGCGTTGAGGCCAAGGGGCGGATCGTCGCGGAATCCTATGCGCCCGGCGCGGTGGTGTCGGAGGTGGCGCGGCGGCACGACATGTCGCCGCAGCATCTGTTTGGTTGGCGCAAGGCGGCGCGAGCCGGTCAGCTGACGTTGCCGGCCGACGAGGTGCCGATGTTTGTACCGATCGTGAGGGAAACCCGTGACGACGGTGTTGCGGCGGCAGCGGCGAACCGGTCCGAGGCCATCAGCATCGAGATTGCCGGCGCGGTGGTTGGCGTGGAAAGAGGCGTTGATCTCGGCTGGCTGCGGGATGTGCTGCGCACCGTGAAGGCGGCGATGTGATCGCGGTTGCGGCAGGGGTGAAGGTCCTGGTGGCCACGAAGCCGGTCGACTTCCGCAAGGGCGCCGATGGCCTCGTGGCTCTGGTCCGTGAGGCGCTGGGGCACGACCCGTTCTCGGAAGCGATCTTCATCTTCCGGTCGAAGCGGGCCGACCGGCTTAAGATTTTGGCGTGGGACGGCTCGGGATTGGTTCTGTTCTGGAAACGGCTGGAGCATGGCGCCTTCAGGTGGCCACCGGTGAGTGATGGGGTGATGCGGCTGACGGCGCCGCAACTTGCGGCGCTCGTTGACGGGATGGACTGGTCGCGTCTGCATGCCCGAGATGTTGTGCGACCGACAGCGACATCGTGATAGCTGCGACTGATTGAATCAAGATTGCGTGTTGGGCGTCACAAACGTGCACGAATTCTGATTCAAGTATCGTCATGCCGATCGATGCCCTTGCGGATGATCTCGACGCCTTGCGGGCGCTGGTGAGCTCGTTGTCGAGCGAGCGCGACGCGGCGATTGAGGAATGCCGGCGCGTGAGGGAGCAGAACGACCGGCTTCACCACCTCTTGAGGCAACTCCAGCGCGCGCAGTTTGGCCGGCGGTCCGAACGGCTTGATCGCGAGCAGATGCAGTTGGCGCTGGAGGATATCGAGACATCGATCGCCGAGCAGGATGCGCAAGGGGACAAGAAGGACACAACGGAAACCCCGGTCGATGCCCAAAGGAAGAAGCGTCGCGCCAACCGCGGGTCGCTGCCGGCTCATCTTCCCCGCATCCACGTCACGCTGACACCCGAGATTGCCGTCTGTCCGTGCTGTCATGGCACGATGCACGTCATCGGGGAGGACACCGCCGAGCGTCTCGACGTCATCCCCGCCCAATACCAGGTGATCGTGACGCATCGTCCTCAATACGCCTGCCGGGCCTGCGAACAAGGCATGGTCCAGGCCCCAGCGCCGGAACGGCTGATCAAGGGCGGGCTGCCGACCGAGGCGATGGTGGCCGCTGTGCTGGTTGCCAAATATGCTTGGCATTTGCCGCTCTATCGGCAATCCCAGATGCTGCTGAGCCAAGGCATCGCGATCGAACGCGCCACGCTGGCGTTCTGGGTGGGTTATGCGGCCGCTGAGCTCAAGCCGCTGTATCTTCGGCTGCGGGAACTCATTCTGGGCTCGGCCAAGATCGCGGTCGACGAGACCGTAGCGCCGGTGCTCGATCCTGGCCGTGGCCGCACCAAGAAAGGATACTTCTGGGCGATCGCCCGCGACGATCGGCCCTGGGGCGGAACCGATCCGCCCGCCGTCGCCTTCACCTATGCGCCGGGCCGCGGCGCCGTCCACGGACTGAAACTGCTTGAGAGCTATCGCGGCATCGTGCAATGCGACGGGTACGCGGCCTACAAGGCCATTGCCGATGATGCACGGACCGGCGACGCGATTACGCTCGCCTTCTGCTGGGCTCACCTGAGAAGGCAGTTCTTCGATATCGCAAAGGGCGGTTCAGCGCCGATCGCGAGCGAAGCTCTGGAACGCATCGCCGCGCTCTATGCGATCGAGAAGACGATCCGCGGTAAAAGCGCCGATGAGCGCCGCGCCGTGCGCCAGGAAAAGAGCAAACCACTCGTGCTGGCGCTCAAAATCTGGCTCGAACAGCAACTCGCGCGCGTCTCGACGAAGTCCGTCATCGCCGAAGCCATCCGCTACGGCTCGAACCATTGGGACGGGCTCACCCGCTTTCTCGAAGACGGCCGCATCGAACTCGACACCAACATCGTGGAAAGAAGTATACGTCCGATCGCGCTCAATCGGAAAAACGCGCTGTTCGCTGGCCACGATCAAGGGGCCGAGAACTGGGCAGCCATCGCCTCACTCGTCGAGACCTGCAAATTGTACGGTGTCGATCCGCAAGCCTACTTCGCCGACGTGCTCATCCGGCTCGTCAATCTCTGGCCAGCCTCGCGCCTCGACGAGCTCATGCCCTGGGCATGGGCCGCACAGCGTTCCGCCGGTCGCCTCGCGGCGTAGATGAACGCATCAACCGCGGTCGCGCTCGCTCCGCCAAATAATCAAAGCCGTCAGAGCAGTGGGATCAGAGAACCGCTTACCTGACGGAGGTAGCCCGCAAAAATGCAAAGGCCCGGTGGCGAACCGGAGCTTTGCGCGAGGTACGGCCCGTAACCTCTCAGGGCACCCCTGCGGCGTTCGCGGCTAGGCCGGCGGATGGCGGATGCAGGAACCGAACTGTCCGTCAAACCCGATCGCAGGTTTCTGGCCGCGTTGCCCCCGTGGCTCGGTTTGCGAAACAACGGCGTGCGTCGTCGGCGTTCCTGGTGACTCGAAGCTGATACGCCGGAAGCTTATGCCTGACTACCGATGGGATATTGCCCAAAGAGCAGCTTCGCTCCGATCTCAATTGAAGTGATGTCTATGGGTGAGCCAGCCGCAAGCTGGTGCGATCCAGCCGGTGGAAGTCCGGCCCAAGTAATGGGTAGCGCCCGCTTGGTAGCGAGTGTTGCGTGGCCGCTGGTGACAGTGGTGGCGAAGCGTACACAGCGATTGCCTGGGGTGTGGGATTGAGCCACGAAAGATCAGATATCGCAGGGGCCGAGAGTTTTCTATTCGCTCGAAGGCAACATGTGCGGCACCGCTACGCGAGGTGCTGACGCCCTGCCGGGGTCTAAGGCCACATCACGTGCAAAGGGATCGCATCGGAAGCTGGGAGGTCTCGGGTCTGACCGCAACGGCAGTACCGTTGTGGCCCGTATCGGGAAGGCGAGGAGCCGTAGCCGATGATGCACGGACCCGAGAAGTCGGACTTCGCCATAGTAGCTGGGAAGCCGGCGAACAAAGCGGAACAGCCCGCTGCAACGCGACTTTGGCAGAAGAAAAGACCCCCGGCTTCGGGGGTCTTGAGTGGTCTGCTCGCGTGATGGTGAGAGCACGTGCGGAGCGCAGGGCAACCGTAGCCTTGAGAGCGCTACTTCTTCATCAAATCGCGGATTTCCATGAGCACTTTGAGCTCCGGCGTTGGGCCCGGGGCGGGCGCAGGCGGCTCTTCTTTCTTTAGCCTGTTGATCCCTTTGATCGCCATAAACAGTACCCATGCGATGATCAGGAAGTTCAGGGCGATGGTGAGAAACTGTCCCCAACCCAAAACCGCACCTTGCTTCTTGGCGTCGGCGTACGCCAAGCCGGGCTGCATCTTGGAGGACAGAGCGATGTAATAGTTCGAGAAATCCAGCCCGCCTGTAACGGCTCCAATAATCGGCATGATGACATCAGCGACCAAGGACGTGACGATTGCACCGAAAGCCGCACCGATAATCACGCCAACCGCGAGATCAACCACGTTGCCACGCATGGCAAATTTCTTAAAGTCATCCAACATTGGCACCTCCCCACGTTCTCAGAGGGAATGATCGCTCGGAGAGCAGAACTCACCTAGCGTGATGTGATGATCACAATCGCCGGTTCAGTTGCCGACCGCGTCCGTGACGCACTTCTTTGTGAAGCTCGTCTTTGCCGCGCCAGCAAGTTTCTTCTCTGTCGCAGACGCATCACAAGTCTTCTGGGCGTCTGTTTCGCACTTCTTCATGAAGCTGTTTCATGGCTGCTCCAGAAAGCTTCTTTTCACCCGCCTCAACCTTGCAGGACGCGGCATACGCGCCCGACGTCATCAAGCTCAGCAGCACTGCCAATGCAATCCGCTTCACCTTGTCACTCCCTGAATGCAGTTTAGGCATAATTGCAAAGCAAGCATAGAAGGCCCGCCCCGGCCGGGAAGGGGGGCGCCTGCCTGCTGCCGTTCACGCTCTTACGTCCCCGCGTCGCAGGGCGTAAAGTTGTCGTAGAAAATAGCTTTTAGGGCGGGGACCTGGCGCGTGGTTCGAGATGAGGACCACCCAGATCGGCAGGCAAAATCGGCCCAGTCGATGCCGGCCGAATTGGCATCATGACGAGTTGGAACCGCGGTGCCGAAAGGTTGTTCGGATATACGGCGGCCGAAGCTATCGGTGACCCCATCACATGTCGATCCTGTCGGACCGGCACGACGAAGAGCCAGCCATCCTGGCGCGCCTCCGAAATGGAGAGCGTATCGAACATTACGAAGCTATTCGGAAGCGAAAGAATGGAACGCTGATCCCAATATCACTAACAGTCTCGCCACTGAGAGATGCGAGGAGCCGTTCCTGCTGGCATGAATGCTTTCATACTTCTGAGTATTCTCATTTAACGCGATCGAGAACGCGTACGATCGCATCAGATCGTGCGGATCAGGCTCGTCGCTAAAATCTCTAAAACGGTATTCCAGTGCCGATTGGAATGGTTTGTTTCCGAATAAGATCACCTATGAGCGGGACGACTGTACGAACCGATGCGCGCGGTAAGCACCCAAGGCTCGTTGCGGAATGAAATGGCGAAAAGGTTCAACACTCGGTGCTGAGTTCGTCTCAGGTCTGCGGCGGCGGTTCGTGCGGTGTTCGGCGGCTGCCACTATTGTCGAATGAATCGGCACACCGCCAGGAGTAAGTGACAAGCTCGCCGGCCGGGATTTACAAAGAGGAGGATAGCCAATGGGCCTTGAAAACCTCCGAATCGAAAATCAGGCGCCGCTCGCGCGAGTGACCGAATTCAGCTACCTCAAGTGGCTCTACTCGTATCTTGTTCTGCCCTTCACCATGCAGGCGCAGACCCAGTCGAATTGGTGCTGGGCGGCGACCTCGACCAGCGTGTCGCGCTACTACTCGATCCTGAGTCCGTGGACCCAATGCAAGGTGGCGAGCGAGGAGCTCGGGCAGACCTGCTGCACGACGCCGGTGCCTGGCGCCTGCAACGTTCCCTGGTTTCTCGACAGCGCGCTCACCCGCACCAACAATTTCGTCAGTGTCCAAGGCGGCACGGTCGCGTGGAGCACCGTCAAGAGCGAACTCGAGAAAGGCCTCGTCGTTGGCGCCCGCATCGGCTGGAGCGGTGGCGGCGGGCACTTTATGGTTCTGCACGGCGTGTCGTCGATCGGCGTTACCAACTACCTGCATATCGACGATCCAATCTACGGCAAGAGCGTGTTGACATACCAGCAGTTCGCTACGAACTATCAGGGCAGTGGCTCCTGGAGCCATACTTACTTCACCAAGAAGTACTTCTATTTCATGTGGTTCAAAGACCTCGTCTTCAATCCGATTCTGCTAAAGCCGATCCCGGAGATCCGCCCGTTGCTGCGTGCCTACGATCCGTCGATCGCTGAGGACGCGGCGGCTGGCGGCGAAGGTGATTTCGGCGTTCCCCATTACGTCTTTAACGTGCCGCTCAACGCGCTTGCGAGGGGCGGCAAGCTGCCGACGGTGCCGGCGGCGTTGCGCGTCATGGAAATGAAAGGCGACGCGCCGGTCGCGTTCTACGATCTGTCGCTTGACGAAGAACGCCCAGAGCTTCTGCAGATGAACCGCAACGCGGCGTATTTCGATCTGATGAACACCGCCCTCGGACGGCTGAAGGCCACTGCCGAGGGACGTAAGACTGTCGGCGAATTGAGCTTGATCAGGATTCCTGCCCTCAACATGGAGGCGCTATGCTTGGAGTTCGGCGGCCGTGCCAAAAGCCTGATCTCGATCCTGCCGCGCTTCGACTATGCGTCGTTCGACACCAATAAGGTCTACGAGCAGGACGAGTTCCTCACGCTCTTGCGCCGCGCCGCGTCCAAGGTACGCCAGGACGAGACGAAGGGCGCGTGATCCAGCGCGGCTATTCCTGGATCGGCCATCCAATGGGAGGACGATCCGGATTTGCCGGCCGACGCGACCATCGACGCCGAAGTGGACCAAAGTCACGATGTCCGGCTGATGCCGGCGAAGTACGCGCGGCCGTATTCGAAGGGTCAGAAGGACGACTTCCGCGATGCGGAGGCGCAGACACGTTCCGCCCGAACGTCACGCGGTCAGGCAGAGCCCATGGTCAGGCTGGAAGCTGAGAAAGACCTTCTGCCCCGGCTCAAGCTGCATGTAGTGGCCGATCTGGATGCCGACCTCGTAGCACCCGACGCGCACCCGGCATTCCAGGAAATTGCCGAGATAGGCGGTGTCGATCGCCTCGCCCTCCAGCCGATTGACGTGAGCCGTGTCTGAGGGCGGCGGCTGCAGGTGAAGGGCGAAGTCTTCGGGCCGCACGCTGAGCGTCAGCGGTTGCCCCGGCACGGCGCCCTCGCCGCCAGCCGCGATGACGTGCAGCGGCGCGCGGCCTTCGCCGAGCGGAATCTCCATCTCGCAGAAGCTGCCGTTGCGGCCGGTGAGCTTGCCCTGCATCAGGTTGGCGACGCCGATGAAGTTGGCCACGAAGGCATTGGCCGGCTTGGCGTAGATGGTGCGCGGGTCGCCGATCTGCTGGATCGCGCCCTTGTTCATCACCACCACGCGGTCGCTCATCACCAGCGCCTCGGACTGGTCGTGGGTGACATAGATCGAGGTGATGCCGACTTCGCGTTGCAGCCGCACCAGCTCGATCCGCATCTGCTCGCGCAGTTTGGCGTCGAGGTTGGACAGCGGTTCGTCGAACAGCACCACTTTCGGCTCGTAGACGATGGCTCGGGCGAGCGCCACGCGCTGCCGCTGGCCGCCGCTGAGCTTGGTGGCATAGCGGCCAGCGAGGTGGATCAAGCCCACCAGTTCCAGAGCCCGCATGGTGCGTTCCCTGACGACATTCGAGGGCGCGCGCCGCACGCGGAGGCCGTACGCCGCATTGTCGAACACGGTCATATGGGGCCACACGGCGTAGCTCTGGAACACCATGCCGATGTTGCGGTCTTCCGGATTGAGATGGATGTCGCGCTCCGCCGAAGCGACGATCTTGCCGTCGATGCGGATGTCGCCACCGTCCGGCCGCTCCAGGCCTGCGACGCAGCGCAAGGTCGTGGTCTTGCCGCAGCCGGACGGACCCAGCAGCGTGACGAATTCGCCGGGCGCCACCGCCAGATCGACGCCGCGTACTGCCGCTTCCGTGCCGAAATTCTTGCTGACGCGGTCGAGCTCCACCATGGTCGCCGCGCTCATGGCTGCACCGCCAGCGTGCGCTCGGGATCGAGCCGCAGAAACACCCTGTCGCCCTTGCATAGGTTGGCGCGCGGATGCGCCAGCACCTTCCATTCGAAGCCGCCAGAGCGCACCCGGCAGTCCACGCAATTGCCCAGGAATATGGCGGCCAGCACCTCGCCCTCGATGTCCGCTTCGTTGCTGCGCACGCGCGCGGCGGTGACGCTCTCCGGCCGCACCGACACCACGGCCTCCTGGCCCACCGCGATGCCCGGGCCGAGCCGGCAGCGCAGAGCGATCCGCGGTAACGCGCTTTCCGTCAGCTCGATCTCGCCGCGATCCGACGCCGTGACGTTGACGACACGTCCCTTGAGCAGGTTGGCGACGCCGATGAAGTTGCTGACATAGGCGTTGACCGGCCGGGCGTAGATTTCGTGCGGGTCGCCCCTCTGCTGGATGCAGCCTTTGCTCATCACAATGATCTCGTCGCTCATCACCAGCGCCTCGGCCTGGTCATGGGTGACGTAGATCGAGGTGATGCCGACCTCGTGCTGGATGCGTTTCAGTTCGACGCGCATCTGTTCGCGCAGCTTGAGATCGAGGTTGGACAGGGGCTCGTCAAACAACAGAAGCCGCGGCCGCGATACGATCGCGCGCGCGAGCGCGGTGCGCTGCTGCTGGCCGCCGGAAAGCTGCGTGGCGAGCTTGTCCGCCACCTCGGCGAGGCCAACAAGGCGAAGCGCGTCGGCGACGCGATGTTCGATCTCGGCCGGCGCGACGTTGCGGATTTCCAGCGGGTAGGCGACGTTCTGACGAACGCTCATATGCGGCCAGATGGCATAGCTCTGGAACACCATGCCGATGTCGCGTTTCTCCGGCTGGAGAAAGATGCCCTCGGACTTCGACGTGTAGGTGACGCCGCCGACGCGAATCGTTCCGGCGTCGATGCCATGCAGGCCGGCGATGCTCATCAGTGTGGTGGTCTTGCCGCAGCCGGAGGGGCCGAGCAGGGTCAGGAACTTGCCGCGCGGGATGCTGAACGACACGTCGTCCACGGCGCGGTCGGCGCCGAACCATTTGACCAGGCCCTGCACCTCGACGTGGCGATCCGACGGGCCGTCGCCTTGCGCACCGGCGCTCATGCGGTCAGCGCCTCGCGGCCGGCAACCCGCCTGAAAATGAAGACGCAGAGCAGAAGCACCACCGTCTGCGCCATCGACAACGCCGATGTCAGCGTCTCGTTTTCGTAGTTGGCCAGATAGTAGACGCCGACCGACAGCGTCTCGGTGCCTCCCGTGTAGAGGATGATAGAGATCGACAGTTCGCGTAGGAAGATGATGAACAGCAGCACCCAGCCGGCAAAGATGCCGGGCTTGAGCAGCGGAATGGTGATCCGCCGCAAGGTCGTGAGCCACGACGCGCCGGCCATGCGCGAGCTCTGGTCGAGTTCTTCGGAGATCGCCAGCATGACAGCGGACACGTTGCGCTGGCCGTAGGGGAAGAAGCGGGTGATGTAGCCGAGCAGCAGAATCCACAGTGTCGCGTAGATCGGGGTCCTGATGTATGTGACCAACACCCCCATCGCGATCACGATGCCGGGGAAGCCCACCGGAACGACGCAGAGGAAGTCGAGCAGCCGCGCGCCCCAGCCCTTGGTGCGGTGGATCATGTAGCTCACCACCACCGACAGGATCATCGCGATGGTCGCGCCGGCGAAGGCAAGGATGAAGCTGTTGACGATGCCGTTGGTGGCCGCGGCGATGTGGTCTGGCGCCCAGAAGAACAGCGTGCGCACGTAATTATGCAGCGTGAGGTCAGCCGGGATGATCCGGGCCTGCCAGACCGGATGCAGGCTCACCACAAACAGACACAGGATCGGCATCACCACCGCGACCAGGATATAGGCGAGGTTGAAGGCGAACGCCGCCCACTTCCAGCGGCCGAGGTCGATGACGTTGGGGCGGAAGCCCTTGCCGGTCACGGTGGTGAAGGAGCGCGGCGCGATGTAGCGCTGCTGAATCCAGATCAGCACGACAGTGGTGATGCCGAGCGCCATGCTCATGGCCGAGCCGAGATAGAGATTGGCGTCATCGCCGACCGCCTTGGAGAAGATCTGCGTGGTCAGCGTCTGCCAGCCGTAAGGCGCGCTGAGCTTGAACGGCACGCCGAACTCACCCGCGGTGGTGACGAAGACGATGATGGCGCCCGACAGGATGCCAGGCGCCACCAGCGGTAGCGTCACCGTCATCACGGTGCGTAGAAGCCCGGCGCCGGTGGTGCGCGCGGAGTCCTCGAGCGAAGGGTCCATGCGCCTGAGCGAGCCGACGACGAACAGATAGACCAGCGGCGCGAAGAACAGCCCGGTCACCCAGATCACGCCATAGAGGTTGTCGACATTGAACAACCGAGCCTGGACGCCGAGATAGTCGCGCGCCCAGGAGTTGAGCAGGCCAGTTTCGCCGCCGGCGAGATTGTGCCAGGCGATGGCGCCGACGAACGGGCTCAGGAAGAACGGGATCAGATTGTAGGGCTCCATCCGGTCGCGGCCTGGACTGTTGGTGCGGGCGTTGATCCAGGCCAGCGTCACGCCGAGGAACGTCGCGATGACGGTAGAGCCGAGGCACACGATCAGCGTGTTGACGAAGGCTTTCGGGATCACCCGGTCGGTGAACAGCGTGCGGTAGTTGTCGAGACCCCACACGGTGTCGAATCCACCCGGATCAAGCACGCGGAAGCTCGCGATCACCAGCACCGCGAGTGGCAGGATCACCGCAGCCGCAACGATGAGGCCGACCACGGCGGTCGCGACCGTCTCCTGTGTGAACACGCCGCGCCACCGGCTCGCAGCCGCGGGTCGCGGCGCGGTCTCCGTCAGCGATTGCGTGCTCATCGCATGGTCCGTGCTATGCGGCCCCGCTTCAACGAGTGTCGCAAGGCGCCGCAGCGGACGCGGGGCCTCGATGTGGGCTCAGGACGCTACTGGAACTTCGCCTGCCACGCTTCGCGCGTTGCCTTGAACTTTGCGCCCGCGGCGACCCAGTCCTTCATGCCGAGCAGCTTCACCTTGTTGAGGTCGAACACGTAGTGCTCGGCCTCCTTCGGAGGCGTGTAGTTCTTCAGGAAGGTGAACATCATCTCTCCCACCACCATGATGTCAGCGCCTTCCTTGCTCAGCATGTATTCCATGAACAGCTTGGCAGCGTTCGGATGCGGCGCGCCCTTGATCACGGCGGCCTGGTTGCCGAGGATGACCTGGCCTTCCGTGTAGATGCCGAACTTCATGACCTTGATCAGGTCCGGCTTCTTCAGGATGTCCTGATAGGCACGGCCGGTGAGATTCCACATGTCGAGCGGGCGCTGGCACGACACCACCATCTGCATCTTCGGCTCGGTGCGGAACTCGATCAGGGGATCGGTGGCCTTCAGCTTGGTCCACAGGTCGTCGAGGTTCATGCCGCCTTCTTCGAGAGCGAGCGCGGTGTTGACGTAGGTGAAGCTTTTGGTGAGGTCGGACGCGATGGTTTTTCCCTTCAGCTCGGGTTTGACCACGTCGGCGTAGGAGCTCGCCTTGAAGTTCTCCATGCCGGGGCAGGAGCTGTTCCAGATCGGCTGGAACGAATAGGCGAACGGCACCAGCACGTAGGGATATTTGAAGTACTGGCCGGCCTTCCTGGCAAGTTCCTCGTGATTCTTCCAGTAGCCGCTATCGACCGCCTCGAAGGCGTCGCGCTTGGCGGCCTCGTCGAAGAAGCCCGGAGCGTTGACGATCAGCATGTCGGCGGTGTGCTTACCGGCTTGGATCTCCTGGCGGGTCTGCGCCACGGTCGCGCCGGTGCCCTTGCGCAGGTTGTTGAACTTGAAGTTCGGCCCGAGGTTGTAGCGCTTGACGAAGCCCGCGGCGAGCATCTGCCCGGTGTGGTCGCTGAATTGCGGGTTGAGGATCGTTACCGAGCCCTCCTGCTTGGCGGCCTCGATCAGCTTCTGTTCCTGCGGGGTGAAATTGGCCGCCTGGGCGGCCGTGACGGCCGTAAAAAGCGCCGCCGCGGCACAGGACGCCGCGAGCGCCCCAATCGGCTTCGATGGAGATTTCAGTGCAACCATGACGTCCTCCCGCTTCGCTTGCGCCGATCGGAGGTTCTGGGCTGTGCCTTTTGGTCTGTCAGCCCGCCGGTGGCGCAACGTATTGCTGCGGTGGCGGCCCGATCGGCCGCCCATTAAACCGCAATTGATCCGCCCCCGGACTTGCAAACTGTATCGAAGATCGTGCCAGATTGCCGCACGTCTGACCAAGTTAAATTCGTGCAAGCTCGGAGCGGATTCGATGAGAGCGATGGTGCCAAACGGCGCGAACCTGCCGTTCGAGCGGGTCGAATGGCCCGGTCCGGTCGCGGACGGTGGCGAAAGATCCAACAATTCTGTGATTGGCGTGAACGGTGGTTTCGACGATCTCGCCGGTGATCTCGTGATCGATGATGCGCGGGAATTGGATCTGTCGGCAGCGTCTCGACGTGCGTTACCAGTCGCGATCCAACGGGATAAAGATCGAAGGTAGTGCGATACACACTGTGTCGCCAGCCAACCAAGCGCAGCGGTCTCTGGATTCGAGCCCGGCGTCACAATGTGCGCGTCACTTTGCTCAGGTGGGGCGGATTGTCGGGATCGAAGCCTCGCTGGCGTGCCGCCACCTCGATGGCGCGATAGGCAGGGACGAGCATGGCCACCGGATCGCAAGCTGGGTGGCCGTCGCCGATCCAGGGCAGCGTTCCCGCCCGCCCTCCGGCGGCAAACACTCTTTCGCCCGCGGCGTTGAGGTCACAGACGAGGTCATCGACGGCGGCAGCGGCTTGGTCGTTCTGTCGCAGCACCAGCACGGGCGTTGTTGGCGTGATCGATGCGCGGGGCCCGTGCCGAAGCTCGGCCGCGCTATAACCGAGGGTCGGAACCCGCAAGATTTCGGCCACTTTAAGCGCGATCTCGCGGACGCAACCAAGACCGTATCCCCGTCCTATGACAAAGGCCGCGGGCGCGCTCGCGACGCTGCCGGCCCACGCCGACCAATCGCACGCCAGCGCGCTGGACAGACGGAGCGGCAGGTGTTGGAGACCGCCGTTCAGGTCTTCGTCGTGCGCCAGCGCCGCCACCAGCCGGGCGCCCGCGATCATCGACAATACGACCGTCTTGGTCGCCGCGACGGCATGTTCGGCTCCCGCTCCGATCGGCAACACCAGCTCGGACGCGGCGGCGGCGGGAGAGTCTTCGTCATTGACGATGGCAAGTGTCAGCGCGCCTGACTTGCGCGCCACCTGTGTGGCGGTGACGAGATCGGGACTGCGCCCGGACTGCGAGATCACGACGAACAGGGCGTCGCGCATATCCGGGGGTCGCTGGTAGGCGGTTACGACGGAAGGTGCGGCCGCGGATGCGAGCAGGCCAAGCCGCGTCTCAAAAAGATAGCGCAGATAAACGCCGACATGACCCGAACTGCCGCGCCCGCAGAAAACGACGATGCGCGGCTTGGTCTGCTCGATCCGTTGGGCGATCGCGGCAAACATGTCACTGCACGCCAGCAGCCGTTCGCTTGCCGCCGGGACTTCGGCGGTCTCGCGTGCCATTGCGCTTCCGGCATACGGTTCAGCCATCGTCGCGCGCGGACTCGTTGATGGCGGATCGCAGATTGCCCCCGTGTCGCTGCAGCAGTTGCGCGGCTTCGCTGCGATCCAGGCCGAAGCCGAGCAGGACCGCTGTCTTTACGTGTCCATCGGCCTGATCGAGATAGCGCGCTGCGTCGCCTTCCGGACAGCGGACGATTTCGCTGACGATGGCTTCTGCGCGCCGGCGCAATTTGGCGTTCCGCGCCCGCATGTCCACCATCAATCCGCGATAGACGCGACCCATTCTCACCATCACGGCGGTCGAGAACAGGTTCAGCACGATCTTCTGGGCGGTGCCTGCGTTCATCCGGGTCGAACCGGCGATCACTTCGCTTCCTGTGTCGATAAGGATGCGATGGCGTGCGACCTCGAACAGCGGCGCGCCGGGGTTGTTGGCGACGGCAATCGTGATCGCACCCGCGGCACTGGACGCCCTTAAGGCGCCGATCGTAAAGGGCGTCGTGCCACTGGACGCGACGCCGATGACGACATCATCGGCGCCGATCTTCGCGTCCGCCATGGCCTGCACGCCGGAGGCCTCGTTGTCCTCGGCCTGCTCGGCGCTCCGGACAAGTGCGTCAAGCCCGCCTGCAATCGCAAATACAAGGCGATCGGCGGGCCAGTCAAAGGTTGGCGGTAATTCGCTGCCGTCCTGCACGCCGATGCGCCCCGACGTGCCCGCTCCGGCGTAGACGATCCGTCCGCCTCGGTGCAGCGCCGGCACTGCGTCCTCGACGGCTGCCGCGATTGCGGCAAGGGCGTCGCGAACCGCAGCGGCTGCCGCAAGCTGTCCCTCATACATCGCGGCGATCATCTCGGCTGCGGACCAGGAATCGAGTTCGACGTAGCGTGGGCTGATTTGCTCGGTGCGCATGATTCGGTCTCGGTTACGCCGCAAACGCGGCCGCCATTCGATGATACTGCGGCACTAGCTTTTCACGATGGCACGCCGGGCGAGATGCAAGGCGCCATCCACCGCGTCGCCTTCGACCGGAACCAGCCGGCGCTGGACATCGGGCGCCAACCACGGCTGCATCGAAGATGCGAGCCCGCCGAGTAGCGCGACGCGGGACGCCCCGCATTCGGACAGCCGGCGCACCAGGTCGTCGATCTGTTCCGCAGCCTCACGGATGATGCGGCGCGCGACCGGATCTCCGGCATCGGCATGCCGCATCACCAATGGCGCGAAGGTCGCATAGTCCGTGGCGGTCGCATGATCCATCCAGGCAACCGCCGCGAAAGGATCGTCGTGGAAGCGTATCATGACGTCGCGCGTGAGACTGGTGTCGACGGCGCGCTCGTCATGGGCTCGCAGCGCCAGGCGGATTGCGTGCAGCCCGACATCGGCTCCGCTGCCCTCGTCGGATATGGGAAAACCATAGCCGCCGACCCTGACCTCGCGTCCTCCGACAACGGCAAAGCCGACGCTGCCTGTTCCGACGATGACGATGCCGCCATCTCGGGCGCCATGCGCCCCGATGCAGGCGATCGTCGCGTCATTGGCATAAACGACGGAGCGGAACGGGTGCGGGCACAACTCAAGTTGATCGAGCGCACCTTTGCGGCCGACCCCGGCGAGGCCGACGGCGGCATGCATAGCGCCCAGCGCGTCGGGGCCAAGCCCGGCTTCTCCCAGCGCGGCGCGGCAGGCCTTCTCGACTTCGGCCAGTGCGCGGTCGATCCCTATGCGTAGCGCAGCCGGGCCGGCAATGCCGGTTCCGAGCAAACGTCCTTCCGCGTCTTGGATGCGCGCGCGGCATCCCGTGCCACCGCCGTCAACACCGACGAACAGCGGATCGCGTTGTGAAGCCGCCGTCATCCCGCGACCCGCTGGATATCCGCACCGCATTGCACCAGCTTGCGGTCGAGCAATTCATATCCGCGGTCGAGGTGGTAGACGCGGTTGACGGTTGTTTCGCCATCGGCGACCAGGGCGGCGAGCACCAGGCTCACCGATGCGCGCAAGTCGGTGGCCATCACTTCCGCGCCATGCAATCGCTCGACGCCGCGCACCAGCGCCGTCGAGCCTTGCAGCGAGATGTTGGCGCCGAGCCGGCCGAGCTCGGGGACGTGCATGAATCGACTCTCGAACACAGTTTCGCGGATGACTGAAGCGCCGGATGCAACGGTCATCAAGGCCATGAATTGCGCCTGCAGGTCGGTCGGAAATCCGGGGTAAGGCTCCGTGGATACGTCGACGGCCTGCAATGGGCCGGAGCGCACGACCATCAACCCGCGATCGGTCGGCCAGATCTGAGTTCCGGCACTTTCCAGGATCGCACCGACCGATCCGAGGTGTTCGAGATGGGCGCCGAGGATCTCGAGATGACCGCCGGTGATGGCCGCGGCGATGGCGTAGGTTCCAGCCTCGATGCGGTCGGTGATCAAATCGTGCCGGGCATGGTGAAGGGCTTCCACCCCCTGCACCAAAATCCGATGCGTTCCGACGCCCTCGATGCGCGCGCCCATCGCGGCCAGGCAGAGTGCGAGGTCGGAAATTTCAGGATCGCGCGCCGCGTTCAGGATCTCGCTTTCACCCCGTGCGAGGACCGCCGCCATCAGCGCCGTCTCGGTCGCGCCCACGGACGGCGAGGACAACACGATGCGGTCGCCGCGCAGCCCGTCGCCCTTGGCCTTCACGTTAATGTAGCCGGACTCCATCTCGACGTCGGCCCCGAGCGCGTCCAGTGCCTTGAGATGCAGGTCGATCGGCCGCGCGCCGATCGCGCAGCCTCCGGGCAGGGACACGCGCGCGGAACCGAAACGGGCCAACAGCGGCGCCAGGACAAGAATGCTGGCGCGCATGCGGCGGACCAGGTCGTAGGGCGCTTGCGCATTGCGGGCGCCGCGGGCATCCAGCACCAGTATCCGTCCAGGTCCGCGGGTGGCGGCCACGCCGAACTCTCCCATCAGGGCGAGCATGGTATTGATGTCCGACACTTCAGGAACATTGCCCAGCTCAAGCCGTTCGGAGCTGAGCAACGCAGCGGCGATCTGCGGCAGTGCGGCGTTCTTCGCACCGCAGATCTGGACCGAGCCTTCGATGCGTCTGCCGCCGCGAATGATCAACCGATCCATGCTGCTTCTCTTTCGGTCGTTCCGGGCGCATTCAGCCAACAGCACGGGTTTGGCGGCTGGTCGCGCCGGGGTCGACCCAGCATCCTGTCGACAAACATATTAGTCTGGACGGCAGATGCCCTGGGTATTGGGCGTCCTTTAACTTAGATTGGATTTGTTGCGCGACCAATCCAGCCCACCAGGGACATGATGAGCCCGGGTCAAAACAATCCTTCAATCGCCAAAGAGCATGCCGTCCTGGCGGACCGCATTTTTGACGGTCATCGCTGGCATGCCGAGGCCGCGCTGTTGATCCGGGATGGGCGCGTCGTTGAGCTTAGGCCTTGGGGCGGGGTTCCCTCCGATTGGCCGCAGGCGCACGTTCCGGCTGGCTCGTTCCTGGCCCCTGGATTCATCGATCTGCAGGTCAATGGCGGCGGCGGCGTTCTCCTCAACGATCAACCGACGGCCGATGGCATGCGCGCCATTGCGCAGGCGCACCGTCGCTATGGGACTACGGGTTGTCTCCCAACCCTCATCTCCGATACTCGCGAGCAGATGCGGACCGCTATTGCGGCGGCTCGCTCGGTCGCCGGCCGCGACGGAATTCTCGGGCTGCATTTGGAAGGCCCGTTTATCAGCCCTCGGCGTCTGGGGGTCCATCGGGCCGATCGGGTGGCGCAACCTGGCGCCGGCGACCTGGAAGAATTGTGCGAGCTCGCCGGCGCCGGCAGGTCATTGGTCACGCTCGCGCCCGAATGCGTTCCGGCGGGTTTTATCCAGGCTTTGGCCGCTTCGGACGTGCGGGTTTCGATCGGGCATAGTGAAGCGCCCGCTGCCGCTGTAATGCGAGCCATCGCGGATGGCGCAACCGGCGTGACCCACCTGTTCAATGCCATGCCGCCGTTGAGCGCGCGCGCCCCGGGGATTATCGGTGTAGCGCTGGCGGAGCAGCGGTTGACGGCGGGCCTTATCGTCGATGGGATACACGTCGATCCGGTTTCGGTGCGGGCGGCATTCGCGGCGAAGGGCTCCGACCGAATTGCTCTGGTCACCGATGCGATGCCGACGGTGGGGACGTCGCTGCATCGGTTCGAATTGGTTGGCCGAACAGTCAACCTGGCTGATGGACGGCTGACCACCGACGAGGGCACCTTGGCGGGCGCGCACCTGGATATGGCCTCGGCGATGCGTAATGCGGTCAGGCTGGCGCAGCTCCCCTTGGAGCACGCGTTGCGCGCCGCTTCGCTGACCCCCGCGCGATTCCTTGGCCTGGACAACGAGCGCGGAGTTCTGACTCCAGGTGCTCGCGCCGATCTCGTTGCTTTAACTCAGGAGCTGAGGGTGATTGCAACCTGGCTCGACGGCATCACCGAGGATTTGGCAAGCGATTAGAAGTGCACAAACCGGCTCTGTCCTACGGTCTTCCATAAAGCAGGTGTCGTTGGCGCTCGCTCACCCAGGCCTGTTCATCCAATTGCGTCAGCGCATCCAGGTCCTGCGGTTTCGCCGACGCATCGTCAACCCATTCTCGCAATAAAGGGCCGCCATTGATGACATCGATGGCGAGTTTGCCGTGCTCGTACTCGTAGGCGAAATCGCGCCACAGCGGGTAGTCCGGGTACAAACGGCGGATTGCCTTGAAGGCGAGCGCCTGGAGGCGCCAGGGCTGGAACCTTCGGTGATCGTAATCTGTACCTTCCGTGTGTACCTGCGCGCCGTGGCAAAGCTGGCCCGCGTGCTTGTGAAACGTGGGTTCGAACCAGCACTCGCGCAGGCGACAGCCTTCGAGCCACCGCGGCGTAAGAGCCTCCATCTCCTTCATGATTGCCCGCGCATCGATGTCGGGAGCGCCAAACAGTTCAAGCGGTCGAGTGGTGCCGCGTCCTTCGGAGAGCGTCGTGCCCTCGAGCATCACAGTTCCCGCATAGGCGCGCGCCATCCACAAATTCGGTGCGTTGGGGCTGGGATTGACCCACGTGCGTTCGCCCAACGGCCAGCCGAAGCCCGGCGCAGCATCGGGCCGCCAGTCCTGCATCTCGACGACCCGGTATTCGATATCGAGCTTGAGCGTGCTGACGAACCACAGGCCCAGCTCGCCGAGCGTGAGCCCATGACGCATCGGCAATGGTCCTGCTCCGACAAAGCTGTCCCAGCCGGCGCGCAGCGTCAAACCTTCGACAGGCCGGCCGACGGGATTTGGTCGATCCAGTACCCAGACGGTCTTGCGATGTCGCGTCGCGGCTTCGAGCACGTAGCGCAGCGTCGTAACGAACGTATAGATTCGACAGCCCAGATCCTGCAGATCGACGAGGATCACGTCGAATGTATCCATCATCGCATCCGTCGGCTTGCGCACGTCTCCATAGAGGCTGAAGACCGGGATGCCATGCACCGGGTCGTCGAAGTCCGGCAACTCCACCATGTTGTCTTGCTTGTCGCCGCGCAGGCCATGTTGCGGACCGAAGGCAGCGCTGATTTTCATGTCGGCGCATGTGGCCAGCGCGTCCAGCGTGTGCGTCAAGTTTTTTGTGACGGAGGCCGGATGCGCGAGCAATGCCACACGTCTGCCGGTGAGTGGCGCGCGCAAGCTGGGTTCGGCGATCAGTCGGTCGATACCAAACTTCATGGCTGCACGACCGGAGAAAGCTCGCACGCAAAGCAGTCGTCGTGATGGAAGTCCGGTTTGCCGGGTGGATGCGCCAACGCCCAATATGACTTGCGGCCACTCGTGTCTTCGATCAGAGCCGAAAAGCCGAGTTTCCACAACGACTTGTGGGGAAAATCCGGCAAGCGATTCAGCTCGAGCGAAACCTGCAATGTGTAGCAGTTGGGGTTTGATTGCACTTCGATTGGAGGCCTGCTGATCCCCGCCGCCACGCACATCCCGCTTCGGTAGCTGCTGAATCGATATGCCGCCCATTGTGTCGAAGGCGCAAAGTTGAATTCGTAATATTCGGCGCGCGACGAAGCGCGGACAAATGCCTCGAAGCAGGTGTGTCGCCAAAGCTCATCGCTGCGCGCGGCCGCCATGATGGGTGGCATGCGGACGTCGTTTATCTTGCCGGTCACGATATAGGACAGCGCCAAACTATCGGCGTGCAGACGGGCAACCTCCACTTCGATGTGAGCCGCCGCAGAGCAGCGCGAGTCAGGATGCAGCTTCAACAACTGGCGCATATCGGCATTCTATAGGTCAATTGTTGCTGCGTAGCGCGGAGATTTGTCGGCCTAAGCGGCGGCCCAAATCCTATTGGCAGCCCCGGCAGATTTCCAGGGTGTGATCCAGTTTGCGGTTTATCTGCTCGATTTTCTTGTCCAATTCGTCTCGTCGAACGGAATTTGCATTAGCGGACGGTCGCGGCTGGCGGTGGCCGATCGGCGCCTCCGGCATGCAAAAGCCGCCCGTGCCTGAGGTCGCGGCGCGGCATTGGTCCATGGAGGCGAAGGTGCAATTGGACGCGCCTTCGTTAGAGACTGCGCACCAGAGCGGTGCGGCTATCGCTGTTCCGGCAGCCTGGCAGGCGCTCAAAATCAACAGTGAAGCAATGGTCGGGCGCATCCGAAGTGATCCAGGAAAAGGCAATTGGACGCCACTATGCCGTCTTCGACCCGCCTTGCCCATCGATGAAAGTCAGATCTCCGTTTCAAGTTGGCCGCACGGCCCGCCGATCGAGCCCATCGAGCCAGAGCCGATACCCGTGCGGATTTTCAGCGCGGGGCGCGGAATGGTTAGAGCTAATTAACCTCTGAATGTGAATCTCCGTAAGGCTGGGGCGTGTGCCAGGGCACCCGCACGGACGGGACCGCATGACAGTACGTCATGGGCTCGGTGACAGTATGTCGACCTCGGAGTGCGTTGGATGTCCTCGATTATCTCATCGCTGACCCCCGGTCAGGTCGCCCAGCTTTCCACCACCGCCATTGCCAGCCTAAAGACCACCGACATCGCCGCGCTGAGCACCTCGCAGGCCGCCGCGCTCACCGCGACCCAGGTCAACAACCTGACCACAACTGACCTGCAATTCCTGGTGACGACCCAGGTGCAGGCGCTGTCGACCACCGTGATCAGCCATTTGCTGACTCTTCAGGTCCAGAACCTCACCACCACCCAAGTCACCGAGCTTACGGCCACCCAGGTCGGAGTGTTGACCGGTACCGAGATCGGCAACCTCAGTTCGACCGAAATCCAATCCTTCTCGACAACCCAGGCCAATGCCTTGACCGCGGCCCAGCTCGGCTCGCTCACCACCACGGCGCTGAACAACCTGTCGACCACGCAGTTTGGCGCGCTGAGCACCACCCAGGTGCAGGGCCTGACCACGACCCAGCTCAACGGGCTGACCACCGGCAATATCGACGCGGTGACCGTCTCCAAGTTGTCGACCGCGCAGGTTGCCGGCCTGACCACCACGGCGGTCGGCAACCTGACCACGACCCAGGTCGGAGCCCTGACCTCGACCCAGGTCGGCGTCCTCACCACGACCCAGATCGGCCAGCTCAGCACCACCGAAGTCCAGGCCTTCAGCACCACCCAGGCCAACGCGCTGACCGCAGCGCAGCTCGGTCATCTGACCACCACGGCGCTGAACAACCTCTCGACCACGCAGTTTGGCGCGCTGAGCACCACCCAGGTGCAGGGCCTGACCACGACCCAGCTCAACGGGCTGACCACCGGCAATATCGACGCTGTCACGGTCGCCAAGCTTTCCACCGCGCAGGTCGCGGGCCTGACCACCACGGCGGTCGGCAACCTGACCACGACCCAGGTCGGAGCCCTGACCTCGACCCAGGTCGGCGTCCTCACCACGACCCAGATCGGCCAGCTCAGCACCACCGAAATCCAGGCCTTCAGCACCACCCAGGCCAACGCGCTGACGGCGGCGCAGCTCGGTCATCTGACCACCACGGCGCTGAACAACCTGTCGACCACGCAGTTTGGCGCGCTGAGCACCACCCAGGTGCAGGGCCTGACCACGACCCAGCTCAACGGCCTGACTACGGGCAATATCGACGCGGTCACGGTCGCCAAGCTTTCCACCGGCCAGGTTGCCGGCCTGACCACAACGTCGATCGGTCACCTGACCACCACGCAGGTCGGCACCTTGCTCGCCACCCAGGTCGCATCGCTCACTTCGACCGAGATCGGCCAGCTCAGCACCACCGAAATCCAGGCCTTCAGCACCACCCAGGCCAACGCGCTGACCGCGGCGCAGCTCGGTCATCTGACCACCACGGCACTGAACAACCTGTCGACCACGCAGTTTGGCGCGCTGAGCACCACCCAGGTGCAGGGCCTGACCACGACCCAGCTCAACGGCCTGACCACGGGCAATATCGATGCGGTCACGGTCGCCAAGCTTTCCACCGGCCAGGTTGCCGGCCTGACCACAACGTCGATCAGTCACCTGACCACCACGCAGGTCGGCACCTTGCTCGCCACCCAGGTCGCATCGCTCACTTCGACCGAGATCGGCCAGCTCAGCACCACCGAAGTCCAGGCCTTCAGCACCACCCAGGCCAACGCGCTGACCGCAGCGCAGCTCGGTCATCTGACCACCACGGCACTGGACAACCTGTCGACCACGCAGTTTGGCGCGCTGAGCACCACCCAGGTGCAGGGCCTGACCACGACCCAGCTCAACGGGCTGACCACCGGCAATATCGATGCGGTCACGGTCGCCAAGCTTTCCACCGGCCAGGTTGCCGGCCTGACCACAACGTCGATCAGTCACCTGACCACCACGCAGGTCGGCACCTTGCTCGCCACCCAGGTCGCATCGCTCACTTCGACCGAGATCGGCCAGCTCAGCACCACCGAAATCCAGGCCTTCAGCACCACCCAGGCCAACGCGCTGACCGCGGCGCAGCTCGGTCATCTGACCACCACGGCGCTGAACAACCTGTCGACCACGCAGTTCGGCGCGCTGAGCACCACCCAGGTGCAGGGCCTGACCACGACCCAGCTCAACGGGCTGACCACCGGCAATATCGACGCGGTGACCGTCGCCAAGCTTTCCACCGCGCAGGTTGCCGGCCTGACCACCACGGCGGTCGGCAACCTGACCACGACCCAGGTCGGAGCCCTGACCTCGACCCAGGTCGGCGTTCTCACCACGACCCAGATCGGCCAGCTCAGCACCACCGAAATCCAGGCCTTCAGCACCACCCAGGCCAACGCGCTGACCGCGGCGCAGCTCGGTCATCTGACCACCACGGCGCTGAACAACCTCTCGACCACGCAGTTTGGCGCGCTGAGCACCACCCAGGTGCAGGGCCTGACCACGACCCAGCTCAACGGGCTGACCACCGGCAATATCGACGCTGTCACGGTCGCCAAGCTTTCCACCGCGCAGGTCGCGGGCCTGACCACCACGGCGGTCGGCAACCTGACCACGACCCAGGTCGGAGCCCTGACCTCGACCCAGGTCGGCGTCCTCACCACGACCCAGATCGGCCAGCTCAGCACCACCGAAATCCAGGCCTTCAGCACCACCCAGGCCAACGCGCTGACGGCGGCGCAGCTCGGTCATCTGACCACCACGGCGCTGAACAACCTGTCGACCACGCAGTTCGGCGCGCTGAGCACCACCCAGGTGCAGGGCCTGACCACGACCCAGCTCAACGGCCTGACCACCGGCAATATCGACGCGGTGACCGTCTCCAAGTTGTCCACCGCGCAGGTTGCCGGCCTGACCACCACGGCGGTCGGCAACCTGACCACGACCCAGGTCGGAGCCCTGACCTCGACCCAGGTCGGCGTCCTCACCACGACCCAGATCGGCCAGCTCAGCACCACCGAAGTCCAGGCCTTCACCACCACCCAGGCCAACGCGCTGACGGCGGCGCAGCTCGGTCATCTGACCACCACGGCGCTGAACAACCTGTCGACCACGCAGTTCGGCGCGCTGAGCACCACCCAGGTGCAGGGCCTGACCACGACCCAGCTCAACGGCCTGACCACGGGCAATATCGATGCGGTCACGGTCGCCAAGCTTTCCACCGGCCAGGTTGCCGGCCTGACCACAACGTCGATCAGTCACCTGACCACCACGCAGGTCGGCACCTTGCTCGCCACCCAGGTCGCATCGCTCACTTCGACCGAGATCGGCCAGCTCAGCACCACCGAAATCCAGGCCTTCAGCACCACCCAGGCCAACGCGCTGACCGCGGCGCAGCTCGGTCATCTGACCACCACGGCACTGAACAACCTGTCGACCACGCAGTTCGGCGCGCTGAGCACCACCCAGGTGCAGGGCCTGACCACGACCCAGCTCAACGGCCTGACCACCGGCAACCTCGACGCGGTGAACCTGACCAAGCTATCGCTCGCGCAGGTGGCCGGTTTGACCGCGGGCTCGGTCAACAACCTGACCACGACCCAGGTCAGCACCTTGGCGGCGACGCAGGTCGCGTCACTAACCGCCGCGGAAATTGGCGCGCTGACCACGACTGAAATCCAGGCCTTCAGCACCACCCAGGCCAACGCGCTGACCGCGGCGCAGCTCGGCAGCTTGACCACGACGGCGGTAAACCAGTTGTCGACCACGCAGTTCGGCGCCTTGTCGACGACGCAGGTCCAGGGCCTGACCACGACGGAGCTCAACAGCTTGACGACCGCCAACCTCGACGCTGTGGTCGCCAGCAAGCTCGCCACCGCGCAAGTGGGTAGCTTGACCACGACCTCGATCGGCAACCTGACCACGACCCAGGTCGGGGCGCTGACCTCGGTTCAGATCGGGGCGCTCACGGTCGCGCAAGCAAGCACGCTGACCACGACCGAGATCAACGCTCTGTCGGCAAGTCAAGCAGGTGCGCTGACCAGCGATCAGATCGCGGGCTTGACCACGACCAAGTTCAGCTCGCTGTCGAACGCAGCCATCGGCGCCATCAGCACCTCGGCGATTGCCGGTATCACGACCTCCGACATCGCGGCGCTGAGCATCGCACAAGGCAATTCGTTCACCACGACGCAGGTCCAGTCGATGAACGCCGATCAGATCAGCGCTCTCGTGGATCTCGTGACCTAAGCTTAAGAAGGCCGGGCGGCCTCTGCCGCCCGGATTTGTACCAGTGGCGTGCTCAAGCGTGTCCGGGACCGGTCGATTGGCCAGCTTCGGAATGTTGCGTTCCCAACATCAACGCTGAAGAGACTGCGTCATGGCCGATCAGCCTGTAGAATTGAACGCCGTCCCGGAACTGTTTACGCACTCGATGCAACGCGCGATGGCGTGCAAACTGCCCCTGGTCGAGCTGTTCGGCGCGGCCGCATCTTTGCACTCATTGCAACAGCGGTCGCTGGTGACCGAGCTTTACAAGACCTGGATTGCCTACAACGGCGACAGCGAACTGCTTTACGCGGTCTATTTCAACTACGGCGTGGCGCTGAACGACATCCGCGACTTCAGCGGCGCGATCAACGCGTTCCGCGAAAGCCTCCGCATCAAGCCTGATTTCCAGCCGTCCTACATCAATCTCGGCCGCGCGCTCGAGGACGTCGGCCAAGTGGGTGCGGCGGTTGGCGAATGGCTGAAGCTTGCCGGAAGAGTCTCGGTTATCACCGGGGACGCTGTGGCCCATAAACTCACCGCGCTACATCAGGCCGGCCGCGTGCTGGAGAATTTGGGCAGCGACACGGCGGCCGAGGACGCGCTGCGCCAAAGTCTCGACATCGACGCCCGCCAGACCGAAGCGTTGCAGCACTGGGTGTCGCTGCGGCAGCGGCAATGCAAATGGCCGGTGCTGGTCGAATCGGAGCGGGTCAAGCGCAAGGATTTGCTGACCGGAATTTCGACGCTATCGCTCTCCAATCTGGCCGACGACCCGATGTTCCAGCTGGCCAAGGCCTATCGTTACGCCAGGCAGGCGATCGGTATGCCGAAGCCGGTCCAGCGTGCCCAGGTAACCACGCGACGCGACCCGCTGCGGCTGCGCATCGGCTACGTCTCCTCCGATCTCCGCGATCATGCCGTCGGCTTCGCCATGACCGACGTCATGGAGCAGCACGATCACCAGAGTTTCGAGATTTTCGCCTATTACTGCGGGATCGATCGCTCCGACGCGACCCAGCAGCGCACCAAGCTTGCCGTCGACCATTGGACCGACATCAGCCCTATGACCGACGACCAGTCGGCCGAGAAAATCGCGGCCGACGGCATCGATATACTCGTCGATCTCAACGGCTATACCAAGGACGCCCGCACCAAGGTGTTCGCTCGCAAGCCCGCGCCAATCGCGGTCAACTGGTTTGGCTATCCCGGGACCATGGGCACGCCATATCACCACTATCTGATCGCCGACGCGCACGTCCTACCGCCGGAGCACGACATCTATTATTCGGAACAAATCGTGCGGCTGCCATGCTACCAGCCCAACGACAGGAAGCGTGTGGTGGCGCCAGAGCGACCCTCGCGCGCCGACGTGGGACTGCCGGACGACGCCTTTGTGTTCTGCTGTCTCAACGGAATGCAGAAGACGACGGCGCACACCTATCAGCGTTGGATGACGATCCTAGGCCGCGTGCCGGGCAGTGTGCTGTGGCTCTTGGGCGGCATCGCCGAAACCAACGACCGGCTGCGCCAGGCCGCCGTCAGCGGCGGCATCGATCCGCAACGCATTATCTTCGCCGACAAGCTTGCCAATCCGCAGCATCTCGCCCGTTACCCACTGGCCGACCTGTTTCTCGACAGCTTCCCGTATGGAGCCCACACCACAGCCTCTGACGCGATGTGGATGGGTGTACCGATTCTCACCTTCGCCGGACGCACGTTCGCGGCGCGGGTTTGCCCCAGCCTGGTCCATGCTGCCGGCATCGGCGAGATGGTCTGTGCCACGCCCGAGGACTATGTCGAGCGCGCCGTCGAGTTCGGCAACGACCGCACAAGGCTCACGCCGATCAAGGAGAAGCTCGTAACCGGCCGCGACACCTGCTTGCTGTTTGACACGCCCGGCCTGGTCCACCACCTGGAAGATGCCTACAGGCGGATGTGGGCTGACCTGATCCGCGGCGCCGTACCGCTGCCGGATCTGCGCAATCTCGACATCTATCACGAGATCGGCCTTGGCCTCGATATCGAGAACATCGAGATGCTGTCCGACGAGGCTTATTTCGCGCTCTACAACGAAAAGCTCGCCGAATGGCACGGCGTCTACCCGATCACGCCCGACGCCAGGCTCTGGCGCGACACTCGGCCCAAGCCGCAGGCGCTTGGCGATCACCGCGCGGTCGCATAAATAGTTGGATCGCGCAGCCTTCGCCCGCGATCGATTCGCGAGATCCCGCTTTGCCCGGAACCCGTCCCATCCTGCGAGCAGTCGCATTCGGCGCACTCGGCTTCGCGCTCGCCGGCTGCAACGACGAATGGCTTGCGCAGCGCGCACGCTCGGCGCAGGCCAACACCACATCGCCGATCAGCTACCGCACCGACGTCACGGCCTTCATGCGCACCTATTTGAACGATCCAACCGGCGTGCGCGATGCCTACATATCGGAGCCGGCGCTGCGCACGTTCGACAGCGCCGATCGCTACACGGTGTGCGTGCGTTACAACGCCCGGAAGAGCAACGGCCAATACGCCGGCAGCAAGGATGTTATGATGCTGTTCCGCGACGGCCGGCTCGACCGCGTCGTCGACAATCCCCGTGAACTCCGCGACGCCTGCAAGGACGCGGCCTACCAGCCGTTTCCCGAACTTCAGCGCCTGCAGCGCTAAGCAAACAAATATCGCGCCACGCCGGCAAGCACGACGAACGCGGCGCCAATCGCCGACCACAGCCATTGCATCCAGGAGTTTGACGGAAATCCGCTGCGCGGCGCCGCCTCGTTGGCCGCCGCCGGAACTGAGGCCGGCGGGCGCGCGAGCTCGGCGGCTCTGCGGTCGATCTCGCTGAAGTCGTTCTCGACCACCATCTGCACGCCACGTACGGTGGTCAGGGTGTCCTGCACATTGGCCGAGGCCTTGCCGGTCGTCTCGGCCGGGGCCGGTCCTGCGGCGCGGTCGATGTCGTTAAGCTCGTCGGCCGATACCATCTGCACGCCGGCATCGCTCCCTGGATTGTCTTGTGCCGCGAGGGCCGAGGCGGTTTCAGTCGGCACGGTCCCCGGTTCTTTCTGCGCCACGACGGGCCGATGTCGTGACTGGCGCGCGTGGGCGACCTTGTCGGGCGTCGCGCCAGATCGTGCTGCACGGGCGTGGTGTGAGGTAGTATTACCGCGCGTTACGCTCATAGCCTCGGGCGTGCGTGTCGACGCCGCCTGCTGGTGCATGAATTTCTTCAGGTCGAGTGGCTTGCTCGTGGTCTGGCATTCCGTGCCTTCGCAGGCAGAGGCAGCAGGTGCGCCAAGGCCCAGACCGAGCAGCAGGCCAAGGCTCAGGGCCACATCGCGGAACGTTGTACGAAACATCATCACATCCTCCCCGGATACGCTCGGGACAGGACGCATTCCGCCCTGGAGGCATGACTTCAGCTTGGCGCAAATGTGGATTCTTCGCGAAAATCCATGGCTGAAAGCGCCGAGCGGTTTGTCCACAGCCCGGCCGATACTGTCACCCCGCGGTAGCCCGGCGCCCGCAACGTCGCCGTCGTTGATTGAGATCAACGACTCTTTCAACGCCCCAATTAACCGTATTAGGTGACCTTCGCGGTCCCCGCCGGCCTCGGTGCCGGCAGGGACTGCGCCTTATTGAAAAGCCAGATAGAATCGTGCTTTTGGAGGGATCCATCAAGGCCCTGGCGTTCGCGCGCAGGTCCGTTTCGCGATCAAACGCGTACCCACTGGATTCGCCATAAATGACGGCGATTGTCGGACTTTGCTGCGTGGCCGGCCTGCTTGGCGTGGCGGCCATGGGCATCGTGGCGGGTCGTACGTCTTACGGCACCGTCTTGGTCTATGGCGGAAGCCTTCTTGCCTGTCTCTCCGGGCTCGTTGCGGCGTTTTGCCAACTGCTCCAAGGCTCCTCGGCCGCGGCAATACATCTGGCGCTTGGGCTGCCGGGCCTGGGCGCCAATTTCCGGCTTGATGCGCTCTCCGCTTTCTTCCTCGTCGTCGCCAATCTCGGCGCCGCCGCCGCGAGCCTCTATGCGCTCGGCTACGGCCGGCACGAACAGGCGCCGCTTCGCGTGCTGCCGTTCTATCCGGCCTATCTCGCCGGCATGAATCTCGTCGTGCTTGCAGATGATGCGTTCTCCTTCCTGATCGCCTGGGAGTTCATGTCGCTCACCTCCTGGGCGCTGGTGCTGGCGAACCATCGCGCGCCGGAGAATGCCCGCGCCGGCTACATCTATCTCCTGATGGCGAGCTTCGGCACGCTCACGCTGCTGCTTGCCTTCGGCGTGCTCGCCGGCGCCGAGGGCAGCTACGCCTTCGCCGCGATTCGCGCCCACCACCCGGATATCTGGCCCGCGACGTTGGTGCTGATGCTGGCGCTCGTTGGTGCGGGCTCGAAGGCCGGCCTCGTGCCGCTGCACGTCTGGCTGCCGCTCGCCCATCCGGCGGCGCCCAGCCACGTCTCGGCGCTGATGAGCGGCGTGATGACCAAGATCGCGGTCTATGGCTTCGTCCGCATCGCGTTCGATCTGTTGGGCGAGCCGGCATGGTGGTCGAGCCTGGTCGTGCTCGGCGTCGCCGGCATCACCACAGTACTCGGCGTGCTCTATGCGCTGATGCAGCACGATCTCAAGCGGCTGCTCGCTTATCACACCGTCGAGAACATCGGCATCATTTTCATCGGCCTCGGTCTCGCGCTGGCGTTTCGCTCGGCCAACATGGGTCTGCCGGCGGCGCTCGCCATGACGGCGGCGCTGTTTCACGTGCTCAACCATTCGATCTTCAAGAGCCTCTTGTTCTTTGGCTCGGGCGCAGTGCTGACCGCAACCGGCGAGCGCAACATGGAGCACCTCGGCGGGCTCATTCACCGCATGCCGAAAACCGCAGCGGCGTTCCTGATCGGCTGCGCCGCGATCTCGGCGTTGCCGCCGCTCAACGGCTTCGTCTCCGAATGGCTGACGTTCCAGGCCATTCTGATCGGCCCGGCGCTGCCGCAATGGGGGCTGCGCTTCATGATCCCGACGGTTGGCGCGCTGCTGGCGCTGTCGGCGGCGCTCGCCGCCGCCTGCTTCGTCAAGGCCTACGGCGTGGTGTTCCTCGGCCGGCCGCGCACGCCGCAGGCCGACGCTGCGCGGGAGGTCGACCGATGCTCGCTTGCGGCGATGTTTGCTTTGGCCGTGCTCTGCTTCGTCGCCGGCATCCTGCCGGGGCTGTTTATCGACATGCTGGCGCCCGTGGTGCGCGACCTCACGGCCGCCAGTATGCCGGTGCAGACGTTCCTGCCCTGGGCTTCGATCGTTCCGATCGCCGAGAGCCGCAGCTCTTACAATGGACTGCTGATCCTCTTGTTCCTGTCGATCTCCGGCACGCTCGCCGCGATGTTCATCCACCGCTATGCCACCCGCGCCACGCGCCGGAGCGACATCTGGGACTGCGGGTTTCCGAATCCGACCGCCGCAGCGCAATACACCAGCTCGAGCTTTGCCATGCCGATCCGCCGGGTATTCGGCGCGACCGTGTTTATGGTGCGCGAGCGGCTCGACATGCCGCGGCCGGGGGAGACGCGGTCCGGCCACTTCCACGTCAAGGTGTTCGATCCGGCCTGGCGCTATATCTACGGTCCGATGGCGCGGGCCGTGCTGCGCAGCGCTGTTTCGCTCAATGCGCTGCAATTCCTCACCATCCGCCGCTATCTGACCCTGGTGTTCGCCACGCTGGTCCTCTTGCTTCTGGTGGTGGCGGCATGGCGATGATCCTGCAAGCTGGCCTCGATCTCGTCGCCCAGGCCTTTCAAATGCTGCTGGTGCTGGCCGTGGCGCCGCTTGCGCTCGGCGTCACCCGCAAGATCAAGGCGCGGCTGCTTCGAAGGATCGGCCCGCCGCTGTGGCAGCCATACCTCGACCTCTGGAAGCTGCTGCACAAAGAGGCGGTGCTGGCTCACAACGCCTCCTGGCTCTACCGCGTTGCGCCTTATTTCGTGTTTGCGGTCACCTGGGTTGCGGCCGCCCTGGTGCCGACCTACGCCGCCAACCTGATGTTCTCTTGGTCGGCCGATCTGATCGCGCTGGTGGCGCTGCTCGCCACCGGGCGCTTCGCGCTGGCGTTGGCCGGCATGGACGTCGGCACCGCCTTCGGCGGGCTCGGCGCCTCGCGCGAGATGATGATCGCCTCGCTGGCCGAGCCCGCGATGCTGCTGGTCGTGTTCACCGTGGCGCTCATCGCCGGCACCACCCAGCTTTCCAGCATCGCCACGACCTTCGCCACCGCCAGCGTCGGCCTCCGGGTGTCGCTTGGCTTGGCGCTGTTTGCCTTCGTCTTTGTCGCCGTCGCCGAGAATGCGCGCATCCCGATCGACAATCCTGCGACTCATCTCGAATTGACCATGGTGCACGAGGCGATGGTCCTGGAATATTCCGGGCGTCATCTGGCCATGATCGAGGCGGCATCTGCGCTCAAGCTCAGTCTCTATTTCTCGCTGATCGCCTGCCTGTTCGTACCGTTCGGCATGGCGACCGTGGACAAGAGCTCGCATGCCCTGGCGGTCGGCTTGGCGAGCTACCTCGTCAAGGTTTTCGTGCTGGCCGCGCTACTGCCGATCGGCGAGACCGCGGTCGCCAAGATGCGGGTGTTCCGCTACCCGATCTTCCTCGGCAGCGCCTTTGCCGCCGGCGCGCTCGCCGTGTTCCTACTGTTCGTGTCGAGGGGCTTCTGATGTCGCAATCCCTCGGCTTCGATGTCGCGCATCTGCTCGCCGGCTCGCATGCTGGTCTTGAGCTTCGTGCTGCTTTACCAGGACCGCATCACCGCCGTGCTTAACGTGTTCGCGCTGCAGGCGTTGGCGCTGTCGCTGTCGGTCGCCTGGCAGGCGTTGATCCAGGAGGCGCCGCATCTTCTGGTCACCGCGGGCGTCGCCCTCGTGGTCAAAGGCATTATCATTCCGACCGCCTTGCACCGCATCGTGCGCCGCCTCGGCATCCATCGCGAGATCGAGGAGGTAATCGGCGCCGGTCCGACCATGCTGACCGGCCTGGGCCTCGTCGCGCTGTCGATCCTCTTGGTCATGCCGACCGGAAACAACGTCAGCGTGCTGGTGCGCGAGGACCTGGCGTTCGCGCTTGCCGTCATCCTGCTTGGCCTTTTGATGATGATCACCCGGCGCAACGCGGTCACGCAGATCGTCGGCTTCATGTCGCTGGAGAACGGCCTGGTGCTGGCGGCGACCGGCGCCAAGGGCATGCCGCTGGTGGTCGAGTTCTCGGTGGCGTTCTCGATCCTGATTGCCTTCATCGTGTTCGGCGTCTTCGTCTTCCGCATCCGCGAGCGCTTCGACACCGTCGATGTCAGCGCGCTCGATCAGTTCCGCGGCGAGCGGGGAGAGCGGCCGTGATCAGTGTCGCTCCACTGCGTCTTGTTGATCCCAGCGGTCGCCGTGATCCTGCTGGCGGTGATCCCGGGTTATCGGCTCGGCGCCTTCGTCAACATGCTGGCCGCGGGGCTGACCTTTATGGCCGGCGCCTCGCTGCTGTTCGATCCGGCGCTTTCGCAACGACATCCTGATCATCGACGACTTCAACATCTATCTCGTCACGCTTACCACCTTCGTCGCCTTCACGACCTCGATCTTCAGCGCGAGCTACATCGGCCATGAGATTGAGATCGGCCGGCTGACGCCGAAGTTCCTGCGCTTCTATCACGCGCTTTATCAGGCGATGATCGGGGCGATGAACGTCGCGCTGGTCGCCAACAACGTCGGCCTGCTCTGGGTCGGTGTCGAGGTGGCGACGCTGTCGACCGTGATGATGGTCGGCATCTACCGCACGCCCGAGGCGGTCGAGGCCGCCTGGAAATACTTCATCCTCGGCTCGGTCGGCATCGCGCTCGCCTTCTTCGGTACGATTCTGGTCTATCTCGTCGCCCAGGACGCGCTCGGGCGAGGGCCTGCCGGCGATGGCTTGGGACCTGATGGCGAAGAACGCCGCAAGGTTCGATCCCAAGCTCCTGTCGCTCGCCTTCGTCTTCCTCCTTGTCGGCTACGGCACCAAGGTCGGGCTTGCGCCGTTCCACGCCTGGCTGCCCGACGCCCACGCCGAGGGTCCGACGCCGATCTCGGCGGTGCTGTCAGGGCTGCTGCTGAACGTCGCGCTCTATGCGCTGTTGCGCTTCAAGATGATCCTCGCCAACAACCCGAATACGATCAACGTCGGGAATGGTCTTGGTCGTGCTCGGACCTGCTCAGCCTCGTATTCGCGGCGTTCATGCTGTACCGCCGGCGCGACATCAAACGGTTGTTCGCTTATTCGTCGATCGAGCACATGGGCATCATGACTTTCGCGTTCGGCATGGGCGGGCCACTCGCAAACTTCGCGGGTCTCCTGCACATGACCATGCATGCGCTGACCAAATCCGCGATCTTCTTCGCCGTCGGTCACATCGCCCAGGCCAAGGGCACTCAACGCATCGCCGACATCAAAGGGCTTTCTGTCAGCCATCCGGTGCTGGCTGTCGGTCTCGCGCTCGGCGTCTTCGCCATCGCCGGCCTGCCGCCGTTCGGCATGTTCACCTCTGAGTTCATGCTGGTGTCGTCAAGCTTTGCCAGGCAGCCTTGGCTCGCGGTCGTCTTGGTGTTCGGATTGCTCGTTGCCTTCGGCGCATTGATCTTGCGCTTGCAGAATGTGCTGTTCGGCAATGCCGAAGGCCCCTCCGGCGAGGTCAAGGCGACCTACCTGCCGCTCCTTGTCCACATCTTGATCGTGCTGGTCGCCGGGCTGTATCTGCCCGAGCCGGTCGTTCGCTGGTTCCGCGCAGTGGCCGCACAACTCGGGTGACGCATGAGCGAACGTCTCGGAGCATTGATTGAAGAGCGGACGCCGATCGCGGGCCATCGGCCCTGGCCACGTTATGAACTCGATCACGCTGGCTGGATCACCGTTGTCCGCGAAATCGGCGAGGGCGGTGCCGGCGACCTTCTGAGCCTTTGGGGCGACAAGGATAATGCCCATATGGCCTTGCGCATTGGCGGCCAGGCGACGCCTTGCGTGTTCTCGACCGCAGTTAAAGGCACCGACTTCCCCTCGGTCGGCCGCTATCACGCCCCCGCCATCCGCCTGGAACGCGCCGCCCGCGATCTTTATGGCTACACGCCGATCGGCATGCAGGATCGGCGGCCCTGGCTCGATCACGGTGCCTGGGGCCTTCGCTCCCCCCTCGGCGAGCGGCAGGTTTCGGCGCGCCGCGATCCTGCCGGCTACGAGTTCTCGCCAGTGGCCGGCGAGGGGCTTCATCAGATTCCGGTCGGCCCGGTGCACGCCGGCATCATCGAACCTGGTCACTTCCGCTTTCATGCCAACGGCGAGATCGTGGCGCGACTCGAGCAGCGCCTCGGTTACGTCCACAAGGGCATCGACGGACTTCTCACCGACACCGACATCGAGCGCGCGGCGCGGGTCGTCGCCCGCATCTCGGGGGATTCCACCGTGGCCTATAGCTTCGCCTTCGCCCGCGCCGTCGAGGAGGCCTTGCAAGTCGATCCGCCGCCGCGCGCCAAGATGCTGCGCGGAATCATGGCCGAGCTCGAGCGCATCGCCAACCACTTGGGCGATATCGGCGCGATCTGCAACGACGCCTCGTTTGTCATGATCCACGCCCACTGCGGCATCTTCCGCGAACGCGTGCTCGCGGCCGCGGATCGCGCCTTCGGCCATCGGCTGATGATGGATCGCATCGTACCGGGCGGCAGCGAGGACCTGGGGCCAGGCGCGGCGCGGGGTCTCCAGACGATGCTCGACGAAATCGAGAAGCCGTTCGCGGAGATCGTGCGGCTCTATGACGACACGCCTTCCTTGCAGGACCGCACCTGCACCACCGGCATTGTCGGCAAGGACTTGGTCGAACGCTGGGCCGCCGGCGGCTTCGTCGGCCGCGCCTCGGGCCGCGACTTCGACGCCCGCCGCGCGCTCCCTTACGCGCCCTACGACACGGCCGAATTCGACGTGCCGGTGCTGACCGCGGGCGATGTCGACGCGCGAGTGTGGGTTCGCATCCGCGAGATCGAGCAGAGCATCCGGCTGCTGCGGCGCTGGCTCGCCGATGTGCCGTCCGGCGAGACGCGGACACCGTTGCCCCATCTTGATGGCGCGTGCGAGGGCATCGCCATGACCGAGGCGTTCCGCGGCGACGTGCTGGTGTGGGTGCGGATCGTCGGCGGCAGGATCGCGCGCTGCCACGCCCGCGACCCATCGTGGTTTCAGTGGCCGCTGCTGGAGGCGGCGATCGAGGGCAACATCGTCGCCGACTTTCCGATCTGCAACAAGTCGTTCAACTGCTCGTACTCGGGGCACGATCTCTGATGCGCACGCTGCTGCTCCGATCGCTGTTCGCCAAGGCGGTGACCGTGCCTGCGCCGAGGCTGGATGCGGTCGGCCCGGCGAGCGAAGACGCGATCTTGAACGAACTCGGCCGCGCCCTCGAAATCCGCGCGCGCCGTTTGTTCGGCCGCTCGATCACCATCCGCGAGGTCGATGCCGGATCGTGCAACGGCTGCGAGCTGGAAATCCATGCGCTCAACAATGCGATCTATGACGTCGAGCGATTCGGTATCAAATTCGCAGCCTCACCGCGCCACGCCGACGTGCTGCTGGTGACCGGGCCGGTCAGCCACAACATGCGGGTGGCGTTGGAGCGAACGCACGCTGCCACGCCCGATCCGAAATGGGTGGTGGCGGCCGGCGACTGCGCCGCGGGCTGCGGCGTGTTCGCGGAGAGTTACGGCACCGTCGGGTCAGTCGACAAGGTTGTGCCGGTCGATCTGACGATCAAGGGCTGTCCGCCGCGGCCAATCGACCTGCTGCGCGGGCTTTTGACCTTGATGGAAAAGGCCACCGCCAGGGCGAAATAGGCCGCGTGGCGGGTCGGCCGCCAGCGCCTTTTCAACATTGGTCGCGTGTGGTCGGAATATTCAAAAACGCAGGGCAGGGCTGCAAAACCCTGGATTTTCAACACTGTACCCGGCAGCGGGATTGACGCGGAATTGCCCTTTGCGACAAATTGGCACGGGGGGCGATTTGTAAGATTGCTGGGAATTAAAAGAGGAATCCATGCGAACCGCCTTAATCGCGGCCAGCCTGTCGCTGGCCGTTTGCTTTGTCAGTCCGAGCTACGCCGCGCCCGATCAACAGATTCAAGGCGCCGCTCCCGCCAAGAAGCGAATGGTGGCGCAGCCCGCCAAGCCGACCTACGAACAATGCTTCGATATGTCGATCACCCGCGGCTTCAATCATGGCCGGCGAGAATGGCGTGAATCCATCCAGGACTGCATGGACGGCAAAATCCCGCTGCAATAAGCGGGTCTTGAGCTGATACCACCGGGGCGGTCAGCCATCGGTTGCCCCGCCCCGTTTTTTTTCAAGAAACGACGCCCCGCAGCCGGCAGCTACCACATCCTGGCCGCTGTCGCGCTCACCGTTGCCGGGCTGTTCGGATTTCTGCCGGTTCTGGGTTTCTGGATGACGCTCGACCTGAGCGCGCTCGCGTTCAATGTATCGCTTACGCCGTCGCCGCTCGCGCGTCCGCTCGCATGGTTCAACGGCAATCGTCGAAAAAGCCCGGGTTCATTGCGGCTTGATCTGCACCTTGCGGAACATAATGACGCCCTTGCCGAACTGAAGCGCGATGCGGCCTTCGGCAAACTTGCTGTCCTCGGCGCCGTCCACGGTTTTCACGCCGTTGAGGACGAGCGTGAACTTCGAGCCTTTGGCGATGATGTGGTAATTGTTCCACTTGCCGCCGGTTTTGTACGCGGTCGCCACTTTGGCGACATTGCTGAGCGCGCCGGTGCCACCGCTTGGGTCAGGACGCGTGTCAAAGATGTTGGCCTCGTAGCCCGTCTTGCTGCTGATGTTGGCCGGATCGGTGCAGCGGATGAAGATGCCGCTGTTGGCGTCGTTGCTTACCCAGAACTCGGCGCGCAGCTCGAAGTCCTTGTAGGTTTCCTTCGAGACCAGATAGGACGCGACCCGCCTTGGGGTCTTTCTTGTCGACCGCCATGATCGAGCCGTTGGCAATCTGGAAGTTCGCGCTGCCGTCGCCCTGCCATTGATCGAGGCTCTTGCCGTCGAACAACGTGATCCACGACGACTTGAACAGCGCCGCGTTGCCGTTGAATGACGTGAATCCAATAAATAGAGCGGTGGCGATCGCAATCGCGCGTTTCATCATGCCCTCCCAGCAGTATTGCCGTTTTGTTGGCGCCGACGATAGCAATCGGTCAATCCTGACGATAGCGGCCAGGAAGCCCGTGACCATTTGATTTTCGAACGGCAGCCTTGCAGGATCGGCCCGACAAAGGGGAGGGTTCGCCGATGCTATCCGACGCCGACCGCAACAAGGCCGCCGACATCCTGATGGAGGCGCACAAGACCAAGAAACAGGCGACCCAGCTCTCCACCACCTATCCGGGCATCACCATCGAGGACGCCTATGCAATCTCGACCATCGTGCACAAGCGCCATGGTCGCGGCCGGACGCAAGCTCGATCGGCCACAAGGTCGGCCTGACCTCGAAGGCGATGCAGCGCTCCTCCAACATCGACGAGCCGGACTTCGGCTATCTGCACGACGACATGATCGTCCCGGACGGCGCCAAGCTGCAGCACTCCGACTTCTGCAGGCCGCGGGTCGAGGTCGAGCTCGCCTTCGTGCTCGGCAAGCGGCTGATGGGGCCGGGCGTGGGCCTGACCGACGTGCTGGCCGCGACCGACTACGTGGTGCCGGCGCTGGAGATCGTCGATGCCCGCGTGCAGGACCCGCGCAAGATTTTCGACACGGTGTCCGACAACGGCGCCGCCGCCGGCATCGTCATGGGCGGCCGGCCGGTGCGGCCGATGGACGTCGATCTGCGCTGGGTCGGCGGCATCATGTACAAGAACTCCGAGATCGAGGAGACCGGCGTCGCCGCGGGCGTCTTGGCCATCCGGCGATGGGCGTGGCCTGGCTTGCCAATAAGGTGGGCTCGATGGGCACGCCGATCGAGCCCGGCCACATCGTGCTGGCGGGCTCGTTCACCCGCGTGGTGTTCGCAGCGAAGGGCGACACTGTGCACGGCGACTTCGGCTCGCTCGGCGGCATCTCGGTGCAGTTCGTGTGAGGCAGGGCCGCGCCACCATCTCGGCGTCATGTCCGGCTTTATGCCGGGCATCCACGTCTTGCTTTTCTTAGTTGAAGAAAGACGTGGATGGCCGGGACAAGCCCGGCCATGACGTGGCAAGGACATCGCGACCAACAGGGCTCATTTCCATGGACATGCCGCGCAACGCCTTCAAGCACGCGATCGCCAAGGGCGAGATTGCAGATCGGGCTGTGGTGCAGCCTGTGCAACCCGATCGCGATCGAGATCGTGTCGCATTCGGGCTACGACTGGCTTCTGCTCGACACCGAGCATTCGCCGAACGACGTGCCCGACATTCTCTGGCAGCTTCAGGCGGCGCAGGCCGGCACCGCGTCCTGCATCGTGCGGCCGGCCTGGAACGACATGGTGCTGATCAAGCGCTTTCTCGACATCGGCGCGCAGACGCTGCTGCTGCCGTTCGTGCAGACCCCGGAGGAGGCCAAGCGCGCGGTCGAATGGACGCGCTATCCGCCGGGCGGCGTGCGCGGCATCACCGGCTCTGGCCGCGCCAGCCGCTACGGCCGGGTGAAGGATTATCTGAAGAATGCGTCGAGCGAGATTTGCGTGCTGGTGCAGGTCGAGACCCGCGAGGCGCTGGCGCAGATCGAGGAGATCGCCTCGGTCGACGGCATCGACGGCGTGTTCATCGGCCCGAACGATCTTTCGGCGTCGTTCGGCCACATCGGCAACTGGGGCCACCCCGAGGTGCAGGCGGCGTTGGAGGACGCGGTGAAGCGGCTGAAAAAGATCGGCAAGCCTGCCGGCATCCTCACGCCGAACGAGGAGGAGGCGAAGAAGTTCATCGAGTGGGGCTATACGTTCGTCGCCGTCGGCGCCGACCTTGGCCTGCTCGCCAAGAATGCCGACGCGCTGGCAAAGCGCTTCAAACCGAGGACTGTAAGGGCACGATGGCGATCTGGCAGAGCGTTGCCCCGCGCGAACTTCATGTATCTGCACGCCGCGCGGCTGCAGGCGCACTACGCCGCGCAATGGCTGGCGCGGACGGCGCGCGCCTATGTGCCGGTGCGCCCGCATGACGGCCACACCAGCCTCGGCTGGGACGACGCCTTCGGCGGGCTGGTGACGCATCCGCTGCCGGATGGCTCGCGGCTTGGGCTTCGCATCGCCGATCTGACGCTCGCCTTCCTCGACGTGCATCCGCGCTCGCTTTCGCTCGACGGCCGCGCCGAGGCCGAGGTGCGGACCTGGCTCGGCGGCCACGTCGCGGCGCGCAATCTCGCCTCGGGCAAGCTCGACGATCCGTTCGCCCTACCCGATGCCCGATCATGTGCTGGCGCTCGGCGCGCGCTATTCGCTCGACGAACTCGGCGACGCGCTAAAGGTGCTGGCCACCTGGTTCGCCAACGGTAGCGGGGCGCTGGCGGGCGTGCAGAAGCATCTCGCTGCGAAGAAGCTCAAGGCGCCGCCGGTGCGCTGCTGGCCGCACCATTTCGATCTGGATTGCCTGGTCGATCTCGGCCGCAGGCCGCAGCATGGGCATCGGCTATTGTCCCGGCGACGAGTTTTGCGACGAGCCGTATTTCTACACCTCGATGTGGCCGGAGCCGTCAATCCCCGGCCTGCCGCTGCTGCCGGCGATGGCGCACTGGCACACCTATAAATTCCTCGCGGCGATGGCGCCCGCACACAAGATCGTTGCAGCCCACGATCAGGGCGCCTATGTGCGGCAATTCCTCGATGTCTCGGTGGCGGCCGCGCTCCAGGCGCTGCGCTAACGCCCGTCGTGTGGTGTCTTTTGACGCAATGGAACATCGAAGGAACTGAAAGGTTGGCTTCCGCGTGAAGAGCAGGCGGACGTCTATCTTGACGCGCGGTAGGAGGGAACGGATGTTCAAATTCTGGTACGGCGCGACGATGCTGGCGCTTGAAGCACAACAGGTCGTCGCGCTTCGAATGATGAAGCTCGCCATGGGTGGAACCCGAGCCCAGACCGAGGCGGGCCGCATGGTCACGGAAAAGGTGTCGGCATCCATGGCTGCGGCTGCGACGCTGCTCAGAGGCGGCACCGGCGACGCCGTGGTCGCGCAGGTTCGCAGGCGCGTGCGGTCGAATTCGCGTCGCCTGTCGCGACATTGACGGATCGGTGATCAGTCGGCCGTTCCTATCGTATCAAATGAGTAAGCGGCGGCGACAAAAAAATGCCGCCTTATTTTTTTGCGACGCGCCGGTGTCCCAATGGAACAGACGACGACGCGCGAGCTTGTCTCCGCACATACATACCAAATCGGAGGCACGACATGGCCAAAGAGCCGAAGCAACTCGACGAATTGTTCCACGACACGCTGAAGGACATCTACTACGCGGAGAAGAAAATCCTGGCGGCGCTGCCGAAGATGGCAAAGGCGGCCCAGAACGAAAACCTCACCGCTGCATTCGAGAAACATCACAGCGAAACCGAGGAGCAGGTCGGGCGCCTGGAGCAGGTGTTTGACCTGATCGAGGAGAAGCCGCAGGGCAAGAAGTGCGCCGCGATCGAAGGCATCATCGAGGAGGGCCAGGAAATCATCAAGGAATACAAAGGCTCCCCCGCGCTCGATGCGGGCTTGCTGGCGGCAGCTCAGGCGGTCGAGCACTATGAAATTTCACGCTACGGTACGCTGAAGACCTGGGCCGAAGAGCTCGGCCTCAATGACGCTGTGAAACTCCTGCAGGAAACGCTGGACGAGGAAAAAGCGACCGACGAGGCGCTGACCGAGCTGGCCGAGGCGGTGGTCAACCAGGAGGCACAGGCCGAAGCGGCCTGAGACAACTCTTCTTCTCTTCTGCTGCTGAACGGTAAGCCTCGCGGCCGAGACGGTGCCGACCGCGAGGCGATCTATGTATCAGCACCGCCGCGCTCCACGCGCCGCACGCACAAAACTAGCTGTCTCTTGGTCGCTGCAGACCGCGCGGTCCGGCTGTGCGTTTTCGCACTCTTTGGGCTGTGCGGATTCGCACTTCACGAGGCAGCGTGCCGGGCGCATGTTCCGCGACATCAAGAGCAAAGAAGTTTCAAGAGCAAAGGAGTTTCCGATTTTTGCAGGAGCGATTTCAGTACAGCGAGGCGTCCGTCTGAACACGGCGTATTTGCTACTGCGATTGAATAACAAAGCTACCTGCAGGCACACCAATTCGATCTTTCACTTGAAGGGGCAGGGCGGAAACGCTCTGCCCCTTCAATTTTCCGGCCATGGTGCTTTTGCCATCGCGACATTATGTTGAGGGCACCCTCCAGCCGGAACGGTCCGATGTCCGATTGCCTGCACTGCGACGTGAATGACCTGGTCGAGAAACAGCTTGAGCGCGAGGACGCCGACCTGGCCGATCTCGCCAGCCGCTTGGCCGAAAGCCTTGCCGACCTGATTCTGCTGGCGCCGCCCGGCGAACAGGCCAAGCTGATGGCAGACGTGATCGCGAACCTGGGATCGGCTTATCTGGAAAAGACCGGGGCCATCGAGGCGACTCCACGGCATTAACGCTAAGATTTCGCAGTTGATTCTCACCCAGAGGATTCGATGCACGACAGACGCCGACCCACCAGCTCACGGGATGCTGCCGAGGCGATGTTCAAGGCGGTCACCGCCAAGCCGCCGGAACTGCCCGTCAGCAAGCCGTCCGTTCCCGGCGTCCGGGAACAGGTCACCCTGCGTCTAGACCGTGACGTGCTGGACCACTTTCAGCAGGGTGGCCCCGGCTGGCAGGACCGCATCAACGATGCGCTGCGAAAGGTCGCCGGCAAGTAGCCCTATTCGATGACCTCGTCGGCCAGCGCGACCAGATTGACCGGCAGCTCGATGCCGGTCGCCTTCGCGGTCTTCAGATTTACGACGAACGGATAGCGGGTCGGCTGCTCGAACGGCAGGTCGGATGGCTGCGCACCTTTGAAGATGCGGGCGACCAGATCGGAGGCGCGCTCCATCGATTCCTTGAGGTCGGGTCCGTATGACATCAGGCCGCCGTCGCGGGCCATGTTGTCGTACTCATAGAGCGCCGGAATGCGATGCTCGGCGGCGTAGTCGAAGACGCGCTTGCGATTAAGGACGGTAAGCGAGTCGGACACCATGAGGATTGCGTCCGGCCGCTGGCGATCCATCGCCTCAAACACGCCGTTGAAATCGTCCGGTTCGCGGACGCCGAGCGCTTGCACGCTCGCCCCGATTAGGCGCGCCGCGCCGGCTGACGCTTCATAACGCTGACTCATGCCGAGATCGTCCCGGTTCCAGAGCATCGCGACCCGCTGCAGCTTCGGCACCGCCTGCTTGATCAGAGCCAGGCGCTTGGTGGAAAGCTCTGTCGAATTGTCCGAAATGCCGGTGATATTGCCGCCCGGCCGCGCCAACCCGTCGACCAGATGGGTGGCGACCGGATCGCCGGAACCCCAGGCCACCACCGTCGGAATGTTCTCGACCTTGCACGCGAGCGCGGTCGGATAGCCGACGGCAACGAGGACATCGACGTGGTCAGCCTTCATCGCCCGGACCAGTTCAGGCAGCTTGCGGTTTTGGCCCGCAGCGCCGCGGGCGTCGTAGGCGAGGTTTTTGCCGACGGTAAAGCCTTGCTGCTCCAGTCCTTTCAGCAGGACCGTACCAAGCGGTGAGTTGGCGGGTAGCGGCGCTCCCGGAGTGAGCGATCCGAGCCGATAGGTCTTCGCCGGCTGGCCCAATGCAAGGCGGGGCGCGGCAATCGCCGCGCCGAGCAGGAGTGCAACGAATTCGCGGCGTCTCATGATCCTCTCCCGCAGTCGATCATCGCGACCCCCATCGAGGCATTATAAGATGTGCTCTGCTCAATCAACCGCGGCGACATTTTAGCCGGGGGTTTCGTCTGCCGCACTCGTGGCATCGATTATTGCAGTTCGTAAGAGCCGTCGCCGCGAATGATCTTCAGATACCTCTCGGCCGAGCGCTCGATCACGCCCTTGCCGTCGGACCAGATGGTGCGGTCGGTGAAGGCGCCGTGGACGCGGTCGAACTTGTAGCCTTTGAGCGAGTTGACCACGCCTTCGACGCGCGGCGCCGACAGCGGTATGAAGTTCGGGAAGCTCCACATGAAGCTTACCGACTTGTTGTCCTGCACCACTTGAACGATGTCGCCCGACAACAGCGCACCCTTGCCGCCGGCGCCGGCGGCCCAGTGCAGCACGGTGCCGCCGGGATAATGCCCACCGGCGCAGATCAGCGTCAGCCCGGGCAGCAGCTCCTTGGTCTCGCCCTGCCAGAGCTTTATCGACGGATCGTCGCGCATGATCCATTTGCGGTCGGCAGCATGCAGATGGATCGGCGCGCCGCCGAACGCCTCGCTCCACTCAACCATGGTGGTGTAGTAGTGCGGATGCGAGATGGCGATGGCCTTGATCCCGCCCATGGCATTGATCATCTCGATGGTGGCGCGGTCGATCAGGGCGATGCAGTCCCACAGGATGTTGCCGTGCGGCGTGCGCAGAAGCTGCGCGCGCTGGCCGATGCCGAACGCCGGCTGCGTCGTGATCGAGATGAGCCCAGGCTCGAGCTCGCGAATGGCGTTCATGCATCGCTTGCCGAGCACATCGAGCGTGATCCAGCTCTGCCCCGCCGGCACGACATACTGCCGCTCGTCGTCGCAGATTGGGCAGGATGCCGGCGGTTTCTCGCTCGGCGCGTATTGCGTGCCGCAGGTGTTGCAGATGAACGCGGGCATGGTTTAGGGACCTCTTGTCGTTCACGCCATTGTGTCATTGCGGTGCTGGCTTTGCTATCATGGCAAAAGTGAATCTGGTCCCTACAGAGGATCATGCCATGGCGTACGACAGGATCGAGTTAAATCCGGAAATCATGGGTGGCAAGCCTGTGATTCGCGGAACGCGCGTGCCGGTCGAGATCATTCTCCGAAAGCTGGGTGCAGGGATGGCGTTCGAGGCGATCATTGCCGACCACCCACGGCTCACAGCCGACGATATTCGTGCGGCTCAAGCATTCGCTGCCGATTATCTCGCTGATGAAAATCTGGTATATGGCTGATCGGAGTCGTGCGCTGGTTTGCTGACGAATGCGTGGACGCTATGCTGGTTTCGCGTCTGCGCGTAACCGGGCATGATGTAATTTATGTTGCCGAGATGGCCTCGGGTACGAGCGATGCCGAAGCCATCGCGCGAGCGCAAGCCGACCTGCGACTATTGTTGACAGAAGACAAAGATTTCGGCGAATTGGTCGTCCGCTGGCGCCGCCCGTACCTGGATTGGTCCTTCTCCGCATCGATCCTGGGCAACGCGCTTTGAAATGGAGCAGACTCGAAACGGCAATCCAAAGGATCGGCGACGGCTTGCTAGGGCACTACACCGTTATCGAGGAAGGCCAATTCCGAATCCGATCGTTGCCGGACAAAGCCTGATCACGCCACCGCAGGCTCGCGTGCCTTCCGCCCGCCGCCGATGAACAGGACGGCGATGGCGGCGAGAAGGCAGAGCGTGCCGGACAGCATGAAGGCCGCCATGTAGTCGTCGAAGGTGACGCGCAGGAGGCCCGCGGTGACCGCGGCCGCCGCGCCGCCGAGCTGATGGCAGGTGAACACCCAGCCATAGACCAAGCTGCCGCGCTCGCGGCCGAAGGTGTTGACCAGCATGCGCACCGTCGGTGCTGATGGTGGCGAACCAGTCGAGGCCGTAGAACACCGCGAACAGGCTCATGGTGTAGAAGTCGACGAACGAGAACGGCAGGTAGAACAGCGAAAGCCCGCGCAGGCCGTAGTACGCCGACAGCAGCAGGCGGTTGTCGAACTTGTCGGCGAGCCAGCCCGAACTGGTGGTGCCGATGAAGTTAAAGATGCCCATGGTGGCGAGCAGCGTCGCGCCGGCCACTTCCGACATGCCGTGGTCGATGCAGGCCGGGATCAGGTGCGTGCCGATCAGGCCGTTGGTCGATGCGCCGCAGACGAAATAGCTGCCGGCCGATCAGCCAGAAGTCGCGTAATCCGCACCGCCTCGCGCAACGCGCCGAAGGCGAGCGCGACCGGATTGCCCCTGGCCTGCGCCACCGGTTTGGACTCGCCGGTTTCGCCGTAGGGCAGGAGGCCCGACATCCTGCGGCCGGTCGCGCATGATCAGCGCCACCAGCGGAATGCACGACGCACACGCACCAGCGCGATGGTGATGACGGTGGCGCGCCAGCCATAGGCCGCGGTGATGTTGGCCATCACCGGCAGGAACAGGAGCTGCCCGGTCGCCGAGCCGCCGCTCAGGATGCCGACGACGAGGCCGCGCCGGGCCGTGAACCAGCGCGCCGCGATGGTGGCCGAGAGCACGGTCGCGAGAAAGCCGGTGCCGGCGCCGACCAGGAAGCCCCACATCAGGATGAGTTGCCACGGGTAGCGCATCAGCGAGGTGGATGCGACGCCGACGGCGACCAGCGTCAGCGCGCACAGCACCGAGCGGCGGATGCCGAACCGCTCCATGATCGCGGCGGCGAACGGGCCGATCGAGCCGTAGAGGATGAGATTGATGGAGACGGCGAACGCGATGGTCGCGCGCGACCAGTGGAATTCCTCCTCCAGCGGCACCATCAGGATGCCTGGCGTCGAGCGCACGCCGGCGCCGGTCAGCAGCACCAGGCAGGTGACGCCGACGACGATCCAGCCGTAGTGGATTTTGCGGGGGAACATGACGCGGTTGTTGTGAGACACAAAGGCGTGCCGATCAAGGCTACGGGCGGGGACCACCCATGCCGCAGCGGATGGGATGGATTTCACGGATGCGCTCCGGCCTTCAGCCGGGCACGCGACCCTTCACGGCGTTAGCAAAGGCCTCGTAGGTGATGCGACCGTCTGGCCCCGGCGGCAACTGCTCGCGCAGGCGCTCCCGAAGCTGACCGCGCGCGACGGCCGATAACTGCTTGAGCGCCTGGCCTTGCGGGCCGATCGGCACCGCGTTGGACGCCCAGAAATCGTCAAAGTCGGAAAATGTCACCCGGATTCGGATCACGCGGCTCTCGACGGATTGCAGCCCGACCACCCGCCAGAACTTTTGCAAAGCGTCCAGCCGGCCGTGCCCGAGCGAGGTGGTTGGCGGCGCGCCAAGTGCAGTCAGCGCATCGCGCATCGGCTGGACCGGAACCCCGTTAGGATCCCACATATAGGTCGCAACGATGCCGCCCGGACGCACCACGCGCGCCATCTCGGCCACCGCCTTGGCTGGATCGGGCACGAACGTGATCACCAGCGCCATGACGCCGGCATCGAAGCTACCGTCGGGGAACGACAGTGCCTGCGCATCGCCGACCCGGAATTCCGCCATCTTGGCGCCGCGCCGGTTGCGCGCATAGGCGAGTTGGCCCTCGGACGGATCGATCGCCGTGACGCTTGCGGGCGCGCAACGCTCGATCAGCACTTCGGTGAAGGCCCCGTTGCCGCAGCCGACGTCGACCCAGCGCAGGCCGTCTGGCTGGCCGAGCCAGTCGAGGAATTGCCTGCCGACGACTTGGCTCCAGCGGCCCATCAATCGCTCGTAGGCCTTGCCGTCGTTGAACATGTTTTCAGTCTGGCTCATCCGAGCCTCCCGACGTGATGGATCACATGTATCCGGGATTGCGCGGCAGATAACAGCCCCAATCGCCGAAATCGCGGGATGACATTAGCAGCATCGGAAACGTGATCCGCATGCCGTGCCGTACCGCGAGGCTCAGGGCTGCTTCCGCGGTGCCGGGAATGAAAGCTGAGACCTGGGAAGCACCGGCATCCGCGGCAAGTACCAGCGCGGTGCGAAACGCTGCATCGAGAGCATCGCGCCGCGTTATGGCCAGCGGTCCAATATGACCACCTTTGCTGACATAGACGTAACCAACACAATCGTTGCCGTCGTATAGCAGTGCGCCGTTCAGCGCATTGTCGCCGATCAAAAACGCGTGATGTTTGGCGCGTGAGAAGCCCAAAGCCGTTTTGTCGATGGGCTCCAGGCTGTGCATGTCGGACATTTCGATTGCTAGCGGACGGAGGCCTGCAGCCGCTGGCTTTTCCAGCAGGATCTCGCGCACGGTGCTGAAGAAGTAGACCGGTGTGCGCGGAAACATGCCATGCTGGATATAGAGAGCCTGCGAGACGCGGTTGAAAGCGAAGGTGATCAGCGCTTTGGTCTTCGCCTGGTGCTTTTCGGCGTGCGCCAATGTTCGGCCCAGCAGCTCATTCCCGATGCCGCGGCCCTGCTGATCGGGAGAGACGAACAGCTCGGCCAGAAACCAGAAATCCTCACAGACCCAGCTGAAGGCGCTGCCGAGGATTTGGCCGCCTTCTTCGGCGATCCAAAGCCCATCCGGATCGTCGCGCAACGAAAAGGCCTGGAAGTGCGGCGGACGCGCGCTCGCCATCGGACCGAGGCCGTGGCGCTCGGTCAGGTCGTTGATGCTAGAGACGATCAGCGCTTGGACGCGATCGAGCTCGTCGACCCGCGCCGTCCGATAAACCAGTGCCATGCGCAGTTTGCCGCGCTACTTCGGGATTGGCACGTCGCCGACGTCCTTCGGCACCTTGTAGCCCTTGTGCGTCGCCGGCTTTTTCGCGATGTCGAGATACCAGCGCAGCACATTGGGATATTGCTTCATGTCGATCTCCTGCCATTCGAAGCGAGAGATCCACGGCCACACCGCGATGTCGGCGATCGAATAATCATCCGCGAGATAGGGGCGGCCTTCGAGCCGCTTGTTCATCACGCCATAAAGCCGGTGCGCCTCCTTGGTGTAGCGCTCCTCGGCGTAGGCCGACTTGCCCTTGTTGTATTTGACGAAGTGATGCACCTGGCCGAGCATCGGGCCCGGCCCGCCCATCTGCCACATCAGCCACTCGATCACCCGGTAGCGCGCCTCGCCGGACTTCGGCAGCAGCTTGCCGCACTTGTCGGCGAGATAGATCAGGATCGCGCCCGACTCCATCAGGCTCAAGCCGTTGTCGCGGTCGACGATCGCCGGGATGCGGTTGTTCGGGCTGATCTTGAGGAACTCCGGCTTGAATTGCTCGTCCTTGCCGATGTCCACGGCATGTACGGTGTACGGCAGTCCCATCTCTTCAAGCGCTATGGAAATCTTGCGGCCGTTCGGCGTCGTCCAGGTGTAGAGATCGATCACGTGCTGCTTCCTTGCTCTGAGTTGAAGGCTATTGCGGCTTGATGCCGACCAGTTTGATCAGCTTGCCCCATTTCTCGTATTCGGTGCGCAGGAACTTCGCCGTATCCTGCGGGCTCATCAACAGCGGATCGACGGCGACGCGTTTCAGCGCCTCGACCACGTCCGCATTGCCGTAGGCTTTTCGCACCTCGGCGTTAAGCTGCGCAACGATTTCCGTCGGTGTGCCGGCCGGCGCCAGCAATATTCCCCAGCCGCCGGCGTCATAGCCCGGCAGACCGGACTCCGCGACTGTCGGGATTTCGGGCATGTAGGCGGTGCGCGCCGGATCGACCACGGCAAGGATGCGCAGGCGGCCCGCCTCATGGAGCGGCTTGAGCGAGGGCAGATCGGCAAAGCCAACCTGCACCTCGCCGGTGACGATTGCGGTCGCCGCCGGCGCCGCGCCGCGATAGGGCACGCCCTGCATGTCGATGCCGGCCATCAGCTTCATGTGCTCGCCACCCAGATGCATCAAGCTGCCGGTACCGGGATGGCTGTAGCTGACGGTGCCGGGATGGGCGCGAACGTAGGTGAGGAATTCGGCGAAGGTCTTGGCGGGAAAGCCAGGGTTGACGGCAAAGCCGGTCGGCGCGGTCGCCAGCATCGAGATCGGCGCGAAATCCTTGAGCGGATCGTAAGGGGTCTTGTTGAGCTGGGGGCCTACAGTCAGCGTGCCGGGCGACGACACCAGCAGCGTGTAACCGTCGGGTGCGGCCTTGGCGACGAAATCAGCCGCAATCTGGCCGGCCGCGCCCGGACGATTTTCCGGGATCACCGGCTGGCCGAGGCCCTGCGGCATCTTGGTCGACAGCACGCGGGCGATGATGTCGACGAAGCTGCCTGGACCGGTGGTGATGACGAGATGGACCGGCTTGCTTGGGTAGGTCTGCGCTTGGGCTGGCGAATAGACCACGAGCGACAGGCCCACCGCGAGCGCGCCCAACGGCAATGCAAATCCGAACCTCATCCCGCCTCGCTTCTGGGGCTGTCGACTGACCTCGTCACCTTGCCCGATTTTCGCAGCCGCGTGCGGGAGAATGTTTGCTCTGTGCGTGACGTCACAGCGGCGGCTCGAACGCCACGCCAGGGCAGGGCGACCAAGGGGGAGGGAGCGTGCGCATCGCTTCACTTGTCCCGATTTAGGGCGGTCCTGGCCTTGGCCATGTGACTATTTTCGCTTGCGGATCAAGGGGTTTAGTTGGAGATTGCCATGGATTTGAACCAAACCGCAGCCTGTCACGACCAACTACACGAGAGCCGAGCTTGTCAGCGAACCAAGCCACTTCGGACGAAGTCCTGATTGGACGGATTGCTAACGGCGACCGGCTCGCGATGCAGGTGCTGTTTGCCCGGCATCATGTGCGGGTGTTCAGGTTCGTGTTGCGGCTGGTTCGTGAGGAAGCGACCGCCGAGGACCTGATCAGCGAGGTGTTTCTCGATGTCTGGCGGCAAGCCGGGCGCTTCGAGGGAAGGTCGCAAGTCTCGACCTGGCTTCTCGCCATCGCCCGCTTCAAGGCGTTATCGGTGCTGCGGCGCAAGCCGGAGCAGGAGTTGGATGAAGAGACGGCCGAGGCGATCGAGGACACGTCGGACACCCCGGACGTCGTACTGGAGAAGAAGCAGAAGGCGGATGTCATTCGGAAATGCCTCAATGGCCTTTCCGCCGAACACCGGGAGATCATCGATCTCGTCTACTACCACGAGAAGTCCGTGGAGGAAGTGGCGGAGATCGTCGGCATCCCGGAAGCGACCGTCAAAACGCGGATGTTCTACGCGCGTAAGAAACTGGCAGAGCTGTTGAAAGCTCAAGGAATACGAACGAGGTTGGCCATGAACACGAAGAAGAACGAAGCCGAGAAGCTTCCGGAGGATGTCGAGATGCTGTTGCCGTGGCATGCCGCCGGCACGCTCTCGCGCCGCGACGCCGCCCGGGTCGAGCAGGCGCTGGCCAATGACAACGAACTTGCCGCCCGCTACGAGCTGGTCCGCGAGGAGCTCGGCGAAGCGATCCGCCTCAACGAGACGCTCGGTGCGCCTTCGGCCCGCGCGATGCAGCAATTGTTCGCCAAGATCGATGCCGAGCCGGCCCGTCAGCCGAAGATGTCGTTCAACCTCGGCGCCTGGCTCACCGATTTCGTCGCCGGCTTCTCGCCGCGTACGCTCGCCTATGGCGCAACCGCCGCGGCGCTTGCCATCGTGCTGCAGGCGGGCATCCTCGCCGGCGTGTTCGTCAAGGAACGGTGGCCCGGGCTTCACCACGGCCTCTTACACGCAGAGCGCAGAAGGCTCCTACGTTTCGGTGCGCTTCAACCCGCAAGCCAGCGCGGCCGACATCACCAAGTTCCTCGCCGACAACAAGGCAATCGTCGTGGGCGGCCCGGCCGCCGGCGGAATGTTCAAGCTGCGCGTGTCCGAGAACGCCCTGCCGGATCAGGAGCTGAGCGCGGTTGCGAAAAAGATGTCGGCGAACCCGGTGATAGGCTTTGCCGCGGTAACGCGTTGAGCGCGCCTGCGGCCGAAGTGCTATGATCCGGCCGCGTTGTCGATGGTGAGCTTGAGTTTTTAGTGATCGCTCGGGGGTAAGCCTCGGAGAACAAGCCATGCGCCCGCCGGCCCGCCGCTTCGGTCTGATTTTCGGACTGTCGATCTCGACCGTGTCCGCCGTGGCAGGGATCGCCGCCGTCAGTTCCATCTCGCAGGCGCAAATGCGCGCCGGCCCGAGCATGAGCGGGGGCTTCCGTTCCGGCGGCGACTTCCATGCTACGACAGTCAACCCGAGCTTTCGCGGCGGCGACATGCGCGCTCCGCACGCGAGCCCGAACTTCCACAATGAGCCGCATTTTCGCCATTTCAACCGCGACGCCCCCGGCCACAACGTCACCTCGAATGGCGGTAAGGGTAAGGGCAAAGGAAAAGGCAAGGGCCGGGGCGATGGCACCACGACCGCTTCCAACGGCGACGGCGATGGCCGGCGCCCAGGCCGCCACCCGCCGCACCGGCCCCCTCGCGGTCCGATCGTGACCACGGTGGTGGGCACCGGCGGCGTTGTCGGAACAGGTGTCGCGGTCGGCACCGGGCTGGCCACCGGTCCAGCCGGCGCCGGGGCGCCGCCACCAGGCAGCGGCACTTCCGCGCAGCGCATCTTCATTCCACCCGATGGCGAAAACCGTTTCGTGAAGGACGAGATCGTCCTCGAATTCGCCGCCAATTTTCCGCAGCCCGGCATCGCCCAACTGCTGGCGCGGCACGGCCTGCTTCAGCTTGAAACGCAGAACCTGACGCTCGCCGGCACAACCTTCGTTCGCGCGCGGATCGTCAAGCTGCGCGACGTGCGCGCGGTGCTGCGCGGTCTCGGCGGCGAGGTGACGCTGCGATCGGCCCAGGCGAACCATCTCTTCGCAGGTTCCCAGCAACAGGAAACGCCGCCGAACTTTACGCCGCCGGCGCCTGCGATGCCGGCGCCGACTCCTGCGGTCGCGACCGCCGCCGCTCTGCCCAAGGGCGGCGACCCGGCGCAATACGCGCTGGAAAAGCTCCGTCTCAACGAGGCGCATAACCTGGCCACCGGCGAGAAAGTTCTCGTTGCGGTGATCAACTCCGGCATCGATCTCAGCCATCCCGAATTGGCCGGCGCGATTGCCGGCTCGTTCGACGCGCTCGGCAAGCGCGAGGGGCCGCACATGCACGGCACCGCCATCGCCGGCGCGATCGTCGCCCATGCCCGGCTGATGGGAGCGGCGCCTGCGGCAAGAATACTTGCCATCCGCGCCTTCAGCGCGGCAAACGGCGACACTGAGGCGACGACCTTCGCCATCGTTAAAGGCGTCGAATACGCGGTCCAGCAGAATGCGCGCGTGATCAACATGAGCTTCGCCGGGCCGGCCGATCCCGCGCTGGCGCGCGAGCTTGCCGGCGCCAAGGCCAAGGGCGTGGTGCTGATCGCGGCCTCCGGCAATTACGGACCGAAGTCGCCGCCGCAATTTCCCGCCGCCGATCCGAACGTGATCGCAGTGTCGGCGACCGACGCCGACGACAAGCTGTTCCGTGCCTCGAACATCGGGCTGCACATCGCGTTGACCGCACCCGGCGTCGACATCCTGCTGCCGGTGCCAGGCAGCAACTATGAGATGATCTCTGGTACGTCGTTCTCGGCGGCCTATGTCAGCGGGGTCGCGGCGCTGGTGATCCAGCGGGCGCCAGCGCTCACTCCGGACGCGGTGCGCCATATCCTGGAATCGACTGCCAAGGATCTGGGCCCGGCCGGCAAGGACCCGGAGTTCGGCGCTGGTTTGGTCGACGCGCTGTCGGCGATCATGGCGGTGCAGGCCAACGCTTCGGCTGCCCCCCGCGGCGGGCGCGCAGCCGCAGGCCAAGGCGCAGTAATTCCGGGGAAATTGACAAAGTAGCTACCGGTAGCTACTTTTCGCGGATGCGCTCAGTCGGCATCAAGATCCTGAAAAACAAGCTCAGCGAATACGTTCGTCTTGCGGCTTCCGGCGAAACCGTGCTGGTTACCGATCGCGACCGCGTGGTCGCCGAGCTTGGGCCGGCCCGGCCGGGCCTCAACAGGCCTGATGCGGACGCACGATGGGCTGAACTGATCCGCCAAGGTGTCGTCACGCCGGCCAAGAATCCGCGGGAGCCGCTGCCGCCGCGGAACCCCATCATGAGTTTTGGTGAGCTCATGAGAGAGCTGGACAAAGACCGGGAAGATCGCTGGTGATCTACCTCGATAGCTCGGTCGTTCTGGCTTATCTGCTTTCGGAAGATCGAAGCCCGCCGGATACGCTGTGGGAAGAATCTCTCGGCTCCAGCCGGTTGCTTGAGTACGAAGTCTGGAATCGCGTTCACCGATCGTCCAAAGTGCACGGCGATAGTGCCAGAGCGCTGCTGAATCGCATTCAGCTTGCCGAGCTGACGCCGAATGTTCTGAGCCGTGCACTTCAGGCCTTTTCTGTTCCCGTCAGAACGCTCGATTCCCTTCACCTGGCGACGATCGAATATCTGCGCGGGCTGGATAGCGATATCGCATTGGCCAGCTTTGATGAGCGGATGTTGGCTTCGGCGCGCGCGCTCAACATTCCCATTTACAAACTTTGATCGCGCGGTGCGCGGTTACGCCGCCTGCTGGGGCAGCCTGCCTTTTTGCGATCGACTACCCAGGCGGGGCGTGCGCGGCGAAAAGCGCTAACAGGTTCTTAAAGCGGCTGGTACGTCATCCTCGACTGGGTGCGGGTTTAACCATGTGCGGCCGCGCCATTGTGCGCTTTCACACAGCAGTGCTTGTGACCTTTCGCACTTAGCAATTCCCGGGTTCGCGTTAGTTTGAACCTTACGGACACCGCGACCGACCAAACACCATGAGGGCCATGCCGGCCCACACCAATTCAGAGGGAGACCAACATGAACACCAAGTCCAAGATCGCTGGCGCGCTTGCCGTCCTGATGCTCGCCGGAAGCCTTGGCATCCCGACCAGCTCGGCCCAGGCCCGCGGCGGTTGGGGCATCGGAGCCGCCATCGTCGGTGGCGCGGTTGTCGGTGCGGCGATTGCCAACGAAGCGGCCTATGGCGGCTACTATGTCGATGGTTATCGCCGCTGCCGCTGGGAGCGCCAGTACGACGCTTATGGCTTCTACGTCGGAACCGCGAAGGTCTGCCGGGTCTACTGATCACCCAATCACCCCCTGCGACCGGCGCGCACGCCCCCGCCTTCCCCTCGCGTCGGTCTCACAGGCCCGCCCGGATGGTCCCCATCCGGGCGGGTTTTTCGTTGGTTTTGTACCATTTGTTCTTCGCATGAGACTTTTAGGGGTCTGGACGGCTCCCGCGAAGCCACTCTAAATGACCGCTTCTGGGGCAGTCGCGCGATGCGCGGCCGGGATTGCGGGTATGAGTGAGTTCATCCTCGAAACCGAGGACCTGACCAAAGACTTCGCGGGCTTCGTCGCCGTCAACGGCGTCAATCTGCGTGTCGAGCGCGGCACCATCCACGCGCTGATCGGGCCGAACGGCGCCGGCAAGACCACCTGCTTCAACCTGCTCACCAAGTTTCTGCAGCCGACAAAGGGTCGCATCACCTACAAGGGCTCGGACATCACGGCGCTGCCGCCGGCCGAAGTGGCCCGCCTCGGCATGGTGCGCTCGTTTCAGATTTCCGCGGTGTTCCCGCATCTGACCGTGCTGGAGAACGTTCGCATCGCGCTGCAGCGCCAGCGCGGCGGCTCGTTCGACTTCTGGCGCTCGCGCGGCGTGCTCGACCAGTTCAACGAGCGCGCGCTGTCGCTGATCGCCGACGTCGGCCTCTCCGATGTCGCGCAGGTCACCGCGGTCGAATTGCCTTACGGCCGAAAGCGCGCGCTCGAGATCGCGACCACGCTGGCGCTCGATCCGGAAATGCTGCTGCTCGACGAGCCGACCGCCGGCATGGGCCACGAGGACATCGACCGCATCGCAATCCTGATCAAGCGGGTCGCCGCCGACCGCACCGTGCTGATGGTCGAGCACAATCTCTCGGTCGTGGAAAATCTCTGCCAGCGCATCACCGTGCTGACGCGAGGCCGCGTGCTGGCCGAGGGCGACTACGCCACCGTATCTGCCAACGCCGAAGTGCGCGAGGCCTATATGGGGACGGGCCATGCCTGAGCTCCGTACGCCGCTGCTCGCGGTCCGGGATCTGCAGGCCTGGTACGGCGAGTCGCACATCCTGCACGGCGTCGCCTTCGACGTGGAACAGGGCGAGGTGGTGACGCTGCTCGGGCGAAACGGCGCCGGCAAGACCACGACGCTGAAGTCGATCATGGGCATCGTCACGCAGCGCACCGGTTCGGTGCTGCTTCGAGGGCCGCGAGCTGATCGGAACGCTCTCCAACGAGATCGCCCGCGCCGGCATCGCGATCTGCCCCGAGGAGCGCGGCATTTTTGCCAGCCTCTCCGTCGAAGAAAACCTGCTGTTGCCGCCCGTGGTCAGCGGCGGCGGGCTCTCGCTCGACCGCATTTTCGAACTGTTCCCGAACCTCAAGGAGCGGCTCGGCTCAAGCCAGGGCACCAAGCTCTCCGGCGGCGAGCAGCAGATGCTGGCGATCGCGCGCATCTTGCGCACCGGCGCGAGGCTTCTGCTGCTCGACGAGCCGACCGAAGGTCTCGCTCCCGTCATCATCCAGCAGATCGGCCAGACGATCCGCACGCTAAAGCAGCAGGGCTTCACCATTCTCCTGGTCGAGCAGAACTTTCGGTTCGCCTCGACGGTCGCCGACCGGTACTATGTGATGGAGAATGGCCGCGTGGTGGAAGGCTTCGCCGGCGCGGAGTTGGACGCCAATCTCGACAAGCTGCACGATTATCTCGGAGTTCTGAGCGTCAATGAATTCAACAGGAGGAAGAGTATGAAGCGTATCCTGAGTCTGACCGCGATTGCGGTCGTCCTCGCCGTCGCTCCGGCGCGGGCCGAGGACCTGAAGGTGAAGATCGGCGTCCTGAGCGACATGTCGAGCCTCTACGCCGACATCGGCGGGCCGGGTTCGGTTGCGGCCGCCAAGATGGCGATCGCCGACTTCACCAAGGCTCATCCGAACGTGAAGGTCGACCTGATTTCCGGCGACCACCAGAACAAGCCCGACGTCGGCACCAACATCGCCAACCAGTGGTTCGACGTCGACAAGGTCGATCTGATCATCGACATGCCGAATTCGGGCGTGGCGCTCGCGGTCAGCCAGGTCGCGGCCAACAAGAACAAGCTGTTCATCGTCTCCGGCGCCGCGGCTTCCGACCTCACCGGTCCGAAGTGCAACGCCAACACCATCCACTGGACCTATGACACCTGGATGCTCGCCAACGGCACCGGCACGGCGATCGTGAAGACCGGCGGCGACACCTGGTTCTTCCTGACCTCCGACTACGCCTTCGGTCATGCGCTGGAGCGCGACACCGCGGCGGCGGTCGAGAAGGCCGGCGGCAAAGTGCTCGGCAAGGTGCGCCATCCGCTCAACACCTCGGACTTCTCGTCGTTCCTGCTGCAGGCGCAGGCGTCGAAGGCCAAGGTCATCGGCCTCGCCAATGCCGGCGGCGACACCATCAACTCGATCAAGCAGGGCGCCGAATTCGGCATCGTCAAAGGCGGCCAGAAGTTTGCCGGGCTCCTGGTGTTCGCAAGCGACGTCGCCGCGCTTGGCCTGCCGACCGCGCAGGGCCTCACCCTGACCGAGACCTGGTACTGGGACATGAACGACACCAACCGCGCCTGGACCAAACGCTGGCAGGAGGAGCGCAAGGGCAAGTTCCCGACCATGATCCACGCCGGCGTCTACGCCGGCATCACGCACTACCTGAAGGCGGTCGTGGCGTTGAAAAGCGCGGCCGATGGCAAGGCGGTCGTGAAGGAAATGGAGAAAATGCCGACCGACGATCCGCTGTTCGGCAAGGGCACCATCCGTGCCGATGGCCGCAAGATCCACGACGCCTATCTGTTCGAGGTGAAGAAGCCGTCCGAATCGAAGTATCCCGGCGACTTCTATCACCTCAGGGCGACGATCCCGGCGAACGAAGCCTTCCGTCCGCTGAAGGACGGCGGCTGTCCGCTGGTCAGCGGCTGACGTACGCCGTGTCCCGGACGCGGTGCAGCGCGAAGCGGTGCACCGCTGATCCGGGACCCCGGTTGGCTTCCAAGAAAGAACGCTGGGTCCCGGGTCTGCAGCGCATCACTTCGTGCTGCGCCGCGCCCGGGACACGCAACACTAAGACCGACTCGTAACCATGTTCGAGATCTTCGGCATACCCTCCACGGCGCTGTTTGGTCAGCTTCTGATTGGGCTGATCAACGGCTCGTTCTATGCGCTGCTGAGCCTGGGGCTTGCCGTCATCTTCGGCATGCTCAACATCATCAATTTCGCCCATGGCGCCCAGTACATGCTCGGCGCCTTTGCTGCGTTCCTGCTGCTCAATATCCTCGGCCTGAATTACTGGGTTGCGCTTGTCGCTGCGCCGGTGTTGGTCGGCATCACTGGCATGGTCATCGAGCGCGTCTTCCTGCAATGGCTCTACAAGCTCGATCACCTTTACGGGTTGCTGCTCACCTTCGGGCTCGCCCTGGTCATTGAAGGTGTGGCGCGCAACTACTATGGCTCGGCCGGTTTGCCTTACACGGTGCCGGAGGCGCTGCAAGGCGGCAATAATCTCGGCTTCATGTTCCTGCCGAACTATCGCGCCTGGGTGATTTGCGCGTCGCTGGTGATATGCCTTGGCACCTGGTTCGTGATCGAGCGCACCAAGCTCGGCTCCTACCTTCGCGCCGCGACCGAGAACCCGACCTTGGTCCGCGCCTTCGGCATCAACGTGCCGCGCATGATCACGTTGACCTACGGCTTCGGCGTGGCGCTCGCGGCCTTCGCCGGCGTGATGGCGGCGCCGATCTACAACGTCAGCCCGCAGATGGGCTCCGAGCTGATCATCGTGGTGTTCGCCGTGGTGGTAATCGGCGGCATGGGCTCGATCATGGGTGCGATCGTCACCGGCTTCGGCCTTGGCGTGATCGAGGGCCTGACCAAGGTGTTCTTCCCCGAGGCCTCCAACACCGTGATTTTCGTCATCATGGCAATCGTGCTGCTGGTGCGGCCGGCCGGGCTGTTCGGACGGAGGGGCTGAAGATGGAGCGCGTCGATCCGTCCGCAACCTCGGCTGCCGCGCTCGCCGCCCCGCGCGGACGCAGCATCAGCGAGGTCGCGGCCTTCGTCATCATGGTCGCGGCGCTGCTGATCGCGCCGTATTACGTCTATCCGATGTTCGTGATGCAGGCGCTGTGCTTTGCGCTGTTTGCCTGCGCCTTCAACCTGCTGATCGGCTACGGCGGCCTGCTGTCGTTCGGCCACGCGCTCTATTTCGGCTGGGCGAGCTATGTTGCCGCGCACCTCGCCAAGGTCGGCTCTATCAGCTTTCCGATCTGGTACGGCTCGCCGACCTGGCACTGGGCGACGATCCCGCTGCCGCCGCTGCCGCCCGAGCTCGCCATCCTCGGCGGCACGCTAGCCGGCGCGGTCCTCGGCCTGATCGCCGGCTCGGTTGCCATCCGCCGCCAGGGCATCTACTTCGCCATGATCACGCTGGCGCTCGCCCAGATGATGTATTTCTTCGCGTTGCAGGCGAAGTTCACCGGCGGCGAGGACGGCATCCAGGGCGTACCGCGCGGCATGCTGTTCGGCTTCATCGACCTCAAGGACCAGGGGTCGATGTATCTCACGACGCTTGCGATCTTTCTCCCGGCTTCCTGCTGATCTATCGCATCATCCACTCGCCGTTTGGCGAGGTGCTGAAGGCTATCCGCGAGAACGAGCCGCGTGCGATCTCGCTCGGCTACAAGACCGACCGTTACAAGCTCGTGGCCTTTGTGCTGTCGGCGGCGCTCGCTGGCCTCGCCGGCTCGACCAAGGCGATCGTGTTGCAGATCGCTTCGCTCACCGACGTCAACTGGCCGATGTCGGGTGAAGTCGTGCTGATGGCGCTGGTCGGCGGTCTCGGCACTGTGTTCGGTCCGGTCGCCGGCGCCTTCATCGTGATCGCCATGCAGAACTACCTTGCCCAGGTCGGCGAATGGGTCACGGTGATCCAGGGCTCGATCTTCGTACTCTGCGTGCTGCTGTTCCGCCGCGGCGTGATCGGCGAAATTGCGAACCTGCTGCGGATCAAGCTTTAGGCTTGATCGGCCAGGCATTGAAAGCATCATCACATGATGCTATTTTTGATGACTGAGTACGGGGCGCCGACCCTGAATGAGGACGCCGACGATGCGCACCACGGTCGCACTGGATGATGAATTGCTCGCCAAAGCCCAGGAATATACCGGGCTCAAGGAGAAGTCTGCCTTGCTCAACGAGGCCTTGAAGCGCCTTGTGCAACGGGAAGCGGCACGCAGGCTTGCGCTTCTGGGCGGCAGCGACCCTAATGCAAAGGCTCCGCCGCGCCGCCGTATGAAAGTTCGGTGATCCTGGTCGATACATCGGTTTGGATTGAGCACATCCGCAGCGCCAACACGCTGCTCTTGTCCCGGCTCCACGACGAAGCCGTGCTCGCGCATCCATTCGTGATCGGGGAGGTCGCGCTGGGCCATGTACGATCGCGGGAGGCCGTTCTTCGGGAGTTGCGTGATCTACCGGCTGCGCCGGTTGCCAGCCCCGACGAAGTCGTGGATTTGATCGAGCGCCATCGGTTGTTTGGCATCGGAATTGGATACGTCGACACTCATCTCCTCGCTTCCGCCAAGCTCATGGGAGGCGTGCCCCTGTGGACATATGACGCTCATTTGCGTGTCGCTGCTCAAAAAATTGGGTTACCGACTGGGCCCTTGCGGTGATGCGAAAGCCGGGACAAGCCGGCCAGCCACGGATTAGTCTCCAGCCCATTCGTCAACCGAAGGAAACACCCATGTCCGCAGAAGCCCGTCTCAAAGAGCTCGGCATCACACTGCCCAACGTGCCGGCGCCGGTCGCCAACTATCTGCCATATCGCATTGCCGGCAATCTCTTGTTCCTGGCCGGGCAGGGGCCTCGCACCGCCGACGGCAAATTCCTCTCCGGCAAGGTCGGCGCCGAGGTGTCGGTCGATGAGGCCTACAAGCGCGCCCGCCAGGTCGGTCTGCAGCTTCTCTCCGCCGACGCGGACGGCGCTCGGCTCGCTCGACCGCGTCGATACCGTCGTGAAGATGCTCTGCATGGTCAACGCCGTGCCGGACTTCAAGGATCACCCGAAGGTCGCCAACGGCATGTCGGATCTGTTCGTCGAGGTGTTCGGCGAGAACGGCAGGCACGGCCGCTCTGCGGTCGGCATGGGCTCGCTGCCGAACCAGATCTCGGTCGAAATCGAGGGCATCTTCTCGATCAAGAGCTGACCGCGCCTCACGATCCAGCATGTTTCGCTTTTACCGCCCGGCATCATGCCGGGACGATTGTTCTTTGCTGCTGCTGTGACCGCGGACGGAAGCCGGCCAAGCCTGCCGCTGAGTGCTGCGCAGGTTCACTCCAACACGGGCCGCGGCTTGGCGAGATTTCCTGACATTATCTCGCATACCGGACATTGCTGGAGCGGCTTGAATTGGCGTTGATCCATGCGGCGTATGAACAAGATTGTGCATAAGCCTTGCTGCGGCTGTGACTTTCTCAACGCCACGTTGCTCGCACGCGAATCGCAGCTAACCATCGCCGTACGCCCATGCGGCGGCGGCGGATCGTTATGGCGGATCGCCCATTCACCAGCCCCATCCCGCACCCGGTCGAGGTGCCGGGGCATATGTTCGACGCCATCCTCAAATGGGAACGCATCGGGCTTAGATGGCGCGACCTCGCCGAGCGGCGGCACGCCCATTACCTCGACCTCTATAAGAGCGGGCGTTGGAAGCACTACTACACCGAGGAGGAGTTTCGCGCCGAGCTTTCCACCGCGATCGGGCTGGCGCAGCGCTGGGCCATGATCGCGCCGCGGCCCGAGGAGCGTGCGCCGGCGGTGATTGAACCGCTGACCAAGGCCGAGCAGCCGATTCCGGTCGCACTGCCGAAGGCGGCTTAGTTCAGGCTGTCATGCCCCGCGAAGGCGGGGCATCCAGTACTCGCCGCAGCTGTGGCGATATATCATTGAGGTCACGGAATACCGGATCGCCCGCTTTCGCGGGCGATGACGATCGAGGTTGGGAGATGAGCGGCGGCAAATCCGAACGACAAATCCTCGATTGGCTTGGCGGTCAGCGCGACGCCATGCTGGCGCTGCTGCAGACACTGGTGAACACCGACAGCGGCTCCTACGACAAGCCGGGCGTCGATGCGGTCGGCAGCCACATCCGCCACTTCCTCGGCGAACACGGCATCGCCACCGAAGTCACCACGGGCGAGAAGTTCGGCGACGCCATCACCGCGACCGTCGGCAGGATCATGCGCGGCAACCGGCCGATCCTGCTGATGGGCCATCGCGACACCGTGTTTCCCAAGGGCGAGCCGACCCGCCGGCCGTTCAAGATCGAGGGCGATCGCGCCTATGGCCCGGGCGTCGCCGACATGAAGGCCGGTCTGGTGATGAACTGCTTCGTGCTCGCCGCGATCAAGAAATTCGGCGGGGCGCCTGCGCCGGTCATGGCGCTGTTCACCGGCGACGAGGAGATCGGCTCGCCGTTCTCGCGGCCGGTGATCGAGGCGCACGCGCGCGCGGCGCGGGTGTGCTTCAACTCCGAGCCCGGCCGGGCGCGCGGCGCGGCAGTGACCGGGCGCAAGGGCGGCGTGTTCATGCGCTTCGACATCACCGGCAAGGCCGCGCACTCCGGCGCCAACTTCGAGATGGGCATCAGCGCCATCAACGAGCTGGCGCACAAGACTTTGGCGCTGCAACGCGCTGAGCGCGCCGAAGGACGGCGTCACGCTCAACGTCGGCGTGGTGTCCGGCGGCCAGACCGTCAACACCGTGGCGCCCTGGGCGCGCGGCGAGGTCGATCTGCGCTTCATCACGCCGGCGCAGCGCGCCGCGACCTTCGCCAAGATCGAGGCGATCATGGCGAAGAGCTTCGTGCCCGGAACGACCGCGACGCTGGAGATCACCGGCGAGTTCCTGCCGCTGGTCGAAAGCGCGGAGGGCAAGGCGCTATACGAGCACTATGCGGCCGCCCTTAAGGAGCTCGGCGTCGTCCGAGACCACCGCGCTGTTCACCGGCGGCTGCGCCAATTCCGGCTTTGCCGCGGCGACCGGCACGCCGACCATCTGCGCGGTCGGCCCGGTCGGCGGCCGCGCGCACTCGCCCGAGGAATATCTCGAGATCGAGACGCTTGCGCCGCGCGCCCAGGCCCTGGCGCTTGCCGTGCTGCGGCTGCCGTAAGGATTGTCAGCGCAGTTGCCAGATATTCCGTGTCATGGCCGGGCTTGACCCGGCCATCCCGCTCAGGAAGGCACTGTGCTCACCTGATCGAGATCGCCGGGTCAAGCCCGGCAATGAGTGCGTCCGTGAGTTCGTTTGTCAGCATAGTGGGAGTCTGTGCCATGTGAAGTCACTACACATGTAGCTGAAAGCAACTGCGTCGCCGCGAGGCGGGGTGGAGAGCAACTGGAAGCGAACCGACAGCCCGTAGGATGACGAACCCGTTTCGGCGGCGTGCAGAGGCGAGCCTGCTCATTGAAGGCGAAGCCTGACCTGAAGGTCGACCGGTCGCACGAGGTGATAGGCACGTGACGACCGGGCTGCATAACGTGGTTGGGGGCGGGATGTCGGGAAGGCAAGCGGACGGAACGGAGAGACCTGCGGCGTTGGCGAAGCGCAGCAGGAGTCAGAGCCCGCATAGTACCGTTGTGGTCTGATGCATGGACCATTGAAGGAGGGGCTAGCAAAACCCGTCCAAGGAAAGGCAGGGCAGGAAGGTGGATGCATGAGGTCCATACCGGAGCAGAGAAGCACTGCAAGTGCCGAGAGGCTAAGCAAGGTGCAGAAACCCAAACGACAGTTGCAACTGGGCGTGGGTCGAAGCCGACGTATGGACCACTCGCATGCTGTCGGCGTTGGTAACGACGTCACAGGCGGCAAGTCGTGCCGTCCTCGCGAATGTCGGGCCGTTCGCGCTTTACACGGCCGGGCACGCAGCGAGACAGTCTCGATGAAGAAACCACCAACTGGAGAGCCGTATGCGGGAAAACCGCACGTACGGTTCGGAGGGCGGGGTCGGCGATAGCCGATCCCGACCCCTATCGGCGGTGGAATGTGGCGGCGCGTTGCCCATTCGCTCATTTTCTTCAGCAAAATGAACTTATCCCCGGTCGCAAAACCCGCCGTATCATTGTCGCGCCTGGCTTAATCGAGGGCGTCGTCGATCGCGACGGCCGATGACGAAGCAAGGTGCGACGGCCCTCATACCGGCTGCCGCGGTGGAGCGCCGGGAGGCGCAGCGGCCTACGTTACTGGCCGCGCGCACCCCGCAAGCGGCGACCCCCGGTAACGGGGACATCGCCGTGGGTGCGTTCAAACGGACCCTCGCAAGGTCCGTAGGGGGACCTCGCCAGTCCTCTGGCGCCTCCCGGCGCTCCATTCCCTCATTCGCGGGGCAAGGAAAAAGGGTAAGGGCATCCCGGGGCGCCCGAAAATCAAGCCGCCGGGCGGCGAAGCGTTGCCCAATACGAGTTTGCCGCGCACGTCGCGGTCTTTATGATCCCCGCGTCCTCGCCGCCCCACCCACCTGGAAAATCCATGTCAGCGCTTTTTTCTTCCTTCAAGCTTGGTCCGCTCGAACTTGCCAACCGCATCCACGTCGCGCCGATGTGCCAGTACAGCGCCGACGACGGCTCGGCCACCGACTGGCATCTCGGCCATCTGGCATGCTGGCCAACTCCGGCGCCGGCATGGTCGTGGTCGAGGCGACGCACGTCGAGCGGCATGGCCGCATCACCCACGGCTGCATGGGGCTCTACACCGACCACAACGAGGCGGCGCTGGCCCGCGTCATCGCCCATTGCCGGCGCAGCGGCACCGCCAAGCTCGGCATCCAGCTCGCCCACGCCGGACGCAAGGCATCCTCGCAGCGGCCATGGGAGGGCGGCGGCGCGCTGCAAGCGCACCAGGATCCCTGGCCGACCATCGCGCCGTCCGCCGATCCCGTTCGGCGAGAATTGGCATACGCCGCGCGCCATGACCGACGAGGACATCGCGCGCGTCCGCGAGGCCTTCGTCGAATTCAGCGAGGCGTTCGGTGCGCATCGGCTTCGACCGATCGAGCTGCATTACGCCCACGGCTATCTCGCGCATTCGTTCTTCTCGCCGGTCGCCAACAAGCGCACCGACAGCTACGGCGGCTCGCTGGAGAACCGCATGCGCTTTGGCCTGGAGATCGCCCGCGCGGTGCGGGCGGTGGTGCCGAAGACGATCGCGCTCGGCGCGCGGCTCAGCGGCATCGACTGGCGCGACGACGGCCTCACCGGCCGACGACACGGTCGCCTATTCCAAGGCGCTCAAGGCCGACGGCCTCGACTTCATCGACTTGCTCGTCGGGCGGCATCACCGCCGATACCCGCAACCCGCACGACGCCCGGCTACAACGTGCCGATCGCCGAGCGGGTCAAGCGCGAGGCCGGCATCGCCACCCGCGTGGTCGGCATGATCGTCATGCCCGAGCAGGCCGAAGCCATCGTCGCCGAAGGCAAGGCCGACATGGTGGCGCTGGCGCGCGCGCATGCTCGACGATCCGCGCTGGGGCTGGCACGCGGCGCAGGCGCTCGGCGCCGAGGTGCCGCGCGCGCAGCAATATCTGCGCGTCGGCCCGAAGCTCTGGGCGCCGGCCAGCGCAGCGCAAGGCGTCATGAACAAGGCATGCGCAATCTCGCGATCGACGCCGAGCGGCTGTGGGGCGAGATCATGGAGACCGCCGCCATCGGCGCCACGCCGAAGGGCGGCATCTGCCGGCTGACGCTGACCGATCTCGACCGCCAGGTGCGCGACTGGTTCAAGGCGCGCGCCGAGAAGCTCGGCTGCCGCGTCACCGTCGACGACATGGGCGCGATGTTCGCGCGGCGCGAGCGGCACGGCGGACGTGCCGCCGATCGCCTTCGGCAGCCATCTCGACACCCAGCCGACCGGCGGCAAATTCGACGGCGTGCTCGGCGTGCTGGCGGCGCTGGAGGCGCTGCGCACCCTGGTCGAGGCCGGCTACGAGACCTATGCGCCGATCGAGGTGGTGAACTGGACCAACGAGGAGGGCTCGCGCTTCGCGCCGGCGATGGTGTCGTCGGGCGTGTTCGCCAAGGTCGATCGAGCAAGGCCTGGGCGCAATCGCGGCACGGACCGCGACGGCGTCGACCTTCGCCGCGGCGCTCGACGCAGATCGGCTATCGCGGCAGCGAACGCTGCGGCGAGCATCCGCTGTCGGCGTTCTTCGAACTGCACATCGAGCAGGGACCGATCCTGGAGGCCGAGGGCAAGGACATCGGCGTCGTCACCGGCGTGCAGGCGATGCGCTGGTATGAGGTGACGATCACCGGCCAGGATGCGCACACCGGCGCGACGCCGATGCATCTGCGCAAGAACGCGCTCCTCGGCGCGGCGCGCATGATCGAGCGCATCGATGCGATCGGCGCAGGCGCACCGCCGGGCGTCGCCACCGTCGGGCGGATCGAGAACCGGCCGAACTCGCCCAACGTCGTGCCGGGCGAGGTGTTCTTCATGATCGATCTGCGCCATCCAGACGGCGCGGCGCTCAATTCGATGGAGTCGGACGTTCGCGCGGCGCTGCCGCAGATCTGCGATCCGCTCGGCCTGACATACGCCGAGCAGAGGATCTGGGAGCAGCCCGCGGTGCGGTTCGACGCCGGTTGCGTCGCGGCGGTGCGGCGCGCGGCGGAGCTGTCCGGATATTCCGCGCGCGACATCGTTTCCGGCGCCGGTCACGACGCGGCCTATGTCTCGCGCGTCGCGCCGGCCGCGATGATCTTCGTGCCGTGCCGCGGCGGCATCAGCCACAACGAGGCGGAATTTTCCTCCAAGGAGCAGTGCGCCAAGGGCGCGCAGGTGCTGCTGCAGGCGGTGCTCGATTACGACCGGCAGCTCGCCGAGCGCGGCGCTGCCGCGAGGGGCTCACGCTTGTGAGCCTGTTCGTCTTCCTCGCGGTGCTGTTCGCCGCCTGCCTGTCATGCCGGCTGGAACGCCAGCATCAAGCGCACGCTCGATCCGCTGGCGACCACGGTGCTGATCGCGATCGGCGCGGGCCTCGTCGCGCTGCCGGCGATTCCGTTTGCCGGCTGGCCCGCGCCGCCGTCGTGGCCCTGGCTGATCGCCTCGATCGTCATCCACCTGTTCTATTTCGCCGGCCTGATCGAGAGCTATCGCGCCGGCGACTCGGTCAGGTCTATCCGATCGCGCGCGGCGCGGCGCCGTTGATGACCGCGACCATGACGACGATCTTCGTCGGCGAGCGGCTTGGCGCCTTCGGTTGGGGCGGCATCGTGCTGCTTGCAGCCGGCGTGTTGCTGCTTTCGCTGCGCGGCGGCCGCGATCTTGCCAAGCTCGACCGCCAGGCGGTCGGCTTTGCGCTGTTCACCGCGGTCACGGTCTGCGCCTATTCGGTGGTCGACGGCATCGGCGCGCGCGCCGCGGGGCCGGGCTCGCCGCCGGCCTATTCCACGGTGCTGTTCGTCGGCATTGCGCCGGTGGTGGTGGCCTATGCGCTGGTCCGGCGCGGCACGGCGGTGATGCCGGCAGATGGCGCCGTTCTGGAAAATCGGCCTCGGCGGCGGCGCGCTGGCGGTGATCTCCTACAGCATCGCGATCTGGGCGATGACGGTCGCGCCGATCGCGATCGTCGCGGCGCTTGCGCGAAACCAGCGTGCTGTTCGGCGCGATGATCGCGGTGACGATTCTGAAAGAGCCGCTGCGTCCGGCGCGCATCGTCGCGGCGTTGATGATCGTGCTCGGGCTGATATGCTTGCGGCTCGCCTAGGCGAAGACTCATGAATCGCTCCCCGGCCACGTCTATGGATACTGAACGGACGTGGTGCGCCCCTTTCGCGCTGCCAGGCAGAGCCGCCACGATGATATTTTCAAGCTGATGAAACAGCCATGAGACGACGGCAATTCCTCGGTGTTCTGGGCGGTGCGGCGGCAACGTGGCCGCTCGCGACGCGTGCCCAGCAGCCAGAAGGTTTGCGCCAGGTCGGTATATTGCTGCCATTTGCCGAAACCGACGCGGAATCACACGTTCATCTCGACATTTTCCGCAAGCGATTGGAGCAACTCGGATGGACCGAGGGTGGCAATTTTCGGATCAGAGTTCGCTACGGGGCGGGTAATACGGATCGCATGCGAGGGCTGGCGAAACAGCTGGTCGCGTGGAAACCTGACGTAATTCTCACGCGTTCCACGCCAGCCACGAAGTCAGTTCTTCTCGAAACCAAAACCGTTCCGACGATATTTGTGGTGGTTTCCGATCCTGTCGGCGATGGCATCGTCGCAAGCATCGCCCGACCGGGCGGTAATGTCACGGGATTCACCAACGTCGAAGCCTCGTTGGGCGGCAAGTGGCTTGAGGTCCTCAAAGAGTTAAGTCCAACCGTTGTGCGGGCCGCGGTGATCTTCGATCCGAAGACGTCGCCCGGGGGCGGATTTTACTATTCGCGCTTGGTTGAAAAGGCCGCAGCCTCGATTGGCATGAATGCGATATCAACGGTTGTGCATGATGCAAACGAAATCGAACGTGCCATCGCAGCGTTCGCTCACGAAGCGAATGGTGGCTTGATTGTTTTGCCGGACGTAACGACAGGCACAAATCGTGATCTGATTATTCGCTTGGCGGCCGCGCATCATCTGCCTGCCGTGTACAGTTACCGATACATTGTGGAAGAGGGCGGCCTAGCGTCTTATGGAGTGGATGTCGGCGATCTCTATCGGCGGGCGGCGGACTACGTGAACCGCATTCTTCGAGGCGAGCGGCCGGGCGACCTTCCGGTTCAGGCGCCGATAAAATTCGAACTGGTCATCAATCTCAAGGCTGCAAAGGCGCTTCATCTCAACATATCGCCAATGTTGCTTGGCCGCGCCGACGAGGTGATCGAGTAGTGGCTGGCCAACGGCAGCTTCCGGCACGACTCTGCACTCGTGTACAGGTCATGGTCTAGCCGAGCAGATTTCCCTTTGCATCCGGACAAGATCGTGGGGCGTGTCGACGTCCCAGAGCGCGGGCACTTCGCGCCATGTCAGATTCAGCGACGTGAACCGCCGCCGCGTTTCATCCATCACAGTCGCCGTACCCCAAAACATGCCGCTGAATACTTCGGGCTGCGGCTTGCGCAAGCCGATCAACACGTAGCCGCCGTCTTCCGCCGGGATCACCACCGCGTCGTGATGACGAAGCGACGCCGCTGCGAGCGCGAGATGGTCGGGCGTGAGCGCCGGACAATCGGTGCCGATGATGAGAGTGGGCTCGGTACCGAAGGCCGCATGCATCCTTGCCCCGAGGTCGCCATCGGGCTGGCGTCTGAGCTTGACGCCGAACTCCTGCTGCAGCGTCTTGAACAGCGGATGGGTTTCGTCGGGTGCAGCCCACAGCGTTACGGGGCCGACCTTGGCGGCGCAAGCGGTTGCAACCGCCTGCGCAATCAGCTTCGCCTGCAATGCGGCCGCGCCGTCGGCCCCGAGCGCCGAAATGAGTCGCGTCTTGGCAAAGCCCGGCACCGGAGCCTTGGCCAGGATGGCGATCGCGACCGGTTCAGCCATTGTGCGGCAGGCTGCCGTAGCGGCGCGCCAACGCCGCGGGTTCTGCGCCGAGGAAATAGGACAGGCGCAGCCGCCACATCAAAAGGATGGTGCGAAGAACGCCGCGCTGATCCCAGCGCCGGCCCGATGTGATCACGCAGGCCGCAAGGCAAAGCGGCGGGCCGACCCGTTTCAGCCGCTTTGACAGCGCCACGTCTTCCATCAGCGCAATCTCGGCGAAGCCGCCCGCCGCATCGAAGGCGGCGCGGGTGACGAACATCGCCTGGTCGCCGGTGGCGATGCCGGTTAGTCGCGAGCGTGCATTCATCAGGGTTGCGACAAGCGGCAGCAGCGGGCTTGCGCCTTCGATCCGTACATCGAAACGGCCCCAGGCGCGGCCGGAATGGCCCAGGCCATTGAGCACCAGCGTGTCGGCGTTCGGCGGCAGCGTGGTGTCGGCGTGCAGGAAAAGCAGCACCGCGCCCTTTGCCACGGCGGCGCCCGCGTTCATCTGCGCGCCGCGGCCGGGCGGCGCGGCGATCACGCTGTCGGCGAGTGCCGGGCAATCGCCACGGTGCGGTCGCGGCTGCCGCCGTCGGCGACGATCAGCTCCGCGCCGCGCTCTCGAAGCGGCGCCAGTGCTGCGAGAGCGCAGCTCGATGTGAGGCCCCTCGTTGAGCGTCGGAATAATGATGGAAAGTGCGACATGGCCGCGCCTCAGCCACGGCGCGGGCCATGCGGATAGTCCGGGCCCGCGGCTGATGCGGCTGAAGTAGGATTGGTATGCGCGCCGAGCCTGCCGGCCAGCGAGCGAGGAATCGGCCGAGGAACGCGCGCTGGTCGTAGTGCACGGCCAGGGCGTCGATATGCACGCCGTCGCGCTCCAGGCCATAGAGCGTGCGGATGTGGCGAGCGCGTGGTCGGCGATGCGGGTCAGACGATGCCGAACATGGAGGCGGTAAAATTCGGCATGCCGGCCGCGCCGTTGTTGATGATCGTGAGCCGGCCGTCCGGCAGCGCAAAGTCGCGCAATACCGCGAGGCAGGTATGGGTCGAGGCGAAGAGGTCGATCCGCGAGGCGCGCGGACATCGCAGAGCCAGGGAAGCGGTGGCCGGGTCGTCGAGATTGTCCTGGGCAAAGCGCCAGCCGGCGAGCGAACCGGCGTCGCCATGGACGATGCCGACGCGCAGCGAGCCGACTTGCGCGACGAGGTGCATCGGCAGCCGCGCCGAGCGGCGCGCGCGCGGCTCTGGCCAGCGTCCGCCACGAAGCTCGCAGCAGGATGTCGTTCGAGCGCCGCACCACGCCCTCGTCCACGCCGGCGGATAGGCGCAGCCGCAGCCTGCGCCGATGTCACGTCACCCCGGGCGATCTCGGTTTCGACATTGCCGCGCAACGCTCCATATCGCGCCACGCGGCGGTCGATTTCGGCGAACCATGCTGGCTCGGCGTCGAACCAATGGAAGTCGCCGTTGAACACGATCCGTGGCGGCGCCGGCTCGGCCGCGGCCAGGCGCTCGACTGCGTCGAGCGCGGCAGGTTGCCGTAAAGGCCGCCGACGACATAAAGCGTCCTGCATGCGATCTCGGGGGCGCGGTCGAACACCGCGGGCGAATAGCCGTAGTCGGCCGGGCAGGTCCGGCCGGCGATCGGCTCGGCGAGTGCGAGGCTCACTCCGCCGCTTCCTTCAGCGCGCCGCCGCAGCTCGAGCCCTGGCCAGCGGTGCAGCCGATAGCAATGGCCGGCGACGCGGATCGGGTTGCCGTCGAGATCGTCGATCGAGCAGTTCGGACAGATGCACGCGCTCGCGCGCGCCGCGCGTCATCGGCAAGTCGAGCATCTGGTTGAAATCGCAGTCGTAGACGAAGCCCTGCCAGTCGACCGAGATCAGGTTGCGGCACATCACGCCGTCGAGATTGGCGTCGAGATGGGCGTGCTGCAGCACGTCGAGATAATTTTCGAAGTCGCCCTTGGAGATCAGCATCGAGCCAAAGCGCTGGATCGGCATGTTGGCGAGCGTGTAGAGACTGGTTGAACGACGACGCCGTGCTTGTCGCCGAGGATGCGCTTGTAGTCGGCCTCCAGCGCAGGCCTGCGGCGGCGGCAGCGACGGGCCTTGCGGATTGTAGACGAGATTGAGCGTGAGGCCCGAGCCGTCGCGGCCGTAGCCCAGCGCGTTGAGGCCGCTTGAGGCCGCGGATCGAACCGTCGAACACGCCTTTGCCGCGCTGGCGGTCGACGTTGTCTTCGAGATAGCAGGGCATCGAGGCCACGATCTCGACCTGCTCGGGCGGCGAGGAATTCGGCGGTGTCCTCCTGCCCGGGCACTTCGAAGATCGTCAGGTTGCAGCGATCCATGACGCGGACGCCCATATGCGCGCGCCGCCGTCACCAGGCGGCGGAAATGCGGATTGAGCTCGGGCGCGCCGCCGGTGATGTCGAGTGTCGCGATGTGCCGCCGCTCCAGGAATGCCAGCACCGTGTCGATGACCGCGCCGCCCATCTCCTCGGTGCGGTGCGGGCTCGCGCCGACATGGCAATGCACGCAGGACTGGTTGCAGCGGTAGCCGACGTTGACCTGCAAGCGTGTCCAGTCGGCCGCGGCGGATCGCCGGGAACGGAATTTTTTCCAGAAGCGGCAGGGTGTCGTGCATGCCGCCAATCTGGCAGAGACGGCATAGCCGCGTCATCACGAAGCCGCGCAAATCGGCGTGAGCGCCGCGCTAGCGTGCTGGTGCCGCGGTCGCGGTCTCGCGTTGCAGGCCGATGCGGCCGAAGCCCGGAAGCTTGACGCCGGGATTGCGCAGGTCGAGGCCGGCGACGAGGCCGAGGAAATTCACCTCGACGCCCTCGACCCAGCCGAGCTTGACGCCGAGCACGCCCCAGAGGCTTGCCTCGACGCCGGTGCGGCTGTCGGTCAGGCCGGCGTAGGGATAGGGCCGGAAATCGCGGCCGACGGCGTTGGCCGGCAATGCGGCTTCGGCCTCGGGGATGGCGCGCAGCACGGTCGCGACGAAGGTGTTGCTGTTCGGGCCGGGCCAGATGCCGATAGTCGCCGGCGTTGGCATAGCTGTAAGCCTTGATCGCGGCCTCGATCTTCGGGATCGCGGCGGTCGCCGCCGCGCCGCGCAGGTCGAGCACGACCTGCGGCTTGTTGCCGAACCACAGGCCATCCGGCGGCCAGTTGTTGATGCGCACCGGATTGCCCCAGCCGACCACGTCGTAGCGCCGCCAGCTTCGCTCGTTCTCGGGCTTGAGCACGACCCAGGAGTGCACCGCGAACACGCCCTTCCAGCCGCCGGTGCGGCCGGACATGATCAGCACGCGCGCTTCCGGCTCGGCACGTCGGATCCGGCAGGCTGCCGGTCGAGGACCAGTCGGCGTTGCGCCAGCTCGCCGGTCCGCCCTCGATAGGCATAACAGCGCGGCGCGGGCCGCGATCGGCAACAGGAACAGGGCGAGAAGCGACAGCACGATGATCTTCCGGCGGGAACGGCGAGGGGGCGTGGCGGGTTATCCATGACAATGCCAGTATAGATGGTTCGCGACGCAATCGGGGCAAGGCTTACGGCCGCCACATGAACAATGAGTAATCCGATCCTGGTCGAGGTGCTGCGCGGCGCGCTGGTGGAAAGCCGGCATTGCGGCGCGGTCGCCGTGGTCGATGCCGCGGGCCGGCCGGTGCTGGCGCTGGGCGACGTCGAGCGGCCGGTCTATCCGCGCTCGGCGGTGAAGGCGCTGCAGGCGCTTGCCGCTGGTGGAGACCGGCGCTGCCGAACGCTATGGCCTCGGCGCTGAGGAACTGGCGCTGGCCTGCGCCTCGCATTCGGGCGAGCCCGGCCACGTCGCGACCGCGAACGCGGATGCTGAGCGCTCGCCGGGCTCGACGCGGGCGCGCTGAAATGCGGCGCGCACTGGCCGATCCATCAGCCGTCGGCGCATGCGCTGGCGCGCGACGGCGGCACGGCCGGCGCGCTCCACAACAACTGCTCGGGCAAGCACGCGGGCTTTCTCTGCGTCGCCTGCGCGCTCGACGCCGATCGCGCGCATTACATCGAGCCGGACGAATCCGGTGCAGCGTCTGGTCAAGGCCACGCTCGAAAGCCTGACCGGCGCGGTGCTCGTCGCAGGATGTCTGCGCCGTCGACGGCTGCTCGGTGCCGACCTGGGCGATGCCGCTGTCGGCGCTGGCCCGCGGCTTTGCCCGCTTCGGCACCGGCGTAGGCCTCACGCCGGACCGCGCCAGGGCGGCGGCGCGGCTGCGCGCGGCATGCGCGGCGCATCCCTGGCACGTCGCCGGCACCGGACGGTTCTGCACCGAGATCATGCAGCGGCTCGGGCGAACGGGTCTTCGTCAAGACCGGCGCCGAGGGCGTCTATTGCGCGGCGTTGCCCGAGCAGGGGTTCGGCATCGCGGTGAAATGCGACGACGGCGCAGGCCGCGCCGCCGAGGTGATGCTGGCGGCGATGCTGGCGCGCTTTCTGCCGGACGGGCATCGACACGCTGGCGCTGGAGCAATATCGTGCGGCCGACCTTGCGCAACTGGAACGGCATCGCCGTCGGCAGCCTGCGGCCCGCCGCCGTGCTGACCGGCTAGAGCCGGATGGCCGGCGCGGCGATGCTCTCGATCATGACGTTGACGCAGGCCGGCTTGCCGCTGGCGAGCGCGCGCTCGATCGCGCCGGGAAGGTCGGCGGCGCGCTCGACGATACTCGCCATGGCCGCCGAGCGCCGCGACCACCTGGTCGTAGCGCGACGGCAACAGCTCGCAGCCGTGCATGCGGTTGGCGCCGTAGTCGCGGCGCTGGATTTCGCTCTCGGCGTTCCAGCGCGCGTCGTTGCCGAGGATGGCGACGAAGGGCAGGCCGCGCCGCACCGCGGTCTCGAACTCGGAGATGTGGAAGCCGATGGTGCCGTCGCCGAGCACGGCGAACACCGGCGCCTTCGGCTCGACCAGCCGCGCCGCCAGCGCAAACGACAGCCCGCTGCCGATCGAGCCGGTGACGCCGTTGATCAGGCGGCGGCGCACCGGCAGCATGCTCTGGCCCCATTGCGCGAACTCGCCGCCGTCGCAGATCAGAATGGTGTCGGGATCGCGCTCGACGAAGGGACGCAGGGCGCGGAACACCTCGGCCGGATGCAGCCGCGCCTGGCGTCTGCGACGCCGATGTTGCGCCCAGGCGGCGGGCCGCGTTGTCGAGCGCGGCGCGCGCCTCGGCGAGCCACGATGCTCGGCGGCTTTCTTGCGCGGCGCGCGCGATCAGCGCGTCTGCGCGGCGTTGCCGGGCTCGGCGACGCTGCCGAGCACGCAGCCGCTCGCCCTTTTCCTTCTGCGCGCGCTCGACCAGCGCCGCGTCGGGATCGATCGCGATCAGCGCGCACGTCCGGATCGAACGCCGGGCCCGCCGCCCATTTGGTGGTGAAGTCGAGCGCCTTGCCGAGCAGCACGATCAGGTCGGCGCGCCTGATCAGATCGGGGAAGGCGCCGAGCGTGGCGTCGGCGATGCCGCGCGGGCTTTCCATGATGACGGCGGGCGCGCCGGTCGCGGCTTCGAGCCTTTGCAGCAGCGCGCGGCCGGCGACGTTCGACATGCTGCGGGCCGGCGATGATGATCGGCCGCGCCGCGCTCGGCGATCGCGGTCAGGATTTTGTCCGCCGCGGCCTCCGAAAGCGGCGCCGGCGCCGGGCGTGATCGGCTCGCGGCCAGACCACGGCGCTCTCCTCGATCCGCTGCATCGAGCAGATCCGACGGCAGGCTCAGATGCACCGGCCCGGGCCGTCCGGACGTCGGCGATGCGGATGGCCTCGCCGATGTCGCTGGCCCAGTGTCGCTGTGGCCGTCGCTGTCCACGATGCCTTGGTTACCGGAGCCGCCATGTCGGCCTGGCGCAGCTCCTGGAAGCCGCCGCGGCCCAGCTCCCAGGTCGCGGCGTGGCCGGAGAGCAGCACCATCGGCGATTCCGCGCCGAGCGCCGTGAACAGCGCGCCGACCGCGTTGGCGTGGCCCGGGCCGCCGGTGACCAGCGCGATGCCGGGCTCGCCGGTGAGCCGGCCATGCGCGTCGGCCATGTGCACGGCGGCTGCCTCGTGGCGCACGTGCACGAGATCGAGATCGGCGTCGAGCGCGGCATCGAAGATCGACATGATGTGATTGCCGGACAGCGTGAACACGCGCCGGCAGCCGAGCTGCTTGAGCGAGCGCGCCACGATGTCGGCGCCGCGCAGCGTCTGGCTCATGATCGCGCCTCCCGGCCGCGCCAATTTACCGGGCCGATGATGCCGCACCAGGGTATGGCAACGCTGGGATAGCCCGCTCCTTGCGCATAGGCCATTGAATAACAATGCATATCGCCGTGGGAACGAAGGCCTGGGACGGTTTGTTTTTTCGCCAGCAGGAGGTTTACCAAAGGAGACCGCCTATGAGTGACTTCCGAACTGATCCCAACTTTTCGCGCAGCGAAATGCATGAGTACGATTCGCGTGTGCAGTGGGCTGCCGTCGCGGTGATTTTGCTCCTGGTCGGCGGCCTGATCGTCGCCGCGGCGTGGACCGGCGGCGAGACACAGACGGCGAACGGCCCGGCGATCGAGACCACGGGCTCCGCGCCGAGCGGTTCGACCGCGACAATGCCTGCGCCGCCGCGTCAGTTGCGCCACTAGGCTGACGTCGCCGCGCAAAGCAAAAGCCCCGGCGCAAGCCGGGGCTTTTTTGGCACCTGCTTGATCATTTTGCGGCGAGGGCATCGCTGAAGGCCTTGCGCACGTGCGGGCCGTGCAGGCGGCTGTAGTCGCGCTCCTGGTCGCCGCTGGAGACGATCTTCAGGCAGACGAACACCGGGCCCTTGCTCGGCAAGGATGGCGCCGACCTGCTGCTCGAAAATCTTCAGGTCGGAGAATTCGTAGACGCTCTTGTAGCCGGCCGAGCGCGCTATCCCGGCGAAGCTCACCGTGCCGCGGCCCGGGATCGGATGGCCGCCGTTGGCCTCGTAGGTGCCGTTCTCGCAGACGAAGTGGAACAGGTTCTTCGGCGCGGCCTCGGCGGCGGTCACCAGCGTGCCGAGATTCATCAGCAGGCTGCCGTCGCCGTCGAGCACGATCACGCGCTTGTCGGGCCGGCCGAGCGCCAGGCCCAGCGCATGCGAGGAGGCGAGCCCCATCGCGCCGTGCGACAGGTAGTTGAGCGGGTTCGGCCTGATGTCGATCCAGTCGAACGCCGTCGAATAGACCGGCAGCACGATGTCGGCATCGTCGACCTGGCGGGCGATCGCGGCCAGCGTTTTCTGACGGTCCATCATTTCGGCCTCTGTCCGATCAGGATAACGACGGGTTTGCTTTGCGTGAAGCACTCTTCGATCGCGGGGCTGATCTTGGCGATGTCGGGCTGCTGCTCGATCTCGTGATAGGCGATGCCCATCGCCTCGAGGATCGGCTCGACGATGCGCACGCCGTAGCGCTTGGATTGCCGCGGCGGCACGCCGACCTCCTTTTCCAGGAGGCCGACCATCATGCAGATCGGCAGCTTGTATTCGACCGCAACGCCGCGCATCGCGTTGATGGAGTCGAGCAGGCCGGTCTGCTGGATCAGCAGCAGCCCGCGCTTGCCGGTGTAGGACAGGCCGGCGCAGATCGCGACGCCCTCGTCCTCCTTGCAGATGCGGATCAGCCGCGGATGGGTCTCTTTGGCGAGCGGCCGCAGCAGGCCTTCGCTGGTGGTGATGTCGGGCACCGAGATCACGAAGTCGATCCGGCCTGCCTTGATTTCGCGGATGATGCTCGCGCCGGACAGGCCCTCGGTCGCCCGGCTAGCCACGACGCCTGCACTCCCCGACATTTGCAATCCCCGGCACGTTCGCGGCGAATGCTAGCATGGCTAAATCGGAAGGTGCGAGGCTTCGGCAGACGGTCAGCCGTCGGGAAAGCTGGTCGGCGTTTGCCGCATACGTCGCGCCACTGGTGACAGCGGCAGTGCTCGAAGGGGAGGAGTGCGGCTTTACCGCACCCGGTTGCCGCTGATCTGGAGATTGGCGTAGCGCGTCGGCTCCGCAGCAAGGTCCCCGGTTACGGCTTTGGCGTGATCCATGCCGACGATGGCGCCTTTGGTCGAGCCCGAGATCAGGTTGCCGGCGATCACCGCGGTGCCGGCGCCGTTTGCGACCGACACGGCGACGCCGAAGCGGGCGCTGCGCACCACATTGCCGACCACGGAGACGTCGCGCATGTAGGCGCCCCAGCCGACGTTGATGCCCGAGCCTGGCGCGTTCTCGATCACGTTGCCGGTGACCGATGCGTCGGCTTCGACGGCGATGCCGGTGCCGGCGATGTCGTCGGGTCCGCTCTGCACCGGGCGCCTGGATTTGAGATTGCGGATGAGATTGCCCTGCACCACGGCGAGCCTGCCGCCCTCGTTGAAGTTGCAGACCACGACGCCCAGGGCTGCGCCATCGACCGTGTTGTTTGCGATCACCGCGCCCTCGAAGCCGAACTCGGAATAAATCGCGACCTCGCCGATGTCGGTCGCGGTATTGCCCATGATCTGGATGTTGGAGGCAGAATTGCCGCGTACCGCCGAATAGGCCGCCCGCGCGATGCGGTTGCCGCGCACGATGACGTTGGCGGCGCGGAACACATTGATGGCGTTGCCGTACTGGCCGGTGCCGCCGTTCTTGTTGGCGACGTCCTCGATGCGGTTGTCGAGGACGAGCGTGCCGTCATCGCCGATCGAGGAGCGGTGCACCAGGATGCCGCCGTTGCCGGCGCCGCGCACGGTGTTGCCCTGGATCGTCAGCCCGCGCGCGTCGAGCGAGAAGATCGAAACGTCGGCGGTCTTGGCAAAGGTCGTGCCCGAGACGATGCCTTGGGCGCCGTCCAGGCAGATGCCGATCCGCCCCGAGCCGTTGACCTCGCAATCCGTGATGCGAAGGTCGTTGCATTGCATGAGATGGACGAGCCCGCTGCGCTCCGGCAGCGGCAGGCCGCCGCCTTCGAAGGCAAGACCGGCGAGCGTGACGTGATCGGCCGCGCGCGCCGACAGCAGCGCCGTGCCGCCGGTGAAGACAAGCCTTGTCGCGCCGCGGACGCCGATGATCTGCGCGCCGGCCGGCAGCGTCAGCCCGCCGGCGCGGTAGACGCCGGGCCCAAGCATCAACGGTACGCGGGCGCCGGCGGTCTGATCGATCGCGGCTTGCAGCATGTTGCTCTGGTCGGCGCCGCCGCCGGCGCGGACGCCGAGCTGGGTGGCATCGACGCCGAATGTGGAAAGCGGTGCGGCGCCCGCCGGAGTGGCCAAGGTTGCGACGGGCACCGCGCCAGTGAGGGCGGAGACGGCAAGGAGACGACGGCGATCGATCTTCATGGTCCGGCTCCGCGTGGGACTCGGAGCAGGACGGTTCAAATCCCGGGCCAGGATATTCGTGTCGCAATGGCACAGGCCAGGCAGCAGACGACAGGGTTAACGCCGGGTCTGTGCCGCAATGGGAGGTCTGGAGCGCTCAGCGCGGCCGCAGCGTTGCGATATCGGACTGGCCTGGCAACGATGACAATCAAGCTGCCTGCGGCTAAACGCCGAGCGCCGTGGCGATCTCCTCGACCGCCAGCATTGCCGAAAGCCTTCCTTCGGCGACCGCGGCTTCAATCCGCGGGAGCTTGTTCCGGAGGCCCGGATCGGAGCGGAGCTTGACGAACAGCCGCTCTTCCAACATCGACCACATCCACTTCACCTGCTGCTCGCGCCGCCGTGCCGCAAGCTCGCCCGAGCCGGTCAGGCGCTGGCGATGCGCCAGCACCTGGGCCCATAGCTCGGCGACGCCGTTGCCGGTGAGCGCCGAATAGGTCATGACCGGCGGCGTCCAGTTCGGCGAACGCGGATTGAGGATGTGCAGGGCCGCGCGGTACTCGGCCGCGGCAGTGGTGGCGCGCTTGACGTTGTCGCCGTCGGCCTTGTTGACGGCGATCATGTCGGCGAGCTCGACCAGGCCTTTCTTGATGCCTTGCAGCTCGTCGCCCGCGCCCGGCAGCATCAGCGCCAGAAAAAAATCGGTCATATCGGCGACGGCGGTCTCGGACTGGCCGATGCCGACGGTCTCGACCAGGACGACATCGAAGCCTGCGGCCTCGCACAGCAGCATGGTCTCGCGAGTCTTGGCGGCAACGCCGCCGAGCGTGCCGGATGATGGCGACGGCCGCACGAAGGCGTTGTCGTCCGTGGCAAGCCGCGCCATCCGCGTCTTGTCGCCGAGTATCGAGCCGCCGGTGCGGGTCGAGGACGGATCGACAGCAAGCACTGCGACCCTGTGGCCCTTGCCGGTGAGCTGCGTGCCGAGCGTGTCGATGGTGAGGGACTTGCCGACGCCCGGCGCGCCGGTGATGCCGACGCGGATCGCCTTGCCGGTGGCCGGCAACAGCTCCTGCACGAGCTGATGCGCCTTCTTCAGGTGATCGGTGCGCTTGCTTTCGATCAGCGTGATGGCGCGGGCCAGGGTCGCGCGGTCGCCGCCGCGGACCGAGCGGGCGAGGGCGGCTGTGTCCGGCGCGGTCATGGCGCTGCGTCAGACCGGCAGCAGCGGAATGTTCAGGCGCGTCGCGGCCCGCCGCATGGCCTTGTCCAGGGTGGCGAGTGTCGCCTCGTGCTGGATCGCAAGCTGTATATAAACTGCATCATGGCTCGTGAGGCCATGAGTGACCGCGAATTGCGATACTGGGCCGATCTCGTCAAGATCGATCGGCGGCTGAATGCGGATAGCAAGCCCATCAAGCCGTTCCATAATCAATTGGAAGTCGGCGATCGAAATCTTGTTGTCCCGCAGATCTGGTTGCAACGTATTGGATATTTCGAGAGACCAATGGCTTGGTACGATGACCGTCGAGCGCAAGAGTTCGCCGTACACAGAGGACGACGGCGACGTGATCTGCTGCTCGAACAGCCAATCAATCGTCAGCGAAGCGTCGAGGACGATCAATGTCGCCCCTCTTCAATGCGGCGTTTGATCTCCTCGTGCGTCAGATTGAGGTTCAACCGCTTTCCGATTTCGCGCAACTCTTGCAACGCCTTTTGGCGCTTGGCCACGGCTTCGGGGCTGAGCCTTTCCTCGGCCCGCATCAGCTTCGCCACCGGCTTGCCGTGGCGGGTGATGACGATCTCGCCGCCCTTCTCGACCTCGTCGATCAGATGGAGAGATGGGTCTTGGCTTCGAAGATGCCGACATGTTTCATAGAAGTATTCTAGTTAGACTAGTTTGACTAGACCAGAATTAAATAAACCAAATGAAACATATACTTAGCTACTCCGCCGCCTCGCTTTTGTGGCCCAGCCGTTTGTTCAGCGTCTTGAGCAGCGCCTCGGCGGCGTCGGCGATCACTGTGCCCGGTGGGAAGATTGCCTCGGCGCCTGCCTTCTTCAGCGTGTCATAGTCCTGCGGCGGCACCACGCCGCCGACCACGATCATGATGTCGGGTCGGCCCTGTTGTGTCAGCTCGGCCTTGAGTTGCGGCACCAGCGTCAGGTGCGCGGCGGCGAGCGAGGACACGCCGAGGATATGCACGTCGTTCTCGATCGCCTGGCGGGCGGCCTCGGCAGGCGTCGCAAACAGCGGCCCGATATCGACGTCGAAGCCGAGATCGGCGAACGCCGAGGCGATCACCTTCTGGCCGCGGTCGTGGCCGTCCTGGCCGATCTTGGCGACCAGGATGCGCGGGCGGCGACCTTCGTCGGCGTCGAACGCGGCCACCAGCTTCTGCACCCGCGCCATACTGTCGGTCATGCCGACCTCCCGCTTGAACACGCCGGTGATCGACTTGATCTCGGCGCGGTGGCGGCCCCAGACCTTTTCCAAGGCCGCGGAGATTTCGCCGACGGTGGCCTTGGCGCGCGCGGCATCGACGGCGAGCGCCAGAAGATTGCCGTTGCCGCCGTCCGCGGTGCGGGTCAATGCGTCAAGCGCTGCTTGGAGCTGCGCCGGATCGCGCTCGCGCTTGAGCCGCGCCAGCTTGTCGATCTGCAATTGCCGCACGGCCGAGTTGTCGACCTTGAGCACGTCGATCGGAGTCTCGTTCTCGGGCCGATACTTGTTGACGCCGATCACCGACTGCTGGCCGGCGTCGATCCGCGCCTGCGTCTTCGCCGAGGCCTCCTCGATGCGAAGCTTGGGGATTCCGGCTTCGATGGCTTTCGCCATGCCGCCGAGCTCCTCGACCTCGCGGATGTGGCCCCAGGCCTTGCGCGCCAGCTCTTCGGTCAGCCGCTCGACATAGAACGAGCCGCCCCACGGATCGGCGATCCGCGTCGTGCCGCTTTCCTGCTGCAGCACGATCTGGGTGTTGCGGGCGATGCGGGCGGAAAAATCGGTCGGCAGCGCCAGCGCCTCGTCGAGCGCGTTGGTGTGCAGGGACTGGGTGTGGCCCTGCGTCGCCGCCATCGCCTCGATGCAGGTGCGGGCGACGTTGTTGAACACGTCTTGTGCCGCGAGCGACCAGCCCGAGGTTTGCGCAATGCGCGCGAAGCGACAGCGAGCGCGGGTCCTTCGGATTGAACTCCTTCATCAGCTTGGCCCAAATGAGCCGCGCTGCCCGCATCTTGGCCACCTCCATGAAGAAGTTCATGCCGATCGCCCAGAAGAACGACAGGCGTGGGGCGAAGCGGTCGATATCGAGGCCGGCCTTGACGCCGGCGCGGACGTATTCGACGCCGTCGGCCAAGCGTGTAGGCGAGCTCGAGGTCCTGCGTCGCGCCGGCCTCCTGCATGTGATAGCCGGAGATCGAGATCGAGTTGAACTTCGGCATGTGCGCCGAGGTGTAGGCGAAAATGTCGGAGATGATGCGCAACGATGGCCCCGGCGGATAGATGTAGGTGTTGCGCACCATGAATTCCTTGAGGATGTCGTTCTGGATCGTGCCGCCGAGCTTGTTCGGGCTTCACGCCCTGCTCCTCGGCGGCGACGATATAGAGCGCCATGATCGGCAGCACCGCGCCGTTCATGGTCATCGACACCGTCATCTGGTCGAGCGGGATGCCGGAGAACAGCGTCCGCATGTCGTAGATCGAAGTCGATCGCGACGCCAGCCATGCCGACGTCGCCCGCGACGCGCGGATGATCGCTGTCATAGCCGCGATGGGTGGCAAGGTCGAAGGCGATGGAAAGACCCTTCTGTCCCGCTGCGAGATTGCGCCGGTAAAAGGCGTTGGAGTCCTCCGCGGTGGAGAAGCCGGCGTATTGCCGGATGGTCCACGGCTGGGTGACGTACATGGTCGGGTAGGGGCCGCGCAGATAAGGCGCGATGCCGGGGAAGGTGTCGAGGAAGTCGATGCCCTTGAGGTCTTCCGGGCCGTAGGCGGGCTTTACCTCTATGCCTTCAGGCGTCAGCCAGGATTCAGCCGCCGACGCCGCGGCGCCAACCGGCGCCGGCGCATAATCGACCGTGGCGAAATCCGGAATCCTGCTCATGCCGCGACCTTGTCTTCGCGGCATTTTATATCATGTGGCTCGGCAACCGTCGCCAGTGCTGCCCAGCCGTCGACAAAGGGCAACTTGCATCACCCCGTTCGCCCGCGCGAAAGCGGGAGACCCAGCGGTTTGGTAAAAGAACTGGGCCCCCGCTTCGGCAGGGCGAACGGAATTTGGTTCTCTCGCTGGTCAGTCGATCTGCAAGCCGAGGCTCAAAATCAGCGGACGCTTCTTGAGGTAATCCTGTTCCAGGAACGCGGCCATCTGTTCCGGCGTGTTCGACATCGCTTCGAAGCCGCGCGTGTCCAGCGCCTTCTTGTAGTCGGGATCGGCGATCGCCTTGGCGATATCGTCGTGCAGCTTCCCGACGATCGCCGGTGGCGTGCCGCCCGGCGCCAGCACCGCGAACCACAGGCTGTAGTCCATCTTCGGCATGCCTTGTTCGGTGAAGGTCGGAACATCCGGCAGGCTGCCGATCCGCTGCGGCGCAGTGACCGCGAGGCCACGCACGGTGCCGGCCTTGACGAATGGCACCGAGGTCGAGGTGCCGACCACGAACATCTGGACGTCGCCGGAGATCAGAGCAGCGATGGACTGTTGCGACGAGCCGCGGTACGGCACGTGCGTCAGCTTGAGGCCGGCCAATGACAGGAACAACTCGGCGGCAAGGTGCGGCGCGCTGCCGAGGCCGATCGAGGCGAAGTTGTATTTGCCCGGGTCCTGCTTCGCGAGCGCGATGAATTCCTTGAGGTTGGTGGCGGGAAGCTTCGGGCTGGTCAGTAGGATCTGATAGCCGACCGCCATCATCGAGACCGGCGCGAAGTCCTTCTTCCAGTCGTAAGGCACTTTCTTGTGCAGGGTTGCGGCGATGGTGAGCGGGCCGTCGGTGGCAAGATAGATCGTGTAGCCGTCCGGATCGGCGTGCGCTGCAGCTTCGGTGCCGATCAGCCCGCCGGCGCCGGGCTTGTTCTCGACCACCACCTGCTGGCCCCACGTTTTCGAAAGCTTGTCGCCAAGAAGCCGCGCCAGCAGGTCGCCGCTGCCACCGGCGGCGTAGGGCACGATGAAGTGCACCGGGCGCGACGGAAAATCCTCCGCCTGTGCCTTGGCAAGGCTGGCGATTGCGAACAGCAGCAGCGAGATTGCGCGAAACGCCTTCATCGGATGTCTCCTTGCGGCGGCGACGTCCAGTCTGCTGGCTTCGCCGTTATCTGGCAATGCGGGCGTGTGCTGCCTGCAGCACGGCCAGCGCGTCGCAGCCCGCGAAAATGAAGGCTCCGACGCCGGCGGCCTTGAGCGCGTCCTGCTCCTTGGGCCGGCCCGCAAGATAGATTTGCGTGGCGCTGGCGGCATGCAACGCCTTGGCCGCGTCGGCGGCCTCGCGAGAATAGACCTCGTCGGACGAGCATAGGCAGGCGAGCTTCGCGCCAGACGATCTGAAAGCTGCGATCATGGCGTCGCGGTCGGCAAATCCGTCGCTGGTGATCGCCTCGATGCCGCCGGCCTCGAAGAAGTTCTTGGCGAATGTCGCGCGCGCGGTGAATTCGGCGAGCGTGCCGAGATTGGCGAGGAAGATTTTCGGCCGCGCGCCGGTCGCCGCCAGCATCCGGTCGGAAGCGTCGCGCAAGCTGTTCGAACGGTTCGGCAAGACGGATCGGCCTGAGCGGCGGATAGGTGAAGTTTGCAACCGGCTGCCCGAGCCGCAACCGGCCTTGCATCAAGCACCGTGACCGGCGCCTCGGCGAGATTGGGAAAATCGCTGGTGCCGGTGAGCGCGTCCTTGCGATGCGCGGTCGCGGCCTCGTGCTCGCTGCGGACTTTGCCGATCTTGTCCTGGATCAGTCCTTGCTCCAGCGCCGCAGTCGCGCCGCCGGCCCGTTCGATGTCCTGAAACAGCGCCCAGGCCGCGCGGCAGAGTTTTTCGGTCAAATCTTCGATGCCGCCCGAGCCCGCGCTCTGATCGGCCACTTTGGCGAGGTTGGATTCCTCAAGCAGCAGCAGTTGCGAGTTGCGCGCGATCCGCCGCGCGAAACGGTCGGGCAAACCCGATCGCCGACGTGAACGGCAATACATTGATCGCGTCGGCGCCGCCGATGCCGGCAGAGAATGCGGCAATGGTGGTGCGCAGCATGTTCACCCAAGGGTCACGCCGGGTCATCATGCGCCAGGCGGTCTCGGCCGAGACGAACGCAGGCTTTGGTTCAAGGCCGCAGGCCTGCTCGACCCGGGCCCAGAGTTTTCGCAATGCCCGGAACTTGGCGACGGTCAGAAACTGGTCGGCGTCGGCCGAAAGGCGAAAGCCGATCATGCCGCGCGCCTGCATCGAGCGCGATGCCGGCGCCTTCCAGCGCGCGGAGATAAGCGACAGCGACCGCGAGCACATAAGCCAATTCCTGCGCCTCCGAGCCGCCGGCATTGTGGACGATGCGGCCATCGGCAAGCGGCGAGCGGTCCCATGAAGCCGAGCTTGGCCAGCAAGCCGACATGCTCGGCAAAGCGTGGCATCAGTTCGCTGAATGGGATCGGCAAGCGTGCCGGTGAGCGAGTGCGCGCCGATGGCGTCGTGGTTGAAATGGATGTCGACCGTATCCGGCGCGTGGCCGCGGGCTTTCACCAGCGCCGCGACGTGATCGGCGGCGTCGCGGGTCGGCTCCGCGGTCTGCAACTCGACCGCGATGGCGTCGAGCTGCACGCCTTCGAGAGCGCGCGCGATCGATACGGGGTCGCCCGGCAGGCCGTAGCCGTAGGCGCCGGCCGAGCCCGCGAACACCAGGGTCAATCCGGTCGCGCCGTTCTCCAGATCGTGCAGCGCCTGCGCGTTGGCCGCCGCCGGATCGGGATGGTCGATGCGGGCGTGCACACGCCAGGGTCCGCGGCGGCCGGCGACCGGCCGGGCGCCGGCAGCCCGGCCATAAAGCGGCTCGATCGGGATGCCGTCGTAGGTCCTGGCGATGAGCCGTTCGAACGGCCGATCCTTCAGCGCCGAACGGACGAGCCTGAGCCAATTCTCGCGGGACGCCGAGGGAAATTCGGAGCCGAGTTTCAGTTCCTCAGTCATCGCCCCAAAATGCCACGGTCCGGCGCGTCGCGCCAATGCGCCATATTGAGCGGTTCTGGCCTTGTTGCTACGACAAAGTGACCCGAGGCCGTCCACCGATGAGCGAAATGACCAAATCTTCCCCGTCGGTGGCCGCGGTCGACCGCGAACTGATCCTTGATCTGGTCGCCGCCAACCGCACACTCGCTCATTTCAACGTGCTCGACGCCTTCGGCCATGTCAGCGTGCGCGACCCGAAGAACCCGAAGCGCTACCTGATCTCGCGTTCGATCGCGCCGGAATCGGTGGTGGCCTCCGACATCCTGGCGCTCGACCTCGACAGCCAGCCGGTGCACCCCGACGACCAGGACAAGCTGCTCTACCGCGAGCGCTTCATCCATGGCGAAATCTACAAGGTCCGCCCCGACGTTAACGCCGTGGTGCACAGTCACTCGCCGACCGTGGTGCCGTTCACGGTCACCAAGGCCAAGCTCCGCCCGATCCTGCACAACGCCGGCTTCCTGGGCCTTGGCGCGCCGCTGTTCGAGATTCGCAAATGCGCCGGCCACGGCACCGACCTGATGATCCTGACGCCCGAACTCGGCCGCGACCTCGCCAAGAAGCTCGGCAAGGAGGCTGCGGTCGTGCTGATGCGCGGCCATGGCAACTCGGTGGTCGCACCCTCTCTGCCAAACGCTGTGTTCCGCGCCTATTACACCGAGATCAACGCCCGCCAGCAGCTTGCAGCCATCACCATCGGCGGCGCGATCAATTTCATGACCAAGGCCGAGGCGATCACCAGCAGCGACGCCATGCTGCGCGCCTCCGCGCGGCCGTGGGCACTTTGGCGCAAGAGGGCCTTGCAGAACCTATGAGTGTGAAACGTTTCGCCGGAGCAATAGTTTTTGTTATCGCCACGCTGGCGGCGACGCAGGCCGTGAGCGCCGACCCGGTTGAGGATTTTTACCGCGGCAAGTCGCTGCGGATACTGATCGGTTACGGGCCGGGCGGCGGCTACGATCTTTATGCACGCCTTGTCGCCGAATTCCTGCCGCGGCACATCCCGGGCCATCCGGCGATCGTGCCGCAGAACATGCCGGGCGCGGGCAGCTTCGCCGCGGCCTATTATATGGCGGATGCGGCGCCGAAGGACGGCACGGTGTTCGGCATGCTGGCGCAGACGCTCGCGCTCGACAGTCTGGTCAAGCGCGACACCAAGATCGACATCACCCGCTTCCATTATCTCGGGCGAGCCGTCACCAACATCGACACCGGTGTGGCGCTGCCGAAAAGTGGGATTACGTCGTTCGCGGACGTCCGCAACAAGGAATTCACCGTCGGGGCCTCGGGCGGCGGTTCGACCACGGTGATGTTTCCCTCGGCGCTGATCGCGCACGCCGGCGCGAAGTTCAGGCTGGTGCGCGGCTACAAAGGTACCGCCGACATCATCCTGGCGATGGAGCGCGGCGAGGTCGACATCGTCGGCGCCTACGGCTTGCCGGGCATGCTGGCGAGCCATCCGGGCTGGGTGAACAATGGCGAGGCGGCGATCCTCTGGCAGGCGTCGCTCAAGCGCCATCGCCTGCTTCCGAACGTGCCGGCGCTGCCCGAGTTGGCCAGCGATGACGAGGGCCGCGGCGTGCTGCGCGCGGTCGCCAGCACTGGCGACGTCGGGCGCTCGATCCTGACGACGCCCGGCGTTCCCGCTGAGCGCCTCGCTGCGCTCAGGAAGGCGTTTGCGGCAATGTTGAGCGACCCGGATTTCATCGCCGCGGCGGAGCAGCGCAAACTGATGCTCGACCCCGCAACAGGCGAAGAGATGGACACGATCGTCCGCGACACCTTGCAATTGCCGGATTCGGTCGTCGCCAAGGTCGGCGCGATGATGAAGTAGCGGCGCTGCCGTTATGGCACCATGATTTTGCCGGTTGCGCTGGATCGAGCAGTTCTTCATGTCCATGTCGTTGGGATTCAAGGACGCCGCCAGGCGCGTTGGGGTAGCGCAACAATGCGACATGGCCGGGACCTCAATACGGCTCGTAGTCGCGCAGCGCCGGCATCACCTTCTCGCCGAACAGCCGGATCGAGCGCATCAGGTCGGCCTCCGGCAGGTCGGCGAAATTGAATTCGCCCATGAAGGTGTTGAACACGCCGGCTTCGGCGGCCTTACGCAGTTTCTTGCGTCACGGTCTCGGCCGAACCGATGAACACCAACTCATGCTCCATGATGAAATCCGGATCGAACAGATTCGCCATCAGCACTGCGGCGCCTGCCTCGCCGCGCCCGACGAAATGTCGCGCATGAGCCCTGGCACGATCCTCGAAAGTTTCGCCGGGCTTCGCCGAGCGCCAGAAAGCCCTCGTAGGCGCGGCTTGCACGAAACTGCGCGTTCTCGATCGCCTTCTTGTCGGTTTCGTCAACATAGACCACCGTGCAGTAGGCGATGTTGGGCTTGTTCGGCCAGCCGGCCGCGGCCCAGTCGGCGAGAAATTTCCGGTAACGCGGCGCCGGCTTCCTCGCGCGGGAACGCCGATGAAGTAGCCGGTGTTGACGCCGTTCCTTGGCGCAGAACTCGAGCGTCTGCGGATCGCGGCTCATCATCCAGAGCGGCGGATGCGGCTTTTGCGCCGGCTGCACCGCAAGCCGTGCGCTGTCGGTGTGTGAACTCGTCGCCGTGGAAGGCGAACGGCTGCTCGTCGCCGTAGGCGGCGCGCATGTAGTCACGAATTCGAAGGTCGGCGACTTGCGGAAGTTGTAGTCGATGCCGAACGGCGTGAAGTATCCGGCGTTGATGCCGGGCACGAGGCCGCACTCGAAGCGGCCGCCGAGCATCTGATCGACAATGGCGATTTCCTCGGCGAGCCGCAGCGGGTGGTGCAGCGGCACGACGAAGCCCATCGGCGCCGACGCGCAGTCGCTTGGTGCGCGCGCCGGCCGCCGACCGCGTAAAGGCCGGCGACGACATCCAGCTTTCGTCGGGGCGGAAATGGTGTTCGACGCAGAAGCTGTAGTCGAAGCCGAGCTCGTCGCAGAGCTCGAGCTCGCGCCAGAGCTCCTCGTAACGTTGGTGCGGGGTCATGCCGGGCTTGCCCCAGACATGGGAAAAATGGGCGAATTTCATGGAGGCTCGTTCCTGATCGTGCCGGTGCCGAAGGTTGAGCCTACAGGGGCGCGCCGGTTCCGTCACCGGGGCGGCAGTTTTTCGATGCCGGCCTGGTCGACGCGGGCCAGCGCGTCCTTGATGCGGATGCTTCCGATATGCGCGCTCAGGAGCGATCTCGGCCAGAGGCGCCAGCACAAAGCCGCGTTCGAACATGCGCGGGTGCGGGAGCGTCAGCGTCGGCGTGTTCAGTCGCGCATCGTCATAGGCGATCAGATCGATATCGAGCGTACGCGGCCCCCAATGGCGCTCGCGCGTGCGGTCGCGGCCGAATTGCGCTTCGATCGACTGGGCGCGCTCGAGCAGGGCTTGTGGCGAAAGCTCCGTTGCCGCGGCGATGGCGTTGTTGATGAAGGGCGGCTGGTCCGTGGCGCCCCAGGGCGGCGTGCGGTAGTCGGATGACCGCGCCAGCAGCCGCACCACCAATGCCGTCGCACAATATCGCGATGGCGCGATCCAGCGTGTCGCGGACGTCTCCGACATTGCCGCCGAGCGCCATCAGCGCCTCAGCCATGACGGCTGCGGACGATCGACACGCCGACGTCGTCGAAGGTCGCGGCGATCGGCGCGTGCGGCTTGTGGATGGTGACGCGCACGACCTCGACCTGTGGGAAGCGCTCGAGCACCGCCTCCGCGACAGCGCCGGCAGCGGCCTCCACCAGCCGGTAGCGCCTGGCGCAGAACGCCTGGCTTGCCACGTCCACCACCTGGTCGTAGCCGACGGTATCGGCGAGCTTGTCGGTGCGGGAGGCTTCGGCCAGATCGAGGTCGAGGGTGAGGTCGAGCTTGAAGGTCTGGCCGACCTTGGCCTCGTGCTGCATCACGCCGTGATAGGCATGCAGCGCCAATCCGCTGACGAACACCTGATCGGTCATTTCACGTCCCGGATGTGCGATCGCGACGCGAAGCGCCTGGATGGTCTCGGCCACGTCGTGGGTCCGGATGATAGTCGCGCCGTTGAGGATATGCCATCACATGGGCGGCGAGCGAGCCGCCGAGCCGGTCCATCGGCTCCGACGGCGACACCGTATTGATGAAACGCTTGCGCGAGGCGCCGACCAGGATCGGCAGGCCGAAGTGCTTGAAGGCTCGCGAGCTTGGCGATCGCCTGCATGCTCTGCTCCGGCGTCTTGCCGAAGCCGATGCCGGGGTCGAGCACGATGGCATTGCGCGGGAATTCCGGCCTTTTCGGCGAGTTCGATCGAGTAGGAGAAGAAGGCGTTGATGTCGGAAACGATGTTGATGTGCGGGTCGGCCTTGTAGCGGTTGTGCATGACCACGACCGGTACGCCGTGCTCGGCGACCACGCGGGCCATGTTGGGATCGCGTTGCAGGCCCCAGACGTCGTTGACGATGGCTGCGCCCTGCTGAAGCGCCCAGCAGCGCCACCTCGGGCTTGATGGTGTCGATCGAAACCGGCGCGCCAAGCCCGACGACGGCCGGCAGCACGCCGCGCAGCCGGGCGAGCTCCTCCTCCAGGCTGACCGGCTTGGCGCCGGCATAGGGCCGGGTGGAATTCGCCGCCGACATCGATGATGTCGGCGCCTTCCTCGATCATTCGCTTGGCGTGCTTGATCGCAGCGTCGGGATCGATGAACTGCCCGCCATCGGAGAAGGAGTCCGGGGTGACATTGAGGATGCCCATGACGATCGGGCGGTTTTGAGCCCGAGCAGCCGGCCGAGCACGGTCGGCTCGGCGCTGCCCGCCCGGTCATGCTTGGCGATGGCCCCCCGGTTATCGTCATGCTTGGCGGCTTTGCGCGCAGCAGGCCGCGGTGTCAAGCCGGCAAGCGCGGGTCGCTTTCGCGCGCCGCCCGCAAGCGGGGAGAGGTAACGGAGCATGTGGCCTGCTCAGATTAAGCGTCGTCCTATCGGATAGCTGCAATCAGTAGCTGATCTTGAGCGGCAGCCGCTTGGCCTGCTCGATCCAGCGCTCGACGGCGCCGTCGGAAGGCAGTACCCGGGCGAGTTTGCGCTTGGCATTGGCGTCGGCCATGGCCTAGCGAGCTTGGCCGGATTGCGGTACTTCAGCTCTTTGACGGTATCGACGCCGGCGGCCTGCAGCAGTCCGGCATAGTCGGCGCCGACGCCCTTGATCCGCATCCGGTCGGCCATGTTGGCCCAGCCGAGGATGCGCTTTTCGTCGAGGCCGGTTTTCTCGGCCAGGAGTTTGCGTTCCTTCGGCCCCTTTGCCGCATTCAACAGCCGGTCTGTGGTGCGGATGCCGACCGCTTTCAGCCTTTCGGCCATATCGGGACCGATGTGATTTCACTGACGGGGTAGGTCATCGCGTAAGCCCCGTCAGACGAACTGGCCGAGGCCTGGAATCGATCCGACGATTTCGCCGACCGCGTCCTCGCCGATCTTTTCGCGGGCATAGCCGATGATTTCGCGGGTGGCGGTTTGCATTTGATCCATGCCGAGGCCTGCAGCCATCAACTTGGTGCCGACGCCCATGATACCGCCCATGCCGAAGCCTCCCTCAGTCGCGGCCGCCTGTATGGCGGTATCCGCTCCCGGCATCTGGTTGATGAGCGCTTGAACCTTGTCGGAAGGACCTTCCTTGAGAAGGAAGGCCAAGATGATCCCAACCGCTTTCTCAGCCACGCTCCGATCGACGCCGACCTTGCCGACGAGACGATCGAGAAGTTCGTCCATGGCCCCACGCCCTCAACCGCACTCATTGGCGGATTGCTGCAATCATTAGCACTGCGACGGAGGAACACAAGACGTGTACGACGATGTTGGACCGATTCTGATTGGCCTCCGGTGAAATCAATTTCAACGCGTTGCGCGAAGGTCACAACGATTGCCTCGTGGAATACCGCGAGATGCATCGCCGCGATGTCGCCGCGCGCATTTTTCGCAACCAAGGAAACCGCAACGCCTTGAGGGGGCATGCGACGCCCGACTCCGCAATGATTTGCATGACATAAATTTCCTTTAACCAATTTTGGAGCGATGGCAGGCAAGCGGAGTTTGAAACTCGACTCGAGATGCAAGTGAAGCGCGATCGCGATCTGCGAAAAAGCTCGCGATGAAAATTGTAAAAAGAAATCGGTTGGCGCGGTTGCCGTGTTCCGTTCTCGTGCCGGCGCCGCGTCCGCGCGGCGGACATGCGGTGCGGAACGCGTGCGCCATCACGATCCGCGGCGGGCGTGGCGGCACTGCTGAAGGGCCTTGTTTGGCCAGCCGAGACAGCGGCGGAGCGATGGATTTTCCTTAATTGCCACAATGAGATGGGAAGCTATCGGGGGGCTTGCAAAGGAACCCGCTGGTTCTGCTATGAGTGGCGCAGCCTAAGCCAATCCCGGAGCGATCCATGAGCCAACTCGACGCAGTGCTGGAGCGGATCGATCGTGATCTCGATCAAAGCCTCAACCGGCTTTTCACGCTGCTGCGTATCCAGTCAGTCTCGACCGATCCTTCTTATGCGGAAGCATGTCGCGCTGCCGCAGCTTATGTCGCCGCCGATCTGCAAAGCATCGGTTTTGCGGCAGAGGTGCGCGCCGACGGCGGGGCATCCGATCGTCGTCGGCAAGTCCGGCGACGGCAAGACCAACGGCAAGCCGCGCGTCTTGTTCTACGGCCACTACGACGTGCAGCCGGTCGACCCGCTCGACCTGTGGACACATCCGCCGTTCGAGCCGCGGCTCGACACCTTGCCCGACGGCCGCAAGATCATCGTCGCCCGAGGCGCCTGCGACGATAAGGGCCAAGCCATGACCTTCGTCGAGGCTTGCCGCGCCTACAAGGCCGTGACCGGGTCCTTGCCGCTGCCCATTACAATGATGATCGAGGGCGAGGAGGAGTGCGGCTCGAAGAACCTTTTTGGTTTCGTTCGCGACCATGCCGATGAGTTCAAGCTCGATCTCGCGCTGATCTGCGACACCAGCATGTGGGACCAGAGGACGCCGGCGATCACCACCTCGCTGCGCGGGCTGGTCTACGAGCAGGTCAACCTGACCTGCGCCGATCGCGACCTGCATTCCGGGCTGTTCGGCGGCGCCGCGCAGAACCCGTTGCGCGTGCTCAGCAAAATTCTTGCCGCGATGCACGACGACAACGGTCGCGTCACCATTCCCGGCTTCTATGACGGCGTTCCCGAGCTGCCGGCCGACGTCAGGGCCGACCTCAAGGGTCTCAATCTCACGCCGGAAACCTTCCTCGGCCAGGTCGGGCTCGAAAATCCCGGCCGGCGAAAAGGACCGGATGCTGATCGAGCAGATTGCCACACGACCGACTGCCGAGATCAACGGCGTCATCGGCGGCTATACCGGCGAAGGTGCGAAAACCGTCATCCCGGGCAAGGCCATGGGCAAAGTGTCGTTCCGCCTGGTGGGACAGCAGGACCCGAAGAAGATCCGCGAGGCGTTCCGCGCCTTCGTCAAAGCTCGGCTTCCAGCCGATTGCGCCGTCGAATTTTCCAATTTTGCGGATTCGCCGGCGATTCAACTGCCGTTCGACAATCCGATGCTCGACAAAGCTCGCGGCGCGCTTGCCGCCGAATGGGGCAAGAAGGCTGTCACGATCGGTGCCGGTGGCTCGATCCCGATCGTCGGCGACTTCAAGAGCGTGCTCGGCATGGATTCGCTGATGGTCGGTTTTGCACTGGACGACGACCGGGTGCACTCGCCGAACGAAAAGTTCGACCTGACCTCGTTCCACAAGGGCATCCGGAGCTGGGCGCGGATTCTGGACGTGCTCGCCGCCTGACCCGCTGCAGTTAGCCTCAAGTAGCCGGCTCCAGACCTTTCGCCTTCATCGCCTTTGCCGCATCCGGCGCGGTCAGGTACTTGAGCAATGCCTTGGCCGCTTCGGCCTCTTTGGCGTTGGCGCTGACCGCACCTGGAAACACCGTGTATTCCTGAATGTCCTTCGGGAATGGTCCGGCCAGTTCGACGCCTGCGATCGGGAGGATTTCGCTGATCTGGGTCAGGCCGAATTCGGCCTTGCCTTCTGCGACCGCTTCCGCACCTCGGGCGAGGACGGTTTTTGCCCTCATCTGCTCGGCGATGCCGAGGCGCCCGAACAGCACCTTGAGATAGTCGCCGGTCAGACCACCCTCGGAATAGGCAATGCCCTTGGAGTTGAGCATCGCCTGCTTGAAGCTCTGCGCGGAGCTCAAATCCGGCTTTGGCGCGCCCTTGCGGATCGCCACGCCCAGGGCTGAGCGGGCGATATCGGTGCGCGTTGCTCCGGCGAGCTTGCCTTGCTTGATCAGGCCGTCGATTGCGCCGGTGCCGAGGATTGCGACGTCGATGGCTGCGCCCCTCTCGATTTTGGCCCTCGCCGGTCCGGTCGAGCTGTATTCGATCTTGAGCTTGTGGCCGGTCGCTTTCTCGAACTGCGGGCCGACATCCTCCACCACCGATTTCAGCGCGTTCGTGCACAGCAGGTTGATCTCGGTGGCGTTGGCCGCGCCGGCCGGAAGCGTCAAGGCGAGACTTGCCGCAGCGGCCATCATCCAACAACATTTCATGGCGATTTCTCCCCTGGCTCCATCAGCATGGTCCCGGCCTAAACGGCTCGTCAACGGTTTTGCCGTTTCCTACAATGGCGAGACCGGCGTGAGGCGTTCATGTTGAAGCGGCTGACCATCCTGGCGTGCGTTCTGACCTTCGGATTGATGGTCAGCGGCTGCTCGAAGTGCGGCTTCTGGTGGGAGGATTGGCAGTCGCAACCAAGGTCGTGCAAGGGCGACTTTCCGCGATAGCTTTCAGCGCTCGAGCGATAGGACGCCGGTCAGGTCGGACGCGACCGCGGCCGGGGCAAAGTCGGGGTATTCGGCCGGGCTGTTGCCGCGGTTGATCCACACCGTTCGGAAACCGAAGGCCGTGGCGCCAAAGGCGTCCCATCGGTTCGAGGATACGAACGTCACGTCGGCTGGTTTGCAGGCGAACTCCTTGGTCACCAAGCGCATAGACCTCGGGCCGCGGCTTGAACATCTTGACCGCGTCAACTGAGAACACGGCATCGAGGCCGGACTTCAGTCCTGCCGCCTCAACCGCCGACGCGATCATAGCCGGGGAGCCGTTGGTCAGGATCGCGGCGCGCTCGCCGCGCGCCTTCAGCTCGCCAAGCACCATTTTCGCGTCGGGATAGGCGTCGAGCTTGAGATAGGCGCTGAGCAGGCCGTCGCGCAGCCCGCGATCAACCGACGGAAATCGGTCGAAGCAATAGTCGAGCGCACGCTGGGTCAGCGTCCAAAACTCCTCGTAGCGGCCGGCCAGCGTATGCGTCCAGGTGTATTCGATCTGCTTCTGCCGCCAGAGTTCCGAGAATGCAGCCGCATCGGGCCCGGCGGCCGCGTGGTGGCGGGCAACAGCGGCATGAAAATCGAACAGCGTGCCATAGGCGTCGAACACATAGGCGCCGGTTGCTTGGGGCATCGAATGGCTCCGATCAGAAATTTTCATCACCCGGCCGCGATCGGCCGGCTTATCCTGCGATAGGATAGCACTCTGGAGTGCGTGATGGCCGACTGGTCGCAGACCTGGACTTTTTTCGACGGCGAATGGCGCGAAGGCAACGTGCCGCTGTGGGGTGCGCGCACCCACGCGATCTGGCTCGGCTCCTCGGTGTTCGACGGCGCCCGCGTCTTTGACGGCGTGGCTCCCGACCTCGACCAGCATTGCGCCAGGGTCAATGCTTCGGCCAAGACCATGTACCTTAAGCCGAGCCTGTCGGTCGACGAATGGATCGGAATGACCCGCGAAGGTATGAAGAAGTTCGCTCCCAACACCACGCTCTATGTCCGGCCGATGTACTGGGCCGAGCGCGCAGGTCCCATGGCGCTGCCGCCCGATCCGGACTCTACGCGCTTTGCGCTGACGCTCTACGACGCGCCGATGCGCAAGCCCGACGGCTTCTCGATCACGCTGTCGCCGTTCCGCCGGCCGACGCTCGAGACCGCGCCGGTCGATGCCAAGACCGGCGGCCTCTATCCCAATAGCGCGCGGGCCATGTTCGAGGCGAAGTCGCGCGGGTTCGACAACTGCCTGGTGTGCGACGTCACCGGCAACATTGCCGAGCTTGCCAACTCCAACGTCTTCATGGGCAAGAACGGCGTGCTGTTCACGCCGATCCCGAACGGCACCTTCCTCGCCGGCATCACCCGGAAACGCGTGATCGGACTTCTGCGCGACGCCGGCACATCGGTGGTCGAAACGGTGCTGCGTTACAGCGACTTCGAGAATGCCGACGAGATTTTCGCCACCGGCAATGCCTCCAAGATACTGCCGATCACTCGCATTGGCGACCGCGCGCTGCAGCCCGGTCCGCTGTACCGCAAGGCGCGCGAACTTTACTGGTCGTTCGCGCACGGCACCTGACATGCTGCGGGTGCTGGTTCTGCTGGTCTTGCTGGCCACGTGTGGTCCGGCGCACGCGGTGGACGGAGTCTCGCGCGACGAATTTGCTCGGACCATCTATCTCGGTATGGCAGACAGCATTCGGCGGGAATATGACATGGCCTTGCTGACGGTCCCGCATCGCACATCGGCCGCAGCCCAGGCCGATAAGTTGCGGCAAGCGCTGAAGGTGCTTTACTACAACAAGGCTGCGTTATTCGCCTTCTGTGCTGCGGACGCCGAGCAAACCCGCAATCCGAGCGCCCCTCGCATTCCCGCGGAGAACAACATCGTTCTCACCACTTGCGTCGAGCAGAAATTCAGCGAGCTAAACGATTTCACCAACAAGCTGACCTACGCCGGCGTCTTTTTTCCCGAGCGGATCGTGCGCTGCGGCGAGGCCTCGCGGCTGCCGGAGCGCGAGCAACTGCTGCCTCCCTACCAGTTCCTGGAGCTCGCCAAGCCGCGGCTCTATGACTTCGTGCGCTACAACCAGTGCCTGATGACGAGCGACTAAGCGTCGCGGCGTTTCGACCCCACCAGTCCGGTCCGGTTCCGGCCCAGGCGCGGGCCCAAGGCCGAGCTATCACCTCCGCCATGAACGAAGGGCGCTCCGCACGCAAATCCGCCCTCCACCCAAAGGTTCATGGACAATTGCCCGACACTGATGGCAAACTTTTTCTCAGGGGCCGAGGTGGGGCATGGTGCCCCGTCTGCAAAGCCATAAATCCCCTCCGTCCAGGGAGCGTCCAGGAGCTACGTCATGAGAAAATCCATTGTGTTACTGAGCGCAGCCGCCGCCGCTTTGGCGATGTTCGTCGTGCCGGCCGCTGCGCAGCAGCAGATCATCATCAAGTTCAGTCATGTCGTCGCCAACGACACGCCCAAGGGCAAAGGCTCGCTCAAATTCAAGGAACTCGCTGAGAAATACACCAACGGCAAGGTCAAGATCGAAGTCTATCCGAACTCCTCGTTGTTCAAGGACAAGGAGGAGATCGAGGCCCTCCAGCTCGGGTCGGTGCAGATGCTGGCGCCATCGACCGCGAAATTCGCCCCGCTCGGCGCCAAGGAATTCGAGGCGCTCGATCTGCCATGGCTGTTCAAGGACGACGCGACCTACGACAAGGCGATGAAGGGCCAAGTCGGCCAATGGCTGTTCAAGAAGCTCGAGACGAAGGGCATCATCGGCCTCGCCTATTGGGACAACGGCTTTCACATGACATCGGCCAACCGGCCGCTGCTCAACCCGACCGACTTCCAGGGCCTCAAGATCCGCATCTCCGGCTCGAAGATCGCGGATCGCTATTTCCGCGACATGGGCTCGATCCCGCAGATCATGGCGTTCTCAGAAGTCTACCAGGCGCTGCAAACCGGTGTCGTGGACGGCTGCGAGAACACCCCGTCGAACTACCTGACGCAAAAATTCCACGAGGTGCAGAAGCACATCACCATCTCCAATCACGCCCACCTGCAATACGCGGTGATCGTGAACTCGAAGTTCTGGAACGGACTGCCGGCCGATATCCGCGGCCAGCTCGATAAGGCGATGGTCGAGGCGACCGACTACACCAACTCGATCGCGCAAAAGGAAAACGAGGACGCGCTTGCCGAGATCAAGAAGTCCGGCAAGACCACACTGCATACTCTGAACGACGAGCAGCGCAAGGCGTGGCAGGTGGCGATGGCCCCGACGTACAAATGGGCCAAGGGCCGCGTCGGCGGCGAAGTGCTGGACCTTCTGGCACACGAGCTCGGCATCAAGATGAATTGACGGCCGGACGAGAGGATACGCAAAGGCAAAAACAAGAAGTACGGCCGGGAGCGCGACATCTCCCGGCCGAATTTGTGAAAGTGGGGGGCACGCGTGATCCTGAGGGCGCTCGATCATCTCGAGGAGTGGCTGATCGCGACGCTCATCGCGGCGGCAACCACGCTGATCTTCTTCGCGGTGCTGCACCGCTATGGCACCGGCGTCTCGATCGACCTCGCCAAGTGGGGCGACGCGCATAGCATACCGGTGCTGCCTGGCGTGCTGCGGGGCATCTACACATGGCTCGCCTCGCTCGACGTCTCCTGGGCGCAGGAACTCTGCATCTACATGTTCATCTGGATGGCCAAGTTCGGCGCTGCCTATGGCGTTCGAACCGGCATCCATGTCGGCGTCGACGTCCTCGTCAATATGCTGGACCCGCGGCACCGCCATCGCGTGATCCTGTTCGCGCTGTGTTGCGGGGCGTTCTTTACCGCCGTGATCGCGGCGTTTGGATTCACGTTTGTCGGCGAGATGTTCAAGACCGGCCAGGTATCGAACGACCTCGAAGCGCCGATGTGGATCATCTATTCCGCGATCCCGCTCGGCTCGGGCCTGATGTGCTTCCGCTTCCTGCAGGTGGGGTGGTGGTACTACTGGACCGGACATCTTCCGCATCACAACGAGGCGCATGTCGAGGGCGTCGAGGCCACCGCCTCGGTGGCGCTGCACCCGGCCGACGACGACACCAAGGGTACCGCGCGCGGCTGGTCCAACCCGCTCGGAATGGTGCTGATCCTGTTGCCCGTCCTCATTCTGACGGTCTGCCTCGGCGAGAAGGCGGGCATTATCGTCATGCCGCAGACGTTGCGCGCCGCCACCGTCTTCTTGCTGCTGATCGCGCTGATGATGACCGGGATGCCGGTTTCGATTGCGCTCGGTCTCACCGTGCTGACGTTCCTGTTCACGCTCACCGAGGTGCCGATCGAAGCGGTGTCCATGAAGCTGTTCACCGGAATCCAGGGCTTCGAGATCATGGCGATCCCGTTCTTCATCCTGGCCGGGAATTTCCTCACCCACGGCGGCGTCGCGCGGAAGATGATCGATTTCGCAGTGTCTCTCGTGGGGCATCTGCACGGTGGTCTCGGCATCGCCGGCATTGTCTCCTGCTCGATGTTCGCGCTGGTATGCGGATCGAGCGTGGCGACGGTGGCCGCGATCGGCGCGATCGTGCTGCCCGAGATGGTGCGGCACGGCTATCCGATGCGCTTTGGCGCCGCCATCATCACCGTCGCCGGCTCGCTCGGCATCCTGATGCTGCCGTCAATCCCGAAGATCATATACGCGGTCGCCACCAACACCTCGATCGGCGCGTTGTTCGTCGCAGGCCTGCTGCCTGGCTCGCTGCTGACCTTTATGCTGTGCGTCGTAACCTGGTATCTCGCGCGGCGGCGCAACTATCCGCGCGTCGACAAAGCCGCCTGGGCCGAGACCGCGCGAACCTTCCGCGAAAGCATCTGGGGTCTGATGCTTGTCGTCATCATCATCGGCGGCATCTACAGCGGGCTGTTTACGGCAACGGAAGCTGCCGCCATGGCGGCGGTCTATTCGTTCTTCATTGCGGTCTATGTCTACAAGGCGATTAAGCTCAAAGACGTGCCGCGGGTGCTGCTGCGCTCCGCCAACACCAGCGCGATGCTGCTCTACATCATCACCAACGCGGTGTTGTTCTCCTACGTCCTCACCAACGAGAACATCCCTTCGGCGCTGGCCGACTGGATCCTCGACCAGAATCTCGGCTGGGTCGGCTTTCTGCTCGTGGTCAACATTCTACTGCTGATCGCCGGCAACTTCATGGAGCCGTCGTCGATCATCCTGATCATGGCGCCGATTCTTACGCCGGCCGCAAAGAAGCTTGGCATCGACCCGGTCCATTTCGGCATCGTCATCGACGTCAACATGGAGGTCGGGCTGTGCCATCCGCCGGTCGGGCTCAATCTTTATGTCGCCTCGATGATCGCGCGCATGCGCATCACCGAACTTGCCGTGGCGGTGTGGCCGTGGCTGCTGACGATGCTGGTTTTCCTGGTGATCGTGACCTACTGGCCGGCGCTGACACTGTTCTTGCCAAACCTCATGGGCATGCACTGAGCGAACCGGTCTGCTGACCGGGTGGCGTTTTTGGCTGCGGCCATTTCGCACGCCGCCTCGGCGCGGGAAGATGCGATGCACCCTTCCAAGGGCGCGGAATATTGACGTAAGCTTCGTTGCGACCGGACACGGGGGCATATCCGGGCAAATTTTCAGGAGGGGAACATGAGTGAATCCGCCGCTATTTCTCCATGGTATCGCTCGCTCAACCCGGCGCAGTGGAAGGCGTTGATCGCCTCGAACCTCGGCTGGACCTTTGACGGCTTTGAAGTGTTCGCCCTCATTCTCACCGTCGGCGCTGCGCTGCACCAGCTTCTGGACCCCTCGCAATACAAGGCCATTCCGTTCTACGCCGGAACGGTCATCGCGATCACCGTGTTCGGTTGGGGGCTGGGCGGCCTGCTCGGCGGCATCCTGGCGGACTATGTCGGCCGCAAGCGGGCAATGACGCTGACGATCCTGGCCTATTCGCTGCTGACCGGCTTGAGCGCGTTGTCCTGGGATTGGACGTCGTTTGCCGCATTCCGCTTTCTTGTCGGGCTCGCGATCGGCGCGGAATGGGTCACAGGGGCATCGATCACCGCGGAGCTCTGGCCGGACAAGGAACGCGGCAAGGGCGGCGCGCTGTTGCAGTGCGGGTATCCGATCGGAAGCATCTTGAGCTCCGCCGTCTGGGTGGCGATCGGCACGTCCGGTCCCGGCGCCTGGCGCTACATGTTCCTGATCGGTGTGCTGCCGGCGCTGATTGTGTTCTGGATCCGGCGCAACATTCCAGAGTCGCCTCGCTGGGAGCAATCGAACAGGCGACGTCAGGCCGCCCACGATCTGAAGCGGCAGGGCGCGGCGCTGCACGGCGAAGACGCGGCGCTGGTGCGCTTCACGCTGGTCGACATGTTTGCTGAGCCCGCGGTCCGCACGCGCCTGATCCTGACCTTCCTGATGTCGCTGTCGGTGACGATCGGCTATTGGGGCGTGTCGAGTTTCGTGCCGAGCTATTTCGGATCGGTGGCGACCGCCGCGGGCCTTCCCGCCCAGCGCTGGGTCGGGCTGGTCGGGTTGGTGCAAAACATCGGCGCGTTGCTCGGCTTCTTCGCCTTCGGCTTCCTGGCCGATGCGTTCGGGCGCAAGCCGACGACGTTCTTCTACTACCTGATGTGCCTGATCCTCACCCCGATCGTCTACTTGTGGGTGCGGGACATCCAACTGCTGCTGCTGGTTTTCGCAGTCTATGGATTTTTCATCCAAGGCGTTTTCTCATGGACGCCGATTTGGCTGCCGGAGTTGTTCCCGACCCGGATGCGCGCGACTGCGGCCGGGTTCATCTTCAACGCGCCGCGATTGATCTCGGCGGTCGCGCCGCTGATTGCCGGCACCTTGATCGTCAATCTCGGCGGCTATGGCAAGACAGCCACGATCATCGGCCTGTTCTACATCCTCGGCCTGATCACCGTGCCATTCCTGCCTGAAACCAATGGCAAGCCGCTGCCCGAGGCCGACACGTTGCCTCAAACTCCGGCCGGAGAACGGCTACCGCAAACGGCGTGAGTGACGCGCTTTTGGGGACGCGCGAAAAATGTAAAGCGGGGCCGCGGGGCCCCGCTTGCTGTTCGATCGGAAGGAACGCGTCCTACTTGCTGGCAGCCTGGAACATCTCGTTGACGTAGTCCCAGTTGATCAGGTTCTCCCAGAAGCTCTTCAGATAGGCCGGCCGCGCGTTGCGGTGGTCGATGTAATAGGAGTGCTCCCAGACGTCGCAGCCCAGGATCGGCTTGGCGCCATGGACCAGCGGGTTCTCGCCGTTCGGCGTCTTGGTGATGGCGAGCTTGCCGTCCTTCACCGCGATCCAGCACCAGCCGGAGCCGAACTGGGTGACGCCGGCCTGGATGAAGTCTTCCTTGGCCTTGGCGACGCCGCCGAGATCGCTGTCGATCTTGGCCTTCAGCGCGCCCGGGATCTTGTCGCCGCCGCCGTACGGCTTCATCCACTTCCAGAAGTGGATATGGTTGTAGTGCTGCCCGGCGTTGTTGAAGAGGCCGGCGTTCTTGCCGAACGAGCCCTTCACCACCTCCTCCAGCGACTTGTTCTCCCACTCGGTGCCCTTGAGCAGGTTGTTGCCGTTGGTGACGTAGGCCTGGTGGTGCTTGTCGTGGTGATACTCCAGCGTCTCCTTGGACATGTAGGGGGCGAGCGCGTCGTGAGCGTACGGCAGGTTGGGCAACTCGAACGGCATCGGACTTCTCCTCAGGATGCGAAACGGCTGGAACGGCGAATGGACCCCCTGAGGCAACCGGCACCCGGGAGGATAAGTTCCCTAATTAGGCTGACGCGAGCGGGGGAGGGCAACGGGTTCCAGGAAGCTATTTTGGGGCCGGCGCGGCTGCCGCGCCCAAGGCTCGGGAGTCAATGTCACACCTCGCGTCGCTGCAAACAGCGTTAATCAATCGTAGATTTGGCCACGCTATAGAAGAGGCTGGTTCTTGCGGAGCACCTGGAAGGCGGTCACAATTCGTTAACAATTGTGGCTGCCGCCGCGTACTGGTAGGGGACGGATACCCAATGAGTATTGTTTTGATGGCTGTGGGCCTTCTGGTCGCCGCCGCCGGTTTTGTGACGGTCGGATTTGGCATTCCGATCAATGCCTTCAGCCTGGGCAACACGCTGATCATTTCCGGCACGATCGCGGTGACCAGCGGCCTCATCCTGATCGCGCTTGCGGTTGTGGTCGGCCAGTTGCGGCGGATCGCTGACGCGCTGAGGGCACAGGCCGGCGTGGCTCGCCCATTCGTCCGACGTGGCGCAGCCGGCGCCGGCCGTAGCGGCTGCGGCCGAACCCGCCGCGGTGCCGGGTGTCGGCGCCACCCGGCGCCTGAGCCGGCTGCAGCGCCACCGGAGGCGTCTGCGCGCCGGAGCCGCGATTCCCGGCGACCGCGAGCGAGCGCGCCGGGCCCACTGGATTGGCTGCGCGTCAAATCCAAGCCGGCGCGGCTGCGGGCCGCCCGCCATTGCGCGTCGAGCCGCCGGTGGTCGAGGTTGCCGACGAGGCGCCGCTGTCGCCGAGCCGCCGCAGCGTCCAGCGATGCCGCCGGCCATCGAGCCCGCGCTCGAGCCCAAAGCTCTGGTCGCCCAGCCGGCCGCGGCGGTCCGCTCGAGCCTCGAGCTGCGCCCGCGCAGCCGCTGCCGCGCGCTGCGCCGCAGGTCGAACCGCAAAAGGAAAGAGAGCGCTTCGATCTGGTGTGGCCGGATCGCGCCGCGCCGCCACCGCCGCCATCCCCGTCGCCGGCTCCGCAATCCAGCGAGCCGATCAAGCGGGAGCCCGCCCTGGAGATGCCGCTGCCGCCGATCCCGGCCCGGCCGCGCGACAGCCGGCCGAGCGAGCGGCGTGCCGAGCATTCGCCCCGAAGCCCGCCGCCGAGCGGGGGCCAGCGATCCTGAAGTCCGGCGTGATCGACGGCATGCCCTACACGCTCTATGCCGACGGCTCGATCGAGGCTGAACTGCCGACGGGCACGGTGAAATTTGCTTCGGTCGATGCGCTGCGCGCGCATCTGGAAAAGCAGGGCTGACGTATCTACGCCGCGCCTATGCAAGCGCTGGCTTCGCGAGGAGCCGGCGCTTTCGTTTGCGATGATGAATTCTAGGGTTTTGCTTGAAAATGCTTCGAGCGAGGTATTTATGCAGGTATTAAACGGCCTGATCTCTTGGGTTACTTGCCGCAGGTCTGGCGAAATTCTATAAATCCCCGGTCGGCGCTCGCTTGATTCGTAAAGAAACGCGCGTCGAGAGCCAGGGATTGCAGCATGGCCGACACCGTGGATACCGCCAAATATCATCGGGCTGACGGCCGAGATCGTGTCGGCCTACGTCAGCAACAACACGGTTGCATCCGCCGATATCCCGGCGCTGATCAACCAGGTGCATTCGGCGTTGCTCCGGGTGTCGAATGGCGAGGGTCAGGCGAACTCCGAGCCGCTGAAACCGGCGGTGTCGATCAAGCGCTCGATCAATCCCGACTACATCGTCTGTCTGGAGGACGGCAAGAAGTTCAAGTCGCTGAAGCGCCATCTGCGCACGCAGTACGGCATGACGCCGGAGCAGTACCGCGACAAATGGAGCTTGCCGGCGGACTATCCGATGGTGGCGCCGAACTACGCTGCCGCCCGCTCGCAACTTGCCAAGCAGATGGGGCTTGGCCAGCAGCGCAGGCGAAGGCGCTGATCTTTTGCACGACAGCGTGACCGGCTGCCGCGGGGTTCGGCCTGCGGCAGGGCGTCTTGTTCTGGATAGAAGTCCTAATTCCGTGGATAAGCGGGGATGTTCAAGGAACGAGATTATTTGAAATATCTATATTCTTCAATATGTTAAAGACGAGAATCGAACTTATCCCCGGTCGCTTGGAATCGGCGATTATCTAGGTGTAAAATCCTAGAGGAGATCGCCATGCATTGCCTTTCGCTCGCGTCCCGCAGCTATCCACTCCGCGATGCCTGGCCCTTGTGGGGTGCCGGCCCAGGCCTGCCGCGCCATCCCGGCCGAAGGACCGCGCAGCGGCTGTGCGACGTGGTGGCACTCGCGACCGCTGCGGCGTTCGCGGTGCCGGTCGCCGAATTGATCGCCGCAAAGCGGCGTTCGTGCTGCGTGGCGTTCGCCCGCCAGAGCGCGATGTATCTGGCGCATGTCAGCTTCGGGCTGAGCTACAGCGAGATCGGTCGCGCCTTCGGCCGCGACCGCACCACCGCGGCTCACGCCTGCCAACTGATTGAGGATCGGCGCGACGATCCTGCGGTCGACGCCATCCTGGGCTCGCTGGAAAGTTCGTTCGCGGCGCTGCGGCGGCGGATGAACGCTACGGTGCAGCCGTGAACGCGCGGGTCGAGGCGGCGAAGGCTGCGGCGCGGGCGCTGGCCGAAGGCGCCGGCGTCGAGCCGCAACGCGCCCGGCATCTGGAACTCGGCCGGGCGAAGATTCGCGGCGAGCACGGCGTCAGCGACGTCACGGTCAACGAAGCGGAAAGCCCCCTTGCCTGGCTCGCGCGACGGAGGGGTCGCGACGGCCGGATGTTGATCGAGCCGGTGCAGTTCCAGGCAGGCGAGCGCTTGCGGGCCGAATTCACCCGCGCGCAACTGATGCCGCGCATCACCTCGAACTGGAGCGCGTCGGTTGCCGGCGGCCGCCGCGGCGCCTCGCCGGCAAGCTTCACGGAAGCCGTCATCGGCGCGCGGCAACGGGTGCGGCAGGCGCTCGACGCGGTTGGGCCGGAGTTTTCGGGGCTTCTCGTCGACGTCTGCTGTTTCTTGAAAAGCCTCAGCGATGTCGAGCGCGAGCGGAGTTGGCCGCCGCGTTCGGCCAAGGTGGTGCTGCAACTCGGCCTCGACCGGCTGGCGCGGCACTATGGCTTGTGCGCCGAGGCGCACGGCCGCAAGGCGAAGCTACGGACGTGGCTGGCGGATGACGTGGCATTCGTGGTGGAGGTCGGCAGATGAGGCCGTCATTCACTGCGGCAGCGTGCGCTCGATGCGCCGGTCGGGAACAAGCCACATGGCGGCGATGGCGACGTAAAGCGCGATGGAAATCCACGGACTCGCGAAGGCGAGGGGAATGGCGAGCAGATAGCCCGCGATCGAGCTTTTGCCCTTCCAATCCGAGCCGATGACCTTGGGAAGCACGGAATCCGGATTGCTGGCTATGATCGCGGTTTGCAGCAGCGAATATGTCGCTCCGGCTCCAGTAAGGACGACGCCGTAAGCTGCAACCGGAGCAGCCACCATGCCGGCCTCGTCGATCCAGCGGATGACGAACGGAACCAGCGACATGAAGAACAGTAGCGCCAGGTTGGCCCACAGCACGCGGCCATCGACATGCTTGGCCGCGTGCAGCATGTGGTGATGGTTGTTCCAGAAGATGCCGACGTTCACGAAGCTCAGCACATAGGCCAGGAACACTGGCGCGCTTTCCTTGAGTGCCGAGAAATCGGCGCCGTGCGGCACCTTCAGCTCCAGCACCATGATGGTGATGATGATGGCGATGACGCCATCGGTGAACGCCTCGACCCGCCCCTTGTTCATCGCCCCTCTAATTTTGTCGTTAATGCACCGCCGCGAGCGCCGCGCTGGCGTCGCGGCGGATGCGCTCGACCATGGAGCGGAAGCCGTTCGAACGCTGCGGGGTGAGGTGCTCGCGAAGCCCGAGCTTCTCGAACAGCGCAATGGCGTCGGTGGAGAGGATGTCCTTGGCGCCCTTGCCGGAGAACAGCGCGAACAGGATGGCGATCAGCCCGCGCACGATATGGGCGTCGCTGTCGCCTTCGAAGCTCAGCACCGGACCCGCGGCGCCGTTCGGGCTTGATCGAGGTCGAGAGCCATACCTGGCTGGCGCAGCCCTGCACCTTGTTGGCGTCGTTGCGGGCGGGCTCCGGCAACGGCGGCAGCGCGCGGCCGAGCTCGATCAGATAGCGGTAGCGGTCGTCCCACTCCTCCAAAAGCTCGAAGTTCTCGATGATCTCGTTGATCGACGTCATGGCTTGTCCAGCGACGGTGCGCCAAGCGTCCGTCCCACACCCGTTATATAGGGTTGCGGGCGCGCGTCGTCGAAGGAAAATGACGGGAGGCCGTCAGGCCTTGCGGTGCGGAGTTTTCCGCGGCAGCGGCACAGTTTCGGTGCGGACTGGAGCCGGCGGGCCCTGCCAGGCGGGTTCGAGGTCGGCCGGCGTGAGCGTGTTCTGCGAGGTCGGCAGCCGGCACGGCGACCGCCACGAGCTTGCGCAGCGTGACCGAGCCGGTCTTGTCGCCAGGCTCGCGTCGCTGCCGTGCGGATGGTGCGCTCGCTGACGAAATCGTAGACCATCTTGGCGCCGGCCTGGGCGCGCTGGCCGATCGCGACCGCGGCTTGCGCGCCGACCACGCAGGCCTCCGGCTGGCGATCGCAGAAGCTGCTCATGTCGGACACCGCGGCGCCAGCGGCCACCACCGCATCGGTGGCGCCGACCTTGGCCTGCGCGCTCCGACTGCGTGCCGCCGCCGGATGGCAGCAGCGCCAGCACGATGGTGAGCCAGAACGCGACGCGCAAGCAGAAAGAACATGCGTCCGGTATCCCTGTTCAATTCCTTCCGGCGTCGAAGCCCGAGCGCCGTGGAGCGGCTGTTGCGATGTTGCCGCATGACACACGCTAACAGACAGGGTTGAAGAGGCTTGTTCGGGTTTTTGCGCACATTCGAAGCGAATGCCGCGGGAATTTTCGGAAAATTCGAAGCGTTTGCTAAAGGATTCATTGACGCTGGAAATCCCCAGTTTTCCAGGGCGATTTCGCTGTGCCGGAATGGGGCGAACGCGCGGCAGCAGCCGCACTTCAACCCGGCGTTCACCATGACGGCGCGCCGCGGCGAGGCGATGCCGCATCGCGTGCCATCGCCTTAGCACTCGTTTAAGTGCCGTCTGACACGATCCCGCCAATAAACAGGGGAGCGCGTCCGCAGAAGACGGGCGTGCGTTGACGAAACGTGGGCCTGCTCAAGCCGATCCGCGACTATGTCGATACGCTGGTGCACCCGTCGGCGCAGCGCGATGCGCTGACCGCGTCGCGCCATCGCGCCTTCATCGCGCCGCGGCTTCTCGGCAGCGTCGTGGCGCTGGCGGCGTTCCCGCTCTATATCGCGATGCGCGGCGTGCCGAGCACGCTCGAAGTGCTGGTGTTCGCCTGGCTGGTGCTGCCGATCCTCACCGCCTATTACCTGTCGCGCACCGGGCAATACGAAAGCGCCCATGTGCTGTCGTCGCTGGCGCTGACCGGACTGGTGACGGCGGTCGCCGCCGACACCGGCGGCATCGATTCCTTCGCCGCGATCTGGCTCGTCGTCGTGCCGCTCGAAGCGGCGCTGTCGGCGTCGCGCCGCGTGGTGGCGTTGGCCTCGACCTTCGCGCTGGTGCGCGGCGGGCCTGCTGCACTTCCTCGGCACGCAAGGCCATGCTGCCGCCGCCCGATGAGCCGATATCGGAGCGCTCGCGGCGCTCGGCGTCATCTCGGCCGCGCTCTACGCCACCGGGCTCGCGCTCGGCGCCGAATCGCTCGCGCGGACGAGCTTCTGGCTGCTCTACGCCGAGGAAGACCGCTATCGTCTGCTCGCCCGCAACATGACCGACGTCATCACCCGGCACGGCCGCAACGGCGCGGTGCTGTTCGTCTCGCCCGCGGCGGAGGCGTTGTTCGGCGCCAAGGTCAGCGAACTGCATGGCCATCGGCTGTTCGACCGGGTCCATGTCGCCGACCGGCCGGCCTATCTCACGGCGCTCGCCGATGCCGCAGCGCTCGGCGAGGCGCGCTCGGTCGAATTCCGGGTGCGGCGCGAGCGCAGCCGAACTGTTCGGAATTGAGTGCGGCGGGAAACCCGCACTTCATCTGGGTCGAGATGCGTTGCCGCCGGCTCGATCGCGCGAGCGGCGACACGGTCGAGCGCGCCGACGAGGTGGTCGCGGTGATGCGCGACGTCACCGAGCGCAAGCTTCAGGAGCAGGCGCTGGAGCAGGCCCGCGCCGAGGCCGATCAGGCCAATGCCGCGAAGGTGAAATTCCTCGCCAACATGAGCCATGAGCTGCGCACGCCGCTCAACGCCATCATCGGCTTCTCCGACATGCTGATGAACGAGGAGCGGATGCGGCTCGACGCCGCGCGCCGCGGCGAATATGCCAAGCTCATCAACGATTCCGGCACGCATCTGCTCTCGGTGGTCAACGGCATCCTCGACATGTCGAAGATGGAGACCGGCGATTTCGAGATTTCGCCGGAGCCGTTCGCGCCGGCCCAGGTGATCGGCAACTGCTGCGACATCCTGGCGCTCAAGGCGCGCGAATGCGGCCTCGAACTGACGATGCGGCTGCCGGCCGATCTGCCGGAGATCATCGCCGACAAGCGCGCGTTCAAGCAGATCCTGCTCAACCTGATTTCCAACGCGGTGAAGTTCACCGATCGCGGCGGCCGCGTTACCGTGTCGGCAGCGATCGAGGCCGCCGACATCCTGGTCGCGGTCGAGGACACCGGCGTCGGCATCAGCGCCGACGATCTCGCCCAGGTCGGCCGGCCGTTCTTCCAGGCGCGCGGCGCCTACGATCGCCGCCATGACGGCACCGGTCTTGGGCTTTCCATCGTGCAGCGGCCTGGTCGAGCTGCACGGCGGCGAGGTCGATATCGCAAGCCGGCTCGGCGAGGGTACCCGCGTCACTGTGCGCATGCCGATGAACTGCGAGCGCACGCGGCCGCCGGCGCGCAAAGCTTCGAACGTGTCACATCCGTCGTTCGACCGCGTCGTCGAAGCGACCGATGCATTGATCAAGAAGATCGCGTGAGTTGGCCGTGCGAGCAGAACAGCGCGAGTGAACGACGACGATTTCTCCGGCCGGCACGCGGTGCGGCTGCCGCTTGCCGGTGCGCTGGCTGCTGCGCCGGCCGCGCGACTCCATGGCCGGCGCGGTGGCGGTCATCGGCGCGATCGCGATCCTGGTCAATGCGCTGTTCATGCAGTCGGGGCCGCACCCGGCGCCGATCTTCGCCAACAAGCCGGTGCCGGTGACGGCGCCGCCGATCGGCCGGCTGGCGGGCTGATGCCGCAGTCGCGTGCGACCGCACTCAAGGATAGCCGTCCGAGCCGCGCTCGGACATCGTCGCCGAAATCCAGCGCGAGCTGCATCAAGCGCGGCTTCTATGACGGTATGGCCGACGGCGTCTATGGTCCGAAGACCGATGCGGCGATCCGCGATTTCGAGCAGGCGGCGGGACTGCGGCCCTCGGCCGAGCCGAACGACGTGCTGCTGGTGGCCATATCGAGCGTCGAGCGTCAAGGCGCAGCCGGTCGCCGCGCCGAAGAACGATCCGATCGCGGCGTTGCTGGCGCCGAACGCGCGGATCCTCGCCGTACAACGCGCGTTGACCGATTTCGGCTACGGCCCGGTGAAGCCCAGCGGCGTTTATGATGTCGAGACGCGAGCGGCCATCGAGCGCTTCGAGAAGGCGCGCAAGCGGCCCGGTGACCGGCCAGATCTCCGATCAACTGGTGCGCGACCTCGCGGCGTTGACCGGCCGGCCGCTGGAGTAGATCCCGACGCTCACTTGCGCAGATACTGGATGCCCGTCGAAAGATCGGGCATTGGGTACGTCATGCGTCTCAAATCCGGCATATGGGTCGCGGCCTACATCCGGCGCTGCGAGATCGAGGGCGCGCAGGCGATGCTGCGCCGGCGCGGCGCCGAAGAGGCCGGCGCGGTGTTCATCAAGGTGTCGCGGCTCGACGGCACCGCCGAGGTGTTTGGCCCTGCGCCGCAGACCGCGTTCGACGAAGCGCGGCCGGCCGACCGCGCGTTCGTCCGCACGCTGAAGGCCGAGCCCGCAACCGATGCCGACGCCGAGGCGTATCTGGCGCGGCAGATCAAGTACGATCCCGATATCTGGATCGTCGAGGTCGAGGATCGCGCCGGCCGAAATTTTCTGGATGCGGTGGTGAGTTGACTACTTCAGCGGTGAGGCGAACTCTTGTCCCTCGCCCCGCAAAGCGGGGAGAGGGTGCCCGAGCGCAGTGAGGGCGGGAGAGGCGTTCGATGAAAGACGATTACGCGCCCTCCGCCTTGCGGGTGGCGACATGCTCTTCCCAACGGATTCTGGGGCGATCGGCTGGCAACGCCGGCTTGCCGCCATCCTGCCAATTGACAGCTCGGTGCGCGGGCTTGCGCGCTGCTGCCGGCTTGTTATCGGCGCGATGGGCGGCCTGCCAGATCGCGATCAGACGCAGCGCCGCCCGTCGCTCGATCTCCTCGTACAGCACCGCCAAATCATAAACCCGCTGCACCGATTGGCTGATAGCCGGATTGAGGCAAAGCAGGATGCGCTGCAGCACGGCGGCCGGCATGCCGAGCGCAACGGCCGCGACCACGATCGGCTCGCCGGACTCGTCCTCGATCAGCCGGCGGGCCTGCTCGCGCGAAATCGACAGCGCTGCGCTCAAGTTCACGGGCGAACAGCTCGGTGTTATGGCCAAGCGCTGCAGCCTCCATGCGGTGGATCGACTCGCGAGCCGCCGCGCGACCGGCTCGGCCTCCGGCAGCAGCGCGAACGGCAGGTTGAGCAGGATCAGCCGCCGCTCCTCGGCGTCGGCTGCGAAGAACAGTTCGTTCAGCTCGTCTGCTGCGGGTTTGCCGGCGACAGACGGCTTCGCTGGCGCGACACCCGGCTCCGCGGCCGTCAGCGTCAACGAGATGTGGTCCTTGAGCAGCCGCTGGCGCACCGCGGCCGGCGCGGTCGCATAGCCGGCGATCTTGGCGGCGACGATGCTGCGCGTTTTGACATCGACAAGATCGATCAGTCGCAGCGCGAGCTCGGTGAAATGCTGCTCCTCCTGCTCGGTGTGGATCTGCTTTTGTATGTAGAGGTCGGTCATCACCCGAAGCAGTGTCGGCCGGATGTCGACGCCCTCGCGATTGGCGAGTTCGACCAGGCCGTTGAGGTTGGGTTGATTCTTTGCGTCGATCATGGGTCGGGCGGCGCCATCGGCGGAAAAATGCGTATTTGCTGGAAGTTAGCTCCACTCCCGTTAGCAGACCGTTAACCATGCAGGGTCCTTAATCGGGTGATCGACCGAACCGCAGGCCAGGGCAGAACGCCTCGCGGCATCCGGGGGAGGAGGGGCATGGGAATCATCGTGCAATTTCCTGAAGGGCAACGCCCGCTCGGCGGCGGCCGCTATGTCGACGCCAATTCCGAGCCGGCCAGCGTGATCATTCTTCCAGTGGTGCGGATCGAGCGGCAGCCGGACCAGCCGTCAGATGGCGTCGATGGCGGCAGCGGCGCCACGCCCGGCCGCAGGCGGCGACGCCGATCGTCGCGTTCGTGAACGATCGGATCCGATCACGAGGAATCCTGCATCGGCTGCGATCGTTCGCAGCCGTGGGTTTTTTGGCGCTGTTGACTGGCTGCGGCACCTACGGCGATTTCGGGCGGGTGCGGCCCACGCTGGTGAACGACGACATCCACGAGTGGATGGGCCCGGCGGTGGCGCGCAACCCGATCGATCCGCCGTGGCGGCATCAGCTCACCGACGAGGAGCGGCGGCTGCGCGATCTCGCTTATCCGCTGATCGAGCCGCCCTACGATCGGCAGAAATGGTACAGCGTGCTCGGCGAATTCGGCGCGGGCCACCGCGACTGGCCCTATCCGGATCGTTCCGCCTATGCGTCGCGACTGTTCACCACCGCCTACCGCTCGCAGGTCGCGCGCTACAACCGGCTGATTGAGGATATCCGCAACGACGTCATCCGGATCGATCCGTTCTTCGGCACCGCGCGCTATGTGCTCGACATGGATCGCAAACGCGAGCGCAGCCTCGCCTATGTCACCGGGCTGACAGAGGAAGAGCGCGTCAACACGCTCAACCGAATCGAGGAGAACCGCAACATCGTTCGGTGGGTGCAGGGCTCCCTCCGGGAGCGGGCCGCGTCATTTCAGATCGCGCTCGAGCGGCATGGTGATCGCGGCGCCGTCGCCGGTGGCGGTCGAGGCCGAACGGGCGCTGACTGCTGCTCAATCAGCAGCTCAACGCCTATAGCGCGTGAGAGGCCTCAGCCGCCGCCAGTCGCGGCGGGCTCTGGCTGGCAGGTGGCCCGGTCGAGCACGGCACGAGCGGCCGGCATCATGCCGAGTTCGGGCGCCAGCGCCTTGATCACAATGAGCCCGGTGTTGCTCGGCGATTCGACGATCAGCCGGTCGGCCGCGGTGACATCCTCGTCCTCGGGCAGGTCCGCACGCTGGTCAGAGGTCATCAAATGCAGCTCGATCAGGCGGCGGCCCGCGGCGCGATCGTTGATCGCGTAATACGCGACGCTCCTGCGCGTGTAGAACGACACCGACGTATAGGCGGCGCTGACCGGCACGGTGAGCTTGATCGGTCCGTCTGACAGATCGTAGCGGCAGACTGCGGAGGCCATGGCCGGGTCCATGAACGGCATGACCTCGTTCTGCGGCGTCGGCTGCTGCACCGCCGTAACCTTGTTGACGGGCGCGACCGAGGCAAACCGCGAATAGGCGTCCTGCGTCGCGGTGCGTCGGCAGGATCAGGATCGCGACGAGATGCACGATCCCGCCGAGCAGCGCGCCAGCGAGCAGCCACAGCAGCCAGCGGATCATGGCGAGCGCTCTCACGGGCATGTCTGGCGTGACCGCAGGCATCGGCGCCTCGCGCGCGGCGCGAGTGGCGACGCCGACCGGCGAATCGTAAAGCCGCAGCATCAGCACGTAGCTGTTCGACACCGTTGGTCGGCAGCCAGTTGCCCGGCGCGGGTGCGCGGGGCTGCGACAATGTCGAAGCTGCCGTCGGCGTGGCGCACGATCTCCTGGCTGGTGAAGCCCTGGCGATCGACCGCATTGCCGATCAGGCGGCCGAGCGGATCGTACAGCGTCAGCGTCCAGAACCGCGCCTGCGGGGTCGTGCCGCTGATCAGGGCATCGCAGCGGCCGTCGAGCGGACGGCCGCCGTCGTCGGCGCGCGCCAGGAAGGCGACGCCGTCGCCCGAGCCGATCGGCAATTCGCCGCTCCGCGCGATGGTCGCCCGCGCATAGGGATCGACGTCGCGGGTGCCGGACTTCGGCCAGGCCGTCCAGGCGCCGATCGGCACCGCGCCGAACGCCATGCCGCGCGTCAGCGCCAGCCAAGTTGTGCCGAGGCCGACGATGGCGGCGACCGCGAGGGCAAACAGAAGTCCAAGAGCAGGCGCACGGTCGATCCGGTGAAATGCAAGCTTCAGTTCTGTCATTCCTTTCCGTTCGTCCTCGCGAAAGCGGGGACCCGGCGCTGGATTCCTGCTTGCGCGGGAATGAACGGAGTGTGGTGCGACTCATCGACTTCCTGCCGGCCCTAATTCCCACGCACCCGATCGGCAGTCGAGCCGCCGCGCAGAGGCAAGCGCTTCGGCCCGTGCGGCATCTGGTGGCAAGGCGGACATGGATTCGCCGTTGCGGCGGCAGCGCGCGGCTTGCCTCTTCCATCATGCGCTCGATCCGCACCAGCACCTCGGTGCCGCGTCGAGTCAGCACGGTCGGCCGGGCCGGGGTGCGGCAGGCGCGCCCCTGGCGTCGCCGCCGGCGATCTCGTTCTTCGCAGGCGTTGCCGACGGCGGCGGATTCGGCGCGATGCCGGGAATGGATTTGAGCTCGATGCCCTGGTGCGCATAGCTCATGACTGTCGTGCCAGATCATCGCCGGCAGCGAGCCGCCCGTCATGCGATTGGTCGAGCTGTAGTCGTCGTTGCCGACCCAGACGCCGCCGACCATGTTGCCGCTGTAGCCGACGAACCAGGCGTCGCGATAGTTGTTGGTGGTGCCGGTCTTGCCGGCGATGCGCACGCCGTTGAGCAGCGCGCGCCGGCCGGTGCCTTCCTCGGCGACCTTGTTCATCATGAAGGCCATGTCGTGGGCGACCTGGACCGGCAGCACCTGGCGCGGCTTCGGTCCGTCGCGGTCGAAGCGCCAGACCACGTCGCCGGTGCCGGTGCGCACTTCGAGGATGGCGTGCGGAGTGACGGCTTTGCCCTCGTTGGGGAAGGTGGCGTAGGCGACGGTGTGGTCGAGCACGGTGACCTCGTCGGCGCCGATCGGCAATGACGGAGTGTCAGGCAGCGGCGTGCGCAGGCCCATGGCGCGCGGCATTCTTGACGATCTTGGCGCGGCCGACCTTGGCGTTGCCTTTGCCGATGGCGATCGACAGCTTCACCGCGATGGTGTTGATCGAGCGCCGCAGCGCGTCGGTCAGCGTCATCGAGCCGCCGTAGCCGCCCGAATAATTGTGCGGGCACCAGTTGCCGATGCAGACCGGGCCGTCGACCACGATCGACTTCGGCGTGAAGCCGTTCTCCAGCGCGGTGGCGTAGACGTAGGGCTTGAACGAGGAGCCGGGCTGGCGGAGCGCATCGGTGGCGCGGTTGAACTGGCTCGCGGTGTAGTCGCGGCCGCCGACCATGGCGCGCACCGCGCCGTCGAGATCGGCGATCACCATCGCGGATTGGCTGGCGTGGTAGTCGCGGCCGTATTGGCGCAGCGAATTCTCGACCGTGTTGTCGGCAACCTGCTGCAACCCGGTATCGATCGAGGTGCGCACCAGGAAGACGCGCTCGTTCATCGACTTCGGGAACGTGCTGACGAGCTTCTTCATCTCGTCGAAGGCGTAGTCGAGGAAATAATTCGGCGCGTGGTCGTCGCGGCGATCGACGGCGGTGGCGGGGTTGCGGCGCGCGCCGAACACCTGGCCCTCGGTCATCATGCCGGCGTCGACCAGGTTGTCGAGCACGACGTTGGCGCGCGCGCGCGCCGCCGGCAGGTTGATGTGCGGGGCGAATTTGGTCGGCGCCTTGAACATGCCGGCGAGCATCGCGGCTTCGGACAGGTTCACGTCGCGCGCCGACTTGTTGAAATAGAACTGCGCCGCGGCATCGACGCCGAACGCGCCGCCGCCGAGATAGGCGCGGTCGAGGTAAAGCTTCAGGATCTCGTTCTTGGTCAGCCGCGATTCCAGCCACATCGCCAGGAACGCTTCCTTGATCTTGCGCTCGATGCGTGCGCTCGTTGGTCAGGAACAGGTTCTTGGCGAGCTGCTGGGTGATCGAGGAGCCGCCCTGGCGCACGCCGCCGGCCTGGGTGTTGGTGACGAGCGCGCGCACGGTGCCGAGCACGTCGATGCCGAAATGCTCGTAGAAGCGGCGGTCTTCGGTGGCGAGCGTCGCCTTGATCAGCGCGTCGGGGAACTCCGACAGCGGGATCGAATCGTTGTGGCGGATGCCGCGGCTGCCGATCTCGTTGCCGTAGCGGTCGAGGAAGGTCACCGCGAGCTCGGACTTCTTCAGCCAGTCGTCGTCGGCGGTGTCGCGGAACGCCGGGCATGGCGAGCGCCAGCATCAGCGACCAGGCCGCCGGCGCCCATCGTGCGCCACTCCGACAACGGCTCGACGAACACCCAGCGCCGCCAGCCGCCGATGTGGAAGCGGTCCATGAACATGGAGAACCGCTCGTAGAGCTCGCGCGACCAGCGCCCGGCCTGGAACAGGAAATCGTCGAAGCGGGCGTCGGAATCGAGCAGGAAGCGCTTGAACCGCGCCTTCCACTGCCGTTCCGGATCGGGGTAGAGCTCGCGCAACGCCGCCTCACGCCGAAAGCCTGCCGCCCCCGGGCCTTAGGGGCGCACAGATGGCGTCAAGTTTTAGACCAAGATAGGGCGGCGGGCCATGGCGCGGTTGAGGCAAGGTGAACGGAAAAGTGGGGAAAATAGAGGGAGTTGGGTTGTTTCCAGGGTGGTACGGCCTCTCTTCTGCCTCCCCCGCTTGCGGGCTATCGGATTCACACATGTCGCGTTGATCTGAAACGGCGCCGCGAACTCCCTCCCTCCCCCCGCGAAGCGGCGAGGAGGGTGGCGCATCGCCGGAGCGGAGCGAAGGCGAAGCGTCGGGTAGGGGGAGTTTGATTGCACAACATCGCTCTTTCCCCCCACCCCCGACCCCTCCCCACCGTTCGCTGCGCGAATGGGGGGAGGGGAGCGAAATGGCCCTGCGCGAAATTGCGATGTGTGAATGCCATAGCGCTTGCGGGGGAGGGTTAGGGAGGGGAAATGTCGCAATCTCCCTTGTGAACATCGCATTTGAGCGCCGTCCGAGTCGGCTACATTGGCCCCGCGAGGACAAGGGCCGATGCAACTGACGGATGCGGAAAAGGCCGAGATTAAGGGGCTGATCGACAAAGGCGAGCCCCTGCCGGACAAGTACCGCTTCGTCCTGTTCAAGGAGCCGCGCGAGGCCGAGCTGATCTGGTCCGGCAAGACCCACGAGGTCACCAACATCGTGCTGCCGTTCCAGTCGATCGAGCAGATCGACGAGCCGCGCGCCGAGACGGCGGCGACCGGCGCCGACCTGTTCTCGCTCGACCGCGCCACCGGCCGGCAGTCCGGCGGCTGGACCAACAAGCTGATCTGGGGCGACAACAAGCTCGTCCTGTCTTCGCTCAAGAACGGCCCGCTGCGGCGCGAGATCGAGAAGGCGGGCGGGCTGAAGCTCGTCTACATTGATCCACCGTTCGACGTGGGCGCGGATTTCTCGATTGAGCTGGAAGTTGGGGATGAGACGCTCGTTACAAAGAGCCAGCATCATCGAGCGGATTGCTTACAATGATACTTGGGGCGATGGCGCCAAATCATATGTCCATGCTCTACGAGAGGCTTTTGCTTATTGACGGGCTAATGGCGCCTGATGGCCGTTATTTTTGTCCATTGCGATTGGCACGTAAGCATATTGTACGCAACCTACTGAATGAGATCTTTGGACCAAAAAGATTTATCAATGAAATTGTTTGGCACTTTTACAACAAGATGCAAGGCAACGTGAACGCTTCGCGACCAACCATCAACAATATTTTTTGGTTCCGCAAAGGCAGATGAATTCAACTTCGAACCGCAAAAAGAGGAACGTGAAGCAACGACCCGGCAAATCAAACGTGTTTGGGATAAGCAGAAGCAAAAGATTGTAAATGCAAAAGGGCCGGATGGAAAGGTTCTCTATATAGAAACGGATGAACGATCAGTCGACGATGTATGGACATTGTCCATGCTGCAACCTGCCGAGAAGACCGAGAATGTTGGCTATGCGACTCAGAAGCCAGAGTCCATCTGAGCGAGGGTTCTTCAGTCGGCGTCGCGTCCCGGCGATCTCATTGCTGACTTCTTCTGCGGCTCCGGCACTACATTAGCGGTCGCCGAGAAGCTCGGCCGCAAATGGATCGGTTGCGATCTCGGCAGGTTCGCCATTCACACCGCGAGAAAGCGCTTGATCGGCGTGCAGCGCGAGCTGAAGGCTGCGGGTAAGCCCTATCGCTCGTTCGAAATTCTCAATCTCGGCAAATACGAGCGGCAGTATTTCGCCGGCATCGATCCGACACTGCCCGAGAAGGAACGCTCTGTGCTGTCGGCGCAGAAGGAGGAGCATTACATCACGCTGATCCTGATGGCCTACAAGGCCGAGCGTGTGTTCCAGTCGCCGCCGTTCCACGGCCGCAAGGGCGATACCTTCGTCGTGGTCGGGCCGCTCGATGCGCCGGTGACGCGCTATCAGATCGAGGAAGCGGTGGACGCCTGCCGCAAGCTCAAAGCCTCGCGGCTCGACGTGCTCGGCTTCGAGTTCGAGATGGGGCTGAGCCCGCAATGCGTTGACGAGGCGAAGGCGAAGGGCGTCGAGCCTTGCGCTCCGCTACATCCCGAAGGAGGTGTTCGACAAGCGCGCGGTCGAGAAGAGCCAGGTGGTGTTCTACGACGTGGCCTATGTCGAGGTGCAGCCGACCGTGAAGGGCGGAAGGTGGCGGTGAAGCTCAAGGATTTCGGCGTGTACTACCGGCAGGACGACGTCGACGCGCTGGTGGGCGAGATGAAGGCCGGCGACCAAGGTGACGGTCGAGGACGGGCAGGTGGTGAAGATCACAAGGACAAGAACGGCATCGTCAACCGCGAGGTGCTGACCAAGAAGTGGACCGACTGGATCGACTACTGGGCGGTGGATTTCGACTTCGAGAGCCGGCCGGAGATGATCCGTGGTCACGCTGCCGGACGCGACGCGGCGAGCATGGGGACGGCCGCAGTGGACCGGCGGCTACATCTTCGAGAACGAATGGCAGAGCTTCCGCACGCGCAAGGACCGCAACGCTGGAGCTGGACGAGCGCGCCGCACGAGTACGCGGCCAAGGGGCGAGTACAAGATCGCGGTGAAGGTGATCGACATCTTCGGCAACGACACCACCAAGGTGGTGGAGGTGACAATCTAGGGCGGATTGAATGGCGAAGGTGACATTTCAGACATCCGACCATGAACTCCGGAGAGAGCAGAAGGCGATAATCTTCTGGGCCAAGAATAACCAGCGAGACGATCGAGATTTATGGCCATCAGCAACGGGCGGCTTGCGGTGGTATCCCGGCAAGAGTCAGCAAACGGCACTATTTCTTCGCGTTGGGAAGACCTGAACAGGAAGCTGCCGGAAATCGTTCGGTTGCGTCTCCATGAGGCTGACGTTCAATGACATTCGTGGCCTCGTGTCCCGTGCGCGCCGCAGCGCGGCAGCGGTGCGGCGCGGACGCGGGACGCGATGGTGCTGTCACCGCCGCGAACCGGGGTCGCCGGTTCTGCGGCGCATCACTGCGCTGCCGCTTGCGCTGCGCCGCGCCCGGGACACGAGGCTGTGCATGCCGCTGAGCGAAGCTTTGTCCGACCGGATCGCTTGACGCGATCCTCGATCCGGCGATCCGCATCGTACCCGGACGATGCGGAGGCAGAAGGAACGCCTGATCCCGCCGGGTGGAGAAGGTGCGGCGGGGGTAAGGCGTGGCGCGACAGTCGTACCTGGTGTCGTGCCTCGTATTCGCCGCCGCGAGGCACCACGGACGCCTTGTTTTCACCACCGACCGGCAGGTCCCGGTTCTGCGGCATTCAACGCGCTGCGCTTGTGCTGGCCGCGCCCCGAGGCCGTGATAGCTCACCCGAATTTCCCGACCGATCCTTACGCGATCCTCGATCCGGCGATCCGCTGGTATCCGGGCGACGAACATGCTGCGAGGAGCTGGGCTACGACAAGCTGATGCCGCCGCTGGTCCACAAGGTGCGGCAGGGCGTCAAGGCGTGGCGCGACAGCGGCTATGCCGGCGCGCGCGACACCACGCGCGCTCTGCTGCACTAGTGGTTCAGCACGCGAGCATCTGATGCCGCAGGCGGACGGCACGATGGCGCCGTTCCACTGGTACTTCGCGCAGCGCGAGGCGGTGGAAACGGCGATCTGGCTCTACGAGGTCGAGCGGCGCGCGACCCATACGCCCTGATGCAAGTTCGATTCCTCCGGGCGCGTGTCCAAGGGCATGTTCGACGAGACTGGCCGCGCTTCGTCATGAAGATGGCGACCGGCGCGGGCAAGACCAAGGTGATGAGCCTGCTGCTGGCCTGGAGCTTTTTCCACAAGCTGTACGAGACCGGATTCGACGCTGTCGACCAACTTCCTGGTGATCGCGCCGAACATCATCGTGCTGGATCGGCTACAAGGATTTCACGGGCTGCGAGATCTTTTTCGACGACCCGGTCCTGCCCGACAACGGCTACGAGGGCCAGCAACTGGCACGACGATTTCCAGCTGACGCTGCACGTCCAGGACGAGATCGCGTCGTCCGCACGACCGGCAATATCTTCCTGACCAACATCCACCGGGTCTACGCCGGCGACGACACGACTCCGTCGCCCGACGACGAGGACACGATGGATTATTTCCTCGGCAAGCGGCCGAGCGGCGAAGACCACCGACTCCAAGGTGGATCTGGGCATGATCGTGCGCGACATCGACGAACTGGTGGTGCTCAACGACGAGGCGCACCACATCCACGATCCGCGGATGGCGTGGTTCAAGTCCATCGAGGACATTCACATCGGCTGCGGCAGAAGGGCTCGCAGCTCTCGGTGCAGGTCGACGTGACGGCGACGCCGCAAGCACAACAACGGCGCGATCTTCGTGCAGACCGTCAGCCGACTATCCGCTGGTGGAGGCGATCTCGCAGAACGTGGTCAAGACACCCGGTGCTGCCCGACGCAGGCCCGCCGCGCCAAGCTGGCCGAGCGGCAGAGCGCGAAGTACACCGAGAAGTACGCCGACTACCTGCATCTCGGCGTATCGAATGGCGCAAGGCGTATGACGAGCATCGAAAAGCTGGACAAGAAGGCGATCCTGTTCGTGATGACCGACGACACCAGCAACTGCGACGACGTGGCCGAATACCTGGAGGCACCTATCCGGACCTGAAGGACGCCGTGCTGGTCATCCACACCAAGAACAACGGCGAAATTTCCGAAGCGTCCAGCGGCAAGAGCAAGGAAGAACTGGACAAGCTGCGCAAGCAGGCCAACGAGATCGACGAGCTGGACAACCCGCTACAAGGCGATCGTCTCGGTGATGGTGCTAAGGAAGGCTGGGACGTGCGGAACGTCGACGACGATCGTCGGGCTTGCGGCCCTATACCAGCAAAGAGCAACATCCTGCCCGAGCAGACGCTGGGCGCGGCTTGCGGAAGATGTTCCCGGGCAGGCGTGGAGGAAAAGGTCAGCGTCGTCGGCACCGATGCCTTCATGGATTTCGTCGAGACCATCAAGGCCGAAGGCGTCGAGCTTGAAACGCAGCCGATGGGCGAGCGGAACCGGCCCGAAGACGCCGCTGGTCGTCGAGGTCGACCGCGAGAACGAGTCGAGAAGGACATCGAGCGGCTCGACATCGAGATGCCGGTGCTGACGCCGCGCATCTACCGGGAATACAAGAACCTCGATCTGACCTCGATCCGGCTGCGCTGCCGCACAAGCGGCTGCCGATCAAGCAGTTCACCGACGAGCAACAGCGCGAGATCGTCTTCAAGGACATCAACACCGGACGAACAGAGCCACATCACGGTGCTGGATACGGCGTTCACGCCGAACTACCAGAACGTGATCGGCTTCTTCGCCCGGACGATCATGCGCGACCTGCGGCTGGTCGGCGGGTACGACGTGCTGTACGGCAAGGTCAAGGCGTTCGTGCGAGGACCGAGCTGTTCGACGGCCGGTCGATCTCGAAGACCTCAATATCCTGCGCAACCTCTCGGAAATCGAGGCGACGCGAACGACTCATCGAGACGTTCAAGAAGGCGATCAACGCGCTGACCGTGCAGGATCGGGGCACGACCGAGGTGCGCGATCGATCAAGCTCGGCAAGACGCGGCCGTTCGTGGTGAAGGAGCAGGCTACGTCGTTCCGAAGAAATCGGTGTTCAACAAGATCATCGGCGACAGCGGCTTCGAGCTGGAATTCGCGGGCTTTCTCGACGGCTGCGGCGACATCGTGTCGTTCGTCAAGAACAGCCAGAGCACCGAGTTTCAATCGAATACCGGAACGCGGACGGCGTCGATCTCGAACTACTTCCCGGACTTCATCGTGAAGCGGTCGGAGAGGAAATCTGGATCGTCGAAACAAAAGGGCGCGAGGACCTCGACGATCCGCCGAAGTGGGAGCGGCTTGAAGGACTGGGTGGGGGATGCGACCGCGCGCGGGCAGGGCGTGACTTACCGGGCGATGTTCGTGCGCGAGGAGGAATGGAAGAAGCAGCCGTTGAAAGGATTTTCCGAAGCGCAGGCGGCGTTTGAAACGTCGTAAGTTGCGGTCCTCCGACGGCGGGTCGACGAACACCCGGCGCCGCGAGCCGCCGATGTTGAAGCGGTCATGCACATGGAGAACCGCTCGGACTCGTTGAAAACGTGGGCGTATTGGTGTATATGCACATTGCATAGTCTGTCTACACAGAGTGAATATACAGGCCGGACCCATGCCCTTGCACATCCGTGACGATCGCGCTGCGACGCTGGCGCGCCGGCTGGCCCGGCGCAAGGGCGTCACCATGACCGATGCGGTGATCGAGGCGCTGGAAGGCGCGCTGGCGCGGGAGGCGCGGCCGCTGGCCGAGCGGCTGGCCGAGATTGCGCGGGAGGCCAGACGCCTCGGCGACCGCAAGCGCGGGCGGCCGGTATCCAAACAGGAGATCGACGAGCTCTGGGGCAACGAGTGATCTTCATCGACACCTCCGCCGTCATCGCCATCATTGCGGCGGAAGCCGACGCCGCGCCGCTCGCCGCCAAAATTGCGGCGGAGCGGGAACGGATTTGTGCGCCCCATGTCATTCTTGAAGCCGCAATGCGGCTCGCAACGATCCTGGGGCTTGCGCCGACCGCCGCCGACGCGCTGGTCATGCGCGCGCTGCAAGAGGCCGATGTGACCATCGTCCCGATTACCGAGCAGACCGCGCATCTCGCGGTCGCCGCGTTCGAGCGCTACGGCAAGGGCCGCGGCAAGGCCAGGCTGAACTTCGGCGATTGCCTGTCCTATGCCTGCGCCAAGGCGCATGGCGCGCGGCTCTTGTTCAAGGGCGGCGATTTTCTGCAGACCGATGTGGTCAGGGCCTGAGCCGGCAAGCGGCCGATCAGATGATCGAAAAGCCGTTCAGCAATCTGTCGGACGCGCTGGTGGCGCGGACGCAATTGACCCCGCGATCACGTTGATATATACCATTGGTATCTACCAATGGAGCGGAGCCATGGCCGACACCGGAACCGCCAAGCTGTTCAAGCACGGCCGCAGCCAGGCGGTGCGGCTGCCGAAGGAGTTTCGCCTGCCAGGCAAGGAGGTGCGCGTGCGGCGGGTCGGGCGCGGCGTGCTCTTGGAGCCGCTTGAGTTCGACGTCGATGCCTGGCTCGGCAATCTCGCCAAGTACAGGGACATCCCGTTCATGGAAGAAGGCCGCCAACAGCCTCCAATGCCGCCGGCACGCAAGATTTTCGACGAATGATATGTCTCGATACCAGTGCCGTCATCGCGGTGCTTAATGAAACGGGCTCCCGCGTCGAAACGCATTTGCGAGCGGCGCTGAAGCGGAAGCAGCCCGTGGCGATTTCCTCGGTCGTCTTGTTCGAACTGTGGCACGGCGTGACAAAAAGCGCTCGAACGGAAGCCAACGCACGGCGTATCGAGGAGTTCCTTGCGGCCCCGATTCAGGTGCTGCCGTTCGATGCCGATGATGCGCGGCAGGCGGGCGATATCCGCGCGGCGTTGGAGCGTATCGGTAAACCGATCGGTTCGTATGATCTTCTCATCGCCGCGCAGGCGCGCCGGCGCAGCGCGACGCTGGTGACCGCGAACCAACGCGAATTCGCGCGCGTGCCCGGCTTGAAGACGGAAAACTGGGCCGCGGCCTGAGTGCGGTACGGCGGATCGCCGTGCGGCATTGCCCTCACCCGGCATTGCCTCGGCCTCGCCCTCACCCGGCTCACGCCTGCGGCGTTCGCCACCCTCTCCCGCATAGCGGGAGAGGGGAAGCGCGCCCGCGGCCACGAATGCCAGACTCCCTCTCCCGCTTGCGGGAGAGGGTTGGGGTGAGGGCGGCGGCTTGCTCGATGCTCTCCAGAACGCCGTCGCGATTTCTCATCGCGTCATTGTTCCAGAATCGCAGCACGCGCCAGCCGTTGGCGGCGAGGAAGGCATCGCGGCTTGGGTCAGTCGCGCTGTCGGCGTGCTGGCCGCCATCCAATTCGATCACGAGCTGGTGTTCGATCGATGCGAAGTCCGCGACATAGGGGCCGATCGGTACCTGGCGGCGGAATTTGATTCCGTTCAGCCGGCGGTCGCGCAGCAGCCGCCACAAGGCTCGCTCGACATCGGTCGCGTTGCGCCGAAGCGCGCGGGCTGCCTCTCGTTTCTGGCCTTCGCGCATGATTGCCCTTACCCGGCTCACGCCTGCGGCGTTGGCCACCCTCTCCCGCATAGCGGGAGAGGGAAGCGCGCCCGCGGCCACGAATGCTAGACTCCCTCTCCCGCTTGCGGGAGAGGGTTGGGGTGAGGGCGGCGGCCTTCGCCAAATCAGCGCTGGAGATGTGATGACGTTCGCAAAGCCAGGTCCGAAAATCGATGCGCCGGTGGCCGACGAGCCGTTCTGGCGAACGAAGGCCATGAAGGACATGAGCCGGCAGGAGTGGGAGAGCCTGTGCGATGGCTGCGGCCGCTGCTGCCTGAACAAGCTGCAGGAGGAGGGCTCCGACCGCACCTACTACACCGACGTCGGCTGCCGGCTGCTCGACGGCAACGCCTGCCGCTGCACCGACTACGAAAACCGCGCCGAGAAGGTGAAGGACTGCGTCACGCTCTCCTCGCGCAACATCAACCGCATCTCCTGGCTGCCGCCGACCTGCGCCTACAAGCTCGTGGCGGCGGGCAAGGATTTGTACTGGTGGCATCCGCTGGTGTCGGGCGACCCGGAGAGCGTGCACGCCGCGGGCGTGTCGGTGCGCGGCAAGGTCGGCGCCAGCGAGGTCGACGTGCCGGACAAGGACCTGGAGGATCACATCGTGAGCTGGCCGCTGAAGTGGCCAAAGGGCGCGAAGCGATAGCGCAGGCGCGGTCAAGGAAACAGCGGGCGAAGCGGCGGGGGCGTCACGGCAGGATCGGCGAACGGGTGGCGCGGGCGCACTGAGAAAGCGAATGCATTGCGCTGAAACAAACTCCGTTCGCTCCCGCGGCAGCGGGAGCCCAGTTCTTGGCAAAAACGCTAATTAGGTGGTCTAGCCAAAGGATTCGCCGGCTGCATTTTGCGTCGCGCGAAAATTTTTGATATTATAACGTAAATTCAATTGCTTATGATGGCTATCATTGCTTTAGGAGGAATAAAGAACTATAGGTAGAAGATAGAAATCGCCCAGTGCGGAGACTTGCCGTGGCCCTGAATATCAAGAACGCCGAGACTGAAAAGCTGGTGCGGGAGCTCGCCCGGCGGCGCGGGCAAGGCATCACCGAGGCGCTGACCGACGTGATCCGCCGCGAGGTCGATCGGGAGCGCAGGAAGCCGGCCAAGCAGGATTCCTACGAGACGTTCAGCCGCCGGATCGACGAGATTGTCGAACGTTTCAATAAGCTGCCGGTGCTGGACGATCGGAGCGACGACGAAATTCTCGGCTACAACGAGCAAGGCCATTTCGACTGATGGTCATCGATTCGTCGGCGCTCATCGCTATTCTCCGCAAGGAGCCGGAACGTGAGGCCTTCAAGCGCGCGATCTATGACGCGAGTGTCCGGCTTCTGTCGGCCGTCACCAAACTGGAGGCGAGCATGGTCGCGACCGGCACCCGTGGCCGCCCAGGATTGTCCGATCTGGACAATCTGCTTGCTGATTTGCGGGTCGAAGTTGTTTCGTTCGACGATCATCAAGCAACGATCGCGCGCGAAGCCTTCGTCCGCTACGGCAAGGGCCGCCATCGCGCCGGGCTGAACTTCGGCGACTGCGCGGCCTATGCGCTCGCCATCGCCGAGGCTGAGCCGCTGTTGTTCAAAGGCACCGATTTCGCCGCGACCGACGTGGAGGTGGCGAAGGCCAAAAATGAGCCACCCGGGCCGCCTTAAAGGATGCGGGCGCGCAACGCGCCGGGAAGGGCGCCAAACGCCACTTGGCTTATAGGAACATTATCCTTGCCAGCCGCGCGCTCCTGCGCTACATTTCCGGCATCCTCCCCCAACTCCGCATTCAGCCATGACACGCACCCGCCTTCGCCCTCCGGGCTTCGGCGCGCCAGCACGCCTTCGTCCGGTGGGCTTCGACGCGCGCCCGGAGCGTCCCTCGTCGTTGCGCGCGCAGGCGCAGCGTGTGTATTGCGAAAAATCCGGGGGCGATGAGAGCTTGAACGCCGTCGCGCGCGGCGAGGAGCAGCCAACCGAACTCACCGAAAAAATCCGCGCGCTGTACGAGGCCGGCGTGGTGCCGGTCGCCGAGATCGCGCGGATCGCGGGCGTGCATCAGCGCACGCTTTACAAATACGTCGCGAAGCGCGGTTGGCGGCGGCGCTATGGCGGCAAGGGCATCGCTTCGGCGGCGGCAAAACGCGCGTTAAAGCGCAGGCCGCGGCCGTGCGTCACCTTGAAGGGCGCGGGCGGGCGTTTCATCCGTAATGAAGAGGCGGGCAAGCCGATCCGGCGCGGCCTGAAGGCGCTCGATGCTGCGGCCGAGGCGCGGGCGCTGCCGCGCGCGGCCCGCGCCGCGGCGCTGTCGGAGGAGGCGATGGCGCGCACCAGGGCCTTGCGCGAGGCGATCGGCGACGGGCGCGTCATGGCGCTGCTGGCCGGCGTGGCCCGCGACCTGGCGGCGCGTGAGGATGCCGATGCGCGCGCCGCCGCCGACGCCAGGACCGCGCGGCGGCGGAAAGAGGCAAGGCTTGCGGAGATGCGCGAGGCGCTGGCGCGCAAGCTCGACGCCGCGGTGCAAGGCTGGGAGGCCGCGGAGGCGCGCGGCGAGGTTTGGGACGACGACGAGGATTGAGGGCGAGCGCCGCGACGCGCCTTGCCTCCACGCATTGGACTCTCCGTTCCCCTCCCCCCATGAGCAGGGCAATCGCATGTGGAGGATCGGCATCGGCAGCGCGCTCCCTCCCCTTGAAAAGGGGAGGGTTGGGGTGGGGATCGTTCTTGTTCGACGCTGTTTTGATCCCCACCCGGTTTGCCATGGCGCGTCGAAGACGCGCGTCAACGCGCTTACGGCAAACCGACCTCCCCTTTTTAAGGGGAGGTAAAGAGTGCTCGTGGCGAGCGCGCGCAGAAAACAGTGGCAATCATAGAGACGCGTTGTTCTGATCGCTGATACCTGATCCCTGATTCCTGCTTCCCGCACCCCGACCGCCTTCGGCGGTCGACCCTCCCCACCGCTTCGCGGAGGGAGGAAGGGAGCTCGCGGCGCCGCTTCGGTGAACACCATCGCGCGCTGCCGATACCGCGCCGCTTTACGCAATATCCATGCGGACTGGCAATCGCCGGCGCGATGATTTAACGCAAGGCCAGCGCGAGCCGGTTGCGGCATGATCCGGCGTTCGGCCGATTGTGGCGACGAGGGAGTGACAGAAATGAAATTGGTGCGCGGCGCGGGCGTTGTGGCGGCGTTCGTTGTGGCAAGCCTTGGCGCGCCGGCCTTTGCGCAGACGCCGGAGCAGTTCTACAAGGGCCGTCAGATCGAGCTTGCCATCGGCTATCCGCCGGCCGGCTCCAACGACGTCTATGCGCGGCTTCTGGCGCGGCATCTGCCCAAGCACATCCCCGGCAATCCGGCGATCGTGCCGCAGAACCGCCCGGGCGCCGGCTCGTTTCTCGCGCTCGGCTATATGGCCCAGGTGGCGCCGAAGGACGGCAGCGTGATCGCCATCGGCGCGCCGACCGCGCCGCTCGACGAGAAGCTCGGCACCCAAGGCGTGCGCTTCAAGACCTCGGAGTTCAACTGGATCGGCCGGATCAATTCGCTGATCAACATCGTGTTTCTCTGGCACACCTCGCCGGTGAAGACCTTTGCCGACGCGCAGAAGATGGAAGTCGAAGCTGTCGGCGACCGGCGTGGGCTCGACGGTGTACATCTATCCGAACGTGACCAACCACGTGCTCGGCACCAGGTTCAAACTGATCATGGGCTACAAGGGCTCCAACGACGCCCAGCTCGCGGTCGAGCGCGGCGAGGCGGAAGGCCATTCGACGTCATGGACCGCGGTCAAGGTCGCGCATCCGGACTGGCGGCCGCAGAAGAAGATCAACATCATCGTGCAGTACGCGCTGACCAAGCATCCGGAGCTCATGGAGGTGCCGACCGTGGTCGAGCTGGCGAGGAACGACGAGGAGCGGCAGATTTTGCGCGCGGTGATGAACGCGACCGAGATCGGCACGGCGTTCTTCACCACGCCAGGCGCGCCGGCTGACCGCGTCGAAGCGCTGCGGCGCGCCTTCGACGCCACCCTGAAAGACCCGGAGTTCCTGGCCGAGGCGCAGCGCGCCAACCTGACCGTCGGGCCGATGCGCGGCGAGGATCTGCAGAAGCTCGTCGCCGAGGTCGCGGCGATCAATCCGGGCATCACCGAGAAGGTGCGCGCCGCCTACGCGCAGCAGAAGTAGAGCGAGCGCGCCTACGGGCGGTCATTGCCGGGCTTGACCCGGCAATCCATGATGAAGTGCAGCGTGCAAAAGCAGTAAGCTTGTTCGCTGTCGAAACGCATCATGGATGCGCGGATCAAGTCCGCGCATGACGACGGAGAGGCCGCGGCCGCCAATGACGGATGGACATGAATCCAAGCGCATCCTGATCCGAGGCGGGCGGGTCTACGACCACGACGGCGACGTGCACCAGCCCGGCGCGGCGGACCTGCTGATCGCGGGCGGCAAGATCGAGCGCGTCGCGCCGCGGATCGCGCCGGAGCCCGGTGTCGAGGTGATCGAGGCCGCGGGCAGGCTGCTCGCTCCGGGCTTCGTCAACGCGCACTACCATTCCCACGACGTCATGCTGAAGGGCCTATTCGAGGAGATGCCCTTCGACATCTGGGCGCTGCATACCAATGCGGCGAGCTACGGTGTGCGCTCGCTGAAGGAAATCCGGGTGCGCACCCTGATCGGCGCCGCCGAGATGCTGAAGAACGGCATCACCACGGTGCAGGATTTCCTGACCTTGGTGCCGGCGCAGGGCGAATACCTCGACACCATTCTTTCGGCCTACGCCGAGGCTGGCATCCGCGTCGTCATTGGGCTCGCCGCGCGCGACCGCGCCGCGCTCGACATCCTGCCGCTGATGAAGGAGCTGCCGCAGGCGCTGCGCGCCCGTCTCGTTGGCGTGAGCCGGCCGGCCAAGGACGAGCTCGACTTCATCGCGGGCCAGATGGCGCGGCTCGGCAGGAATCCGCGGCCGCTGACCACCTGGGCGATCACGCCGTCGGCGCCGCAGCGCTGCTCGCAGGAATTGCTCGAAGGGCTCGCCGCGCTGTCGCGTGAACACGATCTGCCGGTGTTCACCCACGTCTACGAGACCCGGCCGCAGGCCGCCGCGGCGCGGCTGCAGTCGTCGTCGCTGCTCGATCTGCTCAAGGCCGCAGGCCTGATGAACGACCGGCTCAACCTCGTCCACGGCGTGTGGCTCAGCGCTTCCGACATCGCCATGCTGGCCGAGCACAAGGCGCGCGTGGTGCACAATCCGATCAGCAATCTCAAGCTCAAGAGCGGCGTTGCGCCGATCCTGGAGCTCGATCGCGCCGGTGTCGCCGATCGCGCTCGGCTGCGACAATTACAGTTGTGCCGAGACGCAGAATATCTTCGTCGCCATGCGGATGCTGTGCCTGTTGCCGGCGGTGACCAGCCCCGAGCCGCATCCGATCAGCGCCGCCCATGCGCTCCGCGCCGCGACGCTCGAACGGCGCCAGGGCCTGTCGGCCTCGACGGTGAGGTCGGCGCGCTCAAGGAGGGCATGGCCGCCGACCTGATGATCCTCGACCTCAACGAGCCGTCGTTCGTGCCGTTCAACAGCGCGGCGCGGCAGATCGTGTTCGCCGAGACGGGCCGCGCCGTCGACACCGTGCTGGTCGGCGGCCGGGTGGTGCTGCGGGGCGGCAAGCTCGCCACGGTCGACGCGGCGGCGCTCGCCGCGGAAGCGGCCGAGCTGTCGCCTGCGCTGCGCCGCGAGGCCGAGGCGCTTTCGAAGAAGAGCGCCGACCTCATCCCGCCGCTGCTCGAAGGCAACCGCGCCGCCTGGCAGGTCAGGACCGGGCTGGAACGCTACGTCGGGCGCAAGGAAAGCTAAAGTCTGATCCACACGCGTTGAATCATATCCGCCTCATGCTCTGAGGAGCATTGCGGAGCAATGCGTCTCGAAGGATGGGGCGGCCCATGGTTCGAGACGCGCGCCTTCGGCGCGCTCCTCACCATGAGGCCGGGAAAGGTCGGCTGCTTCTCTAATACAAAACGCTCGGCAGCCACGAGACGAGCGACGGCATCAGGATCAGGAGCGCCACCAGCACGAGGTCCGCCACCAGGAACGGCAGCGTGCCCAGGTAGATGCGCATCACCGGGATGTCCGGATGCTGCGCCTGGATGACGAACACCGTCATGCCGGTCGGCGGGCTGATCAGCCCGATGGTGCACATCACCGTGACGAAGATGCCGAACCAGACGCCGTCGTAGCCGATGCCGAGGATCAGCGGCAGCGTCACCGGCACGGTGATGAGGATGGTGCGAAACCTCGTCGAGAAACGTGCCGAGCAGGATGTAGAGCGCCATCACCGCCATGAGGACCCAGAACCGCGACAGACCCGATGTCCTGGACCCACCTGGTCAGATCGTTGGGGAATTGGGTGAGCACGATGAAGCGCGAGAAGATGAAGGCGCCGACGCACGATGAAGAAGATCGCCGCGGTGGTGTAAACGGTCTCCAGCATGCAGTCGATCAGGTCGCGCCAGTTCATCGCGCCGGTCGCGAACGCGATGAGGATCGCGACGAACGCCGCCATGGCGGCGGCCTCGGTCGGCGAGAACCAGCCGAGATAGATGCCGAACACCGCGAAGAAGAACAGTACGCCGAGCTTCCACATGCCGACCGAGGCGCGCAGCCGCACGCGCCAGCGGCATGGACTCGACCCTCGGAATCCAGTCCGGCCGGATCAGCGCCACGATCCAGACCGCGACCACATAGAGCGCGGCGAGCACGAAGCCCGGGATGAAAGCCGCGGCGTAGAGCTTGACCAGCGACTGCTCGGCGACGATGGCGTAGATCGCGATCAGCACCGACGGCGGGATCAGCACGTCGAGCGTGCCGGCCGAGGCGACCGCGCCGGCGGCGAAGGCCGGATCGTAGCCGTGCCGGCGCATCTCCGGAATCGCCACCTTGGAGAAGGTCGCGGCGGTGGCGATCGAGGAGCCGCAGATCGCGCCGAACAGCGCGCAGGCGCCGATGGTGGCGTTGGCGAGCGCCCCGCGCACGCCGGAGAACACCGCGTTGCAGGCCTGGAACAGCTCGGTCGCCATGTTGCCGCGCGCCGCGACCGCGCCCATCAGGATGAACAGCGGAATGACCGACAGCGAATAGGCGCTTGGCCAGCGAGTAAGGGCACGAGGCCCGCCATCTTCAGCGCCGCACGCCAGCCGTCGATCGCGGCATAGCCGACCAGTCCCGAAAGCGCGAGCGACACCGCAATCGGCACGCGAAGGAAGATCAGCACCAGCAGCAAGGCAATGCCGAGGAGCCCGATGGCGGCGACGCTCATCTTGAATCCTCTGGCGCGCCCTTCGGCGGTTCGGCGCGGCGCAGCGCCATGGCCAGCGCCGCGAGCGCGCCGCCGATCAGGCCGACCAGCACGGCAAGCCAGTGCCAATAGCGCGGCAGCCCGAGGTCCGCGGTGACGTCGTTGAATTCGTAGGAGTCGCGGCGCCTCGAGGAAGCCCTGCCAGCGCCAGCACGACAAGAATGACGGCCGCGAGCAGCTTCGGCGATGCGCTTGAGCGCCGGCACCAGCTTCGGCGCCAGATCGTCGATCGAGTTGACCACGATGTTCTCGTCGCGCAGGAACACGCAGGGCAGCGCCACGAAGAACATCGCGGCGAGCAAAAGCTCGACCAGGTCGTAGACGCCGCGGATCGGCAGGTTGAACGCGGCGCGCAGCGTCACGTCGGCGACGGTGAGCAGCAGCATCGCGGCGAGAAACACCGCTGCGATCAGCCCGCAGATCGTCGAGACGAAGTCACGCCAGCGGCGCATGGTGACTCGTGTCATGCGCGGGCACTGCGCGTCTCATTCGCGCAAGCGTTCCGTCCGCCGAGCGAGGCGACTGGCGGCTACTGGATGCCCGCCATCGCGGGCACGACACCAGAGCAGCGTGGCGCTGATCCGCGCTGCAGGTCACGCCGTGACGCGCGAGCGATAAGCCACATGGCCAGCGCTAATTCCAAAAATTCTTCGACGTCTTGGCGTGCTTGTCGGCGAGCGACTTCATCGTGGTGTAGATCGCGCCCGCAGGCATCCCCTTGGCCTCAAGCTCCTTGACCTTGGCCTCGGCCACCTGCGCGCCGATCTTGCGGAATTTGGCGTTCTCCTCCGGCGACAGCTTGATCGCCTCGCCGCCGCCGTCCATGATCGCCTTCTTGCCGGGCACGTCGAGCGCGTCCCAGGCCTCGCCGACCTCCTTCTCGACGCCGGTCATCGACTTGGTCACCAGCGCCTGCAGGTCGGGCGGCAGCTTGTTCCAGAAGTCCGCGTTCATGCCGACGCCGAAGCTCGACACGTAGGAGTACATCTCGGTCGAATATTTCAGCACGCCGCCCATCTTGAAGGCGATGCCGGCGCCGCCGTAGTCGATGAACACGCCGTCGATCGTGCCCTTCTGCAGCTGCTCGACCTGCTCGGTCGGCAGCACGCCGACCGGCGTGCCGCCCAGCGCCGCGACAAATTCGCGGATGGTCGGCGAAGCAAAGCGGATGCGCAGGCCCTTCATGTCCTCGACGGTGCGGATCGGCTTCTTGGTGGTGTGCACGTTGCCGGGCTGATGTGTCAGCAGCAGCAGCACCTTGACGCCCTTGTGCTCGGCGTCGAGGTATTTCGAGCGCAGCTCGGGATCGTTGAGCACCTTGGTGCCGATCTCGGCGCTGCCGACGAGATACGGCACCTGGACGATCTCGGTGAGCGGGAAGCGCCCCGGCGTTGCGCCGTGCAGGAACCAGGCGACGTCGGCCTGGCCGGTGCGCGACGAAATCATAGTGCTGCTGCACCGGCCCCATCTGCGAGCCGGGGAAGCGCTTGACCACGATGCGGCCGCCGGAATCCCTTTCCAGGTTGTTCGGCCCATTTGATCAGCCATTGCGACATGGCGTGCTGATCGCCGACGAAATAGGCAAGCTTCAGCTCGATCGGCTGCGCCGACGCGACATTGGCGTTGAGCAGCATTCCCAATACGGCCGACAGCAGGCCTGCGCGCAGTTTCCAGGTCATGGTGATCCTCCCCGTTGCCCGAGAGCCTGCCAAAAGCGGGGAGGGGCGGCAATGGTACCCCTCCGGATGTCATGCCCCGCGAAAGCGGGGCATCCAGAACTCACTGACACTGGGGCTACTGGATCGCCCGCTGGAGCTTGTCATCGGGCCGCGCTTCGCGCGGACCCGTTGGCGGGCGATGACGCCTTGCTCGCCGGCCGAGCGGCATAAGCCCGGCAATGCCGGAGGCCGTTGCGCCCACCGCAGCCGGGGCCGATAATTCGCATAAATTTCACGGGAGGCGGCCCATGAACGAGCGCGTCAATCCAAGCGTGGCACGGCCGGTCGTATCGCAACGCGCCGGCATCACGGTGCGCCGCGTCGGCGTCAATCTCGGCGCCGAGATTTCGGGCATCGATCTGCGCCATCCGCTCCCCGATGCGCAATTCCAGGCGATCGAGACGGCACTGGTCGAGAATGAACTGATCATCTTCCGCGACCAGGACATCACCTCGGAGCAGCTCATGGCGTTCGGGCGGCGCTTTGGCGAGCTGACCGTGCATCCGTTTGCGCCGAACGAAGGCAAGAACGCGCCGGAGCTGATCAAATTCAGGAACGACGAGACCACGCCGCCGTTCGGCACCGACGTCTGGCACTCCGACGAGACGTTCCGCGCCGAGCCGCCGATGGCGACTGTGCTGCGCGCGACCGACGAGCTGCCTGCGGTCGGCGGCGATACCATGTTCGTCAGCATGGCGGCCGCCTACGACGGATTGAGCGACCGGATGCAGCAATACATCCATGGGCTTCATGCCATCCACGACATGAAGCCGTTCCGGCCGCTGTTCGGGCAAAGCCTGGAGGATCGCAAGAAGCTCCAGCAGTTCGAGCTGCAGTACCCGCCGCAGCTTCATCCGGTGGTGCGCATTCACCCGGTTTCAGGACGCAAGGTGCTGTTCGTCAATCCGCAGTTCACGCTGGCGATCGACGGCATGGAGGAGACCGAGAGCCGCGCGCTGCTCAACACGCTGTTCCACCAGGCGCTAATCCCGGAATACCAGTTCCGCCACCATTGGGAGCCGCACACCATCGCGATGTGGGACAACCGCTCGACGCAGCACTATGCGGTGCACGACTATTACCCGCAGCGCCGCTACATGGAGCGCGTCACCATCAAGGGCGGGCCGGTCGCCGGCGTCGAACGCGCCGATCCGGCGAGCATTCGCCGCGCCAAGTATGTCGCGCCGAAGGGCGTCGACGTCCACGGCGGCCACAAGCCGCACTAAGGCACGGGTTTTGAAATAGTTGTTGGGAACGTCAGAAGTGGTCAATTTTGGCCAGACCCGTAGGGCTGCTTCATCAAAGCATGATGCATCATCGACTGCGGCCATGAGCCAGGAGCGCCGGTGACTGAGAGACACGTTGCGCTCCCGCCTGCGGTAAGGAGTTTGCGATGGTGCGAATGCTACTCACAGAAGAACTGATCGTGATGGACCTCAAAACTCTAAATCACGGAGGAATACAGGCGGTCACGCTTTTGGTGCCGTAGCGGGAGTGGTTGGAATTCGGTGTGGCGCGATCTCCGGTAACATGAAGGTATCGTTTCAAGCTGCGAGGTCAATTGGCTGATCGATGGGCTTTGTGGCGAGCGTCTGCCAGCCGTCAACCTTGCGCATGTTGATCTGGCCGGAGGCGAGCAGCGCCCAGAACAGCATGGCCGCGGTGTCCGTGGAAGGCAGCACGGTCTGCGTCTTGATTCTTCGCTTGAACTCCTCGTGCAGGCGCTCGATCGCATTCGTTGTTCGCGCGCTGCGCCATTGGCTCGGCGGCAGGCGGGTGAAGGCGAACAGACGGTCGCCGGCTTCCTCCAGGCTGTCGGCGACGGCGCGATGCTTGAGCCGCCATTTGCGGATGAAGGCTTTGCGGCGCGCTTCGATCTCCCCGCGCGTCGCCGCGTAGATCATGTCGTTGTAATCGGCGGTGATCTCGTCGTGCAGGCGCTCGGGCGCGTGCGCGAAAAGGTTCCTATGCTTGTGGACCGTGCAGCGCTGGACCGGCACGCCGTCCCAGACGGCGGCGATGGCCTGGTCGAGCCCCGCCGCGCCGTCGACGATGAGGAACTCGGGCCGCCGCAGCCCGCGCTGGATGAGATCGTCGAGGACGGTACGCCAGGCCTCGGCGCTCTCGCCGCCCATGCTCTTGATCGCGAGCAGCACCTTCTGGCCATCTTCGCGCACGCCAAGGACAACGAGCAGCGAGATCGAGGTGGCCTTGCGATCAAGCCGCACGCGCACCACCGTGCCGTCGAGGATTAGGCGAACGATCGGCTCCTCGGCCAGCGAGCGGGCATTCCAGGCGTCCCAGTCGCTCTTCACCTTGCGCCAGACCCGGCTCACCGTGTCCTTGCCGACCGCGCCGCCAAACAGGGCACCGAGCGCACGGCGCACCCGGCGCGTGTTGGTGCCGGCAAGATAGGTGCTGGCGATCAGCGCGTCGGCGGTCAGTGTGCGCCGCTGGTAAGCCCGCAGCGCCTGACTCTTCCACTCCATCGTCTTGCCAGCGGGGGTGTTCAACCGGGCGCGCGGGACAGCGATCTCGACTTGGCCGAAGCTTCCCAGCAGCGACCTCGACCGGTAGCCGTGGCGATGACCGGTAGCGCCAGCCGCGCCCTGACCATCGCAGCTCGATGGTTGCCCACGGCGAGCGTAGCGCCGCCGCGACAGCACCATGTCGAGTTCACCCTCGAACATGGCGTGGAGAAATTCGTGAACCCGATCGCGCAGGCCAGCTTCGATCGGATCGAACCAATTGTCGAAAAGATGGGCAGCCGTCTCGGGTGCAGGCTGCGAAGAATCAGGCTTCGTGGTATTGCTTGTCATGGCGTGGTCTCCAGTCCGGCGCTTCAACGCCGGATGATTTGAGGTTGAACACCCCGGAGACTACGCCAACCTCAATTCCTACCAACCTGCGACGGCACCACGCTTTTTATGAATATGAGCAAGCGATTATACGAGGCGGGCGCAAACGGTGCATTGCGAGACTGGATAACCATTGCCGCTCCTTCACTGCCCGAGAAGGAGCGAAACGAAATCCTCGTGATGCTGATGTGCTCGTATCTATTTTTAGGCTCTCAATCGCAAGCACAGAGAAGTTCAAGAGCGTCATCAGCAATGCTTCACTAATAAGAACAACGCAGGGCCAAGTGTCGGGGCTTCACTGCGAGATGTTGCTCTTCGGCGAGCTCACCGTACGTGGCTGATCGGCCAGAAGCACGCCCACCAAGGAATTGTGGACTTCGAGATGGCCGTTGTAATCAATGAACCCCAATTGACGGAACTTATTCATGAAGTGACTTACCCGTGACCGGGTCGTGCCGATCATCTCAGCGAGCGTCTCCTGACTGATCTTTGCAAGAATTGGCTCCGTTTGGCCTTCTTTTCCAAAATTGGCCAACAGCAGTAACAGGCGCGCAAGCCGTTTTTCCGTTGAGTTGAAAAGCTGATCGACCAAATCTTCTTCGACCCGGGCGTTCCTCACTAGGACATGCGAGACAAACATTTGCGAAAATGCCGGTTCGTCATGAAGGACCCGTTGGATTTCCGTTGGTGCCGTAGCGGGAGTGGTTGGAATTCGGTGTGGCGCGATCTCCGGTAACATGAAGGTATCGTTTCAGGCTGCGAGGTCAATTGGCTGATCGATGGGCTTTGTGGCAAGCGTCTGCCAGCCGTCAACCTTGCGCATGTTGATCTGACCGGAAGCGAGCAGCGCCCAGAACAGCATGGCCGCGGTGTCCGTGGAAGGCAGCACGGTCTGCGTCTTGATTCTTCGCTTGAACTCCTCGTGCAGGCGCTCGATCGCATTCGTTGTTCGCGCGCTGCGCCATTGGCTCGGCGGCAGGCGTGTGAAGGCGAACAGACGGTCGCCGGCTTCCTCCAGGCTGTCGGCGACGGCGCGATGCTTGAGCCGCCATTTGCGGATGAAGGCTTTGCGGCGCGCTTCGATCTCCTCGCGCGTCGCCGCGTAGATCATGTCGTTGTAATCGGCGGTGATCTCGTCGTGCAGGCGCTCGGGCGCGTGCGCGAAAAGGTTCCTATGCTTGTGGACCGTGCAGCGCTGGACCGGCACGCCGTCCCAGACGGCGGCGATGGCCCGGTCGAGCCCCGCCGCGCCGTCGACAATGAGGAACTCGGGCCGCCGCAGCCCGCGCTGGATGAGATCGTCGAGGACGGTACGCCAGGCCTCGGCGCTCTCGCCGCCCATGCTCTTGATCGCGAGCAGCACCTTCTGGCCATCTTCGCGCACGCCGAGGACAACGAGCAGCGAGATCGATGTGGCCTTGCGATCAAGGCGCACGCGCACCACCGTGCCGTCGAGGATTAGGCGAACGATCGGCTCCTCGGCCAGCGAGCGGGCATTCCAGGCGTCCCAGTCGCTCTTCACCTTGCGCCATACCCGGCTCACCGTGTCCTTGCCGACCGCGCCGCCAAACAGGGCACCGAGCGCACGGCGCACCCGGCGCGTGTTGGTGCCGGCAAGATAGGTGCTGGCGATCAGCGCGTCGGCGGTCAGTGTGCGCCGCTGGTAAGCCCGCAGCGCCTGACTCTTCCACTCCATCGTCTTGCCAGCGGGGGTGTTCAACCGGGCGCGCGGGACAGCGATCTCCACTTGGCCGAAGCTTCCCAGCAGCGACCTCGACCGGTAGCCGTGGCGATGACCGGTAGCGCCAGCCGCGCCCTGACCATCGCAGCTCGATGGTTGCCCACGGCGAGCGTAGCGCCGCCGCGACAGCACCATGTCGAGTTCACCCTCGAACATGGCGTGGAGAAATTCGTGAACCCGATCGCGCAGGCCAGCTTCGATCGGATCGAACCAATTGTCGAAAAGATGGGCAGCCGTCTCGGGTGCAGGCTGCGAAGAATCAGGCTTCGTGGTATTGCTTGTCATGGCGTGGTCTCCAGTCCGGCGCTTCAACGCCGGATGATTCGAGGTTGAACACCCCGGAGACTACGCCACCCTCAATTCCTACCAACCTTGCGACGGCACCGACGCCGGGGTGCCATTTCGGATGCACACAGAGAGAAACTAAATTCTGACCTCAGGTGTTTCTTATGACTAACTCTAGTGAGTTGACCAATCAACTAACGAGTAGCCCAAGCAGAAAAGCAAATCTTACGATGCTTGCTTGCGCGCTGGGCCTCATCATCTTGGTTGAGCTGTATATAAAAATAATTGGATTTTAAAAACTCCTCTGAAGTGTACCAAGGCATCGCTTCAGTTGGGTGTTGCAGACGGAACTATGAAGCCGGCCGAGGAGGCCCGTGAAAAGTGGCTCTATTTAATCCCAATTGTTTTGACGGCTTCCATTTGCCTTAGCGTGGCATCGTTCTTCATGCGACAGGCAGGGCTTCGTTCATAAGTAAAAATGCGGCCCGTGGTCAGCCGCGACAAGGCAAAGATCGACAACAAAAACAAAATCAGGGTGCCGAGGCTGGTTAGCTAATCATGTCTTGCATTTCATGGGAGTCACAATGCTCATTCCCCATTATGTCAACGAAAACAGATCGGACATGCGCGGCATCAAGCCCGGTTGGTACGCCATCGACGACGCTGGCAAGCTCTCATACGGACCGTTTTCTAGCCGCGAGGAGTGCCTCAGCAGCGCCCCTCAGCCAATGAACGAATCAACACCGTGGGAGTTACGTCCACAGCCGAAGTAAAACAAATCTCCCAGCTTCGACCGGCGTTAGGGCGGCGCCTCCGGGCCCGACCAGGAACCGCCCCTTAAAGGATTATGTGTCATGACGATAGCCACCACTGCCACCGCCAAAGCCAAAATAGAGAAGCACCAAAGCTCCTCGGCTGGCCTGCCGAACTTGGAAATCCCGCAATTCGACCGGCCGAAGATGGAAGTGCCGGCGGCGTTCCGCGACCTCGCTGACAAGGGGATCGCTCAGGCCAGGGATGCCTACGACAGAACGAAGGCGGCTGCTGAAGAAGCGACGACCCTCCTCAAAGACACCTATACGACCGCCGCCAAAGCCGCGACGGACTACAACCTCAAGGTCATCGAGAACGCCCGCACCAATACCAACACCGCCTTCGACTACGCCCATGAACTGATAGGGGTGAAGTCCCTGTCAGAGTTCGTTCAGTTGTCGACCGCGCATGCGCACAGGCAGTTCGAGGTGATGTCCGCGCAGACCAAGGAACTTACAGAACTCGCCCAGAAGGCAACGACCCAGATCGTCGAGCCACTGAAGACTGGCGTTACCAGGGCGTTCAACAGTAAGTCCAGCCCACAATAAGAAAGCAGTTGCGGGTTTTGCTACCAGCAGAACAAGAGAATTCGACGCTGTGGGCTGCTGCCAGCCAGCGCTCCCCATCGTGGCGCTCTGCTGAAGAGTGCGTGAGCCTGGCGTTTCAATTCTGCCGCCCATCGAAAGGAGCCGTCATTGGCCGATAATTATAAGGAAGCAGCCAACGCGCATTTCAAGAAGGAACAGAGGATCCAGGAAGGCGCGCAAGACACCGCACATTATGAAACCGACGCTCGCGCTGTTCGTGAAAAGACTGCACGGTTGAAATCCCTTCGATTGGCCAAGGAACACGGTCGAGGTGGAGATCGGGGCTGAAGTAGAGCAAACGGCTCCGAGTTCCGTCATTCGCCCCACAAGCGCGATATCGGCTGTTGTGCCCTTGGCACATCGCGTCAGTTCGCTGCGATGCAATGACTTGTCGGCTTCGCGGCAAAGCGGACTCCCCGTGGGTGTCCGCCCGGGCGCATTGATGAGTTCAACGCCCCGGCTTTGGCTGACCGCTACGCAACCTCTTGCAACTCTTCGGCGTATTTGGCGCACGCCTGCGCCAGCGCAAGCAAGGTTTCGCGCGATGCGCTCCGGTCCAATTCCCAGTCGATCCGACCAATCACCGCTACTGCGCCTTCAATCCCGAGGCGCGGATGATCGGCCACCATTTCGCGATCTCGGCCTTGTGGTAGGCGGCGAGCGCCGCGGGCGACTGCTGGCAGGCGGCATGACGTCATGGCCGACGGCGGCAAGCCGCTCCTTCACGCCCGGCTCGGCCAGCGCATGCATCACCGCGGCGCTGAGCTTTCCGACGACGTCCTTGGGCGTGCCCTTCGGCGCCCACATGCCGTGCCAGTAGGCGACGTAGAGGCCGGGCGTGCCGGACTCGTCGATCGAGGGCACGTCGGGCAGCGCCTTCCAGCGCTCCTTCGACATCACCGCGTAGGCCTTGACCGTGCCGGCCTTGACCGGGCCGAGCGCGTTGGCGGCCTGGTCGAACATCAGGTCGAGACGGCCCGCCGCCAGGTCCTGGACCGCCGGCCCGCCGCCGCGGTAGGGCACGAAGCGGAACGAGGTGCCGGTCTCCTTCTGGAAATAGATCGCCGAGACCTGCGCGCCGCCGGCGGCGCCGACAGTGCCCGACGTCGCCTTGTCGGGGTTGGCCTTGAGCCAGGCCAGCAGCTCCTTGATGTTGCCCGCCGGAAAATCCTTGCGCGCGATGATGAGCTGCGGCGTGATGGTGAGCAGCGCCACCGGCTCCATCTCCTGCACGTCGTAGGGCAGCGTATAGGTCACCGGGTTGACGACGTGGGTGCTCCACTGGCCGATGACCACGGTGTAGCCGTCCGGCTCCGCACGCGCGGCGCGGCCGACGCCGAGATTGCCGCCGGCGCCGGCGACGTTCTCGACCACGACGGGCTGACCCAGCATCTCGCGCATCGGCTCGGCGATGACGCGGGCGATGGTGTCGAGCGGGCCGCCGGCCGGGAACGGCGCGACGATGGTGATCGGCCGGGAGGGGTAGGACTGGGCGTTTGCCGCCGCGATGACAAGAAAGAAGTGCAAGCCTGCAACCAACAGTCGCTTTGACATCGTCGTGTCCCCACGCGCTGACCTTGTCATGGCCGGGCTTGTCCCGGCCATCTCGCTTAGGCTGACACTGTGCTCACCTGATCGGGATCGCCGGGTCAAGCCCGGCGATGACAGCGTGAGGTCCGCCAGACATGGTTCCGCGCCGGTCCCCGCTGCTATAAGCCTGGAAAGCGAATTTGCGGGCGCGGGAGTTCTCAATGGCGGTGCGGAGCGGAGCGGAGTTCATCGACGGCCTGCGCCGCGCGCCGCGCGAGGTCTGGGCTGCCGGCCGCCGCATCACCGATGTCACCAGCGATCCCACGTTTGCGCGGCCGGTGCGCGCGGTCGCGATGCTCTACGACCTGCAATGCGCGCCGGAGCATCGCGACGCCATGACGCACCGCGCCGATGGCGGCGAGCCGTTCGGCATGTCGTTCCTGATTCCGCGCAGCCATGCCGATCTGGTCAAGCGGCGGCTGGCGATGCAGGTCTGGGCGCAGGCGAGCTTCGGGCTTCTTGGCCGCTCGCCGGATTTCCTCAACACCGTGCTGATGGCCTGGGCCGAACACGCCGACTGGTTCGGCCAGCGCGGCGCGCAATTCGCCGACAACGTGCGCAACTATTACAAGCACTGCCGCGACCGCGACCTGTTCGCGACCCACGCCATCGTCAATCCGCAGACCGACCGCTCCAAGGGCTCGCACGAGCAGGCCGACCAGTTCGCCCATCTCGGCGTGGTCGAGGAAACCAAAGACGGCCTGATCGTGCGCGGCGCCAAGATGCTGGCCACGCATGGCCCGACCGCCGACGAGCTGCTGGTCTATCCGGAGCCGGGCATCCGCGACGGCGCGGACCGCTATGTGCTGGCCTTCGGCATTCCTTGCGCCACCAAGGGGCTCAAGTTCATCTGCCGCGAGCCGTTCGACGACGGCACCCAGAAGCCGTTCGACCATCCGCTCGGCGCCCGCTTCGAGGAGCCCGATGCGGTCTGCGTGTTCGACGACGTGCTGATCCCGTGGGAGCGGGTGTTCCTCTACGGCGACGTCAAGATGGGCAACGCGCTGTTCGGCCAGGCCAGCATCCGCAACAACACCGGCCACCAGACCGCGATCCGCGGCCTTGCCAAGTGCCAGCTCCTGGTCGGCATCGTCATCGCGCTGACGCGGGCGGTGAAGTCGGACGTGCACCTGCATGTGCAGCAGCAGCTCGGCGAATTGCTGGGGCTTTTGCCGCTGATCGAGGGCGCAATCCTGTTGTCGGAGGAAAAGTGCGAGCCGACCGGCCGCGGCGCGGTGCGGCCGGCCTATGCGCCGCTGCAGGCGCTGCGGCTGCACATCCCGAAGTTCTACGAGCGCATCGTCCAGGTGACCCAGGTGCTGGCGGCGGGCGGGCTCCTGATCAGCCCCACCGAGGCCGACTTGCGCTCCGAGATCGGCCCCGACATCGCGCGCTACTACAAGGGGGCGGGGGTCGAGGCCGAAGAGCGCATCCGCGCTGTTCAAGCTTGCCTGGGATGCCACCGGCACGCAGTTCGGCCAGCGCATGCTGCACTACGAGCGCTACTACGCCGGCGACCCGATGCGGGTCGGCGCCGCCTATTATCATGACGTCGACAGCACCGCGCTGCTTGCGATGGTGAAACGGGCGCTGGCCGCGGGGTGATAATTTAAGGTCGGAGCAGGTGCGGCAAGTTCTCTTCCCCTCTCCCGCAAGCGTCAGGGCTATCGCATGTGGAGGATCGGCATCGGCAGCGCGCTCCCTCCCCTTGAAAAGGGGAGGGTTGGGGTGGGGATCATTCTTGTTCGACGCTGTTTGATCCCCACCCGGTTTGCCATAGCGCGTCGAAGACGCGCGTCAACGCGCTTACGGCAAACCGACCTCCCCTTTTTAAGGGGAGGTAAAGAGCGATGTGGTGAGCGCGTGCCATATGCGATTGTCCTGCCCGCAAGCGGGGGAGGGGAGAGCGTTCGCTGCGCCGCATGAACGGAGCTTGCGCGTCTGAATGTCGCAATCGCATTCCGGCCAGGGGCGCTTGTTTGTTCGCATAGTTCGAAGGCAGGCTTGCGTCCGTGGGAGGAAGCTGCGGCGGGGAGCCGCGGCAACAAAAAAATAAAGCGGGCATGATTCCGGGGATCGTCCGGTCCGATATCCTGAGTGCGGCGTTGTCGAACGGTCTTGCGATCGGTTCGGAAGGCCGGCGCTTGCGCTTCATCGCCATCGCGGCAGGTCTGTGCTGGTCGGTGCTGTTCGTCACCATCGGCCTGCGCTACGAGCTGCAGGCCTATGGCGACGGCTCGATCTTTTCCTACGCGGTTGCCGCGCAGGATGCCTGGGCCTTCCACTGGCATAATATTTCCGGCCGGCTGCTCGTGTATCTCGCCTGCTTTGTGCCGGCCGAAACCTACGTCGAGCTGACCCGCGACGCGGAAGGCGGCGTCCTGCTTTATGGATTCTTGTTCTATGTCGCGCCGCTGCTCGGCCTCGCCGCGACCTGGGCGGCGGACCGGTCCCAAGGCCGCATTTTGTTCGCCTACGCTTGCGCATCGACCGCTTGTCTCTGTCCGCTGGTGTTTGGATGCCCGACCGAAATGTGGATGGCGCATGCGCTGCTTTGGCCGGCGCTGGCGCTTTGCCACTACGTCAACCGCGGCGTCGCCGGTGCGATCGGCGTGTTCGCAGCGCTGCTGGCGCTTGCCTTCACGCACGCCGGCGGCCTGGTTTTCGCGGCCGGGATCGTGTGCAGCGTTGCGCTGCGCGGTCTGCGCGACCCGGCGTCGTGGCGCGCTGCCGGCGCGATGCTCATCGTCGCGGCGATCTGGGTCGGCGTGAAGCTGGCCTTCCCACCAGATGCCTATTTTGCCTCCATGCTGCCGCGCGCCGCATGGAATTTCTTCGATTTCCGCATTCTGTTCTGCCCGCTGTCGTTGCTGCTGATGGGCGCGCTTGCGGGATATGGCGTCGCCTTCTTCGCGATTTCCCGGCTCGCGCCGGCCAATGCGCAGTTGTATGCCGCTGCTGCGGTCGCCATGGCGCTGGCCGTGTACTGGTTGGGGTTCGACCACGCCTTGCACTCCGACAATCGCTACTACCTGCGGACCGAACTGTTCCTCGCAGCGCCCGCTTTCGCCGTTGCGGCGGTGGTGCAGGCTCTGCTCGCGGAAGGGCGGCTTGGCGCGATCGCGTCACTCATGTCTCGGCTGACGCCGCGCTCAGCCGGCGTAGCGGCCCAGGCGCTGGCCGGCGCGATCATGGTGACCACGCTGGTGCACGCGGTCGAGACCGAGAAATTCATCGTGGCGTGGAGCGCCTACAAATCCGCCATCGTCAGGCTCGCGACGGGCGCAGCGTCCGATCCGGCGTTGGGCGATCCGCGCTTCGTATCGGCGGACCGGATTCCGGCAAAGCTCGATGCGCTGGCCTGGGCCTCGACCACGCAATATCTCTCGGTGCTGCTGGCGCCGGGCTTCGCGCCGAACCGGCTCGTGGTCGATCCCGACGAGGGCTATTACTGGCTGTCCTGCGAGACTGCGACCGCGAACCGCCTGGCGGCGCGCGCCATTCCGGCGCAGAGCCGCGATCTGATCGGCTCCGATGCCTGCCTGCATCGCAGGCGGCTCATTGCTCAGGCGCCGGCCGCGAAATAGCTCGGCCGGTTTCCAGCATTGTCATTCGGGTGGTCGCGTCGCGCGGCCGCAATGGCGGCGGTTAGAACCGCTTCGCTCCCGTGATCGCGGCAAGCGCGGTGTTCGCCACCTCCTTGTCCTGCTCGCCGGTGCCTGAGCCGACGCCAATGGCGCCGACGACGTGGCCGTCGACGATCACCGGCAATCCGCCCGGCAGATTGATGCGGCGGCCTTCGGTGGCGATGGCGAGCTTGATGTCGATGCCGGCAGCGATATCGCCGGTCGGGACGCCGTAGGCGGCGGCGGTCTGTGCCTTGCGCAGCGCGGTGTCGATCGACAGCGCGAAGGCGCCGTCCATCCGCGCCATGGTGATGAGATGCCCGCCGGCGTCGACGACGCAGATGCACTGCGGCACCTTCATCTCGCGTGCCTTGGCCACGGCGGCGGCGAGGAGCTTCTGCGCGCCCTCGAAGGTGAGCTTCATGGACGGTGCGGTGTCTGGCATTTCCTTCTCCTATCTCAATCTCAGTCTGTCATGCCCGCGAAGGCGGGCATCCAGTAGCCAACGATCGATATTTGAGTTTACTGGATCGCCCGCCTTCGCGGGCGATGACAGCCGGAATGAAATGCAGCGGCGATGTTCATAAACACGACATCGTTCACGACCGGGAAACCTGCTGCACGTGATAGCCGGCGACGCGCTGGTAGCTCTCGAAGATCGCCTTCATTTCGTCCTGCGTTATGACGTCCTCCAGCGCGCTCGAAGCGCTTGCCGCCGGTGCGCTGCTCGACGGTGTCGACGATGACGTTCGGCGGCGCGGTGCGGTTCTGCACCACGATCCTGCTGGTGGCGGGCAGCCGCGCGTCCTCGTAGGCCTTCAGCGCCGCGGCCGGATCGGGTTCGCTCTTGAACAGCCGCGCCAGGGTCGCAGCGTCAAGGATCGCCTGCGCCCCGCCGTTGCCGCCTTGCGGATACATCGGATGCGCGGCGTCGCCGAGCAGCGTCACGCGGCCGAAACTCCAGCGCGGCAGCGGATCGCGGTCGACCATCGGATAGGACAGGATCTGCTCGCGCGTTCTTCATCAGCGCCGGCACGTCCATCCAGTCAAACACCCAGTCCCGGTAGGTCGGGAAGAAGTCCTCCAGTCGCCCAGGCTTGTTCCAGTCGACCGGCACCGCGACGTCGCGCTCGATCTCGGCGACCCAGTTGACCAGTGGATTGCCTTGGCCGTCGTAGTTCTTGCGCAGCGGATAGATGATCAGCGTCGAATGCCGCGCGCCGATGCGGGCGATGCTTGCGCCGGTCAGGAACGGCTTGTGCACGCGTGGTGCCGCGCCAGAGGTTGAAGCCGCGGAACTTGAACGGACCCTCGTCCGGGATAGAACTGCGCGCGCACCGCGGAATGGATGCCGTCGCAGGCGATCAGCACGTCGCCCTCCGACGTCCGGCAGCGCGCTTGCCGTCGGGACCGGCAAAACGCGCGGTGACGCGGTCGCCGACCTGCTCGACGCCGGTGCAGCGGTGGCCGGTGATGAAATTCTCCGCGCCCGATCCGCTCGCGCACCGCGCCGAGCAGCACGCGCTGCAGGTCGGGCCGCAGCAGCGAGATGTGCGGCCATTGATGGCCGGCGGCCTTGCCCCACGGCTCGCGATAGACGAGCTGGCCGTGGCGGGTGAAGAAGGCATAGTCCTCCGGCTGGCAGGAGGTCGCGACCAGCGCGTCCTCGAGGCCGAGCGCGCTCAGCTCCTTCATCGCATGGGGGCCGAGATTGATGCCGATGCCGAGCGCCCGCATCTCGGCGGCGGCCTCGTAGACCCGGATGCGGCGCGCCGCGCCCGACGGCGTGCAGCGCCAGCGCCAGCGTCAACCCGCCGATGCCGCCGCCGATGACGATCGTGTCCATGCGGTCGATGTTAGCACTGCGCTAAGCAACGGCGCCAAAGCCCGCCACCCGGCCGTCCGGCACGCCCTTAGTCTGCCATAATCGTGACGCCAACATACCGGACGCGGAAATATCGGTGCAGAACGCTCCGGGGGCTGTCCGATGCAGAAGCCGCACGAGACACTGGAAAAGATCGGGCTGCTGCGCTCGCTCGAGCCGCAAGGACCGCGAGGCCTTCGAGCGCCGCTGCCAATGGCGTCACGCCCAGCCCAAGCAATGGCTGCTCGAGCAGAACGACGTCGGCACCGACATCTTCTTTCTGACCAGCGGCGTGGTGCGGGTGCTGATCACGCCGTCGCCCGACCGCGAGGTCATCCTCGGCGACATCGACGCCGGCGGCTATTTCGGCGAGATGGCGGCGATCGACGGCCAGCCGCGCTCGGCCGGCATCCTCGCCATCACCGACGCCACCATCGCCGTGCATGCCGGCCGCCGGTGTTCCGCGAGATCCTGCACGACCATCCCGACGTCGGCCGAGCAGTTGCTCCAGCAGCTGGTCGCCCGCATCCGCACGCTCGACCAGCGGGTCAACGAATTCAGCTCGATGCACGTCAAGAACCGGATCTACGCCGAGCTGCTGCGGCGCTCGCGGCCCGATCCGACCGACGAGCGCCAGGCCATCGTGTCGCCGCCGCCGGTGCATTCCGACATCGCGGCGCGGGTCAGCACGCGGCGGGAGATGGTGGCGCGCGAGTTGAAGGCGCTGGAGCGGGCCGGGCTGATGACCAAGCGGCGGGGAGCGTTCGTGCTCACCAACGTGCCGGAGCTGGTGCACATGCTCAACGAGCAATTGACGGCGCTTCGTTTCAGCGCTATTTCAGCAGCGCGACGGCGTATTCGAACGCCTTGCCGACCGCGCCGCCTTGCAAACAGCCAGGCCCCGGCGATCACAGCATAGAAGATCGCCCACAGCCCGGCGATGCCGCGCTCCGGTGGGGGCTTCTCCTTCTCTGCGTGATAGTGGCTCTTGCCTTCGGTGTGCTTCTCGGCGACATAGGGGGCGCCGACCACGGTGAAAAGCTTGGTCGTTGTCTCTGTCGATATCGAGGGTCATGAAAGCCTCCCGCTCTGCTGTGCCGAAAGGTGACCGTGCAAGGCCGGATCGTGAAGTGTGAAATGTCACTGACGCCTGGACCGCGGGATCGCGCTGTGACAAAGATCACAATCGGTTAAAAGTCTTTTTTATTTTCAATCGCTTGCGCAGACTGCCGTGACCAGCAAGGGTGCGCCGATATCGCGACCGCGAGGACCTTGAACTTGCGCGCGGTTCTCGCCATGTGGTGGCCGGTTGGAAATTTGCTGGGGATGCTGCACTCGCCATGACCGCTGAAGCCGATAGCCAAGACCGAAAGCCGTCCGTTCGAGGCCGACGTCGCGCGCCTGCTGCAACTGATGGTGCACTCGGTCTATTCCGACAAGGACGTGTTCCTGCGCGAACTGATCTCGAACGCCGCCGACGCCTGCGAGCGGCTGCGCTACGAGGCGATCGCCACGCCCGAACTGCTCGGCGACGACCCGAAGCCGCGCATCGGCATCGCGCTCGACGCCGATGCCAAGACCCTGACGATCGAGGACAACGGCATCGGCATGAGCCGTGACGAACTGGTCGAGGCGCTCGGCACCATCGCGCGCTCGGGCACCAAGGCGTTCATGGAGCGGCTCGAAGCCAACAAGGGCGGCGAGGGCGCCACCCTGATCGGCCAGTTCGGCGTCGGCTTCTACTCGGCCTTCATGGTCGCCGAGCGGGTCGACGTGGTGTCGCGCCGCGCCGGCAGCGGCGAGGCCTGGCGCTGGTCGTCCGACGGCAAGGGCACCTTCACGGTGTCGCCCGTTCCGGCCGGCGAAGCGCCGGCCCGCGGCACCCGCGTCGATCCTGCACCTGATGGAGGACGCCAAGTCCTACACCGAGAAATTCACCATCGAGCGCATCGTGCGGGCCAACTCCGGCCACGTGCCGGTGCCGATCACGATCATCGGAGAAGCCCGGCGCCGAGCCCGCCGAGGTCGCCGACGGCGCCGCGCTGTGGACCCGGCCGCGCTCCGAGATCAAGCCCGAGGAATACACCGACTTCTACCGCGGCATCTCGCACCATTTCGACGAGCCGGCGCTGACGGTGCATTTCCGCGCCGAGGGCCGCCACGAGTTCACGGCGCTCTGCCTTCGTGCCGAGCGCGCGGCCGTTCGATCTCTACGACGCCGACCGCAAGGGCCGCATCAAGCTCTACGTCAAGCGCGTGTTCATCACCGACGACGCCGAAATCCTGCCGCGCTACCTGCGCTTCGTGCGCGGCCTCGTCGATTCCGCCGACCTGCCGCTCAGCCTGTCGCGCGAGATGATCCAGACACAGCCCGATCCTCGCCGCGATCAAGAAAAGCGTGACCGGCCGCGTGCTGGGCGACCTCGAGAAGCTCGCCGACAGCGACGCCGAGGCCTACGGCAAGATCTGGGACGTGTTCGGCGCGGTGCTGAAGGAAGGCATCTACGAGGATTACGAGCGGCGCGACATGCTTGCTCAAGCTCGCGCGCTTCCGCAGCACCGCCTCGACGGAGGCGCGGCGCAGCGCTCAAGGACTACGTCGCGGCGCTGCGGCCGAACCAGACCGCGATCTACTACATCGCCGGCGACAATCCGGCGCAGGTCGAGGCATCGCCGCACCTCGAGGGCTTCCGCGCCCGCGGCATCGAGGTGCTGCTGTTGTCCGACATGGTCGACAGCATGTGGGCGAGCGTGACGCCGTCGTTCGACGGCAAGCCGTTCAGGTCGGTGACGCAGGGCGCGGCGGACCTCGGCGCTGATCCCGCTGCTCGACGACAAGGCCGAGGCGAAGCCCGAGGCGAGCGAGGCGGTGACGAACTTCATCGCCTTCGTCAAGATCGACGCTCGGCGAAGCGGTGTCGGACGTGCGCGCCTCCGACCGGCTGACCGACAGCGCGGTCTGTCTGGTCGCCTCCGGAGCACGGCCCGGACCGCTCGCTGGAGAAGCTGCTGCAGGGCTCCGGCCGGGTGATGTCGGCGGCCAAGCCGATCCTCGAGATCAACCCGCGCCACAGCCTGGTGCGTTTCGCTGGCGGCGCTCGGCAGCGGACGAGGATGCGTTCAAGCAGGACGCCGCGCATCTGCTCTTCGACGAGGCGCGCGTGCTCGACGGCGAGCGGCCGAGCGACGCGAAAAGCTTCTCCGAGCGCCTGGCGCGGCTGATCACGCGGAGCCTGGGCAAGGGCTAGAAGCGCGTGCGAAGCCCCTGCTACGGTTGCGCTCCTCAATCGGAGCGCCAGCGTGCAGGACATTCTTCTGGTCGGCAGCATTCCCCTCGACACCGCGGAGCAGGTGTTCCGCGATTTCGGCAAGCCGCTTGCCGGCGCGCTGAAAACCATGCCGGACGGCGAGGTCGGGCCGCGAAAGCACTGGATCAGCCGCATCCACTATCAGGTGCTGGCCGGGCATCCTGAGCTGGAAACCGTGCGTTATCCGGCGCCGGAGAACGGCGTCGAGCGGCGCAATCCGCGCAACGCCGGCGACAGCTACCTGTTCAAGGTCAAGCCGGGCGTCGAGCGGGTGCGCTTCGGCGACACCGGTTGGCGGATCGGCTATGCCCGCGACGCCATCAGCTCGTATTTCGTGTTCAAGACGCTGCGCGAGAAGGGCGAGCTGCCGAGGCATCTGCGCTTTCAGGTGTCGCTCGCCTCGGTCGTCAGCGCGCTGCCGCCGCGGATTTTCCCGGATCAGGCCGATGTCGCCAAGGTGCAGACCGGGATTCACCGAAGCGCTTGCCGCCGAGGTCGACACCATCGTCAGGCATATCCCGCACGGCGATCTCGCCATCCAATGGGATTGCGCGACCGAGGTGCAGGATTTCTATGGCGCGGTGCCTGGCTATTCGAAGGACGGCGCGATCGAGCGCAACGTCGCGCAGTTCCGCACGCTGTCGCCGCGCATCCCGGAAAGCGTCGAGCTCGGCTATCACTTCTGCTTCGGCACGCTCGGCGGCTGGCCGCGCTTTGCGCCAGCCGATCTGTCGGCGACGGTCGATCTCGCAAACGCCACCATCGAGGCGTCAGGCCGCCGCGTCGACTGGATCCATATTCCGGTGCTGCCCGATGTCGGCGACGAATTCTTCGCGCCATTGAAAGACCTCAAGCCGCGCGGCGCGCGGGTCTATCTCGGCGTCATCCATCACATGGACGGCTTCAAGGAGCGCATCGCCAAGGCGCGGCGGTACCTGCCGGAGTTCGGGCTTGCCGGCTATTGCGGCTTCGGCCGGGTGCCGCCGGCCGAGATGCCGGTGGTGCTTAATGAGCATCTGCAGGCGATCAAGGCCGCGGGATGAGGAAGATCGACATGCGCCATTTCGTGCAGCGCTCGCTCGCGATCGGCCTCGCGCTCTGGTTCTCGACGACGCTCGCCTTTGCGGAGTTTCCGGAGCGCCAGGTGAAGATTGTCGTGCCGACGGCGCCGGGCGGCTCGATCGACACCACCGCGCGCGTCATCGCGGAGAAGATGCAGGCCAAATGGGGCAAGCCGGTCATCATCGAGAACCGCCCCGGCGCCGCGATGCGACTCGGCGCCGAAGCGGTGCAGAAGTCGCCGGCCGACGGCTACACGCTCCTCGTCGCCCATGACGGCACCATGGCGATCAATCCGCTGGTGTTCCCCGATCTGCCCTACGACGCGCAGAAGGATTTCGTGCCGCTCGGCCTCGTGATCTCGATCCCCGAGGCGCTGATGGTCAACAAGGCGGTGCCGGCCAATTCGGTCGTCGAGCTGATCGCGCTCGCCATGAAGCAGCCGGGCCAGCTCACGCATGCCTCCGGCGGCTCGGCGACGCTGCTCTCGCTCGAACTGTTCAAAGCCATGGCTCACGTCGATATCCGCAGCATTCCCTACCGCGGCGGCGCGCCGGCCGTCACCGCCACGATCGGCGGCGAGACCAGCATGATCATTGCCGACCTCACGACCGGTAACGCCGGCCTGCAATCGGAGCGCATGCGCCCGCTCGCGGTCACCAGCATGACGCGCTCGAAGAAATACCCGGACCTGCGTACCATGAACGAGGCCGGCGTCTCGGGCTACGAGGTCAACACCTGGATTGCGTTCTTCGCGCCTGCCGGCACGCCGAAGCCGGTCGCCGACGCCATCGAGGCCGCGATCAAGGAGGCGGTGGCGATGCCGGAGGTGCGCGCACGCTTCGAGACCACAGGCGCCAACGTGCGCAGCGGCAGCGCCGCGGAACTGCAACAACTGCTCGCAAACGACGTCGCCAAATGGGCGAAGCTCGTGAAGGACAACAACATCAAGCTGACGCCGTAACCATTGAAGCGCTCTTCGCCGGGCGCGCTTCACCCTCCAGGCGGGGGTGAAGCGTGCATGCCGAGACGCTTCTTGGCTCAATTGGCGGCGATCATGCCTACGCAAGCTTCGGATCGAGGCCTTCGAGCGAGCGCTTCGCAGGTTCCACGCCCCAGACATAGACCGCGACGATCTGCACCACGACCAGCCCGATCATCAGCCAGAGCACGCCCGGCAGGCCGTAGTTCACCATCAACGAGCCGACGATGAACGGCGAAAACACCGTGGCGAGGCGGCCGATGGTGTTGCAGATGCCGTTCGCCCTGAGCCTGATCTCGGTCGGGAACAGCTCCGGCGTATAGACGCCGAACAGCAGCGACGTCTGGATATAGATCGCGACGATCAGCACCGCGCCGACGCTCAGCACGGTCACCGGATCGGAGCCGGCGTTGAAGCGGGCATAGATCCAGCCGAATACGATGGTGCAGACCGAACCGAGGATGATGCTCCAGCGCCGTCCGATGGCGTCTGAAAGGTAGGCGCCGCACGCGCAGCCAACCAGGGAGGCGGCCGCCAGCACCACGGTGTAGCCGAGCGAATTGGTGATGGTCAGGCCCTGTCGCAGGAAGAATTGCGGCAGGAAGATCACGAAGCCGAAGATCAGCGTGTTGATGGTGATCAGCACCCAGCTTCCGACCAGCAGGCGCTGCAGGATCGGCGGCCTGAACATCGAGGCCGTCGTGAGCTGCGGTGCGGGTGTTGTGGGCTTCGGCGGCGGCAGCGCGCCGGTCTGCGATGTGACGTCCTGCTCGATTTTCGTCATCAGCGTCTCGGCCTCGGCGTCGCGGCCCTGGGCTTCCAGCCAGCGCGGCGACTCCGGCAGGTTCTTGCGCAGATACCACACCACCAGCGAGCCGAGGCCCGCGATGATGAACATCGGCCGCCAGCCGAAGCTCGGAATGATCAGGTAACCGAGGATCGCCGTGACCGGGAAACCGCAGACCGTCAGGAAGGCCATGAAGGCGAGCCAGCGGCCGCGCGTCTGTCGGCGGCACGAACTCGGTGAGCGTCGAATAGCCGACCACGATCTCGGCGCCGAGGCCGAGCCCTTGCACGAAGCGGCAGACGATGAGCTGCGTCATATCCTGCGCGAAGGCCGCGGCAATCGAGGCCAGCCCGAACACCAGCAGGTTGACCTGATAGGTGAAGCGGCGTCCGTACTTGTCGCCGATGAACCCGGTGATCAGCGAGCCGATGGTCATGCCGACGAAGGTCAGCGAGAGGAATTGCAGGTTCTGCGGCAACGTCGAGAACTTGCTCTGGATCGTCGATGCCAGCACGCCGCCGGCGACATAGAGGTCGTAGCCGTCGAAGAACATGCCGGCGCCGACCAGCCAGAAAATCCGGTAATGAAACGACGACACCGGCAGGCGGTCGAGCCGCGCGCCGGCATTCACAGAACCCGCCATGTTGTTTCCTCCCCCGCGGGTCCTTGATGGGCCCGTCGTCGTAGCCGCCCTGCGGGATGCTATGCGAGCCGCATGAGCGGCGCCATGCCCCGGCGAGGGAAATGCGTCATGGGTACAAGGGCGCGCAATGCCGATGCCGCCGCGGGAATGGATCAATGCGGCCGCGCTACTCCGCCGGCACCGGGCGCTGCGGATCGGGCGGCGGCGCGACGCTGGCGCGCAGCGGGCGCTCCTCCATCAGGATGAGGGCGATCAGGCTGAGCGCCAGGAACACGAACGCCGCGAGGAACACCCAGCGGAACACGAAAGCGACGTCGGAGCCGGCAGCGCCGCTGACGGTGCTGACCACGGAGACGGCGTGACCGCCGCGCTCGGGCGCGACGCCGAGGCCCGCCAGCAGGATCGCGCCCAGCACCGCGACGATGAAGGCCGAGGCCAGCGAGCGGAAGAAGTTCAGCGCGCCCATGGCGATGCCGACCTGGTGGTGCGGCACGGCGTTCTGGATCGACACGGTGGTCACCGGAAACACCAGGCCGACCGCGGTGCCGACCACCGAGAGCGCCACGATGACGTTGGCGAGCGACATGTCGGGCCGCCAGATCAGAAACGCTAGTCGCGATCAGCGCGCAGCAAAGCCCGAACATCGGCGCGCGCTTGTAGTGCTTCCAGTACAGCATCGCCTGGCCGGAGAGCAGCGAGCCCGGCGTGGTCAGCGCGATCGGGATCAGCGCCACGCCGGATTCGGTGGCGCTGAGCTTGTGCACCACCTCGAAGTAGAGCGGCACGATGATGGTCAGCCCGATCTGCACGCCCATGGCGAGCGACGCCGACGCTGTGCCCATGCGCATCACCGGATTGTTGAGCACGGTGAGCGGCAGGAACGGCTCCGGAGCGCATGGCAAGGCGCCAGCCGAACAGCAGCGACAGCACGAAAGACAGGCCGATCAGACCGAGGATCGGCGGCGACAGCCATGGATAATGCGTGCCGCCCCAGGTCAGCGCCAGCAGCAGCGGAATGCACGAGCCCATCATCAGGACGGCGCCGAGCAGGTCGAGCTTGTGGCGGCGGTCATGACGCGGGATGCTCTTGAGGTGGATGTGGGTGAGCAGCGCCGCGCCAAGGCCGAGCGGCACGTTGATCCAGAAGATCAGCGACCAGTGCAAATGCTCCGCCATGAAGCCGCCGAACACCGGGCCACCGACGCCGGAGGTCACCCACACCACGCCCATGTAGGCCTGGTAGCGGCCGCGCTCGCGCGGCGCGACCACGTCGGCGATCACCGACTGGCAGAGCGGCAGGATGCCGCCGCCGCCGATGCCCTGCAGGCCGCGGCCGAGGATCAGCATGGTCATGCTGGGGGCGGCCGCCGCCATTGCCGAGCCGGCCATGAACAGGCCGATGGCGGCGAGGATCATGGCGCGGCGGCCCCAGATGTCGGAGAGCTTGCCGTAGAGCGGCGCCACCGCCGTCGAGGTCAGCAGATAGGCGGTGACGATCCAGGACAGGTTCTCGAAGTCGCCGAAGTTGCGGCCGATGGTCGGCAGCGCGGTGGCGATGATGGTCTGGTTCAGCGCGGCGAGAAACGCCGCCAGCATCAGCCCGAAGAAGATGGTGCGGACCTCGGCGTGGCTCATCGCGCTTCGCGGCGGCGAGGGGTGCGCGGCTTCCGAAGCTTCGGCAGGGGTCGCGGCCGGTGAGTGGAGCTGTGCGCTGCGCTCGGTTCTGCTGCGCCGAGCGCCAAGGCTGAGCCGGACGCGGGCTCGCGCGCGGGCCGCCGCTCGGGAAATGTTCATCGCCTGAAATAATCCTGACGAGCGGCCAATGGTTCGTGATTTCGAAACGTTCATGCGGCAAAGCAGCATTGCGCCGCGGACGCGGGAATTCAATGGTTCCCTGTGCGGGGCAGCTATGAGCGAGGCAGGACGACTATCTTATTATTCAGCCGCGAGCGGCATCGCGTCCGGGCGCGGCCCGCGCAGCGGACGCTCCTCGACCGCGAGCATGGCGAGCAGCCCGGCTGTGAGCAGCACCGCGCCGGCCGCGAACAGCCAGCGGAACACCTCGACGAAATCGGCGCCGGCGCGATGGGCGCCGCCGCGCAGCATCTCCAAGGTGAGGCCATGGCCGCCGGGGTCGATGCCGCCGAGCGCGATGGCGCTGAAGGCAGCGACGATAATAGCGCCGCCGAGCTGGCGGGCGAAGTTGAGCGAGCCGGTCGCGGTGCCGAGCTGGTGCGGCGCGACCGCGTTCTGCACGATGGTGGTGGTCAGCGGATACATTACGCCGAGCCCGTTGCCGCCGATGAACAGCAGCAGGCTGACCTCGAACAGCGACAGGCCGCCTGGCCTGATGGCGAAGGCCGCCAGCATGGCGATGCCGAGCAGCAGGCCGACGATCGGCACGCGCTTGTAGCGAGCGGTGCGCAGCACCACCCGGCCGGCGATGAAAGAGCCGATGGTGGTGGCGGCGAGGAATGCGATCAGCGCGGTGCCCGAACCGCTCGGCGAGAAGCCCAGCACCAGCTCGAAATAGAGCGGCAGGAAGATGACCAGCGCGAGGGTGACGCCGACGCTGAAGAAGCCGGCCGCCGCGGTCGCGCCGACAATCGGATTGCGCAGGATGGTCAGCGGAATGAACGGCTCCGGCGCGGTCGCGATCCGCAGCACAAACGACAGCCACAGCACCGCAGCGCCGGCCAGCAGTCCGAGGATCGGGGCCGAGGTCCAGCCGTAGCGGGTGCCGCCCCAGTTCATCGCCAGCATCAGCGCGACCGCAGCGAGCACCATCAGCACGGCGCCGAGCATGTCGAGGCGGTGCGGCCGGTCGTGGCGCGGCAATTTCTTTAGCGCACGATCCGTGGTCCACAGCGCAACGAGACCGATCGGCAGGTTGATCCAGAAGATCATGGTCCAGTGCACGATAGTCGGTCAGCACGCCGCCCAGCACCGGGCCGGCGATGCGCGGCGCCGAGGAACATCATCGAGGTGTAGCTCTGGTAGCGCGGCCGCTCGCGCGGCGAGACCATGTCGCCGATGATGGTGTGCGCGATGCGGCAGGATGCCGCCGCCGCCGATGCCCTGCAGCGCGCGGCCGGCGATCAGCGCCGGCATGTTGGGCGCGAGCGCGCAGGCGATCGAGCCCACGATGAAGATGACGATGGCCGTGAGCATCATGCGCCGCCGGCCGTGGATGTCGGAGAGCTTGCCGAACAGCGGCGTCACCGCGGTGTTGGCAAGCAGATAGGCGGTGACCGTCCAGGACAGGTTCTCGACGTCGCCCAGCGTGCGCCCGATGGTCGGCAACGCCGGCGCGACGATGGTCTGCTCCAGCGCCGAGAGGAACATGGCGAGCAGGATGCCCGTCATGATCGCCATGATCGCCGCGTGCGGCAGCGGCGCGGGCGCGGCGGGATTTGGGGCGTCGGTCATCGCGCCCGCACCATGCCGGAGCGCGCGGGAAATTCAACCTGGGGAAGCGGGAGGCTGGTGCGCGGCTAACGTCGCGGTTCGAAAGTTCGCCCTATTTCCCAGGTTGCTCCGAAGCGAACTTCCGAGCCAAAGCGATTGCCGAGCAATCGTGCGAACTTCGGTTCCGGGACGTTAGAACGTCATCTCGCGCTGCTCCGCGCCGGCCGGCTCGGGCTCGGCATGGTCCGGCACCGCGGGCGGGCTTGCCGCCTCAAGCCGCAGCTCGAGCTGCTGCGCCAGGCGCAGCCAGGCGAGCGCGACATTGAGCAGGATGGTCCTGTCCTCGGTCATCTGCTCGGCTTGGGCTTGGCGGACGCAGTCCGCGGCGTATTGGCGATACCGGATCACGCTACTCATTGGCCGTCCCCATCGTCGATTAACAGACCCCGGCCCAAGGATGATCGAGCCAGCAAACTGTGGCCTGTGTCGGACGGCATTGCGGCAGAATTTTTTCGGCCGGTTGGGTGGCAAGCCTGCAATAGGGGCGATGAACCGGCGTGTTGAGCCGGCTTGTCAGCTTGCCTGGCGGACCGTGGGTTTCTGCCGCCGCTCGCGGTCCCGATCGTCGAGGCGGGCTTCGTTGCTGCTCCAGACGTGTTCAGCGACGCAGTACGGACAGAAGATGCGGCCACCGGCGACGGCCGGCGAGGTCCGCGTGTCGAACCCAGTGAAGACATAGTTTCCGGTGTACTGGCACCGGATGACGATCCTGGCCATGACTGGCTCCTGTCAGCCCGCTTGTTCTTGCTCTCGGACAGAATAACGAGCGGGGCAGGGGGCGGGTTCCATGGCAAAAAGGCGCGCGCTGCTTCGGCGCGCGGTGCTGGCGGCGACGTGAACGCCGTGCGCGGCCGTCGGGACTTTCGGCATGCATCGCCCAGGCGCCGACGTTGGCATTGCGATCTGGAGGCCAGGCCGCATTCGCGGATGGGCTCGCGTGCGCAAGAAGAAGAACATCCCAAGCCCGCCGCCCATGGGATCAGGCTGGCAGCCGGGATGGCCGATGGATCAGGCCGTCGATTGGGTCTTTGAAGTAGCTGATCGATAATGGTTTTCTGGAAGTTATCCACAGGCCGCGCCAACTCCAGAGTAAAAAATCCTAGACTATGGGAAAATAGTCATTGACAGCGTGACGCTGCTGCAGTAGGGTGTGCGGCACGCTCGACAAATGCGCCTGACGCCGCATCGCCGGCCCGGCGCCAACCCAAAAAATTTGAAACATGGCCGACATCCCCACTGCGGACGTGGTGGCGCTGGTGCGCCGCCGTTACGTCGAAGGCGCGCCGATCAGCGCGATCGCCGCCGAAAGCGGCATCAAAACCCGACACGTCATCTACGGCTGCCTCGCCGGCCGATATCCCGACGGTTCGGGCATTGCGCCTGCGCCGATTCCACGGCGCCGTACGGGTGTGCGCGCCTATCGGCGTGCCGGCAGCCGTACCGCGCTGGTGAGGCGCATTTGGCGCGCCGCCCAGAAGCAAGTCGAGGAAATCGAGGATCGTCTCGACGTCGCCGGCCTGCCGCTCGCCGAGCGCGAGAGCAACAGCCGGATGCTGGCGGTCGTGGCCAGAACGCTGCGCGAACTGGCCGCCGTCGACGAGGCCAACAAGCCGCGCAAGAAGACGACCAAGAACAACGATGACGAACGCCCGCCCCGAAACATCGAAGACCTCCGCGAGGCATTGGCACAAAAGCTTGAAGCGTTTGTCGCCAGAAGCGCGGAGGGAGTTCTGACGACGCTGAATGAGAACGAAATCGAATGCTTCTCGGCCTGGTGGCGGCTTTTCCTCCACCCGCACCAGCGGCCGCCGTCAGGCGACTGGACCACCTGGCTGCTGCTCGGCGGCCGCGGCGCCGGCAAGACCCGCGCCGGCGCCGAGTGGATCAGACGCTTTGCGCATTCGCCGCGGAGAAAGCAGGGGCCGATCGCCCTGGTCGGCGAGACCGAGCACGACGCCCGCGAGGTGATGGTCGAGGGCGTGTCGGGGTTGCTGGCGGTGCATAGCCGCAACGAGCGGCCGAGCTGGATTCCGTCGCGCCGCCGTCTGGAATGGACCAACGGCGCGGTGGCGCAGGTATTTTCCGCCGAAGACCCGGAGAGCCTACGCGGGCCGCAGTTCGCTGCGGCCTGGTGCGACGAGCTTGCCAAGTGGCGCCATGCCGAAGCGGCTTTCGACATGTTGCAGTTCGGGCTGTGCCTTGGCGAGCGGCCGCGGCAGGTCATTACGACCACGCCGCGGCCGATCGCACTGATCAAAAGGCTGATTGCCGATCCGAAAACGAAGGTCACGCGCGCCTCGACCGTGGTCAACGCGCTCAATCTCGCGCCGGCGTTCATCGATGCCGTTATTGCGCGCTACGTCGGCACGCGGCTCGGCCGCCAGGAGATCGATGGCGAGATCATCGAGGAGCGCGCCGACGCGCTGTGGTTGCGGGCCAAGCTGGAGCATTGCCGGGTTATCTCGGCGCCGGCGTTGCGGCGGATCGTGGTCGCGGTCGATCCGCCAGCCTCATCGACGAAACGTGCCGATGCTTGCGGCCTGGTCGCCGCCGGCTGCGCCGAGGACGGCACGGTCTATGTGATCGCCGACGACACCGCGGCGGGGCTTTCTCCTGGCGGCTGGGCGAGCAAGGCGATCGCGCTGTGGCGCAGGCTCTCGGCCGACGCGCTGGTGGTCGAGGTCAACCAGGGCGGCGACATGGTGCGCGCGGTGATCGGCGAGGCCGACCGGACCGTGCCGGTGGTCACGGTGCGGGCGACCCGCGGCAAGTGGCTGCGCGCCGAGCCGGTCGCGCACCTGTACGAGCAGGGCCGCGTCAAGCATGTCGGCGCCTTTCCCGCTCTCGAAGATGAGATGTGCGATTTCGGCCTGGACGGCCTGTCGGCCGGGCGCTCGCCGGACCGGCTCGATGCGCTGGTGTGGGCGGTGACGGCGCTGAGTTTTGGCGCGAGAGGCGAGCCACGGATCAGGGGTTTGTAGTTTGCGAAAGCATAGCCCGCACGCGGTGCAGCACGAAGTGATGCACCGCAGATGCGGGACCCCGGTTGCTTTCATAACATGATGAGTTCGAGCGTCAGATCGCGCCAGTCTGGGTTGAGATTCTCGATCAATTCGAACTTCCAATCGCGTCGCCAGCGCTTGAGAACGTGTTCGCGGGCGCGAGCTTCGAGGATTGAGGAGTATTCCTCGAAATAGACGAGCGTCTTAACTTTGTATTGCTTAGTGAAGCCGCGGACGGCACCGGATTTGTGCTGGCCAACACGTTGAGAGAGTTCGCTGGTCACGCCGGTGTAGAGCGTGCCGCGATAGCGGCTCGAGAGGATGTAGACGAAAAATCGATCGCGCATTGTTGCGGCGCCCAACCGGGGTCCCGGGTCTGCGGCGCACCACTTCGTGCTGCGCGGCGCCCGGGACACGAAAGGATAGACCGTGCTCCAACAATTAAAAAACCTTTTCAGGCCACCGGAAACCAAGTCCTCGCGCACCGCGCGGCTGATCCAGTTCGAGAGCGGGGGCCGCGCGCGCTGGACGCCGCGCGACTACGCGGCGCTGACGCGCGAGGGCTACGTCTGCAACGCCATCGTGCACCGCGCGGTCAAGCTCGTGGCGGAGAATGTCGCGGGCGCGACCTACCTGGTCTACGAGGGCGCTGTGTTGCGCGATCCGCATCCGCTTCGCGATCTCCTGGCGCGGCCCAACCCGCGGCAGGAGGGAGCAGCCTTCCTCGAAGCGGTCTGCGCGCACCTGCTGCTCGCCGGCAACGCCTATATCGAGGCGGTGATGGTGGATGGCCAGGAATCAAAGGAGGTGCGCGAGCTTTATGCGCTCCGCCCCGACCGCATGCGGGTGGTGCCGGGGCCGGACGGCTGGCCCGAGGCCTACGACTACGCGGTCGGCGCGCGCAGCGTGCGCTTCGACCAGAAATGCGCCGCTGCCGCCGATCCTGCATCTGGCGCAGTTCCACCCGCTGGACGACCATTACGGGTTGAGCTCTCTGGAGGCGGCTGCCGTCGCGGTCGAATTGTCGCTGCTGGAATGCCCGGCATTCATGGCGACGCTGCTTCACGAGCTGTGGTTCGGCCATGAGGCCGGCATCAATGGGCTCGCCGGCCTATCCGCCTTGCTGATGGCATATTTTGGAGCGCGTTTTGGCGTGCTGGGTGTCTATGTCTCGGGCCGAAGCCGGGAAAAGCAGGCCAGCGCCACCGGCGAGCTGCCGCCGACCCTGATCGGCGATTTGCTCAAGGCTCTCAAGAAGAAGTGATGGTCCGTTCATCCGACATTCACCGCGATGCTCCTAAGACGGCAGCCATGGCTCGGATATTCGCCATCGCCGCGGCGCTCGCCTTTTTGGCCGGTCCGGCGCCGGCCGCCGAGGCCGAGCATCGCTCGTGTCTCGGCAAAGCGGAGCAAACGGCCGCGATTTCCCACGGCCAAGCGGTTACGCTGGCGGCGGCGATTCGCTCGGCCCGCGGCTCGGTGCGTGGACGCGGCGCCCGGGAGGTCGTCAGGGCGCGGCTTTGCCGCGAGGAAAAGGGCCTGGTCTATCTGCTGACACTGCTGGCGCGGGATGGCAAAGTCACGCACGCGACCGTCGATGCGACCAGCGGCAAGGTCGTCGACGCGCGCTGACCGGAGGAAATCCCCTTGCGTCTCCTCGTCATCGAGGACGATCCCGACCTCAACCGGCAACTGGCCACGGCGCTGACCGACGCCGGCTACGTGGTCGATCGCGCTTTCGACGGCGAAGAGGGACACTATCTCGGCGAAACCGAGCCCTATGACGCCGTGATCCTCGACATCGGCCTGCCGAAGATGGACGGCATCTCGGTGCTGGAATCCTGGCGGCGCGCCGGCCGCGCCATGCCGGTGCTGATGCTCACCGCGCGCGACCGCTGGAGCGACAAGGTGCAGGGCTTCGACGCCGGCGCCGACGACTACGTCGCCAAGCCGTTCCACCTCGAAGAGGTGCTGGCGCGCATCCGCGCGCTGCTGCGCCGCTCCGCCGGCCACGCCAAGAGCGAATTCAATTGCGGATCGGTGCGGCTCGACACCCGCACCGGCCGCGTCGCCGTCGACGGCAATCCGGTCAAGCTGACCAGCCACGAATACCGCCTGCTGTCCTACCTGATGCACCACGCCGGCCGCGTGGTGTCGCGCACCGAACTGGTCGAGCATCTCTACGACCAGGACTTCGACCGCGACTCCAACACCATCGAGGTGTTCGTCGGCCGCATCCGCAAGAAGCTCGGCGTCGACATCATCCAGACCGTGCGCGGGCTCGGCTATCTGCTGACGCCGCCGAACGCATGACCCGGAAACGCGGATATCGGTTTTCGGACAAGGTCGTGCGTCATGCAAAACGCACGACCCGCGAGCAATATGCGCGCTAATTCGCTCGCGCTGCGGCTGTTTCTTTCGGCGACGGTCTGGACCGTCCTCATCCTGTTCGTCACCGGCTTCGTGCTGTCCGGGCTCTACCGGGATTCGGTCGAGCGCGCCTTCGACCGCCGGCTCGGCGTCTATCTCAAGACATTGATCGCCGACATCGCCTCGCCCGACATCCCGATCGAGAAGGCCGGCCAGATGCTGGGCGAGCCGCTGTTCGAGCTGCCGCTGTCGGGCTGGTACTGGCAGGTGACGCGGCTCGACCACGATCGAAGCCCGAGGTGACCTCGTCGCGCTCGCTGTGGGACCGCGCGCTGCCGCATCTCGGCGAACAGCAGCGCATCGCAGCCGATTCCGACGGCATCCGCAAGAGCTACGTGCAGGGGCCGGAGGATCAGCGGCTGCGCCTGGTCGAGCGCGACGTCGACCTCGGCGACGACGGCCGCTTTCTGGTGGCGGTCGGCGGCGATGCCGCCGAGCTCGACGACGAAATCCTGGCGTTCGACGGCGCCATCGCCGTGACCTTCGCGATGCTGGCGGCGGTGCTGCTGTTGACCACGCTGTTCCAGGTGCGGTTCGGCCTGGCGCCGCTCAACCGCATCTCGCGAAGCCTCGCCGCGATCCGCTCCGGCAAGGCCGAGAAGCTCGGCGGCTCGTTTCCCGGTCGAGATCGAGCCGCTGGCGCGCGAGACCAACGCGCTGCTCGACTCCAACCGCGAGATCGTCGAGCGCGCCCGCACCCATGTCGGCAATCTTGCGCATGCGCTGAAGACGCCGCTGTCGGTGATGATGAACGAGGCGGCGGCGCGGCCGCGACGATCCGCTCGCCGGCAAGGTCAGGGAACAGACCGGCATCATGCGCGATCAGGTGACGCGGCACCTCGAGCGCGCGCGGATCGCGGCCCGCGTCGCCGTGGTCGGCACCATCACCGACGTCGTGCCGGTGGTGCAGGCGCTGGCGCGCACCATCGAAAAGACCCACCACGACAAGAGCCTCGCGGTCGATCTCGATATCCAGGCCGAGGCGCGCTTCCGCGGCGAGCAGCAGGACCTCGAGGAGATGGTCGGCAATCTCGTCGACAACGCCTGCAAATGGGCGAGCTCGCGTGTCGCCATCGAGGTGCTGCTGGAGCAGCCGGAGCCGCGCCGGCAGGTGGTGCGCATCGTGGTCGACGACGACGGCCCGGGGCTTACGCCGGCGACAGCGCGATCAGGTGGCGCGCCGCGGCCAGCGGCTCGACGAAACCAAGCCGGGCTCGGGGCTCGGGCTCTCGATCGTGGTCGAGCTTGCCGCGCTCTACGGCGGCGCGCTCAATCTCGGCACCGCGCCGATCGGGGGCTTGCGGGCGGAGCTGGTGCTGCCGGCGGGGTGAGTTAAACATAAGACAGTATTGCTTGAAGCGCTAATCAACCGATCTCGCTTTGGCTTGTTGACGCTCCTTCTCTGCGATCTCGCGCAATCCGAGGCGCATCGCGTCGTTGACGATCTGCTTTGTGCTCAAGCCGTGCTCCTTTCGGAGCTGGTCGATCTTGGCCCTTAAATCATCGTCAATGTCGACGGTCTTTCGAACTGACATTTCAACGCCTCGCATTTATCGACTGATTTCTTCGCAAGAGAATTTCGTCTTAGCGGCCTAGAGCGTGGTGATTTTAGCTCGGTGCAGCGAGGCGCCTTCGTCATTGCGAGCGAAGCGAAGCAATCCAGAAATACGCGATAAGCCTGGATTGCTTCGTCGCGGAGCCTGTCATCGGGCCGCGCTTCGCGCGGACCCGTTGGCTCCTCGCAATGACGAATTTGATGCCTATGCACCGACTCAACCAAAGGCATCTTGCTTTAATGCCTTCGTGGCCGTCGGCGGACGGCCGCGCTTTACCGGATTTCGCTTTCCCCGCCTTCCTCCACATCTCCTTGCTCGCCAGCCGCGCGCCCTCGGTCAGCGCCTGCATCTTCGCCCAGACGATGCTCGGGTGGACTTCCTTCGATCCGGCGAAGGTGGCGAAGCCGCAGTCCGAGCCCGCGATCACGCGCTCTTTCCCCACCAGACTTGCGAAACGCGCCGATGCGCTCGGCCACCAGCTCCGGGTGCTCGACCAGCACGGTCGAATGGCTGATCACGCCGGGGATCAGCACCTTGTCCTTCGGCAGCTTGGCATTCCCCCAGATCTTCCATTCGTGCTCATGCCGTGGATTGGCCGCCTCGAACGAATAGGCTCCGGCGTTGATCCTCAGAATGATGTCGAGCAGGTGCTTCACCTCCATGTCGTGCACCCGCGGCCCCATGTTGATGCCGTAGCAGGTGTGATGGCGGACCTTGTCCGGCGGGATGCCGCGCAGCGCATGGTTGAGTGCTTCGACGCGCAGCACCGCCCACTTGCGGCACTCGGCAATGCTGGCCTTGGGATTGACCAGGTAATAGGACACGAGCCGCGGGTCGTCGATCTGCAGGAGCAAGCCGGCATCGACGATCGCCTTGTATTCCTCGTGCATCGCGTCGGCGATCGCGAACAGATAATCCTCCGGCTTCTTGTAATATGAGTTGGGCATCCAGTCTTCGATGTTGGCGGGCGAGATCGCCGGCATGAACGCTTCGACCTTGGCGCCATTGGTCGCCGATTTCAGGTTGGCGATGTCGCGCTGAAGCTGCGCCTGGCCCTTGTAGGTCACCGGCCCGGTGCAGACCATGCGATCCGGCCGCGCGCCGGAGTTGCTGAACGAATAGAACTCCGGGAACGCCAGCGCTTCGCGCGATCCGGCCCAAGGCACGCGCGGCGCCGAGTTTCGGTCGACCTCGTAGCCGCCGAGCCGCTCGGCAACGTAGGTGACGAAGCTCGGCTTCGAATATTCGCCGTCGTCGACGATATCGAGCCCGAGCTCGATCTGCTTTCGCACGATCTCCTTCACCGCGCCCGGCAGCCGCGCCTGCCTCGCCGCCTCGTCGACCGGCTGGCCCTGCAGCTTGGCAGCGACCATGTCGAGCAGATCGGCCGGGCGGGGCAACGAGCCGGCGTGGGTGGTGAGGATGCGCTTGGTGCTGCGTTGCATGGCGTCGTGGCCCCGGACGTTGTTGCGGATCTCTTGGAACCGAACCCCAAGGCTAGCGGGCCCTCAGCCGATATACCAGCGTGGGCAAGGGTTTGGGCCGAAATGGCGGGCAGCCAAGAATAATCAGAGTTTTGCCCCAATCGCCGCCTCTAGCTTGCCGCCCGGCGCGGGCCAGGCGCGGCGTTTCGCGACTTCGGGATGAGGGAAGGGCGATGATCTTCAGGATCGTCATGGTAGCGGCGCTTGCGCGCGGCGCTTGCGGCCTGCTCCGCCGACTCCGGGCCGAAGGAAGTCGGCGGCACGCTGGTCGGCGCCGGCGCGGGCGCGGCGATCGGCAACGCCATCGGCGCCGCAGCCGGCAACAGTGCGGCCGGCACCATCGCCGGCGCAGCGATCGGCGGCATGGTCGGCAACCGCATCGGCGCCGCCATGGACGACGAGGACAAGCGCCGCGCCTACGCGGCTCAGGTGCAGGCCCTGGAGAGCGGGCCGTCCGGCGCGCCGGTGGCCTGGCGCAATCCGGACTCCGGCCGCTACGGCTCGGTGGTGCCGGGCCCGGCCTATCAGGCGAATGGCGCGAACTGCCGGCAGTTCACCCACACGATCTACATCGACGGCAAGCCGCAGACTGCGCGCGGCACCGCTTGCCGCAACCCGGACGGCACCTGGCAACCGGTGTGATCGATCCTCGCGCGAGGAGCGGGCATGGGCGGCGCGAGCCGCCCGTTTTCGTTATAGAAGAGCCCGGGGCGAGGGAGCGGGACCGGGCAAAATGCCAGGGACATTCCGGAACGGGGGCAGCGCTTTCCGCTGGCGGCGGCGTTCGGTCTCTACACCGTCGCGTTCCTCGCGCTGGCCTCGCCGTGGCTGTCCGGCGTCTACGAGATCCCCTACGACGCCGCGTCGCAGTTCTATCCGCAGCTTGCCTTCCTGGCGCGCTCGCTCGCCGCCGGACAATCGCCGTTCTGGACGCCGAACGTTTTTGCCGGCTGGCCGCAGATCGCCGATCCGCAATCGCTGATCTTCTCCCCCCTGCATTTCATCGTGGCGCTGCTCGACCCGACGCCAAGCCCGCGGCTCGCCGACGCGCTGGTGTTCGCGCTGCTCTACGCCGGCGGCGCGGGCGTGATCCTGTTCTTCCGCGACCGCGGCTGGCACGTCGGCGGCGCGCTGGTCGCGGCGCTGGCGTTCGCCTTCGGCGGCTCGGCCGCCTCGCGCATCCAGCATATCGGCCAGATCGAGAGCCTGGTGTTCCTGCCGCTGGCGCTGTGGATGCTGGCGCGCGCGCTGGAGCGCTCGTCGTGGCGCGCCGGCGCTGGCGCGGGCGTGTTCGCCGCGCTGATCGTGCTCGGGCGCGATCAGGTGTCGCTGATCGCGATCTATGTGCTGGCGGGCTATCGTGCTCTGGCATTGGCTCGACGGCGACGGGCCGGCGGGCACGGCATCGCCGCCAGCATCAAGCCGCTGGCAGCCGGATGCGGTCGCCGGCGCTGCTGATCGTCGCCGTTCCGGTGACGTTGACCGCGCTGCTTGCCGCCGCATTCCAACCGGCCGGAGATCGGCTACGAGTTCGCCGGTGCGCGGCTCGCTGCATCCGGCCAATCTGCTGATGCTGGCGTTCGCCGACGTGTTCGGCGCGTCCGATTTCAATCGCGAGTTCTGGGGGCCGCCGGGCTTTCCCTGGCACGACATGATTCGGCCAGACCGGCCTGTACGACTGCGCAGAATGTCGGGCAGATCTATGCCGGTGCGCTGGTCATCGTCGCCGTGCTCGGCTTCGGACTGGCTGCGCGGGCTGCTGTGGGCGCGCGAGATCCGCTTCTTCACCGTTGCGATGTTGTTCACGCTGCTCTATGCGCTCGGCAAATACACGCCGGTGTTCCCTCTGATCTATGACTATCTTGCCGGGCGTGGCGCTCTACCGCCGGCCGGCCGACGCGACCTTCGTGTTTTGCGCGCTGCTGGCCGTGGTCGCCGGCTATCTCGTTCATCGCTATCTGACCGGCACAATGCCGGCGCGCGAGCGATGGCATCGCGTGCTGGCCAATCGCGGTCTTGGCGGCGCTCGTTGCGATTTCGGTCGGCGCTCGCGCATCGAGGTCGGCAGCTGCGAAGCGCCAGCGCTGCCGATCTGCTGTGGGGCGTGGGATTTATCGCGGCCGCGGTCGTCGCGCTGGCGCTCGCGCGCCGGGTCGCCGCGCCGCAGCGCGCTCGCCGCCGCGGCAGTCCTTGCGGCGTTCAGCGTCGCCGATTTCGCCTGGAACAACGCGCCGAACGAATCGACCGGGCTGAAGTCCGCAACCTACGAGGCGATGCGTCCGACACCAAGGACGAGACCGTCGCGCTGCTGAAGTCGAAGCTTGCGGCCGCTGCCGCACCCGACCGTCGCGATCGCGTCGAGTTGATCGGCGTCGCCTATCACTGGCCGAACATCGGACTGATCCACGACTTCGACCATCTGTTCGGGCATAACCCGCTGCGGCTTGCCGATTTCGCACGTGCCACCGCCGCGCCCGACACGGTGGCCGGCGCCGGTCAGCGGCCGTTCACGCCGTTGCTGCCATCGTACGCTCGACGCTGGAGAGACCTGTTCGGCGTGCGCTTCGTCGCCTCGGCGTGCCGGTCGGAAAAGATCGACGGCGGGCTTCAAGCCGGGCGATCTCGATTTGGTCGCGCGCACCGGGATCGCCTACATCTATGAGAATCCGCGGGCGCTGCCGCGAGTTATGCTCGCGACGCGAATGGCGTCAGGCCGATTTCGACATGATGATCCGCGAATGGCGGCTGGCCCGACGTCGATCCGCGCCGCACGGTGCTGCTGGAAAGCGCGCCGGCCGGTGCGCCAGTCGCGGCCAGCGGCGGCTCCGTCAAGATCGTCCAGCTATCGCAACACCGACGTCGAGATCGAAGCCGACGCGCCGGGCGGCGGCTTTGTCGTGCTCAACGACGTCTGGCATCCGTGGTGGCGGGCGAGCGTCGACGGCAAACCCGCGGACATCCTCAAGGCCAACGTGCTGTTCCGCGCCGTGGTTGTGCCGCCCGGAAAGCACATGGTGCGCTTCACGTTTCATCCGTTCGCGGGCGCCATCGCCGAGATCGGCGGAATCCTCCGCGGCCACCATTGAGCCGGTCAGTCGATCTTCGGCAGCCGCGGATCGGGCGTGAGGACCAGCGCCACGCGGCCGGCCATCTGGGCTCCAAGCACGTAGTGAAACTTGGAGAAGCTGGTCATCAGATCGTTTTCGTATTGGGCAAGCCGGTCGGCGCGGCAAAGCAGAAATTTCGCCGCCGCGGTGATGCTTTCGCGGTCGATGATGCAAAGCAGGCCCATCTCCGGGTGGCGCTCGAGATATTCCAATACGGTGACGATCAAGGTCGGATAGCCTGGATGCAGCATGTCGTCGAGCGCGATGACGCCGCCGGGATGCAACACCGCGTGAGCCAGCTCGAGATCGTGGCTGAGGCATTCGGGAACGTGTTCGCCGTCGACGTGAATGAAACGCGCGGTGGTGTTGGGTAGTTTGCTGCTGAGGTCGCGCGGGCTTAGCGAGCGGGTGTCGGTCTTCCAGGCGGTATAGCTGCCGGTCGTCATTCCCGCCTCAACGCAGTTTTTCAGAAAGCGATCATAGACGCCTGCGTCCGGCCAGGTGAAAACGTCGATGCCAAGCGCATGCTCCTTGGCTTGCAGCAGCATCGCGGTGGCGATGAAGAAGCGGCCCTCGAAGGTGCCGATCTCCAGAATGTCGCCGGTTATTCCGAGCGCGGTCTGGCGGCGGATGACATGGCCGCAGATTGCGGCGGCAAAGCGCGAGGACATGCCGCGAATGCGCATGTAGCCATCGGCAAGGAATGCGTCGAGCCGGACGTCGCCGCTGGAAATTTCGGTCACGGCTCAACCCTGCAGCGCATAGATGTCGCCGGAGTTTGCCGCATGCGGCAGCTCATCGAGCCAACGTGCGATCTCGGCGGCCGTCACGCCATTCGCCGAGCTGCTGGCTCTCGCCGACCGCCGCGTTGAACCGCGCGAAGCCGAGCGCCGCGCAGCGCTCGACGCAGGCGTGGGCGACGTCGCGCTGGATGGTGGTGAACTCGAACGACAGCGCCTTGACCGGCTGCGTCAGTCCGGCCAGCGCCTCAGCCTCGAATCCCTCGACGTCGATCTTGATGAAGCCGGCTTGCCGTGCTCAGCGATCAGCGCGTCGAGCGTCGTCGCCTCGACCTCGATTGTCTTGTCCCAGGACTGGCCCTCCCAGCCGGCCGCGCCATGGGCGGCCTTCACGAACGAATCCGAAGCGGTCGATATGGTCGGGTTGTCGACGTTGATCCATCATCGAGATCGTGCCAGCTCGCGCGGCCGACGGCGCGCGGCACGATCATGACGTCCTTGTCGCGGCCGTACAGCAGCTTGCAGCGTTCGCACCAGGGCCGGCTGCGGCTCGACGGCCACCACTCTCGCGCCGAGCCGGCGGAACGCGCCGACGCGGTCGCCGACATGGGCGCCGATGTCGAAGACGAGATCGCCCGGCTTGACGAATTGGCGATAAAGCTCGTCCATCGCCGCGTTGCGCTTGCGATGGCCGTAGTAGATGCCGAGCGATCGCATCACGCCGCGAGCGGTGCGGATGCTCTGCAGCATGGCTCAGGCCGCGGGCGTGACGCCGGCGAGCGCCGGCAAGGCGAGCGTCTTGAGCGCGATCGGCGGCTCGGTCTCCTCGGGCAGCCGGCCGATGCCGATGCGCGCGAGCGCCCGACCGACGCGGGGCATCGCGGTGATGACGGCAAACGGAATCGACAGGGCGAGGCCCGCCGGCGAGGAAAAGCGCATAGGGAATGGCGCCCGGATGCGTTGCGGCGAGCATCGCAATAGCGCCCAGGCCGATCGCGGTATGCGGCCACAACTGGCGTGACGCCGCCGACCACGGCACGCTGTGGTCGTCGCGCACCTGGCCGATCCAGCCGATCGACGCGGCCGAACGGCATGCCGGCGATGAACAGGGTGTGGCAGAGCCACATGATCGGCGAGCAGCAGGATGGAGAACACGGCATCGACCGCGAAGCCGGCGAGGAAGCGCGACGGTGCCGCCGAAGCTCTTGCGTTGCGCGGCTCGCGTCAGGACGTCGAGCGCGGTTGCGATCTTCGGCGCGAACCACATCACCAGAATGATAGCGAGCAGCGCGTGGCCGGCAGCCGGGCCGGATGAACTCGGCCGAGCGATCGGCGAAGCGCGAGCGCAAGCGTGCCGATCAGCGAGCAGCCCGATCCAGGCCGGCGAGCTCAAGAACATCAGCATGGCGAAGGCGAGCTGGAAGCGGCTGACGAATTTCAGTCCGGGCATCGACAGGAACTGCCCGTATTGCAGGTTGCCCTGGCACCAGCGCTGGTCGCGGCGGAGGAATTCGAGCAGCGTCGGCGGGTTCTCCTCCCAGCCGAGATCCTCCTCCGGCAGCACGCGCACCTCGTAGCCGGCGCGGCGCATCAGCGCGGCCTCGACCTGGTCGTGGCTGAGCACGTGGCCGGACAGCACGCCGCTTGCCAGGCAGCACCGGCAGCTGGCAGTGCTCGATGAACGGCTTCGAGCCGGATCACCGCGTTGTGGCCCCAGTACGGGCCGCAATCGGCCTGCCACCAGGCGCTGCCGATGGTCCAGGAGCGCATGCCGAGCCGCATGCCGAACTGGAAGATGCGGGCGAACGCGCTGGTCGAGGGCAGGCCGACGACCAGGCCCTGCAGGATGCCGAGCCTCGGATCGGCCTGCATGACGCGGACCAGGCGCAGGATCGCGGCCGCGGTCATGAAGCTGTCGGTGTCGAGGGTCACGGCGAAATCGTGCTGGCCGCCCCAGCGCTCGCAGAAGTCCCAGAAGTTTCCGGCCTTGAAGCCGGTGTTGTCGGTGCGGCGGCGGTAGGTCACGCGCGATGCGGTCGCGCCATTGCGCGGCGAGCGCGGCGAAGCCGGTTTCCTCCAGCGCGGCGATGTCGGTCCGGCTGGTGTCGCTCAGGACGTAGAGATGAAAGCTGTTTGCGGCGCCCGCGATGTCGATCTCGCGCATCATCGCGTCGAGATTGCGGATGACGCGGTCCGGCGGCTCGTTGCGGATGAACATGGTGATGGCGGTCGGAAGCGGCGATCTCGTCATCGGCATGAACGCGTGCCGCGGCGGGGCACGACGGTGGCGATCGGATCGCGGGCAAACCGCATGATGCAGAAGCCGATCACGGCGTTCCAGAAGCCGATCACGGTCCACGGCAGGTGAGCGGCAAAGCACAGGAGCAGAAGCCCGTCGGCGAGGCCCAAGCCGCCGCCGACAGCGCATAGGCGGCAAGCGCCAGAACCGCTGCGAAGGTTAACGTCAGGAGGCTTGCGAACAGCATCCGACGGCCAGACAATTCCACTGACGGAACTGTGGCTTAGAGCCATATCCGCGTTTGGGCGAGGCGACACGCTGAGCAACTTCCCTATCCCTCCGGTCCGTGCAGGATATACCCGGCAGCGGGGTTGAAAAGTCCAACACAAGGAGTGGGCGTGGCTGGCGGCAGCGAAACGGCGCAGGCGCTCTGGTACGTCGGGCCGGGCCGGGCCGAAATCCGGACCGAGCGGCTGCCGCCGCTGGCGGACGGCCAGGTCCGCGTGCGCGCGCTTTATGGCGCGATCAGCCGCGGCACCGAGGCGCTGATCGCGGCCGGCCGGGTGCCGGAGAGCGAATACCAGCGCATGCGCGCGCCGTTCATGGCCGGCGACTTCCCGTTCCCGGTGAAGTACGGCTACGCGACGGTCGGGCGTGGTCGAGGCCGGGCCGGACGATGCTGGTCGGCCGCACGGTCTTCGCGCTCCATCCGCACCAGACCCTGTTCGACGTGCCGGCCGAAGCCGCGGTTCCGGTGCCCGCAGGAAATTCCGCCATCGCGCGCCGTGCTCGCCGCCAACATGGAGACCGCGCTGAACGCCACCTGGGACGCGGCGCCCGGTCCGTCCGGGCGCATCGCGGTGGTCGGCGCCGGCGTGGTCGGCGCGCTGGTTGGATCTGCTCTGCGCGCGGATCGAGGACGCCGAGGTGACGCTGGTCGATATCGATCCGGCGCGGGAGAAGCTTGCGCGGACGCTCGGCTTGAATTTCGCCATGCCCGCAAGCGCGCCGAACGATTGCGATTTCGTCTTCCACTGCCAGCGCCAGCGCCGCCGGGCTTGCGACCGCGCTCGACATCGCGGGCGACGAGGCGACCATCGTGGAGCTGAGCTGGTACGGCGCAGGCGATGTCGCGGTGCCGCTCGGCGGCGCGTTCCACAGCCGGCGGCTGAAGATCATTGCGAGCCAGGTCGGCAAGGTGGCGCCGTCGCGCCGCGCGACATTGACCCATCGCCAGCGGCTCGAAGCAGCGATCAAACTGCTGGCGGACGCCCGCCTCGACGCGCTGCTTGCGCCCGCCGTTCCCTTCCACGAGCTTCCCGCGCGGCTGCCCGATATCCTGAAACCCGGAAGCGGCGTACTCTGCCAGCTCATCCGCTACTCTTAAGGAGGTCCCTTGTTCACCGTCGAAGTCCGCGACCACATCATGATCGCCCATTCGTTCCGCGGCGCGGTGTTCGGCCCGGCGCAGGCGCTGCATGGCGCGACCTTCGTGGTCGACGCGGCGTTCATCGCCGATGCGCTCGACGGCAACGGCATCGTGGTCGACATCGGCCGCGCCCACGATGCGCTCAAGGCCGTGCTCAAGCCGCTGAACTACCGCAATCTCGACGAGGTGCCGGAGTTCAAGGGCATCAACACCACGACCGAATTTCTCACCAAGCACATCTTCGACGCGCTCGCGGAGGCCGCGCGCGCGGGCGAGCTCGGCCGCGACGGCCGCGAGCTCAAGGCGATCCGCATCGGCATTTCGGAATCGCATGTGGCGCGCGCCTGCTACGAGGCGTCCTTGTGGTGAAGCGCGCTGGCGTTCGCGGTGCCCGGCGATCTGGCGACGCCGACCGGCGGCTATGCCTACGACCGCCGCATGATCGCCGAGCTGCGCAAGCTCGGCTGGCAGGTCGATGTGATCGGGCTCGGCGACGGCTTTCCGCGGCCGAGCCGCGCAGACCAAGTCCGCGGCGCGCGACAGGCTTGCCGCCGTGCCGCAGGGCTGTCCGATCGTGATCGACGGGCTGGCCTTCGGCGTGCTGCCGGAGGCGGCGAACGAATTGCGCGAGCGAAGCCCGCTGATCGCGCTGGTGCATCATCCGCTGGCGCTGGAGACGGGCGTGTCGGCGGCCGACGCGCGAGGCGTCTCCATAAGAGCGAACGCGAGGCGCTTGCCGTCGACGCGCGCCGTCATTGTCGTCAGCGCCTCGACCGCGAACATCCTGATCGAGGACTACGACGTTCCGCCGGAACTCATCACCGTCGCTTGTCCGGGCACCGACCGTGGCGCGATGGCGCAGGGCAGCAGCGACGGCATCGTGCGGCTGCTTTCGGTCGGCGCGGTGGTGCCGCGCAAGGGCTTCGACGTGCTGATCGCGGCGCTGGCGGCGCTTCCGGAATCTGCCGTGGCGGCTGACGATTGCGGGCGACCGCACGCGCGACGAGCAGGCTGCGGCGCAGCTCGATGCAGAGCATCTTGCGCCACAGGCTCGCCGATCGGGTCGAATTGCTGGGCGCGCTGCCGACCGAAAAGCTCGAAGCGCTCTATGCCGGCGCCGATCTGTTCGTGCTGGCGTCGCGCTTCGAGGGCTACGGCATGGCCTATGCCGAAGCCATCGCGCACGGCCTGCCGGTGGTCGGCACCACGGCCGGCGCCATTCCCGACACCGTGCCGCCCGAGCGCCGGCGTGCTGGTCGAGCCGAACGACGTCAAGGCGCTGACGCGCACGCTGCGGATGCTGATCGAGAATCCGAAGGAGCGGCAGTGGCTCGCGTCGGGCGCGCGTGCCGCCGCGGCGGGACTGCCGACCTGGCGTGGATCCGGCCGAGATTTTTGCCGGCGCGATCGAGGCGGCTGGCATGAGCGGATTTTCCGCGGCGTGGCTCGAGTTGCGCGAGCCGTACGATCGCCGCGCGCGAAACGAGACGGTGCTCGATGCGGTTGCCGGCACATTTGCCGGCCGTCCGGCCGTCGTCGATCGTCGATCTCGCCTGCGGCACCGGGCTCGACGCTTCGCGCGCTGAGCCCGCTGATCAAGGCGCGGCAGACTTGGCGGCTGGTCGACAACGATCTCAGTCTGCTGGCGCGCACGCCGCAGGTCCTCTCCCCCCAGCCTCACCGTCACGACAGCGCCGGTCGATCTCAACCGCGATCTCGAGGCGGCGCTCGACGGTCCGGTCGAACTGGTCACGACCTCGGCGCTGCTCGATCTCGTTTCGGACGACTGGCTGGAACGCCTGGCGGTCGAGGCCGCGGCGCGGCGGCTGCCGGTCTATGCGGCGCTGAGCTACGACGGCCGCGCTCGAACTCGACCCCATCGATAGCGCAGACAAAAGGCTGATCGCCGCGGTCAACGCGCATCAGCGCACCGACAAGGGCTTCGGCCCGGCGCTCGGCCCCGCCGCGGCACGCGCTGCGATCGAGGCATTCGAGCGCGTCGGCTATGCGGTCGTGCAGGGTCCGTCCGATTGGATGTTCGGGCCGCAGGACCGCGAGATCCAGGTCGAGATACTGTCGGGCTGGGCCGCCGCCGCGCGCGAGATCGGCGACGTTGCGCTGCCGGATGTGATCGAATGGCTGACGCGGCGCCGCGATCTAGTCGCCGCCGGACGCTCTACGATCCGCGTCGGTCACGTCGATTTCTTCGCGCGGCCGACCGGCAGCCGCTGAGCCGACAGGTCGCAATCGAACAGCACCTCGTCGTCGAGCTGGTGCACGCGCATCGGCATCAGCAGCGCCTCGTCGACCCGCGCGATCGGCGGCAGCGAGAAGCTCGGCCGGCCGGAGCCGAGGATGATCGGCGCCACCATGACGTGCAGCCGGTCGAGGCATTTCGCGGCGAGAAAGCGCGACACCGTGTCGGCGCCGCCTTCGATCAGCACGCGGCGAAGCCCCCGCTCGGCGAGCGCCGCAAGGATCGCCGCCGGCGCGATCTGGCCGTCGGTCCTGGGCAGGCCGACAATCTCGATGTCGGACGGCAGCGGTGGCCGCGCGCCCGCGCCGGTCACGACGATGCGGCGCACGCCGTCCCTGGCGAGAAGCTTGGCGCCGGCCGGCAGCCGGCCGCTGGGGTCGATCACGACCCGGGCCGGGTGCGGGCCGGCGACCCGCCGCACCGTGAGTTGCGGATCGTCGGCGAGCGCCGTGCCGACGCCGATCACCACCGCATCGACCAGGGCGCGCAGCCGGTGCAGATGGGCGAGCCCGGCGGGCCCGTTGATGTAGTGGGAATGGCCGGTTTCGGTGGCGACCCGGCCGTCGAGCGACTGGCCGATCTGGCCGACCACCACCAGGTCGTCGGTTCGTCCGTGCCGCAGCGGCCCGAACAGTTCCTCCCAGGGGGCAGGCAGCGGCACGGTTAATGCCCGAAACGCATCGGGAACGAGAGCCCAGGAATCCATATCCTCACTGTCTTTTCGTAGAACTCGCGCCCCAGGCCGATCCATGTCAGGCACACGGCAATGTCTTTTCGCCACAAGAGACAAGACGGCGGAACTTTAACTTGCCATAATGACTTTACACGGACTGTCGGCGAAGGCGACACAGATCAATGGCTTAGGGGAATGGGCACGCCCGTTCGGGTGTTCATTAGGGTTCAGGGCGAGCCAGGGGAGCGAAGCGAATATCAATGCGGAATGACAGTGCGAGTAGCACGGGTTCCATCCTGTTTGGAACCCGCGAGCAGGTTGGCGTTGGCCGGGGACTTGCCGAATTTCGTGCCGGCCGGCCGGTGGTGGTCACAAGCAGCGAGCGAAACGCTGCTTTGTCTGCCGGTCGAGGGCTTGAACAAGGAGCGGCTGGCCGCGTTCCGGACGCATTTGCGAGCCGATTGCGCCGCGTCTGGTGCTGACCGGCCGGCGGGCGCGCTCGCTCGGCCTCGACGCCAACGAGCCGGTGGCGCTGGAGCTGCGGCCCGACGTCGATGCGACCAAGATCCTGGCGCTGGTCGGCCGAGGCCACATCCGATCATGTGTTCGTGCCGGAGCCTGCCGGGTGCGGCGGCGACCGCGGCGATCGAACTGGTCAAGCTCGCGCAGGTCCTGCCGGCGGTGCTGGTCGCCGAGACCGATGCCGCGATCACGGCCACCTTCACATCCTCGCATCGTCACCGTCGAGGCCGACGCGGTCGCGCGCTTCCGCGCCAAGGCGACGCAATCGCTCGCCATCGCCGGCGAAGCCCATGTGCCGCTGAGCTCCGGCGTGCGCACGCGCTTCGTCGTGTTCCGCGACGCCTTCGGCGACGATCCGGTCGCGGTGATCGTCGGCACGCCGGACCTGTCGAAGCCGGTGCCGGTGCGCATCCATTCCGCCTGCCTGACCGGCGACGTGTTCGGCTCGCGGCGCTGCGATTGCGGCGATCAGCTTCGGCTCGCGCTGGCGCGGCTCCAGGAGGCCGGCGGCGGCATCATTCTCTATCTCGCGCAGGAGGGCCGCGGCGTCGGCCTCGCCAACAAGATGCGCACCTACAAGCTCCAGGATGCCGGCCTCGACACGGTCGACGCCAACACCACGCTCGGCTTCGACGACGACGAGCGCGACTACGGCGTCGCCGTGCGCATGCTGCAGATGCTCGGCTGCACCCGCGTCGTGCTGCTGACCAACAATCCGGCCAAGCTCGACGGCCTGGCCAAGGCCGGCATCGAGATCGCCGGCCGCATGCCGCTCGAGACGCCGGTCAATGCCGACAACCGCCGCTATCTTACGGCGAAGGCGTCGCGCGCCGGCCATCAACTCCGCCACGTCATTGCGGCGCTGGCCGAGACGCCGGAAGGCGACGGCGAGAAGGCAAGGCTCGCGCCCTGAATCGGGTGAAGCGAAAGCCGATGGCACGACCGGCCGGAAGCCGCACGATCGGCAGACCTCACGTTCCAGGAGGCCGGCAGCGCGTTGCGGGCCGGCTCGATCCTGTGCCTGCCGATGGGCTCGATGGAGCAGCACGGCCCGCACCTGCCGCTCAAACCGACACCGTGCTGGCCGAGGCGTTCACCGCCCGCATCGTCGAGCGCTGGGGCAACGCCTACGACCTCTGGCGGCTGCCTGCCGTTCCGATCGGCCTGTCGCGCGAGCATGACCTGGGCGCCCGGCACGCTGTCGCTTTCGGTCGGCGGCATGACGGCCTATCTGCGCGATCTGGTCCGCGAGATCGTCCGCTCCATGCCGGCGCGCAATCTCCTGATCGTCAACGGTCATGGCGGCAACCGCGGCATTCTGGAAGCGCTCGGCCGCGAGTTCCGCGGCGACTTTGGTCTCAATCTCGGCGTGCTGCATCTTGGCGCGATGATGAGCCCGGTCGCGGACGACGAGCGTTGCCGGAAATCCACGCCGGCCTGGACGAAACGTCGGTGATGCTGGCGCTGGCGCCGAAGCTTGTGCGGCGACAGAACGCATGCGCGAGCTGAAAGCGCCGCCAGACGGCAGCGGCGTCGCGCGCGCTCGATACTCGATCCCGCGGTGAGCTGGCCGTGGCGCAGCGACGATCCGCGGATCGCCGAGCCGGGCGTGATCGGCGATGCGCGGCAGGCGTCGGAAGAGCACGGCAAGGCGATCGTCAAGCGCGTGGTCGAAGCCGCGGGCGACGGTGCTGCGCGCAGCTTCGCGAAAATCAGAATAGCCGGAAAGCGCTAATCCGTCTTTTCCATCTCCAGCGTGATGGGCTTTGCGGCCGCCGCGCTCGATCGAGGTCGGCGCTTGGTCTTGCGCAATCAGGCTCGCGGCGAGATCGATGCAGCGCTTGGCCAGCATCGCGGCGCCTTCGGCCAGTTCCGCCGACTCGCGGACGATCTCGACGTTGCGCTCCATGTCCTCGCTCGACCAGCCGCGCGAGTGCGCGACGTAGGGAAACTGCGGGAAGATGAAGCCGAGCTCGGCGAAGAAGCCGAGCATCTGGCCGGCGACGCCCTGGATGTTGTCCTGGCCGCCGACAATGATGAAGCCCGCGACCTTGTTGCGGATCAGCACCTGATTGCGGATGGTGATCGAGTTCTGCACGCAGTTCAGCCGCTCGGCCATCTTGAAATAGAGCGATGACGCCGCGCCCCAGCGGATCGGCGTGGCGACGATGATGGCGTCGGCCCAATGCACCAGCGCCTCGTAGACGCGGTCGAGCTGGTCGCTGTCGTCCATCTGCGTGATCGAGCAGGGCCAGGTGCAGGCGTGCGCCGACTTTCGAATAGTAGCCCTCGCAGGCGCGGAATTTCAGTTCGCTGAGCCGGATCAGCTTGCTTTCGGCGCCATGCGCGGCGCAAGCGTTGAGCGCATGCCGGAGCAGGTGGTCGGAGCCGGAAAAGCGCGGATTGGCCTCGTCCATCGGCGACGTCGAGATGCCGGCGACGCGGATCGGTCCGGGCGCGCGCTCGATCTTGCGCGCCAGCGGATGCGGCGGGTGCGGCTTGCGCGTGCGTTTGGTCGCCGATGCCATGTCGACGAGCACGCGGCCGCCTTCGACCTTCACCGCGTAGGCCGGCACGGCGTCCTCCTCGAAGCCCGGCTCGCCCTTGCCGGTGCAGCGGTGGAATTTCCAGTTGTGCCAGGGGCAGGTGATGTATTCGCCGTCGAGGCGGCCTTCGCCCAGCGGCCCGCCGACGTGATTGCAGGCGTTCGAGACCGCGCCGAATCGGCCGTCCTTGAATGACACCGCGAGTTCGCGGTCGCCGGCTTTGACGCGGCGGAGCGGCGCCCGCGACAACTCTTCGGCCAAGCCGATGTCGATCCAATGTTGTTCGGCCATGGGCGTCCCCCGTTTTACAGAAGTTTGATTGAAGCGCGGGTGCCAGATGGCAACGGCCGCGGATCGACCTCGACCAACCCGCGGTTGATCCTCACGCGGTACGTGGTCGAGTTTTTCGGCGAACGGCGGCGGCGCGCAGCCGTCGGCGAGCCGGTATTGGTAGCCGTGCCACGGGCAAGTCACGCAGCCGTCGACGATGCGGCCTTCGCCAAGCGGGCCGTTCTGGTGCGCGCAGAGATTGGTCAGCGCGCCGATCTCGTCACCGTCGCGGAACACGGCGATCCGTTCGCCTCCAGGCGCGCAAACGATGCTGTGCTGCGCGGTCCGGAATGTCGCGCGGCGCGCCGACCGTAATCCAGCCGTCTCCAGTGAGTGCCATGCCGCGATCAAGCCCGCGCTCTCGCCAGCCGGCGAGCGAGATGCAGCAGCGTCACCGTGCTGACGCTCGCCGAACAGCATCAGCGGGATGAGCAGTGTGCGCTCGTAGAGCATGATACCGAGCGCGACATGCATCGCGACGAGGCCATACGCGATATAGATCGTCATGTGCAGGCTTTTCCAGATCCGCGGCGTCAGGAAGACGAGCCAGAAATCGTGGCTCGTCGCCGCCATCAGGAACAGCACAAGGACAGCGCCGAGGCCGAGCGCCTTGAATGGGAATCCGATGAACTTTCCATAGTTCGCCCACGAAGTCATTTCGGTGATGAGATCGGGCAGCGCGTTCTGCACCGTGAACCAGAGCACCATGAGCCAGGCGTGCATCAGCGCCATCAGGAAGGTCATCACGCCGAAGTGGCGGCGGTTGTAGAGCAACGGCAGGAAGCGGCGGTCGAGCCGTGCCAGCGGACCGATCGAGAGAATGACTGTCAACATGAGGAAAGCGCAGCTTCCGTAGGCGCGTATCCAGATATCGATGTCGGCCGGCCGGTCCTTCGGCGGATGCAGATGGCGTGCGATCAGGACAAAAGCCGCCATGTAGATCGCAATGCCTGCTATGACGACGGCGTCGTAGATCAGCTTGTCGCGGTTCCACTGCACCGCGCGAAAGCCGATACTCATGACTTGGGTTCCGTGGCGGCTGGCGGATCGGGCGGTGGCCGAAGCTTCAGCGTCATGGTGAGACCAAACACGACCATGGCGGCCAGCAGCGGCCAGATCAGGCGATGAATCCGGCGATGGGTGCGGGTCATGGACGCCCTCCAGCCCTGAGCCAGCGGATGAGGACATAGGGCCAGAGCGCGGCTGCGCCCGGCAGCAGCAAGAGCCGGGTCGGCAGCGTGAATGACACAGGCTGCGGCACCACCCGGCTGACGCCCGCAGTCACGAAAGCGAGCGCCGTACAGATGCCAGCGGCGGCATAGATCGCAAGGCCGTAGCCAAGCAGCGTTGCCGTGGTCAAACGATGCTCCACCTTTGGCTGCGGGCCGTGATCCGTCCGAGTCTACGCCTATTCCAGCCGTTTCGAGACCCCTAACGATTTCTTAAATCAGGGCTCTGTATCAAAAACCCTGGCCTCTAGTGTGTGAGCGGTGCCGGAATGGCCGGCCAGAACGACCATGCCGCGGAACGATTGCGTGCCTATCTCCGGGAATTGAAGCCCGGGGCGCAGGCATTGCTCGTTGCTGAGCTTGAACGTGGCCTGTTGCTGGGCACGGCCCCTACGGGGGCCGAGATAGTGCTCGCCGAATTGCGGCGCAGCTCCCGTGAGGCCAATTCCAAGTCTGCCCGCTTCGACCATCCGGCGCGGCTGTTCTTCAAGCCGGTCGAGCCCTTCTTGGTCGATGACGTCCCCGACCACAAGCATCGCGGCCGAATTGCGCGCTCGGCGCTGGAGCCGATGTGGCTGTGGGTCAGCAACACATTGATGCCGGAGGATGCCAAGATCTATGCCGAGCGGATCGAGCACACGCTGACAGCCGGCGATGCCGACAAGGCCGAACATCAGGCACGCCTGTTCCAGGATCGCGCGGTGCGGCATATCGGCGAATTGCTGGACGGCGCCGACCAAAAGGAGCGCCGCCGGGTGGGTGTCCAGTTCGGCACGGCGCGCGCGCTTGAGGATGTGCAAACACTTCGTCACATCTTGGTCGCACGCGATGGCCTCGCCATGCTCGGCTCACAATTGCCGGCGCTCATCGACACCCTGGCGGGCTCCACGCTCGAAGGCGTAAAGGCTCACGTCAACTCCGCGCTCACTCAGAGCTCCGACCAGTTTCCTTTCGCGCTGATCCTGGTGATGGGCCGGCTCGCGGCGCCCTGGCAGTTGATCCGCTTGGCGATCAAGGCGGCCGGTGGCGACGACGCCAAGCGCATCGCCGAGACGCCGTACGCGGTTGCGGTCACCATCGTGCTGGAGGAGGTCGATCGCCGGGTGCGCGAGCTTGCCGCCGATCTGAAGAGTGGTCGGGGTATTGCGGTGTCCGCCCTGCTGAAAGAGGTCCATGACGCGTTGCGCGGGCTGCGCTCGGAGATCGACATGCCGACAGAATCGGCATGGGGCAAACAGCTCACCCACATACGCGCCGAGGTTTCCAAAATTCTCAGCGGCGAGATCGAACTGATGCCCGGCCGGGTGCGGCGCCTGATCCGGCCCCGGCCATCCAAGGAAATCGCGCCAGAGTCCGTGCTCGATGCCGACGACGTTGCCGAAACCGAGTCGTTGATCGGCTTTGTCGTGGCTTGCCGCAACTACGCCAGCGAGCTTGCCGTCAACGAGGTCACGAGTTCGGACCTTCAACGAGCTGCAGCAATTGCTCGACACCGGTACGCGCACCTTGCTCGACGCGTTGCGCGGCGCGAGCGGTGGCGAGCGCCCATTCCGCCAATCGCAGGTCGACGCGGCCGTGCGCTTCTGCGCCCAGGTGTTCGGCAAGGAATACGCTTCGCTGCTCGCCAAGGCGGCTGAGGTGGCCTCGCACGATCACGAGCGCAAGGTGGCGGCGAGAGCCTGAAGGTCAGGCCGCGACGCTGATCGAGCCTTCGCGGTTGTCCACCATCACCGGCGAGTGCAGATATTCGACCGACGGCGGCGTGCCGTACTTGCTCTCGACGAAGGCCTTCCAATCCGGCGTATACATGCGCTCGGCATCCGCGCGCGACTCCCAGACATAAATGCCGCCGGCTCTGCGGCCGTCCTCGCTCAAGAAGTAGTTCTTGCGAATAAGGCCTGGAATGCCCCGGTATTTCGGCGCGGTCCCCTGGAAGGTCTTGGTGATCTCGGCGAGCGTCGCCGGTTGCTTCAAGTGGAACGTCACGATGGTCACGATCATTTTAAGCCTCCAAACCCGCCGGCCCCGCGCAGTCGAGCGAATTGTATTTTCGCCAGCCACGGGCGTGATGTAAACCCTCGCCATGACGCTTTGGCTGGTTCTGGCGCTGATGACCGCGGCGGCGATTTTCGCGGTGCTGTGGCCGCTGTCGCGGCGCGCACCGCTTGTCGCCGGCAGCGATGTCGCGGTCTATCGCGATCAGCTCGACGAGATCGAACGCGATCGCGTTGCGGGTCTGATCGGCGAGCGCGAAGCCGAAGCGGCGCGCGTCGAGGTATCGCGGCGGCTGATCGCGGCGGCCGACACGGTGACGCCGGCCGTGCGTCGGCGGCCTCGCCCTGGCGGCGGCGGGCGGTGGCGCTCGTGGCGCTGATCTTGCTGCCGCTTGGCGCGGCGGCCTTTTATCTTCGTGCTGGGCTCGCCGCAGCTGCCGGGCCAACCGCAGGCGGCGCGGCGGCGATCTGCCAGGGGAGCATCGCTCGATCGCCGAGCTGGTCGGCCGGGTCGAGGCGCATCTCGAGCAGAATCCCGAGGACGGCCGCGGCTGGGAGGTTCTGGGGCCGGTCTACATGCGGCTCGGCCGCTACGACGATGCGGTCAGGGCGCGGCGCAATGTGCTGCGTCTGCTCGGCGCGAACGCCGCGCGCGAGGCCGACCTCGGCGAGGCGCTGACCGGCGCCGCCAACGGCATCGTCACGCGCCGAGGCGAAAGAGGCGTTCGATCGGGCCGTCGCGCTCGATCCGGCGGATTTTCGCGCGCGCTATTTCCTCGGGTCTTGCCGCCGAGCAGGATGGCCGGCCCAAAGAGGCCGCACAAATCTGGCAAGCCCTGCTGGCCGGCGCGCCGGCCGACGCGGCCTGGACCGGATTTGTCCGGGAATCGCTGGCGCGTGTCGATCCCGGCGCTGCGACCGCGTGCCGCCGGGTCCGAGTGCCGGCGACATTGCGGCGGCGAGCGAAATGCCGCCGGAACAGCGCGACAACATGATCCGCGGCATGGTGGCGCGGCTGGCCGAGCGGCTGAAGCAGGATGGCTCCGACGTCGATGGGTGGCTGCGGCTGGTGCGCGCTTATATGGTGCTGGGCGACAAGGATCAGGCGCGTGCTGCCGCGGGCGACGCGCGCCGGGCGCTGGCGAGCGATCCGGACAAGCTGCGGCGCGTCGATGACTTGCTAAAAGGGGCAGGGCTCGAAGGCTAGGTCATGACGCGCAAACAGCGGCGCCTGGTTCTGATCGGAGGCAGCCTCGGTGTGCTTGGCCGTTGCGGCAGCGCTGGTGCTGAACGCGCTGAAGGACTCGATCGTGTTCTTCAATTCGCCGACCGACGTGGTCGAGAAGCATGTCGCCGCCGGGCACGCGCATCCGGCTCGGCGGATTGGTCGAAGACCGGCATCGTTGCAGCGTGGCGACAATCTCGCTGTGCGCTTCAAGGTCACCGACGGCAAGAGCGCCATCGCCGTGAACTACCAGGGCATCCTGCCGGACCTGTTTCGCGAAGGGCAGGGCGTGGTTGCCGAAGGCACGCTCGAGCCCGGCGGCGCGTTCAAGGCCGATGCCGTTCTGGCCAAGCACGACGAAAGATACATGCCGAAGGAGGTGGCCGATGCGCTGAAGAAGTCCGGGCCACTGGAAGGACGAGATACGGGAAAAACGAAATGATCGCGGAGATCGGCCATTACGCGCTGGTGCTGGCGCTGGCGCTTGCGCTCATTCAGGCGGTTGCGCCGGTCGTCGGCGCGCGGCTGCGCGACGATACGCTGATGGGCGTCGCCGGGCCGACAGCGCTCGCGCAGTTCGTGTTTGTCGCCGCTTCGTTCGCCGCGCTGACCGCCTGCTACGTGTCGTCCGATTTCTCGGTCGCCAACGTGTTCGAGAATTCGCATTCGGCGATGCCGCTGATCTACAAGTTCACCAGCGTATGGGGAAACCACGAGGGCTCGATGCTGCTCTGGGTCCTGATCCTGTCGCTGTTCGGCGCCTCGGTCGCGGCGTTCGGCGGCAACCTGCCGGCGCCGCTCAAGGCCAACGTGCTGGCGGTGCAGTCGTGGATCGCCGCGGCGTTCTATCTGTTCATCCTGGTCACCTCGAACCCGTTCCTGCGCCTGCCGCAGGCGCCGTTCGAGGGCCGCGACCTCAACCCGATCCTGCAGGACATGGGCCTCGCGATCCATCCGCCGCTGCTCTATCTCGGCTATGTCGGCTTCTCGATCTCGTTCTCGTTCGCCATCGCGGCGCTGATCGAGGGCCGCATCGACGCCGCCTGGGCGCGCTGGGTGCGGCCGTGGACGCTCGCCGCCTGGATGTGCCTGACGCTCGGCATCGCCATGGGTTCGTACTGGGCCTATTACGAGCTCGGCTGGGGCGGCTTCTGGTTCTGGGACCCGGTCGAGAACGCCTCGCTGATGCCGTGGCTCGCCGGCACCGCGCTGCTGCATTCCGCGGTGGTGATGGAGAAGCGCAACGCGCTCAAGGTCTGGACCATCCTGCTCGCCATCCTGACGTTCTCGCTGTCGCTGATCGGCACCTTCCTGGTGCGCTCCGGCGTGCTCACCTCGGTGCATGCCTTCGCCAGCGATCCGACCCGCGGCGTGTTCATCCTCGCGATCCTCGTGCTGTTCATCGGCGGCGGGCTTTCGCTCTTCGCCTGGCGCGCGCCGGCGCTCAAGCAGGGCGGCCTGTTCGCGCCGATCTCGCGCGAGGGCGCGCTGGTGTTCAACAACCTGTTCCTCACCGCGGCCTGCGCCACCGTGTTCATCGGCACGCTCTATCCGCTGGCGCTCGAGGCGCTTGACCGGCGAGAAGATTTCGGTCGGTGCGCCGTTCTTCAATCTCACCTTCGGCCCGCTGTTCGTGCCGCTGCTGCTGGTGGTGCCGTTCGGCCCGCTGATGCCGTGGAAGCGCGGCGACCTGCTCGGCGTCGCGCAACGGCTGATCGGCGCCGCCGGCCTTGCTGTCGTCGCGATCGCCGCGGTCTTCGCCGTGACCCACGGCGGCCCGGTGCTGGCGCCGTTCGGCATCGGCCTTGCCGCCTTCGTCATGGCCGGCGCGGTGACCGACCTGGTCGAGCGCACCGGCTTGTTGCGCATGCCGCTTGCAATCGCGCTGGCGCGGGCGCGCGGGCTGCCGCGCTCGGCCTTCGGCACCATGGTCGCGCATTTCGGGCTTGGCGTGTCGCTCCTCGGCATCGTCTGCGCCTCGACCTGGGGCGCAGAGCTGATCGTCGCGCTGAAGCCCAAGGCGACGATTTCGCTGCGCTCCTACGATCTGACCTTCGACGGCATGGTGACGCGCCAGGGGCCGAACTACCGCGAGCTGGCCGCCAGATTCACCGTGCGCGAGGGCGGCAACGTCATCGGCGTCATGGAGCCGTCGAAGCGCACCTTCCCGTCGCGGCAGAGCTCGACCACCGAGGCCGCGCTGCTGACGCGCGGCGTGAGCCAGCTTTATCTTTCGCTCGGCGATCCCAACGACGACGGCTCGATCGCGGTGCGGCTCTATCACAAGCCGCTGGTGCTGCTGATCTGGCTCGGCGCCGTGGTGATGTTCTTCGGCGGCGCGCTGTCGCTGTCCGATCGGCGGCTGCGCATCGGCGCGCCGAAGCCGGCCAAGGCCAGAGCCCGCGATGCAGCCGGCGGAGTGATCGTGCAAAGCGGCGCTGCAATGGTTTCCTTGCTGTTGCGGCGACGCTGCTTGCTGCGCTGCCGGCGTTCGCCGTGCAGCCCGACGAGATGCTCGCCGATCCGGCGCTGGAGCACGCGCGCGCGCACGCTGTCGCGCGAATTGCGCTGCATGGTCTGCCAGAACCAGTCGATCGACGATTCCGAGGCGCCGCTCGCCCGCGATCTGCGGCTTCTGGTGCGCGAGCGGCTCAAGGCCGGCGACAGCGACGCGCAGGTGCTGGACTTTCTCGTCGCGCGCTACGGCCAGTTCGTGCTGCTCAAGCCGCGGTTCGGCTGGGACACCGCGCTGCTGTGGCTAGCGCCCGATTGGGGTGCTGCTGGCCGGCGTGTGTGGCCTTGTTGTGCTGATCCGCCGCCGGCGCGGCGACTCGGACAGCTTCGTGGCCCGAGCAGCCGCCACTGACCGAAGCAGAGCGCGGCCGGCTTGCCGAGTTGCTCGGCGATGCCGGAGAGCCGACAGGTCGTCGGTCATAAGCCATTGAGCAATATGAGAAAATCTGACCTTTCCCAGATTACCAAAGTTTAATGTCGCCGCCACCGCTCGGTAAGGCGGCCGATCCCATGTTCTGTCCAACAAAGCGCCAATGGCGCTGATCGCCGTTCGAGGACAGAGTTTCGATGTCATCCGTCCAACCATCGAGCGTGCGTGTGCTGCCGCTGCGGCGGCTTGCGCTGCTGGCCACCACGATTGCCGGTCTCGTCGGCCGGCGGCCTTCTCGTTGCGCCTGCCATCACGCCTTACGCGCCTTATGCGCTGGCGCAGGATCTGTCGCAGGAGGCCCAGCAGCGTCGCGCGGCCGGTCGGCTTTGCCGACATCGTCGAGAAGGTGAAGCCCGCGGTGATCTCGGTCCGCGTCAAGATGCGGACCGAGCGAGGTGTCTTCCGACGAGGATCTGCCGTTCCCCAAGGGCTCGCCGCTGGAGAAGTTCTTCAAGCGCTTCGGCATGCCCGAGGGCATGCCGAACATGCCGCGCGGACGGCAGCTTCGGCACCGCGCAGGGCTCCGGCTTCTTCATCTCGGCGGACGGCTACGCCGTGACCAACAACCACGTGGTCGAGAAGGCCACCAGCGTCGAAGTCACGACCGACGACGGCAAGACCCACACCGCCAAGGTGATCGGCACCGATCCGCGCACCGATCTTGCGCTGATCAAGATCGACGGCGGCAACTTCCCCTTCGTCAAGCTCGCCGACGACCTCGCCGCGGATCGGCGATTGGGTGCTCGCGGTCGGCAATCCGTTCGGCCTTGGCGGCACCGTGACCGCCGGCATCGTCTCGGCGCGCGGCCGCGACATCGGCGCCGGCCCCTATGACGACTTCCTGCAGATCGATGCGCCGGTGAACAAGGGCAATTCCGGTGGGCCGACCTTCAACACCGAAGGCAGCGTGATCGGCGTCAACACCGCGATCTTCTCGCCGTCGGGCGGCTCGGTCGGCATCGCCTTCGCCATTCCGGCGGACACGGTGAAGAGCGTCGTCGCCCAGCTCAAGGACAAGGGCGCGGTGACGCGCGGCTGGATCGGCGTGCAGATCCAGCCGGTGACGCCGGAAATCGCCGACAGCCTCGGGCTGAAGAAGACCAGCGGCGCGCTGGTCGCCGAGCCGCAGAAGGGCGGTCCGGCGGTCAAGGCCGGCATCGAGGCCGGCGACGTCATCACCCTGGTGGACGACAAGCCGGTGCGTCGACGCGCGCGACCTCGCCCGCAAGATCGGCGGCATGGCTCCCGGCACGACTGTCAAGCTCGGCCTCGTCCGCGGCGGCTCGGAGAAGACGGTCAAGCCTGACGCTCGGCGAATTGCCGAACGCACGCGAGGCGCGCGCCGAATCCGAGCGTGGCGGCCGCAGAAGGCGCCGACCAGGAGCCGCGCCTCGGCCTGTCGCTGGCGCCAGCGGACGGCAAGCGAGAAGGGCGTCGTCGTCGCCGAGGTCGATCCGTCGGGTCCCGCGGCCGATTTCGGCTTCAAGCCCGGCGACGTGATCCTCGAGGTCGCCGGCAAGGCCGTCGCCACGCCCGATGAGTTGCGCAAGGCGCTGGGCAAGGCCCGCGAAGAGGGCAAGCGCAGCGTGCTGATGCGCGTGAAATCCGAACAAGGGACGCGGTACGTCGCCATTCCGCTCGAGCCGCGCCTGAGGAGGTTTTGAGACCGCGCTCCGGTCGGGCGCGGAACATGAGAATCGGGGCCGTCCCGTCTGGCATTCGTCGCCCCCGCCGGCGGAGCGAACCCGGGGGACGGGCTCAGGCCCGTCCCCGCTGATACCGTCTTCGTTTACCGGCATCCGTCGCCCCCGCCGGGAACGAGGGCGGTCGGGGGGCGGCGGAGAAATCCGCCGCCCCCCGCTCTATATTGCGGGGGCACAGTTGTTTTGGGCCGGATAGGCGCAGACCGGCCGATTTTCGCTAAACTGGATCGCCATGCGCCTTCTGATCGTCGAAGACGACCGCGACGCCGCCGACTACATCGCCCGGGCCTTCCGCGAGGTCGGCCATGTCGCCGACCAGGCGCCCGACGGCGAGGAGGGCTTGGCCTTCGCGCTCGACCGCCAATACGACGTGCTGATCATCGACCGCATGCTGCCCAAGCGCGACGGCCTCTCGGTGATCGGCGAATTGCGCGCCAAGGGCGTCGAAACGCCGGTGCTGATCCTGTCGGCGCTCGGCCAGGTCGACGACCGCGTCAAGGGTCTGCGCGCCGGCGGCGACGACTATCTGCCGAAGCCGTATTCGTTCTCCGAGCTGCTGGCCCGCGTCGAGGCGCTGGCGCGCCGCCGCGGCGGGCGCGGCGAGGAAACGGTCTACCGGGTCGCCGATCTCGAGCTCGACCGGCTGTCGCACCGGGTCACCCGCGGCAAGGAGGAGATCGTGCTGCAGCCGCGCGAATTCCGGCTGCTGGAATATCTGATGAAGCATGCCGGCCAGGTGGTGACCCGCACCATGCTGCTGGAAAACGTCTGGGACTATCACTTCGATCCGCAGACCAACGTCATCGACGTGCACATCTCGCGGCTGCGCTCCAAGATCGACAAGGGATTCTCGCAGCCGCTGCTGCACACCATCCGCGGCGCGGGATACATGATCCGTGACAAATGAGGTTGTCATCGCGAACCAGGGCAAGCCGCCGGCTGTCATCGCGACGATCGCGCAGGCAGCGGCTGCGCGCGCCTTTGATCGCGCTGCGGGCGTGGCTGTGGGCGCGCATGAGCGCGCTCGGCAAGCTGTTCAACACCACCGCGTTCAAGCTGACGCTGGTCTATCTGACGGTGTTCGCGCTGTTTGCGGCGTTCCTGCTCGGCTATTTCGCCTGGAACACGCGGCGCCTGATCACCGAGCAGATCACCCGCACCGTCGATGCCGAAATCACCGGCCTTGTCCGAGCAGTACAACCAGGGCGGCATCCGCCGGCTGGTGCTCATCATCGACGCGCGCGCCCGCCGGCCGGGATCGAGCCTCTATCTCGTCACGACTTTCACCGGCGACGGCCTCGCCGGCAATGTCGGCGTGCTCGGGCGAGGGCGTGCTCGAGCACACCGGCTGGACCGAAACGGTCTACCGGCGGCTCGACGATCCCGAAGGCAACGAGCATCACGCGCTGGTGCGGGTGTTCCAGCTGCCGAGCGGCTTTCGTCTGCTGGTCGGCCGCGACCTCGAAGAGCGCGAGCGGCTCTACGACGTCATCCTCGCCGCCGGCCAATGGTCGATCGCGCTGGTGATCGTGCTGGGCCTCGCCGGCGGTTTCTTCGTGGCGCGCCGCGTGCTGCGTCGCGTCGACGCCATGACCGAGACCTCGCGCACCATCATGGCGGGCGACCTGTCCGGCCGGCTGCCGACTGTGGGCTCCGACGACGAGCTCGACCGGCTCGCGGTCAACCTCAACGCCATGCTGGAGCGGATCGAGGCGCTGATGCGCGGCTTCAAGGAGGTCTCCGACAACATCGCGCACGATCTCAAGACCCCGCTCACGCGGCTGCGCAACCGCGCCGAGGAGGCGTTGCGCTCGAGCGGCAGCGACGGCGATTATCGCGCGGCGCTGGAAGCGACCATCGAGGAATCCGACGAGCTGATCCGCACCTTCAATGCGCTGCTGATGATCGCGCGCGCGGAGTCGGGTCAGGCCAGCACGCCGATGATCCGAGTTCGACGCGGCCGAAATCGCGCGCGGCGTCGGCGAGCTTTACGATCCGCTGGCGGACGAGAAGGGGCTGACGCTCAAGGTCGAGGCCGACGCTGTCGCTGCCGGCGCGCGGCAACCGCGAATTGGTAACGCAGGCGCTCGCCAATCTCGTCGACAACGCCATCAAATACGCGCGGCCCGCCGGTTCCGCCGTCAACGGAACGCCGGCCGAGATTGTGGTGCGCGCGAGCAGCGACGGCGATCGCATCAGGCTGTCGCGTGGCCGACCACGGGCCGGGTGTGCCGGAGCGGGATCGCGAGCGGGTGGTCGAGCGCTTCGTGCGGCTGGAACAGAGCCGCTCGGAGCCGGGCTCGGGACTTGGGCTTGAGCCTGGCGTCGGCGGTGGCGCATCTGCACGGCGGCGAACTGAGGCTGGAAGACAACGAGCCAGGGCTTAAGGCCACGCTGATCCTGCCGCGAGCCGGACCGCAGACGCCGCAGCCGAGCGAATAGTCAACCGGCCAAAGCGCGGCTATGACAAGGGCCATGGCCCGGCCAGCGAAAAAGAAAGCCAAGCCTTCCGCGAAGTCCGGGCAGACGCTTGCGTCTGCGATTGCCGACGCGCCGCGGCTGACCGACCGCAAGGCGACCCATGATCGCATTGTCGAGTGGCTTGCTGGAGATCGGCCGCAGCAAGGCCGGCAAGGCCTGAAGAAGCTGCTTGTCGATGCCCCCAAGGTTGAGGCCCTGCTGGCCGGCCTCGCCGACGGCTCGCCTTATCTCTGGGAGCTTGCGTCGGCGCGACGCCGATCGGCTGCTGTCGCTGCTCTGATTCCGATCCAGACAAGCATTTCGCCGACCTGCTCGCGTCAACCGCGAAGGCCGTCGATGCCACGACGGAAGAAGCCGAGGCGATGCGGCTGCTTCGCCGGATGAAGGCCGAGGCGGCGCTTCTGATCGCGCTCGCCGACATCGGCGGCGTCTGGCCGGTGATGCGGACGACGCGGGCGCTGACCGAACTGGCCGACACCGCCGTCGGCGCGGCGGTGCGCTTCCTGCTGCGCGAAGCCGCGGCACGCGGCAAGCTCAAGCCGGCTGACCTGAAAAATCCGGAGCAGGGCAGCGGCCACATCGTGCTCGCCATGGGCAAGATGGGTGCGTTCGAGCTGAACTATTCGAGCGACATCGACCTGATCGTGTTCTACGACCCGGAAGCGCCCGCGCTGGCCGACAAGGACGACGCCACCGCGTTTCACGTCCGGATCGCGCGCGGCCTGGTGAAGCTCCTGCAGGAGCGCACCGCCGACGGCTATGTGTTCCGCGTCGATCTGCGGCTGCGGCCCGATCCGGCCTCGACCCAGGTCGCGGTCTCGACCGAGGCCGCGCTGAACTACTACGGCAGCGTCGGCCAGAACTGGGAGCGCGCGGCCATGATCAAGGCGCGCGCCTGCGCCGGCGACATCGGGGCCGGCGAGGCGATCCTCGCTCAGCTTGCGACCCTTCATCTGGCGAAAATATCTCGACTATGCCGCGGTCGCCGACATCGAGGCGCTCAAGCGGCAGATCCATGCCTACCGCGGCCACGACGATATCGCGGTCGAAGGCCACAACATCAAGCTCGGCCGCGGCGGCATCCGCGAGGTCGAGTTCTTCGTTCAGACCCAGCAGCTCGTCGCCGGCGGCCGCCATCCCGAACTGCGCGATGCCGCGACACGCTGACGACGCTGGCAGCGCTGGCGGATGGCGGCTGGATCGGCAAGGACGCCCGCACCGAGCTCGACGCTGCCTATCGGTTCCTGCGCGAGATCGAGCACCGGCTGCAGATGGTGGCGGACGATCAGACTCACACGCTGCCGCCGGACCGCGAGGGGTTGGAACGCTTCGCGAGGTTCGCCGGGTTCAAGGATCGCGATGCTTTCGCGCAAAAGCTGCTCGATCATCTGCGCAAGGTGCAACGGCAGTACATCAAATTATTCGAGGACAGTTCTGCGCGCGCCGAGGAGCTCGCGCTGTCGTTTCCAGAGGACGCCGACGACCGCGATACCCTCAATCGGCTCGGCGCAATGGGCTATCGCCAGCCGCTGGAGGTGTCGGCGACGGTTCGGCGATGGCTTGCCGGCTCCTATTCGTCGCTGCGCGGCGAGTTTGCGCGCGGCCAGTTCGCCGAACTCGTCCCGGTATTGCTCGATCGCCTGGCGCGGACGGAGAATCCGGAGGCCGCGCTCAACGCCTTCGATCTGTTCATCGGCGGTCTCGCGCGCGGCGCGCGGCTGTTCTCGCTGCTCAAGCAGAATCCCGACCTGGTCACGCTGGTGGCGCTGACCCTTGGTACCGCGCCGCGGCTTGCCGATATACTTTCGCGCTACCCGGAGGCGATGGATGCGTTGCTCGAGCCGACTTTCTTCGGTGCGCTGCCGGACGAAGCCAAATTGGAGGCGGGGCTGCGACGCAGCCTCGGCGACGTGCAATCTTACGAGGACTTCCTCGACGGCCTGCGCATGTTCAGCCAAGAGCAGATGTTCCTCATCGGCGCACGCATCCTCTCCGGTACCGTGTCAGCCGAACAGGCAGGCGGTGCCTTCGCGCGGCTCGCCGATGTGGTGATCCGCGCCTTGCACATCCGCGTCGAGGAGATGTTCGTCGAAACCCACGGCCGCATCCGCGGCCAGCAGACGGCGCTGCTGGCACTCGGCAAGCTTGGCGGTCGTGAAATGACGGCAACCTCCGATCTCGATCTGATCATCGTCTACGATTTCGATCCGGAGCACCCGCAGTCCGACGGCGCGCGGCCGCTCTACGGCGCGCAGTATTTCGCGCGATTGACGCAGCGCTTGATTAGTGCGTTGTCATCGCAGACCAATTACGGCGCGCTCTATCAGGTCGACATGCGGCTTCGTCCATCCGGCCGGTCGGGTCCGGTCGCGACCAGCATCGATGCGTTCAAGAGCTATCAGGAAACCGAGGCCTGGACCTGGGAGCACTTGGCGTTGACGCGGGCGCGCGTGGTATCGGGCCCGCCGGAATTCGCCGCTCGCGTCGAAGCGGTGATCGGCGCGGTGCTGCGTCGCGAGCGCGATGCGGCAGTCACGGCGGAGGACGTCGTCGAGATGCGTCAGGCGATCGCCAAGGAGAGGGACGAGGATGCGCGTTGGGATCTCAAATACGCCGCGGGCGGGCTGATCGATCTCGAGTTCATCGCGCAATATCTTCAGCTCGCGCACTCCGCGGCAAAGCCGGAAATCCTCGACACCTCGACCCAGCGGGCGCTCGACAAGGCCTGGCAGCTTGGTGTGCTGTCCGCCGAACAGGCCGATGTGCTTCGGCCCGCGGCGCGTCTCTATCACAACCTGACGCAGGTCCTCCGGCTCTGCCTGCCCGGTCCGTTCGATCCGAAGACCGCGGGTGCGGGACTCCTCGGTCTCCTCTGCCGCGCCGCCGACCTGCCGAATTTCGCGACGCTCGACGCGCACCTCGCCGAGACGCGGCAGCGGGTGCGCGCCAGCTTCAACCGGATTTTGGAAGCGAAGTAACGTTGATTAGAGCAGGATTGCATGAAGTTGAAACAAACTCCGTTCGCTCCCGCGTAAGCGGGAGCCCAGTTCTTTGGCCAAAAACGCTGGATCCCCGCTTTCCGCCTTCGCGCTCCGCGCGTCGTCTGACTCGAACCCGCCGGAGCTCGCGAAGCGAGCGAAGGCCGGGCCGCGAGGACGAACGGGGTGATTCAATTCAAGACAATTGCGCTCTAGGCCGGCGCGGCCTCTCGCTTTTTCACGCTTTCGATCAGCGAGGCCTTGCGAACATAGGCGCGGTGGGCGGCGGGATCGTTCATGGTGCGTCGAAGCTGATCGAAGTCGCGGGCGCGCGCCGCCGGATCCTTCTCTTCCATGCGTTTCTTGTTGGCCACGGTCTGCTGCTGAACGAACTCGATGTTGAGCGGGCGGCGATGTCGATCGTACTCATCGAGGACCCCTTCGGGGGCTTCGCGGCGGATCACGCGGCCGAGCAAAGTCGTGATCTCGACCGCATCGTGGATGCCGAAGTTCAATCCAAGGCCACCGAGCGGATTGTTGACGTGCGCGGCGTCTCCCGCGAGAAACACGCGGCTCTTGCGGAAGCTCGCGGCGACCCGCTGGTGCACGTTGTAGAGATTGCGGTGGACGACGTCGTAGGGCCGCTCCGCGGGCAGAAAGCGTTGCAGGCGCTGCTCGGTCGCCTCCGGATTCATCAGCTCCTCGTCGGTCTGCTCCGGCCTGGTCGATGACAGCACCCGCCATAGCGGGCCCCTGTCGTCGCCGCTGACCTTGAACAGCGAGAACCAGGCCTCGGGATCGGAGATGTAATTGCGCGTGCACCCTGGATACATGGCGCCGAGATTGTCGGTGGTGGTCAGGATCATGAACCGTTCGGGATGGGTGTAGCCCTCGAACTCGATGCCGAGCGTCTTGCGGACGGTCGAGCGCCCGCCGTCACAGCCGATCAGGTAGGAGCCCGCAATCATCCGTTTGCCTTCGGCGTTTTCGATCTCAACCTCGACGCCATCGCCGGTCTGCGTCAGCGACACGACGCGAGTCGAGAACTCCACGCGGGCGTGCGGAAATTTCTTCAGCCGTTCGATCGCCATGCCGGCGAGCTTGTGCTGCTCGCATTGCACCGCGAACGGGTAGGGCGTCTCGTCCTTGAGGATGCCGAAATCGAACTCGGCGACCAGCGTTTTGCTCTGGCGGTCCCAGATGCGGAACAGCGGCTCGACATAGCCGCGCGCAATGACCTCGTCGACCATGCCGAGCCCCGCGAGCATCTCCAGCGTTGCCGCGTGCGTGGTCGCGGCGCGCGGCATGTCGTTGACCTTGGCTTCAGCCTCGAACACGCGCACCGGCAGGCCTTGGCGGGCGAGCGAAAGCGCGGTGATGACGCCGACCGGCCCGCCGCCGGCCACGAGAATGGGACGCTGTGAAGGTGAATGCATAGGGTGACTTTACACCGACTGTCCTGCCCGCCGCTATTTCATCTTCAGCCCGGCCCCCTCGACCGCTTCGCCCCAGGTCTTCAAATCCTGGGCGATCAGCTTGGCGAATTGTTCGGGCGTGATACCGGAGGGATCGGCGCCGAGGGTGGCCAGCCGCTCGATGAATTTCTTGTCTTTGCAGGCCTTGGCGATCTCGGCCGCCATCTTGTCGATGATCGGCGTCGGCGTGCCGGCTGGCGCCATCAAGCCGTTCCAGGTGATGGCGCTGTAGCCTGGAAACGATTCCGCGACCGTCGGCGTGTCAGGCAGTTGCGGCACCCGTTCGTTGCTCGACACCGCCAGCGGCCGGATAGCGCCGGCTTTGATCTGCGGCAGCGCGTCCGAGACGTTGGAGAACATGGTCGGGATGTGGCCCGCGACCACGTCGGTCATGGCCGGGTTGTTGCCGCGATAGCTGACGTTGGTCATCTCGATCCCGGCGCGCTTGAGGAACAGCGCCATCGCCAGATGGGTGACGCTGCCAACCGCGCCCTCGGCGTAGGAAAGCTTCTTCGGCTGGGATTTCACCCAGGCGACGAACTCCTTGACGTTCTTGGCCGGCACATCCTTGTTGACCACCAGCACGAACGGGTTGGTGCCAACCACGCTGACCGGCGCGAAATCCTTGATCGGGTCGTACGGCACCTTGGTCATGGCCGGCTGGATCGCAACCGGCGGCAGCACCGCCCACATCAGCGTGTAGCCGTCCGGCGCGGCGTGCGCGACCGCTTCCGCCGCGATCACGCCGTTGCCGCCGACGCGGTTCTCGACCACGAACTGCTGCTTGAAGGCGTCGCTCAGCCACTGCGCGGTCAGGCGCGCGAGCACGTCGGCGTTGCCGCCCGCTGCATAGGGCCCGATGATGCGGACCGGACGCTGCGGCCAGTCTTGCGCTTGCGCGGTGTTCGCGAGGCTCAATGCGCATGCTGACAGCAGAAAAGCAAACAGCGTCCGGACCATGATGCACCTTTCACGACAGCGCCCCGGCAATTGTAAATCACCGCGTCCGGCTTGTCCGTGGTATAGGTTGCGGCATGGAGGCCCGGCCATGACCATCGCGCGCCGCCGGCTACTGCAATTTGCCGCCGTGGCGCCGTTCGTCGCGCTTGGCCCGGAACGTGGCCACGCTCAGGCTTACCCGGCGCGGGCGGTCAAGGTGATCGTCACCACCGGACCGGGCGGGCAGGGCGATATCACCGCACGGTTGGTCGCAGCCAAGCTCACGACAAGCCTCGGCCAATCGTTCTACATCGAGAACATGCCGGGCGGCGGCGGCAACATCGCCATGTCGGCGGGTGCGCATGCTGCACCGGACGGCTACACGCTGCTGGCCGCCACCAGCAATATCGCCACCAACATCAGCCTTTATCCGAAAATCCCCTACGATCCCTACAAGGATTTCGCGCCAATCTCGCTGATGTGCTCGTCGCCCCACGTGCTGGTGGTGCACCCCTCGGTGCCGGCCAAGACCGTCGACGAAATGGTGGCGCTGGCCAAGGCAAGCCCTGGCAAGTTCAGCTACGCCTCGGCCGGCCGCGGCACGCCCGCCCATCTCGCCGGCGAATTGTTCAAGCAGGCGTTCGGCGTCGACATTACCCATGTGCCGTTCAACGGTGGCGGTCCGGCGAGCCAGTCAACGCTTGGCGGCCATGTGCCGCTTGCGGTATCGGCGCTGCCGACCGCGGTGACCTATATTCGCGGCGGCCAACTCCGGGCGCTGGGCCTGTTCAGCAGCCACCGCGCCTCGGCGCTGCCCGACGTGCCGACCATGAAGGAGGCGAGCGGTCACGATCTGCCGGCCGATATCGTCAACGGCATGATGGCGCCTGCCGGCACGCCCGAGCCGATAATCGCGCAGCTCCATCGCGAAATCGTCAAGGTCCTGGCTCAACCGGACACGCGCGAAAAGCTCGCCACCATGGGCTTTGATCCGGTCGGCAGTTCGCCGGAGGAATTCGCGCAGTGGATCAGGAGCGAGATCGTGCGCTGGGGCGGAGTGATCCGCGACGCCGGCATCGCGTTGCAGTAGCGGCAGCTACGGCAGTTTCACGCCCGCGATGTCGACTGCCTTGGCCCAGTTCGGGATTTCCCGCGCGATCAGCTCGGCGAACTTCTCCGGGCCTTCGACGGCGGGATCAATGCCGGCATTCTGAAGCTGCTCGATGAACTTCGGGTCCTTCGCCGCTTTCATCATCTCGCCGGCGAGCTTGTCCACGATCGGCTTCGGCGTATCCTTCGGCGCCAGCATCCCGGTCCAGGACACCGCGTTGTAGCCCGGATAGGTTTCCGCGATCGAAGGCACATCCGGCAAGCGGGCCGAGCGCTTCTCGCTCGACACTGCGAGGATGCGGAGATTCGGATTGGCGGCCTGAGCGACCGCTTCCGAAATCGGCACAAACGTGGTCGGAATCTGGCCGCCGATGACGTCGGTCAGCGCCGGTGCAGTGCCGCGATAGCTGACGCTGGTCATCTTCAGCCCGGCGCGCTCCAGAAACAGCGCCATGATCAAATTGCTTGCGCTGCCCGGGCCGCCGCCGCCGGCATACGCGAGCGGCGCAGGTTGCGCCTTCGCATAGGCGACGAATTCGGCAACGGTTTTTGCAGGCACCTTTGAATTGACAAGAAGCACCTGCGGGCTCGAGCCGAGCTCGCTGATCGGCGCGAAGTCCTTCACGGGATCGTATTTCACCTTGGTCGTGGCCGGCACGATCGCCATGACATTGGTGCTGGCCCACAGCAGCGTGTAGCCGTCCGGCGCCGCGCGCTGAATCGCTTCCATGGCGATGATGCCGCCGCCTCCGACCCGGTTCTCGACGATCATTTGCTGGCCCAGCGCCTCCGACAGGCGCGCCGCCATCAGCCGGCCGGTGACATCGATGTTGCCGCCGGCCGCAAATGGAACCAGCAGCTTGATCGGCCTGTCGGGCCAGCTCTGCGCACTCGCGGAATCGGCGAGCGCGACGAGGCAGAGAAAAGCGAGGGAAACGCCGAGAACACGCCGGCGCGGCGCTGAGCGATGTCTTGTCATGCTGCACCATATTGCGGCGTCCCGATGCCACGCAACCGCCGCTAACTCGGTCGCGGTCCTCCGACACCAGCCCCTCATCAGGCAGCCTGAACCCCGACGCCTGCCTTGCCGCGGTCGATGGCCTGGCCGTCGAGCGGCAGCCGCACCACCACGGTGGTGCCGGCGCCGAGCGTCGAGCGAATCCGCATCTCGCCGCCGTGCAGTTCGACCAGGGACTTGGCGATGGCAAGGCCGAGGCCGGAGCCGTGCTGCGTCTTGGTGAGCTGGCTTTCGACCTGCTCGAACGGCCGGCCGAGCTTCTTCAATGCGTCGCGCGGAATGCCGATGCCGGAATCCTGGATGCCGATCACGCACGGCGCCCCGCGATACCCGGCCGCGCACCGTAATGCGGCCCTTCTCCGGCGTGAACTTGACGGCGTTGGACAGAAGATTGAGCGCGATCTGCTTCAGCGCGCGCCGGTCGGCCTTGAGGTGGATGCCGGAAGCGATCTTCGAGGTGACCTTGAGCTTCTTCTCCTGTGCGCGCGTCGTGACCACGCGCAACGCATCTGCGAGTTCGCGGTCGAGCTCGACGTCCTCCAGATCGAGCTTGAGCCGGCCGGCCTCGATCTTCGACATGTCGAGCACGTCGTTGATAACGTCGAGCAGATATTCGCCGCTGCGATGGATGTCGCGGCAGTACTCGTCATATTTGTCGGAGCCGAGCGCGCCGAACATGCCCGATGCCATGATCTCGGAGAAGCCGATGATGGCGTTGAGCGGCGTGCGCAGCTCGTGGCTCATGTTGGCGAGGAACTTGGATTTGGCCTGGTTGGCGTCCTCGGCGCGGGTCTTTTCCTCGGCGTATTTCTGCGCCAAGTCGGTGAGCTGGTGCGCCTGCAATTCGAGCTTGTGCTGCGAATTGCGCAGGTCGGTGACGGTCGCCATCAGCCGCTGCTCGCTGTCGATCAGCTTCTTCTCGTGCTGCTTCAGCGGCGTGATGTCGGTGCCGACCGAGACATAGCCGCCGTCCTTGGTGCGGCGCTCGCTGATCTGCAGCCAGTGGCCGTCGTCGAGCTGGGCCTCGAAGGTGCGCGCGCCGGGAATGGCGGGGTCTTCGCTGGCGAGCTTGGAACGGATGACATGCTTGCGTCCCGACGCCACCACCGATTCGTAGGCGGTGCCGGCCGTGATCGCCTCGTCGGGCAGGCTGTGCAGCGTCTGGAAGTTCGAATTGCAGAGCACCAGGCGGTTGTCCTGGTCCCACAGCACGAATGCTTCGGGGATAGTCTCGATGGCGTCGCGCAGCCGCAGGTCGGCGGCTGCGGTCCGCTCGACCAGGGTCTTCTGCTCGGTGATATCGACCGCGATGCCGATCAGGTGCAAGCCCGGTTCGCCCGGCTGCTGCACCAGTTCGCAGCGCGCCCGCAGCCAGACCCATTTGCCGCTGGCGTGATGCATCCGGAACTCGTGGTCGATGGCGCTGGTCTGGGCGTCGGCAAGCTGTGCCGCGACCTCGTAGAGCTTGATGTCGTCGGGGTGCACGAGCTGGCTGACCTCGCCGAAGGTCATCAGGTCGTCGCGCGGGTGCAAGCCGAGGATCGCGAACATCGACTGCGACCAGAAGATGCGGCCGCGGGCCAGGTCCCAGTCCCACAGGCCGCAGCGGCCGCGGTTGAGCGCAGTGTCGATGCGGCTTCGCACGGTGTCATAGATCGCGTCGGCTTCGCGCGCCCGCGTCGCCTGCCAATGGAAGGCGAAGCCGAGAATCAGCAGCACGAAGCCGGTGGTGGCGGTCAGCGTGACCGTCAGCGTGGTGTCGGAGCGCCAGGCCGCGAGCGCATCGCTGCGCAACTGGTAGACGCTCAATTGGCCGCGAGCGGACGCCAGCGTCCGCACCGTCGCGAAAGCGCGGCTGCCGTCGGCAAGCGCGATCTCGAGCACGCCCGCGCTGGCGCCGAGAATGGTCAGCGGCTGCGTTTCGCCGAGCACGTCGATCAGGCGCGAGCCGACCGGCCCGCCCGCAGGGGCGGTCGCGGTGATGATGCCGTCGGCGTTGCTCAGCAGGATGCGGCGGCCGAACGCTGTGGCGCTGGTCGACAAGCGCGCGCTCAAGCAGGTCGCGGCGCGTGGTGTCGCCCTTTTCCACGCTGGCCAGCCGGTCGAAGCGCTCGGACACGAAATCGGCGACGTTGTCGATGTCGTGGACGGCTTCGGCGATCGCCTGGCGGTGGTGGTCGAGCACCTGCACCACGGCGCCGACGCCGATGGTGAGCAGGAATGCGATGATGAGCGCAGGAACGGCGCGGCGCAGCGCCGGCTCTGCGGTGAGCAGGCGCCGATAGGCCGGGTTGGCGATCGATTGCGCCAAGCCCTTGATCGAATCCGATCGCGCGGACGCACTCGCCGCCTCGGCGCGCGCCATGCCCTCGTCCCCGTATTGGATGATCCCCTGAAGCGACGCGTCCGAAACGGCGCGTGCCACACCGCCTCGAATCACCTGCTATTCGAATCGATGACGCGAACTCTTGTCGAGAGTCCGAGTCAATATTTTTGGTTAACGCATCAACAGAAATTGTGAGCGTGATGTTTTCGCACCTCGGAGAAATTCCGGAGTCATTTCAACGCCTTGAATCCGGCGCCGGTATTCGACGATGGCGATCTCAGGTGTCGGCCAGCGCGCGCTGCACGATGTCGCCGACGTCGCGCGACAGCTTCGGCGCGTTGCGCGATCCGCTTCAGCGCCGCCTGCGCGCGCGCGCGGCGGCCGGCCTCCAGCGCGCGCCAGCTCTTGAATGCGGTGGTCATGCGCGAGGCGACCTGCGGGTTGGCCGGATCGAGCGCGAGGATGCGGTCGGCAACGAATTCATAGCCCAGCGCCGTCCGGCCGGTTGAACTGGGTCGGATTGCCCTGCGCAAAGGCGCCGATCAGCGAGCGCACGCGGTTGGGATTGGCCATCGAGAACGCCGGATGCGCGGTCAGCGCCCGCACGCGATCGAGCGTGCCCGGATCGGGCGTCGTCGCCTGCAGCGCAAACCACTTGTCGATGATCAGCGGATCGTTGCGGTAGCGCTGATAGAAATCGTCGAACGCGGCTTTGCGCTCCGGAACATCGTGCAGCGACAGCGTGGCGAGCGCCGCCATGCGGTCGGTCATGTTGTCGGCCGTCTCGTATTGCTTCGCTGCGAGGCGGATCGCATGGGACTCCTGCGTCGCCGCCAGCAGATCGAGGCAGACGTTCTTGAGCATGCGCCGGCCGGCGCTGACGGCGTCGGGACTGTAGGCTCCGCCGCCGGACAGGCTCTGATAGGTCGACGTCAGCGCCGCGTTGAGATGCAGCCCCATCAGCGCGCGCAAGCGCCGCGCGGGCGCGGAAGATCGCATCGGGATCGACGTCGCGGCCGATCTCGCGGGCGATGTCGGCCTCGCTCGGCGGGCTCAGCGCCTCGGCGATGAAGGCGGGTTCGAGGTCCTTGTCGGCAAGAATCGCGGCGAGCGCGTCGAGCAGGCCTTCGTCCAACTCCGGGTCCTGGCCGGCTCGGAGCCGCGCTACGTTGCCGACCAGAAGGGTGCTCGCCAGCGTCTGCACCGCCTGCCAGCGGTTGAACGGATCGCGGTCGCGCGCCGCCATCAGCCGCAGGTCGTCGGCGCTGAGATTGGCGGTGAGCCTGACCGGCGCGGAGAAGTTGCGATTGGTCGAGAGCACCGGCCGTTCGGTGACGCCAGTGAAGATGAAGCTCACGGCCGGCTTGTCGAGCACCAGCACGCCGCGGTCGACGGTCTGGCCACCGGCGAGCGCCAGCGGCAGGTCGCGGCCGTCGCCGCCGATCAGCCCGGTGACGAGCGGAATGACCATCGGCTCCTTGGTCGGCTGGCCGGGCGTCGGCGGTATCACCTGCGCGAGATCGAGCTTGTAGGTCTTCGCTGCCGCGTCGTAGTGGCCGGACGCCACCACCTCAGGCGTGCCGGCCTGCGAGTACCAGCGCATGAATGGTTTGAAGTCGCGCCCGCTTACGTCGGCGAAGCACTGCACGAACTGCTCGACGGTCGCGGCCTCGCCATCGTGGCGCTCGAAATAGAGGTCCATGCCTTTGCGGAAGTGTTCCGCACCGAGCAGGGTGTGGATCATCCGCACCACCTCGGCGCCCTTCTCGTAGACCGTCGTGGTGTAGAAGTTGTTGATCTCGCGGTAGAGCTCCGGCCGCACCGGATGGGCGAGGGGGCCTGCGTCCTCGACGAATTGGTGCGCGCGCAGGCCGCGCACGTCGCCGATCCGCGTCACCACGCGCGAGCGCATGTCCGAGGTGAACTCCTGGTCGCGATAGACCGTCAGGCCTTCCTTCAGGCAAAGCTGGAACCAGTCGCGGCAGGTGATGCGGTCGCCGGTCCAGTTGTGGAAGTACTCGTGCGCGATGATGGCTTCGATCGACACGAAGTCGTTGTCGGTCGCGGTCTCGGGCGTCGCCAGCACGTATTTGTCGTTGAAGACGTTGAGGCCCTTGTTCTCCATCGCCCCCATGTTGAAGTCGGACACGGCGACGATCATGAACACGTCGAGATCGTACTCGCGGCCGAACGCCTGCTCGTCCCAGCGCATGGCGCGTTTGAGCGAATCCATGGCGTAGCCGCAGCGGTCCTCCTTGCCGGGCTCGACGTAGATCCGCAGCGCCACCTCGCGGCCGGACCGGGTGACGAACATGTCCTCGACTACGCCGAGCTTGCCGCCGACCATGGCGAACAGATAGGAGGGCTTCGGCCATGGGTCGTGCCAGACCGCGAAGTGCCTGCCGCCGGGCAGGTCGCCCGACTCGCGCAGATTGCCGTTGGCGAGCAGCACCGGCGCTTCGGCTTCATCGGCCTCGATCCGGGCGGTGTAGACCGCCATGACGTCCGGACGGTCGGGGAAGTAGGTGATGCGGCGGAAGCCTTCGGCCTCGCATTGCGTGCACCAAGTGCCGCTCGACCGGTAGAGGCCGGAAAGCTGGGTGTTGGCCTGCGGGTCGACCAGCGTCTCGATCTCCAGCGTGAACGGCGCTTGCGGCGGCTGCGCGATGGTGAGGCCGTCGGGCGTCGCCACATAGCGGTCGGCAGCGACCGGCGCGCCGTCGATCTTCAGCGAAACCAGCGTCAGGCCGTCGCCATCGAGTTGAAGCGGCGCCGGCGCGCCTGCCGCCGGATTGGGCTTGAGCCGCAGCGTGGCCCGCACCGGCGTTTGGGTGGGATGCAGCTTGATGTCGAGATCGACCGTTTCGACCAGCCAGTCGGGCGGCCGGTATTCGGAAAGGCGGACGGGGCGGTGCTCTTCGGTGCGCATCATTTGGTTTGGCTGCCCATCGTATTTGGGGTGTGAACTATGCGACGGCGAGTGGGCAGAATTGCGTTGCTAGATCGCGGGAGCAAGCAGGCATAGCATGGCCGCAACAATAACACGCAACGGGGAGGCTCACATGACCCATGCATTCAAATCCGGCTGTCCGTGCTGCCTGCCGGGAAACCGCCCGTCGCGGCGGCAGTTTCTTTGCAGCACCGCCGCGGGCGTTGCGGCGGCGCCGGCGTTTGCAGCCGGCATGACCGGCGAGGCGGAGGCCAAGGCCAAAGCCAAGCCGAGCGAACAGATGGCCGGCCGGCCGATCCTGATCAAGGGCGGCTGCGTACTGACGCTCGACAAGGCTATCGGCGACTTCGAGCAGGCCGACATCCTGATCGAAGGCAAGAAAATCTCGGCTGTCCAGCCGAACATCAGCGCTCCGCATGCCCAGGTGATCGACGCCGGCAAATGCGTGGTCATGCCGGGTTTCGTCGACACCCATCGCCACATGTGGGAAGGATTTCTGCGTAACTCTCTGCCGGATGGCTCGCTCGCCGACTACATCGCGCTGATCCAGAAGAAGTTCGGAGCCAATTACGTCCCTGAAGACTGCTATGCCGCCAATCTGCTGAGCACTCTCGGGTGCATCGATGTCGGCGTCACCACCGTGCTCGACTGGTCGCACATCCAGAATTCGCCGGAGCACACCGATGCCTGCATCAAGGCGCTGCACGAGTCCGGCGTACGCGCGGTGTTCGCCTATGGCTATCCGGAGACTCCCTCCGGCAATTGGCGCGACGCGCCGAAGAACAAGTTCCCCGGCGATATCGCGCGGCTGCGGAAACAGTACTTTAATAGCGACGATCAATTGACGACGCTGTTCCTTGCTTCGCCGGGCGGCAAGGCGGAGGACATCGTCCCGATCTGGAAGACCGCTCGCGATTCCGGCGCACCGATCACCATCCACGTTGGTGTCGGCGAGTTCGGCCGCGCCGCGCTCCTGGAAAAGATCCACGCCATCGAACCGCTGAAGTCGGACACGACCTACGTGCATTGCTGCACGCTCAACGACACCGAATGGAAGTTGATCAAGGATTCCGGCGGCACCGTCTCGATCGCAAGCTATGTCGAGAAGCTGATGGGTCATGGCAACCCGCCGGTGCAGAAGGCCGTCGATATGGGCATCCGTCCGAGTCTCAGCGTCGATGTCGAGACCTCGGTGCCGAACGACTTCTTCAACCAGATGCGCTCGATGCTGACGCAGCAGAAGAACGAGGTCTGGGACCGCAAGCTGTCCGGCGACAAGAGCCCGCCGAAGTTCCTGACCGCGCGCGAAGTCCTCGAGTTCGCCACCATCGAAGGTGCGCGCGCCAACCACCTAGACAAGAAGACCGGGTCGCTGACGCCTGGCAAGGAGGCCGACGTCATCCTGCTGCGTCACGACATGCTCAACGTCATGCCGATGAACAACGCGGTCGGCGCCGTCGTCACCAGCATGGGCCCGCAAAACGTCGACACCGTTCTGATCGCCGGCAAGATCATGAAGCGCAACGGCAAGCTCGTCGGCGTCGACATGGCGCGTTTGGCGAAGCTCGGCGAGGCGGCCAAGGCCCGCGTCTACAAAGCCGCCGGCGTGCCGGACAAGCGCGTCTGAGGTTTCCAATTCCATCATGGCTGGGCACCGGTTGCCCGGCCATGACGATTCATGAGATGGGAGAGCAATGCCGGACCGATTTGACATCGTTGTCGCGGGCGCAGGGCACAACAGCCTGGTCGCCGCGGCCTATCTCGCCAAGGCCGGCTACCGCTGTCTGGTGCTGGAAGGCCGTTCAATCCTCGGCGGTAACGTCGTCACCGAGGAGCTGACGTTACCGGGGTTCCGCCACGATTCCTGCGGCACCGCCCACGTCATCCTGCAGGACTCGCCGATGATGCGGAACGACGAGCTTGGCCTCGCCGACTACGGGCTTGAGTACGTCCATCCCGAGATTGTCTGCCACGCGCCGTTCCTCGATGGCGCCTGGCTCACGCAGTATCACGACATCGAACGCACCATCGAGCAGTTCGGCAAATTCTCGAAGAAAGACGCGGACGCCTACCGGCGCATGTATAACGAATACGACGCGATCAAGCCGCTGTTCGACGCCGCATCCTACACCCCGATCGGCTTCGGCAAGCCGATCAACGACCGCCTCAACGAGCATCCCGACGGCAAGAAATGGCTGCGACGGCAGGCGCAGTCGGCCTGGGAGATCATCCGCGACAACTTCGAGGATGATCACTCGCGCTGCTTCATGCTGTGGATGGCGTTCCAGACCGTGACGCCGCCGGAATGGCCGATGACCGGGCGGCTTGCCTATTCGCTGGTGTGGGGGCGGCAGCGCTGGAGCTGGTGCATTCCTAAAGGCGGCTCCGGCGTACTTACCGAAATCCTGGTGCGGCTGATCGAACAGCACGGCGGGGTGGCGCTGACGGGCAAGATGGTCGAGCGGCTGATCGTCGAGAATGGCAAGTGCGTCGGCGTCGAATGCAAGGACGGCAGCTCGTACCGCGCCGACAAGGCCGTCCTGTCGACGATCCACATCAAGCACCTGATCGACATGGCGCCGCGCAAACTCTGGGCGGATGACTTCGTCGAGGGCGTCGAGACCTGGCAGGGCGGGCCGACACTGTTCGTGCAGCATTACGCCACGAAAGAGCCGATGACGTTCAATGGCGACGGCGGCAACATCACGCCGATCGCCTGCGCCATGCTGTCGGAGCCGACGCGCGCGCTGCGCATGGGCTACGACTTCGCCCGCGGCGTCGCCAATGTCGAGGAGCCGGTGCTGCTGGCGGTCTCGCCCTCGATCGGCGATCCAACGCAGGCGCCGCCCGGCCATCACACCATCAAGATCATCGGCATGCAGCCTTACGATCTGAAGCAAGGTCCGCAGCATTGGGACCACCTCAAGAACGAGGTCGCCGAAGCCAATTTGAACTGGTTGAGAAAATTCTCGCCTAACCTTACCGACGACAAAATTCTCGCCAGCGTGATCGAGAGCCCGCTCGACCTCGAACGGCGCAACCCGCACAACTGGCACGGCTCCTGCCACGGCGGCGCGCAGAATGCGGCGCAGGCCGCAGCGCTCCGTCCGGCCGCTGGCTGGGCGCAGCACCGCATGCCGATACCCGGCCTCTACCAGACCGGCTCGACAACGCATCCGGGCGGGTCGATTTCGGGCGGACCTGGGCGAAATGCCGCTGCTGTGATGCTCAAAGATTTTGGTAAGAGCCTTGACGAGGTTGTTGCGAAAAGCAAAGCAAGCGGCGAGACCAAGATATTCGCGCCGGCCCAGTAGGCCGGCCAACGGCGACCACCAAGGAGGAGGCGATGAAGCGATATTTGACGTCTGTGATGGGGGCGGCAATCCTGTCAGCGGCATCTGCGGTGTTGGCCATGCCCGCGTCGGCACAGAGCTGGCCGAGTCAACGGGTGACGATTGTGGTGCCATTTGGCGCCGGCTCCGTCACCGACATCCTGGCGCGCATCTTTGCCGACGAGATGGGCAAGCAGTGGCACCAGCAGGTCATCGTTGAGAACCGGCCTGGCCTTGCCGGCACCGGTGGGGTCGCCAAATCGGCGCCGGACGGCAACACGCTGATGCTGACATCCAATGGACACACTGTAGCGGGCCTGGTCAGCAAGGACGCGCCGTTCGATCCGGTTAAAGATTTCGCCGGCATCACGCGGATCGGCTCCGCCCCGCTGTTTCTGATCACCAGTCCCAATCTTCCGGTAACGACGCTGAAGGACGTGATCGATCTCGCCAAGAAGGACCCGGGCAAGCTCAACTTCTCGTCGCCCGGCCTCGCCAGCACCACGTTCATCGCTGGAGCGTTGTTCCGCAAGGCCGCTGGTATCAACATCGTCCATGTGCCGTTCCGCAGCGCGCCTGACGCCGTCACGGCGGTAATGCGCGGCGATGCGCAGCTCTATTTTGCGCCGGTGAACCTCGCCCGCGACCAATCCCAGGCTGGCAAGGTCAAGGCAATCGCGGCCGCGACAGCGCAGCGCATCCCGGAAATGCCGAACACGCCGACCTTCACCGAGGCTGGGCTGCCGTTCGTCTATGACTCCTGGTTCGGCCTCCTGGCGCCGCGCGCCGTGCCGAAGCCGATCATCGAGAAGATCGCCAAGGATTGGGCCGTCGCCCTGAAGTCGCCGGACATGCAGGAAAAGCTGAAGAAGCAGTTCCTGATCGGCGTGAGTGACACGCCGGAAGCGATGGATAAGCGGATCGCCGAGGAGACCGCCAACCTGACCAAGGTTTTCAAGGAGGCGGGAATCTAATTTCCTATCGCAAGACAGTTTCCGGGCGCGCGTGGTTCACAGCCACGCGCGCATGTCGTTTCAGGGACGCCGCGGCTCGGCATGGCCGATCACGCGCTTGATCGACGCGGAGCGGCGTCGCAGCGCTTGCTCAAGCTCGTCGACTTTTTCGTGGACCTCCTGCACTGTGAGCGCAGGATCGACGTAGCAGTGGAAATTGACGATTTCTCCCTCGTCGGTTTCGCGCACCCGCACATCATGCACGTCGCGGATCATGCCGCCCTCGGCAGCAGCCTCGCCGAGCGCGATCTCAACAGCGCGAACGCGCTCCGGCGGCGCCTCGCGGCCGGCCGCCTCCGGCGGCTGCAGCGGCTCGATGTGAGTCTCGATTTCGACTCCGGGGCCGAGCTCGTCGCGCAGCGCTGCCTCGAGCCCGTCGGCGATGTCATGGGCTGAGCCGAGCGCAAGCTTGCGATCGACCTCGAGATCGAGCGAGACCGAGAGGCGTCCGCCGATGTCGTGCACGGTGACATGGTGCACAGCGAGCCCCTGGTTGCGGGCGGTCACCATGACGCGCTCCTGCACCGTCTCGTTGTCGAGCGCGCGCGGGGCGGCATCGACCCCGACTTCGGCGCGAGGCAGATCCGCGCGCACCGCATCCGCGACGCGCTTCTTGAGGGCATCGACCCGATCGAGCGGCAGCGCCCGGCTCACCGCCACGACGACTTCCACGAATATTTTGTCGCCAACCGGCCGCGCACGAACTCCCTCGACTGCGACCACGCCGCGCACGCGCCCCGCAGCGCGCCGGACCGTGTCGGCAACTCCGGCCGGCGCCGTGTCGGTGAGCGTGTCGATGGTGCGGCGGCCGAGCCGCCAGCCGGCAAGGCAGACGAACACCGCGACGACCACGGCCGCTGCCGAAATCCGCCCATTGAAAGCCCAGCGCGACGCCGCCGAGCCCGATCAGCACGGCGATCGACGACCACATGTCGGAGCCGAAGTGTAAAGCGTCGGCCTCGAGTGCCTCGCTGGCGGTTTCGCCGGCGACGCGGTAGAGCAGCCGGGCGCGGAAGTAGTCGACCACGATCGAAACCACAATCACGGCGAAGGCCGCGACGGTGGCCTCCACCACATGCTGCTGATCGCCAAGCAGGCGCCTGGTGGCCTCCCAGATCACCACACCGGACAATACGAACAGGAGCCCGGTCTCGGCCAGTGCGGATATGCTCTCGACCTTGCCATGGCCGTAGTGATGCTCCTCATCGGCCGGCTTGCCGGCGATGCGCACGGCAAAGTAGGTCATCACCGTGGCGCCAAGATCGATCAGCGAATGCGCCGCCTCCGACAGGACGGCGAGCGACCCGGTCAGCACGCCGACCACGCCCTTCGCCAGCGTCAGACCGCCTGACGCCGCGATCGAGCCGAGCGCGACACGTTCCTTTTCGTTGGCCATCGATGCTCCGGACCCGAATTCCTCGCTCATGCAGATAGTGCAGGGCGTGCGTCAAGGCAAAGCGTCTTGTTCGCGCCAGCGCGTCCACCTAAGCTTGCGAACGACAATCGGAACGATTTGCAACAAGCGCCGGCCAAGGCGTGACTGCATGGGGAGGATCGACATGGTCACGTTGGTGCGCGTTTTGTTGACGCTGGCAGTGCTGGGATACAATGCACCGGCCCAGGCGCAAAGCTATCCGTCGAGGAATATCACCATCGTGGTGTCCATTGGGCCGGGAACCGGCATGGACGTGGTGGTGCGCCTCTATGCCGAAAAGCTCTCCGCGGCGCTTGGCAAGCCCGTCGTGGTCGAGAACAGACCGGGCGCATCCACGATGTTGGCGGCGAACCAGGTCGCCAGTTCTCCGCCCGATGGTCACACGCTCGTGGTGCTGACAAGCGGCGCGATGGCGATCAATCCGGCGCTCTACAAGCAGCTCAATTACGATCCCGAGAACAGCTTCGTGCCGATTTCCTACTACGTGAAATCGCCGTTCATCCTGGTCGTCAATCCGAGCCTGCCGGCCAAGACCGTGCTGGAATTCGTCAAATACGCCAACTCAACCAAGCCGCCGCTGAATTACGTGACGCTCGGCGCCGGCGGCATCCAGCATCTGACGATGGAGTACGCCAAGCAGCGACTTAACTTCGACGCCAACCAGGTTCCGTACCGCAATACCGGGCAGTCGATCGCCGACCTTGCCGCCGGTCACGTCTCGGCGGGCTTCGTCGAGGCTGGCGCATCGCTGCCGCTGATCAGGGAAGGCAAGCTCCGCGCTCTCGCGGTGTCGTCCTCGAACCGCCTGCCGCTCCTGCCCGACGTGCCGCCGGTTTCCGAAGCCGTGGGCATGCCGGATTTCGAGACGATCTCGTGGCACGTGCTGCTGGCGCCTGCCAAGACGCCGAAAGACATCGTCGAACGCCTGCACGCCGAGATGAAGAAGATCATGAGCGACCCTGAGATGAGGACCAAGGTCGCCAACATCGGCTTGATTCCGATCGACACGCCCTCGATCGACGGCATCAACGCCTACATGAAGGACGAGCGCGCGAAGTGGGGCGCGTTGGTCGAAAGGCTTGGCCTCAAGGGCTCGCAGTAAGGCCGATGCCGGGACGTCTTCAGGACAAGGTCGCCCTGGTCACCGGCGCGGGCTGTATCGGGCCCGGCTGGGGCAACGGACGCGCCACTGCGGTGCTGTTCGCCCGCGAGGGCGCCAAGGTGTTCGCCGTCGACAAGAACGGCGACTCGATGAAGGAGACGGTTGATCGCGTCGCCGAGATCGGCGGCGCCATCAAGACGCATGAATGCGACGTGACCAAGAGCGGCGACGTCAAGGCGATGGTCGACACTTGTCTGGTAGTGTTCGGCCGCATCGACATCCTGGTCAACAACGTCGGCGGCTCGGCGGCCGGCGGTCCCGTCGAACTGTCGGAAGAGGCCTGGGACGGCCAGATGGCCTACAATCTGAAGAGCGTATTCCTCGCCTGCAAGCACGTGCTGCCGGTCATGGAGCGCCAGGGCGGCGGCGCCATCGTCAATCTCGCTTCGACCTCGGGCCTGCGCTACACCGGCTCGCCGCAAGTCGGCTATGCCGCCTCGAAGGCCGGGGTGATCCAGCTTTCGCGCGTGGTCGCGGTGCAATACGCCAACAAGGGCATCCGCGTGAACACCGTGGTGCCTGGGCAACTGCACACGCCGATGGTCGAGGCGCGGCTCGCCAAGCAGCGGACCGGCGGCGACATCGATGCGCTGCTCAAGTCCCGCGTCGCGCGCATCCCGGCGGGCTTCATGGGCGATGGCCGCGATACCGCCTACGCGGCGCTGTTTTTGGCTTCTGACGAAGCGCGCTTCGTCACCGGCACCGAGATCGTCGTCGACGGCGGAATGGTGGCCCGCTGCGATTGAGCTACTGCCGGGCCTTGAGCTGTGCCACCCAGCCTGCGCCGTGCAGCCACTCCTCCAAGGTCGAACGCCGCGGCGAATGTTTGTCGAGCGCCTCCACCGCCCGCCAGGCGAGGCAGAGATTGCACGACATCACCGGCCCGCCGTTCCAGCCGATCGAGCCAGCGATCGGGTGGAGTGTCGGCATCCCGGTCCCGAGCATGACGATAGCGTCGAGCGGCTTGCCTTCCAGCGTACCCAACGCCCTCGCTGCGACCGAGCCGCCGAGGCTGTAGATCGGGTGGAATGCGCTCTCGCTGTTGAAGGCGTTGGCGACCTCCGCCACCTCGAAGCCGTGACTCTGCCAATATCCGATGCTGGCTCGGTTGAGATCGTCAGGGTAGGGCGACACCAGGCCGAGGCGGCGCGCCTTCAACGCAGTTAGCGCATCGACCACGGCCAGCGCCGCAGTAACGAACGGGAATCCGTGGCTGGCCTCAATCTCTTTCGCCAAAGCCGCCTCGCGCTCGCGGCCTGCGAGATACGACGCGCCGGTGCAGGCTGCGGCCACGACGCCGACCGGCGCATTGGCGAATTGCCGCAGCGCTGCGCTGTAATTGTCGAAGTAGTCGACCAGCCGGCCCGACATCGATGTTTTATCGCTCGTCAAACGTGCGTTGATCATGGCGACGCCCGCGGGCCACAGCAGGTTGAACTCCGGCTCGACCGTGGTGTTGGCCTGCGGCGTCAGCATGCCGACCAGGCCCCGGCGTGCGTATTCGAGCGACATCGCGTTTGCCTAATCCGGCGGCTTGGCGCCGGATTCCTTCACCACCGCGCCGAGCCGGACGATGTCGCGCTTGACCATCGCTTCCAGCTCATCGGGTGTGCTCGGCGTCACGAAAGCGACCTGCGGCAGCACCTTGTCCTTCACTTCGGCGCTCTGCAGCGCCTTGACGAACTCGGCATTGAGCCTCTGCACGACCGGTGCCGGCGTATGCGCCGGCGCGAACAGCCCGAACCATTGCTGCATCTGCACGTCGGGATAGCCGGCTTCCGGCATGGTCGGCACGTCGGGAATGCGCGGATGGCGCTCGGTGCCGGCGATCGCCAGCATGCGAAGCTTACCGGCCTCGACCTGACCCGCGGCGGAGAGATACGACGAGAACATCATGTCGACGCGGCCGGCCACGGTGTCGGTTACCGCCGGCGCGATGCCGCGATAGGGCACGTGCAGGAGCTTGATGCCGGCATGCTTGGCAAACAGCACGCCGAGCAGGTGGCCGCCGGTGCCGATGCCCTGCGAGCCGTAGCTCAAGCCCTCGGGCTTGCTCTTGGCGAGAGCCACCAGATCGGCCACCGACTTCGCCGGGCTCGCCGTGGGCACCATCAGGATGTTGTTGAACGCGATCAGTGCGGTGATTGGCTGGAAGTCCTTCACCGGATCGAACTTCAGGTCGGTGTAGAGCGTCGCATTGATGGCGTGGGTGCCGGTGTGCCCCATCATCAGCAGGTAGCCGTCGGGCGGCGCATTCTTGATCGCCATTGCCGCGACGTTGCCTGCGGCGCCGGGGCGGTTCTCGATGATAATCGTCTGACCAGTGGTCTGCGACACCTTGTGCGAGACCAGCCGCATCACGATGTCGGAACTGCCGCCGGGCGGGAACGGCACGACGATAGTGATCGGGCGTGACGGATAGTCGTCGGCGAGGGCGGGCGAGGCAAGGGCTGCGAGCACCACGCCGACTGCTGCCACAAGTCTGGCAAGAATGTCACCCAACCGCATTGCTCCACTCCATTCGCAGGCCGCCGTCGCGCACCCCGTTGGGGTCTTAGCACACACAAATCCTATTCCGTCGCGGCGGCGCGCCGCAGTCCCTCGATCATCGAGGATTTGAGCAGATAGGCCTTGAGCTTTGCTGGATCGGCGATGGTGCGTTGCAGGTCTTCGAGCATGGCCCGCCGCCGCGCCGGATCGCGCTCCTGCATACGGGTGCGGTTGCGGTGGGCCTGCTGGATGATCTCTTCCTCGGCGATCGGCCGGCGCTGGCGCTCGTAACGGTCGAGCAAGTCGTCGCCTTCGCGCTCCTGAATCACCGCGATCAGCTTCTCGCAAAGATTGAACGCGTCGTGGATGCCGCCATTCATGCCCATGCCGCCGGACGGGCTGTTGAGATGGGCGGCGTCGCCGGCCAGGAGCACGCGGCCGTTCCGGTAGGCCGAGGCCAGCCGCCGATGGATGCGGTAGGGCCGCGTCTTCCGCACCTCGATCCGTCCCGCATCGGGCACGATGTCATGCAGCAGCTCCTGCTGCGCTTTGTCCTCCAGCGCCTGCTCGGTGGTCTCGCCGTCGCGGGCATAAAGGCTCACGCGCCAGACGCCCGGCAGCCGCAGCAGGCTGAAGGTTCCATCCGGTTTCCAGCAATAGGAGACGTTGGACAAGCCTTCGAGCTTTTCATGGAACGGAAAGTGCGTGGTCGCAAGGATCGTGGTCTCGGGATAGATGTCGCCGGATAGTTCGACATTGATGGCCCGCCGCACCGCGCTCCGCGCGCCATCGGCGCCGATCACGTAGTCGGCGGTAAAGGTTCTTTCGCCGCCGGGCGAAGATACGTTTACCCGTACGGTGCCGTCCGTCTGCTCCAGCCCTGTGACTTCCGTCGAGAAGGCGACAGTCACACTTGGCAGCTTCTGCACGGCGTCGAGCACGAATTGGCAGTATTTCGCCTGTTCGCATTGCAGGCGATACGGATGTCCGGTTTCTTCCTTCAAGACCGAAAGGTCGAACACCGCGCGCTCGCCCGACGGATGCAGCCTGATCTGCCAGTTCGGGCAGATCAGGCCGGCCTCGAGCATCCGTTCCGTGATGCCGTAAGGCGCCATCATGTCGAGCGTCGGCGGGTGAAACGTCGAGGCCCGCAGCTCTTCGGAGATAGCAGGCTCCGCTTCCAATAGCGTGACCGCGATACCCTTACTGCCGAGCAGCAGCGCTGCCGTCAGCCCGACCGGCCCGGCCCCGGCGATTAGGACCTGCGTGCGTTCCGTCATGTGCCGGCGCGCGGCACTGCCCAGGGCCGTGCCAATTGATCTTTCGCTTTGAATGCCGCGATCCTGTCGCGATAGCTTTCGGTCAGCGCGATATCGTCCCAGCCGTTGAGCAGCCGCATCCGGCGCACCGGATCGATGGTGAACTTGTAGGTCCGGTTGCCGCAGACGACGGTCTGCTCTTCGAGATCGACTGTCACCGGCAGGTCCGGCGTCCGCTCCAGGGCCGCCATGATTTCGGCCGCTTCGTCGTCGGTGACGATTGCCGTGACCAGCCCGTTCTGCACCGCGTTGCCTGAGAAAATGTCGCCGAATGACGGTGCGATCACCACGCGCACGCCATAATCGTAAAGGGCGTAGACCGCGGCCTCGCGCGACGAGCCGCAGCCGAAATTCCGTGCGCCGACCACGATCTTGGCGTTGCGCCACGCCGGCTTGTTGATCGGGAAATCTTTTTCTTTCCCGTCGGCGTCAAAGCGAAGGTCGTTGAACAGCACCTTGCCGATGCCCTGTGCGCGCGTCCATTTCAGATAGCGCGCCGGCAAAATCTGATCGGTGTTCAGATTGGCCTGGTTGATCGGGCAGGCCGGGCCGGTGATCCTGGTGAACTTGTCCATGTCGTTATACCTTGCGGCCTTCAAGAAGCGGCCGCACGTCGGCGAGATGTCCGCTGACCGCCGCAGCGGCGACCATCGCGGGCGACATCAGATGCGTGCGCGCGCCCGGGCCCTGCCGGCCGCGGAAGTTGCGGTTGGTCGTCGACGCACAACGCTCGCCGGGCGCCACCAGATCGCCGTTGATGCCGACACACATCGAGCAGCCGGACTCGCCCCATTCCAGCCCGGCGTCGCGGAAGACGCGGTCGAGCCCTTCCTGCTCGGCCTGGCGTTTGATCGGGGTCGAGCCAGCCGAAACCAGCCCCGGCACCTTGCTCTTGCGGCCGGCGAGCACCGCAGCAGCAGCGCGCAAATCTTCGATCCGCGAATTGGTGCACGAGCCGATGAATACGCGATCCACCGCGATGTCGGTGAGCTTCTCCCCTGGCGCGATGCCCATGTATTCCAGCGCGTCCCGCAGGTAGTTCGCACGATTCTCGTTCGGCTCACGCGACGGATCGGGCACGCTGGCGTCGATCGGCAGCGCATCCTCCGGGCTGGTGCCCCAGGTCACCACCGGCGCGATGTTTTTCGCGTCCAGTGCTGCCTCATGCTCGAAGGTTGCGCCTTGATCGGTCGCAAGCCTCGACCATTCCTCGACCGCGCGGTCGAACTCAGCGCCCTTCGGCGCATAAGGCCGGCCCTTGAGATAGGCGAAAGTCTTCTCGTCCGGCGCGATCATGCCGCAGCGCGCGCCGGCCTCGATCGACATGTTGCAGAGCGTCAGCCGGCCCTCGATTGACAGATCGCGGATTGCCGAGCCGGCAAACTCGACCGCGCAGCCGGTCGCGCCGTCCGCGCCGATATGCGCGATGATGGCGAGGATGATGTCCTTGCCGGAGATTCCCGGCGCTGCGGTGCCGTCGACCGTCACCCGCATGCGCCGGGGCTTTTTCTGCCAGATCGTCTGCGTCGTCAGCACATGGGCGACCTCGGAGGCGCCGATGCCAAAGGCGTAGGCCCCGAGCGCGCCATGCGTCGACGTGTGGCTGTCGCCGCAGACGATCATCAGGCCGGGCAGGGTGAGCCCTTGCTCGGGCCCGACCACGTGGACGATGCCTTGCCGCGGGTCATCGAGGCCGAACAGCTTGACGTCGTGCTTCGCCGTGTTCTCCTCGACCTGCCGCACCATCCGAGCGAGCTCGGGATTGGCGATGTTCTGGCGCGAACCGCGGGTCGGCACGTAGTGGTCGGCGACGCCGAAGGTCAGCCCTGGCTCGGCGACCGATACGCCGCGCTCGGCAAGCTTGCCGAAGGCGTGGAACGAGCCTTCATGCACATAATGGCGGTCAACCCACAGCAGCGAGTCGCCGTCCTGGCGGCGCAGGATTTCATGCGCGGCCCATATCTTGTCGATCACGGTTTGGGGCTGGTTCATGCTGCCAGACGCTAAAAGGCGAGGATAATATAGAAGGAGGCGTGGACCAATGTTAGTGTCGAAGCACCGCAGGGGAGGGAATCCATGTCTCGTCAATCGTTGTCCGTCAGCCGCCGCCGCTTTCTGCAAACCACCGCGATCGGTGCCGCCACGCTCGCCACTCCCTCCGTGCTGCGTGCGCAGGGCGCGGCGGTGAAGGTCGGCGTGCTGCATCCGGTCTCCGGCGCGCTGTCTTACTCCGGCCAGCAGGGCCGCATTGGTGCCCAGCTTGCGATCGAGGAGATCAATGCCGCGGGCGGCATCAAATCGATGGGCGGGGCGAAGATCGAGCCGCTGCTCGGCGACGCGCAATCGACTCCGGACGGCGGCAACGCCGAGGTCGAGAAGATGAACGGCGCCGGCGTTGCCGCCATCGTCGGCGGCTATGCCAGCGCGATCTGCCTGTCGGCGAGCCAGACCGCGGCGCGCTACGACCTGCCCTATATTGTAGACGTCGGCGTGGTCGACAGCATCGTCAGCCGTGGCCTGAAGAACACCTTTCGGTTCGGTCCGGGCTTCGGCGTCATTGCCAAGACGGCGCTCGACAATCTCGTCACCATCAACGAGCAGGCCGGCAAGATCGCGAAAACCGTCGTGATCGTGCACGAGGATTCAGCGTTCGGGTCGGGCCTTGCGAAGTTACTGAACGCGCAATTGCCAGGGCGTGGCTTCCAGGTGCTGGAAACCATCCCGCATCCGACGCCCACGCGCGACTTCAACAACGTCGCGCTCAAGATCAAGGCGCAGAATCCCGACCTCGTCATCCCGGCGAACTACTACAACGAATATGTCCTGCTGGCCCGCACCATGCAGCAGCAGCGCATCCGGCCGAAAGGCATCTATTCGGTGCTCGGCGGTGCCGCCTCGTCCTACAAGTTCGTCAAGGAATTCCCCGAGGCCGCCGAATACATCATGGATTGCAATCACTGGTTCGATCCGAAGAATCCCAAGGCGCAGGCGCTGAAGAAGAAGATCGAGGCCAAGAACGAGTTCTTCACCTACGAAGTCTACATGAACTACTCGTGTGTCCTGCTGCTCGCCGACGCGCTGGAAAGGGCGGCGAGCGCCGAGCGGCCCAAGATCATCGCGGCGCTGGAAAGCTCGACCTTCAGCGGCCACGTTATGCCTTATGGCCCGACCAAGTTCGTCAACGGCCAGAACCAGGGCGCAGCGCCGGTGAACACGCAGGTGCTGAAGAAGGACATCGAGGTGATCTTCCCCGCGCAATACGCTTCGGCGAAGGCGGTGTTTCCGATGCCGGCGTGACGGCGGCCCGGTAGCAAACGTGGCGATGCTTTCGCCGGTTATCCTCGTTCCCGCAATCCTGAACGGGCTGATGACCGGTGCCGTCTATGCGCTGGTCGCGCTTGGTCTGACACTGATCTACGGTGTTCTGCACATCATCAATTTCGCTCACGGTGCGCTGCTGACCGCCGCGATGTTCGCGGCGTTCTTTGCCCATAAGCTCCTCGGTCTCGACCCGTATATGGCGGCGGTTCTCTTGACCCCGCTGTTTTTCATGTTGGGATATGCCTTGCAGCGTTTCGTGATCGGGCCTGCGGCGCACGGCGAGGATCGCAACATCCTTCTGGTGACGCTCGGCCTCGCAGTCGTGATCGAGAACGCGCTGCTCTATGCTTTTCGCGCCGACACCCGCACCATCAACCTGCCGTATGCGTTCGACGTCGTCGAGATCGGCACGGCCTTTCTCGCCGTCCCGCGCGTCGTCGCCTTTGGCGTCGTCATCGCCGTCGCGGTCGCGTTGTGGCTGATCATGCAATGGACCGACACCGGCAAGGCGATCCGGGCGGTCGCCAAGGAGAAGCTCGGCGCCGAGCTTGCCGGCATCGATGTCGCCCACATCTATGCGGTGACCTTCGGTCTCGGCACCGCCTGCCTCGCCATCGCCGCCTGCCTGCTGATCCCGACCTATTACGTCAATCCGACCGCCGGCAACGCCTTCGTGCTGATCGCCTTCACCATCGTCGTACTTGGCGGCATGGGCTCGGTGACAGGCGCGCTGCTCGGGGGCCTGTTCGTCGGCGTGGTGGAAAGTCTCTCCGGCCTCTATCTCGGCGAGTCGCTTGGCCAGATCGGCGTGTTTGTGATGTTCATCCTGGTGCTGCTGTTCCGGCCGAGTGGCCTGTTCGGGGAGCGGGCATGAAGGGGCTGGCGACAATCGCCATCGCCGTGGCGTTGCTCGGGCTTGTGCCGCTTGTCACCACCTCCAACGTCGTTCTCAATTTCCTGGTGATGGCGCTTTTGATTGCGCTGGTCGGGCAAGGCTGGAACCTGCTTGGGGGCTATGGCGGACAGTATTCCTTCGGCCATGCCGCGTTCTTCGGCACCGGTGCATATGTCACAGCTATCCTGCAGATGCGCTACGGCATCAACGCTTGGATCGCCTTCTGTATCGGGATTGCGGCCGGCGCGCTGGTCGGAGCGGTGATCGGGGCGCTGAGCTTTCGTTCCGGCCTGAAGGGCTCCTACTTCGCACTGGTGACGCTCGCCTTTGCCGAGGTGCTGCGCATTATCGCCAGCGTTACACCAATCACCGGAGCCGGCGTCGGCACTTTGCTGAAGCTCGACTTGCGTCCGGAGGCGTTCCAGTTTCAGAGTCGCGCGCCGTTCTACTGGATCGTTCTTGCTCTGGTCGCGCTGTCGCTGGTCCTCATCCGCGTGATCGAGCAGAGCCGGTTCGGCGCCTACCTCGTCGCCGTGCGCGAGAACGAGGATGCCGCCAGCGCGCTCGGCGTCGATGCAACCCTGGTCAAGCTTGGCGCCATGACCGTCTCGGCTGCGATCACGGCCGCGGGCGGCGGCTTCTATGCGCAGTATTTCCTGTTCCTCGATGCCGGCATCGCCTACGGCCCGTGGATCTCGATCGAGGCGCTGCTGGCGCCGATCATCGGCGGCGTCGGCACCGTATTCGGGCCGTTGCTTGGCGCGCTGGTCGTGCGTTCGATCGGCGAGGGGACCAAGCTCGTCACCGGCGATGCGCCGGGGCTCGACCTCGTCATCTACGGCTGCGTGCTCATCGCCGTTGTCGCATTCGCACCGCGCGGCATCGCGGGCCTGTTGGAGCGCCGCCGTGGCTGAGCCGCTGCTCCAGGTCGAGAATGTCTCGAAGCGCTTCGGCGGCTTGCTTGCCGTCAATCAGGCATCGCTTGCGGCCGAGGCCGGACGCATCACTGCGCTGATCGGTCCGAACGGCGCCGGCAAGACCACGCTGTTCGCGATGATCGCGGGCTTCCTCGCGCCGACCGAGGGCCGCATCGTCTATGATGGTGCCGATATCGTCGGCGAGCCGCCGCACCGGCTCGCGCGGCGCGGGGTCGCCCGAACCTTCCAGATCGTTCAGCCGTTCGCCGGTTTGACCGTCCGCGAGAACATCGCGATCGGTGCGCATCTGTCGCGCCGGTCGCGCGCGGATGCGCTTGCCGCCGCGGGTGAGGTTGCGGAGGCGGTGGGATTGAGCAATCAGCTCGACCGGCCGGCTTCCGCGCTCACGGTTGCGGGCCGCAAGCGCCTGGAACTCGCCCGAGCGCTCGCGGTCGAGCCTCGGCTTCTCCTGCTCGACGAAGTGCTGGCCGGGCTGAACCCGTCGGAAATCCGCGACATGGTGCCGGTGATCGGGCAAATCCGCAACCGCGGCGTTACCATCGTCATGATCGAGCACATCATGCAGGCGGTCATGAGCCTCGCCGAGCATGTCTTCGTGCTGTCCGAAGGCCGCATCATCGCTGATGGTACGCCTGCGGCAGTCGCCGCCGACCCACACGTGATCGAAGCCTATCTCGGCCACGGTGCGGCGAAACGGATAGCGGCGGCGGCGCATGGCTGAGCCGCTGCTCGCCATCAGCGGTTTGCACGCCGGGTACGGCGCGACCGAAATATTGCGCGGCGTCAGTCTCGCGGTCGCATCTGGCGAGATCGTCGCCGTGCTTGGCTCCAACGGTGCCGGCAAATCCACGCTCAACCGCGTCATCTCAGGCGTCACGCGCGCCTGGCAAGGCAGCATCCGCTTTGCCGGCGCTGCGATCGAGCGCGAGTGGCCCGCTGCCATCGTTGCGCGCGGCCTGATCCATGTCCCGGAGGGTCGCCGCATCTTCCCCAACATGACGGTGCGCGAGAACCTCGATCTCGGCGCCTATCGGCGGGCGCGGGAGCAGCGTGTGCGTAATCGAGATAGGGCATTTGCGATCTTCCCCCGGCTCGCCGAACGTCAGACCCAGCGCGCCGGCACGCTCTCCGGCGGCGAGCAGCAGATGCTCGCTGTCGGCCGAGGGCTGATGGCCGAGCCGCGGCTTCTGATCCTCGACGAGCCGTCGCTTGGCCTGTCGCCTCTGTTGGTCGAAGAGCTGTTCACCTTGATCAAAGCCATCAATGCCGAAGGTATCGCCGTCCTGCTGGTCGAGCAGAACGTCATGCAAAGTCTCGAGGTGGCGCAGCGCGCCTATATCCTGGAGAATGGCGCCTTCACGCTGGAAGGAAGCGCGGCCGACATCCGCAACGACCCCAACCTCAAGCGCGCCTATCTCGGAATGTGATCATGGCAGAAGCCGAAACCCTGAAATCGCGCCTGAAGCAAAAGCCCATCGTGGTTGCACCCGGCGTCTACGATCCGTTCACTGCGCTGGTGGCGACGCAGGTGGGCTTTGCTACGCTTTACGTCTCCGGGGCCGCCATCGCCTACACCCGGCTTGGCCGGCCGGACATCGGCTTGGTCAGCATGACCGAAGTGGCCGAGACACTGGCGCTCATTCGCGATCGCGTCGATGCCCATCTCATCGTCGACGCCGACACCGGCTACGGCAACGCGCTCAACGTGATCCGTACCGTTCGCGAGTTCGAGCGCGCCGGCGCCAACGCCATCCAGCTCGAGGACCAGGATTTCCCCAAGCGCTGCGGCCATCTCGACGGCAAGGCGCTGATCCCGGCGCAGGAGATGTGCGGAAAGATCCGCGCTGCGGTCGATACGCGCCACTCGCGCGGAAACGCTGATCGTCGCGCGCACCGACGCGGTGGCGGTAGAAGGCTTCGATCGCGCTATCGAACGGGCTGCGATGTTCCGGGAGGCCGGCGCCGACGTGCTGTTCGTCGAGGCGCCGCGGACGCGCGACGATCTCGCGCGGATTGCGTCCACGCTCGGTGGCGGCTTGCCACTGCTCGCCAACATGGTCGAGGGCGGCAAAACGCCAACGCTGCCGGCGGCCGAGCTGGAGGCGATCGGCTTCGCCGTGGTGATCTTCCCCGGCGCCATCGTGCGGGCGCTCGGCTTCATGGCCGGCGAGTTCTACGGCTCGCTGGCCAAGCACGGCTCCAACGAGCCTTATCGCAACCGCATGCTCGATTTCGCGGGCATCAACGAACTTGTCGGTACGCCGGAAATGATCGCTCTGGGCCAGCGCTACGAAACGCCGCGCCGGCAAGAAGCCGAGCGCCCGGTGAAATCGCTCGATCCCGTCACATTGGCTGTGCTCAACGGCCGTCTGGTCCAGATCGCCGACGAGATGGATGCGACGCTTTATCGCTCGGCGTTCAACCCGATCATCGCCGAGGCCCATGACGCCTGCCACGGCCTCTATCACGCCGAGACCGGCGCGACGCTGGTGCAGGGCACCTCCGGATTGCCGATCTTCGTCGGCGCCATGGCGTTCGCGGTCAAAGCCGTGATCGACAAGGTCGCGCGCGACGGCGGGCTCGAGCCCGGCGATACCTATATCTTCAACGACCCTTACGACGGCGGCACGCATCTCAACGATTTCCGCCTGGTCCGCCCGCTGATGCGCGGCGGCAGCGTGTTCGCCTGGCTCGCTTCGGTCGGGCATTGGCTCGATATCGGCGGCGCCGTGCCCGGCAACTACAATCCAAAAGCAACGGAGAGCTTCCAGGAGGGCGTTCGTATCCCGCCGGTGAAGCTGATCCGTGCCGGCGTCATCCAGCAGGACATCATCGATATCCTCGCGGCCAACTCGCGCGTGCCGCAGTCGAACTGGGGCGATCTCAACGGCCAGATCAACGCGCTCGATCTTGGCGAGCGGCGGCTGCACGCGTTGCTCGACGAATACGGCGATGACACCATCGCCGCAGCGCTTGCGGCGCTGTCCGTCGCGCGCCGAGGCGCTGATGCGCGCCAATATCGCGGCGCTGCCCGACGGCGCCTATTCCTGCGACGATTTCCTCGACAACGACGGCGTCACCGACCGGCCGCTCCGTATCGCGCTCGACCTTACCATCGCCGGCGACCGGATGAAGCTCGACTTCTCGCGTTCGGCGCCGCCTTGCGAGGGGCCGCTCAACATCGCCCGCTCGACCGCGGTGGCGTGCTGCTATGTCGCGCTGAAGCATCTTTTCACCGATGTGCCCGCCAATGCCGGCTGTCTCGCGCCGATCGAGTTCGTCATTCCGGAGACGACGCTGCTCGGCGTCTCGGCGCCGCGGCCCGGTCGCGGGGTACACCGAAACCATCCTGCGCGTCATCGACGTGATCTTCGGCGCCTTCGCCAAGGTGGCGCCTGAGCGCGCCAACGGCAGCCCGTTTGCCACCATCAATGCGCTCTCGCTCGCCGGCTGGCGCGAGCATGGCCGGCGCTGGATCATGTTCTGCTTCTTCGGCGGCGGTCTTGGCGGCAACCCGGAGGGCGACGGCCTCAACCACAGCAACAATCCGATCTCGACCGCGACCATCCCGCCGGTCGAAATCCTGGAGTCGCTCTATCCGGTGATGTTCACGCAATGGGCGCTGCGGCCGGACTCCGCCGGCCCCGGCCGCCACCGCGGTGGGCTCGGCGCGATCTACGAGATCGAAGCGCTGGCCGACGGCGGCGCCGACGTGTTCCTGATCGGCGAGCGCGGTAAGTATCCGCCGTTCGGGGTCAACGGCGGCGGGCCGGCGGCGCTCAATCGCTTCGTCTATGAGACCGATCGCGGCGACGCCACGCCGCCGCTGATTTCGAAGATCACCGACGTGAAAATCCGCAAAGGCCAGAAGGTCCGGCTGGAGACGCCGGGCGGCGGCGGCTTCGGCGATCCCGCGACGCGAGAGCCCGACCGCGTCGCCCGCGACGTGCGGCTCGGCTACGTGTCGCGCGAGGCGGCACTCCGCGACTACAAGGTCGTGCTGCGCGACGACGGAGCGCTCGATATCGCCGCCACCGCGAAGGCGCGCGCCCGGACATGAGCGGTCGCGGCGTCATCGTCGGAGTCGACGTCGGCGGAACCTTCACCGACCTGTTCATGCTTGATGCCGGCAAGGGCGAGTTCCGCACCGCAAAGGTGCCGTCGCATCGCGGCGATGAGGCCTTGGGCTTCTTGAATGGCCTGCAAGCGCTCGGCGGCGCGGCCGGTATGGATTCGATCGTGCATGGCACCACCGTCGGCACCAATACGCTGCTGGAGCGGCGCGGCCCAAAGATCGGCGTCATCACCACGCGCGGCTTTCGCGACACGCTGGAGATGCGCCGCCGCGACCGCCGCCGCACCTGGGGCCTGTGGGGCGATTTCATGCCGATCGCCGATCGCGACATGCGCGTCGAGGTCAACGAGCGGACGCTGGCCGACGGCACCATCCGGAACGCGGTCGATCCGACGGAAATCCGCGCTGCGGCAAAACTTCTGCTCGGCAAGGGTGCGCAGGCGGTCGCCATCACCTTCATCAACGCCTATGCCAATGCCGAAAACGAGCGACGCGCGCTCGCCGAGCTCGCGTACGGTCTGGCCCAACGAGTTCGTCACCGCGTCGCATGCGAGGTGCTGTCGGAAATCCGCGAGTTCGAGCGCTCGTCGACGGCGGCGCTGAACGCCTATCTTCAGCCGGTGGTGGCGTCCTACCTCGGCAAGCTCGACCATGCGCTGGCGAGCGCAGAAATTCCCCGGCCAGTTGCACATCGTGCAGTCGAACGGCGGCATCATGTCGACTGCGACCGCGCGGCGTTTCCCGGTGCGCACCGCGCTTTCGGGCCCGGCGGCGGGCGTGGTCGCCGGCGCCGCGCTGGCCAAGGCCGCGGGCTTCGACAATCTCATCACCTGCGATCTCGGCGGCACCTCGTTCGACGTCTCGGTGATCGCCGGCGGCAAGGTCGCCGTCGCGGCGCAGACCACGGTCGATTTCGGCCTGGTCATCCGCACGCCGATGATCGAGATCACCACGATCGGCGCGGGCGGCGGCTCGATCGCCTCGGTCGATCGCGGTGGCTTGCTCCAGGTCGGCCCGGAAAGCGCGGGCTCGGTGCCGGGACCGGCCTGCTACGGCGCCGGCAATACACGGCCGACGCTGACCGACGCGCAGGTCGTGCTCGGCCGCATCAACGCCGAGCGACCCGCTCGGCGGCGAACTGAAATCGCTCGATGTCGAGGCGGCGCGTCGCGCCATCTGCGGCGCACGTCGGCGAGCCGCTGAAGCTTTCCGTCGATGATGCCGCGGCCGCCATCGTTCGAGTCGCCGAGTCGCGCATGGCGGGCGCGATCCGGCTGGTCTCGATCGAGCGCGGCCACGATCCGGCGCGCTTCGTCGCCATGCCGTTCGGCGGCGGCGGCGCGCTGCATGCCGGTGCGCTGATCCGTGAGATCGGATTGAGATCAGTGCTGGTGCCGCGGTTCCCCGGCATCACCTCGGCGCTCGGCTGCGTGCTGGCCGATCTGCGCCACGACATGGTGCAGACGCTGAACGTCATGCTCGACGGCCTCGATGGGGCGTCACTGGAACGGCGGATGCAGGCGGCTGGCGAGGAAGCCAGCGCGGTGATCGCCGCTGCAGGAATCCCGGTCGAACGCACCGACGTGGTTTACGAACTGGACATGCACTATGTCGGACAAACTCACACGGTCGCAGTGCCGCTGCCGGTTTCGACGCAGGGAATTGACGAAAGCATGATCCGAACCGCCTTCGAGGCGGCTTACCTGGCGTCGTTCAGCCGCATTCTACCGGGTCTGCCAATCCGCATCGTCTCGCTGCGCGATCGCCGCGATCGGCCGGCGACCGGCATTCGATTTCTCGGTGTTCGCGCCGAGCGCGGTCGGCATCGCTCGACAAGGCTCGGCGCGGTTCGCGGCGGGTTTGGTTCGACGGCGGTTGGCGCGACACCGGCATTTGGGCGCGACTCGATCTGCCGGCAGACGCGCGCATCGACGGCCCGGCGATCCTCGAACAGCCCGATGCCACCGTCGTGATCGAGCCAGGGCTTGCGGGCCGCGTCGATGCGCTCGGCAATCTGATCGTGGAGCGCGCGCCATGAACCCGGAAACCAGCGCTCTCATCCTCGGCGATCTGCAGAATGATTTCCTGCATCGCGATGGCGCCTACGGCCGGGCCGGCCAGAGCCATCCCGCCATCGCGGCATTGCCGGACAGGCTCGCTCCGCTGGTCCGCGCCGCCCGCCAGCGCGGCGTGCTGATCGTCGCGACCTTGTTCACGCTGGTGCCCGGCCGCGGCGGCGAGCCGATCATCTCGCCGCACTCTGAAGGCGCTGCGCCCATTCCTCAAGAAGGGCGATTTCGCGCCCGGCTCATGGGGCCAGCAGGTTGTCGACACTCTCGCGCCGGCCGACATTGTGGTCGAGAAGATCGCCTATTCGGCGTTCCACGCCTCGCGGCTGGAATGGGTGCTGCGCAAATCCGGCGTCGAGCAGCTCTATTGCACCGGGATCGTCACCAACGGCGGCGTTGCATCCACCGTGCGCGACGCCCATGTTCGCGAATTCGACTGCACCGTGATCGAGGATGGCTGCGCGGCCTTCTCCGAGGAAATTCATCATGCCGCAATCGAGGGGTTGAGGCCGGTGGCGAAAATCCAGACGATTGCGGACGTGTTGCACTCGCTCGTAGCGTGAGGCCCATCGGAGGAAGTGGCTGATGTCTAGATCACAATGGTGCCGAGGCTTGCGCCGCCGCAGACATAAAGCGTCTGGCCGGTGACGAAGCTGTTGTCGCGGTCGCAAAAGAACATGACGGCGCGGGCGACGTCGCCGGGCTGGCCGAGCCGTTTCACCGGAATCGCCGCGGCCAGCGCTTTCTCGCGCTCGCTGCCTTTCGGAACCACGTCGTGGAACATCTCGGTGCCGGCGATCGGCCCCGGCGCGACGACATTCACGGTGATGCCGTCGGCCGCAAGCTCCAGCGCCCAGGTGCGCGCCATGCCGATCATGCCGGCCTTGGTCGCCGCATAGGCGGTGCGCGTCGCGAGCCCGAGCGCGCCGCGCGACGACATCAGCACGATGCGGCCGAAGCGGGTTTTGCTTCATCGCCGGCAGTGCCGCCTGCACCAGGGCGATCGCCGCGCCGAGATGCAGTTGCGTCAGCGCGTCGCAGATCGTCAGGCTTGACGTCGGGCAGCAGCGCCGGCCGGATCGCGCCGGCGTTGTGCACGACATGGGTGATGGCGAAGCGCGCGGCGACATCGGCGGCGGCCTGCGCCGGTCGCGGCGCGATCGAGTCAGATCGACCTCGATTGCATGCAGCCGCGGATGCGTCTGCTCCGGCTTGCCGAGCGCGAGCGAAATCACCTCGTAGCCGGCGGCCAGCATCTGCCGGCAGATTTCCGCGCCGATGCCGGTCGAGCCGCCGGTGACGACGGCGACATTGCGTCACTTGGCCGTCCCCGCGCACACAAGCGCCAGCACGCGCAGCGGGCTGCCCGAGCCTTGCTTGATCTTCAGCGGCGCGGCGATGATCACCGCGCCCTTGGGCGGCAGCAGGTCGAGATTGGTCAGGCATTGCAGGCCGAACCGGCCTTTGCCGTGCATGTAGAAGTGCGCCGGATAGGGCGGGTTGAAATGATGGCCCTGGCCGAAATCGGTGCCGATGGTCTCGGTGCCGAAGCCGTGCACGTCGCGCTGCTCGACGAACCACTTCACCACCGCGGGCTCCGGGCCCGGCGTGTGGGCGCCGTCGTCGCGCAGTCCGGCATAGTCGCGGATAGCTCTGCTTCGACCAGTCGGTGCGCAGCAGCACCCAGCTTCCCGGCTCGATCTTGCCGTGCCGCGCCTCCCATTCCTCGACGAACGGGACGGTCAGCGCGAAATCGGGATTGGCCGCGCACTGCCGCCGAGCAGTCGATCACGCAGGCCGGCGCGATGAATTTGCCGCACGTCGATGGTGTCGACCGCGTTGTTCGGCAGATCCTTGCCGGAGATCCAGTGGATCGGCGCGTCGAAATGCGTGCCGGTGTGCTCGCCGAGGCTGATGTTGTTCCAGTACCAGGCCGGGCCGCGCTCGTCGTAGCGCGACACCTCCTCCATGCGGAACGGCGCGCATTGGCCGAGCTCCGGCGGCAGCACGATGGTCGGAAATTCCTGCGCCAGCGTCTGCGTCAGATCGACGACGCGGATCTCGCCGGTCGGCCACGGCGCGCGCGAATGGATAAGATCGACGGTCGATCGGCTGCCCTGTTCAGCCTGCCATCTCGCGTTCGAGCGCCTTGGGATTGACGGCGAGCCGCTGCCGGATGTCCTCGGCGACATCGCCGACGAACACGTCCTCGACGCCCTGCTTCAGCGCGCGAACCACGGCGTTGGCCAGCGCCGCCGGCGTCACCTTGGGCGGCGGCACGGTCTGGAACCATTCGGTTTCGAGCGGGCCGAAGAACACGTTCACCACCTTCACGCCGCCGGGGCGCAGTTCCGCGCGCATGCATTGCGCCGCCGACAGGCAGGCGGCCTCGGTCGCGGAATAGCTGCCGTAGGCCGGCCAGTTCATCAGCGCATGAACCGACAGCAGATTGACGAAGGCGGCGGCGGAATTGACGCCGTCGGCGCCGCGAGACGCGCAGCACCGGGCCGAACGCCTGGGCGAGCCGCAGCAGGCCCGAGATAGCGGATATCCATCTCCTCGCGCGCCACCGTCAGGCCGTGGCGATCGACCACGCCGCCGGAGCGGACGTGTTCGGCGGTGTTGACCACGATATCGATGCGCGCGCCGTTCTGCTCGGCCTGTTCGGTAACGGATTCGGTGTCGGTCACGTCGAGCGGCACGATCTCGACCCGCTCGATCTTGCGCAGCGCCTCATAGCCCGGGAAACGGCTTCCAGGCATCGGCGAGGCCGACGAACACGATCGCCGCGCCGGCGTCGGAGAACGCTTTGGCCATCGCCTGGCCGACAGCGTTGCGGCCGTCGGTGATCAGCACGCGGCGGAACTTCGGATCGCAGGTCATTTCGCGCAAATGCGGATCGTCGGCCATGTTCGGGGTGTCCTTTTCCGGCAGCGCGATCGCCACCGCCGAGCCGCTCTTGTCGAGCTTGAATTCGAGCCGCACGCGCTCGCCCTCGCGCGCGTCGCCATGCAGATGCGCGACCACGACCGGGCCGGCATCGAGCTTCACGGTGCCGACCCGCCACGGCGTGCGCTCGCGGAAATACGGATCGGTCGAGGTCTGCACCGTGGTTTCCGCCATCAGCATGCCGCCGTTGTCGACATCGCGGAACGGCAGCCGCGCCGACAGGCACGACGGGCAGGCATCGCGCGGCGGATAGATCACGGCGTTGCAATCGAGGCAGACCTGCAAGGCGAAGCGGCCTTCCGCCGCGGCGGCGGTCAGGCCATGCGCGGTGCGGCTGCGCACGCCCTGCGGCGACAGCGGCAGCCGCGTCCGCCGCAGCGGGTTCTTGCGTTTGGGGCGGACGAGCGGTTCGGTCACTCAGGCTCTCGCGAGAATGGCGGCGCAGGACGACAGGCCGCGATCGTAGTTGATCATGCCGAAGCCGGAAACCAGGCAGGCTTCGGCATCGGGCACCTGCGGTGCCGAGCGGCTCGCCGGTGAGCTGGCGCATCGCCTCGACCAGGCCGAGGAAGCCGCCGGCCGCGCCGGCCTGTCCGACCGAAAGCTGGCCGCCCGAGGTGTTGTGCGGGAACGTGCCGTCGTTGGTGAAGCGTGTGCGAGCGCACGAAATCCGGCCCCTCGCCCTTGCTTGCAGAAGCCGAGATCCTCGAACTGCATCATCACGATCACCGGATAGTCGTCGTAGGTCTCGACGAAATCGACATCGCCGGGCTTGAGCCCGGCCATCGCCCACAGCTCGTCGACATCGAGCGCCCAGCCGCCGCGCACCTGCATCGGATCGTCGGGAAAGGCGTTGTGCCGCTCGACGGTCGAGAGGATGCGAACGCCCGGCAGGCCGAGCGACTTCGCCGTATCCTCGCGGCACACCAGGAACGCCTCGGCGCCGGCGCAGGGCATCACGCAGTCGAACAGATGGATCGGATCGGCGATCGGCCGCGCCGACATGTATTCATCCAGCGTCAGCTTCTTCTTCATCATCGCGTGCGGAATCGACAGCGCGTTGTCGCGCTGCGCGATGCAGATCTTGCCGAAATCCTCGCGCTTGGCGCCGTAGCTGTTCATGTAGTTCTTGGTGATCAGCGCGAACGAGGCGTTGGCGCCGCCCGAGCCGTAGGGATAGACCGCATCCTGGGCAAAGCGCGAGAACGTCGACAGCGTCTTGCGGAACGAATCGACATGGTTGGTGTCGCCGGCGACGCAGGCGACGATGTCGGCATCGCCGGCCTGCACCGCCCGCGCCGCGCGGCGCAGCGCCACGATGCCGCTCGCGCCGCCGAACGGGATGTGATCGAGCCAGCGCGGCGACAGGCCGAAATGCTGGGTCAGGCCGACCGCGGTGTCCGGGCCGACCGTGAAGCTCGACACGCAGAAGCCGTCGATGTCGGCCGGCCGGATCCCGGCGCGCTTGACCAGCGTCATGCAGCGCGCGGCCGATCCACCAATGCGCGCTGTTGGTCGAATAGCGCCGGTAGGGAATCGTCACCGGCAGCGCAGGCGACGACGCCGTCATAGGACTTGCGGATCGCGGCCGATGCCATCGGTCACATGAAAAGCTGGATGTTGCCGAACGCGGCGTCGCAATTGACGAGGTCGACGCGCTTGAGCTTGATCTTCAGCTTGCCGTCGATCGACGGTCAGCGTGTGCGTCGCCCAGGCGGCGTAGAGCTGCTGATCGTCGTAGCGCGTCTCGACATAGTGCATCGGCGTCCAGGTGACGTATTCGTTGCCGGCCTCGTCGCGCTTGTCGATCTGCGGCGTCTGCAGCACGTGATGGCAGCGGCTGCGCGGCTTCTGCGAGAAGGTGCGATTGCCCTTCAGCCGCTCGATGCGAATGGTGAGCAGGAGCTTGTCCTCGTACATCAGCGAGGCGGTGAGCCGCGGATCGGTCTGGCCCCATTCCAGCGGCATCCAGTAGATGCCGTCATCGGCGAACAGATCGAGCCATTCGTCGAGCCGATGCTGGTCGATCAGCCGCGCCTCGCGGATGACGAAGTCGATCAGCTCCTGGTCGGTCGGCGCGGTCACGTGAACGATTCGCGTCACATCGACAGCGTCATGAATTTCGACCAGGCGCGGAACTGGTTGCGCATCTGCCATTCGGTGGTGCCGTTGGTCTCCGCCGTTACGTCCGCCGCCTCGATCGGACTCGTAGAGCCGGCCGACGTTGACCCATTGGTTGGCATCGACCTTCAGGCCCTCCTGCGCGCGCTCGTAGACCTCGAGATCGTCGTGGCCGACCACCGACGTCGGCGCGTTGATCAGCCGGTTGTACATCAGCGTGCGCTCGAGCAGCATGATCCGGCGCATCGACCAGGCGGAACGTCCAGGATTCCACCAGCGTCTTGTTGGCGGCGATCGGCTTGAACAGCCGGATGAGCTGGATCGGCCCCTTGATCATCAGGTTGGGGAAATAGATGGTGTTGTGGCGGTTCTCGTCGAGGATCGCCTTGGCGCGCTTCTCGCCATAGGCCGCGACCATCTTGTCGAAATAGCCGGGGATCGCCGAATAGTTGGAATGGATCGAATGGTGCACGCCGGTGTGGCCGTGGCCGTTCGGCCAGACGCGGATGCCCATGTTCTCGAAGAATTCGTACGGCGCCATGAACGGCGCGTAGATCTCGACCGCCATCGGCTTCTTGGCGCCGGGCGGCGCGTTCTCCCACACCTTGATCGCGGTGCCGGCCGAAGATTCGTGCGCCACCATCGGGTGGCAGGTGTCGGTCTGGTTCTCGACCAGCATCTTCCAATTGCAATTGTGCATGTAGCGCAGCACGCCGCCGGCGACCTCGAGCCGGCCGGCCGGCGAGCGGTCGACCATGTTGTCGAAGCTCGACAGGCTGTCGCCGAAGAACTCCTCGAAGCCCGGTCCGGCGTCGTTGAGCTTGGCGAAGACGAAGCCGCGGTAGTTGTGCACATGCCGGACCGGGTTCATGCCTTTGCCGGCGTGGCTCTCTTCCAGCCCGGCGTTGTCATAGCCCTTGCGCAGCGGAATCTGGCGCAGCGTGCCGTCGGTGCGGAAGGTCCAGGCGTGATAGGGGCAGCGGAAGAACTTTCCGGTGTTGCCGCAGGTCTCGGTGGTGATGCGCGTGCCCTTGTGCGGGCAGCGGTTGTGCAAGACACTGCACCGTGTTGTCGGTGTGGCGCACCATCAGGATCGGCTGGGTGCCGATCGTGGTGCCGAAATAGTCGCCTTCGTTGGGCACCTGGCTGTCGTGGCCGACATAGACCCAGGTGTTGGCGAACAGATGCTCCATCTCGAGCTGGAACACCTCTTCGTCGATGTAGACGTCGCGATGGACCTCGGTTTCCCGGATCAGGTTGCGAACGGCTTCGGCGTTGCCGCGATATCGGTTCATCGACGCCTCTTGGTCAGCGAGTCCAAGTTTAGTTTAGATATAAAGCTTTTACCGGGCAACGCGCGGCCTCGCGCAGCCGTTCGAATGCTGCGGGAATTCGCGCACTTGCCAGCCTTGAGCCATGCTTTAAAGTTGAAATGTTCCGATGGAATAATGGGTCCATTCTGTCGCCGCATTGCTTCTGTCAGTCCGCGCGAGCTTCAGCGCGGATATGATACCCGCGTGATCGCGAGCTATCTGGGCGGCAGGGTGGAATGACAATGGCGTCGGCTCAGGAGTTGCGAGCGCACTGGTCGAAATCGTTTGCGCCTGCCGAGCGGACGCTGCCCGGCATGCTCACACGCCAGGCCGAGCGCTTTGCCGCAAAGCCTCTCGTCAGCGCTGGCGAGAGCACCTGGACCTACGCCGACACCCGGGACGCTGCGGCGCGCTTTGCCGGAACGCTGCACGCGGCCGGCATCAAGCCGGGTGACCGCGTCGCCCTGATCTGCTCGAACCGTATCGAGTTTCTCGAAGTCACGCTCGGTTGTGCATGGCTCGGCGCGGTCGCGGTGCCGATCAACGTGGCCTCGCGCGGGCCGCAGCTTCAGCACATCCTGTCGAATTGCGGTGCCCGGCTCTTGGTGATGGAAGTGGCCTTTGCCGAGAACCTTGCGATGCTGGCGGCTGACAAGCTCGCCGTCGACGCCATCTGGCTGATCGGGGAGGAAACCGGCGTCCGCTTCGGCCGCGTTGCTGCGACCCCGATGCCGCGTCGGGCCGCCACCAATCGTACCGGCGTCGATCCAGCCTGCCGACGCCGGCCTCATTCTCTACACCTCCGGCACCACAGGTCCCTCGAAGGGTGTGTGCTGTCCTCAGGCGCAATACTTCTGGTGGGCCGTCAACACCGCCTCGCTGCTGCAAATCCGGGAAGGCGACGTGCTGTGCACCAGCCTGCCGCTGTTTCACACCAACGCGCTTAACACCTTCTACCAGGCCCTGCTCACCGGCAATTTCGTACGCTATGAAAGGCGCTTTTCGGCCTCGGGCTTCTTTCCTGCGCTGATCGAGAGCAAGGCGACCGTGACCTATCTGCTCGGCGCCATGGTGCCGATCCTGCTGTCGCGGCCGCTGTCGCCCGAGGAGACCGCACACCGGGTCCGGATCGCGCTGGCGCCCGGGGTGCCGGCCCAGTTCCACGAGGTGTTCACCAATCGCACCGGCATCCGGCTGCTTGACGGCTGGGGCTCGACCGAGACCAATTTTGTGCTCGGCGCCAGTATCGATCGTCAGCAGCCCGGATTGATGGGCCCGGTGTTCGAGGGCTTCGACGCCCGTGTCGTCGACGATCAAAGCCGCGAAGTCGCGGACGGCATCGCCGGCGAACTAATCGTCCGCACCGACGAGCCGCTTGCCTTTGCCGGCGAATATTTCCGCATGGCGGACAAGACCGCTGAGGCTTGGCGCGACGGCTGGTTCCATACCGGCGACCGTGTGGTGCGCCAGTCGGATGGCTATTTCCGGTTTGTCGACCGGTTGAAGGACGCGATCCGCCGCCGCGGCGAGAACATCTCCTCGTTCGAGGTCGAGCAGGTCCTGCTCAGCCATCCGGCCGTCGCCAACGCCGCGGCCTTTCCTGTGCGCTCGCCGCTGGCCGAAGACGAGGTGATGGCGGCCATCATCCTGCAACCGGACAAGAAGCTTGCCGAAGCCGAGCTTGTCGCATTCTGCGAGCCGCGCCTGCCCATACTTTGCCGTGCCGCGCTATGTCGAGTTCGTGGCCGAGCTGCCGGCGACCGAGAGCGGCAAGGTGCAGAAGTACAAGCTGCGTGAGCGCGGCGTGACCGACAGGACCTGGGACCGCGATGCGGGCAAATCCAGCGCCTCCAGGACGGACAGGGCGATCAAGCCATGAGCATCTGTCTGTTCCTGATCTTCCGCACCGGAAGCAATTCATCTCCCAGCGACGGCGAATCGGCAAAGCTCGACGAGTTGCTGAGAGCAATCCCGAAGCTGGCGAAAGCGCTGGTCCATACGGCGTCAGAAGCCGACGATCCCTATTTGAAAGACGAGGCGCCGCCCGTGCTCGTTCTGCAACTCTATTTCAGTGAGCTTCCCGATCTCGAAGCCGCCGCCTCACGCAGCGGTCCTCTCGCCGCACTGACCTCGCGCAATGCGTTTCCCGGCCTGTCGTCCGCCGACGTCACCCAGCAGGCGATGATTGCCCGGACATTCGCGGTGCCCAAACCTGCACTCCAGAACGCGCCCGGCACGCCCTATTGCACCTATCTCGTTTCGTACGAAGGCGAGGCGAAAGACCTCAACGCTTGGCTCGATTACTATCTCGACAACCATACCGGGCACATGGCGCGCTTCCCCGGCATCCGCGAGCTCGAGGTCTACACGCGCCTCGATTGGGTGAGCCTGCTGCCCTGGCCGCGGGTAAATTTCATGCAACGAAACAAGGTGGCGTTCGACAGTTCGCAGGCGCTGACCGACGCCCTGCATTCGCCGGTTCGCCACGAGATGCGGGCGGACTTCAAGTCTTTTCCGCCGTTCACCGGCCCGACCAACCACTTTGCGATGGCAACCCGCATCGTGCAGCCCTTGTCCTAGGAGCAGCGCATGGCCGAATCCTCAGCCCGTATCTGGTACCAGAGTTTCGTCCACCCGACCGAGCAGGCGGCCTACATCCAGCGTCTGCAGGCGTTCCTGGACTCTGCGGCAGCACCCGGCACCCGGTTTGAGGTCCGCGGCCTCGACCCGCCCGACCGCCACTTCCATCCGCTGACGGAATTCCGCTGTGCCGCGCAAGTGATCCGCAATGCCATCGAAGCCGAGCGCGCGGGCTACGATGCTTTCGTCATTGGCCATTTCCAGGAGCCTGGGCTTCTGGAAATTCGCGGCTCACTGGACATCCCGGTGATCGGGCTCGGCGAGGCCAATCTGCTCGCGGCGCTCAGCATGGGCGGCAAGCTTGGCCTCGTAACCATCGATCCGGTGTTCATCACCTGGCACGAGCGGCAGGTGATGGCGCATGGCCTCGATCAGCGCGTGGTCGGCGTCAGCGCCATCACCGCGGAGCTGCAAGGCTTCATGCACGCGTTCACCGACGATGCCAGCTATGCGCGTGTTCGCGAGCAGTTCGTCACGCAGGTGAAGCCGCTGGTGGCGGCCGGTGCCGAGGTCATCCTCCCGGCAGGCGGCCTGCCGATGCTGCTGTTTTCGCGCGAACACCCGTTCCTGATCGACGGCGCGCTGGTGCTGAACGGCATCGCCGTGGTGGCCAAGGCCGCAGAGATGGCGATCGCCCTTCGCCGCCTGACCGGAGCGGTGGTCAGCCGGCGCGGCACCTATGCCAAGGCGTCGGCGGCATGCGTGGAGGAGTATCTTCGCGCGCGCTGGTGATGCGCGCCTGCTCCGAAGCGAACTTCCGAACCAAAGGAGCGCCGGCGTGATCGTGGTGTGCTATTGAGGCAGCGGTCGAAAAATTGGAAGATGAGGTCCGCAATCCAGCCGCTGGCGTAAGGACAGGGGAGCCAAGATGAAGAAGATAGCCAGACGTCAAGTGCTGCGTGGGTTTGTCGCGACGGGTGTTCTCGGCAGCCTCGGCACCAAGCGTTCGGTAGCGGTCGAACCGGTGACTTTCCGGCTCGGCTATGGCGGCGCTGCCGAAGAGCAAGTTTGGCTTTTGATCGCCAAGCCCGAGCTCGGCAAGAACCAGGGCAAGCTCTACAAGCTCGACGCCACCCGCTTCCAGAGCTCGGACAAGCGTGCGCAGGCCTTCGAGGCCGGTGCGATTGATCTGAGCGAGGGTTCGGCGACCGGCGTGATGTTCGCCGCGGCCGAGGGTGTGACGTCGAAGATCATCTGCTCGATCACCAAGGAGAGCAAGCGCGGCTTCAGCACGGCGTTCTATGTGCCGGACGAATCTCCGGTCAAATCGGTGCCGGACATCAAGGGCAAGATCGTCGGCATCAACGGCTTCTCCACCGCCGGCCATCTGTGGCTCAAGGCCGCGCTGGAGAAGCACGGTCTCTCCGACAAGGACGTGACGATCACGCCGGTGCCGTTTCCTGCGATGCAGGAGGCCATGCGTGCCGGCAAGATCGATGTCGGCGAGTTTCCGCAGCCGTTTGCCGCTCTGCTGGAGAAGCAAGCCAAGGTGCGCAAGATATTCGACGCGAAATACGGTATCCCATTCGATGAGGAGTTGATCGTTATCGCCGGCAAGGACGAGTTCCTGAAGAAGAATGTCGAGGCGATCCGCGGATTCCTCGAAGACGTCAAAACCGCAACCGACTTCTATCTGGCCAAGCCGAAAGAAGCGCGCCAGATTCTGATCGACGCCAAGATGGTGCGCGTCAGCCCCGACGTCTATCTGACCATGCACGACTATTATCGCGATCCTTCTTTGCAGCCCGACGTGGAGGCGCTGGTGAAGATGCAGGAATTCCAGATCAAGGCGGGATTCCAGAAGAAAAGCGCGGACATGCGGGCGCTGGTCGACACGAGCTATTTGCCGAAATGATGTGGTCCGCTGGCCGCGCCCCGGATTAAACCTTCGCTGGAGGCGGCGCGCGCCTGCCCTGGACCATGTCGGCCGCCTTCTCGGCGATCATGATCACCGCGGCGTTGATGTTGCCGCCGACCAGATCGGGCATCACCGAAGCGTCGGCCACGCGAAGCCCTTCGATGCCGTGCAGGCGCAGGCCGGCGTCGACGACCGCATCCTTGTCGGTGCCCATGCGGCATGTTCCGCAAGGATGGTGAGCCGTGGCGCCGGAGTTGCGAATATATAAATCCAAATCGGCGTCGCTCTGAGCCGCTGCGCCCGGGCCGATCTCGTGCCCGCGGAAGCGATCGAGCGCCGGCTGCGCCGCCACATCGCGCAATAGCTTGAGACCGGCTCGCAGCACCGGCAGATCACGCTCATCGCTCAAGAAATTCTGTTGGATGCGGACCGGATCGGCTGGATTGGTGGAGCGAATCCGTATTCTTCCTCGGCTTGCCGGCCGCAGCAGCACCGGGCGGCATACGAATGCATCGTGCCAAGCGGACTTGAATCCCGGAAACCACGGACCGGCGTCCGACGGTCCCGATCGAAACAGGAACTGGATATCAGGCATTGCCAGGGCCGGATCGGTCTTGACGAACGCCATGAAGCCGCTTGGCACGTCCGTCGCAGGTCCGGTGCCGGCGAGATAAGCGCGTGTGAAATTGAAGGCCAGGCGATCAAAGCGCGTCGCTGCCACGAAGGGCCCGGCTTCGCGCCGCTCGTGGAGCAATCCGCTTGAGTAATGATCCTGCAAGTTGCCGCCAACACCGGGCAGCGGGATTGATACGGCGATGCCAAATTCGCGCAGATGGTCCGGATCGCCGATACCGGACAGCATCAGCAGTTGTGGTGAGTTGATCGAACCTGCGCAGAGAATGACCTCGCGCCGGGCTCGTACGGACTCGTCCGCGCCGCGGTGTTGAACGTCGACTCCAACGGCGCGATTGCCTTCGAGCACGATCCGGCGCGCCAGAGCCCCGGTATGGACCGTGAGGTTCTGTCGGTGGAGAATCGGATGCAAGTAGGCGTTTGCCGTGCTGTCGCGCCGGCCGTTGCGGATTGTCCATTGCGCCCAGCCAAATCCGTGCTGCTGCGCGCCATTGTAGTCGTCGGTGAACGGATGGCCGGCGTGGACGCCGGCTTGGATATAGGTCTCGTACAATGGATCGATGTCTTTAGTCCGGCGCACATAGACCGGACCGTCGCCGCCGCGGTAAAGTGTCTCACCGTCTTCCCAGGTTTCGGCTCGTTTGAAATAGGGCAGCACATCTTGGTAGGACCAGCCAGGCAGGCCGTACGATGCCCAGCGGTCGTAGTCGCCGCGATGGCCGCGGATATAGCCCATGGCGTTGATCGAATTGGAGCCGCCGATCACCTTGCCGCGCGCCGTTTCGATCCGGCGGCCGCCGGCATGGGGCTCGGGCTCGGTGTGGTAGCCCCAGTCGAAACGATCGAAGCCCCAGATACGTCCGACTCCGAGTGGGATGCGGATCAGCGGGTGCCAATCCCAGCCGCCGGCTTCGAGCAACAGCACCCGAACGGCGGGGTCCGCGCTCAGCCGCGCTGCCAGCACGCAACCGGCTGAGCCAGCGCCGACGATGACATAGTCGAACTCGCGAACGGCAGGCATTGCTGCATTACACTCTAGCCGATAGCCTCGCCGGTTGACGATACGCGAAGGCGACCCCGCGCAATGCCTCTTCTGGAGGTGAACAATCTCGACAAGGCTTTCAGCGGCGATAGCCGCACCGTTACGGCGATCGATAAGCTGACGTTGTCCATCGACGAGCACGAGTTCGTTTCGATCGTCGGGCCGTCGGGCTGCGGCAAGAGTACCTTCCTGCACATCGTCGGCGGCTTTGAGCCTGCGACCGGTGGAGATTTACGCCTTAACGGTAAACCGATCGGTCCGCCGGGCCCCGATCGCGGCATGATGTTCCAGGACCTATCGCTGTTTCCATGGCTCACCGCGATCGAAAACGTGGCGTGGCCGCTGGAGATGAAAGGTCTCGCAAAGGCGGATCGTCTCGCGAAGGCGCGCGAATATCTCGACTTGGTTCATCTGGTGCGCTACGGCGATCTCTATCCCGGCCAGTTGAGCGGCGGCATGAAGCAGCGTGTGGCGCTGGCGCGGCTGTTCGCGCTCGATCCCGAAATCATGCTGATGGACGAGCCGTTCGGCGCGCTGGATTCGCAGACGCGGGAATTGCTGCAGGAGGAGCTGCAGTCGATCTGGCGCCGCACCCGGAAGACCGCGCTGTTCGTGACTCATGACATCGACGAGTCGATCTATCTGGCGACGCGCCTGATCGTGTTCACCGCGCGCCCCGGGCGCATCAAGGCCGATATCCGCATTCCCGAAACCGATCGCCCGGGCGCGTTCCGCAAGTCGAAGGAATATCTCGACCTGCGGGCCGCAGGTCTGGGATCTGCTGCGCGAAGAGGTACTGAAGGCTCGGGCGTTGGAGGAGCAGGCGTGAGGACCAGATCGGCCTTGATCCTGAACTGGACCATTCCAGTCGCCACGCTGCTGGCATGGGAGATATTCGGCCGGCTGGACCTGCTGCCGCGCTATCTGTCCGTGCCGACGCTGATCGTCGCCGGCTTGTGGGAGCTTGCGGTTTCCGGCGAGCTTTGGACCGCGCTTGCGGCGAGCCTCTACCGCGTCACGGCCGGATTTGCGCTCGGCACCGCGGCCGGCATTGTCGCCGGCCTCGGCGCAGGCCTCGTGCCAGGCGTGCGGAATTTCTTCGATCCGCTGGTTTCTTTTTTATTCTCCATTCCGAAGATCGCGTTCCTGCCGGTGTTCCTGCTGCTGTTCGGTCTGGGCCACGCTTCCAAGATCAGCATCATCGCTTTCTCCGTGTTCTTTCCCGTATTCATCGCATCGCGCCATGCCGTCCTATCGATCAATCCGCTATTGGTCTGGGCGGCGCGGAATATGGGAACGCCGCCACGCACGGTGTTCTTCCGTGTCATCATTCCGGCTACGGCCCCGCAGCTCTTCGCCGGCATCCGCATCGGGCTTGCGCATGCTTTTGTCGTTTTGTTCGCCGCCGAGTTGATCGGCTCGAAAGCCGGCCTCGCCAATCTGATCAGCTTTGGCGAGGAATGGGTGCGCTTCGACCTGATGTTCGCCGGCATCGTCTGTTTTGCCGTGCTTGGCTTTGTCAGCGATCGCATCCTGATGCGGATTAGAGGGCGTGTGCTCAAAGGCCATCTGCTCGGTACCGAAGAGCAGGTGATGCCATGATGACTCAGGCGGGCAGGCTGATCGGCCGTTGGTACTCGATCCCTCTGCTGCTGCTGGTCTGGCAGATTGCGGTTACCGGCGGCTTCGTCGAGTTCGAAATTGTTGCCGAGCCCGACGCAAGTGTGGTCGGTGCTGGTGACGGAGGTTACCACCGGACGGCTTGTTTATCACACCGCGGTCACCGTTTCGCGCGCGCTCGTGGGCTTTACGCTCGCCGCGCTGGTCGGCATTCCGTTCGCCGCCGCGATGGCACGGTCTGCTCCGTGGCGCAATCTGTTCGAGCCAATTTTCTTCCTCGGCTACCCGGTGCCCAAAATCGCATTGTTCCCGGTGTTCACCTACATCTTCGGCATTGGCGCGCCGTCGAAGATCGCATTCACCTTCATCGAGTGCCTCTATCCGATCGTGGTGACGTGCTTCTTCGGTTTTCGCGGCATCCAGACGAGGCTGGTCTGGACTGCGGCGAATTTTGGCGCAAGCCGAGCAACTATCCTGCGAAGGGTGATATTGCCGGCGGCGCTGCCGAATATTTTTGCCGGTTTGCGCGTTGCCCTTCCGGTCGCAATCATCGTCGTCGTCATCACCGAAATGATCGGGGACTCAATCGGGCTGGGCTACTACATTACGATCTGGAGCACGCGGTTTTCGTTCGCCCATGTCTATGCCGCCATCTTCGTCATTGGCGTCTGCGGATTTGCGCTCGATCAATGTCTGCTGCTGGTGCGCCGCCGCGTCGTCTATTGGCAACGCGAAGCGCCTTGACTACAAATGAGGCGAAAGCATCGACGGCATTGCCAGCGCCGCTCTACGGCTGAATGCGGACCGTAATGGCCTCCGATGACATCGCAGGGGAGGATGGCTACCTCGGCAAGCCGATTCGCCGCCGCGAGGACATCCGCTTCGTCCAGGGCCGTGGCCGCTATGTCGACGACATTCAACTGCCGGGGACCGCGTGCTGTGTGTTCGTGCGAAGCCCGCACGCGCACGCCCGCATCCGCACCATAGACACGACAGCCGCCGCGCGCATGCCGGGGGTGCTGCTGACGCTGACCGCCGCCGACTGGGACAAGGCCGGACACGGCGAGCTCACGGTCGTACATCCGATGCCCTTCAGCGACGGCCGTCCGATGAACTCGGCGCCGCGCCCGGCCTTTGCCCGCGACACGGCCCATCACGTCGGCGATATCGTGGCCGCGGTCATCGCCGAGACAAGCTTTGCCGCCGAGGACGCAGCGGACGCGGTCGCGGTCGACTACGAGCCGCTTCCCGCTGTGACCAGCACGCGCGCTGCGGTCGCGGCCGGCGCGCCGCTGGTGCATCCGCGATTTGGCAGTAACCTGGTGTTCGAAATCGAGCGCGGCGATCGCGACAAGGTCGAGGTGGCGCTGGCGGCAGCCACGCACGTCGTCGAGCTGCATCTGAAGAACAGTCGGCTGGCGGCTAATCCGATGGAGCCGCGCGCCTATCTTTGCGACTACGACGCGGCGTCGGACCGTTACACGCTTTACGCCACGAGCCAGCAGCCGCACTACCTTCGACGCTGGCTCTCGGTCTACACGCTGCATATCCCCGAGCACAAAATCCGCGTGATCTCGCCGGACGTCGGCGGCGGCTTCGGCGTCAAAGGATTTTTCGCGACCGAGGTCTCGACGGTGGTCTGGGCCGCGCAGCTCCTGCGACGGCCGGTGAAATGGACGGCGACGCGGACCGAGAGCTTCCTCTCCGACGCGCAGGCGCGCGATCACGACACCACGGCGCGCATGGGTTTTGCCGAGGACGGCCGCATCGTCGCGATGCAGGTCGACACGCTCGCCGCGCTCGGCGGCTACCTAAGCAATTTCGCGCCGAGCATTCCCGGCAATTCCTATCCGCAGACCGTCACCGGTCTCTATCGCACGCCAAACCTGCATCTGCGGGTGCGCGGGGTCTACACCAACACCGTGCCGATCGACGCCTACCGCGGTTCGGGTCGTCCCGAGGCGACCTGGAACAACGAACGGCTGCTCGAGCGCGGTGCCCGCGAGCTCGGCATCGATGTGGTCGAGATGCGCCGGCGCAATCTGATCACGCGCAGCGACTTTCCTTATCCGGCGCCCGGCGGGCGCGTCTATGACTCCGGTGATCCGCCGGCCCTGCTCGACAAGTTGCTCAGCCTTGTTGATTACGATGGGCTTCGCCGGGAGCAGAGCGCTCTACGCAAGAGGGGCGTGCTGATGGGCATCGGTCTTGCCGCCTTTATCGACAAGGCTGGCACCGGCCCGAGCGGCAATCTCGCCAAACGCGGCGGGTTGCACGGTGGCTGGGAAAGCGCGGTGGTGCGCGTGCACAGCGACGGCAAGGTCACGATCTTGGCCGGCAGCCATTCGCACGGCCAGGGACACGAGATCACCTTCTGCCAGATCGCAGCCGATCGTCTTGGCCTGCCGATCGACAACATCCGTCTGGTCGAGGGCGACACCGACCAGATTCCGTTCGGCAACGGTACCTGGGGCGCGCGCTCGGCCTCGGTCGCTGGCACCGCGATCTATCGCGCCGCCGACAAGATCATCGCCAAGGCCACGCGCTTCGCCGCGCACATGATGGAATGCGCGCCGGCCGACGTCGAATACCGGCACGGTATGTTCCGCGTGCGCGGTACCGACAAGGTTGTGCGGTTCGCGGCAGTGGCCGACGCCGCCTATCACGGCGCCGCATTGTCCGCCGATGGCTCGCTCGATCCGGGACTTGAAGTCGCCGAATTTTACGATCCACCCGACACCAACGATCCGCAGGCGATGCATCTCGCCGTCGTCGTCGTCGATCCGGACACCGGCAGCGTGACGCTCCGCGATTTCTACGCCGCCGACGATTGCGGCTTCATCATCAATCCGATGATCGTCGAGGGCCAGGTCCATGGTGGCCTGGCGCAAGGCATCGGCCAGGCGCTGCGCGAACACATTGTCTACGATCCGGAATCCGGCCAGCTCCTGACGGCGAGTTTCATGGATTACGGCATACCGCGCGCCGCCGACCTGCCGTCGTTCCACATAGCCTTCATCGAGACGCCGGCGCCAAGCAATCCCTTGGGCGTCAAGGGCGGCAGCGAGAGCGGCACCATCGGCGCGCCCGCCGCAATCGGCAACGCAGTGATCGACGCGCTCTGGCATCTCGGCGTGCGCGACATCTCCTTGCCTATCACATCGGAGGCGGTGTGGTGGGCGTTGCGCGACGCGGGCTGTTGAAACGATTGTCTCGGTGAGCCGGCGCGACTACCATCACGGTCGGATCATGAATGCAGGGTCGGCGTAGTGACTGACAAAGCCTCGGATGTGGCCAAGCGGATCGCCGATGAACTCGCCTCCTGCGGCGTCAAACTCGTGGCGAGCCTTCCCGACAACTGGCTGATGGGCGTGATCAAGACCGTCGACCAGGACAGGCGCTTCGTCCACGTGCCGGTCAACCGTGAGGAGTCCGCGGTCGGACTTTGCTCCGGCGCCTACATGGGAGCGATGGGCTCGGCGGCCTTGATGGGCGCATCCGGCTTCATGACGGTGATCTATGCCATCACCAAGATCAACTACACCTATGAGATCCCGCTGTTCCTCATGCTGACCTTGCGCGGCGCGGGCGGCGACCACCACAAACACCACATCTCCAACGGGCTTTATCTCCGGCCGGTGCTGGACGCTATCAACATGCCCTATCAGGTCATCAACGATCCAAAGGACATCGGGCTGATCTCGCGCAGCTATCATCACACCCGGACGTTCTCGCGGCCGATGGTGGTGCTGTTCACACGCGATCTGCTGCGCGGGCAGGGAGGGCACGGATGAAATATCTCGACGCCTTCCGCACGCTGGCGAAGCATCGCCGCGACGAGATCGTGGTCACCTCGGCCGGCAATTCCGGCCAGGCCTGGTGGGCGGCGACGCGCGACACCGAGGCGACCTTCTATCTCGACGCTTCGATGAGTCTGTCGACCATGTTTTCGTCCGGCCTCGCGCTGGCCAGGCCCGAGCTGAAGATCTGGGCGTTCATGGGCGACGGCGCGTTCTGCATGAACCCGGGCATGCTGATGGTCGAGCGCCAGATGAACCTGCCGAACCTGACGCACATTCTGGTGTCGAACCGCGTCTATGGCGCCACCTCCAACGCCGGCTTGCCGAACCACAAGGACAACGACTATGCGGCGATCGCCCGCTCGATGGGGCTGGAGCGTGTGTTCGAGTTCAGCGATCTCGACAAGCTCGACCGCGATTTTCCCGGCGTCGCGGGAGGCAACACCGGTGGGCATACGTTCGTGGTCGCTGGAGGTCGAGCCGTTCACGGACGCCGAGCAGAAGCTCGAGCAGCCGCCGTTCGACGGACCCGAACTGAAGTTCCGCTTCGGCCGCCATATCGAGAAGCGCAGCGATTGCGACATCTTCGGCTACCGGATTTGACGGAGGACAGCATGATCGAGGTCATCCCGCTCAGCGAGCACGTCGGCGCCGAAGTCCGCGGTGTCGATCTGTCCACCGAGGGTTCCCCAGCCTTAAAGGACACGCTTTATGCGGCGTGGCTGAAACATCTGGTGCTTGTCATTCGTGACCAGAACCTGACCGCGGACGATCAGCGCCGCTTTACCAATTTATTCGGCGAAATCCAGCCGCCGCGCTCGCGGCCCGGACAGCGCGATCCGAACAACCCGGTGATGTGGATCGCCAACGCGACGATCGACGGCCAGCGCGGCGAATTGCCGGAAGGCGACATGCAGTTCCACTCCGACCAGTGCTATTACGAAAATCCCGCGAAGGGTGCGGTGCTGTACGGCATCGAGATTCCGTCCAAGGGCGGCAACACGCTGTTCGCCAGCACCTATGCGGCCTACGACAGCCTGCCACGGGCGCTTCGCGAGCGCGCCGAACGGATGCAGATCCTGTTCCTCTATGACTACGAGAAGAACGCCAACCGCAAGGCGCCGACCGATTGGGCCGGCGCGCCGCGCTACATCCACCCGGCCGTGACCGTTCATCCCGAGACCGGACGCCGGTGCTTGCTGGTGAACCGGCTGATGGCGGACAGCGTGGTCGGCCTGCCGCGCGCCGACAGCGACCAGATTATCGAGGAGCTTTGCCAATACTCCGAACGACCCGCTCATATCTATGAGCATGTCTGGCGGCCCGGAGACCTGTTGATCTGGGACAACCGTTGTACGCTGCACGCGCGAACCGATTTCGACCCGGCGGAACGACGCGTGTTGCGGCGGATGGCCATTCGCGGCCAGCGGCCAATTCCTTGTGAGGCGGCCATTGCGTGAGAGCACCAACAATGAACAGCAGCAAGAAGGTACGAATTGCCCATCTGTCGGGGCCGACCGCGACGATCCAGAACACGCCACCGCTGGTCACTTCGAACAAGGCGCGCGCTAAGCACGGCCTACCACCCCTCACGGACGTCGACGGCGCGCCCGTCAAGCACGACGCGCTACGCGCCCAGCGTCTGGCGGCACCGGCCAAGGTCTACGTTGAGCAGTTTTCGGCCCATCCGCTGGAAAACGACGCAGCCGAGCTCTACGGGCCGCCCGACGGCTACATCGGAGCTGACGGCGTGTTCCGTAAGGAGCGGCGCGGCGACAGCGACAAGCCGGTCTACGAGATCGAGCTGAAGCCGGAGGATGGTCTCTATCCGCTGCCCTATATGGCGATCCAGTCCGACGGCCAGGCGTGGGAGGACGAATGCACCTCGCCCGGCGCGCTGACCGGTCGCCAGGGCTTCTTTCCCGACGGCTCGCGGAGCTTTGAGGAAATCGACCGGCTGTCGATCGACACCGACGGCAAGGCGAGTCTCTTATCTTCCATAGCGACGATTGATTTTTATCGCGGTGTGCCACCCGGCGGATTTACCAAGGGTCTGCCGGCGCACCGGCGCAAGGACAAGGGCGAGGGTGACATCGCGCCGGAGACACACGGCCAGGAATTTTTCGCGTACAAGCCCTACCATCTCGCCAAGATGCCGCCGCGGCAGGCGCTGGCGAAGGCGACCAACGATATGCAGGCGCTGGTGTCGAGCGGCGACTACGACGGCGTGATCTGGACCCAGGGAAGCCCGCAGATCGAAGAAAGCGCCTACTGGTTCAATCTCCTGATTGATACAACCCTGCCGATCTGCTGCAACGCGGCGCAGCGGCCGCAGGGTCAGAACAGCGCGGACGGACCGGCCAACATCGTCGAACTCTGCTCAATTCATCCGCTCGCGGCTCTGGGCCGACGACAGAGGCCGCAACCGTTGCGGCGTGGTGGTGATCCAGGAGCAGCAACTGTTTGCCGCACGCGAGGTCGCCAAGGTCGATGCGCGTCCGGGCGGTTACGTGGCGACCGGAGGTCACGGCGGAATTGTCGGCAACATCAGCCACACCGGCCGGATCGCGCTCAGCTATCTGCCGGTGTTCAAGCACACCTATCAGTCGGATCTGAAGATCACGACGCTGCCGAACACGGTGAAGGCGGCAAGGAAGGGCTGCAAACGGCATCGAAATGGTCGATGTCGCGATCAAGGATGCGAACGGCAAGCTTGTTCCCGACGCTATTCCGGCTGTCACGATCTCGACCGATGGCAGCTACTCTGCAATGGACTACGGGCAGAAGCAGTCGTTGGAAGGCGATCTGGTCGCCGCCATCGAGCACAAATTGAGTCTGGGCACGCTCGGCGGCTTCGTCATCCAGGGCCTGGTGCCTTACGGGATGACACCCGCCACAGCGCGCCACGACTTGCTGGTCAAAGCAGCGTTGAGCGGCATACCGGTGGCGAAAGCAGGCCGCGGCGCCGCCATGGGGTTCGCCGACCCGCACCCATTCCAGATCGCAGCCACCAATCTCACCGCCACCAAGGCGCGGTTGCTGCTCATGGCATGCCTGTTGAAGTTCGGCAGCCTGCCGGCGGCGAAGAATCCTGACAAGCCGACGAGCGAGGAGCTGGCGGCGATCCGCAAAGCGGTCGCGGCCTATCAATCAGTGTTCGATATGCACTGAGCGACTGGCAAGCATCCATCGTTCAGCACGACCGCGTCGAGGACTGGTAATCGGGACGGTTCGGGTGCGAAGATGTGTTTGATTGAGCGCGGCCTATAGGAGACCCTGCCATTGGCTCATCCTGACTTGTCGCCGGAACAGCGGACCTGGTTCGAGTCTGCCGCCAATCTCATCGACAATGAATCGCTCTATCGACTCAATCGCGAGATCACGGCGATCCATAGCCCGACCGGTCGCGAGCGCGCGGCGAGCGAGCACATGGTGCGCTATCTCGCCGGCATCGGCGTCGAGGCGACGTATCAGCCAATGGGCGAACTGTCGGGCAACGCCATCGGGCGTATCCGCGGCAGCGGAGGCGGTCCTTCGCTGCTGCTCTACGCGCCGATCGACACGCATATCGAGGCGACCGGCGACGACATTCCCTGGGTTGGGCCACGTCTGCGCGCCGACATGGTGCCACAGGTGCGCGAGGAGAACGGGCTGGTCATCGGCCTTGGGGCATCCAATCCTAAGGCGATGGTGACGACGCTCGCGGAAGCGGTGCGCGTGGTGCGCGCCGCCAAGGTGCCGCTCAAGGGCGATCTCTACGTCGCCTATGCGGGGGGCGGCATGCCGGTCGATCTCGCGGCTTTCGGCAATCGCGGGTTGAGCGACGGCGTGTCCCATCTGCTCACGCGAGGCGTCCATACCGATTTCGCGCTGGTGATGAAGCCCGGCAACGCCGTCTATCACGAAGAGCCGGGGCTGTGCTGGTTCAAGGTCTCGGTCAAGGGCACCATGGGCTATGCCGGTATGCCGTATGGGCTGCCGAACTTCCGCAGCTCCATTGTGCCGGCAGCGAAGGTCATCCTGGAGTTGCAGGAGTGGTTGCCGCGCTACACCGAGCGCAACAGCTCGGGTCAGGTCGCGCCGCGCGGCTGGATCGCGGCGGTGCATTCGGGCTGGACCGATCGCGTGTCGTTTCCGTCGGCAACGACGGAAATCTTCCTCGACGTGCGTTGCAACCCGCGCACGCCGCCCGCCGAAGTGAGAGCGCAGTTCGAGGAGGCCATCGCCGCGATCGTCGCCAAACATCCTGATGTGGACCTGGAATGGGAGATGACGGCCTCGCTGCCGGGCGCCTCGACCGATCCCGACAATTGGATCGTCCAATCGGCGATCCGCGCCTGGGAGCAGGTCGAGGGCAAGCCGCATCCGGCGCCGCCGCGCACCAGCGGGCAGACCGACATCTCCATGATCCGCAATCTCGGAATTCCGACGGCGCGCACCGGTTGGGTAAGCCAGCCGGAAAAGACGCCGGACGAGTATCGCCAGGGCCTCGGTGGGATGGGAGTTGCCTATCCGCCGGATTTCGCCACGACCTGCAGGAAGCTTGTCTATTCGATCATCGATACCTGCACGCGAACGCGCGCCGAGGTCGGCTGCTTGCGGAAGGCTTGACGACGCGAATAATGTTGCGAACGGAGAAGCAGTGTTCGAGGAGCGCTACCAGGCCAGCATCGACCCCGAGACGGTCGAGTTGTTTGGCAAGAAATAGGGCGAGATGCCGCGCGAAAATCTGACGCCCGAGCTTTCCAAGTTGAAAGCGAAGCTGCTCGCGGTCTGGGGCATGGATGACCGCTTCGGCGCGCTCGACGTGGGCCTCCAGCTCACCCGGATGGTGCCGGACGGGCGGAGGCGTGAGAGGGAACGTCATGGCGGACAAGGCAGGAGCAGCAATGGGCGATGAGGCCACTCTCCCTGCCAAGGGTGAGGAGGCTCCACGCCGGCCCTGGCGCGCCTACTTCGAGGCTGAACTCGGATTCCGCAATCACTGGTATCCGGCGATCTTCAGCAAGCAACTGGCCGAGGGCGAATGCCGCGGCCTGGTCATGCTGGGTGAACGGATCCTGTTCAAGCGCATCGACGGCAAGGTCTACGCGATCGAAGACCGCTGCTTGCATCGTGGGGTGCCGTTCTCAGTCCGCCCGGAGTGCTACACCAAGAACACCATTAGCTGCTGGTATCACGGTTTCACCTACGACCTGCGCGACGGCAAGCTCGTCGCCATCATCACCGATCCGGACAGCCCGCTGATCGGCAGAAACAAGCTCAAGACCTATCCGGTCGAGGAGCGCAAGAACATGGTCTTTGCGTTCATCGGCGATGAGGCGCCGCACGCACTTGCACTCGATCTGCAGCCCGGCTTCCTCGACGACGGCCTGACCATCTATCCCAATGGCGAGAACGAGATCGTCAAGAGCAACTGGCGGCTCGCGGCCGAAAACGGCGTCGACGCATCGCACGTTTACATCCACCGCAACTCGGCGCTCATCAATGTAGCCAAGCGGCCGCTGCCGCTGTCGAGCTACTTTCTGACGCGCGAGGGAATGGTGGTTGACGCCGACGGGGCTCCGAAAGGCGTCGTCAAGGGCGCCGGCCGAAGAACCTCGGTCTGGGAAACTGAAATCGAGGGCGTAAAGGTCAGGAGTCAGTACACCCCCGGCGTCAATACGGACCAGCGCAACGTCACCGACACATCCTTGTGGCTGCCATGCGGCCTCAAGGTCGATCCGTTCCCGCGGCCCGATACCATGCAATTCGAATGGTACGTGCCTCAGGACGAGCAGTCCCATCATTACATCGTCACCTGGGGTAAGCGGACGTGAGAATGTGCACGATTCCGAACAATTCATTCGCGAGATGGATGTCGTCTGGAAAGACCTCGTGGTGCACAATTTCAACAACGAGGACGTGATCGCGCGTGAGGCGATGGAGCATTTCTACGCGGAGGAGGACGGCTGGAACCAGGAGCAGCTGTTTCGGCCCGACGTGGTCATTGCGGAATGGCGTCGTCTGGCGAGCAAGCACAACCGCGGCATCCAGCGCAAACCAGGCGCGCGTGCCAAGACTTGAACGGCATCCAGTTGGGAGAGATGTCTATGACCGAAAGCTGGAGAAATGTCGTTCCCGCGCATGATCGTGAAATCCTTGAGCGCGCCGACTTCGGTGGCCGTCAGCCCTGGGGTCATCGTCCGGCGCTGCTGATAGATCGCGGTTTCGCGAAGACGTTGCTCGCGCTCCCCGCGACGCCGAAGGAATTCCCCATGTCATCAAGCGGTTCGTCCGCACGATGGAAGGGTAGAAAATCCCGGTGGCCATCCTCATGCCGCCCTTTATGCTCGTAGCAGCCTGAGCCTCCGACGAAAGCGCCCTCATGAAGTACAAGTTCGTGCCGATTTCCCAGCGAAAGCCGCTTCGGTGGCCGAATGGAAAACGGCTCGCCGTCATGATCACGACCAATCTGGAATATTGGGACGCGACCAAGGATACGCCGAAGCCGTTCTATCCGGGCGGTCCCGGTATTGTCGGCGGCGATCTGCCGGGAAACGTCTATGATAATCCGAACTGGACTTGGCGCGAGTACGGCCAGCGCGTCGGCGTCTGGCGGATGTTTGACATCTTCGACGAGTTCGGCGTGCCTTCGACTTGCACAATGAACGCCAAGATGGGCATCGAACGCCGTGCAGTCATCGAGGCGGCGCTCAAACGCGGCTGGGAGATCGTTGCGCACAATTATGTGCAGACCGAGCTGCTCGCCGACTACTCGTTCGATGAGAACAAGGAGCGCGAGGTCATCCGCGAAACCTTGCGGGTCTACAAGGAGGTTTGCGGCAAACCGGCGAAGGGCTGGTTGTCCAGCTCATTGCGCTGCACGCTCAACACCGTGGATATCATCGCCGAGGAGGGGCTGATCTTCACCACCGATTTACTCAACGACGATCAGCCCTACCTGGTGGAGACGCGCTCGGGCAAGCCGATCGTCTCCATTCCCTATACGTCGGAGGTCAACGACTTCACTGTGTTCATGCGTCAGGGCCAGGACGTGGATGGCGCATTCAAGGTCTTCAAGGAGCAGTTCGATTGGCTTTATCGCGAGAGCGCGGTCAGCGGGCAATTCATGAACGTCGGCCTGCATCCGCATGTCGTCGGCCAGCCGTTCCGCATTCGCGCGCTGCGCGATTTCCTTGCCTACGCCAAGTCGTTCGATGATGTTTGGTTTGCCACCCGCGAGGAGATCGCCGAGTGGTATCTGAAGAACCACCACAGCCACATTTCGTGATGAACATCGACGCGCCGTCCCTGACGGATGCCTACGATCCGGCAACGCACCGGATGCTGAGTTTCCACGACGCCATTTCGAAATTCCGCGACCGTACCGACACACCGCGTGCCTATCTCGAGCGGTGCATCGAGCGCATCGACGCGCTTGAGCCCGCCGTAATGGCCTTCGCTTTCCTCAATGTCGAGCGGGCGCGCAAGACAGCCGACAAGTCGGGCGAGCGATATAAGACGGGCAGGCCATTAAGTGTCGTCGACGGTATGCCGGTCGGCATTAAGGATCTGATCGAAACCCATGACATGCCGACCGAGTACGGCAGCGAGCTGTTTCGCGGCCATCAGCCGCTGACCGACGCCGCGTCGGTGCGCGCGTTGAGGCAGGGCGGGGCGGTCCCGGCCGGCAAGACCGTCACCGTCTGCTTCGGCGGCGGCGACCCGGCGCGAACGCGCAACCCGTTCGACACCCGCCGCACGCCCGGCGGTTCGTCAAGCGGCACCGCGGCTGCGGTCGCTTCGCGGATGCTGCCCGTTGCGCTCGGCACCCACGCGCGCGGCTCGACCATCCGCCCGGCAAGCTTCTGCGGTGTCTATGCGCTCAAGCCGACATTCGGGGCGATCAATCGCCAAGGCTCGTTCTCGATGGCCTACAGCATGGACCACGTCGGCATATTTGCCGGCACGCTGTCCGATATGTGGGCCACAGCGCGCTATATCGCGAGCGAGGCCGGCGGCGATCCGTCACATCCGGGTCTTTATGGGGAGCTTGCGCCGCCGGCGCCACGCAAGCCAGTTCGGCTCATCAGGTTGGACACCGCCGGCTGGCCCGCGGCCGAGCCGGCGGCCAAAGCGGCGTTTGAAGGCTATCTTGAACGGCTCGTCCAAGCAGGTGTGGAGATCGTGACACGGAGAGACGATCCGGAGATCGAAACCTATGAAGTTCAGCACTCGCGCACGCCGCAACTCTGGGTCAATCTCTATCGTTTCGAGATGCGCTGGCCGATGCTGCAATATCGCGAGCGCTACCGCGACAAGATGCCGCCGCGGCTGCTGAAAGGCATCGAGGACGGGGCTCATATCACTCTGGACGTCTATCGCTCGGCGTTGATCGAGCGCGACAAATTCCGTTCGATGCATGATGATCTGGCGCAGCGCGCCGACGGGTTCATCACGCTGTCGTCGCCGGGACCCGGTCCGATCGGCACGGACCAGGGCAGTGCGGTTTTTAATGAGGCATCATCGATCCTGGGCGCTCCGGCCATCAACCTGCCCCTGCTCGCGGTCAATCGGGCGCCGCTCGGCGTACAACTGCTTGGCCGCTGGCACGAGGATGAGAGCCTGACCGCGGTCGCGCGCTGGCTTGCTGAAGCGCATTTCGGCAATCCCGCCTGACGAGGCCCTTCGCCGCCTCGGGCTGCTCTCGGGTCGGCTGGCGCCCGCCGGAAATTGACGTTACCATTTTGCGCTGCCGTCCTTGGGAGAGGAGATGTCTATGCGTGTCGTGATCGCTCTGTTCGCGTTTCTGCTTGCGAGCCTGCCGTTTGGCTGGGCCAACGCCTCGCCGGAGGGCAAGCGAGCCGCAGTATTCGCCACCTCCAACACCAATCCCTACATCGGAGCCTGGACCTCGACCTTCACCAAGTTCGCGACCGAGGCCGGCATGAAGGTGACGAACTTCAGCGCGAACTATGACGCGGCGGTTCAGGCGCAGCAGCTCGACGACGCGATCGGACAGAAGTTCGACCTGCTGGTGATCTGCTACGTCAACGACCAGGCCATCGTGCCAGCGCTGACGCGCGCCAAGGCCGCGGGCATTCCGGTCATCCTGTTCGCGACGCCGATCAAGAAGGACTACGAAAACCTCGTCACGTCCTACATCGGCACCGAGAACGCCGATCTCGGCCGCCTCGCCGGCGAGAACATGGTCAAGGGTCTCGCGGCCGCTGGCAAGACCAAGGCGAAGGTCGTCGCCGTCACCGGTTCGACCCAGCAAACCAACGTCCAGGCCCGCATGGCCGCGTTCAAGGCCGTGCTCGCCAAGCATCCCGGCATCGAGCTGGTCGCGACCGAGGACGGTAAGTGGAACACCGCGATCAGCGAGAAGGTCACCGGCGAGCTTCTGGTGCGCTTCGCCGGCCAAGGCGGCATCGACGGCATCTTCGACATGGCGGACAACCAGGCGACCGGATCGATCAACGCGGTCGAGTCGGCCGGCCTCAACCTGGGCGCCGAGAAAAAGGGCATCGTGGTTGTGGCCAGCAACTGCATGAAGGACGGCATCATCCATATCCGTTCCGGCCAGCAGTTCGGCACCGCGACGCAAATCCCGACCGAAGAGGCCGAGTACGCGGCCAAGAAGGCCACCGCGTATTTCAACGGCACGCCGTTGAAGCCCTACGACATCATCCCGGTCTACGGCATCACCAAGGAGAACGTCGACAAGTTCGCCAAAGGCTGCTCGTACTAGCCGGCAATGCCCATCCTCGCCGTCGAAGGGGCGACCAAGCGGTTCGGCCCCAACGAGGTGCTCAAGAACGTCACGCTGTCGCTCGACGCCCGTGAAATCCGCGCCATCTGCGGCGAGAATGGGGCCGGCAAGAGCACACTGGTCAAGCTGTTCACCGGCGTTCACCAGGCCGACGAAGGCATCGTGCTGGTCGACGGCAAGCCGACCGACATCCCAAGCCCGCAGCGCGCGCAGGAGCTCGGCATCGCGCTGGTGGCGCAGGAGCTGAGCCTCGCTCCCGCCCTATCGGTGCTCGACAACATCTGGCTCGGCAATCGGACGGTTCCGCTGTTGCACCGCCGGCCGGAGCTGCGCGACCGCGCTCGCGCGGCGCTCGAAAAGGTCGGCCTCGGCGATCTGCCGCTCGAAACGCTGGTGTCGCAGCTCTCGATCGGCCGCCGCCAGCTCGTCGAGCTCGCCCGCATGCTGACCCGCGACGCGCGGGTGTTCATCCTCGACGAGCCGACCGCGACGCTGTCCGACGTCGAGATCGAGCGTATCTTCAACGCGTTGCGTGCGCTCAAGGCCGAAGGAAAATCGGTCATCTACATCACCCACCGGCTCGGCGAGGTATTCGAAATCTGCGACACGGTCTCGGTGCTGCGCAACGGCGAACTGGTCGGCACGCACCAGACCGCCGAGATCGACCGCGAACGTCTGATGACGATGATGCTCGGCCGCAGCGTCGGCGAGATGTACCCGCGCTGGGAGAGCAGGCGCGGCGAGACCATGCTGGCGGTGAAGAACCTGTCGGTGCCGCGGGTGGTACAGAGTTTCAACCTCACCGCCGAGCGCGGCACGGTGACCTGCCTCGCCGGCCAGGTCGGCTCCGGCGCTATCGAGGTCTTGCGCGCGCTCGCCGGTCTCGTGCCCGGCGCGACCGGCGACGTCAGCGTGATGGGCCTGCCGATGCGGCTTCGCTCGGTCTCGAGGGCGCAGGACGCGAAGGTGCAGTTTATCTCGGAGGACCGGGCCGGCGAAGGCATCTTCCTCCGCCTGAGCGTCGGGCAAAACCTCGTTGCCACGCGGCTTGCCGATCATACGCGGTTCGGCGTGCTCGCCCGCCGGCGGCTGCGTGCCGCGGCGTCGACGCTCGCAGCCGCGGTCGGCGTCGACCGGGCGAGGCTGCGCTCGCCGGCCGACGAGCTCTCCGGCGGCAACCAACAGAAGCTCGCCTTCGGCCGGGCGATCGGCGGCGATGAACCGGGCATCTTGCTGATGAATGAGCCGACCCGCGGCGTCGATGTCGGCGCGCGCGCCGAAATCTACCGGCTGATCCGGCAGTTCTGCGATCGTGGCTATGCTGTGGTGCTCGCCTCGTCCGATATCGAGGAGGTGCTGGGCATGGCCGACGTCATCGTCAGCATGTACCGCGGGCGGCGGATCGCCAGCTACCGCCGCGGCGAGGCGGACATGCAGCGCGTGCTCGCCGACATCACCCATCCGGTCGCGCGCATGAGGGCGCGCCACATCGTGCTCGGCGTCCGCGTTATCGCTATCGCGGCGCTCGCGATCTATGCGCTGTCGACGCCGGGCTTCACCTCGCAAATCAGCATTAACGCGCTGCTCAACGCCATCTCCTTCATCGGCTGCGTCGCCGTCGGCATGACCTTCATCACGCTGACCGGCAATATCATGTCGCTCTGCCTCGGCGCCACGGTGTCGGCGTCGGCCTTGATCTTCCTCGGCAGCCTGTCATTCGGCATCCTGCCGGCGTTCCTGATCGCGATCGCCTTCGGCATCGTTATCACGGCAGCGCAGGGCGCGCTGGTCGGCTATTTCAGGGCGAACCCGATCCTGGTGAGCATCGCCGGCCTGTCGCTGCTGATCGGCGGCGCGGCGCTTGTCACCGGAGGGCACCGGATCTATCCGGGCGGCGCCGGCCTGCACATGTTGAAAGGTCGCTTCGCGGGTATCCCGGTCGAGGCGTTCTATTTTTTTGCAACCGTCATCTTCGGCCAGGCCGTCCTATCCTGGACGCGGCTCGGGCGCGTCATGACGATGGTCGGCAGCAACATGCGCGCGGCGACGGCCGCGGGCATCAGCACCGCGACCACCATCACGGTGGCCTATGTCCTGGCCGGAGCCTGCTCGGCGATCTCCGGCGTGCTGCTCGCTGCGCGCTACGGCTCGGGCGACATGGAGATCGCCGCGGGTTACGATTACGCCGCAATCGCCGCGGTGCTGGTGGGCGGCACCAGCAATTCAGGGCGGTTCGGGTTCGGTGGTCCGCACGCTGGTCGGCGTCACCGTCATTGCCATCATCGAAGTCGTGCTGCTGCTGCGCGGCTTCAGCCAGCAATTGCAATATCTCATCACCGGCATCATCGTGCTCTGCGTCATCATGCTTCACACCCTCGGCGAGAGGCGCTGACGATGGTCCGCGCCGTCAAATTCCTGCTGGCCTATCAGGCGCGGCCATTCACCATCATGGCCTGCGCCATCCTGGTGCTCGCGCTGATGGATCGCGGCACCGGCTATTTCTTCAGCATCGGCACGATCTTCAGCGTCATGCAATTGTTCGCGACGTTCGGCCTGGTGGCGCTGGGGCTGGGCCTGTCGCTGCTGATTCGCGAGTTCGACCTTTCGGTGGCCGGCATCGTCGGCCTCGCCGGCTGCATCGCGGTGATGACCGGGGTCGAGCATCCCTGGCTCGGCGTCATCCTCGGCGTCGGCGCCGGCGTGGTCAGCGGCGTGCTGCAGGGTCTGATCATGACGCGGCTTGGCCTGAGCTCGGTCGGCGTCACGCTCGGCGGCCTGCTGACGTTGCAGGGCATCACCTACGTGCTCACCGAGAACAAGACGATCGGCTACGCCAACATCCAGGTGGCGCTCGGCCTCAATGCGCCGATCGCACACTTGTTTTCGCTGCGCAGCGCCGCGGCGCTCGCGGTGTTCGTGATCGCGGCGCTGGTGATGACCTACACCCACATCGGCCGCGACATCATCGCAACCGGCAGCGACCGTCGCGCAAGCCGCATCGCCGGGCTGAACACCGACCGCGTCATCATCGGCGTGTTCGCCGCCTCAGGTGCGTCGGCGGCGCTGGCCGGCGTGCTGCTGAGCTACAGCCTCGGTGCCGCCTCGCCGGTTGCGCTCTCCGATGTGCTGGCGCCGGCCGCGGCCGCCGCCATCATCGGCGGCGTCTCGGTCGTCGGTGGCCGCGGCACGCCGATGGGGATCGCCGCCGGCGTGCTCACGCTCTGCATCCTGCGCTCGGGGCTCAGCGCGATCGGCGTCCAGCCGCACGTCCATGACATCGTCACCGGAGCGATCCTCGCCGTCATCGCCATCCTCGATGCGCCCGACTTGACGCGCCGCGTCACCACCTGGCGTCTCGATCGCGCCGAGCGCCGCGCAAGGACGCAGACCTGATGTCGGACCGACCGCCCTCGTCCTACGACTTTGTGCCGCTGCCGGACCGCGCCCCGCTGAAATTCCCGGGCGGCGCACATGTGGCGCTGATCTTCACGATCAACATCGAATACTGGGAGCCGTTGCGGCCCGGCCAGAAGGAGCCGCTCTTTCCCGGCGGTCCGGCGACCATCCCGCACGCGCTGCCAGGCGACGTGCTCGACACCGCGAACTGGACCTGGCGCGAATACGGCCAGCGCGTCGGCATCTGGCGGCTGATCGAGGTGTTCGACGCGATGGGCGTCGCTCCGTCCTGCACCTGCAACGGCATGATTCTACAGGAGCGCCGCCGCATCATCGATGCCGTGAAGGAGCGCGGCTGGGAACTGGTGCCGCACAACTGGGCGCAGAACGACCTGCTGACGTACTACGCGCATAAGCCTGATGAGGAGCGAGCCGTCATCCGCCGCACCCTCGACAAATATCGCGAGGTGGTCGGCAAGCCTGCCAAGGCCTGGCTGTCGTCGGCGATCCGCGGGACACCGCACACCCCGGCCTTCCTCAAGGAGTTCGGCCTGATCGCCTATTGCGACTATCTCAACGACGACCAGCCGTATCTGATCGACACCGACCACGGCCCGATCGTCTGTGTGCCGTACTCGAACGACGTCAACGACTTCAACATGTTTGCGCGCGGCGGCCTGTCGACCCGCGACGGTGTCGATATGTTGAAGCTTTGCTTCGATCAGCTCCACGCCGAGGGCGCCACAACCGGGCGCATCATGAATGTCGGCCTGCACCCGCATGTCATCGGCCAGCCGCACCGGATCGCGGCGCTCCGCGAGTTCATCGAATACGTCAAGAGGCGATCGAATGTCTGGTTTCCGACGCGCGAGCAGATGGCCACTTGGTATCTCACCGAGGCTCACCGGCACATGCCACCGCGCAGGTGATATTGTCGCCTGCCGCCGGATATGGCGTCGATCGCCTGTGAGCGTGATCAGCGGCCCCAAAGCCTGTGGCTTGCCAGGCGAGCGCCTTCCACAAGCGACCGTAGCTTGGCCCAGGCGACATCCGGATGCACCTCGTCACCGGCCCCCGAGGTGCCGAAACCGCAGTCTGTTCCCGCGATGACGCGTCCGCGGCCCACCACCTCGGCAAATCGCCCGATGCGTTGCGCCACCAGTTCCGGGTGTTCCACCAGATGAATACAGTGTGACACGACGCCGGGCACAAGGGTCTTGTCGTCGGGCAGCGTGACCTCTTGCCAGAGCTGCCATTCGTGTTCGTGGCGCGGATTTGCGGCCTCGATCAGGTAGGCTGCCGCGCGAACCTGCAGCATTAGGTCGACAAAATATTTCAGCTCGAAATCGTGGACGCGCGGCGCAATATTGACGCTGTAGCAAGTATGGAAGCGCACGCGGTCTTCCGGGATGCCGCGCAGAGCGTGATTGAGCGCTTCGACACGCAGGGCAATGAACTTGCGGCAGTCTTCGATCGAGGCATCCACCGCGCGATTGTAGTGCGTTGCCATTCGTGGATCGTCGATTTGAAGCAGGAAGCCCGCATCGACGATCGCCTTGTATTCGACATGCATCGCGTCGGCGAGCGCAGCCAGGTATTCTTCGTCCGAGGCGTAGTATCGATTTTCGCAATAGAGTTCGAGGTTGGACGGCGAGATTGCCGTCATGAACGCTTCTGTCGCCGTGATGCCGTTCAGCGCGAGCCTGAAATTTTCGATGTCGGCCGCGAGTTCCTGCTGGCCGACGTAGGAAATTGGACCCGTGCACACCTGTGCCCAAGGCCGCACCGTGCGCTTCGCCACGATCTCGGATGAACGAGCGGCCAGCATCACCTTCATGTCTTCGTAAGCCTTCGAGAAGGCGAGCAAATCTCGGGTTGCGCCACGAAAGCGCACGGGACTATCGATCTCTTCAAGTCCGCTCAGGCGCGCTCGCGCATAGGCCATCCAGTTGACCTTGCTGTGCTCGCCATCGTTGACGACGTCCAGGCCCGCGTCTTCTTGCCGTCTTACGATCTCGGACACCGCGGTGCGGATACGCCGGGAAAACGCACTGGGATCATAATTCTTGCCAAGCTCCTTGTCGTTCAGCACGGCCACCAAATCGGGCGGTCGCGGCAGGCTGCCGGTGTGCGTCGTGAGAAACCGATCGGAACTGAACTTCATCGATGGCCCATTTGTTCAGTCATTCTCATCCCCCAATCGAAGGACGCATCGCATCGTCAGGATTGCTAGCAGCACGTCGAGTGCAGGCCTGCGGGTCGGCGAACCAACATTGCGAGGAATATCATGGTTCATATGGGAAAGTGTTTTTGCGGTGCCGTAGCGCTGGAAATTACCGGGGCTCCGGAAGCCATGGGATATTGTCACTGTCACTCCTGTCGTTCGTGGTCGGGCGGTCCTGTCAACGCCTTCAGCTTATGGAAACCGGAAGCAGTCCGGGTCACGTCTGGACGTGAGCATGTCGCCACATTTCAGAAAACAAAATTCAGCCAGCGCCAGTTTTGTGCGAGGTGCGGCGGGCATTTGATGACCAACCATCCGCCTCTCGGCCTTGTCGACGTCTTCGCAGCAACAATACCGTCCCTGACGTTTTCTCCGGGCGTTCACGTCAATTACAGCGAGACGGTGCTATCCATACGTGACGGTCTTCCAAAGCTGAAGGACTTTCCCGCCGAATTTGGCGGCTCCGGTCAGATTGTTGCCGAATAGAAGCGCCCTTCGACGGGCGTCCTACACATCGGTGCGATTCCGCCACTCTCGCGGCGTCTGATCGTAGCGCGCGCGAAACACCTTGTTGAAATGCGACAGGTCGTTGAAACCCCAACGGTAGGCAATTTCGGAGATGTTCAGACTGTGCTGATTGTGGTCCCGCAGCGCGATGCTGCATGCTGCCAGGCGGCTTTCGAGCACCCAACGGCCAAATGTCTGGCCGATCTGCTTGAATCGCAAATGCAGCGTTCGCACCGAGATGCCAAGGTGGTGGGCAACGAGCCGCGGCGATAGTTCCGGGTCGTGAAGATGTTGCCGGCAAAATGCGAGCAGCGCTTCGATCTGTAGCTCCGGGCGAAGTCGCGTTGGCTCCAGCCGCGGCGCGCTCGCGAGCGCCAGCAGGTTGCAGAGATTCTCCGACAACAAGGCCGTCGCGCTCTCGCTCAATTTCGAGCCCACGGCGGTCAACTCCAGCAGATGACGGCCGGCGAGATCGACAAACGGCGAATTTGCCGAGAGCTTGCGAAACGAGGACAGCCAGGGCGCGCGTTGAATGATCATCTTGCGAGGGATCACGGCAATGGCGCGCCGTCCGGCACCGGAAAGATCGGCGTGGAACGGCAGCCGCCCGTCGGTAATCGCAATGTCATTTGGCCGGAACGTAAATGTATTGTCGCCCTGACTGATCCGGGCCTGCCCGTGGACCTGCAAATAGACGGAGTAGTGGTCGGCCGGAGCGCTCTCGATATCCCGCCGATTTCTAACGATCTGGTAGCCGCTGCATTCGGAGGTCGCGAAGCGCATCGGGCCGAAGCTGCGCGATGCAATACTGGCAGAAAACCTCTCGGGGGGAGCTTCGATCGAGATATTGAACACCGCCCGGCACACCGAACTCGCGCCAGTACGAAAAGCGCTCGCGGGCCCGGGCGGTATCGGTGGACCAGATATCCACTTGTGCCTTGGCAATTCCCACGTGATCGGTCAAACCGCGATTTGCACTCTCGGCCAACTTGCTTGCGCTCCCGCCCAAGATCGCTCGAACCGGTCAGTGTAGGTCCCCGCTCATGTACACGAAATTTTCGCCGCGACAAGGCGGCCGGCGCACGATGTTGAATCGTTCATTTCAAGCCAAATCTCATTTGCGCCTTCGATCGGCAGCATCAACGCCGTCGATGCTTCGCGTCTAGACGGCTGATTGGTCATTTTTCATGGGCGAGCAGCAAAGGCTCACGCGCCTGATTTCGAACGTCTACGACTCGGCGTTGGATACCGCTTTATGGCCCGATGTTATCGCGGCAGTGGCCGACTTTGTCGGCGGGCAGGCGAGCGGGCTTCTTGCCAAGGACGCTATGAATAAATGCGTCGCCGCCAATTGTCATGCGGGCGTCGACCCTTATTACCTGCAACTGTATTCTGATACCTACTCCAGCTTCGGTCCGGTGGCGACCTCGCTTTACTGTGATGTCGGACAGGTCGTGAGCATCCCTGAGCTCGTGCCATACGAAGAATATTGCCGCAGCCGATTCTATCAGGAGTGGGCGCAACCCCAGGGCTGGATCGACATCGCAATCGCAGTGCTGGAGAAATCGGTTGCCGGCTGTTCATGTCTGACTGTGGTCCGCTGCAGAATCAAGTGGAATGGTCGATGACGAGATGCGCCGGCGGGTGGCGCTGGTCTTGCCGCACCTTCGACGCGCCATGCTGATCAATAGAACTATTGGCTTCAAGCAAGCCGAAGCGGCGACACTCGCCGACGTTCTCGACGGTCTGACGATCGGCTTGTTTCTCATCGATGCAGACGGCCGGATTGTCCATTCTAACGCCGCGGCCAATGAGATTCTGGGTGTCGGTGACTTTCTGCGTGCGTCTTGCGGCCGGCTGGTCGCGGGCGATGCGCATGCCGACCAGGCTTTGCGCGAAACCGCTGCTGTCGCCGCTCATGGCGATGCTGCGGTCGGTAGCAAGGGCATCGCGGTGCCGCTTACAGCGCACAACGGCGACCGTTACGTTGCGCACGTGTTGCCGTTGACGTCGGGTGCGCGCGGCCGCGCTGGGGCGGTTTACACTGCGACGGCCGCGGTGTTTGTCCGCAAGGCGACGCTGGAGTGCCCTTCGCCTCCGGAAATCATCGGCAGAAGCTACAACCTCACGCCGGCCGAGCTCCGCGTCCTGGTTGGTATCGTCGAGATCGGTGGCGTACCGGAAGTTGCGGCGGAGCTCGGCGTTGCTGACACCACCGTCAAAACTCATCTCAGCCGGCTATTCGAGAAAACCGGTACCTGCCGTCAGGCTGATCTCGTCAAGCTTGTCGCCGGTTTCTCTACGCCGATTGCCGGCTGACTCCATCAGTTCTGTACCGTGCCAAGCGCGCTGCCGCCCGCGCGGCGCGACGATTTCGCAATTCGATGCGTTGGTGCTTGCTTACCACTCACGACGAGTTGATCGAAAATCGCGTGTTTTTTGAATCTCGATCCGCCGTTTCCTCCGATCGACGGATGCCGGGCATTCAGATCTTCGCCAAGGTCCGCCGAATTTCGCCGAAAGCGAGATCGTGCAGGCAGTGTTGTGCCTGCACGCAACAACAAAAGGTGAGGCATGACCATCTCCATGACCATTTCGAAAACGGTCTTCAATAACTTTGTAACGACCACTTGCATTTGTCTTCAGCTCGCAACCGGCACTATTTTGCTAGCGGGCGTGCATAACGCGAATGCCCGTGGCGGCGGCAGCAATCGTGGAGCGAGCGGCGACATTTCCCGCAAGCCCGCGAGTCACGTGATCGCAAGCATGCAGTCGATCGGCCGTCCCATCGCCGCCTTCAAGGCCACCGCAGGTGGGGACGGACGTTCGCCAATCGGCAATGACGACGCCAGCCTGAAACAGAACTGAGTTCGACGGAACGCCGGCTGGCGCAGATCCCCCGCTTCCCAACGCGCCAGCCGGTGGGCCTCGCTGTGTCGTGAGGACCTCAACCCGATGAATTCGGCTGCAGCCAGATCGATGGAGTTGTTGCAATGATCGCTCATCTTTTTATTGTTGCGTTGGTCAGCATCTATGTCGCCATTGTCGTTTATGGCCATGTCCTGATTGTTTCGGAATCGGCGCGCAACGCCTTCAGGGGCCGTAGCATCCGCTACCTCGACGCCTATCGCTGCGGCCATCCAACTCAAGAGCGCAGGAATGCGTGAAGTCGAATTTGCTTTGACACATTTATTTTTGCGTCTGCGGTCAGCGCGCTTGCCGCTGGCGGATAGGCGCTGAATGCATGCTTCGCGTTCTGATTGGCTCGCGTGCAGACACCCGATCGGCGCAGCGTCGCGCCATTCCGAATTATGCGGCGATGCAAGCGCATCATTCACGCCGTGTTGAACAACGCACTCCGGTCGATCATCCGATCGACTGACGCGGGTCTGCCAGCCTTCGGACACTGTCGCGCCGATTTTGCAGAACTCGACAGCGAGGCGAGGCATGATGGCACCCGGAGAATCTTCAGGACCGTTTTCAATCGATCTGCAAGAAAAGTCTGTAGCTTTGCGACAGACGCGCCAATCGGTGGATTTGGTGTCGGCTAGGCAATTAACAAATGAGATTTATTCTCAGCGGGCGAGAAAAATGCAACGTATGATAATTTATCTGACGGCGTTGATCACCGCTATGACCGTGAGTGCCATTGTGATAGCCGCGAGCCATAAGCCGTCGGACTTTCGGCTGCGCTCCGGCGGCGTTCCCCCAACTCAAGACGACATTCTGTTTTGATCAGGAGGCGTCAGGGCACGAGACCGCCGCCGCCCAAATACATCGCTTAGCGGGCCATACGCATGACCCGCATTTTGTCGTCGGTGAGCCGCCCGCGCTCGATGACCACGTCGTTGTCGAGTGTGACCGTGCAGTCGCGCATGGGCACGTCGTAGTGGCCCTTGGTGGTGCGCTTGCCGCCACCCTGTGAATTCGGTCCGGTGGAGAACAGGAAGTTGCCGGCAAAGCAGCGCGCTCCGGCATGATGACGCCTCGGATCGGCGCCGATGAGCGCGATGGCGTCCCAGCGCGCCTGCGGATTGAGGCCCCAGCCGAGATGGGAGATGGCGTGACCGTCCATGTCATCGGGACGCGCCTTGTTTCCGTCGAGCCAGTCGCTCATCAGCTTGGCGTCGAGGCCGCCTTCGATTTTGCGGATAAATCCGTCGCGAATGTCGAGCCGGACGTCGTCTTGCACGTAGCGGCAATACGGCAGCACGACGAGATCGCCGGGCTGCAACACAACGGTGCCATTGGCCGAGTCTTCGTTGGGGAAGGTGTGGACGTGGCCGGCGCCCCAGTGATCGAAGCGACCCTTGGATTCCGAATAGCCGTATTGGCTCATGGTCGGATATTCGCCGAGATTGACGGTGAGGTCGGTACCGCCGGGCCGTGTGACCCGCATGGTCCTGGCGCGCTTGAGCCGTTGATCGGCGTGGATGACAGCTTCCTTGAGGCCGGGCGGAGCCATCAACTCCTCAAGCTCGTCCGGACCGTCAATGACCATTAGCACCCGGGTGCCGGCATCGCGCGCCTCCTTCAGCCAGCGCGTGAACAGCGGAATATGCAGGCAGACCAGCATGTCAGCCGACTTGATCGCCTCGAGCGTGCCCTTGCAGCGGCCGACCGTCTCGACGCCTACCCTGGTCCAGGACGGCATGGCGTTAACGCACATCTCGTAGGCGTCTGCGCCGAAATCCTCCGCCGCCGCGAACGCTGCGGCGACATAGTCACGTCTGGCGCCGAGATCGCTCAGCAGGACAATGGTTTCGCCCTTCTGCACGTTGCAAAGTTCAAACTCCCGCCGAAACAACATTGCGAGCTTGGCGTGGTTGATGGCTTCATGCATCGCGTCTACTCCGGGTGGCTACGTCAGTGCGTTTTCAAGGTGCCGCAACCGCACCAATACTTCGTCCGTCGTCATGACATCACCAAACTGCTGGATAACGTTTTCCAGAGCGCTCCGGTGTTCATCGTCGGACAGCGCGGCGCAACAATCTTCGACCATAACAACCTTGAAATCGAGCATCATGGCGTCGCGTGCCGTCGATTCGCAGCACACGTTGGTCTTGGTGCCGGCGACCAGAATGGTGTCGACGCCCATGCCGCGAAGCATGCGCTCGAGCGAGCGACGAGCCGGGGATGAAGGCGCTGTAGCGGTTTTTCAGCACCGTGCGGTCGGCCGGCCCGGTGACGAGCGCGGCCCAGACGCTTTGCTTGGCGGCAGCCAGACTTTCGAGCGTCTTTTCTCGTCACCTCGTCGGCAACGATGGTGTTGAAGAAAAGCTCCCAGTCGCTCTTGCCGCCGATCCGGCTGTTCGCGTGCAGGACCCAGATCACCGGCACGCCGCAGATCGCGGAGTTCGGCGGTCAGCCTGTTGATCGGTTCGACGATGCCTCTCGATGCCGGCACCTCGGCCGGACCGCCCGGCGCGCAGAACGTGTTCTGCATGTCGATGACGAGCAGCGCGGTGCGGGCCGGGTCGAGCCGATCGAACAGATGGTAGCGGCCGCGCCGTTGCAGGACGCGATCGACGATTTCCTTGCGGACCTTGACGGGATGCATGACGAGTCAACTCAGTTGCGGCCAGGGCTCGCGCCACGCGACAGCCCGGCGAGATCGCTGACCGGCCCGATCACGCTGTCGAAGCGCATGGTCATGCGGTCCTCGCGCCGGTACGGCGGCCATGCCGGCAAGCGCGGATGATCGGGTTTGCCGGTGCGGGCGAAGGCGATCCAGGCGCCATGCATCGCCTCGGCAAGCCCTTGGTCATCCTCGGGTTTCGCGCCCTTGAGCATCGGCGAGTCCGTCCAATGGGCGAAATTGTTGAACACGAACGGAATCTCCAGGCAGTGGCAGGACTCGAAACCGGCCGGCGATTGCCAGTCGAACTGGTACACATAGGCGGGCTGTCCCTGGTCGGCCCGCGCCTCGGCCATGCGCAGGCTGCCGATCCGGAACATCGCGTCGCTCATCAGGTCGCCCAGCAGCGCCGCATTGGTGCCCGAGGCGCGCATCCGCGCGGATTTCATCGTAGTAAGGCCGATGGCCGGACTTGAACATCGATGCGAACACGCCTTCGATCGCGCTCTGGTCGGCGCTTCGCGATCTCCTGGTCGATGCAATAGAACGCCGCCATCTCCTCGCGGGTCGTGCCGATCATGGTGTCGATCCTGGCGCCGGCGCCGGCCCTGAGCGCCGGCATCGACCTCACCGCGGAATAGACCTTGCCGTCGATCACCGGCCAGAACGGCGCCTGCGCATCGGCGAATTTCTTTTCCAGCCGCGCGACCTCGCCTTGCGCGGTCGACGAATTGCGCGAACGGCAGCGACTTGAGCTTGTCCCGCTTCGATCGGGCTTCAGGCCCAGCACCTCGAGCAGAGCGACGTCCGATGCGGTGCGAGTCCTCGAGCGTTCGCGACATGCGGCCGAACGGCGTGCTTTGCAGGATCGCGCGCCGGAACAGGCCTTCGGCTTGCGGCATCGTCATGAGGATCGCGATCGACGCCGCTCCGGCCGATTGCCCGACCACCGTGACGTTGTCCGGATCGCCGCCGAAGGCCGCGATATTGTCGCGCACGAAACGCAGCGCCGCGACCTGATCGAGCAGTCCGAGATTGCCGTCGCTCACGCCCGGCAGGCACAGAAATCCCAGCGCGCCGAGCCGGTAGTTGATCGAGACCACGACCACGTCGCCGTTGGCGGCGAACCGCTCGCCCGAATACCACGGCAGCGAGCCGGCGCCGCTCGAAAATGCGCCGCCGTGGATCCAGACCAGCACCGGCCGCTTCTTGGAATCGGCCGCTGGCGTCCAGATGTTGAGGGTCAGGCAGTCCTCCGATTGCGGGCGCTCGAAATCGCCCATGACGTGGGCAAGCCGCGAGCGGCCCTGCGGCGCGATCGGGCCGTCCTTGGTTGCGTCACGCACGCTCCGCCATGCCGGCACCGGCTGCGGCGGCGCGAAGCGCAGCTCGCCGACCGGAGGCGCCGCATAGGGAACGCCCCGGAACACCGCGATGCCGTTCTCGCGGGCGCCGCGCAGCTCGCCGGCCTTGGTCCGCACCACCAGCGTCTTCAATCGCCGTCGTCGACATCGCTCAAACTCTCACACTCACCGGCGCGCGAAGCGCCGCTCCAGCGGCACGATCACCAGCCGCTCGCCGAGCCACGAAGATCAGCACGATGGCAAAGCAGGTGGCAAGAAAGGTCGTGCTGTCGGCCGCGGTCTGGGCCCGCAGCATCAGATAGCCCAGCCCGCTCGGCGCGCCGAGCAGTTCCGCGACCAGCGCGATCTTCCAGGCAATGCCATAGGCGATGCGGGTCGCGGACAGCCCGTAGGGCACCAGCAGCGGCAACGTCAGGCGCCAGAGGATGCGCGCCCGGTGGCGCGTGAAGCTCCGCCCCATCTCCATCAGCTCGCGGTCGATGTTGCGCAGGCCCTCCGCGATGTTGATCAGGCAGAACGGGATCAGGATCGCGACCTCGACGAAGATCACGCCGAAATCGCCGGGCTCGAACCAGATCGCCGCCAGGATCGCCCAGCCGATCGAGGGAAACGAGTTGAGCACCGGCTTGATCCGCTCGTCCACTACGGCCTCGAGCCAAGGCACGCCATGGGCGAGAAACGCGAGCCCGCCGCCGATCAGCAGCGCCGACGCAATCGAAGACCAGCACCCGCCAGGTCGAGGCGAACAGCGTGCCACAGGAATTCCGGCGTCACGAACAGCTCGATCAGCCGGCGCGCCACCGCGACCGGTCCGGGCAGGATGAATTCCGGCAGGTTGCGCGCCAAGGCCCACCAGGCGAACAGCGCCAGCACGACGACGCCTTCGCCGATCAGCGCGCTCGGCGACCGCGGACGTGAATCGATGCCGGTTCAGCCCGCATAGTGACGCGACACGCTTGCTTGCAGCGGCGCCAGCACGTACTGGTCCATGCCGTGCACGAAGGCGATGATGAGAATGATGGCGGCGAAGATCGTCGCGGTGTCGAACTCCTGACGCGACAGGTTGATCATGTAGCCAAGCCCGCTGTTGCCGCCGAACAGCTCGGCGGTCAGCGTCACCTTCCAGGCAACGCCGAACATGATGCGCAGCGTGGCGAAGATGAACGGATAGAGCGACGGCACGATCACCAGGGCGAACATCCGCCAGCGCCGGCGCGTGAAGCTGCCGGCCATTTCGAGCATCTCGCGATCGATGTTGGCGAGGCCCGCCGACATGTTGACCAGCGCGAACGGCACCAGCACCGCGCTGATCGCGAAGATCACGGTCAGCGGCGTGACGCCGAACCACATGATCGACAGCAGCGTCCAGCCGATCGCCGAGAACGAGTTGAGGAACGGACCGATGCGGCGTTCGATCGCGAACCGCAGCACCGGCACGTAATACGGGATCAGCGCCAGCAGCGAGCCGATCGACAAATGAAATCGCGATCGCTGCGGCGACATGGTACAGCGACGCGCCGAGATGGCCGAGATCGCGCGAGCTGGTGACGAACGTCCAAAGCCGCTGCGCGACCTGGACCGGGCCCGGGCAGCAGATAGGACGGCGCGACGCAGCGACGCCGCCTCCCAGGCGGCGAGAAACAGCAGCGTGAACAGATGCGCGGCAAGCCTGCGGCCGATCAGGCCGCGCGAACGGCGAACGGATGGCGCAAGCGCGATGCCGGTGTCGGCCATCAGGCGCGCAGCGCGTGCTCCCAGACCAGGGTGCGGATGTCGGGATAGGCTCTGGATCATGCCGATCTCTTTCGACAGCTCGTAGAACTTCATGATGATCTTGGCGTGCTCTTCGTCGAACGTGCCGGGCACGTCGGAGCTCTTCTCGAACCACCAGTTGAAGAACTCGGGCGGCAGGTTGGTCTGCTTGCCGACCGCGCCGAACACCTCGTCGCGGTGCGCCAGCGCATAGCGCACGGATTCGCGGAACATGCGGTTGAATTCCTTGAAGGCGTCGGGCCGCTGCGCCAGGCGTTCCGGATACGACACGTTGAGCGCGCTGATGAAGCGCATGCCGTAAGACCTCGATGTTGTCGCGGCCGGTCTCGGCGATCGGGCGGAATTCGCCGGATTTCAGCGCGCGAAACGCCTGGCTGTGGATCAGCGTCGCGGCGTCGATCTGACCGGCGGCGAGCGCGCCGGGCAGGTTGGGCGCCTGGATCTCGACCTGCTTGAGGTCGCCGCCTTCAAGCGCGGCGTTGAGCCCGTACTTGTGGATCAGCGCCAGGCGCACCTGGGTGTAGCCGGTCGAGCGCAGCGCATAGGAGCCAAGCGACTTGCCCTTGAGCTCCTTCGGATTCTTGATCGGCGAGTCGCTCTTGACCCAGATGCCGGCGCCTTCGCCGGCCGGCCGATTGCTGCAGCGCGGTCGACAGCACCCGCAGCTCGAGGCCGCGCGCCGTCGCCGGCGGAACCGCGATCACCGCGGTCATGATCACGTCGTACTGCTTGGCCGAGGTGGCCTGGATCAGTTGCGGGATCGCGAGGCCGCGCGCTTCGACATCGATCAGATCGGAGGTGACCTTGCCGTTGCTCATCGCCCAGGTGACCGCATCGTAGGCGGGGTCGAGCAGGTAGGCGTAGGTGACCTTTTCCTTGGCGAACCCGGGCCGGGCAACGGTCATCACCGCCGGGGCGGCCATGAGCTTGAGGACGGAGCGACGTTTCATCATGCGACGATTTCCTTCTGCGAGGCCGGCTGCTCGAGCGATCGAAACAGCTTAACCAATTTCTGGCGGTGTGTATCGAGATCGCGATCGCCCAGCGCGCGCGGCCGCGGCGTCTTGCAGCTCGATGATTTCGAGGACGCGGGTCGGCTTGTTCGACAGCACGACCGTGCGATCGGCAAGTTGCAGCGCTTCGTCGATATCGTGGGTGACGAAGACCACGGTCTTGCCGGTCTCGAGCCAGATCCGCTCCATTTCGACGCGCATGCGCGAGCGCATGTTCGGATCGAGCGCCGAGAATGGCTCGTCCATCAGCACGATCTTGGGATCGACCGCGAGCGCGCGCGCGATCGCGACGCGCTGGCGCTCGCCGCCCGAGAGCATGGACGGATATTTGCGCGCGTCGCCGGCGAGGCCGACGAGGCGTCAGCAGTTCGGTCGCGCGCGCCCGGCGCTGCTCCCTGTCGCCGGAGCCGAAACGCAGCTCCGAGCCAAGCAGCACGTTGTCGAGCGCGGTGCGCCAGGGCACCAGCCGCGGCGACTGGAACACGAACGCGATTTCCGGCCAGGCGTCGCGTGGCGCGCGCCCGTCGACGGTGACGCGCCCGGCGCTCGACGTCGAGCAGGCCGCCGATCATCCGCAACAAGGTGGACTTGCCGCAGCCGGAAGGGCCCAGGATGCAGACGAACTCGCCGCGGCGGACGTCGAAGCTCAGCCGGTCGTAAATTTGCTCTTCGCCAAACGCGACGCCGACATTCTCAAAGGTGATGATCGGGTCGGATTCCATGCGAAAGTTCGCCAAGTCCCTTCGCTAAGTCCCTGAGGAATTGCGCGGCCCATCTTTGCGCCTGTGGGTCAGAATTGAAATGCGGCAAACCGGAAAAATCGCGCGGCTTGATGGTTCCGCGCAGCGCCCATGGTGGGCCGGATCAACTGAGCGGGATGTGTCCCGCTCGATTTGCCTGGTGTGTGCGGCAACAGTGATCATGCAACGCAACGCACGACCGTCGCGACGCTGTAGGACGTGCGCCCTTGAAGATCGTCCACGCCACTAAAAGATAATTCACTTAGGGAGAGAGACGTTTTCTTTTGAACATGCTTCCACGGTTCCGCCGCCATAACTGGCGCACTTCTTCGAGTCAGTCGCGGAACTGTCATACAAATCTTTGGCCTTCGTGCACGCGTCCTTCCGGTTCTTGTATGGGCCGGCAAGGTCATTCCCCAATGTAGGACGAACTGTCGTGGTCTGGACGTGGCACACGCCGCTAGTCGTTTGACGACGCACCATCCAATCATCGGCCAAGGCAGCATCGAGGAGGAAAGGTACGATCAAGATCGCCACAGATATCCTTGAGATAGCGCCCATTGCTAGCTCCTCTATAGTCCGGAGCCAAAGAATAGCGGATCGGCTTGACTGGGAGCAACCAGCTTCCCCGGCACCCTGGTTAATCGGCTCATTCAAGGACAGTCGGTGCTATGCTATTGGCAAATTAACAAAAATGTTCCCTAAGAGGAGGCCGGTATTGAAGCAATGAAGGGCCGTGCCGCTGTTGAATTCCGGGGGACTGGCCGATTTAAGTGATGTAGCGCGGGGATCGCCAAGATTGCCGGCGTGCAGAACGATGTTGACTGTGAGATTTCCATCTGTGGTGCGATCGAAAACCCAAGCCCGCACATAATGGCGATCAACCCGCTCAAGATATCACCGGGCACCGGTTCCAATTGGGAGCAGCGACAATGAGACATTCAAGACAGACGTGCCCGGCAAAGGCCGTCCACGGTGCTGGCCGGACCAAGGTTGGCCCCCTCGTTCGCGCCGCGCTCGCCGTCATTGCCGTTCTGATGGCAGAACCGACCTGCGGCACTGCCGACACACTGCGGGTCGGCAAGGCGGGACGCGAGGGCTTCTCCTTCGTTCCGGCCGATGTCGGTGCGCAAGTTGGAATCTTCAAGAAACATGGTCTCGATCTCGAGATTTCTAGCTTTGGCGGCGATGCCCGGATTCAGCAGGCGATGGCGGCCGACGGCATCGACGTGGGGCTCGGCTCCGGTCCCGGCCTCGCCTTCATCGTCAAGGGCTCGCCCGTCAAGGGGATAGCGGCCATGGCCGGCCCGCCACTGTTGTTTGCGCTGCTGGTGCGCGCGGACAATACGGTGAAGGCCGTGGATGATCTGAAAGGCCGCAATGTCGGCGTTTCCACGGTTGGCTCGGTGACGAGTTGGATCATCAGCGAAGTGTCGCGTCAGCAGGGGTGGGGCTTCGACGGCATCGCGCAGGTGCCGGTTGGCGACGACGCCACCCAAGTCGCAGCGTTGCGAACCAAGTCGGTCGATGCGGCGATCGTCAATATAGCCGTCGCCCTCAAGTTCGTTCAGAGCGGCGAGGGCCGCATCATGCTTCGGTTCAACGATCTGATAAAGGACTTCCACGTCCACGTCATCTTCGCCACAAATAAGATCATCGCTGCAAAGCCGGAGATGTTACGCGGCTTCCTGAAGGGCTGGTTCGAGACGATCGTCTTCATGCGCGGCAACAAGTCTGAGACGGTCCGCATCGCCAAGGGCGTCATGGGCACCGATGAGCCGACCGCGGCCAGCATCTACGATGAGCTCATGCCAATGTTTTCCAGCACCGGAAAGTTCGAGCCCAGGGCTTTGGCGGTGCTCAGCCGTTCATTCGTGGAGATGAAGACGTTGCCGAGCGAGCCCCAGATGAGCAATCTCTACACGGAAGCATTCCTGCCAAAAAACTGACGATCGCGAACGACAAGGGACGGCGTAAAACCAATGGCAAAGCTCAGGCTCACCGTCGCGTGCGGCGCTTATGACATCGTCAAGCCGCTGATCGAGGGGACGGTTGAAGCCGATGGTCTCGATCTCACCTTCCTCACTGATATGGGGCCGCGCGAGCGCCACTGGCGTATGGGCCGCAAGCACGAATTCGACGTCTGCGAGGAGAATGTCGGCGCCTACTACATGATCCGCGACCAGGGCCAGCCGCTCACCGCGATCCCGGTGTTCCTGCACCGCCGGTTCCGGCATGGCTTTGTGTTCATCAACACCGCGGCCGGTATCCGGGAGCCCAGGGACCTGGCCGGCAAAACCATCGGCGGCACTAACTTCCAACCGGCCTCCAACATCTGGATGCGCGGCATCTTGGAAGAGCACTACGGCGTTTCGCACCGCAGCATCACCTGGCTAGTACCTCGTCACAGTGATTATGACTGGTTGATCTTGAGCCAATTTAGGATGGGCAAGTCTTGCGGGGCAACGAGAACTTGGATGCTTCGGGCGACGCCGGGTTGACGGCGGATGAGGCCATTTCGCTCGAGCGTGACGATCATCTGGTGAACTGAGGGCGGGCTGACTTGAAAGTGGCGCTGCATATCGGCCTCGGCGGGCGGGCGTCGGAACATATGCGCGTAGGTGTGAATGAAGGCCAGGTAGTGGCCTTGCTTGTCGGTGAAGCCTTGCGCGCTGAGGCTGCGAGCGGCGCCTGATTTTTGATTCATTTGTCGATTCGTCCGGTCCTCCAACCAGGAGGTCGAGATGAATGTACGTTATCGGGTCGAATTGAGCCAAGTCGAACGCTGTGAACTCACCGCGATGTTGAGCAAAGGCAAATGCGCCGCCCGCAAGCTCAAGCGCGCCCAGATCTTGCTGGCGGCCGACGCCGGGCGCAGCGATGACGAGATTGCCCGCGCGGTGGCGGTGGGCGGCTCGACCGTATACCGGACCAAGCGGCGTTTTGTGGAAGGCAATCTGGAACGGGCGCTGAGCGAGGAGCCGCGTCCTGGAGCGCAACGCAAGCTCACCAGCAAGGAGGAAGCCTTGCTGGTGGCGACGGCCTGCGCGAGCCCTCCGCAGGGCCGCGCCCGCTGGACGCTGGAACTGCTGGCCGATGCCATGGTCAAGCTCACCAGGCATGAGAGCCTGTCAGGCGAGACGGTGCGCCGGCGGCTGGCTGAGAACGACCTCAAGCCCTGGCGCAGGGATATGTGGTGCATTCCCCGCATCGACGGCGAATACGTCGCCCGCATGGAAGATGTGCTCGACCTCTATGCCGAAGCGCCCGATCCCAAGCGACCGGTGGTCTGCTTCGACGAGAGCCCGGTCCAACTCATCGGCGAGGTCCGTCAGCCGATCCCGGCCGAGCCGGGCCAGCTCGAACGCTACGATTGCGAGTACCGCCGCAACGGCACCGTCAATCTCTTCGTCTGCATCGACGTGCATCGGCCCTGGCGCAAGGTCAAGGTCACAGAACGACGGGCGGCAGAAGATTACGCTCAATGCATGCGCGAACTTGTCGATGTTCATTATCCTGACGCCGAGTGTATCCGCGTTGTGCAGGACAATCTGTCGACCCACTCGGCCGGCGCCCTCTATGAGGCGTTCGCGCCCGCCGAAGCCCGCCGAATTCTGCGCCGCCTGGAGTTCCACTACACCCCCAAGCACGCCAGTTGGCTCAACATGGTCGAGATCGAAATCGGCGTGCTGCGCGGCCAGTGCCTCGACCGTAGGATCGACGACCCCGGGCGCCTCGTCCGCGAAATTGCCGCATGGCAACGACAGCGAAACGCCGCCGGTGCCCGCATCAATTGGATGTTCACAACCGAAAAGGCCCGAACCAAAATGGGCCGCGCCTATCCAAACAACTCCAAAGAGTCATAATCACTGTGCAGAGGTACTAGTCGACCGGAGCGAAGATGTCGCATTCGAGCCGCCTCCCGGCCTGCGCATCGAGATGAACACATCCTCCAAGACGCTCAGCCAGATGCTGGCCGACGGCAATATCCCGGCGATGATATCGCCCACCCTGCCGAAGCCGTTCGTTGAGGGCGATAAGCGGATCGCCCGATTGTTTGATGACTACAAGAACGTCGAAATCGGTTTCTTCCGCTCGACCGGCATTTTTCCGATCATGCACGTGACAACGCTCAGGCAGGAGATCGCCGATAAATACCCCTGGGTTGCGACCAACCTGACCAAGGCATTCGAAGCCGCCAAGCAGCTCGCCTACCGTCGTGTTGCCAATCCCCGTATGGCTCCGCTTGTCTTCGTCCGCACTGTGGTCGAAGAGCAAGAGCAGATTTTTGGTAAGGATCCGTGGTCCTATGGACTGACCGCCGCAAACCGCAAGAACCTTGAGACGGTGCAGCGTTACGCTCATCAGCAAGGCATGATTCGCCGGATGATGCCGCTCGACCGGTTGTTCGCTGATACCGACCTGGGCGATGTTGGCAGCGCGGCCGCTCCGGAAGAATTCTGAGGCTTGTTCTCACCAGCAGTGCGCCCGATGCACGCAATCAGGGTAACGCGATCCCACAGCCGATCTTGCTGCACACCAGCGAGGTTGACCTTCATGCCGGGCCGCATCGGTCTTTGATCGGTCACGCACTCCGCTCGTCTTCGCAGCATTCAGCTTTTGGAGTTTCTCATGCGACTTGGCTTCTTCACCATGCCGGTTCATCCCCAAGGTCGCGCCTATTGGCAGACTCTGAAGGAAGATCGTGAAGCCTTCGTGCTCGCCGACCGCCTCGGCTATAGCGAAGGCTATTGCGGCGAGCATCTGACCGATGCCGTCGAGAACATCCCGAACAGCATGATGTTCATTGCGACGCTGCTCGACGCCACCAAGCAAATGAAGGTCGGCACAGCGGTTGCCAATCTGCCGCACAGCCATCCGGTGGTGATCGCCTCGAATGCTGCCATGCTCGACAACCTGTTCGAGGGCCGCTTCATTCTCGGTGTGGGTGCCGGCGTGCTGCGCTCGGACGCGGAGGCGCTGGGACTTTTCGACGCTGACCGCCAGGCCATGTTCGTCGAGGCGATCGACCAAGTTCTTGCCATCTGGGCCGGACAGGCGCCTTACGACATCAAAGGCAAGTTCTGGAATATCTCGACGATGAAGACCAATTGGCCCGAGGTTGGTGTTGGCGAGATCGTCAAGCCCTACCAGAAGCCGTATCCGTTCATTGTCGGCACCGCATCCGATCCGAGTTCCAGGGGCGTGTTCGAACTCGGCAAGCGCGGGTGGGGCCCGGTGTCGTCGAATCTGCTGCACCTGAATTGCCTCAGCAATCACTGGACGAGTTATGCCAAAGGCGCCGCAGAGGCGAGCCGCCAGGCTGACCGCGAAATCTGGCGCGTGGCGCGATCGATCTTCGTTTCCGAGGACGGCAAGATCGCCCGGTCTTATGGCGGCGACGATCCGAAAAGCCCATACCGCTTCTATGTCCGTCAGCTCCTGATGAAGCTCGGCAAATTCAAACGGCTTGGTGGACTCAAGGGCCGTCCGGATATGCCCGACGACCAGGTGACGGTCGACTATGCGGTCGAGAATCTCGTCATCCGTGGCACCGTAAACGAAGTGGTCGATCGGATTCTGGAAATGCACGAGACCATCGGCGACTTCGGCACGCTGCTCTACTGCGGCAAGGACTGGACCGACATTTCGCTCGGCCGCAAATCCATGGAGCTGATGGCGGAGAAGGTGATGCCGGCCGTCAACGCCGCGATCGGCCTGCGTGCACCGAAAGCCTCATCTGGATTGATTGGATGACGGCACTGCGTGATGTCGTACCAACGGCACATGACGATAACTCACCACGCCGTCATGGCCGGGCATAGCCGTTCGAGAACGGCGTCGCTTCGCTCGCCTATGTCCCGCCTGCGGGCTATAGCACACTTGGAAATACACGAGGGCTGCAAACCTTCGGCGGGCGAAGGCCTGCCCATCCACGTCTTTGATGTAGTTGAGAAAGTAAGGCGTGGATGCCAGCGACAAGCGCGGGCATGACGAGTGTAGGCTCAGTGCCTTTGGTATCAGCAGGTGTTTGAACTCTGGCTGATTTCGCCGCTGACCTGAACCCGGAGCGTTGGAAACCCAGGCATACATAAGCGGGGGTTATAGGGTTCGTCACAATTTGGCGGCAGCCCGCATGGCCTTCCAAATCCGCTCGGCGGTCAGCGGCATTTCGATTTCGGTGACGCCAAGGGGTCGAAGCGCATCGAGTACGGCTCCGACGATGGCGGCTGGTGCACCGATCGATCCGGCTTCGCCACAGCCCTTGGCGCCCAGCGGGTTGTGGGTGCAGGGCTGGCTTTCGTCAAGTTCAGAGACGATGACGGGCATGTCATTGGCGCGCGGCACGGCGTAGTCCATGAAAGAGCCGGATAGGAGCTGGCCGCTCTCCGGGTCATAGAAGCAATGTTCGCGCGTGGCCTGGCCGAGTCCCTGTGCGATGCCGCCCTGGATCTGCCCCTCGACGATCATCGGATTGATGACGGTGCCGATGTCGTCCACGCCCCAGTAGCCGAGGATGCGGATTTCGCCGGTGTCGCAATCGACCTCGACCTCGCAGGCGTGCGCGCCGTTGCTCCAGGCGAAATTCGGCGGGTCGTAGACCGCGCTGTCCTGGAGGCCGAGCTCCAGGCCGGCCGGATAGCTGGTCGGATGGTGCGCGACGCGCGCCACCTCGCGCAGCGTGACGCGCCGGTCGGTGCCGGCGACGGCGAAAACTCCATCCGAGAAGGCGATGTCGCCGGCCGAGGCCTCGAGCAGGTGCGCCGCGATCCGTCTTGCCTTTTTCGATGACCTTCATCGCCGCGCGGTCGAGTGCGGAGCCGCCGACCGCGATGGAGCGCGAGCCGAATGTACCCGAGCCATAGGGCACCTGGTCGGTGTCGCCCTCGATGATCTCGATGCTGGCCATCGGCACGCCGAGCCGCGACGCGATGATCTGCGCGAAGGTGGTGGCATGGCCTTGGCCATGGTTGTGGGTGCCGAGCAGCGCCTGGACGCTGCCGTCCTGCTGCACGCGGACCGTGGCCGCCTCGAAAAAGCCGACGCGGGCGCCAAGCGCCGCCGCCATCCGCGACGGTGCGACGCCGGAGGAATTCCACATAGCAGGCGATGCCGAAGCCGCGCGGCTTGCGCGTTCGCGCGGCGGCAGACTGCCGCTGGGCCAAGCCTTTGTAGTCAGCGACATCGAGAAGGCGCGACAGCACCTTGGGAAAATTGCCGCAGTCGTAGGTCGGTCCGATCGGCGTCTTGTACGGCATCGCCTCGACCGGCACGAGGTTGCGCCGCCGAATCTCGGCACGGTCCATTCCGAGCACGCGCGCCGCTTCGTCGGCGAGGCGCTCCAGCACGTAGCAGGCCTCCGGGCGGCCGGCGCCGCGGTAGGCATCGGTCGGCACCGTGTTGGTGAACACGCCGGTCGACTGCACGGCGATGGCCGGCGTGCGGTAAACGCCGGCAAGCAGCGCGCTGTAGATCGCGCTCGGGAATGCCGGCGCCGAAGGTCGAGACATAGGCGCCGATGTTGGCGACGGTATCGACGCGTAGCGCGAGAAAATGCACCCTGCGCATTGAGCGCAAGCTCGGCGCGGGTCTGGTGGCCGCGGCCCTGATAGTCGGAGACGAAGCACTCGCTGCGGGTGGCGATCCATTTCACCGGCCGCCGCAGCCGCCGCGCCGCCCAGGCGACGATGGTTTCCTCGGGATAGTGCTTGCCCTTGTAGCCGAAGCCGCCGCCGACGTCGGGTGCGACCAGCCGGATCGCGGTCTGCGGCAGGCCGAGCTGTTCGGTGACGGTGCGGCGGATGTGGTGCGGTACCTGCGTCGAGCAATAGAGCGTCAGCTTGCCGGCGCCGCCATCGGCCAGCACCGCGCGCGGCTCGATTGCGGCGCCGATCAGCCGGTTGTTGGCAAGATCGAGCCGCACCACATGGGCCGCGCCCTCGAAGGCCTTGCGCACGGCCGCGTCATCGCCCCGGGCAAAACGGAAGCAGACGTTGCCGGGAGCGGCTTCGTGCAGTTGCGGCGCGTCCTTTGCCATCGCGGCGTGGCCATCGACGACGACCGGCAGCGGTTCATAACCCACTTCCAGGAGATCGGCGGCGTCCTGCGCCTGCGCGCGCGTCTCCGCGATGACGGCCGCGACCGCTTCGCCGACATGCCGAACCGTGCCGCGCGCCAGCGCCCAGCGCGGCGGCTCGGCCATCGGCTTGCCATCGGAGGTTTGGATCGCCCAAAGCGGCGCCATCGGCGCCGACGTTGTCGGCCGCCATCTCGGCGCCGGTGAATACGGCGACGACGCCGGGGAGGGTCGCCGCCGCTGCGCTCTCGATCGTGCGGATGCGGGCGTGGGCGTGGGGCGAGCGCACCAGCACGCAATGCAATTCGCCGGGCAGCGTGATGTCGGCGACGTAGCAGCCCTCACCACGGAGAAATTTCGGGTCCTCGACGCGGAGAACCGGCGCGCCGATGCCTTCACCGAGAATTTTTGCCCGCGGGTTTATTGCAGTTCCTCGCGAAGGAGGTCGAGCCGCTCGAACGCCGAACGGTCGGACACGATGAAGAGATCGGCGTCGCCGCCCTTGGCCTCATGGCTGGCGAAGGTCCAATGCGGGATCGAGAACACGTCGTGCTGAGACCAATCGAACGTATGCTCCCCAACCGTCGAACGCCCCGAGCCTGACACGACGAGGCAGATCATGTTGCAGGTGGTGCGCTTGGGCCGCGTCGCTTGGCCCTTCGGCAACCGCATGGCATAGCAGTCGAGCGCCGGCATCACCGCCTCGCCGGTCGACGGATTGGTGTAGCGCAGCGGTGCGTGCACCATCGGGGCCGGCCGGCAATGCGCCGAGCAGGCGGCGCGTCGCCGGCGCCGGAATAGCGGTACTTCGGCGAATGCGCCGGCGCGTGCTCGATGTCGGCGCCGACCATGCCGGACTCGGCCCACAGCTTCTCGTCGCCGTCGTCGACCTGCCAGAACTGGTTGGCCTTGGAGTCGCCCGGTTCGAAGAAATTGGCGTCAAGCTGGCGAATGAGCGGGATGTTGGCGGCGTCGAACCAGATGATGCGGTGATCGCTTTCGTTGATGTGGCCGTGCCAGCACATCGGCGGCGTCAGGATCAGGTCGCCTTCGTGCATGTCGCAGCGCCGCCCATTGACGATCGTGGCCGCGCCTTCCGCCTGGGTTGCGAAGCGGATCGCCGCGAAGGTGTGGCGGTGCGGCCGGGCGCGGTCGCCGGGGTCGAGCACCGTGAAGGCTGCGATCAGGTTCGATGTCGTCACCGTCTCGCCGCCGAACGCCGGGTTGACCAGGATCATCGCGCGCCGCTCGACGTCGTCGATCGCCACCTCGGACACCGCCCGTTCGGTGAACGGCTCGATGTCCTTCCAGCGCCAGATCAGCGGCGGATCTTTGGCCTGGGGCTTGACCGGCGTCAGCGTGCGGAAGCGATCCCACAGCGGATGCAGGTTCGCCGCTTCAAGCTGCGCGACGAAGTCGGAGCTTCGGCTTCCCGGCGGCTGCCGCGTCGGCCATCGTCGGCGCCTCAGGTCTTCGGCAGCTTCTGGTCGATGTTGGTCTTGTCGATGATGACGTGCTTGATGAACACGCGCGGCTCGACCTTGTCGCCCTTGAGATATTGCGCCAGCACGTCGACGCCGAGCCGGCCCCACAGCACCGGATTGAGCTCGATGGTCATGGCGAGCTTGCCGTCCTTCACGGCGCGCAGCGCCGGCGGCACGCCGTTCATGCCGGTGACCAGCGTCTTGGCGTTGGCGGCCAAAACAGCCTGCATCGCGCCGAGCGCCACGTCGTCGTTGGCGCAGTAGATCGCCTTGAGGTCCGGATGCGCCACCAGCGCATCCTCGGTCTGCTTGACGCCGCGCTCGCGGGTCAGCGGCCCATCGTTCTTCGACACGATCTGGATTTTCGGATGCTTCGCCATCACCTCGGCGTAGCCGTCGCCGAGATTGCGGAACGTCGGCGCGCCGGAGGGTCCCATCAGCATCGCCACCTTGCCTTCGCCGCCGATGGCCTTCGCTGTCCACTCGCCGATGTCACGGCCGATCTGCTTTTCGTCCATTGCCACGTGCAGCGTCTGGTTTGGTGAGGTCGAGCCGCGCGCCACCGACACGATCGGAATGTTGCCGGCTTTGGCCGCGTCATAGGCCGCGTTGACGCCGACCGCGTCGATCGGAGAAATGAGGATGCCTTTGACGCCGCGCGCCACCAGGTCCTGCACGCCGTTGATCTGCTTGACCTTGTCCTCGTTGGCGGAAACGGTCGCCACCTCCCAGCCGAGCTCCTGCGCCCGCGCGCGGATGCCGCGCAGCATGGCGATGTAGAACGGGTTGTCGTCCTGCGCCAGCGAGACACCGATGGTGATCTTCTGCTGGGCCGAGGCGGGGGCGGCGGCCAGTGCGGCCGGCAATAGCAGCGCCGCGGCTAGCGCCGCATGACGAAGCTTCAGCATGACGAACCTCCCGTGTTTATTGCCTTGAGCGTAGCCGATCTGCCGCGGCTGCGGCAATGATGACCGCGCCGATCGCGACCCGCTGCCAGTAGGAATCGACGTTCAGGAGATTGAGGCTGTTGCCCAGCACAATCATGATGAAGACGCCGATAATGCTCTTGTAGAGCGTGCCTTCGCCGCCGTGCAGCGAGGCGCCGCCCAGGACCACGGCGGCGATGGCGGTCAGCTCGTAGAACTCGCCGGCGGTCGGCTGGCCGGATTGCAGCCGCGCGGTGAGCATGACGCCGGCGAGGCCGGCAAGCCCGCCGCACCATACATAGGTCGAAGCGATGATGCGTTCGACAGGCACACCGGACAAGTATGCTGCCTCGCGGTTGCCGCCGGTGGCGTAGATGTGCCGCCCGTAGGGCGTCATATGCATCACGAACGAAAGCACAATGAGAAGGCCGGCTGGCACCCAGACCAGATAATGGACGCCGAGCAGCCGCCCGGAGCCGAACGCGATGAAGGATGCCGGCATGCCGTCGTCGCCAACCGGTGCGCCGCCGGTGATGAGATAGACGAGACCGCGCACCAGCACCATGGTGCCTAGCGTGGTGATAAACGGATTGACGCCGAGTTTCGCGATGACGAATCCGTTGGCGAGGCCGACGGCGGCGCCGGTTGCGATACCCGCCAGGACGCCCGCGGCGATGCCGAGCTTCACGATCACCATCGCTGCGACGCACCCGGCGAAAGCCACCGTCGAGCCAACCGAGAGATCGAAGCCGCCGCCGACGATGACGAAGGTCATGCCGATGGCAATTACAGCCATGATCGACGATTGCACCAGGATATTGGTGAGATTGAGCGGCGACAGGAAGCGGCTGGTCAACAGCGCCGTGCCCACACATAGCGCCACCAGCGTGATCAACGGGATCTGCCCGACAAGGTTGAGGCGTTTGCCCATCGTCATCCGCCGATGGCGGCATGAAGCCGCTTTTCGTCGAATCCACCCGCGCGGTCGAGCCGGGCGGTGATTGCGCCCTCGTACAGAGCGCAGATGCCGTCGCAGATGCGCGTCAATTCGGCAAGATCGCTGGACGAGACCAGAACGCCGCCGCCACGCCTGGCAAACCCGCGGATCAGCGTGTGAATTTGCGCTTTGGCCGCGACGTCCACGCCTTGGGTGGGTTCATCGAGCAGCAGAACGTCAACCTCGCGCGCCAGCCATTTGGCCAGGATCACCTTCTGCTGGTTGCCGCCCGACAGCGCTGCGGCCCGTAGCGACGGGTCGCGTGGCCGGATGTCGAGCAACTCCATCAGATCGGCCACCACGCGGTCTGCGGCCGCGCGGTCGAGGCAGCCGCTGCGCGTCATGCGGTTCAGGCTCGGCAGCAAAATGTTCTCGCGCACCGAAAGGCCCATCACCAAGCCGAGCCGCCGCTCACCGGGGGCCATGCCGATACCCGCGCGGATCGCGTCGGCCGGGCCGCTAAGCCGCATGCTTCGACCATTGACGCGAATGGCTGCGCTTGCACCATCGATGCCGAATAGCCGCCGCAGCACGCGTCCCGTGCCGCTTCCAAGCAGGCCCGCGAGCCCGACGATCTCTCCCGCGCGGAGACGGATTGCGTCCGGCCGCTCGTCGGCATCCTCGAGAACGGCCTCGCCCGGAGTCATTGCATCGGCGGCAATACCGGTTTCGACGCGACCGGTCATGGCCTCTACCAGATCGCGGACCGCAAATGCGCCGCGCCTGCTCATCGCCGCAACACGGCCATCGCGCAGCACGGTGCAGCGGTCGGCCAGCGCCACCACTTCGTCGAGCCGGTGCGAGACGTAGATGATCGCCGTGCCCTGGCTCTTCATCCGCGCCAGCACTGCGAACAGCCGTTCGATCTCGCGTGTCTCCAGCGCCGCGGTGGGTTCGTCCAGGATCAGCAGGCGGCAGCGTTTGCGCAAAGCCTTGGCGATAGCGATGAGTTGGCGTTCGGCGAAGCTCAGGCGGTCGATGCGGACGTTCGGATCGGGTGCGAAGTCGAGCTGCGCCAGCGCCTGCCGCGTTTGCTCCCGCATGGCGGCGCGGTCGACCAGCGGGATGCCTAGCACGGTACGAACCGGCGGATCCCCAAGCGTCAGATTTTCCGCGACCGACAGGGCGGGGACGAGGTGCAGCTCTTGCGGTATGGTGACAATGCCCGCCGCTATCGCGTCGTGCGGATCGCTGAAATGACAGGGGCGACCGTCGACCGCGATCTCGCCTGCGTCGGGCCGGTGCGCGCCGCCAAGAATACGAACCAGCGTCGATTTGCCGGCGCCGTTTTCGCCGACCAATGCATGAATTTCGCCGGGGATGACGTCGAAATCGACGTGATCGAGGGCGCGCGTCGCGCCGAATGTCTTCGCGATGCTGTGCGCGCTGGCCGCCGGAATGATCATGCGTCAAATGTGCGCCTGGTGTGCTTGCTCAACAGCATCATGGTCTCGCCTTTTTGCGCGTTGCAGAGCCTATGTTTCCTCCGGAATAGCATCTCGGGCTCGGCGCGGTTGGCGGATTCATATACAGCGGCGCCGGAACTATTCGAAATTGTGGTTCCTGAAAAGAGCGCAACGAAGGCCGGGGACTCGCAGTGGAAGTAGGATTTGTGCCAAGTACGTTGTAGTACCGTCCTGCCGGTCCATCAGCGTTACTGAAAAGTAAACTATGCCATTATGTGATTGGTAATACACCAGAAATGAAGAACCCAGTGAGTTGGCGTTTTGCTATTGCCCCGATGATGGAATGGACCGACCGGCACTGCCGGTTTTTCCATCGCCTGCTGACGCGCCATACGCTGATCTACACCGAGATGGTGACCACCGCCGCCGTGCTGCGCGGCGACCGGAAACGGTTGATCGGGTTCGATCCGGCCGAGCACCCGCTGGCGCTGCAGCTTGGCGGCAGCGATCCCGCGGCACTGGCAGCATGCGCGCGGATCGGCGCGGATTTCGGTTACGACGAAATCAATCTTAACGTCGGCTGCCCCTCGGATCGAGTGCAGGAGGGTCGCTTCGGCGCCTGCCTGATGGCCGAGCCCCCTCTGGTCGGCGATTGCGTTGCCGCGATGAAGGCAGCGGTGTCGATCCCGGTGACGGTGAAATGTCGCATCGGCATCGATGACCAGGAGCCGGAGGTGGCCTTGCCGGCCATGACTCAAGCAGTCAAAGCTGCCGGCGCCGACGCGCTGATCGTGCACGCGCGCAAGGCTTGGCTCTCCGGCCTGTCGCCGCGCGAGAACCGCGACATCCCGCCGCTCGACTACGACATCGTGTTTCGTCTCAAGGCGGCGCATCCCGATCTTCCGATCGTGCTCAACGGGGGCGTGACCACGGTCGAGACGGCGCGCGAGCACCTGCAAAAGCTCGACGGCGTGATGATGGGCCGCGCCGCCTATCAGGAGCCGTGGCGGTTGCTGCAGGTCGATCCGCTGCTGTTTGGCGAGGCGTCGCCGTTCGCTGCGGCAAAAGACGCTGCGCAAGCGCTGATCCCCTATATCGAGGGCGAGCTTGCACGGGGCGTGCGGCTGCACTCCATCACGCGCCATCTGCACGGGTTGTTTCACGCCGTTCCCGGAGCTCGCGCTTTCCGGCGGCATCTGGCGACAGCCGCAATCAAGCCCGGCGCATGCGCCGGCGTTCTGGCAGAGGCGCTGGCCCTGGTGCTGGACAGGCCTGAAGAATTGGCCCACACCGCGGCTGCCTAGATTTCGAGGAGCATTTCGTGCTGGGGGTGTCGCTCGGCGAGATCGCATTGCTCGCCGCGGCCGTGGTGGTTGCTGGCGTCGCCACCGGGATTCTCGCCGGCCTGTTCGGCATCGGCGGCGGCGCCATCATCGTGCCCGTGCTCTACGAGATATTCCGCATCCTCGGCGTGCCGGACGAGGTGCGGATGCAGCTCTGTGTCGGCACCTCGATGGCGATCATCATCCCAACCACGATCCGCTCGTACCTCACCCACAGGGCCAAGGGCGCGGTGCTTCATGATGTCGTCCGGGCGTGGGCGGCGCCGGCGGTGGCGGGCGTAGCGGTGGGCGCGGTGATCGCCTATTTCGCGCCCAGCGCCGTGTTCAAGCTCGTGTTCATGATTACGGTGACGATCATCGCCATCAAGCTTCTGTTCGGCCGCGACAGTTGGCGGATCGCAGACGACCTTCCCGGCCGCCCCGCCATGATTGGTTACGGTTTCCTGATAGGCCTCGTCTCGTCGCTGATGGGGGTCAGCGGCGGGTCGGTCTCCAACATGATCCAGACGCTTTACGGTAAGCCGATGCACAACGCGGTCGCGACCTCGTCAGGCCTCGGCGTTCCGATCACCATCGCCGGCACCATCGGTCTGATGATCGCCGGCTGGCCGAAGATGGCGCTGCTGCCGCCGTTGTCGATCGGCTACGTGTCGCTGCTCGGGGTCGTAATCATGGCGCCGGTGTCGAGCTTCACGGCGTCCTATGGCGCTTTGCTGGCTCACCGTCTGTCGAAGCGACAGCTCGAAATCGGCTTCGGCCTGTTCCTGCTGCTCGTCTCGGCGCGCTTTGTCGCAACGCTGATCTAGGGATCGGTGCATTAACGCAGCGCTGCCACCACTTGGCGCGTGACCCTTCACGGTGTTGTCGCGTGCAGAATAGGCGATGCGCCCAGTCAGAAGCGGATATCGTGAGCATCCGCCGCGTCAACAAAAACTGCGGTCGAGACAGGCTCGCTCCCCCATTTGGCCTCGTCTGGCTCGAAGCGTCACCATTCCCCGCGTCGATGGTTCGAGACCCACCGGTACATGCCCAATACGTTTAAGGTGTGCATCGTGTCGAAGGCGATCCATTTCCTTACTTGGTCGCTGAATTTGACATTGCGATAAAGCTGATCCCACGACTGACCGGCCCGAACAAGATCGAGCACTTGTTGATGCAGATCGACCATGTAGGCCCGCTCTGCCGCGATGTCGGCCTTCGTGGCGGGGCTGTAGTGGCCAATGTCGATGATGTCCACGTCCTGTTGCAACACCCAATCGAGCGTCTCAATCCAGCCGTCATAGTAGAAATCGAGAAAGTCGTTGTAAGGCATCGATTTGTTTTCGCAGACATCGGTGCATTGCAACGCTTTGTAAGCGGGGAACAGGACCATGATCATGCTATCGGAATGGCTTGGCGCAACGCGATGCAGCTTCACCGTTTCTCCGCTAAGCGTAATGGTCATATCCGTGTCGAATACCCGATCAGGCAGTGCTGTAGGAATTTTCTCTCCAACTATTGGCTCCGCCGCGCGTTGGTTTGCAACGACGACGGCACCGTCATTCTGAAAAATTTGTGCGCCGCTGATGTGATCCGCGTGTGCGTGGGTGTAAACCACATAGGCGACGGAGACATTGAAGCGGCGCTTGATTTCATCGCGCAGCCAACCTGCTGTGCAGGTCATCGCTGGATCGACAACTAATGCACCTTCCGGTGTCACCAATACCAACCCGCTGTGTACCGCAAGTCCAGGGCCTGTCGTGTGTCGGTAGAGATTACCCTTGATTTGTTCCAGGCCACGGGGCGTGTCTGGACACGCAGCCGCGGTGAAGTCCGTCAACAACGGGCGGTTGGCGTATTGTGCGCGATTGAACGGATTGCCGTCGTCCGCCGCGGACGTTGCGTTGTTCCAAGCCGCGATCGTTAAAAGGAACAGCACGAAAGAAACGTGTCTGACGAGCCTCATGGCATCCTCCCGATAGCTTGAGCCACGGCCCAGCGAGGACCTCGCTGATAGACGTGAATGCACGTTGGTTCTAGGCCGCTGCGAACCGTCAACCGTTAGACTCTATCGAAGCCGCCGCCCGTCGCACATGTCCGCTTTGCTTAAAATCGTGGATGCCCGGCACAAGGCCGGGCATGACGATGGAGAGACTGATACAGCCGACTGGAAAATGCGCTAGCCCTGCGGCTTGCCGCGCATCAAAAGCTTGTCGCCGCGGACCTCCCAGCTTTGCAGCCGGTTGAGGAAGCTCATGCCGAGAAGGCTGACGCGCAACTGGCCGGGCTGGGCGATCAGCGCCGGCACGGCCCGCTCGACGATGCCGCCGACCGCCAGCCGGTCGAGGGTGATCGAAGCCGCACGGGCGCGGCCGTTGGCGGTATCGACCTGCACCGTATAGTTGCAGCATTTCGAGCGGCAGGCCGGCGGCTTTGGCGGCCTCCTGGGTCAGCACCACGGCGCTCGCGCCAGTGTCAAGCGCCATGGCGACACGCGTGCCGTTGACCTGTGCCGCCACCTGGAAGTCGCCGCCGCGCCCGCGCACGATCTCGACCGTGTCGGCGCTGCGCGAAGCGACGCGGCCCGGCATCACCTCGGACAGCACGCGGTCGCCGATGCCGCGCAACTCCGCGCGATAGGTGTAGATGAACACCAGCACGAGGCCGGCCACGACCCAGAACAGCGCCGCTTCGAGCGCGTGCGACAGCCGTTCGCGAAACAGCACCAGCACGGCGCCGCCGATGAAAGCGACCAGCGCCAGATGGTAGGCCAGGGAGCCGAAATCATCGATCGCCAGGCCGGCGATGGTATCCTGGTCGTGTCGCGCGACGACCAACGCGATCGCAAGCGCGATGCCGATGATCAGGATCCAGAGCAGTCGGCGGCGCACGGAGATTGTCCTATCGGCCGGTGACGGCGGCGGGCCGAGCGTTCATGGCGTCGAGCCGGGGCGGCAACTCGGCCATGATGCGGGCGCGCTCGTCGTCACTGTACGCGGTCCAGCGCTCGATCTCGACAAGGCTGCGCCCGCAGCCGCGGCAGAGCCCGGTCGGCGGATCGACAGGCAAATCTTCTCGCAGGGTGTATCGATCAAGGCCATAATTGGGAATCGCGATAGCGCTTCAAAATAGGCGCCGCGGCGCGGAACGCAATCGCTCTCAGAACACTGGACTTCAGTTCCGAAGCTTAAACAGCGACCGCCTGTTCTTTTGCGGAGCAGGCTCGGGCTCTTGCGGCTGGATCGGCGGCGAGGGCTCCGACAATGGCGGCAGCGCGGCCATCACGCGCTCGGGCGGGAAAGTCGCGATCAATTCGGTGCCGATCCGGACCTTGGATTTCAGCGTGAAGGTGCCGCCGTGCAGGTCGACCAGGTTCTTGGCGATCGGCAGGCCGAGGCCGGTGCCTTGCTCGGCCGATTTGATCGCGTTCGAGCCTTGCCCGAACTTCGACAGCACGACCGGGATTTCCTCCTCGGGAATGCCGGGACCGGTGTCCTTGACGCTCATGTACTGGCCGCCCGAGGCGGTCCAGCCGACCTTGAGCCAGATTTCGCCGCCTGAGGGCGTGAACTTGATCGCGTTGGACAGAAGGTTGAGGCAGACCTGCCGAAGCGCCCGCTCGTCCGCCCACAGCCGCGGCAGATCGGCTTCGAACACCTCATGGATGGCGATGCCGCGGTTCTTCGCCCGCAGCGTCAGCAGGTGGTGGCAGTCCTCCACCACGGTGGTGAGCGACACCGGCTCTTCGTTGAGCTCGTAGCGGCCGGCCTCGATGCGCGACAGATCGAGGATCTCGTTGATCAGGTTGAGCAGATGCTGGCCGGAATTGTGGATGTCGTTGGAATAGTCCTTGTAGGCCGGCACCTGATGCGGGCCGAACACCTCGGTCTTCATCACCTCGGAGAATCCCAGGATGGCGTTGAGCGGGGTGCGCAGCTCATGGCTCATCTGGGCGAGGAACTGCGACTTGGCGATATTGGAGCCTTCCGCGCGGCGGCGCGCTTCGTCGGAGATCGACTTCGCCTGTTCGAGCTCGCCGATCAGCGCGTCCTTCTCGGCGCGCGCCACGAGCGTTGCGAGACCGGCCGAATAGAGCCGGTGCGCCAGCAGGGTGAAATAGCCCTGGGCGGCGACCGCCATGATGCCGAGGATGTAATTGTGCAGATCGCCTTGCAGCGCGAAGTTGAGCGCCACGGCGAACGTCACCGGCACGGTCGCAGCGAACACCGCGATCGGCAGGCTCGACGCCAGCATGCTCGACACCGCCACCACCAGCAGCATGACGAACAGCATGAACGTGCTGGAGCCCTCGTCCTGCCCGACCGGATGGATCAGGTTGTACATCCAGGCGAGGCCGTAGAAGAGATCGAGAATGATGAAGCGCAGCCGCCAGCGCTTGAGGTCCTGCGTGGTCGACGGCTCGGACAGGAACTGACGGCACTTGGTGACGATGACGGCGTGGATGACCAGCACCGCCGCGGTCCAGGCGCCGGCCACCACCGCGCCGGTCCAGACGCTGGACAGGAAGCCCACGGTGCCGACCAGCAGCAGGATCACCAGCGAGGCCGACAGGCGGTTTTCGGCGAACTGGCGCAGCAGCTCGTAGTCGAAGGCGACGCGCGTGCCGGTGGTCGAGGTCAGCCGCTCGCGGGCCTCGCGGACGCGCTGGGCGGCAAGCCTCCGGCGCTTGGCCAGGGGCTTCTCGCTCGGCATCGGGATATCGCGGTCTTCTGCTACGCTCACAGCACGCCACCACCACGCAAACCACCAGAAAACGGGCTAAAGTCGCGTAAAATCCTTAAGGGCAACCTTAAGCGCGCGGTAAATTCCACGGTTAACGGCAGGTGAACCATGAAGCTTTATGACGGGGGCCGGGCGCCCAATCCCCGGCGGGTGCGCATCTATCTCGCCGAGAAGGGGATGAACGTGCCGTTGGAGCAGGTCGATCTCGGCGCGCTGGCGCAAAAATCACCGGCCTTCACCGCCGTCAACCCGGTCCAGCGGGTGCCGGCGCTGGAACTCGACGACGGCACGGTCATCGCCGAGTCGATCGCGATCTGCCGCTATTTCGAAGCGCTGCACCCGGAGCCGCCGCTGTTCGGAAAGGGCGCCAAGGACGAGGCCATGGTGGAGATGTGGCAGCGGCGGGTCGAATTCCATCTGCTCGCGCCGATCTCGCACATATTCCGCAACTCGCATCCGGCCATGAAGGAGATGGAGGTGCCGCAGGTGCCGGCCTGGGCCGAGGCGAACAAGCCGCGGGTGATGGATTTTCTGGCGCTGCTCGATCGGCGAGCTGAAGGATCGCGCGTACATCGCTGGCGACAACTACACGCGTCGCCGACATCACCGGCTCTGGTCTCGGTGGATTTCATGAAGCCCGCAAAGCTCGCAGTCGCCGGAGGAGCTGGCAAACCTCAAGCGCTGGCACGGCGACGTATCGGCTCGGCCGAGCGCGAAAGCCTGACATCGTGCGGTTGACCGTCATCGGCTGCGGCGACGCCTTCGGCTCGGGCGGCCGCTTCAACACCTGTTTCATGATCGAGGCGGGCGGGCGCACAGTGCTGCTCGATTGCGGTGCTTCGTCGCTGGTCGCGCTCAAGGCACGCAACATCGACATCAACACGATCGACGGCGTGATCCTCAGCCATTTGCATGGCGATCACTTCGGCGCCTTGCCGTTCTTTCTGCTCGAATCGCAATTCCAATCCCGGCGCGAGCGGCCTTTGACGATCGTCGGGCCGCCGGGAACGCGTCGAGCGGCTCGACGCGGCCTGCGAGGTGTTCTTTCCGCGAATGACCCGGAACGCCTGGAGATTTCCCCTCCAGATCGGCGAGATTGCGCCTGGTGTGCCGGACGAGGTGCTGGGCTTTGCGATCCGCACCACCGAGGTCATCCACCAGTCCGGCGCGCCGTCGACCGCAGTCCGGCTGACGAGGGACGACAAGGTGCTGGGCTATTCCGGCGACACTGAGTGGACCGAGGCGCTGCTCGCGGTCGCCGACGGCGCCGATCTCTTCATCATCGAATGCTACGAATATTCGCGCGAGCTTCCCGGCCACATGAACTTTTCCAGGGTGCGGCAGCGGCAGGCCGATTTCCGCGCCAAGAAGATCATGCTGACCCACATGAATCCGACCATGCTGGCGCGCCTCGACGAAGCGCGCGCCGCCGGCCTCTTGGTGGCCGAAGACGGATTTGTGATCGAGGTCTGATCGCCAAATAGAAAGCGCCGTGCCGGCAAAGCCGACGCGGCGCTTTCTTTGTTCTCAGCGGACCGATTGACCGCCGCGCTTGGACGGATGCGGCTCGACCGGCGATCCCGGCGGCAGGTCGTACTGACCCGGCGGCAGGCCGTCGAAGAACTCCAGCACCTCCGAGGTCTTCACCACGTCGGCATATTTGGCGTTCATGTCGCACAGGTTGATGGCGTGGCTCGCCTGCGAGCGGTCGAAGCAGCCTTCCTCGGCGAGCGAGATGCGATAGTTGAGGCTGAAACGCATCGAGCACGGTGGCGCGCACGCAGCCCGACGTGGTGGTGCCGGTGACGATGACGCTGTCGCAGCCGAGCAGCGTCAGATAGCTCGTCATGTTGGTGCCGAAGAAGCCCGACGGCTTCTGCTTGTAGATCACGATGTCCTGCGGGCCCGGCGCGATCTCGGCGACGATCTCGTTGCCGTCGACGTTGGTGCCGGGGCGGTTGCTGCGATCCTCTTCGGTGCGGCTGTTCTTCCAGCTCCAGCTGCCGCTGTCCCAGTTGTCGCCGCGCCGCACACCGGTGGTGTAGATCACCGGAATGCCCTTCTCGTGCGCCTTCTCGATCAGCGACTTCAGATAGGGCATCGCCACCCAGGCGTCCTCGCCGCACGAATTGCGCCAGCGCTTGATCGATTCCAGGATCGGCATCGGCCGCTCGTCGCAGAACGCGTAGTTGACGTCGATGATGAGCAGGGCCGGGCGCTTGCCGAAGCCTTGCCGCGCGCCGTAGCCGGACGTGCCGAACACCGCCTTGTCGCGTTCGGTGAGAAACTGGTTCCAGATCGGTTCCGACATTCTATCTCTCTCCCAATGCCGCCGGTTAATGGCTGAAATCTATCACGTCTTGGCGCTTTCGACGAAGCTCATGTCGATGATTTCGTCATATTTGACGTCCGTTTTGAGAATACCGGCTTCCATCACCACGGCTTTGCCGGTGTCCCAGGCCGCCCGGCTGACGGTGCCGTCCTTGGTCCACATCTCATCGGCGAACGAGCGGTCGAGCGTCGCCTTGAGGTCGTCGAGCGGCATGGTCGGGAATTGCTTCTTGGCAATCTCGGCGGATTCCGCCTGGTTGGCGTAGAGGAACTTCAGGCCCTTGATCATGCCGCGGACGAAGCCACGCACCACCTCCGGTTCCTTCTTGATCGAGTCGAGGCGGATGTTGATGGTCGAGTAGGCGTAGGGCCCGAGCTCCTTCGGCACGTTGAAGAACGGCTCGTTCCAGATCGCCTTGCTTGACGCCCTGGGTGATGAAAGGCTCGGTCGAGCAGCCGAGCTGGGCTTGCTTGCCTTTGACCGCGGCGAGGATCGCCGAATTGGCGGTTTCGACCACGGTGACGTCGGTCTTGGCGTCGAGATTCCACTTCTTCAGCAGGTAGCGGGTGATCGAGTTCGGCGTGCCGCCGAAGCCGCCGGTCGCAAGCGCTTTGCCTTTGACGAAGCTGGTGAAGTCGCGGCCCTTCGGCTCCAGGCCCTTTTCGGCGCAGAAATAGACGTTGCCGCGGTCGACGCAGTCGACGACGCGCGCGAAGCTCTGCGCCCTTGGCCTTGGCGAAAGCGCAGTGCTCGGGTCCGCCGATGAAGGCGAAGGCCTGGCCGGAGAGCACGGCGTTGGTGTGGCCCGCGCCGGTCTCGATGGTGACGATCTTCACGTTGATGTCGGCCTCGGCGAAATAGTTCTTGGCCATGGCGATGTACATCGGCAGGTAGCCGGTCGAATGCACCGGCTCGGCGACCAGGAGTTCGTGCTTGGCGGCGTCTGCGATGTAGGGCTTGGCGACGAGAGCGGCGCCGGCCGCTGCGGTGGTGCCGAGGAACTTGCGTCTGTTCATGCGAGCCTCCTGTTGAGTTACTGACGTGTGCCCTTGCGCAGCACGCTCTCCAGCCACGACACCGCCGCGTACATGATGACGGCGAGCGTCGAGAGCACGAAAACGGCGACCCAGACCAGCGCGATCTCGTAGGTCGATCCGGCGTAGAAGATGGTGCGGCCGAGGCCGTGCTGCGACGAGATAAATTCGCCGACAATGGCGCCGGTCAGCGCGAGCCCGATGTTGACGCGCAGCACCGAGATGATCCAGGGCAGGCAGAACGGCACGACGAGCTTGCGGAACACCTGCCAGCGCGTGGCGCCGAGCGAATAGAACAGCTTCTCGCCGTCGGGATCGAGCGCCTTGACGCCGGCATAGGTGGTCAGCGTGGAGACCACGACGGTCAGCGCCACCGCGATCACCACCTTCGACGTCACGCCCAGGCCGAACACCAGGATGATCAACGGTGCGAGCGCGAGCTTGGGCATCGACTCGAAGCAGATGATGTAGGGCTGCGCCACCGCCGCGTAATTGCGCGACCACCAGAACGACAGGCCGAGCAGCGAACCGGCCGTGGTGCCGATGATGAAGCCGAGGATGGTGGAGCGGAAGGTGAAGCTGATGTCGGTCCAGGCGTCGCCTTCCGTGAAATAGATCACGAGGGTGTTCCAGATCGCGCTCGGCCTGGACCAGAAAAACGCATCGAGCCAGCCCAGGTCGGCTGAGACCTGCCACAGCGCGATGATCCCGACCAGGATGCCGATCTGGGCTGCCACGATCGCCCAGAGCGGCCAGTCCTTCTGCACCGGCAGGCGGCGGGCCGGCCGGCGCCGGTGCGGCATCGCGCGCCGGCATTCCGGCAACGCGGGTCGTGTCCTGGACGGCCATCAGGCGGCCTCCTGCACAGGCGCGCCGGCCGACAGCAGGTCCATGCAACGCTCCTTGATGGCGATGAATTCCGGCGTGAGCGCGCTGGTGCGATGCCGCGGCCGCGGCAGGATGATCGGGATCGTCTCGAGAATGCGGCCGGGCCGCGTGCCCATGACGTGAATCTCGTCGGACAGGTAGATCGCCTCCTCGACGTCGTGGGTAACGAACACCACGGTTTTCCGAAAATCGCTCCAGAGCTGCATCAGCCATTCCTGCATGTGCAGCTTGGTCTGGGCATCGAGCGCGCCGAAAGGTTCGTCAAGCAGGATGACATCGGTGTCGAACAGCAGCGTGCGCAGCAGCGCCGCACGCTGCCGCATGCCGCCGGAGAGCGAGTTCGGATAGAGATATTCGAAGCCCGCGAGGCCGTATTTTTGCAACAGCGGCAGCGCGCGTTCGCGAGCGGCTGTGAGCGGCTTGCCCTGGATTTCCATGCCGAGGATGACGTTGTCGAGCACGCTGCGCCAAGGCAGCAACAGGTCCTTCTGCAGCATGTAGCCGACGCGGCCGATGGTGCCGGTGGCGTCCTCGCCGTCGATCAGCACGCGGCCTTCGGTCGGCGGCAGCAGGCCGGCGATGATGTTGAACAGCGTGCTCTTGCCGCAGCCCGACGGGCCGACCAGGCTGACGAAGCGGCCGCTCTCGATGTGAAGGTCCAGCGGCGCAACCGCGCGGAACAACCCGTTCGGCGTCGGGAACGCCATGCCGATCCGGTCGAGGTGCACTTTCACGGGCATCGCCGTACTCCGCGCACTAAAAGGCAACGGTAATGCATCGTCCGTGCCAAGTCGATTGGCACGGGCTGTCAGCCGGTTAGCGCTGGTGCGCGATCGCGCCGCAGTTGCCTGGCTTAAAAAGCGGCAGGTTCTTAGCGGTCGAGCCGCGCCAGCAACGCCGACGTGTCCCAGCGACTGCCGCCCATCTTCTGCACTTCGGCATAGAACTGATCGACCAGCGCCGCGACCGGGAGGTTGGCGCCGTTGCGCCGCGCCTCGGCGACGCAGATCGACAGGTCCTTGCGCATCCAGTCGACGGCGAAGCCGAAGTCGTACTTGCCGGCCATCATGGTCTTGTAGCGGTTCTCCATCTGCCAGGACTGCGCCGCGCCCTTGGAGATGGTGGCGATCAGCGCCTCGATGTCGAGGCCGGCCTTCTTGGCGAAGTGAATGCCTTCGGCGAGGCCCTGAACGAGGCCGGCGATGCAAATCTGGTTGACCATCTTGGCGAGCTGGCCCGAGCCCGAGTTGCCGAGCAGCTTGCACATGCGCGCGTAGGCGGCGATCACCTTCTCGGCGCGTTCATACGGTCCGCTGTCGCCGCCGCACATCACCGTGAGCACGCCGTTCTCGGCGCCGGCCTGGCCGCCCGACACCGGCGCATCGACGAAATCGAAGCCGCGCTTCTTCGCCTCGGCGTGAAGCTGCGCGCGCGACCTCGGCGGAGGCGGTGGTGTGATCGACGAACACCGCGCCTTTGCTCATGCCGTCGAACGCGCCGTTGGCGCCGAGCGCGACCTCGCGCACGTCGTTGTCGTTGCCGACGCACATCATCACGAAGTCCTGGCCCGCGGCGGCTTCCTTCGGCGTCGGGGCTTTCTTGCCGCCGTACTGCGCGACCCACTTGTCGGCCTTCGCCGTGTTGCGGTTGTAGACGGTGACCTCGTGGCCGCCCTTGTTCTTGAGATGCCCGGCCATCGGATAGCCCATCACGCCGAGGCCCAGAAACGCCACTTTCGCCATCGTTTCCTCCAAAATCGCACTGGTTGCGCGTTGCCTGCGATCAATATCTTGCGGCGCACGGCGTTGACCATAGCGCCGCCGCCACTATGGTCGCGGCCGAACCCGACAGGACGAACCATGCCGGTCACCAAGGACGATGTGCTTGCAGCGTTGGGCAAAGTCGCTGCGCCCGACGGCGCGCCGCTGCCCAAAGCCGGCGTGCTCTCCGACATCGTCGCGAGCGACGGCAAGGTGTTCTTCTCGATCAGCGTCGATGCCGCGGCGGTGCAGGCCTGGGAGCCGGTGCGAAAGCGCGCCGAGGAGGCGGTCAAGGCAATCCCCGGCGTGCAGTCGGCGATGGTGGCGCTGACCGCCGAGCGCAAGGGCGGCGCGGCGCCAGCGCGCGTCCGCCGCAGGCCGCGCCGCGGGCGCGCCGTCACGCGCGGCACGGCCAGGGCAGAGCCGACGGGCGTGCCGGGCGTGACCTCGATCATCGCGGTTGCGTCCGGCAAGGGCGGCGTCGGCAAGTCGACCACCGCAGTCAATCTGGCGCTCGGCCTGCGCGACCTCGGCATGAAGGTCGGCATGCTCGATGCCGACATTTACGGTCCGTCGCTGCCGAAGCTCCTCGCCATCCGCGAGAAGCCGCAGACCATCGGCGGCACGCGGCTGAAGCCGATCGAGCGTCATGGCCTCACCGTCATGTCGATCGGATTCCTGATCGACGAAGAGACGCCGATGATCTGGCGCGGCCCGATGGTGATGTCGGCGCTGACGCAGATGCTGCGCGAGGTCGAGTGGGGCACGCTCGACGTCATGGTGGTGGACATGCCGCCCGGCACCGGCGACGCCCAGCTCACCATGGCCCAACAGGTGCCGCTCAAGGGCGCGGTGATCGTCTCGACGCCGCAGGACCTCGCCCTGATCGACGCGCGGCGCGGCATCGCTATGTTCAAGCGCGTCAACGTGCCGGTGCTTGGCATCGTCGAGAACATGAGCACTTTCATCTGCCCGAAGTGCGGAACGCGATCCGATATTTTCGGCCATGGCGGCGCGCGGCACGAGGCCGAGCGGCTCGGCGTGCCGTTCCTCGGCGAGGTTCCGCTGGAGATGTCGATCCGGGAAACCTCGGACGCTGGTCTGCCGATCGTCGCGACCCAGCCTGACAGCTCCGCACGCCGCGGCCTATCGCGCCATCGCCGCCAAGGTCCGCGACCAGCTTGGCCCGGGCGGGCCGGCCAAGGCGGCGCCGAAAATCGTGATCGAGTGAAGGCCGCAATGCCGCAGCGGGGCTTTTTTGTTTGTCCCGTTGCCTCAATTCCTTAAAATACGGCCATTGATCGCTTACCGGGGAACGCGGCGCGAAATCGCCGTGCGGGTGGCGATTTCCAAACCCAGAGAGGAAATGTCATGAAACGTCGTGAATTTCTGAAGACGGCCGGCGTCGGTCTGGCTGCTTCAACGGCCGTCGCTGCACCGGCCATCGCCCAGTCGATGCCGGAGTTGAAATGGCGCTGCACCACGAGCTGGCCGAAGTCGCTCGACTGCCCTTCAGCGCGTCGGAGACGTTCTCCAAATATGTCGCCGAAGCGACCGACAACAAATTCCAAATCCAGACGTTTGCCGGCGGCGAAATCGTGCCGGCCTTGCAGGCGCTCGATGCGGTGCACCAACGGCACCGTCGAGATGGGTCACACCGCCGCCTACTACTTACATCGGCAAGGACCCGACGTTCGCGCTGTACTGCTCGGTGCCGTTCGGTTTGAACTCGCGCCAGCAGAACGCCTGGTTCCAGGACCACGGCGGCCAGGACATGCTCGACGAATTCGGCAAGAAGTTCAAACTCTACGGCATCGCCGGCGGCAATACCGGCATGCAGATGGGCGGCTGGTTCCGCAAGGAGATCAAGACCGTCGATGACTTCAAGGGTCTCAAGATGCGGATCGGCGGCTGGGCCGGCAAGACGCGTGTCCAAGCTCGGCGTCGTTCCGCAGCAGATCGCCGGCGGCGACATCTATCCGGCGCTGGAGAAGGGCACCATCGACGCCACCGAGTGGGTCGGTCCGTACGACGACGAGAAGCTCGGCTTCTACAAGGTCGCCAAATACTACTACTATCCGGGCTGGTGGGAGGGCGGCACGGCGCTACACTTCTTCGATCAACTGCGAAAAGTGGGATGCACTGCCGAAGGCCTACCAGTCGCTGCTCACCGTGGCGTGCGGCTACGCCAACATGGACGTGCAGGCGAAGCTACGACGCGCGCAACCCGCAGGCGCTCAAGCGGCTGGTGGCGAATGGCGCGCAGCTGCGCCCGTTCAGCCAGCAGGTGATGGAAGCCTGCCTCAAGGCGTCCAACGAGGTCAACGCCGAGACCTCGGCCGCCAACGCGGACTTCAAGAAGATCTACGAATTCGCAGATGGCATTCCGCAACGACGAATATCTGTGGTGGCAGGTCGCGGAATACACCTACGAGACCTTCATGATCCGCACCCGCCCGAAGGGGTGAGGCAAATCCAAACACCGATCGGGGGCTGGCCCAGCGCCAGCCCCTTTTTTGGTGCGCCCGGCGATCCGTCGCCCACTTACAACTTTGATCGAAGCGGTGCAGACTGGATTTAACCTGCCGGCCCCGTCAGGCTTCAACTCCGCTCCTCGATGACGAACTTCGGGGCGAGCGTGCCGGTGGCGGAGACGGCATGGAATATAGGGAGGGCTATGACATGAAACGTCGTCAATTTCTGAAGGCGGCCGGCGTGGGCTTGGCCGCGTCCACGGCGGTCGCGGCGCCGGCCATCGCGCAATCGATGCCGACCATCAAGTGGCGCATGCCCGCCAGTTGGCCGAAGTCGCTCGACACAATCTAGGGTGGCTGCCGAGGTCATGGCGAAGGCGGTCGGCGAGGCGACCGACAACAAGTTCCAGATCCAGACCTTCGCCGCAGGCGAAATCGTTCCCGGTCTCGCCATCGTCGACGCGGTGCAGAACGGCACCGTCGAGATCGGCCATACCGCGTCGTACTACTACTTCGGCAAGGACCCAACTTTCGCCTTCGGCACGTCGGTCGCATTCGGTCCGAACCAACGGCTGAACCAGGGCTGGTTCACGCTCGGCGGCGGCAAGGAGGTGCTCAACGAGTTCTACAAGAAATACAACTGCACCGCGCTGCTCGCCGGCAACACCGGTTGCCAGATGGGCGGCTGGTACCGCAAGGAGATCAACTCGGTCGACGATCTCAAGGGCCTCAAGATGCGGATCGGCGGCTTTCCCGGCCGGGTGTTGCAGAAGCTCGGCGGTGTCCCGCAGCAGATCGCGGGCGGCGATATCTATCCGGCGCTGGAAAAAGGCACGCTCGATGCCTGCGAGTGGGTCGGTCCATACGACGACGAAAAGCTCGGCTTCTACAAGGTGGCGCCGCACTATTACGCGCCCGGCTGGTGGGAGGGCGGCTCGATGCTGTTCGCCTTCGTCAACCTCGACAAGTGGAATGCGCTGCCGAAATACTATCAGGCCGTGCTCGAACAGGCCGGGCATTACGCCAACACCTGGATGATGGCGAAATACGATCAGCTCAATCCTCCGGCGCTGCGCAAGCTGCTCGCCGGCGGCACCAAGCTGCACGTGTTCTCGCGCCGATCATGGAAGCGTCCTACAAGGCGGCGATGGAGCTGCACGGCGAAATCTCGAAAGAGAACGCCGCCTTCAAGAAGGTGAACGAGTCGATGACGGCCTGGACACGAGAACGGCTATCAGTGGTTCCAGGTCGCCGAACTGGCCTACGACTCCTTCATGGTCCGCCACTCGCGCGGCTTGATCGGCTTACAAAACGACAACCCCGGAGCTGAAGGCTCCGGGGTTTTTCTTTTTGCAATCCGAGAAATGCTATTTGAAGTCGAGCGGCGGCAAGTCGATCTGCGGGATGTCGATTTTGACCTTGTTCGGGTCGATCGTCGATGCTGCGCCTTTGTAATGCATGACCATTGCCGGGAACAGGATCACCAGCAGCACCATGATGACCTGGATCACCACGAACGGCACCGCGCCCCAGTAGATCTGTCCGGTGGTGACGCCTTCGGTGCGCTTGCCGGTGACGCGGTCGATGAAGGGTTCCTTCGGCGCGACCGAGCGCAGATAGAACAGCGCAAACCCGAACGGCGGATGCATGAACGAGGTCTGCATGTTGACGCCGAGAATGACGCCGAACCAGATCAGGTCGATGCCGAGATGCTCGGCGGCGGGGCCGAGCAGCGGGATGACGATGAAGGCGAGCTCGAAGAAATCGAGGAAGAAGGCGAGCACGAAGACGAAGGCGTTGACGAAGATCAGGAAGCCGATCTGGCCGCCCGGCAGCGAGGTCAGCAGGTTCTCGACCCAGATGTGGCCGCTGACGCCGTAGAAGGTGAGCGAGAACACCCGCGCGCCGACCAGGATGAAGACCACGAAGGCCGACAGCTTGGCGGTGGATTCGACGGCCTGGCGAACCAGGTCCCAGGTCAGCCGGCGCTTGAGCGCGCCGAGGATCAGCGCGCCGCTGGCGCCCATGGCGCCGCCTTCGGTCGGCGTGGCGACGCCGATGAAGATGGTGCCGAGCACCAGGAAGATCAGGAACAGCGGCGGCACCATCACGAACGTGGTCTGCTGCGCCATGTGCGAAAGAAACCGGAAGCCGAGCAGGCGGTTGGTCAGCCAATTGACGATTGCGATGCCGAACGCGAACAGGATGCCGAAGAACATGCTCAGCACCACGAAATCGGCGCCGTGCGACTCCGAGCCGCGCATCATGAACCAGCCGAATACACCGCTGGCGATGGCCAGGACTGCCGAGCGAGATCAGGCCGCGGCTGCCGTCCGCTTCACGGAAGCCGACCGCTTCGAGCGGCAGGCCCGGCGTCGCCTTGGGTGCGATGAGCGTGACGATGAACACATAGACGGCGTAAAGACCGGCCAGCACGATGCCGGGAATGAAGGCGCCTTCGTACATGTCGCCGACCGAGCGGCCGAGCTGGTCGGCCATGACGATCAGCACCAGCGACGGCGGGATGATCTGCGCCAGCGTGCCGGACGCGGCGATGACGCCGGTGGCGACGCGGCGGTCGTAGCCATAGCGAAGCATGATCGGCAGCGAGATCAGGCCCATCGAAATGACCGAGGCGGCGACCACGCCGGTGGTGGCGGCGAGCAGCGCGCCGACGAACACCACCGCATAGGCGAGACCGCCGCGAATCGTGCCGAACAATTGCCCGATGGTGTCGAGCAGGTCTTCGGCCATGCCGGACCGCTCGAGCACCAGGCCCATGAAGGTGAAGAACGGAATCGCGAGCAGCGTGTCGTTGCTCATCACGCCGTAGATGCGCTCGGGCAGGGCTTGCAGGAAGTCGGGCGAGAACTGGCCAAGCTCGATGCCGATGATGCCGAACAGCAGGCCGACGGCGCCAAGCGAGAAGGCGGCCGGATAGCCGAGCAGCAGGAACAACACCAGCGCCGCGAACATGATCGGCGCCATGTTGGCAATGAAAAATGCTTCCATCTAAGACCCCAGCCCCCCGCTGCGGACGCTCATTTTTTTTCGATCGCTTGCACGATGTGCTCGACTTCGGCTTCGAGCGCGTGGACCTGATGATCGTGCGGATCGGGAATGAGTTCGTGGATGACGGCGATCCGCTTGATCAGCTCGGAAACGCCTTGCGCCAGCAACATTGCAAACCCGATCATGATCAGCGATTTCGACGGCCATTGCGGCAGTCCGCCGGCGTTGCCAGACTGCTCGTCGATCTCGTAGGAGCGCAGGAAGAACGGAATGCCGGTCACCACCATGATGAGGGTCAAGCGGCAGCAGGAAGAACGCGTGACCGACCACTTCGATGGCGTTGCGCAGCCATTTCGGCAGCAGGTTGTTCACGATGTCGATGCGGATATGCTCGTTGTCGAGCAGCGTCCACGGCGAGCAAAGCAGGAACACGATGCTGAACAGCACCCACTGCAGCTCGAGCCACGAATTCGATGAGGTATCGAAAATCTTCCGCACCGTGGCGTTGAGCGCCGAAACGACCACCGCGGCAAGGATAAGCCAGGCCAGGCGCTTACCGACCCAGGTGTTGAAGGCGTCGATCCGCCGGCTGACCGGCAGGAGCCGTTTGAGAATTGAAATCACGTCCGGTCCCTCGCCGGGCGGCCCATGCGCAGGCCGCGTTGTCGCACTCCTCCGAGCCCAACTCTAGCAACACCCAGACGAGCCCATCCAGCTAATCTGAGGGGTTCAGCACGCGTCAATCGGGAGGTTGGTCCAAGTGCAATGCCGGCACTGTGGCTGCCGGGACCGATTTGGAGCCTCCTAGAGCGCCGTATTGGCCTTGGCAGTGAGCGTGCGGCGGCGCACCGCCTCGCGGTGCAACGCGTAGATGCCGCTGCCCACGATCAGCGCGGCGCCCGCCACCGTCCAGGCATCGGGCACTTCCCGGAACACCAGGAAGCCGCCGAGCGCGGAGGTCAGCAGATAGCTGTAGCGGAACGGCGCCACCACCGAGAGGTCGACGTCGCGAAATCCCAGCGCCAGAAGATAGATGGCGATGCCGACGAAGACCGCGGCGACGAAGAGCTTGAACAGGTCGTCGGCCGCTGAACATCCGCCAATCCTCGGTCATCACGAACAGCGCGCCGCAAAGGGTGATGCCGACTGCGCCCCAGAACGCGACCACCATGGCCGGCGTGGCACGGCCGATCCGGCGGGTCTGGATTTCGCGCACCGCGGCGGCGAGCGCCGAAGCCGCGCCGACGATCGCCCAGATGTTGAACTCGGAGGGCATCGGCTTGATCACCAGCAGCGCGCCGACGAAGCCCACGCCGATCGCGGTCCAGCGCCGCCAGCCGACCGCCTCGCGATAGAGCATCACCGACAGCGCGGTGATGATCAGCGGGGCGATCTGCAGCACCGCGGCGATGTTGGCGAGCTTCATATGCGCGAGCGCGGCGATGAAGCCCGCGGTCGACAGCCCGTCGCAGAGCGAGCGCGAGGCCAGCAGCCGGCTCATCGGCTGCGCGCAGCAGCCGTCGCGTGGCCGAACGCAAGCGCGACCGCGCCGATCAGCAGCGAGCACATGATGCCGCGCACGAAGATCACTTCGCCGACCGGATAGGTCTGCAGGATCTGCTTCACCAGCACGTCGTTGACGGTGTACGACGCCATGCAGCCGCAGATCGCCGCGATGCCGCGCTGGTTGTTGCTCAGGGATGACAGCAAGAATGCTCCTCGGCGGCTCGCCGCGAGACCGGACGTTCAGCCGCCGGTCACGCTCATGTGGCGGGACAGCGCCGGGCGCTGGTGGCGCCGGTCGATGACGAAGTCGTGGCCCTTGGGCTTGCGGGTGATGGCCTCGTCGATGGCCGCATAGAGCGGCTCGTTGCATTCCGAGGCGCGCAGCGGCGCGCGCAGGTCGGCGGCGTCCTCCTGGCCGAGGCACATATAGAGCGTGCCGGTGCAGGTGATGCGGACGCGGTTGCAGGATTCGCAGAAGTTGTGCGTCATCGGCGTGATGAAGCCGAGCCGGCCGCCGGTCTCCTTGACGCGCACATAGCGCGCCGGGCCGCCGGTCTTGTAGTCGATGTCCTCGAGCGTGAAGCGCTCGGCGAGCCGCGCGCGCACGATCGACAGCGGCAGGTATTGCTCGAGCCGGTCGTCGCCGATGTCGCCGAGCGGCATCACCTCGATGATGGTGAGGTCCATGCCGCGGCCGTGCGCCCAGGCGACCAGATCGGCGAGCTCGTCCTCGTTGACGCCCTTGAGCGCGACCGCGTTGATCTTGACCTTGAGGCCGGCGGCCTGCGCCGCGTCGATGCCGGCCAGCACCTTGTCGAGATCGCCCCAGCGGGTGATGGCGCGGAACTTGTCGGGATCGAGCGTGTCGAGCGAGACGTTGATGCGCTCGACGCCGTAGCTCTTCGAGCTCGGCGGCATATTTGCGCGAGCTGCGAGCCGTTGGTGGTCAGCGTCAGCTCGTCGAGCGCGCCGGTCTTCGAGATGCCGCGACAGCGACGAGAACAGCGTCATGATGCCGCGCCGCACCAGCGGCTCGCCGCCGGTGAGCCGCAGCTTGCGCACGCCCTTGGCGACGAAGGCCGAGCACAGCCGGTCGAGCTCCTCGAGCGTCAGCAGGTCGGCCTTGGGCAGGAACGACATGTGCTCCGACATGCAATAGACGCAGCGGAAATCGCAGCGGTCGGTCACCGACACCCGCAGATAGGTGATGGCGCGGGCAAACGGGTCGATCAGCGGCGCCGGATGGCCGGCGGGGCGGTCGATGGTCGGGGACGGCGATGTTCATGTCGTTCCTTGGGATAGCCCGGATTCTGGCGGATCGGCGACCCAGCGTCCAGGCTTTCGTTCCTGCTATATATAGGGCTCGATTGGGCTTTTTGGGAGATCGAATTGGCCGCAGCCCCGACACCAGGCCCTGGCCGACCGAATTGCGGCTCGCCAAGGACCGCAAGGCGCTGACCGTCACCTTCGACAACGGCGAGCAGTTTCGCGCTCGACGCCGAATATCTGCGGGTGATGAGCCCCAGCGCCGAGGTCCAGGGCCATTCGCCGGACGAGCGCAAGACCGTGCCCGGCAAGCGCCAGGTCGCGATCCTGGAGGTGCATCCGATCGGCAATTACGCGGTGCGGCTGGTGTTCGACGACATGCACTCCACCGGCATCTACAGCTGGGAGTATTTCGCCGAGCTCGGCCGCAACCGCGAGCGCCAGATGGCAGGACTATCTCGACGAGCTGGCCAGCAAAGGGCTGAGCCGCGACGCCGCGCGGCCGGGCGGGTCGGCATAGCCCTTGGATCGCGCCAGGCTCGAAGACCTACGCCGGGACCGGGAACGATCTCCTATCGCTGGTAGAGGCCGCGCGTTCCCGCGGCGGAAACGTCATGCGACTTCGATGGTGGGCGCTGCAGGGATTGAACCTGCGACCTGAAGGGAACGGCAGATCCAATCATTTCAAAGCGTTACGGTATCGCGGAGCAACTTCCACGGATTCTGTTCTCCAGATTATTCTGCGCCAAGTCAAACCTTCGCAGGTTTGTTGGGGCAGTTCAGGTTGCGGCGTGGGCGATGATCGGCTCGATCTTGTCGAGCTTCTTGCCGATCTCGCGCTTGGCAAGCTCCACATCGTAACGGTTCTGGAGGTTCATCCAAAGCTGCGCAGATGTGCCGAGAGCCTTGCCCAGACGCAGCGCGGTGTCGGCGGTGATGCCGGTCGTTTCCGTTGCGATGCGCTCGATGCGGGTGCGGGGCAGGCCACACGTCTTAGCGAGTGCGCCAGCGGACAGGTGGAGCGGGACAAGAAATTCTTCCCGCAGGACTTCGCCGGGATGCAGGGGAGCGAGCTTCTTGGCCATTCTGGTCATTCCTGTTTGGCGTTATTCAAACGCTAATGGTAGTCGGTGATCTCGACGTCGTTCGGTCCTTCCTTGGTCCAAACGAAGCACACCCGGAACTGATCATTGACCCGAATGGAATGTTGTCCAGCACGATCCCTGGTCAGGGCCTCCAGCCGATTTCCCGGAGGTGAGTGCAAATCGTTCAGGTCAACCGCAGCATCCAGATAGCCGAGCTTCCGGCGTGCAACTTTCACAAGGTCGGCCGGAAAGCCTTTCGGGCTTTCGCCATCGTAGACCGCCTCCGTCACCCGGTCCTTGAAGCTTTTGATCACCTGATAGATGTATCATTGTTTGATACGCCGCACAAGAGGCTTGTATCATAAAACGATACATAAACTCCCCGCGACCTAAACGTTCGCGTCGAAACGTTAGCGAATGCAGGGATTTTAATGGTGGGCGCGGACCTTCGATCTGTGACCATTTACGTCCAAGGTTGCTTTCGGGGCGAAGCGGACATCGATCGGGTATCCCGACTGGATGGATCGGTCGAAATGACCAGAAGCGGACATCGGGGCGTCTCTTAACGAGGGTGATTTAACGCGCTACTATGCCCTCATCCTGAGCAGTGGGGGCGACTATGAGGCGGCGGGAGTTCATCGCTTTTGTCGGTGGTACGGTCGCATGGCCGCTTGCGGCGCGCGCACAAAACAACCGAAGGATTCCTCGAATTGGCGTGCTTTGGCATGCGGGTAGCGCCGCGGAAGAGGGTCGCTATTTCACGGGTCTTATCGACGGATTGGGCAGTCTCGGATACGTGGATGGGACCAATATTATTTTAGAGCACCGTTTTCCAAACGAAATGCCAGACCGCTTTCGGAGTATGGCAGCGGAGCTTGTATCATTGAACGTCGATGTCTTGGTCAGCGTAGGTTCGCAAACCGCATTTTATGCAAAGGACTCCACGAGCACGATCCCAATCGTTTTTATTTTCGTACCCGACCCGGTCGGCTCCAAATTCGTGATGAGTTTAGGACGACCTGGCGGAAACGCGACAGGTCTAACGCATTTTGCCGCTGATCTCATTGGGAAACGCTTGGAGTTTCTAAAAGAGACGAGTTCAGGCCTGGCTCGCGTTGCGTTGCTGGTTAATCCAGATACGGAAGTCGCGCGCTTATACACCACTGTGACCGATAGCATGGCGCAAACTCTCGGCTTGTCCAATCATACATTCTCGGCTCGCTCGCGAGATGAACTGGAGCCTGCATTTGACTCGATGGTGAAAGCGGGCATGCAGGCGGTTACTATTAATTCGGAGGGGCTCGCCTATCAGCAGAGGGAGTTCATTGCGAACTTGGCAATCGCCCGCCGGTTGCCGTTGTCCGTTTGGTCCAGAGAGACCTTAGAGGCTGGCGCCCTCATGTCCTATGGAGCTGATCAGCCCGCGATGTGTCGTCGTGCGGCTGATTTCGTAGACAAGATTTTGAAAGGTGCAAAGCCCGCCGATCTTCCGGTCGAAGAACCTACAAAGATAGAATCCCTCCTGAATAAAAAAACTGCAAAGGCGCTGGGGCTCACGTTCCCCAATACGCTGCTGGTGGCGGCAACGGACGTGATTGAAGTCTTGAACTTCCAATTTTGGCGTGAACGTCGATTTTGCAACTTCCAAGTTCGGCCTGGCGATCAACCTTGAAGCACCGACGAGATGATCGAGTGAGTGCGCCAGCCGTAAGCTGGTGCGATCCAGCCGGTGGAAGTCCGGCCCAAGTAAGGGGTAGCGCCCGCTTGGTAGCGAGTGTTGCGTCACCACTGGCGACAGTGGCGGCGAAGCGCACACAGCGATTGCATGGGGTGTGGGATTGAGCCACGAAAGATCAGATATCGCAGGGGCCGAGAGTTTCTATTCGCTCGAAGGCAACATGTGCGGCACCGCCACGCGAGGTGCTGACGCCCTGCCGGGGTCTAAGGCCAACGGCGTTAGAAACCTACCCACGTCATCACCGGGCCGGCGCGAAGCGCCGTGACCCGGTGATCCCGATTTATTTGGCACTGTGCCTTCCTAAGCGAGATGGCCGGGACAAGCCCGGCCATGACGGAAGAGGGTCTGACCGCAACGGCAGTACCGTTGTGGCCCGTATCGGGAAGGTGAGGAGCCGTAGCCGATGATGCACGGACCCGAGAAGTCGGGCCCCGCCATAGTAGCAATGAAGCCGACGAACAAAGCGGGACAGCCCCGTGCAGAGCGATCTGCGGCGGAGCCGAACGCAGCGGAGCCGGTGGAGCGAAGGGCGGGGACCAAGGGGAATGCGGGCGAGCAAAGGGCTGAGCCGCGACGCGGCTCGGCCGGGCGGGTCAACATAGCTCCCTCGTCACAGTGCTTTGGGCGAAGTTCGACGCTGTCAACGACGCGGCGCCGAGCCACAACGCCGCGCTCGACTCGACAGCGAATGGTCCAATCGCTCGCAGACCTACCCCAGCGCCGGCGCAATCTCCTATCGCTGGCTTCGATGGTGGGCGCTGTAGGGATTGAACCTACGAGTTTCCCGTGTGAAGGGACGGGGGTCGACGCCATGGCGATCTTGATGCGGCGAATTAAACCGGTCTGCGCTACACTCTGTCGGCATCGGGGCGCTCCTCGAATTGTCCGAAAGTCGTTGTCGCAAAACAACTTTCGCTGATTCGGCGCTCCGATGCGCCAAATACTGTGAGAAATGCGGGCTAAGCCTTGGGGGCGAGCGTGAGGCGGCGGGATTTTCTGACAGTCCTCGGTAGCACGGCAGTAGCATGGCCTGCGGTAGCGCAGGTGCCGCAAAGCGACCGCATCCGGCGAGTTGGCATGTTGGTTGGCTTCGACGACCCAGACATAAAAGCGTTCCGGCAGGAGCTCGAAAGACTTGGATGGGTAGAGGGCCGCAATCTTCATATTGACTATCGTTATGCTCCAGCGGGCGTACAGGTACAGACGTTCGCCAAGGAACTCGTCGCGGTACAACCTGACGTGATTTTCGCGCAGTCGAGGCCGGCTGCAGCCGCCTTACAACAGGCGACGCACACGATCCCAATAGTGTTCAATTACGTTATCGATCCAATCGGCGCGGGGTTTATCGCAAGTCTGGCCCGCCCCGGCGGCAATTTAACCGGCTTCATGGTTTTCGAGCCGAGCGTCCTCGGCAAGTGGCTAGAGATGCTGAAAGAAGTTGCGCCAAAGACCACACGCGTGGCGCTGTTGGGAAATCCCAAAACTGCCGTCTACTACGACTACCTCCTACGCGCAGCCGAAGCCGCAGCGCCGAAACTCGGAATCGAATTGACTGCTGTTCGCATTGAAAATGACGTTGGAGACATTGAGCGTTCTTTCATCGATATCGCCAGCAGAGCGAACAATGCTGTGGCAGTGCTGCCGGACAGTACGACGACCATCCATCGTGATCTCATTATCGCATTTGCCGCGCGCTTTCGCTTGCCAGCGATATACAACGGGCGCCTATTCGTAGCGGCAGGCGGCCTTATGTCATACGGATTTCTTTACGACGAACAGTACAAACAAGCGGCGTCCTACGTTGATCGAATTTTGCGCGGTGCCAAGCCGGACGAACTCCCGGTACAGACCCCCGCGAAATATGAAACTATACTCAATCTGAAGACGGCCAAAGAGCTGGATTTGATTGTGCCGGCCAGTCTGCTTGTCGCAGCCGACCAGGTGATCGAATAAGCCAGAATTTGCTGGACCGGATTTGGTCGAAATTGTGAAGGTTTTCGGATGCCGCCCCCGTTGGACGTGGCCCCGTCATCATGGGCCGGCATCCGAAAACCTTCACAAAAGCGGCCAAAACCCGCTGCAACAATCATCCCTGTACGATCAACTCATGGGCGCGCGGCAGGATCGAAGTCGGCATAGTGATGCCGAGCGAGCTGGCGGCCTCTTATTGCACCACCACGGTCGTGCCGACCGGTACCCGCTTATACAGATCGGCCACGTCCTCGTTCCTCATCCGGAAGCAGCCGGATGATTCCGCCTCGCCGACCGAATCCGGATCGTTCGACCCGTGGATCCGGTAGAGCGTGCTGCCGAGATACATCGCGCGTGCGCCGAGCGGATTGTCCGGATCGCCGCCCTTCATGTGCCTCGGCACATTCCTTTGCCGCGCGATCATCTCCGGCGGCGGCGTCCAATCCGGAAATTCTTTTTTCGCGGTGATCTTGTGCGTACCCTTCCACTGGAAGCCGACCCGTCCGACACCGATGCCGTAGCGTAGCGCCATGCCGCCTTCTTGAACGAGATAGAGCCGCCGTTCTGCCGTGCTGACGACGATGGTGCCGGGCGGATACTTGGTATTATAGCGCACAGTGGTGCGGCCGAGGTCGGTGCCGTCGAAGCCAAGGATGTTGTAGCTGCCCTTCTTCGTCGAGCCGCCGCGCAGCATCTCTTGCCGCTCGTTGTCGGACTGGGCTTGCGCGAGGTTGACGGGGCAAAGCAGGGCGGCGGCGGCAACCAGGGTGGCAACGCGAAGTGTCAACACAGGCTTTATCCATCCAACTGCAAATTTCGCGGCGCTGTAGCAATTAAGCCTACGGTTTCTCCCGTGCGAAGGCAATTGTCCCGATCACGACACGTCGCAAGTTAGTGCGAAGACCCAAGAAGGCCACATCCGCACCGTCAAAACTTCGCCGCGTTTGTCGGCCGCTCGCCCGAGACGGCGAGCCTGGAGGATGTTCGGCGCTTTCAGCTTCATCTTGCCGAGAATGGCGCGCGGGCGCCGATCCTCAATCATACGGAGAGACGGTGATTATCTTGACGAGCACCTCGAAACAGCTTCCGGTCAGACAGTGTCGAGGCTCGATTGCGCGGCTTTCGTGATTTGAATCCTTGCCGGTACAGATGTCGTCGGCTGACTCTTCGGTGTGATCTTGTGGAGTTGGCTGAGCCGCCCGCCGCAGCACCCTATCGCGCGAGCGATTTAGTCCGCTGACCCAATGGACGTGCTGGTGCGGAAGGAAAAGCGAGCGGAAGCGCAGAATAAGGAGCTCGCAGCTCAGAAACGCGACCTGGAGCAAAAGAACCAGCAATTTGAATTCGCCGTCAAACAAGCAGCCGCCCGGCAACACGAGGCCGAAGAAAAGATGAAGCAAATGGAAGCCGCACGGGAAGCCGAGCGAAAGGCTCAGCGACCCATGCCGCAGGATCAACCGCCAATTATCCCCTTACGCGAAGCCGACGGTTTTTCGTTCGATCCGGGTTCCGCTGCTATATCTGATAGTTTCCTCACAAAACTCAAAACAGAGATCGTCCCGCGCTTGACTGCACTAAGCGATCGCTACAGCGCGCAAGTCGTCGAAGTCATTGGCCACACGGACGGGACATCGCTGAGGGATACGACACGTCTCAAGGCAAATCTTGACGATTCTCTTGGCCAATTCCTTGATTTAACTGTGACGACGGAGTTACTCCCGTACGACAATGTTGGTCTCGGCATTTCGAGAGCTGTCAGCGTCGCGCGCGCGCTTCGGGCGGCAGGGCTAGCGGCTAAGCTGGATATCCAGCCGCTCTCGGCTGCTTATCTTATCTCCCCCAAGGACCGCACCGAGCCTGCAGCGCGCAGGGTCAGCGATGCTAGCCGCCGACGCATCGATATCCGCATCAGGAGGATCAACTCCAACTAATGCGGACCCGCAGTTCGTTGTAGTGAAGCTGGCAACAACCGCTTTGCCGCTCCAAGGTGACGCAAAGTCAACGGCTGCTTGGAGGTTGGAAGCGACCTCTGCGAGGTTCCGGATTTTTGTGTAGTCGCCGGATTCTAACTGGAGGCCGACGATGCGTCTGACTTCGGGGGAAAGCCGATGAAGGATGTCGCCCGAGAGAATGAGGAGTTCGATAACTTCGCTGACCTTCAGAAGTTCTCCAGAATCCTTCCGGCGCACACGCTCGGGATCACACCCGACCGCCCGGAGAAAGGCATTCATGGCTTTCCCAGGATCGAACGACCGTTCGAAGATCGGCCAGAACTGCGCAGGCACAGCTGCAAAGCCATAGTGGTCGAACAGGAAGGCTGCGGCTCGGCGAGCGAGACGTTGGGTTCGCGCATTCGTAAAACTTGCGTTAACTACAACGCGAGGACCGACGAGTGCGGGTCCGGTGATGGGTGTGATGCGAATGGTACCGTCCGTTCCGACATCAAGAATGCCAGGACTGCGAAAAGAACGCGTCGCAGCTACCCGCGCCGAAACGCCAAAAAATAGACCTCTAAGCCAACGGCGCGTCGTCCGAAAAAGCCTCCTGATCATGGAAACAGTGTTCCCTGCGGAACGGTCCGCCCGTCCCAAAGTTTAACAACAAATTAACCGGGGCTGCCCACACTACCTAGCAGCGCGATTCAAAAGGTGGTGCCTTCCGTGTTTGACCGAGCTCTGTTCACCCCAGGCGACGCAACGGCGCTCAAGTTTGCGTCGATCACGGCAGTTGTTTGCGTAGGCGTGATGCTTGGGCTCGCGTTTATTGCCAACCTTATTGGCTGACGATCCGCTGTCGTCGGGAATGCCGCCGCGACTTGCTTCCTCACCAATGTGGCCGCCCCAAACAAATTCGACCCAGTTGAGGCGTGGGACCTCCAAAATCGACTCTATCGCCCTCCGAGACGATGTTACGGCGAACTCTAGAAAATTCTCTGGCAGATGTTTCCGGCTCAAAAGGAATGAGAAGAGTTTGCGTAGCTCTTTGCGCCCCGAAGTGTGCCGAGGCTTCCATGTCTGGAATGTGGGTAACAAACAGGTAAAAATTCCGAAACATCGGATTTTATTCTTATTCCCGGCCTTTGTTCTCTATACGTTCCGCCATCCCGTCCCATCCGAGGGGCGCTGCAGCGTCAAGCAGGTGCGGGGCGGGGAGCGGTGGCCGGAGTATGCCAATCGAGGGGTGCCAGACGAACACCCCGCTTCGGCGGCCCAAGCCGCAGGGTCCCGGCCCGACTGCCTCGGGTCACGGGGGCTTTGGCGGCCGAAGCGGCAGGCGAGCCGCCAAAGCTTAGCCTGCACCGGCCAGCCCCAAAGCGGTGGGTAAGATGTCGGGGCGAGGAGCGTAGCTCCCTCCGGAGAACGAAGCCCGGCATCGGAAAGGTTACTCTCGCCCACCGGGGGTCCTGCGGAGCAAGCCTCAAACACCGCGCGCGGGACGTCGAGGAAAGACGGACTTGCGGATTGCCAAGACCGGACGGCGGCGTGGTCGAAACCGCCGTTCCGCTCAGGCCTCGCGAGAGGTCTGGGCCCCGTGGGTCCGCCGGACCCCGGCGTCCCGCGCGCCCTCGGACTTTTTTGTTCGCGCGCGCCTCGGCCGAATGCCTCGGGCGATGCCGCGCCGCGAGAACGACAGGGCTGTTTGACAGGTGAAGCGGAACGAGATGCGGCCGAGCTTTCCCGGCCTCGCGGTGCTGAGCTTTCCCGGCCTCATGCTGAGGAGCGCTGCGAAGCAGCGCGTCTCGAAGCATGGGGCCGCCCCATCCTTCGAGACGCGGCCTTCGGCCGCTCCTTCAGGATGAGGCGGAATTGATCCATCGCACGAACTTAAGGTACGTGTCCCGCACGCGGTGCAGCGTGGAGCGCAGCGGAACGGTGCACCGCAGATGCGGGACCCCGGTTGGTCTCGGCGAAGCAAGGAAGAAACCGGGGTCCCGGGTCTGCACCGCATCACTACGTGCTGCGGTGCGCCCGGGACACGTTGTGCCAAATCACCAGCGCAGACGGCCTACTTCTTCGGCTTCCAGCCCTTCTTCCACGCCGGCGGATCGTGCGAGTCGATCAGCACGAAGCAGATGCGGCATGGCTTGCCCGAGTTGTTGACCCAGGCGTGGTTGGTGCCCTGCTGCACCATGATGTCGCCGGCCTTGCAATGCACCTCGGTGTCGTCGAGCAGCATGTCGATCTCGCCCTCCAGCACGATGGCGTAGTCGATCGAGCGGGTGCGGTGGGTGAAGATGTGGCGCTGGTAGCCCTGCGTCGCCGGATCGATGCCCATCTGCTTCAGGATTTCGTGGTGGTCGACGCCCTTGCGGCACCTCGCCCTTGTAGGGCGCGAAATCGACCACGCGGCAGATCGAGCCCGCTGCGCGGCGGCGGCACGCCGGTCTTCTGGTTGGCCTGGTCGCGCGTGTGCGACAGGTCGACCGGCGCTTCGTTGGTGATCCAGACTGTTGGACACCACGTTGCCTTCGCCGCGCTGGTTGACGTAGGGCGTCGCGCCGTCCATCAGGATCACCGCCTTGCCGTCGGCGTCATGGCCGGTGACGATGCGTCGGACTGGCTTCTTTTCCATTCTCACTCCCCGTCATACGTTTGTGGGCGGCATCCTTCGGGGCGGCCGCGCCAATGTCAATGCGCCACGACAGGCGCGCGCGAGCGTCGGGCATGCGACAGCGTGGCGGCCAGCCCGGGCATTCCCGTTTGGGCCGCGAGTCTCTATGGTCCGGCCAACTGGCATACGCTGGAGGAATTCATGCGCCGCGTTCGACTTGCTTTCCTGGCCACAGCTTGGTCGCCTTCTTGGCCGCCTTGCTGCTTCCGCTGTTGGCTGTGACGCCGTCGCAGGCCCAGGCCCAGAGCCTGGCCGACGCCGCCCGGTCAAGTTCATCCTGCACGCTCGGCCCGGGCAGCGGCTCCGACATCGGCGGGCGGCTTCTGGCCGATCGGCTGACCAAGAAATGGGGCCAGCCGGTCGTGATCGAGAACCGGCCCGGCGGCGACGGCATCGTCGCCATCGGCGCCTTCGTCGGCGCCCACGACGATCACATCCTGCTGTTTGCGCCGAGCTCGTCGTTCATCGGCGCATCCCTATCTGCACGACAACCTGCCGTACAAGCCGAGCGATCTCGCCGCCGATCGCGCGGGTGTCCAACACCGTCGATCGCGATTTCGGTGCCGGTCGGCTTGCCGGCCAAGACGCTCAAGGACGTGGTCGCGATGGCGCGCGCCAAGCCCGGCGAGCTCAACTGGGCGGGCGTCACCGGCGCGCTCGACATCATGTTCGAGGGCTGGCTCAAGAGCATCGGCCTCGACATGAAGAAGGTGCCGTATCGCAATCCGGTCGAGGCCGCCAACGATCTCGCCGCCGGCCGCGTCCAGGTCTACGAGTTCGGCCTACGCCATCGCCCGGCCGCAGATCCAGGCCGGCAAGATCAAGATGCTGGCGGTGACCAACACCGCGCGGGCGCTCGGCCATCCCGGACATCCCGACCGTCAGCGGAGGCCGGCTATCCGGCGCTGACGATCGACGGGCTGGTCGGCCTGTTCGGCCCGCCGACCATGCCGATGGCGCTGCGCGAGAGGATCGCCGCCGACATCAAGGAGGTGATGGACGGCGATGCCATCATCAAGGACCGGCTGACTGCTGACCGCCCAGATTCCTCAACCCGGCGGGCCTGCCGAGTTCGCCAAGTCGATCGAGGACCAGCGCGCCATCCTGGCCAAGGCCGCCAAAGACCTCGGCATCAAGGAGGCCAAGTAGGCGGCGTCTGAGTCGACGCACGCTGAATTATTTCCGCCTCATCCTCTGAGGAGCATTGCGAAGCAATGCGTCTCGCCCGCCTACGCGCTGTCGCGCTTCGGCGCGCCTGACTCGCCCGCCGTAGCTCGCGCAGCGAGCGGAGGCGGGAAGGATGGGCGGTCCCATGGTTCGAGACGCGCGCCATTGGCGCGCTCCTCACCATGAGGCCGGGAAGGCTCAGCACCTTCAATCGAGGTGGATCAGACGCTAGCCAACTCGTTGACCATCGCTGCCACCCGTTCACCGAATGCCCTGGTGCCGAGCGGGCCGCCGAGATCGCGGGTGCGCGTCTCGGGCCTGGCGATCGCGGCATCGAGCGCGCGATCGATGAGGCCCGCGGCCTTGACGAACGATTGATCGCCGCGCCGCTCGCCGAGCCAGGCGAGCAGCATCGCCACCGAGCCGATCAGCGAGGCCGGGTTGGCGATGTCCGGCCGGCGATGTCGGGCGCCGAGCCATGCTGCGCCTGCGCCAGCGCGTGCTCGCTGCCGGCGTTGATCGAGGCGGCGAGGCCGAGGCTGCCGGAAATCTCCGAGGCTTCGTCGGACAGGATGTCGCCGAACGCGTTGGTGGCGAGGATGACGTCGAAGCGGCTGGCGTCGCGCACCAGGAGCGCCGCCATCGCGTCCATGATCTGCTCCTCGTATTCGACCTGCGGGTAGCGCTTGGCCACCGCGCGCACGCATTCCAGGAACAGCCCGTCGGAGACGCGCAGCACATTGGCCTTGTGCACCGCCGTGACCTTCCGCCGCGGTCGCGTCATGGCGAGCCTGAAGGCGGTTTCGGCGATGCGCGTCGAGCCGTTGCGGGTGATCTTGCGCAGCGCGAGCGCCACGTCCGGCGTCGGCATGAACTCGCCGTTGCCCATGAACATGTTGCGGTCGGCGTAGAAGCCCTCGGTGTTCTCGCGCACCACCACGAGATCGACCGGTTTGCCGCAGCGCGGCGGAAAGCCCGCGCGCGATCTGGCCGGGCGGATGTTGGCGTAGAGATCGAGGCGCTTTCGCATCTCGCCGGAAGGGTTGAGCCCGCCTTGCGCGGCCGGCGGGTAATCGTTGTGCGAAACCGGACCGAGGATGACGCCGTCGGCGCGTTTTCCGGCGTCGAACGAGGCGTCGGGCAGGGTGGTGCCGAATTTCTTCAGCGCCTCAAAGCCGATCGGCGCCTCTTCAAAGGTCAGGCCGAGCGCAAGCGAGCCGATCGACCTCGCGCAGCACATGCAGCGTTGCGGCCACGATCTCCGGCCCGATGCCATCGCCCGGCATGACGACGAGATGCGTGCGATTGGCCATCCGTTCGGTCCCGATTTTCCGGGAGCCGACCATTGTCCGTGGGCGGAGTCAAACCTTCTTCGGGGCGATTGCTCGGCGCCGGCGAGAATGCCGATCGCGGTCGCAGCCGTGATCGCGGCCTGCCAATGGCCCGCCGCGGCGAGACCGGCGGTGCCGGCCCAGGAGATCGACGAGAAGGCTTCCGCGAAGGTCGCGAAGCGCGACGAGGTCTGGCGGCGGCGGAAATGCTTGCGCTTGGCCTGCGTCCGGAACCAGAGCTGGATCAGCGTGGCGGAAGCGGCCGACACGCCGATGCCTGCCGCCGCGATCAAGCGCATCGTGCGGCGAGGCCAGCGCCATGGCGATGATGAAAGGCGCGAACACCAGCGCGACGCTGCCGGTCACCGCCTCGATCTTGGCGCGGACGATCCAGCGCGCCGGGATCGGCGCGGTGGCGACCAGGTCGGGCGCGTCCTCGCCGGAAATCGCAAGCCAGGCGAGCCCGCCGGCGAGCTGGCCTGCGCCCATCACCAGCACCGGCACCAGCAGCACCAGGTCGTCGTTGTGGCTGCCGAAGGCGCGCCACAGCATCAGCGCCGGCGGCAGCAGATAGAGAAGCTGCATCAGCGTCTGCGACGCGAGCCACGGGTCGCGGACGCAGCAGCGTCCATTCCTTGCGCCGCAAGCGCCCCTCTGCGGCGACGCGGCGAAACGCTTGCGAGCCGCGGCGCTGCAGCACGCCGCCGTCGGACATGCTCGGCCGCGGCGATGGCGAGCTCGCCGAACCGCGCCGAGAACAGCGTGATTGCGCCGGCCAGCAGCAATAGGCCGACGCTGAGCACCGCGGCGAGCGCCGTGAAATCGCCGAGCACGGCTCGTGCCGGCCACCACACCACGCTGTCGATCGCCGGCACGAACGACACCAGCAGGTCGGAGTGCAGGAATGTGAAATACGACAGCGTGCCATAGGACAGGATCGCCGCCACCTGCAGGCCGATCACGAAGGTGGCGCCGACGATGGCGGCGACGATCTGCGCGGCGAGCCGCGTCCGCTTCGGCCCGATGGTGCGAAACAGCGCGACCGTCAGCGCCACCGACAGCGCCGCCGCAGTTGCGCCGACCGCGACCACCACGCCGTAGGCCGAAAGCCAGTGCGCGCCGCCGCGCCAGGCCAGGATGTTGATGAAGGGCGCGGCCAGCAGCACCGCCATCGCCACGGTCGAGGCCGCCATGGTTGCGATCCGCACCGCGAATACTCGCTGGGAGTTGATCGGCGACGACAGGATCAGGTCGAGGTCGGAGCGTGCATAGAACGCCCGCGTCACCAATTCCATCGCCTGCGACATCATCAGCGACCAGCCGAGCAACGCGCAGCCGGTGATGACGACCAGCGTGCCGCGGTCGGCGTCGGGATCGATCTCGGCGAACTTGGCGACGATCGAGAAGGCGATCAGGTGCATGACCGCCGCGAACACCAGCATCGCGATCACGACGACGCGGGTGCGGTGCGGCTTGCCGGCGGTCAGCATCGACCACCAGTCCCGCCACGCCAGGCGAAACTCGTGGTGGGCCAGCCAGGTCGTGGAGGCGGCGTGGGTCACGCGGCTTGCGCCTGTTCGGCGACCAGCGTGAGGAAGGTGTCCTCCAGGCTCTGGTCGCCCTTGCCGGCCTTGAGGCGCAGCTCGTCGAGCGTGCCCTGCGCGATCAACCGGCCGCCGGCGATCACGCCGATGCGATCGGCCATGCGCTCGGCAACTTCCAGAATGTGAGTGGTCATGATCACGGTGCCGCCGGCCGCGACGCGCTCGCGCAGCACGTTCTTGACCTGCCGCGCGGAGCCGGCATCGAGGCCGGTCAGCGGCTCGTCGAGGATGATCAGCCGCGGGTCGTGCACCAGGGCGCCGGCGAGCGCCACCTTCTGCCGCATGCCCTTGGAGAAACCTTCGCAGCGCTCATGGGCGTGCGGGGACAGGCCGAGCCAGCCGATCAGTTCGTTCGCGCGCTGCTCGGCGATGTTCGGCTCGATGCTCCAAAGGCCGGCGACGAATTCGAGATATTCGTAAGGCGTGAGCTTGTCGTAGATCATCGGCTCGTCGGACACCCAGGCCATGATCCGCTTGGCCTCGACGGGATCGGCGAGGGCGTCGATGCCGAACACCGAGATCGAGCCCTGGTCGGGTGCCAGCAGGCCCGCGACCATGCGCAGCGTCGTGGTCTTGCCGGCGCCGTTCGGGCCGAGCAGGCAATAGAATTCGCCGGTGCGTACAGTGAGATCGAGATCATCGACCGCCGGCCGGTCGAAACTCTTGGTCAGAGCGCGCAATTCAAGCGCGGCGAGCGGGGTGTGGGAATTCATGGCGCACCTTGTCCGGTCGCCACCCTAGTTGAGAGAAGTTTCAGCTCCCGTGAATCAAAAAAACGCGAAATTGCTTTGATTTGTAGGGAGTTAAGGGCCGGCCGACGCGACCTCGGCGCGGGTGACGAAGGCATCGGCGAAGAACTCGTCCGGGCGGCAGGCCGGCGGCCAGGAACTCGCGCCTGGCGGCCTGGGTCATCACCGGCACGCCGCAGACATAGGCCTGGAAGGCGCCAAGCCGCGGATGATCCTCCAGCACGGCACGGTGCACGAGGTTGTGCCGGATGCCCGCGCTCGGCAACGTCGGACAGCACCGGCACATATTTGAAACGCGGGTGCTGCGCCGCCCACTTCGCCGGCAGGTCGGAGTAAAGCCCTTCGAGCCGCCGCGCGCCCCAATAAAGCGTCATGTCGCGCTCGACGTTCTTGATGAGCATGTCCTCGATCATCGACTTGATCGGCGCGAAGCCGGTCGAGCCGGCGACGAACAGGATCGGCTTGTCGCTCTCGCGCAAGCGTGAAATCGCCGAACGGGATTTCCGCCTTCAGGATGTCGCCGCGCTTCAAGCCCGTCGAACACGTAGCTGGTGAAGGCGCCGCCCGGCACATGGCGGATGTGAAGTTGCGCGCCGTCGCTCTCGCGCGGCGGATTGGCCATGGAGAAATCGCGGCGCTCGCCGTTGTCGAGGATCAGGTTGAGGTGCTGGCCGGCCTTGAACCTGACGCGGATGCCGGCCGGAAACCGCAAGTGCACCAGCATGACGTCGGAGGCGAGCCGCTGCAGCCGGAACACCCGCGCGGCGATGGTCTTGCGCGCGAACGGATCGGCCTTGCTGATCGAGCGCGGCGCGATCACCAGGTCGGAGCGCGGCCGCGCGTTGCAGAACAGCACCTGGCCCTCGGCGCGTTCGGCCGCGCCGAGCGCGTCGCCGGCAAAGGCGCGCACCTCGCCAGAGACGACCCGGCCCTTGCAGGTGCCGCAGACGCCCTTGCGGCACGAGTAGGGGATTTCCAATCCGGCGCGCTGCGCCGCGTCGAGCACGGCTTCGTTCGGCTCGCAGGGAAAGCGGAACGCGGTGTCGGCGACGGCGATCTGGTATGTCATCGCCGCTTGCTCTCTTCACCCTCCCCTGGAGGGGGAGGGTCGCTCGCCGCAGCGAAGCGAAGGCGAGCGGGGTGGGGTGATCGTTCATGCGAAGTCACCCCACCCCGGCTCGCATCTCGCTGCGCTCGATGCTTCGCCGACCCTCCCCCTCCAGGGGAGGGTAAAGCGTGCTCGTGGTAGCTTTGCATCCGGATCACAGCGGCAGCGCCATCAGGGTGTCGACGCGCGAGGAATCGCAGACCACGATGCGCTTGGCGAATTTCAGGTCGTCGGCGGACGCGCGATAGGTGTCGAGATAGAGGCCGGTGGCGAAAATGCTCGGTCTCGCCGTCGTGCATGATGCGCACGACCATGAACGGCGTCTCGCTCTCGGCTTCGTCGCCGCCGTTCTTGGTCGACGTTCGGCAGGCCGAGGATGTGACGGTAGCTCTGCTTCTCGTAGATGTTGGCCTCGCGCAGCGCCGCGATGCGGTCGATCAGCATGCCCTTGGTGTCGGCATAGATGATGCCGGCCTCGAAAGCCGTTCTTGTGGTTCTCGGCGGTGGTGACGATGTAGAGGCACTGGTCGAGGAAGAAATCCCGGCCAGGCCTCCAGCTCGTTGTTGTCGATGCAGCGGATATAGGCGGCCTGCAGCGCGAGGATGCGCTCGAGCGTGATCGCGCTCGGCATCATAAAGTCTCGCCATCAGATGCCCATGTGCTCGCGATAGCGCTTCCAGAAGCCGCGCACCGAGGCCTCGGTCGCGCGCGTGCCTTCGTTGGTGGTGCCCGAGCCGCCCATCTCGACCACGGCGCGCTCGCCGCCGGCCGCCGCGACGCCGCGCTGCACGAAGCCGCCGACCGCGCCGTCCTCCATCGAGACATAGCCCGCGGGGCCGGCGAGATTGTTCTGGCGCAGACGGCGCGTCTGTCATCTCCGGCGTGTCGTCGGCGAAGCCGATCGTGGTCCAGTTCAGCGCGGTCTGCATTTGCCCTTTCGGCAGGATCTGCCGGATCGCCAGCGCATTCTGGATCTGCTGCAGCACGAAGTTCGGATACACGGTGAGGATTTGCAGATGGCAGCCGTCGTTGAATTCGTCGGCGGTGTCGAGCAGGCTCGGGTCCTTCAGCGCGAAGTCCTCCTTTTCCGAGCGAATGCCCATCGCGGCGTAGTCGTTCTCCTTGCCCTTGTTGTCGACGAACGAGAAGCTCGCGTGGTTGCCGCCGTCGGGGCTCACCACCATGCCGCCGCGCTGCGACAGCCGGTTGATGCGGAAGGTGGTGAAGAACGTGTGCAGCAGGCGACGCGTGATAGGTGTCCTTGACGTTCTCGAAATAGAGCTTCCAGTTGTTCGGCAGCATCTGGGTGAAGCGGCCGGTCACCGCGACCGGCTTGTGCAGCACGCGCCTGATGCGGGTCGCGATCTCATCGCCGAGATATTCCTCGATCGGCGGCACGTCGTCGGACAGCGAGCCGAACACCAGGCCGCAGAACAGCGCGATGCGCAGCTTCCGCGGCCCGTGGTCGGAGCGGCAGAAAGTCTTGCCCATGCCGCCCTTGCCGGCGACGCCGTCCTCGAACGCCACCGCCTTGAGGTTGCCTTTCAGGTCGTAATTCCAGGCGTGATAGACGCAGGTGAAATCGCGGGCGTGGCCGCCCTGGTCCAGCGCGATCAGCGCGCCGCGGTGCGCGCAGCGGTTCTCGAAGGCGTAGATCTCGTCGTCGAAGTCGCGCGCCACCACGACCGGCATCGAGCCCACGAACGTGGTGCGGTAGTCGCCGGGCTTGCTCACCTCGGCTTCGAGGCAGAGATAATTCCAGACCGGGCCTTCGAAGATGCGCTGCTGCTCGAGCGCGTAGATTTCCGGCGACTGGTAGATCCAGAACGGGATGCGCGTCAGCGCGCCCTCCGGCCATTCCATCGCCGGGGCGGCATTGCTGGTCGCTTCGGATCGGACGTTCACATTCATAGCGGGCCTTCCTATGGAGCCTGCGGGAGCGGGTCAAGCCGCCTTGCGCTTGTCGAGCAGCGGCAGGATTTCGCGCGCGAATGTCTCCATTCCTTCCATCATGGGATGGAATTGCAGCATCATGGTCTGGACGCCCGCCGCCTCATAGCGCCTGATGCGGTCGGCGATGGTGTCGGGCGTGCCGACGAGGCCCACACCAAGTGCCCTGGAGCAGATAAAGGCGATGCGGTTGGTCTTGCCGTGGGCTTCGAGGGCGTTGGCTTTCTCGATGGCGGCGTCGTTCGAGCTTTCGCAGATGACGTGACACGACATGCTGAAGTTCAGCTTGCGGCCGTGGCGCGACGCTCGCCTTTTCATGTCGGCGATCAAGACCGCGGCCTGTTCGATGTTGCGCTGCCACTTTCGATAGTCGAGCTCGTAATCGACGAACCAGTTGTCGCCGAAGCGTGCGATGGTGTCCTTGCCGGTCTCGTTCCTGGTGCCGGCGTAGATCGGCGGGTTGGGCATCTGCACCGGCTTCAGCGGCGAGGTTTGGCGGTCGACATGGTAGAACTCGCCGTGGAAGTCGAATGCATCCTCGTTCCACATGCCGTGAATGACGCGCAGGAATTCGTCCATGCGCCGGTAGCGGGCGGCCTCGTTCAGCAACAGGTCGCCGGTGCCGAAGGTCTCGAATTCCTCCTTGAACCAGCCGTTGACGATGTTGAGCGCCGCGCGCCCGCCGCTGATGCGGTCGAGCGAGGCGGTGAACTTGGCGACGACCTGCGGCGCGATGATGCCCGGGATGCACGGCGACCATCAACTCCATGCTGCTGGTCAGCGGCGCTGTGGCCGATGCCAGCATCCAGGCCGGATGATCGGTGCCAAGCCAGCGTTCGGCGAACAGCGTGGTCTCGAAGCCGAGCTCCTCGCCGCGCGTCAGCATGTCGGCGGCGAAACGGAACGCCTTGTCGGGGCCGTTGGCCAGGCCGCGGGTGCCGGACTCTCGGATGGCCGCTTCCATCCGCGGCTCCGGACGCAGGATGTGGGGCAGCGGCGTCCAGACCCCGAACCGCATAGTTGCTACCGCAGAATTCGTTGAGGTTGGATCACGAGTGGCCCGCCTTTTTCAATTTGAGCATGATCTTTTCCGAAAACCGGTGCCCACTTTTCGGGATCATGCTCTAGCCGGTCTTGCGGGCAGGGCGCGGTGGCGTCCCACCACGGGCAGACATCGCGGGCAAGCTTGTAGTTGCCTTCCATCACGTTGAGCTGCAGGCGATAGCCAGCCTCGGCATTCGAGATGCGAAGATCGCGTGCCACGTCGCGCTGCTCCTGCGTCAGCCAGTAGCGTTCGTGGCCCCAGAGGCTCGGACCCTGGGTGATGACCTCCGGCGTCCAGTTCTCGGTGTCGATGGTGCGGCCGCCCCAGCCGTATTCGAACATGAACTTCGACGGCGACCACGAATAGAACGAATGTACCTGGTCGTTGTAGTGCCGGCCGAAGGTGGTGGCGATCATCTTCTCCGGATCGCGTAGCGCGAGGTCGTAGCACTGGCCGACGTCGTCGAGGTAGCAGGTCTCGACCATCAGATGATGAATGCCGGCCTTGCCGGATTCGATGAAGGCCACGCTGTGGTGGCGCGGATTGACGTGGAAGAAGTACGCGGCGAACGGCTTCAGGAAATAGTCGCTGAGCTTGAAGCCGAGCACGTCGCGATAGAACGGCACGATGTCGTCGATCTTGTCGCAGTGGAGCACGGCGTGGCCCATGCCGAGCGGTCCGGTGCGAAAGCCGGAGATGGCGCGGCCGGGCTTGAACGGTTCGGTTGTGGTCTCGGCGCCGTGGAAAATCTCAAGGCGATTGCCGGCAGGATCGGACAGCACGATCAGGTCGCGGACCTTGCGCTCCTCGGCGAGCGCGCGCGAGCGCGCGCGCGAAAGCCACTTTGTGCTGCTCCAGGCGGCCGGCATAAGCGTCGAGCGCAGCCGCATCCGCCACCTCCCAGCCGAAGAAGCCCGGCGCGTCGCCTGCGTCCTCCTGGACCACCAGCCGCTGCTTCTTGTCGTCCATGCGGAACGAGGCGGTGCCGCGGCTCTTGTCGACGAGCTGCATGCCTAGGAATCGGCTGGCGTAGGCGGTCCAGTCCTCGAGATTCTTGGTGCGAAGGCCGATATAGCCGAGCGTTTGCAAGCTCATCGCAGGCTCCTTGCGGCAATAACGTCTGATTTGCGAGTCTTATACCATGTCTGGGCGGTGCCGCGGAACGCTCGGCTATGCCGAATTGGCATGGATCGGCCTCCGCCAATTGAGCCGTTTCCAATTGGCGCGAGGCCATGTTCCAATAGAACCATCTGCCGCTCGAGTCTTTGGGGGGACCATGCGACGGCGAAAATTTCTGAGTGCCATTGCCGCCACGGCCGCCTGGCCACTTGGGGCACGAGCCCAGCCGGCGGCCATACCGGTGATCGGCTTTCTTGGTGCCGCGACCGCCAAGGCATACGAGCCGCGTCTGGTTCCTTTTCGTCAGGCGCTGCGGGGCGAAGGCTTCATCGAGGACCAAAACGTCAAGATTGAATACCGCTGGAGCGGCGACCAATACGAAAAGTTACCGGTGCTCGCGGCCGAACTGGTTCGTATGCAGGTGTCGGTCATTGTTGCGGCCGGCGGCGCGCAGACAGCACTCGCCGCTAAGGCGGCGACTACAAGAATTCCAATCGTGTTTCACAACGGCAGCGATCCCGTCAAAATCGGGCTGGTCAAAAGTCTGGCGCGGCCCGGTGGCAATTTGACCGGCGTTACGAATATTACGGTCGAGACGGTATCGAAGCGGCTTGAGCTGATGCGCGAGTTGGTCCCTCGCGCGGACGTTCTCGCCTACATGACCAATCCACGCAATCCGAATAGAGAGATTCTGGTCAGAGACATTGGCGCGCCGGTGGACTCGTGTTCAGCGCCGATCCGATTGTTTCCACGTGGGGTGATGAACTGCTCCAACGGGTCTCACGTCACGCCATCCCCGCGATGTTTCCCTACCGTCATTTTGTGGAAGCGGGTGGTCTCGCCAGTTATGGGGTCAACCTCAGCGACGTCTATCGGCAGGTGGGAATCCACGTCAGCCGTATTCTTAAGGGTGAGAGCCCATCCGGATTGCCGGTGGTGCAGTCGACGAAATTTGAGCTGGTTGTCAATAATGGGACCGCCAAGGCACTTGGATTGGAGGTGCCATTGTCGCTCTTGATGCGCATTGACTCGGTCATCGACTGAATCCCTCGATGGAGATGTGAGATGAAACGGTTTCGCAAAGCCTTCGCTCTGCTGTTGTTGACGCTGCTGCCGGGTCCGGCTTCATCGCAGGACTGGCCGAACCGGGCGGTGACCATGGTGGTCGGCTTTGCCGCCGGCGGCGGCACCGACGTGCTCGGCCGCATCGTGGTGCGCAAGCTGTCCGAGGTGCTGGGCCAGCAGGTCGTCATCGAGAACGTCGGCGGTGCCGGCGGCATGGTCGGCTCGGCGCGCGTGGCGAAGGCGCCGCCCGACGGCTACACGATGGTGATGTGCACCCGCGCCGACTCCATCAACCAGACGCTCTACAAGCGGCCGCTCTACAATTTCCTGACCGACCTCATGCCGGTGGCGCTAATCGCCGACCAGCCGGGCGTGCTGATCACGCGCAGCGAATTCCCGGCCAGCACCATGCCGGAATTTATCGACTACGTGAAAAAGAACCACGCCACCATGCAGTTCGCGTCGGCGGGCGCCGGTTCCACCGGCCATATCGATGCTGAACTGCTCAACGCCGCAATGGGCGTGAAGGTTACCCATGTGCCATATCGCGGCGGCGGGCCGGCGATGCAGGACATCATCGGCGGCCGGGTAGACTACATCGTCACCTTGACCGGCTCGGCGGTGCCGCTGATCGAGAACAAGACCGTCAAGGCCATCGCCGTGCTGACCAAGGAGCGTGCACCGATGCTGCCGAACGTCAAGAGCTCGTGGGAGCAGGGCTTCAAGGATCTCGAAGCCTCGACCTGGTTCGGCTTCTGCGTGCCCAAGGGAACGCCGGAGCCGGTGATCAGGAGGCTTCATGACGCGACTGTCACGACGATCGAGGACAAGGAGGTGCAGAAGCAGATGATGACGGGCGGCGCCATCGTTGTCGCGCCCGAGCGCCGCTCCACCGAGTACTTCAAGGACTACGTGCCGAAGGACGTGGAGAAGAATGCCGCGCCGATCCGCGCCGCTGGACTTGCAGTTGAATAGACCGCGACGGCTCACCCAGTGGGCGTCGACCCATTGCGATGTTATCGTTCGATCAAGTTCGACACGGCCTCCGAGAGAAGGGCCGGCCGATCGCTCGTGGGAGGAGACCGATGACCATCAAGCCATCGAATTCTGTTGTCAGTCGTCGCCGTGACAGGCGGCGCGTTCGCTACATCAAGCGTGCAGGCGCAGGACAAGGAACTGCGCATCGGCATCATTGCGCCCATGTCCGGCATCGTCGCCCAGGTCGGCCGCGACATGATGGATGGCTTTAACCAGTATATGGAGGCTCACAAGGACGGCTTCGGCGGGGCCAAGGTGAAAGTCATCGTCGAAGACTCGACGGGAAAGCCCGACACCGCGGTGACCAAGGCGAAGAAACTGATCCTCCAGGACAAGGTGCACATGATCGTGGGCGGCGTGCTGGCGACCGAGGGTTACGCGCTCGCGCCGGTCAGCACCAACGAGAAGACCGTTTATATCCCGTCGGTGGCCGCGGCCGACAACCTGACGCAACGCGACCTGAAGGATTATCCGTATCTGATCCGCACCGGCTGGTCGTCGTCGCAGCCGCATCACGCGCTCGGCCAATGGGCCTGCGACCAGGGCTACAAGAAGATCGTCTCGATCGCTGCAGACTATGCCTTCGGCTATGAATCGGCCGGCGGCTTCCAGAAGGTGTTCGAGGATTGCGGCGGCAAGATCATTCAGAAAATCTGGCCGCCGTTCGCCACCAAGGACTTCGGGCCCTACATTCCCACCATCAAGGCGGATGCCGACGCGATCTTCACCCTGATGGTCGGGCCAGGGGTCGTTCAATTCCCGAAACAGCTCCGCGCCGCTGGCAACAAGAAGCCGATCGTCGGCGGCGGCACGAGCTACGACGAGTTTGCACTGCCAGCGATGGGCGACGAGGTGATCGGCGACGTCTCGGCGCTGCAATACAGCGCCGCCCTGCAAACGCCGAAGAACGAGGCGTTCGTCAAGACGTATCGCTCAAAATACGGCAAGGTGCCGTCGTATTTCGCGGAGACGATGTACACAACAGGCCAGCTTATCGATGACGTGATGACGGGTACCAAGGGCGACTGGCCGGGTGCCGAGCAATTCATCGGCAAGATGTCGGCGCTCAAGATCGACGCGGTGCGCGGTCCGGTCAGCTTCGACGACATGCGCAACCCGATCCAGAACGCCTACATCAAGAAGGTCGTGAAGAAGAAGATGTTCGGCTATGACAAGGAGGAGCTCTGGAACGAGGTGATCAAGACCTATCCGAACGTCAGCCAGTTCTGGACCTACGGCAAGGACGCTTTCCTCAAGCAGCCGGTCTACAGCCGCGACTTCCCGCCCTGTAAGTATTGCGAGTAGCGAACGCCTCCGGGGCCGTCAGCGGCCCCAGAGCTCCTTGCTTGCAAGGCGCGCGCCCTCGGCGAGGCTTTCGAACTTCGCCCACATCACCTGCGGGTGCACGCGCTGGATATCCTGCGCTTGAGCAAATCCGCAGTCGGTGCCGGCGATTACGTTCTCGCGGCCGACCAGCTTGGCGAAGGTGACGATGCGGTCCGCAACCAGGCGTGGATGCTCGACAGTGGTGGTGTGGTGCGTGACGACGCCCGGGATCAGGATCTTGCCCGGCGGCAGCTTGACCTTCCGCCAGACGTAAAACTCGTGCTCGTGGCGCACGTTGGCCGCCTCGATGGAATAGGCACCGGCGCGCACCTTCAGAATCAGGTCGACGATGTCTTCGAGCTGGGCATCCGCGACGTGCGGCACGTGCCAGCTACCGAAGCAGATGTGATAGCGGATGCGATCCTCGGGGATGCCGGAGAGCGCGTGGTTGAGCGCCTCGACCCGAAGCTCGGCCCACTCGCGATATTTCTGCGGGCTTTGCGACACGAGGTGGTCGTACATGTTGGCGAGCACGGCGTCGTCGACCTGCAGCACGACACCGGATTTGTGGATCTCGACATATTCCTCGCGCAAGGCGCTGGCGATTGCGAACACATAATCGCGTTCGTCGCCATAGTGCTCGTTGGTGGCATCGTAGCCGACGCTCGCCGGCGCGACGGCGGTGAAGAACACGTCCGCCGGATGAGCGGACGTGGTCGCCGCCTTAAGGTTGGCGAGGTCGCGGCGGACGCTGGCCTGTCCCTGATATTCGATCGGGCCGACGCAGGCATGACCCGACGTGCCGACCGCGCCGCGGGGGAATTCCGCCTTCATGAATTCGGCGAAGCGCGTGCGGTCGCGGCCGAGCCAGATCGCGGGATAGAGCGTGTTCGGACGCGGCTCGAAGCCGCTCAGCCGCTCTAAACTGTAGTTGGCCCAGCCTGACTTGCCGAACTCGCCGTCGTTGACGACGTCGATCCCGGCCGTGACCTGCCGCGACACCACGTCTGCGACCGCTTGGGTGAGCTCTTGCTCATGGGCCGAACGATGGGCGGGATCGCGATCTCCGGCGCCCTCCAGGACCGCTTTCGGCCGGATCAGGCTGCCGACGTGAGTCGTCAGGATGCGATCTTGGCTGCGTTTCATGGGGTTAGTAGGCGGATTTGTACTGGGCCAGCGTGCGGTGCAAATCGTCCATGATCGCCTTGGGATCCTCGTTGGCCTTGCGCACCGAAGCTTCCCAGTTCGCCGTCACCGGCTCCGCCGATTTCCGCCAGGCGGCGAGCTGGTCGGCGGCAAGCGGGTAGACCTCTTGTCCGGGCATGGCTTTGATCTTGTCGCGCCCGCCGGACTCGAAGTCCGCCCAGGGCGTCGCGATTTTCAAGGCCCACTCGTTGTTGCAATGCTCGTCCATGACCTTCTTTTGCGCGGGCGACAGCGCGTCGTACTTGGCTTTGTTCATCACCCAGAGCTGCTCGGACACATAGAACGCCGAGTCGATGTGGTACTTGGTGACCTTATCGATGCCGAACAGCATCATCGAGCCCCAGGGTGAGCCCGCGGCATCGGCGACGCCTTTTTCCAGCACATCCCGGATTTCCGGCGCTGATGCCTGGACGTTGGTGGCGCCGAGCGTCGTCATCCAGTTGGCGATCACGGCGTTTGGCGGGCGCACTTTGAGCCCGGCCATGTCAGCGGGCATCACAACTTTTTTCTTGGTGAAGTGGAACGTGCCGGGATCGTGGGCAAACGCCAGACAATAATGCACGTCCTTCATCTCACGGGCCGCGTAATGACGGTACCAGGCGTCGAGCGCGGCGCTGCCCTGCTTGCCGTTGGAAAAGATGAAAGGCAGCTCCACCGCGCCAATAATCGGAAATCGTCCCGGCTCGTAGCCCGGGTTGACGTGCGTGATATCGGCGATGTCGTCGCGGGCCATGTTGTAGTGGTCGAACGCCTTGCCAAGCTGCTGGCTCGGAAAGATCGCGATCTTGATCGAGCCGTTCGAGGCCTTGTTGATCGACTCGGTCCAGGCGGCGGCGGCGGCGTGCATCGGATGGGTCGGTGGTACCCAATGCGAGAACCGGAGCTGGACCGGCTTGTCCTGCGCATGCGCGATCGACCCGCTTGCGACAGCGATAGCGGCGGCAGCGATTGCTAAAAGCACCCTCATGACATCCTCCAGCGGCCTGTTGTTTGTGAGGTGATCACGTCCGGGCAAGGCCAGCCGATCGGAACGTGATGAGATTGGAGCCCGGTACCAGCCCGCGTGTCTGCTGATTGCGCAGCGCCAGCTCAAGATTGCGGCGGGCGAGGCGCGCGTGTTCACGCATCAGCGCCTCGGCGCGCTGGCCCTCACGCGCCTCGATGGCGCGAACGATACAGCGATGATGATCCTGCGCCACGGTGAACATGGTGTGCGCCTCCGGCAACTGGGCCTGCACCATCACGAATGCCGAGGCTGAGGCGAACGGCAGCGAGATCGCGCGGGCGATCTGCCGGGACAGCACGGCGCTGTCGGCGAGGTCGACGATGGTCCGATGGAACTGCTCGTTGAGCTCGACGTAGGCCGAGAAGTTGTCGACCGTCACGGCGCCTTCCACCAAGCGGTCGAGTTCGGCAAGGCAATGGGCGAGGTCGTACATATCCGCTGGCGGGACGCCGCGTTCGGCGGCGAGCCGGGCCGCAAGCCCTTCGAGGGTGCCGCGGATTTCGATCGCGGCATGGATGTCGCGCTCATTGAAGGCGTTAACGACGAAGCCGCCGGTTGCGAGAGCTTGCAGCAGGCCTTCCTGCTCCAAGCGGGCCAGCGCGGCTCGGATGGGCGTGCGCGAGACGCCGAGCCGTTCCACCAGGACGAGCTCCGACGTCCGCTCGCCGGCTTTGATCTCGCCGCTCAGGATCAGGTCGCGCAGTCTCAGCAGCGCGCTTACGGTCTGAGACGATGAACCACCGGTCGTCATCGCGCGTCCCGCCAACCCAACTCTGTATCTAGGCTGTATACAAAGCTGCCCACTGTCAACGTTCCCGTCAGATTTTTACGCATGATTTTGGACCGGCCTCGCGTATACTGCATACAAGTAACAGCAACGGTGAATGCAAATCAGTGCGGCAGTCGGGACCAAGGCCGCGCTGTGATCAAGAGGGAGGATGGTCATGAGTTCTGGAGGAGTGCTGCTATCGGCGATTTCTGTCGGCGCTGCGTCATTCATCGCAGCATCAGGGCTGGCGCCGGCGCAGGCCGAGGACGTGACCATCGGATTCCTCGCGCCGAAGACCGGCATTTTCTCGCAGCTCGGCATCGACATGCAGAATGGCTTCCAGATGTATCTGGACGAGCACAAGGGTGAGCTTGGCGGCGCCAAGGTGAAATTCGTCGTTGAGGACACCCAGGGCAAGCCGGACACCGCCGTCACCAAGGCCAACAAGCTCATCCTGCAGGACAAGGTGACGATGATGGTCGGCGGCGTGCTGGCGACGACGGGCTACGCGCTCGCGCCGGTCGCAACCCGCGAGAAGATGCTCTACATCGGTTCGATCGCCACCGCTGACGACCTGGGACAGCGTGATTTCGAGAAATATCCCTATATGGTGCGGCCGACGTTCGTGCCGTCGCAGCCCAGCCACCCGCTCGGCCAATGGGCCTGCGAGCAAGGCTATAAGCGCATCACTCTCATCGCAGCCGACTATGCGTTCGGCCACGAGACCTCCGGCGGCTTCCAGAAGGCGTTCGAGGATTGCGGCGGCAAGATCGTGCAGAAGCTGTGGCCGCCGATCGGCACCAAGGATTTCGGGCCATACATCCCATCGATCAAGCCCGACATCGACGCCATTTTCGCGCTGATGGTGGGACCGATGTCGCTGCAGTTCCCCAAGCAACTGCGCGCCTCCGGATTCAAGAAGCCGATCATCGGCGGCGGCACCAACTACGACGAGTTCATCCTGCCTTCGATGGGCGACGAGGTGATCGGCGACGTGTCGTCGTTCATGTACAGCGCTGCACTCGAAACGCCGAAGAACGAGGCGTTCGTCAAGAAATATCGCAGCCTCTATGGCAAGGTGCCGTCGTATTATTCGGAGGCGAACTACACCACCGCGCAATGGATCGACGAGACGCTGAAGAAGACCGGCGGCAAATATCCAGGGCGCGCTGCCGTTCATCAAGACGATGCAGGGCATCAAGATCGACGCCGTTCGCGGCCCGGTTTCGCTCGACGACCGGCTGACCGCCGTCAACAACATCTACATCAAGAAGGTCGAGAAGAAGAAAATGTTCGGCTACGACAAGGAAGAGCTCTGGAACACGGTGATCAAGACCTATCCGAACGTCAGCCAGTTCTGGACCTACGACAAGGCCACGTTCCTGAAACAGCCGCTCTACAGTCGCGACTTCCCGCCGTGCAAGTACTGCGAATAGCATCATATAGAATGAAGCGCGCAATCGCAGCGAGCACGACGCGCTCCCTCTCCCCGCTTGCGGTGAGAGGGTCGGGGGGTATCGGACTCTCGTAGGTCCGTACCCCTTCACCCGGCGAGCTTCGCTCGCCGACCTCTCCCGCAAGCGGGAGAAGGGATTGAGCAAAAACAATGGGATAGCCATCGCTCATAGGCCATTGTCAGGACGCATTGTCAGTAGCTTTGTCCGACCCCCCCCCCGGAAGCCCTGAGTAACCACGCCCGCCGATAGCCCGCAAGCGCCCTGCGAAGCGCCCCGGTTGGCGTGCTATATTCCGACCGTGCCCGACGCATCGGCATCGGCTTTTGACGAAGCCGCAACAGAAAGGACCCGCACCATGGCGACCCGCCAATGGACTGACTACGACGCCGTAGCAGCCTGCGAAGGCTTTGACGGCATCGAGCACGACGAAGCCGAGTTGATCGAAGCTTGGCAACATCTGATCGACACCGGCTTAGCCTTCCGGCTTCAAGGCTGGTTTGGCCGACAGGCTATGGCCCTGATCGAAGCCGGGCATTGCACCCTCCCGAACATCAAAGCGGCCTAGTGCGCAGCCGGGATAGTTGACGCTATCCCGGCCACGACTTCGCGCGGACCCGCCAGAGGGCCAGAAAGGCAACCCCCGACCGCAGCCCGCGCGCGAATTCAAATCTACCACAGCGAACGCCCGTTGACGCGGGCACAGAAAGGACCACGACATGACGACCAAGCCGAAGTTTCAGCAACGCCACTATGAGGCGATTGCGCAGCTAATGCAGGATGTGCAGCCCGCACCGGGTACGAAGGCGCAAACCCGTGCCGAGTACCGGGAGCAAATCTTGCGGGCTCTGTGCACGATGTTCAAAGCGGACAATCCAAAATTTTCCGAGGATCGTTTCCGCTGTGCCGTCGTGCCCGGTGCGAACGTCAAGAGCAACCGCAACGTAGGTCCGGCTATGGGTCCGGCAGAATGGCCGTTGACGCGGCCAGCAACAGAGAGGAACCCGAGACGATGGCCGACGCATCGCCCGACATCATCGCAATCGATTGGGCGCTATCGCCCGACTACAAGCAACACGACCAAGCCAAGGCCATTGGCGAGTTGCGGCGCAATCTACAGGGCCGCGACGATGTGAGCCCGGCGGATGTGCCGCGCCTTGTGGCGTTGCTGTGCGACACGTGGCGGGAGCGATGGCAGGGCAACCGCGACCATGCCGCCGAAATGATCGACCGACTTTTCGGCGACGATCTGACGTAGCAACCAACCGTTAACGATCCTCGACGATGGCCCCGGCGCTGCCTTGACCGCGCCCGGCTTGTCGTCTCAGGCTCGCATCGTCCGTTGACGCGGACACAACAGAAAGGAAATCACCATGCGAACCTTGAAGGCGTTTTTGCGAGACCAGTCGGGCGCGAGCGCGATTGAGTACGGGTTGCTCGCGGCGGGCATCTCTGTGGCGATCATTGCCACAGTGCAGGCCGTTGGCGGCAAGCTGCAAGCGACGTTCGCCAGCGTGCAGAACGCACTCAACTGATCGCAGCGACACGTGAGCCGAGCGGGCCGGGCTCAACGTCCGGCCCGTTTCGTTTGTGAGGTATGACCATGGGCGCGAAGTTCATCCGCTGGAAAATGGGTTGCTGGTGCGCCACTGCCGCGCATCGGTTCAACCGGCCCGATCTACTCGACAGGCGCATCGCGTTGCTAGCGCGCTTCGCTATGGCCGTTGCGCTGCTAGAGCGTGTGCCGCGCTCATCGTTGCGTTAGCCGCTTTAATTTTGACCGCCCCGCGACGCAAGTCGAGTTCCGCTCGGGCGCATTGCCAGTCTTATCGCTGCACGGGACAGCGGCCCTTCGCATCGGTCGCCATGAAGCGAAGTTTGTCCCCCGACAATTTGAGCACGTCTGGAATGCCAGCGTATTGCGCATCGGTTAAACGACCTAACGTCGTGCGGACGCCGACAGCGGTATCATCGGCGTGCACGTAAAGAATGGTCACGGCGGACGCGCCTGCATTCGGTTCGAGAATGTAAAAGAACCCTTCGTTGTACGAGAGCATAAAAGCCTGATGCGTGCCGAAATTCCCAATCACCGCCACGTCTTTGGCTTCGCTATTTATCACGTACACGATGTCCTGCGGAATGAGCCCTTTGAATGAGCACTTGAAAGTCAATGTGTCCGCAAAGCTTGTGCTCGCGAGAGATGCCAAAAATCCGGCTGCAAATAAAAATGCGGAGCATCGCTTCATCGTCTGCTCCCTTAAGGGACCGTGATCCAAAAGCGGCGGGCGTCGCCATCTCCCTCGGGACTGGCATGTGCAGTCCCGCCGAGCAAGCGCGCTATGTTTCTCGTGTCGGTGACGAAGCTATACGCCTGTTGAGCGGTCGCACGGTTAAGCTCGTGCTTCGTCGCGCCGCCCGGCCTGATGGTCAGGTCATACACGATCCGGCGTTTCGTTCCGGCTCGGGGTACGTATCCGTTGCTCATGAGCCTACTATATTCTTAATCCCTGGTGGGGCAAAGGATGGCACGGTGGCTTCCGGTTTGGCTTGGTAAGACCCGGCAAAGCGAAGCGGCCCCGAATCGCATCAGGGCCGCTCTATCTTTGTGATGTACGGGCTTCCTAGGGCGCTTAGAAACCGATGCCGTCGATTGCAGTTTTCAGCGCGGCCATGCTGTAGCCCTTATAGTCTTCGCTGGCTTTCGTGCCGTACTTGCGGCCTTTGTTTTTGCCGCCGCTTTCCCAACCGCCGATAGCGTCGCGCAATTCGTCATCCGGGCACGTGGCGCGCAACCGGATTTTGGCGCGATGCCGGAAGCTGTGAGCGGCGGCAATGTTGCGGCCATCGTCACAGATAACGAATTGTGTGAGCCGCTTCACCGCGTCGCCCGGATGTCCGGTGAACAACGGCGCGGTGACTTTGGCAGGCAACAGCGGCAGCACGTCAGCCGGGAACGGCACGCGCCTATAGTGAAAGTCGGCTTTGTCGCCTTTGCGGCTCGACACGATGCAAAAGCGAATGCCATCCTCGACCCGTTCCTTATGGCCGTCCGTGCCGATCTGGAAAGCTTCACCGCGCCGAAGTCCGGTGCACGCGAGCACGCGAAGCAACAGCCGATCTTGCGGGCGTAGCTTGTGCTCATTCTCCCGGATCAACGCCATGTCGGCATCCGTGAAAGCGTAGCGTTCCTCCGAAGTGTTATTCTCCCGGTTCACGACGCAGCCGACGAATGGGTTACGGCCCGTCAGCTTGCCTTCCGCAAGCGCAAGGTTCACGGTCGCAATCAACGGCACAAGATACCGGCGCAACGTCGCGGCCTTGATGCCGGGCGTTTCGGATTTAAGGTGAGCGACCAGCGCGCGGCCATCGTCGATTGTGCATTCCGCAAGCGGCTTGCCGATGATCCGCTTGAACGTATCCCAAATTTTCCGAGCCTCTTTCGCTTGCGCGGCAGTCGGCGCGCGGCCCTTTTTGAGTGAGCCATTCGTCAGATACGTTTCAAGCAACGCATCGTCGCTGCTACGCGCGACCGTGGCAGGCTTGGCAGTGACCGGCTTAGGCTGTGCGGTGCGCTCGGCTGGCGTCACGCCCGGCTTGTACGTCGCCGCGTCAACGGCAGCATCGCCAGCGCCCCAAGCGGCATCAAGCGCGGCGAACGTCTCGGCAGCCGTTAGGCCGGTATCAGCCGCGCCGTGAGGCAGCGCGACCGGAGCGGTTAGAGCAATGGCCGGGCCGCCGTTCGGTCGCCGCGTGCCATCGGCGAAGGTTAGATCGGTCAACGTGGCGATGAACGTCCGACCGTCCGGGAGCCGAGGTACGCGAGATCTCGGTTCGAGGCGGCCGCGCCACCGGCGTGCGTCTCGCCGGCGGCGAGACGACCGAGGCGAAGCGTCTGGTGGCGAGCGCGATCGACGCTCCGGCGACGATGCGGATGGCAGGTGAGGCGCTGTTTCCCGATGAGGTCCGGCAGAAGCTCAACAACTGGCATTGGGGTAACCACAGCCTGGTCACGCTGCATCTGGCGCTGCGCCATCGGCCGCGTTACCGGGCGGAGAAGTTCGATCCGGACATCGACCGCGCGTTCAACATTTTCTTCGGCATGGACGACATCAAGCAGGTTACTCAATGCTTTGAGCATTGCGCCGCACAAAAATTTCCTGATGTGCTGATGGGCAACGGCGCCTGCAATAGCGCGGTCGATCCGACCTATGCGCCGGCCGACGGCCACGTTGCGTTCTGGTGGCCGTTCGCACCCTATGCGGTCGATGGCGACGCGCAGAACTGGGAGCGTCGCAAGGACGATTACCTGCAGAGGGTGCTTGGCGTCTGGCGGGAATACGCCGCGAACCTCGGCGACGACAACGTGCGCGGGACATTTCTGTTCACGCCGCTCGACATCGAGCGTTTGAACGTCAACATGGTGCGGGGCGCGGTGCGGATGGGCGCCTATGTGCCGAAGCAGCTTGGCATCAACCGTCCGCATCCGCTGCTGTCGGGAACGCGGACCCCGGTCGAGGGCCTCTATCTTTGCGGTTCATCCACCGGCAACGGCGGCGGTATCAACGGCGCGCCTGGCTATATCGCCGCCAATGCTATCGTGGATGATCTGCAACTCGACGCGCCGTGGGCGCGCGTGCCGAAGCCCGAATGGAAGCATTGACGGCGCTTGCGCTATTCGGTGGTCCGGCTCGGAGCCTGCGAGGTCTCGCGGGCGATGTTCCACATTCCTCTCGTGATCGAGACTGCAAAAAGTCGGCGGAAGCTTTTTTATAGGCGCGTGAACGCTCAATCGAAACCGTAGAACTTGCAGAACTCAGACAGCTCCGCGCGCGGCGAGCGGAAGTCATTGGCCTTGTGCTTTCTGTCGCCGTAGCCGATCGCCATCCCGCAGAACAGCATCTCGTTCGGCGGCAGTTTCAGGAAATCCCCGACCGTATCGTAGAGCCGCGCCCAGGCCTCCTGCGGGCAGGTGTCGAGACCGTGGCCGCGGGCGAGAAAGGCGAGAGCGTGGATATAGCCGCCGAGATCGGCCCATTGGCCCGGGCCGAGACGGCGGTCGATGGTGATGAACAGCGCGACCGGCGCGTTGAAGAACTCGAAGTTCTTCTTGTACTGCCCGAGCCGGCCGGCGGAGTCCTTATAGTCGATGCCGAGGGAGCCGTAGAGCTGCACGCCATGGGCCTCGCGGCGCTCCTTGTAGGCGCCCCACATCGGTTCCGGATAGATCGGATATTCCGACTTGGCGTGGCGTGGGTCTTCAGCGGCGATCCGTTTCTGCACGATGGCTTTGAATTCGGCGAGCGGCTTGCCGGTCAGCGCGTGGATGTTCCAGGATTGCAGGTTGCCGCCGGAGGCGGCGCGCTGCGCGCCCACGATCAGTTCCTTCACGATTTTCAGATCGACCGGCTTGTCAAGAAAGGCGCGGCAGGCGATGCGCGAGTCGACCGCTTCGAACACGTCCATGTTTGGAATCCACAAGAGTTTGTTCTGCCCTCATCCCGAGAGTTTGACTCGAAATGAGACTGCCTAATGAGCGACCTCGAACACGCGAGAACCACCCCGTTCGTCCCCGCGGAAGCGGGGACCCAGCGTTTTGGCCAAAGAACTGGGCTCCCGCTTTCCGCCTTCGCGCTCCGCGCTTCGTCGGAACTCGAACCCGCCGGAGCTCGCGAAGCGAGCGAAGGCCGGGTCGCGGGAGCGAACGGAGTCTGTTGCTCGCAATGCTCATTCATCAAGCGGCGATATTAACCGCCGCGGCGGGGAGGGCAGTTCATTGCCGGCCGCGGCCAGCGCCGCCGGATCGTTGTGCACGCGATAGAGCTGCGGCGCCGCGCGATTGATGTGGACCTGGAAAATGTCGGGCCGGTTATAGTGGCCGGCGAAATCGTGGCGCAGCTTCATCTGGATGCCGAGATCGAGGTTGCAGTCGGCATAGAGGATGCCTTCCTCGGGGCCCATCGGGCCGGCAACGATGCGCGACAGCGGATCGACGATCAGTGAGCCGCCGCAGCAGTTCGGATCGCGCAGGAATTTCTCGGCCTCGGGCCCCGCCTGCCAGCATCTCGATCATGCGCTCGTCGACGGTGCCGCAGGCCGAGATCGACAAAGGCCTTGCTCATCTGCGCGAAGGCCTGCGAGTCGATCGCGACCCGGTTGCGCAGCGGATCGCCACTGGTCGGAAAATGATTGGGCCAGCTCATGACATGGATGCGGGTGCCCTCGGCGATCAACGCGAATACGGCGAGCGGGTTGGAGTTCTCGCCGCAGATCAGCCCGGACATCGGTCCGAACTCGGATGGGAAAGCGCCGAAGGTGTCGCCGTAGCCGCCCATATGCACCAGCCGCTCGCCGACCGTCGGCATGATCTTCTGGTGCTTGCGGATGATCGTTGCCGTCCGGGCGCGAAATAGATTTGCGTGTTGAACATCGTGCCGGTGGTGTTCGGCAGCTTCTCGCACACGCCCATCACCACATAGGCGTTGGCCTCGCGGGCGGCTTCGCCGAGCGCCGCGGTCTCGGGGCCGGGGATTTCCACGGCGTTCTTGAACAGCTCGACCGCGAGCTTGTTGGCGATCGCGCCGGTCGCGGCGTGGTGGTGGTACCAGACCGGGTGCGCCGGGATGAAGCCTTCCGGGAAAGCCGATGATGCGCGCGCCGTTTCTCGCCGGCCTCGCGGATCAGCCGGCAGGCCTTTGCGGTCGAGCCCTCGCGGTCGAGGAACACCGAGGCGGCCTGCACCGCCGCGACCTTCACCGTGCCGTAGCTGTCACCCATCGATTACGCTCCAGCGCTGTTTCTCGCGCAGCACGATGGTGGGTGCAAGGCCGATCAGGACCAGCGTGCAGACGCCGATCGGGATGAACGGCGCCAAGGTCCAGCCGGTGAGGTCCCAGAGCAGCGCCGCTGATGATCGGCACGATCACGGCGCAGGAATAGCTGATGGTGAACATGCCGGCGGTGACGCGGTGGACGTCCTCCGGCTGGCGCGATCAGCGGCGGCAACGCCAGGACCAGCACCAGGACCGCGGCGCCGAAGCAGCCCCACACCGCGCAGCCGACGACGACCCAGATGCCGCCGAGGAACACGATCGCCAGCACGCGAGCGAGGCAGACCAGCCCGCAGCCGAGATAGGACCAGACGGTGCGCACCATGCGGTCGGCCGAGGCGAGCAGCAGGAACGACGCCGGAAGCTGGCCGAGATTGAGCGCGGTCAGCGCGGCGTTGATCAGGTCGGGCCGGCCGGTGTGGGTGAGGTAGTCGGGCAGGAAGCCGTTCATCGAGAAATAGGTGGCGTTGACGCTGCCGAGCAGCAGGCCGATCCGCCAGATCAGCGGATTGCGGAAGTCCGGCATCCAGCGCCGGCTGGCGGCGGTCGGCGTCGCAGCCGGCGCGCGCGGCGCCGCAGCCATGATGATCGCGGCGATGACCGCGACCGGCACGGCCCAGAACGACGAAGCTCCACTGCCAGCTTTGGCGCAGGATCGGCAGCACCAGCGGAATGGTCAGCGCCGCCGGCAGGATTTCGCCGATCAGCAGGCCGTTGGTGTAGACCGCGGTGGCAAAGCCGATGCGCTGCGGCACCCAGGTGCGCACCAGCGGCGGCAGCGACGGCTGCATCACCGCGACGCCGAACGCCATGACGATCGGTGCCGAAATAGAGCATGGCGATATTCGGGCCGACGCCGCGCAGCACCGAGCCCGCCAGCGCAGAGCCAAGCCCGATCACCAGCGCCGTCTGCGCGCCGAGCCGCGCGATCAGCAGCGAGCCCGCGATCGCTGCGCCCGCGAACAGCACCATCGGCAGGCCGGACAGGATGCCGACCTGGGTCTCCGACAGATGCAGATCGTCGTGGATGAGCGGGATGACCGGCGGCACCGCAAGGATGGTCAGGCGCAGCGCGACGCCGCGCGAGCCAGAGCAGCAGCAGCGCGCGAACCGGCGAGATCATCGGCGCTGCGCGGCACGCTCGCCACCGCGCAGATCGCAAGCAGCGTAAAGCGCCGCGACCACGTAGAAGATCGCGCGCGGCGCGCCGTGATCGAGCAGCGCGCCGAAAGCGAGCGGCGCGACGATGCCGGCGACGTGGTAGCCGGTGGTGACGAAGGCGAACACCTTGCCGAACGCGCCCGGCGGGGTGACCTCGCGCACGATCATGTCGCGCGACGGCATCACCATGCCGCCGCACAGGCCGGCCAGCGACATCGCCAGGATCAGGCAGCAGCGCGCCGAGATCGAAGCTGCCGATCAGGAGCGACGACGACCACGGCTGACCGACAGGCCGAGCGCCGCGACCAGCCGGTGGTGCGTGATGCGGCCGGCGATCCAGCCGCCGATCAGCACGCCGAGCGCGCTGAGCAGCAGGTAGCCCGAGAGCGCGGAGTTGGCGGCGACCGGGCTCGTGCCGTAAAGCTGGCCGAGCGCGACAACCGAAAAGTTCATCAGGCCGAAGCTGCCGACAGGCGTAGCAGCAGGAAGAACACGAAGTTGATCAGGATCGGCGCGGTCAGCAGCAGCCGCCAGTCGGTCGGTGCGGTGTGGTCGCGGGGCTTGCGCGGTGGTCGGATGCGGCTCGGCGTCGGGCTGGAACAGCAGCAGCAGGGCCGCGACAAAGCCGAGCACGGCGGCGCCGAGGAACGCGCCGCGCCAGCCGAACATGCCGTGCATCAGCAGCACCGCGCCGGGCGCTGCCGCGCTGCCGAGCATGCCGGCGAAGGTGTGCACCGAATAGGCCTGGCTCATGCGCGCGGGCGCGACATGACGCGACAGCAGCGCATAGTCGGCCGGGTGATAGACCGTGTTGCCGAGCCCGATCACCCCGAACATCGCAATCAGCACCCAATACGAATCGACGACCGCAGCGACCACAAAGCCGATGGCGCCAAGGACAAGCCCGGCGACCAGCGCGAGCCGTGCGTTGATGCGGTCGATCAGGAAACCCGCCGGGGTCTGCAGCACCGCCGATACCGCGTTGAACACGGTCAGCGCCAGTCCGATCTCGGTGTAGCTCACGCCATAGTCGGCCTTCACGAAGGCGAACAGCGGCGGCAGCACCAGCATGTAGAAATGGCTGACGAAATGCGCAGCGCTGACGCCCGCGACCAGGCGAACGTCGTCCGCCCGCCGCGCGGCGAAGGTGAGATCGGTGGCTTCGGTCATCTTCTAACCTGGCGTCGGCCGCCGGCCCTTCCACCGTCATGCCCGGCTTTATGCCGGGCATCCACGCCTTTCTTGTCGCCAAGGCGTGGATGGCCGGGACAAGCCCGGCCATGACGACACAGCCAAGCGCTCATTGATTGTTCTTGGCGTCCTGGATCGCCTGCCAGACCCGCGCCGGGCTTGCCGGCATGTCGATGTGCTTGATGCCGTATTCCGACAGCGCATCGACCACCGCGTTCATGATCGAGGTCAGCGAGCCGGCGCAGCCCGCCTCGCCGCAGCCCTTGACGCCGAGCGGATTGGTCTTGGCCGGCACCGGATGGCTGAGCACCGCGAAGTCCGGCACGTGATAGCGCCTTCGGCATCGCGTAATCCATGTAGCGAGCCGGTCAGGAGCTGGCCCTGCTCGTCATAGACCACGTGCTCGAGCAGGGTCTGGCCGATGCCCTGCGCGACGCCGCCGTGGGTCTGGCCGTCGACCAGCATCGGATTGATGATGGTGCCGAAGTCGTTCACCGCGGTGTATTTGACGATCTCGATGTTGCCGGTGTCGGGATCGACCTCGACCTCGCAGACGTGGCAGCCGTTCGGATAGGCCGCCGGCGCGCCGTCGCTGACGTGCTTGACGTCGAGCGACTGCGGGCCGTCCGGCGGCAGCTTCATGCCGGCGCGGATTTTCTGCGCCAGCTCCATGATGCCGATCTCGCGGTCGGTGCCGGCGACGACGAACTTGCCGTCCTTGAACTCGATGTCGCCGGCCGAGGCTTCCAGCGCGTGCGAAGCGATCTGCTTGCCTTGCTCGACCACCTTGGCCGAGGCTTCGACGATGGCTTGGCCCGAATTCATCATCGAGCGCGAGCCGCCGGTGCCGCCGCCGGCCAGCAGTTCGTCGCTGTCGCCCTGCAGGATGCGGACCTTCTCGAACGGCACGCCGAGCTTCTCGCTCAGCACCTGGGCGAACGGCGAGGCGTGGCCCTGGCCGTAGTCGAGCGTGCCGGTGCGGATGGTGACGCCGCCGTCGGCGTCGAAGGCGATGCCGCCCATCTCCTTGTTGGCGGGCGCGGTGACTTCGAGATAGCAGCCGATGCCGATGCCGCGCACCTTGCCGCGCTTCTTGCTCTCGCGCTTGCGCTTGTTGAAGCCCTTCCAGTCGGAGACTTCCAGCGCCTGCTTGAGGATCGCCGGGAAGTCGCCGCTGTCGTAGGTCGCGCCGGAAGCGGCCTTGAACGGGATGTCGCTCTTGCGGATCTGGTTCTTGCGGCGCAGCTCGATGCGGTCGAAGCCGGTTTCGGCCGCGGCATAATCGATCAGCCGCTCCATGTAGTAATTGCCCTCGGGGCGGCCGGCGCCGCGATAGGGGCTGACGAACGTGGTGTTGGTGAACACGCACTTGGTGTTCACCTCGAGCAGCGGCGTGCGATAGAGGCTGACGACGTTGCGCACCGTGTTGAGCGTCGGCGGCTGCGGCGACATCGCGCCCTGGAAGCCGCCGAGATTGCCGTAGCCGTTGAGGCGCAGCGCGAGGAAATGTCCTTCGGCGTCGAGCGCAAGCTCCGCGGTCTGCTCGTGGTCGCGGCCGTGGTTGTCGGAGACGAAGCTCGACGAGCGCTCGTCGGTCCACTTCACCGGGCGGCCGAGCGTCTTCGCGGCGTGCAGGATGCAGATGTATTCCGGATAGACCTGCGCCTTCATGCCGAACGAGCCGCCGACATTGCCGGTGATGACGTGCACCTTGTCGGGCGTGGTCTTCATCGCGGCGGTGATGCCGGCCTTCAGTCCCATCACGCCCTGGCTGCACGAGTGCAGCGTGAAGCGCTCCTTGCCGGCGTCGTAGCTGCCGATCGCGGCGCGCGGCTCGATCGTGTTGACGATCATCCGCGTGTTCTGGAGCTTGAGCTTGACCTTGTGCTTGGCGGCCGGCGAACGCGGCGTCGACCTTGTCGCTGTCGCCGTAATGGAAATCGAGGCAGACATTGCCCGGCACGTCGTCGAACAGCGCAGGGGCGCCGGCGGCCACGGCTTGCTCCGGCGTGGTCACCACCGGCAGCGGTTCGATGTCGACTTCGATCGCTTCGGACGCATCCTTGGCCTGGGCCAGCGTCGTCTGCGACGACGCAGGCGATCGGGTCGCCGACGAAGCGCACCTTGTCGGTCGGCAGCGGCGGGCCGCGGCGGCTTTTTCAGGTCGGAGCCGTCGCGGCTCTTGAACGGCAGCGCCGATTGCAGCGTGCCGTAGGCCTTCAGGTCTTCGCCGGTGTAGACGTCGAGGACGCCGGGCATTTTCTTGGCGGTTTCGGTGTTGATCGACTTGATGCGGCCGTGGGCGACGCTCGAACGCAAAATGTAGGCATAGGCCTGGTTCGGCAGATTGACGTCGTCGGTGTAGCGGCCTTGGCCGCGCAGCAGCGTCGAGTCCTCCTTGCGCGGCACCGGCTGGCCGATGGCATAGGCGGATCGGGAATTCGCGGTGTCCTGGATGTTCATGGCGATCCTGGTGTGCCGGCAAAACCTCACCACGTCATGCCCGGCTTATGCCGGGCATCCACGTCTTGACGGCAAGAAAGACGTGGATGGCCGGGACAGGCCCGGCCATGACGGAAACTGACGCTGAGATATCGGACCAAGGCCCGTTTCACAAGCACAGCCAGCGGTTTCCGCCATGTTCTGCCGGGCGCCCAGAGTTGCGCCCTGCGCCGCCGCTCTCTACACTTTGCCCCGAAGTACGAGATCACCGCCGCGCCGTCGAGCCGAGCCGGGAGGCTTTGAGCTTCGGCGTGGGGAAAGGCTTTCAATGGACGACGAGGCCCGGGCGACCGGCCTCGGCCCCGCGCCTGACCGGGAGCCCCGAGGGCCCCGGCGGGGCCGGCGGTCGCCCTATCGGCATCCGCGCGAGCGATGGCGGCGGAGCGGGCTCGACGTGCCCGGCCCGACCTATGCTGCGCTCGATCTCGGCACCAACAATTGCCGTCTGCTGGTGGCGCGCGCCACCCGCGACAGCTTCCGGGTGGTCGACGCCTTTTCGCGCATCATTCGCCTCGGCGAGGGCATCACCAGCTCCGGCCGGCTGAGCGAGGCGGCGATCCTGCGCGCGGTCGATGCGTTGCGGGTGTGCCGCGCCAAGATGCGCAACCGCGGCGTCACCCGCGCCCGGCTGATCGCGACCGAGGCCTGCCGCGCCGCCGGCAACGGCCTCGATTTTCTTGAACGCGTGCAGAGCGAGGTCGGCATCGAGCTGGAGATCGTCGACCGCGAGACCGAGGCGCGGCTTGCCGCGACCGGCTGCACGCCGCTGGTCGATCCGTCCGCCGACGGCGTGATCCTGTTCGACATCGGCGGCGGCTCGTCGGAGCTGGTGCGGCTCGACCGCTCGCAAGCCCACCCGTCACGGCCCGCCGCATCCCGAGATCAACGCCTGGGTCTCGATCCCGATCGGCGTCGTCACGCTTGCGGAGCGCCACGGCGGCGTCACCGTCAGCCGCGAAGTGTTCGAGACGATGATCGCCGAGGTCGCCGAACACGTCGATCGCTTCGCCGCCGAGCACGGCGGCACCGAGGGCCTGCACCTGCTCGGCACCTCGGGCACGGTGACGACCATCGCCGGCGTCTATCTCGAGCTGCCGCGCTACGAGCGCCGCCGCGTCGATGGCTGCTGGATGACCGACACGCCAGGTCGACGGCGTGGTCGAGCGGCTGCTCGCCATGACCTACGACGAGCCGCGTCGCCAATCCCTGCATCGGCGCCGAGCGCGCCGACCTGGTGCTCGCCGGCTGCGCCATCCTCGAAGCGATCCGCCGCGCCTTCCCGTGCGAGCGGCTCCGCGTCGCCGACCGCGGGCTGCGCGAAGGCATGCTGGTGCAGATGATGCGCGAGGACGGCGTGTGTGGCGGAGAGCGCGCCATGACGCCGCAGACTCGCGGCGAGCGGCGAGCTCAAGGTCCGCGTCAAGGACAAGCGCAAGTCGCAGTCGTCGCGGACGTGGCTGGAGCGCCAGCTCAACGATCCTTACGTGGCGCGCGCCAAGCGCGAGGGCTTTCGCTCGCGCGCGGCCTTCAAGCTCGACCGAGATCGACGACAAGCATCGCATCTTGAAATCCGGCGCGCGGGTGGTCGATCTCGGCGCCGCCCCCGGCGGCTGGAGCCAGGTCGCGGCCAAGCGCGTCGGCGCAGCGCGGCCGCGTCGTTGCAATCGACATCCTGGACATGGACGCCGTCTGCCGGCGTCGACTTCGCGCAAGATCGATTTCCTCGATCGCCGGCGCGCCGGACAAGCTCAAGGCGATGCTCGGCGGCCCGGCCGACGTGGTGCTGTCCGACATGGCCGCCAACGCCACCGGCCATCGCGCGACCGATCATCTGAAGATCATGGCGCTGGTCGAAGCTGCGGCGGAGTTCGCCGGCGAGGTGCTCAAGCCGGGCGGTGCGTTCCTCGCCAAGGTGATCCAGGGCGGCACCGAAGGCGCGCTGCTCGCGTCGCTCAAGCGCGACTTCGCGACAGTGAAGCACGTCAAGCCCGCCGCGAGCCGCTCGAGACTCCGCGGAGCTTTACGTGCTGGCGACCGGATTTCGCAGGCATTGACGCGAAGGCGCGACCTCGCCTCGGTAATGACCTGGACAAGCCCGGCCATGACGACGGTTGATTCCTTGCGAGTGAGAAACCGCGCTATTGCTCGACTCCGAGCCTTCGCAACGCGTCCGCAGGCTGCTGGAAGTTCGGGTCAAGCGCTGCTGCACGTTTGAGGTCGGCAATCGCGGCGTCCCGGGCGCCGAGCTTTTCCCGGATCAGTCCGCGCAGGCTCAGCGCGCTTGCCGAATTCTTGGTGAGCGCGACCGCCTTGTCGGCATCGCTCAACGCCTGCTTGAAGCGGCCGGCGAGGTAATGCGCCTGCGCGCGGTTGTAGTAGGCGAGCGCATAGTTTGGTGAAAGCGCGATCGCCTTGTCGTAATCCTCGACGGCGCGATCGAACCGCCCCCTGTTGCGCCAGATATTGCCGCGGTTGTCCAAGAACGTGGCGTTGGTCGGATCGAGCGCGATCGCCTTGTCGAAATCGGCCATGGCGCGGTCGGGCTCGTCCTTGGCATCGAGGCTCACGCCGCGAGCGTTGTATGCTGCGGCATTGTCGGGCGCGAGCTTGATGGCCGCGTCGAAATCGGCGACGGCGTGGTCGTAGTCCTTCCGCGCGTGCCAGACCAGTCCGCGATTGAGATGGGCCAGCGCGAAGTTCGGGTCGAGCTTGAGCGCTCTGATCGTAGTCGGCGGCGGCGCGCTCGTTGTCGCCTTTCTCCGCGAACGCAATCGCGCGGTTGTTGTAGGCTGCGACGTCTTTGGGATTGAGCCGGATGGCCTGATCGTAGTCGGCGACGGCGCGGTCGAGCTCGCCAATGCGGCGATAGTCCATGCCGCGGTTGAAATAGGCCGCGGCGAGGTTGGGATCGAGCTTCAGCGCCTGATCGTAGTCGGCGATAGCGCGCTCGAAATCGCCCCGCGCCTCGAAGGCGCCGGCGCGGCTCATCGAATTGGCCGGGTTCTTCGGATCGAGCCTGATCGCCTGGCCGAAGTCGGCGATGGCGCGCTCGAAATCGCGTTTGGCGACGTAGGCGTTGCCGCGGTTGATATAGGCGCGCAGGTGGTTGGGAGTGACGCGTATGGCTGCATCGAAGTCGGCGATCGCGCGGTCGATGTCGCCGGCCTTGCCGTAGGCGACGCCGCGGTTGGAATGCAGGATCGAAAGATTTTGCCTGGCGTAGCGGCCGCTGTCGATCAGTGTCGTGCACGCGGCGGCCTGTGCTGCCGGGCTGACGGACTGCTGCCCGGTGCACCGTTGTTCGTCGAGCGATCTTTGCGCGCGACAAGGCGGCGCGACCAGCGCTTGCGCCGCGACCGCGAGCAGGAGGGCTTTGCCAAAGCACGACATGTTCGAATGTTACCCCACCCGCGGGTCCGAGGTCCGGGCCGTTGCCGGAATCCGGTCGGCCATGTCGGCACCGGCGTGCGGCGGCAGCATCAGGAAGACCAGTGCCGAGCTTGCGGCGATCAGCCCGACCAGGAGGAAGCCCGGCGGAAAATCGGCCGCCATGATCATGGGCTCGGCCTTCAGCCGCACCACCATCTCCACCGTCAGCGCGCCGATGGCAACGCCGGTCGCGAGCGACACCTGCTGGCCGACGGCGCGAGCGCGGTGGCGCGGCTCATTCGCGCCACCGGCACCTCGGCGTAGGCGAGCGCGTTGACCGAGGTGAACTGCAGCGAGCGGAAGAAGCCGCCGATCATCAGAACAGCGATCATCAGGGCGAACGGCGTCGAGGCCTGGAAGATCGCGCAGGCCGCGATCGAAAGCCCGCCGAGGATGGCATTGGCAACGAGCACGGTGCGGAAGCCGAACCGCTCGCAGCACCGCCGGCGCCGCACCCTTCACGATACAGCGCGCCCATGGTCGAGGTGAACGTGATCAGGCCGGACTGGAACGGCGACAGCTTGAAGCCGACCTGGAGCAGCAGCGGCAGCAGGAACGGCATGGCGCCGACGCCGATGCGGAACAGGAAGCCGCCGACGAGGCTCGCCCGGAACGTCGGCAGTTTCAGCAGGCTGAAATCGAGCACCGGCGCCGGCGCCCGCCGCGCATAGGCGATGTAGAATCCGAGCGCGATCACTCCGACGCCGATGATCAGCAGCGACGATCGGCCAGGGCACGATATCGAAGCCTGCGACCGACATGCCGAAGGTCAGGCCGGCGACCGCGGTGCCGGATAGCACCATGCCGGCGAAGTCGAACCGCTCCGGCACCTCGGCCTTGATGTTCTCGATGTAGCGCGTCACCAGCACGATGCCGAGCAGCCCCATCGGCACGTTGATCAGGAAGATCCAGTGCCAGGTCGCGTAGGTGGTGATGAAGCCGCCGAGCGGCGGCCCCATCAGCGGACCGATCATCGCCGGGATCGACACCCAGGCCATGGCGTTGACCAGTTCGCGGCGGTCGATCGTGCGCACCAGCACCAGCCGGCCGACCGGCGTCATCATCGCGCCGCCCATGCCCTGCACGATGCGGGCGACGACGAAATGCGCGAGCGAGCCCGACAGCGCGCAGCCGATCGAGCCCAGCACGAACACGGCGATGGCGGCGCGGAACACGGTGCGGGCGCCGAACCGGTCGGCGGTCCAGCCGCTCATCGGAATGAACACGGCGAGCGAGAGCAGATAGGAGGTGACTGCGAGCTTCAGCGTCAGCGGGCTCGTGCCGATGTCGGCCGCGATCGCCGGCAGCGAGGTCGCGATCACCGTCGAGTCCATGTTGTCCATGAACAGCGCCACCGCCACGATGAAGGGGACGAGGCGGTCGTGCGTCATGCGGCGAGGCTCGGACTGGTTGGCTGTCGCCGAGGCATCATATGGGAGTGCGGTGGATGGAAGTTAAATTCCGCAACGATTGCCCTATGAAATCCGCCGCCGTGGTGCTATCCACCGTCGCCAACCCAAAAGCGGGCCCGAGGTCGGGCGAGGGCGCGAAGTCCTCGCAAAACCCCCGATTTTACTTATCTGGGGCCGCAAGGAGCCCGCAGTCCGGGCGAGCTGGAGTTGGCCATGGCCGCGAACGGCAATTCTCTCCCCGAGGCCTTCACCTTCGACGACGTGCTGCTCAAGCCCGGCCTGTCCGACGTGCTGCCCTCCGAAGTGGATATCCGCACCCACATCACCCGTTCGATCGCGCTGAACCTTCCCGTGGTGGCCTCCGCCATGGACACCGTGACCGAGGCGAAGATGGCGATCGCCATGGCGCAGGCCGGCGGCATCGGTGTCCTGCACCGCAATCTCGAGCCGCATGTCCAGGCCGCGCAGGTGCGCCAGGTCAAGAAATTCGAATCCGGCATGGTGGTGAACCCGCTCACCATCCATCCCGATGCAGACGCTCGCCGATGCGCTCGCTTTGATGAAGGAGCACAACATCTCCGGCATTCCGGTGGTGGAGGGCGGCGGCAACGGCCGCGCCGGCAAGCTCGTCGGCATCCTGACCAACCGCGACGTGCGCTTTGCCACCGACACCCGGCAGAAGGTCGCCGAGCTGATGACCAAGGATCGGCTCGTCACGGTGCGCGAGGGCGTCAACCAGGACGAAGCGAAGCGGCTGCTGCACCAGCATCGCATCGAGAAGCTGCTGGTGGTCGACGCCCAGTACCGCTGCGTCGGCCTGATCACCGTCAAGGACATCGAGAAGGCGGTGGCCAACCCCAACGCCTGCAAGGACGAGCAGGGCCGGTTGCGGGTCGCCGCCGCAACCACGGTCGGCGACAAGGGTTACGCGCGGACCGAGGAGCTGCTCGCTGCCGGCGTCGATCTTGTCGTCGTCGACACCGCTCACGGCCATTCCCGGCACGTGCTCGACGCCGTCAATCGCATCAAGCGGGCGTCGAACGCGGTGCAGGTCGTGGCCGGCAATGTCGCGACCGCCGAGGGCGCGCAGGCGCTGATCGATTCCGGCGCCGACGCGATCAAGGTCGGAATCGGGCCGGGCTCGATCTGCACCACGCGGATGGTCGCGGGCGTCGGCGTGCCTCAGCTTACCGCGATCATGGACGCGGTCGAAGCCGCGAAGAAATCCGGCACGCCGGTGATCGCCGACGGCGGCATCAAGTATTCCGGCGACCTTGCCAAGGCGCTTGCCGCCGGCGCCGACGTCGCCATGGTCGGCTCGCTGCTCGCCGGTACCGACGAGACGCCGGGCGAGGCCTATCTCTATCAGGGCCGCTCGTACAAGAGCTATCGCGGCATGGGCTCGGTCGGCGCCATGGCGCGCGGTTCGGCCGACCGCTACTTCCAGCAGGACATCAAGGATCATCTGAAGCTCGTGCCCGAGGGCATCGAAGGCCAGGTGCCGTACAAGGGCGCGGTCGCGACCGTGCTGCACCAACTTGCCGGCGGCTTGCGCGCCGCGATGGGTTACGTCGGCGCCAAGAACCTCGACGAGTTCCACAGCAAGGCGCAGTTCATCCGCATCTCGTCGGCGGGCTTGCGCGAAAGCCACGTCCACGACGTGACCATCACCCGCGAGAGCCCGAACTACCCGAGCCGGGTGTGAGTGCTTAAGTTTGGCTTCGGACGGCGCAACGCGCTCTATCCCTCCCCGCCAGGGGAGGGTGGCGCCGAAGGCGCCGGGTGGGGAGTCGTTGGTGCCCAACACGCGTGCTCGTGAACTGCGCAAGCCGATGACGCGCCAAGAGGTGAAACTCTGGCTCCGCCTGCGCTCCCTACGTTCACTCGGTCATCATTTTCGCCGGCAATCGCCGCTCAAACCTTACATCGTCGATTTTGAATGTCGGCCATCGCGTCTTATCGTCGAGGTCGATGGTCATCAGCATGGTCTTGAGGAACATCTTCGCCGCGACGACATTCGTGATCGAGAATTGCAGAAGCGAGGCTACAAGATTTTGCGCTTCTCAAACGGCGAGGTGGATCGGGAGATGGAGGGCGTGATGGAGACTATCCGACTCGCGTTGAGTTCTCCCCACCCGGCGCCTTTGGCGCCACCCTCCCCTGGCGGGGAGGGATAAGGCTGTGCCCGCCGAAAACCAAATTGGCCAGCGCGTCCTGCTTGCGGCACGGCCGGTCGGCGAGCCGAAGGAGGGCGACTTCCGCATCGAGGGCATGCCGGTGCCCACGCCCGGGCCCGGCGAGATGCTGCTGCGCACGCTGTGGCTGTCGCTCGATCCCTACATGCGCGGGCGCATGAGCGATGCGCCGTCCTATGCCACGCCGGTCGCCATCGGCGGGTGATGGAAGGCCGCACGGTGGCCGAGGTCGTTGCCTCGAACCGCGACGGCTTTGCCGCGGGCGATATCGTGCTCAGTCCGCACGGCTGGCAAAGCCACGCCGTTTCCGACGGCAGGGGGTTGCGCAAGATCGATCCAGCGCTGGCGCCGGTCTCGACCGCGCTCGGCGTGCTCGGCATGCCGGGGATGACCGCCTACACCGGCCTGCTCGATATCGGGCAGCCGAAAGCCGGCGAGACCGTGGTGGTGTCGGCCGCGTCCGGCGCCGTCGGCTCGGTGGTCGGCCAGATCGCCAGGATCAAGGGGGCGCGTGCGGTCGGTATCGCCGGCGGGACCGACAAGTGCCGCTATGTGGTGGACGAGCTTGGCTTCGACGCCTGCCTCGATCATCGCGCGCCCGACCTGCCGGGACGGCTGAAGGCGGCCTGCCCGAAGGGCATCGACGTCTATTTCGAGAACGTCGGCGGCGCGGTATTCGAGGCGGTGTTCCCGCTGCTCAACAACTTTGCGCGCGTGCCGGTCTGCGGCCAGATCGCGACCTACAATGCAACCGAGATGCCGGCGGGGTCGCTGCGGACTTCGGCGCTGACCCGCGCCATCCTCACTAAGCGGCTGACGCTGCGCGGCTTCATCGTCTCCGACTTCGCCGCGCGCCAGGGCGATTTCCTGCGCGACGTGTCGGCCTGGGTGCGCGAAGGCCGGATCAAGTATCGCGAGGACGTGGTCGACGGCTTGGACAAGGCGCCGCGCGCGCTGATCGGGCTCCTGCGCGGCGAGAACTTCGGCAAGCTGCTGGTGCGCGTCGCCCCGGAGGCGCGGTGATGGTGCGAAGCGGCGATCCGCTTGCGAACCTTCGCGAGGCCACGCTGAAACACAGGGCCAAGCACGGCTGCGGCGCCTATCCCTACGGCAACGGCCCGCTGCTCGCGGCGCTCGCCGCGGCGACCAACCCCAAGCGCATCCTCGAACTCGGCTGCGCGCTTGGCTACACCGCGCTGTCGTTCGCCCACGGCGCGCCGGGGGCCAAGATCGATACCATCGAGCGCGATCCCGAGCATGCGCGGCTGGCGCGTGAGAACTTCGTGGCGGCCGGCATGGGCAGGCGCATCACCGTTCACGAGGGCGATTTCGCCAAGGTGCTGCCTGCGCTTACCAGGGGCTACGATCTCGCATTTTTCGACGGCAACACGCCGGTGCCGGCGTTGCACAAGCGCCTGCACGAATTGCTCAACACCGGGGGCCTTCTGGTCACCGCGAACCTCAACCATGGCGGCACGGCGAACGCCGTGTACGACGCGCTATTCGACGGCAAGGCATGGCGCAGCGCGCTGGTGAACGAGGACGGCGAAACCGCGATCAGCGTCAAGCTGTGAAAGGTGGCCCTGGCCGCTTCTCTAAGCCGGCGGGACTCACTACATAGAGCGTGCGCCGCCATCGCCATTGCAGAGGGGTTCTCCCATGACCATTCCGATGATCCTCGCGCCGCTGTTCGTTCAGGTCCTGCTCACCTTCGCGATGATGCTGGGGATGATGTATTGCCGCACCGGCGCTCTCCGGCGAGGCGAAACCCGATTGGAGCAGATTGCATTGCGCGAACCGAACTGGCCGCTGCGGGCGACGCAGTTCGGCAACGCCTTCAGCAATCAGTTCGAGCTTCCGGTCCTGTTCTACGTCCTGACCATTCTGGCGATGATGACGCGCCACGCCGACGTGCTGTTCGTAGTGATGGCCTGGATCTTCGTTGCCTTTCGCGTGCTGCAGGCGGCGGTCCATGTCAGCAGCAACAATGTTCGCTATCGCGGCGCGTTCTACGGCATCAGCGCCATCGTGCTGTTGATCATGTGGCTGATCTTCATCGTCAAGCTTCTTCTCGGTCTGCCGTGACGGGACTTTGACATGACGCCCGGCGCCCGCCTTGCCGCCGCCATTGAGGTTTTGGCCGATATCGGCGCACGTCGGCGGCCAGCCGCCGACACGCTGAAGGACTGGGGCCTGTCGCACCGCTTCGCCGGCTCCGGCGACCGCGCCGGCATCGCGGGCCTGGTCTACGACGCGTTGCGCCGCCGCGCCTCGTCGGCCTTCCTGATGGGCGAGGACACGCCGCGCGCCACGTTGCTCGGCATGCTCAAGCGCGAACGCGGCCTCGATGTCGAGGCCGTCGCAAGGCTTGCCGACGGCTCGGGCTATTCCCCGCCGCCGCTCACCGATGCCGAGCGGGAAAAGTTATCCGGCGCCGATTTGACCGCGCGCGCCGGCCTCATGTGCTTGGCGACTACCCGGAATGGCTCGATACCGCACCTCGCCACGGTGTTCGGCGACGAGCGGGCCGAGGAGGGCGCGGCGCTCGCCTCCCGCGCACCGCTCGATCTGCGCGCCAACACGCTCAAGGCCAGCCGCGACGAGGCGGCGCGCTCGCTCGCCGATCTCGCGCCCGAGCCGACCCGCTGGTCGCCCCACGGGCTTCGGATCAAGCTCAAGGCCGATGCCAAAAGCCCCGCGGTGCACGCCGAGTTCGCCTATCTGAAGGGCATGGTCGAAATCCAGGACGAGGGTTCGCAGCTTGCCGCCTTGTTGGCCGGCGCGAAGCCCGGTGAGCAGGTGCTCGACCTTTGCGCCGGCGGCGGCGGCAAGACACTGGCGATGGCGGCGGCGATGGAAAACAAGGGCCAGCTCTACGCCACTGACGACGACAAGCGCCGCCTTGCCCCGATCCACACCCGGCTTGATCGGGCAGGCGTCCGCAACGTTCAGGTGCGCGCACCCAAATCCGTCGGCAACGAGCTTGCCGATCTCGAAGGCCACATGGACCTGGTGCTGATCGACGCTCCTTGCACCGGCATCGGCGCCTGGCGCCGCAATCCGGATGCCAAATGGCGGGTGCGTCCCGGCGCGCTTGAAGTGCGGATCAAGGAACAACAGACCGCCTTGGAACGGGCGGTCGGTCTGGTAAAGCCCGGCGGGCGCATCGCCTATGTGACCTGCTCGGTGCTGGACGAGGAGAACGGCGGCCAAATTCGTGCCTTTACAGGTCGTCACCCGGATTTTTCCGTGGAAAAGCCAGCGGATGTCGCGAAAGCCCTGGGCGAGCGCGCGTATCTTTTCTGCCGAGCGGCGCTTATCTCGGACGAAGGCCTGCTGATGACGCCGCGCCGGACCGACACCGACGGGTTTTTCGTCAGCATTCTGCGGCGCCGCCAAGAATAGCTTTCGGCTGGATATGTTATCCTGCTCCGAGCCTGAGGTTGGAGGTGGCATGAGCAAGGTCAAAATTGCCGAGTTGTCGCGGGACGATATCGAACGTCTGCGGGCCGAAGCCGCGAACGGACTACGTCCCCGTGACCATATCCCGCTTCAGGCACAAGCGGACCGCGGCGCGGTGGCACGCGCGGTCCGGGCGCGGCAAGGCCGTGTCGCCCAGCGAAGCAGCGTCGACCTCATTCGCGAGGAACGTGACGCATTATGAAGCTTGTCGTCCTCGATGCGAGCGTGTCGATCAAATGGTACATCATGGAGGACGACTCTGAGCTGGCGCAGAAATTGCTTGATTCCGAGTTGTTGTTCTTGGCGCCAGACCTGTTTTCGTTGAGATTGCTGGTGCTCTGATACGGCAGCATCGCGAATACGGCCAGATCTCCCGAGATGATGTTCGCGCCGCGGCGGAAAACTTGTTGCAGCTAGGCATCAAATCCGTGTCGAGCGAAATCGTTCTCTCGCGGGCTGTGGACATTTCGATGGCGCTAGGCCACCCGATCAAGGATTGCCTCTATCTTGCCCTGGCTGAGCGTTGGCAAACCGTTCTTGTGACCGCGGATTTGAAGCTGGTCGGCAAGGCCAACGCCTCGGTGTGGGCGAACTTTGTAACCTCGCTAAGCAACGTCGAAGAGATCATTCGCAATCCATGATGAGCCCTGCTCAGTCTCGACAGACTCAAGCCGCGGTCCTAGAACCCGCCATGGGCACCCCCGACAAGATTTTGCACGACAAGATTCTGATCGTCGATTTCGGCTCCCAGGTGACGCAGCTCATTGCGCGCCGGGTGCGCGAAGAGAAGGTCTATTGCGAGATCGTGCCGTACCAGAAGGCGGCCGAGGCGTTCCTCGCCATGAAGCCCAAGGCCGTGATCCTGTCCGGCGGGCCGGCCTCGGTGCTCGACAAGGGTGCGCCGGCTGCGCCCAAGATCATTTTCGACGCCGGCGTTCCGGTGCTCGGCATCTGCTACGGCGAGCAGGCCATGGCGCATCAGCTCGGCGGCGAGGTCGAGGGCGGGCACCATCGCGAGTTCGGCCGCGCCGAGGTGCTGGTCACCGAGGACACGCCGCTGTTCGAGGGCGTGTGGAAGAAGGGCGAGAAATATCCGGTCTGGATGAGCCACGGCGACCGGGTGACGCGCTTGCCGAAGGGCTTCCGCGTCGTCGGCACCTCGGCGAACGCGCCGATCGCCATGATCGCCGACGAGAAGCGGAAGTTCTACGCCACGCAATTCCATCTCGAAGTGATGCACACGCCGCATGGCGCGCAAGCTGCTCCGCAATTTCGTCCGCAAGATCGCGCAGCTGCCGCGGCGACTGGACCATGCGCGCCTTCAAGGACGAGGCGATCGAGAAAATCCGAAAGCAGGTCGGCAAGGGCCGGGTGATCTGCGGGCTGTCGGGCGGCGTCGATTCGGCGGTCGCCGCAGTGCTGATTCACGAGGCGATCGGCGACCAGCTCACCTGCGTGTTCGTCGATCACGGGCTGCTGCGGCTGAACGAGGGCAAGTCGGTCGTCGACCTGTTCCGCGGCCACTACAACATTCCGCTGGTTCACGTCGACGCTTCGGCGCAGTTCCTCGGCGCGCTGTCGGGCACCACCGATCCGGAGCAGAAGCGCAAGACCATCGGCAAGTTGTTCATCGACGTGTTCGAGGCCGAGGCCAAGAAAATCGGCGGCGCCGAATTCCTGGCGCAGGGCACGCTCTATCCCGACGTGATCGAGAGCGTGTCGTTCACCGGCGGGCCGTCGGTCACCATCAAGTCGCACCACAATGTCGGCGGCCTGCCCGAGCGCATGAACATGAAGCTCGTCGAGCCGCTTCGCGAGCTGTTCAAGGACGAGGTGAGGGCGCTCGGCCGCGAGCTCGGCCTGCCCGATGTGTTCGTCGGCCGTCATCCGTTCCCCGGGCCGGGCCTCGCGATCCGCTGCCCGGGCGAGATCACCGCGGAAAAGCTCGACATCCTGCGGCTCGCCGACGCCATCTACATCGACGAGATCCGCAAGGCCGGTCTCTACGACGACATCTGGCAGGCCTTCGCGGTGATCCTGCCGGTGAAAACCGTCGGCGTGATGGGCGACGGCCGCACCTACGATTTCGTCGTGGGCTTGCGCGCCGTGACCTCGACCGACGGCATGACCGCCGACTTCTATCCGTTCGACATGAAGTTCATCGGCAACGTCGCGACCCGCATCATCAACGAGGTCAAGGGCGTCAACCGCGTGGTCTATGACGTGACCTCGAAGCCGCCCGGCACGATCGAGTGGGAGTGAGGGGTGCGGGATTCGTGGAGGGAGGGAACGGCCAAAGGAAAGTCGATTTCTTCCTTGCCGAGGCTGATTTTAGGATATATAACCTGTTGCAGGTTATATCGCTCTTGGGTAATCTGTCATGAACTTCAACCTCTACCTCGATGATAAAACCGCCAAGGAATTGGACCGAACGGCCAAGAAGCTGGGCGAAACGCGCAGCGGGTTGATCCGCAAGGCGCTGCGCGAATGGCTGGACAAGAAGACGCTTGGCAGTCTCGGCTGGCCATCGCTGATCCTGGAGTGGCAGGGCGTTCCCGACACGCCCTGTTACGAATCGTATCGCCGCGAATTGCTGCCACCGCGTGAAGATGCCTTCTCGTGAAGTATCTCCTCGACACCAATGTGCTAAGCGACTTCGCGCGCGGCGAACGAGCCGTGATGGCGCGGCTTCGTCAGGAAGCGCCGCCGCAATTGGCCGTTTCCGCGATCACAGAGATGGAAGTCGAGTACGGGCTGGCGCGCAACTCCAACCTGGCACCCCGCGTACGGGAAGCCATGCGGATGCTTCTGAACACAATCTCCGTCTTGCCCTTCGAGCGCGAAGATGCCCGTGTGGCGGCGCAATTGCGTGCAGGCCTAAACAGCCGGGGCACGCCCATAGGAGCCTATGATCTGCTGCTTGCGGCTTGTGCTTTGCGGCGAGGACTCAAGATCGTAACGCACAATGCGCGGGAGTTTGTTCGCGTCGGCGGGCTCGGGCTTGAGGATTGGCATAACCGGTAAATCCCGGAACCCGGCAATCTACCTTGGGCTGCCAGATTAATGTCTCGCGAGAGACCTATTCTGCACGGAATACCTCGATGAAATCCAAGCACCGAAATCTGAATTCCGCGACCAAGTCGAACACGGAACCAAAACTCTCGCGCACCCATGCGCCCGCCAATCTATCACCGATGGACTGGCAGCGCGGCCTGCGCCGTCAGTTCGGCCGCGAGCAGGATTTCGGGCTTGAAAATCTGAGCAGCGATCCGTTTTTCTCCGAGTTTCGGGTCAGCAATCCTGTTTCGAAATCCAGCTATCGCGTGGCGATTCGAGGTTTGGGGCCGGGCGGCAATTTCTGTTCATGCCCAGATTATGCCACCGGCGAGTTGGGTACTTGCAAGCACATCGAATTCACGCTTGCCCGGCTGCAGAAAAAGCGCGGCGCTAAGACTGCGTTTGCGCGTGGCTACCTGCCGGCATTTTCCGAGCTGTATTTGCGCAATGATGGCAAACGCAGCGTGCATTTTCGTGCCGGAACCGACTGCCCGCCGGCAGTCAAGAAGGCTGCCGCGGCTTTGTTCGACGCCGAACACCACGGGATGCTGCCGGACGAGCGCTTTGGCGAGCTGGAGCATTTCATAACCATGGCGTCGAAGTCCGGTCATGAGTTCCGGGCCTATGATGACACGCTCGATTTTATTGCGGGCAGGCGGGATGCAGACCGGCGGGCCGCAAAACTCGAGCAACTGTTTCCACGCGGTGCTGCCGATCCCGGGCTGAAGGCGCTTTTGAAGATACCGCTCTATTCCTATCAGGCCGAGGGCGCGCTGTTCGCGGTGCGGGCCGGCCGCGCGCTGATCGGCGACGATATGGGACTGGGCAAAACCATACAGGCAATTGCCGCGACAGAAATATTGGCACGATATTTTGGCGTCTCGAAAGTGCTGGTGATCTGCCCGACCTCACTCAAATACCAGTGGCAAAGCGAGATCACGCGTTTCTCGGGGCGACAGGGTGAAAATGCGGCGCGCGTGATCAACGGCGGTCGGGCGCAGCGGCAGCAGGACTATGCCTTGGACGACTTCTGCAAGATCACAAACTACGAGAAACTCAAGCCCGATCTCGACCTGATCGCCGCCTGGACGCCCGAACTGGTCATCGTCGATGAAGCGCAACGGGTGAAAAACTGGAACACCATCGCCGCTCGCGCTTTGAAGCGTATCGATAGTCCTTACGCCATAGTCCTCACCGGGACGCCGCTGGAAAACAAGCTGGAAGAGTTGATTTCCATCGTCCAATTTGTCGATCAACATCGGCTCGGGCCGACCTGGAAGCTGCTGCACGAACATCAGGTCAAAGATGAAGCCGGACGGGTCACCGGCTATACGAGGCTCGAGAAGATCGGCCAAACGTTGGCGCCGGTCATGATCCGTCGGCGCAAATCCGAGGTGCTGCGGCAATTGCCCAGCCGGACCGACCAGAACCTGCTGGTGCCGATGACGGAGATGCAAATGCTCTATCATCAGGAAAACGCGGACGTGGCGGCGAAAATCGTCCAGCGCTGGCGCAAGACCAAGTTTCTGTCGGACAAGGACCAGCGCCGGCTTACCTGCGCCCTGCAGAACATGCGAATGTCGTGCAACAGCACTTATCTGCTGGACCAGGAAACCGACCACGGCGTCAAGGCTGACGAATTGGCGGCTCTGTTCGACGAATTGTTCGCCGAGCCCGGGGCTAAGGCGGTGGTGTTCTCGCAATGGACGCGGACCCACGACATCGTCATCCGCCGCCTCGAAGCGCGTGGGCTGGGCTATGTGAGCTTCCACGGCGGCGTGCCATCGGACAAACGGCCGGCGCTGGTCGAGCGGTTTCGTAACGATCCCACCTGCCGTGTGTTCCTATCCACCGATGCCGGCAGCACGGGCCTCAATCTGCAGCATGCTTCGACCCTGGTGAACATGGACTTGCCGTGGAACCCGGCAATCCTCGAACAGCGTATCGCGCGCATCCATCGCATGGGCCAGACGCGGCCGGTGCGGGTCATCAATTTCGTGGCGAAGGGGACCATCGAGGAAGGCATGCTTTCGGTGCTGGCGTTCAAACGATCATTGTCGGCCGGCATTCTCGACGGCAGCAGCGGCGAGATTTCGCTCGGCGGTTCGCGTCTCAACCGCTTCATGAAGGACGTCGAAAACGTCACTGGCAGAATGGGCGAGGGCGAGGCGGTGGCACCGGCCGAGGAAGTGAGGAATATCGCCACAGCCGACCACGCCGGATCGGTGGCGGATGCAAATGATGATGTAAAGAGGGGCGCTGATGAGATGGTGATCGCGCGGCCTGACGAGTCGGGAGCGCCGCATCCCGGCAGCGGTCCCGATCCGTGGCAAACCTTGTTGCAGGTTGGTACGCAGTTTATTACCGCTATGGCAGCGGCCAGCAATCCCCAAGCTGCGGCGCACCCATGGATTGAGCGCGACCCGGCCACTGGCGCGCAAAGCCTCAAAATGCCGCTGCCCGCGCCGGAAACCGCCAGACGGCTGGCCGATGTACTCTCTGCATTCGCCGATAGCTTGCGGGCCCCCGGGCTTCAATGAGCGTCACCATCTACGGCATCAAGAACTGCGACACCATGAAGAAGGCCCGCGCCTGGCTCGACAAGCGCGGCGTCGCCTACGATTTTCACGACTACAAGACCGCCGGCATCGATCGCGAACGGCTGGAGCGCTGGGAGAAGAAAGTTGGCTGGGAGACCCTGCTCAACCGCGCCGGCACAACCTTCCGCAAGCTGCCCGACAAGGACAAGGCCGGCATCGACGCCGCCAAAGCGATCAGGCTGATGCTCGATCAGCCGTCGATGATCAAGCGGCCGGTGCTCGACCTCGGCGGCGGCAAGCTTTTGGTCGGCTTCAAGCCCGAAGCCTACGACAGGACCGTCGCGTGCTAGCGCGGCCGGCTGCAAGCACCCAGCCCGGAATATTTCAAGACGATCTGTCGTCTTTTTTTTCGCCGCTATGCGGGAGGTACGATGGGGAATGCGCCTGCTCTCCGCTAGACTAGGCCGCGATTCGCCACGGTCGCGCCGCCCCAACCATGCTGATTGATTCCTTCACCGTCCTGCTGTTTGCCTTGGTCATCAAGCTCGTGCTCGGCGCGCTGTTCTTGGTGTTCTGGTGGAAGCACCGCAACGCGCCGTGGTTCGGCTGGTGGAGCGCGACGCTGCTGCTCGGCAGCTTGACATCCGTGCTTTATATTCTGCACGGCATCGACAGCCTGCTGAGTGTCGGGCTTGGCGTCGGTATTCTGACCGCCTCGATCGCCTGCTGTTGGCAGGGTGCGCGCGCCTTCGACCACCGCAGGCCGTTGTGGAGTCCGGTCCTGGTGCCGGGCGTCCTATGGTTTGCCGCCTGTCTGGTGCCGGCGGTCTTGGCGAATGTGGCGCTGCGGATCGTTGTTTCTTCCTGCCTGATTGCGCCGATGCTGTTGCTCACTGCATTCGAATTCTGGCGTGGTCGCGTGGAGCGGCTGCCGTCGCGCTGGCCGATCATCGTGATCTTCTGCTCGTTTGCGCTTTTCTTCGCTATTCGTGTTCCGTTGATCTGGTCGGCTCCGTATCCGTTCGGCGCGCTGCCGACGCAGCCCGGCTGGCTCGGCGCCTTCAACTTGCTGATGTTCGCCCACGCCATCCTGCTGTCGGTGCTGCTGGTGTCGGTGTCGAAGGAACGGCTCGAACTCGAGCAGCGCACCAAGGCGCAGACCGATCCGCTGACCGGCGCGCTCAACCGCCGCGCCTTCATGTCTCGCGGCGAACGTCTGCTGGTGCGCCACGCCCACGACCGGGCGCCGATGAGCCTGTTGTTTCTCGATCTCGATCACTTCAAGTCGCTCAACGACCGTCTCGGCCATTCCGGCGGCGACGACGTCCTGATGAGCTTCGTCGAACTGGTCAGCGCCAGCATCCGGCCGACCGATTTTCTGTTCCGTATCGGCGGCGAAGAATTCTGCTGCCTGCTGCCGTACACCGGCATTGAGCAGGCGCATCGCGTCGCGGAGCGCATTCGCCATCAATTCGAAACAGCGACGGTTGCGGTCGCCGGCTCGCCGGTGAAGGCGACAGTCAGCCTTGGCATCGCGTCCACCGAGGTTTTCGGCTATCACCTCGATACCCTCATGCGCCGCGCCGACATGGCGGTCTACGCCGCCAAGCGCGCCGGCCGCAATCGGGTGGTGGTGGCGGAACCAAACGAGCTAACGACATCGGGCGCCGGTCTTGGCGCGAAACAAGGGATGACCACGGCAGCATGAGGGCTTTACTGAGCCGCCGGTTTGGCCGGCGTGGAGGCGAGATGGACCGGGAAACGATCGGCGCATACGACGCAGGCGCTGCGGCGTTCGCCAAGGACTGGCACAAGCAGCCGGCGCCGACCGATCTGCAGGCGATCGTCAGCCGCTTCTTTCGCCCCGGCCGGACCGCCGACATCGGCTGCGGCAGCGGCCGCGAGGTCGCCTGGCTCGCTGCCCACGGCTACGACGCGGTCGGCTACGACGCATCCGACGCCCTGCTCGAGCAGGCGCGGCTGCGCTATCCGCGACTCAAGTTCGAGGTGGCCGTGCTGCCGGACCTGATCGGCGTGCCTGACAACGCCTTCGACAACGTGCTGTCCGAAACCGTGATCATGCATCTTCGCCGCCCGCAACTGCTCGGCGCGGTGCGGCGGATGCTGGCCATCCTCAAGCCTGGCGGTACGCTCTACCTGAGCTGGCGCGTCACCGAGGGTGGCGACCAGCGCGATTCCCACGGCCGGCTCTACTCGGCGTTCGAAACCGCGCTGGTTCGCGAAGGTCTCGAAGGGCAGGCCGAGATGCTGCTCGACGACGAGGCGACGAGCGCGTCGTCGGGCAAGAAAATCCACCGCATCGTCGCCCGCCGGAGTTCCGGGCCCCGATGACCCTTTCGGCCGCTCCCTGACAATTGCTAGGAATGATGCGGTCCCGCTACGCGGATCGTGGGAGTTTGTCATGGAAATCAGTCTTTCGGGCCGTTCGGCCATCGTCACCGGCGGCAGCAAGGGTATCGGACTGGCGGTGGCGACACGGTTTGCCGCCTCCGGCGCCGACGTCGCGATCGTCGCGCGCGGCAGGGATACGCTCGACGAGGCGGTGAAGGCGATCAAAGCCAAAAGCAACACGCGCGTGATCGGGGTGCAGGGCGATGTCGGCCTGGCGGCGGACATCCAACGCGGCTACGACGAGGTGATGAAGGCGTTCGGCAAGGTCGACATCATCGTCAACAACGCCGGCACGTCGCGCGCTGTGCCGTTCGAGAAGGTGACCGACGATCTGCTGCACCACGATATCGAGCAGAAGCTTTTTGCGGCGGTGCGGCTCATTCGCCTGGTGGCGCCGCAGATGAAGGAGCGGCGCTGGGGCCGCATCATCAACGTGCTCAATATCGGCGCCAAGGCGCCGCGGCCGAACAGCATGCCGACCTCGGTGTCGCGGGCCGCCGGCATGGCGATGACCAAGGCGCTGTCGCTGGAGTTCGCGCCGTTCAACGTGCTGGTCAACGCCATGCTGGTCGGCTTGATCGAGGCGGACCAGCACGTGCAGCGCGCCAAGGAAAACAACATTCCGATCGACAAGTATTACAAGGACCGCGTCGGAGGAAATTCCGCTCGGCCGGTTTGGCAAGGCCGAGGAATTCGCCAATCTCGCCTGCTTCCTGGCCTCGGATCAGAGCGGTTACATCACCGGCACCGCGACCAACGTCGATGGCGGCCGGTCGCCGGTCGTTTGAACTCAGGCCAACGGCGTTAGAAACCCACCCATGTCACCACCGGGCCGGCGCCATAAATAAGCGCGTTCACGCGCGTCTTCGACGCGCGTGCGGGCGGCAAAGCCCTGTTCGCGGATTGGTCGCGGCTGCGCGCCCAGCGGGTTCGATGCAGCGCCGGCCACCGCAGTCGTGGACTGGCCGATTCAGATTGGAAGGTTTGAGGAGTTTGGCGATGGCGCGCAGTACTTGCTGCTCCAGCCCAGCCGACAGGCCCAGTCGCGTGCCGCCGCCGCTCCTTGGATGGCGGCGCCGAGCCCACCGATGACCACGAACCCCGCGATCAGACCCGCTCCGAGGATCTGCTTCCGCGACATCATCATGCGGCGGCTGACCTCGACCGGCTTGCCGTCCCAATAGAGCCGGCCGTCGTTGTCGATCGCCAGCCGAGTCAGATCGCTGATGCCGATGGTGTGGACGTTGCGGCCGTGCGGATGAGGCTCTTCTTGGCGGGTCGGCTCTTCGGGCGGCGCTTCTTCGATTGTCTCGGGTGGCAGCAGATCGAACACCGGAAGTGCGTCGGGACCGGTCTCAAGCTCCGGCGCGGGTTCAGCCGAGACGGCCTGCTCCCGCCTGCGCTTTCGCGCGCTGAGAAAGGCTGGATAGAGACTCATTGCGCGCCATGTTTCCCGCCTCGCCAGCGGAAGTCAAAACGCGCGCCTACCGCGAATCAGGCTCGCGGTGGACAACCAAAGATACGATTCGCCTATGCCGGGATGTCGGGCCGCACGATCGGCTTCGTGACTGGCAAGACCGGACAGTTGCTCTGCTTCGAATCGATTCGGCAGCTCCAATCGCGCATCGCGATATAGCCGTAGGCGGCGACGCCGGCGGCGCCGGTCACGAATGCGAGCAATGCGACGACCACCGCGATCGCCTGCCAGCGCGACAACGTCAGACGGACATTGTCGCTTGCGCGAATCACCTGCGCCGGAGCCCCGTCGGCGGGCAGCGCGGAGAACGTCGCTGCGGCCGGCATCATTCGGGCAAAATCGAACTCGGTCGCCGGGTGAGGCAATCCCGGCAGCGCTGCCCCTTCGATCGGCGAGGGCAACCTGTGGTCGGTGAGGTCATGGACCGCGCGGTCGATGATATCCATCGCCGATTGGTCGTGAGACTCGGGCGTTTGTGCGTCGTCGTCCTTCTGCCGCGGCGGCTCGTAGTTGACCAGGTTGCCGTCCCAGTAGAAGCGGCCGCTGCTGTCGATCGTCAGGCGATCCAGCTCGGACGCCGTCAGCGTGCGGAGTTTCTTCGGCCATTCCGGCGTGCGCGCGCTCTGCGACGGCACGATCCCCGAACTCGTCGCCGCTCACCTCGGGATATTCTTCGGCGCTCATGGCATCACTCCCCACGCTATCCCACTGACCCCAAATGCCGCACTCAGTTGACCTTGATATTCGCGGCCTTGATGACCGGCTCCCAGCGGGCGATCTCGCCGTCGATGCGAGCGCGGAACTCGGCCGGGCTATTGCCGACCGGCTCCATCAACTGCGTCGCAAGCTTCTCGCGGACCGCCGCCGTCGCCAATGCTTCTACCACCTCGCGCTGAATCCTCGCAACGATGGGTTCCGGCGTATGGGCGGGGGCGATCATGCCCATCCAGGCGTCGGCTTCGACGTCGATTCCGGCCTCTTTCAGCGTCGGAATCGATCGGCAGATAGGGTGAACGCTTCGCGGTCGAGACCGCGAGGATTTTGACCGCGCCGGACGCCGCGTGCGGCGTGACCGAGATCGCAGGCAGGCAGCCCATTTGCACGTCGCCCCGGATGATCGCGGTCATCGCCGCGGGCGAGGAGGCGTAGGGGATGTGCACCATCTGCGTGCCGCTCTTGAGCGCGATCGCCTCCATGGCGAGATGCGACAGCGAGCCGTTTCCGATCGATCCGAAGTTGTATTTGCCGGGTTCGCGCTTCAAAAGCGCGACAAGTTCGCCGACGCTGTTAACCATAACCGATGAATTCACCGCAAGCGCGCTCGGCTGCGTCACCAGTTGGGTGATCGGGGCGATGTCGGTCTTGGGGTCGTAGGGCAGCTTCGAGAACAAGCAGCGTGTTGATGGCGAGCGGCCCGCCGATGCTGATGCCGATGGTCGTGCCGTCGGGCGCGGCTTTGGCCACGGCGTCGGTGCCGATATTGCCGCTCGCGCCCGGCTTGTTGTCGATCAGGAAGGTCTGGCCGAGCTTCTTCTGCAGATGGTCGGCGATCAGGCGCGCCACCACGTCGGGCGTCGAGCCCGCGCCGAACGGCACCACGATCCTGACCGGCTTGGTCGGCCAGTCCTGCGCGGCGGCGGGCAACGCCGCCAGCAACAACCCAAGCCCGGCGATGGCGATTGTCTTCTTCATCCAGTTTCTCACCTAATTAGTTCACGTCGCGTCCAAGATAGGCGCCATCCTTTTCAAGCAATCCTTGCAGCGCCTCAACCGAAATCTCGGCGAGCGCCGAGTTGCCGGCGAGCGCCAGATGCGCCGCAGAACCGGCGGCCTGGCCCATGACGAAGCAGCCGCCGCTCACTCGTGCCGCCGATTGGCCCTCGTGCGTCATCGAGGCGCAGCGGCCCGGCCACCAGAAGATTGCGCACCTTCTGCGGCAGTAGCATCCGATAGGGCAGGTGGTTGAAGCCGCGCGAGCCCGGAATATCGGGCCACTCCAGTTCACGTCGCCTGCGACGTGCGCCTCGATCGGCCAGCCATTGACGCCGATGGTGTCGGGGAAGCTCGCGCAGCCGAGCACGTCGTCGCGCGTGAGCTGGTAATGGCCGGTGACGCGGCGGGTCTCGCGGATGCCGATCTGCGGCGGCGTGTCGACGATATAGGCGTCGCCGAAGCCCGGCGCCTCGCGCTTGAGGAATTCGAAGAACTCCATCGCCTGACGACGGCCCTCGATCTCGCCCGAGCTGAGCTCATCGGCGTTGGTGCCGTCGAGCGCGCAGCCGTCCGGCTTCTTCATCTGGGTGACGTTGACGCGCCACTCGATTGGATTTCTTCTGCGGTCGAACGATCGCGCCTCTTGCGCGGGAAATTGCGCGCCGCGCTTCTCGGCCTCGTCCATGAGCGCGCGGAATCGTGGCCAGGCCTCGCCCGCCGCCGCCGGGTCGACGCCGTTCACCCGGAACATCATGGTCGGGTAGAGCATGCTGCCGCGGCCGTCGCCGAGCTCGAACGGCGCGCCGGCCCAGGCCGCGAGATCGCCGTCGCCGGAGCAGTCGATGAACATCCGCCCGATCACCGCGGCGCGGCCGGATTTCGTTTCCACAATCAGCGCGCGGATGGTGTCGTCGGGCTCCATGACCACGCCGGCGCCGAGCGCATGAAACAGGATATCGACGCCACGGCCGAGCAGCAGTTCGTCGGCCGCGCATTTATAGGCCGCGGTGTCATAGGCCTGCGCCGCGATCTTGCCGAAGGTGACATGCGGCGCGTTAAGGCCGCCGAGCCGGTCGATGCGCGCCAGCAGCTCGTCAGCGACGCCGTGCACCACCTGGCGGATTTCGCCGTGCACATTGGCATGCAGGCCGCAGAAGTTGGTCACGCCCGCGGCGGTGCCCATGCCGCCGAGGAAGCCGTAGCGCTCGACCATCAGCGTCTTGCGGCCCTGTGCCGCGGCCGAGACCGCGGCCGCAATCCCGGCCGGCCCGCCGCCGAGCACGACCACGTCGTATTCGCCCCGCACCGGCAGCTCGCGTTCCGGCTCGCGGATGGATTTCACGCTCATTGCGGCATGATAGCCGTGCTGGCGCATTCGCGCATCCCAGCGCCCGCTGTGCTAATAAGGCGGATCGTTGGCGTTCATGAGTTGAGTGATGTCGGTCCAAGAGCAGATCAAGCGTCTTACCGCCCCGGATATTCGCGCGCGAAAGCGGGGCGAGCCGATCGTGTGCCTGACCTCGTACCATGCCCACACCGCGCGGCTGGTCGACAAGTATTGCGATGTCATCCTGGTCGGAGATTCGCTTGGCATGGTCATGCACGGGCTTGAGACCACCGTTCCGGTGACGCTCGACATGATGATCCTGCAGGGCCACGCGGTGATGCGCGGATCGAAGCATGCGCTGGTCGTGGTCGACATGCCGTTCGGCTCCTACGAGGCCTCGAAGGAGCAGGCCTTCATGAGTGCCGCCCGGGTCATGAAGGAAACCGGCTGCGGGGCAATCAAGGTCGAGGGCGGCCGCCGCCTCGCCGAGACTGTGCGCTTCCTTGCCGAACGCGGCGTTCCGGTGATGGGCCACGTCGGTCTCACGCCCCAGGCGATCAACACCATCGGCTCGTTCCGCGCCCAGGGCCGCGAGGAGAAGGACTGGGCGCCGATCGAGGACGACGCCAAGTCGGTCGCCGACGCCGGCGCGTTCTCTTTGGTGATCGAGGCGGTGGCCGAGCCATTGGCGCGCCGCATCACGGAGCAGGTGGCGATCCCGACCATCGGCATCGGTGCCAGCCCCGCCTGCGACGGCCAGATCCTGGTGCTGGAGGACATGCTCGGATTGTCGCCGCGGGTTCCCAGGTTCGTGCGGCGCTATGGCGATATCGGGCCGGGCATCGAGGCCGCGGTGCAGGGCTACGCCAGGGATGTGCGGGCGAGGGCATTTCCGGGGCCCGACAACGTCTACGGCATGAAAAAGAAGTAGTTGGCGGGAGCCTGCGACGGCTGTTAACGGTCTGCGCCCTATAGAAGAACCTGGGTCTTTGCCTTGCCGCCGCCACATCACTAATTTACGCGGCTGCGTAAGGTTTGGCCGGGGGCAGTCGATCCGGCCGACCGAGGAGAACGGTTTCGTGTCCGATATCTTTCGCGAAGTCGATGAGGAAGTACGCCGAGAACAGCTCAAGAAGCTGTGGGAGCGCTACGGAAGCCTGCTGATCGCGGCCTGCGTGCTGGTCGTCGTGGCCGTCGGCGGCTGGCGGGCCTATCAATGGTGGGAAGGCAAAAAGGCCGCCGAGGCCGGTGCGGCGTTCCAGTCCGCGATGGTGCTCGCTGCCGAGGGCAAGGCCAAGGAGGCCGAGGACGCCTTCGCGAAATTGGCGGCCGACAGCACGGCGAGCTACCGGATGCTCGCCAAGTTCCGCGAAGCGGCCGAAGTGGCGCGCCGCGATCCGAAGGCTGCGGTTGCGATCTACGACCGGCTTGCAGCGGACGCGAGCGTTGGTGCGGTGCTGCAGGATCTTGCCGCGCTTCGCGCCGGCACGATCCTGGTCGATACCGCTCCCTACAGCGAGATCGTGCAGCGGCTGGAGCCGCTGACTGTCGCCGGCCGGGCTTTCCGCCACAGCGCCCGCGCCATGCTTGCGCTCGCGGCGTGGCGCGCCAAGGATATCGCCGCCATGCGCCGCTGGACCGACATGATCCTTGCCGACGCCGAGACGCCGGCCGGCACCCGCGGCCAGGTGCAGATGCTGCTTGCCCTCACCGACGCCGAAAAGAAGAGCTGAGGCTCTCGCATGCGCCATCGCAGATTCGTCTGTCGCCGCATCGCTGTTCGTATTCGGGCTGACGCTCTCCGGCTGCGGAAGCTTCGACCCGACGGAATGGTTCAACAGCAAGAAGCCGCTGCCGGGGGAGCGCAAGGAGGTGTTCCCGGGTGGCGTTCCAGGCGTGCCGCAGGGCGTGCCGCCGGACCTGGTAAAGGGCTATCGAGCCGCCGCCCGAGCCGCCGCCACCGCCGCCAGTGGTGGCCGAAGAAAAGCCCAAGCCGAAACCAAAGCCCAAACCCAAGCAAGCCGCGGCGCCGCGATCGGAGCCGACCAGAATGACGGTAGCCCCGGCGCCGGCGGCCCAGGCGCCCTGGCCCGCGCCGCCGCAGTCCGCCGGTCAGGCCGCTCCGCAACAGGACCAGTCGGTGTTTCCCGGCGCCGCCGCAGCAGCGGTGAGCCCGATCCTGTTTGACTTGCGTGCTCCCGCACCCGATCTAGTCAGGCAGGCTTGAGCGGGACGTCCAGAACATCATGAGCTTCACCGTCGCCATCGTCGGGCGGCCGAATGTCGGCAAGTCGACGCTGTTCAACCGGCTGGTCGGCCGGCGGCTGGCGCTGGTCGACGATCTGCCGGGCGTCACCCGCGACCGCCGCGAGGGCGAGGCGCGCCTCGGCGATCTGGATTTCACCGATCATCGACACCGCCGGCCTTGAAGAGGCCGCCGGCGAAAGCCTCGCCGGCCGGATGCTGGCGCAGACCAGGCAGGCCATCGGGCAGGCCGACGCCGTGTTCTTCCTGCTCGACGCCAGGACCGGCCCGGTGCCGGCCGATCGCGCCTTTGCCGATCTGGTGCGGCGCTCCGGCAAGCCGGTGATCGTCGTGGCCAACAAGGCCGAGGGCAGGGGCAGCGGCGGCGAGCGTGCTCGAAGCCTATGAGCTTGGTCTCGGCGAGCCGGTCGCGATCTCGGCCGAGCACGGCGAGGGGTTGGCCGATCTGTTCGAGGCGTTGCGCGAAGCCTTGCCGGAATCGACCGCGCTAGCCGCGAGCGAGGCCGCCGAAGGCGAAGCTGAAAGCGCGCCCGATCCGCGTCGCCGTGGTCGGGCGGCCGAACTCCGGCAAGTCGACGCTGGTCAACCGGCTGCTCGGCGAGGAGCGGATGCTCACCGGGCCCGAGGCCGGCATCACCCGCGACACCATCGCGGTCGATCTGGAGTGGCGAGGGCAGCAAATTCCGCCTGCACGACACCGCGGGCCTGCGCCGGCCGCCGCGGGTGCAGGAGAAGCTCGAGAAGCTCTCGGTCGCCGACGCCATCAACGCCATCCGCTTCGCCGAGGTGGTGGTGCTGCTGATGGACGCCGAGCATCCGTTCGAGGAGCAGGACCTGCGCATCGCCGATCTGGTCGAGCGCGAGGGCCGGGCGCTGGTGATCGGCATCAGCAAGTGGGACCTGGGCGAGCGCAAGCGCCGGCGGCATCACTACGCCTGCGCGAGGAGGCCGACGAGCGGCTGCCTCAGCTCAAGGGCGTGCCGGTGGTCGGCGTGTCTGGATTGACCGGCGAAGGGCTCGACCGGCTGATGGAGGCGGTGGTCGACATCCACGAGGTTTGGAACAAGCGCGCGGCAACGGCGGAGCTCAACCGTTGGCTCGGCGACGTGATCTCGGCGCATCCGCCGCCCGCGGTATCGGGCCGGCGCATCCGCCTCGATTACGTGACGCAGGCCAAGGCGCGGCCGCCGAGCTTCGTTTTGTTCTGCACCCGCGCCGACGCCGTGCCTGCCGCTTACAAGCGCTACCTGGTCAACGAATTGCGCGACGCCTTCGACATGCCGGGCACGCCGATCCGTCTGACCCTGCGCGAGAAGGCCAATCCGTTCGCCGGCCGCAAAAAGCGCAAATGAAGCCGCGGCGCGATTAACCAGTTAACCCGTTAACCCGCAAATCCGCACAGCGAGGCGCGCCGCGACTAAAATTGCCGCCAATAACATCTCTCACACTCAGGATGGCGGCGATGAGGTCATTTGCATTTGCTCTGTTGATTGTGAGCGGCACGATGCTGGCTGCGCCCGCGCTCGCGACGGACGCAGCAATTCCCCAGCCGGTGACGGACTACATGCCACCGGCCGCAGTCTACACGCCGCCGCCGGTGACTGACGACACGCTACCGGCTGCGGCGGCGCCGGACACCGAGTTACCGGCGCCGGCCGGCGAAGCGGTCGCATCATCACCTCCGCCGGTTTGCGGCAATTGTCCGACACCGAAGCGTTACGACAGCCAGGAGGTCATCAGGAAGATCCGCGAGATCGATCGCTCGCGCACCATCAACACCACGGAGATGTCGCCAGACTATGCACCGCGCCGGGAATCCGATCCCGGCTATCGCGTGCGCTCCGACGTGACGCTGGTCAATTTCGTCGTGCACCGCTATCGCGTCATCTACGCGCCCGAGCTTGCTCCGGCGCCGGAAGGCGAATATCGGCCTTTGCATCGCACGCATCGCGTGGCCTGCAGGTACGGCAAGCGCGATCGGTACGGCTCGTGCAGGCCGCTGGTGCGTGTTCGCGGCTAGGACGTCTTCTCCAGCGCTTTGAGCGCATTCTGCAGCAGCGCGCGGATATGCTCGGCGCGGCTTGCGTCGACCATGCTGGGATCGAGGTAAAAATCGAGGCCGTTCGAATGCTCGCGGAACACCTCGATCTTCCGGCCTGAAGCGTCGACCATGCCCTCGATGGAATACGGGATCACTTCGCGGCTGATGCCCTTCATCGTCAGCGGCGGCAGGGAATGCGCCGACACCATGTCGCGCACCAGCGCGTAGGTTTCGTAGCTCATCACGATCTTTCCCGGCTCGGCGATCGATTGCAGTCGCGCCGCCAGGTTCGCCTCGGCGCCGATGATTGTGTAGTCCATGCGATCTGCGCTGCCGAAGTTGCCGACGTTGCAATAACCGGTGTTGATGCCCATGCGGGCCTGGAACGGCTGCTCGGTGCCGGCGTTTCGCCATTTGACATAGAGCTGGTTCAGGCGATGCTGCATGTCCAGCGCCATCTGGACGCACGCTTTGGCGTCCTCGGCTTCGCCTTCGGTCTCCGGATCGCCGAAAAAGATCAGCATGGCGTCGCCGACAAACTTGTCGATGGTGCCGCCGTGATGGAGGGCGATGACGGACATTTCCGTGAAATATTCGTTGAGCAGCTGGGTGATCTGCTCAGGCTGCATGCGTTCGGTCGTCGCGGTGAAATCCTTGATATCGGAAAAGAAGATGGTGAGCTTTTTCCGTTCGGTCTGGATGACCACATCCTTCTGGCCGCTGAAGATGCTCTTGTAGATTTGCGGTGACAGGTATCGCGAAATCTTCATCGAGAGCGAGGCGAGGAATTCGTTGGAGGTTTCCAGTTCCTTGTTCATGGTGCGGATGGTTGCCGCTTGCCGTTGCTGGACGCCGATGAAGGTGACGCCGGAAATCGCCATGAAGGCGAAATAGGCCAGCAGATATTTGAAGGAGAAAATGTTGGAGGCGATCGTCTGCGTGATGGCGACCTCCTGGATGCCGCGGACGTCGCCGACCTTCCAGTCCCGCTTCGGGCTTTCCGGATGGGCGTTGTGGCAAGTCACGCAGGCCGCCCCCATGATCACCGGAGCCACCAGCCGCACGTTGTCGGTCAGGAACGTCGATGTCTTCTCCACGATCTGCCGGTTGGGGTCGGCGCGCAGCGTGGTCAACGCGGCTTTTTCAAAATCGTCGAGGGTGTGCGGCGCCCGGTTGCTGAAGGGATAATCGGAGACGAACCGATATGAAATGTTGTGCTGCTGTTCGCTGATGACGCGGCCAAGCTCAAGCGACAGCGTGGCCGGGATCGGAATGGCGCCGGGAATGGCTTCGTAATTGTGCGCCGCCTGGGTCTGCCCCTTGTTGGACAGCACGCGGCCGACGACATTGCTGGCGTAGTAGCTTCGCACGCTGCTGATGACAGAATTGAGGTCGACAGCCTGGCGGCGCAGGTTCGTTTCCGCGAGATTGCTGAGGTCGAGCCAGACCGCCAGCGGAAGCCCCACCAGCAGCAGAATGATCAACGCGGTCATGATCAGTCCGCGCATGGGCAGAGATCGTGAAAGAAAGCGATTCATGTGCCTCTCCTCGTCATCGCCCAAAAAACATCAAACGCGCCGCACCCGCCGTATCACGCGGGCGCGCGAAACGACATCAGCTTGCCGGCCCGGAAGTCGTAGATTTTTCCGGTCTCCTGGAAACTCGGCAGGCAGAGCGGCACGATGGTCGCCGCCACGACGTCGGGGGTCGGCAGCGTCATCGGGTCCTCGCCGGGCATGACGGCGGCGCGCATCCGGGTGCGGGTCGGCCCCGGGTTGAAGATGTTGACGCGCGCGGCGCTGGATTTCGTCTCATCGGCGTAAACGCGGACGAGCGCTTCGAGAGCGGCCTTGCTGGTGGCGTAAAGGCCGCGGTAGGCGCGGGGATTGGCGGCGGCTCCGGAGGAGAGAAACACCGCGCGGCCGGCGTCGGAGCGGCGCAGCAGCGCGTCCATGTGACGGATCAGGTGCCAGTTCGCGGTGACGTTGACCGCGATGACCTCTTCCCATTCCTGCGCCGTGAAGTGATCGAGCGGCGAGTTCGAGCCGACCAGCGCGGCATTGCCGACCAGAATGTCGAGCTTCTTGTAGCGCTCGTTCAGCGCAAGGGCCAAGCGGGCGATGCCGTCAGTATCGCGCATTTCCAGCGGCACCAAGGTGGCGGTGCCGCCGACCGCCCGGACGGCGTCGTCGAGCTCTTCGAGACCGCCCGGAGTGCGCGCGGTGCCGACCACATGGGCGCCTTCCTTGGCGAGTGCGATCGCGGTGGCGTAGCCGATGCCGCGCGAGGCGCCGGTGACGAGTGCGATGCGATCAGCCAGCGGTTTTGCCATGGCGTGTGCCTAGCATCATTTTATCGGGCGCGGAACCAAGCGTTGCGGTGCGGTTTCGCAGCGGTTGACGTTTTGCTGCGAATGCCAATAGCTCGGCGTATTTGAAAGTTCACCCGCAGCGGCACGAGGAATTCCGGCATTGCCAGATTCCGTCGCCGGCCAGTCGTCCGGCAGCACATCAACCACTGGTATTGCGCCTTGGATTTCGAGTTCGACGGCTGACGGCTGCGCCGCGTTACTCCGGGCGCGACCAGGGCGTCGGCAGCACCGGCAGCGCGATGGCCTTGCTTTCGCTCGGCATGTTGATCGACAGGCCGACGAAGGACGACTCCTTGCGCACGGAGGGGTCGGTTCCGCCGGGAACGTAGGGCATCATCCGAGATTGGTTTTCGAAACCGACCGTGCCCTGTCCCGATTGCATCGGCACGCGGCCGAGCTCTCCGGTCTGCTCGATAGGCGCATTGCGCGTGACGGTGCGGCCGGTGTCGTAGCGGGTCGGCGCGGCGTAGTTGACCGACCAGTAGTCGTCCTTGGCGTTGCGCGATACGGGCGGCGCAGCGTGCTTGGCGGTGGCTGCGGTCTTGGGCTTCGCCTTGGGGGCGGCCGTTGGAGGAGAGGCGGTCTGCGCTGATGCCGCGCTGCCGGCGAATAGCAATACGCCGACGATCGCACCGATAAGCGGCGGCAGGCGGACGGTGTTCATGGTGCGACCTCCGAATGACTCGGCTGCAAAATAGAACGCAGTCGCGGCAGATGAAACGTCAAGGACTATAGTCCACATCGAGGAATAAAGTCTAGATCCCGGCATGGATCGGATCGTGTCTGTGGACGACCATGATGAGCAGTATCCAGCGTGACACTTTTTTGACTACTTTGATTGGGTGGGGAGTGGCATGCGGACGGTTTCTAACCTCCTGTGGCCTGCGGGGACCAAGCTGAAGTCGGAGGCGTCTCCGCAGCCGTTAGCCATACCGCCAGGCGCGGAGCGCTCTGAGCAAAGCGACACCGCGGCTTTCGCGGATGACGGCGCGCGCAGCGCTGACGACCACGAGGTGCTGCGAAAGCTGCTGACCGACACCAGCCATCAGCTTAGCGCGATCGACGGCCTCAAGGACACGTTCGGCAAGCTGGTCGAGCCGCTCAACAATCTTCTGACCACGCTGGAACATGAGAAGGCCGACACCGTCCGCTCGCAGGACGCGTTCGAGGCGATCCGCGGCAGTCACGAAACGCTGCGTGCGGAATTCCAGGGGCTCGAACGAAGGTCCTTCGAATTGGAACGCGACAACGAGCGGCTGCGCCGGGAGCTGGAGGCGGCGCGGCGCAGCGGACGCGAGTTCGAGGACGACCGGGCCAAACTCTCCAACGAGGTGGCGGCCGTCCGCATCGCGATGTCGGTGATCGTGAAGCAGCTCGGAGAGGAAACCGGCACGGCCCGGACGCTGAGCCAGGAGCGGGGGCTGCTTGCCGGCCGCGCCGACACGTCCGACAAGCGGGCCGCCGAATTGGAAACGCAGCTCGCGCAGGCGCGCGAGCGTCTCTCGATGCTGGACAGCGGCAAGAGCGCCTTGCAGGCCGCCCTGGAGAGGTCGTTAGCCGAGTCCTCGCACAGCGCCCGGCAGCTCGCCGAGACCGAGAGCGCCCTGACCGGGTTGCGCAGCAGGCTTCAGGAGCTGGAGAGCAGCCTCGCGGTGGCGGAAGCCGAGCGCAACACGGCGTTGGCGGAGTCCTTGCGGGTGTCTCGCCAGCTCGCCGAGATCCAGAGCGCCCGGTCCGACTCGAACAGCCGGCTGCAGCAGTTGGAAGGCAGCCTGGCGGCGGCGGAGGCCGAGCGCAACACGGCGTTGGCGGAGGCCTCGCGGTTGTCTCGCCAGCTCGCCGAGATCCAGAGCGCCCGGTCCGACTCGAACAGCCGGCTGCAGCAGTTGGAAGACAGCTTGGCGGCGGCGGAAGCCGAGCGCGACGGGCACGCCGCCGCACGTGCCGAAGCCGACGAACGCCGGCAGAAGGAGGGTTTGGCGCTGAGATTGGAGCTCCACGAGCTGCGCTCCCGCTTCGATACGGCGGAAGAATTTCTTGCCGACGCGCGCACGGTTTCGGCGGCGCGCGCCGAGGACATCGCCGCGGCAGAGGCCAGGTTGCTCGAAGCGACCGTCGCCCGAGGCGAGGCCGAAAAGGAGATCGAACTCCTGTCCACGGCCAGCCAGGACTGGCAGCAACAGACCCAGAAGCTGGAATGCGAGATCATGAATCTGACTGACCGGTGCAAGGTCCTGTCGGAAACGCTGGCGTCGCGCGAGGGCTCGCTCGGCCATGCCAATGAAAAGATCAAAGCGCTGAGCGGTCAATTGGAGCAGGTCCAGTCGGGCGCGATCGGCTATCGAACCCGGGCCGAACAGGCCTTTGCGCAGCTCAATGCGACGATCGAGCATGAGCGCCGCGAGCGCGCGCTTGCGGAAGGCGCGCTGGTGCGAGCCCGCAACGATTACGCCCGGCTGCAGCGCCAGATGGTGGAGGAGCGTTCGACGCGGCGAAGCGATCACCAGCGCCGCGTCGTCGGCAACAATTCCGCGGCGTCGTGAGACGGCGCCATCAAATGTGATCCGCTCGGCGAGACACGGATGCGGCTGTCATCATCCGCGAAAGCGGATGATCCTGCTCGCTCGCGCAGCGCAACCTGCTCTCATCCCGCTTCCGCCAACAGCGACAACTGCCGCGGCTGGGCCTGCTGGCCGGTCTGGTCGGTGAGCCCGGTCGGATATTCGCCGGTAAAGCAATGGTCGGTGAACTGCGGCCGCAGCGGATCGCGCGCCTCGTAGCCCATCGCCTTGTAGATGCCCTCGACCGAGAGGAACGCCAGCGAATCCGCGCCGATGAATTTCCGCATGCCCTCGAGGTCGTGGGTGGCGGCCGAGCAGCTTGTCGCGCTCGGGCGTGTCGATGCCGTAGTAGTCCGGATGCGTGATCGGCGGCGACGAGATGCGGAAGTGCACCTCCTTGGCGCCGGCCTCGCGCATCATCTGCACGATCTTGGTCGAGGTGGTGCCGCGCACGATGGAATCGTCGACCAGCACGATGCGCTTGCCCTCGACCACGGCGCGGTTGGCGCTGTGCTTCAGGCGCACGCCGAGCTGGCGGATGTGCTGGGTCGGCTCGATGAAGGTGCGGCCGACGTAGTGGTTGCGGATGATGCCCATCTCGTAGGGGATGCCGGAGGCCTGCGAGAAGCCCATCGCCGCGGGCACGCCGGAATCGGGCACCGGCACGATGACGTCGGCGTCGGCCGGCGCCTCCTTGGCAAGCTGCGCGCCCATCGCCTTGCGCACGTCATAGACCGAGCGGCCGCCGACGATGGAGTCCGGCCGCGCGAAATAGATGTATTCGAAGATGCAGGGCCGCGGCGGCATCGGCGGGAACGGCTTGTGCGAATGCGCGCCCTCGTCGTCGAACACCACGACCTCGCCGTTCTCGACGTCGCGGACGTACTTGGCGCCGATGATGTCGAGCGCGCAGGTCTCCGAGGCGAGGATCGGGCAGCCGTCGAGCTTGCCCAGCACCAGCGGGCGGATGCCGAGCGGATCGCGGGCGCCGATCAGCTTCTTGTTGGTCATGCCGACGAAGGAGTAGGCGCCTTCGATCTGGCGCAGGCCCTCGATGAAGCGGTCGACGAAGCGGTTGCGCCTGGCGCGGGCGACCAGGTGCAGGATCACCTCGGTGTCGGTGGTCGACTGCATCATCGCGCCTTCGGCGACCAGCTGCGCGGCGCAGCGTCAGGCCGTTGGTCAGGTTGCCGTTGTGGCCGATGGCGAAGCCGCCGCCCTCGAGCTCGGCGAACAGCGGCTGCACGTTGCGCAGGATGGTCTCGCCGGTGGTGGAATAGCGGACGTGGCCGATGGCGGTGGTGCCGGGCAGGCGGTCGATCACCTCGCGGCGGGAGAAGTTGTCGCCGACGAGGCCCATGCGGCGCTCGGAGTGGAAGCGCTTGCCGTCGAAGCGAGACGATGCCGGCGGCCTCCTGGCCGCGGTGCTGCAGCGCGTGCAGGCCGAGCGCGGTGATGGCGGCGGCGTCGGGATGGCCGAAGATGCCGAACACGCCGCATTCCTCGCGCAGGCGGTCGCGCTTCGAGAGTCGAGACTGGTCCATCGTCGCGTCCATCGGCTGCGTCTGCGTCCTGCTCATCCTCTTGGTGGCGTCGATCAACTGCTTCATGTCGGTGCGGTCGGACCGCTGGTAGCCGGCCTGCGCGCACCGAGCCGGTGATGTCCGGCGAGCCGCGGTCGGAGCGCTGGCCTGGCGGCGGCGCATCCGGCGGCTCCGGTCCTCGTCGCCCTTCGGGCGTTTCTTGAACATCTGGGAGAAATAGGCATCCATGTCCTGCGGCAACAGGGCCTGCAGCCATTCGCCGGTGTTTTCCAGCACGACGCAGCGACTTGGCGTTGCGCACGCCGTCGGGCTGCTTGCCGGTCGGCACCAGCCAGGCGAAGAACAGGAAGGCGACCACGACGATGATCAGGCCGCGGCCGAGCCCGAACAGGAAGCCGAGCGTGCGGTCGAGCGCGCCGATGCGGCTGTCGAGGACCATGTCGGAGATGCGCACGGTGATGACCGAGACGATCAGCAGCGTGATCAGGAACACGCCGCCGATCACCGCGCCGGTGGCGACGATGTCGCTGGAAATGTTGGCTTTGGCGATCGGCAGAAGCTTGTTGTAGAGCAGCAGCGTCGCCACCGCCGCGGCGCCCCAGGCGGTGATCGACAGGATCTCGCGCATGAAGCCGCGGATCATGGCGAGCAGGCCGGAAATCAGCATCACGCCGAGCAGGAGAATGTCGAGCCACGTAATCGGGCATGGATCGCTCAGCGTTGCGGGCGCTGTGCGCGTTCGAGTCGAGACTGCGAGCTGGTCGGACGAATCGGGATCGGTCTTGCTCCCACACTCACTTGCCCGGACCGCGCTCGGCAAGGGCCTGCGGACGAGTCGGCCCAATGGTTTAATTTTGTGTCGTTTTTTGGCGGCTCCGGGACGATGGCCGGCCATGCGATGCTGGTCGTATAGCGGCGCCGGCTGACGCGGCCGTCATGCGGCCTTGCGGCGGCCGTCATCCGTCTTCTGGCCGCGGCTCTGGGCGCGGCCGTTTTGCCGGATTTTTCGCCGCGCGCGGCGATGTCGGAGACAAGGCTCGACCAGCGCGCCGACCGGGTCGAGCGCAAGGCCCGGATCGGAGGCTTCGGCGCGCACCGCCTCGGGCACCACGGCGCGGGCAAAGCCGAGCTTCTGCGCCTCCTTCAGCCGCGCCGCCGGCCTGGGCCACCGGCCGCACCGCGCCCGACAGCGACACCTCGCCGAAATAGACCGCGTCGGCCGGCAGCGGCGCATTGGCGAGCGAGGAAACCAGCGCCGCCGCCGCGGCGAGATCGGCGGCCGGCTCCACGATGCGAAGCCCGCCGGCGACGTTGAGATAGACGTCGTGGCCGCCGAGGTTGACGCCGCAATGGGCCTCCAGCACCGCGAGCACCATGGAGAGGCGGCTGCCGTCCCAGCCGACCACCGCGCGGCGCGGCGTGCCGAGCGTGGTCGGCGCCACCAGCGCCTGGATTTCGCACCAGCACCGGCCGGGTGCCTTCGATGCCGGCAAACACGGCGGTGCCGGGCGAGCCGAGATCGCGCTCCGACAGGAACAGCTCGGAGGGGTTGGCGACCTCGCGAAGCCCCAGGCCGGTCATCTCGAACACGCCGATCTCGTCGGTCGGGCCGAAGCGGTTCTTCACCGCGCGCAGGATGCGGAACTGGTGCGAGCCTTCGCCCTCGAACGACAGCACGGCGTCGACCATGTGCTCGACCACGCGGGGGCCGGCGATCTGGCCGTCCTTGGTGACGTGGCCGACGAGGATGACGGCCGCGCCGGTGTGCTTGGCGTAGCGGATCAGCGCCTGCGCCGAGCCGCGCACCTGCGTCACCGTGCCGGGCGCGGCCTCGACCACGTCGGTCCACATGGTCTGGATCGAGTTCGATGATGACCAGGCGCGGCGTCGCGCCTTCGGACAGCGTCGCGACGATGTCCTCGACCGAGGTTTCGGCGGCAAGCTCGACCGGCCGCGCCGCCAAGGCCGAGCCGCTCGGCGCGCAGCCGCACCTGCGCCACCGCCTCCTCGCCGGAGATGTAGACGGCGCGGTGGCCGGCGCTCGCCAGCGCCGCTGCGGCCTGGATCAGCAGCGTCGATTTGCCGATGCCGGGATCGCCGCCGAGCAGCAGCACCGAGCCGCGCACGAAGCCGCCGCCGGTGACGCGGTCGAATTCGGCATGCCGGACGGCAGGCGAGGGGCCTCGTGGGCCTCGCCGGCCAGCGGCCTCGAGCGCGAAGCGGCGGCCCTTGCGCGCCGGCGGCCGGGGCCGGCGGGACGGGCGCCGACGCCGGTGCCGTCGCCCTCCTCGACCAGGGTGTTCCATTCGCCGCAGGCCTCGCACTTGCCCTGCCAGCGGGCGGAGGCCGCGCCGCAGTTCTGGCAGACGAAGGTCTGGTTGCGGCGGGACATGGGGCGAATCCTTGCGAATCTGGGCAGTCCGAAGAACGCTACCCATCGCAAGAGAACATTTCAAGAACATTAATGCGAGTCGGGCTTCCACACCCGGTGGAAGCGGCGGCCGAGGCTGGTCAGCACCTCGTAGGCGATGGTGCCGGCCTGGTCGGCGACCTCGTCGAGGGTCAGGCCTTCGCCGATCAGGGTGACCATCTGGTCGCGCCGCACCGCGCTGACCGGCAGGTCGGTGACGTCGAGCGCCAGCAGGTCCATGGAGATGCGGCCGACGATCCGGCAGCGCTTGCCGGCGACGATCACCTCGCGCGGGCTTGCTTGCCTTCGGTGGTCGCGGCGGCGCGGAGCACGCCGTCGGCATAGCCGGCAGCGACCACCGCGATCCGGCTGTCGCGCCTGGCGGTCCAGGCGGCGCCATAGCCCACGGTCGCGCCGCGCTGGCACGTTGCGGACCTGGAGGATGCGCGCCTTGAGCTCGACCACCGGCCGCATCGGATTGGGCTTGCCCGGCGTCGGATTGCCGCCGTAACAGCGCGACGCCGGGGCGCACCACGTCGCAATAGGTCGAGGCGTCGAGGAAGATGCCCGAGGAATTGGCGAGCGAGCTGGAGATGCCGCGAAACAGCGCGCGGATTTCGCGGAACTGCCTGATCTGCTGGTCGTTGAGCGGATGCTCCGGCCGGTCGGCGCAGGCGAGGTGGCTCATCAAGAGCGTGATGCCGTGGTTCTCGGCTGCGGACGCGGGCGGCGACCGCCGCGGCCTCCTCGATGGTGACGCCGAGCCGGTTCATGCCGGTGTCGACGTGCAGCGCCGCGCCGCCGTCCCAGCCGCTGCTCGGCGACGAAATGGTCCCACTCGGCGAGCTCGACCAGGCTGTTGATCACCGGCCGGGCGTTGAGCTCGATGAACGCCGCGCCCGCGCCGCGGCGAAAAGCCGTTGAGCACGATAGATCGCCGCCTCGGGCGCGATGGCGCGGACGCGGCGCGCCTCGGCGAGGTGGGCGACGAAGAAGGTCCGGCAGCCGGCGCGCAACAGCGTCGCGGTGACCGGCTCGAGTGCCGCAGCCGTAGGCGTCGCCCTTGACCACCGCGGCGCATTCGCCGGGCATCACGCGCGCCGCCAGCAGTTTGTAGTTGGCGCGGACGGCGCCGAGGTCGATGGTGAGGATGCCGCCGGCTTTCGGAAAGCGCAGGACCGCCCGTGGCGATGGCGGGCTCGGGTGGCGGCGACGGCTGGGATTGGGGTTGGCGGGCCATGGGAACTTTATATGGACGGCGCGGCGGTCGGCGTAAAGCGGCGAGGCCGGCTACATGGTCGCGCTGTTTCAAGGCTGGGACATCGCTAACTTGCGGATCGTCATGTCTTCGATCATGCGCCGGCGCAACGGGCTTATGGGGATGCTCCTGTCTTGGATGAAGGTTGCAAACCCCTCATCTTCAAGACAGGACGCCTCGTCCCGCTATCCCGTTGGCCACCGATCGTGCCGCAACGAACTGCCGCGCGAGCGGTTTAGTCCATTGGCACTTTTCAGACGGCCGACAATGGCCGCTTTCCGGTCACTATCGGGATAAAGCCGACATCAATTAGGCCTCGACCAACCATCCTTTTGGTCCGGCCTCATTACCACTACAATATTTTCGGCTCAGACCCCAGGGGTGGGTACCATGCGTCGTGAATTTGTTCTGCCTGTTGGTCGGTTAGCGGCTAGCTGCTTGCGCGCTCTGAAAGTAGAGCAACCAGCCAAGATGCTGCGCGTCATCTTGCTTGTCATTCTCTCCTCGCTTTCTGCGCCTCGCGTTGGAGAAGGTAAGGAACCTAGGAAAATTCCGCGACTCTGCTTCTTGACGTTTGATCCAGGAACAGTGCGGACGCGCTCACCACGATTTGATGGGTTCTTCCAAGGTTTGCAGGACCTTGGCTACGTGGACGGACGGACCATCAACATCAGCTATCTTTCGGCGGACAACAACGGCGATCGGTTTCCGGCGCTCGTTGATGAATGCCTGAATCTGAATCCGGACGTTATTGCGGTGACGACCACCCCAGCCGCTCATCTTTTGAAAAAGGCAACTAAAACGATTCCAATCGTTATGGTCGCTCTCGGTGACCCATTGGGGACTGGTTTAGTGAATAGTCTGGCGCACCCCACGGATAACCTCACCGGCATGTCGCTCATGGCGCCGGACCTCGCGACCAAGCGGCTAGAACTATTGAAAGAGACTGTGCCCACGATCTCGCGGATACTGGTGCTATCGTATCTGGCCGATCCAATCGCGCCGTTGCAGGTGAAGGCCATGCAAGTGGCAGGCCGATCAATGGGCGTAACGTTGATCGTCCGCGACATTCGGACTGGCGACGATATTTCATCCGCCTTTGAGGCTGGTGTTCAGGAGCGCGCCGAGGGGCTTCTTGTAACCGGCGAGAGCATGTTCATTGTTCACCGCGCCCGCGTAACCGAACTTGCGGCTCGTAACAAGTTGCCAGCTGTCTATCCTTTTTTACTCCCGGTGACTGATGCCGGCGGCCTGATGGCATATGACGTGCACGTCCCAGAGCTTCATCAAAGAGCTGCTGCTTATGTCGACCGGATATTGAAGGGCGCCAAGCCCTCGGATCTCCCCGTGCAGCAGGCAACGCAATTCGACTTCGTTATCAACCTCAAGGCCGCGAAGGCTCTCAGCCTTACCATTCCCGCGACGCTACTGTCGCGCGCAACTGATGTGATCGAGTGAGAAATCGCTGCTCGCGACCGGGGGGCGCTGGACATCACTGCGTAAAAGCCGCACGGACACGCGCTGAACGTTACCGTAACGCCGACATTGCTCGCACACGCCGACGAGGTGGTCGAGTAAGTGCGCCAGCCGTAAGCTGGTGCGATCCAGCCGGTGGAAGTCCGGCCCAAGTAATGGGTAGCGCCCGCTTGGTAGCGAGTGTTGCGTCACCACTGGCGACAGTGGCGGCGAAGCGTACACAGCGATTGCATGGGGTGTGGGATTGAGCCACGAAAGATCAGATATCGCAGGGGCCGAGGGTTTTTATTCGCTCGAAGGCAACATGTGCGGCACCGCTATGCGAGGTTCTGACGCCCTGCCGGGGTCCAAGGCCACATCACGTGCAAAGGGATCGCATCGGAAGCTGGGAGGTCTCGGGTCTGACCGCAACGGCAGTACCGTTGTGGCCCGCATCGGGAAGGTGAGGAGCCGTAGCCGATGATGCACGGACCCGAGAAGTCGGACCCCGCCATAGTAGCAATGAAGCCGGCGAACAAAGCGGGACAGCCCGCTGCAGAGCGATCTGCGGGGGAGCCGAACGCAGCGGAGCCGGTGGAGCGAAGGGCGGGGACCAAGGGGCATGCGGACGAGCAAAGCACGCGCCGGACGCAGAGCCGGGCAAGCGTGTCACAGGCGCTTGGAACGCATACGATCGCCATCTCGACCAGTTCGATGCCGATGACGCTGCCGATCGCCGCAATGGCTACTATCGACGGCATCTGCTGACGGAGCTCGGCGATAGTCAGATGGCGGCGGCGGTCCTTCGATGATCGCCTCCAGGGCTTGCCGGCCGAGCGGACGATACCCCTCGCCCCAATCCAATCCCTCCGCCTGCATTGCCTTCACGACTTCAAATGCCATCGGTAAACTCGTGATCGTCGCAGCTCGCTGTGACATGGGGGGTGCTCCGGTGTGTGCTTGGCAGCCACAGTTGGAGTACCCACTTCCTCGGCTGACACAGAATCTCTTACGTCACCCTTGGTGGTGACGCCCTTGCCGCATCTTGGGCGCGGCGCTACAATTTGTGGGTTAGGGTCTGGTAAATGGCATTGGTGGTTTTGCCATGTCCAAAGTGTTCATTTCGTATAAGAAAGTCGACAAGGCGCGGGCTGATACCATCCGACGTGAACTGCGTAAGCTCGGCGTTGACACCCATATTGATCTCGACCTGCAAGCAAGCAGCAACTACGGTTTTGAGCTCAACAAGCAGATCGACAGCGCCGCTGCCGTGATGGCGTTGTGGAGCGCGAGCGCAATCGAGTTGTTCCACACGGACGATCAGAATTTCTTCGCTAGCGAGGTTGATCGCGGCTATGCCCGCAAGGTCCTAGTCCAGATCCAGATTGATCCGATCAAAAGGTTGCCGCTGCCTTACAATACGCTGCAGGCTCCAGACATCTCGGACTGGTTCACATTAGGCACGCGCGGTGACCACGAGCAGTGGCAGAATGTGCTGAAGACGCTGGGCCGCTTCATCAAGCGGCCGGCGCTCTCCGACCTTGCCAGGACACTGGCGGACGACAGTATGGCCGCCAAGCTCGAATTCGTTCAGCAATACCCGGACGACCCGTCGTCGGCGAAGATATTCGACGGGCTGACTGCGGACTTCCGGCGCGACTACGACGCAAGCGAGGCGCAGCTGCGACAAACGATCGACCAGCGCAAGACCGAGGCAGAGGAACTACTGCGCGAGGAGCGGGCCAAGTTTGAAACGGGACTTGCCGCGTTTCGCAAGGGACAGCCGTTTGCGCCTCCCGACCTCAAGAGATCGTTGAGCGACGAAGTCAACGTACTCCGGCAGCGGGCCGCTGCCTCGGAAGTTAATGCGGCCAGGGCCGCCGAACGACAACGGCGATTTGCCGCCGCTGCGGCAGTCGCGGGTCTACTCATTGGCGGCGGAACCGCGGCTGCGTTCACGGCAAGCATCGTCCGCAGCCAGCTGGGCGGCGGACAAGCCGCGCCGGCGCAACGCCAGGAGACACTCGACGCGCGAGAGCGCCAAATGAACATCCGGGCCGGCAATCTCGATAAGAGCGAGCGCGAACTGAAGACCCGGCAGGCCGAGTTCGATGCCCGCATGAAGAAGCTGGACGATGCCGCCGCGAAGCCGCAAACCATCGGATCGGGCGCGGCAGCGGTGCCGGCTCGGCGAGAGGGCGAGCTCAAACAGCGGGAAGCCGAGGTCGGCAAGCAAAACCTACGAGAGCGCGCCAAGACTTGCGATGGCATGACCGGCCTTCGGGACGATCCCGATCGCCCCGCGGACAATGAATTCAAGGATAACTACGAAACCATTGATATTCCAGCCGCGAATCATGCATGCACCGTCGCCTTGCAGACCGCCAATGAGCTGACGGGACCCGATGTCGCGCAAGAGAAGCGTATCACAAGCCGCCGGCTGAAGACGCAGATCGGACGCATCCTCGCAGCGGAAAGCCGCAACTTGGCCAACAGGGGCGATATCGAAGGGGCAAAGACGCGGTTCGAACAGGCGCTGAAAACTTGGAACGAAGCAGGCAACATGGGCAGCGGGCAAGCCTACGCCCTGCTGGCCATCTTCTATCAAGGAAGCGATTTTGTCATCGGACCCTGGCAACCGAAGTCCGACTTGACGCTGTCCCTCCGTTATTACTTGAAAGCGGCGGACGCTAATCACCGGCCATCGATGACGAATGCAGGCGCTGCACTTGTCGGGGTCGAATGGACCTTCAAGGATACCGAATGGAACGCCAAGGAATTTGGCGGCATCCCCCGCGAGGTGAGGGGTAAAGAGCTGTTGGATCGGGCGCGAGAATTGGGGGACGCTCGCGCATACCTGATTTCGGCGCAGGCAGTCGAGGGCGTTGCCGGCATTCCGCCGGGCTTCAAGCGGGTGTTCGGCAGCGATGCAGCCATGGCCGTGCGGTATCTCAACATCGCCTACTGCAATTCGGGCTCAGTCTCGTCGCGAACGGCGACGATTGCCGTGCAGATGCTGGGACGGATTAACAGGACTGCGCCAAACTGCGATCGGGTTGAGAAACTGGCGCAGCGCTAGTGGAACACAGCGCAGGCACGGCTGTTCGTCGCTGTCATCCCGGTATGTCCGTTGTTTGGTCGCTATGGAAGCAGATTTGAAAGGACGATTCTACGAAATTGTTATGCCTAGCCCGGTTAATCCAGTAACGCGTCGGCCCCGGCTGCCACCGAGGGGTCGCATCGCGGGCGGTTAAAACACGGGGGGCGCCGACGACGGCGAAGTGACCGAATGAGTGCGCCAGCCGCAAGCTGGTGCGATCCAGCCGGTGGAAGTCCGGTCCAGGTAATGGGTAGCGCCCGCTTGGTAGCGAGTGTTGCGCGGCCACTGGCGACGGTGGTGACGAAGCGTACACAGCGATTGCATGGGGTGTGGGATTGAGCCACGAAAGATCAGATATCGCAGGGGCCGAGGGTTTTCATTCGCTCGAAGGCAACATGTGCGGCACCGCTACGCGAGGCGCTGACGCCCTGCCGGGGTCCAAGGCCACATCACGTGCAAAAGGATCGCATCGGAAGCTGGGAGGTCTCGGGTCTGACCGCAACGGCAGTACCGTTGTGGCCCGTATCGGGAAGGTGAGGAGCCGTAGCCGATGATGCACGGACCCGAGAAGTCGGACCCCGCCATAGTAGCAATGAAGCCGGCGAACAAAGCGGGACAGCCCCGTGCGGAGCGATCTGCAGCAGGCTCAACCGCAGCGGAGCCGGTGGAGCGAAGGGCGGGGACCAAGGGGAATGCGGGCCAGCAAAGCACGCGCCGGACGCAGAGCCGGATAAGCGTGTCACAGGCGCTGGAACGCATACGGCAAAGACTTGCCGTCACACACCCGAGGTGGGAGCCGTATGCGGGAAAGCTGCACGTACGGATCTGTGCGGGGGGCGCTCAGCAATGGGCGTCCCTACCGCTACCGCGGCGGGAATTCATCAAGCAAATCGCCGGAGCTGCGGTTTCTTGGCCGCTGACGGCTGTCGCACAACAATCGACGGCAACAATCGGTGTACTTGCTGCACCCGCGCCACCTTATGCGGAATACGTTGCTGCCGTTAAAATGGGCCTCTCGGAAGTAGGCTACGTCGAGGGCCGGAATCTCGCGATCGAATATCGCTGGGCTGAAGGGCGATATCAGCGGCTGCCTGCCCTCGCAAAACAGCTGGTCGAGCGCAAGGTGGCCGTTATCGTTACGATGGGTGGTCCGGCGCCAGTGACGGCTGCGATGCAGGCCACTTCGACAATTCCAATCCTGTTTCATCTGGGCAGCGATCCGGTCAAATTCGGATTTGTGAAAAGTTGGAACAAGCCGGACAGAAATGTAACGGGTGCGGTTTTTCTTGCACTCACGGTCGCAGCCAAACGTCTCGGACTGCTGCACGAGCTCGTCCCAACGGCGACAACGGTTGGTTTGCTGCTCAATCCGCGTAATCCAAATAGTCCAAGTTCGGAGGAAGACGTCCGCACGGCCAGCACGCAGCTTGGTTTGAACGTGCAGATTGTCAGGGCGAGCACGAAGTCCGAGATTGACTCGGCTTTCGCCGCGTTAAAAGAACAAAGGATCGAGGCGCTGTTTGTTAATCCGGATCCGTTTTTCTTGACGAGCCGAAAGCAAATCACGGAGCTGGCATCGCGAACGGCCATAGTGGCAGTCTATCCTTACCGCGAGTACGCTGATGTAGGCGGACTTATGAGCTATGGAGCAAGTGTCGCTGATGCGTACCGCTTGGCCGGGACTTACGCCGGAAGAATTCTCAAAGGCGAGAACGTAGCCAACTTACCCGTCCAGCAATCCACGAAAGTTGAACTGGTGATCAACCTACGAACAGCGAAGGCACTTGGCCTCAGGGTTCCAACAACGCTGCTGACTAGCGCCGACGAGGCCCTCGAATGATGTCGGCTTCTGGCACTTTTCGACATGCTGCACCGCCGCGTGATTTCGGTCGCAAACGGGGAACTTCGGACATGGGGATGCTTGGCCCGGGCAACCACATGGAGCGATTGACCCAGAGCGGTCACAGGCCGTGCCGGAATCTCGCACCGCAGCGCGGCCATCCGCTATGCTGTCACCCTGGCTAGGGGCAGCAGATGCAATTCGATCGATTGAACCGACGCGAGTTCGTTGCGCTGCTCGGCTGCAAGCAATTTCCCGCCTATAAAAGCACGGACTCGATCAGTAATTTTCGATGACCAGCCAATGGGTCCGGCCTCGATCGAAGGTGATCCACCAACGATCATCCTGCCGGTTGCGACCACAAGGCTTGTGCTTGATGGCTTCGGCTTCAGCCGCAGCAATCGCTTGCGGGCGAGTTTCGTGGCGATCCGAGATCACCGTGCGTCCGGTAATTTGGCCGTTCTTGTCGAACGCCACTCGAACGAACGCTGCATGCACGCCCCTCACAAATTCGAACTGGTGGGATTAAAGTACCTAAGCGCCTGCCCGCGCAAGGATCTGGGCCACCGAGGAAACATGCCAGCGTTCGCCCCGAGAAGATCGAATGCCTCTTTGATTGAGGGCATGCGCGGTTGCCACCATAGATGCGCCGGTTTCGCGGATTGCGTTGATTACGGGGATTAAATTAGTTGCGAATTCCTCAGCGGTAGCAGTCTGAGCCCGCCGCCCCTTAGCGCCCGCTTCGCCGATGTTGTGCGGATTTCCAAGCCTAAAACCGTTGGCCTTCTTCGCGGCTAGTGCCGCCCTGGTGCGCTCCGAGATCAGTCTGCGCTCCTTCTCGGCCAGCGCGGCATAGAGGTGCAGCATGAACGGATCGGCGTCGCGGCCGAGTTCGACGACGATGAAGGGCACCCGCTGCGCCATTAGCCCCGAAACAAACGCCACGTTACGGGAAAGCCGGTCGAACGGAATTATCGTTGTGACTCGCATCGGGAAGGTGAGGAGCCGTGTGATTGAGGATCGGCGCCCGCGCGCCATTCTCGCAAGATGAAGCTGAAGCGCCGAACATCCTCCAGGCTCGCCGCCTCGGGCGAGCGGCAGACAAACGCGGTGAAGTTTTTGACGGTGCGGATGTAGCCTTCTTGGGTCTTCGGCGCTAACTTGCGGATCGTCATGTCTTCGATCATGCGCCGGCGCAACGGGCTTACGGCCTCGCCGGTCATGGGGATGCTCCTGTCTTGAGTGAGGGTTGCCAAAACTCCTCATCTTCAAGACAGGACGCCCCGTCCCGCTATCCCGTTGGCCACCGATCGTGCCGCAACGAACTGCCGCGCGAGCGGTTTAGTCCAATGGCACGAAGCGGACATCGATCACTTTGTGTGCAATCCTCCCCCAATTACCGCTGCTAGCGCATGTGACAAACATAGCACAGCGCCGAAAATTGGATGAGCGGAAGTAGTTCGCAGCTCCAGCAATTGCTATCGTTATTTTGCAAAACGGACGTTCCGTTTTGGAGACGCTCGACGTTGATTTCGGGGGCGTTATAGTGAAAACGCTTTTACTGACGGGCGTCGCTGCTTTCGGATTATTCGGCGCGTCCGCGCTTGCATCAGATCTGCCCACCAAGGCCCCGGTCCACAAAACTCCAATCGCAGCGCCTTACAACTGGTCCGGTTTTTATGTCGGCACCAACTTCGGCGGCGGATGGACGACCGGCAGCCTGAACATTCCCGGCAATAATTTTTATGGCGGCATTACCGAGTTCATCGGCGGTGTCCAGGCTGGCTTTAATATCCAGGCCGGTCACCTCCTATTTGGCGTGGAAGGCGATATTGATGGGGCGAGTTTCAATCATCCCTCCCTTTCGGTTCCAACGTTAGGTTCTGTGAGCCACCGCTGGATGAGCACAGTGGCTGGCCGCATCGGTCTCGTGAATGACCGCTGGCTTGTATTCACTAAATTAGGCGGCGGTTGGGTGCACAGCGACGCTACGGTGAACGCCCCTGGCTCGCCGACCTGGAACGGGTCGAGCACCAACGGTGGCTGGCTGATTGGCGGCGGCATCGAGTACGGCTTCAAGGCGCATTGGACCGTCAAGCTCGAATACGACTACCTCGCGCTCTCAAATTGGATTTCGACCCCGGTCCCGGCGGTGGCATTGAACCGCGACGTTCAAATGATCAAGGCCGGCATCAACTATAAGTTCGAGAGCGGCTTACCTGCCGAAGCCGAGCCGTCGCGTGCCAGTCGTTCTGGCGCACCTGCAAAAGATGAAGACCTGCAGAAGGCATCACAGAACCCGATTGCGGATCTGGTCAGCGTGCCGTTCCAGAGCAACACCAACTTTAACGCGGGACCGTTCAACCGCACGCAGGAAATACTCAACATTCAGCCGGTCGTGCCGATGCACTTGAACGAAAACTGGAACGTGATTTCGCGTACGATCATTCCGTTGGTAAGCCAGCCCGATCCGCTGATAAACAGCAGCACCAATGGCATTGGCGACATTACCCAATCGTTGTTCCTGTCACCGGCGCACCCGGGTGAGCTGATCTGGGGCGTTGGTCCGGTCTTCACCGTTCCGTCCGCAAGTGATCCTATTCTCGGGACCGGCAAGGTCCTATTCGGCCCGACGGCCGTCTTCCTGACCACCCCGGGACACTGGGTGCTCGGTGTGTTGCTCAACAATCAATGGTCGATCGGCGGCAATCCATTGCGACCCGCCGTGAACGCAGGTCTGGCCCAACCCTTTGTCAATTACAACATGGCGCACGGCTGGTACTTGACCACATCACCCATCATTACCGTGAACTGGCTCGCGGCAGCCGGTGAAAAATGGACCGTGCCGGTCGGCGGTGGTTTCGGTCGCGTTTTCAAAGTGGGTGATCAACCGGTGAACGCGCAGATTGCAGCCTATTACAACGCGGTACGTCCGAGCGGTGCATCAGATTGGCAATTGCGGACCTCGGTTGCGCTTCTGTTCCCGGTGAAATAACGAAGCTTGAGATGGCTATTGTCCGCTAAGTAATCCGGCTGCTTTGCTTTTTTTGTGTCTGCCTCGCATGGGCACGAAGCGGTCAAAAAAAACGTCCGCTATTCGGTCGCTCTCGGGGGATACGCGGACTTGCCGCGGACAGGCCAAATCGACGTGAATGACCTTCACATTAGCGGACATCGGCCTCTTTCAGAATTATGATTTGAGCCGCTACCATGTGATCTCTATAAGTTCTTGGGGGCCGACATGAGGCGGCGGGATTTTATTGCGCTTGGAAGCGCTGCGGCGGTTGCTGGCCCTACGGTTGCTACGGCGCAGCAGTCGCAAAGTCCGGTGATTGGATTTTTGCGAATTACGTCTGCGGCTGATGCCACCAACCTTGTCAATGCATTCCGTCAGGGCCTTGCCGACGCTGGTTTTGTCGAAGGCCGGAATATCGTTATCGAATACCGCTGGGCGGATGGTCACGGGGATCGCCTCCCGAGGCTTGCAGAAGACTTGATCAATCGTCAGGTGACCGCGATTGTTGGGCACAGCACCGCTGTATTTGCTGCGAAGGCAGCGACAACGACCATACCGATTGTGGCTGTTGTCGGCGACGATCCGGTTCGAACGGGGATGGTGACAAATCTCAATCGACCGGGTGGCAACGTCACGGGTGTTTCGTTTGGAACGATTGATGTTTCGGGAAAGCGGCTTGGACTCTTGCGAGAGTTGGTTCCTCAAAGCAACGTTCTGGCTGCGCTGCTCGACACAAATCTCGTGGAGTTTGACCAAGAATTACGAGCCCTGGAAGCCGCCGCAAAAACCATGGATCGCCGCCTTGTGGTGGTTAGAGTTTCCACGGCACAGGAGTTGGATGCGGCATTCATCACCGTTGTCCAATCTGGCGCCAGCGCATTGCACATGGGAAGCGGTCCATTTTTCACTTCTCAGCGACAACGCCTGGTGTTGCTTTCGACGCGCCATGCAATTCCGGCCAGTTACACGGTAAGCGGAGCTCTGCTCCCACCTTGTAACGCGCGATTTGAGCCGCAAGATGCGAACCGACTTGGGCAGATCGGTTCGCACATATGGTCGACCATATAGTTGACGCTTCGGAGCCACGAGGTCGGGTCGATATCCGGGTCGGGGTTGGACGCCGGCGTCGCTGGAGCGTCGAGACCAAGGGGCGGATCGTCGCGGAATCCTATGCGCCCGGCGCGGTGGTGTCGGAGGTGGCGCGCCGGCACGACATGTCGCCGCAGCATCTGTTTGGTTGGCGCAAGGCGGCGCGGGCCGGTCTGCTGACGTTGCCGGCCGACGAGGTGCCGATGTTTGTACCGATCGTGAGGGAAGCCCGTGACGACGGTGTTGCCGCGGCGGTGGGCGAACCGGTCCGGGGCGATTACCATCGAGATTGCCGGCGCGGTGGTTCGCGCGGAACGAGGCGTTGATCTCGGCTGGCTGCGGGATGTGCTGCGTGCCGTGAAGGCGGCGACATGATCGCGGTTGCGGCAGGGGTGAAGGTGCTGGTGGCCACGAAGCCCGTGGACTTCCGCAAGGGCGCGGATGGCCTCGTGGCTCTGGTCCGTGAGGCGCTGGGGCACGACCCGTTCTCGGAAACGATCTTCATCTTCCGGTCGAAGCGGGCGGACCGGCTTAAGATTCTGGCGTGGGACGGTTCGGGGCTGGTTCTGTTCTGGAAACGGCTGGAGCATGGCGCCTTCAGGTGGCCACCGGTGAGTGACGGCGTGATGCGGCTGACGGCGCCGCAACTTGCGGCACTCGTTGACGGGATGGATTGGTCGCGTCTGCACGCACGGGATGTTGCGCGGCCGACAGCGACATCGTGAGAGCTGCGACTTATTGAATCAAGATTGCGTGTTGGACATCACAAACATGCACGAATTTGATTCAAGTATCGATCATGCCGATCGATGCCCTTCCGGATGATCTCGACGCCTTGCGGGCGCTGGTGAGCTCTTTGTCGAGCGAGCGCGACGCGGCGATTGAAGAATGCCGGCGCGTGAGGGAGCAGAACGATCGGCTTCACCACCTCTTGAGGCAGCTCCAGCGCGCGCAGTTTGGCCGGCGGTCCGAACGGCTTGATCACGAGCAGATGCAATTGGCGTTGGAGGATATCGAGACGACGATCGCCGAGCAGGATGCGCAAGAGGACAAGAAGGACACGGCGGAAACCCCGGCCGATGCCCAGAGGAAGAAGCGTCGCGCCAACCGCGGATCGCTGCCGGCTCATCTTCCCCGCATCCACGTCACGCTCGCACCCGAGATTGCCGTCTGTCCATGCTGTCATGGCGCGATGCACGTCATCGGGGAGGACACCGCCGAGCGTCTCGACGTCATCCCCGCCCAATATCGGGTGATCGTGACGCATCGTCCCCAATACGCCTGCCGGGCCTGCGAACAGGGCGTGGTCCAGGCCCCAGCGCCGGAACGGCTGATCAAAGGCGGGCTGCCGACCGAGGCGATGGTGGCCTCTGTCCTGGTTGCCAAATATGCTTGGCATTTGCCGCTCTATCGCCAAGCCCAGATGTTGCTGAGCCAAGGCATCACGATCGAACGCGCGACGCTGGCATTCTGGGTGGGCTATGCGGCCGCGGAGCTCAAGCCGCTGTATCTTCGGCTGCGGGAACTCATTCTGGGCTCGGCCAAGATCGCGGTCGACGAGACGGTGGCGCCGGTGCTCGATCCGGGCCGTGGACGCACAAAGAAAGGGTACTTCTGGGCGATCGCCCGCGACGATCGGCCCTGGGGCGGAACCGATCCGCCCGCCGTCGCCTACACCTATGCGCCGGGCCGCGGCGCCGTCCACGGGCTGAAGCTGCTTGAGAGCTATCGCGGCATCGTGCAATGCGACGGCTACGCGGCCTACAAGACCATTGCCGATGACGCACGGACCGGCGACGCGATCACGCTCGCCTTCTGCTGGGTTCATCTGAGAAGACAGTTCTTCGATATCGCAAAGGGCGGTTCGGCGCCGATCGCGAGCGAAGCTCTGGAACGCATCGCCGCGCTCTATGCGATCGAGAAGACGATCCGTGGCAAAAGCGCCGATGAGCGCCGCGCCGTGCGCCAGGAAAAGAGCAAACCACTCGTGCTGGCGCTCAAAACCTGGCTCGAACAGCAGCTCGCGCGCGTCTCGACGAAGTCCGTCATTGCCGAAGTCATCCGCTACGGCTTGAACCATTGGGACGGGCTCGTCCGCTTCCTCGACGACGGCCGCATCGAACTCGACACCAACATCGTGGAAAGAAGTATACGTCCGATTGTGCTCAATCGAAAAAACGCGCTGTTCGCTGGCCACGATCAAGGGGCGGAGAACTGGGCAGCCATCGCCTCACTTGTCGAGACCTGCAAACTGTATGGTGTCGATCCGCAAGCCTACTTCGCCGACGTGCTCATCAAAGCTCGTCAATCTCTGGCCAGCCTCGCGCCTCGACGAGCTCATGCCCTGGGCTTGGGCGGCACAGCGTTCCGCCGATCGCCTCGCGGCGTAATGCACGATCAACCGCGTTCGCGCTCAATCCGCCAAAAAATCAAGCCATCAGAGCAGTGGGATCGGAGAATCGCTTACGTTACACGGATCGCGAGTTTGTCGCTGCAGGTGGGCTGTTGTCCTATGGACCGAGCCAACTAGAGGCATATCGCCGAGCCGCCGGGTACGTGGCCAGGATCATCAGGGGCGAGAAGGCCGGGGACCTGCCGTTTGAGTTGCCGAAAAAGTACGAACTGGTCGTCAATCTCGGCACTGCGAAATTGCTTGGCCTCACAGTTCCAAATTCGATGCAGATGCTGGCCGACGAGGTGATTGAGTGATGTCCGCTATGGCCCACAACGGACATCAGCAGCCCCTTAAAGGGTGCTAGTCTGAGCCGCTACGGATGCCTTGGCCCCGAGTCTTCGCCTCGCCGGATATCCATGCCGACCCGACTGGCGATTGTGACAGCGCCGGTGCTGTTCGTGCTTTTGTGGAGCACGGGATTTATCGGTGCCCGCTACGGTATACCGTACATTGAGCCGTTGACTTTTCTGGCCGTGCGGATGGGTTTCGCCGTGGTTATCATGGCGGCAATCGCGCTCTTGGCCGGTGCACGGCGGCCAAATGCGGATGAGATTGGCCATAGTCTCGTTGCAGGCTCGCTGGTGCACGGAGTTACCCTCGGAGGCGTGTTCACCGCGATCAGCCAGGGCGCACCTGCTGGCATCTCGGCACTGATCCTGGGGCTGCAACCGATTGTGACTTCGCTACTCGCCAACCGCTTCATGGGCGAGAAGATCACGCGGGTGCAATCGGTCGGGCTTGCGAACTCGTCAATCGCGGTATTGCAAGGCCTACCGGAAGCGGAAGTGCTATTTAGCCCGTTCGGGCACAAGCAAGGCGCTCGGCTTCACCATACCTGCGACCATGCTCGCCCGCGCCGATGAAGTGATCGCAGGGGCCGAGAGTTTCTATTCGCTCGAAGGCAACATGTGCGGCACCGCTATGCGAGGTGCTGACGCCCGGCCGGGGCCAGCTGCGGAGCGATCTGCGGCGGAGCCGAACGCAGCGGAGCCGGCGGAGCGAAGGGCGGGGACCAAGGGGAATGCGGGGGGCCAAGCAAAGCACGCGCCGGACGCAGAGCCGGATACGCGTGTCACAGGCGCTGGAACGCATACGGCATTTTGCCGTCATACACCCGAGGTGGGAGCCGTATGCGGGAAAGCCGCACATACGGTTCTGTGCGGGGGGCGCGCGATGAAACGCGCGTCCCTACCGCTACACGGCGGTCCGGTATCCCGGACCGCCGCCACGGCTCAGGTTGCGCCGGTCAGCCGACCTTCTGGCCGACGAAGTCGGCAAGCTCCTTCCGCGTCACGTCCGGCGCGAACCAGAAGAACAGCGGTCCGAGCAGGAAGAACGACAGCGCCAGCAGCGGCAGGCCGGCGGCGACCGAATAGTTGGTCGCGATCCAGCCCATGACCATCGGCGCGAGTCGAGGCGAAGCCGAGGCCGATGGTGAAGGTCGCGCCGACCGCGGTGCCGCGGATCTGCGTCGGGAAGATCTCGGCGGTGTAGCCGAGGCCCGTGCCGAAGCTGCCGGTGATCAGGAAGTTGGTCGCCAGCCCGACCCAGAACAGGCTCGATGGCGTCTCGCAATAGCCCATCGCCACCAGCAGGATCGCGGCCGGAATGGCGAAGGCCGGGATCACCCAGCGCCGCCCGAACACGTCGCACAGCCAGCCGCAAATCCAATAGGCGAAGATGGCGACGAACATCCAGACGACAGGTAGACCGCCATGGTCGGGAAGCCGAGGCTCCGCTCGTTGGCGAGGTAGAACGGCATCCAGGCCGACCAGCCGACCCAGGTGAACAGATAGAGGAAGTAGATCAGCGAGGCGATGACGCTCTCGCGCGGATAGGAACGAAACGGCGACCAGGATGTCGAGCCGCTTCTTCATGCCCTCGCGGAACATCTCCGCGGTGACGCGCTCGTAGCGTGGGCTCTCGTTGATGCCGAGCCGTACCCAGAGCACCAAGCAGCGCCGGCAGGATGCCGAGGAAGTAGAGCGCGCGCCAGCCCCACAGCGGCACCACGACGAGGGCGGCGAGCGAGCACAGGAAATAGCCGAGCGGATAGCCGCCGACCAGGCCGCCGAGCGCGGTGGCGCGCCACTTCTTCGGCGCGGTCTCGGTCACCAGCAGCATGCCGACCGGGTTCTCGCCGGCGAGCGCGATACGGGTGAGCGAGCTGAAGATCAGCAGCGTCACCCAGCCGGTGGAGAAGCCGGTGAGGCCGGTGAGCACCGAATAGCCGAGGATCGACCAGATCAGCACCCGCCGCCGGCCGTAGAGATCGGCAAGCGCCGGGAACACGAACGTGCCGATCAGGCCGACCCAGCGCGAGATCGTCGTCACGCTGCCCATGGTGGTGGGCGTGATGTCCCATTCCTTGATGAGGATCGGCGTGACGAGCTGCATGATGGTGGCTTCGTAGATATCGAAGGCCCAGCCGAGCATGCAGATCGCAAGCACCGTTGCGCTGTAGCTTGTCCAACGGTCGTCCGACGTCAAAGGCGCCGCCGCAATGGCGGACGTGGTGGTGGTAGTCGCCATAGTGCTTCCCTCCCGTTAGGACCGCTCTTCGGCGGTTTGCTGATGTCCCTTGCCGCTCTCGTTCAGCGGCCGACGAACTCCTGCACTGCCTTGGCCGCGGCCCCGGGGCTTTCGAGGTGCGGCAGATGTCCCGCCTTGTCGATCAGCGCAACCTGGGCGCCGGCAATCCGCTTGGCGAACTCCTGCGCGTACGCGGCATTGATGATGCGATCGTCCTTGCCCCAGACGATCAGGGTCGGCGCCATGATGCGATGGATGCGGTGCTTGAGGCCGCGGTCGGGGAGCGGCCAGACGAATTTTCCGGTGCAGGCCTGCGACCAGATCATTTGCGCCAGCGTATCGACCCGCTCGGCTGCATCGCTCGGCACCGTGAAGAATTTCTTCGCGCCTTCGCTCTCGGGACCGGCAAACAGCGAGGACTTGCGCTCGCGATCGCTCAGGACCATCCAGTTCTTCACCGGATGGTCGTCGCGCCAGAGCCCGACCGGATCGATCAGGACAAGTTTGGCGGCCGAGCGCGGCACGGCAGCCGCGATCTCGGCGGCGACCAAGCCGCCGAAGGAATGGCCGGCCAAAACCGCCGCGTCGAGCTTGAGCGCGTCGAGCAGCTCGCCGTGATAGACCACCAGGTCGAGCCAGCTATCGAGCCGGTGCACCGCGTCCGGATCGCCCGGCGTGGTGCCGGGAAACCGCGGTGCATAAACCGTGTTCTGGCTCGCGAGCCTGGACAGAAACGCGCGGTCGGGATTAAGGCCCCACGGCCCGTGCAGATACACCAGCGGCGGCCCGCTGCCGGCAATCTCGACATCGGTCTCGATCCGGTTCTGCCACAGCCGGAGCCGCCGCACGTCCGGAGCCGCCATGATGCTTGCTCCGGTCTATTCGGCCGCGGCCATGGCGGGCGAACGCGTCTTGGCCTTGAGCCGCTCGGGCCACCAGCGGTCGTCGTATTCGCTCCATAGGCTTTCGAGATGCGGCAGCACATCGCGGGCGAACAGGTCGATGTTGCGCTTGCACAGCTCCGTCGACATCGAGCCGAAATGCAAGAGCGTCAGCAGGTGGCCGACGCGGAGCCGCTTCATGTGCTCCACCAATTGCTCGCGCACGGTCTTGGCGCTACCGACGATGACGAAGCCGTTGTCGTAGAAATCGCGGGCCTTCATCTCGCGCAGATTGAAGCCGCCGCGCGGATTGTTGGTCAGCGCCTGCACCAGCGCGGGATATTCCAGGCAGCCGGGGATCTGCTGGTAGTACGACGGCGTGTGCAGCAGCTTCCGGAAGAAATATTCGGCGTGCGGGGCGTAAAGCTCCTCGGCTTGCGCATCCGTCTCGGCGACGCCGATCAGTTGCAGGAAGCTGTAGCGGTGCGGATTGTCGTCGCGGCCCTTCTTCGCCGCCAGCTCCCAGTAGCGGTCGGCGGTGAAGGTGGCGTTCTTGGCGCCGTGATAGCTGAGATGGCAGAAGCAGTAATCGTTGCTGACGACATAGTCGGCGGTCGAGGAGATGCCGGAGCCCGGAATCCAGATCGGCGGATGCGGCTGCTGGATCGGCCGCGGCCACAGGTTCACCATGCCGAGCTGGTAGTGCTTGCCGTTCCAGGCGAACATCTCCTTCGCCGACCACGCCTTCAGGACGAGCGCCAGCGCCTCGCGGTAGCGCTCGCGCTGCTCGACCGGGACGACGGCGTTGGAGAGCGTGGCGTCGGTCGGCAGCCCGGTGGGGAAGCCCGCGATCAGCCGGCCGCCGCTGATGCAATCGAGCATCGCGTATTCCTCGGCGATGCGGGTCGGCGGCGTGGTCGAGGGCAGGGTCGAGCCGAGCTGGATGATGGCGGTGTTGTCGCCGTTGGTGCCGCGCGCCAGCACCGAGCCCATCAGGCTCGGGTTCGCCATGAAGCCATAGGCGTTCTGGTGATGCTGGTTGGTGCAGACGCCATGAAAGCCGGCCTTGGCGGCGTACAGCAGCTCGTCCAGCGTGGCGTTGTAATACTGGCCGACCTTCTCGGCGTCGGCGACGTCGAACCACAGCGGATCGACATAGGCGGTCTGGTAGCGCTCCTCGAAATCCGCCGGCAAATCCCGATACGGCATCAGGTGGAACATGCAGACTTTCATGGGCATTCCTCCTGCGCCGCCGCTTTTTGAAATGCTACGTCCGCCGCGCGGCCAACTCAATGCAGCCGGACGGCCGATAACGCCGTGTTTGCGATGGAACAGGCCCGCTAAAACGGAATGCCGACGCCAGCGCCGGCTCGGGAATAGGGGCCGCCGCCATAACCGCGGGCCCTGCAGGTCGTGCCGGTGGCGCAGGCGGCAAGCAGCATTGCGCAGGCTTACCGCGCCGCCAGATCGCCATCACCAGAGCGTCGGCGACGAGCTGTGCCGTCATACCTGCGCTCGTCGACCAGCAGACCACGCGCCGTGAGAACAGATCGATCACCGCCGCCACGTAGAGCGCAATACGCTCGTGTGGCGGTGTGCTTATCTGCGCGCGGGCGGATGATTCGAGTCACGAGGGCCGGCGAACCGCTGCGCATTCGGTCTTGCGGGCGCAGGCGATGGCGCGGGCTTTTCGGCGGAGACCGGAAGCGACGTGGTGACGTAGTCGATCAGCCTGCTTTGCATCTTGATGGACGAAATAATGGCGAAGTGGCCGATCTCGGGATCGTCCTTGAAGTCGATGTTCTCGAGCCGGCCGCGGAATCCTTCCCCCGCCATCACCGGGACACCCACGCCGTTCGATACGTACAAACCGACGGCGCGCTGCACGTTCGACGGGACCGGCCACGCGCTGGGCGCGTCGATTGCGATCAACAGTGCGACCGGAACATCGGCGCGCTTGAGGTCGTCCGCCATCCACAGCACGGCGCTCCCGCCGGCCGAGTGGCCGATCAGCATGATCTGGCCACCCGGGCTTTCCTTGTATTCACGGGCGGCCTGCTCCGCGAGTTCGCCGGCTTCCACGTAGGAATGCACGCTGACTTGGATGCCAAGTGCGGCGAGTTTCTCCGCCAACGGCCCTAGCCCGGGTGACACACTGAACAATCCGCGAACGAGATAGACACGCACCGTCTCGAAGGTGGCGATCGACGAGTGCGCGCCGAATAGCATTCCGCCGATGCAGGCTGCAATGCCCGCGACCAATCGCCGCCTGTTCACGTTATCCCCGCCCCAGCTTTACGTGCCGGCATGATGATGGCGTGCGCCAAACCGCAATGCAATTGCAACAACTTGAAATATTAGCCTTCGCTACTGTCCGGCCGGTGACGCCGCAGGTGCCGGCGCTGCGGCCGAGGCGTTGGGGTCCGCCGGTTTTGGCTCGATGATCGGTGTCCATCGCAGCATAGAGGTCAAAAACTGCGCGTTCGCTGCTCAGCCAAATGTCGGTTCAGGGTCAACAACAAACTCATGCAGTGCGGCAAACAGCGGGCTATTCGATGAGCCTTGAGTGTCGCGAAGGCGGGAGCGATGTGCCAATAAGCGACATCGCCGCTATTCGATCACCTCGTCGACGATGGAAAGTACCCCGGACGAAATATTGAGCCCGAGCGCCTTCGCGGTTTTGAGATTGAGCACGAATGCAAATTTGGTCGGTTGCAGGACCGGCAGGTCCGCGGGCCTGGCACCCCTGAGAATTCGGCCGGTATAGACGCCCGCTTGGTAATACACGTCGTACTGGCTGGGCCCGTAACTCATCAGGCCGCCGGCCACGACAAACTCGCTTGCCGAATAGCTCACGGCCACAGCCTGGCGCGCCGCCGTCGATACGATCCGATCGCGCCAAATGTTGAAGTTCGTGGCGGCGGCAACGAACAGCGCGGTAATCCCCTGTTGGGCCAAAGCTGCGAAGGCAGTATCGATCTCGGCCATAGTGCCGGCTCTCACAACAAACAACTTGCGCCCGAATGCAGCGGCTGCCGCCTGCGCGTCTTTCACATCGGCTTCGGCATTGGGATTGGTCGGGTCAATCAGCATGCCGATCGTCGCGGCGCCGGGCACAAGTTCGCGTAGCAGCTCCAGCCGCTTCGGCACCAGCTTGTTGACGAGGAAGGCGACGCCTGTGATGTTTCCTCCCGGCCGATTGAGGCTGGCGACCAAACCGATCTCGACGGGATCGGCGCCGGTTTGAAATACAATCGGAATTGTCGCCGTCGCTGCTTTTGCGGCAAGCGCCGCGGCCGTTGCATTCGCGAAGAGTACGGTGATCTGGCGGCCAACCAGTTCGGCCGCCAGCTCCGGCAGCCGATCGGTCTGGCCTTCGGCCGAGCGGTATTCGACTGCCACGTTCTGACCTTCGACAAATCCAATTTGCTTCAGGCCTTGGCGAAAGGCGTCGAGCCTCGTGACCTGCGACTCAAGCGTCGCGTTGTTGAGGATGCCGATCACGGGCATCGTCGCCTGCTGTGCACGCGCCAACACCGGCCGCGCCACAGCTACGCCACCGAGGACACCGAGAAATTCCCCGCCTCATGTCCACCCCAACTCAGGACGAAGCATCGCATCGGCACTAACCAGTACTTTGGAACTGCTTGTTGATAGGGACGAGCACGGTCTCAAGACCAGCGTAGCAGCTAAGCCATTCTAAGCTCGCGCAGCAATTCTTTCCTGAAATACCGCGCATCGACTTCGATTGTGTGCCGCGCCGATTTCGCGAAATGCCAGTGCGGGTGTTCGACCTCGTGCTCGATGCGGCGCCCGATGTCGCCCGGCCGTCGCAGCCGTCCCGCGATCTGATTGGCGGCGATGCGGGCCTGGTAATCTGCCGACCGCCAAATGCAGCCGATCGGCTGGAATAGGCCGATGAAATAGAGATTGGGAATCGTGGCGTGCATCATCTTCAGATAAAGCGGCGGGATCTGCTCGGCCGACCAACCGACGATGGACGACGGCAGGAAGGGGAATGAAATGCGGAAACCGGTGGCCCACACGATGGAGTCGAATGGTTCATTGCGACGGTCTGAAAACTCCACGAGCTGGCCGTCGAAGCGTTCGATGCCGACGCGCGGCAGTACCTGCCCGGATCGCAGCGCCTCAAGGATGGCCGAGTTAAGGGTCGGATGCATTTCCAGCGGACCGCCGGTGGGCCGCTGCAGACCGTAATCTTCCCAACGGCCAATCGTCATCCGCAGCGAGGTGCGAAACACACGCTGCAACAGCGAGCGTGGGATGAAATTGCGCGAAAAATCGACGACTTTGGTCGATGGGCTGCCCGAACATCAGCTTCGGCGCAATATACGAGCCGCGGCGCATGCTGATACAGGTCATCCGTGCCACTCGCGAGATGTCGGCCGCGATGTCGCAGGCTGAATTGCCGGCGCCAACGACCAGCACGCGCCGGTCCCTGAAGTGGTCGGCGCGGCGATAGGCGCTCGAGTCAAGACTTCGCCGGTGAACCGGCCGGGATAGTCCGGTGTAAAAGGCTCGCGATGGTGGCCGGAGCAAACCAGAAGATGATCGAACACCTCAGGTTTCACTGTGTTGGCGAGCTGCAGCGTCCAGCGTCCGTCGTCACCGCGGACTGCCTTCTCGACCTGGGTCTTGAGTTGGATATACGGGCAAAGGCCGAAGTGCGCGGCGTAGCTTTCGAAATAGGCGACGAGCTGCCGGTGCGAGGGAAAATCCGGATAGCCGGCTGGCATCGGGAAATCGTCGAATTCGGACATCTTTTTCGAGGAGATGATGTGCGTGCATTCGTACACGCAAGCGCGGTTGGTATTTTCGCGGAACACCCAGTTGCCGCCGATCGCGTCGCTGTCGTCGTAGCAAACGATCTGACGCAAGCCGGCCGCCAGCAGGTTCTTGATCGCGGTCAGGCCGCATGGCCCGGCGCCGATGACGCAGACCCGCGGTTCGTGTCGGGTCAGTGAAGCCATGGCACGATCCGCGCGGTTCGCTGCATGTAGGTGCGATATTGATCGCCGAACTCCTGCAACATCATCCGTTCCTCACGCGGCAGGCGGAACAGGTAGAGCGTTAGCGACCCGACCAGGCCGGCCGGACCGGCGATCCAATTGGGCAGCAGCAACGTTTGCGCGATGCCCCACAACAGAAACGCCAGATACATCGGATGGCGCACCAAGGTGTAGACACCGTGGGTGACGAGGCGATGCTGGCGCCGGATTTCCAGACTGCTCGACCAATTGCGACCGAGGTCGCTGTGCGTTCGGTAGAACAGCCACAGTGCAAAGAGAAAAACCGTCGTGCCGATCCAAGCAAACGCGTCGACGAATGGATAATTCGCAAAGCGGGGGACCTTGGCGACAACATAGGCGAATGGAATGACAGCGTTGGTCATGACCATGAACGTCAAGACCATCCAATCGGCCCAATCGCGCTGGCTGCTGCGGATTGGCTCCTTCCAGGAGCGGATCTGGTGAGGCAGACGAAGCAAGAACCAGGCGATGACGCAGACCCACCACACATTCTCCGCGATGATCGCTGGCATTGTCATTGGATCAACTCAAGTCTCGCAGTTCGTGGCGCCCGCGGCGACTTCAAGCCGCGCCGCCCAGAGCCCCGATAAATTTCCGCTGCTTCAAGCCTGCTCCCAGGCTCTGGCGCTCGCATCGTAACGGCTCGATTGTGCATTCTGGAAGGGTCAAAAGGGGCTTCGCTGCTGCAACATGAATTGCTGGCCGATGTCGCGGATGGGTTCATTCGAGATCGGGCCTATCCACCAGCAGGTCCGGCCATGTCCGCGATGTTCAAAGGCGGAAGGGTGTTGGCATCAACCGCGATAGAACTTTGTTTCGCGAACGGCAACCCGCCGCCATACTGCCGACCAGCGTGATGAATTCGCGGCGTCGCATGCAGTCCCCACGCCTTGGATGAAGATCGTATAACTCAAGGGCTGAGAGGCACAAGCGCGTTGCGAAGCGGCTCATCGGAGATTTGCATGAGCCCGGCGAATGGCTGCCCCAGTTCGAGGATTAGAAAAACTGCGCCGGCAGCCGATAGCGCAAAAACGAGCAGGGCGCTGAAGACCACTGCGTTCGGCTGGGCGAACAGGCTGAAGCTTGCAAAGATGATGGTCAACCAAAACACCAGCACTATCAGGAAGGGTATTGGTATTGGTTCGACGTCATGCACAAACAGGAGCAGCCGCGTTTTGAAAATTTCGGTGCCCGCCTGAATGACGCGATCTTGCAGAGAACGTTGCGCGTCGTCTCTTGGAGAGAGTCTCTGTAGAAGCCCAATAAATTCTTCTGATTCACGGCTCGCCGCAAAGGGAGCTTGCTTTTGCAAATCGGAAGTGTTCTCGCGCCAAATTCTTTCGATCATTGTACCGATTCCGCGCCGCATCTGGGCGCGCGCAGGAGCAGTCTCCGAGCCGTATTGCGCCAGGAAACCGTCAAGCAAGATGATGTTGGCGGTCAGTTGCTTGATTTGGGTGCTCTGCGTGTCGAACGAGGTCTTTGCTGAGGCGATCAGCAGGCCGAGAACCAGAGCGGCGATTGTTCCGACAAGGCCCGTACCCAGCCTTACTACATCCTTTGTATCCGAGTTCAGATGTTGCCCTGGCAATGCGTGCCGGAGAAACATGCCAAGCAGCGCGCCGCCGCAAATGCAAGCAAACACGACCAACGATTTCGCCAGTGGACTCACAATTCAAGCCTCCGGACCTTTACCATTCAGGGCACATGATAAGCCGCGCCCGCCTGCGAACGGGCCCAGCCCGATGTGTTGACCGGGCTTTTCGTCAAGCATATTGCGTTAGTGCCGCCACCGGCGCCTCCTCGCTCGATTGCTTGCAGCGCTTACTCGGTGCTCAACGATCCGCTCAAAGACGCTTCAGCGGTCGATCCGCTCCGGCAACTGGTCCTCGCGGGCGAGGTCCTCGAACCGCGTGACGGCGGCCTCGAATTGCAATTGCACGGTGCCGGTCGGACCGTGGCGCTGCTTGCCGATGATGACCTCGGCCTTGCCGTGGACGCTGCTCCATCTCGGTCTGCCACTTGATGTGCTCCTCGGTGCCCGGCCGCGGCTCCTTGTTGCTGAGGTAGTAGTCCTCGCGGTAGATGAACATCACCACGTCGGCGTCCTGCTCGATCGAGCCCGATTCGCGCAGGTCGGAGAGCTGCGGCCGCTTGTCGTCGCGGTTCTCGACCTGGCGCGAAAGCTGCGACAGCGCCACGATCGGCACGTTGAGCTCCTTGGCCAGCGCCTTGAGGCTCGTGGTGATCTCGGTGACCTCCTGCACGCGGTTGTCGTTGCGCCTTGCGCTGCGAGCCCTGCATCAGCTGGATGTAGTCGATGACCAGCAGGTCGAGGCCCTTCTGGCGCTTCAGCCGCCGGGCGCGGGCGGCAAGCTTGGCGATCGAGAGGCCGCCGGTCTCGTCGATGTAGAGCGGCAGCTCCTGCATCTCGATCGCGACGCCTCGATGATCGGCCGAACTCGTCCTCGGTGATGCCGCCGCGGCGGATCGTGCTGGACGGCACGCCCGACTGCTCGGCGATGATGCGGGTGGCAAGCTGCTCGGCCGACATTTCCAGCGAGAAGAAACCGACGATGCCGCCGTTGACGGTTGCGATATGGCCGTCGGGGCGGGTCTCGCCGCGGTGCGCCTT
>CAVPDL010000011.1:0-152936 GCA_963702635.1 uncultured Alphaproteobacteria bacterium
TGTCGTTCCGAAACTCACTGGTGAAAGCCTCGCCTCCCAAAGCAAGATGATCGAGTGTCAGGAATCGCGCGTCACGGAATACCAATTCAAAAAACGACGGCACACAACTGACGAAAGTCACGCCGTCGCGCTGCACCTGCTGCCAAAACTGCGAGGGTGTTTCACGAACGGAATCAGTGACGACCACGGCAGCGCCGCCGCCCATCAGAGGCAGCAGGGCCTGCTCGATGGATGGATCGAAGGCAGACGAAATCAAAAGCGCGGACCGGAAGCGCTCGCTAACGTTAAAATCCCCAGCAAGCGCGACCATTTTGTTGGCAAGGCTCGCGTGCTCCACGACAACGGCCTTTGGTGTCCCGGTCGATCCCGAGGTGTAGATCACGTAGGCGGGGTTTCGCGGGTCGAGGCCGGTGTGCGGCGCGGTGCGCGGTTGTAGCGCGATCGCCGGCCAGTCGGCGTCGAGCCGCACCGCGGTGCGGGTCTGCGCCGGATCGGGCGGCAATCGTTCGGCCGACGCTTGGTTTGTCACCAGAACGGATACACCGGCATCCTCAAGCATGAACTCGATACGGTCCGGTGGATGGCCGGCATCGAGCGGCAGGTAGGCGGCGCCGGCCTTGAGGATGCCGAGCAGCCCGACCAGCATCTCGGCCGAGCGCTCGACGCAAAGCCCGACGATGCTCTCGGGACCAGCGCCGAGCGAGCGCAGGTGATGCGCCAGGGCGTTGGAGTGGGCGTCGAGCTCGGCGTAGCTCAGCCGCCGCTCGCCGAACACCACCGCGGTGGCGTCAGGCGTGCGCGCCGCCTGCGCGGCAAACAGCGCCGGCAGCGTCGCAGGCGCAACCGGCCGCACCGTGTCGTTCCAGAGCTGAAGTATCGTCTCCCGCTCGGCGCGACCCAGCATGTCGAGATTGCCGATTGGACGCGTCGGATCGACCATCTCGGCCAGCAGCTGCAGAAACCTCTGTTGATAGGCTGCAACGTCGGCGGCTGTGTGCAGCGCCGGATTGATGTCGAAGTCGATCCGCAGCGGCGCCCCGTCCGAACGGTCATAGACCGAGATCGATAAGTCCTCGACCGGTCCGAGGGAAAGATTGTGTGCGACAGCCCGATGGCCGGCAAAGCGGAAGCTGTAGTCAAACCGCATCACATTAATGCTGACGCCAAACAGCGTTCGGCCGTCGGCGTCGCCGCCAGCCATGCGCCGCATGTCTACAAGCCGGAGATACTGGTGCTGGAGGCTCGACGAATCTGCGATGCCGCTCGATCGATGAGTTCCGCGACGCTCGTGGCTGGATGAAGGGTCAACCGCAACGGCAGTACGTTCGAGGCCATTCCTGGAATGCCGCGGCAGCTATTGCTACGAGCCGACACCGGCAGCCCGATCACTGCATCGTCTGCGCCGGTGTGCCGATGTAAAAAAATTGCCGTCGCCGCACACAAAATTCGCGCGACGTTTGTCCCGCCGCTGCGCGCCATTGAACTAAGAGCGTCGGTGAGCGCTTGGGGTAGGATCGATGTCGTCCGGAGGAAGCCGTCGGGCCTGGCTGATGGACGACTACTCAGTGTCAGAATTCCCTGTTCGGGCAGTTCGGCCAGCGTTCCGGCCCAATGTTGCCGATCCTCCGAAAATTGCCCGGACGCGCGATACGCGGCGTCCTCGCTGAGTAAATCAGCAAACGGACCAAACGCATTCGGCGGCGCTGGTTGCCCAGCGCAAAGTCGCGAGTAAACGTCGGCGACCCGGCGAGCCACCAGCCACATGCCGTAGCCGTCGAGAACGATGTGGTGATAGCGCGCATACCAATAAAATTGGGTGGGGGAGGCCTTGAACAGCGCGTACCCGAACAACTGGCCGCCCGTCATATCGACCGGCCGGCCAGGTCGACCGGCCGGGCCAGGTCGGCCTTCATCCAGGCTTCGGCCGCGGCCCGCGGATCGGCTTCGCCGCTGAGGTCGATGATCGGAAACGGCCACGCCGGCGGCGGGCCCACCGTCTGGCGCGGCTCGCCGTCCTGCTCCGAAAACCGCAGGCGGAGCGTTTCGGCCTCCGACACCACCTGCCGCAACGCGCGTTCAAACAACGGCAGAACGAGCGGTCCGTCGATCTCGATGTACTCGCCGATATTGTAGGCCGCGCTCGACGGATTGATCGCCTGGGCAAACCAAATGCCAAGCTGCGCGCTGGACAACGGCAGCGCCTCGCCGCTTCGCGCGCGCCGACTGTCGACCGTCAATTCACGACTGGAATCAGAATTCAGGTCAGACACCGACTCAACGATCCCTGTTCGCAGCAACCGGGGGCGAGGCAACGGCCTCGCCCGGATTTCAGCTTCGATTCAACTTGCTGGGTCTGCCGGCGGACGCCGGCCGACACCAACCTTTTCCGCCTCTTGGGACCGCCCGGCGTCCCAATGAACCGCCGGTCCGCGATGGTGCTCCGGCACCAACATTCCCACGCCGACGAAGCCACGGTACCCCAGGCCGAACTTCGGCCAAAGCCTTACCCGCAGATCCCTTCCCCCTCGGCTAGGGCTATGAATAACAACAACAATCGGTCTTTCAAGCGATAACGTAACCGCTCTCGCACGGAAGTTCGGCCGGCGCCTGCCCGCTTTCCTAACTGGCTGAACCTATTGAGCTAACGCATTGTGGATAGCATGCCCGGTCACGGGCCCCTCGGCGTCGCCGGGATATAGGCCAGCGCCACGATATGCGTCGCCTCGCAATACCGAAAACTGACGGTACGTCCGTTTCGAACCGAGGCGCTTGCGGTCGCCAAGTTCACCTCGACGTCGTGGTGGTCGAGGAAAATCCGGTCGAGCGGATAGACCGCCTTGTAAACCGCTTCCTTGATGCAAAACAGCACGCGCGCCCGGCCGGCATCCGTTCCAATCGCCCGGCGCTCGTCAGCCGTTGCCACGATTTCCAGCAGGTCGGCATCGAGCGCCCCAGCGGGCTCGACGTCGATCCCGACCGAGGCAAAATCATGAGCCATTGCCACGGCCGCAACGGCAACCTCGGAAGCGTGCGCCAGCGAGCCCGCGATTCCATTCGGCCAGACCGGCGCGCCCGAGGCGGATTTGGGAATCGAATGAGGCGGCACTCCAAGCTGTTGCAACAGCTCCCGCGCCACGATGCGAGCCGCGCCGCTGGCGCGCCGCACCTTGAGCACGCTGCGGGCAAAAGCCTCGTACTCCTCCGGCAACAATGCCTGTTCGTCGCCCGCTTCGATCAACCGATGCGCGACCAGGATGCCCGGGACCGCCATGGCATCGATGCAGTGCCGAAGCAACGGACTGGTCGCCGGGGTCATCGATTGAGGCAATCCATAAACATCCGAGAGCATCCCGCTGGAGCGGGATGAAATTAGGTCGAAGCAGTTGCCACGGCGGCAGCGCGCTCCCTCCCCTTGAAAAGGGGAGGGTTGGGGTGGGGATGAAACGCGCGCCGATTTTGATCCCCACCCGGCTCGCTTTGCTCGCCGACCTCCCCTTTTCAAGGGGAGGTGATCGAACTCGTTGTACCGCTTCGAATCAACCTAACCGCATCACGCTTTAGCGACTTGGATCTGGCAACCAATGCACTTGCAGCACCATAGCGGCTCCGTCCGGCGCACACGAGCGGTGTCCCAAGTCCATGCGCTACAAGCCGGAATCGGCCACCATGGCGTTACGCACAGGCCTTGGCACCCGCAGTGGCGATCTGTTAGGACTCAACAACTGGCGCAGACTTCCGCGCGATTGTGGCTGGTTCAGACGTGGCCTGGTCGCGCGACCTGCGACGAGCCGCCTGGCGACAAAGGGGAATCCGGACATGGCAAACGACCCGACTGATTCCAATGTACCGATGACCGATGAAGAACGCGAAGAGGCCGCGTCGCAATTGGTCGATCGTTTCACGCTGTGGTCTGGCGCGGCCGGACTGATCCCCGTGCCCATCGTCGACCTTGCGGCGATCGCCGGCGTGCAGCTTCAGATGCTGCGGCGGCTTTCCGAGATCTATAAGGTCCCGTTCGCCGACAATCGCGGCAAGTCGATCATCGCGAGCCTTGCAGGCGCGATCATTCCTGCGAGTACGGCGACCACGACGGCGATGACGTTCGGCAGCCTGATCAAGGGCATTCCCGTGATCGGCTCGACGGTCGGCGCGCTGACCATGCCGCTCTACTCCGCCTGCGCGACCTTCGTGATCGGCAAGGTGTTCCAGAAACATTTCGCGTCGGGCGGCACGCTTCTTGATTTCAATCCTCCGGACTACCGCGAGTTCATCAAGGCTCAGCAGGAGAAGTTCCGGCGCAAATCCACGTCGTCCGCCGGGCAAGGAACGACCGGAGCATAACAGCGGCGGTCGCGGGACCTGAACGCTGGGGGCGAACGGCCGCCCGGTTGCATGTCGGCCGCGTCGAGGGAGACGTTGCGTTATGGTGTTACCGCTCGCCGTGCTGGCGGCCTATCTGGTGTTCTGCATCCTCGTCGGGCTATGCGGCAGCCAGCGCCGCATGGGATTCACCGGAACGTTCCTGCTTTCGCTCGTCGCCACGCCGTTGATCGCGCTTATCGTGCTGCTGATCACCGGCCCGTCGCGCCGCGCTGAGATTGCGCGCCGCGCCGAGTTGAAACGGCAGACCGAGCTGTTGCGCCGCGCACGGAGCGGGTGAGTGCCGAAGCGTGATGATTTCAGATTGATTCGAGCCTGGCCGCAGCCTCGCTTCACCTCTCCCATGGGGAGAGGTCGGCGAGCGCAGCTCGCCGGGTGAGGGGTTATGGTCCACCGAAAATCACTTGCCCCCTCACCCCAACCCTCTCCCCCATGGGGAGAGGGAGCGCGCTGCCGATGCCGCAACCGCTGCGGCCCAAAACGATTCGTTCGGACGGCGTAACCGATGTCCTTCTTCCAGCTTGTTCGCCGCGAAATGCAGGGCTCGCTTGGCCGGCTGGTCCTTGTGTCGGCCATGGGCGGCGTCAGCACCACGGCCATCATCGGGGCGATCAACGCCGGCTCGCAGGCCGCGGACAAGGGCGAGATAAGCCTTTGGGCCGCCGGATTCTTCGTTATCGCGCTGCTGCTGTTCATCCAGACCCAGCATTACATCCTGATCACCACCACCGCGGAGATCGGCGCCATCATTCACAAGCTACGCGTGCGGCTGATGGACTACGTGCGCCGCTCCGAACTTCTGCCGCTGGAAATGATCGGCCGCGCCGAGATTGTCGCCGTGATCACCGGCGACACCGCGCTGCTGACGCAGGCCAGCAACATGATGGCGTTCGCCGCACAGGGCGCGCTGCTGATTTTCCTGGTGACGGCCTATGTGGCGTATCTGTCGTTCGTCGCCTTCGTGCTTGCGGTCATCATCGTCGGTATCGGCGCCGGCGTGTTTCATTCCAAGACCAAGCAGCACGCCGAGCAGATGCGCGAAGCGGCAGGATGGGAAAATCGGCTCTACGACCGTCTGAGCGACGTGCTCGACGGCTTCAAGGAGGTGCGGCTCAACAGGGCGCGCAGCGACGAGCTGTTCGACCACGTCGTCGAGGTCTCCAGAAATGCGGCAAACATCAAGATCCGCACGCAAAGCGAAACCTATCGCCGGATGGTGCTGTTGCAGACCTCGCTCTACACTTTGCTCGGCGCGGTGGCGTTCGTGGTGCCGGTGTTCGCCACGACCATGGCGCCCGGCGCGGTCACCAAGGCTGTCACCGCGCTGGTGTTCATCGTCGGCGCGTGCGCCGGCCTGGTGCAATCGATCCCGATCATCGCCGCCGCCAACACCGCGGCCGACCGGCTGGAACAGCTCGAAACCAAGCTCCGCCAGATCGTCAGCTTGTCGGAGGACACCCACGTCGAGATCTCGAACAAGTTCAGCAAAATCGAGATGCGCGACGTCGAATTCCACTATCCCGGCAAGACCGCCGACCAGCCGTTCCGGGTCGGCCCGTTCAACTTCACCTTGAACTCAGGCGACCTGGTGATCCTGACCGGCGGCAACGGCTCGGGCAAATCGACCTTCATGAAGCTCCTCGCCGGACTCTACCGGCCGGCGTCGGGCGAACTGCTGCTCGACGGGGTGGCGCTCAACGACGAGAACTACGAGCGGTATCGAAATCTCATCACCGCGATCTTCCCCGACTTTCACCTGTTTCAGCGCCTCTACGGCATCCCCGATCCGGACTCCGCCGAGCTGACGCAAATGCTGACCCAGTTCAGGCTGAACGACAAAACCAGCCTGACGCACGGCGAGTTTCGCAGCACCGATCTGTCGAGCGGCCAGCGCCGGCGCCTCGCCCTCATCGTGGCGCAGCTCGAACGGCGCCCGCTGCTGATGCTGGACGAATGGGCCGCCGATCAGGATCCCGAGTTCCGGCGCAAATTCTATTTCGAGCTGCTGCCGGCGCTGCATCGCGCCGGCGTCACCGTCGTGGCCATCTCGCACGACGACCGCTACATCGACGAAATGGATGTTACCATGCGCCGGCTGCGTATGGACGAAGGGCGTTTCACTGAGCTGAGTTCGGTGGAGACCGGCTGATGGCAACCAATCCGGAAACGCTGGATGGCAGGCTGCAGCCTCCCAAACGGTATCGGTGGTGGCGCTTCATCGAGCACAGCCTGCCGATCATCGTCATCTATCTCATGGTCGCGACGCTGGTCGGTTTCCTGATCGCCCCCAACGTCATCGTCACGGTGCCGACCGGCCAGGTCGGCATTCTGTGGAAGCGTTTCCGCGGCGGCACGCAGCTCGACCCGCGCCTGTTGAAGGACGAGGGCATGCGGGTGCTGCTGCCGTGGGACAAGCTGTTCCTTTATGACCTGCGGCTGCAGACCACGACCGACACCTACAATGCCATCTCCAAGGATGGCGTGAACCTGACCGCCACCATCAACATCCGGTTCCGGCTCAAGCACGACGCGATCCCGCAGCTTCATCAGACCATCGGCCCCGATTACGTGTCGCGACTGCTGCGGCCCGAGATCGGCAACCGCGCGAGGGAGATCATCGCCCAATACACCGCCGAAGAGGTCTATTCGACCAAGCGGCAAGAGGTGCAGGCGGAAATCCGGTCGCACACCATGCAGATGCTCGGCCAGAGCATGGTGCAGCGGACCGAAGAGGAGAGCGAATACGGCGAGCACTACCGCATCTCGCTCGATCAGATGCTGGTGCTCTACGACACGCTGCTGCTCGGCCTCGAACTGCCGCCGGCCGTCAACGCCGCAATCAACCGCAAGATCGAGCAATACTATCTGGTGCAGGAATACGCGTTCCGCGTCGAGCGCGAGAAGAAGGAGTCGGAGCGCAAGCAGATCGAGGCCAACGGCATCCGCGCGTTCCAGACCACCGTCTCGCAGGGCATCTCCAACTCCTACCTGCGCTGGCGCGGCATCGAGGCGACGCTGCAGATGGCGCAATCGCCCAACACCAAGATCGTGATCATCGGCAGCGGCAAGGACGGCCTGCCGGTGATCCTCGGCAACGTCGACGCGCCGGTCGCGCCGCAACAGCAGCAGGCGCCAGCGGGCGGCGGCGCAGCGCTTCCGGACAACAGCGAGGCGGCGAAGCAGAAGCCGGCGGCGCCAAGCCCGCCGATGCTGGAGAAGACCCCGGCAAGCAACCTGCCGACGCCGCCCGAGCGGCAATCGCCGACCGCGGTGCCGCGCACGCCCGGCGCACCGCAGGCGCCGACCACCGGCTCGGCCCCGCCCGCCGATGGCACACCGCCCGCCGGAGCCGCGCCTGCCGGCGCGCCGCCGGCCCAACCCGGCAAGCAGTCAGCCGCGCCGCCGTTCCGCGGCAACATCTCGGCGGCCGATGTCAGGGATTTCCTTTCCAGGCTGGTGTGGCAGGAGACGCAGCCGCAGGGGCCGCAATCGCCGCCGGGCGCCGGGCCAGCACCGCCGCACCCGCCGTCGGATGCTCCACCGCCCCGCCGCGCGCCCGAGGGCTCGGCGCCGCAGCACGCGCCTGAGCCGGTATCCGGCCGGCCGCCGACGCCGCCGCATCCATAATCCTGCTGCGTCAGAAATGCTGGAAAGCGCAGCACTCCGGTTTGACCGCGGGCGAGGCGCTCGTTGCTGGGCCCTCTCCCCTCGCGGGAGAGGGCATCGCAGGCCCATCAACCCATTCGGTTGGGTGAGGGGTCGAAGCGCGCAGCACGCGCAAACCCCTCACCCATTCTTGACGCGGATTCGCTGCGGTTGCCCTCTCCCGCAAGGGGAGAGGGCACGAGATGCAGGCGCCGAATTTGCTGACGCGATAAGTATAAGAACGCAGGCGGACGCGCGTCGTTATTCCGGGACGCGAGCGAAGCTCGCGGACCTGGATCCAGAGGCACACTCGGAATTCGGCATCTCGATTGCGGATACGCCGCTTCGCGGCGCCCGGCTTGACGCCATGAATGGCGTCAAGCGTGGCCGGAGTGAACGACGAAGTCGTTGACGTTCAAGGCGTTGACGTTGACGCCAGTCAGCGTGATGGTCTGCGTGCCGCCGTTGAGATGGATGACGTGGTCGCCGTTCGCGGCGTTGTGCAGGTCGGCCAGAAGCTGCTGGAAGTGCGTGTCGTTCGGCCCGTCGAACAGGTTGTCGAGCTCGATCTGGTCCTGGCCCTGGGTGAAATCGGTGATGATGTCGTTACCGTCGCCTTTGGCGAAGACGAAGTAATCCTGGCCGCCGTTGCCGGTCAGCACATCGTCGCCCTTGCCGCCGGCCAGGTTGTTGACGTTGTTGTCGCCGATCAGGGTGTCGTTGTGGTCGGAACCGCGCAGGCTCGAGATGTTGATCAGCGTGTCGTTACCGGCGGTCACGGTGTTCTGCGTGCCGCCCTGCAGGTTGAGGTTGACGGTGACGCCGGTCACGCCGTCGGGCATCGCGGGGGCATGCTCGTAGCTCGCGGTGTTGATGCCGCCGCCCGCGCCGCCGTCTATGATGTCGTCGCCCTGGCCGCCCTCCAGCACGTTGTCGCTGCCGTTGCCGGTGAGATGATCGTTGAAGCTCGTGCCGCGCAGATTCTCGATGTTGAGCAGCGTGTCGGCGCCGGAGCCGCCGGTGTTCTGCGCCGCGGTGATCGAGAGATCGACGGTGACGCCGGCGCCAGACGTGTGCGAGTAATCGACGGTATCGCCGTCGACGTTGTCGCCGTTGGCGTTGGTCCGGCCGTCGAAGAAATCGGCGTTGATGCTGGCGAGGAACGTGTCGCCGCCCGAAGCGCCGCCGTTGGTAGTGGCCTCGCTGCCGACCAAGCTGTAATGCACGTTGACATTGTTGAGGAGGATCGCGTCCAGCGCGCTCGGGTCCTGAGAGCCTGCGTAAGTCTGCACTGCGCTGAGGAAGCTGGTCAGCGAGAAGTTGAAGCCGCTGCCGCCAGCCAAAGTGACGTACGAAGACGCATCGTTGATGCTGATGGCGGAGACGTTACCTCCGGTCGGGTTGCCGTTTGCGTCGTAGGTGAAGGTCCCGCTGCTAATCAGCGAGACGATGAAGCCGGCGTCCGGATTGGCGACCACGTAGTGCGTCGCGTCATGCGCGCTCAACGCGGGATCGGCGCCCGCCAGACCGTCGTAGAGCAAACCGAAGTCGAAGCCGTTGGGAGTGACGGTTTCGAGGTCGATGTAGCCGGAGAAGATGAAGTCGCGGGCCTGCAGTTGCGCATTGGCGACGCCGGTCAGCGTGATGGTGTTGCCGGCGCTGGTCGTGATGATCGAGTTGTGGCTGGCGTCTTCTGACAGTTTCGACGACAGCGCACTGAAGCTCGCGATGCCGAAATTGCGCAGATCGATGCGGTCAGCTTCGTTCTGGTTGAACGCGCCCTCGCCCTGGTCGAAGTCGGTGATGGTCGTGGCGCCGCTGCTGAAGCCGAAGATGTCGGCGCCGGAGCCGCCGATCAGCGTATCTGAGCCGCCGGAGCCGCTCAGGATGTCGTCGCCGCCCTGCCCTTCCAGGATGTTGTTGCCGGTGTTGCCGGTAAGCCTGTCCGCATAGGCCGAACCGCGGACGCGGTTCACGCCGCTGATGACGTTGTCGAAGCCGACATCCGCCGGGTCGCGGTGGCTCGGATCGAAGGTGTCGAGATAAGGCTGGATGTTGGAGTAGGCGCGCGGCAGCTCCACGGCCGATCCGGTGGCGCCGAGAGTGACCCGCACCCCGTCAAGCGCGCTGCTGTAGGAAATGCGGGTGTTGCCGTTGCCGGTGATGGTGTCGTCGCCACCGCCGCCTTCGAACTGGTTGAAGGTGCCGCTCGAGCCGGCGTTGGTGCTGCTGCCGCTGAAGCCGGTGGCGTCGTAAGTGTCGTTGTAATCGGTGCCGAGCACGATCTCCACGGATGACAACGTGTCGTTGCCGATATCAGCCTGCCCGATCGGCAGCAGCGGCGTGACGGTTCCAGCCGCGAGATGCACGTTGATGCCGCTGCCGGAATAGGACTGGTTGTAGACCGCGGCATCGATACCGCCGCCGCCGAGGATGGCGTCGTCGCCGCCGCGGCCCTCGAAGAACTCGGTGGTGTTGGCCGGGTTGTTGCTGCCGATCAGCGTATCGTCGAAGTTGGAGCCGCGGACTCGGTTGACGCCGGTGAAGTGGTCGGTGCCGACGGAGGCATCGCCCGTCGCTATTCCAGTTGTCAGGTTTACGTTCACTGCGCTGGTGGCGTGCAAGTAGGAGATGCGGGTGTCGCCGTTGCCGGTGATGGTGTCGTCGCCGCCCGCGCCCTCGAACTCGTTGGACGTGCCGCTGACGCCCGGAACCTGGCTGGTCTCGCTGAACAGCGTCGCGTCGAACGTGTCGGCATAATTGGTGCCGGTCACGAACTCGATCGACGACAGGCTGTCGGTGCCAACCCCGCTGGCGTTGGCGCCGGTGCCGACCACGGTGCCGCCGGTGCTGTCGCCGGCAAGACCGAGCGTCACCGCAATCGGCCCGGTGGCCTGGCGGTAGTTGGCGCGGTCGAGGCCGGCGTCGCCGGTCAGCGTGTCGTTGCCGCCGCCGCCCTGGAAGAAGTCGTTGTTGTCGCCGGACTCGAAGGCGTCGGCACCGTCGTTGCCGACGAAGCGGATCGACCAGTTGCGGGTAAGCTCCTCGCCGGCGCGGAAGTCGCCGGCGGCTTCGGCCTGCGCCGTATTGTAGAGCGAAGTGGCGTCGATGCGGCCGGCGATGTCGTACAGCGCGACCGGCGCGGCATCGTCGGTCGACGCGTGCAGCGTGGTCACCGTGCCGTGCGGCACGTTGCCGGCGTCGTAGGTGAAATCACCGTCGAACACGAACCGCCGGTCGGCCGCGGCGTTCACCACCACGAACTGGGCCGCCGACTGGGACTCGATGTCGCCTTCGCCGATCGCGCCGAACAGATCCTCGTCCTGGAAGCTGAAGCCGTTCGGGGTAAGGATGTTGATGATGGCGGTGGTCACCGTCAGGTTCACCGTCGTCGCCAGCGGCGTGGTCGCGATGCCGTCCGACAGCGTCACCGCGAAGCTGGCGTGCTGATTGTCGGGCCCGCTCTGCACAAAGCTCACCAGCCCGCCGGCGAGGTCCTGCTGCGTGAACGACGTCGCCTGGACGCCGTTGAGCTCGATGTGACCGTTGACCGGATTGACGACGTTGAACGTCAACTGATCCGGAGCGGTGTCGGGGTCGACCGCGGTCAGATCGCCGGTGGTCAGCACCACGGAGCTGCCAAGGGCGACGGAAGCCTGGAGATCGTCGTCGATCGCCGGAGCGTCGTCGACCGGCGTGATGTCGAGGCTGGCGCTGCCCGCCGCGCTCTGCGTGCCGTCCGTCACCTGGTACGAGAACGTCACTCCGCTGTCGTCGTTCAGCGCCGGCGTGTAGCTCCAGGTGCCGTCGTGGTTGTCCGCCAGGCTGCCCTGCCCGGTCGCGATCTGCAGGTTCACTGCGGTCAGCGACGGGCCATCCACATCCGAGGCGTTCGCCAGCAGCTCGGCCTGCGTGATTAGCCGCGCGCCAAAGTCCTCGGCGATCGCCGCCAGCGTCACCGGGCTCGTCACCGGTGCGTCGTCGCCAATCGAGCGAATGAAGATGCTCTCGTTGCCCCCGGTATTCTGACCAACCAGATCGGTGGCAAACGAGTCGAACGCGACCAGGGTGCCGTCGGGCGAGAACGCGGGGTCGAAGCTGTCGCCCGAACCGGCATCGCCGGACGGCGTGCTCGAGACGAGCGTAAACGTACCGTTGTTGAGATCCTTGACGTACAGGTCGTTGGCACCGTTGGTGTCGGCCGCGACCAACGAGGCGGCGGAGTTGAAGGCCACCTTGGTCCCGTCAGGAGAGAACACGATCTCGCGGTCGCCGGTGTCGAACGCCGGGAACGTTCCACCATTCGCCACCCATTGGATCTGTTGGGTGTCGAGGTTCTCGACAAAGAAGTTCCACTCGCCGTCGACCTCGCCCGACGCGAGACCGCTCATCTGCGACAGGAAGGCGATCTCGTGGCCGTCCGCTGACAGCACCGACCCGATGCCCTCGACCGTAACCAGTTGATTGCCGGCGTCAAAGCCCTGGAGCTCACTCACGTTCTGAGGAGTGTCGACAGGCACCAGATAAATGCGCTCGCCGTTGGCGTTGTCGCTGAACGCACTGAACGTGACCGTCGACCCATCGGCCGAGAAGGCGGGAGCCGAGAAATTAAAATTGATCGGACCATCGAACAGGGTGGTGAGCGCGCCGCTTGTGTAGTCTTTGAGGACAAGGTCCCAGACGCTCGTGCCGCTGTCGAATGTCCAGAACGCCAACTTGTCGTCGGTCGGCGAGAAGATCGGCATCGTGCTCTCACCAAGCGGATCGCCGTTTCCATCCGTCGAGATCAGGGTCAGAGAGCCCGAAGCTGTGCCGGCCAAGTAGATTGCATTCGTGCCGCTGGGGATGGCGCCGTTCGCAAGGCTGTCGTCGGCCGACCCAAACGCGACATACCCGCCGTCGTGCGAGAACGTGATTGGCGAATTGTCGCCGTCGGATGAGAGGCCAGTGTCGATGAAGAAGTCCTGGCCGCCCGTCAGACTCTTGATGACGATCTCGTCGTCGGGACTGGAGTTATGCCAGAACGCGAGCTCCGAACCGTCCGGCGAGAAGCTCGGCCAGTAGAACGAATCGTTTGCGATATCAGGCGTGGCGACGAGCTGCGTCGGGCCAAGCGCGACCGGCTGGTCGAACCGGATTTCCGTGCCGCCGTGGCCGTCGTCGACAAACCCGAAATTGTCCTGGACGTAGTTGCCGCTGAACGTGACGGCTGCGGCAATCCCGGTGTTGGCGAAATTGTCGAAATGGAAATGCAACACACCGCTCGCAGCATCGTAGCTGTCGATGACGGCGTTCTCCGCAAACGGCATATCGATGACGTCGCCCAGGGCCCCAACGCCAAAGAACTCGATCGTGCCGTCGAAGCTTGTCGGCTGGTCCATGACAAGCTTATCGGCCGTGATCGCCTGGAACTCGACGACGGTATCGGCCGACACCGCGTTTTCCAGCTCGAGCGTGGCGGCCTCGATGTAAAGAAACGCGCCGGTGTTGGCCGCGCTGGTGACGTTGCCGCCGATGGCGATATAGGCGCCGTCAATGGCCTGGATCGATCCGCCGTCGAGATGCACGTCGCTGTTCAGGTTGATGTTGCTGCCGGCGCCGCTTGCTATGACGGTGCCGCCGGTGACGGTCAGGGTTCCGCCGACCGACAGCGTGCTGCCGGTGTCGACCTCGACGCTGGCACTGTTCTGCAACGAGCCGTTCAACTGAAGCGACGCGCCATCGATCACCCGGAATGTGCCTGCGTTATCGACACTGATGCCGATCATGCTGGTGCTCAACAGCGGATCGCTCACCAAAAAGTCGCCGTTGTTCTGGAACACCGCAGGCGCGGTCTGATCGGCGAGATCGATCGCGCCGGCCGCCATCGTGTCATTGTTGACGAACGAGCCGGCGACTGTGCCGATGCTGATGCGGCCGCCCGCAGCGATCAGGCCGTCGTTGGTGAAATCGCCGCCGATCGCACCGGAGAGGCTGATATCGCCGCCGGAGGTGATCGAGCCGGTGGCGCCGACGTTGAAGCCGAACGCGACCGACCCGGTGAAGGAAATGTCGGCCCCGGTAATCTGGCCATCGTTCGAGAAGCTCTGGGATGACGCCCCGATCTCGACATCGCCGCTCTCACCGTCGATCAGGCCGCTGTTGTTGAACTGGTTGAGCGACCCGGTGATCCGCACGCCGTCGAGGGCGTGGATGGTGCCGCTGTTGACGAAGTCGAAAACGGGGAAGTTGATTGAACCGATGCCGACATCGAGCGTAAGACCGCCGAAATTCGGATCGATGTCGCCGCTGTTGGACAGGCTTTGGCTGACGGTCAGCGTGTCGCCCGCCGCCATGGCGAGCTTGGCGCCGGCGCCGAGCGTCAGCGCCAAGATCGCGGTGGACGGAGAGTTCGAGCGTGACGATCGCGCGCCGTTTGCCAGAATGACGACATCGCTGAGCGACGTCGGTACGCCGTTGTTCCATTTCGCGGCGTTGAACCAGTCGCCCGACCCGCCGATCCATCGGTCGGTGACGATGTGGATGCCGGAGTTCAGGACGTTGCTGAGATTGTTGCCCGAGCCGCCGTCATCGACCACGGTGGTGATGACGCGGTCGGCGACCGAGGCGTTGATGTCGGTGTTCAGGAACAGCACGCTGCGCAGCGCGGCCTGATAGTTCGCGACCGTGTCGGCGCCGGTCAGGGTCATGACGCCGTTGCTGTAGCTGGCTTGAATGCTCGCCGGGCCGACGTAGATCAGGAAATCGTCGGGGTCGGCGTTGGCGATGGTGACGGTCGCGCCCTGCAGGGTGGCGCTGTCGCTGTCCGAGACGGTGATGTGCGGGGCGACCACCACCGCGCCGCCTTCAGACAGCGCGTAGAACGGCGTGGCGGGGCTGGCCAGCACCGGGGCCTGGTTGCCGGCCGCGGCAACCGTGACAGAAACCGTATCGGTGGCGGCGGAGAAGGCCGTTGAGCCGCCATCGCGGTCGATGGCGAACGGCGTGCCGACCGGCCCCGCGGTCTGGTCCCAGGCGCGGATGGTGATGGCGTCGCTGATCGTGCCGGTGACACCCGCGTTCGGCTGGTAATAGAGCCGCGACATGCTGTCGGCCGGGATCAGGATCGCGGCCGAATCCGAGGCCCCGCCCATGACAACCCAGTTGGCGCCGTTGTCGGCCGAGTACCAGAGCGTGCCCTGCGACGTGTTCACCCCGACCAGCGCGATGCCGGTGACCGCGCCGCTGTCGGCGTCGCTGACGTTGCCGAGCGGACCGAACGGCGGACCAAGGTCGACCAGGGTCGAGACGAGGTTGCCCATCGGGCCGGACGGCGCGCCGGCATCTTCGGGGATCGAGCCGAACGTCGGCGACTGGCTGGCGTCGAGCACCGGCGCGTCGTTGACGTCGGTCACGGTCAGATGCGCCAGATCCGAAGCCTGCGAGAACGCCGTGGTGCCGCCCCGGGTCGAGATATCGACGGTGGTGCCGTGCACGCCCGAGGTCTGGTCCCAGGCGACAAAGCCGAACGTGTCGTTGCCGCCCTGCGTGCCGTCGCCGAGGAAGCGGACCTTGTCGGTCGCGGCCAGCAGCAGCGCCGAGGTGAACGAATAGACGCCGAAGTCATTCCAGTTGGCGCCATTGTCGATGGAATACTGCCAAGTGCCGTGGGTAGGCGAGGAGCCGGCGACGACGATGCCCTGCACCGCGTTGTGGTCCGGGTCGCTGACGTGCGCGCTGAGGATCGAGGCGACGGTCTGGCCGGGGTTGACGGCGTTGCTGGTGCTGGCGGCGCTGTCCTCGTCGATCGCGGCGAGATTGGGGTTGGAAATGGTCAGCGCCGGCGCGTCGTTGACGCCGACGACCGTGATATCGACAGGCTTGGTGTCGAAGGCGCCGGCGCCGTCGGCGACCTTGATCGTGAACAGGTCGTGGACAGTTTCGCCGGCTTGGAGCGCTTTCACGGCGTTGGAATTGTTCTGCAGCGCGTAGGACCAGTCGCCCTGCGGGTCGATCGACAGCGTGCCGTAGGTGCCGGTCAGATAAGAATTTTTGGTTTGCGGCGCGTCGGCGACGAACTGCGCGCGCGTCCAGTTGACGTTGTTGAAAATCTGCGTGGACGCGCTCGTCGAGCCGAGCGAAATCCCGGTCTGCAAGGGATTGCCGGCACTGTCGAGGATGTCGAACGTCGCGCTGACGTTGTGCGATCCGGCCGTGTGATTGAGATGCAGCGCGATCTTGTCGCCGGCATTGGCCAGCGACGGATCGAGGTTGAACGAGGCGATGTTCGTCGGGCTCGTGCCCGCTGCGATATCGAAGTCGCGGAACTGCACCTGGACCACCCCGTTCTGTCCCTTGCGCACGGACAATTCGAGCGCGTCGTGGCCCGGGGTGCTGGCATTCACGCTGTCGGACAGCCGGATGCCGAAGGTCTCCCGCAGATCGTCGGGGAACGCGAGGGCGAACGTGCCGGTGACGGTGAAGTTGTTGGTGATCTTCAGGCCCTTGGTGTCTTCGGTGCCGCCGTCGGGGGCGCTGGTACTCGTCAGCAGCGTCTCGATGTTGGCGGCGAACGGATCGCCGGTTCCGGCACCGGAGGTGGTCCCGGCATGCGCGCTGTCGAGAACGACGAAGCCGCCCGAACTCGGTGAACGAGCCGATCGGCGACGTGCTGTAGGTTGGCGTTGACGAAGTGTTGCCGGTCGCGCCCGAAGAATCCGGCGGCGCCAGTCCGTCGCCAAACGTGTCATCAAAAACAACGACGTTTCCCGGTCGCGTGACCTTGAACTCGTCGAGCTGGAACGAATAGGAGGCGGGCTGCGGCGTGGTGCCTTGGACGGTGTTGTCGCCGTTCGCCACGGTCCAGGTCTGGGTGTCGCCCTGGTCCGGATCGGTCGCCGTGACCTGGGCGGTGAAGCTCGGATCGCCTGCGTTGAAGGTGTGCGCGATCGCGCCGCCGTTAATCTGCGGCGCCTCGTTGACGTTCGTCACCGCAAGGTGCGCCGTATCGGACGCGACCGCGAACGCCGTGACTGTTGCTGGCGATCGAAGCGCTCGCGGTGCTGCCGTGGGTGCCGAGGTCTGATCCCAGGCCACGTAGGTGAACGTGTCGTTACTGCTCTGGCCGTCGCCGACGAAGCGGACCTGGTCGGTGGCAGCCAGCAGCAACGCAGCCGATGCCGAGTAGCCGGCGAAATCGGTGCAGCTCGAGCCACCGTCGGTCGAGAATTGCCAGGTGCCGTGGCTGCTTGTTGCGGCGCTGGTGACGGCGATGCCCATCACCGCGTTGTGGTCCACGTCGGTGATGCTCGATCCGATGATCGAGGCGACAGTCTGGCCGGGGTTGACGGCGTTGCTCGTGCTGGCGGCGCTGTGCTCGTCGATCGAGACGAGATTGGGGTTGGAAATGGTCAGCACCGGTGCGTCGTTGACGCCGACGACCGTGATGTCCACGGGCTTGGTGTCGGTGCCGCCGTGACCGTCGGACACCTGGATCGTGAACGTGTCGTGCTGGATTTCGCCGGCCGCCAGCGCCTTCACCGCATTCGAGCTGTTCTGCAGCGCGTAGGACCAGTTGCCGAGCGTATCGATCGACAGCGTGCCGTAGGTGCCGGCCTTGTAGGAATCGGTGGTGGCGGGCGCATCGGCGATGAACTGCGCGCGGGTCCAGATTGACGTTATTGAAAAGTATGGGTGGTGGGGCCGGTTGAGCCAAGCGAAACCGTCGTGCAGGACGATGGTACCGCTGCTGTCGAGGATGTCGAACGCACGCGGAGACATTTTGCGATCCGCTGACGTGATCGAGATGCAGGGCGGTCTTCTCGCCGGCACTGGCGAGCGAAGGATCCAGGTTGAACGAGTTCGATGTTGACCGGGTTCGTATTCGCCAAAAAATCGAAGTGGCGGAACTGGACCTGAACGACGCCGTTCTGGCCGTCGCGCACCGCCGGTTCGAGGGTGTCGTCGCCAAACGTGCTAAGCGATGGATTGTCCGTCAACCGAAGGCCGTAAGTCTCGCGCAGATCGTCGGGGAACGTGAGATTGAAGACGCCATTGACTGTGAAGTTGTTGGCGAACTTCAGTCCTTGGCTGTCGTTCGTGCCCGGCGCGCTGACATCCGTCAGCAGCGTCCCAAAGTTGGGCGACGAAAGGATCGCCTGTTGAACTTCCAGTCGGTCCCGCGTGGGCGGTATCGAGAACGACAACACCGTTTGCCTCGGTGAACGATCCGATTCCACCCGAGAGGTAAGATCGGACGTATCGATTCCGCCGATGTCGCTCCGGCGGAATTGGGCGGCGCAAGACCATCGCTGAACGTGTCATCCCATACGACTTCGCCAGGCCTGGTGATCTTGAATTCGTCCATCTGGAACGAGTACGACGCCGGCTGCGGCGTGGTGCCGCCGACCACGGTCCAGGTCATGCGGTCGCCGTGGTCGGCGTCGGTCGCCGTGAGCAGCGCCGTGAAGCTCGGATCGCCGGCGTTGAACGTATGCGCGATCGCGCCGCTGTTGATCGACGGGATGTTGTCGCCGGTCACGGTGATATCGACGGTCCGGGTCGAGAACGCGCCGGCGCTGTCGGTGACCTGGACGGTGAAGATGTCGTGCGCCTGCTGGCCGGGCGCCAGCGCCTGCGTCGCCGGCAGCGCGTCGTTGATCGCGTAGGTCCAGGCGCCCAACTGGTTGATGTCGAGCGTGCCGTAGGTGCCGTGCAGCACCGAGTCGCCCCGGGCAACGCGCTCGGCTGCGCCACCGAACTGGCGAAGAACTGCCCGCGCGTCCAATCCTCGTTGGTGAAAACGTGGCCGGTGGCGCTGAAGGGCTGCACCGCGCCATCGGCCCCACTACTGTTGAAGAGCTGGAATGAAGCGTGGATCTGGCCGTTGTTGCCGTTGGTCGGATCGTTGGAAAGCGACAGCAGAATCCGGTCGTCCAAATTCGGATTGTTGACCGTGATCGTCTGCAGAATGGTGCTGACGCCATGGGCGAAGTCGATCTCGCGCAACTGCACTTTCTCGGTGCCGGGCGTGTCGCCGGCGATGATCGCAAGCTCCACCGTCTCGGTGCCCGGCTGCGCGCTGGCGCCGCTCGTTACGCGATCCGAGAGCCGGATGCCGTAGAAATTCGATCCGAGCGGAGCCGCAAGGTCGAACAGCCCGCCGATGCTGAAGGTCTGCCCGGTCTTCAGCCCCAATGTGGATTGGCTGACCGGCTGGGTGTTGGTGTTGAGCGTGGCGTTTTCGGCCGAAGTTTTCGCCGGAATTGTTGAACCGCGAGCTTATAAATGCGGCATTTGTCGAAGTCAGCAGCACCACGCTGCGGCCGGCGGGGTCGGTCGAGTTGGCGAAACTGCCACCGGTGAAGTAGATCGGATTTGGCGTGGTCGCGCCATTGATGAAGTTCGGACCCGCAGGCGGCGCGCTGGGCCCGCTGAAGCTGTCGTCGAACAGCAGCGTGTTGGCAACGCCGTTGACGGTCTTCGTATAGGTGAACTCGTCGAGGGCGAACTGATAGTTCGACGGCAGTTCGCGCGTGCCGCCCTGCACCGTCCAGGTCTGGGTGTCGCCATGGTCCGTATCGGTCGCGGTGAACTGGCCGCTGACGACCGATGCATTGTTGTTGCCGACCACGCCGGACTGCGGCCCTTCGTTGATCGACGGCGCCTGGTCCCCGACCGCGATGCTGACGTGCTGGGCCGCCGCGCTGGCGTTGGCGGCGTCGTGGTCGGCGATCGTCAGCGTGTCGGGGCCGGCGTAGCCAAAGCTCGGTGTGTAGGTGACGCCCGAATTGAGCGCAGCATCGACAGCCGCGGCCGGGCCCGAGATCGTGATCGTGTTCGTGCCGTTGCCGCTGAAGCCGGTGAGGCCCAGGCCATTGCCGAGTGCCGTCAGCGTGCCATGCGCAACGCTGATCGTCGCCGTCTGGGTGTCGCCGTTGTCCGGATCGCTGACGTGCGCGGCGGTCAGGTTGATCGGGGTGTTCAGGCTGGTGCTGACCGTGCCGCCGGCCGGCACCGTGACAACCGGCGTGTCGTTGACGCCGTTGACCGTGACGTTAATGACCTGTGCCGCCGAAGCGCCGTGGCTGTCGGTGACCTGGACCGTGAACGTGTCGATGGCGGACTGGCCGGCGCCGAGCGCCCTGGTCGCAAGCAACGCATTGCCGATTGAATAGGTCCACGCGCCCGACTGGGTCACGTCGAGGGTGCCATAGGTGCCCGGTTTGAACGCATCCGCGGCGGGTAACGCGGATGGCAGAGCGATGCTCGTGCCGACGATCTGAGCTTGCGTCCAGCCTCTCGTCGTCGAAGATGCGCCCGGTGACGATGAACGGCGTCAGGGTCGAAGCGTCCAGCGCTCCGGCATGGGCCAGTTCGAACGACGCCTGGATATTGCCGTTGCTGTTCGGATCGTTGGCCAGCGACAGCAGAATTTGGTCATCGGACCCCGGGTTGTTGATGGTGATCGTCTGCAGCGGCGTGACGATGCCGGTCAGGAAGTTGGTCTCGCGCAGTACGACCTGCGTGGTGCCCGGCGTGACGCCGGCAAGCACGACGAGATCGACGACCTCTGTGCCGGCCTGGGCCGCCGGGCCGGTCAGGAGGCGATCCGACAGCCGGATACCGTAGAAAGTGCCTGGCTGCGGTGCGACCAGGTCGAACAGACCGTTGACCGTAAATGCCTGCCCGCTCTTCAGCCCCAGCGCGCTCTGGCTGACCGGCAGGGTGTCGGTGTTGAGCGTGAGAGATTTACCGAACGATAAGAAGAAGGATTGATAGACGGCGTGGCTGCTGTCCAGGAACAGCACGTTGCGCCCGGCGCTGTCGAGTGCTTCGGTCACTCCGCCGCTGACAGAATAGACCGGCGAAGGCGTCGTCTCGCCGCTGAAGCTCGGGCCGGCCGGCGGCGTCGTTCCGTTGAACGTGTCGTCGAACAGCGTCCCGCCATTCTTGATGACCTTGAACTCGTTGAGCGCGAACTGGAACGTCGACGGCAGTGCCTGGTTGCCGCCATCGATGGTCCAGTGCTGGGTGTCGCCCTGATCCGGGTCGCTCGCGGTGAGACTGGCCGGTCGCAATCTGCGCGGCGTTGCCGCTGAGCCACTCCGCTTTGCGTCGGATTGCTGGTGATGACCGGCCCGTCGTTGACCGGCGTGATATCGAGCGCCGCCGTCGAGGACGCCGTCAGCGTGCCGTCCGAGGCGGTGTAGCTGAACGTCACCCCGGTATCGTCGTTCAGAGCCGGCGTGTAGCTCCAGTTGCCGTTGTGGTTGTCGGCCAGCGTGCCCTGGCCGGTCTGGATCGACAGCGCCGCGATCGACAGGCCCAGGCCCGTCGACGTCGCTCACCCCGGCCAGCAGCTCGGCCGAGGTGATCGTCCGGGTGCCGGAATCCTCCGCAATCGCCGCAAGCGTCACCGGCACCGCAACCGGCGCGTCATCGACCGGCGTGATGTCGAGCGTCGCTGTCGAGGACGCCGTCAGCGTGCCGTCCGAGGCCGTGTAGCTGAACGTCACCCCGGTGTCGTCGTTCAGCGCCGGCGTGTAGCTCCAGGTGCCGTTGTTATTGTCGACCAGGCTGCCCTGGCCCGATTGGATCGACAGCGCCGTGATCGACAGGCCAGGCCCGTCGACGTCGCTTACCCCGGCCAGCAGCTCGGCCTGCGTGATCAGCCGGGCGCCGGAGTCCTCGGCAATCGCGGAAAGCGTCACCGGCGCTGGTCACCGGCGCGTCGTTGACCGGCGTGATGTCGAGGCTGGCGCTGCCCACGGCGCGTCAGCGTGCCGTCCGTGACCGGGTAGGAGAACGTCACCCCGGTGTCGTCGTTCAGCGCCGGCGTGTAGCTCCAGGTGCCGTTGTGATTGTCGGCCAGCGCTGCCCTGGCCGGTCGCGATCTGCAGCGCCGTGAGCGAGGGGCCAGGCCCGTCGACGTCGCTCACCCCGGCCAGCAGCTCGGCCGAGCGTGATCGTGCGGGGCCCGGTGTCCTCGGCAATCGCCGCAAGCGTCACGGCGCTGCAACCGGCGCCTCGTTGACGTCGGCGATGGCGAGATGGAAGCTCTGCGAGGCGTCCGGCGTGCCGCCGACCGAGGCATCGTCCACGTTCACCGTCACGTCGTAGGCGTTCTTCACCTCGTAGTTCGCCCCGCCGTTGAACCACAGCTCCTTGCCGCCGGCGCCGTCGACGATCGAGAACGACCCGGCATCCGCCCCCGACAGCGACAGCGCATTGACGCCCAGCGCGTCGTCGGTCACCGCAATGTCGGCAACCTTGACCGCCCCGCCGTTCTCCGCCGTCGATGTCACCGGGTTCGACAGCACCACAGCGGTCGGCGCCTCGTTGACGTCGGCGATGGCGAGATGGAAGCCCTGCGAGGCGTCCGGCGTGCCGCCGACCGAGGCGTCGTCCACGGTCACCGTCACGTCGTAGGCGTTCTTCGCCTCGTAGTTCGCCCCGCCGTTGAACCACAGCTCCTTGCCGCCGGCGCCGTCGACGATCGAGAACGACCCGGCATCCGCCCCGGTCAGCGACAGCGCGTTGGCGCCCAGCGCGTCGTCGGTCACCGCGATGTCGGCGACCTTGACCGCCACCGCCGTTCTCCGCCGTCGATGTCACCTGGTTCGACAGCACCACCGCGGTCGGCGCCTCGTTGACGTCGGCGATGGCGAGATGGAAGCCCTGCGAGGCGTCCGGCGTGCCGCCGACCGAGGCGTCGTCCACGGTCACCGTCACGTCGTAGGCGTTCTTCGCCTCGTAGTTCGCCCCGCCGTTGAACCACAGCTCCTTGCCGCCGGCGCCGTCGACGATCGAGAACGACCCGGCATCCGCCCCCGACAGCGACAGCACGTTGGCGCCCAGCGCGTCGTCGGTCACCGCAATGTCGGCGACCTTGACCGCCAAGCCGTTCTCCGCCGTCGATGTCACCTGGTTCGACAGCACCACCGCGGTCGGCGCCTGATTGACCGCACCCACGCCGATCGTCAGCGTCGCGGCGTTGCTCGATGTATCGGCACCGCCGTTGGCCGTGCCGCCGTCGTCGCGCACATCGAATGTGAAGCTGTCGGTGCCGCTGAACAGACCGTTCGGCGTGTAGAGCAGGTTGGCAATGTCCGCCGCCAGGATCGACTGACCCTGACTGACATCGACGCCGCTCAGCGTCAGCGTGCCGTTCTGCGGAAGCGTATCGACGATCAACGCCGCCAGCGCGTTCGACGGGCTGTCGTGCGCGTCGCTGAACTGGAAGTCCGACGCCGTAAACGCCCTCGGCACCCCCTGGCTCGTCAATACCGATGACGCCAGCGCCAAAGGCGCGTCGTTGACCGGATTGACGGTGATCGCGACCTGCTTGCTGTCGGTGGCGTTGGCGCTGTCGTGGACCGTGACGGTCAGCGTGTCGGCGCCGTTGTAATCCGCCGCCGCTGTATAGTTGACGCCACTGGTCAGCAGCGCGCTGACGTCCGCCGCCGAGCCGTGAACCTGCAGCGTGCCATCGCTGCCATTGCCGTCATCCACAACGATGCCAGCCGGCAACGTCCCGATCGGTGCAAGCGATCCATGGGCAACTGACAGGTTGAGCGTGATGACATCGCCGGCATCGGGATCGGCCACGCTTGCGCCAATCAGTGCACGAGTCGTGTCCTCGTTGGTGGCGGCGCTCGTACCCGGCAGCGTCAGCACCGGCGCCTCGTTGACGTCGGCGATGGCGAGATGGAAGCCCTGCGAGGCGTCCGGCGTGCCGCCGACCGAGGTGTCGTCCACGGTCACCGTCACGTCGTAGGCGTTCTTCGCCTCGTAGTTCGCCCCGCCGTTGAACCACAGCTCCTTGCCGCCGGCGCCGTCGACGATCGAGAACGACCCGGCATCCGCCCCCGACAGCGACAGCACGTTGCTGCCCAGCGCGTCATCGGTCACCGCAATGTCGGCGACCTTGACCGCCAAGCCGTTCTCCGCCGTCGATGTCACCTGGTTCGACAGCACCACCGCGGTCGGCGCCTCGTTGACGTCGGTGATGGCGAGATGGAAGCCCTGCGAGGCGTCCGGCGTGCCGCCGACCGAGGTGTCGTCCACGGTCACCGTCACGTCGTAGGCGTTCTTCGCCTCGTAGTTCGCCCCGCCGTTGAACCACAGCTCCTTGCCGCCGGCGCCATCGACGATCGAGAACGACCCGGCATCCGCACCGGTCAGCGACAGCGCATTGACGCCCAGCGCGTCGTCGGTCACCGCGATGTCGGCGACCTTGACCGCCAAGCCGTTCTCCGCCGTCGATGTCACCTGGTTCGACAGCACCACCGCGGTCGGCGCCTGATTGACCGCACCCACGCCGATCATCAGCGTCGCGGCGTTGCTCGATGTATCGGCACCGCCGTTGGCCGTGCCGCCGTCGTCGCGCACATCGAATGTGAAGCTGTCGGTGCCGCTGAACAGACCGTTCGGCGTGTAGAGCAGGTTGGCAATGTCCGCCGCCAGGATCGACTGACCCTGACTGACATCGACGCCGCTCAGCGTCAGCGTGCCGTTCTGCGGAAGCGTATCGACGATCAACGCCGCCAGCGCGTTCGACGGGCTGTCGTGCGCGTCGCTGAACTGGAAGTCCGACGCCGTAAACGCCCTCGGCACCCCCTGGCTCGTCAATACCGATGACGCCAGCGCCAAAGGCGCGTCGTTGACCGGATTGATGTCGAGCGTCGCCGAACCGGCCGCACTGCCGCCGGCGCCGTCCGTCACCGTGTAGCTGAACGACACCGAGCTGTCGTCGTTGAGCGCCGGCGTATAGCTCCAGGTGCCGTCGTGGTTGTCGGCTAGGCTGCCCTGCCCGGTCGCGATCTGCAGGCTCACCGCGGTCAGCGAGGGGCCATCCACATCCGACGCATTGGCCAGCAGCTCGGCCTGCGTGATCAGCCGCGTGCCGGAATCCTCGGCGATCGCCGCAAGCGTCACCGGGCTGGCCACCGGCGCGTCATCGACCGGCGTGATATCCAACGCCGCCGTCGATGTCGCTGTCAGCGTGCCGTCCGAGGCCGTGTAGCTGAATGTCACCCCGGTGTCGTCGTTGAGCGCCGGCGTGTAGCTCCAGGTGCCGTTGTTGTTGTCGACCAGGTTGCCCTGGCCCGACTGGATCGACAGCGCCGTGATCGACAGGCCAGGCCCATCGACGTCCGTCACCCCGCCCAGCAGCTCGGCCCGCGTGATCAGCCGGGCGCCGGAGTCCTCGGCAATCGAAGCCAGCGTCACCGGCACCGCAACCGGCGCGTCGTCGACCGGCGTAATGTCCAGGCTGGCGCTGCCCACCGCGCTCAGCGTGCCGTCCGTCACCTGGTAGGAGAAGGTGACACCGCTGTCGTCGTTCGGCGCCGGCGTATAGCTCCAGGTGCCGTCGTGGTTGTCGGCCAGGCTGCCCTGCCCGGTCGCGATCTGCAGGCTCACCGCGGTGAGCGAGGGGCCATCGACATCCGACGCATTGGCCAGCAGCTCGGCCTGCGTGATCGTGCGGGGCCCGCTGTCCTCGGCGATCGCCGCAAGCGTCACCGCGCTGGTGCTCGGCGCGTCATCGACCGGATTGACGGTGATGGCGACCTGCTTGCTGTCGGTGGCATTGGCGCTGTCGTGGACCGTGACGGTCAGCGTGTCGCCGCCGTTGAAATCGGCGTTCGGCGTGTAATTGACGCCCTGGTTCAGCAACTGATCGATCGCCGCGGCCGAACCATGGGCCGCCAAATGGCCGTGAATGCCGTCGTTGATATCGACGGTGACGCCAGCCGGCAGGCTGCCGATTTCCGCCAACGTGCCGTTCTGGACCGTGAGATCGACCGAGATCACGTCGCCGCTGTCCGGATCGGAGACGTGGCCCCCGGTCAGCACAAGCGTGGTGTCCTCGTCGGTGCTCGCCGTGCCATTGCCCGGCAGGGTCAGCACCGGCGCGTCGTTGACCGGCGTAATGTCCAGCGCCGCCGTCGAGGACGCCGTCAGCGTGCCGTCCGAGGCCGTGTAGCTGAACGTCACCCCGGTATCGTCGTTCAGCGCCGGCGTGTAGCTCCAGGTGCCATTGTTGTTGTTGACCAGCGAGCCCTGGCCAGACTGGATGGACAGCGCCGTGATCGACAGGCCCGGCCCATCGACGTCCGTCACCCCGGCCAGCAACTCGGCCTGCGTGATCAGCCTGGCGCCAGAGTCCTCGGCAATCGAGGACAGCGTCACCGGAACCGCAACCGGCGCGTCATCGACCGGCGTGATATCCAACGCCGCCGTCGATGTCGCTGTCAGCGTGCCGTCCGAGGCCGTGTAGCTGAATGTCACCCCGGTGTCGTCGTTCAGCGCCGGCGTGTAGCTCCAGGTGCCGTTGTTGTTGTCGGCCAGCGTGCCCTGGCCCGACTGGATGGACAGCGCCGTGATCGACAGGCCCGGCCCATCGACGTCGCTCACCCCGGCCAGCAGCTCGGTCTGCGTGATCAGCCGGGTGCCAGAATCCTCCGCGATCGCCGCAAGCGTCACCGGCACCGCAACCGGCGCGTTGTCGACGCCGGAAACCGTGATGGCGACCTGCTGGCTCGAGAACTGGCCGATGGCGTCACGATCGACGATCGTCAGCGTGTCGCCGCCGCTGTAACCGGAATTCGGCGTGTAGGTGACGCCGGAATTCAGTGCCGCATCGACCGCGGCGGTCGGGCCGGTGATGGTGATGAAGCTCGTACCGTTGCCACTGACGCCGGTCAGGCCCGCGCCGTTGCCGAGCCCCGTCAATGTGCCGTGCAGCACACCGATCGTCGCCGTCTGGGTGTCGCCGACGTCGACGTCGCTGACATGGGCGCCGGTCAGGTCGATTGCGGTGTTCTGCGAGGTTGCGGCGCTGTTGCCCGGAACCGTGACGGCCGGAGCGTCGTCGATGCCGTTGATGGCGATCCTGACGGTCTGCGACGTGACGCCGCCGTGACCGTCGGAAATCTGCAAGGTGTAGGTCTGCGCCACCGACCGGAAGGAGCCGAGCCCCTGCACCGCGGCGTTGTCGACCGAGAAGGTCCACGACACATGGCCATGGCCATTGCCGTCGTCGACCAGCGTTGGCGTGAAGGTGCCCAAGCCACCGGCCGGCACACTGAACCCGGCGGGCGCATTGGTGGTGTCGATCGCCGGATTGCCGATCACCTGCATGGTGTGGGTGTCGGCGACCTCGGCGTCGGAGAACCTGAACGTGCCGTGGGTCGTGAGCGTGTTGGCGCCAGCGCCGGCGAACGCCGGCGTGGTGTCGTCTTCGAGGACGACGCCGACGGTGCCGGCCGCGCGATCGACCACGAACACGTCCGACTTGCCGCCGTCGGTGTCGTTGGGGGCGACGAGGTTGCCAGCCAGGCTGCCGAACGCCGCAAACGAACCGCCGGTGCTGATGTCGGCGCCGAGCACGCTGAAGTCGTCGCCCGTACCGCCGCCGACGGCAACCGACAGCCGCTGGAAGGTGTTGGTCTGCGTGTCATAGACGAAGGTGTCGGCCTGGTTGATGCCGTCGGACACCAGATTGGTCGCCTGGCTCGCGAAAATCACGTAGCGGCCGTTGCCGCTGATCGAGGGCCGCTCGCTGTCGGCGTTGGCCGATAGGGGCGGATGGACGCCGTTGCCGGCCTGGTCGGTGACCCCGGTGATCTGACCGCTGCCGCGATCCCAGACATAGACATTCATGCGACTGCCGGTGGCAGGCACGCCGGGCGGATTCTCGTCGCTCTGGAACACCACTCTGCTGCCGTCGCTGCTCATCGACGCCGGCCAGTGGTCGTCGTTGCTGGGGCCGGCAGTGGCGATGAATTGCAGCGTCTGCGTGCTGCGGTCGCAGGTATAAAGCAGAGCGTTGCCGACCTGCTGGCTGCCGTTGTTCTGGTCGAACTGCTCCTCGGCGACCCAGAACGTCAGATAGCGGCCGTTGTCGCTGACATCCGGCTGCTGGAACTGAATCGAGAAATTGGGGCCGACGTTGTTGGGGTCGAAATTTGGATTGTGCGAGGGGTTGAATTCAGCCCCGAAGTGAGGGTCGTTCGTAAGCGCCGCGAGCGTGATGTCGTTGACGATGTGGCCGTTCAGGTTGGTGACCAGCAGATGCTGGATCGGCGCCGACTGATTGTTGGAACCGAAGGCGGTATCGGCAAAGACGATGAGGTTGCCGGTGACCTGGGCGTTGTCGACGATGCCGGTGTATGGCTGATTCGGGCCGGGCAGGTTCGGGTCGCTGCCCAATGGACGCTGGTTCAGCGGATCGGGATCGGTCAGAAGATGCGTCTGATCGGTCGTCCTGTTATAGACGTAGAGCTCGCTAACCTCTTGCGGCCCAAAATTGCCGGTTACCGAATAGTGAGCCTTGATCACGACGGTGTTGCCGTCGGGGCTGATCGAGGCATCGGAGTAATGCTCGCCAACCTGCCGCTGGTCGAGCGGGATGTGCGTGGCGTCGGTCAGCACCTTGGTCGTGCCGGTCAGGCGGTCGTAAAGGAAGACATCGCCCTGCGGCTCGCCGTTGCCATTGCCGGTCGGCGCGTGTTCGTCGCTGAAGAACACGACGAAGCGGCCGTCGTTGCTCATCTGCGGCGCGAAATAATCCTGCGCCAGAGCGTCGGTGCCGTCGCCTGGCTGTGAACTGGGTATCGGAATCTCGGTGATGACCGGCGCTGTGTCGACCACCGGCGCGTCGTTGACGGGCGTGATGTCGAGCGTGGCCGAACCGGCCGCACTGCCGCCGGCGCCGTCCGTCACCGTGTAACTGAACGACACCGAGCTGTCGTCGTCGAGCGCCGGATGATAGGTCCAGGTGCCGTCGTGGTTGTCGTCGAGCGTGCCGCCGCCGCCCGGCGCGATCGCCAGGCCGCTCGCCGTCAGCTGCGCCAGCGTATTGTCGACATCGGAGGCATGCGCCAACAGCTCGGCCTGCGTGATCAGCCGCGGCCCGCTGTCCTCGGCGATCGCCGCAAGCGTCACCGTCGTGGTGGTCGGATCGTCGTCGACCGGATTGACGGTGATGGCGACCTGCTTGCTGTCGGCGGCGTTGGCGCTGTCGTGGACCGTGACGGTCAGCGTGTCGCCGCCGTTGAAATCGGCGTTCGGCGTGTAATTGACGCCCTGGTTCAGCAACTGATCGATGGCCGCGGCCGACCCATGGGCCGCCAAATGGCCGTGAATGCCGTCGTTGATATCGATGGTGACGCCGGCCGGCAGGCTGCCGATTTCCGCCAACGTGCCGTTCTGGACCGCGAGATCGACCGAGATCACGTCGCCGCTGTCCGGATCGGAGACGTGGCCGCCGGTCAGCGCAAGCGTGGTATCCTCGTCGGTGCTCGCCGTGCCATTGCCCGGCAGCGTCAGCACCGGCGCGTCGTTGACCGGCGTGATGTCCAGGCTGGCGCTACCCGCCGCGCTCAGCGTGCCGTCGCTCACCTGGTAGGAGAACGTCACCCCGGTGTCGTCGTTCGGCGCCGGCGTATAGCTCCAGGTGCCGTCGTGGTTGTCGGCCAGGCTGCCCTGCCCGGTCGCGATCTGCAGACTCATCGCCGTCAGCGACGGCCCGTCCACATCCGACGCATTGGCCAGCAGCTCGGCCTGCGTGATCAGCCGGGTGCCAGAGTCCTCGGCAATCGCCGCGAGCGTTACTTCGCTGGTGCTCGGCGCGTTATCGACCGGATTGACGGTGATGGCGACCTGCTTGCTGTCGGTGGCGTTGGCGCTGTCGTGGACCGTGACAATCAGCGTGTCGCTGCCGTTGAAATCGGCGTTCGGCGTGTAATTGACGCCCTGGTTCAGCAACTGATCGATCGCCGCGGCCGAACCATGGGCCGCCAAATGGCCGTGAATGCCGTCGTTGATATCGACGGTGACGCCAGCCGGCAGGCTGCCGATTTCCGCCAACGTGCCGTTCTGGACCGCGAGATCGACCGAGATCACGTCGCCGCTGTCGGGATCGGAGACGTGGCCGCCGGTCAGCGCAAGCGCGGTGTCCTCGTCGGTGCTCGCCGTGCCATTGCCCGGCAGCGTCAGCACCGGCGCATCGTTGACGCCGACAAGCGTGACGGTGACGGTCTCCGTCGACAGCCCGCCGTTCTGATCGTTGACGACGACGTCATAGACCTCATGGACCTGCTGACCGGCCGCCAGCGACTTCAACGCATTGTCGTCAACGGTATAGGTCAGTCCGACTTGGCCGTTCAGGCCATTCACCGTGTCCGCGGCGAGTTGCGCGGCGAGCGCGCCTAACTGCTGGCCGCCGGCGAGATCGGTCGAAACAAAGAACGGGCCGGCCAACACATGGGCGTCCTGGACCTCGGGGTCAGAAAAGCCGAAGGACTGCGTGGCCGTCTCGGTCCCGGTGCCGCTCGCACCGGCCGTAACGGTGAGACTTTCCGCGCCGCCGATACGAACATTATCGATCAGCAAATCCGACTCGATGGCGGAGTCGCCGGCGTCCAGGACGCCAAAACCAAAATGGTAGGTTCCGTCGGTCGGCGCCGTGAAGCTGACCGTCTGCCAGCCGGAGCTGCCGAAATCCCCGACGGCATAGACGTCCGAGAGCTTGGTCGCCGAGTTGCTGACGCTATAAAACGCGAAATCCTTGAACGGAAAATAATCGGACGTGACGAATTCCCAATCGAAAGTCACGGTCTGGCTGGCGTGAAGAACGAAGTCCTTCTCCATCGCCGAGCCTTCGGTCGGCGCCGTGTTGCTGGCCTGCGAGCCTCCGGCGTTGAGCGCCGCCAGAGAGCCGGCCGCAAGGCCCAGGAAGGTCTCGATAGCCGACACTGAAACCGCGGTGCCGGTCGCCAGTTGCGCGGCGTGGGTTCCGTCGGTCCCGCCGGTCACCTGCGTCACCGCGCCGGTGACCTGCCAGCCCGACAGTCCGGTCTCGAAGCTGTCGGCAGTCGTGGCGAACCGCGGCGCATCGTTCCGACCTTCGATTGCGAAATCGACGACGACGCTCGCGCTGCTGTGGTCGTCGGCAACCGGAACGGTGAACTGCTCGTGCTTGACGTCGCTTGCCCGGAGGCTGTCCGCCTTCGAGTTGTCGAGGCTGTAGCTGATCGTATTGGTGCTGGTGTTGATCGAGGCGAGCCCGTATTGCCCGGCCTTGACGAAATTGCCGTTGCCGATGCTGGTCCAGCCGTTCGCGAGCAGCACGTCCGTGTCGATGTGGCCGGTCCCGGTGGACGACACCAGCGTCAAAGCCGATGAGGCCGTGCCGTTGCCGGCGTTCGCCGAAGTGCTCTCGATCAGATGGCTCGGCGTCGGCGCTGTCACATCGATGGCCGCATTCGGCGGTGGTGGCGGCGGAGGCGGAGGCGGAGGCGGCAGCGGTGGCGGTGGCGGTGGGGGCGGCGGCAACGGCGGCGGAAGCGGTGGCGGCGGGGCCGGCGGGGGCAGCACCTGCGCGGTGACATCCGGTTTCGCCGCATCCGGCGTCGTCGTCACCGTCACAGCAACCTTGTTCTGCGCGACGTCAGTTGGCGAAATCTGCGTCTTCGGTGAGCTCTGAGTTTGGGTCGGCTGGTCTTGGTTCTGCTGCTGGTTTTGCTGTTGGTTCTGATTCTGTTGATTCTGATTGTTCTGATTCTGTTGGCTCGGCGGAACCGGCTGGGCGGCGAGAATGGCCTGACCGACCGCCTGCGATTGGAAAACCTGCTGCACCAGGGCGAGAGCCTGCGCAATTTCGGCAGGCGTCTTCTGCGTTTCGGTGGCGATCGCTTGCAGCGGACCTGCCGCTTCTACGGTGGTGATGCCGTTGGCGTTATTCACCGTGCCGATGAGCTGGCCGCTCAAAGAATAGACGTTGAACGAACCGACAGCGCCGTTCGGCTCGACCAGCACCGACATCTTGGTCTGGCCGTTGTTGACGTCGATGTCGACCTGCACCGCGGTGCCGCGGATGCCCAAGACCGCCGAGGGCGTACCGACTTTCATGTCGCCGGTCTTGGCGACTTCGCCGGCGAGGAAGGTGATCGAGCCCTGCACCAGGTTGATCAGGGCGGAGTTCGTCGAGCCGGGCGCCGGATTGTAGACGAACTCGTTCAGCACCATCCGCGCGTCCGACGTCAGATTGAACGTGGTGCCGTCGCCGAAGATCAAGCCGACCGCGGAGTTGGCCGCGGTCTGGATCACGTCGCCCTTGTAGATCGCGTCACCGACATTGAGTGCCACGGCAACGCCGTTACGCACCGCGGTGGCGCCGCCTTGCACGGTGACGACGCGACCAATCAGCGGCGCATCGCTGGTCGGTGGCATCGCCTGGGCGTACTGCCCGGGCGCCTGCGGGCCCGCGAGCGCGGCGACCACATCGCCGGTCAGCGCCGCGCCTTCCGGAGTAAAGAGAGTGGGCAGCCGCTCGTGCTTGAAATAGTCCGGCACGACGAGGCGTTGCCCGTCGTCGCCGGTCAGCGTCAGATCGGAGCCTGTTCTCTTGAAATCGGCGTGAAACAGGAAATGGGCATCGGGAACGGTCACCGATGCGTGGTCGGGTCCCTCAACCGGAGCAGCCCGTATCGCTCCGTTCAGGTCAAAAGGTATGTTCGATGAGTGCATCGCAAATGGTGTTCGGCTGATCGTAAAATCGACGAAGCTAGCGCTGAGATGATTTTGACCCCTGGTCCCGGTCGCGGCCCCATCCGCGAAGGCTTAGAACAACATTGATAAAGTGTAGATTAGTGAAATGGTAACATCTTCCCAACAACCCGCCAATTAACAGCCTCTATTTCGGCACAATTTAGACGGCCTACATCATTTATACCAGCCAACGCTGCCTGGAAGATGTGAGTATCGTGAACGCGCGCAGCGCCGGGACCACCCCAAATCTGATGCCGGACTGCCACACCTTTCCAGCGAAATGACATCAAGTAGCGCTGCAAAGCTGTGGGACGGCCACAACTGGGGTTATGGACGGCCCATTCTCTCGTTATAGTCCTGGAACAGTGTTGGGTGTTCTCCGGTGGTAGTGTCGGGAGCGCGGTGGTCTGTTATTGCTTACGGCGTATTGCGGCGATCAAGCCGAAATGTCGGTTCCGGGGGGAGCGTAAACAAAACCATGAGCTGGCGTCATAAGTCGGCTGTGGCGGTTGTAGCGGCAATCTCGGGTGTGACCATGTTCGGCGCGCCGGTTGTTGCCGATACGATCGAGTCTGCGCTGATCTACACCTACATGAACAACCCGCAGCTCAACTCGCAGCGCGCGTTGGTGCGCGCGACCGATGAGAATGTGCCAACGGCGTTGGCCGGCTATCGGCCGAAGGCCTCGCATTACCGCCAGCATCGGCTTTCAATCGCTGTCGTCGAAGATCAGGGAGATCGGCTCGACCACGCCGCTGAACGCGCCGGCGAGCTATTTCACGCAGAGCGGCACCAACACGCCGCACGGCGTCGGCGCCACGGTGACGCAGAACGCTTCTCAACGGCTTCCAGACGTCGAACCGGACGCGGCTGGCCGAAGGCCAGGTGTTCGCCGCGCGCGAGACGTTGCGCAACATCGAGCAGACCGTGCTGCTCAATGCCGCGACCGCCTACATGAACCTGCTGCGCGATGCCGGGATTCTCGAACTGCAGCGCAGCAATCTCGACGTGCTGACCGAGCAGTTGCGTCAGACCAAGGCTGCGTCTGGAATCCGGCAACGTCACCGCCACCGACGTGTCGCAGGCCGAAGCGCGGCTCGCCATCGGCCGCACCCAGGTGTTCGCCGCCGAAGCCAACTATGCAGAGCTCGCGGGCGGTCTACCGTCAGGTGATCGGGCTTGAGCCCGGCAAGCTTGCGCCGGCCGCCCCGGTCGATCGGTTTTCGCCGCACAGCCTGCCCGACGCGATTGGCGGTGGCGACCGCGCAGCATCCCAACGTCGCAACCGCGCAGTATAACGTCGACATCGCCATACTGCAGGTCAAGATCGCCGAGGGCGCGCTCTATCCGACGGTGTCGCTGCAGGGCACCGTGCAGAGAAACGTAGAGACAACGCTGACCGCGATGCAGAACTTCAACGCAACCGTCGCCGGCCAGCTTTCGATCCCGGTCTATCAGGGCGGCGCCGAATTTGCCGCGATCCGCCAGGCCAAGGAGACCCAGGGCCAGCGGCAAATGGACCTCAACGTGGCGCGCGACCAGGTCCGCATGAGCGCCCAGCAGGCCTGGGCTCAGCTCGATGCCGCCAAGAGCAGCATCGAATTCGACCAAGAAGCAGGTGGCGGCGGCGGAAGCCGCGCTGAACGGCGTGCGCGAGGAGGCCCGCCTCGGCCAGCGCACCACGCTCGACGTGCTCAATGCGCAGCAGGAACTGGTCAGCGCCCGCGTCGCCATGGTCAGCGCGCAACGCGACCGGCTGGTGAATTCCTATGCCCTCTTGGCTTCGGTCGGACGGCTGTCGCCCGCCGTGCTCGGCCTCAACGTGCCGAACTACGACCCGATGGTTCACTACCAGCAGGTGCGCGACGTCTGGGTCGGCCTGCGCACGCCGGACGGGCGTTGACGCCGCTCGACTAACGACGCGCCGAACGCAACACAAAACTTGAATAATGTGCTGGCCGCACCGCAAAGCCTGTCCAAACTTGGCCCAGCAATTCAACCGCCCTCAGATAACCGGCAACGTCGATGCGTTGCCCCGCCGGGGTTTTCGGCCGGGCGAGCCTGGCCAAGCCCCTGCACACGGCGGCGTACCGGAATTCCTCTTCGGTCAAAAACGGGTCGCGTGGAGCCATCTCGCGATGTCCAGATAAGGTCGCATTCGTTCAGTTCTATAACGGCGGAGAGGACCGATAAGTTTCCTTGCCGTTCGTCATGCAAGACAGCCGGCACGTCATTCCAAAGCGGCCAAGTCGGTCGCCGGTTGCGCGAGCGGCCGCTCGGCGCCGCTCTCAGGCCGGGCCAAGCCTTTGCTCAAGTTTGGTTATTTTCTTATGGTTAATTGGCAATGAGGAGTTGCAACTGCTGGTAAGATGGGTTCGATAGCGGCGCGCGCGGCCGCCTCGGATAGCGGTCATCGCCAGGGGCTGAATTGATGCGGCAGCCGGTTCGTCGGCCAAGCCACCAACGTTCCGAACTCGCGGAAGCGCTTGCCGCTTGCCGCGGCGCATTCATTTCGATCGGCCTGATGAGCGGCATGAGCAACATCCTCATGCTCACCGGCGCGATCTTCATGCTCGAGGTTTACGACCGCGTTCTGCCCAGCCGCAGCGTGCCTACGCTCGTCGGGCTCGTCATCCTCGCCGGCGGACTCTACGCCGCTCTGGGCCTGCTCGATCTCATTCGCGGCCGCATCCTGGTGCGCATCGGCAACCGGCTCGACGAAACGCTCAGCGGGCGGGTCTATGAAACGATCGTGCGCCTGCCGTTGAAGGTCGGAAACCGCAGCGACGGGCTTCAGCCGTTGCGCGACCTCGACAGCGTGCGTTCCTTCCTGTCCGGCCTTGGCCCGACCGCGCTGTTCGACCTGCCCTGGCTGCCGGTCTATCTGGTGATCTGCTTTCTGTTCCATCCCTACATCGGACTGACGGCGCTGCTTGGCGCCATCATCCTCGCCATCATCACCATGCTGACCGAGACGATGACCCGCGAACCGACGCGGGCCGCCACCACGTACGCCGCGGCGCGCATGGCGCTCGCCGAGTCCAGCCGCCGCAACGCCGAAGTTCTCACCGCGATGGGCATGACGCGCCGCATTGGCCGCGCACTGGAGCGAAGCCAACGTCAAGTATCTGGTCAAGTCAGCGGCGCGCCAGCGACGTCGCCGGCGGCTTTGGATCGATGTCCAAGGTGCTGCGCATGATGCTGCAATCCGGCGTGCTCGCGGTCGGCGCCTATCTGGTGATCTACCAGCAGGCCACCGCCGGCATCATCATCGCCGGCTCGATCCTGAGCGCGCGCGCGCTCGCGCCAGTCGATCTGGCGATCGCCAACTGGCGCGGCTTCGTCGCCGCCCGTCAGGGCTGGAAGCGCCTGACCGATCTGCTCGCGCTGCTGCCGGCCCAGGCGTCGCCGATGGCGTTGCAGCCGCCGTCCAAGAGCCTGGTCGTCGAAGCCGCGAGCGTGGTGCCGCCCGGCAAGCGACAAGGTCATCGTGCATGACGTCAGCCTGGCGTTGCAGGCCGGCAATGGACTCGGCATCATCGGCCCGAGCGGCTCAGGAAAGAGCTCGCTGGCGCGGCTGATGGTCGGCGTCTGGTCAGCCGGCGCGGGGCCGCATCCGCCTCGATGGCGCAGCGCTCGACCAATGGTCGACCGAAGCGCTCGGCCAGCACATCGGTTACCTGCCGCAGGACGTCGAGCTGCTCGCCGGCACCGTGGCGCAGAACATCGGGCGCTTCGCTGAAACCATGGACGCCAAGTCGGTGATCGCGGCGGCGACCGCGGCGGGCGTGCACGATCTGATCGTCGGGCTGCCGGAAGGCTACGAGACCCAGGTCGGCGAAGGCGGCACCGCGCTGTCGGCCGGGCAGGCCCAACGCATTGCGCTTGCGCGCGCGCTTTACGGCGACCCGTTCCTGGTCGTTCTGGACGAGCCGAACTCCAATCTCGACGCCGAGGGCGACGAAGCGCTGAGCCAAGGCCATCATGGGTGTGCGGGCGCGCGGCGGCATCGTGGTCGTCGTCGCTCACCGTCCGAGCGCGATTGCCGGCGTCGATCTGCTATTGATGATGAATCAGGGGCGCGCGCAAGCCTTCGGGCCGAAGGACGAAGTGCTGTCCCGCGTGCTGCAACGCGAGCCCGCCGCGCCGCGGTCGCTCAAGGTCGTGCCCGAACCCGGGGTCGCCAATTCCTGATGCCAACGCCTTTGAGTCGCACCCATGAACGAACCGCCCAAGATCGACTCCCGCCGCTCCATCAGCCAGCACATGCTGGCCGGCCTTGTCATCGTCATCGTGCTCGCCGGCGGCGTCGGCGGCTGGGCCGGCACCATGACATTGTCCGGCGCGCTGATCGCCCCGGGCTCGATCGTCGTCGACACCAATGTCAAGAAGGTCCAGCATCCGACCGGCGGCATCGTCGGCGAATTGCGGGTGCGCGACGGCGACCGCGTCAAGCAGGGCGACATCGTGGTGCGGCTCGACGACACCGTCACCCGCGCCAATCTCGCCATCGTCACCAAAGGTCTCGACGAGCTGGCCGCCCGCAAGGCGCGGCTCGAAAGCGAGCGCGACGGCAGCGATCAGGTCAAATTCCCGGCCGATCTGCTCGCCCGTGCCAAGGATCCGGATATCGCGGCGATTGTCGACGGCGAGCGCAAGCTGTTCGATCTGCGGCGCAACGCCCGCATCGGCCAGAAGGAGCAGCTTCGTCAGCGGGTCGAGCAGCTCAACGAGGAGGTTCGCGGGCTGAAGGCGCAGAAGCGACTCCAAGGAAAAGGAAATCAAGCTGATCGCATCGCGAGAAGGACGGCGTCTACGATCTGTGGAAGCAGAAGCTCGTGCCGCTGACCAAACTGACCGAGCTCGAGCGCGACGGCGGCGCGGCTGGAGGGCGAAGCCGGGCAATTGGTCGCGCAGACCGCACAGGCGGCCGGCAAGATTTCGGAGACCGAACTGCAGATCATCCAGATCGACCGCGATCTCAGCAGCGAGGTCGCCAAGGAAACCCGCGAGATCGACGGCAAGATCGGCGAGTTCGTCGAGCGCAAGGTCACCGCCGAGGACCAGCTCAAGCGCGTCGACATCCGCGCGCCGCAGGACGGCACGGTGTTCCAGTCCAACGTCCATACCGTCGGCGGCGTCATCACGGCGGGCGACGCCATCATGCTGATCGTGCCGGATGCCGACAACCTGACGGTCGAGGCCAAGGTCAATCCGCAGGACATCGACCAGGTGCAGCTCGGCCAGAACGCGCTGCTGCGGCTCTCCGCCTTCAATCAGCGCACCACGCCGGAGATCATGCGGCAACGTCACCCGCATCTCGGCCGACACCACGACCGATCAGCGCACCGGGCAGAGCTACTACACCATCCGGATCGCGATGCCGGCCGCCGAAGTGGCCAAGCTCGGCGAGGTCAAGATCGTTCCCGGCATGCCGGTCGAGGCGTTTGTGCAGACCGGCGAGCGCACCATGATTTCCTATCTGGTCAAGCCGCTGAACGATCAACTGATGCGGATGTTCCGGGAGAAATGACGGGGAAGATCGCGCCGTCGCCAGATGCGTTCGGCTGGCTCGACATGAAATGGCTCTCTCGCCTGGCGCGGCGATTTGCTTCCGCGCGATGCGTTGTGCCTGGCGCTGCTGTTCGCGCTGCTGTTTCTGCGCGTCACCGACCCGCTACCGCTTGAAGAGCTGCGGCTGCGCGCCTTCGATCTGTTCCAGGTCATCAAGCCGCGCGTCGCCGACGCAGCGGCCGGTCGTCATCGTCGACATCGACGAGGCGAGCCTGCAGCAAGCTCGGCCAATGGCCATGGCCGCGCACCCGCGTCGCCGACCTGATCACGCCGCCTGACCAAGCTCGGCGCGGTCGCCATCGGCTTCGACGTGGTATTTGCCGAGCCGGACCGGCTGTCGCCGGCGCTGGCCGCCGAAGCGTTCCGCGATCTCGACGAGGAGACGCGAAGCCAAGCTGCGCGCGCTTGCCGAGCAACGATCAGGTGATGGCGGACGCCATGCGGCAATCGCGGGTGGTGCTCGGCGAGACCGGTCTGCCGGACGTGAGTGCCGCAGCTCGACAGGCCAGCCGGCCACCGTCGGCGTCGCCGCGCTCGGCGGCGATCCGAAGCCGTTCTTGTTCAATTTCCCGGGTCTGCTGCGAAACATCCCGGTGCTGGAAAAAGCCGCCGCCGGGCGCGGCCTGTTCAGCATTCGCACCGAGCGCGACGGCATCGTGCGGCGCGTGCCGATGGTGATGATGGCGCAAGGCAACGTCATGCCGTCGCTGACCTTCGAGATGCTGCGGGTGGTGACCGAGCTCGAGCACGATCCTGATGCGGATGGATCGCGCCGGCATCAAGAGCGTCGCGCTGCCGGGCCTGACGATGCCGACCGACCGCAACGGCCAGCTCTGGGTGCAGTTCGCGCCGCGACGACCGCGCCCGCTACGTCTCCGCCGTCGACGTGCTGGAAGGCCGCGTGCCGGCCGACCGCGTGGCGCGCAGGCTTGTCCTGATCGGCACCTCGGCCGCGGGCCTGCTCGACCTGAAGACCACGCCGGTCGATCCCGACGATGCCGGGCGTCGAGGTCCATGCGCAGATGCTGGAAAACATCCTGACCAACGCGATGCTGTCGGCGCCGAATTACGCCATCGCCGCGGAACTGGCGCGTTGCGTTCGTGATGGGGCTCGCGATCATCTGGCTGGCGCCGATCCTCGGCCCTGCTCTGCTGCTGCTGTTCGGCGCGGCGATCATGGCGCTGCTGGTCGGCGCATCCTGGTACTGTTCGCGAACGAGAAGCTGCTGATCGATTTCACCTTCCCGCTGCTGTCGAGCCTGCTGATCTACCTCACGCTGGTGTTCACCAACTTCGTCAAGGAGCAGGCGCAGCGGCGGCAGATCCGGTCGGCGTTCGGCCAGTATCTTTCGCCGGCGCTGGTCGAGCAGCTCGCGCAATCGCCGGAAAAGCTCGTGCTCGGCGGCGAACAGCGCGAGATGACGATCATGTTCAGCGACGTCCGCGGCTTCACCACGATCTCGGAGATCTACAAGGAGGATCCGCAGGGCCTGACCGCGCTGATGAACAGCTTCCTCACTCCGCTGACCAACGCCATCATCGACCGCAAAGGCACCATCGACAAATACATGGGCGACGCGATCATGGCGTTCTGGAACGCGCCGCTCGACGATCCGACCCACGAGCTCAACGCCTGCGAGGCCGCGCTCGACATGCTCGATCGGGTCGAGCGGCTCAACCGCGCAGCGCGAGGAGGCGGCGAAGACCAACGGCTCGCGGTTCGTCCCGATCCAACATCGGCGTCGGCATCAACACCGGAAGCTGCGTGGTCGGCAACATGGGCTCCGATCTGCGCTTCGACTATTCGGTGCTGGGCGACAGCGTCAACCTCGCCTCGCGGCTGGAAGGGCAGTGCAAGTCCTACGGGCTGCCGATCATCATCGGCTCGCGGACCGCGAACGTCGCCAAGGAGAAGTTTGCGATTCTCGAACTCGACTTCATCGCGGTCAAAGGCAAGAAGGAGCCCGAGGTCGTCTATGCCATCGTCGGCCGCGACGACATGACGCAGTCCGGTCGATTCCAGCGCTGGCGCGAACTCAACATGAAAATGCTGTCGCTCTATCGCAGCCGCAACTGGACCGCAGCGCTGTCGGTGATCGAGGAGGGCCAGGCCGCCGACGAGGAGAACCGGTTTCAGCACGCTCTACAACGTCTACGCCGAGCGCATCCGCCATTTCCAGGCGAATCCGCCGCCCGAGGATTGGGACGGCGCCTACGCACTGGAGACCAAATAACCCCTTCGTGCCCAGTCACAAGATACTGAAAATAAACAATAAAATGCGCTCTGTGACGTTTCGCACTTCACCACCAGGGCTTTCTGCACGATGTTGCGTGTCGACAACGCCGTTTTGGGGAGACCACCATGCGCCTCGTTATAGACAGCACCACGCGGTTCTTCTCGGTCGTGGGCGCGCCCTATATCGCCGAACACCATTACGACAACAGCAGCGACGACGACGAAGTGCCGGGATCGCATCGCCCCGCCTATCTGGCCGTCCTGCCGCGGCCCTGCACCAGCACGTCCTGGCTGCAAGACGATCGTTGATCGGCTTTTATGGAAGCTCGCCACATAGCCCAGACAAGGCATGGGAGAATATGGACTAGCGTAATGGCTTTGGACGAAGCCGCCGGAGCGGCGGCCTCACTCTCGGTTCGCTTTTGGGGCGTCCGGGGCAGCATCGCCTGTCCCGGGCCCAATACGCTGCGCTATGGCGGCAACACGCCCTGCGTCGAGGTTCGTTGCGGATCGCACACCTTGGTCTTCGATGCCGGCAGCGGGATCCGCACGCTCGGCAATTCCCTGGCCAAAGGAAAGAACGGCGACTTTGAAATCTTCCTGAGCCACGGGCACGTCGATCATGTGGTCGGGCTGCCGTTTTTCGCGCCGCTGTTCGTCAAGGATCAGGTGGTGCGGGTTTGGGCCGGCAGCCTGCAGCCCACCGGCGGCGTCGAGGAAGCGATCCGCAAGCTGATGAGCTTCCCGTTGTTTCCGCTCCAGGTCGAGGCACTGCAGGCGACGCTGGAATTTCACGACGTGCATGCCGGCGACACCATCGAGCTTCAGTCGGGGCTGACAGTGCGCACGGCGCCGCTCAACCATCCGGGCGGCGCGACCGGATACCGCTTCGACCACAACGGCCGCTCCGTCGCCTACGTGACCGACGTCGAGATCGGCGCCGGACCGATTGATCCGGCGCTGCTGGCGCTGACCAGGGGCGCCGGCCTGATCATCCTCGACACCACCTACACCGACGGCGAATATCCGTCGCACGTCGGCTGGGGCCATTCGACCTGGCAGCAGGGCATCAGGCTTGCGGACGCGGCCGGGGCCGACAGGCTGTGCCTGTTTCACCACGATCCGGAGCACGACGACGCGTTCATGGATCGGATCGCCGCGGCGGCCGCGGCGACGCGGCCCGGCACTATCGTCGCGACCGAGGGAATGACCTTAAACCTCTAGCCCGCTTTCCTTCACGGTCACGGCGGTGAGCTTCTGCCGCATCTCTGCGAGATTGGCTTCCAGCCGTCCGATGTTCTGCATCAGGCGCTCGGTGGTGAGCCGCAGGAAGTAATAGCCGAATTCCGGGTTCTGGAAATAAAGCTCCAGCAGCCGGTCGTAGGTGATGGTCAGAACCTCGCTGTTTTCCAGGCTGACGACCGTGCCGGTCCGGCGGTTGTTCGGATCGATGAACCCGAGCTCGCCCATGATGCGTCCGGGCGGCAGCTCGACGTTGATCTCCTTGACCAGGAATTTGCCGCTGACCGTGTAGAACATCTCCTTGGCGACATCGCCCTTCTCGAACAACACCTCGTCCTTCTTGTACTTTCGCGGTGTCATGAACGGCCGCAGCCAGTCCATCGACAGGTCGCCCTGCGCCGAGAGTCGCGCCTTCTTGACCAGCGTGAGCATCTGGCGGAGCCGGATGATGTTGATCGGCAGCGACAGCAGATAGAGCAGGAACGTCGCGACGGCGCCGGCCAGCGCGCCATAGCCGATGAAGAAAATGATGCTGATGATGCCGAGGATGCGCAGCGGCACGATGGTGCGCACCATCAGCGTCGCGACGTAGAGAGCGGCTCCGCACAGCGCCAGCATGTTGGCGAAGTTGATGTTCGCCACCACGATATCGGCGAGGCGATTGAGCACCACGTCGTAGGTGATGTTAGCGGGGTCGAGGCCGAGCTTGATGAACAGGTTCTCGATCCGCAGGTTCTGCGCCGCGTGTTCGAGAGCCCGATTGAGTAATGCAGCCAGATCGATGTTGGCGCTGCTCATACCTTCCCCACCACGGTCTGCATGGCGCGGCGGTATTTAGCGCCTTGGCTCATATGAGCCAAGGCCCGCAGCGCACGCGCTATTTCACCGGCAAGAACTGCGTCGTGAACATCACGTCGTCGGCCGGCGGTTCCTTCAGGAGTCCCATTTCGAGGAACGACTTCTTCAGCACCGCCACCGCCTGCGGATCGAAAGTGCCGTCGGGGGTGAAAATGCCGATCTGCTCGTCGTAGACGCGGCTGATCACGGCCGGCGACATGTTGAGCACCTTGGAGGTGATCTCCACGGTCTTCTGCTTGTTCGCCTTCATGTAGGCGATGGTCTCGGCCCAGCCTTTGAGGAACGCCTTCACCTTTTCCGGGTGCTTCTCGATCAGCTCCTGGCGCGCAAAGAACACGTGGGTGATGAAGTGATCGACGAACGGCGTGGCGCTGGTGATGACGCGCCACTCCTTCGCCTCCTCCAGCATATAGCCGCTTTCCAGCGCGCCGATGTAGCCGTCGAGCTGGCCGGTCTTGATCGCGGCGCGCGCCGGCGGCATGCCGCCGATCGGAACGACGGTGATGCCGTTCGGCCCCCAGCCCTTCTGCGCGCTGATGCGCTTGCCGATCCAGTCGGTCAGCGAGCCGACCGTGGTGCAGCCGAGCTTCTTGCCCTTGAGGTCGTCGACCGACTTGATGTCGGAGTTGTAGGCGACCATCACCGCCATGTTGCGCGGCACGCCGGCCATCGCCGCGACCGCCCTCTGCGGCGCGCCCTTGGCGGCGAACGCCATGCCCGGTCCGCTGCCGATGCCGATATCAACGCTGTCGGCGGCCATCGCCTGCTGCAGCTTGGCGTCGCCGGCCGAGGCCGACGCTTCGATGTCGAGGCCATTCTTGGCGAAGATGCCGGTCTGGATGCCGACGTCGAGCGGCGTGAAGGTCCAGGCGAACGGCACGGCCTTGGCGACGCGGAGCTTTTCGGCGGCGCCAGCCGGCGCCACGGCCAGCACGGCCAGAACACACAGCACGGCACGGAACATCATTGGCATGGACATCCTCCCTGTGGCCGCGTTCCCTCGGCCTTTCCGAAATCATTACAGAAAACGGTAACTTATGCCATGCGGCGATTGCGTGGCCGCGTTGACCGGGAACAGGCCCGCCTCTAAACTCGTTGAATCATCGCCTCGTTTCGGCAGGATCGATCCGCCATGCACATCATCGACTCGCATTTTCATTGGTGGCCGCGCTCGATTTTCGAGAAGCTCTGCAAACGCCAGGAGTTCCCGAACTGCCGGGTCAACCAGCGCGGCGGCTACGACTACCGGCGGCGCGGCGCCAGCGGCCAGCACCTGAACTCCTGGGCCGAATGGTTCGATCTCGACAAGCAGTTCGAATACATGGACAGCCTCGGCCACCAGGTCGACGTGGTCTGCTCGATCGGGCCGTTCTCGGTGTCGTTCTCCGACATGCCGGTCGAGGAAGGCCGCGACTACGCGCTGATGTGGAACGAGGAGATGGCGGCGGCGCAGAAGAAATACCCGGGGCGGCTCTGGGCCAGCGCGGCGGTGCCGCTGCAGGACACCAAGGTCGCCATCGAGGTGGTCGACGACGCGGTCAATCGGCTCGGCCTGATGGGCGTCAACCTGCCGGGCTCCGTCGGCGAGGACGCGCGTATCGATTCTGAGCGCCTGCAGCCGTTCTACGCCCATTGCGAGAAGCTAGGCCTGCCGTTGTTCCTGCATCCGACCGACGTCATCTTCCAGGACATGCTGTCGGACGGCTATGACGGCGCGCTGCACCTGAGCCTCGGCCGCGTCATCGAGGTGAGCGTGGCGGCGATGCGGCTGATCCTGTCCGGCACCATGGAGCATCATCCGAAGCTGAAGGTGGTGATGTCGCACACCGGCGGCTCGCTGCCCTACCAGGCCGGCCGCATGGACAAGAACTCCAAGGCCGCGAAGCTGCCGAAGCCGGTGACCGCCTACATGAAGCGGATGTTCACCGATACGGTGTCGCCGCACTCGGCCGGCATTGAGTTCGCGATCGAATATTACGGCATCGACAACGTCATGTACGGCACCGACTATCCGTGCTGGGACCCGGCGCCGTGCCTCAAGCTGATCGACGACATCACGCTGACGCCAGAGCAGAAGCAGAAGCTGTTCTACGACAACGCCCGGCGGATTCTGAACCTGAAGGACCCGGCGCCGGCGAAAGCGGCGAAGAAAGAGCCGGCGCTGGTGTAACCCCCCTTTAGAAACCATGACCAAAGACCAGGTGAAAGAAATTCTTGACCGAGTGCTGACGTGGCCGCCGGAGCGGCAGGCGGATGTCGTTCATGTCGTGGAAATGATGGAAAAGCAGCACGGCGAGTTGCGCCTCACCGATGAACAGGCGGCTGAGGTACGCCGGCGGCTGGCGGAGCCAAGTCCGAATCGCGTTCCGGCAGAAGAGGTATTTAAGCGGCTGCGATCACGAATCGCATGAAAAGTTACGTTCGAGCCCGCCGCGCGCGATGATCTCGATCGTATCTTTGATTGGATCTCCCGAGACAATCCTCGTGCCGCGCTCTCGATGATCGATCGGATCGAGAGCAAAGCCGTGCAACTCGCGACCGCCGGACTGGCGGAAATGGGGCGTCGCGGTCTCGTCGATGGCACGCGGGAACTGCTCGAATGGCCATATATCATTGTCTACAAGATCGATAACGACCTCCAAGAGATCGTCATTCTTTCCATTGTACATGGAGCACGTAATCGCGCGGACTTGGATTAAATTGTGTCTGACCCTTCGCTCTTCGCTCAGTCCAGGCACTGCTACATTTTTCGGCGCGAACCTCTCGACCACGCTCTCCCATTTGTCGTAGCCGACGGTGCGCTTGTAGTCCTCAAAGTCCTTGCCGTCGTTCCGCCGGGCGAACCGAGCCATCCGCGAGTCATTCCGGCCGAGCGACCCGCCTTTGCTCCCGACAGGAGCTACGGGCGGGTTAGAGTCCACCGTAGCGCGGAGGGCGTAGGCGGAAGCGAGTGCCGGAATCCATAACCCCCGTCTTTGCTATTCGGAGATACAGGGCTTATGGATTCCGGGTTCGCGCCTCCCGCCTACGCGCTCGCGCGCTTCGGCGGACCCGAGCCCGCCGTAGCTCACGGAGTGAGCGAAGGCGGGTCGGCACGCCCCGGAATGACGCGGTGCTCGACGGCCTACGCATGACGGCGGAGAGCCCGTAGGGCGGGTTGGCCGGAGGCGTAACCGGCCGCTTGCGACGCGATACGAATGGGGGAGAGCGCTGGCATGGACTTGTTGCGGCGCAATACCAGGGTGAAGTTCTGGCTGATCACGACGGCGATATGCGCCGGGGTCGGCGCGGGCGCGCGTGCACAAGCTCCCGTGACAGACAACGAGGCCAAAATTTTGCGTTGCCGTCAGAACGCGTTCGAACTTTATTGGCTGACCCGTGAGCAGCTCCGCGCCCGGTGCGGGCTCTGGTCCAAGACCTACACGGTCAAGACGGCCGCCGGTGAAGTCGAGCGGATCGTCTACAGCCGCTACTTCGTGGTCACCATGCAGAACGGCCAAGTGTCCAGCATCCGGCAGAGGCGGCAGATATTCACCGGCTTCAGGAAGAAACCCTAGCCTGTAGCGCTTACGGCCAACAGCAGCTCACAATCGGACGGTTCCTCATGAGCACGCCCCCGCTGACACTCCAAGTCCCCTCATCCCCGGACCCGGTGCCGGTGGTCCTCAACCCCGCGACAACGGCGCTGCTCGTCTTCGACATCGTCGAGCCCATCTGCGCGCGCTTCCCCATATGCCGGACGCAGATGGCGCCGGTGACCGCCGCGTTGCTGGCGCGGGCACGGAAGGCCGGCGTCACCGTCGGCTACGGCACCCGGGCGCACCACAAGTCACACTGGCTGCCAGAGGTCGCGCCCGCGCCGGGCGACATCCAGATCGAGAACCAGGCGCAGGATCGGTTCTACGACACCGATCTCGACAACCTGCTCAAGGCCAAGGGGATCACGACGCTCATTCTGGTGGGTTGGAAGGTGAGCGGCTCGGTGACCTACACGTCGGTCGGCGCGACGCTGCGCGGCTACACCGTCGTCGTTCCCATCGATGCGAGCCTGGACGCCTCGGATTTCGAGATCGCCGTCGGACGGCACCAGATTTTGAATCAGAACAGTGCGAATGCCAGCAACGAGCCGTTGAAGGACAGGGCCTCGACCTTGAGCCGCACGGATTTGATTTCGTTCAGGTAGCGCGACTTGCGGCCCATGGTTCGAGACGCGGTCCAAACGGACCGCTCCTCACCATGAGGTTGGGTGAGTTGCCGCGCCGCAAGCTCCGCCCTCGTCCTGAGGAGCGGGCGAAGACCGCGTCTCGAAGGATGGCCGCGTGCTAAGTGCGCGGCGCGAAGCGCTCGTCCACGCTCTCCCATTTGTCGTAGCCGACGAGCTTCTTGTAGTCCTCGAAATCCATGCCGTCGTTGCGCCGCGCGAATTTGCCGGACTTCATGTCGAGCAACACGGTCTCGATCGCTTTCGCCGCGTGCATCAGCGTGTCGAGGCCGAGCACCGCGCAGTTGAAGCCGAGCTCGCCCAGTTCCTCCATGCTGAGGATCGGGGTGTGGCCGCCCATCAGCGGGTTGCAGATCTGCGGCACGTCGAATTCGCGGCCGATGCGCTGCAATTCCTCGATGCTGCGCGGCGCCTCGATGAAGATGCCGTCGGCGCCGGCGCGGATGTAGCGCTCGGCACGGCGCATCGCCTCGTCGAGGTCGTAGACCTGCGCGCGCGTCGGTGCGCGCGAGAATCCAGGTCTCCGGGTTGAGCCGCTCCGAGCAGGCGGCGCGGATTTTCGCCTCGGCCAATTCGACCGGCACCACCTTCTTGCCGGCCATGTGGCCGCAGCGCTTGGGCCATTGCTGGTCCTCGATCAGGATCGCGCACACGCCCATGCGCTCGTAGCTCTGCACGGTGTGCACCACGTTCTTGACGTCGCCGTAGCCGTCGTCGCCGTCGACGAACACCGGCAGGTCGCAGGCCGCCATGATGTCGCGCACGCAGGCGGAGATTTCGCCGAAGCCTTTCAGCCCCACGTCGGGCACGCCGTAGCGCGCGCCGACCGCCGGAAAGCCGCCGATGAAATAGGTTTCGAAGCCGAGCTTCTGGATGATGCGCGCGGAGAGCGCGTCATGGGCGCCCGGCACCACCAGGAAGCGCTTGTCCTTGACGGCGTCGTCGATGATCTGGCGAAAACTTGCCGGCATTGAGCGGCTCTCCGATTGTGGGTATGGTCGCGGTTGCAGACTTCGTTTGCTAGGACAGCATCTCAGTTGTCATGCCCGGCCTTGTGCCGGGCATCCCGCTTAGGTGAGCACTGTGCGTCCCCAAGCGGGATGGCCGGGCCAAGCCCGGCCATGACGGCCCCTGCAATTCCTCGCAAGCGGCGTCTGCGTTAAGGTCCCGCCCCGATTGAAGCCCAACAACGCCGGCATCGCAAGAAAAGCAAGAACTGCAGGAGTGTTCGCGTGATCTTCGTGGCGGTCGATATCGGCGGCACGTTCACCGACCTGATCGGGTTCGACGACGCCGGCCAGGCGTTCGTGCAGGCCAAGAGCCTGACCACGCCGCACGAGTTGACGCAGGGCGTGATCAACTGCATCCGCGAGAGCGGCATCGATGCGGCAAGGATCGACGAGCTGATCCACGGCTCGACCACCGCGATCAACACGCTGATCGAGAGGAAGGGCGCCAAGACCGGCGCTGGTGGTGACGCGAGGAACGCGCGACGTCTACATCATCGGCCGCGGCAACCGGCCGGAGGCGTACAATCTGTTCTTTCACCGCCACAAGCCGCTGGTGTCGCGGCGGCACACCCACGAGGTGGTGGAGCGGCTCCTGGCCGGCGGCGAGGTCGACACGCCGCTGAACAAGGCGAGCATTGCGGCGGCCTGCAAGGCGCTGAAGGCCGAGGGCGTCGAGGCGGTGGCGGTGTGCTTCCTGCACGCCTACGCCAATCCGGAGCACGAGCGGGTGGCCGGCGAGATGATCAGGAAGGCGATGCCCGGCGTGTACCTGTCGCTGTCGCACGACATCCTGCGCGAGTACCGCGAGTTCGAGCGGATGTCGACCACGGTGGTGAACGCCTACATCGGGCCGAAGGTCGGCGGCTATGTGAAGGACCTGCGGTCGGGCCTGGGCGGCATCGGATTTCAAGGGCGATCTCTCGATCATGCGCTCCAACGGCGGCGTGATGACGCCGGAGGTGGCGACGCAGCGCCCGGTGGCGATGATGGAGAGCGGCCCGGTCGGCGGCATCATCGCCTCGGCGCAGGTCGGACTGGCGCTCGGCTTTCCCAACGTCATCTCGTTCGACATGGGCGGCACCACGGCGAAGGCGAGCCTGATCCGCGAGGGCGAGCCGACGCTTGCGCCGGGCTATTACGTCGGCGGCTATGCCATCGGGCCATCCGGTGATGCTGCCGATGATCGACGTGGTCGAGGTCGGCGCCGGCGGCGGCAGCATCGCCTGGCGCGACGACATCGGCGCGCTGAAGGTGGGACCGCAGAGCGCCGGCGCCGATCCCGGGCCGATCTGCTATCGCGGCGGCGGCACCGAGCCGACCATCACCGACGCCAATGTGGTGCTGGGCCGGCTCGACCCGGACAATTTCCTCGGCGGCACCATGAAGCTGGACGCCGACGCGGCGCAGCGCGGCATCAAGGAGAAGATCGCCGGTCCGCTGAAGCTCGACATGGTCGTGGCGGCGCAGGCGATCGTCGATATCTCGATCAACAAGATGTCGCTTGCGGTGCGCGAGGTGTCGGTGGCCAAGGGCTACGACCCGCGCGACTTCGCGCTGGTGGCGTCGGGCGGCGCAGGCCCGCTGCATGTCTGCGCCATCGCCCGCGAGCTTTACATTCCGACCGTGATCGTGCCGCTGTTTCCCTCGCATTTCTCGGCGCTCGGCATGCTGCTGGCCGACGAGCGCCACGATTTCATCCGCACGGTCTATTCCGACCTGGCCAGCGCCGATTTCGGCAAGCTGGTCGCAGGTGCACGACGAGATGGTGGCGGAGGCCAAGGCCGGGCTGCGCCACGGCAAGGACGCGCAGTATCAGATCCAGCTCGACATCCGCTATGTCGGCCAGGAGTTCACGCTGTCGGTGCCGGTCGAGCTTGCGCAGCTCAAGAGCGGCGACCGCAAGGCGCATCCGCACCGCGTTCGATGCGCTCTACGAGCAGCGCTACGCGCACCATTCGCCGGAGGAGCCGGTGGAGATGGTCAACATCCGGCTCGGCGCCATCGGCAAGCGGACCAAGCTTGCGTTCCCGAGCCTCGGCGCGTCGGGCGCGGCAACGCCCGCGGGCGAGCAGCAGGCGTATTTCACCTCGGCCAGCAAGCCGCTGACCGCCAAGGTCTACAAGCGCGAGATGCTGGGCGCGGGCGCCGAGATCGCGGGGCCGGCGCTGATCCAGGAGCACGGCACCACCACGGTGCTGTTCGAGCACGACCGCTGCAAGGTCGCGGCGTCCGGCGAGATGATCATCACGGTCGGAGCCGCGGGATGAGCTTTGCCCTGAACGCAACGCTGCTTCTGTCGTCCCCCTCCCCCCACCGGGCCGCGCCAGCGGCGCGTCCCGGTGGGGGGAGGGAGCGCGCTGCCCGTGTCGCAAAGCTGAGACAATACCAATGAGCCGAAGCTCGACACCGTCACGCTCGAAGTGATCCGCAACGCGCTGCCGGCGGTCGCCAACGAGATGGCGGCCGACCTGCAGCGCACCTCCTACAACATGATGATCTACGAGGTGCGCGACTATTGCACCGCGCTGCTCAACACCAAGGGCGAGCTGATTTCGCAGAACGTCGGCGGCGTGTCGCATTTCGTCGCCGATCTCGGCGTGCTGGTGACCGACGGCATGTCGCGCTACGGCGCGGACGGGCTTCAAGCCGGGCGACGTCATCATCACCAACCATCAGGCGGTGGCCGGCCAGCACCTCAACAACGTCGTCATCTACATGCCCTACTTCTACAAGGGCGAGCTCCTGATGTTCCTGATGGTGCGGGCGCACTGGATCGACGTCGGCGGCACCTCGACCGGCTTCGGCGCCGGCGCCACCGTGGCCGATCCGTGGCTCGAAGGGCTGCAGCTCGACCAGCTCAAAATCTACGAGGAGGGCAAGCTCAACGAGCACGCTCTACCGCGTCATCAAGGACAACATCCGCTTTCCGGAAATCCTCGCTCGGCGACATGAAATCGCAGATGGCGGCGTGCCGCCTCGCCGGCGCGGCGGCTCGACGAGCTGTTCGACAAATACGGCCGCGACACGCTGCTTGGCCGCGATCGACCGCATCTTCGACGAGACCGAGCAGAAGTGCCGCAACGTGGTGTCGCAACTGCCCGACGGCGTCTACGAGGCGTCGGCCTCGATCGACGACGACGGCGTGATCAAGGGCGAGGAGGTGCCGATCCACGTCAAGGTCACGGTCAAGCGCGGCGACATGACCATCGACCTGTCCGGCTGCTCGGCCGAGCGCAAGGCCGCGATCAATTCGCGCACCTATGCCGGCGCGCGCGTCGCCTACAAGGCGCTGACCGGCCCGCTCGATCCGGTCAACGAAGGCTCGTTCCGCGCGCTCGAAGGTCATCATCCCCGAAGGCAACATCATGATGGCGCGCTTCCCGGCGCCGATGGCGGGCTGGAGCGGCATCGTGCCGACCGTGGTCGACGCTATCGTCAAGGCGCTGGCCGACGCCATGCCGGACCGCGTGCCGGCCGGCCACCATGGGCTGCTCGGCGGCGCGGTGGTGTTCTTCGGCACGCATCCGAAGACCAAGCGGCGCTTCGTGGTGCAGAGCATCGAGGGCGGCGGCTGGGGCGGCCGGCCGTTCGAGGACGGCGAGTCCGGCACGGTGTCGGTCTGCCAGGGCGACGTGCGCAACGGCTCGATCGAGGGCATCGAGCTGAAATGCCCGGTGGTGGTGGAGAGCCGCGAGCTGCGGACCGAATTCCTGCGGCGCCGGCAAATTCCGCGGCGGGCTCGGCATCGACATGCGGGTGCGCAACCTGGTCGAGGGCAAGTGGAATTTCGAGATGCCGCGGCGCGAGCAAGTGCCCGCCCTGGGGCGTGCGCGGCGGCACGCCCGGCGAGCCCGGCGGCTATCTGCTGAAGCGGCCGGGCGAGAAGACGTTCACGATGATGGGCGGCTTCCACATCCCGGTGCCGATCGGCGCGCGAGGCGATCGTGCGCACCGGCGGCGGCGGCGGCTGGGGCGACCCGCTCGATCGCGATCCGGCGCATGGTGGCCGAACGATGTCGCCGAAGGGCTGATTTCGGCGGCCGCGGCCGCGAAAGCTCTACGGCGTGGTGGTCCGAGGCAACATGTCGCTCGACGAAGCCGCCACCGCCCGGCTGCGAAAGCGGCTAAAGTCATCCCCGAGGAAGAAGAAGCCATCGGGGAAGAAGCGTAAATGAGAAGACCCGCGGATGGGGGCGTCCGCCGCTGGTGCCCTCTCCCCCTGCGGGAGAGGGCAGCCGCAGCGCGTCCGCGCAAAAGAATGGGTGAGGGGTCACGGTCTATCCATCAGGCGCCGACCCCTCACCCAATCGAATTCGTTGAGAAGCTTGCGCAGCCCTCTCCCGCAAGGGGAGAGGGCACAATAACGCGCGCCGCGCTCGTGGCTCGTCCCGAAATGATCGCGGCGAGCTGTGCATGACACCGGGCGACGTCGCCATCCGGATCAGGGACGTCTCGCACCAGTTCGGCGAGCCCGGCGACGCGCGCTTCGTGCGCGCGCTGTCGCACACTTCGCTCGACATCGCCCGCGGCGAGTTGCTCTGCCTGATCGGGCCGAGCGGCTGCGGCAAGAGCACGCTGCTCAACATGATCGGCGGCCTGCTGACGCCGACCACCGGCACGGTCGAGGTGAACGGCAAGACGGTGCGCGGCCCCCTGCCCCGCGACATCGCCTTCGTGTTCCAGGAGAACGCGCTGTTTCCCTGGTGCACGATCATCGAGAACGTCAAGCTCGGCATGGTGTTCCAGGGCGTGCCGAAGGCCGAGCAGGAGCCGCGCGCCCGCCAGGCGCTCGAGGCGGTCGGGCTCAAGGACTTCATGGACGCATCACCCGGCGCAGCTTGTCCGGCGGCATGCGCCAGCGCGCCGCGCTCGCCCGCGCGCTCAGCCTGCAGACCGAAATCCTGCTGATGGACGAGCCGTTCGGCGCGCTCGACGAGCAGACCCGGATGATCCTCGGCGAGGACCTTTCGGTGCTGCTGTCGCGCAGCAACAAGACCATCGTGTTCGTCACCCATTCGCTCGGCGAGGCGGTGTTCCTGGCCGATCGCGTCGCGGTGTTCTCGGCGCGGCCGGGGAGCATCAAGGAGATCATCGCCGTCGACGAGCCGCATCCGCGCAATCCGGCGTTCGTGACCACCGAGAAATTCAGCCGGCTGCGCAACACGCTGTACGGACTGCTGCACGACGAAATCCGCAAGGCGGTCGAGCAGTCGGCGACGGTCGAGCCGCAGCCATGAGCGCGCGCCAGGACCGCCGCGACAGGATCGCGAGCCGCGCGGTGCAGATCGGCTTCGTCGTAGTCCTCGTTACGGTCTGGTATCTGGCGACCGCCTACGGCCGCGTCAGCCATATCCTGCTGCCCAATCCGGTGAACGTCTGGCACGAGCTGAAGGACGTGCTGGCGAGCGGCGAATACCTGCCCGATCTCAAGGTAACGCTGACCGAGCTTGCCGTCGCCTTCGCGATCTCCTGCACCACCGGCGTAACGCTCGGTTACATCATCAGCCGCTCGCCCTACCTGATCCGCGTGTTCGAGCCGCTGCTTGCCGGCATCTACTCGGTGCCGGTGATCCTGTTCCTGCCGCTCTATGTGCTGTTCTTCGGGCTCGGCGAAGAATCGAAGATCGCGCTCGGCACCACCATCAGCTTCTTTCCGATCGTGCTGAACACCATCGCGGGCTTCGGCACTGTCGACAAGATTTTCATCACCGCGGCGCGCTCGATGGGCGCCTCCAACATGCAGATGTTCCGCCATGTGCTGCTGCCCGCGGCCTACCCGGTGATCCTGACCGGGCTCCGCATCGGCTTCACCGTCGCGCTCCTCTCCATTCTCGGCAGCGAGACCATCGCCTCGCTTGCGGGACTGGGCCACCGCATCGTGTCGCTGGCCGAAGCCATGGAGACCGGCGCGGATGTTCGCCTACATCGCGTTCGCCGTGGCGATCGCGGCGTTACTCAACACCGTGGTGAGCGGACTTGAGCGCCGGGCGAGGCGGCAATGAACGAGCCGCTTCGCCTCAAGCAGTATTTTCTCCGCCGTCCAGGGCTGGCGCGGCTTGTCGCTGTCGTGGCGCTGTTCGCGTTCTGGGAGATCGCGGCGCGGTTCTGGATCGATCCGATGTTCATCAGCCCGCCGTCGCGGGTGGTCACCTCGCTCGGCGAGTTGTTCGACACCCAGGGCGTGCCGGGGGCGCTGCGCATCACCTTCTGGGAGCTTGCCGTCGCCTTCGCGATCTCGGTGGCGATCGGGCTGACGGTCGGGCTCGCGGTCGGGCTGTCGCGCTTTTCCAACCGCAGCTTCATGCCGATCATCCTCCTGCTCTACGGCACGCCGCAGATCACCATCCTGCCGCTGTTCATCCTGTATTTCGGCATCGGCCCGCCGTCGAAGATCGCGTTCGGCGTCACCCACGGCATGTTCCCGATCATCGTCACGATCGCGGCAGGCGTGCAGAACATCAAGCCGATCCTGATGACGGCGGCACGCTCGATGGGCGCGAGCCGCTGGCAGATTTTCCGCTGGGTGGTCTTCCCGCACATGATCCCGACGTTCTTCGCCGGCATGCGGCTCGGCATGAGCGGCGTGCTGCTCGGCGTGCTGCTGGCCGAGCTTTACGTCTCGACCGCCGGCATCGGCTATTTCACGCAGATGTTCACCCAGGCGTTCGATCCGACGAAGCTGCTCGGCCTGGTCTCGATCCTGGCGGCGATGGCGATCGCGCTCAACGAGATCGTGCGCCGCGCCGAAATACACTTCGGCCGATGGCGGGAGGAGTAGCGGAACTCGCAACGAGTCATTCCGGCCGAGCGAAGCGAGTGCCGGAATCCATAATCCCTGCCTCAGTGACAACGCAATGACCGGGGGTATGGATTCCGGGTTCGCGAGCTTCGCTCGCGCCCCGGAATGACGCAGAGGTTAAATCTGTTGTATGATGCCTCAACAAGAAGAATAGGCTCATCGACACGGGAGGATTTCATGGCGACGGCAACTGCGACGATTTAGAACATCAAGCCCGGCATCAGTCCCGAGGAATGGGCGGTGCGCGTCGATCTTGCCGCCGCGTTCCGCCTGGCGGCGATGAATGGTTGGGACGAGCTTTTGTTTGCCCACATCTCCGCCCGCGTTCCCGGCGAGCCGAATCATCTCCTCATGCACGCGGCGCACATGCTGTTCGAGGAGGTCACGGCGTCGAACCTGCACAAGCTCGACGAGAACGCCAACCACGTCATCCCGTCGAGCGAGTTCCCGCACAAGTTCGCGCACCCGTTCCACAAGGGCGTCTATGACGCCTGCCCCGAGGCGAACTGCGTGGTGCACCTGCACACCAAGGCCGCGACCGCGGTGGCGATGCAGGACCAGGGGCTCATTCCCGGCAACCAGTACGCCATGTGGCTTGGGCCGATCGGCTATCACAACTACGAAGGGCTGGTTTCGACGCCGGAGGAAGGCCAGCGCCTGGCGCGGAGCTTCGGCAAGGGCCAGGTCGTCATCCAGAAGGGCCACGGCCTGGTGCTGTGGGGCCGCTCGGTGCCGGAAGCCTACATGCTCGCCTTCCTGCTCAACCGCGCCTGCGAGGTGCAGATCGCCTCGATGACCGGCCCCGGCGGCGTCAAGCCCTACGTGCCGCCGCAGGACGTGCTCGACATCACCGTCGAGCAGGCGCGCATCATCACCGACGGCAACGCGCCATTCAACGCCATGACCTGGAAGACGCTGCGGCGCAAGCTCGACCGCGAAGTCCCCGAGTACAAGAACTGACGAGACAGCAATGAACGTGATGGAATTGACGCCGGCGGTATCCACGCTGCCGCTCTACAGCCGCTCGATCGACTGGGATGCGTTCTACAAACGCTATCCGGTGCCGGACGTGTTCGAGAAGACGCGCTGGCGCTGGAGCGCCGACCAGATCAGGGCGTTCCAGAACGAGCAGTTCCTCGACCTGATGAAAGAGGGCTGGAAGAACGGCTTCTACCAGCGGCGCTGGAAGGCCAAGGGCATCGAGCCCGGCGACATCAAGAGCATCGACGACATCGCCAAGCTGCCGACATTCGACAGTGACGACATCAAGAAGGACCAGCAGGAGAACCCGCCGTTCGGCCTGATCAACGGCCCGGTGCGCGAGCGGCTGAAGACCATGCCGACCAAGGTGCAGACCTCGGGCGGCACCACCGGCAAGCCGCGGCCGACCATGTACGGCCCGATCGAGTGGGAGATGAACGGGCTGACCATGGCGCGGGTGCAGTACATCTGCGGCCTGCGGCCGGGCGACGTCATCCAGATCCCGCACACCTGCTCGCTCGGCAACGCCGGCTGGTGCTGCTACAAGGCCGCGCACGACTATCTCGGCGCGCTGCCGCTGACCACCGGCACCGGCGTGGTGACCAGCTCGCGGCGCCAGATCGAGATCGCCCGCGAATGGGGCACCAATGTCTGGTACGTGCGGCCGGAATATTCGACGCAACTCGCCAAGGTGGCGCGCGAGGAGCTGAAATTCGACCTGCGCGAACTGAATACCAAGTTCCTCGGCTGCGGGCTCGGCCCCGACACCGACCGCTCGTTCGCCAAGCAGATCGAGGAGCTGTGGGGCTGCCCGGTCTACGACATGTACGGTACCCACGAGATGGGCATGGGCTCGTTCGAGTGCCAGGCGCAGGACGGCATGCACTTCATGGAGGACTGCACATTCTTCGAGATCGTCGACACCGAGACCGAGGCGCCGGTGCAAAACGGCACCATCGGCAACATGGTGTGCACCATCCTGCACCGCCGGGTGATGCCGATGATCCGCTTCAACCTGCGCGACCTTACCAAGATCGTGTCGACCGAGCGCTGCTCGTGCGGAAGCTGCTTCCGGCGGATGCAGAAGATGCTGGGGCGCAGCGACACCATGGTCCGCATCCGCGGCGTCAGCGTGTGGCCGCAGGCCTGCCTGCCGGCGATCAAGAGCGACCAGCGCACCACCGGCGAATGGCTGTGCATCGCCGATCGCCTCACCGTCGATGGCGTGGTCAAGGACGAGATGACCGTGCAGGTGGAGGTGCGCAACGACGCCGGCGGCTGGGACGGCATCAAGGAGCAGATCGAGAAGCGGCTGCATTCGGACTTGGGATTGCGCATCGCCATCGAGCTGGTGGCCGAGGACGCGCTGATCGAGTGGTCGAACCGCGGCCGCGAGGGCAAGCCCAAGCGCATCTGGGACCGGCGTTTCGAGAAGAAGTGATCTGCTGAAGTTGTTCCGCCTCATCCTGAAGGAACGGCCGAAGGCCGCGTCTCGAAGGATGGGGCGGCCCCATGTTTCGAGACGCGTTGCGGAGTTTATCATCGGGCCGCGCTTTGCGCGGACCCGTTGGCAACGCTCCTCAACATGAGGCCGATCAAGTCAGGGGAAATTGATGCGCTACTTCGATTGCCATTCGCATTTCTCGACCAAGGCGGGGCTCCATCACAAGACGATGGAGGAGTACGAGAACGCGCAGCGCATTTTCCGGCGTAAGCGCGAGTTCGAGACCGAGGAGCAGATGGCGCAGACGCTGCGGTCGCGCAACGTCCGCAGCATTCTCGATATCTATAAGACCTGGCGGATGGACGACGAGGACGAGATCAGGGCGACGAACGACTATGCCGCGGATTTCTCGAGGAAGAACCGCGACATCGTTTACGGCAACTGGATCGCCATCAATCCGTCGATGAAGGACTTCTGGGTCAGGGAGTACAAGCGACTTTTGTCCGGCAACGCCGGCTTCGTCGGCTTCTGCCAGAGCCAGAACAGCCTGGGCTTTCCGCCGAGCGATCCGGTGTGGGACCCGTTCTACAAGCTTTCGATCGAGGCCGGCGCGCCGGTGCTGCTGATGTGCGGGCTCGACCGGCATCGGCCAGGGCATGCCGGGCGGCATGGGCGTGGTGCTGGACGACGGCCATCCGCGCCACGTCGACCGCGTCGCCGCGCGCTATCCCGAATTGAAAATCCTCGCCGGCCGGCCGGCGTGGCCGTGGCAGGACGAGATGATCGCGGTGCTGCTGCACAAGGGCAACATCCGCTACGAGCTGCACGGCTGGTCGCCGAAATATTTCACGCCGGCACTGAAGAAGGAGATCGGCGGGCGCCTGCAGGACCGCATCTGCTTCGGCTGGGACTGGCCGACGCTGACGCTGGAGCGGCTGGATAAGGATTGGCGCGAACTCGGCTACGCGGAAGAGGTGTACGAGAAGGTGTTCCACCGCAACGCCGAGGCGTTCTTCCCGAACGCGGCACCGAAGTAAGAGATGACCATGGCGAGCGCGCAAGACAATGCGACAAGCGATCGCGAAACGGCTGAAGAACGCAGCCGGCAGCGAGCGGATTTCGGCAAAGGATTTCACAGCGCTGGTGCGCGACACGTTTGTATATGCGGGCCTGTCGGCGACGGATGCCGACATCGCCGCCGAGGTGGCCGCCTACGGCACCTTGCATGGCTCCGACGCCCACGGCGCGGTGCAGATGCCGCTCTACATCACCGGCATCCTCGACGGCACGATCAAGAGCGCGCCGAACGTGAAAACCCAGAACAACCTGCCGTGCTGCATGGTGATGGACGCCGACAACTCGCTCGGCCTGGTCATCGGCCGCAACGCGATGGATGCCGCGATCGATATGACGAAAAAATATGGCATGGGCGCCGTGGCGGTGCGCAACTCCAGCCACTTCGGCGGCGCTGGCTATTTCTCCGAGCGCGCGGCCAAGCAGGGCCTGATCGGCTTCGCCTTCACCAATGCATCGCCCGCGATCGCGCCAACCGGATCGAAGGAGGCGCTGTTCGGCACCAATCCGATCGGGGCTGCGTTCCCGCTGCCCGACACCGATCCCATCGTCATGGACATGGCGACCAGCATCGTCGCGCGCTCGCGCATCCGCGCCATGCTGGCGCTCGGCGTCAAGGCGTTGCCCGAGGGCTGGGCGCTGGACCCCGACGGCAAGCCGACCAACGATCCGGCCATCGCCGTGAAGGGCTCGGTGCTGCCGATCGGCGGCGCGAAAGGCTACGCGCTGTCGCTGATGGTCGAGCTTCTGTGCAGCGCCTTGTCCGACGGCGAGCCGGGCTTCCAGGTGACCTACGAGAACGTGGTGAAGCGGCCGAGCACGATCAGCCAGTTCTTCTTTGCCATGAACCCCGAGGGCTTCGCCGGCCTCGACGCCTACAAGAAGCGCGCCGGGTTCATCGCCGGCAAGGCCAAGGGCGCCAAGCCGATCGAGGGCTTGGCCCCGCCGCGGCTGCCGGGCGAGCGCAGCGGCGAGATCGATCGCAAGAGCCGCGCCGAGGGGCTCACGATGTTCGACAACCTCCGCCACGCGCTGCGGGTGGTCGCCGACACCATCGAGAAGCGCGCGGGCTGACAACGCTGGTTACTTGGCCAAGCGGCGCGGCATACTCCCTACCTTCTCCCCTTGCGGGAGAAGGTGGCTCGCGCGGGAGCGATAGCGGAGCGCGAGCCGGATGAGGGGTCAGCGCCGGCGACGCGCTCCGACCCCTCACCCGCGCTCGCTCGGCTATCGCCTCCGCTAGCGCACCCTCTCCCGCAAGGGGAGAGGGAAGCGTGGATGTCGTCCCACCTGAAGCAATCTCTAACGCTTAAGGAATAACCGGCACCAGCAGGTGCGAGTCATATTTGCCGCCGGCGTAGATGACATGACGGCCGCGGTTGACGGTGTTGGCATGCAGCACCGGGATGCGTCCGTGCTTGAGCGGCAGCGGATTGGACTTGGTGTAGGTGAAGTCGCCGCCCTGCACGGTCAATTGCAGAGTCTCCCCGGCGTGGAAGAACGTGCTGGTCGGCAGGATTTCGATCTCGACCGCAACGATCTCGCCGGGCTTGATCTTCAGCGCGCGCTGATGCTTGAGCCACGGCTGATACGGTGTCGAGCGCGCCTCATCCAGCTCGCGGTGCGAGGCGCGCAGCCAACCTTTGGCGGCAAGACCGTGCTCGATGTGGTTGAAGTCGGGGAAGTGCACCTCGTGGCCGCGACGGTCGAGCTTGCGAATGCCGACGAACAGGTCGAGGTCGTCGGTCTCGTTGCACGATACCCAGAGCTTCAATTTCATGTAGCCCGAGAGCTCGGTATCGGCATCGAAGCGGTGCACGAGGGTCGCGCCGCCGGCCGGCGTGTTCGGCGCGGTTGAATCGTAGGACAGCGACCCTTCCCTGCGCGGCTTTTCACGCTGGAGCGTCTTGCCGGCAGCCTCGACAAAAAGCTCGGCGTATTTCGTGCCCGGCACCGGCCAGGCGTCGGCAAACTTGGTTTGGCCGACATAGAAGCGGTCGCGCAGCTCGTAGCGGACGCGAGGAACGTCGTCCCAGTCGTTGTCGATGCCCTTGAGGAAGCGGTCGCAGAAGCGCAACTGCCGCTCCAGCGCCTCGCGGCCGAAATAGGTCTCCCATTCCTTGCGGCCGTGAATCTCGATCCACTTGTCCTTCGAAGAGGCCTGCCGAAAGCCCTCGATGGTGCCGCGGTTGTGCAGCCCTTGCGTCGACCAGCTCGCGCAGACGTAGAGCGGCACCTTGATGCCGGCGAGATCGCCGTGGCGGGCCTTCCAATAGTCGTCGCAGAACGGGTGCTCCTTCTGGCCGACGGCAAGCTCGTCCAGATCGCAGCCCGGCCAGGTCTTCTTGGTGAGGACATCCAGGAACGGGCAGAAGCTTGTCTCCGGGATACCGCCGTGGAAGGCCCATTCGCGGTAGAGGTCGCTGACGCCCTCCCACGGCATCATCGCTGCAAGATGCGGCGGGTTGAGCTGGCCGACCCGCCACTGCACCATGGCCAAGTAAGAAACGCCTTGCGTCACCACCGCACCGCTGCTCCAGGCTTGCGTGCCGCACCATTCGATGATGTCGAAAAAATCCTCGGCCTCCATCTGCGACAACGGCGAGATTTTTCCTTTGCTGCCGGAGGTGCCGCGCGCGGCGGCCTTCACGACCACATAGCCGTTCGGCACCCAGAAGCCGGGATCGGGTGCCTCCCAGGCGGCGTAGAGCGAGGCGTTGTACTGGCCGAGCGTGTAGGCGCCGCCGGCCGGCATGGCGGCCGCGACATGGATGGTGTCCTTGCCGTAGATGTCGAACGACACCACCACCGGATAGCAGCCGTCCTCGGGGGGACGGAACACGTTGACGTAGAGCAAGGTGCCGTCGCGCACCGGCACTGCCACGTCCTTTTCGAAGATCATCGGCTTGTGGCCGTAGTGCATGGTCGCAACGACGACGTCGTTGCGGCCGAGCCTGGCATCCGTTCGGATGCGACGCCGGAAGCAGATTGGGGTCCTGCTCGGCGCCCATGTCAGACCAGGAACTTCACGATCCAGAGCGAGATGGCGGGGATATAGGTCACCAGCATCAGCGCGATGATGGCGAGCGTCACGAACGGGATCAGCCCCATGTACAGCGTCGCCGACGGCGTCTTGAACAGCGCCTGGCAGACGAAGATGTTGAGGCCGAACGGCGGGTGGAACGTGCCGATGGTGAGGTTCATCACCACGATGACGCCGAAGTGGATCGGATCGACCCCGAGCGTTGCCGCGATCGGCGCGAGCAGCGGCGTCAGCATGATCAGGGCGGAGGCCGGATCGAGGAAGCAGCCGACGAACAGCAGGAACAGGTTGATAGTGAGCAGCACCATCCAGGGCTGGGCGTGCATGCCGACGATGAACTGCGCCGACGCCTGGGCGATGCCGCTGATGGTGAGCAGCCAGGCGTAGAGACCCGCGACCGAGACGATGATGAAAATGAGCCCGGTCAGGTACATGGCGCGGCAGGCGGTCTCGAACAGCTCCTTGAGCGTGATCTCGCGATAGATGAAATAGCTGACGACGATGGCGTAGACGGAGGCGACGCCTGCCGCCTCGGTCGGCGAGAACACGCCGGAATAGATGCCGCCGAAGATGATGAAAATGGCGCCGAGCGCCCAGATGCCGTCGCGCGTCGCCAGCAGGAATTCCCGGAACGAGAACTTGTTGACGTCGGTGATGCCGACCTTGATCGAGTGGTAATAGATGTAGAGGCCGAACAGGCCTGCGAGCAGCAGCCCCGGCCCGATGCCCGCGGCAAACAGCGCGATCACCGAGGTGTCCGAGGCGATGCCGTAGATGATGAAGGCGATCGACGGCGGAATGAGGTTGTCGATCGCGCCCTCGGCGGTGATCAGCGCGGCGGCGAACCGCTCGCTGTAGCCGGCCTGCCGCATTCGCGGATAGGTCAGCGTGCCGATCGCGGCGGTCGCGGCCGTGGTGACGCCGGAGATCGCGCCGAACAACGCGGCAAAACCGAGCGACGTCATCGGGATGCTGCCGCGGAAGCCGCCGACCAGCGACGCCACCCAGCGCAGCAGCCGCGTGGAAATGCCGCCGCGCGACATCAGATCGCCCGCGAAGATGAAGAACGGCACCGCGAGCAGCGCGTATTTGTTGAGGCTGTTGAAGATCGTCAGATGGATGGCGGTCATCGGCACCGGGAAGAAGAAGGTCAACATGACGAACGACGTGACCAACAGCAGCAGGAAGATCGGAAAGCCGAGCAGCAGCAGCGCGAACGGCAGCAGCGCCATGGTCCAGTACATGGACGCTACTCCGACTTCTCGAACGTGCCGCGGAGGTAGTCCTTCAGGCGCACGATCACGGCGAGCGCCATCAGGCTGAAGCCGACCAGCAGGGCCGCGTGCGGGATATAGAGCGGGATTTCCGCCGCGGTGCTGACGGTGCCGTTCTGGATGTAAAGCGACACCACCCTGTAGGACTGCGCTGCCGCGAACAGCGTGCTGGCCAGGAGCGAGGCCACGATCATGACATTGACGATCTGCCGCCACGGCGATTTCAGCTTGGCGTAGAACAGGTCCATCGACAGGTGCGCGCCGTTGAAGGTGATGGAGATGGCGGAAAGAAACACCGCCCAGACCACCATGAACACCAGCACCTCCTCGGCCCAGAACAGCGCGTGGCCGAAGACATAGCGGCCGACGACGTTGACGATGTTGATGGTGACCGCGGCGAGGAAAATGATGCCGGTGATCAGGTAAGGCACCCTGACAAAGCAGAACTGCAGCGCCGGATGCGGCTTCGGCTTCGGTAGAGGCGTTCGGTCTTCCGCCATGACGCACCTCAGGCGATCAACCGACGCCCGAGCCCGCGGCGGGCCCGGGCGTCGTCGGCTTCACGTACGTCGCCCCGGCTTATGCTCGTCAGTATTTGGCCGAGGTCGCGATCAGCTTGTCGTAGAACGCCTTGAGGTTGGGATCGCTCTTGGTGATCTCCGCCCCGATCGGCTTCAGGCGCTTCTCCAGCTCGGCCATGTCGGCGGGCGGCAGATTGATGATCTCGCCGCCACGCTCGATCCACTTGGCGCGCAGCGCGACTTTCTCGTCGTCGGACTGCTTGATCGCCCAGGGCTGCAGGCTGCGCGCGCTGTCGACCACGGTCTTGCGCAGGTCCGGCGGCAGTTTGTCGAGCCACGCCTTGCTCAGGCCGCCGAACGACACCAGCAGCGTGTCGTTGGTCTCGGTGATGGTCTTGCTGACGTTCTGCAGGTTGAAGTTCACGTAGATCGAGATGCCGCTCATGGTGCCGTCGATCACGCCGTTCTGCAGCGAGGTGATCATCTCGCCGAGGCCCATCGGCACCGCGGTGGCGCCGAACGCCTGCATGCGGGCGCGCTCGGCCGCCGTCGCGTTGACCCGCAGCTTCTTGCCGTTGAAGTCGGACAGCTTGCGGATCGGATTCTTCGCAAAATAGTGCGATTCGGCTTGCGCCGCGATGTTGACGCCGACGATGCCCTTGGATTCCGGCATGGCGTAGATGAAGGCGCGCAGCTCCGGGTCGGCGAGCGTGCGGTTGGCGTGGTTGCGATCCTTGAACAGGAACGGAATGCTGAACACGCCGAAGCGGGAGTCGACGCCGGCGAAGAAATCGGCCGGATTGGCGTAACCCTCGATGGTGCCGAGCTGCACGCCTTCGATGTGGGCTTGCGGCGCGCCGAGCTGGCCGCCCGGAAACACCTTCACTTCGACGCGGCCGTTGGTGTTTTTCTCGACGACCTTCTTGAGCTCCAGGCCGTAGAGGTGCTGCATGTCGCCCTGGGTGACGACGCCGTATTTCAGCGTGTATTCGGCGGCGCCGGCCGGCGCGGCGATCAGAAGTCCGGCAACGACAAGCGCAACCGTCGAGCTTATTCGCAAATTCATCTTGATCCTCCCCCTGCCTTGGCAGGCGTTATGTTCTGTCGTGCATGTGCGGCACGATCTTGTTTCTTCAAACTATCTCGGACCGCCGCGGCACTGTCAATCGAGCGGCCTATTCCGACGGCGCGATACCCGAGGCCTTCACGGTCTCCGACCACTTGACGATGTCCTTCTGGACGTAGTCGGCGAAATCCTTGGCGCCCATCACGCGCGGATCGCCGCCGCTCTTCTTGATCTTCGACTGCATGTCCTGCGAGGCCACCGCCTTGGTGGCCGCGGCCGAGAGGCGCTCGACAATGTCCGGCGGCGTGCCGGCCGGCGCAAACAGGCCGGTCCACATCGCCGCGTCGTAGCCCGGCACGCCCGACTCGGCGACGGTCGGCACGTTGGGCGCGAGCTCGCTCCGCTGCGCCGAGGTGACTGCCAGCGCCTTCAGCGCGCCGGACTGCACGTGCGGCAGGCCCGAGGCGATCGGCGCGAACGCCGCCTGGATGCGGCCGCCAAGCAGATCGGTGACGGTGTCGACCGAGCTCTTGTAGAACACCGGTACGAACTTGACGCCGGCGCGCTGCCCCAGCAATTCGACCGCGAGATGCGTCGCTGTGCCCCGGCCGCCGGCGCCGACGTTGAGTTCGCCAGGATGCGCCTTGGCATAGGCAATCAGTTCCTGCAGCGATTTCACCGGCAGCGACGGATTGGTCAGCACCAGGAACGAGGTCGAGGCGATCATCGCCACCGGCTTGAAGTCCTTGATGACATCGTAGGGCAGCGTCTTGAACAGGCTCGGGTTCATGGTGTTGGAATTGGTCGCCAGCAGCAGCGTGTAACCGTCGGTCGGCGCGTGGGCGACGAGGCCCGAGGCGATGTTGGTCGCAGCGCCCGGGCGGTTCTCGATGATGAAGGCCGAGCCAAGCGCCGCGCGCAGCTCGTCGCCCATCCAGCGGGCGTTCAGGTCCGTGAGCGACCCGGCTGGCATGCCGACGATGATCTTCACGGGCTTGCTCGGATAGGTTTCCTGCGCAAGCGCTGGACTGGTCAGGAACACCGCAAGCGCAACAGCGAACACTCCGGCTTTCAACATAGCAATCCTCCCCTGGCGCGCCGGTCAGAGCTTGCGGTCTTGCAGCCCCAGCTTGGTATAAATGTCGTTGATGTGCTGCTTGACGTTCTCCGGCGTGTCGTCGGTCTCAGGCGCCTTCTGCCAGCCGGCCTTGTTGCGAGCGTATTCCGAGATTTCGTCGTCCTGCTGCGACGTAGGACCGCAGACGCCGTAGGCGCCGACCAGCTCGTTGCCCTTGAAGATCGGCGCGCAGCCGCCGGACACATAGATTTTGCCGCCTGTCAGCACCGAGGCGTTGATCAGAAGCTGCGGGTTGCGCTCCTGGAACCATTTCTGGATGACGACGCCGTCGGGAAAGCGCGGGCTGACGGCGCGGAACGCGCAAACCGTATAGGCCTTGGCGATGGCAAAGTCGGGAAGGATGAAGCCGCCGAGATCGGTGCGCTCAAGCGCAATGACATGGCCTTCGGCATTGACCACCGCGGAGCAGACGCCGACGCCCATCTCGGTCGCCTTCTCGACAACGGCGTCGAAGAACGGCCGGCACTCCGCCAGGCGAAGTTTGGTCATCGATGTCTCCCTGTCCGGCAAGGAGGTTGCCAAACGCAGCCATGCGCCGCAAGCGATCTCGTCATTGCTGTGCATGTTCACTAATTCGCTGATTGAATCCTCCCTGGAGGAGGATCCGATGCGCGACAACAGCTACGACCGGACGATTGAACGCAATTACCTGCAGAAGTGGCGGTTTTTGATCGCGGAATATGAGGCGGTGAAGGCCGGCCGGTCGGCGGCGTTCCGGCGGGTCGGGGATTTCTATCGTCATCACGGGACCTGCTCGCAGACGTTCCGGAAGTATTACAACCGCTATCTGCGGAGCGGCGCGGAGGCTGACCTATTGCCGCAGCGCCGCGGGCCGAAATGGCGGGAGCGGCGCGAGCCGGAAGGCATCGAGGCCGAGATCGTCGCCTGTCGCAAGCGGGGCATGAACCGCTACGAGATCCATGCCGCCTTGCGCGAGCGGCGCGACACGGTACCTTCGCCCTCGACGATCTACCGGGTGCTGCAACGCTATCATCTGAACCGCCGCACGCCGGCCATGCGCGAGGAGAAACGCCGCATCATCAAGGACAAGCTCGGCGAACTCGGCCACGTCGATCTGCATCAGCTGCCGCGCGACATGTTCCTCGCGCCGCCCCCGGCCACGGCCTATATCGTCAGCCTGATCGACAGTTGCTCGCGCCTGGCCTGGGCCGAGGTCCTGACCTCCAAGAAGGCACTGCCGGTGATGTTCAAGACGCTGAAGATAATCAACACCCTCAACGTCACCTACGGGCTCATGTTCGCCGAAATCCTGTCCGACAACGGCGCCGAGTTCGCCTCCCGCAACAACCCGCAAGAGCACCCCTTCGAGGCCATGCTGCTCGAACTCGGCATCAAGCACCGCTACACCAGGCCCTATCGGCCGCAGACCAACGGCAAGGTCGAACGCTTCTGGCGCACCCTGGACGAGGACGTCATCGACGGCGCAACCTTCGACAATCTCGACCACTTCGCCAACGAACTCTTCGAGTACCTGATCTACTACAACAACCACAGGCCCCATCAGGCCCTCGGCGGACAAACCCCAAAGGACTTCGCCGCAGCCAAAACCAAGCCATTCAATCAGCGAATTAGTGAACATCTACAATTGCGAGCGAAGCGAAGCAATCCAGCGCCTATTCTGGATCGCTCCGTCGCTCCGCTCCTCGCGATGACGAGGACCAACGGCCAGTGCGCGCCAATCCAGGCAGCAACCGCAGCGCGTTGTCGTGCTCGATCGCCTGCAGGTCGGCGGCCGACAGACCGCAGGTCAAGAGCCCCGAGGTGTGCTCCTCGGCGCGGCGGAACGGAAAATCCGAGCCCAGCAGGATTTGCGATGGCGGCACGAGCTTGAGCAGCGACGCAAACGTGTGCGGATTGGCAGAAAACGCCGTGTCGTAGAAAAACCTGCGGAGCTCGGCGAGAACGCCATTCGGAATGAGCACGGCGATGTCGTTGCGCACGCCGACCCACCAGGTCAGCCGCTCGACCATATAGGGGATAGTGCCGCCGGCATGCGACCAGATGAAGCGGATGTCAGGATGGCGCGTTGTCGCGCCCGACAGGATCAGGCTTGCGATGGCGCGCGAGGTATCGGTCTGGAACTCGATGATGTGGTCGGCGACATGGGGGATCAAGCCCTTGCCGGCGGCGGGGATGGTCGGATGGACATGGACCACAGCCTTGCGGCGGTTCATCTCTGCCATCAGCGGCTCGAACGCCGGATCGCCGAGCCATTTGCCGGAATAGCTGGTGATCAGGTTGAGGCCGTCGGCGCGCAAGGTGTCGAGGGCATATTCGATCTCGCGCAGGCTGCCGTCGATGTCAGGCATCGGCAGGATGGCGAAGCTGCCGAACCGTCCGGGGTAATCGTCGCGCAAGCGCGCGGCGTATTCATTGCTGTGGCGCGCGAGCCGCCGGGCGGCGGCGTCGTCGCCGAACCACACACCCGGATGACCGAGCGAGGTCACCGCGGTCGCGATGCCGGCCTTGTCCATGTCGTCGAGCGATTGCGCCACGGTCCAGTCGACCAGCGGCTGCTGGTTGGTCTTCAGCCGGTCGATGGTGCGTGCAAATTCGGGCGGCGAATGGTGGTGGTGGATGTCGATCCGCATGTTGGCCTAGACTGCCATTAATCTTGGGCCGGGACAGCCATGGATCAGAGCGTCGTCGTCACGATACCGCACCGGCATGGCAAGGAAGAGGCGACCCGCCGCATCAAGGCGGCAATCGAGGATGCGCGCACGCGACAGGCGGCCAAGTTCAAGGTCGCGGAGGAGAAATGGGACGGCGGCCATCTCGATTTCCGGGTCGCGGTGCTGGGCCAGTCGATCCCCGGCAAGATCGAGGTCGCTGACGATCACGTGCGCGCCGAAGTGCTGCTGAACTGGTTGATCGCGCACCTGGTGAAGCCCGCCGAGGCGCTGCTGAAGGAGCAAGGCCAGCGCGTTCTGGGGTGAACGATTCAAGCACCCGCAGTGCGTACGCTTCCCTTCCCTCGCAAGCGGGAAAGGGGAAGAGAGTTCTGCTGCGAATGCCCTCACCCCGATTAACCCCGCAAACGGTCGCGCATCCAGTCCGCTTCGAGCGGCAGCGAAATTCGCGACGGGCCGCCGTGGCCCTTGCCCGGAAAGGTGACGATCTCGACCGGGCCTTTGACGCGCTGCTGCAGGATCGTCGATTGCGTCGTCGGCATCGTCTCGTCGTCGGCCGAGCACACCGACAGGATCGGGAAATCGACGCCGCCTGCGACGCGCTCCAGCGTAAGCTGCTCGCGAACCAGCCGCGTGCCCTCCTCCAAGGTTTTGGCGCCGAGGAAGCTGCACATCTCCAGGCGATGCGAGACCAGCGTGTGGGCCATGGCCTGCTCGAAGAAATCGGAAAAATTGAAGGCTGCGGGATGCGCCACGACCGCCTTGAAGCGCTTGTCGGTGGCGGCGGCGTGGATCGCGAGCAGCGCGCCGGTGGCGCGGCCGTAGATGCCGAGGCGCCCGCCATCGATCCGGCTGTCGTTCTGCGCCCAGTCGGCGACGGCCGACAGCGCCTTGTCGTAGTCCCTGACGACCAGCGCGCGGCCGGTGCGGGCGCGAAACTCGCCCTGGCCGGGACCGTCGAGGCCGATCGTTGCCATGCCGCGGTCGAGGTAATAGTCCGACACGGCATGCATGTTGATCATGTGGGAGTTGGCGCCGCCGATCAGGACCACGCACGGCGGCCGCTCGACGCCATTCGGCAAGCGCAAGAACGGACGCAGCACTGTGCCGTCGAACGGAATGTCCAGCATGACCGGCGCGCGCAGCAAGAGAGGCGCCGCCTCCCAGTAGAGCTCGACCGCACGCAGCAGCGAATGCTTCGTCTCCGGCAGCAAGCGGCCGATGTCATGGTGCATGTAGCCGGCGATGTGGTTGCAGACCGCCGCCGTGAAGATCATCTGACCGGCGGTGTGGCGATGATCGTCCCCCAGCGCCTTGCGGCCGCGCTCCAGGTACTGGTCGCCGGCCTTGAACCATTGCGTCGGCCAGTCGCGGTAGCCGCCGCGATAGAAGCTGTCGCAGCTTGCGATGATGCGATCGACCTCGGCGAGATCGAGGCCGAGCGGCAGCGCGCGGCCATGTGGCAGATGATGGACATAGCGCAAGGTCGCAATCGCGCCTTGCGTCTTCCACATGGCGTTGACCATGGCGTAGGCGGCCCGGACCTTCTCGCGGTCGGCAAGTGTCTCCGGGGAGTCCGTCGCCACGCTGGTGCTGTCGTTCATCGCCGCAATCCTCCGCCTGCGCGGTCAAATCAGGCCAGCCACGGGCACGAGCCAATCCCCGGCTACTTGCCGGGGAATTTGTCGTCGATGCCCTTCACATAGAATGCCATGCCGAGGATCTGGCCGTCGTCGAGATGAGTGCCGCCCTTACACTCGATGGTCTTGCCGTCCTGGCCGACCACCGGGCACTTGAACGGATGCACGGCGCCGGACGCAATCTTGGCCTCGGTGTCGGTCGCCATCTTCTTCACGTCATCGGGCATGTTGGTGAACGGCGCCATGGTGACCATCTTGCTGTCGAACCCGCCCCAGGTGTCGGTCGAGGTCCACTTGCCGTCCAGAACGGCCTGCACGCGGTCGATGTAGTACGGCGCCCAGTTGTTGACGATCGCCGTGAGCTGCGCCTGTTGGCCGAACTTGATCATGTCGGAATCCTGGCCGAAGGCGAAGGCGCCGCGCTGCGAGGCGATCTGCATGGCGGCCGGGCTGTCGGTGTGCTGCATCAGCACGTCGGCGCCCTGGTCAAGCAGCGCCTTGGCGGCGTCGGCTTCCTTGCCCGGATCGAACCAGGTGTTCGCCCAGATGATCTTGACCTTGATGTTGGGATTGATCGACTGCGCGCCGAGAATGGTCGAGTTGATGCCCGATATCACCTCGGGGATCGGAAACGAGCCGACGTAACCCAGCACGCCGGACTTCGACATCTTGGCGGCGATCTGCCCCTGAACGTAGCGGCCCTGGTAGAAGCGCGCCGAGTAGGTCGCGAGGTTTTTCTCGCGCTTGTAGCCGGTGGCGTGCTCGAATAGCACGTTCGGATATTTCTTCGCGACCTTGACGGTCGGGTCCATGAAGCCGAACGACGTGGTGAAGATCAGCTTATGGCCGGTGCGCGCCAGTTGCTCGATCGAGCGTTCGGAATCGGGCCCCTCGTTGACATTTTCGAGAAACGTCGTGCTGATCTTGTCGCCGAACTTCTTCTCCAGAGCGAGCCTTCCGACCTCGTGCTGGTAGCTCCAGCCGAAGTCACCGCGGGGACCGACATAAATGAAGCCGACCTTCAGCGGATCGGCGGCCGACGCAGGATGACCGCTTAAGCCGAGCACAATGGCGGCGGCGGCCGCAATGATTGGCGTTCTCATGTCTCACTCCGATATCGGACGGGAATATCGACTGCCCGCAGCGCGCGGCCCCGTCCGCGCGCGCTTTGGGCATGGTTAGCGGTCCGGCACGAACACCTGCCCCAATGACGCGGGCGCGGCCAGCCCGGCGGTGCCGCGCGCGCGTGAAATCACGATCAGAACCACGATGGTCGCAAGATACGGCAAAGATGTCATCAGTTGCGAGGGGATGCCGATGCCGGCTCCCTGGGCATGCAGTTGCAGGATCGACACCGCGCCGAAGAGATAGGCGCCGAGCACCAGCCGGCCCGGCAGCCAGGAGGCGAACACCACCAGGGCGAGCGCGATCCAGCCGCGGCCCGCGGTCATGCCGGGAATGAAGAACGGCGTGTAGGCGAGCGGCAGGAAGGCGCCGCCGAGGCCGGCGCAGGCGCCGCCGAACAGCACCGCCAGCATGCGGATGCGCAGCACCGGATAGCCGAGAGCGTGCGCCGACGTGTGATTGTCGCCGATAGCGCGAAGCACCAGGCCGGCGCGGGTGCGGTAGAGGAACCGCCAGATACCTGCGATCAGCGCCAGGGAGCAATAGACGAAGGCATCCTCGCCGAACAGGATGCGCCCGACGAAAGGAAGTCCGGTGAGCACCGGAAGCGCCAGCGCCGGCGCGGGCTCGATCCGTTCGCCGACGAAGCCCGAGCCGATCAGCCCCGACAGGCCGATACCCAGGATGGTGAGCGCGAGGCCGGTCGCAACCTGGTTGACCGCAAGACCGAGCGTGAGGAAACCGAATACCGCCGACATGGCGATACCGGCGATGATACCGAGCACGGCGCCGCAGAAGGTCGATCCGGTGAAATGAGCGCCAGCGAAACCGCAGGCCGCGCCCATGATCATCATGCCCTCGACACCGAGGTTGAGCACACCCGAGCGCTCGACGACCAGTTCACCCGCCGCCGCCAGCAGCAGCGGCGTCGAAGCGGCAATCACCGAAAGGATGATGGCTTCAACCAGGATCATCGCTGGCCCGCTGGCGCCGGCTTGCGGGCCCTGACGAGACGGATGCGATAGAGGATCGTCGAATCACAGGCCAGCACGTAGAACAGCAGGATGCCCTGGAACACCTTGGTAAGGTCGAGCGGGATTTTCATCGAGATTTGCGCGCTCTCGCCGCCGATGAAGGTCAGCGCCAGGAACAGGCCCGCGATCAGGACGCCGATCGGATTGAGCCTGCCGAGGAAGGCGACGATGATGGCGGTAAAGCCATAGCCGGGCGAGATGTTCGGCTGCAGGTGGCCGACGGGGCCGGCGACCTCGATGATGCCGGCCAAGCCGGCGAGCGCGCCCGAAATCACGAACGTCACGACGGTGAGCAGGTTGGCGCGGAAGCCGGCGAAGCGCGCGGCCTTGGGCGCGGAACCGACCAGCTTGATCTCGAAGCCCATGATGGTGCGTCGGAGCAAGAACGAGGCCACCGCGACGACGATCAGGGAGATGAGGCAGCCGGCATGCAGCCGGCTGCCCTCCAGCAATGTTGGCACGGTGGCGACCGGATCGAACTCGGCGGTGGTTGGAAAGTTATAGCCCTTCGGGTCGCGCCAGGGGCCGCGGACGAGATAGTCCATCAGCAGATCGGCGACGTAGACCAGCATCAGGCTGGTGAGAATTTCGCTGGCGCCGAAGCGCACTTTTGCCCAGGCCGGGATCAGCGCATAGAGCGCGCCGCCGAGCGCTCCGAGCGCCAGCATCGCCGGCATCACCCAGGAGCCCGCCCCGGTGCCCTGGGTGGTCACCGCAAGCCAACTTCCGGCAACCGCGCCGATCAGGAACTGGCCCTCGGCGCCGATATTCCAGACGTTGGCGAGGTAACAGAAGCACAGGCCGACGCCGATCATGACCAGCGGCGACGCCTTCACGGCGATTTCCTGGAGCGAATAGGAATCGGCGATCGGCTCGATGAAATAGACCCAGAGCGCAGCGACCGGGTTCTTGCCGAGGATGGCAAACAGCACCGTCATGGTAACGATGGTGAGCCCGACCGCAATCAGCGGCGACGTGATCGCAATCGCAACCGAGCGCTCCGTCCGCCGTTCAAGCACCAACTGCATGCGTGCCATCGGCTTCCATTCGGGCACTGCCGCCCATCAGCAGTCCAAGCGTTTCACGATCGGCCCCGGCCGCATCGAGCGGCGTCGAAAGCCGGCCGTGGAACATCACCGCGATGCGGTCGGCAATCTCGGCAAGCTCGTCGAGGTCTTGGCTGATCACCAGCACGGCGCTGCCGCGGCCGGCCAGATCGATCAGCGCCTGGCGGATGGTGGCGGCGGCGCCGGCATCGACGCCCCAGGTCGGCTGGCTGACGACGAGCACGCCGGGCTCGCGCAGGATCTCGCGGCCGACGATGAACTTTTGCAGGTTGCCGCCGGACAGGCTCCTCGCCTCGGGATCGCGCTTGGCCTTGCGCACGTCGAAGGTTTTCGTCGTGCGGTCGACGGCATCGAGCATGGCCGGCCTGTTGATGACGCCGCTTCTCACCATGGCGCCGGAGGCGTGCCCGGTCAGCAGAGCATTCTCCGAGAGCGTCATGCGCGGCACCGCACCATGGCCGAGCCTCTCTTCCGGCACGAACGCCGCGCCCAGCCGCCGCCGTTCGGTGACCGAGCGATGGCCGACAGCCTCGCCGTCGATGATGACGTTGTCCGCCTCAGGCGCAGGCCGCTCGCCGGATAGCGCCGCGAACAGCTCGTCCTGGCCATTGCCGGCGACGCCGGCGATGCCGACGATTTCCCCGCCCCGGACTTCAAGGGATATCGCCTGAAGCCGGGTGCCGTGCGGATCGTCGGGACGAAGCGACAGGCCCCTGACGACGAGCCGCGGCACAGTCGCCGCGCGGCCCGAGGCTGCCCTGACGTCGCCGATGTCGCTGCCGACCATCATGCGGGCGAGCGATGCGGCGGATTGCTTCCGCGGATCGCAGGTGGCGACCTTCCTTCCGGCGCGCAGGATCGTCGCCGTGTCGCAGAGACGCTTCACCTCTTCGAGCTTGTGGCTGATGTAGAGGATCGCGCGGCCTTCGCTCTTGAGACGTTCAAGCACCAGGAAGAGCTGGTCGGCCTCCTGCGGCGTCAGCACCGCGGTCGGCTCGTCCAAAATCAGCAGCTTCGGATTCTGCATCAGCGCGCGAACGATCTCGATGCGCTGGCGCTCGCCGACAGCGAGGCGCCACACCTCGCGGTCCGGCTCGAGCGGCAGGCCGTAGACGCGGGAGACTTCGGCAAGACGTGCAGAAATACCGGCGAAGGATTCGGCCGGCGCAAGCCCGAGCGCAACATTTTCGGCGACGGTGAGATTCTCGAACAGCGAGAATTGCTGGAACACCATGCCGATGCCGAGCGCACGCGCCTGCGCCGGGCCGGCGAGCACGACCTTGTCGCCGAGCCATCGCAGCTCGCCCGACGTCGGCTGCACCAGGCCATACATCGCCTTGACCAGCGTCGATTTGCCGGCGCCGTTCTCGCCGAGCAGCGCGTGAATTTCCGCGGGATAGAGGTCGACGCTGATGGCGTCGTTGGCGAGGAAGCTGCCGTAATACTTGGTGATCTCGATCGCCTGCAGCAGCGGCCTTCGGGACGATGCGGCGGACAACTGGTCGTTCATCACAAGGCCGGTCCCCTCACCGACGCCAAACCATCGTCCAAACCAGTGCCGCAGCCGATCAGCCAAGCTCGAAGCGTGTTGGATTACTGCATATTCCGGATGGAGCATCCAGGGGACCGCCGCACGTCTTGACCGCCGGCAGCGGCCGGCTCCGCGGCGCCAACAACCACGGCTTGGCAGGCGCCGACGGCTACGGCCGACTTTTCAAATCCGCTTTGGGACGTGAGGAAGGCCTCAATGGTTCGCGCACGGCCTGGAACGTCACGTAGAGCGGCGGGATGCTTCCGAAGAATGAGCGCGGCGGTGGTGCGGCGCGCATGGACGCGAGCCGCCTTTGATGACCTCGCGGGAAATCTGGATCGATTTTCCGGAGTGCCGCACTCGTCCTCGCCGCGCCGGCCTGGCGCATTGCAGCCCAGTGAATTTGTGAAGGTGCGCGAGGCGGCGGGGCGGGGGATCTTGGGGGGCTGCCGCCTCGCGCGATCGCCAGAGGGGACCTGGCGGTTCAGCTTGGCCTGCTCGAACACCCCCGTCGATTGGACCGAGGTCCAATGCGACCCAAAGTCACCGGCCAAAATCCGATCTACCGGCCGCCGACAAAGTTGAGCGCCAAAACAAAATATCGTGATCGAAATGACCGGACGACCGGCCGCGTTGAAACGCGGGCGTCCGAACAATTGTGGCGGGTGACCGCATCGTTCGACGACTTCCGCGTGACATGCTATAAAACGCAGGGGATCACAAAAAAGGCTCAGAATAACAACGGTATTCTGGTAGCGGCGTAATGGTGGCGGCCATGGGGCAAACCGGACGGGCTTCAGATAGCCGTCTGCAATGCGCGTCTGCCGCGCGGCACCGCATCTGCACCGCCAACAAGCCCCGGTTGTTGCCGCCTTGCGCGGACCATTGTGTAACTTTCGGCGCGACCGCCGACGCCTTCTCGCCGGCGCGTGGTCGTACATGTCGACGGGGAGGCGGCAGATGAACGTCGCCACCATCAATTCTCTGCCAAGACGAATGGCGAACTTCGGGCAGAATCTGCAAATGCCCGTCGTCGCCGGCATTGCCTATTACTTGGGCGCTGAAGCCGCGTTCTTCGTAGGCACGCTGTCCGACAAGATATTCGCTCCGTTCTGGCCGCCCAATATTGTGCTGTTCTGCGCGCTGCTGCTCACCCCGCACAGACAGTGGTGGCTTTACATCCTCGCCGCGTTCCCTGCGCACGTCGCCGCGGAGCTCGGCGTCGGAATGAACGCGCCCACGCTGCTGGTGGCGTTTGCCACCAATTGCCTCGTCGCGGTGGCCAACGCCGCCGCGGTCAAGCGCGCTTTGAAAGGCCCGCCATGGTTCGGGGGCCTGCGCGCCGCCTGCCTCTATGTCCTGATCGCGACAATCGCGATTCCCATGGCCGTAGCGCTGGGCGGCGCATTCGTGCCGATCATGAGCGGCGGCCCCATCGAGGACTATTGGGCGTTTTGGGCGCAATGGTACATGTCCAACGCGCTGGGAAGCCTGACGCTCGGGCCGGTGGCGCTGATCTGGCTGAGCCAGCGCAACGACCTTCACTGGACCATATCCACCGCGAAGCTGATCGAAGCGGTTCTCGTCGGCGTCGCTCTCATCGCGGTCTGCGCAATCGCATTTCGCCTGAGTACCGCCCAAGCCGCGGGCAGCTTCCTTCCTGCACTGCTCTACGCCCCGCTGCCGTTCGTGCTGTGGGCGGCCGTACGCTTCGGCGTCAAAGGCGCTGGCGGCGCAATTTTGATCGTCACGGTCGTATTGGTATGGCGAACACTTAACGGTCCAAGCCTGTTCATCGCGGGGAACGCGGAAACCAACGTGTTTGCCATGCAGACATTTCTCCTGGGCCTCGCAATCCCCATCCTCCTGCTTGGCGCGGCGATCGACGAGGCGCGTCACGCCGAACAGGAGGTCCGCGAGAGCGAAGAGAGAATGACCTTCGCCGCCGTCTCCGCCAATGTGTGCTTGTGGCGTTTCGACTACGGCTCCGATCGTTTTTGGGTCACGGATCACGGCCGAAAAATGCTCGGGTTTGGTCCAGACGAATCCATCACGCGCGCCGCGATGCTCAATGCGGTTCATCCGGAAGACAGGGAGAGCGCTCGCGACACAATCCGAAGCGCGATCGCCGACCGCAAGTTGACCGAATGTGAATTTCGCGTCGTTCACCCCAATGGTCAGACACATTGGTTTCGCTGTCGGGCCCGCGCTCACGGCGACGGTCGGGAAAAGCCCACGCAAATCAGCGGCACATTCACCGACATCACCGAACAGAAGGCGGCGGAAATCGAGCTGGCGCAGCAGCGTCAGGAGCTCACGCATCTGACGCGCGTGTCGATGCTTGGCGAGCTGTCGGGGGGCATCGCCCACGAATTGACCCAGCCGCTATCGGCCATCCTGTCGAACGCCGAGGCCGCCAGGATTCTCATAGCCCAGGATATTCCCGACCTCGCGGAGGTGACCGGGGCGCTGGACGATATCATCGACGAGGATAATCGCGCCGGCGAAGTCATTCACCGCCTCCGCGGGCTTCTGAAGAAGAGCGAAGCGAAATTCGAGACCGTCGATATCAATGATATCGTCAATTCGACGCTGCGGTTCCTGCACAACGAATTGATCAGCAGGCGCGTAAAAGTCACTGTCAACCTGGCCGCCGACTTGGCGCCGGTGTCGGGTGATCCCGTCCAGTTGCAGCAAGTGTTGTTCAATCTTGTGTTAAATGCGCTGGACGCCATGAATGAAACGATACCGTCGCGGCGCACGATCGTCATCGGCACGCGAGCTGGCCGCGACGAAATCGAACTCAGCGTTTCCGACTGCGGCGTCGGCCTGACGCCAGTTCATCGGGAGCGCGTGTTCCAACCGTTCTTTACGACCAAGGAGCATGGCCTCGGTCTTGGGCTGTCGCTCTCTTCCACCATCATCAAGCTGCATGGGGGTATTCTGCGTCTCGAAAACAACGCGAATGGCGGCGCGACGGCCACGCTCAGTCTTCCGCGCCTGAATATGCTTGCAGCCGCGAAGTGAGTTGGGGGTGGCGTCATGAGCTTTACAACCTTTCTGGTCGATGACGATCCGGGCGTGCTGAAGGCGTTGTCCAGGATCATGCGCACGGCCGGTTATGAGAGCCGCGCTTATTCGTCCCCCGCTGAATTTCTTCGCGAACACGATCCGTCAATACCAGGCTGCGCCATACTTGACCTCATGATGCCTGAGCTTGACGGCCTTGAGCTACAGCAGCGATTGGTCGGCTCGGGCAGCGAACGGCCCATTATCTTCCTGACCGGCAACGGCGATATCCCCACCAGTGTCCTGGCCATCAAGGCCGGCGCCGTCGACTTCCTGACCAAGCCGATCAAGCGCGATACATTGCTCGCCGCAATCGCGCGCGCCGAAGAGCGGGACGCGACGGCGCGCCAAGCGCGTAGCGAGCGTCAAGCGGTGGAGGAAGGGTTGGCCGGGCTGACGCCGCGCGAACGCGAGGTGCTGGAACATGTGATCGCCGGCAAGCTCAACAAGCAGATCGCCGTCAGTCTTGGCACGGTGGAAAAGACCGTAAAGGTTCATCGCGGGCGCATGATGGCGAAGCTCGACGTGCGCAGCGTCGCAGACCTCGTGCGCCTGGCGGAACGGGCCGGAATCGCACCACGCACCTGCACGTGATATTGGCCTTTAGGGCAACTCGACGCCAGAGGGCTTTGCCTGACATCATGTCGATATGAACAGGCGACCCATCCGAGTCGCAGTGGTGGACGACGACGCGTCCGTGCGGAAAGCACTGGCGCGTCTGCTCACGGCATCCTCGTTCGACACCCGGACCTATGGCTCGGCCCGTGAGTTCATGAAATCGGGGACCTCCGCGCCGCCCGAGTGTCTCGTTCTTGATCTCCACATGCCCGACATCAGCGGGCTCGATCTCCAGCATTTGCTGCGCAAAGCCGGAATCAACATTCCGACCGTCGTCATAACCGCTCACAACGAGCCCGGCATTCGCGAGCAGTGCCAATCCGCAGGGGCCGCTGCTTTTCTGATCAAGCCGCTGGACTGCGCATCGCTCGTCGGGGCCATCAACTCGGCGATCGCAAACGCCCGATGACCGTAAGCTGCGGTGGTGGCAGGGTGGCCAAAAGCAATTGCCGCTGGCCGGCCGTTTCGCGGCGCTGCCGAAATCACATCTGGCGCGGCCCGAAATGGCACGAAACGAGGTTATGGCGACACAGGATCATCCGGCGCCGCGCGCCGGCGCGCTATGCCGGCATTGCGCGGCGCACCACCCCAAAGCCTTTACGAAGTCCGTTCAGGCTTTGATGTCGTCCGGCAGCTTGCCGCCATTGGCCGCCAGTTTGCCCATGATCTGCTTGTGCAGCCAGACATTCATGGTGGCCGAGTTCGTTGACATCGCCGGAGTACTTTAATTCCGAGGCGAGCTGCTTGCGCGCTGTCAAGCTGCTGTCGAGACCGAGAGCTTTCATCAGGTCGACGATAGAGGTGCGCCACGCCAGCTTTTCGCCCTTGGCCGCCGCCGCCTTGTCGACGATATCGGCCACGTCGACGACTGGCGCAACGGGCGTGCTTGGCGTTGAAGTCGGTACAACGTTCGCCTGCGGCGAACCATGGCCGAAAATCGCACCCATGATGTTTCCGAATATGCTCATGACGTTCTCTCCATATGTTTGTCGAAACCGAGCATTGTCGCGGTGTGGTGCGCCTCCGCCTTTGGCGGCAAGCGCAAAAATTCCGGTCGGCCTCCAGCCAAAGCTCGCAGTGGCCGGAGGCCGCGTACCTCAAGCGCTCAGGGAGGAGTGCAATAGTCCCAATAGCCGTGAGATTGCACTTGATCGCTCCAGAACCAGCACATGTTTGGCGCTGGCGCTACGGGAACCGCTCCGACCGCGCTAACGGCGATGATCGATCCCAGCGCGACGCCACCCAAGATCGTGCCGTAATACGGACGATGCACCCATCCCCGGTACACGCCACCGCGGCCGACAACGTTGACGTTGCGGCTACGATTGACATTGACGTTACGGTTGACATTGACGTTACGGTTGACGTTACGGTTGCGGTTGACATTGGCGGTGCTCCGGTGGGCGCCACCTCCGCCGCCTGCATGTCGGCCACCGCCTCCGCCGCCGGCGTGCTGGCCACCACCGCCGCCGCGCTTGGCGGAGGAGAAGTCCGTGTCTCCCGCCTGTATCGCTGTGCCGGAGACCAATTTCGAAGACGCGGTCACCGCCAGAGCGGGCGTCAATAGTCCTGCCGCCAAAATCGCCGCCGCGGCAGCGAGCGACTTGTTCATCAAATGCATAACGAATTCTCCCGAATTGCAGTCACAAGCCCCTGCGGTGCAGGATCGTCAAGACTGCATATGGTCGCCCAGCCGGGCGCCCCCGACCAGATGGACCAAGGTCCCATCGACCTTGCCGCGACCAATGCAGTGGACGCAAGTCCCGCGAGGCCGCAGGTCCTGGCAAGCGCTGCAGTTTTCATGGCGCGATCTCTGATTTCAATTGGCCTGGCGATCGCACGTCGACGATGACGCAGCCGGGCGCGGCCGGATCGTGGGCGGCGAGAAATTCGTGGGCAGATGAGAAATCTCCGAACCTGATAGTCGTGCGCTTCCAGCAAACGCGTCATGGCGCTAACCACGCTGTGCTCGTTGTCGACGAGAAACACGACGAAATTATCCCTGCTCATTCTCGTGCTCCGCCTTTCGAGCCTGAAACATCGGAACCGCCTGTCGATCCTTCCACTCACCGGGTCGCCGGGATCGTGGGGCGAATACCTCCCCACTTTCACGGAAGATCGCGTGTCATTTTGCGGCAAGCGTTGCCGGACCGACGAGCGGCAGCCGATCCGCGGACACGAAGCGCACTTCTTTCGAACGCCCTTCATGACGCCGATGATTTTGCATGCAGGTGCCGCTGTAGTACGGCCAGGCCTGATCGCCGCATTCAACTCCGCTTGGGCGGGCAACGGGCCGGTCGCCGGCTACGGTTGGGTGTGCGGCGCCTGCCATGGCCTCGGCGCAAAGCGCCGAAATAACATGGACGCCGCCAAACCAGGTTGTGGCGCAGACAACGGCGATAAGAATTGGCCTGATCATCCCGTGCTCCCCGCGTTTGATCGTTTCTTGGTATGCGGCGAGCCTATGACGCACAGCGCCAATCGCACCATTGTACGATGGTCAGCGCCGATATCGGAAGAGAGGGGGTAACCTATACGTACGTATGGTCAGAAGCCGACTCGAGCGGCGCCGGCCGGGCTGCCGGTATTGGTTCGCGGGAGCAATTCGACAGGCGTGCAACGTGCCTGAACGGAGCTATGGCGCGACTGAACCGGCGTCACGTCCGACAAGCGCCTTGTCCAGGCATTCGATCAGGCTTTCGTCATTGAACGGCTTGCTCAAGAACCCATAAGCCCCTGCCCTCAATACACGCGCACGGATTGCTGCGTCGGGAAACGCAGTCATGAATATTATCGGCGGGCTGTGTCCGTCGGAAATCAACCGATCCTGCAGATCGGCCCCACTCATGCCGGGCATCTGCATGTCGGCGATCAGGCAGGCCGTGTCTACGACATGGTCGGATTGCAAATATTCTTCCGCGGAAGCGAACGTTGCGGCGGTATAGCCCAGCGCGCGAATGAGACCTTTCGTGGCTTCGCGGACGGATTCGTCATCGTCGACAATGGAAATCACGGGAACCTTTTTTGGCACGTTGGCGGCCTTTGAGGGTAAGAACTAGAGCTGGAATGCACGACGCGCTACTGGACGCTGGTCACAATTAGATATTCGATAGGCCTGAGAAACTGTACCTTTGTATAGGGTTACGACTGTATAGGGTTACGACCTCGTGCGGCGAATGCCCATGGCCTCGGCCATGCGAACCAGTTCCGCCAGCGACTTCGCGCCCATCTTCCGCATCACGTTGCCGCGATGAAATTTAACCGTTATTTCGCTGAGACCAATCTCCCCGGCAATTTGCTTGTTCATCAGTCCGGCCGTGACGAGCCTCATGATTTCCTGCTCGCGTGGGGTTAGCGAGTCGAAGTCCAACTTCAGTTTGGAGGTTGCCTTCGAGGACTCGATACGGTCCCGGTCCATTTTAAGAGCCAGTTGAACGGCATCCAGCATGTCCTGATCGCGAAATGGTTTGGTCAGGAACTCCACGGCCCCTGCCTTCATGGCCCGCACGCTCATCGGGATGTCGCCGTGCCCGGTCATAAAAATGATCGGAATGTGAATATTGGCCTTGGCCAGGTCGGATTGAAAATCAAGTCCGCTGACACCCGGAAGCCTGATGTCGAGCACCATGCAACTCGGAACATCATCGGGCGGCTTTTTTTGCAAGAACTCCGGCGCAGAGGCAAAAACCTGCGTCTGCAAACCCACCGACCGGAACAGACTGGAGAGAGACGTGCGCAGCGACGCGTCATCGTCGACGACGAATACCATGGTTTGCTGATCGGACCGGTCGTCCTTCATCCGACGGATTCCCGGGCGCGGTAGCGGCAGATCGAGCTGGAATATCGAGCCATACAACCTTCCCGACCCGTATGTTGCCTGCCGTGCGCGTCAACGATGGAGCATTATCGACCCGGCTCGTCAGAGCTGCGACACACCTCTCTCAGTTCGCGCGGCGCGCAACGAAGTGATGCCAGATGAACAATACGATCAGCGCACCAACCGTGGCGCCGATCAAGCCAGCGCCCTGGTCGAGGCGATACCAGCCGATAGCCTGGCCTATGAATGTTGCCAGAAACGCGCCGGCAACGCCGAGCACCGTTGTGAGGATGAAGCCGGTCGGATTGTTTGGACCTGGCGCAACCAGTCGCGCGATGATGCCGGCAACAAATCCGATCAGGACGATCCAGAGAATGTTCATGTCAAAATCTCATCATCTGCGTCGTTTCACCCAGTGAGGCGCGATTTTAGCCCTTCCGGTTCCGTGGCGTTATAGGCCTTTGGTCCACATTTTAAGCACGGCCCGGATGGGGCATTCTTACAGGTGCCGCATTGTGTTGCGACGTTCCTCGGGGTTGGGGCACGATAGGAGGTTGGTATGGGTCTTCTTGATATACTCAACGGCATGCAGAATGGACCGCGGGGACAGCAAAATCCGAGCGCCGGCAGTGGGGGCATGTCGCCGATCACGATGGCCGTGCTGGGCCTCCTGGCCTACAAGGCCTTGAAAGGCTTTTCTGGCCAGCACACGCCTGGTCCTGCCGCGCCAGGCGGCCCCGGGCCATCTGCGCTTCCGGGGACCAACGCGAACGCTGGAGGCGGTCTCGGCGATTTGCTGAAAGGCGGCCTGGGTGGTCTGTTGGCGGGAGGCGCGGCGGGAAGCGTTTTGAGCGGAGGCTTGGGCGACCTGCTCAAGCAGTTCCAGGACTCCGGTCAAGGCGACGTAGCGAAAACCTGGGTCGGGCGCGGAGCGAATGCGGCGATTTCGCCAGGCGACATGGCACAGGCGCTCGGAGCGGACCAGATCAAAACGCTCATGGCGCATTCCGGCCTGTCGCGCGACGAATTGCTCGCAGGCCTCAGCCAGCACTTGCCCGAAGTCGTCAATCAACTCACGCCCGAAGGACGTCTACCGACGGAGCATGAGCTTTCGCGCTTTGTGTAGTGCGGATGTGCCGCGCGGGCTTGAAAATCAGCACAAGGAACCCTGGTCATGACTGCTCGAAATTCTGTCTTTTGTGCAGGAGTGCTTCTTGGATCAATCGCATTGGGAAGCGCGTCCTCGCAGGCCCTGACGATGCAAGAGTGCAGCGCCAAATACAAAGCGGCGCAGACCGCCGGGACTCTTAAAGGCATGAAATGGAATGACTTCCGCAAGGCGGAGTGCGGCACGGATGCGTCTGCTGCGCCTTCGCCCGCCGCACCGGCGCCCGCGGCCGCGGCCGCTGCCGCTGCAAAGCCTGCCGCCAAGACCAGCGCTTCTCCCGCATCAACGGGAAACGCTGCGTTTCCAGCGGCGGTTGCGCCGAAATACTCGAGTGAAATCCGCCGGCAAGGCGCGCATGCATACCTGTCTCGATCAGTACAACGCCAACAAGGCGACCAATGCCAATGGCGGACTCAATTGGATCCAAAAGGGCGGCGGCTATTACAGCGAGTGCAACAAGCGTCTGAAGGGTTAGGCGTCTGCAATCGGCGTAATATCGCTGGTCGGCACGTATGGGAGCAGAGAACGTTGCCAATGTTGCCGATACCACAGTTCGCACTTCGGACCTGGCGGTATCGGACCTGGCGGTATCGATGAGCGGCTTGGAGGCGGAGGGCCTTCGCGGCGAACGTATCGCGGCGGAGCCGGGAACGGTTGACCTTCCGACTTTGCTGGCCAAGGTGCCGGGCGTTCAGCCGTCGCCGGCCCCCCTGATCGATCTTCAGTTCATCTATGACACGGCACCGATCGGCCTCGCGTTTCTTTCGCCGGATTGCCGCTACCTGTACATCAATCAACGGCTGACGGAGATCTGCGGAATTTCCGTCGTCGACCATATCGGACGCACGGTGCGTGAGATGGTGCCGAACGTCGCCGAGCAGGTCGAAAAGCTGGTGCGTTACATCATCGAAACCGGACAATCCGTGACCGGAATCGAGGTCAACGGCCAGCGCACGGACAAGGTCGGCGCCGACCGCTGCTGGCTCACCAGTTGGCATCCGTTGAAGAACGCGGACGGTCGAATCCTCGGCGTCAATGTCGCAGCGGAGGAAATTACCGAACGCAAGCGCGCCCAGGCGGCGCTGACCGCCAGCGAGCGACGTTACCGCGCGCTCGTGCAGTCAACCACGTCGCTGGTATGGACCACGACCGCCGAAGGTGAGTTCATCAATTCGCCGGAGTGGCGCGCCTTCACCGGCCAATCGCTCGCCGAGGTCCGCGGATCGCTCTGGTTCAACGCCGTGCATCCCTATGACCGCGACAGCGCGCGCATGCTGTGGGCAACATCGATCAAAAAACGCACGCCTTACGAAGCCGAATACCGAATTCGGCGGCGGGACGGAGTCTACGTCTGGCACCAGGTGCGGGCCAATGCGGTCTTAGAGGATGACGGTTCGGTTCGAGAATGGGTCGGTGTCTGCGTCGACGTCGACCACCGCAAGCAAGCCGCGGAAAAACAGGAACTGTTCAATCGCTCTGTCGAGCAGGCGCTGGACTTGCTTGTGAAAGTCAGCGCCGGCGCCAGCGACGCCCTCACCGTCGCAGACGTTGCGTCGGCTTGCCTGGAACGAATTTGCAACGCGCACCGCTGGCAGTTCGCGCAGGTTTGGTATCCGGACAATCTCAACGGCCGCCTGACATGCTCCGCCGAATTCAGCCTGGAACGCCGCCCAATTTGCCGAATTTCACCGCGCCAGCGGTGGCGTCGCGATCGCGGCAGGCGAGGACCTTCCGGGCCGCGTCTGGGATACCAAAACAGCAACCTGGTTCGAGGATATCGGTTTCGGCGACTTTCCCCAACTCGCGCCCGCCCGAGCAACCGGCCTTACGAGCGCCCTCGTCTTTCCGGTCATTCTCGGCGACGAGGTGCTGGCGATTTTCGAATTTTTTTCGATCGACAAGCGTCGCCCGAACCGCACCACTCTCGGCGCGGTCGATCAACTGGGCAGAATTCTGGGAGACATCTGGGTTCGCAAGCGTTCGGAAGCGGCGCTGCGCGCGAGCGAGGAACGATGGCGTTTGGTGTTCGAGACGTCGACCTTGGGCATCCTGCTGATTGACCACGATTTGAAGATCGTGGCCGCGAATCGGGCCCTGCATGCCATGCTCGGCTATACCGACGAGGAGCTGTGCAGCGTCTCGCCCTTCGACCTGTTAGCAGAGGAAGAACGCGACGTTGCCCGCAGTCGCCTTCGCGAGCTTCGAGAAGGCAAACGAGACAATTATGAAATCGTGACTCGGTGGCGGCGCAAGGATGGCGCGCCGATCTGGGTCAATAGCTTCGTATCGACCATTCCAGGCAATGAAGCGAACCGGCCGATCTATCTCGCCACCGTGATCGACATTACCGACCGCCAGCGTGCGGAAAGCGAATTGAGGCGCACGGCAACCTATCTGGTCGAAGCCGAAAAAATCAGTCGCACCGGGTGCTGGGCGAGAAATACACGCGGTGAGCTGTTCTGGTCCGAGGAAGAGCGGCGCATCTTCGGCATTGCCCCCTCGGAGGCGACACCGTCGTATGAGTCGTTCCTCGACATAATTCACCCGGAGGATCGGACTCTGGTCCACGAGATCAGCCTTCAGGCGCTCAAGCAGAGGAAGCCCTACGACGTGGCGTTTCGGGTGCTACTGCGCGACGGGACAATCAAGCACATTCACACCGTCGGAAAGCCGGCGTTCGATGACGCCGGCGAGGTTGTCGAATACATCGGCGTGTCGATGGACGAAACCGAGCGCAAGCGGGCGAGCGTAGCGGCGCAAGAAGCCCAGGCCGAACTGGCTCGCGTCGCCCGGCTGACGACGATGGGTGAGCTCGCCGCGTCTATTGCCCATGAAATCAATCAGCCGCTCGCCGCCGTCGTCACAAACGGGACCGCCTCGCTGCGGTGGCTGGCGCACGCCACGCCCAACCTGGACGAAGCCCGGGCGGCTCTGACGAACATCGTCAAGGACGGCAAACGGGCAAGCGACGTGATCGGACGCATTCGCGGGCTTCTCAGGAATGACAAGCTCGAATATGCCGAGCTCGACATCAATGGCGCCATTCGGGAGGTCGTTGCCCTGACGATGAACGCGATGCAAAGCCGGAGCGTTGTGGTTCAAACCGCATTGCCTGCGAACGTCCCGCACGTATTGGGCGATCGCGTCCAGCTCCAGCAGGTGATCATGAATCTGATCATGAACGGCGCAGACGCAATGAGCTCGGTGAGCGATCGGGCTCGAATTTTGCAAATTGGATCGCAAATCGACGAGACGGGCGAGGTGCTGGTCCATGTCAAGGACACAGGGACCGGGATCGACGAGGGGATACGAAGTCGAAATCTTCGATCCCCTGTTCACCACCAAGTCCACCGGCATGGGCATGGGCCTGTCGATCTGTCGATCGATCATCGAGGCCCACGGCGGACGCCTATGGGCTTCGCCGAATAGTCCGCACGGCACGGTATTTCAGTTCACCATCCCAGGCGTGGCGACGGAAAAACCCGCCGCATGATGGGTGCGCTGGAAAACGGCGTGCCACCCCACCCGAAGGCCCCGAACCGAGCCCACGATGAAGACCGGCCTTAGCAAGGCCCGCCTTCTTCCGGTCAAGGTGCATTAAACCTTCGCATAGGTTTTCCGCTCCTATCGGTAGTCTTCCCTTACCCACGTACAATAGGGCCAAACACGCCGGCGTTTTAGTCTCCCCCTCAATCAAGAAGCGATACCGGGAGACGCAAATGTTCAAGACCATCTCGGCGGTCCTATTCGCGGCAGTCGTATTCGACGCCACGATCGCTCCGAGCGCCACTCGAGTGATCGAGCCGGCCGGACCGCAGAGGTCTCTCAAGGGCGATCGGCTGCAGCTTCACCCGGTTGGCTCGGCCTGTCCGGAATCGACGCGGCCGTATCGCGAAACCCATTGCGTGCAGCACGGCGTTCCACAGCCCGCCGCCCAGCCGCGTGAAACGCGCGTCGTCGCAGTTCCTCATCTTTCCGCCGAGCATTCGGCAGTCGCCGGCTAGACCGGGATCAGCCAAGGCATCTGAGGAGATTTGCCATGTCACACATCGCAAGCACCGCAGTCCTGAGCCGCGCCGCCGCAATCGTGTCGATCGCGGGTGCGCTGTCCGTCAGCACCGCGGCGTTGGCCGGCCCGGTCGGATACGCCTCGTCGGATCGATCTTACCCGATGTTCGGGCAGGTTCTCGCGGACCGAGGAACCGTCGGCACCGAGCAGGATGCCGTTGAAGTGCCGGCGCGCCTGCGCCGGCAGGTGGTCGCCTACCAGACCCGCGAAGCGCCCGGCACGATCATCATCGATACGCCGAACACGCAGCTCTACTTCGTGCTCGGCGGCGGCCACGCGATCCGCTACGGGATCGGCGTCGGCCGCGAGGGCTTTACCTGGTCCGGCGTGCAGACGGTTTCACGCAAGACCGAATGGCCCGATTGGATTCCGCCGGCCGAGATGCTGCAGCGGCAGCCCTATCTGCCGCGCTTCATGGCGGGCGGGCCGAGCAATCCGCTCGGCGCCCGCGCCATGTACCTCGGCGGCACCGTCTATCGCATTCACGGCACCAATGCGCCGGAGACGATCGGCACTCAAGTGTCGAGCGGCTGCATCCGCCTGCTGAACGAGGACGTGATCGACCTCTATGCGCGGACCAACGTCGGAACCAAGGTGGTTGTGCTGCCGGGCACACCCCATGCCGGCGCCGCCCTGACGAGCCGCAGCCAGCCGCCATCTGAACAACGGCCGGCGATGGCCGCGAGAAATTCCCTCCGGGCTTTTGGAATTTACTAACGGAGCTTATTGCCAACGAAGAGCTACGCGGCCCCGGTCCCCCCTAGCCCCCCACCAGACCAGGTTCGCGCGCGGCCGGCTCTCTCCCCCAGAGCCGGCCGCTCATCTTTCTCGACCCGCTCGTCAGGGCATACGCAGGGCTCACGTTTCGCCTTAGACCAAAAGATAGGTCGCCGACCGTTACGGATAACTGCCGCGTCCGCAAGTTCAGTAGGACGATCGTGCATACGGACTTAACGTTCAGCTTCGAGTTGAAAGGCTCAAGGCCGCGACCACGAACGGCCCGGGCCGCAGGGAGACCTCCGATGGACTACTCACTCGTCAGAGCCGGACGTACCACCCATTTCAAGATCGTGGGTGTCGCACTGGTGTGCGCGATTGCCGTGATCCTCGTCGGCGTCAATGCGAGAATCGCAGGCATTGAAAGCGCCCGCGTCCAAACCGGGGCCGCCGTCGTCAAAGCCGGTCAGCCGGCGGCGTATGCGGATAAGAAAGTGGTGATCATTCGCTGAATGGGGCGCGTCATGCTTGCAAGGTTGTCAACCTCGCCGGTCAGGTCGCTACTGTCCCGGTGCCTCGCACCCAGCACTTACTTTATTGCTCTCCTGTACGTCAGCGTCATCGGCATCTCAGTGGCGGGCGCTGCCTTCGGGCTGGTGGCAGTGACGAAATTGGGAACTGAATTGTCACAACAAGCGCCCCAAGAGAAAACGCTATTGGATCTCAGAATGGAAAGCTTCCGCGAAGTTCAACAGGTGCTCGCAAAACCACAGCCACATCCTGAGCCGCTTCCCCCGATAACGACCCGCGTAACCCACGCAGCCCGGTCCGCGGTTTCGCCATCAAAAGCCGACCAACGCAAATTGATGGATGAAGCTCGCGGCGCCTTCGCACGCATCGAACCGTCTTCAGGCATGCAACCCAGCGCATTTGCAGAGCCTGACCGCCATGCGGTTCGTTAAATGCATGTCATGGCGCAGGGACGAGCAAGGCGCATCACAGGATCACCCGTGAGGTTTGGTCGATAAGCCAGCGCTTCTTCTGGCGCGGCTATTGACGACGGCTAAATCCTCTTGAGTTCGCGCCTGTCTCGGGCTCTGTCCGGTCCAGCGCTTGAAGGCATTCGTGAATGCGCTGACTTCACGATAGCCGAGAAGCCACGCGATCTGCGAAACGGTCAAATCCGGCTCCTTCAGATAACGCCTGGCGAGGTCACTTTTCAGCTCGTCCAGAACTCCGGAAAACGTCAATCCTTCCGACGAAAGCCGCCGTGCAAGCGTGCGGTGGCTCATCCCAAGCCGGCGAGCAATTTCGCTGACCTGCGCTTTTCCATGCGGAAGCAATGGGGCAATGGCATTCTCCAAGCTCGGCCGCAGGGTGTCGCGACCTGTCTCCCGGTGAGCGAGGGCCTCGTCGCAGTACTTGACCAGCATTTCGTTGAGGTAGGGATCGGCGCTGACCACCGGCATAAGCTTGACGGTCCCGGGAAAGGTCACTTCATCCACATCGGACCCAAATTCGACTTCACATCCCAGGAACGACCGCAGCTCCGGGGAAGTTCTCCGGCGGTGGTAAATCACTCTTACACGGCTGGGCATCAACCGGCGCCCTGTAAGCTGTCGGCATACGCGGACGACTGACGTGAGCCAAAATTCGATCTGATGCCGATCTGATTGCCGCTCAACGTCAACGTAGTTGAGAGCGATCGCGGTCTCACGCCCTGCACGAATTTGAAGTGCAATCCCCTCATTCATGATCCCGCTGTAGCGTTCCGCTCTATCGAGAGCGTCCGCCAGCACCTCCGAGGACGCCAAGACATAGTAGAGCAACCCGACCTCACGAAGATCGAAGTCGCGTGCCAGGTGAAATCCGAGAAAATCATCCTGCAAAGCGTCGGCGGCAAGCTCCAAAAATCTGATCTGGCTTTGCACCTTGAGGCGGGCGCTACGATCGTCGATTTGCTCCAAGGCCAATCCGGCTCTCGACAACAGGGGCGCCAGATGAACGCTCGCTTCGCGCATACGTGCACAGGCGAGACGCGTAATCCCACCGGTCGCGCTCGGCACCGAATTGAAGCGCATCGATCTAGAACGGCGCGAGGCTGTCATTCCGTGTTCTTGCCCGTTTGCGTTCCGTTCGCTGCGTCGAACCGACGTTGGCGCAGGAAATCAAATTATTGGCACATGATAGCAAGACCCGCGCAGGCTGTCGCTTAAATCCAGGTGCGCTTCCAGGCCAAAACGCTTTGTAGCGGTGTCTTCTCCTAGATGCGCGGCGCTCCGGGGTTGCGCTTGCAGAATGGGGCGGGCGCGCACAGCGGCGGAAGCACTTCAATTCTGCGAGCCGAATTTCGAGGGCAATCGTGTGCATGACATCTGTCCATAAGTTTAGCGAATTGCGGGTAACGCGAGCCTATATCCGCCTGTTTCTCGTTCCTGAAGGCAAAGACGGCGCGAGGACGGTGTCGCTCGCACGGATCGGGAATTACGAAGTCCGTTTCGTTGAACTCTCCCAAACCGGGTTCAGCGACGAGCCGCCGTTGTGGATGGAGCTCTATGCACACGACGTACAATTGGTCGTCGATAGCTGCAGCTTCCACGAGCTCGAAGAGGCCGTGATTGCAGCAGACCATCTCATTGCACAGGCAAAAAGCCTGAACGAACAGTCCCGCCGCTACGAACGAGGTGCATGTTGTTAAGTGCTTCGTATCTTCGAGAGCTTGCACACCGTTGCGTGCGTCTCGCCCGTAGCTGTCCTGACCGCAAGACCTCGCACGAGCTCGAAGCCATTGGCGCTGAGCTGATGGAGAGGGCCGCCGAGATAGAGCGGCTGTCGTCGGACTTTCCCGAACAAGATTTGAAATAACGACATACCGGCTCGGATCGGGGCGCTGTGCGTCGCGCTTGAACGCGAATGAATTGCAGCACCGCTGGTGTGACGCGCCGGGGCGATAGGCTCCGCAGGTTTAGCGAAGCAGCCAGCCCCGGCGCCGATGAAAATATCGGATTGGATATGGGTTTCTGGCTCCGAATCGCTCGCCGATGGTGAAATTCCCACTGATCCGATGGTACAGTATGGCGCGTTGATCTCAGAAATCACGCCGGGTAGCGTGAACCTCTGGCAACCAACAATAGCGCCGTGCCACATCGCAGGGCGTCAATCGGAGGAGTGACGATGGCCCTCAGGCATACCGTATTCGTGGCCGCGGCTCTCGCCGCAGGGTCAATTACCGGCGCGCAGGCCGCCGAGCCGAAGCATGGCGGCATCCTGAAATTCTACCACCGCGAGACGCCGCCGAGCCTCTCCATTCACGAGGAAGCGACCTTCTCGGTCAACGTCCCGGCGATGCCGATCTTCAGCAATCTGGTGATTTACGATCAGCACAAGCCGCAAAACAGCATGGGCACGATCGAGCCTGAGCTGGCGACGAGCTGGGCCTGGGACAAGGCCAACACCGCACTGACGCTCAAGCTGCGCAACGACGTCAAGTGGCATGACGGCAAGCCGTTCACCAGTGCGGACGTAAAGTGCACCTTCGATCTTTTGCAGGGCAAGGCGCAGGACAAGTTTCGCAAGAATCCGCGCAAGGACTGGTTCGCCAACGTGAGCGATGTCACCACCAATGGCGACTACGAGGTGACCATCCATCTGAAGCGGCCGCAGCCTTCGATACTGGCGATGCTCGCTTCCGGTTATACGCCGATGTATGCGTGTCACGTGACCGCGGCACAGATGCGTACGCATCCGATCGGCACCGGACCGTTCAAGTTCGTCGAGATGAAGCAGAACGAGTCGATCAAGCTCGTCAAGAATCCGGACTACTTCAAGAAAGGCCTGCCCTATCTCGATGGCATTGAATTCACCATCATCCGCAATCGCGCGACCGCAGTGCTCGCCTTCGTCGCCGGCCGGGTCGACGTGACCTTTCCGACCGAGATGACGGCAGCGCTGGTCGCCGACATCAAAAAGCAGGATCCGACCGCGATCTGCGAGATCGCGCCGATCAACGTGAGCACCAACCTCATCATCAATCGCGAGAACGCGCCGTTCAACAATCCGGAGCTGCGCAAGGCGATGAAATCTCGCGCTCGATCGCAAAGCATTCATCGATATCATCCTGCAGGGCCAGGGTGACCAGGGCGGCGCGCTGCTGCCGCCGCCGGAAGGCGTCTGGGGCCTGCCGCCCGACATGCTCAAGGCTATCCCGGGCTATGGCGACGTCAGCAAGAGCCGCGAGGAAGCCCGCGCCATGATGACCAAGCTTGGTTACAGCGCAAGCAATCCCCTGAAGATCAAGGTGTCGACGCGCAACCTCGCAACCTATCGCGATCCGGCCGTGGTGCTGATCGACCAGCTCAAGAGCATCTACATCGACGCCGAGCTCGATCCGGTCGAAATCCAGCGCCTGGTTCGCCAAGGTGGCGCGCAACGATTACTCGGTCGGCCTCAACCTGACCGGCAACGGCATCGACGATCCGGATCAGGCCTTCTATGAGAACTTCGCCTGTGGCTCGGAGCGCAACTACACCCACTACTGCAACAAGGATTTGGAGAAATTGTTCGACCAGCAGTCGGCGGAGACCGACGTGGAGAAGCGCAAGAAACTGGTGTGGGAGATCGACAAGAAGTTGCAGGAGGACGTGGCGCGGCCGATCCTGCTCCACGCCCGCACCGGCACCTGCTGGAAGCCCGCGGTCAAGAACATGACGATCATGAACAACAGTGCCTACAACGGCTACCGCTACGAGGACGTTTGGCTCGACAGGTAAGCCCTGATAGGAATGCAGACGTCGCGTCTGGCCGGCCGAGGGGAAGGCCCGGCGCGCCATTTCCTGCAGGCAACGGGAGGCAGTGTTGGGGGTCTATCTGATCAGGCGTTTCTTCCTGATGCTCCTGACGCTGTTCGGCATTTCCGTGCTGGTCTTCGTGATGCTGCGGCTGGTGCCCGGCAACATCGCCGATATCCTGTTCGATGCGGCCGGCATGATCGACACCGCCGAGAAGGCCAAGCTGGAAAAGGAGCTCGGCCTCGATCGGCCGATCGCGATCCAATACTTCGACTGGATCGGCGGCCTCGCCCACGGCGACCTCGGCTACTCCTACGTTTCCGAAAAGCCGGCAATCCAGGAAATCGTGCCCCGCATTCCGATCACCGCCAAGCTTGCCGGTCTCGCCCTGCTGTTTTCGGTGGCGTTCGGCGTGCCTCTCGGCGTGATCAGCGCGGTCCGGCAGAACACGCCATTGGATTACGTGTTGCGCGTGGTCAGTCTCAGCGGCCTGTCGCTGCCGTCGTTCTGGCTCGGGCTCCTCGTCCTGATGGCGTTCGTGCATTACTTCGGCACCATTCCAATCTACACCGATCCGCCGAAGGGATTCTGGGAGGCGCTGTGGCTGTTCAGCATCCCGGCGGCAGCGGTCGGATTTCGCTCTTCGGCGCTGGTGATGCGGCTGACCCGATCATCGATGCTCGAGGTGCTGCGGCAGGACTACATCCGGACCGCCCGCGCCAAGGGCGCTACGCCGCAGTCCGTCAACTATCATCATGCCTTGCGCAACGCGGTGTTGCCGGTCGTCACCGTGATCGGCCTTGAAGCTGCGTTCCTGATGGGTGGCCTGATCGTCACCGAGACGGTGTTCAACATCCCGGGCGTGGCGCGCTTCCTGGTCGAGGCGATCCGCTGGCGCGACTATCCGATCGTGCAGAATCTGGTGATGTTTATCGCATTCGTCGCCGTGCTGATCAACTTCCTGATCGACCTGCTTTACGCCGTGCTCGATCCACGCATCAAATACGCGAGTTAGCGAGGACACGCATGGCGATCATGGACGTGACCTCGACGCCCGCGGAAGTGGCCCGCGCCGACAGCCTGTGGTCGCACATCCGCTATCACCTCGCCTCGCATCCGCTCGGCGTGGTCGGCGCCGCGATCATGGCGGTGTTCGTGTTTGCCGCCGTGTTCGCCAATCTGCTCACCGGCTACGACCCGATCGCTACCAATTCGTCACTGTCGCTCGCGCATCCGAGCCACAGCCACTGGCTCGGTGCCGACGCCATGGGCCGCGACATCTACGCGCGGATCATCTTCGGCGCTCGCATTTCGCTCGCGGTGGGTCTGGGCTCGACATTCCTCGGCTGTTTCTTCGGCGTCGTTCTCGGGCTGACGTCGGGTTATCTGGGCGGCTGGGTCGATCTCGCCATCCAGCGTATCGTCGACGTGCTGCAATCGGTGCCGCTCTTGGTGCTGGCGCTGGTCATGGCGGCGTCGCTCGGGCCGGCGCTCGACAACACCATTGTCGCCATCGCGATCCCGCTGATTCCCTATTCGGCGCGCGTCATCCGCTCGAATACCTTGGCGCTGCGCGAGCAGCCGTTCGTCGAGGCCGCGCGCGCCGTCGGCATGAGCGAGTTCCGCATCGCTGTGCGCCACGTGCTCCCGAACACGCTGGCGCCGCTGATCGTGATCGCGACCGCACAGCTCGGCGCCGCGATCCTGACCGAAGCGTCGTTGTCGTTCCTAGGCCTCGGCGTCCCCGAGCCGCATCCGTCCTGGGGCCGGATGCTGTCGGAATCCGCGGCGGAATATGTGCGTTTGGCGCCGTGGCTGGTGATTTTCCCGGGCGCCGCGATCAGCCTTGCCGTGTTCGGCACCAACCTGTTCGGCGACGCTTTGCGCGATATCCTCGACCCGCGGCTGCGCAATTGATCGGCGCGGTCCGACCATGACCGCCACCGGCTCCGCGCCTTTGCTCGAGGTCAAAGGCCTGCAGACTTTTTTCGAGCTGCGGCACGGCACCGTCAAGGCCGTAGACGGGGTGAGCTTCTCGCTCGCGCCACACGAGACGCTGGCAATCGTCGGCGAATCCGGCTGCGGCAAGAGCATCACCGCACTGTCGCTGATGCGGCTGGTGCCCGACCCGCCCGGACGGATCGCCGGCGGCTCCGTGAAGCTTGCCGGCGTTAACCTGCTGAGCCTAAGCGAAGAGGAGATGCGCGATGTCCGCGGCAAGGACATCGCCATGATCTTCCAGGAACCGATGACATCGCTCAATCCGGTGCTGACGATCGGCAACCAGATCGCCGAGGTCCTGCTGCTGCATGAAAAGATCGGCCGCCAGGCGGCCGCCGCCAAGGCCGTCGACATGCTGCGGCTTGCCCGCATCCCAGAGCCCGAGCAGCGCGCCAAAGAATATCCGCATCAGCTTTCCGGCGGCATGCGCCAGCGCGCCATGATCGCCATGGCGCTGGCCTGCAATCCGAAGGTGCTGATCGCCGACGAACCGACCACCGCGCTCGATGTCACGATCCAGGCGCAGATCCTCGACATCATCCTCGATCTTCAGCGCAAGCTCGGCACCGCGGTGATCCTGATTACCCACGATCTCGGGGTCGTCGCCGAGACGGCGCAGCGGGTTATCGTCATGTACGCCGGACGCAAGGTGGAAGAGGCGCCGGTCGAGGAGCTGTTTGCGCGTCCCCAGCATCCTTACACGCACGGCCTGATGGCCTCAATTCCGCGCCTCGAACTGATGCGGGGGGAAAGTTCAGACCCCGCGGCGCGGCTGCAGGAAATTCCCGGCATGGTGCCGGCGCTTACCGATCTGCCGGGGGGTTGCGTGTTCGCGCCGCGCTGCGCCCATGCCCAGGAGCGCTGCCGCAGCGCCTATCCTGATTACGCGGAGAAACGTCCAAACCATTGGGCGGCGTGCTGGCGCTCTCGCGAGCTTTACGGAGAGGGCCGTGGCTGAGGAAAAGCCTGCAAGCGCCGCCCCCGTCCTTGAGGTGCGCGATCTCAAGAAGCATTTCCCGATCCGCAAGGGTCTGCTGCAGCGCGCGGCGGGGACGGTGTTTGCCGTCGATGGCGTGAGCTGCACGATCGCGGAAAAGGAGACGCTGGGTCTCGTCGGCAAATCCGGCTGCGGCAAGTCCACCGTCGGCCGCGCCATCCTGCGGCTGATCGAGCCGACCAGCGGCAGCATTGTCATCGACGGCCGAGACATCACACATTTGACCAAGGCGGAGCTGCGCCCTTACCGGCGGCAGATGCAGATCATCTTCCAGGATCCGTTCTCCTCCCTCGATCCGCGTATGTCCGCAGGCGACATCGTCGCCGAACCGCTGCGGGTGCATGGCATCGCCAGGGGCGCGGAGGTGAAGAAACGGGTCGCTGCATTGTTCGATCGTGTCGGCCTGCGCAAGGCGCAGATGGACAGCTACCCGCACCAGTTCTCCGGCGGCCAGCGCCAGCGCATCGGCATCGCTCGCGCTCTGGCGTTGCAGCCGAAGCTGATCATCGGCGACGAGCCGGTTTCGGCTCTGGACGTATCGATCCAGGCGCAGGTTCTCAACCTGATGAAGGATCTGCAGCGCGAGTTGGGGCTCGCTTATCTCTTCATCTCGCACAATCTGGCCGTGGTCGAGCACATCAGCGATCGCATCGCGGTGATGTATCTCGGCCGCATCGTCGAATATACGGATAAGCGCACGCTATTCACGCGCCCGCAGCATCCCTACACCGAGTCGCTGCTGCTGGCGGTGCCGGTGCCCGACCCGCGGATCAAGCGTCAGAAGCGCGTGCTGCAAGGCGACGTACCGAGCCCGATCAAACCGCCGTCGGGGTGCCACTTTCACACCCGCTGTCCTTATGTGTTCGATCGCTGCCGAGTCGAGTCGCCGGCACTGCGTGAGATCAAGCCCGGCCAGATGGTGGCGTGTCATTTACGTTAGTCTTACTGTGTCAGAAAATTCGGCGCCCGCATCTCGTGCCCTCTCCCCTTGCGGGAGAGGGCTGCTCGGCATTTCAACGACAAAGAATGGGTGAGAGGTAAAGCTGCGATCCCTCACCCAGCCGAGATCGGGGGCCGCCCAAAGGCGTCCGTCATGGACGCCCCGACCCGCATGTGGGTTCCTCGCGACGTTCAATTCGCTGGAGAAACAATGTCGCGCGTTCTTCCTTCGAGTTTGCCAGCTTGAGAACGACCGTAGGCAATCTCGTTCAGAGAAAAGGGAGGTGGAGCGCACATGGTTCTTTGCCAGGGCTGAATTCCGGCGCGCTCGGTTATCCGGACAAGATCGGCCACGGTACGGAACCCCAGCTTTTTCATCATCCGGCCACGATGAGCCTTGACTGTTTTTTCGGCCGTCCCGAGATCGCCGGCGATCTGTTTGTTGAGCCGCCCAGCGACGACGTGAGCGAGAACTTCCGCCTCACGGCAAGTCAATGTCGCGAGCCGCTCTTTGATCGCATCGAGCTCGCCGCTGGCGCGGCGTGCGGCCAGGTCTTGCGCGACAGCGCGGGTTATCGCGGCAAATAGCTCATCGGGGTTTACCGGCTTCATCAGAAAGTCGACCGCACCCGCCCTCATGGCTTGGACGCTCGTCGGGACATCGCCCTCGCCGGTGAGGAAAATGGCCGGACGATTGTCGCCTTGCGCCTTCAGCTCCGAGTGCAGTTGCAGACCGTCGAGGCCGGGCATCGCCACGTCGAGGATCATGCAACCAGGAACAGTTTTATCATGTTGGAGCAAAAAGTCGCGCCCTGACAAAAAGCCTTGGGCTGTGTACCCGGCGGCCCGCAGAAGCCCCAACAGCCCTTTGAGCACGCCCCGATCGTCATCAACCACAAACACCGTGAAATCAGCCTGGACCATGCTTTTCCCCGTCGGGCTTGCACCACCGATCTCCTAGCGAATTGTCGAACGCTCCTGGTCAGCATACTTCGACGTCAGGCCCGCCTTGACGGCGGCGCCCTTGGTCTGGACACCGGCGGATGCGACATCGGTTCTGGCATTGACACCGACCAGGACGACGACGATCGCACACACAAGCGCGACGGCCGCGATCTTGAAATGAACGGCAGGACCGGCGCTCAGAAGCGAGCAATCCATCGGAGCTCTCCCTGCGTCCCGGTCTTTTTGCGACCGTGGACGGTTGCGATTTAGCCTTTCGATGGACGCTAACCCGGCCCGCAGGATTGGCCTATTGAACCTAAAGGCGGCGCAAATATCCGTTACGGTCGAGTACCTATATTTTGGTTTAGTGCGAATGCCGTGGTGCGAAGCTATTTGCGTCCCAACCGTCCGAATACGCCCCGCAAAAAAGAGTGCGGCCGGCTCCCAGGGGAAGGAGCCGACCGCGCGCGAGCCTGGTCTTGGGGGCATCGGGGGGACGTGGAGTGACCGAGGTCGCGTAGCTTCTCCGTTTGCTGCCTGGTTGAAGCTCGATGCCGTCTGACGTTTGGCCGGAAGGCGGTCGATCGCCACAATGCGCGTTTCGCGGGGCTGAGCGATGGGCTGCGGACGGCCGCCGACTTTTTGTATCAGGGGGTGAGATTAGATGCGCGCCTGCCAACGCCCTATTGTACAGGAGTAAGAACCGACTATCGAAAAGAACCAGAAAACCTATGCGTAGGTTTAGCCCGGGAATCTGGCCACGCACCGGTGCGGCAGATCGGGCTTAGCGTTCGGTGGCCTCGGTGCCTGGACCTCGGAGAGCGTTCTCAAGGCATCCGATCAGACGGTCTTGACTATAGGGCTTGCTCATAAAACAAACGGCCCCGGCGTTCATCGCGCGCGCTCGTACACGCTCATCCGGGAACGCAGTGATGAAGATAATGGGCACTCGACAACCGTCGGCGATCAGCCGATCTTGCAGTTCCACTCCGCTCATGCCGGGCATATTCAGATCGGTGATCAGGCACGACGTGTCCTGGAGACGATCGGACGCAAGGAACTCTCCGGCCGAGGCGAACGTCGAGGCTGCATAACCCAAAGAACGCACAAGCCCCTTCGTCGCCTCCCGCACGGCCTCATCATCGTCGACGATTGAAATCATTGGAATTTTTGGCAAACTCTTGCCCTGTTTCTGTTCGGCAACAAAGTAAGAGGGCCACGCCGACGACGCCAGGCTACAAAGGGGTTTATGCAGTGGCCAAAGGTTTGCGAAACTATACTTAGGTTTAGGGGGGCTTCGGCTGCCGGATCCCGAGTGCGTCCGCCATTCTGACCAAATCGGCGAACGACTTGGCGCCCATTTTGCGCATGACGTTGCCGCGGTGAACCTTCACGGTGATTTCGCTCACCCCGATTTTCCCCGCAATCTGCTTGTTCATCAGCCCGGATGTCACCAGGGCGATCACCTGCTGTTCGCGAGGGGTCAGCGATTCGAAGTCGGCCCGCAGTTTTGACGCCGCCACGTCGCCCTCCCGCCGGGCGCGGTCGCGATCCAGTCCCACTTGAACCGCGTCCAGAAGATCCTGGTCGCGAAACGGCTTGGGCAGGAATTCCACAGCACCCGCCTTCATCGCTCGCACCGACATCGGGATATCTCCGTGGCCGGTGATGAAAACAATGGGGACTTGAATGTTGGCCTTGGCCAGTTCGGATTGAAAGTCCAATCCGCTCATGCCCGGCAAGCGAACGTCCAGCACGAGGCAGCTCGGAACATTCGGCAGCTTGCTGGCCAGAAATTCCGGAGCGGAGCTGAAAGCCGCGACCTGCAGGCCGACCGATCGCAGCAGGCTTTGCAACGATCGGCGAACGGCAGCATCGTCGTCGACGACGAAGACCAGAGGCTCCGATTCGGACGGTTTGCCGGGCATTGCAGACATCAGCGTGGCCTGTGCAGCACCGGTTGCTCAAATCGCCCGAACTGATTCAGCGCAGTTTGCCCGAAGCCAAGACCATCGGGAAGATGCACGCAAATTCTCGCCTGGCCGATTGTGCATGGCACAATTCACCAATATCGTACAATCCATAAAGCGGCATTGCCAGCAGATCGATTCGTTGAAGGGACAACCACTATTTAGCTTCCGAATTGAACCCGCGCGGTGCCGAGATCGCCGAAGTCGACAGCAAAATCGTTCCCGGGCTCGGCGGCGACCATCTTGGCCAGCGCGCCGCTCATGACGACGTCGCCGGCGCGCAAGCCCCGCCCAAATCGCGTCAGCATCTGACCGAGCCAGGCGACCGCTACAGCCGGATTGCCGAGGCACGCCTCGCCCCGCCCTTCCGCGACCGTCGTCCCATCGAGCCGGATCGCCATCGGCACGCGCGGCAAGTCGTCCAGCACCGGCTTGACCCGCGTCCTGCCGAGCACCACCAGACCGGCTGAGGCATTGTCACTGATCGTGTCCGCAATCCGAATGTCCCAACCTGCAATCCGGCTGCCGCAGATTTCGATCGCCGGACTGACGTAGTCGGTCGCCCTGATCACGTCCTCCGCGGACAGGCGTTCGCCGCTGAGATCGGACTTCAACACGAAGGCGAGCTCGCCTTCAATCCGCGGCTGCAGCACCCGGCCGCGCGCAATCTCGGCGCCATCGTCCAAGATCATGTCGGCGAACAGAACGCCGAAATCCGGCTCGTCGACGCCAAGCTGTGTCTGCACCGCCTTGGACGTCAGACCGACCTTTTGGCCGGCGATCTTGCGCCCCTGCTTGAGCCAAACGTCAACGCTGGCCTGCTGAACCGCGTACGCATCAGGCACGCCATGGATACGATCCCGCACAGGCGCAATCGGCTTTCCGGTTTGGTAGGAGTCGAGGAGACTTCGGCAGATCTCAGTGACGACTGACATGATGTCCTCTCCGGCGCACGATGGGGGGGCTCACGCACGCATGTCAGACTAACATCAAAGCGCGCTACAGCACTACCGCAGGCGCTGCGTTCGTGCTCTGAATCAAAATGGGTGTCGATCGCGACGAAACAGCGCTGAGGAGAACCAATGAAAGAGACCATCCATGTCCCGGGCATTTCCGATGCCTTGGCGAAGCACAACGTGCCCATCTCTGCCGCCGTCAAGGCGAACGGGTTCGTCTTCGTCTCCGGTGCGCCGCCGATCGATCCAGACACCGGCAAACTGGTGAATGGCAACATCGAGCAGCAGACCGAGGCGGTGATGCGCTACCTTGGCAAGGTGCTCACCGCATCCGGATCGTCATTCGAAAAGGTCGTCAAAGTCACGGTGTTCGCCGCCAACTCGGCGTACTTCGCTCGGATCAACGAAGTCTATCGCCGCTATTTTCCGCATCAGCCCCCGGCCCGGACATTCGTCACGGTTGGCTCGTGGCCCATGGAATTCGACATCGAGATCGAATGCGTGGCGATTGCGGACTGAGCCGCGACGCGCCGGTCGTCTCAGTCGGATGACGTTTTCAGGAATCGTTCACCGATCAGCGCAAAATCGCCGATCCCGAACGGAGCGTGAAAGTGACGGAGATAAGCGGGCTGCGGCTCGGCGGAACGCGTCTTGCGTCGCTCGCGTAGCGCGGCACGGGCCTTTTCCGTTTCGGCCTGATCAATCGCGCCTGTTTGCGGATTCAGCACCACACCATACACGTCCCGGATATAGTCCGCGCTGTAGCGCTCTTCGCGCACGTCCTCCAGGCAGCGCATCGGGTCTCGTTCGAGCGGATCGCCGTGGCCGCCGCCGCCCGCGCCGATGTGGCAAAGCACCTCGTCACGCCGCATCACCAGAGGCTCCATCGGCATGACCGGCACGGCTTGCTGCCCAGGTCCGGGGTTGAGCAGGTTCCAGGACGGCGTTCCAGGTGCTCCACCATCGAGTCCATAGGGCAAATAATTTCGCCGATCGGACCGCATGACGACGACGGTCTCATCCGCCAGCATCCGATAGGTGCGGACATAGGCCGGCGCGCCGCGATAGCGTCCCGGCCCGCCGGAATTCGCCACCATGCCATAGGTCTCGATACGGATCGGGAACTGTGCCTCGATCATCTCCACCGGCTGGTTCGTGACGTTGCCGCCGGCATTCGGAATGCCAAACACGCCGTCGCGGTCCGCCATGCCGCCCCACGAGCCGGCGAGCGTCTCCGAACATACGAACCGCCGCCCCTGATGGAAGCCGCTGATCGCCGGGAACACCACGCCGCCTTCCCCTGCGGCGGGAACACGCGACGGCGCGACCTGCGCGAAAGCGCCGAGCAGCGTGTCGATCGCGCGCCAGCCGACGATCGCGCGCGCTGCGCAGGCGGCGGGCGATGTCGGATTCACGATCGTGCCTTCCGGCAGGATGATGCGGAACGGGCGGGTGTAACCTTCGAAATTCGGAATATCCTCGCGCGCCAGGCACTTCATGATCAGGTGCACCGCCGACTTCACGAACGGGCTCGGACAGTTGATCGCGGCGGGAAGCTGCGGAGCCGATCCGGTCCAGTCAACGGTGAGTTCGTCGCCCGCGATTGTCACGGTGACCTTCAGCGGAATTGGTTCCGGCCGGGCGCCCGTGCCGTCAAGGTAATCGGTGAAGGACCAAGTGCCGTCCGGCAGGTTGGCGATCTCGGCGCGCATCATCCGTTCGGCATAGTCGTGCAGGCTCGTCAATATCTGACGAAACGCGGCACTGCCGTGGCGCTCGACCAGCTTCTGAAACGACCTTTCCGCCGAACGGCATGCGGCAATCTGCGCCTGCATGTCGCCGGCGAGCTTGTCCGGCATGCGCGTGTTGAGCGCCATGATGTCGAAGAATGTCGTGTTCGGCTTACCCTCCGCGTAGAGCTTGAGGATCGGAATGCGAAGGCCTTCCTGGAAAATCTCGCGCGCATAGACCGCAGTGGAGCCCGGCGCAATGCCGCCGACATCGATCTGATGCACCACCGTCGCCGCAAACCCCTCCAGCTCGCCGTCCCAGAAAATCGGATTGACGATGTAGACGTCCGGCAGGTGCATTCCTGCGGCGACATAAGGATCGTTGAAGACGAACATGTCGCCCGGGCGCATGTCGTTGCCGTGCGAGCGCACCAACGCCTGCATCGCGTCCGGAAAGGACCCAAGATGCAGCGCCATGGTGATCCCATGCGCGACGACCTGCCCGCGGCGGTCGCACAGCCCAGTGGAATAGTCCATCGAATCGCGCACGATTGTGGAGTAGGCCGTCCGCATGACGACGAGCGCCATTTCGTCGGCGATCGAGCTGAGCGCGTTGCGCACCACTTCCATGGTGATTGGGTCGGCAGCGTTCACGACGGCCCCCCTGCGTCGAGATGAATATTGCCGCGCTTATCCAGCCGCGCGGCCCAGCCCGGCGGAACCACCACGGTCGTGTCGTACTCCTCGATAATGAGTGGCCCTCTGCGCCCGGTGGATGCGAGGCCGGCTCGACCGATCACCGGCGTCTCGACAAGGCCATAGGAGGCACCGAAGTAGCTCGCGCGAGTCTTGGGCTCGCTGCTTGCGGCCCACTCCGATTGAGACGACGGGGATTGATCGAGTTGAGGCGAAGCACCGATGGAGAGCCGGCCGATGACGCGCAGCGTGACGCACTCCACCGCTTCAGCGTCTGCGCGGTGTCCGTAGTTTCGTTCATGCTCGTCGCCAAACGCCCTTGCGAGCGCCGCAATATCGATGCGCCCCGCCGGCACCGGCACGGCAAGCTCGTGGGCCTGTCCGGCATAACGCAAGTCCGCCATGCGCGTGATTTGCGCCGTCGCTGTGCCGACACGGTCTTGCTGCACCAAAGCCACGACGGTCCTCTCAAGCGCCTCGAAGCGCGTAGCCAGTTCGTCGGCCGCGGCTTCGTTCAGCGGCCGCAAGCAGCCTTGCACCATTTCATGCTCAAGATCGGACATCAGCAAGCCGAACGCGCTGAACACACCCGCGCTCGGCGGGATGACGACGTGACGCATCTCCATCATCTCGGCGAGGCGGGCCGCGACCATGGGCCCGTTACCGCCGAACGCAAACAGCGCAAAGTCCCGCGGGTCGCGGCCGCGATAGGTGGAAACGGCTTTGACCGCCCGGATCATGGTGCCGCATGCGACCTCATACACGCCGAACGCCGCCTCCAGCAGCGTCTTGCTCAAGGGTCCAGCGACCTTTTCGGCCAAGGCACGGCGCGCCGCGCCGGCATTCAGCCGCAGACCGCCGCCGACAAGGTAGTCCGGATTCAGATAGCCGAGCGCCAATGCAGCATCGGTAAAGGTCGGCTCCGTCCCACCGAGATCGTAGGCGACCGGACCCGGCGAGCTCCCCGCACTCTTTGGACCCACCCGCAACAGACCGCCGGAATCGATGCTGACCAGGCTTCCCCCGCCCGCGCCGATTTCCGACACGTCGATCACCGGCAGCTTCAGCGCATAACCGCCGCCCATCACGAGCTTGCTTGAGAGGTTGATGCCGGCGCCGACCTCGTAGTCTCCGGTGCGCGCGACTTGGCCGTTCTCGACAATCGACGCCTTCGCGGTCGTGCCGCCCATGTCGAGCGTGATGCACTGCCGCGCCGACACATTCGAGATGCCGGCGGCGCCGATCACGCCAGCCGCCGGGCCGGACTCGACGATATAGGCCGGCTTCGCCATGGCTGCGGCAACGGTCATGATGCCGCCGTCGGATTTCATCACATGCAAGGGAGCGGTGACTCCGATCGCCGCCAAGTGCCGCTGCAGCGACTCGAAATACTTTTTCAGGATTGGGCCGAGATAGGCGTTGATCACCGTCGTGCTGGTCCGTTCGTATTCCCGAATGACCGGCAGAATGTCGCTCGAGCAGGTGATGAACACGCTGTCGCCGAGCGCGTCGCGGAGGATCTCGAGCACACGCCTTTCATGCGACGGGTTGGCGTAGGCATGCAGCAGACTGATCGCAACCGCCTCGACACTGGCCGCCTCCAGGCGCTCGGCGGCCGTGCGAACCGTGGTCTCGTTCAACGGCTCCCACACCTCGCCGCGCGGGCCGACCCGTTCGGCAACCTCCAGCCGGAGGCGCCGGGGCACCAGCGGCTCGGGCTTCCGCCAGTTGAGCGCGTACATTTCGGGAATGCGCAGGCGCCGCATCTCCAGGACGTCGCGAAAGCCGCTGGTGGCGACCAGCGCGGTGCAGGCGCCCTTGTGCTCCAGGATGGCATTGGTCGCGACCGTGGTCGCATGCACGACGCGGTCGATCTGGCCTGGCGAAGCCTCGATCGCCGCAAGGGCGGCGTTCAGCCCATCCATGATGCCGCGGCCGTAGTCATCAGGCGTCGACAGCAATTTCTGACTGTGTATATGGCCATCGCTTGCCACCATCACGACGTCGGTGAACGTTCCGCCGATGTCGATGCCGACCTGAAAGCGCAGAGACTCGGGCATGGGCATCAGGCCGACGCCGCGCTGAAAGGCGGGATTTGCAGAACGATACGGCCGCGCGTAACCAGGCCTTGCTCCAGCAGGCGATGCGCTTCGGCGGCCCGTGCCAGCGCCATCCGCGCGAAAATCTGCGGTTTCAGCACTCCGCGCGCAGCCAGGTCGACGACCGAATCCAGTGTCCGGCGGCGATCATGGATATGCGGCGTGGTCACGCGGACAGCATACTCGGCTGCGCGGTTCTCAAAGGGCGCCGCGATCAGACACACCATGTGCCCTTTCTTCCTTAAGACCGCATAGGAGCGGCGGTGAACATCGCCGCCGATCAGGTCGAGTACGCCATCGAAGTCTTTTAGCTTGGCGCTGAAATCGTCGCGGTCATAGGCGATCACCTGATCGGCACCGAGTGCTCTCACATAATCGGCGTTTTCCGCCCGGCAGGTCGCCGCCACATAGGCACCGATGTGCCTTGCGAGCTGAACCGCAAGGCCGCCGATCGCACCCGCACCACCGTGCACCAGAAGACGCATGCCGGCCCGAAGTTCCATCGTCTCCACCAGGCAAATCCAGGCGCAAACACCGGCATGCATCAGCGCCGCCCCCTGGTCAAAGTCGAGATTATGGGGGAGTGGAGCGATGTTGTCCCGGTCCCGCACGATGGCTTGGGCATAGGTTCCGGCTTCGACGTGCTGGGCGACAACGCAGACCGATGCGCCGACCGCGGTGTAGTCGACACCCGGTCCGAGCTTGGTCACCACACCTGCTCCGTCGCGGCCGGGAATTTTGGGAAACGAAATCGGAAATAATTGCTTTAGATGGCCGGCACGCACCTTCCAGTCGGCGGGAATGACGCTCGCTGCGCGGAGCTCGATGCGTACACACCCCGGTCCAGGCTCCGGGTCCGGCAATTCGACGAGCCGCAGCACATCGGGATCGCCATATTGCTCGTAGCAAACGGCTTGCATCACTGCGTCACAGCATCGGATCGCGATGCTTGGCCCGGATCGCAAGAAACGGATCCCAGGCGCAGGCCGAAGCCCCGAGCACGGCGTAGGCACCCGCATCGGCGAACGCGCTAATCCGCTCGGCGGAGCACACACCGCCGACCGCCAGAACATGCAAATCCAGGCCGTCGTTCCGGATGATCTCGACGGCAGTTCGGACACATTTCATTGCGATGTCGAACACGGCGCCGCCCATCATACCGGCCCGCTCACGCTTTGCACCGAATGCCGGCGCGCCGGAAGCGTTGGCAATAATCCTACTCGGGGCGTTGATCATCACCACGCCATCGGCCAGGCCGGAAAGACCTCGTAGCAATTCGGCCATCCGATCGCGCTCCTCGATCGGGCCGATCTTAACGAGCAAGGGCAGCGATCCGACCGCGGTGCGAGCCGCCACGGCAATGCGGGAAGCAATAGAGGTGTCGCGGTACACCTCGCTTTCGCGCTGGCCGACATTCGGACATGAAAAATTCAATTCGACGACCTGCGCGCCGGCATCCCGCGCCTCCACGGCGAGTGCACTGAAATCGTCGACGATTTGCGCTTCGGTCGTGTCAGCATCGGCCGTGCCGACAACCGACACGATCATGATCTGCCCGGGCCGCAGGCGCGCACGGCAGCGCCGGATGTCCTGTCGCCAGACTTCGGGCGAGCTCGACGGCATGCCGATCGATCCGGCCGCGGTGGCTCCAACCGGTGCAGCAGGAATGCCGTCGACCGTCTCCAGCGGCGTGGCAGGCCCGCCGGCCAAAACGGTCCGCTCGTTCAAATAGAGCCAGTTCGGCAAAGGATGCGCCAGCCGCCGACGGCTTCTTATGGTTTTGTAGGTCAGCAGATCGAAACCTAACCGGCTGTAGAGTTCAAACCATCGTTCGTTCACCAGCAGGCTCGCCGCGATGCCAATGCGGGATGCAACACGGTGGCCGAAGAAGTCTTTCATCGGCGTCACCGGTACGTCGGGATAGAGCCCCGCGAAGGCTGGCCCTTCGGTCGCGTTCTGCTCGAAGGTGCGATCGAACCGGTAGACCGGCGTCGCAAGAGGCGGAGGGACCGGAGGCACGGCGGTTGGGGCAGGATACGCGATGCTCAAACTGGTATTCCCTTGACGCGAGACGACGCGCCACGTGCTGCCGTGGCGCCGCCAAGTTCGATTGCGAACTCCGGGCAACAACTGCATGTTAGTCGAACTATGACTCCAATACAGCTACGGTCCAATGGCCGCGCACGCGTGCTGGTTGTCGGCGCCGGCATTGTCGGCACCTGCTGTGCGCTGTGGTTGCAACGCCAGGGATTCACGGTCACGCTGCTCGACCGCAACGAACCCGGCAGCGGCTGTTCGGCCGGCAATGCGGGAATCATGCATTCGGGATCGGTACTGCCGCTGGCAACGCCGGGCATTCTGCGCCGCGTCCCGCAAATGCTGCTCGATCCCGATGGTCCGCTGGTAATCCGCTGGCGATACGGTCTGTCGTTGATCCCGTGGCTCACCCGCCTCGTCAGATACGCAACGCCGGCAGAGGTAACCCGGATATCGCGTGCACTGTCAGGGCTGCTGAGTGGCGCGCTGGATGCCACTCGCGCGTTGATCGCGGACGCTGGCGCTGCGGACCTTCTGAAGGACCAAGGCGAGCTGTACGTGTTTCAAGGCGAAACGGCGCGCGCTCAGATCGCCGACAAGATCGCAACTCACCGGACCCACGGCGTCAGCGTGGCAGAGCTCGATGCGGCGCAGCTCCGAGAGCGCGTACCCGCCCTCTCCCACGCCTATCGGCATGGCTACTACTTGCCGGACAGCGCTTTCACGATCGATCCCCGCGCGCTGACGGCGGCATTTGCCGATAACTTCGTCGAGCATGGTGGCACGTTCGAGCAGCGCGAGGTCCACTCCATCGCGCGCGACCAGCACGGTGGCGTTCGGGTGACGACTTCGGGCGAGACGTTGTCGTGCGATTATCTCGTCATCGCCGCCGGGGCATTCTCCAAGGCGCTCGCGAAACAGGCCGGCGTCGTCGTGCCGCTCGAGGCCCTGCGCGGTTACCATCTGGCGTTGCCGACACAACACGTTCGCCTCGGTGGGCCGCTGATCGACGGCGGCATGAACTTCGGCGCCATCCCGATGGCGGACGGCATCAGGCTTGCCGGCACGATCGAATTTGCCGGCATCGATGCGCCGCCGAACTGGCACCGCGCCGACATGCTCCTGCCGATGGCCCGAAAAATGCTGCCGGGCCTCGACGGCTCGAATGCCATGCGCTGGATGGGGCACCGGCCCGGCCTGCCCGACAGCCTGCCGATGATCGGTCCGGTGCCGCATTGGCCGAATGTCTGGTTCTGCTTCGGCCACGGCCAGCTCGGCCTCACCACCGCGGCCGCATCGGGCAAGGCGCTGGCCGAAGCGATGGCCGGCCTCGATCCGAGCCTGGACCTAACCCCGTTCCGCGTCGACCGGTTTTGAGCCGGTCAGGGCCTGTGCAGGTCGGCCGCGCGATGCGGCGGAAATGGCATCGGGTTTGCCTGTTATGCGGCGCTTTGCGACAGAAACAAGCGCGATATTCACATCGCTCTCCGGTTAATGGATGATATCGTGGGCTTTGATGCTCGCGACTGGCTGGGTCGCACGGCGCTTAGAAATGCAGCACTCAGATAAGGGGAGAACACCGATGAAGCACTGCAACCGTTTGACCACAGTCCTGGCATTCGCGATTGCGGTCGCTGCGCCACCTTCGGCCGGCGCGCAAACCAAGGACCCGATCAAGCTGGCTATTGGCGTGGATGCGGCCTATGTGCCGATCTACCTCTCCAAGCAAAGCAAGCTATTTGAGAAGCACGGTGTCAATGTCGAGCTCGTGCAGTTCACCCAGGGCGGAGACGCGCTCGACGCGGTTGCAGCCGGCGTCATGCCGATGGGCGGCGCCGCCGAGCCGACAACCCTGATCCGCGCCGCACGCGCCGACATCAAAGTGCTCGGCATCTATGGGCAATCGGCAACGTACATCAAGATGGTGGTCAAGCCCGGCATCACCGATGCGAAGCAACTGAAGAAGCTCGGCATCGTCCCTGGATCGGTCAGCGAATTCTCGACCGAGCAGATGCTGATCAAGTATGGCATCGATCCGAAGTCGGTGGAGATGATCAAAGCCGGGCCGCCGGAGTTTCCAGCGTTGCTGGCGCGGGGAGATGTCGACGGTTATTTCCTCTGGGAGCCGTGGCCGACCAACGGCGTCAAGCAGGGCGGCAAAATTCTGCTGACGAGCGGCGATGTCGGCTATTCCTACAACATGTGGCTGTCAGCCAACGGCGCGTGGCTCGGAAGCCACCAGACGGAGGCCAAGGCCATGCTCGCCGCGTTTGCCGAAGCATGCGAGATCGTTCGCGCCGATCCGGCCAAGGGCGCGGCTGCCGTGAACGCGGAAGCCAAGATTCCCGTTGCAACCGCCCTCGCAACTTTGAAGGAAGTGCAATGCACCGTGCGCGACTTCACGCCGGCGGACATGGCAACCTATGACAAGATCGCCGACTTTCTGGCCAATAAGAAAATCACCCCGACCAAAGTCGATCTCGGCAAGATCCTTCAGAAGGGCTTCTACGTATCGAAATAGCCAGACCGTCGTATGAGCGCGTCGCCCGCGTCCGCAGCATCCACACGCACCGGAGCTGAGATCCGACTCGAACGGGTCTCGGTCGCCTTCGGCGAGCACCGCATCGTATCCGACATCAATCTCGACGTTGCGGCGGGGGAGTTCGTCTGTCTGTTAGGACCGAGCGGCTGCGGAAAATCGACGCTGCTCAATCTCGTCGCCGGGTTTCTTGCCGCCACGTCCGGGAACGTTTCGGTCGGCGGGCGGCCGGTTCACGGACCAGGAATGGACCGCGGTGTCGTGTTCCAGAGCACCGAAGCGTTGTTTCCGTGGCTCACCGTCCAGGAGAACGTGGAATACGGGCCGCGCATGCGCGGCGTGCCTCGTGCCGCCCGTGCCGAAGCGGCGCGGCGTTATCTTGAGCTTGTCGGCCTCAGCCACGCCGGAAACCGCATGCCCGGTGAGCTTTCTGGCGGCATGCGCCAGCGGACTCAAATCGCGCGCGTCCTGGTCAACGAGCCGTCCGTGGTGTTGATGGATGAACCGTTTGGCGCACTCGACGCGCAGACGCGCGAGGTGATGCAGGCCGAGGTCGATCGTATCTGGCGGGCGACCCGCCCGACCATTCTGTTCATCACCCACGACATCTGGGAAGCCATTCTGCTCGGTGACCGCATCGTCACGATGACGGCCGGGCCCGACGCGACGTTCAAAACCGTTGCGCCTATTAAAATTCCCCGTCCGCGGGAGCTGACCGCGCCCGCCGCGGTGGAGTTCTACCGTGATCTGCGGGAGGACATCGCCTCGGAGGTACGCCGCACGCTGCAGGCGCAGGGCCTGGCGAGGGACGCCGCCGCATGACGACGCTCGACACCGAGTCTCCCGGCTACCGCCCGGCCGCTCCCGAGACCCGGCCCGCGACGGCCTTTTTCGATACGAGACCGATGAGGCTGCTCACCGGCCTCGCGTCGGTGGCGCTCGGTCTCATCGTCTGGGAGGTGCTGAGCTGGCGATTTCAGCCATTGTTCCTGCCCTCGCCGCAGTTGACCTTCATCGCGGTCGGCGAACTTTGGGAAGACGGCACGCTGCTGCAGTCGATCGGCGCCTCGCTCGCCCGCATCATGGCCGGCTGGTCGCTCGGACTTGTTATCGGCATCCCGGTCGGCATGGTGATGGGTTATTTCTCTTTTGTGCGACGGCTGCTTGATCCGTACGTCGAATTCTTCCGCTTCATTCCACCAATCGCGTTCGTCACACTGGCCGTGATATGGCTCGGTCCTGGCGAAGCCTCCAAGGTCGCCCTGATCCTCTACACAACCATTTTTATCGTCACGATCAACACCATCGCCGGCGTGCTTTCGGTCAGCGAACTGCGGCTTCGGGCAGCAGCCTCGCTCGGCGCCGGGCGGGTACAGACTCTTCTCACAGTGATCTTTCCATCGACCATCCCCTACATGGTCACGGGCGCGCGGCTGGCGATGGGCAACTCCTTCCTTACAATCGTCTCCGCCGAGATCGTGGCGGCTCAGGTCGGCGTCGGCTCGATGATCTGGACAGCGCGCAACTACGGCAAGACCGAATGGGTTTTCGTCGGCATCATCACTTTGGGATTGCTTGGGTACACGTGCGACCGCGTCGTACGCTTTACCGTGCAACGATTGCTGAGGCGTTACGCCGTGGCGGTGTAGCGTAACGCGTTGTTCTGCGGCGATCGATTAGAGCATTTTCCAGTTGGCTTGCATCAGTCTCTCCATCGTCATGCCCGGCCTTATGCCGGGCATCCACGTCTGGGGCTGCAAAAGAAAGGCGTGGATGGCCGGGACAAGCCCGGCCATGACGACGTTTGATTCTTCATAGGTGGAAAGTGCTTTAGAACTGGGAACAGCACAGCTCGATCGGATTTTCCCTATCCAGCCTCACGGCCGGCGGTCACCCTTTGGGCCGAGCTTTGATCTCGTTGAACTTGGACGCCGCCTGGTCAAATTTGTCATTGAAGAGCCACATCGCGTCGAGAATTTCGCGGAAGTTCGCAGACGTCTTTGCCTTGTCAGCTCGTCCGAAGGTGAACATGCTGTTATTTCGTAAATATCCCATGATCCTCGGTTCAGAAACTACATATCTTGCCAAGTTTCCCGATTTGAGAGCGGACTTGGTCGGACTGGGAATAATTTGGATGAGCTCAAAGAGCTTCATTTGATCGATCGGATTTGGCAGCGTCTTGGCGATTGCCGGTATCTGCGGAAAAAGATCTGCGTGTGCGTTCATGAGGCCGTTCCTTACGGCGGTCCAGTGGTTGAAACGCTGATCTAGATTTGCAACCCGTCTCTGTTCTCCGTCATCGCGCGCGCTTAGTGCGGGATCAAAGGCCTCGATCGTTCTTTTGATCGCCGCCCATTTTTTCTGGCCATTCTGATCCTCGGACACGTCTGTCTGGAAGCTTCCTTTGTATGCGTTCGAGCGCGCATTGCCGGCGTTCTGTTTGCCGGACGTCTCGGCAAAGAAAATGCCAAGGCTGATCCGCCCTGCCATATCCGCATGCGCCGCATCGAGGCCCTTGGCTCGCCCGATAGCGGTCGCCAAGTCGACAACGTCCTTGAATGGAGTGTCCGAGTATTGCGCATCGACGGGCGGCGCCTCCATGAGACCGATGAGACTGTAGTACTCGTCGAGAAGCGACTCGTTGTCGGCATCGAAATACGCCGGAGGAATCCCGAATTTATTGGGCTTTCCGATTTTTGCCGGAACCGCGTCGGTGAGATCCTTGTAGGCGCTCATCATTCTGTTGCGCGCAAGGTAGAGTTCCTGGCCCGGAAGATCTGGCAGCCGTTGGTTCGAACTGATCTGCGCGCGGCGCTGGCTCAAGATCGACTTAAAGTCGTTTACCGCCCTGTTATATGTATTGAGCGCGTCCGACTGGGCGGCCGGCTGCCCCTGCGTCACCGTCGAATAGGCGACAACACCGCCAACCAGAGCGATAAATTCTCGGCGCCTCATCCATGCCTCGGAACCTAGGAAGCTTCAGCGTATCGGGTCAGACTGGCGTTCCGAAAGGGGCTTTGCGGACCAAAGGCCATTCGCCTCATTTGAGCGTTTCAGGCGCGAAGAGTTCCTCGATCGCATGAGAGCGCTTGAGAATCCCCTGTTCCCGGTGATGGCGCAGACAGGCTTCAAGTGACTTGCGGTTGGCTTCAACGCCGTAGGGCCAGAAATTCTCCCCCATCAGCGCGCGGTTCTTGTCGCGCAGCGAGGCAAACCACGGGATCATCGTCGGGGCGTTGAAGAATATATCGGCGGCGTTGTAGGCCTTCATGGCAAGTGTTTTGGCTTCCTCAAAGGCCTGCATCACGGCGCGTGCGACCCAGCGGTTCTGCTCGTAGACGTCCCGGCGAATCACCACGGTGTGCATGATCGGAAAAATGCCGGTGCGGCGGAAGTAATCGCGCTCGACATCCTCGAAATCGGGAAACAGGCGCCGCACCCGATCGGGATTCTTGCGCGCGCTCGGCGGCACATGCGCGCTGAAGAGTGCGTCGATTTCGCCGCGCGCCAGCATGTCGTCGAGGCCCTGCTCGGCCGACAGATGGTGGATGGCCACATCCGCCGGCGGATCGAATGGCGCCCAGTCGGGCCCCGTCCCTGTGCGTTCCATTCCGCCGACGTAGTGCACCATGCTGCTGGCCCTAACACCGAAATCGTCGCTCAGGGCGCCCTTAGCCCAGATGCCGGCGTCATGGCCGTAGCGGAGCAATTCGCCGACCGGACGGCCGGCAAGATCACTGGGGGATTGGATGCCCTTTGTCGCATTCACAAAGATCGCGGAATGGCGGAAGAAGCGGTTGGGAAATACCGGGATGGCGATAAAGGGCGGGCTCACCTGTTCAAGGCTGCGCAGATAATAGGTGATGCCAAGCTCGGAGACTTCAAATTGCCGGTGCCGAACCATGCGCTCCATGATCTCGCCGACGTTGTGGGTGCTCCACAGCTCCAGGCCGGCCCCGTCGATTCGGACTCGTCCATCGAACAATGCGCGCGTGCGGTCGTAATCCCAACAGGCAAGAGTGAGCTTCAGATTCGCCATTGGATCTCCTTGCACGGATGCCGGACTTGTTTAATGGTTTTGAGGCAGCAAAGTCCCGATGTAGAGCCTCGCGCAAGTTGATGCAAATCGCCGCTTCGCCAGTGCGCCAGCAGAATGCCGAGGCAAGGCATGCCCAGCAAGGGTCCATCCGGGTCGAGCGCGTCAGCAAGACCTATCAGGAGGGCGCCCCGACCTCGGTCGTGGCGCTCGAGGCGATCGATCTCGATGTTCCGGCGAATTCGTTCGTCAGCCTTCTGGGACCGAGCGGCTGCGGAAAGTCGACGCTGCTCAAGCTCATCGCCGGCATCGAACGGCCGTCAAGCGGCGTCATTCATTGCCGTGCAGAGGTGGTCGACGGCATCAACACCGGGGTGGCCTACGTGCCACAGGGGCGCGCGCTGTTCCCCTGGATGACGCTGCTCGCCAACATCGAGTTTCCACTCAAGATAGCCGGCGTCGCTTCCGCCGAACGCCGTCGCCGGGCCATGGAGTGGATCGAGCGGGTCAAGCTTGGCGGCTTCGAGCACAAGTTTCCGCGCCAGCTCTCGGGCGGCATGGAGAAGCGGGGGTCGTTGGCGCGGGCGCTCATCACCGACAAGCCGATCCTGCTGATGGATGAGCCGTTCGGGCCCTTGGACGCGCACACGCGACTGAGTCTGCAGCAACAATTGACGCAGCTTTGGGAAGACGTGAAAAATACCGTGGTGTTCGTCACCCATGACGTCATCGAGGCCATCGCACTGTCCGACCTGATCGTTGTCCTGTCATCGCGCCCCGGACGCATTGTAGACGCGGTTACCGTGTCGCTGCCGCGGCCGCGCAACGTTTTGTCCGTGCCCGATTGCGAAGGTTTCGCGGAGCTGCATGGGCACCTGCAGCGCCTGCTGTTCGGCGATCAGGCCTGAGCGGGGGACGAACGGATGCGTTGGGTGCAAGGTCTTCTTCCCGCGATCGTCATCATCGGCGCCTGGGAGCTAGGCGCGTGGTTCGCGTTCGACCCGCGCTTCATCGGGCAGCCCAGCGAAATTCTCCGATACCTGTTCGATGAAGCAAGACGTGGCCCGATATGGACCGATGCCGCGATCACCTTCTGGGAGATCATGCTCGGTTATGCCATCGGCGCGGTCGCCGGCGGCCTGACGGGCTTTGCGCTCGGCTTCCGCCCGCGTCTGGCCCGGATTGTCGAGCCCTATATCCTGGTCTTCAGCGCTATCCCGAAGATCGCCATAGCCCCGATCATCATCATCGCACTCGGCATCGGCACCCAGTCGAAGGTCGCGATTGTCGTCTCTATGGTATTTTTCCTGATGTTTTATGCGGTGTTTTCCGGCGTCAAGCAGATCGAGCCCGACTTCATCCACCAGGCTCGCATCATGGGAGCGAACCGTCGCGAGGTCCTCGCCTACGTCGTCATTCCGGCGATCGCGCCGAACATCTTCGACGGCTTGAAAACCAGCATCATCTTCGCGGTGATCGGCGCTCTCATCGGCGAGTTCATCGCCGCGAAGGCCGGCCTTGGATACTACATCCTCAACGCGTCCGGCGCCTTCAACATCAACGGCATCTGGGTCGGCGTGATCCTTATCGTCGCGCTGGTGTTTGTCCTGACGACGACCATCGGAATCGCCGAGCGGCGCGTGCTGCGCTGGCTGCCGGATATGGATTCCGGAGGACGCGGAAGCTGAGGACCGGAACATGCGATCGCGGCCGGCATCGCGCGGAACACAATCATGGGAGGGATATTGATGAGACGGCAACGATTCCAGTCGCGTGTACGAGGCCTGGGTGCGATTCTCGCTGCGCTTGCGGCACTGGCGGCGGGGCCGCTCCGGGCCGACGCCCAGGAGCTTACAAAGGTCACCATCGCCCTGCCCGTCCTCGCATCCGTCACCATGCCGCTGTACTACGCCCGCGATGCCGGCATCTTCAAAAAGCATGGACTCGAGGTTGACCTTCCCTTGTTTCGCGGCGGCCCGCCGGCGAACGCCGCGCTGCTGTCCGGCGACGCCCAGTTCCTGGCCGCCGATCCTTACGAGTACCTCAAGGTCGCGGACAGCGGACGCGAGATCCGCGTCCTGACGCTGGTGCATTCGCTGACGTTCGATTTCGTGGCGTCTTCAGCCTTCATCAAGCAGCGCGGCATCGACCTCAAGGCGCCGCCCAAAGAGCGCCTCGCCAAACTCAAGGGAATGAAGGTCGGGAACAGCGCGGTCGGCGGCACCAACGAAGCCTTTGCGCGCTGGTACATGAAATATGGCGGGCTGGACCCCAGTCGCGACATGGACGGCGTCACACTGGGCGGTACCGCGCAGCTCATCGGCGGAATGAAGGCCGGCCAGATCGATGGCTTCGTCCAGTCACCACCCGGCGGCTACACGACAAAGCGACTCGGCGTCGGACAAGTGCTGGTCGACTTCCGGGAGGTGCCGGAACTGCAAGGAGTGTTGTTCTCCGGCCTACAAACGCGCAGCGACTACATTCAATCAAATGCGTCAGTGGTGACACGCGTGGTCAAGGCGGTGATCGAGGCGAGCAATTTCATTGCCGATCATCCGGTGGAAGCCGCGCAAGTCCTCAAGAAGGGCGCCTACGCGCAATTCGAGCTCCAGGACATCGAGGACACGCTGAAGAACACCGGATTCACATTCCGTCCGCGCCAGGACACCGCACGAGACTGGCAGAATGTGCAGGATATCTTTCGCCAGGCGGTTGGCGATAACGCGGCGACCAAGGCGAAGCTGATCGAGGGGCAGACCTGGACCAACCGATTTGTCGAGGAAGCGACGCGGTAGGCCGGGGCGGCTGCATCCAATGCCTTCATCCGACTCAACGTTGGAAACCCCGGTCCTGATCGTCGGCGGAGGTCCGGTCGGGCTTGCGCTCGCGACCGATCTCGGCGTGCGCGGCACCTCTTGCCTCCTGATGGAGCAGGGCGAAGGCCCCCCGGACCATCCGCGCGCCACCGCGATCAACTCCCGCTCCATGGAATTGATGCGGCGCTGGGGCATCGCCGACGCCGTTCATGCAGCCGGCACGCCGGACGGCTTTCCGCACACCGCGCTCTATTGCACGGCGTTCGCCGGCTACGAAATCGCACGAATTGAGCGGCCGTCGCATGGCGGCCGTGAGCCGATCGGACAAAGCCCGGAACGCCCGCAGCGCTGCAACCAGCTTTTCCTCGATCCCATCCTGATCGAACGCGCCAGGAGCTTCGACAAGGTCGAGCTGCGTCACAATTGCCGGCTGGAAACGGTGACGGAAGGCTCCGACCATGTCATCGCCACGGTGCACGACCGCGCCAACAGCCGGCGCTTGCAAATCGCCGCCCGCTACCTGATCGATTGCAGCGGCGGCCGCACCGTGATCCGCCCTGCTCTCGGCATCGAGATGAGCGGATCGTCCTATATCGGTTACTTCCTCAGCATTTTTGTGCGCGCGCCCGAACTATGGGTTCACCACGCCATGGGTAAGGCCGCGCTGGTCACTTTCGTCGACGCCAGAGGGCTGTGGCGCAACCTGGTCAGCCTTGACGGCCGCGAGCTCTATCGCCTCGGCATCAGCGGCAAGACCTATTACGACGCGCCCGACCAGACCGACGCCGAGGGTCTATTTCGGGAGGCGATCGGGAAGGATGTGCCGCACGAAATCCTGTCGGTGCGGCGCTGGAGCGCACGCAACGTGGTCGCCGACCGCTACCGGCACGGCCGCATCTTTCTCGCCGGCGACGCGGCGCATCTCAATCATCCAGCCGCCGGTCTCGGACTGAATACCGGGCTCGGCGACGTGGACAATCTCGGCTGGAAATTGTCGGCAATCCTTGCCGGCTGGGGCGGCGAGCGGCTGCTCGACAGCTATGAGCCGGAGCGCCGCCCGGTCGGCCTGCGCAACATCGGCCACGCCGACACCAGTCATAACAGCGAACGCCAGCAGCCGACGCATCCGGAGATCGCAATGGATACGCCGGCCGGCGCGGAAGCGCGGCGCAAGATGGGCGAGGACCTCGTCCGCATACAAACCAGGCGGGTCATCACCGACGGCCTTGCGCTGGGTTATCAGTACGCGCCTTCTCCGATTGTATGCGACGACGGTTCACCTCAGCAGGCAAGTTCGAGCGCCGAGTATTGCCCCACGACATTCCCCGGCAGCCGGGCGCCGCACGCCTGGCTTTCGCAAGGGCGCTCCACGATCGATCTGTTCGGCCACGGCTTCACGTTGCTGCGGCTTGGCGAAGCCGCGCCGCAGCCCTCGGCCATGGTGCGCGCTTTCGCCGAACGCGGCGTGCCGCTGACGACCGTCAGCATCGATGACCCGGCGATCGCCACTCGCTATGAGCGAGCGCTGGTTCTGGTGCGCCCGGACGGCCATGTCGCCTGGCGCGGCGACGCCGCACCGGCCGACCCTCTCGCCGTTGTCGATCGCGCGCGCGGCACGGAAACGGCTGCGCTCAGTTGAGAAGATTTACGCGCGTCTTACGGCGCTGCTTCGGAAGTGGTCGCCTCGGTGCCGTCCGGCCCGCACCGGTTGATCGCGTCCTGCGCTAATGCGATGCTCTGCCCGGAATTCAGTGCGAAGGAGAACCGCCTTGCGTCTTGGAATGTTCCTGATGCCGCTGCATCCCCCGGGACGCCCGATGCACGCCTATCTGGCCGAGGATACCGAGAAGGCGATCCTCCTCGACACGCTGGGCTACGACGAATTGTGGGTGGGCGAGCATTTTACGGCCGGGACTGAGCCGTATCCTTCGCCGATGATGTTCATGGCGAGCCTGCTGTCCCGCACCGAGCGGCTCAAATTCGCCACCGGCGTCGTCAATGCACCAAACCGGCACCCCGCCCAGGTCGCGGCTGAGGCCGCGCAATTCGACCACATGAGCGGCGGGCGCTTCATCCTTGGCATCGGCACCGGAAGCATCCCGACCGATGCGGAATTGTTCGGAGTGACGGCCGACAGCGCGCAGAAGGGGCGCATGCTGATCGAGCACATCGACATGATCGAGCGGATTTGGGCGCAGGATCCGCCGTACGATCTGAAAGGCGAATTCTGGAACGTCAAAGTCAAGGATTCGATGTTCCTCGACGTCGGGTTCGGCATCATGCCGAAGCCGTTCCAACGCCCGCGTCCGCCGATCTGCATCCCCTCGGCGACCCCGCATTCGAAGTCGACCTATCTCTGCGGCCAGCGCGGCTGGGGTCCGGTGTCGAGCGCCCTGCTTCCGGCGGAAATGCTGGTCCACCACTGGCGCAATTATCGCCAAGGCTGCCTTGACGCCGGACGCGAGGTCGACCCGCAGGGTTGGCGGGTGGTGCGCCCGGTCTTTGTCGCGGCGACCGACGAAGAGGCGCGCGCCCGCGCCTTCGGCCCGAACAGCTCGCAGCGGTATTTCTTCGGCCACATGTTCAAGGTCTTCCGCAACATCAACCTTGTCGGCGCGTTACGGCCGCATCCCGGCATGCCCGATAGCGAGATTACAGTCGATGCGATCATGGAGAGCCGCTTGATCCATGGATCGCCGCAGACCGTCGCGGGGAAGCTCGCCCAACTGCGCAAGCAGATCGGGCCGTTCGGCACGCTGCTCGTGAGCGGGATGGACTGGACGGGGCCGAACTCGGCGTGGGAGCGGGAATCGCTGTCACGGCTGGCGCAGGAGGTGCTGCCGATCCTGCGCGAGCAAATCGCGATCGACGAAGCGGCGTAGCATGCGTCTATTCATGGCTGTCCTTTCCGAAAGTCATATTCGGGCAGCATAAAGCGCGCCCTCCACGCCGCGTGTCGGCAGCACAAACACGGCGATCGCTATCGTCACCAACGCCCCCAGCAGCTTTCGCATGAACAGGGCCCTGGAATCCAACGACGCCGCAATTCAGTGGAAAGTCCTGCCGGCAATGATAGCGTGCCTCGCCGCACCGAAAGGCTCATTGGAAGCCTGAACCATTCTGAAGGAACAGTTGTTGTTGTAATCGTCAGCAGCGGACGGGATATGAACAGCTCCGTGCCTCTGGCGGAATCACCCTCCCTGCGGCCACGATTTCCAGCGCCAGTAACTGCGAAAGCCGGCCCGGTGCCACCGCACGACGGTGCTCGGCTGAACGATGGCGAGACTCCCGAGGATCGACGGAAACCATCGATATGCCGTAGGACTACGTTCTCTGCTTCAAGCCGACACTTCGACTTGAATGGCGAAGCCAGGACGGAAAGGACGAAGCAGAACAGTGCGAACCTGAACTACCGACGTTATGCGATTCCGTCAGCGAAGCAATGCGGACGAAGTTTTCGGTACACACACTCCAGGCAAGCCGCCGCATCACGCAGGTGGCGCATCTTTCCAGAACTGTGTGACGTCCCGCCGCTCCAGTCGCTGGATGATCTTTCCGATCGGGATCGCCTGGTTGAAATCGGCCTTCGAATATCGGGAATCCCCGCCGGCGTGGTGAAGCGCGACGAGCGCCATCGTGACGGAAAAGCACGGCGAGCCCGAGGATCCCGGCAGAGTGTTGGCGTCGTGACGAAGGCGAAGACCGCCTGCCACCGTATCGAGCGCCCGCCCGATCGTCAGCTTTAGCGGCTCGAGTTTCCAGCTCACCGGGTTCTGCGGATGTTGCAGCACCAGGATCGGATCGTTGGTGCCGATCACGCCCGCGACCAGATGCGTCCAGCTTCGCAGCGGCGCATCGGCGTTGGCTCCGGACCCGGCTGGCTCATTGCCGACGTCCCGCGCCAGCCGCAGCAGCGCATAGTCCAATTCGTCTTCGGAGGGATTGCCGTTCGTCAGATTGGGGTCGTTGGGGCTCGGCGGGCTCGAATCCACCACGCCACCGGCAACGTCAACGGTAATGCCCGGATTGATGACCTTGCCATCCGCTGAAGCGGCGAAGTCGAACCGGCATGCGACCTTTGTGTCCGGCGTGGCTTTGGACATTACGTGATGGTTGGTCAAAACGTAGTCTGCCCCCACCAGAATACCGCTGCCATACCCGACGCCGTTCAGTTCGATCGAGCAGGTTTGGAACTCGATCCGTCCAAGCTTTGACCGGAAAGCAGCCGGATCAAGAAAAGGCACACCGTCGCGGACGACTTTCTCGAAATTCAGCGCGGTTGGCTGCAGTTCGCGTGTACTCGACAGCGACAACATGCTCGCGACCTGATGAAGATCGGGGTTGTCTGGGTTCGCAATTCGCGCCGCACGGACAAGATTGAGGGTCCACCCTTCCCTCTCGGCGGCATCGATGACCCGATAGACAACCGTGTTGAGCGGCCCGCTTCCTGCAATGTTCTCGACTTTTTTATTAAGCTCAAACCTAAGCATTTCCTCAAATGACGTGGAATTGAACGCCTCGGTGAGGGCGTTGCGCAAAGCCCTGATCTGCTGGCCGGAGAGAGGCATTCGCGGTTCTCCAGGTCGGGCAGCCTTCGGACCAGAGTTTGCGTCCGCGTCGCCAGGGCGCCCCTCGACCACGGCGTTATCAAAAACTTTGGTCGCGCTGCATGATTGCGCTATAATTTAGTCCTGACAAGCCGATGCACTGTGCCTTAATTGAAGGCCTGTGGCTCAGATGTGTGAAAACACACAACCGCCGAGCCGCATGTCGGGCTAAACTGAGTTTGCTTCATTGGCGTCAGGGCCTTGCAGTGCCGTAGCAGCCAGTGGTTGGGTTGTTTGGTGCCGGGCGGGCCGATCACGGGGGTCGCAATGCCTCTGGCAGGCAAATATCGGTCCAAGCTGCGCGAAGCGATAATGGCCAGCTTTGACGTCGCGGGTCTGGACACCGTTTTGCGCGACAACGACTTTCCACTAAACAACATCGCGATTGGCCCCGATTTCGCGACACGTGTGAACAGTCTGATCGACAACGCCGATCGCGAGGGCTGGTTGCTCAGGCTTTGCACGATCCTTGCCGCCGAGCGCATCGGTAACGAAACGGTTCATCCCGTCTTCATCGAGGTGACCGAAATCCTGATGCCGCCGGCTGTCGACAAGCCCGACCCGCGCTTGCTCAGGATTGTTCTCAGTTCGGTCGAGACCGAGAGCGGTTGGAAGGAAAATTTCAGCACCAAGGCGCGGTTCTTCGAGGCGCTCGAGCCGTGCGATTACGTCGACACGCTGGAACAACTCAAACAGTCCAAGGAAAATGCAAAAAGCATCTTGCGGGAGATCGAGGACACCAAACTGTTCGTCGCGTTTCTGTCGAAGCGCTACATCAGATTTCCGCAGACCGCCGCAGAGTTCGATTGCGCCCTCGCCCAGCTCAAACCCGGCCCCGATGGGCAGCCACCCGACCGGCGCGTGTTGGCACTAACCCTCGATCAGGAAAGCCGAGACTTCATTGCGCGGCGAATTCAAGATATTCGCGAAGAGTCCTGCCGCCAATGCCTGGTCGTCGAGGATTTCTGGGACGGCAGGAATCGCAAGTCGATCTGGATCAATGGAGCGGCTGACGATGCAGTGGTCGGCCAAATTCTCGGCGCGGCCGAGGCTTTGCGGGCTCATTTCGATCATGAAGAAGATTCGCCCGCCCCCCCAGTGCTTCCCAGCGCATTGGGCCTTTTGACGATCCCCGGCAACATTACAGTCCCGCAGACCCTGCAGGAACCCGGCGGCGCGCCGCCGCCGTCAAACGAGCGCATACCGGCCGTCGCCATCACGCCTGGATCCGTTGTCGTACTCGGCGAACCGAAGGTCACGTCGGCGCCGGCCGCTGTGCTTGCCGCCGATGAGCTTGTTCGAGAGCTGGGTGGCCGTGGCGTCAACCCCGAACGATGGCCGGATGGCTGGCGCTCGACAAATCAGACGGTTGGGGCGCTGTCAAAACGTCCGGTCTTCGTGCGCGCGATCGTAGACAAAAGCCAAACGAGTACGCTTGACGCTGCGAGCCGCCTTTCGGCCGAATTGAACGTCGCGTTCGGCTTCCAGTTCGACGAAGAGAGCGATGCTGCCCGACCGCTTCAAAACTGTCCGAGAGTTCTGTGGCGCCCCAACGGGCCGGATTGGGCGCCCGCGGCCACGGGTCCGTCTCTTTATACCAGCACTGAGCAACCCTCGGAGTTCGCCCGCTGGCTCGCGAAGCTGCTGCGCGCAGACACCGCGACCGGCAGCGCCATCGTGCACTACGAGGACCCGTCGGCCAAAGGCGATATTGATAACTCACTGCGACGCACCGTCATCGAAGACTGCCTGATGTCCGCGATGACCAACGAGCAGCCTCCGCTGCACCCAAATTCGGCACCGTTTGGATACGATCAACTGGTCGATGTGATCAATTCGGTTGGTGAAGAAGCGGTAACCGTCATCGCGGCGCACGATCTGCGCACGCCGCCCGGCTCGCGAGAGGCGACGATCGAGCGCTTTCGCGAAATCGACCGGCGGATCGACCAAACCCTGGCCAACCGGCAAATCAAAGATGCGCCCCTGATGCGAGTCGCGGTCTTGCTCCGTAATGCCAGCTTGTTCCCCGCGCTGGAATTCAGCCGCAATTCGCGCGTGAGGAGCTGGCAACTGCTTCGCATCTTCAAGAATGCCGATGGCACTTACCAGCCGGACGCAGCCAACGTGGAGCGGCTGCGCGAGTATGCCACCGACTTGGCGAGGCGCCGGCCCGAGCAAGCGCTGCCATGAACGATCGGGCCGAGCCTCGTCTTGATCGCGGCCCGACCGCCAAGCAGGAATTTCTTGCGGCGTGGAATAACACACGCGATTCCGACGACACGAGACCCGGCGATTTGGACGCGTGCCCCTATCCCGGACTGCGAAGCTTCCGCCCCAATGAAGCGGACCTCTTCTTCGGGCGCGATGCCCAGATCGAAGACCTGAGGAATCTTCTTGCCGACCACAACATCATCGTTGTGCTCGGCGGCTCCGGATCGGGAAAATCCTCGCTGGTTCGGGCCGGGCTTGTGCCCAAGCTTAACAGCACGGCTCCGATCCGCGAGCGGGCCGGCGCCTGGTATGTTGTCGAGTTCCGGCCGAAGCTCGATCCGGTCACCGAATTGTTCGACGCAATTTTTAACCAGCTCATTCTGCCGATTTTGGCACCCCCCTCCGCGGACGAGGGCACAGTTCCGCCGGATGAGACCCATCGCCACCAATTGGCTGAGGAACGCGCCCGAAAGATTCGCGCGCTCAACGCGGCGCTCAATCTCGAATGCCCGGAGGACGCGACCGACGAGAGGATCCAACTGGCGAGCCGCCTGCGGCTTCGCGAGATACTTTTCGAAGGCAATATCGTCGATGTCGGAGCATTGTTCGACTTCGTCGATGAACGGCTACGTTCTCTCGACGAAGCGCTCTCAGGCGGGGCAACGTCCGGCGCGCCCAATCTGCTCTTGCTGATCGACCAGTTCGAAGAAGTGTTCAAGCCCAAGGTCGACCCGGCGGGCCGCGACTTGGTCATGTCGCTCATTACCAGCATTCACACGTACAAGCCCTTCAACCTGTTTCTGATCGTCACGATGCGCAGCGAGGAATTGCATCGCTGCGCGGAATTCCTGGGGGTGACCGAGGTCGTCAACAGCTCCCTGTATCTCGTCGATCTGATTGGCGGGCGCAACATCGAGCAAGCAATCGTCGATCCGGCCCGCCGTGTGCTCAAATCGTGGGATCTCGAGTCTGGCGACACCGACACATGGCCGTTTACTCGGGAGGCGTTGAGCGAGCTTCACCAGGTCTTCGACGATGGCCGCGAGAATTTGCCGCACCCTGCTGACCAACTCCCTCTGATGCAGCATCTGCTGCCCCTGGTGTGGGATCAAGCCGTCGGTCGATGGCAGAGGGAGCAGGACAACACGCCGTTGCAGGTCGGGCTGAGGGATATTCATGCAATTCCCGGATGGTCCAGCCCGAACGGGCCGCTGATCGGCACGCTCAATGCCAGAGCAGATGATGTCCTGCAACGCGCGATCGCGGCGGGGGCCGGTAGAAGCAAGGGAGGCAAGGGAAGCAAGGCCGAACTCGGTCGAGCAGTTACTCCGTGTTGGATTTTGCTGTCTCGCGCAACTTGACGATCGCGGCAACGTCGTCCGCGACTTCGCAACGCTCGAACAGATGGTTCACGCCTCGGGCCTATACGAACGCAACTCGCAGCAACGGGAAGAATGCAAGGATGTCCTGCGGCAAGCGCTTGGGGTGTTCCAAAAGGCAACGCTGATCAACGTTGGCCGTAGTTATGACGTCAACCACGAGGCGCTCATCCGGAGCTGGAAGAAATATGCGAACTGGTTGAAGGAAGCGCGCCGCCGCATCGACCGGTTGGTCAGGGTCGATCGTATGATCGCCGATGACCAGATCTCCGAGCAAGAAACAGGCGGAGCGCTGCGGCGCCTCTGGTCCAGTGCCGTGGACTATATCCTGGTCGAAGACCTCGCGAGAGCAGATCAGATCGCTGGCGATGAGACCAGCGCCGACCTCCAGGATATCTTTGGCCCCGATGCTGCATTCAGCGAACAGTGGGCGCAGCAGGCTTTAGAACGGGCGGATGCGATGTCGCCCGGGACCGTCGTCCACACGCGCTCCGTGACGGAGCGGCTTGGTTCGGTCAAACAGACGATCGGCGATGCAATCCGTTTCCGCAATGGTGCAAAAAACAGGCCTCGCAGGGCCCTTCTGCTGATGACTGTCTTCATAGTCTTTGTAGTTCCCTCGGCACTCTATTTCTGGTGGACCACCTCCACCCAAACGGCCCTCAACGAACAGTTTCGATTTTTCAAATTGCAGAGCGAAGCAACCGCGATATCGCCCGATGAGCCACGCACCATCGCGGACGATCATCAAGTCTATGCCGCGCTGGAAAAGGGACTCGAAATCTCCGGTACCCAGCGGCTGTCTCACGCGTCGAGAACGCCCGAGCCGATCGCGGTGTTCCGCACATCGCTGCGGCAGCTCGACCGGGGCACTCGCACGCTGCTTAGCGACGTATCGGTCAGAATTCTGAATACCACCATTTCGGGCGCTGCCAACCCGGAACTGGCGGCGCTATCCTCGCAGGTGGCGAGATGCGCGGTCGCGGATCCCGACCTGCCGGCCAAGAACCTGATCGCCTCTGAACCCGGCAGTCGGGGCCTGGAAATTAAACCGCAAGACGAGCAAGGAGCGAAAGTCGTCACGATGAGCGCCATACGGCGCGCCGCCGATGGCAAAATCGTACCAGTGGAAAATACTAACTTCGGCGCCAGTCAGGTGCTGGTATCCGGTGCGTTGGTCTGCCTGTCCCACGACGCAAATTGGTTCTTGATGGTGCGCTCTACGACCCAATCCGAAGAGCCCCCGTACATTCAGCGTATCCTTTGGATCAAGACAGATCGGCAGGATGGATGGCGGAGCGAACTCAAAGAAAACCGTGGCCCGGCGACCCGGGAATCGTGGGATGGCGTTAAAATCCTGAACATCCAATATCCATACGTCAACAACAGGATACGCAACGAGCGCCAAGATATCCGATCATTCCGAAGCGGAGATCGAGTGGGGTTCTTGATCGCGCTGGAAGACAACGTGACGGCTTTGTTGTGGACCACCACAGGGCTGGTTGACCCTGATCTGGTATCGACACCGCTGGAGCACCCGCTGGCGCCCTGCGAGTTCAAACCGGTCTCGGAGGCCAGCCCCACCAACCTGAATTGTGAAATGGGGCCGATCGAGTTCGACAAGCTCGATCACGTGTTGCGAGCCGAGTACGATTATATGCGACCCGACTATAAGTGTACTGCCGAAGAGGGCCTATGCCTGACCAAGCTGAGCGTTGACTACGCTCCAATCGGAAACGACAGCGTATCGACCCGTGTCGCGTTCCAGCACACGTCAGCGGCGATCCAGGCTGCGGCAATCTGGGACGATGCGCTCTGGGTGCGCGATGCCAACGGCCAAGTATGGCGGTACGTCGTGGGATTGGGAGTGCTCCAGAAATTAACGGAGCAGCGCTGGAGAATTAAGAACGTGCAGCCCCGCACGAACTAATGTCCGCATGCGAGGCGGCAAAAATATGATATAGTGCCAATTTCTGACTGGCTTTAGAGGCGACAGGAGGATCGATGAAGCGGCGAGCCGGCATCCTGCTTTCGACGATCTCGACGGCTGCGGTCACAGCCGCGCTGGCGATGCCGGCACCGGTGCGGCCGGTGGAAGCCTCGGCGCCTATTCACCGGCTGGCGTCCATCCGCCAGAACTACTTGGCCACCCTCGCCGAGGCGCAATGGCCGCAGAAATTGCCCGACGATGCCGACCAGGTCGCGCAGTTCAGGAATTTTCCGAATTTCTCAAACTGGCGAAATCGATGACTTCCGTCACGGCGGCCGATTGTGCCGGCCGGACGCGGTTGCTGATCCTGCAATCAACGCCGTTCTGCAACATCGATTGCTCTTATTGCTATCTCCCCGCGCGCAGCGACCGCCATCGGATGCCGTTTGAGATTGTCGAGGCGGCGGTTGCCTTCGTGTTCGATCATTCACTCGCCGCGCCGGACTTCACTGTCGTCTGGCATGCCGGCGAGCCGCTGGTCCTGTCTGTCGATTGGTATCGCCAGGCCTTTGCCGCGGCGGCTCGCAGCGCGCCCGCCGGCAAGAACATCCCGCATTCGGTGCAAACCAACGCAATGTTGATCACGGACGAATGGTGCGAATTCTTTCATGACCATGCGGTGCGTGTCGGCGTGAGCCTGGACGGACCCGCCAGGCTTCACGATGCAGGCCGGCGCACCCGTTCCGGGGGCGGCACGCATGCCCGCGTCATGCGGGGCATCGAGACATTGCGCCGGAACGGCGTGCCGTTTCATGTCATTTGCGTCATCGGCGACCACACACTCGATGCAGTCGACGAATTGGTGGACTTCTTCATCGCCGAGGATATCCGCGACGTCGGCTTCAATATCGAGGAGATCGAGGGTGTGCATCGCACGTCAAGCTTGAATCGGAGCGGCGTCGACCGGCGATTTCGCGAATTCTTCGACAAACTGCTCGATCGCGCACAGGCCGCCGACCCCCCGCTGGTCGTCCGCGAGCGGGAAGAACTGCTGGCGGCGCTCAGGCATCCGGGATTTGGGCGGCTGGCGCGCAACTCCCAGAACGAGCCGTTCGGATTTCTTTCGGTTTCATCCCGGGGCGAGCTCTACACCTTTTCGCCCGAACTCGCCGGGCTGACCGATCCGCGCTACGGCAAGATGACGGTCGGCCAGTTGCCCGGCGCCGATCTGGATGCCGCCCTCTCCTCCCCGAACTTCCAACGCATGTGGTCGGACATCGAGGCGGGCACGGCGATGTGCCGGCAATCGTGCGCTTACTTCGACCTGTGCCTCGGCGGAGCGCCGGTCAACAAATTGGCTGAGTGCGGTACTTTTGCGGCTCGCGAGACGCTGCATTGCCGGCTGTCGCACCAAGCGATCGCGGATACAGTGTTACGCCAACTCGAAACAAAGCTCGGCACGGACAAGACGATCCGCGCCGCCACGGCACGCGCGGGTTTTACAGTTTGATCCCTTCGGCTTGGCAGAATTCTGTGAAGGTCTTTGCCTGTCCGTAGCCTAACGACGCTCCGGTGGCCGCAAGGCGATGCGCCCAATTGGTTCGCTCCCCGCCCCAATCACCGCCGTAATGCAGGCCGGTCAGCAACGCGTCCTGCGGTGTGGCAGCGTTACCGAGCACAAAAAGGGGCGATCCTGAGTTGCCGTTGATCGTCGTCGCGTCATGACACAGGGTCCACGCCGCAACGCCGCTGCCGGCAGTATCGCTCGGCACGCCCGGAGCAAACCGCTTTGCTCCGCCCTCGCCCTCCAGCAGCCGCTTCAGCACCTGCTCGTATTTCGATTTGAGCTCGCTGGGAACGTACAGATCCGGATTCGCCGGGTAACCCGCTGCGGCTACCCTGCTCGAGCCAAGATAGTCGCCTTGGCTCAATTGACTGATGAGCAGACACCGGTTCCGCATTCCGCCGTCCAGACCGGACGCCGTAACGCGAAGGACTGCGAGATCGAGCTTGTTGTGGTCGATTGGCGCCGCGATGACGGCATTGCCCGCAAACAGAACGGCTTCCACTCGCCGGCGGTCGAACGAAGCCTTGCCATTCCATTCTTCCCGTCCGAAATCCAGATACACCTCGGCCTTGAGCGTTATCCGGTTGGCCTCGAAGCGTGCAATCGATTGAGCAACATGCCGGTTGGTGATCGCCAGTGTCGGTGTCACAAGGAATGCAGTGCCAATGTGACGCTCGCCGAGCTCCACCCGTCCGATGCAAGACATGGCGGACTGAACTCTGTCGAGACAGGGTTTCAGATCGATTTGCCACGTCCCGGTGTTGAAGGACGACGAGAAGTCGATCTGATGGTCCTTGACCAGGAATGACGGGCGCGTCCCGTCAAACAGAACAATCGCCTCAAGCGCGGCAAACTGGTCGCTGCTCGGCGCCGAATGAGGGCTTGCGTCCAGAATCGCAATCGCATCCTCGCCACTCAGCGCGAGCTCATTGACGGATTTCAGCAGAGCCGAGTCGCCTCCGAAACGATCCTTGACCAGCCGGACCATGGCCTCCTTGGCTCGGTGGACACGTTCGGTGGGATCGTCTGGAAGCGCGATGCTTTCCAGGCCCCCTCCCGGCGGCAGGCCACGACCTGCGGGGTGCTGTCGAATCTGCAGCAGCTTACGCCACCGATCGGCCGCTTCGGGTGCCGTCATGGATTGCCTCCGCCAGCATCGCTCCCGGTCAGAACCAGTGATTGAAAAACGCCTTGGACGGCTCGTCGGTCTCGATCGACTCGAGGGTGCCCTTGGACTTCGGCGGCGCAACCGCTGCCGCGCCAGCCGAGCTGGCGCCTGCAGCCGTGAGATAGACCAAGCAAGCGTTAAGCAACGCCAGCGCATAATCCGCGATGGCGCTGCTCCGCATAAACGCAATGCCGATACACATCACTAGCGCCACGGCCAAGCCGAACCACTTCGGCGCCCACTCAAGTGCGCGCGCAGCGGTATTGGTGACAACGACAGTCGCTCCCGTCAAACCACTCAGTGTGCCGAGCGATGCCCAGGTGAATACGTCAGTTGGGATATCGACCACAGCTATCTCCTTTGACGTGAGGGTTGAATATTGAGCTCCTTCGCGGCCCGGCAATCAACGGCTTTTGAGGGCTCGCCAGTAACGGTCCGGCAGATGGTCCGCCAATCCCGGTGGCAGGAGGTTCGAAGCCTGGATGACCGGACTCGGACTTATCGGACGCGGAGCCCGGCCAAAAAGGAGATCGCGCAATCCCGCCCGTGTCCCGTTCAGTACGGTTTCTACGAACGGAGGGTCGTCGATCACCGTCATGGCCTGAGCGGTGTCCGCGAAACGTTGCTCCGATGCGCACGCTAGATAGCGGCCGACGTGGCGGAATCCCAATTCCGTCGGCGGTACAGTCGCGACAATGTCGTGGCCGTGGACCAAGCGGTAAGTTCGGTTGCCGAGCCGTTCGTTGTACGCGGCGGCAAATCCCAGAGTGCCGACACGGGGCATCCCGAAGGCGTGTACGGTTTCCGGCATGATCTTGAGTTCGCTGGAAGCACGGTCGGCACACAGACCCGCCAAGGCAGCCCCCAGGCTGTGTCCAGAGATGACGAGGCGCGAAAACGGTTTCGCCTTGTCCAGTGCAACCTTGAGATCATCCCAGGCAGCGTCAAGAGCTTCGCTGAAGCCTTGGTGGATGCCCAGTTTGTTCGGAGCGAAATTGAAGTCGCTGACCCAGTTCGCCACCAGTAGTGGGTCGGTGCCCTCGAAGACGACAAACACGGTATCGGCGTCCCGTGCGACAAAACCGCCGGTGCTCGACATGGGCAGCAAGCTCGGAAAGGGCCGATTGAAGCTGGTGATCCGTTGCAAGCCCCACTTCTTTAAGAATCAGGTCTTGCTTGTCAGGCTGATCTTCGTAGGAGAGCTGGGCAAGCCACATCGCCGCTCGTGCGTTCACAAGCGAGAATGAGCCCGGCTTGTATCCGATGAATGCATCGTCGTCATAGAGGTCGATAGGCAGTCGGACGAGGAAGCTCATGTTCTACCCCCTCAATCGGGTCCGCGCGAGCGTCGAGGCTTCTAGACAATAGTCTCCGAATAGGTGCATTTCGCCGCGCCGCTGCTGTCCTCGAAATAGTCGACAGCGACGGAGTCTTGCTGAAGCCGAAGCATTGCAAACCCGTGAGCGTAGATTCCGTCGGACACGGACAGCTTCGCCTTTTCGATGATGCGCGGCGGGTCGTCGATTGTAGCCACCGTTTGATACGGCTCGTCCTGCGAGAAAACCGGGATCGCGCTGTGACCCAGGCAGCGACCGAACTTGAGGCCCACGTGTGGCTCGTAGAGGCAGAGGTTGTGCTCGTGGCCCCAGAACCATGCGGGAATTTGCTTGCCGATAGCCTGAAGCCGATCGAACGCCGCCTTCAAACGCGAATTGTGCGCGAGAAAGCGACCATTCGGTTGTGGCTTGCCAATCGTCGAGAATGACGAAAAAAGCTGGTGATGCGACAGCAGGATGGTCCGGCCGGGGAATTCGCGAATTCGCGCCTCGTGCCATTCCAGTTCAGCATCTTCGACAAATGTTTCCACATGTGCCACCGAGATCGGGCTGAAGTCGTGTTTGCCTGTATCCATGGCGAGCAGCTGCCACGACGCGTCTTCCGCCCGAAGGCAGAAGAAGCTGGCCGGTTGCACCATCGGCGGCTTATTCAGTCGTCGGATCAGCGCATAGTAGCCAACTCCGCCGCAATACATGTCGTGATTGCCGCACAGCGTATAGACCGCGATGTTTTTGCTGGCGCGCTTGAGAATGTCATCCACGACCGCTTCGAAATTGGTGCGGCATTCGGCTTCGGTGCCGGAATAGTAGATGTCGCCCAGATGAACCACGATGTCGGGCTCTTGCGCAGCCAGTTGCTCCAGGACCCGCTTCGCCGGAGCTGCGCCGGTGCCCCAATCCCCAACAAGCCCGATACGTGCGTCCGACTTGATGGTAATGACCTTCGGCCCAACTTCACTTGGCTTGATGTAAGGTATTTCGCGCAGCGTCCCAGTCGGGCCAAAGTATTTGACGTATTCATTGATCGTGCTGACCCAGTTGGTGTCGCATTTCGAACCCGGAAGGAAATCCTTCTCGATTTGCTGCGCCTTTTCGCTATTGCCGGTGATCTTAGCAATGAACAGGTCTTTGGCGAGGGCCGCGCAGATCCGGACATTCTCCGGAATCGACATGTCTTCGAGGGCCGTTTCGTCGACTTTGGCTCGGATCCCTGCGGCCTTCTGGTCGGCGGACGCAGATCGAGCGGCCACCACCTCTGCGGCGGCAACCTCATCGGGCTTGGGGCTGTCTTCGTCGTCCGCAGCCTCCAGCGCCGCACCGGGCGAGCGCTTCCGCGCGACGTCAGCCGCTATCGACTGATAGAGCGACAAGAGAGGGTCACGAAAGGTGCGCGGGCCTTGGCTCATGCAACATCTCCATTCCAAATCTCGAACGAGCGAACTAGGTCGTGCATTTCGATTGTTGCGCCAACTTTAAGCGCCCTGCCAAACCTTCAGCCCAAGCATTTGATCCATGGCTGGTGAATAAATCCCATCGGCCCAGCCAAGCTTTGCCACTTGGTGACTGATGAGGGCGCTCCGCGTGTTGGGGCCGATCAGGCGAGATGCATCGGGCGCCAAGCCAAGCGCGTTCTGAAGCCGCACCACCGCATCGCCCTTCGAGCCGGTTCGTAGCCGTCTCAACCTCGCTTTGTCTCCACCGGTGGCGCGGATATTGGCGGCCATTGCGGCATCGAGGCCGGTCAGCAGTATTAAGGAGAATTGGCGACCGTCGCTCGTAGCGTCGATGCCGATGGCTTGCCGGAAATCGGCCCAGATGCCGGTGTGTTGACCGTTGCCGTAGCGTCCCGGAAGCGTCAGGCAGCCCGCCGAGGAAAACCCCTGAGACAACTGCCCCGGATGAATGTTGTCTGCTGGGGTAGCGACTTGGAAGCGATCGAAACGATCATAGGTCACATCCATCAACGAGCGCAAAACAACAACTTTCGATGCGCCAGTCGACGCCGTTGATAGCCTCAGCACCGTCGGAATTTCGCCGGGGGTTCCCTTTCTGTGGGTGCCGACAGTCATCGTGTAACAGCCGGTCGGAAGTATGTTGCCTGTCAGTCCTTCGATCGGCGTCCCGGCGCTAAAATCCGAAAAGCACTTGAACACATAAGCGGCGTTTGGAACGGTCGACGCTTGGTAGGCCCACAGCCTCCGCGCAGCAGGATCGTAAGCGGCGAGAATGCAGCGGAAGTCGCGATGGTTGGGGCGCTGATCGGTGATCGTTATAGAAGCCGCGTTTTCCTGCTTAGCTCCGCCGACCAGCCGAGCGCCGCGCAGCCCCAGAATCAACTTTCCCGCGATAGGCTGGAACACATTTGCGGCGATCAATGCGGCGACATCGTCGGCCGTCAACTCGAACGTCGTGCCTGCCAGCCGGGTATCGAGATGCCGATAGTCCGGCTGTTCGTCATCAATTGTATTCCAACGCACCGAGTCGATCGTAAGGCCTGCAGCTTCCAGACCCGCGCTACTTTCGAGCGCTTGTAGCTCGGCTTCGTCCGCGTTGTCCGTCGCTTCCACCGGAACAGCTTCATGCTCCTCTTGCAGAGGCCCGCCGCCGACCGACTCGAGCGTGGCGGAGGGAGTGAGCGGCAGGCCCGCCACCAGTCGCATCTCGCCCAAGCCGGCCTCGAACAACTTGGCTTCGCCCTCACGGCGCTCCGCCAGGCTGGATGTCGCGCCCCAGATACGCTTCATCCCACGCAGAAGGTCGGGGATCTGGCGCATAGAGGCCATCGTACCATCCGACATCAAACTCCCGATTGACCGCATTTCGGCATAACGATCGCCTGCCGCCGCGAACCCATTTCCGCGATTGAATGTCAGACTGAGGAGAGCGCCCCGGCAATGCGGATGCAGGCGATCGATATTGTCCAAAGCCTGGTAGAACTGACGGATGACATCAGGAAACTTGGCATTGCCGAATTGCTCGATGGCCATATCCCAAGGCACAACGATGTCCGACAGGCTTTGCACAAGCGCCCTTGCCTGAAGCACCTTCTGCGCGCGATCGGGCTCCGTCGTCCTGAACCCGATCGCCCTCGCCAAACGATCGAAATCCGAACGGGGCAGACGGCTGCCCCATTGCGCCTGAAAATCCGGCAATTTGTGATAGCCGAGGTCGTAACCGCACCCGATGGTGATGCCTGAGGCAAATGCCGGCCAAACCGGATGTCCCTTGATAACGCGCTCGTAGTAGGGCCTCCCGCCGGTTTCCCAACGCACGATGAAATCGTATCCGGCCTGCGAAATAGATTCGCGCGGGTTGGCTGGCAATTGAGTCAATTCAAGGCTGGTATCGGTCGCCAGACCCGGCAGCGGGTCTTCGCGGTACCCGGAAGCCGCTGCGACCATGGCATCGGTCACAAATTCCAGCAGCTGATCGCCGAGACTAGGATCGTCTTTGGCCATGACCGCTCCCGCCTGTGTTCAGAAGTACAATCGCACCACCTAGCCAGAATACTTCGACGCAACTGCAACTGTTCGCACATCAAGACACCGGTGACGGTATTTCAGTGTTGTCGGCACGATCACAACTCTCCGGCGGTCAACTGGCCGCCACACACGTTTCGCCCTGCAGCGACGGATCAGCCGCAAGAATGTGATCCCGGTCGCGGCTGACGCGGCGCGCGGTATCGACCTGACCCAGCCTCCAATTCACGGCTGAAATGTGAAGGGCGGTGCAGTAGAACACCGAGCGTTGACGATCCAGCATCGTGCGCATCGAATCGTCGAGGTTTGGATCCGCATCAAACTGCCGCCGGCGCTCTTCGACGAAGTCGAATGTGTTTCTCACGTACCGTACGCTGGCGTCGCTCAATTGTTTTTTCTCGCCTGCAGTCACCGATGCGGGTGGCTTGGCCTCGATCCTGTCGACCAGATTGGAGGTTCGCACGTGCGCGACGAAACCCGGTCCGATCCGGAAAATTTGGCAATCACGGGCAGGGGTAAATTCATTGGCAGCGATCTTGCCGCATTCGCCGCCGCCGGCCTGAATCGCAGCATCGGCAACCTGCAATCCGGCGTCGACGCCGCTGTCCCATCCCGCGTTGGCCGCCGACGCGTAGAGATTGATACGAGTCGCTCTATCCTGCGCACGGCTGGCCTGATCGAAGTTATCCTGTGCAATCTTGGCCAACGCCGGTCCGAATTGCGCCGTACACACCCTCTGCGCGCCGGCGGATCGGGCCGCCTTACGGCAATTCGCAAGATCGCTTTGCGCCTGTGACCCATCGGAACGCGGCAACGGCAGCGTTCCCACACTGCTGCAGCCGGAAACCAGCAGAGCCGAGATTATCAGCGCAATTGCACGCAAGGGACGATCAGGCATTCCTCTGCTCCAAATCAGCCAACAAGGATGCTGCGTTCATGCCGGCAGCCAAGCCCCCAGCGAGGACATCCGCAATGTGCTCATCGAACAGCCAGAGCCAATCGCGAGCGCCGATCCGATCGGCATTTTTCTCGGTCGTGGCGTTGAGGAGTTGGATAAATCTCTTGAAACCATCCAGGTTGCCGGCGGCCTTGCCAGAATTGCCTGCCGCAGCCTGGATCGCCAACACAGCAGCCTGTTGAAGCGTCGGCCCGAACAGCAAACTCGCGTTCGTGCGCCGGCCATCCGGGAACGAGTTCGCAGCCGCTCCCAGCAAAACATCAAGCATGCTACCGGCGAGTTGCTGCTTTGGCTCAGCATTCAGCGAGATAAGCCGCCCCGGATTCTGAGCCGCCTCCAGTGCGACCGTCTGCGCGATGGCTATCCAGTCCTCCTGAGTCAGCAATTCGGCGCCACGACCGGTGATCGCGGTGGCGAGTGTCGCCACAAGCGTCTGCACTTCGTCGCTGACCTGACCGCCAGAGATCATGCCTGGAGTCTGAATGACCTGCTTCATCACGATGGACAGCAGTTGGACCGCTTCATTGGGGGCGAACATAGTGTCGAACGCTTGCTGGGCGTCAGCCGCCGCGAGGCCGCGTTGCAAGCCACTGAGAACCTTTTCCGTCAGACTTCCCGCCACGCCGCGCCAAGCGTCATCCTTGATGCGTAAAAGGCCTGGTACGTTGACTTTCAGGCTATCCAGAGCAGCGACCGCAATGTCGCTAACAAGCTTCTTGTCGAACTGTGGCGGTGCTTTTTCGACCGCACCGGCGACACGCACCAGGAGATCGCGCGCAAGGTCTGCATTCGGACCCGACGCGCTCACGAAAAGGCGCGGATTCTTTACCGCGAGATCCAAGCCCGCCTGGTAGAGCCGGACCACGCCTTCGGGTGAAAACAGGTCGCCGATACCTTCGCCAGAAGCCACACCCAGCAATGCCGATGTCACCGCGCCCACCGCGGTCGTCGCGGAGAATTTGCTTCCAAAGAAATCTTCCTGCCAACTCTGTAGCGTCTTCAGCGCAGCCTCTGCTACCGGCCCGAGCAACGTATCACGCACGTCGATCCATTGCGGGCGATCGTTCGGATTCTTGTCGAACCCCGCAACGAAAGGCTCGACAACGTTTTGCAGAAGCGCGCGATAGTGATCCTCCTCGACCAGCAGGTCTGGATTTTCGCTGATGGTCTTTAAGCCAGCGTGGAGTGTGATGGCGAGCGCGCGCTCGACAAAGAAGCCTGTCGCTTCATGTCCCTGCCAGCCGTCCTTCTTATCGACGTCGGGGAGCAGCTTGCGAAAATTGGCGCTGAGCGCCGTTATCAATTTCTCGCCGTTGCCGCCGACCCCCAAGATGCCCGGGTTTGAGCCAACATAATCCAGGGCGACGTCGGCAAAGGCGAGGACCAAGCGGGTCGCGGGCGTGGGGGGACCCGTGCCATCCTTCCATTGCTTGACCAATACACCGGACATCGCCTCTTGCCGGAAACGCTGGGAAATCCAGCTACGGCGATAATCACCGGGCAGTTGCTGCAGTATCTTCAGTTGTTCGGCGATGAGCGCGTCGCGTGCCCCAGCATCGCGCGGCACCATGTTATGGTTTGCGTCCTCCTTCCAAAGATCGTGCAAGTCGCCGCCATCATCGATGCGCTTACGGCGATCACCAACATCGAAGAAACCAAAAAGCGCCTCGTCGTCGGTAATAATTGGCGTTTGCAGGTCTTGGATTTTCATTGCAGCATCGCGCACCGACTGCTCGTACGCCTGGCGCGCGGCAGAGCCCAGCCGAACCACTGAGCGGACGGCGAATGCTATAGTATCCGGTGTCACCCCGAGCCTCCCGCGCGTCAACCAGCATTCAGCGCAACGAGAATTCAGCTCCGAACCAATTGTATATCACCTCGCAGGTATCGCCCATCGCTTTGCGTGCAAAGGGCTGAAATGGTTTCTCAAACCCAATCGCCCAGTGGCGAAAAAATCGAGCACCAACGGGTATTGCTCGTACAAGCCGCATCCGACGATGCTGCGGCGGCGTAGACTACCCTGATACCTTAAAGAACGAGCGCGATTGCGCAGTTTTGCGGTGCGCGTAAGATTGCTTCGATGCGTTCCCCTGCTGCTGTTGACGGTTATTCCGCATCCCAGGATGTGATTTTGTAATAGCGACCAGCTGACGCAACGGGCCGCCAGGCATGACGCCCCAGTCGGATTTCATGGTTGTTGCGCCTGTGCGAGCAGATTGCCTCGCAGAACTGACATCTCTTTTCGAATCCATGACCAGCCTCCCTGGCATGGCAAATCCTGATAACAGCGTCGTACCTTTTGGCGCGTTCGAGGAACTTCACTACGCGCGCTTCGTCATTCTTGATGACCAGACGCTTGGCGACCTTGCACACTTCAGGGTCGCGATTCCCCGACTGCCCGTCGCGCTGGCGTTCCTCGGCGATTGTGATGGACCGGCCGACGAGTTTCTTGCCCGGCTCGCAAATTCCGCAGGCGAAGGCTTGCGGAAAATCTTTTCGCATTGCGAGGGCTTCGCCTCCGACGGAGATCTGCTGGCATGGATGAAGGCCCATTCCCAGCGCTCGTCTGCGAGTTACGTCAACTGGATCGGACGCACCGTTCAACAGGTTCGTCAGGAGGCGGCGCTGCGTGACTTCCTGCTGCAAAAACTTGCTGCGAGCTCGACCGTCCCTGACGATATTCAACTACTTCGGCAACAGATGATCACATCGGTTCGCGCCGAGGAACAGGCAGGCCGGCTGACGCTGCAACCTCCAAAGCCGACTCCCGTCGGCTGGTGGCTGCGAAATCGTATTCACTGCGCGGCCCTGCCGGCTGCCGTTATCCTGCTTGTGATTGTCTTATACGCCAAGTGCTGGCTTCTTATACTTATACCGCTGCTGCTGATCGCTATAGGCTATTTGTGGCTATTGCGCTGCTACGAGAAGTCAGAACCTGAAGTCGTGGTCCGGCCGTCTGCCGCTCACGCCATGACGTTGGCGCACCTGGAAGACCACGACGTTACCAACCAGTTCACCGTCGTCGGCAGCGTCAAACCTTCCCTGCTTCGGCGCGTGACGCTCGCCGTTGTGCTGTATTTGATCGATTACGGCGCGCGGCACATCTACAATCGCGGCAGCCTCGGCCGCATTCAAAGCATTCATTTCGCTCGCTGGGCGTACCTGGACGGCGGCAAACGCGTTCTGTTTGCAAGCAACTACGACGGCAGCCTTGAAAGCTATATGGACGACTTCATCAACAAAGTCGGATGGGGCCTTAACCTCGTTTTCAGCAACGGCGTTGGGTATCCGCGCACGCATTGGCTTGTAAGTTACGGTTCGAAAGAAGAGCAGAAATTCAAATACACATTGCGGCGCCATCAGGTACCTACCCAGGTCTGGTACAAAGCGTATCCCGGCCTCACAACGTTCGACCTCGCGCGCAACGCACGCGTCCGCCAAGGCATTGAACGCACGTCGATGACGAATGACGAAATCCGTAGCTGGCTGCGCGATCTCTAGAGGGGGCCCCGATGAACTTCTCGGATCGCGAGTTCTCCGAAGTCGACTTCAAGGATATTCAAGGTCTGGTCCGGTTCGCGCATCGCCATCTGAACGGCGCCACGTTCATGCTGTTGAACATCGCAGATGCGGCCTCAGCGCGCGCATGGCTTGAAAAGGCGCCGATCACCACCGCTGTCTCAAGCTTGTTGCCGGACGTAGCCCTGCAGGTTGCATTTACACATGATGGGCTGAAGGCGATCGGCGTGCCGGATGGCATCCGGCAGGGTTTCTCCGACGAATTCATCGTCGGAATGGCGGGAGATGAGAGCCGGTCCCGTCGCCTCGGTGATACCGGCCCGAACGATCCCAGCCGATGGCGATGGGGGCAGCCGGGCAAGGTGCCGCATATGATCGTCCTGCTCTACGCCAAGGTCGATCGCTTGAAGAGTCGGGAAGCGGAAATCAAGATGGATCCGTGGCCCAAGGCCTTCACCGAGCAGTACCGCATGTCCACAGACGACATCGGAGACATCGAGCCGTTCGGCTTCAAGGACGGCGTCAGCCAACCTTCGCTTGATTGGCGGCGCACAAAGCCGCGTCGTTTGCACGACACTCTCGACTACACAAACTTGGCGGCGCTCGGCGAATTTCTCCTCGGCTACTCCAACGAGTACACTCGGTATACCGACCGTCCGCTGGTGGATGCAAAGAACGATCCCAACCGCACCCTGCCCTTGGCTGAGGACATCCCCGGTAAGCACGACTTCGGGCGCAACGGCACCTATCTCGTGTGCCGTGACCTTGCGCAGAATGTTCCTGGCTTTTGGCAATTCATCGACCGACAGGCCAACGGTGACCTGAAAAAGCGATGGGACCTGGCCTATGCCATGGTCGGGCGCACGCTTGAAGGTGATCCGATCGTCCGCCTGAGGCCTGAGCCGATCGATGGCGTGGCAACGGATAGCGACTCGGCCTGGCGCAACCAGTTCACCTTCGACAACGACCCCGACGGCATTGCATGTCCGTTGGGAGCACATATCAGGCGCGCCAATCCGAGGAATGCCGATCTGCCTGCCGGTGCACGAAACCCAATCAAGCGCCTTATTCGCATGCTGGGATTTGGCGGCATGGGGCCGCGCGACGATCTTCTGTCATCCACGCGCTTTCACCGTATCCTACGCCGGGGCCGTGAATACGGTCCTTTGCTGGAGGTCGCCGATATTCTGGGCGATCCGGACGAAGGCGAACCGCACACGCCGCTCCCCGGCAGCAAATTGCACGCAGAGCGCGGTCTTCGCTTCATCTGCCTCAATGCCAACATTTCGCGTCAATTCGAATTCGTGCAAACTGCTTGGATGACCAATTCGAAATTCGACGGCCTCGACGAGCGCGATCCACTGGTGGGCGGCCGCGAGCCAACTGCCACTGGGACGGCAACCGACGGCTTTACGCGCCCTCTCGACAATGGCATCTGCGCTCGCGCCACAGGATTGCAGGAATTCGTCACCGTCCAGGGTGGCGCCTATTTCTTCATGCCAGGGATTTCTGCGCTGAAATATATCTCGCAGATCAAGTAAACACTTCGTCGCCAGTCGGCTCCTTGTGCGGGGTATTGTTCATCCGCTGTCGAAGGTCGCGAAGTTCGAAATACATGCGACGGCGCGCTCGGCTCTGATTGCCGAGCGGCCGATGCTCAGGCACGCAATGCCACGGCGTATAGGACAGATTGTGCGCAAAGGCGAATTGCGACGGCAGGTCGAACGTCTGTCTTGGAATATGTAACGTTGCGACAGGCACAAACGGCGAAAGTCGCTCGGGCCAACGCACACCCGCATCTTCGATCGGCATCAGATGCGGGTCAGTTTGTACCTGCAACATGAAATCGAACTCGACGTCGGTTTGGGCAAGCGTCCTGACCATGGCCTCCCGAAGGTAGTTATCGGGCGGGTGGCCGAACGGCAGGCCGGGAATTCGGCTGCGGGTTTTTGCTTTGGGCCGCACCGAGTACATCATCGCCTGGTTGCTGCCGAGCAGATACGGAACGCAACTCCAGTAGCGGGCTTCCAGCGGACTCGTCTGCGCCTCGTTCCACAAACCTTGCATCAGAAAATCGAGAAAGTGCGAAAAACCTGTCGTAAAGAAATAGAACACCGGTGTGCCGCGCAGAACGTGCGCCTGCAGCAGTGCGTTGGCGTTGATGTCGGGAGTGACAAAGGTGGGTGTGCAGACAGAGATGAAATCTTGGGTGAACTTTTCGTCGCCAAGCACCTTCGGCCCGTTGACGCCCATAAGCTTGATGGCGCAACTGACAAATCCAACATCCTCGATGTCCTTCGGCATGTCTGGTCCCGGCCCGGAGAATCGCACCCAGGAGCGATACGTGGCCGGCTTAGCGAAGATGCCGTGTTTCATATTTGCTGGTATATCGCCGCGCACGATGAACTCGGCACGCAGGATGCCGTGAGTTTTGGTGTTGCCGCCGCGCTGATATTCGCCCGGCCGATAGTTTCGGCGCATATAGGTAGCGAATGTTTCGATGACGGAGTCGAGGCTCTCTTCTTCGCCCGCCAGCGCCCGTTCCTCGGCAAGTTTGAAGCCCTCGTCCTTGCGGCAAAGGTTCATCACCTTCTGGACCAAATAGGCGATTGGTTCGCGAAGGACAGCGTTGAACGCCGGGCGAAAGTAGGGATCAATCCGCCGCAAGGCGCGCTGGATCACTCGGAAAGCCTGATGCGTCGTTCGTTCAAGCCACGTGGGCGGCGGCAGCGTGATCATCGTGCTGTGGAGGCGCGCCGTTGCTCTCCGGGCCAGCAGTCTTCCGCGTCTGCTTCACCGCGCAAGAAAGCAGGCGCGTCGCGCTTTGCCACGTCGGGGTTGAAGAGCGTGAAATTCAGCAAAAACATGCGATTCGTGTAGGCTCTTCCCAAGTAGAAGCCTGGCCGCACCATCCGTATTTCGTCGCGAATGCGTAAGCCGCCACGTCCCGCGAGTGAGTCCGGACTCTTGCGATAACCCTCAATGTCGTCGTTGTAGCTATAATCGACGATCACCAACTCGCGTCGAGCATCCAGGAGGCTCTGCCCGCAATATATCTTCGCCGGAAACAGCAACGAGACCTCATCCTTTGGAAGAATGGCGCGAAGCGGCCCGTCGCGTGGGATCGTCGTCTTCGGTACGGTGGCCGGATCGTCGATGACGATGCCGAGCACGGCAAGATCCTCGATCATGTTGCGCAGAATCCGCTGGTCGCGCTTGATTTCTTTGCCCTTCCAGATCAGAGCGCCCACCTTTTCCAGCAGACCGACGTTGACGTTCAGTATCCGGCCCTCGATGCCGCCGACGATCTCCTCCAGGCGCGAGTGCAGTGTTTCGCCTCGAGCAAAGAAGAGCCCGCCAAGGTACTGCCCGTCGGGAATCGGACCCGCGGTGATGCGTCCGTAGATCTGATCGACCTGCTCCTGGGACAGACCTGCGATATTCTCCGGCGTGACCTTCATCAGATCCGCGCGCGAGAGCGGAAATTCCTGCTCGACGCGGGCAAGATCGATCCGGAAAACCTTGATCGGGTTGTCAGGATCCTTGAGCGCAGTGTCCACGGTCGGTGCGAATGGGATGTCCGGGGACGCGGCGACCGCAGTGCCGCCCGCGCTCATCATGGCAGCGAACGCCAAAACAAGAACCGCTGCGCGCTCTTTGGCCCGTTGAGCAGTCGTCATGGTCCAACCCCTTACAAGGTTGCCAGAAACGCGATCAGTGCCCGTTTTTCACGTTCCGACAGGTTTTCACCAAATCGATGGCCCGCGTTCTCGACCCGTCCGAGAACGTTCGAATAGTAGGCCTGAATGAACTCGCGCTGAGGCTCCGAGATATTGATGGTAAAATGGCCCCGATTGCCGCCGATCTCGGCGCCAAGCTGTCCCAGCTTCTCGCGCAATTCGCGGAATTGCCCAGCCGTGAGCAGGTCCTTGTATTTGGCCTCGAACTTGGCTGGGTCGCGCCGCAGCAACACAATATCCTCCAGCATGTCCTTGTAACGCAGGCTGTTGATCAGAACCGCCGGTTTGCCCTTGGGAAGCACGATGCTCAGACCGCCCTCGATGTTGCCGACTTTGAAATCGGGAGCTATGTCGACAACGATGTCCTCATTCGTGACAGTCACCTTTCGTGCTCGTTGATCCGGATGGAGAAGGTCTCTCATCGAGTCCTTGAACAAACGGTAGCGGCCTTCGACGCTTGGATCGTACGGCACACAAGGCGGTGGATTGGCGATCAGGCTGTCGTTCTGATCAACGTAAGGCGAAGAATAGAAATCGACATCGCTGCGCGACGGCTTGCCGCAAACTTCAGGCCCCATGGCGTTGTTGTGCATGAAAGGAGCCTGCGTCCAGAGGCTGAGCAATGTCGGCGGCCGGTAGTAACCGCGCCCGCTGCCCTTCATCACTTCCTTCAACGCGGGGTCGACCGCCCGCTCATGTAGCGTGCTGGAGGCGTATTGATCCCAGACCCGGCTGGGCATGTGATTGGAGTGCATCGCGCGCCCGAGATATGTGCCCACGCGAGAAGCCAGTATCGGCCGCTCATTGCTGAGGAAATCGAGCCGCAGGGTCGGATCGCGGCTGTCGACCGCAAGGAAGTCAACTCGATCGAACGGTGGGCTCTGGCTGGAGTGGCAGCCTGCGCAATTGCGCGCGAATACGTCACGACCGAGAGCGACCGAGCCGTCGCCGAACTCCCGGTCAAGCTGCAAATTAAGCTCCTGCCGCGACACACCGCGCGCCGTGTGAAGATCGGCCGGACGTGCCGTAAGGAAGAAGGCGACCACGTCGCTCAGCCGATCTTCGATCGCGCGGAAACTCGCGCAATCTCGCCGGCATTGGCCAATGTCGAGCGGCGTCTGCCCGTAGTTTCGCTGCGCAGAATCAATCGCGCGCAGATCGGGCACGTGATTGAGCCAGCACTGCTCGGCGCAAGAACCAATGTTGAAATAGACGCGCTGGATCGCTTCTGCGGCGCCAATCGAGTCCTCGCCGCCTTTGAGAATACTCTGAACGGCCTCGATGCTCTCACTGCGCTGCCAACACTTGCCCGGCTTGGACGGCTCGCACCAGCACGTCGCCTGTGGCCCTTCCGGGCATTGGGACGCTTTGCGCCACTTCAAGATGCGATTGTCGAACGTAGGGCGCCGCGCGAAGTTGACGATGGTATTCATCGTGCCGGGATTCGATACCATGTCCATGGGCAACGCGGACGTATCGACGACCCCGGGCCTGGCACGCGCGATCAGTTGCCACTCCAGCAAATGCTGCGACATACCGGACGCCAACATCTGTGAGACGCGGCTGTACTGATTGCCGACCAGCCCGTCGATATTTTCCCATGTCGGATTGGCGGCGTCGGCCGGCGGCTTGGTCGGACTGTAGGAGATATGGCAGGCGCCGCAGGCCATCCCGATGCGGAACGGCGGCTCAACGGAGCCATCGAACAGACGATTGGTCCGCGAGTTTCCGCTACCGTCATCGCCGGCAATGAATTTGGCGTAGCCCTCCCAACTGGCCGATGTTCCGTTCAGCTTACGCCACTTCTCGGCGTCGAACCGTGGATTGGGAAACTTGCGTAAGCCAAGCGCACCGGTAGATGTTCCGAATCTCAGGTCACAGGGATCTTGCCGCTGATCAACGGCGCCGTGCGGAGTCGAGGTGTCGAATGGTGCATCCTTGAAGTCGCACGATGGATCACGATAACCGTCCTTGCCGACAAACTTGAGCAACGCATCGTCGCCGGGACAATATTGAAATCCGAACGTTTCATCGAGCGACTTGGCCGGGCAGTTGGGCGCGCCCGGAACACAGCAATCCGGATCCGGAATCGCACCCCAAGCTTGGAACAGATCGGGTTTGTTTTTCGCCGCCAGAATGCGGTACCAGTCGATCGCGCCGCCCAGGCGCTGCGGATATGCATAGGTGTAGAAGCGGTCGTTGAAGGCGGTGGCAAAGAACCAGATTTCGCGGCCGGCGCGGGCCGATGGCGAAAACTGGGCATCGCCTGCGGCGTAACCCGTGCTGAGCGAGCTTTGTGCCGACGACGAACTTGGCGCCAAACTCATCCACCCCGCGATCGCGGCGGCGGCAAGCATCAGCTTCAGGAACGGACGATGTGAGCGCTTGGCCACGTGTGTCCTCCTGCCCAGTTGTGAAAAGTCTAAGTCAAAACGTATCGAATGTCCCTTGGTCACCGCGTAGTTGCAAAATCGTAGTCACATCCCCGCTCACTTCCAAGCTGGAATCGCGCGCTGTCGAGTAATTGAACACCAATCGCGCGGCGCTGTGCCGTTGTTCATGGCGACAAAGGCTCCGTCGGCAATATCCTGATACCGCAAAACGTGGTCATCGCGGAAAACGGTGCCAGGAAACGGGCTTGTGCCGCGATTACGGCACGACGTCAGAGGCGAAATCTGGGGAGTTGGATTCGTTGCAAGGTCACGCCGCGAGGTATTGGATCAGGCGCCGGCCCGGCAAGAAGAAATAGCCGCCGCCGAGCGTTTTGACGAATGCCGGCATCGGTGAAAGCACGACCGGCCCTTGCCGGCTAGGGATTGTGTACGAGCACGCCCCGTTTTCCGCATCGCCAAGTACCGGATCCTTCTCGCAAGACAGCCCATGAAACGACGGACGCATCAGCCAGGTTTGCTGCACGAACTCGAACTGCCGCTCGATATCACCGTTGAGGCACATGAACAGCAGGCCGGGATTGCGGCCGTGCTCGGGAGCATAGAGCCGGCCGACGCGGATGATGCGGTGCCTGTTGGTGATCTCGATCTGATCGGCGGAGCCGGGATCGAGGCTATCGCGCGGATTCGAGCGGCGGATATGCGCACCGTACGGGCACCGAAGTCCTTCGGGATCTTCACTGCCGAACAGAAAGTCATTGTCCGCACCGCGGCTCGCTTTGGTCGCGCGCGCGACGGGAGCGGCCGTCGCGGTCTTCGACTGGGGCCGCGCCGTCTCATTCGCGTCGTGCTTCGTCTCCTCGATGCTCTGCGGCGAATACGGATGCCGGACGAGCGACGACCCGTCCCGCCAGCGGCCGATCATTTTCGCCGCGACGAAGTCAGGCGTCATTTCGTACGGCGGCGGGAGCCGGTCAGCCAGCCGTTCCGCCTCATCGGAGCAATAACGGTTGAACGCGGCGACATCCTGTTCCAACTGCCGGATGACGAGAAAGCTACCGTTTTTTCCGAGGTCGCGCAGGTTTTCGACTTGCGTCTCCGCGAAATCGTTACGCAGGCCAACCAGCGGGAGCATATTCGCGGGATCTGCCAGCGCGGGCAGGGTCGGACCCGGCGGCATGTTTCCGCGGTTGTCTGGATAGCCGAGAATGAACTCCCCCGCTTCGACAAGGTGGATCGGATCGGCATTTCGTAATCCCTTGTACGTCCCACGTATAACCGGCTGCGAGACGCCATCGGCGAAGCCGAACGGCTCTGACTTGTTTCTGCTTTCGGGGATCGTGACGAGAGGAACCGCATGGCAGGCCGCCATGCCGGCTTCGCCGGCAGCCCGTCGTATCTCTTTCTCAAGCGCAGCCACTGCCTTGCTCGGTTTTGCCGTAGACCAGCAGTGCCGCATCGTATGTGCGGTCATCCCACTCCCACTTCCCGTCGACGCCCTGGCGGTCGCCAAGGATCCTCGCACGGTATTCGGCCGTCATTCCTTCAAGGAACGCGAACGGAAAGGTGGACAGTCCTTCCTTCGGCAATCCCAGACGGGCCAAGGCGCCGGCGCCGAGCGCAAGTGTGATGACGGCTTCCGCGCCGAGCCGGCGGCCGTCGTTGAAGGCGACGTGCGGGAAGACCGTGCGCAGCCAAGTCCGCGCGCTCGCAGACTTGGTCCGGAAGCCGGAAGAACAGGCAAGTGCCGAACTTCATGAATCCGAGCCCCCCGAACACGAGGCTCTGTATTTCGTCGCTGACGAGCTTGGACGCCGGACGCGCCGCAGAGCCGAAGAGCGCGAGCCAACGTTGGGCTTCGTCTTCGGTCATTACTCCGGACAAGCCGCGTCGGATTTCCGCGTTGGCCCTGATGCCGGTCGTCGTGAGGGACGGATAGGCGCTGTACCAAAAGCGGGTCGGCACCATGCTTCGGCGCGCATATCGTTTGAACCGCTCGCCGTCCGTGGCGCCCCTTTGGATGAGGTTCTCCGATTTCGGGAAGCCGATCGAATTGGACCAGACGCCGGTCAGCCCGGCGTGGGCGCGCGTGATGAAGTCTTCGAGGTAGCTCTCCCAGCTCGCGTCGTAGTTCGAAAAGAAAAGGACATCGCGGCTTCCGGGAACGGTAACCCATCGCGCGAAGTGGATCGTACCGATATCGCTCAGGAAGCCGGGTCGGTACACTTTGGATGCGAATACGCCGATCGCCCAGAACACCAACCGAGACGTGAACCACCGCACGACCCCAGGCTTCCGCCTTGTCACGGAAACCATGTGGTTCTGCGCGCCGCGGTTCTCGCGGTCGAATATTTCCGCCACGGTCTTGCGGTCCGGAGCGCGGTCGTCGACCCAGTCACGCTCCTCCTGGCCTCGCAAGAGAGCATACGCCGTACCCGCAAGTGCCGCGACAACAGCAACGGTGAGAGCAAAAGCGGCCAGCGCCCCCCAACCCGCTCCGCATGCGAACGACCACACGGCTGGCCAGGACAACGGCATCCCGCGAGCGTGGAGAAAGCCTTCGAGAAGCGCGCCGAAAACGATCACTACCCCCGCCGGCCAGAGGTAAGTCCTTATGAACGAACATGCGAGCAGGCCAATCACCGTCGGTTTCGATGGTTCGACGTATGGCGGATCCGCTTCCGCCGGCTCAAGTGCTTCGGCGAAGTTGTCGCGGTTCCGCGCGCCACCATTGTTGTCCGGCTTGAGCCGGCGCCGCACCTCCTGCACCCACTGCAGCGCCGTCATCGGCCCCTCAAGCAAACCGACGATTTCCGTGACGCGGGCGGCAAGGCGGGCTTCGTTCCGGATGCGACCGACTGTCATGCCGGGCGTCCCGGAGAACACGACGCCGGGATAGGCGAACCAGCCGCAACCGGGTGTCACTTTGTGCTTGAGTAAGTATGCCGCCAAGTCGCCGCCGTCGGACCAGTCCGTGGCGAGGGTAAAGACCGGCCGCAGGCGCTCTCCGATCGCGTCGACGATGCGGATCAGTGCCTCCTCTTCGCTGCCGTCGGCCGAGAACTCCAGCACGAGCCATCCGCGTTCGCCGTCCTGAGACCGGATCGCATGCATGCTCGCAAAGTGCATGCCGCGATCGCCGCGCAGGACGTCCAGCTTCGACACGATATCGGCGGCGGCAGGATTGCCCATCGCGCCGATCTGCCGTTCAGCGTCCGCCACCCTGCCGAGGGGGATCGGCGCCACCACCGTGATGAAGGCGTGCATCATCGGAAATCACCTGCGGAAATGGACGATGAGGCGGTCCGGGAAAGGTCCGGCCCATTCGACCGCTCCGACCGAGCGGACGCCCCGGCGGATCAGTGCCCCGACCAGCAACGGTATCTGGAACGCGTTGACCGCACGTCCCGCACATGGATGCAAACCGCCGCCGAAATGCAGGTACGATGACGCAGTACGGTCGGGCCGCATGGCGAGAGGTTCGGGAAAAGCGGTCTCGTCGAACATGGCGGCATGCGTCCAAAGGATGATGTCGTCGCCCGCGGATATCGCCTTGCCGTCCAGGGTGGTGTCGACTGCCGAGCGGCGCAGCAGAACGGGATTGTGCGGCCATCGCCGCAACGCTTCACGGCACCAGCCCGCCAGCCGCGCTTCATCGTCGACATCCGCTGTGATCGCCGCGGCGAGTTCGGCATTCTTTCCGATCACGGCGACGATCTTGGCGACCGCCGTTGCCGTCGTGTCGATACTGCCCACCAGCATTCCACCGAGCGTGCGCCTGATCAAGTCGCTGCCGATAGCAGTATCTCGGAGGAGGAAGCCCATCATGTCGCTGCCCGGCTCTCCAGCGGCGCGGCGTCTCGCGATTTCCTCGTCGAACCATTTCCGCATCAGCTCGGCCGCACGAAGCGCACGATCTCTGACGGTTTCGTCACCCGACACATTGAGGAAGGTGTGCGCGAAGATAGAACGCGCGACGTCCTCGAATGTCTGCGGATCGGATCCCGCGATTCCGAAGAGCGATCTCGCCGTCGAGGAGGCGACCGGCCGCGCGTAGCTTCCCACCACGTCCAACTCGGCAGTCGCAGCGGAGACGATTGCTGCCGCCCTGTCGGCGACCGCGCGACAGATCAGCCCGAGATCGACCTGCCTGAGCGCTCCGTACAATGCACGCCGTTCTGCCTCCAGCCGCGCTGAGCGGTCCATTCCGAGGACGAACGGACCGTTCACCTCGTCGATTCGGTCGGCATTGACGGGAGCGATCACGAAATCGAGATCGCGCAACAGCACCTCCATCACCTGCGCATGGCGGGCCACAAACACCATTCTCTTGAAGCGCAGCGGCGAGCCCCACAGTGCCGCAAGCCGCGCCCCGACGCGCGCGGCCGTTTCCTGGAGCCATTGGCTCGATAGCAGCGAAACCAAAGCGGATGATCCGCGTGGCGTCGCGATTCCGGCCGAAGCACTTACGGCCGCTTCCCCGACTATCGTCATCCTCGTCCGTCCCTTCCGTTTTCGGTTCGGTGAACGGCAGCCCGAGGGCCCTTGGTAAATTTCTCAACCGGACTTCGAGACAATCATGGTACCAGCACCGGCTAAGCTTACCTGTGTGTGCCGAAAACCTAAACCTCAAAAAAAATAGTGGTGATGAAGCCCACCGAGGAATAGGTATGAATTTATGGGATCCGATCGGCTGAACCGGGCGCGAGACCGGCGCATCTTTGCCCAATGAGCGGTTCGTTCTGATTTCATTGTATTAACGAGCACAGGCTCGCAGGGTGCGGCAGACGCGCCTCGCCCAAGACGAACATCCGTCTGCTCATCCGCTGGGCCGGCGCCAAGTTTCTCTTCCTGCCAAAATACTTGCCCGGCCCGAACCCGATCGAACAAGTCTTCGCCAAGTTCAAGCGTCTGCTGCGCAAAGCCGCCGCGCGAACGGTCGGAACCGTCTGCGCAGCCAACGACGAACTTCTCGGCACATTCACACGAATATGCGAACTACTTCATCACATCACATCCAGAGCAATTGCGCAAAAGGCCATGAAGGAGAACGGTGCCGGTCGGGCCAACGTGTTGGATCATGATGGAAATGAGAGTGACGTGTCCCAATCGTTTGGCAATTTCATCGCCGAGCGACCAGGCAAACAAAACCGTGTACGCTTCGTGAAAGTTGGGCGACCCACGGCGATTAATTGTAATTATGTGATCAGCCCTCCAGAGGTCGCTGTTTTGCTATCCAGACGGCGCACCTTTGGCACAGTGCCGAGCGGGACAATGTCGGCCATCAGGGCAAGAGCGGGTGGCGACCCATTTTGTCGCTCAAGGACCCTGCGCTTGAGGTCAATTCCGACCCTTCCAAAGTGGCCGTATTTTTCGTTACGATCCTTTCTCCGAAGTCCCGCGATCGAAATGAAGCGGCGCGAATTTTTCGGGTGCGCTCGGCGTCACCGGGCCGCTCGCGGCAGCGCGTGCGCAGCTGGCCGAGCGGGGGCGGTGCGTCGGCGGGGGTTCGAAATGCGTAGTTACGCGGGGGACGGCAAAATGCGGGCTAAGCTGCGCGAAGCGATATTGGCCGGCTTTAATCCTGCGGCTCTCGACGAAATCCTGCGCGACAACGATATGTTTCGCCACAACGTTGCGAGCGGTCCCGACTTTATAACACGCGTGAACAGCCTTATCGATGTGGCCCGTCAGGAAGGGTGGCTGATTGAGCTTTGCGGTGTGCTGGCCGCCGAGCGTGCCGGCAATGAGCCTGTAGTTCTGCGATCCTAGCCGTGCGGAGATGGCTGATCGACGGGCGCGTGACGCATGATATCGATCTCCAATTCCAAGAAGGCGCTGGCCTGTTGTCGAAATCGAACGCCGCTCAACCTCCCGCTCAGGAGCAAGCTGCGTTGGAGGGGTTCGTTGGCGGAGTTCTTTTTTCTTTCAAAGGCCGCCTTTCAAGAAGATCATTCTGGCTGGGCTTTCTGATAATTCTCATCGTGGCCGCGTCGATGTACGGATCGCTGGCGCTATTGTTAGGAACGGCGGCATCGAGTTAAAGGAAGACATGTGGTACCCAACACGTTTGTTCAAGAACATCTATTGGCTCATGGGGATTCCGCTATATTGGCCAATCTTTGCGCTAATCGTGAAGCGTTTGCATGACTATGGCCAAGGCCGGGCATTCGCATGGCTGTTTGCGATTATGTCTGCTCTCTACAAAATTTCGGATATCACCGGGCCTGAGATTGTGACGATGGTTACCCTCGCGATCTTCGTGACGGTCCTGGCCATGCTTGGCTGCGTCAAGGGCACTTCCAGCCCAAACGAGTATGGCCCGGATCCATCAACCGGACGCCGATAACGATGGCAGTGGCGCGCTTCGCGCGCGGTCAAAGCACCTGGCAACACCGTTTGGCCATGTAGCTTGCTTGACGCCGTCGATGAGGGTGGGGTCGTTGCTGTCAGCCTTCGAATTGTTAACTCGTTTGGCGACCGCCCATCTCCGCAAATAGTCGTTCTCGACCAGCTTCAGTTCCTCCACACCCAACCTGCATCATTATTGGGATGACAATGCCGTCGATAAGGCCATGAAAAGAGTCGGCTTCACCGCAAATTACGGGAAAATTCGTAAGCTATGTCGTCAAGCACCAACCCCAAAACTGGAAGACCAGCGGTGATCCCGAGGTCTGGTCATTCAAATGGGCGACGGAAATGATGCCATTCGGCCGCTTTGCGTACGAGGGAGTTGGGTTTGGAGAAGCAAAACATCCCGACGAAGCGCATCCCACACGGCTAAAGTGCGTCGCCGAGGTGACGTTTGAGCCCAACTATAAATCTGATTCCTCAAAGATAGCCCTGCGACAACTTGGCAAAGCGGGTTTCCGGCTTGCTGCACTGCTTACTGCCATCTTCGAGCCTCAGCAGGCGGTATTCGCCAATGCCCAAAATACTTTGATCTTTCCGAGGGGGTCAGGTGGCGAACTCGCGCCGGATCAGAACATAAAGAACCGACTTCCAGGCTTCGACAAGAGTGGCATGATGATTTTCTAACCGGCGCTGAGGCTTTCGAACGCCTGCCGCGCTACCAGCTTTGTATGAGTGAGATTCGCTAGGTTTATCGCCTCGCCTGCGCGCGCTCCCTTAACCGTCCGAGCTTTGCCTCCCAAATCATAAAACGCGCCGTTGTATCCTTTGGGGGGTGAAGCCGTATCTGGCCAAGTGAACGTATAAATGCACATCCCCGATGTCCTCTCATGGAAACTTCCGTAATGGTACAAAAGCGACTTGTCCGAAAAGGCTGCTTGCGTGCTATGCCAATCACCGCTCTGCTTGATGGCTATCTTTCCATCAGCATCGCGTTAATCTGTCCATGCAAGTCGCGCTGGAGGTCGAATGTTTGGCCTTCCACGGAAAGTCGATTTCCGGACGAGTGAATATTTAGGACGGAAACCGCGTAGGCTCATTCTCTCCTTCAAGGGTCACGAGGGAACTCCAACATCCACTGATGCTGTGCCTTTGAGATTCACGTTTGGTCCAGGCACGCTCCTGCCTTGCATCCAGATTCAAATCATCCAATCAAAAACCCACCAGGCGATTGCTGCCGCGATAGTCGCCGCCAAAACTCTTCCAGCTCAATTCGCCCTGCTCGAATTCCGTCACAAGGACTGTGTGAGCAAAAATGCCCGCCATGCCGGCCATTATTTCTCGAAGTCCTTGAACTGATCGGCTGCCGTAGTCCTCCATGGCACTTTCCCGTCGCGTTCGCTTCTATTCGGAGTTCAAGAGCTTGATATCCGCTCGCGAAGTTTTTCGGCCACAACTAGATTATCTAACGATGCGATGAGAGCGGATCCTAGTTCATCGACTGTCGAGAATGGGCCATCAAGGCGTACCGTAGCCGAGGCCCACATCATGAGATTGTAACGCCCGAAGCTAGTATCCCCACGCGAGCGACGGTCGGTGCGAAAGAGAATAGTTGGCTTGGCATGGGCATACGCATAACCGCATTCCCAACAGGTTCCCAAATTTGGGATCGGCCCCGTCCATGTTTCCGATGACCACTAAGAAGTATCGAGAGCTTTCACGAGTATTTTGAAATCTCTCTCGCATCATGCATACCGGCGGTCTGCTCTTGCGGTAGCCAAACTTCGTGACCCGCTTGCTCAAGCAAACCTTTAAGCCGCCTATTGAATTCTAGTTCTGACGCAGTAAACATCGGTCCTGCTAAATACGCCTTCATGCCTCACCTCGCAGGCTCGCTATGCGAGAGCTGCCCCAGCTTTCGTCGGTGTAATTCCAGTGTCGGCAACATATCTTACCCAGTTCCAGATACGAAGCAGCTCCTTCTACTGTTAATGGTGAGGCGTCGCCCGGACGTAATTCAAGCTCCCATTCTTGTGCTTCCGCTTTCCTCGGAATCCACGAAGGGTAATGCGAACTACGAGGTGATGCTCATCTCAGAACCCGCGCTTTTGAGGCTCGACCGGATCGTCTAGGTCAGCGTTTCCAAGGTTTGTAAGACCAAGAGTGGATGACGGGGTGGCGATTAACATCTTCGATACCGGC
>CAVPDL010000012.1:0-48424 GCA_963702635.1 uncultured Alphaproteobacteria bacterium
GATCTCGGCTCACAGCAGGTCCTTACTGTGTTCGGCGGAGGGTACGTCGCTGAGGGGCACGCCGAAGAAGCACATCGCAATCTTGCAGCCCCTGAAGGCAAGGCAACCAGCGTCTCCCTCTTGTGGCTGGCATTTTATGTGGTGATTGCTGTCGCTGCCGTGTCGCACAAGATCAGCCATATCATCTGACGCGAACTCGCATGGAGTTTTCCCGTGCGTGAAGCGGGAAACCAAATCGATTAAAAGAGAACGTTTGAGATTGCTCCGTAAGCGGTTCTCTGATCCCACTGCTCTGACGGCTTTGATTATTTGGCGGAGCGAGCGCGACCGCGGTTGATGCGTTCATCTACGCCGCGAGGCGATCGGCGGAACGCTGTGCGGCCCATGCCCAGGGCATGAGCTCGTCGAGGCGCGAGGCTGGCCAGAGATTGACGAGCCGGATGAGCACGTCGGCGAAGTAGGCTTGCGGATCGACACCGTACAATTTGCAGGTCTCGACGAGTGAGGCGATGGCTGCCCAGTTCTCGGCCCCTTGATCGTGGCCAGCGAACAGCGCGTTTTTCCGATTGAGCGCGATCGGACGTATACTTCTTTCCACGATGTTGGTGTCGAGTTCGATGCGGCCGTCTTCGAGAAAGCGGGTGAGCCCGTCCCAATGGTTCGAGCCGTAGCGGATGGCTTCGGCGATGACGGACTTCGTCGAGACGCGCGCGAGTTGCTGTTCGAGCCAGATTTTGAGCGCCAGCACGAGTGGTTTGCTCTTTTCCTGGCGCACGGCGCGGCGCTCATCGGCGCTTTTACCGCGGATCGTCTTCTCGATCGCATAGAGCGCGGCGATGCGTTCCAGAGCTTCGCTCGCGATCGGCGCTGAACCGCCCTTTGCGATATCGAAGAACTGCCTTCTCAGGTGAGCCCAGCAGAAGGCGAGCGTAATCGCGTCGCCGGTCCGTGCATCATCGGCAATGGCCTTGTAGGCCGCGTACCCGTCGCATTGCACGATGCCGCGATAGCTCTCAAGCAGTTTCAGTCCGTGGACGGTGCCGCGGCCCGGCGCATAGGTGAAGGCGACGGCGGGCGGATCGGTTCCGCCCCAGGGCCGATCGTCGCGGGCGATCGCCCAGAAGTATCCTTTCTTGGTGCGGCCACGGCCAGGATCGAGCACCGGCGCTACGGTCTCGTCGACCGCGATCTTGGCCGAGCCCAGAATGAGTTCCCGCAGCCGAAGATACAGCGGCTTGAGCTCAGCGGCCGCATAACCCACCCAGAACGCCAGCGTGGCGCGTTCGATCGCGATGCCTTGGCTCAGCAGCATCTGGGATTGCCGATAGAGCGGCAAATGCCAAGCATATTTGGCAACCAGCACAGCGGCCACCATCGCCTCGGTCGGCAGCCCGCCTTTGATCAGCCGTTCCGGCGCTGGGGCCTGGACCATGCCTTGTTCGCAGGCCCGGCAGGCGTATTGAGGACGATGCGTCACGATCACCTGGTATTGGGCGGGGATGACGTCGAGACGCTCGGCGGTGTCCTCCCCGATGACGTGCATCGTGCCATGACAGCACGGACAGACGGCAATCTCGGGTGTCAGCGTGACGTGGATGCGGGGAAGATGAGCCGGCAGCGACCCGCGGTTGGCGCGACGCTTCTTCCTTTGGGCATCGACCGGGGTTTCCGTTGTGTCCTTCTTGTCCCCTTGCGCATCCTGCTCGGCGATCGATGTCTCGATATCCTCCAGCGCCAACTGCATCTGCTCGCGATCAAGCCGTTCGGACCGCCGGCCAAACTGCGCGCGCTGGAGTTGCCTCAAGAGGTGGTGAAGCCGGTCGTTCTGCTCCCTCACGCGCCGGCATTCCTCAATCGCCGCGTCGCGCTCGCTCGACAACGAGCTCACCAGCGCCCGCAAGGCGTCGAGATCATCCGCAAGGGCATCGATCGGCATGACGATACTTAAATCAAATTCGTGCACGTTTGTGACGCCCAACACGCAATCTTGATTCAATCAGTCGCAGCTATCACGATGTCGCTGTCGGTCGCACAACATCTCGGGCATGCAGACGCGACCAGTCCATCCCGTCAACGAGCGCCGCAAGTTGCGGCGCCGTCAGCCGCATCACCCCATCACTCACCGGTGGCCACCTGAAGGCGCCATGCTCCAGCCGTTTCCAGAACAGAACCAATCCCGAGCCGTCCCACGCCAAAATCTTAAGCCGGTCGGCCCGCTTCGACCGGAAGATGAAGATCGCTTCCGAGAACGGGTCGTGCCCCAGCGCCTCACGGACCAGAGCCACGAGGCCATCGGCGCCCTTGCGGAAGTCGACCGGCTTCGTGGCCACCAGGACCTTCACCCCTGCCGCAACCGCGATCACGTCGCCGCCTTCACGGTGCGCAGCACATCCCGCAGCCAGCCGAGATCAACGCCTCTTTCCACGCCAACCACCGCGCCGGCAATCTCGATGCTGATGGCCTCGGACCGGTTCGCCGCTGCCGCCGCAACACCGTCGTCACGGGTTTCCCTCACGATCGGTACAAACATCGGCACCTCGTCGGCCGGCAACGTCAGCTGACCGGCTCGCGCCGCCTTGCGCCAACCAAACAGATGCTGCGGCGACATGTCGTGCCGCCGCGCCACCTCCGACACCACCGCGCCGGGCGCATAGGATTCCGCGACGATCCGCCCCTTGGCCTCAACGCTCCACCGACGCCGGCGTCCAACCCCAACCCGGATATCGATCCGACCTCGTGGCTCCGAAGCGTCAACTATATGGTCGACCATATGTGCCAACCGATCCGTCCAAGTTGGTTCGCATCTTGCAACTCAAGCCACGCGTTACAAGGTGGGAGCAGAGCTCCGCTTACATTGCTCCATCATGTCTGAAATTGTTTTGAAACCAACGGTCAATGCGGCTCCGCAAATCAGCCAGAGTGCCGTGCCATCGGCTTATCGTTTTGACAAATTGCTTTCCGCAGCCTTCCTCAGTGTCGGCGTCGTTGTCACGGTGGGATGGGTTACATGTTTGGTATGGGCTGCGGGTCTTCTGAGCGACGCATGGTGAGTAGAGGCATCAAGCAAAAAAGACCGCCTCACAACGGTTTCTCTAACTACAAGGTCGAATGAGGCACACAACTGTGAAAGTAAGTCATAAGAATTTATCCATTGTGGAAACATGGAAATTTTGTCTGCTTACTCCATAGCTTGTATCCACCCGCGAAGGCATTGTCGTTGTCGCCCCTTCGAACGCGTGGCGGTAACTTACCCAACTTATCGGCATTTCCTCCACCAAGAACGACATATTCGGGCTCGAACGCCGCAATCAGTCGCTCGATCACGTCGACGACGCTCTTGCGCCATTTCTTCTTGCCCAATCGCTTAAAGCCCGCGGCGCCAACGTAGTCCTCAAACGTCTTACCCTTTCGGTAAGGCAGGTGAGCCAATTCCATCGGCTCGATCACGCCGTCGAAGATCATCGTCGTGCCGAGACCGGTGCCGAGACCGAGAAACAACATTCGCCCGCCTTTGTAGCTGCCGAGCGCCTGCATGGCGGCATCGTTGATGATCTTTACGGGACAACCAAACGCTTTCTCGAAATCGAACCCGGCCCAGCCACGGCCAAGATTGTGCGGTTCCGCGACCACACGGTTTCGCACCACCATCCCCGGATACCCGATGGACACCACGTCATAATTCCAGTCCGCAGTAAGGCGCTTTACCTCGCTCACCATCCGCTTGGCGGAAAGATTTGGCCCCGACTTGAACTCGCGGCGTTCCGATTGACCGCTGATCTCGAATTTGACGTGCGTGCCGCCTACGTCCACGGCAAGGACCCGTCGCTTCGACTTTGTACGTTTGCGTACCTTCGTCATTTTAGGTTGATCCGGTTTGTGCGACATGCGCTGCCGAGCCTCACGCCGACGCGGCATCGCGATCGATGAACCAGTGAAGCCGGCCGACGGGCTCGATCCGCGCGGCCGGCAGCATGCGATCACCGGACTCGACGGCATGCCGGGCCACATCGGGCGCGATCAAATAGCTTGCGACCACCGACAGGTCCGGCGACACAATGACGCCTCCGTTGAAGCATCGTGACGTTCGGGCGCGAGACGACTGCCTTCAGCCCGCGCGGCGGCCGGCTGCTGACGATGGCAAACTTTACGCTTGCGTCCCGCAGCGCCCTGACAGCCTCGACCGATCTCGGAGAGGCCGACTTGTCGCTTCGAACCAGCGCATCGGTCATTGGACAAGGATGCGCCGGTTTCTCGCCCGCACCGAGCCTTGAGCAAGCCTTAAACAATCTACACATTTGCCATCCCTTCAAAGAGGTTTCGGCCTTCGACCAGTGCGCGAAATCTTACCGTCAGCGATATTGCGTTTGAGCATCCAAAATCCGCAATCCGGGTGGATGTAACGGACCCGCCCCGGTCCCAGTATGGTTTCCGCCCGCTCGATGCTACGTGCAATCGCGTCTGCCGTTTCGATCACGGTCGTCTTGATGTCGATGACGCCCAGGCCAAAGCCGATCTCCGGTCGAAGTCGTTTGAACACGGCGAGCTCTTCCGGTGGCCGGTGCGCGGTCTCCATCACAATATGATCGACGTGGAGCGCGTTGAGATAGTTGATCAGGGTTCCCCACTGGCCTTTCTGGATTGTCTGCCCGCCATAGTTGCCAAAGCAAAGATGCACCGCGGGCGTGGTCTTGACTGCGTCGAGCACGCGGTTCATCGCAGCAGCAGCCCATTGCCATTCCTCGGGATTGCCCGGCAGATTGGCCTCGTCGAGCTGCACCACATCGGCGTCGATATGCCGGACCTGTTCGGCAAGCGCCGTGCCTAACGCCATCGCGAGGTCGGGGCCGTTGCCGTAGTGCTTGTCGATAACGCTTTTTGCCAACATATGCGGGCCCGTCAGCGTGAATTTGAACGGCTTTGATGCGAGCCGCCGGCCGCGGGCACAGGCGAGCGGCAGGTCGAGGGTTCCGGCGCCGACCGGACCTTCCACCACGGCCGGCGGACGGCTGCGAAAGCCCATGCCGCGCTGCGAGCGGTAGGCGACCAATTCGTCGAAGGTGATCGCGGTGCGCATGCCTGCCATCGGCCGCACGAAATATTCGATCATGCCGTTGGTTTCGGGATGATTGACGTCGAAGCGCGAAAGCTCGCCGTCGCAGACCAGGTCGATGCCGGCCTGCTCCTGAAGGTGGATGACAACGCGCGTCGCATCGATCAGCGCCTGTTCGGACGGCAAGGCTTGCAGCCAGTCCGGCATTGGATAAGAACCAACCACCGTGGTCTTGATCCGGGACGCTGACGCCATGCTTGGACATCCTTGTTGTGCGTGCGCGGGCCGACTGGTATCCAACTGGTTACTTATAATCCTGCGCTTGTACATTGGCCAGTGTGCCGCAAGAACACGATGCTGAGTGCTACAACAATGTCTCCTGACGCAACATTTCCGGACCGCTTTCGCGACGTCGACCATCTCGAAGACGTGATGACCGCGCCGTCGCCGGCGCTGGTCGCCGATCTCACGACGCTCTCCGGAGAGCTCATCGTCCTCGGTGTCGGCGGCAAGATCGGCCCGACGCTGGCGCGGCTTGCCAAGCGCGCGGCGCCGAGGATGCGAGTGGTTGGCGTAGCCCGTTTCAGCGAGAAAGGACTGCGCGAGCGCCTGACACACTGGGGTATCGAATGCATCGAGGCTGATCTGCTCGATCGCGCCCAGATCGCAGCGTTGCCGAAGCTGCAGAACGTGGTGTTCATGGCCGGCCGGAAGTTCGGCTCGACGGGCGCCGAGGACCTGACCTGGGCGATGAACGCCCATGTGCCGGCCCTGATCGCAGAGGCCTACGCCGGCTCGCGGATTGTCGCCTATTCGTCAGGCTGCGTTTATCCCTACATCGATGTGAAGATGGGCGGCGCCACTGAATCCACGCCGACGGTGCCGCCGGCCGGCATCTACGCCTATTCCTGCGTCGCGCGCGAGGCGATGTTTCAGTATTATTCGCGCAAGCTTGGCACGCCCGGCCGCCTCATCCGGCTGAACTATGCGATCGACATGCGCTATGGCGTGCTGTTCGACATCGCGACGCGGGTTTATACCGGGACGCCGATCAACCTAGCCATGGGTCACGTCAACGTCATCTGGCAGGGCGACGCCAACGACTTTGTGCTACGCGCATTCAATCATTGCACCAGACCCACGAGCCCGCTCAATGTCAGCGGACCGGTGCAGTAGTGTGCGCTCGATTGCCGAGCAATTCGGCAAACGGCTGGGCAAGAAGCCAGTGCTTACGGGGACTGAAGCGCCTGATGCCTGGCTGGTCAATACGTCAGAGTCGGTGCAACTCCTGGGCGAGCCGCGCGTCTCGCTTGGCCGCATGATCGACTGGACCGCCGATTGGGTCGCCCGCGGCATGCCGAGCCTCGGCAAGGACACCCACTTCGATACGCGCGATGGCGCTTACTGAGCCGATCATCGGAGCGTCGCTTCAGGCGGCCGAGCTTGCCGACGCCGGGGCGTTGGTGCGCGAGGCCGGCTGGAACCAGGTCGCCGCCGACTGGGAGATTTTCCGCGCGCTCGGTACGGTCCATGCCGCGCGTGCCAACAGCCGCGTGGTCGCGACCGCGGCAACCCTACCCTACGGCGCGTTCGCCTGGATTAGTATGGTCCTGGTCGCGGGGGAATATCGGCGCCATGGCCTCGGTACGCGACTTTTGCAGCGCTGCGTCGACGCGCTTGTCGAGCAGGGCCAAGTGCCGGTGCTCGATGCCACACCCGCAGGCCAACCGCTCTATCGCGCCATGGGCTTCCTGGAGACTTGGAGCTATCAGCGATTGGCTGCGCCGAGCATCCGTGTGGCGGCATCCACGCTGCCGGTGGGCGATACGATCGTTCGTCCAGTGGGCGACGCGGACTGGAGCGCGCTTTGTGCCTATGACGCGGCAGCGTTCGGCGCCGATCGCAGCGCGCTTCTGCAACGCCTGCGCGGGCGGTTGCCGGCCGCCGGGCTGATCGCCGTCCGGCATGGCCGGATTGCCGGATTTCTGCTCGGCCGCAACGGCCGCAGTGCGTCCCAGATCGGGCCGTTGGTCGCGGAGGACGACGTCATCGCCCAAGCGCTGCTCGCGCAGGCTTTGGCAGCCGTCAAAGGACCGGTCTATCTCGACCTCGCCGACGCCAAGGCAAACATTCGCGAGTGGCTGCAGCGGTCCGGATTTACCGCGCAGCGGCCACTGACGCGCATGCTGCTCCGCCGAGCGACCGGCTTCGACGATCCGTCGCGCACTTTCGCCGTGGTTGGCCCAGAGTTCGGTTGAAGGCCAAAGATCGGCCGCGACTACTGCCGGCCTCTCGCTTTTTACGCAGCGCCGCTCAGTACAACTTGGGCGGATGGATCGGTGGCATCTTGATGGACTTGTTAAGGAACTCGTTGGTATAGGCCGTTTTGATATCGTACGGCTTTTCCATGTGCAGATACTCGTCGACCAGCTTGTAGTCGGCAGCCATGCGCGCGTCGTCATGCCAGCCGAGCGCGACGTTGCGCGAGGTGTCGTCGCTCATCAAGATGCTGACAAGGTGCCAATTGGTCAGCTCGTTATCGTAGAGCAGACCGCTGTTCGCCTCGACCAGTGCCTTCACGCATGGCTCCGGCGTCTTTGCGCACTCGGCGAACGCTTTCTGCGTGACCTTGATGAACTTGGCGGCGGTATCGTGGTTGCCCTTCAGCCAGGCGCCGTTGGCGATGATCGAATTGCCGTACAGGTTGATGCCCTCGTCCTTCCAGGCCAGGAAGCCCATGTCGGCGCCGAGCTCGCGCGCAAACACGTGATGCAGATTAAAGAACGAGGTGGTGGCATCGACGGTGTGCGCTTTGAGAGCGCCGAGCTTGGCATTGGCGTCGATGTTGACCCAGGTCACCGAGTTGGGATCGATGCCGACTTTTTTCGCCAGCGCCGGCCACATGGTGCGCGCGCCGTCGCCGGCCGGGTTGCCGATCTTCTTGCCAGCCAGATCCTTGACCGACTTGATGCCGGAGCTCTTGAGCCAGTAGAGGCCCTGCGGCGAGTTGGCATAGATGTTCATCAGGCCGACCAGGTCCAGGCCCTTGCCGCGGAACAGCAGCACTCCGGCCATGTCAGAGAGGCCAAGCTGGGAGGCGCCGGCCGCGACCTTCTGCGCAGACGCGGCCGAGCCACGGCCGGTCTCGAAGGCGACGTCGACGCCGGCGTCCTTATACCAGCCCATCTTCTGCGCGTAGAAATACGGCGCGTGGTCGCCGCCGGCGACCCAGTTGAGCGTGAACGTGAGCTTTTCCGCGGATGCAGCCGACGCGCTCAGCGCCAGGCCCGCACCGATCGCCAATGCAAGCTTGAAGATTTTCATGCCGACCTCCTCCCGCAGTGGACAGACACGGCGCTCGCGGTTCTCGACGGGCGCCGAAGCTTCGTGGTAACTGCGTGGTTACCTCAAACGATAGGATTGGCCAGCCGGAGCTGTCAACGGCACGACATGAAAGTGCGCAGATCGAAATCCTATCGCCTCAACAAGGGCCGCGATCCGCGCCGCACGCGCGACGCGATCCTTGCCGCGGCACAGTCCGAATTCGCACGCAAAGGGCTGTCTGGCGGTCGCGTCGATGACATCGCGCGGCGTTCGCGCGCCAACAAGCGTATGATCTACCACTATTTCGGCAGCAAGGAGGGACTCTATCTTGCCGCGCTCGAACGGGTGTATCAGGAGCTGCGCGGCAGCGAACAGACGCTTGAATTGTCCAACCTCGCACCGGACACAGCGATCCAGCGGTTGATCGAGTTCAATTTCGATTATTGCAGGCAACATCCGGAGCTGATCAGCCTGATCAATGACGAGAACCTGCACCGCGCGCGACATCTTCGCCGCTCGAAGAAAGTGCGCGAGCTGCACAGCCCGTTAGTCCGATTGATCGACGGCATCCTCAAGCGCGGCATTGCCGAGGGCGTGTTCCGGCCGGGTCTCGATTCGGTCAATCTCTACGTCACGATCGCGGCGATGTCATATTTCTATCTCTCCAACAACTGGACGCTGTCGGCGATCTTCGGCCGCCCGCTGGGCGACGATGCCGCCTGCCGAAGGCGCAAGCAGCACAATGTCGATATGATCCTGCATGCGATCCGTGTTTGAACACCTTTGTTGACGCAATCACCGACGGCTGGCAATTTACAGTAACCGTCTGGTTACTTGAGGCCACGCATGAGCTTGCGCTTTACCGGCTGGCCGTCCGAGGTGCTGGCGACGCTCCGCGCCGGGGCGGTCATCCCGGCGCATCCGCTCGCGCTCAACGCCCAACGAGGGCTCGGTCCGCGCCGGCAGCAGGCGCTGGCGCGGTACTATCTCGATGCCGGCTCGGGTGAACTCGTGGTCGGGTGATTGGAATGATCCAGCAACATCGGCTGGCCGCTGCGAAGGCCCTGTCGTACAGTTGCGACCCAGCCGCCGGGATGCTGTGAGGAAGACCGTGGGCGGAAACGACTCGCTCAATCGTTACTCGCTGGCGGTGATCAGCCATCTGCTGCTGGTCGTGGCGTGGTATCTGTTCGTCGAACTTGGCCACGTGCCGAAGTTCGTCCTGCCCTCGCCATTGGCCACCGTACAGGCGCTGGCCATCCCGAATTATCGCTGGATCGAGAACGTCCTGGCCACCGGGGCCGAAATCTTCGGCGGCTATATTCTCGCGGTCGTGGTCGGCGTTGGCATTGCACTCCTGTTTTCCTGGTTCCGCGTGCTGGAAATGCTGGCGATGCCGCTGCTTGTCAGTCTCAACATGATTCCCAAGGTAGCGCTCGGTCCGCTGATCATCGTCTGGTTCCGCTACGGCATCGGCCCCAACATGGGCATGGCCTTCGCCATCTGCTTTTTCCCGATCGTGCTGACCACGGTGCGAGGCTTGCGCGAGACCGAGCCGGACCTGCTCGATCTGGTGCGCACGCTGAAAGGCTCGCGCTGGCAGATATTCGCCAAGATCCAGCTTCCCGGCGCCCTGCCCTACATTTTTTCCGGCATGAAGGTCGCGGCGATCCTCGCGGTCGCCGGCGCCATCGTCGGCGAATTTCTGGGCTCCGATCGTGGGCTCGGCTATCTCATGCTTCAGGTGCAGGTCACGCTCGACACCGCCGCTATGTTCATGGCGGTAATCTTGATCACGCTTCTTGGGACGCTGCTCTACGGCATCGTGCTTGGCCTCGAGCGCCTGCTGGTCGTGCGCGACGCCCGCATTCAATAGACGCGCGCATGAGTGAACCCTTCATCCATCTCGCCGGCGTCCAGAAAGTCTACGCCGCGCGCGGCGGCAATTTCCTTGCCGTGTCGGAGGTGACGTTCGATGTCGACGCCGGCGAACTGGTTTCGCTGGTCGGCCCGTCGGGCTGCGGCAAAACCACGCTCCTGAAAATCCTCGCCGGCCTGCACTCCCACGAGGCCGGCGACGTGCGGATCGGCTCAGCCGCGCAGCCGTTCGATCCATCGCGCGACATCGGCATGGTATTCCAGCAGCCGCTGCTGCTGAAATGGCGCCGCATCATCGACAATGTGCTACTGCCGGCGGAAATTCTCGGCCTGCCGACGGCGGCAAGCCGCTCGCGCGCCCGCGACCTCCTCCAACTCGTGGGTCTGGGCGGCTCGGAAGATAAGTTCCCCTATGAACTGTCCGGCGGCATGCAGCAGCGTGCTGCTATCGCGCGCGCCCTCATTCACGATCCGAAGCTGATCCTGATGGACGAGCCATTCGGCGCATTGGACGCCTTGACGCGCGAGAAGATGAACCTCGAACTGGTCCGCATCTGGCAGGAAGCCGGCAAGACCATCGTGTTCGTCACCCATGGCATCACCGAAGCGGTGTTCCTCGGCACGCGTGTGGTCGTGCTCACCGCAGGCCCGGCCCGCATGGCCGACAATTTCCGCGTCGAGCTCGCGCATCCGCGTACCCTCGACATCAAGACCAGCGAGAAGTTCGGCGACTACAGCCGCCGGATCTATCGCCTGCTCGGACTGGAATAGCTTGGGGCAAGATGGCGGCAACCTACGACGGCATCATCCTCGGCGCCGGCCACAACGGCATGATCCTCCAGGCCTATCTCGGCAAGGCCGGGCTGAAGGTCCTGACAATCGAACGCAAGGCCGTGACTGGCGGCGGGCTGTCGACGCTGGAAGACCCGCGCCATCCCGGCTTCCTGCACAACACCCACGCCTTCTTTCAGCGCGCGATAACGACCATGCCGTGGTACGCCGATCTCGAGCTCGAGCGCCATGGCGCGCGCTACATCGAGCCCGAACTCAACGTCGCGCTGCTGACGCGCGACAACAACGTGCTCGCGTGGTGGACCGACATCGAGCGGACCGCGCTTTCGTTCGAGCAGTTCAGCCGCAAGGACGCCGAGACGCTGCGGCGCTGGCATCACGAGTTCGTCCCGATCGTGCAGAACATCTTGGCATGGGAGGCAAAGGCGCCACCGCTGCCGCCCGGACAGCGCCGCAAGCTGCTGGAGCGCAGCGCCGCCGGACGGCGCCTGCTGGAGGTCAGTGCCCTATCGCCGCTCGAGTTCGTGCAGCAGGAGTTCGAGCATCCGACCGTTCGGGCGGGCCTTCTGTTCTTCAACGGACTCCGCGAAGTCGATCTTCGGGTTCGCGGTTTCGGCCACCACATCGCGGCGTTGCTCGCGAGCCCAGCCAAGGCGCAGATTTCCCGCGGCGGCACCGCGGCGTTGGCGCGCGCACTGGAGGCGGCTGTTCGTGAAAGCGGCGGCGAGTTTCGGATGATGACGGAGCCTAAGCGCATCGTGGTCGAGAACGGCCGCGCGACCGGTGTTGAGACCACAGATGGCGAGTTTATCCAGGCAAAGCAGTTCGTCGCGTCGTCGCTCAATCCGCACCAGACCTTTCTCGATCTGCTCGACCAGAATCTGGTGCCGGCGCCGCTTCGCGACCAGGTCAACAACTTCCAATACAATCTGCTGGCGCCGCTGTTCGCGCTGCATCTCAATCTGCGCGAAGCGCCGAAGTACGCGGCGAGCGCGCAATATCCGGAGCTGCAGAACGCCCTGATGGTGATCATGGGCCTCGATCACTTCGATCAGTTCGGTGACATCGTGCGCCATCATGAGCAGGGCACAATTCCGCCAACGGTGATGTGGGGCGCGTGCCCGACGCTGTTCGATCCAAGCCAGGCGCCGCCCGGCCGGCACACCGGCTTCATGTGGGAGAAGCTGCCCTATCGCCTGAAGGGAAATCCGGATTGGTCCGGCGTCGGCGACAAACACAGCAGAGCAATGCTCGAGTTGTGGCGCCGGCACGCGCCCAATCTCAGCGAAGCCGTGATCGATGCATTCACGCGAACACCGATGGACACCGAGCGATCGCTGCCCAATATGCGCGAGGGTGATCTGCTGGTCGGCGCCTTCACCAACGGCCAGATCGGCTATCACCGCCCCTTCCCTGGAGCCGGCGCCTACCGCGCACATGTAGCCGGCCTTTACCTGTGCGGATCAAGCAGCCACCCTGGCGGTAATATCACGGGCCTCCCCGGCTACAACGCGGCGCAGGTCATACTCGCCGACCACGGCGTCGAGGCGGCATGGATGCCTCCGTCCGTCGCAGATCGTTTGGCTGCTCTGAGTTAAAATTCTGACCGTTTGCTGCTCGATTTCGCGGCGTACCGTTGGCTTGACCAAAGCTAACAATCTTGAAGGTGCACCGCGAAATCGAGCTACTAAGGACACAACGGAAAATGCACTGGCCTGTATCGAAGACCCGCAATTCATAAATCCGAAGCCCGCTGATCGGGGTCGATGACTTACATTCTAAACGGGTCCACGATTAAAAACCCGTCGGTCGCTGGTTCATTGCGCAGCGAGCTGTAGTGGCCCAGTTGGTAATGGAGCACAGTCAAAAACGCGACCACTGCGGCGACGGCCATTAATGCAGTAGTCCAGCGCCACGGTGAGGCAATCTTGTTTTTGGGAGCCTCATGGCCGATCGCCTCGTTTCGCTCAGACCCGTAAGCGCCGCCAAAGACGGTAAATTGAGATTGGTGCGGAGTAATCATGGTATTCCTCCATGATGTTTCCTGCCTCCCACCACATATATTGAGCTGACCGCACGATATCTGAAGTGCGAGAAGTCACACGACAACGATCATCTGCGGCCTTCGAGCCTTGCGTCGCGCGTTAGCAATATCGTGAAGTCCCGCGACCAAGTCTGGATCACGACCCCCTGTTCGGGCGCCGCATACTTCGCGAACGTCGTACCGGCGCCGAAGTATATGCGATAAAATTTTGAACCGTTGTTCCAGCCCGGGAAACACCTTCAGGAAGCCCAGAGATGGCCATGGATTCGCTTATTCCTGGAATGGCCTGCACCCGGTTTCGTCGACACCCGCCTACTGCGCACCCCGATACCTCATCGTGCGGCGCCTTGTGAGGTATCGTCATTTCGTAGATTGACGACCCGGGGGCCTGGCGGATGGCAGCGCCTGACAAGGTCTTCACGCAGGCCTACGCTTGGTACAAGGCGTCGGTCGGCCGGTTGCTCGCTGCCAGTGCTATTCCGGCCGCCGACAAGATTGTTGTCGAGCGACTGATCTGGCAAGCCCTCGGCATTCTCAATCCCGCTGCGCCGCCCGCAAATCCTGATCTGTCGGATTTTAAGGACAACGGCGCGGCCGCCGAATCGCTCGCGCTCGCGTGCGAGGTCATCGCCGAAACGCTCGTGGCGCTGGGCTACATCAAAGAGGCGGTCGACGCACTGCAGCCCGGCGGCAATCCTGCGGCCGCGCTTGGCGTCGTCGCGCCTGTGATGCAGCAGATCGATCGCCTGACACAACTGCAGGCAAACAGCCGCTATCCGAGCGCGTTCTCGATTGGCAAGATCTTATTGATGCTGAGTGGCGACGCGCGCGCCGCTGCTGCCGCCGGCCACGAGGCCGACAACCTCGCCGCGCTACTGGGCGCCGCCGACATCGCCAATGCCCAGGCAGCGTTCGGCCTGGTTGCGCTGCTGGTCGGCAGTATGCTCGATCGCTCGTTTACCGCGCCGTCTTCCGCTGCCGCCGCCGGTTTTGTCACGCAAGCAATTCCGACCTTCGCAGGCAAACCCGCGTTGTCGTTATCGGTACCAGGCAGTTTGAGCGGTTCGGTAGCCTTTGATCCGGGGCCTCCGAGCGCGATCAAAGCGTCGCTCGGCCTCGCGCTCAATCGCTCCCAGGCAATGGACGGAGCGGACATCGCGCTCGCCTTTACAGCCAGCGCTGGCGTCAACGTACTCATTCCGTTGGCGCCCCCGGCAGCGGTGGCAGTCAGCGGCGATTATAGGATCGGCCTCGACCTCAGACGCCGGGGCAACGCGCTCACGGTCGGCAGCGACGCGCTCGGCGTCGTGTTGTCGGTCGGCGAGCTCGGCATTTCATTGAATCTCGCGAACGGCACGCCTTCGCTGCAGTTCTTCGCCCACGAGGCGAAGGCGGTCATCAAGCCATCCGACAACTTTCTCAAGCTCATCCTCGGCGACAGCATTACCATCGGACTCGACATCTCCGCCGAAGCCGATGTCGGCAGGCGAGTTGCGGCTTATCAACGGCACGGGCCTGCACGCGAGCCTGCCGGTACCGACGTTGCCGACCGGACCGTTTGAACTGCAACTCATCAACTTCGGGCTCGATCCGCAGGGCGGTTCTTTCTCCAAGCTCGCGGTGGAGATGTCCGCGTCTTTCGGCGTCTCCCTCGGTCCTTTCGCGGCTTCAGTCGACAGACTCGGCGTGTTGCTGCAACTCGATCTAGGCGGCGGTACGCCCATAACGTTCGCGTTGAAGCCGCCCAACGGCATCGGACTGTCTCTGGACGCGGGCATCGTCAAGGGTGGCGGCTATCTCTCGGTCGACGCAAACGGCTATTCGGGCGTTCTCGAACTCAAGTTGTTGGCGGTCGACGTCAAGGCAATCGCCATCCTCAATACGAGCGGGGAGGTCGGCTTCTCGCTATTGACGTTGATCTTCGGACAGTTCCCGCCAATTCAGCTGTCATTCGGCTTCACGCTGACCGGCATCGGCGGCCTCATTGGCGTGCAGCACACCGCAAGCCCCCCGCGCTGTCGCAAGCGCTGAGTGCGGGCCAACTCGATGCGGTTCTCTTTCCGGACAACCCGGTGGCGAACGCGCCGCAGATCATCAACACGTTGCGCACGATGTTCCCGGTCAAGGCCGGCGGCTTCATTATTGGCCCGATGCTCGAGCTAGGTTGGGGAACACCGAGCCTCGTGACTGTGCGCCTAGGTCTGCTCGTCGAAGAAAGCCAGTTCACGCTACTCGGCCAAGGTATTGTCGCGCTGCCGCCACTGATCTCGGCCGACCTCGCACTGCTGTATTTGCGGCTCGATTTCGTTGGCTCGGTCGTTTTCGATCCGCTCCGCATCGCGTTCGATGCCAAGCTCATCCACTCGCGTGTCGCGATTCACATCCATCTCGGGGCAGTTCGCGTTCCGCGCGGCGTTCGGCGACCAGCCCACGTTCATCATCAGCGCCGGCGGCTTCAACCCGCATTTCAAGGAGATTCCGTCCGACATTCCGGCGCCTTTCGAACACGTCGGCGACAAGCTACGACATCGGCATCGTCGGCATCACCTTCGAGGGTTATTTCGCGATCACCTCGGCAACAGTGCAAGCGGGCGCTGAACTGCACGCCTGGGCCGACATCGGCATCGCTCGCATCGATGGCGGCCTTGGCTTCGACGCCATCTGTTATCTGGTTCCAAAATTTTATTTTGAGGTCGACGTCTACGCATATCTCGACGTCCACGTCTTCGGCCTTGATTTCGCGTCGATCCATCTCGATGGCACGCTTTGCCGGACCGGGGCGCTGGCACATCGCTGGCAATGCCACAGTGCACACGCCCTGGCCGCTGCCGGATTTCTCCGTCCATATCGACGAAAGCTTTGGCAACGACCTGGACACGCCGCAGATCACTGTCGATGTATCGGAGCTACTGAAAAAGGAGATTGCGAAGGTCGCCAACTGGAGCGCGCAGCTTCCCAGTGGGGGCGATGCGTTCCTCAGTCTTGCAAAAATCGACGCGGGCACTGATCTACTCGCGCACCCGCTTGGTTCGCTGACCTTCCAGCAGAAGCTTGCTCCATTCGAGTTGCGCTTGGACAAGGCGAGCGGCAGCAAGATCAATGGTCGCAAACGAATTCTTAGGCGGCGCGCTGGCGCTCACCCAAGGGGGCAAACTGACTTCGGTCGGCACCGCGTCAGCGCAGCCGACAAATGACTTCTTCGCGATCGCGCAGTTCATCGAGATGTCGCAGGACGATAGGCTGTCCAAACCGTCGTTCGAATCGCACACCGCGGGCTACCGGCTCGCGAGCGAGGAGTTCGATATGGGCGAAATTGCCCCGCAGCCGCTCGGCTATGAAGAGGCCGATCTCGGTGCGCCCACGCCGGTACCGAAACTGCTGCGGCGCAAGGCATTGGATGCCTATCTAGAAACCACGCATGGCACGACTTTGGCCTTCGGCGCCGCAGGCCGTTCACCGCTGCGCGATCGCGCGCTGACCCAGCCCGCGCAGCCTACAGCGATTAAGGTTGATCCGGCGCCGCTCACCGTCGCAGATAAGTCGACGCTCGCTGTCGTCAGCAGTGATCGCACCTACACCAGCGTGTGGCGCGCAATGCAGGCGCGTGCGGCCATAACCAACGTTGACGTTGCGAGCGCGCACGTCGTCGAACTTGCAGAGCTCGCCGCATGACTGTCCCCTATCGCTTTATGCCCTGGACGCGTCGCGGGCTCGCGCGCGCGCATGCGAATGCTGATGCTGCCAACGCCGCACTGGCGACCCGCCCCCGCATCACCGTCGGCCTCACGCTGACGGCCAGGCAGGACGGCAACCCCGCGAGCGCGGTGTCCGGCAACATCGACCTTACCCTTTATGGCCCGGCCGACATCATCGGCATCGATCAGCGCCTTGTCGTCCGCACGGACCCGCGGCCGAACGCGACCGACTTCGAGCCCAATTATCTAGCGGTCGTCGATTTCGATCCGCCCGATTTCCCATGGATGCTGACGCCAGCACGCGCCAACACCACTGATCATGTGCGTCCGTGGCTCGTACTCGTGGTTGTCGAGCGCGCGAAGGTTGCCTCACCCGCGCTGCAGGCCGGGCAACCGTTGCCATCGATCAGCCTCACCGCCGAGCAAGTCAAGACCGAGTTGCCGGACCTGTCGAAGTCATGGCTGTGGGCGCATTCGCAGGCAGTATCGACCGTTGATGCGGCGAACCCGAGTGCGGTTCAGATGCTGTCCACCGAAATGCAGAAATTGCCCGAACGCAATGTTTCGCGGCTCGTCTGCCCGCGGCGTCTCACACCGCGCACCGATTACGTCGCCTGCATCGTTCCCGCAACCGATGGTGGGCGCTTACGCGGCCTCGGCCAGCCGGTCCCTGGCGATACTCTCGGCCCGGCGTGGTCGATGCAGGCACCCAATGACATCGAATTACCGGTGTACTATTCGTGGACCTTTTCGACGGGGCCGGTGGGCGACATCGAAACGCTGGCGCGACGCCTGCGCACGCCCTCGCAATACGGCAGTGACGCGGCGTTGCTCGCACAACTGCGCCACATCGGCGAGCGGCCAGTATACGTCGACGGCGACCACCTGCTGTTCGACGGCCCAACTCCTGGCCAGACGGTGTTCGAAGGCGCGATGGTGTCGCTCGGCTTCACTCCGGCCCAGAGCAATGCCGCCTACGCTGCAAAGCTCCAGGAAATCCTCAATAGCGGATCAGCGCGCGTTGCTGACGGCACCGACCCAGCCGCGCACGTGCCGACGCTTTCACCGCCGATCTACGGTGAATTCCCCGCCAGACGACACAAGGTCGACGCGGCAAAGATCAATCAGAACTGGCTTGACGGCCTCTCGCTGCAGCCGCGCTATCAACTCGCCGCTGGCTGGGGTGCCGAAGTCGTTCGACAGAACCAAGACGAGTTCATGCAGGCCGCTTGGGCGCAACTGGGCGACATTCTTGCGGCCGAGCGCGCGTTCTCGCTCGCGCGCCTGGCGCGTGATGTCCTCAAGCGCGTTGAAGTAAGGCATCTGTCAAGGCTTTCAGCCGATCGTGTGCTGGCGGTGCTGTCGCCGTCCCGCGCACGTATCGCACTTTCGACCGACGAGTCGCTATACGGCCGCATGGCGGGTGCGACCTTGCCGCAGGAACTTTTCGACGGTTCGATGCGCCGTCTGGTAAATCCGCGCCGTGCAACATTAAAGATGGCGCGCTGGCGCGCGCGAAAACTAGGCCTTCCGTCCATCACGGCGCAAGTGAGCGCGCTCGTCAACGACTTTGCGAATGCCTCGACGCACCTTACGGCGATCGATCCAAACCGTTTCGTGCCCGACGGACTGCTCGGCAGCCGCTCGTACGACAACGTGCCGCTGCCCGCGAAGCTGGACACGGCGGTCGACCTGATGCCCTACACCGGACTCGCACTGTCGCTGACTGGCCGCGAAATCAAGGCGATCCAGGATGCGAACGCCACAGCACGCAAACAAGCCGCCCGCGCCAAGAAGAAGGCTCCGACGATGGGTGACGTGTGGCATCGCGGGTTGCTGACCGAGACCCACGCGATCCGCATCGCCCAACTGCAGAGCGTAGCGGGCGAGGCGCTGTCTGGCGACATTGGCAGGTTGATACAGCACAGCAGCAAGCCCGGGGCCGAAGGCGTTTTGCTATCGTTGCAACGAGGCACCATGACGAGCCAAGCGCTACGCATCGACGGGCGTAGCGGCGCGCTGACAATGCTCGGCAGCGCAAGCGTCACAACGCGCGGCGGCAAACCGGTACGTGCGCCGCGGTCAGCAGGCGTGGCAATGACTGTGGTGGCGTCGGTACCGCTCAATGCACTCAAACTCTACGGCAATGCCGCGGTGTTTACGACGCTTCCGCCTTCCACGCTCGGAAGCGGCAAGGGCGAAGTGAAGATCGGCCTGAGCAGCCCGGGCGACTTCTCGAACGTTCCGGCCGCGAAGAACGCGGTACCGACAATCACGTTGCCGCCGGCTCTCAAGGACCACGCGACGCTCTCCCGTTTTTCGGCAGCGTTTAAGGACTATGAGCGCGTTGTACTGCCCCCCGCGGGCTCGCTCATCGTCCTCAAGGCCGTCGACTTCGCAACCGCGGCCAATGCGGCCCGGGCGCGATCCCGAACGGACGCCGACCGCACGGTGCCATCGCGCCTGGCCAGCAGCCTGAGCCTGGGCGCGCAGACTGTGACTTGGGCAAGCGGCGTCCTGTCGAACGCATTCATCAGCGCGACATTCGACAGCGCCCTTGTCGAGCGCCTACGCTACGTGGTCCCACATACCTTCGATCGCGTAATGGCATTCCCACGCCTGCTGTTCCCGTTGTCGCGTAAGCTCGAGACTATTGCGCCGGATGTCTTTCTGCCTGGCGTTGGCGTGTTGCCGAACGATTTTGTCATGGCCGTGAAGACCAACCCACGCTTCATCGAAGCGTTGATGGTCGGCGCCAACCACGAGATGGGGCGCGAGATGCTGTGGCAAGGGCTGCCCACCGACCAGCGCGGTACGCCGTTCCAGCATTTTTGGCAGCGGCTAGATGGAAAAGAGGATATTGCATTCATCCACCAATGGAATGCTCTGGCGCTAGGCTCGCAGCCGGGCAGCACCGAAATGCTGGTGCTGCTGTTCCGAGGCCGACTGCTCGAGCGCTTCCCGAACCTGTCGATCTATGCCTACCCAATCGTCGGCAAGGAAAAGCGCCCGGGCGGCACGAGCCCCCCACCCCGCGGTGATGACGCAAGCGAGATGGACCCGGCGAAGGCGATCATGCCGGTGCTGCGTGGCCATCTGGGCGCAGACATCACCTATGTGGGATTTCCGGTCGCGCCCGCTGATATCGGCAAGTACTTCTTCATCGTCGAAGAGCACATGACCGAGCCGCGATTCGGTTTCGACGAACGCGTTGGGGCCGGGCAGAACAGCAACAGTTGGCAGGACGTCGACTGGGACGACATCGCAGTTACCAACGGCAAGTACATCAATTTAACGGCGCTCAAAAAAGCCCAGCCTGCGACCGGCTCGCACTGGGTCGATCCGCACGCGGCCACGGTTGCCATCGCCGCACTACAGCGTCCTTTCCGTGGCTATTGGAAAGGTGACGCGCTGAAAACACCCGGCGCTTGACGAAGAACGAGCCGAGAGGAAGTCATGGCCCGCGCCAAAATCGACCTAAGCCTCTTTGCCTCAATTCGTGCCGATATCGACCGACTGGCCGCCCGGCAACGCTCTGTCGACGCCGACGTCGCCGCAGCGAAGAAGGCGCTTGACGCGGCTGTCCGCGCTGGCGCGGCGGCAGAAGAAACCAGCGCGTTAGCCGCTCGCATCGCGGCCGCGCAGGCGACGCGGAACTCATTCGTCGAACAGCGCCGTGCGCTCAATCAGAAACTCGATGGGTTGGCCAACCGCTTCATCGGACGGGAACCGTCTAGTCTGGCCGGCAATCTCGACGGCCATCAACCGATCGCATTGCTGCCCATGCGCATCGAGACGCGCTACTTCCCTGCGGGCGAGCCGACACGGTTACGCATCCGCATCTATCCCGACGACCTCAACACCATCGACCATGAACCCACGCCGACAGCAAACGAATTGCAAGCTGGCATGGCCTACTGGAATGCGCGCTTCGCGCATGATGACGATAAGGCTGCGCGCGTCCTGCGCGATCTGACGTCAACCTATGGCCGCGGCCGCGCCGCATGGCTCATTCGAGTGCTCACGCCGCGCAATCCGATCCCGGCACCCGGCGCGCAAGGTGCACCCGATTTTCCGCCCACCGGCACAATCGATACGCTGTCCAAGGCCACGCGCGCCGTGCTGCTGCCCGAACGCTGGTGTGCGATCGGTTACGCGGCCGGGCGCCGCGAGGTCTTTCGCGTGTGGGGCAACACTATTCCCGACCAACTCGTTCTTTCGCCCGATTGGCTGGCGACCGATAACTCCGAGGCGATGCTCGGCGGTGACCGCGCTTGGATGGTCGATTTCGACGCCGCACTCGCCAACGGCATGGCCATCGAAGTGACGCAGAAACACATCAAACCGCCGCCGCCGAACGTCCGATCTATTACTCCCTTCGACCTGGCGACAGGGACCCTCGAGCGTCTCGTTGTCGTCGGCCTCGAATGGACCAAGACCGCCGCCGACAGCGCGGCCGACTTCGCTGATCTATTGGCTGCGCACCGGGACTCGAGCGGGCTCGGCTTCGCCGCGCTAGGCACACCGACCAACAACACCGAAACCGCGCCGGCCGGATATAGCCCGCTCGCCGAAACTCTGCCGCCGCCTCCGGCACCCGGCGGCGCCGCTCAGGACCAGGATGCGCTGCAGTTGCTGAATTGGGCGTTCGGCATTCCACCCAATGCACTTCCTGCCGACAACATCGAGAACGCGCACTTATCGGACCAGCGCAGTGCGCTGCACATGATGAATCTGCTCTGGCGCGGAACCTTTGGCGATTACCTGATGCAGATGTGGAATCCGATGGTCAACGGCAACGACGCGCTCAACACATCGACGCTGTACGCATTGCGCCGATATGCCGTGTCCTACGTGCGTCCCACCGGTCCGCTGCCGATCCTGCGCGCGAACAAGCAGCCGTACGGCATGTTGCCGCTGGTCGGCCGGCGCTTCGTGGATGCGGGCGATTCATCGGTCGAGACTGCGATCGGTAAAGTGCTGGGCGTGCTGCGTCCAATGTGGCAACTGGCCAGCAACAGCGTACCGCGGCTCACCGACGGCGACGTCGCTAAGGCGAAGGACATCCTGCAAACCGCCGCGTGGGCGCAGGCCGCGTTCTACCGCGACAAGGATGTCAAGGCCATTTGCATGGAACCGACGCCCTTCAGCGGAGCGCAAACGAACGGGCGAATCCACGTGATCCAGGGCGTGCTCTCGGCGCTCGGCCCGTTCAACTCCTGGGATGTGCACATCGGCGTTTGCAACGACTTCCTTCCCGACCCGCCCTACTCGGCAGGCTATCTTGCAGGAGTGCCGTGGGTGCTTGGCGACGACAAGGATCCGGCTAAAGAGGCGAGCGACGACACCACGTTAGCCGCCAACAACTATCTCGACGGCATCGCGAAAGCCGCTATTCAGACGCCGGCAGTCGGCAAGCCGTATCTCGACGCGAGTCAGACGGGGCCGGCGCTGCTGCAGGCGTTGGCCGCATACTCAGTACAAAAGGAGCAGAATGACGCAGTCGACCGCTTCGCGGGCTCGAGCGGAGCAATCAAGCACGTGATCTCGCGTGCTGTCACGACGATGCCTTATGTCGAGGCGATGCCCGAGAACGAAGCGACGTTCACGGTGCAGACGCCGAAAGAGCTTGCGAACGTCTCCATCCCGTCGATCACCGGCAGATCAACGCTCGGCGAGCACGTAGCCAACACCCTCTCTGCACAATTGCCGTCGCCAGCAAAGAGCGCGGCGTGGGGCGCGGCCGACGAGACTCTTCAACGCCGTCAGCAAGGTGTTCCCACAGACGCGCGACCTGGGGGCTGTCAAGTTGAGCCTCGACTTCCTGTCAAAGCGCACGGTCGGCGAACTCAATATCGCATTCCGCTCGACGCTCGACGCTTTTTCATATCGGCTCGATGCGTGGATTACGGCTCGGGCCAACCGTCGACTCGAGCAGATGCGTGCCACTCATCCGACTGGCCTCTACATCGGCGGCTATGCTTGGGTCGAGAACCTGAAGGCCGACGCACGTCCCGACAGCGAAGGCTTCTTGCTCGCACCCTCGCAGGCACAGGCCGCGAGCGCGGCAATCCTGCGCAGTGGTTTCATGGCAAACCACGAGCAAGGCGCCTTCGACATCACCCTCGATTCGAAGCGTACGCGCCGTGCGCTCGACATCCTTCAAGGGCTCACGCGCGACCAACCACTCGCGGCGCTCTACGGTTACCGCATCGAGCGTGCTTTGCGCGACGCCTTGCTCGGCAAGTTCATCTGGCCGCTTCGGCTTGCCTATCCGTGGCGACCCGGAAGCACCGCGTCGGCGACTGACACAACTGAGGCGGTCGGCGCACGCGATGTCGTCGACGGCGTTGCATTACTCGCCGACTGGGAAAAGGGGCCCAACGTCGTGTTCTCGAAATTGAGCAGCACGTTGTCCAGCCTCAGCCCGCCAGCACAGGCTCCGTCATCGCCAGAGCAAAAAGTTATCGCTGCCATTGTTGCTGACGCACTGGATCTTGCCGACAGCGTCAGCGACCTGCTACTCGCCGAGGGCGCGTACCAGATCGTGCAGGGCAACCCCGTGCGCGCGGCGGCGGCGATGGCGGTGGCAGACAAACAGTCGCTGCCAATTGAGACCCAGGTCAACCGCACGCCGCGTTCTGGCGCGAGCTACACGCAGCGCATCGTCGTCATATGTCCCGACCCGCTACAGGGTTGGCCCGAAGACCGCCGCTCGCGCGCCGAACCAGCGCTGAACGCCTGGATCGCGATGATGCTCGGGGACCCCGCACGCTACCGCTTTGTCGCGCGCATCCATCGGATGGGGGCTGATGGCAATGACGTGGTCGATGCCGACCCAGTCGTCGCGATCTGGCAAGACCTCGGTCTTTCGCCTCTGTCGGCCATCCTCACGGCCGAGGGGGTTGCATCGCCACGGCTCACGGGCCGGGCGGAAACTGGCTTTCGCAGTGTGGTCGCGTCGGCCTTGATCGCAAAGCTGGCTGATGCCGCAAGTGTCACTGCACTTGACATCGAGTCCGCTGCCGACGATGCAGCGTCGCTCGGACTGGCGCACTTCGAGGCGATTGCGATGACCCTGAAGGCGCTCATTGACAAATCACGCCTCGCGACACGCAAAGAACTGGTACGCGTCGACGACAAGATCGAAGCGACGCTGCCATCAATGGGTGAATACGCCGGGGTCGATGTCGCCGACATCGTGGGGCGCGCTGATACTCTTGTCGGCGAGTTCGATGCAGCGAGTGCTGCGCTGTTAGGCAGCGCCGGTGCTGGCGCGCTGTTGGCGGCCCTCGACAACTTTACCGACCTGCTGCCGCCGGCCGCATGGCCCACACAGGTGTTCGCAATCGATGCAACCGGGGCCGATCCGGCAATGCGGGACGCTCGTGCGGCGGAGGCGGTGGCCGCTCTGACACCGATCCTCGCGGCCATGCACGATGCCCTCCATGCGGATCCACCTCTGCTTGACGGCCAGGTGGGGCCCACGGATGCGCAGCGCGTCCAGAATTCAATCGAGCGGCTCAAACGGATGTTCGGCAAGGACTTCCCCGTCCTGCCAAAATTCACCCTCGGTCCGTACGCCGCCGAATTCAATGCCTCGCTCTCGGAGCAGGGCGCGTTAACAGCAGCCGATGCCTGGCGAATAAATGGATGGCTCACTCAGGTGGCGCGCGTTCGCGAAGGCGCCGATCGGTTCGCTGCGGCCGTGTCAGCGCACGAAGCTTTGTGCACACCATTGGCGCTGGGCGATCTGAAACTGGTGCAGTTCCCGCATCGGTCGGGACAAACGTGGGCGGCCCTGCAGCAGGCTTGGCGCGAGAATGAAGGCACACCTTTCGATCCCAAGCAGGTCCCGGAGGAACTGCGCGCCTATGTTAAGTCAAAGCCTGGCGCGCCGTATCGCGACATCCAGCGCGTGGCACCGGACCTGGCGATCGCGCTGCATGCGCCGGGAGTGGAGGCAATTGCCGGCGACCAGACGATTGCCGCCTTTGTTTGCGACGACTGGCCCGAATTCATCCCGGATCCTTTCCAGACCGCCGCCATTGGATTCCAATACGACGCGCCGGGCGCGCGCCCGCCGCAGACGATACTGCTTGCGCTGCCGCCGCAACTCGGGCAAACGGCCTGGCGTTTCGACGATGTGGTCGACGTGATCCACGAAGGTTTCGATCTCGCGATGCTGCGTGGTGTGCGACCGCGCGACCTCGCCGGCGGACTCGGGGCGATCCTGCCCGGCAACTACCTGCCACACAGTTACACCGACGACCTCCCGAGCGTTCGCGTGCTCGAGATGTTGCGCCAAGCGCGGCAAAGGCTCGTGTCCCACGTGGGACGCGACGCTGCACTGTTTACGCTCGGCAAAGTTTGAGCGCGGAGGACGCATCGTGCGTATTGAATTCAACAAGGCAGCCGCATCGCTGAACTTTGTTGGCACGCGAAAGCCATCAATCACCGGCATCACGCGGCTGGAGACTCAACCGACAGCGATCAGCCTGCAGGCCGGCTTGGCTGCGCCCCTGGCTGATCCGTTATGGCTGTTGTCACGGCAGTGGCAGTTCAACGAGTTTCAGGGCGAAGACGCCGGTACGCCGCTGCGCCTGGCGTTCGAGGTGCAAGGCGTGAAGGTCGATGCATTTCGCGCTGGCACAGACGAGGCCAGGCCTTGGCAGCCGATCGCCGAGCACGATGTGCCAATCGAAACGCGCGTTGAGGCCGAGCCGGCCTGGACGACGCACCCACGGCTGCGCGGCGAAGCCGGCCAGCATGCGCTGCGCATGGGAACCGCCGCGACTCGCTTAGCGCTCCTCGACGCGTATCCGCTCGCGCTGCCTGCGCCTACCGACGCCGACGCTGATCGTGCAGGTCTCCTGTGGTCGACGCTGCTCGACGCGAGAACCATCGACGCTCTCGCGCTGGCGACCGAGCTACGACCGCTAGCCGATGGCAGTGGCAAGCTTACCGGCCTGCCGGCGCGCATCGCCCTCGCCGGTGTCGACGCCGACAACGCAAGGACCACGCTCGCGACGTGGCTCGCCTGGCTGGATGGCTTGCTCAACGAGGGCGATGCGGCGCATCCATCGTGGCAACGCAACCGCATGGAGTACGCGTTCGCGTTGAAAGCGGGCGACACGCGGCTCGATGCGGCCGAATATACCGACGGCCACGTCGATTGGGACGATTTCCGCGCCAGAGCCATGGCGCCCGCCGCTGAGCCAGTGCTGCAAAGTTTCGCCGTTACATCACGGCACCCGACCCCGGTCCGATATCCCGGTATGCCGGCCGAGCGCTTCTGGGAGTTCGAAGACGGCGATGTCAACTTCGCGGGCGCCGAGGCGGGCGTCACCGATCTCTTGCGCATGAGCGTAACCGAATTTGCCCTCACTTTCGGGAATGACTGGTTCCTCGTGCCGGTGCGGTTGCCGGTCGGCTGGATTCACCGCGTCTCGGACCTCGTGATTACCGATAGTTTCGGCGTCGTGTCGTCGGCCAATCCGATCGCCAACCCCGATGGCTCACAGTGGGCGATGTACTCGGTGACGGCTGACCTGTCATTGCAGGGCCGCCTCGATCACGCACTGTTCTTGCCCGACAGTCTCGATGGCGTGGTTGAGGGCGCGGTGCTCGAAGAGACGATGCTCGCGCGCGACGAGATGGCCAATCTCGCGTGGGCGATTGAGCGCACCGTCCAGGGCGTGTCGGGCGAGCCCCTCGATCGCGGGCTCGAAGCACACTCGCTTGCCTTCCAACAGCAGATTGACTTCAGCGGCGGCATCGACAGCCCTCAACTCGTCTATCGCCTGCAGACGCCGGTTCCTGCGAACTGGACGCCACTACTGCCGATGCGCGGCACGGCGAGCGCGGACCCGCTGGCGATCCGGCTCGCCCGCGCGGGCATGAAGCGGTTCTATCCCGAAGCAAGCGTCGAAGTGATCGGCGCGGTCGATCCGGCCTATGTCGACTTTCTCGCACTGCTCGAGACGCAGACTGATTTCATCACGCGCGTTGCCATCGGCGACGGCCTGCGCAGCTACGTATTCTATCCCCGCGGGTGGATATTGCGCCGCGATCCGCTGCATCCAATGAGCGATGACGACGCTCTCGTCATCGAAGAGGAAGAGGTGCCGCGCATCGGCGCCACCCTTAAGCGCAAGTTTCAGTACGCGCGAAGCAGCGACGGCCGCACGTGGTTGTGGATAGGTCGCAGCAAGACAGCGGGACGTGGTGAAGCCCAAAGCGCCCTGCGCTTCGATGTGGCCGTGAAGCGAGAGACATTGCGCTAAGCCGAATTTTGGAGCCTTAAGCGGCTTCCGGTGGCAGCCAGCCTTGCGCCCGCGCATCCGCGACGATGCGGCGGCATCAGCCGCTGAAACGACCCTACCGTTGATCGCGGTGCTGACGCGGCCCGCGCGCAAGCCACGGTCATCCATTGGGTACGGCGTCAACCCCTACATTTTATTGGTGGGCCCGAGAGTTGTGCCACGGCATAGCGACTTCAAGGACTTATACCAGAGTTCGCAATGTTTAACTCGTCATGCCCGCGCTTGTCGCGGGCATCCACGCCTTACTTCCTGAATCGAATCGAAGGCGTGGATGGCCGGGACAAGCCCGGCCATGACGTAGAGAGAGCGTCGATCATTACGCGGGTTGGTATAAGACTAGACTGTCAAACAACCCTAAACGCGACTACAGGCGCTAAAGGCATTTTGCCACGCTGTAAAATCCGCCTTTGCCCATGGATATTTCACAACCCATGGCTCACACTCCCTGCAAGCGACATCACGCGTGCTTGGAATTCCACCCCACCGCGTCAAATTCGGCAGGAGACGGCATTACCTCGGGCTCCTCTGTCGCCTTCCTGAAGATTGCGCGGTCGCGCTTACCGCTGGCCAGTTCGATTGGGACGCCGTCTTTATTTACCGTAAGGACACCGAGCAAATCGGGAGAAGCAGTCATTATATATTTGTCCGCAAGTTCGAGTTGGCGAACCACCTCGTCTCGAATGAATTCTGGGAACCAGTCGGCCGGGAGGCCCTTCACAGACAGATATTCCTCGGCCGGAATGGAGAGCGCGTGTCGGCGTATCTCGTCGATCGTACGCCGCGGAGAAAAGTTTGGAGGCTTTCCAGCAGCGGCCAGCACCAAAGGACCGAGCGGACAATAGTTGCGAGCGATGGCGACGAGGTCTGCGATGTCGCGGGCCTTCGAACGTCCAGATGCGGCCAGTATCTTGTTTACGGCAAGGTCGGCCTGATGAAGCCGCGCCCCCCACTCCTCGTCCTTCACCAGCGGAAAGAAACGGCGCTTCGTTTCAGAGAACCATTGTATGATGGTCTCAGATTTTCCGTCGGAGACCGTCGCGTCCACACATCCGTAAATTAGGACGTCCTTGTGCGTCTTGTATCCCGCAGCATCGAGTATCGCGAGGTCCGCTTGCGCCGCCCCGGTCACCTCTTCGTCGGTATCATGGAATATGTCGATGTCGTCGGAGCGCCGTTGCCAGTTTTTGTTGAGCATCAGGCCACCCGCCAAGTAGCTCGTTTCCGAGCGGTTCTTGGCAAGGCTGCGCAGGATGTCGCTCTGGAGTTGGGTCAATGCCATCTTAACTTACACCTAAGCGGTCAAGCATTTGCCGGCCCATAGCAAAGGCACGCGCATCACCCCGGTCTATCATGGCACGAGCGACCACGGCGGCACGCGACCGAAAGTCCGGTAACCGGTCGAGATCGACGTTGTCGAGAATTCGCGTACGGTAGGATGCCAGAGCCTTATCGTAGAGTGCTCTGAGTTCCTTGTTGCCGCGATGCTCCGCGCGCAGTCTGGAAGCAAACTCAAGGATTTTCTCGCGAGCTGCCGGCGGGACCAGCACCTCAACGCGAGCGAGATCAGCCGCACCTCCTTCGGAGCGGTACCTCTTAACTCTTTGATGAGCGGCCCTCATGTCATCTTCTTCTCCTATCGCAAAATAGCGATCGTATCCCGGTTACGCAAGACCGTATCCCGGTTACGGTTATAAGACAATGAAACAATTACAAATATATGCAATTCCAATTCACATATGACCAACGGCAATAGCTCCCTAGCGCGGCCTACAATTCGAAAAGCGCCTGCTCAGACCGATGGATTTTATACCCCCGCAAGAGCGGTCCCCCGCCTTTAGTCCTGCCAAACGCTTAAGAATCCAGTGGTGGGCCCGGGAGGACTCGAACCTCCAACCAGACCGTTATGAGCGGTCGGCTCTAACCATTGAGCTACAGGCCCGAAAATCCATCGCGCAAGGTGGAGACTATACCAGATCGATCGAAGCAATGTGCCGCCGCGCTAAATTCGCAGCAAGCGCTTGGCGTTGCCGCTCAATATCTTTGCCTTGTCCTCGTCGCAGAGCGGCACGGTCTTCATCCATTCGACGCCGGGCGGATTGGGGACGAACGGCCAGTCGACCGCGAACAGGATGCGGTCGATGCCGAGTCTCCTGCACGCAGCACAGCAGCGCCGGATTGGAGAAGTTGCCGCTCGTGGTGATCCAGAAGTTGTTGCAGAACACGTCGCGGAAGCTGATCGGCCGCGACGCGCCCGGCCGCGCCATGGCCTGATCGACGCGCCAGACCAGGAACGGCAGCGTCTCGCCGAGATGGCCGAGGACGATCTTCAGCTTCGGATGCTTGTCGAACACGCCCGACAGCACCATGCGGATCGCGGTGGTCGCGGTTTCCACAGTGAAGCCCCAGGCGGCGCGCACCACCATCGGGAAGTCCTTGACGTAGTCGCCGTAGTAGACATCCGAAACGCGCTGATCCGGCGTCGCCGGATGGAAATAGATCGGCACGTCGAGTTTCTCCGCCCGCTCGTAGATCGGCCAGAACTGCTTGTCGTCGAGGAACACGCCGCGCGACAGGCCGTGCATCATGGCGCCCTTCATGCCGAGCTTGGTGACGGCGCGCTCGAGCTCGTCGGCGGCGGCCTTCGGCTCGGTGGAGGGCAGCGCCGCAAAGGCGGCGAAGCGGGTCGGATGCGCGGCGCAGGCCGCGGCGAGCCGGTCGTTGACGCGGCTCACCAGGGCCGCCGCGCCCTCCCCCGGGAATTTCTGCGCCGACGGCGCGCCATGCGAGATCACCTGGACGTCGATGCCGGTCTCGTCCATCTCCTTGATGCGCAGCGCGCCGAGATCGAACAGCCGCTCCATCTGCGGCCCCGGCCGGCCGGATTCCTGGCCGACGTAGCTCTTGGACAGCTCGGCGTCCCAGTAATGCTCCTCGACCGCGATGACCGGACAGTTCGGCTTCTTGAACATCTCACTCCCCTTCCGCACGCTGCGGTGAACCCGCGCCGATGTTTCGCGCCCTGCCATTCTCGTATCAGGCAGGCGCAGGACTGCGCAACATCCTCAACCGCTTCCTCGCATCGATAGCCTCGGCCGTCATCAACCGCACCCTCAGCCGTCATCGTCCGCGAAGGCGGACGATCCAGTAACCACGGCGACCCGCGATTTGGCGAAGCATCACCCCAAGCAAATACCGAGAATACTGGATGCCCGCCGGAGTTCACCCCCGACTCGATCGGGGGCGGGCATGACAACGGAGTGTGCGGCTCGTCCGCCGGAGTTCACCCCCGACCCGATCGGGGGCGGGCATGACGGCGGAGTGTGCCGCCGCAGCGGCGAATTGTATGGGCATGACAGCGGAGAACGTGGCGGGCATAATCGCCCACCGTCACAGGACCCGCCACGGAGAGAGCCGTACATGCACGCGTTCAACATCGAAAAAGAGCAGGAGTGGAATCCCAAGCATCACGTCGAGAAGATATTGAGCGAGCTCGACGTCGGTGGCGGACAATCCGGCGACTACACCGTGGCCTGCTGGGAGCCCGGCCAGATCAGCCCCTACCACTGCCATCCGGACGCGACCGAGATCTACTTCTGCTTCTCCGGCGGCGGCAAGATGCGGCTGCCCGACCGCACCGTCGACGTGGTGCCGGGCTCGTTCTGCGTGCATCCGCCCGGCGAGATGCACGAATACATCAACGGGCCGCAGCGGACGTTGCTGTTCCGCGTGCGCCACGGCACCGACATGGCGGCGCGCCGCATCGAATGGCGCGGCCATCCGGAGTTCAAGCATGAACGCCGAGGACGCCGAATATTTTCGCCGCAACCCGCCGAGCTGACGGAGCTGATGGTTCCATCAATTGAGGCAGTTTTTCCTCAATTGCTAACGAACTGAAACACCTGCCTACCGACCCGGTAAAGAGGTCCTTAAACTCCGCGGGCTAGATTCGCGCCATGTCGAACCAGCCCGGGCGCACCGTGGAGCGGCGAAAGGTCGCGCGGCAGAAAAGCTTTCTGCGCGGCTCGATCCATTTCAACAACCGCCGCAGCGTGGTCGATTGCCTGATCCGCGACATCTCGCCATACGGCGCGCGGCTGATCTTCTCCGACACGGTGACGGTGCCGGACGTGGTCGAGCTCTATATCCCGCAGAAGGAGCAGACGCTGCGCGCCCACGTGATCTGGCGACACGGCCAGGAGGTCGGCGCCGCCTTCGCGCAGCACCTGCAGATGGAGCCCGCATCAGCCGAGACGGCCGACGTCGCCGCCGCCCAAGCGGGCTCGCTCGCCGAGCGCGTCACCAGGCTCGAAGCCGAGATCGCGGCGCTCAGGCGCGTGCTGAAGAAGATGAAGGCCGACGCCGGCCCGGAATTCGACGTCGCCTAACGCTTTCGTTCATAAAAGTACTTGTTCGCTTTTTGTTCTTAGTGTAATCTGCGGTCGCCTCGAATCTGGGCCGCCATGACCATCTTCACCCCGCACCAAGATGCCGCCCTCGAGCGCGGTCGCCGCCTGGCTCAAGGCCAAGCCCGGCCAGGGCGGCACGCCGCAGGTGTTCCGCCTGTTCGGCTATGCCGGCACCGGCAAGACCACGCTGGCCCGCCACCTCGCCCAGGAGGTCGACGGCAAGGTGCTGTTCGCCGCCTTCACCGGCAAGGCCGCGCTGGTGATGCGCAGCAAGGGCTGCGAGCGCGCCTCCACCATCCACAGCCTGATCTACAAGACCCGCGAGAGCGGCGAAGAGGTGCCGAGCTTCGACCTGTGGGACGACGCGCCGGCCTCGAAGGCCGCGCTGATCGTGATCGACGAATGCTCGATGGTCGACGCCGAGCTCGGCCGCGACCTGATGTCGTTCGGCGTGCCGCTGCTGGTGCTCGGCGATCCGGCGCAACTGCCGCCGATCCAGGGCGGCGGCTTCTTCACCGAGGCCGAGCCCGACGCGATGCTGACCGAGGTGCACCGGCAGGCGCAGGACAATCCGATCATCCGGCTGTCGATGGACATCCGCGAGGGCCGCGAGCTCGAGCCCGGCCGCTACGGCGAGACGCGAGATCGTGACGCGCGACCGACCTCGACCGCCAGCGCGTGATCGAGGCCGACCAGGTGCTGGTCGGGAGGAACGCGACGCGGCGCGCCTACAACATGCGGATGCGCCAGCGGCGCGGCTTCACCGGCGAGCTGCCGGCAACCGGCGACAAGCTCGTTTGCCTGCGCAACAACAAGCGCAAGGGCCTGTTCAACGGCGGGCTGTGGTCGGTGAAGGAGAAGCCGGCGGCCACGCGCGCGACATCATCAAGATGCGGCTGCAGCCGGACGAGGGCTTCGCCGGCAAGGGCATCAAGGTTTCGGTGCGGCCGGAGTGCTTCACCGGCGGCATCGAGAGCGCTCGAATGGCCGATGCGCAAGCGCTTCGACGAGTTCGACTACGGCTACGTGCTCACCGTGCACAAGGCGCAGGGCTCGCAGTGGGACGACGTGGTGCTGTTCGACGAGTCCGCCGTGTTCGCCGAGAGCCGGCAGCGCTGGCTTTACACCGGCGTCACCCGCGCCGCCAAGCGATTGACAGTGGTGATGTGACCACGAGTCCTCCTGGGCATCCAGTCCGAGGAGAGCATCATGGCCGATCAACCGCAGCCTTGAGGACCGCCTCCGCGCCGTCGAGGACCGTCTCGAAATCCTCAACCTGATCGCCAGCCATCCGCCGAGCGCCGACACCGGCGCCGACTACTTCACCCGCGTGGCCTATGTCGAGGACGGCGAGCTCGACCTCGGCCGCGGCAAGGCCGCGACCGGCAACGAAACCATCGCGGCGATGACCAAGTCGCCCGCGCACCAGGCTGCCATCGCCGGCGGACTGGCGCATTTCGCCGGCCTGCCGCGCATCGAACTCGACGGCGACACGCGCGGTCGTGACCTCCTATCTGCAAATCCTCACCCCGCACCCGACGGCCGGCGCCGCACGAGGTGCCGAACCACGGCGTCTCGAACGGCTTTCGCATCCACCGCGTCGCGTCCAATCGCTGGGAGCTGGTGCGCACCGCCGACGGCTGGAAGATCAAGCGCCGCACCGTCCGCACCCTCGACGGCTCGGAGCCGGCGCGCGAAATCCTGCGCGGCGCGCTGAAAGCGTTCGCCCCGGCCAACTAGAAATTCTGCGGCGGAGACGAGGTCTGTGCGGATTCCTGCGTCGTTGCTCTTACGCAGCCTTCTTGTCGGGCGTGGTCAGCTTCTTGAAGAACGACACCACGGCGCCGGGAACGTCTGAGCGCGTCCTCGGCCTTCTTTCTCGCCGGCATGGCCGCGCGTGTGCTCGGCATGACGCACAGACTGCCTATGCTCGGCGCGGTGCGCGGGCTGTGCGTCCGGCTTTGGCTCCGGCCGAACGCGCGGCAGGGGCACGACGTCCGTGGTGTCCGTCTCCAGCGACGCCACGGCCGTTGTCGCCGCGAGTTCGGGCTTTGCCGTCAGCGCCGCCGGCTTCGGGCTGGGAATCGGCACCGGCTGGATGCGCGCGGCGGACGCCGCCGAAATCCGGACCGGCTCGAACTTCGCCAGTTGCGGCCTTGGCGCCGTTTCGAGCTTCGACTTGGAAATCGATTCGGTCTGCACCAGCCGCGGCTTGATCACATCGACGGCTGGCGCGCTCGCGGCATCCTGCTTGCGCTTGGCCGAACCGGCCTTCGCTCTGTTTGTGTCGATGTCGGCTTGCGCGATTTCGCGTTCCCGACGGGCCGCCGCAGTTGCGGCGCTTCACGCCATAGTAGCCGCGTTGATAATAGGCGACGGCGCGATCGGCGTCGCATCCGGCCGCGCGATAAGCGCCGGCCAGATACTTCACCGCATAGGTCAGGTTGGTGTCGGGATCGAGCAGGCCTTCGGCATCGCCCGAATAACCCATCGCTCGCGCCGTGCCGAGACGGATCTGCATCAGGCCGTAATTGCCCTTATGCACCGCGCCGGCGCGGCCGCGGCTCTCGATCTGGATGACCCGGCGGACCAGCGGTTCCGGCACGCCGTTCTCCGCCGCGTGCTTGGCGATCAGAGCGTCGTGCGCTCCGGCTAGGACCGAAGGCGCCCACGCAAACTGGACACAAGCCGCCAACGCAACCGATGCGATCGGACCTGCAACCCGGCTCATGCGCCATCTGATAGCCGCATCGCCCGGCCGATTCAAGCAAGAGCCCGATACCGCTGGGCTTTTCGCGGCGGATCGGCATTGTCCAGGCCGATATTTGCATCCGCTCCGTGCGCCGCAGGCATTGCCACCCGGCAATCGGCTGGACGGCCTATTGCCGCAATGGCAAGAATTGCCGCCTGGAACCAAGGGCGTGGCTTTTCGGGGTGGTGGTGATGGCGGATGTTTCGACTGCTAAGGAAAATGTCAAACGCGTCTTTTACGTTCGTTTTCTCAACCACCCGATCTATCTCGAAATCATCGCGAAGCCGCCCGGAAATCCGGCTCGACAAGCTCGAGAACGATTCTCCCGATGCGGCGGTCAACCCGATCGTGGCGGCCGCCCATGCCTACCAGGTGAGCTCGGCGCGCGACGAATTGCCGGCCAAATTCCACGTCAACAAGGACCTGATCGCGCGGGCCCCCAATCTCCTGATCGTCTCGACCGGCGGCGCCGGCTACGACACCGTCAACGTCAAGGACTGCACCGACGCCGGCGTGCTGGTCGTCAACCAGACCGGCGGCAACGCCGATGCGGTGGCGGCGCACGTGCTCGCCATGATGCTGATGCTGTCGAAGCAGATCATTCAGACCAACCACGCGCTGCGCAAAGGCACGATGCGCGACCGCAACGCCTTCATCGGCAACGACATCAACAACCGCACCATCGGCATCGTCGGTCTCGGCAATGTCGGACGCCGCATCGCCAAGCTCTGCGGCGACCGTGTTCAACATGACCGTGCTGGCCTACGACCCCTATCTTGACGAAAAGACCATGGCCGAGCGCGGCGCCACCAAGGTCGAGCTCGACGAGCTGCTGCGGCGGTCCGATTTCGTCTCCATCAACTGCCCGCTCGACGACACCACCCGCGGCATGATCGGCGCTCGCCAGTTCGGCTTGATGCAGAAAGCACGCCTATTTCATCACCGCGGCGCGCGGCCACATCCATGACGAGAAGGCGCTCGAGGACGCGCTGCGCAGCAAGCAGATCGCCGGCGCAGGCCTCGACGTTTGGTCGAAGGAGCCGCCGGCAATGGATCACCCGCTGTTGCAATTCGACAACGTCATCGCAAGCCCCCACACGGCCGGCGTCACCCGCGAGGCGCGCGCCAACATGGGCAAGTTCGCCGCCGAGCAACTCGTCCTGACGCTGGACGGCAAGAAGCCGCCGCGCATCGTCAACCCCGATGTCTGGCCGGCCTACGCCAAGCGCTTCGAGCGAACGTTCGGAATCCGGCCGGAGAACTGACCCATGATCAGCAAATTCCATGTGCTCTACGTCGGCCAGATCGAGCTCGACAACATCGGCCTGAACGGCACGCCGGCCAACGACCGCCGCTATTCCGACGAGCGGCTGCGCGAGGTGTTCGCGACCGTGAAGGACGTGGCGCAGCACATGGACGATCTCGGCTTCGACGTGCTGTGGATCGCCGAGCATCACTTCCAGCGCGAGGGCTACGAGGTCATCCCGAACCTGATCCAGACCGGGCTCTGGCTCGCGACCCAGACCAAGCGGCTGAAGTTCGGCTGCGCCTTCAACGTGCTGCCGATGTGGCACCCGATCCGCATGGCCGAGGATTATGCCATGGCGGACATCGTCACCGACGGCCGCGTCATCATGGGCGTCGGCCGCGGCTACCACACCCGCGAGGTCGAGACCTTCGGCGCGCCGCTGCTCGACGCCGAGAAGAACCGCGAGTTCTTCGAGGAGCAGTTGCAGCTCCTGCTGACCTGCTTCAACGAGCCGGAGTTCAAGCTTCAAGGGCAAGTACTACCAATGCCCGCCGGAGGTGGACTATCGCGGCTACAAGCTCAAGGACATCACCATGGTGCCGCGGCCCAAGCACCTGCCGGTCGAGATCTGGATGCCGATCGCCAGCGGCAAGACCATCGAGATGATGGCGAAGTATGGCCTCAAGGCCATGGTCACGCTGAACGGCGAGAAGATCCTCGACGACGTGGTGCGCGCCTATCACGCCGCGTGCAAAAAGCATGGCCGACCGAAAAAGCTCGGCGAGGACATGATCTGGGGCGCCGGCGTCTATCTCGCCGACAGCAAGGCCGAGGCGATGAGGCGGCTCGAGCCAGCCCACGACGAACGCTTCAAATGGTTCGCGCCGTTCGGCTTCGTGCGCTATGCCGACGAGCACGGCCGCACCTGGGGCTCGCCCGGCGCGCCGGCCACCGTGCCGACGCTGGCCGACGGCGTGAAGCAGAAGGCCTGGTTCTGCGGCCCGCCGGCGGAGGTGATCGAAGGCATCAAGTCGATCGAGGCGAAATATCCGGGCCTCGACAGCTTCATGATCCACTGGGCCGAAGGCCTCGGCCCCAAGGAATTCAAGGAGCAGCTCCGCTGGTTCGCCAAGGACGTCATGCCGGCGTTCAAGAAGGCGTAGGCAACGCTACTGGCATCTTGCGCTAATCTTTCCTCACCAACCGACAACGGAGACTTGAAATGGCGAAGAAGGGTTACTGGGTATCGGCGTATCGTTCGATCAAGGATCCGGACAAGGTCGCGGCCTACGCCAAGCTTGCGGGCCCGGCATTCCCGGCCCACGGCGCGAAGTATCTGGCGCGCGACGACGCCGCCAACGCCTACGAAGCCGGCATCAAGGCGCGCATCGTCATCGTCGAGTTCGAGAGCGTGGCGAAGGCCGTCGCCGCCCACGACAGCCCGAAGGCTATCAGGCCGCGCTGAAGGTGTTCGACGGCGCCGCCGAGCGCGACTTCCGCATCGTCGAAGGGCTCGAATAATGGCCGAAGGGCTATTGGGTCACGATCTACCGCTCGATCTCCGATCCGGCGAAGCTTGCACGCTATGCCGAGATGGCGCCGAAGGCGACGGCGCCGTTCGGCTGCAAGTACATCGCGCGCGGCACGGCGGCGAACGCCTACGAGGCCGGCCTGAAGGATCGCATCGTCATCTCCGAATTTCCGAGCGTGGAAAAGGCGAACGAGGCCTACAACAGCCCGGGCTACCAGGAGGCGCTGAAGGCGCTCGGCGACGGCGCCGTGCGCGACCTGCGGATCGTTTCAGGATTGGAGTAGCGGTATCACTGCCGCGGCGCCGGAGCCGAGGATGTCCACGCCTTGTAGTCGGCGTCCGATATCTCCGGCAGCTTCTTGACGAACGCGGCCATCTTCCAGATTTCGTCGTCGGCGACGCCGGCCTTGCCGAAGCTCGGCATCCCGGTCATGCGGATGCCGTTCTTGATCACCCAGAACAGATGGGACGGCGTGTCCTCCTTGGCGATGTCCTTGAGGTCCGGCGGGCCGGGATTGAGGCCTTCCGAGAACTTCGACCATTCGGCTCCCGGCGCGCCGTGACAATGCACGCAGCCGTGCTCGGCGAACGCCCGGGCGCCGTCGCGGATCATGGCAGGGTCGTCGAGCTTGATCGGCGGCCGGGCATCGGCGCGGCGATCGATCGACGCTTCGCGGACCCGGACCACGGCCCAATCGATGAGCTTCGGCATCCTCCGTACTCGCGGCGACATCATAGAAGCCGCCGAAGAAATAGACGCCCGCGGCGATCGCAACGACGATCGCCAGCGCACCGATGATTGCAAGCACGCGCATGAAAAACCTCGCGGATGGATGTTACGGCAACAATCCAAAACCTAACATAACGCGCCCGTCCGCCATTCGATCCCGCATCCACTTGAAAATTGGAGTTCAGCCTAGTCCAGGGGTGGAATCGGCCGCGGCTTGCCGGCGTCGTCGATGGCGACGAAGGTGAAGGTCGCGTCGGTTACCTTCTCCTGGGTATGGGTCTGGAAGCGCCGCGCCCAGGCCTCGACGTGAATCTTCATCGAGGTGCGGCCGATGCTCTCGACCTCGGTGTAGACCTCGAGCACGTCGCCGACCCGCACCGGCCGGATGAACGTCATCGCATCGAGCGCGATGGTGACGACGCGGCCTCTGGCGCGCTCGACGCCGGCGATGCCGCCGGCCTGGTCCATGCGCGACAGCACCCAGCCGCCGAAAATGTCGCCGTTGGCGTTGGTGTCGGCCGGCATGGCGCTGATGCGCACGGTGAGCTCGCCGCGCGGTCTCTGATCGTCCGTTGTCATGCTGTGCTTACCCTCCAGGGCCGCTATTCTAGGCGCGTGCAAAGGAGTGAACCATGGCCGACATCAAAATTCTCAACCCCGACAGCCTCGGCAAGCCGCTCGGGCAGTATTCGCAGGTCACCCGGGTCAAGGCGTCCGAGTTCCTGTTCATCGCGGGGCAAGTCGGCGCCGACAGGGACGGCAAGGCGCCGGCCGACTTCGACGCGCAATGCGTGCAATTGTTCGCCAACATCGGCGCGGCACTGACATCGCAAGGCGCGGGCTTCGGTAACATCGTCGAATTCACGACCTACCTTGTGCATTCGCAGGACATCCCGAAGTTCATGGCCTATCGCTCGCGCGAATTTCCGAAGCTGTTCGCCGGCGGCGCCTACCCGCCGAACACGCTGCTGATGATCGACCGCCTGGTGCGCGAGGATTTTCTGATCGAGGTGAGCGCCGTCGCCGCGCTGTAACGACCGCCGCGCCGGCCGATGTTGCAATCGCCGGCGCGGCGGCGCAAAAGCTGACAGATGCCGAAATCGGACCTGCCCTTCGAGGCCCCGCGGCGGCTGCGGGCATTCGTACGCGCCAGAGAAATCAGCATCATCGCGCTGGCCGCGATGGTTGGCGTGTTGGCGGGCTTCGGCGTGGCGGCAATGGGCGCGGCGGTCAATTTTCTGCATCAGCATTTTTTCGCGCTGGCGCCTGGAGAGCGATTGTCCGCGGTGGCAGTCGATCGAGCCGCTGCGGGCATTGGTGCCGGCCGTGGGCGGACTGGTGCTCGGCCTCGGCACCATGCTGGTGATGCGATGGCGGCCGGAGACCCCGGTCGACCCGATCGAGGCCAATGCGCTGCGCGGCGGGCGGATGTCGGTGCGCGACAGTCTCGATTGTCGCGGCGCAGACCATCTGGTCGAGCGGCGTCGGCGCATCGGTCGGCCTCGAAGCCGGCTACACCCAGCTCGGCAGCGGCATGGCCTCCTGGATCGGCCGCATGTTCCATCTCAGACGGAACGACCTGCGGCTCCTGGTCGGCTGCGGCGCCGCCGCGGCGATCGCCGGCGCCTTCGGCGCGCCGCTTGCCGGCGCGTTCTACGCCTTCGAGCTGATCATCGGCAGCTACACCGCGACCGGGCTCGCCCCGGTCGGCATCGCCGCGCTGAACGGTTACCTGGTGGCGCACTATTTCTCGCCGGTGTCGTTCGGGCTGATCGCCGGCACGCTCAACACCATCACGATGCGCGACCTGATCATCGCGAGCCTGCTCGGCGTGGCAGCGGCAGCCTTCGGCATCCTGCTGATGCGCGGCGTGGCGCTGTGGGAGCAGTTCATGGTGAGGCTGAAAATCCCGTCCTGGCTGCGGCCAACCATCGGCGGGCTGATCGTCGGCGGTCTCGCCGTTACCACGCCGCAGGTGATGTCGTCCGGTCACGGCGCGCTGCATGTCGCAGCCGCGGTCGGCATGCCGCTTGCCACCGTCGGCATGATCCTGCTGTTCAAGTCCGCGGCCTCGATCGTCTCGCTCGGCTCGGGCTTCCGCGGCGGGCTGTTCTTCGCAACGCTTCTGCTCGGCGCGCTCGGCGGCCGGCTGTTCGCCGCCGCCGGCAACTTCGTCTGGCCGGCGCTGCACCTCGATTCCGGACATCTACATGATCCTCGGGCTTGGCGCGCTGTCGGCCGCGGTGATCGGCGGGCCGCTGACCATGACCTTCATCGTGCTGGAATCGACCGGCGACTTCTGGCTCGCCACCACGGTGCTGATCGCCGTCATCATCGCCAACGTCATCACCCGCGAGCTGTTCGGCTATTCGTTCGCAACCTGGCGCTTCCATCTGCGCGGCGAGAGCATCCGCGGCGCCGCCGACGTCGGCTGGATCCGCGACCTCACCGTCGGCCGCATGATGCGCCCCGACATCAAGACCGTGTCGAAGGACACGCCGGTCGAGCGGTTCCGCGAGCTCTATCCGCTCGGCTCGGCGACGCGGGCGGTCGCGGTCGACGCCGAGGACAAGTACGCCGGCATGGTCATCGTGTCCGAGGCGCATGGCGAGCTCAAGCCTGACACCCGCACCATCGAGCCGCTGCTGCATTACCCCGACGTGGCGCTCGCCACCCACATGAACGTGCGCGAGGCCGCGGCGACGTTCGACCGCGCCGAGGCCGAGGCGCTGGCCGTGGTCGATCCGCAGCGGCATGTCGTGGGTTTGCTCACCGAAGCCTACGTGCTGCGCCGCTACGCCGAGGAAAGCGAGCAGCGCCGCAGGGATGCGCTCGGCGAGGCCTGACGCAGCGCACGCCGCCATCACGGACACGTGTGAAAACGTGTGTTCCGACGAGTACCGCCGCAGCCGTACATTCCCGGCAACACCCGATCCACCCGGAGGAAACCCCATGCGCATACCCGTCCGCAGTCCCGGACTGATCGGCACCGTTCTCGCGGCGCTGGCGCTCTTGGCCTTGCCGCCGCTGATGCAGGCCCATTCCGAGGCCGCGGTGAAGATCGCGGCGCCCGCCATCGACGAGCAGGGACCGGCCTCGGGCCTCGAAACCGCGGTGATTGCCGGCGGCTGCTTCTGGGGTGTCCAGGCGGTGTACCAGCACACCAAAGGCGTGACCAAGGCGCGTGTCCGGCTATGCCGGCGGCGCCAAGAAGGACGCCGACTACCAGACCGTGAGCTCGAGCCGCACCGGCCACGCCGAGGCCGTGCAGGTGACGTTCGATCCGCGCGTGATCAGCTACGGCAAAATCCTGCAGATCTATTTCTCGGTGGCGCACAACCCGACGCAGCTCAACTACCAGGGCCCCGACCACGGCCCGCAATACCGCTCCGAGATTTTCCCGCAGAGCGAGGAGCAGGCCAAGGTCGCCAAGGCCTATATCGCGCAGCTCGACGCCGCCAAGGCGTTCGCCAAGCCGATCGTGACCAAGACCGGCACGATGCAGGCCGCGTTCTATCCGGCCGAGGACTATCACCAGGATTATGCGACGCTGCATCCGCACCAGCCGTACATCATGTTCAACGACGCGCCGAAGGTGGCGAACCTGAAGGTGCAGTTCCCCGAGCTTTACCGCGAGAAGCCGGTGCTGGTCGCGGACGCTGCAGCGGGGAACTGAGCACGGCCGCCGAGACCTCGCCCTGCTCGCGCGCGGCGGCAAGCTCGGCCTGCCGCTGCTTCAGCGCCCGGAGCAGCCCGGCTCGCGCGCGCGCCTCCTGCTCGTCCGTCATCGGCCGCAGGTTGCCGCGGGGCGACAAGCATTCGCCGTCCTGCGGAACGCAGGCGCGGCTGCGCTGGCAGATGCCGCGCCGGCAGCGCCGCCAATCGGACACGAAGACTGCGAGCTTGCGCATGATGCTCAGGCGCAGTTCCTCGGCGTTCTGCTCCGCTGTCGCGGCAGGCGCAACGATCGCGGCGGTTTCCGATTTCGGTCTGTGGTTTCGAGCCATGATGTCTCCGGTCATGCATCCTCGTTTCCGCGCGGCGGATACCCCGCGGATCGCCCTCCCGACCCTCCCTGAAATCGCCCCGAGCCGAGGGAGGCGGAGCGCCGAAAGGCGCTACCTTCTTAAGCCCCCCGCCTTGGCCTTCCCGCCTCGCCGAGCTTCGGCGGGCAAGTCGGGCTTCGGCGGGGCGCGCTCTCCAGCGGGAGAACGCGACGCCTTCCGGCGCTCCACCGCGGCGATTTTGGGCTTCGGGACCGTACTTCCGGGGCCGGAGGGGGCATTTTCGCCGAACCCTGATCCCGGCAGGTTTCCCCGCCGTTCATCCGATCCCCGTCCAGCCATCTCAGTGGCAGCCCCACGTAGTTGGAGCGGACGGTGACCCGGAGCCTCCCGGAGTTGCGCTTGCGAGGCACAACCGCGGGCGCCGCCGTCCCCGCTCCGCCAACCGAACGCCTCCGGAAGGCGCCCTCGGTGAGCAGGGATGGGAGGGAATATAACTATGCTAGGAATATAGTCAAGGATTATTTTCCGCGCAAGTTCGTAAGCTTGTAAGGCGTAAGTCGGTAAGCTATAGAGCCTTCATGAACCGGCAGACCCGCCACCCCTCTGCCTTTTCCAAGGTCTCGGTCAAAAGCCAGACCGTGATCCCGCGCGAGGTGCGCGAGCGGCTCGACCTCAAGCCCGGCGACACATTGCGCTATCGCTTGACGGATGAGGGCGTGCTGCTCGACAAGGCGCCCGTGAACGAAGCGGACGATCCATTCGCCACGTTTTCCGAATGGTCGAACGAGGCCGACGAGAAGGCCTATGGCAGCCTCTAGCCTCTCCACGTCATGGCCGGGCTTAGCCGTCCGAAGGACGGCGTCGCTTCGCTCGCCTATGTCCCGGCCATCTCGCTTAGGGACGCATAGTGCCCGCCTGATCGGGATCGCCGGGACAAGCCCGGCGATGACGCCGTGATGGAGGCGCGCTACGACCCTTTCGACGTGGTCGTGGTGCCGTTTCCCTATGCCGACCGTCTCGCCGAGAAGCGACGCCCTGCCCTCGTCATTTCAAATCGCAAGCTCGCTATACACGGGGTGATCTGGGTGGCGATGATTACCAGCGCCGACAATGAGGCGTGGTCGAGCGACGTAGCGATCAACGATCTGAAGCGCGCGGGATTGCCTGCGCCCTCGGTTATACGGCCGGCAAAAATCGCGTGTATCGAGCCGGGGCGAATCGATCGGCGGATTGGGCGCCTCGATAAATCGGGCGCACGAGCTGTGGCGCAAAAACTGCGGGGATATTTGGGAGAGGCGTAGATTTGACCGCGCGAAATCCAGCCGGGCTTGTTCAGCCTGCGGCGGGCTCGCGCTGTTTCCTGCCGGCGAAGCGCCACATGACGAGAGAACGCGGGCCCGGCCGCGAAGTTGCGGAAACGTGCAGTTGAAGCGGTTGCGTTCAGGGGACGGTAACCGTGAGGGCGCTGTCATCGCCGGATGGGCCCGCGGCGGCCCGGCTCGCTCAGCCGTCACCTATGCGCGAAAGCGGGGCATCCGGTAAACACGGCGGCAGCTGGCTTGTCTTAGCGCGGGCCATCCCTCGGCTTTGGTGGATACTGGATCATCCGCCTTCGCGGATGATGACGGCCGGTAACGTCGCGCCGCCTCGCCTCACCGCCCCCTCACCTTCCCTGCAGCCGGTCGGCGAACAGGCCGATGGTCTTGCGATAGACCTCGCTGTGATTCCACTCGCGCATCGCGTCGAAGTTGGCCTGGCCCTCGTGGTAGTCGCCGCCGGGGCGCCAGCCGTTCACTTTGAGCAGGTTGGCGGTGGAGGCCAGCACGTCCGGCACGCTGTGGCGCAGATCGACATGGCCGTTGCCGTCGAAATCGACGCCGTACTTGATGTAGGACGACGGCAGGAACTGGGTCTGGCCGATCTCGCCGGCGTAGGCGCCGATCAGGTCGCGCAGCGGCAGGTCGCCACGCTGCACGATCTTCAGCGCGGCGAGCAGCTCGCGCTGGAACAGCTCGGTGCGGCGGCAGTCGTGCGCCATGGTGGCGAGCGTGCGGACGACCGGAAGCTTGCCGATGTCGCCCGCGCCGAAATCGCTCTCGAGGCCCCAGATCGCCACGACGATGGCGGGCGGCACGCCGAACTGCCGCTCGACGCGGGACAAAAGCGCGGCATGGCGGGTCAGCATGGCCCGGCCGGTCTTGATGCGGCCCGCGGTGACGCGGGTCGCGGCATAGGCCTCGAAGCTTTTGCGGAAGGTGGCGTGCTGGCGGCGGTCGAAGGAGAGCACAGCCTGGTCCTGGGTGACGCCCGCCAAGGCCTGGTCGATGACGGCGCGGGAGACGCCGGCCGCGGCGGCCTCGCGCGACATCGCGGCAAGGAAGGCATGGAAGTCGCCGCCGCATTGCGCCGCTTGCGCGGGGGCGATGATGAGGAGGAGATAGAAGAGTGCGGCGAGCGAGAACCTGACCATGCCTGTCGTCCTTGATCCCCCACGATCGCGACAATGACACGACCACCGCACCGGCTCAACGCAGGCTGCCGCGGGTTGACAGCGCGGCGCGAAGCACCGACATAGCAGGCATGGCAAAACGACCCGGCACCAACCCCAAGGGCGAGTTCGTGTTCTTCAACGTCGTCTATCAGGACGGCTCGCAGCGCTCGAACCGGCGCGTGCCGGCGGACCTGCTCGACGGCCTCGACAAGGACGAGCCGGCGCGCGGCTACATCATCGAGCAGGATCGCGAGATCGCGGAGAAATCCGGCCGCCCGGCGCTGGCGATCAAGAGCCTGGTGCGCACCGACGCCAAGAAGAAGTAGCCGCACCAATTTTCCCGGCGGTCATTCCGGTCGAGCGCGAAGCGCGAGTGCCGGAATCCATAACCCCTGTTTCAATCATCGGGAACACCGGGGTTAGATTCCGGGTTCGGCGCTTCGCGCCGCCGCGGAATGACCGGTGGGATGTTCGTGCGGCAATTTGGACAGGAGGGCCGGTCGTTCGAGCATCGACTTCCGCCCGATTAAAGGCGCACACTTCCATCCGACCGAAACGCCAGCTCAAAGCGGCCGGGCCTTTCTCCAACTCATCAGACCGGAGCCCATCCGGGTATCCGCTGCCCCTCGCACCGAACCATGTCGGGCGAAAAGGAACCATCATGCAATTACCTGCCATCCTCCAAGGCGAGTCGTTGACGCGCCTCTGCCAGGGCGCCGCGGCCGGCGCTTTGGCCACCATCGTGGTCGGCTTCTATTGGGGCGGCTGGTCGCTCGCCAGCACCACGCAGAAGGCGATCGAGAGTGCCCAGCAGGCCAGCGTCGTTCGCGTGCTGGCGCCGATCTGCGTTGACCGTTTCCAGCGCTCCGCCGACGCCAGCGCCAATCTGCAGGCGCTCAACAAGGCGGATTCCTGGAAGCGCGACGAGATGATCGAGAAGGCCGGCTGGACCAAGTTTCCGGGCTCGGAGCCCGACCGCCAGGTGGCGGAAGCCTGCGCCAAACTGCTCGCCGAGGTGAAGAAGTAACACCCGCCGAGTCATTCCGACGGCCGAGACGATATCGCCGGGCGTAAAGCCCAGCGATGGCGTTTGGGGAAAGATGAACGCGCCACCGGCTCGGCTGTCGTCGCCCGCGCCGGCGGGCGATCCAGTAAACACTGCGCTTGAATACCAATTGAAGCGTTGCGTCTGGTCCGCTTCCCCTCCCCCGCTTGCGGGGGAGGGGAAGCGGGCGGGGGCGATAGCCGAGCGAGCGCGGGAGAGGGTGAAGAGAGATCGCGGCGCCGCTTAGATTAGAGCGGAATTGTTTCAGATTGAATCACCCGTTCGTCCCCGCGAAAGCGGGGACCCAGCGATTTTGTCAAGGAACTGGGCTCCCGCTTTCCGCCTTCGCGCTCCGCGCTTCGTCGGACTCGAACCCGCCGGAGCTCTCGAAGCTCGCGGGTCACCGAGAACTGCTGGCTGACCTCTTCCAAGGTGTGGTCGGTGTTCATACCGATGCCGAAGCGCATGCGCAGCACGCGCTCCTCGCGCGGCGTCAGCGAGGCGAGCACGCGCGTCGTCGTCTCGCGCAGGTTCGACTGGATCGCCGCGTCGATCGGCAGGATCGCGTTCTTGTCCTCGATGAAGTCGCCGAGGTGCAAATCCTCCTCGTCGCCGATCGGCGTCTCGAGCGAGAGCGGCTCCTTGGCGATCTTGAGGACCTTGCGCACCTTCTCCAGCGGCATGCCGAGCTTCTCGGCCAGCTCCTCCGGGGTCGGCTCGCGGCCGATCTCGTTGAGCATCTGGCGCGAGGTGCGCACGATCTTGTTGATCCTCGATCAGATTCTTATAAGCCATTGTAATTGCTATTATTTACTTATTGGGATACGGGACAATCATTTTTCCCTTGCAATTCAAGCTGACTGAGCACAAGTATGTTCAGGAATAAGGATAATCCCTAGTCCCATACAGAGGAATGTGATGGTTACATCTTATGAAGAGCGAGAACTAGAGTTCAGCAACAGCTACGAGGACTTCGAGCATGCCGATCTGCTCAATCTGATTGTGGCAACAGGCGACTGGCTCGAGCACCTCCTATTTGATACGGCGGCCGTCGACACCGTAATGAAGTCGCTTCACCAAGCGATTGTGGGCAACAATGCATCCGAGCGGCCCGACATCCCTTGGCGTGAGCTTTGGCGGAGTCTTGGGCCCGACTACGATGTTCTGCGAAGTTCGCAGTATCTCGTATCCCTCAACTCCTTCGCATTTTGGGGGCTTCGTCCAGATCTCGCGTTCTTCGAAATCAAATACGGAAATGTGACCGACGCTGTCGGGCGCTACATTTCAATGGGTCGGAATCTCCTGGACGCCATCCCATCGGGCTGGGGCACGATCGGCAACGTCGAACGCACAGTTCTTGCTGCAGAGGGGCGCTTCCGTCTGGACAGTGGTCTCGGCGTGAAGCCGGAGGAGCTTGCTGCACTGGCGCGCGTCAGTGTGAAAAGCATCAGGAATTTGCTGACCCCCAAAGGCGGCTCGTCCGACATGAGGTTGAACAGTGAGGGCGAGATCGCCGCCGCCGATTGCCGACGCTGGCTGGAATCTCGCCCAGACTTCAAGAATTCGCTTTGGCAGATTGCCGACAGAGATATGCCGACAGAAAAGACAGTACGGCATTCAAGCGACGATCTTGGCGAGGTCCTGTTTATTCCTGTCGCCAGGGACGGCAGTTGGTTCGACCCGATCTCATGCCGAAACGCGAGAGGCTACATGATCGGACCCAAGGGAGCCGAGGAGCCGGTTGACGACTATCAGGAAGCGGTCGCCCGCCTTGCGCGGATGTCTACGCCGTATTGGCGACGCCCAAACGAGCTCGGAAATTGGGGCATCGTTTCAGGAGTCTCTTGGCAACGGAAGGTTCGCTCAGAACTTGCCATAGAGCCACAAGGGACGGAACGACGCGGCGATTTCTTGACGCAAGCCTAAGATACCCGCGGCTCCAACAGCTCATCGATTTTTCGCAACAAGCAAATCCAAAGATGCACTCAAATGAACAGCGTACAGTTCAATTGCTCAACGCTCCCGCATCACGGTCGCATCGCGTGTTCTCGGTGCCATGGCAAAGAGCCTGTGTTTGACGAAACGCAGACAACAGCCCAACAGAGAGACTGGAGGATTACCGCAAACCCGCTTGCGTGGGGCAATGATCGACCAGAGGTGCTTGTATTGGGCTTCTCCAAGGGACCTAGCCAAGCCGGCGAGCTTGGGCGCCTCTCCCACAACGACATTCCATATCGGAAGGGCCGGATGCAGGTGGGTAAAATTCTGGCCCATATCGGTCTCTTGCCGCAAGCAACCCCGGGAGAACTGAAGCGAATGGTCGAACGAGCTATCGCTGATCCCAATGGTCGCTTTGGGTGGGGCTCCCTGATCCGCTGCACGGTCGAACGTTACGACTTTAAAAACAGTGAATGGATCGGTAGCGGAGGAATGATCGATCAGTTCATGGCCACATCGTTTGGCCAGCAGATATCAAAGACCTGCGCCGCCCGATTTCTGCGTGACCTGCCGCCTGAGACGAAACTGGTCATCATGTTCGGGCTTGGTACCAAGAACGCCTATGTCGCCACGGCGCGGAAGGCGATCCAGATCGCCCGGCCCGGCGCTTGGCGAACGATAAACGAAGTCGCCTACACGGACGGCAAAGTTACCGTCGTACACGTCGAGCATTTCGCATCGCAAGGAGCAAACATCCCGAACTGGCTCGGACAAAATGGTCACCCCCGCGCTCGCCTCGGTATCCTGGCGCGCGAAGCAATTTGCGCGGCCACACAAACTCACTCAAATTAATTTGGACCCCTTGATGCGCAGCCGGCGGTCGCGAAAGGTGCCTCGTCATGGGCAACTTGGCATAAGTAACACCGGCAGTTGGGGAGCGCGTTCTCTCGCCGCGCTTGACCCAATCTCCGACCGGCGAGCTTGCCGGTAACGACGGGAAAGACCGTGTCTCGCTTTTCTCAAAAGACTTAGCCCTCACGTTTGCGCGTGAGGGCCATTTTTGTTTTCAAGCAACATAAGTCAGTACTGACTTACTCTCAATTATCCAAAAAGCTCCGCAGCTTGCGGCTGCGGCTGGGATGCTTCAGCTTCCTCAGCGCCTTGGCC
>CAVPDL010000013.1:0-36413 GCA_963702635.1 uncultured Alphaproteobacteria bacterium
CGCCCCCTGGCTCGCAAGCACCGATGACGAGGGGCGGCGGTAAATGCCGTGGACGCAGGCCCGGATCGAAACCCTTAAAACTTCCTGGGACGCTGGGCTCTCGGCGGCGCAGATCGCCGACGCGCTCGGCGTCACCCGCAACGCCGTGATCGGCAAGGCGTGGCGGCTCGGGCTCGCCGATCGCCGGGTGATGCGCAAGGCGCGCAAGCCCAGACCCGAGCATCGCCGCGTGGCGAAACTGCGCCCAGCGCCGGCACCGGTGCCGGCGTGCTGCAAGCCGGTCAGCCGTCCGCTGTTCGATCTCGCCGACGACCAATGCCGCTGGGTGGTCGACGTCAGAGAATTTCTGTTCTGCGGCGCTCCGGTCGCCGACGCGCGGCGGCCGTACTGTCCCCACCACCTGCAGATTGCGAGGCGATGATGATCGAGCGCCATGAAATCACCTCCGAGCAGGAATGGCTCGAATGGCGCAAGCAGGACGTGACCGCCAGTTCCGTCGCCGCGCTGTTCGGGCAGCATCCGTACACCACGGCGCTCAAGCTGCACCTGGAGAAGCGCGGGGTCGAGTTTTCCAAGCCGGACGATCGCGTGTTGCGGCGCGGGCGGTGGCTGGAGCCGGCGGTAGCCAAGGCGGTCATGGAGAAGCGTCCGGAATGGAAGCTGGAGCCTGCCGGCGTCTATCTGCGCGATCCCGAGCTGCGGCTCGGCGCCACGCCCGACTTTTTCATTCATGGCGATCCACGCGGGCTGGGGGTGCTGCAGACCAAGACCGTGGCGCCGTCGGTATTCGAGCGCGAGTGGGATGGCGGCCGTGAGCCGCCGTTCTGGATCACCTTGCAGACCATCACCGAGATGATGCTCGCCGGGGCCGATTTCGGGGCCATTGCGGGGCTCGTGGTGGATCCGTTCAACATGGACGTGCACGTGCTCGAGGTGCCGCGGCATGCCGCCACCGAGACGCGGATTGCGCTGGCGGTGCGGGCGTTCTGGGACGATGTAGCGGCGGAGCGCGAGCCCACGCCCGACTATGCGCGCGACACCGATGCGATCAGGGCGATGACGGCGGCGGCGACGGCCGGCAAGGTGTTCGACGCCAGTGGCCACAACGGTCTGCCGGCGATTCTGGCGCAGCGTGCCGGGCTCAAAGCCCGGATCAAGGACGACGAGGCGCGCTGCGCCGAGATCGAGAACGAGATCAAATATCTGCTCGACGACGCCGAAGCGATCAGCAACCTGCCGGGCTGGCGCGTCACGTTCAAGCCGACGGATTACAAGGCATATACGGTCGCCGCCCGCACCGTTCGGTCGCTTCGCATCACCGACAAACGGCCGGCGGCCGAGCGGCCCGGCGGCGAAGAGGAGGCGGCATGATGAATTTCACGAGTCTCGAACCCGAAGGACACAAAACACAATGACCAACACAGAAATTGCCACCACCCCCGTCAACCGATCACCGGTCATCGTCCTGCGCGAGCGGCTGGAGGCGCGCCGCGACGAGCTGAAGAATGCGCTGCCGAGCGATATTTCGCCGGACCGCTTCATCCGCTCGATCATCACTTCGACGCAGATCAATCCGGACATTCTCGCCTGCCAGTGGCAGTCCCTTTGGCTGGCCTGCATGCGCGCCTGCCGCGACGGACTGCTTCCCGATGGCCGCGAGGGAGCGATCGTGCCGTTCAAGGGCCAGGCGACGTGGATACCAATGTATCAGGGACTTCTGAAACGCTTCCGGCGCAGCGGGCAATTTCGCTGGATCAAGGCCGACATCGTGCGCCAGGGCGAGGAGTTTCATCATTTCATCGACGAGCACGGCGAGCACATCCGGCACGTTCCGGGCGACTCGATCGACGCGCCGATCGTGAAAATCTATGCGATGGCGACGACCAAGGACGGTGGCGTGTTCGTCACGGTGATGCCGATCGCCGAGGTGAATAAAATCAAAGCCATGTCGAAGGCCACGCGCGAGGATTCGCCGTGGCGCATGTGGTTCGGCGAAATGGCGAAGAAGACCGCGCTGCGCCGGCTGTCCAAGGTGCTGCCGTCGGAGGGCGATTTGCCGGACGACGATATCGACGCCTTCGAAGCGCCGGCGGCGCCGGCGGTCGTCGATATCCCGCGGGTGGTCGGCGCGGCGGCGGCGCTCGATCAATTCGCCGGCCAGGGGGTCCGCGATACTGCGGAAGCCGATACCGGCGAGGATGCGGCCGGCGAGGATGCTGCAGCGAAGGCGAAGGTCAAGCCGGATCAACGCCGGGGCGAACAGGTCGATCTGGAGGATGCGATTACGCGGATCGGGGGGGGGTGAAGCTTATGACCGTGCCAGTTGTGATTTCGGATTTGTTTGCTGAGATCGAACCGGTGGGACGGCTGGACGGAACAGATGATAATTCCGGGTTTATGGCGCGGCTAAGCCCGATCATTGACGCAACGATTAAGAGGCTGGCCAAAACCAAGTTTCGCCCAGACCCGATGTCCGGCGAGCGCTATTCCCGCATGAGCAGCATCCTTGGGTCGGCGCAAAAGCGGCATGGTCACATCATCGAGACCGCGATCCGCGAAAGCCTGCGCAACCACAATCGCTATCAACTGTGGGACGAACGACAATTCCTAATCTCGCCCAGCGCTGATAACTTAGCTAACACGCAGAGCCCGGAAGAGTGCTGCCGATCCGACCTGCCCTATGGCGCCCGCAAACGGCATATTCAGAACGACCTCGGCCTCTATGACGTGGCTGATCTCGCCATGCGGTCATATGAGATCAAGCGAGGCAATGCTCTGCACGATTCAAGCAAGGTGCGCTCGATCTGGCGCGATCTCCTGGCCATTCAAATGCTGCTCAAGGACTATGGCCGTCGCAAGCTCGGCGTATCGCCAATCACAGCCACTGCCAAAATCATTTGTTACTACGGTCAGCGATCCGTCCCGGCTCCGTGGTCGCTGATTTCGAGATGAGCTCGACGATCACTTCGGGATTGCTGTCGTCGCCAACGTCGAGCAGGCCAATAATTACTTCAAAATGCGGCTGCATCAACTGCTGGAGGGATAATCCAAATGACCGCGCTTGCCGTCGCCGTCAGAAAGCTTGTGCCTACTATATCGCAGGCGTTGACAACGCTCGCTGCGATGGAACGACAACTCACAATCGCAAAGACCTATGATGATATTCGTCGCGTCATCAAGGAGGCGACGGCGCTCAAAATCTTGATGAACGATGTCGCCGAAGTGAAGATGGCGGCCGAGGACGCGATCCTGCTCGGCAACAAGCGCATCGCCGAGGAATTGCAGAAGGTGCCGAAGGCGAAAGGTGGTGGGCAATTGGGTAAGGGATGGAAATTCCCACGCAAGGCGAAATCCAATCCCGGAAAGGCCGATACCGGCATTACGTAAGATACCCGCTCGCGGCTCGGCAAGCTCGCTGATAAGTCCACTGCCGAGATCAAGGCGACTGCCAACAAGCTGCGCGAGCAAGGCAAAGACGCCACCGTGACAGCGGTGGTGCGCGAGCTTACTCAGGGTGACAAGAAGGAACGGCGGGCCGAGCGTGAGCATAGCCTCGGCGCCAAGCAAATAGCGCTGCCGCAGCGCGCTTATGGTGTCATTTACGCTGATCCGCCGTGGCGCTTTACGCCATTCAGCAATGAAACTGGCATGGATCGGGCTGCAGACAATCACTATCCGACCATGGAAATCACCGAGATCACGCAACTTGCGGTCCCGGCCGCGCCAGACTGCGTACTGTTCTTATGGGCAACTGTGCCAATGTTGCCTGAAGCATTGTCTGTCATGAGTGCATGGGGCTTCACCTACAAAAGTCAATTCGTGTGGGTCAAAGACAAGCCGGGCACCGGATTTTGGACCCTAAATCAGCACGAATTGTTGTTGATCGGAACGCAGGGCAACGTGCCTGCTCCCGCACCAGGCGAGCAATATGCATCCGCGATTACTGCGCCGCGCGGTCAGCACAGCACCAAGCCGTTTGCATTCCGTGAAATGATCGAGACGATGTTTCCAACCTTGCCGCGAATTGAACTATTTGCGCGAGAAAATTTTGCAGGCTGGGATGCGTGGGGCAACGAAGCTCGGCAAGCGGTGGCAGCGGAGTGACCATCGCCCGTTTCGAGCATGGCGAGGCGCGCCATGGCTAAATTCCCGGCGCTGCCGCTATGGACCGATGCATACCTCGCGGACACGATGCACCTCGACGATGAGGAGCACGGACTCTATCTGCGGCTGTTGATGCTGATGTGGCGATCGCCGCTCTGCCGCGTTCCCAACGACGATGAATGGCTGGCCCGGGCGCTTCCACCGCAACCTATTGCGGTGCAGCAAAAGCTGCGTCCGCTGGTCGCCGAATTCTGTCAGTTGGACGGCAATTGGATCACCCAGAAACGGCTGCGGAAGGAGTGGAACTTTTGCTCGGCGACGAGCGATCATAATAGCGCCGCGGCGAAAAGCCGATGGGCTCGAGTTTCGCGCTGAAAAAGCGGCGAGCGTTTCCGATAAGCCGTTGAAAGCAAACGGTGCAAATCGCCATTCTGGCAATGCCAGACGAGTTGACGTCTATGCGCCCGCATGCCGTCGCCATCGCCGTCACCGGAATCATTGGATAATTTTTGTACGAGTGCATATGCCGGAAATGACGAATTACTTTTTGACCCTCCGAGCGTTCCGCGTAAACCATTGAAAACACACGCCACGAATGGTCATTCTGGCAATGCCCCCACACCTACTCTTAAGAAAGAAAGAAAGAAAGATACCGTCGCCAAGAGGCGACGGGGTGCTGGCGCACCCGGGACGCCCGAGTTCGAACTCTACGCCCGTGGGAAGGAAATCCTCGGAAGCGACGCCGGCGGGCTGATCGCAAAACTGCTCAAGGCGAAGGCCGGAAACCCGCTGCTCGCACTCGCAGCAATCCTCACCGCCGCAACCAAGCAAAATCCGCGCGAGTACATCGGCGCCCTGCTGCGCGGCCAGCCAAGCGGGGAGCCGTTCTATGACCCGGCAATCTGACCATGCGTACCGCTCGCGAGCTTCTCGACGCCGCCGGCATCCACGTTCGCTTCCCCGATCGGCCCCGGCAATACACGCTGTGCCCGCAATGCTCGCGCTGGCGCAACAAACGCCGACAGCCGTGCCTCACCGTCTGGATCGATCAGCAGCACGTCGGCTGGGCTTGCAATCACTGCGGCTTCAAGGGAGCCAGGTTCTATGACCAAAACATTCGGACCGGCGGCGGAAAACTTTCTGGAGCGGCGCGGGATCAGCGGCGAGGTGGCCGCGCGGTTCGAGATTTATACCGCTAGTAAAACTTCCGCCGGCGACGTCGAGCCCGACCCGAACGGCAAAATCATCGTGTTCCCGTTCATCGAGCGCGGCCAGATCGTCAACGAGAAGTTTCGCCAAATCCCGAAAACGTTCTGGCAACGAACCGGTGGACGCCGCACTTTCTGGAATTCCGACGCGCTCGACGATCCGGCGCTCGCCGAGGGCCGCATGCCGCTGATCATCACCGAGGGCATCGAGGATGCGCTGGCGGCGATCGAAAGCGGCTTTCCATTGACGGTATCGGTTCCCGACGGGGCGCCGGCGCCGGCAAAGGATGGCAAAGTTGACGACGACGCCACGCTCGATCCGAAAGCCGAGCGCACCGGCAAATTTGAATTTCTCTGGAACAACCGCGACCGGCTCAAAGCCGTGAAGCGTTTCATCATCGCTGTCGACAACGATGCAGCCGGCAAGCTTCTCGCCGAAGAGCTCGTGCGCCGATTGTCGGCGGCGCGCTGCTCGTTCGTAGAGTTTCCAAATCAATGCAAGGACCTCAACGATGTATTGGTTCACCACGGCAGCGGCGGTGTCGCCGCCGTGCTCAACAGCGCCAGGCCGTATCCGGTGCGCGGTCTGTACCGGCTGTCGGAATATCCCGAAGCGCCGAACCTGGTGACGTTCGCTCCCGGCTTCGATAATCACTTCGATCGCGATGTCGACGGCGCCAACGCGTACCTTCGTTTATTTCACGGCGAGTTCATGGTGGTCACCGGCATTCCCGGCCACGGCAAAAGCAGCTGGGTGATGGCGATGATCGTCAACCTGGCGCAATGCCACGGCTGGCGCACCGCGGTGTTCTCGCCGGAAATGCCCACCATGCCGCATCTGCGCGACAAGCTTCGCCGGCTGATCCTCGACCGCAGGGCATTCGGGCTCGACCTCGCCGAGCTTGCCCGGATCGACGAGTGGATCAACGATACGGTTTTGTTCATCGATCACGATCCGGCCGGGGATTTTGAAACCGAGTTCAATCTCGACTGGATTCTGGACCGCGCCACCGATGCCGTGATCCGCGACGGCATCCGCGTGCTGGTCATCGATCCGTGGAACGAGATCGAGCACGCCAAAAAACGCGACGAGACCATGACCGAGTATATCGGCCGCTCGATCCGCGCCATGCGCAGGTGGGCGCAGCAGCATGGCGTGATCGTGATCGTCGTGGCGCATCCGACCAAGGAAGTCGGGCGCGATGGCAAGTCGCGGGTGCCATCGCTGTACGATATCGACGGTGCCGCGCATTGGTTCAACAAGCCCGATCACGGCATCGTCGTCTCGACCGTGGACGAAGTTCTCAACGTCACCGCGATTTACATCCGCAAAGTCCGGTTCGACGAGACCGGCCGCAAAGGCAAGCATCGATTCAAATACAATCCCGATAGCGGGCGCTACTTGCCGCTCGATGCAACGTTCTGAAACTTGAAAACAAAACAAGCAATCAAACGAAAGGCAGTGAAATGGACATCTCCGACCAGATCATCTCCGGCTTCATCAAAGTCCACCACCTCACCGACGGTCCGCGCCGCGACGTCATCGCCGCCGTCGCGCAAGGCCGGTTCGGACTCGAAATCGAATTTCAGGACGGCAGCAAGCTGTCGCTGAACCAGACCAACCTGCGCAAGATCGCCGACGCCTGGGGCACCGAGACCGACAACTGGCTCGGCAAGGAAATCGAGATGTACGCCGGCAAGACCCAGTACCAGGGCGAGGAGCGCGACAGCGTGCTAGTGCGCGCGATCTCGCCAGCGCTGACGATGGCCGAGCGGCCGAAGCCAAGCCAAAGCCGAAGCAAAACTTCGGCAGCGAACTAAACGACGAAGTTCCGTTTTAGCGAAACAAACAATCATGACCACCCGCGCCACGCTACCGCACCGCCGCGCCGCCACCACGTGCGAAGTAAAACACGGGCAGCAGTCGGTGACCGTGACGGTTGGCTACTACGCCGACGGCTCGCTCGGCGAGGTGTTCGTCACCGCGCCGAAAGTCGGAAGCTCACTGGAAGCGATCGCGCGCGATGCGGCGGTCCTGCTCAGCATCGCCGCGCAGTTCGGCGTCCCGCTCGATACCCTGCGCCACGCCGTCACCCGCGAGCAGGACGGATCGCCGTCGAGCATCATCGGCGCCGTGCTCGATCGGCTTTGGGGAAGTAATCGATGGCAAGGTCAGAAACGATCGAAGACGTCGGGCGCGGCGAGCGTCATTCGCGCACGGGCGAGTTGGCGCATCAGCAAGTTCGAGCATCGTTCAAGTCGACTCACGACTGGCGACATGATCGATTGTCGGACTGATCTGATGCTTCACGCCGGATCAGTCGCAGCGCATTGTTCGATCGCGCAAAGGCACAGTTTCCCGGCATCAAGGTCGCGAGTCATCACTCGCTGGGATTTCGCTTGCGGTGCTGGCCAAATGCCGCGATGTGTGCGGTCCTGAAGATTCGAAAGGGGATGGCGATGAGCTACTGGACCGTCGTGCAAACCGCATCGTCCTGGGAGAAGACGGCGGCGAAGAGCCTGCAGCGCGCCGGCTTCGAGACCTATCTGCCGGTCACCAGCGTGCGTGATCGCAATCGCGTGCCGCAGATCGTGCCGCTGTTTCCCTGCTATCTGTTCGCCCGCGTGGTGGATCGCTGGACCCCGATCGCATCCACCATCGGCGTGGTGCGCCTGCTGCGTGACGGCGATGGACCAGCGCGCTTACCCGGTCGGGTGCTCGATGATCTGCGTGCGCGCGAAGTGAACGGCGTCGTGCGCTTGCCGCCGTTGCGCGTCGGTCAAGCGGTTCGCATCGTGCGCGGCAGCCTTGCGCGGCAGCTCGCGGTCTACGAGGGCATGTCCGGTCGCGACCGGGAACGTGTGCTGCTCGACTTCCTCGGTCGTGAAGACCGGTGAGATCAGGGTCGGTGATGCGGTTGCCCACTAGCGCTTGTGTTCCATCTCAAGTCGCGATACAAGCGAGGCCGCGATGCAGTTGAAATGGCTTCCGAATTGCCAGCGTAATCGGCGAAGTCGGCTCGCGGATGCGTCAAAAATCCCAATAAAATCAGGGCTTCACAGCGCCTCGCCGTGCGCTCCATTCGGGGCCGCTAGTTTGGGGTACCACGGGCTCTCCGTCGAAACCGAACGTAGCGCCAGCGTGGCGAGGGGGGGGCCCTACAAAAACGTTTTCGCGCAAGGCCGCGGAGCGCCGTCCGGGCCTCCACGTTAGATTCCGCAAATTGCTAACCGGGGGACGGTATGGAACCCGCCAAGTTTGCAAAACCGGAACTGCCCTGGCCGGCCGACCAGGTCGAGCGGCGCCCGCTCGCCGGGCTGATTCCGAGTGCGCGCAACGCTCGCACCCATTCGGATGCGCAGGTGGCGCAGATCGCCGCCTCGATCCGCGAGTGGGGTTGGACCATGCCGATCCTGGTCGATGAGGCGGGGACGATCATCGCTGGGCACGGGAGAGTGCTGGCTGCTGCCCGGTTGGGTCTCGATGACGTGCCGGTGATGGTGGCTCGTGGTTGGACCGAAGCGCAGAAGCGCGCCTACATGCTCGCCGACAACAAGCTCGGGCTCAACGCCGGCTGGAACGACGAACTGCTGCAGATTGAACTAACAGACCTCGCGAGCATGGGCTTCGATCTTCCGTTGGTTGGATTTTCGGAGCGCGAGCTATCGGCGCTCAACGTCTCGGGCAATCCCGGTTTGACCGATCCCGACGCGGTGCCGGATGCGCCGGCGGTGCCGGTGACGCGTCCCGGTGACGTCTGGATGCTCGGCCCGCACCGGCTGCTGTGCGGCGATGCGACGTCCAAGACTGACGTAGCTATGTGCCTGGGCGCGGTGCGGCCGCTGCTGATGGTCACCGATCCGCCGTATGGCGTGGCCTACGATCCGAAGTGGCGCGCCTATGCCGACGTCAACAAGAACCGCGGCAAGATGGGCGCGGTCGCCAACGACGACCGTGCCGACTGGCGCGAGGCCTGGGCGCTGTTTCCGGGCGACGTCGCGTACTGCTGGCACGCCGGCAAGCACGCGAGCACGGTGCAGGCCTCGCTCGAGGCGGCCGGCTTCGAGATGCGGGCGCAGATCATCTGGGCCAAGGATCGGTTTGCGTTGTCGCGTGGTGATTATCACTGGCAGCACGAGCCGTGCTGGTACGCGGTCCGCAAGGGCGCCGGCGGGCATTGGCTTGGCGATCGCAGCCAGACGACGCTGTGGCAAATTCCGGCGCGCGAGGACAGCGGGCATGGCCACGGCACGCAGAAGCCGGTCGAGTGCATGAAGCGCCCGATCGAGAACAACTCGTCGCCGGGCCAGGCGGTCTACGATCCGTTTGTCGGCTCGGGCACGAGCATCATCGCCGCCGAGATGACCGGCCGCGCCTGTCACGCCATCGAGATCGATCCGGCCTATGTCGATGTCGCGATCGAGCGCTGGCAGAACTTCACCGGCGAGCAGGCGGCCGCGCTGGACGGGCAGACGTTCATGCAGATCAAGGCCGGGCGCGTTGTTGCTGGCAGCGAACTGGAGGCTGTAGGGTGAGCGGACCAAGGAAACTTCCGACGCATCTGAAACTCCTGCGCGGCAATCCGGGCAAGCGCGCGCTGCCGCCCGAGGCTGAATTCGAGAGCGCGCCCGACATTCCCGAGCCGCCCGCATTCCTGATGCCGGCGGCGAAGGCCGAGTGGCGGCGCATCGCCGGCGGGCTGTATCACATGGGCTTGCTGTCGCTGGTCGATGAGCATCCGCTTGCCGCTTACTGCCAGGCCTACGCGCGCTGGGTGAACGCGGAAGATGCGATCGCGCAAATGGCTGCGCGCGATCTGCTCACCAAGGGCCTGATGATCAAGACCACCGGCGGCAACGCAATTCAGAATCCGCTGGTAGGGACTGCGAACAAAGCTGCCAGCGATATGGTGAGGTATGCCACCGAGTTCGGATTTACTCCTGCCGCCCGCGCCCGCATCGCCGCCGGCAACGCCAGCAACGGACCACAGTCGAAATTCGCCGGCCTCATCGGCGGCCTGGGCGGAAGTGAAAGTGACGCCAGCCGGAAAGCGGCGCGCCGTGCGCGTTATCAAGTTCATCGAAACCCTGACGGTCCCGAGCGGGATGGGCCAGGGCAAGCGGTTCAAACTGGCGGCGTGGCAGAAGGCGTGGATACGGGACATCTACGAGCCGCACCGGAACGGCCGCCGGGTGGTGCGCCGGGCGATCCTGTCGATCGCCAGGAAGAACGGCAAGACCGCGCTGATCGCGGCGCTGGCGCTGGCGCACCTGGTCGGGCCGGAAGCGATCCCGAACGGTGAAATCTATTCCGCGGCGAACGACCGCGACCAGGCGGCGATCATCTTCAAATTCGCCCGGCAGATTATCGAGCTCGATCCCGAGTTGATGGCGATGGTCGAGGTGGTGTCGTCGACCAAGACCATGGTGGCGCCGATTACCGGCTCGATCTACCGGGCGGTGTCGGCGGAAGCCGGAACGAAGCACGGCTACTTGCCGAGCCTGGTGATCTACGACGAGCTGGCGCAGGCGAAGAATCGCGATCTCTACGACGTGCTCGACACCTCGTTCGGTGCCCGCGACGAGCCGCTGTTCGTCACCATCAGCACGCAGTCGAACGATCCCGAGCACATTCTCTCGAAGCTGATCGACGACGGGCTGGCGAAGACCGATCCGGCGATCGTCTGCCACTTGTACGCCGCCGACGAAGACTGCGCGCTCGACGACGAGACGCAGTGGGCGAAGGCCAATCCGGCGCTCGGCGTGTTTCGTGACCGCGAGGACCTGGTCACCGCGGTGTTCAAGGCGATGCGGATGCCGGGCGAAGAGCCGAAGGTGCGCAATCTGTTTCTCAATCAGCGGGTGTCGCCGTCATCGCCGCTGATCGCTCGCGCCGAATGGTTCGCCTGCGCCGCACCCGGGCCGGTCGAGTTCAGCGACGGCGAAGAGGTCTATCTCGGGCTCGACCTGTCGAGCGTGCTCGATCTCACCGCACTGGTGATGGGCTCGGTCGACGAGCCGATGCGGGTGCAATCGTGGTTCTGGAAGCCGGCGGACCTGTTGCGCGAGCATAGCGATCGCGATTTCGGCGCCGGCAATCAGCGTTATGTCGAATGGCACGAGGCCGGGTCATCTCAGACATGAGTCCCGGCAAGAGCATCGCGCCCGAAGTGATCGCGCTGTTCATCGCCGAACTAACGAAGCGATATCGCATTCGCGGCCTCGCTTACGACCGATGGCGGATTGATGAATTGATGCGCGAGTTCGATCGGCTCGGGCTGCAGACGTACAAGGATGGCGAGAAGGGCGACGGGCTGCGGGTGGTGCCATGGGGCCAGGGCTTCAAGGACATGGCGACCGGCGATCGACGCGCTCGAACTGGCGATCACCGAGCGCTCGCTGGTGCATAGTAACAATCCGCTGCTGAACTGGAATATCGGCAACGCGATCGCCACCACCGATCCCGCGGGTAATCGGAAGCTAGACAAGGGCAAGGCGCGGTTTCGCATCGACGGCGCGGTGGCGCTGGCCATGCTGCTCGGGCTGCGGGGTCGCGATCACGTGGCCGAGCCGATCGACATCGGGGCGCTGATCGGATGAGCGAATTCCAACCGCTCGATGACGATCTGACCAGTCTCGCGGCGGCATCGGCGGAAAACGCCATGTATTATCGGAGCGGCAAGGGCGCATGGGCGCCGCTCGCCCTTGGTGGTGGACTGATTTTCGATACCGGCACGCTATCGGCTCCAGGTGGCGGCGCGACTGAATATGGTTTTGAAGCGCTGACCACGGCGCCACCGAATGCGCGCAGGATACGTTTCAACAATGCGAGCGCAGCAAACACCACCGCGCTCTACATCTACACCGTCACCAGTGGGCGAAATGACATCCGATTGATTCTGCTCGATATGCCAGTCGGTGCTTTGGTCTACATCCAAGATAAAAACACCAGCTCCAATTTTGTTAAGTTCCTAGTGACCGCACCGACGATCGATCGCGGCGGCTATATCGAAGTTCCGGTTACTGCGATTGCTTCTGCTGGCGCCATTCCCAACGATGGGCGGGCACTGCTTTACGTGTCCAGTAGCGGCAGAGGTGTAACCAATGGGAGCAATGCTGCCGCTGGCATGGTGGGAGAATACTTGTCGGCCAGCAACACCGCCGGCAACACTCTGACCACCGGCGTCGCGCAAAACATAGCGACGTTGGCATTGACTGCGGGCGACTGGAATGTTGCGGGTCAGACCATCTTCACCGGTGCCAACGCGGTGACGGCCATGCTGGCCGCGGCCATCGGCTCTGCTTCGGCGGTGTTGCCAACGGTTACGCAACTGGCATCGGGGACAGGCGCGATGACGCAGATCGTGGCGACTTCGACCAAGGTCGCGGTGAATCAGGTGCTTCAGACCGGGCCGGTTCGCTACAACTCGAACGCACCGCAGAACGTCTATCTCGTCGCGCAGTCAAATTTTAGCGGCGGGACTTTGACTGTGACGGGTTTCATCTCAGCAAGACGAATCCGATGATAGAGGAGAAGCATCATGTCGCTGACGATCGTAGACGGGCCGACCATTGCCGCGGGTGAATCTCTTTCCGATGGTGCTGATTGCTCGGCCGGCACTATCGTGCGCATTACGGTGCCGCAGGAATTCACTTCGGCAAACTTGACCTTCCAAGTGTCGAGCGACGGCAACTTGTACAACGACCTCCACACCGCCAACGGCGATGCGGTCACCATCGCGGCGAAGCCGGACAGCGGCATCGTGGTGGCAGAGGCTTGGACCAAGTCCATCAACTTCATCAAATTCAGGTCCGGCACGCGCTCGCATCCGGTCGCGCAGCGGGAAGCCTGCAAGTTCGCCATTGCAGTCGAGACCACCTGAACTCCTCGGTTCTCGCCGGAACGCTCTTGTTCCTTCGAGCCGGGAAGCCGGGTCGGCGCTGCTGGCGGCCGGCAATTACTTTCTCGACATCAGCGGCAATGCGGGCGCGACCGCGGGCTACGGCGGCAATCTATCAGTTGCGGCAGTGCCCGGGCCATTGGCCGGTGCTGGTCTGCCGGGACTGATCGCGGCCACACTGGCGCTGGTCGGGCTCGTGCGTCGGCGGCGTTCGCCCTAAAAATTCATCTTTGCTGACGAGCGCCGAACAACGCCGCGTCAGCGAACAGCCCCGGCGCGCGGTATCCTGCAGCCATCGTGCCGCCGTCGGGGCACCATCATATCGAAGGGCATTCGGCCATGGCGCTGTCAGCAATCCTGCTCGGCCTCATCAATGTCGCGATCGTGGTGGCGATCCTGCTGCTGGTCGGCGCGGTGATCCTGTGGTTCTGCTCGTGGATGCAGCTCAACGTGCCTGCAAACGTGCAACGGGGGTACATCATCGTCGTCGCGCTGATCGGGCTCTACATGCTGGTCGCGCTGTTGCTCGGCATTCCGACGATGCACATCATCAGCGCGCGTTGATGACGCTTTCGCGCGAGACGTGGCATCACTTCTACGGCGGCTATTGGCAGCGGCGCCGCCGACTACATTTGATCGAGCATCCGCTCTGTAAGTTCTGCGCCGATGGCGGGGTGGTGACGCCTGCGAGCGTCGTCGATCACGTCGAACCGCACCGTGGTGACTGGAACAAGTTTGTGCTCGGCGAGCTGCAGTCGTTGTGCGCGTCCTGCCACAACTCGATCAAGCAGAGGCACGAAAAGACCGGCGTGAGCGCCGTCGACGCCGACGGCTGGCCGCTCGATCGGAAGTAATCTCAAAGACTTTTTGCAGGAGGCCGATATGCGCGTGCAACGTGCTCAGCGCCAGGGTGATCTCTATCCCGACGACAGTGAATCTTATGACGATTTCATGGCTCGCTGTGGTGATGAGCTCGGCGACGAGGATGTGTGTCAACTGATTTGGGAAGACGCGTGGGACGCGGATCGCGGCGCCAATGGCATCCGTCATAAGACCTATGCCGATAAAAACAGCGGACTCGAATACGTGCTGTCGGACGAGACGCCCGATCGCATGGGCGACGTCATCATGGCCGACGGCTGGGATTTGACGGACTTCCAGAAGAATCCAGTCGCCCTGTTTGGGCATCAAAGCAGCCTTCCGCCGATCGGCAAGTGGAAGAATCTGCGCGTCATCGACAAGCAGTTGCGCGGTCACCTGGAGTTGGCTGCCGCTGGCACCAGCCCGCGCATCGACGAAATCCGCAAGCTGGTCGACGCCGACATCCTGCGCGCTGTCAGCGTCGGTTTCCGCCCGAAGGAATCACGGCCGCGGCCGGAATCCGACTACGGCGTGTTCTTCACCAAGGCCGAACTGATGGAGACCAGCCTGGTCTCGGTGCCGGCCAATCCGAATGCGCTGGCGATCGCCAAGTCGCTCAACATTTCGCCTGCCACCATCGATCTGGTGTTCGCCGGGAAAGGCAATGGACACCAGCGCAGACGGCGCGGGCTCACCGGCGGGCAAGCCAATACACCACCACAAGTTAGAAAGGGCACGACCATGTCGTTGGCTCAAAAGATCAGAGAGAAAGAAAACGTGATTGTCGAAAAGACCGAAAAACTCGATTCGCTGCATGCCGCCGTCGGCGACGGCGACTACCCTGACGATTTGCTGGAGACGGTGAAAAGGGCAAATGCCGAGATTGCGCACGACAAGGAAGTCCTGGTGATGCTGCGCGACAGTGAGCGCAATCTCGCTATGACCAGCGACGACAGCGGCCGTTCGTTGGCGGTGAGCAAGAGCAATGGCGGCGGTTACAGTTCGCCGCAGTTGCAAACGCAACGGCCGTTCGGCATGGCACCGAAAAAGACCGACCCGATCGATCTGTTGTGCCGTTCCGCGGCCTTGCGCTTGTTGGCGTATCACGAGCGCAAGCCGGCGATGGAGCTCACCCGCGCCATCTTCGGCGACGACGAACCGCTTAAGGCGGTGATCGATTGGCAGACTAAGGCGGCCTCGGCCGCAGCCATGACCACGGTCACCGGATGGGCGGAGGAGTTGGCGCAACAGATCGTCGTCGACTTCATGCAAATCCTGATGCCGGCCTCGGTCTTCGGACCGCTGTCGAGCATGGGCCTGTCGCTTGGATTCGGCCGCAACGCCAAAATCATCATCCCAACACGGTCGAGAACGCCGACCATCGCCGGCTCGTTCGTCGGTGAAGGATTGCCGATTCCCGTTCGCCAAGGTGCGTTTACTTCGCATACTCTGACGCCGAAGAAAATGGCGGTCATCACGACCTGGACCCGGGAAATTGACGAGCATTCGATACCGGCGATCGAAGGGCTGTTGCGCGACGCCGTTGCAGTACGACACCGCGGTCGCGATCGACTCCATACTGCTCGACACCAATGCGGCGACCACGATCCGGCCAGCCGGCATCCTCAACGGCGTGTCCGGCCTCACACCGACTGCCGGCGGCGGCTTTGCAGCGCTCACCGGCGATATCAAGCAACTGTCGGGCGCGTTGCTCACCGGCACGCTCGGCAACGTGCGCAATCCGGTTTGGTTGATGAACCCGCAACAGGTCAACAGCGCGGCGTTTGCCATCGCCACCGGCGCCGGCGTGTTCCCGTTCCGCGACGAGATCAGCCAGGGCCGCCTTGGCGGCTGGCCGATCATCGAATCCGGCACGGTGCCGCGGGCACGGTCATCGTCATCGACGCCGCCGACTTCGTCAGCGTCACCGGCGACGGGCCGCGGTTCGAAATCTGCGATCAGGCGACGTTGCACATGGAGGACACGACGCCGACCGATATTTCCACGACGGGCACGCCAGCCGTGGTCGCCTTCCCGGCCAAGAGCATGTTCCAGACCGACATGCTGGCCTTGCGGATGATCATGCCGATCAACTGGACGATCCGCCGCACCGGAACGGTCGCGTGGGTGGCCGGCGTTACGTGGTGACTTCGGGTTCGTTCTAAACTTTCCCGTAACAGAAGGAGGTCCACCGATGACCGACGAGCAGCACCAAACACGCCGAGGCGGTCAAGAAGCGCCTAGATGAAGAAACGTACAGCGCGCGAGAAAGCACACGCTGAGCAGCGCGAAGCGCAGGGTGCAATCAAGCCAACACCGACCCAGGACGAGAATGATCTCGCCGCCTCGGGCGTTCACATCATCGAGCACGAGCACGACGGCAGTCCGGACCCGGATGAACAGCAAGACCAGGCAGGTCGAGGCCGCCAAGAAACCTGAACGCAGCAGCTACCAAACCAGGGCCGCGACGCCATCGACATGACTGTCCGCGCCTTTCTGACGCGCGTTGCGGGTCAGTTCATCGGTAAGGCCGAGGGCGACTACCGGCCTGGCCCGTATTATTTGCCGGTCACCGGCGGGTGGCTGCCCGCCGGCGTTGCCGACAATTGGTGGCAACAGGGCTATACCCCGACCAGTCTCGGAACACAGTCGGCGATGGTCGAGGCCTGCGTCTCGGCCTATGCGCAGACCGTCGCGATGTGCCGGGCGACCACTGGCGGCTCAACGACAAAGGCGGCCGCGACCGCGTCACGACCTCGGCGCTGTCGCGCCTGCTGCGCCATCCCAACGACTACCAGTCGAACAGCGACTTCATGCTGAACGCGACGCGCTCGCTCTACCTTGAGGGCAACGCCTATGCGCTCGCGCTGCGCAACTCGCGGTTCGAGATCGACGAGCTGCATCTGATGGACCCGCTGCTGTCGTATCCGCGGCTCGGCGAGAACGGTGAAATCTTCTATCAGTTGTTTGGCAATCAGGTGGTCGAAAGACGGTTCGGCGGCGAGCCGCTGATCATTCCGCAACGCGACGTGCTTCATATCCGGCTGCATACGGTGAAGCATCGCTGGCCGGTGCCGCTGGTCGGCGAAAGCCCGATCGTCGCGGCTTATCCCGACATCGGCGTCAACGCCGCGATCGCACGCCAGCAGTTGGGTTATTACCTCAACGAGGCGCGGCCGTCGGCAGTGATCTCGACCGATCTTGAGCTCAAGCGCGAACAGCGGGACGAATTGCGGGCCGAGTGGAACGAGCAATCCAGGAAGCTCCACCAGGGCGGCACGCCGATCCTCACCGCGGGCCTGAAGGTGATGCCCTGGGCCGTGGGCAGCAAGGACGCCGCCACCGCCGAAATGATGAAGCTCTCGAACGAGCACATTGCGCTGGCGTTTCGCATCCCGCTGCAAATTCTCGGCATCGGCGGCACCCCGTATGGTTCGACCGAACAGTTGATGCAGAGCTGGAAATCGAGCGGATTGGGCTTTGCGCTCAACCACATCGAGGAAGCGATCGGCCTGCTGTTCGGCCTCAAGGGGCAGCCCGACGAGTATGTCGAATTCGATACCGCGGCGCTGCTGCGCTCGGCGATGAAGGATCGGATCGACAGTCTTGCGCGGGGCGTGCAGGGCGGCATCTTCTCGCCGAACGAAGCGCGCAATTCCGAGGGCTTCGACAGTGTTGCGTTCGGCGACGAGCCGCGCGTGCAGCAGCAGGTCGTGCCGCTCAGCCAGGTCGGGAAGATTCCCGCAGCGCCCGCGCCGGCCGCGCCACCACCCGCGCCGGACGGCGGCGCGTCGCCAGCACCCGAACCAAAACCGCCGGCTCCGCAAAAGGGCTATCGCGATGACATTGATCGAGAGGTCAGAAACCTTTTTGCCAGTGCCGACCGAAGCGAACGCCGCCGACTGTCTGCTTGAGGCCTGGCGCGAGGCGCTCGGCGAGGCGCTCAACACCGAGCGCCGGCAATGGCAGCGCGAGCGCGCCCTGATCGAGGCGCAGGCGCAGGCGACGATCGCCGAGGTGCGGGCCGCCTGCGCCGAGAAGCTGGCGGCGCTCGAGCGCCAGGTGACCGACCGGCTGGCAACCGTGCGGGACGGTGCCGACGGCGAACCGGGTCCCACGGGGCCACAGGGCCTCGCTGGTGCGCCCGGCGAGCAGGGAGGCCCAGGGCCCGCAGGCGAGGCTGGGCCGCAGGGAGAGCGCGGTGAGCAAGGCGAAAAAGGCGATCGTGGCGAAGCTGGCGCGCCGGGAGCGCGAGGTGAAAGCGGCCCGGCCGGCGAACCCGGCGAAAAAGGCGAGGCCGGCGTGGCCGGGCTACCGGGCCCGCAAGGTGCGCCTGGTGCGCCGGGGCGGCTGAGCGCGGCCAAAGCATTCATCGAGGGCGCGGTGCATTACCAGGGCGACGTCGTGCTTGCCCTCGGCGGCACCTGGCAGGCGCAGCGCGACACCGCGCAGGCGCCGCCGCATGAGGACTGGCAATGCATCGCCGCCAAGGGCCGCGATGCCGCCATGCCGAACGTGCGCGGCACTTGGAGTGAATCCGAGACCTATGCGGCGCTCGACATCGTCGCGCTCGGCGGCTCTGGCTTCATCGCCCGCCGTGACGCGCCGGGGCCATGCCCTGGCCCCGGCTGGCAGATGATCGCAGCAAACGGCAAGGCGGGCATCAAGGGCCCACCCGGCGATCGCGGCGAGCAGGGCGCGCGTGGATTGCCTGGTGCGTCGGCGCCGGTGATCGTCGGCTGGACCATCGACCGCGAGGCCTACACGGCTACGCCGGTCCTCTCGGACCAGAGCCCGGCGCCGCCGCTCGAACTGCGCGCGCTGTTCGAGCAATTTCATGACGAGGCGCGCTGATCATGGCTGACGTCTGGGTCAAGGTGCTGATGCCGGCCGATAGTTACGCGCTGCTGACGTTGGACGAATTGAAATCCATGATCAACGTGCCGCTGAGCAACACTAGCGAGGATGCGCAGTTGCAGATGTGGATCGACCAGTACAGCGACGTCGTCGCCACCATGTGCAATCGCGTATTCGCATACGAGACGGTAGCAGAGACGTGGCGGTCAGAATCGGCACCGTTCGATCGCTCTACTTTGTTCCTGACGCGCTATCCGGTCGCCGATGTCGACCTCACCACCGTGGAATCGCCGCGTGGCTCGACACTCGATCCGGCGAGCTACGAGGTCGAGAATACATCCGGCAAGCTGCGCATCGATGGCGCCTGGACCGAGCCGGTCACAGTGACTTACAGCGGCGGCTATCACTTGCCGGACGAGGCGCCGCCCGCGCTCAAAGCGGCGACCGGGCTGTTGATCCAGGCGGCGCAGTTGCAGTCGAAGGTTCCCGCGTCAAGCGTCAGGTCTCTCACGCATGGCGACACGCGGGTGCAGTATTTCGATCCGGTGCAGATGTTCGGTAAGGCCGGCGGCGCCGCGCCGTTGATGCAGGCGACCGATACCGTCAATGCCCTGCTCTACAAATACATGCGGCTCTACGCATGATCGTCGCCTGCGTGCGCACCGGGACCAAGTACGGCGCGGAATATGTCGAGCGGCTCGTTCGCGGCGTCAGACGGCATAGCAGCGTCGATTGCAAGTTCGTGTGCCTCACCGATCAATCGGAGACATGGCCCGGCGTCGAGAACCATCGCGTCGAACTGTCGGGATGGTGGGCGAAAATATATCTGTTCAATCCGGAGTGGCGGGGCGACCATCGATTGGTTTATCTCGACCTCGACACCGTGGTGATCGGCAATGTCGATCCGCTGCTCAGATTGGAAACCGAGTTCGCCATCTGTCACAGCTTCACGCCGGCGCATCTGAAACATCCGTGCAAGTACTCCTCGTGCGTGATCGCGCTGGCGCCGCATTACGGCCGCCAGGTTTACGATGAGTTCATGGCGAACAAGGCGAACCTGATAGGGATGTACGCTCGCTATGGCGATCAGCGCGTGATGGAGCACATCGACGACAGCGCCCGGTCATTGCAGGACCTGCTGCCGCCCGGATTCTTTTCGTATTACCGGGACGGGTTTCGGAAGGAGGCGTCGCTGCTGATCTTCGGCGCCAAAGCCAAGCCGCACAATTCCCGTGACCACTGGGTCAAAGAGGCGTGGGCGGCGTGACCATCGATTATAGCGCGATGCTCTACGATCCGGTTTACGCGGAGCTCGGCGTGCCGGCGGTGTTGACCGTGGTCGGGGCCGACACTGGGGCCGACATCACCGTGATCGACGACACGCGGCCGAAGCTGCTGCCGACCGGCTCCAATGCCGGCGCCGAGGTGCAAAACGTCGGCCCCGGCGCCTTTGTTCGCATTCCCGAGCTCACCGCAAAGGGCATCGCGCGCGCCAACTACGCCGATGCGGTGCTCGCCTTCAACGGCCGGTCCTGGATCGTGCGGTCGTGGGAGTTGCGCGGCAGTCCGAACGGCGAGGACTTCGGCGAGGTGCGGTTTGCGTTGAAGGCCGACGCCGTTGGCTGACGTCCGCGAGGATATCCTGGCGCGGCTGCTCGAGATAGTTGCGGGCATTCCGAACATCCGCTCGGCGCAGCGCAACAACGTCGAAATCCCGGAAGACCAGTTGCCGGCGGCGATCGTGTTCGATGGCGACGAGGAAACCGACGACGCCGCCGATGTGTCGATGCGGCCAGCTAACCGGCCGACTATCGTTCGCATGCATCCGGAGATCATCATCGCGCAGCAGGACGACGAGGTCGGATCAGACCTCACCACAATGCGGCGGGACCTGATCAAGCGGGTGATGACCGACACCATACTCAACGAGCAGATCGTCAAGACCGGACGGTTCGGCAACGGCGCCATCCGCTATCTCGGATGCCAGACCGATCTCGGCTGGGGGCGCTCGCTGTTCGGGGCGCTGCGCGCTCAGTTCATGTTCAAGTACGCACTCAAGATAGAGGAACTGTAAGCCATGCCTGTATCACCTGATATTGCTAACTATCACATCGGCAAGGGCATCTGTCAGCTTCAAGGAAGTTGGCGGCGCGGACTTCGTCGATCTCGGCAACGCGCCGTCGTTCGTCTACACGCCCGCGGTAACGAAGAAGGAGCACTTCTCGTCGCGTGAGGGCATCAACACCAAGGACTTCACCGCGATTACCCAGGTCGGCGCGACGGTGAAATTCACCCTCGACGAGATCACCGGGCTCAACCTGAGCTTCTTTGCGCTGGCCGACCAGGGCACCGACAGCGATGGCAACATCACGCTCAGCGGTCTGTCGAAGAGCGAGTTCGTCGGTGACATCAAGGTCGTCGGCACTAATGACATCGGCCAGCAGGTTGATTTCATGGCCACCGTTTCTTTTTCGCCGTCCGGCGATTTCAGTTTCATCACCGACAAGGACGATTTCACCGTGATCACGATCGAGGCCGAGGTGCAAAAAGATGCCGATGGCCTGTTCGGTGTCTGGACCATCCGGGAAGCCGTCGTATCGTCGTGAGGGCATAGCCATGGCCGATCTATTGGATATCGCACCGTCGACGGCGATCGAGGTGGTCAAGATCGATGGCATGCGGGTCAATGTGCGCGGCGTTTCGGTCGACGCCATTGCGTCCATCGTCGCGCGGTTTCCCGAGGTGAGATCGCTGGTCAGCGGCGGCGTGGGCGATAGCCTGATCCCGCGCTTGATCGAAGGCTGCGGCGCCGCCATCGGGCCGATCATCGCGGCCGGCTGCGGCCATCTCGCCGACGAGATTTACGAGCAGCACGCGGCCAAGCTGTTGCCTGAATACCAGTTGAAATTTCTCAAGGCTATTTTCGGGCTGACATTCCCAAACGGGATCGGCTCCTTCGTCGAGGCACTGACGGGCCTCATCGGCGGAACGGGCGAAGGGGCAAAGACGATCAAGGTCCGCTTGCGGAAATCGCCCTCGCCGTCGTCGCCCTCGGCCGACGCGCCGGGTTCGGTCCCGACTTTGCAATGACGCTGACGCCGCGGCAGATCGCGGCCTACCTCGAGTTCGGCGAGAAGCTCGACCGTATGGAGCGGGCGAACGATCTCGCCATCACCGCCATCGGCGCGCAGGGCGACGGCAAGGCGATCGAGAAGGCAATCAAGGAGTGGGGCGGCGAGTATTGATGAGTTCGTGTAGTAGGTTCTGCCGTTTGGCTTCGTCCCGACCCTGCAGTTCCTTGAACGTGGTTTGTAAGGTGTGCGGCTCTTTCGGTTGTTGAGATGCATGAACGACTACGAAGGTCAGTAAAGCGATGGCGGCGAGCGCGCCGCCGCGAACTACTTGCATCTTGGTGCTGTAGACTTTTCGCGACTTTGAAAAGTTTGCCATCAACGCCGCGGGGAAAACCACGATCCCCCAGACACTCATTATCACAATATAATAGCGCCGTTGCTCTGCTGACTTTTGGTCAGAGTGTAGGCATTGCGGGGCAAGTGCCGCCCAAAAGGATGGCGGATTCGAAATGATGATTGTTTTCATGGAACCCATGAAACCTAACCGCCGCGGCTCCTGCAGACATCAAGAGCTAATTTTTAGATGAAATTCGTCTTCTCACAGCAGGAATCGGCCTTCGACCGGCTGATCGAGGAGGTCGAGAGCCGGATGGACGCGGCCGAAGCCGGGGCGGTGCAGGACGTCGCTGATCTTGCGGTGCAACAAGGCCGGGCGAATATAGCTTCGGCGGGCTTCCCGGCGCGCTGGCAGGCGGCCTTGCAATCGAAATTCTATGCCAACAAGGACACCGGTAATCCGGCGGCGCTGATCTTCGATACAATCCCGTTTGCGGGCGTATTCGAGCGCGGCGCTACGATTGCCGGACGGCCACTGTTGTGGCTCCCGCTCGAGCGGAACCTGCCCGCCGGCATCAAGTCGCCACGCCAATACGGCGGCAAGCTGGTGTCGGTGAACGTGGCTGGCAAGCCGCCGCTGCTGTTCAACGCCGGCAACCGGAAACTGGGTTCGCTGTTCGTCGGCGTGAGCCAGGTCACCATCCGCAAGCGTTTCGATCTTTATCGCATCTTCGCACAGGCGGCAGCGCGCATGGGCGAGTTCTACGAGAAACGGATCAAAGGCTAATGGCTACGACGATAAGCCAGCGCATCACGCTCGATGGCGGCGATGACATCAAGAAGCAACTGGAAGCGATCGGTGCCGCCGGCGAGAAGTCTTTCAAGCAAATCCAGGATGCGGCGCAGAAAAGCCAGATCGATCCGGCGCGCTTCCAGCAAACCAAGCAGGCCGTCGACGCGCTCGCCACCACCGGCTCGCAGCTCGCCAACCAGTTTTTGAAACTCGCGCAAGCCGCCAGTGCGTTTGGCACCCAGGGCGCGCAGGCGACCGCACAAGTCACGACCTGGGCTGAACCAGACCAACGCGGCGGCGCAAGGCGCCGGCAACTCGTTTCTTTCCGCGGCGACCGCATTCAAGTTGGCCGCCGCTGCGATCGTCGTCGGCATCGGCGCCGTCATCAAGGGGCTGACCACCGGCACCGGCGAAACCGCCAAGGAAATTTACGATCAGGCCGGCAAACTAAAGATAAGCGTCGCGCAATGGCTGGAGTTGCGCAAGGCGATAGTCGCCGTCGACGGTTCCAACGATGATTTCGTCAAGTCGGCGGGAACCGCCGTTAAAATCATCGGCGATGCGCAGAAGGAATTGCTGCAATTATCGAAAACCTACACGGTAGCCAGTGACGCCGGCGACGGCACCACCAAGACGGTCACCGTAACCACCGGCAGCATGAGTTCGCTGACGGCGGCAACGGCGAAAACGATAACGGAGTTGCGCAATTTCGGCGTCAGCGCCAAGGCGTTGCAAAGCGCGAGCCCACTTGCGGCATTGCGTGAACTGGCGACGATCATCGATAAGATGCCGGACGGTGCGGCTAAGGCTGCTGCCGGCGTCAAATTTTTTGGTGATAGTTGGAAAGATACGATCAAGGTCTTGTCCGACGCGAAAAAGGCGGTGGAAAGCGATCCGCTCGAAGGCATCCCGCGAACTGTCGGCGGATCAGGTCAAAGCCGCCAAGGAAGCCACTGACGCTTGGAAGGAGCTCGGCACCGCTATTCGCGCCACCAAGGATCAGATCGGCGCGCTGTTCTCGGAAGGCTCGAAGGCAAAGGCGGATTGGCTGACCAGCCTGGTCAACCAGTCGCGCGTGTTGTTCAAGCAGTGGGTTGGGCTTTCCGTGCAAGGAAAAGAGCTTTTTATAAGGGCCCTGGTGACAGTGCGGCCGAACCGCGTTCAAGGTTCTAGTTGCGGTCAGTCAGCAACTGGCTGGAATATGGACCGACGTGCTGGTGCCGGCCGGCGAGCAATCTGACGGCGATCGTCGATGAGGTCGCGGGCAATTTTGCAGGCATCAGCAAAAGCCAGGTGGTGGCCTTCTTCATAACGATAGCGGTTGCCGTCCTCGCCTTGACGGTCGCGCTGAAGGGTATCGGCATTGTGCTGACGCCGGTCACGGCGTTGATTTCGCTGTTCGCGACCTTTGGCCCGATCATGATCCCGCTGGTCGCGCTGGTGGTGCTGTTCTGGGATCAGATCAAGGAAGGCGCCGCTTCGGCGGCGGCGTTGGTGCCGAATTCGCTACGGCAAATCCAGCAGGCGTTCGGCCTGTTGTTCAAGGGCGACTTTGCCGGGTTCTGGGAGGCGTTCAGCACCGCCGCGGTCGCTGCTTTCCAGACTATCACCAAGGCCGCGATGGATACGCCTTGGATTAAAAACCTGGTCGACGGCTTCAAAACTATCGGCGAGCAGATTCCCGGCACACTTCAATTGATCGGGCAAAGCTTGATTTCGCTCGGCCGCGCCGCCACCGGAGTAGCCAATATCTTCAATAAGCTATTCGGCACTGAATTAACCGGCACCGATGTCGCCGCGATCATCATCATCGGGCAGTTGACGGGTGGCTTCCAGGCGCTGGCGGCTATTGCCGTGATAGCAAACGCCGGGCTTTCCATTTTGGCGAGCACGGTTGCTCTACTTGGTCCGGCGGTTGGAGCAGCTGTCGCCGGCGCGGCGGCGGCGCTCGGCATTTCAGTGGGGCTGCTCACTCTTATTATTGGAGGGGTGATAGGCCTTCTCGCCCTGCTCATCGTCGACTGGCCGCAGATCAAGCAAGCGGGGATTGACGCTGGTAATGGCATCGCGGCCAAATGGCAGGAACTCAAGGCGTTGTTCAATGATTGGGTGACGACGCCGGTCGCCAATGCCTGGCAGTGGATCAAGGATATCTGGAACGGCATCATGCGGGGATCAGCGCCGAGATCGCTCAGGCCGACGCAGTTATTATCGGATTTGGTGACGACGCCGGTCGCCAATGCCTGGCAGTGGATCGTCGACAAGTGGAACGCCATGCTGGCCGCGCTCGGTTTTGGCGGCGGTTCTAGTTCGTCATCCAACAGCGGCGGCGGCGGCGGCGGCTTTGCCGGTGGCGGCCTGCTCGGCGGCAGCGGCAGCGGCACCTCCGATTCAGCAACCTCGCCTGGGTGTCGCGGGGCGAATACATCACGCCGGCCGCCGCCGTGGCACAGCCGGGCGTGCTGGCATTCCTGGAGGCGCTGCGGCGCTCGGGCGGCAATCTGCGCCATGTGCTCGACGGCATGGGCCACTTTGCGCTCGGCGGCATGGTGCGCGGGCCGCTCGGCATTCCGGCTTTTGCCGGCGGCGGCATGAACCACGTCACCATCAATTTTCCCGGCCTGCCCGAGATTACCGGGCTGCGCGCCTCGTCCGGCGTGGTCGACGAGTTGCGCAAGGCCGCGGCGATGGCGCAGGTGCGTTCGGGCGGCCGCAAGCCGAGCCGCTATTCATGACTGACCGGGTATTTACGACGCTAGGCGACTGGGCGCTGGCCAGTGACGGTATCCAGTGGATGCTCATGCGCCACCGCAAAGGTCGTCATCCATGGTATCCGGTTTCCTTCGTCCACTCGACCAAGGACGTGCTTGCAAGGTGTATGCGAGAAAAGGGCACAGACGTTGATACAGCGAGTTTGCTGCTCGCCGGGCTACCGGACACCTTCGGCCAGTGGAAAGCGCTCCAGATGCTCCCGGAAGGGCTCCTGCCGCTATCTGGGTCGTCCTGATGCCGGCCTATACGCTGCTCGCGATCGACGGCATCGACTTCTAGCCAATACGCCGTGCGCGGCATCACCATGACGCTGGCGCCGATCGACCAGGCCAAGAACGTGGCGCGCGATTGCCGCGGGCAGCTGGCCGACATCTCGGTGGCGCAGTTCCGGCAGTACAAGGTCACCATCACCTGCACCGATCACGAGGCGCCCGAACTGACCGACGTCTGGCCGGGCACGGACATCACCATCACCTGCATTCCCGGCCTCGGCGCCAGCCAACGGCGCCGGCGACGTGCTGACCATCCTCGCCAAGGTGACGAACTGGAACACGTCGCGCGATGAATGGGCGGCCGAGGTGGCGTGGACACTCGAGGCCGAGCAGAGGGCGATCAGTTGATGCCCGCCGGCCTGCCGTATTTTGCCTGGATCGATCCGGGCGAGACGGCGTTCGGCTCCGAGCATCTGCGCTGGGACGAGAGCGTGTTCTCGTTCACGCTGAAGCAGGACGAGGGCGATCCGGCCAGTCCTCACGCGTGGCCGTGCGCCGGCCGCGCAACGATGGCGGCGATCCGATCGGGCTGCTCGGCCCCGGCCGCAAGATCTGGTGCCTGGTTCGCGCTCGACTGCGGGCCCGACCTGATCCGCTTCCGCGGGCGCCTGGTCGGCGTGCCGACCAGCCTGTTCGACGACCTGGTGACGTTGGAATTCGTGGCGCGGCCGATCGATCTGGTGAGCCAGAAGAACGCGCTCGCCGACAGCTTGCGGGTGCTGCCGTATTACGACGAGGTGGTGATCGACCCGACGCGGCGCACCGATCCGGAGGTGGTGCTGGAGGGCTACAGCGCGGTCTGGCACTACGACCGCGAGACCCATGTCCTCACCGTCTCCGACGAGATCACCGGCGAGGACGGCCTGGTCGAGTTCGACGGCGCCAGCGAAGACGGCAAGGTGCTGTACGACGGGCTCGGCCTCAACCTGACCAGCGGGCCGCTTGGCGCGCGTCGATGTCAGCGCCGAATACACCTGGACCCAGCAGGCGCAGGGCAATGTCGACCTGACGCAATATCTGGTTTCGAACTGGCCGAACGATCCGGCCTATACGATTCGCGGCGCCATCTCGTCGTATAGTTTCACGGCGGACAACTGGCCGAAGGCGGGCGCCGGCATCGGCGACGGCTGGGTCGCCGCCGACGCCACCGCCAAGGCGGTCTACGACCTGACGGTAAAGAGCGTGACCGAGCGGCAGCACGCTGACCGTCATATTCCCCGATACGTCGTGGTTCGGCCCATCGCGCCGCACCACCACATTCACCGAGACCACCAGCTCGATCAATGCGCCGCCGGGCTCGATCCCTTATCCCGAAATGGTATCGAACGATAATATCTCGGTATCGCACAGCCCGGATGATTCCGAAGCGAGCGGTCTGCCACAGACTAATTTCTCCTCCTCCTATAGCCGCTCCTATTCGGGCACGGCCGCGATCCTGCCGCTCAACCACACCGTGCCGACGCTGCTGGCGGCCTATACCGCCAACCGGCAATGCACCGAGATGGTGACGTTCTCGCTTTATGCCGACGTGCAGCATGTGCTGACCGATCCCGAGGACGGCGAGGCGCTGCTGATCAACGACATCAAGTCGGTCAACCTGAGCGAGACGATCGGCGAGGGCTAGGACGCCTATCTGCCGATCGGCGATCCGCGGCGGCGGTCCTACATCGCGACCGCGCGCGGCAACCAGAGCCTGGAGCACCTGATCGCATTGGCGCGCGCGCATCTGTTGCAGCGGGCGCGGGTGGTGGAGATCACGTTTGCGCCGAAACTCTCGCGCATGCCGGAAATCACGCTGCGCAAGAATGCCTTTCTGATCGAGCCGCGGGTCGGCGAGGCGCTCGGCAAGATCATCGGCTATTCGTTGGCACTCGAACGGCGCCGATGGCCGCATCAATTGCGAGGTCACGCATCGGCTGCGCCATCGGCCGCGGCGGCTCGGCGGTGGCGGCGGGCGGCGATCCGACCTATTGCCGAGATCGACTATACCGGCGCCGACTATCAGCAGTTCACCGGCCGCACGGTCCTGTTCGATACCTCGGTCGGCTATCAGCCGCCGAGCTGCCGATCCGAACGACGACGGCATCGAGTTCCTGTCGACGCTGACGGCGGAGGACGTGATCGCGACCGGGCTGGCGGTGGATAACCCGCCGGCAACGCAGCGGGCCTACATCAATTCGCCATGTCGCTCTGGAATGCCGCCCCGGCCGAGCGCCGACGACCGACGAGCTGCGGCAGGCCGCGATCAAGGCGCGTGCCGACGCCGTCAACAATGCGCTGAAGGCAGGTCGAGACCAAGGCCACGTTCAAGCTCAAGAACATGGTCGCGGCAGTTTTCCAGCGACTACGACATCCAGGTCACGGACCTGAAAATCCCGACCGGCTACGACCTGGAAACGGTGTGATGGCTGGCCTTGAAGTCGTCGTTCGCCCGGTTGTCTTTCCCAACATCCGGCCGGCGCCGGCGCGCGCCCTGGCGCCCGAGGACAATCCCGACCAGGGCATCGCGGTGCTTGAGCGGGTCCGGTGGCGCGGCTGATCGACCTGCCGCATAGCTTGGAGCGCCAGCGTATCGCAATCAGTCGTCGCAACAAGGAAAGCGTGCGCGTGGTCGACAAGGAACGGGTTTATCAGGTCGACGACCAGCGGCAATATCAATCAAGCAATAATTTCATCGACGTCGAGCGGCTGAAGAAGGTCAGGCTCGACGCCGACCCGAGGGGCCGAGCAAATATGTCTATGCCGATCCGCCGAGCCAGCCGACAACATCGAAACGCGCGAAGCCGACGTGGTGCGGATATCGTACATGACGGCTGAGACATCATGACCATCGTCTATGTCACCACCGGCGCCTGGGGGGCCGGCACCGGCACGCCGAACTCGGCGGCGCAGGTCGACGGCAATTTCTACGATGTCGACGCGCGCATCGTCGCCTTGAACGCCGACCTGGCCGAAGGCAAGCGCATCGACAGCGTCACCTATACGTCTAACAGCATGACGTTCCATTTCACCGACGGAACGTCGCAGGTCATTCCGCTGCCGATCGCCGTCATCACCTATGTCGGGCAGTGGACCAACTAGCACGCCCTACAGCATCGGCCAGATGGTGTCGGTGCGCGCGCTCGGCATGTTCCAGGTGCTGGTTGCGCACACTACGCCGGCGCTGCCGGCACCCTTCGATCCCAACGCCGTCGATGGCTCCGGCAATCCGCTCTATTCGTTCTGGATGCCGTTATATGACATCAATTATGACGCGGCGATCTTCGTGCCCGGCAGCGTCCAGCGCGATGCCTGGCGAGCTGCTGTTCGCGGCCGTTGCCGGCCGCACCATGCGGCTGGTGAGCGGCAATGCCCACGCCTATGCCTATCTCGATGTCGGCAATGCGGCACCGGGCACCAACATCATCCTGTCGATCCAGAAAAACCGGGTGCAGATCGGCACCATCACGTTCGCCGCCGGCGGCAGTCTCGACAGCGACGGCGGCCAGGCCGGCGCGTTCAATATCCCGGCCACAACCGATTTTGCCGAGGGCGATGTCTAGGCGATCCGGGTCACGCAATCCGACAACGCCGCGCCGTCCGGCCTGTCGATCACGCTGCCGTTCCTGCGCACTGACATCTGATGCCGGTCGGCCCCTATTCGCAGGACGTTGTGACTCACATCGTCAACGTCGAGTGGGGCGCCCAGGATGTCATCGTGGTGTTCGTCGACACTTCAAGTTCGGATGATCTACCCGCGACGCATACTCTGCTGGACGACAGTGTCACGCTGCTGAAAACCTGGAAGACGCCCTACCAGGCGGCCGGGTTCCAACCGGGTTTTACATCGCGCGCCTACCAAGTATCGTCCGGCGCCGGTGAGTTTCTGAAAATCGCGGTCGCAGCCCACGCCGGGAGAGGGACTAGGCTTCTGGATCGACGCGTTGGTGTTTGCGCTCAACCAGGATGATCCGGAGGGAAGTTTGGCACGGGCGGAAACCGGCACCAAGCTGGCAATGCCGGCGGTCTATCTGATCTCGCATAGCGATTCCGACCTTCCTTTCAACATCGCGCCGCCGGGGCTGCTCTGGTTCGTGGAAACCGGCCCGATGAACGGCAATACCTCGATGACATGGAAGATACGTTTCGACAACCATCGGCTGGTCGATCCGCGGGGCGATCCGCCCGGCACGCCGCCGAATGCCATGACGCAAGTCTATCCGCTCGGCACTTATTCCGGCCCGATCGGCGTCGATACGGTGACGTGGCTCGGCTATCTCATCTATGCCTATCGCCTTGACGAGGACGGGACCGATACCGTTTACGGCAAGATCAACGTCATCGACGGTAGCCAGAACATCGACATCGCCTGGAATCGGCCGATCGAGCCTACGCATTTCGATGCCAGGGGCATTCCGGCGCAAGACCCGCCGCCCCTCATTACCAGTGATTTGAAATAGTGCTGGTCTGTAATGTCAGCCAGGCGCGGCGGCGGGCGGCGATCTCGGCTGACATCGCGGAGTTGGCTGCCGCGGTCGATGATCCGGGAACCGGCAATGTCGTGTTCGCCGACGCTGGTCGACGACCCGGCCTCGGTGAACGAGCACGTCGACGCCTATCTCGGCCAGATCATGGTCGAGTCGGCTACGGCGGCCTCCACCGTCAATGCGGGGCTGGTCTACGCCATTCGCGTCGACGAGGTGGCGGTCACGACCGAACTATATTTCGGTTCGGTGCCGACGGTCCTCAGTTCGACGATGGTGGAAACAACAACAGCATCGGCCTTGGTGAACGCTTCGATAACGGCAGGCGCGGGCTTCGACGGCATCCTCGCGCTCGATGGGCCGATCACGCCGTCGAGCACGCAACCGACCGTGATCTACATCGACGGAGTGACATAGCGTGGCATTCTACGATACGACATGGTTCTGCAATGCAGGGGATCAGTCGACCACAGGATATTATGCAGTAACCAAAAGGCCGCAGAACACTGCGGTAACGGCTGGTCAGATTGTTCGCCAGTTTACCGCGCCGGCCGTGGGCAGCGAGCGTTGCTTTATTTGCATCGTCGCCGGCACCACCGCAAACACGACCGACGCAACATGGGTGCTGACGCGCGGCGCGAAGACGACGGACGGCACCGCAACCTGGCAGGAATGCACGGGCGCAAGTGCAGTCAATGGCGACTTGACCGACACGGCAAACTGGACCACGGCGAAGGCCACCGGCACGCCGACGCTCGGCGCGATCATCAAGCGCAACAACGGCGCCAGTTATCAGATTTGTTCGACCGCTGGCACGCTGGGCGCGTCTGAACCGGCGTTCAGCGACACCGCCGGCACGACGACGACCGAGGGCACCACGACTTGGACCTCGCTCGGTGCGGTCGGCAACTTCACAGGCGGGCAGGCACCGCACGCGCGGCTGGCCAGTGCCTGCGCCACGACTTGGTTCGCGGCCGGCAACACGGTCTATGTCGGCGACAACCACGCCGAGTCGCAGACGACGGCGATCACGACTGCAATCCAGCGGGCACGGTCGCGCACGGTCGGTAAATGCATTTGCCACAACCATTCCGGCAGCTTATCCGCCGGCAGCTGGCGACATCACAACCGGCGCGACGATCTCGACCACGGGCGCGGTCGCATCAGCTTTACGCTCAACGTCGACGGCGGATTCTATGTCTATGGACTTGCGTTCAAGGTGGGTGTCGGCGGCAGGCAGCGGCAATCTGAATCATAACGCCGAGCAGCTTGCTCGTTTTATGCCGACAACTGTTCGTTCGAGTTCGCCAATACCGGCGCCAGTGCGCAGCGATCAATGTCAGCCAGCGGCACGCCTGCCGCCATTACGTTCAACAATACGACCGTCAAATTTGGGGCTACCGGGCAGGTCAGTCGACGGCGAATACAATGTCAGTTTATCTGGCAAAATACCGGGCCAGTTCTGGCTATCGGGCTCATCGGTGCCGACCAATTTCATTTCTACCGGCGGCTTCCGCTATTTCTGTCGTGCTGGAGGCGCTTGATCTGAGTCAACTGACTGGCAGCTTGTTACCGCCGCGGTCACTGCTGACATTCGGCAATGTGCTGATCAAGGACTGCAAACTCAATGCGCTCGGCGACAGTCGGCACGCCGTTTGGCCAGTGGCATTGCCGTTCAGCTTGTGCGCTGCGACAGCGGCACCGCTGCCTACAAGTCCGCGCGCTATGCCTACGAGGGCACCGAGACCACCGAGACCTCGATCACCCGCGTCGGCGGCGCCTCCGATCCGACCGGGCAGGCGCAGTCGCGCAAGATCGTCACCACCGCCAACGCACAATGGCTGCGGCCGTTCAAGGCCGAGCCCTATGCGATCTGGAATCCGACCACCGGAGCGAACGTCACGGTGACGGTGTACGGCACGGTGAATTCCTACTACCTGCCGTTCAATGACGAGATCTGGCTGGAGGTGGAATATCTCGGCTCGTCGGCGACGCCGCTCGGCACCATGGTCACCACCACCAAGGCGAATCTGCTGCGCATCGAACCTGCCGGTGACGGCGGATGACTCGGTGTGGAACGGGGTGTCGCTGCTGACGGCAGCCGAGGACGACACCATCGCCGCGCACGACCTACATGACCTTCGACGGCGCGCCGACGAGCGTAACGCTGTCGAATGGCAACCTGACCGTCACGCATCCGAACACGAGCATCGCTGGCGTCAACAGTTCAGACTTCAACGGGCCGGCGGTTGGCCAGTCGGGCGTGAAGCAGTATTTCGAGATCACGCTGCAAACCTCAATCTTGAACGGCAACAGCATCGGCTACATGACGCCGACCGATGCGACGACGGCGCCGCCGGCTTCCGGCAACAACAAGACCGGCGTTATCCTGGGCTCATCGTCGTCGCTCATCTACACGCCGAACGGCGTCAGCACCGGCAAGGATTTGGGGGCGGTGGCGGTCAACGACGTGATCGGCGTGGCGATCGACATTGACAATACGCTGCTCTGGTTCCGCAAGAACGGCGGCAACTGGAACGGCGATGCCGCCGCCAATCCGGCCACCGGCGCGGGCGGTGTGTTTGCCACCATCCGGCAGGGCTACACGCCCTATGTGGCGTTTGCCGCTGGCGGCCCCTCGACCGACGTGATGAAGGGCAATTTTGGCCAGACCACATTCGCCTTTACGGCGCCATCAGGATTCAGCGCGCCGGACGCGAGCGGCGGCGGTGGTGGTGGCGGTGTTGCCGGCTGGTCGTCGTTCAAACTCACCGCCACGCTGTCCGTCGCCGCAGCCCGGCCTCGCCGGCTACCTGCACGCCCGCGTGCGCGTCGGCAAGGCGTCGACCACGGTTTATATCGACCCCAAGGTTGAGCTTTCCTGACGGTTTCCAAAAGGAGAAGACCCATGACTGAGGAACGCGCGCAGGCGCGCGAATGCGCCGACGCATCCATCATCCGCGGCAGCGGCATCGGCGAGCAGGCCGAGGCGCATGGCCGCTACGAGGTCGAATGCATCGGCGCCGACGGCAAACTGAAATGGCGCGAGGTGATCGACAACGTGGTCGCCACGGTCGGCAAGAACCTGATGCTCGACTCGGCGTTTGCCGGATCGGCCTATACCGTGGTCGGTCCGTATATGGGCCTGATCTCATCGGTGTCATACACGGCCGTCGCTGCCGGCGACACGATGGCATCTCACGCGGGTTGGCTGGAGGCGGGCGGCACCAATGCGCCGACCTATACCGGCAATCGCAAGACTGCGGTGTGGTCGGCGGCCACGGCGGGCGGCAAGGCGCTGTCGGCGGCGCTGTCGTTCGCCATCACCTCGACCGGCACCGTCAAGGGTGCATTCCTCAATTTCGGCACTGGCGCGGTCAACACCAAGGACGATACCAACGGCACGCTCTGGTCGGCCGGCACGTTCTCGACCGGCGATAAAGGCGTCGTGAACGGTGACACATTGAATGTGAATTACTCGTCGTCGCTATGATCGACAAAGTGCGGTCCTGGTTTTCCGACAACCAGACATTGGTGTACTTCCTGGTCGCGCAGGCGCTCGCCATCGGCGCGGCCGCCATCAGCATTATCGCTTACTCAGTGCGACTGGAAACCCGCGTCAACACGCTGGAAGTGCGTGGCTCGCCGCATCTGAGCGTGATCGACAACCGGCTGACCGTGCTGGAAAAGCAGACCGAAGCGAATAAGGGCAGCATCGACCGTATCGTCGACGTGATGACGCGCAAGCTGAACATCAATCCATAGGGAGCGGCTGCGATGAGCCTACGAGCGTATCGTCATATCGTCCGGGTCACGGAAAATACGTGCGCGGGGCCAGCGGCATCCTCGACGAGGTCGACGAGGCCCGCCGCGTGGTCGAACGGGTGGCCGATGGGTTGGCGGTGCGCGGCGTCGAAGTGAAAGTATTTCACGACGAAACCAGCCACTCACAAAACGAAAACCTCGACACCATCGTGAACTATCACAACGCGCAGGCGCGCGACCTCGATGTGTCGGTACACTTCAACGCCTATGTCGAGACCGCCAAGCCAATGGGCGTCGAGGTGCTCTACGTCACGCAGAGCGCGCTCGCCTCGCAGATGGCGGCGGCGATCGCGTCGTGCGGCTTCATCAACCGCGGCGGCAAGCAGCGCACCGACCTGTTTTTTCTCAACAACACCGAGATGCCGGCGATTCTGATCGAGGTCTGCTTCGTCGACAGCGAGGCCGACGCCGAAATCTACAACGATAATTTCCTCGATATCTGCGACGCCATCGCCGATATCCTGAGTGGTGAGGATGACATCGCCGGGGAGACGCCGCCACCGGAGCCGTCAGAGGCGCTGTTCGAGGCCACCGGCACAGTGCTCGAGCTTCGGCGGACCGGATGACGAAGGCGTGTCGCCCAGCGAGGAGCTGGCCTTCATTCATGAAATGGATCAGGCGCCGCACCTGTTCCTGCCGTACCAGCCCGAGGGCACCAGCGGGCTCGCGCGCCGGCTCAACCCATATGTCCACTATGTCGCCTGCCGCTGGGACTATGACGAAACATCACGGGATATGCTGACCGACAAGGTCGCCCTGGTGCGGGCGCAGGAAACCGGCATCGCACTCACCGCGTTTCCGGCCGACTGGGGGCCTAACGAGAACACCGGGCGCGTCGCTGATCTCTCGCCGGGGCTGATGGCCGACCTCGGAATTGAAACCGACGATGTCGTGGAAATCATTTTCCCGTTCGACGAATAGGTGTCGGTTCGAGTCGGGCGCTGCCGACGACCAGGGTGACGCCACGCGTGCGGGCCATCAAGCGATCCTGGCTGCAGCGGAGATGCAGCGGTGCGCCCAAGAGCGGGTCAGGCCCGTGCGGATCGGCGAAGCTGTCCAGGATCGCGGCCATCGTTTCGACCGATGGCAGGGCGCTCTCGATTTCCAAGGTGAGCATGACCTGCACTTCGGCGATGTAGCGGTTCATTGGAGGCCGTGCTCGCGGTTGGGCTTTGGCAGGTGCGGGGGCCTGCGAAAATTCCCTTTTCGTTTCAATGGTACTTAATTCCCGAACCCTTCGAACAAGTGCCTGTTCGACAATTGGAATGGGACTTCGTCACCGCCCACCACCTGCTTTTCAAGCAATTGATAATTCAGATGTATTTTCATTCGAGCCCTTCCTTTTTAGAAAAGTCCGGGCATAGAGGTTCTTGTTTTGTCGTCGATGTCGGTAGCCATTCGCCACGCGGGCGAACACTTCCTCACCCCAGTCCGAAAGCATGATGTTGATCGCATAAATCACCAGCCGCGTGTTGGCGCGCGTGTAACCTAGGCTGCAATCGATACGATCCAGGGAGGGGGAATAAGGGTCAATCTTTCTATTGACTGACGATTCCATGTAGAACGGGATGGCCGTGAGCTTGCAGCGAAATTCCTGCTCTTCGGCAAGCGCGTAGACCCACGCCGCATCAATATCGAACGGCAGGCAGCGTGCTTTAGCCCTGCTTCTCGCTCCCTTAATGATCCTTTCGATTGTCAGGCCCACTTCGCGGCGACGCTTCTGATCGAATGAGGGCCGGCAAACTGGTTGATAAACAGACAAGCCGGAGACTGCCGCAGTTTTGACCGCCTCTCGGAAATCCGCGGATTTGGGGTCGTCAGGCAGGCGGATTCTGGCGCCATTCCCATTCCGGAAATAGTACAGAGGCTTGCCGTGACGACTTCTTTCAAACTGGACGTATTTTGGGAGTCTTCGCATCCGTGGTCTCCTGTCGTCCCAAAAGCTTG
>CAVPDL010000014.1:0-15999 GCA_963702635.1 uncultured Alphaproteobacteria bacterium
CCGCGACATCAAGCGCAGCCGCATCCGGCAACGAATGCAGATCGAGGTCGACCAGCGCGCAGGCTGTGTATTCGATCGTGGCGAAGCCCTGATTGAAGGTGCGAGTGGCAAGCAGACGCTCGAGCAGGGCTTTCGGCATCGGCTCACCGGTGCTTGCGTGCAATGCATACTCCTGCAGAATCTCTGGCACCTCCAGCCAATGCTCGTAGAGCTGCGAGGGTAATTCGACGAAATCGCTGGGGACGGCCGTCCCGGCAATAAGAGGATAGGTTACGTCGGACAGCATCCCATGCAACGCATGACCGAATTCGTGAAAGAGCGTGCGGGCATCATCGAACGACAGCAACGCAGGCTCGCCGGCCGCCGGCTTCGAAAAATTGCAGATGTTGAGAACAATCGGCCGGATGTTGCCCGTGAGCTTCTCCTGATCGCGCAGCGAAGTCATCCAGGCGCCGCTGTGCTTGGACGGTCGTGCGAAGTAGTCACCGATAAATAACGCGACGTGACGACCATTGGCGTCCGTCACGTTCCAGGCGCGGGCGTCCGGATGATAAAGAGTTGCATCGACGCGCTCGAACGAAAGTCCGAACAGCCGGCGGGCGGTCTCAAATGCCGCCTCGATCATATTGTCGAGCTGGAAATACGGCTTGATCTCGGCCTCATCGAGATCGTAACGCGCCTTGCGGAGCTTTTCCGTGTAGTAGCGCCAGTCATGCGGTGCGAGCGCAAAGTTTCCGCCCTCTTTGGTAATCATTGCCTGCAGTGCATCGCGCTCGGCCGCCACCTTTGTGAGCGCCCTGCCCCAGACCTCATCAAGTAGCTGGCGCGCCGCCTGCGGCGTCTTGGCCATCTGGTCATCGAGACGGTAGTCGGCAAAGTTTGCGAAACCGAGCAGCTTCGCCCGTTCCGTGCGCAGCGCCACCATTTCGGCGATCAGGGCGCGATTGTCGGTTGCCCCGCCGTTTTCCCCACGCGAGATCCAGGCCTGAAATGCTTTTTCCCGCAAATCCCGCCGTGCCGAAAACTGAAGAAAGGTCTCCACCGATGATCGCGCCAAGGTGATCACGTATTTGCCGGGGTGGCCGCGCGCATCCGCAGCAGCTCGCGCAGCCACTCGAGCAAAGTCCGGCAGTCCGGCAAGGTCGCTCTCGTCGAGAACCATCACGAAAGATTTCTCGTCCGCGAGGACGTTCTGGCCAAATTGCGTGCCAACACTTGCCAGACGCTCGTTGATCGCCGCGAGCCGGTCCTGCGCCTTCTTGTCGAGCGCCGCGCCCGATCGTACGAAGCGCGTGTGATAGCGCTCCAGCACGCGGGCCTGCTCAGCGTCGAGCGAAAGCGTATCGCGCCTGTCGTAGAGATCGGCAATTCGCGAGTAGAGCGCGCGGTTCAAGTAAAGCGCGTTGTTGTGACGCGCCAACAGCGGCGAGATGTCCCGCTCGATGGCTTCGATTTCGTCCGAAGTGTCGGCGCCGGCCATCACAAAAAACACGCCCGCCACGCGTTCGAGCCTGCGGCCGCTTCGCTCAAGCGCAGCGATTGTATTCTCGAAATCAGGAGGCGCCGGATTTTCAGCGATAGCGTCGATTTCAGCACGGTGATCGGCCAAGGCCCGATCAAACGCAGGGCGGAAATGGTCGGGCCTGATCGCCTCAAATGGCGGGAGCTCAAGCGCTCCGGCCCATTCAGATAAAAGCGGGTTCTGCATTTCAGTTGACGGCATTCGCGGATGTTTCACCTGGCCTATATAGGCCGCGGGCAAGCAAATGCATCGCCATGGCAGTAGTCAACTACATCAGCCGCGCAGCGCCCTGAGCGCGTTGAAGATGACCGCCACGTCGATCACCTCCTGAATCACAGCTCCTTCGGCCGGCACCAGAAGCCCGAATGATGCGGCCACCATCGCCAGGGCCGACAGGCCTATACCGGCGACCACGCTCTGTAAGGCGATCAGGCGTGAACGCCGCGCGATTCTGATTGCCGGCAGAATGCGGTCGAGTTGATCGACCAGCAGCACCACGTCGGCAGCCTGAGCGGAAGCGGCCGCTCCTTTTGCGCCCATCGCCACGCCAACGTCAGCTGCGGCAAGCGCCGGCGCATCATTCACTCCGTCGCCGATCATCATCACCGGGCCGTTCTTGCGCTCGGCCAATACCACCAGGATCTTCTGATCGGGCGTCAGTTCGGATCGCACGAGATCGAGGGACAGCCCGCTCGCAACGAAACCGGCGACCTCATGCCGGTCGCCGGTCGCCAGGACAATGCGCTCGATGCCCATGGCGCGCAGTTCGCTGAGCATCGCCTCGGTGCCTGCGCGCAGTTCGTCTGCAAGGATCAGCACGCCGGCCAATCGGCCGTCGATGCCCACCGCAACGGCCAGAGCTCCGGGCGGACGATCATGCGGCAGCGGCGGCGCGTCGCCTCTGGCGACCTTGCTTGCGAGAAAACGAAGGCCCCCAACGGCAACGCTGCGGCCGTCGACCCGGCCCACGACACCCTCGCCCGGTGTTTCCACGACATCGGTGGGCACAGCCAGCTGCAATCCCTTGTTTCGGGCCTCGTCAACAATCGTTTGCGCGATCACGTGCTTCGATGCCTGATCGAGGGAGGCCGCAATGCGCAAGACCTCGTTCGCGGTGACGCCGGCATCCACGTGCGTGGCAATGAGTCTTGCCTGGCCGATCGTGAGAGTTCCGGTCTTGTCGATGACCACCGTGCGCACGCGTGCCAGTCGTTTCGATGGCCTTGCCGCCTTTGATCAGGATGCCGAACTTGGCGGCTCGCGAAAGTCCGGAGATGATGGCAACCGGGACCGCCAGGATCAGTGGACAAGGCGTTGCCACCACCAGCACCGCGACGGCCCGGATCGGGTCGCCGCTAAGCCACCAGGCGGCGCCGGCAAGCACGACGGTGAGTACCAGAAAGACGATCGCATAACGGTCGGCCAGACGCGACATCGGCGCCCGCGACCGCTGAGCATCTTCCACCAGCCTGACGATCCCGGCATAGGTGCTCTCGGCCGCAGGCCGGGTCGCAATCATATCGAACGCCTCGCCGGCATTCGTGGAGCCGCTGAGGACGGGTTCGCCCGGCTTCGCCTTGACCGGGAGCGGTTCGCCCGTAAGGGCGGACTGGTCGAGTACACCGACACCTTCGGCCACGGTGCCATCAACTGGCACTACATCTCCCTGTCGTATGAGTAGCCGGTCGCCGGGTGAGACGATGTCAACGGCAACCTCTTCAAGTTGCCCGTCGCGGTGGCGGATCGCCGTGCGCGGCACCCGCGACAGCAACGCCGTCATCTCCCGCCGGGCGGTCCTTTCGGCGTAGATCTCGAGATACTGGCCACCCGCATACATCAACGCCACGATGGCCGCCGCCAGGTTCTCGCCGAAGATCAGTGCCGCGGCCATCGAAAGTCCGGCGACGATATCGAGGCCGACCTCGCCTCGCCGCAGACTGGTCACAATTTCGACCAGCAACGCAATCAGCACCGGCAACGTCACCGCCGCCCAGGCGGCGGCGGCCGCTTCGTCCCGCCCGGCGACCTTCGCGGCGATGCCGGCCAGCAAACCAGCCGCGGCGAGACCGGCGAGGAAGGGCCGGGCAACCTTGAGCGCTCTGGCAGTGTCCATACATTAACTTTTGACCAAATGGCCACCGCCGCCATGAGCAAAATCAAAACCGGTCCATGGTCCGACGGGTGCTATGGACTTGATCCGGCGGCCGGATTCGAGGACATTGCGGCCCCGTAACGGAGGCCCGCATGGCCCAGGAACCGCCGCATCGTCTGGCTCAACGTCATCACCGTGATCAGCGCGGCCATCCTGATCGGCGCCGAGGTGTTCGGTGCGGCCTTCGCCGGCTCATGGGCGATCGCCACCTTGTTTGACCTCGGGGGTATCGGAGCGCGCGTGCTCGACGTGGTGTTCGTGCTCTGCGGCCTCGCTGTCATGGCGCAGTTCATCCGCACCGCGCACCGTATCGAGCCGTTCACCGCTCGCGACTGAGCGCGGCACGTCACGCTCCGAAAGAAAAAGTTAAGAAAGTTTTTTGATGCGGCGAACTAATTCGCTTGCATGTGTCACTGAAATTACTTATTTCGGTAATGCCCAATTTCGCACGTGCCTGTGGCCGTGTGTCGGTCGGTAGGTAGCGGGACAAGAGGCCCGCCAGCCGCCTGGAGAGAGAAGCCAAAACCTCTCCAAGAAATCTGACCGGCAGCTGGAGGCGAAACCAGCACACTCTGCTCTCAGCAGGGGACGCGGCTTAAAGCAACGACGATCGGGCTTCCTTGGTCTCTGCCGGCCTCCACCACCGGCGCGGGTCACCGAAGAGGCTTGTTCATCTTTGCCGGCCGTGCGGACGGGGATCCCCCATCCAATCCAAGGCAGCATGAGCGGGAGACGATGTGTGTAGCGTTGGCGCGTCCCCATCGCGCGCAGACGCTTGCCTTCGTTGACCGCAGCATTCGGAGCTTGATGGCTCCGTCAGCCGTGGGGAATAGCGCCAATGACCGAGCGCATCCGCGAGTTCCTACGTAAGCGTAACGACGAAGGCCCTTGCCTGGTCGTTGACCTTGACGTGGTTCGCGACAACTACAATGCCTTTGCAAAGGCCCTGCCCGACACGCGGGTGTTCTACGCCGTGAAGGCCAATCCGGCGCCGGAGGTTCTGGCGCTGCTGGCGAAGCTGGGCTCCTGCTTCGATACCGCCTCGATCCCCGAGATCGAGATGGTCCTGGCAGCGGGCGCCACGCCCGACCGCATCAGCTATGGCAACACCATTAAGAAGGAGCGCGATATTGCGCGCGCCTACGCCCTCGGCGTCCGGCTTTATGCCGTCGACTGCAAGGCCGAGGTCGAGAAGATAGCCCGGGCTGCGCCTGGCAGCCGCGTCTTCTGCCGCATCCTGTCCGACTGCGTCGGGGCGGATTGGCCGTTGTCGCGCAAGTTCGGCTGCGAGCCCGCAATGGCCGCAGACGTGCTCGAGCACGCCCTCAAGGCCGGCCTCGAGCCGTGCGGCGTGTCATTCCATGTGGGTTCCCAGCAGCGCAACCAGCACGCCTGGGACCGTGCTCTTGCTTCGGCAGCGGCCGTATTCAAGGAGTGCGGCGAGCGCGGCATGAACCTGTCGATGGTCAACCTGGGCGGTGGCTTCCCGACCAAGTACCTGAAGAACGTGCCTTCCGTAAAAACCTACGGAAACGCGATCTTCAAGGCGCTGCGCAAGCACTTCGGCAACCGGATTCCGGAAACCATCATCGAGCCGGGCCGCGGCCTGGTCGGCAATGCCGGCACCATCGAAGCCGAGGTCGTCCTCGTCTCCAAAAAGAGCGAGGAGGATGACGTCCGCTGGGTCTATCTCGACATCGGCAAATTCGGCGGTCTCGCCGAAACCATGGACGAGTCGATCCGCTACCCGATCCGCACCCCGCGGGACGGCGACGCGCTGGCACCTTGCGTGCTGGCGGGGCCGACCTGCAATTCCGCCGACGTGCTGTACGAAAAGGAGCCCTACATGCTCCCGGTCAGCCTCGAGATCGGTGACAAGGTGTTGATCGAAGGGACGGGCGCCTACACGGCGACCTACTCGTCGGTCGCGTTCAACGGCTTCTCGCCGCTGAAGACCTATCACATCTGACATCGCGGGGGCCGGCTGGGCCGGCCCCTCCCACTCCCGAACAACGCCCCTTTTTGAGCGCGCGTCGCTGCGCGCCCGGGCAGGAGCAAGAAGTGAGATGATCTCGATCAGGAAAGAACGGCCTCCCGACGCTGCAGCGCGCGAAGCGCTGCTGGACGACGCTTTCGGTGGCCAGCGTTGGCGCAAGAGCTCGCAACGGCTGCGCGACGGCCGGTCGCCGGCCGAAGGCCTCGCTTTCGTCGCGACGGATGGCAAGCGCGTCGTCGGCACGGCCAGGCTTTGGGACATCGTCTGCGGCACCGGCAAGCCGGCTCTGCTGCTTGGCCCGGTCGCCGTCGCCCCCGATTGCCGCAACCGCGGAATTGGCGCGGCGCTGGTCCGCCGCGCGCTCAGCGTGGCGCGGCGGCAGGGTCACCGCGCGGTCATTCTCGTCGGCGATGCGCCCTACTACGGCCGCTTCGGCTTCTCCGCCGAGAAAACCGCGGCCTTGCGTATGCCCGGTCCTTTCGAACGCCAGCGCCTGCTCGGCCTCGAGCTGGTGCCGGAAGCGCTCGACGGGGCGCGCGGGCTCTTGCGCGCTGCCGGCCGGCCTGTCCAGCCCGCAATCGCTGCTTCGGCGGCCTAATCAGCAGCAAAATACCGTGGACGCCGGACGGGCTTTTGCCCGGCCGCTATTCCGTTCGTGCCCCGGCACGGATATGACCGACCTCTTTGGAGACGCTGACGATGCCCAAATGGCCAGTGCATGCCCGCATCGACGGGCCCATCGTGATGATCGGCTTCGGCTCGATCGGCAAAGGGACCCTGCCGCTGATCGAGCGCCATTTCCACTACGATAAGAAGCGTTTTGTCGTCATCGACCCCGAGGACAAGGACCGCAAGCTGCTCGACCAGCGCGGCATCCGCTTCATCCATCAGGCAGTCACAAAGGCCAACTACCGGCACCTGCTCACGCCCTTGCTGACCGCCGGCGGCGGCCAGGGGTTTTGCGTCAATGTTTCCGTGGATACCTCGTCGCTCGACATCATGGAGTTGTGCCGTGAAGTCGGCGCTCTCTACATCGACACCGTAGTCGAGCCCTGGAAGGGCTTTTATTTCGATAGCAAGCTCGGTCCGGAGGCACGCTCGAACTATGCGCTGCGCGAATCGATCCTCGCTGCCCGCCGCAAGCGGCCGGGCGGGCCAACTGCAGTGTCGTGCTGCGGCGCCAATCCCGGCATGGTGTCCTGGTTCGTCAAGCAGGCCCTGCTCAACATTGCCGGCGACGTCGGGTTGAAGTCCAAGGCGCCGAAGACCCGGGAGGAATGGGCGCGGCTTGCCAGGAAGGTCGGCATCAAGGGCATTCATATCGCGGAGCGTGACACGCAACGCGCCAAGCAACCGAAGCCGATGAACGTGTTCGTCAACACCTGGTCGGTCGAGGGCTTCATCTCCGAAGGCCTGCAGCCCGCCGAGCTCGGCTGGGGAACGCACGAGAAATGGGCGCCGTCGAACGTTGGAAGGCACAAAGGCGGCTGTGGCGCCGCGATCTATATGCTGCAGCCGGGCGCCAATACGCGTGTGCGCTCCTGGACACCGACCGCACAGGCGCAACTCGGCTTCCTGGTCACCCACAATGAGTCGATCTCGATCGCCGACTACTTCACGCTCCGGCGGGGACGCAAGACCATCTACCGGCCGACCTGCCACTACGCCTACCACCCCTGCAATGACGCGGTGCTTTCGCTGCACGAGGTGTTCGGCCGGGCAGGTGCGCCGCCCGACGACGTCCACATTCTCGACGAACACGAGATCGCCGACGGGATCGACGAGCTCGGCGTCCTCCTCTACGGGCACAAGAAGAATGCCTATTGGTACGGCTCGCAGCTCTCGATCGACGAGACCCGCGAGGTCGCGCCCTACCAGAACGCCACCGGCCTGCAGGTGACCTCGGCCGTGCTGGCAGGCATGGTTTGGGCGCTGGAAAATCCGAAGGCGGGCATCGTGGAGACTGACGAGATGGACTTCCGCCGCTGCCTCGAAGTGCAGCTCCCTTATCTCGGCCCTGTCATCGGCACTTACACCGACTGGACACCCCTTACCGGCCGTCCGGGACTTTTCCCGGAAGACATCGACAAGCGCGATCCCTGGCAGTTCAGAAACGTGCTGCTGCACTGAGCAACACACAGGTACGCCAAACACGACGGGCGGCCGAAGCGGCCGCCCGTTTTCTTGTGAGTTTTTGCACACGCTACTTCGGTTGTTCAGCAGGCTTCTCGCCTGGCTTGGGCGGCGGACGCTTTTGCTGCGCCGCGGGTGGAGGCTGAACAGGCCGTTGCTGTGGAGGCGGCTGCACCTGCCGCGGCGGTTGCGGCGGAGGCTGCATCTGTCTTGGCTGCGGTGGAGGCTGCACGTGCTGCGGCGGCGGTTGCACCTGCCTTGGCTGTGGCGGCGGCTGCACTTGATGTTGCGGCTGCGGCGGAGGCGGCTGCAAGCGACGCTCTTGCGGCGGCGGTTGCGGTGTCGAGGGCGGCGCCGATTGCGGCGGAATTGGCCGCACGATCGTCGGCTGCTGCGGTGGCGGCGGACCGCCTGATGGTGGCGGCGCTCCTCGCAGCTGCTGTTGCGGTTGAGGTGGCGGCGATGACGGCGGCGTCCCTTGTGGCGGGATTGGCCGCACGATCGTCGGCTGTTGTGGCGGCGGACCGCTGGGTCCAGGCGGTGGGCTTACATCGCGCCGTTGCTGCTGCTGTGGAGGCGTCGTCACGGCTGGTGGTGTCGTCGCCGGCGGCGTTGTCTGTGGCGGCGTAGCCGGCGGTGACGTCGTGACCGGTGGCGTCGGCCGCGGTGTCTGCACGGCCGGACCGGACGGCGGTGTCGGCCCGCTGGGTTGCCGCGGTGCGCCGTTCGGCTGCGGCGCCGGCGAAGATTTCGGCGGTAGAGCCGGCGCGACCGTTGCCCCCTGCGCAGCGCGCGGCGGAGTGGGGCCGAGACGCCCGCGCTCATCGTTGCGGAGGGCCTGCGGCTGCGGCACGCGGGCGACAGGCTGCACTACGGCCTGTGTCGGCTGCACCGTCGCCTGCAGCTGGCTTGGCCCGCCTGGACGCGGCTGGCCGCGTTGGTGCCGCTGTCCCGTGCGGTTCAGATCCTGCGGCCGCACCTGCACGGCACCGGCAACCCCTTGCGTGCTCGCCAGGACGCGGGGTTGCACACGGAAGGTCTGTACCGGTCGACGCGAAGTAGCGGCAACAATGCCGGGAGCGATGCCCGGATTGACTGCGAAGCGTCCGCGGTGGTCGCGATGCTCGAGTCGAACTGTGCGGTTGACGACTACAGTGCGCCTGAAGACCACGATCGAACGCTGTGGCGGCAGGAAATAGGTGCGCACGCGCGGTGCGACCAGATAGCGGGGCGGCAGGAAGATCCAATATGCCGGGTCATTGGCGTATTCGTAGACGACTTCGTCCGGTGGCAACGGCGCCCAGCCGACATAATCGTCACCGCGGCGCCAATCGACCCAGGCCGGGGCCCATTCATCGCCCGGAACCCAGAACCAGCCAAGCCGCCGGTCGTGCGCCCAGCGGCCATAGTGGAAGGCCACCCAACCCCAGTCGGCCTCTTCGTCGTCGGAGACCCAGTACCAGCCCCACTCTTCGGTATAGACCCATCGTCCGTACGTGTAGGGACGCCACCCGGGCGGCAGATCGTAGGGCACCCAGACTTCGCCGAAGCGTGGATGCGGTTGCCACGATCCATACGGCTCGAGCGCCGACTGAAATTCGGCCGGGACCTGCGCATGCGCGGGCGTAAGCGCAGCAATCGTCATCGAAGCAGACAGCGTGCACGCCGCGATGGCGATGCAAGCAATGACCGCCAAAGCCAAACACCGCAGGTGACGAATGACTGTTCTCATGGTCGCTCCAAAATCCCGCACTTGTCGCAGGTGAATGTCTATTCAGCTTGAAACTCGGATCAACTCACAAGCAACGTGTACACTCAGACGAAGTATTGCGGCGATCAAAGGGCGAGAATGCCAGCGTTGCCAGATTCGGTACCAAACGCCAAAGTTTGACCGGTGCTGTCCCAGCCAAGCACGCTGACAGATTGCTCGTCCGCCTGTCGCGCCAATATCAAGGCATCGTCATCGATGCGCACAAGCTTCACCGCTCCGTCGGTATATCCGACCGCGACAACCGGCTGGCGTGGATGACACGCGACGCTCGTTACACGTGACTCTGCGCGTGCCAGGATTTTCGGTTGCCGACCCATCGGGCCGTCTTTGCCGTCAAACGGCCAGAGGATGAGTTGCTCGGAACCCGATGTCGCGAGGAATTCTCCGTTTGCGGTCCAGCTGAGCGAGCGCACGCGCGTCGAATAGCCGGACATGCGCATGTGTTTGGCATCGGCAATACGCCATCCGTGGAGCGTCGGCTCCTGCATGGTGGTGATCAGGAACTTGCCATCCGGACTGATCGTCACCCCGAGGTGCGAGCCCTTCCATTCCAGGAATTCCGGCTTGGCGCCGCTGGCGTTGGGAAACCAAAGCGTGGCGCCATTGTAGTGCGCGATTGCAAGGCGGAATCCCTTCGGCGCGAACGCGAGACCCGCGACCGTCGACGGCGCGTCGAACGCGCGCAGCTCGCCTTTTCCGGTTCGGACATGCGCGGTCTTGCCGGTCGACCATGCAACTGAATTCGTCGGGACCGAGCGCGACCTGATCGACCCAGCGCTTCTTGTCATCGGCGGCGAGCTCCCGCGGCGTCGCCATCGGCATCGTTTCGATCAGCTTGCCGTCGTCGCCGCCGGTGACGATGCGCTCGCCATCGGAGGCGCTGGCAAGAATGGCGCCGTCGTGCACCGCGACCCGCCGTTCCCATCGTCGCCCGCGAACAGCAGCGTTTCCTCGCCGAGCACGAACACCGGCATTGTCCCGAGAAAATGCACGCCGAAGACCGGACCGCCAGCGTCGAGCCTGCGCACACGATCTGCTACGGATGGCATGTTCGACCTGATCGACGGTCATGCCGTCAGAACTTCTTCCAGCACTCGGCCATTGCGAACTTTGCGGACTGTGCCGGCCGGCGCTCCTCAGACCCATCATCTTGCCGAAATCCTTCAAATCGTTGCAGCTCACCACGAAGGGCCGCAGACCGGAATCCGCAAAAATACTCACCGATAGGCTCTCTCGTTCTGCAGCCAACGTTCCAGACCGTCGCCTTCCGGCTCCGTCGGTGATCTGCAGGGAGCGAACCACAGCGTCGCAATCCTTCGCCGTTTCGTTGCACATGGGAGGTCAAAGCTAAGTTTCTGTCTTCCTCGGAAAGCGCAAGAGTTTCTGATTTTGTTCTTTGCCGAGGAACCGAAGTTGGACGCACTCAAGGCAAGGAGCAGAATTGCGAGCCGTTTCATTCCCTTCGGGAGTGCTAGGCAACACAGCTTTCGAAGCCTTGGCGGATTTTATCTTCCGGAAGATTGCGTCCGATGAAGACAGCGCGGCTGTCGCGCTTTTCATCCGCACGCCACGGCCGCTGATGGTCGCCGTCGAGAATCATGTGCACGCCCTGGAACACGAAGCGCTCGGGATCATCCTTGAACGACAGGATGCCCTTGCACCGCAAAATGTTCGGGCCGTCCTTCGCGACGAGATCCTGAATCCACGGAAAGAACTTGTCAGGATTGAGCGGCTGGTCGGTCTTGAGGGAAACCGATTGCATCTCCTCGTCGTGATAGTGCTTGAGTCCGTTGCCGTGATGATGGTGATGATCGTGGCCATGAGCGTGATTGTAGTCATGGTCATGATCATGGTCATGATCGTGATCGTGATGATCGTCGGCTTCGAGGAACGCGGGCTCAATTTCGAGTATGCGGTCGAGGTCGAACGCGTTGCGGCCGAGCACCTCGGCAATATTGATCCTGGCGCGTTCGGTGCGATGCATGCGCGCGTAAGGATTTAGTCCACGGATGCGCGATTCCAACTCGGCCAATTCCTCGGGCGTAACCAGATCCGTCTTGTTGACCAGGATCACGTCGGCGAAGGCGATCTGATTTTTTGCTTCCGGCGCGTCCTTCAGGCGGTCCGCGAGCCATTTGGCATCGGCAACCGTGACGACGGCGTCCAGTTTGGTTTTCGCGCCGACCGCCTCGTCCATGAAGAATGTCTGCGCGACCGGCGCCGGATCCGCGAGCCCGGTCGTCTCCACGATGATCGCGTCGAATTTCCCCTTGCGCCGCATCAGGCCGTCGATGATCCGCACTAGGTCGCCGCGCACGGTGCAGCAGATGCACCCGTTGTTCATCTCGAACACTTCCTCGTCGGCGTTGACCACCAGCTCGTTGTCGATGCCGATATCGCCGAACTCGTTGACGATGACGGCGAATTTCTTGCCGTGCGGTTCGGACAAAATGCGGTTGAGCAGCGTGGTCTTGCCGGCGCCGAGGTAGCCGGTGAGCACGGTAACTGGGATTTTCTCGGTATTACTGGGGGTTGGCATTGAAGTGGACACTCCGTTTGATGGTCATATAGGCAATTTCCGGCGGGACCACAAAAGGGGAGTGACGCCGACACCAAAGTCCTCCCGGCGTCAATTCATGCCACGCTAGCCAATCCCGCGCTTGTGGCTATTCTTGTCGCGCAGAAGCGGTGTCGTGGCCAGGGCGGAAACTTATGAACTATTCGACCAACTTCCTGTCGATCAAAGACCAGGTGTCCGCGCAGGAATGGCAGGCGCGGCTCGATCTCGCGGCCTGCTACCGCCTGATCGACGTCTATGGAATGACCGACCTCATCTACAACCACATCACGGCGCGCGTTCCCGGTGAGGAGGACGTGCTGTTGATCAATCTCTATGGCCTGCTCTACAAGGAAATCACCGCCTCCAGCCTCGTGAAGATCCATGTCGACGGCGAGATCATCTGGAAGCCCGACACCGACTACGACGTCAACAAGTCCGGCTACGTGATCCACGGCGCCATTCATAAGGCGCGGCCCGATGTCGCCTGTGTCCTGCACACGCATACGCGCGCCGGCATGGCGGTCGCCGCCATGAAATGCGGGCTGTTGCCGCTGTCGCAAACTTCGATCCGTTTTGTCGGGCACATCGGCTATCACGAGTACGAAGGTCCGGCGGTCGAACTCGATGAGCGCGAGCGCCTGGTCCGCGACCTGGGGCCGCACGAGGCCCTGATCATGCGCAATCACGGCCTGCTGACCTGCGGCGCCACCGTGCAGCAGGCATTCAACACAATGTATCAGCTCGAACTGTCGTGCCGTTCGCAGGTCGATGCGATGGCCGCACGCACCGAGCTCACAATGCCCGGAGAGAACGTCTTGGCGCACACGTCGCACATGTATCAGCCGGGCACGCGACGGCCTTACGGTATTCTTGAATGGCCGGCCATGCTGCGCCGGCTCGATGCGGAGCAGAAGAACACCGACTATCCACCCTATTGGCACTGAGCAACGACGACATCTGGGGAAGACAATGCCGACAATGCTGTCACGACTGTTCGCCGCCGCCTTGCTCGCTTTGACGTTGGCGCCAGGCGCCTTTGCCGACGACTACCCGAACCGCCCGGTGCGCCTAATCGTTCCGTTCCCGCCCGGCGGAAGCAACGACGTCGTGGGACGGCTCGTCGCACAGCAACTCAGCAACCAGCTCGGCCAACAGGTATTCGTGGACAATCGCGGCGGCGCCGGTGGCGTGATCGGTACCGAGGCTTGCGCAACCTCCGCGCCTGACGGCTACACGCTCTGCATCATTTCGATTGCACATGCGGTCAATCCGGCATTGCACAAGCTCAACTACGATCCAATCAAGTCGTTTACGCCGATCTCAATTTTTGCAACCGGACCAAACGTGCTGGCGATCAACCCGACGCTCCCGGTGAACTCCGTCAAGGAGCTGGTCGCGCTCGCCAAGCAGAAGCCCGGTGAGCTCAACTACGCGTCTGCCGGCGTCGGCAGCTTCCAGCATCTTGGCGGCGAACTGTTCAAGCTCACCGCCGGCGTCAACATCGTGCACGTTCCGTACAAAGGCGGCGGTCCGGCCATGCAGGACGTGATCAGCGGCCATGTGAAGATCATGTTCTCGTCGCTGATCCAGACCACACCGTTCATCAAGTCCGGTCAGCTCAAGGCGCTCGGTACCGGCGGCGCCAAGCGCACATCCGTCCTTCCCGACGTGCCGACGATCTCCGAGGCAGGCGTGCCCGGCTACGTCGCGGACAATTGGTGGGGACTCGCCGCGCCTGCCGGATTGCCTGCACCATTGCTCGACCGGCTGTACAAGGCGAGCCAGGCGTCGTTGAAAGCCCCCGAGTTGCAGGCGCAGTTCGAACGCGAGGGCGCGGCTACGGTCACGATGACGACGGCCGAATTTGGCGACTACATCAAATCCGAAATTGCGAAATGGGGCCGCGTGGTCAAAGAAGGCAATATCACCGCGCAATAGTGCATTAATGCACATTTAACCGTGCGCCGATGCGGGCCATCCCGTCCTCCAGATGGGTGGCACGAACGCCATAAATCACTGTGATTCTGCCGATTCCGGCAGCGTGCCAACTTTACCTTAGCTTTACGGGCCGCCGATAAGGTGCCTGCGTGCGTTTGGGGGCGAACCCAGGCGATCAGCTGGAAGGCGGCAGGAAGAAATCCTGCCCAAGACAAGAATGTCGGAGACTGCCTCCGTCATTGAAGAGCTCGAAGACGTCCTAGCCGCGGGCTCGAGCGATCGTCGCACTGAAATTCTCAGGCGCGTAACCGATCTTTTCCTCGGCAACGCAGAAAACTTTAATCACGAGCAGGTCGGCGTGTTCGACGACGTGCTTGCTCATCTCATCCATCAGGTTGAGACCAACGCGCTTGCCGAACTCGGGACCAGGCTCGCACCGATCGGCAATGCGCCGAGCGGCGTCATCCGTACTTTGTCACGCCATGATGAAATCAGTGTCGCCAGTGCAGTCCTGGCGCAGTCACCACAGCTGACCGATGGCGACCTTGTCGAGATCGCCGGACTGAAAGGCCAGGGTCACCTGGGTGCGATTTCTGAACGCAGGCGTCTTGCCGCGGCCGTCACCGATATTCTCATCCAGCGCGGAGATACGACCGTCGTCCGCAAGCTGTCACAGAATCAGGGCGCGACTTTTTCCGAGCCTGGCTACGAAACGCTTGCGACGCGTGCAGAAACCGACGAACAGCTCGCGGAAAATCTCGGCGTCCGCCTGGACATGCCGCCGCAGCTGCTTCAGAGCTTGATGTCAAAGGCGACAGAGGTAGTGCGGGCACGTTTGCTTTCCGTTGTGCCTCCGGAAGGTCAGGCCGCAATCCAGCAGGTCTTGGCGTCGGTATCCGACAAGGTCCTGCGTAAGGCCGCGGCGCCGCGGGATTTCAGCCGCGCGATAGCGGTGATCGACCGGCTGCAGGAGCAAGGCCGTCTCAACGAAATTGCGATTGCCGGATTCGCGGGCAACGGCAAGTACGAGGAAATGATCGTAGGGCTTGCGCGCATCTGCGTTGCACCAACCGATCTCATTGAAAAGCTCATGCAGAACACGCGCTATGACGGCGTTCTGGTCGCTTGCAAGGCCGCCGATTTCCGCTGGCCGACATTCAACGCCGTGCTCAAATCCCGCTTTTCCGGCTATGAAGTGCCGGCCACCGAGCTGACCCAGGCTCGTGCCGACTTCATCAAGCTTTCGGTCGCAACAGCCCGCCGCATGTTCCGGTTCTGGCTCGTCCGCGGCGTAGCCAAAGCCGAGTTCCTGACCCTTCATTCTGACAACCGCCCAAGCAAGGCCTCCGGCTTGCGGACGAAATGTTATAATGTTACATTTTCCCGCAGCTGTCAGGACCTCATATCTTTACATGAAAAAGGCCGTGGCCGGGCTCACCTTGCTTCTTGCGCTGCCGCTTGCGCAGGCCGTGCCGGTCCGCGCCACGGAGAGCCAAATTGCCGTCGTGGCCGCAGAAAATTTCTACGGTGACATTGCACGTCAGATCGGCGGCGACCGGGTTTCGGTCGTCAGCATCATGAACAATCCCGATCAGGACCCGCATCTGTTCGAGACCACACCCGGCATCGTGCGCCAGATCGCGGCGGCACAGATCGTGATCCTCAACGGCGCCAACTACGATTTCTGGATGGACAAGCTCCTGGCTGCAGGACCACGGCGTGACCGGATAGTCGTCAATGCAGCACGGCTTACCGGCTACAAAGCCGGGGATAATCCGCATCTTTGGTACGACCCTGCGACGATGCCTGCGGTGGCAACCGCCGTCGCCGATGCACTTGCGAAAGCCGACAGCGCGCATGCGGCCGACTACAGCGCGCGGCTCAAAGTCACGCTCGCCGCATTGGATCAGATCATCCAGCGGGTCGC
>CAVPDL010000015.1:0-209221 GCA_963702635.1 uncultured Alphaproteobacteria bacterium
TGGCGCCGGCGAACGATCCCGGCTTGCGGGACTTGGCGCGCCTCGCCTTACGCGCCTTCAGCTTCGCGGTCGTCTTGCGCTTCTTGCTCGCGCGTCTTGCCGGCTTGCGAGCCTTCCGCTTCCGTGCCTTGGCCATGGCATCCTCCCCCGACTGGCTTGTGATGGAACGCAGTCTATCGCCGCCCAACCCACCAACGCCAGCGCGCTGCATCAGCCTTTTGGCGTCGCGATCGGAGCATCGACGAAAATCCTGTACTGCTGCACGCGCGGTTTTGCCTTGTCCTCTTCGTTGACGAACTGAAACGAACTCTTGCCGAGGAGATCGCGCGGCAAGATCATGACGCGAATGAAACGGCTTGGCCGGTCGGACGCGGCCTGCGCGAACACCGGATCGGAGCCGGTTTCGTACCACGCGCTACCCGGGCCGTAGGAGGTCGAGCGGCCATGGGTGTCGATGCGGATACCGCCCTCGATCAGGCAGCGGATGCCCGGGCCCCAATGCTTGTGCAGGAAGGCGCAGCCGCCAGCCGGAAAGGCGACGCTGTCGCCGCGGAGCAGAAGTTCGCCGTGTGGAATGGTTTCGAGCACGGCGGAGAGCTTTCCTGCGAACGGACGCCCGGGCCCGACAGCGGATCGCCGTTGTGCGTCGGCGCCATCAGCTCGAAACGCCACAGTGTGACGCCGTCCTCGCCGGCGGAAACCAATGCCGCCCCTTCGCCGTGCCAGGTCTCGCCGTCATGCAATCGCTTACTTTCGATGGTGGCGACGCCATGAACCACAAAGATCATGCGAGCGAGCGCCGGCAGATGCACCGGCGCAGCCCCTCCGCTGATGGAATCCTCGTAGAGGCGAAGGACGGGAAAAATCATCATCCTCCATCATAAACGCCAAGCAGCAGAAATGTCGGTACGACGAAAGTCGTCGCCTTTGAACAATAGCGGCGCGTCAAGCGACTTCGCCAGCGCATAGGAAAAGCAGTCGGCTAGATTGAGAGAAGCGCGGTGGCGCCCTTTGCCGAACCGATCGAACGCTTCAATCGCCGCATCCGTCACAACGCGATCGATCGCGGCAATTTCGATCGCAAATGTCCGCAGAAGGTCATCAACACGCGATTTGGCGACGGCGTGGGAACGGCCGGTCAACACCATCACCGATTCGAGATAAGTGACGCTTGAACAGGCAGCTGCATCCGTCTGATCGAGAATGTCGATGAAGGCGTTCCTTTCGCTTTCGTGCGCCGCGATAGCAAATATCGCAGACGTATCGACGACAATCATTTCGGTACGCCATTATCATCATATCCGATAATCTCATCAGGCGAGCGCGGATCGTCGACTGGCAACGAATCGAAATAGGCCAGCACCTCGGCGAGTTTCTTGCGATCAACCCGGCCTTTGCGCTTTGGTGGCGGCCCAAGCTTAGCGAGCCGGTCATCGACGGCTCGCTCGATTGCCTCGGTCAGCGTTTCCCCGGTCCGGGCGGCGAGTTCGCGTATCTTGGCTTCCGCCTGTTGTTTTTTGATAAAGACGCCCATAATCGCCTTGGTATATACCTGTCGATTTCAAATATATACCGCGCAAGCGACTGGTGCTAGGGGGCTTTTTCCCGCTTCACCGCTTGCCAGCCGATGTCGCGGCGGCAGAAGCCCTCGGGCCATTTGATCCGGTCGATCGCGGCATAGGCCCGCGCCTGCGCCTCGCTCACGGTCTTGCCGCGCGCCGAGACATTGAGCACGCGCCCGCCGTTGGCGGTGATCTTGCCGCCGTCGGCCTTGGTGGCGGCGTGAAAAATCTCGACGCCTTCGATTTCGGCCGCTGCATCGAGGCCTTCGATCGCCGAACCGCGAGCATAATTGCCCGGATAGCCCTTTGCCGCCATGACCACGGTCAGCGCCGCGTCCGGGTACCAGCGCAGATCGAAATTCTTCAACTGCCCGTCGCGCGAGGCGATCAGCGCCGGCAGGAGGTCCGACATCAGCCGCAGCATCAGCACCTGCGTCTCGGGATCGCCGAAGCGGGCGTTGTATTCGATCAGCTTGGGGCCATCGCGCCCGATCATCAGCCCGGCGAACAGCACGCCTTTGTAGAGCGAGCCCATCGTCTTCATGGCGCGCAAAGTCGGCACGACGATCTCGTCCATGGTCCGCCGCGTCATCTGCGGCGTCATCACCGGCGCCGGCGAATAGGCCCCCATGCCGCCGGTGTTGGGGCCGGTGTCGCCGTCGCCGACGCGTTTGTGGTCCTGCGCCGACGCGAGCGGAATGGCGGTCTCGCCGTCGCACAGCGCGAAGAACGAGGCCTCCTCGCCGGAAAGAAACTCCTCGATCACCACCTCGGCGCCGGCCGCGCCCAATCCGCCTGTGAACATCATATCGATCGCGGCTTCGGCTTCGGCCACGGTCTGCGCCACCACCACGCCCTTGCCGGCTGCAAGCCCATCGGCCTTGACCACGATCGGCGCGCCTGTCTTGCGCAGGTAATCTTTCGCCGATGCCGCCGAGTTGAAGCGCTCATAAGCCGCGGTCGGAATGCCGTTGGCCCGGCACAGGTCCTTGGTGAAGCCCTTCGAGCCCTCAAGCCGCGCCGCCAATCTGCTCGGCCCAAACGCCTTGATCCCCGCGGCTTCAAGATCGTCGACGATGCCGGCGACCAGCGGCGCCTCCGGGCCGACCACCGCAAAATCGATCCTGTTGCTCTTGCAGAGCGCGATCACTGCCGCGTGGTCGGCGATGTCGAGCGCCACGCATTCGGCCTCGCGAGCGATGCCAGCGTTGCCCGGTGCGCAGTAAAGCCGGTCCACGAGCGGACTTGCCGCCATCTTCCAGGCCAGCGCGTGCTCGCGGCCGCCGGAACCGAGGAGGAGAATGTTCATGCGGCTCAAGCACTAGCATGGGCCGCGGCCGCTGCGGAACGCGGCCATCCACAGCGTCCACACCCGCCTCGACGCAAGGTCGCCGGCATGATTTGCTGTGCCCCATGAAAGTCCTGATGGCGTTGCTGTTCGTGCTCGGCATGGTCGCGCCCGCGGCGGCGAACGACTACCGGCTGGAGCACCGCCCGGCGGTGTCATTCAAGAACGGCCCCGAGCACATCACGCCCTATCCGCAGAGCGGCCGTTCCATGACGGTTTGGAATCGCGACGCCTGCTGGAACGACTGCAAGACCGACTGCAAGGCACGCATGGCCGGCTGTGTCGGCTCGGCCGATGTCGACTCCTGCCGGCCGCACCTCGATGCCTGCGACCGCTCCTGCCAGCGCTCCTGCCGGAGCTTTTGGCAAGGCCCGCTGCTCGGCTTCGTCGACTGGTGAATACCCATACGTGGCTGAGCGTCGCGCGCTAAGCTGACGCTGATATGCTCGAAAAACTCGCCGCCTTTTTCCGCAACAGCGACCTCGACAACCGCCTGCTGGTTCCGTTGCTCGTCAGCACCACGCTGGTGCAGACGGTGACGTCGCTGGTGCGGGTGACGACCTCCTACCGCGCCGTCGAGCTCAACCTGTCGATCGTCTGGCTCGGCCTGATCGCCGCTACCTTCGCGATCTGCCCGATTCTGATCGCGGTGCGCGTCGGCCGCCAGATCGACCGCGGCTACGACGCGCAGACCACCTGGCTCGGCGCCGGCATTTTCGCCATCGCCTGCGCGAGCTTCACCTTTGCCGCCTCGCCGCTGGCGCTGCTCGTCGCCTCCACTATCATGGGCACCGGCCACATCATGCTTATGGCAAGCCAGCAGATGTTGTGCGTGCGCGCCGCAGGGCCGCGCAGCATGGAGGGCGTGTTCGGCAACTACATGGTGGCCGGCGCGATCGGCCAGGGGCTCGGGCCCTACGTGGTCGGTTGGGTTGGCGGAGCTGCCGCGGTGCCGCCCACTCAAACACTGTTCATCGCCGGCGCGGGCTTGGCGGCGTTGTCGCTTGCCGTGGTGCTGACCATCCGGCCGGCTGCGCGCGACAAGCCGCTCGCCGGCGACACGAGCGAGCTTGTGCCGGTGCGGCAGATCCTGCGCATCCCGGGGCTCACCGTGGTGGTGATGGCCGGCGTGATCCTGGTGTCAGCATCCGACATCATCGTCATCTACGTGCCGCTCCTTGGCTCCGAGCGCAATATCGACGTTCATGCTGTCGGTCTGTTGCTTACGGTGCGGTCGCTGTTCTCGATGGTGGCACGGCTGCTCTACGCACGCATGGTCACGGCGTTCGGCCGCTGGCCCTTGATGATGGCCTCCACCTTCGCCTGCGGCGCGAGCTATGCTGCGATCGCCGCTCCGCTGCCGCTGTGGGCGATGCACGTCACGATCGCGGTGATGGGCTTCTCGTTTGGGCTCGCCACGACGCTCAGCATTACCATCGTGGTGGATCTGACCACCGTCGGTGCGCGCGGCACCGCCAATTCGCTCCGCATCATGAGCAACCGCCTCGGCCAGTTCGTCCTGCCTTTCAGCGCTGGCTTGGTCGCCGCGGCGGCGGGTCTCCCCGGGCTGTTCCTGCTGCTGGCCGGCGCGATTTCCGCCTCTGCCGCAACGATGCTCTGGAAGCGGCCACAGGCGTGAAGCGGACGCGGCAATCGGCTATTCTCCTCCGATGAACGACTCGCAACCCAACGTCGCCGAATTCACCGTCTCGGAACTTTCCGCCGCGCTCAAGCGCACCGTTGAGGACAGCTACGGATACGTGCGCGTGCGCGGTGAGGTGTCGGGTTACCGAGGCCCACATTCCTCCGGCCACGTCTATTTCGCGCTGAAGGACGCGAGCGCCAAGATCGATGCTGTCATCTGGAAGATGGCCTTCAACCGCATGCGGCTGAAGCCCGAGGAAGGCATGGAGGTCGTCGTCACCGGCCGTCTCACCACATACCCGAACCGCTCGAGCTACCAGATCATCGTCGAGACGCTGGCGCCGGCCGGTGTCGGCGCGCTGATGGCGCTGTTGGAAGAGCGCAAGAGGAAGCTCGCCGCCGAAGGCCTGTTCGACGAGGCGCGCAAGCAGCTTCTGCCGTTCCTCCCCGAGGTCATCGGCGTCGTCACCTCGCCGACCGGGGCGGTGATCCGCGACATCCTGCATCGCCTCGCCGACCGCTTCCCGCGTCACGTCATCGTCTGGCCCGTGAAGGTGCAGGGCGACGGCTCGGCCGAGCAGGTCGCGGCCGCGATCCGCGGCTTCAACGCGCTGCCGGACACCGGCCATATCCGCAAGCCAGACCTCCTCATCGTCGCGCGCGGCGGCGGCTCGCTGGAGGACCTGTGGTCGTTCAACGAGGAGATCGTTGTGCGGGCCGCGGCCGAGAGCATGATCCCGCTGATCTCGGCGGTCGGCCACGAGACCGACGTGACGCTGATCGACTTCGCCTCCGACAAGCGCGCGCCGACCCCGACCGCCGCGGCCGAGATGGCGGTGCCGGTGCGCACCGAACTGATCGCCGAGCTGATGAGCAAGGCGCGCCGGGCGCTGGCCTGCTGGCAGCGCGCCCAGGATCATCGCCGCACCGAGCTGCGCGCCGCCGCGCGCGCGCTGCCGAACGCCGAGGAGCTGCTTGCGATCCCGCGCCAGCGGCTCGACGCCTGCGCCGAGCGATTGCCGCGCGCGCTGCGGGCCAACGCCCAGATTCACCACACGCAATATTCCCGCGTTGCCGGACGGCTGTCGCCGCGTCTGCTGCTTACGATGGTGGAGCGCCGTCGCGAGCGGCTCGACGGCTGCACCCAGCGGCTCGGCACTGCGCTCAAGACGTATCGGCTCACCCATCTGACCCGCATTGCTCGCGCGGGCGATCGCGTCGCTGCTCTGGCCGAGCGCGCCGACCGCGCTGCCTGGACGCTGCTCGACCAGCGCGCCGGCCGGCTGGAGCGCGCCGGGCAATTGCTCGCCGCGTTCTCTTATCGCGGCGTGTTGTCGCGCGGCTTTGCGCTGGTGCGTGACGGCGCGGGCCAGCCGCTGCGCACGGCATCGGCGGTCCAACCGGGCGCCCCGCTCGACATCGAGTTCTCCGATGGCCGGGTCGGCGCCACCGCGCAAGGCGTCAGCAAGCGCATCGAAAGCCCACCATTCGCCCGACCGCGGCCGCGCACCCGCCGCGGCGGCGGTAACGAGGGTCAGGGCAGCCTGTTCGGATGAGCGCGGCCAGCGCCGCGTGCTAACCTCTCCGCACCTACGGGGGAGGATCATGGCGGGCGCGTCAGCACGACAACGCGAACTGTTCGGCCATCCGCGCGGGCTGACATTCCTGTTCGCCACCGAGATGTGGGAGCGCTTCTCGTACTACGGCATGCGCGCGCTGCTCGTGCTGTACATGATCAAATATCTGTTTGAGCCGGCGCGCGCGCAGCAGGTGATCGGCTTCGCCACCGTCAAAAGCGGGCTGGAATTCATGTTCGGCCCGCTCGATATCCAGCCGCTGTCGTCGCTGATCTATGGCTTCTACACCGGCTTCGTCTACATGACGCCGATACTCGGCGGCTATCTCGCCGACCGCGTGCTTGGCCAGCGCCGCATGGTCGTCATCGGCGCCTCACTCATGGCCGTCGGTCATTTCCTGATGGCGTTCGAGCCGCTGTTTCTGTTCGCGCTCGGCTTCCTCATCCTCGGCAACGGCGCGTTCAAGCCGAACATCTCCACGCAGGTGGGCACGCTCTACGCACAAGGCGACCCGCGCCGCGACCGCGCCTTCTCGATCTTCTATGTCGGCATCAACATCGGCGCGTTCTTTTCGCCGCTGGTCTGCGGCACGCTTGGCGAAATGCTCGGCTGGCACTACGGCTTCGCCGCGGCCGGCATCGGCATGACCATCGGGCTGTGCACCTACCTCTACGCCACGCGTACCCTGCCGGCGGACGTGCGGAGCGCAGCCCTCGCCGGCAGCGATACCAAGCCGTTCGGCCGCGACGAATGGCGCGCGATCGGCGCGCTGATCGTGCTGTCACTGCCGGTGGCGCTGTTTTGGGCGACCTACGAGCAGCAGGGCAACATCCTGGTGCTCTGGGCCGACGGCTACACCGACCGCGGCATCGGCTGGGGTTTGGTGATCCCGACCACCTGGTTCCAGGCGGTCAATCCGTTCCTGATCTTCGCCTTCACGCCGCTGGTGCTGGCGTTCTGGCGCCGCCAGGCAGCGCGCGGCAAGGAGCCATCGACCGTGCTGAAGATGGCCTACGGCTGCTTCGGCAACGCCGCAGCCTATCTGATCATGGCCGCGGCGGCGCTGAGCCTCGATGGCGGCAAGGCAAGCTGGCTCTGGCTGATGGCCTATTTCGTCGTCATCACCGTGGCCGAGCTCTACATCTCGCCGACCAGCCTTTCGCTGGTCACAAAAATAGCGCCCGCCCGCGCCCTGTCGATGATGATGGGCATCTGGCTGCTGACCTATACCGGCGGCTTCCTCGGCGGTTACCTCGGCAGCCTATGGTCGGGCATGGCAAAAAGCTCGTTCTTCCTGATGACCGCCATTATCGCGTCGCTGGCCGGCCTCGTCATCCTCGCCTTTGTGCGGCCGTTGAAGCCGGTGCTTGGCAAGTCGTAGAGTGCCTCCCGCAACGAGAGGGAGGCTTCAATGAAAATCGTCGATCTGAGCCGCGAGCTCTACCATCGGACCCCGAGCTATCCGGGCCAGCCTCCGATCATCCACGGCATCTGGAAGACCCACGAGGAGGCATTTGCCGAGTCCGGCAACGTCCAGGGCAACCAGGTGATGTTCTTCTCGATGCCCGACCATGGCGGCACCCACATCGACGCGCCGCGCCATTTCGGCAAGACCGGCCAGCCGATCAACGAATATCCGCTGGAGAACTGCATCGTGCCGGGCATCTGCATCGATCTGCGCCACATCGCGCCGCGCGCCGAGATCACGCCGGCCGATCTGGAAGCCGCCGTGAAGAAGGCCGGCGTTGGAGTGCCGAACAAGGGCACGGTGCTGCTCTGCACCGGCCATCACGAGCGCACCTTCCCGCGCAAGGAATATTCCACCGACAACGCGGGCGTGAACGTCGCAGCCACCGAATGGCTGGCCAAGCAGGGCGTGGTGCACTTCGGCATCGACTCGATGCGGCCGGGCCCTGAGGGCAAGGTCAACTCGCTGGTGCACAAAGCCTGCCTCGAACTCGACATCACCCACATCGAGAGCCTGTGCAATCTCGAAGTCGCTGCTCGGCAAGGGCCGGTTCACCTTCATCGGCCTGCCGATGAAGTGGAAGGAAGGCACCGGCTCGCCGATCCGGGCGGTCGCGGTGTTCGATATGTGAGTTGGCACAAAGCCCCCGCACACTCAGACGTCATCATCCGCGAAAGCGGATGATCCAATATTCACCGCACCCGGTAGTGACTACTGGATGCCCCGCATTCGCGGGGCATGACAGCCGCGGGCTACCTTTCCAGCCACTCGGGCACGCGCTTGAGCGCATCGGCGCGCGCGGCCGTATTGGTGCCGCTATGCACCCTGCCCGAGCCATCCACCGAATAGGCGAGACCCGTTCGCACCTGCAGCGGCCGGTTCGGATGGTCGAAATCGTGAGGCGCGCCGGGGTAGACATGGATCTCGACCCGCGCACTGCGGCCGCGCGTGCCTGCCACCATCTTCTGGCACACCGCGGCCGAAGCCTGATCGTCAGCCCGCCCGATCAGGATCAGCGTCGGCACCCGTGCGCTCCAAGCCACGTTGGTGAGCCGCCGACAGCCTGGGTAGAGCGCCACTGCGGATCGGAAGTCTTGTGCATCCTTGGTGTCGGACTGCGGCCGCGCCCGCACCGCCCATAAGACCGTGATCGCGCCGCTCGACCAGCCCATCAACGAAACGCGATCGGCGGCGATCCAGGGCTGCGCCAGCAGCCAGGCACGGGCAGCATCGACATCGGCCACGCGTTCGCGATCGACGCGCAACGACCGCACCCGCACGCCACATTGGCTGCCCAGCCGGCGCGAGCCGTTGCTGTCGGGGAACAGCACGACGAAGCCACGCTTTGCGAGGCGCTGGCCCCAGTCCCGGTAACGCGCGCCAACCTGGCCGTTTCGGTTGTGCAGACCGGTGCAGTTGTGCAGACCGACGACCGCCGGGAACGGGCCCTTGCCTTCCGGGCGGAACAGCACCGCCTTTAGCGGCACGCCGCCCGCGTGGGGAATTTCGACGGCTTCGATATCGGTCACGGGCAGCGCTTGGCTGGCCAGGATCGCCGCGGCGGCCGCGCTCAGGGCTGCGAAAATGATCCGCATGGAGTTAAAAAATGGCTCAAGCAATGCAGGGCGGAGCGTAGCACGAGTTGCCAAGCGATGGGCAGTCATGCGATGGGCGTGGACGGGTTTCGCGCCGGCGGCCGAAGCACTATCTTGACGCAAACATCGGCGCGGCTGCCGCCGTTTCGGCCACGGAGAATTCTGAGTGCTCAATCGCTACGATCGCCGGTCGCCGATGGCGGGGGAGGCCGAGGTCAAGTTTCTCGATGGCGATTTCCGCATCGTGCGGCCCGGCGCCTTCGTCCGTTGCGCCGTGACCGGCGTGCCGATTCCTTTGGAAGAGCTGAAGTATTGGAGCGTCGACCTGCAGGAGGCCTACGCCTCGCCGGAAGCGGTCGTTCAACGCCTGTATCCGCAACGGGCAAAGTAGCTCTCAGCGCCCTGCGGCGAGGATGAACGTTCTGAAGGCGTCATCTTCTTCGACCGCGAGCCTGACCGGCAGCGGCCGGGCCACGCCGGCCAATGCCGCGAGATCGTCCTGCCGCGCGAGCCGCGCCAGATCCTTTTCGGTCGTGACCAGCACCAACCGTTCGCGTTCGGCGTGGGCGATCAGATCGCTCGCCTCAGCGCGGCGGTAGCGGTGATGGTCGGGGAACGGCACGTGCACACGCATGTCGAGACCGGCGGCGCCAAGCGTGGCAAAGAATTTTTCCGGATCAGCGATGCCGGCGAAGGCCAGCAGCGGCTTTCCCTGGAGCGCCGCCACCGCCTCGGCGTCGGGCTCGAGCCGGCCGTGGAAGACCGGGAGATCGCGCCCATGCGCGACATCCGCCATGGCCTGGCCGGCTGCGCCCGCGCCGATGACCAGCACAGCGTCGGTCCGGCGAAGCTGGCTTTCAAGCGGCCCCCGCAGCGGACCGGCCGGAAAAACCAGGCCGTTGCCGATGCCGCGGCGGCCATCGACCACCAGGATCGAGCAGTTCTTACGCAGCCCGGGATTCTGGAAGCCGTCGTCCATCACGACCACCTCGGCGCCGAGGCTCCAGGCCATGTTGGCGCCGGCCACACGATCGCGTGACACCACCGTCGGCGCAAACCGGGCAAGCAGCAAAGGCTCGTCGCCGACATCGGCCGCGCAATGAACCGCGGGATCGACCAGCGTCGGTTTTGCCGCCGTGCCGCCATAGCCGCGGCTCAACAGATAGGGCCGGCGCCCGGCAGCTTCGAGAATTCGCACCACGGCGATTGCGGTCGGTGTCTTGCCCGCGCCGCCGAGGGTTGGATTGCCGATACAGATGACAGGCGCGGGCGCGATTTGTCCTGCCCGCTGCATGCGCAAGGCCGCGACCGCGCCATAGACAGCAGCCAGCGGCGACAGCAAGGCGGCCGTCAGGCCGGCCGAACGACACCAGAAGGCCGGCTCACGCATGGCGTTCCTTGGCCTCCTGCGCCTCTTGGGCCTCTCGCCGCTCCAGACGGAATTGCATCAAATAGGGATCGAGCGCCGCCACCGTGCGCTCCAGCGCTCCGGTCAATGTCTCGATCGCCTGCAGGGCGGCTTGGGCGAGCTTGCCGCGCGCTTCGATATCCTTCAGCAAGGCGCCGATCCGAATCGCCAGCTTTCCCGAATCCGTGACCAGTTCCGCTCCGCCGGCGGCATCGAGCACCGAATAGACTTCGCGGAAATTCCAAACATGCGGGCCGTGCAGGATCGCGGGGCCGAGCTTGGCGGCCTCGACCGGATTCTGCCCGCCGTGCTCGGCCAGCGAGCCGCCGATGAACGCGATCGGTGCGATCCGATAGACCAGGCCAAGCTCGCCAAGCGTATCGGCGACGTAGATTTCGGTTGAGCGATCCGGCACCTGGCCGGCCGAGCGCTGCGCGAACGCGAGCCCCTGACCGCGAGCCATGCCGCCGATGCTCGCGCCGCGCTCCGGATGCCGCGGCGCAATGATGGTGAGGAGATCGGGAAAACTGTGCTTGAGCCGCCGGTGCACGTCGAGGATCGCGATCTCCTCGCCAGGATGGGTGGATACGGCGGCAAACGCCGGCCGGGCACCGACGGCGACCTGGAGCGCCCAGAGCTTGGAGGCGTCCACCGGCGGCGCTGGAACGTCGAGCTTGAGATTTCCCGTGGTGACAAAGCGCGGCGCGCCGAGCCCGGCGTAGCGCGCGGCGTTCTCGGCGGATTGCGCGAGGCAGAGATCGAACCGACTCAGCAGCGCGCCGATGGTGCGCGGCGCTTTACTCCAGCGATTGAACGAACGCTCCGACACCCTGCCGTTGATCAGGATCAGCGGAATGTTGCGCGACGCGCTCGCCATGATCAGGTTTGGCCACAGGTCGGATTCGACGAATAGCCCCAGACCGGGCCGCCAATGGTTGAGGAAGCGCGCAACATATTGCGGTATGTCGATCGGCACGAACTGATGGGTCACACCCGGCGGCAGCCGCCGCTCGGCGATGTCGGCGGAGGTGACGGTGCCCGATGTCACCAGCACGGCGATGTCGCGCGACCGGATGCGTTCGATCAGCGGCAGCACCGAGACGAGTTCGCCGACGCTGGCGCTATGCAGCCAGACCAGCGGACCGTCCGGCCGCGGCACGGCGCTGGTGCCGCGCCGCTCGGACATCCGTTCGGGATGCTCCTTGCCGCGCTTGAGACGGTAGGCCAGCAGCGCCTCGGCTGCCGGCACCGCCACCGCGGTCAGCACCCGATAGGCCTGCAACGTCAGCGGCAATTGGTCAGCCACGGATCCGGTCTCCCGCGGGCCGGTCGACCGGTTCGTAGGCGCGGCCGGTCGCAGCGTTCAGCGCCACCTCGACGGCATGGCGAGCAAGCTCCAGCATATCCTCGTCGGAATCGCGCGGCACATAGATCGGCGCGCCGGCCGCCAGCGCGCTTCGCCAAAACCGCAGGTCGATGGGGGTACGACCCCAATTGTCGAGCACGATCGCATGCCAGACGAAGCGCAGATAATGCGCCGCGCACAGGCCGCTTACCCACTGTGTCCATTGCGATCTGCTGAGCTGCCGCAGGAATGACATGCGACTTGAGGGCCCGGTCAACGCGCAGGCGAGGGTCCGGTCGCTTCGGGATCGAGCAGCCGGTGCAGGTGCACGATGAAATAGCGCATCTCGGCGTTGTCGACGGTCTGCTGCGCCTTGGCCCGCCAGGCGATATACGCCGTCGCGTAATCCGGATAAACGCCGACCAGGTCGACTCTGCTGAGATCCTTGAACTCGGTCTTGTCGAGCCGGTTCAGTTCGCCGCCAATCACGAGGTGCAGTAGCTGCTTCTTCGGAGCGGATTCGGACATCGCCAGTTCCTTTGCATGGACATGGCCCGGCGCACTTCATATTAAGCCGGCTCATTGGCCTGCGCGCGGATCAACTCGACCAGCGCTGCATGCCGCTCGCGGCCCCCTGCGATCAGCAAGCCGTGGACGGGATCGGGCCGGTTATAAATCAGAACCTGCCCGTCGAGCGCGGTCAGTATGCCGCCGGCTTCGTGCACCAAAAGGTCGGCAGCCGCAAGGTCCCAATCGTGGCCGTTGCCGCCAGCGATGGCGGCATCGAGTTCGCCATGGGCGGTGCGGGCCATACGCAGCGCCAGTGAATGCACGCGCGGCATCTGGACGACTGCCGGGCGCTCGCGGACGATGCGGTCCAACATGCGCTTCGGCCCGCTGATGCGGGCGCCGTCGAGACTCTCGCCGACGCTGGCGCGGATCGGTGCACCATTTCGCGTGGCGCCGGAGCCCTTGGTCGACAGGAAAAGCTCCTCGGTCGCCGGTGCATAGAGCGCGGCCGCCACCGGCCTGCCGTTGACGACCAGCGCCGCCGACACCGACCAATCCTCGCGCCCGGCGATGAAGGCCCGCGTGCCATCGATCGGATCGACCACCCAGACCCGATACGCATCAAGCCTTGTGGGATCGTTCTCGCTTTCCTCGGACAGCCAGCCGTCGCCGGACTCGACCAGATGCTTGTGCAAGAGATCGTTCGCGGCAATATCGGCTTCGGTGACCGGCGAGTCGCCCGCCCCCTTGGTCCATTGCTTCAGCGGTCCACGGAAGAACTGCAGCGCGATGGCGCCGGCCTCCTTCACCGCCGCGGCGAGGCGGTCGCGGTCCCGCGAAAGCTCAGACGCCGGCAATGGTCAGCCCCTCGATCCGCAGCGTCGGCGCGTTGGTGCCATAGCGGAACTTGAGATCGTCGGCCGGCGTCACGTTGCGGAAAATGTCGAGCAGGTTGCCGGCGATCGTGACCTCGCTCACCGGATAGGCGCGCTCGCCCTTCTCGATCCAAAAGCCCGCTGCCCCGCGGCTATAGTCGCCGGTGACCATGTTGGCGCCCGAGCCGATCAGGTCGGTGACGTAGAAGCCCTCGGCGAAATCCTTGACCAGTTCGTCGGGCGGCAGCTTGCCCGGCTCCATGTGCAGGTTGGTCGCGCCGGGCGACGGCGTCGAGGAGGCGCCGCGCTGGGCGTGGCCGGTGGTAGCGAAGCCGAGCTCGCGGGCGGTGGCGCTGTCGAGCAGCCAGGTCTTCAGCACGCCGTCCTCGACCAAAGCGGTGCGGGTGCCCGCGACACCCTCGGCATCGAACGGCCGCGAGCGCAGCCCGCGCGGCCGCAGCGGGTCGTCGATGATGTTGATTCCCGATTGAAACAGCCGGTCGCCGAGCTTGTCCTTGAGGAAGCTCGTTTTGCGCGCGATCGCCGCGCCGTTGATGGCGCCAACCAGGTGGCCGACGATCGAGCCAGCGATCATCGGATCGAACACGACCGGCACCTTGCGGGTCGAGACCTTGCGCGGATTGAGCCGAGCCACCGCCTTCTCGCCGGCCTTCCGTCCGATCTTCTCCGGCGCATCGAGGTCGGCGGCGTGCAGCGCCGAGGTAAAGTCGTAATCGGTTTCCATCGCGGTGCCCTCGCCCGCAATCGCCTGCATGACGATGCTGTGGCTCGAGCCGAGATAGGCGCCTGAGAAGCCGTGGCTGGTGAGCAGCACCATGCCGCCGATGCCGGCCGAGGCCGAGGCGCCGCCTGATTTGCTGACGCCCTTCACCGCTCGGCCGGCCTTCTCGGCGCGCTGCGCCAGCGCTTCGAGCGAGCCGACGTCGGGCAGCGAACGATCCACCAGATCGAGATCGGGAATGGATTTGGCGAGCCGCGCCGGATCGGCGAGCCCGGCGTATTTATCCTCTGGCGCGACGCGCGCCATCGCCACTGCACGCTCGGCCAGCGCTTCAACGCCGGCTTTCATGTCGTTGGTCGAAACCACCGCCTGCTTTTTGCCGACCAGCACACGCAGCCCCATGTCGTTGCGTTCCGAGCGCTGCGATTCCTCGACCGCGCCGTCGCGGACATCGACCGATTGCGACACCGATCGCATCGCCACGGCGTCGGCGGCATCGGCGCCGGCCTTGCGCGCGGAGGCGATCAGCCGCTCGGCAAGCGAAATCAGGGCGGATTGGTCGAACAGGGAATCCATGCGGGCTTTCTGGTTTAGGAGGGGCTTTGAACGCTGACAAGGCATCAAATAAGCCTCGGCGCGCCGGGATTCGAGGGCATTTCCGAAATTTGCGCCTTACGCGGCAACGCCCCGTCAATCATGCGCTTCGAACAATTGCCGGCAACGTACGATTAACCAGCCCTCTTAAGCAGAATCCGACGGTCCCGCGGCATGATGGTGGCATGACCGGGCGGATAAGCCCGGCAGGGAGAGTTTGAGGCGTCATCATGGGAGTCGACGGGACCCCCGGGTCGAGCCGCGCGCTGCGGCTCGACCCCTACGCCCTGCCCGTGCGCTATGCGGCGCGCGACAGCGGCGCCGACGGCCAGGTTCGCGACATCGAGCTTGACCGCGACCGCGTCGTGCTCAAACGCGCCGTCGCCGGCATTCGCATGAAGGTCGGCGTGCCAGTCACCGAATTTGCCGGCGTAACGATGCGGACGCTGCCGCCCGATGGGGAGGAGCCGGCGGCCGTCGCCGTGATGCTGGAGCATCGCGATACCGGGCTGACGGTGCCGCTTTACGTGGCAACCGAAGGCGATGACGTGATGGCGCAATGGAAATGCTGGGGCCGTGTGCTTGGTGTGCCGCTCCTGGTGGCCGACGGCGATGGCGCGCTGCGCGAGCCGTTCCGAAGGATCGGCCGCGTGGACCTCGGCACGCCCGGCCCCCGGCGGCGGCGCAGAGCGGCGCTCAAATGGCGGCGGCCCTCGATCCTGATGCGAAGAAAGCCCGGCCGCCCCGCCACTTTGCCGACCGTGCATCGCGGCGAGCGCGAGATCATCGCGCGGAACTAGCTCACTCTCGACAAGCCACCGCGCGTCCGCTAATATGCCGCGTCGGGCATGCGCGCCGGAGACGCATTGCATGTTTGAGCTGGACCGGTTCGTCGTCGATTGCCGTGCCGCGCTTGCGGCCGATCCATCGCACAAGCAGGTGCGCGAGGTGGTGGCGCGTTCAGTAGCCGATCCGGCCGCGGTGCTCAAAGGCCTGGGCGAACCGGATCACGCGGGAATTCAAAAGCTCTATCACGCGCCCGATCTCACCATCCTCAACGTGATTTGGGGTCCGATGATGACGGTCATGCCGCATAACCATCAAATGTGGGCGGTGATCGGCATTTATAGCGGCCGCGAGGACAACATCTTTTGGCGGCGATTGCCCGACGGCGGCGGCAAGGTCGAAGCGGCGGGTGCCCGTGCGCTCGGCGTCGGCGATGCCGAGCCGCTCGGCCACAACATCATCCATTCGGTGACCAATCCGATCCCGCGACTGACGGGTGCGATCCACGTCTATGGCGGCGACTTCTTCGCCGCCGAACGGAGCGAGTGGGATTCCGAGACGCTGACCGAAGGACGCTACGACGTCGAGCGCACCATGCGCCGCTTCGAAGCGTCCAATGCGGCGCTTGCACAACTGAGGCGCTAGTACCTCTGCACAGTGATTATGACTCTTTGGAGTTGTTTGGATAGGCGCGGCCCATTTTGGTTCGGGCCTTTTCGGTTGTGAACATCCAATTGATGCGGGCACCGGCGGCGTTTCGCTGTCGTTGCCATGCGGCAATTTCGCGAACGAGGCGCCCGGGGTCGTCGATCCTACGGTCGAGGCACTGGCCGCGCAGCACGCCGATTTCGATCTCGACCATGTTGAGCCAACTGGCGTGCTTGGGGGTGTAGTGGAACTCCAGGCGGCGCAGAATTCGGCGGGCTTCGGCGGGCGCGAACGCCTCATAGAGGGCGCCGGCCGAGTGGGTCGACAGATTGTCCTGCACAACGCGGATGCACTCGGCGTCAGGATAATGAACATCGACAAGTTCGCGCATGCATTGAGCGTAATCTTCTGCCGCCCGTCGTTCTGTGACCTTGACCTTGCGCCAGGGCCGATGCACGTCGATGCAGACGAAGAGATTGACGGTGCCGTTGCGGCGGTACTCGCAATCGTAGCGTTCGAGCTGGCCCGGCTCGGCCGGGATCGGCTGACGGACCTCGCCGATGAGTTGGACCGGGCTCTCGTCGAAGCAGACCACCGGTCGCTTGGGATCGGGCGCTTCGGCATAGAGGTCGAGCACATCTTCCATGCGGGCGACGTATTCGCCGTCGATGCGGGGAATGCACCACATATCCCTGCGCCAGGGCTTGAGGTCGTTCTCGGCCAGCCGCCGGCGCACCGTCTCGCCTGACAGGCTCTCATGCCTGGTGAGCTTGACCATGGCATCGGCCAGCAGTTCCAGCGTCCAGCGGGCGCGGCCCTGCGGAGGGCTCGCGCAGGCCGTCGCCACCAGCAAGGCTTCCTCCTTGCTGGTGAGCTTGCGTTGCGCTCCAGGACGCGGCTCCTCGCTCAGCGCCCGTTCCAGATTGCCTTCCACAAAACGCCGCTTGGTCCGGTATACGGTCGAGCCGCCCACCGCCACCGCGCGGGCAATCTCGTCATCGCTGCGCCCGGCGTCGGCCGCCAGCAAGATCTGGGCGCGCTTGAGCTTGCGGGCGGCGCATTTGCCTTTGCTCAACATCGCGGTGAGTTCACAGCGTTCGACTTGGCTCAATTCGACCCGATAACGTACATTCATCTCGACCTCCTGGTTGGAGGACCGGACGAATCGACAAATGAATCAAAAATCAGGCGCCGCTCGCAGCCTCAGCGCGCAAGGCTTCACCGACAAGCAAGGCCACTACCTGGCCTTCATTCACACCTACGCGCATATGTTCCGACGCCCGCCCGCCGAGGCCGATATGCAGCGCCACTTTCAAGTCAGCCCGCCCTCAGTTCACCAGATGATCGTCACCCTCGAGCGAAATGGCCTCATCCGCCGTCAACCCGGCGTCGCCCGAAGCATCCAAGTCCTCGTTGCCCCGCAAGACTTGCCCATCCTAAATTGGCTCAAGATCAACCAGTCATAATCACTGTGACGAGGTACTAGAAGGCGCGTCTGGCGGCGGCATCCAAGATCAGGGCTCCGAACAGGATCAGCCCGGCGTCGCGGTTGGCGCGGAACATCCGCAGGCAGGATCCCGGATCGCCGATGTCGATCCGCATGATCTGCCAGGCGAGATGCGCAGCAAACGCGGCAAGCCCCAGTGCGAAGACCAGGCCCGCGCCGGCGAAATATCCGGCGAGCCCGATCAGGACCACGGCGGCCGATGAAAATGCCGCCAGCGCCGGCTTGGTATTCTCGGCGAACAGAAGCGCCGTCGACTTCAGCCCGGCCAATGCGTCGTCTTCGCGGTCCTGATGCGCATAGATCGTGTCGTAGTGGATCACCCAGGCGATCGATCCGGCATAAAGCAGGAATGCCGGAAGCTCCAGGGCGCCGCGCGCACCGGCCCAGCCCATCAGTGCACCCCAGGAAAACGCCAGGCCCAGAAAAATCTGCGGCCAGTGCGTGACGCGCTTCATGAACGGGTAGATCGCCACCACACCGAGCGAGGCGATGCCGACGCCGATGGCGAAGCGGTTGAACTGGACCAGCACCAGCAGCCCGGTCAGCGCCTGCAGCACCAGAAACGCGTAGGCCGCCGGCACGCTGATTTGGCCCGATGGAATCGGCCGCGAACGGGTGCGCTCCACCCGCGCGTCGATGTCGCGGTCGACCAGATCGTTCCAGGTGCAGCCGGCGCCGCGCATCACGATCGCGCCGATCAGGAGCAGAAGAATGTGCCAGGGGTTCGGTCCCCAAGCCCGATCGGCGACCGCGGCGAGCGTCGATGACCACCAGCACGGCAAGAGCAGCAGCCACCAGCCAATCGGCCGGTCGAGGCGAGTCAGCCTGAGATAGGGCCGCGCCCATCCCGGCGCGCTGCTGTCGACCCAGTTTCCGGTCGCATCGGCGACGCGTCCGGCAGCCTCGTTCATCGCGACAGGACGTTTCCGGTCAGCGTGTCGAAGGTGCCGCGCCCAGGCTTGGCGTCGGTGTCATCGGCAATGATCGGTGCGCCAAGCGCATCGCTCAGCGACGGACCCGACGCCGGCCCCGGCTTGTTGCTGCACACCTGATCGCGAACGCGAAGGGTCTGAGCGTGGTTGGTCTTGACCTGGGTGATGATCTGCGGCGGCACCCCGCAAAGCGCCTTGTTGGTCAGGAGGAATTTGAGCATTTTATCTTCTTTGAGGGCCGCGGCCTTGAACAGCGGACAGGCCTCTTCGCGCGAGATCTTGCGCTCGCTGGCCGTCCTGATCTGGCTGAAGGTCTTGGCGACGTCGTCGCGCATAGTCGGGAATTCCAGGCAGACCTGCTGGGCCGGATTGGCAAAGGCGGACGCTCCTGGCGGCGGACCCTGGCCGGCGATCGCCGGACGCGCGCCTGGAGTCCCGGGGGGCGGCGGAAAGGCCGGGTCCGGGCGTGGAGCGGCGGTCTGGCCCGGCGGCGGCGGAAAGGCCGAATCCTGCCGGGGAGCCGAAGTCTGGCCGGGTGGCGGAGGGAACACCCCGTTGGCGCTGCCCTGAACCGGCGAGGGCATGAATTGCGCTACAGCCGGCATCAGACCGGCCAGCAGCAATGCAGCAGCAAGCAAGCCAAACCTGGGCAAGCGAATGAGCGTCATCTCCCGTGTCTCCAACCCGAGCCCCTGGAACCCGAGTCTCCCGCGGGTCGCCTTCATATCAAGCCCAGGATTTGGGCGATAGGGCGGCATGGCGGCGCACTGGCGCTTTGGTAATCGCAGCAGGCCCTGGCGCGGCCTCACCCGGAGGGGTAAAGCCGGTCTGGAACTCGTAAGGACCGATCGTTTTGGCCGCCTACGACTTTAAGAGTCCCCGGATTCATGTCGCGGATCCACTAAAGGCCGGTGCCGAGATCGGGATCGCCGGCGCGCAAGCGCACCATCTGCGCAATGTGCTGCGGCTGAAGCCCGGCGACCCGGTGCTGGTCTTCAACGGCAAGGAAGGTGAATGGCTCGGCGCGCTGTCCGGCAGCGCCAAGCATGCCACGCTGACATTGCAGGAGCAGACCCGACCGCAGACCGAACCGCGCGACCTGCATTACCTGTTCGCGCCGCTCAAGCACGAGCGGCTCGACTACATGATGCAGAAGGCCGTCGAGATGGGAGCATCGCGGTTGCAGCCTGTCTTGACGCGCCATACCCAGGTCAAGCGCGTCAACGTCGAGCGGATGCGCGCAAACGCCATCGAGGCCGCCGAGCAATGCGGCGTCCTCGCCGTTCCGGAGGTCGCCGAGCCGGTGACGCTCGGCCGCGCCATCGCCGCACGCAAGCCCGACCGTCTGCTGGTGTTCTGCGACGAGGATGCCGAGGTGGCGAATCCGATCGATGCGCTCGCCGCCGGCCGGGAGTCGCCCTCCGCCATGCTGCCGCTGACCATGCCGGGTCCGGGCGGGCCGCAGCCGCTGGCGGTCCTGATCGGCCCCGAAGGCGGCTTTGCCGAGGACGAGCGCGCGTTGCTGCTCAAGCTCACCAACGCAATACGGCTGTCGCTTGGCCCGCGCATCCTGCGCGCCGACACCGCCGCCGTCGCCGCGTTGGCGCTGGTGCAGGCGGTGCTGGGGGATTGGCGTTAGGCGTGGGAAGCCTAAACGGCCGCCAGCGCCTGATTGAGATCGGCGAGGATGTCATCGATGTGCTCGATGCCGATCGATAGCCGCACGTAGCCATCCGTGACACCGGTCTTCGCTTGCTCCTCAGGCGTCAGCTGTGAGTGGGTTGTGCTGGCTGGATGAATGGCGAGCGAGCGAGCGTCACCGATGTTAGCGACGTGATAGAACATCTTCAGGGAGTTGATGAATTTGCGGCCGGCGTCACGGCCACCCTTGAGTTCGAAGCCAACCAATCCGCCGTATCCACCCTTGAGATAGGCATCGGCGCGACGCTTGGTTTCTCCTGTCATTAGGCCCGGGTAAATGACCTTGCTGACTTTGGAATGCTTGGCGAGATATTGCGCGACCGCACCGCCGTTGCTGCAATGCTGGCGCATACGCAGAGCGACAGTCTCCAGCCCCTGGATAAACATGAAGGCGTTGAACGGCGACATCGCCGCACCAACATCGCGCAATAGTGTCACCCGAGCCTTGAGGATGTATGCGATCGGGCCGAGCGGCTTGACGGCTTGTGTCCATACCGCGCCGTGATAGCTCGGGTCGGGCTTGTTTAGTTGGGAAGCGGTCGGCGTGCTTTTCCCAGTCGAAGTTGCCGCCATCGACGATAATGCCGCCGATCGAGGTGCCATGACCGCCGATATATTTCGTCGTCGAGTGCATGGTAATCGCGGCGCCGTGCTTGATCGGCTGGCATTGCACCGGACAGGCGGTGTTGTCCATTATCAGCGGCACACCCAGTTCACGTCCGATCTTGGCGACTTCAGCAATTGGGAACACTGCGAGCTTGGGATTAGGCAAGGTCTCGCCGTAATAGCAGCGCGTCTTTGCGTCAGTCGCGCGCCGGAAATTCTCCGGATCAGCCGGGTCCACGAAGCGGCATTCAATTCCCATTGTACCCATGGTGTTCTGGAACAGATTCCAGGTGCCGCCGTAAATGTCGGTCGAGCAGACAAAATTATCGCCGGCATGACAGATGTTCTGCACCGCAAATAGCGATGCGGCTTGGCCCGACGCCACCGCGAGCGCGGCAACCCCGCCTTCAAGCGCAGCAACGCGCTCCTCCAGCACGGCCTGCGTCGGGTTCATGATGCGCGTGTAGATATTGCCCAGTTCCTTGAGCGCGAACAGGTTCGCCGCGTGTTCGGTCGAATTGAATTGGTATGAAGTCGTCTGATAGATCGGCACCGCCACCGCTGTCGTCGCGGGATCGGCCCGATAGTTCCCGCCATGCAGCACGATCGTTTCCGGATTCTGGCTCTGTGTCGGCATGTTTCCCCCGTTTTAGACCATGGCTGCCTATGCAGAACCAGACTATGTTATTTTACAGACGTTGTCCGCCTATGCCCGAACGGCCGATCCGGAATGTCCGCTGAACCTCGCTATCGGGTGGCAAGCGGACGTCATGGGCTCGTTGTGAGCATTTCCGCGGCCCCATATGTATCCACGACCAAGAATATTCGGCCTCTTTCAAATGGCCGGTTTTAGCCACTAGGATTGCTCATCCTAAGCCTGGGGCGAACATGAGGCGGCGGGAATTTTTTGGCCTTGTTGGCGGCGTGGTGGCGTGGCCGTTTGCCGCGAGTGCACAGCAGGGCGGGTTCAAGAAGAAGCGGATCGGAGTAATAATCAGCCGCGGCGAGAGGGACGCTGAAGGGCAAAGCTATGTCGCCGCGTTTCAGCGAGGGCTCGAGCAATCGGGATGGATACGGGGACGGAAAGTTGAGATCGACTATCGCTGGACCGCCGGCAACACCGGCGTTGCGCAGGCGCTTGCGAAGGAGCTGATCGCGCTGAGCCCCGATGTTCTTGTAATCAATTCCACAGGGCCATTGTTGGCTACGCGGCAGGCTGCGGGCGCGGTACCAATTGTCATGGTTGCGATTGCCGACCCGGTCGCGCAAGGCTTTGTGCAAAGCCTGGAGCGGCCTGGAGGCAGCATCACTGGTTTTGGGGTCGAAGAACCGGCTATGGGAGCAAAGTGGGTTGAATTGCTGAAAGAAATAGCGCCCCCCATCCGACATATCACGGCGATCTTCAACCCAAGCTCGGCGCCCTTTGCGAGGATGTTTCTGCCCTCAATGGAGGGCGCCCGTGCGTCCTTCTCGTTCGATCTGGCCGTTGCTCCCGTCCGCAATGAGAATGAGGTTGGCAGCGCCATCGTTACGGCTGCCCGCCAGCCTTTCGGCGGGCTTATTTTTCTGCCGGATAGTTTTCTAGCGTCTCGTCGCGAGATGATCGCCGATTTGGTCATCAAACAGAAACTGCCGGCAATCTATTCAACCTCGACATTCGTTAGAAGCGGCGGCCTAATCGGTTACGGGTTCGACCGCGCGAACCTTTTCCAGCGAGCGGCCGGGTATGTCGACCGTATCTTCAAGGGCGAGAAGCCAGCCGATCTGCCAGTTCAAATGCCGACAATATTCGAGCTGGCGATCAACCTGAAGACCGCCAAGGCGCTGGGCCTTACCGTGCCGCCTACGCTACTCGCCCGCGCGGACGAGGTGATCGAGTAGTCGGCCACAACGTCTGTGTTCGACGTAGAGCCGACCTAGAATCGCGCCCGCTGATCAGTCGCCAAAGGGCGAAAGCGGACAACATAGACTCGCTCTGAGCATTTCCGGCTATGACCCAATGTACATTAGCGCGACAGAAACTTACTCAGCGAACGCACGAGCGGCGCGTTTAGCTTCTTTGTCGCGCTTAGGGTTGTCGAAGGTCTATTTGTAGTAACCGACGCCGCAACCGATGTCGCCCACCTTGGTAATGAACGTCACCTTCGGAACCGGCGTCTTGTCGGCACCCGGCCTCGGAAACATGTAGCTGACCTCGGTGATTTGTCCCTCCGGCTTCTGCGCCGCGGCGTAGAGGTCCGCGCCAAACGTCCTTCCGGTGGAGTCCTTGAGGGTCCTCGTATCCGTCCCCAGCAATTGCTTGATGGCAGCAACGAACTTGCCGTCACTAAGGTTGAGGCAGAATGGGTAGAGATCGCGGTCCTTAAAGCCACCGTCTCCCTTGTTGAAAATCATCAGCGCTGCATCCTTATCTGCCTTAACAGCAGCGACCGCTTTGTCGAGCATGGTCCTGGCCTCCTGAGCGGTGCCGAACTGACCTTGCTGCGCGAACGCTGCGGCCGAGAACGCGAGAGCCACGGCCGACACCACACCAATCGTTAGCCAATGAATCATTGCCCCTCTCCATGACTTGATTTGGGCGTCGCAAGCGTCCGTACCTCTGGGACTAAGCAACACCAATGATTGCCAGGCGAGAGATTTTCGGGATAACTGTTCCACAATCCGGAACACTGTTGTGCCATTTGAACGCTGCTTTTAGAGGGTCCAATGTCACGCGTTTCGCATCGCGGTATAGGACGGGCGAGGGATAAGGGCGAAGGTCGTAGAGGCATCAAAACAGTTGAGGTCGCCGGCCAGATTCTCGATCACCTTGCGCGTGCTCAAACATCAGTTGCGTTGCGAGAACTCGCGGCGGCTGGTCGCATGTCTCCTGGCAAAGTCCACCGCTCGCCATGCGGCTTGGCCTCGCAGCGCTCAGCTCACATCAGCCACTGCGGGATTCTATTGCGCTACAGCGCGAACTACGTGACCGCCTAGACGAAACGCTGGTCCTTTCGGTGTGGGGCGCACAGGGACCGACGATCGTACACGTCGAGGAAAGCAGTCAGCCGATCATCATGACAATGCGAATTGGTGCGGTATTGCCAATACTCGCAACTGCCACCGGATTGGCATTCGCCGCATTCCTTCCGCGACATTTCACGGAGTCGCTGATCAGAACTGCACTCAATGCGGCAGATGGCCTAAATCTATTTGCGCGCGATTTCGCTACAATCGATCGGCTGATTATGCAGGTCCGCAAACAAGGTTATGCTTTTAACGAGGGACACCTAATGCCCGGCGTGAGCGCAGCCGCATTTCCGCTGATTGATCGCACGGCGACACTGGTTGCGGTACTCGCGGTAATGGGACGCCATGAACGGGTCAATCCGCGCAATGGTGCAGAAATGATCGCTTATCTAAAAAAGGCGACCAAAACTTTTGGCCAATAGACTCTGCGCCAGGGTGACATCCCCTCAACCCAAGGATTGCTAACCCAACTTCGCCAATTCGACGGCTCGGCCGGGAGTTTTCTCGGGGCAAGTGATTGATTTGCAAGACGTGAGGAGCGTCGAACCGCTGTAGTGAAGACCAAGGCTGTTTTCATTGCGGCGTTTTTCGGCATACTCGCTTGCCGTCATGTTTTTGCGCGCCACGATTCGCAAGAAGGACGGCAAGGAGCACCGCTACTGGAGCCTTGTCGAGAACAAGCGCGTGAGTGGCGGGCGGGTGGTGCAGCGGCACGTGCTGTACCTCGGCGAGATCAACTCGTCGCAAGAGCTGGCGTGGCGCAAGTCGATTGAAGTGCTCGAACAGGGCGCCGATCGGCCCCGCACCCTGGCGCTGTTTCCGGAGGATTGCTGCGAGGGCGTGCTACCCGACGCCTCGGTGGTGCGGCTCAAGCTGTCACAGGTGCGGCTGGGCCGGCCGCGGCAATGGGGCGCGTGCTGGCTGGCCATGAAGCTGTGGGAGGAACTGCAGCTTGATCGCTTCTGGGCCGAGCGGCTGCCGGCGAGCCGCAAGGGCACGCGCTGGGACCAGGTTCTGCTGGTGCTGGCCGCCTACCGGCTGATCGCGCCGGGCGCGGAGTGGCGGTTGCACCGCGAGTGGTACGGGCGCAGCGCGCTGGCGGATTTGCTCGGAGCGGATGCCGCGCTGGCGGATAGCCACACGCTCTACCGCTGCCATGACCGCCTGCTGGAGCACAAGCAAGCCGTGTTCGACCATCTGGTGGGGCGCTGGCGCGATCTGTTCAATGTTTCCTTCGACGTGCTGCTGTACGATTTGACCAGCACCTACTTCGAGGCCAATCCGCCGTTTCCCGAGGACGACAAACGCCGCCACGGCTACTCGCGCGATCATCGGGGGGACTGTGTGCAAGTGGTCATTGCGCTGGTGGTGACGCCCGAGGGGCTGCCGCTGGCCTACGAGGTGATGGCCGGCAACACGGCGGACAGCACAACGCTGCGCGACTTTCTCGACCGCATCGAGCGGCAATACGGCAAGGCGCGCCGCATTTGGGTGATGGACCGCGGAATCCCCACCGAAGCGGTGCTCGCGATCATGCGTCAGGCCGATCCGCCGGTGTCCTATGTGGTCGGCACCCCCAAGGGGCGACTGAACCGCCTGGAGCAACAGCTGCTCACCCGGCCGTGGCACCAGGCAAGGCCGGGCGTGCAGGTCAAGCTGTTGCCGCAGGAGGGCGAACTCTACGTGTTCGCTCAGAGTGCCGATCGCGTCGCCAAGGAGCGCGCCATGCGCCGGCGCCAGCTCAAATGGTTATGGGCGCGCCTCATGCAGCTTTCGGCTATGCGGTTGTCGCGCGAAGAACTGCTCATGAAGCTCGGTGCCGCGCGACAGCAGGCGCCGGCAGCGTGGCGCTTGGTCACGATGGATGTGTCGCCGAACAGCGCCGTGTTCAGCTATCGGCTCGACCGCAACAAGCTGCGCGTCGCCCGCCGCCGCGAAGGACGCCTATCTGCTGCGCACCAACCTCACCGAGCACGATCCGGCCAAGCTGTGGACCTACTATCTGCAGCTCGTGGCAGTGGAGGAAGCATTCAAGAACCTCAAAGGCGATCTCGCCATCCGTCCGATCTTCCATCAGGATCAGCAGCGGATCGAAGCGCACATCTTCATCGCCTTCCTCGCCTACTGCCTGCATGTCACCCTCAAGCGGCGCCTGCACGCGCTGGCGCCGGGATTGACCCCGCGTAGCGTGCTCGACAAGTTCGCCGCCATGCAGATGATTGACGTGCACGTACCCACGACCGACCGGCGCGAGCTTCTGCTCACGCGCTATACCCAGCCGGAGCCCGAGCTGCGCCTGTTGCTCGACAAACTCAAGCTCGACCTACCCGCTCAGCCGCCACCAAAAATTACCGCCGTGGCTGTCGATTCCACGTCCCCGATGTAGTGAAGACCTTTCGAGGTCCGCCCGCAAAAAATCAATGACTTAGCCGCTTCGTGCCTCGCCAATCGGCGAAGTTGGGCTAAGGCGCTCGGCCTTACAGTCCCCGACAAGGCGCTTGCGCTCGCCAACCAGTTTGATCGAACGGTGCAAAGCCGGCAGATCTTCCGGTCGAGCAACCGGCTACCTTTAAGCCTGCCCCGAACTTGGTGCGGGTGGGAACCATATCATGCTCGCAAAGCAAAAAACTATCGAACCGGCGCCGGCAGCATCGGCCGCAGCACCAGGGCGAGCGGCAGCGTGAAGAGGCAGACGCCGGCCACCGCCATCAGCGCAATGGGTACGCCAACCGCATCGCCGACCAGGCCGTAGAGCGCCGGCGCCAGCGCACCCGAGCCGATCGTGCCGGTGTAGAAAATGCCGAACATGCGGGCGCGCTTGGCGGGTTCGACCAGTTCCGGCACCGACCCGTAAAGCACCGATGAGGTGCCGTTGAGCATGACGCCGATCACCGGCAGCACCAACAGCGCGGCTTCGAGCGGCAGCGGCTGCAGGGCGAGGATGCCCGCCACGGTCAGGCCTTCGGTCAGACACACCGTGGTGATGACGCCGAGCCGCGCTCCGATGAAGGCGCAGACCAGCTTGCCCGCGGCACCGCCGGCGAACACCAGGGTCAGCGCAAGACCGACGGTCGGCAGGCTCGCGCCCTTGGCGATCAGGATGAACGGCAGGAAGATCAGGAAGCCCATACGCGTGGCGCTGTCGACCATGCCGATCAGGAGCAGCAGCCAGAAGCCCAGCAGCGCACCGCCGCCCTTCGCCTCAGTCGGGACCGTCGCGGCATCCACGGCCTTCGCATGATCTTCGGCCGGCAGCCGCGGCGCGAGCCAGAAGATCGCGACCGCGGTAGCAAGGCCGGCCAATCCGATGATCGCGAGCACCGGCTGCCACGGCATCAGCACCAGCAGCAGTGAGGCCGCCGCCGGCACCGACATTTTTCCGATGTCGCCCGCGAAATTGTAGGTGCCGAGCGCCTTCAGCGAACGCGGTCCGGCAAAGGCGCGGGCGACCAGCGCCGAGCCGAGCGGATGCTGGGTGCTGGAGCCAAGCCCCCGATCAGCAGCGCCAGCACCAGGGTCCAGAAGCCGATGCTGCTGCCCGCCACCAAATAGCCGACGCCGGACAACGCGGTGCCGGCCGCCAGCACCAGCGGCACGCCGAGCCGCTCGGACAGCAGCGCGGACGGGATCTGCAGACCGGCCATCGTGCCGGAGTAGCAGGTGCGCAGCAGGCCCAACGCCGCGTAGCCGATGGCGAACTCATGCTGCCAGATCGGCAGCATCACGTAGATCAGGTCGGTGTAGCCGTCGTGCAGCACGTGCGCGCCGGAGGCGACGGCGAGCGCGCGCCGCGCCTGCGCCTGGCTCGCGGCGTTCTCGACCGGCTGCGCCGCAGCCGTTTGCGCCGCGACGCTCACGCCGCGCCCTTGCGGCGCTCGATGAAGGCCACGCTGATAAAGGAGATCACTGCCTCGCCTTTCTGGTTCACTCCGGTGTTGTGGATCGTGATTAGACCCCATTCCGGCCGGCTGGCGGAAGGCCGCTTTTCGACGACCTCGGTTGCATAGGCGATGGTATCGCCGACATAGACCGGCTTGAGCCATTTCAACTCGCGAAAACCGGGCGACGGCCCGAGCGTGGCCACGGCTTCGCCGCGCGCCCGCCACGCCGCGTCATCGCTCTTTTGATGCTCGACCATCAGCCGCATCCAGATTGACGCGGTGTGCCAGCCCGAGGCGCACAGCGCACCGAAATGCGAGCGCGCCGCGGCCGCCTCGTCGAGGTGGAAGGCCTGCGGATCGAAACGCCTGGCGAACGCCTTGATGTTGTCGGCGGTGAAGGTGAAGCGGCCGAGCTCGGTCTTCTCGCCGGTGGCGATGTCGTCCCAGAATTTCACGGCGTAGCCTTTTCCCGCCGCCCGAGCATCAGCGAAGTGGTCAGCGCCATCACCTTTTCGTCTGCGGCGTTGAACAGATCGAACTCGAAACGAACGAAACCCATGTCGGGCCGGCTCTTCGAGACACGCGTGTCAAGTACGGTGGCGCGCAGGCGAAGCTCCTCATCGGGCCGGACCGGCTTAAGCCATTTCACCTCGTCGACGCCCGGTGCACCCATCGAGCTGGAATTGAGCACGAAGGCGTCGGCGCACATCCGCATCAGGATGCAGCACAGATACCAGCCGGAAGCCGCCAGGCCTCCGAGCATGGTTTGTTTCGCCGCCGCGTCGTCCAGATGCATCGGCTGCGGATCGAATTCCGCCGCGAACGCGACCATTTCGTCGCGCGGCAAGCGGCGCGGGCCGTGCTCGAAGATACGGCCTGGATCAAAATCTTCGAAGAAGAGGCGGGACACCAGATTGCAATTCCAAACGAGGTACCGCTTCGTTAAAAACCGTGGCTGCACTTTCGTCAACGGCATCCGCCGCAATAACGGCGCGAATCGGACACGATTGTTCATTCTTGCTACGATTGTTCAGGCTCCGCCGGGAGGACCCGAAATGTTCAGCTTTACCGACCTGTTTCAGTGGGAACGCTTTGTTACCCCCTCGATCATCAAGCTGTTCTTCTGGCTGGCCGTCGCCATCATCGTGCTGACCGGGCTGTCGGGCGTCGGATCGGCTTTGGGGATGATGGCGGTGAGCCCGGGTGTCGGCGTCATCATGCTCATAGCAAGCCTGCTGGGTATCGTGATGGGGGTTCTCTTTGCCCGTATCGTTGCCGAGTTCGTGCTGATCGTGTTCCGCATCAACGAGCATCTCGGCGCCATCCGCAGCCGCGGCGAGATGTGAGTGCGCTAAGTCGCGAACCTGAAATGCATGACGTCGCCGTCGATGACGATGTAATCCTTGCCCTCGAGCCTGAGCTTGCCGGCGTCGCGCGCGCCGGCCTCGCCGCCGAACTTCACATAATCGTCGTAGGCGATCGTTTCGGCGCGGATGAAGCCGCGCTCGAAATCTGTGTGGATGACGCCCGCGGCCTGCGGCCCCTTGGTGCCCTTGGTCACGGTCCAGGCCCGCGACTCCTTCGGGCCGGCGGTGAAGTAGGTCACGAGGTGCAAAAGCTCGTAGCCGGCGCGGATCAGCCGGTCGAGGCCGGTTTCCTTTAGGCCGAGATCGGCGAGGAAATGCTCGCGCTCCTCGGCCGGCAGCGCCGCGATCTCCGACTCGATCTTGGCCGAGATAGCCACGCAGCCCGCGCCCTCTTCCTTGGCGCGCGCCTCGACCTGTTGCGACAACGCATTGCCGGTCGCGGCTGAACCTTCGTCGACGTTGCAGACGTAAAGCACCGGCAGCGAGGTCAGGAGCCCAAGCTGATGGAATGCCTTCTCCTCCTCGGGCTTTCGTTCGACGAGGCGCGCCGGCTTGCCGTCGCGCAGCAGCTTGAGCGAGCGGTTGATCAGATCGAGCATCTCCTTGGCTTCCTTGGCCTCCTCGCCGGTGCCTTTGGCTTTCTTCTCAAGGTTGTCGGTTCGCTTCTCCAGGCTGTCCAGGTCGGCGAGCATCAGCTCGGTCTCGATGGTCTCGATGTCAGCCACGGGATCAATCTTGCCCTCGACATGGGTGACGTCGTCGTCCTTGAAACAGCGCACCACATGGGCGATGGCGTCGACCTCGCGGATGTTGGCAAGGAACTGGTTGCCGAGGCCTTCGCCCTTCGACGCTCCGCGAACAAGGCCGGCGATATCGACGAACGACAGCCGGGTCGGCACGATCTGCTCGGACTTGGCGAGCTTCGCCAGCGCGTCGAGCCGCTGGTCCGGCACCGCCACCTCCCCGACATTCGGCTCGATGGTGCAGAACGGGTAGTTCGCGGCCTGCGCCGCGGCCGTCTGGGTGAGCGCGTTGAAGAGCGTCGACTTGCCGACATTCGGCATACCGACGATGCCGCATTTGAAGCCCATGAGATTACGTCACCTGGAGAAGTTGAAGTTCGGTTCGAATTGGAACGGGTTAAGAATGGTCATCGGCCCGATGCGATACTGGTGTTGCATATCCTCGCTGAAGAACAATTCGCAGCCGGCCAGCAATGCCGACGCCAGCAACATGCAGTCCCACCAACTGAAGCCGTGACGATCGGCAATGGTCCATGCGAGTTGAGTGGTCGCAAAGTCATAAGGAGCTGTGCAGAATTCGCTCAGAGACCAGATAAAGCGCCGCGCCTCATCGGCCGTCGCGACGCGGCGCTTTACCGCGAGGACGTGATAGCACTCGTTTAGACTTTGCGGGCTTAGCACCAACGTATGATCGCTGGCGGTCCGCCTCAGCAAATCCGATCCGCGGTCGTGCTTCGTCCGGTTTTTCCGATCCACTGCGTAAACGAGAAGATTCGTATCGACGAAGCAGTTCATCTTCCCGTTCGGCATAGAGCGCCTCGCGACCGAGCCAAGCTTTGCTCGCCCCGGGGAATCCCGGACCGTCTAAAAACTCGAGAAGAGTGGCGAGTTTTTCGGAGCTTTCGGACTGAGCTTTGCACCGCTCCGCCAGCATGTCAGCGACAAATCGCGATAGACTCTTGTCTTGCTTGGCGGCCTCGACGCGCGCCTTGCGGGCCAAGCCATCGGGCAAAGTAATGGTTACGTTCTTCATGACACGGATATCGTGTTTCCGTGTTTCCGTGTCAAGACCCATCCACGTCGCTGTCGTTGGCGGCCGGCCCAAATCCCTTGGCGTCCATGGCGAGGTGCACCTTGTTCTGAAAGCTCGAATCCTGGCCGCGCGCCAGCAAATCAGCATTGTCGGCCACGATATCGACCAGTGCCTCAACCCAGCCGCGCTCGGACTTGGCGAAATCGTTGAGCACATAGCCGTGCACCATCTCCTTGACGCCGGGATGGCCGATGCCGATCCGCACCCGACGATAGTCGTTGCCGACATGGGCCGTGATAGAGCGCAACCCGTTGTGGCCGGCGACGCCGCCGCCCGCCTTGACCCGCACCTTGCCTGGCGGCAGGTCGAGCTCGTCGTGGAACACCACCACGTCGGACAGCGGCAGCTTGTAGAAATGCATCGCTTCGGCGACCGCGCGCCCGGACTCGTTCATGAACGTGCCAGGCAACAGCAGTTGCACCCGCTCGCCGCCGAGCGGCGCCTCCGCCGCCACGCCCTGGAAACGGCGGCGCCACGGCGGGAAGCCGTGGCGCTTGGCGATGGCGTCGACCGCCATGAAGCCGACGTTGTGGCGGTTACCGGCATGCTTTGCGCCGGGATTACCAAGCCCGACGAAGAGCAGCATGGCTTCCCGCCCGCTTCGAGCCTGATTCGAAAAATCGAATCAGGCTCTCGCCTCGTTCGTGAGCATGATCTTGCCCGAAAACCGGATTCCATTTTTCGGGATCATGCCGTTCAGCCTCACTTCTTCGGCGGCGGAGCGGCGCCCGCGGCGGGCGCAGCGCCCGCAGCCGGAGCAGCACCCGCGGCCGGAGCACCCGGAGCGGCGGGCGCACCAGGCGCGCCCGGAGCGGCACCCGGCGCACCTTCGGCGCCCGGAACCACGCCGGCTTCGGCAGCAGCAGCGGCCGCAGCGGCAGCGGCGGCGGCGGCTTCGGCGGCGGCCTTCATTTCTTCGGCGTAGCCCGACGGCGGCACGATGGTGACCAGCGTCAGGTCGACGCGCGACACCGGCTTCACGCCGGCCGGGAATTGGATGTCGCTCAGGTGCTTGGAATAGTTGATCTCAAGCTCCGAAATATCGACGTCGATCTGGTCCGGGATTTCCTCCGGCTTGACCATGACGTCGATGGTGTGGGTGACGATGTTGACGGTGCCGCCGCGTTTGACGCCCGGCGCCTGGTCGGCATTGGTGACATGTACCGGAATGGCGACGCGGATCACCGCGCCCTCGCCGAGCCGCATGAAGTCGACATGCACCGGGTTGTCGCGCACCGGATCGAGCTGGAAGTCGCGCGGGATGACGCGGTGCTTCTGGCCCTCGAGCTCGAGCTCGTAGATCGTGGTCAGGAACCGTCCGGCATAAATCTTCTGCCGCAGGTCGGCGTAATCGAGCGAGATGGTGATGGGGGGCTTGCTTGTCGCCGTAGATCACTCCCGGCACTCGGCCAGCGCGACGCTCCGACCGGGCGGCCCCCTTGCCTGCCCGCGGACGCGCCGTCGCCTTGATTTCCTTGACGGTCGCCATGACTAAACAGTCCTCGTTTTCAGCATGATTGCTGGGTTTTCTGGCCGCGGCATGCCTCCAGGGGTGCTGGAGCCGCAGACCGGCGGTTCTATAGCGGTGCCGGCCGTTAAAGACAAGAAAGCCGCGCCGAATGTGCGACCGGCGCTACCCCGCCATTTCAGGCGTGACGGCGTTAACTGTGGCCCAAATCCGGGGTCGAGCCGGCGTCGGCGAACCTGGTCTCGGCGGGCTTGGCCTCAAGCTTGGCCTCCAGCGCCGCGATGCGGGCCTTGAGCGCCTCGTTCTCCTCGCGCGCGAGCCGCGCCATCTCCTTGACGGCCTCGAATTCCTCGCGCCGCACCACGTCGAGATCGCCCAGGATGCGTTCGGCCTGGTTGCGCAGCATGGTGTCGAACTCGCGCCGGACGCCCTGGGCGACGCCGGCCGCGTCGTTCATCAGCCGCGCCGCTTCATCGAAGAACCGGTTGCTGGTCTGGGTCATCGGCGTCTCCCGCTCCCATGAATCGAACGCTGCAAACAATGGCGATCGACCCGGGCTCCCGCAAGGGCCGGATCGGGCCGCAACGCCTTGACTTCGCCTTGGTCCTGGCCGCATCACGGCAGAACGTACCGGCGATTCAAATGCCCTTTCTTTTCCTGCAATTTCCCGCACTTCGATCCCGTGCTGGTCTCGATCGGACCATTCGCGATCCGCTGGTATGCGCTGGCCTACATCGTCGGCATCCTGCTCGGCTGGCTCTACGCCCGCGCGCTGATCCGCGCCGAACGCCTGTGGGGCGGCCCCGCGCCGCTGACCGTCATCGACTTCGACGACTTCGTGCTGTGGGTGACGCTCGGCATCATCCTCGGCGGCCGCACCGGCTACGTGCTGTTCTACAACCTGCCGCATTTCGCCGAGCATCCGCTCGAAATCTTGCAACTGTGGAAGGGCGGCATGTCGTTCCACGGCGGCTTCATCGGCTGCGTGCTGGCGGTGGTGCTGTTCGCGCGGCGGCGCGGCATCTCGATCCTGTCGCTCGGCGACCTCACCTGCGCGACCGGCACCGATCGGACTGTTTCTCGGCCGCATCGCCAACTTCATCAACGGCGAGCTATGGGGTCGCCCGAGCCGACGTGCCCTGGGCTATGGTGTTTCCGGGCGGCGGGCCGTTGCCGCGCCATCCAAGCCAGCTCTACGAGGCCACGCTCGAAGGGCTGGTGCTGTGCGGCGTGCTCTGGCTGTTCATGCGGCCGGCGCGCTGAAGCGGCCCGGGCTTGGTGATCGGGGCATTTGCCGTCGGCTATTCCATTGCGCGGATCGTCTGCGAAATGTCTTCCGCGAGCCCGATCCGCAACTCGGATTTCTCTGGGGGGGACTGACCATGGGCATGCTGCTGTCGGTGCCGCTGATGCTCACCGGCGTGGCCTTCATCGTCGCCGCCCTGCGCCGCCCGCCGCTGCGGCAGGCTTGAGCATGACGGACACGCCGCTCGAAGCCGAAATCCGCCGGCGCATCTCGCTCGCCGGCCCGATGCCGGTGCGGCAATTCATGACGCTTTGCCTCACCCATCCCGAGCACGGCTACTACATGACGCGCGATCCGCTCGGTCGCGCCGGCGACTTCATCACCTCGCCCGAGATCAGCCAGGTGTTCGGCGAGCTGATCGGGCTGTGGGCGGCGTCGGCGTGGCACCTGATGGGACAGCCGGACAACGTGCGGCTGGTCGAACTCGGCCCCGGCCGCGGCACCATGATGCTCGACGCGCTGCGCGCGGCCCAGGTGGTGCCGGCATTCCGCGCCGCGGTCGTGCTGCATCTGGTCGAGATCAGCCCGGCGCTGCAGCGAGCGGCAGCAGCAGGCGTTGGCGGCGCTCGACGTGCCGGTGATGTGGCATCAATCGTTCGACGAGGTGCCGGACGGCCCGGTCATCGTGCTCGCCAACGAGTTCTTCGATGCCTTGCCGGTGAACCAGGCGATCAAGCAGTTCAACGGCTGGTACGAGCGCGTGGTCGAGATCGACCCCGACGGCAACCTCAAGTTCGGCATCGCCAGCGAACTGATCCCGCTGTTCGACCAGTTGGTGCCGCGCGGCTCTGCGCGACGCGCCGATCGGCACGATCTACGAATGGCGCGCCGACAACCTGCCGCTCGCGCATCGGCCGGCGGCTGGTGCATCAGGGCGGCGCCGCGCTGGTTGATCGACTACGGCCACGTCAAAAGCGCCGCCGGCGAGACGCTGCAGGCGGTCGGCGGGCATGCCTTCGTCGATCCGCTGGACGCGCCGGGCGAGGTCGACCTGACCGCCCACGTCGATTTCCAGGCGTTTGCCGATCGCAGCCGAAAGCATGGGCGCGCGCGTGCCCGGGCCGATCGACGCAAGCCTCATTTCTGCGCAGTCTCGGCATCGAGCAAGCGCGCCGCGGCGCTGAGCGTGCTGGCGCCGCCCGAAAAGGCGGCCGAGATCGACAGCGCGGTGAAGCGCCTGATCGCCGAAGGCCCCAACCGAGATGGGCACGCTGTTCAAGGTGCTGGCGATCGCCAACCCGTCGCTCGGCACGATGCCGGGCTTCGAATCCGACGCTGAAATGATGGGCGATGCTGCAAGCGCAATCGCTGACGAGCCTGCCGGCATCCGCCACGGCTTCTTCACCCGCGACGGCGGCGTGTCGGACGGCGTCTACAAGAGCCTCAACGGCGGCACCGGCTCGAACGATGTGCCGGCCAAACGTCGCCGAGAACCGCGCCCGCATGGCGGCGGGACTTGGCGTCGCGCCGGACCGCTTCCTGACCTGCTATCAGATTCATTCGCCGGAGGTGGTGGTCGCCGAGACGCCGTGGACCCAGCGAGCAGCGACCGCGCGCCGACGCCATCGTGACCCGGACGCCGGAGCTCGCCATCGGCATCTCGACCGCCGACTGCGGTCCGGTGCTGCTCGCCGATGCCGAGGCGCGCGTGATCGGCGCGGCCCATGCCGGCTGGCGCGGCGCGCTGACCGGCGTGATCGAGGCGACCATCGCGGCGATGGAGCGGCTCGGCGCCGAGCGCCGCGCATCGTCGCCGCCGCCGGCCCGATGATCCGCCAGCCGAACTACGAGGTCGGCCAGGACCTGATCGACCGCTTCGTCGCGATCGAGCCGAACAACGTGCGCTTCTTCAAGCCGGCCGACGCGGCCCGGCCATGCCATGTTCGACCTCGCCGGCTTCGTCGTGTCGCGGCTCCGGCGCGCCGAGGTCGCGCAGATCGAGGATCTCGGCCACTGCACCTATGCCGACCCGGCGCAGTTCTACTCCTATCGCCGCGCAACCCATCGCGCCGAGCCCGATTACGGCCGGCACATCAACGCCATCGCGCTGGCCGATTAACGGCATTTCGCGGCTTGGCTGCGCTATCCCGGCTCCGGGTGGACCATCGCCGGAAATACGAGCTACCACTTGGTGTCCAGACCTGCCGGCCTCGATCGAAAAAAGAAGGCGGCACGGGCCGGGGGAGTGTCGATGCAGTGGCGGGGAGTGCGGCGCGTGCGCCGCGCGTTCGTTGTTTGTCGCGTCCATTCGCGTCTGCTGGCGCTTGCCGCGGTCGCGGCATCGGCCAACGGCTGCTCGCATGCAGCTCGCCTCGCTTGGCCAGCTGCCGCGCGGCTCGACCGTCACGTTTGAATCGATCGACGGACCGCCGCCCGAGGTGTTCCGCAAGCTCGTTGCCACCCTCAACGATGAAGCCGGCCTGCAGAAGATCGCCGTGGTGTCGCGCACTGCTCCCGCCACTTACCGCGTCCGCGGCTATATGTCGGCGCTGGTCGAGCGCGACAAGACCTCGTTCGCCTGGGTCTGGGACGTCTACGATACCGACAAGCACCGGGTGCTGCGCATCTCGGCGAGGAGCCGGCCACGCCCGCCGGCCGTCGCCACGAATGCCTGGGCGGCCGCCGATGAGCAGGTGCTGCGCGGCATGTCGCGGAACGGCATGGAGCGGATCGCGGCCTTCCTCAACTCGGACGTGCCCGCGCCGGCTGCAATTCCCGAGCCTGCACTGGTGACCATGGCATCGGCGCGCGACGACAGCCCGGAGGCCGCCGGCATCTTCCGCCTGTTCGGCTCCGACCGTCCGCCGGCCGTAGCCACGTCCGAGCCGGACGCCGACGTGCCCTTGCCGCCGCACCGGCCGAAGGCCAAGAAGCATCCGGCCTCGACCGTCGGCGCCGCCGCGCCCGGGACGCAGGCCACCGCCCTCGTCGACCCGCCGGTAAAAAGCTTCGGGACAACAAAGCCGCCGTATTGCCAGGCCGCGCGGGGCCTTGGTATCACCACGCCGGCTTTAGTCCGCGTGCGGACATCGGGAGGCAGCCATGGCGGCGAAGAACGGAGCGATCAAGCTCGTCGCCGGCAACTCCAACCCCAGAGCTCGCCGAGGCCATCGCCGCCTACCTGGAGACCCCGCTGGCCAAGGCCGTGGTCCGGCGCTTCGCCGACATGGAGATCTTCGTCGAGATCCAGGAGAACGTCCGCGGCAGCGACGTGTTCGTGATCCAGTCGACGTCGTTCCCGGCCAACGACCACCTGATGGAGCTGCTGATCATCATCGACGCGCTGCGCCGCTCCTCGGCGCGCCGCATCACCGCGGTGGTGCCCTACTTCGGCTACGCCCGGCAGGACCGCAAGCCCGGCCCGCGCACGCCGATCTCGGCCAAGCTCGTCGCCAACCTGATCACCCGCGCCGGCGCCGACCGGGTGATGACGCTCGACCTGCATGCCGGCCAGATCCAGGGCTTCTTCGACATCCCGACCGACAACCTCTACGCCTCGCCGATGATGGTGCGCGACATCAAGGAGCGCTTCGACACCGGCAAGGTCGTCGTGGTCTCGCCCGACGTCGGCGGCGTCGCCCGCGCCCGCGGGCTCGCCAAGCGCATCAACGCTCCGCTCGCCATCGTCGACAAGCGGCGCGAGCGGGCCGGCGAATCCGAGGTGATGAACGTGATCGGCGAGGTCGCAGGGCCGCGCCTGCATCCTGATCGACGACATCGTCGACTCCGGCGGCACGCTGGTGAACGCCGCCGAGGCGCTGCTCGAGCAGGGCGCCGAGGCGGTGCACGCCTACATCACCCACGGCGTGCTGTCCGGCGGCGCGGTCGCGCGCGTCACCGGCTCCAAGCTCAAGGAGCTGGTGATCACCGACTCGATCCAGCCGACCGAGGCGGTGCGACGGCGCGCGCAACATCCGCGTGCTGTCGATCGCCACCCTGATCGGCGAAGCGATCGCGCCGCACCGCCGCCGAGGAGTCGGTGTCGAGCCTGTTCGACTAGACGAACTGCAATCCACCGCCGTTAAGAATTTTTCCACAACGACGGCCGGCGTCGCCCGATTGCCGCAGAATTGACTCGCCCATGCCGCTTCTCGCGGCCCCTGTGGATTCCAAAAGACTCTTCAAGCACTTCGCGCGTCCATTGGAACGTTGCGGCCCGAGTCGGTCTGGCTATATTCGCCTTTGCAAGTGATTCGCCGCGACTGAGTCAACGGTCGCTCGGACGGAATCGCTGCGGGGGACTCCTAAGCGTCACAGTCACCGGTTCCCGGCCCGTCGTGCCGTACTGCGTCGCGTGCGCGTGCGGTTGGCGTGCGATCCAACCCACTTCAAGCGACCCGATCGGAGACGGCATGCCGCAGATTGCGCTCTCGGAGCACCCACGGACGAATCCGCTCGACGTGGTCGAACGCATCGCCGCGATCAACGACTGGTCCTTCGAGCGCGCCGGCGACGACGAGATCACCATGCTGGTGGCGGGGCGCTGGAGCGACTACCAGGTGTCCTTCACCTGGATGCACGACATCGAGGCGCTGCATCTCGCCTGCGCCTTCGACCTCAAGGTGCCCGAGCGCCGCCGCGACGAGGTGCAGAAGCTGATCGCGCTGGTCAACGAGCAAATGTGGATCGGCCATTTCGACCTCTGGACCCAGGACGGCATGGTGATGTTTCGCCATGCGCTGGTGCTGGCCGGCGGCGTCGAGGCCACCAGCCAGCAATGCCAGGCGCTGCTGGGCAGCGCGCTTGAAGCCTGCGAGGGCTATTTCCCGGCCTTCCAGTTCGTGGTCTGGGCCGGCAAACCCGCACGCGACGCGCTCGACGCCGCCATGTTCGAGACGTCGGGCGAGGCGTAAGGCTCATTAATCGCCAATAATTCGGCTTGTCATGCCCCGCGAAGGCGGGGCATCCAGTAAACTGTCCACGCCGGCGCAAATTGTCAGCGTCGGCGGATACTGGATCGCCCGCCTGCGCGGGCGATGACACCGAGAGTGTCATGGCCAAATCCGCAAAAACCTCGAACTCCCTCGCCGCCATTCCCGGCACGTTGGTGCTGGTCGGCGCCGGCAAGATGGGCGGCGCCATGCTGGACGGCTGGCTCGCCCGCAAGCTGCCGCCAAAGAAGGTCGTGGTGTTGGAGCCGCAGCCGTCCAAGGCCATCAAGGCGCTGGGCAAGCGCGGCGTCCGCATCAATCCGAAGGGCCGACATCGGCACGGTCGCCGCCATGGTGATCGCGGTGAAGCCGCAGACCGCGCCGGAGGCGCTGCCGCTGCTCGCGTCGCTGATCGACCGCAACACCGTCGTGGTCTCGATCATGGCCGGGCGCACGCTGGGCTTCCTGGAAAACAACCTGCCCGGCGCCGCCATCGTCCGCGCCATGCCGAACACGCCGGCCGCGATCGGCCGCGGCATCACCGTCGCGGTTGGCAACAACCGCGTCAAAGCCCCGGCGCGAAAGCTCGCCCACGCGCTGCTGGCCGCGACCGGCGCGGTCGAATGGGTCGACGACGAGGCGCTGATGGATGCGGTCACGGCGGTGTCCGGCTCGGGGCCAGCCTATGTGTTCCTGCTCGCCGAGGCGATGGCGCAAGCCGGCGCGTCGGCGGGCCTGCCGCAGGCGCTTGCGGAAAAGCTCGCGCGCGAAACCGTGGCGGGCTCGGGCGAGCTGCTGCATCGCTCGGAACTTGCTGCGACGATCTTGCGACAGAACGTCACTTCGCCCGGCGGTACCACGGCGGCCGCTCTCGACGTGCTGATGGCCGGCGACGGCATGACGCCATTGATGAAGCGCGCCATTGGCGCAGCAACCAAGCGCGGCAAGGAGCTGGCGGGCTAAGCCCTCTTATCCGGGGCGGGTGAAGCGAGACAAGGTCGAGCGGAACGCAATCCGAGGCGGCTTCGCCGCCTTGGAATGGCCGCCGTGGAAGCCTAGATTCCAGGCAGTCCATTCGAGCGTCAGGAGGCGTCCATGGCCCGCAAGGCAGCCCGTTCCAGAGCCCGCCGCTCAAGTTCCCCCGCACGGCCTGCCGCAACCGGCACGCCGCGCGAGCGCATCATCGAAGCCTTCATGGCGCTGCTCGCCGAGCAGCCGATCGAACGCATCGGACTTGCCGAGATCGCCGAGCGCGCCGGCGTCACGCTGGCCGAGCTGCGCGGCGAATTTTCCTCGACGCTCGCCGTGCTCGGCGCCCACGTCAAGGAACTCGACCGCGCGGTGCTCGCCGGGGTCGATGCCGACATGGCGGAGGAATCGCCGCGCGAGCGGCTGTTCGACGTGCTGATGCGCCGACTGGAATTGCTCGGCGCCGCACAAGGAGGCGGTGCGCTCGCTGCTCCGCTCGGCGCGGCGCGATCCGCCGCTGGCGCTTGCGCTCAACGCCATGGCGGTGCGCTCGCAGCAATGGATGCTGACCGCCGCCGGCATCGCCGCGTCCGGCCCCAAGGGCATGGTGCGCGCGCAGGGTCTGGCGCTGTTGTTCGCCAATGTGCTGCGCACCTGGATCGATGACGACGACGACCAGACCCGCACGCTCGCCGCCCTCGACCGCGAGCTTGCCCGCGGCCAGCGCTTCGCCGGCCTGCTCGACGAGCTCTGCCGCATTCCCGAAGCCGCCTGCAATCTGCGGCAGCGGATGCGGCAGCCGCGCAGCAGCCGCCGCGGCCGTCGCGACCGCGAGGACCGGGTTGCGATGTAGATGCCAGGGGGCCGGAGGTCAGGAGTCAGGCATCAGGTGTCAGTTTGATTCTCGATTCTATTCCTAATTCCTGGCTCCCTGATCCCGGTCAGACCGGCACCCGCACCCGCGCCCGCAAGCCGCCGAGCGGACTGCCATCCAGCGTGATGTCGCCGCCATGCGAGCGGGCGATGTCGCGGGCGATGGCGAGGCCGAGCCCGGTGCCGCCCTCGTCCTGGTTGCGCGCGTCGTCAAGCCGCAGGAACGGCTTGAACACCTCCTCGCGCATCGCCGGCGGAATGCCCGGCCCGTCGTCGTCGACGGTGACGGTGAGATAGCGGTGGTCGCGATGGCCGGTGATCTCGATGGTGTCGGCGAAGCGCGCCGCGTTCGACACCAGATTGCCGAGGCAGCGCTTGAACGCCGCGGGCTTCACGGTGACGATCGGATAGCCGTGGAAGCGTGACCTTGGCGCGGTGGCCGTTGCGCTCGGCGTCGGCCTTCAGCTCGCTCGAGGAACTCGGCCATGTCGGTCGGCGCCGCCTGTTCGCCGGTGTCGCCGCGCGCGAAGGCGAGATAGGCCTCGAGCATGCGGCTCATCTCGTCGACGTCCCTCTTCATCGCCTCGGCCTCGGGACTGTCGCCGAGCAGAGCGAGCTCCAGCTTGAAGCGGGTCAGCATCGTGCGCAGATCGTGCGACACGCCGGCCAGCATGGCGGTGCGCTGCTCGATCGCGCGCTCGATGCGCTGCTTCATCTCGATGAAGGCCTGCGCCGCGCGCCGCACCTCGCGCGCGCCGCGCGGCCGGAAGTCCGGCATGTCGCGGCCCTTGCCGAAGCTTTCGGCGGCGTCGGCAAGCCGCAGGATCGGCCTGATCTGGTTGCGCAGGAAGGCGATGGCGACGGCGAGCAGCACCAGCGAGGTGCCGACCATCCAGAGCAGGAAAATCTCGGAATTCGAGGCATAGGCGGCGCTGCGCCGGGCGAACACCCGCATCACCGTGTCGTCGAGCTGGATGCGGATTTCGACCAGCGCCGAGCGGCCGACGGTGTCGATCCAGAACGGCCGGCCGATCTGCTTGCGCAACTCCACCGACAGCGCCTGATCGAGCAGCGAGAAGAACGGCTTCGGTCCTGGCGGCGGCATTTCGGAGATCGGCAGGAAATCGACCGCCAGCCCCATGCGGTCCTGCGCGATCTTGCGCAACCGCGCGTGGTCGTTCTCCTGCGGATAGGTCTTGGTGATCTCGACCAGCGCCGCGATGTCGCCGACCACCGCGGCCGACAGGTGCCGCGTCACCATGTTCCAGTGCCGCTCCATGAACACGAAGGCGACGACCGACTGCAGGATCACCATCGGCGCGATGATGATGACGCAGCGCGCGGGCGTAGAGGCCCTTCGGCATGAACGCCTTGAACCAGAGATTGAAGCGGCCCCAGCCATAGGACAACGCGGGATGCCGCCGACCGCAACCGCGCGATGCCGACGTCGAGCGTGGTCATGGCGACACCACCAGCCGGTATCCGATGCCGCGCACGGTCTGCACGATCAGCGGATTGGTCGGATCGCGCTCGATCTTGCGGCGCAGCCGGTTGATCTGCACGTCGACCGCGCGCTCGTTGACGGCGCCGCCCGGCCCCGGCCAGCGCCATGCGCGGCACGGTCTCGCCCGGGCGTCGCGGCCAGCACCGCAAGCATCTCGCGCTCGCGGTCGGTGAGGCGGATCGACTTCGTCGCCCTTGCGCAGCTCGGCCCGGCCGACATGAAACACGAATTCGCCGAAGCGCACGCTTTCGACGGCCGGCGCCGCGCGCGGGCTTGGTGCGCCGCAGGATGCTGGCGATGCGCAGCGACAGCTCGCGCGGCTCGAACGGCTTGGCGACATAATCGTCGGCGCCGAGCTCGAGCCCGGTGATCCGGCTTTCGGCGGCGTCGCGCGCGGTCAGCATCAGGATCGGCACCGCCGAGGTCTGCCGGATGTCGCGGGCAAACTCAAAGCCGGTCTCGCCCGGCATCATCACGTCGAGGATCAGAAGATCGAAGCTGAGACTTGCGAGCTTGGCGCGCGCCATGGCGGCGCTGTCGGCGGTGCTGATGCGATAGCCCTCGGTGCTGAGAAAGCGCGACAGCAGGTCGCGGATGCGGCGGTCGTCGTCGACGACCAGCAGGTGCGGCGCGTCGTCGGCGGGCGGGACCGGGACGGCAACGGCGGCCATCGTTCCCCCGTGCGGGCTCAGGTTCGCGACCGCCGCGCGCGGTCGGCGCGGGCGATGAGCTTCTGCACGTCGTCGCGGCCGTCGGCGTCGATCATGGCGACCAGGAAGCGCCGCGCGGCCTCGTGGGCATGCGGTCCGAGCTCGGCCAGCGCGCGCGCGATCCGCTCGGTCTGCAGGCCGGCGAGCTTCATGGCCAGAGCCTCGCCCTTGGGCGTGACGTAGAGCAGCCGCTGGCGGCGGTCGTTCTCGCCTTCCTTCTGCACCACGTAGCCCTGGTCGACGAGCTGCTTGAGCACGCGGCCGAGCGACTGCTTGGTGATCTTCAGCACGTCGAGCAGGTCGGCAACCTTCATGCCCGGGTGGCGGTTGACGAAATGCAGCACCCGGTGATGGGCCCGGCCGAAGTTGAACTTGGCCAGCACGTCGTCGGGATCGCTGACGAAATCGCGGTAGGCGAAGAACAGAAGCTCGATGATGTCCCAGATCGGCTCGGCCGGATGGGCGCCCTGGTCGGCCGGCCGCCGGGGGCGACCGGTCTGCGAGGCTGGAAATATTTATGTCAGCCATGTTGACATATTTCGGTTTTATTGTTACCCAAAGACGCGTCCTGACGAAAGGATCGTGCCGGCTGGCCCTGCTCCGGCGGCCAGCATTGAACCGGTCCGGGAAGCGCGCTCTGATGGTTCGGCCGCAAACATATCGAGACTTGGGCCGCGACGCAAAAGCGGCCAGAGGCCGCAAAATCAGGGGGTGAACCCAGCCCCCGCCCGTGGAGGAATGCCATGGCGGTGCCCTTCGACCAACGTCCGGACCTGATCTGGTTCGACGGCAAGCTCGTGCCCACCTCGGAATCCAAGATCAGCGTGCTGACCCACGGGCTGCACTACGCGAGCTGCGTGTTCGAGGGCGAGCGCGCCTATGGCGGCACCATCTACAAGGGCACCGAGCACTCCGAGCGGCTGAAGAATTCCGCCAAGATCCTCGACTTCGAAATCCCCTATTCGGTGGCCGAGATCGACGCCGCCAAGCGGCTGGTCGCTGGAAAAGAACGGCATGCCGAACTGCCTACGTGCGCGCCATCGCCTGGCGCGGCTCCGAGCAGCTTGGCGTCACCGCGATGCAACAACAAGATTCACTCGCCATCGCCAACTGGGAATGGCCGAGCTATTTCGACCCGGCGCAGCGGCTCAAGGGCATCCGGCTCGATCTCGCCGAATATCGCCGCCCCGATCCAAGCGACCGCGCCCGCCTCGCCAAGGCGCCGGCCTCTACATGATCTGCACGATCTCCAAGCACATCGCCGAGCGCAAAGGCTATGCCGACGCCATGATGCTGGACTGGCAGGGCCGCGTCGCCGAGTGCACCGGCGCCAACATCTTCTTCATCAAGGACGGCAAGATCCACACGCCGATCGCCGACTGTTTCCTCGCCGGCATCACGCGCGCCACCGCGATCATGCTGGCGAAGAAGCGCGGCATCGAGGTGATCGAGCGCCGCATCATGCCGGACGAGCTGTCGAATTTCTCCGAATGCTTCATCACCGGCACCGCGGCCGAGGTGACGGCGGTGTCCGAGATCGCGCAGTGGAAGTTCACGCCGAGCGCCATCACCAAGCAGCTGATGGGCGACTACACCGCCGAGGTGCAGCCCAAGGGCAAGGCCGCGGCGGCGTAGCGACCCCGCCTGTCATCGCAGCCCGCTTCCAACGTCTTCCAACCCTCGCGTCGCACGATCAGCGAAGCTGCGGCGTCGAGCCAGAACACTTCGCCGCTGCTCTCCTCGGTGTCGAGCCAGAGAAACCGCTTCTCCGGATAGGCGCGTTCGACCCGTGCGCGTCCGCGGCCGACTTCGCAAAGCAGGCCGCCGCCCTGGATTGAGATGCCGGCCGGCTTTATCCAGAATCCGGCGGATCACCGACAGACCGTCATTGCCGCCGTGGAAAGCCAACGCCGGCTCGTGCCGGCATTCAGGCGGCAGAGCAGCCATGCCTTTGTCATCGACATAGGGCGGGTTGGCGACGATGAGATCGTAGCGCTTATGCCCGACCGGCGCGAACAGGTCGCCGCACAAAAGGCGGACGCGCTGCTTCAAGTTATGGTCGGCGACGTTACGCTTGGCGACCTGCAAGGCTCCGGCGGACAACTCGACAGCATCGACCTTCGCCTTGGAAAAGCGCAGCGCCGCAAGGATCGCCAGACATCCGGAGCCGGTGCATAGATCGAGCACGGCCTTGATCGCCGCTTGATCGCGCAGCAATGAAAAGCTTTCGCCCGCCAACACCTCGCCGTCGAGAATCTCGCCGAGGTAGGATCGCGGCACGATCGCCCGCTCGTCGATATAGAACGGCACGCCGCGCATATAGATGCGGCTGGAGCAGATAAGCTGCAGGCTTCCGGGTGCGGATACGTCGCGCGACCAGCGACGCAATTTTCTTTTTCGCGACTGGCGGTCACGCGCATCCCGGCCCGGGCATCGATGTGGTCGGGGTGGATGCCGAGGGTTTCGCCGACCAGAAAGGCTGCCTCCGCAACCGGATCGGTGGTGCCGTGGGCGAACACGACCTTGGCCCGCTTCAGGCGCGTTGCCGCCGAGCGGATAAGCTCGGCAGCGGTGACCTGCGCTGCGAGGCGCGCCGCAGGCTTTCGCCGCGCGCTCGCCTTGCGGCGTTTCAATTGCGTTCCGCGACGGGCGCGCTTTCGGCGGCCCGCAACAGCGTGACGTATTTCACCGGATTGACCGCGACGAAACTCGTCATCTTCTCGTCCAGCACGCGGCCGTGGCTGAGCGAGGCCGAGCGCAGCAGCAATTCGCCGCTCTTGCCGAAAGCGATAAAACCAGTGTGATAGTAGTCGAGGCCCGGGCGCCGCGAGGCAAAGCCGATGATGTCGCCCGGCGCCAGCAATTTGCTGTTCGCGAACAGCGCCGCTTGGTCGATGACCCGCATCGAAACCTGCCGTTTGCCGAACTCGCTGTGCCAGGTGACGGTCTTGTCGATCACGGTCGAGGGCTCGATCGCGACCGGACGGCAGATGCCGTTCTCGATATTGTGCTTGCACCAGTCGGCGAAATAGTGATTGCGCCGGTCGTACTGTACCGTGCCGTGGTCGTAACGGATGCGGCGCAACGCCGCCTCGAATTGATCGAGGTCGCGGGCGACGGCGGCCGCCAGCACCACCTCGCAGAACGTCACGCAATCGAACGCATCGTCACGGACGACGAATTGCTCCTGCTGCTTCGGACTTCCGATCAAGGTGTCGGCCCGATAGCGGGTGCCGATAAGCTTGCCCGAGATGAAATCGAGCCGCTGCGAGACCCGGGGCAGCGGTTCTGCTTCGCGCATCAGCCGTTCGATCGCGGCGGTCCGGGCCGGCGCCGCCGATGCCGCACCTGAAGCCAGCAGCGGGGCGCCGGCGATCAGCCGCAATACTTTCCGGCGGGTGGGCATCTGCGCCATTGTCGGCAAGCTAACACAGGTCCGCGTGCGGTTGAGCGCGCTCCGCATCAATACTTAATCTGCACCAACCGGTCGTTGCCGGATTCGGCACCCCAGGTTTCACCGAGGCGACCAAGCATCTGGCGAACCTCGGCGCCTCGCTTGCTGCTCGGGAACGTCTCGAACTTTTCGGTGGCGGGGTCGAAGCGGACGATGGAATTGGTCCGGAAATCGGTCAGCCAGACCTTATCCTGCGGGTCGACGTAGACGGCATAGCAACCACCGCTGCCGGAGTTGCCGGGTAGGAGCCACGCCTTCCAGGTCTTTGTCGCCGGGTCGTATCGGCCGACCTCGCCGGAGTACCAGAAGCTGACCCACAGCACGCCCTTGGAATCCGACCAGATGCGGCGCGGGCCGGCGCCCTTCTTGTGCGGATCGACGATGTCGACCTTGCCGGTTGCCTTATCGATCTTGCCCAAGTGATCACCCGAGAGCGCGACGTACCAAACGTCGTTCGCGGGCGTCACGGTGATGCCGTAGCTGCCGCCGCGCGGCGAGCGCCAGCTTTCGAGCTTGCCGGTCTTCGGATCGACCTTGCCATGTACGCCGCGCTGCCCGGTGAACCAGTAGGTGCCGTCATGGTCAAATACGCCCGTGTTGAGGTTCGCGGACGGAAGCTGCGGCGGCAGCATGTAGTAATTGAATTTCTTTGTTCCCGGATCGAAGCGCGCGATGGCGTTGAGCCCGCCGTCGGTGATCCAGGCTGCGTTGTCCGGCCCGACGACGACACCGTGCGGCGCCGAACCTGATCCGATCGAAAGGTTCTCGTCCTTGCCGGTCTTCGGGTCGAGCCGGCCGAGATAGCCTTTGGCTTGCCCGGTGTAATAGACCGCACCGTCAGGCGCCGGCGCCACATCGTGCGCGCCCGCGCCATGCGTTACCGGGAAATAGCTGACCCGTTGCTCGGCCGCGAACGACGCGGTGGAGATCAAGGTCGCGGCGGCAATCGCGATTGACCGGATCATGGCGTTGTCCTCAATGCGCCTGCAATACTATTCCGCGGCCTCGCTGCCGGCCGGCTTCTGCCAGCGCGCCGCTGCGGCGTCATCGGCGCCTTTGGCCTCGATCCAGGTCTTGCCGCGCGCGCTCTCGACCTGCTTCCAGAACGGCGCCCGCGTCTTCAGATAGTCCATCAGGAACTCGGCCGCGGCGAACGCCGCCTCGCGGTGCGACGAGGCGGTCAGCACCAGCACGATGTTCTCGCCCGGCGCGATGCGCCCATAGCGGTGGATGACGGTGACGCCGAGCAAGCGGCCAGCGCGCCTTCGCCTCCTCGACATGGCGGGCGATCTCGGCCTCGGCCATGCCGGGATAATGTTCAAGCGTCAGCGCCGCGATCGGCTCGCCCGATTCGGCGCCGCGGCAAATGCCGGTGAAGGTGACCAGCGCGCCGACATCGGTGCGGCCGCGCGTCAGCGCCGCGGCTTCGGCCGCGGCATCGAAGTCTTCGCGCTGCAGACGAACTGGTCGTTTGCATTCATCCACCCGTCATCGGCGGAAAGAAGGCGATCTCGCGGGCGCCGGCGATGGCGGCATCGGGCTTGACATGGCTCTGGTCGATGGCGGCGCGGATCGATTTCGACTGCTCGAAGGCGTAGGCATATTCCTCGCCGCGGCCGCTCGAGCCAGCTCACCAGCTCGGCGACGGTCTTTACCGACGGCGGCGGCACGATCTCTTCCTCGGCCTTGCCGACCCGTTCGCGCACCCAGGCAAAATAGACAAGCTTCATCAGTCGATCATATGCCGCAGCCCGGCGCGCATATAGTCCCAGCCGGTATAGAGCGTCACCAGCGCCGACAGCCAGAGCAGCGCCAGGCCGATATTGGTGATCACCAGCGTCTCCTGCTTGAACAGCATCGGAGGCGACCTTGTCGCCGGCGTCGCCCGCGATCAGGAACCCGACGGCGATCGAGCTGCCAGGTGGTCTTCCATTTGGCGAGCCGCGACACCGGCACGCTGACTCGCAGCTCCGCCAGATATTCGCGCAACCCCGACACCAGGATTTCGCGGCACAGGATGACCACCGAGGCGAGCAGCGACCAGCCGCGGATGGTTTCCTCGGCGGCGAGCATCAGCAGGCACGACGCCACCAGGAGCTTGTCGGCGATCGGGTCGAGCATGCGCCCGAGCGACGATTGCTGGCCATACATGCGGGCGAAATAGCCGTCCAGCACGTCGGTGATGCCGGCCGCGATGAACACCGCAAGCGCGACCCAGCGAATCCAAAGCCCGCCGTCGAGAATGCTCTGCCAATAGAGCAGCGCCACCACGACCGGAACCGCGGCGATGCGGGCGTAGGTCAGAAGATTCGGCAGCGCGAGCGGGCGCGCGGGCAAGGGCGTGCGTGGAAACCGTGTTCATCGGCGGCGAACAATACGCCTGTCGCGGCGACGTGAACAGGCGCGTGAGTGGCGGAACCGGACCTGTGCAAAAGCCAAAGTGGGCGCGAAATCACCGCCGACTGCACGCACCCGCGATCGACGGCATATGGTCACAGTGACGTGATCGCGCATTTATTGCGGCCGGAGCAGCTCGGCGCGCGGGCGGCTCACGGTCTGCCGGCCGTGCTTGAACACCGCCAGCACCGGCGCGTTGGTTGCCACCGCCTCGGCCGGCGATTTGGCATCGATAATCGTGACGTCGCCCTGGCTGCCTGGTTTGATGCCGTAGCCCTTGGCATTGATCAGCCTGGCTGAACGGTCGCTGATCATCGAGAACAGTTCCGAGAGCCGGTCCGGCTGGCCGACCTGGAGCACATTGGCGTGCATGTTGGCCATGCGCATCAGCGAACAGTCGCCGAACGGCGTGAACGGATTGAGAATATTGTTGCTCGAGATCGAGCAATTGCAGCCCAGCTCGGCGAACAGGTTGGCGTCGGCGACGCAGCGCGGCACGTCGTAGTCCTTGTGCCGCGCCGAGCACGAACAGATCAGTCGCCGGCAGCACGGTAACCGCCACGCCGACATCGGCGAGACGCGTCGGCGATCTGCCTTTGCTTGTCGGGCGGCAAGCCCGCGACCTTGGTCATGTGGCCCATCGCGACGCGGCCGCCGAGCTTGTGCTTCTCCGTCAGGTCTGCGACCAGCGCGTTGTCCATGCTGGCGGGGTCGTGGCCGGAATCGATGTGCATGTCGATGTCGATGTCGTAGCGCCGCGCCAGTTCGAACACGCGGTTGATCTGGCCGGCATGGTCGGTGTCGTAGTTCGGCGCGCCGCCGATCACGGTGGCGCCCATCTCCAGCGCCTGCACCAGCGCTGCGTCGGCCTCCGGCACATGGGCGAGGCCCTCCTGCGCGAAGGCGCAAATCTCCAGATCGACCGCCCAGGCGTATTCCTTCTGCAGCATCTTCAACGCCTCGATGCACTTGGTGCCGACCGGCATGTCGATCTCGGCGTGGGTGCGGACGCGCGTGGTGCCCTGCTTGATGCAGTTCTCCAGCGTGACTTTGGCGCGGTTGTAGATGTCCTCGACCGTGAAGCCCGACTTCACCGCCTGCACGCGCTGCATGTGATTGGGCTTGGCGCGGCTCGGCTCCGGCGTGCAGCGATCGATGATGCGAGACTTGTCGAGATGGATGTGGGTTTCGACCAGTCCGCCGCAGCACAGGCAGCCCTGCGCATCGTGACGACGGCGCATCGGCCATGAGCTTGGGCTCGACCGCGGCGATCTTGCCCTTGGAAAAACCGATATCGATGGTGCCGCCGTGGGCCGCTCCCGGCACGCGCGCGTTGCGGATCACGTAGTCGAGCATGACCTCACCCCATTCTCTCCGCACTCATGCGCGGGGCTTGACCGCGGCCATGACGGATGCCGGACAGCTTAGCGCGGCGACTCGTGGAAGAAATCGTGAATCTTGCGCGCGGTCTCTTCGTTGATGCCCGGCACCTGGGCAAGGTCCGTCAGCGAGGCCCGCTCGATCGCCTTCAGCGTGCCGAAGTGATGCAGCAGCGCGCGCTTGCGCGTCGGGCCGATGCCGGGGATTTCCTGCAAGCCCGCCTCGCGGATGTCCTTCTTGCGCCGGGTGCGGTGCGAGCCGATGGCGAAGCGATGCGCCTCGTCGCGCAGCCGCTGGATGAAATAGAGCAGCGGATCGCGCGGCGGCAGTTTGATCGCCGGCTTGTCGGGCAGATAGAACGTCTCGTTGCCGGCGTCGCGGTCGGGCCCCTTGGCGACGCCGATCATCGGCACGTCGGTGACGCCGACCGCAGCCAGCGTCTCGCGCGCGGCGTTGAGCTGGCCCTGGCCGCCGTCGATCAGCACCAGATCGGGCCAGGGCTGCTCGCTCGTCGTCGTCGTCGTCCGCCGGCGCGATGCCCAGCATGCGCGGCCGCGAGCTCGCTTTGCGCCGGCATCGGGCCGCGGCGCCTCGGCCATCAGCCGCTTGAAGCGCCGCTCCAGCATCTCGCGCATCATGCCGAAGTCGTCGCCGGGCGTGAGTTCCGCCGAGCGGATGTTGAACTTGCGGTACTGGTTCTTCCGGAAGCCTTCGGGCCCGGCGACGATCATGGCGCCGACCGCGTTCGAGCCCTGGATGTGGCTGTTGTCGTAGACCTCGATGCGGCGCGGCACGCGCGGCAGACCGAAGGTTTCGGCCATCGCCTTGAGCAGCTTCTGCTGCGACGAGGTGTCGGCAAGCTTTCGCCCCAGCGCCTCGCGGGCGTTGACCAGCGCATGCGCCACCAGTTCCTTCTTCTCGCCGCGCTGCGGCACCGAGACTTCGACCTTGCGGCTGCTTTTGGTGCTCAGCGCCTCGGCCAGCAGGTCGCGCTCTGGGATGTCGTGCGACAGCAGGATCAGCGAGGGGCACGGTTTGTCGTCGTAGAACTGCGCGAGGAACGCGCCCAGCACCTCGCCCGGCCCGAGCGCGCGGTCGGCCTTGGGAAAATAGGCGCGGTTGCCCCAGTTCTGCCCGGTGCGGAAGAAGAACACCTCGATGCCGCTGAAGCCGCCCTCCTGGTGGATGGCGAACACATCGGCCTCCTCGGTGCTGCGCGGATTGATGCCCTTGCGTCGACTGCACCGCCGACAGCGCGGCAAGCCGGTCGCGGTAGATCGCGGCGCGCTCGAAATCGAGCGCGGCCGAGGCCTTCTCCATCTCGGCTGAAAGCTCGTCGCGCACCGCCTGGCTCTTGCCGGACAGGAAGGCATTGGCCTCGCGCACCAGCTCGGCATAGTCGGCGAATTCGATCTCGTGGGTGCAGGGCGCCGAGCAGCGCTTGATCTGGTGCAGCAGGCACGGCCGGGTGCGGCTTTCGAAAAAGCCGTCCGAGCAGGAGCGCAGCAGGAACGCCCGCTGCAGGGCCGTGATGGTGCGGTTGACCGCCCAGACCGAGGCGAACGGCCCGTAATAGCTGCCTTCCCGCGAGCGCGCGCCGCGGTGCTTGAGGATCTGCGGCGCCCAATGATCCGCCGTGATCAGGATGTAGGGAAACGATTTGTCGTCGCGCAGCAGCACGTTGAAGCGCGGCCGCAGGCGCTTGATCAGGTTGGCTTCGAGCAGCAGCGCCTCGGTCTCGGTCGCGGTGGTGACAAACTCCACCGCCGCGGTCGCCGCGATGACCCGCTCGATGCGCGTGTCGTGACCGGTCGGCCGCGTATAGGAGATGATCCGCTTCTTGATGCTCTTCGCCTTGCCGACATAGAGCACCTCACCCGCGGCATCGAGCATGCGATAGACGCCGGGCGCCGACGGAGCGAGCTTGGCGTGGCGCAGCAAAGCGGCGCGGCCGGCAGCCGACGGCGCGGCATTGTCGCCGAGATTGAGCGCCTCCTCGCTTTCGGGCAGCGCCTGCTCCTCGTCGTCCTCGACGAGGTCGCTTGCCGGATCGATATCCTTGTCGCGACCGGCCATGCCGGCTCCTCACATTGCCACGCGCCTGAGGTCGATGCCGCGCCGGATGGTAAATAGTTCCCGTGGCGGCCTTGCGCAAATACACCGTTCCTTAGCGTTAAGCGTCCGGCATTGTTACCAATTCACAAACGCTTAAGATAGAAGTCGCGATAAATCCTCCACGATTCTGCCGATCCCTCGCCGCTCGAGCGGCCCGGCCAGATCGGCGCAATCTGCCCCAGGCGTTCCCGCTTCGCTGGCGGAATCTGTGGAGGTAACAATGGCAAAAACAACACATGCCGTCGCACTTGCCGCACTCGTGCTCGCGTCAGGCGCGGCGGCCGCCGCCGACTATCTGCCCTATAGCGCGCCGGCAGCCGGCAGACCCTATCTGGCAAGGCGCCTATGTCGGCGCGAACCTCGGTTACCAATGGGGCGATGTCAGCCACAGCCCCGTCAATCCTTCCGGCGTCATTGGCGGCGTGCAGGCCGGCTACTCCTGGCAGTACGGACAATTCGTGTTCGGCGGCGAGACCGACGTGCAAGCCTCGGGCGCCGACGACACCTTCGCGCCGTGGAAGTTTTCCAACCCATGGTTCGGCACGCTTCGCGCGCGCGCCGGCATCGCGGCCGGCAACGCGCTGTTCTACGGCACCGTCGGCCTCGCCTACGGAGCCCTCAAGATGCGGAACGTTTTGACGGGCGTGTGGGAGCAGCACACCGGCATCGGCTGGGCCGGCGGCATCGGCGCGGAAGTTGCTGTGGTCGCGAATTGGACTGCGAAGGTGGAATATCTCTACGTCGATCTCGATAGCAGTCCATATGTCCTCAGCGGCACGTCGCATGGCATCGCCTCCAATGTGCTGCGCATCGGCGTAAACTATCGGTTCTGATCGGCTGGCGAGTTCGCGCAAAGCCATGGCCTTGCTGGGGCGTTATTTTTGCCGCGATGTCGACAATATTCGTTGAGTATTTCTTGACCATAGTGATGGTAAAAATATAGTAAAAATATGGCGTCTCCCCAGAAACACTAGTATTTCTTGAGCTCCTTGGTTTGCGAATTTCTTAACAATAACAGTGTGTCTTTTCCGCACTAGACTCTTCATCATCTCCGAATACTTTGCGCTAACTTTGTAATTGGAGGTGGTGTAATGAAGCGTTGTTTTGCTGCGGCCTTTGGACTTCTCGCTCTCGCGGCTGCCGCGCCGGCAACGGCAGCAGACCTGCCGCGCTCGATGCCCTACAAGGCGCCGGCCTATAGTCAATGCGTACAACTGGACCGGCTTCTATCTCGGCATCAACGGCGGCGGCGCCTGGGGCAATTCCGACTGGAACGGCCTCGCGGTCAGCAACAGCCCGTCCGGCGGCATGGTCGGCGGCACCGCCGGCTACAACTGGCAGGGCGCCGGCAGCCCGTGGGTGTTCGGCCTCGAAGGTGACATCGACTGGACCGACATCAGCGGCAGCACCAACTGCTTCGGATTGACCTGCCAGACCAAGAACAACTGGCTCGGCACCGTCCGCGGCCGCGTCGGCTACGCCTGGGATCGTTTCATGCCGTACTTCACCGGCGGTGCGGCGTTCGGCGACATCAAGGCGACCGTCCCTGCGTTCGCCGGCAGCAGCAGCACCAACGTGGGCTGGACCGTCGGTGGCGGCGTCGAAGGCGCCATCGCCGGCAACTGGACGGCCAAGCTCGAGTATCTCTACGTCGATCTCGGCGACACGACCTGCAGCGCGCTTGCCTGCGGCGTGGCGACCAACGTCGATCTGCGCACCAGCGTCCTGCGTGCGGGCGTGAACTACCGCTTCTAACAAGAAGCGACGGAAGGCAACCTTGGAAGCCCCGAACCTCCGGTCCGGGGCTTCAATTTTTTATCGGCCGGACGCGTCGCGCATACTTCGCGCGTTCAGCCGAACAGCCCCACCGCGAAATAGCACAGCGCCGCCAGCAATCCCGCCGCCGGGATGGTGAGGATCCAGGCGGTCACGATCTCCCGCGCCACGCCCCAGCGCACCGCGGACACCTTCTTGGCCGCGCCGACGCCGATGATGCACCCGGTGATGGTGTGGGTGGTCGAAACCGGGATGCCAAGCTCGGTCGCGGCGAACAGCATGATCGAGCCGCCGGTCTCGGCGCAACAGCCCTGGACCGGGGTAAGCCGCGTGATCTTCGAGCCCATGGTCTTCACGATCCGCCAGCCACCGGCGAGCGTGCCGATCGCCATCGCGGCCTGGCACGAAAGTACGACCCAGAAGGGCACGTGAAATTGCGTTCCCATGTAGCCTTGCGAATAGAGCAGGACCGCGATGATGCCCATGGTCTTTTGGGCGTCGTTGCCGCCGTGTCCCAGCGCGTAGAGCGAGGACGTGACCAACTGAGCCCGGCGGAAGAAACGGTCTGCTCCGAACGGCGTGAAGCGCAGGAACATCCACGACACCACCAGCATCAGGAGCAGGGCGGTGACGCAGCCCAATCCCGGCGCCAGCACGATGCCGCCAATGGTCTTGAGCACGCCCGCCCACACCACAGCGCCACCGCCGGCTTTGGCCATGCCGGCCCCGACCAGTCCGCCGATCAGCGCGTGCGAACTCGATGATGGAATGCCCAGACGATTGGTGATCGATCTGCCAGACGATCGCGCCGATCAGCGCGCCGAAGATGACGCGGGCATCGATGATATTGGCCTCGACGATGCCGCGGCCGACGGTTTCGGCGACGTGCAAGCCCGAACACCAGGAAGGCGACGAAATTGAAGAACGCCGCCATCATGACCGCATATTGTGGTCGCAGCACGCGCGTCGACACGACGGTCGCAATCGCGTTGGCAGCGTCGTTCATGCCGTTGAGGAAATCGAACGCCAGCGCAACGCCGATCAGCGCCACCAGCAGCGGCAAGGCAAGCCCGGCGTCCATCGGTTTATTCCCGCACCCCGGCTAAACGTGCTCGATGACGATGCCGTGCATCACATTGGCAACGTCGTCGAAGCGGTCGACGACCTTCTCCAGATGATCGTACACCTCGTTGCCGACGAAGAAGGCAAGCCCATTGCCGCCGGCGGCGTTGGCCCGGTAAAGCTCGTGCAGCCCCTGGTCGTGCATCTCGTCGGCCTTGCCTTCCAGCGCCGAAATCTGCGCCGTGAGGTCGCTGATATGGCCGGCTTCGGCGCTGATCGATTTGAGCAGCGGGAGTGGCTTCCTGCACCAGCTCGGCGCATTTGACGATCGTGTCCGCCATGTCCTTCATCTGCGGCGTGAATGCGGTCACGTCGAACAGCCGAATGGACTTGGCGGTTTTCTGCATCTGGTCGATGGAGTTGTCCATCGACGTGATCAGGTCGCGGATGTTGCCGCGATCGAACGGCGTGATGAAGGTTCGCCGCACCGCGATCAGGACCTCGCGAGTGACGTCGTCGGCATCGTGCTCGCGATCCATCACCGTCTGGTAGTTGCGGGTCAGCGCATCGCCGCCTTCGAGCATGGCGCGGAGTGCGACGGAGCCGGCGAGTACGGCGTGGGAGTGCTGCGCGAACAGGTCGAAGAACCGCTCTTCCTTCGGCATCAGGGCGTGGAACCAGCGCATCATGAGCGGCCTCGCTTGCTAGAGCGGCGCAGATACGCTGCAACAGCCTTGGAAGCTAGAGAATTTCCTCCAGCCGCTCCGGCGGCCGACAAAGGCGCGAGCCCTTGCGAGCGCGCACCACCGGCCGCTCGATCAGGAGCGGATGTCGAGCCATCGCAACGATCAGCTCAGCATCGGTCCATTTCGGGTTGCCGATCATCGTAGGGAGTGCCTCGTCGGCGCAAGAGCGCCCGCGGGCCTATCCCCATTTCCTTGAGTGCCGCCTTGATCTCGGCGGCACTATGCGAACTTCGGGTCCGGGACACTACCCGGATCCTTGAGGTATTCGACGATTTTCGGCTCGATGCCCTTGGCCTGGATCAGGCCCAGAACCTTGCGCGAGGTCGCGCACTTGGATTGTGCCAGATCGTGACCGCCATGCCATGGAGACTACCCCTGGCAGAGCAGCGGACATAGACCATGTTGCCGTAGCGGTTGGCGGCGTCCGGGTCGACGTAGCGGGTGATCAGCACCCGGCCGTCGAAGGAGACGATCTCACGATCCTGGGCGCTGCCCCCGGGCTCGTTGGCCGGGCCAATGTAATTTTTGCCGTCAGGGCCGCCCTTGAGGCGCAACTCGGTCGGCTGACGCTGGTCGGCGAGGTGCATCATGATGCCACCGTCCGGCCCTTTGGCGATGACATAGGGCGAACGGCACAACCCGCTCGCGGTCTTGACGGTGCGGGCCCGGTCCGCCTCCTTCTGATAGGAGGTGAAGCCCCAGCGTCCGACGAACTCCTCCGGCGAGTATCTCGACGGCATGAGCGCGGCTTCCGCCGGCGGAGGCGGTTCCGAACTGCCGGAGCTGAAGCTTGGCATGCTGACGCTGCCGCAACCCGCCAGCAACAGGCCGGTCACCACAATTGTCAGCGTGATGGGGAGCAACTTTCGGGCGTTACGCATACAAATTCCCTACTCTGCATCCGGAACCCGCGGTGGCGTCTCTCCGCCGACAGCCGCTGATTCAATCCGGCGTCCATTCTAACCGATGCAAATTTAACCAGTCGCTAATCGTACCCGGGAACCATGATCATTCTAGCCGTTCCTGGGCCAGAAGGCCGAAAGGCTGCTGGCCGCGGCCTCCGATTATACAGTATCGCTTTGAAGCGGCTTGCTTTTTTGCGCTCGCGCGACCCGCCGCAGGCCCATCTCCGCCGTTAACCAAACAGCCGGCTTGCTTAACGCCCAAGGCCGCGCTGCTTGACACCCCGCGCGCAACCCCCTATTTCCGGGCCGGGCTGCTGGCACTCGTTCATTCGAGTGCTAACCGCTTGTCAAAACAACACTTTTTGGTTCAACACTGCGCTCACGCGCCGACGAGGAAAGCATGGCCAAGCTCAAGTTCCGTCCCCTGCACGACCGCGTGGTCGTCAAGCGTATCGACGCCGAGGAAAAGTCCTCCGGCGGAATCATCATTCCCGACACCGCCAAGGAGAAGCCGTCGCAGGGCGAGATCGTCGCCGTTGGCCCCGGCGGCCGCGACGAAAGCGGCAAGCTGATCCCGATGGATCTGAAGTCCGGCGACCGCGTGCTGTTCGGCAAGTGGTCGGGCACCGAAGTGAAGCTCGATGGCGAGGATCTCCTGATCATGAAGGAATCCGACGTCATGGGCGTGATCGCTTAACGCGCACTTCCTCGTCCTGAGGAGGCCGCGCAGCGGCCGTCTCGAAGGACGAGGGCCACGAATTCAACAACTCATCCTTCGAGACGCGGGCTTCGCCCGCTCCTCAGGATGAGGATCAGAGAACGGAGTGAATTGAAATGGCTGCCAAAGACGTACGTTTCTCCGGCGACGCGCGCGACCGTATGCTGCGCGGCGTGGAGACGCTCGCCAACGCCGTCAGGGTGACGCTCGGCCCCAAGGGCCGCAACGTCGTGATCGACAAGTCGTTCGGCGCGCCTCGCATCACCAAGGACGGCGTGACCGTCGCCAAGGAGATCGAGCTCGAGGACAAGTTCGAGAACATGGGCGCGCAGATGGTGCGCGAAGTCGCCCAGAAGACCAACGACAACGCCGGTGACGGCACCACCACGGCGACCGTGCTCGCCGCCGCGATCGTCAAGGAAGGCGCCAAGTCGGTTGCCGCCGGCATGAACCCGATGGACCTGAAACGCGGCATCGACATCGCGGTGACGGCCGTCCTCAAGGACATCGAGAAGCGCGCCAAGAAGGTCGGCTCGTCCGCCGAGGTTGCCCAGGTCGGCACCATCTCGTCGAACGGCGACAAGCAGATCGGCAAGATGATCGCCGACGCCATGCAGAAGGTCGGCAACGAGGGCGTCATCACGGTCGAAGAGGCCAAGTCGCTCGACACCGAAGTCGAGATCGTCGAGGGCATGCAGTTCGACCGCGGCTACATCTCGCCGTACTTCATCACCAACGCCGAGAAGATGATCGCCGAGCTCGAGGACGTCTACATCCTCCTGCACGAAAAGAAGCTGTCGGGCCTGCAAACGATGCTGCCGTTGCTGGAAGCGGTGGTACAGACCGGAAAGCCGCTGCTGATCATCTCCGAGGACGTCGAGGGCGAGGCCATCGCCACGCTCGTCGTCAACAAGCTCCGCGGCGGGCTCAAGATCGCGGCGGTGAAGGCTCCGGGCTTCGGCGATCGCCGCAAGGCGATGCTCGAGGACATCGCGATCCTCACCGGTGGCCAGCTCATCTCCGAAGATCTCGGCATCAAGCTCGAGAACGTGACCCTGCAGATGCTCGGCCGCGCCAAGAAGGTGGTGATCGAGAAGGAGAAGACCACCATCGTCGACGGCGCCGGCAAGAAGAAGGACATCGAGGCGCGCATCGGCCAGATCAAGGCGCAGATCGAGGAGACCACCTCGGACTACGATCGCGAGAAGCTCCAGGAGCGCCTGGCGAAGCTCGCGGGCGGCGTGGCCGTGATCAAGGTCGGCGGCGCCACCGAGGTCGAGGTCAAGGAGAAGAAGGACCGCGTCGAGGACGCGCTCAACGCCACCCGCGCCGCGGTGGAAGAGGGCATCGTTCCGGGCGGCGGCACCGCTCTGCTCCGCGCCAAGAAGGCGGTCGGCAAGATCACCAACGACAACGCCGACGTCCAGGCCGGCATCAACATCGTGCTCAAGGCGATCGAGGCCCCGGCCCGTCAGATCGCCGAGAACTCCGGCGTCGAGGGCTCGATCGTGGTCGGCAAGATCATGGAATCGAAGTCCGAGACCTTCGGCTTCGACGCCCAAAACGAAGAGTACGTCGACCTCATCGACAAGGGCATCGTCGACCCGGCCAAGGTCGTGCGGCGCGCGCTGCAGGATGCGGCTTCGGTCGCGGGCCTGCTGGTGACCACCGAGGCGATGGTCGCCGAGGCGCCGAAGGAAGCGGCACCTCCGGCCATGCCGGGCGGCGGCGGCATGGGTGGAATGGGCGGCATGATGTAGGCGACACCGTAACAAGCCGATGCGAGGGGCCCGGCCAAAGCCGGGCCCTTTTGCTTTGATGGCCATCCTTCGAGACGCGCGCTTCGCGCGCTCCTCAGGTTGAGGCTTGTATGCGTGGCTACGCCGCAAACTCAAGCCTCATGGTGAGGAGCGATCCGCAGGACCGCGTCTCGAACCATGGCCGCAAGTCCTGGTCAGCCCACCAGTTCCTTCACCGCCCGGTCGGCCTGGTCGATGGCGAAATGCACCCAGGCGTCGCCGCCGGAATCGGTGTTGGCGATGGCAACGTTGCCGAAACGCGCCCGCGCTACCTTGAGCACGGACTCTTCATAGTCGTCGGGATCGAACAGCGAGCTCGCGACGTAGCTGTAGCCGTGCGACCAGCGATTGACCGTGATCGCGGCGATGTCGCGGGCGCTGGAAAAGCCGCCGGCGCCGAGCATGCGATCGAGATCGTCGCGGATGCGCTCCTCGAAATCGGCAAACGTCGTCGCCAGAAGCTTGCCCTGGCCGATGCGGAACTGCGCCCGCGCATCGAGACCCTGGTTCGGCGCGCCCGGCACGTGGACCATGTGCACCAGCATCGGCTCGGACGGATGGCGCGGGTGGCGATAGCCGCCGAGGCTGACGGGGAAGTCGAGCGAGACCTGATGGTGAAAGCCCATTGGCGCCGAGACCGAGCTGACCTTGAGATTCTCGAACGCGCGCCAGTTTCGCACCAGCACGTTGGTGTAGCAGATCGGCGTCTTGACGTTCTTGGCGAGCGCAGCACGCTGCATCTCGGGCAGCGACGGCATGATATATGGGATCATCATGTGAAAGCAGGCGAGTACGGCGTGTCGCGCCTCGACTCGGCGCAGCGTCCCGTCCCGCACATAAGCAACATCGACCTTGCCGCCAGCGTCCGCCACATGGACGCAGGTCGCATTGAGACGGATGCGGACCGGTTTGCCGGCGCGGTCGAGCACGCCGTAGTCGAAGGATGCCTGCACGACATCGTCCATGGTGGAGCCTGGCGCGGCATCGGGAACCAGCGAACGCGCCAGCAGGCGGGCGACCGAGGCGTTGCCGTCGGGGAAATGATAGATGTATGGCTCCTTCCACGCGGGATTGCTGTTCCCGGGAAGCTTCAGCCCGGCAAAGCCCGGGTAGCCGAGATCGCGCGCGTCGGCCGCCGCAACCGAGTCGCTGCCGAGACCGAAGAAGCCGAGCGGACGGCCCTGGAAACAATTGGCCACCTCCTCGTCGCAGCCCCAAACCCTGTTGAGGAAATCGCGGTAGCTGGTCCGCTTCAAGATCTCGCGCTTTTCGTTTGCGGTCCGGCCCGACAGCGGGTCGTTGTCGCGCGAGTAAAGCGCCAGGAGCTGCGCCTTGCTCGCCTCCGAAATCGGAAAGCCCGCCACGAAATCCGCCAGTTTCTTGGCTCTACCGCCCGCTCCGTCATCGCCCTCGCCACCGCCTGGATCGCCGGAGACCAGAACGTCGCGGCCGAATGCCTCGCGGTTGAAGAACATGCCGCGGGTGAGGCCGAGCGACGGATAGAAGCCGCGCTCGAAGGCGGTCTCAAATTTCTTGATGTCGATGCCGAGATCGGACAACAGGCCCTTGGCCACCGGACTGTAGAGCGAGTTTGGCGATTGCAGCGACTGGCTGCCGCCATAGCCAATGATGCGGCGGCCGTTGAGCGTGAACTCATTGCGCTTGGCGTGGCCGCCGAAGTCGTCGAGGTTGTCGAGGATGAGGATGCGGGCCTGCGGCCTCGCCCGCCGGTAGAACCACGCGGCGGCAAGCCCGCTGATTCCGCCGCCGACTACGACGAGGTCGTAGCTTTCGTCGACCGGCAGCGCATCCACCGGAAACCTGCGGCCCTCGCGCGCCAGCGCATGAGCCACATCGAACGAGCCGTCGTACTGCCCGCGCAGTCCGGTCAGCGCCGGCGGATAGTACCGCTGCGGCTGCGCCGCAAGCTGCGCCGCGGGCGTCAGTCCAGCCGCGACGGAGAGAGTAACACCGTTGAGGAAATCACGCCGGGTGATCGACATCGGGCGAGACTATCATGGCCGCGCTCAGTGGGTCGCCGCCTTGAAACGCAGCGTCGTCGGTCCGCCCAGCAGCAAGACGTCGCCATCGCGCCGCCAGTTCGTCACCTCGTTGAGCGCAGAAAGCAGCTCGGTGTCACGCTGCGTCTGCTCCGGCGTGCATGGCCGATCGCTCGGCTGTCCAACCATGATGGTGAGCGTATCGCCGGCTACCACGAACCGGCCTTCGACGCGGTTGCACCACATCTCCAGGACGATCGCGCCGTCACCGGCGATTTCGACGTTCGGGATGCGCTTGGAGCCGGACATCGGCACGGCGTCGAGGAACAGCTCGCTGTCGAACGGAAAATCATTCTGTTGGGCCATGGCCTGGCCGGCGGCGCAAAACAGGAATCCGCACAAAGCAACACGCCAACGCCGTTTGCCGCGCAACATCGCATCATCCTTCACATCCGGGTCGCGCCAAATTAGCCGAAGAAATGCCGGTAGGCGGCCGACAGCTCGGCTGTGCCCAGATTGTTGACCAGAAGATAAGGCTCAATACGCTTGACCCACGCCTTTTGCGAGGCGACGGCCTTGGCGAAAAACTTGTCCTTCGCATGCTCGGCGAGCACCTTGTCCCAGGCGGCGAGCTGCGCCTGGAGCACCGCCTCATCCACCCGCGACACCGTGACGCCGCGCCGCCTGATCTCCTCGAGGTCCTTGGCATAGCGCGCGTAGGCCATGCCGCGCTGCCCGGTCGAAGCAGCAAGCGCGGCGTGGCGCAGGATTGACCTGATCTCGGCCGGCAACGCATCGTGCTTGGCCTTGTTAAACGCGACCTCGAAGGCGCTCACGGCCTTCTGATACCCGCCGATCAGGTAGTTTTTCGCAACGTCGGGAAAACCCATCTGCAGGTCGGAGCTTGGATTGCTCGAACCGGACGCATCCAGCACCCCGCGATCCATGGCCTGCACGATCTCGCCGCTCGGCAGGATCGTCACCGATGCGCCGAGCTCCCTGAACAGGTCGGCGGCGAGCCCCTCGGCGCGGTAGCTGACACTCTTGAGGTCGCCCGTGGCCTTGATGTCCTTCTTGAACCAGCCGAGCGGTTGGGCCGGCATCGGGAAATAGACGAGGCCGACCAGATTGAGCTTGAGAATATCGTTGACCAGCTCCCGGTAGAGCGCCTCGCCGCCGCCCTGGTAGAACCACGCCAGCATGCCGTCGCTGTCCCAGCCAAACGGCGGTGGACTGCCGAACAACGCCGCGGCTCTGTGCTTGCGCTGCCAGATGTCGCAAACGCCATGGCAGCCATCAAGAATTCCGGCGTGCACGGCGTCCTGCATCTGAAACGGCGGAACCACCGAGCCGGCGGCGACCATATCGATCTGCAGGCGGCCGCCGGTCAGCTCACCAACCGTCTTTGCGTAGTCCACGGCGAATTCGTGGAAAATGTCCCGCGACGACCAAGCCGACTGCATGCGCCAGACCGCGCCTTGCGCGCGCGCCACTTGCGGCGCGGCCATGGCCGCGCCGGCCGCCAGCAGAAGGCGGCGTCGCGTCGGCATGGCGGCGATTCGGCGGAGCATGCCTATCTATATCGCCCGGCGCGGCCGGCGAAGGAAATTGTCGCCGGCCCTGCCTGCAAAAAAACCGGCCCGGCGGATCGGCGCCATGCCGGGTCTTGCAGTCAGCATGTTTGCGGGCTCAGACGCCGTAGAGATAGTTCGGCAGCCAGAGCGTCATGCCGGGCCACAGATACATGATGACCATGCAAAGGATGATCACAACCATGTAAGGCATCATACCATTGAATATCTGGTTGAGCGTGACGTGCGAAGGCGCGACGCCCTTGAGGTAGAACGCCGACATCGCCACCGGCGGCGACAGGAACGCCGCCTGCAGGTTGACGAACACCAGTGTGCCCCACAGCACCGGATCGATGTTGAAGTGCTTGAGCAGCGGCAGGAAGATCGGCACGAAGATGACGATGATCTCGGTCCATTCCAGCGGCCAACCAAGGACGAAGATGATCGCCTGCGACAGCATCATGAACTGGATGGGCGACATGTTGAGCGACAGCACCCAGGACTCGACCAATGCCTGGCCGCCGAGGATCGCGAACACGCCTGAGAACAGCGCCGAGCCGACGAACAGCCAGCACACCATGGCGGTGGTTTTCGCCGTCAAAAACACCGCCTCCTTGGTGCGCTTCCAGTCGAGTGTCCTGGCCTGGAACGCAAGCACGAATGCGCCGGCCGCGCCAACCCCGGCGGACTCGGTCGCAGTCGTGATGCCAAACAGGATGACCGCGAGCACGATGATGGTGAGAATGCCAAGCGGCATCACCGAGGAGGTCAGCAGCTTAAGCACTTCGAGGCGGTCTGCATCCATCCGCCAGTAGTAACGGACAATCATCACTGTGCCGGCGAGACAGCAGAGCCCAAACCAGAAGTAAAAGCCTTCGGGCGGACCCTGCTCGGCCAACGTGGCTTTTTTCTCGACAAGGTCCGGAGAGCCGAGCTGCTGCACGCCCGACACCACCGCCTCGGCGGCGGCCTGCTGGTGGATGACGACGTACCAATACGTCAGCCACAGCGTGCCGGCGATCAGGATGAACGGCACCAGCGCGGCGGCAAAATTCTTCAGCAGGATCCAATAGCTCAGCCGGCCCTTGTCGGTCTCGATTGCCAGCGCGCGCGACGGCGACAGCAAGGCCGAAACCAGGCCGAAGAAGGCGTTCTGAGAATAGGCCGCCTGGAATTTTCGCATCCAGTCCGGGACCGGTACCTTGGTCAGCTCGGCCGGCAGCGGCGGCGCGATCTTCGGGTTAATCAACGCCCAGCCGATGATGTAAACAAGGTAGAGGAGCGACAGAAAGAACCCGGGAAACATCGCGGCGGCGTAGAGCTTCACCACCGATTGCCCGGCCACGGCTGCGTAAACGATGATCATGACGGAGGGCGGGATCAGGATGCCGAGCGTGCCGCCCGCCGTGATGACCCCGGCGGCGAGCTTCACGTCATAGCCGGCGCGTAGCATCGGGTTGAAGGCGATGACACCCATCAGCACCACGACCGCCCCGACCAGACCCGAGGCGATGCCCCAGAACGTGCAGACGATCAAGGTGGCGACGGCGAGCGAGGCCGGCACGCGCCGGAATGCGAGCTGGATCGAATAGAACATCTTGTCGACCAGCGCGCCGCGCTCCATCACGTAGCCCATCAAGACGAACAACGGGATTGAAACCAGCACGTCGTTGGTCATCGCGCCGTACGAGCGTTGGACCATCAGGTCGAACACTTTGTTGTCGGTGAAGAACTGCGTCGGGTCGTAGAACGCGATGTAGCCAAAGAACATGCCGAGGCCCATAAGCGTAAAGGCCGTCGGAAAACCCATCATGATCACGACCACGATGAGGCAGAGCATCAACAATCCGAGTGCGGGATCGCTCATGTGTTGAGATCTCCGCCCATGCCGCGCTGACGCGCGACCTCGTCGATCTCCTTGGCGCGCTCGATTGCCATCTTGCGCTCCGCCTCATCGACGTATTCGCTGTGCGCAAGCTGCTCTTCGATCACGTCGATCTCAGCCACGTCGTGCAGGCGGCTCGGCCATTCTCCCGTCTTGAGGCAGACAATGCAGCGCACGATCTCGGCCAGGCCTTGCAGCATCACCAGGACGCCGGCAATCGGGATGGCCATCTTGAACTGATAGACGGGCGGGCCGTCCGCCGTCACCGTGGAATGTTCGCGGATCAGCCACGATTCCATGGCGAAGACATAACCCGAGTAGATCAGGGCGGCGATGCCGGGGATGAAGAATACGATGTACAGAACGACGTCGAGCGAGGCCTGCATCCGCGGCCGCATCGAACTGTAGAGGAAATCGCCGCGAACATGGGCGTTCTGCGCCAACGTGTACGCCCCGCACATCATGAACAGCGTGCCGTACAGCATGTTGTCGAGGTCGAAGATCCATGACGTCGGCGCGTTCAAGATGTAGCGCTTGAACACCTCGACGCAGACAACCCCCATCAGCGCGATGATCAGCCAGGCGAAGATTTTGCCGACGAAAGTGCTGATGCCGTCAATCGTGTGCAGAACGTCTTGAACGTTCATTCATTCCCGCCCCAGAATGTTTGTCATCCGAGTACGACAAAGCACCATCCCGTTGCCTGTCGGGAATGGTGCTTTGCCAGTTCAATGTACCGTCAGATCGGGCTCTTCGCGTTCGGTCCAAAGTAATGATCGAACACCATCTTCCGGCTGACGACCGTGTCCTGCTCCCAGCGCGTCGCGCGCTTGGCGAACGCAAGCTGTGACAGGACGATTTCCTTGAAGATCGGGTTTTCTGCGGCCTTTTTCTTCACGACCTCGTCGTAAATCTGGAGTTGCGCCTGCAGCACAGCGTCCGGCGTCTTGTAGAACTTGACGTTATCCTTGGTCTGCAACTCGATGTAGTCCTTCGAGTAGCGGTCGATCGCCTTCCAGGACATATCTTGCGAAGCGGCTTCGACCGCGCTTTCGATCAAGTGCCGCATCTTCTCGGGCAGCGCGTTGAACTTCGTTTTGTTGAACGAAATTTCCATCTGCTCGGCGTTCTGGTGATAGCTCTGCAGCATGCAGATCTTCGACACGTCGGCGAAGCCCAGCACGCGATCGGAGGTGGCGTTGTTGAACTCGGCCGCCTCGATCAGGCCGCGGTCCATCGCCGCGACGATCTCGCCGCCAGGCAGCGCGTTGACTGCGGCGCCCATGCCCTGGAACACGTCAATCGAGATGCCGACAGTGCGGAACTTGAGGCCCTTGAAGTCGTCGGGCTTGGTGATCGGCCTCTTGTACCAGCCGAGCGGTTGCGTCGGCATCGGCCCGTAGGGGAACGAGACGACGTTGGCGCCGATCGAGGTGAATATCTTTTCGAGCAGCTCCTTGCCGCCGCCGTATTTGTGCCACGCCAGCAGCATGTTGGCGTCCATGGCGTAGCCGGGGCCCGAGCCCCACAGCGCGAGCGCGGTCTGCTTGCCGTAGTGATAGACCAGCACGCCGTGGCCGCCGTCGAGCACGCCCTTGGAGACGGCATCGAGCAGCTGGAACGCCGGCACCACGGCGCCCGCCGGCAGCACCTCGATCTTGAGATCGCCGCCGGTCATGTCGTTGACGCGCTTGCCGAAGTCGAGCGCATATTCGTGGAAGATGTCCTTCGACGGCCATGTGCTTTGCCAGCGCATGCTGATCGGGCCTTGCTGGGCCTGAACGGCTGGGGCAGCAATCGCGGCCGTGGCCGTCGCGCCTGCGGTCAGCATGAAGCGACGGCGGTTGGTGGTCTTCGAGTCCGATTTGGTCATTGTCGTCCCCTCCCTGGGTCAGTTGTTTGGGCTGCATTGGCTGCAGCCCTTTCGTTTATTCACTAACCTTTGATGGCGAACGTCTATTCCGCCGCCTTCACGGCTAGTTTTACCGCTCGGTGAGGATAGCACAAGTCTATGGCCTCCCCTTGAGACGTGATCCGGCCTATTTTCCGTGAGATTGCCCTGCCAGATCGTCGCCAGCCCCTGCCCACAGTGGCGCGGATTTTGCGGACCCTGCGACGTGACCATTGTTCAGGCCGCCCATAGGAGAAAAGTCCGTGCATGGAATTCTTTCGACGCTCGCCACGATCTGGCGGCTCGCTTCGCCCTATTTCTATTCGGATGACCGCAAGGCCGGGCGGATATTGCTCGCCGTTCGTGATCGCGATCGAACTGTCGCTGGTCGCCATCAATGTGCTTCTTAACCAGTGGAACAACCGCTTCTACAACGCGCTGCAGGAGCGCAACTGGGACGCCTTCGTCACCCAGCTCATGATCTTCTGCGCGCTCGCCGCCGCCTACATCGTTCTCGCGGTCTATCGGCTTTACCTCAATCAATGGCTGCAGATGCGCTGGCGGCAATGGATGACCAAGGTCTATCTCGGCGAATGGCTCGACCACGCCAACCATTATCGCATGCAGCTTCTCGGCGATGCGGCCGACAATCCCGATCAGCGCATTTCCGAAGACATCCAGCTTTTTGTCGAGCGTACGCTGACGATCGGGACGGGATTGCTCAGTTCCATCGTGACGCTTGGCTCTTTCGTTGTGATTCTGTGGACCTTGTCGGCGGCCGCGCCGTTCCATCTGTTCGGTGCGGAATGGAATATACCGGGCTACCTGGTCTGGGCCGCCCTGATCTATGCGGTGATCGGAACGGCCCTGACGCATCTGATCGGCTGGCCGCTCATCAAGCTGTATTTCGACCAGCAGCGTTTCGAAGCCGATTTTCGCTTCAACTTGGTGCGTGTGCGTGAAAACTCCGAGCAGATCGCGCTGCTCAATGGCGAGCCGGCAGAAACCGAGCGCCTGCTGGTTCGCTTCGGCCGCGTGGTCGGGAATTGGATGCCGATCATGAGGCGCACCAAGAAGCTCACGTTCTTCACCGCCGGCTATTCGCAGGTGTCGGTTGTGTTTCCCTATGTCGTGGTCAGCCCGGCCTATTTCGCCGGCACGATGCAGCTCGGCGGCCTGATGCAGACCGCGTCCGCCTTCAACAGCGTGCAAAGCGCGCTGTCGTTCTTCATCGACGTCTACCGTACGCTGGCAGAATGGCGCGCGGGCATCCAGCGGCTGGCAGGCTTTCAGCTTTCGGTGGACGCCGCCCGTGCCGCGGCGCATACGCCGCCAGTGGTCGAGGTCGACGCATCCGGCGACGGGCGGGCGGTCGTGCTCGACAATGTCGACGTCCGGCTGCCGGCCGGCCAACATCTGATCGCCGCGGATCACATCGGGCTGCCGCGCGGCGAGCGCGTGCTGGTGACCGGGCCGACCGGCTCCGGCAAGTCGACGCTGTTCCGGGCGATCGCCGGCATCTGGCCGTTCGGCTCCGGCCGCGTCGTGGTGCCAAAAAACGCCGCCTGATGATGCTGCCGCAGCGGCCGTATTTCCCGGTCGGCACGCTCGACGCGGCGGTATCGTATCCGGCCGAAATCGGCGCCTATCCGCGCGAGCGGATGATCGAGGCGCTCAATGCGGTCGGGCTTGCCGCGCTGGCGCCGCGGCTCGACGAGGAGGCGCACTGGAACCGGATGCTGTCGCTCGGCGAGCAGCAGCGGCTCGCCATCGCGCGGGCACTGCTCCAGGCGCCGGATTTCCTGTTCCTCGACGAGGCCACCGCCTCGCTCGACGAGGCGTCGGAAGCAGAAGCTTTACCGGCTGCTTCAGGAACGGCTCCCTGCGGCCGCCGATCGTGTCGATCGGGCACCGTTCGACGCTTGCCGCATTCCATCAGCGCAGGCTCTCGCTCGAGCCCGATGGCGCCGGCCATCGGCTGCGCGAAGCGGCCCTGCAGTAATCGCCGCGAAAGTAAAAGGGCGGCGACCTTTCGGCTGCCGCCCAAAGGGACGAGGCTGTTGCTCGAAGCTACTTGATGTTGGTGTTGACCGTCAGGTCGGCCGACAGCCGGGCGACAAAGCGCGCGCCGCACCAGTTCGAGGCATTGCCCGTTGTGTTGAGGACCGTGAGGGCCGATGGGCTGAACGTGGCCGTCTGGTCGCCGGTGAACAGATTGCATTCGGCCTTGCTCAGGTTGGTGTCGGTGTAGCGCAGAGTCGACGGTGAACACCTTCCAGGTCCAGCCGACGCCAACGTTCCAGGTCGCGTAGCTGGGCAGCGGAATTCCGGCAGCAAAAGCTGTTCCCGGGATGCCATAGAACGAGTCGGTTGTACCGAGGCTCCAGTAGGCGAGATCGCCGGAGATGTAGGGCTGCACGCCGTTGGCGAACGCCGGGAAGGTGTACTTGGCGACGCCGCCGAAGAACACGCCATCGGCGCCGGAGTTCAACACCGACGGTGAGTAATAGACATAGCCGCCGATCGTGAACGCGTCGGTGAGCGCGTAGTTCACCTTGCCGAAGATTTCGACGAAGCTGAGATTGCTCTTGATCGCATTGAGGTTGGGAAGCGGCTGCGGAGGAACGCCGCCGCTCGGAGAGCAATCGAAGGTGTTCAGGTTTGCGATGGCCGAGAAACACTGGCCGCCTGGGTACCAGTAGTACCAGACACCGAGATCGAACGAGAGCTTGTCGAAGGTCGGGCGGATGCCGCCGTAGATGTCGACCTCAGCCGCCGCGCGATTCGGGAACGAGATGCTGGCGCCGCCGAGACCGGCGTAGAGCTGCAGGTCTTTGGTGATGTTGTAGCGCGGCTCGAAGTAGGCTGCGACCGAGGGCTGGTGGTTCGACTGGGTGATGCCGCGGAAGATGTAGTCGGAGGCGATGGCCGAACCGAACGCGATGTCCCATGGCGAGGGCTCTGGCGCGGCGACCGGCTTGGCCTTCATCGGAATGTCGGCTGCCATCGCGGGCATCGCCGAAACTGCGAGCGCGGCTATAGCCGCGAATATCAACTTCTTCATCGTCAGCCCCTTCCCGTCGTGATGGGCGCGGGTTTTGCGAAAGAGCTGACGATTACCGACGGTCTCGAACCAGCGAGAACACGACTGGAACCATCAACCTGCCACCCACACCCTTGAATTATTATGGGCAAAATCCACCACGCGCGGAGCACATGCGACAAGGCGAAAGCCGTGGCAATTGCTGCCTTTTTAGGCAATTCAGGCTGGATTCACACAACAATCGGCGGGTGTTGCGGACTCGCCACATTTTGCCTCCCAGATCACGGGGGCGGGTCCTGGGTCCTGTGGACAACCATGCCTGCGCGCGGCCAGGGATGGGCCGCCAGCCCTCCCCGCGTCCGACGAGCTGTGACTTCTCGCACTTCAAGTTTTCGGCGGAAGGAGGATGATGCGATCCAACGAATGGAGAGTTCGATGACCGCTCAAACGATTTCCGCCTCCGGGCGCCAGAGCCTTGCGGTTTGGGGCTTCGTGCTCGGCACGCTTCTGGTGGGCATCGTTACCGTCGCGGCCGTCACCGTCTCCTTCGCGCAAGCCGCCCTGATCTGAGGGCTTGCACTTTCTTCCTTCCCCCGTGTTGTACTTCGCCGGCCAAACCAGGCCGGCGATTTTTTCGGGTCCGTTTCGCGATCAGAAAACGACCTCGACCCGCTATTCAATCAATCGATCGACCGAAAGTGGATGACGGTCTATCAGCGCATCCAACGATGGAACGAGGCCGGCATCGGGAAGCGGTCGCCAAGGCCAGACTCGGGCTCGATTGGGGCCGCGTTCCTTCAATCCGCCGAGCGATATCCAGCTCTACTGGAGCGCGGTTGCATTGCGTCGAGCCAAACTCCGTTCGCTCCCGCGGAAGCCGGAGCGAACGGAGTTTGTTTCAGCGCAATACAATCGTGCCTTAGCTCACCGGACGGGTGCCGATATAGGCGGCGATGACCGCCGGGTTGTTCAGCACATCGGCGGCTGAGCCGACACCGAGCGTGCGACCGTAGTCGAGCACATGGAGGCGGTCGGCTAAGTCGGCCACCATTTGCATGTCATGCTCGATCCAGATCATGGCGAGGCCGAGCTCGTCCTTGATGCGCAGGATCAGGCGAGCGAGGTCCTCGCGTTCGGCACGGTTGAGGCCGGCCGACGGCTCGTCGAGCAGGAGGAGCTTCGGCTCAAGCGCAAGCGCGCGGGCGAAGCCGACCAGCTTCTGCACGCCGAACGGCAGCGCGCCGACCGGGGTGTGGCGATGGGCAGCGAGGCCGACGAAGGCCATCACCTTCTCCACCGCCTCGCGATGGCTGAGCTCCTCGCGCTTGACGCTCGGCAGGAAGAGCATCTCGGCCAGTACATTGGTCTTGATGCGGGCGTGACGGCCGGTCAGCAAGTTCTCCAGCACCGACATCTGCGCAAACACCTCGGCATGCTGGAAAGTGCGCGCGATGCCGAGGCGCGCGATCTCGTGAGCGGGCTTGCCGTTGATGTCCTGCTCGCGCAGCTTGATGGTGCCGTCGCCGCGGTAGATGCCGCTGATGCAATTGAGCACGCTGGTCTTGCCGGCGCCGTTCGGCCCGATCAGGGCGAGCAGTTCGCCGGCCTCGACGTGCAGCGACACGTCGGTGAGCACCGTCAGGCCGCCGAAACGAAGCGACAAGCATTCGATCGCGAGCTCAGCCATGCGGATGCTCCCGCTTGAGCGTGCGATAGCTGCGACGCTCCTCACCGCTGGCCTGGCCCAGATAGGACTGCTGGATTTCGCGGCGGCCGCGCAGCTCGGCGGCGGGCCCCTCCAGCGCGACACGGCCGTTCTCGAGCACATAGGCGTAATCGGCGATGCCCAGCGCCACCCCGACGTTCTGCTCGACCAGCAGCACCGTGATCCCGAGCTCCTGCCGGACGCCGGCGATGCGCCGTGCCAAATCCTCAACCACGACCGGGGCAAGCCCGAGCGACAGCTCGTCGACCAGCAGCAGTTCCGGCTTGCAGACAATGGCGCTGCCGAACGCCAGCATTTGCCGCTCGCCGCCGGAAAGCAGTCCCGCAATCCGCGAGCGCAGCGGCATGAGCGCGGGAAAGAACTGGAACACCAGCTCCTCGAGGCGTCGCCGCGCGGCCGCGTTGGCGCGTTTGGCGGCTGCTACCGAGAGATTTTCGGCGACCGTCAGGTTGGGGAAGACCTTGTCGCGTTCGGGCACCAGCACGATGCCTCGCGCGGTGTTGGCGTGCGGCTGCTCGTTCTCGATACGCCTGCCTGCAAAGCTGATGCTGCCTGCGGTCACGCGGGCGTCGTCAAGACCGATGAAGCCGGAGATGGCGCGAAGCGTCGTGGTCTTGCCGGCGCCGTTATTGCCGACCAGCGCCACGATGGTCTGCGGCATGACGCGAAGCGACACGCCATGCAGCGCCACCGCGACGCGGTGATAGGCAACCTCGAGGCCATCGATGGCAAGGAGCGGCGCGGCCTCGGTCATGATCCGGCTCTCGCGCGGAACGAGGCGATCCTGTTCCTGAAGCGGCGCCAGATGCCGATCAAGCCGGCAGGCTCGAGCAACAAGAACAGGATCATGATGACGCCGAACGACGCATAGTTCAGCGCAAATACCGTATTGGCGAAGCGGGCGGGCAGCAGCGCCGCGAACGCCTCGATCGCATAGGGGAACAGCACGACGAAGCAGGCGCCGAGCAGCGCGCCGGAGATCGAACCCATGCCGCCGATGATGATCATCGCGACATACTGCACGGTGAGATAAAGCGAGAAGGCGTCGATCGAGACGAAGTTGCGATAATAGGCGAACAGCGCGCCGGCGACCGTGGTCATGGTCGAGCTGACCACGAAGGCCAGAAGCTTGAAGCGCTGCACGTCGATGCCGAGCGCACCGGCAACGACATCGCGAGCGTGCAAAGCGCGCCATGCCCGGCCGGTGCGCGAACGCTGCAGATTGACACTGATCAAGAGCGATAGCGCCGCGAACGCGAGCAGCACGAAATACCAGCCGATGGCGCTGGTCAGCTCGTAACCCCAGAGCGACGGCGATTCGATGATCACGCCGGTCGACAGCGCCTCGCGTGCCTCGTACTCGCCGCCGAGATAGACGACGATGAAGTGCAGCCCGAGAGTACTGATGGCGAGATAGAGGCCGCGCAGCCGCAGCGACGGCAGGCCGAAGACCAGGCCGAGGCCCGCGCCGAGCAGCGCCGCCACCGGCAGCGTCACCCAGAACGGCGCGGCGATCTCGCGCACCAGCATGCCGACCGTGTAGGCGCCGGCGCCAAGAAGACCCGCGGTGCCGAGCGAGATCAGGCCGGCAAAGCCGGTCAGCAGCATCAGCGCCAGCGCGCCGATGACGGCGAGCAGCACCTGGTTGGCGAGGTCGAGCAGGAACGGCTTGAGCAGGAAAGGCAGCACGACCAGCGCGGCGAGCGCGATGGCCAAGCGGACGCGGCGGCTGCGCGTGCCGGGCGGCGCCAGTTCCTGCGCGGTGGCGGCCTGGTCGCTCATCTCAGACCCGGTCAAGCTGTTCGCGGCTGCCGAACAGGCCCCACGGCCGGATCGCCAGCACGATCAGCAGCACGACGAACGGCACCACGTCCGACAACAACGGATTGACGTATTGGATGGCGACCATCTCGGCGCTCGCCACGATCAGAGCGCCAATCACCGCGCCGAGCAGGCTGTCGAGGCCGCCGACCAGCGCCGCCGGAAACGCCTTCAGCCCGATGGTCGCCATGGTGTACTCGACGCCGGAATCGAGCGACAGCAGCATGCCGGCAAGCGATGCCGTGAAGGTCGAAAGCCCCCAGGCGAAGGCATAGACGCCGTGCAGGCGGATGCCGCGCTGCTCGGCGAGCAATGGGTTCTGCCCGGCCGCCCGCATCCGAATGCCCCAGCGGGTGAACTGCAGAAACACGAACAGTCCGGCGTACACGACGATGGTGAGCATCACCATGGCGAGGCTCGCGGCCGACACCTGCACGCCGGGAACGATCGGCACCGATGGATTTTTCCAGCCGAACATCGCGGCCGGATAGAACTGCTGGCTGGTCCAAACCAGGATCGACAGCCCGCGCAGCAGAATGCCGAGCGCGATAGTGATCAGCACCGCCGCCAGCACCGCCTCGCCGGTGAGCCAGCGCATCAACACCACGTAGACCACGATGCCCATGACCAGGCCGCCGACCGCGGCCAGCACCAGCGCCACCACCGGATCGCGATTGAATACCCCCGCGGTCGAGACCAGCAGGTAGGCGCCGATCATCATCAGCTCGCCATGGGCAAGGTTGAGCACCCGGCTGACGCGGTAGACCAGCACGTAGCCGGTGCTCACCAGCGCATAGATCGCGGCCAGGACGATGACGTTGGCGACGAGTTGCAGCGACATGCCAGGAAGGCGGCGGCGTGCGGATCACGCCGCCGTCCGTCCAGTGTCAGTCGACCACATCCACCTGGAGCCAATCTTTCCACCGCACGACGCTCTTCTTGCCCGGATCGTAGTGATAGAACCGGTAGTATTGCTTGGTGCGCAAGTGGTTTTCCTTGGTCCAGACCAGCGGACCGCCGCGGATGCCCTTGGTGTCGAGGTTCACCGTTTCCATCGCCGCTGCGACCTTCTCGCCGTTGGCCGGCCAGCCGGCCTTGGTCAGGATCTGCTCGAGCACCATCCCGGTGAGCCAGCCTTCGGTGCCGTAAGTCGCCGGAAACGAATACTTGCCGGCCGCCGCAGCGTCGCGAATCTCCTGGAACACCGCTCCACCCTCCAGGAACATACTGTTGGCCATGAACACGTTGAGCCCCTGGTCGGCGATGCGCGCCAGCTCATCTTCGGCCTGGATGTGACCGTAGGCCATGAAGCTGCCGGTCCAGCCGAGCCGACGCAGCGCCTCGAAGGTCTTGGCCTCCGCAGGCCACGGCGCGTAGGCATAGCCCCAGTTCGCACCCGCGCTCTTGATCTTGTTGGCGAACGGCGTGTAGTCGGCCGTGGTCGGCGGGATGAACTCCTTGTCCACCGTCTCCATGCCAAGCGACGCCGCGATCTTCTCGGCGGTGTCGACGCCGATGCGTGAGATCGGCACCGGTATGCCTATCAAGCCGAGCTTCGCCGGTTCCTTCGACGTCTCCTTGATCACCTTGGTGGCCACCGGAATGTCGATGCTGAAATCGAAACCGGTGGTGCAGAACAGCAGGGGATCGGGCTTCGGCGGGTGCGTCTCTTTCGGGCAGACGGCGCCGGCGAACCACAGCGGCACCTTGCCGCGCTTGGCTTCCGCGATCACCGGGCCGTAGGTAGACGAGAAGCTGGAGTTGATCAGCAGCATCACGTTTTCCTGCCGGACCAGCTTGGTGGCGTTGGCGGCGGCCTTCGACGGCTCCGCCTGGTCGTCTTCGATCAGCAGATTGATCTTGTGGCCGTTGATGCCGCCCTTGGCGTTGATGCGGTCGATATAGATGCGCAGCATCTCGATCACCGGCGCCTGCGTCGCCGAGGCCGGGCCGGTCATCGCGGCGGTAACGCCGACCGTGTAAGCGTCCTGCGCACTGGCCCCGACCGGCAGCAGGCCCGCGGCGCAAAGCGCGGCGAATTTCAGAAACGCGGATGCTCGCATGATTTCCTCCCTCTGGGATCGTCCGGACGTCGGCTTCTCGCGCTGGATGCCGTTGGTCGAACCGTGGCTCATCCTATGAACCGGCGCGGGGCGGCACAATCGCCCTTTTCGAGTCTATGCCTTGGTGCGACGATCCTTCACCCGCTGCGCCTTGAACTCGGTCTTGGGCAGCGTCCCAAGCGCCAGGACCTCGGCCGCCACGCGCACCTCGCAACGGGTTCGAATTTCCTCTTCGAGGCGGCGGCGCAACTCCGCGCCTTTGCTCTCGTGATCGGCATGCTCGCAGCGCACCGTCATGGTATCGAGGCCGCCACCGTCGGTTGTGAGCACGATCTCGAATTCGTCGCCGGTCCCCGGCAGCGCCCGCACCGCCTCCTCGATCTGGATCGGAAACATCTTGATGCCGCGCAGATTGATCAGGTCATCGGCCCGGCCGGCGAACGAGCCGATGGCGCGAACGTGAGTGCGGCCGCAGATACAACGGCCGGTGTCGAGCGCGGTGTAGTCGCCGACCAGGAAACGGAGCTGCGGCGAGCTTTCCGAATTCAGATTGGTGCACACCGTCAGGCCGCGCTGTCCCGCGGGCAGCGCCCGGCGCGTCTCCGGATCGACCACCTCCCAGACTTGGATGTCCTCCATGAGATGGGTCGCGGCGGGCGCCGTCTCGCGGGTCTGCGCCGGACAGGAGTAGCCGCCGACATGAGGCGAGGCCTCGGTGCAGCCGTAGAATTCGACGATGCGCGCGTTCCAGAGGTTCTCGATGCGCCGCCTCGTCGAACTCGACGGCGAGCGCGGGCTCGCCGGCAAGGAACAACGTGTGCACGCTGGTCGCGGCCGGCACGTGCCCCATCGACTGCATCAGACGGCCGAGATGCAGGGCGTAGGACGGCGTGCACAAAAGGATGGTCGGCTTGAAGCGCAGGATGATGTTGGCGCGCGCTCTCGCGTCCATGCCGCCGCCCGGAATGGTCGGCAGGTTCATTTTCTCCAGCGCGTACTGCACGCCCCAGGCCCAGACATGCGGGCCATATCCGGTCATCATGAACACCGTCTCGCCGGGCTTGAAACCCATGGCGAGCAACGCCCGCGCATTGGCCCAGGCGCCGGCCTCGCGATCGACATGGGTGTAGCGGAACACCCGCGGCACGCCGGTCGATCCGGACGACGAGAACATCATCCAGCCGCGCCTGGCCCACACCGCGTCGGTCACGGTGGTGTAGGTGCCGTAGGGCGGATGCTCGGCGGCATCCGCCATCATTTCGGTTTTGTCGACCACCGGCCACTTGCCGAGATCGTCAATGCTGCGGATATCGCCCGGCGAAAGCCCGAGGCGGTCGAATCTTCGGCGGTAGAACGGGCTGTTCTCGTAGAGGAACGGCACCGCGGCAGAGAGCTTCTCGTTCTGAATCGCGGCGAGCTCGTCACGCGAAGCAGCATCGAGCCGCGGCGACCACATGTCGGGGCTGGCGGGGCAATCGCGATCGTGGCGAAACTTGTCGAGCGTCGCGAGCCAGGTGTTGCGGGTTTTGTCGGCGCGTGCGTCGGCCATGCAGCGTTTCCCCTGCCCTTGCATCGGCTTATAGAATAGCCGCCTCAGCGAGGAAGCAAATGACCGGAAGCGCCACAGGCCAGCCGCCGTTCCGCGCCGACCACATCGGCAGCCTGCTAAGGCCGTTGGCGCTTCGCCAGGCGTTCAGGGATCATGCCGCGAAGCGCATCGACGACAACGCATTTGCCCAGATTCAGGAGCAGTGCATCCGGGACGCCGTCAAGATGCAGGAGGACGTCGGCCTGAAGGTCGTGACCGACGGCGAATTCCGCCGTGGCTCGTACTGGAGCCGCTTCGTCGAACGGGTCGAGGGCTTCGTCATCAAGCCCGCCGTGTTCAAATTCCGCGACGACAGCGGTCACGAGATCGAGTTCACCGCGCCCTACACGGCCGGCAAGCTCAGGCGCAACCAGCCGCTTGCGCTGGATGAGTTTTTGTTTGTCCACGGCGCCGCCGAGGCGGCCCCCAAGATCACGCTGCCGGCGCCATCGACGATGCACTTTTTCCGCTGCATGGATTTCGCCGACCAGAGCGCCTACAGGACGGCAGATGCGTTCTTTGCCGATTTGGGTCGCATCTTCCGCGACGAAATCGCCGATCTGGCCGAGGCCGGCTGCCGCTACATCCAGCTCGACGAGGTTGCGCTCGCGCAATTGTGCGATCCGGCGATCCGCAAGATGGTCGAGGACGCGGGCCAGAGCCCCGATCGCCTGGCCGATCTCTATATCGAGAGCATCAACGACGCGACGGCCGATGCGCCGGCCGGTACCATCGTCGGCGTCCATGTCTGCCGTGGCAACTTCAAGGGCCACTATCTCGCCGCTGGCGGCTACGAATCAGTCGCCGAGCGATTCTTCAGCAGGACCAGGGCGAATCATTTTCTGCTGGAATACGACACTCCGCGGGCTGGCGATTTCAAGCCGCTGCGCTTTGTTAGGGACAAGGGAGTGGTGCTCGGCTTGATCAGCAGCAAGACGCCGACGCTTGAGAGCCTCGACGAACTGAAGCGCCGGACCAACGAGGCGGCAAATTATATCGACCTCGATCGGCTCGCGATCAGCCCGCAATGCGGCTTCGCCTCGACCGTCGCGGGCAATCCGGTGACCAAAGCCGACGAGCGCGCCAAGCTCGGCCTCGTCGTCGAGGCCGCGCGAAGCATCTGGCGTTGAGAACTCGAAACTCAACGCATGTCAGCGGCGCAGCATTCCGTATCCAATTACATCGCGCGCCGGGCTCCGTTTCGGCAGAGCGGCGCCGAACCGGGTGGCCGTCAGCGCCGCTTGTGCGGCTTCTTGAGCGGAATGACCTTGGCGGATTGGCCCGCGCTCTGGCGCAGCGCGGCCTTCAGCGAGGTCGGACGACCGTGCTTCTTGAGCAGGTCGGCAAAGGCCTCGTCGGCCAATTCCTGGAACGTCATCATGCGGTCGCGGGCGAGCAGGTCGAGGATCGGCCAGGTTTCGTCGTCGATCTGGACGCGCTTTCCGGGCATGGCGGCTCCTGCGCTCGGCTATGCCGATAAATCATGAGACGCGGCGGAATTTCAAGCGCCCCACGGCGTTCACTCGTCATGCGGGACGTGTCATGTTTCCCGCCTATTGCAGGGAGGACAACATGCGTCAATTCGCGACGGCAGCGCTCGCGGGCGCGGCCTTGGTTTTTGCCGGCAGTGCGCTCGCCCAGCAACGGGATTTCAGCAAGGTCGAGATCAAGACCATCGATCTGGGCCACAAGACCTACATGCTGATGGGCGAAGGCGGCAACATCACCGTTGCGGTCGGCGGCGACGCCATCATCATGGTGGATGGCCAGTTCGCGCCGCTGCACGACAAGATCAAGGCGGCAATCACCGCGATCTCGCCGCTGCCGATCAAATACCTGATCAACACTCATTTCCATGGCGACCACACCGGCGGCAACGGCCCGTTCCAGGCCGACGGCGTCACGGTGGTGGCGCAGGACAATATCCGGGTGCGCCTCGCCGCCGGCACCATCAACGGTATCAGCGGCGCGAAGACCCCGCCGGTCGCGCCAGGGGCGGTGCCGAAGGAAACCTACACTGGGGGTTCCCGTACCGTCGAAGCCGGCGGCCGTGTCGCCAAGCTCACCCATGTCAACAACGCCCACACCGATAGCGACACTTATATCTATTTCGCCGACGCCAACGTGCTATGCACCGGCGATACCTTCAACAACCGCAAGAGATATCAGACCATCGACTTCGCCAATGGCGGCGATATCCGCGGCATGATCGCGGCCAACGAGGCCTATCTAAAGATCGCGAACAACTCGACCCACATCGTGCCTGGCCACGGCGGCCTCGCCACCAAGGCCGACGTCCAGCAGTTCCACGACATGCTGGTGAAAGCCAGAAACATCATCGAGCCGCTGGTCAACGCAGGCAAGACCGAGGCCGAGGTGATCGCGGCGCGGCCGCTCGCCGAGCTCGACAAGAGCTGGGCGGACACCGATGAGATCGCGAAGAACTTCACCAAGATGGTCTACAACTCGTTCAAGCGGTCGTAGGTTTTCGTCCGCGATTGACAAAGCCCTGTCACGGAAACAGCATGGCCGGCCGCGGAGCCGGTCATGTTTTAGGAGTTTGCGGCATGATCAAGCACCTTCCCGGTCCGCATCCGACGCGCAGCCGCGCCGTCATCCACGACGGCCATGTGCATGCGGTGTCGTTCGTCACCGACAAGCAGCCGGACATGTACCGCCAGACCAAGAGCGCGCTCGCTCATATCGACGCCACGCTGCGCGAGGCCGGCACCGACAAGAGCCGCATCCTGAAGGCGATCGTCTATATCGCCGACATGGTGCGGAAGCCCGAGATGAATCGCGCCTGGGACGAATGGGCGGACCGCAACAGCCCGCCGATGCGTGCCTGCGTCGCGGTCACCCTTGAAGGCGACACCCTGGTCGAGATCGTGGTCGACGCCATCATCTGACCGGACGGTGGCGCACGCCCGCGAGTGAGATGCAACGCCGGCTTACGCCGCTGCGGCCTTGGCGCGGTTGGCGGCGATGCGCTCGTCGACCAGCGCCACCTGGGCGTCGATCGCCGGCAGGCTCAGGCCCTTCTGCCGGGCGATGAGCTGCACCAGCTTGTCGGCGCGCTCGATGTTCGGCGCGCCGTTCTGCAACGCGCGCGCCGCCGAGGCCGGCCGCACCAGCGATTGCGCGGCGGCGGCGTATTTCTCGAACGGCACCAGGTCGTCCGGCTTGGCGCCGAGCTTCACGCAAAGGTCGAACACGAAATTGTAGACCGCGCGCGAGGTCTCGATGTCGGAATGCACCGCCTCCTGCGCGGTCCGCATGCCATCCTTGGTGACGCAGCGGTAGTTGCCGGCGAGCAGCATCGCCCACTTGGCAAGCGGCACGAAGATCGAGTCGTGGACGCGGAGCTTGACCGGCAGCTCGATCTTGGCGCCGTCGCCCGGGTCGAACCGCACCGCGTCGATCTCCTTCTCGAGCTGGCGCAGGATCGCCGTGCCCTTCTCGTTGTCGAACTTCGCCACCTTGAAATTGGTCGGCAAGGTGACCATCAGCACGTTGACCTTCTCGTCCGGCGGGCGGATCGCCTGCGGGTCGGGGCTGCACAGCGTGAGGCAGGCCGGATCGAAATTGTCCCAAACCGTCGGATCGGTGTAGGCGGGCTTGAGCATGTCGTAGTTGAGGCCAGGGATGCGCTTTACATACGGCAGGGGCGGCATGTTCATGATCGACATGCACGGCACCTTCGACTTCGCCACCGCGTCGAGCAGCTCGCGGACGCCGGGCGAGCGGTACTGCGGCTCTTGCATGGCGAGGCCGATGAGGTCGTAGTTGGCGGGGTTGACGCCCTGCGCGCCGCCGGCGGTGACCTTGCCGGGCAGCTTGGTGGAGTCCAGCACCACCGGGTCCTTGCGGCCCTTGACCGGCAGACGGACGCGGAAACCCTCGGAATTGATCAGGTCGGCCTCGGCCGGCAGGCAGATGTGATGGATTTTATGCCCGCCGAACAGCATTTTCGACGCCAGCAGCGATCCATAGGCCGCGCCCAGGATCAGGATGTTGTACGGCATGGCGATCGCTCCCTTGACGATTGAAAATGATGAGTTTTCAGGACCTTGTTGAACGCAATGCTATTGCGCCGGAGTGCGCGATGCAATGCGGTGAGCGCCCAACGGCGTCCTCAGGCAGCCTTGCGCACCTTGATTTCCACGCGGCAGCCGAGGCCCTCTGCAATCCGCACCAGCCGATCGAGCGTGAAGCGATCGAGGTCGGCGTGGCGAATGCGCGACAAATCGGCGGCTGTGGCCCTCGCTTCCTTTGCAGCCGCCCGCACCGTCAGCTTGCGCCGGTCCAGCGTTCGCACGATCTCGCCGGCAACACGGGATTTGAGCCGCATCACCGGGGCATCGGCAAAGCCGAGATCGGCAAACACGTCGCCGGTGCCTTGAACAACGTCATCGGCCTGGATCTTCCGCTTCATCACAGGTTCTCCCGAAGGCGCTTGATTCGTTCCCGGATCAGATCAATCTCCCGCTGCGGCGTCCTGATGCCGCGAACGGATTTTTTCTGAAACGCATGCACGACCCAAATGTCGACACCGATCTTCAGAGCGTAGACGGCACGATAGGTTCCTGACCGATCATCAGCGCTCACCTCGAATACGCCGCCTTCGAGTCCATGAAGCGGCTTTGGCGTTGTCCGCCTTGCCACCTTCCGCCGCGCGGTCGAGGCCGAAGGCGATCTGACGGCGGACGCTTTCCGGAAAGTCCTCGAACTCCCGCCAGGCCGCCTTGAGCCACGACACGCGCCGCATGCGTAACGCCCTACCATTTGTTGTCAAAAATGACAACAAATTTCGGGCAGCGGGCCTCGATCAACTCTGGTAATCTGCAAGTATACCGCACTGAGACCGATCACGGAGCCTTCCATGAAAAAGCTCGTCCTCGAAACCACCGCGCCGTTCCAGGGGCTGCCGGAGTTGGTCGCCGACAAGGAGGGCTTGTTCGAGAAGGAGGACCTGCAGATCGAATGGGTCGAGCGCGAGAGCGAGGACAAGAGCACGCACGTCGACATCAATAAGCCGCAGGGGCTCGATCCGTTCTCCAGCCACGGCAAGATGCTCGAGCAGGGCAAGGCCGACCTCTACAACGCCTGCGAATGGGGCAACTACTGCCGCGTCCAGGACACCAAGGTGAAAAGCCGCCAGGTCGGCCGGCGCGGCATTGTCACCTATGCCGCCATCGTGGTGCGGCCGCAGTCGCAGGTATTCACGGCGCAGCAGCTCGCCGGCAAGCTGGTCGGCGTGCCGTTCTACTTCGGCACGCACTATCTCGCGCTGCATCTGCTCGAAGGCTTCATCCCGCGCGACCAGATCAAGCTCTGCCGCACCTCGAACGGCTCGCGGCCGCGCTTCGATTCGATGATGCGCGGCGAGATCGAGGCGACCACGCTGACCGAGCCTTACGTGACACTCGCTGAGAAGCAGGGCTGCCGGCTGGTCTGCGAGGCGTTTTATCACGGCACCGAGGTGGCGTCGGGGCGGGTCGATGCCGAGACCTATGGCGCGTTCAACCGCGCGGTGCGCGAGGCGGTGAAGCGGATCAACGCCGACAAGGCGAAGTACCTGCACTATTTCATCGACTACCACGCGAAAAAGGATCGCGACATCGCCGCGCTCAAGCCGCAGGACCTGCGCGCGAGCCGCATCGTGGTCTGCGATCCGGCGCCGATCCCGCTTGACGAGATGCAGCGCACCTATGACTGGTTGAAGAGCTGGGGCATGCTGGAACAGACCGCCTCGCCGCTGCAGCTCGTCAATCTGCACGTGCAGCAGGCGGCGCACACGGTCGCGGCGGAGTAGGCTGCAACTCCACGACGGTCATTCTGGACGCCGCGAAGCGGCGATCCGGAATCCAGACGGAATTTCGGAATGCGTAGCTTGGCGCCGCGCCCTAGCCCGCATTTCTCACAGTATTAGGCGCATCGGGACGCCGAATCAGCGAAAGTTGTTTTGCGACAACGACTTTCGGACAATTCGAGGAGCGCCCCGATGCCGACAGAGTGTAGCGCAGACCGGTTTGATTTTGGAATCGTTGAAGGCCGCGCTGTGGAAGCGGCATTTGATGCCGGATTGGTGACGTCGGATGCGGGTGCGCTGCTTCTGGGCGCGACCGATCGGGCGATCGGTCTGGTGGATCGATTTGCGGACTGCTTTTGCGATCATCGCCGCCAGGATTTGATCGAGCATGCGGTGACCACGCTGGTCGGCCAGCGGGTGTTCGGGATTGCGCTGGGCTACGAGGACCTCAACGACCATGACGAGTTGCGGCACGATCCGATGCTGGCGGTACTGGCGGGAAAGCTGACCGCCAGGCGCGCAGACTGCGCTGCGGTAGCGGGCAAATCGACGTTGAACCGGCTGGAACTGAGCCGGCCGGAGCCGACGCGCTACCACAGGATCGCTTACGACGAAGCGGCGATCGAGGCGCTGCCGGTGACGCTGTTCCTGGAGGCGCACCAGCGGCCACCCAAGCAGATCATTCTCGATTTGGATGCCACCGACGACCCGCTGCACGGGCATCAAGAGGGGCGGTTCTTCCACGGCTACTATGATTGCTACTGCTACCTGCCGCTCTATGTGTTCTGCGGGCGGCATCTGCTGGCCGCCAAGCTGCGGCCCTCCGACATCGATGCCAGTGCGGGCAGCGTCGATGAGATCGAACGGATCGTCCGGCAGATCCGCGCCCGCTGGCCTTGTGTGCGCATCCTGCTGCGGGCGGACTCAGGCTTTGCCCGCGAGGCGCTGATGGCTTGGTGCGAAGAAAACCGCGTGGACTATGTGTTCGGGCTGGCCCGCAACAGCCGTCTGGTCGCCCTGATCGAAGCCGAACTGGCGGCCGCAAAGGCGATGGCCGAGAACACCGGCCACCCGGCGCGCTGCTTCAAGGACTTCCATTGGAGCACGCTCGACAGCTGGAGCCGCCGGCGCCGCGTCGTCGCCAAGGCGGAGTGGACGCAGGGCGAGGCCAACCCGCGCTTCGTCGTCACCTCGCTCAAGCGCGCTGAGGCGGGGGCGCGCCATCTCTACGAGGCCATCTACTGCGCCCGCGGCGAGATGGAGAACCGCCTCAAGGAATGCCAGCTCGATCTTTATGCCGATCGCACCTCGACCGCCACCATGCGCGCCAACCAGCTGCGGCTGTGGTTTGCTTCGATGGCCTATGTGCTGGTCTGCGCGCTGCGCCGCATCGGACTTGCCGAGACCGCCTTTGCGGATGCCACCTGCGGCACTATCCGGCTCAAGTTCTTGAAAATCGGCGCGCTGGTGCGCATCAGCGTGCGCCGCATCAAGATCGCCATGGCGTCGGCTTGCCCGGCCGCCAGCGACTGGGGCCGCGCCGCCCGCCGCCTGGTCGATGCCGCCAAGGCCCGTGCCTCCCCCGCCTGACACGCGCCGCCGCGGCGCGTTCAACTCGCGGCTTCATCGATCGGCCCACGGAGATACGCAAAAACCAAATCGCCGCCAGCGCCTTCGGCGCCACCGTTCCACACGGCTTCACCAACAGACCATCAAAACAGAGGAAATCCCCGTCAGCTCAAGCCGCGGTGTGAGAAATGCGGGCTAGTCCATTGCGAGCTGCACGCCCCTGGCCCCGTTCAGCAGCCGCTTCAAGTGAAAGCTCGCCAACTGGTCGTTAGGATGGCTGCCGACGTGGGCTGCAAAAGCCGTCAGCGCGCCGGCGTCGCCTGCCTCAAGCAACTTGAACGCCTTGAGATAGCTGACGGTGGCGGCGTCCTGATGTTGCGCCGGCGTCATCGGCTCGAAGGCGCGCATCCCCCCGGTCTTGCCACGCAACATGAGGTCGCCGACCGGCCGGCCCTGGAAGTTGTCGATCCTCGACGCAAGATCGCCGCTGACGCAGATGCGGGTGCCGAGCTGCTTGTTGACCGCCTCCAGCCGCGCCGCGACGTTGATGGTGTCGCCATAGGCGGTGTAATCGAAAAAGCGGCCACCGCCGAAATTACCCACCATCGCCGGACCGGAATGCGCACCCACGCGCGTGACGCCGAGGTCGATGCTCTTTTGCCTCCAGCGTTCGCGCGCCGCCTGAGCGTACTGATCGAGTTCCAGGGCACACGTCGCGGCACGGGCGGCATGGTCCGGTAGCTCGCCGGGCGCGCCGAACAGCACGTGAAGCGCATCGCCGACGATCTTGGCGACCGTACCGTCATGCTTGAAGACGATATCGGTCATGCCGGTGAGATAGTCGTTGAGCAGCGGCCCGAGCACGTTCGGCTCCAGAGCTTCGACCAGCGTGGTGAAGTCGGCGATGTCAGTGAATAGTGACGTGATTTCGCGGCGGTGACCTTCAAGATCAATTCCGTCCGTGCCGCCCGCGAGCCGCTGTGCGAGGTTTGGAGAAAAGTAGCGCGACAGCGACGCATACGCCCGTTCCGCGTCGGACTGCCGCCGCCGCGCCTCGCGTAGCGCGACCACGTGCCGGATCGTCTTGTCGATCGTCGTCTCCAGATCGCCGAAGTCGACCGGCTTGGTCAGGAAGTCGAAAGCGCCGCGGTTCATCGCGGTGCGGATATTGGCCATGTCGCCATAGGCCGACACGATGATGGTCGACAGCTTATCCTCGCCCTCCTGAAGCTTCTCAAGAAGCGAAAGTCCGTCCATCCGCGGCATATTGATGTCGCTGACCACCATATCGATGTTTCGGTTGGCCTCCAGCGTCGATAGCGCATCGACGCCATCGCGGGCGAACAGGAAGGAAAATGCGCCGTCCCTGATCTGCCGGCGAAACTTCTGAAGCACCAAGACTTCCAAGTCTGGTTCGTCATCGACAACCAGGATCAGCGCGCGGCTCATGCGGCGCGGCCGACTCGCATCTCGATTTCACTGCGCAACAACCCGAAATCGATCGGCTTGGTCAGCAATCCTTCGGCTCCGTTCTCGAGCGCCTTGCGCTTGGTCTCCGCATCGCCATAGGCGGTGATCATGATGATCGGGACGTCTGGTCGGGCGGCCTTGGCCTTTGGCAGCAATTCAAGTCCGGTCATCCCCGGCATATTGATGTCTGAAAGAATCAGGATAAGGGATTCATGCGCCGCTTCAATGATGCTTTGCAGCGCCGCCATGCCCGATTGGGCGAACGTCATGGTGAAGCGCTCGGCGCGCAGCTCTCGCCTGAATTGCTGGCGAAACAGCATCTCGACATCGGGCTCGTCATCGACCACCAGAACCCACAGGCTCATTCCTATGCTCCCTGTCCCAGCGACGCCGCCTTGCGAGGCAGCGTAATCCTGAATTCGGTAAACTCGCCGACCCGAGTATCGACTTCGATCGTGCCGGCGTGCTGCTTCACGACAATATCGTGACTGAGCGATAGGCCCAACCCGGTTCCCTCGCCGGCCGGCTTGGTGGTGAAGAACGGATTGAACAGCTTATCCCTTACCTCAGACGGAATACCGGTACCATTGTCGCGAATTCGTATTTCCACGCGATCACCGAGATTCCTGGTCGCCGCCAGCAAGGTGGGCTCGTAGGCGTCGCCGCCATTGCCGTCCCTTTTGCGTTTTGTCGCGGCGTAGAATCCATTCGAGATCAGGTTAAGGAATACTCGCGTAATCTCCTGTGGGAACAGGTCGATTTCGCCCGCGGCCGGATCAAGCGCCTTTTCCAGCGTGACGTTGAAGCCCTGTTTCTCGGCGCGGGCGCCGTGATAGGCCAGGTTCAGGCTTTCTTCGACAATCGCGTTGATGTCGACCGGCCGGTGATCTCCCGAACCGGCGCGCGAATGCAGCAGCATGTTCTTGACGATCGAGTCCGCACGCTTGCCGTGCTGCACGATCTTGTTGAGATTGTCGCGCAAAGTGCCCGCAACCTCGGAAATCTCGATCCTCACCTTGGCTTCCAGTGGCGCGCCCTTGAGGGCGTCCTGCAGTTCGTCGATCAGCTCGGCGGAAAGCGATGAAAAATTATTGACGAAATTCAGCGGGTTTTTGATTTCGTGTGCGATGCCGGCCGTGAGCTGGCCGAGCGAAGCAAGCTTCTGGGTCTGCACCAGGCGGTTCTGCGCGATCTGCAAGTCGTCCAGCGACCTCGACAATTCGACCGTGCGCTGCCCGAGTTTCTGTTCGCGCTCGACCGCGGCATCGCGCGCCGTGGCAAGCTCGGAAAACAGGCGCGCGTTCTGGATGGCCAACGCCGACTGAGCGGCGAAGGTCTGCAACAAAGCGACTGTTTGCTTGGAAAATTCGCCGGGCTCTCTGCGGCGCACCACCAGCGCGCCCACGGTCTCCTGGGAATGAACCAACGGAACGAGCAGCCGCGCGCGATAACCCGCCTTCATGATGATATCGTTGACCATGGACGGCGGCTCGTTTTGCAGGTCCCCCGTCTGCACCGGCGCGTGGTACTCGGCCAGCCCGCCGACCGCACTGGAAAGCGCGGAATGGCGGTCTCTGAGCGCCGTGATCAATTCCTCGCTCATGCCGTAGGTCGCGCGCATCTGGAATTCGCGCGCCGCTTCATCGAACACGTAGATGGCGCCGGCCTCGGTGCCCGAGAGCTGGGTCGCCTTGGCGACGATGGTGGTGAGCACGGTCTGGAGATCGAGCGTGGAGGTCACCGCCTGAGTGACTTCGCCGAGCGCTCGCAATTCGGCGACCGATTGCGAGAGCTCGTGGGTACGCTGCTCGACTTTCTGTTCGAGAAGGACAGCCGCCTGTTCCTGTTCCGCCAATAACCGATCGAGGGATATCGCGTTGTCGCGGAACACTTCAACGGCGCGTGCCATTTCGGCAATTTCGTCGCCACCGCTGGTAGGGATTGCGATGTCGCGCCGCCCGCCAACGATGGCGCGCATTCCGTCCGACAGAGTGGTCAAACGCGCGACAACGTTGCGTCCGACGTAAAGCCATCCGATCAGGAACGAGCTGACGACGCTGAGGATCACGGCAGCCACAAGAACCCAGGTGCTGAATTGCAATACCGAGATGGCCTTGGAATCCGCTTCCGTGATGTCCTTGGACGCGGCAACCGTCAGGTTTGCCACTTTTGCCGTGAGACCCTTCGACAACGCGGTGTTTTCACCTAGCAGTTTCGTGCCCTCGGCGATCAGGGCAATTTCGCGCAAGCGCAAAGCCGGAACGCTGTCGTCGCCGACTGCGAACGGCCGCAGCTTGGCGATCGCTTCGACCAAGAGCGAACGCAGACGCGGGTCGAAATCGCCCGACAATCGTTCAAGCTCACTCAACGCCTGCTGGAGTCGAAATCCGGCCACCCTGGCGCCGCTTTCGGTGTCGGCGGCGGAAGCGCGTTGCAACAGGTCGCTGACGTTAGAGGCTCCGACCTGCGATGCCTGGAGTGATTGGAACCAAACCAGCGATTTTTCAAATTCGGCATCGGCTTCGCCGCGTCGCGCCAACGGCAGCGTGGGATCAAACTTGGATCGCCGCCATTGGGCAATCGCTTGCTCCATCACCGCACTCCATGGCACCAGCAATTCCCGCACCGCCGTCGCCGCTTGGAGTGCATCGCTGAGCAATTGCTTTCTTCGTTCGTCGACGCGGAGGCGATTGTTCACCAGGGTATCGAGCGCCGTAAGATTACCGTTCAACCGCTTAACGTCGGCCTCGAGACCTTGTATGACCGAGCTGTCGACGCCGGCGTTTGTAAGATCGGCGAGGCGCTCGTAAAGCGCGCGTTCGTCGCCGGCCATTTCTTCCGCTCGCTTGTTTTTTTCTGCTTGATTTACAGCAGTGAGCAGCGCCGGCGCAGCATCAACAATGCGTTCCGCATGGCGGGCAAGCTCCTGGGACTTGAGCGCCGCCGGCGTACGTTGCTGTGTGATCAGCGCGAGGGCGTCGCCAAACTCGCGGAAAGAATAGAAAGCGGCCGCCGCACCGAGAACGCCAAAAGCGCTCACGGCAAAAAACGCCAGCGACAGCCGGGTCCGTACTCCCAGCCCCGACAGAACTCCGGTCTCGCGCGGCTTACCGGAGGTGCTCGCAGCGAGTTGACCTGCCACCGTTCAGCCCTTGCCGCCGACAGTCAGGTGGCGGGCATTGAGATACCCGCGGTCCGCCAGGTTCGTCCAACTGATCTGCAGCTTGCGGAAGGCGGAATAACTTTCATAAATCTTGCGCGTCAGCGGATCCTTGTTCGCTGTTTCGGCCAATACGTCGTTGCTAGCCTTGCCAAGCGCCATGATCAGGGCGTCGTCGAACTTGCGGACCTCGATGTTCTTGTCCTGCAACAATTCTTGCAGAGCCTTCGCGTTGTTGGCGTTGAATTCCGCGAGTGAATGCGTGTACTCGGCCATCGCCACCGTCGAGATCAGATTGCGATCCTCGGCGGTCAGCTTGTCCCACAGTTGCTTGTTGACGCCGGTCGCCAGCACCGTGCCGGGCTCATGGAATCCCGGGTAGTAGTAATATTTCGACACCTTGTGCAGCCCCAGCACCATGTCGTTCCAGGGGCCGACCCATTCGCTCGCGTCGATCGCACCGGATTTGAGCGCCGGCACAATCTCGCCTCCGGGCAGTGCGACGACGGAGGCGCCCAGACGGCGAAGGACCTCGCCGCCCAGTCCGGGCATGCGGTACTTCAAGCCCGCATAGCTCTCCGGTCCCTTCACTTCCTTCGTGAACCAGCCTCCCATCTGCGCGCCGGTGTTGGTCGACAACAGCGGCTTGATGTTGAATTTGGCGCTCAACTCGTCCCACAGCTCCTGACCGCCGCCGAACTGAATCCACGCCGCCATTTCGTCGGCCGAAAATCCGAATGGCACGGCCGCGAAGAAGCTGAATGCGGGGGAATGTTTCTCCCAGTAATATTCAGCCGCGTGATACATATGCGCCACGCCGCTCGAGACGGCGTCGAACGCCTCGAACGGTTTGACCATTTCGCCGGCGGCAAAGACCTTCACCTGCAGGCGTTTGCCGGTAACCGTCGTAATCGCATTCGCAATCCGCTCGGCGCTGGCTTGAAGGCCCGGCAGGCCTTTGGGCCAACTCGTCACCATATTGAGTTCGCGCATGCCCTGCGAAATTGCCGGAGCAGGAAATGTCGTTGATGCAGCGCCGACGGACGCCGCGTACAAGAATTTTCGGCGATTCATGGTTCTACCCCCCTAAACCAAAATGCCCCGCAGGCATCACTGCGCAGACCGCGGATGCCAGCGGCATTTGCGCGAACGACCGTCCCTACTGAGGGATCAGAGCATCGGCGACTTCGAAGGCCGCCATTTTATGTGCAGTTCTTCCCCGAAATCGCCGGATGGTAGGGAAACTTTACTGGACTTTGGACCGGACGAACAGAGGAAAGGGGTCGGCAAACGGCCGCGCTACGATGTTCGCTTTGGGGACATTTTCAGTCAGGAGGAGACCAACAGCAGGTCTCGGCACGTCGACTGCCTCCCGAAATTGACGAAGCGCCGTCTTAGTCCTTGCCGTCCGGCGATCCGGTCGGAAAGTCGCCCGGCACCGCCGACGGGAACGGCGACGGCCGCGGCGCGATCGGCGTCACCGCCGGCCCGGGCGCGGTCATCGGACGCGGCGACGATGGCGCGGCTGGCGCGGCGGCAGCTTGGACTTTGCCTTGCGGCGCTTCGGTTGCCGCCTTCTTCGCCCGGCCGGCGTTTCGCTGTCGCCTTGCGCCTGCGAACTGGGGCCGCGCGCTTTTTAGTCTTTTCGCGACCTTCTTCTTGGCCTTGCGCTTCTTCGCCATGTTCTCCTCCGATTGTTTCTAGCCGTTGAGCTTCGCCTTCAATGCCTCCGGTACCGGCCCGCCGGTCGCCCAGTCGATCAATTCGACCGGATGCACCACCGGGATCGCCGTGCCCGACGCGATCTGCGTGATGCAGCCGATGTTGCCGGCGGCGATCACGTCGGGCGCGCGTTTCTCGATGTTGGCGACCTTGCGGTCGCGCAGCCGCCCGGCGATCTCCGGCTGCAGGATGTTGTAGGTGCCGGCCGAGCCGCAGCACAGATGCGCCTCCGCGATGTTCTTTGACCGCGAAGCCACAAGCCGCGAGCAGGTCCTTCGGTTCCCGATGCACGCGCTGGCCGTGCTGCAACGAGCAGGCGCGAGTGGAAGGCGACGGTGAGGTCGGCGGGCCTGCCGACGGCCTGATGCCGAGCGTCGCCAGATACTCCGAGACGTCGCGCGCGAGGCCCGACACCTTGGCCGCCTTGCTCCGCATAGGCCGGATCGGTGCGCAGCATGAAGCCGTAGTCCTTCACCGTGGTGCCGCAGCCCGAGATGGTGATGAGGATGGCGTCGAGCCCCTGCCCTTCGATCTCGCGCGTCCAGGCGTCGATGTTGGCGCGCGCCTTGGCGAAGGCGCCCGGCCTCGCGGCCCATGTGATGCTCGAGCGAACCGCAGCAGCCGGCATCCGGCGCGATCACGACCTCGACGCCGTGGCGGTTGAGCAGGCGGATCGTGGCCTGGGTGATCTGCGGCGCCAGCGCCTCGTTGGCGCAGCCGGCGAGCAGCGCCACGCGGCCATGGCGCGGGCCCTGCGCCGGATAGACGCCGGGCTCGGTGAACGGCGCCGGGCGCGCGGAGCGGCGCAAGCCGGGCGGCGGCGGCGAGCGGCTTCAGGCCGAAAGCAGCGAGCAACGGCGCAAACGGCTTGCCGACCGCACGCCGCCATCATCGCGAGACGCAGCCTGCGCGGATACGGCATGACGCGGGCGAGGAAGTCGCGCATCAGCCGGTCGAGCAACGGGCGCCGGTAGGTCTTCTCGATATGGGCGCGGGCGTGGTCGACCAGGTGCATGTAGTGCACGCCCGAGGGGCAGGTCGTCATGCAGGCGAGGCAGGACAGGCAGCGGTCGATGTGGGTGACGACCTCGGCGGTCGCCGGCGCGTCGTGCTCCAGCATCTCCTTGATCAGGTAGATGCGCCCGCGCGGCGAATCGAGCTCGTCGCCGAGCAGCACGTAGGTCGGGCAGGTCGCGGTGCAGAAGCCGCAATGCACGCAGGCGCGCAGAATCTCGTCGGCCTCCGCGATGTCCGGATCGGCAAGCTGGGCCAGCGAGAAGTTGGTTTGCATCACACCCCCGCCCACATGCGGCCCGGATTGAGCACGCCCTTGGGATCGAAGCTTTCCTTGACGCGCTTGCTGACGCCCGCGAGCGCGCCGTGCTGCGGCTCGAACACGTCGACCGCGGCGCGCGTCGCCGCAGGCGCGCGAACGAGCGTGGCATGGCCGCCGGTCGCGCGCGCGGCGCGGCGGATGGCGTCGGCGCCGGCATCGTCGGACGGCGGCAGCGCGGCCCAGACCAGCCCGCCGGCCCAGTCGAAGAAACATTGCGCGTCGGAGCGGAAGTCTCGCCGGCAAACTCGGCGCCGCGCGCCGGCGTGGTCGAAACCCGCCACAGCGGCCAGTCGCTGGATGCGGCGCTCGCTGCAGAACGGCGTCGCGTCGCGGACGCCGCGCCAAAGCTTTGTGCGATTCGTCGCCGGCGAGCTCCTCGGCCGTGCCGAACGGATTGCAGCAGCGCCGCCAACGCATCCTTGCGATGCTTGACCGAAGGCGCGAAGCCCTCCAGGCGGAACGCCGTCGCGGCCTGCACCAGATACACGCCCTCGATATGCGTCACCATCTTGCGCGGCAGATGCGCCGCCGCCGAGACGTCGCAGGACGACGCCATGGCGGCCGACATCGCCTGCGTTGGCCTTGGCGTCGTCGAGGCCGAGCAGCAGCACGGTCGCCTCGGTCTCCGGGCGCAGGCAGCACCTTGATCGTCACCTCGGTCATGGCGGCGAGCGTGCCGAACGAGCCCGCCAGCACCTTGCAGAGGTCGTAGCCGGTGACGTTCTTGACCACGCGGCCGCCGGACTTGAAGGTCTCGCCGCGGCCGGACACCGCCGAGAAGCCGAGGAAATGGTCGCGCGCGGCGCCGGCCTTGATCCGCCGCGGACCGGACAGATTGGCGGCGAGCGCGCCGCCGAGCGAGCCCGCTCCGGCCGGACCGCCGAGGATCGGGCCATAGTCCATCGGCTCGAAGGCGAGTTGCTGGCCCCTGCTCGCGACCAGCGCCTCGATCTCGGCGATCGGCGTGCCGGCCCTGGCCGACAGCACCAGTTCCTCGGGCTCGTAGAGCGTGACGCCGCTGAGCCCGGAAAGGTCGAGCGTCAGGTCGGACTGGCTCGGCCGGCCGAGCGCGCGCTTGCTGCCGCGGCCCGCGACCTCGAGGGTCTTGCCCTCGGCCAGCGCCCAGCGCACGGCATCCTCGACATCTTTTCCGTCCCGGGCTTTCAGCGCGTCGGTCATGTTAGGGTTGGTTATGCAACGGATCGACGAGCGCTCGCTAGTGGCGGCGACCAAGCCGGGCTTGGTGGTCCTGCCGACACGCCGGAACTCAACGTCGAGACGCCGGCGCACCTGCTCGGACGACGACGTCACCTTGGTCGTCCCGGCTGTTCGCGCGCAACACCGGCGCGATGCCGGCGGTCGGCGCGGCCGAGCTCGCCGGCTGGACGCTGACCATCGACGGCTTCGTGCAGACAGCCTTGCACCTGGAATATCGCGGCGCTTGAAGAAGGAGTTCGAGACCGGCATCCGTGATCGCGGTGCTGGAATGCGCCGGTAACGGCCGCGCGTTCTTCCCGCAGCCGGCCGGGACGGTGCTGTGGCAGCACGGCGCGGTCGGTTGCGTGCGCTGGACCGGCGTGCGGCTCGGCGATCTGCTGCGCCGCTGCGAGGTGTTGCCGCGAGGCGGTCTACACCGGGCACCACAGCCCCGACCTTTATCTCGACGGCTCGGGGCCCGCGATCTCGCGCGGCCTGCCGATCGACAAGGCACTGGCGCCGGAGACGCTGATTGCGTTTGCGCTGAACAGCGCACCGATCCCGGCGCTGCACGGCGGGCCACTGCGTCTCGTGGTGCCGGGCTATCCCGGCGCGTCGTCGCAGAAATGGATCAAGCGCGTCGAGGTGCGCGATCAGCGAGCACGACGGCGAGCGGATGCGCGACGGTCATTACCGCATGCCGCGGACGGCCGTTGCGCTACGGCGATCCGTACGAGCCGAACGAATTCGAGATCATCACCGACATCCCGGTTCGTTCGCTGATCACGGCGCCGCGCGGAGGGGTTTTCGGCGACGGCCGGGCGGCCGCTGCAGGTGCGCGGCCATGCCTGGAGCGGACACGTTCCGGTCGAGAAGGTCGAGCTGTCGTTCGACGGCGGCTCTTCTTGGCAGACGGCGATGCTCGGCCCCCTGTCCGAACGCTTCGCCTGGCGGCGGTTCACCTGCACAGCTCGCCGACCCGCCGGCCGGCGAGGTCGAGATCATGGCGCGGGCCACCGACGCCAACGGACGCATGCAGCCGATGGAGAGCGTGCCGTGGAATCCGCGGGGCTACGGCAACAACCTGTGCCACCGGGTGCGGGGAAGGATAAGCTGAGCGGGATCAAGGGAGGCACCGATGCTTGAGCTCTACCACAACAACATCTCGGTCTGCGCGCAGAAGGTCCGCGTCGTGCTGGCGGAGAAGAACCTGCCGTGGACCAACCATCATCTGAGCCTGGCCAAGGGCGAGCAGCTCACGCCGCAGTTCAAGGAGATGAATCCGCGCGGCGTGGTGCCGGTGCTGGTGCACGACGGCAACGTCATCGTCGAGTCGAGCGTGATCTGCGCCTACCTCGACGAGGCGTTCCCGGAGCCGCCGCTGATGCCGAAAAACCCGGTGGAGCGGGCCACCATGCGGCTGTGGTGCAAGCTGCCGGACGACATCCTGCACATGGCCTGCGCCACCGTGAGCTTCGCGATCTGCTTCGGCCAGCAGCTCAAGAAGCAGATGGGCGCGGGCCTCGAAGACCGGCTGATGAAGATGCCCGATCCGGCGCGGCGTGACCGCCAGCGCGCGCTGATCGAGAAGGGCATCGAGACGCCGTTCTTCCGCGACCACATCAAGGTGTTCGAGAAGACGTTCGGCGAGATGGAGGCGCGAGCTGCAAAAGACCCAATGGCTCGCTTCCGACGCGTTCACCTTGGCCGATATCGAGATCACGCCCTATGTCGAGCGGATCGACCGGCTGGGCCTCGACGGCATGTGGGACAACCGGCCGAGGCTCGCCGACTGGTTCAAGCGCATCAAGGCGCGGCCGAGCTTCAAGATGATTTCGGACTATCCGCCGTCGGACTACGACGACACCGGCCGCGACGGGCGGAAGAGCTGGCCGCGGATCAAGGAGCTGATCGCGGCGTAATATACGGTCGTTTGAGTTGAAGCGTCGCGGCATCGGCAGCGCGCTCCCTCTGCCCCATAGCCCGTCCTAGACGGGCGTGAACGCCCTTTCGGTGGGAGAGGGTTGGGGTGAGGGAAGCCATAATACCAACCCGTGTAATGATCGACGCTCTCTCTACGTCATGGCCGGGCATCGCCGTTCGAAGAACGGCGTCGCTTCGCTCGCCTACGTCCCGCCTGCGGGCCGTAGCACACTTGGAAATACAAACCTTCGGCGGGCGAAGGCCCGGCCATCCACGCCTTTGATTCGATTCAGGAAGTAAGACGTGGATGCCCGCGACAAGTACGGGCATGACGAGTTAAACATTGCGAACTCTGGTATAACCCCTCAGACGTGGACGGAGTTTGCCGCACCATCGATTTAAATTGGAATTATCAGGCCTTACCGCGCGGCGTGGCGTTTCTTCTTGCGATGCGGCGGATAATAGCGGCCGGTGAAGGCAGGGTTTGGCGTGCAGAAACCGTTGTTGGCGCCCACCACGGCGAAGCGGCAGTGCTCGAAGGAATTGAACGAGCAATCCTCCTCGACGTTATTGCCGCCGGTGTCCTGATGTCCGCACCATGCGCCCTGATGGACGTGAAGCCGGCCGAAGATGACGCTCTGGCCTTCGAACGGCGCGGAGCCGGCGTAAAGAGCGGTCGGCGCAGCGACAGCCAAGGCCGCAATCAGGATTTTGACATGCATCACGTCAAGCTAGCCACAAACAGGGTGAAAGCAAGGCGTGACACACGCTCCGTTCATTCCCGCAAAAGCGGGAATCCAGCGGTCCCCGCTTTTGCGGGACGAACGGCTGGTGTCGCGGATCGCGCAACATTTCGATCGATTATCATGCTCTAGCCGACCGGCCGCTCGTCGGCGATGACCTTGCCATCATTCGGCAGCGAACCCGCGGCGACAAGCTTCACCGCGCCGCGCACCTTGGTGACCGATTGCAGTGTCGCCGCGACAGCGTCGGCGAGGCCCGCGCCGGAAGCGGCGGTCTCGGCGTGCAAGGTCATGGCGTCCTGCTCGGCCTCGCGGCCGACCACCAGGCGGACGCGGCCGAGCTCGGGATGGCGGCGGGCAATCTCGGCGACCTGGCCGGGATGCACGAACATGCCCTTCACCTTCGTAGTCTGGTCGGCACGGCCCATCCAGCCCTTGATGCGCATGTTGGTGCGGCCGCAGGGCGACGCGCCGGCCAGCACGGCGGACAGGTCGCCGGTGGCGAGCCGGATCATCGGATAGTCCGGATTGAACGAGGTGACCACGACCTCGCCCACCTCGCCGTCGGGGACCGGATCGGGCGTGCCGGGCCGGACGATTTCCAGGATGATCGTCTCGTTGACGATCATCCCGTCTCGCGCCTCGCTCTCATAGGAGATCACGCCGGCCTCGGCGATGGCGTAGCACTGCACCAGCGCAACGCCGCGCAAAGCGAGCTCCTGGCGGAGCGAGCCTGGCAGCGCCGCTCCGGAAACCAGGCCGCGCTTCAGCGACGAGACGTCCTTGCCGGCCTTTTCGGCGGTGTCGAGCAGGATTTTCGCGAAATCGGGCGTGCCGATATAGCCGCTCGGCTGGTAGTGCGCGATGGCGTCGAGCTGCTGCTCGGTGTTGCCGATGCCGCCCGGGATGACGGCACAGCCGAGCGCCTGGGCGCCGGCTTCGAGAATGTAGGCGCCGGGGGTAAGATGATATGAGAACGAGTTGTGCACGATGTCGCCCGGGCGGAAGCCCGCGGCGTAGAGCGCGCGCGCCGCGCCGCCGAAATCCTTTCCATGACCTTCTGGCTCGAAGATCGGGCCGGGCGACATGTGCAAACGCTTGGCCTTGCCGGGCGCAACGACATTGAAGCCGCCGAACGGCGGATTTTGTTTTTGCAGGGCGTGAAGATCCGACTTGCGCAGCAGCGGCAGCCTCGAAAGCGCCGCGCGCGAGGCCGCTGACTTCGGATCGATGCCTTTGAGATGCGCGGCCCAGCCCGGCGCAGTCATGGCACGGGCGACGATACCGGGCACCTGCGCGAACAACTCGCGTTCGCGGACTGCGGGGTCCCGGGTCTCGAGTGAGTCGTAGTGGTCGGGCATGGGCCACACACTCCGTCATTCCGGCCGACCCCGGCCTTGAGCCGGGGGAGTGCCGGAATCCATAACCACGGCCGCCTGAAATAACACAGACAGGGGATATGGGTCCCGGCACGCGCTCGCGATGCTCGCTCGGCCGGGACGACAGCCCACTGCTTACGCCAGCCAGCGCTTTCTTCGCTTGTAATGTTTCACGTCGCGGAACGACTTGCGCTTGCCCTCGGCGACGCCGAGATAGAACTCCTTGACGTCCTCGTTCTCGCGCAACGACTTGGCCTTGCCGTCCATCACCACGCGGCCGTTCTCGAGGATGTAGCCGTAGCTTGCGTATTTCAGGGCCATGTTGGTGTTCTGCTCGGCGAGCAGGAAGGACACGCCCTCTTTCTCGTTGAGGTTCCGCACAATGTCGAAAATCTCCTCGACGACCTGGGGCGCGAGTCCCATCGACGGCTCGTCGAGCAGGATCATCTTCGGACGCGACATCAGGGCGCGGCCGACCGCGCACATCTGCTGCTCGCCGCCGGAAGTGTATCCGGCCATGGCATTGCGGCGTTCGGCGATCTTGGGAAAATAGGAATAGACCAGATCGATGTCGCGCCGGATCGCAGCGTTACCGTCACGCCGGGTGAAGGCGCCAGTCAGAAGATTCTCCTCGATGGTGAGATGGCCGAAGCAATGCCGGCCCTCCATCACCTGGATGCAGCCGCGGCGCACCAACTCGTTTGGCGACATGCCTTGCACCTCGTCGCCGTTAAAGACAATCGAGCCCTTGGTGACGTCGCCGCGCTCGGCGTGCAGGAGATTGGAGATCGCCTTCAGTGTGGTGGACTTGCCGGCGCCGTTGGCGCCGAGCAGGGCTACGACGCCGCCGCGCGGCACGTCGAGCGACACGCCCTTGAGCACGAGGATGACATGATCGTAGATCACCTCGATGTTCTTCACCGAGAGGATGTGATCCGGTGCGCTTGCCGCTCTGGTTTCGATCTCGACCGCCGACGACATGACCGCTCCTACGAACGCCTCTCCCCGCCATTCCATGAGCGGCGGGGAGAGGAAATCCTCGTCAGGTCAGCTTATTACGAAGACTTGTCGCAGGCTTCGGTGCGCTTGGGCCAGCCTGTGGCCTTCGCCACATAGGACTTCGGCCGCCTGCTGGATCAACGGCTCCACCTTGTCCTTCATGGGCGAAAGCCAGTCGCTGATCTTGACCCACTTGGTGCCATCCCACTGCTGCACGAACGCGGAGCCGTGGCCGTTGTGGTTGCTGCAGTTGACGCCGGTGATCGGTGCAGCGAAGCCGCCCAAGCCGATTTCCTTCAATCGCGCCTCGCTCAGATTGAGCGACTCGAGCCCGCGCCGCACGTCCGCTCCCACCACCGACTTCTTGCCGGTGAGCTTTTGCGCATTGCGGATCGCTTCGGAGATGAGCACTCCATTGTAGACGCCGCGATTGTAGTAGTTCTCGGCGAAACGATCCTTGGCGACTTGGCTTTTGCCCTTGTCGACGACGTATTTCTTGATGTCCTGCAATGCAGGGTAGTTCGGGCCGATGCCGGAGAAGTTAAGGCTCAGATAGCCCTTGCCGCCGTCGCCGGCAGGGCGGGCGTCATCCTCCGAACCGGACCACCAAATGCCGATGAAGTGATCGAGCGGGAAGTTGTTCTCGGCGGCGCGCTTGACCGCCGTGGGATTCATTGCGCCCCAGCCCCACATGATCATCCAGGCCGGACGATCGCGGCGAACCGAAAGCCATTGCGCCGACTGGTCCTGCATTTCCTTGCCGGCAACCGAATAGAGCTTGATGTTGAAGCCGTAATCTTTGGCGAACTGCTCAAGCAGCGGGATCGGCTCGCGGCCGTAGCCGCTCTCCAGGAAAACGTAGCCGATTGTCTTGCCCTTGAGCTTGTCGAGGCCGCCTTCTTTCTGGCCGATGTATTTCATGATGATCGACAAGCCGTCCCAATAGGTCGACGGCGGATTGAAAATCCACGGGAAGTCCTTGCCGACCGCGGCTGCCGACAGGCCGTAGGCCATCGACAGGATCGGAATCTTGTCGACACCGGCCTTGGGGATGAGCGCGAGCGTGATGCCGGTCGAGTACGGCGAGATCACCGCGGGATTCTTGCCCTTGACCGATTCGTAGCACTCGACGCCCTTCGCATCGGTGTAACCCGTCTCACACTCCTCGTAGATAACCTTAGCGCCGCCGATACCGCCGTCGCGCTCATTCAGCATCGCGAAGTAGTCGTGCATCCCGTTGGCGATCGGAATGCCGCCGACCGAGAACGGCCCGGTGCGGTACGAGAAGATCGGGACATAGACGCTGTCCTCGGCCTGCGCCGCCGGCGCCAGCCCCAGCAGGGTCGCCAATGCGGCCCCAAGCACAAGCAGTTTCGATTTCATTGCGTTCCTCCCTGTGGTTCGCGCCACAGCCGGCGCGTCGATCATTGCTGTATCGGCCGTCCCGCCCGGAGGGCAGGTATTGCTCCAGCCCCAGAGTCCCGGAGGGCCCCGGACCGGACATTGCTTCTAGTCTGCACCATCAGTATGGAAACGGCCACACCCTCAGCTTCTGTTTGCCAATCTGCCACAGCCTCGCCAGGCCGTACGGTTCGACGATCAGGAAGAAAATGATCAGGACGCCCACGACCACAAACGTCAGGTGCTCGACCGTGGCGGAGGGGATGGTCAAACCGAACGCCGGCGGCACGAACCGCAACATGATCGGCAAGATGTAGATCAGCGCGGCCCCCAGGAACGAGCCGAGCAGGCTGCCGAGACCGCCGATAATGATCATGAACAGGATGGTGAAGCTCTGGTTGATCGAGAACACCGTGGATTCTGCACTGCCGTACCACAGGAATACCGTCATGGCGCCCGCCACGCCGCAATAGAACGAGGAAACCGCGAACGCCAGCAACTTCGTTGGCAGCATCCGGATGCCCATCAGTTCGGCCGCGATATCCATGTCACGGACCGCCATCCACATGCGGCCGATACGGCCACGCACAATGTTGGAGGCAAGCACGGTCATGACGATGACAATCGTCAGCACAATCAGATAGCGGGTCCCCGCCGTGGCGCGCGGCCCGGTGACAACGATGCCGAGCAATTCGCGCTGCGGTACCTCGATGGCGCCCGAGATATTGTAATTGTAGAGCCAGGCGATGCGGGTGAAACACCATTCCAGGAAAAACTGCGCCGCCAAAGTTGCCACGGCGAGATAGAAGCCCTTGATGCGCAGCGACGGCAGGCCAAAGGCTGCGCCAACGAGCGCGGAGAAGAACCCGGAGGCAACAATCCAGATCAGAATATTGACGCCTGGGAAGTAGGTGGTGAGCTTGTAGCAGGCATAGGCGCCGACCCCCATGAACGCGCCGGTACCGAGCGAAAGAAGCCCGGTATAGCCGGTGAGAATGTTAAGCCCGATCGCAGCCAGCGAGAAGATCAGAAACGGGATCATCACCGCGTTGATCAGGAAGTCGCTTCCGAAGATCGCGAGCGCATAGGCGGCGGCAATGATCACCGCCACGCCAATGCGATCCTGAAGGATCGGAAAGACCGACTGGTCGCTGGCGTAGTTGGTCTTGAACTGTCCGGCCTCGCGATAGAGCATGTGTCGGTTCTCAAATGCGCTCGATAATCTTCTCGCCGAACAGGCCGTGCGGCCAGAACAGCAGACAAACCAGCGCAATGACATAGGCAAACCAACTGTCGGTGCCGCCGCCGATCAAAGGCCCCCAGTAGAACTCGGCGAGCTTCTCGCCGACGCCGATGATCAGTCCGCCGACGATGGCGCCCGGGATCGAAGTCAAACCCCCGAGGATCAGCACGGGCAGCGCCTTGAGCGCGATGATATCCAGCGCAAACGACACCTCCGAACGCGCGCCCCACATGATGCCGGTGACCAGCGCCACCAGGCCTGCCGCAAACCACACCACCACCCAGATCTGCTCGAGCGAGATGCCGACCGCAAGCGCGGCGCGGTGGCTGTCGGCGACCGCGCGCAGCGCGCGGCCGATGCGGGTGCGCGAGAAGAAAATGGCGAGTCCCGTGACCATGACGGTGGCGATGATCGCGGCCGCGATGTCGAGCTTCTGCAGGGTGACCAGGCCGCCGAGCGTCTTGATGTTGATGGCGCCCTTCGGCAGATAAAGCTGCTCAGCGATCATCGTCTTGGAATCGCCGCCGAACACCAGCTCGCCCGCGCCGATCAGCACGTAGGTGAGCCCGAAGGTAGCCATGAACAGGATGATGTCGGGCTGGTTGACCAGCGGACGCAGCACTGCACGCTCGATCGCAAACGCAAGCCCGAACATCACCGCTACGGTCAGCGCCAGCGCAAGAAAGGCCGGAACGCCGTGCTCGTAAAGGCCGACCAAAGTGAGCGCGGCGAACACCACCATGATGCCCTGGGCGAAGTTGAACACGCCGGACGCCTTGAAGATCAAGACGAAGCCCAGCGCGATCAGCGCATAGAGCATGCCGCCAACGAGGCCCTCCCACAGCGTCTGCACCAAAAGATCGGGCGCCGTGACCATCTGCACGAAGGGATCGATGAAGATGTTGTAGAGGATGTCCATCAGTGCGCCCCCCAAGATAATGAGCCGCCACTCCCCTCCCCCCACGAGCGCAGCGAGTGGTGGGGAGGGGTCGGGGGTGGGGGGAAGAGCGATGGTGATGGAAGGCACACCCCCCACCCCGGCGCGCATCGCCGACGCGATCCGCGCCGACCCTCCCCACCGCTTCGCGGGGGAGGGTGAAGGAGACGCATGCGCAAGAATGAGGAATGCTCGGCATGCAAACCTCAATGCGCAACGCCAAGATAGGCGTCGATCACCGCCTGATCGCGTTTGACCTCATCGGGCATAGCCGTCGGCGATCTTGACGCCGTGGTCGAGCACCACCACGCGGTCTGACAGGTCCATCACCACGCCCATGTCATGCTCGATCAGCGCGATGGTGGTGCCGTAGTGTTCGTTGACGTCGATGATGAAGCGCGACATGTCCTCCTTCTCTTCGAGGTTCATGCCGGCCATCGGCTCGTCGAGCAGCAAAAGGTCGGGCTCCATGGCGAGCGCGCGGCCGAGCTCGACGCGCTTCTGCAAGCCGTAAGGCAGCCGCGCCACCGGCACCTTGCGGATCGCCTGGATTTCGAGGAAGTCGATGATCTCCTCGACCCGGCGGCGGTGCGCGATCTCCTCGTGGCAGCGCCGGGCCGACACCGCAGGAGCTGCCAGAAGAGGCCGCGGTGCATCTTCAGCGTGCGGCCGGCCATGATGTTGTCGAGCGCGGTCATGCCGCGGAACAGCGCGACGTTCTGGAAGGTGCGGGCGATGCCGCCGCGCGCGGCGTCGTAGGGCCGCATCTTGCCGCGGGTCTCGCCCTTGAAGGTGATGCGGCCCTGCTGCGGCTGGTAGAAGCCGTTGATGACGTTGAGCATCGAGGTCTTGCCGGCGCCATTCGGGCCGATGATGGCGCGGACCTCGCCCTTCCTGATGTCGAACGACACGTCGCGGATCGCCCGCACGCCGCCGAACGACAGCGACACATTCTCGATCGAGAGCAAAATCTCGCCGGCCGCGATGTCGCTGGCGGCGGGCGCTCTCATGGCAGGGCGGCTCCACGGCGTGCCCCGGACGCGGTGCAGCGTGGAACGCTGCACCGCTGATCCGGGGTCCAGCTTCCTTCAAAAAAGGTGGGTCCCGGGTCTGCGGCGCATCACTTCGTGCTGTGCCGCGCCCGGGACACGAGTTTGGTATGCGGCGCAACGCATCACGCTGCCTTACTGATCGTGGAAGCAGTGGGAACGGTCGCCACGTCGCGGATTTTCACCCGCGCCGAGATCGTGCCCTTGCGGCCGTCCTCGAAGGTGACCTGGGTCGAGATGTCGGCTTCGCTGGAGCCGTCGTAAAGGGCTGCGATCAGCGGCGCGTAGCGCTCGGCGACAAAGCCGCGGCGCACCTTCTGGGTGCGCGTCACCTCGCCGTCGTCGGCGTCGAGCTCCTTGTGCAGGATCAGGAAGCGCCTGATCTGCGCGCCCGCGGTGACCTTGTCCTCGGCGAGCGAGCGGTTGATCTCCTCGATGTTGCTTGCTGAATCATGTCGTAGACCAGCGGATGGCCGGCGAGCTCCTGGTAGGAGCCGTAGACCACGTTGTTGCGCTCGGCCCAGCTTCCGACCGCGGCGAGGTCGATGTTGATCATCACGGCGACGAAGTCGCGGCCGTCGCCGTAGGCCACCGCCTCGCGGATGTTGGGATAGAACTTCAGCTTGTTCTCGATGTACTTCGGCGGGAACAGCGTGCCGTCGTTGAGCTTGCCGACGTCCTTGGCGCGGTCGATGATCTTCAGATGCCCGGTCTTGGCGTCGAAGAAGCCGGCATCGCCGGTCTTCACATAGCCGTCCGGCGGTCATCGTCTCGCTGGTCTTGGCGTCGTCCTTGAAATAGCTGACGAACATGCCGGGCGACTTGAACTGCACCTCGCCGTTGTCGGCGATGCGGAGATCGACGTTCGGCAGCGCCGGCGCCGACGGTGTCGGCATAGATCTGGCCGTCGGGCTGCGCGGTCAGATAGAGGAAGGCTTCGGTCTGGCCGTAGAGCTGCTTCAGGTTCATGCCGAGCGAGCGGTAGAACGAGAACAGGTCCGGCCCGATCGCCTCGCCCGCGGTGTAGGCGACGCGCACGTTCGACAGGCCGAGCACGTTCTTCAGCGGGCCGTAGACCAGGAGATTGCCGAGCCAATAGAGCAGCCGGCCGTGCAGCGGCACCGGCTGCTTGTTGAGGATCGCCTCGCCGTAGCGCCGCGCGACGCCGATGAAATAATGGAACAGGCGGCGCTTGAGGAAGCTCGCGTCCTCCATGCGGATCATGACGCGGGTGAGCATCTGCTCGAAGGTGCGCGGCGGCGCGAAGAAGAACGTCGGGCCGATCTCGCGCAGGTCCGCCATCGCGGTGTCGCCGCTCTCCGGGCAGGCCATGCAGAAGCCCGAGATCAGGCCTTGCACGTAGTTGAGATAGTGGTCGCCGACCCAGGCGAGCGGCAGATAGGCCAGCGCCTCGTCGCGCTCGGTGAGCTTGTCGAAGGCGACCGTGTCGGAGCCGGCGCGGATGCAGCGCTCGGCCGACAGCACCACGCCCTTCGACTGGCCGGTGGTGCCGGAGGTGTAGAGGATGATCGAGGTGTCGGAGCCCTTGCCGGCTGCGATCTCGGCGTCGAGCCAGGCGGCGAGCGTCGGCGTCCTCCGCCAGCGCCTTGCGGCCATCGGCGATGACGTCGTCGATGGCGTGCAGATTGCCGTGATCGTAGTCGCGCAAGCCCCTGCGGCTCGTCGTAGACCATCTTCTCGAGCTTCGGCAGCCGGTCGGACACCGACAGAATCTTGTCGACCTGCTCCTGGTCCTCGACCGCGGCGAAGCGCACCTCGGCATGCGCCAGCACGTAGGCGAGTTCGTCCGCCACCGCGTCGGCATAGACCGGCACCGGAACGGCGCCGAGCGCCTGCGCCGCCATCACCGACCAGTAAAGCTTCGGCCGGTTGGCGCCGACGATCGCGATGGTGTCGCCGCGCTTGAGTCCCAGGCGATGCAGGCCGACCGCATAGGCGCGGACCTCGTCGAGCACCTGCGCCCAGGTCCAGGTCTGCCAGATGCCCAAATCCTTGTGCCGCATCGCCGGCCGGTCGCCGAAGTCGCGGGCGTTGCGGATCAGCAATTTCGGAAAGGTGTCCGCCTCGGCGCGGGCGCTGTGCTCGCCACGGCTTCCTCCCATCGGCCGCGCGCCCCTGACGCGCGGCGTCGGCATTCCCCTCTCCCGCCGCCCCCCGCGGCGGGTCCCGCAGCCATAACAATGGACCGGCGCGGGCCGGTCAAGCCTCGCCGTGCCGCACCAGACCAAAGGCTGACCCAGAGTAATGGCCTATGTTAGGCTTCTATGCTGCGTCATAGCCGAGCTCGTCCCGGCCATCCCGCTTAGGTGCAGAACGCCATCTAACGGGATGCGCTGGTCAAATGCGCGCATGACGGTCGTGAAATACGAGGGCTGAGCAATGGGTGAGTTTGCGATCGGTCAAGGCGTTCCCCGGTTCGAGGACCCGAGGCTGCTGCGCGGCGGCGGCAAGTATGTCGACGATATCGCGCTGCCGGGCATGGCGTTCGGCCATGTGCTGCGCTCGCCGCACGCCCACGCCAGAATCCGCAGTCGATCGACACCTCCAAGGCCAAGGCCGCGCCCGGCGTGCTTTGCGTGCTGACCGGCGACGACTGGATCAAGTCCGGCTGGGGCGACCTGCCGGTGCCCGGCACCCACAAGCGCCGCGACGGCTCGACCAACTACCGGCCGCGCTATCCGGCGCTGGTGAAGGACCGCGTGCGCTTCGTCGGCGACTACGTCGCCTTCGTCGTCGCCGAGACCAAGAACCAGGCGCCGACGCCGCCGAGCTGATCGAGGTCGACTACGAGCCGCTGCCGGCCGATGCTCGGCACCGCCGAGGCCGCCAAGCCCGGCGCGCCGCTGGTCTGGGAGGACTGCAAGGACAACATCTGCTTCACCGCAGATCCACGGCGACAAGGCCAAGACCGAGGAGGCCTTCGCCAAGGCCGCCCATGTGGTGAAGCAGCACCTCGTCATCAACCGCGTCACCACCGCGTCGATGGAGCCGCGCGGCTCGATCGGCGACTACAACGCCATCACCGACAGCTACACGATCTACACCACGCTTGCAGCGCGCGCATCCCTACCGCGCCGAGCTGGCCAAGCTCGTGCTGAAGGTGCCCGAGCACAAGGTGCGCGTGGTCGCCGGCGACATCGGCGGCAGCTTCGGCATGAAGTCGGCGATCTACAACGAGGTGCCGCTGGTGCTGCTGGCCTCGAAGCTGATCGGCCGGCCGGTGAAATGGATGAGCACGCGCTCGGAGGCGTTCCTGTCCGACGCGCAGGCGCGCGACAACGTCACCGACGCCGAGCTTGCGCTCGACAAGGACGGCACGTTCCTCGGCTTCCGCGTGTCGTCGTTCGTCAACGCCGGCGCCTATCTGCAATCCGGCTTCCAGGCCTACACCGGCAATCTCGGCACGCTGGCCGGCGTCTACCGGACGCCGGCGATCTACGTGGAATCGACCGCGGTGTTCACCCACACCCATCCGTGCCGGCCCTATCGCGGCAACGGCCGGCCGGAGGCCGCCTACGTGATCGAGCGCATGGTCGATCTGCGCCGCGGCCGCAGCTGAAGATGGACCCGGCCGAGCTGCGCCGGAAAAACTACATCCCGCCGGAGGCGATGCCGTTCAAGACCAGCCTCACCTTCACCTACGACTGCGGCGAGTTCGAGAAGGGCATGGACCTGGCGCTGAAGCTCGCCGACGTCGAAGGCTTCGCCAAGCGCAAGGCCGAATCGAAGCGAGAACGGCAAGCTGCGCGGCTTCGGCATGTCGAACACCATCGAGCGCGCGGCGGCGGCGGGCCTCGAAGGCGCCGAAATCCGCTTCGATCGCGGCGGCACGGTCGCGATCTTCTCCGGCAGCATCAACCAGGGCCAGGGCCACGAAACCACGTTCAAGCAGGTGGTGGCCGACAAGCTCGGCATCCATCCGAACGACATCGAGTACATCCAGGGCGACACCGACAAGGTGTTCTTCGGCGAAGGCACCGGCGGCTCGCGCTCGGCCACCATGTCGGGCTCGGCGTTCCACAACGCCGCCGAGAAGGTGATCGAGAAGGCCAAGGCGATCGCCGCGCACAATCTCAAGGTCGATGTCGCCGACGTGAAGTTCGAGGAAGGCATCTTCTCCAGCGCCAAGACCAACCAGACCATGACCATCAAGGACGTGGCGCAGGACGCGGTGAACCCGGCGAAGCTGCCGAAGAACATGGAGGCCGGCCTGTTCGCCACCGCGGTCTACAAGGCGGACGTCGAGAACTTCCCGAACGGCGTGCACATCTGCGAGGTCGAGGTCGATCCGGAGACCGGCCAGACCGAGATCGTCAAGTACAGCGTGGTCGACGACGTCGGCACAGTGATCAACCCGCTGCTGCTCAAGGGCCAGATCGTCGGCGGCGTGGCGATGGGCGTCGGCCAGATCCTGAAAGAGGACATCCATTTCGACGGCGACGGCCAGCTCACCACCGGCTCGTTCATGGACTACGCCATGCCGCGCGCCAGCGACTTCTCGCCGATCGAGGTGAAGGCCAATCCGGTGCCGACCAAGACCAACCCGCTCGGCGTCAAGGGCGCGGGCGAGGCCGGCTGCGTCGGCGCGATGCCGGCGGTGGCGAACGCGCTGGTCAACGCGCTGGCGGAGTTCGGCGTGACGCCACATCGCGATGCCGGCGACGCCGGAGGTGGTGTGGCGCGCGATCGGCAACGGGAAGAGCTAGGGTGTGTGCAGGGCGAGCAGTTCTTGCTTTGACCAATGAAGTCATCGAGTAGCGCGTCATTTGGCACCGCGCCCCGTCATTGCGAAGAGGCCGGAAAAGCGCAAGTATTCACGCGAACTCAGGGGTCATCTGGGAAATACCGGCTTAGCGAACGATGGGCTCGCCGGCGGCGGCGCCCTTGCCGATCATTCCAAGTGCCGATCAATCGGGAGGAAACCATGCGCGTAAAGACCTTCCTCTTTGCCGCACTGATCGTGGCTCTGAGCGGCGCCGCGGTGCAAGCGCAGACTAAAATCCGGCTCTCCTACATCGTGCCGGTGTCGAACTGGGCGACGATGCTCATGCAGAAAAAAGAGCTCATGAAGCACGAGGGCAAATCCTACATGCTCGAGATCGTCCACTTCCGCGGCACGCCGGAGCTCATCACCGCGCTCGCCACCGGCGAGCTCGAGGTTGCCAATCTCGGCTTCACCACGCTGCCGCTTGCCGTCGTCAATGCGGGCTTAAGCGATCTGCGCATCATCTCGGATGAGTTGCAGGACGGGGTGCCGGGCTACTACAGCAACGAATTCCTGGTGCGCAAGGACGACTCCATCCACGCGTGGGAGGACCTGAGGGGCAAGGTGGTCACCTCCAATGCCTATGGCAGCGGCACCGACATTCCGTTGCGGGTGATGCTGGCCAAGCACGGACTGCAAGACAAACGCGACGTCACCATCATCGAGGCGCCGATTCCGACCATGCCGGCGATGCTGGCGGAACAGAAGACCGATCTGGTGATCCTGCCGCTGCCGTTCACCGCCAACCCGAAGACACAGGCGGCAACGCGCAGACTTGGCACCGCGGGGGACGCCGTCGGCATCAACCAGCTCGGCATGTGGGCGGCGCGCGCGGGCGTGATCGAGAAGAACCGCGCCGCCTTCCAGGACTTCATGGAGGATGCGCTGCGCGTCGAGCGCTGGTACCTCGACCCCAAGAACCACGACGGCGCCGTCCAAGCCGCCATGGCGATCACCAAGACGCCGAAGCAGCTCTGGGATAGCTGGCTGTTCAGGAAAGACGGGCAGAACGGCGACTACTACCGCAGTCCGGACGGCAAGCCCGACATCGATGCGCTCCAGAAGGTGATCGACCTTCAGGTCAAGCACGGCTTTCTCAAGCAGACCATCGACGTGAAGAAGTATGTCGATATGTCGCTGATGGAGGAGGCGGTGAAACGCCTGCACTGAGGTCGGCGCGCCGGCCGGACGCGCACCGGGGTTGGTCCGTGCCCACATCACGAGGGAAGTCATGAGGTTTGTCCGTGCGTTCGTATCGCTGCTGTTTGCCGCTGGTCTGATGACGGCGGGCGCCGCCTCGGCGCAGAACTACCCCGCCCGGCCGATCACGTTGATCTGCCCGTATCCGCCCGGCGGCGCCACCGATGCGATCTCGCGCATCATCCAGGACGCGATGTCGCAATCGCTCGGCCAGCAGATCGTGATCGAGAACATCGGTGGCGCCGGCGGCATGATCGCAGCTACCAAGGCAGCCCGCGCCGCGCCCGACGGCTACACGATCATGATCCACCAGGTGGCGCTGGCGGCGGGCGTGTCGATGTACAAGAACCTGACGTTCGACGCCGAACGGGGCTTCGCCCCGATCGGCCTGATCAACACCGCCGCGTCGACCTGGGCGGCGCGTGCCGACCTGCCTCCGGCCAACATGGCCGAGCTGGTGAGCTGGATGAAGGAGCCTGGACGACACGCCAAGGTCGCGCATCCGGGCGTCGGCTCGTTCGGCCATCTCGCCGGTGTGCTGGTTGCCCAGGAGCTCGGCGCGACCGTTACCCAGGTGCCCTATCGCGGCGCCGGCCCCGCGCTCAACGACCTGCTGGCGGGCCAGGTCGATATGAGCTCGCAATCGGCCGTTCAGGCCGGGCCTTTGATCAAGGCCGGCAAGCTCAAGGCCTACGCCATCATCGGCCGAAACCGGTTCGCCGGTCTGCCCGACCTGCCGACCATGGGCGAGCTTGGCCACAAGAAGCTCGATCTCGATTTCTGGCATGCGCTGTTCGCCCCCGCCGGGACTCCGCGCCCGATCGTCGACAAGCTCAACGCCGCATTGCGCCACGCGCTGGCGGACGCCCGGGTGAAGAAGACGTTCGCCGACGGCGGCATGGATCTGTTTCCACCGGACCGGGAGACGCCGGAGGCCGCGGCAGCCCTGCTCAAGAGCGAGATCAAGCTCTGGGGCGATGTCATTCGCGACAACAACATTCAGGCGCAGTAGGCGTCCCAATCACCGTGACCACACGCCGCACGCTTGCCCGGCGGCGCATTCGGTGCCCGCACCGGCGGTCGATGCTATCGTCCGCTCATCGAGCAGCACCGACAACAGCCCGCATTTGACGGGCCGGAAAACCAGGGAGCCGGACATGAAATTCTCACGCCTGACACCGATCGCGTTCGCCGCCGCGCTATTGGCGTCGCCGGGCATCGCCGTGGCCCAGCAATCCCTCATTGTGGCCATGCCGACGACGCCGCCCAATCTCGTGCACATGCCGCTGCACATCGCCAACGAGCTGGGCCTGTTCAAGAAGCAGGGGCTCAACATCAAGGTGATCGAGCTGGCCGGCGGCGTCTATACCTTCCGCGCCATGGTCTCCGGCAGCGCCGACGTGGCCTCCGCATCGGGGCCGTTCTCGATCGTCGGCAAGGCCAAGGGCGCCCCGACCAAGATGATCCTGACCAACACGCCGAAGCTCGAAGCCTCGATGGTGGTCAACGACAACATCAAGACCATGGCCGATCTCAAGGGCAAGCGGATCGGCATTCAGGAGCCGGGCGGATTCGCCGACGTGCTGGCGCGCGGCGTGCTGCGCGCGGCCAAGATCGATCCGAAGGACGTGCATTTCGTCAGCATCGCCACCGAGGACGTGCCGGCGCTGGTCGCCAACCAGGTAGACACCGCGATTCTGCATGTCGAGCAGGAAATGATTGCCAAAAGCAAGATCCCGACGCTGCACGCCATCGCGCGGCTGTGGGAGATCCAGCCCGACAACCTCTACGGCGTGATGGCGGTGACGGAGAAAACCATCAAGGACAAGCACGACGCGCTGAAGGCTTTCGTCAAGGGCCACATCGAGGCGACACGCCTGATCTATACCGACCGCGCCAAGGTCGTGCCGATCATGGTCAAATACACCAAGCTGCCGGCCGACGTGGTCAACAAGGCGCTCGATTTCATGGTCGAAAAGTGCATCTGGGATCCCAACAACGGCCTCGGTCCAAAGCGGGTGAACTTCACCGCGGAGCTGATGACCAAGGTCGGCAATATTCCGGCCGGCAAGACCCCGAAATACGACGATCTGGTCGATCTTTCGTTCGCCAATGAGGCGATCAAGGAGTTGGGCGAGTATAAGGGACCCTGCGTGACGGCCGAGTAGGGGCCGACCGGCAGCCCTAACCAGGAGCAATCGGGATGAGCGTAGCCAATGAGGCTCATGTCGGCGGAATCGCGGCCGCGCCCGAGCGTGCGGCCGCCGAGCCCAGTCCGCGGTTCTGGCAGCAGCGGGCGTTCTATCGCTACGGCTTCGTCATCCTGGTGCTGGCGGTGTGGGAATGGCTCGGGCCGCTGGTCAACCCGATCCTGTTCTCGCATCCCTCCAAGATCGCGATGGCGTTCTACGAACTCACCGTCAGCGGCGAGCTGCCGTATTACGCGATGGAGAGCCTGGAGATCCTGTTCTGCGGGCTGTTCTTCGCCATCCTGGTCGGCGTGCCGCTCGCGGTGCTGATGGCGCGGGTCAAGCCGGTCGATTGGGCGCTCGACTGGCCGATCAACGCGCTCTACTCGACGCCGATGGTCGCGCTGGTGCCGCTCCTGGTGCTGTGGTTCGGCATCTACATGCAGGCCAAGATCATCGTGGTGTTCCTGTTCGCCGTGTTTCCGATCCTGATCAATACCTATCAGGGCGTCCGCGAATGCGACAAGAACATGCTCGAGGTGGCCCGCTCGTTCCGCTCGCCGGAATGGAAGATGTGGCAGGACGTGCTGCTGCCGTTCGCGCTGCCCTATATCGCGGCCGGCATCCGCCTCGCGATCGGCCGCGGCCTGGTCGGCATGGTGATCGCGGAGTTCTACACCACGATCAGCGGGCTGGGTTACATGATCAGCCGCTACGCCAACGTGTTCGAAACCGACAAGACCTTCGTGCCGGTGCTGCTGCTGATGTTCCTGGGCATCGCACTGACGTCGATTCTGAAATCGGTCGAGCGCCGGATCGCGCCCTGGAGCCGGGCGGACGCCTAAGCGACATGACCGCGACAACGATTCAGGAGCGTGCTCAAGGTGCGGCGCTGCTGGCGAACGCGCCGGCGCGCATCCGCGTCCGCTCGCTGGTCAAGCGCTTCGGCACGCTCGAAGTGTTCAGCGGCGTCGATTTCGACGTCGGCGAGCGCGAGATCGTCACCATCGTCGGCCCGTCCGGCTGCGGCAAGACCACGCTGCTGCGCTGCATCGACGGCCTGCTGCCCGTCGACGGCGGCGAGATCGTCTGCGACGGCGCGCGGGTAATGGAGCCGATCGCCGGCATGGCAATGGTGTTCCAGCACTTCGGCCTGTTCCCGTGGAAGACGGTGAGCGACAACGTCGGCTACGGCCTGCGGATGGCCGGGATGCCGGCCGAGGAGATCGCCGCGCGGGTGCCGCGCTTCATCAGGATGGTCGGCCTCTCGGGCTTCGAGGAAGCCTACCCCTACCAGATGTCAGGCGGCATGCAGCAGCGCTGCGGGCTGGCACGGGCGCTGGCCATAGAGCCGAGTGTGCTGCTTGATGGACGAGCCGTTCGCCGCGGTCGACGCCCAGACCCGGGAGATCCTGCAGTTCGAGCTGCTGCGCATCTGGGAGACGCGGCCGACCAGCATGATCTTCGTCACCCACTCCATCGAGGAGGCGGTGCTGATGGGCGACCGGGTGTTCGTGCTCAAGGGCCGGCCGAGCAACATCCAGAAGGTCATCCCGGTGGACCTGCCGCATCCGCGCACGCGCGACACGCTCCGCCTGGCGCGGTTCGCCGAATTGCGCGAGCTGGCCTGGAGCACGCTGATGGCCGAGGCGCGCGAGGCCGAGTTCCACCTGGCGCGTTAGCCGACCATTCAAGGAAGACTTCATTGCGAGCAGCGCAGCGGCGAAGCAATGACGGGCCCCGAGGTTTCGGGCTGGCTCTCAGCCCCAATACCTGCCGCTGGCCCCGACGATCACCACGATCAGCCCGAGCGGCAGGTTGATCATGATGATCTGGCGGATGCGGTTGAGGTTGGCCGCCGCGGCCGGCCAGTCCGAAGCGTCGACGGCACGCTTGAACTTCAGCCAGGGGCCGTGGAACAGCCAGAGGTACAGCACAATCATGAGCCAGCCGATGCCCTGCATGATGTGGACGTGCAGCTTGACACCGGCAAAGCCGCCGAAGGTCTCAAACACCATCCAGTAGCCGCTGGCGAGCAGGAACAGGACCGCGAGCCAAACCCAGGGAAAGAACTTGGCGAAGAACGCGCGCCAGAGCTTCAGCCGCGCCGGCGGCTCGAGCGCGCCCGCGGCCGGACGCAGACACATATAGGCGGCGAACATGCCGCCGACCCAGACCACGGCGCCGAGGATATGCAGGGCGAGGGCGAGTGCGGTCATGCGTGATCTCCCCTTCGCTCAATCCCGCTTCGGGATACCGGCCTTCTCGATCACCGCCGCCCATTTGGCGATGTCGTCCTTCATGCGCCTGTCCATGTCGCCGGGCTTGCTGCCGTGCATGTCCATGCCGAGCTTCTGCGATTTCTCCTGAACGTCGGGCAGCGGCAGCACGTCGTTGATGCTCTTGACCAGCGTGTCAACCACCGCCTGGGGCGCTGCGCTCGGAACCGAAATTCCGTTCCAGCTCACCACCTCGAAGTTCTTGAGCCCGCTCTCCTGCGCAGTCGGCACGTCCGGCAGATACTGTGTGCGCTTCGGCCCGGTGGACACCAGAACGCGGACCTTGTTGTCGACGATCAGCGCATGCGCCGCCGCAAAGAACTCAAAGGCAGCGTCGACGTCGCCGCGCAGCACCGCGGTCGCCATGTCGGCCGAGGTCCGGAACGGCACGATCGTGATCTTGATGCCGGCGACGCTGCGAAACAGCTCAGCGGCGAGGTTCTGCGTGCTGCCCGGATTGATGGTGCCGATATTGAGCTTGCCGGGGCTCGCCTTCGCCGCCTTGATCAGGTCCTGCAGCGATTTCAGCGGCGAGTCGGTCCGCGTCAGCAGCAGGAGGTCGAAGAACGACGTGGTCGAGGTGGATTTGAAGTCCTTAAGGATATCGTACGGCAGCGACTTGAACAGCGCGACCGCAATGGCGTTGTTGTTGCCGGTCATCAGCACGGTGTAGCCGTCGGGCGCGGCGGTCGCGACCGACTTTGCGGCAATGATGCCGCCGGCGCCGGGACGGTTCTCGACCACGACCTGCTGCTTCAGCCGCGCCGAGAGCTTGTCGGCAAGGATGCGCATGCCGACGTCGGCGACACCGCCTGCGCCATAAGGCACAACGAGCTGGATCGGCCGGCTGGGATAGTCGGATTGCGCCTGCGCCGGTGCAGCGATTGCTAGCGCCAGGACAATTGCTGCTGCAGCGCAGGTACGTCGGATCATCTTGCCTCTCCTCGCGGCCTTGCCGCCGGGCCGCATTGTTTCACGGCGCAGGCGTCGGTCAAGCGCGCCGCCGCCGCACCCGCCTCACTGCGGCACCGTCATCAACTCCAGCACATGCCCGTTTGGGTCCTTGAAGTAGAAGCCGCGGCCGCCGCCCCAATCGTTGAGCTTGCCGTCGTCGAGGCTCCAGGGCGCACTGCCGTAGGCGAGCTTGGCCTTCTTGACGCGGGCGAAGATGGCGTCGAACTCGCGCTTGCTGACATGGAACGCGTAATGATGGCTCTCGAACTTGCTGTCCTGGTCGAACAGCAGGGTCAATGTCTTGTTGACGCGCACCGGCGCGAAATAATTGGTCCGGCCGCGCCGCAAACCGAACAGGCCGGCGAAGAACTTGGCGGACTTGGCCTTGTCACGCGCCGGTACGATGGTGTGATTGAGGGTAATGGTCATGGACGCCTCCTTCGCTGTCCGGGCGCAAGTCTAGCACGACCAGACCGACCGCCGCCCCACTGCGGCCATCGAGGCGGAGAATCGTGCTATCAACGCGCGATTCCACGAAGGCCCGCGACGCAGACCATGCGGCATCAGCCGACACGACGATTCCACGCCTTGCTGCTCGCCGCAGCGCTGCTCGGCGCGGCGATGCCGTCAGTGGCGCAGGATGCTCCGGCGGACATAACCGGCGCCGCCAACCGCCGCTCGGCGATCGAAGCCTATATCCGGGCACGCCGCGCCTACGAGGAAGAGGCGCAGGCCTACTGGCAGCAGATCGCCGACAAGCGGCGGGCGCGTTTCGCCAAACGCCGCGCCCACGAACCGACCGGCATTGACGACTACGTGTTGGCGCAGCCGCCGCACTACACCGGGCCGCCGCGACCGCCGGGCTACATTCCGCCGCGGCGCGAGCCGGGCCCGCCGCCGCAGCGCATTCCGGTGATCGCGGATTTTCTCAAGGCTGCAGCCGAGCAATACAAGTTCACGCCGGACCGGCCGAAGACCGAAGCCGAGTTCAAGCAGGCCTACGCGAAAGTCGCGCTGGCGGCCGGACTCACCAAGGAACAGGCCGTCCGCATCTACGCCTTCGAGACCGGCGGCAACGGCACCTATGACGGCCAGGCCGGGCTCGCCACGGCCGGCGGCAGCAAGAACGGCCACGCGATCTCGCCCGCGATGGGCTACAACCAGTTGCTCAGCACCAACACTGTGAGCCTTCTCGCCGAGCAGGGCGACAAGTTCGTCGCGGCCTTGACCGCGTCGGCCGCTTCCCTTGCCGGCGCCGAGCGCGACGCGATGGACCGCAAGATCGCGACGCTGAATAAGATGATCGCCTTCACTCGCACCGTGCCGGACGCCTGGAGCGAGCACGACAAGCTCGCCAAGACCACGCCGGGCGGCATGGGCACCCACGCGCTGGTGCTCGATCGCGACATCGGCCCGCTGCTGCAGACGCAAAAGCTGCTCGATTCCGTCGTCTTCGCGCGAGCCAAGGGGCGGACCGAGCCGCTGACCGCCTGCGAGCTGGAGCTGATGAACTTCACCGGCGACGGCAACGGCTTCGACATGGTGTCGATGCCGCAGGAACTGCGCGAGAAGGTGCCGACATCGAATTTCTTCCAGCGCGGCGGCTATGAGCGCAATCCGATCGCGCGGCGCACCGGCACGGTGGCAGCGCTGTTCGCGTCGATTGAACGCAAGATGGACAACGCCTCGCAGGCGCAGGGCGCCAAAGAGATGGCGCAGGCGTTCTAAAGCATGATCGTATTGCGCCGAAACAAACCCCGTTCGCTCCCGCCCACGGGTCCGGCCTGCGGCCGGCCCGAGGGCAGGCTCCAGCGGGAGTCCCAGTTCTTTAGCAAAAGCGCTGGGTCCCCGCTTTCCGCCTTCGCGCTCCGCGCTTCGTCGGTCTCGAACCCGCCGGAGCTCGCGAAGCGAGCGAAGACCGGGCCGCGGGGACGAACGAGCAATTCAATCTGAAAAAACTTCCCTCTAGCTATTGCTTACCGCTCTTCCACAAGCACCGGCACAGCGTGTCGGTAGAATCCGCCGTCGGTCAGCGGGTAGCCGATTGCGCCTCGCAGGCGGATATCCGATGGCACGTAATAGACGTCGGGTCCGACTGCCTTGTCAAACCAGAGCTGCTCTTCCACCGAACCTGGCACGGTGGCGCATCCGGCAAGACCTGCAGCGACAGCGATCGCGGCAAGCGCGATGGCGAGTTTCCTGATCGACGGCACGGAAGGTCCCCCGAATGGCGGCGGCGAATCGCCGGCGCACCATTGGAGGCGGAAGCCGTTAACAAGAAATTAACCATAAAAGCCAGGCGAAGTCGGTGTCATTGCGAGCGAAGCGAAGCAATCCAGACCATATGAGACAACCTGGATTGCTTCGTCGCTGGCGCTCCTCGCAATGACGGTTGAGGCGACCGCGCGGGCTATTCCGCCGCCTTGAGCAGCGGCGGCTCGCCGGAGCGGAATTGCTCGAGCAGCGCCGCCTCGTCGGCCTTGGCGGCGGCGAGGTGGCGCATCTTGACCGGGCCGAAGCCGCGGATTTTTTCCGGGATGGCGGCGAGGCCGACAGCAAGCGCGTGATTTTCGGGCGTGAGCTTGGCAGCGATCTCGTCGAGCATCGCCTCGTAGTCGGCGACGAGCTTGCGCTCGGTCCTGCGTTCCTCGGAATAGCCGAAGATGTCGAGCGGCGTGCCGCGCAGGAATTTCAGCTTCGCCAGCCACTTGAAGCCGGTCATCATCCACGGCCCGAAGCTGATCTTGCGTCGGCTCGCCGGTCGCCGGATTCGACTTTCGCGAGCAGCGGCGGCGCGAGGTGAAACTCGAAGCGAAGGTTGTCGCCGCCAAGCTCGTTCGCCACCTGCTTGAGGAAGTTGCCGTCGGTGTAGAGCCGCGCCACCTCGTACTCGTCCTTGTAGGCCATCAGCTTGAACAGATAGCGCGCAACCGCTTCGGCAAGCCCGCATTTGCCCGGCGCCTTGGCGCTCTCGGCGGCCTTCACCTTCTCGACCCAGCGTGCGGTAGCGCGCGGCATAGCGCGGCATTCTGATAGGCGGTAAGGAACGCAACGCGCCGCTCGACCGTCTCGTCGAACGATTGCGACAGCGCGCGGTTCTCGATCGCGGTTTTCCGGCGCGGGCTTCGCCAGCGCCTCGACCGCGGCGCGGATCGAGCGCGGCGCGGCGGCCCCAGTGGAACGCCGCGATGTTCATCGGCACCGCCTCGCCGTTCAGCGCGATCGCCTGCTCGATGGCGTCGGCGCCAAGCGGCAGCGCGCCGAGCTGGTAGGCGTAGCCGACCATGAAGATGTTGGCGCCGAGCGAACTGCCAAACAGCGCGGTGGCGAGCCGCGACGCGTCGATGAAATGGGTGCGCTCCTTGCCGGCCGCGCCGGAGATCGCGCGCTTCAGCCGCTCGGTCGGCAGCGAGAAGTCGGCGTTGCGGGTGAAGTCGCCCGGCAGGAATTCCGAAGTGTTGATGACCATCGCGGTGCCGGGCTTCACCGCCGACAGCACCTTCTTGTTGCCGGCGACGACGATGTCGCCGCCGAGCACGAGGTCGGCGCCGCCCGCCGCGATGCGGATGGCATGGATGTCCTCGGGCACGCTCGGCGATCCGCATGTGGCTGTAGACCGCGCCGCCCTTCTGGGCGAGGCCGGCCATGTCGATGACGCCGACGCCCTTGCCCTCGAGATGCGCCGCCATGCCGAGGATGCCGCCGATGGTGACGATGCCGGTGCCGCCGACGCCGGTGACGATGATGTTGTAGGTCTGGCCGATCTTCGGATGCGACGGCTCAGGAAGCGTCATCCCTCCCCCGAAGGAGGAGGGTGGCTCCGAGCGCAGCGAGGAGCCGGGTGGGGTAGGCTCTCCCCACCCGGCAGAGAGGACGCCGGCGCCGCGCTTCAGCTTGCGCGCCATGCACGGTGACGAAGGACGGGCAGAAGCCCTTCACGCAGGAATAGTCCTTGTTGCAGGACGACTGATCGATGGTGCGCTTGCGTCCGAATTCGGTTTCCAGCGGCTGCACCGAGACGCAGTTCGATTTCACGCCGCAGTCGCCGCAGCCCTCGCAGACCAGCTCGTTGATGATGACGCGCTTGTCCGGATCGGGGAACGTGCCGCGCTTGCGCCGGCGGCGCTTTTCGGCGGCGCAGGTCTGGTCGTAGATCAGCACGGTGCAGCCGGGAATCTGCGACAGCTCCTTCTGCACCGCCTGCAGATCGTCGCGGTGGTGGAAGGTGATGCCGTCCGGCCATTTGATGCCCGGCGGATATTTCTTCGGCTCGTCGCTGACCACGACGACGCGCTTCGCGCCCTCCGCCGCGACTTGCGCCGCGATCTTCGGCACGCTGAGATTGCCGTCGTTCATCTGGCCGCCGGTCATGGCGACGGCGTCGTTGTAGAGGATCTTGTAGGTGACGTTGACGCCGGACGCGATCGAGGCGCGCAGCGCCATGTAGCCGGAGTGGTTGTAGGTGCCGTCGCCGATGTTCTGGAACACGTGCGGGCGGTTGGAGAACGGCGCCTCGCCGATCCAGTTAGCGCCCTCGCCGCCCATCTGGGTGAAGCCGAGCGTCGAGCGGTCCATCCACTGCGCCATGTAGTGGCAGCCGATGCCGGCATAGGCGCGCGCGCCCTCCGGCACCACGGTCGAGGAATTGTGCGGACAGCCAGAGCAGAAGTAAGGAATGCGGACCGCAACGTCCTGCGTTGCCGCAAGCCGCTGCTGCGCCTCCTTCAGCCGCGCGACGCGGCCCTTCAGATTCTCGTCGCTGACGTATTTTAGCAGCCGGTCGCCGATGCAGATCGCGACGTCGTTGGCATCGAGCGCGCCCTTGACCGGGAACAGCCAGTTGCCCTGCTCGTCCTTCTTGCCGATGACGACCGGCTGGTTCGCGGTGCCGTAGAGCTCCTCGCGCACCTGCACCTCGATCAGCGAGCGCTTTTCCTCGACCACGATGATGAGGTCGAGGCCCTGGGCGAACTCCATCAGCTCCGGTTTGCCGATCGGCCACGGGCAGGCGATCTTGTCGATGCGCAAGCCCGAAGTCGTTGCATTTCACCTCGTCGATGCCGAGCTCGTCGAGCGCCTGGCGCACGTCGAGATAGCTCTTGCCGGTGGTGATGACGCCGATCTTCGGCGTGCGGCCGCCCGAGGTGATGACCTTGGTTGAGCTTGTTGGCGCGAACGAAAGCCAGCATGGCGTCGCGCTTGTGGTCGTGCAGCCGCGCCTCCATGCCGAGCACAGTGTCGTGCAAGCGGATGTTGAGTCCGCCTTCGGGCATGTTGAACTCGTCGGGGCCAGGCATGACGATGTTGAGCCGCTCCATCGCGCCGTCGATCACCGCGGTGGACTCTACCGTCTCGTGCATGCACTTCAGGCCAACCCAGGTGCCGGTGAAGCGCGACATCGCCCAGCCGTACAGACCGTAGTCGATGATCTCCTGAACGCCGGCCGGGTTCAGGATCGGGATCATGACGTCGACGAAGTTGAATTCGGACTGGTGCGCGGTGGTGGAGGATTCGGCGGTGTGGTCGTCGCCCATCAGCGCCAGCACGCCGCCGAATTTCGAGGTGCCGGCGAAATTGGCGTGACGGAAGGCGTCGCCGGAGCGGTCGACGCCCGGCCCCTTGCCGTACCAGATGCCGAACACGCCGTCGTACTTGCCCTCGCCGCGCAACTCGGCCTGCTGCGAGCCCCACAGCGCGGTGGCGGCGAGGTCTTCGTTGATGGCGGTCTGGAACAGCACGTTGCGCGGGGCGAGATGCGAGATCGCCGCGCTGGAACTGGTAGTCGAGGCCGCCCAGCGGAGAGCCGCGATAGCCGGTAACATAGCCGGCGGTGTTCAAGCCCGCGCGCCGATCGCGCTCGTGCTGCATCATCGTCATGCGCACCAGTGCCTGATAGCCGGTCACGAAGACGCGGCTTTTGGTCAGGTCGTATTTGTCGTCGAGCGTGACGTGATTGAGCGACATTTCGCGGACCAGTGTGCCTCGGCAGGCCGAGCCGGCTAGGGGCTGTGAATTGCCGGAGAGATATGGCGGCCGCGGCGGACCAGCAATGCGCCGGCGCACAATCGAAGGGTCATTTCATCGCCGTTGGATGCCTTGCAACGAAATGTCGACTTGCCCGCGGATTGCGCATTTTGGCGCAACGCAGCATCGGTTCCTTCAGCCCGGCGTGCTATACTGCCGGTTCACACGGAGACCCGCCATGAACCAGCACGCCAAAATCGAACCTGCCGTCCCGACCGGCATCTCGCCCGAGGAATGGCAGGCCCGGACCGACCTCGCCGCCGTCTACCGGCTGTGCGCGCACTACGGCTGGGGCGATGTGATCTACAATCACTGCTCGATGCGCGTGCCCGGCGAGCCGAGCGAAATTCCTGATGAAGCAGCATGAGCTGCTGTGGACCGAGGTGACGGCCTCGAACTTGCGCAAGGTCGACATGAACGACGACCTCGACGAGAAGGCCGGCGTCAACCGGCCGGGCTTCACCCTGCACGGTGGCGTGCTGTCGGGCCGGCCCGACGTCAATTGCGCGGTTCACGTCCACACCGAGATCGGCATGGCGATCGCCGGCCTCAAGCATGGCCTGCGCATGGTTTCGCAGCAGGCGATCCGGTTCTACAACCGCACCGGCTATCACGCCTACGAAGGCATCACCGAAGACTTCGAGGAGCGCGCCCGCATCAACCGCGACCTCGGCCAGAACCGCGCCTTGATCATGCACAACCACGGCCTGCTCACGGTCGGCAAGACCGCGCGGGAGGCCTTCGTGCTGATGAAGACGCTGATCGAGGCCGCCGACATCCAGCTCCGGATGGAGGCGACCGGCGGGGAATTGATCGAAATTCCCTCGCAGATCTGCGAGAGCACGGCGTCGCAATACGAGAAGCACGACTCGGCCGCGGCTCGGCCGACTGGCCGGCCTTTCTGCGGATCGCGGAACAGATCGACCCCAGCTATTGCCATTGAATGGCGTTTGCACGGAACGTCTGGCGAAGCACCGAGTTTAGTAAGGTTGCGCCATCGGCCCGATCGCGCAGCCCGCTTTCTTCGTTGTCATCGATGGATAGAGTGCGGCCCTCGGTGGGGATATTGCAAAGCGCGTTGGGAGCAAGTCCCTGGAAGCAACAAACAAAGGCTGGAGTATCCGCCACCGCCTGATGCTGCTGGCGCTCGCGGTGGCGCTGCCGTTCATCCTGTTGACGGCGGGCATCGTCTGGCAGCTCGCCAACAATGAGCGCGAAACCCGGCGCGAAGGCATCCTGTTCTCCACCCGAACGCTGATGAACGCGGTGGATACGATCCTCAGCAAGCAGATTGCGGTGGCGCAGATGCTGGCGACCTCGCCGGCGCTGCAAGCGGACGATTTCGTGGCGTTCCGCCTTGAGGCGGAGCGCGCCACGACCGGGCTCTCGGGCGGCTGGATCGTGCTGGCCGACCAGGACGGGCAGGAGATCATGAACCTTCTGCCCGGGGCCAGCGATCCGCCGCCGAAGCGGGCGTCGGCCGCCATCGCGCTGCAACGCCAGGCGCTTGCGACTGGGCAGGTCCAGATTTCCGGCGTGTTCGAGGGCGCGATGAAGAAATCCCCGGTGGTGACGGTCGAGGTCCCGGTGATGCGCAAGGACAAGCCGCCGCTGGCGCTCGCCGTCATCATGGAGCCCGGCATCTTCCGGACCCTGTTCGAGCAATGGAACTTGCCGGAAGGCTGGCTTGCCGGCCTGATCGACCGCAACGGCAACTTCATCGCGCGCTCGCGCAGCCACGAGAGCAATGTCGGCCGCCAAGCCTCGGACGGCTTTCGCGCCGCAGTGCAAACTTCCAGGGAAGGCTGGAACGAGATGACCTCGCTCGAAGGCGGCACCATCGCCAACGCCCATGTCACCTCGCCACTGAGCGGATGGGTGATGGGCCTTGCCACCGACAAGGCGCTGTTCGAGGCGCCGATCCGCAAGACCATCCTGATCGCAGGCCTCGCCGGCGGCGCGACGACGCTGCTGAGCCTGCTGCTGGCGATCTGGTCGGCACGGCGGATCGCCCGGCCGATCGAGCAGATCGAGCAGGGCACCCACGCGCTCGGTGCTGCGCCGGACCATGACGTTCACGCAACACCGGCCTGCCGGAGGCCGACCGCACGCTCGACGCCATCGCCACCACGGCGCAGGTTCTGGAGCAGCACGACAAGGAACGCGACGAGCGCGAAGCACATGTTCGGCTGATCATGCGGGAGCTGTCGCATCGCTCGAAGAACCTGCTCGCCATCGTGCTTGCGATCGCCCGGCAGACCTCGCGCCACACTTCGTCATTCGACGAATTCGAGCACCGCTTCAATTCGCGCATTCAGGCGCTGGCGGATGCGCACGATCTCCTGGTCGAGCAGCAATGGAGCGGCGCATCTCTGGACGATCTGGTCACCGCGCAACTGGCGGCCTTCGGCACCGAGAAGGTCGTCCGCCGCGGCATGCGCATCATGCTCGAAGTCCGAGGCGGTGCAGAACGTTGCTCTGGCGCTGCACGAGCTTGCCACCAATGCATCGAAATACGGCGCACTGTCGGTGCCGTCCGGCAAGGTCAATATCGATTGGGTGAGACAGCCCGGCGCCCACGGCGACCGACGACTTGCGGCTGACCTGGCGCGAAAGCGGCGGCCCGACGGTCACGCCGCCGACAAGAAAGGGCTTCGGCTGTTTCGTGCTGGAGCGCGTCACGGTGAATGCGCTCGGTGAAGGCTCGCTCGAATTCAGCGCCCGACGGGCTGGTCTGGACCTGCATCATCCGGCCGGAGCATCTGGTCGACGGTGCGGCGGGCGCGGACGCGCCGAGTCCGCAACAGGCTGCGACTGCGGCAAGCCCACAGCCGCAACGGGTCCATTAGCCGGGCTCAAACCCGGTTGCCCGCGCTCCAGCTCCAGAAATCGCGGCCTTCGTCGCGCATGAACTTCGCCAGCACCATCTTGTGCACCTCGTCGGCGCCGTCGACCAGGCGGGCGGCGCGGGCGGCGCGATAGACCCATTCCGCGATCGTGTCCTTGGAATAGCCGCGCGCGCCTTGAAGCTGGATCGCGACATCGGCGGCCTGGTGCAGCGTGTTGGCGCAGTGCAGCTTCGCCATCGACACTTCCTTGCGGGCGAAGTCGCCCTGGTCGAGCTTCCAGGCGGCGTGCATGGTCAGCAGCCGACCGATGTGGATGTTGTGGCCGACCTCGCCGAGCTTCATCTGCACGCTCTCGCGGTCGGCGAGCTTGACGCCGAAACCCTCGCGGCGGCCGACGTACTCCTGCGCGATCTCGATGCAGCGCTTGGCCCAGCCGAGCCAGCGCATGCAGTGCGTCAGCCGCGCCGGGCCAAGCCGCACCTGCACGACCTTGAGGCCGTTGCCGAAGCCGCCGAACACGTCGTCGTCATGAACTTCGAGCCCGTCGAAATCGATCTCGCAATGGCCGCCGTGCTCCTCGGGGCCCATGATCTCGATGCGGCGCAGGATGCGCCAGCCGGGCTGGTCCTTGTGAAACAGAAAGGTGGTGATGCCCTTGCGCTTGTCGTCGGAGGTTCGCGCCGCGAGGATGAAATGGGCGGCGCCGTCGGCACCGGTGATGAACCACTTGCGACCGTAGATTTTCCAGGTGTCGCCGTGCTTCTCGGCATAGGTCTTGATCATGCTCGGATCGGAGCCGCCGCCGGGCGCCGGCTCGGTCATGGCAAAGGACGAGCGGACTTTCCCCTCGACGATCGGCTTCAGCCACTTTTCCTTCTGCGCGCGGCGTGCCGAGCTTCTTCAGCACGTTCATGTTGCCGTCGTCCGGCGCCATGCAGTTGAAGGCGAGCGGCCCGAACAGCGAGCGCGCCGCCTCCTCGTACATCACCGCCCAGGCCACCATCGGCAGGTCCATGCCGCCGTATTCCTTGGGCGACTGCGGCGCCCAGAGGCCGGCCTTCTTCGCTTTTTCGCGCACCGGCTCAAGCCGGTCGTGCGGGATGTTCTCGTGGTCGGAGAAATTCGCCGGATCGGATTCCAGCGGCAGCACGTGCTCCTCGACGAAAGCGCGCACGCGCACGCGAAGGACTCTCGATCTCGGGCGACAGCGTGAAGTCCATGAATTCCCCCCTATCCTCCGCGCAGCGCGACCATCTGCCCGCCGTCGCACACGATGGTGGCGCCGGCGATGTAGGAGCCGGCATCCGACGCGAGCAGCAGCAGCGCGCCGTCAAGGTCGCCATCCTCGCCGAAGCGGCCGACCGGAATATCGCGGGTCAGTTTCTTGCCGACCTCGCTCGCCAGATAGTCGCGGTTGATGTCGGTGACGAACCAGCCCGGGCGCGATGGCGTTGACGCGGACTCCCTTGAAGGCAAGTTCGAGCCCGAGCGCCTTGGTCATCTGGATGACGCCGGCCTTGGCGGTGGCGTAGGCGATGGTGCCCTTCGACACGCCGAAGCCCAGCACCGAGGCGATGTTGACGATCGAGCCCTTCTTGTTGGCGGCGAGCATGCGGCGCGCGCCTTCCTGCGCCCAGAAGAACACGGCGTCGAGGTTGGTGCGGACGACGCGATGCCACTCGTCCTCGGTGAGATCGATGGCGCGGGTGGAGTGCGCGACGCCGGCGTTGTTGACCAGAACGGTGACGGTGCCGAACGCCTTCTCGGCCTGCTCGAAGGCGCGGTTCATCTGCGCGCGGTCGAGCACGTCGGCCTCGATCGCGACGGCTTTGCCGCCGGCCTTCTCGATCTTGGCAACCGCGGCCTTGCAGCTTGTCGGCGCGGCGCGCCACCAGCGCGACCGACGCGCCGTTTGCCGCCAGCACCTCGGCGAAGCGCAGCCCGAGGCCGCCGGACGCGCCGGTGACCAGCGCCACACGGCCTTTGAGGTCGAACAGTTCGGCGGCTTTCATGCTCATCGCCCTCCATAAAGCGCATGGGGCAGCGCGGTCGCAAGCCCCGGCACATACCAAAGCACGACCAGCGCGAAGAGCTGGATCACCACGAACGGGATGATGCCGAGGTAGATGTCCTTGGTGGTGATCTCCGGCGGAGCGACGCCGCGCAGGAAAAACAGGGTCGGGCCAAGCGGCGGGTGCATGTACGAGGTCTGCAGATTCATCGCCATCATGATGCCGAGCCAGACCGGATCGACCTTGTGCAGCGCGAGCAGCGGCACCGCGACGATCGGCACCACCACGAAGATGATCTCGAAGGCGTCCATGACGAAGCCGAGCAGGAACATCGCCAGCATCACGACCAAGATGGCGCCGGCAGCGCCGCCGGGCAGATCGGCCAGCGCGCGGTGCACCATGTCGTCGCCGCCAAGCCCGCGAAACACCAGGCTGAACATGGTGGCGCCGATCAGGATGACGAAAGATCATCGCAGGTGACCTGCGTGGTGCGCTGCACGACCGGGCGCAGCGCGTCTTCGAGCGTGCCCTTCAGCGCCGCGAGCAGGATGGCGCCGACCGCGCCGACCGAGGCAGCTTCGGTCGGCGTGGCAATGCCGCCGAGGATCGAGCCGAGCACCGCGAGAATGAGGAGAAGCGGCGCGACCAGCACGGCGACGAGGCGGCGCGACCAATGCGACGCCTTTCGGCGCCGCCGGATCGCGGCGGGATGGCAGGCGAGGTCTTCGGGAAGAACACCGCCATGAAGATCAGATAGAGAATGTAGAGCGCGACCAGCGCGAAGCCCGGAATGAGCGCGCCGGCAAACAGGTCGCTCACCGTCACCGAGGATGGCGCGAAATTGCCCTGCTGAAGCTGCGCCGCCTGATAGGCGGTCGAGAGCTGATCGCCGAGCAGCACCAGCACGGTCGCCGGCGGAAAGATTTGCGCCAGCGTCGCGGTGGCGGCCACGGTGCCGGCGGCGAGCCGCTTGTCGTAGCCGTGGCGCAGCATGGTCGGCAGCACGATCAGGCCCATGGTCACCGTGGTGGCGCCGACCACGCCCTTGGCCGCGGCGAGCAAGGTGCCGACGATGGCGACCGAGATGCCGAGCCCGCCGCGCAGCGAGCCGAACAGCCGGCCCATCGTCTCCAGCAGCTCCTCGGCGATGCGCGAGCGCTCCAGCATCACGCCCATGAAGATGAACAGCGGGATCGCCAGCAGCACTGGATTGGTCATCACGCCGAACACGCGCTGCGGCAGCGCGCCGAGGAAGGAGAAGCTCATGGCGCCGGCGAAATGCGCCGAGCACGGCGAAGGCGAGCGACACGCCGCCGAGCGTCAGCGCCACCGGATAGCCGAAGAACAGAAAGCCGCAGACCGCGACCACCATGAGGATGGCGAGGATTTCAGCGAGCGGCATGCGTTGCCGAGACGGCGCAGCAACGTCCCCTTACCTCTCCCGCTCGCGGGGGAGGTCGACGCGCGAGGCTCGGCGGGAGGGGTAGCCTGCTTGATGTGAATACCCCCCTCCCCAACCCTCCGCCGCAAGCGGGGGAGGGAGCGGATGAGCCTGCGGCGCGGCATCGAATTCATGTCGCGTCTCGCGTGGACTGCGAGCACTTCCAATGCCCGGATCGCCTGCGCGATGCCCTGCAACGCCATCAGCATGGCAAACAGCGGAATCAGCGTCTTGAGCAAGAACACGGCCGGGATGCCGCTGGTTTCCGGCGAGGTTTCCAGGATCGCCCAGGAGCGCGCCACGTAAGGCAGCGCGAACCACGCGAGCACCAGCATGAACGGCAGCAGCAGAAACAGCGCGCCGCAGAGATCGATCAGCGCCCGCGTTCGCGGCATGGCGTCGGCGTAGAATACGTCGACCCGCACATGGCCGCCCTCGCGCAGGGTCCAGGCGGCAGCCAGCATGAACAAGGCGGCGTGGCCGTAGATGATCGATTCCGACAGCCAGATCGAGCCGATGCCGAACACATAGCGCAGCACCACGACGGCAAACTGCACCACCACCACGAACAGGCAAAACCACGCCGCGCTGCGCCCGATCGCCGCATTGAGGCGGTCGATGCCTATCGGCCAGCGCGATGGTGCAGGACGTTTCCGGCATTGCTATATTGTAGCCGCAAATCACCTGCCGGAGGTTGCCCATGGCCGGACCACGATCACGACCATCACCACGACCACGACCACGGCTCGGAACTGTCGCGAGACGCAGCTTCGCGTCCGCGCGCTGGAAACCGTGCTGACCGAGAAGGGCTATATCGACCCGACCGCGCTCGACGCCATCGTCGAGGCCTACGAGACCAAGATCGGGCCGCGCAACGGCGCCGTGGTGGTGGCCGAGGCCTGGACCGATCCCGCGTTCAAGAAGGCGCTGCTGGCCGACGCCACCAAGGCGGTGGCCTCGATGGGCCACATGAGCCGGGTCGGCGACCATCTGGTCGCGGTCGAGAACACGCCGCAGCGCCACAACATGATCGTCTGCACGCTGTGCTCCTGCTATCCGTGGGAGGTGCTGGGCCTGCCGCCGGTCTGGTACAAGTCGGCGCCGTACCGCTCGCGCGCGGTGAAGGACCCGCGCGGCGTGCTCAGCGACTTCGGCATCGCGCTGCCGAAGGACACCGAAGTGCGGGTGTGGGACTCCACCGCCGAGACGCGCTTCATCGTGCTGCCGATGCGGCCCGCCGGCACCGAAGGCTGGAGCGAGGAGAAGCTCGCCGACCTGGTGACCCGCGACTCGATGATCGGCACCGGCATGCCGCTCAAGCCGAGCGAGGTGAAGTGATGGACGGCGTACACGACATGGGCGGCATGGACGGCTTCGGCAAGGTCGAGGTCGAGCAGAACGAGCCGCCGTTTCACATGCCATGGGAAGGCCGCGTGCTGGCGATGCAGCGCGCCATGGGCTACGCCGGCGCCTGGCACATCGACCATTCGCGCTTCGCGCAGGAGAAGCTGCCGCCGCTGTCCTATCTCGGCGCGTCGTACTACCAGCGCTGGATGCTGGCGATGGAGAGCAACGTCACCGAGCGCGGCTATGCTACGCCGGAGGAACTGAAGGCCGGCCATGCGCAGACGCCCGGCAAGACCCTGCCGCGCAAGCTCACCCTGGACGTGGTCGGCGCCGGCATGTGCCGCAGCTCGTTCTACCGCCAGCAGCAGGGGCCGGCGAAGTTCAAGCCGGGCGACCGGGTGCGCACCGGTGAACATCCATCCGACGACGCACACACGGCTGCCGCGCTATGCCCGCGACAAGGTCGGCGTGGTCGAGCTATGCCACGGCTGCCACATGTATCCCGGACTCGGTCGCGACCGATCAGCGGCGACAATCCGCAATGGCTCTACACCGTGGTGTTCGACAGCCGCGAATTGTGGGGCCCGGACGCCGACCCGACGCTGAAGATTTCGATCGACGCGTTCGAGCCGTATCTCGAGGCTACCGGCATGACGTCGGAGCGGCATGACGCGACCGATCGATCCCGCCGCGGCGCGCGCGCGCCACCGAGCGAAGTGCCGAGCATCCCCTGCGACGCCGAGGGGCCGGTGTTCCGCGAGCCGTGGGAGGCGCAGGCCTTCGCCATGGCGCTTGCGCTCTACGACCGCGGCCTGTTCGTCTGGCCGGAATGGGCGGCGATCCTCGGCGACGAGATCAAGAAGGCGCAGGCGGCCGGCGATCCCGACACCGGCGAGACCTATTACCGGCACTGGCTGGCGGCGCTGGAGCGGATCGTCGCCGAGAAGGGCGTGACTGACGCGCCCACGTTGCGGAAGTATTTCGACGCCTGGGACCACGCCGCCGACCGCACGCCGCACGGCACGCCGATCGAGCTCAAGCCGGAGGATTTCCGCTAAAGCGCGCTCCGGCGTCTCGACGTGCTCGGGGCGGACGCCGAGGCCGACAATCCGCGCCGGAATGCGGCGCAGGATCGGCAGCCACTGCATCAGTCGCAGCAACAGCGGCGGCTTCGGCCGCTCGCTGCCCTTGAGCGCCGGCGACAGCAGTTGATCCTGCACGATCACCTGCATGCGCTGGATAACCCGCGTCGGGAAGGTCGCGGCGCGCCTGCACCGCGGCGAGATGAGCGCTGGTGACGGCGCCGGCGCGCAGCGGCTCGGCCAGGATGTTGGCCGCAGCGACCGCGTCCTGCACCGCGAGATTGACGCCGACGCCGCCGACCGGCGACATGGCGTGCGCGGCATCGCCGATGCACAGCAGCCCGGGCTTGTGCCACTGCCGCAGCCGGTCGATCGCGACGGTCAGCAGCTTGACGTCATCGAAGCTCTTGATCTCGTCGATGCGGTCACTCAGGAACGGCGACAGTTCCACCACCCGTTCGCGGAACTTCGCCAGGCCTTCGCGCTTCACCGTCTCGATGCCGCCCTTGGGGATGACATAGGCGCATTGCCAGTAGTCGCCGCGGTTGAGCATCACCATCATCTTGCCGGCTTCGATATGGCCGCCGGTATCTTCGGTGTCGCTGTTGCGCCGCGACAGCCGGAACCAGAGCACGTCGATCGGCGCGCCGATATCCTCCACCGTAAATCCGGCGCGCTCGCGCACCGTGGAATGGCGGCCGTCGCAGCCGACCACCAGCGATGCACGGATTTCGACGTCGCCGCCCGGCGTCTTGGCGCGCGAACACCGGCGACGCGGCCGCCCTGCTCGATCAGCTCCTTCGCCTCGGCCTGCATCAGCAGACGAAACGACGGATAGCGCTTGGCCTTGTCGGCCAGGAAATTGAGGAAGTCCCACTGCGGCATCAGCGCGACGAATTTGCAGTGCACCGGCAGATGGCTGAAGTCCACCATCTGCAGCCGTTCGGCGCCGATCTGGAATGCGAGGTTGGCGACCCTCCTGGTGCGGCAACTTGAGGAATTCATCGAGCAGGCCGAGCTCGTGCATCAATTCGAGCGTCGACGGATGGATGGTGTCGCCGCGGAAGTCGCGGAGGAAGTCCTTGTGCTTCTCCAGCACGGTGACGTCGATGCCGGCGCGCGCCAGCAGAAAGCCCAGCATCATGCCCGCCGGCCCGCCGCCGGCGATACAACACCGCGTGGTGATGGCTTCGGCCATTGCGGCCTCGCTGTCGAACAGGCATGGCTTTAGAAACAGGCGCCGCGCTCGGCCACCATGTAGCCCAGCAGCAGCAGCGTGCCGAAAGCACAGCACCAGCACCGCCGCGCCGACCTCGATGCCGCGCAGCATCAGCATGCCGTAGCCGGAGCGGGAGGCGGCGATCTGCTTGGCAGCCGAACGGAATCCGACCGCGAGTGTGGCAATCAGCGGCGACCGTGATGGCGGTGCCGAGCCCCATGACGAAGGTCGCGGCGACGCCGGCCCAGAACAGCCCCTGCGCCAGCGCGAACACCAGGACGATGATGGCGCCCGAGCATGGCCGCAGGCCGACCGCGACGATGGCCGAGAAGCCGCGCCGCCAGCCGCCCGGCCCGGCCAGTTCCTCCGGCTCCGGGCCGTGGGCATGGCCCCAGGCCGAGGCGTGGTCATGATCATGGTCGTGATGGTGGTGGTGATCATGGCCTTGATGGTGATCTGGCCATGCGCGTGATCATGATGCGTGTCGTCATGATCGTGGTGCTTGTGGTCGTGCGGCGGGGTCACCGCGGCGCCGACCGCGTGCAGCGGCCGGCTCAGGCCGCGCAACGCATGCAGGAATCCCTTGCCTTTGACCCAGATCAGCCGCGCGCCGACCAGTGCGATCAATGCGTAGCTCGACCAGTTCGATGACGCGCTCGGCGCCGCACATCTGGCCGGCCGTGGCGTTGAGCAGCGCCGCGGCGATGCCGACGATCGCCACCGCGACAAAGGCCTGAAGCAGCGCCGAGGCGAACGACAGCACGATACCGCGCCGCCAGGTCTCTTCGTTGGCGACGAGATAGGACGAGATCACCGCCTTGCCGTGGCCAGGGCCGGCGGCGTGGAAGATGCCGTAGACGAAGGAAATGCCGAGCAAGGTCCAGACCGCGGTGCCGTCGGTCTTGGCGGCGCGGATGATGCGCGACATGTCGCGGTAGAACTCGGCCTGCTTGGCGAACATCCAGCCGATCAGGCCGGTGGAAGGCTGCGCCGCTCGCTCGCGCGCCAAAGGCGCTGCTTTGCGCAGAGGCTGCATCGTGAGCGCCGGACATCAGCAGCAACGAGGCACGCCGCCGCACACAGAATGAGCGCGACGACGGCGCGCTCGCCGGAGACCTTGGTCAGGGACATTTCACGATGATCTTGTTGGCAGAATGCCGCCCCGTAGCTGTCGATCGGAATTTTACCGTCCGCCGGAATTTCGGCAAGCTTCTGCGCCATCTCCTTGGTCATCTCCTGCGGCTTGCCAAGCGCGAGCTGGCAGCCGGCGGGCGCGCCGGTCAAGCGCCACCGGGATCCTTCTCGTCCAGCGCGAAGTCGACGAAATAGTTCCGGGTCGAACACTTCGAGGCGCAATTGCCTTCGCCTTCACCGGCGTCTTGAACGGCAGCAGAAAATGCAGCGTCAGCACCGTGTCCTTGGCGTTGAACTCGAGGCGATAGTCGACCGGATCGACGAACTCGGCCTTCTTGCCGTCGGCCTTGGCGTAGGTGAAGAAGTCGTACTCCTTCAGCAACTCGACGTTGACCTTGGCGAGCGGCTGCAAGCTCCTCGGACGTGAACGCGCCCTTCTTCTTCTGCTCCAGGCCCTGCATGGCGAAGGCCGAATACATGTCATCGAAGGTCCAGGAATGGCGCACGCCGATCGCGGCGCCGTCGGGGCCGTAGACCACCGTGCTCTTCATGGTGACCCAGACGTGGGGATGCGCGGAAGCCACGCCGCCCGCGATCAGCAGGCCGGCCAGCGCCGCAACGAGCGTCGGGAAATGGCGGATCATCGAGGCTGCGAACATAGCATGGACTGGGGCGGAATGGAGGCCGTAAGGTTATAACGTGATGCAAGTCCCCAATTCCTCCGGCACCGCGCGGCCGAAGCTGCAAGCGCCGCCGAACGCCTGCGACTGCCACATGCACATCTACGACGGCGAGCGTTTTCCGCCGTCACGGCCGCAGGCGCGCATGCAGCCGAATGCGCGGCTGCAGGAATACCGGTTGTTGCAGCAGCGGATCGGCACCAGCCGCGTGGTGATCGTCAGTCCGGCCGCCTACGTGACCGACAACGCGGTGACGCTCGACGCCATCGCGCGGATCGGCCCGCAGGCGCGCGGCGTCGCCGTGGTGCATCCAAACGTGACGGATGCTGAGCTCAAGCGCCTGGCGGACGGCGGCATCCGCGGCATCCGCTTCACTCAGTTCGATCCAAACAGCGCCAGCACCACCATCGAAATGATCGAGCCATTGGCGAACCGCGTGCAAGCGCTCGGCTGGCATGTGCAGATTCATCTGCGCGCCGATCAGATCGCAGCGGCCGCCGAAATGCTGCAGCGGCTGCCCGGTACAGTCGTGTTCGATCATCTCGGCAGGTTGATGCCGCCGGAGGGCCTGGATCATCCGGCGTTCGGCATCGTCCGCCGGATGCTCGACCGCGGCCGAACCTGGATGAAACTTTCCGGCGCTTACATGTTCGGCGCGCCGCCCTATGCCGAGGCGACCAAGGTGGCGCGGGCTTACGTCGCCGCCGCGCCCGAACGCATGGTGTGGGGCAGCGACTGGCCGCATCCGACCGAGAAGGACAAGCCGGACGATGCGATGCTGTTCGACCTGCTCGGCGAATGGGCGCCGGACGAAGCGACGCGGCGGCGGATCCTGGTCGACAACCCGGCGAAGCTCTACGGCTTCAGCTAAGCAGGTTGTCGTGTCCCGCACGCGGCGCAGCGCGGAGTGGCGCATCGCAGATGCCTCACCGGGGGAATGGGCGATAGGTAGGGTGTAGTTTACTGCCCGCATGGGAGCAAGCTGAAGGGAAGATTCGCTACCAACGAAGAAATCGACGCCATCTTCAAGAAGGCGCGATCTCCGCGCCGGTGAGACGTTATCGGGAATGGCTCTGTTGAGCCTTATTCCCCGAATACGCATCTACGCGTATCGTGATCAGCTGCGATCGAGCACGTGATGACGAAGAGCCGAAGTCAGAAACTCTCGGAGCAATTTGCCGAGCAGCGGCAGCGATGCCGCGACTGGCTGCTACGTTCATGCAAAACAACCAACCGAAGTTCTTGACAAAAGACGAGTTACGTAGCGCGGCAGTGCGCGAACTCAAGGTGTCGAAGAACGCGTTCGACCTTGCGTGGATGGCTGCTATCGAAGACACCGGCCGCCACGACTGGTACGACCCGCTTCGCAAACGAGCACGCACCAAGACCTGAGCGCTTCCATGCTCTTCCCCACATTTGGACAAATGCTGTAGGCTCACACGCATTGCACTTAGTTAGCCTAATCGCATCTGGGAGGGCGCGATGAAACTTCCCCACCGAAGACAATTTCTGCATCTGGCCGCGGGCGTTGCCGCGTCGCCGGCTCTGCCGCGTATCGTGCGGGCGCAAGCCTATCCGTCACGGCCGGTGCGCTGGATTGTCGGGTTTGCGCCGGCCGGCGGCAACGACATCGTCGCGCGCCTGATGGGGCAATGGCTGACGGAGCGGCTCGGTCAGTCCTTCGTCATCGAGAACCGGCCGGGTGCCGGCACCAACATCGCGGCCGAGGCCGCGATAAATTCACCCCCTGATGGCTACACGATCTTCCTGGCCAACGTGGCGAACGCAATCAACGCGACGTTCTACACCAAGCTCAATTTCAACTTCATCCGCGACACCACACCGGTTGCCGGCATCGCGCGCATGCCGAATGTCATGCTGGTCAATCCATCGGTTCTGGTGAAGACGGTCCCCGAGTTCATCGCACACGCCAAGGCCAATCCCGGCAAGATCAACATGGCCTCGGCTGGGGTTGGCAGTGGAGGACATATGGCCGGCGAGTTGTTGAAGATGATGACGGGTGTGGACCTGGTGCATGTGCCGTTTCGCGGCAATGGCCCTGCGCTGACAGCCTTGCTCGGCGGACAGGTAGAGTTCCAGTTCGCCACGCTGGCCTCGTCGGTCGAGTTCATAAGGACCGGCAAGCTGCGCGCACTCGCCATCACCACCGCGAAGCGCTCGCAGGCGCTGCCGGACCTTCCGACTGTGGACGAGTTCGTCCCAGGCTACGAGTTTAGCTCGTGGTACGGCATAGCCGCGCCAAAGGGCACGCCTGCCGGCATCGTCGAGATACTCAATAAGGAGATCAACGCGGCGCTGGCCGATCCGAAGATGAAGGCGCAGATCGCCAATCTGGGCGGCATCGAGAACCCGGGCTCGCCTGCCGATTTCGGCAAGCTCATGGTTGAGGAAACCGAAAAATGGGCCAAGGTGATCCGGGCGGCCAACATCCACGCGGATTAGGCCGATCCGGCCGCGGCTAGAAATTCCATAACGTCCCGATATGCGAATCGAGACTGGTCAACTCGAAACACCCACAGAGAAGTTCGGCAAGAGATACCGGGGCACTTCCCTCTCCGCGGACTCCCATCCCGCGGAGCGGGTTAGTGCAATATCTGTTTTGCGATGCGGGACCCCGGTTGACTTCCGCACGCAAGAAACCGGGTCCCGGGTCTGCAGCGCACCGCTTCGTGCTGCGCTGCGCCCGGGACACACGCGGCTCGGTTAAAGTCCGGCCGCGCCGCCGTCGGCGCGGGGATCGTGGGCGCCTTCGAGCGTGCCGTCGGGGTGCAGCACCACGGCGCCGGCGTGGCCCATGAAGTCGGAATACGGATCGGCCAGCACGTCGACGTCATGGCCCGCCGACATCAGGCGTTCGACCAGATGGCCGTCGAACCGCAATTCCATCCGCAGATTGGTCACCGTCGAGCCCCAGGTGCGGCCGAGCAGCCAGCGCGGCGCATCGATGGCGCGATCGAGCGGCATTTGGTGCAGCACATGGCGCGCGAAGATCATGCCTTGGGTCTGCGGCTGGCCGTCGCCGCCCATCGCGCCATAGGCCATGACGCGGCCATCGTTCAGCACGGCGAGCGCCGGATTGAGCGTGTGGAACGGCAGCCGCCCCGGTGCAAGGAAATTCAGCGCCTTGGGGTCGAGCGAGAAGCTTGAGCCGCGGTTTTGCATCAACACACCGGTCCGCGGCAGCACGCAGCCGGAGCCGAACTCCCAGTAGAGCGACTGGATGTAGGACACGGCGAGACCCGAGGTATCCGCCGCCCCCATCCAGATGGTGTCGCCCTCGCCGGATGGAGCCGGCCAAATCGCCGCCTTCCTGCGGTCGATCTTCAACACCTCGCCATCGAGGAATTTCGCATCGAGAAATCTCGCGGCCGGCTGCGGCAAGCGCGCCGGATCGGTGACGACGCGATCGCGAACACGAAAGGCGCGCTTGGTCGCCTCGACCAACCCATGTGCGAACTCGAAGCTCTCGGCTTCGCGCACGCGCAGCCGCTCGTACAAGGCAAGGATGATCAGCGAGGCCAGCCCCTGCGTTGGCGGCGGCGTGTTGTAGATCCTGCCGGCATCGAGCTTGACGCTCAGCGGCTCGGCGATCCGGGCGTGATAGTGGGTCATATCCTCGCGCGTCACCGGGCTGCCGATTTTTTCCAGATCAGCCGCAATCTCCCGCCCCACGTCGCCACGATAGAAATCGTCAAGCCCGGCACGTGCCAGATGGTCGAGTGTCACGGCCAGTGTGCTCTGCTTGAGCGTGATGCCGGCCTCCGGCGCCTTGCCGTCGGACAGAAACGTCTCGGCGAAACCGGGAACGGCCTGCATCTCGGCGAGCTTTTCCGTCGTAAGCCGCGCCTGACTCCTGGCGACGACATATCCGTCTCGAGCCTGGCCGATGGCCGGGTACAGCAGCACGTCAAGCGGCAAACCCTTGCCGCCCACCAGGCGCGCCGCCTCCACGGCCAGCATCCAGCCGCCGACCGCGCCCGGCACGGTCAGCGCCGCGAGCGGGCCTCGCGACGGGATCGTGTCGTGGCCGCGGTAAAGCTCCGGCGTGGCAAGCGAGCCCGCCGGGCCCGTGGCCATGATGGCGCGCACGCGCTTGTTCGGCTCGCGCACCAGCCAGAAGCCGTCGCCGCCGACGTGGTTCATGTGCGGATAGACGGCGGCGATGCTTGCCGCCATCGCCACCATGGCTTCGAGCGCGTTGCCGCCTTCTGCCATGATGGCACGGCCGGCCTCGGCCGCCGCGGCGTGCGGGGCAGCGGTGACGCCTCGGCGGTGTCCTGCGCTGTGAAGATCCATATGGTATGTTCAGCACACCGAAGCAGACTGTCGCAAGCCGGGGATCGAACGGGCTGCCGCGGTGTTTATGTGGTTGGAAGATCGCTTGAAGCGGAGCCAGGCCATGCGAAACGTCATGCTGATCCCGATCGCGCTTGCGGCCGTTGCCTTGTTCGGCAGCGGTCCTGGTCAAGCCTATTACGTCGGCCCCTGGTGCGGGGTGGCATCTTTGGGACGCGGCAGCGCCGTCGAAAAATGCGACTACCGGACATTCGAAGCGTGCCGGATGGACATCATTGCCGGAAACCGCGGTTTCTGCCGGCCGAACGGTTATTTCCAAGGCTATGCTGCTTCGGATTCACCAAAGGCGCGAAAGAAGCGCCGGCACGCCAAGCAATGATCCGATTACGCAGGCACGGCTTCAAGGAAGCCGCGCTTCTTCAGCAGCGCATCGGCGGTCGGTAGCCGGCCGCGGAACGCGACGTAAAGCTCGGACGGATCGCGCGAGCCGCCGGTCGCAAGCACGTTCTGAAGGAGCTTGCGCGCGACCTGCGGATTGAAAATGTCGCCGGTCTCCTCGAACGCCGCAAAGGCATCGGCGTCGAGAACCTCCGACCACATGTAGCTGTAATAGGCCGAGGCGTAATAGCCGCCGGAGAACACGTGGGTGAAGTGCGGCGGCCGATGCCGCATGCCGATCTCCTCGGGCATGCCGATTCGTTCAAGCGTCGCGCGCTCGAAGGCGTTGACATCGAGGTCCTCGGCGGACGGCAAGAGATGCAAGTCGAGATCGACCAGCGCCGAGGAAATGTATTCCAGCGTCTGGCAGCCGCGATCGAAATTCTTCGCTGCCATCAGCTTCTCGATCAGCGCCTCGGGGATCGGTTCGCCGGTGCGGTGATGGCGGGCGAACTTGCGCAACACCTCCGGCTGCTCGAACCAGTGCTCGTAGAGCTGCGAGGGCAGCTCGACCCAATCGGTCAAGCACGCTGGTGCAGGACACGGTCGGATAGGTGACATTGGAGAGGAGACCATGCAGACCATGGCCCATCTCGTGGAACAGGGTGCGGGCGTCCTCGAATGACAAAAGCGTCGGATCGCCTTTGTTGAAGTTCATCACGTTGAGCACGATCGGGCGCACGTTGCCGGCGAGCTTCTCCTGGTCGCGCATGGTGCCCATCCAGGCGCCGCCGTGCTTGCTGGGACGGGCGAAATAGTCGCCGTAGAACAGACCGACGTGACTGCCGTCTGAGCCGCGGACCTCCCAGGCCCGGACGTCGGGATGCCAGACCGGCACATCGACCGGATGGAATGTCAGGCCAAACAGCCGCTGCGCGCCGTAGAACGCCGCCTCGATGACGCGATCGAGCGGACAGGTAAGGCTTGACCTCCGATTCCTCAAAGTCGCAGCGGATTTTGCGAAGCTTTTCGGCGTAGTAGCGCCAGTCCCAAGCGGCGAGCTTGAAGTTGCCGCCCTCCTCCGCGATCAGCTTCTGCTGCGCGTCGCGGTCGGCCAGCGCCGCGGCCCGTGCCGGTTTCCAGACCTTTTCGAGCAGCCCGCGCACCGCCTCCGGCGTCTTCGCCATGGCGTCGTCGAGGCGATAGTGAGCGAAGCTCGGATAGCCGAGCAGCTTGGCGCGTTCGACACGCAGCGCCATGGTCTCGGCGATGATGGCCTTGTTGTCGGTCTTGTCGCCCTTATCGCCGCGAGCAACCCAGGCACGGAACGCCTTCTCGCGCAGATCGCGCCGCGACGAGAATTGCAGGAACGGCTCGACGCTCGAGCGCGACAGCGTGATGACGTGCTTGCCGGCCATGCCGCGCTCGTCGGCGGCGGCCTTGGCAGCATCGCGGACGAAATCGGGCAGGCCGGCGAGATCGGCCTCAGTTCCGAGCACCATGGCATAGGACTGCTCGTCCGCCAGCACGTTCTGGCTGAAGGCGGTACCGAGCGCCGCCAGCCGTTCGATGATGGCGGCTAGGCGCCGCTTCTTGCCGGCGTCGAGGGCTGCGCCTTCGCGGCGGAATCTGGTGTGATGGCGTTCCAGCACGCGCATCTGCTCGGCCGAGAGGCCAAGGCTATCGCGTCCTCGGTAGAGATCGTCGATTCGGCCGAACAGATCCGCGTTCAGCCGCACCTTGTTCCAGTGCGCCGCGGTGCGCGGCGAGATATCGCGCTCGATGGCGAGCAGCGCGTCGTTGCTGTCGGCGCCGACGAGCTGGCCGAAAATGTCGTCGACACGCTGCAGCGCACGGCCGGCGTTCTCCAGCGCGACGATGGTGTTGTCGAAGGTCGGCGGCTCCCTCTGCCCGGCGATCGCCGCAATCTCGGCCTCATGCTCGGCAAAGGCGCGCTCGAACGCCGGCACAAAGTGTTCGGGCTTCATCCGCGGAAACGGCGGCGCGCCGAACGGCGTGGTCCAGGTCTCGAAGAAAGGATTGTCTTGAACCGTCATATTGGCTCCGAATCATTCCGGCCGGACATCGTCGTGTCTCAGTTTGAATTTCGAAGTCGTAGTCGGACGGCCCCGGCCGGGGTACTATGGGTTCATGGCGAAGCTTCGTCTATTGGCAGCCCTGGCGTTGGTCCCGATATTTGCCGCCGTTGCGGGGGCCGGCGAACCTGTGACGGAGAAAAAGCGGCCGGTTGTTTCCGAGCGGACCTTCGACGTGCCGCTCGATTTCAAATCCAGGAGCGATTTCTACATCGGCGACCCAGTCAGCATCCCTTCGGGACGCGCGCCGAATTTATCCGTCGAATCCAAGAACCCATTTTTCGGTTTGGGCCTCGCTCAACCCTTCGGCGGCACCAAGTAGGGATTAAAATGCAAACGGCCCGCCGGGAAGGGCGGGCGCGTTCAAAAACTTCCCCTCCCCTGGCGCTCTACCCTCCAGTACATCCGTGGTAAGGCGGCACTCAGGAGACGGGGTCCACGGCCGCAGCCGTGAAAGCTGTCCGATCGTAGATAGGGTGGCCGGCGGTTCTTGCAAGGGGCAACGCCGGCAAGCCAAGCCGGTTCCGTGCGGCTAAGGTGCAACCGTACATCGCCAGGGAATAAACATGCGCAGTTCGACAATTCTGCTGACACTGGCGGTCCTGGCGGTTCCGGGCGCGGCCCTCGCCGAGGACTGGCCGAGCCGGCCGGTGACCATGGTGGTGCCGTTCGCGGCCGGCGGTCCGATGGACACGCTGGCGCGCGTTCTGCAGCCGACCTTGGGCGAGACGCTGGGCAAGCCGATCATCATCGAGAACCAGCCGGGTGGCGGCGGCATGACCGGCTCGCTCCGCGTGGCGCAGGCCGCGGCCGACAGCCACCTGTTCGTGCTGGCTTCGATCGGCACCCACGCCATCGGCTATTCGATGCACTCCAAGCCGGCGTATCACCCGGCGCGCGACTTCCAGCCGGTGATCTTCGTCGCCGACGCGCCGCTGATGCTGATGACGAAGAAGGACCTGCCGCCGAACAACCTCAAGGAATTTATCGCCTACGCCAAGGCCAACAGCGGCAAGCTGACGTTCTCGTCCGGCGGCACCGGCACGTCGTCGCACGTCGTCCTGCGTGATGCTGGACCAGCTTATCGGCGTCGAGGCGACCCATGTCCCCTATCGCGGCGGCGGGCCGGCCTTCGCCGACCTGATCGCCGGGCGGATCGACTACATCTGCAACTACGTCTCGATCGGCGCGCAAGCGGTGAAGCAGAACCAGGTCAAGGCCATCGCCATGCTGGCGAGCGAGCGCACGCCGCTGCTCCCCGATCTCCCAACCGCCGACGAGCAGGGCCTGAAGGACTTCGACGTCTCGGCCTGGAACGCGATCCTGCTGCCGAAGAGCGCGACACCGGCGATGGTGGCAAAGCTCAACGCTGCGGTGAGCAAGGCGCTCGACACGCCGGCGCTGCGCGAGCGGCTCGACGCTATCGGGCTTATCGCAGCGGCGCCTTCGCGAAGGAGCCCGGACTATTTGCGCAGCTTCATCGAGGATGAAGTGAAGAAATGGGCGGTGCCGGTAAAGGCGGCGGGGCTGCAGGTGGATTGAAGTTTACAAAGCCCACGCTGCCCTCTCGGATCTCACTGCCTACATGGCCCGCTAGGGCTTGATGCCGGTCCCGCCGCACCGCTGGCATTTCACTTTCTTGTCGCCATTCTTGACAGGCCCTTGCCTTCGCAGTTCCTGCACTTTTCTTTCTTCTTGCCACTGTTCTTCTGCAACCAGTCCTCCTGTTGATCTAGCCGGCCATTTCAAACCCGGCCTTGGTCCAGGTCGCCCGCGTGTCGCGCATTGTCAGCGCCGCGATGAATGCTGCCGCCGCATCTTTGGACGCGCTCGCCGCCATCACCGCCGCGCAGTAGATGGTGATCCTGGCCGAACGGCGGCGGCAGCGCGCCCGCGATCACGGCGCCCGGAACCGAGGCAACCTCGCCCGACAGCGTCAGCCCGAACTCGGCCTTGCCCTCGACCACACAGCGGGCGACCTCGGCGCCGGTCTGCTGCGGCAGGCTTTTGCCGGCCATCATCGCGGCAAGGCCTTGCTGCTCAAACATCCTGGCGAGATGCACGCCGGCCGAGCCGCCGACGGCGGGATCGCTGGTGGCGATCGCCTTGGCGCCCTCCAGCAGGCGCTTGAACGCCTCGACGGTGGAGAAGTCCGGCTTGGGCACACCTCCGCGGATGCAGAGCGCGATGAAGGTCTTGGCGACATTCTTCCGCGAGCCGGGGACCAGCGCGCCAGCCTGCTCCAGCTTGTCGACGCCGGGGACCGAGAGAATCACCACGTCGGCGGTTTCGCCTGCGTCGAGCTTGGCCTGGAGCGCGCCGACGGTGCCGAAGTCGAAATCGACCTCGTGGCCGGAGGCTTTCGCGAACCCTGGCCCAGCGCCCCCACCGCCACGTGCATCGAGCGCGCGCACATCACCTTGAGCTTGGCCACCCGGACCTCCGTGCCACATACTCCGCCGCTATGCCCGCGCCCGTCGCAGGCATCCCGCTTGGGAGAGCACAGTGCCTGCCTGATCGGGATGGCCGGGACAAGCCCGTCCATGGCAGCACTGGGAGGAACGTTCACGTGGAAAAGCTCAAGAACCTCATCGCCGGCCCCGACCTGATCGTCGCTCCGGTCGCGCTCAACCCGATCATGGCGCAGATGGCGGCACTGGCTGGCTTCAAGGCTGCCTACCTCTCCGGCGGCTCGCTCGGCTGGTACAAGGGCGTCACCGAGGCCGGCCTGTCGCTCACCGAGATGATCCAGGTCGTGGTCGACATCCGCACCGTCTGCCCGATCCCGGTGGTGCTCGACGCCGGCGGCGGCTGGGGCGACCCGGTCCACATCCACCGCACCATCGCCATGTCGGAGGCGGCCGGGGTTCAGTGCATCGAGATCGAGGACCAACTGCTGCCGCGGCGGGTCGAGCACCACGTCGGCATCGACCATCTGGTGCCGATCCGGCTCGCCGCCGACCGAATCAGGGAGGCGGTGGCGGCCCGCACCAACCCCGACCTGGTCATCGTCGGCCGGACCAACGCGGTCCGGGTCGACGGCATGGACGACGCGCTCCGCCGCGGCGAGGCCATGAAGAAGGCCGGCGCCGACATGCTGTTCGTCTATGGGAGAAAGCCCGAGGAGATGCGCCACATCGCCGAGCGGTTGCCGGCGCCGCTGATGACCTTCGCGCCGCCGGACGGCTTCTCGGCCTTCCCGATCTCGCGAGCCGAGCTGGCCAAGCTCGGCTACCGGCTGATGGCCTCCTCAGGCACCGCCTTCGCGGCGATGGTCAAGGCGGTGCGGCAGTCCTACGAGTGCCTCGCCGCCGATCGGATGGACCCGTTCCTCGGCCCCGGCGGCGCCGAGCAGGAGATGAAGGCCGCACATCGGGTGACCGGCCTCGACCGGCTGGTGGCGATCGAGCGGCGCACCATGAAGGGGGCGTGAAAGAGCCGATTCAGGCCGTATTTGCGGCCACTTGCGGCCTTGATCCTGCAGCCCATATCGACGACATTGCGCCCGCCGAAAGCGAAGACCGAGGACGACCGATGGACGCCACCACGCCGAAGCCGCAAGGCCGCCGCATCATCTGGCTCAACGTGCTGACGGTGTTCAGCGCCGCGATCCTGATCGGCGCCGAGGTGTTCGGCGCGGCCTTCGCCGCCGGCTGGGCGTTCGCCAACCTCTTCCACCTCGAGCTCGGCGGCTACGGCGTCCACGTCCTGCAGGGCATCTTCTTCCTGATCGGGCTCGTGGTGATGGTGCGCTTCGTGATGAACGCCCGCCGCGTCGAGCCGTTCGTCGAGGGCTGACGGCGTCGCGCCGACCTTCGGGCACCGCCTCGACTTACCGTTTGCAAAAATCTTCTTAACGCTCGCGGACGAAATTTTGTGCGAGTCGAGGCGCTCGCGCGCATCAAAAGTATTGACTCTGGTGTCAAATGAATTATTTCGATGCTTGCCCAATTTCGCACGTGCCTGTGGCCGTGTGTCGATCGGTAGGCAGCGGGACAAGAGGCCCGCCAGTCGCCTGGGGAGTGAGAGCTCCTCAAGACATCTGATCGGCAGCCGGAGGCGAAACCGGCGCACCCCGCGCTCAACGGGGGACGCGGCTTAAAGCAACGACGGAGCGGGCTTCTTGGTCTTTTGCCGGTTTCCACCACCGGCTCGGGTCACCGAAGAGGCTTGTCCATCCTTGCCAGCAGTGCGGTGCGGGGTCTCCCCAATCCAAACCAAGGCAGACTGAAGCGGTCGTAGAGCGTCTCGCCGGAAGTGCGTCCCCATCGCGCACCACGGCGGCCTCGAACACCCGCATCACCACGGCGGAAATGCCGTCTGAGCCATTGGGGGTCGCGAAGCAATGACTGCTCGCATCCAGAAATTCCTGAAAGAACGCCGCGAAAGCGGCGTAGACGAAGGACCGTGCCTCGTCGTCGATCTCGACGTCGTGCGCACCAACTACCAGAACTTCGCCAAGGCCCTGCCGGACACCCGGGTGTTCTACGCCGTCAAGGCGAACCCCGCCCCGGAGGTGCTGGCATTGCTGGCGTCGCTCGGCTCCTGCTTCGACACCGCCTCGATCCCCGAGATCGAGATGGTGCTCGAGGCCGGCGCTACGGCCGACCGCATCAGCTACGGCAACACCATCAAGAAGGAGCGCGACATCGCCAAGGCGTTTGCCCTGGGCGTGCGGCTCTACGCCGTGGACTGCAAGGCCGAGGTCGAGAAGATCGCCCGCGCCGCCCCCGGCTCCCGGGTGTTCTGCCGCATCCTGTCCGACTGCGTCGGCGCCGAATGGCCGCTGTCGCGCAAGTTCGGCTGCGAGCCCTCCATGGCCGCGGACGTGCTGGAGCACGCCCATAAGCTCGGGCTCGAGGCCTACGGGCTGTCGTTCCACGTCGGCTCGCAGCAGACCAACCAGCACGCCTGGGACCGGGCGCTCGCTTCGGCCGCGGCCGTGTTCAAGGAATGCGGCGAGCGGGGCCTCAACCTGTCGATGGTCAACCTCGGCGGCGGTTTCCCGACCAAGTACCTGAAGAACGTGCCGACGGTGAAAGCCTACGGCTCGGCGATCTTCCGGTCGCTGCGCAAGCACTTCGGCAACCGCATCCCGGAAACCATCATCGAGCCGGGCCGCGGCATGGTCGGCAACGCCGGCATGATCGAGGCCGAGGTCGTGCTGGTGTCCAGGAAGAGCAACGAGGACGAGGTGCGCTGGGTCTATCTGGACCTCGGCAAGTTCGGCGGCCTCGCCGAGACCATGGACGAGTCCATCCGCTACCCGATCCGCACCCCGCGGGACGGCGACGCGATGGGTCCGTGCGTCCTGGCCGGCCCGACCTGCGACTCGATGGACGTGCTCTACGAGAAGCAGCCCTACGAGCTGCCGGTGAGCCTGGAGATCGGCGACAAGGTGCTGATCGAGGGCACCGGGGCCTACACGGCGACCTACGCGTCCGTTGGCTTTCAACGGCTTCGCGCCGCTGAAGACCTTCCACATCTAGAACGCCGCGCTGCGACCTCCCCCGCTTGCGGGGGAGGTTCGGCTGCGCGCCTCCCCAACCCTGCCCGGTCTCCGGGAGGGCCAAGGAAAACTGGGAGAGCGCCATGCTCACCATTCGCCTGGAGAAAACTTCCGACGTTGCCGCCCGCGAGGCGCTGCTCGACGCGGCCTATGGTGCCGGTCCGCTTCGAGAAGCCGTCGCATCGTCTGCGCGTCGGGACGCCCCGCGCGCGGGCTGTCCTTCGTCGCAATCGAGGACGGCCGCGTCGTCGGCACCGTCCGGCTGTGGGATGTCACCGCCGGATCCGACCGGCCGGCGCTGCTGCTCGGACCGCTCGCGGTCGATCCCGCTCGCCAGCGCCGCGGCATCGGCACCGCGCTTGATGCGCCATGCCTGCGGGCCGCGGCCCGGCGCGGGCACCGCGCCGTGCTGCTGGTCGGCGACGCGCCATACTACGGCCGCTTCGGCTTCTCGGCCGATCGGACCGCGGGCCTTTGGCTGCCAGGGCTTGCCGACAAGAGCCGCCTGCTCGGCTGCGAACTGGTGCCCGGAGCGCTCGATAGGGCCTGCGGCGCCATCCGCGTACCGCGGACGCTCGAGCGCACGCCACTCATGGCGGCATCCGGGCGGACGCTCGAGCCCCAGGCCGCGTAATACCGACAACACGCCGTGCGCCGCGCGGGGATTCCCGCGCGGCCGGTATTCCGTCCGTCAGGTTTGGCGGATATGACGACCCTGTCCCTGGGGAGCTGCTGACCATGGCCAACCATCCCGTTCATGCCCGTATTCGCAGGGCCCGATCGTGATGATCGGCTTTGGCTCGATCGGCAAAGGCACACTGCCGCTGATCGAGCGGCATTTCGACTACGACAAGTCGCGCTTCGTGGTGATCGATCCCGAGGACAAGGACCGCAAGCTGCTGGACGATCGCGGCATCCGATTCATCCACCAGGCGGTGACACGCCAGAACTACCGCAAGCTCTTGACCTCGCTGCTCACGGAAGGCGGCGGCCAGGGCATTCTGCGTCAATTTGTCGGTCGACACCTCCTCGCTCGACATCATGGAACTATGCAACGAGATCGGCGCGCTCTACATCGACACCGTCAACGAGCCCTGGGCCGGCTTCTACTTCGATTCCAAGCTCGGTCCGGAGGCGCGCTCGAACTACGCGCTGCGCGAAGCCACCATGACCGCCAAGCGCGCCCGCAAGCCGGGCAGCACGACGGCGGTGTCCTGCTGCGGCGCCAACCCCGGCATGGTGTCGTGGTTCGTCAAGCAGGCGCTGCTCGAACGTCGCCGGAGACACCAAAGTGAAGCTCAAGGAGCCGAAGACCCGCGAGGAGTGGGCCAGGCTGGCGCAAAAGCTTGGCGTCAAGGGCATCCACATCGCCGAGCGCGACACCCAGCGCGCCAGGCAGCCCAAGCCGCTCGAGGTGTTCGTCAACACCTGGTCGGTCGAGGGCTTCGTGTCGGAGGGCTTGCAGCCGGCCGAGCTCGGCTGGGGCACGCACGAGAAGTGGATGCCGACGAACGCGCCACCGGCACAAGACCGGCTGCCAGGCGGCGATCTATCTGACGCAGCCCGGCGCCGAACACGCGGGTGCGCTCATGGACGCCGACCGCCAAGGCCCAGTACGGCTTTCTGGTCACGCACAACGAGTCGATCTCGATCTCCGACTATTTCACGCTGCGCAAGGGCCGCACGCGCGATCTACCGGCCGACCTGCCACTACGCCTACCACCCCTGCAACGACGCGGTGCTGTCGCTGCACGAGATGTTCGGCCGTGGCGGGCAAACGCAGGACGACATCCACATTCTCGACGAGCACGAGATCGTCGACGGCATCGACGAGCTCGGCGTGCTGCTCTACGGCCACAAGAAGAACGCCTATTGGTACGGCTCGCAGCTCTCGATCGAGGAGACCCGTCAGATCGCGCCCTATCAGAACGCGACCGGCCTGCAGGTGACGTCAGCGGTGCTCGCCGGCATGGTCTGGGCGCTGGAAAATCCGAATGCCGGCATCGTCGAGGCCGACGAGATGGACTTCCGTCGCTGCCTGGAGGTGCAGATGCCGTATCTCGGTCCGGTGATCGGCACCTACACCGACTGGACGCCGCTCGTTGGACGCCCTGGGCTGTTTCCCGAAGAGATCGACCGCAGCGATCCCTGGCAGTTCAACAACGTGCTGGTGCGCTGAATTCCGTCAAACTCGCTGCTCGATCGAAGCGGCCGGCCGCAGGCGACTGCTGTTACATCGCTATCGATTTTTGCGGTCCGATGGCGGGGCCGTTTTTGAATGACCGTCAGACGAGATCGATCACGCCCGCTTCGCCGGCTTCGGTGCCGAAGGCGAGCAGCGTACCGGCAGCATCCCAGCCGAGCGCGCTGACCGGCACCCTCGCCGGGCTTCTTGCCCAGCACCTCGGCGCCGTCTTCGATCCGCACCAGCAGCACGGTGCCGTCGGCATAGCCGACCGCAACCACCTCCTGCTTCGGATGGCAGGCGACCGCCGTGGCGCGCACCGCAAAGGCCGCCGACCATCTTCGGCTGCTTGCCCATCGGGCCGTCCTTGCCGGCGAACGGCCAGAGCACGAGCTGCTCGGAGCCCGAGGTGGCGAGCCACTTGCCGCCCACGGTCCAGCCGAACGAGCGCACGCGCGCCGAATAGCCCGACATCCGCATGTGCTTGGCATCGACGACGCGCCAGCCGTGCAGCGCCGGCTCCTGCATGGCGGTGACCAGGAATTGTCCGTTCGGGCTGAACGCGACGTGATGGTGCGAGCCCTTCCACTCCAGCAGGTCGGGCGCGGCCTGCGCGTTCGGAAACCACAGCGTCACGCCGTTGTAGTGGGCGACGGCAAGCCGCACGCCCTTCGGCGCAAAGGCGAGGCCGCCGACGGTGGACGGCACCTCGATGCGTTTTCGGCTCGCCCTTGCCGGTCATGCGCGTAGGCCTGATTTGCCGGCCGACCACGCCAGCGCGCCGTCGGGACCGGCGGCGACGTGATCGATCCAGCGGCGCTTGGCGTCGGTCGCGACGAGCTTGCTTTCGCCCTGGCTGCGGTGGTGACGAACACCTTGCCGTCGTCGCCGCCGGTGATGATCGCAGACGCCGTCGCTCGCCGCCGAGAGAATGCCGCCGCCATGGATGGCGCAAGCCGCTTCTCGTCGTCCTTGCCGGCGACCAGCAGCACCGCCTCCTCGCCGAGCACGAAGGCCGCAGTGCGGTCGAGGAAATGCGCGGCGACCACCGGCGCGCCGGCCGCGACCGCGCGGGTGCGCTCGACGACGGAAGGGGTGTCGCAGAACGTTGGTCGGAGTATCGTCACGCTTGCTGCCACCGTTCGTCCCCGCGCAAGCGGGAACCCAGGAGCCCGATGCTCGGTCTCGATTTGTCGTCCTGGGTGCCCGCTTGCGCGGGGACGACGGACTTCGGGGCGACCGCATCGATAATTCCGTCAGGCGATCGTCGTCTCAAAACCCTTGCGGATTTTGTCTTCCGGCAGATTGCGGCCGATGAACACGAGCTTGCTGTCGCGCGTCTCGCCGTCCTTCCAGGCGCGCTGGTGGTCGCCGTCGAGGATCATGTGCACGCCCTGGAACACGAAGCGGTCGGGATCGTCCTTGAAATTGAGGATGCCCTTGCAGCGCAGGATCGCCGGGCCGTCCTCGGCGACAAGCTTCTGGATCCAGGGGAAGAACTTGTCGGGGTTGAGCGGCTTTCGGTCTTGATCGAGAACGATTGCATGTCCTCGTCGTGATAGTGCTTCAGCCCGCCGTGATCGTGCGTGGTGATGATCGTGACCATGATCATGGTGGTGGCCGTGATCGTGGTCGTCGGCGTGCAGGAACTCCGGCTCGATGTCGAGGATGCGGTCGAGGTCGAAGGCGTTGCGGCCGAGGATCTCGTTCGAGCGCAATCTGCGAGCGCTGGGTGCGGTGCAGCTTGGCGTAGGGATTGATGCCGCGGATGCGGGCCTCGACCTCGCGCAGCTCGGCGTCGGTGACGAGGTCGGTCTTGTTGAGCAGGATCACGTCGGCGAAGGCGATCTGGTTCTTGGCCTCGGGCGCATCCTTGAGGCGGTCCTTCAGCCACTTGGCGTCGGCGACGGTGACCACCGCGTCGAGCCTGGTCTTCTGGCCGACGTTCTCGTCGACGAAGAAGGTCTGCGCCACCGGCGCCGGATCGGCGAGGCCGGTGGTCTCGACGATGATGGCGTCGAACTTGCCCTTGCGCCGCATCAGGCCCTCGATGATGCGGATCAGGTCGCCGCGCACGGTGCAGCAGATGCAGCCGTTGTTCATCTCGAACACTTCCTCGTCGGCGCCGACGACCAGCTCGTTGTCGATGCCGATCTCGCCGAATTCGTTGACGATCACGGCGTATTTCTTGCCGTGCGGCTCGGACAGGATGCGGTTGAGCAGGGTGGTCTTGCCGGCGCCGAGATAGCCGGTCAGCACGGTGACGGGGAGCTTTTCGGACTGCACTTGTTCGGACGACATACGGGGAAACCTCCACTGAGACCGCTATATAGGCGATCCCAGGCCTGGCAAAAACCCTCTTGAACCGGATTGCGCGACGCCCTGCCTCACCCATCCGGCCCTAGGAGGCCCCGGATAGCTCCGCTATCGTTGAGCCCCTGGAAAGGAGGCTGCGATGGTTCGGTGCCGGGACATGATCGCCGCGATTGCAGTTTGCATCCTTGTCGCTGGCCGGCGGCGCGGCCGCGCAGAGCTATCCCGATCACATCATCGAACTGGTGGTCCCGGCGACGCCCGGTTCATCGGCGGACCTCCTGGGCCGCGTCCTGTCGGACGGCATGTCGGCCGCACTCGGCCAGCGCATGATCGTACTGAACAAGCCCGGCGCCGGCGGCATGCTCGGCACGGCTTCGGTCGCGCAGGCCAAGCCCGACGGCTATACCCTGCTCCACACCGCTGTCTATGCGCTGACGGTGCAGCCGCTGACCGAGCGTCAGACCGGCTACACCCATAAATCGTTCGATCCGATCTGCCAGACCTTCAAGAACGACCAGGTGATCGTGGCGCGGCCGAACACCTACAAGAACGTGGCCGACCTGCTCGCCGCCAGCAAAGCCAAGCCCGGCGGATTGAACTACGGCACGCCCGGCGTCGGCACCATCCCGCATCTGTCGATCGCCGAGCTATCGCAAATCACCAAGGTCGCGTTCAACCAGGTGCCGTTCCGCGGCCCGCCGGAGTCGATCCAGATGACCGCGGCGGGGCAGATCGACTTCGCGGTCGCGCCTCTGACGGCAGCCGCCAGCAGCAATCTCGCCATGCCCGGGCTGTTTGCGCAGAAGCGCAATCCGTCGATCCCGAACGTGCCGACGGTGAAGGAACAGGGCTACGACGTCGCGCCGCTCAGCATCGGCGGGCTGTTCGCCCCAGCGGGCCTGCCTGCCGAGGTCAAGAAAAAGCTCGATGACGCATGCAAGGCCACGATGCACACCGATGCCTTCGCGCGCATCGCCAAGAACACGTTCCAGCCGGCGGACTTCATGGCCGACAGCGCGGGCTTCAAGGCCAACATCGAGAAGGACGTCGAGGACAAGCGGAAGCTGCTCACGGCGCTCGGCATGGTGAAGAACTGACAGCGCGGCCGGACGCCCGCAGCCCTACACCAGCGGAACGTAATCGTATTCGCCGACGCCCTGCAGGACCAGGATGGTCATCGAGGTGTCGCCTGCATTCGTCACCAGGTGCGGGCGGCCTGCCGCGACCGCGTAGCTTTCGCCGACGCCGAGCTGCACCTCCTGCTTCGGCTTTTGCAGGAACAAACGAAGGCGGCCCTCCAGCACATAGAAGGTGTCGCTGACGTTGTTGTGGCAGTGCTACGGCACGGTCTGGGTCGGCGACAATTGCAGTTCGCTGATCCGGAAGCCAGGACGCTGCAGGTGGTAGGCGCGGCGCTCCACTTCATAGAGATGACTGGCGTCCTTCACCGCTTGCTTTTTGTGTTTCGTTCTCATGGTTTGCCGATTCGCTATGGCGTGGGATTCTGCGGCACGTTGCAAGTAAGACGGATACTACGCCTCCAGGTGGCGGCCAGGAAACAGGCGCCAGGCCAGTCCGCCGACGCGGCCAAATACGATCGAGACGGCATAGAGGACGCCCGCCACCAATGCCACCGCGGGGCCGGATGGAATACCCGCGTAAAAGGCAAACAGCACTCCGATCCAGCCTGACAACAAGGCGCCGGCCACCGCCAGCACGATCATCGCCGAGATGTCGCGGGTCCAGAACCGCGCGACGGCGGCCGGAACGATGATGATGGCAATGCCGAGCAAGGTGCCGAGCGCATGGAAGGCGCTGATCAGATTAAGCACTAAGAGCGCGAGAAAGGTCAGATGCGCAATTCCGCCCGAGCGGCTCACCGAGCGCAGAAATCCCGGATCGACGCAATCGAGCGCCAACGGCCGGTAGATCAGCGCCAGTGCAATCGTGCTGATCGTCGAATTGGCGGCGATGACCAGCAGCTTGTCGACGTTCATTTTCGCGGCGGTTTCGCCGAACAGGAACTCCATGAGCTGCTCGACGTCGATGCCGTTGATCGTCACGATCACCACGCCGAACGCGAGCGACACCAGGAGGAACACCGCGAGCGAGGCGTCCTCCTGCAACGCGGTGGCCCGGCTCACCGCGCCCGCCAGGACCGCGATGAAAAGGCCGGCGACGAGGCCGCCGAGCGTCATGACATAGACATTGAGGCCCGCGGCGAGAAAGCCGATGGCAACGCCGGGCAGAATAGCGTGCGACATCGCATCGCCGACCAGGCTCATGCGGCGCAGCATCAGGAACACGCCGACCGGGCCCGCGCTCAGCGCGAGAGCAAGCACGGCGGCCAGCGAATGGCGAACCGACTCGTCGCCGAACGGATCGGGCAACATGGGAATCAAACGGCCTCCGCCACCACGCAGGCCTCGGCCTGCTCGTCGAATGCCTCGCACATACGCCGCGCCTTGAGCATGTTGTCCGAGGTGAGCACCTCGGCGGTCGGACCCCAGGCCACCGGTTCGCGGGCGAGCAGCAGTGCCTCGGGAAAATTCGCCTTCACCAGCTCGAGATCGTGCATGCGCGCTGAGCACGGTGCGCTGCTCGCCGTGCCAGCGCCGCACCAGTCCCAGCAGGTCGGCAGCGGTGCTCGGCATCGATCGCGCTGAACGGCTCGTCGAGCACGATGACGCGCGCATCCTGAAGCAACAGACGCGCGAACAGCATGCGCTGCATCTGCCCGCCGGACAGCGTGCCGATCGGGCGCTGCTCGAAGCCGGTGAGCCCGACGGCCTCGATCGCACGCTCCACGGTATCGCGGTCGCCCGCGCCGATACCGCCGAACAGCCCTTTGCTGCGCCACAAGCCCATCGCCACCATGTCGTAGACGCCGATCGGAAAGCTGCGGTCGATCTCGGCTGTCTGCGGCAGATAGGCGATGTCCTGGGGCCGCACGCCATTCCTCTCGATGCGGCCGGCGAGCGGCTTGATGGCGCCGACCACGCCCTTGAACAGCGTGGACTTGCCGGCGCCGTTCGGCCCGACCACCGCGATCAAGCGCGCCCGCGCGCACCGCGCCATCGAGATGGTGCACGGCCGGATGGCGGTCATAGCCGAGCGTCAGATTGCGGAAGCGGAGCTGCTCGGTCATCGGGTGGCCCAATATGCCGCGAGCCATACCAGTGCGATCATTCCGGCCGCGAAGCCAAGCCGCTGCAAGGCCGACAGCCGTAAAATCGACGGATGCACCGAGGCCGGCGGATGAATGTGGCCCGGGTGGTGATGATGATGGGCGTCGCGATGGTGGTTATGGTCGGCCATAGCGCATGTTATAATATAACATTTCAACCCCTGCCAGCGCTTCTAAGCCCTTCATGCTGCGGGGAAATTTCAGAGCACAGCCAGGCTCCCGCATTGCCAAGGCCGCCCTGCCCCGCCATGGTGGCCTTGGGCGTGGGGTTGCCGCAGAGATGGGCCGGAAGCTCAGGATGAGCGATCAGAAAACCCGCGTGGTCGCGATCGGCGAGGTGATGATCGAACTGAGCCGCGGCGGCGACGGCCGGTTCGGCATGGCCTGCGGCGGCGACACCTTCAACACCGCGGTCTACCTGGCGCGGGCCGGCATCGACGTCTCCTACGCCACTGCGCTCGGCGACGACCCGTATTCCGACGGCATCGTCTCGATGGCCGCAGCGGAAGGCGTGAAGACCGATCTGATCCTGCGTGTCCCCGGCCGGCTGCCCGGGCTCTACATGATCGAGACCGACAGCAAAGGCGAGCGCCGCTTCCGCTATTGGCGCGGCGAGGCGCCGGCGCGCGAACTGTTCGAGCTGCCGGACTGGAACCGCATCGCCGAGGGCATGCTCGGCGCGCGGTTGATCTTCTTTTCCGGCATCACGCTGTCGCTTTATTCCAACACCGGGCTTGGCCGGCTGCTCGCCATCATCGAGATGGCGCGCCAGCAGGGCGCCAAGGTCGCGTTCGACGGCAACTTCCGCCCGCAGGGCTGGAAGGGCGATCTGCCGCGCACCCGTACCGTGTTCATGGAGGCGCTGAAGCGCGTCGACGTGGCGCTGCCGACTTACGACGACGAGGCGGTGCTGTGGGGCGATCCGAGCCCGGAGGCGACGGTCGAACGGCTGCAGGCGTTCGGCGTCGGCGAGATCGTGGTGAAGAACGGACAGAACAGCGCGCTGGTCTCGGCCGGCGGACGGCAGGAGTTCGTGCCGGTGCCGGAGGTGGTCGAGCCGATCGACACCACGGCAGCCGGCGACAGCTTCAACGCCGCCTATATCGCGGCGCGTTTGTCCGGCGACAACCCGGCGGCAGCAGCCGCGGCCGGCCACCGGCTCGCCGCGGAAAAGGTGCGCCACCGCGGCGCCATCATGCCGCGCAATGCGGCGGCTGTGCATTAGGGCATCAGCCGCTTCACGATCACGGTGCTGCCGATCTCGAACGACATCAGATCCTCGCCAACTTCGAGCGGTCCCTCATAAGTCTTGCGGGTCTCGGCCACGATATCGGCGACGGTCGGCGGCGGCGCCGTGTTGCTCGCCACCAGCACGAGATGCGTGTAGGCCGCGAGCTTCGGCTGCGTCTGTGTGAATACGCGTCCGCAATCATAGGGCACGGTATGGTGCGCGATGATGCGCTGGACGTAGTCTTCCTTCATCAGCTCAGGGCGCGCCATGGCGACCTCGTGCACCAGCAGGTCGGCGCCCTTGCCGTACTTGATGACGTTTTCGTTGTAGCGCGTGTCGCTTGAGAGCACCGCGACGCGGCCGCCGTACTCGAAGCGGTAGCCGTAGCAGGGCTTGATGACGTCGCCGTGGTCGACCTCGAATGCGATCACCTTCAAGCCGTTCTTCTCGTAGACCGGACCATCGGCGTCAAATTCGGTGACGTCGGTCGCGATCCCCGACAACGGAAACTTCTCGTCGGCGTGGCGAATCTTGATGTCGTCGGCATAGGCCAGCTCGAGATTCCCCATCAGCCGCTTGGCGCCCGTCGGCCCGATCAACTCGATAAGGCTTGGTGCGTGTGCCGAAATGCGAAGCGAGCCAGCCGGTCAGCCAGACATCAGGCAGGCAGGCGACGTGATCGGAGTGATAGTGGGTGATCAGTTGTACATCGATCCTCCCGATCGGAATTTTGAGCTGAAATAGCCTGATCGTGGCGCCGCGCCCGGCGTCGACCAGAATCTTCTGATCGCCCGCCTCGACCAGCGCGCATGGTCCGAACCGGTCCGGTGTCGGAATCGGCACGCCGGTCCCGAGCAGGGTCACTCGGAAGTCGCTGCCGTCACTCATCGCTACATCTTGATCCCGGAGTCTTTCACGACCTTGCCCCAATGGACCATCTCGGATTTGAGGAACGTGCCGAATTCGGCCGGCGTGCCGCCCGCGGGCTCCGCCGCCATCTTCGCAATGGCCTCGCGCACACGCGGCTTGGCTAGCGCCTTGTTCATGGTCTCGTTCAGGCGAGCGACGACGGCATCGGGCGTTCCGGCCTTCACCAGGATACCGAACCAGTCCTGGATGATCAGATCCGGGAAACCCGCCTCGCCCACCGTCGGCACATCCGGCAACGCCGGGAAGCGCGCCGGCCCGGTGACCGCCAGAGCGCGCAGCTTGCCCGCTGCAATTAGCTCCATGACCGGAAGCGGGGTGATGAACTGGTATTGATTGGTTCCGCTCATCAGGTCGGCGATGGCTTTGGCCAGGCCTTGATAGGGCACGTGTGTGGCGCGCACGCCGGTCTGGAGCTTGAACAGCTCACCCGCGAGATGCGCCGGGGTACCGAAGCCGCCGGATGAGAACGTCATCTTGTCCGGCTGGCTCTTGAGCAGGGCTACGAACTCGGACAACGACTTGGCCGGCAGCGAAGGCGTGACCACCAGGATATGGTAGGCCGACGCGAGCTTGATCACCGGCATGAAATCCGAATCGAGCCGGAATTTTATGTCAGGCATGAGTGCCGGCGCCGCCGATGCGGGCAGCGCAATGGAGGCGAGCGTGTAGCCGTCCGCCGGTTGCCTAAGCGCCTCGGCGAGCCCAATGGTCTGGATCGCGCCGACCTTGTTCTCGACGACAACTCGCCAGCCTTCGCTCTCGTTCAGCTCGTGCGCAAAGACGCGGCCCATGATGTCGGGCGGCGTTCCCGCCGGGCTCGGCACGATCATACGGATCGTGTTCGATGGATAGGTCTGCGCCTTGGCGTCGCGCAGGACGCCAAACACCGCGAAAGCGAAGAGCGAAAGCAGCAGAAATCGCTTCGTCATTTGGCCTCCGACCAATTCGGCAACTTCGATAGATCGGACTCTATACGTTTAGGTCGCTGTTGTTAGGCCCCGCGCACCCGGTCGATCATCGCCAGCGCGCCGGCGGGCGGCTTGTCGCCGCGCCACGCGACGTGGCCGTCGGGCCGCACCAGCACGAGCTTGCGCTCATAAATCTTGGCGGCCCCTGGGTGCTCGATCGCGACGGTGCGCAGCGGCAGGCCGCGCTGCTTGGCCGCCGCCGCGATCTCGACGCCGTCGGGCGCGTCTGGGCCAAGCCGCGCCAACACGAAACCGCGTCCGTAGAGATCGAGCGTCGAGCTGCCATCCGCCAACGTCACATGCGGCGCGCGCGAGCCCGGCCGCGCCGAGGCGACAAAATTCTCTGGATGGTCCGGCGGCGCCGCTGTGCCGTCCGGCACGACGATCGGCGAGCCTTCGTAGCGATAGCCGAGCTGCAGTCCGATGGTGCGGAACATGCGGCCGACCTCGTGCACCAGTTGCGGGCCGAGCTTTGCCCGCAGCGTCCGACCGGCTGCGCTGTCATCCTCGATCGCGCCAAGGCCTTCGTCGAAACTCCTCGTGCGCCAGATAGAATTCCGCGGCCATGCCGACGTTGCGCAAGCCGATCGGCCGCCGCTCGGCGTCGTAGCTCGCCAGCAGATTCGCCCCGCCCCAACCCTGCGTCACCGCCGCGAGCTTCCAGCCGAGGTCGACGGCGTCGCCGATGCCGGTGTTCATGCCGAGCGCGCCGGTCGGCGAAAGCTGGTGCACGGCGTCGCCGGCGAGCAACACGCGGCCCTGGCGGTAGCGATCCGCCACCACGCTGCGCCGCGTCCAGATGCTCAGGCCAAGATGCTCGACGTCGAACGATTTGCCGACGGCGCGGCGGATCAGCGCCGCTTTGTCCACTGTCTCCGGCGTCTGTTTGCCGTCGCTGTCCAGCACCATCAACCGCCACATGGCGTTGGCCGGATCGATCACGCGGATATTGGCCCAAAGTCCGTCGCGGTCGATGGCGAGGAAGAACGTGCCCGGCGCCTTGCCGCATGTTCTGCAGCAGATCGGGCGCGCGGAAGAACAGGTGCAGCGGATGGCCGAGCACGCCCTGGCCGACGAGGCCGATGCCGAGCGTGTTGCGGATCGCGCTGGTGGCGCCGTCGCAGCCGACCAGATAGTCGGCGACGACCGCTCGCGCGCGCCGGTGTCGAGATCGACCAAGCTGCGACGCGACGCCCGCGCCGGTGTCCTCGAACGATTCGAGCTTGGTGCGATAGCGCAGTTGCACCGACGGCGACGAACGCGCGAAGTCGCGCAGGATCGGATCGAACCACATCTGCGAGCAGGCCTGCAGGCGCATCGGGCTGTAGCTCTCCGGCGTCTGCTGTCCGCGCGACGGCCGCGGCATGCGGCCGAGCTCATGGCCGCCGAGGCTGGTGACGAACACCACGTCGAACGGATAGTCGGCCGGGAACGGGCAGTTCAGCACCTTGCCGGCGATGCCCCAGCGCCGGCAGAACTCCATGGTGCGGACGTTCACCTCGTTCATCTTCGGCGTGGCGATCGAGCCATCGTCCTGCTCGACCAGAAGGCACTGCACGCCGCGCCAGCCGAGATCGGCGGCGAGTGCAAGTCCGACCGGCCCGCCGCCGACGATCAGGACCGCAATCTTGCTCACCGGAACGTGCTCAGTTCACCTTGACGTGGGCCGCATTGCCGACGTCGACCCATTTCTTGTGCTGGGCCGCGATATAGGCGGCGAACTCCTTGGGCGAATTCGGCTCCGCCTTGCTGCCGAGCGCCAAGATGGTTTTCTGCATGTCGGGCTGCGCCAGGCCTTCGTTGAGCACTGCATTGAGCTTCTCGATGTGGCTCACGGCCGTTCCGGCCGGCGCTGCGATGCCGAAGAAGGTGTTGGCCTCGCAGTCGGGCACGCCCGCCTCTGCCATGGTCGGCAGATCGGGCAGCAGCGGCGTGCGGGTCTTGTTCTGCGCCGCGAGCGCGCGGACCTTGCCGTCTTTGATCAGCGTGCGCAGGATCGCGATGTTCTCGAAGGTGGCGTGGATCGCCTTGCTCAGCACGGCGGTGACCAATTCGCCGCCGCTGCGATACGACACACCGGTCAGCTTGGCGCCGCTGCGCAGCATGAACAACTCGCCGGCGAGGTGCGGCAGACCGCCCGCGCCGGTGTGGGCGTAGTTGATCTTGTTCGGGTTGGCCTTGCTGTCCTCGACGAAGTCCTTGACCGTCTTCCATGGCGCGTCGGGATGCACCACCAGGATCTGGAAACCTTCCGTGATCCGGATCACCGGCAGGAAATCCTTCACCGGATCGTAGCCGGCGCTCATCGAGACCGCCGGGATCACCGCAAGCGTGCTGGTATTGCCCATCAACAGCGTGTAGCCGTCCGGCGCCGCAGTCGCGACCGCGCGCGCGCCGATCGCCCCGCCTGCGCCCGGGCGGTTCTCGACCACCGCAGGCTGGCCGAGCTTGGCGAGAATGATCTGCGAGGCGATACGCGCCGGCAGATCGGTCGGACCGCCCGCTGCCGACGCAACGATCAGCTTGATCGGCTTGTTCGGATAATCGTCGGCGGCGAACGCGCGGCCCGCCAGACCCGATGCCAGCAACGAAGCGCCCGCGGCTGTGAGGACGTGTCGGCGCGTATGTTGCATGGTGTTTCCCCGGCTCATCGTGTTTGCCGCATCCTAGCATCGCGCTCGCAAACACAACCAGACCCGGATTGCGTCATGGCCTCATCAGGGGCGCCCGAGCAGCATGGCCGTACCCGCGGCGAGAAGCGGCAAGACCAATGACGCGCTGACGCGGAGCAACACCAGCCGTTGCGGCATCACCGGCAACTCCCAGAGAAACAGCCGCTGCACCGCGAACAGCGCCCAGGCGATGGTGTAGGCGATCACCTGCGGCGTGCCGGCGCCACCCTTGAGCGCCGCAGCCCCGATCGAGAAGCCGATCACCGGCCCGCCCGGCGTGAACGCGCCACCGAACACCGCGATGCACAGCCCGGTGATTCCGGAATCGGCGCCGAGCCAACGGCCGACCACCTGCTCGGGCAGGATCGCCGCGATGTAACCCGAACCGATCACGCCCAGCATGATGCGCGGCAGCAGCCGGATGCAATCGATCACGCCTTCGCGGGCGCTGTCGCGAAGCAACACGCGGCTGCGGGATGCCGCCACCACACCGAGCGCCAGCGCGATCACCCAAAGCAGACCATCGACGAAAAAAATCACGCGCCGTCTCCTCTGCGGGTGGTCAACCCGACAAGGATGCGCGCCAGAATGCCGGCGACGATCGGCAGCGGAATCGAGATCAGCGTGCGCCAGATGACGAACTCGCCGCCAAAAAACGGCAGCTCCCAGACCAGGATGCGGGCATAGCCGAGCAGCGTCCAACTGGTAATGAAGGCAATCGCGGCGCCGGTGTCGGCGCCGATCGCGACGAAAGCCGCAGCGATCGGGAAGATGGTGATCGGTCCGCCCGGACAGATCGTCCCGGCCAAGGTGGCGACGATGATGCCGAGGAACCCCGAACTCGGCGCCGACCCAGCGCAGAACCACCTCGCGCGGCATCAGCACAGCGACGAAGGCTGCGATCAGGCAGGCTGCCAGCACCTTCGGCAGAATGTCGACGAACAGATGGACGTCGCTGACCAGGATTTCGAGGAAGCGCGCTTCGCCGTCGCGCCAGTAGACGATCGATGCCGATATTGCGACCGCCACCGCGATCGAGGCGCTCGACCAGTCGAAGGTCTTGCGTGGCCGGCGCTTGAGGGGCGGCTCGGACGACACGCGATCAGCGGCGCAACGCCGCCGCCACTCTGGCGCGGGCGGTGATGGCTTCGAAATCGCCTGCGGCGATGGCCTCGGCCGGCGCGACCCAGGAGCCCCCGACCGCAAGCACATTTTTCAGCTCGAGATACGCCGCGGCGTTGTCGCCGTTGACGCCGCCGGTCGGACAGAACCGGATGTCCGGCAACGGCTCGGCCACCGCCCTGAGCCAGCGGGTGCCGCCCGACGGCTCGGCCGGAAAAAACTTCAGCACCGGAAAGCCCATGGCGGCGAGCGTCATCGCCTCCGACACGGTGGCGCAGCCAGGCAGCGCCGGCACCGGCGCATCGGCCAACGCCTGGGCCAGGGCGGCCGGCGTGCCGGGGCTGACCAGAAAATCCGCGCCAGCGTCCACGGCATGGGTGATATCGAGCGGCTTGGTGACGGTGCCGACGCCCACGACCACATCGGAAACTTCGGCGATGATGGCGCGGACCGCGTCGATCGCCACAGGCGTCCGCAGCGTGATTTCCACGACATTGAGGCCGCCCGCGAGCAGCGCTCGGGCCAAGGGGACGGCATGATCGGCGCGATCGATCGTCACCACCGGGATGACAGGGACCGTGATCAACGGACTTGGATCGGAAAGCAGCATGTCCGGTATTTGCCGCCCGGGCGTGCCGCGGCGCAAGGGCGTCGTTGACCGGCTGGCGGCCAGCCGGTAGCTTCGCCGCCGATGGGGATGGGGTTCCCCCGATAACCGCCGGGTCAGCCGGCTGATGACTCCTACCGCGTATCTTTGGCGGTGGGACTCTGTCCGCAGCCGCCGCAGGGCGGCTTTTTGTTGCCCTGCCAACGAGAAGGGCAACGGCATGAGCGTTCCAGGCTTGAGCTATCTGATCGTCTTCTTCGGCGGCGGCATCGGGGCTGCGCTGCGTCACGGCGTCAATCTCGCGTGCGCGCGGCTCGGCAGCCACTTCCCCTATGCGACGTTAATCGAGAACGTCACCGGCTCGATCGCGATGGGGCTGCTGGCGGCGTATTTCGCCTTCAAGTCCGGCGGGCACCAGCATCTTCGGCTATTCCTCACCACCGGCATCCTCGGCGGCTACACCACCTTTTCGACCTACTCGCTCGACGCCGCGCTGCTCTATGAGCGGGGCGAGCTGGGACTTGCCGCGCTTTATGTGATCGGTTCGGCTGCGCTGGCAATCGGCGGGCTGTTCGCCGGTCTGGCGCTGGTGCGGTACTACGCCTAACGGTCCATTGGCCGAAGCCCGAGCTTGTCGAGCAACGCCATGTCGCGGTCGCGGCCGGGGTTTGGCGTGGTCAGAAGCTTCGGCCCATAGAAGATCGAGTTGGCGCCGGCGAGAAAGCACAGCGCCTGGGTCTCCTCGCTCATGTCCTCGCGGCCGGCCGAGAGCCGCACCATCGACTTCGGCATGCAGATGCGCGCCACCGCGATGGTGCGAACGAACTCCAGCGGATCGAGCTTGCGCTCGCCCATCAGCGGCGTGCCTTCGACCTGCACCAGCATGTTGATCGGCACACTCTCCGGATGCACCGGCAGGCTGGCCAGCGTCGCGATCAGGCCGGCGCGATCGTCAGCCCCCTCGCCCATGCCGACGATGCCGCCGCAGCAGACATGGATGCCGGCGGCGCGCACCGCGTCGAGCGTATCGAGCCGGTCCTGATAGGTCCGTGTGGTGATGATCGCGCCGTAGAACTCCGGCGACGTGTCGAGGTTGTGGTTGTAGTAGTCGAGGCCGCTCGACTTGAGCCGCCGGGCCTGCGCCGGCGTGAGCATGCCGAGCGTGGCGCAGGTCTCGAGCCCCAGCGCCCTCACGCCCTCGACCATGGCGCAGACCTTCTCGACGTCGCGGTCTTTCGGCTCGCGCCAGGCCGCGCCCATGCAGAAGCGGCTGGCGCCGGAGGCCTTGGCGGCGCGCGCCTCGGCAAGCACCGCATCGACGCTCATCAGCTTCTCGGCCTTCACCCCCGTGTCGTAGCGCGCGGCCTGCGGACAATACGCGCAGTCCTCCGGGCAACCGCCGGTCTTGATCGACAGCAGCGTCGAGATCTGAACCTCGGCCGGATCGAAATGCATGCGATGGACGCGCGCCGCCTCGAACATCAGTTCGGGGAACGGCAGCGCAAACAGCGCCCGCACCTGTTCGCGCGTCCAGTCGTTGCGCAGGAGGCCGAGCGCGCGGGGCAACGGGGTCGATTGGGCAAGCGACATTCGACCACCATAGTCCGGCAGGCGGCTCAGACAAGAGCGCCCCGCAATGGTTTGCGACGCGCGCCAGACTTGTCCAGGCGAATACCGGCGCCGGTCGCCGTTCAGCAGGCCGGCGGGCAGATGCCTTTCGCGCAACTGAGCAACGGGAAGTGCACGTAAGTCTTGCCGTCACTGCGATGCCGGCCAGCACCGGCCTTGCGCTGATTTTCATGTGTGTTTCCCCCTCATAGAAGATCGAGCAGGCAAAAAGCCACACGAGCCTTGGGCCATCACAAGACCGGGACGCCGTCGGGCCCGGCGTTAACCATGTCATGAAGCCGCCGGAAATCTGTCCTGCCCTGTGGCATTATCGGAGCAGATGCGGCACGCCCAGGGGATTAGCGCGTGCCAAATACACCAATCCACATCGAGGACGAGCGCGCGCGGCTTTGGCGGCGCGATATCGTCCAGGCTAGGATCAGGCTTGCCGACGAAGGCCTGAGCCGCATGCAGCGCACCGAGCTGTGGCGGATCGTCGACCGCCGTGAGGGCTCGCTAAAAATGCTTGTCGCGGACTTCGACGAAGAGCTCGAGCGCATCGATCGCGAGATCGAGGACGAATTGCGACGGTAAGTAAGTCTGCATTAGCCTCAAAGCCAAAGCGCCGCTTGGTCTTCTTAAGAGAGATGTCAGGGGCGGCGATCCACCGCGACGCTGCGCAAGCCTGATATGCCCGGCTCCGTGCTGCGCGAAGCCGTCGACCGGGCTTTCGCCATTGGAAGGCCACACCAGCGGTTCGATCGCGATCAATTTTGTTTTGGCGCTGGTGCCCATTACGCTCGGCGTCGACTACAGCCACGCCAACAAAGCCAAGGCCGAGCTCGACGCCACCGCGGACGCCGCCGTCAGCACCGCGACCCAGGGCATCTCAGAGGCGATGGCGCGCTGTTCCAGGGCGTGGGTCTGGCGCGGCTGGCGAAGTAGCGGTCGCTCGGTGGCTACACAGCCTGCGTTCGCGTTCGCTTCGTCCGCTGCATTCATTTCCGATTCAATTGTCAAACAGTCGAAGCAATTCGTAGTCCTGAATCCACCAATTCCAATACGTTTTGTTGTCCGGAGCGGTCTCCGCACGCAACAAATCCCCGCGTCAATATTAATTCCCAAAAGATCGTATTGAAGACCTCTGCGTCGCACAACGGCCTCATTTTTTGAAGTATTGAGCCTCGTCGACCAGCGCTAAGTCGCCGGCTCGATATTCCCATCAACAACATATGAGGCTTTGGAATGCAGTGTCGGGGAACGTTATGCTTTGGGGGTAACATTCTACTCTTGGTACTTCTTTTAATTCTTCCAATATCAGCCCACGCCGAGTCTGGAATTGCGTCGGTATACAGTGGCGAGCGGACCGCCAACGGCGAATACGCCAAGGCCTCGGGATTCACGGCTGCACACCGTAGCTTGCCGTTTGGAACCTTTGTCCAGGTCACCAACACCGCAAACCGCCGATCGGTCATCGTCCGCATCAACGACCGCGGGCCATTCGTCGCCGGCCGGATCATCGACCTGACGCCCGCCGCCGCCAGGGCGATCGGCTCGTCGGGGCTGGCGCGGGTGACGCTGGCGGTGCTGGGACGCGTCGCCGCCCGCTAGGGTGGTGGCCGTAAGGGTTGATCGACGCCGGGCCGTGCTGCAAAACACAGCATGGCCGACAACCCGCCCGACCGACTCTCCAACGATCCGCGGAGTCCGCACTTCGACGCCGATGTGCTCAGGCGCGACATCGGCGTGCGCTTCAAGGGCGTGGAGAAGACCAACGTCGAGGAGTATTGCGTCAGCGAAGGCTGGATCCGCGTCGCCGCCGGCAAGGCCAAGGACCGCCACGGCAATCCGCTGACCATCAAGCTCACCGGCGCGGTCGAGCCGTACTTCAAGGACGAGGAGAAGGCATAGCGGCGCTTGCTTCGGCCGTGCCGCGAACTGAAGGATTCGCCCCCACCCGGCCGCGCTTCGCGCGTCCACCCTCCCCGAAGACGGCAGGGCAATCGCATGTGGAGGATCGGCATCGGCAGCGCGCTCCCTCCCCTTGGAAAGGGGAGGGTTGGGGTGGGGATCATTCTTATTCGACGCTGTTTTGATCCCCACCCGGTTTGCCATAGCGCGTCGAAGACGCGCGTCAACGCGCTTACGGCAAACCGACCTCCCCTTTTTAAGGGGAGGTAAAAAGAGTGCTCGTGGCGAGCGCGTGCCACATGCGATTGCCCTGCCGAAGACGGGGAGGGATGGGGGCCGCTTCGCGGAGAGAGTCAGCGCCTCACCCGCACGACAGCGCGTAGATGTGCTGCACGTCGGACGGCAACGGCGTCTCGCGCCAGGTGGCACCGCCATCCTCCGTGCCGAACACCTCGCCGTAGCGCGCAGCAATGTAGACCTGCTTGTCGTCCGACGGATGCAGGCTGACCGACATCAGCGTGCCGTGCGGCTGCACCTTGTCGAAGCGTTGCCAGCTCTGGCCGAGGTCCTGGCTGCGATAGAGCGCGCCGTCCTTGGACGAGGCGGCGACGCTGAGGCAGGCGTAGAGCGTGTTCGGATCCTGCGGCGAGACGCGCACGTCGCGGCCGTAGGTGAAGGGCGAGAAGCGGTCGACGCGCAAGTCCTGCCAGGTCTTGCCCTGGTCATGGCTGCGGAACAGGCCCATCCGCACCGCAATGATGACGGCGTCGGGATCGGCCGCGCTGGTGCAGATGGCGTGGCCGTCGAGCATGCCCTCGGCATGGGTGTCGCTGACGAGCTTTGAGCGCAGCCGCGGCTCCTGCTCGGCGAGACGCAGAAGATCGGCACTGCAATCGTTCCAGCTTTCGCCGCCGTCGGTCGAGCGCATCACGCCCGAGACTTCGAGCACGGCATAAATTTCGTTCGGCTTTCGCGGATGCGGCGCAAAGCGCATCACCCGGCAGTTGAACGGCATCTTGGCATGGACCGGCAGGTTGAGATTCGGCGCGCGCGTCCAGCTCTCGCCGCCATCGTCGCTGCGATAGACCGCGACCGGCGAGCCGCCGGCCAGCATGCGCTTGGGATTGGCCGCATCGACCATGAACGACCATACCTGGACATCCTTGTCGGGGAAGTTGGCGCGTTTGAAGGTCGCGCCGTGATCGGTAGAGCGATAGACGCCGTCGGCGGTGCCGGCAAAGACCAGGCTCGGATCGCGCGGGTGCACGAACACGGTGAACGCCTCCAGATCGCGCAGCACATAGCTCCAGTCCGATTGATCGGCGGCGCGGCGGAACACGCCGGCCTTGCCGCCCTTCTCCTTGCTGGCGTAATAACCGCCGACGCCGGCGAACACATGCGATTGAGCCATGGCACTGTCCTCCCGAGCTGATGGTTTTGCCGCCATGATACGGGGCCGGCCCGGAGCCGACAATCGGCGTCAGTGCAACGTATCGCTGCCGCCGACGACATGAAGGTCGATGCGCCCGATCAGCTCCGCCCGCGCCGACTCGGCCTCGGCCATTTGCGCTTCTGCCTCCCGCGCGGTGCTGCGGTTCGAGCCGGTCAGCACGATGCCGCCGAGGACCGCGGTGATCGCAGCGGTCATGGCGAGTGGATCGAACGCGATGACGCGGAACATCATGGCGAGCAGGAGAATGCCACCGAAGGTGATGGCGAGCCGCGATGCGACGATGAACTTGCGGCAGCTCTCGATGCGGGCGGCGAGCATTTCGATGCGCTGTTCGAGGCGCTCGATCTCGTCGCGGGGATTAGCAATTTCAGAGACAAGCTCGTTCATGTCCGGATCATAGCGTGGGCCGGGCCTTGGCGGTGCTGTCTTGACCTCGATACCGACCTCGTCAAGATGCTGTCCGCACGTTAACGCCCCACCTCATGCGCGGTGGGCATCGACCTCCGATGAAGGCGATCGCGCCCGCGCAAGGCAATCCCCGGATGGAATGGGATCTTTCGACTGATGTCGTCGTCATCGGCGCGGGCGCCGCAGGTCTTGCGGCCGCCGTATCGGCGCGCGACCACGGCGCGTCGGTCGTCGTCGTCGAGGAGAACTTCGACATCGGCGGGCATGCCATGCTGAGCGGCGGCCGGGTCCAGCTCGGCGGCGGCAACGCCCTGCAGGAACGGCTCAACATCAAGGACAGCCCGGACCAGGTGTTTGCCGATTGGACCAACCACGAGCGCGGCGACAGCCGCTACAACGACCGCGACCTGGTGCGCGCCTTCGCCGACGAATGCGTTGCGACGTTCCAGTTCCTGCTCGATAACGGCGTCACCTTCATCGAAAAGCCGATCCTCACGCCCGACGCCTCGACCGTACCGCGGGTGTTCGTCACCCACGAATGGCATATCCCAAGCGAGGTGATCGCGCCGCGGCGCAACCGCAACGGCTCGGGCCTGGTGCGCCGGCTGGCCGAGAGTGCACGAAAGAAGGGCGCGCAGATCCTGCTCAAGCACGAGATGACGCAGATCATCCGCGAGCGGCCGAAGAGCGGAAGGGTGCTGGGCATTGTCGCAAAGTCTGACGGCAACGACATCGCCATCGAAGCCAGGAAGGGCATCGTCATCGCCGACCGGCGGGCACACCGGCAATGTCAACTTCCGCCGCATGTTCGATCCGCGACTGACCGAGGAATATCAGCAGGCCGGCATGCCTTACTCGTTCCAAGGCGCCGACGGCGAGCTCGCCGCGATGGATATCGGCGCGTCGCTCTGGGCCACCGGGGCGCAAACCAGCGAGGTCGGGCCTGCCATCACCAAGACGCGCCACGTCGGCACGCGCTGGGGCTATCTCAGCCTGTACTATGAGACCGACAGTCCGATCTTCCATCTTTGCAAGGCGACCGGGCTCACGGTGACGGATTGGCAGGAGGCGATCCTGGTCAACCGGTTCGGCCAGCGGTTCTGGAACGAGATCGACAGCTCTTATGACTTCTTCAACGCGGCGTTGGGCAACCACGGCGATGCGACCGGGCTGAACGGCGGCGGTCCGATCTGGGCGATCTTCGACGCCGGCGCGGTGGCGCGGCAGAAGTGGAAGCCCGTGCCCCCACACGTCGATCCCGACGGCTACTTCTTCCGCGCCGACACGATCTTCGAGCTGGCCGGCCGGATTGTGAATCCCTATCAGAAACAGCCGATCTGCGGCGCCGCGCTGCAAGAAACGGTGAACCGCTACAATTCGTTCGTCACCGCGGGCGTCGATCGGACTTCAACAAGCCCGTGCCGCGGCACAAGATCGAGAAGCCGCCGTTCTATGCCGCATGGTCGACGCCGATCCTGCACGATTCGCTGACGGGGCTGCGAACCGATATCCATGCGCAAGTGATCGACATTCGCGGCGAGGCAATCCCGGGGCTTTATTGCGCGGGCGAGTCCCAGGGCGGCTTCGCCCAGCATGGGCTCGGACGCTGCCTGGTGTTCGGCCGGATCGCCGGCCGCCATGCGGCGCAACGCAATTCGTGAAATCGATGATGAAGGCAATGCGTCACCGCAGACTCCGCTCATTCCCGCGCAAGCGCGAATCCAGCTCTTTTAGGCCAAGCCTGGGTCCCCGCTTCCGCGGGGACGAACGGAGTTCGCCACTGTTTCAATATAACCAAATCGCGCTCCGGGAACGGCAATTGTGAACGATCCAAATACCATCAGCCTGGCAGTGTGGGACGGGCCGATGCCTGTGGTCGCGGGCGAGACGTTCGCGATCAAGGTCGGCGCGAAAACGGTGGACGGCCGGACGCTGGTGGGCCGGCGCGTCGAGGTCAGCGACAGCGCGGGAACCGTTGTGGCGGCCGGAACGCTCGGCGAAACCGCATGGCCCGGCACCGAGGCGCTGCATTGGACCGCGCTCGATATTCCAGCACCGGCGAAGCCCGAGTTGGCGAAGTACACGGTGCGATGCGATGGCGCTGAGACATGGTTCAGCGTCGTCGCTGGGGCAAAACCCGAGTACACGGTGACGGTGCACGTCGCCGAGCGAGACACCAAGGCGACGTTGGAAGACGTTGAAATTCGCCTTGGTCCATTCCATGCCCGTACGGACAGGGCCGGCCGCGCAGAACTGCGGGTGTGCAAGGGCGAGTATCAGCTTCAGCTTTGGCGCACCGCGCATATCGCACAGCCGAAGGCGATCAGTATCACGGCCGACACCAACGTCGAGCTGACGATGGTGCATGTGCCTGAGGAGCACCCGGACGCCCGGTGGGTGAGGTGAGCGCGCCACAGGCAGGGCGTGCTCCCTCTCCCCGCTTGCGGGGAGAGGGAGGGTGAGGGGTCTGTGATTCTCGATAAGCCTCTACCCCCGGACCGCTTCGCGATCTTACCTCTCCCCGCAGGCGGGGAGAGGTAAGAGGCCACGGAACGCGCTGATTCAATCCGAAACAGCAGCGCCTGGATCGGCACCCTACTCCGCCGCGATCTTCGACGCCGGGTCGACCGCCTCGACCTTGGCGGCGCAGAACTTGAACTCGGGAATTTTGCCGAACGGATCGAGCTCGGGGTTGGTCAGAAGATTGGCCGCGGCTTCGACAAAGGCGAACGGGATGAACACCACGCCGTCCGGGATTGCGTCGTCCTGCCGCGAGAACAATTCGACCGAGCCGCGGCGCGTGGTGACCCGCAGCGGGTCGCCGGCCTTGATGCCGAGCTTGGCGAGGGTGCCGCGCGAGACGTTGGCGACGGCCGACGGCTCCAGCGCATCGAGCGTGGTGGCGCGGCGCGTCATCGCTCCGGTGTGCCAGTGCTCGAGCTGGCGGCCGGTGGTGAGGATGAACGGATATTCGTGGTCCGGCACCTCGTCCGGGGGCTGAAGCTTGGTGGCGACCAGCTTGCCGAAGCCGCCCGGCCGCGGGAAGCCCTTGTCGAATACCACGTCGCGGCCGGGCTGGTCCGGCGCGTCGGACGGATAGGTGACGGCATGCTCGCGGTCGATGCGCTCCCAGGAGATGTTGTCGAGCGCAGGCATCATCGAGGCCATCTCGGTGTAGACCTCGCCGACGTGCTTGTAGTTCCAGCCGCAGCCCATGCGATTGGCGATCTCCTGGATGATCCACAAATCCTGCCGCGTGTCGCCCGGCAGCGGCAGCGCCTGGCGGCCCATCTGCACCTGGCGGTTGGTGTTGGTGACGGTGCCGTCCTTCTCGGGCCAGCCGGAGGCCGGCAGGACGACGTCGGCGTAGACCGCGGTCTCGGTGAGGAACAGGTCCTGCACGACGAGATGATCGAGATGCGCCAGCGCCTCGCGGGCGTGGTTCAAATCCGGGTCGGACATCGCCGGGTTTTCGCCCTCGACGTACATGCCCTTGATCTCGTCGGCGTGGACCGCGTCCATGATCTCGACGACGGTCTTGCCCTTCTTCGGCGTCGAGCTTGACGCCCCAGGCCTTCTCGTACTCGCGCGCGGATTTCGGGGTTCTCCACCGACTTGTAGTCAGGGAAGAACATCGGGATCAGGCCGGCGTCGGAGGCGCCCTGCACGTTGTTCTGGCCGCGCAGCGGATGCAGCCCGGTGCCCGGCCGGCCGATCTGGCCGGTGATCAGCGAAAGCGCAATCAGGCAGCGCGCGTTGTCGGTGCCATGGGTGTGCTGCGACACGCCCATGCCCCAGAAGATGATCGCGCTCTCGGCGCGGGCGTAGGCGCGCGCCACCTCGCGCAAGCGTGTCGGCCTCGATGCCGCAGATCGGCGCCATCTCCTCCGGCGTGAAGTCCTTGATGCTCTCCTTCCAGGCGTCGAAGCCCTCGACGTAGGTCTGGATGTACTGCTGATCGTAGAGCTTCTCGGTGACGATGACGTTGAGCATGGCGTTGAGCATCGCGACGTCGGCGCCGTTCTTGAACTGCATCATCTTCCAGGCGTGGCGCTTGAGCGCCTGGCCGCGCGGGTCCATCACCACCAGCTTGGCGCCGCGCTTGGCCGCCTGCTTGAAGAAGGTCGCGGCGACCGGATGGTTCTCGGTCGGGTTGGCGCCGATGACGATGATGACTTCGGAGTTCTTGCACTCGTTGAAGGTCGCGGTGACCGCGGCGGAGCCGACGCCTTCGAGCAGCGCCGCCACCGACGAGGCGTGGCAGAGCCGCGTGCAGTGGTCGACGTTGTTGGTGCCGAAGCCGGTGCGCACGAGCTTCTGGAACAGATAGGCCTCTTCGTTCGAGCCCTTGGCCGAGCCGAAACCCGCCAGCGCTTTCGGCGCCGTCGCGGTCGCGGATTTTCTTCAAGCCTGACGCGGCGCGATCGAGCGCCTCCTCCCAGGTCGCTTCGCGGAAGTGCGTCCACGGGTTCTTCGGGTCGATGAACTCGTGCGGCACCTTCGGCACGCCGTCCTTGCGGATCATCGGCTTGAGCAGACGCTGCGGGATTGGCGACGTAGTCGAAGCCGAAGCGGCCCTTGACGCAGAGCCGGTTCTGGTTGGCCGGGCCGTTCTTGCCGGCGACGGCGACGATCTTGTCGTCCTTGATCTGGTAGGTGAGCTGGCAGCCGACGCCGCAATAAGGGCAGACCGATGTCCACGGTGCGGTCGGGCTTGCCCTTGATAGACGTTGTTCTCGTCCACCATCGTCGACGGCATCAGCGCGCCGGTCGGACAGGCCTGCACGCATTCGCCGCAGGCAACGCAGGTCGAGGCACCCATCGGATCGTCGACATCGAACACGATCTTTTCGAGATGGCCGCGGCCGGCCATGCCGATGACGTCGTTGACCTGGACCTCGCGGCAGGCGCGGACGCAGAGATTGCACTGGATGCAGGCGTCGAGATTGACCGCCATGGCGATATGGCTGCGGTCGGGCTCGGGCACCTTGATCGCATCGCGCTTGGGGAAACGGCCGGCCCGCAGGTCGTCGCGCTTGATGATCTTCCAAAGCTCGCTGTCCGGATCGTGCGCCACCTCGATCGCCGGCTGGTCGGTCAGCAGCAGCTCGGCAACCATCTTGCGCGCGGTCTTGGCGCGGTCGGTCTGGGTCTTAACCTTCATGCCGGGCGTCGGCGTGCGGATGCAGCTTGCGGCGAGCACCCGCTCGCCTTCGATCTCGACCATGCAGACCCGGCAATTGCCGTCCGGGCGGTATCCCGGTTTGGGCGTGTAGCAGAGGTGCGGCAGCTTGATGTCGTGGCGGCGCGCGGCGCGGAAGATGGTCTCGCCGTCGCGGATGTCGATCTCGCGGTCGTCGATGAAGAACGAGTTGGGTTTCGTATTGTTCGCGCTCATGTTCCGACCTCAGTCCAATATTCTGTCGTCATGCGCGGGCTTGACCCGCGCATCGATGATGACGCGCCACGACGGAATACCAACCGTGATTTTAACTCGCGGCGAGGCATCATGGATCGCCGGCCGTCAAGCCCGGCGATGACGCTTGAGTGTGTCGCATCATCGCCATCACCAAATCCCGATTACCAATGCCCCAACGGCTTCTTCAGTTCATCGGGGAAGTATTTCAAAACGCACAATAGCGGGTTCGGGGCGGCTTGGCCGAGACCGCAAATCGACGCGTCCCGCATCAGGTCGGACAGCTCGGTGAGGAGGGCCGCGTCCCACGGACCCTTTGCCATCAGCGCCGCCGCCTTCTCGCTGCCGACCCGGCACGGCGTGCACTGGCCGCAGCTCTCGTCCTCGAAGAACCGCATCAGGTTCAGCGCCACGGCCTTCATATCGTCCTTCTCGGACAGGATCACAACCGCGTGGGAACCGACGAAACAGCCGTATTTTTCCAGGGTCCCGAAGTCGAGCGGCTCGTCGGCCATCGAGGCCGGCAGGATGCCGCCCGAGGCGCCGCCGGGCAGATAACCCTTGAACACCTCGCCATCGCTCATGCCGCCGCAGAATTCCTCGATCAGCTCGCGCACCGTGACGCCGGCCGGCGCCAGCACCACGCCGGGCTTCTTGACCCGGCCCGACACCGAGAAGCTGCGGAAGCCTTTGCGGTCGTGGCGGCCCTGCGAGGTGACCCACTCCGCGCCCTTTTCGACGATGTCGCGCACCCAGTAGAGCGTCTCGACGTTCTGCTCCAAGGTCGGCCGGCCGAACAGGCCGACCTGCGCGACATAGGGAGGACGGTGGCGCGGCAGGCCGCGCTTGCCCTCGATCGATTCGATCATCGCCGACTCTTCGCCGCAGATGTAGGCGCCGGCGCCGCGGCGCAGATGAATCTTGGTGAACTCGTCGAGGCCGGCGCGCTCGAGCTTGGCGATCTCGTCGAGCAGCATCAGCCGTAGCTCGGGATATTCGTCGCGGATGTAGATGTAGACTTCAGCCGCTTCGACCACCCAGGCGGCGATCAGCATGCCTTCGAGAAAGCGGTGCGGATCGAGGCCGAGGTAATAGCGGTCCTTGAAGGTGCCGGGCTCACCCTCGTCGGCATTGACCGCCATCAGCCGCGGGCCTTTTTCGGCGCGCACCAGCGACCACTTGCGGCCGGTCGGAAAACCCGCGCCGCCAAGGCCGCGCAGGCCGGCGTCGCTGACGACCTTGATCACGTCCTCGCGCGTGCGCTTGCCGGCGAAGGCGTCGCCGAGGATACGGTATCCGCCGGCCGCCATGTAATGCTCGAAGTCGGTGCCGGGCGCGATCGCGTGGGCGTGCACGTCGGGATGCGCGAGCTTCTTCACCGACAGTTCGGTCGCCTTCATGGTTTGCACATGACCGACGGCGCAGACCGGGGCGCGATCGCAGGCGCCCATGCACGGCGCGCGCACGACGCGCACGTTCGGCCCGAGCGTCTTCGGCAAATCCTTCAGCAGCCGCTCAGCGCCGGCCATGGCGCAGGACAGCGAGTCGCAGACGCGCACAGTGACAGGCGGCGGAGGCGTCTGGCCCTCCTTCACCACGTCAAAATGCGCGTAGAAGGTCGCGACCTCGTAGACCTCGGTTTGCGCGAGCTTCATCTCGGCGGCGAGCGCCGCGAGATGCGCCGCGGAGATGTGGCCGTACTTGTCCTGGATGAGATGCAGGTGCTCGATCAAAAGATCGCGGCGGCGCGAACGGTCGATCAGAAGCGCGGCGATCTCCTCGGCGGCGACCGGATCGATCTGCCGGCCTTTGGGCGTGCGGCGGGGCCGGTTACGGGTGCGCCCGACCGGGGCCGACGGCTGTTCAGTGATGCTCATCAAATCCTCTTTGAGGGCAAACAACCGACCCGCGTTATAAGACGCAAGCCCCAGGCCACAATCGTTCGATAGAAAATACCTATCAAAATGGCTCTCGATGTTCGCTATTGCCGATCAAGCTCCGCCCGATATGATGCGCGATAGGGCAATTTTCGCAAGTTTTACCGGATTTCGAAAGGCATGCAGCTTTTTGCATGCCTCAGAGGAGCCCCTGACCCTTGCTCGACAAGCTCGAATTTCTCCTGGCGCTGGCCCGAGAACAGCATTTCGGCCGCGCCGCCGAAAGCTGCGGCGTGACCCAGCCGACCTTGTCGGCAGGCCTCAAGCAGCTTGAGGAATCGCTGGGCGTGCTGCTGGTCAACCGCGGCTCCCGTTTCCAGGGCTTCACCCCGGAAGGCCAGCGCGTGCTCGATTGGGCACGCCGCATCGTCGGCGACACCCGCGCGATGCGGCAGGAGGTACATGCGCTCCGCCACGGCCTGGTCGGGCGGCTGCGGATCGCTGCGATCCCGACGGCACTTGCCATGGTGGCGTCGCTGACCACGCCCTACCGCGCCAAATATCCCGACGTACAATTCACCATCTGGTCGCGCACTTCGATCGAGATCCTGGCGCTGCTGGAAAACCTCGAGATCGACGCCGGCCTTACCTACCTCGACAACGAGCCGCTCGGCCGCGTCAACACCGTGCCGCTCTACAAGGAGAATTATCGGCTGCTGACCGCGGCCGATGCGCCGCTCGGCAATCGCGACGAGGTGACCTGGGCGGAGGTGGCGCAGGTCCCGCTTTGCCTGCTGACGCCCGACATGCAGAACCGCCGCATCATCGATCGGCTGTTGAAGAATGCCAGCGGCGAGTCGCGACCGACCCTGGAATCCGATTCGATGATCCTGCTGTTTTCCCATGTCCGCACCGGCCGCTGGGCCAGCGTCATGCCGGCCAAGATCGCCGAGACCCTGGGGCTCACCGACACGCTCCGCGCCATCCCGATCGTCGAGCCCGAAGCGGTCCACACCATCGGCCTGGTGGTTCCGGCGCGCGAGCCGATGACGCCGCTCAACGCCGCGCTGGTCACGGAGGCGCGACGCATCGCCGCAACGCTCGGCGACTGAGATGAGTTTTCGACTGCGACTAAAGTCTAGCGCGTTTGTTCTCCAAACGCCGCATTAGCCGCGCGCAAAAGAAATTTTTCGCTCGAAATGCGTTCGCTCGCGACGCTCCGAAGCCACCAAACTTATCATCGTTCTAAAGAATAGCCGTTCGCTATTGCGAAATTCAAAATGCCTATCGGTCGATAGGAACACGTTTATTGATTTACCAATTGCCCATCCGCAGTGTGCCCTCACCAGACTTGGGGGACACAGGGGGCGCTTATCCGCAGTCTGCCAAGAAGAAGAACCATGGATCCAAGGAGGACCGCGCGATGAGTTTGTTCTCGTTTCTCGATCGCAGTCACACGATCGCCAAGCCCGGTTTCAGCCGCTGGATGGTGCCGCCGGCCGCGCTGTGCGTACACCTATGCATCGGCCAGGCCTATGCGCTCAGCGTATTCAATCTGCCGATGACCAAGCTGATCGGCATCTCGCAATCGACGGCGGGCGACTGGAAACTTACCGAACTCGGCTGGATCTTCTCCATTGCGATGGTGTTTCTCGGCGGCTCGGCGGCGGTGTTCGGCCGCTGGGTCGAGGAAGGCGGCCCGCGCCGAGCGATGTTCACCGCGGCGTTGTGCTGGGCGGGCGGTTTCTTCCTTTCGGCGATTGGCGTCTACAGCCACACGCTGTGGCTGATCTACATCGGCTACGGCGTGCTCGGCGGCTGCGGCCTTGGCATCGGCTACATCTCCCCGGTCTCGACCCTGATCAAATGGTTCCCCGACCGGCCGGGCATGGCGACCGGCATGGCCATCATGGGTTTCGGCGGCGGCGCCTTCATCGCCTCGCCGCTGTCGGTCTGGCTGCTCGGCAAGTTCACGACCAGCACCCACGTCGGCGTTGCCGAGACGTTCATCGTGATGGGCTGCATCTACTTCTTCTTCATGATCGTTGGTTCGATCATCGTGCGGGTGCCGGCGCCGGGCTGGAAACCGGAAGGCTACGTGGCACCGGCGACGGCGGCGAAGCTGATCACCAGGAGCGACGTCTTTGTCTATGACGCGCTCAAGACACCGCAGTTCTGGCTGATCTGGTGGGTGCTCTGCCTCAACGTGACCGCCGGCATCGGCGTGCTCGGACAGGCGTCCGCCATGAGCCAGGAGATGTTCCCCGGCCACATCACCCCGGTCGCGGCCGCCGGCTTCGTCGGCCTGATGAGCCTGTTCAACATGGGCGGCCGTTTCTTCTGGGCCTCCACGTCGGACTATATCGGGCGCCGAAACACCTACTTCGTGTTCATGGTGCTGGGCTTCTGCCTCTACTGCACCGTGCCGTACACCGGCTCCATCGGCAGCGTGGCAGGCTTTGTCTGCTGCTTCCTCATCATTATCAGTATGTATGGCGGCGGGTTCTCCACCGTGCCGGCGTACCTGAGAGACATGTTCGGCACGCGCTACGTCGGCGCGATCCATGGCATGTTGCTCACGGCGTGGTCGGCGGCCGGCGTTTTCGGTCCGGTCCTGGTGAATTACATCCGCGAATACAATGTCACCCACGGCGTTCCGAAGGCCCAAGCTTACAACACCACCATGTACATCATGGCGGGCCTCCTGGTGGTCGGCTTCATCTGCAACTACCTGGTCAAAGCGGTCGATGCACGCTTCCACATGAAGGCGAATGACACCCGCGGCAATGAGCCGGGTGCGGTTCCTGCCGGCGCACGGGCATAGAGGAGAAACAAACATGGCAAACGCAAACCAGGACAGCACCACCACCCTGCACCTCGTGCTGGCATGGGGCTTTGTCGGCATCCCGCTGACGCTCGGCGTGTTGCAGACCCTCGTCAACGCGATGAAGCTGTTCCAGTAGCCGCGGCAACGACACGGGCGCCGCTTCCTTGGCGAAGGAGGCGGCGCCCTTTTTGGCCCTGGTAGCGCCCCTTGATGGCGGCAGGCTGGCTGGCGCACAATTCGCCCCGCAACGAGGGGCCGCATGTACATCGTCGACGCCAAGCGCCTGACCCACGACGGCGCAAAGAAGATGATGGCCGCCGCAATCGACGAGGCCCTCAAGGCCAGGATCGCCATATCGTGCTGCATCGTCGACTGCCGGCGGCCATGTCGTCGTACTGGAGCGGATGGATGGCGGCCGCTTTCATACCCTGCATTCCTGCACCACCAAGGCGGTCTGCGCGGCCTCCAACAAGCGCGCCACCACCGCCAAGGGCGCGGTCGGCCAGGACCTCGACGTGACGCACGCGCTGGGGCTCGCGCTCGCCGCGGGACCGGAGCGCTGGACCGCGATGGAGGGCGGCGTGCCCGTGCTGGTCGAGGGCCAATGCATCGGCGGCGTCGGCGTCAGCGGCGGCGACTGGCAGACGGATTTGCGTATCGCCCAGGCCGCCGTCGAGTCGATCGGCGCGAGCTGGAAGTGATGTCCCACTTTCTTGTCACAGCACCATCGCCTGCCCTCCCCTCCCCCCACGCGCGAAGTGCGTGCGGGGGAGGGGTCGGGGGTGGGGGTGGGGGTGGGGGGACGACCGCGGTTGAACGCACCCCCCACCCCGGCTCACATCGCTGGCGCGACGCGAGCCGACCCTCCCCACCGCTCCGCGGGGGGAGGGTTAAGCCGTTTCGCGGATCGGCCCCATGACCTTGCCCGTTCGCGTCGCCTGCATCGGCATGGGTTGGTGGTCGGACGTGCTGGCCGACGCCATCAAGCGCTCGGACAAGATCGAGATCGTCGCGTGCTACACCCGCTCCGAGGACAAGCGCGCGGCGTTTGCGAAGAAATACGGCTGCAAGGCCGTCGCGCGCTACGAGGAGATTCTTGCCGATCCGGCCATCGAGGCGATCGTCAACACCACGCCGAACGACGTGCACCTGCCGACCACGCGTGCCGCGGCCGAGGCCGGCAAGCACGTCTTCCTCGACAAGCCGATCGCCAACACCGTCAGCGACGGCCGCGCCATCACCGAAATCTGCCGCAAGGCCGGCGTGATCCTGGCAATGGGCTATCAGCGCCGCCGCGAGAGCCATTTCCGCTGGGTCAGGCAGCAGATCGACGCCGGCATGTTCGGCACGCTGGTCAACGCCGAAGCCAACATCAGCCGCGACCGGCTCGGCAAGATCGACCTGTCGTCGTGGCGCTATCAGGCCGCCGGCATGCCGGGCGGCGTGATGCTGCAGATCGGCATCCACTACGCCGACGTGCTGACCTATCTGATGGGGCCGGTGAAGGCGGTGCGCGGGCCAGTTCGCTCAGCTCGTGCTGCCCGGCGACAACCCGGACGTCGCGAGCATGATCCTGGAGCACGAGAGCGGCGCGCTGTCGACGCTGAACGCCAGCTACGCCTCGGCGTCGGAATATTACCTGATGAACATCTACGGCAAGGACGCCACCGCCTTCTACGACCTGCACGGCGGCCTGCGGCTGCTCAAGCGCGGCGAGGACAAGGCCGTGGCGGTGGCCTGCGCCAGGAACGACACGTTCGTCGAGGAGCTTGAGGAATTCGCCGCGGCAATTCGCGGCAGCGGCAAACCCGAGGTGGGCGGCGACTATGCGACGGTGTCGCTCGCCGTGGTGCGGGCCGGTATCGTCTCGGCGCGCGAAGGGCGTCGAGTTGAAGTGGCGGAAATCCTGAAGAACGATTGATCGGGAGATCAGCATGACAGCGATCAAGGCTATGGCGTTGAGCTTCGCGCTGCTGGCATCGATGGGCATCGCGCAGGCCCAGGACTATCCCGCCCATTCGATCACGGTGATCGTGCCATTCCCGGCCGGCGGGCCGAGCGACGTCGTGGCGCGCATCGTCGCCGACCAGATGGGCAAGATGCTCGGCCAGACGCTGGTGATCGAGAACGTCGGCGGCGCCGGCGGCACGCTCGGCAGCGCCCGGGTCGCGAGCGCTGCGCCCGACGGCTACACGCTGCTCGCCGGCTCGATGGGCTCGCACGTGGCAGCCCCGGTGCTCACGCCGAACGTGAAATACGATTCGGTGCGCGACTTCATCCCGATCGGTCCGACCGCGCATTCGCCCGCTGTCATCGTCGCGCGGAAGGATTTTCCGGCGAAGGACTTCAAGGAATTCATCGCCGTGCTAAAGCAGGGCGGCAGCTCGTTCAAGCAGGCGCACGGCGGCATCGGCTCGTCCTCGCACATGGCGTGCCTGCTGTTCACTACGGAGATCGGCGCCAAGCCGACAGCGGTCGCCTATCGCGGCACCGGGCCGGCGATGAACGACCTGATCGGCGGCCATGTCGATTTCTTCTGCGAGCAGTCGGTCAGCGTCGCCGAGCAGGCGAAATCCGGCGCAATCAAGGCTTATGCGGTGTCGGCGGCCGAGCGGCTTGCCTCGCTGCCGGACGTGCCGACGGCCAAGGAACTCGGCATCAACTACCAGATGAGCATCTGGGCCGGCATGTTCGCGCCAAAGGGCACGCCGGCCGCGGTGGTGGCGAAGCTCGGCGGCGCGCTCGACAAGGCGCTCGACGATGCCGCCGTGCAGCAGCGCATCAAGAATCTCGGCGGCTCGATCCCGGCGAAGGCCGAGCGCAATCCCGCGGCGTTCGACCGCTATGTCAAGGCCGAGATCGCCGCTGGGCGCCGATCCTGAAGGCCGCGGCGACTGAAGGCGCGAAGTAGCAGAGCCTCTCCGCGTCATTCCGGCCGAGCGAAGCGAGTGCCGGAATCCATAGCCCCTGTGGTCGCTGATACGGAAAGACAGAGATTGTAGATTCCGGGTTCGCGGGCTGCGCCCGCGCCCCGGAATGATGGGGTTTGTGGCAACTATTCCTGCACCACGCCCGCGGCCTTCACTGGACCGGCCCATTTGGCGATTTCGGCGGCGACGAATTTCGCCAGATATTCCGGCGTCCGGCGGTCAGGCGTCACGACATCGACGCCGTTGTCCTTGAAGCGCTTCTGAACATCTGGATTGCTTAGCGCCGCGATTGCGGCGTCGTGAAGCTTGTCGACGATCGGTTGGGATGTGCCCTTCGGCAAAAACAACGCGGCCCAGTTCGAAGCTTCGAAACCGGCAAGGCCCTGCTCCTGCGCCGTCGGCAGGTTCGGCAGACTTGACGACCGACTGCGGCCGAGCAGCGCGAGCGCTTTGATAGCGCCGCTCTCGATTTGCGGAATGGCAAGCGGCACGTCGGTGCAGAAATAATCGATCCGGCCGGCGACGAGGTCCTGCATCGCCGGCGCGCCGCCTCGATAGGGAACATGGGTGACGTTGATACCGGCGGCGGCATTGAGCAACACGCAACCGAGATGCGTCGCCGAACCGGCACCGGCCGAGGCGAACTGCATCTTGTCCTGATTGGCCTTCGCAAAGGCGATAAACTCCTGCAGGTTGTCGACCGGCAGGTCCTTGCGCGCGATCAGCACCATGGCGAGGTCGGCCAGCAGCGCAGCTGGCGTGAAATCGGTGAGCACGTTGTAGGGTGGATGCTTGAACAGCGTCTGGCTGACCGCATGGGTGCCGACGTTGCCGATCACGAACTGATAGCCATCCGGCACAGCCTTGGCAACGCGGCCCGAGGCGATCAGCCCGCCACCGCCGCCGACGTTTTCGATCACCACCTGCTGGCCGAGCGGGCCGTTCATGCCGGATTGCGCGATGCGGGCGACCGTGTCCATTGGGCCGCCTGCGGCGAACGGCACGACCATGGTCACAGGACGCGTGGGATAGGATTGGGCATGCGCGAACGAAGGAATCAGAGCGGTAATCGCTGCGAGCCAAACGGCACGAGGGAACATCAAGTGTCTCCTTGGAGACAATCATCATAGGCACGCGCCAACGCCTTGTCCCGGGCGAGTGGAGCGAAGCGGAAGGTGCCGTAGCGGGAGTGGTTGGAATTCGGTGTGGCGCGATCTCCGGTAACATGAAGGTATCGTTTCAGGCTGCGAGGTCAATTGGCTGATCGATGGGCTTTGTGGCAAGCGTCTGCCAGCCGTCAACCTTGCGCATGTTGATCTGACCGGAAGCGAGCAGCGCCCAGAACAGCATGGCCGCGGTGTCCGTGGAAGGCAGCACGGTCTGCGTCTTGATTCTTCGCTTGAACTCCTCGTGCAGGCGCTCGATCGCATTCGTTGTTCGCGCGCTGCGCCATTGGCTCGGCGGCAGGCGTGTGAAGGCGAACAGACGGTCGCCGGCTTCCTCCAGGCTGTCGGCGACGGCGCGATGCTTGAGCCGCCATTTGCGGATGAAGGCTTTGCGGCGCGCTTCGATCTCCCCGCGCGTCGCCGCGTAGATCATGTCGTTGTAATCGGCGGTGATCTCGTCGTGCAGGCGCTCGGGCGCGTGCGCGAAAAGGTTCCTATGCTTGTGGACCGTGCAGCGCTGGACCGGCACGCCGTCCCAGACGGCGGCGATGGCCCGGTCGAGCCCCGCCGCGCCGTCGACAATGAGGAACTCGGGCCGCCGCAGCCCGCGCTGGATGAGATCGTCGAGGACGGTACGCCAGGCCTCGGCGCTCTCGCCGCCCATGCTCTTGATCGCGAGCAGCACCTTCTGGCCATCTTCGCGCACGCCAATGACGACCAGCAGCGAGATCGATGTGGCCTTGCGATCAAGCCGGACGCGCACCACCGTGCCGTCGAGAATGAGCCGCACGATCGGTTCATCGGCAAGCGAGCGGGCATTCCAGGCGTCCCAGTCGCTCTTCACCTTGCGCCACACCCGGCTCACCGTGTCCTTGCCGACCGCGCCGCCAAACAGGGCACCGAGCGCACGGCGCACCCGGCGCGTGTTGGTGCCGGCAAGATAGGTGCTGGCGATCAGCGCGTCGGCGGTCAGTGTGCGCCGCTGGTAAGCCCGCAGCGCCTGACTCTTCCACTCCATCGTCTTGCCAGCGGGGGTGTTCAACCGGGCGCGCGGGACAGCGATCTCCACTTGGCCGAAGCTTCCCAGCAGCGACCTCGACCGGTAGCCGTGGCGATGACCGGTAGCGCCAGCCGCGCCCTGACCATCGCAGCTCGATGGTTGCCCACGGCGAGCGTAGCGCCGCCGCGACAGCACCATGTCGAGTTCACCCTCGAACATGGCGTGGAGAAATTCGTGAACCCGATCGCGCAGGCCAGCTTCGATCGGATCGAACCAGTTGTCGAAAAGATGGGCAGCCGTCTCGGGTGCAGGCTGCGAAGAATCAGGCTTCGTGGTATTGCTTGTCATGGCGTGGTCTCCAGTCCGGCGCTTCAACGCCGGATAATTCGAGGTTGAACACCCCGGAGACTACGCCACCCTCAATTCCTACCAACCTTGCGACGGCACCAAGCGGAACGAGACCGGGACTCAGAGGAAAAGAAAAACGCGGCCTTGCGGCCGCGTTTTCATTGAGCCGTTCTCCTAAATCCCGGCTCTCGCTTCGCCCGGCCGGGACGCGAGGCCGTACTTTACGCCACCTTCTCCTTCAGATGCGGGAACATGGCGTGGAGCGCCTCCGCATCCATCTCGGTCTTGAACTTGTGGCGGTCCTTCAGCGTCGAGGCCTTCTGCGCCGCCGGCCGCGCATTGATCTCATCGACCAGGCGCTTGAGGTTCTTGTACTTGTCCCAAGCGCCCTCGCCCACGACGTTCGGCAGCATGCGCGCCCAGCCCCAGACGTTCATGTCGGCGATCGTATAGCTGTCGCCGAGCATGTACTTCTGTTTGCCGAGCCGCGCGTCGAGAATGCCGGCATGGCGATGCCCCTCGAACGAGTAGCGATTGATAGCGTAGGGGAGCTTCTCCGGCGCGTAGTTGCGGAAGTGCACCGACTGGCCGAAGTACGGGCCGACGCCCGACGACACGAAGAACATCCACGACAGCAGTTCGCCGCGCGCCTTGTCGGTCTTGGCCGGCAGGAACTTGCCGGTCTTCTCGGCGAGATAGAGCAGGATGGCGCTCGAATCGAACACCGTGACGTCGCCGTCGACGATGGCGGGGAGCTTGGCGTTCGGATTGATCGCCAGAAATTCCGGCTTGTGCTGCTCGCCCTTGCGGGTGTCGACTGGGATCGCCTCAAACGGCATCCCGGCGTCTTCGAGGAACAGCGCGATCTTGGTCGGGTTCGGCGCGCCGCTGTAATAGAACTTCAACATCGTTGACATCCTTCGTTGTTAAACACCGCCTTAGCTGGGCACGATCGCGCGCTAGAACAAGCCCACGATCCTGCCATCCGGGCCAACATCGATCGAATCGGCCGCCGGCACCTTGGGCAGGCCGGGCATGGTCATGATCTCGCCGCAGATCGCCACCACGAACTCGGCGCCGGCCGAGAGCCGCACCTCGCGCACCGGGATCGAGAACCCGGTCGGCGCACCCTTGGAGTCGGGGTTGGTCGAGAAGCTGTACTGCGTCTTGGCGATGCAGACCGGCAGCTTGCCGAAGCCCATCTCTTCCCAGGTCTTGAGCTGGTCGCGCACCGACTTGTCGGCGGTGGCGTCGTCGGCGCGGTAAATCTCCTTGGCGATGGTGCGGATCTTGTCGAACAGCGGCATTTCGTCGGGATAGAGGAACTTGAGCTTGCCTTTGCCCTCATCGATGGTCTTGACCACGGCCTTGGCGACGTCGGCTGCGCCCGCGCCGCCCATCGCCCAGTGATCGGCCATCAAGGCTTCTACGCCGAGCGCCTTGCACTTTTCCTTGACCAGCGCGATCTCGGCGTCGGTGTCGGCCGAGAAGCGGTTGATCGAGACCACCGCCGGCAGGCCGAACTTCTTCACGTTCTCGACGTGACGCTGCAGGTTCGCCATGCCGGCTTCGAGCGCCTTGAGGTCTTCCTTCTTCAGGTCATCCTTCTTGACGCCGCCATGCATTTTCAACGCGCGAATTGTCGCGACGAGCACAACGCAGTCGGGCTGCAGCCCAGCCTTGCGACACTTGATGTCGAGGAATTTCTCGGCGCCGAGGTCGGCGCCGAAGCCGGCTTCAGTCACCACGTAATCGGCGAGCTTGAGCGCGGTCGTGGTGGCAACCACGGAGTTACAGCCGTGCGCGATGTTGGCGAACGGACCGCCGTGAATGAACGCAGGCGTGCCTTCGAGCGTCTGCACCAGATTGGGCGCGATCGCCTCCTTGAGCAGCGCCGCCATGGCGCCATGGCCTTTGACGTCGCTCGCCCGCACCGGCTTACGGTCGCGGGTGTAGGCGACGATGATGTTGCCGAGCCGCTTCTTCAGGTCGTCGATGTCGTTGGCGAGACAGAAGATCGCCATAACCTCGGAGGCAACGGTGATGTCGAAGCCGGCCTCGCGCGGATAGCCGTTGGCGACGCCGCCGAGCGAGCAGACGATCTCGCGCAGCGCGCGGTCGTTCATGTCCATGACGCGGCGCCAGACGACGCGGCGGCTGTCGATGCCGAGCCCGTTGCCCCAGTAGATGTGGTTATCGATCAGCGCCGAGAGCAGATTGTGCGCCGAGGTGATGGCATGGAAGTCGCCGGTGAAATGAAGATTGATGTCTTCCATCGGCACGACCTGGGCGTAGCCGCCGCCGGCCGCGCCGCCCTTCATGCCGAACGAGGGTCCGAGCGACGGCTCGCGCAGGCAGAGCATCGCCTTCTTGCCGATGTGGTTGAGCGCGTCGGTGAGGCCGACTGTGGTGGTGGTCTTGCCCTCGCCGGCCGGCGTCGGCGAGATCGCCGAGACCAGGATCAGCTTGCCGTTCTTTCTGTCCTTGAGCGACTTGATGTAGTCGATCGACACCTTGGCCTTGTAGTGGCCGTAAGGCTCGAGATTCTCGGCGGCAATGCCGAGCTTTTCCTTGGCGATGTCGAGGATCGGCCGCTTCTTCGCGGCCTGGGAGATTTCGATGTCGGACTTGGGGGACTGATGCTGGGAGGCAGGCATGGTGAGCTATCCAATATGCGAGTGAGGACTATGAGTTCGTCATTCCGGGGCGCGCCGAAGGCGCGAACCCGGAATCCATAACCCCGGCTGCGGAGTATGGATTCCGGGCTCGCCGCTTCGCGGCGCCCCGGAATGACGCGGAGTGGGTAACAGTGAAAGCGTCAAGCAAACCTCGCCTTCACCGCGAGGTTGACGGATTTCGCCCATTCGCCGGCTTCGATCTTCTTGCCGTCGGCGGGCTGAACGCGGGTGACCTTGAAGCGCCCATCGGCGCAGACCACGGTGAAGCCGTCCGCGTCCACCGCGGCGATCTCGCCGAGCTTGCCGGCGATGCCCTTGGGGTCTTTCGCAGGCAGCGGCTTGGCGTCGAAGATTTTCAGTTGCTTGCCGTCAAGCGTGGTCCAGGCGCCGGGCGCCGGGTTGCAACCACGAATGAGACGGTCGATCTGCTCCCAGGGCTTGCCCCAGTCGATCCTGGCGTTGTCGGGGCCGCAGCGGCCTTCGTAGGTGGCCTTGCTCTCGTCCTGCTTGATGCGCGGCGCTTTGCCGGCCTTCACCAGGTCGACGCCCTCGAGCATCGCCTCAACGCCCATCGGGAACAGGCGGTCGAAATAGACCGTGCCGAGCGTGTCGGTGTCGCTGATCGGGGTTTTCTTCTGGATCAGCACGTCGCCGGTATCGAGGCCGTTGTCCGGCCAGAAGATCGACAGCCCGGTTTCCTTCTCGCCCTTGATGATCGGCCAGTTGATCGCGGACGCGCCGCGATAGGCCGGCAGCAGCGAGGGATGATACTGGATCGAGCCGTGGGTCGGAATGTTGAGGAATTCCTCGGGCACGAACAGCGTGACGAACGCCATCACCTGCAGGTCAGGCTTGAGCGCCTTGAACTCCTCCCAGACCTTCGGGTCCTTGTATGACGCGGGCTGATAGACCGGCAGCTTGGCGGCCTGCGCAGCCTCTTTCAGCGGATCGGCCCGGGCGCCTTCCTTCTCCGGCGCCACATAGACGGCAATGACGTTCTCGCCGCGCTTGAGCAGCGCCTCCAGCACGGCTTTGCCGAACGCCTGCTGGCCGTGAACCACGATACGCATGACAATCTTCCTTCCCCAACCACTTTCTTGTCAGCGCGAATAGCGAATGGGGAGCAGCGAATAGTTCCAGTCTGACTATTCGCTATTCGCAACTCGCTATTCGCTTTCTCCCTACGCCGCCTCCGCCTTGGCCGGCTTATCCGGCGGCGTGATCGCGCCGGAGGTCTTGATCTCCGCGAGTTCCTTCGCCGAATAGCCAAGCACCTTGGTCAAAATCTCCTCGGTGTGCTCGCCCAAGAGCGGCGAGCGCTTCACCTCGGTGATCGAGTCCGACATTTTCACCGGGTTGCCCACAGTGAGATACTTGCCGCGGCCGGGATGATCGACCTCGACCACGGTGCCGGTCGCGCGCAGCGACTGCTCCTCGGCGATCTCCTTCATCGACAGGATCGGACCGACCGGAATGTCGACCTTGTTGCAGATCTCCATGACCTCGAACTTGGTCTTGGTCATGGTCCACTGCTCGATGGTGGCGAAGATCGATTTCAATCGCGGCAGACGCGCCGGCGGCGTGGCGTAGTCCGGGTCGGTCTTCCACTCCGGCTTGCCAATCAGATCGCAGATTTCGCCCCACACCGGCGCCTGCGTGATGAAATAGATGTAGGCGTCGGGATCGCTCTCCCAACCCTTGCACTTCAATATCCAGCCGGGCTGCCCGCCGCCGGAATCGTTGCCGGCGCGCGGCGTGGCGTTGCCGAACGGCACGCCCTCGCCGTACTGGCTGTATTCGGTGAGCGGGCCGTGGGCGAGGCGCTGCTGATCGCGCAGCTTCACGCGCGCGAGATTGAGCACGCCGTCCTGCATGGCGCAGAGCACCTTCTGGCCGCGGCCGGTGCGGATGCGCTGGTAGAGCGCGCAGACGATGCCCCAGGCGAGATGCAACCCGGTGCCCGAGTCGCCGATCTGCGCGCCGGTCACCAGCGGCGGGCCTTCGCGAAAGCCGGTGGTCGAGGCCGAGCCGCCGGCGCATTGCGCGACGTTCTCGTAGACCTTGCAGTCCTCGTAAGGACCGGGGCCGAAGCCCTTCACCGAGGCGACGATCATGCGCGGATTGGTCTTGTGGATGTGCTCCCAGGTGAGCCCCATGCGATCGAGCGCGCCGGGCGCGAAGTTCTCCACCAGCACGTCGCAGTGCTTGATCAGCCGGTCGAGGATCTCCTTGCCCTTCGGATTCTTGCTGTCGATCGTGATCGAGCGCTTGTTGCCGTTGAGCATGGTGAAGTAGAGGCTGTCCTGCCCCTTCACGTCGCGCAACTGGCCACGCGTGATGTCGCCGACGCCGGGACGTTCGACTTTGATGACGTCCGCGCCCATGTAGGCGAGAAGCTGCGTGCAGGTCGGACCGGATTGCACGTGGGTGAAGTCGAGAATCTTGACGCCGTCGAGCGCCTTGCCGGCCTGGCCGAACGGCTTGGCCGACGGCCTCGGCAGGCCGTTGGCGGCCTTGGCCTTCGCCGCGGGCTTCTTCGATTTGAGCTTCACCACTTTTTTCGAAGCCGCCTTGGACTTGGCTGCATTCTTGGCTTTCGCCGGCTTTGCTTTCTTACGGACTGCCATTTTGGTTTCTCACCTCTCCCCGTTCGTGCCCGCGGAAGCGGGCATCCAGTCTTTGCTTCTCAGCACTGGGTCCCCGCTTTCGCGGGGACGAACGGTTGATGCTCATTGCCCTGTTAAATTGAACCTTCGATGCGTTATTTCTTTTTCGACAGCGCACTTTGCGGATTGAGATTGCCGATGCGGCCGCTCTCGCTGCCGGCGGCCGGATCAAGCACCGCATTGATCAGCGTCGGCTTGCCGGAGTCCATCGCCGCATTGACGGCGCGCTTGAGTTCGTCCGGGGACGTCGCATTGACGCCGACGCCGCCGAAAGCCTCCATCATCTTGTCGTAGCGCGAGCCCTTGACGAACACGGTCGTCGCCGGGTCCGAACCGGCCTTGTTGACGTCGGTGCCGCGATAGATGCCGTCGTTGTTGAAGATCACGACGCAGACCGGCAGCTTGTATCGGCAGATCGTCTCGACCTCCATGCCGGAAAAGCCGAATGCGCTGTCGCCCTCGATCGCCAGCACCGGCTTGCCGGTCTCGATGGCTGCGCCGATGGAATAGCCCATGCCGATGCCCATCACGCCCCAGGTGCCGACGTCGATGCGCTTGCGCGGCTGATACACGTCGATGATGCCGCGCGCCAGATCGAGCGTATTGGCGCCTTCGTTGACCAGGATCGCGTCCGGCCGCTCCTTGACGATGGTGCGCAGCACGCCGAGAGCGCCGTGGTAATCCATCGGCGAATTGTTGTTCATCAGCCGCGGCGCCATCTTGGCGACGTTCTCATCGCGCTTCGACGTGACGGTCTTGACCCAGTCTGCCGGAGGGGCCGGCCAGCCGCCGCCCATGCCGTTGAGCAGCGCAGTCACGCACGAGCCGATATCGCCGACAACCGGCGCGGCGATCTCGACGTTGGAGTCCATTTCCTTCGGCTCGATGTCGATCTGGATGAACTTCTTCGGCGCCTCGCCCCAGGCCTTGCCCTTGCCGTGCGACAGCAGCCAGTTGAGGCGCGCGCCGATCAGCATTACGACGTCGGAATCCTTCAGCACCGTCGAGCGCGCCGCGCCCGCACACTGCGGATGCGTGTCGGGCAGCAGACCCTTGCCCATGCTCATCGGCAGGAAGGGGGCGCCGCTCTTCTCGACAAAGGCGCGGATCGCGTCATCGGCCTGCGCGTAGGACGCGCCCTTGCCGAGAATGATCAGCGGACGCTTGGCGCTTTTCAGCACGTCGAGCGCGCGCTTGACCGCGTCCGGCGCGGGAATCTGCGCAGGCGCCGGGTCGATCACCTTCACAAGCGACTTCCGGCCGGCCTCGGCGTCCATCACCTGACCGAACAGCTTGGCCGGCAAATCCAGATAAACGCCGCCCGGACGCCCGGACACCGCGGCGCGGATCGCGCGCGCCATGCCGATACCGATGTCTGCGGCATGCAACACGCGGAACGCCGCCTTGCAGAGCGGCTTGGCGATCGCGAGCTGGTCCATCTCCTCGTAGTCGCCCTGCTGCAGATCGACGATCTCGCGCTCTGACGACCCGGAGATCAGGATCATCGGGAAGCAGTTGGTCGTGGCGTGGGCGAGCGCGGTCAGACCGTTCAGGAAGCCGGGCGCCGACACCGTAAGGCAGACGCCTGGTTTCTTCGTCAGGAAGCCGGCGATCGAGGCCGCATAGCCGGCGTTCTGCTCATGGCGGAACGAGATCACGCGGATGCCTTCGGCCTGCGCCATGCGGCCGAAGTCGGTGATCGGAATGCCGGGAACACCGTAGATGGTGTTGAGACCGTTGAGCTTGAGCGCGTCGATGATGAGATGGAAGCCGTCGGTCAGCTCCTGCTGCGCGTCGGCGGCCGGCTTTTCCTTCACTGCTGCGTCAGCCATTGTTTCCTCTCCCGAAACTCTCGGCTGTCATGCGCGGACTTGACCCGCGCATCCCGCTTAGGCGTGCACATTGCAACCCCAAGCGGGATCGCCGGGACAAGCCCGGCGATGACGGCTGTATTTGTTGCGCCCTCGATTGCACTTCGTTCAATCCAAATAATCGGCGTATTTCGCCACATGCTCGGCAAGACCAAGCGCATGATTGCGAACCAGCTCCTCGGCGCGCGCGGTATCGCGCGCCTCCAGCGCCTCGATGATGTTCATGTGGTCGCGGATCGATTTCTCGACGCGGTCCTTCTCGACGATGGTCTTGCGCCGGATCATGCGCATGTGGGTGAACAGGTTCTCGGCGAGCGAGATCAGCACGCCGTTGCCGCTCATGCGGATGATGGTCTGGTGGAACTCGATATTGGCTTCGGAATATTCGTCGAGATGGGCGCGCATTTCGCCGTTCTCGAAGGTGGCGAACATCTTGCGCAGCGAGGCGATCTCTTCGCCGGTCGCTTGCTCGGTGATAAGCCGCGCCGCCATGCTTTCCAGCGCCGCCCAGGCGGTGATCATCTCGATCACCTCGGATCCTGGTCTTGCGCACCACATAGATGCCGCGACGCGGCACCGAGCGCACGAAGCCCTCGCGCTCGAGCTGCGCCATCGCCTCGCGCACCGGCGTGCGGCTGATGCCGAAATCCTGCGCGAGCTGGCGCTCGTCGAGGCGGATGTCCTGCCGGTTGCGATAGACGTCCATCGAGACGATGACGTTCTTCAAGCGCCGCATAGGCCTTGTTCTTGAAGCTGAACGAGGTATCGATCGGCTCAATGGCGAGCCGCGGCGCAGCGTCGGCCTGGCCCATCCGGCCCGCGGAACGACGCATTGGGGGGGTGTCCGTCATTTCTGGAATACAATATTCCACGGAACCGGCGCAGAGCAACGGCGGTTCCTTGCTAAAATCGGCTAAATCGCTGCGTGCGGCGCCCGCAGCTTGGACAAGACCTCCTGGACCATCGGCCAGAACAGCGCAATGAGGCCCAGCGCCATGATCGTGGCGACCAGCGCGTTGGAGAAGAACACGCCGAGGCTGCCCTGCGACGCCAGCAGCGATTGCCGGAAGCTTTCCTCCGCCTTGTCGCCCAGCACGATCGCCAGCACCATCGGCGCCAGCGGGTAATTGGTTTTCTTCAGCAGGTAGCCGGCGACGCCGAACACCAGCATCATCACCACGTCGAAGGTGTTGTTGTGCACGGTGTAGGCGCCGATCGCGCACATCACCAGGATGATCGGCCCGATGATGCTGAACGGCACCCGCAGGATCGCGGCGAACAGCGGCACGCAGGTCAGCACGATGATCAGGCCGACGACGTTGCCGAGATACATCGCTGGCGATCAGGCCCCAGACGAAGTCCTTCTGCTCGACGAACAGCAGCGGACCGGGCTGCAGGCCCCAGATCAGCAGGCCGCCGAGCAGCACCGCCGCGGTCGGCGAGCCCGGCACGCCGAGCGAGAGCATCGGCAGCAGCGCCGAGGTGCCGGCGGCGTGCGCCGCGGTCTCCGGCGCCACCACGCCTTCGATCACGCCGGTGCCGAACTTGTTGCCATTCTGCGACACCCGCTTGGCGATGCCGTAGCTCATGAACGAGGCCGGCGTCGCGCCTGCCGGGCTGATGCCCATCCAGCAGCCGATGATGCAGGAGCGCAGCGACGTCATCCAGTAGCGCGGCAGCTCGGCCCAGGTCTGCAGCACCACCTTCGGATTGATCGCCGCGGTCTTGCCGCGGAAGTCGAGGCCCTCTTCCATGGTCAGCAGGATTTCGCCGATGCCGAACAGGCCGATGACCGCGATCAGGAAGTCGAAGCCGCTGAGCAGCTGCGGGAAATCCGAACGTCAGCCGAAGCTGGCCGGTCATCTGGTCGAGGCCGACGGCGCCGAGCGCGAAGCCGATCATCATCGAGGCCACGGTCTTGAACGGCGGCTCCTTGCTCAAGCCGACGAAGCTGCAGAACGCCAGGAAATAGACCGAGAAGATTTCCGGCGGCCCGAATTGCAGCGCGAAGCTCGCGACCAGCGGCGCCACCAGCGTGATCATGATGACCGCAAACAGCGCGCCGACGAACGACGAGGTGAAGGCCGCGGTCAGCGCCTCGCCGGCCTTGCCCTTCTGCGCCATCGGATAGCCGTCGAACGTGGTCGCCACCGACCATGGTTCGCCCGGTATGTTGAACAGCACCGAGGTGATGGCGCCGCCGAACAGCGCGCCCCAGTAGATGCACGACAGCATGATGATCGCCGAGGTCGGCGACATGCTGAAGGTCAGCGGCAGCAGGATGGCGATGCCGTTGGCGCCGCCGAGTCCCGGCAGCACGCCGATGATGACGCCGAGCGTGATGCCGAGCACCATCAGCATGATATTGTACGGCTGCAGCACCACCGCGAAGCCGTGAAACAGATTGCCGATGTCTTCGATCATGTCTTTGCCGGGCTGACTCTACAGACCGAGCCAATCTTCCAGCGGGCCCTTGGGCAGCGGCACCAGGAACCAGCGCTCGAACAGGATATAGGTGACCACCGGCACGCCGATCGAAACGGCCAGCACCTTCACCCAGCCGTAGCGCCCAAGCCATTTCATGAACACGCCGATCAGCAGGCCCGACGACACATACATGCCGAGCGTGGGCACGATCGAACACATAGACCGTGGATGGGAATGACGACGGAGAGCACCTGACGAATTTGTCCCCATTCCGCGAACAGCTCGCAGCCGTCGTCTTCGCGGAAGACATTGAGGAGATTGACTGCGCAGGACAACAGCACGATCAGCGAGACATAGAACGGAAAGAACCCGGCCCGCGGCCCCTCGGCCGCCCAGCCGATGCCGACCTGCGAGGCTGCCGACAATGCCGATCACGGCCAGCAGCGCGATAAACAGCGCAACGCCGATTTCGACCGCCCGGTGGGACGGACCCGCCCCACCGGATCTTTGCGTGGACTCGCTCATCGTTATGCTTACGGCGGAAGCGCCCTGCTTACTTTGCCAGGAAACCCGCAGCCTTCATCAACCCTTCGTGCCGTTTCTCTTCGTTCTCAACCCAGCCGAGGTATTCTTTCCCGGTCATGAAGCTCTGGTTGAACGCACCGTCGCTCATGAGCTTTTTCCACTCCGGCGTTTCGCGCACCTTCTTGAACAGGTCAACATAAAAATTCACCTGCTCGTCGGTCACGCCCGGAGGCATGAAAAAGCCGCGCAGCATCAGATATTCGACGTCGAGACCGGCCGATTTGCAGGTCGGGATGCTGTCCCAGGCCAGATCGCCGGCGATCTTGTCGTGGTAGTCGAGCTTCTTGGAATCGAACACGCAGAGCGGCCTGAGCTTGCCGGCCCGCCACTGCGCCACCGCCTCGATCGGATTGTTGACGCTCGAATCGATGTGGTTGCCGACGAGCTGCACCGCGACCTCGCCGCCGCCCTTGTAGGGAATGTAGGTGAACTTGGCGCCGGTCTGCTTCTGGATCGCCTCGGTGATGATCTGGTCTTCCTGCTTGGAGCCGGTGCCGCCCATCTTCAGCGAGCCGTTACCGGCCTTGACCGCTTCGATGTATTCCTTGGCGGACTTGTAGGGCTTGTCGGCGTTGACCCAGAGCACGAACTCGTCCAGCGCCATCATCGCGACCGGCGTGATGTCCTTGTAGCTGAACGGAATGCCGGTCGCGAGCGGCGTGGTGAACAGGTTCGACAGCGTGATGACGAGCTTGTGCGGATTGCCGCTGCGAGTTCTTGACGTCGAGGAAGCCCTCGCCGCCGGCGCCGCCGGACTTGTTGATCACCACCATCGATTGCTTCATCAGATTGTGCTTGGAGATGATGCCTTGCATCGTCCGCGCCATCTGATCGGCGCCGCCGCCGGGACCGGCCGGCACGATGATTTCGACAGTGCGGTTCGGCTCCCAAGCTGCATTCGCGACGGAGAACGGCGCCGCGCTCAACACCAGCGCGGCGCCGAGCGCGCCTTTCCTGAATGACTTCAACATCAGCGTTCCCTCTGTTGTCGGGCGTAATGGCAATCGCTTTTCGCGATCTAGGCCCGGCGGACGTTGTTTCGACCGCATGCGAATAAACACCGCAGCCGGTTTATGAAATCCGTTGCCCGAGCAGGTCGCCCCCTGGGGTCACGCGCGCAACGAATTCTCTAACACGTAAACCAAGCCCGGGCGCAAGGGCAGTGATAGCGACCGTCTATGGTGGCCGCTTAATGTCGCACCTGCCGCGGCGGCGCCCAAGCCCGAGGCGCCGACGAAATTCTGTCAGTAACCTCAATGGTATAAAGGGACGCCGACGGGTTCCTTGGAACGTCGCGCCGACCATGTCGCAGTGCACCAAGTGGTGCCGTCGCCGCGCGCCGGTCGGAGTGTCGACGTTCGCAGGTGTCGCTGCGCAGACGGCGCCCCCCGGCCGGCGCCGCTACCGGTCGATCGACAGTGATCCCGACCATGTCTTCACAACTTGCGCCGTGCCGTGATCGCGCTGCATGCGATCGCGCTCGACGCTGCCGGGAGGCCTGGCCCGAAACGCTGCACCCGCAATCACCGGCGTTGGTATACCGATCTGAACGCAGCGGCATTGTCCATCAAAGTGGAATGGAAGGTGCAAATGATTACGCCCGTAAAACAACCATCATCAATTTCATTCCTGAGCTTCATCTTCATTTGGGTTTCATTGATCAACCCGACAAATGAACCGCTTCCTCCGAGCAGGGAGAATAAGCTCGAAGCTATTGTGATAGAAGCCAAATGCGCGGTGATGATGCCGGAGCCGCCGGTGCATTTGTTGTCGTCGCAAACTACTTTTCGGCACAGCGGCCTCTGCATTGATTAGCCGGACAGGTCCGACGGAGTAGACTTTCCGGCCGCCCGGTTGGGAAAGGAGCCCGCAATGTCGCTTCTGCTCGTGCTCGATCTCGTCGGTACCTTCGTCTTCGCGATCAGCGGAGCGACCGCCGGGGTGGCGCGTCGGCTTGATCTGTTCGGCATTCTGGTTCTTTCGTTTGTCGCCGGAAACTTCGGTGGTATTACCCGCGACGTTCTGATCGGATCGGTTCCGCCCGCCGCAATCAGCGATTGGCGATATTTGGCGGTCTCGCTGCTTGCCGGCGTGATTACGTTCTACTGGTATTCTGTAGTCGACCGACTGCGTAGCCCCGTGCTCGTGTTCGACGCGGCGGGATTGGCACTCTTCGCCGTCTCAGGCACACAGAAGGCGTTCGCGTTCGGGCTCAGCCCTGTTATGGCGGCACTGCTCGGGATGCTGACCGGCGTCGGCGGCGGCATGATGCGCGACCTCCTCTTGGCCGATATTCCCACGGTCTTGCGGGCCGACCTTTACGCCATCGCCGCGCTGGCTGGCGCAGCCGTCGTGGTGATCGGCGCCCTGCTGCAGCTTCCCCCGACCGCAACAACAATCGCTGGAGCGCTCCTTTGCTTTGGGCTGCGGCTCATGGCCATTCACTACGGTTGGCACCTCCCGATTGCTAAGTGGCCTGCACATCCGGCCGCCAAAAAACACGCCCCGGACGACGACCAGTGAACGGTAGCGGGCTTTTTGTTTGGTTGCGGGGGCAGGATTTGAACCTGCGATCTTCAGGTTATGAGGCGGCGCAAGTAGTTCAATTCCATTTGTGATGGCTTCGCCGTTTTCGGCCCCACCCGCGTCGCAGCCGTGTCGAGGAGCGGATGTCAGGGGTACTCGGCGCTTTCAGGACCGGGATTTTGGGATTGAATCCGCGCTGTCTCATGCTATTTTCTTACGAGTTATCGATCGATAGGACAATCGTAATGGCGATGAAAGACACGGCCAAGCTGTCGGCCAAATTTCAGATATCTATCCCGAAAGCCGTCCGCATGGCGCGGCGCTGGCAGGCGGGGCAGGTGTTCGCCTTCATCCCTAAGGGCGAGGGCATGCTGCTGGTCCCGGTGCCGAAAGTCGAGGAACTGTCCGGCCTGGCCCGCGGGGCCAACCCGGATGGCTACCGCGACCGCACCGACCGCATCTGATGCGGCTCGTCGATACGTCCGCCTGGATCGAGTGGCTGACCGGTTCGCCGCTCGGCACCGCGCTGGCTGCCGAATTTCCCGACCGCACGCAATGGCTGGTGCCTACCTTGGTGCAGCTCGAGCTGGCGAAATGGCTGACCGCGAGGTCGGCGAGGACAAGGCCGACCAGGTGATTGCCTTCACCGAAACCTGCGTCGTCGCCGATCTCGACACCGCCACCGCCTTGTCGGCCGCGGAGCTCTGCACCCGACACAAGCTTTCGACCGCGGACGCCATCATCTACGCGACCGCGCTTGCGCACGGTGCAGGCCTTCTGACCTGCGACCGGCATTTCGAGAATTTGCCTGGCGTGCGGTTCGTGCCCAAGGCCGGCGCGTGAGGAAGAGCCCATCACGTTTCATCCAAACAACCGTCCCTCGACCTGGGCCATCGCCTTCTGATGATCGGGCGTGGGGAACAGGTACCCGTAGCGCGCCATGGTCATCTGCACGGAGGCGTGGCCGGCAAACGTCATCACCTCCTTGATCGAGAACCCCTGCTCAATCCAGAGCGACACCGCGAAGTGGCGCATGTCGTGCCCGCGCATCTTGATTTTCGATTTGTAGCAGAGTGGCTTGAAATGCCGGCGCACCGTGTTGGCGTGATCCGCGACCGATCCGTCGCTCGACGGAAACACCAGATCGAGATCGCCATTGGGGCAAGCGGAGCTTCCACTCCCTCAGCGTATTGAGCACGAACGGACCCGCGGGCACAGAACGATGACCGGCAGCCGATTTTGGTTCGCCGATCGCGCCGTAAAAATCCGCTCGCTGTCGCACGTGCAGAAAGCCATTCACGAAATCGACATCAGCCCACCGCAGTCCGAAGCTTATGGTGGACTTGTTAGAGTTGGGCAGCGGCAACGGTCCGACCATGAACGACGGCGATCCGCTGTTCCACACCGATCATGGCAACAAGGCTGCTTCTGGCGGCGCCATCGCCGATGCGACGCTTTCGGCGGCGCGGCTTGCCATGCGCAGCCAAACCGGGCTCCCGGGGCAGCGCATCAGCGCGACGCCGAAATATCTGCTCGTTCTACCGGCGCAGGAAACGATGGCAGCAGGAAAAGGCGTTGCCACTGTGCGTGTCAGGCTCGACGGCGTGGCGACCCAGGCGGCGTGAGTTCGATCGTGCCCCTTCCGCAATGCCCCAAAGGGGACGCAAATTAGCGTATTGGGCTTCTGCAGCGATGGGCCAGCAGAGCAGAAGTTGGCCGGCCGTGTAGCTCAACTCACTGCGCCTTGATCCCCGCCGTCTTGATGATCGGCCACCACTTCGCAATCTCGGCCTTATGGAAGGCGCCGAACCCCTCTGGGGTCTGATGCTCATGCGGCGGAACCTCCGCCCCGAGATCGGCGATGCGTTTCTGCACCGCAGGATCGGCCAGCGCCTCCACGACCGCGGCATTGAGCTTGGCTATGACGGTCTTCGGTGTGCCCTTGGGCGCCCAAAGCCCATGCCAGGATGCAAGGTGGAATCCGGGCACGCCCGCCTCATCCACCGTCGGGATATCGGGCGCAGCGGCCGAGCGGTTCTCGGCCAGAACCGCATAGACCTTGATTCGGCCGGCGCGATACTGCGGCAGGGCATTGACCGTATTATCGATCATCATATCGATCTGCCCAGCCACCAAATCCTGCATCGCCGGCGCGGTGCCCCGATAGGGCACGAACTGAAAGCGGGCGCCGGTGAGGCTTTGTAATAATGTGTGCCGGGCTTCCTGCGCCTGATGTTCCTGCCGATGCCTTGTCCGGGTTGGCCTTCAACCAAGCGACAAGACCCTGCAGGTCGTTCGCTGGCATGGCAGTCTTTGCGCGATCAGAAATCGGGCACTGATCGTCTGCGAGATCGCTTCGAAATCGCTGCTGAGATCGTAAGGAAGCGCATAGACGGCACCATTGACGACATGCGTGGCCCACGCTTCATAGCTGAGCGTATAGCCGTCAGGTGACGCGCGGGCGGCCCGGCCCATGCCGAGACTGCCCGAGGCGCCGCCCGCGTTCTCGACAATGATGGGCTGACCAAGCGGCGCCCGCATGGGCTCCGCCACGATGCGCGCCGCCGTGTCCATCCCGCTGCCCGCGGCGACTGGAACGATCATCGTTATGGGACGCGACGGAAAGCCTTGTGCGCACGCGAGCTGCATGCCGAACATGCCGCAGCCGGCGCCGACAATTGCGGAGAGAAGTGCGCGTCGGGTGAGCATCATTCCCTCCGAGAAATTCAAGATCTCCATGTGGCGCATTTACCGTCCGCGATGCCCCCCGCTTCAAATCATGACCCATTTCTCTATAGCTGTATAATTCTAGTTTTCGATGATACCATAGGTGTTCGGTTATCGAACATCGAGGCCGCCATGGAATGGTCGGACCGCATCGGTCGCCGTATCAGATTGCGGGACCTTTATATCCTGCTTGCCGTCGTGCAGCAGGGTAGCATGGCCCGGGGCGGCCAAGCATCTATCCGTCTCCCAGCCGGTCGTTTCGAAAGTCATCGCCGATCTCGAACATGTGCTCGGCGTGCGTCTGCTTGACCGCGACCGCCATGGCGCGGAGCCGACAATCTACGGCGAAGCGTTGCTCAAGCACGGCGTTGTCGTCTTCGACGAGCTGAGACAGAGCGTCAAATCAATCGAATTTCTGACCAACCCGACGGCGGGCGATTTGCGCATCGGCTGCATCAACGCCATGGCCGCGGGTCTCCTTCCGGCCGTCATCAGCCTGCTGCATCGCCGCCACCCGCGGCTCACCTTTCATATCGTGCAAGCCAATAGCGTTGCCACGCTCTATCGCGATCTGCGCGAGCGCAACGTAGACCTCGTCCTCGGACGCCATTTGACGCCGTTCGCGGAGGACGATCTCAACGCAGACCCGCTATTTTCCGATTCAGCTCTGGTCGTGGCGGGGCGCGGGAACAGATGGATAGGCCGGCGCAAGATCGAGCTTGCCGATCTCATCCACGAACCTTGGCTTTTGCCGCCGACGGGCACTGCCGGCGCGGCCATCGCTTCGGAGACATTTCGGGCGTGCGGCCTGGAGATTCCGCGTCGAGGCGTCGTCTGCACATCCATCCAGATGCACAATGCCTTGCTTGCGAGCGGCCCCTACCTGGCGATGCGGCCGGAATTCATGGTGCGCTTGGGCGACAAGCACCCTTCAATCAAGGTTTTGCCGGTGAAGTTGCCCGTCGTGCCTGAACCCGTCGGGATCATCACCCTGAGGGCCAGGACGATCAGCCCGGTTGCGCGGCTCTTCATCGACTGCGTTCGGGAGGTCACAAAACCGCTGGCAGGTAGGCCGGGTAGCCACACAGCGAACGGGAGGATGCCCAATGTCGCATAAGGGTTAAACTCGACCGATGCGGCCGGGGCAATAATCCCGCGCGCTTCCGCAAAGACCCCTTTGCAACACGGATCGAAAAGCAAAACGCCGCCAAGTCTTTGACTTGGCGGCGTTATTTGGTTGCGGGGGTAGGATTTGAACCTACGACCTTCAGGTTATGAGCCTGACGAGCTACCGGGCTGCTCCACCCCGCGATAAATCTTGGCCGCAGGCGTCGAACGCACACGGCGGCGCTTATGTAACAACCACTTAGCCGAATGAAAAGGGCGCTGAGGTTCCATTTCGTGAGTCTGTCACAGAACACCGTCATATAACTGTCGCATGAGCGCCAAGCCGGGATTGCGGCCGCAACAGGCGGTCGGGCAAGCATTGCGCGAGATCGCCCGCCACATTCTCGCGGAGGCGCGGACCGCGATCGAGGACCGGCAGCGGGTCGAGGCCGTCGCGGTGCACGATTTTCGCGCCTCGATGAAATCCTGGCGGGCCTTCCTGCGGCTGGTCGAGCCGCATCTGGAGAGCCGACGACCGCCGCTGGCGGACCGAGGCCCGCGACCTCGCCCGCATGCTGGCCGGCGCGCGCGACGTCCAGGCCGCGCTCGATGCCGTCGCCGACGCCGAGCGCCACACCGCGTCCCACCGGCTGTCGACGCAGGCATGGCATACGCTCGCGGCGCGGCTCGAGGCGGTGCGATCCTCCGGCGAGACCACGAGCCTGACGCCGCCGCTGCGCAAGCGCATGTCGACGGCGCTCGACCGCGCCGATGCCCGCATCGAGCGCTGGCCGCTCGACGACATCGCCTTCTCAGACGTGGCCGAAAGCCTGTCCGCGAGCTACCGCCGCGCGCGCCATCTCATCCCGGAGGACTGGCGCGCGACCAGCGCCCACGACCTGCACGAATTGCGCCAGCGCGTGGTGGTGCACCGCTATCAGATGGAGATCGTCGAGCCGCTGTGGCCGCGGCTTGGGCGAGACCTGGGTGCGCCAGGCGCAGAAGCTGCGCAACCGGCTCGGCGCCTACCAGGATCTCGCGGTGCTCGCCCGCTTCGCCGAGCCGCACCAGCCGCTGGCGCGGTGGCGCTCGCGCCTGCAATCGGTCGTCGCGCCAGCGCCAGGCCGAGCACGTCGACCGCCGCGCGGCGATCGCCGCCCGGCTGTTCGCCGAGAAGCCGACGGCCTTCCGCAAGCGGCTCGAAGCGATGTGGGACGGCATCGCGGCGAGCCGCTAGGCTCGCACTTCCGCGCAGCGAGCTCCGCTGCGCACCCGCCCGATGACGCTGGCCCAGTCGCCGATCGCCGGCTGCCGAAACAGCCGCATCGCCGGATACCACGGGCTTGCGTCGCGATCGAGCGTCCAGCGCCAGTCCGGCTGGAACGGCAGCAGCACGAACGCCGGCCGGCCGAGCGCGCCGGCGACATGGGCGACCGACGTGTCGACGCAGACCACGAGATCGCACAGCGCCAGCACCGCCGCGGTGTCGGCAAAGTCTGTCCAGTTCGCCGCCGAGATGGGTGATGCGCGGCTCGCGCGCCAGCATTTCGGCCTCGCCCGGCCGCAGCTCGCGCTGCACGCTGACAAAGCTCAGCGCCGGGCTCCGACAGAAGCGGCTCGAGCTGCGCCAGCGGCAGCGAACGGTTGCGATCGTTGACGTGGGTGAGCGCGGCCGGACCAGGCCAGCGCGATCCGCGGCGACGGCAGAGCTCCCAGCCGCGGCCGCCATTTCGCGATACTCGCCTCCGGCGCGCGCAGATAGGGGATGTCCGCCGGAACGCCGGCCAGATCGGTCTTGCAGGCAAGCGGCAGGCTCGCCAGCGGACAGTGCAGATCGAACGGCGGCAGCGGCTCGCCGCGCGCAACGATCGGCGGCGACGCCTTCGAGCCCGGCCAGCAGATCCTTTAACTCCGGCTGCGCTTCCAACACCACTTTGGCGCCGGCGCCGGCGACGAGCGGCGCGTAGCGCGCGAACATCACGGTGTCGCCAAGACCCTGCTCGGCGTGCAGCAGGATGGTCTTGCCGGCGAGCGGCGTATCGCCGAGCCATGGCGGCCTGCCGGAAATCTTTGCGGGCGGCCATGCCAGCCCGCTTCCAGCGCCATTCGTATTCGGCAAAGCCGCGCCGGATAGTCGCCGAGCGTCAGCATCGACATGGCGTTGTTGAAATGCGCCTCGGCATTGTCCGGCTGAAGCGCGAGCAGCCGGGCGTAGCTCGAAAGCGCCTCGGCGTGGCGGTTGAACGCGGCAAGCGCGATGCCGCGGTTGAGCCAGGCGCCTGGATGGTTCGGCGCCGAAGCGAGCGCCTGCTCGTAGGCTGCGAGCGCTTCCTGCATTCGGCCGAGCGCGCGCAACGCATTGCCGCGGTTGTAGAGCGCGAGCGGATGAAACGGCGCCATGGCCAGCGCCGCATCGTAGTCTGCGAGCGCCTGCCCGGGTTCGCCGAGCTCGGTCCGTGCATTGCCGCGATTGACCAGGGCCTGGAGATGTCGCGGCTCCTTTGCCAGCACGGCATCGAAGGCCGCGATCGCGTCGGCCGGGCGCTTGAGGTCGAGCAGGATGTTGCCGCGATTGTTGAGCGCGTCGAGATGGCCGGGCGCGAGCTTCAGCGCCTTGTCGATTGCCGCCAGCGCCTCGTCGTCGCGCTTGAGCGCGTGCAGCACCATGGCGAGATTAGACAATGCGTCGGGCGAGCCGGGCTGCACCTTCAGCGCCGCGGCGATCAGCCGATGGGCCTCGGCCGGCTTGCCGCGCTGGTGGTTGAGCATGCCCAGCAGATGCAGCGCGTCGAAATTGTCGCGCTGCGCCTTGAGCGCGCGCGTGTAGAGCTTCTCGGCCTCGTCGAGACGGCCCTGCTGATGCAGCGCCAGCGCCTGCTGGATGGTCTGGCCGAGATTGAACGGCGCGGGACTGCTGCTCACAGGCGGTTGATCCGGGCGATGCGCCGCGTCACCTCGACCGGCGTTTCGTTGTCGGCCTTGGCCTTCAGCGCCAGCGCCTCGCGCGCCGCCGGCCGATCGAGGCAGCGGCTGAGCCAGGCCTTCAGGCTCGGCACGGCGCTCAAATCCATGTCGACGGCGCGGCTGATGACGGCGGCGACGTTGAGATCGGCGACGGTAAAATCGCTTGCCCAGCAGATAGGGCTGTTTCGATATCGCGGCGTCGAGCACCCGGAACGGCGCTTCGAGCACCTTCAGCGCCTCGGCGCGCTTTGCCGCGTCGCGCTCCTCCGGCGGCAGCCGGACCGCGTGCAGCGACCAGATGTTGACGCCGCGATCGACCTCGGTGACCGCCCACAAGCTCCACTGCCAGGCCCGCGCCTCGCCCTCGAGCGTGGCCGGATAGAGCCTGCCGGGCGAATGTTTCTTGGCCAGATAGAGCGTGATGGCGAGCAACTCGAACAGCACGAAGTCGCCGTCGACGATGACCGGCAGGCGGCCGTTCGGATTGATGGCGAGGAACTCCGGCGTGCGCGCGCCGGCGTCGCCGATCTCGATCGGCAGATGCTCGTAGTCGACGCCGAGCTCCTTCGCCACCCAGAGCGCGCGGAAGGCGCGGGTGCGGGCGATGCCGTAGATCCGCAAGGAGGACATGGGTTTTCCTGCCGGCAACATCCGAGTGTCATCGTCCGCAAACGCGGACGATCCAGTATCCACCGAATATAGTTCAGCGATTACTGGATGCCTCGCTTTCGCGGGACATGACAAGCAAAAATTGCATACTCGACAATCGCGGCGCTGGGCCCATAGGTTTCGAGCCAATAGGTACTCAAAAACTGCGCAAGGGAGGAACATCATGGCAAGCCGAGTCGTGCTACTGACCGGCGCTGCCGGCGGCATCGGCCGGGTGATGACGCAAGCGCTGCTTGCCGACGGCCACAAGGTTGTCGCGGTGGACCGCGATGTGGCGTCGCTGGAGCGGCTGAAGGCGCTGTGCCAGTCGAACGCGAGGCTGCATTGCCTGGTGGCGCAACTCGAGCTCGAAGCCGGCTGCCGCCGGGCCGTGGAGGAAACACAGAAGCGCTTCGGCACCGTCGAAGCCGTGATCAACAACGCCGGCATTGGCATGAGCGCGATCCGTCCCGACGCCGAGGCGCGGCATCCCGGTATCGAGGAGCTGACCGTGCAGACCTTCGACCGGTTCTTCCAGATTTTCGTGCGCGCGCCCGTCGCCATCACCCGCCTCGCGACGCCGATCATGAAAGCGGGCGGCTTTGGCCGCATCGTCAACAACACGACGAGCTACCTCACCATGCTGCGCGTGCTGCCCTACGGCGCGGCCAAGGCGGCGCTGGAATCGATGTCGGCGGTGTGGGCTGCGGAACTGAAGGACAGTCCCGTCACTGTCAACGTGCTGGTGCCGGGCGGACCGACCGACACGCCGCTGATCAGCGACGCCTCGGGCTGGCCGCGCGACAAGATGCTCAAGCCGGAGATCATGGGTCCGCCGATCCGCTGGCTCTTGTCCGACGAGTCCGCGGGCTTCAACGGCCAGCGCATCACGGGAGCTCGCTGGGACGCGAAGCTGCCGCCCGCAGAGGCCGCGAAGAAAGCAAGCCGCGCCATCGGCTGGCCCGAGCTCGGCGCCGACGCGGTATGGCTCACCGGCTGGAACGCCAAGTGACAGTGCGGGCGGGCTGACGCCGATTGCGGTCAAGCCGGAGCAGGTCGCTCGGCATCGCGTCGGCGGCAGCCGCAGATCAGCGGACAACACGACCCCGACATACCGCACATTCCACGACAAGCCGGCACGGGGGGGCCATTCGGCTGCCGCAAAAGTGTCCCTGAATGGGTCACTTTTGGGACTTTATCAGCGAAAATAATTTCGGAAAATCATATAGATATATGGTTAACGCAGCGTGGTTCAGGTACGCTTCGCGGCAGGATGCGGCGTTGATGTTGGAGAATCCCATGTTGCGTATAGCGTTGGCGGCGCTTGCGTTCACTGCGGCGTTGCTCTTGTCGATCGGCACGTTCGGATCGACGCCGGCGGAAGCCGGATTTCGGGCGGGCTATCGCGGCGGACAGTTTGTCTACCGCGGCGGCAACGTGGCGGTGCGGAGCGGCTACGGCTACCGAGGTGGATACTATCGTGGCGGTGCGGTGGTGCGCGCCGGTTACTACGGCGGGCGCGGCTACTACGGTGGCCGAGGCTACTACGGCGGTCGAGGCTACTATGGCGGCTATCGATCCGCGTATTACGGCGGCGGATACCGCAACTACGGCCGGCCATACTATCGGGGCGGCTATTACGGCGGTTACCGCAGCGCCTACTACGGTCGGCCGTATCACCGAGGTGGCTATTACGGCGGTTATGGCGGCGGTTACTACGGCGGCGAATATGGCGGTGGCTACCACGGTGGCGGATACGGCGGTGGCTACTACGGTGGCGGATATGGTGGTGGCTACTACGGCGGTGGTTACGGCGTAACCGCCTACTACGGCGACAGCGACTATTCCGGCGACGGCGACTACGGCGATGGCTATGTCAACGCCGGCTATTACGGTGGCGGCACCAGCGGTTGCTGCGGTGGTGGCGGCTACGGGTATGGCTATGGCTACGGCGGCGGGTGCTGCGGTGGCGGCTACGGTTACGGTGGCGGCTGCGGCGTGGCGTACATCCCGTACGGCTGGCGCTGGTATCGCGCCTCAGCCTGCTGACGTCGCGTTTATTCGGTCTCAGGAAGCGTGCGGACCGGCCGCGCTTTCCTCCCCTCTTCAGGGGGAGGGAAGCGCGGTCCTCGTTTGGCGCTCGGCAGCAGGCGACGTTGATTCAACTCAGCGCGTCGGCGACGGCCTTGCCGCAGGCGACGGTGTCGGCCGGGCCGCCGAGATCGCGGGTGCGGAGCTTGCTGCTCGGCCAGCACCCGCTCGATCGCTTTGACGATCGCCGCAGCGGCTTCGGCCTCGCCGAGATGCTCGAGCATCATCGCGCCCGACCAGATCTGGCCGATCGGATTGGCGATGCCCTGGCCGGCGATGTCGGGCGCCGAGCCGTGCACCGGCTCGAACAGCGAGGGGAATTTGCGCTCCGGGTTGATGTTGCCGGACGGCGCGATGCCGATGGTGCCGGTGCAGGCCGGGCCGAGGTCGGAGAGGATGTCGCCGAACAGGTTCGAGCCGACCACGACGTCGAAGCGGTCGGGCTTGAGCACGAAGTGCGCGGTGAGGATGTCGATGTGGTACTTGTCCCACTTGACGTCGGGATAGCTCTTCGCCATCGCCTCGACGCGCTCGTCCCAGTACGGCATGGTGATGGCGATGCCGTTCGACTTGGTGGCCGAGGTCAGGTGCTTCTTCGGCGTCTTGCGGGCCAGCTCGAAGGCGAATTTCAGGACGCGGTCGACGCCGATGCGGATCATCACCGTCTCCTGCACCACGACCTCGCGCTCGGTGCCGGCGAACATGCGGCCGCCGATCGACGAGTACTCGCCCTCGGTGTTCTCGCGCACCACCCAGAAGTCGATGTCGCCGGGCTTGCGGCCCGCCAGCGGGGACGGCACGCCGGGCATCAGCCGCACCGGGCGCAGGTTGACGTACTGGTCGAACTCGCGGCGGAACAGGATGAGCGAGCCCCACAGCGAGATGTGGTCGGGCACCTTCGCCGGCCAGCCGACGGCGCCGAAGAAAGATCGCGTCGTGGCGCGCCGATGCTGCTCCTTCCAGTCGTCCGGCATCATCGTCTCGTGCTTCTCGTAGTAGTCGCAGGAGGCGAAGTCGAAATGGTCCTGGCGCAGCTCGAAGCCGAATTTCTTCGCCGCGGCTTCAAGCACGCGCATGCCCTCGGGCACGACCTCCTTGCCGATGCCGTCGCCGGGGATGACGGCGATGCGATAGACGCGATTGGTGGGCATGGGCTGGTTTCCAGTTCGCGGAGCCCATCACCGTAGCTCGGATTGATCGCCAGCGAAATCCGGGACGTGGCCGCTCCAAACCAATAGTCCGTCGCCCCGCCTGGTCTAATTGGCCGAAGCACCGCCAGCAGCGCAGAACCGGTGGAAAAGTCCGCTGTGCCACTGTCGCACAAAGCAAACTTGCGCCGGAATCTTTCGTATGAAATCTGTTTCACCTTGGAGGCGCGCATGGGCCATGTATTGCCGGCCGGCATTCCGCCGCTCGAAGAAACGTCCTGGAGCCGCGAGCGCATCGTCGATGCCTTGCGTAACGAGGTTGAGCTGCCCTCAGAGGCCATCGTCGTTGCAACATTGTACCCGGATGCCATCGAGCCCGACGTTCTCGCCGTGCTGGAGCAGGCTCGACATGAAGAGTTGGACGAGCCTTCGGCAAACCTCCTGTTCCGCGGCATTCACATCCTCGGCAGTCGGCGAGTCTCCTCGGCTTACAGGCCGTTGGTGGCGCTGCTGCAGGGGCCGCAGGACCGGATCGAATGGTTGCTGGGCGACGCCATCACGGAAAACCTCTCGCGCATTCTGGCCGGCGTTTTCGATGGCGACGAACAGCCCCTGCTAGCACTCATTGTCGACACCGCGGTCGACCCCTTCATTCGCGAAGCGGCCCTTCAGGCGCTGGCGTTCATGGCGATCGAGCGCCGCGTCGACGCCGCTGCTTTCGAGGCGCTTCTCCTGCGCTTCGATGAGGAACGGCTTGCACCCGACGATGACGACGTCATGTGGCACGCCTGGATGTCAACGATCGGCGCGCTCGGCCTCACCGCGCTGGAGCCGCACGTGCGGGCCGCGTTCGCCGATGGCCGCATTGCGCCTCATTGGTGCGACGAGGATGATTTCGACGAGCTGCTCAAGGCCGCAATCGAACGCCCGGAGGATCGAAGCCGGCTTGAGCACGAGCAAATGGGCTATCTCGATGACGTCGTCGCGGCGCTGGAGAAGTTTCCGACCGATCAGGACGGTCCATTCGACAGCTCCATCGAATCAGGCGAAGGCCTGCCGGCCTGGGTGCCCGACGCGCCGTCGCACAATGTCTTCCGCAACGTAGGGCGCAACGATCCCTGTCCCTGCGGCAGCGGCAAGAAATTCAAAAAGTGCTGCTTAAAAGCGGTGTAGGCCCGCAACCGGAGCGTTGGAAATTTTAAGCCGCAACGCCGTAAGCGGAGCTCTGCTCCCACCTTGTAACGCGTGGCTTGAGTCGCAAGATGCGAACCAACTTGGACGGATCGGTTGGCACATATGGTCGACCATATAGTTGACGCTTCGGAGCCACGAGGTCGGATCGATATCCGGGTTGGGGTTGGACGCCGGCGTCGGTGGAGCGTTGAGGCCAAGGGGCGGATCGTCGCGGAATCCTATGCGCCCGGCGCGGTGGTGTCGGAGGTGGCGCGGCGGCACGACATGTCGCCGCAGCATCTGTTTGGTTGGCGCAAGGCGGCGCGAGCCGGTCAGCTGACGTTGCCGGCCGACGAGGTGCCGATGTTTGTACCGATCGTGAGGGAAACCCGTGACGACGGTGTTGCGGCGGCAGCGGCGAACCGGTCCGAGGCCATCAGCATCGAGATTGCCGGCGCGGTGGTTGGCGTGGAAAGAGGCGTTGATCTCGGCTGGCTGCGGGATGTGCTGCGCACCGTGAAGGCGGCGATGTGATCGCGGTTGCGGCAGGGGTGAAGGTCCTGGTGGCCACGAAGCCGGTCGACTTCCGCAAGGGCGCCGATGGCCTCGTGGCTCTGGTCCGTGAGGCGCTGGGGCACGACCCGTTCTCGGAAGCGATCTTCATCTTCCGGTCGAAGCGGGCCGACCGGCTTAAGATTTTGGCGTGGGACGGCTCGGGATTGGTTCTGTTCTGGAAACGGCTGGAGCATGGCGCCTTCAGGTGGCCACCGGTGAGTGATGGGGTGATGCGGCTGACGGCGCCGCAACTTGCGGCGCTCGTTGACGGGATGGACTGGTCGCGTCTGCATGCCCGAGATGTTGTGCGACCGACAGCGACATCGTGATAGCTGCGACTGATTGAATCAAGATTGCGTGTTGGGCGTCACAAACGTGCACGAATTTGAATTCAAGTATCGTCATGCCGATCGATGCCCTTGCGGATGATCTCGACGCCTTGCGGGCGCTGGTGAGCTCGTTGTCGAGCGAGCGCGACGCGGCGATTGAGGAATGCCGGCGCGTGAGGGAGCAGAACGACCGGCTTCACCACCTCTTGAGGCAGCTCCAGCGCGCGCAGTTTGGCCGGCGGTCCGAACGGCTTGATCGCGAGCAGATGCAGTTGGCGCTGGAGGATATCGAGACATCGATCGCCGAGCAGGATGCGCAAGGGGACAAGAAGGACACAACGGAAACCCCGGTCGATGCCCAAAGGAAGAAGCGTCGCGCCAACCGCGGGTCGCTGCCGGCTCATCTTCCCCGCATCCACGTCACGCTGACACCCGAGATTGCCGTCTGTCCGTGCTGTCATGGCACGATGCACGTCATCGGGGAGGACACCGCCGAGCGTCTCGACGTCATCCCCGCCCAATACCAGGTGATCGTGACGCATCGTCCTCAATACGCCTGCCGGGCCTGCGAACAAGGCATGGTCCAGGCCCCAGCGCCGGAACGGCTGATCAAAGGCGGGCTGCCGACCGAGGCGATGGTGGCCGCTGTGCTGGTTGCCAAATATGCTTGGCATTTGCCGCTCTATCGGCAATCCCAGATGCTGCTGAGCCAAGGCATCGCGATCGAACGCGCCACGCTGGCGTTCTGGGTGGGTTATGCGGCCGCTGAGCTCAAGCCGCTGTATCTTCGGCTGCGGGAACTCATTCTGGGCTCGGCCAAGATCGCGGTCGACGAGACCGTAGCGCCGGTGCTCGATCCGGTGCCGTCGCAAGGTTGGTAGGAATTGAGGTTGGCGTAGTCTCCGGGGTGTTCAACCTCGAATCATCCGGCGTTGAAGCGCCGGACTGGAGACCACGCCATGACAAGCAATACCACGAAGCCTGATTCTTCGCAGCCTGCACCCGAGACGGCTGCCCATCTTTTCGACAACTGGTTCGATCCGATCGAAGCTGGCCTGCGCGATCGGGTTCACGAATTTCTCCACGCCATGTTCGAGGGTGAACTCGACATGGTGCTGTCGCGGCGGCGCTACGCTCGCCGTGGGCAACCATCGAGCTGCGATGGTCAGGGCGCGGCTGGCGCTACCGGTCATCGCCACGGCTACCGGTCGAGGTCGCTGCTGGGAAGCTTCGGCCAAGTGGAGATCGCTGTCCCGCGCGCCCGGTTGAACACCCCCGCTGGCAAGACGATGGAGTGGAAGAGTCAGGCGCTGCGGGCTTACCAGCGGCGCACACTGACCGCCGACGCGCTGATCGCCAGCACCTATCTTGCCGGCACCAACACGCGCCGGGTGCGCCGTGCGCTCGGTGCCCTGTTTGGCGGCGCGGTCGGCAAGGACACGGTGAGCCGGGTATGGCGCAAGGTGAAGAGCGACTGGGACGCCTGGAATGCCCGCTCGCTGGCCGAGGAGCCGATCGTTCGCCTAATCCTCGACGGCACGGTGGTGCGCGTCCGGCTTGATCGCAAGGCCACCTCGATCTCGCTGCTCGTTGTCCTTGGCGTGCGCGAAGATGGCCAGAAGGTGCTGCTCGCGATCAAGAGCATGGGCGGCGAGAGCGCCGAGGCCTGGCGTACCGTCCTCGACGATCTCATCCAGCGCGGGCTGCGGCGGCCCGAGTTCCTCATTGTCGACGGCGCGGCGGGGCTCGACCGGGCCATCGCCGCCGTCTGGGACGGCGTGCCGGTCCAGCGCTGCACGGTCCACAAGCATAGGAACCTTTTCGCGCACGCGCCCGAGCGCCTGCACGACGAGATCACCGCCGATTACAACGACATGATCTACGCGGCGACGCGCGGGGAGATCGAAGCGCGCCGCAAAGCCTTCATCCGCAAATGGCGGCTCAAGCATCGCGCCGTCGCCGACAGCCTGGAGGAAGCCGGCGACCGTCTGTTCGCCTTCACACGCCTGCCGCCGAGCCAATGGCGCAGCGCGCGAACAACGAATGCGATCGAGCGCCTGCACGAGGAGTTCAAGCGAAGAATCAAGACGCAGACCGTGCTGCCTTCCACGGACACCGCGGCCATGCTGTTCTGGGCGCTGCTCGCTTCCGGTCAGATCAACATGCGCAAGGTTGACGGCTGGCAGACGCTTGCCACAAAGCCCATCGATCAGCCAATTGACCTCGCAGCCTGAAACGATACCTTCATGTTACCGGAGATCGCGCCACACCGAATTCCAACCACTCCCGCTACGGCACCCCGGCGTCCAAGCCAGGGCTCCTACATCAGAACTTACTTCGCCTGGCTAAGCAGGTTGGCGCAGGCCTCTGCCACGCTGCGGTCAGGCTCCGAACCTGGGAACGTTGTCCATCCAGCTTTTTCTATCATCTCATCCCGCTTCCAAGGTCTGCCTTCTTGAGTGTCTCCAGATTTGCGCTGGCATCGGCAGACCGCTGGAATTTGTCGGCGCAGATGGGTGCCAACACTCGCACGATACTCGCCTGTTCGGCATCTCTGACCTGTTTCGAGGCGGTACCCCGAGAGTCCATCCGCCCCATTAGAAGCCAACGACTATGGTTGCAACAGCGCCGACCGCTGCACCTTGCAAGAGACGCTTCAGCGACTCGCCTTGCAGGATTGAAGGAACTTGCATGGTTTTCGCCTTTCGATCGAAGGGACGTGCGCTAACTGCAGCGCAAGCTGCGGCGAATGTTGGGTCACGGTTGCTGATTGCATCCGCGCCGAACGCTGCTCAATTTAAAGTGTTATTGTGCCTGCCGACGGCACCGCGCTGCCAACTGAAGGAAGCGGAGACTTCGGTACGTCTCCGTTTTATGGGCAGCTCTCGGACAAGCCACAGCTTGCCTTGCTCCGTTAAAGTGGCGTGCCCTAACCCAAAGCACAATAGCGGGTCGAAAAGAATGGACGCGAAACCCCCTAATGCCATCAGCGACCGTTAACCAGTGCCATCAACACCCCCCCGCAAGAGGATGGAACCGAGTGAGAAAATAACTAATCGGATTCTTGCACTGTTTCAGAGTGGCCGCACTCGAGACATTTGAACGTGCGACGGTAGGGCCTGCCGGTATCTAGGTCGATGTAAGCGAACCACATCCGGTGTCCGCACTTCGGACAGTTCGGATTTAGAATTATTTGTGGCTGTTGCTCGATGTGTGGAACTCGGGCATAGCTCTGGTGCGCCTTCGGTGGGCCAAACCGATGCCTGCGGCACTCGCGTTGGACGCTGCTCAATTTTGATTGCGTGCCTCCCGACGGCAGCGGCTGCCGATTATTGACGGTGACTTCGGAAAGGACGCCGTCTTGTTGGCAGCTATCAGGGGAAATGGTCCCGCCTGTCCTGAGGCTTGATTTCACCAGACGCCCTATTCGTCCGAATAGCAAGCGGCGATTGGTTGGCGCGTTTGAGCCACGTGCACTTTAACCCCCGTTAGCGACCGGATAGCGGACGTGGTTTTATTTCCGGTTTGTGCCATGTGTGGATGGTT
>CAVPDL010000016.1:0-12941 GCA_963702635.1 uncultured Alphaproteobacteria bacterium
AGGGCTGATGTAGGGTTGCACTGTGCCAGATTCCATATTATTCATATAACCTGAATTATATGGATAGTGTCATGAAGATATCGACCGCAGAATTCATCAAGAATTACGGGACCTTAGCAGACAAGGCGCTGTCCGAGCCCCTGGTCATCACCAAAAACGGCCGCGACCGACTGGTGGTGCTGTCGGCTGAGGAATACGCGAGGCTGAAGCGGCGCGACCGCCGCGTGGTGCGGGTCGAGGACTTCACCGAGGAGGAGATGGCGCTGATAGCCAATGCTGCGCCCTCTCCTGACGACGCGCATCTCGATGCCGAGTTGAAAGACTGGAAGCCGTGAGTTGGCCTGTCCCGCGGCCGGGAACTCGTCATTCGCTATTCGTATTTGTGGGAGCGCGAGGCGCGCCAGGGCCGCGAGGAAGGTGCGAAGGATCGCCCATGTGCAATCGTCCTCGTCGTGTTGCGCGACGGCGAGCGTCCGATCATCCGCGTGCTGCCGGTGACGCATGCGCCGCCCGAAAGTCCTGACGACGCTTTGGAGATTCCGCAGGCGACAAAACTGCGGCTGGGGACTCGACGCCGAACGCTCGTGGGTGGTGCTGACTGAAGCCAACGATTTCATCTGGCCCGGTCCCGATCTGAGGCCGGCGGTGAATGGTGACCCGTCGTCTGTCGCCTACGGAATGCTGCCGCCGGGCTTCATGCGCGTGCTGCGCGAGCGGCTGTTGAAGCGTTGGCGGGACAAGCTGATGATCGCTACGAAAAGGACTGAGTAGAAACCGCAGACTGGCAGGGGGGTCGCCGAAGGCGTATTACGCTCTGATGTCCTTCGTGCTGAAGCTGCTGACAGTGGAGATTTTGAAGGGCTGAATTTGCCCGCCCGAATTTTTGTAATGACAACGTCATTACGTGAAGCTAAGGTGAGCTTAAAGCATGGAGAGGTTTCTATGACCGCCGCGTCCGCAGCAAAACGACGCGAGAGCCTGAACCTTCGCATCAAGCCGGAGGAGCGCGGGCTGATCGATCGTGCCGCAAAGAGCCTTGGCAAGACCCGCACGGATTTCGTGCTCGACGCCGCCCGACACGCGGCCGAGCAGGCGCTGCTTGACCGCACCGAACTGAAGGTCAGCCGCGAGGCTTATGCCGAGTTTCTGGCTCGCCTCGACGCGCCGCCGCGGCCCAATGCCCGGCTGCGGCGAACCATGAAGACCAAGGCGCTCTGGGAGTAGGCGTGGCGCTCGCCGCTCCGGCGCCGCTGACGGCTCGGCACGACACAACGGCGTTCGATTGTGGCGTCGCCGCACTCGATGACTGGCTGCGGCGTCGCGCCATTGCCAATCAGGCGAGCGGGGCATCGCGCACTTTCGTGGTTTGCGATGGCGACAAGATCATCGGCTACTATGCATTGGCCTCCGGCTCCGTGAGCGTCGACGCCGCGCCGGGCCGCTTCCGCCGCAACATGCCGCAGCCGATACCGGTCGTCATTCTGGCGCGGCTCGCTGTTGATCGAGGCTATCAGGGCCGGGGCATAGGGCTGATGCTGTTTCGAGACGCCGCCATGCGGGTGTTCAATGCTGCGGATACTATCGGCATTCGTGGCATCCTGGTGCATGCGATATCGGAGGAGGCCAAGGCGTTCTACGTCGCTCTTGGCTTTGAGCCTTCGCCGTTCGACCCGATGACATTGATGGTGACGTTGAACGATGTGAAGAAGACGGTTTTGTAGAGCTTGCAGCCTGCGTAGAGCGGAGCGGAATGCGGAACCGAGCTCTCCCAGTAAATGATCTCCCGGATTACGCTCTGATGTCCTTCGTCAAGCATTGAGACGCACGATATCGCCCCCTACGATTTTCGCTGGGGTTTTCGACGATGGTGGTCGTGCAGCGGGAGGGACGAAGCCTGAGACGTCGGTGATCAAGCTCTGATGCGCGGATTTGAACCGTAGTTCCGGGATTTCGTCCGGGGCTGTCCCTGTCTTCGCACGGGCGTCGATCTTTGATCGGCCACACAGCGAAATCGGGAGTTCCCCTGCCGTGGCTTCGCCCCCGCCGTTGCACGACTCATCCTCCTTGCGTTGAGGCTCTACCCGGCCCATCCGGGCAACCCTCGCAGCCGCATCGAGGGTGAGTCGCCTCCTTCAAGGAAGAAGGACATACGGTCTGCGCTCATCCAGGCTCCGATTACTCATCGACAAGCACCATCCATGCCTTGCGACAGACTTCTGCTTCGGCAACGAGACCAAGAGTCTTCCTTTGTGCACTACACTGCGGATATCGACCTTGATAGGCCCTTCTTAGCATCGATGACGAGGGCAAAAATCTTTCGGTGAAAGTCGGTCCACCATTGCGCTCGATTTCGACAACCGCCAGCGCAGGTGGTCCTCCTAATGGCATGTTTAAGAGATTAGGACACGCCGTACCAAGTCGATCTGCAAAGAGCCTAGCAATAGCTTCACGGGATTGTCCCGCAGCCTGCAGTCTGTCACCTACGCCCGTTGCGTCGCCGTGCCACTCTTGCTCGCAAAAAACTCTTATCGCTTCGATCTGGCACTCTCGATAACTAAGACGTACCTCAACCGATGACGCTTCAATTTCGGCCTTTTTTGAATGCGCCCACTTCAAACATGCGGTGTACCAGGCACTTCCGTCCATTGCGTGACTGCGCTGAGCAAAACTCACTATGCATACAAGCGCAAGAACGGAAGGGCCAAAAATTCGCATGTCTGTGGCCCTCACCAACTGAGAAGAGCCTGCACGTCGCCGTGCAAGGGACCGCCCCAGAACGTATACACATCACGTAGATCGCGGCCATAAGTACGAACCGCGTTCGACGTTAAACGTACTGAGCGAGCGAGCTTCCCGCGGGAATTGAAATGTCCATATTTCTTGCCATCCCTATGCAAAATCAGAGTGATATCCGGACGACCAAAGCAACGCACTTCACAATCGTAAATTGGATCAAGATATCGAGCGAGTCGCGCCCTCGAACTGAGACCTAAATACTTCCTCATATCGCTGTAGCTCATGCGCCCGCCATTCTGGGCCAAATCGAATAACTTCAATCGACATTTCTTTATCAATTGAATAGTTGTTTGGTTCGCCGGCATAACTGCTGCTCAAGATCATCTAAACATTCAAATTCGGAACAGGAGACGACATCCAATATTGTTCTGTGCCCCTACTCCGCCGCAGTCCTTCCCGCCCCGCTCGCGCCATATCGCCGCTCGATGTAATCGATCACGAGCTTCTGGAAATCCGCCGACACCGTAGGCCCACGCAAGGTCACGGCCTTCTTGCCGTCGATGAACACCGGCGCGGCCGGCGCCTCGCCGGTGCCGGGCAGCGAGATGCCGATGTCGGCGTGCTTGGACTCGCCGGGCCCGTTGACGATGCAGCCCATCACCGCGACGTTCAGCCCCTCGACGCCCGGATACTTCTTCTTCCACGCTGGCATCGAGTCGCGGATGAAGCTCTGGATCGAGCCGGCCAATTCCTGGAACGTGGTCGAGGTGGTGCGGCCGCAGCCGGGGCAGGCCGCGACCAGCGGCACGAAGGTGCGAAAGCCCATGGTCTGCAGGATTTCCTGCGCCACCTTGACCTCGAGCGTGCGATCGCCGCCCGGCTCCGGCGTCAGCGACACCCGGATGGTGTCGCCGATGCCCTGCTGCAAAAGAATGCCGAGCGCCGACGACGACGCGACGATGCCCTTCGATCCCATGCCGGCCTCAGTCAGGCCGAGGTGGATGGCATAGTCGGAGCGTCGGCCAAGCTCGGCATAGACCTGCACCAGATCCTGCACCGACGACACCTTGGCCGACAGGATGATCTTGTCGCGCGAAAGCCCGATCTCCTCGGCGCGCGCGGCCGACAGCAGCGCCGACTGCACCATGGCCTCGCGGGTAATCTCGCGCGCCTCCTTCGGATTGTTGGACTTGGAGTTCTCGTCCATCAGGTGGGTCAGCAACTCCTGATCGAGCGAGCCCCAGTTGGCGCCGATACGCACCGGCTTGTCGTGCTTGATCGCCATCTCGACAATGGCCGAGAACTGGCGGTCCTTCTTGTCCTTGAAGCCGACATTGCCCGGATTGATGCGGTACTTGTCCAGCGCCTCGGCGCAGCCCGGATGGTCGGCGAGGAGCTTGTGGCCGATGTAGTGGAAATCACCGACGATCGGCACGTCGCAGCCGATCTTGATGAGCCGCTCCTTGATCTTTGGCACCGCCGCGGCGGCCTCGTCGCGGTCCACGGTGATGCGGACAATCTCGGAGCCGGCGGCGGCCAGCGCCGCCACCTGGCGGACGGTGGAATCCACGTCCGCGGTGTCGGTGTTGGTCATCGACTGCACCACGATGGGCGCGTCGCCACCGACCGTGACATTGCCGACCTTGACCGGCACCGACCGGCGCCGGGGCTGTGATCCAAACTGGGACGAGGCTTGCTCCATGGCCTTCATATAGCCTTACCGGGGCCGGTTGACGAGTATCAGGCCTCCCGCCACCAGGGCCCACGGCGACGGCAAAGGCCGGCGTCAAAGGCTCGCCCAGCGCCAGGTGGCCGGCGGCAACACCGAACAACGGCGTTAAAAATGTGAAAGCCGAAAGCCGGCTGGCGGAGAATTTGACGATCAGCATGAACCAAAGGCTGAAGGTCGTCCCGACCACGATGGTCTGGTAGGCGAGCGAGCCCAGCGCCACCGCCGAGGGCACCGCCGTGATCCGCTCGCCGAACACCAGCGCGCCGATCGCCACGATCGGCACGCAGATGACGAGCTGATAGAGCAGCGTCTTCTCCGGCGACACGCGGGCGAGCGAGCCGGCCTTGATCACGATGGTGGTCGCGGCCCAGGAGAGCGCGGCAGCGGCCATCATCACGTCGCCAAGGAGCTGCTGCGGATTGGACGCCGGCGTCGGCACGCCGAACGCCACGATCATGCCGATGAACGCCATCAGCAGGCCGGCCCATTGCATGACGTTGAAGCGGTCGGCCGGCAGGAACCAGCGCGCGCCGATCACCACGAAGAACGGCGCCAAGTAAATGAACAGCACCGCGCGCGACGCCGTGGTGTAGAGCAGCCCGCGATAGATCAGCAGAAACTCGAAGCCGAACAGCAGGCCGCAGACCAGTCCCGCCGCGAGCGTGCCGTCGCGCGCCATGACCGGCAGGCCGCGCAGCCGCATCACGCCGAGCACGATGAAGGTGGCGAGCGTCGAGCGGATCGCGCATTGCGTCAGCGGCGGCACGCCTTCGAGGATCGCGAGCTTGATCGCCGGCTGATTGAAGCCCCAGCTCAGGCAGAGAAACACCACCAGCGCCATACTGGCGGCATCGAGCGGCCGCGTGTGACTTGAGGGGATGGGGGTCATGGGTGCGATCGCTGCTCGCGCGACAGCGAGTGGTCAGACGAGGCAGTGCCACAACGTCCCCTCCCCCCTTGAGGGGGAGGGAGCAGGCCCGTCGTGTGGCAAAAGAAGTGAGACAATCGCAAGTTCACTTCACGGCACTTCTTTGCAATGGGCGCAGACGCCGGAGATTTCGATCACCGGCGCCTTCGGCGTGAAGCCCGCTGCGCGCGCCGCGGCCTTGAGCTGCTCGGTGACCGCGGCCGATGACGCTTCGCCAACTGCACCGCAATGCTCGCAGATCAGGAACACCACAAGCTCGCCGCTCGTGTGATCGCCGACGCAGGCGACGAAAGCGTTGCGGCTCTCGATCCGATGCACCAAGCCGTTGTCGCGGAGAAAATCGAGCGCACGATAGATCGTGATCGGCGCTGGCCTCCCACCACGCACCACAGTGCGGTCCATGATCTCGTAGGCGCCGAGCGGCTTGTGGCTTCCCAGCAGCACCTCCAGCACCTGCCGGCGAATCGGCGTGAGCCGCTGCTCGCGCTCGGCGCACCGCGCCTCGGCGTGCTTGAGCGCATCGGCGGTGCAGCGTTCGTGGTCGTGGTCGGGGGCGTGGAAGACCGGTTGCGGCATTGCGGGCAAATGGGTTGCGGATTGAGCGATTGTAGCCCGCCCGGCCGCCTCGCAGAAAAGTGACGCAGCCGGCAATTTTATGTTGCAATGCAGCAATACAAACGCCACGTTCGAAAGGCATCGATCGGGTGCGCTGCCTTGGGCGCAGGCATCGCCAATTCATAGGGCTTCTCAAATGCTTAAAGGGAAAAATGCGGTCGTCACCGGTTCCACCTCGGGCATCGGGCTGGGCATTGCCCGCGCCTTCGCCAGGGACGGCGCCAACGTCGTCATCAACGGTTTCGGCGACGAGGCCGGTATCGAGAGGGAGCGCGCGGCAATCGAGACCGAGTTCGGCGTCAGGGCGGTCTACTCGGCCGCCGATATGACCAAGCCCGCCGAGATCGCCGCCATGATCAAGAGCGCGGAGACCACGCTTGGCTCCTGCGACATCCTGGTCAACAACGCCGGCATCCAGCACGTGGCGCCGATCGAAGACTTCCCGATCGAGAAGTGGGACCAGATCATCGCCATCAATCTCTCCGCGGCGTTCCACGGCATTCGCGCCGCGGTGCCGGGCATGAAGGCGCGCAAATGGGGCCGCATCATCTCGACCGCGTCGGCGCATTCGCTGGTCGCCTCGCCGTTCAAGGTCGCCTATATCGCGGCCAAGCATGGCATTGCCGGCATCACCAAGACCGTGGCGCTGGAGACCGCGACGTTCGGCATCACCTGCAACTGCATCTCGCCGGGCTACGTCTGGACGCCGCTCGTCGCCAAGCAGATCCCAGACCAGATGAAGACCCGCAATATGACCGAGGAGCAGGTCAAGAAGGACGTGCTGCTCGCGGCGCAGCCAACCAAGGAATTCGTCACTATCGAACAGGTGGCGTCGCTGGCGCTTTATCTGACCTCGGACGCCGCCGCCTCGATCACCGGCGCCAACCTCTCCATCGACGGCGGCTGGACCGCACAGTGATGAGCCGCAAACACATTGAGGTGAGCGCCGGAGATGCCGCGAAGTCACCCTCCCCCCGCGAAGCGGCGGGGAGGGGAGAAGGCAGCGCTGAATCCTTGGCGAAAGGCGGCGGCATGAACCTGCTGACCAAAGCATTCCGCCGAGCAGACAAGCCGGCTCCGGCCGCGGGCGGCAAGAAACGCATCAACATCGCGATGCAGGGCGGCGGCGCGCATGGCGCGTTCACCTGGGGCGTGCTGGACGAGCTTCTGAACGACGGCCGGATCGAGATCGAAGGCATGTCGGGCACCTCGGCCGGCGCCATCAACGCGGTGATGGTCGCGGACGGCCTCGCCCGCGGCGGGCCCGAGGAGGCACGCAAGCGGCTGGCCGATTTCTGGCGTGCCGCGAGCCGCGACGGCGACATGTCGAAGCTCAATAAAGTCGTGGCCGACCGGCTGTTCTCGCTGATCCCGATCGCGGTGACGCCGTTCCAGCCGTGGATCGACGCGATGTCGAAAAATCTGTCGCCGTACGATCTCAATCCGCTCAACATCAATCCGTTGAAAGACCTGATCGTCCGGTTCGTCGATTTCGACGCCATGAAGAAGAGCGGCATGCCGCTGTTCATCGCCGCTACCAACGTGCAGACCGGCCGGCTGCGCATCTTCCCGCGCGAGAAGATCGACGCCGACGCGGTGATGGCCTCGGCGGCGCTGCCGCTGGTGTTCCGTGCGGTCGAGATCGACGGCGTGCCCTATTGGGACGGCGGCTACACCGCCAACCCGCCGATCTATCCGTTCTTCCGCACGACCGAGACCGAGGATGTGCTGGTCATCCAGATCAATCCGGTGATGCGCGCCGCCACGCCGCACTCGGCGCAGGAGATCACCAACCGGATCAATGAGATCACATTCAACGCCTCGCTGGTGGCGGAATATCGCGCGATCGAGTTCGTGCGCCGGCTGATCGACGAGGGTGCGCTCAAGCGCGGCACCGGCCCGGGTGAGTATCGCCGCATCAACGTGCATCGCATCGATCTCGGCTTCATCGGCAAGAAGCTGACCGCCGACAGCCGTCTCAACATCGACTACGATTTCTTCGAGATGCTGCACCGGGCCGGCCGCCGTGCCGCGCGGCGGTTCCTCGATGCGAACTTCGCCAAGATCGGCGTCGACAGCACCATCGATCTGCGCGAGGAAATGCGCGCCGAGAAGGACGACGCGATGCCCGCAGGCGTCGACCGGTTGAGCAAGTAGCTGGCGCGGCGTCATTCCGGCCGAGCCAACGGGTCCGCGCAAAGCGCGGCCCGATGACAGGCTCCGCGAGAGCGGGAATCTATCCCCTGTCGCCGTGACAATTGACGGTCTTGGCTATGGATTGCGGGTTCCGGCCTTCGGTCGGCCCCGGACGGCGGATCGCTTGTGCTAAAATCACACAATGATCAATCCCGTTCTCACCGCCGATGTGGGCGCGGCACGGCTCGAGATCGTGGTGGCGGATATCACCACGCTCGCGGTCGATGCCGTCGTCAACGCCGCCAACACGTCGCTGCTCGGCGGTGGCGGCGTCGATGGCGCGATCCATCGTGCCGCCGGACGTGGCCTTCTCGATGAGTGCGAAACACTCGGCGGCTGCGCCACCGGCTCGGCGAAGATCACCGGCGGCTACGATCTGCCGGCAAGGCACGTTATCCACGCGACCGGGCCGGTGTGGAACGGCGGCACGCGCGACGAAGCCGATCTGCTGGCGTCGTGCTATCGCACCGCGCTCGATCTCGCCGCAGCGCACCGGCTGTCGTCGGTCGCATTCCCGGCAATCTCGACCGGGGTTTACCGTTTTCCGGCTGACCTTGCCGCAAGGATTGCGGTCGGCACCGTCGTGTCGGAGATTTCCGCCGGCCCGCGCGGCATGCAGTGGGTGGTGTTTTGTTGCTTCTCGCAGGATTCAGCCGAGCATCACATGAACGCGTTTGCGGAGTTGGGGTTGGCTTGAACCTCTTGTCCCGGACAAGCGAGCGCGTTGCGCGAGCGACGATCCGGGACAGGAAAAAACCGGCGCGCGTCAGCGCGCTTCACCATTGCGCGCTTCGCGAGTCTTGCGCCGGGTCCCGGGTCTCGCTTCGCTCGCCCGGGACACGAGGCTATACCTTCGGATCGACGTCGAGCCGCACCACAAGCCCGGCAAGCTGCGGAGTGGCCGGCGGGTAGATCTTCATCACCGCCGGGTCGTGGCCCGGCACGATGTGATGCCGCGACGTGGCAAGCCGCTTCAACGTCGCGTAGCCCTCCAACACCTCGGCGAGATTGTACGTGGTCGGAAAAATCCGCGCCTCGTCGAGATGCGGATAGAGATGCACCGCGTCGGCCGCGAGCACCACCCAGCCGCGCCTGGTCTTAACGCGGATGCTCTGCAAACCCATGGCGTGGCCGCCGACGTGGTGCAGCGTGATGCCCGGCGCGATTTCGCTCGTGCCATCGTGGAACGTCACCCGCCCGGCGTAGACCTTGCGCAGCATCGACACCACGTAATCCTCCTCGTACGAGGCGCGGAGCTGGCGGTGGCACATGCAGCGGCCGGTGCAGTAGTGCATCTCCTTGTCCTGCACGTGGTAGCGGGCGCGCGGGAACATATCGACGTTGCCGCAATGGTCGTAATGCATGTGGCTGATGATGATGTCCTCGATCTCGTCGGGCTGCACGTCGAGTCGCTTCAGCCCCTCGTTGATCGGCGTGATCACGGTGCGGCCGCGTGTGGTGCCGACCGGCTGGTCGAAACCGGTGTCGACCAAGAACGTGCGCCGGTCGTTTCGCACCACCCAGACGAAATAGTCGAGCGGCTGCAGCACGTCGTGCGGATCGCCGCCGATGTAGTTCTCGGCGGCCTTGCGCTGATGCTCGGCATAGCGGACCGCAAAGATTTCCCAGATGTCGTCGCTCATGACTTGCTCCAGCTTCTGCGTCGTCATGGCCGGGCTTGTCCCACGAGTGTCCGGCACGTTTTGTGCTTGAAGAAGTGCACGGCATTGATTCTGCTCGTTTCCAGTTGGTTTGCGAATCATCTGGACACGAAAGGAGCAACGCCGTGCGGCACCAGGATATCGTTTTTCACGGAGTTCTGAAGCATGTTCCGTGAAGGAGGTTCGATCAGCTTGTGCAACAGCACAATGCCAATTGGGACGATCGGATGCTGAAGGGCAAGGCGCATCTGATCGCGATGGTCTATGCGCAGCTTTGCGGGGCGCGAAGCCTGCGCGAGATCGAAGCGAACCTGAAGAGCCACGCCGGCAAGCTTTATCATGTTGGCGGCTGCCCGGTCTCGAAGTCGGCGCTGTCGAGCGCCAACGCGGCGCGTCCGGTTGAGGTGTTTAGCGGCTTGCTGGCGGCCTTGATGGCTCAATTGCAGGCGGGCTATCGGCGCAAGATCGGCGATTGCGTTCGGCTGATCGACTCGACCAGCGTGCGGTTGAGCCGCCTGAGCGGCGATTGGGCGACGTTTTCGGCCGGGGTTTGCGGCGCCAAGGCGCACATCGTCTACGATCCCGACGCCGACCAACCGCTGTACCTCATGGTGACGGCCTCGAACGTCAACGACATCACGGCGGCGAAGGCGATGCCGATCGAGGCGGGGGCGACCTATGTGTTCGACCTCGGCTATTACGATTTTGGCTGGTGGGCCGAGCTTGATCGGGCGGGCTGCCGCATTGTCACGCGGCTCAAGTCCAATACGCCCTTTGAAGTGGTGGAGGATCGCCCGGTGCCGCAGGGCTCATCGGTCCTGATCGATCGAACCGGCTATCTTCCCAAGCGGCTCGCGGCCTCCCGCCATAACCCGATGGCGGGGCTGGTGCGTGAGGTGCAGCTCATCAACGAGCGCGGCAAGGTGCTGCGCATCTTCACCAATGACCTGAAGGCCAGCGCGCAAGATATCGCCGACCTCTACAAGCGTCGATGGGCGATCGAGTTGTTCTTTCGATGGGTCAAGCAAACCCTGAAGATCGGCCACTTCTTCGGAACATCGGAAAATGCCGTCCGGATTCAGATCGCGGTCGCGCTGATCGTCTTCCTGCTGCTGCGCCTGGCCCACAATGCCAACCGGATCGTTGCAAGCCCGCTCGCCTTCGCAAGGCTCATTCGAGCTAACCTGATGGATCGGCGCACCATCGCCGAACTTCTCAAGCCTCCGCAGGGATTAGAGCCGCAACAGCCGACATTCGATTTTCGGCCGAACGAGACCCGCCTTGCTCATCGCCGCCGAAACGATCGTGTCGAATGGAAGAAAGCGGCATGATAAAGCACAAACCGTGCCGGACAGCCGTGGGCTTGTCCCGGCCATCCCGCTCAGGAAGGCGGTGCCGACCTAACCCGCATTTCTCACAGTATTAGGCGCATCGGGACGCCGAATCAGCGAAAGTTGTTTTGCGACAACGACTTTCGGACGATTCGAGGAGCGCCCCGATGCCGACAGAGTGTAGCGCAGACCGGTTTGATTTTGGAATCGTTGAAGGCCGCTGTGGAAGCGGCATTTGATGCCGGATTGGTGACGTCGGATGCGGGTGCGCTGCTTCTGGGCGCGACCGATCGGGCGATCGGTCTGGTGGATCGATTTGCGGACTGCTTTTGCGATCATCGCCGCCAGGATTTGATCGAGCATGCGGTGACCACGCTGGTCGGCCAGCGGGTGTTCGGGATTGCGCTGGGCTACGAGGACCTCAACGACCATGACGAGTTGCGGCACGATCCGATGCTGGCGGTACTGGCGGGAAAGCTGACCGCCAGGCGCGCAGACTGCGCTGCGGTAGCGGGCAAATCGACGTTGAACCGGCTGGAACTGAGCCGGCCGGAGCCGACGCGCTACCACAGGATCGCTTACGACGAAGCGGCGATCGAGGCGCTGCCGGTGACGCTGTTCCTGGAGGCGCACCAGCGGCCACCCAAGCAGATCATTCTCGATTTGGATGCCACCGACGACCCGCTGCACGGGCATCAAGAGGGGCGGTTCTTCCACGGCTACTATGATTGCTACTGCTACCTGCCGCTCTATGTGTTCTGCGGGCGGCATCTGCTGGCCGCCAAGCTGCGGCCCTCCGACATCGATGCCAGTGCGGGCAGCGTCGATGAGATCGAACGGATCGTCCGGCAGATCCGCGCCCGCTGGCCTTGTGTGCGCATCCTGCTGCGGGCGGACTTAGGCTTTGCCCGCGAGGCGCTGATGGCTTGGTGCGAAGAAAACCGCGTGGACTATGTGTTCGGGCTGGCCCGCAACAGCCGTCTGGTCGCCCTGATCGAAGCCGAACTGGCGGCCGCAAAGGCGATGGCCGAGAACACCGGCCACCCGGCGCGCTGCTTCAAGGACTTCCATTGGAGCACGCTCGACAGCTGGAGCCGCCGGCGCCGCGTCGTCGCCAAGGCGGAGTGGACGCAGGGCGAGGCCAACCCGCGCTTCGTCGTCACCTCGCTCAAGCGCGCTGAGGCGGGGGCGCGCCATCTCTACGAGGCCATCTACTGCGCCCGCGGCGAGATGGAGAACCGCCTCAAGGAATGCCAGCTCGATCTTTATGCCGATCGCACCTCGACCGCCACCATGCGCGCCAACCAGCTGCGGCTGTAGTTTGCTTCGATGGCCTATGTGCTGGTCTGCGCGCTGCGCCGCATCGGACTTGCCGAGACCGCCTTTGCGGATGCCACCTGCGGCACTATCCGGCTCAAGTTCTTGAAAATCGGCGCGCTGGTGCGCATCAGCGTGCGCCGCATCAAGATCGCCATGGCGTCGGCTTGCCCGGCCGCCAGCGACTGGGGCCGCGCCGCCCGCCGCCTGGTCGATGCCGCCAAGGCCCGTGCCTCCCCCGCCTGACACGCGCCGCCGCGGCGCGTTCAACTCGCGGCTTCATCGATCGGCCCACGGAGATACGCAAAAACCAAATCGCCGCCAGCGCCTTCGGCGCCACCGTTCCGCACGGCTTCACCAACAGACCATCAAAACAGAGGAAATCCCCGTCAGCTCAAGCCGCGGTGTGAGAAATGCGGGCTAAG
>CAVPDL010000017.1:0-258406 GCA_963702635.1 uncultured Alphaproteobacteria bacterium
ACGGCCCGGCAATCGGGGACCTGCTCGGCGGCCACGTCAACATGATGGTTCTGTCGCTGTCGCCGATCCTCGGCAACGTCAAGGCCGGCACCTTGCGCGCGCTCGCCGTCACCACGGCGACACGCTCGGCGCTGCTGCCCGACGTGCCGACCATCGCCGAATCCGCCGTGCCCGGTTTCTCCGCGGCGATCCGCTACGGCATCGCCGCTCCCGGCGGCACGCCCAAGCCGATCGTCGAGCGGCTGAGCAAGGAGCTTCGTGCCGCGCTCGCCGCCACCGAAGTGCGCGAGCGGATGCTGGGCGAGGGTGTCGATCCGATCTCGAGCACGCCCGAGGAATATGCCGCCGATATCGACAACGAGGAAACCAAGTGGTCCGCGCTGGTGAAGAGCCTTGGTCTGAAGATGGAGTAGGGTCAAAGACGACTGCGGCGCTCTCAGCCTCGTGTCCCGGGCGCGGCGCAGCACAAAGTGGTGCGCCGCAGACCCGGGACCCAGCTTTCTTTCGTTGAAGCAAACCGGGGTCCCGGATCAGCGATGCACCGTTCCGCTTCGCTTCACGCTGCATCGCATCCGGGACAAGGCAGCTATCAATTCAGCTTCAGCAGCTTGCGCGCATTGCTCCAGAAAATCTTGTCCTTGTCGGCGGCCGGAATATCCAGATCCTGGATCAGTTTGATGGCGCGCGGCTTGAGCGACGTGAGCGGCGGCGCGTCGCTGCCGTAGAGCACGTGGTCCGGCCCCATCCACTCCAGCACCATCTTCACCGCCGGCTCGTTGTAGGCACCGTGTCGAGATAGAGCTTCTTCAGATAGTGGCTGGGCTTGTGCTTGATCTTCATCGGCACGTAGGACCCGAGGAAGAACGCCTCGTCCTGCAGTTCGTAGGCGTAGTCCATCCGGCTGATGGTCTCGCAGATGCCGCCGCCGCCATGCGAGGCGACGATCTTCAGCCGCGGAAAATCCTCCAGGATGCCGCGCACGATCAGCCGGCCGAGCGCGAGACAGAGGTCGAACGGCCGGCCGATGCTGGAGGCGAGCCGATACTCCTTCATCCGCTCCTCGCCGAAGCCGAGATGCGGCGGATGGATCATCACCGGCACGTCGAGGTCCTGCACCAGTTCCCAGAACGGCCGCGCCTCGTCGTCGTCGGGGTAGTGGCCCTTGTGGCTGGAGTGGATGAAGATGCCCTTAAGGCCGAGCTGCCGGATGGCGCGTTCGGCCTCCTTGACGAAGGCCGGCCCGCCGCAAGGCAGGATGGTGGCGAAGCTGTACAGCACGCCCTTGTGATCCTGCTGCACCTTGGCGGCGTAGTCGCTCCAGGCCTGCACCGCGGGCAGTTCCTCGGAGGCCTGCTTGCCGCGGAGATAATGCGCGGCGTTGCTGACGACGCTGATGTCGATGTTGTTCTCATGGTGCGCGCGGAGAAAATTCTCCAGCACCATCGGGCAGCCGCGGTCGCCCCATGTCGGTCCGCTGTGGCCGTCCCAGGTGCGCAGGTCGTCGGCGGCTTCCTTGGGCGTGTAGATGTGGGAGTGCCAGTCCAGGATCATGACCTTGTCCGTTTGCAGCTCGTTTCGCCTGCCATGGTGGCATTAACCACGTGCGCTAACCAGTCGCGATAACCACGCCGATCAACAATCGCCGCCGTGCAATTGGTTCGATGGAGCGATTTCGATACCTCTTTCCGTCAAGGGAAGAGGGCCATGTTCGACAGACGCGCGTTCATGCTCGCCGGCGCGTCTGGGCGGTGCTGCGCGACATCGAGGCGCCGCTCGACGCGACAACGCGCGTCCGGGTGTTCACCAATTGCCACCAGCTTTCGCCGCGCACCCCGCTGCACGATCCGAGCTACACCACAGAGTCTCAGCTTCTTCGGTGGCGAGCACGCCCACCACGACGGCGGCGCCGCGCGCGGCGGGGGCGGCTTCTCGGCTTGCGTCGATCTCACCCCGGCGCTGTCGCGGCTGGACCATCCTCGCAGCCTGCGCGCCGACCGGCTGACGGTGCAGCTTCTGCCGCACTGCTCGAACCGGGAATCCCGCGTCAGCAACGTCCGGCCGCGACGCGTTGAGGTCGTCATCCTATGATGCCGCGCGAAACCCATGAAGGTCCGGCGGTGGCGGCCAACATGTTTTCGATCCGCCGCGCGTTGCTTTGCCTGCCGCCGCTTCTGGTGCTGGCGCTGTCGGGGTTCGCCACTGCTGGCGGCCGCGCCACCGCCAACTCTCCGGCGCGGCTCTCGGTCTCGATCCCGTCGTCGGCCAGGAGCGCAAACATCGCCATGCTCGAAATCGGCATCGGCGTGGTGCGCAGGCCCAAGTCCGGCCAGCTCGGCGCCGTGGTGCGGCTGGGCCGCGCCGAGGTCGGCCGCGCCTCGATCGCGGCCAGCGGGCAGAGCTACCAGTTCAACGTGACGCAGGCGCTCGGCCACGCTTCCGGCGGCTCGGCCATGGGCGAGGTCGAGCTGATCGATCGCGGCGGCGGCTCGGCTCCGTCCGGCGCCGAGCTCGCGATCGGCAGCGCCCGGATCGTGACGCGCTAGCCCGCATTTCTCACAGTATTAGGCGCATCGGGACGCCGAATCAGCGAAAGTTGTTTTGCGACAACGACTTTCGGACGATTCGAGGAGCGCCCCGATGCCGACAGAGTGTAGCGCAGACCGGTTTGATTTTGGAATCGTTGAAGGCCGCGCTGTGGAAGCGGCATTTGATGCCGGATTGGTGACGTCGGATGCGGGTGCGCTGCTTCTGGGCGCGACCGATCGGGCGATCGGTCTGGTGGATCGATTTGCGGACTGCTTTTGCGATCATCGCCGCCAGGATTTGATCGAGCATGCGGTGACCACGCTGGTCGGCCAGCGGGTGTTCGGGATTGCGCTGGGCTACGAGGACCTCAACGACCATGACGAGTTGCGGCACGATCCGATGCTGGCGGTACTGGCGGGAAAGCTGACCGCCAGGCGCGCAGACTGCGCTGCGGTAGCGGGCAAATCGACGTTGAACCGGCTGGAACTGAGCCGGCCGGAGCCGACGCGCTACCACAGGATCGCTTACGACGAAGCGGCGATCGAGGCGCTGCCGGTGACGCTGTTCCTGGAGGCGCACCAGCGGCCACCCAAGCAGATCATTCTCGATTTGGATGCCACCGACGACCCGCTGCACGGGCATCAAGAGGGGCGGTTCTTCCACGGCTACTATGATTGCTACTGCTACCTGCCGCTCTATGTGTTCTGCGGGCGGCATCTGCTGGCCGCCAAGCTGCGGCCCTCCGACATCGATGCCAGTGCGGGCAGCGTCGATGAGATCGAACGGATCGTCCGGCAGATCCGCGCCCGCTGGCCTTGTGTGCGCATCCTGCTGCGGGCGGACTCAGGCTTTGCCCGCGAGGCGCTGATGGCTTGGTGCGAAGAAAACCGCGTGGACTATGTGTTCGGGCTGGCCCGCAACAGCCGTCTGGTCGCCCTGATCGAAGCCGAACTGGCGGCCGCAAAGGCGATGGCCGAGAACACCGGCCACCCGGCGCGCTGCTTCAAGGACTTCCATTGGAGCACGCTCGACAGCTGGAGCCGCCGGCGCCGCGTCGTCGCCAAGGCGGAGTGGACGCAGGGCGAGGCCAACCCGCGCTTCGTCGTCACCTCGCTCAAGCGCGCTGAGGCGGGGGCGCGCCATCTCTACGAGGCCATCTACTGCGCCCGCGGCGAGATGGAGAACCGCCTCAAGGAATGCCAGCTCGATCTTTATGCCGATCGCACCTCGACCGCCACCATGCGCGCCAACCAGCTGCGGCTGTGGTTTGCTTCGATGGCCTATGTGCTGGTCTGCGCGCTGCGCCGCATCGGACTTGCCGAGACCGCCTTTGCGGATGCCACCTGCGGCACTATCCGGCTCAAGTTCTTGAAAATCGGCGCGCTGGTGCGCATCAGCGTGCGCCGCATCAAGATCGCCATGGCGTCGGCTTGCCCGGCCGCCAGCGACTGGGGCCGCGCCGCCCGCCGCCTGGTCGATGCCGCCAAGGCCCGTGCCTCCCCCGCCTGACACGCGCCGCCGCGGCGCGTTCAACTCGCGGCTTCATCGATCGGCCCACGGAGATACGCAAAAACCAAATCGCCGCCAGCGCCTTCGGCGCCACCGTTCCACACGGCTTCACCAACAGACCATCAAAACAGAGGAAATCCCCGTCAGCTCAAGCCGCGGTGTGAGAAATGCGGGCTAGAGCGCAATTGTCTTGAATTGAATCACCCCGTTCGTCCCCGCGGCCCGGACTTTGCTCGCTTCGCGAGCTCCGGCGGGTTCGAGTCCGACGAAGCGCGGAGCGCGAAGGCGGAAAGCGGGGACCCAGCGTTTTGGCCAAAGAACTGGGCTCCCGCTTACGCGGGAGCGAACGGAGTTTGTTTCAACCGCATGCAACCCTGCTCTAGTTTTTTTTCAACTCCGCCGCGGCGCGGGCCAGCACCTCGACCACCTTGGCCTCGGTGTCGCCATTGTCCTTCAGCCGCTCGGCCGCGACCTCGCGCAGGTTCTCCAGCGCGGCGCGCACCAGCCGCGGCACGCGGGGGCCGCGTCCGCCCTCCTCGCGATCGTCGTCGCTGCGGCGGGTGCGGACGCGCTCGCCGACGGCGTCGAGCCGCTCCAGCACCGCGTCGACGAAGTTGCGGTTGGCTTCGAGATAGGTCTTGCCCTCGCCGGTGATGGTGTAGAGCTTCTTGGCGCCGTCCGCCTGCGCGGTGACGTAGTCGGCCTCCTCGAGATAGGTCAGCGTCGGATAGACGATGCCGGGGCTCGGCGCGTACCAGCCTTCGGTCTTGTCCTCCAGCACCTTGATGATCTCGTAGCCGTGGCGCGGCTGCTCGGCGATCAGCGCCAGCGCAAGAAGGCGCAGATCGCCCTGCGCCAGCATCCGGCCGGCGCGCATCATGTCGCCGCCGCCGAAGTCGTTGCCATGACGTCCGGCGCCGTGCCGGTGATGCCGCCCCCAGCGTCCATGCCGGCCGGCGGCGAAACGATCGCCGCAATGCGATCCGTGGTGTCTCATTCCAAACATCTCATGTTTCTCCTTGAGTTCTTGAGATGCATCAGAAGATATATCTTTGTAAGACATAACGCAAGATATATCTTTTATGAAAATATTTCCTAACAATATCAATAAGTTGGCTAGGCTCCGATACTCTCCCACGTCATGGCCGGGCTATACACTTGTCCCGGCCATCCACGTCTTTCTTCTTCGCCGATTGGTCAAGCAAGGCGTGGATGCCCGCGACAAGCGCGACCAGCGCGGGCATGACGCTGCGGCGCTCGTCATTGCGAGCGAAGCGAAGCAATCCAGAGGCACGCGAACGAAAACTGGATTGCTTCGTCGCGGAGCCTGTCATCGGGCCGCGCTTCGCGCGGACCCGTTGGCTCCTCGCAATGACGGCCACGCCTGAATAGCGACGGCCACGCCGTCAATCCGGCCGGATCGCCTTGCGCGCCCGCTCGACGATGTCCTTCGGCGTGGTGTAGAGCCGGCTCACCACCTCCTGCACCTTGGCGCCGCTGAGCGGCTCGATGTCGATCCGCATCTTCTGCGCGTCCGCAAGCAGCGCCGGATCGGCCATGGTCTCGTCGAATGCTTTGCGCAAAATCGCGAGCTCGGCCGGCGGCGTCTCCGGCGGCGCGATGTAGGAGCGGTGGAACACGGTCTGGCTGATCACTAGGGCCTGTCCTCAATTGAGCCAGATGATAGCAGCCGCGAGGTGAATTGCGGCGAGGAAGTTTCTGGCGGTTTTGTCGTAGCGCGTGGCGATGGCGCGATATTGCTTGAGCTTGCAGAAAAAATTCTCGATGAGGTGGCGCGCCTTGTAGGCCTCCTTGTCGAAATCTCGTTTAATCTTGCGGTTGCTCTTGGGTGGGATCACGACCGACTTGCCCCGGGCCAGCAAGGGCTCGATCACCCGTTCATCGGCATCGAAGGCTTTGTCTGCCAGTAAGGTGTCGGCCGCCATGTTTGGCAGCAGCGCGTCGGCACCTTCCAGGTCATGGGCTTGGCCCGGCGTCAAAATGAAGTCCAGCGGATTGCCCAATGCGTCGACAAGCGCATGAACCTTGGTGCTCAGCCCGCCTTTGCTGCGCCCGATCGCTTGGTCTTCGCCGTCTTTTTTTGGGCGCCGGCGCTATGCTGATGCGCCCGCACGATCGTGCTGTCGATCATGGCGCACGCATTGTCGGCATCGCTCGCCAGCATCTCAAACAGCTTCTTCCACACGCCGCTCTTGGCCCAGCGCGAAAATCGCGTGTGAATCTTGATCGGGTCCCCAAAACGCTCTGGAAGGTCTCGCCATGGTATTCCGGCGCGATAGCGGTAAAGCACCGCCTCCACAAACAGCCGATTATCCTTGGCGGTCACTCCGACGTGACCCTGCCGTCCCGGCAGCACATCTTTGACCCTGGCCCATTGATCATCCCGAAGACCATAGCGGCGCATCTGTCAGCTCCGAATCAGCTGACCGCCTATGAATCACGCGATAATCTGCTTGGGAATCCTCTAATTGAGGACAGGCCCTAGCTCGACCACCTTGCGCGCCTCCGGGTCCCGGACGAACTCGAACACCGTCGGCACGAAGATACGAAAATTTATTAAATTGTAATGCTTGCGCTCCCGGCGGAGTTTAGGGTCTTCCTCATTAGTTTAGGGTCTTCCTCATTAATGAGGCCGACGGGACCGAGCGGCGGCCACGTGATGGAAGCAAACGCGTCGCGCTTCGGCCGCTCGATCGGGCGGACGAGGGCCACTCATCGCCACTCGCCGGAGTGACATCATGAAATCGCTTCGATCGAGCACCCTGGCGGGCTTGGCGATTGTCGGACTTTGGGTGTGCGGCGCGTCCGCGGAGGAGGCCGCCGGCCAGTATCCCAGCCGGCCGGTCACACTTGTGGTGCCGTTCGCGCCGGGCGGCTCGACCGGGCTAATCGCGCGCATCCTGGCCGACAAGCTGGAAAAGCGGCTCGGCAAGCCGTTCATCGTCGAGCATCGCCCGGGCAGCGGCGGCATGACCGCCGTGGCGGCGGTCGCGCATGGCGCAGCCGATGGCTACACCATCATGATGGCGTCGAGCACTGCGCTCGCGATCAACGTCAATGTGCGAAAGCAGATGCCGTACGATCCGAGAAAGGACATCACGCCAATCGCCCTGATCGCGCGCATGCCCTATGTGCTGGTGGTCAATCCCGATCTGCCGGTGCGGTCCGTCGCCGATCTGGTCAAGCTCGCCAAGGACAAGCCCGGCCAGTTATCGTTCGCATCGGTCGGTCCCGGCACCATCCATCATCTCAACGCCGAGCTGTTCAAGAGCAGGTTCGGCCTCGATATCGTGCACGTGCCCTACAAGGGCACTGCGCCTGCGCTGCAGGATGTGGTCGGCGGTCACGTGCAGTTCATGTTTGCCGACGTGCCGCCGGCGCGGTCGCTGATCCAATCCGGCAAGGTGCGAGCCCTCGGCGTCACCACCGCCGAGCGGGTCGGCGCGGTGCCCGATGTCCCGCCGCTCGCGGAGGCCGGCATCCCCGGCTACAACACCGCGTCATGGCACTCGATCTCGACGGCCGCCGGCGTGCCCGAGGCGATCGTCGACAAGCTCGCGGGCGAAATCCGCGCCGTCATGAGCGACGGCGACGTCAAGCAACTGCTCAGCAACGAGGGTGCGATTCCGCAGGTGTCGCCGCCGCCGGCGGAGTTCAAGAAATTCGTCGATTCAGAAATCGTGCGCTGGGGCGATCTGGTGCAGAGGGCCGGAATTCTGCACAGCCAGTAGCCCTACTGGTTGTCCTGCGCGGGTTCGTCGTAGCCCACGATCTTCCATCGGCCGTCGGAGGTCTGCCCGAAGCAGAGCCGGTCGTGGTCGAACGGCCGCAGCGCCGCTATCGGCACCCAGCCGGTCCTGCCCGACGGCAGCAGGATTTCGCCGTGCGTCGCCTGCGGCTCCGGCTGGCCTTGTTTCGCCACCGGGAAGCTGCCGAGCATCGGCACCGCGACTTTGCCGACCTTGGCGACTGGCGGCCCGGTATCGTTCGGCGCCTTGGCGACCGGAGTTTCCGCTGCGATGAAATACCAGTCGCCGGAATCATCGCCGTTGGTGATCTTCTTTTGCGCCGCTTCGAAGATATTGTCGTCCGCGACCTCGGCCTGCATCGGGCTACAGACTTCGCTGGTCAGCGTCGACAGCTTGTAGAACGTCGCATCCTCCAAAAATCCGGCGAGCATGTCCCAGTAGGGGCCGCTATCGACGCCGCCATCCTGATCCTTGCCGGCGGCGCGGAATCCGAACACCACTTTGAAATTGTGGACCGCATCGCGGCCGGGATCGAGCTGATCAATCATGGTGCCCTGCGACGTCCAGATGAACATCGGTCCGACCAGCGACATCACCGCGTCTGTGTTCTTGGCCGCGACGGCGTCGCGCAGCGCCTTCCACATCGCCTGAAACGCCGAGTCCGGCTGATAGGGCGACGTGATGTTGATCTTCACCTCGGGGTAGGCGACTTTCTTGACGGCGGCTGCCGTTGGGCTCGTCATGGCCGCGACAGTCAAAGCCGCTGCCGCCATCACGAAGTTGCGCATGTCATCTCTCCGGGTGCCGCGACGGTGCGCGGCGAAAAAATTAATTTGTTGCAATCGGCCACATCGCCCACGCGAGCATGCGCATCGCGTCGAGGCAAGATTACGGCATCGCGCCGCCTCGGGAAAGGCGGCGGCCGGGAGTGCCGCCGACGCTTGCTAATTGATCTGCGGGAGCCCGGTCGACTTGACCACCTTGGCCCACTTGTCGGTTTCGCTCTGCACCAGCTTGCCGAACTCGGCAGGCGACATCGGCATCGGTTCGGCGCCGAGTTCCTTGATGCGCGCCAGAAGCTTGGGGTCCTTCAGCACGTCGTTGAGCGCGCCGTTGAGCTTGGCGATGATCTCGGCCGGCGTGCCTTTGGGCGCCGCGAGGCCGTAGTACACGTCCGCCGAATAGCCCGGCACGGTCTCGGCGATGGCCGGCACGTCGGGCAGCGCCGCGATGCGCTTGGGCGCCGTGACGCCGAGCGCCCGAATCTTGCCGTTCTTGATGTGGCCGATCGAGCCCGGAAGGTTGTCGAACATCGACTGGAGCTGGCCGCCAAGCAGATCGGTCAGCGCCGGCGCGGTGCCGCGATAGGGCACGTGGACGATGTTGATGCCGGTCATCGACTTGAGCAGCTCGCCCGACATATGCGGCGAGGTGCCGACACCGCCGTGGCCGAAGTTCAGCTTGCCGGGGTTGGCCTTGGCATAGGCGATGTATTCGGCGACCGATTTGATCGGCACATCGTTGTTCACCTCCAGCACGTTGGTCATCTTCATGGTGCCGCCGATCGGCACACTGTCGTGGATGAAATCGAACGGCAGCTTGGCGTAGAGCGACGCGCTGATGAAATTGTTCGGGCCGACGAAGCCGATGGTGTAGCCGTCCGGCGGCGCGGCCAGGTAGGCCTGCGTGCCGATGTTGCCGCCGGCGCCGACCCGGTTCTCGATGATGAGCTGATGCCCGAGCTTTTCCGACAGATATTGCCCGAACAGCCGCGCAGTGATGTCGTTGGGTCCGCCGGCCGCGAAGCAGACGATGAACTTGATCGGCTTGTCCGGATAGTCGAGCGCAGGCGCCGGCGCGATCGACAGCGCAAGCAGGCCAAGACCGAAGGCGAATGAGCGAGCAAGACCGAAACGGGCCGTCATGGTTTCCCCCATGTCTGGCGCGTGCCGGTCGTCGGTTCCCGCCGCCGATCAGGGCGCGCCGCCCGTAGCATCCGCCGGAACAACCGCGGCGGCAAGGCGTGTCGGGAGGCTTTGTTGACGCAGCGTGGCTCAACCTCTCTCGGCCCTCATGGTGAGGAGCGCAGCGAAGCTGCGCGTCTCGAACCATGGGCCGCGCCCTTCGAGACGCGGGCTTCGCCCGCTCCTCAGGGTAAGGCGGGGAGAGGATCGCGGCTTCGAGGGCTACGGAATCTTCTTCACCGGCTTCGGATCGAGCCCGAACAGCCGCGCCGCATTGGCGCCGAGGATGTTGCGCTTGGCGGTCTCGTTGAGGAACGGCAGGTCGTAGATCGTCGACGGCAGGTCGAAGTCCCAGTGCGGATAGTCCGACGACCACACCAGCTGCGTCTCGGCGTTGATCATCTTGAAGGTCGCCTGCATCACCGACTTGTCGTCGGGAATCTCCATCGGCTGCGACGAGTAGAACATCTGCTGCATGTAGTGGCTGGGCTTTTCCTTCAGCAGCGGCGCGTCCGAGGTGCGCATCATGTAGGAGTGGTCGAGCCGCTGCATCAGGCCGGACGGCCCAGGTCAGCCCGCTCTCGATCCACATCACCTTGAGTTTCGGGAAGCGCACCGGCAGGCCGTTGATGACCCAGTTGGTCATGTGGATCATGTTGAACCACATGAAGCCCAGCGCATGCACCGAGATGAAGCGGTTGGTCATCTGCAGCGCGCGGTCGTCCCAGCTATAGGCGGCGTGGAACGAGATCGGCTTGCCCATCTCCTCGAGCAGCGCATAGGTCTTCATGTAGGCGTTGTCGTGCACCGGCTTGTAGCGCGGCGACGTCACCATGAAGCCGACCACGCCCTTCTTGTCGCCGAACTTCTTCACCGTCTTGTAGGCCGCTTCCGGATCGTTGAACGGCAGGTAGAGCATCGACACGATGCGCGGCTCGCTGCGCCAGGATGCGTTCGCAGAGCCAGGCGTTGTAGGCGTCGCACATCGCGGCCTCGATCTCGACCTGCGGGTGCAGGCCGAGGAACAGCATCGGCGTCGGGAACATGCAGCAATAGTCCACGCCCATCGCGTCCATCCAGTCGAGCGTGAGCGTGATGTCGGTATGCTTGCCGCCGGCCTGGCTCTTTCTCCTTGCCGCGGAATTTCTGCGCGATGGATGCGGCCGCCGGTGTTCTGGTAGCCGACCTGCGAGTTGAGAATGCCGGTGCGGCGGCCGGCGCCTTCCATCGCCTCGCGGCGGATCACCGGGCTTTCGATGTACTGGAACACCTCGGCGTAGTGCTCGTTCTCGTAGTGGTGCGAGTCGACGTCGACGATCAGGAAATCCTGATAGTTGCGCGCCCGCGCCTGCTCGCTGGCGTGTTCGAGATGCTTGGGCGTCGAGAAGATGTCGAGCTCGACGGGGCGAACGTCGTTGCGCGGCATATCCATGGGAGTTCTCCCTCGCATTAATCTCGTGGAGCATGATCTTTCCGAAAACGGTACCCACTTTTCGGGATCATGCTCCGTCAGGCGACGACGTAGATGTCTTCGCCGCGCTTGACGATCTCGTATTTGCGCAGCTTCAGCTTGCGGTCGCCGATGCATTCGCCGGTCTTCAGATCGTATTCGTAGCCGTGCCACGGGCAGACGAAATGCATTTCGTCGCCGTAGGTCTGGCCCTGGTAGAGGCGATCCTTGTCGATCACGTCGACGACGTTGTTGATCATCATGCCTTCGCAGGCCGGGCCGCCCTGGTGCAGGCAGGTGTTGCTGTAGGCGTAGAACGCGCCGTCCTTGTGGAAGACGCCGATCTCGCGCTTGCCCGGCGGTGACGATCTTGCGGTCGCCGTCCTTGATGTCCGTCGCCTTGCCGACCAGCCACTCGGCCATTTCGTTTCCCTCCGATGAAAGTCGGGGCGAAAAATACCGGACGCTGCCGCCTCCGGCAACGCGGAGCGGTGCATGGCTGGTCCGTTGATTTCGGTTCAGGCAGCCGCCATGCTGCATCGCAAGCCGCAAAGGCGAGAGGCGTCGGGGAGGACGAAAATGAGACCGAAATCATTGGCGGCGCTCGCCATCGTGGGCGGCATGCTGCTCGGCATCGGAACTGCGGCGCGGGCGGAGGACTATCCGAACCGGCCGGTGAAAATCATGATCGCGTTCTCGCCATCGGGTGCGATCGACATTCTCGGCCGCTTCATCGCCGACAAGCTCAGCCAGATGTGGGGCCAGAGCGTCTTTGTCGAAAATCGCCCCGGCGGCAGCGGCAACATCGGCGCGGCTGCCGCGGCGACAGGCGGCGCCCGACGGCTACACGCTGCATTTCGGTGCGCAGACGCTTGCCGTCAACGTCACGCTGGCGCCGAACGGCGCCTTCGATCCGATCAAGAGCTTCGAGCCGATCATGCTGGTCGGCGACCTCCATGGAGGTGTTCCAGGTCTCCGCGGTGACGCCGTACAAATCGGTGCAGGACGTGATCGACTACGCCAAGGCCAATCCGGGCAAGATCAACTACTACTCGGTCGGCATCGGCTCGACCTCGCACCTCACGACCGTGCTGTTCATGGACGTCACCGGCACCAAGATGCAGCACGTGCCCTACAGCCAGATGTCGCAGGGCATCAGCCGATCTGATGTCCGGCCGCACCGAGATCTCGTTTGGCCCGATGGGCAGCTCGCTGCCAACATCCGCTCCGGCAAGATGCGCGCGCTGGCCCAATCGGGCTGACCCGCTCCAAGCTTCTGCCTGACGTTCCGACCTTGGTCGAAGTCGGCGTCAAGATGCGGCGAGGAGTCGAGCTGGTACGGCTTTTTCGCGCCGAAGGGCACGCCGAAGCCGATCATCGACAAGATCAACCGCGATCTGCAGAAGGTCCTCGACATGCCCGACATGCGCGAGCGCGAGATCCAGCTCGGCTATCGCTTCATCGGCGGCTCGCCGGAAAAGCTCGGCGAGCACGTCAAGAAGCGAAATCGAGAAATGGGCGGCGCTCGAGCAAGAAGGGCGCGTTCAAGTGACCGCAGACGCGGAGGAGGAAACCGCAATCCTGCAGATCGAGGCGCGCTTCAACGACGCCTGGAACCGGCACGACCCGGACGGCATGGTCGAATCGCTCACCGACGACGGCCAGTTCGTCACCGTCAACGGCGTCTGGATGAAGACCCGCGTCGAATTTTTGGCGTTGATGCAGCGCCTGCACGGCGCCGGCGGTCCGTTCCGGCAGAGCCATCGCGACACGCTGGAGATGCAGGTCCGCCTGCTCGCCCCGGACGCCGCCATGGTGCATTCGCGCTTCCGCGTGTCGGGCGACATCGAGGAGGACGGCAAGGCCATCTCGCGCGAAGGCGTCGGCATCCGCGTCGTGCGCAAGCTCGATGGGCGCTGGCGCACCGTCGCGGTGCAGAACACCGATATCAGGAACCGCAGGCTTTAGCCTTCGTCATTGCGAGGAGCGTCAGCGACGAAGCAATCCAGACTGCGGCCTAATTGCTTCTGGATTGCTCGCATTCGGCTCGCAATGACGATGCCGCCCCGTCAGGCGTCCATCCCCTTCGATTTCAGCACTGCTTTGGCCTCGGGCGTGGTGAGGAATGCGATCAGCGCGCGGGCCGCGGCCGCATCCTTTGCCGCGGTCGAGAGGCCGGCGGAGAACACCGAGACGGTGTCATTGCCGAACGGCAGCGTGCCGACGATGTCGATGCCGGGCACCGCCATCAATTCCGGCAACTGCTGGATGCCAATCTCGACCTCCTTGCGCACCAAAAAATTGCCGATCAATCCGGCCGGCCCGCCTGGGCCGAAGGTGAGCTTCGGCTTCATCTGCTCGGCGATGCCGAGCTTGTCGAAAATTCCGGCAAGGATCGCGCCGCTGGCGCCGCCGCCGACCGGGTTGCTCATGCCGAGCGATTTGGCCGAAAGCATCGCCTGCTTGAATTTTTCCGGCGACGAGATGTCCGGCCGCGGCGCGCCCTTTTGCACCGCGAGCGCCATCGCCGAACGTGCGATGTCGGTGCGGGTGCCCGGTACGATCCGGCCTTTTTTGATCAGCTCGTCGATGCCGCTGTCGGTGACGATGGTCACTTCGTTGGCTTCGCCGTCGGCAACCTGCTTGGCGATGCGCGTCGACGGGCCGTAGGAGAACGTTAGTCTTGTGGCCGCTCGCCTGCTCGAACTGCGGCATCAGCAGGTCCATCGATGTCTTCATGGCGGTGGTGGCGAGCACCTTGATTTCGGTCGGCACGGCGAACCCCTGGCTGTTATGATCGATGGATCAGGGGCCTGAGCATTCCATGTCGGCCGACCTCGATGCAATGACCGCAATGGAGCTGCGCGGCAGGATTGCGCGGCGCGAGGTCTCGCCGGTCGAGGTGACGCGGCGCGCGCTGGAGCAGGCCGAAGCGACGCAGGCCTCGCTCAACGCGTTCTTCTTCCTGATGCCGGAGCAGGCGATGGCCGCGGCGCAAGGCAGGCGGAGGCCGCGGTGATGCGCGGCGATCCGTTGGGGTGCCTGCATGGCGTGCCGATCTCCATCAAGGACCTGATCGCGATCGGCGGCGAGCGCTTCGCCTTCGGCTCGCGCTGCATGGCGGACAATATCGCCGCGGCGGACGCGCCCTCGGTCGAGCGGGTGAAAAAGGCCGGCGCGATCGTGATCGGCAAGACCACCACCAGCGAGTTCGGCTGCAAGGGCGTCGGCGACAGCCCGCTGACCGGCATTACCCGCAATCCGTGGAATTTGAACAAGACGCCGGGCGGCTCGAGCGCCGGCGCTGCGGCGTCGGTCGCCGCCGGCATCACGCCGTTCTCGCTCGGCACCGACGGCGGCGGCTCGGTGCGCATCCCGGGCTGCCTCACCGGCTTGGCCGCGATCAAGGGGCAGTTCGGCCGTATCCCGGTCTGGCCGGTGTCGGCAACAACCACGCTCGCCCATGTCGGGCCGCTGGCGCGCACCGTCGAGGACGCGGCGCTGCTGTTCATGGCTTGCGCCGGCCGGGACGATCGCGATCCGTATTCGGTCGCAGGCCCAGTGCCGGATTTGCTCGCAGCCTGCCGGCAGGACGTGAAGGGGCTTCGCGTCGCCTACAGCCCGACGCTCGGCTATGCGCGGCCCGACGCCGAGGTGCTGCGCGTGGTCGAGACGGCGGCGAAGCTGTTTCGAAAGCTTCGGCTGCACGGTCGAGCTGGTCGAACAGGTGTTCGACCGCGACCCGGTCGATATCTGGGCGGCGGAATTCTATGCCGGCGCCGGCACGAGGCTGCGGCCGTTCCTGGAAGGCCAGCGCGAGCTGATCGATCCGGCGATTGCCGATATTCTCGACAAAGCGCTGCGGCAGGAGCTTCGCGACTATTACAATAAGGTGTTCGAGCGCTATGCATTGCGCGACAAGCTGCGGCCGTTCTTCGAGCGCTATGACATCCTGTTGTCGCCGGTTCTGCCGGTGACCTCACTCGACGTCGGCAAGAACGTGCCGGACCACATGAGCGACCGCGACCTGGTGTCGTGGGTCTATTACACCTATCCGTTCAATCTCACCGGCCAGCCGGCGGCCACGGTCTGCGCCGGCATTGCCGCCGACGGCATGCCGGTTGGCCTGCAGATCGTCGGCCGTCCGCTCGGCGAGTTCGACGTGGTGCGGGCGGCGGCGGCCTACGAGCGCAGCCAGCCCAAGGGCTACAACGTCTGCAAATTCATCCCATCCTGATGAGCGCTGCGTCAGACTACCGCAGGTTTTTCAACGGCAATCGTAGGGCGATTATCCGACGGACGGTGTTCTTGCCTCGTGAATCAGCCAAAACACGGTCGAATTGGCGCGATGCGCCGAGACCGGGTTGCGTCCGATCCATACCCATGGGAACAATTCATACTTATTTCTGTTTGTGACTCGCGAAATTTTCACTGATTTTTCCCCTTCGCGGAGACGATCATGCCGCAAGCGACCGCCTCCGTATTTGAACTGATTTCCGCAAAATCTGGCGCCAGCGTCGGCCGCGCCTGGTCCGAGATCTTCCGTACTGTCCGCGCGGAGACCGAACGCCGTGCCGCGCATCTATCCGCCGAGGACCAGATCGTGCAGTCGATGGCGGACGCGAGCCCGACCAAATGGCATCGCGCGCACACCACCTGGTTCTTCGAGCAGTTTCTGCTGAAGCCTCACGACAAGAGCTATCGCGAGTTCGACGCGCGCTTCGGCTTCCTGTTCAACTCCTATTATGTGGCCGCAGGGCCGCGGCAGGCGCGGCCGCTGCGTGGCCTGATCACCCGCCCGGGAGTCGAGGAGGTCGCGGCTTATCGCGCTCATGTCGATCGCGCGGTCGAACACCTGATCGAAACGCGCCGACGCCGAAAAGCTTGCCGCGATCGTTCCGGTCGTCGAGATCGGCCTGCATCACGAGCAGCAACACCAAGAGCTGTTGCTGACCGACATCCTGCACGCCTTTGCGCAGAACTCGACCAGCCCCGCCTACGATGCGGCTTGGCAGCCGCCGGCCTGCGAACGCGGGGACGAATATGCGAGAATTCCGCCCGGCATCCGCTCGATCGGCTTCGAAGGCGACGGCTTCTGCTTCGACAACGAGCAGCCGGCGCATCAGGTGCTGCTGCAGGAGGCCGTCATCGCGCGGCATCTCGTTACCAATGGCCAGTGGCTCGAGTTCATGGCCGACGGCGGGTACGCGTCGCACGATCTGTGGCTGTCGGACGGTTGGGCCACGGTCGAGGCCGAGAGCTGGGACGCGCCGGGCTATTGGCGCCAGATCGAAGGCGCCTGGTGCTCGCTGACGCTCGGCGGGCTGAAGCCGGTCGATCCCACCGCACCCGTGCTCCACGTCAGCTATTACGAGGCCGATGCTTTCGCGCGCTGGGCGGGAAAACATCTGCCGACCGAGGCCGAATGGGAGGTTGCGGCTGGCGCAGGGCTGCTATCCGACGCGTTCGGGGTGGCTTGGCAATGGACGCGCAGCGGTTATCTGCCGTATCCGGGCTATCGCTCGGCCGAAGGCGCGCTCGGCGAGTACAACGGCAAGTTCATGGTCAACCAGATGGTGCTGCGCGGCTCGTCGCAGGCGACGCCGGAAGGGCACGCGCGGCTGAGCTATCGCAACTTCTTCTATCCGCCGGCGCGCTGGCAATTCAGCAGCCTGAGACTTTTGGATTATCGTTAGAGCAAGGTTTGCATGACAGCGCTGGCACGCAAGATTCAAATCGACACCACGGCGACCAGCGAGTTCGCCGCAGACGTTCTCGCGGGGCTGACGGCGACGCCGAAGCGGCTGTCGCCGAAGTATTTCTACGACGATGCCGGATCGGCGTTGTTCGAGCGCATAACCGAATTGCCCGAATACTATCCGACGCGGTGCGAGGTCGGCATTCTCAATAGGCACGCAGCCGACATCGCGGCTCTGATGCCGCCCGGCGCGGCGCTGGTTGAGTTCGGCAGCGGTTCGAGCGCGAAGACGAGGATCATTCTGTCCGCAGCGAACTCGCTCGGAGCCTATGTCCCGGTCGAGATTTCGGCGCAGTTCATGCACCAGCAGATGGCGGAGCTGCGGCGCGAATATCCCGGCCTCGCGATACGTCCTGTCGTCGCCGATTTCGGCAAGCCGTTCGAATTGCCCGATGCCGCCCAAATCAGCCCGCGCGTCGGCTTTTTCCCGGGCTCGACCATCGGCAATTTCGAGCCGCACGAGGCTTGTGCATTCATGCGTCACGCCGCCCGCATTCTCGGCCGCGGCGCGACCTTCATCGTCGGCGTCGATCTGGTAAAGGAGTCGCGGCGTCCTGCAACGGGCCTACAACGACTCCATGGGCGTCACGGCCAAGTTCAATCTCAATCTCTTGGCTCGGATCAACCGCGAGCTCGGCGCCAAGTTCAACCTGGCCTGCTTCGAGCACCACGCCTTCTTCAACCGCGAACGCTCGCGCATCGAGATGCATTTGGCTTCGCTCAAGCGTCAGCGCGTCAAGGTCTGCGGCGAGTGCATCGAGTTCCGCGCCGGCGAGACCATCCACACCGAGAACAGCTACAAATATTCGATCGAATCGTTCGGCGCGCTGGCGCGCGGCGCCGGGTGGGCGCCGGCCGCGGTCTGGACCGACGCCGACGAGTATTTCAGCGTGCACGCTCTGACTTGCGTCTGATCTCGTCCCACAATTCGCGCGCGGCCTGTGCAGGCGGCGTGCCACTCGATGCCCGCTGATTGGCAGTGCGCATCAGGTTGACGTCGATGGCGCCGATCAGCGGCAGCAGCGCGGCGGTGAGCGCTTCATCGCCGGCCCGCCGCGGCGATACCAGCAGCACCGCATCATAGGGCGGGATGGCGTGCTTCGGATCGTCGAGCACAACGAGGTCGTGCTGCGCGATGCGGCCGTCGCTGGTGTAGCCCGCGATCACGTCGACCTCGCCGCGCGCCACCGCCTGGTACATGAACTCCGGCTGCATCTGCCGCTGTTCGCGGAACGTCAGCCCATAAGCCTGCCGGACCGCATTCCATTCCGGACGGCCGAAGATTTCGTAGTCGCCGGCGATCGAAAGCTTCGGTGCTTGGCCCGCCAGGTCGGCGATGCTGCGCATGCCCCGCGCTCTCGGCCTTGGCGCGCGGCATCGCCAGCGCATAGGCGTTCTCGAAGCCGAGTCCGCCGAGCAATCTGATGCCGTCGCGTCTAAGCCATTTCGACATTTCAGTCAAGCACCTCGGCGCGCGGCTTCACGTCGTCTACGATGCATCTGGTTGGTCCAGAGGGTCCCCGAATAGTCAACGTAGACGTCGATCTCGCCTGCGCGCAGCGCGTTGAAGATCACGGCGGAGCCGAGCCCCTCGCGGATCGAGGCCGAGAGTCCGGCGTTGCGCAGTCGCTGCTCGATCAGGGCCGCAAGGACGTATTGCTCGGCTGAACGGCTTGGCGCCGATAACGGTGGTTGCGGGCACTTGCGACAGGCCCGGCACGAGCGCCGCGATGGTGACGAGCAGCAGCCCCGGCCGCGCCCGCCGACAACCCAGCCGCGCCTGCGGCGAGTCAGCCCGCTTTCCATCAGCGCCAGCAATTGATCGACCATCAGCGCAAAAACCGCCGCCGCGACGCAGCCGAACAGCACGAACACCCAGTTCTGCGTTTGCAGGCCGGTGAAGATGTAATTGCCGAGGCTGGTCTGGCCGATCGGCGTCGACAGCGTCGCAGCCCCGATCACCCAGATCGCGGCGGTGCGGACGCCCGCCATGATCACCGGCAGCGCCAGCGGCAACTCGACCATGAACAGCGATTGCCGCCGCGTCATGCCGACGCCGTGCGCCGCCTCGTGGATCGCCGGATCGACGCCGAGCAGTCCGGTGACGGTGTTCCGCAGCACCGGCAGCATGGAGTAGAGCGTCAGCGCCAGCACCGACGGCAGGAAGCCGAGCGCGGAAAATCCCGCGCCGAACAGCCGCTCGCACAGCGCGGCGATGCCGAGCAGCAGCGGATAGAACAGCGCCAGCAGCGCGAGACTCGGAATGGTCTGCACGATGCTGGCAAAGCCGAGCAGCGCGCCGCGCAGCGCCGGCCGGCGCGTGGCCAGCAACGCGAGCGGCAGGCTGATCGCAAGCCCGAGCAGCAGCGCCGTGGCGCTGACCGCAACGTGACCGCCGAGATAGGCCGGCAACCGCGCCAGCGCCTCGCTGAGCTGCGCGTTCATCGCGGCTGGCTCATAAGATCACGCAATCGCTCGGCCTGGCGGCGCGGCGTCGCCATCAATTCACGGACGTAGTCGTCCTTGGCATCGTTCAGCAATGCCTGCGGCACACCGTCGGCGACGATGCGGCCGTCGTGGATCACGGCGATGCGGTCGGCCAGCAGCACCGCCTCCAGCATGTCGTGGGTGATCATCACGGTGGTCAGGCCGAGCTCGTCGTGCAAGCGGCGGTAGTCCTCGCCGAGCGCGTCGCGCGTCAGCGGGTCGAGCGCGCCGAACGGCTCGTCCATCAGCACGATCTTGGGCTTGGCGGCGAGGGCGCGGGCGACGCCGACGCGCTGGCCTTCGCCGCCGGAGAGCTGCGACGGAAACCGGTCGCGGTGCTTGCCGCGGTCGAGCCGCACCAGCTCGATCAGCTCGTCCACCCGCGCCGATCATTTGCGCCGCATCCCAGCCGAGCAGCCGCGGCGTGATCGCGATGTTCTCCGCTACGGTCATGTGCGGAAACAGGCCGATGCCCTGGAACACGTAGCCGATCCGCCGCCGCAGGTTGACGGCATCGGTCGTCTGCACGTCCTCGTTTTCGACTCGGACGAGGCCGGCGGTCGGCTCGATCAGCCGATTGATGAGACGCAGCAGCGTGGTCTTGCCGGAGCCGGACGGGCCGACGATGGCGAGGAATTCGCGCTCAGGCACGTCGAGCGAAACGCGGTCGAGCACGCGGCCGTCGCCGTAATTCTTGGAGACGCTTTCGAACGAAATCGCGACCTGGTTCGTCATTCGACGATGCACCCTACACGGTGTGGGGCCGATACCTCGAAATCGGGCGGCGCTTAAGCCAGAACGGGAATGCCGATCTTCTTCGCCGCTGCGCGCAGCTCACGATCAAGGGTGGCCAGGGGCAGGCGCCGCCGTTGTGCAAGTTCAAGATAGCACGCGTTGTAGGCGGTCAGCCGCAGTTTGTCCGCCAACGCCAGCGTATCGCTCCAAATCGTGCTCAATGTCTCAGGGTCGATCTCGATGGGCAGGTGTCCCAGCGCTTCGAACGCCGCTGCTCTTTGGGATGCGCTGATGCGGCGGCCACGCACAGAGAACAGGAAGGCATTGCCCAATTCGATCGGCCATAGCATTGGCACAACGGCACCCTGGTCCGTTACCAGGGTGCGCAATTCGCGCGCCCCGGGGCTATCCTCGTCGGGGATGAACCACGATAGCGTGACGGAACAATCGAGCACTGCGGCCGCCACGTCACCGCCGTCCCTGATCCCGGTAGCTCTTCCATTCGTTCCAATCGAATGGACCGAGCTTCATCTGCTGCGCCAATGTTCGAATGCGGCTCATGGCCCCGCGCGCACCTTCGACATCATGGCGGGACGTGACCGGAACGAGCTTGGCCACCGGCCGCCCTCGCCGGGTGATCACGATCTCCTCGCCACGCTCGGCTTTGGCGAGCAGTTCGGACAATTTGTTTTTGGCGTCAAAGCTGCCGATTTCATTCATGAGGTAAATATTCCTATTAATCTAGCTTATAAGCTAGATTATTCAAGCCGCCATTCAAGTCGGCAGGCTTCGAGCGGCAATCGATAATTGGCGGGGGCCCGGCGGTGTTTCCGCCGAGCCCCCTTATTGATCAGACGGCCTGTAAGCCGGGTTCTGTATGGCGCGGGGCTTGCAGCCCCGCGCGTGACGGCCATTCCTCTGCGACGCCGGTTGCCCGGCGCCTGAAGCAACCTACCCGGACGGCGACCCGGACAAGGGCTGGGCCTCGCGGCCCGGTGCCGTCCCTATTCGGTCTTGCTCCCGGTGGGGTTTGCCGTGCCGTTTCCGTCGCCGGAAACGCGGTGCGCTCTTACCGCACCGTTTCACCCTTGCCTCGGTCATACGCTACGCGCCGCGGCGGTCTGTTCTCTGTGGCACTGTCCCTGGGGTTGCCCCCGCCGGACGTTATCCGGCACCGTTTGTCCATGGAGCCCGGACTTTCCTCCCCGGCCGCCTTTCGGCATTGGCCGGAGCGGCCGTCCGGCCGACTGACGGCCTAGGGATGGGGCGGCAGGATGCGAAGGTCAAGGGGCGGCCGACTGGCCCTTGGCAATGGCCGGGTTGCTATCTTTCTGGGGCGGCGCCTGACGCGCCGCCAGAAGTCTGCGCAACGTCTCCCGGGTCGAAGTATCGGCGATGCCATCGACCAGCTTGGGCCGGAAATGGCGCTGGAAGGCGATGACCACCTCCTCGGTGGCGGTGTCATAGCGCCCGCTGGCCTCGAGCCCATAGCCATAGCCGGTCAGGCTGTTTTGCAAGCTCGTCACCTCCGGGCCCGTCGTGCCGACCTTGATCGCATTGGGGTCGGCGACAATGGCGGCCGGCTCGACCCAAAGACCGACGCCGGATTGGGCCAGCAGCTTCCAGGGAAATTTCTCGCCCGGGTCCTGCTTGCGGCTCGGCGCCACGTCGGAATGCGCGACGATGTTCTCCGGCCGGATGATGTTGCGGGTCAGGATCGAGCGGCACAGCGTGATCACCGCGGCGATCTGCCGGGACGGAAAATCCAGATAGCCGAATTCGTGGCCGGGGTTGCAGATCTCGATGCCGATCGAGCGCGAGTTGATGTCGGTGTCGCCGCCCCAGGACGACACGCCGGCGTGCCAGGCGCGCTTGGCCTCGGGCACGAGCTGCACGATCGAGCCGTTTTCCAGCACCACGTAATGCGACGACACCCGCGCCTTCGGGTCGCAAAGCCGATGCATCGCCTCGTGCGCGAACTGCATGCCGGTGTAATGCAGGATGATCATGTCCGGGCGCGCGAGCCCCGGCGCGCTCGTCGAAGTTGGGCGACGCCTCGACGCGCTCGACGACGCTGGAATCGGGATGGAACTGCGACATGCGGCTAACGATAAGGCAGGGGGATTAATGAAAAAAGCGCCGCGATATTAACAAACCCGGCACCGCCCGATAGCGGATTGTGGCGCAAGGCTAGTGATGCGCGTCGGCCCGGGCCTCGGTTTCCCGAGGGCCCGGGCCGCGCAGGTACGCTCAACGCTTACGCTACTGAAGCGAACAACTTATTACTTCGGCGCCGGAGCCGGGGCCGCAGGCGCCGGATGGGTCGCCGGGCTGCCCATCGGGCGGCTACCAGGCGAGCCGCTGCCGGTGGTCGAACTCGGGGCCTTGTACGGCTCGAAGTTCGCCGCCTGCTTGAGCTGATCCTTGGTCATGGACAGCCGCAGCTTGTCGGATTCGTTCTTGGACTTGTCGCCCGGGACGACCTGGAACGCGCTCGGAGCCAGCGCCACGTCCTTGGAGCCGATGCCGAGGAAGCCGCCGACGCCGACCACATAGGCTTCGATCTTGCCGTCCTTGTCGAACAGGATATCGCTGACGTCGCCGATCTTCTTGTCGTCGGAGCCGATCACATCGGTGCCCTTGAATTTCGACGCCAGATACTGATCGGGCTTCTGCGTATTGATGAACTGTGCCGAACTCGATCCGACCGGCGCGGTCATGGAACTCGATTTCGCGGCAGGAGCCGGCGTTGCGGCGGGGCTCGGCGGCGACGTGCTGGTCCCTTCGGCCATGGCTGAGCCGATCATGAGGCCGGTGACAGCCGTCGTGATCATGAGTTTCTTCAACATTGAGGTTCTCCTTCAGACTTTTCCAGGAAACAGAATCCCCTCGCATCGAGACAACGCGCCGGCATCGGTGATGTTCCGGCGAAATTGTGACGAGGACGCCGCATCTGTGATTCGCTGCTGCGCAGATGGTTCGAAAACGCTTGGGCGCATGAACCGAAGAGTTGCAGGTTCCACTGGGGCCGCCGCGCCTTTGTGAACAATTCCTTAAGCTTAAACGCCGTTAATCCATGGATGTGGTTCGGTCCTGGACAGGGGCCGTTCGACCCCTGACCGGTATCCGCCCGCCATTTCCGATGTTGAGCCAAGCCATCCCAGATAGCGGGCTTAAGCGATTGAGGGGACAGGCCTATGTGCCGCTTGATGCTTGGGACCGGGACATGACGGCAGACAGCGACGGCATCGCTGGCGCTGGTGGACTGCCTCGTCATGTTGCCGTGCTTGGGCGTGCGGCGGTCGATGCGCTGCGGGTTCGCGACGGCGGCATCTACATCGACGGCACCTTCGGCGCCGGCGGCTACTCGCGGTTGGTTCTCGAAACCGCATGGCGCTGAGGTCATCGGCATCGACCGCGACCAGAGCGCGATTGCCGGCGGCGCCGGTCTGGTCGAAGCGGCGGCAGGCCGGCTTACTCTGATCGAGGAGCGATTTTCCGCGCTGGACCGGGTTGCGCGGAAATTCGGCCACGAACACGTGGACGGCATCGTGCTCGACCTCGGCGTGTCGTCGATGCAGCTCGACGATGCCGGCCGCGGATTTTCGTTTCGGCTCGACGGTCCGCTCGACATGCGCATGGGCCGCGACGGCCCGAGCGCGGCCGATGTGGTGGCGCAGGCGTCCGAACGCGATCTCGCCGACATCATCTTTCAGCTTGGCGAGGAGCGGCATTCGCGCGCGGTGGCGCGCGCCATCGTTGCCGCCCGGAACGATGCTCCGATCCGCACCACGGCGGCGCTGGCCGACAATCGTCGCGCGCGTGGTGCATGCTCGGCCCGGGCAAATCCATCCGGCGACGCGGACGTTCCAGGCGCTGCGCATGTTCGTCAACGAGGAATTGGCCGAACTTGCGGAGGCGCTGGCCGCGGCCGAGCGCATCCTCAAGCCGGTCGGACGGCTGGCGGTCGTGACCTTCCATTCGCTGGAGGACCGAATCGTCAAGACATTCCTGGCGGAGCGGAGCCGCACCGCCGGCGTTTCGCGCCATCAGCCCGACGTGGTGGCGCTGGCGCCGACCTTCCGCCTCCTGACCAAGCGCCCGATCGTGCCGGACGACGCCGAGATCGCCGCCAATCCGCGCGCCCGTTCGGCGAAGCTTCGCGCCGCCGAGCGCACCGATGCGCCGCCGCGCATCGCAGATGCCGAGGCGCTGTTGCCGCGCCTGCCTGCGCTCGATGACGTCGTGAGGGCAGGATGAGCATGCGCATCCTCAATCTCTGCGTCGTGGCGCTGCTGGTGCTGGCCGCGGCCTATGTCTACGAGATCAAGTTCGAGTCGACGCTGCGCGCCGAGCGCGTCGCCAAGATGCGCGGCGACGTGCGGCGCGAGCGCGACGCGATCGCGGCGCTGCGCGCCGAATGGGCGACGCTTGACAATCCCGCCCGCATCCAGGGCCTGGCGCGGCGCCATCTGCGTCTGCGGCCGGCCGACGCAACGCAATTCGACCAGCTCAACAGGCTGCCGGAGCGGCCGCCGGCAGTCGTGCAGCCGCCGCCCGCGGACTTAATTGCCGACACGATCGAAGATCGCCAATCCGCTTTCCCCACCGGCAGCCTGCTGGACACAACTCCGTCACCGGCAGCGTGCCGGCTCGGGCGGAGGCAAGGTAGCCCATGGACGCGCAGGCGCTGCCCGCTCCGAATTTGCCAGCCGCCCTGCCGGCCAAGGCTGACCGCGCGCTGGTGCGGCGCCGGCTGATGGGCACGCTGCTCTATGGCGTCAACGTCAACCGCACCGCCAAGGCGCGCGCCCGTGTCGGGCTGGCGATCCTCGCCTTCGCCGTGGTCTATGGCGCCATCGCGGTGCGGCTCGATCATGTTCGCGGTGTCGCCGGACAGCCATCTGTCGCGGCGCGGCGTGGCGCACGACGCGGTCGCGACCGCGCGGCCCGACATCCTCGACCGCAACGGCAATGATCCTTGCCACCGACGTGCGCGCGCCGTCGCTGTTCGCCGAGCCGCGCAAGATCATCGACGTCGACGAGGCGACCGAGCTGCTCACCGCGGTGCTGCCCGATCTCGATGCGACCGAGTTGCGCGACCGGCTCGGCTCGCGCCGCGGCTTCGTCTGGCTCAAGCGCGAGATCACGCCGAAGCAGCAGCAGGAGATCTACCATCTCGGCCTGCCCGGCGTCGGCTTCCTCGCGGAGAACAAGCGCACCTATCCGAACAGCGCCGAGGTGTCCCACCTGATCGGCCACGTCAACATCGACAACCAGGGCATCGCCGGCATCGAGAAATGGGTCGACGGCCACGGCTTGCAGGCGCTGCATCTCGCCGGCCTCGCCACCGACCGGCTGCAGAAGCCGATCGAGCTCGCCGTCGATCTGCGCGTGCAGCATGCGCTTCGCGACGAGCTGATCTTCGCCGCCGAGAAATACAAGGTGAAGGCCGCCGCCGGCCTCGTCGTCGACGTCGAGACCGGCGAGATCGTCGCGATGGTGTCGCTGCCGGACTACGACCCCAACAGCCCGAAGCAGGCCAACGATCCGTTGCGCATCAACCGCCTGACCACCGGCGTGTACGAGCTCGGCTCGACCTTCAAGGCGCTGACGCTTGCGATGGCGCTCGATTCCGGCAAGGTCACGCTCAATTCATCGTTCGATGCGCGCGTGCCGCTGCGCTACGGCAGGTTCCAGATCCACGACTACCACGCCCAGCACCGCGTGCTGACCGTGCCGGAGATCTTCACCTATTCGTCGAACATCGGCACCGCGCGGATTGCGCTCGCCATGGGCGTCGAGCACCACAAGTGGTTCCTGCGCAAGATCGGCCAGCTCGACCGGCTGCGCACCGAGCTGCCGGAAAGCGCCGAGCCGCTGGTGCCCAAGCGCTGGGGCGAGCTCAACACCGTGACCATCGCCTTCGGCCACGGCCTCTCGGTCGCGCCGCTGCAGGCGGTCGAGGGCATCAATGCGCTGGTCAACGGCGGCTACCTCATCCCGCCGACCTTCATGAAGCGCAGCAAGGAAGAGGCGATGAAGCTCGCCAAGACGGTCATCAAGCCCGAGACCAGCGAGAAGATGCGTTATCTGATGCGGCTCAACGCCGAGATCGGCACCGCCCGAGAGGCCAACGTCCTGGGCTATTACGTCGGCGGCAAGACCGGCACCTCGGAGAAGGTGGTCGGCGGCCGCTACTCCAAGACCAAGGTGCTCAACACCTTCACGGCGATCCTGCCGGCCGACAAGCCGCGCTATCAGTTGATGATCATGCTCGACGAGCCGCAGCCGCTGCCGGAGACCCACGGCTTCTCGACCTCCGGCTGGAACGCGGTGCCGACCGCCGGCAAGGTGATCGCCCGCATCGCGCCGATGCTCGGCATCGAGCCGCGCTTCGATCTGCCGCCGGCCGACCAGCTTATTTTGGCCAAGGTCAGGCAGTGATATTAGCCCTCGGAGTTGTCATGCCCTGCGAAAGCGGGGCATCCAGTAGCCGGTAGCGTCTCGGTAGAACTCCGAACCTGTGAATACTGGATCGTCCGCCTTCGCGGACGATGACAGGCATCGAATATGAAGCTCTCCGACCTTCTGAACGATTTTGCCTCCCTCGACGCGCAAAACCGGCGCCATCGAGGTTTCCGGGCTGACCGCGGACAGCCGCAAGGTCAGGCGCGGCGACGTATTCGTGGCGGTGCCGGGCACCAAGGCCGACGGGCTTGAGTTCGCCGCGCAGGCCGCGGCCGCGGGCGCCGCTGCGATCGTCGGCGAGCGCATGCCGCGGAGCGCTGCCGGCTGGCGCGGTGTTCGTGAAGGTCGGCAACGCTCGCCGCGCGCTCGCGCTCGCCGCGGCGCGGTTCTATCCGCGCCAGCCGGCGACCATCGCGGCGGTGACCGGCACCAGCGGCAAGACCTCGGTCGCGGCTTTCACCCGGCAAATCTGGGCGGCGCTCGGTCACCAGGCCGCCAGCGTCGGCACCATCGGCGTGGTCACGCCGAAGCGCGAGGTCTACGGCTCGCTGACCACGCCCGATCCGGTCGCGCTGCATCGCACGCTGTCGGAGCTTGCCGCCGAGGGCGTCACGCATCTGGCGATCGAGGCGTCGTCGCACGGGCTCGATCAGCATCGGCTCGACGGCGTGCGGGTTGCGGCCGGCGGCTTCACCAATCTCAGCCGCGACCATCTCGACTATCATCCGAGCATCGAGGCCTATCTCGCCGCCAAGCTTCGGCTGTTCGAGGCGCTGGTGGTCGACGGCGGCGGCGCCGTGATCGACGTCGATCACGAGCACAGCGGCGCGGTGGTGGCGGCGGCGCGCAAGCGCGGCTTGAAATTGATGACGGTCGGCCGAAAGGGCGACGGCATCCGTCTGTTGGATTCGTCCATTGACGGACTTCACGCAAGCGATGACCGTCGAACATGCCGGCAAGCGTTATCAAGTGCGATTGCCGCTGGTCGGCGGCTTCCAGATCGAGAATGCGCTGGTCGCGGCGGGCCTCGCCATCGCGACCGGCGGCGCGGCGGATCGCGTCTTCGCCGCGCTTGCTTCGCTCAAGGGCGCCAAGGGCCGGCTCGATCTGGTCGGTCACCGCAACGGCGCGCCGGTATTCGTCGACTACGCCCACAAGCCCGACGCGCTGGAGAAGGCGATCGAGGCGCTGCGGCCCTACGCCAAGCGCGAGCTCGTCGTCGTGTTCGGCTGCCGGCGGCGACCGCGACAAGGGCAAGCGGCCGTTGATGGGCGCGATTGCCGCCAAGGACGCCGACCGTGTCATCGTCACCGACGACAATCCGCGCAGCGAAAATCCGGCCTCGATCCGCGCCGCCATCATGGCCGGCGCGTCGGACGCGCCGAACCTCCGCGAGATCGGCGACCGCCGCGAGGCGATCCGCAGCGCGGTGGCGGCGCTCGGACCCGGCGACGTGCTGCTGATCGCCGGCAAGGGCCACGAGACCGGGCAGATCGTCGGCAGCATCACCCTGCCGTTCAGCGACCACGACGAAGCCGAAGCGGCGCTGCGGGAGAAGGTGGCATGAGATTGGTCATGGAGCGGAGCTATGCCGCGGGCTCCAACCCTCCCCCCGCGAAGCGGTGGGGAGGGTGGCGCTTCGCGCAAGCGAAGCGTCGGGTGGGGGGCCACTTCGAATTTGCGAACGCCTCATTCCCCCCACCCCCGACCCCTCCCCGCCATTCGCTGCGCGAATGGGGGAGGGGAGTTGTCCCCCGGTCGGCGCGCGGAATGGAGAGAGGGCATGACGCTCTGGACCACCGAAGCGATGGTGCAGGCAATGGGCGCGCAGCGGCAGGGCCCGCTGCCCGCGGGCGTGCCGGGGCTGTCCATCGACACCCGCACCATCCAGGCGGGCGAAGCATTCTTCGCCCTGAAGGACGTGCGCGATGGCCACGATTTCGTCGAGGCGGCATTGAAGGCGGGAGCGGGTCTTGCGATCGTCGCCGAAAGCAAGCGCGGCACGTTCGCCAAGGCCGCGCCGCTGCTCGTGGTGCCCGACGTTCTCGAAGCGTTGATCGCGCTGGCGCCGCGCGGCACGTGCACGCAGCAAAGCGAAATTCATCGGCGTCACCGGTTCGGTCGGCAAGACCGGCACCAAGGAAGCGCTTAGGCTTGCGCTGTCGTCCGACGGCGAGACCCATGCCTCGGCCGCGTCCTACAACAATCATTGGGGTGTGCCGCTGTCGCTCGCCCGCTGTCCGGACAGTGCGCGCTATGCCGTCCTCGAAATGGGCATGAACCACGCCGGCGAGATCGCGCCGTTGACCAGGCTTGTCCGTCCGCACGTCGCCGATCATCACCACGGTCGAGCCGGTGCATCTCGAATTCTTCCCCTCGGTCGAGGCCATCGCCGACGCCAAGGCGGAAATTTTTCAGGGCATCGAGCCGGGCGGCGCCGCGGTGATCAATCGCGACAATCCGCATTTCGCGCGCCTGCAAAAGCATGCGAAGGCGAGGCGGCGTCAGCCGCATCGTGTCGTTCGGCGAGAACGCCAAGGCCGATGCGCGGCTCATCAAGTTCGCGCTGCAGCCGGATTCCTCGACCGTGCAGGCGCGCATTCTCGGTCCCGACGTCACCTACAAGCTCGGCGCGCCGGGCCGCCATGTGGTGCTCGAATTCGCTCGCCGTGCTGGCGGCTGCGCCAGCTCGCCGGCGCCGATCTGGCGCTCGCCGCGCTTGCGCTTGCCAATCTTGAGTCCGCCAAGCGGCCGCGGCGCGCGGCTGACTCTGGAGCTTCCCGGCGGCCCCGCGCTCCTGATCGACGAGAGCTACAACGCCAATCCGGCTTCGATGCGGGCGGCGCTTGCGCTGCTCGGCCAGGCGCCGATCGGCCCGCGCGGCCGGCGCATCGCCGTGCTCGGCGAAATGCTGGAGCTTGGCCCGCGGGGTGTGGAGCTGCATCGCGGTCTTGCCGAAGTCGATCGTGGAAAACTCCGTCGATCTCGTGTTCTGCGCCGGTCCGCTCTACCAGGCCTTCTGGGAGGCTCTTCCCTCCGGGCGCCGGGGCGGCTATGCCGTGACCGCCGCGGCGCTCGAGGCCGAGGTGCTCGGCGCGTTGCAGCGCGGGCGACGCGGTGATGGTCAAGGGCTCGCTCGGCTCGAAGATGGGCCCGATCGTCAAGGCGCTGACCCGGCAGTTTTCCTCGCACGACGCCCGCGCAGCGGCGTCCGCTCAAGGTTGATTCGATGCTCTATTGGTTGGCCGATCTTTCCAGCACGCTGTCGATCTTCAACGTGTTCCGCTATCTGACGGTGCGGACCGCGGGCTCGATGATCACCGCGCTGGTGTTCGTGTTCATGTTCGGGCCGTGGATCATCGACCATCTGCGGCTGCGCCAGGGCAAGGGCCAGCCGATCCGCGCCGACGGCCCGAAGTCGCACATCCTCACCAAGACCGGCACGCCGACCATGGGCGGGCTGATGATCCTGCTCGGCATCGTGGTCTCGACGCTGCTGTGGGCCAATCCGCGCAATCCCTACGTCTGGATCGTGCTTGCGGTGACGCTCGGCTTCGGCCTGGTCGGCTTCTACGACGATTATCTCAAGGTGACGCGGCAGACTCATTCCGGCTTTGCCGGCGCGGCTGCGGCTTGGCATCGAGGCCGCGATCGCGCTCGCCGCCTGCATCGCGATCGCAAGCCTCGGCCGGCCGGCGTTCGCCACCTCGCTGACGTTCCCGGTGTTCAAGGAAGCCGTCATCAACCTCGGCTGGTTCTTTCCGGTGTTCGCCGCCTTCATCATCGTCGGCGCCGGCAATGCGGTGAACCTGACCGACGGCCTCGACGGCCTCGCCATCGGCCCGGTGATGATCGCGGCGGCGAGCTTCGTCGGCATCTCGTATCTGGTCGGCAACGCGGTGTTCTCCGACTATCTGCAGATTCATTTCGTCGCCGGCTCCGGCGAGCTCGCCGTGCTGTGCGGCGCGGTGATCGGCGCGGGCTTGGGCTTTCTCTGGTTCAACGCGCCGCCGGCCTCGATCTTCATGGGCGACACCGGCTCGCTCGCGCTCGGCGGCCTGATCGGCTCGGTCGCGGTCGCGACCAAGCACGAGATCGCGCTCGCCATCATCGGCGGGCTGTTCGTGCTGGAGGCGGTGTCGGTGATCGTGCAGGTGGTGTCGTTCAAGCTCACCGGCAAGCGCGTGTTCCGGATGGCGCCGATCCACCATCACTTCGAGCAGCTCGGCTGGACCGAGTTGCAGATCGTGATCCGGTTCTGGATCATCGCCATCGTGCTGGCGCTCGCAGGCCTCGCCACCCTCAAGCTGCGATGACGGCAAAAACTCTCCACGTCATTCCGGGGCGCCGCGAAGCGGCGAACCCGGAATCCATAACCACAGACCGGAGGTATGGATTCCGGCTCTCGCGCTTCGCGCTCGGCCGGAATGGCGGAGAGGGCAAGCTGCGATGATCCCGGTCACCAGCTTTGCCGGCAAGAAGGTCGCGCTGTTCGGGCTCGGCGGCTCGGGATTGGCCAGCGCGCAGGCGTTGATCGCCGGCGGCGCCGACGTGGTGGCGTTCGACGACAGCGCCGCCAGCGTCGACAAGGCGAAAGCGGCCGGCGTCGCCACGGATGATCTGCGCAAGATCGACTGGTCGAAGATTTCCGCGCTGCTGCTTGCGCCGGGCGTGCCGCTCACCCATCCCGCGCCGCACTGGTCGGTGGCGCTGGCACGGAACGCCGGTGCCGAGGTGATCGGCGACATCGAGCTGTTCTGCCGCGAGCGCAGAAAGCTCGCGCCGCATTCGCCGTTCGTCGCCATCACCGGCACCAACGGCAAGTCGACCACGACGGCGCTGATCCATCATCTCCTGGTCGCGGCCGGCCGTTCCGCCGATCTCGGCGGCAACATCGGCACCGCGGTGCTGACCCTGAAGCCGCCGCGCGCCGACCATGCCCACGTGGTCGAGTGCTCGTCCTATCAGATCGATCTCGCGCCGACGCTCGATCCGCGCGTCGGCATACTCATCAACGTCAGTGAGGATCATCTCGACCGCCACGGCACCATCGAGCACTACGCCGCAGTCAAGGAGCGGCTGGTCGCGGGCGTTCAGGCCGGCGGCACCGCTGTGATCGGCGTCGATGACGAATACTGCGCAGCCGCGGCCGGGCGCGTCGCTGCGAAGGGAAAAAACGTCGTCCGGATTTCCGTGCGCCGGAAGCTTGTTGACGGCATCTATGCCGATCACGGTGCGATCATCCGTGCGATTGCCGGAAAGACCGAGTCGATCGCCCGCCTCGACAGCATCGGCTCGCTGCGCGGGTTGCACAACGCACAGAACGCCGCTTGCGCCGCGGCTGCCGCCCTGGCGCTCGGCCTCGACCCGACCCAAATCCAGGCAGGCCTGCGCTCGTTTCCCGGCCTCGCCCACCGCATGGAGCAGGTCGGCCGCAAGGGCGCGGTGCTGTTCGTCAACGATTCCAAGGCGACCAACGCCGACTCCTCGGCGCAGGCGCTGGCTTGCTTCAATGACATGTTCTGGATTGCCGGCGGCAAGCCGAAGACCGGCGGCATCACCTCGCTGGAGAAATTCTACCCGCGCATCCGCAAGGCCTATCTGGTCGGCGAGGCGGCGGAGGAATTCGCCAGGACGCTCGACGGCAAGGTGGCCTACGAGATCGCGCGGCACGCTGGATCGGGCCGTCGAGGCCTCGGCCCGCGACGCCGAAAGCTCGGGTATCAAGGAGCCGGTGGTGCTGCTGTCGCCGGCCTGCGCCTCGTTCGACCAGTACCGCAATTTCGAGGTCCGCGGCGACCATTTCCGCGAGCTGGTGCTGAAGCTGCCGGGGCTAAAGCCGGTGAATTAGGGCGTCGGCTCATCACGGCTGGCCGTCGCCGGGCGCGATACCAAGGCCCGTGTCTTTGCGGAGCAACTGTCGGACGTTTCTGCGTCTAGTCCTGTAAGCGACTGGCAGCATCCTGGAGCGCACGAACAACGTCGGCTCTGCTTTCATGCGTAAGCTTCTTCTGGTCAACGATCAGGAGGAAGCCATCCTGCTCCTGGCGAATGATCCGCCCTTGTCCGGCAGTCTTGTCAAGCAGCCCGACCACACGGTGCGTCCGCACCGGGCGGCTAAATCCCTTGACAGTAATGGTGCCGGTCTCCTCGGTGAGCACTTGGTCCTTGACCAGCGCGTGAGTTTCATGCGCCAGCAGGATGCCGCCGAGGTCGGCGTGCGATTGCAGTCGCGCTGTCAGGTTCACCTCGTTGCCGATGATTGTGTAGTCGACGCGATCATCGCTGCCGAAATTCCCGACTGTGCAGAATCCGGTGTTGATCCCTATCCGGAGCTGAAACACGTGTTCTTGCCCGCGCTCGCGCCATTCAGCCTGCAAGTCACGCATGCGCTGCTGCATGGCAATTGCCATCTTTACGCAGGCGAGCGCATCATCTTTCGGTCCGCGTGTTTCGGGATCGCCGAAGAATAGCATAATCGCGTCGCCGATGAATTTATCGATCGTCGCCCCATACTCCAGCGCGATTGCCGACATTTCCCGTAAGTATTGATTGAGAAGATTGGTCAGTTCCTCGGATTCCAGGAGATCGGTGGTTTCTGTGAATCCGGCGATGTCAGAGAAGAATATGGTCAGCTTCTTGCGCTGGGAGGTGACATCGACGCTTTTTTCGCCGGCAAAAATGGATTTGTATAGTTGCGGCGAGAGGTATTTTGAAAGCTTTGACGAAAGCGACTCCAGCGTCCTGTTTTTCTCTGTGACCAGACGGTTTGCTTCTTCCAGCCGCTGCTTGGCGTCCAGCAGATGTTGCTCGGATCTCTTGAGCACGGTGATATCGGTCATCACCGTGACCGCGCCACCGATCGCCGTCCTTCTTCGGACGATCCGGTAGACTCGGCCGTCAGGCGTGTGATCCTCGAACGCAACGCCGGTTGGATTCTGCAAGCTTTCCACGCGGCGCGCGACCATCGAGTCTACGTTGCCTTCACCATAGTATCCATGCTCGGCGAGATAGCGCAGGAAATCGGGGTAGGGCCGTCCAGGCTCCAGAAGATTCTTCGGAACGGGATACATTTCCAGGAAGCGATCGTTGCAGACAACGATGTTCAAGTCTCGATCGGTATAGACGAGCGCTCCCGGCATGTTATCGAGGGCGACATGAAGCTCGGCTTCCTTCCGCGCGAGGTTCTCCTCCGCGCGTTTGAGCCTGGTGATTTCAGTGATCACCGTGACCGTTCCGCCCGAAGCAATCTTGCGGCGGTTAACTTCGTAGACCTTTCCATCCGGCAGGCGGTCTTCGAGCGGATAGCCAACAGGATGCCGCAGGCTCTCGATACGGCGTGCGACAAGGGCTTCGACATCGCCCTCACCGTAGTAGCCGTGCTCCGCCAGATAGCGTAGAAAATCCGGATAGGGCCGGCCCGGATCGAACAGCTCGCGCGGCACCGGATACATCTCGATATAGCGATTGTTGCAAAACACGATTTTGAGATCGTCATCGGTATAGGCCAGCGCACCGGGCATGTTGTCGAGGGCAACATGGAGCTGCGCCTCCTTGCGCGCGACGTTACGTTCGGCGAGTTTGCGCTGAGTAATGTCGGAATAGGAAAGAACGAGTCCGCCGCCCGGAATGGGCGCATACCGGATGTTGAGGATTTGGCCGTTCGCCAGTTCATATTCGAGCTGGTGCGGCTGCCCCTCACGAACGCGCTCCATGCGCGCCATCGCTTGGGCTTCGGCGTCGCCCGGTCCGTAGTCACCACGCTCGGCGTTGAACCGGTAGAGCTCGATGATATCGGTACCGGGCTCGCACAGCGCGGCTGGATAGCCTCGCAGTTCGATGAAGGCCTTATTGTTGGCGACGAGCTTTAAATTCCGATCAAAGATCGCAAAGCCGAAATCCAGTGCGTCGAGTCCCGCTTCGACGATAGCCTCAGTCGTCAACAGGCGGCCCTTGAGCGATGCCGCACCGGCGGTCCTTGCCGGACGATTGGCCATGGCCTCCCCCGTGGCTCGAAACGGGTAATCACCGTTCAACTATATCTTGGAACGTTGGTCGAAGCTGAAGAATTCGCGCTAATAGCGGTAGCGGGCGATCGCTTGTTCGTCCCATTCGATGCCGATGCCTGGAACATCTGGAATCTCGATGGCGCCGTCCTTGACCGAAAACGGCTCCTTCAAGATCGGATCGGCCCAATCCTGCCACTCCAGCCAGTGGGCTGTCTCCGTGACGCGCATCAGATGCGCGGCCACCTCCGGATACAAGTGCGTCGAAATCTGGATGCCGGCGGCAGCGGCGATCGGAACGGAGCGCAGCCATCCGGACACGCCGCCAATGCGCATCAAATCAGGCATCATGTAGTCGCTCGCGTCAGCGCGGATCGCTTTGTACAAATCGCGCGGACCGTAAAAATTCTCGCCGATTTGCAACGGCGTATCGAGTTGCTTGGCAAGTTGTGCGTAGCCCGACAGGTTGTCGTAGGCGATCGGCTCTTCGAACCAGTACAGAGCCTGATCGTCGAGAGCATGACACCGGCGGATCGCATCGCCGAGCGGCAGGCCCTGATTGAAATCCACCATAAGCTTGACGTCACTGCCTGCCGCCTCACGGACCTCGCGGATCGCGGTGAGATCGTCATCCAGGCGGTCCCGGCCAAGCCGCAACTTGAGGCCAGTGAAAGCGCCTTCCGAAACGAGCTCACGGGCTTCTGCCGCAAGTTTTGCCAGATCAGTCAGCCAAAGCCCGTTGCTGTTGTACGCCGGCACCGGGCCGATCGTGCCGCCGAACAATACGGCAAGCGGCTGCCCAGCCGCCTTGGCGAGCGCATCCCACATCGCCATGTCGAGACCGGCCACCGCTATCATGGCGATGCCCTCATAGCCGACAAGATTGAGAGATCGCCTGTTGGCCTGAAAGCGCTCTAACGGAGCCAGCGGCTGGCCCTGCTGCGCTTCGGCGAGATCGTGCAGCGCCGGGATGACGTAGCGCGCAGCATTTTTGAGATATGGTTCCAGATAGCTGCGCCCAACGATACCCTCTTGGGTGTAGAGGTCGATCAGGATTAGCGGCCACTCCCTGAACACGCCGACCTTCGAAACAACTGGCCGTCGCAACGGCACCGATACCGCTCGCGCGTCGATCGATCGCAATGTCAGTTTTTCTGCCACGGCTTCGCTTTTCGGGGCGCAAGGGCTGTCGTTTGCTGAGTCCGCAGAATTGATCTGACTGCCGGAGGCGCCAGATGTAAATTCACTTGTCAGTATACCGTCACGGTGGAGGCCTCTGATGCGACGGCCACGGCTTCAGACAACGCGACGCATCCTCGATGCCGCCTACGGCCTATTCTGGCGTCAGGGCTTTCTGCGCGTATCGATGGACGACATCGCGGCGCGGGCCAACGTCACCAAGCGGACGCTCTATCAGCATTTTTCGAGCAAGGACGACCTCATCAAATCGGCGCTTGCGCATTCCAGCGAATTCGCGCTGAGCCGCCTGCGTCAGTTCAAGTGTCCTCCGGACATCGAAGATTTCATTGATTTATATTTCGGCGAGCTGTCGGACTGGGCTGCAAGGCCGAAATGGTCGGGCGGCGGTTTCACGCGCGTAGTTGTCGAGCTTGCCGATCTGCGCGGCCATCCAGCTCGCTCGATCGCGCGGCAACACAAGACGGCAGTGCAGCAATGGCTGACCGAGGCGATCGCCGCCGCCCGTATTCCGGCGGCCAATCAGCGTGCGCGAGAGATCATGCTCCTGACCGAAGGCGCGATGATTTTGATGCTCATTCATGGGGATCGAAGCTATGCTCAAGCGGCGGCCCTTGCTGCCAAGGCCCTTGTCCGGCCCGCGCGGTCGCGGCGGGGATAGCGCGCGGGCCGCCTGCCATCGATGGGTGGGGCATGGTGGCCGCTTAGAACATGCGCAAATATTCGGCCCATTAACATCTTGGCAACCATGGCGCGTCAGGACTAGGGCGGGACGAGGATCAGCCATGGCTTCGCGGACGACACGCACGCCTTTCAGCGATTGGTGGTGGACGGTGGACCGTCCGGTGATGGTCGCGTTGTTCGGACTGATGCTCGGCGGCATCATCCTGTCGCTGGCGGCAAGCCCGCCGGTTGCGGCGAGGCTCAACCTCGACGCCTTCCACTTCGTCAACCGCCATATCCTGTTCCTGGCGCCGACCATCCTGGTGCTGCTTGCGACCTCGTTCTTGTCGCCGCGGCAGGTCCGCCGCACCGCGCTCCTGGTATTTTTGGTCAGCTTGGCGCTGGTGGCGGTGACGCCGTACTTCGGCGCCGAGATCAAGGGGGCGCGGCGCTGGCTCGTGATCCTCGGGGTCAACGTCCAGCCGTCGGAATTTCTCAAGCCCGCGTTCGTCATCCTGATTGCATGGCTGTTTGCCGAATTGACGCGGCGGCCGGAGATGCCGGCCAACACCGTGGCGCTGGCGCTGCTGCTCACCGTCGTGGCGCTCCTGGTGATGCAGCCCGACTTCGGCCAGACCATGCTGATTGCGCTGGTCTGGGGCGCGCTGTTCTTCATGGCCGGGATGCGGCTGATCTGGGTCGGCGGCCTCGCCGGCGTCGCCGCGGTCGGCCTGGTCGGCGCCTATTTCACCGTGCCCCACGTGGCGCAGCGCATTCAGCGCTTCATGGACCATGGCGCCGGCGACACCTTCAACATCGATCTGGCGCTGGAGAGCTTTGCGCGCGGCGGCTGGTTCGGCCGTGGTCCGGGCGAGGGTACCATCAAGCGCATCCTGCCGGAGAGCCATACCGACTTCGTGTTCGCGGTGGCGGCGGAAGAATTCGGCATCGTGCTGTGTCTGATGCTGCTGGCGCTGTTCGCTTTCATCGTGCTGCGCTCGCTGCGACACGCGGTGCGCAACGACGATCCGTTCACCCGCTTCTCCACCGCGGGGCTTGTCGATTTTGTTCGGCCTGCAATCGGCCATCAACATGGCGGTCAACCTGCACCTGATGCCCGCCAAGGGTATGACGCTGCCGTTTGTATCCTATGGCGGCTCCTCGATGATCTCGCTGGCCTACGGCATGGGCATGCTGCTGGCCTTGACTCGGGAACGGCCGCGCGCCGAGCTGATGGCGGCGCGCGATTTCGGCCTCGCCGGAAGCCCCGCCTGATGACGCAGCGCCGCGTCCTTGTCGCCGCCGGCGGCACGGGCGGCCACCTGTTTCCCGCCGAATTGCTGGCAGCGGCGCTGCAGCAACGCGATGTCGCGGTCGAACTCGTGACCGACTCCCGCGCTGCGCAGCACGCGGGCGCATTCCCGCCGCACGCCGTTCACGTCATCCCGAGCGCCACCATCCGCGGCCGCGATCCGATCGCGCTGGCGCGGACCGGCGGCGTGCTGGGCTACGGCCTCCTCAAGGCGTGGCTCGCGCTGCCGAAATTGCGGCCCGCGATCGTCGTGGGCTTCGGCGGCTATCCCACCATCCCGCCGCTGCTCGCAGCGACGCTCCGCGGCATCCCGACGCTGATCCACGAGCAGAACGCGGTGATGGGCCGCGCCAACCGGTTCCTGGCGCCGCGCGTGCGCGCCATCGCCTTGGGCTTCGCCGGAGTGTTGAAGCGGGAGCCGGCGCTCGACGCCAAGACGACGCACACCGGCAATCCGGTGCGGCCGGCGGTGATCGAGGCGTCAGCCACGCCTTATCCGCCGCTCGATGCGACTGGCACGCTCAACCTTCTGGTGTTCGGCGGCAGCCAGGGCGCTCGCGTCATGGCCGACGTCGTGCCGCAGGCCATCGAGCGGATCGAGCCACGCTTGCAGATGCGTCTGAAGATCGTGCAGCAGGCGCGCGACGAGGATCTGCCGCGCGTTCGCGGCGCCTATGCCAGGCTTGGCATCGCCGCCGAAGTCGCGCCGTTCTTCAAGGATCTGCCGGCGCGAATGGCGGCGAGCCATCTCGTGGTCTCGCGATCGGGCGCGGGCACGGTGGCCGAGCTTGCCGCGATCGGCCGGCCCGGCATCCTGGTGCCGCTGCCGCACGCGCTTGACCAGGACCAGCGCGCCAATGCCGGCGTGATGATGGACGCCGGCGGCGCGATCCGCCTCGATCAGGATGAATTCACGCCGGACCGGCTCGCCGCCGAGATCGCGGCGCTCGCTGCCGAGCCGGCCCGCCTCGCCGCCATGGCCGCCGCCGCCAAGGACATGGGCGCGATCGATGCCGCCGACCGCCTCGCCGACCTGGTGTTGCGGGTTGCGGGGCTTGCGGCAAAGTAGGCTTGTCATTCCCCGCGAAGGCGGGGAATTCAGTACACTCCCAGGGTTCATTTTTGACGTGCGTTGCCATATTCGTCATTCACTGATTACTGGATCGCCCGCCGTCGCGGACGATGACAGCCGAGGGGTGACGCCGCCATGAAACTGCCGCGCGAAATCGGGCCGATCCATTTCATCGGCATCGGCGGTATCGGTATGAGCGGCATCGCCGAGGTGCTGATCAACCTCGGCTATACGGTGCAGGGTTCGGACGCGAGTGACAACGCCAACGTCAAGCGGCTGCGCGACAAGGGCACCAAGGTCTCGATCGGCCACAAGGCGGACAATCTCGACGGCGCCGAGGTGCTGGTGGTGTCGTCGGCGATCAAGCGCGACAATCCGGAGCTGGTCGCGGCCCGCGAGAAGCGGCTCCCCGTGGTGCGCCGCGCCGAGATGCTGGCCGAACTGATGCGGCTGAAGAGCTGCGTCGCCATCGCCGGCACCCACGGCAAGACCACGACGACGTCGCTGGTCGCGGCGTTGCTCGACGCCGGCAACTTCGATCCGACCGTGATCAACGGCGGCATCATCAACGCCTATGGTACCAATGCGCGGCTCGGCCTGGGCGACTGGATGGTGGTCGAGGCCGACGAGTCCGACGGCACCTTCCTCAAGCTTCCGGCCGACATCGCCATCGTCACCAATGTCGACGCCGAGCACCTCGACCACTTCAAGACATTCCAGGCGGTGCAGGACGCGTTCCGCGCCTTCATCGAGAACGTGCCGTTCTACGGCTTCGCCGTGATGTGCACCGACCATCCGATCGTGCAGCGCCTGGTCGGCCGCATCGAGGATCGCCGCATCATCACCTACGGCGAGAATCCGCAGGCCGACGTCCGCCTGATCGATCTCGATAACACTGGCGGGCGCTCGCAGTTCGCGGTGCAGTTCCGCGACCGCGACGGCGCGGTGGTGCACACCATCGCCGACCTGACGCTGCCGATGCCCGGCCGCCACAATGCGCTCAATGCTACGTCGGCGGTCGCCGTCGCCCGCGAGCTGAAAATCCCGGACGACTCGATCCGCAAGGCGCTCGCGTCCTTCGGCGGCGTCAAGCGCCGCTTCACCCGCGCCGGCGAATGGAACGGCGTCGCCATCATCGACGACTACGGCCACCACCCGGTCGAGATCGAGGCGGTGCTCAGGGCCGCGCGCGAGTCGACCAAGGGTCAGGTGATCGCGGTGGTGCAGCCGCACCGCTACACGCGGCTGCAATCGTTGTTCGAGCCGTTCTCGACCTGCTTCAACGACGCCGACACCGTGATCGTCGCCGAGGTCTATCCGGCGGGCGAGCCCCCGATCGAAGGCGTCGACCGCGATCATCTCGTCGCCGCGGTGCGTGCCCGCGGCCACCGCCAGGTCATTCCGCTGCCGGGTCAGCCGGAGCTTGCCGGCCTCGTGAAAGATATCGCCAAGCCCGGCGATTACGTGGTTCTCCTCGGTGCCGGCAGCATCACGCAATGGGCCTATTCGCTCGAGGGCGAGTTGAAGGCGCTGGGGTGAAAACGGTGCTCGTTGCAAGCCGTTGCGGGGTATCGATCTTGCGATTATCTCCCAGAAGAGGAAGATATCACGATGAACAAAGCCATTCTCTTGGATGAATTGATGCAACTTAGCGCCGTGGAGCGGCTCGATATTGCCGAGAAGCTCTGGGACAGCGTGCATCCGCCGGGGTCTGCGCGGCCCGGCGAAGACATTCCGCTCACCGATGAACAGAAGGCTGAGATCGACCGACGGCTCGCCGAACATGAGCGTCATCCCGAGCGGGCAGAACCTTGGGAGACCGTGCGCGAACGACTGTGGAGCCGCTTCGCTAAATGAGCCGCCCGCTCGTCATTGAGCCCGAGGCGGAGGCTGAGATCGTTGAAATCGCGGATTGGTACAATCGACGCAATCCGGCGGCGCGAGTGGCCTTTTCCCGGGCTGTCGATCGAGCGTTGGATTTCATCCGACAACATCCCGAGCAATATCAGATCGTTTACCGCCAAGTTCGAAGAGCGTTGGTGGACGGTTTTCCGTATAGTCTTTGTTTATAGGATAACAGACGATCAAGTTGTGGTCGTCGCGTGCTTCCACAGCTCGCGCAACCCGAACATCTGGCGTGACCGGTTGTGAAGGCATTTCCCGACATCGTCTCCGAGCTGAAAGAGCAGATGCCAGACCTGCGCGGCCGCTTTCTGGCCAACCAGCCGCTCGCGGAGTCGGCATGGTTTCGCGTTGGCGGGCCGGCGCAGGCGCTGTTCATGCCGGATGACGAAAGGGACCTGGCGTATTTCCTCAGCAGCCTGCCGCCGGACGTGCCGGTGATGGTGCTTGGTGCCGCGTCCAACGTCATCGTTCGCGACGGCGGCATCCCAGGCGTGGTGGTGCGGCTCGGCGGCCGTTTCAGCGGCATAGCATTCGAGGACGGCCATCGGGTCCGGGTCGGCACCGGAATTCTCGACGTGCGTGTTGCGCGCTCGGCGCGCGACGAGGGCGTGGCTGGCCTCGAGTTCCTGAGCGGTATTCCGGGCGGGATCGGCGGCGCCCTGCGCATGAATGCCGGCGCCTACGGCGGCGAGACCAAGGACATTTTGATCGAGGCCCGCGGCGTCGACCGGCGGGGCAACATCCATACCTTCAGCAACGCCGACATGGGTTATTCCTATCGCCATTCCGGCGCGCCCGGCGATGCCATCTTCACCGAGGCCCTGTTTCAGGGCCGGCCCGGCCAGCCAGCCGCGATCAGTGCGGCGATGGAAGACATCGCCAGAAGGCGCAAAGCCAGCCAGCCGCCGAACAAGACCTGCGGCTCGACCTTCAAGAATCCGCCGGGCCAAAAGGCTTGGCAATTGATCGACGCCGCCGGCTGCCGCGGGCTCACCGTTGGCGGCGCGCAGGTGTCGGCGCTGCATTGCAATTTCCTGATCAATCTCGGCGCTGCCACGGCCGCCGACATCGAGACGCTGGGCGAAACCGTGCGCAGCCGCGTCAAGGAAACCGCGGGCGTCGATCTCGAATGGGAGATCAAGCGCATCGGAGTACCGGCCGGGTCCTGACGGCCCGGCCCTGAGTCTTTTTTGTCACGCTCCGAAGGCTTCGCGCCGCCGTCTCCTTCGCGCGGGATTCACCTTTCACCGCCAGCGGGTTAGCGTTCGAAATTGATTCGCGGAGCGGCAGTGACGCGCAACAACGATCCGATCCTGGTCGTCGGCGGCGGGCTTGGCGGCGCGGCCGCGGCGCTGGCGTTGGGGCTCAAAGGCTTCCGGGTGCGGCTGATCGAGCAGGCGCCGGAGTTCGGCGTCATCGGCTACGGCATCCAGCTCGGCCCCAACGTTTTTCCGATGTTCGACCGGCTCGGCGTCACCGATGCGGTGTTGCAGCACTCGATTATCCCCGCGGCGGTGCTGATGATCAACTCGGTCGACGCCGGCGTCATCGCCCGCGTCTCGACCGGGAAGGCGTCGTTCCGCGAGCGCTTCAAGCGCCCCTACGTCGTGATCCACCGCGTCGACCTGCATCACGTGCTGCTCGACGCCTGCGGCGCCAACGACAATGTCGAGCTGGTGCCGCTGACCGAGATCGCCTCCTACGAGGACCTTGGCGACCGCGTGCGGCTGAGCACCGTCGACAACGCCGCCATCGACGGCGCCGCGGTGGTCGGAGCGGACGGGCTTCGCTCCACCATCCGCCAGCAGATGCTGGCCGAGGGCGAGCCGCGCATGGTCGGTTTTGTCGCGCATCGCACCATCGTGCCGATGCAGCGCGTCAAGGCCGATGTCTATCGCAACGAGGTGGTGCTGTGGTCGGGGCCGGGCTTCCATATCGTGCATTATCCGCTGCGCAAGGGCTCGTTGTTCAACGTCGTCGCTGTGTTCCAGAGCTCGACCTATCTCGAGCGCGGCAACATCGCGAGCTACCGGGCCGATCTCGACCGCACCTACCGCGACTCCCACCCGTCGATGAAATCGCTGCTGGCGATGATGGATCTGGAGCGCCGCTGGGTCATATCCGACCGCGATCCGATCCGGCACTGGAGCCGCGGCCGGGTCACGCTGCTGGGCGATGCCGCGCATCCGACCTTGCAGACGCTGGCGCAGGGCGCCTGCATGGCGATCGAGGACGCGGTCTGTCTCGCCGAACTCGTCGACCGGCACGACGCCGACCTGGCGGGCGCTTTCAAGGCGTATGAGAAAGCGCGTTATCTGCGCACTGCGCGGGTGCAGTACGAATCCCGCTACCACTGGGACAATTTCTATCACGTCGGCGGCATCGAGCGCGAAGTCGCCCGCGCGAATTGGTCGGCGCGCACCGACAGCGAAATGTACGATTGTCTGGCCTGGCTCTACGACGGCTTTGCCCTGCCGCAACCGCGCGGGGCTGCGGCATGAGCAAGCATGTCGCGGTGCTGATGGGCGGCTGGTCGGCGGAGCGCGAGGTGTCGCTGCGCTCCGGCAAAGCCTGCGCCGATGCAGCCGAGCGCATTGGCTACCGCGTCAGCCGTGTCGATGTCAGCCGCAATATCGCGGCCGACCTGAAGGCCCTCCGGCCCGACGTGGCGCTCAACGTCCTCCATGGTCGCCCCGGCGAGGATGGCACCCTGCAGGGCCTGCTGGAAATTCTCGGCATCCCCTACAGCCACTCGGGCGTCATGTCGTCGGCGCTCGCCATGCAGAAGGACGTTGCCAAGGTGGTGATGAAGGCCGCCGGTGTTCCCGTACCCGACGGCAAAGTGGTGTCGCGCCACGAAGCGGCCTCAGCCCATGTCCTGCCGCGGCCCTATGTGATCAAGCCGATCGCGGAAGGCTCGAGCTTCGGCGTCTTCATCGTCACCGAACAGCACGCCCACCCCCCGCAGGAGCTGACCCGGGGCGATTGGCCCTACGGCGACCAGCTCCTGGCGGAGCGCTACATCCGGGGCAAGGAGCTGACCTGCGCCGTGATCGGCGAGCGGGCGCTTGGCGTCATCGAAATCGTCGCCGCCACGCGGTTCTACGACTACGAGGCCAAGTACGCGCCGGGCGGGTCGAAGCACATCCTGCCGGCGCCGATCCTGCCGGCCGTGTATCGGGAGGTTCAGCGGCTCTCGCTCGCGGCGCATCGCGCGCTGGGCTGCCGCGGCGTCACCCGCGCCGACTTCCGCTACGACGACCAGGCCGCGGCAATGGCGGGCCTCGTTTGTCTCGAGGTCAACACGCAACCCGGCATGACCGAAACCTCGCTGGTGCCCGAGCTCGCGGCTTACGCCGGCATGTCGTTCGATGAGCTGGTGCGCTGGATGATCGAGGACGCCTCGCTGGATCGGTGACCACGCCACCGCGACATTCGCCGCTGTCATGCCCCGCGAAGGCGGGGCATCCAGTAAGCGCAAGTGCACGGTTTGCTCATCAAGTCGGCGATTACTGGATCGCCCCCTTCGCGGGCGATGACGCGCTGAGGTATTCGTCGGTGCGAGCGCTCACAACGCCCTGATCCTTGGTCCCTGCCATGGCCGCGCCGTCAATTCGGTCACCGCCCAGACCAGCGCGTCGAGCCGGTCGGGCGAACGGCCGGACGACAGCCCGTCGAGGCCGAAGTCGCACATCTGGTCTTCCAGCTCGGCAAAGCCGCGGCCGACGTGCCGCACCCGGCCTTGGGCGTAGAGCGCCGCCACCGGCTCGGCGCGCAGGAACTTGCCGCGCGTCGCATGCACGGTCTTCAGCGGCACCGCCGCATCGACCTGCCGCAGCACCGCGCGCACCATGTCGCCGCCCTGGTTGACCTCGGCGACCAGCGTGTCGGCCTGGAGCTTGCGGTAGAGCCAGACCACGCGCGCCGCCCATTGCGCCGGCGCCGTCCCCGCCACCGTCGCATCCTCCAGCACATGGACGATGCCGTCCTCGCCGATGCCCGCCGCGACGATGCCGCAGGCGTTGGCGCCCGGCCGTGACGACGCCGGCGGGTCGATCCCGACCGCGATGCGGACGAGCGGCGGCGCCGCGGCGGCGCGCGCCGCCTCGATCGTTGAGCGCGACCACAGCGCGTCCGGCCGCTGCTCGATGATCTCGCCGTCGATCTCCTGCCGTCCCAGCCGGGTGCCGGCGTAGCGCGCCAGGATCTCGTCGAGGAACGAAGGCGACAGGAACGCCGCGTTGCTCTGCGTCGGCGCCCGCGTCACCGCGGTGCGCGGCTCGGCGATCAGCCGCTTGATCAGCGGGATCGGCCGCGGCGTCGTGGTGATGAGCTGGCGCGGCCGGACGCCGAGGCGCAGCCCGAACTGCAGCATGTCGAACGTCGCCTCGGCATGGCGCCACTTGGCGAGTTCGTCGCACCACGCCGCGTCGAACTGCGGCCCGCGCAGCAATTCCGGGTCCTCGGCCGAGAACGCCTGCGCCACGGCGCCGTTCGGCCACTCCAGCCTCCGCCGCGTCGCGGTCCAGATCGGCCGCTCGGCGGCAGGCGAGACCCGCAGGATGCCGGAGACGCCTTCGATCATCACCTCGCGCACGTCGTGCTCGCTTTCGCCGACCAGCGCGATGTGGCGGTGGCAACGGTCGGCATAGGGCGCGGCGCCGAGCGCTGCGGCGCGCACCCATTCGGCGCCGAGCCGGGTCTTGCCGGCGCCGCGTCCGCCAAGCATCAGCCAGATGGTCCACGGCTTGCCGTTGTTGGCGGCGGGCGGCGGCTCCTGGTGCGCATGGGCCAACGGCGCGAAGTCACGGCTCGCCCGGACGAGCGCCGGGAGCGGCTCATCCGCCGCCCACGCCTCCTCCAGTCCGGCTTTGCACAAACAGCCGTATGCGTCGCGCAAGTCCGCGACGGAATTCATCGATGTCTCGGGGCAGATCGTCATCGGCAGGTCCGTGGTCCGGCAGCAGGCCGCTGCGCAGGCGCGCCAGCGCGTGCAGCGTCTGCGTCAGGGTCGAAAGCGTGCGCGCGCCGCGCTCGGCGTCGGCGGCGGGGCGCGGCAGCGGGCCAAGCTGCGCCCGCACCGCCTCCTCGGCTTGCAGCTCGCGCGCGACCAGCCGCTCGATCCGCTCGACGATCGCGGTTCTGTTGTCGTGCGCGGCGCTGGCGTCTTGTGCGGCGCTGTCCTCTTGTAAGGCGGGCACGGCCTTTCCGCTCCCTCCCCCCTTGCGGGGGAGGGTCGGGGAGGGGGGTAGCGCTTGTCGCTCCGCCAGAAGCCTCGTCGCCTCCTGCAGCGCCCGCGCCGCCGGCGAAAGCTCGCGCACGCGCTCGCTCCTTCGCGACCAGTCCTCGCGGTCGCGCATCCGGTTGACCGTGCGCTCGCTGAGACGATGATCCGCCGCGATCCGCCCGAGGCTCTTGTCGGTGCTCTCGTAGTCGTGCCGCACGGCGGCGATGAGTTCCGGCGAATAGCGCGCCATGGCGCACGCTCCAGGAAGGTTCTGATGCAGATGAATCGAAACGGGCCGTGCCGCCGCGGCTGCAGCGCTCGTTGTTGCGCCCTCGCCCCGCTTGCGGGGAGAGGGCACGACGGCGGCCCGGCGACCGCAGGCCGGGTGAGGGGGGAGCTTTGTCGTCCTACGGCGTAAGCGCCAAGAGCTGCCGCTCAGACAAAGCGGCGCTTGGTCCGGTCAACAGCAAGCCGTCAGCGCATCGATCCAACCGTCATTGCGAGGAGCCAACGGGTCCGCGCGAAGCGCGGCCCGATGACAGGCTCCGCGACGAAGCAATCCAGGCTGTTCAGATGCTCCTGGATTGCTTCGCTTCGCTCGCAATGACGAACGACAGCTTTGGTTACGGTGCGCTTTAGGCATCGTCGGCCTGGCTGCGAGCTGATCGCGAAGCGCGGTGTCGGGGTGCTTAGAAGGCATAGACCGCGTCGGCCGTCGCCGCAGGACGGACATAAGGCTTCAGGGCGTCGCGGCTAACGACGTCCACGCGTTCCGGAAAAAGCCCCTCGATATACTCTTTGAGCCCGACGTAGTCATAGACGCCCATACGCGCGGCAGGGTCGATCTCGATCAGGATGTCGATATCGCTGCCGGGTCCATGATCGCCACGGGCGACCGAGCCGAACAGTGCAGCACGGCGCACGCCACGGGCACGCAACGCGGACTCCGAGCTTCGCAAAATGGCCAAGGCTTCGTTGCGATTCATATTGTTCAATATAGCATCCCGGCTCCCCTTCCGGGAGATTTGAAAAACACCGAGAGGTCTGCGGTGGCCGCTGTTGTGCCGGAGAGGGCAAGACGGCGGCTCGGCAACCGCCGGCCGGGTGAGGGGGATTGGCGCGGGGTGCGGAAGGAGAGCCAGGCCGCACCACGGCAGCCTGCGCCACCTCTACGGGACCAGCGTTACGCTGTCAAGGAATTTATTCCGCACTCGGCAACGAACGGGGCCTTTCGCGACGGCGCGTCAGCAATCGCCGGTCGGGGGAATATCTTTCGTCCCCGGGCCGGCCCATGTACGCCCACATGCGTATCTTGCCTTTGTCTTACCAACGAGGATCATCGCCATGCCCGCCGGCAAGCTGACCGCGATCGTCTCGACCAAGGGACAGGTGACCTTGCCCAAGGCGGTCCGGCAGCAGCGCCGCTGGGAGGCCGGCACCCGGCTCGTGGTCGAGGACACGCCCGGGGGTGTGCTGCTCAAGCCCGCGCCGCTGTTTGCCGCGACCAGGCCTGCGGACGTGTTCGGCTCGCTGCCGCATCGCGGACCGCCGAAAAGTATGAAACAGATGGAGGCGGGAATCGTTGCCGAAGCCAGGCGGCGGCATGCTCGGGATTGATACAATGCGGTCGTTCGCTACCTGACCGGCGATCGCCCGCGACAGTCGGCCAGGGCGCGCGCGCTCATCGATCGCAACGATGTGTTTGTCTCGACCACGGTGTTGCTGGAAACCGAGTGGGTTTTGCGCAGCGTTTATGGCTTCGCGGCCGGACAGGTCGCCGAGGCGCTGCGCGCATTTGTCGGTCTTCCGCGGGTCGCGCTCGAAGATTCCGCTCTTGTCGCCGCCGCGCTTGAGCGCGTGTCCGCCGCCTCAAGCGTCTCCTGGCCCGGACCAAAGCGAAGGCCGTGCTTACTTCGACATGGCGTTACGATCCGGCTGGGCTGTTCAGCGCCCGCCGCTACGGCATCCCATTTATCGGCTGCACGCCCGACCTGCCGCAGCGCCCGCGGCGCGAGGAAATTCACGCCTGGCTGAAAAAGCATCCGCGCGTGACGCGCCACGCTGTGCTCGATGATGACGACGACGGGCTCGACACCATGCCGCTGTTCCAGCCCTCGGCCGGCACCGGTCGGACGCCGGAGCTCGCCAAGGCCCTCGGCGATTATCTTTTGACACAAACTCGACATGCGGCGGAATGTCGTGGTGCGAATGGCCGAGAACGCGCTCGACGCGATGACCGGACATCGTGGCTGAAACTTCCGTCGTTTGTGGCCGTTGGTTCGAGATTCTGAACGCGCTCTGGGAACGTGCGCGCAACCGTTTGCGTTACCGACTTGGGTTTCGCCCAATCACAGATAGGAGCACTGCCATGGGACTATTCACCAAGGACATCAAGTCGATGGAAGACCTCTACCTGCACGTCCTGCAGGACATCTACTACGCCGAGAACCAGATCAAAAAGGCGTTGCCTGACATGATCGAGAAGGCGACCAACCGGGAGCTTTCCGCCGCCTTCAAGGCGCATCTCGGCGAGACGGAAACCCAGATCGGCCGTCTTGAGCAAGCCTTCAAACTGCTGGGCAAAGAGCCGAAGGGCACGACCTGTCCGGCCATCGACGGCATCATCAAGGAGGCTAATGAAGTCGCGGGTGAGTGCGATGACAAGCATGTGCTCGATGCGGCCCTCGTCGCGGCGGCCCAGGCGGTCGAACACTATGAGATCACCCGCTATGGCAGCATGATCGCATGGTCCGAAGAACTTGGCCGTGAGGCGATCGGCAAACTGTTGACCACGAACCTCAACGAGGAGAAGGCGGCGGACAAGAAGCTTACGACTATTGGCGAAAAGAAAGTCAACCTGCGGGCAGCCGGCTAAGGCTGCGGGTCTGCATCTGCAAGGCGTATTGGTCATGAACGCGAATGACGAGCGTACACGTTCACTCTGGGTGTCCGACCTTGAGCTTGCGCCCCAGGCCAATCGCCTTGCTGAAGATTTGATCTGCGACGTGGTCGTGGTCGGTTCAGGCATTGCCGGCCTGTCGGTGGCGTACGAGTTGTCGCAGATCGGAAAGAGCGTTGTCGTCCTGGACCGCGGATCGATCGGCGGCGGCGTCACGTCGCGCACCACCGCGCATCTGGCGCCGGTGTGTGACGACGGCGTCGCCGCGCTGACCAAAATGCGCGGCGAGGAGATGGCGGCGAAGTTTCAGGCGAGTCAGGCCGCGGCGGTCGATCGTATCGAAGCGATCGTTGCCAGCCACAAAATCAATTGCGACTTCCGGCGGCTGGATGCCTATCTCTTTCCGGCGCCGGGGATGAAATTCAAGGACGCGCGCGAGCAACAAGACAAGGAATACGAAGCGTTGCGCGCCGCCCACGTCGAGGTCGCGAAGGCTAAAGGTATCAAGCTCCAGGGCTACGAGGACGCTCCGGTACTGCACTACCGGAACCAGGCGACCTTCCATCCGCTCAAATATCTCGCGGGGCTCATCGAACAGATCGAATCGCAAGGCGGTCGCCTGTTCGCAGACAGCCCCGTGATGGAGGTCGAGGAACGTGAGGAGGATGTCCGCGTGAAGCTGGAGGGCGGCATGGCCGTCACTGCCGGGCATGCCGTGTTCGCCACCAATTCCCCGACCTGCGACTGGGTGGAGATTCACAGCAAGATGGCGCCATACCGCACCTACGCGATGGCGTTTACGATTCCGCGCGACGCGCTACCGGATGCGCTTTATTGGGATATGGCCGACCCCTATCATTACGTTCGCGCCCAGCCGGGCCGCGGCACGACCGATTATCTCATTGCCGGCGGCGGCGATCACAAAAGCGGCGAAGCGGATGACGGCGCTGTGCGGTTCGAGGCGATCGAGGCTTGGATCCGCGAGCTCATTCCAAACCTTGGCCGCGAGGTGACGCGATGGTCGGGCCAGGTGCTCGACACCGTTGACTATTGCGGCTTCATCGGCCGCGACCCGAGCCGCAAACGCACCTTCATCGCCACCGGCAATTCCGGACAGGGCATGACGCATGGCGCGGTCGCAGTCGTGCTTCTGAAGAACTTGATTATTTATGGCGCCGGCGAATGGTCCGAAGTTTACGAGCCGTCGCGGAAGCCGGTCTCGGCCGTGGTCAACTACATCAACGAGAATGTGACTGCGATCAAGAATTTCGCCGAGTATCTAATGCCCGCGGAAATCGATTCCGCCGCAGCGCTCAAGCCAGGCGAAGGCGGCATCATGCGCAACGGAACGTCCAAGATCGCCGTCAGCCGTGACAGCGACGGTGCATTGCACGCGCGCTCGGCGGTGTGTACGCATCTCGGCTGCCATCTGCACTGGAATTCGACCGAACAATGCTGGGATTGTCCCTGCCATGGCTCGCAGTTTGCACCTGACGGCGCGGTGCTTGCCGGACCCGCCATAGCGCCGCTCGCGCCAGCAGAACTTCCCTCCGAACGTCACGCCGAGAAAGCGACGAGTTGAGCACCGCAGAGCGCACGGCACGCTCACGCACACCGAGGACAAGCCGGTCAAGCCGAAACGCAAAGCAGAAGTACAGCGTAGCTGTAAGGCGAATCGCGTTCAGGTTTCGGTTGGCGCGACAATATTTCAAGTCCGCATTCATTTGATCTGTAAACAACGGGGACATTTTTCCGCGTCGCTCGTTTAAGGCCGCAAACCTCCGGCATGGTCCACGTGTTTCCATTTCGGAACCGCGAACACCATGGGCTCTCCCCGCCAAGGCGACCTCTTCGGACACGAAGGGCCCGACCCCTCCGATGAGGATTTCGAGACGCCGGTTTATGAGGCCGATCCCGATGAGGTGCGACAGGAGCTGCGCAAGATACTCGAAGAAATGCGGGCGGCGAAAACTTTGCCTTGGGACGCGCATCGCACAGCGCTCTACCGCACCGTCTTCCCGCAGATGACCAACTGTCTGCCGGAGGAGGAAGGCGCGCAGTTGCGATTCGAATTCATGGAAGAGCTGAAGCGACTGAAAGCGGCATGATGGAATGAGAGTTCCATAGGCCTAACCCTCAACAGCCCCACCGGCTGTTGTGACCCCAAAAACTCATCGTCCCCGAAAAACGCCCACATCCTCCTCCCAGGCTACCGTCCTGCCCACATTCCCGTAGCGCCCCCGCCGCAAATCAGATTCCTTCGGATGTCGTGATTCGCGCGGGTTTGACGGCTCGGAGAGCGGCGTCGGAGGACGCGGGCGGCTTGCCATGGGGCGGGCGCGCCAGCGCGCGGTTGCGCGCGGGCAAGTCCGCATGGCGCCTGCCGATTTCCGTCCCTGCGTTAACGAATTTTACCTTTTGTTTACCAACAGGTCCGAAGACTAGCGCCCAAGGCGCATCACGCCCTCGGTTGTCGAGGCGTGACCTGCGCCGACTTTCGCTGCGACGGCCGGGCCGCGGGGACGGAGGGCCTGGTCTGTTTCGAGGTCAACACGCAACCCGGCATGACCGAAACCTCGCTCGTGCCCGAGCTCGCGGCTTACGCGGGCATGACGTTCGATGAGCTGGTGCGATGGATGGTCGAAGACGCCTCGCTGAACCGGTGACCGATGGCGCGCCACGCGCGCCCGGCGGCCGGCTCGCAGCCGGCGCGGCGCCGCGCGCGCTTTTGGCTTCGGCCGCACCCGCCTGGCGCGCACGCTGCGCCGCTGGTTCTGGCGTGCTCGAACGCAATCCCCTGCCGCGCGGCGTCGGCGTTGCCATCGCATTCGCATTCGTGCTGGCCAGCGTCGCCTTCGGTGCGGTGCGCGGCGGGCATCTGCCCGAGATCGCCGCGCAAGCTGCGCGACATCCGCGATCAGCTTGCCAATGCTGCCGGCTTCCGCATCACTTCGATCGCGCTCGCCGGCGAGCATCACCTGTCGCGCGAGGACATCCTCTCGGCCGCCGGCATCACCGAACGCACATCGCTCCTGTTCCTCGACGCCGCCGAAGTGCGCGCCCGGCTCAAGGCCAATCCCTGGATCGCCGACGCCACCGTGCTCAAGCTTTATCCCGGGCGGCTGCACATCGCGGTCACCGAGCGGCAGGCCTTCGCGCTCTGGCAGAAGGACGGCAAGGTCATGGTGATCTCCGCCGACGGCACGGTGCTCGAGCCCTACCAAGCGAATTTCACCGCGCTGCCGCTGGTCGTCGGCATCGGCGCCGAGACCCACGCCAAGGATTTCCTGGCCCGTCTCGACGCAATACCAGCTGCTCCGCGACAAGCTGCGAGCCGCCGTCCTGGTCGCCGAGCGGCGCTGGAACGTCGTGCTCAACAACGGCATCGAGGTGCTGCTGCCGGAAGACGGGGTCGACGCAGGCGCTCGACCTTCTGGTGCAACTCGACCGCGACGACAAGATTTTGGCCGCGACATCGCCGCGATCGATCTGCGCCTGCCGGACCGCGTGACCGTGCGGCTGTCCGACGAGGCGGCCGCGGCCCGCGCCGAGGCGCATGAAGGACAAGAAGGCCAAGAAGAAGGGAGGCGCGGCATGAGCCTCCGCGACGGCTACACCCCGAAGATGAAGCCGGTGTCGCCGCGCCGCTCGGCGATCGTCGCCGCCCTCGACATCGGCACCAGCAAGGTCGTCTGCATGATCGCCCGGCTCAAGCCGCAGGGGCCGCAGGACGTGCTGCGGCGGCGCAGCCACGGCATCGAAATCCTCGGCATCGGCCACACCGAGGCGCGCGGCATGAAGGCCGGCGCCGTGATCAATCTGGCCGAGGCCGAGCAAGCGGTGCGTCAGGCCGTCGATCTCGCCGAGCGCGAGCGCTTCGGTGCAGCTCGAGTCGGTCGTGCTGTCGATCTCCTCCGGCCGGCTCGGCAGCGAGTTCTATGCCGTCAACGTCAATGTCGCGGGCTCGACCGTCACCGACGGCGACATCGCCCGCGCGCTCGCCGCCGGCTGCCATCATTCGGTGCGTGCCGGCCGCGTCGTGCTGCATTCCATGCCGATCGGCTACACGCTCGACGCCGTGCGCGGCGTCGGCGAGCCGCGCGGCATGCTGGCCCGCGAATTCGGCGTCGACATGCATGTCGTGACCGCCGACGTCGCGGCGGCGCGCAACCTGATGCTGGTGGTCGAGCGCTGCCATCTTGAGGTCGAGACCATGGTGGCGGCGCCCTACGTGGCCGGGCCTGTCCGCGATCGCCGACGACGAGGCCGATCTCGGCGCCGCCGTGATCGAGATGGGTGCCGGCACCACGACCCTGGCGGTGTTCTCCGGCGGCCGCTTCACCCATGCCGACGGCTTCGCGCTCGGCGGCAATCACGTCACGATGGACTTGGCACGCGGCCTGAACACTCGTATCTCTGATGCCGAACGAATCAAAACGTTCCATGGCAGCGTGCTCGCGGGAGGTTCGGACGAGCGCGACATGATTACGGTGCCGGCGGTCACCGACGACGACCGCGAGCCCCCGCAGTTCGTGTCGCGCGCGAGTTTGGTGCGCATCATCAAACCGAGAGTCGAGGAGATTCTCGAAATGGTCCGAGACCGTCTCGCGGCTTCGCCGTTCGCGGCCGAGCCGAGCGCCCGTGCAATTCTCACCGGGGGCTTGAGCCAGCTCACCGGCTTGCCGGAGCTTGCCGCGCGCATTCTCAACCGCCCGGTCCGCATCGGCCGCCCGCTCGGCATTTCCGGCCTGCCGGAATCCGCCAAAGGGCCGGCATTCGCCGTGGCGACCGGGCCTGCTGGTCTATCCGCAGGCGGCGCATCTCGAACATTTCGAACCGCGGCGAACGCGGCAGTTGATGACAGGGACGGGCTACATCGCTCGGGTCGGACGATGGCTGCGGGAGAGCTTCTGATGACCCACACAAGATTTCACCCCGAGTTTCATCCAATCGGCCGATGGCAGTTCGGTCCGACCTGGCGGCGTCTGCAGAACGCGCGCCCAAGCAAGAGGCAACCATGAGCATCAATCTGAAGATCCCCGATATCCGCGAGCTCAAGCCGCGGCTGACCGTGTTCGGCGTCGGCGGCGCCGGCGGCAACGCCGTCAACAACATGATCACCGCCGGGCTCCAGGGGGTCGACTTCGTCGTCGCCAACACCGACGCCCAGGCGCTGACCATCGTCGAAGGCCGAGCGCATCATCCAGATGGGCGTGCAGGTCACCGAGGGTCTCGGCGCGGGCTCGCAGCCCGACGTCGGACGCGCCGCGGCCGAGGAGGTGATCGACGAGATCCGCGATCATCTGAACGGCGCGCACATGGTGTTCGTCACCGCCGGCATGGGCGGCGGCACCGGCACCGGCGCCGCGCCCGTCGATCGCCCGCGTCGCCAAGGAGCTCGGCATCCTCACGGTCGGCGTCGTCACCAAGCCGTTCCACTTCGAGGGCCAGCGCCGCATGAAGTTCGCGGAGGCGGGCATCGCCGAACTGCAGAAATGCGTCGACACCCAGATCATCATCCCGAACCAGAACCTGTTCCGGGTGGCCAACGAGAAGACCACCTTCGCCGACGCCTTCGCCATGGCCGATCAGGTGCTGTACTCGGGCGTCGCCTGCATCACCGACCTGATGGTCAAGGAAGGCCTGATCAATCTCGACTTCGCCGACGTCCGCGCCATCATGCGCGAGATGGGCAAGGCGATGATGGGCACCGGCGAAGCCTCCGGCGAGAAGCGCGCGCTGCGCTCGGCCGAAGCCGCGATCGCCAACCCGCTGATCGACGACGTGTCGATGAAGGGCGCCCGCGGCCTGCTGATCTCGATCACCGGCGGCAAGGACCTCACGCTGTACGAGGTCGACGAAGCCGCCACCCGCATCCGCGAGGAGGTCGACCAGGACGCCAACATCATCGTCGGCGCGACCTTCGACGAAGGGCTCGAAGGCATCATCCGCGTCTCGGTGGTGGCGACCGGCATCGACCATGTCGCGACCGCCGCCCGCCCGGCCGAGACCCGCGCCGGTCGAAGCTCATCAGCAAGGTGCGGGTGGACACCCAGCGCGTCACGCCGAGCGCTCGCGTCGCAGCCGCAGGCGACGGCGCCCGCGCCGGTGCAGCCGCTCGCCCGTCCGTCGGTCCAGCAGGTCGCTCACCGCGGCGGTGGCCGCGGCGCTGGCGACGTCTCAGGCGGCGACGGACGACGTCACCGTCCGTCCGATCACGCCCAAGCCGTCCTTGTTCGTCGAGCCGGTGATGGCCGAGCCGGCGCTCGCAGGACATGCCCAAGGCGTTCATCCCGCCGGAGCCCGAGCGGGTCAGCCGCGGCCCGCGCATGCCGCGGCATCGAAGAACTGCCGATCCCGGCGCAGAACGAGATCCGCGCCAGCCGCGGCGAGGTCGCGGATGCTGGTCCGGAAAAGCAGCGCATGACGCTGTTGCAGCGTCTCGCCCAGGTCGGGCTTGGCCGCCGCGACGACGGTCCGACGCACGAGCGAGACGCCAGGCAGCACGGCGCAATTGCCGCCGCCTGCCGCAACGCGCGTCGCAGCCGGCGATGCCGATCCGGTGTCGGAATACGCCAGACGGCCGCCGGCAGCCGGCGCCGCAGGGCCTCGATATCCACGGCCGGCCAGGCGCTGCCTGTGCAAAAGCCTGTGGATGACGACCAGCTTGAAATCCCGGCGTTCCTGCGCCGGCAAGCGAACTGAGTGCTGGCGGCCGACTTGGCTGCGCGGTCCCGGCCGGCGAGCCGGGACCGGTTCGTAACGTGACGTCCCGGTCCTTCGGGCATCGGCGTCAACCGAATTTGCGACGTAAACCAATGATTTGAAATGCTGTTTTTTAGGTCGGTGCGCGCCGCGATGGTTTGCCGCCGGCGCCGATCCTCGATGTCACGGCCATCCGATTAATGCATGCGCGGGCCGTCCCGCACGTCGCGATTGAGGCAGACTTTGCGGCGTTTTGGCGGTAACAGTCGGTAAGAAAGCGTGAGTTGGCGGCGAATTCGCGTCCACGCTAAACTCTTCGCGGATAAGGGGGATTTTCGCCGAGCGTGGCCGGGGGAGGCGGCGATTCGATCGCCCAGATTATCCTCCGACATCTTTGGCAGAAATGGGGACCTCGACGGGTCTCCTACGGGGCTGCACGCTTCGCGTGCATGGGATCTGACGAGCGTACGATTTGGGCATGAAAGCCGGCAGGCAAACCACGCTTACGCCACCAGACCGCGGTCAGCGGTATCGGCGTGCATTCGGGCTTGCCCGCGACTCTGACCATGCTGCCGGCGGAGGCCGACACCGGAATCGTGTTCGTGCGCTGCGGCGTCGACGGCCGTCCGATCGCGAAATCCGCGCCAACGTCCGCGCCGTTACCGCGACCGAATTCGCCACCGTGCTTGGCGATGCCACCGGGCCGCTCTGCTCGACCGCCGAGCATGTGCTGGCCGCGCTTTCCGGCCTCGGCGTCGACAACGCCGTCATCGAGATCGATGGGCCGGAAGTGCCGATCATGGACGGCAGCGCGGCGCCGTTCGTCGAGGCGATCGATCGGGCCGGCCTCGTCACTCTGCCGGTGCCGCGGCGTTACATCCGCATTCTCAAGCCGGTCCGCGTCGCCAAGGACGATTGCTACGGCGAGTTGCGGCCGCATCCGCAGGGCTTCCGCATCGAGCTCGATATCGATTTCGATCATCCGCTGATCGGCCGGCAGGGCTTGCGCTCGACATCGAGCCCGACACCTTCCGCCGCGAGCTGGCGCGCGCGCGCACCTTCGGCTTCATGCGCGACGTGGCGAAGCTCTGGAGCGCGGGCTACGCGCTCGGCGCTTCGTTCGAGAACACGCTGGTGGTCAACGAGACCCGCCTGCTCAATCCCGGAAGGCCTGCGCTTCGCCGACGAGTTCGTCCGCCACAAGGCGCTCGATGCGATCGGCGACCTGGCGCTGGCCGGCGCGCCGATGCTCGGCGCCTACCGCTCGGTGCGCGGCGGCCACAAGCTCAATCACGCGGTGCTGTCCGCCCTGATGGCCGATCCGTCGGCCTGGGTGCTGGTCGAGGGCCCGGAAATCCGCCCGGAAATCCGTCAGGAAACCCGGCAGGAGGCGCCCCGCCGGGCCATTCGCGGCCATGCCGATCTGGCCACCGGCCTGGTGGCGCCGGCCTACGGCCCGGACGTGTCCTGAACCGGTTCTCAACCGCCATATTCCCGGCCGATTGTCCGCATAAACGGTTGGTCAACCATTATTTTTCAAATAGATAGGCGGCGCGCCCGGGGAGTCGCGCAGGGGTACTTCGCATCGCATGTTGTCGCGTCGCCGTCCATCAGCAAGGCTTCGGTCCGCTGCGCGCTGTTGCGCGCGGCTTCTGCTGCTCGCCGTGGCGGTCGTGCCGCTCGGCGGCTGCAGCAGCTTCGCAGCCTGTTCAACAAGGACGACGGCATCGCCCCCGACGAGCCGGCCGACAAGCTCTACAACGAGGGCGTCTTCCTGCTCGACCGGCGTAAGGACTACAAGGATGCGGCCAAGAAATTCGAAGAGGTCGAGCGCCAGCATCCCTATTCGGATTGGGCGCGCAAGTCGCTGATCATGATGGCCTACGCCCACTATACAGGCCCGGGACTATGATGAGGCGATTTCGGCTGCGCGCCGCTACGTGACGCTGCACCCCGGCAGCCCCGACGCGGCCTACGCGCAATTCATCATCGGCTCGTCCTATTACGACCAGATTCCCGACATCACGCGGGATCAGGGGCGGACCGAAAAGGCCATCGCCGCGCTCGAAGAGGTGTCGCGCAAATATCCGGATTCCGAATACGCCCAGAACGCCAAGCACAAGATCGAGATGGCGCGCGACCAGCTTGCCGGCAAGGAGATGGATATCGGCCGCTATTACATGAACAAGAAGGATTTCGCCGGCGCGATCAACCGCTTCAAGATCGTGGTCACGCAGTTCCAGACCACCCGCCATGTCGAGGAGGCGCTGATGCGGCTGGCCGAGTGCCTATATGTCGCTCGGCATCAGCCGGCGAGGCGCAGACCGCGGCCGCCGTGCTCGGCCACAACTTCCCGGACAGCCGCTGGTACGCCGACGCCTACCGGCTGGTGAAGTCGAACGGGCTTGAGCCCGCCGAGAACAAGGGCTCCTGGATCAGCCGCGCCTTCGCCGATCTTCCCGTGCCATTCATCGGCATCAGGGACAAGAAGACCTAAGGCCATCCACAACCGCTTGCCGTGATGTCCCGCGCCGGCGGACCATCCGCTATTCTGCAAGCCTGTGTTGGATTCGTCGCAGTAAAAGGTCCGCCTATGCTCGCCCGGCTTTCGATCCGAGACATCGTGCTGATCGATCGGCTCGACATCGATTTCGCGTCGGGGCTGTCGGTGCTGACCGGCGAGACCGGCGCCGGCAAGTCGATCCTGCTCGATGCTTTTGCGCTGGCGCTTGGCGCGCGCGGCGACGCCAGCCTGGTGCGCCAGGGCGCCGAGCAGGGCCAGGTCACGGCGATGTTCGAACTGCCGCCGAAGCATCCGGCGCGCGCGCAGCTTGCCGATGTGGCGCGCCGACGAGCCGGTGATCCTGCGCCGCGTGCAGTTCGCCGACGGCCGAACCCGCGCCTTCGTCAACGACCAGCCGGTCGGCGTGCAGGCCTTGCAGGCGCTGGGCGCGGCGCTGGTCGAGATCCACGGCCAGCACGATGCCCGCGCGCTGGTCGATGCCTCGGCCCATCGCCGCCTGCTCGACGCCTACGGCCGGCTGGAACAGGACGCCGCTGCCGTCGAAAATCTTTGGAATGCCCGCCGCGAGGCCGAGGATGCGGTCGCGCAGCACCGCGCCGATGTCGAGCGCGCGGCCCGCGAGGCCGATTGGCTGCGTCACGCGGTCGAGGAACTCGGCAAGCTCAAGCCCGAGGCCGGCGAGGAAACCGCGCTGGCCGACCGCCGCGCCGCCATGATGCAGGCCGAGAAGGTCGCCGGCGATCTCCGCGACGCCCACGAGGCGGTGGCGGGCGCGTCGTCGCCGGTGCCGGCGCTGTCGGCAGCGGTGCGGCGGCTGGAGCGCCGCGGCGCGCCAGGCGCCCGGCCTGGTCGAGCCCGCGGTGAAAGCGATCGACGCGGCGCTCGGGGCGCTCGACGAGGCGAGGGGGCATCTGGAAGCAGGCGCTGCGCGTCGCCGACCACGATCCCCAGGAGCTGGAGCGCATCGAGGAGCGGCTGTTCGCGCTGCGCGCCGCCGGCCGCAAGTACAATTCGCCGGTCGATGCGCTGAACGCGCTCGCGGAGAAATACGCCGGCGATCTCGCCTTGATCGACGCCGGCGCCGAGCGGCTGGCGGCGCTGGAGAAGGCCGCCAAGGCGGCCGGCGAGAAATACTCAGCCGACGCCGCGAAGCTTTCCGCGGCGCGCAAGAAGGCCGCCGAAAAGCTCGACAAGGCGGTCAACGGCGAGCTGAAGCCGCTCAAGCTGGAACGCGCCAAGTTCTCGACGCAGATCGAGACCGACGCCGCGGCCGCTGGTGCCGAACGGCATCGACCGGGTCGAATTCTGGGTGCAGACCAATCCCGGCACCCGGCCGGGGCCGCTGATGAAGGTCGCCTCCGGCGGCGAGCTGGCGCGCTTCCTGCTGGCGCTCAAGGTGGTGCTCGCCGACCGCGGGTCGGCGCCGACCCTGGTGTTCGACGAGATCGACACCGGCGTCGGCGGCGCCGTGGCCGACGCCATCGGCGTGCGGCTCGCGCGGCTCGGCAGCGGCGTACAGGTCGTCACCGTGACCCATGCGCCGCAGGTCGCCGCCCGCGCCGAGCGGCACTACCTGATCACCAAGGACGCGCTGGAGAAGGGCAGGCGCGTTGCTACCCGCGTCACCGAACTGGCTGCGGCGCGCCGCCGCGAGGAGATCGCGCGGATGCTGGCCGGCGCCGAGATCACCGAGGAGGCCCGCGCCGCCGCCGAGAAGCTCATTCGGCGCGGCCGGATAGTCCAAGAAATGGATATCGCCGTCGTCGGCTGGCACACCCACAACCGGATGTTCGACGAGATCGGCGCCGATCTGCAAAAAGCCGGCCATCGCATCACCCGCTATGCCCATCGCGAGGCGTTCGCCGCCACACCCGATCCGCTGGCGCGGGCCGACGTCCTGCTTTGCGCCGCGAACTTTCCGGTGACGCGCGCCATGCTGGCGGCCGCGCCGCGGCTGCGCGCCATCGTTTCGGCGATCACCGGCACCGAAGGCGTCGACATCCCGGCCGCGACTGAAAGCGCCATCGTCGTCGCCAATGCCCAGACCGAGGAGAACGTCACCGGCATGGCGGAGGCGACCGTCATGCTGATTCTGGCGGCGCTTTACGACTTCAACGGGACCCAGGAGTTGATCCGCAAGTTTCTGCCGCGGCCCGATCCGCTGCGGGCGGTGCAGCTTCGCGGCAAGACCGTAGGCTTCATCGGGCTTGGCAAGATCGGCCGTGCGACCGCGCGACTGCTGGCGCCGTTTGGCGCGAAGTTGCAATATTCCGCGCGTCGCGATGCCGATCTCGTCGGTCTGCCGCCGATGCCGCGGGTCAATCTCGACACGCTGCTCAAGACCAGCGACGTTGTCGTGGTGCTGACAAGCCTCAACGACAGCACGCGCGGATTGCTCAACGCCGAAAAATTGCGGCTGATGAAGAGCACTGCGATCCTGGTCAACACCGCGCGGGGCGCCATCGTCGACGAGGCGGCACTGATCGAGGCGCTGAAGAGCCGCGCCATCGCCGGCGCCGCCCTCGATTGCTTCGCGGTCGAGCCATTGCCGGCCGAGAGTCCTTTGCGTTCGCTGCCGAACGTGATCCTCACCCCGCACATGGTCGGCCACACCTTCGACGCTCATCATTCGCTGGAAATCGCGACGCGGGATAATCTTGATCGAGTGCTGGCCGGAAATCCGCCGCGTTACACGGTCAATCCCGCCGTGCTGCCGGCCTGGACCGCGAAGTGGGGCGGGCATTGAAGGCCGCGCCGCGTATGCCCACCGCGTCCGTTCAAGGAATAGGCGCCGAGGCCTGATTCGCGAGCGCTGAATCATTACCGCCTCATGCTCTGAGAAGGCCGCGAAGCGGCCGTCTCGAAGGATGGGGCGGCCCATGCTTCGAGACGCGTTGCTTCGCAACGCTCCTCATATGGCCGGGAAAGGCAGCTGCTTCAACCGCAGTGGGTCTCAACCTAAGGCACCATGACGATTTTGCCGAAATGCGCATTCGTGCGCATGTGCGTTTGCGCCGCCTCGGCGTCTTCAAGCTCGAAGACGCGATCGATCGGCAGCGAAAGTTTGCCTGCCGACACAGCGTCCCAAAGGTCGGCACGCATGTTGCTCACTTCGGCGCGCAACTCGTCTATCGAGCGCGTGCGGTGGGTGACGCCGATATAGGCGATGCGTTGGCCGGCGTGGAGATTGCAGTCGAATTCGACGCGACCGCCGCCGAGGCGCCCGACATTGACGATGCGCCCCAGCACCGCGGTCGCTTTCATGTTGTCGTTCAACATTGGCCCGGAAACCATGTCGATGATGACCTCGACGCCTTTGCCGTCCGTTGCTTTCAGCACCTCCTCGGGCCAGTTGGCTTTGCGTGTATCGACGACGAGATCGGCGCCGAAATCCTTGAGCCGCGCGCGGCGCTCGTCGTTGGTCGAGGTGCCGATGACGAGCTTCGCGCCCCTGAGCTTGGCGATCTGCAAGCCCATCAGGCCGACGCCGGAGCTCGCGCCTTGGATGATGATGGTCTCCCCGCGCTGCAGCTTGGCGTTGGTCACGATGGCGTCATGCATGGTGCCGAGCGCGACGGGATAGGTGGCAGCCTGCTCCCAGCTCATGTTGTTCGCCGGAATCGGCGTCGTCCGGCCGTAATCGGCGACCGCATATTCGGCATAACCGCCTTGGCCAACACACATCACCCGATCGCCGGGTTTGACGCCTTTGACCTCTGCCCCGCACTCGACCGCCTCGCCCGACCATTCGATGCCGGGAATGGTGCCAGTGACGCGAGTGTGTCCCGAACCGTAAGAGCCTGGCAGCTCGGCGCGGTTCATGCCGATGGCACGCACCCTGACCAGAACTTCGGTAGGCCTTGGCCGCGGTTGCGGCACTTCACGGACTTCAAGAGCGTTTTCGCCGACCACGGCGGCCTTCATGCTATCCTCCCGTTCGTCATGTGACCGGTCCCACAATCGTCACGCCGAGAGAAATTTCAAGGGAGGACTGCCATGCCGGCGACGCGAGACGCCACCGCTGACGCGCTGCTGAAAAAAGCCCAAGCGCTTGCACCGGTGCTGCGGCAACGCGCCGCCGCGACCGGCAAGGCGCGGCATATTCCGGAGCAGACCATCCGGGACTTCTGGGACGCCGGCCTCTGGTACCTGCTGAAGCCGAAGAAGTTCGGCGGCCCCGAGCTGCGGCCGGACGCGGCGCTGTCGGTCGCCTATGAGCTGGCCCGCGGCGACGGCTCGGCCGGCTGGGTGTGGGCGGTGATGACCATCCACGACTTCCTGGTGGCGCTGTGGCCGGAGGAGTTCCAGCACGAATATTGGGCCAAGAACACGCTCAGCGCCTCGAGCTTCGCGCCGACCGGCAAAGCCGTGCCGGCCGATGGTGGCTACCGGATATCCGGCAAGTGGTCGTTCTCCAGCGGCATCGACAACGGCCACTGGCTGCTGCTCGGCGTCTTCTTCGGACCGCCGAGCGGCGGCTCGCCGATCCCCGACATCCGCTACGTCATGCTGCCGAAGGGCGACTACAAGGTCATCGACGACTGGTTCGTGTTCGGCCTGCGCGGCACCGGCAGCAAGGGCGTCGTGGTCGAGGACGTGTTCGTGCCGAACCACCGCATCTGCGCGATGGCCGACATGATCCATGGCACGACGCCCGGCACGCAGGTGCACGATTCGCCGCTGTACAAGGCGTCGGCCTGGGCGATCATCCCGTTCACGATCTCGTCGCCGGCCAACGGCATGGCCCGCGGCGGGCTCGACGCGTTTCTCGACGACATGAAGGTTCGGGAAGGCTCGTACGATCATTCGCCGCTGTCGAAGAAGCCGGGCATGCAGCTTGTCGTCGCCGAGGCGAGCGCCATGATCGATGCCGCCAACCTGCTGTACCGGCGCTCGTTCACCGAGACGATCGACAAGATCATGGCGGGCGAGGCGCTCTCGCTCGAACACCGCGCGCGCAGCCGGCGCGACCAGGGCTGGTCGGTGAACCAGGCCAAGCTCGCCGCGGAGAAGCTGTTCACGGCGACTGCAGGCCGCGGCATCTACGAGGGCCATCATACCCAGCGCGCCTATGCCGACCTGCACGCATTGCAGGGCCATATCGTCGCCGGCTGGGAAATGCCGGCCTACAGCTACGGGCAGGTCATGCTGGGCGGACCGCCGTCCGATCCGTTCACGTGAGGTGATTTCGCTCCTGAATAATCTCCGCCTCATCCTGAGGAGCGCGAGCGAAGCGAGTGCGTCTCGAAGGATGGGGCGGCCCCATGGTTCGAGACGCGCGCCTTCGGCGCGCTCCTCACCATGAGGCCGAAGAAGCTAGTTGCCCTGTTGCGGCACCGGCTTGATCGAGGACGAGCCGGTGCCATTGCCGACCACGCTCTGATGCATGTGCTCGATCGAGCCTTGGGCCCGCGCGCCGCGCTGGCCCGAACGCTCCAGCATGCGGTCGGCGATGGCGATCTTGCAGGCCGCCGAAATCTGCGCGTGGTGCTGTTTCATGCAGTCGCGGATGCGGCCGCCGCCCGGCTGCACGCCGGCGCAAAGCGCCCGCAGGTCGCTCTTGCATGCACCCTGCATCGGGCCGGGCTCAGCCAACGCGACAGTCGGAGCGATCAAGGTGGCGGCAAGCGCAACGGCGCGGAGAGAGGGCATGGTTCGAACTCCTGAAAGGGCGTCGCCTCGCCCTCCATGCCACGCAGCCTTCGAAAAATGCGTTAGGGGACGTTTGGGAAATCAGCGCCAGCATAAATAATTTCATAACCAAACCGAACATGCTCTCGTTGTGGAGACCTCCCGATCTTACGCAGACAAAAGAAGAAGGGCCCCCGTTTCCGGGGGCCCCCTGGCGCAGGCCCTTGTGGCCTCACTCAGGCCCGCCGCACCATCGCTGGAACCAAATCCTTCACGGTCGGAGCGCCCATCTGCTGGATCATAGCCTGCGTCTCTTGACGAAGCATTTCAAGGGCCCGCTCGACGCCGGCCTGGCCGAACGCGCCGAGGCCCCAGATATAGGGCCGGCCGACGCAAACTGCCGTCGCGCCGATACACAGCGCCTTGACCACATCTGAGCCGCGGCGAAAGCCTGAATCGACCAGGATCGGGATACGCCCCTTCACCGCCTCGACGATCTCCGGCAACGCGTCGATGGTGGCGCGGCCGGAATCCTCGGAGCGGGCGCCGTGGTTCGACACGATGATGCCGTCGAGGCCGGCATCGGCCGCCAGCACCGCGTCCTCCCAGGCCAGGATGCCCTTGGCGAGCAGCTTCATCTTGGTGTGGTCGCGCATCCGCTTGAAGAAATCCCAGGTCATCGCCGAGGACTGGGTGTTGCGCAGGCCGGTCAAGTCGAGGCCTTTCCACATCGCGCGGGTCTTCAGGCTGTTCTGCAGGTTCGACCGGTCGTGGCAGCCCGAGCAGTCACGGGTGTCATCGGGCCGCAGCCGGAACAGCGTCTCCTGGTTGCGGCCGCCGCTGCGGTCGACCGTCACCGCGAGCCCGGTGCAGCCGGCGTTCTCGGCGCGCTTGGTGATGGCCGCCGCCACCTCCCACTTGTTGGTGGCGTAAAGCTGCATCCAGATCGGCGCGCCGCGCGCCTTGACGACGTCCTCGACCGTATCCGACGTCATGGTGGAGAGAATTTGCAGGTGGTCGCCCGTCTTGGCGGCGCGGGCGACGCCGGACTCGGCGTCGTCGTGGAACGAGCGCTGGCCGCCGACCGGCGCGCAGACGATCGGCGACGAATATTTGGTGCCGAGGATGTCGACGCTCATGTCGACCTTGCTGACGTCGCGCAGCCGCCGCGGCCGGAGCTGGAATTTCAGGAAGCCTTCGCGGTTGGCGCGCAAGGTCACCTCGTCGTCGATGCCCGAGGCCATGTAGCCGAAATGCGCAGGCGGGACGTTCTGCCGGCACACCGGCTCGAGGTCGAACACGTTGATCGCCTCCTTCGGCGTCTTGATGATGTGATCCGCCTGGCGCGGCCCCCACATCAGCGGATCGGACATCACGGATTTGGGCATGTAAGGCTCGGAGAGCGCCTGCGCGCCGCCCGCCGCCAGCAGCGGGCTCGCGGCGAGATATTGCAGGAACCGGCGGCGGTTGGCTGCTGGATCGTGTTCCGACGACATGGATGCCTTCCCAGGCTTTGTTTATTCGGCGGCGCGGCGGCGCACTTGATGGCTGCCCGGCACGGTGCGGAACGCGACGTTGAGGCGGTTGGCGCCGTTGATCGCCACCACCGCCATCGTCAGGTTGACCAGCTCTTCCTCGCTGAACTGTTTTCGCGCTTCCTCGTAGACATCGTCCGGCACCTGGCTGTCGGCGACCAGCGTCACGGCTTCGGTCCAGGCCAGCGCCGCGCGTTCGCGCTCGCTGTAGAACGGCGACTCGCGCCAGGCGTTGAGCAGATAGAGCCGCTGCTCGCTTTCGCCGTCGGCGCGCAATTCCTTGGTGTGCATGTCGATGCAATGGGCGCAGCGGTTGATCTGCGAGGCGCGCAGCTTCACCAGCTCCAGCAGCGCATGATCGAGGCCGCAATTGCGCACGAACATGTGCAGGCCCATCATCGCCTTCTCGGCAGCAGGCGAAGCCTTGCGAAAATCCAGTCGCGCTTTCATGGCGGTCTCCCTCCGGTTCTTATTTTACTCTCTCGGCTCGAACAGCTTTTGCGCCTCAGGCCGGTTCATCGAGTGTTCGAGTCCATCGAATTTTCCGGTGGCGCGCAGATCAGTGCCGATCTTCTTGATCAGCGACATGACGGCGAGCGTCGCTCCCGATGCGATGGTCACGCGGGCGATGCCGGCGCGTTCGAGCTCCGCGACCGGCGGCGTGCCGGCGCGCGCCACGATATTGATCGGCGCGCGGATGGCCTTTGTAAGCCGTGCGATCGTCTCCATGTCGATGAAGCCGAACGGATAAATGCAATCGGCGCCGGCCGCCAGATAGGCCTCGGCGCGGCGTACCGTCTCGTCGAAACGGGACGCCGGATCGCCGACGTTCTTCAGGTAAAGGTCGATCCGTCCGTTGATGACGGCGTTGACGCCGGCCGCGTCAGCCGCCTGCCGCGCCGCGCGAATCCGTGCCACCGCGTCCTCGATCGGACGCACCGGCATGTCCGGGCGCGGCGTGCCGTCCTCGAGATTGAAGCCGACCACGCCGGTGCGGAGGATTTCGCCAATGCTCTTCCCGACCTGCTCGGGCGTCTCGCCATAGCCCGCCTCGATGTCGGCGGTCACCGGCACCCGGACCGCGCGCACGATGCGCTCGGTCGCGGCGACGATCTCGCCCCATGGCGCCTTCTCGCCGTCGGCGAAGCCCAGGTCCCAGGCCACGCCGCCGCTGGTGGTGGCGATGGCAGGAAAGCCCGCAGCCTCGAATTGCCGCGCGCTCATGGCGTCCCAGGCGTTCGGCAACAGCAGCAGCGGCGGCGCGCGGTGCGCACGGCGGAACGTCTCCGCGAGTTGCTTCTGCCGGTCCGGCGTCATGGCCGAAGCGTAAGCCCGGAACCCGCACTCTCACAAGCGGCGTCGCAGATCGAATGGCGCTCTGCTACCATGCGCAAAACAATGCGCTGCCGGGGAGGGTGGAATGTCAGTGCGGTGGACGATCGTGCTCGCGGCTGCGGCAGCTCTGGAAATGGCCGCGCCCGGCCCGGTGGCGTCACAGCCCAAGGCCAAGCCCACGCTCGATTACGATTTCTACAAGGCCCGGGTCGAGCCGATCTTCCTGAAGAAGAAGGCTGGCCACACCCGCTGCGTGGTCTGCCATTCCGAAGGCAACAACGCGTTCCGCCTGGAGCATCTTGCACCGGGCGCTAAAGGCTACGCCGACGAGCAGTCGCACAAGAATTTCGCGATGGTGTCAAAGCTCGTTAATCCGGGCGACCCGATGGTCAGCCGGCTCCTGATGCATCCGCTCGCGCCCGAGGGCGGCGGCGACGTGTTCCACTCCGGCGGCCGGCAGTTCATGTCGGTCAAGGACGCCGACTGGAAGGCGATGGCCGCCTTCGTCAACGGAGCGACGCTCGGCGGCCGTTCGAAGAAGCACTAATTAGGCGTGGACTCACTAACGCGCAGCCAATCCGCATGATTCGAGGCTCCAGTTTCGGAGTTTGAATTACGCACGGGCCGGCATCATCAACCCGCCATCGTCCGTACGGGCTCGGCCCGGTCGCGAATGACCCATAGCGATCGCAGTTGCGTCAATTTGCCGTGACGCTAATTTCAGTGCTCACTTCAGAGATGTGCTAGCATTATGTCTCGACTTGGGGGTGAAGCCTGTGAGGCGACGGGAATTCATCACGCTCATCAGCGGAGCAATGGCCGCGTGGCCGCTCGGGGCGGGCGCACAGCCGGCCGAACGGGCGATCAGAATTGGTCTGCTGCCGTTCGGTTCACCGTCCAACGACTATGACAAGTCGCTGGTTGACGCATTTCGATCGGGTCTGCGCCAAGCGGGCCTGATCGAAGGTCGCCACATTGTGCTCGATATTGTCTGGACGAGCGGCAGCGATGCCGACACCAACCAGGCAGTGGAGGACTTAATCCGCCGCGGCGCTGAATTGCTGGTACCCACCGGCTCAACCGCATCGGTGGCATCGAAGCGCCATACGTCCACAATCCCCATTGTGTTCATCAGCGTCGGCAATCCCGTCGCAATGAAGCTGGCCGAAAACCTTGCGCATCCAGGCGGCAACGCCACTGGTTTCAGCGACATTTTTTCAGACCTGAGTGCCAAGTTGGTGCAATTTGACCGAGCGGTCAGCAAACAAGATACAATTGATTATCTCTGGCACACGGCGTGGCCGGACGGGAAAAATCGGTTGCAAGCCACCGAGCAGGCCGTCCAGTCAGTCGGCACAAAGTTGCGGGAACGGGGAATCGCTGAAAGCGGCGAGATCGACCAAGCCATTACGGCGCTGAAGCGGAACGGCGCGACGACAATCGTCGTTCAACCGAGCCCGTTCACTTATCGGGAACGCAGTCACATCATAAGTAGCGCTGCTGATAATGGTTTGGCGACGATATTTGGTTTTCCGGCAGCGGCGAGAGATGGCGCATTGCTGGCATACGGCCCGGACTATCTCCTCATGAATCAGCGGGCTCCGTTGTACGTCAAGCAAATTCTCAAAGGCACCAAGCCGGCTGATCTCCCTGTGGAGTTGCCCGCCAAGATCAATTTGCTGGTAAATCTCAAGACCGCCAAGGAGCTCGGGATTGAAATACCACTATCACTTCTCATTCGCGCCGATGAGTTGATTGAATAAGGCAGTTGGCAGGCACTGCTTAGGCAACGATCCTCATTTTCAAGGACGTTCTAAGGTGAGTTTTCTCTGCTAAGACGTTGGCGTGAGAATCGTTCAAAGATTGAACGTTGCACAGCTCGGACATTAGCGAGCCGCGATTGCAGACTCGGATTTATGGGTTTGCGCGCGAGCGTTGCCGCCCTCACGTAGCACCAGCGTGTTGATGCGCTTGGGCACTTCGCCGACCGGAATCACGGCTTTCACCTTCATCGCCGCGGTGTCGATCGCGGTGACCGAACGAAGCCCTGCGTTCGAGATGTAGATGGTCTTGCCGTCCGGCGTGAAGGTGACCCAGTTTGCCACTGCCGAGATCGCCTCGTGGCACGGCACCTTGAGCGCCGGCAACGCCACCTGGCCGATCATCTTCAGGTCGGCGAGCGAATAGATAACCACGGCGTTGTTCGGGATGCTGGTGACCCACAGCGTCTTGTTGTCGGGGCTGACCCCGATGCCGTGCGAGGGCGAGGTGTTGCGGCCGGCGTCGGTCTCGAAATCCCGCGCGGGCTTCGGCAGCTCGATCCGGGCAACCTCTTTGCGCTCGGCAAAATCGATCACGGCGAAGCCGTTCAGATCGGAGAGCTGGGCGAAGATGCGCCTGGTCGAGCCGTCCGGGTTGGTCTCGATCGCCATCGGGCGGACCCCGGCGCTGATCTTGGCCTCCCAGGCGACTTGCTCGGTGGCGAGGTCGATCACCGTCAGCATCTTGTTCGGGATCGAGCCCGCGATGACGTATTTGCTGTCCGGCGTGACATAGACGTTGTGCAGCCGGCCGTGGACCGGGATGGTCTTCTTCACCGTCAGCGCCGCCGGGTCGACGATGTCGAGCGCACCGTCGCCGCGGGCGATGCCGACCGCGATCCGGCCGTCCTTGGCCACCGCAATGTTGTTCGGCCGGTTGCTCAGCGGCACCTGTTTGATCAGCTTGCCGCTTTTCCTGTCGAACACGTCGAGGGTCGATTGCGACTCGTTGCTGATATAAACCTGCGCGCCGTCCGGCGAGAAGTTCACGCCGTGCATCGCCTCAGGCCCCTTGAACACCTGGACCACCTTGTTGGTCGCGGCGTCGATCACATGGACGCTGTCGCCGGCGCTGTTGGTCACATAGATGCGGACGGTATCGGCGTGTGCAGCGAGCGGCAGCAATGTAAAGGCAAGCCAGAGGGGCTTGAAAATCCGGTTCATCGGCGGCTCCTACGGAAAACGAGGAATCCGTGGATAGCGTACGCGTGCGGCGGGGTGGCATCAATCGGCTTGCGGCAATATAGAGAGGCCATGGCCACGCCCAGACCACCCCGCGACTCCAAGCTCGCCGTCGAGGAGATGACGGAGCGGCAGGCTGGGCGCGAGCACGCTCGCCTCGAAGCCGAGATCAAAGGCCACGACGAGCGCTACTACCAGAAGGACGCGCCGACGGTTTCGGATGCGGAATACGACGCATTGCGCCGGCGCTACGAGGCGATCGAGGCCCGCTTTCCGAAGCTGCGCACCTCGGAAAGCCTGTCGCGCAAAGTGGGCGCGGCGCCGGCGCGGGGTTTCGCCAAAGTGCGGCACGCGGTGCCGATGCTGTCGCTCGCCAATGCCTTCAGCGAAGGGGACGTGGCGGATTTCGCCGCCCGCATCCGCCGCTTTCTCAACCTCAAGGAGGACGACAAGCTCGTCTTCACCGCCGAGCCGAAGATCGACGGCCTGTCGATGTCGCTGCGCTACGAGGATGGCAGGCTGGTCAGGGCCGCGACGCGCGGCGACGGCGCCGAGGGCGAGGACGTCACAGCCAACATCAAGACCATGAAGGAGGTGCCGAACGAGCTGAAAGTCAAGAATATCCCCGCAGTCTGCGAGGTCCGCGGCGAGGTCTACATGACCAAGGCCGCGTTCCTCGACCTCAACCGCAAGCAGGCCGAAGCCGGCAGGCAGCTCTACGTCAATCCGCGCAACACCGCGGCCGGATCGTTGCGGCAGCTCGATCCGTCGATTACCGCGTCGCGGGAGCTGCATTTCTTCGCCTATGCCTGGGGCGAGATGAGCGAGATGCCGGCCGAGACGCAGTCCGGCATGCTGAAGTGGCTCAAGTCGACCGGCTTCCAGACCAATCCGTTGTGGAAGCTCTGCTCGTCCTCCGACGACCTGCTTGCTTTTCACCGCGACGTCGGTGCCGAGCGCGCCAGGCTCGACTACGACATCGACGGCGTGGTCTACAAAGTCGACAGGCTCGATTGGCAGGCTCGGCTCGGCTTCGTTTCGCGCACGCCGCGCTGGGCGATCGCGCACAAGTTCGCGGCCGAGAAGGCCACCACGTTGGTCCGCGACATCGAAATTCAAGTCGGCCGCACCGGTGCGCTGACGCCGGTCGCCAAGCTCGATCCGGTCACGGTCGGCGGCGTCGTGGTGCAGAACGCGACGTTGCACAATCAGGATGAGATCGAGCGGCTGGGCGTGCGCATCGGCGACACGGTGACGATCCAGCGCGCCGGCGACGTCATCCCGCAGGTGGTCGAGCGTGGTCGAGGACAAGCCGCGTGGCGCCAAGCCCTACAGCTTTCCGAAAAAATGCCCGTGTCCGCTCAAGACCGACGTGGTGCGCGAGGAGATCGCCGGCGGCGAGCAGGGCGCTCGCGCCCATTGCACCGGCGAGTTCGCCTGCCCGTTCCAGCGCATCCAGCACCTGATGCATTTCGTCTCGCGCCGCGCCTTCGACATCGAGGGGCTCGGCGAGAAGCAGATCGAGATGTTCTATGAGCAGGGCTGGGTCAAGGAGCCGGCCGATATCTTCACGCTCGCCGCGCGCGACAACAAGATCAAGCTCCGCGAAGTCGAGGGCTACGGCGAGACCTCGGTGCGAAACCTCTATGAAGCGATCGAGGCGCGCCGCGTGATTTCGCTGGAGCGGTTTATCTATGCGCTCGGCATCCGTCATGTCGGCGAAACCACGGCGGTGGCGCTGGCCCGCGGCTATGGCACCTGGAAGGCGTTCCACGACGCAGCCCTGAAGGTTATCGACAAGGACGAGGAAACCCGCGCCGAGATGGATGCGCTCGACCAGATCGGCGACACCGTGATCGACGCCATCGCCGACTATTTTGGCGAAAGCCATAATCGCAAAGCGGTTGAGCGGCTGGTCAACCAAGTGAAAATCCGCGATGCCGAGAGGCCGCGCACCGATTCGCCCGTCGCCGGCAAGACCGTGGTGTTCACCGGCTCGCTGGAGAAGATGACCCGCGACGAGGCCAAGGCGATGGCCGAGCGGTTGGGCGCCAAGGTCTCCGGCTCGGTCTCGAAGAAGACCGACTACGTCGTCGCCGGCCCCGGCGCCGGCTCCAAGCTCGCCGAAGCCAAGAAGCACGGCGTCGCGGTGCTGACCGAGGACGACTGGTTCAAGCTGGTGGGGAAGTAGCGTCGGCGATTTCTGAAAGGCGGCGCGGCAAACTCTTTTTAACCCTCCCCGTCTTCGGGGAGGGCGGCCGAGCGGAGGCGATAGCCGAGCGAGGTCGGGTGGGGTGTGCCTAGCGATACGGCGAGCCACTCCCCACCCGGCCGCTCGCTATCGCTCGCGTCCACCCTCCCCGCGAAGCGGGGAGGGATAAGAAGAGCCTGCGGTACGGCTCGGGCTACCTCACCCCGCCCTTGTTCACCACCGGCCCGGTGTAGCCTTCCATGCGCTTCCGCAATTCCGTGATCAGCTTCTCGTCGACCATGAACTCGCGATAGTTGTTGGCGATCTTGTACGAGGTCAGCGGCTTGAAGCCCTCCGGCGGCGCCACGTCGGCGCGCGAGGAGAACGAGCCGACATTGGCTCTGCTGCTCCTTGGCCAGGAACCATGTCACGTAGAGCTTCGCGGCGTTCGGATGCGGCGCGTCCTTGAAGATGCCGCCCGTGAGCGTGAACACCGGCGTTTCGTCCTCCGGCGACACCACCACCTCGAGCTTGCCCTGGCGCTTGAACGCCCACACCGACGACGACGCGTCGAAGGTCGCGATGTTCTCGCCCGAGGCGACGCTGCGCGCCACCGGCAGGTGGCCCTGCACGTAGTTCGGCTTGTTGGCCGTGTATTTGTCCATCCAGCCCCAGCCGTATTTCTGGATGATGACGTGGAACAGGTAGAGCGTGGCGTCGTCGTCGGCCGGATAGCAGGTGATGAGCTTGCCGGCGAATATGGGTTTAAGGAAATCCTGCGCCGATTTCGGCGCGTCCTCGGGCTTCACCGCCGCCGTGTTGTAGGCATAGGTCAGAGCGTTGGCAGAGAACGACATGTAGGCGCCGTCGGCGTCGCGGAAGTTCGGATAGATCTGGTCGAAGCCGTCGGGCTTGAAGTTGAGGAGCTTGCCCTCCTTCTTCCACTTCACGAAGTCCTGCACGGTCTGGAAGAACGCCATGTCGACGGCGAGCTTCTTTTCCGCCATCTGCTGCTCGATCTTCTCGTTCAGCACATTGGTGAAGCCGCCGGTCACCGACACCGCGATGCCGGGGAACTGCTGCATGAACAGCTTGGCGCGGTTCTCGTGCGGCGCTGCCGGTCCGCCGGAATAGAACACGACTTCCTTTTCGGCCTTGGCCTTCTCGTAAAGCTCGGCGAGCGTTTCGGCGCGTGCGGCAGACACGGCGGTCACGGCGAGCGCGGCACAGGCCGGCACCAAGCGGACCAACAGTCTTGTCATGGCGTTTCCCCGTTGCAGTTTTGCGCAACGATAGGCCGCTCAGCGCCGCCGCACCAGCAGGAACGATAGGGCCAGCACGACTGTCAGCGCGTCCATCAGCAGCGCCAGCGGCAGGCCGCTCGGCGAGTCCGCCAGCAGCATGCCGGCGTACTGGGCGTGGCGGCGCCGATCGCCATCTGGCTGAAGCCGATGATGCCGGCGGCGGTTCCCGCCGCTTGCGGGCGCACGCTGACCGCGCCGGAGATCGCGCCGGGCAGCAGCAGGCCGTTGCCGAAATTGACGATGAGCTGCGGCAGGAACACGACCGCCGGACCCCAATGCATCGCGCACGGCGATCAGCGCTGTCCCGACGGCCACGCCGACCGCTTCGATGGCGATGCCCCACCAGATCAAGCGGTCGATGCCGAAACCGCGTCGACAGCCGCGAGGCGACGAAATTGCCGGCCATGTAGCCGATCGAGCAGATCGCGAACCAGACGCCGTATTCCGCGGAGCTGCGGCCCATCAGCGTGATGATGACATGCGGCGCCGCCGCCGAGGAACGCAAAGAAGGTCGCGGAGCCGAACGCCGCGGCGCAGACGTAGCCGAGGAATTTCGCGTGCTTTTGAACAGCGCGGCCAGGTCGCGGAAGAAGCCTTGCCTGGGCAGCGCCGGCGGGGCGTTGAGTCCGCGCGTCTCCGGCAGCGCCATCGCGGCCCAGACCACGACCATGGCGCTGGTGACCGCGGTGAACAGGAAGATCGCCTCCCAGCCGAAGGCGGTGTCGAGCAGGCCGCCGATCAGCGGCCCGAACGTCGGCACCACCACCATGACGGTGGCGACAAGCCCGATCATCGACGCGGCGCTGCTCGCGGTCGAACAGGTCGCGGATGATGGCGCGGCTGACCACGATGCCGGCCGAGGCGCCGAGCGCCTGCAGCACCCGCGCCACGATCAGGCTGCCGGCCGTGCCGACGCCGAGCGCCAGCACGCTCGCCGCCGCGGTGAGGGTCGAGCCCGGCAAGGACCACCGGCCGGCGGCCGAAACGGTCGGACAGCGGTCCCATGACGAGCTGGCCGGCGGCAAGCGCCGAGCAGATAGACCGAGACGGTGAGCTGCACGGTGGCGATGTCGGAGGCGAGCCGGTTGGCGATCTCCGGCAGCGCCGGCACCAGCGACGTTGAGCGTGGTCGGGCCGATCGCGGTCATCGCGATCAGCAGCACCAGCAGGCCCCACGGCGTCTTCTCCTGAGCGCGCGGGCTGTCGTGCAGTTGCCTGGCTTCGGCGGGGTCCACGGCGCTAGCAGCCGATCTCAACCGTCAGTCCGGGGCGGCCGAAGGCCGAACCCGGAATCCATAACCCCGGTCTCACTGTCGCATCAGCACTGGGGTTATGGATTCCGGATCGCCGCTGCGCGGCGTCCGGAATGACCGCCGGAGATGCTGCCGCATCTATCAGCCCTGTCCGAGCGGGCGGGTGGCGGCGGCGAGCCAGGTCTGCGTCTCGTCATCGACCAGCGGCGATCAGCGCTTCGGCGACTCGCGCGTGGTAGTCGTCGAGCCACGACGGTTCGTCGGCGGTCAGCAGCTTCGGCTCGATCAGCCGGCGGTCGATCGGCGCCAAGCGTCAGCGTCTCGAACGCGTTGAGCGGCTTCTCGGCGCCCGCGACCTTCGGGCCCTCCACCACCAGCACCAGGTTCTCGATGCGGATGCCGTATTCGCCGGCTTTGTAATAGCCGGGCTCGTTCGACAGGATCATGCCGCGCTTGAGCGCGCGCGTTGCCGAGCTTGGAGATGCGCGCCGGGCCCTCGTGCACCGACAGATAGCTGCCGACGCCGTGGCCGGTGCCGTGGTCGAAATCGAGGCCGCGCTGCCACAGCGCCTGCCGCGCGAACGGGTCGAGCTGCGCGCCGGCTGATGCCGTCGGGAAACACCGCGCGGGCGATGCGCGATGTGGCCCTTGAGCACCAGGCGTGAAGCGCTCGCGCATCTCGGCGGTCGGCTCGCCGACCGCGACGGTGCGGGTGATGTCGGTGGTGCCGTCCTCGTATTGGCCGCCGGAGTCGATCAGGAACAATTCGTCCGGCGCGATCTTGCGGTCGGTCGAGCGCGTCACGCGGTAGTGCACGATGGCGCCGTCGGGTCCGGCGCCGGAGATGCTCGGGAACGACACGTCCTTGAGCAGGCCGGTGTCGCGGCGGAAGCTTTCCAGCGCCTCGACCGCGGCGATCTCGGTGAGCTCGCCTTTCGGCGCCTCGCGGTCGAACCAGGCGAGGAAGCGCGTCACCGCAGCGCCATCGCGCAGATGCGCGTCGCGCGCGCGCCGGCGATCTCGACCGGGTTCTTCACCGCCTTCATCATCGCGATCGGATCGGGGCCGCGCAGACGCCTTGCCGCCGGCCTCGCTCGATGAGGCGCGACAGCGCGTCGGCCCCGGTCGCCTGGTCGAGCCGCACGGTGCGATGCGCTGCGCCGAGCGCTTTCAGATCGTCGATGAAGGCGTCAGGCTCGCGGACCTCGGTGCATTCTTCGAGCTTGTGGCGCACCGCGTTGGAGAGCTTGGCGCCGTCGATATAGAGCGACGGCCTGCCATCCTTCGGCACGATGGCGAACGCGATCGGCAGCGGCGTGTGCGCCACGTCGGAGCCGCGGATGTTGAAGGTCCAGGCCACCGCGTGCGGATCGGAGATCACCAGCGCGTCGGCGCGCAAGCTTCGCGATCTCGTCGCGGATGCGGTCGAGCTTCGCGGTTGCCGTTTCGCCGGCGAATCGCAGATCGTGCAGCGACACCGGCGCCGAGCGGCGGCGCCGGCCGGTCGGTCCAGATCGCGTCGATCGGGTTGGGCTCGGCCGGCTACCAGCGTCGCGCCGGCGTTGGCGCAGGCGCGCGCCAGCCGCTCGGCGCCCTCGGCGGTGTGCAGCCAGGGGTCGTAGCCGAGCTTGGCTGCCCGCCGGCAGGTTCTGCTCGATCCAACGGTCCGGCGCGATCTCGGTGATGTGCACGATCGCAAACAGCGGCTGTTCGACCTGCGTCCTTGGCCTGCAGCGTGTAGCGGCCATCGACGAACAGCGCCGCGCGGTCCGCCAGCACGATGGTGGTTCCGGCCGATCCGGTGAAGCCGGTTAGCCAGGCGAGCCGCTCCTCGGATGGCGGCACGTATTCGTTCTGATGCCGGTCGGCGCGCGGCAGGATGAAGCCGGAAAGCCCGCTGCGGACCAATTCGCTGACGCAGCGCCTGCAACGCGCGGTCCGGTCTGCGCCGGTTTCGGATCGTCGAATGACTGGAAAACGGCCTCGAACATGCGCGGCCAATCTATGGGCCGGGGCAGGGCGCGGCAAATGCGACGCGAAGTGCGGCACGCCTTGCGTGCAGTGCAATAATATCAGCCGGAATGATGTTATCGCGGCGGCTTGATCGATCCGATCAAAAGACTGAATTAATCGTTTAATTATGCAGACTTACGCCATGAGCTATGCGGCGATAGGACTACTGTCTGGCTCGAATCGGCCTATGTTGCATTGCAGAAAAGACGGGTAGCAAGGGGATCTGCCGTCAGTCTTTCCAACGAACAAAGGAGTTCCCCATGTCCACAATCACCTATGAAATTGCCCGCACCCGCAGCGCCCAGGCCGCCGCGAAGACCGCGCCAAAGCGCCCGGGCCTGGTTGCACGTTTTTACGCACGGATGATCGAGGCCCGGCGCGAGACGGCCATGAGAGAGTTTCGCCGCCACGGCCCACCTGCTGCCGAGCGAGCTGGAGCAGGCCGGCTGGAAGATCAACGAGCGCAGCGAGGATTCGCTGCCGTTCGTGCGCTGAAACGGACAGCCGGTTCTTCACTTGATCGTGTGCCGCTGCCTTGGGCCTCGGTTTGGACGAGGCAGCGGTGATTTTCCCTTAGCTCACAAAGGCTTGCGCGATGAACTGCGACAATATGCAGCAGGGGCAATGGACCCATGCTTCCTTGCTCGTGCTGCTGACAAATCCGACTCGGTATAGGTGCTGTCATGCGAAGCCCGTTGGACCGGGACCAGAAGGTCTTCGCAATGTGGAGGCCCAAATGGCTACGCTGACATTCCCTGGCTGCAACTCGCCCGAACAGCGCCAACCGCGCGGCGCGTTGCTGCGTTTGCTGGATACGCTGGCGGAGTGGCAGATGCGCCATTCGCACAGCGTGATCCGCCGCATTCAGACCGGACGCTGCCATCATCAGCAGCGTGACCCAGCCGTCCAGCGCGAACGAGCGCTCCAGCACCAAGCCCTGCGATCGGTAGGCGGCAATCGCCGCGTTGGCCTGCGCTGCCAGGATTCCGGACAGCACCACGCGCGCATTCGGCATGAGCTGCCGCGCCATCGGCGCGGCCAGCCGCTGCAGCGGCTGCAGCAGGATATTCGCCAGCACCAGATCGAACGGCGCCCGCGCGACGATTTGCGGCGCGCGCAGTCCAGCCGCCTGCACAGCGGTGACGAATGCGCCGACGCCGTTCAGCGCCGCGTTGGCCCGTGCGTTTTCCACGGCGATCGCGGTCGATGTCGGTCGCCAGCACCGGCATGTGGAACAGCTTCGCCGCCGCGATCGCCAGGATGCCGGAGCCGGTGCCGAGATCGAGGATGTGGCGTGGCTTGCTGCTGCGCGCCAGCGCGTCCAGCGCCAGCAGGCAGCCGCGCGTGGTGCCGTGATGGCCGGTGCCGAACGCGGTCGCGGCCTCGATCTCGATGGCGACGCAATGGCCCGGCACGCGGTCGCGGTCATGGGCGCCGTGCACGACGAAGCGGCCGGCACTGACCGGCCGAAGCCCGACAAGACTTTCCTTAACCCAATCGCGCGGCGCGATCTGCTGCACCTGCACCGCGACGCCATTCCCGAGGTTGTCGGCCTGCGCCAGGACCACGCGCAATTCGGCCGGCTTCGGCCGGCTGTCGGAAATGCACGTCGACCTGCCAGCGCCCGTCGCGTCTGCTCGAATGCCGCGCAGGCGGTCTCGGCGGGGTCGAGGCTTTCCGACAGCAAATTGGCGATGCGCCGCGCCGAGCCTTCGTCGGTGCGAAGCCGGGCCACATAGGTCGCGGCGCTGGATTTGTTTTGGGCGTTGGTCACAGCGGTTTATGCACGCGGCGGACGCCAACTTCCACAGCAATTATCAACCGGATATAGACAGGCTTGTCGGCGGCTTGCTCCGCTTGCATGTCGCAAACTTTTCCCGAACCGGTCCACAGGGCATCGCATGGATATCGAAGGCAAACTGGCCTGCGCCGAACTGATCCAGGCCTGGGGCTTCGCCCGCGACCAGGCGCCGCTGGGACGATCTCGCGGCGATCTTCCATCCCGGCGGCGAGATCGCGGTGTCCTGGTTCCGCGGGCCCTACACCGGAATTCGTCGCGCATTGCCAGCGCAACTACGGCCGCGGCAGCGTCGCCAAGCATCTGCTCTGGCCGGCGCGCGTTGCGGTGAACGGCGCCCGCGCCACGTCCGAGACCAATGTCGCCATCCTGGTGCGCCAGACCATCGATGGCGTCGCGACCGACCTGACCTCGAACGGCCGCTTCCTCGACCGCATCGAGCAACGCAACGGCGATTGGCGCATGGTCGAGCGCGCGACGCTGTACGAGAAGGACCGCCTCGATCCGGTCGAGCCGTCGGCAGCGTTCGATGCGCTGATGGCGAAATCCGGACGCCGCGAAATATCCGGCGCAATACCGCTACATGGCCTATCGCGTCGCCGCCGCCGGCCGCTCGCTGGCCGAGCCGGTGCATTACGACGGCCGTTCGGAAACCGAGGCGCTCAAGGCGCGCTACGCGGACGTGGCTCGCGGAGAAATAAGGTGGATCCGGGGTCCGGTGCTTTGCGCCGGACCCCGGATGAGGCAATACGACAAGTCGACATGATATCCGCATATCCGCCGTCCACCGCTTGTGTTCGAAGTGCGGCATAGCCCAAAGCTAACGCGAATTTCGCCCCTGAAGTCTCCTCCGGTATTGTCACGCCGACCGCGCCATTCGCCGCAATTCGACGGCGAAGCCTTTCACGACAAATCTTTCGCACGGCAGGAACGGAGAGCCCGCACGCCTGTTGTCATCGCGGGCAATATCGGACCAAGGGAGTTGACCCTCATGTGCGATTACAGTCTCGAACACGTGGCGTCCCGGCCGGCCGCGGTGGCCGATCGGCTGATCATGACCAGTTTCCGCCATACCATCACCCGTGGGTTTGCCAGTGCGGGCGATCTCAACACTGCCGTGTGTCTGCGGCCGGGCACGGAGATCGCCTTTGACCGGGACGTGCGCTACGAGCACCCGATCACCCACTGGCAGAAAACCGCGCGGAGCAAGGTGGCGCGCTTTCGTCAGATCGACATGCACGTCTCGCATACCCATCACGACGCGCTGGAATTCGCCGACGGTACCATCGTGCCGCTAACGCGGCTGTTGCCCGGCCAATGGGCGACGGTGTTGCAACTGCCGAGCGTGCCGCTAAAGACGATCGAAGGCGAAACCACGGTGCCCGACAGCGCCGCAGTCGAGCCGCGGCCTGCCGACTTTTTCGCCTAGGGGCGAAACCATATCCGGGGTCGCAGCGCAGCGCATCAACAGCACGCTGCGAACCCGGGATATGCCTGACTCGCCGCAAGAAATGCTTCGCCTTTTCGAGGCGGTCGCGCTGCACCGGCCGGGTTTTCGTGTCACCCCGGGTGGCTCTTGTCAGTTCCAGGGCGAGCCTGGGAATGGAAAGAACGGCGGTGGCGGTCGGTACGGCTCCTCGCGATTGTCGTACACCGGCGCTCCGTCGCGGCCGCGATAGATCGGCTGCGCGTTTCGCGAATAGTTCGGCAGGACGCCATGCTGCGGGGCCGCCGCGATGACACCATCGTCGTGATAGTCGCGCTGATAGGGGCCGGGCTGGCCATAGCCTTGCTGGTAGTCCGGCGCGCGCCGCACCATCTCGGGCGCGCCGCCGCGCGGGATTGCGCCGTACAGCACCACGCGGGTGTTGTTCAAGCCTTCGCGCTTGACCAGATCGAACAGCATGCGCGAGTTCTCGACGCTGAGCCGCACGCAACCGTGCGACGCTGGCCGGCCGATCGAGGTGTGGCTGGTGCCGTGGATGGCATGGCCCCGCCGGGTGAAGAAGATCGAGTTCGGCATCGGCGCGTCGTCCCATTCGCGGCTGAAATGGTCGCGCTCCATGCGGAACGGCGTGTAGGAGCCGCCCGGCGTGTCGTAGCGGCTGACGCCGGTCGACACCGGCCAGGTGAACAGATGGGCGCCGTCCTGCGAGACGGTCATGCGCTGGGACGACTTGTCGATCTCAATCAGGAGGCTGGCCGAGGCGGGCAGCGTCGATAGCGCCAACAAACCGGCCGCGAACGCCACCGCGATGGGCCGAACGAGACTTCATGATTGGCACTCCACCCGACTTCAAAAGCTGCATCGGCAGTCTAGCGCAAGGGAGGGCCGGAATATGGCGGGCGCCAACTGTATCAGTCTTCGGGGCCGTGACGCCGGGTGTACGCCGGCTGCGATGGCGCCTGCACCGGTCGCGATGGCGGCACGGTCGCAGCTTCGAACTCGATCACGGCCTGGTCGGGCTGCGTCTTTCCCTTCGGTTCAGGCACGATGATATCCGGGATTTTCGATAGCGTAATGTCGACAGCGGCTGCCGACGGCTCCGGCGCGGCACTGCGCTGCGGCGCCGACGGCTTCTGCACCGCGGGTTTCGGAGCGGCCGGCTTCGGTGCGGCACGACTGGGTGCACAAGGCGGACGATCGACCCCGCCGCACTCGGCTGCGCGCGACGTCACGGCAAGCGCGCCGAGCCACAGGAGGGCCGTTGCGATCAGCGCCGTAGGAACTTTGAATCGCATACTCCAACCCCGGTGTTCGGTGCATTGTCGCGCAAGGAGCACTGTCGTGACAATGCTCTCATGCAGCGCCAAGTCTTGCGCTGGCCAGGGGCGCGGACGACAATGCCGCAAACACGGCATCAATCGGGAGCTCCAGTGATGTCCGCTCTGGCCGCGTCCGCCGTCATCGAGGACGATATTCAGGTCATTCCGCAGGACGCCGTGATCGGCGCGGAAATCGGGGGCGTCGATCTATCGAAGCCGCTCGCCGCGCGAACATTTGCCAGGATCGAGGCCGCTTACGATCGTCACACCGTCCTGGTGTTTCGCGATCAGAAGCTGACGCCCGAGCAGCACATCGGCTTTGGCCGGAGTTTCGGCCCGCTCGAGATCCACGTGCTCAAGCGCTACTTGCTGGCCGGCCATCCGGAAATCCTGCTGATCTCCAACATCGTCAAGGCGGACGGAGAATTTCTCGGCCTGCCCGACGCGGGCCAGACCTGGCACACCGACACCTCCTACCGCCCCCGTCCGAGTCGCGGCTCGATCCTCTACGCGATCGAAATTCCCCACGACGACAACGGCAATGCGATCGGCGACACCTTGTTTGCCGGCACCGCCCCCGCCTATGACGCGCTGCCCGAGGCCATGAAGCAGAAGCTCGCCGGTCGCAAGGCGATCCACAGCTACGGCCGGCGCAAGCGGCCGGAAGGCAGCCAGCGCAACAAGATGTTCAAGGCCGAGATCGACGCGGTGCCCGACATCTCTCATCCCGTCGTCCGTACCCATCCCAACACCGGCCGCAAGGCGCTCTACGTGTTCGAAGGCGAGTGCGTCGGCATCGAGGGCATGCCCGACGACGAGGCGCGCGAAATCATCGCCGGGCTGACCTGCCACTGCATCCAGCCGAAGTTCATCTATCGGCACAAATGGCGGGTCGGCGATGTGGTGATGTGGGACAATGCCGCGGCGCTGCATCTGGCGGTCGCCGACTATAAGCTGCCGCAGCGGCGCCTGTTGCATCGCGTCACGGTCGAGGGCGGCGTGCCGGTTTGAAGCGTGACGGTCTGGTCAAAGCAGCGAGTGAGGCAGCCAAAATGAAAACTCTTCGAAGCATTTCGCTCTGCGGCGCCGTTGCGCTCGCAGCTCTGTTCGCAGACACGGTCCAGGCGGCGCAATACCTGCAGCCGACCAACGCCCAGCGATCGTATGGCGCCGGCGTCGTCACCGAGGGCGGGCGCATCGTGTGGCTTGCCGGCATGGGCGGCACCCGCGCGCCTGACGGCAAGAAGGTCGAAGGCATTACCGAACAGACGCGGCAGGCGTTTCGCAACATCGAAGCGGCGCTGAAACGCGCCGGGGGCTCGCTCGAAAATCTGGTGTCCATGACGGTGATGATCCGCAACCAGGCGGATGGCGACGAGTTCGTCAGGGTCCGCGGCGAGTTTTTCAAGGACAAGTTCCCAGCCAGCATGCTGATCACCGCCAAGGACTTCGCCAATCCCGACCTGTTGGTCGAGATCCAATCCGTCGCAGTGATCGGCGATACGCTGAAGTGAGGTCTTGCGCCGGCTTCGCCGTCATTGCGAGGAGCGAAGCAACGAAGCAATCCAGCCCGTCACTTGTTTCTGGATTGCTTCGCTTCGCTCGCAATGACGAGTCGCGTAAAGCTTGGACTTAACCCAACGGGTCGACGGCGAAGCCCTTCGGCGCTTCGCCGCGCTGCCACGTCTGCCACATCTGCGTGTAGGCCGCCTCCAGATGGCGGGCGAAGCGCAGCGAATCGAACAGCGCGCAGGTGCTGCGATTGTGCGCGAGCCTCGCTTTGAACTCGGCGAGCCGCGCCGGCTCGCGCGCCAGCGTGAGGGCCAGCGCCTCGTATTCGGCGAGATCGTTCGCGACCAGCTCGGGCAGCGCGGCGGCGCCGGCAAGGCTCGCCGCGACCCGTCCGGCGAAGGTGCCGCCGAGGCAGGTCAGCACCGGCAGCCCCGCCCATAGCGCGTCGCTCGCGGTGGTGTGGGCGTTGCAGGGCAGCGTATCGAGGAACAGGTCGGCCAGCCGGTGCCGCGCCAGGTGCTCGTCGGGCGGCAGGCGTCCTGCGAACACCAGCCGCGTCGGATCGACGCCGCGCCGCTCGGCCTCGCTGCGAAGATTGCGCTCGGCGCCGGCATTGTCCGACAGCAGCCACAGCACGCTGCCGTCGATCTCGCGCAACAGCCGCATCCAGACGTCGAACACCGCCGGCGTGATCTTCCAGTTGTTGTTGAACGAGCAGAACACGAAGCCTTGCTCCGGCAGCCCGACCTCCTGCCGCGCCGGCGTGTTCGCGGCAATGGTCCGCTTGCTGTCGTTGACCTGATAGCTGCCGGGCAGTTGCACGATCCGCTCGCTGAAAAACCGCTGGTGCGCGAACGGCGCCACGATCTTGTCGGCGACGATGTAATCGATGAACGGCGCGCCCATCGTGCCGGGATAGCCGAGGTAGCTCACCTGGATCGGCGCCGGCCGGTGGGACAAAATTTCCGGTCGCGAATCCCCGGTATAGCCCTTCAAGTCCACGGCGATTTCGATCTCCAGCTCGCGCAGCAGCGAGGCGACCTCGATGTCGCTTTTGCCGCGCACGTCGTAGAACCGGTCGAACGCCGCGACCAGCCGTTGCCGCGTCGCGCTGCCGTCGTCGACGCCGAACGAGATCGCGACGATCTCGAATTTGTTGCGGTCGTGCCGCTCGAACAGCTCGGCCATCAGGAACGCGGTGGCGTGCGCCTTGAAGTCGGCGGAGAGATAGGCGACCCGGATTTTCTGATGCCGCCAGGCCTGCCCGGTCCAGAGCGGCGGCGGCAACACCGGCATCCGGTGCTCGCAATAGTTCCTGGCGCATTGCAGTTGCAGCGCCGGATCGTTGCTGTAGCCGAGCAGCACGAAGGATGAGACCGTCGTGGTGCGGTCGGCGATGTGCTTCGCCAGCGCCGCCTCGATCTCGGTCCGCTGCGACCAGTCGCAGAGACTGAGCGCGCAGGATGCCATGCCGCTGAAGGCGTGCGGATGGTCCGGCCGGATCGCCAGCATGCGCTGGTAGTTGGCCAGAGCCGCCTCGAAGCGCTTCAGCTCCTGCAAGGTGGTGCCGCGGTTGTTCAGCGCATCGATGTGGTCGGGCCGCACCGCCAGCGCCCGGTCGGAGCTGTCCAGAGCCTCTTCGGTGCGCTTGAGCTCGTGCAGGATGATGCCGCGGTTGGTCAGCGCCTCGACCAGATCGGGCCGCAGCGCCAGCGCCTGGTCGTAGCTCGCCAGCGCCTCGTCCAGGCGCTTCAGCTCGCGCAGCATGGTGCCGCGGTTGGACAGCGCCTCGGGCAACTGCGGCCGGATCGCCAGCGTACGGTCGTAGCTGGCCAGCGCCTCGTCGAAGCGCCTGAGGCCTTCCAGCGAGAGGGCGCGGTTGTAGTGCGCCTCGACGTAATCCGGCCGCAGCGCCAGCGCCCGCTCGCAGCACAGCAGTGCTTCCTCGAAACGGCGCATGTCGTGCAGCGCCACGCCGCGGTTGCACCACGCCTCGGCAAGGTCCGGCCGCGCCTTCACGACCAGATCGTAGCTCTTGAGCGCCTCGTCATGCCGGCCCAGCGCGCGTAGCGTGATGGCGCGGTTGTAGAGCGCGTCGGCATAGCCCGGCCGCGCCGCCAGCGCCCGGTCGTAGCTCGCCAGCGCCTCGTCGTAACGCTTCAACTGCATCAGCGCGTTGCCGAGGTTCGACAGCGCGTCGGCATAGGCGGGCTTGGCCGCCAGCGCCTTGCGATAGCACTCCACCGCCTCCTCGTTCCTGCCGAGACTGGCCAGCACGACGCCGCGGTTGTTGTGGGCCTCGGGGAATTTTGATTTCAGCTTGGTGGCGCGCTCGAAGCTTGCCGCCGCCTCCTCCTGGCGACCGAGCGCGGAGAGCGCCAGCCCATGGTTGAGCAGCACCTGGGGCGAGGGCGCTTTCGCTCGCATGGCGTCGGCAATCAGCCGCAGCGCCGCGGCCGGCTGGCCCTGACCCAGGCGAATGAGGCCGAGCAGATGCAGCGCGTCGAACTGGTCCGGCCGCACGGCGAGAATGGCGGCGTAAAGCCGCTCGGCCTCGGCGAGCCGGCCCTGCTGATGCAGCGTCGTGGCCTGCGCCAACGTCTGCGGCACGTTCAACGGCTTTAAGGATGGCAGCAGCGACGACGGCATTTTTTCGGGGCCCCCGCCGCCTGTTAAAAGAGTCGCGAGAGTAGGTCCAGCTTGGTTTGTGACTCCACGCGGCGCCACGAACTCCCACCCTCCCCCCCGCAAAGCGGCGGGGAGGGTCGACCGCCGTCAGGCGGTCGGGGTGGGGGAGCCTTGGCTATCGATCAGCGGTCGTTTTGATCACGCCCCCCACCCCCGACCCCTCCCCACCATTCGCTGCGCGAACGGGGGGAGGGGAGCCGGGAGGCCGTGCGTTTGTTGTTGTCGATGGATCGGTGGCGACCGGCTACTCCAGCGGGACGCCCGTCTTCTCCGGAATGAGCAACAGCGTCGCCACGATGTCGAGCAGGTAGATTGTCGCCAAGAGCGCGATCGCCACCGCGAACGAATAGCTCGCCGCCAGCGCGCCGACCACGAACGGTCCGAAGCCGCCGATGCCGCGCCCGAGGTTGAACAGCACGTTCTCGGCGGTGGCCCGCGCCTCGGTCGGGTAGAGCTCGGACAGGAGCGCGCCATAGCCGCCCAGCATGCCGTTGACGAACAGCCCCATCACCGCGCCGCCGACCAGCAGCGCATTGGCGTCGGGTGAGCTGCGAATACACCAGCACCATGACGAAGGCGCCGGCCTGGAACGTCAGCAGCGCCGGCCGCCGGCCGACCCGGTCGGCGAACACGCCGAACACCCAGATGCCCAGCGCCATGCCGAGGATCGTCACCGCGGTCCACAGCGCCGATTGCGTCAGCCCGAAGCCGAACCGCGTCGACAGGTAGCTCGGCAGCCAGATCATCACGCCGTAGTAGCCGAAGTTCTGCACGCCGCAGAGGATCAGCATGCCGAGGCTGATCTTGCTGGTCTCGCCGTCCTTCACCAACAGCCGCAGGGGCGCCATGCCGCGCGAGCGGCCGGCGCGATCGAGGAAAATCTGCGGCTCGCCGACATACCACCGCACCGCGAAGGCGATGACGCCCGGGATGAGCCCGACCACGAACATGCCGCGCCAGCCGATCGCCGGCAGCAACAGCGGCGTCACCAGCGCCGCAGCGAGCACGCCGGCCTGCCAGCCGAGCGCCACGTAGGAGCAGGCCCGCGCCCGCTTCGCCGCCGGCCACGCCTCCGCCACCAGCGCCATACCGATGCCGAACTCGCCGCCGAGGCCGAGCCCCGCGATGGTGCGGTACACCAGCAGGTCCCAGTAGCCCTGCGCGAAGGCGCACAGCCCGGTGAACACCGCGAACAGCAGGATGGTCCAGGTCAGCACCCGGACCCGGCCGTAATAGTCGCTGAGGATGCCGAACAGGATGCCGCCGGCGACGGCGCCGATCAGCGTCCAGGTCACCAGCGAGCCGGCCTGCGGCGGGGTGAGGTGCAGCTCCGCCGAAATCGCCCGCAGCATGAAGCCGAGGATCAGGAGGTCGAAGCCGTCCATGGCGTAGCCGATGGCCGAGGCGAACAGCGCCTTGCCGGCATAGCTGTCGGTGCGGTCGGACGCTGTGGCGATGGTGGTCATGGTGGCTCCCCCCGGTGAAGAGGTAGTGAACGCTTGGGGCCGTGGTGGCGCAAGGCAGGTCGGGAGCCTGTTGAAAAGGCGAAGCGCTACTCGTTCGGTGTTGCCATCGCGTGGTGTCGCCGCGTCGTTGGGTATCGCCGTGCTCGCCGCGAACTCGGCCTGCTCCCTCCCCCCTTGTGGGGGAGGGTTGGGGAGGGGGGTAGCTGTTGAATTCCGAGTCCAGCAGCCACCCCCTCCCTGTCCCTCCCTCACAAGGGGGGAGGGAACGTTGTGACAGCGCCTGCGCCTCTCACCGGATTCGGAACCTCGCCGCCCCGCCCCGCGTTGCCTCGTCATCCCGACATCCGGCAGGAGCCTCGCCATGAAACGCCGCGAAGCCGCCCTCGACCTCTACAACGCCATCCTCGGAGCCTTCCTGTTCGTCTCGCCCTGGCTGTTCGCCTATCGCGATGGTCCGGCGCGCGACGACGCCTTCTTGAGCGGCGCGATCCTGGTCGCCGCCTCGCTGCTGGCGATTACTGCGTTCAGGGAATGGGAGGAGTGGGTCAATCTCGTGATCGGCCTGTGGGTGCTGGCCTCGCCCTTCGTGCTGGGCGTGCCGCATCACACCGCCGGCATGCACGTCGCGGTGACGGTCGGCGCAGCGGTGACGTTCCTGTCGCTGCTGGAATTGTGGCTGATCCACAATCCGGGGTGGGGGGAGCAGGGTGGCGCCGAGGATCAGGCGCAGAGGCGGTAGGCTGCGCGTCCGATCGTCAACCGCTGTCTAGCGTCGAGAATCATAAATCGGGATACGAGCGTCATTGCGAGGAGCCAAGGCGACTGAGCAAAGTCGCCAGGTCGTCAATTGTTGCTTCTTGCACAGCCCCAGTAGTCGGGATGCGCGGCGGCCCGACCAGGAGCAATCGGATTTTGATAAGCAGGGCGCCTGCAACACCGAATACAGAAGCCCAAAAAGCCGTCTTAATACCTTCAACTAGCGATGGAACGCTGCCTTGAACGTCGCTGGTATCAAATCTCAGCAATCCGATCGCGATTCCCAAGAAGCAACCGAATATCCCGAGCATCGTGAGAACTGTCGGACCGAATACGACAGTGCGATTGTTGTAGAAAGGCCGACGATCAGGATCGTTAGAAGCCCAATCACCGCGATAAAGCCTTGCGTGATGTTGGGTAAGGTTAGGTACAGCCCATAGAGATACTGTAGCTCCGACATTTCGCGTCCCCCGATACAACTAAGGGGGGAACCTTAACGCGCGACACACATATTTGCGAGTGTGCTGTTGTCGCCGACACTCTCACACCCTCTCCACAAAACTATCCACGACCCGCTTCTCCCCGGCCTTATCAAACGCAATCGTCAGCTTGTTGCCGTCGACCACCACCACATTGCCGTTGCCGAACTTCTGGTGAACACCCGGTCGCCGACCGTGAAATCCGACACCGCGCCGGTCGATTTCGCCGCCACACGCGTCGTCAAATCCAATCACGCCGCCTCCGCGTGGAACGTAATCTCCCCCGTACTGCCCTTCTTCTTGCGGCGCGGACGCACGGTGATCTCGACATCCTGGTCGAACGCGGTAAGCATCCGCATCAGCCGTTCCAGCGAGAACCCTTGGAAGTGCCCGCGCAGGATGTTCGACAGGTCGGGCTGCTTGATGCCGGCAATCTTGGCGGCGGCGGTTTGCGTCAGCTTGCGCGCCTTGATGAGCCTGTGCAGTTGCACGACCAACGAGGCCTTGAGCAAATGTTCTTCCGCGTTCGGCAGGCCGAGATCGGCGAAAATATTTCCGCTGCCGATCTCGAAGGCAGGTAATTTTTTCTTCTTCTTCATGGCTCAACTCCTTTGCCGGCTTGATGAATAACCTTGGCTTGTCGAAGCCGCTGTCTGATCAGATCGAGATGACGCTGCGGTGTAGCGATGCCCCTCGTCGACTTCTTCTGAAACGTGTGCAGAACATACAGGACGCCTTGAAAGCGCACCGTATAGACGGCTCGATAAGTGTCGCCGTCGTAGTTATCGCGAATCTCCAACACGCCGCTGCCGAAGCCTTTCAACGGCTTGGCGTGAAATGGATGATCGCCGAGCTGAACCTCGAACAACGCCCGGCCGATTTCCCGCCGCACAGGCTCCGGAAACGCCTGCAGGTCGCGGCGGCTTGTGCCGACGAACACCGCAGGCTTGATCGTGCGCAACGCGTCATCCACGGCATTATAGTAATATTACTATAAAACGCCGTCAAGGCGCCTTTGGCTCACACCCTCTCCACAAAACTATCCACCACGCGCTTCTCGCCCGCCTTGTCGAACGCGATCGTCAGCTTGTTGCCGTCGACCACGACGACATTGCCGTTGCCGAACTTCTGGTGAAACACGCGGTCGCCGACCGTGAAATCCGACACAGTGCCGGTCGATTTCGCCACCAGCTCGCCCTCGATGGTGAGCGGCGCGCGTTCGCGGCTCTCGGCGCTGCGGCCGCCGCCTCCCCCTCAAGGGCGGAGGTGACGGGCGTGCTCGTCATCGTCGTCGTCAGAGTCGGGTCGATGTGGTCGAGCGCGTCGTCGCCGACGCCCTTCTCGCCATAGCGCGGCGCGCCGGTCTCGGAAAATCCGCCGCGGCGCTTGTTGGCCTGGGCGCGCTGCCAGCCGGGCGTGCCGTAGTTGCGTCCGAACGCCGTCATCTCGTCGAAGCGCGAGGCGCCGAAGCCGGCGGCGCCGCCGAAGCTGCCCTTGCTCTCGGTGACCTCGACGTTGGCCTCCGGCAGCTCGTCGAGGAAGCGCGACGGGATGTTGGTCTGCCACAGGCCGTGGGTGCGGCGGTTGGTGGCGAAGTAGATTTTGGCGCGCTTCCTCGCCCGCGTGATGCCGACATGGGCGAGGCGGCGCTCCTCCTCGAGGCCGGCGCGGCCCTGCTCGTCCAGGGCGCGTTGGTGCGGGAACAGGCCTTCCTCCCAGCCCGGCAGGAACACGGTGTCGAACTCCAGCCCCTTGGCGGAGTGCAGGGTCATCACGTTGACCGCGTCCTCGTTCTCGGCGCGGTCGGTGTCCATCACCAGCGAGATGTGCTCGAGGAAGCCCGCGAGGTTCTCGAACTCCTCCATGGAGCGGACCAGCTCCTTGAGGTTCTCCAGGCGGCCGGCGGCGTCGGCGCTTTTGTCCTTCTGCCACATCTCGGTGTAGCCGCTCTCGTCAAGCACGATCTCGGCGAGCTCGGTGTGCGGCAGCGTGTCCTTCTGCACGCGCCAGCGGTCGAAGCTGTCGACCACGCCGCGCAGCGCGCCGCGCGGTTTGGGCTTCAGCTCGTCGGTCGCCGATACCGCGCGCGCCGCCTCGAACAGCGGCACGCGCCGCTTGCGGGCGTGGTCGTGCAGGAGCTGGATGGTGGCGTCGCCGAGGCCGCGCTTGGGCACGTTGACGATGCGCTCGAAGGCGAGGTCGTCGGTGGGCGAATGCACGACGCGGAGATAAGCCAGCGCGTCGCGGATTTCGGCGCGCTCGTAGAAGCGCGGGCCGCCGATCACGCGATAGGGCAGGCCGAGGGTGACGAAGCGGTCCTCGAACTCGCGCATCTGGAACGAGGCGCGCACCAGGATCGCGACTTCGTCGAGCAGATGGCCGGAGCGCTGCAGCTCCTCGATCTCCTCGCCGATCGAGCGCGCCTCCTCCTCGCTGTCCCAGGCGCCGGTGACGGTGACCTTCTCGCCCGGCACGTCCTCGGTGCGCAGCGTCTTGCCGAGCCGGCCTTCGTTGTGCGCGATCAGGTGGCTCGCTGCGGCGAGAATATGTCCGGTGCTGCGGTAGTTCCGTTCCAGCCGGATCACCTTGGCGCCCGGAAAATCGTGGTCGAAGCGCAGGATGTTGTCGACCTCCGCGCCGCGCCAGCCGTAGATCGACTGGTCGTCGTCGCCGACGCAGCAGATGTTTTTCGGCGGAGCGATTTGCGCTGCGCTCACCGCGGGCTCCGCACCCTCTCCCCTTGCGGAAGAGGGTGGCGACCCCGGGCGAGCGAAGCGAGACCCGGGGGAGCCGGGTGAGGGGTCGGAGTCGATGTCTGGCGCTGACCCCTCACCCGCCCTCGCGGCTATCGCCGCTCGGGCACCCTCTCCCGCAAGGGGAGTGGGTAACGGAGTGCGCTGCGCCGACGCGGACACACTGGGCCGCTGCGCAATCAGCCGCAGCCAGAGATACTGCGCGACGTTGGTGTCCTGATACTCGTCGACCAGGATGTATTTGAACCGCTGCTGGTACTGCGCCAGCACCTCCGGGTTCTCGCGGAACAGCCGGATGCATTCCAGCAGCAGGTCGCCGAAGTCGGCGGCGTTCAGCACCTTCAGCCGCTCCTGGTACGCCTGATAGAGCTTCTTGCCGCGGCCGTTGGCGAACGCCGCGGCTTCGCCGGCAGCGACCTGCTCCGGCGTCAGCCCGCGGTTCTTCCAGTGATCGATCAGCCCCGCCAGCACGCGCGCCGGCCAGCGCTTCTCGTCGATCTTCTCGGCTTCGAGCAATTGTTTCAGCAGCCGGATCTGGTCGTCGACGTCGAGGATGGTGAAATCGCTCTTCAGCCCGACCAGCTCGGCGTGCCGTCGCAAAATCTTCACGCCGATGGCGTGGAACGTGCCGAGCCACGGCATGCCCTCGACCGCCTGGCCGACCATGGTGGCCGACCCGCTCCTTCATCTCGCGCGCGGCCTTGTTGGTGAAGGTCACCGCCAGGATTTCCGACGGCCGCGCCCGCCCGGTCGCGAGAATGTGGGCGATCCGCGTGGTCAGGACGCGGGTCTTGCCGGTTCCGGCGCCGGCCAGCACCAGCACCGGGCCGTCCAGCGTCTCGACCGCCTCGCGCTGCTCCGGGTTGAGGTCGGCGAGATAGGCCGCGCCCGCGCGCGCCGCCATCGCCCGCGCGGCGATGCCGCCCGGGGCGGGTGCCGCCGGAGCCAGCTTCAAAATCGCTGTGTTTTGCTGGATCAGCCAAGGCCGAGCTTGTTCCACGAGAATCATGGGTAGAAAATGGCACTCGGGACCTGGATTTGCGAGGGGAAGCCCACAGGGCATGATGGTCGGATGAAAGCCATTCTGCTGACCCGCACCGGCGATCCGTCCGTCCTCGAATACGTCGATGTGCCGACGCCGCGTCCCAAGCCCGGCGAGGTGCTGGTCAAGGCCGACACCATCGGGGTGAGCCGGCCCGAATTGCTGGTGCGGCGCGGCGTCTATCCCTGGATGCCGCCGCTGCCGGCGATTCCCGGCATCGAGATGGCCGGAACGGTGGCGGAGCTGGGCGAGGGCGCGACGCGCTTCGCCCTCGGTGAAAAGGTCTATGTCACCGCCCGCGAACTGCCGGTCCGCGCCGGCTGCTACGCCGAATACATCGCGGTGCCCGAGCGCGCCCTGTTCGCGCTGCCGCCGCAGACCGATCTCGAAGCCGCGGCCTGCCTGTCCAACTACCAGGTGGCCTGGCACCTCCTTCACACCGCCACCCGCGGCGCGCCGGGCAAGTCCGTGCTGGTCGGCTCGGCGTCCGGCGGGCTCGGCAGCGCCGCGGTGCAGCTTGCCAGGCTCGCCGGGATGACGACGATCGCGCTGGTCGGCGCCGAGGAGAAGGCGCGCGCGCTGAAGGCGTTCGGCGCCGACCACGCCGTCGATCCACGAGCGAGGATATTGCGGCACGCGTCGCCGCGATCACCGGCGGCGCCGGCGTCGACCTGATCCTCGATGCGGTCGGCGGCAAGGACTTCGCCAGAGTTCCTGCCGATGCTCGGGCCGTTCGGGCTGCTTGGTGTCCTACGGCAAGCTGGTCGGCAAGATCGAGGGCAACGTGATCGACGCGCTCGACAGCGGGCCGGGCTATCTGAACAGCGCGGCGGTGCGCATCTTCACCATGCACACGCTCGACGACAAACCGGACGATCCGCGCCGCGTCGATGAACGATCTGATCGCAAAGCTCGCCGCGGGCGCGATCCGCCCGCTGATCCACGCCCGCCTGCCGCTGAAGGACGCGCGCCGCGCCCACGAGATGATCGAGGCGCGGCAGGTGATCGGCAAGATTTTGCTGAAGCCGTGAGGTCTCAATCCACCGCGACGAAGCCCGAGGCTTTCACCACCGGCCCCCAGCGCTTCAGCTCCGCCTTCATCGTCTCGGCGAATTGCGCCGGCGTCTGGAACGTCGGCACGCTGCCGAACTTGGCGAGATTGTCCTTCAGCGCCGCGGATTGCGACGCCTCCTTCATGGCCGCGCTCAGCGCGTTGAGCACATCGGCGCGGCACCTTGGCCGGCAGGAACAGGCCGACCCAGGTTTCGACCACGACATCGTAGCCGGCTTCCTTCGATGGTCGGCACGTCCGGCAGGAACGGCGAACGCTTCGAGCCAGTGACCGCCAGGATGCGCACCGAGCCGCCTTTGGCGAGCGGGATGCTTTCGCTCAGCGGATTGACGCTCGCGGGAATGTGGCCGCCGACGACATCCTGCAGCGCCGGCGCGCCGCCTCGGTAGTGCACCGGGTTCATCGGCGTCTTCGATTCGTTCGACAGCATGACGCCGACGAAATGCGGCGTGGCGCCGGCCGAGGTGGTGGCGTAGCTCGCCTTGTCCGGGTTGGCTTTGCACCACGGCGACGAAATCGGACAGCGTCTTCACGCTTGCCGGCACCGCGGGGCCGACGACGAAGCTCAGCATCGACTGGGTTGCCGGCGCGACCGGCGTGAAGTCCTTCAGCGGATCGTAGCTCAGCGACTTGAAGCTGTGCGGATAGAGCGTCATCGGGAAGTCGGGCGTGAACAGCATCACGGTGCCGTCCGGCTCGGCGTTCTTGACGTATTCGACCGCGATGCGGGCGCTGGCGCCGGCCTTGTTCTCCACCAGAATGGTCGAGGCATAGCCTGCGCTGCGCAGGCTTTCGGCAAGCACGCGGGCGGTGACGTCGGTGCCGCCGCCGGCCGGAAACCCGACGATCATGTGCACCGGCTTCTTGATCGCCTGCGCCTGAGCCCGGGGCACGGCGCCCGTTCCGGCAAGCAGGCCGCCCGCCGAAGCCGCAAGGAAATGACGGCGATCGAGCATGGCGCGCTCCTATTCCTTGAACTCTTGCTTCCGCGTGTTGGCGATCCTGATCAACGTCTCGGCGGACTTGCGGTCCTCCTTGAGAAACGCCGCGAAGTCCGCGGGTGTGGTCGGCGCCGACACCACCGCCTGCTTGTCGAGGAAGGTCGCGAATTTCGGATCGCCGAACAGGCCCGCGAACTCCTTGCTCAGTCGCTCGACGATGTCCGGCGGAGTGCCCTTTGGCACGGCCACGCCCCACCAGCCGCGGCCTGGATATCCGCCGAGGCCGGCCTCGTCCAGCGTCGGCACGTTCGGAACGAGCGGCGAGCGTTTGTCCGAGGCGACCGCGAGCGCCTTGACCTTGCCGGCCTCGACCAGGCCGAGGAAGTTGCCGACGCCGAAGCGCGTCATCTGGACGTCGTTGGCCGCCACCGCCTGCGCCGCCGGCCCGCCGCCCTTGTAGGGGATGCCGACGATCTTCGTGCCCCATTGGTTGTTCAGCCAGACCATGAACAGTTCGGGGAACGAGCCTTCGCCGAGCGTGGCATAATTGAGCGCGCCGGGCTTTGCCTGTGCCAGCGCCTTCAATTCGGCGATCGAGTTGACGCCGAGGCCCGGATTGACGAACACGCCTTCGACCAGAAAGAACAATCGCGCCACCGGTACGAGGTCGTGATCGGCGTCGTAGGGCAGCTTGGTGAATATCAGCGGGTTGTAGGACGTTTGCGCGTGGTTGATGATGCAGACGCTGTAGCCGTCGGCCGGCGCCTGGGCGCAGGCCCTGGCGCCGATGATGCCGGACGCGCCGCCCTGGTTTTCGATCACCAGCGGCTGGCCGAGCCGGCCCTGCAGCTCTGCTGCGGCTGCGCGCATGATGACGTCGGTGACGCTGCCGGCGGCAATCGACACGATCATGCGGATCGGCCTCGTCGGATATTGCTCCGCCTGCGCGGCAAAGGCGAAGCCTGCCGACAGCAACGCGAGCAACGTGCGGACGATGGCTCTCATATTTGTTCTCCCCGATAGCGACAGATTTTATTCGATGACTTCGTCGGCGCGCAGCAGCACCGCATCGGAAATCTTCAGGCCGATCGTCTTGGCGGTCTTCAGATTGATAACCAGCGCGAACCGCTGCGGCGTCTGCACCGGCAGGTCGGCCGGCTTGGTGCCGTGCAGAATCTTGTCGGTGAGGAACGCGCCCTGACGGAAGATTTCCGGGAAGCTCGCGCCGTAAGACATCAGGCCGCCCGCCGCGACCGTGTCCCGGGTCTGGAACATCCCCGGCAAACCGTAGCGGAACAGCAGCGCGATGATTTTCTGCATGTGGCTCTGGAGGACCGGATCGCTGGTCAGGAGCACCGCGTCGGGCCGCCCGCGCGCTATCGCAGTAAAGGCGCCATCGAGGTCGCTTGCGCTGCGGGCCTCGACGGCAGTGAACTCGAGGCCCTGCGCCGACGCCGCGGCGCGTAATTGTTCCAGGATCACGCGATTGGACAGGTTGTCGGGGTTCCACAGGAAAGCGACACGGGAGGCGGATGGGATCACCTCCTTGACCAGTTGCAACCGTTTGGGGCTGAGGTCGGGGGAGAGAATGGTGTTGCCGGTGATATTGCCACCGGGATGGGCGAGGCTTTGCACCAAGCCGGCCGCTACCGGATCGCCGACCGCGATGGCAACGATCGGAATGGTGGAGGTCGCGGCCTTGGCGGCTCGGCTCGGCGGCGTACCATAGGTCGCGATCACGTCGACGGGGAGGCGAGCAAGCTCAACCGCCGCAGCCGTGAGGCGGTCCGGATTGCCTTCGGCGGTGCGGTAAACGTAGGCGATGCTCTGGCCTTCGACATAGCCCGCGGCCCGCATGCCCTCCCGGTAGGCGTCCCACAGCGGCCCGTCGTCGATGATGCCGATACGCGGAATTTTTTTCGGGTTCTGCTGGGCGCGGGCGGAGCAAGGCAAACCCAGCGACGCAGCGATCCCGCCGATGAGCGCAATGAATTCGCGCCGTTTCATATGCTGCTACCGCGCCTGAGAACCGCTTCAATATAGCGCGGCCCGGATCTGCTTAATAGCAGCGCGTCCGGGCCGCGATGGCGGATCGAAGGCCTCAGAGCTTCTTGGCGAAGGCGTCCTGGATGAAGTCGTCGAGCCATCCGGTAGGTCTGGCGCGCGGCCGGCGCGTTGTACTCGGCGATGCCCTTCATCATGGTTTCCTCCTCGGCGAAGGAATGCAGCCGGCCGCCGAAATCGAGCATCTGCCAGTTGGCGCTCGGCGCCATCCAGCTCGGCTTCGAGCGCGTCGCGCTCGGCTTTCGGAGCCGCCGGGTCCTTGGAGCCGTGCAGCACGAACACCGCGGCTTTGATGTCGCCCTTCTTCGCCGGCATCGTGGTGCCGAGGTCGCCGTGCATGCTGACCACGGCGTCGAGGTCGGCGCCGCTGCGCGCCAGCTCCAGCACGTTGCCGCCGCCGAAGCAGAAGCCGACCGCAGCCTTCTTCGAGCGGTCGCCGATGCCGCGCTTGTCGGCCTCGGCGATCATGGTCTGCAGCGCGGCGTTGACGCGCTTTCGGCCTTCGACGCGGTCGGCGCGCACCGCCATCATCCACTCCTGCGAGGTCGGCGGGCCAGCGCAGGTCTTGCCTTCGCCGTACATGCAGCCGACGAAGGCGACGTATTTGTCGCCGGCCATCTTCTGCGCACGCTTGATCGCGTTCTCGGTGACGCCGAGCCAGTTCGTCATCACCAGCAGCAGCGGCCGCTTGCCGCTGACCTTCTCGTTCCACACCAGCGCGCCTTTGCCCTTGACGCTGCCAGCCTGATAGTCAATCCGTTCGACCGTCACGTTGTCCTCCTATGCTGCGTTCGTGCGAGGATGCTAGCGACCCGCGGCGAACAGCGTCAACCGGAGCAGCGCCATGCCGAAGCTCGACGGCATCCTGGAAACCGCCATTCACACCGACGACATGGAACGCGCGCGAGCGTTCTACGAGGGCGTGCTTGGGCTTGCGCCGATCTACGCCGACAACCGGCTGTCGGCCTATGCGGTGGCGGGGCGCGATGTGCTTTTGGTCTTCCGCAAGGGCACCACAGGGCAGACCGTGGTGCTGCCGAGCGGCACCATCCCGGGCCATGGCGGTGACGGTCAACTGCACGTCGCTTTCGCAATCGGCAAGGCCGACCTTGAGCAATGGGAAAAGCATCTGGCCGAGCGCGGCGTCGCCGTCGAAGGCCGCAACGATTGGTCCCGCGGCGGCCGCAGCATTTATTTCCGCGACCCCGACGGCCATCTGCTTGAGCTAGCGACGCCCGGGTTATGGTCGGTGTATTGAACGAATCTCGTTGGCCGGATTGGGGGTGTCGATGGTGACCCGCCATCGCTCTCCCGGAGAATCCGCGTACGCGGGCTCCATGGAGAGAACGATCCCGGCATAGGATTTGACTCGCCCGGTAAGGGTGTCGGTACCGCCAACGGATATCGGTTGTCCGAACTCAAACGAATGTCGGCAACGCTCGGCGTCATCGTCGCTGCTGATATAGAAATGCAGTTTCACACCAGCACCGCCTTTCAACCAGTGGCACGGCGAGGCAAGGCTAGGACTGGCTTCTTGGCAAATCCTTGCGAGAAAGCTTACGGTACGTCAGAGCTCGAAAATCGATTTTTTACCACGACGCACCCGGCTACCGGCGCCGTCGGGTTCCTTGACGCCAAGCGAGTCGCCGGTCCGCAGTCGTGCGGCTACGACTTCCCCGGCATCGCCACGCTGCGCCCGGCGGCTTCGGGCCGCGGCAACTGGCCGTGCGACGCCTTCATCTGGATCAGCCGCCGCGTCACCTCGGCCGGAAACGGCGCGACCTTCTTGGCGTTCATGTCGACGTGCAGCGACATGTTCTCGGAGGTGGCCGAGACCCAGCCCTCCTCGGCGTGGAACAATTGCTCGAAATAATGCATCCGCTTTGAATCGTAATCGAGCAGTTGGAAAGTGACGCGCACCGGGTCGCCCGCGTGCAACTCGCGCAGGTAGCGCACATGGACCTCGGCGGTGAAGGTCGAGAAGCCGCGCTTGACGTAGTCGGCGCCGCAGCCCAGCAGCTCGAACACCTCGTCGACCGCACGGTCGAACAGCACGTTGTAATAGGCCATGTTGAGATGGCCGTTGTAGTCGATCCAGGCCGGCTCCACGGTCATCACCGAGGAGACGAAGGGGGCGAAAAACACCGGTTCAAGGTCGCGGCGGTCGAGCATCCCGCCATTCTGTACATATTCCTTAACCGGTTCGCAAAAGTCTTGACCGGATTGCGATAAAGCTCAGTCCAAGCCGGCGCGGCGGAACCCGTCCAGATAGTGCTCGCGGTCGGCATCATCGCGGATCGGCATGTTCGCGGCGATCCACGCGACCGAGATGTTGGGCTGGGCGCGACGCAGCTCCCGCAGTGCGGCTTTCGCAACCTCGGTCTGACCCGCCATCCCGGCCGCTGCGGTCAGCACTCGGTGGGCGCCGACGAAGTCGCCGCGTTGGCGCAGCGCCTCACGCGACAGCCGCATCGCTTCGTCGTAGTTGCGGCCGAGGTACTGGGCATAGGCCACAATCCCGAGGTAGACCGACGAGTATGGATCGCGCGGACTCAAGCGAACGGCGCGGCGGGCGGCCTCTTCGCCCTCCTGCCATCGGCCGCTGTAGCATAGCGATACGCCGTAAAAGGCTTGCGCCAGAGAAAAATTGGGATTGAGGCGGAGCGCCAGCTCATACTCGGCGAGCGAGTCGTCGAAGCGACGTTCAACCAGATAGACGTGTCCGAGGGCGCTGTGAGCCCAGGGATCTTCGCTGTCCACACGTATGGCGGCAAGCGCCGCGCGCTCCGCCATCGCCACCGCCTTTTCGTCCGCCCAGCCCATATGAGCGCTGAAGATGTAGCTGGTCGCCAGCACGCCCAGTGCCTGGCCGTAGTTCGGATCGATGGCGATGGCCTTTTCCAGCAGCGCCTGCGCGACCACGTTGTCCTGCCGCGTGACGCGCCAGTAGTGCGACAGCGCACGCATCACCAGGTCCCAGGCGTCCATGCTGTCGGGGGCCTTGCGCTGGGCGCGGAAATTCTCCGCGGCATAGAGCTGCGGCTCGATCGTGGCGACGATGGCCTCGGTGATGTCGTCCTGCACCGCGAACACGTCGGCGAGATCGCGGTCGTAGCGTTCGGCCCAGAGGTGGCTGCCGCTGGCGACGTCATTGAGCTGCGCGGTGATGCGGACGCGGTCGCCGCCCTTGCGGACGCTGCCTTCGAGCACGTAGCGGACACCGAGTTCGTCGGCGACCTGCTGGAGGTGGACCGATTTGCCCTTGTAGACGAACGAGGAATTGCGCGCGATGACGAAGAACCAGCGCAGCTTCGACAGCGCGGTGATGATGTCCTCGCTGATGCCGTCGGAGAAATACTCCTGCTCGGGGTCGCCGCTCATGTTGGTGAACGGCAGCACCGCGATGGCGGGACGGTCGGGCAGGGGCAGGGCGGCGGCCGCCGGCGTGGTAGCGTTTTCGGCCGCACGGACGTCGGCGACAAAGCGCAGGCCCTTGCGCGGCACGGTTCTGATCAGGCGTTGCTCGTCGCCATTGTCGCCGACGGCCTTGCGCGCGGCGTTGATGCGGCTGGTCAGCGTTGATTCCGAGACGATCCGGCCGCCCCACACTGAGTCGATCAGATCGGACTTGCTCACCACACGGTCGCGGTTCTCGACCAGATAGACGATCAGGTCGAACACCTGCGGTTCGACCGCGATCGTCTCCAGCGCCGCGGCGCAATTCGCGCCGGTCGACGTCAAGTGCATGATCGCCGAAGAGAAATTGCACGCGTGCCCCGTAGTATTTGACCGATAGGTGTGGTTGCTGCGATGCCAAATCAAGCCATTTGGACGCTGCCGGCCCTGGCCTTTATCGATTACAGCGCGCCGTCCTTCGAACGGAGGGCCGAGATGACAGTCGTCCGTTCGGTAAAGCCATGGAACGGGCCTCACGTCTTGAGGAAGGCGTTGATCTCTTCGAGGAAGCGGCCCCAGGCGGGATCATCTTCCAGGATGAGATGGTTTTGGCCTTCAAGCGCCACAAACCGCGCGCCGGGGATGCCCGCCGCGAGCCGTCGGCCCTCCTCGAATGGAACGACTGCATCACTGCGGCAATGCATCACCAGAGTCGGCACAGTGACGCGCGGCAGCAGATCGCTGATATCAACTGAAATCATGGCTTCGCGGATTCGGACGGCATTCTCAGCGGTTGCAGTGGTACGCTGAAGGTCGTCAAACCATTTCATCTGTTCAGTTGTACCGCCGGGAATGAATAGCGACGTGAAGATGTGCCGGAAGGCTGGACTATCCCGACCCCAGCCTTGACGCATCAGTGTTATCAAGGCATTCGCCTGCTCGATTTCCTGCAGCGACCCGCGCTTGTATCGCCCGCGCGCGAATCCTCCATAGAGCACGAGGTGACTGATACGTTCAGGATTCCGAATCATGTAGGCGACAGAGACGGCGCAACCTTGTGACACACCGAACAGTGCGAACCGTTCCAGTCCGGCTGCGTCCACCACCGTTTCAAGGTCGCGCACAAAGGCGTCAAACGAAATGTCATCAACGTCCCAATCGGACAAGCCGTTGCCGCGCTCGTCGTACCGAACAAGCCGGTGCTCCGCGGCGAGCGCGTGCAACAGATGGCTCCAGACCGGGCTTTGCCAGTCATATTCAAGGTGATTCAGCCAGTTGGCGGCTTTCACCAGAGGAGGACCCTGTCCGGCTACCGCATAAGCAATACGAACGCCGTCCGGGGCCGTGCAGAAATGAATTTCCTGCTGCGGACGCGGAGGCGTCGACGGCGATGCCTTCGATGCCTTGGCTTCGTCCACCGCGCAAACAAAGCGAATGCCCTTGCGCGCGATGGTGCGGATCAGTCGCTGCTGCTCGCCGTTGTCGCCGACCGCCCTGCGCACCGCATTGATGCGGCTGTCCAGGGTCGAGTCGGAGACGATGCGCCCGCCCCAGACCGTGGCGATCAGGTCGTCTTTGCTCACCACCCGGTCGCGGTTTTGCACCAGATAGAGCAGGAGGTCGAACACCTGCGGCTCGACCGCGACCAGCTCCGAGCCGCGCCTGAGCTCGCGGCGGTCGGCATCAAGTATATGATTTGCAAAGTGAAACTGCACGTCGTCTCGCCCCGGAAGCCGCGCGTTCTCATGCCATAATCAAGCGTATCTGAAGGACAAATCAAGCGCGCTTCAAAGCCTTTCGGGTCGCATCCCGGCATTCTCCGGCCCAATCGCCGCGATTTTTCGCGGCCGATATTCAACGGAGAGTGCCATGACTGACGAATTTCGCCGTCACCCGGACGGCTCCATCGACTTCGATTTCTATCGCGCTCGGGCCACGACGCTGCGCCGGCAAGCCATGCGCGATGCCTTCGCGCTGCGGACAGGTTCTGCAGGCGCGCTGGTCATGGCCGGGGCGCTCGGCTGCGCCGTCGTTGTCCCATCCATCACGACACCGGTGCGCGATCGGCTGGCTGCCGCCTGGCCGTCCTCGATCCGCACGCCGTGAATGATCCGCGCCCGATCAACCCAACACCACAGGAGAATTCCATGAGTCGGTTCATCGCATTTCTTTACGGCCTCGTGTCCTATCTCGTGTTCTTCGGCACCATCCTTTACGCCATCGGCTTCGTCGAAGGCCTGCTGGTGCCCAAGACCATCGACAGCGGCGCTGTCGTCCCGCTGACGGAAGCGCTGATCGTCAACCTGCTGCTGATGTCGCTGTTCGCCGTGCAGCACAGCGTCATGGCGCGCAAGCAGTTCAAGGAGTGGTGGACGCAGTTCGTGCCGAAGTCGGTCGAGCGCAGCACCTATGTGCTGCTCGCGAGCCTTGCGCTGGTGCTGCTGTTCTGGCAATGGCGGCCGATGCCGGCCGTGGTGTGGCAGGTCGCCGATCCGCGGCTCGCGCTGGCCATCACGGTGCTGTCGATGGTCGGCTGGGTGCTGGTGTTCACCTCGACCTTCCTGATCAATCACTTCGAGTTGTTCGGGCTGCAACAGGTCGGCGAACAACCTGGTCGGCCGACCAATGCCGGAGATGCGCTTCAAGACGCCGGTGCTCTACAAGGTGGTGCGGCATCCGATCTATCTCGGCTTCATCGTCGCGTTCTGGGCGGCGCCGACGATGACGGTCGGGCATCTGCTGTTCGCGGCGGTGACCACGGCCTACATCTTCGTCGGCATCGCTCCTCGAGGAGCACGACCTGATCGCGACGTTCGGCGACGAATACCGCCGCTATCGCGAGCGCGTGTCGATGCTGGTGCCCTGGCGTAAATCGGCCTGAATCGGCGCCGTACTCGCCTGAATTGGTACCGCACTTGATAGGCTCGCGGCGCCGGCGCTTTGCCGGCGCCGCTTTCATTCTGCTAACCTGCCAGTATGACAACGCAGGCAGCGGCCTTCGCGCCGGAGCAGCGCGATCCGAAGGCGATCGAGGCGGCCGTGCGCGCGCTTGCCGCGGCCTTCGGCAACCGCCTGGTAACCTCGCAGGCGGTGCGCGAGCAGCACGCCAACACCGTCACCTGGATCGAGAACCAGCCGCCCGACGCGGTGGTGTTTCCGCAATCGACCGAGGAGGTGCAGGAGATCGTCCGCATCTGCGCGGCGCACCGCGTGCCGGTGATCCCGTTCGGCACCGGCACCTCGCTCGAAGGTCACGTCAACGCGCCGCTCGGCGGCGTCTCGGTCGACGTGCGCGACATGAACCAGGTGCTGGCGGTGCACGCCGAGGATCTCGACTGCGTGGTCCAGCCGGGCATCACCCGCAAGGCGCTCAACGAGTATCTGCGCGACCAGGGCGTGTTCTTCCCGATCGACCCCGGCGCCGACGCCTCGCTCGGCGGCATGGCGGCGACGCGCTGCTCCGGCACCAACGCCGTGCGCTACGGCACCATGAAGGACAACGTGCTGTCGCTCAAAGTGGTGATGGCGAACGGCGAGGTGATGACGACGGCGCGGCGGGCGAAGAAATCCTCGGCCGGCTACGACCTGACGCGGATGATCGTCGGCTCCGAAGGGCACGCTCGGCGTCATCACCGAGCTGACGCTGAAGCTCTCCGGCATTCCCGAGGCGATCTCGGGCGGCATCTGCCCGTTCCCGTCGGTCGAGCGCCTGCTGCAACGCCGCCATCATGACCATCCAGTCCGGCATTCCGGTGGCGCGCATCGAGCTGCTCGACGCGCTTCAGGTGCGCGCCGTCAATCTCCATTCCAAGCTCGCGCTTGCGCGAGACGCCGATGCTGTTCCTGGAATTCCACGGCACCGAGGCGGGCGTCGCCGAGCAGTCCGAGCGCTTCGGCGAGATCGCGGACGAGCTCGGCGGCGGGCCGTTCGAATGGACCGACGCGGCCGGAGGAGCGCACCAGGCTCTGGGAGGCGCGCCACAACGCGGCGTTCGTCGAACTTCACGCTGCGGCCCGGCGCCAGCATGGTCGCGACCGACGTCTGCGTGCCGATCTCGCGGCTCGCCGAATGCGTCACCGAGACCCAGCGCGACATCGCCGAGAGCAAGCTGATCGCGCCGATCGTCGGCCACGTCGGCGACGGCAACTTCCATCTGACGCTGCTGGTCGACATGCGACAATCCCGACGAGATCAAGGTGGCCAAGGACGTTCAACGAGCGGCTGGTCGAGCGGGCGCTGGCCATGGACGGCACCTGCACCGGCGAGCACGGCGTCGGCCAGGGCAAGATGAAGTATCTGCTGGCCGAGCACGGCGCGCCGGCGCTCGAGGCGATGCGGGCGATCAAGCAGGCGCTCGATCCGCAGGGCATCATGAACCCGGGCAAAATCTTTGCTTTGAGCTAAACTGTTCGCGGACACAGATTCGCCGCCAAACGACGCCAGTTGAGTTTGCAGGCCGGCCGGACGGGTCGCGCCTGCCTGTCGCCATACCTAGCTTGGTATCTCGGCTCAGCCGGGATGCCGGGCAAGACCTGCACCGGAGCCATCGTGCAGACGACGCTGTTGAGCATTGCGATTGCCTTGATCCTGGCGCTGCTGGCGGCGCTGGTCGGGCCGCATTTCATCCGCTGGAACGACCACCGCGCTTTCTTCGAGGCCGAGGCCAGCCGGCTGGTCGGCATCAAGGTCAAGGTCGGCGGCGACATCGACGCCGCGCTGCTGCCGTTTCCGTCGGTGACGCTGCGCGCCATCGCCATCGGGCCGGCCGGCGAGGGCAGCCGGATGCGCGCCCGCTCGCTCCGCATCGAACTCGGCGCTCGGGCCGCTGATGCGCGGCGAGCTTCGGGCGACGGAGATGCGGCTGGTCGCGCCGCAGTTCAACATCGGCCTCGACAGGCAGGGCCAGATCGACTGGCCGCCGCTCGCGCTCGCCAACGAGACGCTGTCGATCGACCGGCTGAGCATCGAGGACGGCCGCGCGACGCTGACCGACGTCGACAGCAAGTCGAAGCTTGAGCTCGACCAGTTGTGGTTCGCCGGCGACGTGCGTTCGCTCGACCGGGCCGATCCGCGGCAAGGGCGAGTTCGTCACCGGCGGCGGGCTCTACGGCTACGAATTTCGGCCGGGCGCGGCGGGCCGGATGGCACGCGGCTGAAGTTCAGCCTCAAGACCGACGAGCATCCGCTCGACGGTCGAAGCCGAAGGCCTGCTGGCGCTCGATCGCGCGACGCCGCGCTTCGACGGCGCGCTGACGCTGTCGCGGCCGGCCGGCGCGGTGCTGGCGAACGGCAAGGCCGTCGCCTACGAGCCGTGGCGGCTGACCAGCAAGGTCAAGGCCGGGGCGTCGTCGGCCACGCTGGATGACGTCGCGTTCCAGTACGGGCCCGACGAGCGCGCGGCCACGCTCGCCGGCTCGGCGGAGTTCAAGTTCGGCGCGCAGCCGCAATTGCAGGGCGCGCTGTCGGCGCGCCAGGTCGATCTCGACCGGCTGCTGGCGACGCCGGAGGCGCCGCGGCGTCTGCCGCTCGCGGCGGTGCAGGCCTTCGGCGACATGCTCGGCAGTGCATTGCGGCCGCCATGGCCGGTGCGAGCTCACGCTCGGCATCGATGCGGTGACGCTCGGCGGCGCGGCGGTGCAGAACGTCTGCGAGCGAGCTTCGCTCCGACGGCACAAGCTGGACGCTGGACAGGCTCGAGCTTCGCGCGCCCGGGTTCACCCAGGTCAAGGTCGACAGGCCGGCTCTATCCGCTGGGCAAGGGACTGGGCTTTGCCGGCGGCGCCAGCGTCGATTCCAACGATCCGAAGAACCTGGTGGCCTGGCTCGCCGGACACGCGACCGCTGCCGCGCAGTTCAAGCCGTGGCACGCCAAAGGCGATGTGACGCTCGGCGCCGACCGGATCGCGGTCGAGCATCTGCGCACCGAGTTCGAGCGCGGCACGGTCGAGGGCAGCGTGGTCCTACGCTTGGCCCGCCGGCGACCGGCCGGCGCGGCTCGATGGCGAGCTGCGCGCGGCCGAGCTCGATCTCGACGGCGTGATCGGCTTCGGCCAGTCGGCGCTGTCGGGCCTGGGACTTGGAGCGGCCGGGCGAGGTCACGCTCGCCATCGAAGTCGGCCGCGCCCGGGTTGCCGGCTTCGACGCCCGCGATCATCGCGGCGCGGCTCGACGCTGGACGCCAACGGGCTCGCGATCGAGCGGCTGTCGATCGCGCGACCTGGGCGACACGAGCTTCGTCGCCACCGGACGAATCCAGACCACAGTCGCCGCCGGGCGGCAGCATCACCGTCGATCTCGACTGCCCGCGACCTCGGCGGCATCATCGCGCTCGCCGAGAAGTTCGCGCCGGCGCTTGGCCGAACCGATGCGCCGGATCGCGGCCCGCCAGAGGACCGCGGCGCTGCGCGCCGCGTCAGCCTGGAGGACATCGGCGACGAGGCCGCGCCAGCGGCAAGATCGGCCTGACCGGCCAGCTCGGCGCCATCCGCGTCAATATCTCGGCGAGCGCGACCGGCAAGCGCGAGGCGTTCATCGCCGACCGATCTCGGCGCGCTGACCGGCGCCGAAGTTCGTATCGACGGCCGGTTGGAGGCCGATGAGGCCGGCCCGCTGCTGGCGCTGCTCGGGCTCGATCGCATCGTCGCCGGCGACCGGCAAGCCGGCGCGGCTCGACGTCGTCGGCGAACGGACCGCTCGGCCGCGAACTTCCGTTCAAGGCAAGCTCGCCGCCGGCCCGATCGACGTCGCCGGCAAGGGCACGTTGCGGCTCGCTCGTCCGGCCAGCCGGCGACGCTCGATCTCGAACAGTTCGCGGGCACGATCGGCGGCAGCAAGGTGCAGGGCCGGCTGACGCTTGCGCTTCGGCGACGTGCCGCGGGTCGAAGGCTCGATCGAGGCGGAAACGCTCGATGCGCCGGCGGTGATCGCGGCCGCGATCGGCATGCCCGCGCACGCTGCCGCAGGCGGTACCGGCTGGTCGACCGATCCGATTGCCTGGAGCCCGATCGGCCTCGGCGGCCGCATCGGCTTCAAGGCGCAGCGGGCGGCGTTCGCGCCCTGGCTGGTGGCGCAGAACCTGCAGCGGCATGGCGCGGTTCGACGGTCCGGAAATCGTGTTCGAGGACGTCGCGGGCGAGCTCGGCAAGGGCCGGTTCGAAGGCCGGCTGGCGGTGTCCAACGGCGCGCGACGGCCTGTCGGCGCGGCTTCGCGTCGGCCTGGCCGACGCCGAGCTCGGCGCGATCGTTCGCCGAGCGAACGTCCGTCCGGCGTCGTCCGGCCGCCTGACGTTGCAGACCGAGCTCGAGGGCGCCGGCCGCAGCCCCGCCGCCTTCATCGGCTCGCTGACCGGCTTCGGCTCGATCAGCGCTCGAACAGGCGCCAGTTCGCCGGCCTCAATCCCGGATGTGTTCGGCGCGGTGACCCGCGCGGTCGAGCTTGGCATTCCGACCGAGGGCGCCCGCATCCGCGAGTTCGTCACCGGCGCGCTCGACAACGCCGGCCTGCCGGTGTCGAAGGCGTCGGCCGCGATCAGCATCAACGCCGGGCAGGCGCGGCTGCGCGACATCGCCATCAAGGCCGATGGCGCGGATCTCCAGGCCATCGTCAACGTCGATCTCGCCGACGCCACGCTCGATGCGATGCTGACTCTCGACTGCGCTTGCCGTCGACGGCGGACGCCGCGCGCCCGGCGGTGCTGGTCGCGCTAAAAGGGCGCGCTGCCGCCGCCCAAGCGCACGGTCGACACCAGCCTGCTGACGAGCTGGCTGACGCTGCGCGCGGTCGAGCAGCAGTCCAAGCAGATCGACGCGATGGAGCGGGCGCGCCGGGAAGCGGCCGCCGCCGCAGGCGGCCGATAGCCGCGGCGCAAGCAGCCGGTCGCGGCGCCGCGTCTCGACCGTGCCCGAAGCGGCGCCGGCGGCTGCGGAGTCGTCGCCGGCGCCCGATTGGCCGGTTCCAGGAGGCGTGCAGGCGCCGGCGCTTGCCGCCGCCGATTACGTTCCAGCGGCGCCGAAGCCGCGCGCGGCGCCACGGGCCGACAATGCGGCGCCCGCCGCGCGCGGCGACGCAGCCGCCGGCGTTACTCGGCGCGCAGAACTGACGGTCGTCGTCCGCATGGCCGATGAGGTCGCGGGTCGACCGCGGGCTCCGGGGACCGGCGACGTGCCATTGCGATAGTGATCGAGCACGAACAGCCGGATGGCCGACGACAGATTGCCGTGCTGGCGATCGGTGTCGATCGCCGACACAAGATCGGACAGGGTCATGTCGCGGTCGTCGGCGATTTCCTTGAGACCCTTCCAGAACGCATCTTCGAGACTGACGCTCGTCTTGTGGCCTGCGATGACGATGGAGCGTTTGACAACCGGCGATTTCATCGACGGTCTCCTGTTTCGATCCGATGCTGATCGAGAGTGTGGCGGGCCTTGTCGCGGTCCGCCGCCGCACGGTCGCGCTCCGATTTGGAGGCGCCATGGGCGAGCCGCTGCTTCGGCGGCGTGGTGTTCGGCCTTGCTGCGTGCGGCGCGCTTGCGGGCGATCCGCAGGTTGACGATCTCAGCCATGCCAGAGCCTCGGTGTCTGAGCCTTGAGGCATTCCGCGCCAATTGCGCCGATACGGTGGCGGGGATTGCTGCTGGTGTCGGCCAGTTCACAGAATGCAGTCGAGCCTGTGGCGATCGGCAAGACACGGTTGAGTGACCGAATGGATTGATTTTGGCTCAAATTGGAATTGCGCAGATCAGTCATTCGAAAAATGAAGGACGGCATCGCGTATTTCGCGAAAGTATATTTGAACTATACCGGACGCTGCCGCTGAATACCTGAAATCAGGGCGTGACCGACCTTGCGTCATGGTTGCAGGGCATGGCTTGCGCCATCATGATACCGGAATTGTCCGACGTGACGTCCGGCGACGCTGCGTCGAGCGGATCATCGCTGCTGCAAATTTCGCGCCGCGGCAACGTTGCGTTATCCAAGTCGCGCTCGACTCATGACGTCAGCCCGGCCGGGTCATGCGCTCCGGCTTCACCAGCCGATCGAACTCGGCGCCCGATGAGATAGCCGAGCCGCACCGCCTCCTCGCGCAAGGTCGTGCCGTTGGCGTGCGCGGTCTTGGCGATCTTCGCCGCCTTGTCGTAGCCGATCTTCGGCGCGAGCGCCGTCACCAGCATCAGCGAGCGCTCCATCAATTCGCGGATGCGCTTCTCGTCGGCGCTGGATGCCGACGACGCAATTGTCGGTGAACGAGCGCGCCGCGTCGGCCAGCAGCCGGATCGATTGCAGCATGCAGTGCGGCCAGCACCGGCTTGTAGACGTTGAGCTCGAAATGGCCCTGGCTCGCGCCGATCGTGATCGTGGTGTGGTTGCCGAACACCTGGCAGCACACCATGGTCAGCGCCTCGCACTGCGTCGGATTGACCTTGCCGGGCATGATCGAGGAGCCGGGCTCGTTCTCCGGCAGGATCAATTCGCCGAGGCCGGAGCGCGGGCCGGAGCCGAGCAGGCGGATGTCGTTGGCGATCTTGAACAGGTCGGTGGCGAGCGCGTTCAGCGCGCCGTGGGCGAAGGCGTAGGCGCCGTGCGAGGCCAGCGCCTCGAACTTGTTCGTGCGCGCTGACGAACGGCAGCCGCGTGATCGCCGCGACCTTTTTGGCGAACAGCTCGGCGAAGCGCGGATGCGCGTTAAGCCCGGTGCCGACCGCGGTGCCGCCCTGCGCCAGCGGATAGAGCTCGCTTGAGCGCCAGCACGATTGCGGACGATGCCGCTTTCGACCTGCGCGGCGTAGCCGGAGAATTCCTGGCCGAGCGTCAGCGGCGTCGCGTCCTGCGTGTGGGTGCGGCCGATCTTGACGATGCGGGCGAACGCCTTGCTCTTTGTTCTGCAGCGCGTCCTGCAGATGCGCCAGCGCCGGATCGAGCAGGCGTGCGATCTCCTCGGCCGCCGCGATGTGCATGGCGGTCGGGAAGCAGTCGTTCGACGACTGGCTCATGTTGACGTGATCGTTGGGATGCACCGGCGACTTGGCGCCGAGCTTGCCGCCGAGCATTTCGTTGGCGCGGTTGGCGATCACCTCGTTGACGTTCATGTTGGTCTGGGTGCCGGAGCCGGTCTGCCAGACCACCAGCGGGAAATGGTCGTCGAGCTTGCCGTCGATCACCTCCTGCGCGGCCTTGACGATCGCGTCGCGCGCGCCGCGCGTCGATCAGCTTCGAGCGCAAGGTTGACCTCGGCCGCGGCGCGCTTGACGATGCCGAGCGCGCGGATCAGCGGCCGCGGCATGCGCTCGGTGCCGATGCGGAAGTTCTCGATCGAGCGCTGGGTCTGCGCGCCCCAGTAGCGGTCGGCCGGCACCTCGATCGGGCCGAAGGTGTCGGTCTCGGTCCTGGTGCGAGCCGTGGTACGCGTTCGTGGTCGCGGCCTCTGGCCATCACTTCTTGCGGAAGCGGTCGAGCCGCACGACCTCGGCGCCGGCCTTGTCGTCGGGCTTGTCTGGCTTGGCGGCTCGTCGGCGGATGGCCGGCGGCGGCGGACTCGCCGGAACGCTGGCTCGCCGCGACTCTTGCGGTGCGCGCCGGCGCTTGCCTTGCCGGCTGGCTGTTCCGCCGGCTCGGCCTCGGCTTCGTCGTCCTCGTCCGCGTCTCCGGCCAGCGTCTCGAACTGCAGCGTGAACTGCACCGAAGGATCGGCGAAGACCTTGATCGCGGCGAACGGCACGATCAGCCGCTCCGGCACGCCGCCGAACGACAGGCCGACCTCGAACGCGTCGTCGGTCACCTTGAGGTCCCAGAACTGATGCTGCAGCACGATGGTCATTTCTTCGCGGATATTGCGCGCGCAGCCGCGTCCGACAGCCGCACGCCCTCGGCGGTGGTGTCGAAGGTGATGAAGAAATGATGCTCGCCGGGCAGGCCCTTGGCCTTGGCGATTTCGGCCAGCACGTCGCGGACCATGCCGCGCAGGGCCTCCTGGACCAGGATGTCGTAGCGGATGTGATCGACGGGCATGGGGATTCGGAGTTCTCGAGCACGAGGCTAACGCGCAGGCCGCCGAATAGCATCCGGCGGTGCATGCGCGCAAATGTCGAGCACGGCCGCAATATAGGCGAGTCGGACGGAGGATCGAGGGAAGAGGTGGAGGCTTCTGTTGCCAGGTGCCTCCGGACCCCGCCTGACGGAGCTTAACCCGTCAGGGCTTTAGGCTTGGTTTTTCAAACCGCTTACGCGGCCTGAGCAACCGGAGCATAGTTGTCGTTTGCAACTATGGTTGTGGCCCAATAACGTCGGACCCATTCCGGGCAAAAGCGCGTCCTTTACACCCTCGTCGATCCTAGTTCGGCCCCGCCGAAACCCGTGCCTCGCCGGGCTTGGGTGGAGCCGCCGGGTACTGCCCCCGGGTCCGAAAGGCTTATTACGACGGCCGTTTATCGCCATATCCGGCTTGCGCCGGCACACTGAATATAGGCGCGGAAGGTTGACGAAAAAAGACTACCGATCGGACGTGCCGACCGATTTTGGCCTTTCGTGGCGTTGGGCGCCCTTCATGAGAACCGCGCGTCGGCGGCTTCTGTAATCATCTGTCCCAAAACGAGGCTGGGAAAGACGACGTCTCCGGCAAAGCCAAAAATATCCGGATGGCGCCGGCACGCAAAAACGAATGGCTGTCTGTCGATTCAACAGCTAAATGTCTCCGGCCATGTCCGAGACTGCCGCTCCACCGTCGGCCACAGCGCCGGCGCCCAGCCACGCCGAACTCTTCCTCGCCTTCTTCAAGATCACGCTATCCGGGTTCGGCGGCACTTTGCCGTGGACGCGGCGCATGTTCGTCGAGAAAAAGCGCTGGATGACGGCGGAGGAGTTCAACGACGTCTATGCGCTTTGCCAGTTCCTGCCCGGGCCCAACATCGTCAATCTCACCGCGGTGTTCGGCTCGCGGATGCGCGGCGCCGACCGGAGCGATCGCGGCCTGGGCGGGATTTCTGCTCGTGCCGTTCTGCGTGATGCTCGCCGCCGGCATGCTTTATGAGCGATACGGCGACGTCGAAGCCGTGCGCCGCGTGCTCGGCGGCGTCGCGCCGGCCGCGGCCGGCCTGATCATCGCGACGGTGGCGAAGATGGCGGCGCCGATGTTCCGCAGCTTCGGGCCGGCGCCGTTCGTGCTGCTGGCCACGGCGTTCGCCATCGGCCTGATGCGCTGGCCGCTGCTGCTGGTGCTGATCGTGCTGGTGCCGGTCGAGCATCGGCGCTTGGCCTGGTGGATGGCGGCGATGAAGGCGGACGGCGATATCCTGGTCACGCTCGCGGTGCAGTTCGCGATCATGTCGCTGCTGGCGCTCGGCGGCGCCAACGCGGTGGTGCCGGAAATGCATCGCCAGGCGGTCGAATTGCGCGGCTGGATGAGCGAGCGGGAGTTCGCCGACATGTTCGCGATTTCGCAGGCCGCGCCCGGCCCGAACGTGATGCTGGTGACGCTGATCGGCTATCACGTCGCAGGCGTTGCCGGCGCGCTGGTCACGACCTTGGCGATGTGCGGCCCGACCGCGGTGCTGGCTCATTTTCTGGGCCGCGACCTGGGACCGCTTCAAGGATGCGCCTTGGCGCATGGCGGTGCAGGCGGGCGTTGTGCCGATTTCGGTCGGTCTCGTCGGCGCCAGCGCGATCGTTTTGACCCGCGCCGCCGACCATAGCTGGGTCGCCGGCGGTCATTACCGTCGCCACCGCGCTGACCGCCTACTGGACGCGCTGGAACCCGCTCTGGTTGATCGGGATCGCCGGGCTGGCCGGACTCACCGGCTTGGTTTGATCTTATTGATTTTTCAGCCGCGCCAAGTCGTGGTTGCTTTTTCTGGCGGAAAGCTGTCTGTTACCGAGGGGGAAATGCGCTAAAGTCAGTGAGGAGGGGAGTGCGTAATGTCTGATGCAACGCCATCAGGAGATTGGTCGCGTTCGGCTGCGGCGCAGCGGCAATACAATCTGGTCGGCGGCGCGATTCTGGCGGTGGCCGGGCTTGTCCTGTTTGCGACGTCGTTCCTGTTGCAAAATCCGGTTCCGCTGACGGTGCGCGGCTCCATCGTCATTTTCATCGCGGTCGGCATCGCGATCTCCGCCGGGCTGTTGCGGGTGCAGAATCCGCAGGACGTCTACGGCGGCATGGCGCTGATCCTGCTGGCGCTGATCGCGTTCGTCGCCTCGAACGATCTGCCGGGCATGCGCGGCTTCGCGTTCGGTCCCGGCACCGCGCCGCGCCTGTTCGCCTTCACGCTCGCGCTGCTTGTCGCTCGGCGTTCGTGGTCGGCGGGCTGTTGACCAGCGGGCCCGAGGTGACCGGCTACAAGATACGCGGCGTCGTCTTCATCATCGGATCGATCCTGGCCTTTGCCGCGGCCATCCGGCCGCTCGGCCTCGTCATCGCGAGCTTCGCCACCATGGTGATCTGCGCGGCCGCCGCCGAGGACGTGAAATGGCGCGAGACCGTGATCGTCGCCGCGCTGGTCACGGCGTTCTGCTCCGTGCTGTTTCCCTATGGTCTGGACCTGCCGTTCCAGCTTTGGCCGCGGTTCTGGTGATCGGCGAGAACCACCATGTATGACCTCATCGCAAATCTCTGGCTCGGCATGGGCGTGGCGGTCACGCCGACCAACGTCGTGCTCTGCCTGATCGGTGCGCTGGTCGGCACGCTGATCGGCGTGCTGCCGGGCATCGGCTCGCTCGCCACCATCGCCATGCTGCTGCCGATCACCTTCGGCCTGCCGCCGGTCGGCGCGCTGATCATGCTCGCCGGCATCTACTACGGCGCGCAGTACGGCGGCTCGACCACCTCGATCCTGGTCAACATTCCGGGCGAATCGTCGTCGGTGGTGACCTGCCTCGACGGCCACGAGATGGCCAAGCAGGGCCGCGCCGGACCGGCGCTGGCGATCGCCGCGATCGGCTCGTTCTTCGCCGGCTGCGTCGCCACCGTGCTGGTCGCGGCGCTCGGCGCGCCGCTGACCAGCGTCGCGCTGCTGTTCGGCCCGGCCGAATACTTCTCGCTGATGTGCCTCGGCCTGATCTTCGCGGTCGTGCTGGCCAAGGGCTCGGTGCTCAAGGCGCTGACCATGATCCTGACCGGGCTTGCTGCTGTCGATGGTCGGCTCCGACCTCGAAACCGGCGCCGAGCGCATGACCTGGGGCATCCCGGAATTGTCCGACGGCATCGGCTTCGTCGTCGTCGGCATGGGCATGTTCGGCTTCGGCGAAATCCTGCGCAACCTCGAGCAGCCAGGCACGCGCGAGATCGTGCAGGCCAAGGTGACCGGCCTGATGCCGACGCTGCCGGACTTGAAGGCGGCGGCCGGCGCGATCGGCCGCGGCACCGTGATCGGTTCGCTGCCTCGGCATCCTGCCGGGCGGCGGCGCGATCATCGCCTCGTTCGCCGCCTACACGTTCGAAAAGCGCGTGTCGAAGAATCCCGAGCGGTTCGGCCGCGGCGCCATCGAAGGCGTTGCGGCGCCGGAGAGCGCCAACAATGCGGCGGCGCAGACCTCGTTCATCCCGCTGCTCACGCTCGGCATCCCGCCGAACCCGGTGATGGCGCTGATGGTCGGCGCCATGACCATCCACGGCATCGTGCCGGGCCCGCAGGTCATGACCAAGCAGCCGGAGCTGTTCTGGGGCATGATCGCCTCGATGTGGATCGGCAACCTGATGCTGGTCGTCATCAACCTGCCGCATGGTCGGCATGTGGGTGCGGCTGCTGCGCGTGCCCTACCGGCACCTGTTCCCGATGATCGTCATCTTCTGCTGCATCGGCGTCTATTCGCTCAACAACGCGCCGTTCGACGTGTCGATGACGGCGATCTTCGGCGTCGTCGGCTACTGGCTGGTGAAGCACGACTTCGAGCCGGCGCCGATGATCCTGGGCTTCGTGCTCGGCCCGCTGATGGAGGAGAACCTCCGCCGCGCCATGCTGATCGCGCGCGGCGACGCCACGGTGTTCGTGACGCGGCCGATCTCGGCGACGCTGCTGGCGATCGCCGCGTTCCTGCTGGTGCTCGCGGTGCTGCCGACCATCCGCGGCAAGCGCGACGAGGTGTTCACCGAATAGCACTGCTGCGCTCAAAGACTGTGCAAAAAGGGGTGGCCGACGCCGCCCCTTTTTCATTTCGCGGCTTATATAGGGGCAAGCGCCGCCAGCTTCGCTTGGCCCTCGGCTGGCGGTAGCTTGCAACCGAGTCGCGGTAGGCCGGCTCGATTTGAAGTTCCTGAACGAGCGTGACGCTGGGCTGCAGAACTTCGAATCGAGGCACTCAGTCGCTGACGGAACACGGTCGATGCGGCAATACCTCGAACTGATGGAGCACGTGCTCGCCGACGGCGTCGAGAAGCGCGACCGCACCGGCACCGGCACGATTTCGGTGTTCGGCCACCAGATGCGCTTCGATCTGGCGCCGGGCTTTCCGCTGGTCACCACCAAGAAGCTGCACTCAAATCGATCGTCCATGAGCTGCTGTGGTTCCTGGCCGGCGACACCAACGTCAAATATCTCAACGACCACGGCGTGCGCATCTGGGACGAATGGGCCGACGAGCGCGGCGACCTCGGCCCGGTCTACGGCCAGCAGTGGCGCTCCTGGCCGGCGCAGGACGGCCGCACCATCGATCAGATCGCCAATGTCGTGGAGATGATCCGGCGCAATCCGGATTCGCGCCGGCTGATCGTCACCGCCTGGAATCCCGCCGACGTCGACAAGATGGCGCTGCCGCCGTGCCATTGCCTGTTCCAGTTCTACGTCGCGCGCGGCCGGCTCTCCTGCCAGCTCTACCAGCGCTCCGCCGACATCTTCCTCGGCGTGCCGTTCAACATCGCCTCCTACGCGCTGCTGACCATGATGGTGGCGCAGGTGACGGGCCTTGCAGCCCGGCGAGTTCATCCACACCTTCGGCGACGCGCACCTCTATCTCAACCACTCGAGCAGGCGCGCCTGCAGCTGTCGCGCGACGCCGCGCCCGCTGCCGACGATGCGGCTCAATCCGGCGGTGAAGGACATCTTCTGGCCTTCCGCTACGAGGACTTCGCGCTGAGGGCTACGAGCCGCACCCGCACATCAAGGCCGAGGTGGCGGTGTGAGCGCGGCGGCGCCGCCCCGCGTGCGCGATCGTGCTCCTCGCCGCCGTCGCCGACAACGGCGTGATCGGTCGCGACAATGGGCTGCCGTTTCGGCAGAGCTCCGATCTCAAGCGCTTCAAGGCCCTGACGATGGGCAAGCCGGTGCTGATGGGCCGCAAGACCTATCGTTCCGATCGGCAAGCCGCTGCCGGGCCGCACCAACATCGTGGTGAGCCGCGATCCGAGCTTTGCCGCTGCCTGGGGCGCTGGTCTGCCGCAAGTCTCGATGCAGCGCTCGCGGCCGCGCGTGGCGACGCTCGTCGTCGCGGCGCGGACGAGATCGTGGTCATCGGCGGCACGGAGATCTTCGCCCAGACCATGCCCCTTGCCGACCGCATGGAGATCACCCATGTGCACACGCGTCCGGCCGGCGACACTTACTTTCCGCCGATCGATGCGGCGCAATGGCGCGAGGTTGCCCGCAGCGATCATCCGGCAGGACCGCGGGATGAGGCTGCCGTTCACCTACGTCACCTATGGGCCGGCCTGAAGTGTTGATGAGCGGGAAATATCAGCAAGGCCAGCACGTTGAACGCTACAGGAGCGTGCGTTGTAAGGCGCGGACGGCTCCCCTATAACCTCACCAGCCAAACGGGCCGTCGTGTCGCCGGCCTCCGAGGAGAGATTTCATGCCATGGAGCAATCAGGGCGGCGGGCCCTGGGGATCGGGCGGAGGCAAGGGGCCGTGGGGCTCCGGACCGCAATCGTCCGGCCCGACGCCGCCTGACCTCGAAGAATTGCTGCGGCGGAGCCAGGACAAGCTCCGGCGCGTTCTGCCCGGCGGCAATCTCGGCGGCCGCGGCTTTGCGCTGATCGCGCTCGGCGCGATCGTGCTGTGGGGCGTCTCCGGCTTCTTCCGGGTCGAACCCGACGAGGTCGGCGTCGTGCTCCGCTTCGGCAAGGAGGTCCGCGAGGTCCAGCCCGGCCTCAATTACCACCTGCCCTATCCGATCGAGACCGCGCTGACGCCGAAGGCGCTGCAGGTCCGCAAGATCGACGTCGGCATGCGCATCGTCGACGACCTGCGCCGCGGCACCACGGTGCGCGACGTGCCGGAAGAAAGCCTGATGCTCACCGGCGACGAGAACATCGTCGACGTCGATTTCTCCGTGCTGTGGCGGATCAAGACCGAACGGCGTCGGCGAGTACCTGTTCAACATCCAGAACCCCGAGGGCACGGTGAAGGCGGTGGCCGAGAGCGCCATGCGCGAGGTGATCGGCCGTTCGGAAATCCAGCCGATCCTGACCGGCGCCCGGCAGACCATCGAGGTCGCAGTGCAGGAGCTGATGCAGAAGACGCTCGACCATTACGGCGCCGGCATTACGGTGCAGCAGGTGCAGATGCAGAAGGTCGATCCGCCCGCCCAGGTCATCGATTCATTCCGCGACGTGCAGGCGGCCCGCGCCGATCTCGAGCGCGCCCAGAACGAGGCGCAGACCTACGCCAACCGCGTGGTGCCGGAGGCGCGCGGCCGCGCTGCGCAAATCCTGCAGGCCGCCGACGCCTACAAGTCGCAGACCGTGGCCGAGGCGATCGGCCAGACCTCGCGCTTCACGAAAATCTACGACGAGTACAAGAAGGCGCCCGACGTGACGCGCCAGCGCATGTATCTCGAGACCATGGAGCGCGTGCTGGGCGGCACCGACAAGATCATCCTCGACTCCACGGCAGTCCGGATCGGGCGTGGTGCCTTACCTGCCGCTCAGCGAGTTGACGCGCCGGCCGCCGGCGCAGGCGCAGGCGCCAGCCGGAGGCGCGCGATGAGGATCGGTATCGCTGGAGGCATCGTCCTCGTCCTCGTGCTTGCCGCGGTGATCCTCGGCTATTCGTCGCTGTTCACCGTCTATCAGACCCAGCAGGCGCTGGTGGTGCGGCTCGGCCAGCCGGTCCGCGTCGTGACCGAGCCCGGCCTCAATTTCAAGGCGCCGCTGATCGACAGCGTGATCGCCATCGACAAGCGCATCCTCGACCTGGAGAACCCGGCGCAGGAGGTGATCGCCTCCGACCAGAAGCGTCTCGTGGTCGACGCCTTCGCGCGCTACCGCATCGAGAAGCCGCTGCTGCTTCTACCAGACGGTCAACACCATCCAGGGCGCCAACTCCCAGCTCTCGATCCTGCTCAACGCCGCGCTGCGCCGCGTGCTGGGCGAGGCGACGCTGACCCATGTGGTGCGCGACGAGCGCGCGTCGCTGATGGCGCGGGTGCGCGAGCAGCTCGACAAGGAGGCGCAGGTCTACGGCATCTCGGTGGTCGACGTGCGTATCCGCCGCGCCGATCTGCCCGAGCAGAACAGCCAGGCGGTGTACCAGCGCATGCAGACCGAGCGTCAGCGCGAGGCCGCCGAGTTCCGCGCCCAGGGCAGCCAGAAGTCGCAGGAAATCCGCTCCAAGGCCGACCGCGACGTGACCGTGCTGGTCGCCGAGGCGACCTCGAAAGTCCGAGCAGGTTCGCGGCGAGGGCGACGCCGAGCGCAACCGCATCTTCGCCGACGCGTTCGGCAAGGATCCCGATTTCTTCGCCTTCTATCGCTCGATGCAGGCCTACGAAGCCGGCATGCGCCACAACGATACGCGCATGGTGCTGTCGCCGGACTCGGAGTTCTTCCGCTATTTCGTCGATCCGTCGGGCAAGCCGCGCGACGGCGCCGCGCCGGCCGCGCGGACGCCTGCAACGCCGCGCCGGCGACCCCGAGGTAGTCGATCCGCGCGGCGCGACAATTCGATGATGGTTGGCGGGGATGTCCGACTTTCTGGTCGCGATCGGTCTGGTGTTTGCCATCGAGGGGATTCTGTTCGCGGCCTTTCCCGGGCCGGTGAAGCGGGCGATGGCGCATGTCACGGAGACGCCGGACGGCGCCTTGCGCCTGATCGGGATCGCTTCGGCGGTGGTCGGCGTGGTGCTGGTCTGGCTGGTGCGAGGGTGACGGCGCGCGGCAAAGCCGCTTTTCCGCCCCAATCCACCGGTTCATGCTCGTCCGGCCCGCGCCACAGGTCCCTTGCGTCGCGTTGGCGGCGGGGATGCACGTCGTCGATACAACAGGATTTTCCAGGAGAATTGACGGCCATGGCCCGCCTGCTCACCGCTTTCGCGCACGCCATCCGGCAACCGGCCTTGTCCGCGGTTGCCGTGGCCGTGCTTGCGCTGCCGGCGCTTTCGACGCCGGCCTTCGCGCGCGGCCCGGAGAACATCGCCGACGTCGCCGAGAAGGTGATCGACGCGGTGGTCAATATCTCGACCTCGCAGAAGGTTGAGATCGCGCGGCAACGCGCAGCGATGCCGCAGCTTCCGCCGGGCTCGCCGTTCGAGGAGTTCTTCGAGGAGTTCTTCAAGAACCGGCGCGGCCAGGGCGGCGACGACCAGACGCCGAACCGCACGCCGCGCCGCGTCAATTCGCTCGGCTCCGGCTTCATCATCGATCCGTCCGGCATCGTGATCACCAACAATCACGTGATCTCCGAGGCCGACGAGATCACCGTCATCCTCACCGACGGCACCCGGCTGAAGGCCGAAGTCGTCGGCAAGCGACACCAAGACCGATCTCGCGGTGCTGCGCGTCGACGCCGACCAAGCCGCTGAAGGCGGTCAAGTTCGGCGATTCCGACAAGCTCCGGCTCGGCGAATGGGTGATCGCGATCGGCAACCCGTTCAGCCTCGGCGGTTCGGTCACCGCGGGCATCGTGTCGGCGCGCAACCGCGACATCAATTCCGGCCCGTACGACAACTACATCCAGACCGACGCCGCCATCAATCGCGGCAATTCGGGCGGTCCGCTGTTCAATCTCGATGGCGAGGTCATCGGCGTCAACACCGCGATCATCTCGCCGTCCGGCGGCTCGATCGGCATCGGCTTTGCGGTGCCCTCGAAGATCGTGCAGACGGTCACGGCGACAGCTCCAGCAGTTCGGCGAGATCCGGCGCGGCTGGCTCGGCGTCAAGATTCAGCAGGTCACCGACGAGATCGCCGACAGCCTCAACCTGAAGCCCGCGCGCGGCGCGCTGGTTGCCGGCGTCGACGACAAGGGTCCGGCGAAGCCCGCCGGCATCGAGGCCGGCGACGTCATCGTCAAGTTCGACGGCAAGGACATCAAGGAGATGCGCGACCTGCCGCGCATCGTCGCCGACACGCCGGTCGGCAAGGACGTCGAAGTGGTGATCGTCCGCAAGGGCAAGGAAGAGAAGAAGACCGTGAAGCTCGGCCGGCTCGAGGACAGCGACAAGCCGGTGAAGGCGTCGGTGAAATCCGAGCCGCCGCGAGGACAAATCGGTCGTGCAGAAGTCGCTCGGCCTGCAACTTGTCCGGCATGAGCGACGAGCTGCGAAAGAAATACAAGATCAAGGATTCGGTGAAGGGTGTCGTCGATCACCGGCGTCGATGCCGGCTCGGTCGCCTCCGACAAGCGGCTTGCCGCAGGCTCCACCATCGTCGCCATCGAGCAGGAGCAGGTGACGCAGCCAGCCGATGTGCAGCGCAAGGTCGACTCGCTGAAGAAGGCCGGCAAAAAGACCGCGCTGCTTCTGGTTGCGACCACCGAAGGCGACATGCTGTTCGTGGCGCTGCCGATCGAGTGATCGCAGCGCATCGTAGAATATCAGAAGGGCGGCCGCGCGGCCGCCCTTTTCGATTCCGGCGCCGGCCCTTGTGGCCATCCGGCTTCGGCGGTGATAGGGATGCTGGGTTCTTCCAAGACAGGGCATCATGAACGGAAATCGCGTCAGGGTTGGCATTGTCGGTCTCGGCCGCTGGGCCAAGGTGCTCACCCGCGCCGCGCAAACCTCCAATGCCATCGAGATTGTCTCGGGCTTCAGCCGCTCGGAGGAGAGCCGCGCGGCATTCCAGAAAGAATTCGGCGTGAAGAGCGCCCCCGATCTCTCGACGCTGCTGGCCGATCCGCAAATCAAGGGCGTGATCCTGACGGTGCCGAACGAGCAGCACCTGCCGCTGGCCCGCGAGGTCGCGAAGGCCGGCAAGCACGTGTACACCGAGAAGCCGATTGCCAGCACGCTCGAAGAGGGTCTGGCAATCGAAGCCTTGGAAAAGACTTACGGCGTCACGGTCACGGTCGGCCATAGCGCCCGCCTGATGGCGGGTATCCGCATCATCGGCAAGGCGATCGAAGCAGGCGAGCTCGGCCGGGTCGGCTTCATGGAGGCAAATTTCTCCAACGAGCGGGCGCTGGAGCTTACGCCCAAGGCGTGGCGCTGGTACAGGGACCGCGCGCCCGGCGGGCCGCTGTCGCAACTCGCGATCCATCAGTTCGACGTGCTGCATTATCTCGGCGGGGAGATCGTCGAGGCCCATTCCGTTGCGTCGAAGCTGTCGCCGGTCGGCGCCGAAGTGGACGACCAGTCGATGACAGTCTTGCGCTTTGCCGACGGCAAGATCGGCTACGTCGGCAGCTCCTGGACCTCGCCCGGCGTGTTCTGCGTCCGCGCGTTCGGCGCCAAAGGCCTGATGCACTATGAGATCGACTTCGGCACCTGGGATACGCCCGACAAGCTGCACCAGACCTCGACGTTGTATATCCAGCGCGGCAAAGACGGCTACGGCAAGCGCGAAGAGCTCAAGGTTCCGGAAAGCGACATGTTTCGCGCCGAGCTCGACATGTTCGCGGAAAGCTGCCGGACCGGAAGATCGAACGAGCTGAACGCGCGCAGCGGCAATGTGGCGCTCGCCGTCGTCTATGCAGGGCTGCGTTCGATCGAACGGCAGGGGCAGGCGGTCAAGATCGCCGATGTCATCGCCGACGCGCACAAGAAGCTCGCGGAGGGAAGCCGCAATGTTGCCTAGCCGCTATTTCGCCGACCTGACGCAGCCGGAGATCGCGGCGCAGTTCAAGAGGAACCCGCTGGTGATCCTGCCATGCGGCAGCGTCGAACAGCACGGCCCGCATCTGCCGACCGGCACGGATACGCTGGCCGCCAACATCATAGCGCACGCGGTCGCGGAGCGCATGGACGGCCTAGTGTTGCCGGCAACGCCGTTCGGCGTCACCCCGATGCACATGCCCTATGAGGGCACCATTACGCTGACGCCCGACACCTACATGCGCGTTCAGACCGAGACCTGCGTCTCCACGGCCAAGCACGGCGCCAGGCGGCTCATGATCATCAACTGGCACGAGGGCAATATTCCCTCGCTCGCCATCGCGGCGGAATCGCTGCACCGCGACCTTGGCATGAGCGTGCTGACGGTGCAGGCCTGCTACGTCGCGGAAGAGCTCTACGGCCATTCCTGCGGCGGGCTCACGCATGGTGGCGAGATCGAGGCGCTGGCCGTGCTGGCGCACAACCCCGGCCTCGTGCACCTCGACCGCATCGACTATTCCTCCGAGCACAGCCACGGCCACAAGATGGACAAGCTGCGGCGCACCCGCACTTATCAGCCGGTGCTGACCGACATCCGCTCGATCGCGCCGACCGGCTGGTTCGGTAGCCCGCAGCATGCCACCGCCGAGAAGGGCGGCAGGATGCTGACCGACATCGCCGACGCTATCGCTAAGGAGGCGGGCGACATCTTCCGGCAGCTCGACGCGGTGCAGGGCGCGCCGCGCGAGATCAAGCAGTTGCGGCAGGTCGGCTGAACGACCGCGACCAAGTTCGGCGGCTATGGCCGCCGAACTCACCGGGTCAAGACGCCAGAAATTACCCGGCCGAGGCTCAGTTTGTTTGGATCGTGATGGCCTGGGCTTTGATCACCTTGGCCCATTTCTCGGCCTCGACGGCGATGTGTTTCTTGAACCCCTCTGGGGTCAACGGCATCGGCTCGACGCCCAGCGTGACGAACCGCTCATTCACCTCGGGATCGGCGATGGCGGCGTTCATGGCTTCGCTGAGCTTCTTGATGATCTCGGGGGGCGTTTTGGCTGGCGCACCGAGGCCGTACCAGCCGATCGCATCGTAGCCTTTCACAACCTCGCCGATCGCGGGGACATCCGGCAGCGCCTTGATCCGGTAGGCGGTGGTCACGCCGTAGGCTCGCAGTTTGCCCTCGCGGATCAGCGGCAGCGCCTGCGCGATCGGATTGAACACGACCTGCACCTGGTTGGCGAGCAGGTCGGACATGTAGTTGCCGCGATACGGGACGTGAACCATTTTGGTCTGGGTCTGGATCTGGAACAGCTCGCCGCACAGGTGCGGCGACGTGCCGATGCCGCCCGAGGCCATGTTGACCTTGCCGGGGTTGGCCTTGAGATACGCGATAAGCTCCTTGAGGTCCTTGGCCGGGAACGACGACGGCGTGATGATGACGAACGCGGTCTTGGCGATGCCCGCGATCGGCGCGATGTCGCGCTGGAAATCGAAGTTGAGATTGCGGTAGAGCGCGATGTTGACCGCGTTGGTCGAGACCGGCATCAGCAGTGTGTAGCCGTCCGGCGCAGCGTGCGCCACGTAGTCGGTGGCGATGTTGCCGCCGGCGCCTGGCTTGTTTTCGATCACGAATTGCTGGCCGAGGCGCTGCGACATGTGTTGGCCCGCCAGGCGCGCGATGATGTCGGGCGCGCTGCCGGCCGGGAACGTAACGACCAGGGTTATCGGCCGCGTCGGGTAGGCCTGCGCCCAGGCAGAACGCGAAACCGCCGGCAGCGCGATGGCGCCCGCCGCCAGGTGCAGGAATTGTCTACGGGGAAGTTTCATGGCTTGCCCTCAATATGGTCGCGGATACTGTTGGACGCGAAACGTCGGTATGCTTATGCGGGCATTCACGTAATTCTACCTCGACCGTCGAGTTGCCCGGAAGGGAGCGGGGTGGAGATGTGGCACTAAGCCGCCCTGCCGCTGCATCGCGGTTCGGGTCCCAAACGCATGACCGGCGGACGTTGAGCCAACCGTTTTCACAGCCTAACCTACCTGCTTGGATAATCGACCATTTTGAGGGACCTGATGGCGCGGCTGTTGAAGCAATCCGAGGCGAAGAAGCTCGGTCTGCCTGGGCGGACTTCGCTTGAGCCGGTGTCGGGTGCGATCGGCTCGAACGTCACCTTCCGCATTGCCGAGATCGCGGTGCCGAAGGCAGGCGACCCGGCGCGCGGGCCGCATCTGCACGACGGCTTCGAGGAATGCATCTACGTGCTCAAGGGCACCGGCATGACGGTCGCCGAGAGCGGCGAGATTCCGATCAAGCCGGGCGACATCGTTTTGATCCCGCCGAACGAGAAGCACATGACCCGCAACACCGGCACGGAGCCGCTGGTGCTGCTGTGCTTCTTCGCCGAGCCCGATGTCACCAGAGGCACCACCGAGTTCAAAAGTTTCTAGAATCCCTTCATGTCCAATCGCGTTCTCTGCCTTCGCCCGCAAACCGATTTCACACGCGTCGATGCCGCCGCGCCGCAAAGCCTCGAAGTCGCCTATCACGGCCCGGCGGATGCGCAGGTGGCCGCATTGATGAAATCAAGCGACGCGCTGGTGATCCCGGCGGTCGGGCCGAAGCTTTCGCCGGAATTGTTCGAGGCCGCCGCGCTCAAGCTCGTCCAGGTCACCGGCGCAGGCGTTGACCGGCTCGATCAGGCGGTGCTCACCAGGCTCGGCATCCCGGTCGCAAACGTTCCCGGCGGCAGCAACAGTGCGGTGGCGGAATATTGTGTCACAGCGGCGTCGACGCTGCTGCGGCGCATGTCCTGGGCCGATGCCGAGATCAAGGCCGGCAACTACGCCAGGCATCGCGCGCGGATGATCGCCGACAACCTGGCCGGGATCGAAGGATTGCTGGTCGGCCTGATCGGATTCGGCACCATTGGCCGCGCCGCGGCGCTGGCGTTTCACGGGATGGGCGCGAAGCTTTGCTTCTTCGATCCGGCGCCGGCCGATACAAAGCTCGCCGCATCGCTGGACGCTCGTTCGGTCTCGCTCGACGAGCTGCTCTCGACCTGCGACGTGGTTTCGCTGCACGTGCCGCTGCTGCCAGCGACGCAAAACCTGATCGGCGCCGCCCAACTCGCGCGGATGAAGCCGGGCGCCATTCTGATCCAGGCCTCGCGCGGCGGCATTGTTGACGAGGCCGCACTGGCGGCAAGCCTGTCGTCGTCTCATCTCGGCGGCGCCGCGGTCGACGTCTATTCGGCCGAGCCGCCGGCTGCCGACAATCCGTTGCTGAAGCTTTCCGGCGAGGCCGCGTCGCGGCTGCTGCTGACGCCGCATATCGCGGGCGTGTCGCGTCAGGCCTCCACCTTCCTGTTCCGCTCGGCGTGGCAGAACGTCGAACGGGTGCTGGTACAGAACCAGCCGCCCCTGAACCGGGTGTATTGAGCTACTTGGCCGACGCCTTGGCCACCGGGCCCCAGCGCTCGACGTCATGCTGGAGCTGCTTGGCGAAGTCCTGCGGCGAACTGCCGATCACGTCGTAGCCCAGTTGCTTCACTCGATCCTTCATGTCGGCGGCGCCGAGAATGACGATCACCTCGTCATGCAGCTTCTTGACGATCGCCGGGTCGAGGCCCGCCGGCCCGAGCAAGCCGGCCCAGTTGCCGACGGCAAAGCCCGGCAGCCCGGACTCGTCCATGGTCGGCAAGTCCGGCATCAGCCCCGAGCGTTTCAGTTCGGCCATCGCGATGATGTTGACGCGCTGCGCCTTCTCCGTGGTCAGGCCGGGCACGCTGGCGAACAGCACTTGCACCTGACCGCCCATCAGGTCGATCAGCGCCGGGTTCATGCCCTTGTTCGGCACGTGCACCATGTCGATACCGGCCCGGCTCTTGAGCAGCTCGGCGGCGAGATGCGAAGCGCTGCCGATTCCGGCCGAGCCATAGCTGAGCTTGCCGGGATTTGCCTTGGCGTAGGTGATGAATTCCTTGAGCGAGTGGACCGGCACCGACGGATGCACGACGAGTGCGTAGGGGCTGATCGCGACATTGACGATCGGGCTGAAGTCTTTGGCGAGATCGTAGGGCGGTGTCTTATTGACGGCCACAGACAGCGACAGGCTCGACGGCGTGTACAGCAGCGTGGTGCCGTCGGACGGCGAGGCAATCACCGCCTTGCTGCCGATGACGCCGGCGGCCCCGGCGCGGTTCTCGACCACGAATTGCTGGTGCAGGCGCTCGCCGAGCTTCTGCGCAAGCAGCCGCGCCATCACGTCAACGCCGCCGCCTGCCGCCACCGGCACGATGATGTGCACCGGCTTGTCGGGATATTCGGCCCTGGCCGCGACAACGCCCACAGCCATCAGGCTCGCGAGCACCAGCAATTTCCGGATCATTCGAGAGACTCCTTCAGTCCAGCACGTGATTGACCATACCGTCGGCAAGCTTGGGCTCGAACCAGGTCGATTTCGGCGGCATGATCAGGCCGGCGTCGGCCACCGCCATCAGGTCGGTCATCTGCGTCGGATAGAGCGCGAAGGCCACCGCCATCTCGCCGGACGCAACCCGCTTCTCCAGCCCTTCCAGGCCGCGTCCGCCGCCGACGAAATCGATGCGCTTGTCGGTGCGCTGGTCGGCGATACCGAACAGCGGTTCGAGCACGTTGCGCGACAGCAGCGTCACCGGCAGCCGTCCGATCGGATCGTCCGCCGGCACGCGTCTCGGATCGAGTGTCAGCCGGTCCAGCGGCCACCGAGAAACATGCCGAACTCGGCCGAACAGCCAGGCCGCACCGGCTTGTCCGACGCAGTCACTGTGAAATGTTCGCGGAGCGCCGCCAAAAGCGCATCGGCGCTGCGGCCGTTCAAATCCTTCACCACGCGGTTGTAATCGAGGATCGTCATCTGGTGATGCGGAAAGATCACCGACAGGAAATAGCCATGCGATCCGGTCGCGCCGCCGTGCGTCTGCGCCACCCGCGAGGCCGCGGCCGAGCGGTGGTGGCCGTCAGCGATGTAGATCGCCGGCAGCGCGTCGAACGCCTTGGTGAGCGCGCTGATCGTTGCCTCGTCGTTCACCACCCACATCTGGTGGCGCACGCCATCATCGGCAGTGACGTCCACGTCCGGCTCATCCAAGGCCGCTTCCGCCAGCATCTCGTCGATCGCAGGCGCGTCCGGATAGGCGATCATCACCGGCCCGGTCTGTGCGTTGACCGCCTCGATCTGCCGTACCCGGTCGTCCTCTTTGACCGGCGTGGTCAATTCGTGCCTGCGGACGCGGTTGCTGGCGTAATCCTTGATCGAGGCGACCGCGGCGAGGCCGGTCTGCACGCGATCGCGCCAGGTCAGGCGGTAGACGTAGTAGAGCGGCGTTGCGTCGCGCATCAGCACGCCATGCTTGACCATGCGCTGGAGGTTGTCCGCGGCCTTGGCATACACCGCCCGGTCGTAAGGATCGGTCTTCGGGTCGAGGTCGATCTCGGGCTTGGAGATGTGCAGGAAGCTCCACGGCTTGCCTGCCGCGCGCTCACGCGCTTCGGCGCTTGACAGCACGTCGTAGGGCGGCGCCAGGACCTCGGCGGCGCGCCCCGGCGCGGGACGAAGCGCACGAAACGGGTGGATGAGGGACACGAGACCTCTCTTTAATTGGCGCCGGCAGGCGGGCTCATGGTTTAGTCGGCGTTGCAACGAGGTTCAACAGTGACCCGGCCCGGAACCATCCTGATCGCAGGCCCGACCGCGAGCGGCAAGTCGGCGCTGGCGCTCGCATTGGCTGAAAGGCTCGGCGGCGTCATCGTCAACGCCGATTCCATGCAGGTCTACCGCGATCTGCGCATCATCACGGCGCGGCCGAGCTCGGACGAGGAGACGCGCGTGCCGCACCGGCTCTATGGCCATGTCGATGCCGCGGAGAACTATTCGGTCGGCCGCTGGTGCCAGGATGTCGCGGGCAGCGCTCGACGAGGCGCGCGCAGCCGAAAAGTTGCCGATCCTGGTCGGCGGCACCGGGCTCTATTTCAAGGCGCTGACCCAGGGGCTTTCGGCGGTGCCGCCGACCCCGCCGGATATCCGCGCTGCCGTGCGGGCGCGGTGCGACGCCGAGGGCGCGGCAGCGCTGCATGGCGAACTCGCCCGACGCGATCCCGCGATGGCGGCGCGCCTCAAGCCCGGCGACCGCATGCGCATTGCACGCGCGCTGGAGGTGCTGGAGGCGACCGGCCGCTCGCTCGCCGACTGGCACCGCGACGGCATGCCGGCGATCCTCGATCCGGATGCCGCAATCAAGATCTTTCTCGATGTCGACCGCGCCGAGCTGCATCGCCGGATCGACGCCCGTTTCGACGCCATGCTGGCGGCCGGCGCCTTGGACGAGGTGAGGGCGCTCGACGCCCGCCATCTCGACCCGATGCTGCCGGCGATGAAGGCCCACGGCGTGCCCTGGCTGCGGCGGCATCTGGCCGGCGAAATCAGCCTGGAGGCGGCGGCGGAAGGCGGCAAGCAGGACACCCGCCGCTACACCAAGCGGCAGGTCACCTGGTTTCGCCATCAGATGCCGGGATGGGCTTGGCTCAGCCCGGCGGCCGCGGGAGAGGCTATTTGCTGCTGCGAAATGTCTTGACCGCGGCGCACCAAGACCCGTATATAGAGCGCGCAAGGAAATGCCGAAAGACTGATTGAGATGCGCAATAATATTACTCAAGACTCTGGTACTCGTACGAAGGCGCACCGCCGGGGGTGGCTGAGGCCACCTCGCGATCTTGGCGGTGCGCGGCAAGGGGCTTTCGGCCCCTTTTTGATTCCCTGAGCAATCTTCTGAACGAAATTCGAGTAAGCGGAGTGGATGATGAGCACAGCAACCGAGACCGGGCTGACGCACCGAGCCGGGAAATGACCGGCGCCGAAATGGTGATCGAGGCGCTCGCCGATCAGGGCGTGCAGCACATCTTCGGCTATCCCGGCGGCGCGGTGCTGCCGATCTATGACGCGCTGTTCCAGCAGCAGAAGGTCCAGCACATCCTGGTGCGCCACGAGCAGGGCGCGGTCCACGCCGCCGAAGGCTATGCGCGCTCGACCGGCAAGGTCGGCTGCGTGCTGGTCACCTCGGGCCCCGGCGCGACCAACGCCGTGACCGGCCTCACCGACGCGCTCTGCGACTCGATCCCGATCGTGGTCATCACCGGCCAGGTGCCGACGCATCTGATCGGCAACGACGCCTTCCAGGAGTGCGACACCGTCGGCATCACCCGGCCCTGCACCAAGCACAACTATCTGGTGAAGAGCATCGACGACCTGCCGCGCGTGCTGCACGAGGCGTTCCACATCGCCTCGAGCGGCCGGCCGGGCCCGGTGGTGGTCGACATCCCGAAGGACATCCAGTTCGCCAAGGGCACCTATTCCAGGCCGAAGGAGTTCCAGCACCAGGGCTACCAGCCCAGGCTCAAGGGCGACCCGAACAAGATCAAGGCAGGCGGTCGAGCTGATGGCGCGCGCCAAGCGGCCGCTGTTCTACACCGGCGGCGGCGTCATCAACTCCGGCCCGCAGGCCAGCGACGCTGCTGCGCGAGCTGGTCAAGCTCACCGGCTTTCCGATCACCTCGACCCTGATGGGCCTCGGCGCCTACCCGGCCTCCGATCCGCAGTGGCTCGGCATGCTCGGCATGCACGGCACCTGGGAGGCGAACTGGGCGATGCACGATTGCGACCTGATGATCTGCATCGGCGCGCGCTTCGACGACCGCATCACCGGCCGGCTCGACGCCTTCTCGCCGGGCTCGACGAAGATCCACGTCGACATCGATCCGTCCTCGATCAACAAGAACGTCAAGGTCGACGTGCCGATCATCGGCGACTGCGCCCACGTGCTGGAGGACATGCTGCAGGCTGTGGCGCGCCGACAAGGCGCAGCCCGACAAGAAGGCGCTGGGCGACTGGTGGAAGCAGATCGACAAGTGGCGGGCGAAGAAGTCGCTCGCCTACAAGAACTCCAACACCATCATCAAGCCGCAATACGCCATCCAGCGGCTCTACGAGCTGACCAAGGACCGCGACACCTACATCACCACCGAGGTCGGCCAGCACCAGATGTGGGCGGCGCAGTTCTACCGGTTCGAGGAGCCGAACCGCTGGATGACCTCGGGCGGGCTCGGCACCATGGGCTACGGCCTGCCGTCGTCGGTCGGCGTGCAGCTCGCGCATCCGAAGTCGCTGGTCATCGACATCGCCGGCGAGGCCTCGGTGCTGATGACCATGCAGGAGATGTCGACGGCGGTGCAGTACCGGCTGCCGATCAAGATCTTCATCCTCAACAACCAGTACATGGGCATGGTGCGGCAGTGGCAGGAGCTGCTGCACGGCGGCCGCTACGCCGAGAGCTACACCCATTCGCTGCCGGACTTCGTCAAGCTCGCCGAGGCCTATCACGCGGTCGGCATCCGCTGCGAGCAGCCGGGCGATCTCGACGGCGCGATCAAGGAGATGATCGACGTCGACCGGCCGGTGCTGTTCGACTGCGTGGTCGACCAGAACGAGAACTGCTTCCCGATGATCCCGTCGGGCCGCGCCCACAACGAGATGCTGCTGGGCGACTCCGGCGAGAGCGTCGAGGAGGCGATCACCGAAGAAGGCAAGGTGATGGTGTAATCCCCTGGGCCTCATCCTGAGGAGCATCGCGTAGCGATGCGTCTCGAAGGATGGTGCCAAACTTCATCCTTCGAGACGCGCCCTTCGGGCGCTCCTGAGGATGAGGGCTGAATGTGTTGCCGCGTCAGTAAGGACAAAAGATGAGTTCCACCTCCCATTACCCCGCCGCGCCCGTTGCGGAAAAAATTGAAGCCCACACGCTGTCGGTGATCGTCGACAACGAGCCCGGGCGTGCTGGCGCGCGTCATCGGCCTGTTCTCCGGCCGCGGCTACAACATCGACTCGCTCACCGTGTCGGAGACCGAGCACGAGAAGCACCTCTCGCGCATCACCATCGTCACCCGCGGCACGCCGATGGTGATCGAGCAGATCAAGAACCAGCTCGATCGTCTGGTGCCGATCCACCGCGTCGTCGACATGACGCGGCCGGCCCCGCGATCCAGCGCGAGCTCGCCATGGTCAAGGTGCGCGGCACCGGCGAGCCCCGCGTCGAGGCGCTGCGTCTCGCCGACGCCTTCCGCGCCCGCGTCATCGACGCCGGCACGGAGAGCTTCATCTTCGAGATCACCGGCGCCAGCGAGAAGATCGAGCAGTTCATCGCGCTGATGCTGCCGCTGGGCCTGGTCGAGGTCTCCCGCACCGGGGTCGTGGCCATCGGCCGCGGCGCCGAGGCGATGTGACGGCTGTACAGAGCTTTTCCTAGGATATACATTGTATATCCTAGGAGATTCTCATGAAGGTCAAGGTCGCCAAATGGGGCAACAGCCTGGGCGTGCGGCTGCCGCGTGCAGCGGCCGAAGCCGCCGGGCTAACGGCTGGCAGCGAGGTCGATGTAACGGTGGAAGGGCGGGACCTGCGGCTGCGGCAGCCCTCGTCAAACCGAATTCCGTACTATCGTCTTGAGGATCTGCTGGCTGAAATTGATCGTTTAGGGCCCGGCAATGAACCCGAGACCGTCGACTGGGGACCCGACCGCGGCTCGGAAATCATCGACGACGAATATTCGCGGGGCGAGATCACTCTCGACGACATCATGAGCGGTCGACTGCGGGACAAAGACAAAGATGCTTCCGGAGGCCGGTGATATTGCCTGGTTTGAATTCGACCCAGTGAGGGGGACGGAGCAGGCGGGAAGGCGCCCAGGCCTCATCCTGACATCACGGCAGTATCACCAGCGATCGGGGCGTGCCGTCGTTTGTCCGATCAGTTCGCGGGGCGACGCCTGGGCATTCAACGTTCCTTTGCCCTCGGAAACCAAGACGCGCGGTTTCGTGATGACCGATCAGGTTCGCACGGTCGAGAGAAGCGAACGCATGTTCAACATCATCGAGCGAGTCCCGACCGCCGTGCTAAACGACGTGCGCGGCCGGCTCGCGGCGCTGCTTGGTATTGACGTGGTTGGCTCCATCGCAGCACCCGCGCCGGAATGAAGAACACCGGCCTTGTCCCCATCCGGCATTGAACCTAAAAACATCGGCGGACGGGGATAGTCCGGGCAAAATCCAAAAAGGCCAGCCTCGATTGGCCCAGTGAGGTAAGAGCATGCGTGTTTACTACGACCGCGACGCCGACCTAAACCTGATCAAGGGCAAGAAGGTCGCCATCATCGGCTACGGCAGCCAGGGCCACGCCCACGCACTCAATCTGCGCGACAGCGGCGTGAAAGAAGTGGCGGTGGCGCTCCGTAAAAGCTCGGGCGGCGTGAAGAAGGCCGAAGGCGAAAAACTCAAGGTCATGGAGGTTGCCGAGGCCGCCAAATGGGCCGACGTGATGATGATGCTGACGCCCGACGAACTGCAGGGCGACATCTATCGCGAGCATCTTGCGGCCAACATGAAGAATGGCGCGGCGCTGATGTTCGCCCATGGCCTCAACGTGCACTTCAACCTGATCGAGCCGCGCGCCGATCTCGACGTGCTGATGATCGCGCCGAAGGGCCCCGGCCACACCGTGCGCTCGGAATATCAGCGCGGCGCCGGCGTGCCGTGCCTGGTCGCGATCCACAAGGACGCGTCCGGCAACGCCCACGATCTCGGCCTGTCCTATGCCTCGGCGATCGGCGGCGGCCGCGCCGGCATCATCGAGACCACCTTCAAGGAAGAATGCGAGACCGACCTGTTCGGCGAGCAGACCGTACTGTGCGGCGGCCTGGTCGAGCTGATGAAGGCCGGCTACGAGACCCTGGTCGACGCTGGCTACGCCCCCGAGATGGCGTACTTCGAATGCGTCCACGAAGTGAAGCTGATCGTCGACCTGATCTACGAGGGCGGCATCGCCAACATGAACTATTCGGTGTCGAACACCGCGGAGTACGGTGAATACGTCTCCGGCCCGCGCGTGATCACCGACGCAACGCGTGCCGAGATGAAGAAGGTCTTGGCCGACATCCAGTCCGGCCGTTTTACCCGCGACTGGATGCTGGAGAACAAGGTCAACCAGACCTCGTTCAAGGCCACCCGCGCCAAGCTCGCCGAGCACCCGATCGAACAGGTCGGCGCCAAGCTCCGCGAGATGATGCCGTGGATCAAGCAACGGGCTTTGGTCGACCGCAGCCGGAACTGACCGAAGCCGCTGCTGGCCCTGACGGGTCGGCCCGGCAGCAGCACCGACTGCCTTAATAATGTTCAGCGACAAGCCCGCCCGGCGCTTCGAGCGGGCTTGCCATGACCGAATTATTACACAAAGATGACAACGGTCCGCCGCCGGCCGTAACAGTGTCATTCCGGGTGCGGCGTCTGTATCATGCCGCCCGCGTTAGCTTATCTCAGCCGTACCTGGTCCGCCGCCCGCCTCGGCGATCGCCACCGTTTGACGCTTGGGGCGCTGGGGCTGCTGCATCTCGCCGCGCTCGGCCTGCTGTTCTGGACCGAGACCGACTTCGTCGGCCGCGTGACCTTTTTGCTTGCCTGGGGACTGCTGAACTTCATTCTGCTCCTGCCGCTGCGCCGCCCGACCGTTTCCGCATCGATCTCGCTGATCCTGATCGTGATCCTGATCCTGCTGTCGCGCTTCAAGCAGGAAGTCCTGATCATGACGGCGAATTTCATCGACGTGATGCTGATCGACCGCAGTACGACTTCCTTCCTGCTCACGATCTTCCCGAGTTTGCGCTGGGCCGTCGCCTTGGCTGCGGCGATCGTCGTGCCGTTGCTCGCTGTATTCTGGTGGCTCGATTCGCTTCGGGTCCGCTGGTGGGTCTCGGCGTCGGGCACGATCGTCTGCCTTGCCGCGCTGACCACGCTGTCGCTCGCCGTACCGATGGACCGTGAGACGGCGTTTCTGCCGATCAATTTCGTGTCACAGTTTGCGCGCTCCGGCGCGCTTGCGATGGTCGACCTTGCGAGCCGCGGTCTGCTGGAGTCGGACAGCTTCGTTGCCGATCGGTTGCCGCCGGCCGGGTTGTCGACTTGTCCTGCGGCGCACAAGCTGCCGCACATCATCCTCGTTCTCGACGAGTTCGAGCTTCGACATCAGCGCGGTTCCGGGCGTCAAGGTGCCGCCGGGCTACCAGCGTCACTTCCAGTCGTTCGACGGCAAGAACCGCTCGCTGCTGATCGAAGGCGCTGGCGGCCCGACCTGGTACACCGAATACAATGTCTTGACCGGACTTTCGGCCCGCTCCTTCGGCCATTTCGCGGAGTTCGTGACGCGCATCGCCGGCGGCCGTGTCACGCGCAGCCTGCCGAATGCGCTGCGGCCCTGCGGCTATCACAGCTTCAGCCTGTATCCCTGGTACGGCGCGTTTCTTGGCGCCCGCTATTTCCAGAAGACGCTCGGCATCGACAAGTTCTACGACGCCAAGGATCTCGGCACCCAGGACGTGGAACCGGATCAATATTACTATGACTACACCGCACGTCTGATCGACCGCGAGCGACACAACGGTCCGATGTTCGTGCTTACCTATCTGATGGCCAATCACTTCCCGTGGAACTACCGCTGGCGCCCCGACCTTGCGCCCGACTGGCGCGATCTTGGCAATGCCCAGGTCGATACGCATCACATCGACGAATATCTGCGCCGGCAGGAATTGAGCAGCCGGGACTACAAGGCCTTCAAAGCGCGGCTGCGTCGCGATTTTCCAAACGAGGCGTTCTTGATCGTGCGTTTTGGCGACCACCAGCCGCTGTTCGCCAAGAAAATCGTCGAGCCGGGCCTGAGCGATACCGAAATTGGCCGGCATATCGACGCCGCCGACCCGCGTTACTTCACCACCTATTATGCGGTCGATGCCCTGAACTTCCGCCCAGCCGACATGAGCGACGCGCTCGACGGTATCGACGCCTCCTATCTGCCGCTGGTGACGCTGGAGGCGGCCGGCGTGCCGCTCAATCCGACCTTCGTCGAGCAGCGCAGCATCTTGAAGCGTTGCAAAGGAGAGTTTTTCCTCTGCGCCAAGGGCGCCGAAACCCGCCGCTTCAACCGGCTGCTGATCGACGCCGGCTTGATCAAGGGCCTCTGACGATTTCCGCCGGGTTGAACAAGGCCGCGCAGTCCCGCTAGCTTGCCTTGGGTGCAGGGCGTCAATCCTGCGAGGGGAGTCGAATGAGCGACGCCGCCGGCGAAATCTTGGCGCGACCGCGCGCAACGAGCGCCCCCGCGGTCGCTCTCGCCGACGTCACGATCAGCTTTCGGCTCGCCGGCCGCGGCACTTATACGGCGGTCGAGCACGCCTCGCTCGAAGTGGCGGATGGCGAGTTCGTCGCGATCGTGGGGCCTACAGGGTGCGGCAAATCCACGCTGCTCAACGTCACCGCGGGCTTGTTTCCGCCGTCCACCGGACGGGTGGAGATTTTCGGCGCAGGCCTTGCGAGCCTCAACCGGCAATCCGGCTACCTGTTTCAGTCGGAGGCGTTGTTCCCCTGGAAGACCGCGCTGGAAAACGTGGCGATTGGCCTCGAAACCGCAGGCACGCCGCGGCAGGAGGCGCGCGCCCGGGCGCGGGACTGGCTCACGCGCGTCGGTCTTGCGACCTTCGGCCCGCGTTACCCGCACATGCTGTCGGGAGGGCAGCGCAAGCGTATCGGTCTGGCCCAGGTGCTGATCCGCGATCCGAAAATCCTGCTGATGGACGAGCCGTTCGGCCCGCTCGACGCGCAGACCCGGCAGATCATGGGCAACCTGCTGCTCGACCTGTGGAGCGCCGACCGCAAGGCCGTGATGTTCGTCACCCACGATCTCGAAGAGGCGATCGCGCTATCCGACCGCGTCGTCATCATGTCCGCAGGGCCGGCGGCACGCATCATCGGCGACTGGTGCGTGCCGCTGTCCCGGCCGCGCGACATCGCCGAGGTCAAGCTCGACCCGGCCTTCCACCGGCTCCACCGCGAAATCTGGCAGACCTTGAAGGCCGAGGTGCTCAAAGGCTATGCGCAGACCGGAGGTGGATGAGGCCGTTGCTTTGATCTCATTTCGGCCGATACACTGACACCGGGTCGAGAACGAACCCTGAGAAAATCCAACCTCGAGAGGATGCGTCATGCGTCACATTGCAATGGCATTGCTGGCCGGCGGGATCGCGCTGGCGACCGGCCAGAACGTGAATGCGGCCGATGTCTTCACCATCACGTCGTCGGCGTTCAAGGACGGCGCTCGCTTGCCCACCAAGATGGCCGGCAACATCAAGTCCAATCCGAATTGCGTCGGCGAGAATATTTCGCCGCAATTGTCCTGGTCGAATCCGCCGGCCGGCACCAAGAGCTATGTTCTGCTGATGTCCGATCCGGAAGGCCGCGCGCCAGCCGGCGTCAGCCATTGGGTGGCTTATGGCATTCCGGTTTCGGTCACCGGGTTCGCCGAAGGCGAGGTCAGCAAGCAGACCGACAAATACGTCGGCGGCAAGAGCACGATGAATTTGCCGCATTACTTCGGCCCGTGCACGCCGCCCGGCCCGCAGCATCACTATACGTTCGTTCTGATCGCGACGGACCTTGAGCCTGCCGCGCTGCAGCCCGGGTTGACGCGCGAGGATATGCCGAAGGCGCTCGACGGCCACGTCAAAGGTTCGACCGGAATCATCGCGACGTTCTCGAAGCCATAACTCCAAACTCCGCCGTCATGGCCGGGCTTGTCCCGGCCATCCATGCCTTGCTTAGCAACGAAGAAAGACGTGGATGCCCGGCACAAGGCCGGGCATGACGCGGGGTAGGTCGGAAAGTTATCGTGTCCCGCATCAAGCTCCTCTCGTTGCAGCTTCTCATCGCCGTCATCTCCGTCGCGGCGTGGCATGTTCTCACCACGGTTCCGATCGGCGGCAGCTCTCTGCTGCCGCCGTTCTTTTTCTCGACGCCCATTGACGTGGCGCAACGCGTCGTCAAGTGGTTCGTCGCCGGCACGATCTGGAAGCATCTCTGGATTACGCTGGTCGAGGCGATGCTGGCCTTTGCCATCGGTTCGATCGCGGGCGTTCTGGTCGGCTTCTGGTTCGCCCAGCAGCCGCGGATCGCCGCGGTGTTCGACCCTTACGTGAAGATGATCAATGCGCTGCCGCGCGTGGTGCTGGCGCCGATCTTCACGCTTTGGTTCGGTCTCGGCATCTGGTCGAAGGTCGCGCTCGGCGTGACGCTGGTGTTCTTCATCGTGTTCTTCAACGTCTATCAGGGCGTCAAGGAGGTCAGCCCGACGGTTCTCGCCAATGCCCGCATGCTCGGCATGAACGACCGCCAGCTGATGCGCCACGTCTACTGGCCGTCGGCGCTGTCGTGGATGTTCTCGTCGCTGCACACCTCGGTCGGCTTTGCCGTGGTCGGCGCTGTGGTCGGCGAATATCTCGGCTCGGCCGCGGGGCTTGGCTATCTGATCCAGCAGGCCGAGGGCGTGTTCGACGTCGCCGGCGTGTTCGCCGGCATGTTCGTGCTCGCCGCCTTCGTCATCGCCATCGACTGGATCGTGACGCTGGTGGAGAACCGATTGCTGGTCTGGCGCCCGGTCGCGGCGGAAACGCGGACCTGAGCCGGTTGAAGCGTCTGAGCGAGGCGCAATCTATTCGATCACCCGGTCGGCGGTGAAAAGCAGCTTGTCTGGAATCCTTAATCCGAGAGCTTTCGCTGTCCTTAGGTTTATGACCAGTTCGAACTTGGTCGGCTGCTCCACCGGGATGTCGGTGGGCTTCGAGCCGCGCAGGATTTTATCGACCATGTCGGCGGAGCGCCGGAACAGGTCCGGGAAACTCGGCCCATATGACAACAGGCCGCCCGCTTCGGCTAGTTCTTGAAAGCCGTACACGGTCGGAATCCGCGCGGCGAGCGCCAGGTTGTTGATGTGAACTCTGTTGGTGTTCACGAGCGGATCGCCGCTGACATAAAGCGCGTCGATGCGGTCCTTGATCGTCTCGAAGGCTGATACGATGTCTTCAGCCCTGCGGATGCCGAACATCGAGGTTTGAAGGCCAAGCGAATTGATCGTTGCTTGCGCTTCGCCTGCATCCTTCACTGAATTGGGGCTGCCCGTGTTGGCCATGATTCCAACGCGCCGGATCCCCGGAATGATCTCGCGCAACAGCTCGATCCGCTTGCTGGCGAGATCGGTCTGCTGGATCGATAGGCCGGTGACGTTGCCGCCCGGCCGCGCAAGACTTGAAACCAAGCCAGTGCCAACGGGATCGCCGGCCACCGGGAAGACAATCGGAATAACCGACGTCGCCCTCTTCGCCGCGCTGGATGCCTCGTTTCCCGCAGAGACGATGACATTGACCTTAAGCCGGACGAACTCGGCAGCGATCTCACCGTATCGGTCGCCGCGCCCGTCGGCCCAGCGGTATTCGATCGTGAGATTGCGGCCCTCGGTCCAGCCAAGCTCGTGAATCCGCTGCACAAACGCAGCCGTCCAGGATGCCTGGGCTGCGGCCGAATTCGCTCCCAGATAGCCGATGGCGGGCAGCTTCGCTGACGTCTGGGCCCGTGCGCCGAGCGGCCATGCAGCCGCGGCACCACCAAGCATCGCAATGAACGTCCGTCGCTGCATGACCCCGCATCAACCCGTTAGAATGGCGATTGCGCTCGAAAATATCATGCCTTGGTCCGCTGAGGACATGCCATTCGCAGTGCTTCGCCGGCGGTGCTCCCAAAGCGATGTCGCTGCAGGCCATGCACCGGCCCACGCTCTAGGCAGCCGTTCCTGGCTGCCTTATGGTGCCGCCAAATCGCAACAGGGAGTACGTAATGTTGGGCAAATCCATCCGGAGCATTTTGGCCGCCCTCGGCACGCTTGCGCTGATGTCGGGCGCGGCCGCCGCGCAGAAGGTGACGATCGCCGTCGGTGGCGCCGGCTGCCTCTGCTATCTGCCGACTATGCTCGCCGAGCAGCTTGGCGAGTACAAAAAGGCCGGTGTCGAGGTCGAGATCGTCGACTTCAAGGGCGGCTCGCAGTCGCTGACCGCGGTGATCGGCGGCAGCGCCGATGTGGTTTCCGGCTATTTCGATCACTGTGTCAATCTCGCTGCCAAGCACCAGGCGCTCGAGGCTTTCGTGGTCTATGATCGCTACCCCGGCCTGGCGCTGGTGGTCGGTCCGAAGCAGACCGGAAAGATCAACTCGGTCAAGGATTTGAAAGACAAGAAAGTCGGCGTCAGCGCGCCGGGCTCCTCGACCGACTTTTTCCTGAAATATCTGCTGAGCAAGAACGGCGTCGATCCGAATTTGGTCGGCGTGATCGGCATCGGCTTGGCCGCCACCGCGGTCGCCGCCATGGAGCAGGGTTCGGTGGACGCCGCCGTGATGCTCGATCCGGCGGTGACGCTGCTTCAGGCCAAGAACAAGGACCTGAAAATCCTGAGCGACACACGAACGCAGAAGGATACGCTCGCGGTGTTCGGCGGCGAGTATCCGGGAGGCGCGCTCTACACCAAGAGCGGCTGGATCGCCGCGCATCCGAAGGAGACGCAGGCGCTCACCAATGCGATCGTCGCGACGCTGAAGTGGATTCACTCGCACTCCGCCGAAGAGATTATGGCGAAAATGCCGGAGAATCTGGTCGGCGCGGATAAGACGCTCTATCTCGCGGCGCTGAAGAACACGATCCCGATGTATTCGACCACAGGCAAGATGGACCCCAAGGGCGCGCAGGCCGTGCTCGACGTGTTCAGCCAGTCGTCGCCCGAGGTCAAGAACGCCAACATCGACCTGTCGAAGACCTACACCAACAAGTTCGTCGAGGCTGCGAAATAGCATCAATCCAGCCGATCGGTTCGATCACCGCAAACGACTGGACGGCTTGGTGCGGCGGGGACATTGTCTCCGCCGCATTGGTTTGGTTCGCTTGGACGATGCCACGGGCTCGCTTCCCCTCTCCCCTCGCGGGAGAGGGCGGCGAGCGCGGAGCGATAGCGAAGCGCGAGCCGGATGAGGGGGCATCGCCTGCAGCAGAGACTGCCCCTCACCCGGTTCCTCGCTTCGCTCGGAACCACCCTCTCCCACAAGGGGCCAACAAGGGGGAGAGGGTTACGGAGTATGCGGCGCCAGCCGAGTTCATCAGTATGAACATCCTCTCGATCCAGTCGCACGTCGCCTACGGTCATGTTGGCAACTCGGCCGCGGTGTTTGTCCTGCAACGACTCGGCGTCGAAGTCTGGCCGATCCACACCGTGCAGTTCTCCAACCACACCGCCTATGAGACGTGTCGCGGACGCGCCTTCGATGCGGCGCTCATCCGCGAATTGGTCCAGGGGCTGGGTGAGCGCGGTGCGCTGGAAAAATGCGACGGCGTGCTGTCGGGTTATATCGGCTCGGCCGAGATTGGCGAGGCGATCCTCGATACGGTGGCGCAGGTCAAGCGCGCCAATCCGAACGCGATCTACTGCTGCGACCCGGTGATCGGCGACGTCGGCCGCGGCGTGTTCGTCAAGCCGGAGGTCGCGGCGTTCATGCGTGGGCGCGCGGCGCCAGCCGCGGACATCGTGACGCCAAATCACTTCGAGCTGGAGCACGTCACGGGGCGCACGGTGCGCACGCTGCCTGAGGCGCGTTCCGCCATCGACATATTGCGCGGGCTCGGACCGAAGGTGGTTCTGGTCACCTCGCTTGCCACCGGTGAAATGCCCGCCGAAGCCATCGACCTGGTCGCCTGCGACGCCGCCGGCTGTCATCGCGTCCGCACGTCAAAGCTCGCTGTCGCCGCGCATGGTGCGGGCGACCTAACCGCGGCCTTGTTCTTCGCGCAATATCTGCAAAGCGGCTCGGCCTCGGAGGCGCTGTCTCGCGCCGCGGCATCGATCTTTGGAATCCTCAGCCGGACTGCGGACCTCGGCTCGCCAGAAATTGCGCTGATCGAGGCGCAGGATGAATTGGTGAAACCCAGCACGGTATTCCGTGCAGAACCGTTGTGAGGCCAGACATGCGCCGCCGCTTCTTCACCCTCGATGTGTTCACCGTGCAGCGCTTTGCCGGCAATCCGCTCGCTGTCGTGCTCGATTCCGACGGCCTTGAAACCGCGGCCATGCAGGCGGTCGCGCGCGAGTTCAACCTGCCGGAAACCGTGTTCGTATTTCCGCCACCCGATACAAAGCACCGGGCGCGCCTGCGCATCTTCACGCCGGTCCGCGAGCTGCCGTTCGCCGGCCATCCCACCGTCGGGACGGCGGTGCTGCTGGCTCATCTCGATGGCGGCAGCAACGCCCGCGAGATCGTGCTGGCCGAGGAGGTGGGAGCGGTCGCCTGCCAGGTTTCGCCGGGCGGCGACGGCGGTCGCGCGAGCTTCGCAATTCCACGCAAGCCTGAACGGCTCGGTGCGGTCGGAGACCTCGGAAAGCTCGCGGCTGCGCTTGGGCTCAAGGCCGTCCGACCTCGGCTGCGACAGTTTTGCGCCAGAGAAATGGACCGCGGGAAATCCTTTCACCTTCGTTCCAGTGCGCGGGCGGGATGCCATTGCCCGCGCACGGCCCGACACGAGCCGCTGGGGCGACGCATTCGGACCAAGCGAGCCGCCGGGCGCGTTCCTCTATTGCCGGGAAGTTGCCGATCCGGCGCATTCGTTCCACGCGCGAATGTTCGCGCCGGCCATGGGTATCGCGGAAGATCCGGCGACCGGCTCGGCGGTGGCGGCCTTCGCCGGCGTGATCGCCGCGACGGGCCTTGGCGACGGCCAGCACGGCTTCACTATCGAGCAGGGCTACGAGATGGGCCTGCCGAGCCTGTTGCAGCTTACGCTGACCATGCGTGCTGGCGCGCTCGACGCCGCAACGGTCGGCGGCGACGCTGTCATCGTCAGCGAAGGCATGATCGAGGCGTGACGCTGGCCGGCCGGGTGCGACGGTTGCCTTGGCGAAGCGTTGGTATAGCGTAGCCGGCAATGGAATTCGGCATTTTCGACCACCTCGATCGCAGCCCGGCCTCGCTCGCGGACTATTACGAGGAGCGGCTCGCGATCGTCGAGCTGTTCGACCGCGCGGGGTTCTACTCGTATCACTTGGCCGAGCACCACGCGACCCCGCTTGGCATGGCACCGTCGCCGAGCGTGTTCCTTGCGGCGGTCGCGCAACGCACCGAGCGGTTGCGCTTCGGCCCGATGATCTACGCGCTGCCGCTCTACCATCCGCTGCGCATGATCGAGGAAATCTGCATGCTCGATCAGATGAGCGGCGGCCGCCTCGACGCGGGCTTCGGCCGTGGCGCCTCGCCGATCGAGCTCAATCTCTACGGCAGCGATCCGGCGGCGGCCCGCGAGATTTACGACGAAGCGCTTGCGATCGTCATCCAGGGCCTGACCCAGGGCAGCGTCAGCTTCAAGGGCAAGCACTTCAATTTCGAAAACGTGCCGATGGAGCTTGGCCCTTTGCAGAAGCCGCATCCGCCGCTGTGGTACGGCGTGCATGCCAACGACAGCGCGGCGCGGAGCGCAAAGGCAGGCCTCAACGTCATCAGCCTCGACGGCGTCGCGGCAACGCGCGGCTTCAGCGATTGCTATCGAGCGGCGTGGAAGGAGAGTGGCCGTGCAGGTCCGATGCCGAAGTTCGGGCTTGGCCGCATAATCGTCGCCGCCGACACTGACGCCGAGGCGTTGAGGCTCGCCGAGCGCGCCTATCCGATGTGGCATGCAAGCTTCAATCACCTGTTCAATGTCTACGGTCGAAAGCCGATGCACCTGCGCCCAGCGCAGTTCTCCGCCATCATGGCAGACGGCCGCGGCATGTGCGGCTCGCCCGCGGCCTTGATCGAGGCGATCCGCAGGCAGATGGCCGATGCGGGAGCGGATTACTTCGTCGGCCAGTTCGCCTTCGGCGATCTGACGCTCGCTGAGACCCGGCATTCCATCGAGCTGTTCGCCCGCGACGTCATGCCGGCGCTGGGCAACGCGTGCTGATGCGGCGTGAAACCATCGAAAACGTTGATTGTTTGTGCGAACCAGCGGGCGGCTCTATGCTCTGCCGAAGAGTTTGAGTGGCCAATTCTCCGCCAAAGCCGATGGAGAGGACAATGATGCGCTTCATGTTGTTGCTGTTCGTGGCGCTGTTTGGGGGAGCGGATCGTTTGGTGGCTCAGCAAGGCGTAGAAGCGCGCGGCATCACGTCGGCGATCAAACTCGAGGAGACGCTCTACGGCCATCTGACTGAGCTCAACGGCAAATTCAAAATGCGAGCCACCGAAGTGACATTTTCTCCCGACGCCTTTCTCGGCCCACATCACCACGTGGGCCCCGGGATTCGCTATGTGCTTGCCGGCGAAGTCGCATTCACCGAGGGAGGCCAAACGACGATCTACAAAGCCGGCGATTACTTTTTTGAAACGGGAAACCTCGCACATACCGCCCAGAACAAGACGGACAAGCCGCTTCGCATATTGTTTTTTGAGATTCTTCCCAAGGACTGGACGGCTCCGACCGTCATTCTACCCAAGCCATAATCAACGCGCGGTTCGGTCGTTGTGATCGGTTCGCCTGGCGCGCTACGCTGGGTGTTACGATGTGGAAAGTCAGCATGAGCAAGAAAAAAATAGCCATCATGGGAACGGGCGCGGTCGGCGGCTACACCGGCGCCCACATGGTGCAGGCCGGCGAGGACGTGACCTTCATCGACCCGTGGCCGGCGCATGTCGAGCACATGCGAAAGCACGGCCTGCGCGTCACGCACGCCAAGGACGTGCCCGAGTTCCGCGTCGACGTGCGCGCGCTGCACGTCACCGACGCCCAGCAGCTCGCCAAGGAGAAGCCGGTCGACATCGCCTTCGTCTGCATGAAGTCGTACGACACCGCCTGGGCGACCATGTTGATCCGGCAATATCTCGCGCCCGACGGTTACGTCGTCTCGCTGCAGAATTGCATGAACGAGGAGACCATTGCCGGCATCGTCGGCTGGGGCAAGACGCTCGGCTGCATCGCCAGCTCCATCACAGTCAACCTGCCGGAGCCCGGCCTCATCCACCGCGGCGCCGGCAAGGGCGGCGCGGCGCACACCGTGTTCCGCACCGGCGAGGTGCATGGCCGCATCACCGAGCGGGCGCAGGAGATCCGCCGCCTGGTGGCCTATTCCGACAGCGCCAAGGTGACCAACAATCTTTGGGGCGAGCGCTGGTCGAAGCTCGTCACCAACGCCATGGCCAACGGCATCGCCGCTTGCACCGGGCTGACCGGCGGCGAGATGCTGGCGAGCGACCCGATCCGGCATTTCTCCACCCGTGTCGGCAGCGAAGCTATTCGTGTCGGCCAGGCGCTCGGCTACCAGCTCGAGGATATCTACCACCTGCCGCCCGAGCAGATCGCGCGCGCCGGCGAGGGCGACGAGGCCGCGATGCGCGCCTGCGACGAAGAGCGCTTCCGGCAGGGCAAGCGCACCTCGGGGGAGCAGCGCCCCTCGATGGGCCAGGACATGCAGAAAGGCCGGCGCACCGAGATCGAATTCCTCAACGGCCTGATCGTGCGCGAGGGCGAGAAGATCGGTCTGCCGTGCCGCGCCAATGCCGTGCTGACCGATCTCGTCAAGCGTGTCGAGCGCGGCGAGCTGAAGCCCGATCCACGGCACCTCACGGAGCTGAGGTTGAACTGAACTTCGGGCCTGCCTTGCTGGCGCGTTCAAGGCGGAGCGGCGGTTTGGCGCCAGTGCTCCTTTTGCTCAGCGTTCAAGCGTTCTTAGACAAGCGATGACGTCTCGAACTTGGCCCGGATCAAGCTGTGACCAAAACCGTTCGGTTCATCATCTTCCCCTTATGACCAGCCCGAATATGTTGTGGACGTTGCCGCGTGAACACGTCCACGCAGGCTCAATTCCGAGTGATCAGTGACTCAGCAGCACACAGTGCTTTTGCTGAGACAGCAGTTCGCGTGTCACGCCCCCGAACAGCCATTCCTGAAATCGGGTGTGCCCATAAGCGCCCGCGACAATGATGTCGGCACCCTCGTCCTGAGCGAGAATGGAAAGTTGACCGGCCACCTCGATCAGCGCCTTGGTCGTGATCGACGAGGCATTGATCTTGCGCCGGACCAGCCATTGCGCCACATCGTCAACTCGGGCCTTCGCGGCCGCCTGATCGGCGCCGGATTCGAGCAGTTCAACGACGACGACCTCGTGAGCCACGTGCAACAGCGGCAGCGCATCGTTGACCGCGCGGCGCGCTTCGCGGGTATCTTTCCAGGCCACGACCACGGTCTTGAGCTTCAGCCACTCGGTCTCCGACGGCACGACCAGGACCGGTCGTCCGGTGCGCATCACCAACTCGCCCGGATTGATCTCGCGGGTGATATCGGCGCCTTTGGGTTTGCTGCCGACAATGATGAGGTCGGCGGCGCGGGCATTCCGTGCCACGAATTCCGTGGGCCATTCGACCGCGGTTCGCCACTCGCATCGCTCGCCAAGTCCTTTCAGAACGCGCCGAAACTCGGCCTCGCAGGCCGCCATCCGGGACGCAAGCCACGCCCGCTCCTTGTCCAGCAGGTCCTGCACAGCATCGCCCTCGACGAAGTAAAGCGATGGTTTTAAGTCGGCGGCGGCAATCCCGATCAGCCTGGCATCGAAACGCTCGGCAAGCTTTCCCGCGATCTGCAGGCGCGTCTCGTTGGACCGATCGATGTCGAGGTGCACCATCAGCGTTGCATAGCTCATTGGGCTTCTTCCCCGCCTTGTGCTCCGCGGGAGACGATCACCCCGCAGCAAGCTGTTCGAGCTCGTGTTCGCGCAACAGGCGAACGCCGTCGGGAACCACAACGATCGTTTTCCCGCTGGCGAGCTTCGTGAACGTGCGGCTGACGGTTTCGATCGTCAGGCCGAGATAGTCGGCGATGTCCTGCCGGTTCATCGGAAGAGGCAACGTTGGCGAAGTGTAGCCAAGGCGCCGCAGCTTGTCGCGCATCGTGATGATAAACGCCGCGACCCGCTCTTCGGCGGACCGCCGTCCGAGCAGGACCATCTGGTCTTGGGCCAGGCTGAGCTCGTGGCTTGCGAACTCGTGGAGCCGGCGCATCAGATGCGGCCGCTGGCCGGCGTAGGCGATAAACGATTTGCGCGGAAAACGGCAGACGACGGTATCCGTCACTGCGTCCGCGGAAAAGCTGTAGCTGTCTGACAGCGGCAGGCCGAGAAAGTCGCCCGGAAGGGCAAAGCCGAGCACTTGCCGCCGCCCATCGGGAAGCAGCTTGTACAGCCGGACCAGCCCCTCCGTAATCGTGAACACACTCTCGGCCGGCAATCCTTGCGAGACGAGGAGCTCGCGTGCGGCGAACCGGCCGCCGTGGTTCATCGCCTCCATCTCCTGCAGCTCCACAGGCGACAGGACGGCGCACACGCTGATCAACCGGACGCTGCATTTGGCACAGCTCCGGGCCTTCGCGTCGTAGTGGACACAAGCTTGCAGTGGTGCGATCGGGCTTCCCACAGCCTTCCTCTGACAACGGTTCGGCAGTCCTCGGCATTGTGCGCGTTCGTGCGGCACAACGGCAAGTTTGATCTGGCGCAATGCCGGCTGGCTTCCCGCGTCGGATGTTGCGGATTCCAAGCTCAATTCCATGCCACGAGGGACGATCCATGACCGACATCAAACCGTTGCCTGCTTTGCTGAACCGGCGAATGAAATCGCTGGGCTTGTCTCTGGCCTCGATCGAGAAAAGCAATCCAGCCATCATGCGGCACCTGCAAAGCTCGTGCTCGTCCTGTGTCCTGAAATCACGATGCGCCTCCGATCTGGCCTCTGAGCAGCGCGCGGCCGCCGTTGCGGAATACTGCCCCAACGAGCAGACGTTGCGGGTGCTCCGTCACACTTGATCGAGGTTAGCGGTGCCGGTGACGGCGCTCTTTGATCCAGATCAATGCGATGGCTGCCCGCCAAGTCATATTCGGCTGGCAAGGAGAAACGCCATGCCGATCGAAAGCATCATCGTGTCCGCCCTGATCGTCGCTGTGTTCTCGGCGTTCGGAGCCGTGTTAGCCTATGGCGAGCATCAGACCCGTCACCTCAAGCGCGAATCGGATTGTCCCGACTCGCCCGAACAAGGCGAGGATCGCTGGATCGAGGCGGCATAATCCTGGCGAGCGATCCGATCCGGCATTTCTGGAGCGCAAGCCCAATCCCGGCACATGACGGAGTTCAAATTGAACGAACGGGCTATTGTGCGGACTGGCATCAACCGTGCATGATTTCGCTTAAAATGGAGCGAGACCAATTCGTGTAGGATGCCTCATGGTATTGCGCCGATTGGGAATGTTGCTGTGCACGGCGGTCGTCGTTTTCGCGGTGCTGCCGGAAGCGGACGCCGCCGACAAATCGGCGCCGCCGACGATCGATCTGCAATCGCGTTGCCGAAGAACCGAACAAGCCGTGATCGATATGATGGGCGACCAATCCTTGCGAGGCAGCGCCTTTGATACGTGCATGCGATCCGAGCAAGACGCACGCAAGGCGCTGATAGCCGCTTGGCCCGATATCCCGCAGACGTACAAGTCCTTCTGCATTCGAAAGGCGGATTATTCGCCAAGCTATGTCGAATGGATTGCCTGTCTGGAAATGATGATTGAGGTGCGAAAGCAACGTGCCAAGGCCGGCACCAGTCCCGACTATCCTTCCAAGCGGTGTCCGAGCATTCAGTATGCCGCCGACGGCTCGATAAAGGCCATCAAGGCCTGCGCCTTGTGAAGGTGTGAGCAGGTCGGCGCCGCATCGTCCAGCCTATCCAAGTCATGGCCGAGCCTGCCCTACGATTGTCCGGTTTAATTCTGGTGTCATGCCCCGCGAAAGCAGGGCATCCAGTAATCGCTAGATGACCCTGCGGCAGGACTGCGCCATTTCTTGAAGTCGGTGGTTACTGGATCATCCGCGTTCGCGGATGATGACAGCCGAGAATTGCCGGGGCGCGCGGCGGGCGTCCGTCAATCGCCCGCCAGGGACGCCTCGCGAGCGTCCCTGCGCCCCCCCGGCGTTCCATTCCTCGTTTCGAGGGGAAGGAAGGAACAGGAAAACGGGCCAACCGGGGCGCCCGAGTACAAAGCCCCGGGGAGCGCAGCGTTGGCTGGACCCTGATCCTGCGAATGGACAGCATCACTGACATGGCAGCGCTCTTGCGGTTCGGCAGTCCCATCCGCTACATAGAGGCGATCCGAACACCCAAGGTTAACGGCCGGTTAACCGGTTTCCGCCACCCTGGGGCGAACGAGTACGAGGGATTTTTCTGGCAATGCCGACGCGCCGTTTCATTCGCGCGATCTGCCCGGGGGCCGTCCATAGCCGTCCGGAGGACGGCGTCGCTTCGCTCGCCTATGCCCGGCCTGATGCCGCTCTCATTCTCGGCGGGCTCCTGCTGCTTATCTGCCCCTGAGGGCCGGCTGGGCGCTTGCGCCTGGGCACTCAGGGGGTTCGCAGATCGCCAGGAACCCCAAAGCGCCCGGCCCTGAGAGGGTGGGCGCAAAGCGAGAAGGACCAATTCCATGAGTACGTCAGCGAAGTCCGAGAAGGACCGCGTCGTCATCTTCGACACCACATTGCGCGACGGCGAGCAGTGCCCCGGCGCCACCATGACCCATGAGGAGAAGCTCGAAGTCGCCGAGTTGCTCGACGACATGGGTGTCGACATCATCGAGGCCGGCTTCCCGATCGCCTCGGAGGGCGACTTCGCCGCCGTCCAGGAGATCGCGACCCGGGCCAAGAAGGCGGTGATCTGCGGGCTCTCCCGCGCCGCGTTCAAGGACATCGACCGCTGCGCCGAAGCGATCAAGCCGGCGAAACGCAAGCGCATCCACACCTTCCTCTCCACCTCGCCGGTGCATATGAAATACAAGCTGCAGAAGGAGCCGCACGAGGTCTACGAGATGGTGATCGCGCAGGTGACCCGTGCGCGAAGTCACACCGACGACGTCGAATGGTCGGCCGAGGACGGTACCCGCACCGAGTTCGATTTCCTCTGCCGCTGCGTCGAGGCCGCGATCAAGGCCGGCGCCACCACCATCAACATTCCCGACACGGTCGGCTACACCGTGCCGGAGGAATACGTGAAGCTGATGACCCGGCTGCGCGAGGCGGTGCCGAACTCCGATCAGGCGCGCTTCTCGGTGCATTGCCACAACGATCTCGGCATGGCGGTGGCGAATTCGCTCGCCGGCGTCAACGCCGGCGCGCGGCAGATCGAATGCACCATCAACGGCATCGGCGAGCGGGCCGGCAACGCCGCGCTCGAAGAGGTGGTGATGGCGATCAAGACGCGGAACGACGTGCTGCCGTACTGGACCAGCATCGACACCAAGATGCTGACGCGCGCCAGCAAGCTTGTGTCGGCTGCGACCTCGTTCCCGGTGCAGTTCAACAAGGCGATCGTCGGGCGCAACGCCTTCGCCCACGAGAGCGGCATCCACCAGGACGGCATGCTCAAGCACACCCAGACCTACGAGATCATGACGCCGGAGAGTCGGTCGGCGTGAAACAGACCTCGCTGGTGATGGGCAAGCACTCCGGCCGCCACGCCTTCCAGCACAAGCTGGAGGAGCTGGGCTACAAGCTCGGCGGCAACCAGCTCGACGACGCCTTCGTGCGCTTCAAGGCGCTGGCCGATCGCAAGAAGCAGATCTACGACGAGGACATCGAGGCGCTGGTCGACGAGGAGATCGCGCACGCCCAGGATCGCGTCAAGCTCGTGTCGCTGTCGGTGATCGCCGGCACGCGGGGGCCGCAGCGCGCCACCATGAAGCTCGACATCGACGGCCGCGACGTGCATCGATGAGAAAGCGAAGGCAACGGCCCGGTCGACGCGATATTCAACTGCATCAAGTCGCTGGTGCCGCACGAGGCCGTGCTCGAGCTCTACCAGGTCCACGCCGTGACCGAAGGCACCGACGCGCAGGCCGAGGTGTCGGTGCGGCTCGCGGCGAGGGCCGGTCGGTGACGTCGCGCGGCTCCGATCCCGACACGCTCGTTGCATCGGCGAAGGCGTATCTCGGCGCGCTCAACAAGCTGATGGTGCGGCGGAGCCGCGGCGGCGTTGCGGTCAGCGAAGGCCGCGTGCACTCCACCGACGTGGGGTGAGAAATCTCGATCCGCGAAATGCAATGCCGCGCCCGATCCGGCGCGGCATTTCGTTAACGATCACAATTGCGCCACGTCGATAAACGCGCGTTCAGGCAGCGATAAAGTCGCGTTCAGAAATTGCGAGAAACATTGGCGAATCCGCTCTGCGGCATGACCAAACTTTAACTTGCTGACGCGCGGGCGCGCTCCATTATCACCAGTCATCACAAACGTCATCCTGGAGGGATGGCCATGTTGAAGAAAACACTCGCTGCTGGAACGATCGCACTGACGCTTGCAGGCGCCGGACTTGCGCTTGCCCAGACCGCACAACCGACGCCGCCGCGCGAAGCGCGGGGCTGGCGGCCGAGCGCCGAGGATGCCGCCGCATTCACCGATGCGCGCATCGCCGGCCTCAAGGCCGGACTGAAGCTCACCGCCGAGCAGGAGAAGAACTGGCCTGCGGTCGAGACCGCGATCCGCGACCTCGCCAAGCAGCGCGCCGATCGCATGAAGCGCGCGACCGCTCGAAGCGCGGCGCGAGGCGCGCGACAGTGACCGCGCGGCGGGCCGGATGCGATCGCCCGGCTGCGCCAGGGCGCGGACGCGATGGACGCCCGCGCCGCGAGCCTGAAGAAGCTCGCCGACGCCGCCGAGCCGCTCTACAAGAGCCTCGACGAGGGCCAGAAGCATCGCTTCGCGATGTTGCTCCGCACGGGCGGCCGTGCACGGCAGCGGCTTCCGTCATCATTGGCAGCGCCGCGCCGACAACGTGCGCTGATCGCGTAAGCCTAGCGGCAGCGACGATCGCTTCCTCCCCCGCGATTGTCGCCGCCAAGAAGCCGCCGGGTCCGCCCCGGCGGCTTTCTGTCTGCGGGCGTGCAACCGGGACGTATTTTCCAGGCGTTGCTGGACAGCCGGGCATCGCTTTGCTACACCACGCGGCTTGCGGGACTCCTCCGCGGTGGCGGCCCGGGCGCATAGCTCAGTTGGTAGAGCAGCTGACTCTTAATCAGCGGGTCCAAGGTTCGAAGTCCTGGTGCGCCCACCAATCCCAGACGCAAAATCAGTAGGTTACCCGGATCGCAGCTTTCCCTTCGGGGGAACGAACTGTGACTAGGCAATGTATAGGCAATGTTGCCACGCGGTTACGCCGCCTCGATTTGCGCTCTGATACGCGGAACAATGCGGCCACTCCGCTATGATATACAGCGGCGCGCCACGGTTAGCGGATCAGGAGGCGGGGAGGCTCCTGGCGCCACCCAAAACCAGGTCGGCGATCGGAGTTTGTCGTAGATAGTTGGAGCGCCATCCATGTGATGTCGCAGGCCATTAATGCGACCTGACTTAGATCGATTAAACTGATGCACTGATCCTTTGGCTGGGGGCAAACATGAGGCGGCGGAAGTTTCTAGGTCTTCTCGGTGGCGCGGCAGCAGCGTGGCCGCTGGCAGCGCGAGCCCAGGATCGCGTGCGGCGCATCGGCTGGCTCTCAGCGATTGAGTTGGACGACCCTCTTAACCAGCACCGACTGTCCGCGCTGCGCCATGGCTTGCAGTTGTTGGGGTGGGTCGAAGGCCGCAATCTGGTGATAGACGTACGCTTTCGCCCCGGAACCGCGAACATTCGCAAGAACGCCGCGGAGTTGATCGCGCTTAAGCCGGATGTCCTGCTCTGCTCCGGTGCAGCGAGCCTTGCGGAGCTATTGCCAGCAACGCGCACGATCCCGATTGTGTTTGCGAACGTAGCCGACCCTGTGGGGGCAGGCTTCGTTGATAGTCTGGCTGAACCGGGCGGCAACGCCACCGGGTTCCTACAAGCCGAGTACAGCCTCAACGGCAAACACGCAGAACTGCTCAAGCAGATTGCTCCCAATGTGACGCGCGTTGGCGTGCTTCGCAACTCCACGATCACTGCTGCTATCGGTCAGTTTGCCGTCATCCAGGCGGTAGCACCATCACTCGGACTGGACATTCGTGCCATCAACGTGCGGCAGCGGGACGAAATCGGACGAGGTCTTGCGGCGTTTGCGCGCTCGGCAAATGGGGGTCTCATCGTCACTGCGGGCGCGACCACAAACATCTACCGGCGCTGGATTATCGAGTTGGCCGCCCAGTACAAGTTACCTGCAGTGTACAGCAGCCGTACGTTCGTCCGGGAAGGCGGTCTGGTGTCCTATGGTGCTAACGAACTTGCACAGTTCGAGCACATGGCGAACTACATTGACCGGATTCTCAAAGGGGCTAAGCCCGCGGACCTGCCAGTGCAGGCCCCGACCAAATACGAGTTGGTTATAAATTTCAAGACAGCCAAAGCTCTCGGCCTCACCTTGGCGCCCATGTTGCTCACGCGCGCGGACGAGGTGATTGAATAATAGGGGCGACCTCCACCGCGCACACGGCGTCATCAAGGGATCGAAGCCCGGCCGTCATCCGGGGTTTGTAGAGCCAGCGCCCGCAACTCCGGATCGTCCAGGAGATGACGGACCAATTTGGGTTGGACTGAATTTTCCGGTTTTGGAGTTCGCGGGTGCCCAGGCGGCCCCATTTGGCCAATAACGCTCGGCGCTTGCTGTCCGCAATTTGGATATCGGCTTCTACACTTCCTTGTGTGTTTGAATGTCGTAACGAAACTCTACTGCGTCCCCAGCCTCGCCGCCTTCCTTCTGCATCGTATACAACAATGTGATCTCACCGAACGACAAGGTGACCGTTTCAGGCGCCCCAGCTTGTGCCTGGTCCTTGGGCGCCCACTTTATGTCTGTCACCTGTGCCTTTTTGAACTCGATTATAAGATAATCGAGTTTTTGGTTGCCGCCGCTATTTTTTCGGCACGTAATTATTCCTTCGGAAATATGCTTGCCTAGTGCGCAGTACCTCGCCAGAGTGACAGATGCCTTATCAAAATTCTTTGACACTACGATATTATCGACTTTTGCTTTATTGGCTGCTTCTTGCTGGGTTAGTGCGTACGGCGCGTTATTGCTCATTCCAAAAGTAAAATCGACGATTTCAATCTCATCGGTATCTTCGTCGTCGAGCAATTCACCTTCAATGTCGGAGAGCCATAAGAACATGTCGGCCATTTGAAATGTCCTCCTGTTTAGGCCCGGTGCAAGCACCATTCTGCTGCCAGAATGTGGCCGGTAAAAAACGCCTTGTTTCACACGCCGTGTTACGGATGATCCAGCAATTGAAACATTAAAAATGGCGCCCATCAACAAGTTCAGCGCCATCATGTCACTGACCATATGGACGAACGCCGGAAGACAACCACGCGGCAAAATGAGACGGCCTCAACTGACGATCAAATGACCACGCTGCGACAATACGGGCTGGGTCTGTGAGGATCACCGCGATCGGCCATGGGAGGGCCCGCGCGTGTGGCTGTGGTGGCGCTGGTGCGCCGCGTGCAATCCGTCCAATGCCGAATCAGGCAGCCCAATGACGCGCCGTCGTGGGGCGAATGGAAAGGTTTTGCGCAACCGAGAAGCTGACGCAGAAGTACAATGTGGGCCGAACTCGAAAGTGATAAAAACGAGAAGACATGGCCCAATGATGACGGCCGTGCGGCGGATAGAATGTGAATGTCATGCGGAGGCGACCATGCGTGTCCTGAACGGTTTGCTGCTTTGCAGTTTGCTGTTTGCAGCGCCTTTACCGGCACTAGCTGAACAAAAAGGGCCGAACGGCGAAAAATGCAAATCAAGCGCGACCAATGTAAAACACGATATTAGCGGCAAGCATTACACTTGCGACAAGTGCGTATTTTTGAAGTGCGCGGTTTCCGGCGATCGCATTGATCTCAGCAAGTGTCAGCAAGTAACCCATTGGAGCAATTGCGTGGAGGTGGCGGCCACTCCGCCGCCGAAGGAGCCGCCGCCCAAAGCAACTGCGCCAAAAGATTCCAAATCCAAGGATCCAAAAGACGCGAAGGATTTTAAAAATTCCAAGCCCAAGGACCCAAAAAGCGCGAAGGATTCAAAGGATTCGAAATCTTCAAAGGACGCAAAATCGAAATAACTCTTGCGGCCCCTGGTCAGCAGGGGTCGCCGTTCTGACTTATATTGTTCGTCGACAGCGGACAGATCAGCGTTTTGGTGGTGGACTTGCCGGCACCTCCACGCAGTTGGTCCAGTACGTCACCCTCGCGCAATTCTTGAGCTCAGTGCCGCTGCGGCCGGCGTCGCATTGCAGATAAACGCATTTGTCACAGGTATAAGGCTTGCCCTTGATATCGTGCTTCGAGTTGCTTTCGACAAATTCGCACTTCTCGCCTTTGGGTCCCTTGATGTCAGCGCCGGCGGTCGACACAGCCGCGAACACCAAAGAGCTACCAAGCAGCACAATACGCCATGCGTGCATGAGATCGCCTTTCATTTTGAAAATTGAGATTTTCACCTTGTGGGTGGTAAATGTTGGCGTCGGCCTATCAAGCCTAGCTGCCGAGACTATCGTTTTATGTGGCTGCTGTATCGCCGACAAGCTTTAGCGCTGTTGCCGTTTCATTCGCTCCCACGGCTTGTCTGGCCCGGTGTAAAACCCGTTCGGCACGCAGTAACCGCTGGTGCCCGCCACCGCCTCGCGGCATTGCTTGTGCGTCACAAAATAGCAGTTGGATGAGCCGGCGCTGGCGACGTTCTGGGCGCACCAGCGATAGGGATCGTCAGCGATTGCAGGGGTCGCCGTTCCAATCGCGGCGAGGGTGGCGACAACTATGATCGTTCGCATGGTTTGCTCTCTCCTGGAGAACGCAGCTTAGGCCTCGCCGCAATCATACACCAATTGGCTCGTCCCAAGCGGCGCACTGCTGCGAACGCGCACGGCGACTATGTTTCGCTCACAGGTTTTTGACTTCGAAGTTGAACTTCACGGTGAGCGAGTCACTCGGAACGACAAAGCGAGCGAAACATATTATTGGCCACATTTCTGGCAACAAGATGATGCTGCACCGCACTCCAAAGTCCGCCAAACGGAGGATTAACCTGCACAAATGAGCGGAAAAGAAAGTGCACCCAAGGGTCCCTGAAACGGTTACTTTGTCGTTTGGAGCATTCGCAGTCAGGCGCATAAGGCCGACACCAGCAACTCTATGAATCTCGTGTCCCTTGGGACCCGAAGTTCGCAATAGTGGTTGCTGAGCAATCGTGCGAACTTGGGATTCGGGAACCAGGCGGCGGACAATTTCGCGGGGCGGCGATGGCTGAGGTGACACGCAAAACGCATATAAGCGCGCCGCTGATGCAGGTCTTCCGTGCCGCGCATGAGGCCAAGGATTCAGCCAGCAAGATCGATATTCATACCGAAGCAGGCGAGCGTGTCATCGCAGGCCGGAGGTTGCGGGCACGGCATGTCATCACTGAATATGTCCTGCGGCGCGAGGTCTCGCGCGACCTCGAGGCTTTGCTCAATTCGATCGCTATGGAATCTACGGTCGACATGACTGCAACGCCGCATGCGCGAAAATCGATCTTGAATTTTGGGCTCCCCGATATTTCGTACCGCACCATTGACGAGGCTGGAGTGAAAAAGGTCCCCGACGAAATCAGGACGGCTATTGTCAACTACGAGCCGCGGCTCGCAGAAGCCTCGCTTCACATCGAGCGAGACATGAGCATTGACCCGGCTGAGCTTAAAGTGCGATTTGTGGTGCGCGCGGATTTGACGTGCGACCCAGTTCATGTTCCGGTAGAGTTCGTCGCCGATATCATCGAAAGCGGCAAGATTGTCGTCAATCGTTTGTGAACGCGTATGAACCGGGAATTTCTCGATCTTTACAATCGGGAACTTCAACTGCTGAACGAGCAGGCGCGCGAATTCGCAGAAGAATACCCCGGCATCGCGGAGCGACTTGGAGGCATTCTCGAGGACCGCATCGATCCCTTGGTCGGCGGGTTGCTTGAAGGAGCTGCTTTCCTTGCTGCGCGTGTGCAGCTCAAGTTGAAGCACGAGTTTTTTGAATTCACCAGCAATCTGCTCGAGCAGTTGGTGCCGCACTATCTGGCGCCGACGCCATCGATGATGATCGTCAAAGTGGAGCCGAAGTTCGGCGACACGGCATTGCATGATGGTCACGCCATCGCCCGCGGCTCGTATCTCGACGCTTCGTTCCGTGAGCTCGATCGCCAAAATGCGTGCCGCTATCGGCTGTGCGGCGACATTGTCGTCTGGCCGTTTGAATTGGCGGGCGCGGAATACTTTTCCTCCCCGGCGCCGCTTGAAGCACTGGGATTGACAGCGAGCGCCGAATTTCTTGCCGGCATGCGGTTGACACTGAGTCTTCGGACGACCGCGCGTGTCGAAGACGAGCCTTCCGAACAAGATGCCCTGAAGAAGCCAGAGATGTTGTTCGCGAGCTGCCGCACTCTCGATCTCCCGCTGTACTTTATCGGGTCCGAACCGGACTCGATCGCGGTTTACGAACAATTGTTCGCCCATTGCAAAGGAATTTACTTCCGTTACCTGGATGAGTTTGGCGATCCGATTATCCTTCCCGCGCCTGCTGAATGTCTTCAGCAGGTTGGATTTGAGCGGGAAGACGCGCTGTTTCCAAACGATTGTCGGGTATTCGAGGGATTTGATTTGCTGCGTGAGTTCTTTGTGTTCCCACGCAAGTTTCTCGGCTGCAAGCTGACGTCGCTCAATCAGGTGATCCCGCGGATCAAGGCGAAAACCGTCGATATTCTATTTGCGTTTGATGAGGTCAACACGCGGCTTGCGGCTGCGGTACGGCCTTCGTTGTTCGCCATGTACGCGGCGCCTGCTGTCAATCTATTTGAAAAGACCACGGATCGCCTCGCGCTGAAATCGAACCAGCACGAATATCATGTCGTGCCCGACCGCAGCCACTATCTCGACTACGAGCCGCATCGTTTGCTTGAAGTCTACGCCCACTACCCGGGCGGGCGGGAGAAGGTGCCGGTACTACCGCTCTATTCAGCTTCCCTGGAGGGAGGTCAGGAGACATCCAACCTCTACTATACGATACGTCGCGAGCCGAGGCGGCGCACCGTAGAGGAAAAACGTGGAGGCGTGTCGTCGAACTACACCGGCACCGATATCTTTATTTCGCTGAGCGAGCAGGCGGGGACCGGTGACGACACCGCGATCGCCGAGTTGAGCGTTCGAGCATTGTGCTCGAATCGTCACTTGACCGAGCATCTGCCGGTTGGCGTCGGCGGCGCTGACTTCCGTTTGGTCGACGATCTTGCGATTGACCTGGTCTGTGCTGTCGGTCCGACCCCGCCGCGCGAGCCGATCGTTGCGCAGTTGCGCAGTCGCAGCGAAATGGCGCACACCGGGACAGTGACTTGGCGTCTCGTCAACATGCTCAGTACCAATCACCTCGGCCTTGTTGATCGTGGCGCGGGTCACAACGCCTCGGCGCTCCGCGAAATGCTGTCTATGTTCGGCGAATTGTCGGACAGCGTCACCGAGCGTCGCATCCGCGGCGTTCGCAGCGTCGACAGCCGGCCGATCGTACGCCGCATACGCCAGCGCAGCGGCATCGGGGCTGCGCGCGGCATAGAAATTACGGTAACGATCGACGAAAAAGCCTTCGAGGGCGCCGGCGTTTTCCTGTTGGGCGCGGTGCTCGACCGTTTCTTTGCCGAATACTCGGGGCTGAATCATTTTACTCAGACTGTGATCCGCTCGGTTGAACGTGGCGAAGTCATGCAATGGCCGCCGCGGATGGGAAAGCGTAAGCCGTTATGACGGGCGCTACGGGTCAATCATGACTTTTTTGCGCGACCTCGAAGCCGAGCCCTGGCGCTTCGATTACTTTACCGTGCTGCGTCAGCTCGAACGGGCATTCAAGGACCAGCCTCGGATTGGCGACAGCGCGAGTTTACGCGACGAATTCGTCAGGCTCGGGCAGGACCCGTTCATGGCGTTTCCCGCGTCCAATCTCTCCCGCGTGCTCCAAGGCGACAACAAGCCGATCAAGGTCTTCGTGAAGTTTCTCGGCCTGCTGGGACCGCAGGGCGCGTTGCCGCTGTCGTCGACGGAAGAGGCATACCACTATGTCATGGCCGAGGACGACGCCTTCCCGCGCTTTCTCGACCTGTTCAATCATCGCTTCATACAACTGTTCTTTCGCGCGTGGGCCGACTCCAGGCCAATCGCGCAGCACGACCGCCCCGACGCCGATCGCTTCGTCGCGTATGTCGGCTCGGCGATCGGGCTCGGCTCCAAGCCGTATCAGAACCTCGACAGCGTGCCCGATGCGGCAAAGCTCGGCTTTGCCGGCCTTCTCGGTGCACAGGCAAAGTCGGCCTCGCGTCTCGCCGGTGCAATCCGCGGGATGTTCAGGGTCGAAGCCGAGGTCGAAGAATTCGTCGGCATGCGACTGATGATCGAGGCTTCGGAATGGACACTCGTCGGCAAACGTCACAACGTGCTCGGTGGCGATGCACTGCTCGGGCGCAGTGTTTTCAGCGTGCAGGACAAGATCAGAGTACGAATCTTCACCGAGAACCTGGCCCAGTACATGCGGTTTTTGCCAACCGGCGATCTTTGCGAGCCGCTTTCAGATTTCATTTTCTTTTACAACGGCGAGCAAATCGATTGTGACGCCGAGCTGGCAATACCGGCCGGTGCGGTCGAACCCATCAGGTTAGGGCGTTTCGGGCAACTCGGCTGGACGACGTGGATGGCGCCGAACTGGACAGCCACAGAAGAATATCGGCGCGATGCCCGGTTCCATCCAGCGGAGCGCATGAAGCACAAGCGTATGCGTCAGTCGCAGCCGTTGAGTAGAGGAGGGGACCATGGCGGACATCAGCCTTGAAGCCGTCGCAGGCAAGCTCAATCGCATCGGCTACGAAGCGTTCTTCAAGGCGCTGCGCCAAGCCAAGGGCGCGGGCAACCGCAACGTCGAGCTGGCGCACTGGCTTTCTCACATTTTGCAGAGCGAACATACCGACATCAGCGCGACTGCCGACTATTTCAAGCTCGATCGCACCAAGCTGCTGAACGATGTCAACACGGTCGTCAGTGGGTTCCGCAAGAATGAGACCGAAATGCCCGCCGTTTCCAACACCGTGATGGATATGTTCGATCGCGGCTGGCACTACGCGACGCTGTTCTTCGGCGAAACCCAGATACGGACCGGCCATCTTCTGGTCGGGGCGCTGCAATCGCGTGAGCTGGCGCGGGCGCTCACCAATGTGTCGAAAGAGTTTTCCAAGATTTCGGTCGATCTCCTCACCAGCGAGTATCGCAAGATATGGGCGGGCTCCGAGGAAGAGAACCTGCGTCCCATGGATGGCTCCGGGATGGTCGCCGCAGGCGCCCCGGGCGCGCAGCAGACGCCGGGCGCCAAGGGCACGACCGCGCTCGATCGCTTCTCGCAGGATCTGACCGCCAAGGCGAAATCGGGCGAGATGGACCCGATCTTGGGACGCGAGGAGGAAATCCGTCAGATCATCGACGTTCTGATGCGCCGGCGCCAGAATAACCCGATTCTCACAGGCGAGGCCGGCGTCGGCAAGACCGCGGTGGTCGAAGGCTTTGCCCAGCGAGTCGCGGCTGGCGATGTGCCGCCGTCACTGCGCGGCGTGAAGGTGTGCATGCTTGACGTCGGACTGATGCAGGCGGGTGCGTCGATGAAGGGTGAGTTCGAGCAACGGTTACGATCGGTGATCGACGAGGTTCAGAGTTCTCCGACCCCCATCATCCTGTTTATCGACGAGGCCCACACCTTGATCGGCGCTGGCGGGTCGGCCGGCACCGGCGATGCCGCCAACCTGCTGAAGCCTGCGCTGGCGCGAGGGACGCTGCGAACGATCGCCGCGACGACCTGGTCGGAGTATCGCCAGTACATCGAGAAGGATCCAGCGCTGACCCGCCGCTTCCAGCCCATCCAGATCGGCGAGCCCAGCGTGCAGCGCTGCTGCGATATGCTGCGCGGCATTCTCGGACCGATGGAAAAGCACCATAAGGTGCGCATTTCCGACGCAGCCATCGTTGCGGCGGTGAACCTTTCGCATCGCTACATTCCGGCCCGTCAGTTGCCCGACAAGGCCGTTAGTCTTCTCGATACGGCAGCGGCGCGCGTCGCCATCAGCCAGAGCGCCACGCCGGCCATGATCGAGGACGCCACAGCCTCCATTGCAGCTCGCGAGGCGGAAATGGCGGCTCTCGTCAGCGACAGCGACCTGGGCGAACAAAAGCAGGAACGCGTTGCCGCGATCAACGCTGAAATCGCGGAACTGAAGGCCAAGCTTTCCGGCCTTGAAACGGAGTGGGCGGCCGAGCAAAAGCTGGTCGGTGAAATCCGCAGCCTCCGCGATATTCTCAATCCGCCGAAAGACCAGGCCAAGCCGGAGGCCGGCAGCTCTGCGCCCGCCGCGCCCGCGAAAGCCGATGCCGCATCCAATCCGGAAGTCGTGCGGGAGCAGCTTCGCGAGAAATTTGCCACGCTGGAGGAACGAGATCCGGAAAAGCGGATGATCTACGCCCACGTCGACGAGCAGGTCGTTGCATCGGTGGTCTCCGACTGGACGGGAATTCCGGTCGGCCGAATGGTGAAGGACGACATCGAGAACGTGCTGCGCTTGCCGGAGATTCTCAACCGGCGCGTCGTCGGCCAGTCTCACGGCTTGTCGATGATCGCCAAGCGCATCGAAACCAGCCGCGCCAAGCTCGACAATCCCAACAAGCCGATCGGTGTGTTCATGCTGTGCGGGCCCTCGGGGGTCGGCAAGACGGAAACCGCGCTCGCGCTGGCCGAGGCGCTTTACGGCGGCGAGCAGAACATGATCACCATCAACATGTCCGAGTTTCAGGAGGCACATACTGTGTCCTCGCTGAAGGGAGCGCCACCCGGCTATGTCGGATACGGCGAGGGCGGGCGGTTGACCGAAGCAGTTCGGCGACGGCCCTACAGCGTCATTCTTCTCGACGAAGTCGAGAAGGCGCACGTCGACGTCCACGAGATTTTCTTTCAGGTTTTTGACAAGGGTTTTATGGACGACGGCAACGGCCGCCGGATCGATTTCAAGAATACGCTGATCATCCTGACGACCAATGTCGGCACCGACGTCATCATGGAGCGTTCGGCCGATCCGAAATATCGCGAAGATTCCGAGGCGCTGGCGCATGAGCTGCGGCCGGAACTGCTCAAGGTGTTTCCGGCTGCGCTGCTCGGCCGTATCGTATCCATTCCGTATTATCCGCTTTCGGGAAAGATGCTCGAGGGCATCGTGCGTCTTCAGCTCGACCGCATCGGGCGGCGCATCCATGACAACCACGATGCGGCCTTCACTTACGATCAGGCGATCGTCGATCACATCGTGTCCAAATGCAACGACCCGGACTCCGGAGGCCGCATGATCGACAACATCATCACCAACACGTTGTTGCCGGCGCTGTCGCGCGAGTTCCTCAAGCGTTCACTGGCCCAAGAAGAGCTGAAGGAAGCCAAGGTGACGATGAAGAATGGCGATTTCGCCTTTGAGTGGGCGTGAGAACAGCATTCGGTCTTCAAGCAAGAAATTACGTGGCTCACGGGTGGGCGCTGTGCCAACGCCTACCCGGACCAGAGCGGAGTTGTTTCAGATTAAATCGCTCGTTCGTCCCCGCGAAAGCGGGGACCCAGCGATTTTGCCAAAGAACTTGGCTCCCGCTTTCGCGGGAGCGAACGGAGTTTGTTTCAGCGCAATACAACCGTGCCTTAGCAACGATGCGTTCGTACGAGAGCGCCGGCCGTCAGCTGCACGACGCGCTTGTCAGGTCCGGCTTGCTGAGGGGAGACCCGGAGACGGACGCCTCGCCGCCGAACCAACTCTTTCCGGCTCTCACTGTGCGGGAGGAGTATTTCCACTCCTGAGTCTTGCCATCTTTTTTGGTGAGCTTGCAGCTGGAGGTGCAGGTTCTGGAATCCTTTGAGCTGTTTTCGGTGATGATATCAAAACCGCTGTCGCCGCTTCCCGTCAGCACGCAAGAAAACTTGATACTGCCGACAGTTTTTGTCGCGTCCGCCAACGCAGGCGTCGCAATCAGAAGCAACAGTGTCGCAGCATATTGAATTTTCATCTGAGTCCTCCTGTTCAGCAATGGTCGAAGCAGTCCACAGTATTGAGTCCAATTCTGGACGAACATCACCGGGCCACCGCTCTGTTGGCTCGTCCGATCAGATGAGAGCATCGGAGGATGGAGACCATGCCTACGTGCTGCCAGAATTGGCCGTTCAGATAGAACTCTGATTTTATAGGAATGTTTGCCTGGAGCGGCTCGGCTGCCCTAGGCCATTGGCGAAGTGGTATTTCAGCTCGCATCCGGCTATCAAGGTTAGACATCGAAAGCTGCGGCAATGTCGATGCTTAGTTTTAGCCCCCGAGATATTCGCGCTGCGTTGATCGCATTGTTCGGGTTCTTATCGATCGTTCGGTCGTCGCCAAGCGAAGCTGCTGAAGACAAGGTCCTCAAGCATTTCTCGAATGGAACATCACGCGACTCCGTCGGAATGATCGACGCCCGCGAGGATGCTCCCATGGATGGGCCGCAGGCTATCTATGCTTCGGATGATGGCAACATTTATCTGCTGGATCAGGTGAACGGCCGGGTGCTGCGGTTTGACGCGAAGAGTCCCGGTGGTCCGGTTCAATCGCTGGAGTTGCCTGAAGAGATACGGCCGACCGATCTCGTGGTGCGGCGCGGCAGCATCTACGTCTGGGATGGAGCCCCTCAAGCTTTGCAGGCGACCGGACGCAGCGACGCGTTGGTACGCAGCCTGACGCCAACACGATCCGGTGAGCAGCCCGACGACGTCACGATGTCGGCGTTTGCCCAAATGGGCTCGCAGGCGCTGGAGAGTCCGGAGCAAGTTTTAGGGGAACGCATACGCGGTGTCGCGCAGAAGAAGGCCCCGGCGCGCCAGGTTGTTGCGTCGCGTGGGCGTGGCACCGTAACTGCGGATGTCGCCACAAGTAACAAGTCCAACGCGGCACAAGTGGAGGTGCGCGAGCAGGCCTCCAACGATCTCATTGCAAGGTTGTATCTCCAGGTCCGTGATCGCATCGGGATCGTCGAGTTTCTGGAAATCGACAACAGCGGCCGGATGTTTGTCCTCACGGAAAATATTCCGACAAATTCGCGGCGGCCGTCCGCGGCTTTCGTTGTCGGGTTTTCGCCACAGGGCGTACAGGAGAGTGTTTACGACATTCCGCTCGATCAGACCGCCGCGTTGTCCCGGCGATTCATCGCCATTTCGCCCGACGGTGACGTCTATTTTCTCCGTACCGGAAAAGCCGATGTCGATTTGATTGGTGTCGGATCGCGTTCTCTGCGTCCCAACGCAGTGATTGACAATCCAAACTTGCCGCGCTTTGTGCAGGAGCCCAAGATCGCCAAAGGTCCTACCGCCGCAGTCCGCCCACTTACGCGTCAACAGGTGATCGAGACCGCGTTTGCCTTCGAAGGGGTGCAATGGCGGCTGACGCCAGCCGTCTATGGTCGGGATCCCGACACGAGCTGCTCAGGCTTCAATCGGATTCGCCGGCCTGGCTATCTGTCCGGCAAACTGAATCAGGAAGTCCGCGGCGTTCCCTATTGTTGGGGCTGCCATGGTTCGCTCAATCAGTTTCGCGCCAACATTGCAAACGGCATGCTGGCCGGTAACGTCTGTACCCACAACGACCCGCGTCCCGACGTGACCGGGGTCGACTGCTCGGCCTTCGTAAGCGCGGCCTGGGGTCTCGCCACTCACTTCACGACGGCTGCGATCCCCTCGATTACCTCGCAGTTGCAAAATGCGTGGGATCTTCAGCCGGGCGATGCGCTCAACAAGCCTGGGTCGCATGTCATGCTGTTCCTGCGCTTTACGCCTGACCGCAAGGCTGAGGTCATGAAATCGTCGACGGGGGGCTGCAACGGTCGGGTGTGCCGCAACATCTATCCCCTCTCTTCACTACTCTCCCGCGGCTACCGGCCGGTTCGGTTCCGCGCTCTCCAGGACTCGCAGATGGCGGAAGCCGCGGTGCCAGACATCAAGGCGCCAGAACGGTCAGACATTGAAATACCCGAACGCAAGGTAAGAAAACGCGAGACGCCGGACAATAGAGCTGAGGCGACGTCGAACGTCAGAGCCGCAAAGCATCCGGCCCGGAAACACACGAAGCAGCACCGCGGTGTGCAAAGTGACCAGGACCAGTGGTGAGCCCTTGGGCAGATCAATGAGGCTTTCATTCACGTTTCGTCTTGTTCGATCGATTGCGGCTTTGTGTATGACCGCAGGTGTACTGACTTGGACAAGTGCCGGCTCGGCTCAAGTCAGTCGGCTTCATCCGCCTCAGGGCGGAGAGGTGCGCGCTCTCGTTATCGGCATCGATGCTTATCAATTCGTGCCCGCGCTCAGAGGCGCAGTGGCGGATGCGCGCGACCTCGAAGCGACGCTACGGCGCAACGGCGTTACCGATGTTACGGCGCTTTACGACGCGGCGCCGGATCGGGCCACTGTCATACGTTCGCTCGATCAGCTTTTGGCTCGCAGCCACGCCGGCGATCTCTTGATCCTGACAATCGCGGGTCACGGCGCCCAGGAGCCAGAGCGCGTCAAAGGATCGCAGCCCGATGGCATGGACAACGTGTTCATCCTTGCCGGGTTCAACCCAACGACTGCTGCCGGTAGCCAGCAACGCATTCTTGGATCCGAGTTCAACCACGTCATCCAGCAATTCGAAGCCCGTGATGTGCGGGTGCTCTTCATCGCCGATGCCTGTCATGGCGGCGGGCTGGCGCGTGAAATGGATCCACGCGTGGCGCAGATGAGCTATCGGCAGGCGCCGCGCTATTCGCTCACAGCCGACAGTCTCAAGCCGATCTCCACCATGAAAGATGCGTTCCTGAGCGAGCTCAATTTCGTGCGAACGTCGTTTCTCGCGGCTGTTGATCGCAAGACCAAGGTCCCGGAAGTCAACATCCCAGGCGTGCCGGGATTTCGCGGGGCGCTGAGCTATGCGGTGGCGCGCGCATTCGACGGCGCTGCCGACCAGAACAAGGATGGTCGGGTGACCCAGGCGGAAATGTTCGGATACGTCCAGCAGGTCGCCTATCAGTTGTCGGATCAACGTCAGCACGTGGTGACCATCGGCCCGGGGCCGCAAAGCGCGGACTCCGATGTGCTGTTCTCACGCACCCGCGCCGTAATCATGCTCGATGCGCCGGAAAACTCCCGACCGCAGCCTCCGCCATCGCAACCTCTGACGCCGACATCGGCTGCTGTTGCGGCCAGACCGCCTGGGACATCGCCGGTTCCGGCCAAGGCCGCTAAGCCACTCGACATGGTTCGCGTTGCCGTGCTCGGCAACCAGCGCGAGCTCCTGAAAGAGGTCGAGGGCAGGGAGGCCGGTTTCGAAGCCGTCGCGACCAACGACAATCCCGATCTGGTCTGGGATCCCGCGTCGCTCGATGTCCTCGCTGGGGGCGACATCATCGCTCGCGGGATCGACCGCAACGATCTGTCTAGTGTGATCGATCGCGTTGCAGCAGTGAAGGGTTTCAAGCGTCTCGCCATCACCGCGCCGCAAACCGTGCGCGTGCTTCCCGACGACAAGGTTCATAAGCGGGATTCTCGTCTCGACGTACAGGTGTCGGGCGTAGCCCAGCGTTCGTTGTTGTTGTTCAACATCGCTGGCGATGGCACCGTCCAGGCACTCTATCCCTTCGGCTCTGACCCGGCCATCGTCACCACGCCGGATTACAAGTTTCCAGTGGTCGTGCGAGAGCCTTACGGATCGGATCAAGTGGTGGCGATCACCTCATCGCAAAGAATGGGCGACCTCGAGCAGGCGCTGAAAAAGATGAACCAGCGACGCACGGCTGTCGAATTTTATAAAATCGTGGAGCGCTACGCTCCGTCCGACGCACGGATTGGTGTCACGGCTCTTTATACGTCTCCGTAGGGCTTCGCAATGAGATTGCAAGCGTTGCAATTGTCGTTTGTCGCCGGGCTGGTGTTTGGGCTTTTCGCTGCAACGGGGTGTTTCGCGCAAGGCGCTTCGACACCGAACATCAATCAAGCGCCTCCGCGATCAGTAACGATTCTCCCCGAAAGCCCGAACGCTCCTGCACCGAAACCGGCGCCGTCGGTTGGGCTGGCGCAACTGACCATGCTGAATTCAACAATCAAGATCGACAATCCGGCCGGGTTGTCACTCGATCTCATTCCAGGCGACGAGGTTGTTGCCGGTTCAAAAGTTGGCTTTCGGATCACGACCAAGAAACAGGGATATCTGATCCTTCTCGATATCGATGCGGCTGGGAAGCTCACCCAAATCTTCCCGAATACAGGCGCGGTAACGCCGGGCGGGCGCGAGGGCCCCAACCTCATCAGATCGGGCCGGTCGCTGACCCTTCCGCAGCTTGGCAGCCCCTATGCGTCGTTCGAGTTCGTAGCGGAGCCCCCGGCCGGTATGGCCATGGTGGTGGCGTTGTTGAGCGACAAGCCTGTTCAGGTTGTCGACCTCCCCGATGCGCCGCCGCCCGCATTCGCGCCGAATGACGCGCTGAAATACGTCCTCGACAAGACGCGGACTCTCATGATCCCAAGCGAGAAGGGAAACGAACTGATCCGGCCGAATTGGTCGTTCGACGGAAAATTCTATCTGATCAAATAGTCCTTACCTGCATCGGAGGCGATTGCGATTCAGCAGGACTTGTCCGCTGTGATCGAGAACGTAAAGCCGTTGCTCAATTGCTTGCCTTCAAAAGACTTGCATTTGCGCAACTTGGAGTCGGACTCTGTCGTGTGGGCCGAATAGCTGACGCGTCCGTTGCCGTCCTTGTCGGGCATCATTTTTCGCGTGATCTGCTCGTTGTGTTTGAGCTCTTCTTCACTAGCAATCGTCTTGCCGCCGTCGTTGAGGTCTTTGGCGGTCACCTTAATGGTAGCGTTGGTAATATTGGCGAATGTCACGTCCATGGGGCGCTTGGCTTGGGCCTCCGCAGGACCCTGGGCGATGACTGCCGCAGCGAAGGCTGCTGCGCTGAGGGTCAAGATGGCACCCGTGGTAGCAAGACGGTCGCTGAAGCTGGTAAGAAATTTTGGCATTTTGGCGCTCCTCTTTACGATCAACGCCGTAAATGGTTCGAGAGATTCTTGTGATGTCCGTAGAACCATCTACGATCTATGCAATGTAACGACCAGAACATCGCGAGCACCATTGCCACACTTCTAGCCCTAATTTTGGCGGGGTTGTATCGTCTGTATCACGACATGACCTGCCGATTTTCTTTCAATCATTGTAGGAGACTTCCTTGCATTCAAAATTGATACGTATTCTTCTCGCCGTGACTGCTTTCAGCGCACTCCTCGTAACGAGGACTTATGCCGAAGATCCGAAGGTGACCTGTCCGGGACCGACCTGCACGTGCAAGACAGTCAAGGTTCACGAGTGTGAAGCGAAGTCGGATGGCACCATCTACAACTGCCGCGACGTGAACGAAATGCAATGCACGATCACTTCGGGTCCAGGTTCCGGAAAGGACTTCAAAATTCACAAGTGAAGTGGTCCGATCCAGGCGTGGGCCGTCAGCAAAAACAGATGTCTCGCAAGCCGCCGCGCCCAACAATCACGACGCCCTTGGCGTGACCTCATGCCTTGTCGGTATCGAGTGCCTTGAGCGCCGATTTCGGCAGGACATCTCGCAAAACGCCCATGAAATCTCGCTGTGCCAGAGCACGCGCTCGCTCGCACAGCATGGGGATCGGACTTGATGGTTCGGCATGGCGGAAATAGCGTTGCACCAGTTCGAGCAATGCGAGAGCTTGCGTGCGCGAGCGGATGCTATAGCGGGGTTGAGCGGAGTTGGTCGCTTGAGCCGATGGCGATGAATCAGAACTGGCGTCAGTGGACGGGGCGGCAGACACCCCTGACAGCTCGGAGAGCTTGCCGACCGGCAAATCGAACACCTGCTCGGTGCCGATCTGGAATGCCGCTTTCTCGACTTGGGACGGCATGAGGATGGTAATGACTTCGAGGAAAGACTTGCCAATAAGTTGATGCGCCTGACGCACCAGAGGCAGGATTGGGCTTGAGGGCTCGGATCGACTGTAATAGTCCGCGATGGCGGCAAGCGCCTGAGCCGCTTCGGCAATCGAGGTTGGCGGCGGATCGGCGCTCTTTGCAAAACCGCCGTCTTCTCGCGCCCGCTGAGCATTGCTTTCATCCGCCTGGCTTGCAGTGTCTGTTGCCGAGGCCGCTGCGTGCGGATCGATGAGCGCGATGATCTTTCCCAATAGCGCGGCGAGATTGTCGAGGTCCGTCGAACTTTGGTGCGCCGCAAACGTACGCCGAATCACATCAATTGAGGTCTTGAGTAATGCCAGGTTCTTGCGCACCGCCGTCAGCACCGCGGGAGTTACATTGTCGATCGCTTCAGTAATCGCGACTGCGGCAACTTCCGCGTCTCCCGGGCGCGGTTTGGTCTCGCCTGTCGCAATCATCCAGGCGCGATACGTGACCGAGCCGACGGGACGCGCTTCGAACAACTGCGTGTATTGCAGGGCGAAAACGACCGTCGGGATATTCAGAGCGGAAATGGCTGCTGACCGCGCATCGAAGTTGTCGTTTTGGCTGCGCGGGTGAATCGCTTCCCAGAATTTGTCGAGCCATTCCGCAGTCGCGGCGACAGTCGCAGCGAAACCAGCGAGGTCTCTGCTCAATATGAGAAGACGGGCCCGGGCCACCAGCAGCCTGATGTCACGGCTGCGTCCCAGAAGCTGATCGACGAGCGCCAATTGGCCGTTGATATCGACCGCCGATTGATCGAACGGCTTGCCGTCTTCGACGGAAAAAAACGATGCGGGGAGGACGCCTTCAACCTGGGCGAAGAAATTGAGATATTCTGCGTCGCCGGCCTGATCGAGGTCCGGCCCGCACGGGTCCGTCGACGAAATCGGCGCACACAGCGCGGCAACGCTTGGATCGAGCGACACATCCGGTGCCAACGGGGCAGGGCGTTGCCCGGCCGTCGCGGGCGCCCCGCCGCTGGTTGCCTGACTAAGTTCTGACACCGCGTTTGATGCCTTTGCGTTCAACCGATTGAGTATTCGCGGCGCGGATGGTCGCAGTTTGACACGCCGTTTAAAAGTCCATTTTTACCTATCTATGGCGAATTGCACGGAGCGGACGGTCGTGCGATCTCTATGCGGGTTCGTCGGAGATGGCCTTGATACGGTTTTTCCTCTGCGTTTTTATTTTAGGCGCCCTTGCCGGCCCTGCATACCCACGGTCGTTGCGCGTTACAGGCGTTGCCGGCTACCTGTCGGAGTGGCAGCTCAGCGGCGATGTGGCGGAAGCCGGCTCCGGGAGCACCAGGGAATTCTCGGGAGGCCTGACCATGACGCATATCGGTTTATGCAGTCACGAGGGCCCGGATCAGAAGCCCGTTGCAATCAGATTTGAATTAACGGGGCCAAAGGAACCGTCTCAGATCCGAGCAACTCTCGTGGTGGATGGCGCCAAGTGCACATTTTCGGGAGCGCTTTCGGACAGCTACAACGGCTTCATGAGCTGTCCCGATGCCAAAAATATCCCCCTCAACTTTTCCATGAAGTGAACTTTTAATCTGCGCCGACGCTTTCGCGCAGCCTCACGACCTGCGAGCGTAGCCTTGTGCAACTCAGCTCGCGCTCGAAGCGGATGACTTGATCGCGATCGCGGCTGGCGCGCAACCGCGCCAGCGTTGCTTCGTCACGCTTGCAGGCTTCATCTTGCGAGCCCGGTGTGGTTACCGGCTGGGGCTGAGGAATTTGCTGCGGACCGGCTTTCGGCGGCAACTGCTCAGGCTTCGACGGCGGGAGGGTTTCGCTGCCGGCTGCCGGCGCACTCGCAAGCACGCTTTCCTTCAATCTCAGAACCTGGGAGCGCAACTTGATGCAAGCGAGCTCTCGCTCAAAACGAATCACCTCGTCGCGGTCTGGATTGGCGCGCAGATGGATTAGTCTAGCTTCATCGCGCTTGCAGGCCTCTGCCTGCGGGATCGTTGCCGGCGGAATTTGCGGCCGTATGGTTGGCGGCGGCTCAGGCGTCAGAGCAGCCTGCTTTTGCTGCTCGGCTGCCGCCTTCGCCGCTTGCTGCGCAAGACGTGCTCGTTCCATTTGCTCCTGCTCGGCTGCCAGCTTGGCACGCCCGGCATCGGATTCGGTCGACGCCGGTTGAAACCGTCCTTCACGCGCGAGCCGTTCCAGCATTTCGAGACGATACTGGGCGTCCGACACCCTGGGCGATGACGGGAATCGGGCGATGAAATTGCGGAATGCCGCCGGATCGGCTGAATCCTTGACGAGCGCCCAAACCGGCCGATCTTTTTGATTGAGATAGTACTCGCCGATCAGAGAAACATAAGTTTCCGGTCGTTGCCGACCATTGGTCTGCTCATTCACGTCCGCGGCGACGCGCCGGAACATCGTTCCGATCTCGAGGCCGGGTTCCTGGAGGCGCTTGAGCAGTGCCCTGCTGAATGGGCTGTTGCGGCCGGAGCCATCGGCCGCGACTTCGTCGGCCGCCGTCGCGTAGGCGACCACCATTCCCAACGCCTTGTCGATTCTAGCCAATCCCCGAGTGGTCCCTATGCTGCGTGATGCCCCCACCATCTTTCGCCGCAAGTTGTCGACAATCGGGTTGTTGCGGCACGCATCAAGAATGATGATTTTGACGCCGTCAGCGCGCTCAACTGCAGCGCGAATGTCATCGAGCGATATCATTTGATAGCGCAGGCTGATCTCGTCTTCGAGCTCCCCATCGACCGGCACCAGATAGTTTCGGCCCTGATATTGAAGAGCATGGCCGGCGTAAAAGAACAGGGCGGCATCGGCATTCGTCGCCAGACGCGCAAACTGAGTCATCGCAATATCGAACTCGCGCTTGCCGGCATCAACGGTCAGGATTACCTCAAAATCCAGTGAGCGAAGCGCGGCGGCTATGTCTTCCGCATCGTTCTTCGGATTGAAAAGCGCAAGGCTGGTATTCTTGTATTGCGAGTTGCCGACGACAAGCGCAACGCGACGCTCGGCCCAAGCGGCGTGAGTCGATAGAAGCACCAACATGATGCCGCATAGGAACGCTATCCGTGACAGTACACGGTTGGTCATTCCTCGTCCTCACCGTAACTTGACCTCTGGGGTGCCCGTGGACGTTGACGCACTCGCCGTTTCGGTTCCCGTTGCGGGCGGGCGCGGAGGCGTTCTGTCGCTGGCTCCGGGATCTTTGCCGTCATTGCCGCGGCCGATGTCGTCACCGTGACTTTTATGGGAGCGGAATAGACGGGGGGTGTGTGTGGTACGTGATTTTCGTCTCCCAACAGCAGTTGAAGTGTGTGAACGCCGGGAGAAAGCGTAACCTGCGCCTCAGTCTGCCCGGCACCGAAGTGCAAATGATTGAAGTCGAGGGGAATGGGCTCGTTCAGCGGCGGCAGCGGCGCGTCGATCAGCAGATGGTGATGGCCGGTGTTGGGCTTATCAATACCGGCGGGAGCTATGCCCATGTTGGCGAGACCGAAACGGATGGTCGATGTCGGAGCGACGTAGGCGCCGTCCGACGGAAATATGAAGTAGACCTTGGCATTGCTCGGAGAGGGATGGCGGCGCGATGGATCGGATACCGGGCCGCTTGATGGGGGCGCTGCCGACTGCGCTACTGGGGCGGCACCCTCGGCAACAATCACTTTGATGCGCTCGGACATCACCGGAGGCGAGTGCGGGATGTGATTCTTGTCCCCCAACAGCAGTTGAAGAGTGTGCTCTCCGGGCGACAAGGTTATTTCGGCTTCGGTCTGAGCATTGCCGAAATGCAGGTGATTGAAGTCGTTTGGAATCGGCTCTCCGAGCGGAGGCACTTCGGCGTCGATCAACAAATGATGGTGCCCCGAGTTTTCCTTGTCGCTGCCCGCTGGCGCCAAGGTCATGCCATTCAATCCGAAGCGAATTGTGCTCTTGGTCGGCAGTGTCGCGCCGTCCTTGATGTCAACGAAATAAACCGTTGCTCCCGGCGGAGAAGGCGTCCCTGCACGCGGCGTCAGCGCTCCCTGACCATAAATTACCCCAGATGTTGCAAGGCCGATCAGGAGCGAAAGCGCCGACGGTTTGAATATTGTCGCCAACACGACATTTGCCTTTCGCAAAAACCTTCACAGGCGGCTTTGCTGAAAGAGGTGGCCTGTGCGCCTCGTTTGGCTACATCCGAAACCACATTAAGATCATGAATATAGTAGTCTCATTCTGTCCTTAGCAAGCCTTTGCACTACCCCACATTATCCCTAAAATATTGTCCAGAATGAGGAAATCGGGAGGGAAGCGCTTGCGTAAAGCGTTTCAAAGCTGAGGATATGATGCTGCAGCGATATCCGCGCTGTTCGTCGCAGATCCGATTTTGATGTTGATGACGCTGTCCAATACGGCAAACCCGAAACGGAGCGCGAAACGCATCAAAATGAATTTGCGCCTGCAACTCTTCGGTCTCTGCGTTGGGGTAACTGCGGTTTTCTGGTCCGCGGCGGCCATTGGCCAGGCGCGTCTTACGCCGCCGGCCCGGACGGGGCCGTCAGCGCCTGCCCCGAGCTCGCCAAAAAGCGTTTCCCCATCCGCGACGCCGGAGCCGGGCGATACGTTTCGCGATTGCCCGGACTGTTCCGAAATGGTCGTTGTGCCGTCGGGCGAATTCCAAATGGGATCCGGCGAATCGGTGTACGAGCAACCCGTGCATCGAGTTGTGATTGCCGATGCCTTCGCGATCGGACGAAGCGAGATCTCGTTCAACGAGTGGGATCTTTGCGTTGCCGGCGGTGGATGCAAGTACCGGCCCGATGACCATGGCTGGGGACGCGGCACGCGTCCGGTCATCGACGTCAGTTGGACAGATGCCAAGGCGTTCGTGTCATGGCTCTCGCAAAAAACCGGAAAAGCCTATCGATTGCCAACCGAAGCAGAGTGGGAATATGCCGCGCGTGCAGGAACGGAATCGTCCTATTGGTGGGGACGTGCGCCGGTCAAAGGCAGCGCCAATTGTGAGGACTGTGGCAGTGCTCCCACCCGAAGGACGCTTCCAACCCGATCATTTCGGCCGAACGCGTTCGGACTTTTTGACGTGTCAGGCAATGCTGCCGAGTGGGTCGAGGATTGTTGGAACGATTCATATCGCGGTGCGCCTGCCAATGGATCGGCGTGGACCACAGGCCAGTGCGAACAACGCGGCCTGCGTGGCGGCTCATTTGCCAGCAAAGCAACCTTCGTTCGGTCGTCCGCACGTTTTAGATACGATCAAGACGTTCGTTACTATGCCAATGGATTCCGAGTTGCGAGAGATCTGAAATAGGTTGGCGTTAGACACTGCACAAGCTTTCGTCGTGGTCGCGGACAGACGAAACTTTCTCGCATATGGACTACGCGATATCGGTTAGATATCGTTGACGTGCCGATCGTCTACAGCAGGTGAAAATAACTATGCCTGGACAATTGAGCCAATCTGAACGCGTCGCTGAATTTAAGACGCCGCTCGGTAAAGATGTGCTCGTGTTGATCGACATCGAGGGTGCCGAAGGCCTTGGCGAGCTGTTTGAATATCAGATTGAGGCGCTGAGCGAACAAGAAAACATCGACTTCGACAAGGCGCTCGGTCAGGGGTGCACGCTCAAGCTTAAAGCCTATGGCAGTAAGGAACGCATTTATCACGGTGTGCTGGTTCAGGCGCAGTGGGTTGGCAAGACCGAGGATTTTCATCACTACAAGCTGGTGTTGCGCCCATGGCTTTGGTTGCTCGGCCACAAGGCCGACTGCCGGATTTTTCTCGACAAGAACGTCAAGGACATCATCAGGGACGTTTTCACAAAAGCGGGATTCAACGACTTTGAATTCCGGACCAATGAAGACTACGACGAGCTCCCGTACTGTGTGCAGTATCGTGAAACCGATCTGGCTTTTGTCAGCCGTCTGATGGAGCAATACGGCATCTACTATTTCTTCGAGCACTCCGACGGCAAGCACACGTTGGTGCTGGCCAACTCGCGTTCTTCTCATAAAGCGATTCCCGATCTTCCTAAGGTCCCATTTTTGCCTTTGGCAGATACGGAACTGCGGCCCGAACAGCATCTTTACGGATGGGTTTCGGAGCGCCGCTTTCGCACAGGCAAGGTGCAATTCAACGACTATGATTATTTGAAGCCCAGGAAGAACCTCTTGGCGCCGTCGGAGGCCTCGGAGAAATACACACACTCCAAGCTTGAAGTTTATGACTATCCGGGAAAATACGACGAGGAAGACAAAGGCAAGAAACTGTCGCGCTTTCGCCTCGAGGCCGAGCAGGCGTTCGATCATCGCCGCATCATCGAAGGTGATGCTGCCTCTCTTCATCCCGGGGGTCTGGTTACGGTTGAAAAGCATCCCGCCTCGGCGGAAAACAGAGAGTATTTGATCGTCCGCGCCAAGCATCAGTTCTCGTCGCATCATTATCGATCCGGCAAAGATCTGGAGCCTGGCAAAGAGCCAAACAAAGATGCGCCGGGAGTCCCGGGTGCGAAGGATGATCAAGTTTACCATGGGTATTATGAGTTCCAGCCGAGCGACCGGCCGTTCCGGATGATGCCGATCACGCCGAAGCCACGCATCCATGGCATCCAGACCGCCAAAGTGGTCGGGAAAAAGGGCGAGGAAAATGAAGAGATCAGCACTGATGAGCACGGCCGCATTTGGGTTCAGTTTTTTTGGGACCGGGAGCCGAAATTAACTTGTCCCATTCGGGTCGCGCAGGTCTGGGCCAGCAAGAAATGGGGAGGAATATTCATTCCGCGCCTCGGCATGGAGGTGGTGGTCGAATTCATCGAAGGAGACCCCGACCGGCCCCTCGTCGTCGGCACTGTCTACAACGGCGACAACAAAGTCCCTTACGAATTGCCGGACAATAAAACCATAGCGGGCTGGAAATCGGACTCTTCAAAAGGCGGCAATGGCTACAATGAATTCGTGTTTGAGGACAAGAAGTCTTCCGAAACCATTCGGATGCATGCCGAGAAGGACAATGACGTTACGGTGAAGAATGCCCAGACTGAGAATATCGGTGAAGTCTTCATGCCGCCCAAGGGCAGGCCATCGCGAAAGACGACGCTGGAGCGCGGCGACGATGAATTGACCATCCAGACAGGTGACCAAACAATTATGATAACCATGGGTAGTCAAACGACGACTGCCATGATGACCATAACCCACACGGTGGGAATGACCACCACAACGCTGACGCCCGCGACGGCGTCTGTTGAATCCCCTATGATCAATGATACAGCAGAAACGACCATTAATCAGACAGCGGGCGCCGTCATCACGTTAACCGCACCTGTGATCAATCTAAACGGAATGGTGCTTATCAATGGCATGATTCCGGTGGTGGTCCCGCTCTGAGCGGATTCAGGTATGTCGCAGATCCGGTTCGCAACTGCGCGATCGTTGTTCGAAACGTTTCCGGAGTTGGAGACCAAGATCAGCGTCGGGCCTGGCGATGAGTCGCCAATTGCTTTTTTAAAAAACCTTTCAGCTCAGGAAAAATTCGAGGACGCGGTTGCCTTCTGTGCTCATCTGTTGCCGAGACGGGAGGCCGTTTGGTGGGGGTGTGGAAGCGCCAGAGCGTTTTTAGGAGATGCTGTTCCGCGTCATTCCGCCGCTCTCGCTGCGGCCGAAAAATGGGTGTCCACCCCGAACGACGAACATAGACGCGTCGCGTTGGAGGTCGGCAATCAAGGCGACACGTCCGATCCCTTAACATGGCTTGCGCTGGCGGCCGGTTGGTCCGGGGGAATGCTTAATGCGCATCCGAAAACGCCGGTGGCGATGCCGCAATATATGACGGCGCGAGCTGTCCGCATCGCAGTCCTGCTCAGCGCCCGGGTCGTAAAGTCGCCGGGGCGATCTGCGCAAGGGCATGCCTGCGTGGCAGACGGTATCAATATCGCCGAATCCGGGCTTTGACGCCGGGAATGCCTTATCGGATTGTTACAATTTCGCAACCGGGCGCTAAACTGCTCAGCCAAGTGGGCGACACCCGGATTTGTGCAAATCCACCGTAGGAAGTGCGGATGGAGTTAGTGCTCAAAATTGAAAATGAGACGAGCCTGCCGGATGGCGGGCCCATTAGCATTGCGATCCAGGGAACGCGCGGCATCGACATCGGGCGCGATCAATATCTCGATTGGACGCTGCCAGATCCAAGCCGTTTCATCTCGGGCAAGCATTGCGAAGTCCGCTGGCACGACGGCGCCTATTGGCTGCATGACGTATCGACGAACGGCACATTTTTGGACGGCGCGGACGGTCGGCTGAAAGCTCCGCACAAACTGCGCAATGGCGATCGTTTTTCGATCGGCCACTATATCATTCTCGCCACCGTCAGCGGGGAAGCCTCCAGGAGCACGCCTGACGCTTCATCTCCCAATGTACCGCCCGGTTATGACAGTCTATGGGATCCGGTCGAACAGGCCGCGCCGCCGATCGACCCCAAGCAGCTCAAAGCACCGCGTGATTTGCAACCGGTCAAACCCGATTTTCTCGATTGGGCCATCGACGTGCCGACCGCCCATCCATCGGCGTCATCCGACGCGCAATCGCAGAGGCAACGAAGCGCAGCGAGTCCGGCGGCGGACGACGATATGTGGGCACAAGGCCCGCCCAAACGCGTGCCGCCTGAGCCGCAGGCCGAGGTCGCTCCTATACCAAGCCCGCGACGGCCGACTTGGCTGACGGGAGAGCCGAGCGGTCCGTGGGCCGATGCGTCACCGCCAGCGGAATCGCGACCGCCGAGTTCGCCGGCCGGTGCCGGTGCGGCTCTCACCAGCGCTTCACAATCTCCGGTGCATCAGCAGGCGCGCGAAACTGTGCCGGGCGCTGCCGACAGCCGCGCTGCAGACGATCTGCTCCGCTTGATCGCCCGCGGCGCAGGCCTGCCTGAGGATGCGTTCGCGGCGCGCAACCCGGCCGAGCTTGCCGGAGAGCTTGGTCAATTTGTCCGTCTTGTTGCCGAGAGCCTGAAGCAGCTTCTCGATGCCCGCCAGCAGGCGAAACGGCTGACGCGAAGCTCAAACCAGACCACGATTCAGGCCCTGGACAACAACCCGCTCAAGTTTGCACCGACCGCCGAGGATGCGCTGCGCATCATGTTCGGCCCACAAACAAAAGGCTATCTCAATGCGCGGGACGCGACCTCGCAGGGCTTCGGCGATCTGAAGACTCATCAGGTCAAGACTTTTTCAGCCATGCAACTTGCCTTGAAGCGGCTGTTGGACGAACTCGATCCTGAGGCCATCGAGAAAGCATCTGCCAGCAGGCGCGGCCTTGCCGACGTGGTCGGCTCGCGCAAAGCGAGACTGTGGGATGCCTATCTGGCGTGCTGGGCGAAGCACACCCAAGGCCATCAAGACGGTATGTTAGATGCCTTTATGAGCTACTTCGCCGAATATTATGACCGCGACGGAAATCGGGTATAGTGCGGCAGCGCTGCATGCTCGGCCCAGTCCGACACAGGCAGCAGGGCGAGACAGGCGTGGCTGGCAATGTCTTGGTATTCTAAGGTTGCTTGGACGGAGGGGCTCTTTCTTCGGCCCCATCATTTTCAGCAGAACGACCGTTATCACGAGCATCTGCTCGAAGCTCGAGTGCGTTACGCTACGCCGTATCCATGGGGCTTTACTTCGCTTGAGATCGATCGCGATCTCGCCCAGCAGAACAAATTCGGCTTGCGTCGCGCTTCCGGGGTGATGCCAGACGGCACGCCGTTCGACATTCCCGCCGACAGCCCGCTGCCGCCGCCTATTACCGTCCCGGAATCGGCCTCCCAGCAGGTCGCGTGGCTGTCGATGCCGATCTCATCGGCCAACGTGCGCGAAGCCGACGACCGCGAAACCGAAAGCGCTGCGCGATACACGATCGGTTCCGAAACTTTCATCGACTCAACTTCGGCGCTGCGCATCGAAGAAGAAGTCGACATCGCGTTCCCGCGTCTTGGCTTCGAACTCCGGAAGACAGCGAAGCCGGGTTATATCGGCCTTGGCATTGCGCGGATCTTGGAAGTCCGTGACCGGCAAATCGTGTTCGATGAGAAGTATGTGCCGCCGGTCCTGTTGTGTGCGGCCCATCCTGTCGTCAACGGCTGGACCGATCGCGTGATCGGTTGGATCGACAACAAACTCGAAGAACTGGCGCGATATGCCGCCGATCCAACAGCGGGCGGCGGTTTGCAGAGCGTCGACTATTTCGTTCTGCAATTGCTCAACCGGCATATAGCAGTGCTGAAGCATTTCCGGTCATCCGGATATTTGCATCCTGAGCGCCTGTTTGAGGAATTTCTGCGCCTGGTCGGAGAGCTTGCTACCTTCGCCACGCCCGAACGGCGCGCACGCCAATATCCGGCTTATGATCAGGACGATCTCGAAAACGTGTTCGGGCCTGTGATGCGCGACCTGCAGGATTTTCTCAGCGTCCGGCTTGGGCGGCGCGCTATTCGCCTTGAGCTGATCGAGCGAGCCAACAACGCCTTCGTTTCCCCGATCCGCGATCGTACGCTGTTCCGCAATGCGACCTTCGTGCTTGAAGTTGCGGCGCGTCGCCCGCTTACAGAAATCCAGACTCAGTTCCCGAACCTGTTCAAGGTCGGGCCCAATACCAAGATGAATGAAATCGTGCACGCTCACCTACCGGGCGTGCAGCTTGTTCATTTGCCGACGCCGCCGCCGCAGATCCGAGCAATCACGGACCACGTTTATTTCTTTCTCGATCGGAAGTCGTCATTGTGGCCGGAGTTCTCAATCGCGAGTTCGATCGGAATGCACTTCTCCGGCGATTGGCCTGAGCTTGAACTGGAGTTGTGGGCGATTCTGGAAGATCGGTGATGAGCGACAAAGGTCCACCGCGCCCTCCGTTCGGCGCACCCGGCGAACGGACCATTATCCGCCCCAATCCCGGCGGTCGGCGTCCGGTCGGGCCGCCAGCCGCGCCGAAAGAGTCAGCCTCTCCTAGTGCAACGCCGCCCAATCTGCCGCCGCCCGGCAGTGCTGCGCCGGAGCCTGTGGCCGCGGCCGCAACGCCTTACGTGCCGCCGAGCGGTCCCGAAAAAGACAACCCAGACGAATGGATCGTGACGCGGGGCCAAGCGCCTCGACCGGACGTGCAGGCACAGGCCCCCGACATCAAAATCGACGAGCTTGTCGCACCCAATGAAAACCCGATCTTGCGTTCGGCGGGCCCTCTTCTGCTGCTGCTCGGCCGCCTGCGCGTCGCTCTCGCCCGAGCCTCGTTTGCCAGTCTGATGGAAATGGTCGCTGACGCGATCAAGTTTTTCGAAAAGGACATTCGTGCTGCCGGCGTTCCCGAAGTCCAGGCGAATTCGGCCAAATACATCATTTGCGCTACCGCGGACGACATCGTTCAGAACATCCCAACCGAGGATCGCCACGTCTGGACGCAATACAGCATGCTGAGCCGCTTTTTTGGTGAGCGGATCGGTGGCGTGCGCTTCTTCGACGAACTCACTCGGCTGAAACAGGATCCGGTGGTCAACTACAATGTGCTGGAGTTGCAGCACACCTGTCTCTCGCTCGGGTTCCAGGGTGTACACCGGACCTCCGCCGGCGGCATCGCGAGCTTGCAGCAAATCCAGCGCGACCTCTATGAGACACTCCGCCGCATCAAGCCCAAGGTCTATCGAGAGTTGTCGCCGCGCTGGCAGGGCCAGAAGCTGGCAAGGAACGTATCGCGGGTGTGGGTTCCGTGGTGGGGTGTTGCAGGTTTCGCCGGCTTGCTGCTGTTCGGCACCTATTTCGTGTTCCTTTATTGGCTCACCGGTGGCGTTGACGCGGCGGCTTCGTCGATGGCGTCGCTCCACGGCAATGGAAAGCTTTCGCTCGAGCGCAAGGTCATCCTGCCGCCGCCACCGCCGGCGCCGGTTGTCCAGCCACCGCCGCCGCAGCCAGTCCCCAACCGGATCACGCAACTACAGCGGATTTGCGCTGCCCTTGCCGCCGAGGTCGCGGCGCAGAAAGCTTCTGTTGAACAGACCGCCAATCAAATCACCATCCGGGTTGGCAATGTGCTCGTTTTCGATTCCGGTTCAGCTACCGTTCTTGACCAATTCAAACCGGTCGCCGGCCGCGTTGCGGCAACGCTTAACGGCGAAGAGGGTTACATCAGGGTGACGGGGCATACCGACGATACGCCCATCGGCAGAGGCAACGTGCGCTTCCCGTCCAACTATCAGCTTTCCGTAGAACGCGCCAAAAGCGTCGCCGTTCTCTTCAGGCCCGCCCTGACAAATCCGGCCCGGCTGCAGACCGACGGCAAGGGCGAGACCGTGCCAATTGCCGACAATGGGACAGCTCAGGGGCGTGCCAAAAATCGCCGCGTCGAAATCGTAATTCCGCGGACCGACACGGGTCCGGTGACGGAACGAACATGCCACCAGGTCCGTGCGGGTTCGTGACGGCAGGATTTGCAAGCGATGATGAGCATTTCCAAAGAAACGTTGCGAATCGTCCTCTACGGAATCGGGCTCGGCTCGATTTGCTCGCTCGTCTATTTCGCCGGTCCGCTGCTCTCGATCGGAGGCTGGCGTCCGCTCGAAACCGTCATTGGGCGGCAGCTCGCGATCCTGTTCATCGGCGCGATTTGCGCAGCAGTGGTCGGATTTCATTGGACACGTCGCAAGAAGGCATCTGCCAAGATTGCCGAAGGCATTGCGGCTTCCGACAAGCCGGAGGACGATTCCGACGTTCTCAAAGACAAAATGAAGGATGCGCTTGCGACGCTTAAGACCGCGGGCGGTCAGAACGGCGACTTTCTCTATGACTTGCCATGGTATTTGTTGATCGGCCCGCCAGGATCGGGAAAGACCACGGCGCTGGTAAACTCCGGCTTGAAATTCCCGCTCTCGGGGGGAGCAACGCCTGCGGCGATCGCCGGCATCGGCGGCACGCGCTACTGCGATTGGTGGTTCACCGAAGACGCGGTGCTTATCGACACCGCCGGGCGCTACACCACTCAGGATTCCGACGCCAAAGCGGACAAGCAAAGCTGGCTCGTATTTCTCGATCTGCTCAAGAAAAACCGGCCCCGCCAACCGATCAACGGCGTGATGGTGGCGATCAGTCTCGAAGACCTGATGACGCTGCCGCCCGCGGAAATCGCTGCCCATGCAAACGCCATCCGCAGCCGTCTCCTCGAACTGCACGAAAAGCTCAAGGTCGACTTTCCGGTCTATGCAGTGTTCACCAAGGCCGACCTCGTCGCCGGCTTCATGGAGTATTTTTTAAGTCTCGCCGATCAGGGCCGCCGCCAGGTCTGGGGCGCGACCTTCCAGACCGACGACAAAACGCGCAACCTTGTGAGCGAGGTGCCGACCGAGTTCGATGCTCTGATTGAACGCTTGAACTATGATCTGACCGACCGCCTGCAAGAGGAACCGGCACCCAGCAACCGTGTGTTGCTTTATGGATTTCCGACCCAGGTCGCAGCGCTCAAGCGTCCGATCTATGATTTTCTCAACCAGATTTTCGAGCCAACCCGTTACCACGCCAACGCCACGCTCCGCGGCTTCTACTTTACTTCGGGCACTCAGCAAGGAACTCCGATCGATCGCCTGATCGGCGCGTTGGCGAAAAGCTTCGGTGCCGAACAGGTCGGTGCGCAGGCCTATTCCGGACTCGGCAAGAGCTATTTTCTCGCCGATCTGATCCTCAAGGTGATCATTGGCGAAGCGTCTTGGGTTTCGACCGACCGAGCCGCTGTGCGGCGCGCAAGGATCATCAGGACGGCGCTCTATTCGACGATTGTACTGCTCTCGGTCGTGGCTGCCGGAGCCTGGTGGGAGAGCTACCGGCGCAACCGGGATCTGATTTCGGAAACTCAGTCAGCGGTCGCCCAATACACTCAACAGGCCGGCTCCTATGCCAAAGAGACCGTCATTCGAGATCGCGACTTTCACAAGGTGATGCCGCTGCTCTACAAGCTTCGCACTTTGCCGGCTGGCTACGCGACGCGCGAAGCGCCGACGGCGTTTCTCGCCAGCTTGGGATTGAGTCAGCGGGAACGGCTGCAGACCTCGGCCGTACAGGTCTACCACATCGGGCTGGAACGGCTTTTACGGCCGCGTTTGATGTTTCGGCTGGAAGAGGTGCTCAACGCGAACAAGTCAAATCCCGGCTACATCTACGAAGCGCTGAAGGTCTATCTCATGATCTCTGGCGTGGCGAAGGTCGATCACGAGCTGATCACCGGCTGGCTGCGAAACGATTGGGCGGAAAACCTCTATCCGGGCGCGGCCAATGCCGAAGGCCGCAAGTCGCTCGAAGACGAACTTGCCGCTATGCTTGATCTCGACGAAGGAGCACCGCTGGTCGAATACAGCGAACCGCTGGTGGAAGAGTGCCGGCGCATCTTGTCGCGTTTGAGCGTCGCCGACCGGGCCTATCAGCTCCTCAAGTCGCAGTCGCGGCAATCGATTGCCCCGGATTGGGTTGCAGCCCGCCACGGCGGTCCGGACTTTGCGACAGTGTTTCAATCGGCCTCTGGTGACAGCGTTGATACCATCGTCGTGCCTGGATTCTTCACCTACGCCGGCTTCCAGCGGGCTTTTATCGACAAGCTCCCGACCATCGTCGAACAGCTCCAGCGCGATAGCTGGGTTCTGGGCGATGTAGGCAAGCTGCCGGCCATCACGTCGCAATACGACAACCTGACCCGTGACCTCTTTAATCTCTACACCCAGGATTTTACCGCGACCTGGAAGCAGACACTTGAGAAGCTGCGAATGCGGCCCCTCAACACCGGTAAGCCGCGATATGAGGCATTGAATGCGGCCGCGGCCCCAACGTCGCCGATCCGTTTGCTGATCGAATCGATCCGAGACGAAACCGCCCTGACCAGGGAGCGCAAGGACGGCAAAGAAAGCGCCGGCGCCGGCAAAAAAGAAGCGAGCCCGTCGCTGCTCACGGCACAAGGTGGAACGCCTGGCGCCGCCATCGAGGGGCAGTTCAAACCATTTCACCAAGTCGTGGAAGGCGAGGGCTCACGTCGTTTGATCGATACGATCCTCGGCGATCTGGCGATGATCAACAACACCCTCCAGACCACGACGCTCAATTCCAACCAAGCGCAGGAATCCACAGCGGCGTTTCGCAGCCAGGTTGCACAACTCAAGACTGATGCACTGCGGATGCCTGGTCCGTTCAACACCATGTTGCTGCAAGCGGCGAATTCGTTCGAAAACACGATCGCCGCCGACACCTACCGTCAGATTCGCGACGAGTTCCAAAAGTCCGTGTATGGCCCGTGCAGTGCTCTGGCAACAAATCGTTACCCCATGGAACGGGGAGCACGTCAGGAAATCGGGCTTGCTGATTTTGGCCGACTGTTCGGTGGTAACGGTTACTTTGATACGTTCTTCAAAAAGTACCTGGAACCCTACGTCGACACTTCGCAGCGTGAGTGGAGATGGCGTCAAGACAATCCGGTCGCCAAGCAAATGTCGGTGGACACGCTGCATCAGTTTCAACGCGCGGCGCAAATCAAGGACGCATTTTTTGCGACCAACGGAAATCTGCCGCTCATCAATCTCACGGTGACTCCGCCAGTGCTCCCGGCAATGGGTCTGACGGCGAAATTGGAGATAAACGGCTTCGCCGCGGCCTCAGCCGATCAGCCGAACCCGGCGCCGGTGGCGGTGCAATGGCCGGGGGCAGGGGGCAGAACCGCGGTCTCGCTCGTGGAGCAGCAATCGTTTGGCCAACCGTCGCAACCTTCCGAGATCTCCGGCGGGACCGGTCAATGGGCGTTCTTCCGCCTGCTTGATAAAGCGTCAAAAGCCGCCCGCACCAACGGAATCACCGCAAGTTGGATCGTCGGCGGCCGTGAAGTACCATTCCAGATAGGAACCGGAACCGTCTTCAATCCGCTTCAGTTGCCGGCGTTGTCGGAATTCAGATGTCCGGCGTCGCTATGAGGCCTCCATGCAATGCAGCCTTTACGGTAAACTCCCGAGCAAGCGCGATTTCATTGCGCTCGGAGCGCCGCGTGACTTTCTCAACGCGTGGGAGCCTTGGCTTCAGGGCGGCGTCTCCGCGTCGCGCGCGAAGCTCGGCGACAATTGGCAAGCGGCTTTTCTGACTGCGCCGGTCTGGCGCTTCTGGCTTGGCGCGGACCTCTGCGGGAAGAGCGTAATCGGCGCCTTCATGCCGTCGAGTGATGGTATCGGACGGTATTTTCCGCTGACACTGTTCGCCTGCGCGGACGACAATGCTGCGATTCCTCCTCCGGAGTTCGAGACGCAGGATGATTGGTTCAAGTCCGCTGAAGATTTTTTGATATCGACGCTCGACGAGGGCAAGACGTTCGAGGCAGTCGTCGCGGATCTCAATGTGCTCGCTGTTCCCTTGCAGGATGTTTCTGCGGCGCAGGAGGATATGATCGCCGAGGACGACGGAACGATTGTTGTCGAGGCCGGCGAGCAGCGGTTTGCTGACATCTTCGAATCGGTACGCAAGCTCGATCACAACAAGATCTATGCGTCCACGACCTACTGGTGGACCATCGGGGGCGAAGGCTTTGCCCCTGTGGCGCTGTGCGGGAAACGAATGCCGGACCCGTACCTGTTTTCTGCAATGCTGACCGGAAAGTTTTCTACGGAACGATCCTGAGCGCGACAGCGACATGCACAAAGCAATCTCTTCGTTCATATCGGGGGCTGCCACGCACGTCGGCAAGGTCCGGCAACAGAATGAAGACAGCTATCTGGTGTCGGCCAAATCCGGGGTGTGGGCGGTGGCGGACGGCATGGGCGGGCATTCGGCCGGCGACGTTGCGAGCCAGACCGTGGTTGAAGAGCTGGAACGGATCACGGCGCCATCGTCCGCTGCTGAACTGCTCGCGAGCTGCGAGGCCCACATGATCGACGCCAACCGCCGCCTCAAACGGCTATCCGAGGAGCGGGACTGGGCTGTCATCGGCACCACGGTTGCTATTTTGCTGATCTATCAGGATGTTTTCGCCTGCGTGTGGTCGGGCGACAGCCGAATTTATCGCATTCGCAAATCCCAGATACAGCAACTATCGGTCGACCACACCGAAGTGCAGCAGCTGGTCGACGAAGGCAAACTTACGGCCGAAGAGGCACGCACCTGGCCCGGGCGCAACGTGATCACGCGGGCGATCGGTACCTACGATAGTCCGGAGCTTGAAATCGTTCACGGGACGTTGGAGCTCGGCGACACCTTCATCATATGCAGCGACGGGCTTACCCAGCACGTGGAAGATCGAGAGATTCTCGCTGTTGCGGCGAGCCATCCGCCCCAGCGGGCATGCGATCTGCTGGTCGACTTGACGCTTGGTCGCGGCGCAACCGATAACGTCACGGTCGTGATGGTCCGCTCCTATTCAGCCGCAGCGACGCTGCCGCCGGCTGCCGTGCGTAACGACGTCTGGGGATAGCTCCGATGTCGGACATGTATTCAAACGCGATTCCTTCCAGCGGCCGCCTGGCACCGGGTACCCGGCTCAACGGCATTTTCGAGATCGAGCAACACATCGCGTCGGGCGGCATGGGCGAAATCTATCGCGGCCATGCCGTGGAGACCGGAGATGCGGTTGCCATCAAGGTGATGCGGACCGATCTGGCCGACAACGCGACGGCTCTGGCGTTGTTTCGCAAGGAAGCATCCGCACTTCACTACATTCATCACGATGCAATCGTTCGCTACTACGTGTTTTCCCTCGATCCCGAAACGCGACGGCATTACCTTGCCATGGAATTTGTCGACGGCCAGCCGCTTTCCGAGGTCTTGAAACGGGGCCCGCTTTCGTTCGACGCCGTATGCCATTTGCAGGAGCGGCTCGCCGCCGGACTGGATGCCGCACACCGACATGGCATCGTCCATCGCGACCTTTCGCCCGATAACATCTTGATTCCCGGCGGCGATGTCGGTCTCGCCAAAATTATCGATTTTGGCATCGCTCGGACGACAAGGGGCGGCGACGGCACCATCATTGGCTCCGGCTTTGCGGGCAAATTCAACTACGTCTCACCGGAGCAACTAGGTCTATACGGCGGCGACGTAACCGCAAAATCGGACATCTACAGTTTGGGTCTGGTGCTTGCGGAATGTTTGTCGGGGCGGCCGATCGACATGGGCGGCAGCCAAGTCGAGGTCGTCGAAAAGCGCCGGGTGCTACCCGATCTCGAGCCCGTCGATGCGCGGTTGCGACCCCTCATTGAACGTATGCTGCAGTCCGATCCCAAGGATCGGCCGGAGTTCATGGCGGCTGTCGCGACATGGAGTCCAGAAGCCAAAGCCTCGCTTGCCCGCCGACCCGACGCGGCGGCAGATCTGGCACCGGAGAAAAGCACCGCCGCGAAACGACGATTGACCGTCGGGGCAATTGCTGGCGCGGTCCTCTTGAGCCTTGGAGGTGTCGGCGCCTACTTCATCAACGACCTTCTGTCCGAATCCCCGGTCGAGACGGCTACGCGACCGCCCGATCTCAATCCTGACGTCAGCGCGGATGCCCGCCGAGCCGAGGATGCGCGGCGGGCTGCCGCCGAGGAACTGACCAGAAGGCGTATCGAGGAGCGGGAGGAGAAGCGGCGCGCCGAAGAGGCGCAGCGGATCGCCGCGGCGAATGCCAAGACGGGTGTGGAGGGATTGGCGCCGAACGACCGCCCTTCCGCCGACCTCAAAGAAAGAATCAGCCGATTTGTCAACGTATACAACGGCGGGGACTGTTTTTTTGTCGCTCCGGTGGCGATTGCCGAGGGCAAGACCACACTCGAAGGCTACGGAAATTCGTCCGCACCGTTCGAAGTGCTCGACTATGAATTCAAACGGGCACACGGATTTGAGGCCGCGGTTGGCTATCACACGGTGACGTCGAAACAATGCGCTGCAATCAACTTCGTGTCGCGTCTTCGCAATCAGCGCGGACCCGCGCCGCGCCTTGATGTGAGCGCGGGAAACCTCCGGAGTGACGGTTATATCACCGGCTCAATCGCGGATTTCGGCGATCGCAATCTCGAACTGCTGATGGTCGATCATGAAGGTATCGTCCAATCGTTGACCAAGCTTTTGAAAGGATCTGGCGCCAGCAAGAATTTTACAGTCAATATCAGACGCGAGGATGCGGGACCGCCGAAGTTGCAACTGGTCTTGGCATTGCTCAGCGCGAAACCGCTTGAGGCTTTGAAGTCAACCCAACCTGGGACGACCGAGATCGGCAATGCTGATCAGGTTTTTGCGCGCGCACTCGACGAGGCGCAACGATCCGGGCAGTCGCTCACCGTGGGTCTCAAGTCGTTCAATTTGGAAAAATAGCGGCGTTGAATCTTCACGAGCAGCACGGCAAGCTCCGTAACCGTCTCGCCAAGTCTACTTGCCTACTTGCGGCCGAGAATAATGATATTCAGGTCGCGAGTAGGCGTAAAATCGGTCGCGCGCATTTCGACAGCCGTGGGAGAGATTGTCTTCACATCGGTGCCGCAAAAACTCACCACACGATCGGCTTGGCCCTTATCGATGGTCAGGCGAAAGTTTTTGATCGGCCCGGCCCAGTTGGCGCCGGTTTTCAGAACATAGCTGATCCGCCTTTCGACCAGGCGCTGATTCGTCGCGTTGTCGGCGCCTGCCAAATTGTCGATGGATTTGAGGGTGTCATCGTTGATGCAGAAATCGCTCTTGTAGCGAGCAACGTCGGCTGCCAACGCTTTTGCTGGGCGAAGTCCTTGGCGCAGCACCGAATCGAAGCTCATTCCGACGCTGGTCCGAAAGCGATGTTCGACTGAGACGCTTTTTCCAGGCGGAAACGTCTGCTGGCGCACGACAGACGTTTTCAGAGTCCAGGTCGGATCATAGAGCGCCAAGCCTTTGTCGTTCGTGCCGGATTGCAGCAGCAAGCCTTCTGCAACCGCGCGATCGCGCACTGTCTGGGGGAGTTCGCTGACCTTGAACTGCTGCTTGCCGAGAGGCAGCAGCGGGATTGCCATCTCACGTAAACTTGCGGTGACGTCCTTGCCGTGGAGAAATGCCTGTTGATTGACCGTAAACGAAGCCGGCTTGCCGTCGATCTTGGTGGAAAAGCCGACATAATTTAATGGATCATCGGCGGAGAACGCTACGTTTGCATCATCCGAAAGGTCGATGTCCGGTAGCGGAAATGCAACCGTAAGGGTGACCGGATTTTCTCTTTGGTTGCGAAACACATAGCGCACTGTCACCGCATTGAGAGTAATCTTCAGGTCTTCCGATTCGATGGAAACGGCAGAATTCCGGGTGAGCACAAGGCCCCCTACCGCAAGTTCCGCAGACGAATCATTGCCCCAGGAAGGGGACGCTCCGGCGGTCCAAGACGTGGCCAAGCCGGCGGTCAACAGCCACGCAGAAATGTGCCTCATGCTGTGTCTATTCTGCGTTCAAGCGGAGTTTGTATGGCGTCAAGATAGCCTTTCCCCCATAAGGCTTAAAGCGGCGGACCGCCATCCGGGGCGGGGAATTGACGGGAAGCCGAAAATATTGTCTAATCAAGCACATACGCCAGAAACCGGTCTCCCATAGAGGTGCGCACATGGCGAAACAAAGCGGCCAGAAATTCATCAAGAGAAACCGCCCGCCGCGGGTTCACATCACCTATGAAAACCCCAACAACGCCGAAGAAAAGATCGAAATCCCCTTCGTCATGGGGGTGATGTCGGATTTGTCGGGCAATAGCCCGGGCGTGGAGAAACCGGAAGTCGACCAACGCAAGTTCCTCGACTTCGACATGGACAATATCGACAGCCGAATGGCGGCGATCGAGCCTGGCGTCAGTTTCCGCGTTGACAACAAGCTTGGTGAAAACGCGGATGAAAAGATGGCCGTCAATCTCCGCTTCAAAAAGATGGCCGACCTCGAACCGGCGGCGATTGCCAGTCAGGTGCCGGCACTTGCCAAATTGCTCGAGGCGAGAACGCACCTGGCGAACCTGATGCGCTACATGGACGGCAAGGTCGCGGCCGAAGAATCGCTTCGCAAATTGTTGTCAGATCCACAACTCATGGTCGCGTTGAAAAATCGCGCCTCGCCCAAGTCCGACAGCGAGGGAAATTCATAATCATTCCAAATTCGGAGGGTCGTCATGGCGACCGAAACTGTCCACTCCCAGGAAGCTTCACCCGCCCAAGCGCGCGAAGCTGACGACTTCTCGGCTCTGCTCAAGCAAAGCTTCAAGCCGCGAACCGAACGTGCGGCTACGGAGGTCGAGAATGCCGTCCAGACCTTGGTAGAGCAGGCGCTTGTCGACACGAGCGTCATCAAGACCGATGTCCTTGACACGATCGAGGAGATGATCGCGCAATTGGACAAGAAGCTTTCGGCGCAGATCAACGAGATCATGCACGCGCCGGAGTTCCAACAGATTGAAAGCGCTTGGCGCGGCTTGTCCTACCTGGTTTTCCAGTCCGAAACCGACGCGATGCTGAAAATTCGCGTGCTCAATGCCTCAAAGAGCGAATTGTACCGGCATTTGCGGCAATTTCCCAATGCTGCATGGGACCAGAGCTCGCTGTTCAAGAAAGTCTACGAAGAGGAATTCGGCCAGCTTGGCGGGCAGCCCTACGGGTGTCTGGTCGGCGACTACTCCTTTAGCCATGTGCCGGTCGATGTGCAGCTTTTGCGCGATATCAGCAAGATCGCGAGCGCCGCCCACGCGCCGTTCTTTGCCGCCGCGGATTCGACCCTGATGGGGATGGATACGTGGAACGAACTGATGAACCCGCGAGATTTGAGCAAGCTGTTCGACACTCCGGAATATGCCGCGTGGAAGTCTTTGCGTGATTCTGACGACGCTCGTTACGTCGGCCTCTGCCTGCCGCGCGTTCTCGCCCGGTTGCCTTACGGCGCAAAAACCGAGCCGGTCGCCGAGTTTGCATTTGAAGAAGACACCGACGGTCATGGCGGCGAGAAGTACTCTTGGATGAATGCGGCCTATGCGATGGCCGCAAACGTCAATCGCGCGTTCAAGGAGTACGGCTGGTGTGCTCGCATTCGCGGCGTACAGTCTGGCGGCGAAGTTGAGGACCTGCCGACCCACACCTTTCCGACCGACGACGGCGGCGTCGATCTGAAATGTCCCACCGAAATCGCGATTACCGATCGTCGTGAGGCGGAGCTCGCGAAAGCGGGATTGATCCCACTCATTCACCGCAAGAATACAGACCGGGCGGCGTTCATCGGCGCGCAGTCGCTATTCAAGCCAAAAGCATACCAGAACAACCCGGCCGCGACGGCGTCGAGCAATCTTTCGTCACGATTGCCGTACATGTTCGCGGTCTGTCGCTTTGCTCACTATTTGAAATGCATCGTGCGCGACAAGGTCGGTTCTTACTATGAAAAGGACCAGTTGCAGAAATGGCTGACCAACTGGATCAGTGAGTATGTTGACGGCGATCCGATTAACTCCACCGAGGCAACGAAATGCCGTAGACCGCTGGCGGGAGCCTCGATCAATATTGCCGAGAACGAGGAAAACCCCGGATATTACTCCGCGACTTTCGAGCTGCGGCCCCACTTCCAGTTGGAAGGAATGGACATCGGTCTTCGCCTGGTATCTCGGCTGCCGGTCGCCAAATAAACGGTTCAAGCCCCCGTCGCGGGCGAGGTCATGAGCAGGATTGCGGCCGGGAAAAGATCGTGACGTTCTTGGATCGGTTGCCGTGAAGTTCAAAACACCAGGAGTATTCAATGGCCGAGATGTTTCTGAAGCTTGATGGAATTGAAGGCGAGTCCTTGGATAGCGCGACCCCTACTGCCCACGCACAAGAAATTGAAATCAAGAGCTGGGAATGGGTGACAACGAACAAAGTCAGATGGGACGTAAATCAAGGCGGCCAATCGACCAAAGTGGACGTTAATGATATTAAAATGGAAAAAAGCTGCGACCGGGCCTCGGTGGCTTTGTACCAATGTTGTGTAACGGGCAAGCACATCAAGAACGGGGTTATCACTTGCCGAAAAAATGACGGCGATCAAAAGGTCGAATATCTGGTCGTCAAGCTGAAGGATATTATGATCAGCAATGTGTCCTGGTCCGGACAGGGCGACGATCAGGCTTTGAAGGAAATGGTCAGTTTGTCGTTTGCTGAATTCCACCTGGACTACAAGGTGCAAAACGACACGGGCAATGCCGCGGGCAGCAGCACGTTTGGGTTCAACATCCAGAAGCAGCAAAAGGCCTAACCCGAATAAAGTCCAGGCGCCCGGCCGCGCTATCGGGGCAGCCGTTGCGCTATTTTTTCGAAAACGAAACCGTGCAAGGTTCGTTCGGCGGCTTTGCCAAACACGAGCTGCAGGTTCCCGGCTTGTTGCCAGGAACGCAGGTGCCGGGTTGGGTTACCTGTCTATTCGAAACTGACACGACCGTGGTGCATTTCCTTTGGTCGGCAGACAGCCGGTCTGTCGGCGGCGCACTACAGACGAAGTTCTGCGAACAGGTTTTGTTGTCGGAGTTCGCCTTGATCGACCGCGGATCGGGTTTCCATTCCCCACGCTCCGATTTGAGCGAGGCGCACACGACATCGGGGGTCGCCGGGCTTCGGCCCGGAATCCCTTTGGTATCGCGCGGCGCCGCCAGCGCAGGCTCGCAACCGCCCCAACCGCCTGTACCCAACTTAATACAACATTCCATGCGCCCAGACGTGCAGCGCAGTTGGTGCATATTGGTGTAGTTGTGGATGAGATCCTGATCCATTTTCTTGCCGCAGTCCACGCCGGCCGCCGACTGGACCTGGGCCGGTGTGCAACCGTTCATGCCGTCATCTCTCGCCGATGCCGGCTGCGGGATCAGCGGGCAAGCGACCAAGCAGACAAGAAAAAAGGCTTCAAAAAAATACGTTCTCGATGTCGAGAAAAAACGCCTTTTCAGGTCCATAACAACCTCGTTTAGGAGCTTGTCGTAATTCTGCGGGCGTAAGCAGAATGGCTCTGCGCGGGTTCATAATAACATGCAGCGAGCGCCTGCGCTACGGAAGCCGCCGTCGGTGGCGCTGGCGGGGAAATTCATGCGACCACGGAAAATCGCGGACACGCAATAGCCAAGCGGTATCGCTTGCCGGCGTCATCTGGCTAGCAGCCGGGGAGTTGGCCAATGCCGAAAGCAAAAGCCGAGTTGGTAGCTTGCACGTGAGCGAATGCGGCCGCCGCGGTCAGGAGCAGCGCCGCACTCTGGCGCGAACTCGTAACCCGAGTTGCAAGCCGTACTCGGATGGCAAGCTTAGCGGCGACGAGGAATGCAGACGCCGGCCATACGACCCTCCCGCTTAAGGCATCGATTTTTTACGCCACAGTCGATGTCGAAAGAGCAGGTGTTTCCGAAGGTGCCGTCGGGGTCAAGCGTCTTGGAAACCGGTTGGCGGTCATTGTCATTGCCGGGGGACATGCCGCCGGCGCAAACGCCGTAAATAGCGTCATGCCTCTTGACGCATTTGCTGCCGACTTTGCAGTCGCCATCGAAAGAACAGCCCCACGCCGCGGCGGCGCTGCTCGCAATCCAAAATGCGGCAGCAACACCCATATGGCCACCAGTCCATCTCAACCGCATTGTTTTTCACCCGAACTGGAATTTCCCTTGTAGCCAGTTGAGCGTGGTTTGGACGCTGGTGAATGTTGCCTTGAGCTTGGAACCGACGCCCTACACGACCGCGATGATAGCAACCGAAAAGTCGGCGGCGATCAAGCCATATTAATGGGCGGTCGCCCCGCTTTTGCCACCACGCGCCGCAGTCTCGCGGTTGCCCGCTTGGCCGCTTCAGATCACTGCGCCGCTCTGCGGATCGATCAGGTGCATTTGCGCCATGCTGGCGTAGAGCCGCATCTGTTCCCCCGGGCCGGCAGCGCTGGCCGGGTCGACCCGGCCGCAGACTTCCTGGCCGTCCACGGTGAAATACACCATGGTCTCCATGCCCATCGCTTCGACGATGTCGAGCGTGGTGGTGAACTCGCAATTCGGATCGCGGTCCTGGCGCCGCGGCTCGGTGATGTGCTCCGGCCGCAGCCCGAAGATCAGTTCCTTGCCCACGACGGACTGGTAACGCGCCGCGTGCGCGGCCGGCACCGGCAGGCTGATAGCGTCGGAAATGCGGACCCGCAGGCCCGCGCCGTTCTGCACCAGCCGGCAGCGGATGAAATTCATCGCCGGCGAGCCGATGAAGCCCGCGACGAAGCGCGTCTTCGGATGGTGGTAAAGCTCCTGCGGCGTGCCGATCTGCTCGATCACGCCTTGATTCATCACCACGACCCGGTCGGCCAGCGTCATCGCCTCGACCTGGTCGTGGGTGACGTAGACCGTGGTGGTGCGGACCTTCTGGTGCACGCGCTTGATCTCGATGCGCATCTGCACGCGGAGCTTGGCGTCGAGGTTCGACAGCGGCTCGTCGAACAGGAACACCTTGGGATTGCGTACGATGGCGCGGCCCATGGCGACGCGTTGCCGTTGGCCGCCAGACAGCGCCCGCGGCCGCCGGTCGAGCAACTCGGTGATGTCCAGGATGCGGGCGGCATGGTCGACGCGCTGGCGGATTTCCTCTTTGGAGAATTTGCGGAGCTTCAGCCCGAACGCCATGTTCTCGAACGAGGTCATGTGCGGATAGAGCGCGTAGTTCTGGAACACCATGGCGATGTCGCGATCCTTCGGCGGCAGGTCGTTGACCACCTCGCCGCCGATGTAGATGTCGCCCGAGGTGACCTCCTCGAGGCCCGCGATCATGCGCAAGCGTCGTGCTCTTGCCGCAGCCGGAGGGGCCGACCAGCACCACGAACTCGTTGTCGGGAATGTCGAGGTTGATGCTGCGAACCGCCTCGACGTCACCGTAACTCTTGACGACATTGCGCAACGCGACTTCAGCCATTGATGTCAGCCCTTGGTGGCGCCCGCGGTCAGGCCCGCGATGTAGTAGTCCATCAGGAAGGCGTAGATCGCGAGCGGCGGTGCCGCCGCGACCAGGGCGCCGGCCATCAGCATGCCCCACTTGTAGACGTCGGCGCGGATCAGGCTTGTCACCGTGCCGACGGTGAGCACCTGCTGGTCCGCGGAATAGAGAAACGCCATCGGATAGACGAACGCGGCCCACGACACCGTGAAGGCGAAGATCATGGCGGCAATGATGCCGGGCAGCGCGACCGGAATGAAGATCTTGAGCAGCATCTGCATGTGGCCGGCGCCGTCGATCAGCGCCGCCTCGTCAAGCTCCTTCGGGATCGACTGGAAATAGCCGATCATGATCCAGGTGCAGAACGGCACCGTCAGCGTCGGATAGACCAGAACCATGCCCCAGTAGGAATTCAGCAGCCCGATCGACTTGACGATCTGGAACAGCGGAAGGAACAGGAGCGTGTCAGGCACGAGATAGGTGAGAAAAATTCCGGTCGCCAGAATGCCGGAGCCCCAGAACTTCATGCGCCCGAGCGAGAACGCGGCCAGAACGCTGACCACCATGGTGATCGCAACGACGCATGTGGTGACGATGACGGTGTTCTTGAAGAAGATCAGAAAGTCCGTCTGCGTGAGCAGGATCTTGAACTGCTCAAAGGTAATGCCGTCGGCGATGATCCACGGATTGGTGGCCATGTGCGCGACCTCGGCGTCGCTCTTGAGCGAGGTCACGACCATGTAATAGGGCGGTATCAGGAAGAAGATCGCGAACAGCACCAGGAACACGTAGGACGTGACCAAGGCCCAGCGCCGGCTCCGCTTGAGGCTCGACCGGCTGGCACCGGCACGGGGCATCTCGGAGGCAACAGTCGCGGCTGTCATCAGATCTCCCTCCCGCGCTTGCGCACGCCACGCAGGATGAAGACCGCCGCAATGGCCAGGATCGGGAACATGAACAGCGATGTCGCGGCGCCGAGCGGCAGGTCGCCGGAGCGGATGCCGAGCAGGAAGGCGTAGGTGGCAAACACGTGGGTCATGTTGCGCGGGCCGCCCGCCGTCATGATCTGCACGATGTCGAAGTTGGCGAAAGTCACGATCAGCGAGAACAGCACCGTGATGGCGATAATGTTGCGCATCATCGGCAGCGAGATGTGGATGAATTTCTGCCAGCCGTTGGCGCCGTCGATCGCCGCGGCCTCATAGAGCTGCTCGGGCACCGATTTGAGCGCGGCGAGATACATGATCAGGAAGAACGGGGCGCCATACCAGACATTGACCAGGATCACCGAGAAGCGCGCCCAATAGGGATCGCTCAGCCAGCCGATTTCCTCGAAGCCCAGGCTCGTCAGAATATAGTTGAACGCCGAATGGGTCGGATCGAACAGCCACCACCAGCCGAGCGACGATAGCGCCAGCGGGATGACCCACGGCACCAGCAGCATGCCGCGCCATTTGCGCTGCCCCTTGGCCGGCAGGTTGTTGACGAGGTGGGCGGTGATCAGCCCGATCAGCGCTTTGAAGAACACAGCCGAGATCGCGAAGATGGCGGACTGCTGCACCACCATCCAGAACACGTCGCGCGAGAGCAAGATAGCTGAAATTGCCGAGCCCGATGAAGCGTGTCTGCGACTTGTTCAGCATCGACAGATAGATCGAATACGTTGCCGGGTAGGCGACCAGCCCGGCGATGATCAGGATCAGCGGCAGGCACATCAGGAAGGCGATGGTCGAGCGTCGCCGCGCCAGCCGGTGCAGGCCGCTTCGCCGCCCCGGATGCGCGGCGCCGGCTGCGAGACCCGGTGCCCACGATCGGTGAACGGTATCGGCCATTGGATGTCCGCGGGGTTAGGAAACAGTAGCCGCGTGCCGGACAACCCGGCACGCGGGACGCATTCAGTACGAAATCATCGCGATCAGGCGCGCAGCGTGCCTTCGAGCTCCTTTTCCGCCCACTTGATCACGTCGTCGAGCTTCTCGTTGCCCTGCGTGAACTTCGCCACCATCACGGTGTTGATGGCCTGGTTGTACATCTGGGCGCCGACCTCCGAGCGCGCCGGTGCGCCGAACATCGAGGTCAGCTCGTCGCCGCGCGGCGGATAGCTGTAGACGACGCCTTTCGGCGGCTCGACCGTCTTCCAGGTGTCGAGATCGTACATGCTCTTGAACGACGGCAGGTCGTAGCCGACCGAAGCCTGCGACCAGTTGCGCGATCGATTCCTTCTGCGAGATGTGCCGCAGCAGATCCTTGCCGGCCGATTTGTTCTTGGAGAACTGCCACAGGCCGTAGAACTGCGGAAGCTGACCGACGAAGCGGCCCTTCGGACCCTTCGGCATCGGGTGTAGCCAGATGTTCTTGGCCACATTCGGATTGTCGCGCTTGGCGACCGCCCACGAGCTCGGCGGATTCATGATCGCCGAGCCCTTGCCGGAGATGATCCAGCGGTTGTTGCCGGCGTCGTCCCAGGCGTAGACCTCCGGCGGGTTTACCGCCATCAGCTTCTTCAGATACTCCATCGCCACGCGGGTTTCGTCGGAGTTGATCTTGATGTTGTCCTTCTCGTCGATGAACACCACGCCGAACGACTTGAACAGCGCGCCGACCCAGTCGACCGCGTCGCTCGCCTGGCCCATCGGCAGGCCGACCGGGTGGCCGGCCTTGTGCAGCTTCTGGGCGCAGTCGAGATAGAGATCCCAGGTCCAGGTGTCGGTCTTGGCCTTGTCGTATTTCGCTTCGTCAGCCGGGAACATCGCCTGCAGATCGATGCCGCAGTGTTGCTTGTACAGATCGAAGCGGGACTGGCACGGCTTGACCTGGCTGCCGATCGCGGTCGGGATGCCGCGCCATGTGCCCTTGATCTTGGCGAGATATTCGGCGACCGGGCTGATCGGGCCGTACTGTTTGATGAGGCCGTCGGCAACGTCGTTGAGCGGCTCCAGCAGCCGTTCGTGGATGCGGATGTTCCAGTCGCGATGCGACATGATGTCGTGGCCGGTGCCGGCCTGCGCCTCGGCCGCGGCGGTGAGCTTGTCCTTCTCGCCCTGCGAGGTGATGTAGTCGATCTTGACCTCGACCTTGTTCTTCTCGCCCCACTCGTTGCAGAGCTTGGTGAGCGTATTGTTGGCGCCGGGCACCCAATGATCCCAGACGCCGAGCGACAGCGAGCCGGCGGCATAGGCGCCGTGGACGTAAGGTGCGCCGATCGCGGCGACGGAACCGAGCGCCGCGGTCTTGAGAACGGAACGACGGGTAAAGCGTGATTGGGCCATTTGATCCTCCCTAAAGGCCGGTTTTCTTTTGGTTTTGCCAAACGATACCCTGTTCGCAGGTGCCCGGCCAGAGATTAGTGACGGGCTACGGCCAAAGTCGGATGCCCGTCGGCGCCCACTGCCTGAATACGCGGCACCGGCTAATGCGGGGGAGGAAAACCTGCGGAGGTCGGCGGGCCTAGCTCGCCAGGCTGCGCTTGGCAGAGCGCCCGCCGACATCCGTTATGGCCGCCCGCGTGGTGAACATCGACTTCAGGGCGCCCGGCTCGATCGGCTTTTGCAGGATCGGAATGCTGGCGTAGCGGCGCTCGATCTCCTCGGCGCCATAGCCGGTGATGAAGACGAACGGGACACGGTCGGCGGTCAGAACGTCGGCGAGCGGATAGATCAATTCGCCGCCGAGATTGACGTCGAGCACCGCGGCGTCGACATGGTTGTTGCGGAGCGCGATCATCGCCTCGGAGATCCGGCTGAACGGGCCGAGCACCGTGAACCCCAGTTCATCCAGCGATTCGCGGAGCGCCATCGCGACCAGCGCCTCGTCCTCGACCACCATGATCTTGTTGCCTGACACGGCAATTTCGCCTAGTGGGCAGTTCTGCGCTTCCGCATTGGCCCGCCCGTTGCGGTTGCCGTTGAGCGGGAATCGCGTCGCCGCGCGGGATCGACAGCACGCATTGCAGCCCCTCCGGCCGCCAATCGAAGGTGGTCTGGCCGCCAAGCTGGCCTTCGACGCTGGCAGTGATGATCCGCGTGCCGAACCCGGGCGACGAAGGGGGCTGGCGTCGGCGGCCCGCCGGTCTCGGTCCACCGCAGCACCAGCGTTGCCGGCGGTCGAGCTCCCAGGCGAGCTCGACGCGCCCGGATATCCGAGGACAGCGCGCCGTATTTGGCCGCGTTCGTGACAAGTTCGTGCAGCGCGAGCGCCAGCGACTGCGCTGCGGCCGGCTGCAGCGAGACGTTCGGTCCGCGTCGCCACGACCTTGGCCGTCTCGCCGGCGCGATAGGGTGCGAGTTCCTCCTCGACAATGCCGCGCAAGTCGGCGCCCTGCCAGCGCGACAGCGACAGAATGGTATGCGCTCGCGACAGCGCCCTGATCCGGCCTTCGACCGCAGAGGTGTAGGCGGCAACGTTGCTGGCCCGCGTCAGCCGCACGATCGACTGCACCAGCGCCAGCGCGTTCTTGGCGCGATGGTCGACTTCGCGCGCGAGCAGCGCCTGGCGCTCCTCGGCGATCTTGCGGTCGGTGATGTCCACCGTTACGCCGCTGATCCGGGTGACGTGGCCGGCAGCATCGAGGCTCGGCGCCGCGGTGCCGATGCACCAGCGGATTTCGCCGTTCGGGCGCTTGACGCGGAATTCGTTCTGGATGGACTTGTGGTCCTTGAGCAGGAGCTCCAGCGCCGCTTGCAGCCGCTCCCAGTCCTCCGGGTGGATCAAGGCGCGCACGTTCTCGGCGGTTACGGCGAAATACTGCCGGTCGACGCCGAAGATGCCGTACTGCCCGTCATCCCACAGGCAATCGCCGGTGCCGCGATTCCAATCCCATGAGCCCATGTTGCCGGCGGCAAGCGCGAGGCTCCGGCTTTCCTCGCTCTGCCGAAGCTGCGTCGGTGGAGGCTTCGAGCTCGGCGGTCCGCGCCGACACCCGTTCCTCGAGCTCGGCGTTCATCCGTTCGAGCTGCCGGGTCTTGCGATAGAGCTCGACGAAAATCTTGACCTTGGCCCGAAGCACCTCCGGGATGACCGGCACCGGGACATAGTCGACGGCGCCCATCTCGTAGCCGCGCAGCCGATCGATGTCGGACAGATGGATGGCGGAGATGAAAATCATCGCGGTCTTCTGAAACCGCGGATGCTCGCGGATCATCGCCGCGAGCTGGAAGCCGTCGAGATCGGGCATGCAGACGTCGACCAGCACGACCGCGACGTCGGACTTGAGCAGATGTTCCAGCGCCTCCCGGCCGGACGAAGCCTTGAGGAGGTTCTCGCCGAGATCATGCAGGATGACCTCGTAGCTCATCAGCTTGGCCGGCTGGTCGTCGACCAGCAGGATGTTGACCTTCTCTTGCTCCGACATTGGCGTCGCCCTCGACTTACCGATGCAGCCACATGCGCAGCGCGGACAAAAGCTGCTCGGTGTTCACGGGCTTGGCCAGATAGTCGGAGGCGCCGGCCTCCAGGCATTTCTCGCGGTCGCCCTTCATGGCCTTCGCGGTCAGCGCGATGATCGGCAGCCTGCGGAATTCGGTCTTCTTCCGGATCACCTCCATCGTCTGATAGCCGTCCATCTCCGGCATCATGATGTCCATCAGAACGATCGCGACATGCGGCGTCGATTCCAGGAGTGCGATCGCTTCGCGCCCGGTGGTGGCGGTGAGCACGTGCATACCGCGCCGCTCAAGCACGCTCGACAGCGCGAAGATGTTGCGGGCGTCGTCGTCGACCAGCAGCGCGGTGCGGCCGACCAGGTCCTCGTCGGAGCTGGTGAGCCGATCGAGCATTCGTTGCTTTTCTTGCGGCAATTCGGTGACGATGCGGTGCAGGAACAGCGATGTTTCGTCGAGCAGACGCTCGGGCGATTCCACACCCTTGACCACGATACTGCGCGCCATGGTGTGCAACTGCGCATCTTCTTCGGCCGACAGCTCGCGTCCGGTAAACACCACGACGGGCACCTCGGACAGCGAGGCGTCATCGCGGATCTTCTCGAGCACATCGAAACCCGTCATGTCCGGCAGGCGAAGATCGAGCACCACGCAATCGCAGGGATTTTCGCGCAGAATGGTCAGCGCTTCCTCGCCCTTGCCGGTGGTGACGATCTCGATGTCGTCATAGCCGAGCAATTCGCGGATGCTCATCTGCTCGGCTTCGTTGTCCTCTACGACGAGCAGGCGCTTTTTCCGCGGCGCCGCATATTCCTTGATGCGCGTCAATGCCGCGTCGACGCCCTCGGTGGTCGTCGGCTTGGTCACGAACGAGAAGGCGCCGCGGGCGAGCGCGTGCTGACGGTCCTCGTCGAGCGTGATGATCTGGACCGGAATGTGCCGGGTGAGCGGGTTCTGCTTGAGCTGACTCAACACCGTCCAGCCCAGCATGTCGGGCAGGAACACGTCGAGCGAGACCGCGGTCGGCTGGAATTGCTTGGCGAGATCGAGCGCGTCGGCGCCGCGCGCCGCGACCAAAACCTTGAAGCCCTGGTCGCGGGCGAGGTCGAGGATGACCCGGGCGTAATGCGGATCATCCTCGACGATCAGCAGGATGTTATCGCCAGCCTGGATTTCCAGCCGATCGTCCGGAATGTGCTCGATCGGACGCTCAGGCAGGGCAGGCGCGTGCGCCGTCGAGCTCTGCGCCAGCCGCCGTGCCGCTTCGCTCGGCGCGCTGAGCGCCGGGCTGGTCGGGCCGACGTACTTTATCGGCAGGTAGAGCACGAAGGTCGAGCCCTTGCCCGGTGTGCTGTGGAGCTGGATTTCGCCGCCCAGCAGGTTGGCCAGCTCTCGGCTGATGGCGAGGCCAAGACCGGTGCCGCCGTACTTGCGGCTGGTCGAGGCGTCGGCCTGCTGGAACGCCTCGAAGATGATCTTTTGCTTCTCGAACGGAATGCCGATACCGGTGTCCGATACTTCGAAGGCAATCACGGCGGGCGCCTGATTGAGCACCGGATGTTCCGGGCCCCAGCCGCCGATCGCGGCGTTCGCAGTCAGACGGACGCCGCCGTGCTCGGTGAACTTGAAGGCGTTGGAGAGGAGGTTCTTGAGCACCTGCTGCAGGCGCTTGGAGTTGGTGGTGATGCTGCGGCCGAGATGCTGGTCGATCTCGACGTCGAAGCTGAGCTGCCGGTTGTCCGCCTCGTGACGGAACGGCCGGGCGATGGCGTCGATCAGGTTGGTGACGAACACCTCCTGGGCGTCGACCGTGACGGTGCCGGATTCGATCTTCGACAGGTCGAGGATGTCGCTGATCAGGTTCAGAAGATCGGTTCCGGCGCCGTGGATGGTGCGGGAGAACTCGACCTGCTTCGGCGTGAGATTGCCGTCCGGGTTGTCGCTGAGCTGCTGACCCAGAATGAGGATCGAGTTCAACGGCGTGCGCAGCTCGTGGGACATGTTGGCCAGGAACTCGGACTTGTACTTCGAGGTGAGCGCGAGCTCCGAGGCCTTTTCCTCGAGCGCGCGGCGTGCCTGCTCGATTTCCTGGTTCTTGCGTTCCACCTCGACGTTGCGTTCGGCGAGCTGTTGGGCCTTCTGCTCGAGCTGCTCGTTGGTCTGCTGCAGTTCCCGCTGCTGCGTTTGCAGTTCGCCGGCGAGTTGCTGCGACTGCGTCAGCAGGCCTTCGGTCTGCATCGTCGCTTCGATCGAGTTGAGCACGATGCCGATCGAGTCGGTGAGCTGCTCGAGGAACATGGTCTGCAGGGTCGTGAATTTTGACACCGAAGCAAGTTCGATCACCGCCTTGACCTGATTCTCGAATAGCACCGGCAGCACGATGATGTTGCGCGGCACCACCTTGAACAGCGCCGAGCCGATCGGCACCGCGTAGGTCGGCAATTCGGCGATCAGCAGACGTCGCTTGTCGGCGGCACATTGGCCGATCAGGCCTTCGCCGACGCGGATGCGCTGCGGATGGCCGTTGCTGCCGTCGTCGGCATAGGCCGAAAGCAGCCGCATGGTCTGCAATTCCTCGCTCTCGACCTGGTAGATGACGCCGAGCTGGGCATTGACCAGCGGGGTCAACTCGGTGAGCAGCAGCCGGCCGACCGTCGCCAGATCGCGCTGGCCTTGCAGCATGTTGGTGAACTTGGCGAGGTTGGTCTTCAGCCAGTCCTGCTCGGTGTTGCGGTCGGTGGTGAGGCGCAGGTTGTCGATCATCGTGTTGATGTTGTCTTTTAACTCGGCGACTTCGCCGCGCGCGTCGACTTGAATCGAGCGGGTCAGGTCGCCCTTGGTCACGGCGGTCGCCACCTCGGCGATGGCGCGCACCTGGGTGGTCAGGTTCGCCGCCAGCAGGTTGACGTTGCCGGTCAGGTCCTTCCAGGTGCCGGCGGCGCCCGGCACGTTGGCCTGGCCGCCGAGGCGGCCTTCGACGCCGACCTCACGGGCCACCGACGTGACCTGGTCGGCGAAGATCGCCAGCGTGTCGGTCATGTTGTTGATGGTCTCGGCCAGCGCGGCGACCTCGCCCTTCGATTTTACCGTCAGGTTCTGCTTGAGGTCTCCGTCGGCGACCGCGGTCACCACCTTGACGATGCCGCGCACCTGTTCGGTCAGGTTGGCCGCCATGACGTTGACGGTGTCGGTCAGGTCCTTCCAGGTGCCGGCAACGCCCGGCACCTCCGCTTGACCGCCAAGCCGGCCTTCGGTGCCGACCTCGCGGGCGACGCGGGTCACTTCCGAGGCGAAGCCGTTGAGCTGGTCCACCATGGTGTTGATGGTGTTCTTCAGCTCCAGAATTTCACCCTTCACGTCGACGGTGATCTTGCGCGACAGGTCGCCGCGGGCCACCGCGGTGGTCACTTCGGCGATGTTGCGGACCTGGGTGGTCAGGTTCGCAGCCAGCAGGTTGACGTTGTCGGTGAGGTCCTTCCAGGTGCCGGCGGCGCCCGGCACGTTGGCCTGGCCGCCAAGCCGGCCTTCGGTGCCGACCTCGCGCGCCACGCGGGTCACTTCGCCGGCGAATGAGCGAAGCTGGTCGGTCGTGGTGTTGAGCGTCTCCTTGAGCTGCAGCAGCTCGCCGCGCACGTCCACGGTGATCTTCTTGGAAAGATCGCCGCCGGCGATGGCGGTCGCGACCTCGGCGATGTTGCGGACCTGCGCAGTCAGGTTCGACGCCATGAAGTTGACGTTGTCGGTGAGGTCCTTCCAGGTCCCGGCGACTTCGGGCACCTGCGCCTGGCCGCCGAGCTTGCCTTCGGTGCCGACCTCGCGTGCCACGCGGGTGACTTCCGAGGCGAACGAGTTGAGCTGGTCCACCATGGTGTTGATGGTGTTCTTCAGCTCGAGGATTTCGCCCTTCACGTCGACGGTGATCTTGCGCGACAGGTCGCCGCGCGCCACGGCGGTGGTCACCTCGGCGATGTTGCGGACCTGGGCGGTCAGGTTGCCGGCCATCGAGTTGACGCTGTCGGTCAGGTCCTTCCAGGTGCCGGCGACGCCCGGCACGTTGGCCTGGCCGCCGAGTCGGCCTTCGGTGCCGACCTCGCGCGCCACGCGCGTCACTTCGCCGGCGAACCGGTTGAGCTGGTCCACCATCGTGTTCAGCGTTTCCTTGAGCTGAAGGATTTCGCCGCGCACGTCGACGGTGATCTTGCGCGAAAGGTCGCCGCCGGCGATGGCGGTCGCGACCTCGGCGATGTTGCGGACCTGGCCGGTCAGGTTGCCGGCCATCGAGTTCACCGAGTTGGTCAAGTCCTTCCAGGTGCCGGCCACGCCCGGCACCACGGCCTGGCCGCCAAGCTTGCCTTCGGTGCCGACTTCACGCGCCACGCGTGTGACCTCGCCGGCGAAGGCGTTGAGCTGGTCCACCATGGTATTGAGCGTTTCCTTCAATTGAAGGATTTCGCCCGACACGGTGACGGTGATCTTCTTCGACAGGTCGCCCTGCGCCACCGCGGTCGCGACCTCGGCGATGTTGCGGACCTGGCCGGTGAGGTTCGACGCCATCGAGTTGACGTTGTCGGTCAGGTCTTTCCAGGTGCCGGCGACGCCGCGCACCATCGCCTGGCCGCCGAGCTTGCCTTCGGTGCCGACCTCGCGCGCCACGCGCGTCACTTCGCCGGCGAAGCCGTTGAGCTGGTCCACCATGGTGTTGATGGTGTCCTTCAGCTCGAGAATTTCGCCGCGCACGTCGACGGTGATCTTCTTCGACAGGTCGCCGTTGGCGACTGCGGTTGTCACCTCGGCGATGTTACGGACCTGGCCAGTCAGGTTGCCGGCCATCGAGTTCACCGAGTCGGTCAAGTCCTTCCAGGTGCCGGCGACGCCGAGCACGTTGGCCTGGCCGCCGAGCCTGCCTTCGGTGCCGACCTCGCGGGCGACGCGGGTCACTTCGCCGGCGAACGCGTTGAGCTGGTCCACCATCGTGTTGATGGTTTCCTTGAGCTGCAGGATTTCGCCGGACACGTTCACGGTGATCTTCTTCGAAAGGTCGCCGCCGGCGATCGCGGTGGCGACGTCGGCGATGTTGCGGACCTGTGCGGTCAGGTTGCCGGCCATGAAGTTGACGCTGTCGGTCAAGTCCTTCCAGGTGCCGGCGACGCCCGGCACCGTGGCCTGGCCGCCGAGCTTGCCTTCGGTGCCGACCTCGCGCGCCACGCGCGTGACTTCCGAGGCGAAGCCGTTGAGCTGGTCCACCATGGTGTTGATGGTGTCTTTCAGCTCCAGGACTTCGCCTTTCACGTCGACGGTGATCTTTCGCGACAGGTCGCCGCGCGCCACGGCGGTGGTCACCTGCGCGATGTTTCGAACTTGCGTGGTCAGATTGCCGGCCAGCAGGTTGACGTTGTCGGTGAGGTCCTTCCAGGTGCCGGCGACGCCGGGCACGATGGCCTGGCCACCGAGCTTGCCGTCGGTGCCGACCTCGCGGGCGACGCGCGTGACTTCCGAGGCGAACGAACGAAGCTGATCCACCATCGTATTGATGGCTTCCTTGAGCTGCAGGATTTCGCCGCGCACGTCGACGGTGATCTTCTTCGACAGGTCGCCGCTGGCCACCGCGATGGTGACGTCGGCGATATTGCGCACCTGGGCGGTCAGGTTCGACGCCATCAAGTTCACGGACTCGGTCAGGTCCTTCCAGACGCCGGTCACTTCCGGCACCTGGGCCTGGCCGCCGAGCTTGCCCTCGGTGCCGACCTCGCGGGCGACGCGCGTCACCTCCGAGGTGAACACGCCGAGCTGCTTGATCATGGTGTTGACGATGGTCGCCGAGCGCAGGAACTCGCCCTGCAGCGGCCGGCCATCGACGTCGAGATGCACGGTTTCCAGCAGGTCGCCCTGCGCCACCGCGGCAATGGCGCGGGTCACTTCGGTGGTCGGCCAGAGCAGATCGTCGATCAGGGTGTTGATCGACGTTTCCATCTCGCCCCAGGCGCCACTGGAGACGCCGAAGCGGACCCGCTGCTTGGTCTTGCCTTCCTTGCCGACCCGCTGGCCGACGCGCTCGAGCTGCTGCGCCATGCGCTGATTGGCGGCGACGATCTCGTTGAAAGTGTCGGCGATCTTGCCTTCGATGCCGAGGCGGTCGCCCGACATGCGAACCGAGAAGTCGCCAACGCGCACCGCCTGAAGCGCCGCCAGCAATTCGTGCGGCTGATAACCTTCAGATCCGTTGGTCGAATGGTCGGCAATTGATGGCAGGGCTTTATTCGCGGTCTTTGCAATAGTCTCAGAGGCCGGGGGCATTAGTCACTCCTCGACGTGCCGGTGTGGCGTTATCCAAGCGCGTTTCACAAGCGTTTGTGGGGCGAGCGATGGGCGAAAAAGCAGCATTGCTGCCGAAGCGGACATCCCACACGGAACTGTCCCGCAGGCCACATGCTGCGCTAAAAGCCATCAACCCCCCGTAGGTCGGTCTTTGTTGGCGGCTTCCCGGCCAACGCGGCCCCCCACGGAACTGTCAACTCGCAAAGGGCCCGTGGGTTCCGCAAAAAAGTCACAATTTTTTACGCGTTTGGCTCGCCAAACGATATGTCTTTTGCCATACGAATCAATCGGTTGACGCCAAGTGGCCACCGCGGCGAGACAACGCGCAAATCGCCGCCGAGATCGAGCGGTCCCACGCCGCTGCGCCCTTGAGCGTGATCAAGGCGATCGTCGCGTCGACCGAGACCGGCCTGACTCGTCGCTGCGGCCGGTCTTAAAGCGACGTCCGCCGCGATTATTCCGTGCCGTAAGCGCGGTTCCCGGCGTCGCCCAGGCCAGGCACGATGTAGGCATCGGCGTCGAGGTTCTCGTCGATGGCCGCGGTCCACAGCGTGACGTCGGGGTGGATGCCGTGCAGCCGTTCGACGCCTTCGGGTGAGGCGATCAGGCAAACCGCGCGAATTTTATTGGCGCCGCGTTCCTTGAGCCGGTCGATCGCGGCGACTGTGGTGTTGGCGGTGGCAAGGAGCGACGACACAACGATCACCGTGCGCTCAGCGAGGTCCGCCGGCGTCTTCAGATAATATTCGACCGCGACCAGCGTCTCGGGATCCCGATAAAGCCCGATGTGGGCAACGCGAGCGGCCGGCACCAGGTCGAGCATGCCTTCGACCAAGGCGAGGCCGGCGCGCAGGATCGGCGCGAACACCAGCTTTTTGCCGGCGATCTTTGGCGCCTTCATGCGCGTCATCGGCGTCTCGATCTCAGCCCATTCCAGAGGCAGGTCGCGGGTGACCTCGTAACACAGCAGAATGCCGAGTTCACGCGCGAGCTCGCGAAATGATTTGGTCGAACGCTCTTTCTCGCGGATCAGCGTCAGCTTGTGCTGCACCAGCGGGTGGTCGACAACCGTCACGCCTCGCATCGCTATCCCCTCGATCAAAACACCGTTCCGTCGCTGATCACCTTCAGCGGCGGCCCGCCGTCGGCCCGCAGTTTTCGTGCGATAGCGCGTCCGGCGCTCCAGGTGCCGCCTTGCAATATTTTTGCGAGGGGCAGCGTCTCGCGGTCCATGTCCAGCCGTGCGCGCACAATTTCGGCGAGGCGGTCGAGCAGCGCGACCGTAAGCGCACGCCATTCCACCACCAGCTCGGAATCGACGGTATAGGCACGGTGCTTCGCCCCGTCGTCGCGCAGCGACAGCACGCCAGTATCGATGAACAGGCCGCCATTGCGGTATTCGGCGAGGCCGGTGAGCCCGTCGATATCGATCACTTCGATGCCGGCCTGTTGCAGCGGCTCGATCAGCGAATAGGCGAGCCATTGCGTGAGCTTGTGCAGTGGCACCAGTCCGCTGGTTTCGCCGACGGCTTGCAGCGCCGAGTGCCGCCAGCAGTCACCGAGCGGAACGCCGTCGAGCGAAAGCCGCGACGGCCAGATTGTGCCGAGATGGATCAGCAGTTCGGACAGGATGGTCGGCGCCGGGAGTTTTTTGTCCTGGGCGAGTGCGGCCAGATGATCGTAGAAGCCTCCCGGCACGCGGCGAGTCGTTGCGGCCGAAAATCTCCGGCGCGGCGAGAAGCGTGCGGCCAAGCCGGCGCAGCAGATCGGCGCGCCCGGCAACGCCCGCGAGCGGATTGTCGTCGGACACCTGGAAGCCGCGGACGAGCTTTGCGTCCTTGAATTCATTCAGGATCGATCCGTCGACCCGCAGCGGGCGGCTCGGCCACATCGAGAACTCGCAGTCGCGAAACATCACCAGGCTTGCCAGCGCGAGCCCCTCGGAACGGCCGATTGCTTCGCCGCTCACCGGATAGCGGAAGCGCCAATCCGGTCCGGCACCGGCGTCGAGCAGCACGCTGACGATGGCGAGGTCGAACATGGCGCGTGCGCGCTCCGCGGCCGATGGCCAGGCCATCGCGCGATCGAGTTCGTCCCAGTAGTCGAAACCATCGATATCGAAATGCCGCCAGCGTGAATGGAAGGGCACGTCGAATGTCGGATACGCCTTGCGCGTGGTCTCGATCACCAGGTCTGCGGTGTCTTCGAGCCGCGCGAGGTCGAGGCGAAAGTTCGGCAGGCTATCGCCCAGCGCCAGCATCGCCTGCGCGCGCTCGCGCACCGCGGCGGCGCTGAGCAACGACGGGGCGCCCAATGAAGGTTTGGCGCTCTGCGCGGACTTGGCGGCAGATTGATCGGGCACGGTCAATACTTTTCGAGCGGCCGGCCCGATGTCTTGAGGTCGTTGGGTTTGGGCGGCTCCGGCGCGTAGTAGCCGGCTGCCTTCTTGGCCGCGATCTCGACATGGGCGTCGGGCGGCACCAGCTCGTCCGGGATCGAGATGCGCTCGACGATGTCGATGCCCTGGCTCACCAGCGCATCATGCTTCATGTCGCTCATCGAGACGAAACGGTCGATTCGCTGCACGCCGAGCCAATGCAACGCGTCCGGCATCAACTGCTGGAACCGCGCGTCTTGGACGCCGGCGACGCATTCGGTGCGCTCGAAATAGGTCGCGGCGGCGTCGCCGCCCTCCTGGCGTTTTCTTGCGTTGTAAACCAGGAATTTCGTCACCTCGCCGAGCGCGCGGCCTTCCTTGCGATTGTAGACGATAATGCCGAACTCGCCCTGCTGCGCGGCGCGCGCGCATTCCTCGATCCCGTGGATGAGGTAGGGCCGGCAGGTGCAGATGTCGGAGCCGAATACGTCGGAGCCGTTGCATTCGTCATGCACACGGCAAGTGATCGCGAGTATGCGGACTGTTCAGCTTCGCCATGTCGCCGAACAAATAGACCGTGGTGCCGCCAACCGGTGGCAGGAACACATGCATGTCCGGCCGCGTCACCAGCTCCGGGAACATGCCGGCGGTCTGTTCGAACAGGATGCGGCGCAGCGCCGTCTCGGTGGTGCCGAAGCGCTTGGCGATGCCGGGCAGGTACCACACCGGGTCGATCGCGATCTTGACCACCGCCAGGCTGCCATTCGCATGGATCGCATGGCCGTCGGGCTTCAGCCGGCCTGCCTTGATCGCGTCGCGAATCTCGATCAGGTCGAGCCGGGCACGGGTGATGGCGATGCTCGGCCGGATGTCGAGCCCTTCCGCAATCTCCGCTTTGAATTCGTCGGCGACCAGATGGCCCCACGGATCGAGCGATACGATCTTCTCCGGCTCTGACCACTGTGGGAACGGTCCGATGGCGGTGGCCGGGTGGGTGTTGGTCAGGTCCGGCCTGCGGATCGGATCGAGCGCGCCCGACGACACCGCGAGCGCGCGGTAGAGCGCATACGACCCGCCGTGGCTGCCGATGACGTTGCGTTGTCCGAGCTTCGACACGGTGCCGATCACGGGCCCGCGCTCGCGCGCCGTCGGCGCGCCCCAAGAGATCGGGAAGCGGGCCTTCGCCTCCGGGTCGGGATGCGAGGTCAGACGGATATGATCCGTACGGTTCGAATTCATTGCAGCCAAGCCCTAAAAGCTCGACGGCCCGCCGCGACGACGGGCCGAAACGCCGGATTGTCACTGTTTAGCGGGACCGAACGTGCACCGTGCAGTACGCCACTAAAGATATAGTATAGCGACGGTCGGTCCATCCTGCCATAAACATAGAAAAACAAAGTAAATTCAATATGTTAAGGAATCTAAAATCGGGGCCGATTTGCCAGTTGGCCCGAATTGGGCGAGGCTCGGTCGGCCAGGCCTTTGAGGAAATCAGATGCGACTGTTGATGCTCATTCTCGCGGCTTGCGCCGCATATGCCGCGCCGGCTCAGGCTGCCGACTGGCCGGCTCACCCGGTGACTGTGGTCGTGCCGTTCGGTGCCGGCGGCAACACCGACATGATGGCTCGCCTTGCGGCCCAGCATCTGTCCGTCAAATTCGGCCAGAGCTTTGTGGTCGAGAACCGACCGGGCGCCGGCGGCGCGCTCGGCACTGGCCAAGTCGCGGCCGCCGCGCCGGATGGCTACACGCTGCTGTTCTCGGCTTCGGCCAACATCAATCTCACCCCGCAGGTGCAGAAACTCAGCTTCGATCCGCTCAAGCAACTGGTGCCGATCACCAACGTGGGCACGGGCACCCAGATGATCGCGATTAAACGTGAACTGCCGGTCAAGACGCTACCGGAGTTCGTCGCCTACGCGAAGGCGCATCCTGGCAAGCTGAACTTTACGGTCGCGGGCACGCAGAACATCAGCCATTTGGCTCCGGTGCTGCTGTTTGCGCGCGCCGGCGTCGACCTTGTCATGGTGCCGGCCAAAAGCGAACCGCAGGCGGTGTCCGATCTGATGTCCGGACAGGTCGATCTCTATTTCGGCAATTCCTCGGCGCTGCTGCCGCACATCAATAGCGACAAAATCAGACTGATTGCGGTCGGCACTGCGCGGCGGATTCCGGCGGCTCCCGACATTCCGGCCGTCGCCGAGACGCTGCCGGGCTTCGAGTTCGCCTCCTGGAACGGCTTCTCTGCGCCCACGGGCACACCGGAACCGATCATCGAGGCGGTCCGGCGCGAGGTCACTGCTCTGGCCAAATCGCCTGAGATTTCCGAGCGGCTGAGCAAGCTCGGCATCGTTCCGGGCGGGCTCGGCAAGGGGGAGAATCGAGGCCGTCTTCAAGAAGGACTACGAATCCTTCGCCGCGGCCGTCAAGGCGGCGGGCATAACGCCGCAGTAGCGACAAGAGGAGGTTCATGGCCGTGACACCAGCCGACAGGCTGCGCGACGCTGCTCGCGCAGCCGAACATCGAGATCATGCCCGGTTGCTACGATGCGTTGTCGGCCAAGCTCGTCGCCGAGGCAGGCTTCAAGGTCACGTTCATGAGCGGCTTTGCGGTCTCCGCCGCGCGCCTTGGCCTGCCGGACACCGGGCTCATTTCCTTCACCGAGATGCTCGACAGCCTGCGCAACTGCTGCGCTGCCGCCGGCGACGTGCCGTTGATCGGCGACGGCGACACCGGCTACGGCAACGCGCTCAACGTCCAGCGCACCGTGGTCGAATACGCCCGCGCCGGCGCCGCCTGCGTGATGATCGAGGACCAGGTCAGCCCGAAGAAATGCGGCCACACCCGCGGCAAGCAGGTGATTTCGCGCGACGAGGCGCGAATGAAGATCCGCGCCGCGGTGGATGCGCGAGCCGACGCCGACATCCTGATCATGGCGCGCACCGACGCCCGCGCCGTGCACGGCTTCGACGAGGCGCTTGACGCGCTGCAAGGATTTCGAGGCCGAGGGCGCCGACATCATCTTCTTCGAAGCGCCCGAGAACGAAGACGAGATGCGGCGCTTCTGTTCGGCGATGAAAAAGCCCTGCATGGCGAACATGGTGCCGGGCGGCAAGACGCCGATCCTGCCGCCTGCAAAGTTGCAGGAGGTCGGCTACAAGCTCGCGCTCTATCCGGTGATGCTGCTGTCGTCGGCGATCGCCGCGATGCAGGCGACGCTCGCGGCGCTTCAGCCCGGCTCGAAATCGCCGCAACCGCCGGCGATTTCGTTCACCGACCTGCAGGGTGTCGTCGGCTTTCCCGGCTACTGGAATCGCGAGACGGAATATCAGGCGAGAGAATAGGGCATCCCCTGGACGCTCGTTGTTACTCAATCTCCGCCGCTTTCCTCATGCTGGCGATCATCGACGACCGCAGCATGTATTCCCGCGCCGAAGCCTTGTCGGCCGCGACCCTGCGCATCGCGTCGAGCGATTTCTTCCGCGTCTGCGGATCGCGCTCGCTGATGATCTGCTGGTTGCGGTGGGTCTGCTGCTGCACGGCCTCGACCGCGACGGTGCGCCGCTGCCGGTCGTAGCGATCGAGCAGCCGGTCGTCGGCGCCGGCCCAGATCGCCTTGAATTTGTCCGCCAGATTGAATGCGTCCTGCATGCCGCCGTTCATGCCCATGCCGCCGAGCGGATTGTTGACATGCGCGGCGTCGCCCGCAAGCACCACGCGGCCGTGGCGGAAGCTCTTCGCCACCCGCTGATGCACGTGATAGATCGAGCGATGCGCGATCTCGATACGGCTCGGACCGCGGCACCACGCGTTGCAGCATGCTTTGCATGTGCTCGTCTGACAGAAGTTGGTCGCGGTCGGAATGCTCGGGCGCCGGCACCAGCACGCGCCACAGGCCCGGCACCCGCAGCAGCACCAGCCATTCCAGCGGATCGGCGATGTAGTTCACATAGGCGATGTCGGTCAGTGTCTGCTCGAACGGATAGTCGGTCGAGGCGATCCAGAACAGTTCCGGATAGGTGAAGCCGTCGAACTCGATGCCGAGCGAGCGGCGCACCGCGCTGCGCGCGCCGTCGGCGGCGATCACATAGCGGCCCGGCGATCTCGACCGGCCCCGACGCGGTCTGCGCCGTGACCGTGACCTTGTCCGTCGTCCTGCCGGACCTCCGTGACCTCGTGGCCGTAGCGGATGTCCGACTCCCGGAATCTTGCGCAGCTCCTCTTCGAGGAAGCGCATGCAGCTTCCATTGCTCGCATTGCACGCGGTAGGGGTGATTGGTGTCGTCCGCGAGCAGCGACAGGTCGAAGGTCGCGACCGGCCCGGTCTCGCGGTCGCGGAATTGCCAGGTCGGCGCCTTCAGACCGACCTCGATCATCTGCGGGACGATGCCGAATTCGTCGAGCAGGTCGAGCGTCGGGGGATGGAACGTCGAGCCGCGCAACTCCATCACCGGTTCAGGCTCGGCCGTCAGCAGCACGGTCGGGATATTGCGGCGGGCGAGCGCCAGCGCTGCGGTCAGCCCGACAGGGCCGGCGCCTACCACAACAATCCGGTCATTCCGGCTGGACATTCAGGACGCACTTTCAGTCGAGGCCGAGACATAGCAAGATAGCGCCGGCTTGTCTCAAGGAGCAGCGATGAGAGACGTTCTCGGTTGGCGGCGCAAATTCGGCGTGCTGGGACCATCGACCAATACCATCGTCCAGCCCGATTTCGAGATGATGCGCCCGCCCGGCGTCACCAACCATTACAGCCGCATTTTCACGCCGAACGCCAAAGCCGTGAGCAACGACACCTTCATGGCCGGCACCCTGGTGATCGGCGAGAATACGCTCGACGCCGTCCGCAGCGTCATGACCTGCGAGCCGGACTACCTGGTGATGGGCATGTCGGCGGTGACGTTCTATGGCGGCGCCAAGGGCGCCGACGCATTCCAGGAGAAGGTGGAGAAGACGGCCGGGGTGAGCATCAGCATCGGCTCGCACTCCTGCACCGCGGCGATGAAGGCCTACGGCGGCGTCAAGCGCATCGCGTTCATCTCGCCGTACTATCCGGTCGCCAACGAGCAGGTGCGGAAGTACTTCACCGACTCCGGCTTCGAGGTCGTCCGCGACATCTATCTGGAATGCAAGAGCTGGACCGCGATCGCCGAAGTGCCGCCGGAGCTGCTGCGCGGCAAGCTGGTCGAACTGAACGGTAATGGCCGCGACGTCGACGCCATCATCCAGGTCGGCACCAATCTCAGCATGGTGCGGCTCGCTGCCGCCGCCGAGATCTGGCTCGGCAAGCCGGTGATCGCCATCAACACCGCGACCTACTGGCACGCACTGCGGGCCAACAAGATCATGGACAAGATTCCGGGACTGGGGCGGCTGCTGGAGGAGTTCTGAATTTCAGAGCGGTTGTGATGCCAAGGCCCCGCAGGTCCGCGACATCGATCTAGCCGCCGTCGAAATGTGGCTCGGCAAGCCGGTGATCGCCGTCGACACCGTTCGATGCCCCCAATCCACGCACTCACTTCGCCAGACAGCGTTGATAGACTTTTAGATCGTCAAAAGTCTTGCCGATTGAAATCTGGTCGCTGCCTTGAGGCCAAACGATCAGATTTATTGCGCTGACTTTTTCGGGGTCCGACCGGTCAAAGCAGCGTGCATGGATGCCATAGGTCGCGCCAAGCGAGGCTGCCCTTTCAATGATCCATTGAACCTCGCAGTTTCCGTCAGAACTCGTGAATTGCGTCTCGAGGATTGTAACGCTTGATTTGTCTTTTCTTTCGCACAGCTCCTGGCTGGGTGCCCACGTTCCCAGCAGAGCACCGGCAAATTTCGTTTTTCGTATTTCGTCGCTCGCTGCGACCTGCACCATCAACGCCGAAATGCCGAGCACCGGGACGATAATTCGTAATGCCATGTCGTGCTCCCCAATATCGAACGAAACGATCAGCTTGTTGTTGAACGATTGTCTGATCTGCGAGCAGCGGATGTCGATGCCAATCTGCCTGTCAACTGTCTGAGAACCCGATTGCCGAGCATAGGCCGTTTGCTGCGCGTGTGCCAATGACGGCAATGCCGACACCCCGCCGAGCGCCCGAAAAATTTCGCCGCTTCATGCCCGTCGGGGCCGAGGATGCCTCAGCGTATCGGCTTACCGGTTGCCTCGGAGAGGTTGATGTCCGCTGTCGAGCCGCATCTCAGCGAGCTCGTCCGCCCCGGCGGTACGGTTACACCTGGCACCGTGACAAAATCAGCACATCGATCTGAGAATGCGCAAGGCCGGCTCTGATCAGCCACCGTGCAGCCGCGGTCTCGCCCTGATTGACCGATCCGATTTCGGTCAGCGGGGAGCAGGGGTATGTCTTCCACGTTCGGTGGCCGGTGTTCGTACTTCGTTGTTCGTACCGGGCGTCTGCTTGTCGACGCGCCTTCATCGCCACAGTCCTGCTGTCGAATCTATGCGTCGTTATTTGCCGTTGCTTGCGCGGCGGCGATGCTCGCGGCCTGCGCAGGACCTTCCACTGTCGGCAACAAGTCTGAATGGCGTGCAGTCAGTCGACAGACATCAACGGAATATACTCGTCATTCACCGCGAGCCACACTGCGGACGGCAGGGCATACCCCGACTGCAACGAAAAAGTCCGCCGCGAAGTCCTACGGGGTCGCGAGCTTCTACACGGAGGATACAGAAACTGCGAGCGGCGAAAAATTCGATCCGCATCAGTTGACCGCTGCTCACCGCACATTGCCATTTGGCACGCGCGTGCGCGTGACAGACGTCGCGACCGGGCGGTCCGTGACGGTTCGCATCAATGATCGTGGCCCGTTTGTTGCGGGACGAAACGTTGATTTGTCGTATTCTGCAGCCGAAACGATTGGCATGGTCGAACGCGGCGTTACCAAGGTGAAACTCGAAGTTGTTCGATAAGCACGAGCCGGCCCTCCAATTCGCTCACGGGTCCCCATCTCTTTAGTGCCAATAAGCTCGACTTCGCTCTCCGGAATGTTGTTTGCCAAGTCGATCACGCCGGGTGGCAATGTCAGTTTGGTGATAAAATTGAGCCGCCGATGATAGGCTTCAGTCCTGCGGTAACTCAGCAGCTTCAAAGTTGGATCGTGAAGCGCAGTCCAAACGGCATGGTTCTCCGCTCCATCGACAAAGATTGCCGCGTCGACCTCGCCCGATCGCAGTGCGAGCAGCGCAGCACTGTTGCTCAACGGCTGCATCGTTATATTGTCACTGGTGAGGCCGTTAAGCGCCAACACAGCGTCCCCCAATGAGCGAGCGCCGCTGCCGCCAACGCCAACAGCAACCCGGCGATTACGCAGCTCTTTAACCTGGCTGAGCGTGTCCGTGTTGCGGTAGAAAATCCACATCGGCACGTAGTAGAGGCTCGCAAGCATCATAACGTTATTGGCCTCGGGAAATTTTGCGATGCCTCCCCGTGTGAAACCGATGTCAACGCCGGAATGTGGATCTTGCAGCAGCCGCAGATTGTCCCCTGGGCCGTTGGTAATTCGTTCTTCTACCGTAACCCCGGATCGAGCGAGGATTTCGATATAACGCTTCGCGTACTGGTGGAGCAGGCCATCTTCCAGTCCCGAAGCCAGAACGATGTGACGTGGCGGAGCGGTCTGCAAAAAATACGCGACAGCCCATACCGCGGCAGCGATCAATGCAAGGATGATTGCGGCCAGGCTGAAGCGGCCACGTGACGACAGGAACGCAAAGTTTTCGAACGTCATCAGAACCGCTTTTGTCGCAACCGTTAAACGGAGTGACTTTAGCCGGTAGACGACGTAAAGGCGTGATTTTTTTGCGGCACGGAACAGCTGTTGGTAGATAACCCAAGGCACATCAAGTGGGCTGGCAGAATTTTCGCGGACCAATCTTTTACGTGATGCCGATATGAAATGTCAGTCGTCATGGATGACATGGTCGCTCAATAACCCGAACCCCACCGATACTGCCACGCTATCCCGATAGTGCTGAACTGGCTGCCCGTTCGGGTGTAAATGCCTGAGCCAGCATTAAGCTTGACCGAGTTCTGGCGGTCTATTGGTAGCGCGAGTGTCAAACCAGCACGCACGTTCTCTTGTTCATTGTCTCCTTTGTCGCCATTCACGGCGGTGCGGGCGCCCTTGAAATAAATGCCGTCCAATGAAATCCATACTCCGGAATCGAAGTTGTGAATGAGATGCGTGCGGACTAGGTACAGCGGTGCTTGTTCGAATTTTTTGCCGTTGAAGAAGTCGGGGTTGACTGTAAAAAACGTCACGCTTGGAGCGACCTCCAGCGTCCATCGGCCCCAAGCCTTGGAAAAGCCGAGTTCGGGCCTGAATGACCAGCGGTTGTTTCCAAGATTGAGCAACTTCGTGTCGTCATACTGGCCCAGCGGCGCGGAGACTTGCAGACTTGCACCGACGATGAGGTCCTGCTTGTAGTTGGCAAACTCCTTCACTGACAGCGCGGGAGCCCCGAGCAGGTTCACGGAGATGCGAAATCGCGGGTCCCCAAACCCCGACATTTCGCGTTCCTGAGGTCTGCCTTGCACGAGCGCATGCGCGGAAAAACCGGAGTATGGGACTATCACATCGGCCTTGGCGGATTGACCTATAAAGTCGAATGACCGCACATACGCTATGGCGCCGGTGTTGGAGTGGAAGGGCGCGTCGGCAATCCTCAACTCTGGATCAAAAGCCATTTTGCCTTGCGAGTACGCGTAACCAGCGATCAGAAAATTAAGCCCAACGGGTGTGTTTGTGTACGACCGCGGCTCGGTTTCCTGGGCTTGCGCCGTTGCGACCATCACAGGGATCACGGCGATTAAAAAAATCGCGTAACACAAGGATCGATCTCGAACGATCACTTTCGCCACGTCGCACTACTCAACGGCTGATATCAATCCACCCACAGCGGCGGGCCGATCTTGATCGTATCAACCTTCGAAGCCGAACGGCATTTCAATCGTGCAGACGTCGGACAACGCCATCAAGCCTCACGGCGAGAAATTTAGGCCGAAACAACATACAGGCACAGATATCTGGGTCTCGCTTGGGCCTCAGCGGGATACCGCGCGGCCGGCCTTGGCCCGGCCATGACGCCTCTTCTCTGCGCCCGAAGCAAACAAGGCGTGGATGTCTGGTATAAAGCTGGCATGACGGCGGAGAGGACACGACAACTTGCGGCGCTATTTCCCCACCGCGATATGTGCGGTCGCGGCTACGTCGCGCCACTTGACGATATCGGTCGCGATGCGCCTGGCGACCGCCTCGGGCGGGCCGGGCTCCGGGTCGATGCCCTGGATAGTCAGTGCCTGCTTGACCTCGGCGCTCGCGACCGCGGCCAGCACCGCCGTCGTTGAGCCGCTTGACCACGTCGGCCGGCACGCCAGCCGGCACCACCACGGCGGTCCACAGCTCGGCCTCGCAGCCCGGCACCCCGGCTTCGGCCACAGTCGGGATATCCGGCAGCATCAGGTTTCGCTTCTCGCTCATCGTGGCGAGCGCGCGAAGCTTGCCCTCGCGGATGTGCTGAAGCGTCGGCGGGATCGTGCTCACCGAGAGATCGATCCGGCCCTGCATCAGATCGAACATGGATTGTCCGCTGCCGCGATAGGGCACATGGGTGACATCGATTCCGGCCTTGCTTTTGAACAGCTCGCCGGCGAGGTGCGCGAGCGTACCGGTGCCGGCCGAGGCGTAGCTCAGCTTGCCGGGCCTGGCCTTGGCCAGCGCGACGACGTCCTTCAACGTCTTGGCCTCCACCTGCGTTGCGCTGATCAGCACGAACGGCGAACTGCCGATCATCGCGACCGGCGCGAAATCCTTGACCGGATCGAACGGCAACGTGGCGTTGAGCGCCACGCTGGCCGCGTGCGTCGTCGTGTTGGCAAGCTCGATGGTATAGCCGTCAGGCGCCGACTTTGCCACGAAGTCGGTGCCGATGATGGTCGAGCCGCCGACGCGGTTCTCGACCACGATCTGCTGGCCGAGACGCTCGCCCATCTTGGCGGCAACGATACGCGCGACGGTGTCGGAGCTGGAGCCCGCCGAGAACGGCACGATCATCTTGATCGGCCGGTCGGGCCATTCGGCCCGCGCGTCAAAGGCTTGGCTTGCGATCGCCAAAGTCGCCGCCGCCAGAACCGCCGCTCGCATCATCCGGCCACTCCTCATGCGATCTGCTCGGCCTCGCGCAGGCTCTCGAACAGCGCCGTGCGCAGCAGGAATTTCCGCGCCAGCGCCGGGTCTTCGGCCTGGCGCCGCAATTCGTCGTGGTTGCGCTTGCGGCACGGCCGGATCGCGCTCTTCCAGGAGCCGCTTGTTGCGGATGGTCTGCGCCTGGGTGTGCTTGACCGCCACGTGGCGGCGCTGCCGCTCGTAGCGGTCAAGCTCGGCCTCATCCGCCTCGCCACGCAGGATGCGGACGAGCTTGTCGGCAAGGTTGAACGCGTCATGCACGCCGCTGTTCAGTCCCATGCCGCCGATCGGGCTGTTGACGTGGGCGGCGTCGCCCGCGAGCACCACGCGGCCCGGAGCGGAATTTCTCCGCGACGCGCTGGTGCACCGTGTAGAGATTGCAGCCGCAAATCTCGAAATCGCGGTCGATGCCGAGGAAGGCTTTGAGGCGCTTTTGCAGTGCCTCCGGCCGCTTCAGCTTGTTCTCGTCGTCGTCGATGTTGGTCGGGAAATGGATGCGCCAGCGGTCCGGCGGGCCCTTCCAGTGGAACAGGTTGGAGTATTCGACCGGATCGGAGATGTAGTTGCGCTCGGTGTAGCCGTGCTTGGCGGAAATCGTAGGCCACCTCGATGTTGATGGTGCGCTCCGGATAGGTGAAGCCTTCGAACTCCACGTTGAGGTTCTTTCGCGCGATGCTGCGCGCGCCCTCGGCGCTGACCAGATAGCTGCCGCGGATCGTCTCGGTTTCGTCGCGGAGTTCTTCACCTGCACCAGCACGGCGTCGGCGCGTCTGCTCGAATCCCGAAAATTCGGTCGCCATTCGCACCTCGATCAGCGGGTGCGACCTTGGCCATCTTCAAGCGCTTCCTCGACGATCTTGATGCGCTCGCACTGCAGCACATAAGGGAAACGCGTGTCGTCCTTCAGCAGGGCGTGGTCGAACTCGGCGATCAGCGCATTGCTCTGGCGGTCCCAGTAATGGAATTTCGGCGCGACGATGCCGCGCGGCTCCAGTCTTTGCGTAGAGCCCGATGCGGTCGAAGAATTCCAGCGTGGTCGGATGATTGCTGCCCGCGCGCGGCACCTGGTCGAGGAAATTGTCGTCCGACATCGCCTCGATCAGGACGACGGGCACATCCTGTTGCGCCAGCGCCAGCGCCAGGCACAGGCCGACCGGGCCTGCGCCAATCACGACGACGGGATCGGGCTTCGCCATCGCCGGCTGCGGCATTACTTCTGCGGCACGACGTCCTTCACCGCGCCGGCCCAGCCGTTATGGGTGAGGTCGAAAACCAGGCCGGTCGGCGACTTTTGTATTTCGCCTCATAGAACGACTTCGGCGAGGTCGGGCGGCCTGCGAGATATTCGCCGCCGGCGTCGACCACCTTCTTTTCGGCCTCGTCGAGATCGTCGACCCACATGCCGAAATGATAGAGGCCGAGCTTTTCCTTCTCGTCCTCTTTCTTCAGCAGCGCGACGTTGAAGATGCCGTCCGACATGTAGATGCCGCGCCGCGCCGTGCCGGCGCGCTTCATGTCGAAGGCCTCCTCGAAGAATTTCGCCGAGGCCTCCGGGTCCTCGACGATGATGGCGATGTGGCGGAGCTTGCTGGCCATGGATCAATTCCTTTCCGTTTGTCGCGCCATGATGCGGCGAACGCCGCCCGCGCGCAATCGCGTCAGTCGTAAACCGTGTCGACGTAGTGGTCGCTATCGACCACCGCCTCGATCACGGTCGGCCCCTTGGCCGACAGCGCCTCTGGTCACGGCGCCTTCCAGCGCCGCGGCGCTGCGCACGCCGACCGCCGGCACGCCGAAATAGTGCTGCGGCGGCTCGGCGTACTCCTCGCTCTGCAGTTCGGTGCCGTACAGCGGAAACTGGCGGCGGATCTGCTTCACCTTGATCAGCGCCAGCCACTTGTCGTCGAGCACGACGACCGGCAGCGCCAATCCCATGCGTTTGGCCACCGCCACCTCGCCGCAGGTCATCTGGAAGCAGCCGTCGCCCAACATGCAGACCACCGGCAGGTCCGGCCGCGCGAGCTTCGCCGCGATCGCTCCGGGCAGGCCGAAGCCCATCGACGACCAGCCGTTGGTGATGTGGAAGGTCTTCGGCGCATGCGCGGTCCACTGGCTCGCGATCTGGTGGGTGTGGGCGCCGACGTCGAACGAGAGCAGGCCCTCGCGCGGCAGCGCGCGGCGCACCGCGTCGATGGCGGCATGCGCGGTGAAGGTGTTGGCCGGCGGCCGGAGCGCCGCGTGGAAGGTCTTGCGCTGCGCCGCCAGCGCTTCATGCGTCCATGAATTGTTGCCGGCGGGCAGGGCGGCGAGCCGCGCCAGCGACGAATCGAGATCGCCGGTCACCTCGTGCGCGACCTTCACCGACGACGCCACGTCGGCCTTCTCGATATCGACCTGAAGGAGCGGCACGTCGCCGATCCAGGCTTCGTATTCGACCTCGATGGTGTCATAGCCCAGGCCGACGATCAGATCGGCCGAGCGCAGGAATTTTCGCTGGATTTGCCGGCAGGCCCGCTCGATCACGCCGACCGAAAGCGGATGATCCTCGTCGATCATGCCTTTCGCCATCGTCGTCGTGGCGAACGGCAGGTTGTGCCGCTCGATGACCTGCCGCAGCAGCTCCGGCTTGCCGAGCCGCATCGCCGACGAGCCGAGCACCGCGATCGGCCGCTTGGCCTGTGGCGATCAATTCACCGGCCTTGGCGATCGCGGCCTCCGGCGCCGGCAACAGCTTCGACAGCGCCTTCATCGCCGCGGTATCGCCTTTCGCCTGCGCCAGCGCCACGTCCTCGGGCAGATCGAGATGCACCGGCCCACGCGGTTCGCTCATGGCGATGCCGGATCGCCTCTTTCACGGTTTCGGCGATCTTGCCCTTCTCCAGCCGGAACGATGCCTTGGTGATCGGCTTGAACAGCGCGTGATGGTCGATCCACATCTGGATGCGCCGGCCGAGCTGGTCGGTGTTGAGATTGCAGGTGATGGCGATCATCGGCGAGCGGTCGAGCCAGGCGTTGCCGACGCCGGTGGTGAGATTGGTCGCGCCGGGCCCGAGCGTCGCGATGCACAGTCCGGGCGCGCCGGTCATGCGGCCGGTGACGTCGGCGGCGAAACCCGGCCGAGCCCTCGTGCGCGGTCAGCACGAAATCGACGCCGCCCTTTCGCATCGCCTCCATCAGCGGCAGCACGTTGCCGCTCGGGATGCCGAAGCCGCGGTCGATGCCGGCGGCCTTCAGGGTGGCGACGATGAGATCGGCGTTGTTCATGGATGGATGTATCCCACGGCTGTTTCATCATGCTCAAGAGCGCTGTTGTGCGGTACGGCCGTCGCTCTGCTGTCATTGCCGGGCTTGACCCGCTGCGCCGTAGCTCGTCGAGGTGCGCTGCGACCTCGACCTTCGGCGGGCGAAGGCCCGGCAATCCAGGATGAGTTGCAATGCGGCTCAGCCGTAAAGCTGTGCCTTTTTTCGCGGCTTCATGGATGCGCGGGTCAAGCCCGCGCATGAGTGCGTCCGTGAGTTGCTTTGTCAGGATGGTGGGAGTCCGTGCCATGTGAAGTCACATCACATGTAGCCGAAGGTAACTGCGTCGCCGCGAGGCGGGGTGGGGAGCAACCGGAGGCGAACGAGCAGCCCGCAGGATGACGAACCCGTTTCGGCGGCATGTTGCGGCGAGCCTGCGAATGTATGGCGAAGCCTGGATCGCATGGGTCCGCTCGACGCGCTGAGGTGACGAGGAAGCGACGTCGAGGCAGACGACGTGGTTGGGGGCGGGATGTTCGGAAGGCAAAGCAGAGTAAGCGGAGAGACCTGGCGGGCGTGCGAGCGCCGGCAGGAGTCAGAGCCCGCATAGTACCGCAGGCGGCGATGAGCCACGGGAGGTGCGGATAGCAAAACCGCGTCGAGGGAAGGAGGGCAGGAAGGTGGATGCGTGATGGCCACGACCGCAGCAGAGCAGCCGGGAGTGCCGGAGAGGCTACACAAGGGCAGAGAGAAGCGCGGAGACCCCGCGACTGGTCGTGGGGTGGAAGCCTCGGTGTGGACGGAGCGCATGGTGTCGGCGCTGGTGAACGGCGTCAAAGGAGGACGATGGTTCAGTCTGATGGACAAGGTGTACGCGCCCGCGACGCTGGCGGCGGCTTGGGCGAAAGTCCGGGCCAATAGCGGCGCGGCGGGCGTGGACGGTCAAAGCATCGAGACGGTTCGAGGCGAAGGCGGATACCTATCTGGCGGAGCTTTCGACGGCGCTGCGGGAGGGCAGCTTACCGACCGCAGCCGGTCAGGCGGGTGGAGATCCCGAAGGGCGATGGCAGGACGCGGCCGCTGGGCATTCCGACGGTCAAGGATCGCATCGTCCAGACGGCGGTGAAGCTCGTGATCGAACCGATCTTCGAAGGCGAGTTCGCGGCCGGCGAGCTACGGCTTCCGGCCGGGACGGGGCTGCAAGGATGCGCTGCGCGAAGTGGATCAGCTGATCGAGGAAGGCTATCGTTCTGTGGTCGACGCCGACCTTGAGAGCTACTTCGACACCATTCCGCACGAGCGGCTGATGGCACGGCTCGAGGACGCGCATCAGCGATGGTCGCATGCTCGGCTCTGCATCCGTGGCGTGGCTGACAGCCGACATTCTGCAGGGGTGTGGAGCGATGGACGCCGACGGCAGGGCACGCCGCAAGGCGCGGTGATCAGCCCGCTGCTGGCCAACATCTATCTGCACCCGCTGGATCGAACTGATGGCCGAGCCGCGGCTATCGCATGGTGCGGTACGCGGACGACTTCGTGGTCCTGTGCAAGAGCCGCGAGGAGGCCGAGCCGCCCTGGAGGAGGTGCGCGCGTGGGTGGCGGAGCAACGGCCTGCAGCTGCACCCGGACAAGACGCATGTCGGCGACTGCCGGCTGCCGGGCAAGGGTTCGAGTTCCTCGGCTACCGGTTCGAAGCCGGGCGGCGGTTTGTGCGCAAGAAGAGCCTGGCAACGCTTCAAGGACAAGATCCGAGCAAGACGGGGCGGACGCGCGGCGACAGCCTCGAGCGCGATCGTCGCCGATCTCAACCGGACGCTGCGCGGCTGGTTCGGCTACTTCAAGCACGCCCATCCGCGCACCTTACCGCGCTCGACGGCTTCATCCGTCGACGGCTGCGCTCACTCCTGCTGCAAGCAGGAGAAGCGGACACGGCTTCGGGATCGGAGCCGCTGATCAGCAAGACGCTGGCCAAATGCCTTCTTCGCGGATGCCGGGCTGCTCGCTCTTCACACGGCCTGGCGAACGCGAGACACTCCCGATGAGGAAACCACCGACTGGAGAGCCGTATGCGGGAAAACCGCCTGTACGGTTCGGAGGGCGGGGAGGCGAAAGCCTTCCCGACCCCTATCGTCGAGAGTGTGGCTGCGGTTGTCGGCTACTCGACCTTCGGGCCCTTGCCGGTCTCCGGCGTCACGTCGATGGCGCGGGCGCGGCCGATGACCTTGGCTTCGCCGGGCGGGCAGTTCGTCATGCACGGATTCTTCCGCCAGAACTCCTTTTCCGCGACCTCGCGGTCGTCATCGAGGAAATTCGGCTCGTTCGGCAGCTTGATCGTTTTGAAGTTCGTCTGCGTTCAGTTCGAAATTCTCGTCTTTGATGATGTCGTTGAGATAGAGCACATAGGCGGTCACCGCATAAAGCTCGTCGTTGGTCAGCGACTGCGCGTTGCCGAACGGCATGGCGCGGCGGATGTAGTCCATCACCGTCGAGGCGTAGGGCCAGTACGAGCCGATCGACTTGACCGGATCGTCGCTCGCCAGCGTGCCTTCGCCGCCGAAGAGGATGGGCCAGCGCCCGGCGCTCTCGCCGAACTCGCCATGGCAGGCGGCGCAATGCTCCATGTAGAGCGCTTCGCCCTGCTTCACCGTGCCCTTGCCGGCCGGCAGCCCCTGGCCGTCGGGGCGGATGTCGATGTCCCAGCCGGCGATTTCTTCCGGCGTCGCCGTGCGGCCGATGCCGAGGTGCTTCGCCGGCGCGGCTGCGGCTGCCGGCGCCGCCGATGTCGGGATTCGGAAGCGGGCGGCCGATTGCAGGGCGCCCAGGCCGCCCAGACCGACGGCCAGCACCGCCGACAGCGCCGGCGCGCTAAGAGACCTCGACATTCTCGACCTCGCCGTTCTTGTGCACGTGCCACGTCTGAATGCCGTTGTTGTGATAGATCGAGTTGACGCCGCGATACTTGCGCAGCTCGCCTTTGGTCGGCTGCACGTAGCCGGTCTCGTCCATGGCGCGCGATTGCAGCAGCAGCTCGCGGCCGTCCCAGTCGAACTCGTAGTAGAAGCGCGTCAGCGCCTTGTCCCAGGCCGGCCCGTCGATCCTGGCGGCCTGCCAGTTGCGGCCGCCGTCGAGCGAAACGTCCACGCGCGCGATCTTGCCGCGCCCGGACCAGGCGATGCCCGACAGCACGGTGAAGCCCGACTTGTGATTGATCGGCGCCTGCGGGCTCGGAGCGGTGATGACGGATTTCGCGTCCATCACGAAGGTGAAGCGCCGCGCCTTGCCGTTCGCCAGCAGGTCGGTGTATTTCGATGTTTCCTCGCGGTGTGCCAGGGCTCGTCGCCGACTTCGATGCGGCGCAGCCACTTCACCCACATGTTGGCTTCCCAGCCGGGCAGCACCATGCGCACCGGATAGCCGTTCTCGGGATAGAGCATCTCGCCGTTCATGCGATAGGCGACCAGCGCGTCGTCGAGCGCCTTCTGCAGCGGCAGCGAGCGCGTCATCGCCGCGGCATCGCCGCCCTCCAGCAGCAGCCATTTCGCATTGGGCTTGAGCCCGGCCTCGTCGAGCAGCACCTTCAGCGGTACGCCGGTGTACATCACGCAATGCACCATGCCGTGGGTGTATTGCACGCCGTTGAGCTGCGCGCCGCGCCATTCCATGCCGGAGTTGGCGGCGCATTCGCAGAAATAGGCGCGGTTGACGCGCGGCATGCGCTTGATGTCGTCGAGCGTGAAGATCAGCGGCTTGTCGACCAGGCCATGCAGCATCAGCCGGTAGTCGGCCGGATTGACCTCGGCGATGCCGGCGTGATGACGCTCGAAGCAGAGGCCGTTCGGCGTGATGATGCCGTCGATCTCATGCAGCGGCGTGAAGCTGACCGAACTTTGCGGCGAGGCGGTCAGCCACGCCACGTCGCGGCGGATGACGTCGGCTTCGTGCTTCGACGGCTTGCCGTAAGGGCGCACCGCGACGCCGTCGCCGAGCGAGCGGGTCCAATCCGCAACGTTCGGCGGCAGGTTTGCCGGATTGCCGGCGCCGGCGGCGCGGCCGGGCCGGCCAGCGCGGTCGCGCCGCCGGCGGCCAGGGCGGTGCGCAGAAAGCCGCGGCGGGAGGTCGGATGTCTTGCCTCGCGATCATCATTCGCCATGGTCCACTCCGCAGCCCGGTTTGCGCGCGCCGAACCTTTTCCGAATATATGCGCAATCAAGATCTAAGCGCATCACGATGCGCCCATCGACAGCTCGCACACGATGCGCACGCGCTCGGTCTCCTTGGGAGCGACGACGCGCTTCTTCTGGATGTGGTTGCATGACCACGTCCCAGATCGGCGGGCCCTTCGGTGCCCTCGTTCACGCTCGCCCAGCCGGCGACGACATATTCCTTTGCGGGCTCGAGCGGCTTGCCGGTCCGCAGCAGCCTCAGATCGGAGATGCGGCTGCCGATCGGCTGGCCGATGTCGATCGTGTAGGACACGCCGCCGACGCGCACCATGTCGCCGCCCTGCTGGTAGTAGGGATCGGGGTTGAACAGGTTGTCGGCGACGTCCTCGAGCACCTCCTTCAGCCGCGCGCCGGTCATGGTCGTGCGATAGGCGGCCGGATAGGTGATGGCGGTGGCGTTGTAGATGTCCTCGCGCGTGATGTCCTGGCCCGGCAGCAGCGAGTTGCCCCAGCGGAAGCCCGGCGACAGCGCGATCTCGGCGTCGCGCTCGGCGAGCAGCGCGTCGCAGATCAGGTCGTCGAGCGTGCCGTTGAAATTGCCGCGGCGGTAGAGCAGCGTCTCGGTCCGGCCGATGACCTCGCCCAGCATCGCCTCGTGCGGCGCGCGCACGCCGCCGATCTTCGCCGCCATCTCGGCATCGGGCGCGATCACATCGGAGAAAACCGGGATGAGCTTGAAGCGATAGTCCTTCACCTCGCCGTCGCGCACGTCGAGATCGAGCCGCGACACGAACTTGCCGTGGCTGCCGGACGCGACCAGCAGGGTCTTGCCGACCTTCACCACGTCCGGCAGCGCGTCATGGGTGTGCCCGGTCAGGATGACGTCGATGCCGTTGACGCGCGCGGCAAGCTTGCGGTCGACGTCGAAGCCGTTGTGCGACAGCAGCACGACCAGTGCGGCGCCGTCCTTGCGCGCCTTGTCGACGTTGGCCTGCAGGTCGTCCTCGCGGATGCCGAACGACCAGTTCGGGATCATCCAGCGCGGATTGGCGATCGGCGTGTAAGGGAAGGCCTGTCCGATCACGGCGATCTTGACGCCGCCGCGCTCGATCATGGTCATCGGCTCGAACGCCGGCTCGTTCCATTCGGTATCGCGGACGTTCTGGGCAAGGAAGGGAAAGCCGAGCTGGTCGACGATCTCCTTGACCCGCTCGGCGCCGAGCGTGAACTCCCAATGCCCGACCATGGCGTCGGGCTTCAGCAGCGCCATGCAGTCGACCATGTCCTGGCCCTTGCTGATCAGCGAGGTGTAGCTGTTCTGCCAGGTGTCGCCGCCGTCGAGGAACGACCACGCGATCGCCGCGCTCGGCGCGGATCGCGTTGAGGATGGTGGCGATGCGGTCGAGCCCGCCGAGCCGGCCGTAGGTCTTGGCCAGCGCCGCGAAATCCTCCGAGGTCAGCGCGTAGGCCGCCGCCGATCCGGGCGCGATTTTGTAAAGGTCGAGAAGCGCCTGGCCGGTGACATGCGGCACCAGCCCCCTCGCCTCGCCGACGCCGAGATTGACCGACGGCTCGCGGAACAGCACCGGCACGAGCTGGGCGTGAATGTCGGTGACGTGCACCAGCGTGACATTGCCGACGGCTCGAAGCGCAGCAGCTCGTCCTGCGTCAGGCGCTGTTGCGCGAAGGCCCGCGTCCAGCCGCCGGGCAGCGATCGCCGCCGTCGCGGCCGCGACCTGGAGAAAATCGCGCCTCGAGATCATGCAACACTCCGCGCTTTCTCAATGCCAAGCAAACGCTTGCCGCTAGCCGCGACCTTGACCTGGATCAAAAGTGCGAGAGGCCGCAACGGGCGGGCATCAGGCGCCGTCCGGATCGGGAGGCGCCTCACGGCTGCCATCACGTGACCGTGATCGTCTCTTCGCCGACGATCTTGGTTCCGTCGTCGTCGGTCCAGGTCAGCACGACCGGACCGGATTCCTGCGCCCTGAACTTGAACTGGATGTACGGGTTGGCGGAGATCGCCGGCTCGAAATCGGCGGCAAATACCTGCTTGCCGGTCACCGTGCAGATGAATTTGTTAAGGATCTTGCGCGGGATGGTGTTGCCGCTGGCATCCTTGCGCAGGCCGGTCTCCATGACGTGCGAGACCAGCGCCTTGACCTCGACCAGGTCGCCCTTCTTGGCTTGCTTCTTGTCGAGCTTGATGCGCGGTTTGACTCGGCCATGGAATTTCTCCTTCGGCTGAAGGTCGTCTGCGACTGGGCGGCGATCGAAGTCTCAGCCGCCGCAGCCGCCGATCGTGACCTTGACCTGCTTGCTGGCCATGAAACACGGAGCCGTCGTTCATCTTGGCGACGGCGATGACGTTCTGGGTCTCGGCGAGGCGGATGCGGGTATTGGCTTCGGCGACGCCGCTCGCCGGCGAGAAGTGGAACGTGGCGATGCCGCCGCGCGGATTTCCGTCCGCCACGATCAGCACGTCGGTGACGTGGGACTGCTCGGTCATCGGGCTTTCGACCGACACCGTCATCGGCACGGTGTTGCCGTTCTCGGCGATTTCCGGCAGGTCGAGCTTGACCTGGCCTTCGGCCGGGGTCTTGCCGCCGGTGAATTTCTTGATCAACTCCTCGGCGTCGTTCTTGGCGGCGAGTGCCGGCGGGATCGCGCCGCCCCATGCCGCCGCCGCCAAGGCGCCGGCGCCGATGCGCCAAGGCCTGGCGGCGATTGAAGTCAAGGCATTGCTCATGTCTACTCCTGACGCCGTGCTCGCTCAAGCTCGGTCGAATTCCTCGGACGCGCATGCGACGGCATGTCGACCGGCCAACTGCGCGGCGCGATCGCGATGACCGGGCGTTTCCTTCCGCCGCGTTCGATCGCAGGACATATTCATATTTCTGCAACTATCTAGACGCGATCGCCGTCAATTGCAAGCGCTTTTGTCGGACCTGTGCAGCGCCCATCCGATGCGGCCAAGAGATCTCTTTTCATTCGAACAAATGCATGTATTGTCGCACGGTCAGAGCTTGCCGACCGAACTTCGACGCGGGCGTTCGATGCCTGCGCCAACAATAAACGACAAGCAACGACACGGGAGGAATCCAGTGACGATCAGACGCATGTTGTTCGCGGCGGCGTGCTGCACGTCGTTGCGGCCGCATCCGTCGCGGTCGCGCAGGACGACACCGAAAAGGCGATCGAGAAATATCGGCAGATGCTCAAGGAAGACCCGTGGAGCAATCCGGGCCTGCTCGATGCCGACCGCGGCGAGGCGCTGTGGAAGACGCCGCGCGGCCCGAAGAACGTCTCGCTGGAGCAATGCGATCTCGGCAAGGGCCCAGGCAAGGTCGACGGCGCGTTCGCCGAATTGCCGCGCTATTTCGCCGACGCCGACCGGGTGATGGACCTCGAAACCCGCATGCTGTGGTGCATGGAGAAGCTGCAGGGCTTCAACCGCGCCGATCTCGTCAAGAAGCCGTATCCCGGCGGCGGCCAGCCGGTCAAGGAACTCGGCGCGATGGCCACCTATGTCGCCAGCAAGTCGAGCGGCATGAAATTCGCCGCCAAGCTCGATCAGCCGAAGGAGAAGGACGTGGTCGCGCTCGGCGAGGCGCTGTTCTTCCGCCGCTCGGGCCCGATCGATTTCGCCTGCGCCACCTGTCATGGCGACGCCGGCAAGCGCATCCGCCTGCAGGGCCTGCCGTATCTGTCCAACCCGGAGGAGGCGCGCAAGGTCGTCGGCGAATGGCCGGCCTATCGCGTATCGACCACGCAGGTCATGACCATGCAGCACCGGCTCTACGACTGCTATTGGCAGATGCGCATGCCGGAGCTCGAGCTCGGATCGGACGTCAGCGTGGCGCTGATCTCCTATCTGGTGAAGAGGCCGAGGGCGGCGAGATCGCCGCCCCCGGGCTCAAGCGCTGACGGGGGAAGCACCATGCGAACAACCATCGCCGTCGCTCTTCCTGCTCGCCTGCAGCGCCACGCTCGGCTGGCCGCAGCAGAAGCCCGCGCGTCGATCCGGCCAAGGTCGATGCCGCGATCAAGTCGGCATTTCCGAACGCGCCGGCCGATTGGCAGTCGCGCCTGGTGCAGGACGAAACCATGAAGCAGTGCTCGGCGCAGCGAGAACAGCGCCGCCGAAAGCGGTGGCCGACGCGATCCAGCGCGCGAGAAGGCCAAGATCGAATATCCGGCCGACGGCAAGTTCATCGGCGACTGGAAGAAGGGCGAAAAGATCGCGCAATCCGGCTACGGCCTGCGCTTCACCGACTATCCGCCGCGCAGCGCGAACGGCGGCAACTGCTACGCCTGCCACCAGCTGACCAAGGCAGGAGGTGAGCTACGGCACGATCGGCCCGAGCCTGCTCGGATACGGCAAGGTCCGCAAATTCAGCGAGGCCGACACCAAGGCGGCCTACGAAAAGATCTACAATGCCCAGGCGGCGTTTCCGTGCTCGAACATGCCGCGCTTCGGCACCAACAAGGTGCTGACCATCGACCAGATCAAGGATCTGGTGGCATTGGTGATGAGCCCGGACAGTCCGGTGAACAAGTAGATTGTTCAAGCGAGGCGTCGTCATGCCCAGGGCACCAGCAGAGCGCAAATTTCTCGGAACGCTGGCCGTTTCCGGCGCGACGCTGCGGCGTCCCGCGCGGCGGCCGCGCCCGACAAGCTCGACCTCGCCTCGCTGAAAAAGGACACCGACGTCGCCTGCCTCTATCACTGCGACTTCGGCGACCCGAAGCGTTTCGGGCAGCTGCTCACCAACATGAACAACCACCTCAGCGTCTACGAATTCGACAACATGAAGGTGAAGCTGGTCATGGTGACGCACGGCGCGGGCGTTCAAGTTCTTCCTCGATGACCTTTCCGGCACGCCTGGGCCGACAACAAGATCGATCCCGAACTCTACAAGCGCTTCGCCGGCCTGACCAAGTACGGCGTCGAAGCCTATCTCTGCGAGATCACCTTCAAGCGCAACAAGATCGACTTCGCCAAGGCGAAGAAGGACTCGTTCCTGAAATTCGTGCCATCCGGGGTCGCTACGGTGGCGGAGCTGCAAAGCAAGGGCTTTGCATACATCAAGGTCGGCTGAGCCGCGCACGCTGCATCTCCGATCGCCGAGCGTCTGATCCGCGCGCCGGATCAGTGCCGATGCGTCTGGTCCGCTTGTCGTTCTGCGGCAATTGCAGCACGCGGCCTTTCTCGTATTCGCGGTCGGCGACGAAGCGGAACACATCGAGAAACGGCCTCCGGTTCGACGTAGCCTTGCGCACGGGCGACCTCCCGGTCGCGCGGCTGTCTTGTCTGCAAGGCCCGCGATCCTGTCCGGAAAAACTGGAATGTCGGCACCGCGCGCACGCCGTACTTTCGCGCGAACAGTTTTTCCGGAAGCTTCTCGCCGTCGAAATCGGTCACTTCGCGCGAGCCGACGATGTTGAGCTGAAGAATTTCAAATCGCGCCTTGATGTAGTCGGCGATCTCGGGTTTGGCGAAATTGACCAGATGCGTGTCCTTGCAATAAGGACAGCCGCGCAGCTCCCACATGATGGCGAGACGCTTGTTCTTTTCGCTGGCGGAGGTGAGATCGTCGCGGAGTTCGAGGAAACTCTCGAGGAACCACGACTCAGTGTAGAAGCCGTCGTCGGTCATCACAGCCTGGGCGTGAGCTGTACTCCGCCGCAGCCAGAGTCCGCCCGCCGCCGATCCGGCAACAAACAGGCGGCGCGACAGCATGGCGGCTCCTTCATTCACGACCGTGCAACCGTATATCGAGGCTCGAAGCCAGACGGCAAGAGGCCAGCCATGCTACGAACTTTACTCCCCGCGGCGCAAAAGTTATTCGGCTGGTGCAGCAGGGAGACGAATATTCCGATCCTGGACATATTCAGATTGCACTATATTAAATGGCTCGCCATGCCAATCGCATTCGTCCGGTCGGTCCTGTCGGTGTTGGCGCTGCTGACCGCGTTCGCAATTCTTTCCAGCGCCGCGAACGCCGCGGAACTCGTCATGTTCCGCCGCGACGGCTGCCCATACTGCGCCACTTGGGATCGCGAAATCGGTCCGATCTATCCCAAGACCGACATTGCCCGCCGCGCGCCGCTGCGCATCGTCGACATCGATCGCAGCGACGATCCCGGGATCCGCACCCGCAGCCCGATTCTCTATACGCCGACATTCGTCTTAGTCGCGAATGGCGAGGAGCTTGGGCGCATCGAAGGCTATCCCGGCGACGCATTCTTCTGGGGCCTGCTCGACAGATTATTGGACAAGTTGCTGCCCCAGAGTCCCAACGGCGCGTCCGTGACTTCGGCAGATCTGCCGTCTGCCGGCCGGGTGGAGCACGCGCTGTGAGAGCCCGCACCGCACCATCGTCACGCAGCGCGGTCCAGCCAAGGCCACGGCAGCCGGCCGGCCTCGATCTCGACGACATGTCCTCCAACGCGCACCAGGCGAGCGAATTCCTGAAAGCCCTGTCGCACGAGGTCCGGCTCCTGATCCTGTGCCACTTGATCGAAGGCGAAAAGTCGGTCACCGAGATCGAAACAATGCTCAAGCTGCGCCAGCCGGCGGTGTCTCAACAGCTTGCGCGACTCCGCGCCGACGGTTTGGTCGACACCCGGCGCAACGGCAAGAACGTCTACTATTCCTTGGCCCGCACCGAAGTCCGCGACGTGATCGGCGTGCTGCACGACGTGTTCTGCCGGCCGCGCAAAAGCCGCTGATCCATCCTCGTGGCGAGGTCGCCGGCTCGCGCTTGCCGGACATCCCGCGAAATGACGCGGTTATCACCGCACCGTGGATGCGCTAGACTTGTTGGCTGGTCGAGTGGCAACAGAGGAGATCGTCATGAAGCGTGATCGTGGCGTGACGCGCCGCAATGCGTTGCAGGTAGGCGCCGCCGTCGCTGCGGGTGTTGCGGCCGGTGGTGCGCTGTCGCCCGAGGCCGCCGACGCGGCTGCGATGCAGCATTTCGAGCGGCAGACGGCCGTCGATCCGAAGCATCGCATCCTGTTGCGTGGCGGCACCATCGTCAGCCTGGATGCCAAGGTCGGCGACCTCGTCCAAGGGGGACGTGCTGATCGAGGGCAAGAAGATCGCCGCCATCGCGCCGGAGCTCAAGGCCGCGGGCGCACAGGTGATCGATGCGCGCGACACGATCATCGTGCCGGGCTTCGTCGACACGCCATCGCCATTCCTGGGAAGGGCAGCTTCGCCGCATCAATCCCAATTCGCCGACGCTCGCCGACTATTCCAACGCGACGCATCAGTCCTTCGCCAAGGCCTACCGTCCGCGAGGACATGTATGTCGGCAATTATCTGACCGCGGTCGGCTGCATCGACGCCGGCATCACCTGCGTGATCGACAATTCGCACAATGCGCGCACCGCCGCGCATTCCGACGCCGCGGTCGAAGCGCTGATGGACAGCGGCATGCGTGCCGTTCACGCCTCGGGCGCGCCGCAGGCGGGCGATTGGAACAAGCAGTGGCCGGCCGATCTGGAGCGGCTGCAGAAGAAATATTTCTCATCGGCCGATCAGCTCGTGACCTTGCGCATGTTCTCGGGCCCCAACCGCGACAATTGGGCGGCTCGCGCGCAAGCTCGGGCTGCGCATCACCAGCGAGTTCACCGGCGAGCGGATGGCGGCGATGGTCGAGCCGATGTGGGCCGATAAGCTCGTCGGACCCGACAACACCTTCAACCATTGCGGCGGGCTGCCGGAGACGACGTGGAAGATGTTCGTCGACAGCGGCGCCAATATCAACGTGTGCCCGCGCTCGGACGCGCAATACGGGCTGGGCGAAGGCATGTGCGCGCTTCAGCACGCCTGGGACCACGGCATCAAGCCGGGCCTCAGCGTCGACAACGAGACCTCCTACAGCACCGACATGTTCACGGAAATGCGGGTCGCGCTTTATCTGCAGCGCGCCTTCGCCCAGAACCGGAAATTCTCGGGCGATCAGAACGCGCCCAAGCCGATCATGATTCGCGACGTGCTGTATTGCGCGACCATGGCCGGCGCGCATTGCGCAGGCCTCGACGACAAGATCGGCTCGTTGACGCCGGGCAAGGAGGCCGATCTCATCATGATCCGCGCCGACGACATCAATCTCTATCCTTCGAACAACGCCATCGGCACCGTCGTGCAGGCGGCCGAGCGCAGCAACGTCGACACCGTGATCATCGGCGGACGCGTCCGCAAATTTCGCGGCAAGGTGGTCGGGCTCGACATGAAGCGTCTCAAGGCGATGGTCGAGGAATCGCGCGGCCACCTGTTCAAAGCCGTGGGCTACAGCCCTGACATCTTCGCAGAGCTTCTGCCGAAGCTAGGCTGGAGCCCGAACTGACGGGGGAAGGCAGATATGGCCGGGCTTCTCGCAGGCGTGCGGGTCCTCGACCTCACCAACGTGCTGGCCGGTCCGTTCTGCTGCTATCAGCTGGCGCAGCTCGGCGCCGAGGTCATCAAGGTCGAGACGCCGGGCACCGGCGACCTGGCGCGCCAGCTCGGCGCCGATCCCGAGCTCAACCGCCGGCTGATGGGCGCGTCGTTCCTGGCGCAGAACGCCGGCAAGCGGTCGATCACGCTCAACCTGAAGAAGCCGAAGGCGCGCGAGGCCTTCGCCCGGCTCGATCACCACCGCCGACGTGGTGGTCGAGAATTTCCGGCCCGGCGTGATGGAGCGACTGGGGCTTGGCTTCGATGTGCTCAAGGCGATCAAGCCGGACCTGATCTATTGCGCGATCTCGGGCTTCGGCCAGGACGGGCCGCTGCGGCTCAATCCGGCCTACGACCAGATCGTCCAGGGCCTGTCCGGCGTGATGAGCGTCACCGGCGACGCGCAGTCGGCGCCGCTCCGCGTCGGCTATCCGGTCGCCGACACCATGGGCGGCATCACCGCGGCCTATGCGATCTCGGCCGCGCTGTTCCGCCGCGAGCGCACCGGCGAGGGCGAGTTCATCGACGTGTCGATGCTGGAGTCGACATTGGTGGCGATGGGCTGGGTGGTGTCGAACTGGCTGATCGCCGGCGTGCGTCCGCAGCCGATGGGCAACGAGAACATGACCGCGAGCCCGTCCGGCACGTTCCGCACCGGCAAGGGGCTGCTCAACATCGCGGCGAACCAGCAGCAGCAGTTCGAGACGCTGTGCGCCCTGATCGGGCGTCCGAAGCTGGCCGCCGATCCGCGGTTCGCCGGGCGGGAGGATCGCAAGCGCCATCGCGCCGAGTTGAGCGATGAGATCGAAGCGGCGCTGGCGGCGCGGTCCGCCGGCGAATGGTCGAAGCTGATGAACGAGAACGACGTTCCGGCCGGCGAGGTGCTGGATGTGCCGTCGGTGCTGGAGCATCCGCAAATTTCGCAGCGGGCGCTGCTGCAAACCTTCGACGACGTGCCGAACGTGGACAAGACGGTGAGCGTGGTGCGCTCAGGGTTCCGCCTTGCCAGCGGCGATCCTGCGCCTGCCTCGCCGCCGCCCGCGCTCGGCGCCGACACAAAGGACGTTGCTTGCCGCGCTTGGCTATTCCGAAAACGAAATCGACGAGCTCGCGCGCGACGGCGCCATCTGAGGAGTGCATGCGGTGCCGAAATCAGACCCGCCGAAAACCCCGGAAGACTGGTGGTCGACATCGATCATCGACATGAAGCCGGGCATAATCCGCTTCCGCGGCTACGCCATCGAGGATCTCATCGGCCGGATCGGCTTTGCCGAGATGGTCTATCTGCTGACGCGCGGCGAACTGCCCCATCCGCAAGCGGCCAGGCTTCTCGAAGCCGCTCTCGTCGCGGCGGTCGACCACGGCCCGCAAGCGCCATCGATTGCCGCCGCCCGCATGGCCATCACCTGCGGCGTCGGCATCAACAACGCCATGGCGTCGGCGATCAACATGCTGGGCGACGTCCACGGCGGCGCCGGCGAGCAGTGCGTCGCCTTGTACAACGCCATCGCCGGACGGCTGGACCGCGTCAGCATGGCGGATGCGGTCGATGCCGAATTCGACGCGCTGGCGCAGCACGGCGTCCACCACGTTCCTGGCTTCGGCCACCGCTTCCATCCGCTCGATCCGCGCGCGCCTCGACTTTTGGGGCTGGTGGACGATGCTGCGAAATCCGGCGTGGTCAGCGGCCGTTATGCCGCGATCGGCCGGGCCGTCGAGGCGGAGCTTGCCGAAGAAGGCCGGCCGGCTGATCCCGATGAACATCGACGGCGCCACCGGCGTTATCTTTGCCGAGCTTGGCTTTGCGCCGCCGCTCTGCCGCGGCCTGTTCGTGCTGGCGCGCTCGGTCGGCGCGCTCGCCCACGCCTACGAGGAGATGCAATCGGGCGAGCGCAGCAAGGGCCCGATCCCGCGCCACTCTGACCTGGCGCTATACCGGCCCGCCGCCGCGCAGCACCGTACTAGCCAGGGAAAGGTCGGAGCAACGATCGGAGGCGGCGTCTTGGGAAGTTGAGCGTAGTCATGTTTGTCGAAGCGGTTCGGCCGGAGCCGACTTCGAATAAATTGCGCGTCTAATTGCCGAACTTCGATTGCGCCGCGTCGATCACGCTCTCCACACCTTCAGATCGTTCTCGATGTGATGCGTGGTCTGCTCGGGCGTCATGCCGACCGGGTCGGTGAACATGCCGCGCAGCTTGCCTTTGACGTCGGTGTTGAGGACGATGTCGCGCAGCTCGGTCGCGAGCTTGTCCGCAATCGGCTTCGGCGTGCCAGCAGGCACGAAAAAGCCGTTCCAGTTGGTGATCTCGATGTCGATGCCGAGCTCCTTCATGGTCGGCACATCAGGCAGGTCGGGCGAGCGCGTCGAGGTCGTCACCGCCAGCGCGCGGAGCTTGCCCTCCTTGACGAGATTGACGATGCCGGGCGGCGTGAAGGTCGCCCATGCCGCGGCCCCGCCCATCAAGGCGACTGCGCCTTCACCGGCGCTCTTGTAGGTGATCGCCACGCCCGGCGCGCCGGTCCGCAATTTGAACAGCTCGGCCGGCAGCGTGAAGCCTGGCGCGGTGGTCGCATAGTTCGATTTGTCCGGGTTGGCCTTGGCCCAGGCGGCGAGCTCCGCAGGCGTCTTGACCGGAAGATTGGGCGCTACAACCAGGATCAGCGGCATTTCGATTGCGATGGCGAGCGGCACGAAGCTCGCCGGCGAATAGTTGGTCTTGTAAATGAGCGGACTGATAGAAAGCTCGCTGCCGCCGGCGATCAGGATGGTGTAGCCGTCGGGCGGTTGCGTCGCGACATAATCGACACCGAGTCTCGCGCCTGCGCCGGGCTTGTTCTCGACGATGATAGGCTGGCCGAGCCGCTCGGCGAGCTTATCGACGATGACGCGGCCGACGACGTCGGTGCCGCCGCCGGCCGAGTAAGGCACGATGAGCCGAATCGGTCGGTTGGGATAGGTGCCTTGCGCGTGCGCCGGAGCCGCCAGCGCAGCAAGCAGGAGTGCGATGAAAATTCTACCCCGGGGCATGACTGTCTCCTTCAATGCGCGTCCCGCTCGTCGGCGTACCAGGATGGCTTCTCGGGATAGTGCGGGCCGTCATAGACCTCGATCACCACAGTATCCTCGTGCGCGATCGCCGGGCCATGCACGTTGCCCTTGGGATTGCAGTAGAAGCTGCCCGCGGTCAGCACCACGCCGGTCGATGTGTACTCGTATTTGCCGGACAGGCAGATCATGAACTGGTTCGACGAATGATAATGCGGCTGCGGAATCCCCGCGCCCTTGGCGAACCGGATCATGGCGATCGAGGCGCCAGTCTCTTCGTTACGCCACAGCATCTTCTCGGAAATGCCCTTCAGCGATTTTTCCCGCCACGGCATCTTGTCGGTGTCGACCAGGATCTCCTCGAGCTTCGGCGCGCCTTCGGGCAGTGTGACCATTTGTCCTCACGTCTGTCTGTGCGGCCACCTCCGCCGCACGCGGGGACCGCATGATGGCGACAATCGACAAAAATGGCCTCAAATCAGCAGGTATTGGGCAGAGTTTCTAAGCCACAGGACCTGTATACACAAATCGCCTGGGATCGACCTGATGGTCATCCTGCGAGTCTGCCAAGTGTGGCCCGTGTCCCATAAGGCTCAAACGGTGTCGTTAACGTTTCAATAAGAATACTGCCCGACCTTGCTCCAATGTGGAAATTCCGTCACATAGCAACCCGTTCGCGGGCGGCAGGCGTCGCCGGCTGTATGGCATTGATTTGCCTGCTGGCCGGCCCGGCGTTCAGCGACGGTGGTCTCAGCCGCGTCGACTGGAAGGAAAAATATCGGCGTCCCGTCGATATTCCGTATCCGGACGACAATCTCTATTCCAAAACTAAATTCTGGCTGGGCGAGATGCTGTTCTTCGATCCTATTTTGTCGGGCTCGCAGACCATTTCGTGCGCATCCTGTCATATTCCATGGCAGTCGTGGTCGAACAATCTACCGCGGGCGATCGGTGAAAACAAAACGGTTCTGGCGCTTCGCGTGCCGACGCTTCTCAATGTGGCCTGGGTTCCTCGACCTGGATGGGATGGACATTTCCGCGATTTGGAGAACGTCGCCTTCGGCCCAATTACGTCGGCCAACAATATGAATCTGAGCGAAAGCGAGCTTGTTAAGCGGCTTTCTGCGATCACTGGCTATGTCGAAGCGTTTGATACGGCGTTCGGCGAAGGCGAGATCACACGACGCAAGATCGAGCTGGCGCTCGCCACATATGAACGCTCGATTGTCTCCAGCGAGTCGCCGTTCGACCGCTGGATCAAGGGCGACAAGAGCGCCATCGACGATGCGGCCAAGCGGGGTTTCGACTTGTTCAACGGCAAGGCGCACTGCGCGTCGTGTCATAGCGGCTGGGCCTTCACCGACTCCTCGTTTTACGACATCGGTACGGCTCGCGATGGTGACGTCGGCCGCGGCCGACTGTTTCCGACGTCGACCAAGCTGCGTTACGCTTTCAAGACGCCCACACTCCGAGATGCCGCTCGCCGCGCGCCATACATGCACGACGGCTCGGTCGCGACGTTGCAGGAGGTGATCGATCTTTACGATCGCGGTGGTATCGATCGGCCGAGCCGGTCTGAGCGGATATTTCCGTTGAAACTTGCCGCCGCCGAGAAAGCTGATCTACTGGCGTTCCTGGGTACGCTTACCGGCAAGTCCGTGCCGGTTCCAATTCCGCCATTGCCACGTTGAATAATCGGCCGGCCGTGACGCCGCTGCGGTGTTTGCTACCGCGCGCCCGTTTACAGGAACGTCGGCAGGGCGGAACCCAGCAAGAGCAGGCCGCCGACCATCAAGATGCCGGCCCCCGTTTCAATCCCCTCGACGTAAGCAGGAAAGCATTTTGCAGCGACCGCCGCTGCCGCTCCCGCTATGACGCCCGCGCAGCTGATCGATGCGATGATCATGCCCGCTCCTTCCGTTTTCTTACCGATGACGTCGTTTGACGTCGTTCGTAGAAGCGAATGGTTGCCAAACCGCTGCGCGAGATTGATTTTTTAAGAGATCTGGAACCGTTTTGCTTCAGAGGTTAACCAAGTTCTAATGTTTTCTCACCAAATCGCTAAAAAACAGGGTAAAAGATTACCGATACCAGCGGCCTGCGAGCGGCGGTGCATCTGGTGTGTAAAGGCCATAAATTGCTTGGGGTAAGTGCAAATGCACCGGCTGCTGATGCGGCAGCGGTCTGCGGTGACGATTCCGTTGGCCCTGGGAATGAATCTGGTTTTCGCGGCGACCGCGAACGCGCATGTGAAATGGTTTTGCGCCTTCGATGTGGCCGGCCAACCAAGAACACTGGAAAACGTACTCTGCCCCGACTTCGAATTTCTGTTTGGTCTGACGGTTCTTTCGCTCATGGCCGGCTGCTTGGTCGAGGGCACGTTTATCGGTGAAGCGATGCTGCGCGCGCTGGATCGCGTGACGGCATTCATTCATGACAATACCGAACTGTTGTTCCGGGCCGGCACCGGCTTCTTCTTTGTGGCGATTTGGGCGATGGGCGGAATCCTGCTGACGCCCGAACTGAAGACCAGCTCGACCGCGGTTGGTGCGATTCAGCTTGGCATCGCAGCCGGCATGGTATCGAAGCGCACGATGCCGCTTTCGGCGCTGGGCATCGCAATCATTTTCGCTATCGGTGTGTGGCAGTACGGCATCTTCCACCTCGCCGACTATCCGGTGTTCCTTGGCGTGGCGGCATATCTCGCGCTCACCGGTCTGCAGCGCGATCTGTTTGGTGCGCGTCCGATCGACGTGGTGCGCTGGACAGCCGGCATCACTCTGATGTGGGCTTCGATCGAGAAGTGGACCTATCCCGAATGGTCGTTTCCGCTGTTCACAGAGCATCCCGCGCTATCGCTGGGCTTCGATCCGGAGTTCTTCATGCGCGCCGCCGGGGCTATCGAGTTCGCGCTCGCTTTCGGGCTGATATGGACGCCCCTGGTCCGCCGGATGTCTGCTCTGATCCTGGCGGGTATGTTCATCAGCGCCGTTTTCGAATTTGGCAAAGTCGACTTGATCGGTCATACGTTGATCGTTGTGGTGCTTCTTGGCATCATCGCCGACAAGAATAGCGAAGCGACGTGGAAGCGTTACTCGTGGCTGGTGCCAGTCGGCTATACGGCCGCGTTGGCGTCATTCCTTGCCATCTACTACGTGGCTCACACGATGCTGTTCGGCACCGCGATCATCTGAGGCCACGCTGCGCTACTTGACCACCACGGAAAGCTTCATCTTCGGGTGAATAGCGCACAGCACATCGAACTTTCCATCGACCAGGAAGGCGATGTTGGCCTTGGCGCCCGGCTCCTGATCCCCTGAATCGAAGCGGAATTTGTCCGATTCGACATAAACGTGATGCCGCAGATCGCCGTCGTCGTTGACGATCTGCACGGTCTCGCCCCGTCGGATCGTGATTGCGTTTGGCGTGAATTCGCGCCCTTTTTGCGAGATGACGTGTTGTGTCTGGCTGAAACCGGCGCTGCCAATGCCGGCCAAGGCGCCGCCAAGCAGGAATGCGGCGACCAGGTAACGTTTCGGTTTCGGTAGATGCGGCGCCATGGCCCGGTTTCTCTGGCCCTGTTTCCGCTGGCTTCCGTAGCTTTTTAGCGGAATCCGGGCTGGGGTGCGGTGCTCTTGAGCTTCGGTCGGTCCGGTAAAGGCGACGTTAACAAAACGGTACGAATGAATGGTGCACTCAATGGGCTTTAACCCAGAGGGTGTAATCCGGGTAATTGAACAACCAGGCGTACCGTGGCTCGGAGTAAGGTTCAATCTTTTTTGGCAAGACCGCTGTCTCGGTGCCGGTCCGGCAGTTCGAGGGTGGCGTCCTTTTGCGTCACGATCCGTGGCCGCATCCTGATCGCGTTTCTCATCATGAGCATGATCACAGTGGCGCTCGGCGCTTACGCCACGTGGAGCATTCGCGACGCCGGCATCCTGGTCAATAAGACCTACGACGAATCCCTGATGTCCATCAACTACGCACGCGCGGCCGCGACCGACTTCTTCGCGATGCGAGCGGCATTTGCTCGGCGCTGGATTGCCTCCGATCTTGCCACGCGCGAGACGCTTGACAATGACATTAAGAGGCTCGGCAAGAATCTGGCAGAGGATCTCGACATTGCGCTGCGTCGTTCCCAGTCGGCTCGCGCCTGGGAAGCCGCCATCCGAGTGCGCGACGCGGCCACTGCCTGGGAGGAGATGAGCCAACGGCTGGTCGATGCTTCGGACAAGGACATCGATTGGAACCAACTGGACCACTATGCCAGCAAGGTCGACGAGCAGATCGACCTTCTGGTCAACTACACCGCGGGCGACGGCTTCGTTTATCGTCAAATGGCGCGCGCAACTGTGGCCCGCGACGTGCAATTCAACATCGGGGGGACGATCGGCGCAATCATCCTTCTGAGTCTGGTGACCTGGGCGCTGGCGCGCCGAATCGTCCGTCCGGTCGCCGCTGCGTCGAACGTCGCCGAGCTGATCGCGTCCGGGGAGCTCGATGTCGCTATTCCGAAAGGCAGTGCCGACGAGTTCGGCGATCTGCTGGCGTCGATGGGCTTGATGCGCGACAATATCAGGGCGGCGATGGAACGCGAGGTGACGCAACGGCGTTCCGCACAGACGCGCCTTGCCGATGCGCTGGAGTCTTCGCAGGAAGGCATCGTCGTCATCGATGCCCAGGACAGGATAGCGCTGGCCAACGCGCAAGCAGCGGACTTCCTGGGTGTACCATCCTCTGTCTTGAAACCGGGAATGCCGCTCGGCGATCTGCGGCCTGCGCTTGAAGGCTCGGTCGATGCTGCCCTGGTGTTGATGCGGCGTGACGATGTCCTGCCGGCGACCAACGAAGCGCAATTGTCCGACGGTCGCTGGCTGCGCATCAGCCATAGTGCGACGCGAGACGGCGGATTTATCGTTGTGTGCAGCGATATCACCATGTCGAAACGGCAAAAGGCGCGGCTTTCCGAAACCAACCTGCGGCTCGACGCGGCTCTCTACAACATGTCGCAAGGGCTGTGCATGTTCAGCGCCGACAACCGGCTTGAGGTTGTCAACAGACGGTTCTTTGAGATTTTCGGCCTGCCCAGCGACAAGATAGAAACCGGCCGTGCGTTTCGAGATATTCTCGAGCTCAGCGTGGCCGCAGGCAATCATGTCGGCAAGACCGTCGATCAATTGCTTGCGGAACAGGCTGACTTCATGAGCCGTTACGGCGCCGGCACCCATTATTATGAACTCGGCAACGGCCGCGTGGTGGCGAGCGTCTATCGCCCGACTTCGAACGGCGGATGGGTCGCGACGTATGAGGATGTGACCGAACGCCGCCAGGCTGAAACGAAGATCATGCACATGGCCCGGCATGACGCGCTGACAAACCTGCCGAACCGTGTGCTGTTCCACGAAAAGATGGCGCAAGCGCTGTCGAGAGGCGAGAAGCTCGCGGTGCTCTATCTCGACCTCGACCGGTTCAAGAGCGTCAACGATACGCTGGGTCATCCGGTCGGAGATGCACTGCTCTGCCTTGTTACGAAGCGCCTGCAGATGGCTGTCCGCGGGACGGATATGGTTGCGCGCCTGGGAGGCGACGAGTTCGCCATTGTGCAGATCGATGCGCGTCCGAGCGACGCGAGCGAACTCGCCTCTCACATCATCGATTCCCTGTCAGAGCCCTTCAATGTCCAGGGGAATCAGGTCGTCATCGGGACCAGCGTCGGCATCGCCTCGCGCCTACCGACGGGACTGAGCCCGACCAGGTGCTGCGCAACGCCGACATGGCGCTCTATCGCGCCAAGAGCGAGGGGCGCGGCAAGTACCACTTCTTCGAGCCGCGAAATGGACGCGCAGATGCAGGCGCGTCGCGTCCTTGAGCTCGACCTGCGCAGGGCGCTGCTCGCCGGGGAGTTCGAGCTCTACTATCAGCCGCTCGTCAACCTGGCCAGACGGCGAGGTCTCCGGCTTCGAGGCGCTGGTGCGCTGGAATCATCCCGAGCGCGGCATGGTTTCGCCGGCCGATTTCATCCCGCTGGCCGAGGAAATCGGGTTGATCGTGCCGCTCGGCGACTGGGTGCTGCGCACAGGCCTGCCGCGAGGCCGGCGACGTGGCCGCGGCAAGTTGGCGTGGCGGTCAACCTGTCGGCGCATGCAATTTCAAGGGATCCGGCAATTCGTCCAGCTTTCGGTGGTGAATGCGTTGGCCGACATCGCGGCTCAGCGCCGAGCCGGCTCGAGCTGGAGATCACCGAAATCGGTGCTGTTGCAGGACGAGACGCGCACGTGCAGCAGCATGCTGCATCAGATACGCGAAGCTCGGCGTGCGCATCTCAATGGACGATTTCGGCACCGGCTATTCGTCGCTGAGCTATCTGCGCAGCTTCCCGTTCGACAAGATCAAGATCGACCGCTCCTTCATCCGCGAACATGCTGGGCAGAAGGAGACTGCCATCGCGATCATTCGCGCGGTGACGCGGCTCGGCAGCAATCTTGGGATGGCGACAACGGCGAAGGCGTCGAGACCGAGGAGCAGCTTGAAATCCTGCGGGCCGAGGGATGCACGGAGGTGCAGGGCTATCTGTTCAGCCCGCCGCGGCCGGCGCGAGAAATTCCGAAGCTGCTCGACCGGCTGCAACGCAAGGTCGAGCTGCATAGCCGAACGCGAATTGAACCGCCGCAGCTTTACTCGCCCGGACGCCTTGATAAAGTGGCCCGAATTCACAGGGAGATCGCCATGGGCTACGACAAGGGCCACAAGGAATTTCACGGCGTCGACATGAAGGAGGGCTTCCACAACGTGCCCGGCTATCCGTGGGGGTTCTCCGAGAAAATCCTGGCCGGCTCGCTCGACGAGAAGAACAAGGTCGGCAACCGCACCCGCATCCTCAAGATCGAGGCTGGCGCCTTCTCGACCGTGCCGTTCGTGCACGACTACTGGGAGGAGGTGTTCCTGGTGTCCGGCGATCTGGTTTGCGGCAGCGACGCCCAGGGCAAGGGCGGCGAGAGCTTCACCGGTCCGACCTATTGCGTCCGCCCCCCGGGCGTCCATCACGGCCCGTTCACGTCGAAGAACGGCTGCCTGTTGCTGGAAACGCACTACTACGTGCCGAAGTGACGTAGGGTAGCGGCCGGGGAGGCGTCGGCCATGTTGCGCTCGGGCAAGGAACATCTGGAATCGCTGCGCGACGGCCGCGTGGTCTATGTCGGCTCCGAGCGGATCGACGACGTCACCCGCCATCCGGCGTTCCGCGAGGCGGCGCAGACGGTCGCGCGCATCTACGACATGAAGGCCGATCCGGCCAACCGCGACGCCATGACCTACGAGGAGGAGGGCGGCCGCCACTCGATCTATTTCCTGCAAGCCCGAAGACCCGCGACGATCTGCAGCGCCGCATGGAAGGCCACCGCAGGATTGCCGAACTGACCTACGGCATGTTCGGCCGCTCGCCCGACCACGTCGCGTCCTTCGTCACCGGCATGGCGATGAAGCCCGACGCGCTGCCCAAGCCGCATGGCTTTGGCGACAACGTGGTGAAGTACCACCGCTATATCCGCGACAACGACATCTACGTCGTCTATGCGGTGGTGGCCGCCGCAGGCCGCGCGCAATCCGGAGTTCTACCAGAAGAAGGCGATCCCGGTGCCGTCGCTGCGCGTCGTGCGCGAGGACGACGACGGCGTCGTGATTTCCGGCATGAAGATGCTGGCGACCGGCGCGCTCTATGCCAACGAAATCTGGATCGGCAACGTCATTCCGCTGGCGCCCGACCAGAAGAAGGAGGCGATCACCTGCGCGATCCCGTGCAACGCGCCGGGCCTGGCGTTGTGGTCGAGGAAGCCTGCAGCGGTGGGGCTGACCTCGGAGTTCGATTCGCCGCTGGCGTGGCGCTACGACGAGAGCGACTGCATGCTGATGTGCGACAACGTCAAGGTGCCGTGGGAAAAGGTGTTCGTGCACGACGACGCGCTGCTGTCGCGCGACATCTACATCAAGACCCCGAGCCATTGCTTCGGCAATCACCAGTCCAACGTGCGCTACTGGTCGAAGATGCGGCTGCTGCTCGGGCTGTGCAGCCGCATCGCCAACGCCACCGGCGCCGACCAGGTGCCGGCGGTGCGCGAGAAGCTCGGCGAGATGGCGGCGATCGAGGCGACCATCGGCGGGCTGATCAACGGCCAGATCAACGCCTTTGAAAGCTGGCCCGAGGGCTACGTCTGCTTCAACCGCCGCTTCATGTATGCGGGCCTCGAATGGTGCACGCAGAACTACAGCCGCTTCATCGACGAGCTGCGCACGCTGTGCGGCGGCGGCGTGTTCCAGATGCCGGCCGACATTTCGGTGCTGGACGATCCGGAACTCGCCAAGCAGTTCGACACCTACTGGCAGACGCCGCAGGCGGATGCCATCACCCGCATGAAGCTGTTCAAGCTTGCCTGGGACATGACCGGCTCGGAGTTTGCCGGCCGCCATCTGCAATACGAGAAGTTCTACGCCGGCGCGTCGTTCATCATCCGCAATCACAGCTATCGCGAGACCGACTGGGCCGAGTTCAACGCGCTGGTCGACAGGTGATGGCGGGCTACGACGCGCCGGGCGCGGGCAAGCGGGCGGCTGCGGAGTAGTCAGTTTTCGGTACACCGCACTCGCGTCATCTTGTTTGGTAGCATGGCGCCTCTTGAATTCATGAGTGCCGCTGGGCCTGACCGGGAAACACGCAGCTCAAGCGTTGCAACGCAGCACAATGGTCGTTTCATTCGCCCGTCAAACCGGCAATTGACGCCAAAGTGGTTTGTGTCGCGATATACACGGTGCAGTCGTTTGCGGCTTCCGCGATCGTCAGCCGGCGTTTTTCGCCGAGTCTTGAACCTGCATAAATCGCATCGATCGTTGCGCAGCCACCTGCGACAGCTCGAGGAAGGAGGCCTTGGCATCCAGAAGCTCCTGCTCAGTGAGCGAATGGTGAGCAAACCGGAATTGCAACATGAGGCTGACAGTCGGCCAATTGAGCTTGGCGGCCTTACAGGCCACGATGAGCCCCTCATGGCGCACATTTTTCAGCAAACGTTCAATCAGGCTTGATTTTGCCCCGCAGAACAATGCCAGTGTGGCCGTCATTTCTTCGTATTTGCGCTCCTTTGCAAATTCCACCAGCACCGCCTCAGTCAGCTTGCCACGCCGGTTGAGCTCGAGAACCTCACTATCAGCACGTTTGAAGTCGCGGGGGCCGGTGGCCTCTCGACTGACTTCGTTTGCGATGCTCGCAAGCGCACGCTGAATTTTCTCTTGATTTTCTGGCGTTGCGGCCGCCAGCAACCGGGAACGAACCAGATCGGTTGCGCGCGTCAACAGTTGCCGAAGCAATTGCAACGGGATATCGAGCCGCAGACCGAGCCTTTCGGCAAGCTTTTCGTCGCTCTCAGATTTCCTCACCAGGGAGGCAAAGCCAGCTTCCGAAAAGTGCGCCCCGGAGTTTCTCGCCAGCGCATAGTGCACCTGCGCGTCGCCCCGCTCGACCAGCACGTCGGTCACGGATTCCACGAGTGAAGAACGCCCTGACATGGCGAGCAGGTGGCCTTGGCCCTTGGATCTAGCAATTTCGATCAAATCCTGTTCGCAGAGGCGGCTCGACTTAGCCAGAACCGGTCCTGCAATGGTAATTTCATCATGACGCGACAAACGTCGGATTACTTCTATCGGCGCATTATCGACTGGAGCCAAGACCGAGCTGAGTTGAACCAGCGCTTTGCTCTCGATCCGTTGGATCAGGTGGACCAGGACATCGTCGAATACGCCGATTTGCTGCTCATTGAGCTGATGGGATTCATCGAGAAACAGGTTGGTGACACGACGCAGTGTGTCCACCCGTTTCTCGGGAGTGCCTGTTGCAATTGCGGCTTCCAACTCAGCAACAAGAGAAGGAAAGGACATACGTCACCCCCCAGCTTTCTGCCGGTGAAACACAGATCGCTGTTCGATATGCATACAACGATAAATCGAGAAAATTTAAAGTTCCCTTTCACGATACGGCTGTGAAAAGCGGGCCCCTCGATTGAACGCGCGGGTGCAGCGTCGATTCGCCGCGACTTGGCTCATCGTGTCTTACAGCGCAATCCGCGTACAAGCGGACATCAGGTATTGGGCAAGTTTTCGTCTGCGATCAGGCATTCACCCAGGACACCCTCGGGTGTCGCCGGAAGCCTTGTGATCTTCAGAATCTAGTCGATGTGGCGGCGATGGCTGTAGCCGCGCTTAGTCGCGATACTTCCAACTCCACCGTTTTCTCGCCAGAAACCAAATGCCCGTGGAATTTGGCTTTGCTGGAGCTTCCGAAGCTGAAGGTGCCGCCTTTAGCTCTTCAAGGTTAGCCTCGAGTTTGGCAGCGCTGGCCTGAAAGCGCGATCCAACGTCAGCCTTGATCTTCGCGTTGCTAGCCTCGACTCCGGCTTTGAGCTTGGTCGCGATCTGAGTGAGACTGCCGGTCATGGTAGGCTGTGGCAACGCAGTTTGGCTCCTACTCCGAATGACACTGTTGGGGATAATCATTAAGGATTTGTGGATCTTAACGTTTCGTAGATCGCGTGCGACCCGGCCTTGCCCAAATGGACCTGGGGCCATGGCCAGGGGCGAGCGACATAAGGAAACCCGTCAGTTTGCAGCGTAACGAGAGAGCGTCGGTCAGCCGGCGTGATATGAACGTTGGGAGGCCGCCTAAAAGTAAACCTTGGGCGCCTTGGCAGCGTCTTGGCTCTTGATGAAAGACAAGCCCACCTGGTTGCCGTCAATCCAGGCCACACGGCAGTGGCGCAAAACTTTGCGATCGGCGGTTAGCGCCAGGGTAAAGCGGTCTGGTAGCGTTAGTTCGTCTTTCGTTACGATGCGTACGCCGGATTTCGACGCGTCCAGCATGCGAGCCTGAATTGGCGGCTCATCCCCGATCACGATCCAGCACGGATACGTGACGGCGTGGCGAGGCTCACTGCGCTTTTGTTGCGTGGCCATGGGCGCGACAACGATACGACTAATTGATATATAAAAGCTTACCGGCACGATCCGGCGTTGGATTTTTCAAAAACGTACCAGCGGATCACTGGCACTCCTTGGCAGATTTTGGCCAGAGATAGGCGATCAGGGATTTCCAAATCAGTTTTTCTGCGACTCATGGGCGGTCGGCTTTTGGAGGCCGACCATCGCAGGCGCGACGCCATATTGGAGATCAGCTCGGACGCTGGCTCAGATCTTTTCTGGATCGCTTGGCGAGATAGTATTTCTTCTCTCCTGATCGCCGATGAGCCAAGCCTCGTCCCCGAAAAGATGTTGTTGACCCTTGTCTCTGATCTGCGGCACTCCGTCGGCGATCCGCGCGCGAAATAGCCGCAACGCGGGGCTTTGAGCCTTCCTTTTGTGCCGGTTCCCTTTGGTCGGGGTGTCTTTGTGCGGCACGGCCCCACGCATGGGTGGGGTGGACCTCTCGCCTACAGGACCCGCGAACACACATCTGCGTTGTTACCCGGCCCATGAAGGCTGGGAGTGGCAGTCTGGTTCGGTCCACGCCGCGGTGGCAGCTATCTGTAAAACTGCCGAATGGCATTACAGACGTCGTCGATCTGCTCATCCCTGAGTTGGCAGGACGAAGGGAGCCACAAGCCCTTTTGGCCGACGAGTTCCGAAATCGGATAGGAGCCCGAGCGCTGATAGGCTTTCTGTCTGTTGATCGGCGGATACATGACCCGCGTGCCGATTCCAAGTTCCTTTAAATGTATCTGTAACTGATCGCGCCGTTCGCACAAGATATCGATGAACCAAGGTGTGGTGCATGTCAGGTTCTGCTCGAAGAATTGCACGGATCCTCACCGTCTCGAGTCCTTGCTGGTATTGGCGCAGGATTTGTCTCTTGCGCTCGATTCGCCCATCGAGCTTTTTCATCTGCTCGATCCCAACGCAAGCCTGCAAGTCGGTGAATTTGAAATTGTAGCCGATGCTATCGGAGATGTCGGCTCCACCGGCGGCGCGGCCGAAATCCTTTAGTCGGCGTGATCCGGAAGGCGATGTCATCATCGTCGGTGATGAGACATCCGCCCTGGCCCGTGGTGATGACCTTCGGCGTGGAGAATGAAAAGCTGCCGACTTTTCCGGCGCGGCCGATATGTCTGCCGTCGGGGAAACATGAACCAAGCGACTGTGCGGCGTCCTCGATCAGAATTAGTCCGCGCTCCGCGGCCAGCCGCACGAACGGCTCGATGCCCACCTGGGGTAACGGCCATTGGCGGTTACGAGCATGATCGCGCGCGTTTTCGGCGTTAGCGCCGATATGGTCTTGTCGATGTCGAGGCAGAGCGTTTCGGGCTCGACATCCACAAATATCGGATTGGCGCCGAAATAATACGGAATTGGGAGACGCGATCATCGTGTAGTTCGGAACGATGACGTCGTCGCCCGCCTGCAGACCAGCAGGCGAGCGCTGCGAGCGTCAGGCTGATGGTGCCGTTGTTGGTGACAATGCAATGGGAGGCGCCGGTATAGGCGGCGATCATGTGTTCGAATTCGCGCGTTTTATCGAACTCCGTCAGCCATCCCCCCGAGCGCATGTAGTCGCAAACGGCGTCAGCCTCTTCTTCACCGAACCAGGGCTCGATCTGGGGGATCACTGTTTTCTGTCTCCACGTTTCGTGAGGGCTTACAAGCTGTGGTGTGGGGCGTTTCGAACCAAACGTAACTCTACGCAAGCAAGCTTCCCGCTGCACTACTATACACGACGGTCTCACGCCGAAATCCTAGTCGGCACGCTGACGGTTGACGAAGATTTGTGCTTTCGAAGTGAGCCTATCGCGCTACAATAGCCAGTCGGCATCTGATGCAACGCTGGTGCGCCTAAAATAAGTTCTGGCGTCTTTACTTTGCGTAACGCGCCATCAATATCGCGCAACTAATCCCCATCATGTGACAATCAACGATGTGTATCCCTCCATGACACGTGTCATTTTCGTTAACCGCCTTTTCTTTCCCGACCAGTCAGCCACGAGCCGGATGGTCAGCACGCTGGCGTTTGCGCTAGCAGCGTGGGGAAAGGAGGTGCATGTCATCACCAGTCGACAATTGTACGATAATCCGAACGCTCTCCTGCCTGTCGACGAAATTACGCGCGGGGTACATATCCATCGGGTGGCGTCTAGTCAATTTGGTAGGTCGAAACTTCCGGGCCGCACCTTTGATTATGTGTCATTTTGCTATTCGTCGTGGCGCGCTATACACGCAATCGCAAGCCGCGGGGATATTCTTGTTGCAATGACAGATCCGCCGCTGTTTTCGTTTGTTGCGATGCGAGCGGGCGCTCGGCGTGGCGCGCACCTTGTCAATTGGTTGCAAGATATTTACCCGGAAATTGCCGTTCTAGTGGGAGTGCCCTTCGTCAGGACTGCTCTCGTTCGAAATGTTCTCTCCCGCCTGCGAGATCACTCGCTAAAGGTGGCAAAAGCCAATGTGGTCGTTGGTCAACGCGTGGCCGATAAATTTGCCACTCAAGGAGTCTCCGATCGTCTTCACGTCATTCACAATTGGAGCGATGACCACGAAATCCTGCCCCTTGCAAACGTCGATAATCCCCTACGCAAGGCGTGGGGGCTCGCGGAAAAATTTGTCGTCGGCTATTCGGGGAATCTTGGCCGCGCCCACGACTACGAAACTTTATTAGCGGCAGCTGAGCGCTTGAGATACAACTCTCGCATCGTCTTTCTTTTCATCGGAGGCGGCCACTTGATGGCCGCGCTTGCGCGACAGGTCAGTCAACGGGGGCTTGATCAAACGTTTCTATTTATGCCTTTCCAAGAGCAATCAGCTCTAAAATACTCGCTCTGCGTTCCAGACGTGCACTGGCTGTCACTGCCACCCGAGTTCGAAGGCCTAATTGTACCCAGCAAGTTTTACGGCATCGCCGCCGCCGGCCGACCGATCATCGCGATCAGCGCCAAGGATGGAGAACTAGCTCGGACAATTGAACAACACCAGTGTGGAGTTGTCGTTGAACCTGGCGATGTGGACGCCCTTGAGAAAGCAATAATTTTGCTGTCCACTGATGTTGAACGCCGCGCCGCGATGGGTACATCTGCTCGGGCGATGCTCGATGCTCACTACACTGCTAAACAAGCCTTCGGTCGCTGGCGCGATGTGATTGACAATGTCGAAGCAGCAAACGCCGACTCTATTTGATCAACAGCACGATCGGCACCGAATGCAATGAGCGGCAGCGGCATCAAGGAGATGATTGAGGCTACGCAGATCCTGGAGCCACGCGATCCTGAGTTTGCGGAAAAGATGGCCGAGGTGTTGTGCGTTTATCGTAAGGTGAGGCTCCTGAGGAATCGCAACGCCGGTGAGGTAGGCGGGTATTGATGCGTTTCATTGCGTCAATGTCGCTTGCGCATGGCGATGTGCCCAACCGACTTTCGCCCAATTTATACCGGTAGATACGAGGCGGGCAGCGGCGTGATGTCGTGGTCATCCCACGAACCGCAGCACGCCTGATGGAGGGAATGACAGTGATACTTGTGACGGGGGCCACAGGTTTTCTCGGAAAACGAGTGTGCAAAAAACTTGAACAAAGTGACCGAGCGTTTAGCCGGACTTCCATTTCTCTCGGCACTGATCTGCGTGATTTTGAGCAGACGCTTGCATTGTTTCAGGAAGTTCGCCCGAGAGCGGTGCTGAATTGTGCGAGCTTCTCGGGTGGAATTCAGTTCGGCTTGAAATACCCTGCTGAAATGTTTCGCAACAATATGCCGATGATCGCCAACTTGTTCGAGGCAGCGCACAGAACGGGAGTTGAACGCATCGTTAACCCGCTCGCCAATTGCGTCTATCCGGCGCACCTTGTGCTGTTCGAGGAAAGCCGCTTCTGGGACGGGCCCTTGCATGAATCGGTCCAAGTGTATGGCCTTCTGCGAAAACTCTCCTGGGCAGGCTCGTGGGCCTACGCACACCAGCATGGCCTGCAGACGATCAACCTTGTGCTTTCGAACATGTACGGCCCAGATGACACTTTCGACGAGGAGCGCTCGCACGCCCTCGGCGCCCTTCTGACGAAGTTCGTCGAGGCGAAGGCAAGCGGTGCTCCCGAAGTCATCGTTTGGGGAACTGGAAAACCGGTGCGCGAATGGCTGTTCGTCGATGACGGAGCAGAAGCGATGATACGCGGCCTCGATTGCGCTCCGTGCGTCGAACCGATCAACGTGGGCGTGGCGAAAGGGGTGTCGATTTCAGAGCTTGCCGAACGCATCCGGGCGATTGTGAATTATGAAGGGCGCATTGTATACGATAGCTCCAAGCCCGACGGCGCACTCCACAAGACGGTAGACGGCAGCCGCGGTAAAGCAATACTCGGCTGGTCGCCGCAGGTGGGGTTGGCCGAAGGTCTCCGTCACACGGTGAATTGGTACCTGAAATCCAAGACCCGTCCGGAGGTGGGACACTAGCACCACTTTGGCCGATCATTCACACTGTTGTCCCGGTCTGATCGATTTTCGGCAGGGCGGACATCGCTGAGACGCCCGTCGAAGCACGAGATTGGCGATGGCGTGACGCACCGCTGGCAGACTTGGTTGAGGCGGCGACCGATCGATGCTTTTTCCCGCCTCTCTTTTGCAAAGCGATGATTTTGGAGGAAGGCATAGGCGATTATGGTCATGGGCAAATGACGATGAAGGCCTAACCAAGATTGGCCCTCGAAGTGGTCGAGACCAAACGTAGCTGATAGCGGCAACAAGGAATTGTGGTAGTGACTTAGTTTGAATTTTGCACGCGCGCACCCTAGATCGCTCTGTGGTATGTTTGTTCTAAGTAGAAGAGGTGCGCAAAATGAGTGCGTTCGAAGCAGTTTTCCTAAAGGTTGGCAGGGGGTTGGTAACGAAACAAGAAAACTCGAGTTTCGCCGGCGATCTGTCAGTACCTTGGACGAGGCTTCAACCGAGGCCATGAACGCGACTGCCCCAAATGGGGCAAACCTGATCAAGGTACTCGCAGACGGGCATATGGTCCGCAAGTTCGGAATCGACCTCTGATGCCCCGCGGCCCCAAAGGCGAGAAGCGCCCCGCTGACGTGATCGGCAATGCCGTCCATGTCATGCGGATAGCGACTGGGGAGGCCGACGAAGAATGTGGGCGACGCGCCAGAATCGGGCTAAGCGGGCGGCTCGCAAAGGTGGCAAGGCACGCGCCCGAACCCTCACCGCCCAGCAGCGGTCAGAGATAGCGCACGCGGCGGCTGCTGCCCGCTGGAAGGAGAGCTAGGCAGTGTCGCTCTTCATCCTTGTGTTTTCCTCCAATTCGATAAGCCGCGCTCTTCCGCTACGTCGTCGCTGAAATCAGCCAGGAAGTTGAGTTGCGGCTCGCCCGGGAAAGCCGTGTTCATGTGCTCAACGTCGCAAATGGCACGGTAAACGTCGCTGGCGATCCCATCGCGTCGTTGCCTGACGGCCTTCTGTCGAAGGCCTGTGGTTCCGCCTTTGTCGGTATCGAACCAAAGACGAAGCTGCATTCCCTCTTCCGCAATTGTCACGCATTGTTTCGCACGGTAGGAGAAGCCTTCCGGCGTCGCGTCGCATGGCTTGCCGCAGTGCGCTTGTGACCTGTTTCCGAAACAATCGCCGCAGGTCATGCATCTGCGGAACGATCTTTTTGTTTTCATAGCCCACGCGATGAAGTCATCCGGGTTGTTCGCCTCTGCGCCGGTCGACTCTTCCACTCGTCCCATGACCGCAGAATTTGCTCGTCTCGATTTGCCATTCTGGTCTCCTAAAGCCCTGTTGGGCACTGACGGCCCCAGCCGTCAACGAATTGCCAATTGAACAAGTAGTCTCGAATCCTCAGTTTGATATTTACGTAGCCAGTTATATTTCTGGGTTTTGTGCTGCACTTGGCCCACGACAATGGCCGGATGGATTTCCTGCCTTGCCGCAAATGCAAGAACGTCCTGCTCCGATATAAACGGGCTCTTGCGCACGATGAACGAGTTTAGCTGCTGTCGAGGCACGCAAAATTCAGCAGCCGCTTCATTCGCGCGCACTTCTTCTTCCGGGCCGTCCTTGGCATCAAAGTTGGTGCTGATTTCATTATCGACCGGAGTGAACGTCACGTCGCGGCCATCACCACGCAACACATGCTCAATCTCGTGACGCAGAACGAAAACAAAATTATCCAAGCGATCTAGCCGCGTCGTCATGCCAATTGCTGGCTGGCCGCCGATCCATACGCAGACACCGTCAATCTTCGAACCGGGCAACGCTTCAACCAAAACGAAACGAACGCCAGCGGCATTCAGAGATAGACGGGATGTGCGCCAGATCATCCTTGTCCAGCAGGTGCGCCCTGATTTTTGCCAAACTGTTTCGCAAGGTACTTTCGGAATACAAAGGCGCGTTGATCGTCTTCAGCGATCTTCATAACGCGATGCAGCCAAGTGTACTGAATGGGCGTGGTTCCCTCGTATCCATCGCTCTTCTTCGAAAAATGCGGTGCAACCTCTCCCGTGCCTATGAACGGAATGTCCTCGATGCGGTTCTTTCCGAAGAAACGCATCATCTGAAGATCGAGAAGGCCGTGTTCCGTATCTTCGATCCAGCCGCGCTTGATCATGTCCCGCACAGGAAACCAGGCAACCCATTGCGCGCGAGTCCGCACGCCGGGATCGACCGGCTTTGCTTTGTGCAGGTCGTACATCTTTTGAAGATTGGCGAAGAAGTCCGCAGGCATGTCGAAAGCTTCACCAAGCGCCGCCGCCATATCCGGCGTAATGCTGGTCTTGCCGTTGAGCAGCGGATTGAGCTGCTGCGGCAACATGCCCAGGATGTACGCAAGGTCCACCTGATCCCAATTGCGGGCCTCCAACTCCTCTGTGATGAACGTGCCGGGGTGCTCGACCGGCAAGATTTTGTGTTTGGCCATTAGTGGTAATCCTCAATGCCAATGATCGTCACAGCTTGCGGGTTCACGCTTTCGTTGAGCACAAACACCATCCGGAACTGATCGTTTAGTCGGATGGAACGCATCGCTTCGCGATCTCCTTTCAATTTCTCGTAGTGAAGGCTCTTCCAGTTTCGAAGTGATCGATCATCAATGGCCGCCCTTAAAACCGTAAGTTTGCGACGCGCAGACTTGATGACCGCCACTGGAAGCTTGGTCTTCCCTGCCTCTTCCGTCTCAATGAGTGCTAAAGCCGGATCGGCAAAGAAGACATCCATTTTTGGTGTATATCATTGATTCCTATAGCTACAAAGCAAAATAAATGAGATAACTTAAAATGAACTTTATGCTTGATATAAGCATGGTCAGACCGGCAATATGGGGGCATGAACAAGCTGCCCCTCGAAACCCGCATCCAAATCCTCTCGATGCTCTGCGAGGGGTCTTCCATGCGGTCGATTTCCCGGGTGTGCCGACGTGTCGATCAACACCGTTTCCAAGCTGCTGATCGACGCCGGAAAGGCTTGCGCGACCTTCCATGATGAGAAGGTCCGGGGCGTGAAGTCCCGCCGCGTGCAGGTCGATGAAATCTGGTCGTTCACGGCGGCGAAGCAAAAGAACGTCGCCGGCATGAAGGCGCCGGTTGATGGCGCGGGCGACACATGGACGTGGACCGCAATCGATGCCGACACCAAGCTGCTGATTACTTGGCTGGTCGGCGGCCGCGACAGCGACTACGCCATCGCTTTCATGGATGATCTGCGGGACCGCCTCGCCAATCGCGTTCAACTCACCAGCGACGGCCACAGGGCTTATCTGGAAGCGGTTGAAGGCGCGTTCGGCGGCGACGTTGATTACGCCATGCTGGTCAAGATTGTACGGCGCGACCTCAGAGAGGTGCCAAGGGCCGCTATAGCCCCGCTGAATGCATCGGCGCTCGCAAGGAACGGATCGAGGGCAATCCCGATCCGAAGCACATTTCGAGCAGCTTATGCCGAGCGCCAGAACCTCACGATGCGGATGCAGATGCGCCGCTTTACTCGGCTGACCAATGCGTTCTCCAAGAAATTCGAAAACCACATGCACATGGTCGCGCTCTATACGGTCTGGTACAATTTCGTGAAGCAGCACAAGAGCCTTAAGGGTCTTTCCCCGGCGATGGCCGCTGGCATCAGTGAGACGCTTTGGTCAATGACCGATTTGGCGGAAATGATTGACGCAGCCTGCCCAAGCCGGGGAAGCGGGGGCCGTACAAGGGGCAGGCCATATGAGAAACATTGGAATCTGGATTTCCGGGCTTATCGCTTCCGCTATTGCAGGCGGCGTAATTACAATCGCTTTGATTGATCCGGGCCAATCCAAGCAAGATGCCTGGTTGGCATTCGGCATGATCGGCGGGGCTTGCGCGTTTGCTTGCGGGCGGCTTTGGCTCAAAGAAAATTCAAACTAAGTCACTACCGGAATTGTCTGTTGCTGTGAAGACAAGCTTCATGAAAAGCGTCAAGCAGGCGTCTGGTACAGCTCGGCCCGCTACGGAAGCATATAGATATAGGCAGAGCTTACGCCGTGTTTCTGTGCAAGCTTGACTACTGGAACACCCTTCTTGCGTTCAGCTTTCAGCATTTTTCGAAATTCTATCAGCTCCTTGCCGGTGCGGCGAATACGCCTTCCTGCCCTTCGGCCGGCTTTGGGGGCGCCATTGCCTTTGCTCGACGAATGCTCTGATCCTTTTGCGATCAGTTTTTCCGCAAGCCCTATGATGCGATGCAGTTTCGAAATGTCGTGAGAATTCAACACCAGCTAAGTCTCCCATTTGGGTCCGCTACTAGAACGAAACTGTGATAAAATTCTACCAACCGAAAGTCTACAGTTGAAAAGCGCATATTTTTGGACTTCGGGCAATACGATCCTGGTTCGTTTGTTTTGAAGGGATCGGGATCATGCCCAGCAATTTGTTTTGGTTGAACGACGACCAGGGGGTAGATCGAACCGCATCTGCCGACCGATGTTCGCGGGGTCGAGCGGGTTGACGGTCGGAGGGTTATCAGCGGGATCATGACGTTCTCAAGAACGGATGCCACTGGTGCTATTGCTTGGCCGCGTATGGTCCGCCGACGACGGTTTAAAATTGTTTCCTGCGCTGGGCGCGTCGCGGGCTGTGGGAGAATTGTTCCGGGAACTGGCTGGGTGCGGGCGTTCGGCGGACACGCAGATGATCAACTCCACGCACGTCAAAGCGCCGCTCAGCATCCGGTTCAAAAGCGGTTGAGCACGGTATTCCCCGCACCGCGGGCTAGGCGAATTGGAACGATTGGGGCCATTTTGGATTCGAGGATAACGAGTTTGCCTCTAAGGAGCCGCGGAACGATTTTTGATCGATGAATGGGAATCGATCGAATAGGTGTGCCGGCTAACTAACGACCGGCGATTTCAAACACAGTTAGCGGTGCGTTGCAAATGGGGCCCGTTCGGACATCATGAGCACGGCAACCAATCGCTAACCCTCGGCGATGACGCCCACTAATCCTGTAGTTGCGTTAGCGTGTTTGGGTCGAGCCTTTTGCCGACCCAAACTTTTCAGATGGAGTCACCCACCTTAGCTTCGGTTGAAAACGGCGTTCTTCACGGACGACTATTTTAAGGTCAAACACCGTCGACGACACATTGGTGCCGGTCATTGGCCAGGCGGCGTTGACGCCCTGGTGTGCGTTGCGAAACATGAGTCATGAAAAAAGAAGTGCGATTCCTCAGAGCCAAAGTTTCTGTTCTATAGAACGGCCTCGATGAGGCTATCGAAGCCTTCTGCTAGCCGCTGGCTGTAAGATGGCGAAGCAATCTCAAAGTGGTCGGCCCGAATTTCGCGCATCGTTACGCCTCCCAGCGCTAACGTCTGCCATCGCGCGTAATGCACTTCCAAACTGTTGCTTGCAGAAAAAACAATGACGTGCCCCGGATATGGCTGCGCTTTGTAGCGTCGGGCTGCCCGCGGATAAATGTGTCCATAAAAACTGAGACGGGCAGGATGGGGTATCGGCCATCCCAATTCCGCTCTAATGTAATTTGGCAGTTGCTGCGCAGCTCCTAGCATGACTTTTGTCAGATATGCGCTCCCTTTCCGAACGAAGCTCGACAATGAGGGAACATTGGGTCGCGAATACTCAGCAACTAGTTTGTCTATTTTCGCAGAGGCAAAACTCTTCGGAAAAGATGCGTCGATCATGCCAAGAAACGAGACATGGTTTTCTGCCCGAACGAGTTGCTGAGCAATTTCATAGGCCACGCAGCCACCGAAGGAGTAGCCGACAAGAAAATATGGACCCTGCGCCTGCTGCTTACGAATCTCGACGATGTAATCGGCAGCAATTGATTCAATGGTGTAGCTTAACTTAGCGGTCCCGTCCAAATGCGGCGGAGGCACCCCAATGATTGGACGGTCGCTCTTGAGGTGCCGCTCAAGCTCGCGGGCGTACGCGAGACCTCCCCAGCCATCATGCAACATGAAAATTGGTTGCTTTGAACCCGTCCGCCGAAAGGGCACCAACTTATCGGAAGTGACAGATTTGACCGAAGTGCAAGCCAGAGCTTGACCAGCAATTGTAAACGCTTGCATCATCGCAGCTAAGGAGAGGTCAACGCCAGCGACTGTAGCTATTCGGTGAGAAATCATCAAAGACTGCAGCGAGGTGCCACCAAGATCATAAAAATCGTCATCGACGCTAACTCGGTCGAGCTGCAAAACTTCTTTCCAAATGCCGGCGATCAGGTTCTCAGTGTCATTGGATGGCGCGCGAAACAGCTTCCTGACGCTTGCCTTTTTCGACACGGGCAGCGCCTGACGATCAAGTTTTCCGTTGGGCGTTAGTGGGAACTTGGTCAATTGCGTCACTGAAGCGGGAAGCATATGACGAGGTAGCGTTCGACCTAACTTTTCAAGGATATCGCTGCTATCGAGTTCGATGCCGTTTTCTTTAGGAATGACATACGCGTGGATTGCGCTGGTGCCAATTTTGTCTGGGCGTGCAACCGCTATTGCGGAAGCAATTGTAGGCAGCGTCTCAAGCCGTCGTTCAATTTCTCCAAGCTCAACGCGCTGACCGTTTACCTTGATTTGATTGTCTTGGCGGCCAAGATATTCCAATTCTCCATCAGCTCGCCACCTCGCCAGGTCTCCGGTTCGGTACAAATATCCCCCTCCTCCAAATGGGTTACGACTAAAAC